>CAXXES010000001.1:0-1124188 GCA_963677175.2 uncultured Sunxiuqinia sp.
ACGGCCAGTCTCCGGTCCACTTGGTCAATGCCTGGGCCGGCTACAACGGGCTGGTGCTTGGACAATGCAAATCGGAGGGGAAATCCAACGAAATCACCACCATCCCTTTATTGCTGGAGATTCTGGATATCGAAGGCTGCATTGTAACCATTGACGCTATGGGCACACAAACCAAAATAGCTGAAGCCATTGTGGGAGGAAAGGGAGATTATATCCTGGCCTTAAAAGGGAACCAAAAAGAATTAAGGGAGGAAACCGAAAGCATTTTCCGGGTGCAGCAACCTGATTCAATTCACGAAGTGGCCGAAAAAGGACACGGACGGATAGAAACACGCAAGTGTGAAGTGATCAACGACCTGGAGTTTTTGCACGGGAAGGAAAAAAATGGGAAGGACTGTCAAGTATTATAAAAATTACCACCCAACGGATTGTCCGTGACAAAACCGAACATGAGACCCGTTACTACATCAGTAGTTTGAATACCTCGGCTGATCATTTTAACCAATATATCAGGATGCACTGGGGCGTGGAAAACTCATTGCACTGGACACTGGACATGACTTTTGGGGAGGACAGCCAAAGAAAGAGGGCCGGGATGGCAGCCCAAAACTTTGCCCTTGTCAACAAAATTGCCCTTAATATATTGAAAAAGAACGGCTCCAAGGGAAGCCTCAAATCAAAAAGGCTCAGGGCTGGCTGGGACAACAAGTTCCTGCTGAATTTAATCACAAATTAAATGCGTTGACCCTGGAGTTTTTAGTCGAAATCATTTCAAAAAAGGATTGTTTTACTATTTTTGCACACGCTTTCGGCCCCATAGTTCAATGGATAGAATACAAGATTCCGGTTCTTGCGATCTGAGTTCGAGTCTCGGTGGGGTCACTTGGCTTTATTTGGCTTCAAAAGGGTATGATTTGTCTTCATACTCCTATTTTTTTATTTCTACTTTAACACATTTAAAATCTTTGATATGAATTGTTTATGTCCCACTGCCTTATTTTGTGACGTTGGTGCATTTGGTCAAAAACTGTTCTTCGGTCATTTCTTTATAGAGCTTGAAGACGAACCATTTCTTGATGTCGTTGGCCGAAAGCAGCGGAAGTTCCTCGAAGTTTCGTAGTTTTTCCTTGAGTATAAACGAAGAAACCATAAAGTTCAAAGCAACCTGATGTTGCCACGCCAGCCACTTGCGGGTCTGAAACTGGTCGATTCCCAGTATTTGCTTGGATTCTTTGATGCAGTGTTCAACAAAGAACCGCTGAGCCTGCATGTACGCCAAGGCTTGGTGTGTGTATTGTTCCAGATTGGCATTGGTGAACGAATATTTTATTTCAATCGTGTTCTTTGCTGATTTTGTTTTTCGAATGACCAGCATCCGCGGCTCTATTTCGTTGATGTTTTTGTTCCAAATGAATACCCTTGCAAAGTGATACTCCCCAGTCAGTTTCCCTTTGGTTGTATTGCGGACCTTGATCTTTTCCCAATCACCGGGCTGAAGATTTTCCATGTACTTGGTTACAGTCATGTCCGGTGTTGATGCTTTGAGCCTTTTTGGGGCGGGCCCTCTGTTTGATTTACGTTCGGGAAGGAACAGCTCTGGCTGGTCGATGAATATTTTTTGGTCGCTGTGGATATCCAGCATATAAACATAGCCCATTTGGTCGATTGACCGGGCCAGGTTGGCATCGTTGCCGTAATAGCCATCGCCGCCGATAAAATCGAACGAAACCCCGTTTTGAACTTGTTGACGGATAATTTCTTCGGCCAATTCCAGTTTGGTCTTGAACGCCCTGTTCCCTTCGGGGATGCCGGCTTCCTCGCAACGCTCCGGATCCTCGCACCAATCTTGTGGCAGGTATAACCGGGCATCGACCATTGAAGCAAAATCACCGTTGCTCAGGCAGGCAAACACGGCAACCTGCGAATTGGATATTTTGCCCACATTGCCACAGTACTGCCATCCAACACCAACACTTTTATCGCCTTTCTTCACCCAGCCGCTTTCGTCAATTATTAACCCGGTTAACTTCCGCTTGGGCAATACCGAGCTTACCTCTCTGGAAACCTGATCAATAACCTCGCGCTCGTCCCATTTTGACTCGGTAATAAAGTGTTGCATCTGATAGTAGTGGACATTCAGGTCTTCACTGATACGTTCAATGTTGCGTAATTGACTTTGCACAATTCCTTTCGTGTAATGTTCTGCTTTATCAAAAAATTTCTTTGTCCGGTTACAAAATATAGACTCATACGGGACAAGGTGTTCACTCAGCCTCCGGGACAACCAGGCCAGTGTTTTTCCATATGTATTACTTTTTTTACGTGGTGTTAAACATAGCTCGGAACGATAGATTTGTTCTTCGATGATACCTCTAAAATACTAAAAAACGATTACTTAACCAAATTTAAATCAAAGAAAATCAACACCTTAAAGCCTTTTTTCTAATCTGTTAAAGTAGAACTAATTAGTCATTCGATGGTCATTTCATCGACATTTATTGCCAGTGGTTGGAATTTGGAACTTGGAATTTAATGAGGTCGCCATTGGCTATTGGTAATTAGTTGTTCGTAAGCGATTTCATGTTAAGTTGAATTGTCGATTGAAAGAACTATCCATCATAGGAGTCGTAGAACTAAAATTCGTATACTATGACAAACAACTTGTATATTGCGTTGGTGCAGTGCGAGCTGGCTTGGGAGCAGCCGGCTGAAAACCGCAAGCATTTGTTTCACTTATTGGACGATCTTCCCGGTGAAACAGATTTGGTTGTGTTTCCCGAAATGTTTGCCACCGGCTTTAGCATGCATGTGGAAAAATGTGCTGAAACCATGGATGGTGAAACCATTCAATGG
Organism: uncultured Sunxiuqinia sp.; assembly: GCA_963677175.2. GTDB lineage: Bacteria > Bacteroidota > Bacteroidia > Bacteroidales > Prolixibacteraceae > Sunxiuqinia. The sequence continues at coordinate 2,854 of CAXXES010000001.1, forward strand.
ATGAAGCAACTGGCTGGAGAAAAACAATTGGTGGCAGCTAGCAGCCTGATGATTCGCGAAAATGGCAAGTTTTTCAACCGCTTTGTTTTTGCGTATCCCGACGGGAAGCTGGAATACTACGACAAACGACACCTGTTTTCAATGGGAGAGGAGCACCTGCATTTTACCGCCGGACAGACGCGTAAATTGATTCAAATCAAATCATTTCGAATAATTCCGCAGGTATGCTATGATTTGCGTTTTCCGGTATTCAGCCGAAACCGGCAGGATTACGATTTGCTGATCAACACCGCCAACTGGCCGGCACCCCGCCGCGAAGCCTGGCAAACCCTGTTGAAAGCACGAGCCATTGAGAATCAAGCCTATGTTGCCGGAATCAACCGCATTGGCAGCGACGCGAACGGTATCAACTATGTTGGCGATACGTGCTTCGTCGATCCGAAAGGAAAAGTGATGGCTGCCGCCGAAGACAAGAAAGAACAAATCATTACCGCCAAACTCTCCAAAGACTCGCTTGAGAAATTCCGCAACAACTTCCGTGTTTTACCCGATGCCGATGACTTTCAGCTGAAGTGATCTATCTCGATAGGACCTATTTTTTCACCTATGAATTCCCCTATTCCGGAATCAAATTTTGATCATTTAAGGTTATAACTACAAATTTAGTTTGAAAACTAAAATATTAGTTGTAAATTTGAACTGGAATTCCAAATCAATAATCATTCATAAAAAATCATGTTATGAAACGAAGAGAGACTTTTCAGCAAGCAAATTACTTCACCTAGTGAAATTTTTTTGGATATTAAAACTAAATAATTAGTTTTTTAACTGCTCTTGTAGTTAGTTGGCCTGAATTTTGTAATAGCTTCAACCTGAATAAAAAATGAACCTAATGAAAGAATTGACAAAAGCAGAAGAACAAGTGATGCAATTGCTTTGGAAGAAGGAAAAAGCCTTTGTAAAAGAGTTGATTGAACAGATGCCCGAACCGAAACCTGCCTACAACACGGTTTCTACCATCATAAGAATTTTGGAGAAAAAGGGCTTTGTTGCTTACGAGGCTTTTGGTAAAACACACCGTTACTTTCCACTAATTAGCAAAAAGGAGTACACGCGGAAGTACATGAAAAACTTTATGAAAGGTTATTTTAGCAATTCTTTTAAGGAGATGGTTTCGTTTTTTGCACGCGAAGACAACATGAGCCTGGCTGAACTGGAAGAACTGATGAAAGAAGTGGGCAAGGATTTGAACGCCCCTAACACCAAACGCGATGAATAGCTTTATCAATTACATTTTGGAATCGGGCGTTAGCCTGGGAGCCCTGGCGCTCATTTATTACGTGTTTTTGCGTAACGAAACCTTTTTCAAAGCCAACCGCTTGTTTTTACTTTTTGCAGTCGTTTTTTCAAGCTTACTGCCTTTGTTTCAGTTCAAAGTTTTCGGTTCATCAGGGCAAGGCAATGCGCTGATGGCGGGATCCGGAACATCCAATATGCTGGAAACAATTACGGTTAGTAGCTCCGGCTTTTCCAATTCGCTGGCTAACTGGATTTCAACCAGCCAGCTGTTGGTTTATGCTTATGTAGTGGGGGCCATCGTCATGGGTTTGATTGTGCTCGTCCGGTTGGCTCAATTGGCTTACGTCATAAAAAAAGGCCAGTTGGTCACTAAAAGTGGAATCAACTACGTTTATATCGACGAAAATTCAAGCCCGTACTCCTTCCTCAATTATTTGTTTGTTAGCCGAAGCCTGGAAAAACAGCCGGACTGGGAAAAAATGCTTGCACACGAAAGCGAACATATCCGCCAGGGACATACGGTGGATATCTTAATACTCGAGCTCATCAGTATTTTTCAGTGGTTTAACCCGTTTTTCTGGTTACTTCGGCGGGTCATTAAAGAAAACCACGAATATATGGCTGATCGGGCGGTATTAAATCAGGGTGTGACCGTCAATCATTACAAAACGGTTTTGGTCACCCAGTTTATAGGTAATCAGTTTTCGATTGCCAACAATTTTAATTCTTCACTAATTAAATCAAGATTAAAAATGATGACAAAAATAAAATCTTCAAACCTAGCCAAATGGCGTTACCTCATGGGAGCACTTATGGCTTTTACCCTTGTGCTGGTATTTGCCTGCGAAAATAAGGACGAGAACTTAGCCAAAAACGAAGCGACAGAACAAGGGGTCCAAATTAAATCGGAAACCGGCGAGCAACCATTGTATTTAATTGATGGCGAAATGGCCGACAGCGAAACGATGGGTAAGTTGGATCCGAATAGTATTCTGTCAATCAATGTAAATAAGGAAGTGAATAACCCGTACATCGAAAAATATGGGGAGTTGGCAAAGAACGGAGTGGTCGATATCATCCTGAAGAGTGGTGCACTGGATTCAAAGAACACGGCCATCAATGACGTCGTGGTGGTTGGATACGCCGGACAGACTGCTGGTGCTGATGATCCCGCCGTCTTTAATATTGTTGAAGAGATGCCGGAGTTCCCGGGAGGTGAGTTGGAACTGCGTAAATTTATCGCGCAGCGTGTCAAATATCCTGTTATTGCTCAAGAGAACAGGATTCAGGGAAAAGTATATGTGACATTTGTGGTTGAAAAAGACGGTTCGGTTGGACGAATTAAGATAGCCCGTGGCGTTCATCCGTCATTGGATGCGGAAGCCATGCGAGTGGTGAACGAAATGCCAAACTGGACGCCAGGAAAGCAGCGGGGTGTAAATGTTGCTGTATCTTACACCGTTCCGATTGAGTTTGTTTTGCAATAGAACTTAAAGTTTGGTGTAAATCCAGACCCTGAAGGTTTACACCAAACTTACTTCAAAACAATAAAGCCATGTTCAGAAAATTAACCGTTGCCTTTTTGCTGTTTCTCCCGGCGGTGAGTTTTGCCCAGGATGAAGTCGACTTGTTGCTCTTAAAACAGGAATACGCCAAAGCGATTGAACTGATCGATCAGAAACTTCAAGCTCAGCCAAGCGGGGAGTTGTATTTTAAGAAAAGCCTTGCGCATAAAGAACTCATGGACTATCCGTCGGCCATCGCTGATTTGGATTCAGCGTTGAGCAAAGAACCACTAAAGGTGAGTTATTTGTCCAACAGGGCAGATCTTTTGCAGGCCTTGGGCAACCATCACGAGGCTTCGATTGATTTTGAGCGGGCACTTTCATTAAAGCCGGATGATTTGCTGATTAAGTATGATCTTGGGAAATCCTGGCTATATCTGAATGACTATAAAAAGGCATACACCACTTTTGCCGAAATATTAGATATTGATTCTACGAATGTGATGTATAAAAAGTACGGTGCATTGTCGGCTTACAAAGCGGATTCGTTTAAAGTTGCAGCTGGTTTATACGAAAGCTATCTCCAGCAAAACCCCAACGACCTGACGGCCTATTTTAATCTGTCTAGTGCATACGAAAAGTTGAAGGACAAGAATAGGATAATGATGACCTTATACCGGGCCGGTCATCAATTTCCAAATAACCGAACGATTCAACTGAAAACGGCTAATGCTTCCTTCGAAAATAAAGATTTTCAGATGGCTCAGCGTTTATATCACCAATACATGACCCGACATGATACGCTCTTGCCGGTTCTCCTGAATTATGGAATTTGCCTGTACCACAATAAGTACACCGAGGATGCGATTGAAATTCTGGAGAAATGCTATTTAGCGGCGCCAAACGATGTTTATGTGAATTTTTACCTTGGGGTGAGTCATAAACGTTTGGATCACTATGAACTGGCTTCCAAATACCTTGATTGTGCCATTTATATTTCTGTCCCTGAATTTCATCCGGAAATGTATCACCATTTGGCGCAGGTTTATGGTTCGCTACGGGAGTTTGAGAAGTCGATTGAATGTTACCAAAAGGCCTACGATCTGGATTCACGGAAAGTAGAAGTTTTATTTGAGATCGCGACAACCTACGAGGAGTACAATTTCAATAAAACGCTGGCAATAAATTATTACCGGTCGTATTTGTTGGAAGCCGGCGAAAAGGCCGAAAATGCGGACTATGCACTCGACCGGATCCAGCGGATTAAGGAAGAATTATTCTTTGAAGAATAGCCTACGAAGCTTCAGCCAGAAGTTGAATGGCTTCCTGCTTTAAAACCGGAGGCAGTTGAATTTTGCGCCGCTCAATGCTGAGCAACCACTTGCGGATTTCTTCGCTGTCGAGGGTATAAAGCACATCGCGGAATTCGTCTATTTGTTCGTCGCGGTATTCGTTTGGATTTACTCCTTGAAAACGGTCCAGTTCTTCGTCTTCGAAATAAACAATTTCATCGGGGTTGTTGAGCATCTCCTCAAAATCGCATACCTCGTGTGCGCCGCAGCAATCCAAAGCAACGTTCACGCCTTCATCGGTTGCGTCGCTTTCCGGATCTTTTTTACCAAACCGGTTCGAAAGCCAGGTTCCACCTGCCAGCAACAAGAACAGCGCAACAATAATTCCTACTAAAACCAGCATAACTTAAATTCTTCCTCCATCAATCTAAACAACTCTCCCCAAAGAGCGTTGAGAATCAAATTCTTTTTTTGAATGAATTGGCTGGCAAAGTTAGCATGAAAAATAAAATTCACGATGAAATGAGCTTCTGAATTAACGATTTATTTCCGTGCTGATTGCTGTTGACGGTTGTGAACCGAAACGGTTCGATTTACATTTGGCACCGATGCAAGGGAATAAAAAAAACTGGTCGGTGTTCTTAGTTGTCATGCAGAAGTAAATCAACCCAAAAGGGTAGGTGGTCTGAAGCTTTCTGCGATTGTTTGTTGTTAATCACGTCTTCATTAAGTAGTTTAAATCCCTCTTTGTTCGTATAAAGAATATGGTCGATTTTCCGGTTGGGATTAATATTTGGAATGGTGGGCTCAAATTTCGTACTCGCTTCGGTAAAAACCTCGCGCAGGATATTCATCGATTCTGACTCGGTTTTGGTGTTAAGATCGCCGGCTAAAATCAAAGGATACTTTAATTGTTTGATCGTTTCAATGATTTTTTTGGACTGAAGAATCCGATTTCTTTCGGACAGGTAATCCCAATGCGTTGAAGCAAAGTAAACGATTTGCTGATTTGGCAACACTACTTTTGCCAGCCCCATAACCCGGTCTTCGCTGGTCAGACTGGTGTCCTTGGGTAAGACAATGGTTTGGGATTCGCTGATTGGAAAGCTCGATAAAATACCCTGTCCATAAGATCCATCCTGAAATGGAATTGCCCGGAAGAAATGGAAGTTCATTTCCAGTTTTTGAGCCAGATATTCCAGCTGAAACTGCTTGCCAGACCGGTCAGCTACACTGTCCAGCTCCTGCACCGCTATTAACTGGGCTCCCGACTCGCGAATAATATCGGCAAAAGCATCCAAATTGATCACATCGTCCGATTCAGGCGGATTGCCATGATGAATGTTGTAGGTCATGATCCAGATTTTCAGGTTATCGATTGTTTGTTTTTCTTTGGGACTTGAACTCCCTGAAGCTTTGTTTGTACTTGCCGAAATGCTGATAGCGACGGCAAGGATGGTTGTTAAAAGAAGGGCTCTGTTTTTCATTCGTTTTTTAATTTGAGCATGTATCTCAGGAAAACAAACCAGATCAACCCATTTTGAAGAGATGCATTTGCCAGACTTGTTTTGTTGCTAAGTTAACCAGATTTTAATCGTTGAAAAATGCCACATGAAAATTAATTGAACGATAATTTTTTCGGTGAAGAATTCAATGGACCGTTTTAAGATACAGATCGTTGGTTTAAATTGATTTTTTTAATGAATCCTAGGGGAAAATCAATTGGATTTGATCTTTGAATGGTCCGGTTTCCGACCCAATATTATTGTTGCCTTGTACTCAGGAATGATTTCAAAACCATTAACCTTTAAATATTTACCATCCACAAATTCTGGTACAGACTTCAAATCTTCCAGGTAAGCGTAATCTGAAAACATTGGATGAAAAATTAATACCATCTTGTTGTGTTTTAGCTGCGAAGCAAAACTTTTCAATCCAATTTCCCACTTCCGCTCTTGATAAAAATGATCCGTGATCATCTCTCCATTAATGAATGCCAGTCCTCTGTCCCCGACATAGTCGATATGGATAAATACATCGTTCAGCTTCGCCAGATCTGTGTTTAACTGCAAGGTGTATTTTTGAGAGCCAATCTCCTCGATAATCACCTCTGGCTTTAATTCTTCGAATTTCACAGAATAGGTTTCAAAACCAACAACCTGCGATTTCTCTTTGGTTATACTTACCGAAGAATCAGTTAGCTTTAGTTCTCCTTCTGGAAACACATGGACAATATTCTCTGCGTTTCGACTAATGAATTGAAGGCCGTTGGAGTCTTCTAAAATCAGCGCATCAGAAATGAAAAACTTGTCATCAATTTTCGTTGCATTCATCGCCATCTCCTCCGGCAGGATCAGGAAATTAATCCCATTGGCCGTAAATGTGAACGGAGCGTCCGTTTTCGCCTGGACGCTTTTTATTTCACTGGCCAGACTTACGGAAGCATTCTTTAATTCTAAAATACGCACTTCAGTTGAGAAATTAAGCTCTGGTTCAATCCCGTTTACGGAACTAAAAACGTAATAATGTTGATTGTCTTTATGAAGAACAGTTAGTGGTTGGACCGTAGCCGATTTCACCGTTGCCTGCTCAAGCGTCAGATTGAACGGCAAAATGGCGCTGGTCGCTTTGGGAATATTACATGTTCCACTGGTGGGAAAGGAAATAGTTTCACTGCCGGTTTCAACTTGGATAGTAACATCCTTTAAGTCCTTGACTTCAATATGGTCCTGGAAATTAATTACAAACAGGAAGCCGGAATCACCATACGAACGCACCGCATATCTCAGGATATCGGTATTTTCAGGTGTAATGTCCACATTGGTCCCGGGCAAAATGGTCTTCATCGGAGCCAGCCTGTCGCTATACGCATCGAGAAACAGATGAAGCATTCTCAGATGCTTGTAGTGATCACGCACTTGTCCATACTGGCCAATGGGAGCTTGAAAATCGTAATTTATGCGAGGAATGCCATTTACTTCTTCGTTGTAAAACTTCTCATCAAACTGGGGAGTTGAGCCTCCGTGATACATGTAGTAGCCTATGCCGTTGGAACCGCTGCCAATAATGCGAACCATCAACGGGTGCAGGCTTTCGTAAGGAACAATGAGCCTGCGCGAAAACTTGGCCTGTATTCCCGGGCCTATTTCACCGGGGATAGAAGGGTACAAATCGGTGTCGTAGCTCACAGGACTATAATCGGAATACTTATGAATGTCCTTGAAAAGATAGAAAGGCGATAGGCTTGGTGCCGCCCAAAACGGGTAGGCATAACCAGCGGTTACCGGCAGACTTCCTTTCTCGACAATTGTGGCGTTGCCCCATCCGGTGGCTGTATATAACGGCACATCGATCCCGTGTTTTTTCGCAATTGCTTTCAGATTGGCTATGTGCTTTTTCCCATATTCAGACCAGGGATTCGTACCCTCAGTATCTGCAATCTGTTCATGGGCCAATGCCGCATCTTGGTTGGCTACCGTTAATTCGTTGCGCGCTCCGGGATAAGAAAACTCCCACGGAGCCGCGGAATGCTGGTATTCATTTTCCAATTGAACACCCACTACAGGTCCTCCATCTTTGTAAAGCAAGCCTTTGACCTGTTTAGCAATTTGCCCGTACAAACGATCAACATATTCGAGGTATCCGGGATCGTTGCTGCGAACTTCAAATGGTCTTCCATATAACCAGTCCGGGAGCCCTCCGTTTCGCATTTCTCCGTGACAAAACGGTCCCATGCGAACGATGGCATATAGTTGATGTTTCGCCACCAGCTCGACAAACTTTCGAAGGTTAAGATCACCACTCCAGTCAAATTCTCCCTGCTGGCGCTCGTGGATGTTCCAAAACACATAAGATGCAATTACATTAATCCCACCGGCTTTCATTTTCAGAATCGATTCTTCCCAGTAGACTTCCGGATATCTCGAAAAATGAAACTCGCCAATGACCGGGAAAAAAGGTTTTTCATTTTTCTCGATGTAATAGCTGTTTACTGAAATTTTTTCACCATCAGGTTTTTCACCTCCAAGATCGAGATGATCTTGTAAAATATTCTTTTCGGGTTGATCGATATTGATTCTGTAAGTAGTTTGTGCCTGAACAGTGAGTGTAATGAAAGCACTGAATCGTAGTATGATTGCATTTTGCATTTGCTTTAACTTAAATAATTGAAAATGAGAAAATATCATGGATTTTCACTTACATACGACTTCCATCCTTCCCGTTCTTTCGCTTCAAAAAGCTCGTCAATCACAGAATAATCAACAGTTTTGGAAGGTGAAAACTGATCCGAGGCCATATATTTTAAAATGCTGAGTTTTAACTGGCGGGCTACAGGCCGCTGATCCAAATGGGTACTCAAATCGGCACTGCACGCTATTAGCATGCCTTTACCCACCTTGGCTTCAAACAACATAGCCAGCCGTCGGTTTAAAAACCAGGTATCGATGGGTTGGACTATCGGGTGGAAATCAACAGGAAATTTTTCCAGATTCATTACCTGCTGACGGTTAGCCAGTTCCCACCATTGTAAATCGCTGTAATAATCAGTGGGAAAATCATTGAAAACGGGATGTTCATTCTGAATCAATAGTCCGGTAGTATGCGGCGGGCGCATGCGAAACCACGAGGTATTCCAAAATGCCGGAACATAGTATTGCACCACGTCTTTCCCATTTTCAACTTTTCCCGACGCCAGTAACAACACTTTTTTTCCGCTTTCAAGCGCTTTCTGAACTTCCGGGCCGGGTTGATCGGCTACTACAATGTTTTCTGTATCAATATCCCCGATTGAAGCAAGATAAACCCACACATTCCATTTGTTCGCGAATTCATCGAGTGCAACCGACAACGTAAGTTTTGATGCTTGCTCGACAAAGTCTAATGGAATTTCCAATGTCCCTACTTCGTTGCAATTTCCTTGTGGAATAAAATCCTGTTGAAAAACGCCTTCTTTTACAACAACGCCCAAATCGTCAGCCAGTTTCCATTGTATGCTTTGGTTTTCCATTGTCTTACCACTAAAGTTGGCAATTTCAATATCGGCAATTAGTGTATCATCCGATTCGAATGTGTATTTCTCAATTCTGATAAGAGGAACCACTTCACTGCAAAACGATTTGAATTCAGAAGCGTCAATGTAGCCTTTCTCGTCCCAAAAAGCATTTAGTACGCCAACCAGCGCTGTTCCCTGGCCTGAAAAGTCGTTCAGGCTCAACAACTGGAAGCCTGCCAGATTGGGTGTTCTCAGTGTGGCTTCAATTTCCTGCTTGTAACATGAGGCCTGCAATTTCCCTGAAGCCATCAGAAAGTCATTGGCCAGGTCGGCCATGTGATGATCGGCCAGATCTTCGCGGAACAGTTCAACGTTTTTGGCTTTCAGCGAGCCGGTATATTTTTCAATTTCGTCAAAATTCGGGAATACGCACCATTGTCCCATTTCGAAGGTCACATACGGGCGTTGCTGGTTTTCGGTCTTGTTGCGATAGTCGAAAAGCGATTCAGGCTGCCTGTCTTTCCATTCCAAACCCCGTGGCGGAGAGCGCACAATAAAATCGCTGTTTTCAATAATGGCCCAACTGCGCCCGGTTGATGCACCGGTGTAAACGAACCGTGAATCATACTGTTTGAAATGATCTACCCAATTTTTGAGGTAGCCAACATATCGCCCCGATGGCTCATTCCCGTAAGCCATCATCACAAAGGAGGGGTGGTTGCCATAGGCATCGATAATGCGTTGGGTTTCTGTCATTAGGTAAGCATCAATAGGCGCTCCGTAGCCCAGCGAGGTGGAATATTTGGCCCAACTCGGACCTTCGACTTGCAGGTAAATTCCCGCTTCGTCGGCAGCGCTAAAAGCAGCTTCGGGCGGACAATAGGAGTGAAAACGCATATGGTTCAGACCAAACGACTTGCAGATGTCGAAAACCCGTTTCCACTCTTTTTCATCGGTAGGGGGATAACCGGTTAGCGGAAATACGCTGCACTCAGTGGTACCACGCAAGAATACCGGTGCTCCGTTGATCTCGAAATGCTTGTCGTTGACGGTAAATTCACGCATTCCAAACGGTACTTTTTGATAATCCGAAGTGGCCGAATTTTCTTTTAATGTTAAGGCTAATTCGTACACATTGGGTGTAAACTCGCTCCATGCTTTATAGGCTTCTCCCATTGGAAGGGTGAACGACATGGTGATCTTTCCATCTTCCCAGGCTTTGGAAATCCTTGGCAGCTTATGATCGTGATTCTTGCCTTCGATTTTAAAATCCAGTTTTGCTCCCGAAAAGGCTTTATTGACTTGTATTTCGATTTCAATGGATTGATCGGCAAGGTTGGGCGTAAGTTTCACCTTTTCAAAATGGACTTCCGATTGAGGAAACATTTTCATTTCTCCCACAATGCCATTCCAGTTTCCCTGGGTATGATCCGAAATGCTGTGAGAATTAATGCCTGGATCAAGATCTCTTATAGCATTATCGACTCTTACTGTAAGCCGATGCTTGCCGTTTGAAAGCAAACTGGCGGGTATAACAAAACGATGAGGGGTGGAAAGACTGTTGTCGCTTCCTATTTCGACAGAATCGACCCATACTTTTGTTTGCCAGTGGGGACGTTCGAGAAAAAGCACCACGTCTTTTTCGTTCCAACCTGATGGAAGCAAAATCTCTTTCTGAAACCAGGCCATTCCCTTGTAATGTTTCACGGGAGTAAGCCAAAAAGGGAACTTCACATTACCTTCCTGACGGTATTTTTCCATGGCCGGATTGAAATACCACGAGCTGTCGTAAATACTACCAGTCCAGTCGGTTTCCAGGTCCGGTTCATCGCCAATCCCGTAATTTCTTAACGCACCGGGCAGAATAAGCTTTTCAGAAAAATCAAAGTTGTACCATTTTTCGTTCTCACCAACTTCGTTTTGGTCGAGTTGATAGTTCCATTCACCCGAAAGGTCAATCTCATGTTTTTCTGGTTGTTGACAAGCAACTAGAAGCAAAAGAATTAAACCAATGACTCCCGTTATTCGTACCATTTCAGTTTATTTTATAAGTGAAACGCTGTTCCCTTATTTTATGCTCAGGTATTTTTTATGAATCATCGCCCCAATGTGATGGCGATCATTAGCGAGAACGTTATCAAATTTGGCTTTTGCTGTTTGTATGTTTCCAAGCCCCAACTCAGACAATCCAATTAAGTATTTAGCTTCCAACTCGCTTCTTTTCTGCAGGTCATCTTCAAACACCAGCAACAGCGGGAGCGAAGTCGCAAAATAATCGATCCGCGCCTCTTGGGTTAGCTTTTCTTCACCAAACTGACGAATCTTCTTCAACAAGCCAAAAGCCTCGTCCGATTGCCCCAATTCCATCAATGACATGGCTTTATAGTACGACAATTCGGAATATGCGCTTACCGCCATATCAACAAAATCGCTTTCTTCGCGAGTGCTCTGCAGGAAACAGTTGTTGGCTTTTTCCTGCTGTCCTATTGCTTTGAAAGCCATTCCTTTCCAGTAATTGATGTGCGCCACTGCCTGCAACGGATGATACTTTTCGCCCAGGTTGTCAGGCGTATCCAGCGATTTTTCAAAAAAGGCCAGTGCCTTCTGCGGATCATTGTTCTGTAAAGCCTTTTGACCAAGCTTCAAACACGAATAAGTGTATTGACGCAACACCTGTCCTTCACCCCCCTCCCAAGGGTGAAAATTTTTATTCTCAAGCAATTCAAGCGCTTTCTCATGCTGCCCGGTAAAATTATACAACGCGGCCAGTTCTACACTGAAATCGTCGCGCGCTAATATTTTCTCCTTTAGGGCTTCAATATCCGCTAAACGGTCAGCCGGATGATCATTCAATTTTTTCCGTAGTTGGTCGAACTCGTATTGTATGCGCATATCTTCGGACGACAGCTCTGCTGCTTTTCTGAATGCCTCTCTCGCTTTCCTGCCATCGCCATAAGTGTTCCAATAAGCGATGCCCAGGTTTCGGTACAATGTGCCATAACGGCAACCAGCATTCGCTGCTTTTTCCCAGCTATGGATAGCATCTTCGTGGCGTTTCAGGTTGAAGTAGTAATTTCCAAGCCCGTAAGCTGCCCGCGAAACAGCTTGGTTTTGCTGAATGGCCCATTCCAGTATCAATTGCTCCTGAATTCGTGAAGGGAAAAAGTAATCGTATGAAGAAGTTGAAAGCTCTTTTAGTATGGCCTCCGATGCTGCTTTCTTGTCCACCTTTTCAAAAAGCCAGGCCAAAATAAACTTGGTCATCACGTTTTTTTTCAGCGGATTTGGCACGGCACAGTCGGCAGGTTCATTTGTATGGTGCAGTTCAATGAGCTGAATAGCCTCCTCATAGAGGCCGGCTTCACAATAGTCGAAAGCGATATCAACGATGGTTTGTCCATCATTCCTGGATGATTTTAAGAACTCATCATCATTTCCTGATAAAGTTGCCTGAACATGTTTAGCCCATTGATCCAATGAGTCTGTTTTCAGGAGTGAGGTGAGTGTTTCTCCGGCTAGCTTATCGTTGCCCAAGCGTTTGTTTATAACTGCTTTTAGTACAAAAGCTTTGTTGTTCTGCCTGTTCGTATCCAGCGAGGCTTCCATATGTTCCAGTGTTTGTACATAATCCGCCCGGAGGCAATCGATTAGCGCCAGACGATAATAGGCAGCTGATCGCCATTCGTAATTCCATGTTGATTTATAGAGTAGGGCATAGGCTTCATCCATTCTATCCAGATACATGGCGGTCAATCCAGCAAAATAATAGGCTTCGCCCGATGCCGGGTTAGGATGGTGGCTGGTTTGGATTTCAATGGCTGCTCGAAAGTGCGCCTCAGCTTGGCTGAAATTGCCTTTTTTAAGTTCCGAACGGCCAAGAGAACAAAATGCTTTATGGTCTGCCGGGTCACGCTTGATAGCTTCCTCCCAGTAAGGTTCGGGATATCGCGTGGGATGCCTGTAAAGTTCGAGATGTTCACCGATCAACTCCAATTCGAAGCTACTCTTCACATCGGTAGGCTGGGCAGGTTCTTTAGCCAGCTTTCGCTTGCGCTCATTGTTTGTTTCGCGATGGCGGTAGGCTAGCAATTCCTTGCCTTGTTCATTTATAATAGTGAGCGAAACGGCGTTTTCCTGCCCAGCTTCAATACCAATTGTTTTTTCAATCCATGGATTTTCAGGTGAGACCGACATCTCCTGAAAAACCTGTTGGCGGTCGCCAATTTTCAGAATAAACTGCAGGTTGTTAAACTTCCGGCTACTGGCTACCCCAAGATCCAGTTTGTTGCCTTGTTGAATAACCAGTCGGATGGCCAAATCGTTGTTGGCATTTTGCACCGGCCCAACTTTTTTATAGCTCCACCAGAATTGCGAAAACGTTTTGGTTTCATAAGGCAACAAATAGGTGAAATCGGGTTGGTTGTCAGTATAAACGCCAGCCATTAATTCGAAATACGGACCTCCTTCATCGGTCAGTTCACGATCCCAGGCTCGACCGAAGGCTTCATTTCCCCAAGTCCATTGCTTTTTGCCCGGCGCAATGTGCCTGTTGGCCACATGAATAAAACCGCCCTCGGTTTTGAAGTCGTAGCCTCCAAAGAAATCATACTTCGTTTCGCAAACCATATAGCTGGTAGGAACCGGAATATTCTGATAAAACCACAAATCATTTCTCCCCGGTCGTTCATGATAAGGAACGCCATAGTAGTCGTTTTCGGCAATGGGAAAGCTACTCATGGCCCGCACCGCATGATCGGCCACGTAGTGTACATCAGGAGGAAAGAAACTCTGGTAATCGTCGTGTACTTTTACCGCAACATTGGCCCACCACAAAAAGGGTTGGGTCAATGGAATCCGGTTGAACAGGCGTCCACGAAGTTCAATTAAAGAGCTGTCCGGTCGCAGCCGGATTCCGTGCATCCCTTTCATCCGGTTCATCGGGTCATATTCCGACATCCAAACGGTTTTTACGCCGTCGGCTTCCTCTTCAATAAAAATATCAGTTGGCAAATACGTTCCGGGACGGTGATGCTGCGGCCAGTTGAATTCAACGCCTCCACTGATCCAGGGGCCAGCGAGCCCAACCAAGGCCGGTTTGATAACCTCCTGCTTATAGAAGAAATCGTAATCGTTGTTGGTCTTATCCTGCGCCTCAAAGATCCGGCCTCCGATTTCGGGCAGCATCACCAAGCGGACAAAATCATTTTCAAGGATTGCTGCATCGTATGACTGGTCTTTCTTTTCATCAAAAACCTTATCAATAAAAGGTACCGGATAAACTTTCCCGCTTGAGCCCTGGTACACTCTTTTCTCGAAGAAGAGTGGATTGATTTCGGGCTTGCCAAGTCCATAGGTGGGTATGGTACGGTGCTCTTGATAAGCTTTTACTATCTTGCTCATCGTTGATTTATTTGATAATTGAATTCACCTGCGATATGCTCAACTCAACAGTTGGATCAAATTGATCGCCAGCCATATAATTCAGAATGCTTTTTTTCAGTTGGATTGCTTCAGCCCGGTTGTCAAGATTATTGACCAAGTCCACACCACTGATAAATAGGCTGCCTTTTCCAACTTTTGCTTCGAGCAGGAGTGCCAGTCTTCTGTTGGAAACCCAGTCGTCAATAATACGGACGACAGGCCTCAATTCAGGAGCGAATGAATCAAGCTGAATGGCATCGGAATGGCTCATGGCATCCCACCACTGCCAGTTTGAGTGGTATTCAGTTGGGAATTCACTAAGAGCAGGATGGTCGGGATTGCATAAAAGACCGAGTGTGTGCGGCTTCTGTCCGTTGGTCCACGCGGTGTCCCAGAAGATGCTGGAAAAACCGACACCAACATCGCCTCCCATATCCGAAGCAACTTTACCTTTTCCAAGACTTAACAGGACTTTTCCTCCATTTTCCAAAAACTTGATAGTCGACTGGTCAAGCTTCTCAACAACCAGAATACCTTGAGGAACTGTAACGTCTAATGCAGGATACACCCAAACATCCCAAGCGTTTTTAAATTCATTAATTGAAACTTCAAGGGTGAGCTTCCGGGGTTTGTCCTCCTTTTGAAATTGGTATACTGCTTTCCCCAATTTGATGGCATTGCCAAATGGAATATCCTGCTGTCCGAGTGTTCCCTCAGCGAGCGTTGTCTCGTTCTGGTAAATTTTCCATTGCGGATTAATCCCTTTCAAAGGTGATTCCCCGAAATGAGCGACCTCAATATTCGCGGTGAGTGTTTCGCCTTCCCTGAAAATTCGTTTGTCCAACCTGGCCAAAGGCACCGTTGAATTGCAAAAACGTCGGTACTCTTCAGGCGTGATATAGCCCTTCTCTTCCCAAAACGGATCGAGTACACCAACCAATGCTGTTCCCTGCCCGGGAAAATCATGTAAATCGAGCAACTGAAAACCTCCGAAAGTCGGAGTCCTAAGGGCTGCTTCAATATCTGCTTTGTAACAAAGCGCCTGCAACTTGCCGGACGCCAAGAGAAAGCTATCCGCTAAATGCCCCATATGGTGCGCATTCAAACTTTCTTCAAACAATTCGAAGTTCTTGCCTTTCAAAACGCCGGTGTATTTTTTGATCTCCTTGAAATTGGGATAAACACACCACTGCCCAATTTCGTGACCGACAACAGGTATCCCGTCATCCGGAAGCCTGCTTCCCCAATCGTAGTCGGTTTGTGGCGGTTTAGAATTTATGATGCTGTTTAGCTCCTCTTCCCATCTCTGAATGCGAGGCTCGGATCTGCTGTGGAATTGATTGGCTTGGATTGCCGGCCAACCTGCACCACCAGTATAAAGTCTGCGATTGTCATTTTCTTTCCAATAATCAACAAAGTCAGTGAGAAATTCAGTGTAATTAGGCCCGCCGGGTTCATTTCCATAGGCCATCATGACAAACGAGGGATGATTTCCGTAGGCTTTGACGATGCGTTCGCTTTCATCATAAATATACTGATCGATGGGCAAACCGCTCCCGAGCTGTGTGCTTTGATTGGCCCATGATGAACATTCTACCTGAAGATAAACGCCCATTTCATCAGCTGCGACAAAGGCTACTTCGGGCGGGCACCACGAGTGAAAACGAACGTGATTCAGCCCATGCGCTTGAACTGCTGTGAATACTTTCTCCCAACCACTAACATCGGTTGGCGGATAACCGGTCAACGGAAAAATGGCACACTCCAATGTTCCGCGCAAAAAGATGGGGCGCCCATTGATTAACAAGCCTGATGTTTTAGCCGTAAAATCGCGGAATCCGAAATCGACAGACTGCTGATCTTTCCCTGCATCGTATGCCATTTTTACAAAAAGCGTGTAAACATTTGGGTTGAATTCATCCCAGGTCAGGACATCGTTGCCCAGCGGATACTCCATTTGGATACTGCTTTCTCCCGGGGGAATTGAAAACTCAAACTGTTTCTTTACTGTTGTGTTGTCCGATTTCTTAAGCTTGGCTTCAACTTCAACGCTTACGTTTGTTTTTTCTGAAGAGGTATTGTCGACAACAGCTTTTATTTCAACCGTATTTGATTCAGTCCTTGGAAAAACCTGAATATCCTCAAAATAGATTTTGTCGGCACTTTGCAACGAAATATCTCCAACAATCCCATTCCAGTTCGATTGGGTATGGTCTGAAATACTATGCGAGTTTTCACCAACATCAATGCCTTTGGTGCGGTTGTCCATGCAAATGGAAATCAGGTTTTCTCCCGTGTTAAGAAAGGATGTAACATCAAATTTATGTGGAGTTGCGAGGCTGTTTTGCATGCCCACCTTTTCACCATTGATCCAAACAGTCGATTCCCAATGTGGACGTTCAAGGTTAAGAAAGATATTTTTCCCTTTCCAGTCCTCCGGGATGCTCACTTTTTTCTGATACCAGGCAGCACCAGTATATTTTTTCAGCGGTTGCAGCCAAAACGGGAACCGGATATTTTCAGGGTTGTGGTAGAGCGCATAATTTGGATCATTGAACCATTCGGGGTTTTGAACCCCGCCAGTCCATTCTGTTTCCATGGTAATGTCGAACCCTTTATCATTTTCAACCATTGACCCGGGAAGGGTAACCCGTTCAGTAAGATTTTTAGAATACCATTGCTCTTTGATTCCAACATCAAGCGAATCGATCTTAAATTGCCATTCGCCACTCAGGTCCATCTTTTGTGATGGTTCCGGGCTACACGCCCAAACGGCCAGGATTAATACGAAAAATTGAATCGTTTTCATTGAATTTTGTTTTAGTTAGTTTATAATTTCGTGTTCGATTTCTTCCAAAGATTTTCCTTTGGTCTCAGGTAATTTTTTATAGATGAAGACCAGTCCGCCCAAACAGATCAATCCGTAGAGCCAGAAGGTACCCGATGCACCAAACGCATTGTTTAGCAGCGGAAAGGTGTAAGTCAGGAGGAAGCTGGCCAGCCAAAGCGAAACGGTAGCAACAGCCATAGCCGCTCCACGGATGCGGTTGGGAAAAATTTCGGAGAGTACCACCCAGGTAACCGGGGCGAGTGACATGGCGTAACAGGCAATAGCCAGAACAACCAGAAAAAGAAGAATTCCGCCGGAAATATGGAAATAATAGGCAGCGCCCATTAAGGCGTAAATGCCGGCTAAGCCACCGGCGCCCATGATCATCAAAGCTCTTCGTCCTAATTTGTCGACGGTGTAAATGGCAACAAAAGTAAACACCAGGTTCACGCTGCCGGTAACCACAATATTGAAAAGGATATCGGAAACCCCATAGCCGGCGGCCTCAAAAACCTCTTCGGCATAGTTAAAGATCACATTGATACCACACCATTGCTGAAATGCAGCAATGACGATTCCAATGAGCAGCACTTTTTTGATGCCCGGCTCAAACAGTTGCCGATAATTTACTTTTCCGGTTTCATTGTCCAGCGTTTCCCGGATATTGGCATATTCTTTATGTGCATAGCCGGCTCCACCAATGCGGGCCAAAATGCGTTCAACCTTGGCCTCTTTTCCGTTCTTGGCCAACCAACGTGGACTTTCAGGGACAAAGAACATCAGGATGAAAAATAAACCGGCCGGTATCGTTTCGGCCCAAAACATCCAGCGCCAAGCCATTTGCCCATTCCACGATGCCAAAATTTCGCCATCGGTTGCTCCCGGAACAACAGGCTCGGCGATTTGCCAGTTGGCCAGTTGTGCCAGCAGAATGCCAACCACAATGGTGAGCTGATTGAGCGAGACAAACTTTCCACGCACAGCGGCCGGCGCCACTTCGGCGATGTACATGGGCGAAAGATTCGAAGCCAAACCAATTCCAATACCTCCCAGGATGCGGTAGATGATGAAGACATAATATTGATTGGAAGCCCCGGTTCCAATAGCCGAAAGGGTAAACAAAAAAGCGGAGAAGATCAGTAGCTTTTTCCGTCCGTAGCGATCGGAAAACATCCCGGAGGCAATTGCCCCCAACAGGCACCCGAGCAAGGCGCTACTCATGGCCCAGCCTTGTAAGTTGGGCGATTGTGCGATATCGAAAAACTTCTCGTAAAAGGGTTTTGCACCGCCAATCACGACCCAATCGTAGCCAAACAATAAGCCTCCCAAGGCAGATACCATCGATATCGCAAAGATGTATTTCGTGTTTAGTTTCCTCATTTTAGTTTTGTTGATTTTTGCTGGTTATTCTATCAAAATAGGTTCACCCAAGTTAATGATTCTAACGTTTCCCGTCATCCATCGTTTACAAAGAAAAGCAAGCGGTCAGATTCTAAGTATTAAGAATGATATAATGTCGTATTTTATAGGTTTAATGCAATAAAATAGCTATATTTATCTCATTATGAGATGTGTATCACTAAAAAAAGAAGAGATAGAAGCACTCAAGAAGCTTCAAAAGAACAGTACTGATAATACGGTCAGGAAACGCAGCCATTGTCTGCTTTTATCCCATCAAAGACGAACGATCACTGATCTTTCGGGCATTTTTGATGTAAACAGAAGAACCATCGAACGTTGGCTTGACAGCTGGGCGAAAAACGGTCTCGACTCTCTTCCCATCCAACCCGGACGAGGAGTTAAGACCCGGCTAAAAGGCCTTGAGCCAGAGGTTGAGAAGCAATTAAAAGAACACAACCGTAACTTAAAAAATGTATTGGCCTATCTTGAGGAACAGCACAATATCGTAATCTGCAAAAAGACTTTGCAGAATTTTTTAAAAGATACTGGGCTATATCTGGAAGAGGGCCCGGCTGTCGCTAAAAAGCAAACGCAACCAAAATGACTTTGAACTTAAACAGCAACAAATAGAAAGCCTTAAAGAATTGGAAGATAGCGGTTACATAGATCTTTATTTTGGCGATGAAAGTCATTTTGGACTTACACCAAATGTGCCATACGCATGGCAAACAAAAGAAAACCCGATATTATTACCCGCTTCCAAAGGAAAGTTCCTAAATGTTGTGGGCTTGATGAACCGCAAAAACAAACTGTTTTTTGAAGTGAACGAAACGACATTCAATTCTGATAAGCTCATCGGTTTTATGGATAAGTTTATGGGGCAAATAGTTAAAAGGACTGTTGTCATACTTGATAATTCACCGATCCATAAATCTAAAAAGTTCATGGCAAAAATTGAAGAGTGGAGAAAAAATGATCTATTGATTTATTTCCTCCCTCCATATTCGCCGGAATTGAACCTGATAGAAATCCTGTGGCGGAGAATCAAATATCAATGGTTGCCTTTTGAAGCTTATCTCAGTTTTCAGAATCTCAAAGAACGCTTGTCGTACGTTTTGAATAATTTTGGTCTCAAATACGACATTAAATTTTAATCGTTACTTATAAATAGACAATCAGGCTATTTATTGGACAATCCGATTATTCGTCTATTTTGGACTCAGTTGAAATCAAACAGATTTTCTATTTTTGTACGCTCATTTGAAATCCATCGCTTTGACAATCCAATTTCAAACTATTGATCTTCCAGTAGCTGCTATTCTAAACGAAGTTCAGGAGAAATTGCAAGAAGCGGGCACTTTGGTCGTCCACGCTCCTCCGGGTGCCGGAAAAAGCACGCTTATTCCGCTGGCTTTGCTGCAACATGCAGAATTCGACAACAAGAAAATCATCGTACTGGAGCCGAGGCGGCTAGCAGCAAGAGGGATTGCCGAACGCATGGCTTCGCTACTCAACCAAAATGTTGGCGAGACCGTAGGTTATCGTATCCGTTTCGAAAATCGCATCAGTGCCAAAACCTGGATTGAGGTTGTAACCGAAGGAATTCTGACCCGGATGTTGCAATCCGACAATTCACTGGAAGGTGTTGGAACCGTTATCTTCGATGAGTTTCACGAGCGAAGCATTCATGCTGATTTGGCCCTGGCGCTTTGCCGGGAGGTTCAGCAAGTTCTTCGACCGGATTTGCGCATCGTCATCATGTCGGCAACCCTGAATCTGCCTCAGTTAACCCAGCTGCTTAAGGCCCCGGTGGTACAGTGCTCGGGGCGACGCTATCCTGTTGACTTGGTTTATTCAGGCGAAAATGATCTTCGACTGATTGCTGAACTAACCGCTCAGGTCGTTCTTCGGGCCATCAAGGAAAAGCAGGGTGACGTGCTGGTATTTTTACCTGGCGAAGGGGAGATCAGGAAATGTGAGCGTTTGCTACGAAACGAACAACTGGCTATTGAAGTTCATCCGTTATATGGTTTACTACCCAAACAGAAACAACTGGCCGCCATTTTTCCAAACCGGAATGGAAAGCGGAAGGTTATTCTTGCAACTTCAATAGCTGAAACGAGCTTGACAATTGAAGGTGTGCAGGTGGTGGTCGATTCTGGTTATGCCCGGTTTTCCCGCTTCAACCCCAAAACCGGTTTGTCACAGCTTGAAACGATTCAGCTTTCGAAAGACTCCGCTGATCAACGTGCTGGGCGTGCCGGAAGACTTGGCCCCGGGACATGTTACCGAATGTGGACCAAGGCCACGCAAGACCAGCTCGCAGAGCACCGAACCCCGGAAATATTGGAGGCTGATTTAGCCAGCTTGGTCCTGGATTTGGCTCAATGGGGCATCACAGATCCGGAGGAGCTCAACTGGTTAAACCCGCCCCCCAAAGGTGCCGTCAATCAAGCAACAACACTGCTGCACGAACTCGAAGCGCTTGAGGACGGTCGAATTACAGCTTTAGGGAAGGAACTCAATCGTTTGCCTTGTCATCCCCGGATTGCGCACATGTTGGTCATGGCCAAACAGAACGGCAATGTGTCCCTGGCAACGGACCTGGCCGCCATGCTGGAAGAACGTGATCCGTTGGGGCGGGAGGCCGGAATTGATATTAACCTTCGCATGGAGGCACTGCGGACGCAGCGCGCTTCGGGTCGGATCAGCAAAAAGATGAAGCGTATTGAGAAAATAGCAGAATCTTACCGAAACATTGTTGGCTGCGAACCCTGCAACGACACGGTCAATCCTTACGAAACAGGCCTGCTGCTGGTCTATGCTCACCCTGAACGCATTGCTTTTGCCCGTCCCGGCAACAACGCGCAATTTCAGTTATCAAACGGTAGTATTGCCATGGCCGGACATAAAGACGACCTTGCCCACGAAGCCTGGTTGGCTGTTGCCCACCTCAACGCGCGGCAAGGCATTGGCTCTATTTTCCTGGCTTCTCCTCTCAATCCGACTGATTTAGCTCCGTTGGTGAAAGAGCGTGAAGTGATAGCCTGGGACAGCAAAAAAGGCGGTTTGATCGCAAGCAAAGAACTGCGGATTGGCGGCATCATTCTGTAGTCAAAACCATTAGCAAATCCCAATAATGAGCAGGTCCTTAACGTAATTTCAGAGGTGATCAGCCGGGAAGGCGGACATTTGCTAAACTTCCACGATGGAGTGGTCCAATGGCAAAACCGGGTGCTTAGTTTGCGACATTGGAATCCAGACGATCAATGGCCGGATGTTTCGACGGAAAACTTACTGCAAACCAATAAGGATTGGTTAACGCCTTATCTTCAGAACGTTCGAAAAACAGAAGACCTTAAGAAGATTGATCTTGAAAATGCGCTCCATTATCATCTCAGCGTCGAGCAGCAACAAATGCTTGATCGGCTGGCTCCACAAAAGCTTCAAGTTCCCAGTGGATCAGCCATTAAACTGATTTATCAGGCGAATGGCGAAGCGCCGGTGCTTGCGGTTCGCATGCAGGAAATATTTGGGATGGATGATTCTCCAACAATTAACAATGGCCGGACGAATGTTTTGTTGCACCTGCTTTCTCCGGGCTTCAAACCGGTTCAAATCACTTCGGATTTAAAAAGTTTTTGGAATAACGCTTACTTCGAAGTGAAAAAGGAGCTTAAAAGACGCTATCCCAAGCACGCCTGGCCCGATGATCCATGGACCGCCGAAGCCTTACGCGGCATCAAACGAAAGTAAATGATTGACCAATGGCAAATATAAGCATCGTGAGTCCGGGAAAAAGCGGACAATTAATTAATGAGTATGGCGAACAGGTTGTTCCACCCGAGGGTTGGCGCTTTTTGCCGGCAGGCGATGCAGACATTACCCGAAGAGTAACCGCGCAGGGAAATTATTGGCGCGTTCAGTATAAAAAGGGACGGAAGACCATATCAAAAGGCGTTTGGGCTCCGGCCCACACCATTGCCATGGCACAACAGGAGCTTGCTGCCATGCGGGAAACCGAAAGCTACCAGAAGAAACGGGCAAGCGACATCCAACGACGCGAGAAGAAACAACAATTGTATGCCGAAGAGTTTTTGCAAGCCGTGATCAGTTACCTGAACTTCCATGTCGCATATCATTCAATTGCGGAACAAATGGCCCGGACAATTACGCAACATGCCATTCCGGTGGGAAGTGAGATCGTTGCCCGCACTCAACTTATTCCGTTGCAGGAGCGAGCTGCCAAGGCAGTTATTGCCTGGATGCGCCACCAAACCACCGCATATGACAAGATGAAAATCGCACGCATCAAAGGAGAACGAAGGGCTGTCAGGCGAGAACTGGCTCAGCAATCGCTTCGCTTATTGATCCCTTACCGGAAAGGAGAACCTATCGCCTCCGATTGTCCGTTGATGAAAACCATTCAGAAACAAAAAGTTTGAACCGATAGGCTATACAGAAAAGCTTAAAAAAGCAGAAGCCCTTTCTCCCGTAGCAATTGGAAAATATAGACGAGGCAATTATCCTATTCATTGGACAATCCGATTATTTGCCTATTTTTAATCACGAAAGTGATATCCAACGAAGAAGAGCAAAGCGAAAGGCAATAAATACTTGATATTGAAACTTTAAATGAAAAATGTAGTCTGTAATCATCCGAAATGTCAAGGTGCTGTCACAAGAGTAAAGAATAAATAAGCACCATTTAATAGACGAAACGATTGTGAAGTAGATTCTGTGTTAAAAATTTTAAACCTTGAAAATATCGACCAAAACCATAGCGCCCATTGATGGAAAAACGGATAGTTTTTTTGGTGACCGGAGTGTTGTCATGACCAGGAAACAACTTAAATCGATTAAAAATAATCCGTTGATCGGTGGCCTTTATATTAGTGACATTGGGTTTTATCCTCATGCCCGGACACATTATCGCAAAAGAAAAGCAGGAATAAATGAAAATATTCTCATCTATTGCATCGATGGTGCTGGCTCAATACAAATTGGGACTAACATCTATCAGCTCCAAGCCAATCACTACTTGGTCATTCCGGCAAATGAAGCACATGCTTATTGGGCTTCAGAGCGCTTTCCTTGGTCGATCTACTGGATCCATTTTGGAGGTGAGCGGAGTTCCCCTTTTCAACGAATTCTTTGGCAAAATAATACCGATTGAGCAGTCCTACAAATCCCGGATTGACGATCGCATCAACTTGTTCAACGAACTTTTGAGCGCGCTCGAATCGGGCTTTTCAACACAAAACCTGAACTACGCCAATCTGTGTTTAAACAACCTGCTGGCTTCATTTTTCTTTGTCGATACTTTTAGGGCGGTTAAGGGCCAAAAAAGTTCTGATCCTGTGGATCAAGCGATTTTGTTTATGCAGAAGAACATCAATAGAAACCTTAAAATAAACGACCTATCCAAGCATGTTAACCTATCTGAATCTCATCTCTCAAAAATTTTCAGAAACAAAACAGGATCTTCTCCCCTGGATTATTTTATTAACCTAAAAATGCAGGAAGCCATACGCCTGTTAACCAACCAATCGCTAAAGATAAAAGAAGTCGCCTATCGATTAGGTTACAATGATCCTTATTATTTCACCAGAATCTTCACCAAACATATTGAGTCCAGTCCTGCCTCCTTTGTGAAAGTCAGCAAGCGAACAAATAACAGGTAAATTTTTTAAAAAAATGAAGTGTTTGGATGAGAAACCGCTTTATCGGCATATCCTTCAATACACCTGTCCCGAGGTGGTTGGAGGAAGCTTCCGGTTGATAAAAGAACGATTCCTGCAGATTCGTAAGGCAGATCGCCCGGGATTCATCGACGGAAAGTGGTCGGCAACAAAGGAGACGTAGTAGGCGACATCCGAAAGATAGCCGAGGGTAGGCAGCACATAGTCAGAAGCAGGCAGCATGTAGTCAGGAGCAGACAACACATAGCCAAGAGTAGTCACTTGTAAGCTAAATGGCATTGAACCTTTTGCTTGGCTCAAAAAAGCACTGGAAACGATTCCCAACTATCCGGTCAAACAACTCCAAAATCTCATTCCTGGTCAAGAATAACTGGCTCGTTTGAAAATGCCAAGATGTAAATCCCCGGATGGATACGTTGAAAAAGATGAATTCAAAACTCTAACAAAAGAAAGATATTTCTTTGACTGGAAAATCGAGCGAAGTCAAGAAGTATATAAATTACAAATACTCGGTTCTCGTGATATTTTAGGACTAGTTTCCTTAGAGAGAATCCCTATCGAATGGAGGATACACATTCGACTTATTACTGTTATAAACACAAAACCCGGCTACTACGGCCGGGTTTTGTGTTTACTCGTATCATCCTTTTCGTTTCACTCATCAATATTCTGCAATTTTGTTATCAATGAATCATTACCTGCTTCAACATCCCAATTAACTCCAAGCTTGGTTAGTGTATCGTTGATGTTCTTACACGATGAAAGTATTGCAAAATCATGATTTATGCTATCATTCCAAAGGTACTTTCTACATATAAAATTTCCAGAAGACATTGAGCTGTCAATGTATGTTGGGTTTTCCTTAAATTTGTTGTTGAAAAAATCATAATAGTATTTAAACCTCTGGCTATTCACGTTACTTTCAGCATACAAAAAGATCCTATTCTTTTCTCCAAAAATAAAAAACGTAGAACTAGGGATAGTTTTATGTTGTACCTCTTTGTATACTTCTCCATTAGCTTGATAAGTGTTGATGATAGAGAAGTGAGCTGGATTTAGCTGATCTCCGATATCATAGATGTTCCCATTGTGTTTGTTGTTACAAAACGTCAGACATAGAATTGACAACACTATTAGAGTCAGGAGTTTAATATTTTTCTTATCATTTTCATAATATTGATCGTATATATTAGTGTTGTTACTCTCATTCAAATCTTTAACATAGGTGTTCATTCTGGTGTTCTCGTCAGTTCCTTCTGTCACAAGATTCTTATGTTCTTCATTAGCATTCATCTCTTCACTCCTAAGTCTTGAAACTAACTTTGTTTCGCTGTTGATAGTACCATCTGAAACATCAGATTCAATCTGATCTAATCCAGCAGCATTATTTTCTGCATGCACAAAAGACTCATGACCTAAAGTGTAAGTTGATTGTTCTGCTGAATCTCCATTCCTGAGGTTAATATTGATTTCATATTTTCTTTTCCCTTCAGGCAAATCTCTTGATGTAAGCATATTGCGCAGCCTTAGCTTGCCTTTAGGACTGTTGGTTAAATATGTACTTGTTTCTCCAAATTTTCCTTGAAGATTCTTAGAATTAATCGATAAGTTGATATTTGAATATTTGCCAGCTGTTTTGTAAGTAACCCCATTGATTGTTTGACCTGCACCAGCAAATTGTGCAATAAATCGTTGTCCTTGTTTAGTACTTGCAAAATTTTGAAAGGCAGTCAAGTGTGCTTGATTTTTGATGGATAAGTATACATCATTCCCATCTGGATCAATAAATATTATTGGATTATTGAGTGCATAAGTATACGGTGACGTTCCATAATATTTCTCGGCCTTGTTGTCTATCACATGCCATCTTCCCAGTTCCGGGTCATAAAACCTGGCCCCATAATCATAATTCTCAAAGAACTCCTTGTTCAATTCTTTGCCGTTGTAAAGGTACTTATTTTCTGCCAGGTTATCCTTCAGGAACAGGCTTCCGAAGGGATAATATTCTTCTTCCTGATCTTTCACGGCCGTAGCCCCGGAATAATGGTAGGTTATCCGGGTATTGCAGAGGTGGTCTTTTAAGAAATAATGGTATGTACCGGAAGAATAATATCCCTCAGCGGACAAAACTTTACTTAGGCTTGTGCCTTCATAAACAAATGGTCCGTAGTAAGATGTTGTACTCTGGCTACCGCTGATAGTAGCCGTTTTCTTCCATTTGTTGCCGGAGGCATCGTAGGTATAGTCCACTTTGTTGTTGCCATCCTTATAATATTGTTTAGGCAAGTCAATTTCCTGGAAGTAGGCGATGGTGCCTAATCCTCTCAGACCGTCAGAGGTGGCATTTCCATTCTGATCGTAGGAAAAGCTCCCTGATTTTCCTGAGGCTCCTCCGTAGGTTCCACTGATTGAGCTTAACAGGTTCCCGTTGTAATTATAGGTAAGCAGTTCCCGGTTAGTCGTACCGGAGCCTTTCCGGGCAAGGCTTTGTATATTCCCGTTTTTGTCGTACAGGTTTACTCCCATATCATAGCTCACCGGGTTTGACCAGCTCCCATTGTAGGTCCCGTAATCGGCAGCGGCCAGGCGGTTCAGCCCGTCGTAGGAATAGTTGTATCCTTTTTTGGCCCCATCAGTTTTTCGCCAAAGTACCCCGTTAATATTACCGTTGTATTGAGGCCCCCCCGACAGGGAGGTGGCCATATCAGTCTCGTAATACAGTTTCATGGCAAACAGTCGGTTATTGCTTACACCAACAGTGGGATCATTAACCTGGGTTAACCAACCACGAATATTGTACTTATAATCGGTGTACTGCTGGTTATTGTGTTGGCTTTTTGTTACCAACCGCCCAATTTCATCGTAGGTATTTTGTGCCAGTACAACAGGCGTGGCGGATTGGTTATAACGGTATTCTGTCCTGGTTAACCTCCCCATATGGTCATAGAAATATTCTTCATCTGTATATACTATCGAAGAACTGCTTGTCCTCCGGTGACAGACCTGCTGTTTGGTTGGCTGGCCGGTAAAATTGTACGCTGTGGATGTCCGGTTATGCCCGCCGTCGGGGTTGCTTTGGAACTGCTGTATCAGTTGCCCGTATTTGTCGTAGTAGTTCACGGTGTAGAGCCAGGTGGAGGTTCCCAGTACTTTTGTTTTTACGCCGGTTGCCAGCCCTTTCACATTGGCTGTTTGGGCCTGGCCGGTGTAAACAGTTGCATAGGGGTACGGCGGGGCCCATGTGTAATCGTCATAATAAGCATAATAGTTTGCTTCACAGCCATATGGGGCATAGCTGCTGCTGGCCTTTACTGTATTTCTCAGGGTGGCGTAATCTTTATTTTCCGTACAAATTCCCTGTTCGACCGGCCTGTTTAACACGTCATATTTTGTGTAGTGGTACTTATTAACGTTCAATGCCCTCAGTTTTGCATCCTGCGACAGTACCAGGCGGTCCCGGTTGTCATAGATCAGGTATGCCCAACCGGCCCCGGGCAGTTTCTTTTCTTTTAGCCGCCTTCTTTCGTCGTATTTGTAGATGTAGGCATAGGCTTTCAGGGTGGCATTGTCATCGTTCCATGTGGTTGTTGCAGTAAGCAAATCGGCTGCTGCGGGGGGCAGGACATACCTCAAATTGCCGAATTTGTCATAAATGTAATAGGTATCATGGGCAACCGTTCCGTTCATTGCCCGTTGCAGCACGGTTTCGCCAAACTTATCGGCAAACGTATAGGATATCCTTTCATCCTCATCGGCCGTCCGGGTTACATAAAGTTGGCCGGCTGCATACAAACCTTTCCTTTGCAGGGAATTGTCGGAAGCTACCGCGTACAATCCGCACGCCAGGTTGCCACTTGCAGAATTGGTAAGCCAACCAGTTTCTACCGACTTGCCCGTGGCATGCCATGCCGAGCCAGGGCCATATTGTTCTTCAATTCTGCCTAGCGGGGAAGGTTCATATACAGGTTTGCTATATGCGGCATTGTCACTGTAAAAGCCTGACGAGATAGAGCTGACCATGGAGAGGGGAACGTATGCGCCTGTTGCTCCGGTTGGAACCGGCAACCATGTTTTGGATTTCCTGCCAGCGGCATCATATTCCTGCAGGGCGACGATGTCTTTTTGGGTTGGTGAAGCCTTTTTAAGGACAGTCTGAACGGGACGTCCCAAACCGTCATAATAATCAATTCTGTCAAAAGTCAGGCTACCTAAATCGTCCTGCATGGTGCGCGTCACGACGTAATTCCGGTCGTTGCTTTGAGAGCGGGTTTCTTCCATAAGACAAATGAGCAGGATAAGCAATGCCGCTGTTATTTTTAGTTTGGCTAAAGAAAAATTCATGAGATATGGTTTATGGTTTATAATGATAATCGTATTGCTCAATAGCCTTTCTGTCAGTATCTCGTATGTATTGTAAATGTCCGGAGGAATCGTATTCATAATATTTTGTCATTCCCTTAGGATCGGTAATGGATGTTATTCCCACAAGCGGTTTATAGGTATAAATGTTTACAAGGTAGTTTTTGTCGCTATACAACGCACCCAAACTTGATTTTACAAAATTGATGTCCCCGCTGATATCATGTGGTTGTCCGCTTTCGGAAAAAACATGGGTACGAATATTCGCAATAATTGAAGGATTGATCTGGTAGTAATTTATATTTTCAATTGCGACAACCGGCCGGGTATTGTTATATCCATATATGAACGAGGTAGGAAATAGACCGTCTTTTACAACTGAAAGCAGGTTCCCGTATATGTCCATATCTAAACTATAGCGTTTTCTATAATAAGTATTGGACAATAAATTTCCATATTGATCTATTCCTGAATTAATTGCAGGATATTTCGAAAAATCACATTCATAAATTTCTTTCGAATTATCCGCTAAGTACTTCTTATAGTATGCGCCAATGATTACCGAATTCATTTTTCGGACTTGTTCAACCGGTTCATTTATGATATGGTTGGACACCATTCGTTTTATGAAATTTTCGGACGGCGTAAAATCCTGAGCATATTTATATGTTTCAACGACTTCTGCGTTGTCGCTGTTTGAAAAAATCTTGCGGGTTACGAATGTGTGTTTACCCAGCGATGCCGCATCGTAATAATACAGTACCGAATCGCGGATAAAGTTTGTGCCCGTGGCAGTATATGTTTTTTCCACACGTTTGTTTATGCCGAACCACATGCCGTGAGTAGTTGCTGGAGATAATGTAGAAAAAAGTATATAACAAAAATCACACAGATCTGGTATTCGATATGAATACACTAATCGTATGTTCATTCGGCTAACAGGATTTTGAAAGGAGCTGTAAGACACGTAGTTATTGAGCACTTCTTTTTTTACCGCTTTGTCTTTGTCATACCAGTGTTCGCTTAACACAAGGTCTCTTTTTATGATATCTTCATCATTCCAGAATTTGGTTATCTTGCATCCGCTGTTGTCTGATACTATTTCGGTCACCTCGCCATAGCCAATATGCGAACCTTCAAAATAATAAGGTTCTCCCTGCCCGTCTACCATATAACTTGTTGCAACAAGGCTCTGGGCGCACTTCGACTCATAATGATACTTGTAATCCGAACGATACGGATCCATAAATAATTTTCCACTTGAGCGCTGGTATCCGGCCGGTTCACCTCCTATTCCTGGCGTCAAAAAGTCCCTCTTATAGTAATATCTATGCGTAATGGTATTTTCGGAGATTAGACCATCGCCGTGGTTAATCTCTTTTATTCGTAGACCGCCAACATTTTTGTCGATATAATGGGACATTTCGAGTTCTTTATAGTTAACGCCGCAGGATATATAGTTTACGTTCGGGTTGTTAGTGGCTAATATAATTAAATAGTAAGCACCACGACTGACAATCAAATTTTGATTGTTGCTAAGCTGGGTGCAATCCGGATGATTTAGTATATCAAATGGTATTGGCATAAGAGGACGCCCTCCGGGCATAGGGTTGTCCATAAACTTATATAAATATACCCTGTAATACCCACTCGGCAATCCAGCTCCTAATCCTGTGATATTAATATTGACAGTGCCGTCGGCATACTTGTTGAAAGCTTGCATTCTTATGTTCGCAGACAAAATGCCGGGGTCATCAACATAAAGCGACCTCATGTAGGTGATAAAACTTGATTCTCCTTGAGTCGGGACGTAGCTATTCCTGTCGTAATAAATATTCCATGAATTATTTTTCAACTCACTTATGCTGTCATAAGATATAACGTTTGCTTCCCATGTGAATTGACTGAAACCTCCCGTAGGGTATATGATTTTTTTTAACGCACAAGCTTTCGTGCTATTTGGATTTGTCTCCTTGTCTGCCGTTAAATAAAAGGGTGAATAATGATATAATTGAGACATAGCATCGGGAATCGTGTTCGGCAAGAGCGAAATGTTTCCCGCACAATTATAATACCCCCAATGATCTGTATCGGGGCTTACATATGACGGCATTCGGTATTCTTCATTATATTCAAACAAATAAGAGGTATTCTTGAGGTTCTCGGTTATGGAGTTTAATTTTAACCTTTTATTTAAATAGCTGGGAATCGGTGAATCACTGCCGATGAAATAATCATTGTTGTTAAACGTATAGCTTTCCAAAGGGGCCTGTTTATGGAGGACATTTATGGCCGATAATCTTTGTACTGACTGGTTCGCACCAATATCCTGCCGGTCATTTGCATAATTGAATACAATCTCCAGGTTTTGATTTGGGAAGGTGATTCTTTTCAAATGGGCCGACGTGATGGTTTGTGTTTCCTCCTGTAGGTTTTCCGTATGACAGAGCGGGACTGTTTCCTGACCGGGGGTAACCTTTTTGCTGAACGATTGTGATTTGGGCAGTTTGCTTAAATCCTCTTCCCATCCTCTGGTGTTATCTTGGTATTCAAAATTAATCATTTCATTACTTTTTGGCGTAGTTATTGAGGTGAGGTGCCAGGATGAGATAAAAGCTCCGCCGAATTTGAATGTCGTATATTCCTTTTTTCCGAAATGATAACATTTTCCATCGGGTGTAGTTATCGTCCAGGTCCCCTCTATCGAACCTTCTATTTTAAAATTCTGGAAAGGGAAAAATACCGGCTCTCTGTTTTCATTAAAGATTATTCTTCCGGCATATCCATCAAAATTAAAATAAAATACATCCGGCTCTTTATCTAGATACCCTTGCGTAAATCTTAATTTCCAGACTGTTGCAAAATCGGGAATCGCTCCATACCAACCATCCGAAGTTCCTTCAATATTATTTTTAAAATAGGAGAAGACACTAAAATAACCTGCTGCCGTTTCGTCAGGCCATCCCCTGACAACCCTTGTAATGACACCTCCGGCATTTAACGACCATCCCAGCCCGACAGACGAAGCAACTTCGCGTACTTTTATTCCGGCGCCGTGCTAGCTGACGGAAATATTGAGATCGAGGTTATTTGATTTCATCTCATACAAAGGAATATTGATTTGGGGGATTCCGTTGTTTAAGTTGACAGGTATTTGTCCGTATTTTCCCAACGAAGCTACATCGGGAGAAGGAAGTACCGGGGTTTTGATCAAACTCTCAAAATCTTCAATTTGCTGGGATTGAGAATATCCTGCCAGTAATAATGCAATTAAAATAAACCATAATTTTTTAAAAGTATATTTCATAGTCGTATGGCTAAAGAAGGTTTTTTTTTCCTTTGTTATTAAAATTGGCGCCACTTTCTTTGGGTTTAAGAAAGTGCCCCGTTTATGCCTTTATTCTTGATCCTGATAAAAGGTAACCCATGTAATTTATGATAAAAATCAGGTAACGAATTGACCATCTCCCGTTTTTAGTTTTCAAAATTCAGTAAAAGGCTTAACTGTCCGTCATTAGGAGATGGATCTGATTGAGGAAGGAAAGCCGTTGGTGTCATATTTGCCAGCAATACTTTTATTATCTTGCTGATTTTGTAATAGATAAAATTGTATAGTTCGTACATACGTTCTTTGTTTAGTGTTTTTACCCCACTTTCAAGCAACAGCCTTGTGTGCAGGGATGAAAGCGATGAGTATATGATGCTCATGGCTATTGTAAGTATTGCCAGCATGCTTTGTAAGCCTTCGAATGTTTTGATTTGTATGTCTTCCAGGTTGTAACATTCCTTGATATGTCGGAGGTACTCCTCTATTTTCCACCTAAAACCATAGGCTGTAAATGCTTCTTTGATTACTTCAACAATACTGTCTTTTGGAGAACGTGTCAGTAACCAGCAATATCCGCCATTGGCCCTTTTGGTTACAATAAGCCAAAGATCATGCATCTTGCCCTTGATTTGATACTGGACCTTTATCTCCCCGCATTCATCGACCAACTGGCGCTTCTTACTTTTCTGTATCCTTGTAGCCGTTAATTTCATGAACAACGGCACTTTCTGGCTTATTTTGTTCACTGCCATTTCTTCACCTTTGTACATCAGCTTTGTGGTTTTCTTCAGGCGCAGGTTAAAGTTGCCTTCATTGGCAATAATGAAATCCCTGCAAATGGGACGGTCCATTCCCCGGTCGAATATTGTTGTGACATCTTTGTTAATGATTGCCCCTACTTCGCCCATTGCTTCAAGAACCTCCTTGTTTTCACTTTTTGCGCCATGGTCAAAACTGTAAAGCTTATTGTACAGGGGAGTCATTTCCTGGTCTTTGCTAAAGTGGACTGCATTCATCAGCCAATAGCCAAGGCCAATGGTTCCTTTATCGCCATCTTTCACATAGTCCAGCCCATCCATCATCCTGGCATATTTCTTTTGGATATCAGAACCATCGAACAGGATGTAGTCCCCATGACAGATTTTGCTTTTTACACTGTTCATATGTCCCCGGAATAACTTCATGAAAAAATCTTTCTTGTTATAATGGTTCCTAAAGCGCTTGGTGGTCTGGCTCAACGAGATCGTATCGCAAATGCCTGTGGCTATCTTATTGACCAACACTGTACCTGTCTTGAGTATCCCGGTGGTCATTTCCCTGATACATCGGGCTTCCGGTTTTGTTAATTGACCCTCAAGCTTAAGAAAATAGCGACTGATCTTGTTCTGTACCTGTTTTGTTAATACTTTTGACATGAGCTGGTTTTTAGAGATTATTTGCTTTTGTTTGCACAATAAAAATAACCTTTTTAAACCAGCTTTCCTCATATATAAACATCTTTAAACCCCTGATATGACTGGATTGTAGAGCTTGATCAATCCATTTTTCGGGAGATGGTCAAGTTGTTCTTTAATCCATTGTTTTCTTTCTGTAATGAATCATAGACATTATTGACAGCTTGCACAAAACGTTCAAATGAATATGGTTTTAAAAGGTAATCTGAAATATTAAGCTCATATCCTTTAACAGCAAATTCAGAATAAGCTGTTGTGATGATCACAAATGACTTCATAGTCGAGGTTTCTAGAAATTGAATACCAGTGAAATTCTTCATTTGAATATCGAGAAAGATAAGATCTGTATTGTTTTCTTTAACAAAAGGTATTGCATCAATAGAATTAGTGAAAGTTTGAATCAGTTTTAAAAATGAAATCTTACTAATAAAACTTTTAAGCTTTTCTGCAGCAGGAGGTTCGTCTTCTATGATAATACAAGTGATAATCATTTTTTATTTTTTTAATTAAAAATGAACTGAAATTTCATTTATATTATTTATACTAGAACACCTATGAATTATCAACCATTATATTCTTTGTTTATCTTTGAATTCTCGGTAAATTAATCATTGTCTTATATTCTTTTATGGATCTTCTTAAAAAATGTAGGATATCAAATAGTGTCACTAAATGGGCTACAACGTCTCGAATATGGGGCGTTTGGCATTTCATAGCTCCAACTTATCAAACCGTAATATATTTTATTAAATGTACTCATTTTCAATTTTAGCACTAGCGCCAAATGACCTATATTTATTGTTGAACTAAATCCGCCTCTGGCGGACAGCCGGAACCAAAGTTATTGATTATTGGTAAATTGGGGCCATGTTTCACATTTAAATATCAACATCATGAAAAAAAAGAAATGAACCTACGTTAGTTGAGAAAGCTATCCAAACCATTGATGGGTTTGAGAAAGTGTACAAACTGTTGCATCAGCAGGTTATCCTCCGCGGACAAAGCCGCAGTACCCTAGAGAACTACATCCGGCGTATTGCACAAATCTCGCTTCATTTTGGGCGTTTGCCTGAGCAGGTTTCCGACGATGAGATTAACGAGTACCTTTCTTCGCTGGCCTTGTCGGCCAAATCCCCTTCACGCAGTAATTTTAAACATGCCGTTTATGGCTTGCGGTACTATTTCCGGCTGCTTGGCAACAACAAACGGGCCATCTCCCTGCCCTCGCTGAAAGGGGACACCCGCCTGCCGGTGATCCTGAACCGTTCGGAACTACGGGAACTGTTCAGTGCGCCAACACTTCTGAAGCACCGAATCGTGCTCACGCTGATTTATTCTGCCGGGCTGCGGGGCCAGGAAGTAATCAACCTGAAACTGTCGGACATCGACTTTGAACGCAAAACCATCCACATCCGGCAAAGCAAGTACAAGAAGGACCGGATCGTCCCGCTTTCCCGGTACATGGCCCAGGGGTTAAAAAAGTACATCGCAGCGGAAAATCGGCACGTGTGGCTGTTTAACGGGAAAGAACCCGATGGCCGTTACAGTGTGCGCGGCCTTTCGTGGGTGATGCGCGAAACGCTGAAAAAGACTTCAATCAAAAAACAGGTCAACCTGCACGCGCTGCGGCACACCTACGCCACCCATTTGCTGGAGGAAGGACTGAACATTGTGACCTTGAAAGACCTGTTGGGGCACTCCGAAATCGCCACGACCATGATTTACCTGCACCTGGCCCAATGTCCTTGGATTAAGCCGCACAGCCCGCTGGACACCCTGTACGGTAAAAAGAAATGAGCCGGACTGGGTTTGAACTGGCGGGTGCAATCCAAAAGTTTGGCCGGCAGTTTACTGAAAAGTATCGCCCCAACGCTTATCATCAGCGTATACTGCATGCTTTATCGGTTTGCCGGACTTCGGCTTTGGGCGGCCATAAAGAAGCCTGCGACTGCTGCGGGCAGATCCGTATCAGCTATAACAGTTGCCGCAACCGTCACTGTCCGAAGTGTCAAAGTTCAAAGCAGGCAGCCTGGGTGGAAGATTTGCTGGAAACGACCCTTCCGGTCAAGCATTACCATATTGTGTTTACCGTTCCGCACCAACTCAACACGATTTGTATGCAGGATAGCCAATGGTTTTACGGGCGGCTGTTTTCATCGGTGTGGGAAACCCTGCGGCAGTTTGGCTACACACGTTTTGGTGTTGAAACCGGGGCGGTGTGCGTACTTCACACCTGGGGGCAGAACCTGAGTTTTCACCCGCACATCCATTGCCTTGTTCCCGCAGCCGGAGAAACAGTTTCGGGGGCTATGAAACCCGTTGGCAGCAGCGGGAAGTTTCTTTACCCCGTTAAACAGCTCAGCCTGGTTTTCCGGGCCAAGCTGATGGAGAGCATCGAAAGGGAACTCAAAAAAAAGGGGCTGTCAGAAAAGTACCGTCCATTGATCAAGGCCGCATGGAGCAAGCCCTGGTCGGTGCATTGTGAACCCTCGCTGGGCAAAGCCGAACAGGTGATCAAATACCTGGGGCAGTACACGCACCGGGTAGCCATCACCAACCAGCGCATCACCGCAATGGACGATCAGACCGTGACCTTTATGCACAAGGATTATGCCGACGGGGCCAAACAAAAGCCGGTAACACTCGACGGAGTTGAGTTCTTAAGAAGGTTTTCCCAGCATATTTTGCCGCACCGCTTTGTCAAGATCCGGCGCTATGGTATTTACAGCAGCCGGGCCAGGGCACTGCGCAACAAACAAAATCCAAAGATGCAGGTCAGCCTGAAGCCCAAAGAAAGTCCGCAGGAACGGCTTCTCCGGCTCACCGGTTTTGATGTGTACCGGTGTCCGTTCTGCAAACAAGGAACCATGTACCGCATCGAAGAACTGCCGCGGGTACGCTCGCCATCAGACTTTTATGCCCAGAACACTGCCTGGCACTTGTAATTTTTTACCGTCCCAAACCAGTCTGTACATTTAAGCAGACAGGAATTGTATTATCCAAACCAAGCGAAAACCGGCGAAAACCCAACATCTGTTGGGAACCGAAGTCATAAAGGAAGAGCAAAATGAAAAAACCAGCCGACCCGGTTCGTACTGTGGCCAGAAATCTGTCCTGAAAAAGCAAAGCTGAGAAACCAAAAAAGTATTGATAAGTCCATAGAAAAAAACCCGGGCCCCGGATTGTAGTTCAACCGGGGCTCAAAGCTGGGCACTTCGTGCCGCTTAAAGCCCTATTTATTATGGGCTTTTATTCTTTTCTCCATTCCATTAAGAACTCATATTCACCTGTCTCTTCTTCTTTATTTTCAGAAATAATTTCAAATCCTTGACTCTTATAAAATTGAACCGTTTTCGTATTCTTCTTATATACTTTGAGTTGAATCATTGTCCTCGTATCTTTTATAAAATTCAATAATTTTTTCCCTATTCCTTTTCCTTGAATTTGATTGTCCACAAAAATAGCTGCTAAAAAATTCTCAGCCATAGCAACAAATCCAGCAATCTTTTCGTATTCAATCGCTAAATAAGCTTCTGAGCTTGGTAAATATATGGATGCCATAGCTTCCTTGTTCTTTTTCCAATAGCCTGCAGGTATAAAATCATGTGCAACAATTGAAGTTTCATACCAAAGTTCGACAACAGCCTTAATGTCTTTTGTCCCTAATTTTCTTATCTTCATATCTGTTCCAAATAAATCTTTTCTTTCTAAAATTCAATTCTACACAAATCGTTCTCAGTCTCTCTTTAATTGTTGAACTAAACCCGCTATGCGGGAGCTTATTTTCCACCTAAAATAGGAATAGTTGGTGAGATCTGTTGATTTTGCTGCTCATTAATTTTAAACAAATTTATTATGAGCAGAAAATCTTACATGGAGCAGGCCTGCGAGGCTGTTCCCGAGTTCAAAACCATCAGCGAAAAGTTCCTTCGCAAGTACACCATTGCCGGCAAATCCGAGTCGTGCACGCGTAATTACCTGATGCAAATATCCAAAATGGTGCTTCACTTCGAATGTTCGCCTTTGGAGCTGTCGATTGACCAGATGGAAGAATACCTTTTCCATATCCGGCAAAACGAAAAGCCCAGCATGAGTTCGTTCAAGCACCTGGTGTACGGGCTGCGCACGCTGTTTTCGATGTTCAAAAACGAGAAGCTCTACCTGGCTCTGCCCCCGGGTTCCGGCAGTAAAGCGTTGCCTGTGGTGTTTTCCCAGGCCGAGATCAAGCTTATCCTGAAAACGCCCAAACTGTTAAAGCACCGGGCCTTGTTTGCCGTTGCCTA
This sequence comes from uncultured Sunxiuqinia sp., assembly GCA_963677175.2. Lineage (GTDB taxonomy): Bacteria > Bacteroidota > Bacteroidia > Bacteroidales > Prolixibacteraceae > Sunxiuqinia. The sequence goes on from CAXXES010000001.1 coordinate 40,721, forward strand.
CGATTGCGGCCTTCGGATTTCCGAGGTTATCAACCTGAAAATAACCGATATTGATTTTGACCGAAAACGGGTACACGTGCGCCAAAGCAAGCACAAAAAAGACCGTTACATCCCCGTTTCGCCACTCACGCTCAAAGGGCTGAAAGAATACCTTTCAACCTCGAACCCGCAGGCTTGGCTTTTCAACGGGAAGGTCCGCGGAAGTCAAATCAGCCGCGAAGGTATCCGCCATGCTTTTCGTTCATGTATCCAAAAGACAGGTATCCAAAAGGAAGTTTGTATCCATACCCTGCGGCACAGCTATGCCACGCACCTGCTGGAGATGGGGCTGGACATTGTAAGCGTAAAAAACCAGCTGGGGCATGCCGATATCGCCACCACCATGATGTATTTGCATATCGCCCGCTCGAACCCAATGGCTGGTTTTGCCCCCATGGAGAAGCTTTATGGCAGTGCTTCAGGATGATACCCTGGGGTCAGTAACCAGGCAGTTCCTCCCCGCTTTACTGAAAGAAAGGGGCGTTTCAAAACATCAGCTAAAGGTATTACGGGCTTTGTCTGGTTGCCGTACCCCCGAGCTGGGAGGTTCGACCATGGTGTGTGGCGATTGCGGCTCGGTGCATTATGTGCTGCATAGCTGCCGCAACCGCCATTGCCCGCGTTGCCAGGGCATCGACAAGGAGTTGTGGGTGGAAGCACGCAAACAGGAACTGCTGCCGGTAAAATACTTTCATGTGGTGTTCACCGTTCCGCATAACCTGCTGGAACTGTTCCGGTTCAACCGCAAGCTGATGCACAACCTGCTGATCGAAAAATCGTGGGAGACCTTGTGCCTGTTTGCCCGCGACCCCAAGCTGCTCGGCGCACAGCCCGGGGCTATTGCGATTCTACACACCTGGGACCAGTAGCTCAGGTTCCATCCGCATGTGCATTTGATTGTTCCGGCAGGTGGCATAGATAAAAACGGCAGGTGGAAAAGCAGCAAACAGGATGGCAACTTTTTGTTTGATGTCAGGCAAATGTCGGCCGTGTTCAGTGCCCGGTTTGCAAAGAAACTGCGCAGGCTGAAGCGGCAGGGCAAGATCAAAAAGCAGGTGCCGCGCGATCTGATCAAAAAGCCCTGGGTGGTGTATGCCAAACAGGCTTTTGGCTCACCGGAAAGTGTGGTGGAATACCTGGGAAGGTATACCCACCGGGTGGCCATCTCCAATGCGCGTATTCTGAAAGTGAGCGATACCCATGTTACCTTCAGCTGGTGCGACCGTAAAAACGGCTACCAAAAGAAAACCGAAACCATCCCCGGGGTAGCGTTCCTGAAACGCTTTCTGGATCACATCGTCCCGCCTTACTTCAGGCGGATCCGTCATTTGGGGTTTTTGAGTTCACGAAACAAAAAGCAAAGCCTTTCGGCTATCCGGGAAAGCCTTGGGGTAGGGCTGCTGAGGACAACACCACTTTCGCGGGCGCAGATATTGGCCTTGCGTTTTGGCCCGCGGTCCCTGCTAAAATGCCGCGACTGCGGGGGAGAACTGCAATTGCTGGAAACCTATCCCAAAGAGCGCGCGCCGCCCGTCAATGTATTGTCAGGAATGTGATAATGCCTGTCATTGTACGATTTAAATTGATGCGCCAAAGGCGTAAACGGGAAAGCTGTGTCCATAATCAAAGAACCGGTGTTAAAACAGGCAGGCCTTGTTCAGAAACATCGCTAAACCTGCTGGTTTACTCCGGCGCATACCGGTTTCTTCGGCCTACAACCAAACTTCGCATCACGGAAACCCGAAAAATACGCATCGGGGAAATCCCAAAAAACGGATTAAAAACACTATACTCAAACAACTAATCGGCAGGTGGTTGCAAGCAGGCAATGATTAGTTCAACATACCCTCCAATGCAAAGCGTATGCAAGCAACGCTTGATTAGAGGCTAAGTGTTATGTCCTTTTGCTTAAATTTCATCTTACTAAATTCTAATAATTTCACCTTTATCCATAGCGATTTTATTCCCCCATTCGGTAATCGTATCAATAATAGGAATAATTGATTCTCCAAAAGGGGTCAATTTATAAACCACCTTAAGAGGTGGCTTCCTGGCAAATACCTTTCTCGAAACCAAACCATCTTCCTCCAGTTGTTTTAGCTGCAAGCTCAGAGTTCTTTCAGTTACAGTCGGCATTTCTTTTCTCAGTTCATGGTAGCGTTTTTCCCTGTCTTTTAAATGTGATAGAATAGCTGTTTTCCATTTACCTCCTATAAATGCCATAGCCAGACTTGTACTGCACGGATATCGTTTTCCGTTGACCTTAATCATTTCAATTTCTCGCTCCATATTCATGATAATAAATCATTTAGACAGCTATCCATTTGGATAGTTATTGCAAAAATAGTCAACTATATATAGTTTTGCAACTATAATATTTATAGTTTATTTTTTTTAATTATGATGAATTATCAAAAATTACTTGAGAATACCCTTATTTATTCCTTAAACTATATCAAAAACCTCGACAAAGCTTCAGTATCAGCAACTGCAAGTCTCGAAGGCTTACGCCAACTTTTGAACCATCCTCTTTCCAACAAAGGTATGGACGCAACTAAAGTTATTGATGAATTAGTTGCTGATACTGAAGGCGGATTGCTTGGTACTTCAGGAGGTAGGTTTTTTGGTTGGGTGGTTGGTGGCTCAATACCTGCATCCCTTGCTGCTGATTGGCTTACTTCGGTTTGGGACCAGCCTGCTGCATTGTATGCAAGTGGGCCGGCAATAGCTGTTATTGAAGAGATTTGTGGGCAATGGTTGAAAGAGCTTTTAGGTCTGCCACTGCAAGCAAGTTTCTCGTTGGTAACAGGATGTTCAATGGCGCACGTAACCTGTCTGGCAGCTGCTCGAAATGCCTTACTAGCCAAACATGATTGGGACGTAGAGCGAATGGGGTTGAGCAGTGCACCTCAAATCCAAATCATAAGTAATAACCAACGGCATGGCTCAATTGACCGCTCTATCCGATTGCTTGGATTAGGCAGCAGTAATGTTACTGAATTACCCGTAAATAAACAGATGTATATAGAAGCTGAAGACCTCTGGGGAGCTCTTAAGAAACATTCAGGCCAACCGACCATTGTAGTGCTGCAGGCTGGTGACATTAATACAGGAGTGTTTGAACCTTTTGAGGAGCTTATCCCCATCGCACATGAACATGGCGCCTGGGTTCATATTGATGGAGCTTTTGGACTTTGGGCTGCAACAAGTTCTAAATATAAACATTTACTAACTGGTGTAGAGCAAGCTGATTCGTGGTCGGTTGATGGCCACAAATGGCTTAACGTTCCATATGATTGCGGTTATGCCTTTATTACCGATTCAAAGGCTCATCAGGCCGCCATGTCTCACCGTGCAAGTTATTTAACACACGATTTGATTGCCCGTGACCAAATCAATTGGACTCCTGAATGGTCTCACAGGGGGCGTGGCATTGCCACTTATGCCGCTATCCGGCAACTTGGCAAACAAGGAGTGACTGAACTAATTGAACGAACTTGTCAATATACGCAAGATCTTGTAACACATATTAGCGCATTTCACTATACTGAATTAATTTGGAAACCAATAATCAATCAAGGGTTGGTTCGTTTTCTCAGCAAGAAAAGTAATGCGACAGAGGCTGATCATGATGAGTTCACAGATAATATTATTGCAGCTATCCTTAAATCCGGTGAAGCTTTTTTTAGTGGTACTACTTGGAAAGGTAAACGCTGCATGCGTGTTTCCGTATGTAGTTGGAAAACAAACAAAAGTGATATTAAGCGTGCAATTAACGCTATTCAGCTTATCCTGGCTAAATATTAAACATCAACATGGCAATATTTGCAATTGCCCAGTAGAATAGAGCCTGACAGCCCACCCAATAATTAATGCATGTAAATGTACAAATTATGAGCTGACTACAGGAAGGTCAGATCCTGAGGAGCAGGAGAGACTCGATTTTCATATCTGCTTAATTACTTTTCATACTTACTTGCTTATTTTTCAATTTTATTTACTTATTATTCATATTTGCTTACCTATTTTTCATATACATTTAATTTTTCTACATAATATCTATCAACTATTTCAGATAAACTCATTTATTCTTGTGTATTATCGAAATAATCAGGAAATTTAATTCAAAAATTCGTTTATGGAAAATCAACCTGACTTTCACCGCGAAGCACTCCGGATGATCAAACAGAAAATGGAAGAAAAAGGCTGGAATCAAACCAAATTAGCAGGTTTCCTGCATGTGTATCCCAGCGCGGTTTTTCAAATGCTCAACGGTAGCACCATGAGCCTGAACAAACTCAAAGAGTTGTCAGACATTTTTGAATACAACTTTTTTACGGATTTGGCCGGGATGCTCGATTTGCCCGAGCCGGCAAAAGAACCAATCCCGCCGGTCGACCATTCGGCCTGTCAAGAGCGGATCCGGGAGCTGGAGATCGAGAACCGCACCTTACTGATGATATTGGGCAAGGATAGAAACGGCTAAATTTCGAGGTAAAGAAAAAGCCGCTTCATCGATTGATGAAACGGCTTTTCAATTTTATCTGTCCTACAAGAATTAAGCTTCAGCAGCTGGTCCTCCAAAATTCATTGGCGGGATCATTGGATTTTGTGATCCACTGATCTTGATTAATCCATATTGCTGCTCAAACTTTTTCACATTGTCTTCCAAGGCCATCAAAAGGCGTTTGGCATGCTCCGGGGTAAGAATTATCCTGGATTTGACATTGGCCTTCGGAATTCCCGGCATAATGCGAACAAAATCGAGAATAAACTCTGAACTGGAGTGCGTGATAATGGCCAGATTCGAATAGGTTCCCTGAGCTACTTCTTCACTCAATTCAATATTGAGCTGATTTGGATTCTTATTTTCCGACATAACTAATCCTCCTAGTCTTGATTTTCGGTCTCTTTTACATCCACCAAGCGGTCGTATTCTTCGCGCGAACCAACCACCAGGTTTTTGTATTCTTTCAACCCAGTACCGGCAGGAATCAGGTGACCACAGATGACGTTCTCTTTCAGTCCGTCTAAATAGTCGACTTTACCTTGAATCGCTGCTTCGTTCAACACCTTGGTTGTTTCCTGGAATGATGCAGCCGACAACCAACTTCTGGTTTGCAGGGCTGCACGCGTAATTCCCTGAAGGATTTGACTTGATGTTGCGGGGATAGCGTCACGCGACTCCACCAGCTTTTTATCCTTCCGGCGTAAAACTGAGTTTTCATCACGCAAACGGCGAGCCGTTACAATTTGACCAGCACGCAATTCAGAATCACCCGGATCAACAACAACTTTCTTATTATAAATCCAGTCATTTTCATGCGTGAACTCGTTCTTGTCAACAATTTGTTTTTCAAGGAAACGCGTATCACCTGAATCAACAATCTCTACTTTGCGCATCATCTGGCGGATGATTACTTCGTAGTGCTTATCGTTAATCCGTACACCCTGCATCCGGTAAACGTCCTGCACTTCATTCAAAATATAATCCTGAACAGCAGTTGGCCCTTTAATAGCCAGAATGTCGGAAGGTGTGATGGCGCCATCAGAAAGCGAAATACCAGCACGAATGTAGTCGTTCTCTTGCACCAGAATCTGTTTAGACAGTGGTACCAGGTATTTTTTCACTTCACCACTTCGTGAGGTTATAATGATTTCGCGGTTACCACGCTTGATTTTACCAAACGAAACTTCACCATCAATTTCCGAAACAACAGCCGGATTCGATGGATTACGGGCTTCGAACAACTCCGTTACACGTGGAAGACCCCCGGTGATATCGCCTGCTTTACCAGACGCACGCGGAATTTTCACTAAGACCTGGCCACCAATGATGGTGTCGCCTTCGCTAACGGAGATGTGACCACCTACGGGCAAGTTGTAAGTACGAATGACTTCGCCTTTTTCATTAAGCACACGCAACGATGGGTTCTTGGTTTTATCACGGGTTTCAATAATTACCTTTTCTTTATAACCGGTTTGTTCATCTGATTCTTCGCGGAAAGTAACTCCGTCAATCAAATTATCAAATTCAACTTTACCTTTAAATTCGGAGATAATTACACCGTTATAAGGGTCCCACTCACAGATTTTTTGTCCTTTAGTCACTTCTTGTCCATTCTCGATGTACAATTTAGATCCGTAAGGAATACTGTGGGTAGATAATGGAATTCTTGTTTTCTTATCAATGATTTTCAGTTCGGCCAATCGTCCAACAACAACACCAACGTCCTCTCCGACTTCATCTTTCGTTCCAACAACACGCAGTTCTTCAATTTCTGCAATACCGTCGTAACGCGATTCAACCATCGACTGAGAAGAGATGTTACCGGCGATACCTCCCACGTGGAAGGTACGCAGTGTCAGCTGTGTTCCAGGTTCACCAATTGACTGTGCAGCAATTACACCAACGGCTTCACCACGTTGCGACATGTTTCCTGTTGCCAGGTTACGTCCGTAACATTTACTGCACACACCGTTTTTGGCCTCGCAAGTTAATACCGAACGAATTTCGACGCTCTCGATTGGGGAGTCCTCAATCTTCTTACCAATCTCATCCGTAATCATGCCGCCGCTTTCCACAATCAGTTCTCCGGTTAATGGATGGAACACATCGTGAACGGTTGTCCGTCCAATGATCCGTTCAAAAAGAGAGGCGACAACTTCTTCGTTATTTTTAATTGCCGAAGCAATCAAACCACGCAAAGTACCGCAGTCTTCATCAGAGATAATGACATCCTGCGAAACATCGACCAAACGACGAGTCAGGTAACCGGCATCGGCTGTTTTAAGAGCGGTATCGGCCAAACCTTTACGCGCACCGTGGGTTGAGATAAAGTATTCCTGAACAGACAATCCCTCTTTGAAGTTGGCCAAAATCGGGTTCTCAATAATCTGAGCTCCGGTTGAACCAGACTTTTGTGGTTTTGCCATCAATCCACGCATACCGCACAACTGACGAATCTGTTCTTTCGAACCCCGAGCTCCAGAGTCAAGCATCATATAAACAGAGTTAAACCCTTGTTTATCGGTACTAATAGTCTTCATAACCGAGCTGGTCAACTTCGCATTGGCATGTGTCCAGATATCAATAACCTGGTTGTAACGCTCGTTGTTGGTAATGAACCCCATATTATAGTTGGCCATTACTTCTTCAACTTCCTTATATCCGGCATCCACAATTGCAGTTTTGTCGTCCGGAATAATCACATCACTCAGGTTAAAAGACAAACCACCTTGATAAGCGGCCTTATACCCCATATCTTTAATGTCGTCGAGGAATGCCACCGTAGCCGCATTTCCAGCTTTTTTAAAGATATCGGAAATAATTGTGCGCAGTGACTTTTTGGTCAACAGTTCATTGATATAACCTGCTTGTTTTGGAACAACCTGGTTGAATAACACACGTCCAACAGTAGTCTCAATAATATGCTTAAACGGTTCTCCTTTGTCATCCAAATCTTCAACCTTCACCTTAATGATGGTGTGTTTTTCGAGTACACCTTCGTTATAGGCAATAATAACCTCTTCAGGCGAATAGAAAGTCATTCCTTCACCTACTGCTCCTTCACGGTGTTTGGTCATGTAATAAAGACCCAAGACCATATCTTGAGAAGGAACGGTAATTGGAGCGCCGTTGGCCGGGTTCAGCAAGTTGTGAGACGCAAGCATAAGTAGCTGTGCCTCCAGAATTGCAGCATTGCCCAATGGCAAGTGAACAGCCATCTGGTCACCATCGAAGTCGGCGTTAAAACCGGTACATACCAAGGGGTGCAACTGAATTGCTTTACCTTCAATCAATACGGGCTGAAAAGCCTGGATTGACAGACGGTGCAGTGTGGGTGCCCTGTTCAGCATAACCGGATGGCCTTTGAGCACATTTTCCAGAATATCCCAAACAACAGGATCCTTACGGTCAACAATTTTCTTGGCCGATTTAACGGTTTTCACAATGCCTCGCTCAATCAACTTACGAATGATGAACGGCTTGTAAAGCTCGGCAGCCATATCTTTTGGCAGACCGCACTCATGCAATTTCAGCGTTGGTCCAACCACAATGACTGAACGGGCTGAATAGTCAACACGTTTACCTAACAGGTTTTGACGGAAACGACCTTGTTTTCCTTTCAATGAATCAGAAAGCGATTTTAATGGCCGGTTGTTTTCGGTTTTTACCGCGTTCGATTTCCGTGAGTTGTCAAATAATGAATCAACAGCTTCCTGAAGCATCCGCTTTTCGTTACGGAGAATGACTTCGGGTGCTTTGATTTCAATCAATCTTTTCAGACGGTTGTTACGGATGATAACGCGTCGGTATAAGTCATTCAAATCGGAAGTGGCAAAACGTCCACCATCCAATGGCACCAACGGACGTAAATCCGGTGGAATAACAGGAACAACTTTGACAATCATCCATTCCGGACGGTTGATATTTTTGCTGGCACGGAAGGCTTCAACAACCTGCAAACGTTTCAGAGCTTCGTTTTTCCGTTGTTGCGATGTTTCAGTGCCTGCTTTATGTCTCAGATCGTACGAAAGTTCATCCAACTCAATACGTTCAAGCAAACCGTAAAGTGCTTCAGCACCCATTTTGGCAATGAACTTGTTTGGATCGTCATCATCCAGGTATTGATTTTCTTTCGGAAGGGTATCCAAAATATCCAGGTATTCTTCTTCGGTCAGGAAATCAAGTTTTTTGATTCCATCCTGACCTTTAATACCCGGCTGAATAACCACATATCGTTCGTAATAGATAATCGTATCCAATTTCTTTGTTGGCAATCCAAGCAGGTAACCAATCTTATTTGGTAATGATTTGAAGTACCAGATGTGTGCTACCGGAACCACTAATGAAATGTGTCCCATACGCTCACGACGTACTTTCTTTTCAGTTACTTCCACTCCACATCGGTCACATACGATCCCCTTGTAACGAATACGCTTGTATTTACCACAATGACACTCATAGTCTTTTACCGGCCCAAAGATCCGCTCGCAGAACAAACCATCTCTTTCAGGCTTATATGTCCTGTAGTTAATGGTTTCGGGTTTCAGAACTTCTCCATGCGAGCGTTCCAAAATCTCTTCAGGAGAAGAAAGACTAATCGCTATTTTGGCAAAATTACTTTTAACTTTATTGTCTTTTCTGAATGCCATATATCGATGTATATTTAAATCAAGTTAATAATAGGACTGGGTGTTGACCCGGAATTAATCCAAGGTAACACTTAAGCCAAGTCCACGTAATTCGTGGAGCAGTACATTCAATGATTCGGGAATTCCAGCTTGTGGCATCGGTTCTCCTTTTACAATTGATTCGTATGCTTTTGCACGACCCAGTACATCATCTGACTTCACAGTCAGGATTTCCTGAAGGATATGTGAAGCGCCAAAGGCTTCGAGTGCCCAAACCTCCATCTCACCAAAACGCTGACCACCAAATTGGGCTTTACCACCCAATGGCTGCTGCGTAATCAATGAGTATGGTCCGATTGAACGGGCATGCATCTTGTCTTCGATCATGTGCCCCAGTTTCAACATGTAGATAATACCCACCGTTGCAGGTTGATCAAAGAGTTGTCCTGTCTCACCGTCGCGAAGTGTCGTTTTACCATAGGCAGGAACTCCCGCTCTGTCGGTATATTCAGTCACTTCTTCCAGGGTGGCACCATCAAAAATCGGAGTCGCAAACTTCAACCCTAATTCTTTACCGGCCCATCCCAACACGGTTTCATAAATCTGTCCCAGGTTCATCCGCGATGGTACACCCAATGGGTTCAGAACAATGTCAACAGGAGTTCCGTCTTCCAGGAACGGCATATCTTCATCGCGGACAATCCGCGATACAATCCCTTTGTTTCCGTGACGACCAGCCATTTTATCACCAATTTGCAGTTTACGCTTCTTGGCCACATAAACTTTTGCCAATTGGATAATTCCGGCGGGCAGTTCATCGCCAATCGTTACATTGTAACGTTTACGTCGGGCAACGGCCTCGTGCTCTTTATGTTTCTGAATGTAGTTGACAATCAGCCTGAAAATCATATCGTTTTTATCCTTATCTGTTGTCCATTTACCCGGATTAACAGTTAAGAAATCGATTTCCTGAAGTTGCTTTAAGGTGAACTTAATTCCTTTAGGAATAATATCACCTCCATAATAGTCTTTAACTCCCTGGCTGGTTTTACCGTTCACCAAAACAAACAGTTTATCTTCCAGTTTAGCACGAACAGCAACTGCAGCACGATCAAATTCTTCATCAATTTGATCAAGCAGTGGCTTGCTGGCCATTTTGCCTTTTTTATCTTTTACCACCCGAGAGAAGAGCTTTTTATCGATAATGACCCCTTTTAATGATGGAGAAGCTTTCAATGATGCGTCTTTCACGTCACCGGCTTTATCACCAAAGATGGCGCGCAACAGTTTCTCTTCCGGAGAAGGATCGGATTCACCTTTGGGGGTGATTTTGCCAATCATGATATCGCCGGGTTTCACGTTGGCCCCAATCCGAATCAGACCAGCTTCATCCAGGTTGCGAGTAGCTTCTTCGCTCACGTTTGGAATATCAGAAGTAAATTCCTCGACACCACGCTTGGTGTCTCGAACTTCAAGCGAATATTCATCAATGTGAATCGAGGTCAATACATCATCGCGAACAACACGTTCCGAAATAACGATTGCATCCTCGTAGTTATAACCTTTCCAAGGCATAAAAGCTACTTTCAGGTTACGGCCCAAGGCTAATTCGCCACCTTGAGTAGCATATCCTTCGGTTAAAACGTCTCCTTTAAGAACCCGCTGTCCCTTCACCACAATCGGCTTAAGGTCCATCACTGTTCCCTGGTTAGTTTTTTGGTATTTCGGTAATTTATAAGAAACGACTTCTGGTTCAAAGCTTACAAACTTCTCATCGTCTGTCGTGTCGTAACGAACAATGATCTCATCAGCATCAACATATTCAATCATACCATCGCCGGTAGCCGATATTAATACACGGGAATCGCGTGCGGCACTGCCTTCAAGACCGGTACCAACAATTGGAGCTTCCGGTCGTAACAATGGAACTGCCTGGCGCATCATGTTCGATCCCATCAAGGCACGATTGGCATCATCGTGTTCCAAAAAGGTAATTAATGATGCAGCCACCGAGGCAATCTGGTTAGGACCAACATCCATCAGTTGAACTTCTTCGCGCTCAACAATTGGATAGTCACCTTCCAAACGCGACTTGACACGTTGGTTGACGAATTTACCGTCTTCATCAATTGGAGCATTGGCTTGTGCAATTACTTTTCCTTCTTCTTCTTCCGCCGTCAAATAAACAACTCCCTCTTCCGACAGGTCAACCTTTCCATTCGAAACTTTCCGATAAGGTGTTGAAATAAACCCAAGATCGTTTACTTTAGCAAATACGCACAAAGAAGAAATCAAACCAATGTTTGGCCCCTCTGGTGTTTCAATCGGACAAAGACGTCCGTAGTGTGTAAAGTGAACATCACGAACCTCGAACCCGGCACGTTCTCTTGAAAGACCGCCAGGTCCAAGAGCTGACATCCGTCGCTTGTGGGTCATCTCAGCCAATGGATTGGTTTGATCCATAAACTGCGAAAGCGCGTTGGTACCAAAGAATGAATTGATAACCGATGACATTGTTTTTGAATTGATCAGGTCAATTGGTGTAAAAACTTCGTTGTCCCGAACATTCATCCGTTCACGAATGGTACGTGCCATCCGTGCCAAACCAACGCCAAATTGGTTAAACATCTGCTCGCCAACAGTACGAACACGACGGTTGCTCAAGTGGTCAATATCATCAACGTCAGTTTTTGCGTTGACCAGCTTGATCAAGTATTTAATAATTTCAATGATATCTTCTTTGGTTAGTACCTGAGTATCCATATCGATATTCAGTCCTAACTTTTTGTTGATCCGGTAACGCCCAACCTGTCCTAAGTCGTAACGTTTTTCGGAAAAGAACAATTTGTCAATCACATCGCGTGCCGTTGCTTCATCGGGCGGTTCGGCATTACGCAACTGACGATAAATGTGTAGTACCGCTTCTTTCTCCGAGTTACACGGGTCTTTTTGAAGGGTATTATATATTATGGCATAATCCTGTAAATTCTGGTCTTCCTTATGCAATAAAATAGTTTTTGCACCAGAATCCAGAATCTCGTCAATGTGGTCATTTTCAATGACTGTTTCGCGGTCAATGACCACTTCATTCCGTTCAATAGAAACAACTTCACCAGTATCTTCGTCCACAAAGTCTTCCACCCAGGTTTTCAATACACGGGCAGCCAACTTTCTTCCAACAACTTTCTTCAACCCAGTTTTGGATACTTTAATTTCATCAGCCAATCCAAATATTTCAAGAATATCTTTATCGCCTTCGTATCCGATGGCCCGTAACAAAGTTGTTACTGGCAATTTCTTTTTACGATCGATGTATGCAAACATCACGGAGTTAATATCCGTGGCAAACTCAATCCATGACCCTTTGAATGGGATAATACGTGCCGAATAAAGTTTTGTACCGTTAGCATGTAAGCTTTGTCCAAAGAAAACGCCCGGAGAACGATGCAATTGAGAAACTACAACGCGCTCGGCTCCGTTGATAACGAAAGTACCACGTTCAGTCATGTAAGGGACGGTTCCCAAGTAAACGTCCTGAATAACAGTATCAAAATCTTCGTGTTCAGGATCTGTACAGTACAACTTTAATTTTGCCTTAAGCGGAACGCTGAAGGTCAAGCCTCGTTCGATACATTCTTCGATAGCATACCTGGGCGGGTCAACCTGGTAGTCAAGAAATTCTAAAACGAAGTTATTTCGAGTATCCGTAATGGGGAAGTTCTCTTCGAAGACTTTATACAAGCCTTCGCTTTTTCTATTTTCAGGAGTGGTTACTAACTGAAAAAAATCGATAAATGATTTAACTTGAACTTCCAGGAAATCAGGATAGTCAAATTTTGTTTTTGTAGTTGAGAAATTAATTCTCTGATTTTCAGTATTTAACGACATGTATCAACAAAATTAAGTGAACTTAATACATAAATATACAAAAAGGCTTAGAACCCCACGAAAGTGAGGTTCTAAACCAATGTCGACCTAATGATAAGGTCTTAAGTCTCTTATTTAAGTTCAACTTCAGCTCCAGCTTCTTCTAACTGACTTTTTAGTGCTTCTGCTTCGTCTTTCGAAACTTTTTCTTTGATTGCTTTAGGTGCGCTATCAACAACTTCTTTTGCTTCTTTAAGACCTAAACCTGTCAATTCTTTTACTAACTTAACAACTGCTAACTTTGAACCACCAGCTGCTTTCAAGATCACATCGAATTCTGTTTGAACAGCAGCGACTTCTTCTTCGCCAGCTCCGGCTGCGGGGCCTGCAACAGCTACAGCTGCAGCAGCAGGTTCAATACCGTATTCAGTTTTTAAAATGTCAGCTAATTCATTGACGTCTTTCACAGTCAAGTTTACTAACTCTTCTGCAAGTGCTTTTAAATCTGCCATTTCCTCTAATTTTTATGCTATAAAATTGTAACTAAATTTATTCTTTTTCTGAAAGTGTCTGAAGGATACCGTGGATTTTGTTTCCACCTGATTGCAATTGACCAATAACAGTTTTCATTGGTGATTGTAACAGGCCAATCAAATCGCCCAGTAATTCGTCCTTCGACTTGAGTGTTGATAATACTTCTAACTGGTTTTCGCCAACATAGACTGATTCTTCCACGTAAGCCGCTTTTAACACGGGTTTTTTACGTTTCTTAGAAAATTCTTTAATCAGCTTAGCGGGTACATTTCCGATTTCGCTGAACATCACCGAAGTATTACCTTTGAGAGAGTCATAAAGCTCTTCGGTATTCTTTTCAGAATTCTCCAAAGCTTTACGTAATAGTGTATTCTTAACTACAACCAGTTTTACATCTTTGGTAAAACACAGGCGCCTTAAACTACTAGAGTCTTCTGCATTAAGGTCAGCGATATCTGCCAGGTAAAAATGATTGTAAGAGTTGATCTGTTCAGTCAGATTATCAATAATCTCAATTTTTTCTGATCTTTTCATCTTTACAGTTTTTACTTGTCAGTAACTGACTTTGGTTCAACTTGAATTCCAGGACTCATCGTACTTGAAAGGTAGATGCTTTTCACATAGGTACCTTTTGCGGCTGAAGGTTTCAACTTGATAATGGTATTGATGAACTCGTGGGCATTTTCAACAATCTTCTCCTCCGAAAAAGAAACTTTTCCGACCGAAGCATGAATAATCCCGAATTTATCAACTTTAAAATCAATTTTACCTTGTTTAACTTCACCAACTGCTTTACCAACATCCATAGTCACGGTACCGCTTTTTGGATTAGGCATTAAACCACGAGGTCCTAAAACCCGACCTAGCGGGCCAACCTTTCCCATCACCGGAGGCATGGTAATTACCACGTCAAAATCAGTCCATCCACCTTTGATTTTCTCAATGTAATCATCAAGACCAACAAAGTCTGCACCAGCTTCTTTGGCTTCCGCTTCTTTGTCGGGAGTTACCAAAGCTAATACTCGAACTTCTTTTCCGGTTCCATGGGGTAAGGATACAACGCCTCTAACCATCTGATTGGCTTTGCGAGGGTCTACTCCAAGGCGGACATCCACATCAACAGAAGCATCAAACTTGGTAAAAGTAATTTGTTTTACCAAAGCAGCGGCTTCACTAAGTGAATAGGCTTTATCCTTTTCGAGTTTCTCCTGAGCAAGCTTCTTATTTTTTGTAATTCTGCCCATCTTTAAAATTTTAATTAGTTATTAGATGGGAATTTACCTGTTACGTTAATTCCCATGCTTCTGGCAGTACCAGCAACCATTTTCATAGCAGATTCCACTGTGAAACAGTTTAAATCAGACATTTTAGATTCTGCAATCTGTTTTACCTGATCCCAGCTTACTTTACCCACTTTTTTTACGTGTGGTTCAGCTGATCCTGATTTCAACTTAGCGGCTTCAAGCAATTGGATGGCTACTGGGGGTTGTTTAATTACAAAATCAAACGATTTATCTGCGTAAACAGTAATAATAACAGGGAGCACTTTTCCAGCAAGGTCTTGTGTCCGCCCGTTAAACTGTTTGCAGAACTGCATAATATTAACCCCTTTGGCACCTAATGCTGGTCCTACCGGAGGTGAAGGGTTAGCTGCACCCCCCTTAATTTGTAACTTAATTAATCCAGCAACTTCTTTAGCCATAATAAAATCAATAAAAATTTAACTACTCCTTTTCAACTTGCATAAAGCTAAGTTCCAAGGGTGTTTTACGTCCAAAAATTTTGACCATCACTTTCAACTTTTTCTTCTCTTCATTGATTTCTTCAATGATTCCGTTGAATCCGTTAAAAGGACCGTCAGTAACTTTCACAGTTTCTCCAATAACATAAGGAATATTCATCTCCTCGGCGTTTTCGGCCATTTCGTCAACCCGACCAAGGATCCGGTTAACTTCCGATTGCCGCATTGGCACAGGATCTCCTCCTTTGGTGTCACCTAAGAATCCAATCACGTTGGTAATATTTTTCAACATGTGGGGAATCTCACCGACCAGAGCAGCCTCTATCAATAGATAGCCAGGAAAGAAGTTACGCTCTTTGCTCACTTTTTTCCCGTTACGGATTTGGTATACCTTTTCTGTTGGTATCAAAACCTGTGAAACATACTCTTGAAGCCCTGCATTAGCAATCTCGCTTTCGATATATTCCTTTACCTTCTTTTCTTTCCCTCCGACGGTTCTAAGAACATACCATTTTTTTACAATTTCGCTCATGTCGATCTCCAATCGTATTAATAAAATAAACTGTACACAAAGTTCATAATGTTCTCAAACGAGATATCCATTACGAATACAACAAGTGCTATTATAAAGGAAGCAACCATTACGACAAATGCACTATTTTGCAACTCTTTCCAAGTTGGCCAAGAAACTTTATGAACAAGCTCATTATAAGCCTCTTCGATGTAAATTTTAAGTTTCATTCTTTTCTTTTAGTTTGCGTTGATCGGATGACAAGAGTCGAACTTATTTTTATTTAACGCATAAAAAACTCCCATCTGAGTTTCATCCGCAAAGAGTCCCGGATCCTAAAAGATCCGGGACTTCTATTGGTTATTTTATCTTGTATTACTCAAGAATTTCAGTTACCTGACCAGCACCTACTGTACGTCCACCCTCGCGGATAGCGAAACGAAGACCAGTGTTCAATGCTACCGGGTAAATCAAGTTAACAGTAATGGTTACGTTATCACCTGGCATTACCATTTCACGTCCTTCTTCCAAAGTAATTTCACCTGTTACGTCAAGCGTACGCAAGTAGAATTGAGGACGGTATTTGTTGTGGAATGGTGTGTGACGACCACCTTCTTCTTTTTTCAATACATAAACCTCAGCTTTGAATTTTGTATGAGGAGTGATTGAACCTGGCTTAGCCAAGATTTGTCCACGCTTGATTTCTTTTTTGTCAACACCACGAAGCAACAAACCTACGTTGTCACCAGCCTGGCCGTCATCCAGAATCTTACGGAACATTTCAACACCAGTACAAACTGTTTTGCGACCTTCAGCACCTAAACCAATCAACTGAAGTTCATCTCCTGTGTGAACAACACCAGTTTCGATACGACCTGTAGCGACAGTACCACGACCTGTGATTGAGAATACATCTTCAACCGGCATCAGGAATGGTTTGTCGATATCACGTGGAGGCAGCGGAATCCAAGTGTCACAAGCTTCCATCAATTCAAGAACTTTTTCTTCCCATTCTGGCTCACCATTCAGTGCACCAAGGGCTGAACCTTGAATTACAGGAGCATTGTCACCGTCGAATTCATAGAAATCAAGTAATTCGCGAATTTCCATTTCGACCAATTCCAACAATTCCGGGTCTTCAACCATGTCAACTTTATTCATGAAAACAACCAGTCTTGGTACGTTTACCTGACGAGCCAACAGGATGTGTTCACGCGTTTGTGGCATCGGACCATCTGTCGCAGCCACTACAATAATAGCTCCGTCCATCTGGGCAGCACCAGTTACCATATTCTTAACGTAGTCAGCGTGTCCCGGACAGTCAACATGTGCATAATGACGTGTTGCAGTTTCATACTCAACGTGAGCAGTATTAATAGTAATACCACGCTCTTTTTCTTCTGGTGCACTGTCAATTGAATCAAATGATTTAATTTCACAGAAACCTTTTTTTGCTAATACAGTAGTAATAGCAGCTGTTAGGGTTGTTTTACCATGGTCAACGTGGCCGATAGTACCAATGTTCACATGGTCTTTATCCCTATTAAAATGTGCTTTAGCCATAACTCGTAATTATTAATTATCTTATATTTATTTATCATTGAGCCGAGGACGAGAATTGAACTCGTGACCTCATCCTTACCAAGGATGCGCTCTACCCCTGAGCTACCCCGGCAACGAATATCTTCGTTGTTAAAAATATGAGCGGGAGACGAGATTCAAACTCGCGACCCTTAGCTTGGAAGGCTAATGCTCTATCAACTGAGCTACTCCCGCATTTTAGTTGCCAGTTGTCAGTTTCGAGTTGATCAACCTGAAACTTTAAACTTGGAACTTTCAACTGTGTAGTGGGGAGAGCAGGATTCGAACCTACGAAGTCATAAGACAGCAGATTTACAGTCTGCCCCAGTTGGCCGCTTTGGTATCTCCCCAAAATCAATATTTCAAATAACACAACTCCTTATAAAATCCAAACGTCAATCTTCGATGATTTGGGATTTGATATTTTATCATCTTGGATTTTCTTATTTGAGCCGAATCTCAGATTCGAACTGAGGACCCCGAGATTACAAATCACGTGCTCTGACCAACTGAGCTAATTCGGCAACATTAACTCTCCTTTTCTCCAAGTCAAAACCCCGGCAAACGATCTGTTCGTATGTTTACTGAGGTTTCTCACGTAGTAAGCTCTAACTAATCAGAGACTTGTCCAAAAAGGGTTTGCAAATGTATAAATATTTTTAATCAATTCACAAGAATTAAAGCTTTTTTTGAAATTATTTTTCCTTCAGTTTTTCCTTGAATTTTGCAAGCTGCCGACGGATTGCATCAATGGCTAAATCAATAGCTTCTTCAAAGGTATCAGCTTCTTTTTTGGCGAACAAATATCCATTTGCAGGGATGGAAAGTTTGATCTCTGCAACCTTATTTTCTGCAGCCTCTGGTTTTAAAACTTTTAGGATTAATTCGACGGATATTATACCTTCAAAAAAGGTATCCAGTTTATTTAGTTTTTTATTGGCAAAATCTACCAATTTTTGATCTGGTGTAAAATGAACTGCATTCAAATTAATGTTCATAATTTTTCCTCCTCTAAAATTTAGGCTCTTGGATGAGCTTGTTTATATATGCTTTGAAGTTTATCCGTAGTTGTATGGGTATAGATTTGCGTAGCAGCAAGATTACTATGGCCCAACAACTCTTTAACGGCATTTAAATCGGCCCCCCGATTTAACAAGTGCGTTGCAAAACTATGACGCAGCACGTGAGGGCTCTTTTTCTCCAGTGTTGTTACCAGTGCAAGATACTTTTTCACCACACGATAAACCAACTTTTCATAGACCTTTTTACCTTTTGACGTCAAAAAAAAGTGAGAAGCATCATCTCCAAATGTTGCATTTCGCATCAAGACATATTCCTCAAACAAAGTATTCAAACTGCGAGGATAAGGAACAATCCGCTCTTTGTTGTTCTTTCCAAGAACTTTAATCAGATGCTCGCTCAGATAAATTTGCTTTTGCTGCAAATTCAGCAATTCTGAAAGCCGAATTCCGGTACCATAGAATAAACTTAAAATCAATTTATCCCGAATCCCTTCAAAGTCGGACTGAAAATAACCATCATCCAACAGGTGATGCAAGCTGTTTTCATCGACAAAAACTGGAAGTCTTTTGGGTAATTTGGGTGTAATCACGCCTTCTACCGGGCTTACATTTATCAATTCCTGCCGAAGCAAATACTTAAAAAACGATTTAAGTGCCGTAATTTTACGGGTAACCGATTTTGCGGCTATTCCTTGCCCCATTAATTCAACCACCCAATTACGGATCAATTTCGTATCTACAGTCAAAACATTAAAATCCCCGACCGTTTTGAAAACAAACTCTTCAAACTGATCGAGGTCTTTCCTGTAAGCGACAATGGTATTCTCAGAACACCTCTTCTCGAATTTCAAATATTTCAGAAATGATTCCCGGTAGGCCATTAAAAACGTGTTTATGATGCAGTCAGGAATCGGCTAAAGTAATTTAGTCTTCTTCGCGCTGCATTTGTTCAATATAGATAGCCTTTTTAACCTCTGCTCTTCTTTCAACCGAAGGCTTTGTGAAGGCTTGTCTTCCACGTAACTCTTTAATTACGCCAGTTTTTTCAAACTTTCTTTTAAATCTCTTAAGGGCTCTTTCGATATTTTCGCCTTCTTTAACCGGAATAACGATCATATAATTTTATTTTTAAACTGTTTAAATTTCGAGCCGCAAATTTATGAATTCTATGGTATTAATCAAATTTATCTTGAGAAAATTGAAATTAAAAATCACAAACCTTCAAAATCATATTAAAAGAAGCAGCAATAATCATTTTTTGATCTTCAGGTAGGGCGAAATTCTTTGAAAATCTGCTTCATTCATCAGCTTGTTTAATCGTATGGCTTGAAGGTCGTTTATAAATCCATTCGCAGAACGGAAGTCGACAATTGCATTGGCCATATCCCATGAAATGTAGGGGTGTCGGGCCAGTTCGTCGGGCTCTGCAAAATTTATATTGATTTGCTCTACCTGCCCAACATCCAACATCAGATACGGAAGAATGTTTTCAATAGTTTCCGGTTTCAGTCCGTAAACTTCATGTAATTGCTCCAAGCTGGAAAACCCACCTAGAAGTTGGCGATATTTCACGATTCGGGAAGAAAACACGTCCCCGATTCCATACAATGCTTTCAGTTCGTCAGCTGTGGCTGTGTTAATTTCAATTGGCTGTATAGTCGCTTTAACAGCGACTTCTGATTTTTGTTGCTGAACAGATTCTTCCGGTTCCCTCCGCTTAATTTCGGGTGTGTACGCTCTTTGCTTCTGTTCCTCAATCTGTAGGTATGGCCTGATGACATCAAAAATTGAATCGTTCATCCCATAGATTTTTCGAAAATCGGCACCCGTATAGAACCGACCACCTTTGAAACGGTAAGCCAACAGGTTTTTCTTCACATAGAATGGAAGCTGCAAACTATCCAGCCCAAGGCTATCGATGGTGTTGGGATTGAAATAAAAAAGCTCTCCACGAAGCTGGATTCGTTCATTTTCTTGTTTTTGCTCCAGCATGGCAAGCAACTGCTGAAACTTTTCCTGATCTGCTTTTCCTGGTCTTTCAAAATAAAAAACCAGTTGATTGGCTATCAAAATCAACAAAATCAATAAAAGCAAAATGATCAAACCAATTCGTTCATTTCTTGTGAATGTAAAGTAATCGCAGATAATTTGTCGAAGTTTCATCGCTGAGTTATTTTTAAGATGGTTTGAGAACAAACAATCAGAGTTGTTAACAAAATCATTTCAAAAATTACAATAAAAAATCAGAGAATAAAACTAAATCGGAAAAAAACAACTCAAAAAAGAAAACAAGATAAGGCATCCCCGTTCAGGCTAAAGACTGATCAAACCTATTTGATGAAGAAAAACCAAGGCAATTGCAATGGGTGCAATAAACTTGACGACTAACATAAACGCTGGAAAATAAACAACTTTTAAAAGTCCTTCATTCGACAATTCAGCTTTGGCCTTTTGCTTACCCAATACCCAGCCAACAAATACAACGATAAGCAATCCTCCCAAGGGTAAAAATACATTTGCCGCAAGGAAGTCGAGCAAAGCAAACACATTCATACCAAAGATCCCAAGGCCTTTCATTGCTCCCCAGGACAACGTACACATAATTCCAAGAACGGAAACCGAGCCGGTAGCCAGCCATGTGGCTTTTTTACGACTGAGTTTCAACTCCTCGACAAAATAAGCCACAATCACTTCCAGAACCGAAATGGTGGAGGTTAAAGCGGCAACACCCAAAAGCAGGAAAAACAATAAGGAGAAAATATAACCTCCCACCATTTGCTGAAAAATATTCGGTAGAGTGATGTACACAAGACCTTCGCCTGAACCCGGCTCGATACCAAACGCAAACACAGCCGGAAATATCGCGATCCCTGCCATAACCGCAATCAAGGTATCAGCAAAAGCAACCGAGAATGAGATACCCCCCAAAGGTTCCTTTTTATTGATGTAAGAAGAATAAGTAATCAAAGTCCCCATTCCAATACTCAGAGAGAAAAAAGCCTGCCCAAGGGCCTCCAGCGCCGTTTTTGCTGTAATCTTAGAAAAATCGGGTTTAAACAAAAAAGCCAATCCGCCACCGGCGCCCTCCAGCGTGACCGATCGAACACACAAAACGATAAGGATCACCAACAAAAAAGGCATCAGTATTTTCGTGTATTTTTCAATACCATTTTTTACTCCCGAAATAATAACAAGAGCTGTCAAACCCATAAAGACAAAAAACCAGAGCAGCGGGCGCCAACTGTCGCTCCTGAATTCGGTAAACATGAGCGAGAGTTCTTCCGACGACTTTCCAGAAAAGCCATTGGCAAAGGATTGGTAAATGTACTCCAATGTCCACCCGGCCACAGCAGTATAAAACGACAAGATCATAAAAGCGGCGACCACTCCCATCAAGCCAACCAGGTACCAGGGTTTTCCGGGCGCCAGAACTTTAAAAGCCCCAAAAGCATTGCGCTGTGAACTTCGTCCGATAACAAACTCGGACAACATAACGGGCAAGCCAATTGCGATAACAAAAGCCAGGTACATGATAAGAAAGGCACCACCGCCATTTTCGCCCACGACATAGGGGAACCGCCAAATGTTTCCTAACCCAATGGCAGAACCTGCCGTTGCAGCAATGACGCCAAATTTGCTCCCAAACGAATCACGGGAAGTTGGTATTACAGACATAGACTCTAACTTTTAAATCAACACAAATTGCTGCATTTAGCTTTCAATTCTTCTTGTAAGACGGCAAAAATGCAAAATATTTTGATTTCTTTCAACAAAACGCCAATTATAGGAGCAAAAACGCCAAAAAAAAGCCCTCCAAAATTGAAGGGCCTTAAATTATAATCTGTATAATTTGCTAATTAATTTCTTCCGATGCAGTTCAAATCTTCAAACGCAACTTTCAAGCGGGCAATCTCTGCTTCTTCAGCGGCACGCAACCAAACGCGTGGGTCGTAGTATTTTTTATTTGGCTTGTCTTCGCCATCAGGATTACCAATTTGGCCTTGCAGGTAATCGTGGTTTTTAGCTTCGAATGCACGAACACCTTCCCAGTAAGCCCATTGGGTATCCGTATCGATGTTCATTTTGATAACACCATAAGAAATGGCTTCGCGAATTTCTTCAAGTGTAGAACCTGAACCACCATGGAATACAAAGTCTACCGGTTTTGAGTCAGCGGTTTTGTATTTCTCAGCGATGAATTTTTGAGAGGCATCCAGAATTTTTGGAGTCAACTTAACATTACCTGGCTTGTAAACACCGTGGACATTACCAAATGAAGCAGCAATAGTAAAGTTCGGGCTAATTTTGCTCAGTTCTTCGTAAGCATAAGCCACTTCTTCCGGTTGTGTGTAAAGCAATGAATTGTCAACATCTGAATTATCAACGCCATCTTCTTCGCCACCGGTTACACCTAACTCAATTTCGAGGGTCATACCAATTTTACTCATTCGAGCCAGGTATTCTTTGCAGATCGCGATGTTTTCTTGCAATGGTTCTTCTGAAAGATCCAACATGTGTGAAGAGAACAATGGTTTTCCAGTTTCGGCAAAATGCTTTTCACCAGCGTCTAATAAACCGTCAATCCAAGGCAATAATTTTTTGGCGGCATGGTCGGTATGCAGAATTACGCGAACACCATAAAGTTCGGACAGATGATGAATGGTTTTTGCTCCGGCAACAGCACCAGCAATCGGGGCCAGTTGTCCGTCCATTTTCAATCCTTTACCTGCAAAATATTGTGCCCCGCCATTCGAAAACTGAATAATTACAGGAGAATCAACCACTTTTGCGGCCTCCATTACGGCATTAACTGTACTTGAGGTAGTAACATTAACCGCTGGCATTGCAAAATGATTTTCTTTAGCAACTTTAAAAATGTACTGTACATCTTCTCCGGTTACGACACCTGGCTTGATATTATCAAAAAGTTTTTCGCTCATAGCTTTTATTTATAAAGTAAATTAATCGGGATAATTTCAAATTGAATTTCAAATCCTTGATCGGGCGCAAATTTACGAATAAAAAATAAAAAAACGGATTGCAAACATTAAATGCAGGTTAAAACGGATAACCAATCGCAAATGATAGATTGAAATGTTTGGCTGAAATCGGATAATTTCCGATGATAAACCGCTTCCCTGATTCCAGCGCTGGATCACGCAGTTTCATCCCCAGGTCGAGCCTGAAAATAAAGTAAGTAAAGTCGAAGCGCAACCCCATGCCAGTGCCTAGGGCAATCTGCTTGTAAAACTGGTCAAACTTAAATTGAGCACCAGGCCTATTGTCTTTTTCGTTGATCGCCCAAATGTTGCCGGCATCCAGGAAGAAAGCACCTTCAATTCGCCATACGAACCGGTAGCGGTACTCCAAATTGGCTTCCAGCTTAATATCAGACGATTGGTTCGGATAAGCCCCTTCCGGAGCATCGTAGATTCCGGGCCCCAGCGAGCGAACCTGCCAAGCCCTGATCCCGTTGGCTCCTCCTGTAAAATACTTCTTTTCGAATGGCAACACATCAAAATTGCCATAGGGCAATCCAACTCCTACAAAGGTACGTGCAACAACGGAGTTGAATTTATCAATCATGTGTCCATACCGGTATTCAAAATCGGCTTTCAAATATTGAGCGTAACGGGTTCCCAACACTTCATGATAATCTGACACCTGCCCGGTTATGGTGTCCGTAAAGCTGGTTTCTGGCCGGTCAAAAACTTTGGAGTAAGCCGACAGCACATTTCCTGCTGATTCAAACGACCATTTAAAGTAGCGGTAATCATTCCTTCGCTTCAGGTCTTGCGTATTATTCACCTGAGTATAGTTCATGGCAAAAATAAGGTGATCGGTAAAACTGCTTTTAATGTAGAGGTCACGTATCGAATTTAAAAAATCGTCATTAAACTCAGAAAGATTGACATAATTGACATCGACAACATTGAGAAAATGTGACCGGATGGGAGATGTTTTCCAATTGTATCCGAACGTGAGATTAGTGATGGTTCGGGTGTAATCAGGGCGTTTTTGGTAGTTAAACCCAAGCGTCAAATCAGTTTGAGGCACCTGATAACTAAATAAGGATCTACGGCTTAGCGGACTCATAAATTTGGGAATGGTCAACGCTCCTTCAACTCCAAACTCACGGGTATTGAAGTTCAGGTTATCACCCCCTGTCAAAGTTTGTTGCCGCTCAACAGCCCCTTTTAAATTTAGGTTAAATATTTCGGCTCCCCGAAAGACGTTCCGGTGCTGATAATTTAGGTTTCCGGCCACCCCCAGGTTTCCCGAAGAGTTGGTACCATCCAAGTCAACCGAGAACCCTTGACGCGGCAATGTCGACAACTGAAATTTACTATCCAGCACCCCAATGGAATCATTACCCAAATTAGCTACTTCATCAAAATTCAGATTAACCACCCGGAACTGTCGCAACTGAACCAGCGAACGGTAAGTCCTTTCTACATTGATCTGCGAATAGTACAAACTATCTTCCATTCGGTTAATATTGTAGAACAACTCGGGCTTATACCTCATTTTTCCATTGTAATAAAAAGTATATGGAAAATTCTTCAACGTGTCCAATTGTGCAACCGACCGGTTGCCGCTTAGCTGTGAAGGCACAAAATCAGGTGTAATATGAAACGCACGAACAATGAACTTCCGGTGAGGTTTCACCTCCTCGGTTTCATCATCCAAATCATCGTCAGCTATCTTAACCGTTAAATCAACCTGCTTATTCATCAACGCACTATCAGCCACGTATGAAATATGCTCCGTCGAGAAATCATAATAGCCATAATCCTTCAACCGTTTGGCAATGCGTGAGCGCTCAGCATTCAAAATATCCACATCAAAAATTTCGCCCGATTCGATGAGGTGGTTTGTCGTATCAGCCAAAATCAGGGGTTCAATACCAGGATCCGCAAACCGGTAATTGTAATTTCTGATCCGGTACGGCTCTCCGGGTTCAATGGCGTAAACCACATCCACTTTTTGTTTTTTTTCTTTGGTGATAATTTGTTCTGAAACAGACGCATCGTAATACCCTTTGTTTTTCAAGTAAAGTTTGAGTTGCTCCTTGGAACGCTGGGTCAAATAATCATCATAAATAACTGGAGCCTCCCCAATTCGCTTAAACCAACCTTCTTCTTTTTTAGAGGAAGACAAATTATACAATCCCAGGTGGAATTTAATGAAACCCAGAATTTTCAGGTTTTCCTTTTGCCTGACCTGAGCTTTTAACTGTTCTTTGCTGATGGATTTATTGTCAATCCGGATATCGGTATCGTTGAGCAGATACTTCCCATGGGGAACAAATTTAGTCGAGGTACAAGAAAAGAAGTTGACTGTTATAAACAGACCAATCAGTATTTTAAACAAGCTCACTTTTCTCATTTTTCGACCATCTCTAGGAATTTCAACAAAAATAAACACTATCGGACGCAAACAAATCGATTAGGGTTTTTATTTTTACAAATTGTTTGCCAATAAGCATGCTAAGTAAGAACAAAATAAAATTCATCCAATCACTCAACCGTAAAAAAAACCGCGAACAGGAAGCCGCGTTTTTGGTTGAGGGAAACAAACTGGTTATGGAAGCCGTTACATCCCGGTTTTCGGTGAAGTTGCTTGTTGGCACAGCCGAATTTTTAGAAGAAAATAATCTTTCGGCAACGGCTGCGGATGAAGTGGCTGAGTGCAGCCAGGAGGAACTTAAGAAAGCCAGCCTGCTAAAAACTCCCCAGCAAGCCATGGCTATTGTTGAAATTCCTACCTACCAATTGACGACTGCAAATCTTGCCGGAACCTTTTCGCTGGCACTCGACTTTGTGCAAGACCCTGGCAACCTGGGAACGATTATCCGGATTGCCGACTGGTTTGGGATTAAACAAGTGCTTTGTTCAGCGAATTCCGTTGACTGTTACAACCCCAAAGTAATTCAGGCCAGTATGGGCGCCATCTTCCGGGTGCAGGTTCACTACCTTGATCTGGAAAAATTAGCCAACGAAGCCCATGAAAGCCAATTGCCAGTTTATGGCACCTTTCTGGAAGGTGAAAACATCTACACCTCGAATCTTTCGCCCCACGGAATTCTGGTGATGGGAAACGAAGGCAATGGCATTTCGCCAGCCCTTGCAGGTAAAATCCGGCATAAAATTCACATCCCTTCATTTGCCCGTGAAAACAGGGGATCTGAATCACTCAATGTAGCAACAGCAACTGCTATTTGTTGTTCCGAATTTAAACGAAGAATCTTTTAACAGACATCAAAAAAACCTGATGCCTGCTTAAAGATCCAAGTCGGATGGCTCGCAGAAAGTAAGTAAGCGCTTGTTGAAGTATGCACACTTCTATATCCAAATTTTCTAACCGTGATTGTCAAATAAGCAATCTGACTTCAAAGCATGTGGACGTGCGATTGTCGAATAGCAATTTGACTTCAAAGTATTTGGAAGAGCCGTTGTCAAGCCAGGCCTGCTCATGGTGATTGCCCTGTTAACAAGGACCGGATGGCATATCCAGTACAGCCGCCAACCGCCAGCTTTGTACATATCCGAAAGAGCAGGGGCGTTTTTCTTTCTATCTAACAATTCATTTATTTTGAAGTTATTGTGAAAATCACATTGTCCCCACTCCAAATATCTCCATTTGGCAAAATATCTTCTCTAAAAAGTATATCAATAAAATTATGAGGTTCAAGCATTTTACGCACATCGTTTTTAGAAAAGAAATGTGTCCAAAATCGGTAGGTTTCAATACTTTCAATTGTGTCAATAATGTTATGGGCGCCTCTAAAAACTACATTTCGGTAGTTCCGCGTTTCTTTCCGGAGGCTCAACTGGCATCCAAAAAACCGGACCTGCGCTGTATTTTTTTATTTTTTGTTCATTTCCATGCTCCTGTTTCCTTTTTCAACCTTTTTTTTCGTTGTTGGGCATAGTTATCCCATGCACACGGCTATTTTCAGTTGTGTGCAACGGCTGATATTATAGGCCAGGTTCATCATCCCTATTTTTGCTTTTGCCCTGGCCATGCCTATTGTGCGGACAAATGAACCGTTCATGCTGTTCTCTACAAAGCCAAAAATATGTTCCACCCTTGCCCGTATCTTCGATTTCTCTTTGTTGTTTACTTTTTGTTCTTCGGTCAGGGGTTTGTTTCGGTACCCTTTTTCATTTACCCTGTTTATTACTTTCTTCTTTTCGTAGATTTTTTCCTGTTCTTCGCCCGTGTAGGCACTGTCGGCATACAGCTCCTGCCCCTGGTCTTTTTCTTCCAGCAGTGCTTCGATTGTTTGGGAATCGTGCACACTGGCGTCTGTGACCTCGAATTTTTCTATCAGCTTGGTCTTTACATCTGACTTTACATGGTTTTTGTAGCCATAAAAAGTAGTGTTGTTTTTCTTTGTCCACCGGGCATCCACATCTTTTTGGCAAAGCTTGTGCGGTTTCTCTTTCCATGTTTCGGGCGCGCTACCGGCTTCTTTTATGTGTTTGTTTTCTTCGCGGGTGTTCCGCTGGCGGGGGGCTTCCACGAAACTGGCATCCACCATTTTTCCCTCGTTGGCAAAAACACCGGCAGCATCAAGCGTTTCGTTAAAGGTGGTGAACAGGTCCATGATTGCATCTTTCTCTATCAACTGTTCCCGAAAGTGCCAGAATGTTTTGCTGTCTGGCACTTTGTCGCTCTTCTTTAGACCCAGAAAACGCTTGAAACTTGCCCTGTCTGTTATCTGGTATTCCAGTTGGTCGTCCGAAAGATTATAGAGGCTCTGAATCAACAGGGCTTTAAAAAGCACCAACTTGTCGAAACAAGGCCGGCCTCCTTTCGACCGGTCTTTTGTTTCGTCGGCGAAAGCCTTGTTCAACGGGGATTTGAATATGTTCCAGTCAATATAATTGCTCAATTTTTGTAACGGATCTCCCAGTTTTGTGAGCTTTTCCATCAGGAAGTGGTCGTCGAACAGACCAAGTGAATTGACGTTTTTCATGGTTGCTTTTTTTATACTGCTAAATTAAGCAATTTAAACGACATCATGCTTTTTAAAATACTAACAATCAGATGTTTGTATTAATATTTAGTTTTTAGAGATGCCCTTATGTTGAAATAGTATGACTTTTTTCTACTTGCAAGGTCAGTGTCAACATTCAAGTGAACATCTAATAGTTGTTTTGAAATATGTTCATCAGTCCACATAAATGATGTACCCTGTGTATAAAGTTCAGGTTTCATTTCGTTTGTTTAAGGATCAATTAATTTTAGCGTAGGCAATTTAAGGTCACGGACCTATTTGATATTTTCGGTTTCGCTTCTATCACAGATTGTTAAAGACTCGAAACATGACACTAAATTATTCACACTACTTAATTTGCTTCGAAGGGAAAAAAGATAAAATTGGTGATTGGACATTGGACATTAGTCATTGGTTATTGGTGAGGGTCGGGCTGCGAACGAAATCTACAAGGCTGCTATGCAAATCTCCAAGGTTGCTATGCAAATCTTAAAGGCTGCTAGGCAAAACTTTGGAGCTGCTATGCAAATCTCCAAGGCTGCGAACGAAAATTCTGGCAGTATTCTCCGTTAAATATTGCTATATATCAGGTGCTTGAACCCTGCTCTTCCGGATATGCACCAATGTTGATCAAGGTGGCTGGTCAGGATTTGCAATCCTGACCTTGTAGTCCGGGATTTGCAATCCCATTAATGCAACTGCCTTTATCATACGAATTCAATGTTAACCAAGCCTTTTTCACCCGCATAATCCCTTGCCGTACTGTACAAATACTCTTCCGGGTTTGCGACAATTTCGGCTTTTACAGGGTTGTTGTGGATGTATGCCATTTTTTCTTCCAGAAACGCAGTCATGTGGATTTCCTTGGCATCATTCCCATCTTGCCAAACTTTGTAATGCCGTATCTTCTTATTGTTCTTTCCTGCATACCAAAATAAGTTCAGCAGCCAGTCCCTTCGGCTTTCGGGTCCTGTTTTTATGGCATCAATGAACGCTTTGCTTGTAAACTTCTTGAAATCGCGAAGAATATCTGACAAGCTTTCTTCATCGACAGCCCCGGCAATCAGGTGCAAGTGGTTCGACATCAGGCACCAGCAGTACACCCTTAAACCTTTATTGGCAATACAATAATTCAGGGAATCAACAATCAGGTGTTTGTAAACTGGACGGGTAAAGATATCAACCCACTCCACCATTGTGTTAAGTAATAGGTATATCCCGGCGATATCTTGTTGCGTATTCCCATAGGCGTGAAGATATGAATTATTTGGATTGCAAATCCAGTGTTAACTAGGTCAGGATTGCAAATCCTGACCAGCCGCTGCCAGCTTTCGACAGATCCCGATGAGCAGGAGTTACCATGACGAAAAAAGTTTAAAAAATTCACTTGAGAACTATCAGACATAAAAATATATTATAATTCCAAGCCAACAAAGTAATATATACTTTTTTTATGTCTTTTAATTCCGTATTTTTGTGAAATCATTGAACTATTAGACATTTTAATGTATAAAAATGGACACAGGAAACATCATAATTACTTTAAGAAAGGATAAAGGTTGGTCGCAGACCGATTTATCCAAACAATGCGGGGTTTCCCGTGAGATGGTTGGGAAGTACGAACGTGGCGAGGCTGTGCCATCAATTGAGGCCGCAAAAAAAATAGCCGATGCTTTCGGGGTTTCACTTGATTATCTGGTGGGTGAAGGCGTTAATGCCCATTTTGACAAAAAAACACTACAGAGGATCCAGGAACTGGAACTTCTCGAAGAAGATAAAAGGAAAACGCTCTTTGATTTGATGGATACCTACATCCGTGATGCTAAAACAAGGCAGGCTTATGCCTCCCGATAATATTTTATAAATGAAGTTTACAAACTATTTTCTCCATACACGGCAGAGGCCAGACCGGAAAGGCATTAAAATGGAATGGATTGAGCAGGTTTACGAGTTCCCGGAACAAGAACAAACGCAGGCCGATGGCCGTAAACGGAAATGGGGTTATATTAAAGAAGTTGATAAATATTTACGCATTGTGGTTCTGGAAGATGGCGAGACGGTTCACAATGCTTTTTTTGACAGGGATTTTAAAAAATAACATTATGAAGATAACATACTTTAAAGATACCGATACTTTGCTGGTTAATTTCAACAACAATGAAATTACCGACACCAAAGACCTAAACGAAAACGTGCTGGTTGAAACAGACAAAAACGGCAATGTTGTGAGCATGACCATTGAACATGCCCAGCAACAGGCAGAGATTGCTAATTTCTCGTTTAACCAGGTTGAAAAGTATAGTGCTGTTTAATGTAAAAAAGCCCCGGTTTACACCGAGGCTTTAAATATTTAGTCAATGGGTTTTTAACGGGTCCGTGCATCAACCACTTTAGTTTTTGATACACTGTCATGCCACATTATTTTTTCCTCATTGAAAAAAATAGAAAATGGGTCTAAAGGTATTAATCGCATTAAAGTTCTACCCAATACTTGGATAAATTTTCCCATACCTTTTGAGGTTTTTAATCCATCAATTCGAAACTTCATTATCATCTTTCCAATTGTTCGATTAAAAAGAAACTCAAATATTATAAAATAACCTATTGTCGCAATTAATTGAAACTTAAACAATATCCATATTGAAGGATTTTCTATCTCAGCCAGAGGGGTACCTAAAATGCTCAGGTAAACAATATATTCAGCCAAGGCAGCGAAAAGTACAAAAAAACCGTCAATATAATAGGCTACAAATCTTCTAAATAAATAAACCATAATTAATAATTGTTACGTTTGAAACCAATTTTAAAATCATAAGAGATACCTAAAAATAAAGATAAATCAAATCCAGCACCAATATAATATTGCGTTTCTAAAATGTCTCCATTGCTCCTATAATATTTTGAGATATTAAATAGAAGGGCGTTTATCCTGCTCTTCCGGATATGCACCGATGTTGATCAAGGTGGCTGGTCAGGATTTGCAATCCTGACCTTGTAGTCCGGGATTTGCAATCCCATTAATGCAACTGCCTTTATCATACGAATTCAATGTTAACCAAGCCTTTTTCACCCGCATAATCCCTTGCGGAGCTGTACAAATATTCCTCGGGGTTTGCCACCAATTCCGCCTTCACAGGGTTATTATGGATGTAAGCCATCTTTTCTTCCAGAAACGCAGTCATGTGGATTTCCTTGGCATCATTCCCATCTTGCCAAACTTTGTAATGCCGTATCTTCTTATTGTTCTTTCCTGCATACCAAAATAAGTTCAGCAGCCAGTCGCGCCTGCTTTCAGTTCCTGTTTTTATGGCATCAACGAGCGCTTTGCTTGTAGCCTTCTTGAAATCGCGCAGGATGTCCGATAAGCTTTCTTCATCGACAGCCCCGGCAATCAGGTGCAAGTAGTTCGACATCAGGCACCAGCAGTACACCCTTAAACCTTTATTGGCAATACAATAATTCAGGGAATCAACAACCAGGTGTTTGTAAACTGGACGGGTAAAGATATCAACCCACTCCACCATTGTTAATGTTAAGTAATAGGTATATCCCGGCGATATCTTGTTGCGTATTCCCATAGGCGTGAAGATATGAATTATTTGGATTGCAAATCCAGTGTTAACTAGGTCAGGATTGCGAATCCTGACCAGCCGCTGCCAGCTTTCGACAGATCCCGATGAGCAGGGGGGGTATACCTTTTATACAAAGATTGAGCCCTCCTATCCTTATGCAGGACCTCTTTCATTTTTATAAAAGCTATAGAATTTTCCTTAAGCTTATTGGGCAATAACTTTTTTGAGTTTAACTCATTTACAACAAAATATCTTATTGTAAAAAGCATGATATATATGCCTAAAATAAGCGGTAGTATTAAATTCATTTAAATTTATTGAAGGTTTTGCCAATCAACAATGCTTAGTAGATAATATGAAAATATCAAACTGCCAATAATAGTTCCCGCCATAATTACTATTAAAGTCTTTCCAACACAGTTTGCCTTCTTACCCAGAGTTTGAAACCTTAATATTCTTTCTCTCCATTTGTCTTTATAAAGGAAGTAGTAATAATTCAATCCAAAAACAGCTAAACTGAAAATTATTGGTAAAACCTTTGTTCTTGGAACTAAATCAACATTTAATAAATAGATAGTTATATTTATAGATGCAGACAATGCGAAACCTATAAAAAAGCAAATCGTTATCACGGTTTTCCAATCACTCCACCAACGAGAAGGAGCTTTTTCCCAGAAGCGATATATAACATAAAAGATATAATCATATGTGATTTGTATTTTTTTCATTATCAATATCCTCCCATATCTTTATACATATTCCATCTTGGACCCAATATGCGTTGATTTTTTTGAATTAACCCGTCTTGATCATTAATTGCGCCAGTCCATCCACCAGGATAAAAGAAATCAACGCCAAAATAGATTGGTCCGGCGAGTGGATTTAAATAGAATGAATATGCCCCCATTCCTAAATTTAAGCCAGCTTTTCCTGGGCTAACAGAGCGTGAATCATTTGGTCCATACTTATAATAGTTTGGTACACCATAGCTAAAATCGAGAAGTCCTCCAACAACAATGGTTGCGCCCCCAATCATTCTAATAGTTTTAGCAGAATTTGATAATAAACTAATTTCTTTAGAATAATTTAAACCAACAGGAGCACTATAGTTATTCATTGAATTAAAAAATGAAACACTCCCATTTAAAAACATCTCACCTCCAGTTGCAGCATGCCCTAACATATTTAAAGCAACGCCAGTTCCATAAAGCCAGTTTGGGCCACCCCCACCGTTTGCGGCTGTGGCAAATCTCCACATGCTTTCCTTGTATTCGAGGGAATTGCCGAACCCTGCATACGCGTGTTGAAGGAACCATACCCCGCTAATCCCGTTGTTGCTTCCTAAATGGATAGAGCCTAGGTTAGTATTTGAAGGCAAAGAAATACCATATTGCGAAGCAACACTATAAGCGTACCCCCATCCAACTTCATGGTTCCCTTGTCCAGTAGAACGGTATGCGCCGCTATACCAGTCGTAGTAAACACCATTCAATCCAGTGCCATTATCCCCGTAACCGGGACCGCCGTATACTGATCCACCAGACCCACTGCCACCAAAACCGCCTGGTCCATCCGTATGCATGTTTGAGTGCATAAATGCCCCCGACGCAAAATATTCGGCAATTCCCCCTGAACGCCATTGACCGCTCGGGTCGGTATATTTCAACGGGTTGTTCAAACAATAGCTGTAACGGTTGTAGTTTTGGGTAAAACCTGGGTCTTGAACATATGGGTCTGGGTTTAAAAACCGCCCTACCACCGGGTCATACAACCGCCCGTTCATGTTATACAGTTTAAAATCATCAAGGTATTCATGGGAAGTAAACCCACGGTCGGCAAATAAAGCGGGTTCACTGTCCAGCGTATAACTCCAAGTGTCCTTGTCACGGCGCCTGCCCTCCCGATCCGCTTCGCTCCTCGGGATTAGTTCAACTAAGCTTTTTGTGAACGAAGAGAAACAAAAAGCAAGTTTCACTGAACACGCATCAAAGCTATACTCATCAGCAGGGTTGCTTCCGTTTTTCAAATGGGTAATGGTACCCAAATGGTCGCGGAAAATGTTGTACACGGTCCAATTGCCGGTGCCCACTTTTTTGGCAACGGCTACGGCTGTGTAGGCATCGCCACCAATCCAGATGGTTTGGGTTACGGTGCTTCCAACTTGTTCGCGTTCGCAACTGCTGCCAAAGTACCAGCGGGTTTTGGTGGTTGCCCCGCTTGTTTTCAATGTCATCCGGATGCGCTGTTGTTCGGCATTGTAAACAAACTCCGCTGTTTTGGTGCCTTCGGTAATATCCTTCACCTTTTCAAACGAATAATAGTTGATGGTTTGCGGGATTGTTGAAATATTCAGCGCGTTTGTAATGTCGCTTACCGCATAGGGCGTATCATCATAAACATAGGTTCCGGCATCGCTTTTGTTCAAAATGTTCCCGTTTTTATTGGTAGTGTAACCAATGGATTGATTCACCGGGCCCGTAACCGTTGCCAGCCGGTCCAGGTTATTTGGGTCGTAACCAAAACTTTCGGTTTTGCTTTTTAAAAAGTTGCCCCGCGAGTTCAGGTTGCCAGTGTTCACATTAAACGAATAATCATACCGCTGCACCCCGGTAGCTGCAATTTGCGACAGCATGTTGTTGCCATCGTAAGCCCACGAAGCTGAAGTGCTTCCAATTGTTGCCTGTCTTATGCGAGAATATTCGTCCATAGTTGTGAGTTGCCAAACGGTTGTTGTGCTTCCGCCCGCCGTAAATTGGATCCGGTAAAGACAACCACTGCTGGTATCATAATCGTATTGTTCATACTCCGTAGTTCCGTTAAAATATTTGCAGGACTGGTGCCATTTGCCATTTAAAAAAGAAGCCGTCTGGTAGTTGCCGGACAGCTTCTTTTAATCTACCAAATCCATTGTAATTTCTGTGTCATTACAAACGACAGCCAGCTAATCCCTCGTCAACGCTAAGCTGAGGAGGGGGTAGTAGGGCTAAGTTTCTCTGTGGAGAACACATTAAAAAACAGGAATTGAAATGACTATTTTTCCAAAAAAGGAAAGCTTAAAGTTCCATTAATTATACCATAAATTATTGGAGATACGAAAACGAACAAAACGGGAATTGAAAATATAATCCAAATTGGTACTTTGTATTTTTCCTTTTGAAATTTGTTCCGTAAATCATTTAATTTTTCGCCCTTTAATTTTCTTTTAATCCAATATGAATTTAAAATAATCAATATAATTGCTAAGGGAACTCCTATATAATACTTAATTCTATTATCTACCCCTAATATTTGGGGGTCAAGTTTTGTAAATAAATTAAGTATTAAAACCAAAGGCACTAACAATGATGCTTGAAATAGCACCATAAAATTAACGGTATTTGATGTCGCCATTGAAACATCCTTTTTATTAAAATGATCAAAAGTCCTATATATTATCCAATCAAGCATAACTCTATTTTTTTTCGTTTTCCCTAATAATCCCAATCTAGCAAAGGTGCTCCTACCGAGGAATCTATTCTATCAGATAAAGAAGTTCCTGTTATCAAGCCCGTTCCAAAATCAGAAACAAACCAAAGACCAGCAATTGGAGCTCCCCATCCTGTGAATGCAATCCCTGTCATAGTTGCACTTATTAAATCAGAAGTATTAACCTGTGAATTATAAGCAACATCAGCAACAACAATCACACCACCAACAACACCAAGTTTTTTACTTAATCCTTTAGCTGCATTATATGTGTTCGGTAACTTTGCATTTTTAATACCCGCAAGTTCATTATTAATAGCAACTTGTCTAACGTATTCTTTAGCGACAGTTTTAAATCCTCCATAGACTAAACTAGCTCCTCCAACTGTTTTTCCAGTATGGTCTATTGCGGTATTAATCCAATCCCCCCCTGAACTGGCAGTATTTCCAAAAGAAGTAAAAACAGGAGTCACAGCATATACAGCGATACCTCCCAATGGGTTGCTTAAGTAACTGCCGTCCCCCATATTGAGAGCCTGTCCCTGATAAACCGCTTCATATGCATACTGTGAAGCAACATTATACGCGTACTGCCATGGAACGTAACTGCCATCCGAAGTAGAGCGGTGGTAACCGCTGTACCAATCGTAGTAAACACCACTCGCTCCGGGGCCGTTATCCCCGTAACCGGGACCGCCGTATACTGATCCTCCTCCGTTGCCGCTATCAAATCCGCCTGCTCCGTCTGTATGCATGTTTGAGTGCATAAATGCCCCCGACGCAAAATATTCGGCAATTCCCCCTGAACGCCATTGACCGCTTGGGTCGGTATATTTCAACGGGTTGTTCAAACAATAGCTGTAACGGTTGTAGTTTTGGGTAAAACCAGGGTCTTGAACATATGGGTCTGGGTTTAAAAACCTCCCTACCACCGGGTCATACAACCGCCCGTTCATGTTATACAGTTTAAAATCATCAAGGTATTCATGGGAAGTAAACCCACGGTCGGCAAATAAAGCGGGTTCACTGTCCAGCGTATAACTCCAAGTGTCCTTGTCACGGCGCCTGCCCCATGCATCAAAGCTATACTCATCAGCAGGGTTGCTTCCGTTTTTCAAATGGGTAATGGTACCCAAATGGTCGCGGAAAATGTTGTACACCGTCCAGCTGCCGGTGCCCACTTTTTTGGCCACCGCTACGGCTGTGTAGGCATCGCCACCAATCCAGATGGTTTGAGTCACGGTGCTTCCAACTTGTTCGCGTTCGCAATTGCTGCCAAAGTACCAACGGGTTTTGGTTGTTGCACCGCTTGTTTTCAAAGTCATGCGGATGCGTTTGTGGTCGGCATTGTAAACAAATTCTGCCGTTTTGGTGCCTTCGGTAATATCCTTCACCTTTTCAAACGAATAGTAATTGATCAATTGAGGGGTTGAAGAGATATTCTGGTGGTTGCTGATGTCGCTCACCGCGTAAGGTGTGAGGTTGTAAGCAAAAGTACCGGCATCGCTTTTGCTCAGGATATTCCCGTTTTTATTGGTGGTGTAGCCGACAGTTTGGTTCACAGGTCCTGTCACCGTTATCAGGCGGTCAAGGTTATCGGTATCGTAGCCAAAACTTTCGGTTTTGCTTTTTAAAAAGTTGCCCCGCGAGTTCAGGTTGCCGGTGTTCACATTAAACGAATAATCATACCGCTGCACCCCTGTGGCCGCAGTTTGCGACAGCATGTTGTTGCTATCGTAGCTCCAGGTGGCCGCCGTGCTGCCAATATTTGCGTTCGTTGTATGTCCGTATTCATCCATACCGGTTAATTGCCAAACGGTGGTACCGTTAAATTGTATCCGGTAAAGATAGCCATTTGAGTTGTAATCGTACTGCTCATAATCGGTGGTGCCGTTAAAATATTTTCGGTACAGGCGGCCTTTGCTGTCGTAATTGAATGTAACTAAATTGCTGATACCTCCAATAGATTCGGTAATGGTACTTACCCGCCCCCGAGTATCATATGTATAAGACCGGGACACGCCGCCCGGTGAAGCAATGCTGCTTACCAGTTTATCCGGGTTATACGAATAGTTGGTTGTCCCTTCAGGTGAGGTATAATAATCCAGCAACCCGTTGGTTTGATAATAATAAGTGGTTGTTTCGTTATCGGCATTTTTGACCGACTTCGGTTGCCCGGTACCATAATACGTATTGGTGATGATCCCTGCGCTTGGATCGTCAATGGTCAGCCGGTTGCCATTTTTATCGTAAGCCATTTCGGTCGTTATACTTCCCGGGGCGACAGTCGACTTTAAGGTCCCATCGGGCCAGTAAGCATAGCTAATTGTTCCCCCCGGGTCAGTCCGCTGGGTGGCCAGCCCGGCTGCATCCACGGTTGAAGTATAGCTGCGGCCGTTAACCGTCCGGGTCGAGGTGGTGCCGGAGTAAGAGAAACTGGTGGTGGCCCCAAAATGCGGGTCTTGTGTTGTCATACGTCCATAGTTGTCATAGCCCATGATATTCCAGTTGGAAGGCGTGCCGGTTGTGGGTTCCGATACTTGAGACAACTGGCCTTTGGCGTTGTACTGCTTGTCCACTTTGACCATGGAACCGCCGAAATTTTTGGTTTCGGTACGGAGTTCGCGCCCCAGTTTGTCGTACCATGTTTTCGAAAGCGAACCGTCGTTGCCGCTTTTCTGGATGTAGTAGCGGGCATGGGTTGGCCCTCCGGTAACATTCAGGCTGCTGGTCATGGTGGCTGTAATTCCTCCTGTGGGAGCGAGGCTGCTCAACTGGTCAGCCGTGTTGTAGCTGTACGTGGTCATATTCCCGAAAGGATCGGTTTGGGTATGCACCGAACCGATTGTGGGATAGTAGGTGTACCCGGTTTCAAGTCCAGCAGGATCGGTTACCATCAAAAGATTGACACCGTGGTCGGGGTCATAACCGTACGTGGTGGTTTGCGCACTTAATCCGGTGGTCTCCTTTTTAGTTTCTGACAAATTTCCAAAGCTGTCGTAAGCCCGGTCCAGTTTCCACCAGGCAGCATCTCCGGTATTGTAATTATCAACATCAGGCGAATTGTTTGTGCTGAAATAAGTCCGGGTCGTGGTAAAGGTCTTGGTTTGTCCATCCCTTACAGAAGTTTCCGTGATGGTGGAAGGACGGCCGATCAGCCAACTGCCGGTCAGCTCGTTGTTGTATGCATAAGTGGTGGTTTGGGTATGCCCGCCACCGTAATTTTTGGCTATGCTTGTCGGATTTCCATAAGCGTTGTACGAAGCAGTGGTGCTTACACTCAGACCGGTCAGGTTATCAGTCTGTACTGCCGGCGATATATAGGGAAAGATCCGTTTGCCTCCCAAGCTGGTCACGTTCCAGGTGTTATTGGTGGTCGATAATATGGTGCTGCCATGTTTGGTATAAGCATAGCGGAGTTTTGGGAAATAATACGTGTCGTCAAAATCGTAATGGCTTTCGCTAGAGATGCCGGTCGCGCTGTTGCTAGCTGTTACCTTCGAAAAACCCATAAACCCTTTTCCCTGCCGATGCACCTTGGCCCCGGCGTATTGGTAATTGACCGAACTCATTCCGCCAATGCCATTGTCGCTGCTGACCTGGGAAACAAGCTGGAAAGGCGATGAGAAATCGCTGACCGGATAAGCCGCGCCTGTACCACGTGTATAAACGGCACTGTTGGACATGGGCAGGTAGCTAATCGTGCTTTTGGCGCCCAACCCGTCAATAACTGTGCTCAACAGGTGGCTGGGAGTGCCGCTTGCAAATGAAAACAATTTCGTAGTACTGTGATATTTATAAAACAGTTGATAACGTCCGTCTCCGTTAAAATCGTTGAAATTAAAATAGCGATCAGATCCGTTTTGCATCACAGTCGTGGAGGTATATTCAGTGATATTAAAACTGTCTCCCCCCGAACTGATGCCCACATTGATCCTATTGTAGCTGTTTCCTGTGTTAGTACCCCGCCCAACTAATATCACATCATCTTTGCCGTCTGCATTCACATCATGGGCATAAACCCTGTTGTTTTGTTCTTTGAGATCAAAACTGCTAAAACCGGACAGCCAAGTTGACCGGAACCCCCAGCTGGTTAAGGACAGCATGTAAAAGTCGCCGCTGGTCAACGGATAAGGGCCTTCCCTTTTGATGATGTCAATAGCACCATCCCCGTTATAATCGCCAAACAATAAAAAGTCGCCTTTTTTCAGGTTATTCCCTGAATAAGTCTCCACCAGTTCATTGCCTGGCCCTTTAAATTCAAAAATTTTATACCCGTTATCGTACAATACCAAAAGATCGGAACATCCGTCGCCGTTAAAATCCAGTATCCGGCTATATGAGTTTTTATCCATCAGGTAATATTCGTCAATTAGGATATCAAGAGTCCTGTAAATGATGGACCCGGATAAAGAGTACAAAAGGCAACTATAAGATTCACTGAACCTTGCAAATTCCAATATGCCGTCACCATTGTAATCCACAATGCTTACCCGGTTAACATCTGAGCAATTATAGTAGGATGTGGCTCTTGTAAAGCCCGTTATTTGGGATTTATAAAAATAAAAGTACTTTTTATCAGGATAGCCCGGCAACTCAGGATGTTTCTCCTGCATCATCAGGTCGGTTAAGCCATCACCATTAAAATCTGCAACCAGAAAAGTCTCAAAATAGGCATTCAGGTCGCCCTGTGCCGTGTACACCATTGCCCCGCTCGCATTGGACAGGTATAGTTTCCACTTGTCGCTTGGTGTATAGGATGTTTTTTTGGGGGCTGTCACAAGGTCTTCACGGCCATCTCCATTGAAGTCGCCGACATATAACAATTCATCAGTGGTATCGCCAATGTAGTAATCTATCTGGGTAAGCTGTCCTGTTTGTTGGGTCCAGGCAAACACAGTGGGGTTTAGCGCGGCATCCTGGCTGCTGGTTTCGGTCACCTTCAATAACTGCGCATGGGTGTCGCGCATATACGTTAGGGCGTATTTCTTGAATGTTTGCTCGTTGTTCCTCACTTCAATGTTGTCAATCAATATATCGCGGGTAAATTCTTTTCCGCCATATACATACCGGCTGATATCGGCACGGTACTTATAGTTGAAAACGATACGTGCAAAGGGAATTTTGGAAAGGGCGCTGTTGCCCGTGTATTCGATTGTACCGATGGGGCGCTCGTCATCCGATATCAGGTAGGTAAAGCTGATATAGTTGTTGTGCCGGTCGGATATCTTGTTTACTTTCCAGCTTAATATGGCACCATTGCTTTTTATCACTTTTGAATCGGCTGTGTTGCCAAATTCATAAACCAGGCCCGACTTGGTATAAACGGTAAACGATGCCGGGCCATAACCGGTGCTGCCGCTGGCTACTACTTTGGAGAATTCTTCAATTTCGGTGCGGTATTCGCTTGTTGCCGCTCCATAAGTGCCATTGACTACGATCAAACGTTTGCCGTCAAGCGCATATTTGTCGGTCAGGTCACCTCGAACAGAGCCGGATTTGCCATCGTGATAAATAGTTTCACCAACCCGGCTGATGGCCGGGATCCCACCCATATTCCACCCAATTCCCAACGGCCCGTCTGAAAAGGTGCTGGTATAATTCAAGCGGATACCGGGCTGCAATCCGTTTGTCCCTTTTGGGATATCCAGGGGAAGGTTATAGCTTGCTGAACCTCCTGCAGCCAGATTTCCCAGGGTTTTCCCTACTGCCAGGCTGGTATTGATCGAGTAGCTTGACGGGTTAATAGGTGCGGAATAGTCAATATTACCGGCTATTGAGCCCTCAGGTTCAATGGAGCCCCCCGAAATACTGGTCTGTATTGAGCCATTCCCACTATAACCTTCCGAAACCACGTAATAAGTTCCTGCTGATAGCTGTCTCTGAATAAATGAATGATATCGCGAATCGCACGATCCCTCACCACTATAATCATCATTACTTACGATCAGCGTTCCCGAGGCGTTTAGCAGGTGCATGTAAGTATCCGACAAAGCTGATCCACAATGGGTCATGGTTACCTCCATTTCCTGTGTCAGGGTGAACTTGTAAAACACATCGTTGGTCGA
The DNA here is from genome assembly GCA_963677175.2 of uncultured Sunxiuqinia sp. Taxonomy (GTDB): domain Bacteria; phylum Bacteroidota; class Bacteroidia; order Bacteroidales; family Prolixibacteraceae; genus Sunxiuqinia. The sequence continues at coordinate 82,265 of CAXXES010000001.1, forward strand.
GCGGCCTACATACTGGTTTGTAAAACCGGTTGTATTTTGCGTATTGGTATACTGGAAAGCCGAACTGAACTGTCCGGCAATGATGGGGTTCAGCCGGGTGTCTCCTACGGAGCCCCCACCTGAAACAATCTCCGCCGTCATCGTTCCTCCGTTTGGTGTATAAGAATACCCCGGGGCAAAGGTGATGCTGTTGGTGGCCTGGTGTAGTTTGGTGCCCGACTCGGCGCTGCTAAGCACCAGGTCGGCTGGTTGGGACAGGCTGGCAAATGCACACAACCATCCCAGTATTATCGTCAGGTATAATTTTTTCATGTGATTTTTCTTTTCAATTGATTTAAATTTGAAGCCCCCTCTAACTCCCCCGGAAGGGGGAGGACTGGGCCGTGTAACGTGATGCTCCAGCTCATTTAATGAATATTTTCTGTTAGCTCTTGCGTACTCCTCTCCCCCTCGGGGAGAGGTTGGGAGTGGGGCTCCTTACTCCTTAATGATCTTCCACTCTTTCTTATCTTGACCAATATGGATGGTCATGATATAAAATCCCGGGGGATAAACGGAGAGGTCGACCTCGGCTGATCTGGCTGCCGGTTGCTGAACAATCAGCTTCCCGTGTGAATCGAACACGCGAATGGTGGCTTCATGGCTGGTCAGGTTTGGGAAATCAATCCGGAGCAATCCTTTGGTGGGGTTGGGATAGATGCGGGTTTCCTGCAAACCGATCTGGTCTTCCAGGAGCTTATCGTCCTGCTCTGAATCCGAAGAACCGGGCTGAATGCTGGCGCTTTTCAGGCTGATCACTGTCCGCGTGATGCGGTTTCCGCTGTTGTCGTAACCAAATTCGACGGTTGTTTGCGCATAACAAACCACCGAAATAAAAACAGACAACAGCATGGTCAATAATAAAATGACTGGCTGTTTCATGGTGTGCTGTTTTTATTTTTCCAGTTGTTGTTTCAATGCCTCAATCTCGGCCTGCTGTTCTTTAATGGCCTCTACCAGGTAGGGGATAAGGGAGGAATAGGCTAATGACTTATTCTGGGTTGAGTCGTTAGTAAAAACCGCTTCCGGAATAACTGCTTCAACCTCCTGCGCCAGAAAGCCTGCCTGTAGTTTCCGGCTTCCATCGTTTTTCCAGTTATAGTTCACCCCATTCAGCTTCTTAATTTTCTCAATGGCGCTCGTTGAAAACGAAGTAATGTTCTCTTTGGCTGTCGCATCAGAATTTTCGAGAACCGTTTTACACTGGATATCAATAAAACTAGTGCCGGCAGTGTTGTAAAACACAATGTGTGACCCACTCGTTATTCTGGGGTCGGCATGGTATACATCGAGGACAAAAGGCTGGTAGCTGGAATAAGAAGTGCGAAATACTTTACCTTTCACATCCAATTGGTAGACGGGAGAGGTGTTGTTGATCCCTACAAAACCAGTACTGTTCACTTTGATCTGTGCATGGGCACACATAAAAACCAGGCTGAATACAGCCAAAAGTAAAATGTTTTTCATAGTTTTGAACGTTTTTGGGGAGTTCTAGCTCCCGGTTAATAAATAAATTTGATTGATGCCGACCTTTGGGTCGGTATCTTTTTTAAGTTACATTTGGTACTTTACCTGTTTATTCCAAAATTGCAAAAAGGTTACCCCTCTAAATTCATTAAATTATGTTGAAAAGGAGGCAAAATGATCGTTCGTCTGAGTTATAGCTGGTTTTATGCCCTAAAACGATTAATTCATGAATCTTTTTTGATTTTGTTCAGTTTGTTTTTTTGTGTAATTTATTTTCATTCTAAATAAGAAATGAGCTGAAAGCTACAAGAATCAAGTTGAGAGTATCGAGTTATGAGCTATGCTTGCTCAAATGGTTAATGGTTAAATGGTCAAATAGTCAATGAGTTTCGGGGTACGGGGTGCGGTTCACCCTGTGCAAGTTTCAATAGCAGGATTTGACAAGGGCCAAACGAAGCGAGCATAGCGACCATCAATAATCTGTGTTTATCTGTGAAAATCTGTGGTGAGACTAAGGATGCGGTGTTTCGGTCAGAATCCAGAAAACCTCAAGCCTCAAGAATCCAACCACTGGCGAAGGAGCTACAGAAAGAATAGTCGCAGTTTCCAATTTCCAGGACCAGCCCGAAACGGCCCCACTATTTTCTTATCTTTCGGCGCTAAACAAGGGCACTGCCTCGTTGGGCTGATCGGTTGAAACAAACCCAATCGAAGAAAGCTTGTTCTATTAAAAAACACACAAAAAGGTGACACAAACAACACGTATTAACAAGTATTTAAGTGAAGTAGGCTATTGCTCGCGCCGGGCAGCCGATAAATTAATTGAAGCAGGCCGGATAACCATCAACGGCACTGTTCCCGAAATGGGCACCAAAGTCGGCCAGATGGATGAGATCCGGGTAGATGGGCAACTGATTTCAGAACCCAAAGACAAACCAGTTTACCTGGCCTTTAATAAACCAGTGGGCATTGTATGTACTACCGACACCCGCGTGGAAAAAAATAATATTATCGACTACATCAACTATCCCAAGCGGATTTTCCCCATCGGGCGACTCGACAAACCCAGCGAAGGACTGATTTTCCTGACCAATGATGGCGACATTGTCAATAAGATACTACGGGCCCGAAACAACCATGAAAAAGAATACCTGGTAACGGTGAATAAGCTCGTCACCAAAGAATTTATCCAAAAGATGGGCAGTGGAATCCCCATTCTGAAGACGGTAACCCGCCCATGTAAAGTGGAGCAGATCGGTTCTCATGAATTCAGAATTATCTTAACCCAAGGACTTAACCGGCAAATTCGCCGCATGTGCGAGTACCTGGACTACGAGGTCACCAAGCTGAAACGCATGAGAATTTTGAACGTTTCTTTGGATATTCCGGTTGGTAAGTGGCGCTACCTGACTGCTAAAGAGCTAAAAGGCATTAATCAACTGGTATCAGACTCATCAAAAACACATGATACGGAAAGTCACTGATTGTGAAACGGCACGTGTCTCATCCGGAAAATCCGGTTAATTGCCTCCCCTGATGTTAATTTGCCCGGAACCACAAGCTCCAAATTATTATTTCATCAAATAAAATTGTAACTTAGCCGAAATTTTGGGCTCAAAAATAGCGCTAAAAAGACCAGACCCACTCCTTTCAGTCGTTCAGTATAGTTCTCTTTTTTTGATCCTTATTTATTGAAAAAAGCAATTCCCGCCTCATTTATACGCGTGAAAAGTAAAGCCCGGTAGCAATATCGGAAACCTGTTTTGCCATTCCTTCGTAGGCTGGTAAATACATAGTATGAGTATTCACTAATAATTAATATAAACAGAATTTATGGGTAGGTCTCAAGAAACATTTAATAAAAAAGAAGTACGAAACAAGAAAGAAAAAAAGAGAAAAGAGAAAGAGAAGAAACGATTGGCCAGAAAAGATAATGAAAAATCAAACAGTCTGGACGATATGATTATGTATGTTGATGAAAATGGAAATTTCACCGACACACCACCCGATCCATCTCAAAAAGCAGTAGTTAACGTTGAAGACATTGAGGTAAGTGTTCCGAAGAGTGATCCCAACGATGCCATTGATCCAATACGCAAAGGAACAGTAACTTTTTTCAACGATTCAAAAGGCTACGGATTTATCCGCGATTCGGAAACGAAAGAAAGTGTTTTTGTCCATATCAATAATGTGCTGGACGACATCAAAGAAGGAAACCTGGTTAGTTTCGAAGTGGAAATGGGACAGAAAGGCCCCACCGCCGTTAAAGTGAAGCAAATAAAATAAAGCATTCTGGCCCGAACGATTGAAAAAAGATTTCTGGCTGGATTAAGCTCATGATATATTCATCAAAAAAGGCCTTCCGAATTGGAAAGCCTTTTTCTGCTTCTATAATAAATCAACGTTTATGCTCTGGAAATATAGTCAGCAATCCAGTCGCCCACTTCCGACGTTTTGTATGCTTTTCCTTCGGCAATATCTTCAGTAACCACTTTTGCGTCCATCGAGGCAGCAACGGCTTTGCGGATTAGCTTACCCTCATCCATCAGGCTAAAAGCATACTCAAACATCATGGCTGCCGACAAAATAGTGGCAATGGGGTTGGCAATGTCTTTGCCGGTGGCCTGCGGGTACGAACCGTGGATCGGTTCAAAAACCGAGGTATGAATGCCAATTGAAGCTGATGGCAAAAGTCCCAACGATCCGGTAATCACACTGGCTTCATCGGTTAAAATATCACCAAACATATTTTCGGTCACCATCACATCGAAGTTTTTCGGCCACTGAATGATTTGCATAGCGGCATTATCTACAAACATGTATTCAGTTTTTACGTCTGGATAGTTGGGGGCCATTTCCTGTGCAATTTCACGCCACAAACGCGAGCTTTCCAGTACATTGGCTTTGTCGACCACCGTTAGTTTTTTGTTGCGTTTCATTGCAAACTCATAAGCCAGTTTCAGAATGCGTTCCACTTCATCGCGGGTATACGTGCAGGTATCGAACGCCGTGTTTCCATTGTCTTTCCGTCCTTTTTCGCCAAAATAAATACCACCGGTTAACTCGCGGATGGCGACAAAGTCAGCTCCTTCAACTAACTCCCGGCGCAAGGGTGACTTGTGCAACAACGACTCAAAAGTCTCTACCGGACGAATGTTGGCGTATAAACCCAATTTTTTGCGCATCAACAACAGTCCCTGTTCCGGGCGCACCTTGGCTTTGGGGTCGTTATCGTACTTCGGATCGCCAATCGCACCAAACAGTACGGCATCAGACTGCATGCACAGTTCGTGTGTCTGATCCGGGTATGGCTCACCCAATTTATCAATAGCCACAGCGCCCGTCAAACCAAAGTTGTATTCCAATTCGTGATCAAACTTCAAAGCAATAGCTTTTACTGCTTTCATGGCCTGATCAATAATTTCAGGTCCTATTCCGTCTCCGGGGAGAATTGCGAGTTTTAATTTCATATTTTTGATTTTATAATTTTTCCATTTTATTGCCACAAAAGCACGATGACTCTTTTTTTCACAAAGTTGTTTTGTTTCTTTTTGATGTTTTGAGACTTTGCAGCAAGAATTATTTCCTCGCCCCAAAAGCTGCAAAATTAAAATGTTTGTGCAAAACCATAGTTTCGCGAAACCCACACTGTTTCATCAAATCGAGTTGATACGATAAGGTTCGGGGCGTGTCTTCCGACTTGTAACGTTCCATGTACAGTTCCACTTCATCAGGGGAAACCTGTTTGTGCAGAATACTCAGCCAGCCGTCCAACATCATCCGGTTAATCTCATCCGTTTCACCGATCACAATATCGTTTATCCAGAATGTTCCGCCGGGTTTTAATGAACGATATACTTTCCCGAAAACCGACTCCCATTCCTCGTCGCCGCGCAGGTGGTGGAGCGTGGTTCCTGCGGTAATCACATCGTACAGGTTCTCACCGAAATCAATGTCGCGGTAATCGCCTTGGATGTCAGTTACTTTTCCAGAAATATTTTCATGCATCCGCTCCACAGCCTTTTCAAGCATGTTGGCACTCAGGTCAATCAAGGTGCAGTCCACGTCGGGAAGAAATGAAGTCACTTTCACGGCATAGTTTCCGCCGCCACAACCCAAGTCCATCACACGAGCGGCATCAGGATTGAGCAAAGCGGCTGAACGGGCTACCAGTTCCATGCACAATGGCGAATCAATGGCGGTAGTCTGGCCGGTTTCGAGGTTCGAAAACCGGTCAACCTGTTGGTCGAAGTTATTCCGAATGGTTTCCGGAGTTGATTTTAAAGGTGGTGGAATCATTCTTTCTTTAATATCCAATAATGAATAAACAATATTCTAATATTTCAAATATCTTACCCCCCCGCTTTGGAGGGGCCGGGGGAGGCTTCTAAAGAGTTGGAGGGGGCTTCAACCCTATGTTCCAACAAGTTCAACATCCGAACCGTGGCTTTTATGGCCGCCGCCGTTTGGTCAGGATCGAGCCCGCGGGTTTTAAACTCCCGCCCAAGTTCCCAAATGATCACACTTTCGACCAGCGCGTCGGTTTTTCCTCCCGGAGGAATCGTGACACTGTAGTCAAGCAATTTTGGGAAAGGCTTTTTCAGTCGCCGGTAAATATTCTTCAGTGCATTCATAAACGCATCGTACTGTCCGTCACCCGAGGCGCTCGCTTCGTAGGTTTTTCCACAAATATCAATGCTCACTGTCGCCGAAGGTTTAAGCCCCATCGCATGCGCCAAAGCGTAATTGTTGATGCTTATCTTTTGCTCCATGCTTTCCTGTAACACATCAGCAACAATGTAGGGCAGGTCTTCAGCCGTCACCGTTTCCTTCTTATCTCCCAGATCAATAATCCGGTTGGTCACCATCTTTAATGACTCCGGATCGAGCTCAATACCCATTTCTTCGAGGTTGGCTTTAATATTGGCTTTACCCGAAGTTTTGCCCAGCGCATAACTGCGAACGCGACCAAAACGCTCCGGCAGCAGATCGTTGAAGTATAAATTGTTTTTGTTGTCACCATCGGCATGAATCCCGCTGCATTGCGTAAACACAAACTCACCAATCAGGGGTTTGTTTGTCGGAATACGAATGCCTGAAAAACTTTCAACCAGCTTCGAAATCCTGTTCAACATGGTTTCATTCACCTTGGTCTCCATGTGCAGGTGATCTTTGATGGTGGCAATCACACTCGAAAGTGGCGCATTGCCGGCCCGTTCACCCAGCCCATTAACCGTCGTGTGTACGCAACGGATTCCCGCCTTGATGGCATGAAAGACATTGGCAATCGCCAAATCATAGTCATTATGCGCATGAAAATCAAATTCAACTTCCGGGAAGCTTTCAATCATTTCCTTACAGAACTCATAGGTTTCATCCGGATCCAAAATACCCAAGGTATCGGGCAGCATAATCCGCTGAATGTTCATTTCCTTGAGTTGGGAAACCATAAAATGGACGTAATCCCTGGAATTCCGCATCCCATTCGACCAGTCTTCCAGGTAGACGTTCACTGCAATTCCCAGCTCTGTCGCATAATCAATTGATTTTTGAATATCGGAGATGTGTTCCTCGGGAGTTTTCCGAAGCTGCTGGGTAACGTGTTTATACGATCCCTTACAAAGCAGGTTAATCACCTTTCCGCCTGCCCGGTTAATCCAGTCCAACGAAATTTTGCCATCCACAAATCCAAGGATTTCTACCCGGTTGAGATGACCATGTTCGGTAGCCCAGGACATAATTCGACGGGCAGCTTCAAATTCGCCCTCTGAAACGCGTGCCGATGCAATTTCTATGCGATCAACCTTAACACTTTCCAGCAAGACTTTTGCAACACTTAGTTTCTCGGTATCAGTAAATGAAACACCCGAGGTCTGTTCTCCATCCCTCAGTGTTGTATCCATAATACTAAGCACTTGGTTTTGAACCGCTACCACTTTTCCCATCATGATCTGTTTTTTTATTTTTCAAAAGCCTCGATCTCTTCTTTCATATCCACCAGAAAGTCGATGTCATCCAACCCGTTTTGCAAGCAGTGCTTTTTGTATGGATTAATTTCAAATTCTTCCGACTCACCGGTAGCCAGCATGATGAATTTTTGAGTTGCAAGATCAACTTCAAACTCCGTTGAAGGATCATGTTCGATGGCGTTGAAAATCTTTTCAAGGAACGCCGGAGAAACCACAACCGGTAATAGGCCATTATTCAGCGCATTTCCTTTAAAGATATCAGCAAAGAAGCTGGACACCACCACGCGGAAGCCATAATCATAAATTGCCCAGATCGCATGCTCGCGGCTTGATCCGCTACCAAAGTTTTTACCGCCAACAAGAATTTTCCCGGAGTATTTGCTGTCGTTTAAAGGAAAATCGGCAATGGGTTGGTTGGCCTTGTTGTAACGCCAGTCGCGAAACAAATTATCGCCAAAGCCCTTACGCTCAATTGCCTTCAAAAAACGGGCAGGAATAATCTGGTCAGTATCCACATTCTCCACAGGCATCGGCACTGCCGGAGATGTTAATGTATTGAATTTATCGTATGCCATAGAAATTAATGAGTTAATGAATTTATAATTATCTGTTTTTCAATAACAATACCTATTCCGTTGTTTACATGAGCTCCCGTGGATCGGTGATCACACCGGTTACCGCCACGGCTGCAGCAGTCAGCGGGCTGGCCAGCATGGTGCGGGCTCCTGGTCCCTGACGACCTTCAAAGTTCCGGTTCGAAGTAGAAACCGCGTATTTGCCTTCGGGAATTTTATCATCGTTCATGGCCAAACACGCAGAGCATCCTGGCTGACGAAGAGCCATTCCAGCTGCTTCAAAGATCTTGTCCAATCCTTCAGCAATGATTTGCTTCTCTACCGCTTTTGAGCCGGGCACCAACCAAACATTAATATCGGCGGCTTTCTGTTTGCCTTTCACAAACTGTGCGAATGCGCGGAAATCTTCAATCCGTCCGTTGGTACAGCTTCCAAGGAAAACGTAGTCAACTTTCTTGCCTTTCATAGCTTCACCCGGATGATAATCCATGTATTTCAGCGATTTCAGGAAAGTTGTTTTATCAGTTCCCAGCAACTCTTCACCCAGTGGAATGTTGCGTGTCACGCCAATTCCCATACCCGGATTCGTACCGTAAGTAATCATTGGCTCAATGTCGGCTGCATCAAAATGGTATTCGGTATCAAACTGAGCGTCTGCATCCGAATTCAAAGATTTCCAGTGTTCAACGGCTTTGTCCCAATCCGCTCCTTTGGGAGCAAACTGACGACCTTTGATGTAGCTGATGGTTGTTTCGTCCGGGGCAATCATTCCGCCACGGGCGCCACTTTCAATACTCAAATTACAAAGTGTCATTCGGGCTTCCATGCTCAGGCGGGTAATGGCTGATCCGGCGTATTCAATAAAATGGCCGGTGCCACCACTGGTGGAAATTCTTGAGATGATGTACAGGGCAATGTCTTTTGAAGTAACACCTTTGCCCAACTCTCCATCAACGGTGATGCGCATTTTTTTAGGCTTGGGCTGCATAATGCATTGGCTGGCCAGCACCATCTCTACTTCGCTGGTTCCAATTCCAAAGGCAATAGCACCGAAAGCCCCGTGCGTAGACGTATGACTGTCGCCACAAACAATGGTCATGCCCGGCTGAGTCAAGCCCATTTCAGGCCCAATGATGTGAACCACGCCATGCCCTTCGCTACCTAAACCATGGTAGATAATGTCATGCTCTTCGCAATTGCTTTTCAGCATCTCCACCTGGTGGCGCGAAAGTTCATCCTTAATGCTTAACTCCTGATCAATTGTTGGTACATTGTGGTCAGGTGTGGCCGTTGTTTGATCCGGACGAAAAACTTTAAGCCCGCGGTTCTTCAATCCTAAAAAGGCAACTGGGCTGGTCACTTCGTGAATGAAATGACGATCGATATACAATACACTTGGGCCTGCTTCCACTTTCTTCACCACGTGCGCATCCCAAATTTTGTCGAATAATGTTTTTGCTTCCATTTATATTATATTACAACGTATTCTTGAAAAGTTAAAGAAAATCCATTTAGCCAATGGTCCGCTCTCTCTTTCTCCCCTCCTTAGGAGGGGTTGGGGGAGCCAACCGCGATTTTGTTCACCGCATCCAGGAATGCTTCCACCGAAGCGGTAATAATGTCGGTATGCGCTCCAAATCCAAAGTATTTCACACCTTCAAAATCCAGTTCCATGTGTACCTTGCCAACATCATCACTTCCTTTGGTAATGGCCTGAATCAGGAACTCCTCTAAAGTAACCTGTCGGCGAATGATTTGTTTAACAGCGTTGATCGCCGCATCCACCGGACCGTTACCCGAAGCTGTCGCGTCAAATTTCTCCCCCGCCACATCAATTCGAACTGAAGCCATCGGCTGCAGCGATTTTCCGCTGACCACCTGCAGGAAGTCCAGCTTTATGCGACGTTCTTTCTGTTCGGCATCACCAACCAGCAAAGCCACATCGTCATCGCGAATGTCCTTCTTCTTGTCAGCCAGCTCCAGAAATTTTTCATAAACCTCCTCCAACTGCTCCTTGTTCAGTTCGAAGCCCATAATCTCCAAACGGTGTTTCAGGGCTGCACGTCCGCTGCGCGCGGTCAACACAATGGATGATTCATTGATGCCAACATCGGTCGGATCGATGATTTCGTAATTCTCCCTATTTTTCAGCACACCATCCTGGTGAATGCCCGAAGAATGCGCAAAGGCATTTCGCCCCACAATCGCTTTGTTGGGTTGCACCGGCATGTTCATCAAATTCGAAACCAGTCGGCTTGTTTTATAAATGTTTTTGGTGTTGATGTTGGTATCGATATTCAACACTTGGTAGCGGCTTTTCAAGGTCATCACCACTTCTTCAAGCGAAGTGTTTCCGGCCCGTTCACCAATCCCATTGATGGTTACTTCGGCCTGGCGTGCTCCATTCATAATTCCGGCAATGGTGTTTGCTGTTGCCATTCCCAGGTCGTTGTGGCAGTGCGTTGCAATGATTGCCTTTTCAATTCCGCGAACATTATCCATCAAGTACTTAATCTTTTCGCCAAACTCATAAGGCAAAGTATAGCCGGTTGTATCCGGAATATTCACCACCGTAGCGCCGGCTTTAATCACGGCCTCAACCACCCGCGCCAGGTATTCATTATCGGAGCGACCGGCATCTTCGGCATAGAATTCCACATCCTCAACATACTTCTTCGCATATTTTACAGCAGCAACAGCACGTTCAAGAATTTTCTCAGGCGTCGAGTTGAGTTTATTATAGATGTGATAGGGCGATGTGCCAATCCCAGTATGAATCCGACCCTTTTTTGCATATTTTAGGGCTTCGGCGGCTACATCAATATCTTTTTCTACTGCGCGGGTAAGGGCACAAATGGTTGGCCAGGTCACCGCTTTTGAAATTTCGACTACTGATTTGAAGTCACCCGGACTTGATACGGGAAAACCGGCTTCGATCACATCGACGCCCAATTCCTCCAATGCTCTGGCCACTTCAATCTTCTCAACCGTGTTTAACTGACACCCGGGAACTTGCTCCCCGTCTCGCAAAGTGGTGTCGAAAATGTACAATCTGTCGCTCATGATGAAATGATTTATTGATTATCTGTTTTTACTGTTTCTATCAAAGAAAAAAGCCACTCTCGTTTGAGAATGGCTTTATGTCTGTTTTTTATAAATTAGTTACTCCATACCATTCTCATTACCGCATCCAAATTAGAATACCGAGTAGAATACCGAGAATGGAAATGGAATAAATTTGTGTCATTTCTGCAATGATTTCCTGCAAATATCACAATTTAATTCTAAAATGAAAACGGAATGGCTTTTTATTTTACGATTCTTAATAAAAAGATTTTGCAGTCTTAATCTCAGAGGATTAAATCCGCTTTCCTTATTTTCCTGGATAAAGTGCTTGACAGCTGTTTACAATTCCTAACATTGACATTTTAAATTCCGGGTGCGACTTGGAATCGCGCCCGGAATAAAACAAGAATTCACCATAAAACCAATCCTTTTCTGTAACATTTCTTATTAGCTTGCATCAAAGAGGCGAAACTTAAAAAATAAAACAATGGAAGATTTGATGTTAGCATTGATTTGGCTTGGATTTTTTGCCAGTATCTTTTTGGGATGGTACTATTTTCTGCAAGCCAGGAATAAAGAACGAATGGCACTCATTGAACGCGACAAAGATGTGTCGGAGATTTATGCCAAACGCGAATTCCACTTTCGCTTTCCCTGGCTAAAATTGGGTATGATGGTGACAGGCGTGGGCGTAGGGCTTAGCGTAGCGGCTTTAATCATGCTCAACCCGGCATGGGAGCAAATGATCCATCGGACAGAGGGATTGTCAATTGCGGCTTCAATCATTCTTTTCGGCGGCATATCAATGGTGATTGCCCATTATCTTGACAAGCCGAAAAGCAACTAATTTCAATGGACGACCTTTACATCCAAAAAGTATTAAACGGCGACACCGAAGGCTTCAGGTATTTTATAAGCAATTATAAAGACCTGGCCTTTTCGGTGGCTATTTCTGTCGTTAAGGATGAATTTTGGGCCGAAGAGGTTGTGCAGGAATCGTTTATTAAGGTCTTTCAAAAACTGAAAACCTTTAAAGGGCATTCGAGCTTTAAAACCTGGTTTTACCGGATTGTCATCAACGAAGCATTCCAGCGGATGCGAGAAGAAAAAAAGCAGCACATATACCAAGATGAGCTTCAGGAAACAGAGCTTGATTCCGTTGAAGGCAATCTGAACGGCCTGACACCGGAAGAACAAACCTTGGTGGTGCAGGAAGCGTTAAAACTGATTCCGCCAAAGGAAAGTTTGGTGCTACGCTTATTTTATTTGGAAGAGCAACCGAGCAAAACCATTGCCAATGAAACCGGTTGGTCGGAAGCTAATGTGCGGGTTATTTTACACCGGGGGCGCAAAAATATGCTGGCGGTAGTGAATCAACTGATGTTAAAGGAGCTAAAAACGTTTTGAAATGAATAAGATGCATCAAGAAGAAAAACTGATCAAAGATTTGATGAAGCATTCGCTCACCAAAATGCCTTTTCAGGATTTTGAAGAGCGCATGATGGATAAGATCTACCAGGAAAAACGCCAGCACGAATCGGTACTCAATAACATCCGCTTCGCCTGGATTTTCTTCTTTATCGGTCTTTTTCTGGGCTTGGCTATCACCAACATGACGGCCAACCTGAACGTTCAGCTTTATGGAATTTCACTGAAACAAATCACCTTAGTGATACAAATTGGCATTGCCTTGGTACTGCTGTTTCAATTTGAAAAACTGCTTGACTTTTCCTTTCGAAAAAAAACGGAGTAAAGCATTTCAAATCGTCTTAAAAAGTGTGATCCCAGTTGAAGACAATCAACTTCGCCGGCTAAAAAACAGTTACGGGTGGTAATTCTTCCTGTTTCTCAAAACGAATGGTGGCGACCAGAACTTCATCGTTGCCCCATCGCTGCGGAGGACAAGTCAACTGCAATCCTTTTCCCCGCAGCCGGGAGTTGCGGATTTTATCCAAGCCTTCCTCATTCGGAAACAACGAGCCTTCCACATGATGAACGATGTAATCCTTCTCGCGGTTGTATTCGTAACTTCCAAAATACGAAACCCTTTGCAGCTCATCCCCGCCCTGTTGTTTGGGCATATATTGAACTGAAAAGTGGCCAGATGCCGAATAATGAATGTATCCAATGGCGTCTTCACCAAACGGGTAAACGATTTCGCCATTTTCTTTTTCCGCCTCAAACGATAGAAGCTTATAGGTGCCTTCAATAATACTCTTCATAGTTTCAATTTTTGAATAATAATATTACACTTTTAACCGCAAATCTCACTTCAAAAAAGACATGTTTAAAAGATTGGTTATTGGTCATTGGGGATTTTCCCTTTACCCTAAGGCGACATCCAAAGTCATCATGAGAGCGAAGCCCAGCATGGCACCGATGGTTGCAATATCCGTATTCTTTTGCAACTGCGATTCGGGAATGAGTTCCTCAACTACAACATAAATCATGGCACCAGCAGCAAACGACAGCGCATAAGGCAATATGGGCTGCATCATCAACACAGCAGCAGCACCGATCACTCCAGCAATTGGTTCCACAATGCCGGAAGCCTGACCATACATAAAGCTTTTCCAGCGGGAAAACCCTTCTCGCCGAAGCGGAACCGAGACAGCCGCCCCTTCCGGAAAATTCTGAATACCAATACCAATAGCCAAAGCGATTGCACCCGCCAGGGTTGCCCCCGAAGCACCATCAATTGGAGCACTGGCAGCCACCGCGCCAAAGGCAACGCCTACTGCCAGGCCCTCAGGAATATTGTGTAAGGTGATGGCCATAACAAGCAACACACTCCGCCGCCAGGTGGTTGGAACTCCCTCTGCTTCTTCGCGCGGAAAGCCCAGGTGAAGGTGAGGCAGCAACTGGTCGGCCAGCCACAAAAAAGCGCCTCCTCCCAAAAAACCGATCACGGCCGGCACCCAGGGCTGGTCGCTGGTTTCGCGGGCCATCTCAATGGCTGGGTTTAAAAGCGACCAAAAGCTGGCGGCAATCATCACACCAGCGGCAAAGCCAAGCATACCATCCATCACTTTTCGGTTGATACGCTTAAAAAAGAAAACCATAGAAGCCCCGACGGCTGTAACGCCCCAGGTAAATAAGGTTGCTAGTAACGCCTGTTTGACAGGACCTTGATCAATAAACCATGAAATCATAATCGAATCTATTTTTCGTTTGAAGTTTTGTTTTCAGCAAAGTTGAAAATACAAAAAAATAACCGATTCAAAGGCTAGTTGTTCAAAGGTTGTTGGGAAAGATTTGATTTCTGCTTTGCACCGAGCAGTTATTGCTTTGCACCGAGCACCTTCTGCTTTGCACCGAGCGCTTATTGCTTTGCACCGAGCGCTTTCTGCTTTGCACCGAGCGCTTATTGCTTCGCACCGAGCGCTTATTGCTTTACGCGGAGCGCTTTCTGCTTCGCGCGGAGCGCTTATTGCTTGGCACGGAGCGCTTATTGCTTGGCACGGAGGGGTTATTGCTTGGCACGGAGCTTAGAAGTTATAGGTTGTCAGTTACGGCATGGAATAGAAACTGAATTCATCAATCAAGCGTTGACAAAAAAGCTCCATCGTCAGATGGAGCTTTTCTATATCTTGTGTTCCCCGACTCGCTAGTTTGCCGGAGAATAGCCAATCAACTAGTAAATCGCTTTCATGGCAGCCATGGCCGCGCGCAGCTCTTCGCCAATGATTTCCACATCGTGGTAGCGAATTTGCGCATTCACATCAATCAAGCGCTTATTATCGACATGATTATCTGAACCTTCGCCGTAGGTTTCGCCAATCACATCGGTTTCAATTTTCTTCATGAAATCACCCAACAACGGCTTGCAGGCATGATCGAACAGGTAGCAGCCATATTCAGCAGTATCCGAAATTACCCGGTTCATTTCGAACAGTTTCTTACGGGCAATGGTGTTGGCAATCAGCGGAGTTTCGTGCAACGACTCATAATAAGCCGATTCCTCTTTGATTCCGGCTTCGGTCATGGTTTCAAACGCCAGCTCAACACCCGATTTGACAAAGGCTACCAGCAATACGCCATTGTCGAAGTATTCCTGCTCGCTGATTTCTTCATCCGTAGCCGGTGTTTTTTCGAAGGCTGTTTCTCCGGTTTCGGCGCGCCAGGTCAGCAAATTTTCATCATCGTTGGCCCAGTCTTCCATCATCGTTTTGGAGAATTCGCCCGACATGATGTCGTCCATGTGTTTTTGGAACAAGGGGCGCATAATATCTTTCAGTTCTTCAGCCAATTCAAAGGCTTTTATTTTTGCCGGATTCGACAAACGATCCATCATATTGGTAATTCCGCCATGTTTGAGCGCTTCGGTAATCACTTCCCAACCATACTGAATCAGCTTGGAAGCGTAACCCGCCTCAATGCCTTTTTCAATCATTTTATTGAACGACAAGATGGAACCGGTTTGCAACAAGCCACACAAAATGGTTTGTTCACCCATCAAATCCGATTTTACTTCGGCCACAAACGACGACCGCAACACGCCGGCTTTGTGCCCGCCGGTAGCTGCCGCGTACGCTTTGGCAATTTCAAAACCATCGCCATTCGGATCGTTTTCCGGGTGAACAGCAATCAGTGTTGGCACCCCAAAACCGCGTTTGTATTCTTCGCGCACTTCCGAGCCCGGAGATTTCGGCGCGACCATAATCACGGTAATATCTTTGCGGATTTGCATGCCCTCTTCAACAATGTTGAACCCGTGCGAATACGAAAGGATTGCTCCTTTTTTCATCAGGGGCATCACCTTTTCAATGACGCTGGAGTGCTGCTTGTCCGGAGTCAGGTTGATCACCAGGTCGGCGGTTGGTAACATTTCTTCGTAAGTTCCTACTTTGAAATTGTTATCCGCCGCATTTTTGTACGACTGGCGCTTTTCCTTGATCGCCGCCTCACGCAAGGTGTACGACACATCCAGTCCGGAGTCGCGCATGTTGAGTCCTTGGTTTAATCCCTGGGCACCGCATCCAACGATCACCACTTTTTTGCCTTCCAGCTTTTTTACGCCGTCTGCAAATTCAGTTTGATCCATGAACTCGCAGGTTCCCAATTGCTCCAATTGCAGGCGCAAAGGAAGTGTGTTAAAATAATTTGCCATTTCTTTTTATGTTTTATTAAATGATTTTACAAAACTAATCCACCTGGCTCAATAAGTTGTCACGTTCCATTAAGAATTCCGACAAGCGCTCAATCGGGTCGCGGGTAATGGCGATACGACCGGAGCGGATAAACTGCAGCACGCCAAATTGGTTCAGCGCGTCAAACAACTCCTGCGTTTCGTCCTTGTGCCCTGTCTTCTCAATGACGGTGTACTCGCGGGTTATTTCCAAAATGCGGGCGCCAGCCTTACGAACCAGGCGTTCAACCTGGTCGCTGTCGTACAGCGTGTCGGTTTGAACTTTATAAAGTGCGATTTCCTGAAAAACCATCTCGTCGTTGGTGTGGTAAAAGGCTTTCAGCACCTCCACCACTTTTTCCAGCTGTCCAACAACTTTCTTCACCCGGTCTTCTTCTTCATTCACAACAATGGTGAATTTCGAAATCCCTTTGATTGCCGATTCAGAAACTGTTAAACTTTCAATATTCATTTTACGCTTGGTAAAATTGATCGTGATCCGGTTCAACAAACCAATGTGGTTTTCCGAATATATGGTAATGATAAATTCTTGTTTCATTGTTTCAATTTTTAAAAATTAAGCTTCAAGAAGAATGTCTGACACTGATGCTCCTGACGGAACCATGGGGAAAACGTTATCTTCTTTCTCAACAACAACCTCCAGCAGATAAGGACCATCGTGATCAAGCATCTTTTGAATGCCATCAGACAACTCTTCGCGTTTGGTTACTTTATGACCTTCCATTCCAAAACCTTTCGCAATCATGATGAAATCGGGATTCTGCAGTTCGGTGAATGAATAACGTTTTTCGAAGAACAACTGTTGCCACTGCCGAACCATTCCAAGGAAGTTATTATTCAGCAAAATAATTTTCACCGGCAGTTTGTTTTGTACAATCGTACCCAGTTCCTGTAAAGTCATTTGGAAACCGCCATCGCCTACAAAGCAGCACACCGTGCGGTCTTTGGCTCCCAGCTGAGCCCCCAGGGATGCAGGAATTGCGTAGCCCATCGTTCCTAATCCTCCGGAAGTAACATTGCTTTTTGACTGGGAGAACTTAAAGTAACGCGATGCCACCATCTGCTGCTGGCCCACGTCGGTTACCAGTACGGCGTTGTTGTTCGTCTTTTCTGAAGTGATGCGGACAGCCTCCCCCATGGTCAAACCAACTTTATCGGGACGGATATCTTTGTCAATCACTTTTTCAAATTCAATTTTATCGCAGTCCCTGAATTCCTGAATCCACGCATCATGCTTGTTTTCCTTCACATTGTCGAGAAGCATGGCCAGCGATTTTTTGGCTGTACCCAATATCGCGACATCGGTCTTAACGATTTTATCAATCTCTGCCGGATCCACCTCAAGATGAATAATCTTGGCATTTTTGGCATACGCGCTCACCTTCCCGGTTACCCGGTCGTCGAATCGCATGCCGACAGCAATAATCAAATCCGCCTCGTTGGTTTTGATGTTTGGACCATAGTTTCCATGCATGCCCAGCATCCCCACATTCAGCGGGTGATCGCTCGGCATGGCCGACAGACCAAGCAAGGTCCAGGCCGCCGGAATACCGGTTTTTTCAACAAAAGCTTTCAGCTCAGCTTCCGCCTGGGCAATGATGACTCCCTGTCCGAAAAGCAACAAAGGCTTCTTCGCCTGATCAATCAGCCAGGCAGCCGCTTTTACTTTAAAAGGATCAACCGGTTGTTCCGGAATATAGGAACGGATTTTTGTACACTTCTTATAGCTGAAATCAATTTCCTGAAACTGCGCATCTTTGGCAATATCGAGGAGCACAGGTCCCGGACGGCCCGATTGTGCAATATAAAATGCTTTGGCAATGGCATCCGGAATTTCATCGGCATTGGTAATTTGGTAATTCCATTTGGTAATGGGCATGGAAATACCAACCACATCCGATTCCTGAAAGGCATCGGTTCCAAGCAGCGGCGAAGCTACTTGTCCGGTAATGCAAACCAACGGAATGGAGTCGATCATAGCGTCGGCGATTCCGGTAATCAGGTTGGTAGCGCCAGGCCCCGAGGTGGCGAAACAAACGCCAGCCTTGCCGGTTACCTTGGCATACCCTTCGGCTGCATGCACCGCTCCTTGTTCATGACGGGTCAGAATGTGGGTCACTTGCTTGTCAAAATCATACAGGGCATCGTAAATGGGCATAATTGCCCCGCCCGGATATCCAAAAATGGTATCTACGCCTTCTTCCAAAAGTGAAAGGATAACGGCCTTTGATCCAGTAATTCGCTTTGTTGCCATATGAATGAGTGTTTATTTGTTTTTAATCTATTAATCGAATTGCTCCTTTATCAGCCGAAGAAACAAGGCTGGCATAGGCTTTCAGCGCTTTGCTGACCACCCGGTTTCTGCCGGTCGGCGTGTAAGCATCCTTGCCTTTCGCTTCTTCTGCTGCTTTTCTTTTTGTCATTTCTTCATCCGAAATCAGCAGGTTAATCTTGCGCTCCGGAATACTGATTTCGATGAGGTCGCCATCCTCGATCAGCGCGATTTCGCCACCGGCAGCGGCCTCAGGCGAAACGTGCCCGATAGACAAGCCGGAAGTGCCACCCGAAAAGCGGCCATCGGTAATCAAGGCGCAAGCTTTATCCAGTTTCATGGATTTGATGTACGATGTGGGGTACAACATTTCCTGCATACCTGGTCCGCCTTTGGGGCCCTCGTAGCGGATGACCACCACATCGCCGGCCTGCACAGAGTCGCCAAGAATTCCATTCACCGCATCATCCTGCGACTGGAATACCTTGGCAGTTCCTTTAAAAGTGTAAACTGATGGATCAACACCGGCTGTTTTAATAATACATCCGTTGCGGGCAATGTTTCCAAACAAAACGGCCAAACCGCCATCTTTGCTGTAGGCATGCTCCAAATCGCGGATGCATCCTTGTTCCCGATCGGTATCTAATGCTCTATAATAACTTTCTTGCGAGCCCATGACATTGTTACGGACTCCGGCCGGAGCCGATTTGTATTTGGTGATTACGTCTTCGGAAACCTTCGGATTCATCACGTCATATTTCTGAATGGCCTCGGCCAGCGTCAAGCCATCAACCCGCGAAACCGACGTGTTCAACAAACCAGCCCGGTCCATCTCGGCCAGAATACCGAGGATTCCGCCAGCCCGGTTTACATCTTCGATGTGGTAATCAGAGTTGGGCGCCACCTTGCACAGGTTGGGTGTGTTACGCGAAAGCTTATCAATATCTTCCATGGTAAAATCAACGCCGGCTTCCTGTGCAATGGCCAGAATGTGCAGTACCGTATTGGTTGAGCCCCCCATGGCGATGTCAAGCTTCATCGAGTTCTCAAACACCGCTTTGGTAGCGATACCACGAGGTGTTACCTTTTCGTTGCCATTTTGGTAGTGGTCGTAAGTGATATCGATAATGCGGTTGGCAGCCTCCGCAAATAGTTTGTTGCGGTTGGCATGGGTAGCCACGATGGTTCCGTTTCCGGGCAAGGCCAGTCCGAGCGCCTCAGCCAAACAGTTCATCGAGTTGGCCGTAAACATGCCCGAGCAGGAACCGCAGGTTGGGCAAGCTTCCTGCTCCACCCGCATAATGGTTTCGTCCGACACCGAATCATCAGCTGCCATCACCATCGCATCGACCAAATCGTACGATTTCTCGTCAATCTTTCCGGCTTCCATCGGTCCGCCCGAAACAAAAATGGCAGGAATGTTCAAACGCATAGCAGCCATCATCATCCCCGGTGTAATTTTATCACAGTTCGAAATACAGATCATCGCATCGGCTTTGTGCCCGTTGCACATGTATTCTACACTGTCGGCAATCACGTCGCGCGAAGGCAGGGAATACAACATCCCATCGTGTCCCATAGCAATGCCATCATCAATGGCAATGGTATTAAACTCAGCCGCAAAGCAGCCGCGTTCTTCAATCAGGGCCTTGATTTCCTGACCAATATGATGCAAATGAACATGCCCCGGAACAAACTGGGTGAACGAGTTGACAATGGCAATCATGGGCTTTCCAAATTGCTCTTCCTTCACCCCATTTGCTCGCCAAAGACTGCGCGCTCCCGCCATCTTGCGTCCTTCGGTGGTTGTAGCTGACCGTAATTTTTTCTGCATTTCAACTTGATTTTTGTTTCTTAAAAAAAGCCCTTCTCTACAGAGAAAGGCTTTCGAATTTTATTTGTTCAACAATCCCAGGCCTTTCTTAGTGAAACACTAGAATGACGACTAGAAGGACCAGATGAATTGTTGCAAAATGTCTCATAAATGAATGTTCTATAAATGAAAAAAGCCATTCCCCCTGATGAGAATGGCTATCGGTTATACCAACGTACGACATCCTCACTTCGCCTGCGAAATGACCACGACTAGAAGAATAAGGACGTTGAGTATGATAGCCTGCAATTTCATTTTTTCTGTTATTAGTGGAGCAAATGTAGAAATTAATATGCAAAGACAAAACTAATTTGTAAGTAAAAAACAGTTTTTTTCTGGAATTTCGCAGTCTAGACCAGCCTCTGCAAACAAAATAGAAGAAGAAATTCGCTTCCAGCTTATGGAGTAACGAAAGAAAGGCTTTGAAAACCAAGCGATCAACCAGCCCAATGGCCTCACCTACCAATACGTTGCCCAAAGCTTGCCAATGAAAGAAATCCAGCCTAACCGCTCAGCCAAATCTCAACTTTTACTAAATAAGTAGTGCGAATAATTTAGTGTCATGTTTCGAGTCTTTAACAATCTGTGATAAAAGCGAAACCGAAAATATCAAATAGGTCCGTGACCTTATTCGACAATTTCTCAATTATTTTCAAAGCGATAATCTCCTGAGTAGCACCTGCCATGTGAATCCCATCTTCTGTATAATAATCTAACGTATTTTCCACACCAGCACCCCTGCCGTTGGAATGACCGGATTGCCAATCAAAATTTCAGCATTCGCAGGAAGTTCCATTGTGTAGTCCTGGTCTGCATAATTCATGGCAATACCAAAGCCATCGCGGTATTCTACAATAACTCCCGGCGGATAATTTTCCACATGGATATTCAGGCGACTATACACTTTATTGAGGACAGCCAGTTCCAAATCACCCTGATCAGAATCAGCTCCCACATAACACACGCTTCCTTTATTAAGCCGGTGAAAGCTCACGGCTGTTTTGCCGGCATAAAAGTCGCCGGTGTACGTTGCCCAGCTTTCAGTGCCTTCAGCAGGATTCAGCAAATCGCCCCAACTGGTCCAGGAATACTGCTCTCCGTCCATGATTACCGTGTCGGGATCATAGGAACGCAGCAGGTCATAGCTTTCAATTTCGCCGCCAATCAATTGGTAAATAGGTTCAGCGTGGCTTGCTTCCCAAAGATGTCCCAGTTCATTCTGATGTCCGGTGCGGCACGACATCACCAGGTTGCCGCCTGCTTCGACATAGTGAAGCAACTTTTCGATCAGTTCCCTGCTCATCTGCTGGTAGGCAGGAACCACAATTACCGGATATTTAGCGAAATCCATGGTGTCGCGAATAAAATCGACCGGAGCGCCAAACGATTTTAACGCCTTGTAATATTTTAAAACATGCTGCTCGGTATCCCACACTGTGGTCTGTTTATTCTGGTTGATGGCGACCGTATTATCCGGATCGTAAAGGATCGCCGTCTCTCTTTTTTGATAATCTGCGGGAACTTCTCCGGTCACTGATTTCCCTCGCAGCAGATTGATTTCATCCATAAACTGCTGGAATTCCAGCCCGCCAGGAGTTGGAGTCACGCCATCGGGACCTACAATGCCATAATGATATTGCTCGAAACCATAGATCGGTGCCCGAAATCGGTAAGTACAGGTAAGCTGGCTTCCACCGGCAAAAACATGCCAAAGCCACAAACGCACCGCCCCCGGAAGTGGCTGCGAATTAATCGTTCCCCAGTTGACCTGCCCCGGCTGTAATTCCATCACGCCGTAAATCGGTGTCAATGGCCTGAAATAGTCGTTGGCCATGGCAATTCGCGAATATTCGCCCACACGATAGCCTTTTGTTCCGATTCCCGGATGTTCGCCATAAACCATATAGCGGGTATAGGTAATGAAATCGAGTTCCTTGCTGGCTCCGGGATAACGGGCATCGTAGTAAGGAATGTAGTTGGTGGTGATCCACTGATCCGCATGGACATGTTGGCGGATGGCTACGGCCTGCTCATCGAGGAACGAAGAAGTTTCGTGATCGCAAAAGCGGCTGTGATCCAACCTTTGGTACAGGTTCATCCCCCATTGCTGGTGCTGGGGGATATTAATTTCAGAAAAATCGCTGTAGGTGCCACTCCAGAAGTTGGTGCCCCAAGCTTCATTCAGGGCATCAATACTTTGATATTTCTCCTTGAGCCATTCGCGAAAACGTTTTTGGGCATCGGCGCCGTAATCCACATTCGAGGCCGGCTCATTGTCTAGCTGCCAGCCGATAATGCGGGAATCGTTCCCGTAATGCTTGGCCAGCTCAACAATCATCTTCATGGAATATTGGCGGTACAGCTCGCTTGAAAATGAGGCATGCTGTCGCGAACCATGATCCATGCGCGTTCCGTCCTCTCGCATTTTCAAGATCTCCGGGTGCTTGCGAACCAGCCAAACAGGCGGTGTGGCCGTGGAAGTACACACAATCACTTTCAGCTTGTGCTTGGCGGCCAAAGCGACCGCTCGATCCAACCAGTCAAAATCATACACCCCTTCTTCAGGTTCCAGTTGTGCCCAGGCAAACTCGGCAAAGTGGGTAAACTCAAAACCCATTTCGGCCATCTTTTCCAGGTCGCGATCCCAGTGTGCTTCATCCCAATGTTCGGGATAATAGTAAGCCCCTACGGTAGTCAGGTCTTCTGGGGGAAAGTATTCTCCGGCACTTTGGGCAAAACCGTTACATGTCCCAAAAACCAATAAGGCAATCGCTAATCTTTTTCTCATGCGGAGTAATCAATTAAGTTAGAATATCATTTTCTGTCTTCAAAAAGTGGCAAACTCCCAAATTTAAACTATTTATTTTATTTTCTTGTTTCGATGCACGGAACTGCTTGCCTTTTACGATTCGAGGCCACGTTTTCCGAACCGTAGCAAAAGAAGCCTCTTCACTAACTTGTTTCGGAATCCCTCTACTTTTCAGGATATGCAAGCTGGCAGGGAAGTTTTTCAGCTTCAGTATACTTGCCTTGATTCATTTTGATAATCGATAAATAAACTCATCTAATCTCTGAACTTTTTAACAAATTGTGTGTTAGCCATATGGATACTATAAAGAATGATTTTCAATTCGTCAAATTATGCTACCTTCAATGTCAGTAGCAAACGAATTGCTTTTACTTCTTATAGAAAATTCAACTTTAGCAACTTATACTTTTTACATCACGATATCCTCACAAGTTAATCCTGGAAAACTTTAGCAATCAACAACTCGGTAACTAAAAATTTAGACTACAAGTGAGAATAGTTATAGCTGATGATTCGGAAATGATGCTTGTGAAATTTCTAAAAAGCAAAATGCATCGCTACTCTGACCAAGTTCAGAGAACTTTGGTTTTCAAATTCAACTAAATAAAATTCAACGTGATGAAACATTTCTACTCAAACGTCCACAGTACTCAATTTAAGCCCAAACAAAAGTATAGAGGCCAGTACTTTTGCAAAAAAATATTGTTTGTCTTAATGGCTGTTATCATATCTGGCTCATCCTTTGCAAGCAACGAAATTCTGTTCCTCGCAAGTTATAAGAGCATCGCTGGCATGTCAGCTCCAAATGATGTGGCAATTAGCCCTGACGGGAAACACCTGTATATATCATCCTATAGTAATAATTCTATTTCTATTTTTGAACGGGACATCTCAACTGGCTTACTTACCTATATCGGTAATGTTGTAAATGGAGCTGATGGGATAACCCATATGCAATCGGCTTTTGGCGTTGATGTAAGCCTTGACGGGAAGAATGTATATGTAGCTAGTCCATCCAGTAATGCGATTGTAACATTTTCGAGAGATGCAAGTACCGGGTTATTAAGTTTAATTGATGAAGATTACTCAGGATTTACTCTTGATGGATTTGTTTCTGTTTCCGTTAGTCCGGATGGGAAAACGGTATATGGAATTGCTGGGAATACGCCCGACGGCATTGTTGCCTTTAGCAGAGATGAAACTACCGGAAAATTAACGTTCTTAGCAGAGTATTCCGATGCAACCTATAACTATCTTGGACAAGCATTTTCACCAACTGAGAGTCCTATCAACAATTTAGCATTTACTGCTGCAGGAGATTTTATATTTATTACCTCTACTGACGATAATTCTGTTGCGACTTTTAGTAGAAACACCAACACAGGAACTTTAACTTTTGTTGGTGCAGTTGTTGATGGAGTTGATGGAGTTGATGGCATTCAGGGAGCCTCATCATTGTATCTGACCCCAGATAATAAACACCTTTACGTTTCAGGTCAAAATGAAAATTCGTTAGCTACATTTTCAATAAATAGTTTAACAGGTTCACTCACTTACGTTAACAAAATTACAGATGGTATTGATGGTGTAAATAGCATCGCAACACCGAGAGCCTCAGGAGGATCTCCAGATGGGAGGTATGTTTATGTCTCGGGATATGCAGATAATGCGATTACTGCATTTGAAAGAAATTCAACGACAGGATTGTTGACTCAAGTAGAAGTTGCTATAAATGGTGTTTCTGGTGATGGATACGCTGGCCCTAATGGAATGATTACAGATCAAAATAATCGTCATCTATATCTTTGTGGAAGCACTGAACCCGGATTGGCCGTTTTCCAACTTACTTCACCGGGCATTGAACTGTCTACAACTACAGCGAGTGCAGACGAAGAAGGCCCTGCAATCACGCTAGATAATAGTTTAAATGTTTTTGACTCCGACGACACCAATCTTGAAAGTGGGTCAATCACAATTGCCTCTGGGAAAATTGATA
Organism: uncultured Sunxiuqinia sp.; assembly: GCA_963677175.2. Lineage (GTDB taxonomy): Bacteria > Bacteroidota > Bacteroidia > Bacteroidales > Prolixibacteraceae > Sunxiuqinia. The sequence goes on from CAXXES010000001.1 coordinate 107,480, forward strand.
CAGACACATTGATGGTGACAATTCCAGGATCGGTGACAGCCTCTTATAGTAATGGCGAACTAACTATAGTCGGATCTGCGACACTAGAAGTATATCGGGATATTTTGCGCAGTGTCCAATTTCAAACAGGCACAGATAATAACATTACAACCGGTGAATCAAGTGAGCGAACCATCACATTTGTTGTTAATGATGGTGAAAATGAAAGCAATGCAGTAAGTATAATAGTTACAGTCAATGGAACAGGTGTTATTACAACGAGCCCCGTTCTGACAACAACAGCAGTAACTACTTTCGATGCCACATCCGCTACTTTGGGCGGCGATGTAACCTCTGATGGCGGTGCTACTGTAACAGAACGGGGAGTGGTTTATTCAATTACATCCACAAATAGCAATCCCGAAATAGATGGTACAGGCGTTACAAAAGCTCCTAATGAATCCGGCACAGGAAATTTTAGTGAAAGTATTTCTGGTTTAGCGGCAGGAACTCAATATTCTGTTCGGGCTTATGCTGTTAATAGCGAAGGGACAAATTATGGTAATGAGGTTAGTTTTACCACCAAACAAACACAATCCATTACCTTTAATGCTTTGTCTGATAAAACTTACGGTGAGGCGGACTTCACCCTCGGAGAGGCAACGACCGACAAAGGATTGACGGTAAGCTACACTGCAGCTGATCCTACTGTCGTTTCGATTAGTGGGAATACTGCTACCATTTTGAAAGCGGGAGGCACAACCATCACCGCAAGCCAGAACGGCGATGCGACACATGCCGCCGCCACTCCCGTGCAGCAAAACCTGGTTGTTTCTCCCAAAGAACTGACTGTGATCAATACCGTAGCAGCCAATAAGGTTTACGAAGGCAACGCATCGGCAACCATAAGCGGAGCCAGCTTAAGTGGGCTTGTCGGGAGTGATGTGGTCACTTTGGGTGATGAAACTTCGGGGACTTTTGCACAAGCTTCGGTTGGCACAGATATCGACGTTACAACAGCCATGACAATCACTGGAGATGATGCATCCAATTACACGCTAACTCAACCTTCCCTGACGGCTGACATTACAGCGAAAGAATTGACGATCACCAATGCCAACGCTGCCAACAAAGTTTACGACGGGAACACGACGGCGATCATTAGTGGAGCTGCTTTAAACGGTGTAGTGGGCAGCGACGCGGTAACACTGGAAGACGAAACTTCGGGAACGTTTGCCCAGGAAAACGTGGGTACCAACCTTGCTGTAACAACGGCCATGACGATTAGCGGTGCCGATGCTTCCAATTACACGCTAACTCAACCCTCCCTAACTGCTGATATTACCGCAAAACCAATTACAGTAACTGCCGATGCCGGACAAACAAAAGTCTACGGCGAAGCAGACCCGGTATTCACCTACACCGTTGCTCCCGCGTTGGTGAGTGGTGACAGCTTCTCGGGTGAGTTGACCCGTGTGGCTGGTGAAGATGTTGCCGCCTACTCAATCGCTCAGGGAACCTTGACGGCCGGTGCCAACTACGACCTCAGCTTTGTCAGCAGCGATTTCAGCATTACACAAAAACCAATTACAGTAACTGCCGATGCCGAACAAACAAAAATCTACGGCGAAGCAGACCCGGTATTCACCTACACCGTTGCTCCCGCTTTGGTGAGTGGTGACAGCGTCTCGGGTGAGTTGACCCGCGCAACTGGTGAAAATGTTGGCTTGTATGCGATCGCTCAGGGAACCTTGACGGCCGGTGCCAACTACGACCTCAGCTTTGTCAGCAGCGATTTCAGCATTACACAAAAACCAATGACGGTAACTGCCGATGCCGGACAAACAAAAATCTACGGCGAAGCAGACCCGGTATTCACCTACACCGTTGCTCCCGCGTTGGTGAGTGGTGACAGCTTCTCGGGTGAGTTGACCCGCGCAACTGGTGAAAATGTTGGCTTGTATGCGATCGCTCAGGGAACCTTGACGGCCGGTGCCAACTACGACCTCAGCTTTGTCAGCAGCGATTTCAGCATTACACAAAAACCAATGACGGTAACTGCCGATGCCGGACAAACAAAAATCTACGGCGAAGCAGACCCGGTATTCACCTACACGGTTGCTCCCAATTTGGTGAGTGGTGACAGCTTCTCGGGTGAGTTGACCCGCGCAACTGGTGAAAATGTTGGCTTGTATGCGATCGCTCAGGGTACATTGACAGCCGGAGCAAACTACGACCTCAGCTTTGTCAGCAGCGATTTCAACATTACACAAAAACCAATTACTGTGAATGCCGATGCCGGACAAACAAAAATCTACGGCGAAGCAGACCCGGTATTCACCTACACCGTTGCTCCCGCTTTGGTGAGTGGTGACAGCTTCTCGGGTGAGTTGACCCGCGCAACTGGTGAAAATGTTGGCTTGTATGCGATCGCTCAGGGAACCTTGACGGCCGGTGCCAACTACGACCTCAGCTTTGTCAGCAGCGATTTCAGCATTACACAAAAACCAATGACGGTAACTGCCGATGCCGGACAAACAAAAATCTACGGCGAAGCAGACCCGGTATTCACCTACACCGTTGCTCCCGCGTTGGTGAGTGGTGACAGCTTCTCGGGTGAGTTGACCCGCGCAACTGGTGAAAATGTTGGCTTGTATGCGATCGCTCAGGGAACCTTGACGGCCGGTGCCAACTACGACCTCAGCTTTGTCAGCAGCGATTTCAGCATTACACAAAAACCAATGACGGTAACTGCCGATGCCGGACAAACAAAAATCTACGGCGAAGCAGACCCGGTATTCACCTACACCGTTGCTCCCGCGTTGGTGAGTGGTGACAGCTTCTCGGGTGAGTTGACCCGCGCAACTGGTGAAGATGTTGGCTTGTATGCGATCGCTCAGGGTACATTGACAGCCGGTGCCAACTACGACCTCAGCTTTGTCAGCAGCGATTTCAGCATTACACAAAAACCAATTACGGTGAATGCCGATGCCGGACAAACAAAAATCTACGGCGAAGCAGACCCTGCATTCACCTACACGGTTGCTCCCGCGTTGGTGAGTGGTGACAGCTTCTCGGGTGAGTTGACCCACGCAACTGGTGAAAATGTTGGCTTGTATGCGATCGCTCAGGGTACATTGACAGCCGGTGCCAACTACGACCTCAGCTTTGTCAGCAGCGATTTCAGCATTACACAAAAACCAATTACGGTGAATGCCGATGCCGGACAAACAAAAATCTACGGCGAAGCAGACCCTGCATTCACCTACACGGTTGCTCCCGCGTTGGTGAGTGGTGACAGCTTCTCGGGTGAGTTGACCCACGCAACTGGTGAAAATGTTGGCTTGTATGCGATCGCTCAGGGAACCTTGACGGCCGGTGCCAACTACGACCTCAGCTTTGTCAGCAGCGATTTCAGCATTACACAAAAACCAATGACGGTAACTGCCGATGCCGGACAAACAAAAATCTACGGCGAAGCAGACCCGGTATTCACCTACACGGTTGCTCCCGCGTTGGTGAGTGGTGACAGCTTCTCGGGTGAGTTGACCCGCGCAACTGGTGAAAATGTTGGCTTGTATGCGATCGCTCAGGGAACCTTGACGGCCGGTGCCAACTACGACCTCAGCTTTGTCAGCAGCGATTTCAGCATTACACAAAAACCAATGACGGTAACTGCCGATGCCGAACAAACAAAAATCTACGGCGAAGCAGACCCGGTATTCACCTACACCGTTGCTCCCGCGTTGGTGAGTGGTGACAGCTTCTCGGGTGAGTTGACCCGCGCAACTGGTGAAAATGTTGGCTTGTATGCGATCGCTCAGGGAACCTTGACGGCCGGTGCCAACTACGACCTCAGCTTTGTCAGCAGCGATTTCAGCATTACACAAAAACCAATGACGGTAACTGCCGATGCCGGACAAACAAAAATCTACGGCGAAGCAGACCCGGTATTCACCTACACCGTTGCTCCCGCGTTGGTGAGTGGTGACAGCTTCTCGGGTGAGTTGACCCGCGCAACTGGTGAAGATGTTGGCTTGTATGCGATCGCTCAGGGTACATTGACAGCCGGTGCCAACTACGACCTCAGCTTTGTCAGCAGCGATTTCAGCATTACACAAAAACCAATGACGGTAACTGCCGATGCCGAACAAACAAAAATCTACGGCGAAGCAGACCCGGTATTCACCTACACCGTTGCTCCCGCGTTGGTGAGTGGTGACAGCTTCTCGGGTGAGTTGACCCGCGCAACTGGTGAAAATGTTGGCTTGTATGCGATCGCTCAGGGAACCTTGACGGCCGGTGCCAACTACGACCTCAGCTTTGTCAGCAGCGATTTCAGCATTACACAAAAACCAATGACGGTAACTGCCGATGCCGGACAAACAAAAATCTACGGCGAAGCAGACCCGGTATTCACCTACACCGTTGCTCCCGCGTTGGTGAGTGGTGACAGCTTCTCGGGTGAGTTGACCCGCGCAACTGGTGAAGATGTTGGCTTGTATGCGATCGCTCAGGGTACATTGACAGCCGGTGCCAACTACGACCTCAGCTTTGTCAGCAGCGATTTCAGCATTACACAAAAACCAATTACGGTGAATGCCGATGCCGGACAAACAAAAATCTACGGCGAAGCAGACCCTGCATTCACCTACACGGTTGCTCCCGCGTTGGTGAGTGGTGACAGCTTCTCGGGTGAGTTGACCCACGCAACTGGTGAAAATGTTGGCTTGTATGCGATCGCTCAGGGTACATTGACAGCCGGTGCCAACTACGACCTCAGCTTTGTCAGCAGCGATTTCAGCATTACACAAAAACCAATTACGGTGAATGCCGATGCCGGACAAACAAAAATCTACGGCGAAGCAGACCCTGCATTCACCTACACGGTTGCTCCCGCGTTGGTGAGTGGTGACAGCTTCTCGGGTGAGTTGACCCACGCAACTGGTGAAAATGTTGGCTTGTATGCGATCGCTCAGGGAACCTTGACGGCCGGTGCCAACTACGACCTCAGCTTTGTCAGCAGCGATTTCAGCATTACACAAAAACCAATTACAGTAACTGCCGATGCCGGACAAACAAAAATCTACGGCGAAGCAGACCCTGCATTCACCTACACCGTTGCTCCCGCTTTGGTGAGTGGTGACAGCTTCTCGGGTGAGTTGACCCACGCAACTGGTGAAAATGTTGGCTTGTATGCGATCGCTCAGGGAACCTTGACGGCCGGTTCGAACTACGACCTGTTGTTTGTCAGTGCAACATTCTCCATCGAACCGGTATCACAAAGCATCAGTTTCAACCCGATTCCGTTGAAACATCTGGAAACCGATGCGGATTTTATGCTTGCGGCAACTGCAAGTTCTGGGCTTGCGGTTAGCTACACCTATACCTACAGTACTGCCGAAGCTCCGGCAACCGTTTCGGAAACGGGATTCGTGAGCTTGCTGACTTCGGGCGAAGTTGAAATTACAGCTTCGCAAGCGGGCAACGAAAACTACCTGCCAGCCGAACCGGTCACCCAGCGGCTGACCATCAAAAGTTCGGACGCCAGCATCCACACCCTGATGATTGACGGAGAAAGCTTCAATCAACCTACACAGGAAATCTATTATCAGATGGATTGCGACAACCAGGAAACGTCAATTACAATCAGCTATAGCACCGAAGCGAATGCTAGCTCAAGCGAAGTGAAAACATTGGTGATTGAAACACCGGCTCCGGGTATTTACCGTCAAAGCATTAGCATCACCTCGCAGGATGAAACCCAGCAGCAAACGTATACCATCACCGTTGAAAAGAGCTTCAACTTCGACCAGATTATCGAACAGAAGTACAACAACGTCTTGCTGGTTAACAATAACCCCGAAACCAACGGCGGCTACCGTTTTGTTGCTTTCAAATGGTACAAAAACGGCCAGCTGATTGGAACCGGACAATATTATTCGGCGGGACAAAGTGCTTCGAACCAGTTGGATTCGAATGCCACTTATTCGACCGAGCTGACCACCGCCGAGGGTGAAGTGATTCATACTTGCGATTTCAGCATCGAACTGAACAGTGCCTTTGCACTGACTGCAAGCCCAAACCCGGTAAGAGCGGGAAGCACCGTTGAAGTAGTCACCAACTACAGCGACAACATGCTGAGCGATCGCTCCGTGCAAATTACCAGTCTATACGGAGCACCAATATTGCGACAGGTATCCGCCAGCAACATTACCACCATTACGCTTCCCAATAGCGTGGCGCCGGGAACTTATGTGGTGACAACCGTTGCTTCGGGAGTCATCCTCACCACCAAAATCATTGTTCAGTAATTCGCTTGGTAGCATCTAAAAATAAAACAACATGAATCATTTCAAATTCAACCAATACAAACAAATCCTGATTGCAGCATTACTGTTATTATCCGCAGGGACAGCAACCGCCCAATATTACCAATTGCCAAAGGGCGAGTTTTCGGTTTACCTGAAAGGACTCAACTCGAAATTGAATATCGACATGGGTGAATACGGCGACAGTGACACCCGCTACGGTGCGGGCGTCGGTCTTCAGTACAGTTATTACATTTTGCCGGGCTGGAGCTTTTCGGGTGCGCTGGAATACCAATCGTATCGCTCCGAAACCATCCTTGACAACTTTGCCGATAGCTACGGTCTGAGCGATGCCGAGGGCGATGATATGATTTTCCGCAGCTCGGCCAGCGTTTATCACGAAAGGCAAACCGTTGGCATGCTAAACATTCCGCTGCGACTCCAATGGGAAAGCAAAGCCGAGTCGACCAAGCTGTTTGCAGCAACCGGTATTCAGCTGGGTCTCCCACTTGCTGCCAACTATAAGGCAACAGCCTTTGGCTTGAAAACTTCCGGCTACTTCCCGCAATGGAATGCTGAGTTGACCAGTCCCCGTTTTATGGGATTTGGAAGCTGGGGCACACAACACAGCGGTAAAGAAAAATTGGAACTAAAAAGCAGCTATTCGCTTCTGTTCGAATTTGGCTTTAAACAGCAACTACAAGCCACGCGCCACCTGTATGTAAGCGCCTATGTGGAACTGGGGCTGAACGACCTCGCTAAAGCAAGCGACCCGCAAGCCCTTATCGGCTACGATGTCAATAATCCGACTGATTTCAATTATGCCTCGGTAATTTACAGCTCGCCGCAAGCTACTGGCGACAATTATACACACAAGGTGACCTCCCAAAGCTTCGGCTTCAAAATGCGTTACGCCTTTAGCTGGTAACAACTCGAAGCAAACAAAAAAGGTTCGATAATATAACAGAGGCACTTCAGTTCGCTGAGGTGCTCTTTTGTTTCAATTTTCTTATTTTAACCACTGATTATAATATCCTGGCCTTGCTAAGACATTTCGAGAAAAGGTTCGCCGAATCATTGAATTTTCAACGAATTGACATCTAAATTCGCGTAGAGATTTCAAACCGCTTTCCATATTGTTGTTTTTTACTATTTTTGATCCAATCATTATCAGATAAATAACAAGCGTTTGAACAACTAAAAAAAAGTAAGAACCTAAATTTCATTAATACCATAAACAAAAACTCAACCTCTTCGAATCTCAATTCCCTTAAATCCGAAAAACTCAGCAATTAATCATTCAATAACCCAAAACTCAGCGTGTATGAGAAAAATTTACCTTGTTGACATTGGCAGAAATGGTTCCATTCAACAACTTCGAGCTTCGCATAAAAAGAAGCGGTGCCAGATAACTGTCTTCTCTTACAATAGAAAACCCCATTTAAAGTTGTCATGAGATCCTACTCTCATCAGTCTCAGTAAAGCCTATATCTTGTCTTTAGAAACTCATTAAAAATTAAAACAAAATAGTCTATGAAACATCTTCTACCTATTTTCATCTTAATATCAATGCTGGCGCCGGTTAAACAGGCCAATGCTGCACCCAGCTTTAACAACGGTGCTACGACAACCTTAATTGTTGACGAGAGTTCAGCAGCCACATCAATCACCGATTTACTTGCAATCACCGATACGGACACTGGCAACCCCTTAAGCTGGTCGGTGATTACGCCCCCCGCTCATGGTAGCCTGGGTGGATTCAATGCGACGGCTACCAGCACAGGCTCGTCGATTACACCAAGCGGATTGACCTACACTCCAACAAGTGGTTATAGCGGATTCGACTCGTTTGTCATCGCAATTAGCGATGGTACGGCAACGGATCAAATAACAGTAAATGTTACCGTGAAAGCCAGCCAAAGCATCACTTTCGAAGCCATTGGCAATAAAATCTATGGTGATGCTGATTTTACCCTTGGCGATGCCACGACCGACAAAGGATTGACGGTGACCTACACTACAGCTGACCCCACCGTCGTTTCGATTAGCGGGAATACGGCCAGCATTTTGAAAGCCGGAAGCACCACCATCACTGCAAGCCAGGATGGCGATGCCACACATGCAGCAGCGACTTCGGTACAACAAACCCTGGGTGTTTCTCCCAAAGATTTAACAATTACTGCTGAAGACAAAACCAAGACCTATGATGCTACGGTGTACAGCCCATTCACCGTAAGTTATACTGGATTTGTGACAGGTGAAGATGAAAACGATTTGGGAGGAACACTGACCTTCACGGGTTCAGCGGCCACTGCGACCGATGTCGGTAAAAACTATGTCATTACGCCCGAAGGATTGAGCTCTTCGAACTACCAGATCTCTTTTGTTGACGGCGAATTGGAGATCAACCCCAAAACCTTAACGGTAACGGCAGATAATCAGAGCAAGCCATATGATGGCACCGTATTTCGTTCGTTCACTGTAAGCTATCGTGGATTTGCAACTGGTGAAGACGGAGACGATTTGGGTGGTGTCCCTACCTTTAGTGGAACAGCAACTTCCGCAACAGATATTGGCGAGGATTATACAATCATCCCGGGAGGATTGAGTTCCTGGAATTATTCGATTCACTACGTCAGTGGCAAGCTGGACATTACAACAAAAGAGCTTGTGATTTTAAATGCTACGGTAGTCAACAAGGTATACAACGGTCAAGCCGATGCAGCCATCAGCGGTGCAATCCTGTCGGGGGTAGTCGGAAACGACGATGTTTCGCTGGACAACCACACAGCGGGTGTATTTGCGCAAGCCGGGGCGGGATCGAATATCACAGTGACCACATCGATGACTATCAGCGGAGCAGACGCGGGGAAGTATACGTTAACACAGCCTGCGCTAACCGCCAATATTACGAAAAAGGCTTTAACAATTACGGCGGATAATAAGACCAAAACCTATGACGGTGGGTCTTACGGCCCATTCACAGTGAGTTATTCCGGATTTATAACAGGTGAAGACGAGAATGATTTAGGAGGAGCACTGACCTTCACGGGTTCAGCTGCCACAGCTATCAATGTGGGGACAGCCTATGTCATTACGCCGGAAGGAATAAGCTCTTCTAACTACGAAATCTCTTTTATTGACGGCGAATTGGACATTACTCCAATGGAACTAACTGTGACCGCCGGCACCGGACAAACAAAAGTCTATGGCGAAGCAGACCCGACATTCACTTATGCGGTTGCAACTACGTTAGTAACTGGAGACAGCTTCTCGGGCGAACTAACCCGCACGACCGGCGAAGATGTTGGCGTGTATGCCATCACCCAGGGAACATTGACTGCCGGGGCCAACTACGACCTCAGCTTTGTTAGCAGCGATTTCAGCATTACCCAAAAACCAATTACAGTGACAGCCAATGCCGGACAAACAAAAGTCTATGGCGAAGCAGACCCGGTGTTTACTTACGAAGTTGCACCTGCTTTGGCAAATGGCGACAGCTTCTCAGGCGAACTGAACCGAACCGCTGGTGAAGATGCTGGCTTGTATGCCATTGCCCAGGGGACACTGACTGCCGGAGCCAACTATGACCTCAGCTTTGTCAGCAGCGATTTCAGCATTACCCAAAAACAAATTACGGTAACTGCCGACGCCGGGCAAACAAAAGTCTACGGCGAAGCAGACCCACTATTTACTTACTCGGTTACACCCGATTTGGCAACTGGCGACAGCTTCTCGGGCGAACTGAACCGTGCGGCTGGTGAAGATATTGGCGTGTATGCCATCTCCCTGGGAACACTAACCGCGGGGAACAACTATGACCTCAGCGTTGTCAGCAGCGATTTCAGCATTACCCAAAAACCAATCACAGTGACTGCCGATGCCGGACAAACAAAAGTCTATGGCGAAGCAGACCCGGTATTCACCTACGAAGTTGCACCGGCTTTGGTCAGTGGTGAGAGCTTCTCGGGAGAGTTGACCCGCATCGCCGGTGAAGATGTTGGCGCCTACGCAATCGCTCAGGGAACATTGACGGCTGGTGCCAACTATGACCTCAGCTTTGTTAGCAGCGATTTCAGCATTACCCAAAAGCCAATTACAGTGACGGCTGAAGCCGGACAAACAAAAGTCTATGGCGAAGCAGACCCGGTATTCACCTACGAAGTTACACCTGCGTTGGAAAGTGGCGACAGCTTCTCGGGCGAACTGAGCCGAACCACTGGAGAAGATGTTGGTGCATACGCGATAGGTCAAGGTACATTGATAGCCGGATCCAACTATGACCTGAGCTTTGTCAGCAGCGATTTCAGCATTACCCAGAAACAAATTACGGTAACTGCCGATGCCGGGCAAATGAAGACCTTTGGCGAAGCAGATCCCGTGTTCCTCTACGAAATTGCACCTGTTTTGGAGAACGGCGATGCCCTTAGCGGAGAGCTAGCAAGAGAAGCCGGAGAAGATGCAGGTTCATATGTAATCACCCAGGGTAGCTTGACAGCAGGTTCAAACTACGAGCTATCCTTAATCAGTGAAACATTCACCATCAAGCCAGCATCACAAAGCATCAGTTTTAACCCGATTCCGTCGAAACATCTGGAAACCAATGCGGATTTTATGCTTGACGCAACTGTAAGCTCAGGTCTTCCGGTAAGCTACACCTACACTTACAATGCGACGGAAGCTCCCGCCACCGTCTCGGAAGACGGATTTGTCCGCTTGATGACTTCGGGCGAAGTTGAAATTACCGCCTCGCAAGTCGGTAACAACAACTACCTGCCTGCCGAACCTGTTAGCCGGTGGTTGACAATCACCAGTTCGGATGCCAGTATTCATCATTTCTCAATTAAAGGGGAAAACTTTGTCCAGCCTGAGCAGGAATTCTTTTACCGTATGGATTGCGACGACCAGGAAACATCAGTAACAATTAACTACCACACCGATGCCAATGCCTCCTCTGGCGAAACAAATCCATTGGTCATTGAAACGCCGGGCCCGGGGGTATACCGAAAAAGCGTGACGATCACTTCGCAAGACGAAACTCAGCAACGAACATACTACATCACCGTTGAAAAGAGTTTCAATTTTGATGAAATCATTAAACAGAAGTACAACAACGTTTTATTGGTAAACAATAACCCGGAGACCAACGGAGGCTACCGTTTTACTGACTTCAAATGGTACAAAAACGGCCAGTTGATCAGCACCGGACAATACTACTCGGCAGGAGAAGATGCTTCAGACCGACTGGATTCGAATGCATCTTATTCGGTGTCGTTGACCACTAGCGACGGCAAAGTGCTTCCTTCCTGCGAATTTAATATCGACCGGAACAATACCTTTGCGTTAACAGCAAGTCCCAACCCCGTAAAGGCGGGAAGTACGATTGAAGTGGTAACAAACTACAGCAACAGCATGCTAGGCGATCGCTCCGTGCAAATTACCAGTCTCTACGGGGCACCGATCTTGCGACAGGTATCAGCCAGCAACGAAACCACGATTACGCTTCCCAATAGCCTGGCTCCGGGAACCTATGTCGTGACTACGGTTGCTTCGGGAATCATTCTCACCTCCAAAATCATTGTTCAGTAATTCGTCTGGTAGTATTTAAAAATAAAATAATATGAATCGTTTCAAATTCAATCAATACAAACAAATCCTGATTGCAGCATTACTGTTATTATCTGCGGGAGCAGCAACAGCCCAAAATCCCCAATTGCCAAAGGGCGAATTTTCGGTTTACCTAAAAGGACTCAACTCGAAATTGAACATCGGCATGCGTGAATACGGCGACAGTGACACCCGCTTCGGTGCGGGCGCCGGTCTTCAGTACAGTTGTTGCTTTTTGCCAGGATGGAGCTTTTCGGGTGCGTTGGAATACCAATCGTATCGCTCCGAGACCATCCTCGACAACTTTGCTGACAGCTATCGTATGAATGATGCTGAAGGCGACGACATGATTTTCCGCAGCTCGGCCAGCCGATACCACGAAAGGCAATCGGTCGGAATGCTGAACATTCCGCTATGGATCCAGTGGGAGAGCAAAGCCCAGTCAACCAAGCTGTTTGCAGCAACAGGTGTTCAGCTGGGTCTCCCACTTGCTGCCAACTACACAGCAACAGCCTCTTACTTGGAGACTTCCGGCTACTTTCCGCAATGGGATACCGAATTGACCAGTCCCCGTTTTATGGGATTCGGAAGCTGGGATACCAAGCACAGCGGCAAAGAAAAGTTGAAACTAAAAAACAGCTATTCGTTTCTGTTCGAATTCGGTTTTAAACAGCAACTACAAGCCACGCGCCACCTGTATGTAAGTGCCTATGTGGAACTGGGGCTGAACGACCTCGCTAAAGCAAGCGACCCGCAAGCCCTTATCGGCTACGATGTCAATAATCCGACTGATTTCAATTATGCCTCGGTAATTTACAGCTCGCCGCAAGCTGCCAGCGACAATTATACACACAAGGTGACCTCCCAAAGCTTCGGCTTCAAAATGCGTTACGCCTTTAGCTGGTAAGTACTGCGAATAATTTAGTGTCATGTTTCGAGTCTTTAACAATTTGTGATAGAAGCGAAACCGAAAATATCAAATAGGTCCGTGACCTTAACAAATCCCGGAGCAAACAAAAAGGTTTCGATATAACAAAAGCACTTCAGTTCGCTGAGGTGCTTTTTGTTTTGATCTTTTTATTTTCAGCCACAGATTCCTCAGAGAACAAGGATTTGTCCATACGCATGCCCCAGCTGCCATTCGAATGATTAGCCACGAATGAATGAGGACTCTTGACCTTCGGAGCACAGCGCAAGCAGCCCCGTCACAATACAGTTTTTCAAATCCACATAAGAAAATAAACCCATCACAACGAGATTCTTTTCACCGGCGAAGGGTGACAACACAAGTTCAGGACAACCCGTTTTCTGAAACCCTTGATTTTAGCGGCCCCCGAGCAGGAATGACCCTCCCCGGAGGCTTTTCACCCGCCACAGCGAAGAATGACCCGCCACAGCGTGAAATTTCGGTGTCACAACGGAAAATGAGTCGCCCCTGAGCAAAATTTCATCGTCACAACGGAAAATGAGCCGCCCCTGAGCTGTTTTTGTGTCGCAATCGCCCCTAATCAGCCATCAATCAGCCATTTTTTGAATTCAACTGGCATTGCGAAGCGTCCCCGAGGCAATTTCTCGGATTCAATTGGCTTGCGGAAGCGTCCCCGAGACAGTTTCTGCAATTCCCAGGGTGGCTGGAGGGGGTTCAGGCTGTGGTTGGTGTAGTCTGCTAACCCTTTCGGGTTGCTTGCACCGTGTCGCTTGCTTGTGCGACTTGGGTGCCGCGGTTTCCGAACCGCAGATTTATGACTTTTTGACGGTATCAAAGCCTGTTCCGATTGGCCGAAAACTGAGGACGTTGCCAGGTCAGTGACGAAGTATATACAACGCCCAAAGGTTTTAAAAACACTTTGGGGTTGACTGAACTGAAGGCTTGTCACTGAATCCTGGATGCCAGATCACAATCTCTGTTCCTCTGTGGTTAAAAAGGGACTGAATGCAGAATGCTCGAGGTTGGCATGATTCGAATCAGCTTTTAACACTATTGCTTTGCCTGCAAAATATTATTCTTAATTTTAACAGCAGTTTATCTGGATAATGGATGAAGTAGTACATTTAAATCGGAAAGGGCCCGGCGATATCCCTTAAGTTTCGAGCCCAATGCAAGTATCAATACCAGGACAACAACACGTCTTTTCATTTCCCTCTCGTCATCCTTGGCTTTCGATGCCTATTATTTCTTCAGTCAAGCTAAACTAAATGGCCCATTTGGTCGTTGATTTTAGAAGTTTAATTATTTTCGAATTCAAAAATTACAAAATGGCAAAATTACTCGGACCACGAACAAACGATACGGTCACCAATATTTGGTTACTTATCTTCAGGGTATCAGCAAGCGCTTTTATGCTCACCCATGGGATCCCCAAATTTTTACAGTTAATTGAAGGCAATACGCAGTTTGCTGATCCCTTTGGACTTGGGCAAACCCTTAGCCTGGTGTTGGCTGTGTTTGCCGAATTTCTGTGTTCGGTGCTCATTATTTTGGGTATTGGCACGCGGCTGGCCAGCATTCCGCTTATTGTTACCATGGCAGTGGCGGCATTTCAGATTCATGCTGCCGATCCTTTTCAACATAAGGAATTGGCGTTTCTATACCTGATCGTTTTCATCACCATCCTGGTGCTTGGGGGAGGACGATTCGAACTGGGACGCGTTTTCCGGGGCCGCTAAAAACGGAAGTAGATAAAAGGTTGCAAGCCTGACTGGGCTACCAGCGCAATGACGAGCAATACCAGCAGTACGGCGGGGATCTGCGCCCATACCGGCAGGGCGATAAAGGCGCCGCGCAGTTTTTCCTTGTAGCGGTTGGGCACCCAAATAACGACCAAGCCCAGCAGAAAAACAAGGATAACCCATTGGTAGCTTTCCCAACCTGCCGTGAGGTTTTGCGGAATGAAATGATGCCGGATCTGGTAAAACAATTGCTGAATAACGCTGTAGTCGCGCGCCCTGAAAAAGATCCAGGCCAAGCTAACCACCTGAAAGGTGACAAATACGGAAAGCAGCTTTTTCCAGCCTTTGGGTTTCGAACCCAGCGACAAAACCTTTCGGAAAAACTTCTCCAAGGCCAGCCCAAGTCCGTGAATGGCGCCCCAAATGAGGAACCGCAGGTTGGCACCGTGCCACAAGCCCCCCAGAATCATCGTAATTAAAAGATTGGCGTACATCCAGACCGTTCCTTTGCGGTTCCCGCCCAGCGGAATATACAGGTAATCGCGCAACCAAAGCGACAGCGAAATGTGCCAGCGATGCCAGAAATCAGTTAGGCTGGAAGCCTGATAAGGCGCGTTGAAATTCACCGGAATCTTGAACCCCAGAATCAGCGCCAGCCCAATGGCAATGTCGGTATAGCCCGAAAAGTCGCAGTAAATCTGGATGGAATAGGCGTACACCGACAGCAGGTTTTCCAGCCCGGAATAGGCCAACGGCGCTTCAAAAACCCGGTCAACAAAGTTCAGAGCCAAAAAGTCGGCAATCACCATTTTCTTAAACAGCCCCTTGGTGATCAGAAAAATGGCGTGGCTGAATTCCTCCTTCTTCAGCCTGAATTTTCGATACAACTGCGGAATGAATGACGATGCCCGGACAATGGGGCCTGCCACCAACTGCGGGAAGAAGCTCAGGTAGAAACTAAAGTCAAGCGGGTTTTTCACTGCTTCGGAGTCGCCGCGAAACACGTCAACCAAGTAGCTGATGGCCTGAAAGGTGTAAAACGAAATTCCAATCGGCAACAAAATAGACTGCTCGTCCACCACATCGAGGGCCACCTGGTTCAGCAGCCAGCCAATCCAGTTGAACACCTGATAATCGGTTTGAAACAACTGATTGACTGTATCAATAAAGAAATAGGTATACTTGAAATATCCCAAAATCAGCAAGTTCAACCCCACCGCCAAAGTCAGCCACAAGCGCTTGCTTTTGCGGCGGCCAACCAACAAGCCAAAACCATAGTTTGCCAGGCACGAAAAAGCCAACAGCGCCAGAAAAGCGCCACTCATCTGGAAATAAATAAACCAGCTGACCATCAATAAATAGCCGTTGCGCAGCGGATTTTTCCGGTACACCAGCGAGTACACGCCCAGCACAAAGGTGAAGGCGATCCAAAAGGCCAGTCCTGTGTAAAACAGCGGTTCATCGGGATGGTACTGCCAGATGCTTCGGATGATATCGGTCAGGCGCTCAATCATGGGCAAGCGTATCGGTTGTAGTTTGCAAGGCCTCCAAAAGGATTCGGCCCAATTGCTGGCCTACCATTTCGGCACCTTCATCCGAAAAATGAACGTAGTCTTTCCGCCCCAAAGCCGGCGATGCGTTGACCCAACGACTCATGGCTCCCTCGCCACCCATAAAGGCCTGCAAATCCCAAAAAGCCGCGTGGTTGTGCATGGCTATTTCGTATTGAATTTGTTTGATGACGGGAATATTGGGGTAGGAAACAAACTGCCCGTCATGCATCCGGGCCATGTCCGACACGCCAATGATGAGGATGGGAACTTCAGGCCGGATTCGTTTAAGGAAATCGATTTGTCGTTGAAAATACCTGCGGAAATGGGGGTAGTCGTCAGCCTGAGCCGGCACCAGATTCACCCCAAAATGGAGTACAAACAAGCCCACCTTCACTTGCCCCAGCATTTGGGCGATGGCCACCTGGTTTGATGATTCAAAAGTTGGGTAAGACAAGCCCCGCAGCGCAATGTTGTCGACCAACACGCCGGAGCCGGTTTCGAGCGACAGGCCGGCAATGTTCAGACTATCTTTCGCGGCAAAGTCGAAACGAATATCATCGGGCGTACGGTTAAACTGGAAATCAAGGGTCGCCAATTGATTCTGTGGCAGCAAGTAGCCAGAGTAAATCATTTCGCGTCCCTGCATCACGGTCACCAGGCAACTGTCTTTGGCAGTGTAGTATAACTTCATCAATTCGTAATCGGGCCCGGGATTGAGCCGTTTGATTCGCCGGATTCGAAACCAGCCTTTCGCATTGACAGCAGCTAGCAAGGCATTTTTAAACAACAAACTTTCGTTAATGAAGTCTTTGTCCTGAAAGGTTTTAATCTCCCAGTTTTTCGAAGTTTCCAAGACCAACTGATGCTGAGTGTTGTAATAAAAATCTAAAGGCACAAACCCCGGTCCTCTACCGGAGAACAGCGCCTGCAATTTCTCGCGCAAAGCCGAGGTAATGCGGTCATTCTCAATTTGCGAATCGCCAAAATAGACCACCCGAACCGGCAATTTAGATTCTGACGCCTGTTTCAGCTGATGGGCCAGCCCTTGAAAGCGCAGGGAATCATCTTCGGCAAAAATCAAGGGAACAGGATGAAAAAGCGCTGCTTCCGGCTGCTGCATAACCGACACTTCTAAAAGATCAGGTTTTGGTTCGGAAGCGGTCAAAGTATCGGCTGCCGGCTCTGGAATTTCCTGCACCTCAACAGGCAAAGATTCCTGAATAACAAGCGCCGAAACAGGCGTACCTTCTTCCGCCTTCCATAAAAAAAGGAGAACCGAGAAAACAGTAAGCAGGATTAAAAAGTATAAGAATTCCCGAACAGGTGTCATGATCCGATTTTAGCTGTCGAATAAAAGTAAAGTTAAAATCGGGTATCTGCAAACGCTTGAAAAACTTCCTTATCCCCGGGGTTGAATTTTCAATTTCTGCCCCACCTGAAGTTTATTGGCATTGCTAATGTTGTTCCACTTCAGAATGTCGTTATTCGACACTCCCGGAAATTTTCGGGCAATCGACCACAGGTTGTCCCCCCTGCGCACCGTGTACAAAACGTACTCGCCGCTGGCGGTAGTCTGCACCTGAGCAATTGCGTTGGTCACCGGGGTTTTCTTTTTAAAAGCTTGCTTTTCGGCAAAAATCATCCTGTTCATGTCAGCGTAAAAATCAGCTTGTCCTTGTGGTACGTAAACTGCCAGTTTCTGCCCCACCCGAATCAGGTTGTTGTGAATGTTGTTCCAATAGCGCAGGTCGGAAGTTCGCACCCGAAACCACTCAGAAATATAGCCCACGTTATCGCCCGATTTGACCGTGTAGTACAACTTATCTTTTCCTTGAATATCAGTTGGATAAGCCGTTGAACGGCTTTTAGGGTTGATGATTTCGTTGTTCGGAAAATATTTGTCCCGATTCAAAGCGTAAACAGCTTCTTCATTGTCAATGAAACTGGCTACAGTTTGAATCGGAATTTTCAACACGTAAGGTCTATCTTCTTTTGCCGGAATAATGTCCATCCTGTATTGCGGATTCAAAGCCCGAAGCGCTTCAACCGATGTACCGATCACATCGGCTACCTGATCAAAATGCAGGAAACTGTTAATCATGATCGTATCGGTTACAATCGGAAAATCAGGATAACGGGGACTCAGGTTGTGCTGATGATAGTTGGTCATCACGTAAGCCGCAGCGATAAAAGCCGGCACATAACCGCGGGTTTCGCGCGGCAAGCGGTAGTAGATTGCCCAATAATCGCGTTCGCCGCCCGAACGGCGGATCGCCTTGTTGACATTTCCAGGGCCGCAGTTGTAGGCCGCAATCACCAAATGCCAGTTTTTATAAATCTTGTACAGGTCTTTCAGATAAAGCACAGCAGCCTCCGTTGCCTTCACCGGATCACGACGTTCATCCACGTATGTACCAATCTCGAGATTATACATTTTGCCTGTTCCATACATAAACTGCCACAAGCCAACCGCATTGGCCCGTGAGCGGGCTACCGGATTCAAGGCTGATTCGATGATGGCCATGTACTTCAGTTCCATGGGCAAATCGTACTTATCCAGCATTTCTTCAAAAATCGGAAAGTAAAAATTCGCCAATCCAAGCATCATTTCCACCTGATCGCGTCGGCGCTGCGTGTACAATTCAATAAAGTTCCGCACGGTTTGATTATACGACAAATCCACGAAAGACTCAATTCCCTGAAGCCGCTGTATATACACTGAGTCTGGAATTGAAACAAGGCTGGCACTATCAAAAAGTTGTTCGCCTACTGGCATTTCAAACGCATTTTGCACATACCATGAATTCAGCAAACTATCAATTTTGGCCGCAAAAATGTCATTCAGGTTTTCGTCGGGTATTTTATATTTCTTGAGGTATCCATCCACACTATCTAAAGCAATCACTTCAATGCTGCGAACTCGCTTAATATCTTCTTTGTCAAAACGATCAGCAAATGCGTTTTGAACAACACTACTCACAAAAAAAACAATGATTAATCCAATTAAATTCTTCATATCCTCCCCTTTAAAATCTTATCCTACAATGAATTCCTATTAATTTTTGATCCATGCAATAAACCGGTCCCGGCATCCATCTCATAGTTAAATCATCGCCAATATCAAAATTAAAAAAATGCGCGTCAACGCTGGCATCAATGATATTGAGTGCATAAAACGCTGCGGTTGAGATGATAACCAAATCCCGATTCCTTCTTGAATTATCTTTCGCCCGTTGAAGAGCGGTTGTAAACTGCTGCAACTGTCCGTCCCACCTACCTTCGAAGTTCAAATCTTCAAACGAATTGGTGTTCGGGTCATCATCAACAATATCCGCATAAGCCTGCCGGTAAAGCACGTACTGGTCATTGTTCCAGTCGATAAAGTAAGCGAATGCCCCGAAACCTATATAAATCAACGGAACTTTCCAATATTTCTTGTTATAAACTTGTCCCATCCCCGGCAAAACAGCCGAATAAATCGTTGCTTTCCGTGGCGAATGCTCCGGCTTTTCGAGCGCAACCTCCACACTGTCGGCAGCTGTTATTCGCTGGGCAGATGCAACAAATCCTGTCAAGAAAAACAGGAACACAAACAAGACTTTTATGGTCAAAGACCAATTTAGTTTTCTTTTAATCACTCGAACACCAGGGTATTAAAGACTTGAAATACGATAATAAAGCTTAGGGCACTTCTGCTACCGTGTAATGTTTTTTTTGAAATCGAACTAGCCATTCAGTTTATCCAGAATGCCAATAATTCGTTCCAGGTCTTTTGACGAACCAAACGGAATAACGATTTTTCCCTTTCCCTTATTGTTGAGTGAAAAATCGACCTTCGTTTTAAAAAACCGGCTCAAATGCTCCTGTAATTCTCCATATACCTCCGGATACTTTTGTTTTGGAGCCGATGGCATCATTTTCCTATCTGACACATTGAGCTGTCTGACAAGATCTTCCACCTTACGAACCGAAAATTCATGCTTCAAAATTTCTTCATAAATCGCCAACTGACCCTCTGGGTCTTGAACATTAACCAGCGCCCGAGCGTGTCCCATCGAAATGGTTTTATCCACAATTCCTTTTTGGATCAGAGCGGGTAGTCTCAGCAAACGCAAGTAGTTCGATACAGTTGACCGTTTTTTACCAACGCGGTCGCTCAGGTTTTCCTGGGTCAGTTTACACTCATCAATCAAACGCTGATAAGAAAGTGCAATTTCAATAGCATCCAAATCCTCGCGCTGAATATTTTCAATCAAGGCCATTTCCAGCATGCCTTCATCGTCGGCTTTGCGAACGTAGGCCATAATGGTTGTCAAACCTGCAATTTTCGATGCCCTGAAGCGGCGTTCACCGGCAATGATCTGAAATTTACGGTCAGCAACCTGTCGAAGGGTAATCGGTTGAATAATGCCAATTTCCTTGATCGAAGCAGCCAAGTCATTTAGCGCTTCTTCATCAAATTTTGTTCGGGGTTGAAACGGATTGGCTTCAATTTCGTCAAGCGCAATCTCGCTAATCGATGAATCCGGTCCGCGATCCCGCCCCGCATCATCAATCAGGGCGCCAAGCCCTCTACCCAATGCATTCCTTTTTGCCATTATTACGCGAATTATTTATTCGATTACTTTTTCAGAATTTTTAATTTTTGTCAAATCATTCTTTTGCAAAATCTCACGAGCCAGATCCATGTAATTTTCCGAACCACGCGAGTTGGCATCGTACAAAATAACTGGCTTCCCATAACTTGGGGCTTCACTAAGCTTGATGTTTCGTGAAATCGTTGCCTCAAAAACCATATCGCCAAAGTGGGTTCGTACTTCTTCGAGCACCTGATTTGAAAGGTTCAACCTTGAATCGTACATGGTTAGTAAAAAACCTTCAATCTCCAAGTCAGGATTCAAACGGGTTTGAATGATTTTAATTGTATTCAGCAATTTTCCCAATCCTTCCAGTGCAAAATATTCACATTGAACCGGAATGATAATGGAATCGGCTGCAGTAAGCGAGTTAACCGTGATCAACCCCAGTGAGGGCGAACAGTCTATCAAAATGAAATCATAATCGTCACGGATTTTCTCGATGACCACTTTCATCACCTTCTCACGATTGGGCAAATTAAGCATTTCTATTTCGGCACCAACCAAATCAATGTGCGAGGGAATCAGATCTAAGCCTTCAATTTCGGAGTTCAAAACAATCTTGCGTGGATCAATATCGTCTACAATACATTCATAAATGCTGGTTTTTACATTCCTCACATCAAATCCAATTCCTGAAGTAGCATTTGCCTGAGGGTCAGCGTCAATAATCAACACTTTATATTCCAGAACTGCCAGACTGGCCGCCAAATTAATCGCTGATGTTGTTTTCCCTACGCCTCCTTTTTGATTGGCTAGTGCAATAACTTTTCCCATAGTTTCTCCTGATTTTCGCTGAGTTCCAAAGTTAATATTTTATGGATAAAATGACCGAGGAATTACAAATTTATCTTGTGATCTGGCTTAATACTCTGATTCCAACAGCCTTAATTTACCATGATATTTCAATCTTACAGGCTTCCAACTTAAGTCGCTCACGTTCAATAGGCACAACACCTGATTTTTCACAAACCAAGCCCCCTGCCAGGTTCGAGAGCTGTGCCATCATGCGGGTTGGCATGTTGGCAGCCAAACAAAGGCTGGCTACCGCAATCACGGTATCGCCGGCTCCCGAAACATCGGCGATATCACGAATTTCTGCCGGAAAGTGATTCTGAGTGGTTCCGTTGCTGATAATTACTCCCAGCTCAGACAGGGTAATAAAAATCACGCCCAACTCTTTTTTTTGCTTAAACTTGTCGGCTGCTTCCAAAATAGATTGAAAATCGGTTTTACCGATCGACAAACCGAGTCCTTCCTTAAACTCGTTAAAGTTAGGTTTGAAAAGATCAACACGGCTGTAATTGTTGAAGTTTCGTTTCTTCGGATCAACCGCGATCAAAATACCCTTTGAGTGAGCCAACTGGCATATTTTATCAATCAGCGTTTTGGTGATGATTCCTTTATCGTAGTCAACAAACAAAATGAGATCGAACTTTTGCTGCTCAACCAGCGACTCAATACGATCAAAAACAAGCTGTACTTCGTGGTCCGAAATTAATTCGGTGGTCTCCTCATCCACCCGAAGAACGTGCTGTCTTCCGCTCATAATACGCGTTTTCACTGTGGTTTGCCTGCGATTGGAGCGTAAAATTCCGATATCGGTCATGCCACTTTTTTGAAGTAGTTGCATGAAAATATCACCTTTGGGATCGTTCCCAACCATGGAAACTACGACGGGAGTTGCTCCTAACGATTGAAGGTTAAGCGACACATTGGCAGCTCCGCCAATCCGGTTTTCCTGACGGCCAACCGTAACAATCGGAATTGGCGCCTCCGATGAAATTCGATCAACAGTTCCCCACAGATAAGTATCAACCATCGCATCGCCAACCACCAGTGCCCTGATGTTGGAAAATTTATTAAAAACCTCTTCAACCTTAAGTTTCTCCACACTGATACGCATTTTAACGCTTACAAAAGTAGTAAAGGAATTTGGAACTTGAAATTTTGAATTCTCAGAAGATTACATCGGATCAACATCAGCATAAATAATCAGACCTGTATTGTTTGGGAGTGATTTAACCTGATCAATCGCATCCATCAACATTTTTTTACTTTGATCCAAGACTTTGTTCTTATCCAGTTTCAACCAAATTTCTTTCTGATACCAATTCTGAATCCGCCCGACCACCGGATATTCCGGGCCAAGCACCTGATTTCGAAACTGCTTACGCAATAAATCCGCCAATTGGTTAGCTCCCAAATCTAGCCGGTCACGGTTTTTGTGTTTCACCACAACCTTAATCAAGCGGAAATAAGGCGGATAACGAAATAGCTTGCGTTCTTGCATCTGCCGGTTAAATAACTGTATGAAGTTGTTGTCAACCACTTCCTGCAGCACTTCATGCGAAGCCTGCGATGTTTGAATCACCACTTTTCCACGCTTACCTTTTCGGCCCGCGCGGCCACTCACCTGAGCCATCAACTGAAAGGATCGCTCAAACGACCGGAAGTCCGGGTAGTTCAATAACTGATCAGCATTCAGAATTCCCACCACCCGCACATGATCAAAATCCAATCCTTTGGTGACCATTTGCGTTCCAACTAAAATATCAATCTGCCGGTTTTCGAATTTGTAGATGATTTGCTCGAACGACCGTTTCGCCCGTGTGGTATCTAAATCCATACGGGCAACACTCGCCTCTGGAAAAAGCATGCCCAACTCCTCCTCTATTTGTTCGGTACCAAAACCTTTGGTTTGAATATCTTCAGAATGGCACTCGCCACAATTTGCCGGCAAAGAAGAAGTGTGCCCACAATAATGACACACCAAGCCCGATCTGAATTTGTGATAGGTCAGGCTCACATCGCAGTTTTTGCATTTGGGAATCCAGCCGCAGTTTTTGCACTGCACATATGGAGCAAAGCCACGACGGTTTTGAAATAAAATAACTTGCTCCTTATTTTCAAGTGCCCGTTTCACTTCTTCATACAAATTAGGCGTGAGCAACGATTTCATTTGTCTCTGGCGAGTCGCTTTTCTAATGTCGGCCACCACAATCTCCGGCATCTCAATACCCTGGAAACGCTCGTTCAATTCAACCAAAGCATATTTATTCAGCTTGGTGTTAAAGTAGCTCTCAAACGAAGGAGTGGCCGTTCCCAGCAAAACAGGGGCCTGATGAATTTGCCCCAACACAACCGCTAAATCGCGGGCGTTGTATCGCGGCGCCGGGTCAAACTGCTTGTAACTATTTTCATGCTCTTCGTCGACAATGATCAACCCCAACTTTTTAAAAGGCAGGAAAACAGCAGAACGGGCCCCAACCACGACTTGGTACGAATCCTTTTTGTCGTGCAAAATATTAAACCAAATTTCCACCCGTTCTGCATCATTGAACTTGGAGTGGTAAATTCCGGCACGATCACCAAAAGCACGCTTCAAACGAGTGATCAGTTGAGAAGTCAATCCGATTTCGGGAACCAAATATAGCACTTGCTTCCCTTCTGTCAAAACCTCCTCGATCAACTTGATGTAAATTTCGGTTTTGCCGCTTGAAGTGACGCCATGCAATAAAACCGGTCGATTGGTCTGAAAGGCCTTTTTTAATTCCAGCAGGGTTTTTTCCTGAGCTTCACTCAGCTCATACAGGTATTGATCAGCCGAATGATTCATTGCCAGCCGTCTGATTTCAACCGATTTGCTTACCAGAATCTTCTTGTCAATCAAGGCTTTTAAAACAGCATCAGAAATACCTGCCTGTTCCAGCAACTCCTTTTTCGAAAGACTGGTTTTTGGTTCCTGATGAAAGATGGTTGCGCTTAAAAAGCACTCCAATAATTCGGATTGCTTGCGTGCCTTTTTGATCCCTTCCATCGCCTGCGCGATTTCTTCAGGTGAGGTAATGGCATTTGACAAACAAATCATCGAAACAGTCTTAGGCTTGTAGCTCTCCTTTATCTTTTCTTCCATTAAAATGGCATTCTTCTCAAGCAGAATCTTTAGGGTAGCATACGATGATTTCTTACCCAAAAACTGGTTAATCTCGCGGATATTGGCCTGCCCTTTCCCTTGAAGCATCATTAACAAAGCTGTTTCTTCGCCATTCAATTCCCCGGTAATTTCAAAGTTTGGGTTGAAGCTTACGTTCGACTGGCTTTCCAGCTTCAACGCCGAAGGCAGCGCCGCCTTGTACACTTCGCCCAAAGAGCAACAATAGTAATTCGCCACCCATTCCCATGCAATAATTTGCGCCTGATTAACAATGGGTTCCTGATCCAGAATAGCATCAATTTCCTTCAACTCAAAATCCCCTTCGGGGGGGTGATTATGTAATCGAAAAACCAAGGCTGAAAAAAATTTACGGGCCCCAAACTGTACAACAACACGGATTCCAACCCTCATATTCGGCTCAAATCCGGGAGCTACAAGGTAGGTGAACTTGTCGTGCAGCGGCAAGGGTAATATGACATCGGCAAACATTTGAACAGGCATAGTACAAACATCGGAATTTTTATTCGTTCTGAAGAATGACTCCACTTTTTTAACCAGAAAATAAGTTGAGTAATGAGAGTTACCGTAAACTTCTCTTTAAAGAGATCTAAAATCCCGCCCCGACGGGAAATACCCGGCTTAGTCCGGTGCATCACTAACAATCAACGTTTTGAATTATCGAGTATTGAAAATTATTTCCTCTCACTTTCAACAGTAAACACAAAACTGTCTCCCCTATAATACCCAAAGTTGAATTCTATAGGATTCTTGTCTTTATCATACACAAATCTTTTACGGAAAAGGACGGGCTCTTCTGGTGCAATGTTCAGTTTTCTGCAAATAGAAGGTGGAGCTTTAATCGCACTCAGTTCTTCGTATGATAATGCCGCTTTTACTTGATATTTGTTTTCCAGTGTTTCGTATAGCGGGTTGCTGAAATCATCATTACCTGTCATCCCGATTTCAGGATTAAAATAGGAGACAAAATAAACAAAAGGAAAACTTTCCTTTCCACGAAGTCTTTCTAAGCAGAAAATCTTTTTATCTGGGGTAATGTCAAAAAAAGAACAAACGTCACTGTCGGGTGTTTGCCAACTAACGTGGAGTTCAAAATTATAAACTTGTATCCCCAATGCTTTCATCTCCTGCGAAAAGCTCAGCCAATTCTTTGCCCGCCCTGAAATTCCTTTCGTGGCTACTTTTGTCCCATAGCCCTTTTTACGAACAAGTAGCCCTTCGAAAACCAGTTTATTGACCGCTTGTCTTAATGTACTTCGCGAAATATTAAGCTGTTTCGATAAATCAGTTTCATTCGGAAGCAATTTCCCTTTTTGATATTCCTCTTTAGCAATTAATACTCTCAGTAGCTCTTCTGCCTGAGAATGAAGCGGGGTCGAACTATTATGGTTAAGTTTAAAATTCATAATGAGTATCTGTTTTAAAAAATGAATTCCGCTGTTTGCATGGAGTGCAAAAGTATAAACATTTAAAGGAATTCTTCAGTAATTTTCTATTTATGGGATATCCACTCAAGTATGAATAAGTTATTGAAAAGAAGTTGAAAGTTTAGCTCAATAACTTTTTTTGAATTCCGCAATCAGCTTGTATTCTTTCTCTTGTGTTGAAAATGAGAGAAAAGCATATAGATCGGAAGAGTTTTTTTTAAGCGTATTTGTATTATTTTCTAAATACTCATATGTTTGCACATATTTCGCATGTACAGACATGATGATTTATTGAAGATTAGAAGTCAGCAACATAAGGATAAAATATCACCTATAAAACAAATCCTTTTAATAAATGAATCTGAACAATGCTTGAGGAAAAACTAGCTTAGTGGTATGAAATACCGTTTAGATTTCTTAAAACTAAACCACATTAAACGATGACACAGAAATTACGAAGACAGCCCTGTTTTTTTGTATTGATACTAATAGCAGCACTTTTCTTTTCATGTCAGCAGGAATCTAAACCCCTTTGGCAAATTGGGCAAGCCGATAACAGTGCATCTGAATTTGCTTTGGCTCCAGATAATTATGAAGAATTCCTGGATCATGATTTTGGATGGGAGGATCAATTTTACCTGGCTAATTTTTCCGATGAGAAAAACGACTGGCCCTATATTCTTCCCGGACCATCCGATCAATGGGGCGGAACAGCAGGAACAGCAGGATGGCGATCACATACCCTCAACATCCTTTTTGGCGTGGAAAAACTTCCCCGCACAGGGAAGTGGAACCTGGTCATCGATTTGGTGGACAATCATCGCGAAGATCCGCCGGTTTTTAAAGTGACCGTTAACGGGAAAACATGGAAATTCAAGCTCCCGAAAGGAAGTGGGAATGACATCGCCAAAGCAATGAAAGCAGATTCGTCCGAATTCCTGATAGAAATCCCTCTCCCCGGGGGCCTTATCAGAAAAGGAGGCAATGAGATCAGCCTCACCACCCTGCAGGGTTCCTGGTTGCTGTTTGACCAAATCCGGCTGGAGGGGACCGGTAACGCCCGGCTCAGGAAAAACAAAGACCTTTTTATCAGAAGCGTTGAACGGGCGGAATACGAAATTCAAAACGCCTACGGTTCGGCACAACCGCTGCTCGTGGATGTAGAACATCTGACAGGCACACAAAAACTGGAAGTGCTTCTCGATGGAGAAATTATTTTGACTGAAATCGTTGAAACCGGCAGATATATTTATGAAGCACCCATGCCCGCAGTTTCATCGGCACAGGAGAGCAAATACGAAATCAGGGTCAATGGCGCAACGCTTGAAAAAGGAATGGTTCAGCGGGAACCGCAAAAATCAATGACGCCGGCAGCTTATGTTGATACAAAGATGGGGACTGCACATTCGCGGTGGATGATTGCACCGGGCCCGTGGATGCCATTCAGCATGGTGAAGCTCGGTCCTGACAACCAAAACGGCAGCTGGCAGTCTGGCTATGATCCTATCATGGAAACGGTGGGTTGTTTTAGCCATATCCACGAATGGACTATGAGTGGACTGGGTATGATGCCCTCCAACGGTCCACTGAAAACCAATGTAGGTGATGAAAGGAGTCCGGAAGAAGGGTACCGGTCCCGCTTGAATACCGAAACGGAAGAAGCCCCCATTGGTTACTATAAAGCTGAGCTCACCGACTATGGTATCACCGCAGAACTAACTTCCACCACCCGGTGCGGATTTCAGCGATACACGTTCCCGCAGGATAAACCGGACTCAAGGGTATTGATTGATTTGCAGATTCCGGCAGAATACCGCAACAACCTACAGGAAGTTCAAATAGAAAAAATTGACAACAACAGGCTTGAAGGTTTCAGCCATCAACTCACGCCCAATGCCTGGGGCGGAGGTATTTCCCAGGAATATACCGTCCATTTTGTCGTGGAGTTTGATCAGCCCATTGAAAGAATAGGGTTCTGGACCGAGGATGGAATAATTGAAAATGAAACGATCCTTGAAAAGACAAACCCGAAAGATGCAGGTGCTTATGTTCAGTTTAACACCGAAAAGAACCGGATAGTACAGGTACGTACAGGAATTTCGTATGTCAGCATTGAAAATGCCCGGAAAAATCTGGAAGCAGAAATAATTGATCCCTTCGACTGGGATTTTGAAGCAGTACGGCAGAACAATGTAGATACCTGGGACAACCTGTTAGAACGGGTAAAAATTACCAGCAGCGACCGCAGCGAAAAGCGGAGGTTTTACACCAACATGTACCGGTCGCTCTGCAGCCGAAATATCTTCAGCGATGTGGATGGCAAATGGGTGGATGCCGATGAGAAGGTAAGACAGCTCGAAGACCCGGAATCCCCGGCATTGGGCTGCGATGCGTTCTGGAACACCTTTTGGAACCTGAACCAGTTCTGGAACCTAGTAACTCCTGAATGGAGCAACCGCTGGGTGAATTCCCAACTCGCCATGTACGATGCCGGAGGTTGGCTGGCGAAAGGCCCGGCTGGGATGGAATATATTCCGGTGATGGTTGCCGAGCATGAAATTCCGCTCATTGTCGGCGCTTATCAGATGGGAATTCGCGATTTTGACGCTGAGAAGGCCTTTGAAGCCGCAAAAAAGATGCAGACCACCCCCGCACAAAAAGTGGGTGGAGGATTTGCCGGCAACCGTGATTTGCTACCTTACCTACAATATAAGTATGTTCCGCACGATAAAGGCCGCTTCTCCAACACAATGGAATACTCGTTTGACGATTGGACGGTAGCCCAGTTTGCCAAAGCACTGGGCAAAGAAAACGATTACCAAACTTTTCTGGAACGGGGATATTATTGGAAAAATGCTATTGACTCCGAAACGGGATATGCGCGGATGAAAGATTCAAAGGGAGAATGGCTGCCTGATTTTGATCCGTTTCAATCGGGGCGCAACCACCACTATGTGGAAGGAAATGCCTGGCAGTTGACCTTTTTTGTTCCCCAGGATGTATCTGCCCTGGCCAAAGCTATTGGAGAAGACCGTTTTCTTGAGCGATTGGAATGGGGGTTTGAAGAAAGCATCGGGTTACGTTTCAACGGAAAAAGGGACCAGTATTGGGATTACCCGGTGGTCCAGGGAAACCAGCAGTCGATGCATTTTGCTTTTCTGTTCAATTGGGTGGACAAACCCTGGCTGACCCAAAAATGGAGCCGGGCTATTATCGACCGATTTTATGGACACGGCTTGGCCAACGCATACCTGGGAGACGAAGACCAGGGACAAATGAGCGCTTGGTTCGTAATGGCATCTCTCGGGCTGTTTCAAACGGATGGTGGTACCCATGTGAATCCGGTATATGAGATTTCCAGCCCCATTTTTGAAAAGGTAGTCCTTGATTTGGGGAACAAGTATGGACGAGGAAAAGAATTTGTGATTGAAGCGAAAGGAACGTCGAGGCAAAACAAATACGTACAAAGTGCAATTCTTAACGGAAAGGAACTAAAGACATTTTGGTTCCCGGTCTCTGAATTGCTCAAGGGAGGTTCATTGGTTCTTCAAATGGGCGATGTGCCCAACCAAAACTGGGGAACTGGTGCTTCGGAATTGAATAGGTAACAACAAGAAAACATGACAAATAATAAAATGCAAGTATCGAAAATCCTGCCGGTGTTGTTTGGATTTTTTGTGATGGGATTTTGCGATGTGGTCGGAATCACATCCGCACACGTGAAAGAGGATTTACTAGGCGCATACAGCCCGGAGTTTCGCGACACTTTGTCGAACATGATTCCGGTGACCCTTTTCTCCATGTTTCTGCTGTTTTCAATTCCTACAGGAATACTGATGAACCGGATTGGCCGGAAGAAAACGGTGATTCTGAGTAATGTCATCACCATCGTAGCCATGTTTATTCCGCTGATTGAATACACCTTCTTCATGTCGTTGGTGGCTTTTGCCCTGTTGGGTGTGGCCAACACCATTTTGCAGGTGTCGCTCAACCCACTGCTTACCAATGTTATTAAGGGCAACCACCTGACCAGCAGCCTGACAGCCGGGCAGTTTGTCAAAGCCATTTCATCGTTCAGCGCCCCGTTCATTGCCGCTTTTGCCGCTATGCAGTTTGGCAACTGGCAATATATTTTCCCTATTTATGCGATCATTACACTGCTGTCAACCATTTGGCTGATATCCACGACAATTGAGGAAGAGCCGGTGACCATTAACGCAACCTCGTTTGCCAGCGTGTTTGCCATTCTGAAAGATCGAACCATCCTGCTGCTTTTTCTGGGTATTTTGTTCGTGGTTGGCGTTGATGTTGGCGTGAATACTACAGCCACCAAAATACTGATGGAACGCGCCGGGCTGGACTCGATCCAGGCAGGTTACGGGCCGAGCGTTTATTTTGCCCTGCGTACGTTGGGAGCCTTTTTAGGCGCTTTTCTGTTGGCTAAATTTTCGTCATCCAAGTTCTATCAGGTCAATATTGTTATCGCTGTTGCCGCTTTGGTTGTTTTGATTTTTGCCGGCGATAAGTTCCTGATCTTCGGATTATACGGTATTATTGGTTTTACCATTGCCAATGTGTTTCCGATCATCTTCGGAATGGCGATTCAGAAACGCCCCGATAAGGCCAATGAAATTTCCGGGCTGATGATCACTGGTGTATTTGGAGGGGCCGTGCTGCCATTTTTTATGGGAATTACCTCCGACCTGATTGGTTCGCAAGTGGGCTCGGTGCTGGTGATTTTGGCTGGTGCCCTTTATTTGTTGTATGCGGCTTTTGCCATTAAGCTCGGTTAAATAACAGGAGTGAGAGATAACGAGGATTAAGACGGACAAATCCTGTCCTCTTGGGAAGCTAACCGTGGATATAGTTAGCAAGCCTGTTACAAATGCGTACATTCATTCAGTGTACCTCTTCGTTTTTGTTAACTTTTTCGTTGTCATCTTTTTGTTGCAAGCCAAGGTAATAAGTCAAACGGTCGGCACAAGCCACCTGCTTTTTATCCGATCCAACCATCCATGAGTAACCTAACCGGAACAAACCGCCACATCCTGCCTGGCTAAACAAGTCCGTCAACTGCTGAT
This sequence comes from uncultured Sunxiuqinia sp., assembly GCA_963677175.2. GTDB lineage: Bacteria > Bacteroidota > Bacteroidia > Bacteroidales > Prolixibacteraceae > Sunxiuqinia. The sequence continues at coordinate 138,700 of CAXXES010000001.1, forward strand.
TCTCCTTAATATCGGACGAAATAAACGTATGAAGCCTGTCAATCCCCAGATAAGCTTTATCCAGTTTGGCCAAGCCGACCAGTTTCTGGAGTTTTTTACCTTCGGGTGTGCCATTGTTTGTAACAAAAAGGAATGTCCGAATAACAAGCTTATCTCCGATAATATCGCCTTTCAGGTATCCCAGCCTGATGTCGCCCGCAGTCACCGGAAACAAAAAACTGTTGGAGCGACCCGCCGGCAGCGGTGGCTGCAAAAGTGCATTAATAAGATACAAATAGCTTAGCTGGACGAAAGCTTTCCCAAGACGCTCTTCTATACGCACTAGGACATGCTTTTGAATAAACACTTTCAGCGGAAATTTTTGCATGATTCCTCCAATTCCCAGTTGATCGGGTGTAAGTGTGAAAGGAATAAATTTTTGTTGTTCATTCAAACACACCCGGAAGACAGTCCGATTGTGTCCATCAATTTTCATCAACTCCGTGTCGGGCTCCTTCTGCTCCACCACATAGTTGTTGAAAAACGGGGATAGATCTAACGGTGGACGGTTTTCATCCAGTTCTTTCGGATAGATCCGGATCATGCTATCGGTGAAGTCGGAAAACATCCGGGCCAGCAACTCCAAACGGCGCTCAACCGTTACAAGCGTTTTTACGTGTTGTTCCTCAAAGTCGTCCTCTTCAAAAACAGGAAAACAAGCCTTGAATGTATCGCTAATTTCAGGCTCGTCTCGTTCTAGGTTTCGCCAAAAAAGAAACAGGGTTTCAGCATAAACCGAAAAATCGTACAAGTTGATTCGTATTTTTTTGCCGCCCACCTCAATCCAGGTTTGCTGTAGCAATTTAGTCAAATCCTGATTTAGCTTGCGTAGGACTTCTTTCGATGCCTTCTTGCCTTCGGTTGGATTAATAAGCTTATACGGCCGGATGCGGGCCTGGTATATCAAAAAGAGCATCCGTTTGTTGAGCAAGTTAAAGGCCGAAGCATCACCCAGCAAAGCCATGGTTTGCTTCAGCTTCTTAATGAACTCGTTTTTACGGTGTTGTTGCTCTTGTTTGTTTTGAATGGCGTTTTTTTTCTTTTTACGTTTCATAGGCCCAGGTTGAAAGTTTATTAAAAAAAGCGACTATTAACCCTTCATGTTTGGTTTCGATCAGCGTCAATCATAATTTCGACCTAACATTTTAATCGCCAGCTCTCTGACTTCAGGATCCTTATCGTTTTTTGCAATTTCAGTCAAAGCTGGTCGAAATGTTATTTTACTAACCGCAAGTTTTCTAATTTCCGGGTCTTTTTCTGTTTTGGCTATTTCGGTCAAACTTGGACCAAAAGTCATCTTACTAACAGCCATTTTTCTTATATCCGGATCTTTATCAGTCTTGGCAATTTCAGTCAGCGTAGGTTGAAATGATATTTTACTAATTGCAAGCTTCCGGATTTCCGAGTCTTTTTCTGTTTTGGTTATTTCGGTCAAACTCGGACCAAAAGTCATCTTACTAACAGCTATTTTCCTTATATCCGGATCTTTATCAGTCTTAGCAATCTCAGTCAGCGTAGGTTGAAATGCTATTTTACTAATTGCTAGTTTTCTAATTTCCAGGTCTTTTTCCGCTTTGGCTATTTCGGTCAAACTTGGACCAAAAGTCATCTTACTAACAGCTATTTTCCTTATATCCGGATCTTCATCCGTTTTTGCGATCTCAGTCAAAGTAGGTTGAAATGTTATTTTACTGACTGCAAGTTTCCGAACTTCCGGATCTTCGTCCGTTTTCGCTATTTCGTTGAGGAATGGAATAAAAGTTATTTTACTGACAGCATTTTTTCTGGCTTCGAAGTTTAAATCTGTTGTTGCAATTTGATACTGAATTGAATCAAAGTGTGTAGGACCTGGCGATCCACTTGACTTTTTCGTTGCATTACTATGCGTTATACTAATACTGCACCCAACTAAAAGCAGGATCGTCAGAGGAATTGATAAGCATCGAAGTGTTTTCATTGTTTAATATTTGTTTATATCAAGTAATCCAATGTTATTGAATAAGTATAACCTGCTCTCTCTATTTTGCACCACACCCGTTAGTATAAAATGCGTTTTAATGCATTTTTACAAATTGTAGAAAACGTTTTTTAATACTCTTTTCTCGCCAACTACCAGCGCAATGATGTATACCAAAAGATACACCATTACCTTCTATAGCTCTCATTTCTTTTTCATTCGTTGGTGTTGGAGGATGGTATTCCATTCTATCCGGGCAGAAAATATCTGCATAGTCATTCTGATTAAAAGCCCTGGTTAAAAATCTGGGACCCGTTGTTTCTTCTACGAAGGTTGAATAGGGTTGTTTTTTATCTGGATTTCGATTTTTCTCTTTTTTCAAATCTTGAATCACATTAAACCAAAATTGATGCCCAGGCTCTGAAGCGAAGAAACAATTACCAACACTATCGTATTGATCTCCATACTTTATTTGTCTGTTATAAGGCAAAACAACTTTGTGATCCTTAAAATCAAGAGGGTTAAGAATTTCATAATCCAAATCTAAATAGACACCTCCTATTTTATACATAATGAGATATCGAAAAGCATCAGCTCGCATTACATTTTTAGGAAAACCTAAATACGTTTCTAAAAAATCTGGAAATTCTTCTTGAACGAACTTTAGCATTATATCATCTGTCCAAAGTTTATAGTCCCAATCAGGATTTAATTGTTTGGCTTTCTCTGCATACTGCTTCCATTCAAATGGAATTTCAGTATTTTTCCACGTTTGATGTATGATTTTCGGTATCATTAATCAAGCTATTTAGTAGTTTTCTAAGTGTTAGCGTTTTGTGCTTTTTTCGTTATCAATTTTCATTACTATTTCTGTGGTATTATCAATTTCAAAGAATAATTTAGACGGTTCAAATCCGAGCCAATCTGTGTGTTTAATAAGGATTTGATATGTATCTTTTGTTTTTTCAATATTAATCTGGTTGTTTGAGTCAAAACACAAAGGTTCATGATGAGCAATTCGATTCCTAATACTTCTTATTTTGTCCAGGTCATTAAATATTTGTTTTTGATTGACACCTTTCGGGCGATTCACATAAATTTTATGCAGACTTTGTCCACCAACGAAAAACTGTTTTGGTGCAAACATATAGTTCCAAAATCCAAAGCTTAATTCAGCTACAAGTCTGTCATGCGTGTATCGGCGACCTAATTTTGCTATTGTTGTTAATATTTTTGTTCTCGTTTCAAATCCATATTTCGAGAATGAGGGATGACTAAATATTCCTTTTTGACCACATTGATTCTTAAGCCATTCCTTATCTCGGAAATGTAGTTGGTAATGTTTATCAATGTGATTTCTAATCGTTACTTCAAAAATCCCAAGTAATCCAAACAGAGCTTTTGAAAGTTCAATATTTTGTCTGTATAATCGTAATGCTCTCTCTTCATTTTGCTCAGTGGCAATTATAAACCTACCAATTCTTGGTTTTGATAATGCTCGCTCGAAATCTGAGTATTTCATTAATTTTTTTTCTCAAATATATCATTTTGTTTCAAATCTTCGTATATTTACAACGTAGTCCCGGTTGTCCCTGATGTATGTCAAACAATCGGGTTTTGCATTTATAAAAGTCTCTATATTTGTTTTTTCGTCTTGTCATTTGCATAAACGCTTGTTTATCTATCTATCAACCAAAGTTACTTTAGATCTCTTTTCTTGCAGGGATATGTGTAACTTTATTATCTCATATTTCCAGATTATCGCATGAATGTTCTTTCCGATCCACAAGTTAAGTAATCATACAGAAAAATTATTTAGCCAGTGCTAATTTACTAAAAACGCATCCGGCCCCCACCCCGGCCCTCCCTGAAAAATCAGGGAGGGTGCTTCTGTTTCTGTTAACCGGTATGGCATTCGCTCGAACAGTATTTACACCCGTTTGACTGGAAATATGTTTTCTGAGCTTGTTTTACCGCTTCGCAGCAGGTTGGGAAAGAACCCAGGAAATGCCGGTTGGGTTCCTGTGGAAGATAGGAGCAATCACTATTATGAACTTCATGATCGCCATTGGCTTGGGGCTGTTTATTTACGTAGTAAAAGGCCATGTTTTTGAGTTTTAATTGGTTTGTTTTTTGCCCGCCCCTGCCCTCCCTATGGAAATCAGGGAGGGAAAGGCGTCCCGAAGTACATCAGGATCGCGACAGGGAGGGTGCAGACTGTGACTTGCTTACTAGTTGGAAATGCTGTCCCTTTTTTGCGTACGGTCATCTTCGTAGCGAGTACCGTAATCCGGGATCATTCGGGCATTTTTATAAGCTGCATAAAAGGCCGGGTCCTCGGTTTCGTAGCGAACCATCATCCGATCGAGGCGATTTTGCAACAGCTTGTCGGTTTGTTTAAACAAGGTTTTCAGGCGTGCGTTGGCCGCTTTGCGCTCCGCAACCGAAATCCGGTTCACGGGCAAAAGTGCTTCAAACTGGTCTGTTTGCTCCCGCAGGGCGGTTACCTGGTCAATCGTAATTCCACTGGAGATTAAGCCTTCCAGATCTTCTTCGGCAAGGTCAGCTATTTTACGCCCCGTAATCAGTTGTTGCTGGTCGCGTTGCCCCCTGAGTGCCGATTCAGAGAAATTAACTTTAGCAGCCAGTACCTCGTTGCTCGTGCGGTCGGCCCTTGCCATCAAAGCCGACGAAACGGAGAGGATCGTCAGGATTAATGTTTCCTGAACCGTTTCTTTCTCATCCGATTGGCCCGTAAGCTCCGTGCTTGTCAAAAGTTGCGTGGTTTCAATTTCGTCAACCATTAATTTTAACTCGTCCACATCAGTCACCACATCCGGGATCATTTCCCACACTTTCAGGTTGGTCATCAATAAAGCGAGTACCGCTTTAAACATTCTTAGTTTGTTCGAAAATTTTTTGTCCATTTTATTTGTTTTTACCTGTTTATACTAATGGGCTGAAGAAAATAAGCGCATCCAGGTTTCGATAGGCTTTCACCCGGCGATTTGTTTAGTCAGGATAAGACCTGTTAAGGTCGAAGCTGGCTTGGTTTTATATCTTTGGCAGCCCTGTTCATTTATTCATTTCATTTCTACCATCTGCCTTATTTTACTATTGTCCAACTTTCTATCGGTAGTGCTCGCGCATTCCCCAATAGCCTACTCACATTAAATAATCGTCATCGTGCTCCGAAAAATTTGATCTTGACAGTGAATAATCGACGTCTGACACTGAATAATTTGATGTCGACGGTAAATAATCGACATCTGACTCCAAATAATTCGATGTTGTCAGGGAATAATTGGCGTGTGACTCTAAATAATTTGATATTGTCGGTAAATAATTGACGTGCGACACTGAATAATTTGATGCTGTCAGTAAATAATTGACGTCTGACTCTAAATAATTTGATGCTGTCAGTAAATAATCAAACTGTGACACTGAAGAATTGAATTCGTTCGAAAAGAAAATGGCTGCTATTTTCGAAATATCCGATCTAAGGTTACACGATTTGGAGTCTGATTATTTCCATTCTGTTGGACGCAACGGATGATTTTAAGGCAGAATTTCAGGTTAATTCAAAGAACGTTGATTTTTTCCCTCTCAATTTATTAAAATCTATTCTTTGAATAAAGAAAAAGTTCATCTATTTCATGAATGAGCACTTTTGGGGCTAAAAACAGCTCGAAACTCAGACGAGCGAACATCTTCTGTTAAAAAGAGGTTGCAAAAAACAGCTGATTTTTGCTAAAAATTGGCCTTTTTTTTCGTCAAAACGTCAGAAAATTGACTCAGCCGGATTTTTTTGGCTGTTTTGAGTGCTGCAAAGAGGGAGTCGAATGTACATCGAATTGATACGAAGCATTGTTTTTCGAAATGAGTAAAAACCGCCTGAAAAGTGTAATAAGAAAGTAGCAATATTGCATCAAATCTAAACCCATACCGATGAAAAATTTCACACTTCTTATTGTCGTCTTTTTACTGTTTTTCCAAGTTTCCAAAGCTCAGCCGGAAACTGCTGTTGAATATTTTCAAAATCCGGTAATTGCAGGCGATTTTCCCGATCCGTCCGTGATCCGTGTTGGGGACACCTATTATGCCGTGGGAACCAGCTCCGATTTTGCACCCAACTATCCGTTGTATAAATCGACCGATTTAATCAACTGGAAACACATTGGTCATATTTTCAACGAACTTCCGGATTGGACTTCTAAAAATTTTTGGGCCCCCGAGCTGTATTACATGAATGGAACGTTCTACGTGTACTATACCGCCAAGCGTAAAGGCGACCACGTTTCCTGCATTGGCGTTGCCACAACGACTGACATTCACAAGGGTTTCACCGATCATGGAATTATCATTGAATGGGGTGAAGAGGCCATTGACGCCTTTGTTTTTCGCGATGATGATGACAAGCTTTATATTTCGTGGAAAGCGTATGGTTTGACCGAAGGACGGCCAATTGAGATTTTGTGTTCCGAGTTAAGTCCGGACGGAATGCAGTTGGTTGGAGAACATTTCACCTTGACCGATCATTCAAAAGGTTGGCAGGGCGCGGGTGACGAAGGACAATGCCTGGTGAAACATGGCGGTTACTATTATCATTTATATTCTGTTGGTGGTTGTTGCGACAACCGTTGCGATTACCGGGTTATGGTTGCCCGATCTACCGATTTGCGGGGAGAATGGGTGCAATACCCCGAACCCATTTTGCAGGGAGGAGAAACCTGGAAATGCACCGGCCACGGTACCTTGGTTTCAACTCCGGATAATCGTTATTTCTACTTGTATCATTCTTACAATGCCACCGACTTTGAATACATTGGGCGGCAGGGTTTGTTGGATGAGTTGGTTTGGGACGAACAAACCGGCTGGCCAAAGTTTAAACAGGGAACAACAGCATCAGTCAAAGCCCCGGTTCCATTTGCAGGCACCAGCCAGAAACGGGAGACAACGTTTGTTGATGACTTTTCTTCGGATAAAAGCACCAAGCTTTGGCAGTGGGATTTGAACTTGCCTAAACCTTCTTTCAAAATCGAAAAAGGCGAGCTCATACTTTCAGGAACAGAACAGGGCCTGGCCTTCCTAGGTATGCGTCCCCACATTGGAAACTACACAATGACCACCGAAGTTTCGAATGAGTCGGATGCGGCAAAGGGCATTTGCATCTATGGAAATCGCGAAAATTACCTTGCTTTCGGTTGCCATTCAACCGGACTGGTTCTGTTTCAAGTCAAGTCGGGCGAAAGAATGGAACTGGCCACAATCGCAACGGCTAAAAATAAACCCTTTTACCTGAAAGTTGAAGTGTCGAATGGCCGGCATTATCGGTTTTTCTGGTCCGAAGATGAAACAGTATGGGTACCGTTTGGGTTTGCCGATGACTTTACGGTTGATGGAAAATTTTTGCCGCAGTGGGGAGTAGCCCCGCGAGCTGGTTTATTTGTTGAAGGAAACGAATCGACAAGTGGCCGGTTTTTGGTGCTGAAGGTTGATTACCAGTTTTGACTTTCGGCCTTAACTCGGGCTGTATAATAACTGGTCGATCAGTTCGCAAGCTTTTGTATCTTTACGGGCATTGAATGGAAGAATTAAAGAGTCAAATAAAAGCTTGAATCGAATGAGTCAACAATGGAACAAAAGTTTGCTTTTGCTGGTTGCGGTGCTGTTCTCGGTGAACACCCGCGCACAGGAGCCTGTAACGCTGGCTGTTGCCGGCGTAACACACGGTCATATTTCATTTATCCTGAAGAGAACGGATAAAAAAGATTTTAAACTGGTTGGTGTTTGTGATTCGAACCAGAAATTGGTTGAGAGATTAGCCAAGCAATATGATTTTTCAACCCAACTGATTTACGCCGACCTGGAAAAAATGCTGGATGAAACAAAACCCCAGGCAGTGGTTGCCTTTGGTTCAATCTACGATCACCTAGCAGTTGTTGAAGCCTGTGCCCCGCGTGGAATACATGTCATGGTTGAAAAACCACTAGCAGTTAGTAAGGAGCATGCCTGGCGAATGGCCGACCTGGCCAAAAAGCATCAGATTCATTTGCTAACCAATTACGAGACTTCGTGGTACCCCACCACCGCACATTCATTCGACCTGGTGCATAAGGAAGATTTTGTGGGCCCCATACGCAAGGTCGTTGTTCACGACGGGCATCAGGGACCGAAAGAAATTGGCTGCGACCGCTATTTTTTGCAGTGGCTGACTGATCCGGTTTTAAATGGCGGCGGAGCGCTGATCGATTTTGGTTGCTATGGAGCCAATTTAATGACGGCATTGACCAAAGGTGAAAAACCGCTTTCGGTGACCGCCGTTACCCGGCAGTTTAAACCGGAAATCTACCCCGAAGTGGATGACGATGCAACCATTGTTGTTTCGTACCCCGAATCGCAGTGCATCATTCAGGCTTCATGGAACTGGCCGTTCAGCAGAAAGGACATGGAGATTTACGGCGTATCGGGCTATATCAAAGCCGACAACAGCCAGGATATGCGCATCCGGGGAAAAGACATCCAAGAAGAAAAACAGCTCAAAGTGCTGGCCGATGAGGTAGAGGTTTACACGGATCCGTTCGACTATCTTGCCGATGTCATTCATCGAAAAATTGAAGTTGCCCCATTTAGTGTCTATTCATTGGAGAACAATGTGCGGGTAGTCGAAATTCTTGATGCAGCTAGAAAATCAGCTAGAAAAGGAAAAACAATTTATTTTGATTGAACCCCAAATTGGGATCAATTGATATCTTAAGCAAAAAAAAGAGTAGATCTCTATCTACCCTTTTCTAACCTAACTAAACCAATAAAACTAATCAAACCTAAACTTATGAAATAAAATCTATGACAAAGATATGTTGAAAAACACATATATGTGTTAAGTGAACCTTAAAGTTGTGTTATAAAACATGTTTTCTAAAAAAGATATTTATTGGATGAGATATAAAAAAAGAGTAGATCTCTATCTACCCTTTTCTAACCTAACTAAACCAATAAAACTAATCAAACCTAAACTTATGAAATAAAATCTACGACAAAGGTATGTTGAAAAACACATACATGTGTTAAGCGAATATTAAAATTCATGTTGTAGAACATTTTTTTTAAGATGAATTATTTGTAAAAAAAGAGGCTGAACTCATTTGAGCCAGCCTCTTTTTCTTTTAGCAATTAAGCCTATTTCTTTCTGCCTTTGCTTTTTTCGTCTTCGGCAATAGAGTCACGCATGGACGTATCTGCCATGATGTTTTTATACTTCATGTAGTCCATAATCCCAAGATTCCCAGAGCGGAAAGCTTCGGAGATTGCCAATGGCACCTGGGCCTCGGCTTCAATTACCTTGGCACGCATTTCCTGAGCTTTGGCAATCATCTCCTGCTCCAAGGCAACGGCCATGGCGCGACGTTCTTCTGCTTTTGCCTGGGCAATGTTTTTGTCAGCATCGGCTTGGTCAATTTGCAGTCCGGCACCAATGTTTTTACCGATGTCAATATCTGCAATATCAATAGATAGGATTTCAAAGGCGGTCCCGGCATCGAGCCCTTTGTTTAGCACCACTTTCGAAATAGAGTCTGGGTTTTCCAATACCGCCTTATGCGTATGCGACGAACCGATGGATGAAACAATCCCTTCACCTACACGGGCCAGGATGGTATCTTCACCGGCACCACCCACCAACTGTTTGATGTTGGCGCGCACCGTTACACGGGCTTTGGCAATGAGCTGGATCCCGTCTTTGGCAACTGCAGCAACAGGAGGTGTGTCAATTACTTTTGGATTAACCGACATTTGAACGGCTTCGAACACGTCGCGTCCGGCCAGATCAATCGCTGTCGCCATGTTGAAGGTGAGGTCGATGTTCGCCTTTTCGGCCGATACCAGCGCATGTACCACCATGTCCACCTTTCCGCCCGCCAGGTAGTGGGCTTCCAGTTTGTCGCGGTCGAGCTTGATCCCGGCTTTGGTTCCTTCAATCAACGCTCGAACGATCACGGAAGGGGGCACTTTCCTGAAACGCATCAGGAACAGCTGCATAAGTGAGATACGGACACCCGATACCAGGGCTGAAAACCATAGTCCGATCGGGATAAAATAGAGGATGATAATGAGCAGGACAAAAATCCCGACAACTAAACCTAAAGTTGGTATAGATCCGGCAACGAATCCTAAAGTTCCAAATAATTCCATTATTCTTGATTTATTGGTTCAACAAGTACTTGTGTTCTATAAACTTCAATAACTTTGATTTTGACATTCTGATCAACAAAGCCAGCCGCGGATTTGGCTTCCATACTCAAGTTGTTGATTTTTACCCGTCCGGTGGGTGCCAAACGCCCCAGGGTAATTCCTTCGTCCCCAACCCGGATGAGTTGATCATCAATTTTATCAACATGTCCGTCGATTTCTGAATTCAGCAGCATCTTTTTGCCTCCCCGGCTTTCAAAAAAACGGTAGACAACAATGGGAACAGCAATAATAACAAATGCCGTTGTGATGATTCCGGCCAGCACCCCGTAGGTGTCGAATGCTAAATATACGCTGGCTCCAAGCAAAACCACACCACCAATTCCGGCGATGGTTATTCCGGGAATAACGACAAATTCCAAAAGCAGGAGCAAAATTCCCAGGAAGATCAAGAATAGAATGATTAGTACGGTCATTTATTTTTGGGTTAATCGATGGTAGCTGTTAATTCACGTGCTGCCAAGGCTTTCTTCATCGGACTAAGGTACGTAAAACTTCCCTTTTTGACATCACACTTTCCTTTATAATGTGTAATTAAAGTGCATTGTGTCGCCTGTTCCGGTTCATGCTCGCACACATTAATCAAGGCCTCAATTACATAGTCGAAACTGTGGTGGTCATCGTTATGAAGAATGAGGAACCGTTCGTTCTTTGGTTTTACCTGCTCATCCTTTTCTGGTTGCTTCTTTGTTTGCTCTTCTGGTTTCATCTCGTTTCATGCTTTACTTTATAAAGGCAATAAACACCACTATTGTTGTCTGCATTTTTTCTGCTTTATTCTCCAGTAATTTGCCTGGCCTCCTTTAGCGGAATCCGTTCTCCATCCTTGTAGGCGGCAATAAAGGCATCGCTAACCCCTTCTGTTCTTACCTGCGATTGCATTTGCAAGGCATCCTGGTACGATTTCAGTTCACCCACAGTATAAACCGTCACGCCGTTTTCATCAGTATATTGATCAATGCGTCGAATGACCGACAGTTTTTTAAAAAGTCGTTGTACCCAATCGGGTGGGGTTCTGCTGTAGGCACCTATTTGTATTTTGTATGTAATGCCTGCACTGGCAGCAACGGATTCTTCCGGAATCAAGTTTTCCACCAAACTGTCGGGCAGTACAATCGGCTTTTGAGCTTCAAGTTTTTTAAAACGTTCGGCTTCCTTTTCTTGACGGATGCTGTCTTCCATTGTACTGACTTTGTCAACGAAAGCCCGTATGGATGCCGGATCAGCCTGTTCCCAGTAGCTCATTTCGCTCTGGCGGGCTTCTGTATAATTCTGATTGATTTCCTGGTTTTTAGCGTACGTTTCGCGTTCAAGAACAAGAATGGCATTGGCAATATCTTCCTTTTCACCCTCAAAGGCTGCATTATATTCCTCACGCAGCCTGCTGGTTTCAATAACCATTTCCTGTAGTTCCTGTTCTGCTTTCCATGCGTGTACAAAAGCTTGCAGCGCCGAAGCATGCTTAAACTGGTCGATTTTCAGGTATTTAATGCTTGAGTTAACCTGAAACTGAATTAGGCTGTCCTCCAATCCTTCGGGGACTTCCACATCGTCTGGCTGAATCTCGGGGGCTACTTCCTCTGGTTTTTCTCCTACCGTCTCAACAACAAGCTCCGAAAACGGGTTGATTTGCTGTTTGCATAAGTTCACCAGTTCATCCAGATTTGTATTTCGTTTCTCCCGTTCTCGTGCCTCATCATCATACCGCTGATAATAGCTGAGGGCTTCTGAAAAGTTATTTTCGGCATGGAAACATTGGGCCAGGTAATAAAAGCTTTTGTCTGGTGTCCCCTTGCCCAGCGATGTTTGCAAGGCTGTTTTAGCCTTTTCGCTGAATTGTTCATTTTCAACCAGGCACATGCCCAGGTAGTAATTTAATTCCTTATCGGCCGGGTACAGGTGCACCAGGTCTTCGAAATAAGGGATGGCTTCTGCAAATCGTCCGTCTTCCACAAGATCTTTTGCAAGCTGTTCCGGATCGTTTTGCGCCTGAACCGTTTTTCCAAAGAAAACCGGATTCAACACAAACAATAAGAGAAAGGAAGTTGTTTTCAGAAAAGTTGTCATGTTTCCGCACATAATAGCTAAATCGTTTTCGATATAAAATTACAAAAAATGTTGAAAGCTAATTTTTCTTTAACTGTTTAGTTTTTGTTAGTTTTTCACCCGCAATTAATCTGATCTTTATCATTAATTCAAGTATATTTGTCTAATTAAACAAAAAAAATCATGGCATTGTTAAAAAAAGGTAAAGTTGCACCTGACTTTAAAGGAATTAATCAAAATAACGAACCCATTGCTTTAGCTGATTTTAAAGGTAAGAAGTTAATTTTGTACTTCTATCCTAAAGATGATACTCCGGGATGCACTGCTGAATCCTGTAATTTGAGTGACAACTATGATGCCTGGATTGAAAAAGGCTATGAAGTTGTCGGCGTTAGTCCGGATAGCGCAGCCTCACACAAAAAATTTGCTGAAAAATATGGGTTGAAATTTAACCTGATCGCCGATACCGAAAAAGAAATTTTGCAAGCCTATGGGGCTTGGGGTGAAAAAAACATGTATGGAAAGAAATACATGGGAGTGCTTCGCACCACTTATGTTATTAATGAGGACGGCGTGATTGAAGAAGTTTTCGAAAAAGTTCAGACAAAAGATCATACAAATCAAATAATCAAATCTTTAGACTTAGGATAACTATGGCAAAAGAAGATTCAAATGTGAATAAGGAAAAGCTGAAAGCCCTTCAGCTTACGATGGATAAAATTGAAAAAAGTTACGGTAAAGGTGCCATTATGAAAATGGGTGACCGCCCGGTTGAAGACGTACCTGCAATTTCTTCGGGCTCCATTGGCTTGGATATTGCGTTGGGGATTGGCGGATTTCCCAAAGGTCGTGTGATTGAGATCTACGGACCGGAGTCATCGGGTAAAACCACCTTAGCCATTCATGCCATTGCCGAAGCTCAAAAGGCTGGCGGCATCGCGGCTATTATTGATGCGGAGCATGCGTTTGACCCGTATTACGCCAAAAAGCTGGGAGTTGACATCGACGAACTATTGATCTCGCAACCAGACAATGGCGAACAAGCCCTGGAAATTGCCGACAACCTGATTCGCTCCGGAGCGATTGATATTGTGGTTATCGACTCGGTGGCTGCCTTAACTCCGAAAGCGGAAATTGAAGGTGAAATGGGCGACTCGAAAATGGGTTTGCAAGCCCGTTTGATGTCACAGGCGCTGCGTAAACTGACAGCCAACATCAACCGCACCAAAACCTGCTGTATTTTCATCAACCAGTTGCGCGAAAAAATCGGTGTCATGTTTGGCAACCCCGAAACAACAACCGGTGGAAATGCACTGAAGTTTTACGCTTCGGTACGTTTGGACATTCGCCGGATTGGACAGATTAAAGATGGCGAAGAAATCATGGGTAACCATACCCGGGTGAAAGTGGTGAAAAACAAAGTCGCTCCGCCATTCCGCAAGGCTGAGTTTGATATCATGTATGGAGAGGGAATCTCTAAAACCGGCGAAATCATTGATCTGGGGGTGAATTATAACATCATCAAGAAAAGTGGTTCGTGGTTTAGTTATGGCGAAACCAAGCTTGGCCAAGGGCGTGAAGCGGTGAAAAATATTCTTCGTGACAATCAGGAACTGGCGCACGAACTGGAAACGAAAATTATTGAAGCAGTAGCAACAGCTGCCATGCCAGTCGAATAAGAAAAAATTAGGATGCAGGAAAGTCTGGATGAGGCGGCAAACTGCTTCATCTGGATTTTTTTTTATAAGACATATACCAAAACATCAAGGATCGAGTATGAAAGTGTTGAAATTTGGAGGTACTTCTGTCGGAAGTGCTGAAAACATCCGAAAGGTAAAGGAGATTGTGAAAAGTCAGCAGGACGATGTGATCGTCGTGGTTTCTGCTTTGGGCGGAATAACTGACAAGATATTAAACGCAGCGAAAATGGCTGTTTTGGGAACGGAATATTTCAACACGGAGATCACGGAAATCAGAACACGTCACGAAGCGATGGTTCAAGCCTTGTTTGAAGGTGAGCGAAAAACGGAGGTTCAGGAAGAAGTGAACATTTTACTTGATGAATTGGCCCGGATTATCCGGGGTGTTTCGATGATTGGAGAGCTGACCCCAAAAACCATGGACAAAATTGGTGGTTTCGGCGAACGTTTGTCATCCTACATCATCGCTCAATTTATTGAAGAAGCCAAATGGATTGACGCTTCACAGATGATCAAAACTGACAGCGCCTTTGGTCGGGCGTTGGTGGATTTTAAACTGACCAACCAACTGATTCAGGGTGCCTTTGCCGGTTTTTCCGGTATTTGTGTGGCACCCGGTTTTGTTTCAAGCAACAGTGCTGGCGAATACACCACGCTGGGCCGTGGCGGGTCCGATTATACTGCCTCGATCTTTGCTGCGGCACTCGATGTCAGTGTGCTGGAAATCTGGACCGATGTGGATGGTTTTATGACTGCCGACCCGCGGATTATTCGCAAGGCCTATACCATCGAATCGCTAAGCTACTCCGAAGCGATGGAGTTATCACATTTTGGAGCCAAGGTCATTTATCCGCCGACTATCTTGCCGGTTTATCAGAAAGGCATTCCAGTGCAAATCAAAAATACCCTGCGCCCCAAAGGTGATGGTTCACTCATCCGGAGCAGTCAGCCCAACGGGAAAGATCGTCCGATTAAGGGAATCTCTTCTATTTCAAACATCAGCCTGATTACCGTTCAGGGACTGGGAATGGTTGGTGTAACAGGCATTTCCATGCGCTTGTTTGGTGCCTTGGCCCGCGAAAATATCAATGTGATTTTGATTTCGCAGGCTTCGTCCGAGAACTCCATTTCCTTTGCGGTCGACACCTTGAAAGCGGAAACAGCAGAGGACGCCATTCGAATTGAGTTTGACCGGGAAATCACAGGTCAGCAGATCAATAAAATAGAAGTGGAAAATGAGCTTTCGATTGTGGCCATCGTTGGCGAAAACATGAAACATACGACTGGTATTGCCGGAAAGCTGTTTAATACGATTGGAAAAAACGGGATCAACATCATCGCCATTGCGCAGGGAGCATCGGAACTGAACATTTCGTGGGTGGTGAAGGATTCAGACCTACGGAAAACGCTGAATGTGGTGCATGAATCATTCTTCCTTTCTGAGAACGTTGAGGTCAACATTTTTTTGCTTGGCATTGGTTTGGTGGGTGGCAATCTGTTAAAACAAATTATGCAGCAACAGGAGAAGCTGTTGAAAGAAAAGCACCTCAAGCTGAAGTTGGTCGGCGTGGCCAATTCGAAAAAAATGCTGCTTGACCGCGATGGAATTTCGATCGAAGGGTTCAAAGAGCGGCTCGATACCGAAGGACAGACATCCGATTTAAAAATGTACAAAGATGCCGTTGTTGCCATGAATATTTACAACTCTGTTTTTGTTGATTGCACAGCCTCTGATGTTTCGGCTGATTTGTATGCCGATTTGCTAAATGCCAACGTATCGATTGTTACTGCCAATAAAGTAGCCGCTTCATCGGACTATGAAAACTACCTGAAACTGAAAAAGATTGCCAAGCAAAAAGGAATCAAATTTTTGTTTGAGACCAATGTTGGCGCAGGTTTACCGATCATCAACACGCTGAATGATTTGGTCAATGCCGGCGATCAAATTTTAAAAATTGAAGCGGTTCTCTCCGGAACGCTCAACTTCATTTTCAATACCATTTCGACTCAGGTTCCGATGAGCCAAACCATTAAAATGGCAAAGGACGAGGGCTATTCCGAGCCGGATCCGCGGGTAGATTTGAGCGGGATTGACGTGGTGCGCAAGCTGTTGATCTTGGTTCGCGAGTCGGGTTATAAAATCGACAAGGAAGATGTCTCCATCAATAAGTTCATCCCTGATGAATTTTTCGATGGAAGTATGGAAGACTTTTGGAATGGAATCAGCGGGTTGGATGCCGACTTTGAAGCGCGCCGGCAAGTGCTGGAAGCAGAAAATAAATGTTGGCGCTTTGTGGCCAAATACGAAAATGGACAGGCCGAAGTAGGCTTGCAGGAAATCGAACAGGGACACCCCTTCTTCGATTTACAGGGAAGTAACAACCTAGTGATGTTTACGACCGAGCGTTACCACGAGTTCCCGATGATCATTAAAGGCTACGGCGCCGGCGCCGAAGTGACTGCGGCCGGTGTTTTTGCAGATATTATTCGGGTGTCAAATCTGTGATTACCAAGAACAAAAAATGGAGTAAAAGTACCATGTGTCAGTCAACCTGGAACTTGAAACTCGAAACTCGAAACTGTTTATGAAGTATATAATCGTTTTAGGTGACGGCATGGCTGACGAGCCATTGGAAAACTACGGAGGAAAAACCCCTTTGCAAATGGCTAAAACGCCAGAAATTGACCGACTGGCAAAACTCGGGCGCTGCGGACAATTGTTAACGGTTCCGGAGAATATGCATCCGGGTAGCGAAATTGCAAACCTTTCGGTGATGGGCTACGATGTACCTGCTGTGTTTGAAGGCCGTGGTACGCTTGAAGCGGCCAGTATGGGTGTGAAACTGGAAGCTGGTGATTTGGCGCTTCGATGCAATTTGTTGACCATGGAAAAGGGAAACATCAAAAATCATTCGGCTGGGCACATTTCAAATGAGGAAGCTCATGAGTTGATCGACTTTCTGAATGAAAAGTTGGGCTCCGATAAAATCATCTTTCACAAAGGGGTGTCGTACCGCCACTTGTTGGTGATTAAGGGTGGTAACAAACTATTGGCTTGCACGCCACCGCACGATGTTCCGGGACAAGCCTATCAAAAATACCTGGCAAAAGCGAAAGTAGAAGAAGCTCAGGAAACGGCTGATTTATTGAATGGCCTGATTACGAAATCAATGGAAATACTTCCGGATCATCCAGTCAATCAGAAAAGGAAAGCAGCCGGCAAAGAAGTAGCCAACAGCATTTGGCCTTGGTCGCCAGGTTATAAACCACAAATGCCAACCCTGAAAGAAATGTTTGGTGTGGAGAAATCGGCTGTCATTTCTGCAGTTGATCTGATTCAGGGAATTGGCGTTTACGCCGGAATGGATGTGATTAAAGTAGAAGGGGCAACGGGACTTTACGACACGAATTACAAAGGCAAGGCACAAGCGACCATCGATGCGCTGACAGATTATGATTTGATCTACCTACATATTGAAGCCAGCGACGAAGCCGGACACGAAGGCAATGTAGAACTGAAAACCAAAACCATTGAATACCTGGATCAACGGGTGGTGAAATACCTGGTGGAAGAAACTGCCAAAATGGGCGAACCGGTGACGATTGCCGTTTTGCCTGATCATCCCACACCTTGTGCAACCACCGTACACACCAAAGATCCGGTACCATTTATTATTTACAAGCCCGGTGTTGAAGGCGACAGCGTGGAAACCTACGATGAATTCACCGTGCAAAAAGGAAGCTACGGCTTGCTTAAAGGCAATGAATTTATGAAAGCCTTGTTAGCTGATTAACTCGAACTCGAAACTGAAAACTCGCAATGAACTATTACAGCACCAATAAATCAGTTCCGGAGGTGTCGCTGAAAGAAGCGGTGATCAAGGGACTGGCCAACGACAAAGGTTTATTTATGCCGGAGCGCATTGAAGCCTTTCCAAAATCATTTTTCGAAACCATTCACCAGCTTTCGTTTCAGGAAATCTCTTTCGAAGTAGCCAAAAAGTTTTTTGGTGAAGATGTGCCGGAAGCCGACCTGAAAAAACTGGTTGATGATACTCTGAATTTTGATTGTCCTGTGGTCCATGTCAATGACAATATTTTCTCTCTGGAACTCTTTCACGGACCAACACTTGCATTTAAAGATGTAGGTGGCCGCTTTATGGCCCGCTTGCTGGCTTACTTCCTGGAAGGAAATGACGAACAGGTGAATGTGTTGGTGGCCACTTCGGGCGATACCGGCAGCGCTGTAGCCAATGGTTTTTTGGGAGTGCCCGGCATTCATGTGTATGTGTTGTATCCCAAAGGTTTGGTGAGCGAAATTCAGGAGAAACAATTCACCACCCTCGGACAAAATATTACCGCTATTGAAGTGGAAGGAACCTTTGATGATTGCCAGCGACTGGTGAAAACAGCTTTTTTGGACAAGCAGTTGAAAACCAGATTGACGCTGACTTCGGCCAACTCGATCAATGTGGCACGTTTTCTTCCACAGGCTTTCTATTACTTCAATGCGTATGCCCGTCTGTGCGAGCGGGGCGTAAACGAAGACATTGTGGTTTCAGTGCCGAGCGGTAATTTCGGCAACCTCACGGCAGGCTTATTTGCCAAGAAAATGGGGCTTCCCATCAAGCGGTTTATTGCAGCTAACAACGAAAACGACATCGTTTACAACTACCTGAAAACCGGAAAATACGAACCCCGGGCTTCGGTAGCTACCATTGCCAACGCGATGGATGTGGGCGATCCCAGCAACTTTGCACGAATCCTGGATCTATACGATCATTCACATGCCGCCATTCAGGCTGAAATGACCGGGTTTCGCTATTCGGATTCGGAGATCAAAGAAGTGCTGAGCGAAGTGTATCACAAATACGGCTACCTGACCGATCCGCACGGAGCAACCGGCTATAAAGCGCTGGACGAAAGTTTGCTTGACGGCGAAGTCGGTGTATTTCTCGAAACAGCTCATCCGGCCAAGTTTACAGAGACGGTAGAGAAAATCATTGGCGTAGGGAAAGTTCCGCTACCCGAAAAGCTGGCTGAGTTTATGAAAGGTGAAAAGCTCTCCATCCTGCTCAGCAAAGAGTTTGACGACTTCCGGACTTTCCTGTTGCAACAATAAACCCAATACCCCATCTCTTTATAGAAGATGGGGTATTGGGTTTTATTTTCATGAGATTCACCATTGCTGGTATCTTTACCCCTTATTTCTTCAATTGATCTTTTTTCATGTTTAAGCCTTGCCCGGCAAATGTTTGAGTGGCGCTGACCGGAAGGTTATCAGTTGGTTTAGCTTGCGATGCTACAAATAGCGCGCGGTATTTTTCCTGTATTCAGCATACTCGTTTCCAAACGTCTTCAGCAAAAACTTCTCTTCGTTCAGAATAATAAAATGATGGGTGATCAGGCAAAAAAGGATAACGACAGCCATAAAAACACTGGGCACCAGCAAAAAACAGGCGGTAAAATAGAAGAAAAAACTGGTGTACATCGGGTTTCGGCTGATTCGGTAAATACCGTTTGTTTGCAGGGCATGATCTTTTGTGGGCAATCCTACACGCGTAAAGATGCTCATGAAATAGTAAGCTGGTAGGAGTAAAAGGTTACCGGCCAAAATGAAAACCAGGCTCAGAAGTTTTTGAACTTCCGGTATTTCTAGTTGAATGAGTCTGGGAAAATTCAGAAAAAACTCCGGTTGAAGGCTGGCCAAAAAAAGGACAACCATCAAACAGCCCACCAAAAATTTGGCCGGGTAAAAAAGCCAGGGTGAAATTGTGGGTGTCCCCAAAGCACCCTGCCCGTTGCGTAAAAGCTGGTAGCCCAGCAAGGCAGTTGACAGGATGGGTAAACCACTGAGAAATATCAAGACAACTTGCAAAAGTGTCATGACACTTCACCTTTGTATTGATATCCGATCTCTGCGATTACCTTTTCAATTTCGTTGAGGTTGATTTTTTGGCCTTTGATTTTGACTTCCGAAGTGTTTCTATCGGCAAAAACTTCATCAATTCCGTCCAGCTTTGAGAGGTTGCGGGTTACGCTGGCCTCGCAGTGCGAACAGGTCATGCCTTCAACTTTCAATGTTTTTAAATTCATGGTATTTGTCATTTTCGATTTTTCAAAACGTTCATAAAAGTAGCCCAAAATAAGCGAACCAATTAACAGAACGGTTGAAGAAACTTGCAGCCATTTGGGCAGCATTTCATGTTCTCCATCGCCATGAATATGCACCATCTGGCTCATAATTAGATCGGTTGGAATAAGCCAGTTGGTTAGCATTCCAAAAAGTACGGCACCCCCAATAATGGTTCCCAGGTAGACAAACAGCGATTTACGACCCATGGTATTTCCAAGCACGGTCATGGTTGCGACATTGGTTGCCGGCCCGGCCATCAGAAAAACCAACGCCGCGCCTGGCGATACGCCTTTCATAAGCAGCACGGCGGCGATGGGGATGGACCCCGTAGCACACACGTAGAGCGGAATGGAAGCGGCCAATACAATGAGTATTTCAATGATACCCAAGCCTTGAAAGCGGCTGAAGAAATCGGCTGGAAGCGCCACTGAAATCAGGGCAGCAATTAAAAAGCCAATGATAAGCCACTTGGCAATATCTTGCAGGAGTTCGATAAAAGCATAATGTGTGGCACGAACAAAAGCATTTCCTTTCGGTGCTGGTTGATCATGACAACCGCAGGAGTCATCGTCACAACTTGCGGCCTGCTCTTTTTTGCCGAGTGCCGCCGTGTCCAGTTTAAAATTGGCAAACGGATTTTTGGGTGCCGGTTTGTCTTTGACCAGCCAGTTGGTCAGTATTCCGCCCACAATGCCGGTTACAAAAGCAACAATGGGGCGAAGAATGGCAAATGGCCAACCCAGCATTGAATAGGTGGCAAATATGGAATCGACCCCGGTTTGTGGGGTTGAAATGAGGAAGGAGTTGGTGGCCCCTTTCGATGCACCATTGCGGAAAAACGAGATTCCGGTGGGAATCACACCGCAGGAGCACAGAGGCATGGGAATGCCCAGCAGCGAAGCATTAACCGCTGATTTGGTGGTTGGTTTTCCCATGTATTTCTGCACTTTACCCTCCGGGAAAAACACTTTCAGCAAACCGGCAAACACCAGTCCCAGAATCAGCCACGGAGCCATCTCGTTTAGTAAATAAATAATCTCGGCAAAATAATCCAATACAAATTCTTTCATCACGGGGTCCTCTGTTTTTAAGCAAAACAAAATTAGAATTGTTTTTATTCAAAATAAAAAGATGCAGCAAAAACACGATGCTTTGCTGGCATTGTTAATGTTCAGTTGCTAACAGTTTAAAATTGAATCTTATGGTACGTATTTTTAAAGGTTCCGAAATGAACTTTCAGGAGGCAAATTCCTTTGAGCAATTTCGTTTAGAAACAGCGGTTCCCCGAATCTCAGGTCAGGCCGAATCCAGTCACATGATGTTTGACCTTCGCCGCCTGAATCCTGGTCATTATTCCTTTCCATACCACTTTCACCGGAATGCAGAAGAACTCTTTGCCATTTTTTCCGGCAGTGCGACTTTACGGTCTCCCCAAGGTTTTCAGCAGGTATCTGCCGGCGATGTCATTTTCTTTGGAATGGAGGAACACGGCGCTCATCAACTCTATAACAATACCGATGAACCTTGTATTTATCTGGATATTCGCACACTGCGTGAAATTGACATCACTGAATACCCGGATTCAGGCAAGATGAACATTTTTCCGGAACGTGAAATATTCGTCAAACCATCACAGGTTGGTTATTTCCATGGTGAAGAAAATGTCGCAGCAAAATGGAAAAAAGCGTGATCTGGCTTCAGACTTAGCTGTTTTTTATGACACTTTTTCGACATAAAGTTGAGCCGATTCGGTTCTGATTACGATGATTTCGTCACCGCGGTCAATCATGCCCAGGCCTGAGACGGCATCATACAATTTGCCGTCAATCTTCACTTTGCCCGAAGGACGAAGCGTGGTATAAGCCACGCCTTCTTTTCCAACCAGGCTTCGGAAGCTGGTGTCAACGCCCACAAAACCTTCGTTCTTATCCTGAATAGAATGGAGCGACAGGTTTTTGAATGCGCCTGAATCGGCCGTGAACAGCCTTTTGCTGAGGACCAGACTGATAATAAAACCACCAAACAAGGCAACAACGACTGTGGTTAGGGCACTTAATATTTTGTCAGGATGAACACCTTCAAAATCGAACACCACGTTATCGATCAAACTTAAGACCAAGCCTGTAAAGCTGAGCAGAATACCCAGCAAGCCGGCCACACCAAATCCGGGAATGACAAAGATTTCCAAGGCGATTAAGATCAGCCCGACAATAAACAGCAGGATTTCCCAGTTGGCCGCCATCCCTTCGAGGTAAAGCGGGGCGAAATAAGCAAAGGCGGCCGCAATGGCAATGATGAGCGGAAAGCCAATGCCGGGGGTTTGCATTTCGAAATAAATACCGCCCAAAATGGCCATAATGAGCAAGCCCGAAACCATGGGGTTGACAAGAAAGCCAAGGATTTTTTCGAGCGTGGTGGGTTTATACTCCACAATTTCGTAATCGGAAACGCCAATCAGCTCCAGCACTTCCGGAACATTGTCGGCTATACCTTGGCAAAAACCATATTTCATGGCTTCAGAAGGGGTGAAGGTGAGTACTTTGCCCGTATCAATAACGCCGGCAATATATACCCTTTCATCAACCATGGCCTCGGCAATCTTCGGATCGCGAAACCAGCGGAACGTGGTGTCCTGCCCGCTTATAATGGTGTCGCCGCCATGCGCTTCGGCTGTTGCCCGCATGGTTGAGCGCATGTACGATTGGTACTTGTCGGGCATTTGCTGTCCGGTTTGATTGACTACCGTTGCCGCGCCAATGGAGCCGCCCGGGCGCATATAAATGCTGTCGCAGGCCACCGAAATCAGTGCGCCGGCACTGGCCGCGTTGTTATCTATAAACACATACACCGGAATGGGGCTGTTCAGAATTTTAGTACGAATGGAGTCGGCATCCTGCACGGTGCCGCCATAAGTGTTCATGTGGATCAGCATCAGGTCGGCGTTTAAGCTGTCGGCGGCTTCAAAAGCCTGCTTGGTTTGGCGCCAAATAGCCGGTGCAATATTTTCTTTGATGTTGAACTTATACACCAGTGTTTTCTGGTTCACCTGGGTGGAGTCCGCTTGCTGAGCCCAGCCCGAAGTCGAAAGTGTTAAAAGAAAAAGGAGGACATAGAGAAAGCCTGATCTCATGATTTTAGTTTTTTAAAGCGTTTTTCCAAAGTTAGGGAATTTTCGTTTGCGTTTGACAGCGATTTTGCATTCGTTGGGTGGCCTGAAACCACCCGGGATTGAACACTATTTTTGCGGTACTTTAAACAATTTGCTGGTATCGTATCCCCGGCGTTTGGCTTCATCAACCAAATGCTGGTAAGTGGCCTCATCCAATTGTGGCGTGCGGCTCAAAATCCACAGGTAGTCGGGTGTGGAGCTGCCAATCAACACATGCTGGTAATCATTGTCCAGCTCCATAATATTGTAGGCCGCATAAAAGAACAGGAAAAAAGCTACTTTCAATTTTCCGGGTTCTTCGGGATTGGGAATTTTGGCTTTGCCTTTGGCTTCCTTGTATTCTCCGTCCAGCGTATGCTTGTAGCCGGCATTGATGACATCAATTTTGCCATCATCGCGCAACGAATAGGTAGCCGTAACGCCCACCAAATCTTTTTCAAACGAATGCTGAAACCGGGCAATCTCGTACCAGGTTCCCATGTAGCGTTCCACATTCAATTCCGAAACGGTTGTGGTATCAATAAGCTGTTTGTTCGACCGGCAACTAAAAATCATAAACGATAAGCTTAAAAGGATGAGCGTTTTGGCATTCATTCGTTTGCATTTTATTATGAAGTTCAAATGACCAGATAAAAGTAAGCATTTTTTAATTCCCGAAAGGAAATCTTCTATTCCCGAAGAAGAATCTTCTATTCCCGAAGAAGAATCTTCTATTCCCGAAGAAGAATCTTCTATTCCCGAAGAAAGATCTTGTACTCCCGAAAGAAGATCTTCTATTCCCGAAGGAAGATCTTGTACTCCCGAAAGAAGATCTTCTATTCCCGAAAGAGAATCTTGTACTCCCGAAGGAAGATCTTTTAGAGGATCTCTATGATCCTCAAGGTAACGATAGATATTCTCTAAGAGATTTCCGTTCTATCCATAGATATTTGCTTGCTATCCTGGATATGGAAAGAAAAAAGAGGGAGCCGTTGCGGCCCCCTCTTATACAAGTCTTAAAAAAGACTGACTATTCTTTAATCGGACGAAGTGTATCGGCACCGATTGTACCTTTCAGTACATCCAGATAGCCAGGCGAGGAAACTTCCTTCAACTTGGCTTTTGCAGCTTTCAAGCGTGCAGGCAGGTTGAGTCGAACGGAGGTTTCTGCAAAATTTTTGCGACTGTTCACCTCTTCAATATAGGCCACATTTTTGGTCCACTGGGCCATATCGCGCTTTTGTTTTTCAACCAGACGCTCTTTGTACCAATCGCTATTCAAAACAGCTTCGCGGGTAAACATCGCACGAACATCGGGATGGCTGCGGTCTTTGCCCTTGTATTTTCCATCAATCATGATGTGGACCAATGCTTTGAGCGGCGGACACAACAGATCAACTGTTCCATCGCGCATATATCCCTCGGCTACCCGTTTCTGAGTCACCGACAGGTTTTCGACTGAAGCCACAAACATATCCATATCCTGCATTTCAGGTTTCAACATATCTTCGCTGAATACAGCATCGGGCTTGCTAAAAATACGCCCCATAAAGTGGGTAACAAACCTCAGCGTGATGCGGTACCCCAGCAGGCTGGCATCAACTACTTTTCCATTGTGTTTAAAATTTTCTACTTTCTCCAGGTAACCATGCTCAATCAAAAACTTCGGATCGCGCTCCTCAACGGTCATGCGGCACCAAATTTCGGGGATGAGCAAACTGATGTCGTGATCAACCTTATAGTTTGGCCCAACATAACCGGCAGCCGATGAAAACCCATCATAACCGGTAAGAATATAAGATAAGAATGCATTGTTGAGATCAGCAGCCGGCAGCAAGGAGTTGAAAGGCCCTTTGGTTAACGCTCCTTCGGAACCAAAACCTGTGGTTGAAGGAGATTTTCCGGTAATGCTGCAAATAAAGTCGATAAACAACTCGGGCAATTCCTGGTAGTGAATCGGGCTGTACACAGCCAATGGCGGAACATTGGTCTCTGGTTCAGCCGGATTATTTCTACGCCCGGGTAACACGGCATTCACCGGCAACAATAGGGGTTTATCAAGCGGAACTTTCCGGAAAACCCGGGTAGCCACCTCTGCAGCATATCTTTCAACTGGCATAACAAGATCAGGCCTGACCTGTAGATAACGCGGATTCTTTGATGGCACTCCATCAACCAAACGAGGTTCCGAAGGGACCACCAAATATTGCGGATGATCACTTTCCAGGAAATTGTTGATCAAATCCTTTACCGGCTGGGTATAAAGCTCAAAACCAATGGCATCGTCCTTAATCTCCAGAACCTGCTCACGAGTCAGTGGTTCGAAGTTCGACAAGAAGGTGTTTGGACTGGAAAGATCTTTCTCGCCTTGCTTATCGTAGCCCTTGATAATACAATCATCAGGACGCTGAAACAAGCGTGATTCACAGTTCTTCACAATTTTCACACTGGGGTTGGAGTAGTTGGGATTCAGGTTTTCCAGCTTTGATGCATCGAGTGTTACCGAAGCGGTAATGTCATCTTCCATTTGTACTTTGCTCGACGGGTTATAGTCCTGACGAAGCAAAAAGATTCGCCACGATTTGTCTTGGTCGTGCCCCACGCGCAAATAGTTTGACAACAGTTTCGTATTCCTGAATTTCAGTTCATTTCCGGGAACCCCGTTAATTTGATCAACAGAGAAATAACTGCGCCAATTCTCGTCCCAGTCTTCGCTGTAATTTCCTTTAATCACATAAATCAACACCTTAATCCGCTGAGGGAATGAGGTTAGCCATTTGTTGTATTCATCAGTATACTCATCTGACGGGGTGAGCAATTTAATAACAGAGCCCAACGAACGTCGATGGCTCAAAATATGTCTTGATTGATGAATTGAATAGTCAGCCGGGACTTTAAAGCGTTTTGAAAAATCTTTCGACATGATTTCGTCCACCATGTCTAAATCGGCATTCAGGTCGGTAACAATAACCGATCCCTGAATCATGGCATCTTTAATTGATTTCGAAATCTCCGATTTTCCGCCACCCGACACCGTACATGGCTTGTGACAGAGTGTTCCTTCGGCCAGGGTTCCAACCAAATGCCATTTGGGACCTTCAATCCGCTTTTTCATTTCTACCCGGTAACCATTCGGGTAGATGTAATATTTATATGGCAACAACTTAATCGTTTGCTTTTTACCAGCTTGCTCCCAGCTAATGGTCTGTTTGAGCAAATCAAAAGTGGCATCTTCGGGAACATAGATCACTTGCGGATAGATTTTATCGACCGCATAGCCTTCCTTTTTCAGTTCCAGCATGTCAGCAAATAAATAGATAAACGAGGCGAAATTCATTCCATTGGAGGGCAAACGCTCATCAAGATACCATTTTTCGCCCAGGTTGTAACTCCGGAAAGCAATGGCGCCACCGGCATGTTCTTCTTCGGCCAAGCCAAACAGGTTTGCCGAATAGCTAATCATGGTCTTCACTTCTTTCTTGCAATATCCGTAGTAGTTATCTGTAATTAAGGTAACCGTTACCCCACGCTCATCACGAGCAGTGATTTTAAAAGCAGTGCCATCGTTGTATTTTTCGTCTTCCTTTTTCCAACACATGCCATCGCGCTTTTGGCGTTCGGTCGCATTGTCGTAATGAGGCAGCCCCAATTCCTTTTTGGTAAGCTTGGGCAAATGAGGAGCAAGAATAACGCAGCCGGTATGCCCTGTCCAGTTTGCAGGAGCAAGTGCCGCATCGTTTTCGGGCAAGAAAGGGTCGCCGGCATTTCCAAAAATTGATTCGACAAAATCGAGGTTCGAAACCAGGCTTCCAGGAGCCAGGAACTGAATCTCCATCGATTTTTCTTCAATCACCCCGGGAACTTCTGGAACAACAATCGGACGAAGCATAAGGCTCACAAACAAGTCGGCCGATTCCTCTTGATTCGCAGTAAAGGGCAGCTTCATGATTTCCTTCGGTGGATTTAAAGCGACTTGCAACAGTTTACAAAACACGGCTTTGGGCACGGCTTTTTTGTCATCAGGAATGGGTAGTCCACCTTCGCTGACATGAAAAACACCTTTGGTCGTTCTGCGGTCCTCTTTGGGGTTATTCAAAATTCCCTGTGAGGTCCGGTACGATTTGATGATGTCGGTTTCATGATAATCAGCATTCACAGGCAGCGAAACCATCCGGGCCAGACCGTAGCGGTCGAGGATAAACGGATGATCGGGAAAAGTAATTGAGTTGTCGCCTGGAACATCGCTTAAATAGTCTTTCAAAAATTTCTGGATGCGTGCCCCCATCGGCGAACAATTTGTTTCCAATAACCTGGACTTTATGTTGTAGTTACTTAATAATGGCATGGCCATTTCCAACAAATCAGATTTGGGTCCATTCGCTATTGTTGGATAACCGTCGGCGGCCAGCTTCAGATTGATATATTGGATTTTCTTCTTATCCGACACAATCGGTTCATTCTGGTCAACACCAACGATTCCAAAAGTTCTGTTTACAGTCATGATATCTAAATTTTATTTGATGATTTTTTGAAGAACGCCATTTTTTTTCTGAAATTCTTTGACAGATTCAGATTTTTCTTCTTCTTTTTGCAACTATCATTAGTACGTTCTTATTCCATATATGTTCATCGGGCAGGGTAGTCGTTCAAGCAATTATGCCGGGCTCAAAAATAGTCAGAATCTAGTTCTGCAAGTGTATTAGATCGCCGATTGCCCCAAGCTTAACGCAAAGATTACATCATCAAAAAAGAAGCCTTTCGGCTCCTTTTTCAACATTTTTTCCAGGTTTATCGTTTCACATCGACCAATGCTCCGTCAATAATTTGCTCCACAACATCTTCGTCAAGCAAAGTGGAAATATCGCCCAAATTGGAGATATCGCCTTCGGCCACTTTCCTTAAAATACGACGCATAATTTTTCCACTCCGGGTTTTTGGAAGCCCCGGAACGAGTTGCACCAAATCGGGTCGGGCAATGGGTCCAATAATTTTTGTCACCCCTTGCATGATGCTTTTCCGGATCCCTTCTTCGCCTCCAGTGGACAGCTCGCCACAGGACACAAAAGCATAAATCCCCTGCCCTTTAATGGCATGCGGATAACCAACCACCGCCGATTCGTTTACCAAGGGGTGCTCATTAATCGCATTTTCAATTTCAGCTGTTCCCAGCCGGTGTCCCGACACGTTAATCACATCGTCCACACGCCCCAGAATCCGATAATAGCCATCTTCATCGCGCTTCACGCCGTCACCTGTAAAATACATTTTATTATAGTTCGAAAAGTAGGTTTGCTTAAAGCGGTCATGGTCACCCCAAATGGTTCGTGCCATGCCTGGCCATGGAAACTTAATGCATAAATTCCCCTCCACCGAGTTTCCGGTTAACTCCTTGCCTTCGTTGCTGACAATCACCGGCTGAACTCCCGGCAATGGCAACGTAGCAAATGAAGGTTTGGTTGGGGTTATTCCGGCAATGGGCGACACCATGATTCCGCCTGTTTCGGTTTGCCACCAGGTGTCAACAATCGGGCATTGGTTGCGCCCCACATGATCATGGTACCAGTGCCAGGCTTCTTCGTTGATGGGTTCTCCAACAGTTCCGAGTACTTTCAGCGAAGCCAGCTTCTTTCCTTCCAAAAATTCATTGCCCTTAGCCAGCAAAGCACGAATGGCTGTTGGGGCCGTATAAAACTGGTTGACCTGGTATTTGCTGACAATATCCCAAAAGCGACCGGCATCGGGCCAGGTTGGAACGCCTTCGAACATCAGGGTTTTTGCTCCGGCCAGCAAAGGGCCATAAACAATGTAGGTGTGCCCGGTAATCCAGCCAATATCGGCCGTGCAAAAGTACACATCGCCGGCATGGTACTGAAAAACATTGCTAAACGTATAGGCCGAATAAACCATGTATCCTCCGGTGGTATGCACAATTCCCTTTGGTTTTCCGGTAGAACCCGACGTATAGAGAATAAACAGGGGGTCTTCGGAATCCATTTCTTCCGCCGGGCAAACTTCTGATTGTCCATCAATGGCTTTATGCCACCAAATGTCGCGACCAACAACCATATCGATTTTTGATTTTGTCCGTTTCAATACAATCACTGTCTCAATGCAGGAGCAACTCTCCAACGCTTCATCAGCAATTTGTTTGAGAGGGGTAACTTTATCTCCACGAAAACCGCCGTCAGCCGTTAGCAACACTTTAGCCGAAGCATCGTTGATGCGTTCTTTCAGCGCATTGGCCGAAAAGCCCGCAAAAACCACCGAGTGAATTGCTCCAATGCGGGCGCATGCCAGCAATGCAATAGCCAGTTCAGGTACCATCGGCATGTAAATGGCTACCCGGTCGCCCTTTCCAACTCCCAGTCGCCGCAAGGTGTTGGCAAATTTATTGACTTCAATAAACAACTCAGAATAGGTCAGCGTCCGTGATTCTTCATCCGGATTGTTGGGCTCCCAGATAATGGCTTCCTGAGATCCATGGGTATACAAGTTTCGCTCAAAGATGTTTTCAGTAATGTTCAACTTTCCATTGACGTACCACTGAATTCTCGGTTCATCAAAATTCCAGTCAACCACTTTATCCCAACGCTTTCGCCAAAAAAAACTCTCGCCTTGCTGGGCCCAAAAAGCCTGAGGATTAGCAACACTTTTCTGGTACTCATGAATATAGCCTCCCAGGCTATGAATCTTGTTTATCATTTTATTCTTTTTTAGGTTGTCAACTTGAAGAAAATTAAACAACACTAATTTAAACTGAATAAAAATAAGATACAAGTTCGACTCTCTAAAAGATCACTTTTCAGAGGTTTATGCCTTTCGGCATTGGGGGGTATTGAGTTTATCCAACCCAGCTAAAATAACGGTTTGAATCACATTAACTTAAAAGGTTAAACTCCAGAACTATCTAACTCGCCTGTTGTTATTCTAGTTGTCTGGCAGCATGTTCTTACTCAGATCGCTTAACCAACTTCTTATCAAGAAGATAAAATTAACAATCTTGCAATCACTGCTCCAAACCACAATCAAATCATTCGTTTAGAAAAAAACAATTATGCCCTCATTAAAAGCCATATCAACAATTGATTTTCCGCACAAAACCGAACAGCATGAAGTTAAGCGTAGAGCAAAAGAGCTATTTGCACCCGCTTTCCCTCAGGTGGAGCGAATGATGAGTGCGTTTGACAACACTGAAATCGAAACACGTAATTTTTGTAAACCTTTGGATTACTACACTACGGTTCGCTCATTTCAGGAACAAAACAACGACTACATCAGTCTGTCGCTTCAATACTCCATTGAAGCCATTGAAAAATGCCTCGCTCTTTCCAATAGCAACAAGGATGAAATCACCGACATCATTTTTATATCAACCACGGGACTGGCCACTCCTAGCATGGATGCATTGATTATTAACCAGATGAAACTGAGCCAAAATATAAGCCGCACCCCAATTTTTGGGCTGGGCTGTGCCGGAGGAGTCGCTGGTTTTGCCAAGGCAAATATTTTGGCCAAGGCAAATCCCAAAGCAGTTGTTTTGCTGGTTGCTGTTGAATTGTGCTCACTAACCTTCCTGAAAAATGATTTCAGTAAAAGTAACTTTATCGGATCCAGTTTGTTTTCAGACGGTGTAGCCGCCGGCCTGATCACCGGAGATCAGCACGTTAACGAAACAGAAAAATCAATCACTTTTATAGATGCACAAAGCAAACTGTATTACGACTCCCTCGATGTGATGGGCTGGGATTTTACTGACCATGGTTTTAAAGTTGTGTTTTCGCGCAATATCCCCGACATTATTTCGGCGAATATTCGTCAGGACGTTGTGAGCTTTCTGCAAAAACACCAATTAAGCTTAACTGATATCAAAAATTTCATCTTTCATCCGGGTGGCACAAAAGTTTTAGCAGCCTATGAAGAAGCCTTGCAAGTTGAAGGCGACTTTTTGAAAAACACGCGACAGGTGATGAAGGAAAATGGGAACATGTCGAGTGCAACTGTTCTGTATGTCTTGGATCGCGTTATAAATAAAGGCTTTGAGGACGGATATGGTTTGATGATTTCAATGGGACCCGGCTTCTCAAGCGAAATGGCGCTACTGCAAATGAAAAAACATTGATATGGTTTTTGTTGGGTTCATGGCTTTTGTTATTCTGTTGCGCATTGGCGAATTAATTCTGTCGAGAAGAAATGAAAAATGGCTTCTGAAAAATGGGGCTGTTGAGCATGGCAAAAAGCATTACCCACTAATCGTAGCGCTGCACTCCTTATTTATTCTATCAGTAATTTTAGAATATCGATTCTGCTCACCCAATTCTTTCTCGTTACCCCTGATTATTTTCTATCTCATGCTGATCGCCTTTAAAGCCTGGGTGATTTTGTCACTTGGAAAATTCTGGAATACCAAAATATACCGCATCCCCAACTTCGCCTTGGTTGAAAAAGGACCCTATGCTTTTATAAAACATCCGAACTACCTGATTGTAATTGCAGAAATCGCAATCATACCACTTGCCTTTCATTTGTATTACACAGCAATCCTTTTTAGTTTTCTCAATGCCTTGATGCTAATTGTAAGAATCCGAGCCGAAAACAAAGCCCTAAAATCTTGAAATTGAACACGAACAACATCGTTCGTTTTCAGATTTGGAAAAATAAGAATTACACGCTAGCTTTGTAGACTGATTAGTCGATTTGTTATGAATGAGAAAAGACAACTAATATTGGAAGCGGCCCTCAAACTATTTGTAAACAATGGTTTTCATGCTACACCAACATCGAAAATTGCACAAACAGCCGGCGTAGCCACCGGAACCTTATTTCATCACTTTAAAACCAAAGAAGAACTGATCAACACGCTCTACCTGGAAACCAAAGATGTCTTGATCCAGTCAATTTCCAGCAAGGTGGAAGAACAGGAAACCATCAAAGGAAAGCTCCGGCAAATGTTTTTCAATGCCATCCACTGGGCTGTGAATCACCCCGAGCACCAGTTATTCTACGATCAATTCAGCAATTCACCCTTTATCTCTAACATCACCCGGGAGCTTGGACATCAACGGTTCCAGTTTATTTACGACATTCTAAAACAAGGGCAGGAAAACGATATTCTAAAGCCCATAGCCATTGACCTCTTGTTTGAAGCCATTCAGGGAACCTTAAATGGAATTACAAAATACCTGATGGATCATCCTGACAAGATAACCGATGAGCAATGCCTGGAAAGTGCTTTTTCCTTATACTGGGACACCTTGAAAGGCTGAAAAAGAAAACCGACAATAGACTAAACAGTCGTCAGAAATCAACATTTAAAAAATAGAACAACCAATGACTACAATTGATAAAAAGAAACCCGTACTGGTAACCGGAGGAACAGGTTACCTCGCCTCATGGATTGTCAAACAACTGCTAGACCAAGGCTTCCACGTTAACACAACCGTCAGAAACAAAGCAAACCAGCAGAAATATCAACATCTGCTCGACATAGCCAGCGAAAGCCAGGGCCAACTCTCTATTTACGAAGCTGATTTGCTGCTCGACCATTCGTTTCAAGAAGCGATGAACGGCTGCGAACTGGTTGTTCACACCGCTTCGCCATTCAAAATTTCGGGTATCAAAAACCCGGATAAGGAATTGGTACAGCCAGCATTGCAGGGAACCCGAAATGTTTTATTCACAGCCAATGACACGGACTCTGTAAAACGGGTAGTACTCACGTCCAGCATTGTCGCCATGATGGGAGACGCAGCAGACATTCAAGAGTTAAGCAAAGGTTTACTAACTGAAGCAAATTGGAACACAACTAGTTCCGTCAATCATCAACCTTACCCCTACTCCAAAACAATGGCTGAAAAAGAAGCCTGGAAGATTGCAAAAAAACAAAGTCGGTGGGATTTGGTGGTGATTAACCCGGGCTTTATTCTTGGCCCTTCGCTTAGCCAAAGAACCGACTCAACCAGCATTGACCTGATGATCCAGCTGTTTTCCGGCAAATATAAAACAGGGGCACCCAAAGGAGACCAGGCTATGGTTGATGTTCGCGATGTAGCCAAAGCGCATATTTTAGCTGGGTTCACCCCTGCTGCCACTGGACGGCATTTAACGGCAGCTCACCAAAAGGATTTTTTGGCAATTGCCAAAATTATAAAAGACAAACACCCCTCCTATCCCGTTCCAACAAAACATGTCGCCAAGTGGCTTTTAAAACTGCTTGGTCCGCTTATGGGATTTTCGAGAAAATACATTGAACGCAATGTGGGGCATGACGTTGTATTCGATAACTCCTACATTCAAACCGATTTAAAAATGACTTTCATTCCATTTGAGAAATCGGTCACAGACCATTTTGAGCAGCTGGCTTCCGATGGATTAATACCCGATAAACGATTACAATCATGAAAAAATTAACAGCCAATATTATTGGAGCAACCGGACTGGTTGGCAGTTATTTGCTACAACAGCTACTTAACGACGACCGTTTTGAACAGATCCGGGTTTTTACCCGTCGAACAACCAGCTTATCGCACCCAAAGCTGAACGAGCATTTGGTGAATTTTGACCAGATTGATGAGTGGTTATCGCTCATCAAAGGTGACGTACTTTTTTCAACACTCGGCACCACCCTGAAGAAAGCAGGCAGTAAGGAAAAACAGTTTCTGATTGATTACAGCTACCAATATCAGGCTGCCGAAGCCGCTGCCCAAAATGGGGTCTCAGACTATATCTTGGTTTCATCGGCCGGAGCCAATGCCAACTCGAAAATTTTCTACCAAAAAATGAAAGGAGAACTGGATGAGGCCGTGAAAATATTGGATTTCAAAAAGATCGTCATCCTGCGCCCATCCATCCTTGATGGTGAACGACAGGAAAAACGGGTAGCCGAAAAAGTCGGAATCAAAGTCACCCGTTGGCTCACCCAATATTTTTTCAAAAGATACCGCCCCATTCATGCAAAAACAGTAGCCCAGGCCATGATCAAGTCCATTTTTAACGAAGAGCTGACACCCCATTATCAGATTTTCGAATTGGATGAAGTGACGAAGCTGGCTTCTTGATCAGCAATGTATTCATGAAAACCATCCAGTTCTGTTTGATTTAAACCAGGACTGTCTTATTTTTGATAGTCCTGAACACATTTAAGCGAATCGAAAATGAAAACCTCAGGCATTTTATTCTTTCTTCTCTGTTTAACCAGTCAGCTTTTCTCGCAACTGGTTGAAATAGATGGCATCCCAAGAGATACCTCCTTTACGCCCTATTCGGCCTGGATGAAAATCAAAAAAGACTTTCCGGATGCCGAAATTGTCAAGCCACATTTACCCGGAAACGTAAAAGCAACTTGCGACCTGGTTTATACGAGCTTGCCTAAAACGAAATACGGCAAGCGTGATCTGCATTTGGACCTTTTTCAACCCAAAAGCGAAGGAAAATATCCGACCCTGATCTTGATTTTTGGTGGCGGCTGGCGTTCGGGCAGCAAAGCGGCGCAAGTACCCATGGCACAACAAATCGCTGCCAAAGGATATGTTACGGCAACTGTTGAATACCGCCTTTCGCCCGAAGCGCTTTATCCGGCTGCCGTTCACGACATCAAAGCTGCCATTCGTTATTTGCGGATCAATGCTAAAAAATACAACATCGATCCCTACCGCATCGCCATTTCTGGAAGTTCGGCCGGAGGACAGCTTGCCGCGCTGGTTGGAATGACTGCTGATGTGAAGAAATTTGATGGCTATTCGGCATGCATAAATCAACCGACCAGTATTCAGGCTATTATCGACATGGATGGCATTATGGACTTCACCGACCCCAACGAAAGCGCAAAGGATGATGATCCCAACAAATACTCAGCCGGTGCCTACTGGTTTGGGGCAACTTACAAAGAGGCGCCCGAAAAATGGGTAGAAGCATCACCCTTAATCTATGCCGGAAAAGACACGCCTCCAATCTTATTTATCAACAGCGCCTTGCCCCGCTTTCATGCCGGCAGGAATCAGGTCATCGAAAAACTGGATAGCTACGGAATCTACACCGAGGTACAAACCCTACCCGATACGCCGCACCCATTTTGGCTGTTCCATCCGTGGTTTGATCAAACAGTGGGTTACATGGTGGCCTTCCTTGATAAACAATTTAAATGAGAATCAATATGAAACTTTCGAAATACTTTTTCTTCTTTGGAATGTTCCTCTTTTCTGCCGGTCTTGCATTCGCTCAATATGAAACTAAAATCACCGTTGTACAAGATGGCAGCGGCGATTTCACCACCATCCAGGAAGCCATTGATGCCAGCAAGGCATTTCCCGATGAGCGGGTGACCGTCTTCATCAAAAATGGGACCTACCGTGAAAAAGTGCTTGTCCCTGCATGCAACACCAAGCTGTCGCTGATTGGCGAGAGCGCCGAAAAAACCATCCTCACCTACGATGACTATTTCGACAAAATTGACCGCGGACGAAACAGCACGTTTTACACCTACACGCTGAAAGTGGAGGCCAATGATTTTCATGCTGAAAACCTGACCATTGCCAATACAGCCGGCCCAGTGGGACAAGCTGTCTCCCTGCATGTGAACGGCGATCGCTGCTCGTTTACAAACTGCCGCTTGTTGGGCCACCAGGATACGCTTTACACCGAAGGCGAAGCCAGCCGCCAGTATTTTTCCAACTGCCACATTGAGGGAACCACCGACTTTATTTTTGGAGAAGCCACTGTGCTTTTCGAGCAATGCACGATTCACAGTTTAAGCGATTCGTACATTACCGCGGCCAGCACGCCCAAAGGAAAACCTTTTGGTTATGTTTTTCAAGCGTGTAAACTGACTGCCGCCGAGGGTGTAGAAAAAGTTTACCTCGGTCGTCCGTGGCGCGACTATGCCAAGGTTGTTTTCATGAACTGCGAACTGGGCGCCCACATTCTACCCGAAGGATGGGCTAATTGGAGCGGAACCTCGCGTGACCAAACCGCCTTTTATGCTGAGTATCAAAATTCAGGTGAAGGAACCCAAAGCAGGCAACGGATCGGCTGGAGCCACCAGCTGACAAAAAAACAGGCCCGGCAATACACCAAAAACAAGATTCTGGCTCCGATATTTGCTGATGAACCCGCAGCAAGCGTCTGGACTAACAGGGCCGTTGGGCAAAATACAATTCAGCCTTAATCAACTGGCTATCATCACAAATTAAAAATATACCCCAGCGAAAGACGAAAAAACGAGCTTTCGTCATAGCTTATGCCATCACCCATGGTTTGCGGAAGGTTGTAAATCCAGGCCGCTTCAAGATCAAATTGCTTGTACTTGATATTCAAGGGCAATTGCAACTGCACATTCATCAAACCAAAAGCATCTTCATAATAATAGTCGTATCCGATGTTGGTCACCGGATCAATGATCACTTCGTTTAGCTGGTATTCAACCAGTTCCGAACCAAAATAAAGCGACACCTCAGGCTCCAATCTGATTTTATCGTAGGTGCCCAACCGAACCAAATCCAGGTAGCCAAAAGCATCCCACGAAAGGGTTGTGCCCACATCATCACCCAGCAAAAAGTAAGCATCGAAACGAGTCCCCAGGCTTTTGCTTTTCAGCGTGACTCCCGTATTTAGCCCACTGGTATACAACGGATCAAATTCAGGGTCATCATTGTTGAAGAAGAAATAATCATACGAAAGGCGGTACCTGAAAAAATCCATTTTCTTCAGGCTTTTGCTGTAACCAGCCGTCAGGATCGTTGTGCGGTAACCGGGTTCGAGCTGGCTGTACCAGGCTCCCGAAATTCCGGCATAAAACCCTTTGGAATGTAGGTAATACAACTGGCCAGACAGGTTGTGCTGCTGCGTGCCAATTTCGCGCCCGGCAAAGAAAGTCCGCGAATCAAAACTGTTGCGGAAGTATAAAAACTGAAAGTTCTTTTTCAAGCCAAACAAGTAGCTCAGGTCATCATCATCATCAAAAATCACCTCATTCAATAACGAATCAAGTCTCGCTTCCCGTAAATCATCGGTCATATGGGGTTGCTGTGCTTTCAGGCTTTGACTGAAAATGAGCATTAAAATAAATCCTGTGGTAATCAGCTTCCTCATGATACATTAAGTAGTCTTGCGGATATTCATTAAAAATAAAGCCCGCGGCAACTGG
Organism: uncultured Sunxiuqinia sp.; assembly: GCA_963677175.2. Classification (GTDB taxonomy): domain Bacteria; phylum Bacteroidota; class Bacteroidia; order Bacteroidales; family Prolixibacteraceae; genus Sunxiuqinia. The sequence goes on from CAXXES010000001.1 coordinate 176,110, forward strand.
TGTCGCCAACGAGCTATACCTGCCCATTAGTCATCTGAGCTAATTTCCCCCTTTACCGTTTCCTTTTTGTCCTCTTTGCTGAGCCTTTTCCTTCATCTGCTCTTCCATTTCAGCCTGGGTCGACTGATGAACCTGATTCCGGATTCGTTGCTGAACGCCTTCGCCGAGTCCATCCGAATTTTCCTGGTGTTGCTGCAGCCGTTTGCGGACTTGTTGCATCTGATCTTCGCCCATATTGGCCTGCATTTGTTCGCGCTGCTCCAGTCGAAGTTGCTGATGGGCTTCCAGCATTTCCTGTTGTCCGGCACTAAACGATGCCTGCAACGCTTCCCGTTTTTCTTCGCGGGTCATTTCAGTGTTTTCCAGAATAGCCAACTGTTCTTCGGAAAAAGTAGACCGGAAAGCATCTCTAAACTCCCGACCATTGGCGCGTGCCTGATTCAATATAGCCTGTTGTTCACCGGTAAGCTTCAGCGTTTGATCTTGCAAACGGAAGCGATCCCGGTCTTGATCTTTGTCCTGGTCACTATCGGAATCCTGATGGATCCGGTCACGAATTTGGTCACCATTTCCCTGTGCCCATACGGTGGTGGTTGTCATCCCTGCAATCAGGGCCAGTGCTGCGAATGTTCTCATCATTGTTTTCATAATGCGTGTTTTGAATGATTTCTTTTGAATGTCTTTCACCTGCAAACCGCACAAGAATGATTTTACCCTACCCTGTTGTACTAATATCTTTTTTGAAAGTATGTTTTTTTTAAGCCTTGAGTTTGGGGAAGCGCAAATTTCTTCAGCCGAATCACGACGGTTGGATTCGGTCTTAGAAGAAAACATTGAGAAAAACCGTTGGGGTAAAAGGAATTGCTTCGGCATGAAGGTTTAACGAAACATCCTGTTCCTCGGGCAACACAATGAAGTTGGCGTATTTTAAATTGGAATGATTCAGCACATTCAGAATTGAAAATCCGGTCTCAAGCGTAAACGTCCGGGCATCCCACTGGTAGGCTGCAGCGACATCCAAGCGATGATAATCCCGCTCAAACTCGCCATCGATCAGCAGTCGCGGATCCGGAAAGCCGGAGCCAAAAACATAGCTGGAAGACAGACGAACTAGATTGAAATTCAGCAAAAGGGCTCCCTTCAGCTCGTGCCGCTGATCGTGTAAAGCGCGCTGAAAAACGAGCCGATCAAAATAAGAAAATCGCTCCAGAGTTTCGCTAAGTGTATAAGTCATCCAGGCAGAATGTCCCTTGTACTCCTGCTTCACAAAAAAATCGATGCCCCTGGATTTACTTTCGCCACGATACAAACTCGGCTCTTCAAACCGGTCGATATAGCGCGTTAGCCCATCGGTTTGCTTTGTAAAACCTTCTACGCTTAGCGTGAAACTTTTTCGATGGAAGGTCAGTCCGGCCACGCCATGAGTTGCCTCCAAAACAGGTAAAGAATGGTCATCGCAAACCGACCACAAATAGTAATAATTACCAACATCATCGATCAATGAACTGCGTGTGATAAACTGATTGTGCCGGCCTGCAGCCAGGTTCAGTTTAAAACTGTCACCCAAGGCCAAGCTGGCCGAAGCTCGTGGTTGCCAATACCATTTCTCGAGATTCAGCGAATAATTGGCTCGCAAACCCAGTTTGAGTTCGAGCCGGGAACTGACCGATATCGCATCCTGAACGTAGACATTCAGGCGCGAAGCTTCAAACCGCTGATTAGCCAATTGAACCCCAAAAGAATCTTCCATAAATCCAATGGGATTGACCACCCACCCGGCACCCAATTCCAGCTGATGCTGTTCAGCCAAAGCCAGCTGATGCATTAGGCTGATGCTCCCTTCTGCCACGGCGTTCCACAGAGTCTGATCTTCATTGACCACACTCCCGGAACCTCCGGGTCCCTGCCCCGAACCTTGGCCCTGGCCGCCTTGCCCCGACTGCCGCCGGCCAATTGCGCGCAAGTTTCGAACTTCCTTATCGAGGCTGGAATAGGCTGCCGACAATTTACTCCGGCTTCCATCAGTCCATCGCTTCTGAAAAAATCCGGAAACAGCCTGTTGTTTGTTGTGCTCATGATCTTCGTAGTCAAAACGCGACTGCTCGCTCTCCACGTCCAGCAGATAGGAGAAACGGTCTTCGCTTAACAAAGCGCTGATGCCATAAGAATCGCCATTCGAATTGGTCCCCGAGTATTTCAGGTTCAAATCACGAAAATTGTAATCCGGATAAATCGTCCGCTCGCTGGTGTTGGGCGAATTGCCAGAACGCCCGCTACGGAATGAAAGCTGTTTGGAATCGTACAATTCGTAATAGGTTTGCCGAAAAGCAACGGTAAGTGCCGACTGCTGAGTTACCGGCACGCTAAACATCCCATTCAGAGTCATGTTATTCAGGCTTAGTTTCAGATGGGGACGACGTACATCGCCATCCAGCCCCGTAATATTCACCAAGCCGCCAACCCGTCCACCCTGGTTCACGCCATAAGCTCCTTTCAGCACCTGAATATCTTTGGCCATTAAAGGGTTGACCGCACTGATGTTGTCGTTGAAGTTCTTCATGCCAAACAAAGTAAAGCCATCAAACAATACTTGACTTTGCCCTTCGTAACTGCCCCAAATCACCAGGTCGTTCGATTGCTCGCCGGCAGCCAGAACGCCAGGCTGCAGTCTCAGCAAGTTGAAAATGGAATTGTCGCCATTACCCGGCAGAAACTGTGCGACTTGATGATTCAGGCGCAGCACCCCCGGCTTGTTCCCAACCTGCAAGGAGCGGACAACTTTCAAGCCTTTTACCTCTACTTCACGAATACGATAATTGGAAGGACTTAGCAAAAACTGGTGATGGACTCCGGCATAAACGATGGTGTCCAGCAAAAAATATCCTAAGTAGGAAGCTTGTAAATGAAATTGATCGCCTCCCCCAATGAAGGAGAAATTCCCTTCCTGATCACTAATCAGACCTGTTCCGTCAATCATCACATGGGTATAGGGCAAGGATTCCGAGGTGAATTTATCGGTGAAGCGGCCACTCATGGTGTAAGTCTTTTGAACGGGAGCCTCCTGGTTTTGATAAAACAGGAAAACGGCACCCACCTTTTTATAGGCTGCCGGAAGATCACGCAACAAATAATCAAACGCTTCTTCGGGTGAAGTAAACTGCCGCGAGACGGTAGCCGTAAAGTTTGAGAAGTAGCGATCATCGAGCGAATATTGCAGTTCGTAACGTTCGCAAAGATCAATAAGAATAACGTTCAGACTTTCTTCCTGATAATCCAGTTCAACCTGCTGCGCTACCGTCAGCAAAGTTGAAAAGAGCAAACCGAGCAGTAGGGCTTTCTTTTTCAAGTTGATTTATTCATTTCGACGAATGCGGTATTCGTTTGAATTGACCTTTTCAAATTTAAGATTATAAATCGTACAAATCATATCCAGGATGGATTCCGTGTCCAGTTCATACCGAACCAAACGTACGGAAATAGAGGCATCATAAGTTCCTGTATTCAACAAATCTTTACCATGGATCCGAACGCCATATTGCCGTTCCACCTCTTCCAACACTTCCTCCAGTGGTTTATTTTTGAAATCAAACTCATCGTTGATCCAGGCAGCTTCGGCTTCAAAATTAATTCCCCGTTGTACGTTGAATCCATTTCCGGCTTCTAGCTCAGCCTTTTCATTGGCTGTCAAAACCACTTCCGATCCATTCTGCTGCTCAACAACTTTCACTTTCCCGGTTTGACAAGCTACCCGGTACGATTCGCCGCGCGCATAAATATTGAAACTGGTTCCCAACACAGAAGTTGCACCCATGGCCGAATTAACTGTAAAATAACTGCCTGGTTCCACCTCAAAAAAAGCTTCCCCCTCCAAGTTAAGTTCGCGTGCAAACCGCCACCAGTAAGGATGGTAACTCACTGTTGAAACAGCACTCAAATGAACGGTTGAGCCGTCCGGCAAATCAACCACTAACTGCTGTCCGGGATCGGTTGACACATCAACGGCGTAAAAGCGCATCACCCCGATCAGGCCAACCACCAACAAAACGGAAGCGGCCATCGCCAAACGAAACGCTTGCCGGTGAACCAGCTTGATGGTTTTCACCGGAGACTTCGTTTCCAGTTGCGCTTCCATCGCTTTCCACACATCAGCTTTCGAACGGGAGTACGGAATCTCCAGCCGGTCATTCAGCCGATCCAGGTTTGCCAAGATCTCGTTTGGTTGTTTGCTATCGTTCGTCCCGTTCTTCATTTTTCTTTGAATTTCGATTTTAAATCGTCAAGGGCATTTTTCATTCGCTTTTCAACCGCCTTTACACTAATGTTTAAACGGTCAGCAATTTCATGGTATTTCAGCCCATCCATTCGGCTCATTAAAAAAACTACCCGTTGCTTTTCCGATAGTCCTGCCAGGGCTTTTTCATAGCGCTGCTGTAATTCTTTGTATTCCAATTCCTCTGCAGGCGAAACGCTGTCCATCGTAAATGCCAGCGAGTTTTTGTAGTTCAGCTCCAATTTTTGCCGGCGATATTGGGAAATGAATTCATCACCTGCCATTTTGTAGAGCAAGCCGACCGTGGCCTTGGGATGGTAATCCGGCTGTTTTTCCCATAGGCGCAGAAACACATCCTGAGCCAGATCTGTTGCCAAATCTGTATCTCCCGACCGGTAATAGACGTAATTTCGAATCGCGTCGAAATGCTGGTCAAACAACGTTTTAAACTCGTACTTTGTCAAGGTCAAATCATCTTGGTTTCGAAACTCGTCTCTTCATCCTTGCGGCTTTTCGCCCCGAAAAGTTAAGCAATAATTGCTGCTTTTCACTCCTTAACCGTTTAAAAAGGCATCTACCCTACCTTGCTATCGAACTTTATTTTTGTAATTTCAACACCAAATCCATCAGCCATGAGCAGAACAGTCTTGATAAGTTACAGTATTTTCATACTCTTCGCCTGCCAAACAGCCCAACCAAAGCAAACCGGCCAGTCCGACATCGTGTGTCAATTGGCCGACAGCGTGAAATTTCAAACGGTCATGACGCAACTTGCTGATCGGACTGATCAACCCATGGGAAAATTGGTTGCTGATGCAGGCCGGCAATTTCTGGGTGTGGCTTACGAAGAACAGACGCTGGAACATGGCAAAGACGAACCACTAACTGTCGATTTGGAAGGACTGGACTGCACCACCTTTGCTGAAACCGCACTCGCCATTGCCCGGACCATTAAAAGTGAGAAAACTGATTTTGCAGCATTTACCCGCGAACTTGAAAACCTGCGATACCGCCAGGGACAACGCGATGGCTACCTCTCGCGGCTGCACTATTTTAGCGACTGGATTTACGACAACGAGCAGAAAGGCTTGATCAGTCAAGCTGCCAAAAACTTTGGACACCCCCTGGATTTGACGGTCGATTTTATGTCGACTCATCCAGAAAGCTACCCGGTATTGAAAGAAAACCCCGAGCTGGTCAGCACACTGGCCGAACAAGAAAAAGGAATCTCCGCTCGTCATTATTTTTTTGTACCGAAAGACGAGATTGAAACCCAGGAATCAAATTTGATGGAAGGCGATTTCGTCGGACTGGCCACCAGCATCAAAGGGCTGGATGTGACCCATGTCGGTATTTTGGTTGAAGTAGGAGGCCGGATTCATTTGATGCACGCCTCAACCGCAAGCAACCAAGTGGTGATCTCGAACGAACCGTTAGCCGATTTTCTTCAAGCTAAAAAAAGCTACACCGGCATTCTGGTGGCGCGCCCAGTCGACTAGCTATTTTAGGGCATCCAACTGCTCGCGCAACCAGGCGGGACGGTTGGTGGTAATGCCCGAAAGCCCCAGGTCTACAAGTCGTTTGGCTTCGTCCGGATCATCCACCGTCCAGCACAACACATCCAATCCCAGTTGTTCCGCACGATCCATGACCGCCGGACTAACCAATTTGTGGTACAGATTAACACCATCCAAACCCAATTTTGCCGCCTCTTCCATTCGTCCGGCCAACCCTTCTTCTTTCGAGCTCAACCAGTAACATTCGTTTTTGGGAAATTGTGCCTTGGTTTCCAAAATGGTTTCCCATCCAAATGCGATAAAAACAACCTGTTTTTTCTTTCCGCTGGCTATCACGGCCTTTTTCAGGGCCGGAAGCACTTCGGGGCCACACTTGATTTCGATGACCAGCTTCTTCCCTTTGGGAACGGTTTCGAGCACTTCTGACAAAAAAGGCATTTTTTCGCCTTGGTACTTTTCATCTTTCCATTGGCCCACATCCAGCTTGCGCAATTCATCCGAGAGGGTTTCGGCAATCACCAAATTTTCTGTACCCGTCCGTTTGGTGGTTCGATCATGATTAACGACCACCTGCCCGTCTTTCGATAAGTAAATATCAATTTCCACAGCATCAGCATCCAGCTCCCAGGCCAGATTGGCAGCAGCTACCGTATTTTCGGGGGCCAGATACGACGCTCCCCGATGAGCAATGAACTGAACTTGAGAAAAAGCCGAAAAACCTAGCAGTAGAAACAAAAAAGCACATCCTGTATTTTTCATACCATGAGTTTTAAAATAAAATCATTTTATCGTTTTGTACAAATTAAAAGTAATTGCATATTTCAATGTCGGTCTGTGAACCTCTATCAATCAGACAGACGGGGATAGCCGCCGTACAATTCAGGGTTGAAGATGTCGATTTCTATCGAAATATTCTCAATCGACTTCTTAAAAAATCTTAAATTTGCACGTTTTTGAAGTCTGCAACCATGCGAAAATTTATCAATAACTTAATCGTTCTCTTTCTTAAAGCCTTCTCTTATTTACCATTTTGGCTTTTATACCTGATCTCCGATGGAGCCTTCATCTTGCTATTTTACATTTTCAGATACCGAAAAAGGGTGGTTTACGAAAACCTGCGTCGTTCATTTCCAGAGAAAACAGAAAAAGAAATTGATCAGATTGCCCGAAAGTATTTCCATCATTTATGCGACGTATCCCTGGAAGCTATTAAATTGCACAGCATCAGCGAGAAAGAACTGGACAAGCGCCTAAAAGTGACGGGGGTAGAAAAAATGGAGGCTTATTTCCGGAAGAAAAAAAGCATCATTGTGCTAGCCATGCACTACAACAACTGGGAGTGGGGGGCCTCGGTACAACGGATGTCGAGCCACCAGTTTATTATGCTATACAATCCGGTACGCAACAATTTTGAGATGGAACGCTTCATTTTAAGCATGCGCGAACGTTTTGGAGGAATGACGGTTCCAGTGCATAAGTCGGCGCGCATGGCTATCCAGTTTGATCAGACTGACCGCCCCGGGCTGTTGTGGCTTGGAGCCGATCAAACACCTCCTGAAAACTCCAAATTCTGGACGATGTTTCTGAACCAAGAGACGCCATTCTTCAGCGGTCCCGAAAAAATTGCCCACAAAACGAACCAGCCGGTATTTTTTCATCACACCCGGAAACTGGCCCGTGGAAGATATGAAATTATTCTCACCGAGTTAATCGCCGAACCAAAAAAGGTAAAACCGGAAACCACGCTCCTCCGCTACATCGACAAAATGGAAGCGATTATTCGCGAACAACCCGAATACTGGCTCTGGTCTCACCGCCGCTGGAAACACCAGCGCCCGGCCGACATCCCGCTGATTGATCGGGAAGGCTAGTCTCGTCTGTTCAATGCAAACAAATTGACTCGATGCACTTTACAGTCCGAACTTAAACCAAACGCTGGTTGAATTATTTTTTGCATCTTGCAGCAGCGGAAAATCTCCGGTTGAAAACCATCGACCTAACTAACGATGGATGCCAACCAAGGGCTATTCGAACAATTGAGACACGATCGCTAAAAAAAATGAATCTGTGAAAAAAATAATCACCCGAGCACTAATCTTCTTTCTGACAGCTTTGTCTTACCTGCCTTTCCCGGTGCTGTTTGCCCTGTCCGACTTGATGTGCTTGGTGCTTTTTCATGTAGTGGGATACCGCAAAAAAGTAGTTTACACCAACCTGAGAAATGCCTTTCCGGAGAAAAGTAAAAAAGAAATTGATACGATTGCCCGAAAATTTTATCATCACCTTTGCGACATCACATTGGAAGGCATTAAGCTACATAGCATTTCGGAAAAAGAGCTGGACAAACGAATTACGCTGAACGGCCTCGAAAAAACAGAGGAATACTTCAGACAACAGAAAAGCATTATTTTATTGGGCATGCACTACAACAACTGGGAATGGAGCGCCAGTCTGCAGCGCCTTTCCAACCACCAACTGTTGATGGTTTACAACCCGGTACGCAACAACAAGGAGATGGAACACTTTATCCTCGGGATGCGTGAGCGCTTTGGAGCCATTTCGGTTCCGGTACACAAGTCGGCCAGAACAGCCATCCTGTTTGATAAAACTGAACACCCGGGATGCATTTGGCTGGGCGCTGATCAAACACCAGCCCCAACCACCCGGTTCTGGACAATGTTTCTGAATCAGGAAACCCCCTTCTTTAGTGGTCCCGAAAAAATTGCATCAAAAACCAATCAGCCGGTATTTCTTCACTACGTGCGCAAAATGGCCCGCGGAACATACGAAGTCAATTTTATTGAACTGTTTCCAGAGCCGGCGAAAGAAAAACCGGACGACATTTTACTGACCTACATCGACCGCATGGAAAAAATCATCCAGGAAACCCCTGAATACTGGCTGTGGTCGCATCGTCGGTGGAAGCATCGTCGTCCCGAAGGAATCAAACTCATTGAACGGCTCCCCAACCAGCAAAGATGAAACCCCCAGGCACCCAAATCAAAAACAGTTGTTACTTTTGTTAAAACATCCTATTAAAAATGCTCATGAAAGACTTCTTCGTTAAATCGCACGGCTTAGGAAACGACTACATCGTGATGAACAGCCACAAGATCAGCTTCAATATGAACACTGAAAACATCAAAACCATTTGTGATGTGCATTACGGCATTGGCTCCGATGGCATTTTACTTTTGGTTAATTCGGCAAAAGCCGACTTCGGCCTGCGCATCCTCAACCCCGATGGCTCTGAAGCCGAGAAAAGCGGGAATGGCCTGCGCATTTTTGCCAAGTATTTGTATGATTACGGATTTGCCAAAAGCAAAACCTTCAGCATCGACACCTTGGGCGGCGTAGTTTATGCCGAAGTAATGGATACGGAAAACGAAAAAGCCCGCACCATTCAGGTCGATATGGGAAAAGCCATTTTTGAAGCCGCAAAAGTTCCGGTAACCAGCGATTTGGTGGAGTGCCTGGACGAAGCCCTTTTTTTGCAAGACCGGTCGTACCTGATCAATTGCGTATCGGTGGGCAACCCACACTGCGTTATTCTGAAGGATGAGTTGTCGGAGGCTGAAATCAAGCAATACGGCAGCGAAGTTGAGAATCACCCCAAATTTCCGAACCGCATTAACCTGCAATTTGCCAAAGTACTTTCGCCCGATGAGGTGGAAATCCTGATTTGGGAACGCGGTGCTGGCTACACCCTGGCCTCCGGAAGTTCGTCGAGCGCCGTGGCAGCGGTAATGGTAAAGAAAGGGCTCACCAACCGCAAGCTGAGCATTAAAATGCCGGGAGGAACCCTCAAACTGGAAATTGCCGAAGACTGGCAAATCCGGATGACCGGCGAAGTTCGCGAAATTGCCAGCGGATATTTAAGTGCAGAATTACTGACGGGTTTAAAATAAGTACTAAGCAATAATTGTTGTCGTATTTCTGTCTTCTAATAAACTATGAGAGAAGTGATAACAAAAATAATAGATAGGTCCGTGACCTTAGCTCGCGGTCAAGAGCCATTGTTTGTTAATAGCCAAAAGGGCTATGCAGATTTATTCTAAATAATCTTCACAAATTCCTACCTTTGTTTTTTGCAAAAAAATCACACATTTATGCTGGAGAAAAAATTACCTTTTGAAAAAGAGCAACTAGAACAGATTATCGAAAAGCACCCCACTCCTTTTCATATTTATGATGAAAAAGGCATCGTGGATTCTGCTCAAAAATTCAACGAAGCCTTTTCCTGGAACGAAGGGTTCAAAGAGTATTATGCCATTAAAGCGGCACCAAACCCCTTTTTGATGAAACTCTTGCGCAAGCAGGGCTTTGGAATCGACTGCAGTTCGATGGCTGAGCTTTTGCTGGCTGAAAAAGTGGGTATGCGTGGCGAAGAAATCATGTTCACCTCCAACGACACACCCGCCTATGAATACCAAAAGGCGATGGAGTTGGGTGCGATTATCAACCTGGACGACATTAAACACATTGACTTCCTGGAAGAGCACACCGGGATACCCGAGCTGGTGAGTTTCCGCTATAATCCCGGTGCCCTGAAAGGCGGCAATATCATTATCGGCAACCCCGAAGATTCGAAATACGGATTTACACGCGAGCAACTGTTTGAGGGCTACAAAAAACTGAAAGACAAAGGGGTGAAACGCTTCGGCATTCATACGATGGTGGCTTCGAACGAGCTGGATGCGGATTACTTTGTTGAAACCGCTGAAATCATCTTTGATGTGATTGTTGACATTGCCAAAGAGCTCGACATTCGTTTTGAGTTTGCCAACCTGGGCGGCGGCATTGGCATTCCGTACAAAAGCGAGCACAAGTCGGTGAATCTCAACCGGGTCAGCGAGGGCATCAGGGAACTGTACGAAAAACTGATCGTTGGTAACAGACTGAATCCGCTGAAAATTTACTTTGAATCGGGACGGGCCATTACCGGACCTTTTGGATTTCTGGTTTCCAGAGTGCTGCACATCAAAGAAACTTATAAAAAATATGCAGGCCTGGATTCGTGCATGGCCAATCTCATGCGTCCGGCCTTGTATGGCGCCTACCACCACATTACCGTGATGGGCAAGGAAACCGCTCCGCATAAACATTTGTACGACGTGACCGGCTCGCTTTGCGAAAACAACGACAAATTCGCCATTAACCGACTGCTGCCGGAAATCAATCCCGACGACTTGGTGGTGATCCACGATACCGGCGCGCACGGCCATTCCATGGGCTTTAACTACAACGGCAAACTGCGTTCGGCCGAGCTGCTGCTGCGTCCGAATGGCGAGGTGCTCGAAATCCGGCGGGCCGAAACCTTCGATGATTTATTTGCCACCCTCGATTTTGATGCTGCTAATCAGTTTGAATAAAATAGATACCTTCTATCGCCTAAGCCGGGGCCTGAAAAACAGGCCCGGCTTTTTTTTGATAAAGAAAAAAGACAAGGAGAAACAGTAGAAGACATTCGAAAACAATTGTACTCAACTGTCTTTATTTTCTTTTTACGATTTTGCATCGATCCTTTTTCACAAGCATCAGACACTACATTCGTGTTGATTTTGTATTTTTGGAAAATGGAAAAAAAACTAAAGATTGGATATGATGCCAAACGAGCCTTTCTGAATCCGACTGGCCTGGGCAACTACAGCCGGACGACGATCTCTTCGTTGGCGCATTTTTATCCTGAAAACGACTACCTGCTATTCACCCCAAAATACAACGGCCAGCTTTTTCGTCTCCCGCAACACTGCACGCTTATTCAGCCCCGGAGTTTCTGGTGGCAGGCCTTAAAACCGCTCTGGCGGAGCTACCGCATAACAAGGATTGCTGAAAAATCTGGCTTGGACATTTATCACGGGTTGAGCCACGAACTGCCCCTCGACATTCAGCAAACAGCCATCAAAAGTGTAGTGACGATACACGACCTGATTTTTATGCGCTACCCGGAGTTTTACAAGCCGGCCGACCTCGAAATCTACCGAAACAAGCTGGAATACGCCTGCCGTAAGGCAGACAAAGTGATTGCTATCAGTCAGCAAACAAAAAACGACCTGGTTGACTTTATCTGCCTGAATCCCGGTAAGATTGAGGTGATTTACCAAGCTATCAATCCCATCTATTTTGAAGAAGTCAAAGCAGGCGAACTGCAGGAAACCCAAGCCCGGCTGAAACTTCCCTCCCGATTCATGCTCAGTGTGGGGACGATTGAAGCCCGCAAAAACCTGAGGTCGATCCTGCAAGCGATGAAACTCGCCGATGATGGACTTCCGCTGGTGGTGGTTGGCAAATCGACCCCATACCTAAACAGCCTTCAAGCTAAAATTCAACCGCTGAAGGACAAGCTCATTTTTTTACACCAGGTGACCGACCGCGAACTCAGCCACCTCTACCAGTTGGCTGATCTGATGCTTTACCCTTCGGTGTTTGAAGGCTTTGGCCTGCCAGTTGCCGAAGCACAGGCCAGCGGCTGTCCGGTAATCACTTCAAAGGCTGGTGCCCTACCCGAAACCGGTGGCGATGGCGCACATTATGTAGATGCACAAAACGCATACGAAATCAACCAAGGCATTCAACAAATCCTTCAGAATAAAAAATACCAGAATGAACTGATTAGAAAAGGCCAACAGAATGCCCGGCGGTTCACCCCCGAAAACTATGCGCAACAACTCATGCAATTTTATAACCAATTAGCCCATGCATAACGACATCAAAAAAGCGCTCGACGTGCTGCACGCCGGCGGAATTATCCTGTACCCAACCGACACCATTTGGGGAATTGGTTGTGATGCCACCAATGAAAAGGCAGTGGAACGCATTTACCAGATCAAAAAGCGCGAAGATTCAAAAAGTATGCTGATTTTGATGGAAAACATCAATTTTTTGAGCCGCTATGTGGAAGAAGTCCCGGAAATTGCCTACGACCTGATTGAACTGAGCGATAAACCACTAACCATTATTTACCCCGGCGCCAAAAGCCTGGCCCGAAACCTGATTGCGCCCGATGGCAGCGTGGGTATCAGAATTAGCGCCGAAGATTTTACCCGCCAACTCATTCAGCGATTCAAAAAACCCATCGTATCCACCTCGGCCAACATCAGTGGCGCCCCCTCTCCCGCTATTTTTGATGAAATTGGCCCTGAGATTATTGCTGCGGTTGACTATGTAGTCGAATACCGGCAAGATAATTTAAGGCCAGCTACTCCGTCAAGCATTATTAAACTGGGCGTGGGCGGCGAAATCGAAATCGTGAGGCCATAAAGCAAGCCGGATCCCTTTTCAAACACTACCCGATGTATGCTTTCCGGCCCCAAAATGTTTATACCGATTATTACTTGACAAAAAAACACCTTTAAAAACGACAAATAGGACATAAAGTCCGTGAAATTTTTTAACAACATTATGGGGTATTATAGCTACTGCTACAAAACATTAAAAACAAGCACTAACAATTAGCCTCTAATCAAGCGTTGCTTGCATACGCTTTGCATTGGAGGCTGTGTTGGACTAAACATTGCTTGTCTGATTCAACTACTTGGCAGTTAATTTTTGCTTATAGTGTTTTCAATCGACTTTTTTCATTCATCGGTCTGAATTACAGGAAAATATACGGCATAAAAAAACATTGAACTACTTCTGTTTATCGAAGAGTTGAAATGTAGTAAATTTGTTTTAAATGGCAGTATTCATTCTCAAATTAAATAAAAAGGATTTTGGATGCTAAATAGACGCGGCAACCTATCGCCAATGGATAGAATAGAAAACAATAAGCTCCCGCATAGCGGGTTTAGTTCAACAACATGAATAACAAGAAAATTATTGGACTAATAATTGTTTTAATTTCTTTTTGGTCATGCGCAAACCGAAAAGCAGATTTTGGAATTGAAAAGAATGTATTGATTTTTGGAACAATTACAAATTATGAAATTGGAAAATCTCCCCAGACAATTGAGATTATACGCAGAGATTTTTTCGAGTTGAATGAAAAATATGTGGAAAACATTAACGAGGATGGAACCTTCAAATTTGAATTCCCTATTGCCTACACACAAGAATCTTATCTAAAATATGGGAACCTCATCTCGCTGTTATGTGTACCTGGCAACAGTTTCAGCATTGAAATTGACAACAACATACTACAGGACAATGAATCACAAGAGTATATAAAATTCTCGGACACAGAGATTGGTAAAGCAAACTGGCTCATGAATAAGTTCAAAGCTGAATCGCCAAATGAAAACTACATATACAATAAGGTTAATGAAGCTGAAAAAGATTTATCCCCCGAAGAATTTACAAGCTACATCAAAAGCAGAGAAAATGAATATTATAATTTTCTATACAAGTTCCAAGAAGCAAATCAAACAACAAAATTATTTGATACTTGGGTAAACGATCATCTCAAATATAAATCATGGGATGACTTAATGCGCTATAGGTGGACTCACCCCCACTACAATAAAATGGAAAGTGACAGTTTCAACCTTCCCGAAAATTATTTTTCGTTTTTGAGTGATTATGATATGAATAATAACAGATTGTTTTCAATAGCTCATGCAAATTTCTTAGATGAGTTTTCAATGTATAGCATTCAAAATCCAAACGATTCATTAAAAAAAGCCATTACAATTTATCAAACACAAGGTTTTGAAAAAGCTTCTGACATATTTAAAAGTATGGTAGAGTTAAACGCCAAAGGATTTACAAAAGATTTGTTTTTAACAGAGTATTATATGAATTTTATAAAAGGACAAGAGCTTAAAATGTTTGAAGCAGTTTATGATTCAAATTTTACTACTCAAAGCTATTTCATAAATACCATTAGCAAAGAGCATCAAAAACTAAAAGATTACCTGTCAAATCAAAATACAGCGAACGCAAATCTTTCCGATATTAATTCATCAATAGTAACAGATATTATAGATTCAATATCCCAAAAATATAGTGGTAGAGTTATCTATGTTGACTTTTGGGCTCCGTGGTGTAGTCCATGCATGGAAGAAATGCCTTACTCAAAGGAGGTTCAGGAGTATTTCAAGGACAATGATGTGATTTTTCTTTTCCTTGCAAATAGATGTAAAGAAGATTCATGGAAAGCAACAATTGCAAATAATAAACTTACCGGAGAACACATTTTATTGACCGATGACCAATTTAATGTGTTAGCTGGTCTATTGAATATTAATGGAATACCTCATTACACTTTGGTTGATAAGCTTGGAAATATAGTATTAAAAGATGCTCCCCGACCAAGTGACAAAGATAAATTGATTAATGAAATCAACAGGCAAATGAATAAATAACGCCCATAACAGCAAAATAGACCTAATTGCGATTTTGGTGCAAATAATCAACGTTATCACTCCTGTTCTCCGGCATACGCACTAACATTAGCAGACTTAGGCCAGATCACAATCCTGAACTTTTAATCTGCTAATCTGTTGATTTTCTTGTTGGTTATTGAGACAGAAATCTTCCTGTTGAACCCACCGGGTTTCGTTCTGGATGTGGCAGGAAAACGAAACAAGACCCTGTTCATTTTTTTCTGAAACGGATAAATGTGAAAGTCATGGAACAGCAATTCAATCAAACAGAAACAAGCCTGTTGGCTATTTTGTACAACGAGGGCAAACCGCTTGAATTAACGCTCTAGCGTGAGTCCGGCCATCGGCTTTGAACAGAAACCCCCATCACTCCATGCTTCGTATACGAAAACCTGCAACAAACACTAAAAGCCTATGAATAACAAGACGAAACTACCCCAGGAACGCGTCGATGAGCTGCTTGACATTCTGAAAAAAAGGTTTGAGAAAAACAGTCATCGTCATGCCAATGTCAAATGGGAACAAGTGCAAACCAAACTTGAAAAAAATCCCGATAAACTCTGGTCACTCAACGAAATGGAAGAAACAGGCGGTGAACCGGATGTAATCGCATGGGATAAAAAGACAGGCGAATATACCTTCTGCGATTGTTCGCCCGAAAGGCCGAAAGGCCGACGAAGCCTTTGCTACGACCAGGAAGCTTTGGAATCAAGAAAAAAGCATCCGCCGAAAAACAGTGCGATGACCCTAGCATCGGAAATGGGTATTGAGTTGCTCACCGAAGAACAATATCAGGAGCTTCAGCAGCTTGGTGAGTTTGACGCCAAAACCTCGAGCTGGCTGAAAACGCCTGCCGATGTCCGCTCGCATGGAGGGGCTATTTTTGGAGACCGACGTTTCGGACGTGTATTTATTTATCACAACGGTGCCGACTCGTATTACGGTGCAAGGGGCTTTCGTGCTTTATTAAAGGTGTAAATCCAGTCCAACGTATTTTCAAGTATAACGATATCACATCTTAATACACATAAAAATGAAAACAAACAATCTCATCTTGATGATTAGCGCGTTTGCCTTGTTGGCAAGCTCTTGTAAACCATTTTATCAGTGCGGGCAAGCCAAGCCCGACAAAGATCTTTTCGTACCGAAACGGGTAAATGTGCTTCTCGACGAACGAGATAGCCTATGCCAGACACTCGATCTGAGAGAGCGCGAAATCATTTCGCTGAATTCGGACATCTCAGACTTAAACAGCGAAGTGGCTGAGCTCAATCAAACCATTGAAAACGTTGAACGCAAATACGACAACCTGGTTGGGGAGAATCTGTCTCAGTCGGAACAATACAACCGGGCATTGCAGCAAAAGTCGAATGAATTGGAAGAAAAAGAAAGACTGATTGAGGAACGCGAGCGGGCATTGAACGAACTGCAGCAGGTGATTGCACGGCAGGATTCGATTACCAACCGGCTGAATAACACCTTGAGAAACGCTTTGCTGGGTTTTCAATCGGATGAGTTATCAGTTGAAATCAAAAATGGAAAAGTTTACGTCTCCATGTCCGACAAACTCCTGTTTAAATCGGGCAGTGCGGCTATCGAATCGAAAGGTAAGCAGGCCATTACCCTTTTGGCCGATGTGTTGGACAAAAACCGTGACATTGATATTCTTGTGGAAGGCCACACCGACAGTATCCCCATCCGCACATCGGTTTATCGCGACAACTGGGACCTGAGCGTAGCCCGGGCGACCTCCATTGTTCGGATTTTGACCGAAGAGCACAACATTACGCCCACCCGCTTAACCGCATCGGGCAAAGGAGAGTATTTGCCCAAGGCATCAAATAGCACCGCCGAAGGCAGAGCCACCAACCGCCGAACGGAAATTATTCTTTCTCCAAAACTGGATGAAATCATGCAATTGCTGAACGCAAGTTAACATTCCCTCATCCGCCGAACCATTTCGGCGGATGAAGCTTTTTTTTTCTTCGGTGCAGGCTATTAAGTAGTGCGAATAATTTAGTGTCATGTTTCGAGTCTTTAACAATTTGTGATAGAAGCGAAACCGAAAATATCAAATAGGTCCGTGACCTTACGACCAATCACATTTCATTAAAGAGTTCAAGAATTTTTATGGTGTCACCCCAAGCACCGTATTCAAAAGGTGAAAATGAATTCTATCTTTTATTACACACGCCCAACGGCGAAGACGAAATCAGCTTTTTGCTTCCCAATCACCCCAGTCAGCAAGCACTTTTTCACAAGCCTTTTCAACAACAGGGTATGTATCTCACGATTGAGGTCGATGATGTGGACCAAATCTATAACGAGCTGAAAAAGAAAGGGGTTGAGATCAAAATTGATATTCGCGATGAACCGTGGGGCGACCGGCATTTCGCCATTCAAGATCCCAATGGCATCGGCATCGATCTGGTTACATACACCAAACAATAGGACTCAGAAAACGCTTATTCTATTTGTAGACATTGAAAAGTGGCCCATCAGGTCGTTCTTTTGAAGAAGTAAAAGCCCTTGGCCGCCTCCGGTTCCAAATCGAAAAAGCAGCTTGAAGATCGAACGACGCAAAAACTAAAACGGCATTTGGGGGAAATAAAAATCGGCCGCTGGAAATAGAAATCACTTTCAAAAGAGGCAAAAAATTCATGTTGAAAACGTTTCTGAAAATTTCAGAGACATTATTTTCGTGTTGAGAATGCTTCTGAAATTTTCAGAGACAACATTTTCATGTTGAGAATGCTTCTGAAAATTTCAGAGACAACATTTCCGTGTTGAAAACGCTTCTGAAAATTTCAGAGACAAGATTTCTGTGTTGAAAATGCTTCTGAAAATTTCAGAAGGCCTTTTTGTGTGGTCAAAATGGCTCTTCTACCAAGAATTTCCGACATCCGTGCCAAATGAGTAAAAATCTTCAAATTAGCTTTCAAAAACGCTGATGATTACCCACCGTGAGCATTGTATTACTTCATATTATTTCTAAATTTAGCAGTAATTTATCTGGATGGTGGATTAAATACTAATAAATTATAGACAGCTCTAAACGAAAACTTACCTGAACAACATGAAAGTAACAACAACATTATTCGCACTACTTTTCTTTTTTATTACAACCTACTCACAAGAAAATAATATCAAAGAAAAACTTGGTGACATTGAACTACAACAGATTAAAGATGGTGTTTGTACCAATTTTAACTTCCTTGAGCAAACCAGTGGTAAAATTACGATCATTGAATTTTGGGAAACCTGGTGTGGTCCCTGTATTGAAGGGATGAGTCATTTAAATGCTTTAAAAAGCAAATTCCCGAATTCATTAAAAATCGTTTGTGTTTCAAGTGACAACTTCGAAAAAACAACTGATTTTATTGCGAAAAATGATTTTCCATTTGACTTTATCTACGACGGCGAAAAGAATTTGTCAAAAATATTCCCTCATACAGGAATTCCGCACACCATTCTTATCGACAAAAAAGGAATCATTCAAGCAGAAACTTTTCCGGGTTATGTAACCGAACAAATCTTGAGTGAATTAAACAATGACAATCAGGTTAACCTGCCAGCAAAAAAGAATTTTGTTCCTTCTGAATTAGGAAGGAATGAAAATAAAAATTCATTGATAACATTTGAATTACAACGACATGAGTTAGGTGAACGAAACTATATTGAAACAACCAGTAATATAGATACTCCCGTACAGATTATAAATGGATATTCAGCGGGAATGTATTATGACACGCTCGAAACAATCAATGGGTGTGTAATAGCCGGAAAAAACGCTTTGCAAATTTATCAGTACGCTTATAACAATATTCCAATATCTCGTTTTTTATATGATAGCGACTTGAGCTATTTGGACTCGCATTTGCCAAATCATCTCTACAAAATGAATTTCTCATGTTCAAGTCTATTGGGCAATTATCAAACGATCTTAATTAATCAATTAAACAGTGTTTTTGGACTGGAAACAAAAATCATCGAAAAGGAGGTAGAAATTCTTGTTTTAGATTCAATCGACACAAACAACGAAGCTTGCAAAGAGTCAACCGGTAACGTCCAAAGTCAGACATTTCAGTATAGTTACAAAGATTATATTCTCAGCGGATCTGGTGTTAGTGTAGCTTCTATTCTCAAAAGCATAGAGGATAAGATCAGTATGCCTGTTGAAAGCAAGCTCGAAGAACCTACCCTTTTCGATCTAAGTATCGCTATTAAAGATGAAAAAAATCAGGATATTAATGTTTGGCTTAATCATTTTAAGAAAAATGGACTAATATTAAGACAAGACAAAAAGCTTATCCAATTTATTAAAATTGAAAAAGTGGCCCATAGTGCCGTTCTTTCGGAGATATAAAAGCCAAGATTATGAACTTTTATATTTTGAAATCAATCATTGGAAGTCTGTTGACGCTGATCGTAGTTTGTTCTTGCGGCAGCGATAAAAGCACAGACGGAGGTTTATTGTGTCGAATAAGTGGAAATGGACTACACGTACTTGTTTGGCACAAACCATGGAATTAGTGGCGATTTTTTGAATCAGGTTCCTCTTTTTTTTGAAGTTCTTGATTCGGTAAAGCAACTGGCTGTTGAATCTGACCCGGCAACACCAGGAAGACTGGATTCAATTAAACCCGTAAACAAGTATTTGCCGCCCGATCTTTTGTATCGTGATTTGTTGGATGAAGATGAGATCGCCGTTCTGGACACTTTGCTTTCACGTTATGCGAAAGTTGATTCTGAAAAAATAAACTCAGCTCCGTTCCATCTTTTGATCAATCTGCAAATGGGAATTACCCGAAACGAACCTCTTAAATGGGCGGAAGAAGACCCAAACTCCCCCTTGTCTGAGCGTTAGCGGTGACGAGGGGTGCGCTGGCTGTCGTTTGTAACGACAATACAAAATCCTGCTCTTCTGGATATGTCAAAAGCTGGTGGAGGCTGGATTTATAATCGCTCCGCAACATGCACCTACCATTACAAACTAGGCTGAAAAAAGAAAAAGTACGGAGAATAATACCTCTATTTGTTGCACAATATGCAACGAATAGAATAAAATGTGCAGAGAATACATTGCCGGGTACAGCGGGTAATTCAACTACGGTTCTTCGTCGCAACACCGCCAATCAGTCTTAAACGGATGACGGTTCAAAAACAAAATTTAGAACAGGCTGGATCCGGTTTAAAAACCCGATCCAGCCTGTTATTTGTTATGCTACATATTCTGAAAACCGATATAAAGCTTGTCAGTTTGCGCTTGCCACCGTAGTTGTATTGAATGTTACCCTGCCCTTCTCTAGCAAAGAGCCGTTTTTAACACTACAGTATGGCGCATGGCTCCCAGCAGCTGTGGGTGTCCAGGTATTTTTTGTTTTCCCAAATACTCCTGTAATGGTCACTGGATATTTCCAAGATCCATCGGCGCCTCCATCCCACATCACAAACATCAGAGGGGCAGGCAAGTGTACCAAATCGCTGATACAGACTTCAACCTCCTTCGGCTCACCAACGACTGTATGCGCGAAATTGTTGTTCCCAACCAATTCCATTGACTCGGGAGTATGCCACAATGGAATGGATGGGACTACAGGTATTTCCGGGATGTCGAGGTGTTTATCGGCAATGCCGAGAAAATCCAGCCAAAGACCACATTTGGCGCCTGCGCTGACCGATAGATTAGATCCCCAGCCAACATAGCCCCTAGGAGCTTCGGTTGTATCAGCCAAACTTATGCTTTCTCCGACACCCATCTCGACAACATATTCCGCATGAACGGGAAATGCGATCTCAGGACCTGCGGTTCTGTATATGCTAAAACCAAAGCTTGGCCTGATCGAGTAATTCTGTGTGAGTTTTGCGATCGCTTCCATCCTGAGTGGACGCGGTTCAATTTTGATTTCTTTACCCAGTTGGATATCGTGATGCGTACCTGTTGAATGACTACTTGCAGCGATATTCTGCCATGCGCCAAACTGGGCTTTCGGAATATTGTAGGTAAATTCCACTCCCGATACGAGCTTCAGTTCTCCTCCCAATTTAAAATCCAGCTCCAACAGAAGCTCAATTTCTATTCCGATGACGACAGGTACAGGACCGACTTGGATGTCAAACATCAGTTCTTTAGGATCAAAAAGCGGAACGTCTTCATCCACCAGGGGCACATCGCCTCTGGCTTCCACACCGATATCGATCCATCCTGAAATATCAGTGTCTTCCGCGGTCACCGTGAAAGTGCCTGTTGCTCCATCTTGTACTTTTACTGTGCCCAACCAGGTGTGCTTCTTATAGTAATGCTTCGAAATATGGTAATCAGCTTTTAAATTCGTCCAGACTGAAAAACCAAAATCTTCGATGCCAACGGTAATCGGAAGCTTGGGGATATACCATTGCGTGTTGAATTGATGCTCAAATCCGACTTTACCATCCTGACCGGCGGACAATTGGCTGGTTTTACGAGCGATGTTGTCTTTAACGGAAAAAATAGTCACCTCTTTGTCTCCATCCACGAGTCGTATCCGGCTTGGGTGTATCCGACCGTCGTCATCGGTTAGTGCTTTGCTCAGTTCTTCCCCTTCCAGGCCTGATATACTCTTGGTTTTTAACTGCTGATTACTATACTCAGGGCTAAAATCAAATCCAATCTTCGCTTTGTCAAAAATATCGTTGATACCACCCTGAGTGGTTTGCAAAACATATTCTCCACCCGTCGTTTCTACGCTGGTCACCATGCGCACCAAGACTTCGTCGTCCATGTCAATATTCAATACGGTAGCGCTATCCAATTCAAAAGCGACTCCCAGTTCAACGGCCTCGTCGAACCGGACAACACCGGTAGATTCGTCGAATAGAATGCCTGGCTGGCCTCCTCCGTGCGATAGCTTGCTATTATCTAAAATCACCAGGTTGTCGTTTAAAACCAAACGTTCTCCTTGATCGAAAATGGCCTCTGGCTCCTCGGTGATATACTCTTTTTCACATGAACTAAACACCGCAGTGATCATCAATACGATCAGAAGCGATCGTGGGTAGGTATTTTGTTTCTTCATCTTAAACTTGTTTTAGTGGTTTGATCAATAGGTAATGGGGTCAGTGATTTTTACGACCAGTTCCGAACGTTGTCCTGTTTGCAGCGGATTCCATGTTGCCGATATATCACCGGTATTATCCAGACCATCCTTCTCTACATAAAAGTAATACCGTTGCTCCTGAAGGTTGTCAAATAAGGCTTGCCCCATGGCGTCTGTTTGGAGGGTTGCCAGGGCATTCACTTTTAAATGCAATTCATCCTCCGTGTTATAGAGCGTAATGGTCGCTCCCTGTACAGGGACCATATACTGACTTACCACACTGATAAGCATTTGGGGGCTTGATTCAATATACTCTGTTTTTTTACAGCTGATTTGTAAAAAGACCAATCCCATCACTAACGCGATTCCAACTTGTTTCATAGATTAGTTAATTTTGATTTTGGACAAAAATAGCATTAGAAAAATTGACCGCCTTTACCATAAGGTAAAAAATGAGTATCATTGCGTAGCGATTCGTTGAATGAAATTGGGAAAGGATCAGGGCATAGTTTACGGCTTGAAAAATCTATCGCCTGCAACGTTACTTCGCGATAGAATTACTTGGTAACGAAAACCAACAAGACCAATTCATTTATGCAACCTTTAGACAAAGAAAATTGCTCCGGCTACTGCGATCAACTTCATGCCTTTATCAACTCAACAAGCCCCATTTCTGATGCTTCATGGGATAAAATGTGTGCTATCATGAAATTTTGGCGCGTTGGAAAAGGAGTACGTTTGTTGGACTATATGGAAGTAGAAAGTGCTGTTCGTTTTATTGGAAAAGGCATCGTGAAGTGTGAAGATCATTTCAATGAAAAATCATTTGTATACGACTTCCGAGTAGCGCCCATTGTCTTGTCCGAAACGGTTTCCTTGCTAAATAATACGTGTTCACGAATCACACTCGAAACCATTACTGAGTGCGAATTTATTGAACTTCCCCGCAGGCCTTTTGTAGAGATGCTCTTTACCAACCTCGATCTTTCAAAGTTTTGCGCCGTAGGTGTTGTAAACTACTTGGGAATGACGCATTACCGGCAAGCGTTGTTGCGCACGCTTGATGCCGGGCAGCGGTATAAACACTTTTTGAGAGAGTTCTCCAGCGTGGCACTCAAGGCCAAACTGGAAGATATTGCTTCCTATATTGGGGTGACTCAGCAAAGTCTGAGCCGTATTCGGAGAAATGTCACCTGGGCGGAAAATGAAAAAGAACTGGAAGCCTTGAGCAATGAGTTGGAAGTCGTGCATGGTAAATCAATAGAAAAAGACAACTGATCACTGAAAACCACAAGGTGGCCTCTACTGCTCTTCTGGCAATGTTAAAAGCTGCCGAAGGCTGGATCGGTTTTGCAACATTTAAACGTCCAGGTAACATTAAAAAATGGAAACAATGAAAACACTAGCGATCTTATTGATTGGTATTTGCCTTTTTTCATGTAATCAAAAAAATAAGTCGAATTCCGATCTAACTCAAACCGGGGGAAAAGAGGGATTTCAGAATTTTGACTGGTTAGTTGGAAAATGGAAGAAACTTAATGACGAGGCGGGAAAAGCAACTTTTGAGAATTGGGAAAAAGAAACACCAACTCGGTTCATGGGGCACGGTTTTGTCATCCAAAAATCGGACACCATTTGGCAGGAAAAAATGGTTTTTAGTAAAAACGATTCGATCTGGACACTCAATGTAAAAACACCTGGAAACAGTGATTTAGTTGAGTTTAAACTTACAAAGCATGATTCAAATTCATTTGTGGTTGAAAACCTCATGCACGACTTTCCAAAGAAAATAAAATACTGGAAAGATGACGAACAATTGAATGCGCTTGTGGAGGGAGATTCGATGAAAATCGAATTTGAATTTGAGCGAGTTGAATAAGGAAAGTCAGCTGCTCCGCGGCCCATTGTCATAGCGAAGCGGTATTGAGGGAGGTTTTTTTTTCGGTGAAACGGAGCCACAGGTAGAATAGGATATTAAAAGGGCAGAGAAATTAAAACGGCAGTACTATGAAAGCAAAAGAGGAAAATAAAGATCTGGTCTCTTGGGACGACCATTTAGATAAAAAATACGGAGAACAGGGCACAACTTCGCGAGAAAAATTTGAAGAAGAATTTGAAGCTTTTAAAATTGGCGTTCTGATTCAGGAAGCAAGAAAAAGACAACACATGACACAAGAAGAACTTGCTCTGAGAGTTGGAACAACAAAGAACTATATCTCGAGAATTGAAAATAATGCGAGCGATATTCGATTGTCAACCCTCATGCGAATCATCAGAGATGGACTGGGTGGACAGTTGAAATTATCAATTGATATTTAGATGATACCTGCGACGAATACTTAGCCTTCAATCAAGCAGCATGTGCAAACGCACAACTTCACGCAACACGCTTGTCCTTACCCCAGTTCTTTTTTGCATTTCGCGCAAAACGACCAGCTTTTTTGGTCAATGTCTTCCACGTAGGTGCTGGATCGCATGACACAGGTGGGGGTTGGACAATGAATCAATCCAAAGGCGTGCCCCAACTCGTGAATGACTTCCTTGCACAGGCGATCGACAAAAACACGCTCATCGGGCTTGAGTCCGTAGCGTTCGTTATACAGGCGGTAGGCCGAAGCAATGCCGCAGCGCCCGTTTAAAAACGCCTGCCCAAAAATAAAAGTCAGAATAGGAATGTACAGGTCGACGTTGAACACGGCCAAGGTTTTCACCTGGTCGGAAGCAAATTGTTTGTCAATGTCACGCAGCAGCAGGTTGCCGTTGTATTGCTGGCGGGCGGGGTCAAAGTACTCGCTTAAATCGAGGTGCCCTTCCTCAATCACCACCGGAATCCGGAATTGGCGTTCCACATCATACATGATCTCACCGAGAAATCGTTTCTCGAAATGTCCAAATGAGATTAATGTGATGTTCTCCGGCTTCATGCGCAAGGCGGTTTAATGAATGGTTCGGGAGCGATCTGTTTTCCCGGCTTATTTAGTTTGTTTTAATTGGTATTTTTTGATCTTGTTGTACAGGGTGACGCGATCAACTTTCAGCGCTTTGGCCGATGCCGAGATGTTCCAGTTGTATTTATTCAGAATTTGCAGCACATGGTGTTTCTCCAGTTCATCGAGGCTTTCAAAGGCCGGCATCGCTTCCGCTTTCTCAATCGGAAGGTCTTTCAGTGTAATTTTTTTGCCGTTTCCAACCACAATGGCCCGTTCGATCATGTTTTCCAGTTCGCGGATGTTTCCCGGGAACGGAAACTCTTCCAACCTCTTCAAGGCTGCCGGATCGATGGTCATGATGGGCCGGTTCATGGTGGTGCAGTACTTTTTGATGAAGTAGTCGACCAGCAGCGGAATATCTTCGGTTCGTTCGCGCAGGGGCGGCACCTGGATGTTGACCACGTTGAGCCGGTAGTACAAATCTTCGCGAAACACGCCGTTGTCGACCATCGCTTTCAGGTCGCGGTTGGTGGCACAAATCACCCGGAAGTCGGATTTGATTTCCTTGTTTCCGCCTACACGGACAAAACTTTTACTTTCGAGCACCCGCAACAGTTCCACCTGCATCTTGGAGGAGATGGTGGCAATCTCGTCGAGGAAAATCGTTCCGCTATCAGCCATTTCGAACCGGCCTTTTCGGTTATACACCGCGCCGGTAAACGCGCCTTTTTCGTGACCAAACAATTCACTTTCGAGCAGACTTTCGGACAAAGCGCCGCAATGCACACTCACCAGCGGAAAATATCGCCGGGGAGAGTTGGCATGAATGGCGCGAGCCACCAGTTCCTTGCCGGTTCCGCTTTCGCCGGTAATAATTACCGAAGCATTGGATTGGGCTACGCTTTCAATTTCGCGCAGCACCTGCACCATGGTTTCACTTTCTCCAATCAGGTCTTCCACATTTTCCAACGAAACAACCTTATCTTTCAAGACTTCGTTTTCTTCCATCAGTGAAATCTGTTTTGACGCATTGCGAATCAGGTGCGACAGGTCATCCGGATCAAACGGTTTGGTGACATAATCGAACGCCCCATCCTTGAGTGCCTGAACGGCAGTTTCGACCGTGGCAAAAGCCGTCATCATAATCACAATGGCATCTTTCTGAATGGTTTTGATGCGTTTCAGCATTTCCAGCCCGTCCATGCCGGGCATCTTAATATCGGCCAGCACAATATCGAAACTTTCGGCTTCGAGAATGGATAGGGCCTTTTTGGCATCTTCGGCACAGTCTACATGATAGCCGTCTTCGATAAACCAATTGTACAAGGAATCCCGAACCGACCGTTCATCGTCAACAACTAAAATGGAGATTTTCTTTGTCATGGTTTATTTTCATTAAGTTTCGAATAAATTAGTTCTTGTCTTTAACAATGGCAGGGTGATGGAAATGGTCGTTCCGGCCCCCTGCTCTGATTTAGCCTCTGTTTTTCCTTTATGATTTTGCACAATGCCATGCACAATGGACAGGCCCAGCCCAATTCCACTGGCTTTTTCCTTGGTTGAAAAGAAAGGCTCAAACACATAAGGAAGATCCGCCTGATCAATTCCTACCCCATTGTCAATTACTTCAATCCGAATGTGTTCGTCGTCTGGGTTCAGCGTATGGAAGGTTACTTCGCCGTTTTCGGTCACCGCCTCCGAAGCATTCACCAATAGGGCAATGCAGGCCTGCTTAATCTGGTTGGGGCTACACGAAATCAAATCTCTTCTTGCTGAAAAGTCGCATAAAAAGTGGATGTCGGCAATTTTCATCGGGTGCGACATCAGCTCGGCGGTATCGTGCAATATCTCATGTAAATGTTTGGGTTCAAAACCTTCCTGGTCTTTTTTTGAGAAATCCAGCAAGCCCTTCACAATGTCGCCACAACGTTTGGTTTCGCTTTCAATCAGTTTCAAATGCTTGAGCATGACCTCAATCTTCTCCGGCTCCAGATCAGGTTTACTCAGTTGTTTGTGAATCAACTTCGTATAAACCAGAATACCAGACAGTGGATTATTGATTTCGTGCGCCACCGACAGCGACAATTTGCCGAGCGAAGCGATTCGTTCAATGTTAATCAGCTCATTCTGGGCTTGTCCCAGTTCTTCCGACTTTTTTTGAACCTTGTATTCGAGCTGTTGCGACCAGTTTTGAAGCTCGAGGGTGGCAGTATGCAGGTTATCCAACATTTCGTTGAAGGCATAGGAAACCATGCGCATATCGGAAAGTTGGTTCGGTTTGATTCTGAGCCGGGTGTTTTTATCACCTTTGGCTACAGCCTCTGCAGCCAGAATGATTTCGTTGAGCGGATTCTTAATTTTCTTGTTGGTGAACAGCACTAAAAAGCCAATGAGCAGAACAGTCATCAGGGTGGCCATAAAAAAGAAATCGGTGGTCGATTCTTGCAAGGCACTGTCCAGTTTTTCGAGTGGCATTTTGATAATCAATGAGCCGAGCACTTTTTCATCGGGGCTATGGGCATGACAGGCTGCTGTGTAGCACGATGGGTTGTTCAGAATGGGCGACTTGATCATCAGGTTGCGGATGCTGTCGTTGTCCGGATTCATGATGCATTCGCTTTTCGCTTCAATAATCCGGTATGATTTCTCCTCGCGCGAAAACATCTGATCAAAATCCTCGTGACAGCTGGCACAATCCGGATCGCTGTGGTTGGATGAGTGGGCTGAAATAGATGTATAGGCCAGGTTGTTGTTGTTATCATACATACTCACGTTGTCAATGCCCGACATGGAGTTGATCAGATCCAGGGTCCGCTGTAACGAGGCCTGGTCGTTTTTCAACATGGCGTCGTACAAAGCTCCTTCAACCAGGTAGCCAATATTGTTGCCGTTTTCGCTAATTACTGATTTCATGTAACTCTCATTAACCGACCGGAAAATGATCCCGAAGGAAACAAACAACACGAGCGAAGCAATTGTGATAATAAAAATAACACGTCCGTAGATGGACGACCGGAACTTAACATACCCCTTAACTAGTGGTGTTCCGAGACGGTTTTTCTTTTGTATTCTTTTATACCAAGGCATAAGTACAGGTAAAAAGTTAGTTACTACGGACGAAGTTAGTTTTTAAAATTGAAAACGGATTCAAATGGTGGTTTTGTTTTATAACATCTGCTCCGATACCATGCAGAATATCACCGTGGTAGAGGCGCCGGCAACAACAAATTCCGGCTGGTCTACTTTTGCAATTTATGCTAAAGTATTGCCAGCCGGAATCAAGCTACTGGTTCAATGGCTTAACTCAGAAAAGTTTGCTGAAAATCTTCCCAGACTTCTTCGGGGAGTTCGGCCAGTGGCTGGTCAATCAATTCACCACCATCTTGCAGCACCACCTGGTTTGGATCGGCCAGATGCTTCATGACCGAGGTGTACAAAAAGTCCTTGAAACGATCCAGCTCAAGGGTAGCCCAGTTGCTGGCATCTTCGGCCAAAAAATGCGTATCGGTGTCGGCTTTCCAGTTCGATGGCTTAATCACGTACATCCATCCTTGCTGGTACGGGTCGGCTTTCATCAACCCAGGTTCGTCCACCAGCTGTTCATTAGCTCGTACAATTTCGCCCGAAATGGGAGCAAAGATTTTTAGGCTTTTCCCATCGTGGCTGATGCGGGTTAATAACTCACCTTTTTGCACGTTCTCGCCCGGCTCTCGCAGGTGGCTAATACTTACCTCACCGGTCAGGTGAAGCAGCAGGTCGTCCAATCCAACACGGGCTTTCCCTGTTTTTTCGAGGTAAGCCCAGCTATGAAACTTGCTGAAAAAGATTCCCTGGGGAATACGTAACGATCTGGCTGTGATGAATCCTGCAGCCAGTTGGGTTTGCATGGCATGTTTTGGCTTCCGCGTCAGTAACATCCAGAAAGGAATTAAAATCAGGAAGAAGGCAATGATAGCCAAATATTCGATTCCTTTGGTTTCAAAAATATTGGTGTATGTAAATCCGTCCATAACAATTTATTTTTAGGCTGTTGTCTGTTGGCAAACAACAACGGGTTTAATGACTGGTATTCTTAGCCCACTTGGGTGATTCGTCCAGTACCGGCATGCGGTTGATGACCCACCTGAAAATCCAAATTTGAATGAGTATAATGGTGATGGCAACAACGATCTCCATCCAGGAAGGAACATAGCGCACAGCTGCGTCCCAGCGGAAAGCGATAATCGACACATTGAGCCGGTTCAGAATTATTCCCACAATAGCCATAATGGCGGCAACCCGCGTTAGAAGAATGCTTGGTTTTTGAAAACTGCGGATAAATAGCAGCATGGGAATAAAAACAAAACCAACCATTTCCAGTAAATACCAGTACCCCATTGGGGTGTTAATGTAACTCCAGTGCTGCCCGTGAATGAGAACAAGCACTTGTAGAAAAAAGTAAATGAACATGGTAAAGGCACAAATACGCGAAAGGATTTGCAGCATATCTTTCCGGGCTTCGTGGTTTTTTCGGCTAATCTTTTTAAAAAATACCCGCTGGCTAATTGCCCCTTCAAAAATAATCATGGAAAGGCCGGCAAACACACTTGATACCAGAAACAGCAAAGGTATGAACTCGGAATACCAAAGCGGATGAATTTTGCCCTTGGCCATCAGAAACAACGCTCCTAGGCCCGACTGGTGCAAGACAGACAAGGTAACACCAAAAATAACTGCTCCAAGTGTTAATCCCGACAATATTTTATGGGCACGTTTAGCTCCCAGCCATTCGGCAACGGCGGGTGAAAACTCAATGAGCAACCCAAGTATATACAGGATAAAGTGCCAGGCCACAAGGAATAGCACCGAACTAACACCATAACTATTTCCAATAACCGGATTAAAGATATTCCAGGGTTTTCCCAAATCGAGTACCAGCGCTCCGGTGTAAAACAAATAAGCCAAAAAACCGTTCAATACCGTTGCCCTTACAATGGGGTGAAACTTGTCCACCTTCAAAATATAAACAATGAAGGTGAGCACATAAGCTCCACCAGCAAAGGCAACTCCGGTTACCACATTAAAGCCCTTCCACAATCCCCAGGGAACTTCCTGCGTTACGTTGGATACGGCTCCCAGTCCATGAGTAAAACGGATGACCATTAACACCACCCCAGTAATAATAATGGGTATGGAAATAATATTGAACGGTGTAAGCCATTTACCACGCGGTTTTAATTCACTTATAATAAATCGCCAAACCGGTTGTTTCTCTTTTGCAAGAGAATATGCTGGACTAGTCATGATTTTCAGTTTTATTTTGTTTGACTTTGGTTGCTGCATGGAGTCCGAGCAAAACCGAAGGGACCAGGACATCAACCGCGGGGACACTATAAAGGAAACTTTTTGTTAACGACGGATATGAATTTTTCTGAAGATTAGTATCAAAACCAAGTTCTTTGTGCGAAACAGGAGCAAGATAGAGATACCCGGTTCCACCAACTGTATGTTCGCCATAAATATCTTCGATATACATTTCGGGCAATTCGGCAATCCGGCGGCGAGCTTCTGAGATTAGTTCACGACGCGTCCCAAAAAACAGGGCATCGCCGCAGGTCTCAACACAAACCGGGATTTCACCATTTTTAATCCGGTCGTAACACATATCGCATTTCTGAATTTTCGGATTTGTACTTCCGTATTCAAACTTGGGGACATCAAACGGGCACGAAATCATACAGTAACGGCAACCCATACATTTTTCTTCGCGCCAGATCACCGGCCCTTCTTTGGTTTTATACATTGCTTGAGTAAGACATGCAGCTACACAAGCAGGCTCGTTGCAATGCATGCACTGATTTCTTACATACACCTCGCCCGCATCAGTTTCAAATGCATTAATTACGCAACGCTGATTCTCATTTGTTTTCCTTCTTATGCCTGGCTCCAGTTCATCTGTCGGTTCCGGAAGACCGTGTTCTTTGGCACATGCTTTCTCACAAGCTCTGCAACCAATACAGATACTGGAATCATACAATACACCATAAAATTCAAAGTCATCTTCAGGAGTTGCATTTTCCCCGAAAGATTTTAGTCCTATAACCGTCAATCCGGTAATGCCGAGGAATTTGAAAAAACTTCGTCGATCAATACTCATAACTTTAGCTTTAATTTAGTATTACTGTGATTTAGATTGTATTTTTTCATTTGGAAGTATCCAGAAAATGTATCTGAAAATCTTCCCAAACTTCGGGGCCTAAATCCGCCAGTACGTTGTCTGTTAGTTCGCCACCATCCTGAAGAACAATGTGCTCAAGAACCACGGCATTGGAATTGGCCGATGTTGCCAGAAAATCCCTCAACCGGGTGAACTCATCTTCGAGCCATTCTTTATAAGTGTCGGCCATGAATAGCAGACGCATTTCGCGTGTCCAGTTTAAGGGTTCAATCTGGTACACCCAACCGTCGGCATAAGGATCAGCGTTCACTTGTTGCGGCTCACTTAAAAGCGACTGGTTACGGTTCTTGATGATTCCCGAAACCGGAGAATAAAGCTCCAGTTGCTTGCCATCGCGAACGATGCTCAATATTTTTTCACCTTTTCTGACTTTTTCGCCCGAATCTTTCATTTTGATGTGGGTCAGGGCCCCGGTCAGGTGCTGCATAAAATCGTCCACACCGATTTTCACCAGTCCATCGCGTTCCATAAAAGCCCAGGTGTGCGTTTTGTCGTAGTACAAACCGGCCGGTGCGTTGATTGAATTCTCATTCATCGCTGGAGTCATTTCAATGTCTTCGCTGTCAATCCCCAGCTTTTCCTTACGTTTTGATCGTACGAGCAAACCAACCAATAAAAGCACTAGTGCTGTTCCAATCGCCAGCATCCAACCGAGAGACAAGGAAGCTTGATTGCCTCCGTTAGCTCCCGGAGCTGAAGGCTTGGTTAAAGCTACCATATTGGCCGTTCTTTCTCTGCTTGACAGTTGGCTGAAACCGGCGTGAGCCAGTTGGTCCTGTCCGTCGTTGGTTACCCAGGTCAGGAAATCGATGGCTACCTGATTCGTGGGTTCCGAGCTTGCCAGAGCGTAAATGTCACCGCTCAGTTCTTTCGGGTATTTACCAATCCAAACGCCTCTGGTTAACGCTTCGGGGCTTGAATAAATGTTTTCAAACTGATCCATCCGGCCATTCCTATTTTTATCAATGGGAAGTATGCTGATTTGATCTGCAAAGGCATTATTTTCCGAATTGATCACATCAATCAGTTTGCAAAAGCCAATGGCATTGATGTCCTGTTGCACTGCGACAACAAGCTCTGCGGCGGAACTCACCTTCGTAGCTTGGATTTCAGCTTGTGCATAAGCAGCAAACTTGGCAGTGACCTGCTGATCATTGGTGACATACGCTTTTACCGGGTTTGCCGGAGCGTCTGCAACAAGCGTCGACCAGCTGTGATTTTCGGCAAGAAGCATTGCGAAATCTTCGGCCTTCACACCTTTTTTAAGTATTGTTTCAAACAAGGGATTGCTTGTGTTGATGATTGAAACGACAACATCGTGTCCGACCACCATTTTCCAGACGAACTCTTCCTGACTTGCAACCCGTTGATCAGGGCTTACCAGGTAAAGGGCCTCTGCCGAGATTAATGATTCATCAGTGAGTTGGGTGATACAAATGTTTAACGCTGGATGTTGAGTTTCAAAGTCGGAAACCCAAGTAGAAGTCAGATCGAATAACTCAGGAGAACTCACAATCTGCAAGCTTGTTGCTTCTGTCTGGTCTCCTGCTTCGTTATCATTTTCTACACTGCCCAAAACGGCCATGCTGAAGATTAAAAATGATACCGTAAAAATGGAAGAAAAAAATGTTTTCATAACGTTGATATTAAGCGTGGGTTTTATCCTAATTATTCTATATTGCTGATATCCAATAACTAATTCATTTCGACTATCCCTTTGCCAAATAGAATGCCAAAAAACCATACTTAATAAAAAACTGATAATGAGGAACTAAGAAGAAAACGCATTCGAAAATTAAACAATCCAAGTGTTGCATATTTAAACACTAAAAACCAACACCTAGGTCAACACACCGGAAATCAACTCAATAGGCGATTCGTTGAATATATCAACACTGATGAATATCACAACACTTTCTTCAGCGATCTCATGTAATCAATCCATTCAAGGCGAAAAAAAAACTTCCAGTACCGTATTTTTTGGATCACTTGATATTTTCGTGGTAGAATTCGAAAAGAAGTTGGTCACTAAAGCGAGGACTCGTGGCAAATAAGGTCACGGACCTGTCTATTATTTCTGTTATAACCTCTCTCATAATATATTAGAAGACAGAAATACGACAACAATTATTGCTTAGTACTTAAGAAGACCCCCTTTTTTTATTATTTTTGCCAGCCTATGAAAAACGCCATAACTCAAAAAGCAATAGTGGGCATTGGAAGTGCCTTGGTTGATATTCTTGTTCAATTAGAAGATAATCAACTACTCAATACCTTTCAGCTGCCAAAAGGGAGCATGACACTGGTTGATGCTGTACTTTCCCAAAAGATTTTGGATTCTACGGAAAACTTGAAACGCTCGATTGAAACCGGAGGATCGGCTGCCAATACCTTGCGGGCGATTGCCCAGCTTGGTGGCAAGGCTGGTTTTATCGGAAAGATTTCAAATGATCCGATGGGGCATTTTTTCAAAGAAGAATTTGAGAAAAACCAGATTACTCCGCACCTGTTTTACAGCCAAATTCCTACCGGGAAGGCTGCAACGCTGATTTCGCCCGATTCGGAGCGTACGTTTGGAACCTACCTGGGCGCTGCCAGCGAGCTCAGCGCCGATGAACTTTCGGAAGAGTTGTTTTCAAACTACGACTATTTACATATCGAGGGCTACCTTGTTTTTAATCACACACTTATTGAAGGCGTGCTGAAGCTGGCGAAAAAGCAAGGGCTGAAAATCGCGCTCGACATGGCTAGTTTCAATGTGGTGGAAGCCAATCTCTACTTTTTGAAGCGTTTGATTGATGAGTATGTCGACATCGTGTTTGCCAACGAAGAGGAGGCCAAAGCTTATACCGGACTGGAACCGAAGGCTGCATTAAAGCAACTAGCCGGGCAATGCGAAATCGCGGTGGTGAAAATAGGCCGGGATGGTTCCCTGATTCAGTCTGGTGAGCAGTTTGTGAAAGTTGCTACGCCCCAGGTAAAAAGCGTTGACACCACAGGAGCCGGCGATGTTTACGCATCGGGATTCTTATACGGGTTGGCCAATGGTTTCAGCCTGGAGAACTGTGGCAAGCTTGCCTCACTGCTTGCCAGCAAAGTAATCCAAGTGTTTGGCGCCAAAATTCCGGATACGGAATGGGTCGAAATTATGCGTGAGATTGAAGGATTGAGAGGCTCTGCTTAAAACAAACCGTGAATTTGCGCATCAATTTTATCAATCACACTGCTCAGGTCTTCTGGACTGTTGGTGATATCGATTTTATCGACATTGATAATTAACAGTTTGCCTTCGTTGTACCGGCTAATCCAGGCCTCGTAGCGTTCGTTCAGCTGCTTGAGGTAATCCAGTCGAATGGAGTTTTCGTATTCGCGTCCGCGCTGCTGAATCTGGTTAACCAGGGTTGGCACATTAGCCCGAAGGTAAATCAACAAATCGGGAGCTTTCACCAGCTTACTCATCAGCCGAAAAAGCGTCACGTAGTTGTTGAAATCACGGGTTGACATCAGGCCCATGGCATGCAGGTTAGGCGCGAAGATCTCGGCGTCCTCGTAAATGGTCCGATCCTGCACCACCGTCTTTCCCGAGTTCTGGATATCCATAATCTGTGAAAACCGGCTATTCAAAAAGTAAATTTGCAAGTTGAATGACCAACGTTGCATGTCTTCATAAAAATCATTCAAATACGGATTTTCATCCACATCTTCATAATGAGGTTTCCATCCGTAGTGTTTCGCCAATAAGCCAGTCAGGGTTGTTTTTCCGGCACCAATGTTACCCGCAAGAGCAATATGCATGATTTTGTTTTTTTTCGATTTTGAGCTACAAATTTAATGGAGCTACCTTAATCCGGGCTATAAATTACAATCTTTTTTGCAGATCGATCAATTCATCCACGTATTTCCGATCGTTGGCTAATCGCGGAATCTTGTTTTGTCCGCCAACTTTGCCCCGCTGCTTCATCCATTCGTAAAATAAACCCGGTTTGGCCACCAGCACGTGGGGTTTTTCCAGGGTCAGATTTTTATGGCGCTTGGCTTCATAATCCGAATTCAGCGTTTTTAGTGAATCATCCAGCACCTCCATAAAATACTCCAAATCATTCGGTTCCTGCTCAAACTCAATGATCCACTCGTGCGCCCCTTTTTGATCTCCTTTCATAAAAACCGGCCCGGCAGTGTATTCTTTGACAATAGCACCTGTACGCCCGGTGGCAATTTTCAGAGCCTGTTCGGCATTGTCCACAATCATTTCTTCGCCAAACGCATTAATAAAATGTTTGGTGCGCCCGGTAATCTTTATTTTGAAGGGCTTTTTACAGGTAAATTGAACGGTATCGCCAATGATGTATCGCCAAAGCCCGCCATTGGTACTGATAACCAGGGCGTAGTTTTTATCCAACTCAACCTCGGCTAAACCGAGTGTTTGCGGATTTTCGTCTTCCAGATTCTCCACGGGGATGAACTCATAATAGATTCCGTAGTCGAGCATTAACAGCATATCGCTGCTATCAGGGTTGTCCTGAATGGCGAAAAAGCCTTCCGAAGCATTGTAGGTTTCCATGTAGTTCATGGTTGCCGATGGGATGATTCGCTGGTATTGCTCCCGGTACGGATCAAATTTAATTCCACCATGAATAAAGACTTCCAGGTTGGGCCAAATATCCAGAATACTGCTTTTCCCTGTATGTTCCAGAATCCGGTTTAGCAACACCAGAAACCAAGAAGGAACGCCGGCAAGCGAAGTCACATTTTCATCCAACGACTCATCGATGATCTTGGCAATTTTTTCTTCAAACTCTTCCAACAAAGCGACTTCAACTGAAGGGGTGCGAATAAATTCGGCCCAGAAAGGGGTGTTTTCAATCAAAATGGCGGAGAGGTCACCAAAATACGATTTGTTACTGAAGTTGTTCACCTGCTGACTTCCGCCCAGGGTGAGCGTTTTTCCAAACAAAACGCCCGACTCGGGATTGTTTTTGAGATAAAGGGCAAAAACATCTTTGGCCCCGCGAAAGTGCACATCTTCGAGCGACTGCTTACTGACCGGGATAAATTTACTTTTGTCGTTGGTGGTTCCCGATGACTTGGCAAACCATTTGATTTCGCCCGGCCACAGCAAATTCTTTTCGCCTTGACGTAACCGCTCGATATAAGGAGCAAAATCTTCGTAATAGCGGATGGGCACGCGTTCTTTAAATTCTTTTTCTGATTGGATGCTTTTGAAATCGTATTGTTTCCCGATCTCAGTATCGCGGGCTTCTTTCAGCAGATCAAAAAATACTTCCAACTGGGTATCAAATGGATGTTCTTTAAAGAGGTCAATCTCATTGATTCGCTTAAAGTTGATCCAATTGATAACGGAATTAATAAACAGCATAGATCTGATTTTACGTGATTAAAACAAAGTACAGAATCCTGTTACTACAGTAGCCAAATTTATCTTTTTTGATTGAGACTACCTACAGACCATCTTAGCAAAAATATTTTTCTATTTTTACTTCAATTTATTTTCAGACTTACAATCAAGCAACATTCAATTCGCTCATTTAAATCTATTGGCGTGAATTACATCGATATTATTCTTGTGGTATTACTGGTACTGGCAGCATTTCGTGGGTTTTACAAAGGTTTTGTGGCCGAAGTTGCCTCACTTGCCGGATTAATTTTGGGTATTTGGGGCGCCATTCACTTTTCGCACCTGACTTCCGATTTTATCGTCGATACATTTAACTATCAATCTGAACATTTAGGACTGGTTGCCTTTATCGCTACGTTTGTCGTCATTGTCATCCTGGTTCATTTAATAGGCAAGGCCGTCGAAACCATTATCTCGGCTGTTGCCCTGGGCTTTATCAACCGCCTGGCCGGAATCCTTTTGGGAATCATTAAATCGGCTCTGATTTTAAGTGTGCTATTACTGGTTTTTGAGGAATTAGATGAAAACGTAGGGATGATTCCAGCGGATGTGAAAGCTGATTCGCAAATGTATGAGCCTGTAAAAAATTTGTTGCCAACTATTTTCCCTTTTTTAAATTTCGACGATTTGGATGGCGATTTATTTGAGCGAGAAAAAGATCGGGGACAGGGGTTTGATAAAATGACTTAAGACCAGAAAACCACCATTCTGTTAATCGCTTTTGTTTACGTTTTCATCAACGCGTTGGGAGTCTGACAGTGAAACTATTTTTCATTTAAAATATCAAACCAACTTCAAACCCTTAACGGTTCATTTTTATATCTTTGCCGGGATTTCGCGGCTGGAACCGGTCGAGTCTGCATAACTCCTCATCGAAAAGAGAAGCAAATAACAGGCAAATAACGATTGTTGAAAATTAAATTCAAAATATTTACAAATGAACTTTGTTGAAGAATTGAACTGGCGCGGTATGATTCACGATATCATGCCTGGAACAGAAGAACAACTGCAAAAGGAAATGACGACAGCCTATGTTGGTTTCGATCCAACTGCAGATTCACTGCATATTGGTAGTCTGGCACCCATCATGTTATTGAAGCGATATCAGATGGCTGGTCATAAACCCATCGCGTTGGTTGGTGGGGCTACGGGCATGATTGGTGATCCTACAGGAAAATCGCAAGAGCGTAATTTATTGAACGAAGAGACATTACAAAAAAACCTGGCCGGAATCAGAAAACAACTGTCTAAGTTCTTGGATTTCGATAGTGGTGCGGACAATCAAGCCGTTATGGTAAACAACTATGACTGGATGAAAAACATCAGCTTTCTGGAATTCATCCGGGATATCGGGAAACATATTACCGTAAATTACATGATGGCTAAAGATTCCGTTAAAAAAAGGTTGAATCCAGATGCAAAAACAGGCATGTCATTTACCGAATTTACTTACCAGTTGGTGCAGGGATATGATTTTTACTGGTTGAACCAGAATATGAATTGCAAGTTACAAATGGGCGGTTCTGACCAGTGGGGCAATATTACAACTGGCACTGAGTTGATCCGCAAAAGATCGGAAGCCGAAGCATTTGCTTTGACTATTCCGCTGATAAAAAAAGCTGACGGCACCAAATTTGGAAAGACTGAGGGCGGAAATGTGTGGCTCGACGCAAAACTCACTTCACCCTATAAATTTTACCAGTTTTGGTTGAATACATCGGATGAAGACGCCGAAAAATACATCAAGATTTTTACTCTTTTGAATCAAACTGAAGTTGCTGAGTTAGTAGCCAAACACCGGGAAGCGCCTCATGCTCGTGAGCTGCAAAAGAAGCTGGCTGAAGAAGTAACCGTGATGGTTCACTCGCGCGAGGATTTTGAAATGGCCGTGGAAGCCTCGCTGATTTTGTTTGGCAGTGGAACAGCCGAAAACCTGCGCAAGCTGGATGAGCAAACCTTTTTATCGGTTTTTGAAGGAGTTCCGCAATTTACAATTTCAAAAACAGCGCTTGCCACCGGAATCAATGTGGTTGACTTGCTGGCAGAAACTGCTGCTGTTTTTCCTTCGAAAGGAGAGTTACGCCGAACCATCAAAGGAAACGGATTGAGCATCAACAAGGAAAAAATTACGGATCAAGATTTAGCAGTGAACACAGACTTTTTGATTGGTAACCAGTTTATTCTGGTACAGAAAGGGAAAAAGAATTATTTTCTGCTGATCGCGGAATAATACTGGCTAACGTCGCCCGTCGATAATAATGGGATAGTAAATTCGTTCAAGAACTATGACCTAACACGTCGACTCTTATGAAAAGCTTTTTTGACAACCAGAACCTGCTTGCTCTGATTTGGAAATGGAGAGCGCATTTGATTGGTATTGGTGCGGTAGCCGTAATTGGCGCCGCCCTGATTTCATCGCCTTGGTTTATTACCCCCATGTTTCAGTCGCAGGCTCGGATTTACCCTACTAACACCAACACGTATTCTGAAGAATCAGAAAGTGAACAAATGCTGGAAGTGCTTAATTCGACCGATATCAAATGGCAGGTGATTGATGTATTTAACTTACAGGAACGATTCCAAATTTATGCGGATGAAGCCCATTTCCGCACCAAGATCCTGAAAGAATACAACGATAGGATTGAGTGTAAAAAGACCGAATATGAGTCCATTGAGTTGACAGCACTTGATGCTGACCCGCAGATAGCAAGCAATATTGTTGATTCGCTGATTGTTTTTTATAACCGGAAAGTACTGAGTTTGAACCGTGAAAAAGCGCGGGAGCAAGCTGCTTTTTATCTGAAAGACCTGAACCGCAAGCGAACAGAAATTGAAGCGGTTGCTGCAGAAATGGAACCCCTTAGAAAAGAATATGGCTTGCTCGACTACGAAATCCAGTCTGAGCAGGTGACCCAAGGCTACATGTCGGCCCTGGCCGGCGGTGCCAACAGTCGCGCTATTGCTGATATTAAGAGGTTGATGACCAACCTGGAAGAAAAAGGCGGCCGATTTTTCCTGCTTCAAAAGGAGCTACTGGCCCTGGAGATGCAGCGCGACACCATCGCCAGTCGCTACGACAAAGCATTGGCCAACGCTGAAAAAGATGTGACATACACCATGGTCGTTGAAGAACCATTCTCTGCTGATACAAAAGCCTACCCGATCCGGTGGCTGATTGTTTTGGTCAGTCTTGTTGCGGTTGAGTTTTTGGCTATACTGACAATTCTGGGGCTCGAAGGAATTCAATCTTCAAAATCCTAAAATTTTGCTTCGCCGATCCACTCAAATCATCCTGTTTTATAGTGTTTCCGTTTTATTTCTAGCACTCAACTTTTATTTTCTTATCCGGCGCGAAACACTACTCATCAGCCTGTTCCCTTTTGTGGCAGCGGTAGCGTTTACAGCTTTGCTTCGCATGGATCGCCTGTTGTTACTGGTGACATTTTTTACGCCGCTATCCTTGCCACTCAACAAACTGGTTGAAGGCTTAGCCTTCGACATGTATTTGCCCACTGAACCCTTGCTTTTCGGCCTGTTATTGCTCTTTCTTTTTAAGTTGGTCGAAAAACAAAGCTTCGACAATGCCTTGTTGAAACATCCGGTTTCGCTGGCGCTTTATTTTTATTTGGGATGGATGCTGCTCACCGCACTAACCAGCACCATGCCTCTGGTTTCGCTTAAATTCTGGCTAGCCAGAATCTGGTTTCTGGTAGCGTTTTATTGGATGGGTATTCTTCTTTTCAGAAATAAAAAAAACATTTATTGGTTTGTTGGCCTTTACTGCGGCGCTTTCGTTTTGGTGATTTTTTATGCCTGGTCGCGCCATCTTGCCTTGGGTTTTCACAACGTGCAGGCAGCGCATTTTGTGATGAACCCTTTTTATAAAGATCATACGTCCTATGGCGCGATGCTGGCTTTTTTTGTTCCTTTTCTCCTAGGCATTACTTTGTTTCCAACGATTCGCAAGCGCTACCGCTTTCTGGCTGCGCTGGCTTTGGTGCTGTTTGCCGTGGCCTTGCTATTGTCGTACAGCCGTGCGGCCTGGCTCAGCCTTTTGGTTGGTGCGATGGGTTGGCTGCTCATTCGATTGAAAATCCGTTTTCGGCCTTTGTTTATTACGGCACTTTCGACAGTGGCATTGGTTTGGATGTTTCAAACTCCGATCTTACAATTTCTGGAGCGCAACGATCAGGAGTCGTCGGCCAACCTGTCCACGCATATTTCATCGATGACCAACGTCACGAGCGATGCCTCCAACCTGGAGCGGCTTAACCGGTGGAGCTGTGCCATCAGAATGTTTGAGGAGAGACCGGTCTTTGGATGGGGCCCCGGAACCTACATGTTTCAGTATGCGCCGTTCCAGCTCACGAAACACCGGACCATTATCAGCACCAATTCGGCTGATCGGGGCAATGCCCACAGCGAATATCTGGGGCCACTGGCTGAATCCGGCTTTTTAGGCATGCTAAGCTTCATCGTCCTGGTTGTGGTTATTCTGTACCGGGGCATTCACGCCTATTCGCGCACGAATGATAAAGAAGGGAGGCTACTCCTTCTATCTGCAATAATTGGAATTACAACTTACCTGGTGCACGGTTTCTTAAATAACTTTTTGGATACGGATAAAGTCTCTGTTCCTTTCTGGGCTTTTGTGGCCATCATTGTTGTACATGATCTTTACACCAAATCTGAGAAGAGATCACTTCAAATATTTGTGGGATAACACAAGAATCCGGAAACTATTAATAAATTTTCATGGACAAACTCCATGAGATCATGCTTAGGGATAGGGATATTGTCATTCGGGAATAGGGTAGGATGCTTCGGGAATAGGGTAGAACGCTTCGGGAATAGGGGAGAACGCT
Organism: uncultured Sunxiuqinia sp.; assembly: GCA_963677175.2. Classification (GTDB taxonomy): domain Bacteria; phylum Bacteroidota; class Bacteroidia; order Bacteroidales; family Prolixibacteraceae; genus Sunxiuqinia. The sequence goes on from CAXXES010000001.1 coordinate 217,724, forward strand.
TCGGGAATAGGGTAGAATGCTTCGGGAATGGGGTAGAACGCTTCGGGAATGGGGTAGAACGCTTCGGGAATGGGGTAGAACGCTTCGGGATCTGCATTTATGCTAGCGATCCAGGTAAATAAATCCACTTAACTTTTCCTTTCCACGGCCAAGGTTGAGCGTGTAGTAGTAGGTTCCTGTTGGAACCGGCCCGTTGCCGGTATGAACTCCGTGGCCAGATTTACCATCCCAGAAACCATCGCCACCCGGGCCATAGTTTTTCGATTCGTAAACCAAGCCTCCCCAGCGGTTAACAATTTGTAAGCTCACCCGTTCATAGCTTCCAATCCCAACAATTTCAAAGTAATCGTTTATGCCGTCGCCATTGGGCGAAAAGGCGTTGGGCACAAACAGGGCTTCGTCGCTAACCCGCACCAGTACGGTAGCTTCATCGCATCGGTTGGAATAATCGCACACAACATAAATAAACTCATCGTTCCCCACATAAAACTGGTCGGGCGTATAAGTGATAATGGAGTCGGAGCTTATGGTGGCAAAACCATGGTTGGGTGGCGACACAATGGTAATCGACTCCGGATTGAGCTGCCCTTGAGGCTTGTCATTGCGCAGCACATTGATGTCGGCATAGGTATTGACAAGGACCCCCATGGTATCGCTGATGGCAGTAACCTGCACGAGCAAGCCAACGGTGACTGAATCGCGCACGGTGCAGCCAAACTGATCGGTCACTTCGAGGTAATATTTGCCAAGACCCGATACCTGAGGCGTAGCGGTTTGCGAGCCGCTAATGATCAGTCCCTCGCCCGCAGACCACCAGTTGAACGCCAGATTCTGGCCGATACTACCGGAGGCATCAAGCAAAATGACATCAGTGGGGTTGTTGACAAACACCTGATGATTAAGAATGAGTTGTGGCGAATCGACCACTTCTACCCTGACCGCATCCGTGGCAGTTCGGCCATTGTTGTCGGTTACGGTTACGGTATAAGTCGTTGAGCTTCCCGGCGTAAATACCGGACTCGCACTGGCTGGATTGTCCAGTCCGGTTTCGGGTGTCCACGAAAAGGAGAGTTCGCCTTGTCCGGTGCTGTTGCTGGCATCGAGCTGAATGGGTGAACAGCTTCCGGTTTGAAGCGACTCCTCGGAAATAATAGCCATTGGCCGATCGTTCGGCAGGGTTACAATAACGGTTTTGGACAATGCCGTGGTTTCGCATCCCGCGGCATTGCGCGCCTGCACACTCAACACATGCGCGCCTTGCTGGTTCCAGTCAATGGACTCGGTAGTGCTGGTCTCAGAGCTCAGCTCCAGAACCGTTCCGTCGGGCTTAACCAATGACCAGTGATAAGAGTAGCTTGAAGGACCTTGAGCGGAGTACGCTGAGATGGTGCCAAAAGCTAACTGGTCATCGCCGGTATTGAATGAAATTTTGGGTAACAACAAAATCGTTGTGGTTTGAATATCTTGTCCCTCACGGGGATGAATGATCTGATTTAGAGCATCAGTTGCTTCCGTCAGGCTGACGGCAACGCTTGTGTTTTGGGTTGGATCAGCCGAAAAACTTTCGTCGCTGATTTGCAATTGCTGGTTGAAATAAGTAATCGTCTGGGGTGTTTGAAGCACGCCATTGACAGCGAACGAAACCTCGACCGGAAAACGATCGGCAGTCCATAAACCGCCCTGGGCATCAAAAAACTGAAGGTCGACCGTAAAATTGTTGGCGCCTTCCTGGTAACATTGGGTAGTGGTGATATTCGAAACGACAAAACTGAGTTGACCGCCCGGAATGACTTCGAGGCGAAGCGCTTTCAGGTTGCTGCAACCATCAGGATCGGTTTCGTGAACCAATAAAAAGTAAACGCCCTCGGCCAGCCATTGAATGTCAACAGATGACAAGGTGTTTGAAGTTAAAAACTGATAATCGGCCGGATTGGCCGGAGTTAAAGGAACAAGCTGTTGGTATACCTGCCACGCATAGTCGTTTCCGGCATGCTCATCAACCTGATAGCTGTGGCTGGCCCCCACAAAAGGGGAAATAGCATCCTGTGCGACCACAAAGGTGGCCGCCAAAGATAAGATTATCAACAGGATGCTATTTTTCACAGAAATAATACTTGTATTCAGCTAGAGCGTTAACGAGCTAAGGCTGAGTATTTAGGTACTATAGTCCTGTTGTTGAAATAGTGGTAGTTGCAGGTCTTGCACTAATTGTTTGTAATTCAGAGTCCGAAGTTCCCACTTTGTTATTAACCGCAGTCACGGGGTTCGTATTCTCATCGACACCTGTAACTGACAAAGTGATATCTGCATTGGCAGTTCCCTCATAGGTAATTGAATGAGCTACAGCCAGTCTCAAGTAAATATTGTCTGTTCCACTTACGGTGTATGCAAATTCAGCACTGTTAATCGAGCCCTCGTCTTTAGACTGAGTCCAATCAGAACCATCATAAGAACCCCATTCAGCGGTGACAGTTGCATTAATAGCTGCTGCAATTGTTGGGGACACAGTAACCGTCCAGTCTGTGTTAGTTGTATTCAAACCAGAAGCGGTGATGTGATAGTACAGGAAAGTAGTACCATAGTCATAAGTGAAATCTATAGCATCTGCCAGCACTCCAGTAGTTGAACCATCATAAGTGGAAACAATAACAGCTGGAGGACAAACAGCATAGTCAGCATCGATGGCTTGATCTGTACCGTCAGTTGCTGTGTTTACAAACAATAATTCAAACGCATTTTGTGGAACAACTTTAATAGCCTTGTGGTTAGAACAGTTTACTCCAGTTTCGACAACATGTACATAATACGGCACTCCTACGGTTGGATTGTCCCAGGTAATTGATACTTCGCTTGTCGTTTCCCCAGACAACGAAACGAGTGCCTCAACACTTATGTTTCCAGCTATATCTGTTGTTACACTCCAGAGATAGGAATTATCAGTGTTGTCAGTTACTGAATACTTATGGACACTACCTACAGACGGAGTAGTACCAGTATCTTGCGCCATCACATTTGCGCTCATGCCCATTACGACTAACAGGCTCAAAAGAGTAAAAAACTTTTTCATTGTGTAAAAATTAAGGTTAACATCTATTATTATCTTTGTTTATTTAATCTGTTTCAATATCGGACGTGTTTGGAACACCCCAGAGGGTTACGTCATCATTTTCGTCGGTATTGATGGTTTGTTTGGTAATATTAAACTGGTCAGTTGCCGACTCTACTGTTAGTTCAAAGACTTTGTCCACCCCGGCTTCGTTGATAAAAGTAAACGCTATTTGCACGGCTGCGGAACCCGGGTCTTTAGCTACAGCAAGGTTATAAGAAGTACTGCTGCAATCTTCAGAATGGACTATGCTTTCATTATCATCGGCATACAAATTAGACACCTCTCCTACGCAAGCGTTGGTGGGTGCATTCGATTTTCTTATCGAAAACTCAAACGCATAAGGCTCTACGCCACCGGTAAAATCAACATCCCAAAACACAATGGTTGTGGTTCCGGTTCCACCATCCTGACAGCTTGGCCCCAAAGGACTCACGCCCGAGTTAAAATCGGTTTGTTGCACGTCAATGTCAAGCTCGAAAACGGCTGAGCAATTCCCCGTTATTTGTTCCTTAATAACCCGGATCGTATAGGAATTACCTTGAGCAAAATGACCTTCAGAAAAAGCGATAACCGCATTTCGGGGATTGTCGCCGGGGTAGGTTATTTCAGACGGTACTTCCGTCCCCGATTGATCGAGCACCAGCCAAGTGTAAGCGTAATTCTCAGGTACTGTTTCATTCCGGTCAATTTCGTAGGAATGGGTGGATGTGATAAAAGGCTTTTGTCCTGAGCCAATAGCGCCTTCGCCCAACTGGTTGTCATCGTAAGTCATTTCGGAGATGTCGAGCGGGGCAAGGTTGATCAGGTTGACCATAAAGCTGCACGAATCCTGGTTGCCGTCTTCATCGGCATAAATCAGCCAGATTTCGGTATCGGCAAAAACTTCCGTGTCTTCAGCAGGCTTTTGTGTAATGGTTGGATTACTGTCGCAGTTGTCGGCTAAGTCAATCAATAAATGGGTATAATCAGGGAGCAGAACTGAACAGGCGTTTTCTGCATCCAGCTCCTGAATGGCAGGACAGCTTGCGGTTGGCGCGCTGTTGTCCTCAATGGTAATGGCTTGTTCGCAGGTACCAATGTTGCCACATTCATCTTCGAAACTCCAGGTAATGATGGTTGTTCCTTTCGGAAAAGCAACTTGTTCAATACCACCTGCCGCTTCAATCAAACTATCGCCTATTGTGTAAGCATGATAAACCGTAACATCGCCAAAGCTACAACCATCCGTAAAATCGTCAGGAGCTGCAATGGTGAGCGCTTTTTCGCAATTTTCATCGGCCGAGTCAGTGATGTCATTCGGGCAGTCCTGAATCACAGGAGCAGTGGCATCGGTAATGGTAAAGGTTTGCGTACAGCTTCGCGCATTTCCGGCTTCATCGGTAATGGTATAGGTTCGCACCACTTGGCAAGGGTTGTTTGCGTCCTTCTTGTCGGTACCATCAACCGAGCTGATTGTCAGCATGTCGTTGGCAGAGCAATTATCAGAAATACCCCCGCCCAGCACAATAAACTGCGCAATGGTGGTTGCCGGAGGGGAAATGGCTTCGACACACGAAGCTGTAGCTCCAGCAGGACAATTCACCACTGGTGCTTCATCATCAAGAATGGTAACTGCAAAATAGCAGGTGCTCGTTCTGCCTGAAACATCTGTTGCGGTATAAGTTATTTCTGTTGTTCCGGGATTGAATACCTGTTGTCCGGCATAGTTAATTCCGGTGAGCGGTGAGCTCGCTTCCGTCTGTCCGGTCATGGTCCAGGTCAGGCTTTGCAACTTGCCATTGTCCGCCACCTGAGGATCCGGAACGGTCAACTGGCGGGTGCAATTTCCGGCGCCGGCAGTTTCCTCTATATGATCAGGGCAAGTAATTGTGGGTGCCTGTGAATCCTGTACCGTGATTGCCTGGCTTTGGGTGTTTTCATTTTCTCCATCGTCAATTGCTTGCCATGTCCGGGTGATGGTGTAATTATAATGCCCTGGATGGTTGACATCGGGGTTTTGTGTGGACGTTTGAGAATAGGTCAGGCTTGGCCCTGCATCGCAATTATCGCTTACGGTAACTGTTGGAGCTGTTGGAACCTTGTTATATTCCACCGTAACATCATCCGGAACACCGGTTAAGGTTGGTGCTTCTATATCTTTTTTATAAGTGTAAGTACGGGTACAGGTCTCTTCATGATAAGCGTACCAAAAGAAAATGCGAAGCCTGAACGTCGCAGTATATGTTCTTGTCCTTTCATAGAAACAACCAGACCCGGAAAGGGCTACTTCATCTCCTAAAACAGATGTTACAGATTGAAAGCTCCAATTTCCTTCTACGTATGTTAATTGATCCAAATTTTCAAGAAAATCTGAAGGGTTGCTTCCAAGATAAATGTCTCCCGGACAATTTAATTTCGGATCACTTGTTCGTTCTATGTTAATATTGAATGAACACTCTTTTATATTTCCGGCTCCATCTTGAACCGTAATTTCGATGACAGTATTCCCCACATTCAAACTTTGTTCACCCAAAGGATTGATTCCACTGGATGGAGAACTTCGAATGGTGACCCCTGACATGGTCCAAATAAAATCAGTTACGCCGCAATTGTCGTCAAAGAAATTTTCATTAAACGGATAATCGATCGAATTAAATGATTCAGGCACATAAACAGTCTCGCTATCATAGCAGCTAATCAATGGAGCTTCATCATCAACCACGATCACTGCTTGCTCGCAGGTATTCACGTTGCCGTTTACATCGGTCACCGTCCAGGTAACGGTTGTTTGTCCAACACTGAAAATAGGAGGAGCATTGTTGGTAATGAATCCGATTCCGCAATTATCAGATGCAACAGGTGTTCCCAAATCGGCGATTGTAGCAGAGCACATATAGGGGTCGGTGCCAATGGTTATAGTCTCGGGACATATAATTGTTGGGGGCTCATCATCAACAATATTTACCTGGAAACTACAGTTTGGTGAATTTCCAGCTTCATCTGTAGCGGTTAAAACGACAGTGGTGATTCCGCTAATCATTGTTCCTGGAGCAGGTTCCTGTGTAACGATTGGAGTGTCGTTGCAATTGTCTGTCACCATGGCCAGACTTCTATAATCCGGCAATATGGCATCGCATGAAGCATCCGCTTCAATCGTCTGGTTACCCGGACAGTTAATTAAAGGAGCAGTAACATCGTTTAAAACTACCGTAAATTCGCAAGAGCCGGTATTGCTTGAATCATCCGTGGCTGAAATGGTCACGGTAGTGGTTGCCGTAATTATTGATCCGGGCGCAGGATTTTGAATGAGGGTTAACGTTTGATCACAATTATCGGTGACGCTTACTAGGTTAGTATAATCAGGTAAGGTAGCCTCACAATTGGCATCGGCATTGAGGTTTTGGGTTCCCGGACAGCTTACTAGCGGAAGAACATCATCAATTAAAGTAAGGCTTGCGGAACAAGAAACAACAGTTTCTAATTCGTCGGTAGCAGATAAAGTAAAAGTGGTATTTTCTGTGATGATTGCGCCCGGCAATGGAGACTGGGTTACAGTAACCGTTCCCTCGCCGCCTTCAACTACGGCCATGCCGGTAAAATCTGGCATAATGAAATTACAATTGGCATTTACGCTACCCACTTGATCTTCGGGGCAGGTGATTGACAAAGGAATAGTAATATCATCATCAATATTAACTACAGAAACGTCGTCCGGATTAATGCCGTGGTAATTCAAATCATCACTGGAAGCTGCATTAAGGATTACAAAATAGGAAATATCTCCATCTTCGTCTATATCGTCCACTCCGGTAACTGTCACCGTTTGTGGAATGTTCCAATTTGAAGCATCGAAATTCAGAATTAGTTTATCGATAGTGCCCTCCGTGGCATCTGAAGATTCAATTGTGATGGACACAATAGCTGTTGGAGGGGTGTCCAAAACAACTGTAAACTCATCAGTTCCTCCTGCTTCGGTTGTTACTAACCCAGCAATCGGCGACACCGTAATTCCGGGAATTGCCAAACTGACTGTTATGGGAAAATCGGCTGATGAACTCCCGTTTCCACAGGCGTTTGTGCCATAAACCGTAAGAATGCCCGAGGTGGCACCAGGCGCAAAATCGATGGTGATGGTTTCTGCTATATCGTTAATGGTGGCTCCGGTTCCCGAATAAGACCAGACATAAGTATTAGCATCGGTAATCGCAGGCACCGAATAAGCTACGCCACTTTCCCCATCAGAGACTGAAGAAGGGCCGGAAATAGTTTCGGCAGCAGCAGGAAGAGGGTTCACTGTAATGGTGGCAATATCCGAGAAATCAGAAGCGGTCACTGGAATAGAGATTCGTCCCGCATTTGTTTTTGAAACAGTAAGCTTTCTCCTGAGATAAAAGGTTCCGGGAGAATTAGCTGCAGGAGTGTAATTTTGTGAGGTCGCTCCATCAATATCACTCCAGGGTCCCCCGGCAGAAGAAGCTTGCTGCCATTGGTACACAACTGTATAACTACCGGAGCTGGAAATTGGGGCCTCTGCATAGGAATTATCGGCTGTGACCGGAGTCGCTGAACTCCCTTCGCACAAGGCTTGGGAAGTCCCACTGGTCAGGTTGTTGGGGATTTTGGTCAAATTTTGGAATGAAACCCGGTTGCCCCCGTCACTTTCATAGTATTCGTATAAAAGATTGCTACTTCCTGTCAACTCAAACAATATTTTCTGATCCACTCCATAACCCCGTTGCACCCAATTGTCAAATACCTTAACGCCATCCACCGCCAAGCGTATACCGTCATCGCTACCCATGTCGGCTACATAAATTCCGGTTCTGGTAGAATTCATTCTGTACCTTACCGCAATAAAATCGGCATAAACACTGCAATAAAATGAACCATTTGAATTTAACGGGAAACAAGAGCCTGCTTCATTAAAGCTTTGGTCAAAGGTTTCTGTTGCGGTTCTGTTTCCAAGGTATCTGGCAAAAGCATTGGCATTGCTGGGAGCTGAGGCTGCAGCATCAGCCCTTTTATAGAAATGTCCGATCCAGGAATCATTGGAAACTGCATTCTGATCGTCAGGAGGAATGGCAGGAAGGCTGATTGTTACAAGCTTTGAAATTTCAGTACCGGAAGCATCTTTCATCCAGACGGTATGATTGGCCGCAGCCAAGCCGGTGAAGATTCCCGATGATTGGTATGAACCAGCGTTGAGTTTGTATTGATACGGTGATTGCCCTCCTGAACCGGAGACGTCAATTTCACCATCACTTTGGCCCACGCAGGAAATATCAGTAACTGTAGTTGTAATTTCAAGTGGGTCGGTTAATGTACACGGTGTATTGTATGAAACAGCATCCAAGTCCAAATCCCAGCCATTCAGACTTGTAAATTGGATAAAACGGGTATCTATACTTAACGGTATGACTTGTGTAAGCCAGGTGTTTTTGGTATTAATGGTATAAATGGCTACCTCAGTCCAAGTGGATTTATCGATTGAAATCTCGACCTGAATCCGAGTGGCATAATTTGAACTCCTGTACCACCGGGCATCAACAGTGCCTCCCGCAAGTAAAATATTTCCCCCGGTAATGTCTAAGGTAACCCTGTCGTTTGTTTCATGTAGTTGAACCCCCTTATTATCGGGTGCGCCTACGGTGTTATTTGGATCTGACAAACCGCTGGAGGAAGAAACAACGGCCACTGCATTACCCTCACAATTGGCAGGTGGAGTATAAATGACGTACTGCCCGCCTGGGCTATTCTCGCTCTCCCAATCAGTATAACCTTCTATCAAAGAGCAGTTGGAGTTCGTGCAATTGCTTGTTTCAAAAACATAAAAATCGGCGCCTCCATTGATCCAGGTATTACCACCTTCAGAATAATAAGTTCCTGCAACAAGGATCGCGGCACCCGAGGAGACTGAAATATTTCCACTTTTGGTAAGATCTCCATTGACAACGACCAATCCGGAATTCACGTTCAAGTCTGCGTCATTTATGGTATTCAATGCTAAATTACCGTCAACGACTACCGTTCCGCTATTATTAAGATTTCCTCCTGAATTGAGACTTCCGCCAACATCAAGTATAGTTTGAGAAGTATTGTTATTTGTTTGCCCCGTTACATCAAGATCCTCCTCAACCACAACTTCGCCGTTATTATTCAAATTACCACCAACGATAAGTGAGCTGCCCACAGCGACATAAGCAGAAGGTGCAACATTTAGATCTTTTGCAACCGAAAAATTGCTCCCAATTATTACTTGGCTGTTGTCCCCGATAGATAAAGACGTATTTTGAATGTACACATTGCCGGTAACTTCAAGTATGCCTCCAGCTTTTATATACAAATTTGCGGAATTACTAATGGTAAGATCACCATTGACAATGAGCTTTCCTCCCGACTCAACCGAGATTTGGGATGAGGTCCAGGTTAAATCACCATCGTGGGTAATTACATGACCTGATTGTATTCCTACGCCATCACCGTTAACAGGATAACCAGTTCCACTCCAGGAAGCATCATTGATCCAATTCCCGGGACCAACGCTATTGTACCATGCAGCATTAGCAGTTATTGCAACAATTAATAATACAACCGATAAAATGTATTTCCAACTATTCATCGGCTCACCAGATTATGAATAAAATATAACGATCCCACATCGAAGTTGTCATCCCATAAGTTTGATTCATCTGACCCAATAAGCTACCTTCAAACCTCATCTTTCACGTATCTATATGAAAAATAGTCCAAGTCCTCGGTTTCTAAAGTCGATAAAGGTATGCATTTAGTTCACCTCTCAATTGAGAAATGAGCAAACCCTAGCTGGCAACTAGCAAAGGGGAATACCTCCCTACCAAGACGTAAAAACCGATCGGATTACAGACGGTTATGAAGCAGTTTATCAAGCAGTTCTTCTTTGTGTTTGGGAGAAACAGGAAGTTTGGATTTATCGGATAATTCAACCAGCCCACCATCGGTTTTCAGATAGCGCTCAACATATTTCAGGTTGACCAGGTGTGACCGGTGAATACGACAAAACCCATGGGGTACGAGCAGTTGGTCAAATTCAAGCAAGGTTCGGCTAATCAGGACAGAAGTTCCGTTCTGATAAAAAACCCGGGTATAGTTGCGTTCGCCTTCGCAACGGAGTATATTGGTCACTTTAATGATAGCAAAACCATTCATTTCGGGCAGCGCAATGGTAACATGTGAGCTTTCGCCTCTACTTTCGAGACTGTTTTTCAACACCTCAACCCGGTGTTTTTCACTCAGCACCGGAATTTCGCTGATTCGTTGAATTGTAGCTTTCACGTTTTCAACCAAAACAGGTTTCAAAATATAGTCGAAGGCGGAATACTTAAAAGCCGTAATGGCATAATCACTGTATGAAGTTGTAAAAACCAGTTTGAAATTGACTGTCGGCAATTTTTCAATCAAGTCGAAACCGGTTCCATCAGGCATTTCGATGTCCAAAAAAACCAAATCCGGCGCCTCTTTTATAATCAACTCAACTCCGCTCTCTACAGAACTTGCTTCTCCAACCATTTCAATGTCAGTGAAGTGTTGATCCAATATGCGAAATAAAACCCTGCGGGCTAACTGATCGTCATCAATAATTGCGACTCTATACATTTTTCCTGAGTAAAAAATCAGTTAAAACTAATAAAAAATAGAAATTATTTAGTCATTTAGTCCACTTTGTTTTTAACAAAAAAGCATCGTTCGTTTTTCCAGATCATTTTGGGTACTTGTTCTGTTAATATCTTAATTTTGCAGTCAAATTAAAATAACAATGACGCTAATATTAAATATTGAGTCATCAACGGAGGTTTGCAGTGTCTCGCTTTCTGAAAATGGAAACCTAATTGATTGTATTGAAAGTGACGAAGGCCAAAATCATGCCCGCTTGCTCAGCGTTTTTGCTGAAGAATTGATGCGCCGAAATCAGCTTGAATTCCGTCAGTTAAAAGCGATTGCCGTTAGTAAAGGACCTGGATCGTATACCGGACTTCGCATTGGGGTTTCGTTGGCCAAGGGAATTTGCTTTGCCAACCAAATTCCGCTGATTGCCATCAGTCCGTTACAATCGATGACGGCCCATGTCAGCTCAAACCTAGAGAAATATGACATTGAGGCAGTACCCGATTTGCACCTGTGTCCCATGATTGATGCCCGGCGCATGGAAGTTTATACCGCGCTTTACGACAAGAACATGCAGCAAGTAGAACCCGTTTCTGCCAAGATTGTTGATTCCTCAAGTTTTGAAGCCTATCTCGACAAACATTCGGTGGCTTTCTTCGGAAACGGGGCGCTCAAGTGTCGCGCCCAAATTGATCATCCTAACGCCATCTTTATCAATGACATTAAGACTTCGGCACAGTTTATGTGTTCTCTGGCCCAGAAAGTATATGAAAACAATCAATTCGAGGATGTGGCCTATTTTGAACCTTTTTATTTGAAGGATTTTATTGCTGGTCTTCCCAAGAAAAATATTCTGAGAAAATGAAACGACAATTAATTTTTATTTTTTTGTTTGCCTGTACTGTTGCTAGCGCACAACCGATCGAGGAATTGAAGTACAACATGAAATATAGTTTCGTCAAAGGTGGAGAGGCTACCCTAAGGGTTCAAGACACAACTTACCAGGGAAAGGAAGCCATCCATCTACTGCTTGACGGCAATACAGTGGGAGTTACCAACATGCTGTTTGGCGTTCACGATATTTATGAAAGTATTGTTAACCCCGAAACCTACATGCCCTACAAGGCCATCCGTAGCATCAAGGAAGGGAGCTACCGCTGGTATAACGAAGCGTTTTTCTTCAACGACCGCGATTCGGTTTACTCACAGCGATCAGGCCCGCGCGAAGTTCCGCCCAATACGGTTGATTTTGTCACCGCTTTTTTTTACATGCGCAACACCAATTATCTGGATCAGTTTGATGGCGGCGAAGAATTCTCAATCCCCGTGTTTCATGCCGATGAGCATTTTTTGATGAAAGTAAAATACTTGGGGAAAACCAAAATAAAAACCAAACTAGGAACTAAAAGATGTCATGTCATTCAGCCCAGTATTGATAAAGGAAAAGTGCTGAACAGTGACAGCGGACTCAAGTTCTACATTACCGACGATGAACACCGGATTCCGGTGTTACTCGAATTCGACCTAAAAGTTGGAGCACTGAAATGTGTGTTATATTCCTTCAAAAAAAATGGTGTTGAACAAGTGGACTAAGGTTAAGGAATGCAAATGGATTAGCTGCTGAAAAGGAATTTATTAACCGGAAAATAACTACTTTTGCAGCAAAATCGTAATTCACTATAAAACAAGGATATGGCAAGTACATCAGATTTTAGAAACGGATTAACAATTGAATACAACGGACAAATATTTACCATTGTGCAATTTCAACATGTTAAGCCGGGCAAAGGCGCTGCTTTTGTGCGCACCAAATTGAAAAATGTAAAAACCGGAAAAGTTATTGAGAACACATTCAATGCCGGTGTAAAAGTGGATGTTGTTCGGGTTGAAAGAAGACCCTACCAATATTTGTATAAAGATGATATGGGCTGCAATTTCATGCACACCGAAACATTTGAACAAATCTCATTGAATCCGGACATGATTGAAAATGCCGATTTGATGAAAGAAGGACAGATGATTGAGGTGAACTTTCAGTCTGAAATCGAAACACCGCTGACCGCCGAACTGCCTGCCTTTGTTGAACTGGAGATTGTTCAAACCATCCCGGGCGAAAAAGGCAACACCGCAAGTTCAACAGCCTTGAAGCCGGCAACCTTGGAAACAGGAGCCGAAATTATGGTGCCTCTTTTCATCAACGAAAATGATGTGATCAAAGTTGATACCCGCGACCGCAGTTACTGCGAACGCGTAAAAAAATAGGAAACTTCATGTTTTCATCAGAAAAGCCCGGCGACAACCGGGCTTTGTGTTTTCCCGAAGCATTCTACCCTATACCCGAAGCATTCTACCCTATACCCGAAGCATTCTCCCCTATTCCCGAAGCATCCTACCCTTCTCCCAAAGCATTCTACCCTACTCCCAAAGCATTCTACCCTACTCCCGAAGCGTTCTACCCCATTCCCGAAGCGTTCTACCCCATTCCCGAAGCATCCTACCCTATTCCCGAAGCATCCTACCCTATTCCCGAATGACAATATCTCGTAGTACGAGTCGGCACCGTTGTGATCCAATCACCAATGACTACTCCTAAAACAATGGCGCGATAGTTATGCATTCCGGATACGACAATCTTTAAAACACAGAAAAGGCAAGCTTCTCAGCCTGCCTTTTCTTATTTGCTTTTGATTGATTCTTATAACCAACGTACGTAATTAAAATCCTGCCTGTGTGGGAGATGTTCATTCTTCGGAAACATGCGGATCGCATAGTTGTAAGCTCCCGGATGCGTTAAATGAAGGTCGAGCATGTAGGTGGTCAGCCCATCTTCAGTCTTCAGCATATTAAACTCCTTGCATTCGACCAACTCCGGATCATCGCCTCCTCCGTTTTCAGTCATCACAATTTCAACTCCAATTTCGTCAGGCGACAGGCCTTTTAAGTCCAGAACCACCCGGCCCGGATAGTCCTCACCAATTCGGATGGCATTGGTAATTCCATCAGCAATCTCAAATTCTTTAACTTCAATGTCATCCCATTTTTCAGCAATCTTACTTTTCCAGGTCGCCATTTCGCGGGCTAATCTAAAGTTGTCGGCTTTCAACAGCTTTCCGCGTTCAGCCTGGGGCGCGTAAAAGCGTTCCTGATAGTCGCGTATCATGCGGCTGGTTGTAAAGTTAGGAGCCACCTGGGCTTGCGTTTTTTTAATGTATCCCACCCATTCTTCCGGAACATCATCACTATTCCGGTTGTAAAAGGCCGGTACAATTTCATCTTCAAACAGGTTGTAAATGGTTTGCGCGTCCAGTTCATCCTGGAAATCCTGCACATCGTAAGAACGCTCCAGCGGCAAAGCCCAGCCAGCGCCTTCCTTATAGCCTTCCACCCACCAACCGTCCAACACGGAAAAGTGAAGGGTACCATTCATTACGCCTTTCTCGCCGCTGGTTCCCGAGGCTTCCAAAGGGCGGGTTGGTGTATTTAACCAGATATCGACTCCCTGAAGCAGCATCTTGGCCAGGTTCATGTCGTAATTTTGAACGAACAGGATTTTTCCTAGAAATTCCGGTCGTTTTGAAATTTCAACAATGTATTTAATCAAATCCTGACCGGCTTTGTCTGCCGGATGGGCTTTACCTGCAAAAATAAATTGCACGGGCCGATCGGGATTATTTACAATCTCGGCCAGCCGGTCGAGGTTGCGAAACAGCAGATGCGCCCGCTTATAAGTCGCAAAGCGTCGCGCAAAACCAATGGTCAGCGCTTTGGGGTTTAATGAGCTGAGCACCTCAGTAATTAGCTTCGGGTTCTCGTTTCGTTTCACCCAGTTATCAGTAAACCGCTCTTTAATGTAATCAATCAGTTTGGAGCGAAGGTTTTGTTTCAGATCCCAAATCTCCTGATCGGGCACTTTGTAAATCTTATCCCACAAATCGAAATCCAACTGATTATTGGTAAAATCTTTTCCAAAGTATTTCAGGTGAATGGCTTTCCACTCTTTGGCAGTCCAGGTGGAATAGTGCACCCCATTAGTGACATAGCCAATATTTAACTCTTCGGATAAATAACCTTCGAACAACGGTTTTAGAATGTGTTTCGATACATCGCCATGCAACATGCTGACCCCATTGATTCCCTGCGACAGGTTGGCAGCCAGAAAGCTCATGTTAAAATGATCTTCGTGTGGTGCCACTTTCCCAAGCATGACAAATTCATCCCAGCTCAGGTTAATCTTGCCGGGAAAATCTTTCATATACATGGCAAACAGGTCCTGATGAAAGGAATCGTGTCCGGCAGGCACGGGTGTGTGGGTCGTAAACAAGGTCGATGCCCGCACCACTTCTTTGGCTTCGGCATAGGTAAGCTTGTTTTCAACAACCAGATTGTAGATTCGTTCCAGACCAATCATGGCAGCGTGTCCCTCGTTACAGTGATAAATATCGGCATTGGTATGTCCCAGCTTTTTCAACGCGCGGATTCCGCCAAGCCCGAGCAACATTTCCTGTTTCAGCCGGTTTTCGTTGTCACCACCATACAGGTGATGCGTAACAAAACGATCGTTTTCATTGTTGGCATCAAAGTCGGCATCGAGCAAATAAAGGCTTACCGACCCGATTTTCACCTCCCAAACCTGGGCATGAATCTTGCGTCCGGGATACTCCACTTCAATTTTCACCCAATTGCCATCTTTGTCGAATGCCGGTTGAACCGGAATTTTCGAAAATTGCTGGGCTTCGTAATTGGCCATCTGATCGCCTTGCAACGAAATAACCTGTTTGAAGTAACCGTAACGGTAGAGTAATCCCACAGCCACCAGGTCGGCTTTGGAGTCGCTGGCTTCTTTGAGGTAGTCGCCCGCCAGGATTCCAAGACCTCCTGAGAAAATCTTCAGGCTGTCGTGCAACCCGTATTCCATACTGAAATAGGCAATCTTGGGGCCTATTTTTTGCTTGCGTTCTTTCTGATAGTGTTGGAAACGCTCGTAAATGTTGTCCATTTCCATAATGAACGCTTCGTCGTTTTCAAGCTCTTTAAAGCGCTGGTAGCTTACCTGCTCTAACAAAACAATGGGATTATGGGCCGATTCGTCCCATATTTCTTCATCTATTTTGGCAAATAACTCACGTGTTTCCGTATTCCAAACCCACCACAGGTTTTTGCTCAACTCTTTCAGAGGAGCTAGTTTTTCAGGGATGTTTGATTCAACAAACAATTTCTTCCAATTTGGCATATCCACAACAGGTCCTTTTATAAATCTGACACCTTCTGTATTCATCTCCATCAAAATAAATTAAATTACTATAAAAGCCAGTTTAGCTTCAACATTAAACATGCTGAATTGAAAAGAGATGCAAAATGTAGTATAAAAACTTTCATTCAAAGATTTTTACGCCTCTCTAAGATGTTCAAGATTTTGGTTAAACTTATTTTTTACTTTTTGCTGCAGCTGACACTGCTTTAGATTTGGTTGTAGTTTTACTGGTCTTTTTCCGGGCATGAAGCTGGGCTATTTCCAGCTCGTATTTTTTCAGTTTCTCGTCTTTTTCAAGCAATGCTTTATTCAAAACAGCTAACTTGATTTCCAACTCACTTTCTGGAACAAATGTATTCAATCTTAGTTTAAAGTCGCTGAATACGTTCATGTAATTAATGAATGCTTCGTAGGGGCTTTCGTATGGATTGAAGTAGTTGTGTACTTCTCCGTCAGAGAAAAACTTCGTACTCATATAATAAAAATGGTCGCTCACCTGAAGGTAGCTCCAGTCTTTATTCAAAGCTTCATCGCTTATTTTTGCCATTCGGTCCTTCAGTTCATACAGTTTATTGAAAGCTTCCTGCTGCATTTCATTTCCCAGCCAGGCTGTTAAGTCGCGTTCTTCATCGGCCCACGAAATAGGATGAGGCACGTTTACTGCCGACACGGGTTGAAAGTCATCAGCAATTTCGGAAGGCGTAGCAAACTGGAAAGCCGACTGCTTAAAGACCGTATCAGGCAAATACTCCATAAACCGGAAAATCCCGGTTTCTTCGTGCTGATGCTCTCCAAAAGTTTCATAGTCCATAAACAGGTTGATGATTTCGTCCTTGTTATCGGCACTGATCCAGCGAACAAACTTTTCGGTGGTGAGCGGATATTCGCTCCAGCCTTGATTGGAAAACCGGAAGGCAATGTCGTCACTCAGTTTGAAGTTTCGCATCAAGACCTTGAGCCTGGGATTAATAGCATTACAGTATAAAAAGTTAGGCGATTTCCAGCCCAAAACATGTTTGGCACCTTCGGTTAAAACTGCTTTAAACCCCATGTCGGCAACCGCTGCCCCAATTTCGTCGGAATAGACCATCTCTGTATTGCGAAACACGGTTGGTCGCTGTCCGAAATAATGCTCTATGGCATCGCTGTGTTTATCAACCTGCTCTTTGAACAGTTCTTTGCTTTTTAAAGCCACCAGCGAATGGGAGTAAGTTTCGGCCAAGAATTCAACCTGCCCGGTTTTTGCCAGTTCCTGAAACGATTCCAACACTTCAGGAGCATACAATTCAAACTGGTCCAGCGCTGTTCCGGTAATCGAAAAGGCTATTTTGAATTTCCCCTCATGCTTCTTAATTAACTCAAGCATCAGTTTATTCGCCGGCAAATAACAATGCTCAGCCACTTTTCTCAAAATGGTTTCGTTCGCGTAATCATCGTAATAATAGTGATCGTTGCCAATGTCGAAAAAACGGTAACGACGATAACGAAATGGCTGATGAACTTGAAAGTATAAACAGATGGCTTTCATATCTTTTGTTTTTTTAATCGATTTTTAAAGCTTCATAATAAACATCGCGGACATTCTTGGCTGAATTTCTCCATTGCAGGCTGTCCACTTCCTTTTTTCCATGTTTCATAAACATATTCCACATACCAGGATAATTTAGTAGTCCGTAGATGGCATCGGCCATGGCATGAACGTCCCAATAGTCGGTCTTTACAGCATATTTCAAAATCTCGGCAACTCCTGATTGGTTGGAGATAATGACCGGGACATTGGTCTGCATGGCTTCCAGAGGTACAATTCCAAAAGGTTCGGAAACCGAAGGCATCACAAACACGTCGCTCATGCGAAACATATCGAACACATCATCGCTTTTCAGAAATCCGGTAAAGTGAAAATGATCTGATATCTTCAGTTCAGCAGCTCGCTTCACCATTCTATTCATCATATCACCACTACCAGCCATCACAAAACGAACATTTTTCATTTTCTTCAGAACCAGGTTCGCGGCCTCAACAAAGTACTCGGGTCCTTTCTGCATCGTGATTCGCCCCAAAAAGGTGACAATCTTCTCTTCCACCCCTTTTTTCAACCGGACTTTCTCTTCGCGGCTAATGGGCTCAACGGCATTGTAAACCGTAGTCACTTTAGCTGGATCTATTCCATATTTTTCAATAACGATCCGCCGGGTCATATTGCTCACTGTAATTATTTTATCGGCAGCACGCATTCCTCGTTGCTCAATATCGAAGACTTGCGGATTAACGCTGCCGCCACTGCGGTCAAAGTCGGTGGCATGGACATGAATCACCAAAGGTTTTCCGCTGGCTTCCTTCGCTGCAATTCCGGCCGGATAGGCCAGCCAGTCGTGAGCATGAATCAGGTCAAACTCCTGATCGCGGGCAATGACTTCGGCTACCAACGAATATTTGTAAATCTCATGCAACAAGTCGTTTCCATACGTACCGCTAAATTCGAGCCGCCCATCAGCATCAGTTTCCACAAAACGGGTTTTCTGAGAATATTTTTTACTGCTCATTTTCCAGAACTCCTCCGGATCCATGTAGGGCACCATCCCCGATTCAACTTCATAGTAATCAATTTTCTTTTGAAGGTCACGAAAATGAATGTTTTCACGGATGATGGGTACGTCGTTGGCCCCCAGTAGTTTCATGCCTGATTGATCCTCGTCTCCATGAGCTTTGGGAACAACAAAGATGACTTCAACATCCTTGTATTCAGCCAACCCCCTTGTTAATCCGTAACAAGCGGTCCCTAATCCTCCGGATATATGTGGAGGGAACTCCCAACCAAACATTAAAACTTTCATATCTACTCAATTTAAAAAATTACTCTAGAAACTTGATTGCCATCCTATTACATCGAATTAACGCAGCAACACTCCAAGCCTGTGAGATAGCTCCTTTACCCTGATGTGGGGGATTTCCATTGTAATTCTCCGGAATGGTACCAATACAATGTTCTGTCATTTCCTCTTCAAATCCCTCTATTAAATTTTTGACAAATGGCAGACCTCCCCTTTTATGAATCTTTAAATACCCCTCGGCAAAAAACATCAGTAGCCAAGGCCAAACGGTTCCCTGGTGAAGTGTTTTTTCCCGTTCGGAAATGTTTCCGGCACAAATGCCTTCATACGCAGGATCTCGGGGCGACAAGGTCCTCAATCCTCTCGGTGTCAGGAGTTGTTGCTTCGCGGTGCTCAGTATCTGTTTCTGCTTCTCCCGGTCAAGCGGACTGTAATCCAACGCAGCAGCAATAACCATATTGGGCCTAACCGACCAATCCTTGGCTCCATTCTTAACACTATCAGCCAAATACCCATGCTCTTCGCACCAAAATTCATTGATAAAAGAATCAGCGATTTGTTTGGGCAAAGCTTCCCATTTCCTGGTAAACTCCTTATCGCCAACAGCCTCAGCCAGCTCCAGTGCAAAACAGATGGCGTTATACCAAAGGGCATTCACTTCAACGGGCATTCCGGCCCGCTGAACAACCGGCTTGCCATTCACATATGAATCCATCCAGGTCAGTGCCATGTTTTCGGATTCGCCTTCGATGAGGCTTCGCTCATTCATTTTTATATTGAAGCTCGTCCCCTCACGGTAGGCGTTCAATATTTGCTTCATAACACCCCCGTACTTTTCCCATACGTGTTTACTGTTCTTTGCTTCATTCGTATATTGTTGCAGGGCCCAGAAAAACCAAAGCGGTGTATCTATATTGTTGTAAGCTGGCTGTTGCAGTCCGTTAACATTCGGAAAAAGGCCATTTTTCAGTTGCTTTAACTGGGTGTCCACCACCGCTTCAAACAAATCGGGTTCATCCTGATCGAGCGTAAGAGCCGGCAGCGCAACAAATGTTTGGCGTGGCACGAACCCATACCAGGGAAAACCTGCAATGACATCATGCGATCCCGCTTTCTTCACAAAGAATTGCCGCCCGGCATTAATCAGGTAACTCATAAAAGTATCACGCGAAGGTCGTTTATTGAGCTCTCGTGTGAATTTTGCTTTTAATGCATTGGGACCCGCTTCGTTGATCGAAGCGGAGAACACAATACTTTCGCCTTTTTCGATTGGCAGCTCAAAGTACCCCGGAACAAACAGATCTTCCTGATAATCATAGCCCCTGTTTTTTTCTTTCAGGTATTCAATATTATTGTACCAGTCGGGTACACCAACGAATTCAGCCGGCTTTGAAAATTGCATGTGTAAAAATGGATATCCCTCATACAATTTCATTTTTATCCCATTGGGTACTTTCTTGTATTTTGTATTGGCATACAGATTTGCTTTACTCAATCCATGTACACTTCTAAAAGCCAAAAACGGCTTAAACCGCAAAACTGTTGGCGAATTGGCTTCCACCAGCGTATAGCGGGTCAGCACCTGCTGTTCATTCTCAACCAATATGCGTTCTTTAGACAACACTACTCCCCCAACACGAAAGCTTGTCTTTGGAATCCGGTCAACTTCGAAATCGCGAATGTATTTATGTCCTTTGGGTTCATAAAAGTCACCCTCATATTTATGGATGCCCAAATTAAACTGGGCTCCATGTTGAATGATGGTCTCATCAATAGAGGATAGCAACACATGCTTGTCGCCATCCAGTTCATCAATCTGACAGATCAACAACCCATGGTACTTTCGGGTGTTGCATCCGGAAATTGTGGTACTAATGTATGAACCTGCCCGGTTTGACCGGAGAACTTCCCGTGAAAGGGAGTATTCCAGATTAACTAAACGACTTTTATCAAATTTTAGGTAGCTCATAGTTCCAGACGTTGGGCTTAATCAAATTAGTAAATTAAATTCAGAAAAACAGGTAATCAGATTGGGATGGCAGTTTTGTACAAATGTACGCAAAGAAAATCGTTCATTCTGCGCTTCCCTGCTGATAACCACTTAATTCAAGTTCAAAATATTTCTTTTCATTTTCTAAATTAAGAAAAGGAAAAATTTTCAATAAATTATTGATTTCTTTTAAGTTGTATAACAGAAATTTTTCATATACTTCAGCCTCTTTTCTCATCGGACGATGCTCCATTGCCTTAACGATTTTCAGTACCTGGCTTGTTAGCTTGAGGCTCTCTTCGGCAATCAGTTTTGAGCTGAATTTTTGCCAGATATGATCAACCGCCTGCTCACTAATGTGCAACATGTCAGGCGCATAAAACCGATAGTCACGCAGTTCGTCCATCACAATTTCATACGATGGAAAGTAAGCGCATTGCTCCTCGCCAAAGCCTGTTATTAACCGATCGACAGCCAGCAATAAGCTTGCTTTACTCAGCTGGTTTTCAACGGCGCCATCTTTCCAGTGGCGTATCGGGCTGACCGTGAAAAGGATCTTTAACTTTGGGTTAAATCTCCACAGCGCCAAAATCAGCTCCCGATACTCTTCCACAATTTCTCCTGGAGTCAGACGAAGTCGTTTAAACTCAGCAGCCGGCAGTTTGTGGCAATTTGAAACGATTTGCCCGGTTCTTTTCAGTTCAAAAATCCAAGCCGTGCCCAGCGACAGGATTAAAAAGTCGCTTTCCTTCAAATGTTGCGAAGAAGATACAACTTGCCGGTTAATTCCATCCAAAACCTCTTTAGGGTCGGTTGATGAAAACCGGCTGTGATGGTCGAAGCTGTGCCAAACGCCATCGTGTTCAAATAAGTCAGCTTGGGTATACGTTTTACCATCCATGAGTAAACGCAGGCTTTTAGCAATCGACTGCGGATTGTACAAAATACCAAAAGGGTTTAAATCAACCTGAAACTTTAGCCGCTGCATCCGCCAACCAATATTTTCGGCAAAACACGAACCAACCAGCATCAATTTTGACTGATGGCCAATTTTCCACCCCAAATCCCTTATGCTTACTTCGGTATAATATTGATTCATTTATCTTACGCGTTTAAAAGCTTCCTTTTTTAGAACGATGGCAGTTCGGGCCGGCAAGTACAGATGCACATAGTGTTGACTTGTTAAACCAGCCGATGGCCTCGTGTAGTAGGTCATCCGCTTATCAATTCGCTCCTGCCCCCCAAAGCGTTCCTCATCAGTATTAAAAAGGATTTTGAACTTGGAAGGTTCAATTGGAATCCCATAATCTGTAAATGATTGTGTAGGATTGAAGTTAAAAACCATCAGAAAATCGTCTCGTTGGTAACTCAGCACCTTATCGCCATTATTGTCGTAGCGCCATATCACTTCGGGGAATTCCAGCAAGCCAACCTGGCTGATCCACTGCATCATTTGCTGGTCAAAATCCAACAACAAATGGTAGCGAAGTTCTTTGTTGTCGACCAAACTCCAAATACGCCGGGCATTTTTATACGACCAGTTATTCCCCTCGCGTGGAAAGTCAATCCACTCGGGGTGTCCAAACTCATTGCCCATAAAGTTGAGATAGGCTCCGCCAGCGCAGGTCACCGTAGCCAGCCGGATCATCTTATGCAGCGCCATTCCGCGTTCAACCAGCAGGTTGGGCTGATCTTTCCGCATGCTAAAATACATTTCTTTATCAATCAGCCTGAAGATAATCGTTTTGTCACCCACCAGCGCCTGGTCATGCGATTCGGTATAACTCACCACTTTTTCATCCAGGCGTTTCGAGGTCAGCTCATGAAAAATCTGCCCCATATCCCAGTTATCATCCGGAATTTCCTTGATCAGTTTGATCCAAAAATCGGGCACGCCCATCGCCATTCGGTAATCAAAGCCATAGCCTCCTTCATTAATGGGTGTGGCTAATCCGGGCATTCCGCTCACCTCTTCCGCGATTGATAAGGCTTGGGAGTTCACTTTGTGGATGAGTTTGTTGGCCAGGTAGAAATAATTGACGGCTTCCTGATCAACTCCTTGATCGTAATAATCATCGTATTTCGTAAACGCTTTCCCTAATCCATGGTCGAAGTAGAGCATACTGGTCACTCCGTCGAAACGGAAACCATCGAACTTAAAGTCTTCCAGCCAATAGCGGATATTGGACAGTAAAAAGTGTAATACTTCATTTTTTCCATAATTGAAGCAATAGGAATCCCAGGCCGGATGTTCTCCTTTTGGGCCCGAATGAAAAAACTGATATCGGGTGCCGTCGTAATTTCCCAATCCCTCAACTTCATTCTTTACAGCATGCGAATGAACCAAGTCGATAATAACTGCCAACCCCATTCCGTGAGCCTCGTCGATCAACTGCTTCAATTCTTCGGGTGTTCCAAAGCGAGATGAAGGCGCAAAAAAGCTGGACACATGGTATCCAAAACTCCCATAGTACGGATGTTCTGGAATAGCCATAAGCTGCACCGTGTTGTAGCCGGCCGCCTTGATGCGCGGTAAAATCTGCTCCCGAAATTCATTGTAGGTGTGCACCCGTTCTTCTTCGCCGGCCATTCCTACATGGCTTTCATAGATGAGCGGAGCCTCATTGGCTCGTTTATAGTTGGGGTGTTTCCATTCAAAATCTTTTTCTTGAATCCACACCTGAGCATTAAAAAGCTTGCTTTCTTCATCCTGAACCACACGCTTGCACCAGGCGGGAATTCGCTTACCGTTGCCGCCATTCCAGTGCATCGAAAAGGCATAGAGCTGTCCATGCACCAACTTATTTTCGGGCAGAGACAATTCCCAGCGCCCGTCACCAATCCACTGCAGGCGAAAATCTTCCCGTTCCTGCCAGTCGTTAAAGTCGCCAATCATATAAATGTGGGTTGCTTTTGGCGCCCAGTCGCGGATAACCCAGCCCTCGCTGGTTTTGTGCAAGCCAAACCAATGATGTCCACTGGCAAAGTCTTTTAATGAGCCATTTTGTGTCAGCTCCTTCTCTTTGGCTTTGGCTTGATTTATTCGATCGATAATGACCGGCGCGTGCGGTTCAAGATACTGATCGTTCTGTATTAATAGAGGTAATTCCATAGGTGATTGCTTTCCCTAAAGATAGAAAAATGCCCGATAGAATGCACCGATTCCTATTTAAATGCCTTACGATTCGAAAAATCCATTGTATCCCTTTGCATTTGGATTGACTTACAGCGAATAAGTGAACCAACTCGCCTCCACTTTTTTGTCTGGGGGCTCGTATGCAAACTTACACGCCCAACTGTTTCCGGGAGGTCGTGTATAAACCTACACGACTATTTAAACCTACCTTATTTTTCTAAGCACGAATCATTTCAATTTTATTTCTATATTTAACAGCAGTTTATCTGAATAAATGTATCTTTGAAATATGCATATAAAAGATGAAATACAAAAACACTTAGCTGATTTTAAGGCATTGTGCAAAAAACACGATGTCAAATATTTATATGCTTTTGGTTCATCTACTACAGACCAGTTTGACTCAGAAAGAAGCGATATCGATTTATTAGTTGAAATTGATTCCCCGGACCCTTTAGAGAGAGGTGAAAAATTGATATCGCTTTGGGATACTTTTGAAGGCTTTTTTCATCGAAAGGTTGATTTGCTTACTGATTCATCAATAAAAAACCCGTATTTGCGAAAAAGCATTGATTCTACAAAAGTTTTAATCTATGACGGAAAAAGGGCTCAAGTATTTGTATGACATTCTTCGTGCTATTGAATTGATTGAAGAATTTACACGGACAATATCAAATTACAATGATTATGTCATTGATTTGAAAACTCAAAGTGCGGTTGAACGGCAATTAGGCATTATAGGAGAAGCTGTTAACAAGCTTGACTCAATTCACCCAGACCTGGGTCTTGAGAATTCAAGAAAGATTGTTGGATTTAGAAATCGATTGATTCATGCCTATGATGCTGTTGATTCTTCAATGGTTTGGGTCATAATCAAGAGACATTTAACTCCATTAAAACACGAAATCAAACAAAAAATTGAATAGTCAGTTATTCAATCAATAGGACTTCTTCCGGTGCGCATTGCAAGCAGAAAGCTCATTGTTCTACATCGGTTCCCAAACAAGCGATTAGTTGGAACGAAGGAGCAAACTGAAGACAGCTCACCCCTTCGTTCCAGCTTCGCTTAACTGAGGGCAGGTTGGATTAAAAACTGTTGGTAGTTAAAATAACCCGGCCCGGGTAACGAACATCTGTACCGTCTTCGGCAGTAACAAAGATCTTGACAGGATTAAAGGCAGATACCGTTTGCAGAGATGCTGTATTTTGCTTTGACAAAAAACTACTTGAACTTTTTAACTGACCCAGATTTTCTGTATTTCCTCGGTCGGTTTCCATCCAAACCACATAGGTTTCTTTCGATAGCTGTAGTCTTTCAACCGCTGCCAAATCTTTGATTTTAATATTAATGACGTAATTATTGTTGTTGTCTTGTTTTACTTTAACCGATCCCTTGGCTGCCGGAACAATGGAGGAATTTAAAAAAGATATCTTTTGTGCACATGAGGTGGACAAGAATATCATTGAT
The DNA here is from genome assembly GCA_963677175.2 of uncultured Sunxiuqinia sp. GTDB lineage: Bacteria > Bacteroidota > Bacteroidia > Bacteroidales > Prolixibacteraceae > Sunxiuqinia. The sequence goes on from CAXXES010000001.1 coordinate 243,129, forward strand.
CCCACCAGCATGCTAATGAAAATGCCTTTTGCGAGTTTATTTTTTCTTTGTATTTTCATCTCTTTCAATTTTAGATTTTGACGTTATTTCGATGAATTAAAGGTAGTCCCCTTGGTTCTAGAAGTATTACATAATTATGAAAAAGAGTTGTATCATTCACACATTTGGGGTCTTTGTAATGTTGGAACTTGACGCTCGTTGCTTTTCTAATTGCAAAAAAATCCCAACCAATTAGATTGGCCGGGATTCTGCTTATATCGGTTTGTTTCGAATCTACATAATCAGTTTGTAGCCTTTACCGTGGACATTGATGATTTCGACCGAAGGCTCATCTTTCAAATGTTTACGTAGTTTGGTAATGTAAACGTCCATGCTTCGCGCATTAAAGTAATTGTCATCAATCCAGATGGTTTTCAATGCGAAGTTCCGCTCCAGAACATCGTTGGCATTATTACACAGCAGTCGCAGCAGTTCACTTTCCTTGGTGGTCAGTTTCATGGTATTGCCATCGCTAATTAAGGTTTGTTTGCGGTGGTCGAAGGTGTATTTCCCCAGTTGGTAGGTCGTTTGTTCAGTACCTTTGCTGTCGCTGGTTCGGCGTAAGATCGCTTCAATCCGAAAAATCAGTTCTTCCATGCTGAAGGGCTTCGTTATGTAGTCATCAGCGCCCATTTTAAAGCCTTCCAATACATCTTCCTTCAGGTTTTTAGCAGTCAGGAAAATAATCGGGATTTCCGAGTTAATCAACCGGATCTCTTTAGCCAAGGTGATTCCATCCTTCTTGGGCATCATAATATCCAAAATACAGAGGCTGAACTGATTTTTTTTAAACCCCTCATAAGCGACTTCGCCATCGCCATAGAGGTCGGTGTTGTATCCTTTGGCAATTAAATATTCTTTTAACAGCAGGCCTAAGTTTTCATCGTCTTCGGCCAATAACAGTTTTGCTTTTGTTTCCATTTACTTTCACATTTAATGGGAAATAGATCATGAATTTTGTTCCTTTATTTAAGGTGCTCTCCACCTTGATTTTGCCTTGGTGAGAGTCGATAATTTTCTTTACGTAGCTGAGCCCGAGTCCAAATCCTTTTACATCATGCACATTGCCTGTCGGAACCCGATAAAACCGCTCAAAAATTTGGTCCTGATGTTCCTTCGCAATTCCTATGCCATTGTCTTTCACAGAAACGACCACGAAATCTTTTTTGTTCTCCGTTTTTACTTCAATGGCTGGCTGGCCTTTGCTGTATTTCATGGCATTGTCGAGCAGGTTGAAAATCACATTGGTGATATGCACCTCATCACCTTTGATCTGGTCGTCTTCGGCGACAATAACGGAATCCAGGGTGCCATCCTTACTTTTTACGCGCAACTCAAAGTTAAGAATTACGTTGTTAATTAAATCATTTAGGTGGACTTCTTTAAACTTTAGTTTCAATCGACCTTCGTTGAAAACAGCCATTTGCAAAACTTTCTCCACCTGAAAACTCAGCCGTTTGCTTTCCTGTAAAATGACATTGGAAACATGCTCAATCGTTCGCGGTGTATTGCTGATGCTGTTGTCGTGCAGCATTTGGCTGGCCAGCGAGATGGTGGAGATGGGTGTTTTTAGTTCGTGGGTCATGTTATTGATGAAGTCGTTTTTGATATTCGACAGCTTTTTCTGCTTCAGAATAATAAGGATCGTGTACACAAAAATACCAATCAGCATGGCGGTTAAAATAGCCGTTGGAATAACCATTAGCCCGGCTTCGTGGAGCAGGTAGCTTTGCCGTTTTGGGAAATAGACGAATAAGTAATTCGGTTTTGGATCCCGGTCACTTGCAAAAAGATTGGTGCGGTAGTATATCTTGTTGCTTAAATCGAATCCGGTACTTCCAAACACTCGTTGTTCTTGTGCTTGTGGAAAGCTATATACAGCGTATTTATATTCCAGATCAATGTTTGAGTTTTCGAATTCGCGTTGTATTTCACTCTCTATCCTTTTTTGATTAATTCGTTCTGCTATTGGCAGCTGCGAGAATATAAATTCATTTTGAAGCAAACGGTACATGTTGGCTTTCTCATTCATTTTTATTTCGTACTGCTCTGAGAGGTAAACATCATGATCATGTATTTCATCGAAGGCCGAAGGAAAATCGCCGGGCCTGCCGCGTTCATTATTAAAAATGGAGCTTGAATCATTATACGAAATAGACAGTTCTTCACTGTAAGTGCTGGCGCTTTTCCGTTGTGAGAACCGAAATGATATATTGACATCGTTTGGGCCTTTCTGAGGGCTGTTGGGGAAAATATTGTTTTGCTGGTTGCTCCGGGGAAAAATGGAGCCACTGACCGCTTGCCTGTTGCTCTGTGCAATCAACAGGGCGCCCTCTTCCAGTTCGAGCCGGCGCACAACCTGCCGTATGGCACGGTTGACCGTTTGGTCAAACTGCTCCTCCTTGATTTGAAAAGCTTTTTGAATTGAGTTGGTTTGAACCGCAATCAAACTGGTCATTACGATGGCCATGATTACAATTAAAAAAATAATCACTCTTCTACTCATGGATACAAAGATAAGCTTTAAAATAGAGGGCAAATCGCTGCTTAACAATATTTAACATTGGCGCAACTTCTCGAATTTTAAGCCCTTCTATGATGTGAAATTCTTAACAGGCTTTAACATTTGTTTGCTCGTCCGTTATTTTTATCTCTCTATATTTGTAACCAGCAAATCTATACGAATCATTTCTAACAAATGAGGTTTAACGGAATTTTTTACAGGGTGAATTTAAGTTTTGGTTTTTAAAGCGGAGTTGAAAAGCTCCGCTTTTTTACCTCAAGCACTCAGGCATCCAATTCTTCCAGCTTGATCAGGGCTGCTTTCGAGGCCTTTTGCTGGGCTTCTTTCTTCGAACTGCCCTCCCCCTTGCCAATGATCTTCTTCTTCTCTATTGTGATGGTTGAAATAAAGAAAGGCTGACGATTGTCTCCAGTTGTTTTTTCAGCTGTTTCGAAGCTCAACTCTTTTTTATTTTTCTGACTCCACTCAATGAGCTGGCTTTTGTAATTGGTGTTGGTATTTTGAATTTCATCCAGATTGACTTGTTGCAAAAGCAGTTTGCGGGTAATAAACTGCCGGGTAGCCTGGTAGCCTTTGTCGAGGTAAAGTGCCCCAATGATGGCTTCAAGCGCGTCGCCGTAGATGTGGCTGCCCTCTCCCGCATTGTTAGTGTTCGACTGGATGTAGTAATTTAAGCCAATTTGAAAGGTAAGCTCGGTGAGGAAGCTTCTATTCACCAGTTTCGATCGCATTTGGGTGAGGAAACCCTCATCCATGTTTGGAAACCGGTTGTACAGAAACTCGGCGATGACCGCACCCAAAATAGCATCGCCTAAATACTCCAGCCGTTCGTTGTTGACCCAGTTGCCCTGCGAGTCGGTTTTTGACGCTGACCTGTGGGTTAGCGCTGTTTCATAAAGCGTCAGGTTGTTTGGAGTACTGTTGAACAGCGCTTTTAAAAACAAATAAAACTCTTTTCTCGGTGAAGAAAAGAGTTTTATTTTGTGTGCGATATTTCTAATCACTTGATCAGTATTTCTTAAAAATAACTGTCGCATTGTGTCCTCCAAAACCAAAGGTATTGCTCAGCGCGTAATTGACTTCACGTTCTTTCGCTTTTCCAAAGGTAAAATCAAGCTTACTGTCAATCTCTGGATCATCAGTAAAATGATTGATTGTTGGGGGAATAATTCCATGATTAATGGCCAGGATGGAAGCGATGCCTTCAATAGCACCAGCTGCACCTAAAAGGTGTCCTGTCATCGATTTGGTGGAACTAATGCTTAATCGATAAGCGTGATCGCCAAAACATTTTTGAATTGCTTTTGGCTCTGCAATATCTCCTAATGGAGTAGAGGTACCATGAACATTGATATAATCAATGTCTTCCGGTTTTATGCCGGCATCTTCCAAAGCCCAATTCATGACTAAAGTAGCGCCTTTGCCGTCAGGATCAGGGGCAGTCATGTGGTAAGCGTCTGCAGACATTCCCCCACCGGCAACTTCACCATAAATTTTGGCACCACGTTTAACAGCGTGTTCATACTCCTCAAGAATGAGGGCGCCTGAACCTTCGCCCATGACAAAACCATCGCGGTCTTTATCAAACGGGCGTGACGCTGTTTTGGGGTCATCATTTCTGGTAGAAAGTGCACGCATGGAATTGAAACCACTCAAACCGGCTTCGTTAATTGCTGCTTCTGATCCACCTGTAATAAACAGGTTGGCTTTGCCCATGCGAATGTAATTGAAGGCTTCAATTATTGCATGAGATGCCGAGGCACAAGCAGAAACGGTTGTGAAGTTAGGTCCTCTGAACCCATAGCGGATTGAGACCAGACCTCCGGCAATGTTGGCAATCATCTTCGGAATGAAGAACGGATTAAATTTGGGGCGATGAACATCGTAGGCCCGGGCTTCCTCAAAAAAAGTTTGAAGTCCTCCAATACCTGCTCCCCAAATTACACCGGCACGATCTCTATCAATTGTTTCCAGGTCAAGACCCGAATCCAGAATAGCTTGTTGTGCGGAGGCGTAAGCATACAAAGTATAAAGGTCGTGCTTGCGCACTTCTTTTTTCTCTACATAAATTGTAGGATCAAAGTTCTTTACTTCGCATGCAAACTGAGTTTTTTGCAATTCGACATCGAATTTTGTAATCCGACCAGCTGCACTAACTCCGTTTTTCAACCCCTCCCAATACTCCTCAATAGAATTACCAAGCGGGTTTACGGTTCCAAGTCCGGTTATAACTACCCGTTTAAATTCCATAAATGTTTAATTCAAATTTATTACTTTACGTTTGCCTCGATGTGCGAGATCGCTTCACCTACAGTTGAAATCTTCTCAGCTTGATCGTCTGGAATAGCCAAATCAAACTCTTTCTCGAATTCCATAATCAATTCAACAGTATCAAGCGAATCGGCACCTAGGTCATTTGTGAATGAAGCTTCGTTGGTTACTTCGCTTTCGTCAACGCCCAATTTGTCGACAATAATTGCTTTAACTTTACCTGCAATGTCAGACATAGTTCTAATTTTAAGTTAATATTCAATTTTGTTTTTAAAAAATCCGGTGCAAAGTAATAAATTTACCCAAAATATATCAAAGAAAAATCAAAATAAATAGCTGTTTGGGACTGTAAGTTGTTGATTACCTAAACTATATTTGAACATGCAAGTCCATTATTCAAAAATAAATCAGAATTGATAGTAAAATGAAGAAAATTGCCATTTTTGCCTCAGGATCAGGCACTAACGCTCAGAATATCATTGAGTATTTTCAAGGAAACCGACATGTCATTGTTGATTCATTGTGGTCGAATAACGAAAATGCCTATGCACTTATACGTGCTGAGAAGCTTGGTGTCGAGTCTTTTACTTTTTCGCGCGAGGAGTTTTATCATAGTATTGATGTGCTGGAAGAACTGACCGAGCGTAAAATTGATTTAATTGTGCTGGCCGGCTTTCTGTGGCTGGTCCCAAAATACCTGACAGAGGAGTTTCCTGTTATTAATATACACCCGGCACTTTTACCCAAATATGGAGGAAAAGGCATGTATGGGAATTTTGTCCACGAAGCTGTTGTGAAGAACAAAGATAAAGCTTCAGGCATCAGCATTCATTATGTGAATGAACGCTATGATGAGGGTGACATTATCTTTCAGTCCACTTGTGATCTTGCCCCGGGAGATAAAGCCGACGATGTGGCAGCGAAAGTACATCAGCTCGAATATGAGCATTACCCCCGTGTGATTGAAGAAGTGTTATTTACCGAGGATGAATAGGCAGAAAACCAAGTTGCCCAAAAGCCTGGATCCGAGTTGTACAAATTCGTGATCCGGGCTTTTGGGTGTTTTTTTTGCCTGCTAAGTCAATTTGAAAGCTTATTCCTGAAAAGGGATAAAGCTTAATTGTGTCATCAGCGAATCTTTTAGCGCAGTAAAAGCTGCCAGATTGTCGTCATAAACTGGTTCAACGGGTGGCGCTTCCACTTTGAGTGGATCCATGGGAGAGCCGTTTCTGAATACCCTAAAGTCGAGATGCGGGCCTGTAGACAAGCCGGTTGATCCGACATAGCCAATCAATTGTCCTTGCTTTACACGGGTGCCGGTGGCGATTCCTTTGGCAAACCCATGCAGGTGCATGTAGCAGGTGGTATACACCGAGTTGTGCTTAATGTAAAGGTAGTTTCCGCCTCCACCTCGCTGGTATCCTTTGCGAGTCACCACACCGTCGCCGATTGATTGAACCGGTGTTCCGGTTGGTGCTGCATAATCGATTCCGTGGTGCGGACGCCGAATTTTCAGTACTGGATGGTAGCGGCTGTTTGAAAACCTGGAGCTGATCCGTGAAAACTCAAGCGGTGCTTTCAGAAAAGCTTTTTTCAGGCTTTTCCCCTGGTCGTCGAAATAACTCAGGGTGCTGTCTTGTTCAAACAAAAAAGCATAGTAGTCCTGGTTCATGTGGTGAAATTGGCAGGCATAAATTTCGCCAACTCCGACAGAGATCGAATCCACGAACTGCTCCTCATAAATAATGCGGAATTGATCGCCCCGCTGAATTCCGAAGAAGTCAATGGTCCATGCGTAAATTTGAGATAATTCGATGGCTAGAACCGGATTGATATTATTCTCAACCAGTGCATTCCATAAGGACGATTTAATGGTGCCCGAAGCTGTTTTTAGTTCGGTTGTGATGGGTTTTCGCCCGGTATAAATATGCAGGGAGTCCTGTAATTCATAGACGACATAATCAGTGTTGTCTATTTCGTAGACAAAGTAGGCCGGCGTTTTCAGGCTGTCATTTTTCAGAAAAAAATGGTAGTGGTTTTTATGCTTGATTCTTCGGACATCAAATATCGGCTTTGATTTTCGTGCCAGTTGGTCAATCGTTTGGTAAGAGATATTTTTCTTGACCAAGATGTCGGATAAGTTCTGATTGCGCAGGATTGGTTCCGTTTCAATTATGAAAGAATCAACGGGAAGGCCAAACAATAACACCGGCTCGGGAATGGGAATGGGCTCTGGTTCAGGGACTCGATCCGGCTTGGGCTCCGGAGGGCGAATAGCAAACACAACGATCAAACTAATAGCGGCCAGTAAAAAAACAACTTCTGCAATATATTTCTTCATACTAAATTCTCATCTTATCAAACCCTTGTCCGTAAACCCCCATCACACTTCCCATGGAAATAAACGCTTCCGGATCAATCTCTTTCAATTTTCTGAATATCAAGCTGGATTCCCTTTTTCGGACAATGGTCATGACTACTTTTACATTCTCTTTGGTGTACCAACCTGTTCCATCCAGGACAGTAACGCCCCGACTGACATTTTTATTGATGTAATCGGCTATTTCTTCAAAATTCCTCGAAAATATAAAAATTTGGGCAGAAGCGTTCGATCCATTTAAAAAAGCATCGATGGTATACGATATTACCCACATGGAAACGTAGCCATAAACGAGCTTGCCTGGTGATTGAAAAACAAAATAGCTGGACGCAATAATAATGACATCACAATACATGATGACACGTCCGGGGCTGATGTTGCGGTATTTATTGACGATCATGGCAATGATGTCGGTGCCGCCGGTGCTACCCCCGCGGGTAAATACGATTCCAATGCCTACTCCGCCCATCATGCCGCCCAGGGCAGCCGATAGAAAGGTGTCATCAATTAGCGGTTCTTTTAGGAGTCCCGGAGTGAGCCAGAACAGTAAAGTCGCCAGCAGCATGCTGAAAATGGTCTTGATGCCAAAGCTGGCGCCAAGCACCTTGATGGCAATAAGAATAAGAAACACATTAATGACAAAGTAGGAAACGGCCACCGGAATGTTTGTGCTGTAAAAGATAACGGCCGACAAACCACTGATTCCTCCACCGGTAATTTCGGCTGGAATCAGAAATATAGTCCAGGAAAGTACGTAAAGTGCCATTCCAAAGGCGATTACTATGTAATCTGTCAAGGTTGTTTTTATTTTTGCTTTGTGTTCGTTTATCATTTCGTTTGCTCGTTAACCGTTCGTCATTTATTCATTCTATTTCATCACCACCATGGGTAAAATTGGCTGCAAAAGAAGACCTTTTATAATTGAAAAGAATGGGTAAAAGTCATCCGTTGATTGATTAACGTAAATTTCACATTTGGGGTGTTCGACAGAGAGGTGAGTTGCGGCTAAAAAGCAAAAAGATAGCCCCTGCAAGCAAGAACCATCTTTCTAATAAGTTGTGCAAAAGTAAATTTACAGCACCACGTTGATGATTTTCTTCGGAACGTAAATTACTTTTTCAGGAGTCTTCCCTTCCAGCCATTTTTGTGCCAGCTCGTTTGTCAGCACTGCCTTTTCTACCTCTCTTTTGGGAAGGTCGAGCGCCAATTCCAGCTTGAAGCGCATCTTCCCGTTAAATGAAACCGGGTATTCGTGCGTGTCTTCCACCAGCAAGCTTTTATCGGCAACAGGCCAGGGCTCGTAAGCCAGCGATTGGGTGTTGCCGTACAGGCTCCAAAGTTCCTCGGCCAGGTGAGGCGCATAGGGCGACAGGATTTTTGCAAAGGTTTCAGCAGTCGACTTGGTTGCTTTTCCTTTTTTGATGCATAGGTTGTTGAAAACCATCAAGGCCGAAATGCCGGTGTTGAATTTCAGGTTCTCAATATCATCACCCACTTTTAAAATGGTTTGTTGCAATAATTTTAAGACTTCGCTATCTTCTTCGCCTTCCACAACATTCTCCGGGTTAGCAAAAAAGCGGTGTGCACGGCTTAAGAATCCAAAAACACCTTTAACGCCGTTTTCGGCCCAAGGCTTGGTGTCGTCCAAGGGGCCCATAAACATTTCGTACAAGCGTAAGGCGTCGGCACCGTATTTTTCCACTACATCATCGGGGTTGATCACATTTTTAAGTGATTTCGACATTTTGGCTACAATCTGGCGCAATTCTTCGCCGGTTTGTGTGTGAAAATATTGACCGTCTTTTTCTTCAACCAAATCCGAAGCTACTTTGGCACCGGTTTTTGTTTCGTAGGCAAAAGCCAGAATCATCCCCTGGTTGAACAGTTTTTTGAACGGCTCATCGGTTGAAACCACGCCAAGATCGAACAGCACCTTATGCCAGAAACGGGAGTACAACAGGTGAAGCACTGCATGTTCGGCACCTCCAATATAAAGATCGACCGGCATCCAGTAATTTTCCAGCTTTGGATCAAAAATCTGCTTATCGTTGTTGGGGTCAATGTAGCGCAGGAAGTACCAGCATGAGCCAGCCCATTGGGGCATGGTGTTGGTTTCGCGTCGCCCTTTACGGCCATTTTCATCCACTACAGCCAGCCAGTCGGTGGCATTTCCAAGTGGAGACTCGCCGCCTTCGCCCGGTTCAAATTTTTCCAGTTCAGGCAAGGTTACTGGTAGATCATCTTCCACAACCGTTACTTCCCTATCTTCCCAGTGGATCACCGGAAAAGGCTCTCCCCAGTAGCGCTGACGGCTAAACAACCAGTCGCGCAATTTAAAGTTGGTGGTAGCGCTTCCAAGGCCTTTTTCTTCGAGCCATGCGGTAATTTGGGCAATGCCTTCTTTTTTGCTTAAGCCGTTAATGTCGATACCGGTTTCGTCGCTTGCCGAGTTGATGTAAGCGCCGTCTTCGGTCCAGCAGGCTTTACCGGCCAATACTTTTTCGCGGGTTTCATCGTCCGCATTTTTCGGATCAAGAATGCATACAATTGGAATTTGAAATTTTTCAGCGAATTCGAAGTCACGGGTGTCGTGTGCCGGCACTGCCATAATTGCGCCGGTTCCGTAGCCCATCAACACATAGTCGGCCACCCAAATCTGAATTTTATTTCCATTAACCGGGTTGATCGCATAGCGCCCGGTGAATACGCCTGTTTTGTTTTTCGCCAGCTCAGTTCGGTCCAGGTCCGATTTCAGCGAAGCGGCCTGGGTATATTTTTTAACTTCATCTTTTTTGTCTTCTATCACCAAATCGTCGAGCATCTTATGCTCGGGCGAAACGACCATGTAGGTTGCACCAAACAAGGTGTCGGGGCGGGTGGTGTACACACGCAGTTTTTGGTTCACCCCTTCTACCGTAAAATCAACCTCAGCGCCGGTTGATTTACCGATCCAGTTTTTCTGCATGTCTTTCACGCCTTCAGGCCAATCGAGTTCGTCCAATCCTTCCAATAAGCGCTGGGCGTAATGCGGAATGCGCAGCAACCATTGTTTCAGGTTTTTGCGAATGACCTGGTGCCCACATTTTTCGTGCGAGCCGTCGGTCAGTACTTCCTCGTTGGCACAAACCGTTTTGCAGTTTTCGCACCACCACACCTGGGCGTTGTCGTAATAGGCCAGGCGTTTTTTACTGATGTATGCTGTTACGGCAGCATCGCCTTCAGCCTTCACTTCGTCGGGAATGGGAAGCTCGTTGATGGGGCGTCCTTTGCCTTGCTCATAATCAAACCAGGTATTGTACAGTTTGGTGAAAATCCATTGGGTCCACTTGAAATACTTGGGATCGGTGGTGTTGATCTCGCGGTCCCAGTCATAACTCAGTCCCAGCGTTTTGATCTGCCGGCGAAAGTTGTCGCAGTTTTTGTTGGTGGTCACCGCCGGATGCGTGCCGGTTTGAATGGCGTATTGCTCTGCAGGCAATCCAAAAGCGTCCCAACCCATGGGGTGCAGCACGTTAAATCCTTTCATCCGCTTGTAACGACTGATGATGTCGGTTGCCGTGTATCCTTCTGGGTGTCCTACGTGTAAGCCGGATCCTGACGGATAGGGAAACATGTCGAGAATGTAATATTTGGGCTTCGAAAAGTTGTTTTCGGTCTTGAAGGTCTTGTTTTCCTCCCAATGGGCCTGCCATTTCGGCTCTATTTCCCAGAATTTGTATTCCATGGTGATGGTTGGTTAAAAGCGTTTTTAAACTGAGGCGCAAAGATAGAAAAATATGGGGAGAGTTGTTCAGTGGCAGTAGTAGGCAAAAAGAAGAAAGCTGCTAGCTACAAGAAGCCAGAAGCAAGCGAATCAACCAATGACCAGCAATAACAATTGAATGACTACCCATGACGGACGAACGCATCAACAACTGCCAAACTAATTACCGACAACCGAAAACAGTTTCGAGTTGCAAGTTTCGAGTTGTCCAACCACCGGCGAGGTAACTGGAAACTTTAAACTGAAAACGAACACACGATAACTACCAAACTGATTACCGATAACCGCCAACAGTCGCAGTGATCCCCTCAGGGGGAAGGTGTGTTAGTAATGCTACTAATGGTGTATTAGTAGTATCAGGAGTCTTTGATCTGGTCAGGCAATGACGACCGGTAAGCCCAGGGTGACGGAGCGCGGGTGCTTTAGCAGGGTATTGCCACCGGTAAACTGTGTCGTTATTGTTAGCTCGTATTCGTTGCCGGGAGGAAGGGTAGCCGGAACCAGGATCAACAGGCGCGAAGGTTCGTTCAGTACAATATCCATTGGCTCCAGTCGGGTTTCTTCGCCCGTTACAGTGTTGCGGAAGGCAATGCCTACAATCGGGTCGTCGCCAACTACTTTTAAGTAAGTACCTTTCAGCTAGGCATTGCGTCCGGCAGTCAATGTGCCGTTGGTGGCGCCGGTAGAGCTGTCAGTAAGCGTGTAAACTGCCAGGGGGCAAGACTGTTCGCCCAAGATCTCGACCATAATTTCGTCCACAGCTTTACGCAATTCCAATCCCTGGGTTATCGCCACATACACACGATGGCACAAGGGATCCCAGGTACGATCGTAGAACACCCCTTTAATGACCGGGCGCATATACACCAGGCCTGTGTTTATGTTGTAGCCCCTCACCACCCGCTCGGCAGCTTTACGGTTGAAGCGGCTAATGATGTTGGTAGCAGTTTCTGTTTTAATCTCCATACCCTCTTCTTTGAGATCGTTTACAATGTCGGCAAGGGTAAGTAAGGCTTCCGTTGGTTACGGGGACGGCCATGTAGTCACTTTTGTTTTCGGTTAGCTGGTTAAGCCGCAACCAAGCGTTTAGTTTATTCATAATTTTTCTTGATGCTTATGTTTTAAAGTTGTCCACGAACCTATCTCCCAGGTTGGGTACCTGTTCTTTTTTAGTCTTCGGTTTGAATATTGCAGTTCAAATTTAGGAAAATTTGTGTTGAATATCCTGAACTTTCAGTGGACGGAACATTAAACCGAGTTCGATATTTAGTCACGGCTTCCCCGGCGAGAAGTGGAGCTTTATACGCTTGTACCTGAATCCCCAACCAAAAAGAGTTGTGTACATTTAGTCATAGCTTCCCGACCAGAAAGTAGAAGCGCGACTGTTTAATCATGACATCTCAAGGTTTTTTTTATCCCTGTTGCAACAAGTAAGTTCAATCACTTATTTTCTATCTGCGGTAAATATATTTTTCAATGGCACTTAATAAATCAGGAATCTTAATGGGCTTTGTCACATAATCGTTAAATCCCGAACGCTCGATTTTCTCGATATCGTCGGTCATTGCAAAAGCGGTTTGAGCAATAATTGGAATTTCCTGATTAAACTGCCGAATTTGCCGCGTTGCTTCATAACCGTCCATTACCGGCATTTTTATATCCATTAAAACCAGCTGAATTCCTGGATTCTGCTTTACAAACTCCACTGCATCAGCACCATTAACAGCATGCAATAAATGATATTTTTTCCGCATCAATACAACCTCCAGATAATAATAGCTGGCTTCATCGTCCTCAGCAATCAGAATCAGAGCATCATCCTCTGCAGTGTCCACGAATGGTTCAACAACTTGCTGCCGCTTGTTTTTGTTTTCAGCCGACTGAACTCCATCAGCAATGGAAACATAAAACGTACTCCCCTTGCCCACCTCTGATTCGAGCCAAATGCGGCCGTTTAATAATCTGGCATAAGCTCTGCAAATCGAAAGGCCCAAGCCTGATCCTTCGTACTCCCGCTTTAAGTTCTGTTCGGCCTGTGTAAAGCGGTCGAAGATTATTTCGTGTTGGTCGGCTGCAATTCCGGAACCACTATCCTTGACATAAAAAACAAACGCTTCCTCTTCTTCCTGAACGCCAATTTCAATAAATCCTTTGGTGGTAAATTTCAGCGCGTTTTTGATCAGGTTGACCAAAATCGATTCCAGTTTGCTTTTATCGGTCTTAATCGAAGCTTTCTCGGCTAACTGATTCCCCATTGAGATTGACAGGCCTTTCTTCTCAGCCTCGGGCCGGAAAAAATCACAAAAATACATCAACATTTTACTGACATTAAAAACCGACTCATTCAAATCGATGTGTCCTGCTTCGATCTTCGAAATCTCGATAATATCGTTCAGGGTACTCATCAGCCGGTCGCCACTGCCGCGAACCACCTGAAGGTACTCTTCCCTAACCACAGCATCCAATTCGCTTTCCTTCAATAACTCCAAAAAGCCGATAATCCCGTTCATCGGAGTGCGGATCTCGTGGCTCATATTGGCCAGGAAGGACGACTTTAACCGGTCGCTTTCCTCGGCTTTTCCCTTCGCCAGTATCAAATCTTCAATCAGGTTTTTCTTTTGAGTGATGTCTTCCCTCACAGAAACAAAATGAGTCATTTCGCCCTGGCTATTATAAATAGAGGAGATAGCGGCGTCAATCCAATACAAGCTGCCATCTTTCTTTTTGTTGCGCAATTCGCCAACCCAGTCGTTTCCAGCAAGAATCGTTTCCCAAATCTCCTTATAAAATTGAGCCGAATGATGTCCCGACTTCAAAATTCGAGGATTTCTTCCCTTCACCTCTTCAAAGTCATAACCTGTTATCCGGGTAAACATTGGATTGACGTATTCTATTCGTCCTTTAATGTCTGTAATTATCATGGATACCGGACTTTGCTCTACAGCGCGGTTTAATAGCCTCAATCTCCGCTCAGCCGTTTTCTTTGAAGAAATATCGTGGATAATGGAATGCAGGAAAATTTTTCCACCGACAATGATTTTACTAATAAATAGTTCAACATCGAAAACCGTCCCATCCGCCTTACGGTGCTTTAACTCTCTATTGACATAGTCATCAACCATTGGTCCCTTCAAATGCTGCATGACAACCGCAGCGGGCAAGGTACTGATGTCGGTTATTTTCATGTTCACAAACTGGCTTACGGGCCAACCATACAATTCAGCCGCTGCCTGGTTCACCTCCAGAATATTTCCACTTTCCGGGTCGACCATCATTTTTGCAGCTGTATGATTGTAAAACAGAGTACGGAATTTCTCTTCACTTTCGCGCAAGGCTCCTAATGTTTGCATGTAATCTGTCACATCGCGGGCAATCCCCTCGATCGCAACCAGTTGCCCGTCGTCGCTAAAAATTGGAATATTTCGTTGCTCCGTCCAAATCAGTTGCCCATCCTTCCTAAAATACCGTAAGGTCAACGACTGGCGGACCGAAGCGTCATCTAGAAGCATCCGCTCCAAAAATTCGTGATCATCCGGATGTACATGCTTGAGCCCCAAACCGGGGTCGGCATAGTACTCCTCCGGGGAGTACCCCGTTATCTTTAGCGATGCCGGACTCATGTATACACATCGTCTTTGGGGGAATAATTCAAACCGGTAAATCATGTCCTGGGCATTCTCGGCCAGGCGGCGGAAACGCTCTTCACTTTCCTGCTGCAATTGAATTGCAGACAACCGCTGCGCTTTGAGCTCTTTTTGTTCAAGCACCTGCAGGATTGACTGTCCCAAACGTTTTAAGGATTCCTTCAGCACATAGTCGGCCGCACCAGCCTTTAAGCATTCCACAGCTGTTTCTTCATTGATGCTGCCCGTGACGATAAGCACTGGGAGCTCAGGCTGTAGTTCGAGTGAAATTTGAAGCGCTTCCAAGCCATTGAAAGATGACATGCTATAGTCGGACAACACCAGGTCGGCTGGAAACGTTTGAAGAGCCAGAATAAACTCCTCCCGCGTGTCAACAATTTTAAAAGTCGTCTCCGGAAAAGACTTTCGAATCTCCCGCTTCACTATCTCTGCATCATCCGGCGAATCTTCAGCATAAAGAATCTGCAAGGCTTTTGTAATATCCATACCCAAAATGTTTTTCTAAAAGTAGCAATCTCCGTCAATCAAAAGCCAAAAGCTATTCTTCAACAGATATATAAACTCCTGGCTCTTGATCAAATTTTTTGCTGATTCAGCAGCAACCAGTAAAAGCCCAGATCCCGAATGGCATCGACAAACTTATCAAAATCAACCGGTTTCACAATATAACTGTTTACTCCGAGTTCATAGCTTCTTACCAGATCCGACTCTTCTCTGGAAGAGGTAAGCATAACAACCGGAATAACCTTGGTCACAGGGTTGCCTTTAATTTCTTTCAGCACTTCGAGTCCATCTATTTTAGGCAACTTTAAATCGAGTAAAATCATTTTCGGGCGTCGTGATTTTTCGCGGCCGACAAACTCTCCTCTGGCAAAAACAAAATCCAGGGCTTCTTCTCCATCGTGAACAACCATCACTTTGTTGGTCAGATTATTTTTCTTCAAGGCCCGCAAAGCCATTTCGGCATCATGCGGATTGTCTTCGACGATCAAGATTTCAACTTCGTTTAGATTTTCCATGTTCTTTTGCTTTTTAAAATTTATTTCATTTCGATCTGTCTTACTCCGTTTCTGCCCCTTTTTATCAGAAGGCCAGCCACCAGACAATTACCAATTCGCAGATATTAGGCCTTCTCCAAGTACTACTTAACCGGAAAGGAAAAGAAAAAAGTAGCCCCTTTTTGCTCTTCGGCATCAGCCCACACCCGTCCGCCATGCCGGTGTACAATGCGTTGCACAATCGCCAGACCTACGCCGGTTCCTTTAAATTCCTCGTCGCGGTGCAGCCGTTGGAAAACACCAAACAGTTTGTCTTGGTATTTTGGATTAAAACCCGCACCATAGTCCTTCACAAAAAAGATCCACTCGTTTTCTTCCTGCCTCGAGCCAATTTGTATTTTCTTGATTGCTGACTTCCCACTGTATTTTAACGCATTACTGATCAAATTGATCCACACCTGCTTCATCAGAGCGTAATCGCACAACACGGTTGGTAATTCCTCCACCTCCAGTTCGAAGCTGTCTTGCTCGTCGGCTGTGGCAACTTCATGAAAGATTGCTTGGGCTACCCGCCCCATATCCATAGCAGCCATTCGCATTTCGGCCCGCGAAATCCGCGACAGGTTCAACATGTCGGTGATCAGTCGGTCCATTTTTGATGCGTTGTTTCGAATAACATCCAGAAAGCGTTTTCCCTCCCTATCCAGCTTGTCGAAATAATCCTCCAACAGAAAGTCGGAATACCCGTTAATCGCCCGCAAGGGAGCCCTTAGGTCGTGCGACACAGAATAAGTAAAGGCATCCAATTCCTGGTTCGATAATTCCAGCTTTCGGCGTTCTTCCTTCATCTCTTTGGTCACCTCATTCAGGTCCTCGACCATATACAACATGGCCTTTTGACTTTTATCCAGCTTATGTACTTTTTCTTTCAGCTCGGCAGTTCGTTGGACAACTTCAATTTCAAGGTTTCGTTTAAGATTTAGTAGCTCTTCTTCCGCCTTTTTCCTTTCTGTGATATCCCAGAAAGTAACAACCATACCGGTTATTTCATTGTTCTGGCGAATGGGATAGGAATAGTATTCGGCAGAAAAGCTGGAACCATCCGAACACCACAACACCTCATCATCGCAATGCACACCCGCTCCAGTGCTGAAAGCTTTGTGAATTTCGCATTCGCCATTGCCATAGCGCGAACCATCGGGCTTGGTGTGGTGAACCAATTGGTACATATTTTTGCCGATAACCTGGCCCCTATCATTAAAACCCAGCACTTCGAGTGCCGACTTGTTAATAAGAGTACAGTTGCCTTGGGGATCAATTCCGTATATTCCTTCAGCCGTTGAGTTGAGTAGCAGCCGAATTTGCGCTTCACTGTCTTTAAGCCGAAGCTGTTGTTGCTGCAATTCCTCCCATGTTTTTTTATGCTCCGCGATTTCTTTATCCAAGTGGCTGGTGCGCCTTTTTACTTCCTTACGAAGAAAGATAATCCACAACAAAATAAAAATAGTAGCAAGCGGGAGGATTATCCAAAGTGCCATTTTTAGGATCTCTGCCCTTGAAAGCTCTTCGTTAAATACCGGACCAAACCATTTCTTGTGAATTTCATTATACCTGCCATTAGCCATCACAATCGCTAGTCCTTCATTCAGGCTTGCCAGCAAGGGTTCATTCCCCTTTTTCACCGCAAAACAAAACTCCTGCCGTGAATCGCTCATGTAAATTTCGAGCGGAGCAATAGATTTAAGCTTCAGCCGATCAATAATCTTCAATCCAATCATACGCTGCACAATGATTGCATCGCCTTCTCCGGAGGCCAGTCTCCTAAAAGCTTCATCAATAGTGGTGGTTGTAACAATGAAGTTGGAAACCTGCTTGCGCCGAATGGTCTCTTCTGCAATATCACCCTTCATCACTAAGATTTCTTTGTTTTTTAAGTCAGCCAACGTGAGGATGTCGTTTGTATTCTTTCGAACAAAAATGGCATTATGCGATTGAAGATATGGAATTGTAAAGTCATAAACCGCTTCGCGCTCCGCGCTTCTCCCAACAATAGGCAGGGCATCAATACTTCCTTTAGCCAGGTACTCTTTGAGCACCAGCCACGGCCCAATTTGGACTTCAACCTGAAGATTGGCCGCTTGCGCCGCAGCTTTAAATAAATCAACCGAAAAACCGGTTGGCTGCCCGTTTTTATCCAATGAGCAGTAGGGAGGATAGTCTGCTTCGGAACCAAGCAGAATGACAGGCGCAAGGGCATTTCTCCCGGCTGGAATATCGGCTTGCGTGTTCCGAATGGTTCCAACAAGTAACAAAATAAGCACTGAAAGAAGTTTCAATTTATCGTACCTCATGATTTATTTCCTTTTAGCAGTGCAATCTCGTTCCGCAACTCTTTAATTCTGAATTCGCGTTCAATGGTAGCATCCTGAAACCGCTGTAGTTCCTTAACCCGTTCTTGTAGTTCCTTTGTTTTTATGTCGACCTGAATTTCAAGTTGTTCTTTCAATTCGAGCAACTCGGCTTCGGCCTTTTTACGCTCGGTAATGTCGCGCCCAACTCCGATAATGGCGGTCACTTTCCCCTCATTGTTGAGCAAGGCCGTATCATTCCAACCAATCCACAGCCATCCGTTTTTGGTGAGGGCCCGCTGCTCCAAACGGACCGTGTGTGGAGGAGAGAAAAACGCTTCCATAGCCTCGGTGGTCCGATCCAGATCTTCTTTATGAACCAGCGGCATAAAGGTTTGTCCGATCAACTCAGCTTCTGTTTTTCCAAACATCCTACAATACGACGGGCTCACAAACAAAAAACGGCCTTCCGGATCAACCTTAACCACAATATCTGTCTGATTTTCGACTAACAAACGATAATTCGCTTCGCTTTCCTTCAAGGCTTCTTCGGCTTGCTGGCGTTCGGTGATATCTTTCACAAAAAAGAACGACAGCATTTTGTCTTTATATTGCAAATAATTGACCGTGACTTCTACCGGGAATTCCGTTCCATCTTTTCTACGATGTATCGAGACGGTGGTGTTGCTGCCTTTGGCTTTCGTTTCAAGCCGATGTTGGCAAAAACTGTTGGAAACAAAAGTTTGGTTGATATCAAAAAGTGATTTTCCAACCAATTCTTCAGAGGAGTAACCCAAACTGCTGGCTGCGTAATGATTGGCATAAATGATGGTCCCATCTTCTTCCACCTGGTAAATGCCGACCCGGGCATGATCGATTCCAAACTGTGTAACCTGCAAGCGATGCTCGGCGTTCTTTCTTTCCGTGATATCCGAGTGAGTTCCTACAAACCGGATCGCCTTGCCATGCTCGTCGCGTAAAATAACTTTTCCGCGATCCAGGATCCACCTGTAAGTTCCATCTTTACATCGTAAACGATGCTCGTTCAAGTAAACATCCATCTCGCCGGTGATATGTTTCTGAATAGCATCCAGCGCCTGCTTCAAATCGTCAGGATGAACACGTTTTTCCCATTCCGATAATTCATTTTGTACCTCCTCCGGCTCATAGCCCAACATGCGTTTCCACTGGTCGGAGAAGAAAATCTTCCCAGTTTGTACGTTCCAGTCCCAAACTCCATCACCAGCTCCCTCAAGAGCAAACTGCCAACGTTCTTCGCTTTCGTGCAAGGCTTGTTCAACTTCCTTATGCTGGGAAATATCCCTCACAAAAACCAAGGCGGCGTTCTTCCCTTCATATAGAATTGGATCTCCGGCGGTTTCAACCCAAACTTCAGTTCCATCCATCCGGATAAAGCGCTGTGCAAACAACTCCCCAACCGATTGACCAGCCTTTAAAAGCTCAATGCGTGCTTTAATCTTCTCGTGATAGTCAGGGTGAAAACGATCCATAACCGGTTTCCCGATTAATTCATTTGCCGATTGGATCTGGAATAAACGGCAAGCCGCTGGATTCAGGTACGCGAATTTCATATCGCGCTGAATAAAAATGGGATCTGGCGCGCCTTCAACAATAGTGCGGAAACGTTCTTCGTTTTGCCGCAAAATTTGCTCTGCTCCAACCCGTTCGGTCACATCGCGTATTATCCCAATATATCCGATGGTGGTCCCTTGGTGGTCTTTCAGGTAGAAAACATTGCTCTCTCCAGGAAAAACATCGCCATTTTTCTTTCGATAGTACACGATCAGCAGAAAGTTGGGATTGTCGACCTTGCCCTTGATTTTCCGACCCACTTCAGCATACTCCTCCATGTCCTTGTACACATACAAAGTGTCCTGACCGATAATCTCTTCCGGCTGGTAGCCAAACAAGTCCGAAAACGCCGGATTACACTGTATGATTTTTCGGTTGGTGTCGGCCACTAAAATTGAATCGCGCAAACTGTTAAAGAGACTCCGGTATTGTTGCTCACTTTCCGAAATCTGTCTTTCAACCTTTAGCCGATCCGTGATATCGGTAATCAGCACATGCCGTGCTGGCCGCTTATTAAATACCACAGCATGCGACGTAATCTCTACATGAATAACCGTTCCATCCTTTTTTAAATGCCGCCACTGTCCCGATTGCTCAAAAGGATGACTTACTTCACGGACATTTTTCATCAAACGCTCCAAATCGGCTTTCGGTCGGATATCCTTAATGGTCATGCTGTAAAACTCATCTTCGGAATAGCCATAGTGGCTCAAGGCCGCCTGATTCACTTTCAAAAAGGCCAGGGTTTCCAAATCATAAATACACATGGGTTGCGGGTTGTTTTCAAACATCATCCGATAACCCGCTTCACTCTCCCGCAAGACTTGATTCAGACGATATTCTTCCGTAACATCGCGAAAAACAAGCACAACACCAGTAATCTGCCCCCTGCCATCAACAATGGGCGAGCCTGAATCAGAAATTTGGTATTCGGTGCCATCCTTTGAAACTAACTTGGTGTGGTTAGCCAGACCCACAGTCTGCCCGGTTTCCAACACCTTTGCCACAGAATTTTCTGCCAGCAAACCTGTTTCTGCATTTTCAATCCGAAAAACCGTTACCAGTGGTTGCCCTTTGGCTTCCCCCTGTTTCCAGCCAGTGAGTTGTTCTGCTATGGGATTCATAGTGACAACCAAGCCTTGCACGTCGGTGGCAATCACGGCATCGCCAATGGACTGGAGGGTAGTCCGCAGGTTTTCTTCCTGCTGACGAACATGTTCGTCCACTTGCCTACGCTCCAAATACCCAGAGAACTGAGTCGCTATCGCATCCAGTAAATTTCGTTCCTCTTTCAAAAAAGGACCTTCGTCTTTCTCCGGTCTTTCTTCAACATAGTAAACTTCCAGTGTTCCTTTCGGTTGACCATTAACCGAAATCTCAACAGTTTGTGACCAGTGACTTATTTTAAAATTGGGAGTTTGGTAGTCATTTCCATTATAAATCAGCCTGACACTGGTAATCTCGGGATATTGCCAGGCTGACGGAATCAGATTCACTACTTGCTGCATCAACTCATCTTGCGATAAATTCTCCTGCCCTGTTAGCTCAAAAAGCTGGTACAGACAGGTTAACTCTTTAACACGCTCTTGAAGGTGCTGCTCTGTTTTTTTCAGATCAGACAGAATAAGGCTGAGTTCTTCCAGAAAATCATCGAGCTGATCTTCTGACTCATTCTGCTTATTCTCAGTCAAAAAAACCTTAAGCCTGGCTTTCAGGTCCTGCGTGTTTCGAATGTTACCGGGTGAGTTGTCTAGCTTCATAATTCAAGATTTAGTTCGCATAGGGTTAACTTTCTCAGCACTTAATAAATCCAAGCAGTTATTCCCCAAGAAACCGGCTCTATCTTTTCCCGGCAGTAGCTCAAGGATCTAACTCCGTGTTTCAGCTTCCTAAGATAGAAAAAAACCCGCTATGATTTTTATGTTTTACAACCATAGAAAAATACCCAATTGATGATTCGATTGTTTGGTAACGGACGGTCTCACATTCAAATGATCATGATCAATGGCCGGGAAAGTCCATATAAAAAGTATTGGATTTAATGGGCATCAGCTAATGAAAAAGAGGACCCATCGTAACTGATGAGCTCCCTTTCAAAATATCTTTCTTTCTTCCCACGCGATACAATCGCACTTTAGCAGGACTACATCTTAAATGCTTTTTTTATATTTGCAACCACTCGCACAATATTACTTATATTATTGTTTACACAAAAAAATACTGAAAATGTTACCAAAAATAAATCCAACAACTACAAAGGCATGGAAAGCTTTAGAAGCACATTATGCTTCGTTTAAAGACACTCAAATTAAAGATCTTTTTACTGATGATGCTTCTCGTTTTGAGAAATACGCATTGAAATTTGAAGATATCCTATTGGATTTCTCTAAAAACCGAGTGGATGATAAGGCATTATCGTTGTTATTAGAGTTGGCCAAAGCGTGTGGCTTGAAAGAAGCCATTGCCAGCGAATTTTCGGGTCAAAAAATAAATGCAACTGAGAATCGTGCGGTGCTTCATGTGGCTTTGCGTAACCGTAGTAATACGCCCATTGTGGTTGACGGCAAAGATGTAATGCCCGAAATTAATGATGTGCTGGAGCAAATGAAGAACTTTTCCGAAAGAATCATTGCGGGTGATTGGAAAGGATATACCGGCAAACCCATTACCGATATTGTAAATATTGGCATTGGGGGTTCTGACTTGGGACCATTGATGGTAACAGAGGCATTAAAGCCCTACAAAAAGGAAAATATTAACCTGCATTTTGTATCGAATGTGGATGGGACTCATATTGCAGAAACATTAAAGTTGGTTAATCCTGAGACGACTTTATTTATTGTAGCCTCAAAAACGTTTACCACACAAGAAACCATGACTAACGCCAATAGTGCGAAAAATTGGTTTTTAAATGCCGCTAAGGATGAGTCATTTGTAAAAAATCATTTTGTGGCCTTGTCTACCAATTCCGCTGCGGTTGCTGCTTTCGGTATTGACACGAAAAACATGTTCCGTTTTTGGGACTGGGTCGGTGGTCGCTATTCCGTTTGGTCGGCCATTGGTTTGTCAGTAGCTTGTGGTATTGGTTTCGACAATTACGTCGAGTTTCTTGAAGGGGCACATGCGATGGACAACCACTTTAAAACGGCAGATTTTGATCAGAATATTCCGGTCATATTGGCTTTAATCGGCATATGGTATAACAACTTTTATGGAGCAGAAACAGAAGCGATCCTGCCTTACGATCAGTACATGCATCGCTTCGCTGCTTATTTTCAGCAAGGAAACATGGAAAGCAACGGAAAATATGTAGATCGAAATGGGGAAGCCGTAGATTATCAAACCGGTCCAATTATTTGGGGTGAGCCCGGCACCAATGGTCAGCATGCCTTTTACCAGTTGATCCATCAGGGAACAAAGTTGATTCCTTGTGACTTCCTGGCCCCGGCAATTAGTCAAAATCAACTAGGAGATCATCATCCCAAATTGTTGGCGAACTTTTTTGCACAAACCGAAGCTATGATGGTAGGTAAATCGGAAGACCAGGTAGTGGCCGAATTGAAAGCAGCCGGAAAATCGGATGAAGAAATTCAGACGTTAAAGAATTTTAAAGTCTTTCAGGGGAACATCCCAACCAACTCCATGCTATTTAAAAAATTAACTCCACATACACTGGGTGCTCTGGTTGCGATGTACGAACACAAAATATTTGTTCAGGGGATCATCTGGAACATCTATAGTTTCGATCAGTGGGGTGTAGAACTTGGCAAACAATTGGCAAATAATATCCTTCCTGAGTTAACGAATGAGGAGGCTATTACCAGCCATGATGCATCCACCAACGGATTAATCAATGCTTATAAAGCCATGCGATGAGGCTACAACTAAGCTGATTTCAAGATAATAGGAATGGTATTTTTTTAACTTGCAGACTTTCTCGGTGGCTATGCAGAAGACGGTTGAAGACGATTGAAAACATGGAAACATGATCCTATCCGATGGTTTTCAACTGTCTTCCACTGTTTTCAAAGCTTTTTTAGGTCTGGAAACACATTGAAATATTGATCTTTACTGCTAACGTTTATCTTAATTTATCCGTTAATTGTCGAATTTCAACAGCGGGCGGTACATTGCCATACAGAATGTTGTAAACGGCATCGCAGATCGGCATTTTCACCTTATAGGTCTCGTTTATTTCGTGAATAGACTTGGTGGCATAATAACCCTCAGCCACCATATGCATCTCGATCTGCGCGGTGCGTGTGGTGTAACCTTTGCCAATCATGGCACCAAAGGTGCGGTTTCGGGAAAACTGTGAATAGGAAGTCACCAGCAAATCGCCCAGGTAAGCCGAGCTTTTAATGTCGCGGGTGATTGGATGAACCTTATCAACAAATCGCTTGATTTCCTGAATGGCATTAGCAATGAGCACCGCCTGAAAGTTGTCGCCATAACGTAACCCGTGCACAATGCCCGATGCAATGGCAATAATATTTTTCAGAACGGCAGCGTATTCGGTTCCAAAAATATCATCCGACACATGCGTACGAATGTATTCGCAGTCGAGTTTTACGCCAAAATCGCGCGCCCGCTTAATATCCGGACAAGCAATCGTGAGGTACGATAAGCGTTCTAATGCCACTTCCTCGGCGTGACACGGGCCGGTAATAATCCCAATCCGTTCGTAAGGTAACTTATAGGATTCGTGTAAATAATGCCCCACAATTTGGTTGGACTCTGGCACAATTCCCTTGATGGCCGAAACAATAAATTTTTGGTTGATCGGAACGGTTAGTTTAGAAAAGGCATCATGCAGAAAAGCCGAAGGAATCGTCAAAACTAAAATATCGGACGCTTCAGCAACCTCGTTAATATCATCATAAAAGTGAATCCTGTTGATGTCAAATTCAACGCCCCGCAAATAGTTCGGATTATGCCTGAAACGTTTAAACTGCTCGATATTATCAGCACTGCGGAAATACCAATTGATGCTCTCCTCGTTATTCAACAGGATTTTAGCCAGGGCGGTTGCCCAGCTTCCACTTCCTATAACCGCTACTTTTGGTTCTGAATTCATAGATCAAACAACTTTAGCTATTCTAGCCATTGTTTAACATCATCCATTGATGGATTAGTCAGGCCAAGTTTGTTCTTTTTATTGAAACCACAAAGCTCATTGAAGAATTTCCCGGCTTTGGCTTCTTTTAAAGCTTCTGTTTTTTGAATGCCCAACTTACGGATTACACCAACCCACTCGGCTGGGATACCCATTTCGATGAACTTCTCATCCGTATCAACGTCTGCTTTTTTCTCAGGTCTCATTTGCGGAAAGAAAAGCACATCCTGGATCGACGCATTGTTGGTCATAAACATGGTCAGGCGATCGATACCAATGCCCATGCCCGATGTTGGGGGCATGCCATATTCCAACGAGCGCAGGAAATCCTGGTCGATAAACATGGCTTCGTCGTCGCCTTTCTCCGAAAGTTTCATTTGGTCTTCAAAACGTTCGCGCTGATCAATCGGGTCATTCAGCTCGGAATAGGCGTTGGCCAGTTCCTTGCCATTCACCATCAGCTCAAAACGCTCAGTCAGCTCCGGATTTTCACGGTGCTTTTTAGTCAGTGGTGACATTTCAATCGGATAATCAGTAATGAAGGTTGGCTGAATGTAATAGTGTTCGCATTTCTCGCCAAACAGTTCATCAATCAATTTTCCCTTACCCATACTTGGGTCAGTTTCTATATCGAGTGCTTTACAAATCGCACGCAGTTCCTGTTCATTTTTGCCGGCAATGTCGTGTCCGGTGTGCTCCAAAATGGCATCGCGCATCGTCACCCGCGGGTACGGACGCTTAAAGTCGATGAGCTTGTCGCCAACCGCCACTTCGGTTTTGCCATGCAACGCCAAAGCCACACGCTCCACCATTTCTTCAGTAAAGTTCATCATCCATTTGTAGTCTTTGTAGGCTACATAAATTTCCATCACGGTAAACTCCGGGTTATGCGTGCGGTCCATTCCTTCGTTTCGGAAGTCTTTGGAAAACTCGTAAACCCCGTCAAAACCGCCAACAATCAGTCGTTTCAGGTAAAGCTCGTTGGCTATACGCAGGTACAACGGAATATTCAGGCTGTTGTGATGCGTGATAAACGGACGGGCGGCAGCTCCACCTGGAATCGCCTGCAGAATGGGCGTTTCCACTTCCATGTAGCCCCGCTCGTTAAACATTTCGCGCATGGTATTGACAATTTTAGTGCGCTTAATGAAGGTATCTTTTACCTGCGGATTAACAATCAAATCAACATAGCGCTGGCGGTAGCGCTGCTCGGGATCAGTAAAGGCATCGTAGGTTTTGCCATCTTTTTCCTTGACAACAGGCAACGGACGAAGCGATTTCCCCAGTACCGTGAATTCTTTGACATGAATGGATTTCTCACCCACCTGGGTGGTAAAGGCAAAACCTTTCACCCCAATGATATCGCCGATATCCAGCAATTTTTTGAAGACCTCGTTGTACAAGGTTTTATCATCGTCGGGACAAATCTCATCACGGTTAAAATACATCTGAATCCGGCCTGAATCATCCTGTAGTTCAGCAAACGAAGCTTTTCCCATAATGCGTCGGCTCATGATCCGCCCAGCTAAAACAACATCCTGGAAATTTCCCTTTTCCGGGTCAAAGCCAGCCTTGATTTCTGCTGCTTTGGCATTCACGGGATATTCTTCTGCCGGGTACGGCTCAATTCCTAACTCACGTAATTTTGCCAGTGAATTTCGACGGATCACTTCCTGTTCGCTAAGCTCTGCTACACTCATGGGTATTATTCAATTTGATGTCTTTTGTGAAAATTTTGTGCAAAGATAACAAAGAAAAGCTTATTCCCTTCCAAAGTCTATTTCAAACTAAAAGTTACATAATCAAGAGTTTGGGATATCAGAATCCTTGTTGATAATTTTCTAATAAGTCTAATAGTTTGAATGGTTGAAAATTAGATTCAAATCTCCGCCATTTATTAACAAAATACAACTGGCGGGATTTCTTTCTCTTTCCAGATCGGAGTGCATTGCTTACCTTTGACAAACTAAAATCGTACATACAAACCGAGGCAGAAGCAATCAGAATGGATAAAATCTGGAACATTAAAACCCAAGGCGATGCCAATGTTATCAAGCATTTATCTGCTGCCCTCAACGTGAACATGGTGATCGCCAACCTTTTGGAACAACGGGGAATCACTTCCTTCGACGACGCCAAATCCTTTTTCCGTCCCCGCTTATCCGACCTGCATGATCCGTTTTTGATGAAGGACATGGACAAAGCTGTTGCCCGCCTGGAGCAAGCCATCCAAAACCAGGAGAAAGTAATGATTTATGGCGATTATGATGTGGACGGAACTACCTCGGTGGCATTGATGTACCAGTTTCTGCGCAGCCGTATCAAGAATCTGGACTACTACATTCCCGACCGCTACTCGGAAGGTTACGGCATTTCGCCCCAAAGTATTGACTATGCTTCGGAACAAAAAGTATCGCTTGTTATTGTGCTTGACTGCGGAATAAAAGCCGTTGACAAGATTAAAAACGCCAAAGACCGGGGCATCGATTTTATCATTTGCGACCACCACAACCCGGACGAGATTATTCCCGATGCAGTAGCCGTTCTTGATGCCAAACGTCCCGATTGCAATTACCCCTTCAAGGAACTGTCGGGCTGCGGTGTTGGCTTTAAATTGCTACAGGCGTACACCATTAAAAACGATGTTCCGATTGTTGAGCTATACGATTTGCTCGACATGGTGGTGGTCAGTATTGCTTCGGATATTGTGCCTGTAGTGGGCGAAAACCGGGTGCTGGCTTATTACGGGCTTCGCAAACTGAACTCCAACCCCAGCTTGGGACTGAAAACCATCATTCAACTTTCGGGCTTGGTTGGACAGGACATCTCGGTGAGCGACATTGTTTTCAAGATTGGACCGCGGCTCAACGCTTCGGGCCGCATTGAACACGGTAAAAAATCGGTGGCAATCATGGTCGTAACCGACGAAGACGAAGCCATTGACTTGGGTAACGAAATCAATTCGTACAATGAAATCCGCAAAACACTCGACCGCGACATCACCCAGGAAGCGCTGGATATGATTGCGCACGATCCGAACCAGGAGAACCGCAAGGCCACGGTTTTGTATAACCGCGACTGGCATAAAGGTGTGGTTGGAATTGTGGCCAGCCGCCTGACCGAACATTACTACCGCCCCACCGTTATTTTAACCGAATCGAACGGAATGGCCACCGGATCGGCCCGTTCGGTGAAGGATTTTGATTTGTATGAAGCCATTGGTTCGTGCAGCGATTTGCTCGAATCGTACGGCGGACACATGTATGCTGCCGGACTCACCATGAAGATTGATAACATTCCGGCTTTTACCCGCCGGTTCGAAGAGATTGTTTTTAAGCAAATTACCGAGCAGCAACAAACCGAAATGATTGAGGTGGACGCTAAAATCCAGCTCTCCGACATCACCCCAAGTTTTATCGTGTATTGAAACAATTTGCGCCTTTCGGACCTCACAATATGACCCCTCTTTTTGTGACTGAAAATGTGCTGGACGCCGGAACCAGCCGCTGTGTTGGACGCCAGCTCGAGCACCTAAAGCTAGACTTGGTGGAACCCACCCTCACCTCTTCCGTTTTTCAAGCCATTGCTTTCAACCAAGCCGATCATTACGAAGCCATCAGCCAGGGATTGCCATTCGATGTCTGCTATTCCATAGCCGAAAATGAGTTCCGCGGCAAAACAAACATCCAATTGTACATTCGCGATATTTCAGCAAAACTATATTAATACATCAAACCAAATTTCAACTCGCTTATGAACCTAATGAAAAAAGAGAGCCAGAACCAGTTTACGGGACGTAACACGGTTTTGGGCGTACAGTTTTTGTTTGTTGCTTTTGGGGCAACCGTACTTGTGCCACTTCTGGTGGGCATCGATCCGGCCGTTGCGCTGTTTACCGCCGGTGTGGGAACTTTGATTTTCCACCTCATTACCAAAGGAATGGTGCCCGTTTTCCTTGGCAGCAGCTTTGCCTTTATTGCCCCCATTATTGAGGCCACCAGGCTGTATGGCCTGCCCGGAACATTCTCCGGAATTATTGCCGTGGGACTGGTTTACGGACTGGTTTCGGCCATCGTTAAATGGCGTGGAATCAAGCTGATTGAACGGCTGTTTCCTGCCACCGTGGTGGGCCCGGTCATTATCACCATCGGCTTGTCGCTGGCATCGGTGGCTGTTGATATGGCTAAAAGCCATTGGATCATTGCCGCCATCAGTTTGGCTACAGCGGTAATCGTAGTGGTATACACCAAAGGTTTAATTAAGCTGATTCCCATTTTTATTGGAATTATTGTAGGTTACCTGTCCGGATTTCTATTTGGCGTAATCGACTTCACCCCCGTCAAAGAAGCGGCCTGGTTCGCTCTTCCGGGATTTATCATGCCCGAATTCAGTTGGGGAGCCATTTTGTATATGATTCCGGTAGCTGTGGCGCCCATTATTGAACATGTTGGCGACATGTACGCCATTGGTGGTGTGGCCGAGAAAAATTTCATCGAAAAACCGGGCTTGCACCGCACCTTGCTGGGTGATGGTATTGCTACCGGACTGGCCGGTATGGTGGGTGGTGTGCCCAACACAACCTATTCGGAAGTGACCGGAGCCATTGCCCTGACCAAAGTGACCAACCCTTTTATTCTTCGGATTGCAGCCGTTACCGCCATTGTTTTCTCGCTGGTGGGTAAAATTAGCGGTATTCTGAAAACCATTCCGCAGGCCGTATTGGGTGGAATCATGCTCCTGCTGTTTGGACTGATCGCTTCGGTGGGCATCAAAACACTGATTGATTCAAAAACCGATATGAGCCAAATTCGCAACCAAGTGGTGGTTTCCATTGTACTGACGATAGGAATTGGCGGCGCCGTGATTTCGTGGGGCAACTTCTCGCTGGCCGGAATCGGACTGGCTGCCGTAGCCGGTATTTTGCTCAACTTAATCCTTCCCGGACACGCCAAACAAGTGGTGGTGAAGGAAACGAAGTAACAAACAAGCCTTTATAACAGCAGGCGGCCGTCTCCATTCAAACCGGAGACGACCGCTTGCTTTTGATGATAGGCAAAAATCATCGGCACATGATGAAGCATTTGCACGGAGAAGATGGAGATAGTCACCGTAGGAGAGAAACATTTCCTCAAGACATCTTGAAGCTTTAATACCTATCAAATTATTTTTTGATACCTGTTAAATTATATTTTGATACCTATTAAATTATATTTTGATACCTATTAAAAATATTTTTAACAGGTATTAAAATTTCAACACCTCCTGTCTCCTTATCCATCAACACCTTAGGAAGGGGCCATTGAGTCCTTGAGTTTTATCCCTGCTTGTAGGTTGTTTCTAGCCAACAGACCCTGAAACAAGTTCAGGGTGACGCTATCAATTTGA
This sequence comes from uncultured Sunxiuqinia sp., assembly GCA_963677175.2. Classification (GTDB taxonomy): domain Bacteria; phylum Bacteroidota; class Bacteroidia; order Bacteroidales; family Prolixibacteraceae; genus Sunxiuqinia. The sequence continues at coordinate 273,190 of CAXXES010000001.1, forward strand.
GTTGGAGTATAGAGAAGCATCATGGCGTTTGGCAGTTGACAGGCAGGATGACGCTCTTCACCCAGGGCAACTACCTTGCGATTAAGTGTCATGCCGAACTTGTTTCGGCATCTCCATCGATCATGGAAAGGTTGGCAAGTAACGGCAGACAGATCCTGAAACAAGTTCAGAGTGACGCTTCCTGAAAGGTCCCGAATGAAAAAAAGCCACTTTCCGTCAACTGACGGAAAATGGCTTTTTATATGGTGTATTGATCCGATGACTTGAAGTCATCGGATCAATAACAAGTGCGTGGTTCGGCATCCTGACTCCCTTCCCTTTGGGAAGGGTTGGGGATGGGCCTCTATTCGTGTGCCGAGATCAAGATCTCCAGGATTTTTTTACCGGCAGCCGATACGCTTGTTCCGGGGCCAAAGATGGCAACCACACCGGCATCGTACAGGTATTTGTAATCCTGTGCAGGAATCACACCACCGGCAATGACCATGATGTCTTCGCGGCCCAGTTTTTTCAACTCGGCAATAACAGCAGGTACCAGTGTTTTGTGACCAGCAGCCAGCGAGGAAACACCCATCACATGCACGTCGTTTTCAACGGCTTGCTTGGCGGCTTCTTCCGGCGTTTGGAACAGCGGTCCCATGTCTACGTCGAAACCAAAGTCGGCATAACCGGTAGCCACTACTTTGGCACCACGGTCGTGACCATCCTGCCCCATTTTGGCAATCATGATCCGGGGCTGACGGCCTTCCAGCTCGGCAAATTTCTTCGCCAGCTCCAGCGCTTCGGCAAAGGTTTTGTCTTGTTTACTTTCTGATGAATACACGCCTGATATAGTTCTAATTACAGCTTTATAACGTCCCACGACTTTTTCGCAGGCATCTGAGATTTCACCCAATGAAGCACGCTTCTGAGCGGCTTTAATAGAGAGGTCGAGCAGGTTCCCTTTGCCGGTTTCGGCGCATTTGGTAATGGCCGCCAAGGCTTGTTGCACCTCTTCTTCATTTCGTCCGGCGCGCAGCTTTTTCAAGCGTTCAATTTGCGACAAACGAACTGCTGTGTTGTCGATGTCCAGGATATCAATTGGATCTTCTTTCTCCAAACGGTATTTGTTCACCCCAACAATGGTTTGTGCGCCACTGTCGATACGGCCTTGCGCGCGCGCAGCAGCCTCTTCAATCCGCATTTTCGGTACCCCGGTTTCAACCGCTTTCGACATGCCACCCAGTTTTTCAACTTCCTCAATCAGCGCCCAGGCTTTGTTGTACAACTCCTGAGTCAGCGATTCGACATAGTACGAACCAGCCCATGGATCGGCACCACGGCAAATTTCGGTTTCCTGCTGAATGTACAACTGCGTGTTCCGGGCAATCCGTGCCGAGAAATCGGTTGGCAAAGCAATTGCCTCGTCGAGCGCGTTGGTGTGCAACGACTGGGTGTGTCCCAGGGTGGCAGCCATCGCTTCAATCGCTGTACGACCTACGTTGTTAAACGGATCTTGCTCCGTCAACGACCAACCCGACGTTTGCGAGTGTGTACGCAATGCCATCGATTTGGGGTTTTTCGGGTTAAACTGCTTCACCAGTTTCGCCCAGATCATACGTGCAGCACGCATTTTGGCAATTTCCATGAAGTGGTTCATTCCAACGGCCCAGAAGAACGACAGTCGGGGCGCAAAAGCATCCACATCCAAACCAGCTTTGATACCGGTCCGCAGGTATTCCAAGCCATCGGCCAGGGTGTAAGCCATTTCAATATCGGCTGTTGCTCCGGCTTCCTGCATGTGGTAACCCGAAATGGAGATGGAGTTGAACTTCGGCATTTTTTGCGAGGTGAACTCGAAGATGTCAGCAATCGCTTTCATCGAGAATTCCGGCGGGTAAATGTAAGTGTTCCGCACCATGAATTCTTTCAAAATATCATTCTGAATGGTTCCGGCCAGTTGATCCAGCGTAGCGCCCTGTTCCAAAGCAGTCACAATGTAGAAGGCTAACACTGGAAGCACGGCTCCGTTCATGGTCATGGACACGGACATTTTATCCAACGGAATCTGGTCGAACAGGATTTTCATATCCAGAATCGAGTCGATGGCTACACCGGCTTTACCTACATCGCCCACCACACGTGGGTGGTCGGAGTCGTAGCCCCGGTGCGTGGCCAGGTCGAACGCCACGGAAAGCCCTTTTTGCCCCGCAGCCAGGTTGCGGCGGTAAAACGCGTTGGACTCTTCGGCTGTCGAGAACCCGGCATACTGACGGATGGTCCACGGACGCATGGCATACATGGCCGAGTACGGCCCACGAAGGAATGGCGGCAAACCGGCAGCATAATTCAAATGCTCCATGCCTTCCAAATCTTCTTTGGTGTAAACTGGCTTCACCGGAATCTGCTCCGGAGTCACCCAGTTTTTCTCTATTTTATTTTGAGCAGCCCACTCGCCGGCCTTTGGCTGAGGAGTAGCTGTCTTGATATTGATGTTTTTAAAATCTGGTTTCATAATTTAAGATATTAGATTCTAGATTCTAGAACCAAGACAAGAAACATCTTGATACTACAAGTTCATCTTGAATGAGAAAATCATTTTTTGAATCTCTTGTAATAAATTTTGTATTTCTTGTAGTTTATTTTCAGACAAATAATCAATATCAGAAGCAAGTATCAATTGAGTTTCCAATTCAAAAGCAGAGCCTAAAGCAATGTCCAGAAATCTGGCAAACTCTTTATTGGTTGTACGTCCAGATCCTTCAGCAATATTTGAAGGAATTGAATATGCGCTTCTTAAGATTTGAGACACCAATCCGAATTTCTCTTCTATAGGAAAATCCCTTGTTAAAAGAAATACTTCTTTTACAAGTAACCGGGACTTTTGCCATATTTTCAAATTCTTAAAATTGTGCATCTCTAAAATCTTGTCTCTTGATTCTTTGTTCTTGGTTCTTAAATATAAACTCTTGTTATTTAATTCCCAATTTTGCCTGATACGCTTTCAACTCTTCCAACAAGTTGCTTTTGACATGGATGAAGTTTTCAATGCCTTTGGCTTTTAGTTCGTCGGTGCAGGCAGGAGCGCCGGCAACCACGAAGATGGCTTCATCTTTCAACAGATCAAAAGCAGCAGGGGCAAACGTAGCGTACTCATCATCCGAGCTACAGATCACCACGATGTCGGCACCAGCCTGTTTGGCCGCGGCAACACCATCTTCAACCGAGGCGAAACCATTGTTATCCCTAACTTCGTAACCGGCAACGGCAAAGAAATTGCAGGCAAACTGCGAACGGGCCTTGCTGAAGTTCAAGTTACCAACGGTAAGCATAAACGCCAGCGGACGTTTGTTGGTTTTTGCATATTTATCGGTGGCTACGCGAATGGCTTCAAACGCCTGTGCCCCACGATAAGGCTTGATGGTTTCAATTTCGGTGTGTTCAGCTGTCAGGTCAGTGGGTTGCAGAGCATCCGCAACCAGTTCGACTTTCTCCAAACGCTCGCTAAAGTTCGGAAATTGGTTAACACCCAAGAGGTTTTCGCGGCGAGTTGCTACGTTCAGATCGCGTTTGGCAGCCATTGCTTTCACTTCAGCCTGAATAAAACCGGCTTTTGCAGCAGCTAAAAAGCCACCTTGATCCTGAATAGCAAGGAACAGCTTCCAGGCCTCATCAGCAATCGAAGCCGTCAGTTCTTCAATATAGTAAGAACCGGCACCAGCATCCACAATTTTGTCGAAGTGCGATTCTTCCTTCAGCAACAATTGCTGGTTGCGGGCAATCCGGTCGGAGAAGGTCGTTGGATCTTCGTAGATCGCGTTAAACGGAAGCACCGTGATGGAATCGGCGCCACCCAAAGCCGCGCTCATCGCTTCGGTTTGCGTACGTAGCATGTTCACATAAGGATCGTAGAAGGTTTTGTTCCAGCTTCCGGTTTCGGCATGAACCTGCATTTGGCAAGCAGCTTCATCGTTAGGCTCGTAAGCTTTTACTATTTGTGCCCACAACAGGCGTCCGGCGCGCAACTTGGCAATTTCCATAAAGTAATTGGAACTTACACTCAGGTTGAATTTGATGTTTTTAGCCACATCGTCAATACCGACACCTGCATCAGTCAATGCTGAAAGGTACTCGGCTCCTTGCGCCAGAGCGAATGCCAATTCCTGCACTGCGGAAGCTCCGGCGTTGCCGTAGTTCTTGCCATTGATGGCCAGCACGCGGTACTTGGGTAAGTTTGCAGCTTTGGCAAGCAAGCTTTTGGCTTTTTCAACCGAACCGTCAACGCCGTTTTTCATACGGCCATAAAGCAGGTAGTTGCCAAACGGATCGTAAGCCACAGAGGCTACAATGCTGTTGAGGTTCCACTTGCCCGCCAATACAAACTCGGCAAAGGCTTCACCAATTTTGCAGGTAAAACATTTGGCCACAAAATTGACTTCAACCGATTCCAAACAAATGCCGTTCAGCAAAAGGCCCATATCAGCCGCCGTAATTTCGTTACACTCATTAAAAACAAAGCCAAGCGAAGTCACCCCCTTCATCAAAACGTCCAATGCCTTTTTATTGGCTTCTTCCAAATCATTCACGATGATATTCTGACGTACGTACCAATCGTTGTTGTTGGTTTTGGTACCACGCACGTAAGGAAACTCACCCGGAAGTGCATCCAGGTAGCCCAGTTTCTCCAGATCTTCCTGCCGGTAGTACGGCTGCACGGAAAAACCTTCGTTTGTCCTCCAAACCAACTTGCGGTCAAAATCGGCACCTTTCAAATCGGCTACCACCTTTTCTTTCCACGCTTCGGTACTGACAGGAGGAAACTCTTGAAATAGTTTGATATATTTTTCTGCCATAATGTAACTGTTAAGAAAATCAGGCTGCAAAATTAGTCTTTTTACATAAGGACCGCTCAAAAACGCCAAAGTTTTTAACCTTTAGGTAACAAATATCATGTTTTGACTCTCAGATATTTACATCTTAAATTCAAAGACCTTGCAAATTGGCTCCTTATTTATAAACACTATAAATAACAGCTTTTTTGGCAGAGCATTCAAGGGATCCGATCACTTATAAAGATCGAATCCCTGAACACTAAAATTCAATCTTATAACTCAGATTAGGCACCATAATCCGGTCAAATTGTTTTTCGGGCAATCCGGTTTTCAGGTTAAATTCGTAGTCGCGGTATTCTTCATGTCCCAGCACATTAAGTAAGTGCAGCGACCAAACACTGGCGTATTTGGTTCTATTCTTCCGGTACGAAAAACTCAGCGACAGCACCACGACCGGGTTCTCCTGTCTTTCGTATGCTTTGGAGTAATCGTAAGTCAGTTCGCCCGTTTCCATCGATTCAGCCACCAACAGGGGAGAATAGTGGTCGCCGCCCATAAAGGTCATCCGCCCGTTAATCCCTAAACTATTGGCATTATTTTTTCCAACCCGCCACTCTTTGCCCGCCAGCAGGTTCAGAATATAGTTCTTATTGTACAGGCTGTTGCGTTCTACGCCATCACCGCCTTTGTATTTCGAATCGAAAACCGATGCCGTGGCCAGGTAGTAGAATCCATTGGTTAAAAAACGCTCCAGAGTGAAGTCAATGCCTAAGTTGATTCCTGTACCGTCATTCACCAGGGTTTCATTGAAAAACCAGTCCAGATCCATGTTTTGCAACGAGAAATAGCTGCCGGGTACCACAGGCACATCGAACAAATACTGGAAGTAGGGTTCCACCTTGAACCGGGTATTTTCATTCAGATTGACATAGTAAGACAACCCAAAATGGTGCGCCTTGGTCATTTTTAGATCTTTATTGGGATGCACAACACCATTTTCTGTTTCCTGACGGGCAAGGTAGAATCCGATCATTTCAATCCGGCTGTTTAAGCCATAAGCCACCCCAACCGCCTGCTCCGGGTGAAACTGCCACTTCAACCCAACTCGCGGTTCAACTGAAACCTCTTCGTTCAGTTCAAAATAATGGGCATGTACACCGGCACTGAATTCGAGATTATTGTTCAATTTTAGTGCTGACTGGGAAAACAGTTGAGCCGAAAACCCGTTTCCTTTTTCATCGGCATATGAAAACAGCGGATCGCCTGGCCGTTCAGCCTCGCGGTTATCAACATTGTAATACCGGTTATTCAACACAAATCCGGTCCGGTTGGAGTGCCGGTTTCCAAACTTATGATTCAAAGTGCTGGTCAAGGTATATTTCCAGGTATTGTTATTCACCCGTTCTTTTTCCTGTAAAACCTGACCATCGTCCAATTGATCATAAGCTGTTTCAATGCCATTCCCCGATGCAGCCAGAGTTGTGTGCAGGTATGTTTTTTCACTGAACAACATTTTGTGCGTCAATCCAATTGCCCCGGTCGATAAATTCAGTTCGTAACCCTCTTTATCCTGAAAGGTTTCCCAGTCTGCGGGATCATCAAAGGGATCACGCTCCTGATGGTCGAGCGCACCAATTCCCCAAAGCGTAAAGTTACCGGCCTTTTTTGTCGGGAAATTCAATTTGAATGAAAAGTCCTGGTAGCCGATGGTGCCGGCTTCTTCAGGAATCAACCCACCCAGTAAAGCGTAGGTTGAATAACGGTAATTAAACAGGTACGACGCACCGCCTTTTTTGAATGGGCCTTCCGAAGAAAAGTCCAGACCAACAATGCCTGCCTGGAGAGTGTGCTCAAATTTTTCGTTGTTTCCGGTTCGCATACGAACATCGAAAACACCGGAAAGCGCATTGCCGTATTCGGCCGGGAAAACGCCGGTGTAAAAGTCGGAATTGGCCAGCATTTGACTCGAAAGCGCAGTGGTTCCACCAGCCCCAAATGCAATCACGTCGGCAAAGTGTGTCGGGTTTGAAATTTCTACTCCCTCCATCCGCCAAAGCAGGTTGCGGGGCGAATTTCCCCGAATAACAATGCCATTGTTCCCGATTTCGGAAGCCACCCCGGCAAAAGATCCGGCCAGCCTTGCCGGGTCATCAAATCCTCCTGCGTAACGGTTGGCTTCTTCTACGCTCAACTGGCGTGCGCTAATCATGGCCATGGTATTGATCGGCCTCTCCTTTGAAGTTCGGGCGGTAATAGTTACTTCCCCCAGCTCTTCGGTTAACTCGGTGAGCCCGGCATGCAACACCACCTCTTTTCCTGAACCGACAAGTACTTCGCGAAACAAATAATTCTCGTAGCCAATAAAACTGACCAATAGGTCATACCTTCCCGGCCGCACATTCCACAGCCGAAACTGTCCGTTTTCGTTAGTAATAGTTCCCAACTGCAGTTCGGTTCGCAAAATAACCACTGATGCCCCAGGCAACGGAGCCTGGGTGACGGCATCAACTACTTTTCCCTTGATTACCTGGCCTGCCGGTTGTGACCACGCCCCTGTTCCGGCGATTAAAAAAAATAATACAACAACAATTTTTTTCATCATCGTTTAATGGGTTTCTGTAATATAAGTGATAATTATCCTGCAGGTGCTAATCAATTGCCTTTGCTTTTTTGTTACAATTGTCAAATCTATCGGTAGTACAAACTTGCAATTGTCCATTTATTCGGGCAATACTGAAAAATCAGTATTATGACAGGCAAACAGGAGGAGCTCCATTGGTATAATCAAAGCTTCGATTTTGAAAAACTCGATTATTCCGTTCTGGATAAACATGTTGAATTTCTCGAATCGATCAAATCGGTTCACAGTAGCGCTATTTCCATTTTCGACATGGCCCGGTTACAACATGCGTATCTTTCTTCAACTTTTGAGGATTTGCTGGGCTGGAACCTGAAAGAAGCCGGAAAACCCGGGCATGAATACATCGACAGCCGTTTGCACCCGGAAGACCTGGAGCATCTGAACCGGGTTTCTTCGCAATTTCTGGAACTCGTGTTGAAGGTAAAAAAAGAAGATCGCCAGAATATGCAGCACTACAAGATGATTATGGACTACCGCACCAAAGGCAAAGACGGCAACTATGTCCGCGTGATCGAACAGCACAAACTCCTCGAGCTGGACGGGGATGACAATATCTGGCTGGCACTTGGCATCATGGATCTGTCGCCTGACCAGGATATTCGAAGCCTGTGCCGGTACCGGCTGGTAAACGCCAAGACCGGCGATCTGTACCATTTTCCCAAAGAAACTCCAAATACAAATTTGAGTTTGCGTGAGCAGGAAATTCTGCAGTTGCTCGCCAAAGGACTGATTAGCAAACAGGTTGCCGATCGACTTTTTATTTCTGTCAACACGGTTAACACACACCGCCAGCGAATCATCGAAAAGCTGAATGTGAGCAATACCGCTGAGGCAGTCCGCCATGCAGCAACCATCGGAATCATTTAACTTTTGTTGAAAAACGCACAAAAAAGTGCATTTTCTGTTCAAAAGGCTGGAATCCCCCGTAATTACAATACCTTTACGCAAATAAGCGTGTAGGCAAGGCCACAATGTAGAAATGTTGACCCATAAGAAGGGTAATTTTCCCGATAAAAATCTGAACTGACGAATGCCCGAATGTCATTATACTTAGATTGTTAGAAAACAAGAACGATCTTATTTGCTTCAGCCAAATTATCTAGCCTGCTTTTTGTGCTTTATCTACAGGTTGTTAATCATTGTTGATGACCGGAAAAAATAGGATAAAAAAGGCACACCTGGGGATGTAAGTACTAAGCAATAATTGTTGTCGTATTTCTGTCTTCTAATAAATTAAGAGAGAAGTGATAAGAAAAATAATAGATAGGTCCGTGACCTTATTTCTGACAATTGAAAAACAAAAGCCATCCATGCCAAACAACCATTAAATGGTTGAAAACGATAAAAAAAAACTAAAATGAAGAATCCGAAGCATCTATACACGCTAATTACCGGAGCAAGTACAGGACTAGGGAAAGCATTTGCCATTGAATGTGCAAGACGTAAAATGAACCTGATCCTCATTTCGCTGCCTAATGAAGACTTGGAGAAATTAAGCGAAGCCCTAAAGCAAACCTACCACATTGAGGTTTTTTATAAAGAAACAGACCTGACAGACCGGAAAACAGTCATTGACTTTGCGAACTGGGCGACCGATAACTTTTCAATCAACATACTGATTAATAATGCAGGAATTGGCGGAACCCAGCATTTCATCACTTCAGATCCGGACTACCTCGACAACATGATCCAACTGAATATCCGCGCCATGACGCTTTTGACCCGACTAATTCTTCCCGGACTAAAAATTCAGGATAAGGCTTATATTTTAAATGTTTCGAGCCTCGCCGCTTTTTCTCCCGTTCCGTATAAAACCATTTACCCAGCTACTAAAGCATTTATTTATCATTTCACAAGGGGGCTTGAAGCCGAGTTGAACGACACCAATGTCAGCGTGAGCGTTCTGACCCCCGGCCCCATCATGACCAATTCGGATGTTAGCAAGCGGATTAACGGTCAAAGCTTTTACATCAAGCTATCCATCATGACCCCCGAAAAAATCGCCCGGATTGCGGTCAAAAAATTACTACGGGGCAAGTCCGTCATTATTCCTGGTTTTATGAGCCAGCTCAATGCTTTCTTTATCCGCTTGGCTCCTGAGAACTTTCGGATTTTGGTGGGCACTCGTATTTTCAAACGTGAAAATGGTAAAAAAAGAATTCATGAAAGTATTGATAACCGGAGCAAACAGCCTGCTTGGAAGCAACCTGACCAGGAAACTATTGCAAGCTAGCTATGAAGTAAAAGGAATGGTGAGGGAAAGCAGCAAGCTACTCTCGTTGAAAGGTACTGCCCCAGAGCTGTTCAAAGGAAGCTTTTTGAATTCAGACGATTTGAGAAAAGCGCTTGCAGGCTGCCGGGTAGTGGTGCATGTGGCGGCCAACACCGCGCAATGGCCATCGGGCTACGAGCACTATAAAAAGGCCAATATTGACGGTACCCAACTGGTGCTCGAAGAAAGTAAAAAAGCCGGCATCGAGCGCTTTATTTTTGTGGGATCAGCTAACGCTTTTGGCCCTGGAAGCAAAGAAAATCCGGGCGACGAATCCTCCCCATTTACCGAACTGCAGCACCAATCGGGCTACATGCGTAGCAAGTATAAGGCGCAACAGCTGGTACTTGACTTTCATCGCAAACACCATTTCCCGGCGACCGTTGTTAATCCCACATTTATGTTGGGAAAGCACGATGCCAAGCCCAGCTCGGGACAAATGTTGTTGATGGCGTACGGAAAAAAATTGATGCCTTTTCCTCCGGGGGGAAAGAATTTCGTTCATGTTGAAGATGTTGCGAATGGTATTGTCAGCGCCATTGAAAAAGGAAGAAACGGTCAATGCTACCTGCTGGCCAACGAAAACCTGAGCTACCAAGAGTTTTTCAGCAAAATGCAAACCGTGTGCGGCTGGCCCAAACAGTTGGTTAAATTGCCCAAAACACTGCTAACCCTTGCCGGACAAGCAGGAACACTGTATGAAAAATTGAGTGCCCAGCCAGCCAAACTCAACGCGATTAACACACGCCTACTCCAAACCGACAATTATTATTCGCCGGCAAAAGCCATCAGCGAACTGCAGCTAGCACAAACCCCCATTGGAAAAGCGATCAGAGATGAGCTAGAGTGGTTTGATGAAAATGGGTATTTAAATTCTTACGACTTAAATGTGAAAAAACGCTGCAGCAGGTAGCTGACAATAATAACAACACCAGTGGTAATCACCTTGGAAGGTGTTGGATAAAAGAAAAAATGCTCGACAAGCAATTTTAGAAGGACGTAATTGAGCACGATATTCAGCATCGCAACTGAAAAATAGCGAACCAGTTGGACCCGCCCCCGAAGAATTGATTCGGTAAACACCAGACCCCGCATCAACATAAACCCCAAAGGAAAGGTGACTAAAAAAGCGATAATAAAAGCACCAATATGTGGACTGATCGCTATACCCGACGACAGGTGAACCACCTGCTTTTCAAGCACAAAGTTGTAGGAAACAAAATACAGAAGAATATCCAGCAAGGTATTTGATCCACCAATAGCCAGGTAGCGAAAGGTTTGTAAATCGAAAAACGGACGAAATAGTGGGTAAAAAAAATCGATTTTATCGAGAACGAATGATTTTGCCTTGAGATATTTGACTTGACCTTCCATTTACCAGACTTTAATTCAATTGGTTATCGCAATATTAGGTTCGGGTTCTGAAGTTTTTGAATCCAGTTTTCCCTGCCAAAATAGAAAGCTATTTACTTAAAGCAGGGGAGACAAAAATAAAAACTTTTATCGAGTTTTCGAGTATTTAAAACCTTGTTTTTCAAGGCAAGCCAAACAACAAACTGACATTCAACGTCAAACAATCACATCTTTCAAGAACCAGGCAAAGCATCTCCCCTTCAATATCGATCAAATGATCCTAAATGGAAAATGTTCCTTTTAGTTTGGGACCTTTGTCGGTCCACTCCAGACTGGCACACTGGGTATAATAATCGTGTTCAAAAAACAGGATGTAGTCCTTTGCAGCTGCTTCCTTCAAAAAAGCTTCCTTTTCCTCCATTGCGGTTACCGGGTACAAATCGTACGACGCCAGCCAAACAATGGGAATGTGTGCTTTGGTAGGAATCAGGTCCGAAGTGTACACATAAGTTTCTCCTTCGCTTTCAATGAGTGGAATGAGTTGCCCCGGTGTGTGCCCGTCGAAAAACCGGACGCTGATTCCGGGAAAAAGTTCGCCTTCGTTTTCAACCAACTGCATGTTCCCATCCGACTTCAGAAAATTCAATATGTCAGGAAAGAAAGCCGCCTGCTCACGAATGCTGGCTGTTGGGAAATGTTCCCATTGCCGTTTGCTGCACCAGTGCGTGGCCTTTGGGCAAAGCAACTTCAGCTGGCCGTCTTCATTCAACACCGCACCATTGCAGTGATCCCAATGCAAATGGGTGAACAGCACATCGGTAATGTCGTCGACAGCAAAGCCATGCACAGCCAGCGATTTTGGCAACGCTTCAGTATCTTCATGTCCGTTGTTTTTCCGCACCTTCTCCGGATAATGATTGCCGACACCAGCTTCAATCAAGATTTTCCGTTCACCCTGATCGACAAGCAAGCAACGCATGGTCAGCCGGGTAACGTTATTTTCATCGGTAGCATAAACCTTCGACCACAACGGCTTTGGAATCACGCTAAAAAGTGCGCCGCCATCGCACGAAAAATGGCCGGCGTGTATGGGAATTAATCGATTCATCTTTTTACTTTCTATGGGTTTAACAATTTTTGAAGACGCTTGTTTGCCACCGAATCGGTTGAAAAATCCATTACATATTTCACCACGCCGGAGTAATCATCAATGCCCTGCTCAACCTTGTTTGTTTTCAGGTAAGCATCATTCACTTTCGAAGCATACTCGTCAATCTTCACATCGCGCAGCATCAACCAATGTTCTCGGATCCGTCGAAAATCAGCTTTCACCGGCTCCGAAATCTGCTTGACAAGCTCTGGATAAGCTTCGAGTTGGTAGGCTTCGTTCAAAAAATAGCGAAGCAAATAGAGGCTTGCGCTGTACTGAAGCACCCGGTCCGAGCTGTTTGAGCAGACCAACCAAGCGTAGAAGTTAGCTTCGGCCTCGCCGGTAATTCCCAACTGGTGGGCTTTTTCATGCGCCAACACTAAGGGATATTGAATGGACAACAAGTGTTTGTTGAGTTGGACTTCGTTGAAAAACGGTCCGTAATAACCCAAAATAGTTGCCTTGGCAAAAAAACCGCTAAAGGTAATTGGCTTGGCGCGCCGCATTCCTGCCGGATAATCAATTTCAAGAAAAGCAGCAAACTGTTGGTACGAAGCCTCAACCAATGAATCAATGCGCGCCACATCAAGTGTATCGACGTTGACATAGGCTGCATTGGCCGATTCAATGAAGCCAGACAACACAGAAATAAAAACTTCCGTATCCGGCTCGCTCTCCGCAATCGTTAACCGTTCATTCAAATCCTGCCGATAATAATTGAAGCCCCACAGCCAGTAAAAAAGAATATACAGTCCGGCCAATGAATTCAACCAAAGCGCAAGAAACGAATGCCAGTGCATACGCCGTAGTATAAGTGCAAGAATACTGAGCAGCCCAAGCACAATCAAGCCCACGTAAAGCAAGTCATCCAGCGAAAAGGAAAACCAGCGGCTAACCGACGACAAAGCTATGGCAATAGACGGATAAAGTCCGCGGGAATACACCGACTCCGTCAATGCCGGAAAAGCAGCCAGCAATTCGGTCAGTAAAAAGGTAAACAGCGCCAGCCACAGGCCAATCCATCGCTTACTGAAAATTTGTTTCAGTCGTTCTTTTGCTTTCACTTGCTACAATCTCATTCTGGTTTTGAAGAAATCCAAAAATACAGGAAATCAGCCGAACTCCGAAATACCACTATTTTTCATTCTGAAAAGGAATACTTAAACTACTTTCGCTATTTTTAAACGCTCAACGCTTAATTCAGACTTCATGCACATTCATTTTATAGCCATTGGCGGAAGCGCCATGCACAACCTGGCCATTGCCCTTCATAAAAAAGGATACCAGGTAACCGGCAGCGATGACGAGATTTTTGAACCGTCGAAAAGCCGCCTCGACCAGCTTGGCTTGCTGCCCAAACAACAAGGCTGGCAACCCGAATTCATCACCGAAAAAATTGATGCCATTATTTTAGGTATGCACGCGCATCCCGACAACCCGGAACTAAAAAAAGCGCAGGAGCTTGGGTTGAAAATCTATTCGTACCCCGAATACCTGTACGAGCAAACCAAAGACAAAACCCGCGTGGTGATTGGCGGTTCGCACGGAAAGACAAGCATCACCTCGATGATTATGCATGTGCTGAAAACCAACCATATTGACTTTGATTACATGGTTGGCGCCAAGTTGGAAGGCTTTGACACCATGGTTTCGCTGAAGAAAAACACCAAGATCGCGGTTTTCGAAGGCGACGAATACCTGTCGTCTCCCATTGACCGCCGCCCGAAGTTTCATCTGTATCATCCCCACATCGCCCTGCTGAGCGGCATTGCCTGGGACCACATCAATGTGTTCCCGACCTTTGAAAACTACGTGGAGCAATTTCGGATCTTCACGGATAAAATCGAAAAAGACGGGGCGTTAATTTATTTCGAAGGGGATGAGATTCTGAAGGCAATTGCTGACGGATCGCGCGCCGACATTCAAAAACAGGCTTATCGGGCACATCAATCAACGGTTGAAGATGGCGTAACTTACCTCAACCACGGACAACGGAACGTCCGCTTGCAGGTTTTTGGCGATCACAACCTGCAAAACATAGCCGGAGCCAAATTGGTATGCGACAAACTGGGCATTAACGATGAGCAATTTTACCGCGCCATGATTTCGTTTAAAGGAGCCGACCGCCGTCTCGAAGTACTTTCCGAAAATAAAAACTGCACGGTTTTCTACGATTTCGCCCATTCGCCATCGAAGCTGAAAGCCACCACAGCCGCGGTGAAAAAGCAATTCAGCAATCGCAAACTGGTCGCGGTGATGGAACTGCACACCTACAGTTCATTGAAAAAAGATTTTCTGCCCCAATACAAAAACTGCATGGACGAAGCCGACGAAGCCTTCGTTTTCTTCAACCCGAAAACCATTGCGCACAAACGCCTGGCCCCAATAACTGAAGCGGAAGTGGCTGCGGCTTTTGACAGCAACGGGCTGCAGGTCTTTACCGACCCGGAAGAATTATTTGAACAACTCCGGGCAAAAAACTGGAGCGACAAAAACCTGTTGATCATGACTTCCGGCAACTTCTCCGGACAGGATTTAAAAGCCTTTTCCAAAGAAATAACCGGCGATCCGGTCCGGTTTCAACGAAAAGACAACTGGCTTCAACATCCGGATGGAATGATGAGCTAAAACGATAAACCGAATGAAACAATTGATTTTACTATTCCTGCTGAGCTTGGGAATCCTGTTTGCCCAAGCAGAAGAGAAAGACTCACGACTTTGGAAAAAGGCTTTGCGCATTCACGAGCGCGCCCTCACCATCGACACCCATTGCGACACCCCGATGGAAATGATTAAAAGCGGTTTCGATATTGGCGACGAACACCAAAGCCCCGACAGCCGTGTAGATTTGCCGCGCATGAAAGCCGGCGGGCTCGATGCGATGTTCTTTGCCGTGTGGGTTGGCCAGAAGCCACGGACGGATGAAAACTATATCTCAGCCTATCAGTTGGCGCACCAGATGCTGGATTCCATTCATTCGGCAGTCATCAAACATCAGGCAACAGCGAGCCTGACGCTGACTGCCGGTCAGGCTGCAACAATTGAAAGCGCTGGCAAGCGGGCAATTTATATAGGCATGGAAAATGGTTTTCCCTTGGCTAAAAACCTCGAGCGGGTCGAGGAATTTTACAAGCGCGGCGTTCGCTACATCACGCTTTCGCATTCCTTTCACAATGATCTATGCGATTCGTCAAGTGACTTGGCCAAACCCGAGCACAACGGCGTCAGTGATTTTGGGCGGATGGTCATCCACGAAATGAACCGCCTGGGCATGATGGTCGATGTGTCGCACATTTCGGACCAGGCCTTTTTTGATGTGATGAACATGAGCCAGGCACCGGTCATCGCTTCGCACAGCAGTGTACGCGCCGTGTGCCGGCACGACCGCAACATGAGCGATGAGATGATTCAAAAGCTGGCCGAAAACGATGGGGTCATTCAAATCTGTTTGCTCGACGATTACATCAAGAAGCCCGACACCACCACCCAGCGTTACGCCGTTGAAAGCCGCCTGATGACCATTTACCGAACGGAATACAATCAAATGAACGACTCCGAAAAAGCAACTTTCAGCCAGGAATGGCAGGATATGAAGAAAAATTATCCGAAAAAACTACCGACTGTCAGCGATTTGGTTGACCACATCGATCATGTGGTGAATTTGGTTGGTGTTGATTATGTGGGCATTGGCAGTGATTTCGACGGCGGCGGCGGACTGGCCGATTGCGCCGATGTGAGCGAATTCCCCAACATTACCTACGAATTGCTGAAGCGCGGCTATTCTAAACGAGACATCAAAAAAATCTGGGGCGGCAACCTGCTACGCGTTTTCATGGAAGTGGAAAAAACCGCCGGCACCCTGGCTGGAAACTAAAAGCAACAAATAACTGCTCAACATTTCCTAATTTCCGCTTTATGCATTCGAATGTGCACTCTATGCATTCGAATTTCCGCTTTATGCATCCGAATATGCGTTCCATGCATCCAAATTTGCGTTTCATGCATCCGAATATGCGCTCCACGCATCCAAATATGCACTCGATGCATCCGAATGTGCACTCGATGCATCCGAATGTCTGCTCCATGCATCCGAACAACTGCTTGATGCGTCGGAATTTTCAGTCTGAAGCATCATAACATTCCCCAAACTGCGCCGAAATAGAAAACATTGCAGCAGATAATGCATGGAATTCAGCGTGTCAAATTCCAACTTCATGCCTGTGTGTTTTTATTCAAAAGAGGCTGATAGGCAGATCGAACAGGAACAAAAAAAACATGACTATTCACAAAAACAGGTGAACGATTGATTGGATTTTAAAAAATAATTCGTAACTAGCATGACTAATTAATAAAGATTATTGTACTTATGAATAAAAACCAAAACAACCGCAAGGAAATGCATGACGCAGTCATCGCTTTTCTGGATGGCCAGCCCGAGAAATGGAGCTCCATCCCCAAAATTGTCGTTTTTAAAACCGAATTGAGTACCGTAAATCTGGCGATTGAACAATCGCAGGAATCGCAACTGGCCGCACAGGTTTTTGTTGGCGAAAGTAAACAACAGTTGAAAAAAACGATTGCACTGAAGGCCGACGTACTGAACGACGCGGCTGAAGCCTTCGCCGTGGTTACCGGAAACGCGGAACTGGAAAGCAAAATGGCCGCTTCGTATTCGGACCTGAATGAGATGCGCAATAACGATTTTATCCCTAAAATTAAGGAAGTGATTGCCGAAGTAGAAACACACAAGGAAGTACTTGTGGCAGAGTATGGCATCACCGAAGAGCAAATTGAAGACCTGAAAGCCGACCTGGATCGTTTTCTGGAAGTGAACGGCGAACCACGGGCCTATAAAATTGCATCGACACAGGCCACCAAAAACCTGGCCGAGCTATTCAGCGAAGCCCACGACATTTTAACCACCAAGCTCGACAAGGTGATGAAAATCTTTAAACGCCGCGACCCCAACTTTTACAACGGCTACCTGGCCGCCCGGGTGGTTGTAGACCGATAATCATCAAAGTCTCTCGATAACTCAAGAGCAAGGAGGGCCAGGCTTCGAGTCGGGCTCTTTTTTTTTTGGGGGGGGGGGGGGAAATGGTTGGAGAGAAAACAAAACACGCCAAGATAAGGCCGAAATATCCACGGGATTGTGGATGTACAGATGTTATGGCCAATTAAAAAATAGAACCATGAAGAAAACAACAATTTATTTTTCAGTGCTTATTTCTGCCTTTTTATTCTCGTGCAGTAATGATAAGAAATCGGAATCAAATGAATCTAAATCAACAGAAGTCCAAGAAAAACCAATTAAACCATTTTGTTCTGATTCTGACAAAGAAAAAACTCTGAGATTAGAAGTGAAGTGCGAGAATTGTGAAGTCAAATATTCCTTAATGAAGGATGATGGTAAAGAGGAAAATAAGGAAAATGTTCAAGGAGTTTGGTGCAAAGAATTAACTGCCGAACCAACTGACATTATCGGATTGTTTGCTACTAAATTAGAAAATGGCAAACCGATAGAATTTACTTTAGAGAGTATAAAATTCAAAGAAGGCGTTGTTGCAGACACAGTTGAAGTAAGAACTTATTATAATAATAAACTAATCAAACAGTCCGCTGGTAACGGCTACGCGGGGATTTCAATGTTGGAGATTCCTCAAACTAAATTTCAAGAACCAACTCCTCTGCATCTAAATGGATTCATTGGAAAAAATGTGTTTGATTTAGTTCAAAAACACTCCAAAGCAAGTCCGGAAACATTGACAGGAACAAATAATGAATACTGGATTGTTTATTACAAGGATATTGATGTCACTTTTACTGTAAAAAAGAAGGACGACATAATTGAAAAGGCAGAAAAGGGAAGAAAGTAAAATAAACCCTCGCTACTCGCTACCTCGTCTTAGCGAAGCAGTGACGAGGGGTTAGCTGGCTGTCCCCGATTGCATCGGGGCTAGCTGTTTGTAACGACAATACACCAAAGTCTGCCCCTTCTTTGAGTACAACGGAAACTACCTGTTCCGATGAAGATTGGAAAGGACCAGCGGGTTGGAGTTTACGGCTGAGCTGCGGTTGGTGGGTGCAGGAAAGCCGAAGGAGCCAGATTCGCTAATGGAAACCAGGAACCCGCAGGGTTCAATATTCATCACCCCCAAAGAATTTGGGGGTTAAAAAGGTACGAACACCAGCCTTATCGAAGTGGGTTGAACACCCAGAAAAACCTGCTTCTTGGAGGTTACCACGGCTAGCATAGGCTGTCTCGGATATTTATTGCATCAGGCAGTAGCAATTTGGAAAGATTTGAGCACAGGCAACTGTTCTTTAGTTGCACTTTTTATATTTTTGCATCATGAGCAAAACCGAAAAGCTGATTGCCAGATTATAACCAACCAAAAAAATAAAACTGCATAAACCTCATCCGGGGAATATCCTAAAACGTTATCAGCTTGATTTGATTGAACAAGAATTAAAAAACATGGAGGCATTATGAAAAATGTTTTAACCTACAAAGGCTTTATCGGCTCGGTAAATTATAGTGCTGATGACCGTCTTTTCTTTGGTAAAATTGAAGGAATAAACGACCTGGTTACTTTTGAGGGCACATCGGTTGATGAACTCGAAAACGCATTTAAAGAAATGGTAAGCCTTCATATCGAAGATTGTCAACGTGAAGGAAAGCCGGTTGAAAAATCATATAAAGGCAGTTTTAATGTCAGAGTCAGCCAGGAACTGCATAAACAAGCGGTACAAACCGCAACGGCAAAAGGGATTACGTTGAACCAGTTGGTAAAACGTGCCTTGAAGCGTGAAATTCAAGATTTATAGAATCCGGGGCATTTAAAGAACAGAAAGTATATCCCGCTCATCGGGGTTTGCCAAGACTACGCAGGCTGAATAAAATTTCCTCTCCGAAAGCCGGATAAAAACAGAACCCGCAAGGGTTCAATATTCATCACCCCCAATGAATTTGGGGGTGATGAAGGTCCGAACACCGGCCCAACCCCGAAGTGGGTTGAAATCTCCGAAGGACTTACTGCAAATAAATTCAACCCACTGCGGGATTGCTCGTTCTTAATTGTCTGCTACCCCCCGAGCTTTGCACGGGGTGATGAACATTTTACTCCTTCGGAGTGATGCATAACGGGTCGTACACGTAGCGCGGGGCAGAGTGGGTGCAGGAAATGCCCACTTTTTTTCATTCCGAAGCGGTTTTCCTCATTTTGCACGGAAACATCAGTCAGCTTTTTATAGATTTGCAGGAACGACCAATCAATCCGATATTTTTTTGAATACAAACGCCCGTCCATATGCTCTGATTTTGTTTGTTTGGCTAATCCTGACCGGCGGATTGGTTCAGGCAAAACCATTGTGGTACAATGAGTTACCGGACAGTCTGCGAACCACGATTCGGCTGAAGACACACTTACTGATTCACCTGAATGAACTTAGCGTATCAGCGGCTGATGGCCTCCAAAAAGCGAACATCCCGTTTGCTTTCTTTGCCGAAGAGTTGGAGCAGTCGGGCCAAAACACCATGCTCGACCTGCTCACCGGGCGGCAGAACCTCATTCCGGTCATCAGCAAGCCAAATCAAGATCACCTGTCGCTTGAAAACAACAAGCTGGTGCTGATCACCCCCGATGAATTCGACCAGATCAAGCTCGAACAACGATCGGTCGACAGCCTGTTCAGCAAAAATTTATTCAGCAACAAAGAGCTGCTTTGGGTGAACACGCCCCCCACCCCAACCAACACCGATCTGTACCTGACACTCTGGAGCCAGTGCGGAAAACTGCCCAATTTTATTCCGGCAAACGAATCCACGCTTCAGGAATCGGCCAGTTTGGTTGCGCAACTCAACGCGAGTGATAAGTTCTATGGCATCACTTTGTCGAACAACGAATTGCTGTCGCAGGTATCGTGGAAATCCTATCCCCGGCGAACCAACAACGGCTACTTTTGCTTTCCGCTGCTCACCGGAAACCCCGAACCTTTCATTCCTTATAAAGCAGGTTATCGTTTTTCGCCCGATATTATGCACGACTCGCCTGCCAACAGGGGCTATTTAAAGGAATTCAAAGCCGTTAGCCTGAACCCCGATTTTGGATTGACCGACCATTTTGTGTTCGACAAGAAGGCGCTCAACACCCGAAGAAACAACGAACAGGAAATGATCAACAACAACGTTGAGCTGACCACCGATCCCCTGCGTGGTTCCTGTGCCTGGTTTCCGGGACGGGCTTACCTCGATGCCGGCATCCAGAGCAAGGAAAGCCTTCAACCGAACTTCAGCGTCACCGCCTGGATAAAACCAAGCCAGACTGATGCGAACAACAGCATCTTGGGCAAGGGCCGCGACTTTGTGTTGAAACTGCACAACGGCGAACTCACTTACACCATGCAGGGAATCAAAGATTACCGATCGGTTTCGTCCAAGGTGCCGATCAACGAATGGACCTTTATTTCGTTGGTTCATTCGGCCTATGAAAACCAGATTCGCTTTTACCTAAACGGCGAACTCACCGACCAAATCGATCTTATCACGCCTTATAGCGAATCGGACTACACCTTGCTCATCGGCAGCAATCTGTGGGAAGAGTTTTTTGTGGGACACATGGGCGACATCAAAATTTGGAACCGAGAGCTGAATGATGAGGAAATCCGGCTGCAATTTCAGCAATCCATTAACCAGCCGCAAAGCCGAGGGACAGCGCTTTGGGGCTTGCTTTTGCTCGCTGTTCTGCTACTGATTTTGGCCTACCTGTATTCCAAAAAAAGAAAATCAGGAGCCGTTCAAAAGCAAACCAAGCCAAATAAAAAGCTCGTTAAGCCAGAGCCGTATCAGGAAAAAATAGGCTGTTTTGGCAGACTGAAAGTCGTCAATCCCGAGGGGGTGGATGTCAGCCAGAAGTTTTCGCCCAAAATAAAACAGCTGTTTGTCTTGGTTTTTATGAACAGTATCAATGGACATCACGGGATTTCCACGAATGAGCTTAGCGGTATCTTATGGCCCGGCATGAGCACGCAAAAGGCCAAGAATACGCGGGGAACCAGTATTCAAAACCTAAAAGCAGCGCTCGCCTCCTGCCCCGGCATCAACCTGGTTTTTAGCGACAAGTTGTGGCGGATCGAACTAAGCGACAGTTGCTACTCCGAATACTGCGATGTGACCCGTAAACTCAAGCTGATTGAAAAACAGCCGGACAGTCAAACCACGAACGAAGTCCTCCCCCCTTTGCTTGACATGCTCAGCCGCGGAACGCTTTTCCCTGACATTTCCGAATCGTGGCTCGATCCTTACATCAGCAAAATGAGCGACCGGATCATTGAAATGGGTATGATTCTTTTTGAAAAACTGGATGAGACTCAACATGCGCAGCAGCTTTTCAAGCTTGCCGAAGTGGTCAGCCTGCACGACCCGCTGAATGAACCAGCCCTCTGTAAAAAACTACAATTGCTCACCCGGCAAGGCAAACTGAGCCTGGCCCACACGGTTTACGACCATTTTGCAAAAGTGTACCGGGAAATGTACCAGGAAAGCTATCCGGTCAACTTTAAAAGCCTGACGGGGGATCATTAGATTTCGGAATGGCTTGGTAATTTCATGACCCTTCCGTTCCGATGGACATCGGAACACCTTCCCTTAAAAAAGCTACTTTATACACAACGCTAAGAGTTTTATCCCTCACTTGGTCTGAACTTTTTTCAAAGAACCAGCCGATAGCACCCCGCGGAAAAGTTTCGATCTTTAAGTCCCCCACTTCGCCATTAGGCGAAAGCAGCGCAGGCCGTCAAAGTCGCCCGGGCCGGCGTAGGCGGGAAGGATTTTTGGCGGGTATCCCGGGTTGTGTGCCGGAAAGAAAAAATCCTGACGCGGGGAGAAGGGTCACTTTGACTAGATTTTTGCATCCTTTTTATCAATGAAAAAGGATGTGCCCGTCCGGCATGAGGACAAAGAAGTATTGAGAATAAACAAATGTTTTGCGATGCGGCGCATGCTGGCTGAGACCATCCAAATACCGGATGATTGCGCCTTGCCCATCTACGCACCATCCAACCCCGGGTTCCGTTTCACTCCACCCTGCCTGTTCCGATAAAATCGGAAGGGCCATTCATATTGAACCCATCGGGTTCTTGGTTTTTTCCGGTTTACCAGAGATATTTTTACTTGCAATGTACCCCTCCATACTTGTCGCATAGATGGTAGCTTTTCATGGGAAGACGAGAGTGGATCAGGCATTTATGAGTTAAAGAAACGAGCTTGGTGAGTAAAATTCAGACCCAATAACTTTTATTCTATATTTTTTAGCGCGTTACCCCATTTGTTACCCCTACTATTATCCCCCGGATTCTTTCTTTGTCTAAACAATTGATTAAATTGAGCACTCCTAAATCCAAATAATACGATGAATAAAAAAATGAATCCACGCCGCGATTTCCTAAAAAAATCACTGATTGCGGCTGCCGGGGTAACAATTATTCCGAGGCATGTTATGGGCGGAAACGGATTTCTCGCTCCAAGTGATCAACTCACCAAAGCCATTATTGGGGTTGGTGGAATGGGAAAAGGACACATCAACTACGAAGGCACCCGATTATTAGCCGTATGTGATGTCGATAAAAATCACCTGAAAGACACACTGAATATGGTCAACTCTGAAGTTCAGGGCTACCACGATTTTCGTGAAGTGCTTCAGCGTCCCGATATTGATATCGTACACATTGCCACCCCGCCCCATTGGCACGGCATCATGTCGGTCATGGCGGCACAAGCTGGTAAAGATGTTTGGTGCGAAAAGCCCATGACCCGAACCATTGGCGAAGGGAAACGGGTGGTGGAAGCCATCAACGCCACCGGAAAAATGTTCCGACTGAACACCTGGTTCCGTTTTAAAGATAATTTCTACGGACTCGGAACGCCCGTCAAACCACTAAAAAAAGCCGTGGAAAGTGGTGTTCTGGGCTGGCCACTGAAGGTCACCATCAGCGGGGTGACCGGCTTCAACTGGAAATTCTACTGGGTAGGAAAAACGAACCTGACCCCACAACCAGTTCCTGATGAATTGGATTACGAACTATGGTTGGGACCTGCCCCTAAAAAACCGTACAACGCACACCGGGTGCATCAAACGTTCCGCGGATACTGGGACTATGACGGTGGTGGACTAGGTGATATGGGTCAGCACTACATTGATCCTGTACAATACTTCCTTGGAAAAGATAATACCAGTCCGGTTAAAGTAGAAGTGGACGCTCCGCAGCAACACGACGATGCCATTGGAACCTGGCGGAAAATAACCTATACCTACGACGATGGTTGCCAAATCATTTTGGATGGTGAAAACAAAGATCAGAATGCGGCCTACATTGAAGGTCCCAATGGAAAGATCTACAATGGATTCAAATCCGATATTCCAAACTTGCAATCACTGATTGACACCATGCCCGATCCGGAACCTCAGATCACCACTTTCAGCGAATCGGTACGTACCCGCGAGAAATTCGCTCTAAATGAAGAAAACGGGCATCGTTCAGCCACCATTGTCAACATGGGTGTCGTAGCGCTTCGTTTAGGCCGAACCCTCGAATTTGATCCGGTCAACCAGGTGTTCATTAATGATGATGAGGCCAACCGGTTGATCAACCAACCCATGCGTGGCGAGTGGCAGATTTGAGTGGGCAGCCAAATCATTCCAAAGTCAAATCAATAAAAATAGCTTAGTTTTTTAAACGAAATATCAAAAGGAAATGAATCACTTTAAAAATATACTGACAACCCTCCTGATCAGCCTGCTGCTTATTCCTGCTTTTGCACAGGACAGGCGGACGCTGGAAACCAAAGTCGCGGACATTCTGGCGCGCTTCCCGGCAGAAAACAGCCAGGAAACACACCAATTAAGTCAACAAATCATTGATCTGGGAACCGAAGGAATCGCCGACTTTTGCGATCTGATTATACCTCCCGGAACAGGTGACGATACCCAGGCTCGTTATGCCGTCACCAGTCTGGCTAAATGGCCGGGTTCTGCCGAAAAGGCGCTGATTGAGGAAAGCCTGATCCAGGCGCTTGACAATGCTTCGGACAGCGAAGTAAAAGCCTTCTTCCTACGGCAACTGGCTTATTGCGGACAAGCATCCACCGTTCAGGCAGCAGCCAACTATCTGGATGACGAAGCCCTGGCTACTCCTGCAATCGCGACGCTAACCAGCATTGGCACCAACGAGGCAGCAGAATCGATCCTCCGGGCTGCAAAAACCAATAGCGACAAGCCACAGATTGAGTTGATCAAAGCCTTGGGCGTATTGAACTACCAACCTGCAGAGTCGTATCTGCTGTCACTGACCGAATCAGCCAGCGGAGAAACCCTTAAACAAGCCTATACTGCTTTAGCACGCATCGGAGGCGAGGCATCGGCCAAAATATTTATTGCAGCAGCCAAAAGAGTATCGTTTGAGGCAGATGAAACTGAAACCATGATTTCGTACCTAAACTATGCTAAAAATCTTGGAGAAAACGGAAACACCACGCTGAGCAACAAACTGGCTGCAACAGCGCTCAAGAAATTCACCAGTCCCGACCAACTACATTACCGCTCAGCGGCACTGAAAATTTTGCGGACAAACCAAGGTGAAGACGCATCAAAACTCTTGGCTGACGAATTTGAACATGCTGATAAAAGCTACCGCATGGCTGTACTTCGTTTGGCCGAAAGTGGTCTGAATGAAAAAGAAGTCAACCAGTGGGTAAAACAATTTCCCAAATATTCGGCAGAACAACAGGTCGAATTGCTTTATCTTTTGGCACACCGCCCCGAAGCCGCCGTGTACACTCAGGTTATTCAGCCTGCACTGGGCTCCTCCAATCAGGCGGTCCGTCAGGAAGCCATAAGCGCTTTGGCCATCAATCAACAGGAAAAAGCCATTCCCCACTTACTCGACCAACTCAAAGAAGCCACCAACGAAGCCGACTTGGCGGTGATTAAACAAGCACTGCTGACCACAACGTCGCAAGACGCTTGTGACCAAGTAGCTGCACACCTGAATGAAGCCGAACCCGAGGCTCAAGTAGTTCTGATCGATATTCTGGCTGCACGACGCGCTCATGCGTACTTTAGCCAGATTGAAGCGCTTTGCTCAAGCACCGACGATCAGGTCAGCCAGGCAGCTTACCAAGCACTTTCGCGCGTGGCCCAAGCTGAAAACACCACCACCCTGTTGAAACTCTTGCAACAGTGTTCATCAGCCAACGAAATTCAAGCCGTTCAGCAAGCACTCATCGAATTATACCGCCAGGCAGATGCTCCGGCAGCTAGCTTGGTTTTGAAAGAAATGAAAAAAGGAACTCAGACTGAAAAACTGATCCCCATTCTTCCATACCTCAACGATCAAGATGCCTTAAAAAATGTGGTTTCACTGCTGAACGATGGGAATACATCGGAGCAACAAGCCGCTTTTAACGCGTTGACCAATTGGGCTGACGCATCGGCCCTGCCCGCTTTATTTGAAGTTTTTGGTGATCAAACGAAATCAGATTTCAAACAAAAGGCCCTGGCGGCCTATCTGAAGTTGACACAACAAGCCGATATCCCGACAGATCAAAAACTGCTTTGGCTCGATAAGATCATGAGTGAAACCACCACCGACAGCGAAAAGCAACAAGTCATTCACACAGCCGGAAACGTGAAAACCTTCCTTTCGCTGGTATTTGTTGCCAAGCACCTCGACCAGGATGCCTTAAGCGGTATAGCTGCCCAAGCGGCTATGAAAATTGCGCTGCCAACACCTGGCGAGCAAAATGGATTGACCGGGACTTTTGTCCGCGAAACCCTGCAGAAAGTAAAAGCGAAAATTTCGGGAGCCGACAGCCAGTATTTTAAAATCGATATTCAGGAGTATTTGGACAAAATGCCGCAGGAAACGGGCTACGCTTCCATTTTTAGCGAAAAAGATCTGACGGGCTGGCAAGGCTTAGTACAAAACCCAATTGCCCGGGCAAAAATGTCGGACAAGGAACTGGCTACAGCGCAAACGAAAGCGAACACGAAAATGCACGAAAACTGGTCGGTACAGAACGGAACCATTGTGTTTGACGGCAAAGGAGACAACCTGTGCACCATCAAAAACTACGGCGATTTTGAAATGCTGGTTGACTGGAGAATCACGAAGGAAGGCGACTCCGGAATTTATCTCCGCGGAACGCCACAAGTTCAAATTTGGGACACTTCGCGCGTAGATGTTGGTGCCCAGGTAGGCTCAGGTGGTTTGTACAACAATCAGAAACATGAAAGTAAACCGCTGGTGGTGGCCGATAACCCCATTGGAGACTGGAACACCTTCCGCATCAAAATGGTGGGAGAAAAAGTAACCGTTTACCTGAATGGTGTTTTGGTGGTTGACAACGTCACGATGGAAAACTACTGGGATCGCAGTCTTCCAATTTTTAGCGAAGGCCCCATCGAGCTGCAAGCTCACGGCAACGATCTGGCCTTCCGCAACCTCTATGTCCGCGAATTGAATGTTGAAGTTCCAAGCCTGAGCGTGGGCGAAAAAGCCGAAGGATTTGTATCACTGTTCAACGGCAAAAATCTGGACAACTGGGTAGGAAATAAAACCGACTATTTGGCCGAAGACGGCCTGCTGGTTGTTCGTCCAGCCGAAGGAGGCCACGGAAACCTCTACACCGAAAAAGACTATTCGAACTTCATCTTCCGATTTGAATTCCAACTGACTCCGGGCGCCAACAACGGACTTGGAATCCACGCTCCGCTGGAAGGTGATGTAGCCTATGTAGGTAAGGAATTACAAATATTGGATAATACCGCCCCCATTTATGCCAACCTGAAACCCTACCAATATCACGGTTCGGTTTACGGAATTATTGCAGCCAAGCGTGGCTTCCTGAAACCGGTTGGTGAATGGAACTCACAGGAAGTGATTGTTAATGACAATGACATTAAAATTACGCTGAATGGTGAAGTGATCCTTGAAGGAAATATGAAAGAAGCCAGTAAAAATGGAACAGCCGATAAAAAGGATCATCCCGGACTGAAACGAAATATTGGCCGGATCTGCTTCCTGGGGCACGGATCAGACCTGAAGTTTCGTAACATTCGCGTGAAAGAGTTGTAATCAGCAAAATACCAGCCGAACAACTAATAAATCAAGCGTCTCCGGAATAAAGCCGGGGGCGCTTTTGTTTTCTTACCCTTGCTCAACACCGAGTTGAACCAGGTAGCTTCGTATATTAAAAATGATGGCGGCCAACTGATTTTGTCGAACGGTGACTCGGTACAAATATCGAGACGACGCAAGGAAATGGTGATCCGGCAACTGCAACTTATCCGGTAAACAATAGGGCATAAAAAAACCGGCTTTCGCCGGTTTTTGAAGTAACTATTCGTTGACATGCTTCATCAGCATCGCCTTCAATTCCGAATTCTGGAGGTGAGGTAAATGCGGATTGATCACATTTCCGTTTTTACTTACCAATGTATAATGCGGAATCCCAGAGATTTTGAATTTGTCGCTCAAAATATTCCATTCATCGTCCGACACCCGGTAATGTTCGCCACTGATACTCGGAATCATATTGTCGTATGTTCCTTTTGGTGAGCTTGGATTGGTGATGTAAACAAAAGCCACATTTTCATCTTTAAGCTCCTCTTTCAACGGCTTAATTCTTTCAATACCCGACCGACAGGGACCACACCAGGTTGCCCAAAAATCAACATAAACCACTTTCCCTTGGTACTTCTTCATGATGGACTCAAAAACATTGTTGCCTTCATTTTCAGGAACTTCATTAATTTGCGCCACCGACAGCTTCTTGTTCTCCTCAATTTTTGCCTTCGTAGCATCATTCATCAACCCAATATAACTGGCAATAAACGGCGTGCTGATTTGTGCTTGCATATCTTCTATTTCTTCATCCGAAACGGGTGTCATTTCTGAAACTATCGGGCGACAATATTCCTGCGAAAGCATAATATCGGTCGCCAATCCCGGCTGAATCCCTATGACACTTTGAATCTTTTCACGTCTTGCTTCTATCCTTCTTTTTGCAAATATGCCATTCACAAAAGATCTGTGCTCAGCATGAAATTTGCTCGTCATCTCCCCAATTTCTGTTTGAATCAAGCTTACTTTCCGAACCAAAGGTTGGTTGTTGTATGCTTTCAACGCTGAGAGATATACCTGATCCTCCTCGGTTAGCTCAACATGTTTTTCGGTTAAATATTCCTCCATCATCTCAGGCGTAATGACTTTGCCACGATTTTCCTGATAAAATTTTTGCAGCGTGTCTCCATAATTTTCCTGAAAATTTTGAGCCTGCTCACCATATTTTTCTTGAAACTCTTCTTGAAGCTTTGTAAATTCGGGTGAATCGATTTCCTTGATCCGGGCAGCCATTTCCTCTTCTTCAGGTTTTAACTGATAGCCCGTCTTCCTCAATTCGTCTATAATATCATTGGTTGTAAACCCCCTGTTTGATACGTCGTCCCTTAGAATATCCAGGTACATCAACCGGTTGATGAAAAAATAGTACTCCCCGGTCATAACAGCCAATGGATTATTTGCAAAATCATTCGTTAAAAAGTCATAGTAGCTACTATCAGCCTTTTCGGGCTGAAAATCAATTTCTCGCTGGTCCCTCGGAATGTTGTTTTTTTGTCTCCAGGCTGAAATCACATCCATATTATAGCTCATCATCCTCTGCGCATTCCGGTAGTCAAATTCCAGACTTTTCACCTGTTTTGCTTTGGCACTCAGCGGGTATTTCTGCCCGTAGTTTGCCAACTCATCGTAATCCCGCTGTTTCAGTTCCTGGCACCAGGCTTTGTATTGTTCAGGTGAAAAATCCAGTATTTTTTCCTGCATTTCCTGATAATTAAAACTCCGAATATCCTTCAGTTGCAACAAATCAGCATTTATTCGGGCGCAATCACCCATAAACAACACCGGATTTGCCTGGCTGCTGTTGTCAAAAAGCTGAAAAGTTGTTTTGCCAGGCTCAAGAAAAACTGTGCCATAAAAAAATGGCAAGCGAACAAGGACATTCTGCAAGTTGCAATTCGGAAATTTCGCCTCGAAACTACCGTCATCAGCAATCTTGATCAAGTGGGAAATCTGTTCACCCACAATCGCATCATTCACATACACCATTCCTGTGCGCTGCAAATATCTTGGGCTAAAATTCCGGATATAACCACGATAAGTGACCGTATCCACTTTAAAGACTGATGATTCAAACAACTTCTCATCAGCCGGAATCGCTGATTCATCCGGCTGGTTTGAGTAAGCAGCCATTGCAGAAGGCGATTCACCGATCATGCAAGTCGAGTCGTTAATGATCTGGGCATAAACATCCAGTTTCTTTGCATCACTTTTCAGTTCAATTTTAGCGATCCCGTCCTTTTCAGAATAGGAATCATACTTCCACACCTGACTGTTATAAATAGCGACCGAATCAAACAAGCTGACCTCCCATTGTGCATTGTCGCGCCGAAACCAGTTCCCGTTCAACTTTTCGGGAAGTACCGATAGGAATAATTCGGGCTTTAGCTGGATGTCATAAATAAACCAGCTACCGCCTTCGTTTCCTTCACCATAATCGAGTTTGGCTACAGCCCCATCAACTTTAGGAAACACCAGTTTATAGCTCACTTCGCCTGATTCCGGCATGGTGAACTGCTCATCGATCGAAATGCCATCGGCTGAAACAATAAACAGTTTCTCTTTCGAACCAACCGGCTGAATGTAGGTCATTTTCGGAATACTGATCCAATGACCGGGGGTGTAGTTAACATGAAACCACAACGTGGTAGCATTGTCAAGCAACTCAATTTTCTGAAGCTGTAAATTGGAGGCAGTGCTCATCCCTATTCTGGGATTTTCAACAATTGTTTGGGCGAAAGTTAAAACGCCTGTGACCAGCAGGGAAAAGGCCAGTAGTAAAATTCGTTTCATTAAATATGTTTTAAAGGATGATGATGATTTATGAAAATTCAATTTTGAACTAATTTATGACATTTAGATGAAAGGATCATAATCCTCCTGCCAGTTTAATATTATTTAACAAATACGGGGCAAAAGGACAGAACAGTCAAACGAAGAAGTTCTGTCCGATAAAGAAATAAGATCTGACCAGGCAGGCATATGAAAGAAAGAATTTTCACTGCCAAATAATACAACAACCTGTTACAATATTCATCCATGAATGATCTATCTCTAGCAATCTCCTCAGCATGCAGCTCAATGAAGACCGCTTAATCAATCATTCATACCGTAAAATAAGTTGGTATTTGTATCTTTAGTCGTTTTCTCAATCTTTGGAGAAACAAAACAAAAACCACAATGAAAACGGCAAGCTTTTTTTTATTGATCCTGACTGTCTTATTGAGTATCGAAAACAGTCAGTCGGCTGAAAAACTACAGTTAAAATTGGAGGAAGGACAGACAGTTCAGTTCAAATACCTATATAACTGGGAAAGAGATCGGCAATTATGGTCCAACGACAATAATTACGAATATGATCTGCAAACGGATTTTGAGTTTGTCGTGACAGAAAAACTGAATGCCAATAAATTTACTATTGAACTTTGGCAGAATCGGGTCATTTACACCAGCTACTTCAAAAATGCTCCCGAAAAACATTTCGACTCTAAATATCCACCATCAAATGACAGTGCAAATCAATTAAAATTAGTTCTGCCTCATTTCAGCGACAAATTTGACCGCTTCAAAATAAAAATGGAAATTAACCTCGAAAAGAATGATCTGGTATTGCTGAATAGTGAAGAACTAGTGAATGAAATCCTAAAATCGATCCAAAACAGGGAAATTTCAGAACAAGGGCTAAGGCAGAATACTAACCAGAGCCTTGAAAACATAAAGAATTTGGTAAAAGATTATTTGCTGCGTTTTAACAATGCCACATACCAAACTAAAGATTCCCTGAAACTTAACACATCAGACTATATCGTTTCCCGGAAAAACCACCGGGTTAAACTCTCGAAGCATACTTTCTCGAAAGACGATCAAACAGAATACACCGCTGATATCGTAATTGATGAAGAGAATGGATTGATATTGGAATCGACAGAAAAGACGGTCACGCCTGGCAAAAAACAGAAGAAAGGGGAGAGATCAGAAGTCAAAACCTATCTTCTTATCAAGAATTCACTCTCATTTAACGATGAAATTATTGTTCGCGGACATATCGAATATCCCAAAAGCAAACGTGTTCAATTTCAGGTTTTGAAAGCTCCTGCACTGACCGATCGGGAAATTTACAGAGCAACACTGGATAGCACAAACCACTTTTCAATCCGGATTCCTTTTGAAAAAGAAGGATTTGTTTTCATGACCAATGCGGAAGATGAAAGAATGATCTGGAGCTCCCCAACAATAATAATTTATGCTGAACCCGGTAATTCAATTGATTTTGATCTGAAAGGAAAGAAGGTGGAACGTACTGTTATTCACAAAGGAGACATGGTTGCTGAAAATAGTATTTTCAGCAACCATAAGACCCCGTCTGCGCTCCGCATAAATAACTTTTTTTGGAGAGTCCAGGGACCAATTCTGTCAAACGCAGACAGTGTCAGTGGACTAAAAGCGTTGGAAGATTTTACCAAATATATCAAATCGGATCCGTGGGATGAAAAGCTAAAAGCACCCGATTTAAGCCTGAAATTCAAAGAATACTTCCTCAACGAAATGATGATGCACAAGCTTGATCTCGCATGCACGATCCTTAATTTTTCAAAGATGACTGGCGATCGGGAATTAAACCCGAAGACCGATGCAGCTTATGCTCAGCTTAAACTTTTTGCCGATCAGTTTGAAGTTTGCAGATATTTTCAGGAAAGTGGCTATTTCTCGCGGCAAGCTGTTGATTCTTACATCCACTATATTATTAATGACTACGTCCGGTATAGTAACAGTTCTTACTCCGGCCCATTCTTGCAAAACCTTTTTCGTCTCAACCCTGAACGTGCAAATGATCTCCTTGAACAGGTTCTCGCCGGATCAGCTCTGACACAAGGAAAAGCCATCCGGCTGCACCAAAACCTCAATTCCTCGCCAACAAAACAAAGTGATTTGCCTGACTGGTTTAAAAATCAGAAACAATTTACCCAAAACATCATAACATCAAGCAATGATTCAGCTTTAAATCAGCAGGTGGCAAAAGAATTGGAAAAGGCAGAAAAACTATTTAATGGCGAAATTTTTACACGAAAACTGTTTCTGACACCATCAGGAGACTCCGCTTCAATCTCTGATTTCTTCGGGAAAAAACCATGTGTAATCTGCCCGGCCAGAGATTGGGCACAAAACCGCTATTTTTTTGATGACCTCGCGAAAAAATATCCTGAAATAAATGCTATCATTATTAATGAAGGTGATGATTTCAGCCAATGGCAAAACTATCTTAAACGTGCAGAGCCAGTGGCGATTCAACTTTTTCTAAAAACAGGTTCGGGCGAAAATCTGAACAACCTATTTTTCAACTACAATCCAATGAGTCATGTAATCCTCATTGACCGTTATGGCAAACTACTGGAGTTCAAAACCGACATTTATCTGATAGAAAACTATCTTCATGATGCCATGTATCCTCCCAAAGAACCAAAAGAACTCAGCAAATCCTCCCTTTACGCAATTATCTGGGTTATGGCCGGTGCCATCCTTATGGCATTGATTGCCTTTTTGATTTTTAAGGCCCGGATGCGAACAAAACTGAGAAAACAAAACCAGGAAAAGCGACTGCGCGAATTGCAGCTTTCGGCAATCAGGGCTCAGATGAACCCGCACTTCCTGTTTAACAGTCTGAATTCGGTGCAGAACCTGGTTCAAAAAAACCAAGGTCGTGAAGCTCACTTGTATTTAGCTGATTTTGCCGGTCTGATCCGCAAAGTGCTTAAAAATTCGCAACAGGAAGAAGTGAGTCTGTCTGAAGAACTGGAAACCCTTGGTCAATATATTAAATTGGAACAACTGCGCTTTGATTTTGAATTTGAGCTCTTTGTTGATCCCGAGGTCGACCAAAACCATTTTATGGTCCCTTCCATGATTTTGCAGCCCATCGCTGAAAATGCCATTCTGCATGGTCTTCAACACAAAAAAGACAACCGAAAGTTGCGGGTGGAAGTTTTGAAAAAAGAACTAGCCATCCAGATTAACATGGAAGACAATGGAATTGGCATGGAAGCTTCGCGAGAAATGAAATCCAATTCCAACGGAATAGGCTTAAATTTGAATATCGAACGCCTGCAGCTGATGGAAGAAAAATACGGTGGACATTATTCGTTTAAATTAATTGATCTGACCCAAGTGAATAAAGAAGGAACCCAAGTAAAAATTACCATACCCGAAGAAGAATGAAACCAATCAATGCCATCCTTGTCGATGACGAAAAAAGCGGTCGCGAGAACCTGTCAGGCCTGATTCATGAACATTGCCCACAGATAAAGCTGATGGGACAAGCCAGCTCGGTAGATACCGCTATTCCGCTGATCGAAAAGTTGGCGCCACAACTTGTTTTTCTGGATATTGAAATGCCCGGAGCAAATGGCTTCCAATTACTGGAATATTTTCAGGACTTTTCATTTGAGGTCATTTTTGTTACGGCATACGACAACTTTGCAATCAAAGCCATTCGGTTTTCGGCTGCCGATTACATTTTAAAACCCATCAATCGAAACGAATTGATCGCCGCCATTGAAAAAGTCACAGACCGCATCCAGCAAAAAGCGGAAAACGACCAGATCAAACAGTTATTTTACAATGTCAGACACCCGCAAAACCCAAAAATTGGTCTGCCTACCAACGACCGAATTGAATTTATTGAAGTGAAATCCATCATCCGCTGCCAAGGCGAAAGCAATTACACGCACCTTTATTTTGAAGACCGCAAACCCCTACTGGTCGCCAAAACCTTAGTTGACTTCGAAGAGTTGCTCAGAGATTATCAGTTTATCCGGGTGCATAAAACGCACTTAGTAAATCTGCACCACGTTACTTCATATATGAAAAATGATGGCGGCCAACTGATTTTGTCCAATGGTGACTCGGTGCAAATATCAAGGAGACGCAAGGAGATGGTGATTCAACAACTTCAGCTTATCCGATAAACAATTAAGCATAAAAAACCGGCAAAAGCCGGTTCCTGAGATAAAACTATTCATTGTTGGTGTTGAATATTAATAATATCAAATAAACCATTCCTGCCTATTTGTTTTCGGATAAAACTATCTTTTTCTTTTAAATATTTAAAACCATTCTAAATAACATCAACAAGACTTAATGGTTTCTTTACATTCGTAAAAAAGTCTTTCAAACTCACAACAAAATGACTCTACAATCGCTTTACATGAAGACCAAAAGTTCATCCATTGAAATTTCTACACATTTTATACAACATATTTTTATTGAAACGCCTCATATTCAAAGATCTACAAGAGATCGAAGTTTTGATACAATTTGCAAAAGTACTGTTAAAAGTTGTTAAATTTACACCCAATCTAACGAATCAATAACTACGTATATGACCAAGAACACCATTGAAAGAAGAAATTTTCTAAAATTGGTAGGCACTGGAATTGGCTCATTATTAACCCTCCCCTATTTCTCAAGCGCACTTGAGGAAACAAGCACGGTTAATCGTAACCGGTTTAAAATAGGAAAACCCCAATGGATTCTCCACAATGATGGCACATTCGATTTGATTGCCGGAAGCATGCACCTAAAAAACTGTCGCCCCACCATTGACGGGCAAAGTATCTTTGTTCGCAACACTTTCATGGGCGATTCGCCAAAAGGAAAGCGCATTATTTATGAGCTCGACCGCGGCTTTGTGATGCTGGACCTGAAAATAAACTCCGGCTCCATTTCCATCGGCGCTGAGCTCAGCGGCATGTCGCGCGCTCCCTACTGGTTTTGTCCGCTGGGCGAAGCCGTTATCAACGGAGTAAAACAATACTTCAAACAAGGACAAGGTTTTGGTGGTCCATCCGGCTTATATGAATTTCAAGAACCATCGACTGAGGAGTTCGGCAATAAACCCGGCGAGCAAGCCTGGTCCTATGACTCCTATTTGGTCACAGGGCTCATCTCGGCCGAAAATGAAACCCTGGCCATTGGAACGTACGAACACAGCGATTTTATTCAAAAAAGTACGCTTTACAACCGCCCTCACCGCCGGGGATTATCCGATCGTTACCCCGATGTTGAACAGGTTCTGTTTGAAACGGGCTTCGTAACCGAAAATATTCCGCTGAAAGACGACTTCATCAAACTACCTGATATTTACATCTTTTTTGGAAACAAACCTTACGAAACACTTCAACATCTGGCTTGGAACATCTCGGAGCAAATGGGAGCCCGGAAAGATACTAAGACTAGTTATCATTGGGATTCTTTCAATGAGTTTGAACACGATTTCAGCCATGAAAAGTTGACGGAGCTATTAACCACCCTGGACACCATAGATCCACCGATCATGCTGGACACCGTTCTGATTAACGATAGCTATTGCGTTCATGGCGACTGGCTGGACTACACCGAAAACTGGCCCAAAGGATTGGAACCTGCCGCTCGCGATATCTTTCAACGCCAGTATCGGGCCGGAGTTTGGATAGCGCCGTTTATGGTCAGTGAGGAGAGCAAAATTTTCAAACGACATAAAAATTGGCTGATCCGTGATCTGGATGGAGAACCCATTTTAGAGTGGGAATTTCCGGAGGGAAAACATTACGCTTTGGATGGAAGTCACCCCGATGTACAGCGATACATTCAAAAAGTGTTTCGGGCCTACCGAAAAATGGGATTCACCTTCTACAAAACCGATTTTATGGATTGGGGCCTAAAACCCAATGTTGGAATTGACCGATACGATAAGACCAAAACCTCAGTTCAAATTTTCATCGATGTGCTCAACATCATCCGTGAAGAAATTGGTGCCGGAAGCTTTTGGATTACCGGCACTGCCCCATATGCGCACATGATTGGCTATGTTGATGCCATGCGTGTTGCCAACAGCATCAATTGCCAATGGACAGAACAAAGTGTCGGCAACATGCTGCAGGAAAGTTACAATACCCAATACTTCAACAATGTATTCTGGCAAAACGACCTGGATGTAATTTCGTTGCGCGACGCAAATTGCCAATTGACAGCGACGGAAAAAACCAGTATGGCCAACTGGATTGGCATCATGGGAGGCGTGGTGAGTACTTCTGACCGGTTTTCAAAACTGACAGAAGAACAACTGGACACGTGGAGACTCCTGATTCCGCAAGAACGGCCACAAAGCGCAACTATACCGTTATGGGGAGAAGACCACCTATGCAAGGTTGTGCTTCGGCGATACCGATCACCCCGTGCCTGGGGATTGCTCATTTTGAATGATACAGAGCAGACGGTGACCGAAACGTTTGCTTTTTCTGAAATCAACGAAGAAAACAACAACTGGGTTTATGAATGGAAATTGGGAGAAAGCACAGGCTTGGGAAATCTCAGTCAAATCACCATAACCCTTCAACAACATGAGTCGAAACTGTTCTATTTGACTAACGGAAATGATAATCCGCCCGAAGATTTAACCATTAGCGGACTTCGCCTGAAAAAAGCTTACCGTTAGCGAAAAATTTCAGTTTCCAGTCAATTGCAATTGCACTTCTCTTTAATGTACTGAGGGAAAAGCGATCAGGTGAATTATAAAATAGATCTGTATCCTTAATCGGGAAATAGCCTGTTTTTATTCGAAACTAAACCTTATTTTAGAGGCTTATTTTGAATAAAGGGTTATGGATTATAGTTTATTGAATGTCAATACACCGCTTGAAACAATTAATCAAGCCACACAAACCGGATTGATTGGAAGCCTCGGAATCGAAATCACCAAAATTGACGAAGGAACGGTTGAAGGGAGCATGGAGCTGTCGAAAAAAAACTGCCGCCCCGATGGAATTTTACATGGCGGTGCAAATCTGGCTTTGGCGGAAAGCCTGGCAGGGCTCGGCAGCATGCTGATGGTCGATCTTAATGAATTCGATGTTCTGGGAATTCAGGTCAACGGTAGCCACACCGGTGTACTCAGGAGTGGAAAAGTCCGGGCTGTCGCGAAAATTCTGCATCCAGGAAACCAGACACATATTTGGAATGTTGATGTTAGGAATGAAGAAGGACGACTAATTTCAACCATTCGGGTGACCAATATGATTGTGAAACGAAATGACAGAGACTGAACACCTTGCCTTATTTCTGGATAAGCTGATCGAAAAAAATTGCTCGTTCGCGGTATGGTCGATGCCCGGAAGCCAAATGCCCGAAATGCTTCTCACCGACAAGAAGGACTTGATTTATCCTGCTCAATTCAATAAGCTCAACGGACAGGAGGGTTTTGTTTTTGCGCCTTACCAAATAAGTGTGAAAACTCCCTTGGTGTTACTCAAGCCGGGCATCATAAAAAGAGGTATCAAAGAAATTTTAAGCATCGACCTAAACCAAATCAAAGATAACCAGACCGATGAGCCTTTTGAACACCAGCACCAGATCATTGAAAAGAAAACCTATTTAAAAGACATTGAGAGAACCATTGCCGAAATTAAAACAACGAAGCTCTCAAAAGTCATTGTGTCCCGGTTAATTCCGTGCGAACGGAAATCAGAGTCTATTGGCAAACTCTATCTGCAGCTGTTTAATCAAACACCCAATGCGCTTGTGTACCTGGTTAATTTACCCAAAGCCGGCTTGTGGATGGGCGCCACCCCCGAAGTATTGCTAAAATCGGAGGGCAAAACACTCGAAACCGTTTCGCTGGCCGGCACACAAACACGTCGAATCGACCCGGACTACAGCTGGCACACCAAAGACATTGAAGAACAAGCCTTTGTATCGAGATACCTGCTTGATGTTTTTTACAATTTCAACATTCACCCCTACACCACGCAGGGACCTGAAACGCTTGAAAGCGGCAAGGTGGCCCATCTGATGACCAGTTTCCGGTTCTCAGCAAAAAAACTGGCGCACAAACTCGGTGACTTCCTTGCCAAATTGCACCCAACTCCGGCTGTATGCGGATATCCCAAGTCGAAAGCGGCCAAATTCATCACCAAAATTGAGCACCACGACCGCCGCTATTACACCGGATATTTGGGACCTTGGCGACTGAACGATTGCGTCGGATTATTTGTAAATTTACGCTGCATGGAAATCATGCCCGACCAATACATTCTTTATTCAGGCGGAGGCATTACGGCCCGGTCGGTACCGGAGGAAGAATGGGAAGAAACCAACAAAAAAGCAGGCACCTTGTTATCTGCCATTGAAGCTGTTCAAACGACATGATTTCAACAAAAAAACACATCCAGCAACTGGCCGGTTTGTTACTGGCCAAAGGAATTGACGACATCATCATTTCCCCGGGATCGCGCAATGGCCCGCTCACCCACACCTTTGCCGGCAGCGGTTTGTTCAACTGCCGAAGCATTGTTGACGAGCGCAGCGCTGCCTACTTTGCCCTGGGATTAGCGCAAGCCAAACAAAAGCCGGTAGCCATCGTGTGTAGCTCAGGCACCGCCACCTTGAACTATGCACCAGCTGTGGCCGAGGCATTTTACCTCAACATCCCACTGGTTGTGCTCACCGCCGATCGTCCCGATTACTGGATTGACCAAGCAGAAAGTCAATGTATTCGACAAGATCATATTTACCGGAACTTCACCAAAAAGGAAATCAGCCTGCCCTTGGACGAATCAGAAAACAAATTGTGGTTTGCTGCCCGCGAAATCAATGAATGCCTGAACCTAGTCGTTTCCGGAACTCCGGCGCCAGTACACATCAACATTCCACTGGAGGAACCCCTGCATGATTTGCTCGATGAAAAACTGCCAGCCGTTAAAGTGATTCAAGCCACACAAAACCAAATCGCTTTAGCTGAGCTGGAATTGGAGCAACTGGCTTCGGCATTCAACAAAGCAAAAAAGGTACTGATCCTGGCTGGTCAGCAAATTCCGAACCCGGGCCTGGAAAACCAGCTGAGTGAACTGGTAGAAAAAACAGGAGCTGTTGTTTTAAAAGAACACCTAGCCAACCTGAACGATGCTAGCTTTTGCAGTAGCATCGACACGCTGATGGCTGCCCTGCTCGAAGATCGGATGGAGGACTTTCAACCTGATCTGCTAATCAGTTTTGGGGGACAATTTGTTTCCAAATCGTTGAAACAATTTCTGCGGAAACACAAACCCACCCAACACTGGCACCTGAGTTTATCTGGTGAACATTTCGATACTTACCAATCGCTTACCAACGTGATTGCGCAGGACGCAGGCGATTTTTTCGAACAACTGACAAACAGCCTGGTATCAAAAGAAAAAAAATATCTCAATCGCTGGAAAGAAAAAGAACAACAAGTGAACCAGCGGCGCGACCAGTTTATTGAGCAAGCGGATTTTTCAGACTTAACGGTTTTTGATGCCATCCGAAAAGTACTGCCACAAAACTCAGTCATTCATTTGGGGAACAGCTCCCCGGTCAGGTATGTGCTCATTTGCGATGCGGTGAACAACACGTATTACTTCGGAAACCGGGGCATCGCCGGTATTGATGGCTGCCTGTCAACGGCAGTGGGTTTTGCTTCCGAATCGGAAAAGCTCAACACCATCATTTTGGGCGACCTGTCTTTTTTTTACGACTCCAATGCCTTGTGGAACAAATACATTGACAGCAACCTGCGTATTATTGTCATCAACAACTGCGGCGGCAATATTTTTAGCCTGATCAAAGGACCAAGTGAATCTCCTGCTTTTCACGAACACTTTTTTACCGAAAATAAATTCAAAGCCGAAGCGCTGGCCCAGGCTTTTGAACTGGATTATTTCAAAGCCGAAAATGAACAAGAAATGGAATCAGCCTTAACTGATTTTTATTCACCCAAACAACAGCAGGCAGCAGTACTGGAAATTTTTACCGATGCTGATGTAAACACCAAAGTGTTTCGGGAGATGTTTAAACAGGTAAAATCAAATAAAAGATAGGATACTATGAATACAACACGAAACTGGGAAACCATTAAAGAATACGAAGATATCTTCTTCGACTATTTCGACGGAATTGGAAAAATCACGATCAATCGCGAGCGCTATCGCAATGCGTTTCGTCCAACCACAGTGAATGAAATCAGCGAAGCCCTGCGCATTTGCCGCGAACATCAGGATATCAATGTGGTGGTGCTGACAGGTGCCGGCGATAAAGCTTTTTGTGCCGGCGGCGACCAAACCGTGAAAGGCAAAGGCGGCTACATTGACAAAGACGGCATTCCTCGCCTTAACATTCTGGAAGTGCAAAAACAAATTCGCAGCATGCCCAAGCCGGTAATTGCCATGGTCAATGGCTTTGCCATTGGCGGCGGACACGTGTTGCACGTGGTTTGCGACATCAGTATTGCCAGCGAAAACGCCATCTTCGGACAAACCGGCCCCAAAGTGGGCAGCTTCGATGCCGGGCTGGGTTCATCCTATTTGGCCAGCATTGTAGGGCAAAAGAAAGCCCGCGAAATCTGGTTTATGTGCCGGCAGTATTCAGCTGCCGAAGCGCTGGAAATGGGCTTAGTCAACAAAGTGGTGCCATTTGAACAGCTGGAAGACGAAACGGTTGCCTGGGCGCAAAAAATGCAAGAACACAGCCCATTGGCACTTCGCATGCTCAAATTGGGATTGAACGCCGAACTGGACGGACAAATCGGAATTCAGGAATTCGCCGGCAATGCCACGCTGCTTTACTATCTTACAGAAGAAGCACAGGAGGGAAAACACGCTTTCCTGGAGAAACGCAAACCGGATTTTAAAAAATATCCAAAATTTCCATAAACCCGTTCAACAAACTTCAAAAATCTAACAATCAAGAATCAAGTAGCGGAAAGCATATGGCAACAACAAAAAGCTGGATCAAAGCAGCCCGGCCACGCACCCTCCCACTAGCCTTATCGGGTATTATTATGGGATGCGGACTGGCTTGGTTTTACGGGGCAATTGACCCGCTGGTGAGTGTTTTGGCCATCATCACGGCAACCCTGATCCAGGTGTTTTCCAATTTTGCCAACGACTACGGCGACAGCCAGAAAGGCACCGATAATGCATTTCGACTCGGCCCAACACGCACCATGCAGAGCGGCGAGATTAGTCTCTCAGAAATGAAAAAGGGAATGACCATCATTGGTGGATTGAGCTTCATCTTTGGTATCTGGCTGGTGTATGCCGGAACCTGGCATTTTTCCCACGCTGCCTTTTTTGGTTTTGTTGCACTCGGAATCTTGTCGCTGATGGCAGCATTCTTTTATACCGCCGGCAAGAAATCCTATGGCTATGTTGGCCTTGGTGATTTAGCTGTTTTCCTGTTTTTTGGTTTGTTGCCGGTCATTGGCGTCTTCTATTTGAACGCCAACTATTGGGAAACAGCCGTTATTCTGCCAGCCATCAGCATGGGCTTTTTCAGCACCGGCGTGCTCAACCTCAACAACATGCGCGACATTGAAAATGACCAACGGTCCGGAAAGATTACCCTCCCGGTAAGAATGGGCACGCGTAACAGCCGGATTTATCACACCGCCATGATCTTGTGGGGCTGGATCGCCACCGTGCTTTTCACCTTTCATCAACAGGAATCAGACTGGCAATGGCTTTTTATGCTCACGCTTCCGCTTTTCCTGATTGACCTGAGAAAAATCCACCAAACGAAAGATGCCCGCTCACTCGATCCATTTCTGAAACGCTTGTCGCTTTCAACCATGGCCTTTACTTTGTTATTCTGTTTGGGATTAATTCTTGCCATCTCATGAAAGCCCGTTTTCAAAAATATGAACTCCAGTTTAAGCGGCCAGCCGGAACATCGCGTGGCGTGTTCAACAGTCGCTCTGTTTGGTTTTTGTTCCTGACGAAAAATGGACGGACGGCTATTGGCGAATGTGCCCCGCTTCCGGGACTAAGTACCGAAACTCCCGGGCAAGTGGAACAGGCTTTAACCGAAATTTGCGCTAACCCGAAGTCGTTTGTGAATGATTGGTCGCGACTGCAAAATATTCCTTCGGTTCAATTTGGGCTGGAAACAGCCTGGTTGGATATTCAGAACGGTGGAAAACAACGGCCGTTCCCGTCTGATTTTACGAAAGGCAAAAGCGGAATCCCGATTAACGGGCTGATTTGGATGGGAGAGCCTGACTTCATGAAAAGTCAAATTGATGAAAAGCTGGAAGCCGGTTATCGTTGCCTAAAACTGAAAATCGGGGCGATCAATTTTGAAAAAGAGTTGGAACTGCTACAGGCTATTCGTGAAAAATATGCTGCCGATGAAATTACCTTGCGGATTGATGCCAACGGAGCTTTTCGACCAGAAGGCGCCTTGGAAAAGCTGCAGCGGCTGACCAGGCTTGATATCCACTCCATAGAACAGCCCATTGCGGCTGGTCAGCCGGTTGAAATGGCCAAACTTTGCCGCCAAACACCGCTGTCAGTCGCGCTGGACGAAGAACTGATCGGAATCAACAAAAGAATAGAAAAGGAGCAACTTTTAGAGACAATCCAGCCCCAGTTTCTGGTTCTGAAACCGAGCTTACACGGGGGACTCTCGGGTTGTGACGAATGGATTGAACTGGCAAACAGCCGAAAGATTGGCTGGTGGATCACGTCGTACCTGGAATCGAATGTTGGGCTAAATGCCATTGCACAATGGACCTTTACGAAAAACGTAAGCATGCACCAGGGCTTGGGAACCGGACAGCTTTTCACCAACAATTTCGATTCACCATTGGAAATCCGCAGAGAAAAATTGTGGTTCAATGCCGAAAAACAGTTTGCTTTCCCTGAAGATCTAATGAATCCTAATCCCGAAAATTTAATTTGAAATTTGGAACTTCATCCGACACATATTACCCTAAACGGCGAGCAAATCCGAATTGAAACTTTACTTCGGAAAACGTCCGGAACAAGCGATTGGGAGAAGTCCTGGCTCGACTTTTTAGCCGAATGGTACAACGGCATGAATTATATTGAAGTACAAACTTCCGGAAGCACCGGACCCCCAAAGATCATTCGACTAAACAAGGCGTTTGTGGCAGCTAGCGCCCGGCGAACCATCCGTTTTTTCAATTTAAAGGAAAACGATCGCGTGCTGCATTGCCTTCCTTCAAACTATATTGCGGGTAAATTGATGATCGTCCGAGCGCTGATCGGA
This sequence comes from uncultured Sunxiuqinia sp., assembly GCA_963677175.2. Taxonomy (GTDB): domain Bacteria; phylum Bacteroidota; class Bacteroidia; order Bacteroidales; family Prolixibacteraceae; genus Sunxiuqinia. Next base: position 316,650 of record CAXXES010000001.1, read on the forward strand.
AGACTGAACGTGCATGTGGTCGATCCTTCCACCGATTTTTCCTTTCTGAAAAAAAAACCTTTCAAATTCGCGGCGATGGTTCCAAACCAAGTCGGAAAATTATTAGAATTTGGAATTTGGAATTTGGAATTTCTACTCATTGGCGGCTCTTCCATTCCGCAAAACTTAGTCGAGAAACTACAAACCGTTTCAACCGCCTGCTATTCGAGCTACGCGATGACGGAGACAGCTACCCACATCGCACTGCGAAAACTAAATGGAACCGACGCAAGTGAGTTTTACCACTGCCTGGAAGACATTGAGGTGGAACTTTCGGAAGAAGGCTGCCTGCGGATAAAAATGCCTGGCTTCGAAAAACCACTTCAGACCAATGATCTGGCTGAACTTCGGGATCAAAAAACCTTTCAAATCCTTGGGCGTGCCGACAATGTAATTATTTCCGGAGGAATCAAATTCTCGCCGGAGCAACTGGAAAAAAAGCTGGAACCTCACATTAGACAGCCGTTTATTATATCGTGGCTCCCTCATGAAACACTCGGCCAGCAATTGATTTTGCTTGTTCAAGGAAATCAAACCCAGGAAACAACCACAACTCTTCAGTCTGTTATTCAGCATCACCTTGACAAGTTTGAGCGCCCCCGACAAATTAGGTCTGTGCCGCAACTTCCGCGAACACCAAATGGAAAAATCGATCGTAACTCGCTTAATGGAACTACACGTAATCCATGATTCTTCCTGAGATTTGGAGCAACGAAATTTCAGCGAGTTTAGTTTGAAACTTGACAGAGATCAGTCGTTCTTCGGCATCAAGCAAGCTTTTTTGCACTTCGCGTAATTCCAAGCCCGATAAAGCGCCCAACCGGTATCGCTCCAATGCTATTTCCAGGTTTTCGCGTGCTACTTCCAGGTTTTGCTCTTCCATTTTTACCAGCCGCAGATTGTTTTCATAGGCATAATAAACAGTAAGCAATTCGGCTTTAATGTCCTGCTCCACTTCCTGCAACTGATGATTCCGGGTTTCCACTTCAATCAACGCATTTGACTTTTCGCGGCGACGGTTGTTTCCATCAAAAATATCCATGCCCAAAACAATGCCATAATTAAAGGTCCGGCTTTGCTGGTTGTTGATTGTTAAGGCCCCGTAATCGCTGATGGTACCGCTGCCGTATCCTCGGTAGGCATAGTTGTACCCCGACGTAAGATTTAAATAGGGATAAGACCGCGATGCAATGATCTTGTAATCAAGTTCAGAAATAAGGCGGTTTTTCCGGGCAATTTGCAAGCTGGTATTCAACTCCAAAGTCGATGAATGCAACGTTTCGTATTGCAAATCTGGATTAAAGACAATGGATGTATCTTCTAACTCAATCTGTTCCGCCAGATCGTCAAAAGCCATCAGCTTTTTTAGCCGCACTTCCGATTCCAGAATTTGTTCATTTTGTCGGGCAAGCCGCGAGCTATCTTCGTTAAGATAAACGATTGACTGAAGCAATTCCAGCTTCGATGAAGCCCCCAGCAGATAACGCTCCTCATCAATACGGGCTCGCTCCTTTGAAAGCGAAACAGCGTACTCCATATTGTTAAAATAGTTTAACTGCTGAATGTAATAATAGTACTCGGCAACTATCTGGGCCACGAGGTTTTCCATGGTCATCTGGGTGTTGATCTCGCCCACCTGATTTAGTTCGTTCAGCTTTTGCCAGGTGGTTTGTACATTGAATCCGCGAAACAAAGTCAAATCTAGATTTACTGCTGCCGATCCGGTGGTGTTATGAATTCCCGTTGACTTATTTTTTGTGTCATTGTTCATATTTTGCGTAGTGGAAGCCACATTACCTCCAAACCTGTTGGTCGTAGTAACCGCGGGCAAGAAGCCCGCATTGCCACGCGAAAAATTATTGGATGAGATTTCTTCCTGGTTACGAGCCACCTTTATGGAAAAATTTTGCTCCAAACCCGTCAGCACACAACGACTCAAGTCATAAACTTCCTGTGCCTGTAGCATTCCTGAAAGAAAAAACAGCAGAAAAACAGGCAAAATATCTTTGGTAATCCAGGTTCTAATTTGTTTTGAGACTGGTCGCTTCATTGTTCATGTTTTTTGATTCACTTGAAATTAACAGGTAGATGCCGGGCACCACATACAAGGTTAGTATTGTCGCAATCGTTAATCCGCCAACAACAGCAACCCCCATGGCCACGCGGCTTTTAGCACCTTCACCAAAACCCAGGGCCAGCGGCAAAATTCCTAAAATGGTTGATAAGCTAGTCATCAGAATTGGTCGGAAACGTGCTGCCGATGCAAACTTAATGGCCTCCAGTTTATTCATGCCGGCTTCCTTGCGTTGGTTGGCAAACTCCACAATCAGGATTCCGTTTTTCGAAACCAGCCCAACGAGCATGATAATCCCAATTTGGCTAAAGATATTCATGGTGATATTGAAATACCACATGAACAGCAGGGCCCCGGTAAGTGCCAAAGGAACAGTCATCATCACAATGATTGGATCTTTGAAACTTTCAAACTGCGCGGAAAGCACGAGGAAAATTAATACGATGGCCAACAAGAAGGCAAACATCAAACTAGACGAGCTTTCCATAAAATCTTTCGAGTCGCCATCAAGTGCAGTGCGAAAAGTATCGTCAAGCACCCGATCCGCAATGTTGTCCATTTCCTCAATTCCTTGGCTAATGGTTTTTCCGTCGGCCAAACTGGACGAAATGGTAGCCGATACAAACCGGTTGTAACGGTACAATTGCGGCGGCGCCGTAGCCTCCCGGAGGCTAACAAAGTTATCCAGCTGAACCATGTGTCCCTTGTCATTTCGAACATACAGCGACTTCAGATCGAGCGGTTTATTACGATCCTGCCGGTCAAGTTCGCCCAAAATCTGGTACTGCTTTCCATTCATGATAAAATAGCCAAAACGCTGTCCACTAAGCGCCAGTTGCAGGGTTTGTCCAATGTTTTGCGTTGAAACTCCCAACAGGTTTGCCTTGTCGCGGTTAATCTCAATTTGCAGCTCGGGTTTGGTAAACTTCAAGTTGACGTCGGCCATCACAAAAGTCGGATTATCGTGCACTTCGGCCATAAACGCCGGCAAAACCTCCCTCAACTTATCGATGGTTGGCGCCTGAAGCACGTACTGAATCGGCTGCCGGGCTCGCCTGCCTCCAAAGGTTGATTGTTGAATGACGTTGGCCCGTGCCTTGGTTTTCTTCCGCAGTTCGCCGGTAAGCTCACTGGCAATTTGCTGTTGCGAACGCTCCCGCTCCGAAGGATGATTCAGCACCACCCGAACAAAAGCCCAGCTTCCGCGAACCAAGGTGGTCACTTTTTCCCGTTCCGGAATCATATCTTCAACCAATTGAGCTAGATCTTCCACATAGCCGTAGTTAAACTCGTAAGTAGCGCCCTCGGGCGAAGATACATTCACATTCATCTGGGAGCGGTCTTCCATTGGTGCCATCTCCGCAGGAATCACTTTCCACAGAACAAAAATCAATACAAAAGATAAAATCAGAATTCCAAGTGAAATCCATTTTCGGCTGATAAAATTTTCAAGCGAACGACGGTATGCATCATTCAGCCTGACAAAGAACTTTTCGGTGTAATTATAGGCCTCGCTCCGTTTGTGACGGGTTTTCAGCAATTTGGTCGAAAGCATAGGTGTGAAGGTCAGCGCAACAAACGATGAAATAGATACCGCACCAGCGATCACAATACTGAATTCGCGGAAAAGCCTTCCGGTCATCCCTTCAAGAAACACGATGGGAAAGAAGACCGCCACCAGGGTAATGGTGGTAGCTATAATGGCGAAGAAAATTTCGTTGGCGCCCTCTAAGCCCGCTTGTCGCGGGCTCATGCCTTTTTCAATCTTCACATAAATATTCTCCATCATCACAATGGCATCGTCGACCACCAAACCGATGGAAAGTACAATGGCCAGCAGCGTAAGTACGTTGATTGTAAAGCCAGCCAGATACATGATAAAGAATGAACCAATCAATGAAACGGGAATTACAAGTATTGGAATAATGGTTGTTCGCCAATCGCGCAAAAATGTGAAAATGATAATGACAACCAGAAAGAATGCCAGGTAAATCGTTGTCTTCACCTCATCAATCGACGAACGGATATATTGGGTATTGTCGAAGCCAATGTCAACTTCCACATCATCGGGCAAATCCTTCTTCATGTATTCCAGGCGTTCGTATACTGCATCCACAATATCGATATGGTTAGCGCCAGGCTGTGGAATAATAACGGTGGCCACCATCGGGACTCCATTCATTTTCATAATGCCCCGCAGATCTTCCGGCCCCAGCTCAGCCCGCCCAATATCGCGCACCCGGATCAGTTGATCGCCCGACTGCTTTAAAATCAAGCTATTAAACTCTTCCGGCGTGGTCATTAACCCAAGCGTACGAATGGTTAGTTCTGTGGTATTCCCTTCAATGCTTCCCGCCGGGAGCTCTACATTCTCACGCATAATGGCATTCCGGACATCGAGTGGAGTCATCTGGTAGCCAGCCAGTTTTGCCGGATCAAGCCAAATACGCATGGCAAATCGCTTCTCTCCCCAAATCCCTACCGAACTAACGCCCGAAACAGTTTGCAGCTGCTCTTTAAATGTCAGTTCTGCAATTTCGGAAAGCTCAAGCAAAGATCGTTTGGGGCTTTTTACAGCGATCATCAAAATAGGGCTGGCATCAGCATCTGCCTTGGAGACCGTTGGAGGATCGCAGTCGCGCGGAAGATAGCGCTGAGCTTGTGACACTTTATCGCGAACATCATTGGCTGCTGTTTCCAGGTCTACTGACAATTCAAATTCGACCGAAATCCGGCTATCGCCCTGGCTGCTGCTACTGGTCAACGTCCGGATACCCGGAATACCGTTAATCGATTGTTCCAGGGGCTCAGTAATCTGGGTTTCAATCACATCTGAATTTGCCCCAGGATAGGATGTTCTGACCGAAATAATGGGCGGATCGACACTGGGAAACTCGCGGATTCCCAAGAAAGTCATTCCAATAGCGCCAAAAAGTAGGATCACCAGTGAAAATACGGTGGCCAGTACGGGCCGTTTTATGCTGATAGATGAAAGACTCATGTTACTCGTTTACTAAGTGTTGATTCGTCATCAAAGTATCCAATTGGACCAGGAGATCTTCGCGAAGCTGTAAAGTTGCTGTGGTCAGTAGAGTATCGCCAAAATTCAGGCCTGACCTAATTTGGATATGCGATTCTGTTCGCAGTCCGGTTTCAACACGAACTTGCTTGGCCCTTCCGTTCTTCAGTATAAATACTTTTTCGCCTTCCATTTCAGGAATTAAGGCCTGGGTTGGAATGGAAACCGCATTTTCAATCTGCGACAACCGTGCTCTCACGCTGGCAAAGCGTCCAGGCTTAAGTTCCTCGTTGGTGTTGGGATAGAGCGCCCGGGCAACGATGGTCCGCGTATTGATGTCAACCTTCGGCTCGATGGCATAGACTTCAGCTTTAAAAGTATTCTGAACGCCATCAATCTGGAAACTGATGGGAAACCCGGGAACCACTTCGCCCGCATAGCGTTCCGGTATAGAAAACTCAATTTTCAGCGGACTGATTTTGACTAGTTGAACAATCTTGGTTTGGGTGGTTGCATAAGCGCCTTCGCTGATCATTCGCAGTCCCACAATTCCATCGAAAGGAGCGCGCAACTCAGTTTCGGCAATTCGTGACTCCACCAACATGACGTCAGCTTCCAGTGTCTCCAATTCAGTAGCCACTTGGTCGTAACTTTCGCGGCTGATGGCGTCGCGATCAAGCAGCTGCCGCTGTCTGTACTCCCGCTCCTCAACCAGTTTACGTTGTGCTTTCAATTTCTGCAATTGTGCCTGTAGTGGCCGGTCGTTAATTTTTGCCAGCAACTCCCCTTTCTTCACCCGTCGTCCTTCCCTGAAAAAGATGCCAACCACTTTTCCCGAAGTTTCAAAGGCTAAATCTACTTCCTCATCGGGAAGCAGCGAAGCTGTGCTGTATATCATTTCGTCCATTTTCGTCGGAATCAAAACATAACCACTTGCAAACAGCGGCTGTTGTCCTCCTGCACCCATTCCACGCGGACCGGGCTCTTCTTCCGAACTAAATAGGGTTTTGACTTTGGGATACATCACAATCCCAACAAGTACGATGATTATTACAATAGTGATCGAGACCCTGATGATCTGTTTAGAATTATTTGCCATGGCTTATCTAGCTTGCTCTTTAGGTTAACTGATCTGTTTTGACTATCAAAATCTTCAAAGGTTAAATTTCGAAGAAAAAAATATTAGCTGGCATTTTTACTTAATCGCTCTGGCAGTTATTTCAGGGAGATGAGACTCCAACTCCAACAATATCATTCAGAGTATGACCAGCAGTTTCCACATTGGGAACATACGAAAAGGTAAGGCTCAGCTTATCCTTTTTTTCTTTCATCCGGCACTTGTTCGGGTTTTGTTGTAAATAGTGAAGTACTTTGGTGAAGGTTTCACTTTGGTAAAAAGACGACTGCTGATCAGCAACGAAAAAGCAAATCATCTTTTTGTCCTTCAGAATGATGCGCTCAATGCCCAAACCGATCGCCTTCCAACGGACACGCACAACTTCCAGCAATTCCTTGCTGGCTTGCGGAAGTTTTCCAAATCGGTCAATCAATCCCAGCTCAAACTGCTGCAAATCCACTTCGCTTTCCAGGTTGTCGAGTTGACGGTAAAGCAACATCCGCTCCGAGATACTTTGAATGTAGGTATCCGGGAACAACAGCTCCATATCGGTGTCAATCTGGCAATCATTGACAAATTGTGCTTGAAGGAATGTTTTGCCAGCCGCTCCCTGTTCTTCCTGAAACAGCTCCTTGTATTCGCCCTGCTTCAACTCCTGCATGGCTTCATTCAGAATCCGGTGATAGGTTTCATAGCCAATATCGGCAATAAAACCACTTTGCTCGGCTCCCAATAGGTTGCCGGCCCCGCGAATATCCAGGTCGCGCATGGCAATGTTGAACCCGCTGCCCAGCTCCGAAAACTCTTCAATGGCACGCAAACGTTGACGGGCTTCACCGCTCAGACTTACCAGTGGTGGCGTTATCAAATAGCAAAAAGCTTTTTTGTTTGATCGCCCCACGCGTCCGCGTAGCTGGTGCAAATCGCTCAATCCAAAATTTTGCGCGTTATTAATTATGATGGTGTTGGCGTTCGGAATATCCAGTCCCGACTCAATAATGGTGGTTGCAATAAGCACATCGTTTTCGCCATTGATAAAATCGAGCATGATCTTTTCAAGCTTGGGACCATCCATCTGCCCGTGTCCCACCACAGTTTTTACGCCCGGAACAATTCGTTTGATCACAGCCTCAACTTCGTGAATATTCTGCACCCGATTGTGAATGAAGAAAACCTGTCCATTTCGGGCCACTTCGTAATTGATGGCATCGCGGATCACCTCCTCGTTAAAACCATGCAGCTCGGTAATGATTGGGTAGCGATTGGGTGGCGGTGTTTGAATAATCGACAAATCGCGGGCACCCATAAGCGAGAATTGTAAGGTTCGCGGAATAGGCGTGGCCGTCAGCGTCATCGTATCTACATTCACTTTAAACTGCTTCAGCTTTTCCTTCACCGAAACACCAAACTTTTGCTCCTCATCCACAACAAGCAAACCCAAATCCCTGAATTTGACATCTTTGCCGACCAAGCGGTGTGTTCCAATCAGAATATCGATGACGCCGGCTTCTGCTTCCTTCAGTATCTTTCTCACTTCGCCGGCAGGCCGCAAACGGCTAACGTATTCAATCCGAACGGGAAAATCCTTGAGCCGCTCGGAAAACGTTTTGTAATGCTGAAGTGCCAGAATGGTGGTGGGCACCAAAACGGCCACTTGCTTGCTATCGGCAACCGCCTTAAAGGCTCCGCGGATGGCGATCTCGGTTTTTCCGAACCCTACGTCGCCGCAAACCAACCGGTCCATCGGCATCTCACGCTCCATGTCTTCTTTTACCGCTTGGGTAGCCGTCACCTGGTCGGGGGTATCTTCGTAAATAAAGGAAGCTTCGAGCTCGGTTTGCAGGTACGAATCGGGCGAAAAAGCAAAGCCCCGTTCCTTTTTGCGTTCGGCATAAAGCGCGATCAGATCTTTGGCAATATCCTTTACCTTTTTCTTGGTGCGCTCCTTCATCTTCTGCCAGGCGCCGGTTCCCAGCTTATTTATTTTGGGCTCAACACCCTCTTTGCCTTTGTATTTCGAAATGCGGTGCAGCGATTGAATACTAACAAACAACACATCACTGTCGCGGTAAACCAGCCGAACAGCTTCCTGTATTTTTCCGTTGACTTCGGTCTTTACCAATCCTGCAAATTTCCCGATACCGTGGTCGATATGCACCACATAATCGCCCTGGTGCAACTTGTTCAGCTCTTTCAGGGTGATGCTTTCCTTTTGTGGCTTCCGGGTTTTCAATTGAAACCGGTGGTATCGTTCAAAAATCTGGTGATCGGTGTAGCAACAAAGCTTAAGCGTGTGGTCAATAAACCCTTCGTGTAAGGTGAAATTCAAATCGGTAAATTCCACAACCCGATTTTGATCCTTGAAAATGGCGTGTAGCCGCTCAATCTGCTTTTGATTGGATGAAAGAATGAAATTGGTATAGCCTTTGGCTGAATTGTCTTGCAGATTTTCAGCCAACAACTTAAAATTCTTATTGAAAACCGGCTGGACCGATGTGCTAAACTGGTAGTGCTTCTGAGTTTGAAAATAATTGCTTGTTCCCGATTCCAGGCAGATAAAGTGATTGAGCGCGCTTAAAAAATCCGCCCCTGAAATCAGTCGGCTAAGCAAATCCTCTGCTAACTCTTCATCGCTGACTGCCTGCTGATGAATACGATCAATCAAATTTGAAACCAGCGAAATATCACGGATATAGATGCTGCTTTTTTTTGACAGGAAGTTGAGAAAGTTATCGCGTTTTTCCTCGCTTAGGGCTTCCTGGATGTTTGGGATAATCACGATCTTTTCGAGCTGGACTTTCGAAATCTGGGTTTCGATATCAAAACTACGGATACTATCTACTACATCACCAAAAAAGTCGAGCCGGTAAGGGTCTTCGTGCGAAAAAGAATAAATATCGACCAAGCTTCCACGTATGGAATATTGCCCCGGCTCCACCACAAAATCAACCCGCTCGAAACCGTATTCAAACAACACATCATTCAAAAACTGAATCGATAACTTGTTGTTTTTATGCACAGGAAAACTGTTCGACTCCAACCCCTCGCCCGAAATGACCTTTTCGGTTAGCGCTTCGGGATAGGTGACAATGCTGATCTGGTTGTTTTCATGAAGCTGGTTTAAAACTTCAGTTCGAAGAATAATATTCTCCTGCTCAACGGAATCAAACTGTCCGGCCCGCTTGTACGATCCGGGGAAAAAGAACAGAGGAGAAGCCGTTTTCAGGTTTACCAAATCGTCATAAAAGTAGGCTGCTTCTTCCTTGTCATTCAAAATAAACACCAGCGGCTGCTTGTGCTTTTCGGCCAAAACGGAAGCCAATACCGCTTGTGACGAACCCAAAAGCCCCGATAGGTGAATCTTTTCACCCGGGGTATTCACGCTTTTCAGCAAAGATTGAATAACCTCCTGCTTTTCAAATACCTTCTTAAAATGCTGTAATTCCAAACTTCTATAAAATTTCGCGTAAAGATAGGGAATAGTTTGAGTTGGGGTTGGCCAATCCTTCATTAATTCGACTGAAGACGATCTAGAAGAACACACACGGAACGCTACCAAAACTCACGAAGACAGCTTGTCCATTCCCTCGTTGTTTTTCCAAAACAACCATCTGGTTTCGGGCGAACGTGATTCAAAAAACATTCAAAAAAAACCAATGAAATTCTTTGTCTGTAGTGTATCTTTAAGCCTCAAACAAAAAAAGTCATTCCGGGCAGGTTAATCATTATAAGCGAATTTCATTGAATGCCTTTGAAAAACAAAAATAGATATTGACATGAAAGCAAAGATCGGCATTACACTAAGTGGAGGCGGAGCACGCGGAATTGCGCATATTGGCGTTTTAGCGGCGCTGGAGAAATATGGCATCCGTCCGGAAATCATTTCAGGAACCAGTATCGGCGCATTGATTGGCGTTTTGTATGCTTCCGGCTACGAACCTGAAGCCATCTTGAAGCTAATTAAAGAAAGTAAACTGTACAAGATGATTAGCCTGAGTCTCCCTTCGCGCGGGCTGCTTGATCTGACGAAAGTCGAGAAACTCCTGCGCATTCATATCCCTGAAGACGATTTTTCAGCCCTAAAAAAACAATTCCATTGCGCTGTGACCAATTTAAACACCGGAAAATCAGAGATGATTTCCAGCGGAAAGCTGATTGACTATGTACTGGCCTCCATGTCCATTCCCATTGTTTTTGCACCGCGAATCATCAACGGGCAAATGTATGTCGATGGCGGAATATTAAATAACCTGCCGGTTGAACCCTTGCTTGGCCAAGCCGAGCTGATCGTAGGCGTGCATGTTAACCACAATGAAGAGTTGAAGGAAATTTCGGGAATCAAAGCCATTGCAGAGCGCAGCTTTCGCTTAGCGATCACAAAAAACGTGGAGTCGAAATTTGATCTTTGCAACCTGCTTATTGACCCGCCGGCCATGCAGCAATACAATGTGTTCGACTTTTCAAAAGCCGATGAAATCTACGCCATTGGCTTTTCGGAAACCGAAAGCCACATTCTTCAATTTTCAGACTTGATCGATTTTGAGCAAGTGGTTGCAGAGAAGAAAAGACGGCAACATGAAAATTAGTTGTTCCATCAAATCCTTATTATAAAAAGGATATGGTGTGAATGAGCATAAAAGGCCTTAACTTTGAGTAAAATAATCTGATCATGAAAAAACTACCATTTATTTTAGTCGCAATACTCATCTTGGGTTCCTGTCAGCAAAAAAAACTCGACCGGATGCAAGAAGTACAAGATAGCTTAGAGCAAGTTGCAGCCAATAAAGATTCGTCCATTACCGATTTTATTGGCACGATGAATGAAATTCAGGCGAACCTGGATTCAATAAAAAAACTGGAGGAGATTGTCAATATCGAATCCAAAAGCAATGCCGAACCCCAGTCGAGCACTCGTCAAAAAGTTCTTCGCGATTTAGCCTTGATCAACGAACTACTTCAAAAAAACAGAGAGCTGGTGCTATCGCAAAAAAAGAAAATGAATTATTCATCATACAAGATGAAGGAAATGCAGGAGATGCTGGATTTGATGGGCACCCAGTTGGAAACAAAAAATACGGAGATTGTAGCACTACAAGATGAGCTTCAAAGACTGCAACTCAACATGACGGATTTGAACCAAGATTTGGCTGCTGCCCAAGAGCGAACCCAAGAGCAAGCCCGTTTGCTGGAAGAAAAAACAAGTACCATTGACCAGCAAATCTCGACACTGAACACAGCCTTTTATGTATTTGGAACCGCCAAAGAGCTCGTTGAAAATGGGATTGTAGAAAAAGAAGGAGGCTTTCTCGGGATTGGACGCAGCCTGAAATTCCGGAAAGATTTTAACCCCGACCTGTTTACAAAAATCGATATTCGTGAAGTGGACGAAATCAGCCTGAACTCCAAAAAAGCCACCGTCGTCACAACCCATCCGGCCAACAGCTATGAATTAACCGGTGACGATTTGGTTGAAAAACTGGTGATCACCAACCCGAACCAGTTTTGGGAAACCAACAGATATTTGGTAATTGTGGTGAACTAACACACGCCAAAAGAAGCGATCCTCAACAAGGGGAATACAGATAAGACACGAATTCACAAAGCCACAAATAAAAATCTTTGTGGCTTTGTGAATTCGTGTTTAAATTTTTTGCTTTAGAGAAACGCCTCCTACTTTTAACCGACAAACGCAAGCCGTTTTCCCCGCACTTCTTCTTTAATTTGACCACGATCGTAGGCCAGTTGCCCATTGACAAATGTTTTCGAAACCTGGTGACTAAATTCAGTTCCTTCAAATGGCGACCAGCCACATTTATAAAAAATATTCTCCCGGCAAACCGTCCACTTTTTATTGGGATTCACCAACACCAGATCGGCATAGTAGCCTTGCCGAATATATCCACGCCGGTCAATCCGGAACAAATCAGCCGGTGCGTGGCACATTTTTTCAACCAGCTTTTCAGCCGTCAGCTTTTCCTGCCTGACAAACTCCAGCATAGCGGTCAGCGAGTGCTGTACCAGCGGACCGCCGGAGGGCGCCAGAAAATAAGAATGCGACTTCTCGTCGAGCGTGTGGGGAGCGTGGTCGGTAGCAATCACATCAATCTTGTCGGTCAGTAACGCTTCCCAAAGAGCAGCCCGGTCAGCAGCCGACTTCACGGCCGGATTCCACTTGATGCGGGTTCCATAATTGATGTAATCTCTTTCTTCGAACCAAAGGTGATGAACACACACTTCGGCGGTAATTTTTTTGTCTTTCACCGGGCCCGCGTCAAAAAGCTGCATTTCATCGGCTGTTGAAATGTGAAGCACGTGCAGGCGGGTATCAAACTTACGGGCCAACTCCACGGCCTTTGACGAAGATTTATAACAAGCTTCGGCGCTCCGGATTCGGGGATGGCGGGAAATGGGGACAATCTCGCCGTACTTCTGACGATAAATTTCGGTGTTTCTCCGAATAATTCCTTCGTCTTCGCAATGGGTAGCCACCAAAGTGGGTGCCTGCCTAAATATTTCGGACAAGGTTTTTTCATCGTCCACCAGCATGTTTCCGGTTGATGAGCCCATGAAAATTTTGATTCCGCACACCTTCGACGGATCGGTTTTCAGCACCTCATCGAGGTTGTCGTTAGTTGCCCCCATAAAAAACGAATAGTTGACAGCCGACACTTCGGCGGCACGGGTGTATTTCTTTTCCAGTTCGGTTTGGGTGGTTGCCTGCGGTTTGGTGTTGGGCATCTCCATGTATGAAGTCACCCCACCGGCCAGGGCTGCCCGCGACTCGGTATAAATATCGCCTTTATGAGTTAGTCCCGGCTCCCGAAAATGAACCTGATCGTCAATAACGCCGGGGATCAACAATTTTCCGCTGCCATCAATGACCGTCGCTTCTTTCAGCATGGCTTCCGGAACCACTTCCTCCTTAAAAATGCGCTTGATGAACTCGCCTTCAATTAGCACACTTCCTTGAAACTGAATCCCCTCATTGATGATGGTAGCCTGGTGAATGATCGTCTTCATAATGTTAGGTTTATTAAGCTTATAATTGTCTTTCGAGCCTTGAATGGTTTGCAATAAATTTAAGCCGAAGCCTTCGACCTTAAATTACGAATCTAAAACTGAAAAGGCTACACCGCCGCGCTCCTTGTATTTTCATATAAATCGATTACCCAAGATAATTGTTCATTGCAATCTCAGTCAATTCGTTCTATCCCCGTCCTTGAGATGAATAAGCCGGGTATTTTTTAAACCAACTACGGATTTTCATTTTCAGAATTCCCCATAAAGCCTCGTTGAAAATACCGCCGCTCATTTTCGATGTGCCTTCCTGCCGCTCGGTAAAAATAATGGGAACCTCCACCAGCTTAAACCCATGTTTCCAGGCCGTGAATTTCATTTCAATCTGAAACCCGTAACCTTTCAGCCGGATATCATCCAGATCGATGGTTTCCAACACTCTTCGGGCATAACACTTAAAACCCGCTGTCGTGTCCATGATTTTCATGCCGGTGACCAGCCGGACATATACCGATGCAAAATACGACATCAGCACCCGCCCCAGCGGCCAGTTGATGACGTTGATGCCGGATATATAGCGCGAACCAATCGCCATATCGGCGCCACCCGCGGTACAGGCCCGATACAAATTCTCGAGATCTTTGGGCGGATGGGAGAAATCACAATCCATTTCAAAAATGAAATCGTAACCCTTTTCCAAAGCCCAGTTAAAGCCGGTAAGGTAAGCCGTTCCCAACCCCAGTTTTCCTTTGCGTTCAATCATGTGCAGACGTTCGGGGTATTCGAATTGAAGGCGTTTCACAATTCCGGCTGTTCCATCGGGCGAGCCGTCCTCAATAATCAAAATCTGAAAAGGCGTTTGAAGGGCAAACACCGTGCGGATCATTTCCTCAACATTCTCCTTTTCATTGTATGTTGGTATAATTACCAGGTTATTCATGTATTGAATCAAGATTAGTTGCTCTGCGAAAATAAGTATTTTAAGCCAGTTTGAGTTCATTTTTTCAGAATGAAGGAAATTTGAGCCCTGATTCGCAGCCGGAGGGTGTACCGCCTGGTGATTGACGACCATTCTGATTTTAGCCACGAATGCACGAATGAGGATGGTTAGAGAACCCGGTAGTTGTACGAACCAGCGCGCAGCAGCAGCGTCATTCCGAACTTGATTCGGAATCTGCCAGCGGGTAGCACCTGGACAGGCAGGGTAAGTTACGTCGAAGACGTATCCCTTTTTGTGTTTTTCGTGTTTTTCGTTGTCATTAAATCCGGGTTGATTTGTGAAATTATTGCTGAAAGAGAATTTTGTCGTACACCCCCAGCCGGATTTCCGCTCCATTTCGGTCATTTTCCCTATTTTTATCCGAAAAAAATGACTTACACATTTGTCCCAGTTGATCTGTCAACCCCGATCCACCGCCATGAATTGATCCGCTTGCTCGACGCCTACATGCAAGATGAGATGGGCAATGGTGCCCCAATGCCCAAAGAGCTGGCCCCCAAAATTCTGGAAGGCCTACGAAATTACACAGGCTACCTGGGCTTTTTCGCAGTGGTTGACGGACAATTTGCTGCCTTGGCTAACTGCAACAAAAACTTCTCAACCTTCCGGGCCAAACCGCTGATCAACATTCACGACTTTGTGGTTCACCCCGACTTTCGTGGCAAAGGAGTGGGCCGGTTCCTACTCGATGCCCTGGCCACGTTGGCCAAAGAACAGGGCTATTGCCGCATCAACCTCGAAGTGAGGCACGACAATATAAACGCGCAGAAACTTTACCGCAAAGCCGGCTACGACGAATGCCACGAACCCATGTATTTTTGGGAAAAGTTGCTTTAAAGGGTTGGCAAGGCTTGCGGTCAAGGCAAAGACAGACGGCGGTTTCAAATCGCAAATTCCAAGAGTTCAAACAAAGGAGTTAAGTTCCTATTTAATGACGAGTTATCCAGTGACCAATAACCAATTCACCCATTTCCGCGCGGAAAAGTAAAACTTGACCCGTTTTTTCTCTTCTCTCACCGGGAAATGAAAAACCTGATGGTTTTTTTTCTTCTCTCAGCCGGCGACAAGAAACCTGACGATTCTTTTTTCTTCTCTCACCAGGAAATGGAAAACCTGACGATTCTTTTTTCTTGCCTCACCAGGAAATGGAAAACCTGACCGTTTTTTTTCTTGCCTCACCAGGAAATGAGAAGCCTGACCGTCAGAAAATCCATTTCCGGGCGGCGACAAACTCCCAAACGCCCGGATACCAGCTGGCTGAGCGGATGACTACTTATTATCCGGTCAGTCATTCACCACCCGGCAAAACCACCTGGCCTGCCAACATCGCTTCCAATAAAAAATCCGGCCTAATGACGAAGCCGGATTTTTAAAACTGAATTAACTGGATCTTAATTACCTGGCTCTGAAATGGGAATTGTCGAAAGCAAGGTAATATTTTGAAGGTCGGCGTAATCGTAGAGGTAAAAGCCTCCATCGCCAATCATAAACAAATAGTTATTGAGCGGAATGACATCATACGCGTTAATATCGGGGAATTCCGCCAGTTTATTGGATGAAATCTGCAAAGGATCGGAGGCATCAAAAACTTTAAGCCCCGCGTCGCCATCACAAATAAAGAGCACGTCGCCATCAATACCCAGCCCATGTGGGTTGGCCATTGGATACTCCGCAATCACATTCATCTGGCTATAATCATCATTCATCCGGATCACATCCAGCCGGTTCACCGAACGACCGCACGCCCCTCCATCGTGCAGGGTTACGTAGGCCAAATCGTCCTGAACCACAACCGGATCGCAGCTTGTAATGTGGTTATAGCTGTTAATATAAGTTGGACTCCGACCGATTTCGAGGCTGTAAACCAGCATGCCGGTAGTAGTGCCAAAAAACAGGTGATCATGATAGATGAACATGGTCTCCACATTCCAGCCAATATTTTTAGAATCGAGTTCAACAGGATTTTCAAGATCATTAATTTTGAAGGTGTATAAATTGGATCTGTCCACCGTATACAGGAAATCCTCGTACAAGCCAAAGCGGGCCATAGAGCCGCCCACCCCAAAGGTGGAACCACTGCCACCTCCTACTCCACCGGCTTTACTTGACGAATAGGCTCCATCGAGCGCCATATTCTCTGCAAAACTGCGGGCATAATAAATGGGGTAATGGTATTGTTTGATCTCCTGCTTCACCTCCTCAATCTTCCAATCAACGACCACGCCTTTGTCTTCATCAATTTCTCCCAAACGGTATTTAGTATCATATTCCGGAACGGTGTAGGGAAAAATGTCCTCCACACGTCCTACTTCCTCAATGTTTTCCAAGTCCGATACATTGATAGCCACCAAGTCAACATAGCTGTCGGCATACAACACATCTTCCTTAATGGCGATATCCACATTCCCGGGAATAGCAATAAAGCCCACTTTTTCGGGACTGGCCGGATTACTCACATCCAGCACATGCACGCCTTCCATAATTTCGTTGATAAACATATAGTTATCTTTGAAATAGATTTTCCCGGGCTTTTCAATTTCGCGGGTGGGCTCGATTTTAATGGCCGACCGAAGATCCTCGTAAGTCATGTAAACCGGTGCGTTGCCCATAAAAGTCTCGTACAGTTTATCCTCGCAGCCCGAAAGCAGCGTTAGCACAAAGATCAGGCTGATATAAATTGCTTTTGTATTCATCGTGTTCGTGTTTTTTAGTTGAAAAGAATTCCCAGGCGAATGGACAAGCGGTTGTATTCGCGATCCAGTTGATAATGGTTGTCGCCTTTAAAATTGACCTCGTGGTAACGGTATCCAAACGCGAGCATCAAACCCAGGTTCGGGTTTAGCTGACTCACAAATCCAAAGGATGGATTGACCATTAAACCGCCTTTGCTTTCGAGCGGCACCGGATTGTAATAATACGACGAAGACCACGGCATGTAATCGTAATAAACGCCACCTCCAGAGTAAACCTCGTCATCCAGCGGGATCATGTAGCCGCCCTGTAGCCCGATAAAAGGCGTAAAGCGCGACTCGCGGAAATGAAATTCCAGGTTGCCAAAAACGGGTAAATAGGATTCGTCGAGAAAATCGATGCCGGCACCAACGCCCAAATACCACTTGGGAAGGATACGATAGTTGAACGAGGCGTCGAACGAAAATGGGGTAGGTTTGGAATTGTTCGAGCTGCCGGCCAATATCCCAACAGACGCTTTCAGAAAATAAGGTGCGCTTTCATTTTCAAACGTGCCAGGCATTTGCTTGGATGTAATGGAATCAATCTCTGAATAATTAAAAACCCAAAGGTTCTTTCCGGAACGCACAACCACCTTGTCATCGTCGACTGGGGTTTGCTGTCCTTTTAGTACCGTACCATTTTTCAGGTAAATGACTTCATTCTTATTTCGCTGTGCAAAGCTGCTGCTGAAAACGAAAAGGAATACCAGGAGGTAGAGTGTTTTCTTCATAGTAATTTTCATTTAAGGTCGGTTACAGAAAGTTGATGCGCAAACTAAAAAAGGGTTGCGTGAGAAGGCATAAAAAAAGCCTGCCGTTGGGGGCAAGCTTCTTCAATTTCTCAACAAACAATCTATTTTCGTTTCACCTCATAAATATCATTCCGACGGTCTTTCAGGTTGCGAACGCTGCCAAACTGGTTCAGTTCGCGCAGCAAGTCAATATCCACATCCGCAATCAGGATCATCTCCGTATTAGGTGTCGCTTCGGCTTTAATTCCATTCATGGGAAAAGAAAAATCACAAGGCGTAAAAACCATCGACTGCGCATACTGAATATCCATGTTGTGCACTTTGGGCAGGTTGCCAACGCCCCCCGCAATCGCTACGTAACATTCGTTTTCAATGGCACGGGCCATGGCGCAATTGCGTACGCGCGAATAACCATTCTGAGTATCCGTCAGAAACGGTACAAACAAAATATCGACACCCTGGTCGGCCAGGATACGACCCAACTCGGGGAATTCCACGTCGTAACAAATCAGCACGCCAATCTTTCCGCAGTCGGTATCAATCGCTTTCAGTTCCGAGCCACCTTGCATGCCCCAAACTTTAGCCTCGTCGGGGGTAACATGAAGTTTTTCAAACCGGTCGATCGAACCGTCGCGCTTACACACGTAGCCGGCATTATACAAGCGGTCGTTCTTTATTTCGGGCATGCTGCCGGTAATGATGTTGATGTTGTAAGAAATGGCCATTTCCGAAAAGCGTCGGATAATTTCATCGGTATGCTTAGCCAGTTCGCGAATCGCCTCGGGCTCGCTCATGTGGTTGTTGTCAGCCATGAGCGGCGCCATAAAAAACTCGGGAAATAAGGCGAAATCGGAACGATAACCTGAAACCGCATCGAGAAAATACTCCGCCTGATTCATCACATCATCCAGGTTTTTATAGAGCCGCATTTGCCATTGAATCAGGCCGAGCCGGACAATTTTTTTGATTGTTGATGGCTGCCTGGTTTCTTTTTCGTAGTATATATTATCCCACTTCAACAACACAGCGTAATCCTTTGAAGCGTCGTCACCTTCGAGGTAATTCTTCAAAATTTTAGAAGGATAAAAGTCATTCGATATCTGAAAATTGAATACCGGATCGTGAATCTCTTTCAATCGAACTTTGGCAATGTACTCTTTTGGCGTCATCTGATCGGCATACTTATGGTAGTTTGGGATTCGCCCGCCAAAAGCAACGCCTTTCAAATTGAGCCGTTCACAAAGTTCTTTCCGGTAATCGTACAGTCGGCGGCCAAGGCGCAGTCCACGATATTCAGGTCGGATAAAAATTTCAATACCATACAGCAGATCGCCATCAGTGTTATGCGTATTAAAGGCCAGGTTGCCGGTAATTTTTTTGTAGGTATGTTGATTCTCAAACTTGGCTGAATCGACAATGATTGAAAAAGCACAACCCGCAATTTGCCCGTTCACCTTAACCACCACCTGCCCTTCGGGAAAAAGGTTGATCAAGGTTTTCAGATGCGGCCTAAGCCAATACGAATCTGGCATTTCGGGATACGACTCAATCAATGCTTCTTTTAACTCCTGGTAATCCTTTATCTGTAGAAAACTCAGCTCAATGTTCTCAATCTCATTGGTATTTATCATGGTCAAAATGGTTACCGGTATTATAACAGTTTATTGCCGGCCAAAGTTAAGGCCTGAATCCTGAAAATAAAAACGCAGACTCAATATCCAACCAGATTTAGAATGACAAGCGCACTATTCTGAAATAAGCATGCTCCTAAAACTCATAGCTCAAGCCGGTATAAACACCAATGGTATAGGGTTTGAAATTCACGCTTGAGTTGCTGTTCAGCGAGCCCAGGAAATACTTCAACTGAGGCTCCACGCGCAAGCTAATCTTATCTGAAATGCTGTAGCCTATTCCAAATCCAAAGCTGGTACTGTAATTTACGGCGTTCATGTCGCGTGTTTCGCCAATGCGCTCGTTGCCATACTCGCTGTTAGCATAGGCATTGTTGCCAACCAAAATACTGGTGTTCAAGCCGCCAAGCAATTGCAAATCGAAGGTAGCATCAATTAACTGGTAGCGTAGGATCAGCGGAATTTCGATATATTCAAAATTTTGTTCAAACTCAGTTTGAGTCAGCAAGATCTCATCACCAGCAGCCAACGATTCAAACCCATTACTCAGCCTGGCATTGGTTGGAAGCTGGTCGATTGCCACCACGCCGGCAGCTGTATTCAGCAACACTTCGCCCGATTTAACCGCAACCGCTGTATTGAAATAAGCGGATTCGCTCCGCAACGGTTCACCACTTACAACATCGGAGGAAAGCCCTTCCGGTTGAAAAGGCTGATTGGACGATGTTTGTCCCAGCTTGCTGTAGTAAACACCACTTTGAACACTCCAGCGCTTTTGGGTTTTGTACTCAACAGAAATTCCGCCGCCCAACTGTAGTTTCTCTTTTGAATCGGGGATGGCCATGCTGCTGGCATACTCCTGGTTTTGGGAGCTTTGACTAACCGATACGCCCGGCGTGAGCATGGCTCCCAACTGCCAGCCTGCCGGCTGTTTATCCATCCTGTTAGCAGCCAACAGGCGGGCATTTTCTTCCATTTGCTTTTGCTCAAGCATGTCTAGCTGACTTGTAGTCTCCCGCTGCTTTCTGCGTAGATCAGCCAGTTGTGTCTGTTCCTTAAAGGAATCATCCAACTCTAAATTAAGCAAACGCAGCAATTGTAACCGTATGGGTTCCTGCTTCCTGTTTTCTGAAGAGTCAGGCTCCAATTGGCCCTCATGGCTTGAGGCATCTGCATTTGCCGTAAATTGAAATTCGATGGTATTGTCGCTATTGCTCTCTATGGGGTCAGGTTTTTCTGTTGCTGGTTTTTCACGGCCGCTTTCATCAAAAACCGGTTCTACTGGCTGTTGAACTGAGCTGTTCTCACGCGTTGTGGGTGTTTTTTCGTTCGTATTAATTGTGGAATCCGACAATTTAGGCTCACTGGTTTTCTCTTCCGATTGTACCAGATGATCGGTCAATACGGGAGCCACCTCCCCGGGTTGTTGCTGCAACTGCCATCCGAGCAAAAAGGCCAGCAATACAGCAGCCGCGACTCCAGCTCCTTTCAAATAGAAGTAGACCGCGCGCCGCTTCTTTCTCTGCTGTTGTTCCTGAATCCGGCTCCACACATAGGCAGGCGGCTCTTGTTCAAAATCATTCAATTTCGAACGGAACAAATCATCCAATTGGTTATTATCCTTTATCATGCAGAATAATTATTTTCTATTTCTCCAAACACCTTGACTACTTTTCCTTGTAAGATCGCCCGGGCACGCGCCAGGTTCGATTTCGATGTACCCACCGATATTTTCATTTCTTCGGCTATTTCCTTATGGTTTAAACCTTCAAAAACATAAAGGTTAAAAACCATGCGGTAACGAGGCGGCAACTCTTTAATGATCTTCATTAAATCTTTGGCCGACATTTCCGAAATAATTTGTTCGTTAAGCTCCGGACTATCATAAATGCCCATGTCCTCCACCGGGTGCATCAGGTGATTTTTACGATAGCGCTCCAGCGCCGCGTTCACCATAATTCGTCTCACCCAGCCTTCAAACGAGCCTTCGTGCCTGAATGAATCAATCTTTTCAAAGACCTTTAAAAATCCCTCTTGCAAATTATCTTCGGCTTCAGTTTCATCTTTCGAATAGCGCAAACACACCCCATACATTTTGGGCGCCAAATACTGGTAAAGCTGAGCCTGCGCTTTCGACTTTCCAGCAACACTATCAATAATGAGTTGCTTAAGATCTTTCAAAATCCACTTAAAATTGGTTAAGATCAAAATTAGCAGAATACTTGCACAATTTTCACTTTATTCTTTTTTTTCGTTTAACACGGGTCAAGCCACAACGGCTAAAATGGGTGATTCCAACAAACAGATGGTGAAACCCGACAAAGGGTTGCGTAGGGACAATCATTTTATTTATGGACCTCCTGACGCAACCATTTGCAAGGCTTGTCAGTCTAAAACAACAGAAACAAAACTTATAACCCGGAAGCAATGAAAACAACAATTCTTTTTTTTAGCCTACTACTGGTCACGCCCCTTTTAAAATCCTGCTCCAATTCGGTATTAGATGAAGGCGAAGCAACCAACATTGAACTGGACCTGAAATCGGAACAGATTGTGGAAGCCGACAATGCTTTTGGACTGGAGCTCCTTCGTGAAGTGAACGCCGAGCTGGACGAAGGTAAAAACCTGATGATCTCGCCACTCAGTGTTTCGCTGGCACTAGCCATGGTTTACAACGGGGCCGACGGCGATACCAAAACCCAAATGGAAACGATATTGCACAAGGCTGGCTTAACTTCGGAACAGATTAACCAGGCTTATAAAACGCTGGTTGCAGCTTTGGGCAGCCACGATCCCAAGGTGGAACTGTCCATTGCCAACGCCATTTTTTACCGGGATGATTTCACTGTAAAACCGGACTTTATCTCAACCAACCAAAACGACTACGATGCCGAAGTGGAAGCCCTGAATTTCAACAACGAGGATGCCACGCTGAGCCGGGTGAATGGCTGGGTGCAGGATAAAACCCGCGACAAAATTGAAAGCATTATTGACAAGGTTTCGGTCAATGATGTGATGTACCTGATCAATGCCATTTATTTTAACGGGAAGTGGACCTATCAATTTAAAAAGGGCGACACCAGCAACCGCCCGTTTTATACCGAAGATGGCGGCGAGCTACAAGTTCCGACCATGATGCTGGAGCCGACCACACTCCACTACACCAGCACGAGCTCTTTTGAACTGCTTGAATTGCCTTACGGAAGTGAAAAATACAGCATGCTGTTGTTTTTGCCTAAAGCCGATCACTCAACCAATGAGGTGATTGATAATCTGACCCCTTCGGCATTAGATGGCTGGCTGGAAAACATGAAGAAAAGCAATTTGAAAGTGTATCTGCCAAAATTCGAGTTTGAATACGACAATAGCCTGGTTGACAACCTCCAGGCACTGGGCATGACGGATGCTTTTACACCTGGGTTATCCGATTTTTCAGGCATTGCCGACCGCAGTGATTTGTACATTTCCGAAGTGAAGCACAAAACCTTTGTGAAGGTAGACGAAGAGGGAACCGAAGCCGCTGCCGTAACCGGTGTTACGATAGGCTTCACCTCCATTGGTGCCGATCCGGTCTTCAGGGTTGACCGCCCCTTTGTTTTCGCCATTCGCGAAAAAGATACCAACGCATTCCTATTCCTGGGTAAAGTTATTAATCCGCTGCTCCATGAATAAAATCACTTTCAAAAAGAACTAAGTTATGAATATGAGTAGGCTCATTCTATATGTCCTTCTTCTGCCCTTTCTGCTTTCGGCCTCCTGCGTCGACGAAGAGCTTGAAACCAAGCCGGCTCAAATGACCATTTATTTCCAATTTGAATATGTGAATCATGCGTGGGGCTATCAACATCAAGGGTTTATCATCGATCAGGCGGGAAATGTTTACGATTACGAGCAACCGGAAAACTGGGATTGGCCGGAAGACAATAAAATTAATCGGCTAAATTTTGAAAGTAACCTCTCGCAGGCCGAAGCGCGTTTGTCCTTGCTCGACGAAAGCGACATTAGAACTATGGAGGTACTGGCGCTGCAAGCCAGGCATGGGGAATTGACCCAGCAAAAGTATGTGATGGCCGACGCCGGTGCGGACATTTATGCCGTTTATATTGCTGAAAAAGACAGTCCAACGCTAACCAAATTTTTACTGCAACAACGCGGCGACCTGTACCAGAAAAATACCAGCTCGGCTTCGGATCAACTCACCGAATGGCTCATCGATATCCGCGGAGGAGAAGTCTATAGCGGGGAGCATTTCTGATACTCTGGATGATCTAGGCAAACAGAACAGGCAGCAATCCACGAAATTGCTGCCTGCTTGTTTTTTTCACCTTAAAACATCGGATCCCAGGGCAGGAGCATCGTTGCTTTTTCGTCGTAGATGTCAAGTACTTTTTGGCTGACAAATTTTTTGTGCACCACCATGCGGAACATATACTCGTTGAACCATTCGTCGGTAAAGGTGAGGTAGCCTTTTTCGCCGGCTTGCTCGCCCCAGCTATTTTCAAACTGCCATTTCAGCGGCTGTTCTTTTTCGTCCACCTCAACCGCAATCAGGGCCATGCCGTGGCTCGAACCGCTTTCGCGACTCTGGATGCGCTGCCTTTTGTCCATGCCAAAAGGTACATCGTACACGGCTTCGTAATTGAAATTATCGACATCGAGCACCCCAAAATCGCGGCGCAACTGTTTGCCTACATCGCACGAGGCGTACATGGCTTCGTTGTTCTTGATCGATTGAATACAAAACCCTTTGATGACTTCGTTTGGCAAATTGACATAGTGCCAGTTTTCGCCTTCCTGCACATTGCGGTAGTTTTCAATTTCGTAGTGCGCCCAAAACGGTCGCGAGGGATCGTTCATCAACATCACATAGTCGTTGAGTTGAACATCGCCCAGCACTTCGTCCATAAAACTTTGTGGGGTGAAGGCTTTGGGTGCAACCAATTCGCCATCCTTCGTTTTGTACCGGTAGTCAAATTCTGTTGGCGGCTCGCCCAGGTTCAGCGCCAGCATGCGATAGATGGTCGCCAGCATGTCCACTTTTGCCGTCTCAAGCTGCTCGTGTCTTGTGCCGGCGTTTTTCAACTCACGCAATTGCAGGGCTTGCTCGCGCAGCTTCCGGTTGATCAACCTGGTCATCCAGCTGGTATTCTCGCTCGAATAGGTTTCTTCCATAGCTTCGCGCGGCACCATGCCGTATTTGTTGGCCAGGTTCACAAAGTTGATCCACTGCCCGCCATCGTCAACCGGCGACCGGAAATACCAGCGCACCTTCTCGTCGTCAATGCCACGGTCGGCCGAAACCACGATGTTATTCAAAAACAAATTAGCCTTTTCAAACAAATCCCAGAAATACAGGTAGTTTTCGGAGAATTCGAACGACTTGGCATTGAAATGTTCAGCGGCCATGGGCCGGAAAATATTGAGCGAAGTGAACAGCCAGCAACGGCCTGATTTTTTCTGGTTGGTAATGCCTGACACCTCCACCCGGTAGGTGAAATAATGATCTGTCGATCCTTCGTTTTCGCGGCTCCACGCCAGCTTGGTAATGTCGTTCGACGACAAGGCATTTTGCATGCCCACGGTGTAGTTGTCCTTTACAAAACCGGCGCGGATCTTCGCCAGGTCGGTTTCATTAATCGATTGGCTGGAAGCAATAAAGGGCAGTGCCAATCCCATCAGTAAAATCCATTTCTTCATCTGCTGTGTTTTAAATAAAGACAGATTTTTAAAAAGATACATCGTATAAGCCTTCGCCATCCTTTAAGAACTGGGTGATGCTGATATCGGTCATGGGGTGCTTAATCAATTGCATCAACAATTCGGGGCTGATGGTTGCTGAATGGGAGCCATTCATGCTCACGCGGTAAATTTGATCAACGGTTTTAAAGCTGGCCGCCAGCACTTTTGTATTTAGGTTGTATTCGCTCATGTTTTGCGCGATATCACGCACCACCTCAATGCCATGCGACGAAATATTATCCAGACGGCTCACATAAGGCGCTACAAAATCGGCACCTGCTTTAGCCGACACCAACGCTTGTTGCTGTGTAAAGATTGCTGTTGCGGTTATGTTCATGCCACTATCTTTAAGTATTCGCATGGCTTTAAATCCCTCGGGAATGACCGGGATTTTCGCGTAAAAATTATCGCCCAAATCAAAGTACGACTTGTACTTCTTAGCTTCCTTGACCATTTCGCCTGCCGTGGTACTAATCAGCTGCACATGAATCATGCCTTCGCCAACAATCCGGGCCACTTCTTCAACCGCTTCCGACAATTTCATGCCTGATTGTTTCAAAATGGTTGGATTGGTGGTTACCCCTTCCAACGGGAAAAAATCATACAACTCCTTTAAAGCCGAAAGATCGGCTGTATCTGCCATGTAAATCATAGTACTCTGTTTTTTTTTAAATTTTCGGTGCATTGTCGAGCAGGTATTCTTCTGCTTCGACCGACCAAAGTTCGTTGTTTCGCTGGCAAATCTCATGCAATTTGGCAAACAAAGGATCAGATTTACCTTTTTCTTCAAATTCGCTGATGGCAGTCAACGGAATATTCTTATGTGTATAGATTAATTTTTTGCCTCCCGGAATGTTGGGTAGATCCAGCGTGGTGTCAATCACAGCATTCAGCCCGCCAATATGCGTCACCAGTCCGGCAGGATCCAGTCCTTTGCCAAACATTTCGAGCGACTCGACCATATCGTCGTTGTTTCCGCCCGAAGTACCAACAATATGCGTGTAGGCGTAATGCACGTTATAAAAGTTCAGTTTTGCGTTGAATTCCGGGTTAGCTGGTCCGGCAAAAAAGTTCAGGCATCCGTCGTGCCCCAAAATGGCGTCGCCCTGTTCAATAACAGCTGGAACCGGAGCAAAAACAAACACGTCGTTGTAGCCTTCGCCGCCGGTCAGTTCACGCAGTTTGGCCACCGGATCTTCACCGCCGGTGTTCAGGTAAATCAGTTCAATGCCTTTTGCCTTGGCCCATTCGGGTGAATAGATCGAAGCAGCACGATCCAGACGCGCCTGATCAATGTCGGTAACCACCACAAGCGAAGGTTTGCGGTCTTCGCGCATAATTACGTAGTTGATGGCTGCCAGCCCCATCGGCCCAACACCGGCAAGAATCGCCATTTTACCGCCATCAACAATTTCCATGCTGTGCTTGTACGAACCCGGCGTGGTATGGTAGTTGGCATGCATGGCGCCAATCACACAACTCAGGGGTTCGGAAAGCGATGCCGGGTAATAGCCCGGACCTTCGTAAGCCAGCAAGCAATCCTGCACCAACACATCTTTGGGGATGATGACATAAGTGGCATCGCCGCCAATGTATTGGTACGAATAACCGGGAGCGCTCAGCACCCCAACCGGGCCGTCGTTGTAATAAATGGCCGGCTGGATTGAAAACTTTTGTCCGGCTTTGAATTTGTGTTGCCATTTGGCGCCCACTTCAACCAACTCGCCGGCAAACTCATGTCCGATCAAAATAGGTTTTTCGGCCACATCATCCGGAATCCGCTTGTGATCGGTTCCCTGCGTCGCCGCTTTGTACGATGACATGCAAATACTGTCGGACACTACTTTAGCCAATATCTCATCTTCTTTGATTGCCGGAAGTTCAAATTCTTCCAGTCTCAAATCTTTTTTTCCGTATAAACGAACTGCTTTTGTTTTCATTCTATCTTAATTCTTATGATATTTCTATTAATCTGCTGCTACTAGCTGTTAGCATCTAGCTGCTCGCCAGGAGTCAGCAGCCAATGGCTGGTTCCAGATGCAAAAATTTATTTTCGTTCAAAGCGTTTTAGAAAGTTGTTTAATTTCTTTCCTAAAATTTCGCACTTTGCCCTAATGGATTCATATTTCTTTTCATCTTTCAATGAACCTGTATCCCATAAACATTCCAGATGATCCCAAGTTTCATCATTTGATGCAATCGCATAAGTCAAAAATTTATAATATTCTGCCTGATAAACTCTTCGTCCATAACCCTCTACAATGGTAGAACGTGTACTTTTCGACGATCTTCTGATTTGTTGACCAGTCTCATACATTTCAAATGAAGGTAGATCATTCAGTGTCATTTTGTGAATATCAATTGCGACTTCTCTCTCCAGTTGCCAAATTTCCAGATTTTTGTACGACATTTTTGCTTTCAATTTACAAAAATTCTGTTTTTCCCTAAAGTGGAGTTAGCTCCGGACTCGCTGGGAGCCAGTAGCTAGTGCCCAGTAGCCAAAATCTATTTCAACATATTTTGTCCTCCGGTAACAGGCACTGCCTGTCCGGTTTCGTATTCCTGTTCCATCACATAGAAGATGGCGCGCATCACGTCAAGCGGGGTGCATCCGCGGCCGGCCGGAACCTGCGCTTCGTAAAAATGCTTTACCTCTTCCAGTGTTTTGGCGCCGGGCACTTTTCCGGTGCGCAAGTACTGCACAAACAAGCCATTCTCCGGATCGGCCCACAGCGGCCCATCGAAAAAGTTGCCCGGGCAAATCGAATTGACTTTGATTTTATAGGGCATCAGCTCCAAAGCAAACGACTGGGTGAGCCCAATACCACCGAACTTTCCGCCTGCGTATGCAAAGTTCTTGTTGCTTCCTTTCAATCCTGATTTGGAATTGATTTGAATGATGTCAGTAAAGTGATCTGGCTTAAATTGGTTTTGCAACTTCATCACAACCGATGCATATTTAGAACAAATGAAGTAGGCCGAATAGTTCACTTTGGTCATCAACTCAAACGTTTCGGGGGTCATTTCATCCAGGCCACCGGCACGCAAAATCCCGGCATTGCTGATAAAAGTATCCAAGCCACCAAAGCTGATCACTGTTTCACGAACCAGATTTTGCACCGATTCAGCTTTGGAAACATCGGCCTGAACAAACAAAGCCCGATTCTTGCGCTTCGCGGTATTCAGCTCATCAGCAAACTCCTGTCCTTTTTCGGCGTTCAAATCGGCAATGACCACATTGGCGCCATGCTCCATCAAATGCTCCACGATGCCGGCTCCAAAACCTTGGGCGCCGCCCGTTACGATGATCACTTTGCGATCGGCACGTCCGGCTGTTCCTCCCAACGAAATTTTGGAACGGTACTGCTCCACCTCCCAGCTTTCGATAAAAGCGACCTGCCCGGAAGTCATCGGATGCTGCCCGCCAAACGATTCGGCAAATTGCGCAATCCGGCAATGATCAGTCACGACATCCACCAGTATTTCAGCACCCTCAGCATGGTCGGCAATGACCAAAACACCCAAGCCGGTAGCAAAAATAACTTTGGGTTGCTTGCCTTTTTCCTGTTCGTACTGCTCAATTTTTTGCTGAAGGTCTTTCAGAAACGCTTCCGCATCGCCGTTAAATTCAGCATAAACAAAAGCCGAATTGGCGTACACAATGCCATCGGGCGTAAATGGAATCGAAATAGCAGGCAGGTTTTCCTTCTTCAGGTATTTATCCAAGAGAGTTGTATTGGCCAGACGAACGGTTTTCAACGATTCTTTGGAAACCATCATCCGGACAGACGGAAGTATTTGATCAGCAATTGGATTGACTGGCAAGGGTTCATTGGCAGGTTCTGCACCATAAACGGCATCCAGCTTTTCGTCAATCATTTTATACGTTGTATGAATTTCCTCCACCGAGTTGCCGCCCACAAACACGCCGTGGTTTTGCAGAAAGATGATCGCCGGTTCCTGTCCTTTTTCCTTCCGGTAGTTTGAAACGGCCTTTTCAACCACTTTAAACAGGATGTAACCCGGATCTTCATAAGCGATGTAAATCACGTCGTCGCCAAACAGCTCAGCCGTTTTTTCCGCGGCCTGCTCGCTGCACATCAGTCCGTTTACCTTGGTTGAATGTGTGTGTACCACCAGCGAAAAATCCATCAGGTTGTGAAACGAGGTTTCCACCGAGGGCCGTTGTCCCTTTTCGGGCTCCACCCGGCTTTTCATCAGGTCTTTCACAATCTCGTCTTCACGCTTTAGCGGATCGTCCGAGTAGGTTTTGCTTGTAATTTCATCCAATTGCGAACGATCCAGCTTGGCAAAACCGGCTTCGCCAATCGTGGCCAAACTAAAACCGCTGGCTTTCACCCAAAGGTATTGATCGTTTTTATACGAAGTATTTCCGCCACCGGCCAGCACATAGTCTTTTTGCTTGCCATAAATCTGCGATACTTCAATGAGGTCTTTTAATCCTTGTTCCATCTTTTTAAATTCCAAATTCCAGGTTTCAAATTCCAAATTTCACACTAAGACTGAGACTCAATACTGTGACTTTCCACTTTATTCAACAAAGTTTTTAATGACAGCATTTCCGAGTTTGACGAACTCATCGCGCTGATCCAGCTTGGCTTTTCCGGAAGCATCCAGAAAACCGCTCATGCCTTTTGCCAGCAGATACTGGTGAGCTGCAATAACACAAGCGCCTTCGTATCCAATTTTTTTCGTCGAATCGCTCAGCTCCTTCCCGTCGCCACCAAAAACAGTAATCGGATCCAACTGCGGCGTGTTGTGCTCGGTTCCGAAGGTGATGACAAAGCCTTTTTCGTTGAAGAAATTGACAAACGCCTCCAAGATTTCCGGGTTATTTCGTCCTGGAATCAGTTCGAGGGAATACACCTTTTTAGCGATCAGACTTTCATATAGCTTTTGATAGTCACCTTCAAAATCGGTGAATTCACCTTTTTGATTATCCAATAAAACCGGATAACACGGAATTCCACCCGCATGAATGATCAGCTCAATCACCTGCTCAAGGCTTAAGAAAGCTTTATCATCTTCGGGAACGAACGCTTTGCCACCCGATTTCAGCAGGTTGCCGCGAATTTCATTCTCCAGCCCGGAAAAATCATTTATCCCTGATTTGGGCGCTTTACCACTAAAGATCTTTTCCCAAATGGCAATTTGCTTTTCTTCTGAAGGGTACTTTTCTGCTACGGCTTCGCGCAAGGCTTTGGCAATATGCCGTTCGCGCAGCAGGTTCTTGGCGTATTTCGCTTTCATGCTATCAAACGAAAATCGGAAGTCTTCGTGCAGGTCATTCAACCAGCGGTTCAATTTTTCAATCATCTCGGCCGTTTGCCGGTTGCTTTCATTCTGAACCTGCAACAGTTTGCCCATCATCTCCGCATTCAACAGGACGGGATATTTCAATCCTTTTCCGCTGAAATAAGTCCGTCCCGGGTTGTTGGGATCATTGACCCGCACACCGGTAGCCTGCAAGTCTTTTTGCAAGGCCATAAATTCGATGTTGAACAAGGGGAAAATCTGGTATTCTTTGGCCAGCTTGTTAAATTCTTCGTAACCATCGGTGGTATAAAAGTCGTTGATGCCAAGCACTTTTACCTTTTCGGCCAGCGCCATTTCAAAAACCTGCCGGATTTCGGAAAACGCGCTAAACGAATAGGGTGTATGAAAATGCCCGTTGACCTGACGCAATTCCTCTCTTCCACTAACGGTTTCTGCCAGCAGTTTTCGCTCTTCGGGATATCTGTCAAAAATTGATTCGTTCATCGTCTTTTGCTTTTGTTTTTAGGATACGACAAAAGAAGCGAATCGTAGCAAAAAAAGTATCCTTTGGTGTCCTGTATGGAGGAAGGATGGAAGGGATTGATAAAGATTGAAGGGATTGAATGAGCAAGTTATCGGCAGTTATCAAAGAATATCGGAGGAATCTGATTCGTTTAATAACTGGAGAAGGAGCTATTCATTGCTTTTTCTTTTTGCTTCCTGAATCAAAGTCTCACTGATCCTGAAATCCGTTCGTCTTATTTGTTCAATGATTTCCGTGACCGATTGCATCAGTCCCTTTTCTTTTGCGACAATTAAGATTCCCAATGTCCCGGTGAGCTTTATTCTTAATTGTTTTGCTCCCCTTCGCCCCTTGGATTCATCCATGATCAACAAACAATCATCCTTTTCCAAAGCCAAGGCAATTGCACTTGCTTCACCAGCATCCAAAATGCTTTCAAGTATCTGTTGGTACTTTTTATCTCCAGCATCCTCTATCTCAATAAAGTCAGGCAAAGGTTTTCCAAACTCATCCGCAATAACACTTGTAACGGTAATCTTGCCGAACAAAGATTCAAGAAGAGAAATTCGACCGATCTTTTCAAGTAATATCAAGCAGCTTGTATCAGATACTATAATCTTTCGCATTTTGAATATCATTATCCAAGTCGGTGGATGGGTGATTGATTACCGGCACATCATAATCGGCCAGCAATTCCATAAACGTTCCTTTTGACAGCCCCACCAATTCCGCAGCTTGCCCTAAAGTAAGCTTGCCTTGTTCGTATAGGCGGGACGCAAGAAGCATTTTTGCTTCCCGATCATTCAAATCGAGCGAATCCGGTATGTTAAGTTGAATTGTCTTCATTTAAGATTCTTTGTTCAAAGATATAAAATTGTACTCAGGATTTTCCGGTTGCTAACAAACTTCTGATTCAAGATTGAGTCCGATCCGAAAAGTCATCCGATGAATAATCTCACATCATGCGGTGATGTTTCAATTTTATAAGTCAGTTAATTATGGACTCATCGGATGACTAAACCGATTTTACTTCCCAAAATAAATCAAAAACTTTTCATCCGACTCTTTTTTAAGCCAGTGGCGATAGTTAAGACTTAATGATTTATCGAGCAGTGGCGCCGGGATGAAGGGCGCAATAACTTCAAGCAGCTCGCCGTCGCCCAGCTTTTTGATGGCGAAGAGCACCTCGTGCACCGGCTGCTCACCCGCGTGCAACATATCGCGGATATCGATGGTGCTGACCACCTTTTTTTGATCAAACCAGACGGGACGTTCAGTTTGATATTGTGTGCCGGTTTCCGAAATTGAAGCAACCTGCTCCTGACCAACCTCTTTGCGCAGCGTGTTGACTAGTTCCTCCACCTTCAGCCCGCCAATGGTAGCAGCCTGGTTCAGATTGGTAATCTTGGTGATGGTGCGGCGGAGGACCGGATTTTTCAGCTTTTTGAACTGGGGAGCCATCCCGATCAACACATCTTCCAGTTGTGGGTAGGCTTCCAATAAATCGTAGATCTTGGTTTTGGGTGTAATGATGAGTTTATCCATGGCTTTCCTCGTTTTGATCGGTGTATGACAAAATCCGCTGTTCGCCCTCGAGTTGGCGCAGCTCAGTCAAATCCTGCGATACTTCAAGTGTTCCCAAATAGTCGCCACTTTCATCGCGAAGCGCAAAATATTCAATATGAATAAACTTGCCTTTCATTTGAATCCAGAACGGGGCATGCGAGGCCTTGCCAGATTTGAAATCTTCCAGAATTTTTTCGATGATGTGGACGCTTCCCGGCGGGTGGCACAGGCGGACATCGCGGTTGATGATGGAACGGCTGCGGGTGAAAATCCGGTGCTTGCCCTGCGTGAAATACTTCACCTTGTCGTTTTTGTCCACAAAAGTCATGTCGGCCGAAACGGTATTCAGAATCGCCATGATTTCCGGGGCGGTAAAACTGCCCGACGGCAGCTGAATGGTTCCATTGCCGGCCGAACTTGTTGTGGCTTCCTGCTCCATCGCTTTCGTGTCCAAGCCTTCGGGCTTCCATTCCACCTGCGGATCGTACAGGGTAAACCCAATTTCAATGGTTTGCCGATGAATGTTCCACCATTCTTCGGTCGTCAGCAAATCCATACACATGGGGAACAGGATTTCTTCTTCTTTGGATATCATGTCCTTTACGCCTTTCAGCGCCGGAATAAACAACAGCTCCAGCGAATCCTGCAAATCCTGTTTCTTCAGTCCGGGAGTCCGAAGGATCTCAATGCAGCCTTTCAGCTGTTCGCGAATCTCATCGTGCTTGCCCCACATCACCTTAGGCGGACCAGTAATCTCGTTCTTTTCGAGGTAAGGAAAAACCAGGTATTCCTTGCGCTGGTAATGCTTATCCACATCCATCAATTCATTGAAACAGCCCTGCAACATGAGCACATATTCTCGAAAATCGGATTCACCCACTTCCGAAATCCGGCTCAGCAAGTCGCCGGCTTTTTCGCACACACTCACCAACTCTTTGTTTTCCTGGATAAAAACATCTACCGGATGGCCTACGGGAATCTCCCGCGCGGCGCTGGTGTCAATATGCCCGTCCAGCACTTCGCCATGAATATCGCACAACTTCAGCACTTCCTGCTCGGGCAAGCCTTCCTGAATCAGCTCCTGTTCCACCTCAACCACTTCGCCGTAAGGGATGTGTTTCAAAGTGGCCACCAACTCGGCCCGTACTTTGGCAGCCGATTCGCCGTCGTGCAATTTCAGGATGAGTTCTTTTAACCGTTCTTTCCGGTACCGGGAATTATTAATGAGTTCGCTCATGTTGTTCGTTTTAAACTTTTCAATTATTCTGAACAAAAGCCAACCATTCGACTTCAGTAATTTCAACTCTCTCACGCCGATTTTGTTGACCTGGCGTCAGGCATTTTCGCTGCAATACTGCTGTATAGCATTAATATGATGTTCTTTTTCGGGCTCGGAGAGCAGGCTGGCAATAACCGAGTTTTTAGCCAGCTGACACAAGTCAGCTTTGCTCAAGCCCAAAGCTTCGGCCGAAGCCAGGTAGTTCGCGTTGACATAGCCGCCAAAATAGGCCGGATCATCCGAGTTGATAGTGACCAGTACCCCAAGATCCATCAGCTTTTTCAGCGGATGATTTTCCAATTGATCGACTGCCCGAAGTTCGAGATTGGACAACGGACAAACCGTTAGCGGAATCTGCTTTTGGGCCAGTTCAGCAAGGAGGAATTCATCCTGAATGGAAGCGATGCCGTGATCAATGCGGATGATCTTCAGTAAATCGATCGAGTCCTTTACAAACGATGCCGGGCCTTCTTCGCCCGCGTGGGCAACCGTGAGAAAACCTTCTTCGCGGGCTTTGGCAAACACGCGCTCAAACTTAGCCGGCGGATTGCCTTTTTCCGATGAATCGAGCCCTACCCCCACAATCAGATCTTTATAATCCAAGGCTTCTTCCAGCGTTTGAAAAGCCGCCGCTTCATCCAGGTGGCGCAGAAAGCACATGATCAGTTTGCTGCTGATGCCCAGTTTTTCACGGGCATCTTGCAACGCCCGGTTGATACCGTTGATGGCGGTCGCGAACAAGATTCCCCGCGAAGTATGTGTTTGCGGATCAAAGAAAATTTCGGCGTGCACCACGTTCTGCTCTTTGCATTTCAGCAAATATGCCCAGGTGAGTTCGTAAAAATCCTGCTCCTCATGCAATACATTGGCGCCTTCGTAATACAAATCCAGGAATTCCTGCAAGTTGGAAAAGTTGTAGGCTTTCTTCAGCGCCTCAACCGACTGGTATTTCAGTTGAATTTGATTGCGTCCGGCTAATTTAAAGAGCAGCTCCGGCTCCAGGGTTCCTTCAATGTGCAGGTGCAATTCGGTTTTAGGCAAACCGCTTATAAATTCGGATAATGTTGTCATGTATTTTTTCTTTTTAGGATCGAGAAACAAAGTTCTTAAAATTAGTGAACGAACAGTAGCCTTTTTAGAGGACCTTAACATCCTTTTATTGTAAATTGTTTTGACGAAAGCCGCTCTTGTTTGAAAAAGAAGGTGCCACGCCGTTGAAAAACACGCCGGTTAGAACTCGGGCGCTCCTGTCGACATTAATAATCGCCCTGTTACAAAAAATTGAATATCCTTTTTGCCGGGATGGATTTTGATGAAACGTGTAGTTCCGTATTGGGAGTTCGCATTCATTTGCAAGCATTATCGAACAGTTAATAATGATGGTTGTTGTAGCTTTCATTAGAGGCTTAGCAGGCTCCTTATCGGACAGTTTTCTGTCTAATTACGGAAGCTTTAAATGCATTTTAGCTTCCGTAAAACTGACGATCTTTTAATTGAAAACCATGATTATAAAGTCAATCAATATTTCAGAAAAAAAAGGGGAAGTTAAAAATCCGGTCGAAGCGATTTTGATAACGCAAACAGGATTGCAGCA
Organism: uncultured Sunxiuqinia sp.; assembly: GCA_963677175.2. Taxonomy (GTDB): domain Bacteria; phylum Bacteroidota; class Bacteroidia; order Bacteroidales; family Prolixibacteraceae; genus Sunxiuqinia. Next base: position 352,009 of record CAXXES010000001.1, read on the forward strand.
TGATGCTCATGCAGAGCCGTCGCACCATCAGGTAAGTATTTTGGGAAGCAATAGTATTTCCCGGTTCGAGAAAACCCATGGCAGATCCATAACACCAGGTGAATTTGCTGAAAATATAACACTCAACGACTTTGAAGTGCAAATGGTTGGGCCTTTAGATGTCTTCAAATCCGTCAACGTTGTACTTGAGGTGACCCAAATAGGGAAAAAATGCCACGGTGCCAACTGTGTGTATTTCAACAAACAGGAGATTGTGTAATGACCAAAGAGGGAGTTTTCTGCCGGGTATTAAAAGGGGGCATCCTAACATCTGGCAATAATTTTGAGCTTCATCCCAAAGTATTCAAAGCGCTTGTTATCACGCTTAGTGACCGTTGCTCTGCTGGCATTGCCACCGACACCAGTGGTCCGGCGGTTGTCGGCAAACTCAAAAACCTGATGGAGAAACATAGCCGGACGTGTGAAATAAAAAATGTAGTCATTCCCGATGAAGTTTCTCAACTAGCCGAGGTGTTGAAGGAAGCTTTTCAATCCGGTATCGATATTATTGTTACCACCGGCAGCACCGGCATTGGCCCGCGCGATATCGCCCCCGAAACCATTCAAACAATGCTCGACAAGGAGATTCCGGGGATTATGGAACTGGTGCGGATGAAGTATGGCATGGAAAAACCAGGCGCCTTGCTAAGCCGGGCGGTAGCAGGAACGAGAAACAAGACGCTGGTATTCGCCATTCCGGGCAGCCCCAAAGCAGTTGCCGAATATATGGACGAAATAAACAAAGTGGTGTTTCATTGTTTTAATATGCTTTACGCTATCGACAATCACTAGTCAATGATAAAAAGGGAAAACATAACAGGCATCGTACTGGCGGGTGGCCGAAGTAGCCGCATGGGCAGCGACAAAGCCGTGATTGAGTTCGAAGGGAAAAAACTCATTGAGTATAGCTTGGGGGTAATGCGTGAAGTAGCAGCAACAACCATTATTAGTGCCAACAATGCACAATATTCTAACTTTGCAGAGACCGTTATTTCTGATAACTACAAAGACATTGGACCACTGGCCGGGTTGGAAGCTTGCCTCCGCATTTCCAATACCCGTGCAAACCTGTTTGCCCCCTGCGATACGCCGTTTTTAAACGTTGAATTCCTGAACACGATTCTGAAAAATATTGCTGATTATGATGCCGTTGTGCCTATATCGGCCAATGGTAAAATGAAACCGCTCACCGGTTATTATTCAAGGAATATTTTGGCGGTCATCGTGCAACAAATTGAGCGTGGCGACTTCAAAGTTCAAAACCTGTTAAAAAAGATTCGAACCAACTTTTTGCCTTTGGAAAACCACAGGATTTTGAAGAATATAAATACACCCGATGATTTAAGAAACATTGAAACATCCGGAGAGGAACGCTTATGATGAAATCGATGCCGAACATACTGCTGATTGCAGGTACCGGACGTAACGTGGGCAAAACATTGCTGGCCTGTGAAATCATTCAGCAGCTATCCAAAACCATGGCAGTAACAGCCATTAAAACATCGAGTCACGAGCACCCATTGAGCCCGGCCAACAAGTGATCGCCAGCAATCATCAATATTGCATTATTGAAGAAAGCCTGAATACGAATAAAGACAGTTCGAGAATGAAACAGGCCGGAGCAAACAAGGTGTATTACATTCAAGCCCCGCGTGAAAATCTTTGAGAAGCACTCCATGCTTTACCTTCTGAAATAACGAATGGACCTATTGTTTGTGAATCAGGCGGATTGCACCAACACATTAATCCAGGTCTGTTTTTTTTGGTGGAAGGAAACGAGCTGCCTGACAATAAAACCCACTTGTTGGACTTTAATCCAACCAGGGTCAACTATAAGGATGGGAAATTTAATCTGACGGTCAGTGATATTTGCTTTCTAAACAACCGGTTTTCAATAAAAAAAGAGTACATGGACGCTTACTATAAAATCACTCAATCCATCGATAACACACATTTGCTATACCGGCGAAGATTACAAAAAGGGAGATGTGCTCATAAACAAAGGGGTGAGAATAAGCCCCGCCCACATTGGCACGATGGCTAGCGCAGGCTATCACGAGCTTACGGTTTCGAAAATGCCGGTAGTGGGGATTATGGCCACAGGCACTGAATTGGTTGAACCCACTGAAAGTGCGGGTGCCGGTCAAATCCGAAACAGCAACTCGTACCAGCTCATGGCTCAATTAAACGCCTTGGGAATTAGCAGCAACTATTTGGGTATTTTTACCGATGATTTTGAGGAGATCACAAAGAATTTCGAAGCGGCACTCAACAACAATGACCTGATAATGATTACCGGCGGGGCATCGCAGGGCGATTTTGATTTTGTGCCTGCCATTCTTCAAAGCCAGGGGTTTGAGGTGTTGGTTCAAAACACAGGCATCCAGCCCGGTAACCCCATGACATTTAGCAAAAAAAGGACGAAATACTGTTTCGGGCTTTCGGGCAACCCTGTTTCATCCTTCGTTCAGTTCGAATTATTTGTCAAACCTTTTCTATACAAGCTTCTGGGAAGTTCATACCAGCCGACAAAAATGAGGGGAAAGCTGGCGAAAGCGTTCAACCGGAAAAAGGGCCATCGATTTGGTATAATCCCGGTAAAAATGGATGCCAATAATCGGATAACCGAAATAGGGTTTCACGGCTCTGCCCAGATCAATGCACTGACTTTTGCCAACGCGTTAATGGAGATTCCAAAAGGCATCACCCATTTAAAAGAAGCAGCAGAGGTTACTGTGCGACTCATGGAATAGGGATAAGAATATAAATTTATGAATGTGCTAATTGTGAATCATATGAAGAAAAAACTTTCGCATATCAACGAATCGGGAAAAGCCAACATGGTAGATGTGAGCAGTAAGCCCGACCAGGTACGCATAGCTACGGCATCGGGTCTCATTAAACTGCGACCCGAAACCATCAGGCTGATAGAAGAAAACCGAATAAAAAAAGGCGATGTGCTCACGATAGCGGAAATTGCGGGCATTCAGGCAGCAAAAAGCACTCCGTCGCTAATCCCGCTTTGTCATAACCTGATGCTAACCAAAGTTGAGGTAAAAGCAACCACTGATGAGGGTGGCGTTCGTGTTGAAAGCATGGTTAAATGCCTGGGGAAGACAGATGTTGAAATGGAAGCACTCACGGCCGTATCGGTTGCTTTGCTTACCATTTACGACATGTGCAAAGCAGCAGATAAAGCAATGATCATAGAAGATGTCAAGCTTCTTGAAAAGAGCAAAGTTGATCGTTGAATAGTAGACCCAATCACCAAGGTACAAAACCCGTATGACTGAACACCAACAAGAAAATGATGGGGAGGTCGTTATTTTTTCGTACAAGAACAAAAAAGCCACCCACACCTGCAATTAACTCCACCCCTAGTACTCCCTAACCGGGAGAGTTAAAGTGGGCTTTCAATCCGCCAGCATCCAGCCTAATTGGCAGACACCACACACCGGAAACCGGTATGATTAAGGCTGGTATCCCAACTGGTTTTCATGCGGGCCGCCACACGGAATCCAGAGCAATAATCATCGTTGCACAAAAACGATCCTCCGCGGGTCACTTTTTTCTGGGCATACGGCTCCGCCGGATCATGCGAATCGTCAGGCCCCTGCGGATTGACGACAAGACCTTCCTGCTCGCAGATCGTGTAGTAATCATTCCGGTACCAATCGGCACACCACTCCCAAACATTTCCGGCCATATCGTACAAGCCGTAAGCATTGACCGAGTATTGCCCGACCGGAGCAGCCAGCACAAAACCATCTTTTCCCTGGTTGTCGTATGGAAACCGACCATCCCACGAATTGGCCTTCACCTGACCCTTGTTAATTAACTCATTGCCCCAGGGATAAATCACATCCTGTTCTCCTCCCCGCGCGGCATATTCCCACTCTGCTTCCGTGGGCAGGCGTTTGCCCGCCCACTTGGCATAAGCGGCGGCATCCTCCCACGAAACATGCACCACCGGATAATCATCTCTATCCTCAATCGAACTGCCCACCCCCTCCGGATGGCGCCAGTCTGCTCCCTGCACCCAGGTCCACCAAACCGATGAGTTGTTCAGCGACACCGGCCCATCGGTTGGCTTAAAGACCAGCGATGCAGCGACCAACACTTCATCCGGCGGTTTGGGCGTACCAGGAGGAACCTGACTCTTCATTTCTTCCCAATCCGGCTTTCGTTCTGCTGTGGTGATATAACGTGTAGCTTCGACAAAAGCCCGAAACTGCTTATTGGTCACCTCGTGTGTATCCATATAGAAAGCCGAAAGCTTCACCTGATGATGCGGAAATTCATCGGGCCGTCCCCATTCCGAGTCGCCGCCCATGGTAAAACTTCCTTCGGGAATAAGTATCATCCCCTCCAGATTGGATTGCTGCACATCTGATGATGAAACAGCAGGACTGTTGACCATCTGAAAACGATCAGGTAGATTGGAACAGCAGCTTAAGGTCGTATCACTGACCTGTGCTTCTTGTTCCGTATTCTTTTCAGTATTCGATTGACAACCCAGCACGATCCCCACCAGCAAGAAAAGTAGTATCCGTTTCATAAGAAAATTGATTTACCCCATCTTAAACACCCGCGATACCAAAGGGTTTATTTTCGGGCTTATTTAGAAAATAGATCGCTCAAACAGAGATTACTTCTTAACTTTCAGTTCTCTAAATCCGAATACTATGAAATCGCCCAAGCTCGCAGAAAACAACTGAAAAACCATTCAACATCAAGCCATTGACCTGGTTATTCTTCCCTGGGGAGCTACCGAAGCACATAATTACCATTTGCCGTATGCCACCGATAACTACCAAGTAGAAGCCATATCGGCTGAATCGGCCCGGAAAGCCAATGAGCAGAGAGCAAACGTACTGGTGTTACCCACCATTCCTTTTGGCGTAAACACTGGCCAATCCGATATCAAACTAACCATCAACCTGAATCCTCCAACCCAAACCAAAATTCTGTTTGATATTGCAGAAAGCCTCAACCGGCAAGGTATTGATAAGTTGTTGATCATGAATGGGCATGGCGGAAACGACTTCAAACAAATCATTCGGGAGGTGAATTACCGTTACCCCAACATGCTGATCTGCACCAGCTCCTGATTCAAGCTTTCGGAGCGCAACGATTTTTTTGATATTCCGGGCGATCATGCCGATGAATCGGAAACCAGCCTGATGATGTATTTACATCCCGAGCTGGTCTTGCCGCTCGGCGAAGCCGGAAATGGCAAAAGCCGTCAATTTAAAGTGCAGGCACTAAACGAAAACTGGGCCTGGGCCGAGAGGCAATGGAGCAAAGTTAGTCGGGATACCGGTGTTGGCGATCCCCATTTGGCCACGGCCGAAAAAGGCAAAGCCTTCATGGAATTCCTGGTTGAACGCTACAGCCGCTTTGTGCTGGAGCTAAGCAAGCTCGATCCGAAAGATGATATTTACGAGTGAGGGGGGATGGATGATTGGTTATTGGATAATTGGTCATTGATGGTCATTGATCGCTCGGGTTGGACTTTGGATGCCAGACATTTGATGCTAGATGCGGATTTACACATTGCTGGCTCCCTGCCCACTGGGACTGTCCACTGAGACTTGTCATTCATGCTCATTTATCGCTTGTGGTTGGATTCCTGGTCCGGCAGCTGTCGGATGGAATTTGGAACTTGAAATTTGGAACTTGAAACTTGGATACTACTAACTCTCTTCCAGTGCCAGATCATTCTTCCCAAACAGCTCAAAGGCATTGGCTATTTGCTCCGGACGCCCCATGATGTACACCGTATCATCATCTTCAAGCTTTTTGTTTCCATCGGGGTGCTCAATCAGCTTATCTTTCCGGAGAATAGCGACCAGGGTCACGCCGAAAACTTTGCGGAACTTGATTTCGCTAATGGATTTGCCAATCACAAATGACCCTTCTCGCACCTTCAGAGCCATAATCTCCAGGTTAGGAAGTTCTCTGAACAACTCGTCAGACTGGTTGGTGGTATCGCGGAAAATGCCGTAATGATCGTTCCTGATTTTGGCAATCACCCGGTTGATTTCGCGCTGTGGAACCAGCCGCTTTCTCAGCACCCGTTCAAACAAGTCAATCGCAGTTTCAAACTCTTCAGGAATAACCTGGTTTGCACCCAGCTTATACAATTCTTCAATATCCACTACCTTTTTGGTGCGCACAATGATAAAAATATGCGGGTTCAACTGGCGAATCTTATCGACAACCGACATGGAAACAATCAGGTTGCCTACCGAAATTACCACCACATCGGCCGTTTTGATGTGTGCTTTTTCCAGAATCGGCTCATTGGTGGCGTCGCCATAAATCACGGTCTCTCCTTTTTCCTGCAATTTCTTGACAATTCCCGGATCAAAGATGATCGAAACATAGGGCAGCTTCAGATATCTGGCCATGACCGACAGGTTAAGCGAACGCGAATCCTTCCCGATAAACACCACGTGATTTTCCAGAGCCGGCAATTCAATCTGTGGAAGCGGGAATAAACCTTCTACCCAAACTTTCGGAATGGGCAGCTTTAACATCAGGTCGGCAGCCGGGCGCGACACCATCATCAAAATCGGGGTGACCGACATACTGATAATGGCCACAGCCAGAAACAATTGGTAATAATAATCCGGAATGATGTTGTATTTCAGGCCCGACTGCGCGAGGATAAAGGAGAATTCACCCACCTGACAAAGGGCAAATCCAACCATAATGGTGCCCCGAAAGGTATGGCCAAGAACAAAAGCAGTTCCCCCCGCAATCACCATTTTAATCACCAGCACTATCAAAACCGTAGAAAAAACCAGCATCAGGTGATCGGCCACGAAATTCAGGTCAAGCAGCAACCCAATGCTAACAAAGAAGAAGCTGGTAAAGGTATCTTTAAACGGAATTAGATGACCAAATGCGTTTGCACTATACTCCGACTCCGAAATCATCAGTCCAGCCAGGAAAGCGCCAAACGCCAGCGAAATGCCCATCTCTGAAGTGAGTAAGGCTACCGACAAACAAATGGCGAAGATGCTCATCATAAACAGTTCCTGGTTTTTGGTGAGCGCAACCAGCTGCAGCAGTTTCGGTATGAGCCAACGGTTGCCAACATACACTAAACCAACCAGCACAACGGTTTTGCCCAACAGCGGCAGCAATTGGCCGCCGACATCCGAAGCCTCACTCCCCAACATGGGAGTAAATAGCAGCAGGGGAATCAAAATAACGTCCTGAAAAATGAGGATACCCAACACCGTACGTCCGTAATTCGACGTAATTTCTGAGCGCTCCTGCATCAGCTTGAGCACGACCGCGGTACTACTCAAGGCAGTAAGGAAGCCCACAAACAGCGCACCCGCCCAGTTCAGGTTATATAATCGCGCCACCAGCATGGTGATTCCCGCAGTTAGAATAAGCTGCATGAAGCCGCCAAAAAAGACGATTTTTCGAATCCGGAACAAATGGTTAATAGAAAACTCCAATCCAATGGTGAACATCAGCAAAATGACACCAATTTCGGCCAGCAGTTCAATCTGATGGGTCGAACCTACAATACCAAAAAAATAAGGTCCGGTAATTACACCAGTCAACAGATAACCAATGATAGTAGGGATCTTAATTTTTGTAAATAAGAAGTTTACAAAGGTAGACAGGGCAAAAATGATGACAATATCTTTTAACAGGGGTAGTTCCATATGCTTTCGTTTTAAACCAAAAAACGGGCGAAATACGCGCACGTTCAATTTTCAAGATCAAAGTACGACATTTTCTCAATTAATCTCTTGCTGAAGCTGGCCCAAAAAAAACATTTCTTCGCGTCAACAAACTCGATCAACCCCATGAATAGACAGCATCAGCTTAATGTTTGGTGGAAAGCGCAGGTGTGGGGCGTAACCTTTCAGCGTCTGGCAGACCTGAAAGCGTTTTAAAACATCGGAGAAATTTTTCGAGGCCCGCTGTCGGCGACACGATTTCCAAAACATCAGAGAATCAGTTTCATAAAAATAGAAAGGAGTAAAGGCGCGAATAGATTCTGGACATCTAACATCGAGTATCAAGTCATCGAGTATTCAGTATCCAGCACCCAGCCTGCTAATCCAGTTTCAACACAGCCATGAAGGCATTTTGCGGTACTTCCACGTTGCCCACCTGCTTCATCCGTTTCTTCCCTTTTTTCTGCTTTTCGAGTAGTTTGCGTTTCCGCGAAATATCACCCCCATAACATTTGGCCGTTACGTCTTTGCGGACTGCTTTCACGGTTTCGCGGGCAATAATTTTGGCGCCAATGGCTGCCTGAATGGCGATATCGAACTGCTGCCGTGGGATCAGCTCCCTTAGTTTTTCGCACATGCGGCGCCCCATGGGGTAGGCATTGTCGAAGTGAATCAACGACGAGAGCGCGTCCACCATTTCGCCGTTCAGCAAAATATCCAGCCGCACCAGCTTGGCCGGCTTGTAGCCAGTAATGTGGTAATCAAACGAAGCGTATCCTTTCGAAATCGATTTCAGTTTATCGTAGAAGTCGAACACAATCTCGCCCAGTGGAAGATCGAACGACAATTCGGCCCGCTCGGCCGTCAGGTAATTTTGGTTGATGAGTGTTCCCCGCTTGTCTAAACACAAAGTCATCACCTGCCCAATAAAATCAGACTTGGTAATGATCTGCGCACGAATATAAGGTTCGTCAATATCGTCAATGCTGGTGGTTGCCGGCAAGCCCGACGGGTTGTAAACCGTAATGGTTTCGCCGCTGGTGGTGTGTACTTTATACGACACGTTAGGCACTGTGGTAATGACATTCATATCGAACTCGCGATCGAGTCGTTCCTGGATAATTTCCATGTGCAACATGCCCAAAAATCCACAACGGAATCCGAAGCCCAAAGCCGCTGATGATTCCGGCTCGTAAGTAAGCGAGGCATCGTTCAGCTGCAACTTCTCCATAGCTGAGCGCAAATCCTCATAGTCGTCCGAGTCGATGGGATAAACCCCGGCAAAAACCATCGGTTTCACTTCTTCGAAACCTTCAATAGCCTTTGGGCAGGAACGGGCTTTGTGCGTAAGGGTGTCACCCACCTTCACTTCCTTGGCCGTTTTAATTCCCGAAATGATATAGCCCACATCGCCGGTGCTTAACGTCTTACGCTTTTCCATAGCCAGGCGAAGCACCCCCACTTCATCAGCGTGGTATTCTTTTTTGGTATTGACAAATTTCACCAAGTCACCTTGGTGGATGGTTCCGTTTACAATTTTAAAATAGGCAATGACACCACGGAATGAATTAAACACCGAGTCGAAGATCAAGGCTTCGAGCGGCGCTTCCGGATCGCCTTTTGGTGCCGGAATCACTTTCACAATCCGACGCAAGATCTCAACAACCCCTTCGCCTGTTTTGCCACTGGCGCGAATAATATCTTCGTGGTCGCAGCCAATCAAATCGATGATCTGGTCTTCGACTGCTTCGGGCATAGCATTGGGCAAGTCCATTTTATTCAGAATCGGAATAATTTCCAGGTCGTGCTCAATGGCCAGGTAAAGGTTCGAGATGGTTTGTGCCTGAATTCCCTGGGTGGAATCGATGATCAGCAAAGCACCTTCGCAGGCAGCAATTGATCGCGACACTTCATACGAAAAGTCAACGTGTCCGGGCGTATCAATTAGGTTTAACACATACTTTTGTCCATCCTGCTCATAGTCCATCTGAATGGCGTGGCTCTTAATGGTAATACCGCGTTCCTTCTCCAAATCCATGTCGTCGAGCACCTGTGCTTTCATATCCCGTCCACTTACGGTATTGGTCACTTCCAATAAACGGTCAGCCAAAGTACTCTTCCCGTGGTCAATATGTGCGATAATACAAAAGTTGCGAATGTTCTTCATCGATAAATAGCTTTCTGTCAATTAAGTAGTGCGAATAATTTAGTGTCATGTTTCGAGTCTTTAACAATCTGTGATAAAAGCGAAACCGAAAATATCAAATAGGTCCGTGACCTTACTCCCTGTACGGTTGGCCGCAAAGATATTCAAAAATCGATAACTATAATAGAAAGCCGATTCCGTTAAGAAAGTTTAATAATTCCCTAAGTTTCCGCCCAACCGTTTCGAATAAGGAAGTAAAAAAGTCAAGGGACATGGGATTTCGATTATCTTTGCAGCGCTTATAATAAAGTTTATAAATGAAAGATTACCTGATATACAGCATCGGATTCCTGAGCCAGATTTTGTTCTTTGGAAGAACAATCATCCAGTGGTTTAAATCGGAGCACGAAGGGAAAGTATTATCGCCCACGCTGTTTTGGAAAATCAGTTTGCTGGCATCCGTTCTAATGCTTACTTACGGCATCCTGCGCAACGATGCGGCCATTCTCATCGGGCAAATTCTGGTTTACTTTATTTATGTCCGCAACATCCAGCTCAAAAACGACTGGAAATCGATGTCCTTGTTCATGCGCACCGGTATTTTGCTGACTCCCGTGGTTATTCTGGGCTACCTGTTTTTCGGAACGGAATATTCGCTAGCCACCTTTTTCAACAATGAAAACAATCCGTTGTTATTGATGATCTGGGGAATTGCGGCGCAAATCGTTTTTATCTCGCGGTTTTTCTACCAGTGGATATATTCAGAAAACCGGAAAGAATCGATTTTACCTTTGGGGTTCTGGATCATCAGCATTTGCGGATCGGCCATGAACTTCGTTTACGGGGTTTTTCGGCTCGACCCGGTATTACTGGCTGCCCACAGTTTGGGCATGTTTGTGTATCTTCGGAATATTCTGATTCATTACAACAAACGAAGCCTGTTTAGTCATTTAAATATCCCGGTTCTGAATAAGCTGATTGCTTTTGTTTCGGGAAAAATAAAATAGTCAAGCATATGCAATCAACCATCGTTGTAACCGGATGTGCCGGTTTTATCGGATCGCACTTAAGTGAAAAGTTGCTGGCCAATGGCAACCAGGTCATTGGAATCGACAATTTCGATCCCTTTTACGATCGGCAAGTAAAAGAACGCAACCTGTCGGCTTTTAAGAGTCATCCCAATTTCCGTTTTGTCGAAGTTGATTTGGCTGATTTGGACGCGTTGAGCCAGGAATTGAAAGACGACGCTATTGATGTGATTGTCCACCTGGCCGGGAAAGCCGGCGTTCGTCCGTCCATCGAAGATCCGCAGGGATACATCCGGGCCAATATTTTGGCAACACAAAATATCCTGGATGTGATGAAAAACAAGGGCATTAAAAAGATGGCCTTTGCCTCATCATCGTCGGTTTATGGCAACACCAAAGAAACACCGTTCCACGAAGATCAGGATGTCAGCCGTCCGATTTCGCCCTACGCGTTTAGCAAAAAAGCCTGCGAGCTGATCAATTACACCTACCATGCCTTGTATGGGCTCGACATTATTAACATGCGCTTTTTCACTGTGTTTGGCCCACGGCAGCGCCCCGATCTGGCCATTCATAAATTCACCAAGCTGATATTGAACGGTCAGGAAATCCCGATGTTTGGCGATGGTAGTACCTCGCGCGACTACACCTACTACGAAGACACGGTTGCCGGAATTCAGGGGGCGATCAATTACCTGAATGCCCACGAAACGGTTTACGAAACCATCAACCTGGGCAACAACCAGCCGGTGAAACTCACCGACATGATTGCTGCCATCGAAAAGGCAACGGGCGTAAAAGCCAACATCAAGCAACTGCCCATGCAAGCCGGCGATGTGGACATTACCTTTGCCAACATCGAAAAAGCCAGAAAATTACTGGACTACAACCCGCAATATTCCTTTGAGGAAGGCGTACAAAACTTTGTGGATTGGTATCGTGAAGTCCACGCCATCTAAAAACGCACTTGTTGGTTTTTCTGATTGTCGTTTCCTTTTGAAGCCAGTTCATTTCGCCACCTTTTTGATTTGCGCAGGCCGGCTAAGTTCGGGCTACAGCAGGCACATCAAACTGCCGAACAAGTTCCGCTTTTAAGTCCCGAGCTTTAATGTAGGCCAAGATGCTCCAGCCGGCAACCCCGATAAACAGGGCGAAAAATGACATGATCAGCAAAATAAGAAGCGATCCTGCCAATAGCCCCCAATGGGGCATCATCATCCAAAATAGCTTATTCCCGTTAAATTCGACCTTCGAAAGGGTGTGGTTAAAAATGGCCACATAGGGTCCGCTCTTTTTGTTCCTTTTAACAGCCCATACGGCAGTCATCTCGTTGCCCTCACGACTTACAATATTGTAGTTAGTCAGCTCAAGGGCGTGCTCTTTTCCTTCCTTGTCTTCCAAAAAAATAGTGTCGTGAATCAGCGTTGTTGAAGAAATTTTTACCGGAGCCGAATAACCAGTTCCCTGGTTGGTATAACCGCCTCCTCCCCCGCCGCTAATACGGGTTTCGTAATGCTTTTAAGCATCCAGCACTTTACCTGTTACCGAGTGAATTTCATACTCTTTCCCGATTGCTTTTACATTTTCCATCGTTATTTGAATTTAAATTGATTAAAAATCTAATTGATCAATGCTTCGCTGACAGAAAGCCGTCGACTAAACATCCTGTGTCTCCAAACAATTTCTAATTCAACCGCAATCCAAATGATCGCGATCCAATACCAAATCGATCCAAGCTGAGTCTGTATTCCGGCCAGGCCGGTTTTATTGTAATTCATCTTCGGGAAAGAAACAATTCCAAGAATCCGTTTGTCCGACTTACAAAATCGAAACCGCAGATTTATTTCTACTTCATTTTTAAACAACACGCAACCAGTAATGATTTAATGCACACCGTTATAACGAGTCTTTTTTTCTGAATAAAAACGCTGTTATTTCCAACCATCTTTTTTAAGCAAGCTGATGTTTTTCCGTAGCGCGAGTCATACTAATGATTACATTTACCGCCTCATTTTATTTGTTTTTGTGGAGTAAATCATACGATGATCAAAAAAATAAAACGCGTGCAAAAAGTGCTGAAAGAAGCTTCCTTGCACACCGCGCGATTTCAAAAAGCCAGTCAGATGGGATGCCCGTCAGGCTGTTCGCTATGTTGCCTGAAGAAGGATATTTTCGCCAGTCCGCTGGAGTTTTTACCATTTGCCTACCATTTATACAAAGCCCATAAAGCTGAAGCCTTTTACGACGAGCTGGAGTTAAGAGCCGACAACACGATTTGCGGAATCTTCACCCCCCTCAGTCTCGATGGCTGGGGCTGTACTGAATATGAATACCGCGGATTGATTTGTCGTTTGTTTGGCTATTCAACCACCTCTGACAAAATGCACCAAAAGCGCATGGTGAGCTGCAAAACCTTGAAAGAAACTCCGGCTTATCAGCAGGTAAAACCGGCCCAGTTGATCAAAGCCCCGTCGTTTCAGGATTACTACATGAAACTGGCGACTATCGATTTTCAACTGGCCAACGAAAGTTTGCCCATCAACCAAGCCATTAAACGGGCCATCGAACTGGTAAGCACTTACTATTCGTACCGGGGAAATAAAAAACCGGCATAAGGAGCGCCACCACTAACCCCCGGATTTATCCGGGGGACAGAACGCAACATAGACCGCCGCGGGGCTTTAGCCCGAAAAAAACCTGCAGAAAATAAATTCCTACAGGTAAAAAAATCAACACACTTCAAATCACCAAGATTAGCTATTCCTTCCCAAAAATAGTTCGTTATGAAACTTGCTTAGCTTACTTTTTCGCTTAGCTACGACCGGAGCGCGCCGCCAGTATTGTTTTGTACGATTTTATAATCACATTGAGTTCCGCAACAAAAGTTTGGGCTTCGGGCGTGGCCTGTTTCAAAATAATCGCGGCATTCACCGTGTCCACCAGCTCCTGGTAAATCGGATCAACGATCAGCCTGATGGCCCGCACATCGGCACTCTCGCGCCCAGCAACCTCAGTCACCCGCTCTTGCGTGACTGCCTTAAATTGGTCATTCTCATTTTTTAGAGCCACGACCCAAGTCTGAATGCCCACCCGGTTAAGATGTTCTTCGTTGGCTGGCAACAGCAAGTCAACCACCAGGTTGGTTAAGGCCGAAGTTTCTTCCGCTTTGCCCATACGGCGAACATTGCCATACAAATCGAAAATACGCATTAGCACCTTGGCGCTCTCCGCTTCTTCGGCAATGGGGCTCGACAGCGTAGCCTCCACCCGTCCCCGGCAAGCACTCCAAATCGAATCGCGCCGGACATCGATCTCGTTCCGGGTTTTGGTTTTCAAACTACCCTGCTCTACGCGCAAGGCGTCATCTTCTGCGGTCAGGGCCTCTTTAAATCCTGGATACACTTCATCCACAGGCAATAAACCTGCAGGAACGGCCGTCACAAGCTGATCAACTTCGGTCATAAACTGGAAATGCTCATTGTTACGCAAACCGTACGGGCTAATTGAGTTAATTCTAGTCATGTCGTAAAATTTTAAATTTATTATTGTGTAATGATTATGCAAGTTAGGGAATTGTATCAAAAAAAACCAAGACCGAAAGTATGTTCATCAACATATTTTTCGCATCATTTGAAGTAAGTAGTGCGAATAATTTAGTGTCATGTTTCGAGTCTTTAACAATTTGTGATAGAAGCGAAACCGAAAATATCAAATAGGTCCGTGACCTTAATATGCCCCACTTCAACCAAAAAAAAGTCAGTTTGTTCCCCCACCACACAAGCTCCCGACCAGCAAAAAGGGGTGCGCACAGCATGAACGGGCGCTCCGGGATGCCGGATGACCTGTGTACGGCATCAATGATAAAATCCGGGGTGCCGGATGGACTATTTACGGCGTCAATGATGAAATCCGGAGTGCCGGATAGACTATTTACGGTATCAATGATAAGATCCGGGGTGCCGGATGGACTGTTTACGGCGTCAATGATAAGATCCGGGGTGCCGGATGGACTATTTACGGCATCAATGGTGAAATCCGGGGTGCCGGATGGTATTGTCACTATTCCAATTCGCTTTTCTCCAATCACGAATGATTTAAATTTTATTTCTAATTTTAACTATCAGTTCTTCTTCCAATTGTGAAATTCACGGTATTTGATTGTACCAATCGGTCTAAAGAAAATCCCACAACTGAATTAGCTTCAAACACAACAATTTCAATTTTTAAAGAAGATGAATCCGGCGACAAACAGCCAATTGAAGAAATCACCACCGATGAGCATGGAGTGGCTTTTTTGTACGGACAAAGAGATCTCATGTATTATTTCTCGGCAAGTAAGAATGGAGCGGTCGACCTCATCGACGGGTATATCGTAAAGGGCGTTTTTGAAAGCCAGGAGGATATTGACAATTATCCTCCGCAAAATCAACCCTCGCAAATCGGAGACTTAAAGTTTATGGATGTTAACGGCGATGGCAAGGTTGACGAAGATGATCAAGTCGACTATCGCCGAACCTGGGGTATTCCTGAGAGTGATGTAAAGGAATTCATAATCTATATCGCGAAAGAATAAAAATCGGCTCTTCAGCATCTAGCCAAGCAAGCGGTTATGCCACTCAGCGGGTAACTTCGAGTCACCCGCTGAGTAACGTAATAGCCGCATTGTGAATCGGCCTGTAGCTTGCCAGTGAGGGCTTCACTCGAAGTGAAACCCTCACTAAACCGCCTAACTACCTTCGTCTTTGCTTAGCGCTTTTTAACGACCTGAATCAATAAAGGTTTTAGTTTCAAAAACAATTTTTGATTTAACAGCCTCCCAATCGATTTCGTTCAACATGAAAGGAATTTGTTCTATTTCAGCATCTTCAAAATAGGTAAGGCTTTTTAACACCAGAAACTCGGCGCCATCTGGAAATTTGTCCCGATAGAATTGAAGCATCTCAGCCAAACTGAAATAATCGAACAACGAAAAAATATCGATAAAATCTTTTTTTGTCCCACGCCCTGTGATTGCTGACAATTTCATTGCTGCAATGTCTTTAATTGTGGCCAACCTGATCCCATTTATAAGGAGACATGGTTCAAGCCAGTTGTACGGATAATTGACAAAATCTACTTTGATATCATTGAGCAGAAATGTCTTGATGTTGGCTGTTTTGTTCAATAGTTTTACAGAATCGAATTGACCAAGGATCGAAGATAAATGGTATTCATCAAATTGGAAACGTCCAAATAAATCCAAGTCGATAGATTTCCTGTGCCCAATTTGCAGTGCAAGCGAAGTACCCCCAACAAGATTAAGCTCAAAGAATTCCTCTATTTGCATCAACTGCTTTAGAAGTTCCAGTGTTTTGGTATCGATTGTTTGTAAGTGTAACATTTGAATTCCTCTAATTTACTATCTGACAGGTGGGCAATAAAATGTAAAGATTTATCATCTAAACTCCTTATTTCTTTTGCTTCTGCAGCTATCTTTTTAATCCCAAAGTGTTTATACAATAACATCCAGTCATTCATTACACCATATTCCAATACCCTTCCCAATATAAACCGGAAGTTTTTATCCAAATCCAAACGATCGCGGTCAGTATCCCAAAATAAGTGGCTGGATAAATCTTTAATTGCTAGTTTCTCCTGTTGTCGCATGATTATTAAATTACTTTAAGATGTTCACACCCAAATCATCCTTGCAAATATATCAAACATTCACCTTCCGAGTACTATTACCTGCTACAGATCGGATGACTTGGAGTCATCCGATCTGTCGAGCAACGGCAACCTGATTAAAAGAGATCGGCAAAAAAATTTAGCTACAAGTGAGCGCTTCAATTGAAGCAGCAGCTTGCCAGTGAGGGCTTCACCCGAAGTGAAACCCTCACTAAACCGCCTAACTTCGTCTTTGCTTAGCGGTAACGATAGCGAATGAATGATGCCCGAGGCATCGCATGTTCAAAATTAAAGCATTGCAGATGATTTGGGCTAAAGCCCCACGTGCGGTGTCGCAATGGCCCTGCCCTGAAGGACAGGGTTACTGAATGGTGCAGCAAGTGCAGTTAGCGGAACAAAGACAATAAACACCATCACTACCCCCCCGGAATGATTTGGGATCACCAGCACCATCACTAACCCCCGGATTCATCCGGGGGATCGAACGCAACATACAACGACCGAGCTTTAGCCCAAACCTTAATCAACGATAGGCTCAGCTTGCCAGTGAGGGCGTCACTTCGAAGTAAAACCCTCACTAAACCGCCTAACTTCGTCATCGCTCAGCGATCAGTAAAGCAATTATTTAAAAAGCTTTCCCTATTTTTGAGGAAAAACAGATAGGATGAGAACAATACTAATCAGTACTTTTTTAGCCCTTTTCCTGATGAGTTGCCAGGCCCCGGAAAAGGAAGTTTACCTCTTCTCCTTTTTTCAGGACAATGGACAAGATGGCTTACACCTGGCGTATAGTTACGATGGCTATCAGTGGGAAGCCCTGAAAAACAATGAATCGTTTCTCACGCCACAGGTGGCTAACGATAAGCTGATGCGCGATCCCTGCATCATTCCGGGCCCGGATGGCAGGTACCACATGGTGTGGACCGTGAGCTGGAACGACAAGGGAATCGGTTATGCCTGGTCTGAAGATTTGATCAACTGGTCGGAGCAAAAGTTTATCCCTGTGATGGAACACGAACCCGAAGCACTCAACTGCTGGGCACCGGAACTCTTTTACGACGAGGACAGCAAGCAGTACCTGATTTACTGGGCAACCACCATTCCCGGCCGTTTTACCGAAGGCGATACGCAGGGCGACGACAAATACAACCACCGGATGTACTACACCACCACCAAGGATTTTGAAAACTTTAGCGATACCCAGTTGCTCTACGACGAAGGGTTCAATGTGATTGACGCGGTGATTCAAAAAGTGGACGACACCTATTATCTATTTCTGAAAGATGAAACCAGGAATCCAGCGAAAAAGCACATCCGCATTGCGATCAGCGACCAACTTACAGAGGGCTACCAACTGATCAGCGAGCCCATCACACCCGACTGGGTGGAAGGGCCAACCATTACAAAAATTGGCGACCACTGGGTGTTGTTTTACGACGAATATACCCGCCACCACATGGGAGCCGTACGCAGCACCGACTTGAAAAAATGGGAAGTGATCAACGATCAAATCAGCTTCCCTGAAGGCACACGCCATGGAACCGTTTTTAAAGCTCCTGAAAGTGTTTTGAATAAGCTGCTGGAAATCGAGTAGCGAAAGTTCAGGGAAGTTGAACAGCGTTCCTCTGCCGTTTAGGGATCACTTGATATTTTTTGGGAGAATTTTGAGCAACAAATCTAATTATCTGTTGGAATTAATGTTTAGAATAAAAAACCTTATTTCTATTCCTTAAACCTTAGTAGTTAACGATTAACATAGAGGCACAACCTTATTTACCTTATTTTATGAAGATTGAATACAACAATTTATACACCCATTTTATTTTTACAACCTTTGGGCGAAACCGGATCATTCCTGAAAAAAACCGTGTGAGAGTTGAAAAATATATAACAGGAATTGTGAGTAAAAACGAGTCGAAACTTTATGCTGTTTACGCCAATCCAGAGCATGTTCATTTTCTGGTATCACGCTCTCCCGCTATCTCTGAGGTGGATTTGGCGACGATTATTGCAGATAGCTCAGAGAATTTCATCAATGAAAACAAATTGAGCGCAGGACTTTTCAAATGGCAGCAATCTGCTTCCGCATTCTCCGTTTCAAAGTCGGATGTCGACAAGGTTTGTAAATATATTCTAAACCAGCCCGAACACCATAAAAAACGGAGCTTCTCCGAAGAATATGAACAATTCCTGAAGCATTATCAGGATACCATAAAGAAATAAGGGGAATAAGGTAAGGGGGAAACAATTCTCAATGAGCTACTAAGGTGAGAAGATAAAATAAGGTTTTTTGAACAGGATAACGCTGATTCTCGGCAACTTTTTAAAGTGACCCGCGTTTAGCGCATGACGTCTTTTCATTCAAAAAAAAACAGTTGAAGGCAGTTGAAGACAATTGCCTTCAACTGTTTTCATTTCCAAAATGGTCGAAACTCCGGGTGTTCGCTTTCCGAATTAAAACGAATTCGCTATTTCGAAAGCAACGCCTTCACCTTATCGGCGACATCTTTTCCATCAGCCTGTCCGGCCAACTGCTTCGACGCGATTCCCATCACTTTACCCATGTCTTTCATGCCTGTTGCGCCAACCGACTGAATGATGGTTTTGATAGTCGCTTCCAGCACTTCGTCGCTCATTTTTTCAGGCAGGTAAGTTTCAAAAACCTCCACCTGTTTCATCTCCTGCTGGTGCAAATCGTCGCGGCCCTGCTCCTGGTAAATGGTTGCCGAATCGCGGCCTTGCTTGGCTAGCTTTTGAATGACCTTGACCACTTCCTGGTCATCCAGCTCAGCACCGGCACCTTTGGCCACCCGGGCTTCGAGCAATACTTTTTTGATTCCACGCAGGGCTTCCAGCTTTTCTTTCTCGCGGGCCTTCATCGCCGCTTTGATATCTTCATTAATCTGATCAAATAAGCTCATCGTATCAATTTTAAAATTCCAAATTCCATGTTTCAAGTTCCAAATTCATCCGCCAACTGGCAGACGAGGTTTCACTAGCAATGGGTACTCCCTTCGATCGCAGTTTGAAGTTTCGAGTTTCTCACCCTCTCAAAACTCAACCACAGAGAACACAGAGTTTAGCACAGAGTGCCACAAAAAGATTACTCTTCTTCGTGAGATCGTGAGTTCTCACCTTCTCACCCTCTCACCCTCTCACACTCCCACACTCCCACCATCTCGTCGTCAGTCCACCTTATCGTGCAGGTACGAATTATTGTCCCGCAGCTTGGTGTTGTCATCTTCATCGGGCGAAAGCGAGAAGCGTGACAGTTTTTCTTCAAACTTCTTTTTCATATTCTGAATGTTCACCTTCTTTCGGCGGTAAGCCGGAATGTTTTCCAGCTCGTCCACCTCTTCGTCCGACGAGGAGGAATAGTCCAGCTTAACGGAGTATTCTTTCTCCGGATCGGCAACATTGGCTTTACCATATAATTCATCAAACTCGTCCATTGGCTTGTTGACTTCAAACTCGATGGACTGCTGGTTGATGCTTGCCCGCTTTGTTTCGCCTCCGGTAAAGGGCACCCGAACTTCGGTTTTTGGACGAACCGTTGGTATCGGTTGTGGCTCATCGACCAGCGTGTGGTATGTTTTTTCCACTTTGCGGGCCGCCATCATTTCAGGAATACTGCTCACACTAAATCCGGTGGCTATAATGGTCACTGAGATTTCATGCCCCAGTGCTTCATCCACCCCATTTCCCCAAATCAGGTCAGCATCGTGTCCGGCTTTGGCTTGAATGTAATCGGTGATTTCTCCAATCTCGTCCATCGTCACCTCTTCGCTTCCCGAAGTAATATTCAGCAAAATATTACGTGCCCCGTTAATGTCGTTGTTGTTCAGAAGTGGCGAGTTCAAAGCTTCCTCCACAGCACGAAGCGCGCGGTTTTCACCTTCCGCCTTTGCCGAGCCCATGACTGCAACCCCACTGTTGCGCATCACGGTTTCCACATCGGCAAAGTCCACGTTAATGTAACCCGGAACAGTGATAATTTCAGCAATTCCTTTTGCCGCTGTGGTCAGCACGTTATCGGCTTTGGCAAAAGCCTCCGAAATTTTAAAGTCGCCATACATCTCCCGAATCCGTTCGTTGTTGATCACCAGCAAGGAATCCACATGATTCTCCATTTCGGCAATACCATCAATGGCCTGTTTAATGCGCCGGCGCCCCTCATTGCGAAAAGGCAGGGTAACGATTCCTACCGTCAGTATGTTTAGTTCCTTGCAGGCTTCGGCAATTACCGGAGCAGCTCCGGTTCCTGTTCCTCCACCCATTCCAGCTGTGATAAAAACCATCTTGGTGGTCGAATTCAGCGTCTTTTTAATTTCATCGATGCTTTCAATGGCTGCTTCACGTCCAATTTCAGGCTTGTTCCCGGCACCGCGACCTTCGGTGAGCGACTCGCCCAACTGTAATTTTAAAGGAACCGGACTATTTCGCAAAGCCTGCTCGTCGGTATTGCACAACATGAAACCCACATCTTTTATTCCCTGCTGAAACATGTGGTTTACGGCATTCCCACCGCCACCTCCAACACCAATCACCTTAATGATTTCTTCGGAAGTTTTATTTAAATCGAAATTCATAATATCGCTTGACATAGACTCTTCTGTTCTTAATCGTTAGTTTTCAATTTCCTCGTCCTGATCCTCAAAAAAGCGGTTAAACTGGCGTTGAAACCAGCTATCGGTTGTTCCGTTTTCCTGAGTTTGTTCAGAGACCAACTCCCTTTTGCTCTTTGCTTTTTGCTTTCGGGGACTAGCCGTTCGTTTTATCGCTTCTGCCTTCTGCGGTTGTTTTTGCATTTCATTTTCAAAAATCTGCG
The DNA here is from genome assembly GCA_963677175.2 of uncultured Sunxiuqinia sp. GTDB lineage: Bacteria > Bacteroidota > Bacteroidia > Bacteroidales > Prolixibacteraceae > Sunxiuqinia. The sequence goes on from CAXXES010000001.1 coordinate 373,426, forward strand.
CAAAATCTTCTTCCTCGTCTTCCAGGTTGATATCAATGGATTGCTCTTCAAAAAGCACCTCTTCTTTGGGTTTCTTTTCCTGGAGCAAACTGTTTGGGTTTTTATCGAAGCGGGTTGCAATCAAGGTAACACTCACCTTGTTTTCGAGTCGTTTATCCAGACTGTTTCCCCAAATAATATTGGCGTCCTGCCCGGCTTTTTTCTGCAAAAATTCAATGATATCGCCAATTTCACCCATCCGGATCTCCTCTTCGCCCGAAGTAATATTCAGCAAAATATCCTTGGTTCCCTTGATGTCGTTGCTATCCAGCAAGGGCGATTCCAGTGCTTTCATCACAGCATCCATGGCGCGGCCATCACCTTCGGAAATGCCGGTTCCCATAATAAACACTTCGCTACCCGCCATCACGGTGTGTACATCAGCATAGTCAATGTTGATGTTTCCGTGCAAGGTGATAATTTCGGCCACTCCTTTAACCGCCGTTCCAAGAATGTTGTCGGCCTTTTTAAACGCATGAGATGCTGGCAGATCGCCATAAATCTTATGCAGTTTCTCGTTGCTAATGACAAGCAAACTGTCCACCTGCTTTTTCAGTTTGGCAACCCCTTCGAGCGCTTGCTGAAAGCGGCGTCTACCCTCTGCCGGCGACGGAATGGTAACTACAGCAATGGTGAGAATATCGAGTTCGCGGGCCAGCTCGGCAATCACCGGGGCAGCTCCGGTGCCTGTTCCGCCTCCCAAGCCGGCGGTGATGAACAACATCTTGGTTGTTCCCTCCAGCACACTGCGAATATCATCCAGATTTTCAATGGCTGCCTGTTCGCCCTGCATGGGCAGGTTTCCGGCACCACGCCCCTCTGTCAGCGTAACACCCAGTTGAATTTTAATCGGGACCGGGCTGTTGCGCAAGGCTTGGGCATCTGTGTTACAAATCAAAAAGTCAACGCCTTCGATCCCTTCTTCAAACATGTGATTCACGGCATTGCAACCGCCACCACCAACCCCGATCACTTTGATAATCGATGATTTTGATTCCTGAAATCCAAAATTTAAGATGTCCTCCGTCATATCCGGGGATTTTTTTATTGGTTAAAACATTTCCGTGTCCTGTTCATCTTCAAAAAACAGCGTAACCTGACGGGTTACCTCTTTCTTCATTTGAGAGAAAAAACCGGGCTGTGTTGCATGTGTTTTCTTTTTCTTCGGCTTGAAGAAAAACTCTTTTGCCGGTTCATCGTTTTCAACTTCATTCAGAGCAGTTAAGAGCAAGCCTAAAACCGTTGCATTCCGCGGATCTTCCAGCTCATTCCATTGCTCACCCAGCTTCAGGCGTGGAATGCCTTTACGGACATCCAAGCCGGTTTGGAATTTGATCAACTGCCCCAAGTTTGGCAACAACGCGCTTCCTCCAGTGAGCACAATTCCGGCTCCTACCTTGTCCATATAGCTCGATTTTTCAATCTGAAAGAAAAAGGCTTCGATAATCTCTTCCATGCGGGCCTGAATAATAAAGGCCAGACTTTTAAATGAAATTTCTTTCGGCTCCCACCCTGAAATGCCAGGGATGGTTACCACTCTATCTTCGGGGGCAAAATCGCCCATCGCCTGTCCAAACTGTACTTTTAGCGATTCGGCCTGGCGCGCCAAAATGCTGCATCCTTCCTTGATGTCGTGTGTGATGACATTTCCACCAAAAGGAATGAGCGACGAGTAACACAACACGCCATCGTGGTAAATGGCCATTTTGGTGGTTCCTCCGCCAATATCAAGCAAAACCACGCCCGCCTCTTTTTCATCGTCCGAAAGTAAAATCTCAGATGATGCCAGCGGATCAATCATTGTTTTGCGGATGGTTATTCCGGCGCGGTCAAAACACAGCTTCAGGTTGGTTTCGTACACTTCAGGAGCAACCATCAATTTAAACTCGGCCTGCATCTTTTCACCAGTCATGCCTACCGGATTCGGGATACCTGATTCATGATCGATGGTAAATAACTGCGGTGCCGCATGATAGATTTTATAGCCCGCAGGCAAATCAATCTTTTTCGCCTGCTGAAACAAATGATCCACATCTTCCTCTGATACGATCCGGCGTTCGCCAATGTAGCGTTCAGCGTGGTTGCTCAGGGTCTTCAGTTGCTGACCAACAATGTTGACATACACCTCGTCGATATCACCCTGAAAAGCATCCTCTGCCTGCCGAATTGCCTCGTGAATAGCAGAAAAGGCCTCGTCAATGTTCAGCACAACGCCGCGCTTGACTCCCATGGATCGCGCTTTGCCGTAACCTAAAATTTCAATTTTACCGTCCTCATTTTTTCTGCCGGCAACCACCACCACTTTGGTTGTCCCTACATCAACTGCTGCTATTACTCTTCCACTCTTGCCCATATTCGCTATTTTTTCGTACACACCACCTGATTGGTATATTTCAAGTTTATTTTCGAATAATGATTCCACCCCATTTTTGGAAACGCCTGCTCGTAAAGCGCTTTCAGATTCCTCAACTTAAGCTGGTAATCCGACGGTTTTCCAAATTCAATCAACTGGTCACCAACCAGCGTTGACAGGATCACTTCCCCATTTTTACTCACCTGCAATTGCTCGATCTGGGCATTCCAAAATTCATTTTCATGAATAAAAATCACCATCGGCAACAATTGTTCCCGGGCGTATTTTTCATCAGGATATCCATTGGCCAGCAAAACGTTGCTTGTAAATGACTGGCTTGCCGGTATCCGCACCCCTTCACGATCAAGGTAGAAATCTTCCTTTTCGTTCCTAATCCGGACAATCGGATCACGCTGAGATACTTCAACGATCAACTTCCCTTTGAAGTCCATATCCTCTCCGGTGATCCGCCGGTAAATCTCAATCTCCCGAATCGTGGTTTCCTTCTTCAGTTCGCGCTCCAACTGCTCCGTATTGATTTCATTCAGCTTCTTTTCAAACAGCTTATCGTCCGCTTTCTTCACCAAACGGGCGATTTCATCTTCATCAATAAACCGGGGCGAATCATCGTCGATCAGCACCACCAGTTCATCACAATTGATCTTGCCCAGCCTGCCAGAGGAAAAAGCCATGCTGATGATCACCAGAGCGACCAGCAAGACAAAGAATCCTATTTGAACGACCGACTTAAACATGTTCAATTTCCATTAATTTCATTTTTACCGGCTCCACCAAGGTATCAATATCACCGGCACCCATCATCAATATTACGCCTGCATCCAGCTTTTCTACTAAGTCAAGCAATTCGTTTTTGGTAATCAAATGCTTGTTCCTATTCTTGATCTGACTAAAAATCAAGTCAGAATTCACTCCTTCCATTGGTTTTTCGCGAGCCGGATAAATATCAAGCAAGATAATTTCATCCAACTGATCCAGTTCCCGAGCAAATCCATCAGCAAAATCACGCGTGCGGCTAAAAAGATGTGGCTGGAATATGCCAGTGACTTTTTGTCCGGCAAACATGGCGCGCACCGATGCGATGGTCGCTTTCAGCTCTTCCGGATGGTGGGCATAATCATCAATCAAAATAAACTGCTCGCTGCGATACTGAATGTCGAAGCGGCGTTTCACGCCCTGATAAGCAGCCAGCGCCACCAACAGCTCTTCGGAATAGACACCGGCCAGCAAAGCCAGCGACGAAGCGGCGATAGCGTTTTCCACATTCATCAAGCCCGGATAATTCAGTCGCATGCCTTCAATTTTTCCTTTCGGATGAACCAGATCAAACTGGTAAGCTTCATCGACCAACTCAATATTTTCAGCATAAAAATCAGCCTGCTCATTCAATGAATAACTATAATAGCTGATGTTTTTATTTGGATCTTTAATGACTTGCAATCCTTTTTTTACCACAAGCGAACCACCGGCTTTCACCTGCCCGGCAAACGCATTGAATGAATCGACAACTGCTTGCTGGGTTCCGTAAATATCCAGATGATCAGCATCCATTGAAGTGATGACAGCCAGGTTTGGAAATAACCGCAAAAAAGAACGGTCAAATTCATCGGCCTCCGCTACTACCCAGTCGCTTGCTGCATCCAACAGCAAATTGGTTTGGTAATTTTTCGAAATACCACCCAAAAAGGCGGTGCATCCCAAGGCTGAGGTATGCAGGATATGCGCCAGCATGGTTGACACAGAGGTTTTTCCATGCGTTCCGGCTACCGCACAGCAGCTTAATTCATTACAAATCATGCCTAGCACCTCAGAACGCTTTTTCATCGGAATGCCATTGGTTTCGACAAAAACACGCTCCCCAAGATCGACAGGAACCGCCGGCGTATAGACCACCAAACAGGTGCTCGGCTGCAAATGGTCGGCAAGCCATTCTGGCCGGTCGTCGTAATGCACATCAATGCCTTCGATCAACAGCTTTCGGGTAAGTTTGGTTTCTGTACGGTCATAGCCCGACACCTCGTAGCCGGCATGCTTGAAATAGCGCGCCAAGGCACTCATCCCAATTCCACCGATTCCGAGAAAATACACCTGCTGTATGTTATTTAAAGCTGTCATTTACTTTTTCACTTCTTTTAGAATCACCTCAACAATGTCGGCCGTTGCATTCGGCTTAGCCATTTTCAGGCTATTTTCCGACAATTTTTTCAGTCGTTCTTCATCTTTGATCAATTCGAGTGCAATGGGAAACAAATTTTTCACCGCCATGCCATCCTTTACCATCACCGCAGCTTCATTCTCAACCAAAGCCATGGCATTTTTGGTTTGATGGTCCTCAGCCACATTGGGCGATGGCACCAAAATCGATGCTTTCCCAAGTAAACAGATTTCAGAGATGGTACTGGCTCCTGCCCGCGAAATAACCAAATCGGCAGCCGCATAGGCCAAATCCATTCGCGATAAAAACTCAATCAGGTGGATATTTTTTCGCAACTTCCCATTAAATCTTTCCAAGATGGCTTTATGATAAAATGAGCCGGACTGCCAGATAATCTGAACTCCGGATTGATCCAACGCGTCGAGGTTGGACAGGATACTTTCATTCAGGGTGCGGGCACCTAAACTACCCCCCATCACCAAAATAACCGGCTTACCTTCTTCTAATTCAAAAAACTTGCAGGCCTCTTTTTTGTCGACCTTATTCAACAGGTTTTGACGAAATGGATTTCCGGTAACTACAATCCGCCATTTCGGAAAAAACCGCTCCATATTCGGATAGGCCACACATATCTTTTTCACGCGCTTGGAAAGCCATTTGTTGGTTTTTCCGGCGTACGAGTTTTGCTCCTGCAAAATAGTAGGAATGCCTTTTCGGGCGGCCGCTCTCAGTACCGGTCCGCTGGCAAATCCGCCAACACCAACAACCACATCAGGCCGAAAACTGCGAACGATCCTCCGTGCTTTAATCATACTTTTACTGAGCGACCACAGAAATTTGATTAGTTTAAACGACAATTTTCGGGGTAGACCGATGACCGGCAAGCCCACGATCGGGTATCCCGCCATGGGAACCCGCTCCATTTCCATTTTTCCTTTTGCTCCAACAAAAAGGATATCGACTTCAGGTACCTGGGCCTTTAATTCATTGGCAATAGCAAGCGCCGGAAAGATATGCCCCCCAGTACCGCCGCCGCTGATGATTACTTTTAACTTTTCCATTTTACAGTTCCTCGTCTTCATCCGGCATGTCAACCAATACCGGTGGTTCAACAACTACTTTGTTTCGCTGATTGTGATAACTGACTGACAAGATCGCGCCAAAAGAAACTGCGGTAAACAACATAGACGTTCCTCCCATACTCACCCACGGCATTGGCTGTCCGGTAACCGGAGCCACGCCCACCGAAACCGCCATGTTGATGATGGCCTGAAAAACAAGCAGCAACACCAAGCCCGCGGTTAAAAACGCTGGATAAGTCCGGTTTGAACGCCGGACAATGACCACCCCGCGGTACAACAGGATGAGGTACAGCATCGCAACAACAAAACCTCCAAACAAGCCATATTCTTCAATGATAATGGCATAAATGAAATCGTTGTAAGCTGCCTCCATGTAATTACTCACTTCACTTTTGCCCGGCCCCTTTCCGAACATACCGCCTTCATAAATCGCCAGTTTGGCATAGTCGGCCTGGGTTGTCCCCAAAGCGGCCTGATCATCGCCGTACACAAAATCATCAATACGTTCTTTGAACGTGTGAACACGTCCGACCGAGTCAGGAAGATAGTCAGCTGTAAAATATAGTAACATTAATAAGAGTAATCCGGTTCCTATCGTCAGCAACAAAAATTTGGCGGGAATTCGGGCAATAAGCATCAATACCAAGACACTGCCAAAAATCAGGGCTGAGGTAGAAATGTCGCCGTAGAAAATGATGCCGCATACTACGGAAGTGACACCCATCACCCAGTAAAATGCTTTCTTTAGGTCCTCTTTTGATGTTTGACGTTTAGCCAGGATTTTAGCCACAAACATCATTAACGAAATTTTGGCCAGCTCCGCAGGCTGGAAGCTTAAAAATCCCAAGTCGAGCGAACGCGGCGTGGGCTTTCCTGGTGTTAACCGATATTGAACAATTGCTGCCAGCAAAGCTCCAATGGTAACAAACAACAGAAGCGGGGCAATGTAGGTATAAAATTTTACCGGAATCACGTTGACCAAAAGAGCCATCAAGCCAAATCCCAGGAAAAGGAAAATTAATTGCCTGCTTAAGTAATAAAAGGTATTTCCGCCGGCTTCGCGATAAGCCAGACGTCCGGTTGCACTGTACACAATCATCAGTGATACGATGGACAAAAATGCCAGCACCACCCATAAGATCCGGTCACCTTTTAATATTTTACCCAGTGAAAAGTTCATCTTCAGTTTCAAGTTTCAAATATCCAATGACTCAATGACTAATTATCCAATGACTAACCTACAATTCGCGAACAGCCATTTTAAACTGGCGTCCCCGGTCTTCGTAATTCTCAAATAAATCGAAGCTAGCACAAGCCGGTGACAACAAGACCGTTTCTCCATCTTTTGCCAGATAATAAGCCGAACGCACGGCGTCGGTCATATCCTGCGTTTCGATAATATTTGGAACAATATCGGCAAAAGCGTCCATGATTTTCTTGTTATCAACGCCCAGACAAATAATGGCTTTCACCTTGTGTTTCACCAAATTCTTAAGCGCCAGGTAGTCATTCCCTTTGTCAACACCTCCGGCAATCCATACGATTGGCTTGTGAATGCTTTCCAAAGCGTACCAAGTCGAATTTACGTTGGTTGCTTTTGAGTCGTTGATAAACTCAATACCATGGACTCTCAGAAAACGTTCGAGGCGATGCTCCACCCCTTTAAAATCAGAAAGGCTTTCCCTGATTTTTTCGTTCCGGATGTTCAACACCATTCCGGCCAGGCCCGCAGCCATTGAGTTATAGGTGTTGTGTCTTCCTTGTAAAGCAATATCAAAAATGGACATATCGAATGTTTTTTGTTTCCAGTTGATTACTAATTTCTCATCTTCTATTCCCGCCCCGTTTCCCGGAGCTTCTGTCCAACCAAAAGGCAAGCCAATGGCTGGTATATTTCGTTTTTCAAGTTCCTTTTGAATGATCGGATCATCGGCACCATAAATGAAAAAATCGGCCGTGGTCTGATTCTGTAAAATCCGGAATTTCGAATCCACGTAGTTCTGCAATTGATAATCGTAACGATCCAAATGATCCGGTGTGATATTGAGCAAAACGGCTATATCGGCTTTAAACGCATACATGCCATCCAACTGAAAGCTGCTTAGCTCAATCACATAATAATCAAAGTCCGCTTCGGCCACCTGCCAGGCGAAGCTTTGGCCCACATTTCCGGCCAACCCGACATTCAAGCCTGCTGTTTTCAGCAAGTGATAAGTCAGCATGGTAGTGGTGGTTTTGCCATTGCTTCCGGTAATGCAAATTGTTTTGGCTTTGCAATACTTGCCAGCAAACTCAATTTCAGAAATTACCGGTATCCTTGCTTCCCGCAGCTTCACAATCAAAGGAGCAGTGTCCGGCACCCCCGGGCTTTTAATCACCAGATCGGCATTCAGCAAACGATCTTCCGAGTGTTTTCCTTCTTCAAAAAGAATCCCATATTTGGTTAGAACGTCCTTGTATTTTTCCTTCACTTTTCCGGCATCGGATACCCAAACCTCAAAGCCTTGCTTTTGCGCCAGTATGGCTGCTCCAACCCCACTTTCTCCCGCTCCTATAATAACGATCCGGTTTTCCACTGCTAACGCATTTTAAGGGTAACAATGGTAAACACGGCCAAAATGATCCCAACAATCCAAAAGCGGGTGACGATTTTAGCTTCGGGAATGCCTTTCTTCTGATAATGATGATGAATCGGGCTCATCAGAAAAACCCTTCTTCCTTCGCCATATTTTCGTTTCGTGTATTTGAAATAGGCCACCTGAATGACCACCGAAAAGTTTTCGAGTACAAAAATCCCACACAACAACGGGATCAGAATTTCCTTCCGAATAGCGACCGCAAAAACCGCCAGAATTCCACCCAACGCCAAGCTTCCGGTATCGCCCATAAACACCTGAGCCGGATACGAGTTGTACCACAAAAAGCCAACGGTAGCACCAATAAAGGCAGCAATAAAAACAGTCAATTCGCCAATATTGGGGATATACATGATGCTCAGATAATCGGCGTAAATGATGTTACCACTTACGTAGGCCAATATTCCAAGTGTTGCCCCGCTGATTGCCGAGGTTCCGGTTGCCAGTCCATCAATCCCATCAGTCAGGTTGGCTGCGTTCGATACGGCGGTAATGATCAGAATAATGGCCAGCGCGTAAATCAGCCAGCGCCAGAATTCGCCGCGATCGCCAGCAAATGGAACCAACCAGGCATAATCAAACTCATGATTTTTAATGAATGGAATGGTTGTGCGCGTCGACTTCACGTCGTTGGTAATAAACCGCACTTCCTGCAAGCCAGTTTCGGTGTCAACTACAATTTCTTTTTTAAAATCGCCGCTAACGCCCAAAACTTTTTCGCGTACAATCACCTCATCCGAAAAATACAAGGTGGATGCCACCAGAATTCCCAAGCTCACCTGCCCCAAAATCTTAAATTTTCCGGCCAGCCCTTTCTTATCTTTCCTGAACACTTTGATGTAATCGTCGGCAAAACCAATCAAACCAAGCCAAGCTGTGGTAATCAGCATCAGCAGAATATAAATATTGTCCAAGCGGGCAAACAGCAAGGTTGGAATGATAATGGAAGCCAAAATGATCAAGCCTCCCATGGTGGGCGTGCCCTTTTTTTGAATCTGTCCCTCCAGGCCCAAATCGCGCACATCTTCTCCAATTTGCTTCAACCGCAAATAGTTGATCAGCTTACCTCCAAACCCCATGGTTATTAACAGGGAAGTCAACACCGCCGCTCCCGAACGAAAGGAGATGTAAGGCACCATTCCCCATCCCGGAATATCAAAATCTTTTAACCACTCGTACAGTAAATAAAGCATCCCGTTTCTTTTAGTTTAGGTTGAATATCTCTTGAATTACCTCTTTATCATCAAAGTGATGTTTCACTCCATTAATCTCTTGATAATCTTCGTGTCCCTTCCCGGCCACTAAAACAATATCGCCTGGTTGCGCAAGCATGCAAGCCGTACGTATCGCTTCCCGGCGGCTGACAATAGCGAGCACCTTGTTTTTTTGGTGCGGCTCAATACCGGTTTGCATGTCGGCAATGATTTGTTCGGGCACTTCGCTGCGCGGGTTGTCCGAGGTCAAAATCACCTTATCGCTTTGCAAAGCTGCTTCGTGCGCCATAATCGGGCGTTTGGTTTTATCGCGGTCGCCACCAGCTCCAACAACCGTAATCACCTGCTCATTGCCAGTGCGTATTTCGGCAATCCCGTTCAACACGTTTTTTAAGGCATCTGGCGTATGCGCGTAATCTACCACGGCATATTTTCCATCAAGTGAACGCAAAATTTCGAAACGCCCGGCGACCGATCTCAGCTCGCTGATGACAGGCAAAACCGACTCCGACGATTCGCCCAGCAGCAAGGCGGCCGCATAAACCGCCATCAGGTTATAAGCGTTAAACAGCCCGGCAAAATGGGTCCACACGTCCTGTCCTTCAACACTCAACAACATCCCATCAAAATGCTTTTCCAGCACTTTGCATTTGTAGTCGGCCAAGGTTTTCAGCCCGTAAGTTTTCTTGCTCGCCGCGGTATTCTGAAGCATAACCAGCCCATTTCTCTCATCGGCGTTGGTTAAGGCAAACGCGTGCTTGGACAATTGGTCAAAAAACTTCTTTTTCGCTTTCAGGTACTCGGCAAAAGTTTGATGGTAATCCAGGTGATCGTGGGTGAGGTTGGTGAAGATGCCCCCGTCAAAGTCAATTCCGGAAATCCGGTCCTGATGAATGGCGTGCGAACTCACCTCCATAAAACAATAGTCGCAGCCCCGCTCTACCATCAAAGCCATCAGCTTTTGAATTTGCAAAGCATCGGGAGTGGTATGTGTTGCGGGCAATTCTTCGTCTCCCACGTAATATTTAATCGTTGAAATTAATCCGGCTTGGTAGCCCAGTTTCTTAAACAACAAGTACAACAAGGTGGCGATGGTCGTTTTTCCGTTGGTTCCGGTAACGCCAACCACCTTTAGTTTGGTTGAAGGATGATCGTAAAAATTCGCAGCCAATTTCCCAAGCGCTTCGACTGTGTTGTTCATTTTTATGAAGGTGACATCCGTTGATTCCATTCCTTCAAACTTTTCAGCAATAATTACCGATGCTCCCTGCTCCATGGCTTTTCGAATAAACAGGTGTCCATCGACATGCGTGCCAGCCACTGCCACAAAAGCATCGCCAGCCTTTACCTTTCTCGAATCGAAATGCAAGTTTCCGACTTCAACAGCTAATGTTCCCGCTGTCAACTCGTAATCCAGTCCGTTCAATATGTTCTTCAATTCTATCATTAGCCTAAATCAATATAGATTGTTTGTCCTTCTTTAATTTTATCTCCCCCCCGGAGTGATTGCTTTTGAACCTTGCCAATGCCTTTCATCTTCACTTTCAAGCCAGAGCTTTCCAGCAGAAAAAGAGCATCGCTTCCGCCCATTCCACGCACATCGGGCACCAGTCCCTCGCCTACAGCCAATTCTGTAGCACTTAACTTATCCTGATCTGAAATTACCCGCATGAATTTCGAGTCAGTTTTCTCCGCCTGAATTTCCAGCTTTAGCGCTTCCGCAGTCAATTCAATTTCATTTTTAAATCCTGACTTCACTTGGGGCAACATGGCCATTTGCTCCAGCTCTTTTTCACGTGGCTCCATAAAGCTGGCGTAAACTTTCCCCACAATTTCCTTAAACACAGGACCAGCAACCGATCCACCATAGTACAAACCCTTGGGGCCGACAATCACCACCACACAAGTGTACTGCGGATCATCGGCAGGAAAATACCCGGCAAATGACGCCTGGTAGTTTTTGCGCCCTTCTTTTTCGTAGCCTTGATTATTGTAGGCTACCTGGGCAGTCCCTGTTTTTCCGGCAATGGGGAAATACGGATTATTGAGTGACCGTCCGGTTCCCTCCGTGCAAACGCCCTTCAGCAAATCCTGTGCTTTCGACAGGGTTTCCTTTGAGCAGATTGCCGGATTAATCACCTCCGTCTTAAATTCTTTTTCCAAAATGCCATTGCGGCGAACTTCCTTCACAAACTTTGGCTTAACCATTTTGCCATTGTTGGCGACGGCATTGTAAAAGGCAGCCGTTTGAAGCGGCGTCAATTTAATTTCATAGCCATATGAAATCCAAGCCAGCGAGGGTCCCCACCAATCGCTATCGCCCGGATATTTGATTTTGGGTATGCCTTCACCAAAGAAGCCCAGACCCATCGGCTTATTTAGCCCAAAGTTGTAGATCCGGTCAATGTATTCTTCCTCACGTCCTTCGTAGAATTTGGTTATGATCTTGGCTACCCCCACATTGGATGAAAGCTCAAAAATCTCTTTCATGGTCAGCTTTCCATGTCCGCCCCGGTGGTAATCGCTATCGTAAACCGTTTGTCCGCGGTATTTCCATACGCCATTGCCAGTGTCAAATACATCCGAGGTATCCACATAGCCATGCTCCATAGCTACCATCAACGACATCAATTTAAAGGTTGAACCCGGCTCGCTGCTTCCCTGGTGCCCCAATGCGAAGTTGTAGGTTTCGGCATAGCTTCCGTCGGTCTTGCGACCAAGGTTGGCCAAGGCTTTCACTTCACCTGTTTTTACCTCCATTACAATGGCGGTACCCCATTCAGCCTGCGAACTCTGCATTTGCCGGAATAAGGCATTATTTGCAAAGTCCTGTAAATTCACATTCAGCGTGGTAATGACATCGCTGCCGTCTTTGGGCTCAATGACCGGCACATTAATCCAGCGCCCGGAAAAATTCCGTTTAAGCGCGGTTCCGTTCTTCCCACTCAAATAACCTTCCATCAAGCCTTCGATGCCTGAATAACCTACATTTCCGTGTACACCGCCAAAAGCCCCTTTATTTAAGGTGCCGATGATCCGGCTACCCAGATCGGCGTGTGGCATGACGCGTTCATTTTCAGTAACCACGATCAGGCCCGATCCGAAACTATTTCTCTGCATCATCGACAGACGCTTAAATTGCTGAAGCTGGTTGTAGTTTACATCGTTCGGATAAATCAAGAACCATCGGTTTCCTTTTTTGAATTCCTTGTCCAACTTCTGTTTGAACTGGGATTTTGAGATTCCGAAAAGCTCGGCCACTTCCAGGGCAAAAGCATCGGCCTTGTCACTATAAACCCGCTTGATCATTGGAGCAGCCAGGTCGAGGCGTAATTCATACTGTGGAACCGAAGTCGCTAAAATGCTGCCATCATCCGCACAAATATTTCCGCGCTTGGCCTGAATTTCAGCCGTATTATTCTTTAAATTCTTGGCAATACCTTTCCACTTCCCGGTATCCATATTTTGAACCATAAAGATCTTAGCCACGATGATAATCCCTATCAACACGACGAGAAAATAAATAATCCCAAAACGGGCAGTTATGTCTTTTCTGATCTCCATTATTCGTTGTCTGTTTTTTCTACTTTTAGCTTCCTGGCCGGCTCACTGGCTTCCTGCAACTCCAATCCACTGGCTTTCACTCTTTCAACAATTTCCGAGGGACGGTTCATCTTCATCAGTTCCGTCTCCCAAGTCACCGACTCGGCTCTTAATTCTTTAATTGAATCCTGCACGGCCTCCATCCGGCGAATGGTTTTCTCTGACCAGTAACGGTTCGAAATCATGAGAATTCCCAGAAACGCCACAAAAAACACAAAGGGCATTTGCTTCATCACCTTTTCGCTGGCCAGCAAGCTCCCTCCCAGAAACGACTTGAGTCCATTCCGGCGGTTTTTGCTTTTTCCTGATGTGTTAGCTTCTGCATTCATACCTTTTCCGCTATTCGTAATTTCGCACTCCGGGCCCTTGGGTTTCGGGCAATTTCTTCGTCATTCGGAATAATGATCTTCCGGTTCACCGCTTTCAAAACGGAACTTACATTCCCATAAAAATCCTTGTCTTGTTTGCCCTCGAAATTTCCCGCTTTAATAAAGTTCTTCACCAATCGGTCTTCGAGCGAATGATAGGTAATCACCACCAATCTGCCTCCCGGTTTCAGCAGTTCAGCACTTTGCACCAGAAAGTCTTTCAGCACGTCCAATTCTCCATTGGTTTCAATCCGCAATGCCTGAAAAACCTTGGCCAAATACTTAGCTTCATTCTTTTTCGATACACAGTCGGAAATGACCGATTTAAACTGGTCAATGGTTTTGATGGGCTGATACTGCCGGGCTGCAACAACTTGCTTGGTCAACCGGTAGGCATTGTCCACTTCGCCATACTCACGAAAAACCTTAATCAGTTGCTCTTCGCTGTATTCATTGACCACATCGGCAGCTGTCGTTTTAGAATCGCGGTTCATACGCATATCCAAGGTTCCGGAAAACCGGAAGGAAAAACCACGCTCGGCCACATCAAAATCGTGTGACGAAACCCCCAAGTCGGCTAAAATGCCATCGACTTTCTCAACACCATGGTAGCGCAAAAAATTGCGAATATATTTGAAATTGTGCCGGACAAAAATGAAACGCGGATCGTCAAAAGCATTCGCTACAGCATCTTCATCCTGATCGAAACCAAACAAGCGGCCCGAGTCGATAGACTTCAACAGTTCACGCGAATGGCCGCCTCCTCCAAAGGTGACATCGACGTAGTCGCCATCCTTTTGAATGTTTAGCCCTTCGATACTTTCATTCAATAAAACCGGTATGTGATACGGTTGCTCCACGTTTAATCCTCCTCTGATCCAAAAAATTCTGAAAACAATTCTCTGTAGTCGCCTCCTGTTTCCAGGTAAGCCTCATATTCACCGGCATCCCACAAACGGATGCGATCGCCAACGCCTACAAAAACAACATCTTTGGTGATGCTAACCTTTTCCAAAAAGCTATTCGGAAAATTCATGCGGCAGCTTTCGGGTACGCTTATGATTTTAAAGTTGCGGTAGATCATGTCCAGCAAACGACTTTGCCGGGGGTTGTTTCGATTGAGTTTCGCCTTAAACGAAGCCAGTCTTTTTTCCCAGGCTTCCAGCGGATAAACATTCAAACATTTCTCAAACGGATCAATCTCAACAGCCAACTGACCATTGGGAATCCGGCCTCCCATCTCGCTCTTGTAGTCGACAGGCAGCACAACACGTCCCTTTTCATCAAATGTTGCTTTCTTTTCTGCTGAGAAATCCATGCGTTAATTGTCTATTTTTCAACCGTAAAATTAGTAATTTCTTTCCCTAAATACCACTTCCAGTCACCTTTAGTCACTTTTCTCCACCTCTCAGTCATCCTGAAAATGTTCATTTGTTGTTAATAATCCACAGAGTCTTGTTAATAACAACATTCAAAGCACTGTATTATTGCCTGTTAATAGAAATTAAAAGTTTTTCAACACCCGTTGATAAAACTGATTTAGAAAGATTAAAAATCACAAATAAACTTCAGGGAATACGGAGCTCATTTATATTTTCTATTTTTCGCCATTAAAACTGAAGCAAATGGATGAACAGTATCCAAACGGAATAAAACCGATCGACATTCGAGCGGTCTTTAAAGAAAAAAATCCCAGCCTGGCCAAATTAATTCCCGGATTCGTTTACCGCTACATTAACCGAATCATGCACATTCGTGATGTGAATGAAATTCTGGCCAAGTACGGAGATCAAAAAGGGATTGAATTCGTCCACCAGATTGTCGATCATTTTGGTGTCAAGGAGCGGGTGCTTGGCACAGAAAACATTCCGAAGGAAGGCCGGTTTATTTTTGCATCAAACCATCCGCTTGGCGGGTTCGACGGACTGCTACTGATGTCGAACGTCAACAAGCTGCTCGGTGAGGTCCGCTTTTTGGTGAATGATGTTCTGATGAACATCCCGCAGCTCGAAAGTGTGTTTGTACCTATCAACAAACAAGGCGGGCATAGCCGCGACATCGCCAAAGTCGTCCACGAGCAATACCAATCCAACGCCCAGATCTTGATCTTTCCATCTGGCTATGCCTCCCGGAAAATTAACGGAAAAATAACCGACATGGAATGGAAAAAGCACTTTATCCAGAAGTCGGTTCAATACCAGCGCGATATCATTCCGGTGCATGTCAGCGGGCGAAATTCCAATTTCTTTTACCGGCTGGCTAATTTTCGCACGTTCTTGCGCTTGAAATGGAACCTGGAACAGTTCTTTTTGCCCGACGAAACCTTCCGGCACCGGGGGCAGGAATTCACCATTACATTTGGCCAGCCAATCCCCTGGACCACCTTCGACAAAAGCAAGAAACAAACCGAGTGGGCTAATTTTGTTCGCGACAAAGTCTATTCGATGCCCGAATTACACAAGTGCTGAATTTAAAGGACTATCGAATCAGTTTCCTAAATAAATTTTTATAGTTTTGTACCACAACAAAATTAGCGGATTAAGTATGAAAGATATTGTTGCACCAATGCCTAAAGAAGCAATTATTGCCGAATTAACTCCGGAAAAGCTTTTGAGGAAGACAAATAAAGGTGCTAATGAGATCTACGTGATTACGCATCACGATTCTCCTAATGTTATGCATGAAATTGGCCGGCTGCGTGAGATCACTTTTCGCGATGCCGGAGGCGGAACTGGAAAAGAAATTGACATTGACCAATACGACACCAACGATAATCCGTACAAACAACTCATCGTATGGGATCCAGATGCAAAGGAGATCTTGGGTGGATACCGCTACATTATGTGCCCGAACCTTCCGGTTGATGAGCATGGAGATATTTCGCTGGCCACTTCGCGTTTATTTCATTTTTCCGAAGAGTTTAAAAAGAATTACCTGCCCTACACCCTGGAACTGGGTCGTTCGTTTGTACAACCAACTTACCAGTCGAGTAAAGCAGGAGCCAAAGCGCTTTTCGCACTGGACAACTTGTGGGATGGACTCGGGGCGCTGATTGTTGATCACCCGGAAATGAAATATTTTTTCGGCAAGGTCACCATGTATTCGCACTTTCATTCGGGTGCCCGAAACATGATTCAGTATTTCTTCCTTAAATATTTTCGCGACAACGAGGGCTTGGTTACACCTAAAATACCCATGGAACTAAACATGGACATGGAAGCGCTCGAAAAGGTTTTTAATGGTGGCTCGTACAAGGAAGATTATAAGATTTTGACCCACCAAGTGCGTGAGCATGGCGAAAATATTCCGCCGCTGATCAATGCCTATATGAACCTGAGCCCGTCGATGAAAACCTTTGGAACGGTACTGAACGACCGCTTTGGCGATGTGGAAGAAACCGGAATCATCCTGACCATCAAGGATATTTACGAAGCAAAAAAAGACCGGCACATTGAAACGTATATCAAAGGGAAAGAAGATGATTTCCCCACTCCGCAATAACATTCATTTGATTTTAAGAATATCGAAAAGCAGGCCAGGAGTCTGCTTTTTTTGTGTCGCGTTGACTTCAACAGAATCTGAGATCAATTGCGCCGGTCGTCTGCCAACTTCTTTATTGTTTCGGTTTTCGCTGAAACCGGAAGACGGCTTGCTTCAGCAATGTTTTCGAGGTTTTGAACACAATTCGTTTCAGGCTGATGGATTCAGCGCGGATGTCTTGCTGTTCCAAAACCGGGCGGACGGCCTTGGCGCTGACTGAAAAAGTTCCAAACCCTTCAATACAAACATGGTTGCTATCGGCCAACTCCTTGATTAATTGTCGTATAGCCAACTGCACAGCAGCCTCCATCTCAATGACGTTAAAGGTAGTACCCTCGGACCCACTCTCGCACAATTCGCGAAGCCCTACTGTCCGCTTGCGAATCACACGGGGGTATAAGCCCTGCTTCCTGTTTTCTTCTGGATTCAAATTGTCGCTCTGCTCATCCAAACGGTAAAAAATACTCATGATCGTCTCCTGTTTTTAGTGAATACTCGCTGATCTTCTAATTTTAGGTTCCTGTTCAGTTAGTCACCAACTGCCGAACCTGTATTTTTGAGACCTAGGTATCATTATTTTCATACGTAGGTATTAAATCTATAACATCTAGGACTTACGTTCTTGTGACCTAGGTTTCAAATATAATACTCTGGCAGCACATTGTCAATACTTCTCGTTGCCTTAATCAAATTCCTTCGATATCGGGGATAGTTAAGGTCACGGACCTATTTGATATTTTCGGTTTCGCTTTTATCACAGATTGTTAAAGACTCGAAACATGACACTAAATTATTCGCACTACTTACCTGGGGAACTTCGCTAAAAACGAAGGATTGTATTGAGAGTACTCTTCCGGGTTTCACAGAATATTTCAAAACGCGTACCGGCATGCTTTAGCCAAACGAACTGAAGGCCATTAAATACATTTGCTATCCGCAGTATTCAATGGCCTTCAGCCGTTTTCAGTATGATAAAAATTGCAACAGATCAACGATCAACAAACCGATGCTGAACTCCTTAATACGCCCGCCCTTCTTTGCCTTCTACAAAATTGATGAATGAGGTGTTGACCACTTTATTTCCGCCCGGGGTTGGATAATTTCCAGTGAAATACCAGTCGCCTTTATCGTTCGGGCAAGCTTGGTGCAGGTTATCGATGCCTTGATACACAATATCTACCTCGGCCTTGCAACCTTCGGGTTTTAACAACTCGGCTATTTTCGCCGAAATCTCTTCGGCTGTCGACTGGCGGTAAATATCTTTTACGTAGTTCATAATCTCCTCTTTCGGAAGATTTTCCTGTGCTTTACACTTTTGATAAACCTCATCAATAATGTTCTGCTTTCCTTTATCTTTCAGCAACTCGATGGCTGCGGTAAAAGCAATAAATTTGTCCAATACCGCCATGTCAATCCCATAGCAATCGGGGTATCGAATTTGCGGTGCCGACGACACCACAATGATCTTTTTGGGGTTCAACCTGTCCAGGATTTTCAGGATACTCTTTTTCAGGGTCGTTCCGCGAACAATTGAGTCGTCGATAATCACCAGCGAATCGGTATTCTCCCGGATCACGCCATACGTTACATCGTACACGTGAGCCACCAGGTCGTCGCGGCTGGCATCATCGGCAATAAATGTGCGAAGTTTCACGTCCTTAATGGCAATTTTCTCCACCCGCGGTTCCAGCGAAATAATGGCTTCCAGCTCCTCCTCACTCATCGTTCCGTTCCCGGCACGAATGAGTTTCTTTTTCCGTTCGAGCAAATGTTGCCTCACCCCTTGCATCATTCCGTAGAATGCCGTTTCCGAAGTATTGGGAATGTAGGAAAACACCGTGTTTTCAATATCGAAGTCAATCGATTTCAAAATGGCCGGAGCCAACAAGCGGCCCAGCTGTTTCCGCTCCTGATAGATATCCTTGTCGCTTCCGCGCGAAAAATAGATCCGTTCGAACGAACAGGAAACACGCTTATGCGGAACACGTATCATTTCGTTCGACACCACGCCGTTTCGCTTAATAATCAGCGCTTCACCCGGCTTAACTTCTTTGACCTGGTCCGCGTTGACATTCATGACCGTCTGGATCACCGGACGTTCCGAAGCAACCACCACAATTTCATCGTCCTCGTAATAATGTGCCGGACGGATTCCCCACGGATCGCGGGTAACGAAAGCATCACCATGACCAACCAAGCCTGCAATGGCATAACCGCCATCCCAATCCTTGCTGGCATTTTCCAACACGCTTTGGACATCCAGGTTTTCTTCAATGAGCGGAGAGATTTCCCGGTTGCCATACCCTTCGTTTTTATATTGCCGAAAGCGGAATTGGTTTTCTTCATCCAGAAAATGCCCGACTTTTTCGAGTACGGTCACTGTGTCGGTGTAGTTTTTGGGGTGCTGCCCCAGATCAATCAACTTCTGAAACAGCTCATCGGTATTGGTCAGGTTGAAGTTGCCGGCCAACACCAAGGTCCGTGACTTCCAGTTGTTCTGCCGCATCACCGGATGCACAAAATCGATGCTGTTGCGGCCAAAGGTACCGTAGCGCAAGTGGCCAAGATAAAGCTCGCCCGAATAGGGCAAATGTGTGTAAACCCACTCCGTGTCATTAATGTTGTTTCCGCTCTTGATCGCTTTTTTGACACTTTTAAAAACCTTGTCGAAAACATCCTTGATGGGATTGGGCTCGATGGAACGGTACCGGTTAATGTATTCCTGTCCCGGTTTCAGGTTTATTTTCACACTCACCACCCCGGCGCCATCCTGCCCGCGATTGTGTTGTTTCTCCATTAAAAGGTAAAGCTTGTTAATTCCGTATTGCCAGGTGCCGTATTTTTCCTGGTAGTAACTTAAAGGTTTTTTCAGCCGGATTAGCGCAATTCCACACTCGTGTTTAATCGATTCACTCATTGCTCTGTTTGTCGGTATAAAGTTTTGGAAACTGAATAATATCTTTCACCAGGAAAGCATTGGGATAACTCTTTTTAATTTGCTCTTTCAAGGCCAACGCTTCATTTCGGGTTCTGAAATCTCCCACCCTGACCTTAAAATCAGGAGTTCGGAAAAGCATGTAAGCTTGTTCATTCGGATATTCCTTCAAAAATTCGGTCTTCACCTCCATGGCTTGTTCGCGGGCACGCAAGCCCGAGCTAAAGAAAATCTCGAGCCGGTAACCTTCCGTTCCGTTCAAGCGCTTGTTCATGGAAATGTGCCGCTGCAACAAAGTATCGATCCGGGCATCCTGCCTCACAGGAAGTTGCTGAATACGTGACTCCGAGGAATTATTGGGGCTGTATGAAGACTCTTGAGCACTCAAACTCAAGCAAAAAAGGATAAGTATGATCCCTGTAATTTCAACTTTCATATACTATGGTCCTTTAAAAATGCAAATATAAACTTAATTGATGGAATACAAGAACTGAAGTTTTCAACGGCCTCAAAAAACAAAAAACTTTACATTAAACTCAGAAGACAATCATCTTCCATCCCTGCTATCGCACAACGCTGAGCTCCTTCAAAAATTTTGTATTTCCAATTCTACTTAAAAAAGATAAATTTGCAAACAGATTCGGAGCAAGATGAAAGAGAAAAAACATTGTTGAACCCGAAACTTGAAACTGAACCCCATGAGCAACTTAATTGAAGAATTTCAGGCTTATCGTTCAAAAATGAACGATAAAATTCTGTCGTCCGACAACAAAGTAATGAAACGAATTTACAGTGTTGACACACTGGCCTACCAGGAAGGCGCTTTGAACGTGAAAACCAAAGAAATGCTGGGGCTGGTGTCGAGCATGGTATTGCGCTGCGACGACTGCGTTAAGTACCACCTTGAAAAATGCCACGAACAGGGTACAAGCACCGAAGAAATATTTGAAGTTTTCAGCATCGCAAACCTTGTGGGAGGTACGATTGTTATTCCTCATACCAGGCGAGCTGTGGAATATTGGGAAGCACTTCAGTTGAAGTGATAATCAGAACTTTTAACATGAACCATTAAATTTTTACGAACATGATTGCAATTAGCGCAACAGACAAAAAACTTGCAGCTCCGATGGATCTTCGCTTCGGACGTGCTCCTTACTTCTTTATTACTGATGGTGAAGAATCCAGCTTTATCGTAAATCCTTATTGCCACGAAGAACATGACGTTGCCGTGCGGGTCGTGAAACTTTTAACTGAAGCCAAAGTCGATAAACTAATTACTGGCGAAGTGGGACCCAAAGCACTCACCAGCCTGCACAACAACAAGATCCAGATTATCATGTTTGACGAAGAGCGTATTAAAATCAACCAGGCTCTACGAAAGATCAAATTTTAGATGCCCGCGTTCTCCTTTGCGAAATAAAGTTTCCGGTTCATAAAGGGAATAAATGCCAACACCAGTGTGTGTTGGTATAGTTTTTTGCACATTAAACGGTCGTGAGCCAACAGGCCTACAGCACCGTTTTGCTGCTTGGAGTTTTCCTTTTTGAAAAACTGAAAATGAATGCAGAACACGACCAACTGCTTGAATGGTTAAAAAACTAAGCCATGACACGAAAACCAATTTCACCCGAAGTGCGCCGGCAACTGATTATTGCCCAACGGAACGAAATCACCGAACATCATATTTACAGCCGCTTAGCTGCTGACGTGAAGGATAAGCATAACAGCGAGGTGCTGACAAAAATTGCCGACGACGAACTCAGACACTACAACATCTGGGTAAAATATACCGGTCGCGAGGTCAACCCCAGCCGCTGGGATATCTTTAAGTTCTACTGGATTGCCCGCTTGTTTGGCATCACTTTCGGTATTAAGCTGATGGAGAAAGGCGAAGAGAATGCTCAAATTAATTATAGTCAGATTGCCCGGGAGGTGCCCGAAGCGGGCGGTATCAGTAGGGAAGAAAACGACCATGAGCAGGAATTGATTCAAATGCTCAAGGAGGACAAACTGAAATATATTGGCTCCATTGTTTTGGGACTGAACGATGCGCTGGTAGAAATTCTGGGAACCTTGGCCGGCCTGACGTTCGCCCTGCAAAACACCAAAATTGTAGCCCTGACCGGAATTATTGCCGGAATTGCCGGAGCCTTGTCCATGTCTTCGTCCGAATACCTTTCAAACCGTTCCGAAGGGAATGATGATGGCGCAGTGAAGTCAGCCATCTTCACGGGTTTAGCCTACTTGGTTGCGGTAGTGTTTCTGGTGGCTCCCTACCTTATTTTCACCTCGCCGTTTGTGGCTTTGCTGGTGGCTGTTATTGACTCCATTTTTGTCGTCTTTATCTACAGCTACTATATTTCCATTGCCAACGACCAACCCTTCCGGAAACGATTCCTGGAAATGGTTATACTGAGCACGGTGGTAGGATTAATTTCGTTTAGTCTGGGCTATTTGGTTCGAATTGCCTTCGGAATTGAGATTTAAAACAATCCGAAATCAAGACTGGTTGATTTGAAAAAGGATATTATAAACTTTTCGTCTTCAAATCAGTTTACTTCTTAAATAGATATTTCAACGATGAAAAAACAGATCCGTTTCCTCCTTTACCTGGTACTGACTTCCGGGCTTTTTGCCCGTTGCACACAGGAATCCACAGACTTTCCGGAGGAAGAAGACAATATTTTAAAGGATAGCACGATCAAACCCAACGATTTTCTTTCTGAAGATCAATACGATCAACTAGTAGTTCAACTGGTCTATATAGAAGGCTATAAGCTCGATAGCAAGTCTAACTACCATGTGACGGCATTTCTGAAACAACGGCTACACAAAAGCGGTGGTGTTACCTTTAGTGCAAAAGCGGTTGAATCGCCTGAACAGAGTAGCTATTCCATTTCCGACCTTCGGGAACTGGAAAAAACGCACCGGACGCATACAACCACTGACAAAACAGTAACGGCCTGGATCATGATTGTGGACGGCAACTACTCCGAAGATGAAGGCGATGCCAAAACCTTTGGGGTCGCTTACGGGCCAAGCTCCATAGCCCTCTTCGGCAAAACAATCCACGAGTTTAGTGGTGCTCTCGGACAACCTTCAACCCATGTACTTGAAACCACTGTTTTATTGCATGAATTCTGCCATGTGCTTGGATTGGTTGACAATGGAACACCCATGGTTGAAAATCATTTGGACACGCAACACGGAAAACATTGCAGCAACAAAAACTGTCTGATGCATTATGCCGCGGAAACCAGCGACTTTATCACAAACTTTTTTGCTGCAAGTGTGCCCTCACTTAAAGAGCAATGTCTGAACGATTTAAAAAACAATGGAGGAAAGTAAAAGTAAAGGTAACCGATTAACCAAACTTTAATCATTCGTCTTAAACAATTCATCGAATAATCATTAGTTTTAACGCGAAAAGAAAATAGTCATCAAAAGAACGGGGTCATAAATCAAGTTCGCCGGTTCTCAATGTTCTGCATAAATCAAATTAAACAGTTTTATATGAAAAGCTTATTTGCAACCATTCTTTGTTTTCTGCTAGCCTTTCCGATGCTGGCACAAGAAAACTACAAAACACTTTCGAAAGAAGATTCCTTAAAAGTCTATATTGGCCAATCTACTTACGAGGTTAAAACCTACACGGAAACCCATAAAGCCAAGAAGCCCAAAAACATCATTTTCATGATTGGTGACGGGATGGGTGTTTCGGCCGTTCATGCCGGATTGACGGCTAACGGAGGCCAGTTATTTCTAAATAATTTCAAACACGTTGGCTTTATTACAACCAATTCGGCGAGCAACTACGTCACCGACTCGGCAGCCGGTGGAACAGCGCTATCCAGTGGTTACAAAACCTTTAACGGTGCCATTGGGGTTGATACCGACACGGTTGCCCAGCCAACTATTTTGGAAAAAGCCGAAGCCAAAGGTTTCGCAACAGGCTTGGTATCCAGCTCTTCCATTACCCATGCCACGCCGGCCTCATTTATTGCCCACCAACCTTCGCGTAACTTTTACGAAGCCATTGCCGGCGATTTTCTCAAGACAGACATTGATGTGTTTATTGGTGGTGGCTACAAGCATTTTACGGAGCGCGAAGATGGCCGCAACCTGGCCAATGAATTGAAAATCAAAGGCTACACTGTGCTTCAGGATATAAATAAAATCGACCAATTCAAATCAGGCAAACTGGCGGGCCTTACCGCACCGGAGCACAATCCTGGTGTTGATGAGCGCAAAGACATGCTGCCACGGGCAACAGCCAAAGCCATTGAATTGCTCAGCCAAAGTAAAAAAGGATTTTTCCTGATGGTCGAGGGCTCTCAGATCGATTGGGCCGGACACCAGAACAATACTATCTACCTGGTTGAAGAGATGCTGGATTTTGATCACTGCATTGCCAAAGCACTTGAGTTTGCTTCGAAAAACAGTGAAACACTGATTGTTGTTACAGCCGATCATGAAACAGGCGGCCTGGCAATCAACAATGGTGACTATGGCAAAAAAAGAGTTAACGGTGAGTACACAACCGGAGGTCATACCGGAGTGATGGTTCCTGTTTTTGCTTTTGGACCGGGAGCAGAACACTTTACCGGAATCATGGACAACACTGACATTCCCCAAAAAATGATGGAGCTGCTGGGATTGTGATTGGATAATTAGTCATTGGGCATTGGATGGTCATTCAGTAGTTAATAGTCATTGATCGCAGGTGTTTGGAGTTTGAAACCTGGAATTTGGAATTTAATACTTGATTCTTGATGCAAATTTGAAATGGGAAGGGGTCTTGACAAGACGAATCGTTTAAAAAACTATTGGGGGAAACACGCTTTCTTTCAATAGTTTTTTACTTTTAGGCCTCGAAGAATTAAATTGAAGCTTATGAACTCCTCCATGGACGTTTTGGATCATGTGCGGTTGAATTTCTCTCCTTCAGGCTTGCTCTTTTTAAACATCGCGCTGGCATTTATCATGTTTGGTGTGGCGTTGGGAATCAAAACAAGCGATTTTAAAGACATTATTCAGAAGCCCAAATCGGCCATTACCGGAATTATCTCGCAGTTTTTACTGCTTCCACTATTGACTTTTTTACTGGTAATCATTCTGAGGCCAGCGCCAACAATTGCGCTTGGCATGATTCTGGTCGCATCGTGCCCCGGCGGAAATATTTCCAATTTCATGAGTTCGATGGCCAAAGCCAACACCGCTTTGTCGGTGAGCCTAACGGCCTTTGCAACCCTCAGCGCTGTATTTATAACCCCACTCAATTTTGCCATCTGGGGAAACTTTTACGTGAGATTTTACAACAACCAATCGGCTCAGGCCTTGCTTCGTCCGCTCGAAATTGATCAATACCAGATGTTCGAAACGGTTTTCATTTTATTGGGAATCCCGGTCATTCTGGGTATTTTCTTTGCCTCCAGATTTCCGAAGATCACAAAAAAAATCATCAACCCCTTTCGAACGGCTTCGCTGCTATTTTTTATTGTGATGGTCATCGCCATGCTTTCAGCCAATTTCTCACACTTTTTGAAGTTCATCCATCTGGTATTTTTTATTGTGCTCATGCACAATGCGCTGGCACTAGGAACTGGTTTTGCGTTCAGCACGCTCATGAGGCGACCACGAATCGACCGCCGAACCATTACCATTGAAACCGGCATTCAGAACTCCGGCTTAGCCTTAACCCTGATGTTCAACCCAAAAATCTTCCCCCCCGAACTGGAGTTGGGAGGCATGGCTGTTATTGCTGCATGGTGGGGCATCTGGCATATTCTTAGCGGATTGACGATGGCTGGTTTATGGGCAAGAAAACCAATAATCGCTTAATTATGAAAAAATGGTCATTGGGATACACTTTCCTCAAGCAACTTGTGCGCATAGGCATGTGGCTAAGTCACAAACACGTCACCGTTATTGGCTTGTCAAAGATTCCGAAAAACAAGCCGCTGATCTTCGCCCCCAATCACCAAAACGCACTGATGGATCCGCTGGCCGTGTTATGTACCAACCATACGCAACCGGTGTGGTTGGCCCGCGCCGATATTTTCAAACTCCGAATAACACGTCCTATCTTACGGTTTCTGAAAATTTTGCCTGTGTACCGTATCCGCGATGGCAAGGAAAACCTGGGCGAAAATGAAAAGATTTTTGAGCGCGCCATTGACATTCTGGAACACAAAAAGGAGCTGGCACTTTTTCAGGAAGCAGCACACTCGGGCAAACGACAAATGCTCGCCCCCAAAAAAGCTATTCCCCGCATTGCTTTTTTAGCCGAAGAAAAAAACAACTTCCAGCTAAACCTGCACATTGTACCAGTAGGAATCTACTACAGTCACTACTGGCACTTCAACCGTGAATTGCTCGTCAACTACGGCGACCCGATTGAGGTGGGCGCCTATGAAGAAGAATTTAAAAAGGATCCTCAGAAAACGACTTTGAAGCTGCGCGACGAAATTTCAGATCGCCTGAAAGCACTCATCATCAACATCCAGAGCAAAACACATTACGACAATTACGAGCTGATGCGTGAGTTGCTTAGCGCTGAGCTGATCGGTAAAAACCAGCATGTTGACCATGGAGCTGAAGCCCGCTTTTACCGCGATCAGCAAGTGATAAAATTGCTGGAAGAAAAAGAGCTTGAACAAGCAGCGGAATTTCGGGCGCTTCACCAGCAGTTGGATCACTTTCGGGAATCGCTGAAGAAACTCAACATCACCAGTGAGCAGTTGAATCAGCAGCGAATTACGATTCGGTATCTCGTCGCTCAGAGCTTGATCTCCCTGACACTGCTTCCACTGATTATGCTAGCTTGTTTACTTCACCTCATCCCGTTTTTTCTACCGCGCTATTTCATCCAAAATAAGACTAAAAACTCCGAGTTTTTTAGCACCTTTCAGTTTGTTGTCGGCTTACTGATTTACCCGTTGGTTGCCATCGGACTCGGGTTTGCCACCTATCGGTACACCGGGCACGCCGTGTGGGCAATCCTGGTCCCGGCTGCCTACCTGTTGTTGGGTAAACCAGCCTTCCTCGGGTTACAATACCTTCAAGAACTAAAGACCAACTCCCGCTTGTTTCGTTTTGCAAAGAAGAACAAAACCGAAGCGACCAGACTATTCGCCCAAAAGTCGGAACTCATCAAAAAGCTCACGGCCTTACTCAATCGCTGATTTTTTACACTTATGCAATCTAGCCTTTTTTTGATGGACCATCCCTGTTCACATGAACCAATCGTTCGATTCGTTTACGTATTGACAGAATACATAATCTTGCTTCCAACCGGAGCAAAGAAATCCATTGGACAATTTCATAAAGTGTATATATTTCTGCAAAGTTTCGTATCTTAACCTGCCGTTAAAGACACCAACCGATGTTGTGTCTTTCTATTTTTTTTGATATCAACAAATTAAAGGAATGAATCCATTCATCATATATATTAGCCAGTGAAACACGAAATTGGACCATATTTGATTACCCCCCTGCTACTCATTCTTGTTTTCTCAGGGTTTGCCGGACTGATCATCAGTGTTTACCTGCTCAAATACAGACGATCACCCGGAATCCTCTGCTTGTCGCTCATGCAGTTTGCAACAGCCACATGGGCTTTTTTCTATGGATTGGAATTTGCTGCCACCGATCTGCACCTAAAGATCTTCTGGTCTAAATTCTCCTACGTCGGCATTATCTTTGCCCCCGTCTTTTTCTATCTTTTTAGTGTGCATTTTGCTTCCAAACAGATGAAACAGAGCAAAACGCTCAAAGTGGGATTAATCGGACTTGCCGTACTGTTTTTAATTTCAGTTTTCACCAACGATCTTCATGGCTTACACTGGGCTGACTATCATATTAACCCTGTGAATAACACGACAATCTACCAGTATGGTATTTCTTTCTGGCTGGTTTTTGCATTTTCCTATACGCTCTTAATTGCAAGTATCGCCAACATTGTCCCCCTGCTGTTTAATTTTCCTGAAAACTTTCAGGGGCAGATTCTTTTGCTCGTCACTGCCTGTCTATTTCCTATTACGGGCAACATGCTGTATGTATTCAACATAGGTCCCATTACCGGATTCGACTGGACCCCTATGCTTTTTGTCTTTTCAGGAATGATCTTAACCTACATTAATGTCCGTTACGGCACCTTTGACCTGATTCCGTTTGCACGAAATAAACTTCTGGACATCCTACCCGACGGGATTGCCATTGTTGACCGGCATCATCGAATTGTCGATGTAAATCCATCCTTTCTGAGGTCGACCCAACAAAATAAAGACGATATTCTGGGGAGATTACTGGTTGAAGCTTTCCCGAAACGAAAATCGCTTATTGAGCAGTTGGCCAATAAAGAAACCATAGAACCAATCGAGCTGGAAGCTCAAATTAACAGCAAAACTGTCTTTTTCGACCTGCGAGTGACGCCATTGTACGACCAAAAAGAGAAACTGTCGGGCCACCTGATCACCCTGCGCGACATTACCGAAAAAACCGTTTACGAGCAAAAAATCAAAGAGGCCAACCAACAACTCAAGCTCGAAATTGAAGAAAACGAGAAACTAATTGCCGATCTGGATGCCTTTGACCATACCGTAGCGCACGATCTTAACAACATTATTGGAGCCATCGTTACTTCAACCGATATCCTTTACTACGAACTTGAGCACAAAAACTACGAAAACCTGGAAGAAGTGATTGAATTGATCCAACTTTCGGCCAATAAATCCTTCCATGTCATCAAAGAATTGCTAACCCTGGCCAGTGTCAGACAACAAGATGTTAAAGCCGATCGGGTTGACATGCTGAAAATTTTTGAAGAAAGTGAAAAACGTCTGGCCGACATGATAAAATCGTCAGGCGCTCAACTCATCAAACCAAACGACTGGCCATCGACTCGTGGTTATGGCCCCTGGATTGAAGAGGTGTGGGTAAACTTTTTGAGCAACGCCATCAAGTATGGCGGTGATCCGCCGGTTATTGAACTGGGAGCTAACCAGTTTTACAACGGAAAGAAAATTCGTTACTGGATTAAGGATAACGGCAATGGCGTGACCAAAAGCAAACAAGAGAAGCTGTTTCAACAGTACGAACGTTTCAACCAGCCGCATATTGAAGGAACCGGACTGGGGTTATCCATTGTGAAACGAATTGTTGAAAAGCTGGGTGGCGAAGTTGGCGTGATCAGCAATGGCACCCCAGGCGAAGGATGCGTGTTTTACTTCACCCTCCCGCAGGAATAATTTGTCACGAAGGCACGACCTCACGTAGGGACGAAGGAAAGAACGTACGAAGATTCAACTCGGAACTTGGAACTCGAAACCCCTTCTACCCGCGCTTCTTCTTTTTTCGTTGCTTGCGTTCTTTGCCCAGGTTTTTATTTCCGCTTACTTTTTCGTGTGGCCGGCGCTTTTTTTCGTGAAAAGCCCCTTGATAATCGGGATCGTCCATCTTTTTCGTTCGGTCAATTTCACGCATCTGCTCCTGATATTCCGATTTTCCAGTCGGTTCAATCACCAAATCTTCGGGCAGTGGCTTTTCTTCAATCGTCATCCGGATGACTTCTTCAATCTTTTTCAGGTGATATTCTTCCGAGGGATTAATCAGTGTGATGGCTTCGCCATGATTATTGGCCCGGGCCGTTCGTCCGATACGGTGCACATAATCCTCGTAACGCTGAGGCAGGTCAAAATTAATGACATGTGTAATCAGCGACACATCTAGCCCGCGAGCCGAAACATCCGTCGAAATCAGGATCCGCAGTTCGCCATCCTTAAAAGCCTGAATGGCATTCATTCGGGTGTTCTGCCCCTTATTGGAGTGCAGAATGCGCTTTTCGCCCTCCGTCTTTCGCTTAATCACTTTATACACCATTTCCGCATTCTCCTTGGTACGCACAAAGATCAGTACGCGATTAAAAACTTCCTCATCCTGCAACCAGTGCCGAACCAGGTTCAGCTTAGTTTTAAAATTGGGAACTTTAAAGTAGGATTGCTTGACCAACTGCGCCGGAGTAGCTGATGGCGAGACCTCCACACGCTCCGGAAAGTCCAGAAACTCATGGGTCATCAGTTCCACCTTTTCGTCGAAGGTGGCCGAAAACAGCAAGTTTTGACGTTTCACTGGAATGATTTCCAGCAACTGCCGGATTTGTGGCATAAACCCCATATCGAGCATGCGATCAGCCTCGTCGATCACCAGTGTCTTAATCTTTTTCAGCGAAACGGCGCCGGCGTGGTACAAGTCGCGCAAACGCCCAGGGGTAGCCACCAAAATGTCAATGCCGGGTTCAATCAGTGCTGCATGCTTGGTCCAGCCAACACCACCATAAACAGCAGCATGGCGAATATCGCTGTAGCGGGTCAGCTCTTCAATATCGTCGCCCACCTGAATGGACAACTCGCGTGTGGGCACCAAAATCAAGACCCGGGGATCGAGTCCTTCCGCTTTCACCAACTTCATAAATATGGGCAGCAGGTAGGCAGCTGTTTTGCCGGTTCCGGTTTGTGCAACACCCACCACATCGGCTCCCGACCGAATGACTGGAATGGCTTTCTCTTGTATGGGTGTAGGACGTTCGAACCCTAACTCATCCAACACCTTCAAGATCGATTTATTAACTTTTAATTCGCTGAAACTTGTCATAGTTTGCAAAGATACACTTTTAAAGTTTCCGAATTACAGCTGGAATTTAAGGGGGATGCTCAGATGCTCGATGCTTGTTGAAGCAGGCATTAAAAAACCTTATTCTTCTCCCCAAAGTAAATACCTAATAAATTGAATTAGCCCCATCCATCAGTAAACACACAGGAAACAGCCAGAATCAGCTAATATTCATTCTACTTGCTTGTTTAATGGTTCAGCATTGAATTCAAACTCATTATAAATAAGGTCTTTTTGATCAGAAATTTGAAAAACAGGGGTTACTTATTAGCCGAAATCGGAATTAATTTATGATGGCGCGTTCTATTATTTTATGCTTTTGAACATATTTCCTCTTGCAATAGCAACGAGTTGATTAAACGGGCAACGATGAGCTGCAATTTTTACGCAATCATCAAGGAAGCCAGAATAACTGGTAAGCAGCAAGTTGAAACAAAACATAAAGTGATATCCTAACGTAGTATAAAAATACAGGTGGTTTTGGCTCCAGCTATCAATCAATCCATGCAATGAGGATATTAGCAGCGGATTTTGTAGCTCTAGCGACGTAGGAAACACTTGATTGTGAAAAAGATATAAGAATCAATTTTTAAATGGTCCTAAAAAATAAGATTCTTTGTGGGGTGTTGGTAGTGGTGGTGATCGTGTGTTTATTGCAGAAAGAAACGTTTTCTCATACTCATCCATCATCTGAGTCATTCGGTAAGATTGCCTTGGGTGGTATTTTTATGCATACATCTGCCCCAGGCGAAGACCTGATCGTTACCACTGGGCAGAGCATCACGATTAACACCAACACCACTTACCAAAGCATTGTCATCGAATCCGGAGGCACCCTGATTATCAACAATGGGATCATGCTTACCGTAACCGGCGACTGGACCAATAATGGGACCTTCGATGCCGGAACAGGTGGGATCGTGGAGTTCTCCGGCAGCACATCAGCCATCATTAGCGGAGCAACCGCTTTTGAAGAACTAATCATCAGCAAGGGAAGCCTGACGACCACCCTAACAATTGCTGACAATGCCATGGTTTTGAGTGGCGGCAGTCTGACATTGAACAGTGGACGGATTCAGGTTCCGGCAGGAGGTAGTTTCTCAATCAACCCAAGCAACAACCTGGCGATTCCGTCAATTGCGGGATTTGACGTTAATGGAGGTACGTTGACGACTGGAAATTTCGACATCACCAACGAAGGCCTGATCCGTGTGTCTGCCGGAACGGCCAACTTTGGGGACAACTCCAACAACAGTATACAAACCCAGGCTGGCGG
Organism: uncultured Sunxiuqinia sp.; assembly: GCA_963677175.2. Taxonomy (GTDB): domain Bacteria; phylum Bacteroidota; class Bacteroidia; order Bacteroidales; family Prolixibacteraceae; genus Sunxiuqinia. The sequence continues at coordinate 405,313 of CAXXES010000001.1, forward strand.
TGCATTTCAGCTTAGTGGCGGAGCAGTGAATGTTGCCGGAGGGCTGGAAGTATTAGACGGGACAGCCGATATTTCCGGCGGGTTGATTACTCTAAATACGGTTGGACACACAAGCGCTACCCTTGCCACCCTACAACTCGGCACCACTGCCGGTTTAAATATGACCAATGGCACCATCATCTTCCAGCAACCCAATAGCTCGGGCTACCTGGATGTTCTGATCGCTAATGGTACCGGAGTAAAATCGATGACAGGGGGAACATTGCAGTTTGGAGACATGGAAACGACTCCTACGCCAATTGGGTTTTCTATCAATAGTGAAATCCCAATTCCCAATATCGAAACCTATGATTACATCGATCTTGAGTTAGCTCATCCATTAACCATCACCAATCAAATTAGCTATGGAACCAACAGTCGGCTTGAACTTAACGGACATTCCATTCAAATTCCGGCAACTTCAATTGGAACTTACAGCTTTCCACTTACTGATAATGGAGCGTTAATTCCACTGACTGTCCAAGTAACTGGAGGTAGTGGCACGGGAACCTTGAGTGTTTCAACATCTGTAGGCAAACATTCCAATAATGCCAACCTGGACAACTACCTGAACCGCCAATGGGACATTGATATTGTTGGAATTGCGGGGCTAGTCTACGATATAAACGCCACTTATAACCCAACAACCGATATCGTAGGAACAGAATCAGCTATAGCTGCCGGAGCCTATGGCGGTAGTTTACCCTGGCAAAAGTTTGGACCGGCCAATACCACCTCACACGCTATCGCGGCAACCGGACTGACCGATGGCAGCATGGAAATATCAGGGATTACCGCAGCACCTCCAACGGTGAGTGTCTCAGCCAGTGCCAATCCCATTTGTTCAGGCGAATCGACAACACTCATAGCAACAGCCTCTGGCGATCCAACGTTAACTTACGCGTGGAGCTCCGATCCCACAGGCACTTACCCCACCACCTCCGCATTAAGTGTCAGCCCAACGGTCACCACCACCTACACGGTAACGGTAACCGATGGGAATGGCTTTGAGTCAAGTAATACGATAATAATTACCGTCAATGAGCTTCCTGCAGCACCAACTGCCGGAACAAATAACTATACTTATGATGGAACCACAAGAACAGCCATTGCAACTGTTCCTGCCGATATTGTCGTTGATTGGTATACCACCGAAACGGGTATGACAAGCACAAACGCCCCTATCGCAACCAATGTTGGAACCTACTCAGCCTGGGCTGAAGCCAGACATACAACTACGGGGTGTATTAGTGCGAGCAGAACGGAAGTGATACTGACTATTAACAAGGCGGAATTGACTGTTGCTGCTATTGCGCCAGACATCACTTACGGAGATGCAGAACCTACTGTAACTGTTCAGTACAGCGGTTTTACCGGTGGTGACGATACTACAAATCTGGATGATGTTAGCTTTGCTTTGGGAACTGACTACACCCAGTTTGATCCGGTGGGAACTTACAATATAAGCATCGCGATCGGCACGGCATCGGACAACAACTACAATTTTACGCCACTTAACACCAGCACATTTGAGGTTGGAAAACGCCCCCTCTCCCCTGCCGTTACCGCTGAAAACAAATGCTATGATGGTACCGCGACAGCCACCTTGGATGGTCAAACATTGAATGGAGTTATAAATAACGATGATGTTTCTTTAGTTGTTAGCGTAGCCAACTTTGACGATACAACTGACGGAACAAACAAGACGGTAACTGCGACAGGATTAAGCCTGACAGGTGCAGGTGCTGGAAACTATGAATTGTCCTCTAACACAGCTTCAACTACCGCTAATATTTACCCCTTGCCTGTACCTACACTAGACGGTGACTTCACGGTGTGCTCCGGAGATACAGGTGCAATCTACACAACCGAATCGGGGATGACAGACTATGACTGGAGTATTACGGGAGGTACGATTACCAGTGGAGGAAGTTCCTCCGAACACTCAGTTACCGTAACCTGGGGTTCAGCAGGAACTGGGAGTATTTCCATAAATTACACCAATAGTAATGGATGTACTGCAACAAGCCCCATAGTACAAACCATTACCGTTAATCCAACGCCAACTATCAATAGTCCAGGGGATAGAATTTATTGTATGGGGGAAATAACGCCCGAAATTATACTGACCGGTTCGCCTGGTGGTGTTGTTTTCGACATTTCGGGAGGAACAGCCATTGGCTTAAGCAACCAGACAGGAGTGACCAAAATCCCATCATATACTGCAATCACTGGGTCAGCAACAATAACAATAACCCCGAGGGCCAATGGTTGTGCCGGGACACCTATTACATTCGGCATCACGGTAAATCCAAGGCCAAATATTCAAACTCCCACCAGCTCACAAGAGATCTGTTCAGGAGAAACAACCAACATCAGTTTATCCAGTAGTACTTTGGGTACAACATTTAATTGGATAGTGGCCGATGCGGGTGTTGTTACCGGGGCAAGTGACGGATCGGGCCCCTTAATTGGCCAAACGCTGGAAAACAAAACTAGCTCTATTTCATATGTAACTTACCAGATTACGGCGGAGGCTAGCGGTTGCGAGGGAGCCACTAGAAATTTCACCGTAACGGTACATCCCGAGGTAACTGCAAGCATCTCTGGAGGAACCACCATTTGCCAGAATGACCTCCCCTCCGACATCACCTTTACCGCAAGCGGTGGATCGGCACCCTACACCTTTACCTACAATATAAATGGCGGGGCCAGCCAGCAGGTAATTTCAAGTCCCGGCAATTCCGTAACTGTTAGTGTCCCCACTGATGCCGACGGGACTTTCAGCTACAACCTGGTGAGTGTATCCGGATCAACCAATTGCCCATATCCGCAATCTGCGGCCGAGACAATCATTATTAATCCCCAACCAAGCTTAACCAGCTCTCTAAGCCCGCCGGGGATTTGCAGTAACGAAGCTTTTAATTACACGCCAACCAGCGATGTTGCCGGAACCACATTTGGTTGGACCCGTGCAGCAGTTGCAGGAATCAGCAATCCTACTTCATCAGGAACAGATAACCCGAATGAAACATTGATAAATACGACCACCAGCCCTGTTGAAGTAACCTATACTTATACATTAACAGCCAATGGTTGCACAAATACCCAAGAGGTAAAAGTATTGGTAACACAATCTCCGGAACTGACAAGCCCACCTGATGCAGGAAATATTTGTGGTGGAACTACTTTTACTTATACTCCTTCGAGTAACATAAATCCAGGAACTACCTTCTCCTGGTATAGAGATGCCGATAGTTATGGAAACAGTGCAAACTCGGGCACGGGAAATATCAGCGAAATACTTTATAACAACGCAGCGAATCCTATTACCGTTTTTTATCATTATACATTAAGTTCAAACGGATGCGCCAATCCAACCGATTTCCTGGTGGATGTTGCCGTCACCCCCGCCCCCATTGTAAATGCCAATGCATCTGAAACAACCATTTGCCCCGGGGAAAGTATCAACTTAACCTCATCTTCAAATATTACATCAGGCTTTAGTATATTGTGGACCACCGACACATCACCTTGGACTTCTACCGAAGCCAACCCAACCAATATTATTCCGGACGAAACCACCACTTATACCGTAACCTATACTGATCCCGTTACCGGATGCAGTGGAAACGAATCTGTCACCGTTAATGTACATCCAGCGCCTGATGCTACAATTCACGCCAACTATTGTGTGGCTTCCCCTAAAATCAGGTTGACCACTGGCTTATATGAATCTTATTATTGGCAACCGCTACCGCTGGGGGAAACAAACGGAAACCAATTTATTGACATCGACATTGCTGGCATTTATACCGTTACAGTTACCGATGCAAATGGGTGCAGCAGTACTTCTTCGATAAATGTTTCAAATGAATATATTACAAATGGTGATTTTTCATTGGGGAATGTTGGGTTTGTTACGCCTCCGTCTGGGGGCAATCAATACCAGTATGTTGCCGATGATCCAAGTGTACAAGATGAGCTAAACCCTGAAGGGTTTTATGGTATTGGTACCAATGCCAATAATTACCACACCAATTTTTGGGGAGTTGACCATACTAGTGGAACCGGGAATTTTATGATTGTGAACGGGTTTCCTGGCTCACCTCAGCCTATCGTCTGGCAACAAACAATTAATAACCTCGAACCAAATACAAATTATTATTTTTCAGCCTGGGCAATTAGTTTAAACAGTGCAGGCAATGATGCCCAGTTACGGTTCAGTATTAACGGAAATCAGTTAGGGACCACTGCTGACCTCACAGAAATCCCGGGAGTAAGCAATAACACAAATCCCTGGCATAATGAAGGACGATTCTATGGTGTTTGGAATTCGGGAAGCAATACATCTGCCGTATTATCAATTGTCGATTTACAAACAGCCACTGGTGGCAACGATTTTGGCATTGACGATATCTCCTTTGGAATCCTTGATCCTGCCCCAGCCGATATTGAACCCGCCAAAGGCTCCGATATTTGTAGTGGAGAAACCCTTTACCTCTATTCAAATGTTACCGATGGAAAAGAACCCATTACCTTTCTGTGGGAATTCCCCAACGGTCTCACCTCGACCGAAGAAAACCCGGTAATCCCAAATGCCGATGAAACCTACGAGGGCACATACACCTTAACCGTTACCGATTGGTATGGTTGCGACATTGTCCCCCAAATGGTTGATGTAGTAGTACACCCCCAGCCAACCGTCGATGCCGGGGACGATCAATCAGCAGGGTGCTCAGCCAACAATGCATTCAGTTTAAGCGGGACAATAGGGGGTTCAGCAAGTGCTGCAACATGGACAAGCAGTGGCACGGGAACTTTTGATGATGCCAATTTATTGACTACAACCTATTATGCCAGCAACGAAGATATTATAGCAGGAACAGTCACCCTCACGCTTACAACAGACGATCCGGCTAGTTCTTGTTCCTCAGTAACTGATAATCTGACAATCTCAATCCATCCTTCGCCTGAAATTACATTGGACATTAACCATCCGCCCTGCCATGGGGAAAACGCAGGAAGTGCTACAGCAAATGTAACAAATGGCACGGCACCTTTTTACTATTTATGGAGTGACGGACAAACAACCCAAACAGCTACAGACTTAACGGTAGGCCCCTACTCAGTTACCGTTACCGATGCCAATGGGTGTTCCGATACCGAAACATTTGACATTGTTGAACCTGATCCTTTGGACATCTTTCCGGCTTCTTTTGTACCACCAACCTGCTATGGAGGAGATGACGGAACTGCAGTAATAAATGCTGTAGGTGGAACACCTCCTTATGTTTATCTATGGGATGCAGCAACCGGAAACCAGACAACCCAAACAGCCTATAACCTGCCAGTTGGGGTTTACCAGTTTACGGTTACCGATGCCAATGGGTGTAACATTACGACCGACTTTGTATTGGTTACCCAACCTCAACCAGAGGATTTAATATGTCCGCCAGATCCCGATCCGGTGCAGGCTGACCCAGGTGGAACCACAGCAGCAGTAACGCTTCAAGATCCAACTTATAGCATCGCCTGCCATACAATAAGCTGGACAATGTCTGGTGCCACAGTTGTTTCGACACCGCAGCCGGGGGTTGTGCCATCACCTTATACTTTTAATGTCGGAACAACAACAGTCGAATATTCAACCATTAATGTGGCCGGTGATCCGCTGAACTGTACATTCGACGTTGTGGTTACTCCTAACGATCCGCCTGATATCAATTGTGTTGATCCACCATCAGTATCGGCAACGGTTGACCAATGCTCTGCCCAACTAAGTATTTCGCTGCCCACAATAAATGCAGGGACAAACATCACCTGGAGTTGGATAATGACCGGTGCGACCACGAGAACCGGCAACGGGGCCATTCCCAGCCCCTACACTTTTAATGTAGGCATAACCGAAATTGAATGGACAGCAACAAACATTGCGGGTACCGATGTTTGTACCCAAACCATTACGGTATCTGATGACCAGGACCCAACATTTACGCCACCCAATGATCTGGAAGAATGTGTCAGCAACATTATTACTGCCACCTATAATCCATTAACTGTTGACATTAATCCCAACAGGCCCGAATATTACACCTTCCGCAGAAGTGACCTGCGCCTTGATCTGGACCCATTGACTTTTAATGATAATTGCGCAATTGGTTGCGACTTTGAAATACGCTGGCGTATTGACTTTTCGGATGGCACCGCATGGCCATCTGTTGATCCGGCCACCTTTATACAAGGACAGCCATCGGCATATTTAACAACAAACAATATAGACATTCTTTTTCCTGGTGACCAGCCACCTTACGACGATAATTTGGTGCACACCATCACCTATTGGATTGCGGACTGTCATGGCAACCCATCGGCACCACGATTCACAACCATTACCATAAAACCAAGGCCAAATATTACAAAAATGTAAACATGAACATAAAAATGACAACATACGAACTTATTCCCGCACAGGAAAGCTCCTTAGCCCGGCCAACTTGTCCGGATGATCATGTGTCCGATTTGATAAACCTTAAACCAATGCCTATGAAAACAAGCAAGTGTCGGCAGCGAATAGCCAACCTGCAGCAGCAAACAAGCAAGTGTCGGCAGCGAATAGACAACCTGCAGCAGCGAACAGGCGACCTGAGGAAGCAAAAACCTAAAAGGGAAATGCAAACAGACAATAATCAATATCTAACGTCTACGGCCGGATGGCCGGAACATGATTAACAAATATTAAAAACGATGATCTGATAGTACCCGATCATCTTACAATCTAATAATTTATTAAAAAATGACTTAAATTTTTACATTATGAAAAAGCAAATTTTATTTCTATCGTTTTTAGTGCTGGCAAGCTTTGCCGGGATGAAGGATGTTTTTGGACAAGCCGTAACATGGTCTGCTCCTCAAACTTTCTCTTGTACAAATGATGCTCTGCATCCAATTGCGGGAAAGCCCTATACTTACGCTGCGAGTGTTAACGATCCCACTGGGGCTGGTGAATGGCGCTTCTGGGCCACGACTGACAATGATTTCATTGCGGATAACGCCGGCACACCTGTATTCAATACCGGCACCGCACTGACAGTAGGTGCTAACCAATTAGTTGCAGCATCAGCAGATTATAATATTGAAATAGGAACAAGTGGGGCAAATACTGATGGTATAATTGAACTGACCTGGTCATCAACTATTCTTTCAAATACGGTGTATCAAACAACTCCCACATTTGTGGTAGCATATTATATAAATGCTGCTGGATGTACTGACAATATCAAAGTGTGGGAGCTAGATCCAAAAAATGGTTTCATTGTTGACGTGATCGCCATGAATCCTGCTGACTTACCCGGATCAATAAATGACTATGGTACTACTCCTCAAACATGCGTTGATGAAGTTGAATCAGCGCAATACGTAGTTGGTACTGGTATGCAATATAACTATGGCGACAACCACTTATATTTTGAATTTGTTGCTGCCAACTTTACTGGCCACTGGATCCCTGAGTTTGCAGTGACGGGTGCAAATGCGGTACAAACACTCTCTTATGAGTACACATACGCAACTCCTGACACCTGGGGAACCACCCCACCTACCTGGTCTCCTCTTGTTTCTGGTACAACTCAAATCGCACCCGCAGCTACAGTAACCGACATGACAGCGGGGGTTTCCGTTTTCGTAAGGGTCACTGTTGACCATGCGAATTATGAGAATACTGCAGGTCAAACATTGACCATGACCTTGGATGGTGTAAATGCTGATGGGGATTATGATGTCCGCAATGAGGACTGTACGTTACCAGATCCATTGGCTGCTGATGGTGCCGATATAGCAACGAGTATCATTACTCCTCGCCCAACAATTACAGATCCAGCAATGCCAACACCTAACTTAATACCTGGAAACCAACAAAACTAATCTGGAATAAATTGATTGCTTTTTCATTCCACCTGCTCCCGATCCCAATTGCGGGGTCGGGAGAGGGTTAAGGGTGAGAGCGGGAAGGGAGAAAACAGTCGCAGTAGACAGAAAGCCCTGAGTGGCAAGCTGCCATTAGCTGGGAAGTCAGTTGCTGAAACCGACAGCGGTAAACTGAAAACGAACAACTGGATGAAGATAATGGAGAATGATAAATATACAATAAACAAGCAAGTGTATGAGCAAACTCAAAACTGTAAACTGACAACTCGAAACTGATTAAGTGAAACGATCGATATACCATATCATCCGTCTGGCGCTGGCAATTTTGCCAGTATTGCTGACTGTGGCTTCTGCTACAGCCCAGATGCGTACGGTATATCAGGGAGAAACGACCGAACTCAGCATTATTCAGGAAGGGAATGACACCTACACCTGGGAGCTGTATAACGATCCAAATGTAAACTTTGCAACAGTTGATGGCAATGCTTTGCCGGATGAGGCGGAGTTTGTTGGTAGCAACACCGGCGCGATGGTGAACGTGCGCTGGCTAAAGGCCGGAGTCTATTTCTATCGGGTGCTGGCCGTAGATGAGGAAGGCTGTACCAACAACCTGAAAGTGGGTAGGCTCCAAGTGCTGGAAGATCCTCCAACAGCAGAGATGATTCTGTTTGAAAACGAGATCTGCATCAGCGATCCGGCCATTATCACCGTCACCTTAACTGGTCATCCGGCCTGGAGCTTTGTGCTGGAAGCCATAGGAGAAGATGATGTGATTGAAACAAAAGAGTATAAAAATATTGGGGAAGAAGATAGTCCTTATACATACGAAATTCACGTCTCCCCTTATCAAACAACCACCTACCGGATAATCAAATTGAAAGACCGCTATGGAGAGAACCTGGAAGCATCGGATACCATCCAGCTCACTGTGCATCCAATACCGGTCAACTCAAGAATTTATCAGGTGGAGAATTAAATGAGGAAAGTATGAAGCAAGCACACGAAGGGACGAGGGTGAGACGAGGAGAGGGTGAGAGAGGGAGAGAAAATGTGAAGATGAGCATGCAAGAGGGGAGAAAACAGTCGCAGTGAATCTCTGTCGCAGTAGGCAGAATGCTGCAAGTAACAAGTAGCCAGTCGCTGAAACAAAATAAAAGAATAATGAATGATGAATATTCAATAATCAATATCGAATGAAGAAAAGAGAAACCATGCACGCAAAACCCGAAACTCGAAACTAAACATGAACAGGCTGAAATACATACTACTGATAACTTTACTGGCCGCGACCTTCGGGATTGCTGCACAGGAAAGCTATGTCATTGATGAAGTATGTATTGGAGCCAAACGCACTTACCGGATCGATGGCGAAGCTGGCTCCACCTGGGTATGGAAACTGGAAGCCGCCAACGGAACGGAAATCAGCTTGAATAGCCCAACAGGCACTGATTTCGAATCGATCGACACCAATGGAAATCCGGTTTATGGAAGCGAAATCACCATTCCCTGGGATGTTGCCCCCGGAACATACAGCATCTCAACCGAACAAACCAGCTGGTTTGGCTGTAAAAACGACACGCTGGGAGCGGTCGAAGTCTTCTCAGCGCCGCTTGCTGATGCCGGCAGCGATCAGACCATTTGCTTCGGCGACTCGGTGCTGCTGAACACCGCAACAGCCAGCAATTACAACAGCCTGCTGTGGACGTCGAGCGGTGATGGCAGTTTTAATAATGTCAATCTGCTTCAACCGATTTACACCCCGGGTGCCGGGGATATTCAGGTCGAAACCATAACCTTGACCCTAACCGCTTACGGTCTGTCCGGCGGTTCAGGATGTGAGCCGGCAGTTTCTTCCATGACAATCACAATACTGCCCGAAAACCAACCACCGGTAGCCAATAGCGACGAGGCCACTACAAAACACAACCAGCCCGTTGACATTCCGGTATTGGACAATGATACCGGTGGATCGCTGGACGCCAGCACCCTGGAAGTGATTACTTCACCGGAACATGGTACCTGGCTGGTGAACGATGACTATACGATCACTTACATTCCGGATGCGGGTTATGTTGGAACGGACCAGTTTACTTACCGGATTTTCAATAATGGCCTTCCATGCGGAGCCTTATCGGATGAGGCTGTGGTTACCATTACCATACAGGAGCCCAACCAGGCACCAATCGCCACGAATGATTTCTTTGCAAATGGTTGTTACACCATTTTGGGCGACCTGCTCAACAATGATTCAGATCCAGATGGCGATGCCTTGCAGATCAGCACCACGCCAACCCTGGCTCCACAGCATGGAACCGTGACCCTGTACGATGACGGAACGTTCCAGTATGAATTCGTTCGCGGCACTGCCTTCACCGACAGCTTTAGCTACCGCGTATGCGATGTAAACCTGTTCCCTTTGTGCGACGAAGCGATGGTGTATATCACAGTTTTTGAAGATTCGGATTGCGATGGCGTACCCAACGAAATTGATATTGACAAGGACAACGATGGTATTGTTGACTGGTTGGAAGGTGACGATACACTTGACACCGATGGCGACGGACTGCCAGACTACCTGGACATTGATGCCGATGATGATGGGATCCCCGATAACATTGAGGCACAAGCCACCGGAAATCACCTCGACCCATGGGGGGTGGATGCCAATAACAATGGACTGGACGATGCCTACGAACAAGGTGGACACCTGGGCATCACCCCCGTTGACTCCGATGGAGATGGTATTCCCGACTTCCAGGATGCCGATTCGGACAATGACGGTGTGCCCGATGCGATTGAAGGCTATGACACTGGTGCCAAAGGAATTGCAGAAGTCAATCCGGGGTACTCCGATATTGATGGCGACGGACTGGATGACGCCTATGACAATTTCTTTGGCAGCTTCGACAACGACAAGCTGAATAATCCGTTTGGAGCCAACCCTCATTTGCAGGATTTTGATGGCGATGGCATACCCGACTGGCGCGATACCGATGATGATGCCGACGGCATCCCAACCTTGCATGAAGATTACAACAATAACAATATCTATTTCGACGATGATATGGATCAAGACGGCCACCCGGACTACCTGGATATTCAGGGCGACTGTACCATGTTTATTCCGGAAGGCTTCTCTCCAAACGGAGACGGTATTCATGATTTCTTCCAGATCTATTGCATCGACAATTATCCAAACGCCACCTTAATGATCTTTGACCGATGGGGTAAGAAATTGTACGAGCACGAGAAATACGGGAACCTCAACTACTGGGAAAGCTTTGAACAAGCGTGGTGGGATGGAACCCGCACCAATGAAGGATCAGCAAGTATGGACCGGCTGCCGCCCGGAAACTACCTGTATGTCCTGATTCGGGGAGATGGAAACCGCGACAGTGGAACGGTTATGCTTTCTTATTAAAAATGATTAATATCGTAACGGAGATGACACGAAGCAGAAAGACACATACAACAAACTCAAGCATGAAAAGGATTTTCATCCTAATCGTCCTGGGCTGTCTGTGGTGTATCCCTTCGTTTGGCCAGTCGGATCCGATCTTCACCCAGTACATGAACAGCGTTCAGACCGTTAACCCGGCCTATGCCGGCATGTGGGAGAAGGTAGGCATGCAGGTCTTCACCCGTCAGTATTATGTGAGCCACGACCGGGCGCCACTCACCAAATCTGTTTTATTTTATACGCCCGTTAAGAATGAGAACAATGGCCTTGGACTGGACATTATTGATGATCGCCTGGCTTACGAGAAAAAACTGACCATCACGGGCGACTATGCCTTCCAGGTTCGGCTCGACTGGAAAACCAATTTAAGGCTTGGCCTCAAAGTCGGTGTAATCAATTACAGCAATGAACTGACCCAGTATCAGCTATACCCTGATGGCATTGATGATCCGATGTTTATGGAAGATGTGGAGATTAAAATGATGCCAACCGCGGGAATTGGTGCCATTATCTACTCCAAGGATTATTTCATCAGCTTATCCATCCCACAACTGATTGCCAACAATTTTGAGGCAAACCGGACCAACTATTCGTCGTTGGCCGAATTGCAATATGCCTACCTGATTGGCGGCTACCTTTTTGGCCCCCAACGTCAGGTTCGGTTTAAACCGACCATCATGATAAAGGGAGCGATTGGCGCGCCCCTACAGTTGGACTTGTCGGCCAACTTTATGCTCTACGATAAGCTGTGGCTTGGGGCCATCTACCGGTCGACCCATACCGTAGCCGCCGTGTTGCAACTGGAGGTGATGAAATTTGTGAAAATAGGCTATGCCGTTGATTACTCGCTGGCGCAGGAGTTTAGCAAGTACCACCTCGGCACTCACGAGATCCGGGTCGTTTATGAGTTCGATTTCTACAAGCGTTCCTACACCAAGAAAAGGTACTTCTAAGTATTCTTTCAGGATTATTTAAAGATGCCAGGAAAAGAAGCCGACTCATGAAAGCCCCCCGAAACGCCTAAGGGTTTTGGAAACACTTTGGGGTGCTCAACACGCTGGCGGTTTCATTTCATACCCTGACTAATTTTTTTAAACACGAATTCACCAAGTTGATGTGAACAGATGAAAACCCGAGTGCTCAACACGCTAACGATTTCATTTTAAAGCCGGCTCGCTGCGCCAGTGGGTGTCGCGGTTTCCGAACCGCGATTTGTTAACCTGCTGTCAGGTCGTCCTTTCCTCGCAGAACGAACAAGCCCAAGACTATGGAGCGTCTTCCTGTCCTGCAATTGCCGGATCAGGATCTGCCGGTTAGTTGCTCTGGATTCGGTTGGTTTGCTTTTCTTGACCCTTCCGATTTCGATAAATCGAAACCACCTTCCCTCAAAAAAGGGAAGGAAACCCAACCACTTACGATTGTGCGAACTCCGGGTGTCGCGGTTTCCGAACTGCAATTCTTTCTTGTTTATTTTTAACCATAGAGAACAGATGATAAGGATTGGAAAGCTTGATTTTTCTGAAACCTTTGATTTTAGTAGCCCCCGGGCAGGTATGACCCTCCCCCCGGCGGGGGTGTGGCCATTGGCACCGCTGGCCTGCCCATCGGCCAGATTTCTGAAATAATCGGGCATAATGACCAGCCCCGCGGCCGTTTCACTTAATCAATCACCCCCGGCAACCTTCCACAGGGCTATTTCTGTAATCCCCGAGCCAACCGGAAGCTTCCACTCGGGAGTTGACTTGGTTTATCTCCTGACCCTTCCGATTCCGATGGCTAAACTTGCTTTCTCCATTGAGACTGGGGCGAAAAACCAAATAATAACAATGCCTAATTTATGCGTTATTTATATCTTTGTTCCCTTTGTGAAGGAGATACAGCTTACCCGGACTTGGTGGGCTGTTGTTTTTTCCGAACATAGAAGCTAATAGATTAGAGATCTTAATAATTTGTCGTTATGAACTCCAAAAAATTGATTACTGCTACTGAAGTTGGAATAGGGGCTGCCCTTTTTATTTTTATCATTTATGGAATGTACCTCGGGCGTTTTGTTGGCCTTGATCCGTTTCTGGAATATGTTAGAGAAGATGGCCCGGTAGAATGGCCAACATCCATATTTCTATTTTTTGGTAGTTTAATCTGTTTATATCGTGTGTTTCAATACCGCAAAATGAAAAAACCCCTTTGGCTCCTTACATATGGTACCTTGGCTTTATTATTCTTTTTCGCTGCCGGTGAAGAAATCAGTTGGGGACAACGGATTTTTGGTATTGAAAGCAGCGAGTTTTTTCTTGAACACAATAAACAAGCAGAAACCAACCTTCACAATATGATTGTAAAAGGGCATAACCTGAACAAAGTTATTTTTGCCGCCCCTGTTTTTATGGTGCTGATCATTTATTTTGGTTTTGCCAGGCTGATGGTCACCAAGATTGCTTTCATTCGTAATCTGGTGACTCAATTCCACGTTCCTCTTCCAAAGAATCAACATATCATTATGATGGTGGTTGCTACATTAATGATCCTGGCCATTAACCTGACCAAAGAAAGCGAATTGCATGAATTATCGTTTGCATTGATTTTCTTCCTGATTTTCCTAAACCCGTACAAGGTTGATCAAGAATAATTCGTTAGGCCAGCGATCTTGTTTTGACCCTTCCGATTTCGATAAATCGAAAACACCTTCCCCTAAAAATTAGTTAATTGATCCTCATTAACAGCTGGTGATTGGACCTTTGGAATTTGAAACCTGAAATTTGGAATTTCATTCCTTGCAGCTTTAGGCTCACTATTAAATGACTGGCAACTGCAACTGGCAACTGCGACTTCCTACCCATTGGCATTAAAAACATAACCGCTGCCCTTCCGAACAGCGGTTATTATTCGCAAACACTCAAAATCCTGCTGATCCTGAGATTTCTTTGGCTTAGTAGGCTCAGTAGCCTGGGTTTTGGATTAAGTTTTCATTTACATCAACGGCTGAAGTTGGTAACGGATAAATTGTTTTGGATGCATCAGTTACTGGTTTTTCCTGGTAGGCAGCGGTAAACTTACCAAACCGGATCAGGTCCTGCCGGCGCAATCCTTCCCAATACAATTCATAGCCTCTTTCTTTCAGCACATCATCCAACGTCAGAGCGGTTAATGCGGGAAGCGTTTTCCCTTCAGCGCTGCGTTTGGAGCGTAGGTAATTAATATCATCCAGGGCACCGTCTTCATCATCGCTGCGGAACCTAGCTTCCGCACGCATCAAATAAATATCAGAAATACGCATGATTGGAACATCATTTGGAGAAGAATACTGATCAAGAGTATTCGGATTAGGCGCAAACTTAACAACACGAATACCTGCTGTTTCTGAAGCGCTGGCAATATTCATCTCGGGAACAAAAATCAATGGATTTCCATCCCGATCTTCCAAGGCTTCACCAGCCAGATTATATTGTTGTCCAAATAAAAATCCTTGATTAAACCCAGTTTCAGACTTGATCCTGTCATCATAATATCGGGCATCATTTTCGGAGTCCCAACTTTCAAAGAATGTTTTAGTAGTTGATGGCCCATTCCATACATCAGTAATATTTCCAAAGGTTTGGTTGTAATGTAAAGTGAAATTCACCCACACACTTCCACTGCCCATCGTTACTTGATCATCCATTGGAACTCGGAGAATAAATTCAGCATGTTCTGATACAAATTTTTGAAACATGCTCCAATAATCATCGGTAACTGAATAATGGGACGACGCAATTAGTTCATCACAATATGAGATGGCCTCATCCCATTTGGCCTCACCGGTATAAACTTCATAGTTTAAATAAATTTTCGCCAGCAATGCCTGTGCAGCCCCCACCGTTACCCTCTCCGAACTAACTTCAGACTTTGTCTTCAGATGAGGCAAAACAGCTTTCACCTCTTCAATAATCCAATCAGCAGCAGCTTTCCGGTCTAGTACGGTTGGCGTAACTGAAAAATCGAGTTCATTTGCCTCACGAAATGGAACTTGTCCAAACAAATCGTTGATAAGGTACATGAAGTAAGCACGCAAAAAACGAGCTTCATAAACATATTGTTCTGTTGTCTCATTCTGGTCGAATTGATCAATATAATAAATAGCTGTATTTGCACGCGATACCCCTTGATTTAAAGCATCCCATACATTTTTCATTCGGATATGATCCGGATTCCAGGTGTGTAAATGTAATTCTTGCCACGCGCCATTATCATACCAGTCACCTCCTCTTGTTGGAATGACCACTTCATCAGTAGAGACTTCTTGCAATGCCCAGTAATCATACCATTCAATTGTTTTCCGAAGACTGGCATAAGGTGGATTAATAAGGGATTGAATATTATCTGGATTATTAATTAGATCAGATCCCAATTGTTCATCCAGCACATTTTCTTTCAGATCAGTACATCCAACAGTACCCAATAAGCCGAGTACCAGAAGAGATAATATAAATTTGTATCGTTTCATTATTCTTTTATTTAGGTTTAAAATTGAAGGTTTACACCAAGCGTAAATGTTCTTGGTTTTGGGTAAGCGGTGAAGTCTATTCCCATGGAAGGAACTCCATTTTCATCGGCTGCTACATTCACCTCAGGATCGAATCCGGTATAATCAGTAAGCACTAACAAATTATTCCCTGTGATATAAATACGTGCATTCGAAATCCATTCAAGCGATTTTGTTTCAAAAGTGTATCCTAAAGTCAGGTTTGATAAACGAAGGAAAGAGGCATCTTCAATAAACCTTGAAGAGAATGCATTCGGGTTTTCAGGATTCTCTTCTGAATTGAAAACAGCTTGGGTAACATTTCCACCACTCTCTAAAGAACCCTTTGTAAAGATTGCATTCGCGGTATTGTTGTATACTTTATTGCCTTCAGATCCATACCAAAACATACTTAAATCAAAATTCTTATATTCCAATTTGCTGCTAAGGCTGTAAGTAAGATCAGGGAGCGCAGAACCGAGATAGTCTCTCACAGTATTTCCCTCATCATCTGTTTTATATACACTCATGCCATCTTCGTCAAATCCTTCGAAAACCATTCCATAAAACAAACCAACAGGTTGCCCATTTGTAATAATCTGGACACGTGTTGCACTCAATCCGGGACCACTGGCATTACCCGTTTCAATCAATTTTACAGGCAAATCTCTCACCTCATTCTTAATGTATGCAAGATTAATTCCCATATCCCATTTCAAATCGTGTTTATCAACTAATAAGCCAGTTAAGCCAAGTTCAACACCGTTGTTTATGATACGAAGATCAGGAACATTTTGCCATTGAGTTTGTGTTGCTGCAGGCGCTTTTGCAGGTATTTCGAGCAGGACATCTTTTGTTTCTTTGTTGAAAAAGTCGATCGCACCTGATAATCGGTTGGAAAAAAAGCCAAAATCCAATCCAATATTTGTTTGCATGGTTGTTTCCCATTGAATGTCGGGATTTGGGGTACGTAAAAAAGTAATACCCGGAGATAGCGAGCCATTAAAATATCCGTTGGCATTCTGTTCAGTACCAACAGCAAGTAACGATATTTTATCTGGAATCTCCTGGTTACCAGTCAATCCCCAGCCAAGTCTCATCTTTAAATTACTCAGATATTCAAATCCTTGCAAAAAATCTTCTTCAGACATTCGCCACGCGAACGCAGCAGAAGGGAAAAAGCCATATTTTTTGTTTTCTCCAAATTTTGAAGAACCATCATAGCGTCCAGTGACCGTAAACAAATATTTGTCTTTGTAATTGTAATTCACCCTTCCAAAAAAAGATTGCAACTCACGTTCAGAAGCAGAAGAATTGACATCAGCTTGCGAGAAATCTCCATATTCCAGATTATCGGTATACTTTATCTCATCCACTTCAAATCCGGTAACATTCATCTCTGTTGTAGAGAATTTAAAAAACTGATAAGCATGTCCTAAAAGAAAATTAAAAGAATGCCCCCCATCCACATCCTTAAGGTAAGTAACATAATTTTCAATTAACCGATTACTTGCCGAAACTCCATTAATATCTGCTTCTCCTTTATTTGACAGATAACTAAGCTGTTTATCCTGGTTGACCCTACGTTCAGCAACTGTACGATCAAGGCCAACATTCAACTTATATTTCAAATTTTTTATAATTTCAAACTCGGCAGACATATTAGCCAAAATACGATCGGTCTGGGTAATATCATCAACCAACTTAATCATGGACAGCGGATTACGCTGATCGGTACTATGCTGATAGAAAGTACCATTTTCATTATAAATGGGAAGAGTGGGATTTAATTTCAGTGCATTTAAAATCACATCGCCCTGGTGTCCAGATCCTTCTTGTTCGGTAATAGGAGCTCGGATATCTTCAATGTGAGACGCAATTAAACTACCAGATAAAGCCAAACGATCATCAAACGCTTTTTGAGTCACTTTTATTCGGCCATTAATTTTCTCAGTACCAGTAGCTTCAACAATTCCATTTTGCTTAAGATATCCCAATGATGTTTGATAAGTAAATTTTTCAGCTCCTCCGCCATAAGACAAGTTATGACTATTCGTTATACCCGTTGTGAATATTTCATCCTGCCAATTGTTATTTGCGCCTAAATCCAGCAATTTGGTGCCATCTGCTTTTGTGTAAGATCTAAATTGTTCGGCAGAAAGTAAATCTAACTTTTCACGAATCTGAGAAACTCCAACATAACCATCATACGAAATAGTACCTTTTCCTCTTTTTCCTTCTTTTGTGGTAATAATAACGACGCCATTTGCACCTCTCGCTCCATAAATAGCAGTAGATGAAGCATCTTTTAAGATATCAATAGACTCAATATCATCTGGATTAAGAAAGCTAATTGGATTTTTGCTAGCTCCTCCTCCATATCCTGCTGCCGATCCTCCCTCTGGAGTAATATCCGCATTATCTAAAGGTACTCCGTCAATTACATATAGCGGTTCCTGGCCTGAACGAATAGAGTTTGAACCACGAATACGCACCGACATGCCGCTTCCAGGCTCCCCACTGTTTTGGGTAATATTCACGCCCGAAACACGTCCCTGCATCATTTCAACCGGATTCGTAGCTACACCTTTATTCATATCATCTTCAGTCAGACGGTTCATCGCGCCAGTCAGGTCACTTTTGCGCTGGACACCATAGCCTACAGCTACAATTTCCTCAATCTGAAGGACATCTTCAACCAGCTGAATGTTAAACGTGGTACGGTTACCAATGGATACTTCCTGCATCTGAAACCCAACAAAAGAGAAAACCAGCACATCGGCATCATCTGGAAGTGACAGATTGAACTCCCCGTCAAAATCAGAAATAGTTCCAGTGGTGGTTCCTTTTACTAACACCGTAACACCAGGCAAAGGCATCCCAGCCGAATCAACCACCTTTCCGCTGACAATGTTTTCAGCTTGCTGACCAGGAGTAGCCAAAAGATCTTTAGCCCGTTGGGTAATGACAATTTGCCGGTCTTTGATGGTGTAGTCGACCGCTGTCCCTGAAAAAATTTGGTCGAGGATTTTGTCGACAGAAGAATTCTTTACGATCACCGACACTTCTTTGGATACATCCAAAATGTCGTCAGAATAAACAATAATGTATTCACTATTCTCTTCAATTTCAGTGAATACCTGCTTAATTGTGGCGTTGTTTAGCCTAAGCGAGAATTTTGTGCTTTGCGAATAGCTGTTCCCAACAGCGCTTAAAACACTGACAAGAAGTAATAATCCAGATAACCTCATAATAAGGAACATTTTTTTGAATCCTCCACTTGAATGAAAGATTCTTTGATACGACTTTTTTTTCATACTTTTAAAACGTTTAGTTTAACGACTAATAACCAGAGCCTTTTGGCTAACCGGAGGATATGGCAGTATTCTCCGGTTTTTTTTGGCTCGAAATCTATTTCTTCACAACAATAAAATCTCCGTTACTTTTTTTGGCCCAATCGATTGGAACCGTTAGTTTAATAATGTTTAGCACTTCTTCGGAGCTCTTCTCCAAATCGAGTTTTCCCGAAATTTTATAGACACCCACAAGCGGGTCTTTCAGCGTGACATGAATATTATAGTAGCGTTCAATCTTCTTAATCAATCGGTTGAGATCTTCTGATTCTGATTTCAAGATTCCTTCTTTCCAAGAAGTATACATGCTCACATCAACCACCTGAACGATGGTCTCCCGGCTTTCTCTATTCAGGCTTAGTTTCTCGTTGGGACGCAACAGAATTTGCTGATCTTGTGCCATGACTCCATTCCCTTTGATTTCCAAACCAACACTCCCCTCTTCTAAAATAGCGGCAACAAAATCATCCTCGGGATAGGCCGATACATCGAATCGGGTTCCAAGCACCTGCACATTCATATCAGACGTGCGCACAATAAATGGCTTCGCCGTATTTTTAGCCACATCGAAATAGGCCTCGCCAATCAGCATCACCTCCCGCTTTTTCCGAAGAAACACGGACGGATAAACCAACTGGCTTCCGGCATTTAACCACACTTTGGTGCCGTCCGAAAGAGTAATCATCGATTTCTTTCCATAGGGAATAATGACCTTATTCATATACTCACGGCCATCCTGCTGGTTTTGATTGATGGTATCGTTGTTAACAATCAACTGGTTGCCGCTACGGGCATAGGTAATGGCCGATTCTTTCTGCTCCAGCGAAACTTCGGAGCCATCGGAAAGAATGATTTTGGCTTCGTTGCTGCCGGCCTCTGTAATCTCCGTTAGATCGTAGTGTATTTCGCGGGAGTTTTCGTACATGTAAAAAGCCACGGCTCCCGAAGCAAACACGAGCAATAACACCGCAGCATAGCGTAACAATCGAACGAGCCTGCCGACTTTCGGACGTTTGGCATTGCGAAGCACGCCGTTCCAAATATCATAGGTTTCATCCAGGCTCAGTTTTTCATGCTCGTGCTGAAACATGCTAACAATAAATTTGGCCTGCTCTACATTTATTTTTTGCTCCGGAAATTCTTCAACAAATGTCTTCCAGAATTCTTCATGCTCTTCGGAGGGGTCATTCAACCACTGAATGAAATAATCATCCACTAAGAAATCCTCGGGTGTATAGTTTTTATATTTATTCATCTTTACAAGTTCTGCTCACAAAAGACAGCCACTTGTTTTTTGTTGATGGTTTCGGATGAAAAAAATACCTGCTAAACAACAGGTTTTACTTTTCGAAAGAATAAGGCAAGAAGTGTCTGGTTGAAAATATCGGACTTAACTGACAATATATCACGAAGTTTAGCAATCGCCCGATGAATGAGGGCCCGTGAGGATTGGTAGTTTAGATTCATGATCATGGAAATTTCCTTGTAGTCGAGCCCCCGGGTAAATCGCAGATAAATGGCTTCCTTTTGCCGTTCGGTCAGCGAATCGACCGCCTCCACCAGCTCTTTTTTTTGCCGTTCGGTTAGTTCAAATTCGGTATGGTCGAAGCTGTGCAAAAAAGTCAGATCAAATCCAGCGGATGATTCAGAGTCAACACTTTGCAGGCGATAGGATTTCTGGATTTCACGCACCAACTTCCGTTTCATCGCCTTAAAAAGATAGAGACGAATATTATCGGTGCCTGACAAGTTCTGTCGGTTTTTTAAGAGGGTACAAAAAATATCCTGAATAGCATCTTTAACCAGATCCCGGTCGGGAGTCATTTTACAACCATAATCGAACAAGGCGTTGGCATGTCGTAAGTAGATGAGTGACAACACTTGTTCGTTGCCATGAAGAAATTTGGACCATAAGGTCTGATCATTTTCTTTCGAATAAACAGGCATAGGTTTGGTTATTGTCGATCAAAGGTAATACAAGTACAGCAAATAATCCACATTCATAAAAATGCTTTAGAAAAGGTCACTGCTATTTTCGTTCAGCAACTGCACAATCTTCACATTTCATTAACTTTTGATTAATCTATACAAATGAACTTTGCAACAACGAATTTTCAATTCATGAAACAACCATGAGAAAGCTCAAAGTCTCTGTGATTTCCGATGTTCATCTGGCCACACATGCCAGCAAAGCCAAAATATTACTGAAGTATCTCAAGTCCATTCACCCGGAAACACTGGTTCTGAATGGGGACATCATTGACTCCTGGCGTTTTTCACGAAACTACTTCCCCAAACCACACTTAAAAGTGGTTCGCCATCTGATCAAAATGCTTGAGAAGGGCGTCAAAATCGTTTATATCACAGGTAACCATGACGAATTCCTGAGAAAATTTAACGGCAGTGAAATGGGGAACCTGAAAATTGTGAATCAACTTGTATTAGAGATAAACGGAAAAAAGACATGGATTTTCCATGGCGATATTTTCGATCACATCATTCACCAAGCCAAGTGGTTGGCAAAAATTGGAGCAGCCAGTTACGGATTGATCTCCCTGATCAATGGGGCCGTCAATCGCATTCTGCTACTTTTGGGATATCAGGAAGTACCAATTTACAAAAACATCAAAAAGAAATTTCTGAAAGAAAAAACACCGCTTTCGCGGTTCGAACAAGCGGTCATTAAAGTTGCTGCCGAACGAAATTACCAAACCGTTATTTGCGGGCACACCCATGTTCCGAAAGATAAAAAAACGACGACCGAGCACGGAGAGGTTCGCTACATTAACGGTGGTGATTGGGTAGAACATTTCACATCGACCGAATACGAGGACAATCAATGGAACCTGGTTTATTTCACTGACAGCGCAGACGATACTGCTGACGAACCCGACATGCCCAACGAGAAAGAACTTTACAACTCGCTGTTCCAGGAGCTTGCGCTCTCCCATCTAATTTCACCTTCCAAATGAAAATCCTTTATGCAATACAAGGCACCGGTAATGGGCACCTGGCCAGAGCCACTGAGCTGGTTCCAATTCTGAAAAAAATGGCTAAAACAGATGTGCTCGTCAGTGGCATACAAGGCGACATTCAACTTCCGTTTCAGGTTGACTACCAGCTTTACGGGTTGAGCTTTATCTTTGGAAAGAAAGGTGGGGTTAATCTGGCGGAAACCTTAAAAAGAGTGCGCCCCTTCCGCCTGCTGAAAGACATCTACCGTTTGCCGGTGCAGCAGTACGATGTGGTTTTGTGCGATTTTGAGCCGGTAACTGCCTGGGCTTGCCGGCTGCGAAAGAAAAGCTGTATCGGAATCAGTCACCAAAATGCTGTTTTGCACCCTGACGCCCCACTGCCGGCAGAGCGTAATGGTCTTGGAAAATTTATTCTTAAAAATTACGCCCCGGCCACCAAAAAGTATGGGTTTCATTTCCGGGCATTGGACGAGTTTAATTTCACTCCGGTGATCCGGTCAACCATCCGTCAGGCCAAGGTCACCTCCCGCGAGCACTTCACGGTTTACCTTCCGGCATACAGTGATGAGCAAATTATTGAAGCGCTCGGTTCTTTCCCCGCCACTAAATGGGAGGTCTTTTCCAAACACTGCAAACAGGCTTACGAACAAGACAACATCAGCATTCTCCCTGTGTCCCTCGTCAATTTCACAAAATCGTTTACCTCCTGTAAAGGCATTTTATGTACTGCTGGCTTTGAAACGCCTGCAGAAGCCCTTTTTATGGGTAAAAAACTTTGTGTCATTCCGATGAAAAACCAATTTGAACAAGCCTGCAATGCCGCCTTTCTGGAAGCTATGGGGATTTTGGTGTTGCCTGAGTTGAGAAACCAGCACCAGGAAATTCTATCGTGGCTGAGCGAGAAGCATCCCCAACAAATTGATTATCCGAACAAAACAAAAGAGATTCTGGAAAAGATACTTTCCCTGCATCCGGCAACGAATGGCAACATCAAAACACAAAGACACCAAGGTGCGAAGAAGATCTGAGGCAAAGAGAAGCATCGATTATCGGGTCTCCCAAATCCAGCCACCAATTTAAAAGAAGGAGAAACCATGATATTTTTGTATCTTTTCTCACTGTAAAATGAAAAATCTTGTGAAATGAAAAAATTCAAAAATTTCCTCGTTGGACTGCTTGTTGTCATCATTGCCATGTTGGTTATCGCCTTCTTTCTGCCCCGACAAGTTCATATTGAACGAAAAGGCACCATCAATGCTCCAGCCAAAGTCATTTTTAATCAGGTCAACAATCTCCATACCTGGGACAAATGGGCTGTCTGGAACCAAATGGATCCGGACATGCAAGTGGAGTTTGAACATACCGGCATTGGAAAAGGCGCCGCTTACACCTGGGAAAGTGAAAACCCCCACCTTGGCTCGGGCAAATTAACCATTACCAAATCGATTCCTTATGATTCCATTGCGACGGAAATGAATTTCATGGAAGACGGAATTTCAACCGGCTATTTCCTGTTTGAAGAAAAAAACGGACAGACAGAAATTACCTGGGCATTTGACACTGATTTGGGAAATAATCCGGTTGCCCGGTGGATGGGATTGTTTTTCGAGTCGATGATTGGGCCTGATTTTGAAAAGGGTATTGAAAACTTAAAAGTCGTGGCTGAGATCATTGTGCAGGAAGGGCGCCCCATTGTTGAAATCGTGAAGCTTCCGGAATTCAAGTATATCAGCCTGCGCGAAGAGATTGAGCTCGAAGCGGTTTCAACAAAGATGGGGGAAATGTACAGCCAGCTGATCAATTTCATTGAACGGAATGATTTGACAATGACCGACATGCCGTACTCCATTTACCACAAAATTGACGGCAACCGCATTGACCTGGAATTCGGCATCCCGATTGATTATGAGATTGAGCCGCAGGGACAGATCCTATATGGAAAAATGGCGTCGAAAACCTATGCCGCAGCCGATCATATCGGGTCCTACGAATACCTGGACAAAACCCACAGTTTCATTCAGCGCTGGATTCCGGAAAATGGCTTGACCCTGGATGGCAGCCCCATGGAAAAATACCAGACCGATCCGCAACAACAGCCTGATGAATCGAAATGGGTGACCGTGATTTACTATCCTGTCCGATAGCAGCTGATTTAAACCTAGTTACCGAAAGAGAGCCTTCGAATCAGGGTGGCTTGCCGACTTGTATTTATAATACAGAGAATAACTACTATTTCAAACCGCGAAGTTGTAAAGTTCCACAACGTCCTGAATGCGCCGGGGCTTTGATGAGCACCGGTTTTACGCAGACACTGCGATTTTAATCACCAACTTTTTCACCGGTTTCGATTCTTCTATCAATATTCCCGGCCGGTGTAGATCTTCAGGAAAAAACAAAAAGAAACAACTTGGACTGGCTGTAAAATATTCTCCATCCTGATCGCCGAAAAAGATTAAATCCTTATTTTCATCATACGCCTGTGGTGAAATGGCATTGGCCAGCGGCAACTGCCCCATTTTTTCCTCACCATCAATCATATATTGTAAATCGATGTATTTCCGGTGAGCCTCCCATTTCGCTTCTTCCAGCCTTTTGGTCGAGTATTCCGACACCATGGCAAAAACCTGATCGCCAACTATCGGATACTTTCCAACAGCCATCGATTTCAAATCACCTCTTAGAAAATCAAAAATCGCCTTCCACCATTCCGGATGGCTATGAAAATGTGTATAAAACTCAGCAATATCGATTGAAGCATGCGCCTTAATATCGTCTTTGGCTAACCAGCCACCTCGATGAAACCATACTTGTTCTTTACTCATTCCTTTCAATTTAAGGTCACGGACCTGTTATATATTTTTGACCATTTTTATTTAACAACACTACAGACTTGAAATTGTAAACTAAACAATCGCAGAATTTAATCCATTTGAAGAATCTGCTTTATCGGTGTAAAGGTAGAAAAAAGTATGCATTTATGCCTACAAAGCGGACAGTCAATCTATGTTAAGTAATTGTGATCATCTAAGTTAAGAAATTATAAAATAGTCCTAATTTTGAATCGCTTACCAGAACAATTTCACAACTTTGCAGTTGTAACTCATAATAACAATGTTCAAAAATGGATTTTTTCGGTATCGTTAAATTAATTCACGTTTTTCTTCTGGCAACTGTAAAGTACTCGGTTACTTTCCCTTATGCGTTGCTTATTGGTCTCAATGAGACCCAGGCAATTATTGCCGTGACGGTAGGTGGAATCTGCGGTTTTTTCTTTTTCTACTACCTGAGTTCAGCGCTGCTCCGCTTGTTGAAACGTCGAAAAACGAAATTCATAGCGTTCCTCAATACACACTTCAATATTGACCTGAACCCGTTTTTACAAAAATGGAAGCCCAATTTCTCTGGATCGATGGACAAGAAACGCTTGTTTGTAAAATTTCGCAACCGATATGGCTTTATTGGAATTATCATTGCCACGCCTGTACTTTTGAGCATTCCGATTGGTGCTTTTCTGCTGAATCGTTACTATTCAAGAAAGAAATACGTTTTTGCCTACATGATTCTTTCCATTCTAGGCTGGTCGTTGCTATTCTCGGCCATTGTTATTATTTAATGCAACTTTCTCGCCTGGTCATTTCCTACTATTTCACAAAGCCTTATCTTTGGTTATTCTTATTGAATGACATTGATGAAACGAGCAGATTTTTATGCCCTTTTAGACGCCTGGGAGAACATCTATCTACTGACTGATTACCTGGTTGAATACCCCCAAGAAATTGGATATTTAACTGATATTGGACTACATGAGTCAAAAAAAGAAAGCTGGCGTGCTCTGTGGATCATTGATAAAGTTCACGAAAAGAACCCGGAGCTGATCCGCCCATATATTCCCCAATTTATTGAAGCGCTACCGCTTATTTCGAATGAAAGCAAGCTCCGTCACCTGCTGAAACTAATCAGCCTAAATCCGATCCCCGAAAATCAACTGGGCACGCTTTGGGATTACGGACTAAACGAATTCACCAATGCTGCGCGACCGATCGCCATCCGCGTGAATGCCATGCAATTGCTATTCGAAGTCTCAGAAACTATCCCTGACCTGAAACCCGAGCTTATTCAGCTGATTGAACACGAGATTGAGTTTCATGGTTCTGCGGGAATCAAATCGCGTGGGAAAAAGCTGCTAGGAAAGCTTTCTCTGGCAAAGTAAGACAGTGGCAAGGGATTACGAAGTGCCCTTAAAAAAGCCTTCCGGTTGGACTTTTAAAAAGCTCGATTTTTTTCATTGAAAAAGGCTTGGGATTTGATTTTTTTTATATTTTTGCAGCGTCTTTAAAGAAAAGACAACAATGATTGACCCGTGGTGTAACTGGCAACACGTCTGGTTTTGGTCCAGAAGAGTCCAGGTTCGAGCCCTGGCGGGTCAACAAATAAAATACAAACGATAACAAAAGCACTTAGAACACTGGTTTTTAAGTGCTTTTTTATTTGCCCGCACTTCATTAAAATTCATATTTGGTTGAAAAAACAGGAACTACCGGATTCCCCTGGGATTGGGGTTGATTTTGCCCCCAACTTCCTGGACAAAATGGAAAAAGTGGTGGTTTAATAAAACACGACGTTAAGATTCCCCTTCCCAATCTATTCGTCCTCGGTTTCTCCGGAGCCTGGGCGCGACCGGCCCCGTTTAGCAGAGGCGTTGGCCTCTCTAATGTATTCGTTGATCTCGTTAACAGCCCCCTGTATACCATCAGGGGCGTTTGTGGCACGCAAGGCTGCCAAGGCGCCGCATACCAGTTCGAGCGACGACTTAAGCTGGCCCAGGGCCCTATCATCGGGCACCGTGGTATCAACCGTCCGTTTGGCGCTGCGCTGCTGGCTTGTCAATACAAAATTCTGGTTATCGGCCTGAAGTTCCTGCATCCATTCCACCGCGTTGACGGTTGCCAGATGGGTCTGCTCTTCCGGCCCCGACAGGTCATCGATCAAACTATGAATTGCTATTGTTTCATCTCCATCAGCTAAACGAGCCAGCTCAAAGCCGTTCTTCTCAAAAATGGGCCACAAGCTTTCGCAAGCCGTACGGTAATCTTCATTTTCGCGCCGCAAGCCGGCATGAATATGGTCGCGTAACGAAAGATAACTGTTGTCGCGTTTTTTGTCCGCGGCACGGACTTTTTTAGTCATCGGCTGTTTGGTACTGCTGCCAACCGACTTCAAAGCAATATCCATACTGCCCTGTAGGTTTGCCATTATGGGGATAACCATTGGGTGATCGGGAAATTTAGCCACTAAATAAAGATGGATCTTTCCGGCCAGGGCGGTCAAGTTGGCCAACGTAAAGTACGAATAAAGAATTTTAAGCATCATTTCATTCGATTTAAAGATTAGTAAAACTTTTCGACCTGCAATTTACAACACATCAAATAATTATGCAACAGTTCTCTTTAAATAGACGCACCCCATAAACGCATTCGTCATTGTAATTTGCTCTTTTGCGGCCACGGAAAACCATGCTGAAAAATTGATTTTCATTTCGCGCCAGCGGGAAACGGATTCAGAATTTTTTTTCTCCTTCGCGCCAGCGGAAACTCATGCCAGCAATTTTATTTCCGTTTCGCGCCAGCGGGAAATGATTTCGAACATTTTTTTTCATTTCGCGTTAGCGGGAAATAGTCTTGGAAAATTCATTTCTTCTTCACGCCAGCGGGAGGCGGTTCTGGAAAATTTATTTTCATTTTGCGCCAGCAGAAAATAATTCTGGAAAACTTATTTTGGTTTCGCGCCAGCGGGAACTGGTACCGAAATACCATTTTTTATTCCATTGACATGGAGATTCGTCTTTAAAAACCGTCCAGACGTCCGTGTAAAAAGAAACGGCCAAAGTGCTTATTGATCCGAAGGCTCCAAGCCATCGGATCAAGTTCATTCATATCTGTTGATTTTATTTCGAACTTGAAAATAGGAAAATCGGGGGAATTGCAATAAGGCAAGAAAGAGAAAATAAGTTGAAGGACATTCTTAGATTAGACAAATTTTCGCTGGCGGACGGAGCACTCACTTATCACCGTTAGCATTCCTTCAAATCTTATTTTTCCAACATCGAATAATTCCAGTAGCTTTGATATCAAATCCTGCTGATCTTATAATTTCGACACTCGCTAAAGGGAAATTTTCATTTGCTAGCAATTTTATCATGCGGATCTTAGTGGTTTGTTAAACATTAATCCATCCTTCAAACCTTCCTGAATATAAATAAAAATGGCCTGCAAATCATTCTTTGTCAATCTCAGATAATTATCAAGAATTTGCTGTTCGGTCCATCCGGATGCAAATAAATTGATGACATGCTCAACCGAAAGACGCGTACCCTTAATCACTGGCTTCCCCACCAAAACTTCTTCATTGACTTCTATATGGTCTCTCCAATCCATGAATACAAAGGTATAATTCTCAACTCACCAGGTACCCTTTCAGCGGGACATTTTTTTCGTAGAAGAAGAATAACAGATGGTATCACTAATTTTTTCTACTTTTGGGTATGTGCATCACAAAAAAAAAATGAGGATCATTCAAAATGGACATTAAATCGTTAGCCATCGAAATTAAAGGACATTTGAACAACCATTTGGGCAATCTGGTCTCAGATGTGGTCGTATTTGGATCACAGGTCTGGGGAAATTCAGCAAAAGATTCGGACTATGACGTGATTATTATCCTCCGTACCCAATACGATAGAAAAATCCAACGAAAAATTAATGACCTATGCTACGAACTTGACCTGAAATATGAAATCTTTTTGGATACACAAATTATTTCAGAACAAGAACTGAAAGAAGGCTTACGGGGGAAACACCCCGTCTTTAAAACCGCTATGCAAAAAGGAATCCATGCATGATTACCAACAGAGATCGCAATATTCTGATTGAATACCGGCTTGGACAAGCCAGAAACACAATCGATGAAGTTAGTAAGTTGATTGAAGCCAACTTGCTAAACATTGCGGTAAACAGAGTTTATTATGGCCTGTTTTATTGTCTGACGGCTTTAGCTTTAAAGTATGAATTTCAGTCATCCAAACACGCTCAACTCATTGGGTGGTTTAATAAAGACTTCGTTAAAACAGGATTAATCGATATTCGATACGGGAAAATATTGAGAGATGCATTCAAGAACCGGACTGAGGGAGATTATGTGCCTTTTATCGAATTTGAATTAAGCGACGTTCTAGATATGCAAAAGGACATGAAGGAATTCATTCGTGTTTTGGAATCATTTATTAGAGCCTCGGATAATTGAGACATTCACATCAAAATCATTGTACCACTCCACTCCACCAGTGACCACTTCGATATTTTCTTTAATAAAAAAGCCCCATGCCGTCGGGAGCATGGAGCTTTTTAAAGTATGATGGGAAAAAGAAAAGCTTAAACCCCCAACTTATTCCTGCGGATCTGCTCTGCTTCGGTGAAATTGCTTTTCACCACATGGCCTTTCAGCGGGACAATCTTTTCGTGAATGGCATCGATGATCCAGTCTGCTTGCGGGAAGAACGCGTCTTCCAACTCGTAAGCCGGCGTGATCCAGTTGCGCGAACCCACCACCACCGGTGGAGCATCCAGCTCATCAAAAGCAAGCTCGGTAATGGTCGAAGCCATTTCTTTCATAAACGAACCGCGTGCGGTGGCATCTCCGGTAATGATGATTCGGCCGGTCTTTTTCAGTGACTCAATGACAGGTTTGTAGTTGAACGGCACCAGCGAACGGGCATCAATCACCTCGGCGCTCATGCCATATTTTTCCTGCAACTGATCGGCTGCTTCCAGCACACGATAGAGGGTTGCCCCAATACTCAAGATGGTTACATCGGTTCCTTCGCGCTTCACATCCGGCTCGCCAAACGGGATTTCGTAATATCCTTCGGGCACACCACCTTCGTGGAATTGCTCGCCAATGTCGTAAATGCGCTGGCTTTCGAAGAAAATGACCGGGTCAGTTCCCTGCAAGGCTGAGTTCATCAGACCTTTAGCATCGTATGGGGTAGCCGGGAAAACCACTTTCAAGCCCGGAATGTGTGCGGGCAGTGCGGTCCAGTCCTGCGAGTGCTGTGCGCCGTATTTCGACCCCACAGAAACACGCAATACCACTGGCATCTTGATCACGTTTCCGCTCATGGCCTGCCATTTCGGCAATTGGTTGAACACCTCGTCACCCGAGCGTCCCAGGAAATCGCAGTACATGATCTCCGGAATCACGCGTCCACCGCACATGGCATAGCCAATGGCTGTTCCCACAATCGATGCTTCGGAAATGGGTGAATTGAACAGACGATGGTAAGGCAACGCCTCAGTCAATCCGCGGTAAACGGCAAAAGCGCCACCCCAGTCGCGGTTTTCTTCACCGTAAGCAATCAGGGTTGAATCTTTATAGAACCGGTCAACAATGGCCTCGAACAAGCCATCACGCAAACCGTATTGTTTAATTTTTGAAAACGGTTTGCCGTCTTTGTCGAAAGCAAAACGCTCTTTGGTCTTCAGTTGTTTCACCCGTGGGTTTTCCTCCATCGGATGGTTCACCTCCGGCTCGCGATCAGCTTCCATACTGTCCACCGGAGAATTGGAAAACATCATCTCACCAATCAGATCAGGATATTTTTTCATATCCATCTGCGGCGAAACAGAATCATCAATAGCCAATTTCAATCCCCAGGTGATCAGGTCAGTATTGTTGGAATGAATGCTTGTCAATTCCTCTTGCGTAGCAATTCCCGCATCCATCAGTTCTTTCCCAAACCAGATAATTGAATCTACAGCCTGCCAGGCTTCAATTTCTTCTTTTGAACGATAGGACGAAGCATCCGACGGGGAGTGTCCGCTGAAACGGTAAGTCAGTATATCCAGCAACACAGGGCCACGCTTTTCTTTCAGAATTTCGCGTTTGCGTGTGTAGGCATCAATCACCGCCAATGGGTTGTAGCCATCCACGCGCTCGGCGTGCATTTGGTCGGCATTCAATCCAGCGCCAATACGGGCAGCCACGTTGTAGCCCATGGTTTCGCCACAGGTTTGTCCACCCATGCCATATTGGTTGTTCATGATGTTGATGATGAGCGGCAGCCCGCCTTTCATATCACCTTCCCACAGTTGGTTGAACTGGTCCATGGTGGCAAAGGTCAAGCCTTCCCACACCGGCCCGCAAGCCATAGAGGCATCGCCAATGTTGGCCACCACAATGCCGTCTTTGCGGTTTACCTTTTTGAAGAGCGCTGCACCCACAGCAATGTCGCCCGATCCGCCAACGATAGCGTTGTTCGGATACACGCCAAATGGCGTGAAGAACGCGTGCATCGATCCACCCAAACCGCGGTTAAAACCGGTTTCGCGGGCAAAAATCTCGGCCAGTGTTCCGTAAATCAAAAAGCGAATGGCCAGCTCCTTGGTGGTTCCTTTAAAATTGGCTTTTACCGGAGCAAAGGTTTTGCCATCGAAATGGTTTTCCATCACCTTGATCAGTTGCGCATCGGTCAGTTTGTGAATAGCCGACAATCCTTTAGCCAGGATCTCGCCATGCGAACGGTGCGAGCCGAAGATGAAATCCTCAACCCCCAGCGTGTAAGCCATTCCCACAGCAGCCGCTTCCTGCCCGATAGACAAGTGAGCCGGCCCCGGATGGTTGTAGGCAACACCATTGTATTCACTTTTGATTTTGATTTCATTCAACATGGTTTCAAACTCGCGAATCACCACCATGTCGTGGTAAATACGAATAAAATCTTCTTTGGAGAAATTAGCTTTCTCCTCCTCAATACTTTTGTTGTATTGATTGACAGGAACTGGATTGAAGGTCACTTCACCAGCTTTCCTGACTTCCATTGGATCAATAAATTGTACTTTTGGCATCTCTCTATGTGTTTTATAATTTTTTCGCTTTAAATTTCTTTGGTTTGTTATTCTTTGGTTTTCACTCTTCCCTACGAGTTCCAAATTTCAGGTTTCAAATTTCAAGTTGGCTCGGTGACTATTTGAATTTCTTTCCTTTTAGCTCAGATTCTTTCAAATAAGACATGAAACCACTTAGCATTTTGCTGATTTCTAACGCCTGCCTATACGCTTGACCGAATTCATCTTTTGAAATATATCCATTGTCCAAAGCTCGGTAAAGTTGAGAGCGGGATTCACCACATGATCCTTTCGAAAAGGATAAAAACTGACCAAATTCTTTATTTCCATCACGTTCGTATCCCTCGGCAATATTATCCATGATTGATCCTGAAGACGCTTTAATCTGGCTGACCAACTTAAAATCTTTGCAAAAAGCATCGTTCAAGGTAAATTGATGGATCAGCTTGCAAAATTCACGTGCGGCTTTCCAAACTTTTAAATCCTCAAAACGCTCGATGGTTGCCATAACTTGGAATTTGAAATTTTGAACTTGGAACTATTTTAAAATTGAAATATGGTTTCTTTAATGATTTCGCTGACTGTTGGGTGCGGAAAGACGATTTCTTCCACGTCCTGAACGCGCAGTTGGGCTTCGATGAGAGCACAGGCTCCCCAGATCATTTCGGAGCAAGCTCCGCCAACCATGTGAATGCCGAGGATTTCCTTGTACTTCTTTCCAACAATCACTTTACAAAAGCCGTCTTTACCTTCGTTTTCAGCAATGAAACGGCCAGCATAAGCCATCGGCAACTGGCGCACTTCCACTTCAATTCCATTTTCTTTGGCAACAGCTTCGGTCAGGCCAACACCGGCAATCTCTGGATGGGTGTAAACCACGCCCGGTATGGCATTGTAGCGCATCACATCTTTGCGGCCCAACATATGGTTCACAGCTACTTCCCCTTCACGGCTGGCGGTGTGGGCCAGCAATGAAAAGCCAGTCACATCGCCGGCAGCGTATACATTGGGAATATTGGTCCGGCAGTGTTCGTCAATTTTAATTCCGCGAGGTGTGAATTCCACGCCAATATTTTCGAGTCCGATGCCCTCGACATTGGCTTTTCGGCCAACCGAAAGCAGCACTTCATCACCAATAATTGACTGCATCTGCCCGCTTTTTTCAAAAATGACTTCCTTGCCTTTCAGCTCGGTCACCTTGGCACTCAAGTGGTATTCAATGCCGCGTTTGGTGAATTCCTTGCGTACAAAAGCGGCAATGTCTTCATCCACACCAGTCAGGATTTCGGGCAACATTTCAATGACCGTCACTTTGGTTCCCATGGCATTGAAAAAGTCGGCAAACTCCGTCCCAATCACGCCACCGCCAATAATCACCAAACTTTTGGGCAATTCTTTTAACTGAAGGATTTCACGGTTTGTGGTCACGATGTTTTTGTCCAATCCCGGAATGGGAGGAACGGCTGCTTCGGAACCCGTGCAAATCAGCAGTCGGCTTGCCTGATAGTCTTTACCATCCGCAGTCAGCGTAATCACGTCGGCCCGCTTTTCTTTAATGACGGCTTCAGCCATCACCACCTCGGCTTTGATGTGCTTCATTTTGGCGCCAACACCCGAAACCAGCTTGCGTACCACTTTGTCTTTACGCTTCATGATCCTGCCAAAATCAACCGAAATGGTCGATTCAATGTTGATTCCGTATTTGGCAGCTTCCTGCGCATTCTCCAACACTTTGGCCGAGTTCAAGAGCGTTTTGGTCGGGATGCAGCCTTCATTCAAGCACACCCCTCCCAAAGCTCTTTTGTCAAAAATTACTACGCGCATTCCTTTTGCTCCGGCGCGCTCGGCTGCAACGTATCCGGCGGGACCACCGCCAAGAATTGCTATATCGAATTTGTTACTCATTGTTCAGGTTTTCAATTTGCTCTTTAATTTCTTTCAGGAACAGGGTGGCTTCTCCGCCGTCCAGTGCCTGGTGATCGTAGGTCAGCGACAGCCCCATCATCGGGACAAAACCATATACGCCGTCGCCCAGATCTTTTGGGCGGGGAACAATCGTACACACACCCAGAATAGCAGTTTGCGGCAGGTTGATCACCGGGGTAAACATTTCCACGCCATAATTTCCGAGATTGGAAACGGTAAAACTGGCCGCTTCGGGCTTCAGCAACTCCGGCTCAATACTGCCTTTCCGGCATTGCCCAGCTACGGTCGACAACTGAGAAGAAAGCCCTTCGATAGAAAGGTCATCAGCATTTTTAACCGCCGGAACCATCAAGCCACGTTCGGTGTCAACCGCCAATCCAAGGTGTACTTTTTTGAACCAGCGCATGCTGTCGCCAACGAAATGAGTGTTCACCTGCGGAAATTTCTTCAGCGCTTTGATTACCGCAAAGCAAACCAAATCGTTGATGGTAATATTCTGTGAAACTTCTCCTGCTTCCAGTTTCTTTTTGAATGACTTGCGCAGCGCCATAATCTGCCGGGCATCGGCACTCATATGGTGGGTAAGTTGAGCCGAATTCTGCAATGATTGGTGCATGGCTTTAGCGATCAGCTTGCGCATGTTGGTGAGTTTTTTCACTTCGAAATCCTCGCCATACACCGGATTGTAAGTCACCAGATTTTCAGCAGCCATGCGCCCGCCAATACCTGTAGCCTTTTCGCCGGCAGCCAAACCTTCGGCTTTTGCTTTCTCCTGAGCCAGCGGCGTCATTTTTGGCAAGGACTCGGCTGCCACTTCAATGTCTTGTGCAATGATCCGACCGTGAGGGCCTGAGCCCTGAACCTTTTCATAGGGAACGCCCAGCTTTTCGGCCATGACTTTGGCACGGGGCGAAATCTTGATCTTGCCTTCCAGCTTTTCGACGAGAGCAGGTGCTTTATTCTCCTCAACCGGAGCAGATTCTACGACCGGAGCAGTTTCTTCCGAAACTTCTGCTGCCACCCCGCCTCCAGGACGAAACTCATCCACACTTTCACCACTTTTACCTAGAACGGCAACGTTGGTCAGTACCGGGACTTCATCCCCTTCTTCGTAAAAAACGGCCAACAATTCGCCATCTTCTTTGGCTTCTTCTTCAAACGAAGCCTTATCCGTTTCGTAGGAAAACAGGAGGTCTCCTGCTTTCACCTGATCACCGACTTGCTTGTACCATTCTCCAATGATGCAAGTCTCAACAGATTGCCCCTGGCGAGGCATAATTACCGGAATAGCCATATACTTTTATTTCACTTGTTAATACATTTATTTTATTTCAATCATCTAGACTCGTATTCAAAACAGCACCCTAACAGACTATATACAGATTCAGGCTGTAAACTTACATCTTCAAACTTGTATTTACAAGTTGCAAATAGAAAATTAATAATTTTTCTTACTTTTGAGCATCATTCAGCAAGCTTATGACCGAAGAAAACAGAATACCACAGTACAAAAAGTTATACGAAACGCTTCGTCGCCACATCCTCTCCGGAGTGTACAAAGAAGGTAGCTTACTGCCCTCGGAAAATGAACTGTGCACCGTTCATAATATGACCCGCCCAACAGTTCGGCATGCCTTGGAAGCTTTAGTACAGGACGGATTCATCTATAAAAAACAAGGAAAAGGCAGCATCGTACAAAAGCCACCGCAGGATATCGGCATTTTGTCAATCTCGGGAACATCATCGGCCATTGGAAAACAATATCTGCAAACCCAGATTCTTCAGAAACCAAAAATTAAAGCCTGGCCAAAGCCCTTTAGTTTTGATCTTTCGGAAGCCGAAGAAGATTTTGGCTGTATTTACATGGAACGACTTCGCTTTGTGAATGAGCAAGCCGTTTTTTACGACATCAACCACATTCCCAACATCAACTTGCCTAGGTTTACCAGCCGGACGTTTGAAAATAAGTCGCTGTTTGAAATTTTGCGAACTGGCTACCAGGTTGAAGTTAAAGGAGGCGAACAAAAACTGAAAGCCATAAAAGCGGACGATAAAATCGGAGAACTCCTAAAAATCAAGAAAGGTGATCCCGTACTTTATATGGAGCGTAAACTTTCGACCAACCGCGAAGGCTTTCATATTTACTCTACCATCTATTTTAACTCGGAGAAGCACGCCATTTTTGGGAATTTCTAATTTTGACAATAGGTAAGCTATAAAAAAAGAAAGGTGGACATCCGTGCATCCACCCCTAGCTGCACATAAATCTCTTGAGAAGAGACTGGACATCCACCAAAAATTATTCGATCACAAAGTTAATCAGATTTTTATAAAATCTTAACTATTCTACAACAGCTAAAAATTCAAAATTCTCCCATGAAAATGAGTAACATTCCCAGTATGCGTCCAAATCACTTCACCCCAAAAGACTTATTATAAACAGGATAACAAAACAAAGTCCAGTCACCCCCACGCCACACCAACCAATACCTCGATATTTATTCACGATCAATGCATAAATATCCATCAAATTCTTTTAATGCTTTCTAGATCAGTAAAAAATTTTAATCTTTGTGTCCCTAAAACAGAACTTTTAAAGAATAAAAATCACACTATGAAGGTTTTAAAATTTGGTGGAACATCAGTTGGAAGCATTGAAAACATGAATGCTGTGATGCAGCTGATTACCGATGGAGAAAAAAAGCTGGTTGTGTTGTCTGCCATGTCGGGCACAACCAATGCCTTAGTTGAAATTGCAGATTATTTACAAAAAAATAATAAAGACGTTGCCCGTTCACAGATCGGCAAACTGGAAGCCAAATACAAAGAAGTAGTTGCTGAACTTTTTAAAGCAGAGCCACGCAAAGAAGAAGGCCAAAAAATCATCAAAAAGAGTTTTGATACCATCCGAAAACAGGCTTCAGGCACGTTCAGCTTAACCAAGGAGCAGGTTATCCTTGCGCAGGGCGAGTTAATCTCCACAGCCCTCTTTACCCAGCTGATGCTTGAAAACGGCTACAAAACCAAACTGCTGCCCGCACTCGATTTCATGCGTATTGATGCAGACAAGTCAGCCGACCTGAACGCCATCACCACAAACATTGAAAAAGTGATGGAGGAAATGGGCGAAGCGGATTACTACATCACCCAGGGATTTATCTGCCGGAATGAAAAGGATGAAATTGACAACCTGCAACGCGGTGGCTCGGATTATACAGCCTCACTGATTGGCGCAGCAATTAACGCGGAAGAGATTCAAATCTGGACCGACATTGATGGTTTTCACAACAACGATCCCCGCTATGTGAGCAACACCAAAAAAATAGAACAACTATCATTTAACGAAACGGCCGAGCTGGCCTATTTTGGTGCTAAAATTCTGCATCCTCAAACCGTATTGCCAGCCAAGCTACACAACATACCGGTTCGCCTAAAAAACACCATGAACCCAAGCGACAGTGGTACGCTGATTACCGCCGAGACCAGTGGAAGCGGAATTAAAGCTGTTGCAGCCAAAGACGGTATTACGGCCATCAAAATTCGCTCGGACCGTATGTTAATGGCTTATGGTTTTCTGAAAAATGTTTTTGAGATCTTCGAATTTTTCAAAACACCGATCGACATGATTTCAACATCGGAAGTTGCCGTTTCATTAACAATCGACAACACCAGTAAACTGAAAGATATTGTCAAGGAATTAAAAGAATACGGCGAAGTGCAAGTCGATGAAGAGCATACCATTATCTGTATTGTTGGCGATATCATTGGAGAAGAACGTGGATTTGCGGGCAAAGTATTTGACGCCCTTGAAGGAATTCCCATCCGGATGATCTCCTATGGTGGAAGCCGCTACAACATTTCGGTATTGGTTCCAACTTCATTCAAACAAAAAACTTTGCAAGCGATTAGTGATAACCTGCTCGAAAGTTGAACAGATTAAACACCAAAGCCTGATCACGCTTTTTATTGATTATCAGGAATAAAAAAAAGCCATAATGCATTTATTTTTTTGAATTAATTTTTTTTGCGGCAAAAAAAATATACATTTGCCATTCACATTTTTATTTTAATACTGATTATGAACATTTTTGTAGGAAACCTCAATTACTCAATCACTGAAGATGATATCAGAGAAATCTTTGAGGAGTATGGCGAATTAACTTCGGTTAAGTTGATCACTGACAAATTTACTGGAAGAAGTAAAGGTTTTGGATTCGTTGAAATGGCTGATGCTGATGAAGCTAAAAAAGCTATTGAAGAACTGAATGGCGCTGAAGTCGAAGGTCGTTCTATGGTTGTTAATGAGTCAATCGAGAAAAAGAGAGACAACAACCGTGGCGGCGGCGGCGGTGGCTTCCGTGGTGGCAACAACCGTGGCGGTGGCGGCGGTTATGGCCGTAGAGACAACAATTTCAGATCAAACTACTAATTTAGGAGTTTGATTATGAAAGGTACTGTAAAATGGTATGATGCAACCAAAGGTTTTGGATTTATCCTGACCGAGGACAACAAAGACATCTTTGTGCACCGTTCTGGTTTAGCTGATGCCTATGCTGGTCTGGAAGCAGACGAGACGGTAAAATTTGAAATTGGGCAAGGAAATAAAGGTCCAATTGCAACGAACGTAACTAAAGTAGATTAATTCTGAAATTGGAGCGGGTACTTTTCCAAGTCGGCTCCTTCAATTAACGATATTTACAACTACTTGTATTATTAAAAGCCTGGCTTCGGTCAGGCTTTTTTTGTACCACAATGCCAACAACCTTGTTCAAAAGTAGTGTCTCGCTCTAAAAAAGCAGGGAGGGGTACTTCGGAAGTACCCCCTTCGGTGTTAAACAGACCTTGTTTCGAACGAGATACTGCGAGGTCGGGTACAAACCAACACTGCATGAATCGAACATGTACTGGGAAGACTATATGGAAAACACTTCGGTGGCGCCATGCCTCGAGGTGAGTTCAATCTTGTAGGTGTTAGTAAAAACCTGGAAAGCCGCGAAGGCTTTTCCCGGGGTATTGTTTTCGCCCGAAAGATGGCTCAAAAAAATGGTCTGTAACTGTTCGCCTGCATGTTCTTTCAAAAGCTGGCTGGCTTGCTCATTTGATAAATGCCCAACGTTCGAGGATACCCGCTGTTTCAAATGATAGGGATAAGAGCCATTCATCAACATGTTTTCGTCGTAATTGCTTTCGAGAAACACGGCATGACAGCGGGAAAACTCATCTTTCACGCGCTGACACGGCTCTCCGATATCGGTCATCACCCCAATGTGCTTGCCGGCATACGAAATCCGAAAAGAACAAGCGTCAGCTGCATCGTGCTGCTTGTTAAACGGGAACACCGCAAACTCACCCAACTGAAACTCCATATTCGGTTCGAACCAACGGGGCATTTCCGGCTGAATGGCCTTGCGCATGGCTAAAAAGGTTTTTTTTGTAAGGTAAACCGGAATGCCCAATCGCTTGCCCAGCACGCGCGCTCCGCGACAATGATCGCTGTGCTCGTGGGTGATTAAAACCGCTTTAATTTTCGATGGATCAATTTCTTTTTCAGCTAGCCTCAGTTGCAATTGACGAGCCGACAAGCCGGCATCAACCAACAAAGCTTCGGTTTCATTTCCAATGTAGTAGCAATTGCCGTTACTTCCCGATGCCAGGGCACAAATCTCTAACTTCTTCACTTTTTCTTTTTAATTTCAGCAATGACTTGTTCGGGCAAAATTTCCTTGCCTTTCAGAATACAGCTTGCCTTTTCGTAAAATGGTCGCCGGGCAAGCATCATTTCATCAATGAAATGGATCAACTCTCCGGGCGACTTTTCTTTAATCAATGGTCTTTCATTTTTCGATTGAATCAGCCGGTCAGCCAATTGGCGGCTGTCGACATCCAGAAAGATGCACAAGCCAGCCTGGTTCATTACCTCTATATTGTCGAAAAAACAAGGAGCACCACCGCCTGTAGCTACAATCACCGGTTCAAACTCGGCCACTTCTTTTAGGGCCGCTTGCTCTTTTTTACGAAATTCAGCTTCACCCTCTTCAGTAAAAATCTGAGGTACCGTTTTAAAATATTTCTCTTCGATGTATTTATCCAGATCAATAAAAGGAACATCCAGCATGGAAGAAAGCGTTCTTCCCATCCTGGATTTTCCACAACCCATATAGCCAATCAAAAAAACCTTCATCAGAACAGCGACATTTGATTTTTATCTTCGTCATCGTCATCTTTCGCACGCTTCACTTCAAAAGGAACATCATCAGTTGGGTCCACTTCCCCTTCTTCATCCGCTAGCTTATCATCTTCATCCTTCACAACAGGCTCAATCTCTTTAATGTTCTGTACTTCGTAATTGGTCAATCGTTTTCCGCGGGCCTTGTGCGATTTAACACCAATGAATTCAGCCACTTCAATAATTTCATTTTCGCGTGCCGAATTTTTTCCGCCAAACTCAATTTCCAACCGCGGGTAACGCACCCAGGTCAGGCTGATCAGTTTATTATTGGGATGATCGCCGATAAAGCTGATCCGACGCCCCATCACTTCATCAATTTCAAAGCGTTTTACGTAGTAAAGTTCTTGCTCGGCATCGTAATACACCGCCGACAGCACTTTGCTGTTATCATACTTTTCAATCGTTAAAATATCGGGGTCGAAATGGTTGGACAAGTCGAAATTGTAGAGCTGGTACTCGCCGTTTTTGTATAGAACCAGGATTTTGTCTTCGCCCTGGAATTCGCCCAAAAACTTGCCGCGTGCATCGGAATTGATGCGTAGCACGTCGGAATCGAACCAGATTTTCCGACCACCAAGCGTTGAAAGCCCCTTCTCTTTGAGGCTAATTTTATGCACCTCGTTTTTGGTGAGAATATTTCCCATCGCCCCGCGGCCTTTGATGGCCAACTCACTGAAATCAATTTCAAATTGGAGCTTTTTCAGACGTGCCTTGTGTTTCAAGGTCACTTTCAACACCTCTGCCTCGCCGTTCGGATTGGCGCTAAAATACCAAATTCGCGATCCGGCTGTTCCTTTGGTCAGGTCGTATTCCTTGTCGCGGGTCGTTCCGGTAACCGCAAAGCGTTTCATGAAGAAAGCGCCCTGCCGTCCGTCGCGATAAACCACATTGTAAATGGTTCGTTTATCATTTCTCTTAAACACGGCAATGTGCTGCGTGTTTTTGCCGACAAAAGCCTTCTCCGAAACCTTGGTAATGAAATACGTTCCGTCCTTTCGGAAGACGATGACATCATCTATGTCGGAACAATCACAGACATACTCCGCCTTGCGCAAACTGGTTCCTATAAAGCCTTCTTCGGCATCGAAATAAAGCTTTTCATTGGCAACCACTACTTTGCTGGCTTCAATGCTTTCGAAACTGCGAATCTCCGTTTTGCGATCTTTGCCTTTACCATACTTCTCTTTTATCCGCTTATAATATTCAATGGTAAACGCGACAATATTGTTAATCTTCCGAATAATATCCTCAATCTCATCTTCAATGGACTGAATGTAGTTGTTCGCTTTATCTGTATTAAATTTCAGAATGCGGGCCATGCGGATTTCCATCAGCTTGAGGATATCATCGCGGGTAATTTCGCGCCTCAGTTTGGGTTTCCACGGATCCAGTCGTTTATCAACATAGGCCACTGCCTGGTCCATGTTGGCCGACTGCTCAAATTCCTTGTCTTTGTAGATCCGCTCTTCAATAAAGATCTTTTCAAGTGAAGCAAAATGCCAGGACTCTTCCAACTCACTTTTGCGGATTTCAAGCTCAAGCTTCAACAGCATCCGGGTTTGGTCGGTATTTCGCTTCAGAATTTCACTAACCCCAATAAACAGTGGTTTGTCGTCTAAAATGATACAGGCGTTGGGCGAAATAGAAACCTCACAATCAGTAAAAGCATACAGGGCATCGATGGTTTTGTCGGAAGAAATCCCGGCGGCAAGATGAACCAAAATCTCCACCCGGTCGGAGGTGTTGTCATCAATCCGCTTAACCTTGATTTTATTTTTATCGTTGGCTTTAATGATCGATTCGATCAAAGTAGAGGTTGTTTTTCCAAAAGGCAGCTCGGTAACAGCGAGCGTTTTGTTATCCACCTTTTCAATTTTAGCCCGCACTTTAACCGCTCCGCCCCGAAGCCCGTCGTTGTACCTCGAAAAATCGGCCGATCCTCCGGTTGGGAAATCCGGATAGATTTCGAATTCTTCCCCTTTTAGGTAGGCAATGGAGGCATCAATTAATTCATTAAAGTTGTGCGGAAGGATTTTGGATGCCAAACCAACAGCAATTCCCTCGACCCCCTGCGTTAACAGCAAGGGAAACTTGACAGGCAAAGTGACTGGTTCTCTTTTACGGCCATCGTACGACAATTTCCAGTTGGTAGTTTTTGGGTTGAAAACCACGTCCAACGCAAACTTCGACAAGCGTGCTTCAATGTAACGCGGAGCCGCTGCCCCGTCGCCCGTTAGAATATTTCCCCAGTTTCCCTGACTATCGATCAGTAAGTCTTTTTGGCCAAGCTGGACTAGTGCATCGCCAATCGATGCATCGCCATGCGGGTGATACTGCATGGTTTGCCCAATAATATTGGCCACCTTATTGTAACGCCCGTCATCCATCTCGCGCATAGCATGCAAAATCCGTCGCTGAACCGGCTTCAATCCATCATTGACATAGGGCACAGCCCGCTCCAGAATTACATACGATGCATAATCAAGAAACCAGTCCTGATACATTCCCGATAAATAGGTGATGCCATCACTTGATTCTACTGGTTGATTATCTTTGTTTTTTTCCTCTTCTGCCACAACAATTCTGTTATAAGTAAAACTTCAGTTACAATAATCGTCTCTTTTTATTTTTCAAATTTCGTCTTTCTCCACGTAGAGGTTGTCGATGATAAACTCCTGCCGGTCGGGTGTATTTTTGCCCATGTAAAATTCGAGCATCTGCGAAACCGATTCGTGTTTTTTCATTTGAACCGGTTCGAGCCGGATGTCAAGGCCAATGAAGTTTTTAAATTCATCGGGCGAAATTTCACCCAACCCTTTAAACCGGGTTATTTCCGGCTTAACGCCAACTGCTTTCACCGCTGCCAACCGCTCTTCTTCGGAATAGCAGTAAAAGGTTTTCTGCTTATTTCGTACCCGAAACAGCGGGGTTTGAAAAATAAACAGGTGTCCTTTTTTTACCAATTCAGGGAAGAATTGCAGGAAGAACGTAATGAGCAGCAGCCGGATGTGCATGCCGTCCACGTCCGCATCGGTGGCTATGATCACCTTGTTGTAGCGCAAATCTTCCATGCTTTCTTCGATGTTGAGTGCAGCTTGCAACAAGTTGAATTCTTCATTTTCGTAGACCACTTTTTTGGTCATCCCGTAGGTATTCAGCGGCTTTCCTCGCAAGCTAAATACGGCCTGGGTATTTACATCCCGCGATTTGGTAATGGAACCGCTGGCCGAGTCGCCCTCAGTGATAAAAATGGAGGAATCGTTTTTGCGCTCATGGCTGCTGTTGTAATGCACGCGGCAGTCGCGTAGCTTTTTATTGTGCAGGCTTGATTTTTTGGCCCGCTGCTTTGCCAGCTTCTTAATTCCCGAGATGGCTTTGCGCTCGCGCTCCGACTCCTGGATCCGGCGTAGAAACACTTCGGCAACATCTTGGTTTTTATGCAGGTAATTGTCCAGTTCTTTTTGAACGAACGTAACAACATGATGTCGTACACTTGGGCCATCGGGGCCGATATCGCGCGAGCCCAGCTTTGTTTTGGTCTGCGACTCGAAAACTGGCTCCTCCACTTTGATACTGATGGCAGCAATAATAGAGGCTCGAATGTCGGAAGGGTCAAAATCCTTTTTGTAGAAGTCGCGAACGGTTTTCACGATGGCTTCGCGGAAGGCCACCAGGTGTGTTCCTCCCTGGGTGGTATGCTGTCCGTTCACAAACGAATAGTAGTCCTCGCCGTACTGGTTTCCGTGAGTAATGGCAACCTCAATATCTTCCCCTTTCAGATGAATCACCGGATAAAGTGGTTCGGCATCGAGGTTCTCCTCCAGCAAATCTTTCAATCCGTTTTTTGATTGGAATTTCTCGCCGTTGCACAAAATGGTCAGTCCTGCATTCAGGAAGGAGTAATTTTTCATCATGTTTTCCACGTAGTCGTTGTGGAAACGGAAGCTTCGGAAAATATCAATATCCGGCACAAAAGCCACCATCGTGCCGTTTGGCTCATCAGTTTTTCCCAGGTCTTTTTCTTCGACAACATGTCCTCTTGAAAAGGCGATCTCCTTCACCTGTCCTTCCCGGAAGGCTTTAATGACAAAGCTATCAGACAAGGCATTCACAGCTTTAATACCCACCCCGTTCAATCCCACTGATTTTTTGAAAACCTCAGAATCGTACTTGGCGCCGGTATTCATTTTCGAAGCCACATCGAGCAGCTTGCCCAACGGAATTCCCCGCCCAAAGTCGCGTACACTGACCAGCTCGTTCGAAACTTTCACCTCAATCTTCTTTCCATAGCCCATCATAAACTCGTCAACCGAGTTGTCCATGACTTCTTTTAGAAGTACATAAATTCCATCATCAGAGGCAGTTCCATCTCCAAGCTTCCCGATATACATTCCGGGACGCTTCCGGATATGTTCCTGCCAATCAAGCGTTCTAATCGAACCTTCATCGTAATTAGGAGTCATACTTATTGCAATTTATCACAAATATAAAGAAAACAAAACACCCTTGAAGTTTCACTATTTTGTCGATAATTAACACGCAACAGTTGAAAACTTCTGCCAGGTTCACGCAGTCTGTAAAAATAACAATAAACCGTAATTTTTTCCAAAAAATCGCTCTCCGCCTGC
The DNA here is from genome assembly GCA_963677175.2 of uncultured Sunxiuqinia sp. GTDB lineage: Bacteria > Bacteroidota > Bacteroidia > Bacteroidales > Prolixibacteraceae > Sunxiuqinia. The sequence continues at coordinate 450,246 of CAXXES010000001.1, forward strand.
TTATCTACTTTCGCTCTAAATAAGAATTACCGATAATGTACAAGTGGAGTGCAGCTTAAAAAAAAGCAAAAAAAGGCCGCTGAATCAATCAACGGCCTGTGTACTATCTTTTATTGGAACAAATTACTTTTCTTCCAGCCAGGAAGTAAACATCCAGTAGTATTTTTCGGTTTGTTTCACCATTGAGTTAACCAGATCAATCGTTGAAACATCACCCAAGTCATTCGCAGTTTCGAGCACATTGATCATTTGAGATAATAAGATTTCGAAGTCGGTCAGAATCTGGTCGACCATATCATCCGGGCCAGGTATTCCTACCGGTTCGGCAATCTTGGATGCGTCTAGATATTCATGCAAAGTAGCTGTTGGTCTTGCTCCAAATACACGCACACGTTCAGCCAAATCATCAATATTTACTTTGGAAAAATCATAAAGCTCCTCGAATTTCTCATGCAGATCAAAAAAGTCTCTGCCAGTAACATTCCAGTGAAAATTTCGCAACTTTTGATAGTGTACATGATAACTCGAGATCAACAAATTGATCTGATCAATTAATTCAGAGGTGTCCTTCTGATTAAATCCGAGCCGTACAAATGTTTTTTCTTTCGTTTCCATGGTATTCTATTTTTTGAGTTTAAAATTTATTTTTCGTGTTTATTCAGGTTCTCTTCGTGATAAACCAATACCGGCTTATCAAAATGAGTAACCACATAATGGGTTTCTGAAGAGGAAAACAAGTCCTCGAAAAAACCTTTCTTTTCTTTCAAAATAACAATCACATCCAGAGATTCATTAGTCAGGTATTTTTTTAAGCCATCGCGGACATTTTTCTCATGGGAGTGTTCGAATTTAAGGTGAAAACCGCTTACACTTTCCGTAATCAGTGATTTGAATCCAATCCACTTCAATTTCGACTCAAAGTCGAGGGTTTCCATGTTGTGAAAGATTGTCAAATTCTTCCCGTCTGCTCCGGCGACTGTTTCCGACAGGTGTTTGATTGCTTTTAAATCTTCAGGGTGGAGAGCAGTAGCATAGAGATAATTATTCAAGCTAAAAGTCTCCACGTTGTCGGGGACAATCAACACCGGACAGGGGACTTTATCGATAATATTCGGGTAGTTGATTGTTCCGGTGCTCATTCCCGAGTAAGTGTTGTAATTGCTCATCAGGAGCAAGACATCCTTTTCCTGATTCACCGTTTTAGAAACCAAATCCATTCGACTGGTTTCCGTCACTTCAATTTCATATGGAATATTTTGCGGATATTTCTCTAAATATTCCGCCGCAATTCTTCTCATCTCCGATTCAGCCTGCTCAAAGTCTTCGCGAATTCCTTTTTCAATAACCGGATAGCTTTCGCTGATTCCGGGAACTGTCGACCCAACAAATTCGCCCCCAATGACATCGGTTCCAACCCAATGAATATCCAAAACGTAGACGATTTTCAATTTTCGCTTAAGCTGACTACTTAATGAAAAAGCTGAACAAATTAGGGGTTCCATATTCTTCACAGAGTCTAACAGTAACAAATTTGTTTTCATAATCATCGTTTTTCGCGATTCATTTTGTAGCAGATTTTCCGTGTTGCTACTGGTCTGTAGACTGATATTCACTCAAATTAATCCGCTGGAACTGTTTCTTTTTCGTTCTTTTCCCTGTGTTTGCGTTTTCGAAAAAACAGGCTAAGCGCGATTTTTAATCCTGTTTGGAAAGCTACTTTTTTGATGTAGCCCGAAAAATCATGCATCACTTCCTGTACATGATCGTTGAGTTTATCCTCCAAATGCCGCGATTTTAACCTCAGGTTTTGCTTTCGGAATTTTAGTTCACGCATGTTTCTTATGGTTTTCATAGCTTTTCCTCCTCCTCATCTTCTTCGAACAACATGGACGAATATTTTCGTAAAACGAAGGAGGTAATCAGTTGCTTTCTGAACAACGCGAATAACAGGGTCATGAAAACCAACACCCCGGTGGCAAGCAATAAACCTGTCAGATAATCATGATAAACCTGTCCATACCACACCACAAAAGCGGCAAGTCCGAAAAATAAGATTAGTGCGCCAGCCACCGTCAGTATAAAAGTACTGATGAGGTGTGTCGTAATTTGGGTTGCCTTACCCAAAATGGTAAGCTTAACCAAGTCGATTCGTGTCTGAATATACTTCTTAGACACTTGACTAAGTTCGCCGATGTTATCTGATAGGTTTCTGCTCATAAATTCAGAGAATTAGATGATTGGTTTACTTGCCGCTTGTATTGGCTTGTGTTTTCACTTCCTTCTTAATCTTTTCTTCCACATCGTTGGTGCTCTCTTTCACATGGTCAATCATTTCATTGACCTGATCTTTCAAGCTATCCACTTTTTCTCCGATCGTCTCGGACAGATCTTCAGAAACCCGTTGAACTTTTTTCTGAATTTTTCTTCTAGTTTTTTCTCCTTTTTCCGGGGCTAATAAAACTCCGGCCAAAGCACCGGCTGCTGCGCCGGCAACGAAGCCTAAAATGGCATTTCTTGTTGCTTTACTCATGACTTTCTTGTTTTTAGTGATTTGTAATTTGATTATTAAAATTTAAATAGACGTCTTTATTTTATCAGACGTTCGTGTACTTCTCGTTTCATTAAGTGTCGTAGTCATTTTCCCGGAAGCCATCGGACTCTCTTTTCCCACGATTGTTTGCCTATCTTTCGCCGAATATGACTTGGAATTCAGATAAATATTCATGTTCTCAATTCTCTTCTTCAGATTTCTCATTTCATTTTTATTTTTTGATGGATTCAATGCAACTCACAGCTTAATCATCTCCTTATTTGGCATGACTAAACGTGCTCTTTCCATAACCTTTGTTTTTAAATGTCTACTAATTTAATGAAAAAACCATTCCAAAACCTTAACAGAGCTGTACAATTAAACCGCATACTGGATTTCAGTTCTTTATAAAACAGTCATCGCGTAATCTGATGAATAACAGTAGAGCTTGTTCCACAATTTGTAGAAAAACCTTATCAAGCCTGATGTACGTGGGGAGAGGAAAGGATTGAGGGCAAACAAAAATCCGAAGCTTCATTGCCTGAATCATTTCAGATTTCCTTCAGGCACATTTTAGTGAAAACCCAACGGGCAAATCCGTAAAGTCTGTTTTGCAAGCCAATCGAATTGCAGCAGTTGATTAATATTCAGAACCTAAATCGCACTCAGGTCATAAGTTTCAGTAGGACGTCGGCTAAACAAGCTATGGCTGTTTTTGAAAAGCGGAGGTCAGCAAATCAACAAACCCATAAACCAAGGCAAAAACACCGATAAGTGTCGCCAGCGCCATGCCGCCACGCAAGGGCTCAAAAATAAGCACCAAGCCAAACGAAAGGGCAATAATGCTATTTAGGAACAAGCCCCAGCTGGTAAAGCCCGCCTTCCTTAAAGTACTAAAAGAAAAGACCATAAGTAATCCTCCGATGAGGGCCCAAATGGCCAAGATAATGACAAAAAAAGAAATGGTGCCATCTGGATTATAAAGAATCAACAAGCCGATCCCCACATCAAAAAGAAGTTCCACTAGCATGGAAGGGTTGTTTCGCTGGTTTCGTGACAACAAAAGGATTAAACCTGCCATGGCTCCTTTTACAAGCAATAAAACAGCTACCAGTCGGGTCATAGATATGAGTGTAAATCCAGGATAAAACAGAAGTGCGAGCCCCAGAAGAATCATGATCATGCCTTTTATCAACCCAAATGAACGCTTATTTAATTTTCCATTTTTCATTCATCAATTATCTTAGTATTTATCCTTAATAATTATTCCTTAAGCAAAATTAATCTTTTCTGGAATTTATCCTATTTTGTAGTGCAGCATAGAAAGTATCTGTTTAAAAAAACTTCAAAACAAACCACAATTTTGCAAACCATTTTAGGAAATTTTGACTCGCCCCGAAGGAGAATCCAATTGTCTCGCTGGTGTGCAAAAACATCCACAGACTAATGAGGGGAATTGTCCACACCCTTACCGGCAATTAACACTTCAATAAAATCGGATGGGACGGGCTTTTCAAGGTAAGCACTAACAAAGGAATACTGCATGGCAAGATCCCGGTTTTTCTTACTGCCGGAGCTGGACAAAATAAAAATCTCCGGTGTCTCCATATTGGCCACAATTCGTTCAAAACGATCCAGAAAGGCTGTTGCATCCATGTCAGGCAAGTGAATGTCAATCAATATATAATCCGGAAAATCCTTGAGCAAATTCTTGTGCTTGAGTTTTTCCAAATAACTCAGCAAGTCCGAAGCTTTTCGAAAGCACTTGACCTGTTCCTTTAGTGTCTGCTCCTTTAACATGCCTCCTTCAATACTGAAGCAACCGGGGGCATCATCAACAATAGCTATTTTCTTCAATACATTTGATTGCCGCATTTTCCATCCTCCTCAATGGCTCGAAATGCCCAATATCCGTTCCAAAGAATTATCAGGATCAATCAGATTTCAATACCGTATTGTTTGATTTTGTTGTAAAGTGTTTTACGGTCAATTTTCAACAAACGGGCAGCTTTTGACTTATTAAATCCGGCCTCCTCGATGGTTCTCAAAATCAGTTGTTTTTCGAATTCAGATGAAGCATCTTTCAACTTCGATTCACCAATCTCCACAGTTTCGCTGTTCATTTCTGAATCAGATGGATAAACGATTTCATGCGGGAGACAGTCTTTGGTAATCTCATGTTCCGGAGCCAGCAATGCAGCGCGTTTAATCACGTTTTTCAATTCCCTGAGGTTTCCATGCCAGGGATATTTTTGCAGTACCAACTCGGCATCGCTACTAATTCGTTCAATGCGAAGTTCCAACTCTTCGTTTGAGGCGGTTAAAAAATATTTTGCAAAAAATAAAATATCTTCTTTTCGTTCGCGAAGTGCGGGAAGATTTATCTTAAACTCATTGACCCGATGATACAAATCTTCCCTGAAATTATTGTGATTAACTTCATCAAGTAAATCATCGTTGGTAGCTGTAATAATTCGAACATCAACCTTCTGCGCCTTATTTTCTCCAACCCTCGACACGGTTCGCTCCTGCAAAACCCGGAGCAAGCGAACCTGGATATCGTAACTCAAATTTCCGATTTCATCCAGGAAAAGGGTGCCGCCGTTGGCCTGCTGAAAAACGCCTTCTTTATCCCGGACAGCGCCGGTAAATGATCCTTTAATGTGTCCAAACAGTTCGCTGTTGGCCAAGTCTTTGGGGATCGCTCCGCAATCAAGCGCCACAAAAGGCTGATTGTTTCTTTTGCTATGCTGATGAATAAACCGGGCAATGTATTCTTTACCGGTACCTGTTTCTCCCTGAACGAGGACTGACATGTTGGTAGGTGCCACCCGACGTGATAAATTGATGACTGACCGCATATTATCACTTTTACCCATGATAAAATCGCCATCGGTGTAAATATGATCTTGTGTTTTTCCGACTGCGAGCTTTTCTTTGGTAAGTTTTTGCTTGATTAATGCCAGAATTTCTTCTTGCTGCAAGGGCTTGGTAATGTAATCTTCCGCTCCCATCTTCATTAACTTAACAGCCTGACGGATATCGGCGTAGGCCGTAATAATAATCACAATGGTTGATTGGGCAATGGCTTTAATCTTTTGAAGTAACTCCAATCCATCAGTGTCGGGTAGCCGGAAATCGCAAAGTACCAGATCGAACTGGCCATTTTTAATAGCTTCCATCCCACTTTTGCCGGAAAAAGCTGTTTCTACTTTGTATCCGTTGCTCGTCAGTTGTTTTTTTAGGATTTCGCAAATAAACGTATCATCATCAATGATTAAAATTCTACTCATATAGTAACTGTTATGGTCGCAGACCTATTTAATATTTTCTTGATCGCTTTAATCAAGTATTGACGACTCGAAAACAAGACATTACAACACCTTAAATAACGGTCAATCCTTATCTTTTTTCAATCTTGGTTGATTGCCTCGATCTTCTTTTTGTTGAAGCTTTTGGGCTTGCTCGATCACTTCCTCCACCAAGACCAGAACGTGTTTGGTTCTTGCCGAAAGGCTGGTGTATTCTTTGTCACGCAATGCCAGATCTTCCATTTTCCCAAGTTGCTCAACCAACTCACTCAATCCAAAAAATTTGAACGAAGGAATAGCCCGATGTGCTTTTTCGCCTAAATCAGACCAATCTGCCTTTTTCAAGGCCATCTGAAAGTCGGCTATAAGATTTTTCGAGTTTCTTACAAATGTATCAATCATTTTATTAAAAAACTCACGATCTCCATTGGATGTTAACCAAAGATTTTCAGTATCAAATTCATTGCTCTTTACAGGTAGTGACATTTCAAAACTCTCCGTTTCTTTTTGGGTTGCACCGTTGCTGGTCAGCTTCAGCACATTGCAAATTTTATTGTACAATTCCCGCTCTTTAAATGGCTTAAGTACAAAGCCATTAAATCCGTGATTCATATAAAGCTTGATATCACTTTTGAGTACATTGGCTGTTACGGCTAGTGCATTTATTTTGTTATTGGGATTCTTTTTGTCTTTCCTGATTTGGTGAATAACCTCCATTCCGTTCATTTTAGGCATATGAATATCCAGCAGGATGATGTCATACAGATTCAGTTTGAGGAAGTTCAAAGCCTCTTCGCCGTTCCGCGCCAGCTGAAAGTCGGCATTCCAGTTCGACAAAACCGTTTCGGCAAGCAAGAGGTTATACTCATCATCATCGGCAAATAAAATTTTCTTTCCCTCCAGCATATTTTCACGAAGCGAATAATGGCTCTCCTGTTCGGCCTGTTCTTGTTCTCCTGCTTTCTGAAACGGCAGTGTTAAGGCAAACAAGCTTCCTCGTCCTAATTCGCTTTCAACCTGAATCCGCCCATCCATCAACTCAACAAGCTTTTTGCAAATGGTCAATCCCAGTCCGGCTCCTTTACGCTTTTTGTCCAGGTTGGCCGACGACTGGGTGAACTCATCAAAAATAACCGGTTTCAGCTCGGGTGATATGCCCATGCCGGTATCTTCAACCTCGAAGCGCAGAACCAACGTTTGCTCATCTTCTTTCTCCAAAACACAACGCAATTCAATCATGCCCACGTCTGTGTATTTCAAAGCATTCGACATCAAATTAATCACCACCTGTCGCAAGCGAAAAGGATCGCCAACCAGCGTATGTGGTATTTTAGGATCGATTTGGACAGACAGCCGCAGCTTTTTCTCGTTGGCCCGAATGATAAACGAATTGTAAATCACACTTAAAACTTGGGTCAGGTTAAAAGCAATTTTATCGATGTGAACTTTACCCATACCCAGCTTAAACAAGATGAGGATCTCATTGACCAACGAAAGTAAATGCTCGGATGAATCGTTGATAAAACGGACAAAGTCATCCTGTTTTTTATTGAGTTCCGAATTTGCCAACTGCTCGGCAAACCCGACAATTGCGTTTAATGGGGTACGAATTTCGTGGCTCATGTTTGCCAGAAAAACTGATTTCGCCTGATCCGCTTTTTGGGCGTCATCCTTGGCTTTTTTCAGCCGTGCCTCCACCTCTTTATCTCTGGTTACGTTCTGAACGATTGCAGTTCCGCCAACAACTTCGCTATAAAAATTCCTAACTGGGGTCGCCCAAATATAATACACCTGATCCTCCATTCTGATTTCGCCGTCAGCCATTTCTCCGCTAAGGGATTTACGATAAAAGGGGAACAAGCGCTTGTGAATTTTTTCATCAAAAGCCTCAAAAAGGGTTTTGCCTGCAAAATAGCTGTTTGACATGCCAAAGCGCTCTTTTTCCCGGCCACCTGCCAGCACATAACGGTACTCGGTATCGAACAGATAAACATCAATATCGGGTAAGTTATCAATAACTATTTGCTGATAGTTTTTGATGTCGGTCATCGTTGTGTTGGAAAAATTGACCCCAGCCATAATTAATTCGTCGCCAGGCTTCTCCGAAAGCAATTCAAGGCTAATCCGCGCCGCCAACGGAACGCCTTGGGTAGAATGGATGATCGTTTCAAATTCCTGGCTTTCTTTGGTAGCAAGCAATCGTTCGATCTTTTGAGAAAAAACATCCTTCTCTTTGATTTTTAACAAGTCGGAAATTTGTAATGCGCCACCTTTTCCGGGGTAAAAAAGATGATCGAAAATACCAGTGTACTTGTATATTTTATAGGTGGTATCGAAAATAAAAATGGCTTCGTGCCTGACCGATTCGGACTTGGTCGGCTGGCTGCTTAACGGATAACCCAGCTTGGCCGATTTGACCTTATTGCTCAACAAATCCAGCAGTTCATCCAACTCCATGAGCGATTCCACATCCACATCTACATCACCGTTTTTCAGTTGGTTGATTATTCCGGCAATTTCTTCAATTTGTTTTCCGATTTTTTTATTCATTGACGCTGGATGCTTAACGACTTTTTACTTTTGCCAATCAATTTTATCAGTTTCACTTCAAAACACTGTTTTTTTGATTTGACTTTTTTATCTTAACATATCAACAAAGTGTTCGAATCAATGTTTTCAAGTTACTAATTTTAATCTGCTTGTTTATTCTTCTTATTTCTTCCTGAAAAAAGATTCAGAATCCAGCTTTTCCTGATACTTTCGGCCGTTTTGGCCACCTCGTCGATTCCACGGCCAGCTTTAAATCAATGCATTTGGTCAACACTGATTTTCCGGTACCTGACTTACCGAGAATTGCAATATTTTCTCCTCGCTTAAGCTCCAGGTTAATATCCGTCAGAATCGGAATGTTGTTGAAAGCCTTCTCCAAATGTTTGATTTCAATTACTGTTTCCACAGGTTTTCAGGAATGAAATGAGAGCTGCCGGACAACAAATTCCGGTTTCAGGAGTTAGCTATAAGACGTTGGCAAAACGGCCAACAACGCACAATCTAGCACCGAACAGAAGCGTTAAACTTTTTTAAGCTTAAAACTCAGTCAAACATTGACTTTTAATTATCTTTGCCCCTGCATGTTTCAGAAGATACAGTTAACCATATGGATTTTACTGGGTACGGTAAGCGTTTTATTTGCCCAGGGAGAATTGAGGAATTTTGGCGGTTTTAATGCTGAAAGCACCTTACAAAACAATGATAGTCTGGAGACAGACCAACACGAACATGGTAAACATATTCCGTCGTTCATTCGAAGTTGGGAACTAAAAAACTACGGCGCGCTCATAGAGGAAACAGAGGTGGATACCGCTCTGAATTTCTTTCACCTGTACAATCCCATCTACCAAAACAGCATCACCAATACGTTTACCGGAAACTTGGGCGGAGCTTACCAGTCGAATAACTTTTTCAAACGTGAAGGCGATTCGGATTTTTACTTTTACCGGGCTTTCGACGTTTATTCCAAATTTCCGTCCGATATCCGCTATTTCAACACCACAACACCTTATACACTGCTCGACTACAGCCAAAGTGAAAATAAGAATATTCAGAATGAAACCCGCTTCAATGTGTTTCACTCGCAGAATATCAACCGCGATTTTAATTTTGCTTTTCTTTACGACCAGTCGAAAGCCACCGGCCAATACCAGTACCAAGAAAATAAGTACCATACCATTGGATTTTACTCCAGCTACGAGTCAAACAACTGGGTCTCGCATTTCAACCTGCTTTTTAACCGAATTCGGAACATGGAAAACGGCGGATTGACCGATAACAATCCGGGCTTAAATAAATACTCAGAAACCGACGTCTACATCGTCAACCTTCACGAAGCCAACGCCTCGATCAATAACAACACGATTTTTTGGAACACCGAATACCGACTTGGAAAAACCATCGAGGTGGAAGATTCGTTGGGAAACATCATGGATAAATTTATTCCTCGCACCGGTTTTTTTTATGAGGTGGAATATTCGGGCAACAAGAAAATCTACACGGATACCGATGAGGCATCTAACCGGCAATTTTACAAGAATACGTATATCGACTCGTTAGCTACCAACGACACTATTGGTTATAACCGGCTGACCAATATCTTCCAGCTCCGGTTTTACGAGGCACCCGACCGAAAATATACATTTACCAAGCGAGCGTTCATCGGGCACGACCTCATCCGCATTAAAATGCCCGTTGACACCTTACTACAGAAATTCAAACATAGCAACACTTTTGTAGGTGGAGGAATCTCGCGCGACGAAGGCATTTTCTGGAAGTGGGGCGCCCAGGGGAAATTCTACCTGACAGGCTACCGGTCGGGCCAAACCGAATTGAGTGCCTTCATCTATAAACCTATCCGTATTGGTAGCGATACGACGAGTCTGAAAATCTCCGGCGAATTGAACACCATCGTGCCCGATTATTTCGAGCAGCGATACAGCTCCAACCATTACGCTTGGAATAATCGTTTCGACAACATCAACGAAATGATTATCAAATCAGAAATTCATTCACAAAAATACAAACTGACTCTGGGGGCCAACTACGCCTTGATTGGCAACTATATTTACAACGATGCCGAAGCGCTGCCCCATCAGGGAAGTTCGGAATTGCTGGTGCTGTCGGCTTATCTGAATAAAACCATAGAGTCAAAGCATTGGCTGCTACGCGGACAGTTGCTTTGGCAAAAAGCCAACCAGGAACAATACTTGCACCTGCCCGATTTTAGTACCTACTTCAGCCTGAACTACAAAACCATCGTTTCTAAAGTTTTATACACGCAAATAGGAGCCGACGTTCGATACAACACCGAATTTCACGCAGATGCTTACGATCCAGCCACAGGGCGCTACTATTGGCAAAATCAAGATAAAATTGGTAACTTTCCCTTCGTTGATGCCCACATCAACCTGAAACTAAAGCGTACCCGGTTATTTTTTCAATGGCTGAATGCCGCCTCGGGTTTTCTTGATGGCGGATTTTGGGCAGCACCGGATTACCCATTATACCGAAGAACATTCAGGCTTGGAGTGGCCTGGACCTTCTACGATTGACCGGGAGTTACTAAACAAGTATGAGAAAAAAACAGACATACATTCAGTTTATTTCGTTCGTTTTAGTCGTTCTGCTTTTTTCCTGTACTGGAAAAAAGGAAAAGAAAGACGTTGACGCATCCGAAAAGAAAAACGACCTGACACGAATCATGAAATCGGGCCAATTACGGGCGGTGGTCGACTACAACTCAACCAACTATTTTATTTACCGTGGAAAACCCATGGGCTTTAAGTATGAGTTGCTGAAACATCTGGCCGAAGATATGGGGGTCCAGCTGGAAATATCGGTCAGTAACAACTTGCAGGAGACCTTCGAAGGACTTTATGATGATCACTACGATCTGGTTGCTAAAAACCTGACCATCACAAAAAAGCGCGATGAAACCATTGCTTTTACCCTTCCATTGGAACAAACCCGGCAGGTGTTGGTGCAGCGAAAGCCCGAAAATTGGCGGAGCATGGGACGGTATGCCATTGAAGATTCGCTGATCCGAAACCAACTAGATTTGGCCGGAAAAACAATTTACATCCAAAAGAACACCGCCTATTACCGTCGTATGGTCAACCTCTCGGACGAAATAGGAGAAGAGATCGATATTGTGCAGGATTCGATTTACGGGGTGGAACAACTGGTTTCGATGGTAGCCAATGGCGAGATTGACTATACTGTATGTGACGAGAACGTTGCCAAAGTCAATCAAACGTTCTACCCCAACCTCGACATTGCTACGCCAGTCAGTTTCCCACAAAATATTGCGTGGGCCGTGCGTAACGGTTCCGAAGAATGGCTGAAATACCTCAACAACTGGATTCGAAACTTTCGGAAATCGACCACCTATGCAGTACTATATAATAAGTATTTCGAGAATAGCCGCTCCAGCACGATGGCTAGCAGCGGCTTCCATTCTATCCGTGACGGCAACATATCGCCGTTTGATGAGCTCATTAAAGCTGTCGCCGACGAATTCGAACTGGACTGGCGTTTCCTGGCAGCCATGATCTACCGTGAATCGCGGTTTGATCCGCAGGCTGAATCATGGGCTGGAGCCTACGGGTTGATGCAGATCATGCCCGAAACAGCCGATTTGGTTAGAATGAATGAATATGAAGATCCGGAACAAAATATCCGGGTTGGTGTGCGCCTTTTAGAATGGCTCGATAAGAACCTCCGCCCCGACGTGCCCGATTCGACCCAGCGGGTAAAGTTTATGCTGGCGGCCTACAACGTGGGGCTGGGCCATGTGAAAGATGCCCAGCGCTTAGCTGAGAAATACAACAAAAACCCGGAAATTTGGGATGACAACGTGGATTATTACATGCTGAATAAATCGGCTTCGAAATTCTATAAAGATCCGGTGGTGCATTGGGGCTATTGCCGGGGTGAAGAACCCTACAACTACGTGAACCGGGTGCTGGAAACTTACCGCGACTACCGGAATATTATTGCAGAGTAAGGCTACCTTCTTTCAGCAGTTCAAAAAACTCGGCTAAAATCATGGCGGTGGCTCCCCAAATAATTTCACCGTCCTGTGGATAATAAGGTACCATTAGTCGCCCCTTGATGGTGTCCATCTCGGCATGGGCAATTCGCTCCTCCTGCAAAAAATCCTGTACCGGAAGCAGGATCAATTTTTCAGCCTCTGCCGCGTTCAAAACAAACTCAGGCTTATAATCGACCCACCCCACGTAAGGAAAAATGGTATAGCCACTGACGGGAATAAACAACTGCGATAGCATGCCCAACAAACGAACATCGAGTGGAGAAATGCCTACTTCTTCCTGGGCTTCGCGCATGGCGGTCAGCTCCGGGCTTTCGCCTTCTTCAATTCGCCCGCCCGGAAAACTGATTTGTCCCGGATGGTTTTTCATATTTGGGTTGCGGCGAGTCAGGCAGGTATAAATCCGTCCTTCGTGCGGAAACAACAACAGCAGCACGCTGCCATACTTTACGTCAGTCACTTCGTCGAAATCGGCCGACAGCTTGCGACCCGGTGGAAGCATTTTACGGTGAGCCTTTTCGCCCGGCAAGTCGCCTTTTAGTAATTGTTGGATATGTTCTATCAATTCATCTTCCATGTCAACTATGGTCTCCGACCTATTTATTGCTTTTTTGTTCGCTTTTACCTCAGCGTATTCAAGGGACTAAGGACGACATTAATTTCTCGCCGTACCTATATAAAAAAGTTGTAGGCAAAAAGTTCTACAAATAAATAACCTGGCGCTAAAATAGGGTGGGCTATGTATTAGAGATTTGCTGAAAACCTCTCGAAGTGCTTGTGTAGGTCAGGATTCTCCTGTATAGATTTGTGTAATCCGTGCTATTCGTGGACCAACAACCGAATGAACGCAGGTCATGAGTTATCCATTCGTGAATCCGTGGCTTATTATTCGATGTTAATGCCCTGATCCAAATATTAGTTTGCTTTGGAGGTTGCAGGCTTGACACTTCTTTTTAATTTTGGGGATTGTCATCAATTCATCTTCATGAACACAGAGTTATTTATAGCACGTCGATTGTTCTCGTCGAAAGACCGGAGCCAGAAAATGTCGCGGCGCATTGTTCGCCTGGCGGTAGCTGGCATCAGCCTGGGCATGATGGTGATGATTCTGGCTGTGGCGATTGTGACTGGTTTTCAGCGCGAGATTGAAGACAAAGTGAATGGCTTTGCGGCTCATCTGCAAGTGGTGAATTACGACAGCAACTTTTCGTATCAAACCGAATTGATCAACAGCCGGCAGCCTTTTCTGGACGAGCTGAAAGCCATGCCCGAGGTGAAACATGTGCAGCAGTTTATTACCAAGCCGGGTATGATTCGCACCGAAGAAGCCATTCAGGGTATGGTGCTGAAAGGGGTTGCCCCGGATTTCGACTGGACCTTCTTCGAAAAAAACAAAGTAGCCGGACAACAGATTCCGCTTGATTCGTCGCGAACCAACCAGGTGTGGATCTCAGAACAGGTGTCGAAGCTGTTGAAACTTACCCTCGGCGACTCGTTTCGCATGTATTTCCTGAATGAAAATGAACGCACACCCCGCATCCGACAGTTTGAGGTTGGCGGCATTTACCGGACTGGATTGGAAGAGTTCGACCAGATGTTTATGCTGATTGACATCCGGCACCTGCAAAGCCTGAACTCCTGGGAGGAAGATGAAATCAGCGGTTTCGAAATTTTCATCAATGATTTGGATAAGGTGGACGCCATGGAATACCAGGTGCGCAACCTGCTTTTAGCCAACCTGACCGACAACGAATCACTGTTGCGGGTGATCAACATCAAGCGGAAGTTTCCACATATTTTCGACTGGCTTAACCTGCTCGATATGAATGTGTGGATCATTCTACTGCTGATGGTCTTGGTGGCTGGTTTTAACATGGTTTCGGGCTTGCTTGTCATTATTTTGGAGCGTACCCAAATGATTGGTGTGCTCAAGTCGCTGGGCGCGGCCAATGTCAATGTCCGCAAGATTTTTCTGTATTTGTCGGTTCTTTTGATTGGGCAAGGCTTGCTGTGGGGCAATTTGTTGGGACTGGCGCTTGGGCTGGCACAGCATTACTTCGAAATTATTCACCTCGATCCCACGTCCTATTATGTCGATACTGTTCCAGTGAATATTTCCATTCTGCACCTGGTACTTTTAAATATCGGGGCTTTGGTTGTCACCACCTTTATGTTGCTTGGCCCTTCGTATTTTGTTAGCCGCATATCGCCCGAAAAAACCATCCGGTTCGAATAATTGTATTAAATCAGAATTCCAAGATGAGGATAAAGCCCGCTTACAGCGTCTTATTAGAACAGAATGCCTCCAATCCTCATTCGTGCATTCGTGGCATCTTATACTCGACAAATAAAACGAAGATTCGCTCTGAATATTGAGCCACGGATACACGAATAATTGTATTAAATCAGAATTCCAAGATGAGGATAAAGCCCGCTTACAGCGCCTTATTTGAACAGAATACTCCAATCTTCATTCGTGCATTCGTGGCATCTTATACACGACAAAGAAAACCATGATTCGCTCTGAATATTGAGCCACGGATGCACGAATAATTGTATTAAATCAGAATTCCAAGATGAGGATAAAGCCCACTTGCAGCACCTTACTTAGAACAGAATGCCTCCAATCTTCATTCGTGCATTCGTGGCATCTTATACTCGACAAATAAAACGAAGATTCGCTCTGAATATTGAGCCACGGATACACGAATAATTGTATTAAATCAGAATTCCAAGATGAGGATAAAGCCCGCTTACAGCGCCTTATTTGAACAGAATACTCCAATCTTCATTCGTGCATTCGTGGCATCTTATACACGACAAAGAAAACCATGATTCGCTCTGAATATTGAGCCACGGATGCACGAATAATTGTATTAAATCAGAATTCCAAGATGAGGATAAAGCCCACTTGCAGCACCTTACTTAGAACAGAATGCCTCCAATCTTCATTCGTGCATTCGTGGCATCCTTAATGGATGATTTACTCCAGATTTTTTCAATTTGTAGTTATCTTACAATCCGTTTGTAATTCAGATCAAACTCTCCAAAATTGGCGATAAGCGCGAGCTTATTGTCCGAAACAGTCAGGTAATTAATCGCCATCGCAATAAACTCATCCGTCATCCTGGAAACCGCTTTAACCTCCAAAATAATCTTGTCATAGACAACAAAGTCTGCATAAAACTTATGAGGAAGAATAATTCCTTTGTAGTTGACCTCATACTTCTTTTCACGCTCAAATGGAATACGTGCTTTCGAAAATTCATACTCTAAAGCATCTTTATACACAATCTCCAGAAATCCTGGTCCAAGCTGATTATGAACCTCCATACAGATTCCAATTAACTCATAACTCTCATTTCTATAAATCAGATTTGACATACACCAACAAAAATAAGGATCCTTAACTATATTCCCTGCAATTTATAACTAATCGGCAAAACGGTAGTAACCCATAAGAGTTAAAATGGCGAAACCAATGGTTTTGAATATTGAGCCACGGATACACGAATAATTGTATTAAATCAGAATTCCAAGATGAGGTTAAAGCCCGCTTACAACGCCTTATTTGAACAGAATGCTTCCAATCTTCATTCGTGCATTCGCGGCATCTTCCTTCCTTTTCGCCTGTATTCGAATTCGTAAGTTCTTTCCTTATGAATATTTACAGCTCAAAAATTCTTATCCAACAACAATAGATGCACTTGAGGATTAAGCCTCCGCCCGGTTTACAAAAGGCAGGATGAGCAAGGAGATGAGTCCAAGCAGAATCATCATGGACATCATGGACGTGTGGGCCAGCAGGGCAAACACCATGCCGTCAGACTTATCGATGCCATACACCAACAAGGCCTGAACCACCATAAAATGCCACGCGCCAATGCCTCCCTGTACTGGTGCCACCATGCCATAGCTTCCCAACACAAAAGCCGTTAAGCCGGCAATGGCGGGCAGGTGCGAAGTAAAATCGAACGAAAAGAAAATCACATACAGCATGAGGTAATACATCAGCCAGATAAACACCGAATGCAAAATAAATGCCCACTTGTTTTTCATGTGCCTTAAGGTTTTCAATCCTTCAGCAAAGTTTTTGAGTACATTGCGAATTTTCCCCAATGCCGCGGTTCGCATCATTCGCTTCCAGAAATAAGCAACCAAAGCGATAACCAGTATAAATACCAAGATAGACCAAGGCGAATGAATCAGCTGATTGAATTGTTCGTTCACTTCCGGGTTGTTATCTAAAAACTGAACCACCTGCCCAAACTGCCCCACAACAATAACCACTGTAAACAAAAGCAGCATAATCACATCGACAATCCGCTCCACAACCACGGTTCCAATCAACTGGGTGAACGACATTTTTTCGTATTGGGCCAGCACCCCACAACGCGAAATTTCTCCCATTCGCGGAAAAACCAGGTTCATCAGATAACCAACCATTACCGCCAAAAAAGTATTTAGCGTACGCGGCGTTTTGCCCAAGGGTTCAATCATCAAATTCCAACGCATGGTACGGCTAATGTGGCTAAGCAATCCCAAAAAAAGGGACAGCAGCACCCACCAGTAATTCACGTCATTTTTTAAGATTGATTTTAGCCGGTCAACATCCTGATCTTTGTAAACCAACCAAAACAAGAGGAGGCCTAAAGCTAAAAAAGCAAGAAATTTTAGGGTCTTTACAATTTTTGGGTTCAAAGCAAACTTGTTAGTTTCTGAAATTACGCTATTTTTAAGATCGAATTTAGCGACACTTCCTATTTTTATATAAGTACTTTATTACATTTGCACGCCTTAAAAACGGCAAGTTTTGCACACAAAAATAGATATTTGTTTGAATTCGCCTCGTTTTTTAACAACATATCTCACATTCAAAACAGAGAGAACAATACGAATGATCAACGTCAGAGCAAAAAAGAACCTGGGACAGCATTTCTTAAATGATAAGAATATTGCACTGAAAATTGTTGACAGCCTGCAAGCTGACAACATCAAACACGTGCTGGAAGTTGGTCCGGGAATGGGTGTTCTCACACAATTTTTATTGCAGAAGAAAAATTATCAAACCACAGTGGTTGAAATTGACCGCGAATCGGTAAAATACCTCCAAGTGCACTTTCCGGAACTGGAAGAACGGATTATTTCAAGGGATTTTCTAAAGATGGATTTGAGCGCGTATTTTAGCGAACCATTTGCCATCATCGGCAATTTCCCCTATAACATTTCATCACAAATTTTCTTTAAGGTGCTGGAGTACCGTGATCAGATTACTGAAGTTGTGGGCATGATTCAGAAAGAAGTAGCCGAACGCATTGCCACCGGACCGGGAAGCAAAACTTACGGAATCCTGAGTGTTTTTCTTCAGGCTTTTTACGATATCGACTATTTATTCACCGTGCACGAAAATGTTTTCATTCCCCCGCCAAAGGTCAAATCCGGGGTTATTCGCTTACGCCGAAACCAAACCAAAGCGCTGGACTGCAACGAGAAACTATTTTTTCAGTTAGTGAAAGCCGGCTTCGGTCAAAGGCGCAAAATGCTCCGCAGCTCCGTTAAATCTTTCATTCGTGACGAGGAACTGAAACAAGATCCCATTTTTTCTAAACGTCCCGAGCAGTTAAGTGTTAATGAGTTTGAACGTTTAACCCGGCTGATTGAAGGTCAGTCATAAAACCAGAACCATGCAATTCGAATTGAACAGAGAATTTATCGACGAGCTAAAGGTTCTTATTGAAAGTCAATCGGCGGAAGCCGTTTTGGATAAGCTTGAAGGACTCCACCCAACCGACATTGCCGAACTCATGGACGAGCTGAACATGGAGGAGGCCAAGTACCTTTACCTGCTGCTCGATCCCGAACGGGCTTCGGATGTGATGGTTGAAATCCCGGAAAACGAACGCCGGCGGTTTCTGAAAGTCCTTCCTCCCGAATTGATTGCCCGTCAGTTTATCGAATACATGGATTCGGATGATGCGGCCGACGTGGTTGGCGACCTGGAAGACGACATGAAGGAAGCCGTTCTTCAGGAGATGAAAGACAAAGAGCAAGCCGGCGATATTGCCGACCTGCTAGAATATGACGAAGAGTCGGCCGGCGGTTTGATGGCCAAGGAATTGATAAAAGTGAATGAGAACTGGACAGTCCAAACCTCACTCAAGGAAATATCGGCCCAGGCCGAACACATCGATGAAATTTATTACGTGTATGTGGTTGATGATGGTGACTTTTTAAAAGGCATCCTTTCACTAACCAAGTTGATTCTTAATCCGACCAACTCAAAGATTAAGACCCTGCTCGAAGATGACCTTCACTATGTAAAAACGGATGCCACGCAAGAAGAAGTGGCCCAGTTGATGGAACGATTCGACTTGGTAGCCATTCCGGTGGTCGATCACATTGGACGACTGAAAGGCCGCATTACCATTGACGACGTGGTGGATGTGATTCGGGAAGAAGCCGAGAAAGATTACCAAATGGTGTCGGGTATTACAGGCGATGTGGAGTCGGGCGACCGCGTATGGAACTTAACCCGTGCCCGCCTGCCGTGGCTGCTGATCGGACTGATTGGCGGTATTTTGGGCGCCCGCGTATTGGGCGCCAACGAAACGGCGCTGGCACAAATTCAGGGCATTGCCTTTTTCATTCCTCTGATTGCCGCTATGGCCGGTAATGTTGGCGTACAATCGTCATCCATTGTGGTACAAACCATTGCCAGCGGTGCCCGCGATTTCGACTCCATTGGAAAAAAACTGGCGAAGGAACTAGCCGTTGGCTTAATCACCGCACTGGTGTTCTCCACCTTAATCTTTGTGTATAATTTCTTCTTTACCGAAAGTCTGAAATTAACCTGGGCTGTTAGCATTTCGCTGTTTATCGTGATCGTTTTCGCGTCCCTCTTCGGAACTACAATTCCGCTGGTATTAAACAAGTTGAAGATTGACCCAGCCTTGGCAACAGGGCCTTTCATCACAACCACCAACGACATACTGGGACTAATCTTGTACATGATAGTCGCCAAAATGTTTTTCAATATCATTTAAAAATGACCCTTTCCAGAATCATTATAGGACGCGAGGATATTGCCGACTTTCCATATTTAAATTTGGAAGGTATTGAAGTGAAAACCGACTCAGGGGCTTACACCTCCAGCTTTCACTGTCACAACATCAAAATCATTCAGCTTGACGGACAGACAAAACTCAAATGTTTGTTTCTCGATCCGCAGCACCAAAAATATCATGATAAAGAATTTATTTTTGATACCTTTTCGCTGAAAAAAGTAAAAAGCTCCAATGGCCAGCTTGAGGAGCGTTTCAGCATTTCAACAGAAATCAAATTGTTTGGACAGATTTTCCCGATTGAGCTCACACTGACCGAACGGGGAGCCATGAAATTTCCGGTTTTGCTAGGCCGAAGATTCCTTTCCAAACGCTTTGTCGTTGACAGTTCATTGCGTAATTTATCGCACAAAGGAAAAATCAAAATCGTAACTTTTTAAAAAAACTAAATGAAAATTGTTGTTTTATCTCGAAACCCCAACCTATATTCCACACAGCGCTTAGTTGAGGCTGGGAAACAGCGCGGACACGAAACGCTGATTGTTGACCATTCGAAATGCGACCTGATAATTGAAAGGAAAAAACCGGCGGTTTACTACAAAGGCCAAAAACTGGAAGATGTTGATGCGGTGATTCCGAGAATCGGGGCTTCGGTCACCTTTTACGGAACAGCGGTGGTTCGTCAGTTCGAAATGATGAAAGTCTTTACTGCCATTGAATCGCAAGCGCTGGTTCGATCGCGCGACAAGTTGCGCAGCCTTCAAATTTTGAGCCGCGCCGGACTGGGATTGCCCAAAACGGTTTTCACCAACTATTCGCGCAATGTAAAGGACATCATCCAGATTGTAGGCGGAACGCCCGTAGTTATCAAGGTGCTGGAAGGCACGCAGGGACTGGGCGTGGTGCTGGCCGAAACCGACAATGCCGCCGAATCTGTTATTGAAGCTTTTAACGGACTCAAAGCCCGGGTAATCGTTCAGGAATACGTCACCGAATCGAAGGGAGCCGATGTACGCGCCTTTGTGGTTGACGGCGTGGTGGTGGGCGCCATGAAACGTCAGGGTAAAAAAGGCGAATTTCGCTCGAACCTGCACCGGGGCGGAACTGCCGAAATTATTGAGCTAACCGAAGATGAAGAGAATGCAGCCCTGAAAGCTGCCCGCGTGATGGGACTGGGCGTGGCTGGTGTTGATATGTTACAATCGAACCACGGCCCGCTAATTTTAGAAGTCAATTCGTCACCAGGACTCGAAGGCATTGAAACTGCCACCGGCACCGACATTGCCCGGAGCATCATTCGCTATGTAGAACGTAATGTCTAACTATTTTTAGGAATGAGAAACCATCGCCCCATGACCATTTTGGGTACGGAAATCCGCCCCGGAAAACAAACCATCCTGAACCTGGATATTGCCCGTCTACATACCCGGGCAAAAGTTGAAGTGCCGGTTATTGTTGAACGTGGCCGGGAAGATGGTCCCGTACTTCTGCTGAATGCCGGTATTCATGGTAACGAAGTCAATGGGGTGGAAATCGTTCGCGAAATTATTTCAAAAAAAATCAACAAACCCAAACGAGGCACGGTGATTTGCATTCCGGTATTAAATGTCTTTGGCTTTTTGAGCCAGACCCGTGATTTTCCGGATGGCAAAGATCTGAACCGGGTATTTCCAGGTTCGAAAAATGGCTCATTGGCCAGCATTTTCGCCTTTCACCTGATGAACAACATTCTTCCACATGTCGATTACTGCATCGATTTTCATACCGGAGGTGCCAACCGATTTAATAGCTCGCAAATCCGTATTAGCCGGGGAAACCCCGAATTACTGGAGCTGGCCAAAGTGTTTAATCCCCGGTTTATCGTATTTGCTCCCGACCGCGAAAAATCGTTTCGACAGGCAGCAACGCTTGCCGGCAAGCCGGTTTTGCTTTTCGAGGGCGGCAAATCGCTCGACTTCCACAAGCGGATTACCATGCGAGGCATCCGCGGGGTGATGCAAGTGATGAACCATTTGGGCATGCGCGATTTCTCCGAAGGACTGGCTCATATGGAAATGCACGAATCGATAATTATTGAGCAATCCATGTGGGTTCGTGCCCGACATGGCGGCCTTTTTCGGTTTCACATCAAGGATGGGGCAAAAGTTGAAAAAGGTGAAATTATCGGAAGCATCTCCGATCCATACGGAAAATTTGAACATAAAGTAAAGATGCCGTCTGGCGGGCACGTACTTGGATTGAACCACGCCCCCATTGTTTATCAGGGTGATGCATTGCTCCATTTGGGAAGCACCCACAAAGGATAAGCGGTGACTTGATACTGGATACTAGATGGAGGCTCAGTGCCTCTTCGCTTGCGAACTTGAAACTTATCGGTAATCGGAATCGATGGTCGGTTGCTCTTCTGCTTGTGGTTGCACAACTCGAAACTCGAAACCCGAAACCCGAAACTTATCGGTTGCTCCTCCGCCAGTGGTTGGATCCTTGGAACTTGAAACTTAGAACTTGAAACTTAGAACTTGAAACTTGGAACTTGGAACTTGAAACTTGGAACTTGAAACTTGAAATCCCCCCCCTACACCGTATTCATAGCCTCCACCGGATCAAGCCGGGCAGCCGAGAGCGCGGGCAAAAATCCGGATAAAATACCAATCACCCCCGAAATCATCAGTCCCAGAATCACATTCTCCACATTCATAGCAATGGTCATATCCGACACATAGCTAAAGATACCGGTTCCCAAAAAGATCAAAAACAAGCCAACAGCACCACCTGCCAGCGAAAGAATGACTGATTCGAAAATAAATTGAAGCAGGATGAAATATTTTTTGGCACCCAAAGCCTTTTGAATTCCGATAATCCGGGTACGTTCTTTCACCGAAACAAACATGATGTTGGCAATTCCAAAACCGCCCACCACAATACTAAACCCACCAATCACCCAGCCAGCCAGGTTGAAAACCACAAAAAAAGCATCAAATCGGTTGCTAATCGCACTCACTTCATTTATGGCAAAATCATTTTCCTCCATCGGTCGCAACCGGTGCAGCGAGCGCATAATACCCTCCAGCTCCGCCGCAAATTCGTCCTTCCCAACACCTGGTTTCGACTTCACATTAATAGTTTGTCCGCGATCTCGGTTTTTAAAATCAACCATATTGGCCGCATAAATCACCGGAATATGAATCCGTTTATCCATACTGGTACCAAACATGTCGGTACCTTTTTTCTCATAGGTTCCAATGACCAACAAGCGGTGGCCTCCTGCTTTTATTTCCTTTCCAACCGGGTTTACGCCTCCAAACAGGCGATCAACCAGCTCGCTGCCAACCACTGCCATGGCAGCTCCTGAGTGGCTTTCCGATTCGGTAAAATAACGCCCCCTGTCGATGTTCAAGCTCCAGGTGTCAATTAAATCATGCGTAGTTGCCAGCACCTCGGTATTTTCGGCGCTGCTATTGTCAAACTGTACAGTCGTATTAAACCCGAAGAAAAAAACGGCATTTGCCGTATGCTGCGAGCGTCTGACCAGCTCATCGGCCTCATCCATATCCGGAACCGGACGGTTCAGGTACTTCCACCAAGGATATTCGGTTTCCCCCTCAGGTGGTGTCCATGGCCATTTCTGAATGTAAACCATGTTGTCTCCCAGGGCATTCAGGCTGTTGCGAATGTAATTTTCCAGCGAATCAATCACCGTAAAAACGGAAATAATGGCAAAAATACCAATGGTAATGCCCAGTAAAGAAAGAAAAGTACGCAGCTTATTGGCCCGCAAAGAATCACCGGCAAACGAAAAACTTTCAAGTATGAGTCGAAGTAGAAGCATCATTTTGTTTCGATCAATAAAGATAGAATTATTCCAATCAACACAAGCCCGTTCGAACTCAAAAAAAAAATTCACTGCTATTAACTCATTCGACTTTGACAGATAAATCACTGCAAAACGAAACATGACCGCATCAACGTGCTTCATAACCACAGCAAAGTGCCTCATCACCACGACAAAGCGCAAAAAACGGTTGCGGAATGCATCACAACCGAAGCAAAGTGCCTCCAACCGTTGCGAAATGCATCACAACCGAAGCGAAGTGCCTCCAACCGCTGCGAAATGCATCACGACCGTTGCGAAATGCATCCAACCGTTGCGAAATGCATCACGACCTGGTCGGATGGCGTTTCGCAACGGTTTTTCGCGTTCCGCAGCGGTTTTTTGCGTTTCGCAACCGTTTCTCGCGTTCCGCGTTGGTTTTTTTGCATTTCGCAGCGGTTTTTTGTGTTTCGCAACCGTTTTTTTGTGTTTCGCGTTGATTTTTTGCGTTTCGCAGCAGTTGAGCCTCGAATTGCGCCATATTTTTACATTTCGCAGCGGTTTTACTCATTTTGAAAGGGAAATGAATGTGTTTTACCCAATCGAAAGCTGACTTGCTGTCGTTTTTGGATCAAATCAACCCTTAAGATCCGTTTGGCAAAGTTTTCCCATAAGAATTTTGAATTGCTCTGTAATAAGGTCACGGACCTATTTGATATTTTCGGTTTCGCTTTTATCACAGATTGTTAAAGACTCGAAACATGACACTAAATTATTCGCACTACTTACATTCAAATGTGTATCAAAGGAACACCAAAATCATCTTCGCCCCCCCTTTCAATATCAAAAACAGTTCAATCTTTTTGGCAATAAAAATGCTGAATTCGCTTCCTTTTGCGAAAGGAAAATCAGTCGATTTTATTATCTTTGTCCATCAATTTCAAAAGACTATAAATGAAGGATTTAAAAACGATTAAATCAGCGCTTATCTCGGTTTATCATAAAGACAGACTGGATGCTATCGTAAAAAAACTGGATCAATTAGGTGTTCAAATATATTCAACCGGAGGAACTCAATCCTTTATCGAAGGTTTAGGAGCCAAGGTGACAGCCGTAGAAAGTTTAACAAGCTACCCAGCCATCCTTGGAGGCCGGGTAAAAACACTTCACCCAAAAGTTTTTGGAGGAATTCTTAACCGTCGCGATCATGAAGGTGATCAAAAGCAATTACTTGATTATGAGATTCCGGAGATTGATTTGGTGATTGTTGATTTATATCCCTTTGAAGAAACTGTCGCCTCGGGCGCATCAGAAGAAGACATCATTGAAAAAATAGATATTGGCGGTATTGCACTGATTCGTGCAGCTGCAAAGAACTTTAAAGACGTTGTCATCGTTTCATCGCGCGAGCAGTACGAAGATTTCATTCAGCTGCTGGATGAAAAAAACGGAGAAAGCTCGATCGACGACCGGAAAGCCTTTGCGCGAAAAGCGTTTGCTACTTCATCGCATTACGATTCGGCGATCTTCAATTATTTCAACGAAGGAATAACAGAAACCAACCGCGTAAGCCTGAACGACGGACATGTGCTTCGTTATGGCGAAAACCCGCACCAGTCGGCCACTTTTTACAAGTTCGACAACGCGAAAAACAAAACCACATTGGCCAATGCCGAAGTACTACAGGGCAAAGCTTTGTCGTACAACAACCTGCTGGATGCTGATGCGGCCTGGAAATCAGCCAGCGATGCCTACCATGCCGTTACACACCTGGAAAACAAAGTGGCTGTTTCGGTTATTAAGCACCTCAACCCTTGCGGGCTGGCAGTAACCGGCAACATCCTTCAATCGCTTGATTTGGCTTGGGCGGGCGACCCCATTAGCGCATACGGCTCAATTATCTGCTTTACTGACACCGTAACGGCGGATGTGGCGAACTGGTTCGGGAAAAAATTTGTAGAAATCATCATTGCTCCGGAATTCACTCCCGAAGCACTCGAAATATTAAGCAAAAAGAAAAATCTTCGCTTGCTGGTAACACCTGTAAAAGCTGAGATTACCGGCGAGAAATTGTACCGTTCCATCAGTGGTGGCATGCTGGTGCAAGATGAAGATGAAGGCATGGATGCCGAATTCAAAAATGTCACAAAAATTCAATTTGATGACAATAAATTAAATCTGGCCAAGTTTGGTATAACAGCGTGTAAACATTTAAAAAGCAACGCCATTGCTTTGGTAACCGAAAACGCCGATGGTTCGTTTTGGCTGACAGGTGCCGGCATGGGACAGCCCAACCGGCTGGACAGTCTTCGTCAATTGACCATCCCACGTTTTAACCTGAAAGAAGGAATCAAGATCGAAGAGTCAGTTCTGATCTCTGATGCCTTTTTCCCCTTCCGCGACAGCATTGAAGCCGCCAACGAATATGGTGTAAAATACCTGGTTGAACCCGGCGGAAGTATTCGCGACGAGGAAGTGATTGAAGCGTGTGACGAGTTTGGCATGGCCATGTTGTTTACCGGAAGACGTCATTTTAAACATTAAACCCAAAAAACTGCTTCGGCGGAAATTTAGATACAGTAAGGAGAAATAAAACTATGGGATTGTTTTCATTTTTGACCCAGGAAATTGCGATTGACCTTGGAACGGCAAATACCATTATCATCCAGAATGATAAAATTGTGGTGGATGAACCGTCAATTGTAACGATCGACCTGAAAACAGAAAAGCTTGTTGCCATTGGCGAAAAGGCTCGTCAGATGCAGGGAAAAACACACGCCAACCTGAAAACCATCAGGCCATTGCGCGATGGGGTAATTGCCGATTTTAATGCCGCCGAACAAATGATCCGGGGAATGATTAAAATGATCAACCCTAAATCACGGTTCTTTTCACCCGCTTTAAGAATGGTCGTCTGTATCCCATCCGGATCAACAGAAGTTGAAATCCGCGCGGTACGCGACTCTGCAGAACATGCCGGGGGACGCGAAGTGTATATGATTTATGAACCCATGGCCGCTGCCATTGGAATTGGGCTCGACGTAGAAGCGCCCGAAGGAAGCATGATCGTTGACATTGGTGGAGGAACAACCGAAATTGCCGTAATTTCGCTGGGTGGTATCGTCACCAACAAATCCATCCGGATTGCTGGCGATGACCTGACAGCCGACATTATGGAGTACATGCGCCACCAGCACAACATCAAAATAGGCGAACGAACAGCCGAAGAAATTAAAATACATGTTGGCTCTGCCTTGTCGCAACTGGAGGATCCGCCTAATGATTACATCATTCAGGGGCCAAACCAAATGACCGCTTTGCCCATTGAAGTACCGGTATCCTATCAGGAAATTTCGCACTGCCTGGAAAAATCGATTTCAAAAATTGAAACAGCCATTTTGAGTGCGCTGGAGCAAACACCGCCGGAGTTGTACTCCGACATTGTTTCCAGGGGGATCTACCTGGCTGGTGGCGGCGCCTTGTTGCGCGGACTGGACAAACGGCTGACCGAGAAAATCAATATTCCGTTTCACATTGCCGAAGACCCCTTGAGAGCAGTAGCACGTGGAACAGGCATCGCGTTAAAAAATGTTGATAAATTCTCCTTCCTGATCAGGTAAAACTGAGTAGGAAGGAGCAAAACCCTCCTACTTCATGAGAAGTTTACTCCAGTTTCTTGCTCGATTTCATGTCTTTTTCTTGTTCTTGGCACTCGAAATAATTTCCCTGATTTTGATTGTCAACTACAATAATTTTCAGCGAGTCAGATTTCTCAATTCAAGCAACCGGGTTTCCGCTTCAGTTTACGAACTGTCCAGCAACCTTTCGAATTATTTTCAGCTACGCCGAATCAATGACGAACTGGCTGCTGAGAATGCAGAACTGCAAACCAAGCTTCAAAAGCTGCAGGTTGTCGATATTTTCAGTCGGGCCGATACTGCCATAACCCGTGATACCACCTACCAGTTTATTCCGGCACGCATCATCAATAACTCGGTCAACAAACAATACAACTACGTTACCCTGAACAAAGGACGGCTGGATGGCATTGAGCCCGACATGGGCATTATTGGCCCCAATGGGGTGGTTGGAATGGTAACCAATGTGTCGGCTCATTACAGCTCGGGCCCCAGCATACTGAACAGGCGGTGGCGCATTTCGTCCAAAATAAAAAAGAACAATTATTTCGGCTCATTATTCTGGGGTGCTAGCGATCCACAATTAGCCCAGCTCAACGAAATTCCGTTTCATGTTGAACTGGCAGTTGGCGACACCATTATCACCAGTGGCTATTCGTCCATTTTTCCGGAAGGCATTCTGATCGGTGTCATCGAAGATTTTAACCACGACAGCGGAGCCAATTTTTACCAGGTCAATGTTCGCTTGTCAACCAATTTTAAAACAATTTCGCATGTTGAGCTGGTGAAGAACAATTTTTTGGAAGAACAAATCATTTTAGAAGAAGAAAATACCGATGATTAGAGACCTGCTGAAATATTTGATCATGCTCGTGGTTCTGGTGCTACTGCAGACCCTAATCCTGAATAATATTCAGTTCAGCGGCTACGTCAATCCGTATTTATACATTCTTTTTATTTTGCTACTGCCCTTTGAAACCCCCCGGTACCTGTTACTTTTTATGGGATTTTTCCTGGGCCTTTTTATCGATATCTTTAGCAACACCCCAGGCATTCATGCCTCAGCCACCACCTTTCTGGCGTTTCTCCGTCCGTTCACCATCGACCTGATCTCCTCACGCGACAATATTGAAGTAAGTTCAACTCCCCGACTACACCAGATGGGGTTTGGCTGGTTTATGCGTTATATTCTGATTTTGGTACTTGCGCATCATCTCTTCTTGTTTTTTATCGAAGTCTTTACCTTTGAGAGATTTATTTACACATTATCCAGAAGCTTGTTAAGCGCTTTCTTTACCATTGTATTGATCATCGTCAGTCAGTTTCTGATTTTTAAGGAATGAGTTAGTGGACAATTTTTCAAAACGAAAATATTTACTGGGAGCTATTTTTATCATCGTGGCTTTGCTCTTTACCGTGCGCTTATTCCGCCTACAGGTGATGGACAACGACTACAAGCAGTCGGCCACGAGAAACGTACTCCGGAGGGTGATCACCTACCCTGCACGCGGACTGGTTTACGACCGGCATGGTGAGCTGCTGGTTTACAACAAAGCATCGTACGACCTGTTGGTTACTCCGCGCGAGTTAACGGCTTTCGATACTGCCAGCTTTTGTCAGATCCTTGAGATTGAAAAAGAAGAGCTTATTACCAACCTTCAAAAAGCCAAGAAATATTCCACGTACAAACCCTCGGTGATTATCAAACAGCTTTCGCCCGAGAATTACGCGGTGTTACAGGAAAAGATTTTTCGCTTTCCGGGCTTTTTTGTTCAGTCCCGTACCCTACGAGAATACCCTCAGAAAAATGCAGCGCATGTACTGGGCTATGTTGGTGAGGTTGATCGTAACAAAATAGAGAATGATCCCTATTATTCGCAAGGCGACTACATTGGAGTTACCGGCTTGGAGAGTTCATACGAAGAAGCCTTGCGGGGACAAAAAGGAGTGAGCTTTCAGCTGGTTGATGTGCACAACCGCATCAAGGGAAGTTATCGCGAAGGTAAGAGCGACACCGTAGCTATTCTCGGCAAAAACCTCACCTCAACCCTGGATGCTGAACTTCAAGCCTACACCGAACACCTGATGCAAAACAAAAAAGGCAGTGTGGTGGCCATTGAACCTGCAACAGGCGAAGTACTGGCATTTTTAAGTGCGCCAACCTACGACCCCACGCTGTTGGTGGGCCGGGCACGAGGGGCCAACTATCAAAAACTGGCCGAAGATACGCTTAAGCCTATTTTCAACCGGGCCATTCGGGCCGCTTATCCTCCGGGCTCCACATTCAAACTTATTAATGCCTTAATTGCCCTTCAGGAAAACACAATCAATGAGCAAACCCGGTTTAGCTGTAGTGGTACCGTTTCTCGGCCCATCCGGTGTACCCACAACCACTATTCACCCATTGCCTTGCGCGACGCCATCAGAGAGTCGTGCAACCCATTTTTCTGGAACACCTTCAGCTCCATCATACGCAAATATCCCCGGCCGGATCAGGGCTATAATGTTTGGAGAAACCACCTGCTAAGCTTTGGACTTGGGCAACGACTGGGAACTGAGTTCAGCAACGAATTGTCGGGTAATATTCCGGAGGATTCCTACTACAACTATTACTTTGGTGAAAACCATTGGAATGCATTAACCATCCGTTCTTTGGCAATCGGGCAGGGCGAGTTGCTAATCACCCCTTTTCAACTGGCCAACCTGGCGGCTACAATTGCCAATCGCGGGTACTATTACACCCCACACTTGGTCAAGTCAATCTGGAGCACCAGGGAAGAAGTGGAAAAACTGGAGTTTGAGCGCCATGAAACAACGATTGATCCCAGTCATTTTGACATTGTGGTTGAAGGAATGCAAGCGGTAGTCGAAGAAAGCAACGTACGGTATTACTCAAAGCTGGATAGCATCATCATCTGCGGAAAAACAGGAACGGTGCAAAACCCGCATGGTTCAGACCACTCCGTTTTTATTGCTTTTGCTCCGAAAGACAACCCCAAAATCGCGATTTCGGTTTATGTGGAAAACGGTGTTTGGGGTTCGCGCTATGCCGCTCCCATCGCCAGCCTGATCATTGAAAAATACCTGAATGGGAAAATTGCTCCGCGAAGAGTTGCCGTGGAAGAACGCATGCGCGATGCAAACTTGTTAGATCCAAACCAACCAAAATAAGCAGCGTGGCACGAAGAAATAACATATGGGCTAATTTGGACTGGGTCAGCATTATCCTTTACCTGATGCTTATCTTTATGGGCTGGGTCAACATTTATGCAGCCGTGTACAACGAAGAGCACAGCAGTATTCTGGATATGACCCAACGCTACGGCAAGCAGCTTTTCTGGATTGGTGCTGCCCTGGTCATCGGAAGCACTCTAATTTTGGTCGACAGTAAGTTTTATGTATTTTCGGCCTACGGTTTTTACGCCATTACCATCCTGCTGCTGATTGCCGTACTCCTTTTTGGTACCCAAGTCAAAGGTTCCACATCGTGGTTTCAAGTTGGCGGCATTGCCATTCAGCCAGCCGAGTTTGTTAAATTTACAACGGCCCTGGCCTTGGCTAAGTATTTAAGTTCGTACAACTTTAAAATGCACCGGTTTAAATCCTTGCTGATCATTGGAGCCATCCTGGCGCTCCCCTTGATGCTCATTTTCATGCAAAACGACACTGGATCAGCCTTGGTGATCGGCGTCTTTATCTTGGTTCTGTTCCGCGAAGGCTTGTCAGGCTTTGTGCTTTTTCTGGTTTTCATTGTAGCGTTGATTTTCATTCTGACACTGGTTTTATCGCCCCTGCACACTATTTTCACCTTAACTACAGGAGCGCTTATTTTCCATTACATCATGCAGCAAAGATTATCTGAAACGATCAAAGCACTCGCTATTTACGGCACCTTGTCAGCGCTTTTCCTCTTTGGCGGACATATTCTCGAAATTGAACTTTCGGATGTAAAGCTTGTGCTGGCGGCAACTATTTTGTCCTCCGTCATCTTTGCCATCTATTCCCTTCGAAAAGGAGTTCATAACCTGCTGATCCTTTTAGGGCTTTATCTTGGGCTGGTATTTTTAACATTCTCGGTCGACTATGTCGTCAACAATGTGCTACAACCACACCAGCAAAGCCGGATCAACGAATTGCTGGGCATCGAATCCGATCCGCTGGGCGTGGGCTACAACGTCAACCAATCCAAAATAGCCATTGGTTCCGGAGGCTTTTCCGGTAAAGGCTTTTTGAATGGCACCCAAACCAAATTCGACTTTGTGCCCGAACAAAGCACCGACTTCATTTTCTGCACCGTAGGCGAAGAGTGGGGGTTTATAGGCACCACCACTGTGATTGGCCTGTTCCTGTTTTTGTTGCTCCGACTCCTTTACCTGGCCGAGCGCCAACGCTCCACCTTTAGCCGGGTGTATGGCTATAGCGTGGCCTGCATCATTTTCTTTCACCTGGCCATCAACGTCGGAATGACAATTGGACTGGCACCAGTCATTGGCATTCCCCTACCCTTCTTCAGCTATGGTGGATCATCGCTCTGGTCGTTCACCATTTTGCTCTTTATTTTCTTGCGTTTAGATGCCAGTAGGGCTGAGAAACTGAGCCACTAAAGCATCATTTGAACATTGTCATTTGGGATAATGATGGTTCAGTGAGGGCTTCACCCGTCAGTAGCCGGGCTGGCCCCGAAGTGAAGCCCTCACTGGCAAGCTACTGGCCGATTTACAATGCCGCTATTACGCTACTCAGCGGGTGACTTCGAGTCACCCGCTGAGAAAGAACCGACCGAGGTGCCTATTGATCCGATGACGCGAAGTCATCGGATCAATAACCGAGCTAAATTCCTCTCCCCCGGATGAATCCGGGGGTTAGTGATGCTATCGCTGGCTTCTTAAACACCACACGAAAGGATTCGTGCGGTAGCAGCGGTTTGACATACCCAGAGGGTTTGTATGTTTATAGAAATTGAGCATGCTCCCAAAGGATTCCATTTGATGTGTAAATTATTCTCATAAATAGAACTTTAGAAGGCTAAGTATAGAGCATGTTTTACGATCGGTGGTTGTTCGGGTTAAGAGGTAGCTGGTGCAGAAACAAAGATCAGGTGCCCAGTAAATGCGCATGCAGCACGATTAACGACAGTATACCAATAAACAACCAAAGCATGATGCCGAGAAGAAAGCTGCGCGTTCCGGCCTGTTTAGCTTCGGCAATCGAAATATTGGAGCCAATTAGCAACAGTGCAACCACCATACCCCGTTTGCCCAGCCAGCTCAGGTGAGTAAATGTAGTTTGCCAGTTGGGAATGAAGTGAGCCACCAATATTGCCACTACAAACAAAGCAATAAACCACGGAATTGTCAGCTTCCCTTTTTTGTTGTCTTTGTTGAACAAAGCGATGGCGATAGATAATGGAATAATCCACAATGCACGGGTTAGCTTAACAGCCGTTGCAATTTCCAACGCTTTGGGTCCGTACGAGGCTCCGGCTCCAACAACCGAACTGGTGTCGTGAATGGCAATGGCCGACCAAAAACCAAAAGTTTCCTGGCTGAGATGAAAATAGTGACCAATAATCGGAAAAATCATCAGGGCAATCGCATTCAGAATAAAAATAACGACGAGCGAAAAAGAGATCTGATGGTTTTTAGCATGAAGAACCGGGGCAATAGCAGCAATGGCACTTCCGCCGCAAATAGCTGTTCCGGAAGCAATCAGCCAGCTGGTGTTTTTTTCAACCTTCAACAACTTGCCCAGCAATAGTCCGACAACGATGGTGAAAACCACGGAGCAGGCTGTCAGCAATATTCCGGTTTGGCTGGCACGAATGGCTTGAGTGAGGTTCATACCAAAGCCCATCAATACGATGGAGGCTTGCAATATTCGGGCAGTGTGCTGGTGCATATCAGGATGACGTAGCCCGGATAATGATAGAACAAGGCCGGCTATTAAAGCCATTGCCGGAGATACAAACGGAAGGAAGCAGGCAACAATTGCCAAACTATAAATCAACTGAATGTGTTTCATAAGGTATTTCATAACCTGTATTGATTGGTTAACAGGTTACAAAGATCTGATTTCAATATAATCAAATCAAATACCTATTTCTTATAACGTATAACTATCAATTATATCGTTATGGCTTTGAACTTCAGCTAAACTAAAACGGATACTGCAACAAGAAATTGCGAAACAACTGTTGGGTGCTATTTTCAGGCCCCTGCCGAATCGCAACACGGAACCTTCGAAGAATAGCCAACTCTTTAACATTCAAACGAACAATGCTTTTCAGTTGCAGTTCTTTTTCGATGGCTTTCTCCGAAACAAACGCAATGCCTTCAAAATTGACAAGGAAGTTTTTAATGGCTTCGGTACTCCCAAGGTGGATAAGAATATTCAGCTTTTCGAGCGAAATTTTAAATTTACTAAGTGCATGTTGAATAACTTCGAGTGTACCCGAACCTCGTTCGCGCAATACGATCGGAATTTGTTGCAGATCGACGAGCGTCAGGTTTTTTCGCTTGCCATAAGCGCTGTTGGTTCCGGCAACAACCACAATTTCATCGTCCATAAAATCGTGATAACGAATATTTGCTTGCGATGAATCATTTTCAACCAGCGCCAAATCGATTTCGTTTTGTAAAAGTTTTTGTTCCATCTCAACTGAATTACCATTATACAGGTCGAGTTTTATTTGAGGAAAGCGCCGGTGAAAATCAGCCAGCACGGCAGGAATCAGGTATTGAGAAATGGTGGAACTGGCGCCAATTCGCAGCGATCCTTTGTAGTCGTCGTTCAGGCGTCCCAGCTCAAACTCCAGTTCGTGGTATTGTTGTTTAATCTGTTTCAGGTGAAGATAAGCAAGTTTGCCGGCTTTGGTCAGGTAAACTTTGTTGCCTTTTCGTTCAAACAGTGCACTGTTCATTTTGCTTTCCAGCTCTTTAATATGCTTGGTAACGGCAGGCTGGCTGATAAACAAAGCTTCGGCAGCTTTAGAAAAACTCAGGTTTTCGGCAACGGCTAAAAAAACTTCATCCCGGTAATCCATCAATTTTATTTTTTTGTAACGAATCCGAAAGTTATCGATTTTTAAGTAAGGATGGCTTCTATTTTGCAAATTCGGGAAACTGCCGGATGAATAATGAGCGGACTTTAGCAGGAATGATAAAGAGGTTGATATCTACCTATCATCTGGTACCGGTTTTATATTCTTCTCTCCCTTGGTTCGATTTAACCATTCGGTTTCTTTTCATTCTGGTTTTATGCGGTTGCTTAATAGTCTGTTTCACTCGAATCGGGCCTGCACTAAGGGATAACCTGGCGGAAATGCTCCAAACCAGACGGAAACGCTAAAAACGAGACGGAAATGCTCCAAACCGGACGGAAATGGTATTTGACCAGGTTAAATGGCATTTCCGTCTGGTTTTTTCCATTTCCGTGCGGAATTTTTCAAATCCGTGTCGTTCGATGGCATTTCCGTGTGGTCAAGTGGCTCTTCCGTATGGAATTTATGCCATCCGTGCAGGATGAGCAAAAATCTTCAGACCCGCTGGCAGATCCTGAAGCGAGTTCAGGATGACGCTCCGATCGCTGGGGTTTCGGCGGCCTACGAGGGTTTGGCTTTGAAAAAAGAGGGAAGGAAACACCGGGAATTGAGCGGGATGAGTTACAAACTCAAAACAACCTACGCTTTTCTTATTTCCACTTCGAAGTTGCTCTCCACAAAATCGACTAAGTCGGCAAAGAAAACTTCAAATTCCAGCTTGATCAGCTCGTAATCCTGCTTCAGCACCTCCAACGCGAAGTCGGCTTCTTCGGGCAGGCTGGTGCGCCGGCCCATAATAGCCAGCGATTGCCAGATTCCTTCCAGCCCGGCATAAGATTCCAGCCGTTTGTGCTGAATCAGGAACGGCAGAAACAACTTTACGCGCAGCGGAAGCAAGGTAAAGTTGGAAAGCAAAATAGCATGTACCTGTTTTGAAAACTGGCGCAAGGGGTAAATGGAATATTGCCGCCAGCCAACCGCCAGAAAATGGTCGAAAATCACATCAGTCACAATGCCTGAGTAGCGGCCATAATTGGTTTTGAAACGACTGGCACAATCTTTCACCAAGGGATGGCGATCGGTAAACCAATCGATTTGCCGATGAAGCAAAACGCCGGATTGCACGGCCAGAGGATATTGCTGATATTGATTGCCCTTCACATAGTCGCCTATGAAATTGCCGACCAAAACCGATTCATTCTCGCCCGAAAGATAGAGATGCGCCAAATAATTCATCCCCGAAATTACCGATTTTTATATTGAAAGCTTGTTGTACATCAGGTTTTTTGGTCAGCTGTTCTCAATAATTCTCTTTACATTTGGATCACCAAAGCAAACTAAATCGAATCAGATGAGAAAAATAGTTGCTGCTGTTGGCGAATTGCTATGGGACTTGCTACCCAGTGGTAAAGTTCTTGGAGGTGCTCCCGCCAACTTCATTTACCGCATCAATTCCTTTGGCGACCTCGGACAGTTAGTCACCCGGGTTGGTGACGACGATTTGGGTGACGAAGCACTCGAACAAGTTCTCCAGCTGGAACTCTCCGAGAGAAATATTCAGATTGACCCAGCTTACCCAACCGGAACCGTTCACGTCAGGCTCAACAAACAGGGCATTCCGGACTACACCATCCACGAGCAAGTGGCTTATGACAATCTGGAAGCTAGCCCAGCCGCACTGGAGCTGGCTCACCATGTCGATTGTGTCTGTTTTGGCACCCTCATTCAGCGAACCGGAAAAGCCAGAGACTCAGTCCGCCAATTTTTGCATGCAGCAAAGGATGCTACCCTTTTTTATGACATCAACCTGCGAAAGAATTGCTACACGCCTGAAATTATCGACGAAAGCCTTCAGTTGACCAACATTCTGAAAATTAATGACGAGGAACTGATCAGCCTGAAAGAACTACTTAAGCTCGAATCGGACACCCTAAAAGGCATGGCTGGCGAACTGATTTTAAACTACCACCTGCAAATGGTATTGGGAACGCTTGGTGAAAAAGGCGCTTTTGTGCTGTCCAACGCCGGCGAATACCATTACGACCCGGGCTACCGGATAACACTTGCCGACACCGTTGGCGCGGGCGATGCCTGCTCTGCTGGTTTTATTCACCAGTTGTTGCAAGGAAAGCCCCTGGAGGAGGCCTTGAAATTCGGCAATGCTACAGGCGCCATGGTAGCCACAACCCTTGGTGGAACCCAGCCGGTTTCGAAAGAAGAAATTGAAACCTTCCGGCGGGAAAAACATGAACGCATCAATATGTAAATCAAACGAAACCTCTAAACACCATCAGCATGCCTACCAGCAGACGAACCTTCATTAAAAAAACAAGCGCCGTAGCACTTGGCGCAGCATCCATTCCCACATTTTCAAACTATCTGAGCGGAGCCGTCGCTCCCTCCGACCAGGTGAACGTAGCCCTGATTGGCTGCCGCAACATGGGCTTCGGCATTTTACAACACCACCTGAATTTGCCGGGAGTAAACTGTGTTGCCCTGTGCGACATTGACAAAAATGTACTGGAAGAAAAGGCCGGCATCGTTTCGCGCGATTTCGGACAACAACCCAAATTGTATGGCGACTTCCGCAAAGTGCTCGAGAATAAAGACATTGATGCCGTAATTGTGGGAACACCGGACCACTGGCACTGCCTGCCAACCATTTATGCCCTCCAGGCCGGCAAGGATGTGTATGTGGAAAAACCTATGGCCAACAGCATTGAAGAATGTAACCTGATGGTGAAAGCGGCCAAACGCTACAACAAACAGTTTGTTCAGGTGGGGCAACAACAACGCAGCGGACAACATTGGAACCAAATCAACCAGTTGATCAAAGAAGGACGGATTGGCAAGCTTCGGAAAACAAACATCTGGGGCAATTTTAACTACGGCATTGGTCAGCTGAAAAAGCCTGACACAGCTGTTCCGGCAGGTGTTGATTTCGACATGTGGCTGGGACCCGCCAAAAAGCGTTCGTTCAACCCCACCCGCTTTCATGGCAGCTGGCGCATGTTTTGGGACTATGGCGGCGGACTGGTTACCGATTGGGGTGTCCACCTGATTGACATGGCTTTTTGGGCGAAAGACATCAGCACACCACCCAAAAGCATCATGGCCTCGGGCGGCAACTTGTCGTTTTTCGACCACAACCACGAAACGTTTGACACCATGTCGGTTATTTTTCAGTTTGATGACGACTATACAGTCACCTGGGAACACACCGCCGGCACCCAAAACGGGCCGTGGAACCAAAACTATGGGCTGGCGTTTGTAGGCGATCTGGGAACCATCGTTGCCGATCGCAGCGGCTTCAAACTGTTGCCGGAGTGGGACAACGATAAAAAAGCCGGCAAAACCAAGCCGATGGAAAAGCAAGTACAGGGAGAGAACCATGCCGGGCATGTACAGAATTTTGTACAGTGTATTCGCAGCCGCGAACAACCGGTTTGCACGCCGGAAATCGGCCGAGCAGTCGCCGTAGCAGCACACAGCGCCAACATTGCCATTCGCTCAGGTGCAGGACTCCTGCACTGGGATGACCAACAAGGCCGGTTTAGCAACAGCGAGGCAGCTAACGCGTACGTCGTTCCGGAATACCGTGTACCATGGAAGCTTCCGGAGGTGTCGTGAGTGAAGGAAGGATAGATGGATGGAAGGGTTGAAGAAAGGTGCCTCAAGGTCGGCTTTTTTGCCCCAGACGCGATTTGCTTACTGAGATGATCAACACCCCAATAATAGTTATGCCTCCTCCAATCAGTTGGTGAGGCAATGGCAAGGTTTGAAAGTAAAGGTAACTTCCGAGCAAAACAAAAACGCCTTTCAGACTTTGGACAATCGAAGACTTGGACACTTCGATGTAGCGAAACGAGTAATAAATGGCAAGGATGGCCAGGAAAGGCCCCAGCGTTGCACCTACGGCAATGTTGATCAAAGCCCGCGTCGGTATTACAAACGACTGTCCGTAAATAAAAAACATGATCAGGGAAAACACAAACAACCAAGCCACCCGGTTGGTGATCAGCAATTCGGGAGTGATCGTTTTGACATTCATTTTGACCACCAGCGAGGCCGTAGCCGCAAAGATCGCGTTGATCAGAACGATGCCGGTTCCCGGGATAAACAGATCAGACAAGGTGGTGCCTCCCTGGTAACTGATTATAAATGCACCAATCAGTGCCAATCCTGCGCCAAATGATTCGAGCCAGGTAAAACGCTCGTGTAAAAACACAATGCCCATGCCTGTCAGGATGACCGGGAACAGGTTGCCAATAAACGAGGTGACAGCCGGATCGGGAATGATCTGGACGGACAGAAAAAAGCTGGTTGTGGTCAGGATTTCCAGAATACCCAGCAAGCCCAAAATTCGCCACTGTCGTTTCGACAAGTGCGCAATAGCCCGATGGCTTCCTGTTTTGAAAAGCCAGGCCACACTCAACACCAGCGCAATGAAAAACCAGTAAACGCCAAACTGCGCCAGGTGCACTTCGTTTAATGCTGCCTTGCTGAAAATATAAATGTTGGAAAAAGCAATCGTGGCGATGGCAGCAAAAAGGTATCCTTTAAACCGGTCTGACTTCATGCGGCAAAGATAAGAAAGAGCGGGAATTTGGTACGGAAGGCAACTAAAAAAACGATCGGCTTCAGTCCTTTTTTATGTGACATCAATCACTTACCCAATCTTCAAAAAATCCTATATTGGCCCTCCTGAAACCAACTCACTTTTTTCGATTATGACTATCTTAATTCTCATTCTTGGATTTCTGTTTGGCGCATCTCTGCAATATGCCAGCCTCAATAAATACAACGTAATCAGTGGCATGGCCACGCTCGAAAATTTAACCGTCGCCAAAGCCATTGCAATGGCCATTGGAGTCGGCATCATTCTGGTAAATCTTGAAATTGGGCTTGGACTGGCAACCTACCATGTGAAGCCATTTTTACTGGGTGGCGTGATGCTGGGCGGATTAATCTTTGGCATTGGAATGGCTATTTTGGGTTATTGCCCGGGTACCTTGGCTGTTTCGCTGGGCGAAGGATCACTCGATGCCTTAACGGGAATTATCGGTGGTTTGCTTGGCGGACTATTTTACACCTTGGTCGTGCCATCCATTCAGCCAATGTTAGGGCCAAACCTGGGCTCGATTTCCCTGTTCTCTCTGGTTGGTCATCAACCGCTGATCTTTTACCTGTTACTGTTTGTTTTGGGAGCAGCCTTTATTGCTGCGGCCTTTGGTGTTCACAAACTGGAGAAAACAAGTAACAAAAAGTGGATTCTCGCGGGCATTGCTTTGGCTGTGCTGAACACCATCGTATTCTCGGAGATCACTTTTGACCGGCCCATTGGTGCCTCAACCACCTACCCTTATCTGGCCGATATGCTGACAGGAACAACCGCCAACGCCTATTTCGAAAACATCAAAGGACCCGGAAGCTGGGAATTGATTTTCCTGGCCGGAGCGCTCATTTCGGGCCTTGTTCTTTCGCTGCTGCGCAAGGATTTTAAACTAATCTTAATTCACGAGAACTGGAA
Organism: uncultured Sunxiuqinia sp.; assembly: GCA_963677175.2. Classification (GTDB taxonomy): domain Bacteria; phylum Bacteroidota; class Bacteroidia; order Bacteroidales; family Prolixibacteraceae; genus Sunxiuqinia. The sequence continues at coordinate 489,770 of CAXXES010000001.1, forward strand.
AAAATACAAAGGCACCTCAGCTGGTAGCCGGATTGTCTGGGCACTGACCGGCGGTTTCATTATGGTGTTTGGCGCGCGGATGGCTGGTGGCTGCACGAGCGGTCATATTGTTTCGGGCGGAATGCAACTGGCTTTAAGCAGCCTGGTTTTTGCGGTGTTTGTCTTTGCCGGGCTACTGACCACCGGAAGGCTTTTCTACAAAATGAAACGGTGAACGGAATGTCGCCGAGCCAACCGTTTCAAACCAAAAGATAAAACACGAAAGGAGCTGAAGTGTTAATTTCAGCCCACACATAAGGCACATCCATTTGTTTATGGCCGACGAGGAAAGGCTGGCTGTAAACCGAAAAAGCCTTCACGCTTTTATGACCCGACAGCCAACGATGCAGGTGCCTGGTCAGCCGCGAAGTGTCGTTCTGATAATGATACTGACTCTCCAGCCTTAGTTCCAGCCCAGCTGCTTGCCTTTTAAAATGCAAAACAGAAGAACCAACTGAATATTTCCACTTGGGATCGGAAAGCGCCGCCTGCGACAGCTGGATACGCCCTTGGTGCTTTTGCCCGGCTTCGTCGCGGATCAGCGCCAACAAATGCGGATTATCACGAATCAGTTCATATCCATCAATCCAGATCGGCGAGCCATTTCCCTCGAAATAATGTTGCAAAAAACGTCGCGGCAAAGCAAAACACCAGACATAGGCCATCGCCATCAATTGAACAATTCTATACTGAAACGAACTTTGCCGGAGCACCGGCACCAGGTATTTCCACACCAACAGATCAAATTTTCTTCTCATGCTTTTCACTTTTTCTGTATGAAGTTCATGCTAAAACAGTCACCATTTCGTTAATGACTGAATCAGTCAACCAACTAAAACAACATGCTCCGGTTCATTTTGTTGAAAGGTTGATCCAATCGGACTTTTCCCATGCGATTTCAGAAATGACAGGTAGTTTGTGTTAACAAAACTGAGGTGGGCGTGTTATTTTTACATCAATCATTTTAAAACCATACCAATGAGCAAAACCATACTATTGACGGCTTCGGCCCTACTCGCACTGGCAGTTATCTTAGGCGCTTTTGGAGCACACGGCCTGAAGGCAAAGCTAAGTGATGACCTGATGCAAGTATACAAAACCGGGGTGGAATACCATTTTTATCATGCGCTGGGCCTATTGATGATTGGCGTACTGTCCATCCAAATGCCATCGTCTTTAATCAGTTGGTCGGCTGTTTGCCTGACCGCCGGCATTGTAATTTTCTCCGGAAGTCTTTATGTGCTGTCCATTACCGGAATCAAATGGGTGGGTGCCATTACCCCACTTGGTGGCTTGAGCTTTATTACCGGATGGATTCTCTTGTTCGTAGCGGTTTGGAAGAAACTGCCGGTTTCCTGAAAGGCAGGGCATCCATTAATCCCAATTCAAACTTTTCAGAACGTAAAAAAGGATGCCTTGCGACATCCTTTTTTCGATTTACTAATCTGATCTATCTTAAACTTGTTATGGCGTATCTTTTTAAGCCAAGGTTGCTTGGCCCGGCTCCCAGTCACAAGGAGTCAGTTTGCCGGTTTTCAATGCTTCCAGTACGCGCAACACTTCAGGCACGTTACGTCCAATAGCCAGGTCGTTTACACTTACCCAACGGATCACTCCTTCTCCATCAAGAATAAAAGTGGCGCGGTAGGCGATCTTTTCACCAGCTTCCAAAATTCCCAAATCTTCAGCCAACGACTTGGAAGTATCGGCCAACATGGGAAATTTCAGTTGTCTCAATCCCGGATGGTCATTTCTCCAAGCCAGGTGAACAAACTCCGAATCGGTTGAAGCACCAATCAGGTTAGCATCTAAATTTTTAAATGACTCGTAATGATCGTTAAATCCGGTAATTTCAGTTGGGCACACAAAGGTGAAGTCCTTTGGCCACCAAAAGATCACACTCCACTTGCCTTTCAGTTCGTCGCTGGTAATGGTTTTAAATTCTTTACCTAATTCAAGCGAAACGACAGCAGTCTTTTTAAACTCAGGGAATTTTTGTCCTATTGTTAACATGATTTTTTGTTTTTAGTTGTTTGTTTAAAAATTTATGCTGCAAATATAGAGTCAGTCAACGGACCAATCAAATTGATTTTTTTTATTTGGAATAGAAAAAAACTATTCACAAAACTGTCAAAATCCAATAGTTATCAATCCACGCTCTGGCAAGCCTTTCACCCGAAAAAACAAAAATCCACGTTGGCCATTTCATTCATAGATTAAAATGTTTGGGCAAAAGCCCGAAGAATTATATCTTTAACTGTTTTTTCGAAGCTTTCAGGCTTCCTAAAACACGTTTTTTTACCTGAATCAATTTGAAATAATAGACTATGAAGAAGCTTTCAAAAGAATCAAAGCATGTTTCGAGAAGGGCTTTTCTGGGTACTGCCGTAACAGCGGCAGCCGGAATTACCATTCTTCCGAGCAATGTAATTGCAGGTCTTGGGCATAAAGCCCCTAGTGATAAACTGAATATCGTTGGTGTTGGTGTCGGCGGTATGGGGTTTGCTAACTTAAAGAACCTGGAATCGGAAAATATCATCGGCCTTTGCGATGTAGACTGGGGTTACACAGGCGACAATGGTGTTTTCGACCGTTTTCCAAAAGCCAAAAAGTACAAAGACTGGCGTAAAATGTATGATGAAATGGGCAACGATTTCGACGCTGTTGTGATTGCAACTGCCGACCATACCCACGCCCTTACAGCCGCTCATGCCATTACCATGGGCAAACACGTCTATGTACAAAAACCATTGACGCACTCGGTTTACGAATCGCGCTTGCTGACCAAACTGGCCGACAAGTACAAAGTAGCCACATCAATGGGTAACCAAGGTTCATCGGGCGAAGGTGTTAACCTCACGACCGAATGGATCGCTAACGGCGAAATTGGTGAAATCACCAAAGTGGAAGCATTCACTGACCGTCCGATCTGGCCCCAGGGATTGAACACGCCTGAAAACGGACAGTGGGTTCCTGATGGTTTGGATTGGGATCTGTTCGTCGGACCAGCTCAAATGCGTCCGTACAACGAGATTTATCACCCATGGAACTGGCGTGGCTGGTGGGATTACGGTACAGGTGCGCTTGGCGACATGGCTTGTCACATTTTGCACCCCGTATTTGTTGGTCTTGAATTAGGCTACCCAACAAAAGCACAGGGTAACTCAACCTTGTTGCTGCAAGACTGTGCCCCAACAGCACAATCGGTGAATCTGACTTTCCCTGAAAGGAAAGCCAAAAAGAAAATGAAAATTAAACTTCCTGAAGTTGAAGTAAACTGGTATGACGGTGGTATTAAACCGATGCTTCCTGAAGGATGGCCAGCCGGTAAAAACCCGAACGACCAAGGTGGCGGTGTTATTTTCCACGGAACCAAAGACAAACTGATCTGTGGTTGCTACGGAGTGAACCCATGGCTGTTGTCAGGTCGCGAACCTAACGCGCCTAAATTCCGTCGTCGTGTAGAAACTAGCCACGAAATGGATTGGGTACGTGCATGTAAGGAATCGCCTGAAAACCGCATTCCTACCGCATCGGACTTCAGCGAAGCCGGACCATTCAACGAAATGGTTGTGATGGGTGTGTTGGCCGTTCGCTTGCAAAGCTTGAACAAAGAGTTGGAATGGGATGGAACAAACATGCAGTTTACCAACCTGAATGACACCGAGGAGATCAAAACAGTTATCAAAGACGGTTTTGCCATCCACGATGGTCACCCAACCTTCAAAAAAACATGGACTGATCCTGTTCCTGCCAAAGAATTTGCGGCTGAACTGATCAAGCACACCTACCGTGCACCATGGAGCTTGCCTGACATGCCGGCATAAAGGATGTTTCATCCATCGGATGAATAATAATACAAGCGGGGTAAGATTTTTTTCTTGCCCCGTTTTATTTTGTATCAATTCTTACTACATTGCTTCGCACTGTTTTTAAAATAGAACCTTATACCATGACATCTAAGCAAACACCAATCAGCAGACGCCATTTTCTTGGATCAACCGCAAGTGTAGCCACCGGACTAAGCATCCTTCCCAGCACGGTTATCGCGGGACTTGGACACAAAGCACCCAGCGACAAACTCAACATTGCCGGCATTGGCGTGGGTGGCATGGGCTACCGCAACCTGAAGAATATGGAGACCGAAAACATCGTGGCCCTGTGCGATGTGGACTGGAAATATGCCAACCGCAACTCCTTCCGCGAGTGGCCAACAGCTCCCCAATACAAAGACTACCGGGAGATGTTCGACAAGCAAAGCGACATTGATGCGGTCATGATTGCCACCCCTGATCATTCGCATGCCCTGCCCGCTTTGATTGCCATGCGCAAAAGCATTCATGTGTACGTTCAGAAACCGCTAACCCACTCGGTATACGAAAGCCGGGTGCTCACGGAGGCTGCCCGCCGGTATGGCGTGGCGACTCAAATGGGCAACCAGGGAAATTCGAATGAAGGCATCCGCCAGATTTGTGAATGGATCTGGGCCGGAAAAATTGGCGACATCACCAGGGTAGATGCCTGGACCAACCGCCCCATTTGGCCGCAAGGACTGGAACGCCCGGCAAAGGAAATGCGCATTCCCAGAACGCTGGACTGGAATTTATTTTTAGGACCGGCAGCCTACCGCCCCTACAACGAAATCTATACCCCCTGGAACTGGCGCGGGTGGTGGGACTTTGGCACTGGCGCCCTGGGCGACATGGCCTGCCATATTCTCGACCCGGTATTTAAAGCGCTGAAGCTCGAATATCCCAGTTCCGTTCAGGGAAGCTCAACGCCAGCCAACACCGAATCGTGCCCCAACGCCGAAATGGTGGTTTATGAATTTCCGGTACGCGACAACCTGCCCAAGGTAGCCATGCCTCCGGTAACCGTTACCTGGTACGATGGCGGACTGATGCCCCCGCGACCCGACGAACTGCTGGAAGGAGAACCGATGGGCAACGAAAGTGGCGGATGTATTTTTTACGGCACCAAAGGAAAAATCATGTGTGGTTCTTCCTCTGCCAACCCAACCTTACTGCCAACCCCCGAAATGGCTCATTTTGAAGAACCGGACAAAACTATCCGGCGTATTCCCAATGCCATGGAAGGCGGACACGAACAAGACTGGATCAGGGCCTGCAAGGAAACACCGCAAAACCGGGTGAAACCTTCGTCCGACTTTGATTATTCGGGCCCGTTGAACGAAATGGTGGTGATGGGTGTGTTGGCTGTCAGGCTGCAAAGCCTGCAACGAAAATTATTGTGGGACGGCCCCAACATGCGCTTTACCAACATTGGGCAAAACGACCAACTGCGGGTTTTAGCCAAAGATGAGTTTGAAGTGGTCAACGGCGATCCACGTTTCAACAAAGACTTTGTTACCCTGCCTGCCAGGCAAATGGCCGACGAATGGATCCGGCACAACTACCGCCAGGGTTGGGAACAGATTTAAGTGAATGACGGGGATGGGTGCTGCAAATCATCTTTATAATTCACTTCTTATTCGTCTTTTCGAATTTGTTAACCCCATAATCGCCCAGAGCATGAAGAGAATTGATACAATCATACTTGAAACCGCCAGGGAATTGATCTTCTTCAACCCGCTCAATGCAGTGGCATTTTCTTTATGATCGATTCCTTGCGACGAAATTGTTTGGTCAAGCTCTTCGAGAAAATTGATATTTTCGCTTAAGGTCAGATTCCGTTGAGCTGATTCTCCTTCACCATTTATTGTATTGGTTTGAATATCCTTAAGATAGGTTTTAACGAATTTAAAATAGCATCCGGCCGATAATCCAATCAATGAAATAACCAGAACGGCAATCATCAATGTGTTTTTTCTCATTTTATGGGTTTTTATAGCAATACATCCTTGTATTGTCGTTATAAACGACAACCAACTAACTCCTCGTCACGCTGTCCTCTCTCCTCCATTTTGTCTGGATTACATCCTAAGGTGTAAAACTGTTAGATTATTCATAAGTAAATGCAAACCCTCTTGCTTGGCGTTCGTCTTGAAGTTTTTCCCACGATTCCCAACCTTTCTCACGCAAAATAGAATTGTCATGTTTAAGCATAGGGTAGCCTTCAAGTAATTCCGCAAAATGCTCGCAAGGATAACTTTCGCACAATGCGCACATTTCAACATTTTTTTCTTTTGCACAAAGTCTGACGCTGCAGGCTGGATTTCCACTTCCTGCCTTACACGAGATACATACTCCTTCAACAGACATACCTTTTAAAAACGACCAAAATTTTTCGCCATCAGGAAAGAACGACATAATCTCTTCAAATCCTAACTTCTTCATTTCCTCATACAAAACTTTCGACGCAGGTTCAACTTTCACCTTGACCGCACAATTTCCACAGTAAAGACCGCAGTAACAAGTATATTTTCCGTCCATATCTCTAACATCTTATTGTAAAATTTAAATTCGCCTTCATTACCTCATTGTTCTCTCGCTCGCGCACGATCACTAACGTTCTGGTATTTTATCCATTGTTCAGATAAACTGCTGCTAAATTTAGAATTAATATTTTATCCTCTTAGTACTAAGTCCACGGACCTATTTGATATTTTCGATTTCGCTTTTATCACAGATTATTAAAGACTCGAAACATGACACTAAATTATTCGCACTACTTAAGAGGTAAAAAAAGTGAAGTGAATGATGGATAATAGCCGTGAACGTTTATTAACGGCCTTCCAAAGAAATGAAGGCGTTAATAAATGTTGAAAGCCTCCCCAGCGAGAAGTCGAGCTTTAAAGATTTGTTGAACGCTTCCCCCGCAAAGAAGCGATGCATGAAGATTTGTTGAAAGCTTCCCCGGCGAGAAGTCGAGCTTTGAAGGTTTGTTGAAAGCTTCCTCGGCGAGAAGCCGAGCTTTAAAGGTTTGTTAAAAGCTTCCCCGGCCAAGAGTGGAGCTTTAAAGGTTTGTTAACGGGCCAACCAATCCCTTTCCGAATACTTTTCCGCCGAATTGCATGCGGTTTTAATCCGCGGTTCGGGAACCGTGGCCCCGAATCGGCACAACCCGCCAACAGATTCCGAATCAAGTTGGAATGACGCTGCTGTTGCTGCGGTTCGTACAACTTACCGGGTTCTCTAACCATCTTCATTCGTGCATTCGTGGCTTATCCAGAAGTATGCCTGCAAGCAGATGTATGTTTCCCATATTTTTTGTTCTTTTGTGGCATCAAAGTCAATTTATTTTGTAATGAAGAACGTGCTTGGATATCTGCTGACACCCGTTTACTGGTTGGTTTTTGGCTTGTTGCTGCTGGTGTTTCACCCTACTCAGATGATTTGCCTGCGGCTAGGTGGTTATCATCTGCGGAAAAAGTCGGTTGATGTGCTCAACTTTCTGTTGATCTACAGTTTGTCGATCATGGGTTGCCGAATTCGTTTCCGGGGTTTTGAACTGCTTCCTGAAGGGCGCCCTTTTATTATCGTATCCAATCATCAGAATACGCTGGATATTCCACCCATCGTTTGGGGTTTTCGGAAACATCATCCCAAGTTTGTGTCGAAGAAAGAACTGGGCAAGGGAATCCCCAGTATTTCGTATAACCTCCGGCACGGCGGCTCTGCCCTGATTGACCGCAAAAATGGGCGGCAGTCGATTGTTGAAATTACCAAGCTGGGAAAACACATCGAAAAAGAAAATTACAGCGCCAGCATCTTCCCCGAAGGAACGCGCAGCAAAACGGGGCAGGTGGGCCATTTTCAACCTGCCGGAATTGCTTCCTTGTTGCGTGCCGCCCCCTCATCATTAATTATTCCTTTTGTCATTGACGGCAACAGCCAGCTGATGAAGAATGGCTACTATCCAATGACTTTTGGAACGCCGTTAACCTACACCGTTTTACCTCCCATCGATCCGGCGGGCCGCGACGTGAAAGAACTCACACTGGAGATTGAACAGCAAATCAAAAAGCACCTGGGGCAGGAGATCGGCTAGATGTTAGATACTAGATGCTAGATCGGACGAAACTGGAAACTGTGACTGCGACTGTGACTGAAAACTTACTTGCAGCTAGATAAACCGCTCCCGTTTTTGCAGGTTGAACAGTCCGTAAAGGATAAACACCAACGTGCCAGCCACAAGGAACACCCGGTTTTTCAGGGCGATGCCTTCCCAAATCATCTCATTCATGTTGCGTGGTGGATTGAAAGGATTCATAAAAATATTCCACATGGTTCGTTCAACAGCCTCACTGATAATGAGCAGCAAAACACCCAGGATGACCATGACTACCGCCGTTCCGTTTCCATTCTTAATAACGGTGGAAAACATGAAGGCCATGCCGCCCAAAAAGAATACCGGGAACATGAGCTGCCGGGTCATTTCGAAGAGATTGACGGGCGTAAGAAAGATGTAGCTGATACCGGCAAAGCCAATCAGCAACAAAAAAACCAACACAAACACCAACACCAGCCGTACCAGCCATACTTTGTACCGGTAGTCGGGAATGCCGAACAAGATCTCCAAAATCCCGGCGTCCAGATCATTTTGAATTCCAAAGGTCATCGGGTAAAAGATCAGCAGGATGGCCGGAAAAAGAAGGGTATCATACACAAACTCTTCGTCGGGCAGCTCTCCATTCCACACGGCCATGATGGCCACAAAGGCATAAAAGGCAAAAGCTGCCAGCAAAAACCAGATAAAACGGCCCCCGAAAATAATTCGGAAATTGTACTGGATCATTTTTCCAACGAGGTTCAGCGTATTTTTTAGTTTGAGTGTGTTCATATCTTTTTATTTCAAATCTTTAATCAGGCACAAATAAGCATCTTCCAGTACCGGCTTGGCCATAATGGCTTCTTCAGCCGGCTTCTCGTGACTCAGCATACGCACCCGGATGTTTTCGCCCACCCGCATGTGGTGGGTCACCATCTGCTTGTTTGGCATTTTATCGAACTGCGATGTTGGCACGTCGTACTGCCACACCAGGTTGTCGGCCAGGTTCACCATGTCGATTGGTGTGCCGTGATATTTCACCCGCCCGCGGTTAATAACCGCCACCTGGTTACACGAGCTCGAAATATCTTCGATGATGTGGGTCGAGAAAATAACGATCCGGTTGCGGCTGAGCTCTACCAGCAAGTTCCGGAAACGAATTCGTTCGCGAGGGTCTAAGCCGGCTGTTGGTTCATCCACCACCAATATTTTGGGCAGATGAAGCAGAATCTGCGCAATACCAATTCGCTGTTTCATTCCGCCGGAGAAGGAGCCAATTTTATCGTCGCGCTTTTCCCACATGTGCACCGACTTCAGAACATATTCAATCCGTTCTTTCCGTTCTTTGGCATCCGTCAGCCCTTTCAGGATCGCCTGGTAATCCAGGAACTCCTGAGCCGGCATATTTTCATAGGTGCCAAACTCCTGCGGCAGGTAACCAATCAGGCCTTGCAGCTCTTCGCGTTTTTCCTGCGTGTCGATGCCATTGATCCACACCTTGCCGTAGCTCTGTTCAAAAATTCCGCAGATAATCCGCATCATCGTTGATTTACCAGCGCCGTTGGGCCCAAGCAAACCAAACATGCCGGTGCCAATTTCGAGCGAAACGCCATCCAGCGCTTTAAAGGGCACCCGGCGTTTTCCGATAACCGGAATTTGTTTCACCAGTCGCAGGGTCGTTCTTCGCAGGTTTCCAAAACGACCCGTAATCCTGTCGATGTTGACCTTTTCATCGTACAGTCGTTTGGCAGTTACTGAAATCAACAAAGCCAGGTACCACAAAACGGCAAAAGCAATGACGAATCCTATAAAGTCGGTTTTCTTCCAAAGAATAAATAGTTCCACCAAAGGCAGCAGCCAGAATAAAAATAGTTTTACGTATTTCTGAATCGCCTTAAAAATACCTTTTTTGGATTCCTCGTACCGATGATCCAGGTAAATGGCCAATGGCTTCCAAATCTGGTTGAGGAACAGGTAAACCATAACCATCATGAAGCTGATCCAGAATACCGATCCCAGAAAGAAAAAGGTAAAATAGATCATGAATCCCAGCAAGGGCAATTGCCAGATCAGTTGGTCGAACTCCCGGATTGAACGGAATTCCTTTTCCATTCCTGCCCGCCGCCGGATATTCAGTCCGCCGTTCCATTCCCTTGAAAAACGTCCCGGACGATCGTAAATCTTCACCAAGTTTTGGATGACGATATGAACCCGTTCATCGGGTGCAATTAGTCGGGTTCCTGCCTTTTTCAGACTGTTCAGAACAAACCAGGTGATTCCGGGAATCAGCACCACTGCCAACACGGCATCAAGCAATTGCCAGGTCAGCTCGTCCACTTCAAGATAGATCAGCGTCAGGGTGCCGGCCATCGCCAGTAACTGAAATACTTTTAGTTTCCAGTTTAGCTGATTGAACCACTCCAGGGCACTTTCCAACCCCGAATAAAAAGTCGGAATAAAGATAAGGGTCAGTACGGTACTTAATGCAAGTCCGCCAATGACGATGATAGCAAACGGAGCGCCAATGACACTCACATATTCGGCTTGCCCCATGGCCAGTGGCACCATCGCAACGATGGTGGTAATGGTGGTAATCAGAATTGGCCGCACACGCGACAAGCCCGCAGTCATTAAAGCACGCGGCCGCCGGTAGCCCTGCTTTCGCAGGATGTTACTGTAGTCGATCAGAATAATCCCATTGTTGACCACCACGCCCAGCAAGATCAGGAAGCCAATCATGGTGTTGGCATTGAACAGACTGTTGCCCGTCAGGATGAGTGCCAACAGCGAGCCGATGGCGGCCAGCGGAATGGAAAACAACAAAACAAAAGGTGTGGCAAAGGATTCAAATACCGATGCCAGAATCATAAAAATCAAGATGATGGCTGCTAAAATCAGGAATTTGAATTCGCCCAGATCATCCTCTTCATGAATCACCTCGGCAGCTACTCCCGCCGGAAAGTTGTACGACGCAACCAGCTCATCAATCTCAAAGCGGTACGATTCCAGCAAGTCCTTCGACTGCTGCGCTTCATCAATCAAGCTGTAGGTAATTTCGATTTGCTTTTCCTGGTTCACCCGGTTAATGCCAGCCAGGCCCCGGGCATAAACCAGTTGTGTAAATTTCTGCAGGTCATGCAGGCCTCCCTCCGCATCGCTCACTTGCAAGATCTTTAAATCATCCATGGTTCGGGGTGGCTCTTCTTCCAGTGGATCTTCCTCTCCCTGCTTAATGATGATTTCGTATTCGTCGAGTCCCTGATTAAATTGCACGCCAGTAGATATTTCACCCGAAAAGGAGTTCAGCTCGCTGGTCACCTGGTTCATGTTGATGTTGTATTCGGTCATCAACAAAGGATCAAACAACATATGCACTTCCGGCCGGTTGTCGGACACATTGAGCCGGACTCTGTTGATAAAATCCAGTTCTTCCAAAAAGTACTGGATGTCTTCCGCTACGACTTGCATCATTTCAAAATCCTGTCCCTTCAGTAACACTTTCTCTTCGTTGCTACCAATGCCCAACAGCCGCTGAAAATTGCCCATCGTGTTGCTCCCGCCACCAAGGGGACCACCACCACCACCGGAGCTGCTTTGCTGGAAAGAGATTTGGGCGGAACCAATATCTCTTGTCAGCTCGCCCACCGATGATTTGATCTCGGCAAAGCTACGCCCGTCAATCTTCTTGAAATCTTCCAGCAATTTCACCGTCACAACGGCTTCTTCTTCCTCAATGGTGCTGATCACATCCTGCTTTTCCTTCAGGTCGGCCAGCTTTTCTTCGATTTTGCTCACCGTTTCATCGGTCATTTCAAGGCTTGAACCCGAAGGCATGGTCACATACAAATGGATCTGATCTTCTTCCACTTCCTGCAAGGAGCTGACACTGACAGCCAAACTTCCAAATACCGTGATAAAAAAGATGACTACCGCTCCGATAATCGTCCCCGCAGGATTGCGCATGCACGATTTGAGCAACAACATATACACCTGCACCATCCGGTTGTTGGTGGTCACTTTTTCAAACGAAATGGCCTTGCCACTCTTTCTTTTCAGAATGAAGTGAATGGCCATAGGCACAAAAAGCAGCGCCACGACCAGCGATACAACCAAGGTTGAAATGATGGAAACGCCAACATTCTTCCCCAGCATCTCGATCATGAAATTGGTTGAAAAGACAAAAGGTAGAAACACCGTAATCGTTGTGAGTGTTGCCGCCATAATTGATCGCCACACTTCAGTGGTTCCCTGGGTGACGGCGGCATCGGGGTCCATCCCATTTCCGGCCAGTCGGTATATATTTTCGAGCACCACCACACTGTTGTCGAGCAACATGCCAATAGCCAGCGCCATGCCCACCAATGTCAGACTGTTTAAGGTAATATCATACGCATAAAACAGGTTGAAAGCGGTAAACACCGACACTGGAATAGCTAAGGCGATAAACGCAACAATGCGAACATTTTTCAGAAACATCCACAGCACAAACACAGCCATCAAACCTCCGACCAAAGCCAGGTTGATAATCTGGTCTATGTTCTCCTCCATCGTTTCAGCCGAATTATTCTGAATAAACAATTCGACATCCTTGCGGGCCAGCTTCTCATTCAGCTGTGCTACCAGCTCCTGCGTTTTGTGCGACAGCTCAATCTGGTTGGCCTGCGAGTCATTGATCAGGCGAATGGTCACCGCATCCTGTCCGTTGACCCGGCTATAGCTGGTTTCTTCCTTCACCCCAAAACGGATGTTGGCAATATCTTTTAACAAGATTGGCCCTTCAGCAACCACAAGACTTTCGAGGTCGCTCACCTGGTCATACTCGGCGGTGACGTGTACAAAATAATGCTTCTCCTTTTCTTTCAGGGCGCCCACGTAGGTACGTGACTGGGAGTTTTGCGAAAGCAGCGAACGCACCTGCCCCGGCGTGATATTGTAGGCTTCGCAAGCCTCCATGTTCAAAATCACTTCAATGGATTTTTCCTGTCCGCCGAATACGTTTACACCAGCAATGCCATCCAGGTTTTCCAGGGCCGGCGCAATGTCTTCATCCGCAATATTCCGGATCCGGTCAACACCCCCACTTCCCCGCGCCTGCAACTCCATAAACTGACTGCTCATTTGCGACAGGTCCACGCGGTTCACGCTCACCTGAATTCCATCGGGCAGGTCACCTTGAATCTCATTGATTTTCTCCTGAAGTTTGAGGTAGGCGAAACTGAAATCAACCCCTTTCTGGTAATAAACAACAACGGTTCCCATGCGTGATGTGATGTTCGACTCGAGCGACTCAATGCCCTCAAGTGTTCCCACAGCGCCTTCAATGGGAACAACCACCTGATTTTCGAGGTACTCCGGATCAGCTTCCTGGTTTGAAACAGCCTGAACAAATAAAAACGGGAGTTCTGCATTGGGCAACAGCTCCACGCCCAACTGCTTATAGGACACATACCCCAGCAGGGTCAATCCAATAAACAACATGCTGATCAGGGTCTTTCTATCGATTATAAATTTCATTGGTCTGTTTACTATTTAACTGTTTACCATTTACAAATCGTAAATCGTAAATGAGCAAATCGTCAATTATGGTTTCTGATCCGGTCTTTAATGCCTTCAATGGCTTCGTACATGCAGGGAATAACAATCAAGGTCAATATGGTTGAAGTCACCAGCCCCCCGATAACAGCAAGCGCCATGGGAGAACGCAGCGAAGCGCTTTCACCAAGTCCAAGCGTAAGTGGGAACAAAGCCAGAATCGTGGTTAAACTCGTCATGATGATCGGGCGAATCCGTTGCTGTCCGGCCTGCAAAATTGCTTCCAGACGTTCCATTCCTTCATTTCTAAGCTGTAGAATCCGGTCAACAAAGATGATGGAGTCGTTTACCGCGATACCCACCAGCATGATGATCCCAATAAAGGCCATGATGTTGAGCGTTTTGCCCAGCACAAAAAACACCAGGATGGAACCAACCACAGCCAGCGGAATGGTAAGTAAAATGGTGAATGGATGCAACAGCGACTCAAACTGGGAGGCCAATACCATATACACCAATACGATTGACAGAAGCAGCGCAAAGCTTAAACTGGCCATCGACTCTTTCCGCTTGGCTTCTTCGCCGCTGATGTTGATCTGGTAATCAGGTGGGATATTCACTGGCGCAATGGCTTCCTGAATGTCTTTGACTGCCCGGTCGAGTGGCATGTCTTTTTCAAGCTGCCCGGTAATTTTACCAATGCGGTTTTGGTTACGCCGGAAAACTTCTTTAGGCGATTGTCCAATCCGAATTTCGGCAAGTTCGTTTACCATGAATTGCTGGTTAGAGCTAGTGATCTTTAACTCATCCAGCTGCGACAAGCCTTTGTCGGGCACTTTTATGGTGATGTCCTGCATTTCGCCTTCGCGTTTCACCTGCCCGGCGGCCTGCCCAACCAGCTGATCCTGGATTTGGGAAATGATGTTGGTCACGCTGAGGTTGTACATCCCGGCACGCAGGCGATCAACCAAAATTTCCACTTCGGGCGAGCCTTCTTCCATCGACGATTCAAAATTATACATGCCCGACAAACCTTCCACCCGGCTTTTTACTTCGGCGGCAAGTGTTTCAATCACTTCCAGATCTTCCCCCTGAACCTCAATCACCAAGGGAGCCTCATCTGTTCCCATGATGCTTTTCAGCGCGGTTTCATCCTGCTGATAGCTGATTTCCATGCCCGGAATTTCACCTACTGCCTGACTGATTTTACGAATGGCATCGGTGGATGCTAGTTGACTTTCGGCACTCAGAATCAGTTTAATCGTGGCCGTATTCTCACCCTCAAAAATGTCGGTTGCCGAACCACCGATTCCGCTTGATGGCCCCACATGACTGAAGACCGTCTCCAGGTTTTCGCCAAGCAATTCCGTCACAATGGCTTCCATGCTTTCAACGGCGGCAGCGGTTCGCGCCAGCCTCGTCCCCTCCTGCATCCTGAGCTCCATGCTAAACTCGCGGGTTTCCGTTTTTGGCATAAACTCAGTACCAATGAAAGAAAGCAACAAGGCTGATCCACCGACGAGAATGGTTGCCATTACAATAACCGCCCACTTCACTTTCAATACTTTCGCTAAGAAACGTCCATAACCTTTTACCTGAACCGAACGTGATTGAACTTTCTCTTTCTTATTCTTATAGAACAGGTCGAACAACATGGGAATAACAAGAATGGCTACTGCCAATGATGAAACCAGAGAGAAAGCCACCGTCCAGGCCTGATCTTTGAAGAGCTCGCCCGACGCGCCATGCAGATAAACGATGGGCAAAAACACGATGATGGTGGTGATCGTGGAAGCCGTGATGGCGCCTCCAACCTGGGCCGTTCCTTCAATGGCTGCCTCTCGAACGGACATGCCAGACTCGTGGTTCCGAAAGATGTTTTCCATCACCACAATGGCATTGTCAACCAGCATACCAGCGCCCAGCGCCAGCCCTCCCAAAGTCATGATATTCAGGCTAAGCCCGTTGAAGTACATCAGGTTGAAGGTTGCAATAATGGAAATGGGGATAGCAATACTGATGATTAAAGTGCTGCCAACCCGGCGCAGGAAAAGAAACAGAACGAATATGGCCAGCACAATCCCAAACAAGGCCGATTCTTCTACTTCATTAATCGCATCGCTAATAAAACTTCCCTGGTTGGTGACCAGTTGCAATTGGTAACCGGGCAGGGCTTTCTGAATATTCTTGAGGCCTTCGTTAATTTCCTCAACTGCTTTCACGGTATTAAACTTGGTCTCCTTGTATATGGAAAGGCCTAAACAACGCTTCCCATTGAGCCGGACAATATTGTCGGGTTCCTGATTCTGAAAGCTCACTTTGGCTACTTCGCGTAAAAAGATGGGAGCAAATGCCGCTGCTTCGTTGTCGGTCACAACCTGTTTGTAGCCCACAATTACATTCTCAAAATCCTCAATATCCGTCAGCAGGCTGACCCCTTTGACCACATAGCGCAAGCCCATTTCTTCGATGCTTCCACCCGAAATACTCTGGTTGAAGCTCGCAATGCGGCTGCTGATTTCATCCATCGTCAGGCCAAAAGCATCGAGCAGGTAGTCACTGGTTTCAATCAACACTTCAATATCTTCGGCGCCCGAAACTTCCACTTCGGCCACCCCTTCGAGCCGGATGAGTTCGTTGCGAATGTAATTGTCGGCCACCTTGCGGAGGTCGTTCATATTATCGATCGTTGGATGGCTAAGCCCCACGAGCATGACCGGCGACGAGTTGGGGTCGTGCTGGGTGATGTTGATGGCATCGATATCCTGGTTTTGAGAGAAGGAAGTCACCGCTTTCTGTAAATCCAGAAAGGCATCATCCATATTCTTGTCCCAGGCATACTCCACAGTAATCTGAGCGCTTCCCACCTTCGAAACCGACGACACTTCAACAACATCGGACTGACGGATGGCCAATGCTTCGAGGTTCTCCACAAACTGGCTTTCCATCTCTTCCGGCGGCCTTTCGCCCGACTCCAGTTCGATAAACAGACGCGGGCTGTTCATATCCGGAAAAAGGTCAACGCCCAGCTTGTCGTACGAGATGTAGCCTAGCAGAACCACACCAAGCACCATCATCAAAACGGTAACCGGGTACTTGACCGAAAATTCGCTTAACTTCTTCACGGTATTTCCTTTCTATTTGATGATTTTTACTTTTGAACGGGCACGCAAGGTCTCAAACCCTTTCACCACCAGCCGGTCGTTTGCTTTCAGACCGGAAGTAATTTCCACACGATCCTGATCTTCATACCCCAATGTTACCTGCTTTTGCTCGGCTGTTCCCTGCTCAACAATGAAAACTGTTTTTCCACGCTGATTGGAAATAATTACGTCTTTACGAATGACGATCACACTGTCCTTGCGATCCAGGATGATTTCGGCCTGCACAAACATCCCCGGACGCAGCTTCAGCTCGTCGTTATCAATGCTCAGCTTCCCGGTAAAGGTGCGGGTCTCGGTACTGATCGCCGGCGACAGTGCTTTCACCTCACCCTGTAGTGTATCTTCAGGCAGGGTATAATTCATCACACGAACTTGTTGACCTTGTTCCAGTTGGTTAATGTATTTCTCTGGCAGGTTGACTTCCAACTGTAGCTTTTCATAGCTCATCAGGCTGACAACCTCAGTTCCGCTGGCCACCCTATTACCTTGGGTGAAGTACGGCAACTTGGTAATCACACTGTTGAAAGGAGCGCGCACTTTCATCTTTTCAAGCTGAATCTTAGCCAGCTCATAGCTGTCGCGGGCGTTAACTGCCGACACTTCGGCATTGCTCAACTCGCTCTGGGTCACTCCACCCTTATCGAACAGCGATTCTTGCTTGGTATAGTTTTGTTCCGAGATTTTCAGGTTCAATTCTTTGGCTTCCATCCCCAGGCTGTTGACATATTCCTCGTCTTGTAGCTCAACAATCACTTGTCCTTTGGTCACCTGGTCGCCCAGCATAAATGGTTTGCCGGTGCGTGAGTTGGTTACCAGCATATACCTGCCGGCCATCTCAGTGGTCAAGGTTGCCTCTTGAGTGGCAGTTACGGTTCCGGTTGTACTGATGGTCTGCTCAATAAATCCGAGCTTCAAATCTTCAACAGAAACAGGAATGGCGATTTCAGCTACCGAATCGGCGCTTTGGTTATTGCACGCTACCAAACCCAGTAGCGCGAATAAAATAACGGAATGATACAATTTGATTTTCATGGGATTGCGTTTTTATAAGGATGGTTTTTAGTTTTTACTATTCTTGATTAGTTCTTCTGGTACAATTCCTACTCCCTGCTCAAAGTCATACAGTGTTTGAATCTTCAAGTTGAGCAACTCAATTTTATAATCGATTAAAGCCTGGGCATAAGACATTTTCTTTTCAGAAAGTTGCGTTTGAAACAGGTTAAGATCCATGCTGGTCAGGTCGCCGTTGGCATAACGCTCCAGGTTAATTTCGTAGGTCAGCTGCGCGTTCCGTTCATTTTGCTCGGCAATATCAATTTGGTTGCGAATATTTTGGAGCGAACGGTAAACCTGGCGGATATCCATAATAATCTGAACTTTTTCCTGCTCAAAACTCAACTCCTGGGTTTTGATCACCGCTTCCTGCGCTTTGATTCGTGATTTCTTTTCACCCCAGTCGAATAACGGAACGTTAAACGAAAGCGAAACCTTCGGGTTGTTGGTTGGATTGTCGTAAATATTACCCATCTTTTTATCTTCGCCAATAATTCCGATTGACAGGTTCATGTCCCCGTGGAATTCGTTTAACGCACGGGTTGTTATCAAATCAAACTGCGAAGTTTCTATATCAATCTCGCGCTGGCGCAACTCCATTCGTGAGCCCAAGCCGTACTCGATGGCCTTTTGCAAATCAACTTGAACCGGATTCACATCCACACTGGTCATGACTGCGATTTCCTCAAAAATGTCCATGCCAATGTATTGCTTAAACTGGTCTTTAAAATTCTCCAAGCTAACCTGCTTGTTTTGCACATTCGATTTAGCGGTCGCGAAGTTTAGCTCGGCCTGGTACAATTCCTCCTTGGCTACCAGCCCGGCATCTACCTTGTTTTTGGTGATCTCAAAACTTTTTTCGGTATTGGCCAATTCATCTTCGGCAATCGTCAAACTCATTTGTGCCATGTACACATTGTAAAAATACTGCGTCACCAGCCGTTCCAAGTTTAGGCGCTGCATGGCATAGCTAAGGTTTGAGTTTTCCAAATCCAACTGCAATTCCTTCAACTGCAAGCGCAGTCGGTTGTAGGTAAAGAGCGGTTGGCTGAGGCTCATGTACAGGTTGTTGGTGAAGGAGCGGTCTTCGATATTGTTGATGTCGCTGGTGCTTTTTTGCCAGCCAAAACGGTTGACCAGCGAAAGGGTGCCATCGGTGACCAAAATGGGCTGCGCAACAGTAAAAGTACCCGATGTTCCAAGCGACTCGTTGGTGTACCAACTTGAATAATAATCATCAAAAGAACGGGTACGGCTGTACTCGATTGGATTCAGACTCAGCGAGAACTGCGACTTCAAGGCTGCCTTTTGGGCATTGAGCGATTCTTGCGAACGTTCCAGGTTGAGCAACGAACGCCGGATATCCGGACTGTTTTGCGAGGCAATCCCCAGAGCCCTCTCCAGGTCCAGCAATTGCTGACCGAAAACCATGCTGCCTGGAAACAAGGCCAGCAAAATCAGAAATTTGAGTTTTGTGAAAATTGGTTTCATATCAATCTGTTACGTTTATTGTTTTATCAATTTGATTGCATCGGCAACCACGATACGGGCACCCGATTGGTTGGTTAATTCAATTTTTGCCGTATCGGGTGAAAAGTAATAGCCACCTAAATAGTTCCAACCTGCTTCGGCTGTTTTCAGGTCAACCAATGCCTCTTCATCACCATCGTCGTGGTGCACGATATAATGATATTCGCCACCATCATCACCCCAGCGACCACGGCGTTCATCTTTGTACACATAAGCATACACCTGATAATAACCTTCTTCGCTGATGGGGATATTCCAGGTAGCCACTTTATCGCCTTCGCCCGAGCGCAGGTAGTAAGCCGAACGGATATAAGCTCCATAAAAACTGGAATGGGTGGTTAATGTCCAGTTACGTGGTGCACGCCAACCCGAGAAACCCGAATATTTACTGGTGCTTTCTTCTTCGGTGATAAGCAGCTTGCGCAACAAGCTGTTTTCATCCTCTCCAACCACCACAAAACCTGGATCTTCATTATCCAAAATAATCTCGTTGTCTTCGGCAATACGAACGGGCTGTTCAACAATGCTCTCACCCTCATAGGGAACTGCCTTTTTATCTTCTTCAATATTATCGAGCGGCAAACGAATTTCGGAAGGAATATTTTTCGAAGTCAGCGTGTTGATGTTTGCACCCCTCGGGGTACCGCTGAGCAGATAGCTAACTTCCTTGGTTTGGTTTCCTTGCAGATGAATCAATTTAGTGGTGGTTTCGGGTGAACCTCCCCCGCCACCAAACCGCCCACCGGGGCCTCCGCCCAAGCGGAATTCGACCGAAATAATCCCTTCCACATCTTCGGTGTTGCTCACTTTAAATTTGACCATGGTTTTCAACTGGTCGCCGTCCAGCACATTCACCGCATTGACCCCTCCGACCAAAAATGCCGGCAGGCGGGTACTGCTGAACCAACCTTCCATGTAAGGAATCAGATCAATTCCAAATTCATCCAAAATGGCATCGTTAAATTCCTGAATGCTTGAAGCTCTAAATTTGACATCTCTCAAATAATCATAGAGAAAATCTTCAAACGCTTCTTCCTCCGCTTTACGTTTGATAATAGAGAATAAGGCTTTTCCTTTTAGCTGAATGACGTTGTCCACAATTTGCTTATGTGTGGGATCTTCAAGAATCTCTTCAAAACTTTGTGACAGCAAAGCCAGGTTTCCCTGTTCATCCTCTGACATGCCTTGCATGTCACGCATCCATCCCATACCCGGATTGGTTATGGCCTGTTTTTTATAGGCTTCGAACACCCGGTCGGCCACCGGCCAGCGATCGGAACGGATATAAAAAGCGTAGTTGTAGAACAACGGAAAGGCATAGAATGCATTTTGCGTCTCAGCAACCTGCACTTCGCCCTGTGAGCGGTTAAAGTCAGGCCGTCCTTGTTCCTGGGTGAAGGTAGCCAGGAAATTTTGCAGCACCCGGATCTTTTTTTCTTCCGTAGTCAGGTTTTCATTATCGCGCCCGCCCCATCGACGCCGTTGATCCATCCGCCCAAAAAAGTCGGCTTCATCAATCAGCAAGCCTTTTTCAGGGTACAAAATCATTTCGGGTTGAATTTGCTCACGAGCACCGCTTAAAACGCGTTCGTACGAATAAAACTGAATGGGAACCTCAACCAGCGAGAAACGCTCAAAAGGATAATATAAATCCACGTTTCGCTCAAAATCTTGAATCGTTTCGGTAATGATTCCGGGAATTGTATCTTTTATTTCTTCAAAAAATTCAGAAAAGTAATCATGCCCTTTCCGGTAATAAATACTGAACTCCAGCCCGTCAATTTCCTTGTTCATCCGCTCGTAAGCGCCAATAGCCAGCGAAATTTGCGATTGCGCATGCGAGTTGCTAAACACAAAGCGGCTCCCGTCCTCCTCAACGGTTCCCTGCGAAACGGCCGTAAGTCCCGGGCGGGTATTCACTTCGAGCCGGTAGTCGCTAAACTGGCGCGACAGCCATTGCTTGTTTTTCACGCCAAAACCAGCCCCTGGAATCGGATACCAGTTGTTTTCGCGGGTCAGCAGCACATAGTCGGGGATAATAAAAGCATGGCGCTTATCAATTTGGTACATGAAATTTCGGTAGGCTTCCTGCCTGGTCTCATCATCGATGTCCAAAAAACAAGCTGCTTCATTAATATTTCCGGCATACGAAAAAACAAAGCTTAACTGCTCGCCGGGCTTCACTTCCAAACCAGTAAGTTCAACCAGGCCAAGTTTGCGTTCAAACGCTTGTTCCTTGCCCTCAACAGTAAGCTTATTCAACTTCAATCCGGGATTTAAGCTGAACAAAATGGTTGACAGCGTTTCGCGTCCATCATTTTGTGCTTCCAGGGTGGCTTCGCAAGCAATGCTTGCCCCCTGGTGATTGAGCTGAATATCGTAAGCCGAAATGCTCAGTTGCTTCACATCCAGGTATTGGTCATTCAGGCTCATCATTTCCTCGCGCAGGTCTTGATTTTTCAGGAAAGATCCCACATGCAAACTTCCGAGATAAAGGCCGACAACCAAGGCTATCGTTCCGAAAATCATCGAAAAGATACGCATCGAATCGGAGTGTGGCAGACGACGCAAGAGTAAAATGGTATAAAAAATAAACCCAATCCCGAGGCTGAAATACATTCCACGGTGAATCAGGATGGTCTGCAAATTCCCAAATCCAACGAAATCGGAAAAAGTTAGCGGGATGTTAAAAGCCATGTAATCGAACAGGTAATACACCTTATCTTGAAGATAAAACAAAGAAATGGCCACATAACCCAGCAAGACCACAAAAGTTACCGCCTGATTCCGGATGATGGACATAATCAGAAAAGAAAGCCCCATAATGAAAATCAGCGTCGGCACAC
Source organism: uncultured Sunxiuqinia sp. (assembly GCA_963677175.2). Lineage (GTDB taxonomy): Bacteria > Bacteroidota > Bacteroidia > Bacteroidales > Prolixibacteraceae > Sunxiuqinia. The sequence continues at coordinate 511,884 of CAXXES010000001.1, forward strand.
TAATCACCAGGAAATAGACGCCGTAAGCCAACCAGTTCACCGCCGTATTCCGGGTAATCAAATTAAAAATAAGGGCAATCGTAAGAATGATCAGGTTCAGCACAATAAAGACAACCAGATTGCCCAAGGTTTTTCCGATAACATATTCACCATTGGTCATCGGTCGCATATAGATCACCTCGGTGGTATCCAGTTTTTTGTCGCGCTTCAGAAAGTCAGACGCCAGGAAAATGGCAATCACCGCCTGAACAACATTTAACAACAACAAATTGATATAAGGAATAATGGCCGGCAACCCTTTCATAGCCCATTGGCCGGAACCGCCGTTTGATTCGATCAGTACACCAAAGTTGAAAAATGTAAGGAAGATCATCGCCAGAATAGCGAAAATCCGAAAGAACCAGCTTCGCAACAAGGTCTTGGTTTCGTAGTGAGCTATTGAGCGGATATTGTGGATTGAAATCATCTATTTTATTTGCTATTTAATTATTTACTGTTTCAATGTGCTGGTATTTAGCGATTTGTTGTCCCATTATTTTGTGTGGTTTCTAAATAGTAAATTGTAAATGGGTTAATCGTAAATGCTCAAGTGGCTTTCCATAAAATAAACGTAGGCATGCTCCAGGTTTGGGTCAATGTTGTGCCCGGAGTAGCCATTAATTTCATCAGCCACCACCTGAATTTCCCAACCTTCGCTGGTGGGGACATTGGAGATAACCGGGTACTTTTCGTTGATTTCCTGATACTCCGATTCCGTCGCTTGAATCAGCCAGACTTTCCCTACACACTGATCCACCAGGTCGTCGGGCGAACCACTATAGGCCAATTCGCCATGGTTGAGCAGCGCCATATTTTTGCAGGTACTCGAAATATCACCAACAATATGGGTGGATAGAATGATAATCACGTCGTTGGTTGAAATAGCCGACAGCAGATTACGAAAGCGGATGCGTTCTTCAGGATCCAGTCCGGTGGTTGGCTCATCCACAATAATGATTTGCGGACTATTGATCAACGCCTGGGCAATGCCCAGCCGGCGTTTCATCCCTCCCGACAAGCGGTTAGCCTGGCGGTCGCGCGCCTCAAACAATCCCACTTCCTCCAGCATTTTGTCAACCGCGCTGGCCCGTTCTTTCCCCGATTTCATTCCGGCCAGGCGGGCAGCATAATCTAAAAATTCATAAGTTGTCAACTGCGAAAAAAAACGAAAGTCCTGAGGCAAATACCCCAACATCTTGCGAATCTCTTTTCGGTTCTTCACCAAATCGTAGCCATTAACAGTCACTTTTCCGTGACTCGGCTTCATTAAAGTTACCAAGATGCGCATCAAACTTGATTTTCCGGCTCCGTTGGGGCCCAGCAAACCAAACATCCCATTGTCAATCTCCAGATGTACGTTGTTCAATGCCCGGTTCCCGTTTGGATAGATTTTGCTCAGTTGATCAATTGTAATTTTCACAATAATAAATTTCGTTTAGCTTGTAGACTTCGTTTTTTTCCAAACGTTTAACTCATTGGAGTAGCAAATGAAAAAGAAGTTACAATATAAGGAATAAAAATAGTTGCTCGAATATTGGAAAACACCACCAAGTCGCCTCATTTATTAGACGAAAGTGGAGAACTAGTCGACTAAAACCCGGAAATACTCCAACATCAACCCCAAAATGGTGCACTATTGTGAAAGTAATTCCACATAATTCGATATTATTCTACATCCGGCACCTTTCCGATTACTCATTCAAAACCAAGCCGAAAGCCCCACAGCATCAACACATCCAGAATTAAAAAAAACAAACACAACAACATGGCATGGTATTCTTAGTATTCTTTAACGTTGATTTTCATTTTCCACATCAACCGTATTAGGTGGAAAATGATACGATAAATATTACCTTAAGAAAAGACTATGAAAGATTTCTTTACTGCCGACTTTTGGGAAACTTTTGCTACCAGTTTAGCTGGATGGATCATCACCGAGCTCCCGGCCATCATCATCTTGGTGGTTCTTCTGGTAATCGCACTCAAAGTGAGCAGCTTCATGCTTCGAAAGTTAAAAAAAGCACTGGCCTACAAAACCGTGCACAAAACCGATGAACCCAACCTTGAAGTTGAAAAGCGGCTCAACACGCTGATGAGTATTGTGAAAAAAGGGGTTGCCATTATTATCTGGACCATGTTCATCATGATCTTTCTGAAAAAAATTAACATCGACATTGCTCCGATTCTGGCAGGTGCCGGAATCATTGGTTTAGCCGTTGGCTTTGGTGCTCAGGAGCTCGTTCGCGACTTCATTTCCGGTTTCTTTATTTTGTTCGAAAACCAAATTCGAACAGGCGACGTGGCCATTATCAATGGAACAGGCGGATTGGTTGAACGAATTGAACTTCGAACCATTACGCTCCGCGACTTATCTGGTGTTGTTCATGTTTTCCAGAACGGAAAAATCAATACCATTTCAAACATGACCAAAGAATGGTCGGCCATGGTGTTCGACATTGGTGTGGCCTACAAGGAAGACTTGGACCAGGTGATGCAAATTATGAAAGACGTTTCGGAAGATTTACGGAACGATGACAATTTTAAACACTTGATTCTAGAACCGATGGAGATTTTCGGGCTGGATAGTTTTGGCGATAGTGCACTGGTGGTGAAGGGTCGGATTAAAACCAAACCCATTCAGCAATGGACCGTAGGACGGGAATATAGGAAGCGATTGAAAATCGCCTTCGATAAACACAACATTGAAATTCCATTCCCACACCGGACCATCTATTGGGGCGAAGAAATTGATCCGCTAAAATTATCGATGGACAACGAAACCAAACCAGCAGCAACAAAGCCTCTGAAATGATTATAAGTTGGTTGGCTTGGGATTACAACTGCAAGCAGAATTTGCCCTTGCCAATTAACCAAATCTGCGTGAAGGTAGATTGAAAGCTGGCCGGATTAACCGGTCAGCTTTTTTAATCAAAGTTCCGCATATATTCAGAGGAATTTGGTCAATAATAGTTTTAGTTAATAACGATAGTTTCACTAAAATTAAAACTAATTCTTCATTTTTAAAAATTAGTTTTGTTTTTATTAAAAACACTTCTCTATTTAGACAAACTAATACCTGTTTTTGAAAACTCATACATGTCTTTGCAGAAGTGATACCTGTTCTGGCAGAAGTGATATCTATTCTAGCAAAAAAGGTACCTATTCTGGTAAAAGAGGTACCTATTCTGGTAAAACTCACACATATATTTGAAAAAGTGGTACCTGTTCTGGAAAAACTAACTCCTTATTTATCAACCCCAGATTCAATTTTTTCCAAAATAGTTTATCTTTTTTCAAAATTGTTAATCACTTTTACAAAACTAACAGTTCTTTTTGCAAAATAATTAACGCTCCAAGCATCAGAAGATTATTAAATCCGGGTTGATTTGTGAAATTATTGCTGAAAGAGAATTTTGTAGTACACCCTTCCTAGTTTATTCGTCTTCTTCGATGATGATCTCTTCTTCAAATTCGTTCATCTGCTCGTTCTGCTTTTTGCGGATGATCTCTATTTTTTCGCGTCCGCCGCTCAAGTCTTTTTTCTTGTACGAAATTACGTTCGGGTCATCCAAATGAATGACCATCTTGTCATCCGGATGCCGATCCAGATACTGAATCCGCATGGGCGGATAAGGAGGCTTAGGCACATGAACAAATGCCCGATCGTGTCGGAAACGCCTGTTTGGAGCTATCGGTCTATCACCCCGCCGGATCATCATCCTTGTTCGGACCGAGTCTCCGTCCATCATGCTGTCTCTCATCATGATTCGGGTGCCCCGGTGACGCATAAACGGACGGGCGCCCGGAGCACAAACAAAAACCTCCGCGTTGTCACGATCCGAAAATTCATAGCGAAAGCGATTCAGCTTTCTGGTCAGAGTTGAATCAAGCCGGCATCTTAAATCCAGCTCATCAATCCAGGCAAAATCAGCTTCATCGGCTGATATCAGCGTATCCAACACGATTCGGTCTCCATTTACAACGTTCACCACTTTTACACGCCGTTGTTTTTCCGGTTGCTCATCGGTTTGTGCCGACACCAAAACAGTTGGCATCAGCAAGAAAAGAATCAGTACCCATCGGCTAATCTTCAAAGTTGTTTTCATCTGTATCATTTTTAATTGATTTCTATGCAAACAAAGGTAGGTTGAGCAGCAGGCACTTCTCAGTTAAGGTCTGGTTAAAATCTGTTAAGGGAAAGTTAAAGTCAAAAAAGCCCCGACTTGAAATAATTATCTTTGAAAAATGAACAAACGCTTCTTCATCTATTTAATGGCACTCATGGGTTTATCAATCCTGGGTATTATTACCATTCAGCTCATCTGGATCAACAATGCCATTCAGGTAAAAAACGAATTGTTCGACCGCAGTGTAACCGAAGCGCTCAACAATACCGTGCGCCGAATTGAAGTTCATCACGATGTGGAAGTGCTCACCGGAATTAAACGTCCTGGCCGTCCCTACTGGCAGCGCAATGCTCACCCCGCCCCGCCGGTTCCGCCGCGTGCTATCCGAATTATCCGTAACTCACAATCGAACAAAGGCAGACGATTTGAATTTGAAACCATTGAAAACGACAGCAATGTTCAGGTTTTACAATTTTCGGATCCGGAAGACACCCTTGTTGAAACCAGCCTTTCGTCTACTGACGGCGACACCATCTACACCACTACAACAGCGCTGGCAAGCTCAGCCCTGACTCAACTCGACTCAATCGAAACCATGACAAACGAGTTCGGTGAACTAAGCCCCCAATTGCAGAAACGCCTGGAAATACGCTCCGACAATCTGCGAAGATTCGGCTCTCGTTTCATGCGCGAAATGGCAACGCTGGATGCGAACCAGATCGCGCTAAGTGAAGTCAGCGGCCTGCTGAAAAAAGAGTTGGAAAATCAAAACATCAAGCTGGATTTTGATGCAGCCATTTTTGAGCAAAACACCATTCAATCGATGACAGAACAAGCCGATAGCCTGGGCCTTGTCGCAACCCACTACCAAACCAACTTGTTTCCCCAGGCCATCTTCGACCGCGACACCAAACTGGCCGTATTCTTTCCCAACCAGGAACGATACATCTACCGGTCAGTGTCCTGGCTTCTGGTGGCATCACTCTTTTTCTCCATCTTCATTTTGCTGACCTTCAGCCTAAGCATCTTCTTTATGCTGCGACAAAAGAAAATATCGGAAATGAAATCGGATTTCATCAACAACATGACCCACGAATTTAAAACCCCCATTGCCACCATTTCCGTAGCCGCCGATTCCATTCGAAATGAAAAAGTGATTAGCCAGCCCGAAAAGATCAACTACTTTATCGATATGATCAAAAAGGAAAATGCCCGTATGAACCGGCAAGTGGAGGATATTTTAACGATCGCGCGGCTCGACAAAAAAGATTTTGAATTCAAATGGGAACCTTTAAATATTCACCAACTGATTGAAGGCGCCATTGAAGGCATTGCCTTACAGGTTGAAAAACGGGGAGGGAAGATTGAAACGGATTTCCGGGCCGCAAACCCAACCGTAACAACCGACCGGATTCACGGAGCCAATATTATTTACAACTTGCTGGACAATGCCAATAAATATTCGCCCGATCAGCCTGAAATAAACGTTGAAACCTGGAACAACGCCAAGGGCGTGCTTATTCGGATTTCAGACCGGGGAATTGGCATGAGTAAATCAGTTCAAGCCCGAATTTTTGAACGCTTCTACCGCCAAACAAGCGGCAACATTCACAATGTAAAAGGATTTGGCTTGGGTTTGAGCTATGTGAAAGCGGTGGTAGAAGCCAATCAGGGAAGTATTTCAGTTCAAAGTGAGCCAGGCAAAGGCAGCCGGCTCGAAGTATTTCTGCCATTTATGAGAGACAACTAAAAAAAATTGTAACTCGTCACTGAAGAAAAAAGTAACCCAATGGATAAAAAGCAACACTTGTTTTTATTGGAAGATGACCTGAGTTTTGGTGCGGTGTTAAAATCGTATCTGGAATTAAATGACTTTGAAGTGACTTGGGTTGACGACGGAAAGCTAGCTATGGAACGCTTTCGAAACACACCATTCGACCTTTGCCTGCTCGACGTGATGCTTCCGCATGTTGATGGATTTACCGTTGGCACCGAAATCCGAAAAATTGACAAGCAGGTTCCGTTCATTTTTCTCACAGCCAAAAGCCTGAAGGAAGATGTGCTCCGTGGTTTTAAAATTGGGGCCGATGATTACATTACCAAACCCTTTGACACGGAAGTGCTCATTTGTAAAATCAAAGCCATTTTAAACCGAAACGGACAAGTTCCGCAGGAGAAATCCGTACAACACCAACTGGGTAATTACTTGTTTGATGTGCCGCTTCGTAAAATTTCGATTGGCGAAAAACAACACACCCTTTCGCCCAAAGAAGCCGATTTACTAGAAATGCTTTGCCTGAATAAAAATGAACTGTTGCCACGCGAAACCGCCTTGCTTAAAATTTGGGGCGACGATGGTTATTTCACCGCCCGAAGTATGGATGTTTACATCACCAAACTGCGCAAATACCTGGCCGATGATCCTTCCATTGAAATTAAAAACGTCCACGGCAGCGGGTTTCTGCTAAAAACCGATAAAACCAGCAACAGCCATTAGTCTGGCTGGTAGCCCGATTCGTTTAAAATCTGTAGGTAATCCCGGTTTTCCATCAGTTGTTTTAGACTGACTTCCGGGTTCTTTTTCATATACGACCGCACAATTTGCCAGCCCAACCAGGCTCCCACCCGCCCTGGCGATTCGGCGGTAAAACTCGAAGTGTAAGGCCCGTCATCGACATAACGCTTAATGTCCATCCGCTTGGTTGAAAACAGCAGGTTATGCTCGGCCAGGTATGCCCACATGGCGGCCTCGCCGGCCTGGCAAAACTGCAGCTGCTTGTGGGTATAACCAATTTTCAGCGTATCGTGAACCGCGGGCTGCATGGCATCAACAAAATAAAGCAAGCTTCCTTCGTAGATCATGCTTTCGATCACTTTGCTGGCTTGCGCACTGATTGGGTACTCGGTCATGGCCCAAAAATAAAGCGCCTCGGGAACAATCTTCTGCGGATGCATATTCCGGATCTTATAGGCTGGAAGCCCCAATCGCGGATAATAATCAAAATCGGCTCCCAGGTATTTATCCAGGCTGATTCCGATCAGCGAATCGTCCAAAATCACCGACTCATTTAATCCGCTAATGCAGGTATAAATGGCTGGCACCACTTTGTCGGGGAAATAATAGCGGTAATGTTTAAAGGCTTTCGTAAAATCGCTCTTCAACCGGATTCTATCAATCCGCTGAATCGCCTCATCTTTCAAATTGACAATCATGGTGTCCGACAAAAAAGCTTCCAACTGCAAGTAAAAATTTTCATCCTCCGGTCCACCAATACCGATCATGTGATGATTGAAAAGATTGAAAAAAGTTCCATACTCCTCTTGCAATCCCGCCACTTTTTCTTCCAGGTTTTCAGTCGGCGCAAATAAATCATCTTCGTAATTCTTAAATGTCAATTCCAGATCGATATCCGAAACATCAACCTTCAATGGATTACGCTGACAGGAAACAGCAGCCAGGCCAACCAGTACTAAAATTGTTAAGCGATTCATCATCCTGAAATCTATCAAGTTCATGATCAAAGTCTAAGCAGGAAGAACCCCGACATTCCGCAAAAAATCGGGGTCAACCTAATAACTTGTTAAACTAACAAATATTTTTCAAGCTGAAAATTTAAATTTGATGGAATAAACGACGCTTACAAATAGGAAAAGGACTCGATCACACAAACCAATTGCCTATTTCAAAAGAAAGTTCGAGATTTGCAGATACAAAAAAACCATCATCAACCGTTCAATTATTCAGAAAACAAAAACTCATGAAGCAAATACAAAACAAATTCTGGCTATTAACATTGATTATATTGGTAAGCCAACCTGCTTTTTCGCAGCGAAAAACTCGTTTATCCTTTACTGGAAGTCCTTCAATTAACTGGCTTTCGTCCGATATGCAAGGCGTTGAATCAGGAAAAACAACCATTGGATTCGACTATGGAGTCAATGCGGATTTCTTTTTCGATGAAGAAAACCGATATGCCTTTTCCACCGGACTTCTAATCAACAATGTCAGAGGAAACCTTCGTTATTACGATTCGTCGGACGTTGTGCATTTTGCAGGCAAAGACTTCGCATCGGGCACCCACTTTCGTTACCGGTTAAAGTACGCTGAAATTCCGATTTTATTAAAATTGCAGACCAGCCAATTCCGACGATGGACGTATTGGGGACAGTTTGGCTTTTCATCCTTTGTCAATATTCAGGCAAAAGGAGATAGTAATGATGGCATATTGGACAAGCATAACATCCATGACGAAGTCAGTTTGTTTAACCTGGCGCTGAATATGGGCGTCGGTGCCAGCTTCGATTTAGGATCGAACAATGCTGTAACCGTAGGCCTGATTTACAAGAACGGTTTTCTGGATGTCACCTCGAACGATCAATTTGATGACAAAACAACGCTGAATTCGGTGGCTCTCAAACTAGGGCTCATTTTTTAAACTAAAGGTAAAGGGCAACCATCCAATTCACACAGAAATTAAACCCTGATTCTAGTAAACAATCAAACGGCTTTTTATTCTATTTCAACTATTTTTGCAGTTCAGCAATGCGGGTTCTACTAATTGCATTGCGCATAAACAAATACGAAATAGGTCGGAGACCTTAAAAACAGATTGACCATGAAAATTGCACTGGCACAGCTCAATTACCACATAGCCAATTTCGAAGGCAATGCCCAAAAGATCATTGAGGCGATTCGCAAGGCCGAGCAACAGGGTGCCGAATTGGTTGTTTTTTCTGAACTGGCTATCACTGGGTACTACCCGCACGATTTGCTGGAACGCAAAGAATTTATCGAAAAAGCCGAACAAGCCATCAACAAAATAGCAAAAGAATGTACCCGGGTAGCCGCATTGGTGGGAGCGCCAAGCATCAATCAAAGTCCAAGGGGAAAAAAACTGTTTAACTCGGCCTTTCTGCTAAAAGATGGTCAGGTTGAAACCGTGCGCCACAAATCATTGCTGCCGACCTACGACATTTTTGACGAATACCGTCATTTCGAACCCAACCGTCAATTCGATGTGATTGATTTTAACGGAAAAAAACTGGCCGTAACCATTTGCGAAGATCTGTGGGACGAGCAACCCACGCAAAATGAATTTGGGAAAGACAAATTGTACACCCGGTCACCCCTCGAAGAACTCAGTAAACTCAAGCCCGACCTGGTGATCAATCTTTCGGCATCGCCTTTTTCATATAACCAGGAAAACTGGCGAAAAGATATTTTGGTGAAAAAGGCCATCAAGTACCAACTTCCAATCGTGTACGTCAACCAAGTTGGCGCCCAAACGGAAATCGTGTTCGATGGCGGTTCATTTTTCATGAAGGAAGATGGCAGCATTCCTGTTGAACTAGCTTATTTCGAGGAGGATTTCCAAGTGGTTGATACCGAAATCCCCATTCCCAAACATCAAAACCATCCGAATTATATTGGAAAAATTCACCAGGCATTGGTTCTGGGCATCCGCGATTATTTTCAGAAGATGGGATTCAGGGATGCCATTTTGGGGCTATCGGGAGGGATTGACTCCGCGCTGGTTTGCGCTCTGGCGGTCGAAGCTTTGGGAAAAGATCATGTCCGGGGAATTTTGATGCCCTCCAAATATTCCTCCAGTCATAGTATTAACGATGCAGTTTTACTGGCCAAAAACCTGGGCATCCGGCACGACACCATCCCTATTCAACGCATGGTGAATGAATTTGAAAATCAATTAGCTCCGCTGTTCAATCGCATTCCGCCGGGTGTTGCCGAAGAGAATATCCAGGCACGTACGCGGGGCATTCTGGTGATGGCTTTATCAAATAAATTTGGAAACATCCTGCTAAACACCACCAACAAAAGTGAATGTGCCGTTGGATACGGGACCTTGTATGGTGACATGAACGGCGGCTTGTCCGTGCTGGGCGATGTTTACAAAACCGATGTCTACAAACTGTCACACGACATTAATCGCGAACGTGAGATTATTCCACACAACAGCATTGTCAAGCCGCCATCAGCCGAGTTGCGTCCCGACCAAAAAGACACCGATTCGCTACCCGACTATGATATCCTTGATACGATTCTGTTCAACTATATTGAACTGAACATGTCTCCGGACGAAATCATCAAACAGGGCTTCAATTCAGAAACCGTATTCAAAGTAACCAGGATGGTCAATCAAAACGAATATAAACGTTTTCAATCACCTCCGATTTTGAGAGTCAGCTCAAAAGCTTTTGGCTTTGGAAGAAAAATGCCCCTGGTAGCACGATATCACTAGATCAAAAATAGGAGTATTTTCAAACGACACCCTACAATATATCGGGGTGTTAGCCAGCTTGTTTTGCCCCAAAATATGTCTTTAAAACGTTTTTTGTTGGTTAAAATTGGTTAACTTTGATGCTTTATAACATATAACGCTGGAATCTATGTTGAGTCACGAAATGGGGATTAAAGAAATGCTTAGAAATCCAAAATCGGTTTTCAGCTTGCTGACTCCTGAGGAAAAGGAACAACTACTCAAACATATTACCCTTACCTATTTTAGAAAAAGCGAATTTATTTATAAAGAAGGCGACAAACCCACCGGATTCTCATTTTTAATTGAAGGAAAGATTAAAATTTTCAAGGAAGGTGTTGGTGGACGAGAGCAAATTATCCGAATGACCAAACCTTTGGGTTACATTGGGTACCGGGCTCTTTTAGCCGAAGAAATTCATATTGCGTCGGCTGTTGCGCTCGAAGATTCCCTGGCCTGTCATGTTGACCGGCACTTTTTCTTCGACCGGATGCTTAAAAATTCGGATGTCACAGCTAAAATTTTACGAAAACTGGCCCGCGAACTCGGATTTTCAAATTCACGGACTGTCACGCTAACCCAAAAACACATTCGCGGACGCCTGGCTGAATCCTTATTGCTATTGAAAGAAAAGTATGGCTACGAAAATGATGGCGCCACACTTAAAGCGTTCCTTTCGCGCGATGATATTGCGAACCTTTCCAACATGACAACCTCCAACGCTATTCGTACCCTTTCCACCTTTGCAATCGAGAAAGTCATCGCCATGGATGGACGCAAAATCCGAATTTTAGACGCAAAAAGGCTGGACCGAATCAGCAGATTGGGCTAGCCTTACAATCTTTTTATTACTCCTGGGAATACACACGTTTGACGCGCTGTGAAATGCCGGTCAGGATTTCGTAAGGAATGGTGTTTGCGCATGCAGCCAGCTCACTCAGCGGAACGTGATCACCCATCAATTCAACCAAATCACCCACCTTCACATCAACACCCGTCACATCAATCATAGTCATGTCCATGCAAACATTGCCAATCACAGGAACTTTGGCCCCATTTATCCACATCATAGCTCCACCATTGCTAAACCGCCGGTCATAGCCATCGGCGTACCCCACCGGGACAACCGCAATTTTTTTGAACTGATCAGCCCGGCCTTTGCGCCCATAACCAACAGTTTCATCCCGGCCTACAGTTTTCACCTGCGAGACGCTACTGATCCAATGTGTGATGGGCCGGACACCAAGCTTGGTAACTGCCACCCCATACAAGCCAATGCCCAAGCGAACCATATCGAGCTGAAATTCAGGAAAGCGTTCGATCCCGGCGGAGTTCAGCAAATGCTGGATGACCTTGTGCTTTTGTCTGGAAATCACCACCTCTGCCAGCTCTGTAAACCGGTCGTATTGTTTTCGGGTAAACGCATCATGCAAAGGCTCATCAGCTGCAGCCAAATGCGAGAAAACGGACTGAATCCGCAGGATTTCTTCCGCCTGAATTTGCTCAGACACCTGTTGCAGTTCTTCCACATCTGAAAAACCCAGCCGGTTCATGCCTGTCTCCAGTTTGATGTGCACCGGATACTGCACCACAGCCGCACTGCGCGCTGCCATGTTGAACTTATGAAAAACGACCCGCGAATAAATATTGGGTTCCAGCCGATACTCAATCATCGCATCAAAGCTGTGCTCCTCAGGGTTCATCACCACAATCGGGCTTTCTATACCTGCTTGTCTCAACTCAATACCCTCGTCAGCAACGGCAACAGCCAGGTAGTCTACCTTCTGAAACTCCAAAGCGCGGGCAATCTCAACGGTTCCACTTCCATACGAAAATGCTTTTACCATCACCATAATTTTGGTTTCCGGCTTCACAATCGCCTTAAAAGCATTCAAGTTCTCAACCAAAGTATTCAGGTTGATTTCGAGTTGCGTTTTATGGTATTTTTTCTGAAGTACGGAAGCCACTTCTTCAAACCGAAACTCGCGGGCCCCTTTAATCAGAATCACCTCATTTCGAAAGTTTTCGGAGTGAAGATCCTGAATCAAATCGTGGGTGGTTAGATAAAACCGAGCTGTAAGCTGAAAAGCAGCCCGATGTTCACCAATATCCTTTCCAACGCCTATCAGCTGGTTCACCCGGGTCAGTTGAAGCAAGCGGTTAACCTCGGTGTACAATTGATGGGGAGCAAAGCCCGACTGTTTAATATCAGATAAAACCACCGTTTTGGATTGCCCCGTGGAGCTGGTTTGCTGATTCAAAAACTGAAGCGCGATCTCAAGGGAATTGATGTCGGAATTATAAAAATCATTGATCAGCGTGCAGCCGTTCACGCCCTGTTTCAATTCCAGACGCATGGCTACCGACTGCAAGCCGGCAAACAACTCAAGCACCGAATCATTCAGCCAGCCATTCGCGCAAATTAAAGCCAGACAATGGCAGGCATTTTCAATGGATGCTTCATCGGAAAATGGAATCTGAACTTCGTAAGCTTTTCCATCCCACTCAAATATGATTTTTGTTGACTGCTCGTCATGCTGCAATGAAAAAGCAAGATCAGTCGCCAAGCCTGCTATTGACCAGCTCACAATTCGGGTGGCTGTATTCTTAAATTTTCGGGAAGCCAATTGATAAACCAATTCCTGATCGCGCCTGCAAATCAGCAGCTTGGCCCCCTCAAAAAGCCGGAGTTTTTCTTCCACTTTCTCTTCCAGCGACTGAAAATTCTCCTGGTGCGCATCGCCAATGTTGGTGATCAGCCCAATCTCCGGCCGAATGACAGCAGCCAGATGCTCCATTTCGCCTGATTTCGAAATGCCTGCTTCAACGATTCCAAGATCCATTGCTCCAGCCATGTTCCACACCGACAGGGGAACGCCAACCTGCGAATTGTAACTCTTAGGGCTGCGAACGATGCGAAGCTGGTGCTGCAACAAATCGAACAACCACTCTTTCACAATCGTCTTCCCATTGCTTCCGGTAATGGCAACCACCGGAAACTGAAACTCATCCCGGATCGATGCCGCCAGTTGTTGCAAAGCGTTCAAAGTATCCTTCACAGCAATGAAATTGGCCTCCTTCATCCCCTCCCGATCAGCCGGAACTTCTGAAACCACAAAACTGCGAACTCCCTTTTGGTAGAGTTCATGCAAAAACTGATGCCCATTGTGGCGTTCGCCGACCAAAGCAAAAAACAAACAGGCCTCCGGATCAACCAAGGTGCGGCTGTCGATCGACAAGAACGAAACCAGGCGGTCACCGCCTGCAGATTCCCGCGTCAGGTCACCATCAATAGCGGCTGCAATTCTATGGATTGAAATTGGATTCATTGATTTTTTACCTTATTGTAACAAATCCGGCAAAGCGGCTCGTATTCTGCCTTCTCGCCCAACAGCACTTGCTTGTCGTTTGAACCCAGGCGATGCGAGAATTGCGCCACACTTCCACAGCGAACACAAATTGCATGAACCTTCGACACATAGTTGGCGATGGCCATCAAATCGGGCATAGGGCCAAAGGGTTTGCCTTTAAAATCCATATCCAGACCGGCCACGATCACCCGGATGCCCATGTCAGCCAACTTCTGGCAAACCTCCACCAGACCTTTATCGAAGAACTGGGCTTCGTCAATAGCCACCACATCAACATTGCCAGACAGCAATAAAATATTAGCTGAATTTTCGACCGGAGAACTCGGAATCGAATTTTCGTCATGTGAAACCACCTCCTCCACCGAATAGCGAGTGTCCATCATGGGCTTAAAAATCTCGACCTTCTGACGGGCAAACTTCGCCCGTCGCAAACGTCTGATCAATTCTTCTGTTTTCCCTGAAAACATCGACCCCGCAATAACTTCAATGGTACCACCGTTTTTATGGTGACTGACATCCCTTTCAAGAAACATTTACCGTGATTCAATTTGGATTTTACTACTTTTACAAAAGTAACGAAAATGTTGGGTTCGGGTCACGAACCTATTTGTTATTTTCATGCCACCGAGAGCACCACATGTTAGAAATCCAGGCAAGATCTGTGAAATTCGATGAGATTTTAAATAATTATCAAATGATGATGGAAAAACATAAATTAATCCAATTGATTTTAAAAGATTTGGAAGAACTGAACGAAATTGCCAACGAGCTGCGGCAATCTGAAAAACTTTCGCGTTTCGAACTGGATATCGCTTTAAGCAAATCAAAACTGGTCTTTCATGAATTTGAATTTCTGAAAGAACTGAATGGTCAGGGAGCCGAAAAAGAATCTCCAAAGCAAAAGTCAATAATTGCTTCGGCCCCCACCCAACCTGAACCAAAGATGGAAGAAGTCAGGGAAAAGCTGATGGAGATGGAACCCGAGTCTAAACAAGAAGTGAAAGAAAAAGACAAACCAAAACTTCAGGAAGAACCTGCTCAGCCAGCCTTCAATCACGAACCTGAAGCTCCGGAGGCCGCGCCATCTGAAACGTCAGGAAACGAAGCCTCCGCTGCCAAACAGAAAGAAACTATAGAAGAAGCTCCGGCACCGGAGAAGGAACCTATGGAAATAGAAAAGGAAGAAGAAGCCGAAAACATCAAAAAAACCGTTGGCGAGAATTTCATCAAAGGAAAATCGCTGAATGATTTGATGCTGGAAAACAAAACACTAGATAAAAAGCTGGCGAATTCGCCAATCACCAAGCTGGAAACGGCCATTGGACTAAACGACCGTTTTCAATACACCCGCGAGCTTTTCGACAACAAGCCCGATTTGTTCCGAAAAACGGTTCAGGAAATTGATCAGGCCGCCAGCCTGAATGATGCTGTCGCTTATTTAAATAGCAATTTTAAATGGAAAAAAACAGACACCAGTATTCAATTTGCGCAACTGGTTAAACGTAGGTTCATCAATTAATATGGGAAAACTATATATCGTACCAACCCCGATCGGCAATTTGGATGACATGACCCTCCGGGCGATTAAAGTACTTCAGGCAGTCGACTTAATTTTGGCTGAAGACACCCGCACCTCATCCAAGTTACTGCACCATTTTAAGATTCAGAAAAAGGTGTTTTCGCACCATAAATTCAACGAGCACAAAACCGTGGAGCACTTGGCACAGCGCATAGCCGGAGGCGAAACCATCGCCCTGATTTCAGACGCGGGCACACCAGCAATCAGCGATCCAGGTTACTTATTGGTCCGGACTTGTATTGATGCTGAAGTGGAAGTGGAATGTCTTCCGGGCGCCACCGCACTTATTCCGGCACTGGTTAACTCGGGCCTGCCCAACGACCGGTTCTGTTTCGAAGGTTTTTTACCGCCCAAAAAAGGACGACAAAAGAAACTGTTGCAACTGGCCGAAGAAGAACGCACCCTGGTTTTTTACGAATCGCCCTACAAGCTGGTCAAAAGCCTGGAACAATTTGCCGAATTCTTTGGCGCCGACCGGCAAGCTTCCGTTTCGCGCGAGCTAACCAAAATTTACGAAGAAACCCAGCGGGGAACAGTCACCGAGCTGGCCAACTATTTCAAAGTGAAGCCCGTTAAAGGAGAAATCGTCATTGTGGTGGCTGGACACCCCTCCTAACCTCCCCAAAGGGGAGGAACAAGAATACAACAAATGAAAATGTCTGAGATGAGTAAAAAGAAGTATAGAAAAGCGTCTTTCGCCCCCTCCTTCGGATGGGGTCGGGGGGAGGCTTCTGGAGGGGTTGGGGGAGGCCGAAAATACGAACAACTTTTTTTCGATCTCGACCATACGCTGTGGGATTTTGAAACCAACTCCCGGCTGGCGATGCTCGAAACCGTTGCCGAGCTGAAGCTCGATGCCCGGATTGCTGATTTCGACGCCTTCTTCAATCATTACGAAACCGTCAATACCAAACTTTGGGAGGCCTACCGGAACCAGGAAATCAGGAAACCCGAGCTGATCCGGAAACGCTTTGAAGAAACACTCCGGCATTTTGAAATCACTGGTGTCGATCCGCTCGACATGAATGAATGCTACCTCCGGCTCATGCCGCTTCAAAAACAACTCTACCCCGATGTGATTGAAACGCTGGACTACCTCAAGCAACGCAGGTACCAGATGCATATCATTACCAATGGCTTTACCGAGGTACAGCATCGCAAGATTGAATCAAGCGGACTACGCCAATATTTCGACCGGATCTTTACCTCTGAAGAAATTCAGGTGCCAAAGCCGGATAAACGCATATTTCAACACGCCTTAAAATGCTGCAACTCAAAAAAAAGCAAGAGTATCATGATCGGTGACTCTTGGGATTCGGACATACTTGGAGCACGACGCATAGGCATAAGCCAGGTGTTCGTCTTAAAAAATGACAACAAACAACTAATACCCCCTAAAAATGAGTGGGCCGAATTAAAAAAACACCATTTCGAAAACACCCCCCCCTCAAATACGACCTACATCATTGAAAAAATAGCCCATCTAACAAAACTTTTCTAATTTAGAATCATTTTACACAATCCTCAAAAAAAGCGCACTAGCAGAGACTCAAACTACTGAAAAAAAGACACATATACATACTTATCCATATATACCGCAAACTCAACAAAAGTAAAAAAATGACTTTTGTCACGTGTCGTCGATTGCTAAAAACCAGGCGAATTTTTTTGACAGTTATATATTTTTAAATTTGCATTCGTTAATGTTCTTTAACATTTCGAAACAAAAAGTTTCAAATTGAAACAAGCGTGTTTTTTCAAAACACAAAATTGAAGGTTTTAAATAAAATTAGTTTTTAATTAGAATAGATAACGATTGTTTGGGGGAATAAGAGTTATTAGGTGAAGTGTTTCGAGCATGGGGGTCATAATTAATTTCGTTTTTTTTAGATCTGGTGGTTTGTACCCGGCTGATATTGTTTATTCGTCAGCCTGCAGGTCGTTTTATGCCAGGCTTGTGTATACACACAGGAATAGGAAGGCGTAACCTTAACGCAGGAATAGACAAAAACGACATGGCATACTAGCACTAAAACACCTACACCCCAACAATGAGATATATCAACCTGAAATAGATTATAGATTTTTATAAAAATTTTCAAGAGAATTTTATTTTTATATTTTTGCAATCTGTTAAGTTTTTTTAACATCTTTGAACATTGAAATTGAAGGTTTCAGACAAACATTTTAACGTGAACTTTTCATTTGGGGGAATAAAAGTTCAGTATTCATTCTAGGGGGAATAAAACATACGAAATTTACTGTTCTTATTATATATAAGTAATGAATAGATGCTGTTTAATTATTAAAATTATTTCTATGAAAAAAATCGCATTATTGCTTGCAATTTTTGCTATTGGTTTGCAGTCGGTTTTCGCGCAAACCAAGGAAATTACAGGTACAGTTACTTCCGCGGAGGATGGCCTGTCCATTCCCGGAGTTTCGGTATCAGTTAAAGAAACCACGATCGGTACCATTACCGATCTTGACGGGAATTTTACTTTAAAAGTTCCTCAAGAGTCTACTTCGTTAGTCTTTTCCTTTGTGGGAATGCAAACCAAGGAAGTTGTCATTACCGGAAACACTGCCAATGTTGTACTGGAAGCCGACGTAGTTGGTATTAATGAAGTTGTAGTTACTGCATTCGGCATTTCCAAAGCTAGAAAGGCCTTGGGTTATGCTGCCACCGACGTGTCGCCTCAAGATGCTGTTCAAAAATCAGAACCGGACTTATTCCGTTCGTTAGATGGTAAAATTCCCGGAGTTCAGGTAAATGCTTCCTCTTCTACACCGGGAAGTTCTACAAAGGTACTTATCAGGGGTAATTCTTCCTTTTTGGGGAATAACGACCCATTATATGTCGTTGATGGTATTCCGTACAGCAATACAGAAGTAACTACGGGAGGAATAGAAGCGAGATTAACAAACGCAGGAGCTTACGGAACGGGGATTTCCACTTTGGACCCAAATAGTATTGAAAGCATGCAGGTATTGAAAGGTGCTGCTGCTGCTGCTCTTTATGGAAGCAGGGCTGCCAATGGCGTGGTTTTGATAACTACAAAATCGGGAAGCAAAAAGCAACGTCCATCTCAAAAGGGTCTTGAAGTAACTCTCACCTCCTCCTACTCCGTTGAACAAATCGCTTCATTGCCCGATTATCAAAACACCTACGGGCAAGGGTCCAACTTTCTATATTCCCCTGCCAATGGTTCATGGGGACCTTCATTTGCCTCGCTTGACTCAATAAAAACGTGGGATAATTACTTGGCAGCATATCCCGAAATGGGGGCAAAGCAAGCATACCAAGCATATCCTAATAATGTAGAAGACTTATTCAGAACAGGAAGCATGCTTGACAATTCTATTAATATAGCAAGCTATAATGATAAGGGAAACCTAAATGTTACTATTTCTCGTCTTCAACAAGACGGCTTTATCCCTCATTCCGAATTTGAACGTTCATCATTTAGCGTAGGCGGTAACCAAAAACTGGATAATGGACTTGTCATTGGCGGTTCCATTTCCTTTTCACGGTCAATCCAGGACGGACCATTCTTTGGAGCAGGCAACTACGGTGGTTCTGTAAGTTCATTTGCCCGTACTTTGTTGATGCCACGAAACATTGATGCCGCAGGATTACCTTATGAAACTCCGGATGGGGCCAGCTTGTTCCCATTCAGCAGCACGACTGTCGATAACCCCTTGTGGTCATGGCAGTACAACAAAATAAACTCGATCATGGATCGTACGGTAACAAATATTAATTTGGGTTATGACTTTACAAATTGGTTGTCTGCATCCTATCAGTTTGGCTGGAACCAGTACGAAATGGATCGTAAACAAGTAATCAATATCGGGTCGGTAGGACCGAGTGATTTTGCCGGAGCAGGTCAGATTAAAAACGATGTATATCAAACAGAGGAACTTGAATCGAATTTCAACATTACCCTTAAAAAGAAATTCGGCACAGATTACGACTTACAGGTTGTACTGGGGCACAACGCCAATCAGCGTTCTATATACCGGGACCAAACAGTGGGTAACAAGATGATTTTTAAAGGCATATACAATGTTGACAATACACAGGAACAGACTGCAAAGGAAACTCAATCAAGAAGGAGGTTATGGGCATTGTATGCAGACATGATGTTAGGTTTTAGAAACTATGCTTTCCTGAACCTCTCATTACGGAACGACCATTCTTCTACTTTACCGGCAGATCACCGGAGTTACTTTTATCCGGCGGTTACAGGCTCTTTAGTGTTTACGGATGCGCTTGACATCAACCCCGCCATCCTGAACTTTGGAAAAGTACGCACTAGTTGGGGACGGGTAGGTAACGATACTGATCCGTATTACGTGAACGGAACCTATCTTCAGGATCCTCCGTTTGACGGACAACCCATCATGCTTCTGCCAACAACATCATACGACCCTGAATTGAAACCGGAATTCACGACTGAATTTGAAGTCGGAACCGAATTGCAATTTTTCGATAGCCGTATAGGGATTGATTTTACTTGGTATGACAGAAGAACGACCGACCAAATTGCTCGTCTTAGTTTACCTTCCTCAACCGGATCGAGATATTACTATACCAACTTTGGTGAGTTGCAAAACAAAGGTGTTGAATTAGGAGTTAACCTGGTTCCTGTAAATTTGAAAAATTCTTTCAAGTGGGATATTTATACAACCTATTCAAAAAATGAAAGCGAGGTTATCTCATTAATTGAAGGTATCGAACAAATAACTTTACCAACCGGTTCAACTTCCGAGCCTCAGCCCACCTTGAAACCGGGTTATGCGTACGGATTCCTGCGCGGGTCAGTCATAGCCCGAGATAAAGATGGGACTCCCCTGGTGAACCCAAGTACGGGAGCCTATATGGAAGACCCTGAATTGGGAGATTTAGGCAACCCTTATCCCGACTTTATGGCTTCGATAAGCAATACATTCTCGTACAAAGGTGTTTCCCTGGGAATGAAGTTTGATGCCCGGGTTGGTGGAGTCCTGGTTTCAGGGCCTGCATCGGATATGTTGGGGCGTGGTGTTACGAAAGATACAGAGGACCGTTTGGGAACCCGTATCCTTCCCGGTATCCTTGCCAATGCTGACACGCATGAACCATTGCTTGATGCTACTGGAGCTAAAATACCAAATACAATTCAATTGCAAGAAAATGATTTATGGTTTGCCTCAGCAAGTACCGCACCAACATTTGCGATGAACAGTGTGGCTGAGTTTGCAACCTTTGACGCAACAGTGTACCGTCTGAGCGAAGTCATGCTGGGATATGACGTTCCCAAAAGCTGGTTGAGTGAAACATTTATTGGTTCTTTAAATCTCTCTGTTATCGCAAGAAATCTTTGGCATTATGCCCCCGGATTTCCGAAACATACTAATTACGACCCAGGTTCAAATGCATTCGGAAGTGGAAATGTTCAAGGTATTGATCGCGAAAGTGCACCTTCAACAAGAAGGGTCGGATTTAATGTCAAGTTAACATTCTAGTTTGTAAATTTTTAGATAAAAGAATATGAAAAATATAAGAAACTTTTTATTGGCTTTGTTTGTCGCCGTCTTTTTTGGGAGTTGCTCCGACTGGCTTGACATAAACAATGATCCCAATAAGCCGACGATTCCTGAATTGTCACAACTTCTTTCAGGTAGCGAATATTTCATGACCCAAGGCTTGAGTCAGGGCAATTTTATTGGAGATAACCTATCGTCATACGTGCACTATACTGTTTCTCGCGATGTTCAGAACTATGGAATGGGAACCCAGGCAAATAACCCATTCAACACTTGGAATTACTTATACACGTATAGCCTGCAGGATTTCGATGCCATTATCAATTTTGCAGAACCCAATGGAAACCTGATTTATGCAGGTGTCGCCAAAACTCTTAAAGCATACACTTTTTCGGTGATAGTTGACCTTTGGGGAGATATTCCTTATTCTGAATTTAATGTAACTGGAATACTTGCTCCGAAACCTGACAGCAGTAAAGACATCTACAATGCGCTGATTAAACTTTTGGAAGACGGAAAATCCGACTTGCAGAACACAGAAGCAGCCAATACTCTGACACCAGGTAGCGACGATTTCTTTTATGCAGGAGACGTTGACAAATGGACCAGTCTGAACAATACAATCAAACTGAAACTGTTGCTCCAATCGCGTAAAGCAAAGTCTGACATAACAGACTGGCAAAGTAAATTAAGTGCTTTAATCTCTGATAATAAATTCATTGCTACCGGAGAAGACTTTCAGTTCTGGTTTAATGAAAAGACCAATCCTTCGGACATGCGCCACCCTGCTTTTGTTAACGGATATACCGGGCAGCACACTTTTTACATCAGCCCGTATTTTTATGAAACAATGAAGGGTGAAACCTATAACACAACGAATAATCCTTTTGCAGGTATCAGCGACCCACGTGTTCCTTACTATTTCTACAACCAGTTAAACGGTGGTGACTCAGAAAGTCCACATGAGTACAGGAATGGAGACTTCATGACGATTTTCTTTGCATCCAACGGGCCCAATTCAGCCGGCCAAAACGATAAATCCAATAGTAAAATTGGGATATATCCTTGCGGAGGCAAATACGATGATGGGAATGGTGGAGCAGTTTCTTTAGAAACTGGAACGGGCGTTGCCCCTCACAAAATGATTACCTACGGTGCACTTAAATTTATGCTGGCTGAGCTTGCCCTTGCCGGCGAGACAAGCGCTGATGCACGTACTCTTTTGCGCGAGGCACTTAATGCTTCCATAGCACATGTAAACACGGTAGCTTCCAAACAAACAGATATTCCAACCATCGAGGAAGACGACATAAATACTTTCGTGAATGCTGTTTTAGCAAAATATGATGCTGCCGATGCAGCCGGTAAAATGGAAATTGTAATGACACAAAAGTGGATTACCAACTTCATGAACCCGGTTGACGCCTACACCGATTATAGACGTACGGGATTCCCTGTTTTGTTCGATCCTGCAAAAACAGAAGACCCCGGTTTTGGTGTGAATCCTACTGTTGCTGAGAGATCACCGGCACGCGTACCACTTATAAATATTGCTTCATACCCCAGGTCGCTTTATTACCCGACCAATGCGGAAACCGAACTGAACAAGAATATGACACAAAAAACCAATTTGTCAACTCCATTTGTGTTTTGGGATAAATAATAATCTTTAAAAGAAATGACTATGAAAAATATATTTTTAGCATTTACCATGCTGTCTTTGTTATTCGTTACACAAAGTTGTGATGAAGACCTTCCATACCCCATCGACGAAGTTACAAGGGGTGTGGTTATAGACTTGACGAGGGTGGCAGGAACGGATGGCGTATTGTCGGACGGACTGACCAGTGGAAACTATCAGGTAAAACTTTCAATTCCTGAACAACAGGGCGATTATTCGTTTATGAGCCACGCCCAACTGCTTGCGGTACTTCAAGCAAGCGATGGAACAATTACTTCAGTGGTTGTGGTTGACAATATCACAGAGTTTCCGAAGGAAATACAAATTGATGTAGCCGATACTTATAGTAAATTCGGACTAACAGAGCCGTCCCTGGGTGAAATACTTTACTTTACGGCAAATGTGGTATTGAATGATGGATATGTAATTCCTGGCTGGACCAAAGAGATTGGATTTAACAACAAAGCGCTAGCTGGATGGATGGTCGATGATAGGGCATATTCGTATAATGTACGTTATGCAGTAGCGTGTCCTTTGGTGCTTGATGATTTTACCGGGACTTGTACTGTTACTCTTGATGAATGGTGGGGAGAAACACCATATGAGGTGACAGTAACAAAAACAGCAGCTACAGAATTGACTATTAGTGGAATGTGTAATGGAGCTTGTTCCAACGATTTAGTTCTCACAGTTGACCCCACAGACCATTCTGTTTCCATAGCCAAACAGGTATTGGAGCCTAATTCGGCAGCTTGGTGGGGTAATCCCGCTTATAGTAACTTCTCCCTGGCAGGTTCCGGAACAATTAATTCTTGTGAAACGAGTATTTCATTTACAGCAACAGCATCAGTTGATGCGGGTTCGTTTTCAACTGCGTATTCATTCAAATTAGGTAAATAATATGCTCGATACTGTCCGGTACTACAATATAGTGTAGGCAGATAAGGGATGACATTCTAAGAATGTAACCCTGCCTTTGCAGATAAGAAAAGAGGGCTGTCTTTTAAGACAGCCCTTTTTTTGCGCCCTCTCTTTTATTCCATTCCCACCTTTCCCCCTTCCGAACAGGGTATTACCCCTTAGCGAAGGGGTGATAGCCCCTTAGGCAAGGGGTAGTTACCCCTTAGTGAAGGGGTGATAGCCCCTTAGGCAAGGGGGTATTACCCCTTATACAAGGGGTGGTAGCCCCTTAGTGAAGGGGTAGTTACCCCTTATGTAAGGGGTGGCCTTCTTGTTTTCAAAGCATGCGAAAGGCCCTGCAGTACTTGTCTGCAGGGCCTTTCATCATCACCCGTTTTAGCTTGCTAACTACCGTCTGTTTTTTCCGGGAAACTGGGCCGACAGGTCCTCGTAAATGGCTTTGGCGCCAACTACGTTTTGCCGGGCCAGTAAGCGGATGTTCCGGTAATAGGCAATGCAACTGTGGTAAACATCAGCACCCAGCAATAAAAGCGTATCATTCATCATATCCATGATTGCTTCGCCACGAGCCGCACGAGGTTGCAGCGTCTGCCGCGCTTCAAAGTCTGTTACCGTCTCATCGTACTCAATAAATGCAGGCGTCAGGTTGGGCTGGGTGTTCATGTAGTTGAGCACCTTACGCGACCAGTTTTCACTTTTGTTACCCAGGCGGGCATACGACTGCCTCTGCTCGGGTGTCAAACTAATACACTTACTTTTTAAGATCGCATCGATTCCATCGAAATGCCCGTCAAGTGCCACCGTTTCCTCATCCGTAAATTGTACGGAAATTAAATTGTCTAATGCCATACGTTAAAAAATTTAGTAAATAGATAAAAGACTTTGCAACCCTGCAATCGGATAGTATAGAGACTATTTGAAAGGAAAGAAACAAAGGCTTTTTTGAGCTTTAGTTTAATAATCAATAAAGTTAAAACATTCCGACTATAAATGAAAACTAATTTTTTATGTTCTTCAACATGTTTTCGGACATAATCGTTGCGAAACGCACGGAAAGCCATCAAAAAATGACTGGCAAACTACGGGATATAAAAAAGGAACTGAGGTTTGGGGCAAAGCCCCACCGAAGCAGCATTCGGGTTTCAAAATGGCTTGGTCATTTTCTGACCCTTCCGTTCCGATGGACATCGGAACACCTTCCCTTAAAAAAGGGAAGGAACCCAACCACCTGCGATGGTGCGAACTCCGGTGTCGCGGTTTTCGGCCTACGCTGCTTTCGCCTACTGGCGAAGTGCGGGGCTTAAGGATAGACACATTCCCGTTAGGTTCCATCTTCTGTTTATTCTAAAAAAGTCCAGATCAAGGGAGGACCAAAGTGGGTCAGGCTATTTATGAGTTGAAAAAATAAGCTCGGGTGGAAGTGTAAAATGAGCCTCCAAGCAGGCGAGCTTAGTTGGCCTACGAGGATTTGGCTTTGGAAAACAAGGGAAGGAAACCGCGAAGGCACTGGCTAAGAAAACCCTGTTTGAAGATCCTGTACTCAGGATCGGAGTTGGTTTTCGGGGAGTGACTGATCCGTAGTTTTCCTGCCAAAGCATCGTCAGCCTTGATTTTTTTTGGTTCCTTTTTGGCATCAAGGCAAAAAAGGAACTGGGGTTTGGGGCAAAGCCCCACCGAAGCAGCATTCGGGTTTCAAAATGGCTTGGTCATTTTCTGACCCTTCCGTTCCGATGGACATCGGAACACCTTCCCTTAAAAAAGGGAAGGAACCCAACCACCTGCGATGGTGCGAACTCCGGTGTCGCGGTTTTCGGCCTACGCTGCTTTCGCCTACCGGCGAAGTGGGGGATTTAAGGATAGACACATTTCCGTTAGGTTCCATCTTCTGTTTATTCTAAAAAAGTCCAGTTCAAGTCAGTATCAAAACTCATAGCGTTGTGTATAGAAGGGTAGCTTGAAAAGGGAGGGCCAGGGTGGGTCAGGCATTTATGAGTTGTAAAAATAAGCTCGGGGATCAGCGGACACTATCAACAAAAAACCCCGGCTGAGTTTCAGCCGGGGTTTTTTGTTGATAGTGTGAATCATTTATTTTACTTCGCCATGGGCAATTAACCATTCGGCAATTTGAACAGCGTTAAGCGCTGCACCTTTTTTAATTTGGTCGCCCACACACCAAAAGGTGATCCCTCTGGGGTTGGTCAGGTCTTTACGCAAACGGCCAACATACACATCATCTTTGCCCGACACAAAAAGTGGCATCGGATATTCTTTGGCTTCGGGCTTATCAATGACGGTCAGACCTTCAAAATTATCAAAAGCCTCGCGCACTTGCGGCAAGCTCAGTTCATCTTCCGTTTCCAGCCAAATGGCTTCGGAATGCGAACGCGCAACCGGCACACGCACACAGGTGGCGCTCACTTCAGCATCGGTGTGCATAATTTTTTTGGTTTCCCAGTTCATTTTCATCTCCTCTTTGGTGTATCCGTTTTCAAGGAAAACATCAATATGAGGAATGATATTCATGGACAACTGGTACGGAAATTTCTCAATGGTTGGTTCTTCGCCATTGGCAATCTGCCGGGTTTGCACTTCCAACTCGGCAATTCCCTGTGCTCCTGCCCCGCTGGCTGCCTGGTAAGTTGCCACCTGAATTTTGGTAATCTTCGACAGGTTTTCAATCGGTTTCAGGGCCACCACCATTTGAATGGTCGAACAGTTTGGATTGGCAATAATATTGCGCGGACGGTTTCTTGAATCTTCCGGATTCACTTCGGGAACAACCAAAGGCACATCGTCATCGTAGCGGAATGCACTTGAGTTATCAATCATGACCGCCCCATGTTTTGTAATGGTTGATGCAAACTCCTTGGAAATGGAAGCGCCAGCCGATGTCAAGGCAATATCAATATCCTTAAAGTCATCGTTGTGTTTCAATTCCTTCACAGTCAGTTTCGTCCCCTTAAAATCATACACTTTACCGGCACTGCGCGCCGATCCAAATAAAACTAACTCATCGAGTGGAAAATTACGCTCAGCCAGGACTTCCAGGAATTCCTGCCCTACAGCACCACTTGCACCAACAACTGCAACTTTCATAATTAAACAATTTTCTTTAATTTCAATTCATTATTTACGTTCGTTCAAACGTCGTATAAAGTCCGCAAAATTAGTAGTTTGCTTTTAAATTTTCACACAATGTGGCGTATAAATAGTGTTTTTCTTTTTCTGCTTTCAATATTATTACCAAATGAAAGCTACGGCACGGTAATTTGGGAAGAAAATTTCAACACGCCCAACCTGGGTGTTTGGGGTGACAACGATGGAGAAAGCCTGCATATCAACCTGGATCAAGGAGAAAGCTGGAGCATCAACTTTAATGATTGCAGTTTAACAGCCGAAAATGACTACGTAAAAACCGTTTCCACTTCGGGCGGCAGGCTTGAAGCGCGCGACTGCGATGGCGAGGCCACTTGGTATTCGCCGTGGATCAACATCAGCAAGTACATGGATGCCAATTGTGAGCTGACAGCGCGCGAAACCGGCAGCGGAGCCAAGCCGGCAAACAAATACCTGAAAGCTTACTACCAGGTCGACGATCAGGAGGAGGTTCTATTTGAAATGAATGGCCTGAACGAAGGAAACTGGGGCGAAGCTACCGCCAGCCAAACGCAGTTGAAAGGCGACTCGCTGCGCATTGTTGTCCGTTTAAACAGCAGCTATGCCAACAATAAAGTAATTTTGGATGCCGTACGGATGTGGTCGAACCAGCCGGAAGTGATTGATCCGAATCAACTGGGCCAAGCCGGCGATGTGCTGATCAATGAAGTTTTGTTCGATCCTTATATCGGCGGAGTTGATTTTGTTGAACTGGTTAACCGATCGGAAAAAACAATCCGGCTCGACCACCTGCTTCTGGGTAGCCGAAACGACGACGGCTCGTTTAAAAAGGTTGTCCCGCTTGCCAGTCAGGAAATCTTTATTCAACCCCAAACTTATTTGGTGCTGAGCGAAAACCACGAACAAGTGTTGGTATTCTACCAAAGCCCTTGTTCCGAATGCTTTCTGAATTTGGACGACATGCCGGCTTTTAATAATAGCCAAGGGCAGGTTGTTTTGCTGAATGACTCGCTTGAGATTCTGGACGAAATGCACTACACCGCCAAAATGCACCACGCGTTGCTGGTTGACAAGGAAGGTGTTTCGCTGGAACGAATTTCGTTGGACGAACCGGCCATGGAGCCTTCAAACTGGGCATCGGCAAGTGTGTCGGTACGTTTTGCCACGCCGGGCTATAAAAATTCGATGAGCAGCGGAAGTCACGATACACAAGACCAAATCAGCCTGGAGCCAAAATCATTTTCGCCAAACGATGATGGCTACAACGATTACCTGAGCATCAGCTACCAGTTTGAAAACCCCAACTATGTAGCCAACCTTAAAATATTTGACTCGCATGGGCGACCGGTTTGCGATTTGGTGAACAACGAGCCCGCCGGAAGTGAGGGCGAATGGATTTGGACAGGCGAGCAAAGCGATGGCAAAAAAAGCCAGCTGGGCGTTTATGTCGTCCTACTCGAACTCCACGACCAAAACGGCACAGTCAAACAATATAAAAAAGCATGCAGCATCACCGACCGTTTGGAGTGATGCAGTCTTCATTCATTATAAACTCAAAAACAACAACTAACAATTAAAACCCTATTTCCAATGAACTACAGTCTTAATTCTTTTGCATGGAAAGAAGTCACCCGGTCGTCAGCTTTTGGGAAAAGCGTAGCGACCACCATCATGCTCGGCTTTTTAGCCCTCTACTTTGCTATCAATTTTCTGGCGCTCGGCTTGATGATTCCCAAGATCATTGCTGAAAATTTTCCGGACGCCAATCCGGTACAAATCTTCAACAGCTACCTGCTGGTGTATTTTGGTTTCGACCTGCTGTTTCGACAAGTTTTGCAAAGTCTGCCGACTATCAGCCTGAAGCCCTTACTGATCCTGAACATTAAGCGAAGCCGGATTGCCCGCTACCTGTTGCTTCGCTCGCTGTTTCATTTTTTGAATTTTCTCCCCTATTTCCTGTTAATCCCGATAACCTTTTCGCTCGTTGCCGCAAACTACACATCCGCGGTCACCTTTGCCTGGTTTGTAGGAATTGTCCTGATGATTTTCACCAACCATTTTCTAACCATCTGGCTGAAGTGGTGGATTAACAACAGCGGCTATGGATTTTACATTTTCCTGATCGCATTTTCGGCCCTCTACGCCATCAACTTCTTCAAAATATTGGACCTCACCGGTCTGTTTGGAAGCTACTTCGACCTGATATTGGACAACCCGGCCTGGGTGGCGACGGCTGCTATTCCGCTTGTTGCGGTCATTGTCCTAAACTACAAGTTTCTGCTTCGCAAGCTTTACCTTGGTTTGGTTGAAAAGAAACAAAAAGACAGTACCATACGCGACTTTTCGTGGATGAGCCGGCTGGGCGACTACGGCAAATTTATTTCGCTTGAAGTTCGCATGATCTGGCGTAACAAGCGTCCGCGAACTTCCTTCCTGATGACCGTACTTTTCCTGTTTTATGGCTTGCTTATCTACAAAGACAGCGGCAATGGAATTCCTGATTTCATGTTGATTCTGGGAGGTTTACTCATGATCTCGATGTTTTCGATTTCGCTCGGTCAATTTTTCCCGGCCTGGCATAGCAACTATTTCGCCATGCTGATGACCCAAAACTTCAAAATGAAACAATTTCTGCAATCGTTTTATTATATGAATGTGGCCATTTCGTGTATCTATTATTTGCTTACACTGCCCTACATGCTTGTTGACACCCGGGTTGGATATTATCATTCGGCCATGTTGCTCTACCACCTGGGGGTGAACATGAACCTGATTTTTCTTTTTGGAAAAAATAGCAAACGTGCGCTTGATTTAGGCAGCTCATCCATGTTTAATTACCAGGGAATGGGCGCTGCCCAATGGCTGATTACCTTTCCGCTGCTACTGGGGCCCATGGTGGTTTATCTTCTTTCGAAACAGGTACTGGGAGCCAACGGAGCTCTGTTACTTCTCGGCGGACTCGGCATTGCCGGTATCTTGCTTCAACCACAATTGTTTAACTACTTTACGAAGGCTTATCTTCAACAAAAACATCGTTTAATCAAAGACTATAAAAACTCCTGATCATGATAGAAATTAACAGCTTGATAAAAGCATACAACAAGGAAATTGTTCTGAATATTCCGGAATTAACAATTCACCAAGGCGAAGTCTTTGGCTTGGTGGGGAACAACGGCGCGGGCAAAACCACGCTGTTCAACTTACTGCTCGACCTGATTGTGCCCAGCAAAGGCTTTGTGGTGAGCAACCAGGTTAAGGTGCAGAAGTCGGAAGACTGGAAAGCCTTTACCGGCGCCTTCATTGACGAAAGTTTTACCATTGGCTACCTGACTGCCGATGAATATTTTGGTTTTATCGCCGAGCTTCGCGAAATGAACCAGGCCGACATGGACCAGCATCTGAACCGCTACACCGATTTTTTCAACGACGAAATCCGGGGAAAGAAGAAATTTATACGCGACCTCTCCAAAGGGAATCAGAAAAAAGTAGGTATTGCCGCCGCCATGATGGGCAATCCCAAAGTCGTGATTCTGGATGAGCCGTTTGCTAACCTCGATCCGGGTTCGCAATTCAAACTGCGCCAACTGATCAAAGATAAAACCGCAGACTTTGGAACCACCTTCCTGATTTCGAGCCACAACCTGGATAACATCACCGATGTTTGCAGCCGCATTGTCATTTTGGAGAAAGGCCAAATAGTGAAAGACGTTCCGAAAACAGACACCACCTTAAAAGAGATTGAAGCGTTCTTTACCGGAGTCAAAGAAGAAATTGGCTTTAGTATCGATTGAGAGCTTCCCTGTTGCACTATCAATATTTTTTTCGAATATTTGCGGCCTCGCATCCTCCCTGCCAACTCACGAAAAGGCGGCAACAACGCTTTTCAGGGTATAAGCGATGCCAGGCTCATCATTTTTTTGATTATTAAAGATAAAAACCAATGAAGATTATAAAAATTAGAATCGTGTGGATCGGTATCGTCTTCGGAATGATTACTGCACCACTCAGAGGAGCAGCTTCGGAGCTGGAGCTTAACTCGAACTGGAAACTGGCATCGATGAAGCAGGTGAAAGCTTCGGGCGAAGAAATTTCGCAGCCAAGTTATCGCTTGCGCGGATGGCAATCTGCCATCGTCCCGGGAACCGTACTCACTAATTTGCTGGAGCAAGGTGAAGTACCCGACCCTTTTTATGGGATGAACAACGAGAAAATTAAAGACATTTACGAAACCGGACGCGACCACTACACTTACTGGTTTGTCAATGATTTCAACAAAAAGGCGAACGGTGACGACCAAGTTTGGTTGCATTTTCGTGGCGTCAACTATAGCTGCGACGTCTTTTTGAACGGACAGAAAGTAAATACCGAAAGGCATTACGGCATGTTCTTACGTCAAACCTACAACATCACATCATTGCTGGCTGCTGATGGCAACAACCGACTGGCGGTCATTGTATATCCGATTAATCCGGTTGGAAACCCCAACGGAGGACAAGGTGGCGATGGCGAAATTGCCCGGAATGTTTCGCACCAATATGTAGCCGGCTGGGATTGGATTCAACCCGTGCGCGACCGCAATACCGGCATCTGGGATCAAGTTACCGTGGAAACAACCCAAGTCATTAACCTGCAAAACCCGCATGTGATTACCCGCGTGCCGGGTATTCGTCTCCCTGGCAAAACACAAGAACCAGCCCAAATCCAAACGTCGGCTGAACTGGTTAACCCCACCAACAAAACCGTGAGTGGCAAGCTGGTGGCCCAACTGGATGGAATATCTGTTGAACAAGTGGTATCGCTTCCGGCTAATTCAACTCAACTAGTGAAATTGCCCGAACTGCTTGTCGAGAATCCTAAACTTTGGTGGCCCAATGGTTGTGGAGACCAAAACCTGTACAAGCTATCAATGAAGTTTTTGCTGAATGAGCAACTGGCAGATGAGGAAACAATTACGGTGGGCATCCGCGAAATCCAAAGACAGTGGAATGACCGAACCCGCAGCATGGAAATTAAGGTCAATGGCCAAAAAGTGTTTATTAAAGGCGGCAACTGGATCATTTCCGACGCCATGCTTCGCTTTTCTCCCGAGCGCTACGATGCCGAAGTACGCTACCACCGCGACATGAACCTGAACCTGATTCGAATTTGGGGTGGCGCGCTGGCCGAACGCCCCGAGTTTTACGATGCCTGTAACAAATATGGCTTATTGGTTATTCAAGATTTCTGGATGTCGGGCGATTGTAATGGACGCTGGATGGATCCGAAGAAGAAGGAAGACCAGTGGACCCGCCGGCAATATCCCGACGATCATAACTTATTTATCCAATCGGCTGCTGACGCCGTCAAACTGATCCGCAACCACCCATCTTTGGCGATCTGGTGTGGGGGTAACGAAATCAAACCGCCGATGGATATCCTGGAAATCTTAAGAGATTCGGTATTGAAGGAGCTGGATGGCACACGCTGGTTTATTGAGTATTCCAATTCCGATAGCATGTCGTATAACTTTTTGGGGGGAAACGGCGACGGCCCATACGTCATCCAGCCCGACTCCATTTTCTGGCAGCACCGTACCTGGCCTTTCAACTCGGAAGTGGGCTCTGTGGGCGTAGGCGACGTAGAATCACTCAAACGTTTTCTGCCCGAAGAAAATCAGGTCGTCCCGGGAGAAAAGCAAGGCACAGAAGCTGTTTCGGACCCTGTTTGGACTTATCACAAATACATCGGTTACGGCAACTCCATGGAGCCTTACGGCGGTGCTTCCAATATGGAAGACTTTGCCCGAAAAGCCCAACTGGTGAACTACAACCAGTACCGCGCGCTAATAGAAGGATTCAGCGTTCACATGTGGGATTGGTACACCGGAACCATCATCTGGAAAACACAAAACCCATGGACGGCCCTGCGCGGACAGATGTACGATTACTATCTTGATCCGAATGCCTGCCTGTTTGGACTGCGTGCGGGAAGCCAAACACTTCAGGCCATTTGCAATCCGGTAACCAAAATGATTTCGGTCGTCAACAACGGTTTTGAATCCGAAAATGATTTGATGCTCACAGCCAAAGCTTATGACATGCAAGGAAATGAGCGCCCCATCACCCAGGTTTTTGTTTACATTGGTCCCACTGCAAGCAAAAAAATACTGTCAGTCGACTCGGCTCTGAAACAGATTGGTGGGGAGAAAGATGGCTCATTTCTGTTGTTGCAATTGCAAAATCATAAACAGGAGGTGGTGTCCGAGAATTTTTACTGGTTTCCGAATACGCAAGGCAACTATAGCGGACTGCAATCCATGACGAAATCAAAGCTGGAGGTTTCGGCCAAAAGAAATGGTGAAAATAAAGTCGTGGTTCATCTAAAAAATCCACACGATGCTCCGGTCGCATTTTTTAACCGGCTAGCTGTTGTCGATGCCAAAACCAACGAACGAATTTTGCCGGTGTTTGCCAACGACAATTACATTTCACTGGTGCCGGGAAGCGAAAAGGCCATTGAGCTGGAATGTCCACAGGCTGATTCCACCAACTGGAAAGTTTCGGTTGATGGATGGAACTTCGCCAAACAATATTTTCCAATCCAGTAGAAGAAAAGTCATCATGCCATTTTAAACTGCATCAGTAATTTGCTTGCTGATGCAGCTTTTTAGATCAATATTGAAGTCACCAGACCAAATAAAAAGCGGGACAACATTGGTGGTCCCGCTTTCATTTTATTTGATCTGTAACCTGTTATTTCATCTTTTCGATATACAGCTTTTTCAATTGCTGCAAGTACTCCAGACTCAACTTATTACTGTAAATTCGAACAAATTCGCGCAAGCTCCCCTGGTGATAGAAAGCGCCAGGTGCGGCATCAAACTTACTCTCCTGCCAGTTGTATTTTACCCGGTTGCTCAAGGCATCAAAGGCTTCCCAACCACAAAAAACCGGAAGTTCAATATACGCATGAAACCGTTCCTTCCGATCCAGGTAAACTCCATCATCAATTTCTTCCAGTTCGAAAAACTTCACGACTTTGATATTGGCCTTTTCCTTCAGATGCTTCTTTTGCTTGTTCAAAAAGTGAATTCCGTTATCCTCGTACGCTTTTTGCAGCGTACCAATCAGGTCGTACCGATTCAGGTGCCTCACCCGCAAAACATAGTAGGTCTTGTCATACATCGTCAAAAAACCTTTCCCGGCATCAAACCTTTCGTCGAACACTTTTTCCACTTCTTGTGTCGCACGAATAATGCTTTCCAACGGATAGTGTTCCTGCAAGGCAATATACATGTAAATTGGTTTCGTGTCGAAAGGAGTTTCGTGGTAATACCCCGGGAATGGTTCAAGCGACTCGAAAACAAGCGTTCCCGGCTCGACTTTGTCGTCAATACTAAAAACGGTTTCACGTTTATTAATCGTCCCAAATACCTCAATCGTGTTTTTTTGTTTCATAGTTCAAATTTTGAAGGATTGATTATCTTCGTCAGCAATTATCGATTTTTATGAAAGCTGAAAAAATGATCGTTGTTGAACCTGTTGGCCAGGTTGCTTTAGTTAGAAATGAACGCTCCCGTTATTTTCGGTTACGGGTAAAACCAAATGGACTTGCCCATGTTTCCATGCCTGTGTTAGCTTCCGAATCGAAGGCCATCGACTTCGTGAAATCCAAATCGGCCTGGATACAACAACAACAACAAAAGATAAAAACAGGTTTAACGGTTTTTGGGCAAGATAGCTCTTTTCGAACAAAGTTTCACCAGTTGAAAGTGGTAAAAGTTGACCGCCCAAATGTTTCAAATTTCATTGGCAACGGAATCATTCAAATTAATATCCCTCACCAATACGATCACCAACACCCATCCATTCAGCAATTTATACGACACACGCTGGTTGAAGTTATGCGCCAGGAAGCCAAAGTATATTTGCCATTCCGTCTGAAGGAACTGGCTGACAAGCATCGGTTTCATTTTGAAAAAGTATTTGTAAAACATGTAAAAAGTCGCTGGGGAAGTTGTTCTTCAACCAATAATATCAACCTGAATGTGCACCTCATGCGCTTGCCGGAGTCTTTAATCGACTACGTAATCTTGCATGAGCTGGCACATACGAAAGAGAAAAACCACAGCAAAAACTTCTGGGATTTGTTGGAAGTCGTTTGCCCCGGTTCCAAGAAACTGGACAAAGAGTTAAAAAACTACCACGTTGATGTATTTTGAACAGAAAAGCCGCTGAACTGCTTATTTAGATAAAAAGGTATGATGAACTGGACGGAATTAATTTCAAGTAAACGCTTAGGCACCAAACCAGCCGTTAAACAAACGGAGCTCTATAACCGAACGCAATTTCAGCGCGATTACGACCGGATGATTTTTTCGTCCCCTTTTCGGCGCATGCAAAACAAAACACAGGTATTCCCGCTTCCGGGAAGCATCTTTGTACACAACCGGCTAACACACAGCCTGGAAGTAGCCAGCGTCGGTCGGTCGTTGGGGAATATCCTTTCGGAAAAACTGCAAGCCGCAGGCGAAAGCAATCCGCTGATTACCGAACTGGGGGCCGTGGTTTCGGCGGCCTGCCTGGCGCACGACATGGGCAATCCACCTTTTGGTCATGCCGGCGAAGAAGCGATTTCAAGTTATTTCAGAAACGGAAAAGGCCAAAACCTGCAACTGGTTTTGCAGCCCGAAGAATGGAATGATTTTGTATTTTTTGATGGCAACGCCAATGCTTTCCGCTTGCTCAGCCACCAGTTTAACGGACGACGAGCCGGCGGTTTTGCACTGACCTACACAACCTTGGCCAGCATTGTTAAATATCCGTTTGAATCGGTTGATATCAAAAAGTCAAAGTTTGGATTCTTTCAATCCGAAAAATCAATCTACCTGGAAATTGCCAAAGAGCTCAACATTAAACAACTGGAAAACAACCCGCTGAAGTTTGCACGGCACCCCTTGGTTTTTTTAGTTGAAGCGGCCGACGACATTTGCTACCAGTTGATGGACCTGGAAGATGCCCACAAACTCGGAATTTTGACCTATGAGCAAACAAAAACGCTTTTCCTGAACTTTTATGACCCGGAGGCTGATATCGACTTGCTCGCCAAAATTGAAAATACGTTTCACGATGTGCAGGATCACAATGAGCGCATTGCCTATCTGCGTGCCGGAGTGATCAACAAGTTGGTTCACGAATGTATGACCGTGTTCGAGCAAAATCAGGAGCCCATTCTGGAAGGCACCTTTCAGAAATCACTGATCAGCCAAATTCAAGGCTTGTCAAAAATAGCCATGGACGAAATTGAGACGCTTTCAATCGATAAAATTTACAAGCACCGCTCGGTTGTTGAAGTAGAAATCTCGGGATACCAAATTATCGGTACGCTCCTCGAATCCTTTACCGAAGCGATTCTTTCGCCCGATCAGGCTTATGCCAAACGGTTGATTTCGCTGATGCCCATCCAATACCGCGGCGACCACCAAACCACCTACGAGAAGGTGCAGTCGGTGATCGACTTCGTTTCGGGAATGACTGATTTGTATGCTTTAGATTTGTTCCGAAAGATTAAGGGGATCAATTTGCCGTCGTTGGGCCAAAGTTCGTGAAGCATCAGGTTTGTCCAACGAACTTTTATTGTCCTATTTTCCAAGCTCACTTTTCAGCAAACTGACATTGTTCCTCAATTGCTCAATCGTTTCGTCTTTGGTCTGAAGGTCAACTTTAAGTTTTTGCACTTCTGCCTTCACCGAAGCTAACTGTGCTGACAGTTCTTCAATGTTTGTGTCTTTCTTATTGAGTTGCGACTCCAACGTAGTGTTTGCCTCGCGTTGGCGGTTCAGATCAAACCGAACTTCAGTAAGATCGCCATTCAGCTTTTTTACCTGCGCCGAAAGACTCTTCTTGTCGTTCTGCAACGCCCCAATTTCTTCCTTGTAATTTCCCATCTGCTGGCTATATTGCCGCTTTTCGTATTCGAAAGCATAGATTTTCTCTTCAATACTGGCATCTTTCTCTTGCACATTCGTCGAAAGGTCGTTAATCTGACCATTCAATTCACTGATTAACTGATCCTTTTCAGCATTACTGCCCATCAATTCCGTTTTGGTTTGCTCATAATCGGCAATCAACTGTTCAATCCGGTCTGATTTGGCATTGGTTTCATCAGTCAAGTCACGAACCCGTTGTTCGGCCCTCAATTTAGATGATTCCATGTCTAAGTATTTCTTTTTCGACACACAAGAGGAAAATAAAACTGCCGCACAGGCAATCAATATAACAAGTCTGCTTGTTTTCATTTTGAATCTTTTTTTATTTGATGAGAAACCCAAAGCAAATTAATCCTAACTGTTTGTAAAATCAGGCAAATTAAACTTCAGATTTGTTTCATTTTAAACTATTTTTTCGTTGATTGGTCACTCAGCATAAATAACGCTGATCGCATAAATATGTTATTTAATTTGTACTTTTAAATTTGTTCTGACGTTATAAGCTAAAAATAGAAAAAACTCTGAGCTAAAAAAAAGACATCATGAGAAATCTACTAATAACTTTCATTCTTCTGTTTAGTTTGCCCGCTGTGGCGCAGGTTCAACTTCTTAAAGGGCGGGTGGTCGACTCGTCAACGCAAGCCGGGGTGGCTTATACCAACATTGGTGTGGAAGGCACTTTCTACGGAACGGCCAGTGATGCGCAAGGGTTCTTCGAACTAAAAGTACCGGATGAATATAAAAACGAGAAGCTTTTCTTTTCAGCTGTTGGCTATCGGAATCAGATGCTTAATATTCCCGATTTGCTGAAAAAGGATTTTCTGAAAATTGCGTTGGCTGAACAAACTTACAACATCGAGGATGTTGATATTGCCGCTCATTCGCGTGTTTTATTCCGGGTTATAAAAACAGCAGCTAAAAACATTCCAACTAATTTCCACCAAGGGCCGCTGGGGGTAAAATTCTATTACGAGGAAGTGACGAAAGCCGATAACGACACCACGGAGCAAAAAAGAGAAGCTGTTGTTGAATTGTATGACGAAACCGGCTACCGCTCACCTTCCATTACAGATGCATTCAAAAATCGGAATTATAAATTCAGCCAAGTGCAGAAGAACTTTGATTCCTACTCCATTCCCACCGGAAAAACCGGATTCGATGAGTTGATTGAAATGGACATTGCCCGATTATCAAACGGTATTTTAAATGAGACGCTCCTGAATAACTTCGACTTAAAACTGGAAAACATCAGTCAATTCAACGGCGATTCTGTTTGGATCATTTCCTACAAAACTTCGAAATCCGATCTGGCACACACAGGCGATTACTACGCCACAAAGTATGACGGACAAATTTATATCAGTCAAAATAATTACGAAATTCTGCGGAATGAATGTGTAGTGGAAGCCAGCCGAAACAATCCGCACAACCGATCGCTGGCCACTAAAAGTCAGGATCAAAGCCAGGTAAGCTATCATTACACAGCGGTGTACCAACCGCAAAATGGTAAATATTTCCTAAGCTACCTGGATTGCGACAAAACCTTTGTTGATGCCAACAACCAGCAAACGACCTATAGCCGTAAAGC
Source organism: uncultured Sunxiuqinia sp. (assembly GCA_963677175.2). Lineage (GTDB taxonomy): Bacteria > Bacteroidota > Bacteroidia > Bacteroidales > Prolixibacteraceae > Sunxiuqinia. Next base: position 550,084 of record CAXXES010000001.1, read on the forward strand.
CAGCGCACTGGGAATCAGTACAAGTCCGGCAAGAATAGATGGAAAAGATTATTTTGAAGACGAAGCTTATGTGGAAAGTTTTTGGAGCAGCTTTAAGCGGCCGGAGTAAGCACTGAGCGAAACGCACCACTAGCTCTCTACAAAACCATTTGCGGAATGCGGGGTCAATAGGAGAATAGTCATTCAATGGTCATTTAAGGTCACGGACCTATTTATTATTATTGTTATCACTTCTCTCATAGTTTAGTAGAAGACAGAAATACAACAACAATTATTGCTTAGTACTTAGTAGTCTTTTTACTTTCAAAACTATAAGTTAATATTTCCAAGACTATAAGTTGATATCCAAGAATACGGCGACCAATTGAAGCGATATTCAATTGGCTAATTGAAAAGGCCGATATCCAACACACAACAGCCAGTTGCAACCTGTTTACTCCTGCCGTCTATTTTCCCGTTTCAAACAATTCTTTTTCATCCACCGCTTTCACCCGCAGGCTGTCTTTCAGGGTCCGGCTCACAATGTTGTAGGGTCCGGTAATCACTTCATCACTGTCATCAATGCCTTGTAATATCTCAATATTCATGTTATCCTGAATGCCTGTCTCAACCTGCCGTTTCCAAGCCAGTCCATCTTTCATCACAAAAACCACTTCTTCCTTGTCTCCTTGTCCGCTGGCTTCATCTGTGCTATTTTCTTCATCCATAACGCGCGTTGTAACAGCCTGAATAGGAACCGATATCACTCCTTCACGGGTTTCAGTCTGAATATCAACAGTGGCCGACATACCCGGACGAAAAGGGTAAATCTTCATGGCCGAACTATCAATCAAGTCGAGATACGAATCGCGCAACAGCAACACTTTAACATCAAAATTGGTCACTTGGTCTGTTGAAGCGCCCACGGTATTGGCCGAATTGGCAATTTCGGTCACAATACCTTTGAATTTGCGTTTCAAATAAGCATCCACTTCAACCAATGCCGTGTCTCCTTTGGACACTTTCACAATATCATTTTCGTTCACCTCAACCTTCACTTCCATTTTATCGAGGTTGGCAACCACCATCATATCCGTTCCAGCGTACATGTTGGTTCCAACAACGCGTTCTCCTTTCTCCACATTTAGCTGCGACACGACCCCGTCCATGGGCGCATAAATCTTCGTTTTCACCAGTTGCTCCTCCGCTTCAGCAACCGATGCTTCGGCTGATTTAACGGCAAACTCTGCAGCCCGCACTTCAGCGGCGGCCACCTTAAAGGCAGCCTGAGCAGTTTCAAAGTCGGATTGGGGAACCGCTTGCTGATCAAACAAGGTTTGGGTACGATTGAAAGCCAACTCACGCTCAATCATTTGAGCCTCGACTTGTGCCAGCCGGGCTTTCGAAGAATTCAGCGCAGCCTCGGCCCGGTTTAGGGTCTGAATATAAATATCGGGCTTGATGACCACCAGCAACTGACCTTGCTTTACCTCATCACCTTCCTGAATATCCATGTCAATAATTTCGCCCGAAACATCGGGACTGATCTTCACTTCGGTTTCGGGCTGAACCTTTCCATTAGCAGTAATCAACTCAGTAATGGTTTTACTTTCAACTTTCTGAGTCGTTACCTTCACTTCAAACTCCTTCCCAAACCAGCCGTTCTTTTTACCAACAACCAGTAAAATGATGATAACAACCAGAAACACGAGTAAATAGGGGAGTAATTTATTCTTTTTTGTTTTTGCCATGATGAAGTTATTTGTTTATTACTGTTTTTAAGTAGTGTGAATAATTTAGTGTCATGTTTCGAGTCTTTAACAATCTGTGATAGAAGCGAAACCGAAAATATCAAATAGGTCCGTGACCTTAGTTGTAGAGTTGCGCCTAAAATTACAATATTTTTGGAACTTATGATAGATTGATGAAGACTTCTTCACCAAAAGATACACAAAAAATGTAATCGAAGATTTCATCACTAAGGGTTATAGGCATAATAGAACCATTCGGACAGATGCAATACAACATTTGGCAGCCAAGGCAATAACCTGTTATATTGCTTGATGTTCCTTCGCAAGAATCGAAAAATGAAATGTGGTTTTATTATTGGGTTCGTTGATTACTTCAATAAATCCACCCAACACTTCAACCAAATTCCTGACAACAGCCAATCCTATTCCAAGGCCCTCGGCATATTGACCAGGAGCTAATTCATCCTTTTCAAATATTTCAAAAATTTTCAATCGCTTTTCTTCATCAACTTGCGATCCGGTGTTGGAGACAAAAAAGATAGCCTGCGATCCTTTTGTTCCTTTAAAACCAAAAGTAACCACACTGTTTTCGGCTGAAAATTTTATCGCATTATCAATCAAATGGTAGAAAATGTGTCTGAGCTTTTTTTCATCGGTTAAAAGAATAGCCGAAGGATTCACATTGACATAGTCAAGCGACAGTTTTTTGTCAACAACCAATTGCTTGATTCTGAACCAATTTTTAATTTCCAGAACAATTTTTTTAAAATTGACAATCCCGTTGTTTACCTTAAGGGTTTCTCCGGCATGCACCAGTGATAGTTCAACCAAATCATTCATCAAAAATAAAAACCGGTTGGAACTTTCTCTTAAATAACCGGCATATTCCGCTTTTTCTGTTTCCTTACCTTCCAAATCAAGGGAGGCAATAATGTCCAAAAAACCCAAGATGCCGTTTAGTGGTGTTCTTATTTCATGCGATAGGTTATTTAAGAACTGGGTTCGTACTTTTTGTGATATCAGTGCCCTATTGTACAATTCATCAATCTTCCCGGTCAATCTCTTGATGATGTTTCCCTTTTCAATAATCCCGATGTAATTGTCATTATCGAAGACAGGCAAGACAAAAGTCCTGTTTTCATCTAGCTTCACCAGTGCTTGATTGACTGTGTCGTCTGCATTCAACCTACCCTTTTCGGTAATGCAGTCGATGACTAACTTATGCGGGCGTTTAATCAAATCGGCAGGGGTTAACACACCACAAAATTTCTCTTCATCAAATACAGCCAGAAAATCATTCTCAATCAAAATGTCTTCAATCTCATTAACCCCGGAGTAAGCATCCACCTTTTGATATGATTCTGATATGTATTTTCGAACAATCATTCTGCAAACTCACCCTCTATCGATTCATAAAAAATCCTTAACTTAAATTCAACCTTAAGAATCTCGTAAGCCGAAACATATGGAAATACATTCGTTCTGAGCATCTTAATAACATATTCGTAATTGATTTTTTTTAGAATCTTTTTATTAATGAAGACAGCTTCCACGGCTTCATCTTCAATTTCAAACACTTCAAATTCATTAGGAACCAAGTATTGGAATGATTTTGTTAAACCCAGTTTTCCGTGAGGAGATTTCTTTCCAACAATCATAATATCTTCAAGCGGAGGCAGACGAATCTCCTCAAAACTTAAATTAACAGAGTATTTTCTAGATGCTGATTCAGCCATGATTTTTTTATCCGGCTAAAATATACAAAATTTCGCATTTGATCATTCAGCTTATTCGTTAAATATCTTTAAACAGGCATTTGATCAATGAAAGCCACATTTGGCTTCCAGTAAAAAAGACTTTGAAATCTGATTATTTAAGAACCAACCGCGCTGTCCGTCGGCTTTTTTGTTCCAAAAAGACCTGCCGGTTATGTTTCATTTTTCCCAATGCCTCGTCATTGTAAAACCGGATGGTTGCCAGAATCAAACTGGTATTGTACAATACATCATACTCTTTCCGCAATTCAACAACCAGCGACTCCAGCCCAACTTCGGGCTCATCAATACAAAGCGAAAGATCGATGGCCGACTGCTGAATCAGGTTGACTTTGATGCGCCGCTTTTTAAACAAACTGAAAACCTCGGACAGTTCATCAATACCAATAAAGGAGAAGTCGGAAGGCGACAAAGTAATCAGTGCCTGGTTCTTTTTCAGAATATAAACCGGTACTAAATCCAGTTGGTGATCCACATCATGGATCATGGTTCCTGCTTGGTCGGGAAAATCGAACGGACGAACCAACAAGGGAATCTGCTTATTGCGCAGTGGCTTGATCGTTTTCGGGTGAATGACTTTCGCGCCGGAATAGGCTAACTCAATAGCTTCTTTGTAAGACAATTCTTCCAGCTTAACGGTATCGGCAAAGTCAACCGGATCGGCATTGAGCACGCCCGGAACGTTTTTCCAGATAGTCACACTTTCGGCGTTCAGTAAATTACCTAAAATAGCGGCGGTAAAATCGGAACCTTCGCGCCCCAGCGTGGTGGTTTGGTTGGTTGTGGTTGACCCGATGAAACCCTGCGTTACATATAAGTCCGCATCCTGAAAATTAAAACTGTTGTTGATCAGCATCTCCGACCACTTGTAATCGACGATAGCTTCGCGGTGGGTTTCGTCGGTCCGCAAACTTTGGCGAATATCCATCCAACGGTTTTTCAAGCCACGTTTATTCAGAAAAGCTGAAATAATGGCCGTGGAAATCAACTCGCCATAACAAACAAGCTGGTCGTACTCGTAATCAAAATTCAAAGAAGGACTGCCTGCCAAGCGCTTTTTCAACTCGGCAAATAATTGGTCAACCAGCCCCAAATCCGTGTCCTCCAGGCTAAGATCACCAATAATCCCTGCGTGGTAATCCTTCACCTTCTGAAAAATACCGTCGGTACCCTTCCCCCGGGTGAAAAAACTTTTCACCAGCGTCTCAAGTTCGTTGGTGGTGGTGCCCATGGCCGAAACCACGATCACTTTTTTATCGGGAAAAAATTCAATGATGGATGCGACATTCTGAATAGCGCTTGCTGAGCTTACCGATGCCCCGCCAAATTTAAAGATCTTCATAGGTTCAATTTTTCTTCAACACTTAATTGATGCCAAATTAAGCAGATTTGGCTGATCATAAAACTAACATTTATCAGGCTTCATTTTTATTTCATGCTAAAGATAATGAAACGAATTACATGAACATAAAACTTTCGCCTGCTGTTCAAAAAAGCAAAGGAACGATTCGAAGTTTGCAGCCGTCTACGGCATCAGAAAGTTTCCCTTTTTGTGGATGATCCGCGCCCAGTACACAAAAGGCGTATCGGCAGCAGCAACCGCCCATTTCAACAGGTAAGTGGTGATGAAAATCTCCCAAAGCACGCCCGTTTCAAAAACACCCCAAAAAGCAATCAAGGTAAATACAACACTGTCCAGCAACTGCGAAACCATGGTACTCAAATTGTTGCGCACCCACAGCTGTCCAGGAGACGAAAAGCGCTTCTTCCAGAAATGAAAAGCCCAAATGTCATGTCGCTGAGAAACGAGGTAGGCCGTCAGGCTGGCAATGGCGATTCGCGGCATCAACTCAAAAATGGTGCTGAGCGATTCGTGGGTGGTTGCCGCAAACTCATCACCTTGCAATGGAAGGAAGTAAAGCGCCAGGTTCATCAACAAAGTCATCGAAATCAAACTGAAAAAACCGATCCATACAGCTTTCTTCGCATCTTCCTTTCCATAGTTCTCTGACAAAATATCGGTTACCAAAAAAGAAGTAGCGTAAACAATGTTGCCCAAGGTGGCCACCAATCCGAACAGTTCAATGGTTTGAATAACCTGGATATTGGCTACAATCACTGAAATCGGGATCCACATGATCAATCCCCATTTTCCAAACAACTTATAGGCTGCAATGATTAAAAGGAAATTAGCCAGCAGCATAGCCAGCCAAAGCAATTCGTTGTGCATTTTTTTAACTTTTTAGTCGCAGGGTGATGCCACCTGCAAGGTTCATCAAATTTTTCCGGCGCAAATATACTTATTTCTGCAACATCAATCCACTCACCATTCTTCCGGTATCAGCGCCATCGCGCCGGGCCGAATAAAAAAGCTCTTTGTGCGAATAGGAGCAAAAACCCATCACTTCAATTTGCTCTTCGGGAACCCCCGCAGCCAGAAGCAGGCTTTTATTGGCTTCCCACAAATCGAAATAAGCTTTCCCCTCTTCAACTGCGGGTTTCAATAGCTGCCGGTGATTGTCAAAACTTTCCCGAACCGCCTGAATAACCTCTTGTCCAACTTCATAGGCATGCAAATGGATGGAAGGGCCAATGCCGGCCACAAGGTCTTCGGGTGCCGAGTCGAAGTGAAGCTGCATGGCATGCACCGTTTTTGAAACAAGCTGACTAACCGTTCCACGCCAGCCCGCATGAACGGCTGCAATCACCTGCTGCACCGGATCAAACAGCAAAACCGGGACACAATCGGCTGTTTGCACGCAAATACAAAGGTTGGGCTGTTGGGTAATCAGTGCGTCCGTGCCTGCAATGTCGCCCGTTACCGGTTCGGTTACAACCTCAATCTTACTGCCATGCACCTGACGCGGAAATACCAACTGCGAGGGAAGAATCTTTAACCCGCGAGCCAGCTCGTCCCGAAACAACTGGTAAACTTCAGGTTCATCTCCGGTGAACCGGGACTTGCCATTGCCTCCCCACCCCGGTCTGCTCGATGTGAAATGGACCAGGCCAGGCACATCCAACAAATTGAACTGGTAAAATATTTTTCCGTGAACTCCAAACTTTTTCATACTCATGCTTCTTCCTAGAATCTCAACACGATTTTGTATTATGAGTTCAATCCCATAAGCGATTTAGAAACGAAATCCACCTTCACCTATAGAAAAAATAAGTGTCGTATGAGTAATTTCAGCCGAAAAATGGTACTACTCTTATAATCCCCAAATTAAAACTCAAAGATGAAGACATCATTTATCAAGCTTATCGTGTTATTTCTGCTGGTGATTCCTTTCAGCGTATTTTCGCAGTCGAACACAGAAGCCAGCTATTTCGAAAAAGACTCCATCACCCAAAAGGGGTTCACCCTCATTTTCATCAACAAGGCAGAATCGTTTGATCCAGGCGTAGCGCAAAAACTGAAAGACACTTTCTTTACGGTTTACCCGCCGATGGTGAAAAACTACAATAAAAAATCGGCCCGGAAAGTTACCTTCGTAATAGACCCTGCATACGACGGTGTTGCAGCAACTTCATCCGATCGTGTAGTATACAACCCCGATTGGTTCAGAAGAAACCCCAATGATATTGATGTGGTGACCCACGAAGTGATGCACATTGTGCAGGCTTACGGAAGAACCCCCGGCCCCTGGTGGATTACCGAAGGCATTGCCGATTATGTACGCTACAAATACGGGGTTGCCAATGCCGAAGGCAACTGGTCGCTTCCGGATGTGAACGAAAAGCAGAACTACGATAACGCTTACCGGATAACAGCCCGCTTTTTTGCCTGGATCGTCAAAAATAAGAACAAAAAATTCATTGAGAAAATGGACCAGGCCATGCGCGACCACTCATATACTGACGATATCTGGGGAAAACTGACAGGGAAAAATCCAGCCGAATTATGGTTGGAATATCTAGCCAATCCTGATATTTAATTCGAATACAATACCAGCCGAATTCACAAAATTCGATTGGTCAAATTAAACAGAATGAAAAGAACTCTTTTGCTCTTTTGGCTGCTCATAGGCGGACTTTCAGCCGTCGAGGCCCAACCTGAGAAAGATTGGTGTGACTATGTCGATCCATTTATCGGCACGCAGGAAATGGGGCATACTTTCCCCGGTGCCACGGTACCTTTCGGCATGGTTCAGCTCAGTCCCGAAACTGACACAATTCCCTATAGTGTAAATGGTCGTTACAACAGTGAAGTATACCGCTATTGTGCGGGTTACCAATATACAGACCCGACAATTGCCGGCTTTGCCCACACCCATTTCAGCGGAACAGGGCACTCCGATTTGGGTGATTTTCTGATTATGCCGACAACCGGAAAATTGCAACTCAATCCCGGAACAGCCGAACATCCGGAAAGTGGTTACCGCTCGCGCTTCAGCCATGAGCATGAAAGTGCCAGCCCCGGGTATTACCAGGTTTTGCTTCAGGATTATGACATTACAGCCGAGATGACTACCACCACCCATACCGGATTTCACCAATACTCATTCCCGAAAACCGATACCGGCCATATCATTCTGGATATGAATTATAACATTTACAACTATGATGGCAAAGTTATCTGGGCATCGGTTCGGGTGGAGAATGACACCTTGGTGACCGGCTACCGAATCACACGTGGATGGGCACGGAACCGCTACCTGTATTTTGCCATGAGCTTTTCGAAACCGATAAAAACATACGGGATGAAAAGCGATGAAAAACTGGTCTATAAAGGTTTCTGGCGCAAGTTCGATGAAACCAAAAACTTCCCGCAAATGGAAGCCCGCGACATGGTCAACTATTTCGATTTTGATGTAAGCGACGGAGAACCAGTGAAAATCAAATTTGCACTATCAGCAGTAAGCACCGAAGGCGCCTTGAATAACTTGCGAGCCGAAATTCAGGACTGGGATTTTGAGAAAACAAAAGCCGAAGCTCGCCACGCCTGGGAAAAAGAACTGGAAAAAATTCAGATTCAGGCCGACCACGATAAGATGGTGGCTTTTTACACCTCCATGTACCACGCCTTCATCAATCCGATTACCTATAACGATGTGGATGGCCAATACCGCGGATTGGACGGCAATATATATCTGGCTGACGGCTTTACCAATTACACGGTGTTCTCGCTTTGGGACACTTACCGGGCGCTGCATCCGCTTTTTACAGTTCTTCAACCCAAACGCGCCAACGACATGGTAGTGTCCATGATCAAACATTATGAGCAAAGTGTACATCATCTTTTGCCGGTTTGGTCACATTTCAACAACGAAAACTGGTGTATGATTGGCTACCACGCCGTTCCGGTCATTGTCGACGCCTACATGAAAGGCATCCGGAATTACGATATCGACAAAGCTTTCGACGCAGTCATCAAATCGTCAACACACAAAAGTTACGATGGTATTGGCGAATATATGCAATACGGCTATGTCCCCTTTGACAAAGTGAACAACTCAGCATCGCTAACCTTGGAGTATGCCTATGACGACTGGACAATTGCCAAATTTGCACAGTCACTCGGAAAAACAGACCAGGCTTCAATTTACCTCAAACGTGCCCAATCCTACAAAAAACTGTTCGACCCGGAAGTAGGTTTTATCCGGGCAAAGAATGCTGATGGCAGCTGGAAAGAAAACTTCAATGCATTGAAAACAACAGGTGAAGGTTACATTGAAGGCAATGCCTGGAACTACTCACTTTACGAACCGCAGGATGTCGCCGGCTATATCCGGCTCCTGGGTAGCGAAAAAAAGTTCATTTCACGTCTGGACTCACTTTTTGAAATGCATTTGCCTGATGAGTTTTTTGAAGAATCGGAAGACATTGACCGGGTTGGTATTATCGGCGGTTATGTGCAGGGCAACGAACCCAGTCATCATGTGCCATACTTATACGCCTGGACTGGTTCCCCTTGGAAAAGCGCGGAGAAAATTCACCACATTATCAATACCAAATACAATCCGGCACCCGATGGTTTATGCGGTAACGACGACTGCGGACAAATGTCGGCCTGGTACATTTTCAGCAGCATGGGCTTCTACCCCGTCTGCCCCGGAACGAATGAATATGTTATTGGAAGCCCATGTATAAATGAGGCTGCGATTGAAGTCGATGGTGGCAAAAAATTCACCATGAAGGCCAATAAGCTAAGCGATAAAAATATCTACATCAAATCGGTGACACTGAATGGCAAGCCCTACGACAAAACCTTCATCACCCACAACGATTTGATGAGCGGCGGGGAGCTGATATTCGACATGGCAGCAAAACCCAACAAAAAATGGGGAACAGTGAAAGACAGCAAACCTTATTCGATAGCCACACACGAACAACCAGACAATTAACAGAAACCGTAACATCCAAATCTTCATGCTACGCAACGAAGTCGGCTTGAATGGCAGCCCGTAAATCAGTGATTACTAAAACGAATCCTACTTGGTTTCAAAACCGGCGACTGCTCACTGATTGTCCTACCATCACCCTTTCAGCAACTCGTTCATCTTTTGTTTATCCAGAATCCGGACCGAACGCCGCTGCACTTCAACCAGGCCTTCCTGGTTCAGCTCGCCCATTACCCGGGCAAGCGAGGGCCGGGTAACGCCGAAAAACTCGGCCAACCGGGCTTGAGACAAAGGCAACTCTACCACCGCCAACCGGTCACCGGCCAGGTCGAGCAGGTAGTGCGCAATCTTTTGCCGGATGGTTTTAAACGACAGAAATTTAATTCGCTGTGACAAAAACTGGGCGCGCGATGAAATCGAATTCAGGTAGTTGGTCAGAATTCGTGAATCTTGTTGCAACAGCTTCAAAAACTCCGGCTTGCTGATGCTCAACAGGCTCACCCGCTCGTTGGCAATCACCGTCACCGGAAAGCGATTATTTTTTCCAAACAGGAAAGCGGCCGCCAAAGGACGTGGCGCCTCAATATCTTCAATCTTGATGGTTTTTCCGGTATAGTCGGCCATTTCGCCTTTCACACTTCCTTCGAGCACAATAAATAACCGGTTGCATTCATCACCGGCATGTACCACCAGCTCATTTTTCTCAAAACCCTTCACCTGGTAATGCACCTGTTGCATAATCTCAGAAAGCCGTTCCACCGAAATCCCCATAAAAACAGGCGACTTGGCCAGTAAATCAAAATCTAGCATAAAATTTTGAAGTTTGTAACATTCGATACATCCCCTCTAACAGAGAGTAGTTACTTTTGTTGCATCAAATTTAGGAAAGATGATCAGAGAAATAGTGAAGATAGATGAAGACTTGTGTGACGGATGTGGATTGTGTATCCCGAATTGCCACGAGGGAGCATTACAAGTTATTGATGGAAAGGCACGCTTGATTAGCGAATTGATGTGTGATGGATTGGGCGCTTGCCTGGGTCATTGTCCCCAGGGCGCTATTGAAATTGAAAAGCGTGAGGCCGAAGAGTACGATGAAGTGACGGTTATCAAGCAGATGATTCCGAAAGGCCAAAACCTGCTGATTGCTCACCTGAAACATTTGAAAGATCATGGCGAAACTGGTTTTCTACAGGAAGCCGTGCGCTACCTGAAAGCCAACGAAGATGAACTGCCGGTTAATGTATCAGCAATTATAAGCGAAGTGCATAACAGCAAGCCCGAAGGAAAACAAGAATCCAGATGCGCATCAGGCTCATGCCCGGGATCAGCTCCGGCAAGCTTCGAAAAACCGGCTTTTGTTAAGGCTCCCCAAGCCTCAGCAGCTCCGACCGGACAATCGGAATTGCAGCAGTGGCCCATTCAAATGCACCTGATCAACCCGGCAGCCGGCTACTTCCTTGGCGCCGACCTGTTGGTGGCTGCTGACTGCGCCGCATTTACACACGGAAGCTTTCACGACACCTTTATCAAAAGCAAAAAACTGGTCATTGCCTGTCCGAAATTAGACCAGGGAAAAGAAATTTATGTGGAGAAATTGGTTCGGCTAATCGACGAGTCAAAAGTAAACACGATCACGGTGGTGATTATGGAAGTACCCTGCTGCTACGGTTTATCGAAGCTGGTGCAAATCGCCATCGACCGCGCAAACCGCAAAGTGCCGGTAAAAGAAATTGTAATTGGAATCAGAGGATATGTTTTAGCAGAAGAATGGGTTTAAAGGAAGTCACCCCAAAATCAAAAAAACAATAGCGGTTTGTGGCAAATCTGCATCAAACACTGAATCGAGTCATCCTGAACTTGTTTCAGGATCTGTCAGAAGAACGCATCTTTTCCAAGTTGACACAGATTCCGAAACAAGTTCGGAATGACTTCTTTGTTATTGTGTGCCATCATTTAATCAAAATAGAAAAATCATTTAACCAGAAAATAATCAGTTATGGAGAATATGTTTTGTTTTCAGTGCCAGGAGGCTTCAAAAGGAATTGGATGTACCATTAAGGGAGTTTGCGGAAAACCCGCCGACGTTGCCAATTTGCAAGATACCTTGCTGTTTGTTCTGAAAGGAATTTCAATCTTAAACACCGACCTGAAAGCCGTTGGAAAAGCTGACAAAAAAGTAAACAAAGCCGTTTTCGATGGTTTGTTCAGCACCATTACCAATGCCAACTTCGACCACACGGCATTTGTAATCCGTATTAAAAAAGCCCTGAAATTGCGCGACGAGCTAAAAGGGAAAGTGGCTGATGCCGGCTTGCTGATCAGCAGCCACGAATCGGTTCACTGGACCGCCAAAACCGGCGAAGAGTTTGAAGCCAAAGCCCAGGAAGTGGGAATCCTCAGCGAAAAGAATGAAGACGTTCGTTCTTTGAAAGAACTGATCATTTACGGATTGAAAGGTCTGGCCGCTTATGCTGAGCATGCGTACAACCTGGGACACGAGAAACAGGAAATTTTCGACTTCCTGCAAGAAACCCTGGCAGCTACCACCAGAGAGTTGAGCGTAGATGAGCTGGTGAACCTGACCCTGGAAACCGGTAAATTCGGCGTAGATGTCATGGCCCTGTTGGATGCCGCCAACACCAGTTCGTACGGAAACCCGGAAGTCACCAAAGTGAATATCGGCGTACGCAACAATCCGGCCATCCTCATTTCGGGCCACGACCTGAAAGACATGGAAGAACTGTTGAAACAAACCGAAGGAACCGGCGTGGATGTATACACCCACAGCGAAATGTTACCGGCCAACTACTACCCGGCATTCAAAAAGTACAGCCACCTGGCCGGAAACTACGGCAACGCCTGGTGGAAACAAAAAGAAGAGTTTGAGTCGTTCAATGGGCCCATCCTGTTTACCACCAACTGTATTGTTCCGCCACTGGAAGACGCTGGCTACATCGGCCGCATTTACACCACCGGAGCCAGCGGTTTAACCGGAGCTATACACATTCCGGATCGTGCAAATGGCGAGATGAAAGATTTTTCCATGATCATCGAACAGGCGAAAAAATGTGCCGCGCCAACCGAAATTGAAACTGGCGAAATCGTGGGTGGATTCGCTCACAACCAGGTGTTCGAACTCGCCGGCCCCATCGTGGAAGCCGTAAAAACCGGCGCCATCCGCAAATTCTTTGTCATGGCCGGATGCGATGGCCGCATGATGAGCCGTGATTACTACACCGAATTTGCAGAAAAACTGCCGAAAGACACCGTCATCCTGACGGCTGGTTGTGCCAAATACCGTTACAACAAACTGCCTCTGGGCGATATCAATGGTATTCCACGCGTCATTGACGCCGGACAGTGTAACGACTCCTACTCACTGGCAGTCGTAGCCTTAAAGTTGAAAGAGATTTTTGAATTGGACGATATCAATGAACTACCCATCGCCTACAACATTGCCTGGTACGAGCAAAAAGCGGTGATTGTGTTGTTGGCCCTGCTTTACCTGGGAGTGAAAAACATTCACCTGGGGCCAACACTGCCGGCGTTCCTGTCGCCCAACGTTGCGAATGTTCTGGTCCAAAACTTCGGCATTGCCGGAATCACCAACGTGGACGACGACATGAAACTGTTCCTCGAACCTGTGGAAGAACAAGCATAATATTGAATGGAGTGATTGTGAATTGAGTTGAAGTATTTGAATTGGGAAGAAAGCAGGGGCATCCGAAAGGGTGCCCCTTGCTGTTTTCGGGCAGCGCGCCCCGGGTGTGGCGGATTCCGATCCGTGATTGCTATCTCCTCACTGAAATTCTCAATCAGCTATCGTCTTTCGGCGGATCGGAATCCGCCGCACCCAAACCATACGCTGACTTTTGCACTCAGAATCCGGCACATACACCTCAATCAAACTTTTCGTTTTTCTTTTTCATGTTCGAAACCCGTCATCAGAAAAAAACAATGTGCGAAAAAAATCAAATGCTCCGGGTGTCGCACCCCGGGTGTCGCGGATTCCGATCCGCGATTGATTCCCTTGCATTGGAATCTGCAACCAGCTACCGACTCTCGGCGGATCGGAATCCGCCGTACCCAAACCAAACGCTGACTTTTCCATATTCAAAATCCGCCGCACCCCAAAAACCTATTGTAAAACATGAAAATCTTACTGGACTGACATCTAATTTTACTGTAATTTTAGTGCTAATAATTTTTATTCATCATTAAATACGTTAATATCCATGACACAACGAAATTACAAAGTGAAAGACGAGGTCATGCTTATGGCCAGCAAAACCATTGTTAAAAACATGTCAAACAATCTTCCTGATTTGAGTTTGGTGCGTTCCAACTGGACCGAAGAATATGTCAGCGAACTGAATGGTAAGATCGATACTGCCGCAACCAATTTCCTGGGGCTGGATAAACAAAAAGAGTTGCGTGTTGCTACCGACCAGGTCGAAGACATCCTGAAACCAGCAGTTAAAAACCTGGGCTTTTTGAAAACTCAGATTGAAGTAGATATGGGCAAGGATGCCAAAGAAATTCTTAAAGGATTGGGATACACCAAACCCCTGAACTCGCTCGATCAGGAAGGCGTAATTACCCTGCTGTATGGCGTCAATAACGGCATGACCGAAGACCTGAAAGCCCAATTGGTTGCCAAGGGAACCAATCCGGAGTTAATCGACTCAACCATCGGCTATGCAGAAACCTTGAAGCAGGCTAACCTCACCCAGGAAGTATTAAAAGGAACCACGCGCGAAATGTCGGACGAAGCCGTGTCTGCTTTCAATGATATTTACACCGAGGTGATCGGAATTTGCAAAATTGCCTCTAAAATATACCATGACGACCCGGTAAAAAAATCGCTATTCACCTTCAGCAAGGTCGTTGCGCGAATGTAAAAAGAAGAAGAATCGGTGGGCGAATAAGCCACACCAATGACTCCATAGCCGGGTGGCTTCGCGCCATCCGGCTAAAATTTTTCTCCCACCTCCACACCCTCAAACCCGGCGGAAACCTCTACAAATAAGGCGGAAAGGTCCGCCATGCATGCAGAAAGATCCACAACTAAGGCGGAAACCTTCCCCACGGAGGCGGAAAGGTCCGCCACGAAGGCGGAAACCTCCACCACGAAGGCGGAAAGGTCTGCCACGCACACGGAAACCTCCGCCACGAAGGCGGAAAGGTCCGCCACGCATGCGGAAACCTTCCCCACGCACCCGGAAAGGTCCGCCACGGAGGCGGAAAGCTTCTCCACGCATGCGGAAGCCTCCGCCACGCATGCGGAAGCCATTTAGCCCACGGCTGTCGCGGATTCTGATCCGATTTTCTTATCATTGCGACCTTCGGTCTGCCATGCATTCCCGCCGGATCTGAATCCGCCGAACCCCGTTTTACTCCATAAAAAAACCGCTCCAAGCAGAGCGGTTTTAAACCTGTAAATCAACAACAGAGCATTCTTTTATGCTTCCGAAGAATCTCTTTCGAACGACCAGCCAAAGGCCAGCCCAAAAATATGGTAAACCAAAACAAACATACCGGCAGCAAAAATGGTGTCGCCAAACACACGCATCCACTTCAAAGTTGCCATAAATGGTTGTTGCATAAATTCAGCCGACCGCGCATACCACAATCCGTGTTTGACACTTGCCCAGGTTTGAGCCAATCCAATTGGCAATATACTAATCAGTACCATCAGCAACAAGCCAATGTTAATGGCCCAAAATGCAAATTTGATGGGTTTTTCCTTCCATTCCCGATCCAGGTTCATATCGCGCAAAACAAACAACATCAACCCAATACCAAGAAAACCATACACCCCAAACAGTGCGGTGTGTGCATGAACCGGTGTGGTATTCAGCCCCTGCATATAATAAAGGGCGATTGGCGGGTTAATTAAGAATCCAAAGATTCCTGCTCCCAGGAAGTTCCAGAAGGCGACGGCAACAAAGCAATAAATTGGCCATTTGTAAGCCTTTACCCAATCGCCCGAACGGCTCAACGTAAGGTTATGGTATCCTTCAAAACCCATCAGCACCAGCGGAACCACTTCGAGAGCACTAAAAGTAGATCCGATTGCCAGCACGGCTGTCGGGGTGCCGGTAAAATAGAGGTGGTGAAAAGTCCCCAAAATGCCTCCACTCAGGAAAATGATGGTGGTGAAAAGGACGGTAAGGGTAGCAATTTTCGAACCGATGAGCTGCATCCTGACAAAAAGGTAAGCGATGATCACGGTGGCAAACACTTCAAAGAAACCTTCAACCCAAAGGTGAACCACCCACCAACGCCAGTATTCGGCAATGGCCAGGTTGGTTTGTCGTCCCCACATTAAACCAGCCCCGTAAAAAGAAGCAATGGCAATGGATGCAATCAGGAACATGATCAGGAGATTGCGATTTTCCGTCCGTGCTTTAATGGCAGGCAGTAGCGCCCGGCCCATCAAAAACAACCAAATGAATAAGCCGATGAATAAAAAGATTTGCCAGAAACGGCCCAGATCAACGTATTCATATCCTTGGTGCCCAAACCAGAAGTTGTCGACAAACCCCAATTTTTGCATGATGCCAAACCACTGGCCAATCAACGAACCAGCCACGATAACCAACAAGGAAATAAAAAGTAAATTGACACCCAATGCCTGGTATTTTGGTTCTTTACCAACAATAGCTGGCGCAAAAAACAAACCCGTAGCCAACCACGAGGTGGCGATCCAGAAAATGCCGATCTGTACATGAAAGGTTCGTGCAATGGAATACGGGAACCACTGGTCCAGCGGGATACCATAAAATGCACTTCCCTCAACACCATAGTGAGCCGTAATGATACCAGCAAGGATCTGTACGACCATCAAAATTGATACAACCCAGAAATATTTCAAGGTCGCTTTCATGGAAGGGAACAACTTCTGCCCCGAAACCGGGTTGACTGCCGGAATTTCCCGATGCTCCTCCTCGTCCTTTGTTGAAGCATAGTACCAAGCCAACCAACCAATTCCCGCCAGCAGGACAATCACGCTAAATCCGGTCCACAAAATCAAGGCACTGGTTGGCCGGTTGCCCACCAATTCTTCGGATGGCCAGTTGTTGGTGTAGGTAATTTTCTGTCCCGGGCGCTCAGTCACTGTTGCCCAGGTCGCCCAAAAGAAGAACGAATTCATTTGGCTCATGCGCCCCGTTTCTTTAATGGTATTTTCAGGAATAGCATAGGCTTCGCGCAAATCTGCTTCGGCCTCTCCATCCATAAACAATCCGGTGTAATGTTTGCCAACCTCCTGAAAAGCCTGTGCCCTCAAATCAGATACCACCAAGTTTCCGGTGGCCGGATCGTAAGTGTTGGTTCGCATTTCTTTTTGAACACGGGCTTCCAGCTGGGCTTGCTGTTCGCGTTCCAAATCATCATAGTCTTTTCCAAAATCCTGTTGTCCCCAGTAATTTAGTAAATACATGGCCTCGCGATGCAGCCAATCGGCCGTCCAGTCGGGCGCTAAATACGCTCCGTGCCCCCAAATGGTGCCAACCTGGTGGCCACCCATGGATTGCCAAACATTTTGGCCATCCTTAATGTCCTGGCCACTAAAAACGACTGTCCCCGATTCAGTAATAACCTGATCAGGGATTGGTGGTGCTTCCCGGTAAATTTCATACCCATAATAAAGCAGGACTGCAAACGACAGTACCATCACTGCGGTGAATCCATACCATAACTTCCTTGTACTCATGCGATTTTTGTTTAGTAGATAATTAACTCCATTGATCTCCTGTTGCAATTGTAGAAAAATTACGGTAGTTTTGCCGACCAATGGATGTTTTTATCCACTTTTATTTAAAAGTACTCAAATTCGTAAAATTCAAATAATAATGAGCACCATGATTAAAGTAGAAACACCCGTTGGCGAAATTGCCAAAAACTATTTTCAAACCGTAAAAGTGTTTGATGACTATCAAATTGATTTTTGCTGTGGGGGAAAGCAAAGTCTGCAGGAAATCTGCCAGAACAAATCGCTGAACACCGACGAAGTCATTCAGAAACTGGAGGCCTCAATACAGGAACCAACCGATGCTCCCCATTTCGATGCGCTGCCTTTGCCCGAACTGGTTCAGTACATTGTTACCACGCATCATTCTTATGTCAACGAGAACATTCCTTTACTCCACAAACTTCTGGATAAAATAGAGGAAGTACACGGGCCACGTCACCCGGAAATCCTTGCTGTGAATGCGCATTTCAAGGAGTCGGCCGGACAATTAACCATGCACATGCAAAAAGAAGAAATCGTTTTATTTCCATTGGTTGAAAAGCTGAGCCAACTGAAAGCCGACGGCAAAACAATTACCATTTCGGGAGGAGCTTCTGTTGAGCACCCCATTGCGGCAATGGTGCAGGAACACGAAAATGAAGGCGCACGTTTTGAGGAAATTTCACGACTGACTCAAAATTATACCGTTCCGGAAGATGCCTGCAACACCTTCCGCGCCGCTTATAAAACGCTTCAGGCATTCGAAAAGGATTTGCACCGGCACATCCATTTGGAAAACAATATTTTATTCCCAAAGGCTGCCTTGTTGGAACAAGAAGTTGTGAAAAAAAATTAATTTTGTCGGCAAAGAAATAAACATGCTTTCAAAATCTGCAGAATACGCTATTCGTGCACTGGTTTACATTCAGCTACAAAACTGGGAGGGGAAACGTCCCGGATATCGGGAGGTTGCGCGTAAAATTGAATCACCCGAGCATTTTACAGCCAAAATTTTGCAAATCATGACCCGGTTTAGGTTGATCTATAGCCTAAAGGGGCGCAACGGCGGTTTCGCATTCGACGAGAAAGATGACCCGCTAATACTTTACCGGGTAATTGTGGCTGTTGATGGCGAGAAAACATTTACCCGATGCAGTTTCGGATTTAAAAATTGTGACGGAGATAATAAGTGTCCGCTGCACGATGAGTACTCAAAAATCCGAAATAATTTCACCCAAATGGTCAACGAGGAAACCATTCAAACGTTGGCCCAACGAATCAAAGAAGGGGATGCGGTGTTGACACAAACACTGCATTGAGCAGATAAATTCAGAAACGGCAGGACAAAAAAACTGCCGTTTTTTCTTTCACATCAGCCAGGAATCAACCCTTCAATCCGTTTTAAAACCCCTCAAAAAAGTCTTCAATTCCGCACAGATGGGTCATTTGCCACTCATCACCACACAATTCACAAAAAGTATTAACAAGCCCTGCTGGCAGGCTGTTAAAAACGTTTAATTTCAATCTCCAATTAGTCTCGGTTCAAAGAATATATTATCTTCGCAAACATAAAAAAATCTTGAATTTTAAGCGGATGAAGAATTATAAGTTCATTAACACGGTTGCAGGCTGGCTGGTCTTTTTAGTTGCAGCCGTTGTTTATTTAATGACGATTGAACCGACTGCCAGTTTCTGGGACTGCGGTGAATTTATCACCACTTCGTACAAACTTGAAGTTGGACACCCGCCGGGCGCACCATTCTTCATGATCCTGGGACGTTTCTTTACGCTTTTTGCCGATTCGGCGGGTGCAGCCATGATGATTAATGCCCTGTCGGCACTGGCCAGCGCTTTCACCATCCTGTTTTTATACTGGACCATCACCCACCTGGCCCAAAAGCTGGTGAATACAGAAAATGGGTTTAGCCTTG
The DNA here is from genome assembly GCA_963677175.2 of uncultured Sunxiuqinia sp. GTDB lineage: Bacteria > Bacteroidota > Bacteroidia > Bacteroidales > Prolixibacteraceae > Sunxiuqinia. Next base: position 569,602 of record CAXXES010000001.1, read on the forward strand.
GGCAAGGCATCGCGATTATCGGCAGCGGTGTTGTTGGCGCTTTGGCTTATACTTTTTCCGACACCTTCTGGTTTTCTGCTGTTGAAGGCGAAGTGTATGCCACATCATCGCTCATTACAGCCATCGTGTTTTGGGCCATTCTGAAATGGGAAAACGTGGCCGACCAACCACACGCCAACCGGTGGATCATTCTGATTGCTTACCTGATGGGGCTTTCCATTGGCGTTCACCTGCTGAACCTGCTGGCTATTCCAGCCATTGTGTTCGTTTATTATTACAAACAATATAAGGTTACCCGAAACGGAATATTGGCCAGCCTGGCTGTTTCCATGATCATTTTGGGGGTCATCATGTACGGTGTCATCCCGGGGGTTATTACCATTGCCACTTGGTTTGAACTGATGTTTGTCAATGGGTTTGGCCTTCCGTTTAATAGCGGAGCTGTTATTTATGCCCTCTTGTTTATTGGTTTGATTGTTTACGGAATTCATTATACTACGAAAAAGAAACTGGCGCTGTGGAACACCGTTTTGATGGCTTTCACTGTTATTGTCATTGGGTATTCGTCTTTTGCCATGATCGTGATCCGTTCGGCAGCCAATACGCCGATGGACCAAAACAGTCCCGACAACGTATTCTCCCTTTTGGGCTACCTAAACCGCGAGCAGTATGGCGACCGCCCTTTGGTTAACGGACAGTATTACAACACACCGCTCGATGCGCAAACCCCTTACATACAAGGCAAACCATATTACATCAAAAAAGATGGAAAATATGTGGCTTCCGATTACCGTCAGAAACCACAATACGACTCGCGTTTCACGACCTTTTTCCCACGGATGTACAGCAGCCAAAGCCAGCATGTTCAAGACTATAAAAGCTGGGCAGGCATTGAAGGAAAAACGGTTCGGATTACCAACCGGCAAGGCGAGCAGGAAACGATTAAACTGCCGACCTTCGGCGAAAACCTACAGTTTTTTTTCCGCTATCAGGTGACACATATGTACCTGCGTTACTTCATGTGGAACTTTGCCGGACGGCAAAATGATACTCAAGGGCACGGAGATGTGCTGAGCGGTAACTGGCTCAGCGGAATCAATTTTATGGACTCGGCCCGCTTGGGTGATCAAACCGATTTACCCGATGTTTACGCCAACAACAAAGCACGAAATACTTACTATTTTTTCCCATTGCTGCTTGGATTAGTGGGAGCTTTTTTCCACTACCAACGCCATAAAAAAGATATGTGGGTGGTTTCTCTGTTGTTCATCATGACCGGGTTGGCCATTGTGGTTTACCTGAACCAATACCCGCACCAGCCCCGTGAACGCGATTATGCGTATGCTGGTTCGTTCTATGCCTTTGCCATTTGGATTGGCTTAGGCGTGATTGGTCTGGTGGAAAACCTGAAGAAATGGATGCCCGAAACGGTCAGCGCGGTGGCTGTTTCAGCCGTCAGCTTGCTACTGGTGCCAGGCATTATGGCCAGCGAGAATTGGGATGACCACGACCGCTCGGGTAGATATACCGCCCGCGACTTTGGCGCCAACTACCTAAACAGCTGCGAACCCAACGCCATCATTTTCACCAATGGCGACAATGACACATTCCCGCTGTGGTACAACCAGGAAGTGGAAGGCGTACGCACCGACATGCGCGTTTGTAACCTCAGCTACCTGCAAACCGACTGGTATATCGACCAAATGCGAAGCCAAGCTTACGAATCGGATCCGCTGCCAATTACCTTCACCGAAGATCAGTATGTTCAAGGTAACCGCGATGTGGTTTACCTGATGGATGATCCGCGGATTAAAGGAGCCGTAGACCTGAAAAAAGCCCTCGACTTTGTGAAAGACGAAAATCCAAGAACCAAACTTACACAGGCCGACAATGCATCGTATATTCCTTCAAAACGTTTGTTTCTGAAGGTTGACAAGGAAGCAGTGATTCGCAACAAAGTCGTTCCTGAATCGCAGTATGATTCAATTGTCGATACTATTTTTATTGACTTTGGAAACAAAACCTACATTACCAAGGATGAATTGATGGTGCTGGATATGATCGCCAATTCGAACTGGGAACGCCCCATTTACTATGCCATCACGGTAGGTCGCGACAAATACCTGGGCTTGCAGGATTATTTTCAGCTCGATGGTTTTGCCTATCGCTTTACACCGGTAAAAACCGCACAATCCGGCATGTACTTCGGAAGTGTAAATACCGACCGGATGTACCAGCACATGATGCACGATTTTAAATGGGGAAACATGAATGACCCGGATGTTTACATCGACGAAAATAACCAGCGTATGATGATGAACATCCGCAACAACTTTAACCGGCTAGCCGAAAGCCTGGTCCAGGAAGGGAAGAAAGACTCCGCCATTCAGGTGCTGAACAGAAGCATGGAACTGATTCCGCACGAAGTGGTTCCCTACAACTATTTCTCGCTGCAGCTGGCCGAAAATTACCTGGCCGCCGGCGACGTGGAAAGAGGGCAGGAAGTTATGCAGGATATTTTCAACTCATACCAACAGGAAATGGACTATTTCCTTTCGCTTGATTCCCGGTTTTTGGTTTCCATTGATGAGGAAATTCAGCGGATCATGTATTTCCTGCGCGAGATGAGCGTGATTACCAGTCAATACGAACTGGAAGATCTATCAAAAGAAATTACAGCCAGTTTTAACAGCTATTTTCAAGCATACAGCACGTTCAACTAATGCTACGATTTGACCCAAGAATACGGCTTCCGACGTTGGCAACCCGCTATTTCCCCAAAGCCTTATGGCGTTTGTCGGGAGATGAAAAAAAGGTTGCGCTGACTTTTGACGACGGACCAATTCCGGAAGTTACACCGTGGGTTTTAGAGCTGCTAAAAGAAGAAAACATCAAGGCTTGCTTTTTCTGTGTGGGTGAAAATGTGGAACGTCATCCCGAAGTCTATCGGCAAATTGTTGCTGCGGGACACCAGGTCGGCAATCATACTTTCAATCATTTGCAAGGCTTGAAAACACCAGACGAGGACTTTTTAGCCAATGTTGAAAAAGCTGCTGCTTATGTCGATTCGAAATTTATGCGCCCGCCACACGGCTGGCTTCGTAAATCGCAATACCAAGAGCTGACCAAAAATTACCGGATGGTGATGTGGGATTTGATTAGCCGGGATTACCAGGCAAAAATCAGTCCCGAAGCCGTGGTGTCGAATGTCATACAATTTGTACGCCCAGGCTCCATCATTATTTTTCACGATTCCGTGAAAGCACAAAAAAATTTGAAATCGGCCTTACCGGTTGTCATAAAAAAGTTAAAGCAAAAAGGATATCAGTTTACCTTGTTACCCGAAACGGACAAGCAAAAAACAGACAAACATTAAGATCATGTTGAATATTTTACTCGTTGGATCAGGTGGAAGAGAACATGCCATGGCGTGGAAAATTAAGCAGTCAAAAAAAGTCAACCAATTGTATATTGCTCCCGGAAATGCCGGAACCGCTGCTGTTGGCGAAAATATTGCCGTTGGTGTTTCTGATTTTGAAGGATTGAAAAAAGTGGTCTTGGAAAAAGCCATCAAGCTCGTTGTCGTGGGTCCTGAAGTACCGCTGGTAGAAGGCTTGCACGATTTCTTCCTGGCCGATGACCAATTGAAAAATGTCCGGGTAGTTGGTCCGCAAAAAACCGGCGCACTGCTCGAAGGCTCTAAGGATTTCTCCAAGGAATTTATGACGCGCCATAACATTCCAACTGCAAAATATCAAACAGTAACTGCCGACACACTGCCACAGGGACTGGCTTTCCTGAAAACCATGCAAGCTCCTTATGTGCTGAAAGCTGACGGGCTGGCCGCCGGAAAAGGCGTACTGATCATTGACAATTTAACCGAAGCCGAAGCCGCACTGAAAACTATGCTCGACGGTCAATTCGGACAGGCCAGCAGCAAAGTGGTGATCGAAGAATTTTTGTCGGGTGTAGAACTTTCAGTTTTTGCCATTACCGACGGAAAAGATTACCAGATTCTGCCCGAAGCCAAAGATTACAAACGGATTGGCGAAGGCGACACCGGCCTCAACACAGGCGGCATGGGCGCCATCAGCCCGGTTCCGTTTGCCGATGCTGCTTTCATGAAAAAAATTGAAGACCGCATCATTAAACCAACGGTTAACGGCCTGCAAAAAGACCATATCCCCTACAATGGATTTATCTTTTTCGGCTTGATCAATTGTGGAGGCGATCCTTATGTCATTGAATACAACGTACGCATGGGCGACCCCGAAACCGAGGCAGTCATGCTGCGCATTAAGTCCGACTTTGTGGACCTGCTGGAAGCGGCAGCCGATGGAACGATGGCCCAACAAAACATTGAAATTGACGAACGCACAGCTGTTACCGTCATGCTGGTTTCGGGTGGTTACCCGGGCTCCTACGAAAACGGCAAGGTCATGACCGGGTTCGAAAATGTGAAGGACAGCATCCTGTTTCATGCCGGAACCAAACCTTCCAGACAGCAGGTGGTAACTGCCGGTGGCCGCGTAATAGCCATCAGTTCTTATGGATCTTCCATGCAGGAAGCACTGACTCAATCCTATGTCAATGCCGAAAAGATTGACTATGAAGGGAAATATTACCGGAGAGACCTCGGATTCGATCTATAAAAGCCGACCCAAAGTTGTGCTGTAACCGAAATATGAAACAGGAACAACGAATGACGAACCAGTTATGATACTCAGGATACTCAAAACCAATCAGGCTTACCATTTCATTCTTATTCCATTGATGATTGCGGGATTGTGGTTTCGCTCTTACATTCATCCTGATTTTTTTCCTTTTTTTGAAGGCGAAAATAACATGTTTCTCTACAAATTGGTGCATCAATGGTTTGCACAATCAGCGCTGGTAAGCAACCTGCTGTCGATGGTTTTTGTGATCATCCTTTCTTTTCTCATTCTGAAACTCAACACCAATTATGCATTCATCCGTGTCCGCACCTTTTTACCGTCCAATATTTTCATCCTGATTTTAGGAGGACTGTTGACCTTGCACACGCTTCATCCGGTGTACTTCGCCCTACTTTTTCTGCTGCTTTGTGTCGACCGGATTTTCCGTTCTTACGAAATGGAAAAATTTCATGCCAGTGCATTCGAAGCTGGATTTTTCATCGGGATAGGCTCTTTGTTTTATTTGCCCCTCATCTTTTTCTTTCCAATTATCTGGATCGGGTTTTTACTCATCAATAAACGCTTGCAATGGCGCAATTTTGTACTCCCGGCCCTCGGCCTGTTCGTTCCCTGGCTTTTCACCTGGTCCTATTATTTCTTAGCTGACCAAATCCCTGTTTTTATCGACACCATCGTAGTCAATTTGGATACAAACAACCATTTCTTCAGCGGAAACAGGCCCTTGCAAATTTATCTGGCCTATTTGACAGTGATCAGTGTAGTGGGGAGCTTGTTTTTATTAAATCAGTATGATGAAAAAAAAATCAGCACCCGGAAAAACTTCCAAATCTTTTTCCTGATATTCCTGATAGCGTTCGTTTTGTTGCTTGTCGTTCCTGCTGTTTCACAGGAAATGGTGATCATCATGGCGCTTCCGCTAACCTGTCTGATATCAAACTACTTGATTTTCATGAAACGAAAAGCATGGGGTAACCTGATTATTTATTTGTTTATTGCCTTGATCATCTACATGCAGTTTGTCGATTAAAAGCAAAATGTATTAAATACAATTCCATTCTTCCGCTCATCTCAAGCAGTACTTGTTATCTTAAAAAAGCATAAAAATATTCTTCCCTTTGTAACGTCTGCTCATTCTGTTCGTCTTAACCAATGAATTCACTTTCATAATCTATTAAAAAAGGCAATAGCGGTTTAAAAAATGACCATTGACATGGAAAATTCCGCCGTTCATCGAATAAATTTCTGGAATAGCCTACGAATTCATGAACTTTGATTGCAGAAAGCCAAACAGAAAACAAAAAGCAATGATTACACTAAACAACATTCACAAATCCTATGTGATGGGAAGCAGCCAACTCCATGTGCTCAAAGGCATTGATCTGGAGATTGAGCAAGGCGAATTTGTTTCCATCATGGGCTCTTCGGGCTCCGGAAAATCTACCTTACTCAACATTTTGGGCATGCTCGACAATTACGACGACGGTTCTTACCACTTGGACAACCGGCTGATTGCCGATATGAGCGAGAAGAAAGCAGCCCAACTCCGCAACGAAATGGTCGGTTTCGTGTTTCAGTCCTTCAACCTGATTTCGTTTAAAAACGCCATGGAGAATGTGGCGCTTCCGCTCTACTACAAGGGAGTGAACCGCAAAAAGCGCAACGCCATAGCGATGGAATATCTCGAAAAACTGGGTCTGGCACCTTGGGCCAGTCATATGCCCAACGAAATGTCGGGTGGACAAAAACAGCGGGTAGCCATTGCCCGGGCATTGATTTCTCAACCTAAAATTATTTTGGCCGACGAACCAACCGGCGCCTTGGACACCACCACCTCGTATGAAGTGATGGAAATTTTAAAGGAGATCAACGCAGCTGGCATCACCGTTATTATTGTGACCCATGAGCACGACATTGCGGCGATGACCCAAAAGGTAGTCCGGCTGAAGGACGGACGAATCGATGAAATTATCCGCAACGGCGAACTCAAAGCCTTTCGGCATACCTACAGCAAAGAATTGGAAACAGCCTAAACCAGACCCATGTTTGATCTCGATAAATGGCAGGAAATCCTGTCAACCATCAAAAAAAACAAGATGCGCACCTTTCTCACGGGCTTTTCTGTGGCTTGGGGAATTTTCATGCTGATGATTTTGCTGGGTTCCGGCAATGGACTAAGCAATGGTGTTGCGGCCAATTTCATGAACGATGCGGTGAATGCCATGTGGATCTGGACCGGGGAGACGACCATCGCCCACCAAGGACTGAAACCAGGGCGGCCAATCCGGTTTCATAACGATGACTACGATATTATCAACAAGATCCCTGGGGTGGAATCCGCTTCTGGACGCTATTTTATGGGTAATACCCGCTATTCATATGAAAATGAATCGGGCGAATACACGACGGTAACCTGTCACCCAGAGTTAAATGATGTGGAAAAAATGGAGCTGCTTGAGGGCCGCTTCATCAACAATGTGGACATTCTCCAAACCCGGAAAGTTGTCGTCATCGGGAAAGACATTCACACGGCCCTTTTCAAGGAGAAACCGGCACTGGGCGAATATGTCAGAATCAACAAGGTTCCTTTCAAAGTTGTTGGCGTTTGCATCGAACCGGGTTCCACCCGAAACCGCAACGCTTACATGCCGGTATCAACTGCCCAAAAAGTATTTAACGGCTCCAACCGCCTGCACAACTTTGCCCTAACTATCAATGGAGAAACCTTGAAAGAAAGCCAGGAGATCGAAGAGCGCATCCGTAATACGTTTGCCCGCAAACACCGTTTCGATGTGACCGATGAAAGCGCCCTGGGCATGTACAACAAGCTGGAAAACTACATCCAAACCATGCGGATTTTTCAGGCCATCAAAATCTTCATCTGGATTATCGGCATCGGAACACTGATTGCAGGAATTGTTGGGGTAAGCAACATCATGTTGATTGTGGTGAAAGAACGCACGAAGGAAATTGGCATCCGCAAAGCCATTGGCGCCAGCCCTGCCTCAGTGATCGGACTCATTTTGCTGGAATCAATTTTAATAACCACCGTTGCCGGATACATCGGCCTGGTGTTGGGAACGGGATTGATGGAACTGATTAACTATTCGATGGTTCAATCGGCTGGTGATGCCGCCCAACAGGGCGAAACCGTATTTCTAAACCCTACGGTTGACTTCGGCGTGGCTATTGCCGCAACCCTGCTACTGGTAGTCGCCGGAACGCTGGCGGGCTACATTCCGGCCAAACGAGCCGCCAGCATTAAACCTATTGTTGCCTTACGCGATGAATAACAAAAAAACTCAACGATGTTAGACCTTGATCTTTGGAAAGAAATAATAAGCGCCCTCAAGCAAAACCGCATGCGCAGCTTCATGACCGCCTTTGGCGTGTTTTGGGGAATCTTCATGCTCATCATTATGTCAGGGGCCGGGCGTGCTTTGGAAAACGGCGTACTGGATGGCGTAAAAGCCTTTGCCACCAATTCGGCTTTCTTCTGGACCGAGCGAACCAGCATCCCCTATGAAGGTTTTCAGCGTGGCCGTCGCTGGATTTATAACAACCAGGACATTGAATACATCCGCCAGAATGTCAAAGAAATTGAATACCTCTCACCCCGTCTTTTTGGTTGGGAGCAGGGGGGTGATAACACGGTCCGTGACGAACGCACCGGCGCGTTCAATATCTATGGCGACTACCCTGACTATTTTAAGATTGATGGCTGGACTCCGCTGAAGGGTCGTCTGATGAACGAGATTGATGTGCGACAAAAACGCAAAGTCTGTGTGATTGGCGAGCGCGTGGAAGAAATAATGTTTGCCAAAGACGAGGATCCCATTGGTCAGTATCTTAAAATCAGCGGGGTTTACTTTCAGGTGGTTGGTGTTATCCATCCTGAAACACGCATCAATATTGGTGGTGGCAAGAAAGAAGAGACCATCATCATCCCGTTTTCAACCATGCAAACAGCTTACAACTATGGCGACGAAATTCATTTTTTCTCCGTTACGGCAGACAAAGGCACCAGCGTAAGCGATCTCGAAGAAAAACTAAAACGGATTCTGAAAGAACGACATAAAATAGCGCCCGACGATATGCAGGCCATTGGCTCGTTCAACATTGAAGCCGAGTTTAAGAAATTCTCTGCCTTATTCTTTGGCATTCAGGCCCTGACCTGGATTGTGGGAATTGGAACGCTGATGGCTGGCGTGATTGGCGTGAGCAACATCATGCTGGTAATCATCAAGGAGCGAACACAGGAAATTGGCATTCAGCGGGCCATTGGCGCTACACCGGGGAAGATCATGCTGCACATCATTGCCGAAAGCGTATTCCTGACCGTGATGGCCGGATATGTCGGCCTTTCGCTGGGTGTAGGCTTGCTCGAAGTGTTGAACCAAATTTTGCTTGCTGCCGGCGATGAGGTATTCTTCCGCAACCCGGAAGTCAACCTGACGATGGCGCTGTCGGCCCTGGCTGTGCTGGTTTTCTCCGGCGCATTTGCCGGATTTATCCCTGCCCGCCGGGCCATCAAAATAAAACCCATTGACGCGCTGCGCGATGAAGGATAGGGACTCATGAACTTACGAGGTCACGAACGCATGAAGTCACGAATTCAGGAACTTTGAAACAGAAATAGAGAACAGAAATAATAAAAACAACAGCGATGAAAAAGATTTTTAGATTTTTAGGAATAGCCCTTTTGGTGGCGGTATTTGGAGGAACCATTTATTTCCTTTATACCAAATCAAAGAAAACACCCGACATGTTTGAAACAAAAACACCCTTTGTGAGCGATGTGGTTCGTAAAACGGTAGCTACCGGCTCTGTGGTTCCACGTCAGGAAATTGAGATTAAACCACAGGTTTCCGGAATTATCGACGAAATTTACATCCGCGCAGGCGACTTTGTCACCAAAGACCAGGTGATTGCCAAAATCAAGATCATCCCCGACATGGTGAACCTAAATGCGGCTGAGTCGCGCGTGAAACGGGCCAAGATTAATTTCGACGATGCCCAGATTGATTATGATCGAAACCAAAAACTGTTTGACACCGATGTCATTTCGTACGAAGCGTTTCAAACCGCCAAAGTTGGTTACGATACGGCTAAGGAAGAGTTGATGACTGCCGAAGATAACCTCGAACTAATCAAAAACGGGGTAACCAAAAAAGCGCAAACCGCCACCAACACCCTGGTTCGTTCCACCATTAACGGCATGGTGCTCGACGTTCCGGTTGAAGAAGGCAACTCGGTCATCCAGTCCAACACGTTTAACGAAGGTACCTCAATCGCCTCAATTGCCGATATGCAGGACATGATCTTTGAAGGGAAAGTAGACGAAACCGAAGTTGGAAAAATTAAGGAAGGCATGCCCATTGAACTGGAAATTGGTGCTATTGAGAAGGAAAAGTTTCAGGCTATTCTGGAATATATTTCGCCCAAAGGCAAGGAGGAGAACGGAGCCATCCAGTTTGAAATTAAAGCCGATGTTTCGCTGAAAGATAACCAGTTTATCCGCGCCGGATACAGCGCCAATGCCAGCATTGTGCTCGAACGTAAAGACAGTGTGCTGGTCATTCCGGAAGGCATGCTGAAATTTGAAAACGACTCGGCCTTTGTTGAAGTGCTGATTAACGAAACAGAACACTTGTTTGAGAAACGCAAAGTGGAAACCGGCATTTCCGATGGCATTAACATTGAAGTGGTGTCGGGACTAAACAAGGAAGAAAAAGTAAAAGGCGATAAGATTGACCCCAAGAAACTAAAAGAAGATAAAAATAACCAAGGCTAATCCGACTCAAATTCAAACGAATGACTAAATTAGCTCCGTTCAAAAAACAAAAAAGAATTATCATGAAGCATTTATTTCAGCTTGCTGCCCTTCTGATGCTTGCGTTCTCTGGAACACTCCAGGCCCAGCAAACCTGGGATTTACAGAAGTGTATCAATTACGCACTCGAAAACAACATCCAGATCAGGCAACAAACCATCAATACCGATCATTACGGGAACGAGTTGCAACAAGCTAAAAACAACCGCCTGCCATCGCTAAATGGCGGACTGTCGAACAGTTTTAATTTTGGCCGCTCGTTGCAGTACGACAATACGTACGCCGATTTCAATTCAAATCAAACCGGCGGAAGCCTGAGTGCCAACATGACCCTTTGGAACGGGTTTATCCTACAAAAATCGATCAAAAAAGCCGACCTGGACCTGAAAGCCGCACTGGCCGACCTGCAAAAAGCCAAGGACGACATTATGCTGTACATTGCCGCGGCCTACCTCGAAATCTTATTTGCCCAGGAACTGGTTCAAGTGGCCGAGGACCAAATGACGATAACCAAAATGCAGATTGACCGCACCGGCAAACTGGTGGACGCCGGAAGCCTCGCCAAAGGAAGCCTGCTGGAAATTGAAGCCCAACTGGCCGGCGAAGAGCTTAACCTGGTAAACCAGCAAAACGCGCTGCAACTGGCTTATCTAAACTTGTACCAACTGCTGGAACTACCCGCTACCGAGCAGTTTAAAATTGAAGACCCGATATTACCCGTGGTGAAAGCCAATGGTAGTTTGCTCAACTCCATGGATGTATACCGGACAGCAGTTGGCTTTCGCCCCGAGGTTAAAAGCGCTGAGTACCGTTTGGGAAGCTCCAAGGAACAAGTGGCTATTGCCAAAGGAAGTTTCTACCCTAGCCTGACCATTGGCGCCGATTACTACAACTCATACAACAACAAGTATGAAGCTAATGGTAAAACAATCGCCTTTAGCGACCAGCTTAAATTGAACGAGCGTTATGGCATTGGCGTGAACATGAACATTCCGATCTTCAGTAAGGGCCAGGTTCGTACCCAGGTAAAAAACGCCGAACTGCAAGTGATCAACCAGGAACTGGAATTGCAAAGCGCCAAGAATGTGTTGCGCAAAGACATTGAGCAGGCCTACACCAATGCCGTTGCCGCTTTGAAAAAATACATGGCCAGCAACAAAGCCGTAGAATCGATGCAGGAAGCGTTTCGTTATACCGAAGAAAAATTCAACGTAGGCATGGTGAACACGGTGGAATACAACCAATCGAAGAATAACCTGGCCAAAGCTAAAAGCGATCTGGCGCAGGCAAAATACGATTACATCTTCCGCACCAAAATCCTCGATTTCTATAACGGCGAAATGATTGAATTGTAAGAAATTATTTATTGATTCGCGCTTTGTCTTGTTGAAGCCTTAAATAAAGCTTGTTCAGCATGAAAGTGCCTTAAAAAAGACTAAAAATGGGTTCTATCGATCCATTTTTAGTCTTTTTTAAGGCAAAATAGCTCTTTGGGACAAAAATTTCAGGTAAATGCCATTACCAGAGCGGTAAATGAGGCTACCAGAGGAGAAAATGAGTTTACCAGAGAGGTAAATGCGGTAACCGAAGCGGTAGATGTGTTAACCAGAGAGGTAAACGTGTTAACCAGAGCGGTAGATGCCATTACCAGAGCAGAAAACACCACAACCAACAAAGGAAACACCTCGGCGGACGTTTTTTTTCAAAAAAGCAAGGGAATGGATGTTGAAAACTTGGATGGAAAAGCACTTGCCTGACAAGTAAAATAGGGTTAAATTGCACATGCGTTTTAAGTTTAAAGGTTAGTTAAAAGGTGTGTTTTCTATTCCCAGTGGATTGGAGAGCGCACCTTTAAACTAAGGAATGGACGAAATAGAGAAGCGACATTTTATAACAATGTCAATTAGAACAACATAACATGGAGATGCCAAAATTTCACGAGACATTTATTCCAATTCTGAAAGTATTAGAAAGTGGAGAGACTCTTCAAGCAAGGAAAATGTATCGGAAAGTTATTGATCAATTTTATTCTGGATTATCGAAGGAGCAGTTAGAGCAGAAAACAAAGAGTGGTGACATTTTAATAATAAACAGAATCGCTTGGGGAAAGTCTTACCTAAAAAAAGGCGGATTCATTGAATTTCCCAAAAGAGGTCTAGTGAAAATTACAGAAAAAGGCAAGAAACATAGCTCCTCTAATTTGACATTAACCCAAGTTGAAAGCTCCGACAATTTTTTAGAGTTTTATAACGAAGAAACCCAAAAAAGCGACATCATATCTCCCAAAAGTCAAAATGCTTCACCTCAAGATCTCATTGATGAAGGGTTTAATATGATTGACGTTCAAGTTAAAGACGAACTTCTTGAAAAATTAAAATCGTTAGATCCATTCTACTTTGAAAAAGTCATTCTCATTCTACTAAAAAAAATGGGCTATGGAGATTTTATCGAGACATCGAAAACAGGAGATGGAGGTATAGATGGAATAATCAATGAGGATAAACTGGGGCTTGATAAAATCTATATTCAAGCCAAAAGGTATGGAGAGAATAAGGTTCGTGAGAAAGACATACGGAATTTTATTGGTGCTATGAGTGGTGACACTCAGAAAGGAGTATTTGTCACAACATCTTCATTCGATTCCGGAGCAATCAAAAAAGCGCATGAAGCTCATCATACAATTATTCTAATTGATGGTTTGAAGCTGGTTGATCTGATGCATCAATATAATGTCGGAACCCAAATAAAAGCCACCTATGAAGTAAAAGAATTGGATAACGATTTTTTTGATGGCGAATAATTCAACGACTCTTTGATTCGTGCCATATTGGAACAACACAGCTTCTTCCTGCTTTGCCGCAACCCTGCACTACGATGGAAAATCGACAAGCCCAAAGGGCTTGCAGCATCAGCCCTCGGCAACGCGGTGGGAAAACAGGTAACCCAAGCCTCATCACCCTGAAGAGACAATAGCAACAAACAAATTTTCTATTTTAGATCACTTCCAGCGCTTTTCCCACTTTGATAAAGGCAGCAACCGCTTGGTCAATTTGTTCGTTGGTGTGGGCAGCCGACAGTTGTACGCGGATGCGGGCTTTGCCTTTGGGCACCACCGGAAAAACAAAGCCAATAACGTAAATGCCCTCTTTCAATAGTTGATCAGCAAATTTAACCGCCAGCGGCGCGTCGTATAGCATAACCGGGACTATGGCTGTTTCGCCTTTCACCAGGTCGAAACCGGCAGCTTCCATTTTACTTCGGAAGCGGTTGGCATTTTCCATCGTGCGGTTTTGCAGTTCCGAAGAGGCGGTCAGCATATCGAGTACTTTCAGGGTAGCGCCAACGGTAGCCGGAGCCAGGGTGTTGGAGAACAAATACGGGCGCGAACGTTGACGCAGCATCTCAATAATCTCCTTACGGCCCGACGTGCATCCACCATTACCGCCGCCCAGCGCTTTTCCAAAGGTGGTGGTGATGATATCGATTTTTCCCAGCAAGCCAAAGTGTTCGGCTGTTCCGCGGCCTGTAGCGCCAATGTATCCCGAAGCATGCGAATCATCCACCATGACCAGGGCATCGTATTTCTCACACAAAGCCACAATCTCGGGCAGTTTGGCCAAATCGCCATCCATCGAAAACACGCCATCGGTAACTACCAGCCGGTATTTCGCCGATTGACTTTCGACCAGGCAACGCTCCAGCTCTTCCATATTCGAGTGTTTGTAGCGGAAGCGCTGCGCTTTGCATAAACGCACGCCATCGATAATGGAGGCATGGTTCAGCTCATCCGAAATAATGGCCGAATCTTCTCCCAGCAGCGGTTCAAACACCCCACCGTTGGCATCGAAAGCTGCACAGTACAAAATGGTGTCCTCGGTACCCAAAAACTCCGACGTTTTCTGCTCCAGCTCTTTGTGAATCGCCTGGGTGCCGCAAATAAAGCGCACAGACGAAAGCCCAAATCCCCAGTCGTTCATGATGTCCTGAGCAGCTTTTACCACTTCCGGATGATTGGCCAGCCCGAGGTAGTTGTTGGCACAAAAGTTTAGCACTTGTTTATCGGTGCCTACGCGGATTCCCGAACTTTGCGAGGAAGTAATAATTCGCTCAGTTTTATACAGTCCCTGCGTTTTAAGTTCTTCCAGGGTTTGTTGCAAATCTTGTTTAATTTTTCCGTACATCTTTGGCTTATTTTGAGGGTTAGACTAATCGTATTTCATCCTATTTGAATGTTCTCCAAAGTAATTAAATAAGCAGAAAATAAAAAGTGACAAAAAGCAGATTGACCTTTTAGTTCCTGAAATCAGAGATAACCAGATCATTCGCTTACAAATCTAGTTTAAGCTGCTCATCTAGCAGGCGGAAGCTTAGGCGGTGATAGGGTGTTGGTCCCAGTTTGCGAATTGCTTCCCGATGCACTTTGGTTGGATAGCCCTTATTTTTCAGCCAATGGTACTCCGGAAATTCTTCATGCAAGCGGTTCATGTATTCATCGCGGTAGGTTTTAGCCAAAATGGAAGCTGCCGCAATCGACAGGAACTTGCCGTCGCCTTTGATGATGCAGTCGTGGGCAATCTCGGGGTAAGGTCTGAAACGGTTGCCATCAATCAGCAAATGTTGGGGCTTCAGTTTTAGTTGCTCCACCGCCCGGTGCATGGCTAAAAACGAAGCGTTCAGCACATTGATCTGATCCACCTCCTGGTTGCTCACCACGCCAACTCCAAAGGCCAAGGCCTGCTCTTCGATCACGGGGCGCAGCTGGTCACGCTGTTTCTCACTCAGCTTTTTGGAGTCGTTTAGCAAATCATTTTCGAAGCCTGGGGGCAAGATCACTGCAGCGGCAAACACCGGTCCGGCCAAACAGCCACGACCAGCTTCGTCGCAACCTGCTTCTGTACGGCCTTCCATTAAACAGCCTTGCAAAATGGCTTTTTGAATTGGTATTCTTGTTTTTTTATTCATTTCGTTGGCTACTTTCTCATCTGCTATCAGGCTCAGTCATTTAAGGCATACTGAATACTTTCCCACAATCGGCTGGCCGTTTTATCCCAACTGTAGCGTTGCTGCTGCACTTGCCCTTTGGCAATCAGTTCCGCGCGAAGGTTTTCATCGCCGGCTATTTGTTGCATGGCGGCGGTAATTTGCATTTCATCAAACGGATCGACAAACAGCACGGCCTCTCCACCCACTTCCGGCAGCGCACTGGTGTTGGAGCAAATAACCGGAACTCCTGCACGCATCGCTTCCAGCACCGGAATACCAAACCCCTCGAAAAAAGAAACGAAGGTCATCGTCAAGGCAGCTCCCAAGAGCTGGTGCAAATCACCAACCGAAAGGCGGCCTGTAAAAATAACCGCATCTTTGAAACACATCTGTCCCCATGTCTTCTGTATTTCGACTGTTTTAAACAACTCGCCACCGGCAATGACCAGCTTAATTTCTGGGTTTCCAGCATTTCGAAAGACCTCATACGCCCGTAGCAATCCGTCAATATTTTTGCGCGGATGCAGGGACCCGATGTACAAAAAATACGGGCTTCCGCTCGTAAACTTTTGGCGCGCCCTTTCTTTTTCTTCTTCAGAAGTTGGCTGATATCGTTCATTGACACCATTGTAAACCACATCAATCACATCGGAGCTGACACCATACGCTTGACTGATATCCGCTTTCGAATATTTGGAAACCGTAGCAATCCGGCAAGCCCGTTTGGCAAACTTCGGAAAAAAGAAATTGTAATATTTCGCCATCAGCCAAGGCAAATCTTGCGGGCGGTGTTCAAAGTTGATATCATGAATCACAGCCAGTTGCTTCACGCTGGTGTTTAACGACAAGTAGCCATCGGGCGATAGAAATAGGTGGGCATTGTATTTTTTCAGCACGCGCGGAATCATCCATTCAAACCAAACATACCAAAGCAAAGGGTGTCGTGTGGGTAGCGAAATCACCAGCGGTGTCACATTCTCCGAAAAAACAAATTCATCAGCATACGGCCGGTCAAACAAAAACAGAAACTTGTGCTCGGGATGATTTTGAGTGATTCGGGAAAGCGTTTCATGCGTGAACCAGCCAATTCCTTCCAGCTTTCCTTTTTGTAACAAACGCGTGTTTACCGCAATTATCATTTGATTTTCAGGTTATTTAACTACTCTGAACCAGCGATTATCGTGTTTCGGTCTTTTATGTTCTGCATTCAATTTGATCAGGAACATACGTCATCGGTTCGCGACCTCAGATTTCAACCCAAATGTACAAAGTCTGCCCAAAAATTGCTTATTTTTAACCAAATTAATCGGATAAAGCAACGACTGTTGAAACGCAAATTTGTCATCAATCTATTCCTGCTGCTCTTTCTCAACCTTTTAATCAAACCCTTTTGGATCTTTGGAATTGACAGAACAGTGCAAAATGTGGTGGGGGCCGAAAGCTATGGCCTGTATTTTTCGCTGCTCAACTTTTCGATGATCCTGAATATTCTGCTTGATTTGGGTATCACCAATTTCAACAATCGTAACATTTCCCAGCACAGTCATCTACTTCAAAAATACCTGAACAACATTGTTGGACTTAAATTTTTGCTGGCTGTTGGCTATGCAGTAGTCTGCCTGATTCTTGCTGCAATCATCGGTTACAACCAGGTTCAGTTTCACCTCTTGTTTTTCCTGATTTTTAACCAGTTTCTGATCTCTTTCACCTTTTACCTGCGCTCCAACATCAGCGGCTTGCATTTGTTCCGCACCGACAGTTTCCTTTCGGTGCTCGATCGCAGCCTGATGATTTTGTTTTGCAGTGTCCTGCTATTTACCAACTGGTTTGTCGGCTATTTCTCCATCAGCTGGTTTGTTTACGCGCAAACGGCAGCTTACTTGTGTGCGACATTAATTACTTTTTACACGGTGTTGCGTTACGCTAAAACCATCCATCTGCATTTCGATCTGCGCTACATCCGGCTCATCCTGAAACAAAGCTACCCCTTTGCGCTACTCATTTTGCTGATGTCATTCTACAACCGGATTGACTCGGTAATGCTCGAACGCCTGCTTCCCGACCCAATTGGTAAAATGCAGGCCGGAATTTACGCGCAGGCTTTCCGATTGCTGGATGCCTTTGCCATGTTTGGCGCTTTGTTTGCCGGCTTGCTGCTGCCCATCTTTGCACGCATGATCAAGCAGCGCGAAGACTTGGTTCAACTCGTGCAACTAGCTTATTTGCTGATTATCGTTCCAGCCATCCTCATTGGTGTGGCCACCAATTTCTACGGACAGCAAATCATGCAGTTGCTGTACCACGAGCACATCGGACAGTCGGCTCGCATTCTCGGAGTTTTGATGATTGGTTTTACCGGCATTGTTACCACCTATATCTTTGGCACCTTACTTACGGCCAACGGAAATCTGAAGCAACTCAACGGAATGGCCTTTGGAGGCATGCTGGTCAATATCGGTCTCAATCTGGTTCTGATTCCGCATCTACAAGCGCTAGGATCGGCTTATGCGGCCCTAAGCACACAACTCTTAACAGCGGCGGCTCAAGTGGCGATTGCCACATCCCTCTTCAAGCTCCGGATCGACTACCTGCTCATTTTAAAGTTGGCAGGCTTTGCCTTGTTCACCATTTTAGCTGGCAAACTATCCTTGTACATTGACCGTTGGGCCATTGGATTTTTGCTATTACTGACGGCTGGTTTTGCCTATGCTTTTATTAGTCACCTGATTTCGCTGAAAACCCTATATTTAATCCTGAAAAACGATTCCGAATGAAGCACCGGTTAACTCCAAAAGACTTAATTGAAAGCGATGAATTTGAGCTGCTTGCTGAAGTGGATCATCTGCATATCAAACAATTTATATTTGAGCAGATAGCGCGCGAGAAAGAACTCATCCGGCTCTACTCGATCTACCAAATCAGCATGATTGCCCTTTTCCTGTTTCTTTTGGTAAAGGCGATTGTTTTGTACACCCGAGGCATTAGCCAGCCGGTGATTGCGATTGTAGGCGCTGTGCTTTTTGCCTTCACGATACTCATTGTTTTGCATGAACTGATTCATGCTGCTGCCTTTCTTTTGCGCGGAACCGGCAAAGTGCAATTTGGAGCTATTTGGAGCAAGTTTATTTTCTATGCTGGTGTCGATCAAAAAGTGATTGACTACTCCACTTTCCGGTTTGTAGCACTGGCTCCGTTTTGGGTGGTGAAGGCAGTCAGCGTTCTGGGAGCGATTATCTTTTGGTCAGGCCCGCTGGCTTACTTCTTTATCGGGTTGATGTGCATTCACTCGTTATTTTGCGCCGGCGATCTGGCCATGCTGGCTTTTTATAAGCTTCATCCCAACAAGGAAATTTACAACTACGATGATCTTAGCCAACGTAAGACTTTCTTTTACTTCCGGAAAACTGACTGAGAATGATCAGAATGTCGATCGTAATTAGGGAGATGCTTCGGTCAGAAAATATTTCGGACAAAACTACCTCACGGCTAAATTCAATTTAATATCTTGTGCTCCGGATAAATGAGCCTTTGTGGTAGACAAACCAAGTAAAAACAGACACTGATCAAGAAGGCTCAGCTTTGTTGCCAACAAAAAAAACGAAACGATGTCTGCAAATAAAAAAGATTTTGGTACTGCTCCGGTGTTTTTCACAGCCATGTCCACCATCCTCGGAGCCATTTTGTTTTTACGTTTTGGGTACGGTGTTGGCACCCTCGGCTTTTGGGGTGTGGTATTAATCATCTTGCTGGGTCACCTGGTGACCATACCCACAGCGCTGGCTATTTCCGAAATCGCCACCAACAAACGCGTTGAAGGCGGTGGTGAATATTTCATTATTTCCCGTTCGTTTGGCTTAAACATCGGGGCAACGGTTGGCATTGCACTCTATCTGTCGCAAGCCATTAGCGTGGCGTTTTATGTCATCGCGTTTACCGAATCATTCGAATTTCTTTTTCATTACCTGCAGGTCAATTATGATTTTACGCTTCCGCGACAGGCGATCAGTCTTCCAGCTATGGCTGGACTCTCGTTTCTCATGCTCAAAAAAGGCGCCTCCATGGGCGTGAAAACCCTTTACATTATTGTCGGTATTTTGGCGTTGGCACTCATCCTTTTTTTTGCTGGCACCACGGATTATTACGAAGCGAACACTTTTTCCATCTTTTCGGCTGACATGCGCAACATGAACCAGTTTTTCATTGTGTTTGCCATTATCTTCCCGGCTTTTACCGGCATGACTGCGGGTGTCGGACTTTCGGGTGAGTTGAAAAACCCGGCTAAATCCATTCCGCTTGGAACCACGCTGGCTACTTTTTCGGGCATGATTATTTACCTTTTTATCTCTTGGAAATTAGCGTCATCAGCCAGCGAAACGGACCTGGTTGAGCAACAGCTAATCATGGGCAAGGTTGCCCTTGGGGGAAGCATTATCATTCCCATCGGATTGGCTGCTTCCACGCTTTCATCGGCTATTGGCTCGATTATGGTTGCTCCGCGAACGCTTCAGGCTCTGGCTACTGACCGCTCGTTCCCGGGTTTGCGGCTCAATGCTTATCTTCGAATGAATGATCAAAAGAACAACGAACCGTTTAATGCAACCCTGGTGACCATTCTCATCGCTTTTGTTTTTGTGGCTGCCGGAAACGTGAATGTTGTGGCTAGAATCATATCCATGTTTTTCATGGTGACCTACGGCTCCCTTTGTCTCATTTCATTTCTGAACCACTTTGGCTCTTCACCTTCCTATCGTCCTTCGTTTAGGTCGCGCTGGTATTTTTCGCTCCTTGGCTTTGTGGCCGCGCTATTCATCATGTTCAAGATTGATGCGCTATATGCTTTTGTTTCGCTTGCAGGCATGGCAACTATCTACCTGATGGTGAATTACTATCACAAAGACCGGAAAGGCCTTGAGATTATTTTTACCAATGCTATTTTTCAATTGAACCGCAACTTGCAGATTTATCTGCAAAACGCCCGGAAGCGAACTTCATTCACCGAATGGCGTCCAAGCTCCATCTGCATTTCAGATGAAACATTCGAGCGTAAAGAAGCTTTTCGTTTGCTTAACTGGCTTTCATACAAGTATGGGTTTGGAACTTACATCCACCTCATATCTGGTTATTTTTCCAAAGCTTCAAACCAACAAGCCAAAGAAACCCTGGACAAGCTGATTCTTCAATTTGGCAGGATTGAAAGCCACGTCTATGTTGATACCATGATCTCACCCTCCTACACCTCCGCGATAGCGCAAGCTGTGCAGTTACCCGGGATTGCGGGACTGGAGAATAACATGCTCATTTTTGATAACGACATCAACGATGAAAAAGGGCTGAAACGAATTATCGAGAATTACGCACTGGTGAATGCCGGCAATTTCGATGTCTTAATCCTGCGAACCGGAAGACAACCAATTGACACCGGGCGGGATATCCATTTGTGGCTCAAACGAAGCGATGAGTCTAACGCCAACCTGATGATCCTACTGAGTTTTATTATTTACGCCCATCCAGATTGGAAGAAGAACTCAATCAAAATTTTTGACATCTCGAAACTCGGTGAAGTTGAAAAGACAAAAATTCATTTGCAGGATCTGATTATACGGGGGCGCTTGCCAATCACTCTGAAAAACATTGAATTTCTGGAAGAAAACCCGGAAATAGGCATCCGCGAAATGATCAATCAACGCTCGTCCGATGCTGGATTAGTTATCCTGGGCTTCCGTGGAGACCACCTGAAACACCAGGGCGTACCGCTATTCCAGGGGTTTAATAACATCGGAACGATGCTTTTTGTGAACAGTCACGACGAAAAGGTGATTGAATAGCTTTGGTTCGATTTAACTTTCAATTGAATTCAAGAAAATCTTTATTGGGCCTGTATTAAACAGGCTAAGCAGAAGCTTTTTTCTTTGCTTGCCGGCGGTTATACCTGGTTTCAAAATACAGTGCCAATGCAGCGGTAAGAAAATAAAAGCAGGTTTGCCCCAGCAGCAATAAATACTCATTTCGGACACTGACTAAATTGACACCTAAATCGCGAATACGCAGGTATGCCGGCACCATAATGGTGGATGGGAAAATATGGGCCGCTTTATACAGCAACGGAGGAATTGAAGCAGCAGGCCAACTAATTCCGCTTAAAAACAAGACAATAGGCGATAAAAAAACCATGATCAAAATGGACGATTCACGTTTTTTGAAAAGCACGGAAATTGTGATTCCCATAAAAATGACGGAAAGCAGAAACAATAAGGTCAACGACATCACATCCAGGTAGCTTCCTTGGTTGGGGTAATCGAACCAATGATGGAGCAATACCATGGCAAACACACTGTTGATACTGTAGATGGTCAGGTAACTCAAACTTTTCCCAAGCAGGAGCGGAAATACACCTCCGCGTTTTAAAGCTACCGGCACCTGGAAACTGTGACGATTCTTTTCTTTGTTGGTACCTCCAATCATTCCAATACCAATCAGCAAGGTTTGTTGCAGAATAATCAGAATAAGGCCGGGCATAATAAAACTGCCATAGCCCGACGAAGGATTAAACCAGAAATGCAGGTCTGCCGATAAGGGGTTGCGGGCAGCCATTGCCTGCTCATCGATTTTGCCTTCGGCCAGCAGTCGCTTGATTTCAACGCCCGCCGAAAACGTTCCTACTGATTTAACCGCTGCTCCAAGCAATTGCCGGTAAATTAAAAAATAACTGCCATCAGCATACACTGCAACATCAGCTTGCACTCCCTCTAATAAGTTTTTCTCAAAGCCTGAGGGAATCAAGACAATACCACCAACGTGGCCGCCGTCGAAAAAAATCTCCTGAGCTTCTTTCATGCTGGTCGCCGAACGGATGATTTTAACTTCCTCAGTAGCATCAACCATACGAATCAACTGGCGACTAGAAGTGCTACGATCCAGGTCAACCACAACGGTGTCAACTTCCCGCACAACCTCCATCTTGTAGGCATAAGCATAAATCAAGGAGTACATGATAATGGCTCCGGACAAAATGAGTAAAGCACCCCGGTCTTTCAGAATGTTTTTCATCTCCTCCTCATAGAATTGCCCGGTCATGCGAACTCCTATTCTTAATTTCCTCAATAGTTTTTTCATATGGATCATCACTAATAGCCCACAGCCTACACTTTTCCCCAAAATCTTTCATTTAGAAGAATACGTTTTAAGCGAGGGAAAAACAAAACAGCCAATCCGATAAACAATGGCATGATAGCTAAAAACCAAATTCCATCAACCACCGCTTCTCCCCGAAGAGCCTGAGAAATAAATAATTTCACCCAATAAGTAAACGGGAAAAGCCAGGTAAATAAGTTGGCCACAACTGGCATGGCAAACTGTGGAAAGGTTAATCCAGAGAAAGTCAGAGCCATCATGGAGTAAGCGCTTCCCAGTGACAAGGCCAGGCGGAAGTTACTTGTGACGGTAACTAGCAAAACACCCAACATTTGATAGGCCATAACCAGGGCCAATTCGCCCAAAGCAATCAGCATAAATTCGCCACGCAAGGGAGTTCCCATCTGCACAAATAAAATCATGTTCATCACCATGGCAACGAAGACGAACAAAAGGGTATAGGGTGTTAATTTACCTGCGATACCAACAATCAGGCTTCCTTCTGAATGTTCGAGCCAATCCGGTCCGCTCCCGTCCCTGACTTCAGTTCCAACAGCATACACCGTGCTGAGCAGGGTAAATACCACCAGCATGAGAGGCAATAAGGCGGTAAGCAAAAAATAGGCATAATTGCCAAAGGGGTTGAATAGTAAGTGCTGATGTAGTTTGACGGGTTGCGCCTGCGCCATTGCCTGCTTTTCTGATAAACCATGCTTCATAGCCACTTGTACTTTTATTCCTCCCGACAATGTTGCCAACGTTTTTAAAATCCCTTTTTGCAGGTATCCGCCTTTCAATATGTTTGCATTGTTTATAAATACCGGAATCTCTTGTTGAACACCTTTCAGAATATTCCTTTCAGTTTCCTCCGGAATAAGCACAATGGCATCAATATACCCGGTTTTCATCTGATGATAAGCCTCTTCCAAATTAGGCAAGCGCAAGGTCACCTCAGCCTCCGGAGTAGCATCAATCCACATTCCCATTTTGTGAGACAAGTTTGAATTATCCTGGTCAACCAGCGCCACCGACAAGTTACGGGGCACTCCTTCATTAAAAATGGCCAGGAATAAAACAAAGGCAAAAAAAGGCCCCAGCAAAGTGGTAAACAGGTAAACGAAAGAACCTCTCATCCGGTCAACTTCCCGATGAAGCACGCGGAAAAACGGGTTCCTTTGAAAATAGCCTGCTTGTTTATTCTGGCTCATGCTCTACTTCTCCTCAAATTGCTTCCAATTAATCAGGACACTCATCCCCGGACGCAATCCGTCGACAGGTTGAACTGGAGCGGCGTGTATCTCAAACGATTTTACATCGAAGCCACCCGAAGCTTTGGTGGAAGTCCAACTCGCAAAATCGGCCAATGGGCTAATATAATTGACTTGAAAAACAACTTCTTGATTTCCTATTGCAGGAACAGTTGCTCTAATTTTACTTCCCATTCGGATGTCAACCATCAGATCCTCCCGAATGAAAAACGTAGCCCAGCTGTCTGACAAGTCATGAATGGTTACCACAGGAAAACCTGTTGGAACAAGCTCCCCCTCCTCAGAAATAATATTGGAAACTTCGCCTCTTGCCGGCGCACTAATCCGGGTTTCGCTCAGGTACGATTCTACTTCAGCAATGGCTCCTTCAGCTTTTTCAACAAGGGCCTCAGCTGCATCTTTATCCTCGCTTCGGGCTCCTTTTCGGGCCTTATCCCAAATTGCTTTGGCGGCATTAGCCGTTTCGCGCGAAGCCTGCATCTGGGTTTCAGCTTCATCTTTCTTTTGTTCAGCCACAACGCCGGCTTCAAACAAATTGGAGATCCGTTGGAATGTTTTTTCGTACAGACGAGCAGCGGCTTCGGCTTTCAAATAACTGCTATAAGCGGCCTGAATATCTTCCTGTTGTGCGCCATGCTGTGCTTTCAGGCTCTGAGCTTCGGCAGCGCTGCGGGCTGCTGTTGCTTGTTGCAGTTTAGCTTCAATCTCAGGACTCTTGATTGAAAACAAAAAGTCGTCCTTTTGCACCTGCTGTCCTTTGCGAACAGCAATGGCATCAATTCGCCCCGGAATTTTCGAGGCTATCCGAAATTGTGTTGCTTCAATTTCACCCTGAATTTCCATAGGAACAGGCCGGGTAATCAGCCAGGTCGTATACAGGATAAAAAGTAATAAGGCTGTCAAAAACAAGCCGATGATAAAATTCCTGGTCTTATTCATTCCAAAAAACTTAGTTAATTAATTGTCTTCCGAAACATGATCGCTTCATGTCATTTCTTTTATTTGCGATTTTGATTATTAATCAATGGTTTGAGTAATCACCAAGTCGCTGGTGAGGTAATTATTAAACTGAGCTGGCACACCACAAATCTGCATCAGCGCGGCCAAAGCAACATCATATTGATACATGGCCTGCAATTGCTCAATCTTAAAGCGGGCAACCAGCAAGCGGGCATCCACAACGTCGGCCGAGGTCGCCAGTCCTTCATGAAAAGCCATGTCCTTGCTCTCCAGGTAAGCTGTAGCAAAAGTCAGTGATTTCTTCAAGCTTTCATGCTGCTCCAGTTGCATACCCAGTTGTTGATGAAGTTTACGGATGACCGTTTCAATGTCATCTTGAGCTTTCAAGCTGGCTTCTTCCACTTGATCAACCCGAAACTTGGCGGCCTGCACCTTACGGGTGCGGACTATACCATCAAACAGCGTCCATTTCAACCCTAAACCTACCAGCCACTCGGGAGCATAGGGCGAAAGGTCTTTATTGGCAATATCATACATTCCGGTCAAAGCAACCGTTGGCAAGTAATTACTCTGTTCCAGCTTAACCCCGGTCTGTGTCAGTTCTTTCTTAGAGAAAACCTGTTTCAACAAAGGACTGTTTGCTTTGGCCAATTCAATAAACTGCTCTTCACCACCAATTTCTTCTAATACAAAAAGCCGGTTCACCAGTACGATCGAATCGGCTAGCTCCATAGCCACCGTATTTTGAAGTGAGCGTTCCACAATCTCCGACTGACGGCGCATTTTCTTTAGTTCTCGCTCAGCATCGGCTTTGGCAACCTCAGCATGCAATTTCTCAACGGATGCAATCTGCCCTTCCTCGCTCAACTTTTTCGCATCATACAGGTGTTTCTCCATCGCATCAAGTACCTGCTGACGAACCTTCTCAGCCTCACGCGAAAGCACCAACCCATAATAGCGGGTTGCCAGTTCACTTAGCAGTTCAGCATGTTTTTGCTCTTTCTGTATACCAGCTTCTTCTTCGTGGATACGGGCGGCTTCGTTGGCAGCGTTGATCTTTCCTCCGGTAAAGATTGGCCAAACCACCGAGGCACTCAACGATGCGAAACGCTTTTTCTGGATCATTTGGTCCCATTCTGCGGCATTTACGTGATCCAGTCCTTCCAACAACTCAGCCCGTACTGCAGCGGTACTCCTATCGTCGGGCAATATCGGCACCAACTGGTTAGTCGCAGGATCAGGGTTGGGCACTCCCGAAAAATTGCCATAATTGCCCAAAGCACCGTAAAGCGGGGTAATTGCATCGCGCACAGGTGTTAAGTCCAGGTGCAGGGGATCTGACATCTGAACCGCAGTGCCTGTGAGGCTGATTTTTGGTGCACGTAAACCTTTTGCAGCCCGAAGCTCGGCTGCTTTTTCGTTCTTTTGATATTCAGCCTGTTTTAATACGTGGCTATTACCCATCATCTGATCGTATACATCCGAGAATGTGAGCGTTTTTACTTCGGAGTGTTGCGCGTATGACGGGAACTGCACCAAACAGGCAATAAAGACGAAACTCAAAAAAACACGCGGATTCATCGTTTCAATTGATTTTAGCATGACTTATTTTTGCTATCTGAATTATTTCTGAGTACAAAGAGAATAAATATTTTTAGACCAAAAAACCTTTTTAGTCTGAACATGCAAAAACTTAATATTGTCCTCCAATTACAGCAACCCAAAAGCCCGGTTTTTCGGACTGGGCTGTACAATCAATATCATCAATCAATTTATCGCTATCCTATTTTTGCTATCGCTTTTTGAATACGGCTGAGGGTTTCCTCTTCGCCAATGATTTCACAAATATCGAACAGGTCGGCTCCGGCGCTGGTTCCAACCAATGCCAAGCGAATGGGAACCATCACCACGCCAAACCCCCAGCCTTTTTTATTCATAAAATTGG
Source organism: uncultured Sunxiuqinia sp. (assembly GCA_963677175.2). Lineage (GTDB taxonomy): Bacteria > Bacteroidota > Bacteroidia > Bacteroidales > Prolixibacteraceae > Sunxiuqinia. Next base: position 596,395 of record CAXXES010000001.1, read on the forward strand.
AGAAGGCTTCTTTGATGGTTGCAGCCTCCCACTGCTCAATCGATTGAAAAAGGGCTGTAATTTCCTGCAATTTATCAGGCGTGTCTTCTTTCCACTTCTTTTTCACCGTTTTATCATCATAACTTTGGGGTGCTACAAAAAAGTAATCACCCTGTTCCCACAAGTCGTCCACAAATTCGCAGCGTTCCTTCACCAGGCCAACCACTTTTCTAATCCGCTCATCGCTGGCAGTAATGCCTTTTTTAACCAGCAAAGGTTTGAATGCTTCGGCTAAAACGGCCTCATCCTTTTGCTGAAAATAATGCCGGTTGAACCACTTGGCTTTTCCCGGATCGAAACGAGCGCCCGCTTTAACCACACGCTCCAGACTAAACTGCTCAATTAATTCATCCATGTTAAAAAATTCCTGTTCAGTGCCGGCATTCCAGCCCAGCAAAGCCAGTAAGTTCACAAAGGCTTCGGGGAAATAGCCATCCTCGCGATACCCGCGCGACACATCACCTGTTTTCGGGTCAGTCCACAGCAGGGGAAAAACCGGAAATCCCATCTTGTCGCCGTCGCGCTTGCTCAGTTTTCCTTTGCCAGTAGGTTTCAAAATTAAAGGCAAATGTGCAAACTGTGGACGTGTTTCGCTCCAGCCAAGTGCCTCGTACAATAAAATGTGCAAAGGCATGGATGGCAGCCACTCTTCACCGCGAATCACATGTGTAATTTGCATCAGGTGGTCGTCCACAACGTTTGCCAAATGGTAAGTCGGCATACCGTCAGCTTTAAACAGCACCTTATCATCCAACTGATTGGTATTGAATTTCACTTCCCCGCGAATTAAATCTCTCTCTATCACATCGGCGTTCTCCGGCATTTTAAAACGGATGATGCAGGATTCTCCGGAAGCTATCTTCTGCTCCACTTCCAGTGCTGAAAGATTCAACGAATTATTCAGCTTTCCGCGGGTATGCAAATCGTACGAGAAAACCTGCTTCTCAGCTTCAGCACTAGCACGTAACTGATCCAGCTCTTCTGGTGTATCAAACGCATAATAAGCGTTGCCGCTTTTCACCAACTGTGTGGCATACTGGCGATAAATCTCCTTACGCTCGCTTTGACGGTATGGGCCAAAATCGCCTCCGATGCCAGGACCTTCCACCGGATTTAAGCCGCACCAATTCAGTGTTTCAACAATATATTCTTCAGCGCCTGGAACATAGCGGGCTTGGTCGGTATCTTCAATCCGCAGTAAAAAATCACCTCCGTTTTTTTTTGCAAACAAGTAGTTAAACAATGCCGTACGGACACCGCCCATGTGGAGCGGCCCGGTCGGACTTGGGGCAAATCGCACTCTGACTTTTCTGGAATTCATTCGTTTGGGTTAAAAATTTCATAGCAAAGATAGGTAAATTTAAAGCCTGCAAAAGCCTTCTGATAATCTGATCTTTTCATTACTGCTTTTCACCTTGAAATTCATGTTTTTAACCGAAAACAACTTGAATAATAACTGAGAAATGTAATGCAAAGCCAATTTCTCCAACTCATTAGAAAAATTATAAATAAGTGTGAGATGAAAAAAGCTTTTTGTCATATGTGGCAGATGTCTATCTTTGCGCTTTTTAAAATTTGAAACATAAATAACTGATATCGAATGAAGAGGATTTTTGTATTGATTGTTGGGTTGAGCCTGCTTTTTCAGAGTTCGGCCACAGCAGATGAGGGAATGTGGCTGCCGTCGCTGGTTCATAAATTGAATATCGGCAAGATGAAAGAGATGGGGATGGAATTATCGGCTGATGAAATATATTCCATTAATAATTCAAGTTTGAAAGATGCCGTTGTTGCGCTGGATCGTGGCTCATGTACCGGAGAACTCATATCGGCCCAGGGACTAATGCTTACCAACCACCATTGTGGTTTCGATGAAGTTCAAACACACAGCTCGGTTGAAAATGATTATTTGCAGGATGGTTTTTGGGCGAAAACAAAGGAAGAGGAACTGCCTAATCCAGGCAAAACTGTTTCTTTTTTGATTCGTGTTGAGGATGTGACCGACAAGCTATTGAAAGAACTGGAAGAAGATGGGGATTTCTCAGCACGCAATGCCGCAATTCAGCGCAAATCATTCGAAATTCAAAAAGAAGCTACTGACGACACCCACTACGATGCCCGGGTGCAGTCCTTGTTTGAAGGAAACCGCTACTACTTGTTTGTATACGAAACTTTTCGTGATGTCCGTCTGGTAGGTGCTCCTCCTAAATCAATCGGTAAATTTGGCGGCGACACCGACAACTGGATGTGGCCGCGACACACCGGCGACTTTACCTTGTTCCGGGTATACGCCGGCCCCGACGGCAACCCGGCCAGCTATTCGGAAGACAATGTTCCTTACCAGCCCAAACATCATCTGCCCATTTCTCTGAAAGGGTATGAAGAGGGTGACTTTGCCATGGTATTGGGATACCCCGGAAGCACCAATCGCTATAAATCTTCTTTTGGAATTGAATATACTATGAACGGAACCAACGAAGCCCGGATTAATGCCCGCGAAAAGAAGTTGGAAATTTTAAAGGAATACATGAGCTCGGGACAGAAAGAACGCATCCAGTATGCATCTAAACATGCAAGGAGCTCAAACTATTATAAGTATAGTATAGGCCAAAACAAGGGGTTGAATGCGCTTCAGGTGATTGAGAAGAAAAAATCCCTGGAGGAAAAATTCACCAACTGGGTAAACGCCGACGAAGCACGAAAAGAAAAGTATGCAGAAGCGTTGACGCTGATTGAATCAGCCTACGAAGATACGCGTGATGAGCAAGCCTATGAATACTTGGTTGAAACCATGGTTCGTGGACCGGAAATTTTCTACTTCAGCTATGGGGCCAAAGGCCTTTTTGAAGCCTTGAAGCAAGACAACAAGGAACGGGTTGAAATTAATGTGGATCAAATGAAGGCTGAGCTGGATGATTTTTATAAAGATTACGATGCCGCAACTGATGCAAAAATAGCTGGCGCCCTGATGGAGGTCTTTCAGGAAAACGTAGTTCCCATGTATCATCCTGATTTCTTCAAAGAAATCAAATCAAAATACAAGGGTGATTTTATGGCTTACGCGGAGAAAATGTTCAACAAGACCGTATTTGCCAACAAAGCCGACTTAGAGGATTTCCTGGACAATCCGAAACTGAAGACATTGAAAAAGGATCAGGCTTTTCAAAGCGCGCTGGATATCTTCGACATGATGTCAGTTCTGGGTTCAAAAATGAGCGAAACAAAAGACGACCTGTTGAACGGCCGCCGCTTGTTTGTGGCCGGCTTAATGGAAATGGAGCAGAACCGCAAGTTCTATCCCGATGCCAATTCAACCATGCGCCTGACCTACGGAACGGTTGGCGATTATGTGCCTCGCGATGGCGTTTACTACAATTATTACACTACACTGAAAGGTTACATTGAAAAGGAAATACCGGGTGATGATGAGTTTGATGTACCTGCCAAGCTGAAAGAATTGTACTACGCTAACGATTACGGACAATACGCCAACCAAGATGGAACGCTGCATACTTGTTTCACCACCAATAATGACATTACCGGCGGAAACTCTGGAAGCCCGGTAATTAATGGAAATGGCGAGCTGATTGGCGTGGCCTTCGACGGCAACTGGGAAGCTATGAGTGGCGATATTGCCTTTGAGCCTCAACTTCAAAAATGTATCAACGTCGACATTCGCTTTGTGCTGTGGACCATCGACAAGTTTGCCGGTGCCACCAACCTGATCGAAGAAATGACCATTGTGAAATAAATGCCCAATCAATGCGATTGGATATTCTGGAAAAACAAAATACAAAGCAAAAAAGAGGGTGTCCGGCTAGGACGCCCTTTCGCTATTTGTATCTTTGCCGAAAAGAATTGAATCATGACAAATTCGCCCCGCGTAACCATATACACCGACGGAGCTGCACGTGGTAACCCCGGCCCCGGAGGCTATGGCGTCGTCCTGCTTTCCGGACAGCACCGCAAAGAGCTTTCCGAAGGCTTCGAACTAACCACCAACAATCGGATGGAATTGCTGGCTGTAATTGTCGCCTTAGAGACACTTAAATTTTCAAATTGCCAGGTGACCATTTATTCTGATTCGAAATATGTGGTGGATGCGGTGGAAAAGAAATGGCTTTGGGGCTGGGTGAAAAAACGGTTTAAAGGCAAAAAGAATGCCGACTTATGGACCCGCTTTCTACGGATTTACCAGCTACACCAGGTTCGTTTTGTTTGGGTGAAAGGGCATGCCGAAATTCCTGAGAACGAACGTTGCGACCAACTGGCTGTTGAAGCTTCCATGGGCCGAAAACTAAAAAAAGACGAAGGCTATCTAAAGGCAAAGATGGAAGAAAATGACTGAGTAAATAGGAATGATTGAAGAGAACGTCAGTCAACTTGAACATGTGTTATTTTCATTACTTTTGCAAGCAAATCGTAGAACCGGCACGTATGAACTTCCTTTATCAAATCGCCATTCGTTTTTATCTTTTAGCGGCACAAATCTCAGCGCTTTTCAACGAAAAAGCCCGACTTTTCATTCAAGGACAAAAAAACATCTTTCCCTATCTTGAAAACAAAATTGATCATCAGCACCCAATCATTTGGGTGCACTGTGCCTCGCTTGGCGAATTTGAACAAGGACGACCACTCATTGAGCAAATCAAAAAAGACCACCCGGCTTACCAAATCCTGTTGACCTTTTTCTCGCCCAGCGGATACGAAATCCGCAAAAACTACGAACAGGCCGACTGCATCTGCTATCTTCCAATTGACACTGAGAGAAACGCCCACAGATTCATTCAATTGGTCAAGCCCGAAAAAGTGTTTTTCATCAAATACGAATTTTGGTTCAACTATATCAACCTGTTACACGAAAAACAAATTCCGATATATCTGGTCTCAGCCATTTTTCGCAAAGAGCAATTATTCTTCAAATCCGGATTCCGGGCAAAATGGTATCGCCAGATTCTCAAAAAAGTCACGCACTTTTTTGTTCAAACCGAAGTTTCGGGTCAATTGCTCTCATCCATCGGCATGAACAACTACACGGTAACCGGCGACACCCGTTTTGACCGGGTAGCTGAAATTGCCTCAAACTCCAAACAACTGCCTTTAATCGAGGAGTTCAAAAACCGACAAAAGCTTATTGTTGCTGGCAGCAGCTGGGCGCCCGACGAAGCTTTGCTGATTGACTTTCTGAAACAAGACCAGCAAACCAAAATCATCTTTGCTCCACACGAAGTAAAGGAAAGCAATATCCGGCGCCTGATGGACCAGCTTCCGGTTGAAGCAATCCGCTATTCTCAATCCGAAGGCAAAGACCTGCAACAGACCCAGGTGTTAATTGTCGACACCATCGGCATCCTTTCCAGCATCTATCGCTATGCTGACCTGGCCTATATTGGCGGCGGTTTTGGCGTGGGCATTCACAACACGCTCGAAGCTGCCATTTACAATATTCCGGTAATTTTTGGTCCGAATTACCTCAAGTTTCAGGAGGCCGTAAACCTGAAAGAAGTGGGCGCCGCATTTTCGGTAAACGATTCGTCCGAACTAATTCCAATGTTGAACAATTTGCTGGAAGATGAAAAAATGCGACTAGAGATTGCCGAAAAGTGCCGTGATTTTATGGAGCAAAACCTGGGAGCTACACAACAGGTTTTGGAAGAAGTTTTTAACATTCTGTAAATTCAACGACCATTTCTCCTCATAAAAAGCACAAGCTAAGTTTGAACAACAAGACTTTACATCCTGTTAACTTTTTTCTTCGCAAGATAACACTCAGTTTTCTTTTTGGTAAACTTTTCTGAATTATCAAAACACTAAATCACTGCTTTCAAGTGTATTAACACATTTTAGTTGATAACTTTGTCCACCTTTCTGAAAAATAGTATTCCATTTTTTTCTTTTGCATGCTATATTGCATGAAGCAAAAGCGAGATACGAGGACTCGACTTTTGGTCAAGTTTACAAACAGTTAACAAAAACAGTATTTTAATTTTTGGTGTATGGCTTTCAAAAACGTGGCGTTGGAGCCCAAAACGGGCAAGAAAATTTATTCCCAGGAGGAAGCATACCAGGCAACTTTAAATTATTTCAACGGAGATGATTTGGCGGCGAGGGTATGGATTAATAAGTATGCATTAAAGGATTCTTTTGGCAACATCTATGAAAAGAATCCAGATGATATGCACAAACGACTGGCTAAAGAAATTGCCAGGGTTGAAAAGAAGTATGACAACCCTATGACCGAGGAGCAGGTCTATCAGCTTCTGAAAGACTTTAAGTACATCGTCCCCCAGGGAGGTCCAATGACAGGCATTGGTAATGACTACCAAATTGCATCGCTCTCCAATTGTTTTGTCGTTGGCAACGAAGGCAACTCAGACTCTTACGGTGGAATCCTTAAGATTGACCAGGAACAAGTGCAGTTGATGAAACGCCGCGGAGGTGTTGGGCACGATTTGTCTCACATTCGGCCTAAAGGTTCACCGGTAAAAAATTCGGCCTTAACCTCAACCGGTATTGTTCCATTTATGGAGCGCTATTCCAACTCCACACGTGAAGTTGCACAAGACGGGCGGCGTGGTGCTTTGATGCTTTCGGTTTCAGTTAAGCACCCCGATTCAGAATCGTTTATTGATGCCAAACTGGAACAGGGAAAAGTTACCGGAGCCAACGTATCGGTTAAAATCCACGACGATTTTATGCAGTCGATTGAAAGTGGCAAACCTTATAAACAACAATACCCAATTGACGCCCAAAAACCAACTTACGAGAAAATAACCGACGCCGAAAAAATCTGGAACAAGATCGTTCACAACGCATGGAAATCGGCCGAACCTGGTATTCTTTTCTGGGACACCATCATAAAAGAATCGGTTCCTGACTGCTATGCTGATCTGGGGTACAAAACTGTATCAACCAATCCTTGTGGCGAAATTCCACTGTGTCCATACGATAGCTGCCGCTTGCTGGCCGTTAACCTGTATTCCTATGTAGAGAAACCCTTTACTGCGGAAGCTAAATTCAACTTCAACCAGTTCAAAGAGCATGTAGGCTATGCCCAACGCATCATGGACGACATCATTGATTTGGAGTTGGAGAAAATTGACGCCATCATCGACAAAATTGACGCTGACCCGGAAGATGAAGAAATCAAGTCGATTGAACGCAAATTGTGGGAAAAAATTCAAACCAAAGCCAAAGAAGGACGCCGGACCGGAGTTGGAATCACTGCCGAAGGCGATATGCTGGCAGCATTAGGCTTACGCTACGGAACTGAAGATGCCACCGACTTTAGCGAAGAAATTCATAAAACACTGGCTGTCGAAGCATATCGTTCATCGGTGAACCTGGCCAAGGAAAGAGGTGCTTTTGCTATTTACGATTCGGAACGTGAAAAAAATAACCCGATGATTGCCCGCCTTCGCGAGCAGGATGAAACATTGTACGCTGACATGACCAAATATGGTCGTCGCAACATCGCCCTGCTAACGATTGCGCCAACCGGAACAACCAGTTTGATGACCCAAACCACTTCAGGAATTGAACCGGTGTTTATGCCTGTTTACAAACGCCGCCGAAAAGTCAACCCCAACGATAAAGAAGTGCGGGTAGATTTTGTTGATGAAGTGGGTGATAGTTGGGAAGAATACATTGTGTTCCACCACAAGTTTGTGACCTGGATGACAGCCAACGGCTTAGACACAACAATCAAATACTCGCAGGAAGACCTGGATAAAATGGTTGAAAAATCACCTTACTACAAAGCCACTTCCAACGATGTTGACTGGCTGCGGAAAGTTCGCATGCAAGGCCGCATTCAGAAATGGGTCGATCACTCCATCAGTGTAACCATTAACCTTCCGAATGAAGTGGAAGAAGGATTAGTTGGCAAACTGTATTTTGAAGCCTGGAAAAGTGGCTGCAAGGGCGTGACCGTTTACCGTGATGGTTCGCGTTCAGGCGTGTTATTGTCGAATAAAAAGGAAGATAAGAAAAAAGAGAAATTCTCAACCTTCCCAACCAAACGTCCTGAAGAGTTGGAAGCCGACGTGGTACGTTTCCAAAACAGTAAAGACAAGTGGGTGGCCTTTATTGGACTGGTTGGTGATCTTCCGTATGAAATTTTCACCGGCTTGCAAGATGATGAAGACGGCATTTTACTTCCCCGTTCGGTGACTAAAGGGAAAATTATCAAAAACCGCGACGAAGATGGCAACTCACGTTATGACTTTCAATACACCAACAAACGCGGCTACAAAACCACCATCGAAGGCTTGTCATACAAATTCAACCCGGTATTCTGGAACTACGCGAAACTGATTTCCGGAATCCTGCGCCATGGCATGCCGATTCACAAAGTGGTGGACACGGTAACCAGTCTCCAACTGGACAACGACACCATTAACAGCTGGAAGGCCGGTGTTGCCCGTGCACTGAAAAAATATATTCCCAACGGGACTGTTGCCGAAGGAACCGTTTGTGGCGAGTGCGGATCGAACAACGTGATTTATCAGGAAGGCTGTTTGACCTGCCCGGACTGCGGATCATCAAAATGCGGTTAACCAGTTGATTCGAACAAAAATCGAATAAAAAAGGCTTTCACCCAGGTGGAGGCCTTTTTTATTTCCGGTTGGGAAGTGAAAAGCGGATCAATGAATCCTCTTCCTTCCATTCCCCGAAAAAGATGTCCATGAGCCCTAATTAAGCGTGAAATCCTACCTTGGAAATCTCCAACACCCATTTTAACAGTTGAGAAACTGCAGATTAGTCGCGATAAAGTATCGTCGTTTAAAAAGTGGATGGACTGTTAATAAAAAAGGTCCCAATCAGGACCTTTTCTTTTCGTGGTTTTATGCAGCAATCGTTGAAAAAACATCATTTAAAATTTCAGGGTACATATCCCCAAAATTTTCATCACACCATTCACGCAGCTCATTGAGATCATCCGGGGTCTCAGCCCACTTAACACATTTGACCAGCTCTTTGCGGAATAAATCCCGGCTAAAGCTAACCTTTGGTAAAATAACTTTTGCATACTCAATCATAGCACAGAACGTTTAATTAATACTTCCATCAAGATAACACAACAAGTTGGATTTTGGTATGTCGGAAAATACCTATTAACACAATTTAACATCACGACCAGCTAGTTTTGCCATTAATCTACTGAAATACAATTGGCTATATTCCTCCACCCAGAAACTTGTTTTAAAACATTTTCAAATGTGATCACGGCACAAATAAACAACACAAAAATTAAACGGGGGTTACAATTCGGCCAACAAAATGTGAAATCCGTTCTTCCAGGCTGACATCCTCTTCGAGCGCCTTGACAAAAGCACTGCCAATAATAGCGCCTGACGCATATTTGCAAGCATTCGTGAAGGTTTCGTGATTTGAAATTCCAAAACCAATCAAACGTGGGTTTTTTAACTCCAGTTGGTTGACCCGCTTAAAATATCCCATATGAAAATCGGACACCTTGTCTTTTGCACCGGTTGTTGAGGAGCTCGACACCATGTAGATAAAACCGTTGGATGCCTGATCAATTTGCCGGATGCGGGCTTCGGAAGTTTGCGGGGTAATTAATAGAATATTGTGTAGCCCATACTCTTCAAACACAGCTCGGTATTCTTCCTGGTAAACCACCAAAGGCAAATCCGGCAAAATCAGTCCGTCTATGCCGATTTCCCGGCATTTCTGACAAAATTTTTCCACTCCAAATTGAATGACGGGGTTAAGGTAGCCCATCAAAATAAGTGGTATTTTTACGGATCCGCGAATATTGGCTAGCTGCTCAAAAAGCTTCTTGATGCTCATTCCGTTTTTCAGAGCAACCGTACTGCTGTTTTGAATAACCGGTCCATCTGCCACAGGATCTGAAAAAGGCATCCCAATTTCAATCAGGTCAACCCCATTTTTCTCCAGCATTTGAATAATGGTTACAGTGTCGTCCAGATTTGGAAATCCTGCTGTAAAATATACCGAAAGGATGTTTTCTTTTTTGGTTTGAAAAAGTTGGTTGATTCTATTTTGTGTACTCATCTGTTATCATGTTATTCATTGGGCAATTATAATCACCCAACAACTGGTTAATAGCCAAAATAATTCAAATACGTTTCCATGTCTTTGTCGCCGCGTCCCGATAGGTTAACCACAGTCACCTCATCTGGCTGAAGCTTAATTTTTTTCAGAGCCGCCAGTGCATGGGCCGATTCCAGCGCTGGAATAATTCCTTCCAGCTGGGTCAGTTCCAAAGCCGATGCCAGCACTTCTTCATCGGTTGCCCACAGATACTTGGCTCGTTTGGTTTGAAACAAGTGCGCATGCAGGGGCCCGATTCCCGGGTAATCCAGACCAGCCGAAATGGAATATGGCTCCACAATCTGCCCATCTTCAGTTTGCATCAGCATCGATTTGGCACTGTGCAACACGCCCACTTTTCCAAGTGTTAAAGTAGCGGCGGTTTCTTTGGTTTCCACACCCTTCCCGGCAGCTTCAACGCCAATCAGTTCCACCGCTTCATTTTCCAGAAAATGATAGAATGCGCCGGCGGCATTACTTCCACCCCCAACACAGGCAATCACGCGGGTCGGAAACTCACGTCCGATGTGCTCATCCAACTGCATCTTAATTTCCTCGCTGATCACCGCCTGAAACTGGGCGACCATATCGGGAAACGGATGCGGCCCAACCACCGAACCGATGATGTAGTGTGTATCTACCGGATTATTAATCCAGTCGCGCATCGCTTCGTTGGTGGCGTCCTTCAGCGTTTGGTTGCCCGACACCGCCGGAATTACCTCCGCGCCCAACATCTTCATTTTTTTTACATTGGGTGCCTGGCGTTCCACATCCAAAGCGCCCATGTACACAATACATTTCATACCCATCAGGGCGCAAACCGTAGCGGTGGCTACACCATGCTGACCAGCGCCGGTTTCGGCAATGATCCGTTTTTTGTTCAAGGATTTGGCCAACAAGATTTGCCCGATGGTATTGTTGATTTTGTGTGAGCCGGTATGATTCAAATCTTCCCGTTTCAGGTAAATGTTTGAACCATATTTTTCTGATAAACGCTTGGCAAAATACAGGGGAGAGGGCCTTCCAACGTAATGTTTGAGCAGGTGAATAAAATCCTGCCGGAAATTATACGAGTTGATAATCTCCATGTATCGCTGCTGCAGTTCTTCAACATTGGGGTGCATCATTTCGGGAATGTATGCTCCGCCAAATTCACCGTAATAACCTTTTTTATTGACTTGATAGTTCATATAGTAAGATTTTTAGATTCTAGATTCATAATACTAAATCGCTGATTTTCTGATTTGACTGATAAATTCGTTAACTTTTCCGATGTCTTTTTCAGCCGGATTGATTTCAAATCCACTGTTGATATCCACTGCATACAATTGCTCGTGGTTGAATACTGAAAGCGCTTCCACATCACCAGGCTTAATTCCACCACTCAAAAAGAAAGGGATCGGCAACTTGTATCGTTGTAGAATATCCCAGTCAAATTTCAATCCTGTGCCTCCAGGGACTTTGCCTTTGGTGTCAAACAAGAAGAAATCAACCACATCCTGATAAGCTTCCAATCTTGAAAAATCAAATTGATCACCTACGGCAAAAGCCTTGAAAACGGTCAACCCAGTTGAGCGAACTAGTTCGCAATATTCCGGGTCTTCAGCGCCATGTAACTGAGCAGCTTCAAGTTGAAACTTACGGCAGTTTGAGATGACTTCGTCCACTATTGCGTCAACAAACACGCCGACCTTCTGTGTAGATTGCAGAGTCATTTTGAAAATATCCGGGTTTGGATTTTCTCCGACATATCGCTTTGATTTTTCATAAAAGATGAAGCCCAGATAGTCGGGATCAGCTTTTAAAACACCCCGAATATTTTCAGGATAACGCATCCCACAAACCTTTATTTTTAATGGTTTTTTCATTTTTGAATGGATGCTATAAATTCTTTACATGCCTGCCCCGGATCTTCTGTCTTCATGAAATTTTCACCCATCAAAAAACCTTCAAAACCAGCTTTTCGCAGGTAGTGAATGTTGCCGCCCGACGATAAGCCGCTCTCAGAAATCTTGATCAAATCATCGGGCAGAAGCTTACTCAAACGAACCGATGTTTCCAGATCGACTTCAAAAGTTTTCAGGTTCCGGTTATTCACCCCCACCAAATCGACCAGCGGGTTAAGCTTCTCAATTTCTTCTTCGGTATGCACTTCTACCAAAATTTCCAATCCAAGCTCTTTGGCGGTTTCCGAAAGGCGCAACATTTCTTCTTTGCTGAGGCTAGCAGCAATCAGCAGAATCAGGTCGGCGCCATGCGCTTTGGCTTCGTAAACCTGGTAGGGATCGAGCATAAAATCTTTCCGCAGAATCGGTGTTCTCGGATTCACAAACCGGGCTTTGGCCAGGTTTTCGAACGATCCGCCAAAGTACTGCTTGTCGGTTAAAACCGATAAGCCCGAAACACCCGCAGCTACATAGCCTGAAGTGATTTCGCTTACTTCCGCATTTTCATTAATCACGCCTTTTGATGGCGATTTGGTTTTGAATTCAGCGATAATTCCGGAAGCTCCATCAGCTTTCAGCGCCGCTTTCAATGAATTAACCGAACGCGTAAAAAATGGCGATAGCTTCAGTTCTTCCAAACTAATTTTAGCCTTGGCCTGTTCAATCTCCCGGCGCTTGTTTGCGCTTATTTCATCTAAAATGGTCATACGACTTATTTGTTGAATAACTTTTTAAACACTTCCAGCGCTTTTTTACTTTTCAGCGATTCGCTGGCTTCGGCCACACAATCAGCTAGTGATTTGTCACGATGCATGCACTTGATTCCCAAGGCTGCATTGGCAATCACCACATTCTGCTGGGCCTGCGTTCCGCTTCCGTCCAGAATACTGACAAAAATTCGGGCAGCATCTTTAACCGAATCACCGCCTGACAATTCCTCAGGCTTAAGTTTCTTGAGCCCAAAATCAGCAGGCGTCAAATTATCTTCCGTTTCATCCGAGATATAACGCGTATCCGCAGTCAACGAAACTTCATCATAACCATCCAAGCTATGAACTATCATGTATTGTTGATTGCCCTCGCACATGGCTTGGTTATAAAGGTCCATAATCTCCAGATCGGACACGCCGATCAATTGATTTTTTGGCGATGAAGGATTGATGATCGGCCCCATAATGTTAAAAAACGTACGCACCTTCAGGGCTTTACGAACGGGCCCGACATATTTCATGGCTGGATGAAAAAGCGGAGCGTGGAAAAAGGTAATCCCTGTGTCTTCCAGTTCGCGACGCAGTTTATCAGCGTCGTTGCTAAACTGATAACCAAAATATTCAAACATATTGGATGAACCGCTAACTGAGCTCAGTCCGTAATTTCCGTGTTTGGTTACCTTATATCCGGCGCCGGCAAGCACAAAACAACTCAGGGTTGAAATATTGAAGGTGTTTTTTCCATCGCCACCGGTTCCAACCACGTCAATGGTGTTGTAGTCCGAAAAATCGACCGAAACACACAAATCTAGCAAGGCTTGCCGGAAGCCAGCCATTTCTTCGCCTTTAATTTTACGCATGCGGAAAACAGTCAGCAAAGCGGCTATTTCTGATTCGGAAAACCGCCCCTCGCCTACTCGGGTTAATAAATCCTGTGCCTGCGCTTTGGTCAGACTGTTTCCTTCAAATAAATAGTCGAAAGTATCTCTCATAAATTCTAAGTTTCAAATTTCAGGTTCCAAGTCTAAAAAAACTTCAGACCAATTATTTATACGTTTTGTCCTGTAACCCCTTCTTTGGACGAACCGGAAAGGCCTCTCAACCAATTCGCAATCATTTTTTCGCCTTCGGGAGTTAACACCGATTCGGGGTGAAACTGAACACTTCGGACATCGTACTCCTTGTGTTTCATCGACATAATCCGTCCCTGTTCATCCCTGCTGGTCACTTCAAAACAAGCCGGCAGTCCATCCTGTTCCACAATCCAGCTGTGATAACGGCCAGCTTCAAATCGTTCCGAAACATTTTCAAATAAAACGGGATCAGGCGCAAGTTGTTTAACCTCCGTGGCAATACCATGAAGCACGCGGTTCATGTTGGTCAGTTTGGCTCCAAAGGCTTCGCCAATGGCCTGATGCCCCAGACAAACGCCCAAGATGCTTTTGTGCGGGGCAAACTCACGGATAATATCGAGCAATAAGCCCGCTTCTTCGGGAATTCCGGGCCCCGGCGACAGCACAATCTTATCGTACTTCTCCAGGTCTTTCAGTTCCAGCTCATCGTTTCGGATAACGTCAACCGGCAGGCCAGACAGCTTTTTAATGGCATGCACCAAATTGTAGGTGAATGAATCGTAATTATCAATGACTACTATTTTCATTGGGTCTGGAATTAAATTTCTTTAGCAATTTCAATGGCTCTTTTCAGGGCGGCCAATTTATTATTCACTTCCTGCAGTTCGTTTTCTTCTTTCGAATCGGCTACCACACCAGCGCCTGCCTGGTAATACAAGGTTTTTCCTTTGCTCAAAAACGAGCGAATCATAATGGCATGGTTCAAGCTGTTGTCGAAACCCATGAAGCCGATAGCCCCTCCGTAATAACTGCGCCGCTGGTTTTCGTAGCGGTCAATCAGCTGCAAAGCCATATGCTTGGGAGCGCCCGACAAGGTTCCAGCCGGGAATGAATCGCCCAAAACGGTCACCATGTTGGCATTTTCAGGCAGTTTGCCCGACACTTCCGAAACCAGGTGAATGACATGCGAAAAGTATTGCACTTCGCGATAGCTGTCTACCGTCACATCTTCGGCGTTGCGGCTCAGATCGTTTCGGGCCAGATCAACCAGCATGACATGCTCGGCATTCTCTTTGGGATCGGCACACAACTGCTCCGCCAAAATCCGGTCCTGTTCATCATTGCCCGACCGCCGGAAGGTTCCGGCAATGGGATTGATGATAGCCCGGCCCTTTTTGATGCGCAACTCCGCTTCGGGGCTGGAACCAAAGATCCGGTAATCACCGTAATCGAAGAAAAACAAGTAAGGCGATGGATTAACGGACCGCAAGGCGCGGTAAACGTTAAATTCATCGCCTTTGTATTTTTGCGCAAACTGGCGCGACAAGACTATCTGAAACACATCGCCTCGGTAACAATGTTCTTTGCCTTTGGTCACCATCTGGCGGTATTCCTCATCGGTGATATTGGATGTTTCTTCGCCAACCAAATCGAACTTGGTATCAGGAAACGACAAGTTTTTGAGCAACGACTCAAT
The DNA here is from genome assembly GCA_963677175.2 of uncultured Sunxiuqinia sp. Lineage (GTDB taxonomy): Bacteria > Bacteroidota > Bacteroidia > Bacteroidales > Prolixibacteraceae > Sunxiuqinia. Next base: position 611,720 of record CAXXES010000001.1, read on the forward strand.
CTGCCCCATCTCTGCAGTTTCGCCTTCGGCCAGGTTTTCAATCAGCGAAATCATATCTTTTGAATGATCGATCGCCAAAATGTATTTGAAAAAGCAATACTTCACTTCCGGCACCGAATACGCTTCTTTACGTTCAGCGGTAATATTGATCTTTTCGAAATACTTGATGGAATCGAAGCTGAGGTAGCCAAACAAACCGTTGGCCGGGGTATCATCCACTGCGCCACTCAGCTTGAAGGATTTGAAAAAAGCATCCAGCTCCACTTCAACCGTTTTGTGGTCGTTCACTTCTTTGGTCATCACCTGCTTGCCCAGGCAGTCAATTGTAATCACGCCCTGATCGGCTGTAAAACATGCCATGGGCTTGATGCAAATGAAAGAATACGCATTTTCATTTCCGTGATAATCGGAACTTTCAAGCAAAATGGAGTTCGGAAATAACTCCCTGAATTTTAGATAAACACTGACCGGGGTAAGCGTATCGGCCAGGATTTTCTTCACATTTACATGTACTTTAATTGCATTCATTTTATTTTAGTTTTTCAAATTTCGGCATAAAAAAAGCGGCTTACCGTGTACCGATAAGCCGCTTTTTTGACCATGACAGGCATGCAAGCTACTCCTCTCCACGGAAATGTGAAAAGTTATTGCGCCACCACCAATTTGTTAACATGATCTGATTCATTTGTATAGTCTTAAAAATACCAATATGGCTATTACCTTCTTACTTAAAGAAGACCCCACCACGGAAGCCATATTGTATTTATATTCTAATATCGTTTGAACGTTGAGAGTGTAAAAAAATGAATTTTTATCCGAATGACCAAATAAAAACTGTCTACTGGTCAAAAAAAATATTCCCCCGTAATCTTTGACCGATTCGGACGGATTTAAAAATCAAGCATATCACAGATACGCCACCTACCAATCTTTTAATTTGTCGGATGAAACTTTCTTCCTAAATTTAGCCTTCAACTTAAACTATTAAATCAAATGAAAACAAAACTAAACCGACGATCTTTTTTACAGCAGTCAGCAGTCATTACTTCCGGAGTTATGCTGAGTTCTCTTCCTTCCGCCCTAACCAGTTGTGAAAGCAAAGAATTATTTAGAATCTCGCTGGCCGAATGGTCGGTGAACAACCAGATTTTTGGAAAGTCGCGCGAAGTGGGATGGGAAAAATTTGGCGAAATGTTGAAAAACGACTTTGCCAGCATTGAAAAAAGCGGCACGATGAAAAACATTGAATTTCCGGCTTACGCCAGAAGTTTAGGCATTGATGCGGTTGAATATGTCAACACCTGCTTTTTTGACAAAGCCAAAAACCAGGCCTACCTCATTGACCTGAGCAAAGCCTGCGATGATGCCGGCGTAAAATCGCTGCTCATTATGTGCGACGCGGAAGGAATGGTTGGCGCTCCCACACAGGAAGAACGCCTGCAAACGCTCGAAAATCATAAAAAGTGGATTGATGCTGCAGCATTCCTTGGATGTCATTCTGTTCGGGTTAATGCAGGAAGCCAGGGAACTTATGAAGAACAAAAAAAGCTGGCCGCTGACGGACTACGGCTGCTTTGCGACTATGGAGACCTGGCCAACATCAACATTTTGGTTGAAAACCACGGCGGATACTCCAGCGATGGCAGTTGGCTGGCCGATGTGATGAATATGACCGACCACCCACGGATCGGCACGCTACCCGATTTCGCCAATTTCCGGGTAAGTTATGAGCCCGAAATATGGTACGATCGCTATCAGGGTGTGGAAGAACTAATGCCTTTTGCCAAGGCGGTAAGCGCCAAATCGATCAGTTTTGATGAGGACGGAAACGAAACCGAAACAGACTATGAAAAGATGGTCGGTATTGTATTGGATGCCGGTTATCGCGGATATATCGGAATTGAATATGAAGGTAGCGAACTTAGTGAAGAAGAAGGAATTTTAGCTACGAAACAGCTTCTGGAGAAAGTAAGGGCCAACTATCAGAAATCATAAATAGACAAGCGAAACAAATTCCACGCTAGATCCGTATCAGAACACGTTTTGAAATCACAATATTTCTTTCTTTGTATTAATAGACTTTTTAGGGATTGATTGGTTGAGTGATTGTAAATGTGTACAGGTAATTTTAGTTGTTTGTTTAAAGAAAGAGCGGTGAACTTGGTTCACCGCTCTTTCTGTTTATCGGTTGGCAATATCAAGGTTAACAGGCAACGGACTGCCGGACAACATCCTCATATTAGTCACTTCATAAAAAAGCTTTAAGCGATCCATCGCTTTCACCTCATCCGACGTCCCCGTCAAATCAATAAAGACGGTGCGATGAGCTTCCAAGGTGATTTCCTCCGGACATGAAAAACCAATGCCTGGCTGACGCAATTTCAAATGAAAATCGAGGTCACTCGAATTATGGATCTGCACTTTCCGGATTTGATGGTTTTCCAGTTCAACTCGCTTGATTTTTATCTTGATCGCCCCAAAAAACAACGGCGTAAGATACTGACGGTCGCCTACCAACTGTCCGTCGAAATAGGCCACTGTGCGGCGGTCTTTCAAGGCTTGTTTGATTGCTCCCTGCGACTTATCGGTGGCAAAAACCAAGGTCATTGGCCGGTGCTTTGCGCCGTACTCCATGAATACCGGCGAATGGATATCGGAATTGGCCAAAACCGCCAACTTCTTTTGCCGGGCCCAATCCAGGGCTTCAGGATAAAACTCCCGTTGGTTATACACTTCAATGCCATTCAGCATGCCAGCATTCAGCAAGCGGGTGTGTTCGTCCCACCATCGCGTTGTGTCGGGCTGCTGTGCTTTCCATCCCGGGTGATTCCAGAAAATAAAGGCACCCTGCTCCCTGGCTTCCACGCAAGCATCCCACCAATTCTCGCGCTCCAGCAAATTAGCATTCGTTATAAATAGCGCATTCAGATGTCCGGGAGGCATATTGCGGGTAATCTCCGTTCCCCGAATCAAGACGATTCCCATTTGCTCGGCCAGCGGCTCGGCAATTTCAAATGAACGGTTGTGATCACTTTCCAGATCTTGCGAATGTGGCAAATATTCAATATGATCGGTTATTGCAATGGCATCCAAACCCTCCAGCCAGGCTTCCTGAACCCGTACGGTTGGCCACACATCTCCATCAGAAAAGACAGTATGCATGTGGAAGTCGCACTTCAATGTTTGATAGCCCGGAATGTCAGGAAGATTCACTTCTACGCGGCTTTGTGCCGAACAAAAAAGAGAACCGATTAAGATGAGAAGAACAGTAAAAATCAAGTTTGGTCTTAGGTTATTCATGGTTCAAAATTTTGCCGCAAGTTATACAAAACCTTTGGTTTGATTGTATTGACACCATTAAAGAATTGTTGTTTGTTCCCAGAATATAAAAAATGAACCCCTATCTTTACCTGAACAATACTTAAACCTAAAACCAAAATCATGGAGATTATTGGCGTTGACATTGGCGGCACAAAAATCAGTGCTGCGCGAATCCGCGAAAAACAAATTGTAGAGGAATATTCGTGCTCCACACCTTCCGAAGAAACAAAAGAGATGGTTGTAAAAGCTGTTGGCGATGCTATTCAACAGGTATTTTCAGCTCAAGTTTCCGGAATTGGGATTGGCGTGCCCGGACTGGTTGACCTCAATACCAACGAAGTACTGGATGTAGTCAACATTCCGTCGTGGGACCGGGTACCACTGAAACAGATGCTCGAAGATCGCTTCCAAAAACCGGTGTTTGTAAATAATGATGCGAACTGTTTTGCGGTAGGTGAAAAATATTTCGGCAAAGGCCAGGATTTTAACAATTTCGTGGGCATAGCGCTCGGAACGGGGTTAGGGGCCGGAATCGTCCTGAATTCGCACCTGTACCCGGGCCGGTTTTGCGGGGCCGGAGAGTTCGGAACCATTTACTACCGCGATAAAACCGTGGAAGCTTATGCCAGCGGGCAGTTTTTTAAAGATCAAAACCTGTCGGGAAAAGTGTTGGCCGAGAAGGCAGAGCAAGGCGATCAGCAGGCCAAACAGTTATTTTTCGAACTGGGCCAACACATTGGACGGGCCGTTGGCAACGTGCTTTTTGCGCTGGCGCCCGAAGCCATCATCCTGGGCGGATCAATCAGCCAATCCTATCATTTGTTTGAAGGCGGAATGCGCTCGGTGCTGGAGAACGAGTTTCCCTACCAACGGCTATACCAGGCGCTCACCATCGAAGTGTCAGACCTCAACAACAGCGCTGTGCTGGGCGCGTCTTCGCTAGTTATCGACGCCTTCTCCCAAGAAGAAAACACCAATTGATTCATTTCCCCGGCAGGGCATTTATATCAATCGAAGAATGATATAAGCCACCTCAAAATTCCCCGATAGGGGATCAACATTTTTGGAATGGGTTCATCCCCTCCGGGGAACCGTATCCAGTGACCCCATTTTCTATGGATATGGATTCCCTACGGGAAAGATGGAGAGCTTAGCAGAATAGTTAAATAACACAGAGATCAACCCTGCCTGCACTAGTGCTGTCCCTGAACGGCACTTCTCAAACTGTTTTATTTATCGCTGTTGCCCTTTCGGGGCGATGACGCTTGGGTTACCCATTTTCTCACGGCGTTGCCGCGGGCTGGTGCTTAGAGCCCTTCGGGCTTGGTTTGCTTTTCGCTTTACTGTATTTTAACTAAAGTTTAATCCCAAAATTCGGATATGAAAAAGTACCACTTCCGTGTTTTAGTTTTTTCTTTTTGTACAATTCCGTAAAAGCTCTGTCCATATCTTCAATAATAGACAATGGAATATCTAAATCATGATGTGCAGGCAAAATTCTATTTATTGGTAACGGCAACAATTTCTTTATCGAATTCATATAAGCGATCGGGTCTGTCGACGGGAAAAATGCAAATAATTCCCCAATATAAATTAAATCACCTGTATACAAATAACCTTTATCCTCTTCAAAAAAGCACATGTGCCCAGGAGAATGTCCAGGAGTGTGTAATACTTGAATTGTTCGTTCTCCTAATTCAATCGTATCATTGTCCTTCAGCACTCTTGTTGGAACTCCTTCAAACAGATAATAATCATTAACGTTAAAATCCTTTGGGAAATCGCAAGGTTCCTCTATCAAAAAATTCCGGACCTGCTTTAATGTTAAGGGAAAACCTCCATTTATCCATTCTGTTTCTGCTTCGTGCACATAAAAGTCAGTAAAATATCTATGTCCGCCAAAATGGTCATAATGTACGTGCGTAGTAACAACCGTAACAGGTTTATCCGTCAATTTTTGCACTTGTTCCAAAATGTTTTCTACTCCAAGTCCTGTGTCAATTAATAAACTTCTGTCTTTACCATTTAGCAGGTAACAATGAGTTTCTTCCCAATGTTTATATTCACTAATAACAGAAGTATTATCGTCAATTTTCTCAATCGTAAACCATTTTTCTTTGTCCTTTGTCATTCTTTTTTCTCTTTTATTGATTCAAAATTTTTCTTTCGTCAACCTTCCCTATAGCGCTTTGCAAAATCAGTGTTTTCTATTTCACTTTTAGCTTGAGTCTGAAATGCTCTTCCCAATTGCGCATGAATTTAACCCTATTTTACTTGTCAGGCAAGCACTTTTGCATCCGAGTTTTCAACATCCATTCCCTTGCTTTTTTGCAAAAAAATGTCCGGCGAGGTGTTTACTTTGTTGGTTGTGGTGTTTACCGCTCTGGTAATGGCATCTACCGCTCTGGTTAACACGTTTACCTCTCTGGTTAACACATATACCGCTTCGGTTACCGTATTTACCGCTCTGGTAAACTCATTTTCTCCTCTGGTAGCCTTATTTACCACTCTGGTAATGGCATTTACCTGAAATTTTTGTTCCAAAGAGCCATTTTGCCTTAAAAAAGTATAAAAACGGGCTCTATCGATCCATTTTCATGCTTTTTCAAGCATTTTTCATGCTGAACTAGCTTATTTGAAGCTTCAACAAGCTAAAAAAGGTTTCGATAAGACAAAACGAATCAATAAAAAAAACTTAAAAACCTTTTAAAGAACATCTTTTTGCTATTTTATTTTTAATGATAATGTGCTAATTTGTGTGATCATAACAAACCAAATATTGTACTAATACATTTAACTATCATGTCAACAAACTTCAATTTTAGTTTTGGGAGCCTGACTCAACGTGGCGATCGTATTGACACCCTGCTGCAACGGGACGCCGAAGAATTTTCAGGTATGGGTTATGACGAGGAGTACCGCCTCGGGTTGAAAATTAAAGTAGATTTTTTCCGGGACCTGCCATCGGATCAATACTGGGAAGGCCAGCAAATGCTTCGAACCGATGCCAAAAAGAAACTGCTGGCAAGCCTGACCGATCAGTTGGGAAATCTGCGTTTTCGCGCTAAACTAGCCCTGGGCGAAAAATCGGTGGAATACCGCTCGCTGCGTTTCGCCAAGTTGCAAACCATGAAAGAACAGGATTTGCTGATTTATGCCAACCATGTATGCACGACCTGCCGCAACATGATAGACAAACTGGCCAAACGGAGCATAACCGAAGAAATGCTGGTATCGATTGAAGAAACGGCAACTGGTTTGGACGATGCCATTGATCAACAACGGATGATGATTTCGACACGTGAAGCCAAAACCTTTGAGCGCGAAGAAAAAGCCAATGAAATTTATGCCATAATCGCGGAAGTTTGCGAGGTAGGCAAAAAAATATGGGACGGCGTGAACCCGGCTCACTACAACGACTATGTGATCTATGGATCAAAAGATACCATACCGGAAGACGAGCCATAGGAAGAAGAGATGGACGATTGGGATCATTGATTTTGGGTTTAGGCCCCGTTTCCGGGGCCTTTTTTTATTGCAAAGCGAGCAACGTTCAGGTCTTGATCAGTCACGGGAAAGGAAGTTCTGCCGGATATAAAAAGCCAGTTTCATCAAGCCAAAGACCAGCACCAGAGTGAAGATGATGGAGGCGCCTGAAGGGATATCGACATAAAACGAAAACAACAAACCCGCAAACGACCCGACAAAAGCAAACAAAACCGAAATCATCATCATCTTTTTAAAATCTTTGGTAAACAGGTTGGCCGTAGCCTGCGGCAAAGTGAGCAGCGAAAGAATCAGAATGATGCCCACCACCCGGATGTTCAACACAATGGTAAGGGCAATCAGGCTAATCAGCAGATAATTAATCAGGTTGACCGGGAGGCCCGTTGTTTTAGCAAACTCCTCGTCGAAGGCCACATACAACACCAGGCGGTAGAATAAAGAGAAAAACAACACCAAAACCAGCGAAAGGGCTCCCATCAGGTAAAGCTCAGTGGTGGAAACGGTCAGCACGCTTCCAAACAGATAGCTCATTAGGTTGGGCGCATAGCCCGGGCTAAGATAGATAAAGATAATGCCGATGGCCATACCCAGCGACCACCAAATAGCGATGGACGAATCTTCACGAACCTTCCCCTTCTGCGTAAAAAGCTGAATGCCCCAGCCCGACAAAATCGCAAAAATAGCGGCCCCCAGCAAGGGGCTCCATCCCAGGAAGTAACCAATGCCAATGCCACCGAACGAGGCATGCGTAATGCCGCCACTCACAAACACAATGCGGCGCGAAACGATGTAAGTACCCACAATTCCGCAACTTATCGCGGCAAAAAATGATGCCAAAAAGGCATTCATAAAAAAGTCGTAGGAAAACAAATCAATGATGGTGTTCATGGTGATCATGGTTTTCGTGCATACTTAAAACCGTATGCGGAATCTGTCCGTGCGTGATGATCTGCAACGGACAATTATAAGAAGCCAGTTGTTCGTTGCTGATGACATTGCTGGGATGGTGATGCACTTGCCCGTTCACGCAGGCAATGGTTTTTACATAGTACGAAATGGTGCCAACATCGTGCGAAACCAGCAAAATCGCCATTCGCTTATTCAGCTCTTTCAGCTTTTCGTACAATTCGCTTTCAAACTGGTTATCAACAAAAGTATCGGGCTCGTCCAAAATCAGCAATTCCGGCTGGTTCATCAACGAACGACACAGGAAAACACGCTGCATCTGCCCACCGGAAAGCTCGCCAATCGCTTTATGCCTGATCGCTGAGATCCCCATTTCTTCAATCAACTGCTCCGCATAAAGCCGATCAGTATGATCCTTCCTGAAAACATTCAGAAACCGGGTTCCCGCCTTGCCCGACTGAACCACATCCAGTACCGTGATGGGAAAGCGTTTATCAACCTGGTTGATTTGCGGCAGGTAACCTACTTTTTTCAACGGAATATGAAATTTGATGGAGCCGGCATCTGGTTTCACCAAGCCCAGCAAGGCTTTAATCAAGGTAGTTTTTCCTCCGCCGTTTGGCCCGATAATGCCTAAAAAGTCCAGCGGCTGAATCTCCAGGTTGGCCTGCTCCAACACTCGTTGCTGGTCATAGCTCACCGACAGGTTCTTTATTTCAACCAGCTTTTCTTTCATTTCGACGCTTCTACAATTTTGTTGGCAATATCGCGCAGTCCTTCTGCCCAGTTTTCAGCCAACGGATCAATCTGAACGATCTCACCTTCCAGTTCTTTTGCCAACTGCTGTGCATTCTCCTTGTCAAATTCCTTTTGAATAAGAACCATTCGGATTCCCATTTCGCGGGCATGTCGAACCAATTCACTCATGTACTTTGGCGAAGGCTCCTTGCCGTCCACTTCAAGCGAAATTTGCTCCAGATCGTAATCGCGAGCCAAGTAGCTCAAAGCGGGATGAAAAATCAGGAACTCCCGGTTCTCCATTCCTTCAAACTGGTTAAGAAGTTCATTGTCTAACAGCTCAATCTCGGCACGAAAGGCTTCGTAGTTTTGCTTAAAAAGCTCTGCTTTGTCCGGAAACAGCCCCACCAAAGCCTGGTAAGTCAGCGTCACAATCTTCTGAACTTCAGCCGGCGACATCCAGATATGTGGATCAACACCATGCGCATGTACATGATCACCATGTTGGACAATTTCATCAGCAATCCAATCGGCTTGCTGCGCCGTATCAAACACTTTCAAATCAGGATTAGCCTGCACAATCTTTTCCGACCAGGCATCTTCGAAACCAATTTTACCAATGCGCAACCAAGCCAGCGAGCCCGACAATTCTTTCATTTGTGAAGGCACCAGCGAATAGGTTTCCGGACCGGCTCCGGGCGGCACCAAAACCTGCACATTGAGTAGGTCGCCAGCAATTTTTTCAACAAAATATTTTTGCGGCAAGATGGTCACCGTAATTAAATCTTTTTCGTTTTTTTTAGGAGAGCTACAGGCCATCCCAAAAAGCAGGGCCACTAACAACAGTCGTTTCATATGTTTCATGCTTGTTTTTTCAAAGATAGTTAAACTTAAGATCACCAACCTATTTCATTTTATCCCAATCATTTTTATCCCGGGAAATCAAAAGCTAAATTGCTATTTAAAATCAGTCATAGTACTTCAATACAATGGAGAAATAACCCGAAATTGCTCGGATTGTTGAGCCCGACAACAAAATTGAATCACTTCAGCGTAAGCTTTTTGACTTTGATCTGCCCCTTCTCAGGCACCGGGTCATACCCGTGTGTTCCCCAAGGATGGCATTTAGATATGCGCTTGGTGGCCAGCCAAAACCCCTTGAAAGGGCCATGGATTTTCACCGCTTCAACGGCATACTGCGAACAGCTGGGCACATGACGGCACGAAGCAGGTGTTAAAGGCGAAATGGCATACTTATAAAAGTAAACCGGCAGTAACAACAGCCCACCCAACATTTTCAATATCATTTTTGCCACACATTGCATCATTCATTCCCCTCCAATGGATGGCACAAAATTAATGAAATTTAAGAAGGATGAAGAATCAAATTCTAGAGACTCGCCACTTATTCGCGACAAGCAGGAACAACAGCAAGTTGCTTTTTCCCGGCCTCATAGGCATTCCAATCTCCGGTTTCCCATTCCGGCCGATTGCCGTTCTGATCAAAAAAATAGCAATACCGGCACGACCAATGGCCACAATAAAAGTCATAGTATTTCACCCCATTGTACTCCGATATGGTTACTGTGCACACCTCACAACTATTCACACTGGAGATGATCATAACCTCATCTATTTCTACCTGTAGCCATGCCGGTATTTCTTCCGAAGATTCATCGTCCTTGTCACACGAAACAAAGAAGGGAGTTAATAGTACCGCGATAATTAAGAATCGTTTCATCATTTTTCTTTTTCAGACGAAAACCAAAACCTTTTGGTTGCGTTAATGGGTTGAACAAAGCAACAAAAAATGCCCAAAACAAAAGCGCAATCTCCAAAAGAAGTTCAATTATACGAAGAAACCATTCTTCAGAATGAAGAAATTTCGCCCGGGGTTTTTCTGCTGTCCTACAAGCGGACGGATGATTTCATTCCGGGTCAGGTTGTGCGAATCGCCGTCGACCGAATTCAACCCCCGCGTATTTACAGCATTTGTAGCGGAAACCACGAAAAGGAGATTCGTGTACTTTTCAACATCAAGGAAGAGGGTTATCTCACGCCAAAGCTGGCAGCCATGATTCCGGGCAACAAACTATTAGTCTCGAAACCCTACGGTGGTTTCCTGGGAACCCCGAAACCTGCCTGGTGGATTGCCACCGGAACCGGTATTGCCCCATTTTACAGCATGTTTCAATCAGGACAATTTGAAAATAAAAAGCTGATTCACGGCGCACGCCATTTAAACCAATTTCATTTTGAAGATGAACTCGACTGGGCGCTGGGGCACAACTATATTCGGTGCTGCTCGCAGGAGAAATCATGCGATGTGTTTCCGGGCCGGGTAACTGACTACCTCAACTCGGTGAACGATCTACCCAAGGATCAGCTCTATTATCTGTGCGGAAAAGCGCTGATGGTGGTTGAAGTACGCGACTTACTAATCGGACGAGGCATTCCGTACGAAAACATCATGGCAGAGATTTATTTTTAGGGAAACCTGGAAGACTGTTGAAAACAATAGAAGACGATGGAAGACAACTGTTTTCGCATCTGATTCTCTTTTATAACTTTGCAGAAAATTTACACAATGGTCAAAGAAGCACTTTTTGGAAAAACATTGCGCGAACTGCAGGAGTTGGTCGTGGAACTGGACTTCCCAAAATTCACAGCCAAACAAATAGCCGACTGGCTGTATAAAAAAGAGATTTCGTCGATTGAAGAGATGACCAACCTGTCGAAAAAAGCACGCGAAATGCTCTCCGAAAAATTCGTCTTTGGTTTGATCAACTCGACTAAAGTGCAGGAAAGTGTGGACGGAACAAAAAAATACCTGTTTCCGACAAGCAACGGTAAGTTTATTGAAACAGCCATGATTCCGGACAAAGACCGCAAGACCGTTTGTGTGTCTTCGCAGGTGGGCTGTAAAATGGGCTGCCTTTTTTGCATGACCGGCAAGCAAGGGTTCCAGGGACAGCTCACAACCGGCGAAATTGTGAACCAAATTCGCAACATTCCGGAGTGGGAAGAAGTGAGCAACATCGTGTACATGGGGATGGGCGAGCCATTCGACAACCTGGATGAGGTGCTAAAAAGCATTGAAATACAAACTGCCGACTGGGGTTTTGCCATGAGTCCACGCCGGATTACCGTTTCATCAATCGGTATTGTTCCAGGACTGGTCCGTTTTTTAAACGAAAGCGAAGCACATCTGGCCATCAGCATGCATACGCCTTTTCATGAGGAACGCCAAAAGCTGATGCCTGTTGAAATTGCCTATCCGCTGGACGATGTTTTGGAGGAAATCAGAAACTGGGACTTTGGGCGCCAGCGTCGGGTTTCTTTCGAATATATTGTTTTTCATGGACTGAACGACACGCCCGCGCATGTGAAGGAAATGGCACGACTGCTCGATGGAATCAAGTGCCGGGTGAACCTCATCCGCTTTCATCCGATACCCGACACTCCGTTAAAAGGAACTGATGAAGCCACGCTGGTTGAATTTAAAGAAGGGCTGGAGAAAAAAGGTATTACCACAACCATCCGTGCTTCGCGCGGGCAGGATATTTATGCCGCATGCGGTTTGTTATCAACCAAAGCGTTGGTAAACGAATAAGCCGAAAGCTCTAAGTTCTTCCGTGCATATTTATACAAGGTTGAATCCAGAATCACTCAATCAAGCGTCCAGTAACCAACTATCAATAGTCCCTCGGATCATCTTCCACAATGGCGTAATGGTAATTGTCTTTCCACTCACCACGAATAGGTAGAATTTTCCGTCGCAATCCTTCGCGGGTCATGCCAATTTTTTCCAAGACCCGCACCGATCGGACATTCTCAGTCGCCACGCCAGCTTCCACTTTATGCAACTTTAGTTCATCGAATCCAAAACAAACCAGCGCTTTGGCAACTTCTGTGGCATAACCATTGCCCCAAAAGTCGGGGTGGATTTTATAATAAATTTCACCAAGTCGAAAGCGGTCGTTCGATGGAAACATGCCTGCCAAGCCGATCACCTGCCCGGTTACTTTCAAACAAACTTTCCAGCAAAACTGCGAACGCGGATTCTTTTGCTGATCATCAATAGCCGGCAGAATTATTTTTTTGGTTTCCTCCAAATCTTTTGGAATTCCCAAAGTATTATACTCATCCAGCTCGGGAATGGAATGCAAGGCATGCACCAGTTCCAAATCATCCCAGCTGATTTCTTCCAGGTAAAGGCGGTTGGTTGTTGGGTTCATTTTGTCAGGTTAAAAGAATTCAGCCACAAGTTACAATTTCCTTGTGAAACAAGAATTCTAATCCATACATTTTTTGTACTTTTGAACCAAATCAGTCGAAAGGTGATCCAATGAGCGAAAAAGTAAGAAATAGTATTATTGAGGTGGCCCGTGAAACCTTCGCCCGGTATGGGTTTCGAAAAACAACCATGGACGAAATCGCCATCGCAGCGCGCAAGGGAAAAAGTTCGCTATACTACTATTTTACAAGCAAAGAGGAAATGTTTCAAGCCGTTGTTGAACAGGAGGCTGCCATCTTATTCTTTAAGATTGAACTCGCAGTAAAAGAACAAACCAACGCCCGTGAGAAATTAATTGCCTACGTTTTGGTTCGAATGAAAGGTTTTCGGGATTTTGTCAATTATTACGATGCCCTAAAAAACGACTTCCTCAGCAAAATTGAATTCATCGAAACAATCCGCGCAAAACATGACCAAAAAGAACAGGCTTCCATTGCCCGGATTCTGGAAGAAGGCATCGAAAGTGGCGAATTCCGGAACCTCAACATCGATCACACAGCCCGTACGGTCGTCATTGCCCTACGCGGTCTGGAAGAGCCTTATTTTCTTACAGACGAAGACGTTGATTTGGAAAAACACCTCAATGATCTTCTGCACATTTTATTTCACGGAATAAGCACCTAAAAACACTATCTCTGGATATTGGGGTTCTCCTCTAAGGGCATCAACGAACCCTCAATCGGCCCTCAACAGGCAGCAAAAGCATCAGATCTTTTGCTGCCTTTTTACCTCAATACAGGAGCATCTTTCGATCAAAAAAAGCAATACGTCCAAGCCAAAAGACCGAAAAAAGCTGCTACTTTCTAAGCTAAATTTCATACCTTGCAGATCGGAATTCTCTCGACATGGAAAAACTGTACTGGACAAAAGGAATCTTTAAGAACCAAATGCAAATTACCAGGAATAATGAGCAGATTGGAGAAATTGCATGGAAAAACATGTTTAGTTCAGATGCGCTGGCAACCCTGAAAGGAAGACGTTTTATCCTCAACCGCGATTTTTTCCTGTCCAGACTGGAAATCTTCGACACCAACAACCAAGCTCCTTTGGCATCAATCATGATCAATTTATTCAATCCAAAAAGCGATGTGGTCATTAACGGAAAGCGGTTTGAGTTGGAAATTAAAAACTTCTGGCAGTCACGCTGGGCCTGGAAATTTAATGGACAAGAAATTGTGATTTTCCAAAGCTTCGAACTCCTTTCGAAAGACAAAGGCCAGATTGAAATCTATTCAGCTGATACCGAAGAGCTCGAAATTTTGATCCTCCTGGGCTTGTTCGTTCGCAACCAACTTATCTTGTTCATGCTTTTGCTTCTGGTCCTTATTTTTGCCATTTTGATCTAAAATGAATGCCTCTTTGGGCAACACCCAATCTATTTTGATAAAGTTCAGATAAAGAATTAACTTTGCCTTTCGCAGAAAATAACTGTGAACAAGATAGCTTCGAGATTTTCGCAACTTCATAAGAGACTGACAAAATGAGCAAACACAAAATAAAAATTGGTATATCACATGGTGATATCAATGGGATTGGATACGAAGTAATTATGAAAACTCTGATGGATGCCCGCATTCTGGAAATGTGCACCCCCATTGTTTATGGCTCTCCAAAGGTTGCGGCTTACCATCGCAAAGCACTCAATATAAACAATTTCAATTTCAACAACATTCAAAATGCCAGTGAAGCCGATCCACGGCGTGCCAACATCATCAACTGTATTGATGATAATATTCGCGTGGAACTGGGCAAATCATCCGAACTCGCCGGCGAATCGTCCTACATGGCGTTGGAGCGATCAGTCAATGATTTAAAAGCCGGTGAAATTGACGCTTTGATCACCGCTCCAATCAACAAAGACAACATCCAGTCGGATAAATTTAATTTCCCCGGGCATACCGAGTTTTTAGCACAACAGTTTGAAACAGACAACTATCTCATGCTGATGGTCAGTGAGTTGATGAAAATTGGAGTGGTAACCACGCACGTGCCTCTATCGAAAGTCCCTGAACTCATTACCAAAGAAGCTATTTTAAACAAGCTGCGCATCATGGATCATTCGCTCGAACAAGATTTCAGCATCAAGCGCCCGCGCATAGCTGTGCTTGGACTGAATCCGCATGCAGGCGACGGCGGGCTGTTGGGAAGCGAAGAAAAAGACATTATCATACCTGCGATTGAACGGGCTAAAAAAGAAGGGATTCTGGCTCTTGGGCCTTACCCAAGCGATGGTTTTTTTGGCTCAGGCGACTACACGAAATTTGACGCCATCCTGGCCATGTACCACGACCAGGGACTGACGCCATTTAAGCTGGCCTCGTTTGACAAAGGCGTGAACTACACCGCCGGATTACCCTTTATCCGGACTTCACCCGCGCATGGTACGGCGTTCGACATTGCAGGAGAAGATAAGGCATCGCCCGACTCATTCCGCGAAGCTTTGTACCTGGCCATTGACGTTCATAAAAGTCGTGAGATTTATCGCGAAATCAGTAAAAACCCATTGAAGAAATTTGAAATCAACCCCAATCAGGTTGATGAGACGATTGATATACAATCGTCAAATGAGCCTGAGATTTAACGACCAGCAACATGTATGAATACATTCAGGGTAAACTAGGCGGACTAACCCCCACCAATGCAGTTATTGAAGCCGGATCAATCGGTTATTTCATCCATATTTCCCTCAACACTTATTCGCTCATTAACGGAAAAGAGCAAGCGCGGCTTTTTTTACACCAAGTGGTTCGCGAAGACGCTCACCTGCTCTATGGTTTTGCCGAAGCCACCGAACGAGAATTATTCCGCCTGTTGATTTCGGTCAATGGTATTGGCTCAAATACCGCGCTGATGATGCTCTCGTCTTTGACTGCCGAAGAAATCCGACGGGCCATTCTCGAGGAAAATGTAAGCCTGTTACAAAGCATTAAGGGCATTGGTGCAAAAACGGCTCAGCGGGTCATTATCGACTTGAAAGACAAAGTTGGAAAAGTCACTGACAGCGGTCAAACTTTAATCTCACGGGCAGACAATACTATCCGCGAGGAAGCGTTATCTGCATTAGTAATGCTTGGATTTGCGAGGAAGAATATTGAGAAAGAGCTGGACAAACTTCTGAAAGTTAATCCCGACCTAACCGTGGAAGAAACCATAAAGAAGGCTCTGAAAGGGCTTTAACGTTGAAAAAGACTGGTATTGAAAAAGAGCGTGACAAATATCCTTGTAACAGTTGCTTTTCCGGGCATCTTATGCATGGGTTGGATTTTCTCTCCTTTCCAAAATGCCGCACAGCCTCAAGCCAGTTATAGCAGTGTAAACGACTCAATAGAAATTGACACCACCGGCGTTCTTCCATATCCATTTGAGGATGCGGCTGATTTTGATGACTCTGAAGCCAAAGACAGCTCACAGCTTTTCCTGGGGCGCCCTTCCAACATTCAAACCAAAGTAGAGTACGATCCCGAGACCGGCGAATATATAATCTACGAGAAAATTGGCAATCTAAACTACCGGCTGCCCAAAAGCATGTCGCTGCAAGAGTATGTCGATTACGACTTCAAAAACTCGATACAAAATTACTGGCGCGTTCGGGGCAACCAATTGGATCTCGAAAGCCAGGGCTCCGTTATTCCACGCTTGGTTGTTGGCGGCGAAGCATTCAACCGGATTTTTGGCGGCAACACCATTGACATTCGCCCGCAAGGTTATGTCGAAGTCAGCTTTGGCTACCAGATGAATGCCACTGAAAACCCGGCCATTCCCGAACGTTTACGCAAAACCCCCACCTTCGATTTCGATCAAAAGATTCAGATGAACGTGGTGGGTAACATCGGTGAGAAAATGAAGATGCGCGTAAACTACAACACCGAAGCCACCTTCGACTACGAAAATAAAATGAACATCGACTACTCCGGCGATGAAGATGAAATTCTGAAAAAGATCGAAGCCGGAAATGTTTCCCTTCCACTCAACGGATCGCTAATCAGCGGAGGAAGCAACTTGTTTGGAGTGAAAACCGAGATGCAGTTCGGGCGGCTAAACCTAACCACCATCTTCTCGCAAAACAAAGGGGAGACCCAGGTGATCGAAACCGAAGGAGGCGCACAAAAATCATCCTTCGAAATTGAGGTGCTCGATTACGATGCCAACCGCCACTTCTTTCTGGCGCAATATTTCCGCGACAATTACAATCAGGCTTTGGCCAACCTGCCCGTCATCCGATCGGCAATCAACATTAACAAAATCGAAGTTTGGGTCACCAACAAGTCCAACAACACCGATGAATCACGAAATATCCTATCATTTATGGACTTGGGGGAACATCAAGACAACATTTACAACCAGGTGCCTGCCTTTCAGGAAACCACCAACCGCCCCTACCCTGAAAATATTTACCCCTTTAACGACGCCAATAATTTATACACCGAAATCGCCACCAACTATAGCGACGTCCGCCAGGCCGAGCTGATCAACAAAACCATGCAAAGCCTGACCGTGTATGAGTTCAAAGGTGGTCAGGACTTCGAAAAGGTGGAGCAGGCGCGTAAATTGAGTCCTTCAGAATACACGGTGCATGAAACGCTGGGTTACATTTCGCTAAATTCATCGTTAAATACTGATGAAGTGTTAATGGTTGCCTACAACTACACGGCCAACGGCCAAACCTTCCAGGTGGGTGAATTCTCGACCGATGGCATTGAAGCGCCACAAACGCTGGTCACGAAACTGTTGAAAGGCACCAACCTTTCGCCTCGCTTTCCGACCTGGGATTTGATGATGAAAAACATTTACAGCCTGAATGCTTACCAGCTTTCGAAAGAGAATTTCATTCTGGATGTGTTGTACAAAAACGACACCGGTACCGACATTAACTACCTGCCTGAGACCAAGCTCGAAGGTCACATCCTGTTGAATGTGCTGAACGTGGATAAGCTCAACTCGCAGCTTGACCCCGGAATCGACGGCGTATTTGACTACATTGAAGGGGTGACGGTACTGTCTTCCAGCGGACGGATCATCTTCCCGGTGCTAGAGCCTTTTGGCAGCCATCTGGGCGACTCAATTTCGGATCCGGCACTGGCCGAAAAATACGCGTATCAGTCGCTTTACGACTCCACAAAAACCTATGCGGAACAGGATACCAAGCACAACAAATTCATTCTGAAAGGAAGCTACGAAGGCTCCTCCAGCTCCGAGATTTCACTAGGAACCATGAACGTAGCCCAAGGCTCGGTGAAAGTGACAGCCGGAGGAAGGGAGCTTCAGGAGTATATCGACTACACCGTCGACTACACCTTAGGACGCGTGAAGATCATCAATGCCGGCTTACTCGAATCGGGCACGCCCATCCGCATCAGCACCGAAAGCGAAGACTTGTTTAGCGTGCAGCGTAAAACACTCATCGGAACCCATGCCAACTATGCCTTCTCCGACAATTTCAACCTGGGAGCAACAGTGCTGCACATGAACGAACGCCCACTGACCCAAAAGGTAACTTACGGCGAAGATCCAATCTCCAACACCATTTGGGGGCTGGATGTCAACTATACGACCGAGTCCAACTTGCTGACCACTCTTGTTGATAAGTTGCCCTTCATCGAAACCAAGGAACCTTCATCCATTTCGATGCAAGCGGAATTTGCCCAATTGATTCCGGGCCACTCCAAGGTGATTGACAAGGAAGGAACGGTTTACATTGACGATTTTGAAGCCACCAAAACCTCCATCAACCTGAAGGCGCGGCAAGCCTGGGTACTGGCCAGCACACCGCAAAAGCAGGATCAATTTCCCGAAGGCAACCTAAACGATGACCTAGCTTATGGATACAACCGCGCCAAACTGGCCTGGTACATCATCGATCCGCTATTCCTGCGCAACACCTCGCAAACCCCGTCGCACATCCGTGGAAACCGCGACCAGCAAAAGAATCATTTTGTACGCGAGGTGTTTCAGAAAGAAATTTTCCCGGATAAGGAAACAGCCACCGGAACGCCAACCAACATTCCGGTGCTCGACCTGGCCTACTACCCCGAAGAACGAGGCCCGTACAACTTCGACACCTATCCTTCTCCTTACTCGGCCGGGGTTGATGCCAAGGGAAAACTAAACAACCCGGAGTCGCGCTGGGCTGGTATTATGCGTAAGATTGAAACCACCGACTTTGAAGCGGCCAACATCGAATACATCGAATTTTGGGTAATGGATCCATTTGTTTATGCCAAGGAGAATGGTGTGCCGCCCCAGGGTGGCGACCTGTATTTTAACCTCGGTGATATTTCCGAAGATATTTTAAAAGATGGACGAAAATCGTTTGAAAACGGACTGCCGGAAACGAGCATCTTAGTCGATGTGGACACCACCGTTTGGGGACGGGTTTCTACCAAACAATCCATTGTTGATGCCTTTGCCAACGACCCGGTTTCGCGCCAGTACCAGGATGTCGGTTTTGATGGATTAAGCGATGAGAACGAACGAAGCTTTCATCAAAGTTATTTGCAGGCCCTGCAAAACATCCTCAACCAAACAGCGCTAACGGAAGCACTGAACGATCCCTCCAGCGATAACTACCATTATTACCGGGGCTCCGACTTTGATACGGAACAAGCCAGCATCCTGACCCGTTACAAAAATTACAACGGCCCGGACGGGAACTCACCAACCTCGGACATGTCGCCTGAGTCGTACCCCACAACAGCATCCACGCTGCCCGATATTGAGGACATCAACAACGACAACACGTTGAACGAATACGAGCGTTACTACCAATACCGGGTCAGTATTCGGCCCGAAGATATGACGCTGGGACAAAACTTCATTACCGATGTGCGGGTGGGACAAAGCGAGGGTGCCGATGGCAGTGTTCAGGAGGTGAACTGGTACCAGTTTAAAGTACCGGTCAGCGGGTTCGAAGATAAAATTGATATTGAAGGATTCCGCTCCATCCGTTTTATGCGGATGTTTCTGAAAGGCTTTAGCGACACCACCATCCTGCGTTTTGCCACCCTCGACCTGGTGCGCGCCGACTGGAGAAAGTTTACCAATGAGATTGACGATACCAACGTAGCGCCAAGCACCGAAACAGCCTTTGAAATTTCGGCGGTCAACATTGAAGAGAACAGCCGGAAGGAACCAGTTAACTACATTCTTCCTCCCGGAATTGACCGCGTAATTGACCCAGCCAACCCGCAGCTGCTTCAGCTCAACGAGCAATCGCTGGTGCTGAAGGTGATTGACCTGCAGCAGGAAGATGTTCGGGCCGCCTATAAAACACTAGGTATGGATTTCAGGCGCTACCGGCGACTGAGACTGGAACTACATGCCGAAGAAATTGAGGGTTACCCGCTGAGCAACGATGAGCTGCATTTCTTTATCAGGCTGGGAACCGACGAGAACAACTTTTATGAGTATGAAGTGCCACTGCAGCTCACCGAACCGAGATTTTACAATGGCGACATTGAAAGCCAGCGCTATGTGGTGTGGCCCGACGAAAACCGCATCAACATTCCGATGGACCTGTTTACCAATGCCAAAATGGCTCGCAATGCGCTGATACGACAAGCCGGATCATCTGTCAATATCAGTGACCTGTATGAAACTCCGCACCAGGGTTGGAACAACAACAAAAACCTGGTGAAGGTGAAGGGAACACCCAACCTGGCCGAGGTGGACATCGTGTTGATGGGCGTTCGTCACAAGAAGACCGGAAACTTCAACCCCGGACCCAAATCGGTTGAAGTATGGGCCAACGAACTTCGGTTAACCGACTTTGACGAAGAAGGAGGCTGGGCTGCCAACGCAAGGGTTTCCGCCAGGCTGGCCGACCTCGGCTCAATCGTGGTTGCCGGTCGCACGCGCTCATCCGGCTTTGGAGCCATCGACCAAACCATGAACGAACGAGCCATGGACGATCTGGTAGAATACGACATCTCTTCGAACTTCGAATTGGGTAAATTCTTTCCCGAAGAAGCCAAGGTACACATTCCGCTGTATGTTGGCGTTTCAAAAAGCATCAGCAACCCCAAATACAATCCGCTGGACGCAGACATTAAGATGCACGATGCGCTGGATCAGCTGGAAACACAGTCCGAGCGCGATTCGCTAAAACACATTGCCCAGGATTATGTCAGCCGGAAGAGTATCAACCTGACCAATGTGAAGGTGGACAAGATGAACAAGTCGGGCAAACCGCGCCTGTACGATCCCACCAACTTTTCGATAACCTATGCATACAACGAACTGAGAAAGCGCAATGTGAACACCGAATACAGTCTGGAAAAAAACTACCGCGGACTGTTTAGCTACAACTTCAATAATCGCCCGCAATTGGTGGAGCCGTTTAAAAAAGTAAAATTTCTGAATGGCAAAGCTTTCCAGCTTGTCAAAGATTTCAACTTTTATCTCATGCCCACGCAGCTGTCGTACCGAACCGACCTGTACCGGCACTACCGGGAAGTTCAGGCGCGCAACCTGACCAACCCCAATATGATTATACCACGTACCTTCGACAAGGAATTCCTTTGGAACAAATACTTCGACCTGAATTTCAACCTAACGCGCTCACTGAAGCTTGATTTTTCCACACAGGGAACTTCGCGGATTGATGAACCTGCCGGACGGATCAACCGAAGGGATGATGACTACGAACTGAAGCGTGACTCCATCATTACCAACCTGCTCAACCTGGGACGCCCCATTTTGTACCATCACACCATTAACGCTTCGTATGTGGCCCCCTTAAGCAAGATCCCGTTTTTGAACTGGGTAAGTGCCTCCGGTCGCTATCAGGCTCAGTACGACTGGTACGCCGGGCCAATCACCGATGAATCGACCAACTTGGGAAATACCGCTGAGAATGCACGGGTAGCGCAGGTGAACGGGCAGGTGAACATGTTGAATCTGTATAACAAAGTTCCTTTTCTGAAAGAAGTGAACCAAAAATTTGGAGCCAGCACCCGCACAGCCCGGAGCTCGCGAAGCCGCGCCCAGGCAGCCACCCGCTCCGACACACAAGACAGCAAGCCCCGAGTTAAAACGGTGACCTATGACAGCCCTCCAACCAACTTGAAAGCGAATACAATCAAGTCTATCAACCACAAGCTAAAGACTGAAGAGGTAAAAGTCAGCATTGTGAACCAGGGCGGAACCGCCATTGAAGGCGAAGTGGTGGTGGTAAACGAAAACCGGGTGACGGTGACCGTTCCGGAGAATGTGCCCCAGGCACAGATTAAAATCACCGGAACACGTGAAGTGGGTGATGACATCTTGTTGAAAATTGCTCAGTACACGGCCCGCACGCTGATGAGCGTTAAGAACGTGTCGGTTTCCTACTCCAGTTCAGACGGAACCATTATGCCCGGCTTCCTGCCCAAACCAGCCCTGTTCGGTTCAGGCTATTACCGGCCCGACCAAGCCGCTTTTGGCGACATTGCCGGAAGCACAGCTCCCGGCTTCCCGTTCCTGTTTGGCTGGCAGGACAACGATTTTGCACGCAAAGCCATCAGTAAAGGCTGGTACACCAACGACACCACGCTCAACTCGCCCTTCCGCATGAACCACAACGAAACCTTCAGCGTACGCGCCAATGTGGAGCCCATTCCATTCCTGCGCATCGACCTGACAGCCAACCGTTCCTTCTCCGAAAACATGCAAGAGTATTACAACTGGGATCAAGAGGCGGGACGCTTTAACGCAGCCAACAGAACCTTATCCGGCAATTTCACCATGTCGATTAACACCTGGAGCACGGCTTTCACCAAGATGGGCGAGGCCGAAATTCAGGAGTCAGCAGCTTTTCAGGCCATGATGGACAACCGGGAAATCATTGCCTGGCGGCTGGCCGACAGTCGCGTTACTAACCCTGCAGTGGGCTATAACCCTGAGGCAGCACACCAAAATAGCGAAGGCTATCCGGCAGGCTATGGCCCTACCTCGCAGCAAGTACTCATACCGGCTTTTGTTGCCGCATACACGGGACAAGATCCCAACAAGGTTTCTCTCGAACCGTTCCCTTCCATCAAACACATGCGCCCCAACTGGCGAATCTCATACGATGGAATTGTTTCGAAAATTGACCTGCTGAATAAAGTCATGAAAAACCTAAACCTGAGCCATGCCTACCGTTCGAGCTACAATGTGGGTTCGTATATTACCAACCTGAGCTACAACGACCAGGAGTTTAACGATGGATTCAGCTATGTGATGAATGAGCTGAGCGGCAACTTCATCAGCCGTTACGACATCAATGCGGTAAGCATCAACGAGCAGTTTAGCCCGCTGATCAACATGGATGTAACTTGGCTGAATGACGTGACCACCCGCGCCGAGATCAGCCGAAGCCGCAACTTAACCCTGAACTTCGCCAACAACCAGCTCACCGAAGTGCTGACCAACGAATACACCTTTGGACTGGGATACCGTTTCGAACGCATGGATTTAATTATCAAGACCAAGCGTTCGCAAAAAGCCTACTCCAACGACCTGAATATCCGGGCCGACGTGTCGTTCCGAAAAAACAAAACGCTCATTCGCAAATTGGTGGAGCAAACCGACCAGCTCACTGCCGGACAAAATGCCATCACCATCAAAACCACTGCCGACTACATGCTTAGCGACCGGTTCCAACTGCGGGTTTATTACGACAAGGTCATCAACAAACCGTTCACCTCCCTATCCTACCCCACCTCAAACACCAACTTCGGACTGAGCTTCCGTTTTACGCTTGCACAGTAAGTTAGTGATTGGGGATTGCTTATTTCTAACCACAGAGAATACAAGTGTAGGATGAGCCTTCAAGCAAGCGGACTTAGTTGGCCTACGAGGGTTTGGCTTGGAAAAACAAGGGAAGGAAACGGCGATGGCACTGGCTAAGAAAACCCTGTTTGACGATCCTGTACTCAGGATCGGAGTTGGTTTTCGAGGAGTGACTGATCCGTAGTTTTCCAGCCAAACCCTCGTCAGCCTTGATTTTTTTTGGTTCCTTTTTGGCATCAAGGCAAAAAAGGAACTGGGGTTTGGGGCAAAGCCCCACTGGAACAGCATCCGGGCTTCGAAATTGTTTGGTAAAATCATCGCCTATGACTGGCCTTGCGACCAAAGGGAGTCCCGATCGCTCGAGAGAATTTGGAATTTCAGCCTCAGAAAAGCTCCCGTCATTCCGTTTCTGGCTGGCTGAGCCTCGGCTGAACACCAAATTATTGCAGAGCGCAAAAAAATATCAATTTATCAGTAGTTCAATTCTTATTTTTCAAAATAAGGTGATAACTAAGTAGTGCGAATAATTTAGTGTCATGTTTCGAGGCTTTAACAATTTGTGATAGAAGCGAAACCGAAAATATCAAATAGGTCCGTGACCTTAAACACAATCAAAACAAATTTTATTATAATTGCATTCAAAATTTAAAGGTGCCTCCTGAGTGCTAACCCAATCAAAAACAAATGGAAAAAGTTACCTGCACGCATTGCGGAGAAGATAATAAAACCAATGCGAGATACTGTTCTCACTGCGGCTATGAGCTTCCTAAAGCTACACCCGAGAGTTCAAACCAGCCAAATCAGCAAAGCCAAAAAAGCAAGCCTACAAACCGAAAACCACTACTGGTAACTATTGTCGGGATTATTGCGTTCGGAATCGCCTATTTTGTTGCACAACAAGTTTTTTCTCCTCCTTCGATCGATCAGCAATTGATGAAGATCGCCAACGAATTGAATGAATCCTGCCCGGTTATGGTTGACGCTGGCACCCGGCTTGACAATACCATCACCACTCCGGAGAAAAGATTCCAGTATAATTACACGTTGGTCGATATGCTGAAAGAAAATATAGAAATCGAAAGCATGGAAGCATATTTGAAACCACAGATACTGAACACAATTCGGACAAGTCCCGATTTGAAATTCTTCAGGGAAAAAGGAGTAACCTTGGTTTACAATTACAAAGATAAAAACAGTGTCCATGTACTCAGGTTGGAGTTCGCACCCAACGAATACAAAACCGATTAAGCCCTGCAAAACAACACTTTGATAAGGCTATAAAATGATTTTCTGATTCCATGTTATTCGCGTTTAAAGAAACATGGCCAGAAAATTTAATCGGCAACAATTCATATTCTTCTCTGGAATCCAACCACCTCCCCCTGCGCTGCGCGTAGGTACTCCTTGCTTTGTAAGGAGTATGCTTTATACACAACTCTATGAGTTTTAATCCTCACTTGATCTAGACTTTTTTCAAAGAACCAGACGACATAACCCAACGGAAAAGTTTCGATTTTTAAGTCCCCCACTTCACCCGGGGATGAACATTTCACTCTTTCGGAGTTCAAACCAAAAACGAGTCCAGGAAATTTGGGTGCCTGGAAACTGAGTTTCCGGCTCACAGTTTTTTGGTGCCGGAAACTGAGTCGCCAGCCAGAACTGAATACTTTTCTGCCTGGAAACTGAGTTTCCGGGCAGAACTGACTACTTTTCTGGCTGGAAACCGGGTTTCCGGGCAGAAATTCGTTCTCGGCAGCCCGGCGACGCGGTTTCTGAGCAGAAATTGGTCTGATTCTGGCTGGCGACCCGGTTTCCGGGTAGAATCTGATTCTTTTCTAGCCAGCGACCCAGTTTCCGGCACCCATTTTATTTATATGCAGAATAAAAAGTACTTTTGCGCATCAAATTGATAACCGAAATGGAAAGAAGAGACATTGAAATTATGGCGCCGGTGGGTTCGTACGAATCACTGGCAGCGGCCATTCAAGGCGGGGCAGGGTCGGTTTATTTTGGCGTGGAAAAGCTCAACATGCGTTCGCGCTCCTCCAACAACTTCACCCTCGACGACCTGCAAAAGATCGTGGAAACGGCCACCAAACATGGCATCAAGACCTACCTGACGGTTAACATCATTGTTTTCGACAATGAGCTGGATAAGTTGCACGAGGTGATTGACGCGGCCAAGGCAGCCGGAATTACGGCCATTATTGCCAGCGACATTGCCGCTATTGCCTATGCCCGCAGCATTGGCGTTGAAGTGCATATTTCAACCCAGGTCAACATTACCAATATTGAAGCGGTGAAGTTTTATGCCCAGTTTGCCGATGTGGTGGTGCTGGCGCGCGAAATGAACCTGGGCCGCGTTTGGGAAATCAGCAAGCAAATTAAGGAGCAAAAGATTACCGGCCCGGCAGGCAAACTCGTTCAACTCGAAATGTTTGTGCACGGTGCTTTGTGCATGGCCGTTTCGGGCAAGTGCTACCTCAGCCTGCACGAGATGAGCTCGTCGGCCAACCGCGGCAGCTGCATGCAAACCTGCCGCCGCGCCTACACCGTTACCGACAAGGAAACCGGTGCCGAGCTGGAGGTGGACAATGAGTATATCATGTCGCCCAAAGATTTAAAAACCATTCACTTTCTCAATAAAGTGCTCGATGCCGGCGTTTCGGTCCTGAAGATTGAAGGGCGGGCGCGTTCTCCCGAATATGTCAAAACAGTGGTGGAATGCTATCGCGAAGCGGTGGACGCTTATTTTGACGACTCGTTTACCGATGAAAAAATCGCCGCCTGGGATGCTCGTCTGCAAACAGTTTTCAACCGGGGCTTTTGGGATGGCTACTACCTGGGGCAACGTCTGGGCGAGTGGAGCAGTAACTACGGATCGGTAGCCACCAAGCGGAAACTGTACCTGGGCAAAGCTATGAACTACTTTGCGAAACTGGGTGTGGCCGAATTTAAAATGGAAACCGGCAAGCTTGAAGTGGGCGACCACATTCTGATTACCGGCCCCACCACTGGCGTGGTAGAAGCCAAAGTAGAAGAAATCAGGGTGGATTTAAAGCCCGTTGAAGAGACCAAACGGGGCGAACGGTTCTCCATCAAGCTGGATCAGACCATCCGCCGGTCGGATAAATTGTACAAAATTGTCGATGCCAGCGAGGTTCACCAACGTAAATAGAAGAAGTCAACCAGAGAAATTAAGAATGCATCGTTGATAAATCGTTTGAAAATCAAGGCTAATTATATGGTAGTCGCTTGACTTTCTTCTTACTTTTGATAAAAAATCAGATTTATGCGCAAGCTACTACTTCCCATCATCCTTGTTTTCGTTGTGATTATTGGTGCCGCCTGTTTCTTCACGGCATGCCAATCGCAGGGTTACGGGGATAACTCATCTTTTCGGGCCATTCCGGCCCGAACACCACTGATCGTTGAAATACCTGATTTTGGATCCTTTCTGAAAAGAATTACCCCGGAAAACCAAATCGTGTCGGAGCTGGAGCAGTTCATTCAACTTCAGGCATTTTTTACCGATGCCCGGGAGGTGAAGACCCAGTTCGAAACCAGCCCCCAATTGCGAAAGGTACTTTCAAACAAATCAGTGCTGATAGCTTTTAATGCTGAAGGGAAAAATAATGTCGGTAGTTTGTTTGTTGTCAGCCTGAATGACCGCAAAGAACGAACAGATTTGATGGGTTATTTCAACAGCCTGCCCAACACAAAAAAAGGAAGAATCAACTCGCGCGATTACGACAACGAACAAATCTATGAGCTGAAAACCGGCGATACCGAACTGCACTTCGCCTTTAAAGACGGGGTGTTGCTGTTTAGCCGCTATGCCTTGTTTGTGGAAGAAGCCATTCGCCAAATGACGGTTGATAATCTGATGAACGATCAACAACTGCAGGACTTATACACCACGGTCAGTTCCAATTCCGATTTCAACCTATATATCCAGCACGAGCGATTCCCGGCTTTTATCGCTGATCTGGCGCCACGGGATTTCCGAAAACAGATCCAGCTTTTTGGAAGTTTCTCCGACTGGACCGAGTTGGATGTCAACATGAAAGACACCGAGTGGCTGCTTAATGGCTTTAGTTTTTCCAATGATGTTAGCAACTACCTCGCTACTTTTCGCGGACAAAAAGCAGTTCGCTCGAACATGGCCGGGGTGCTGTCGGCCAAAACCAGCCTATTTATCAATTTAGCACTTGACGATCTGGACGGCTTTTACCGCAATTACGAGGAATACCTGAAAAAGCAGGGCCTTTTCTACCCGCGCGAAACGCAGCTAAAAAAGCTGGAACGCTACAGTAAAGGATCCTTCAATAAGCTCTTTGCAGAGATTGCCAAAAACGAATTTGCGATGGCTTTCGGAACGGTCACTCAAAATGATCCGGCAACCAACCGCTTTTTTATTGCTGAAGTGAAAGGACAGTCGCTCGCCCGCGAAAAACTGCTCCCCATGCTCGACAATTATGCCAAAGCCAACAACACCAGCCTGCAGCAACTGGAAAGCAAGTACCAGATTCAAAATGCCCGCTCGTTTTCCATCTACGAGTTCCCGTTTTCGAACCTGCCCGAACTGCTTTTTGGCCAGGTTTTTTCGGGGGTTGAAAGCAACTACCTGTGTTTCTACGATAACTACCTGATTTTTGCCGACAACAGCACAGCGCTGAAAAATTACATCCATGATTTGGTGCTTTCTGAAACCTTGGAAAAGGACATCCAGTTTCAGAAGTTCAACGAACAGCTCTCCAGCCGATCCAGCTTTTCGTTCTACCTTAACATCTCGAAAGCCTTCTATTTAAGCAATTATTACCTGAATGAAAAAGCAGCCAAAGCAGTTGCCGACCACGAACAGTCAATTCGCAAGTTCCAGGCGATTAGCTGGCAGTTTTCCGAAAATTCGGGCCAATTCCTGAATAACCTTTACCTGAAATACGACCCGGTTTTAAAAGAAGAGCCCCAAACGGTGTGGCAAAGCAAGCTGGAATCAACAGTAGCAATCAAACCGCAACTGGTCACTAACCATAATGACCCGGCGAACAAGGAAGTCATCATTCAGGACAACAAGAACCAGCTTTACCTGATTAACAAAGAAGGGGTGAGTTTATGGAAAATACCGCTCCCGGGTAAAATCATAAGCGAAATTTACCAGATTGACTATTTCAAAAACGGCAAGCTGCAATACCTGTTTAACACACAAAACCAATTGCACCTGATTGACCGCGAAGGGAACAATGTGGCCCGTTACCCCATTACGTTCCGGTCGCCAGCCACCAATGGCGTGGCAGTATTTGACTACGACAACAACCGCAACTACCGCTTTTTTATTGCCTCCGAAAACAAGCAGGTTTATGCCTACGACCGGGAAGGAAAACTTGTGAGTGGCTGGGATTTCAAGGGAACCGACGGACTTGTCAACACGCCGGTGAAGCATTTTAGGGTGGCTGCCAAAGACTACCTGGTATGCGCCGACCAATACAAAACCTACATCTTGGATCGAAGAGGCAACACGCGTGTGAAAACAAGCAGCAATTTTGAACATTCACAAAACGACCTGCACCTGGTGCAGACCGGGCAAGCTGCCATTGCCACCACCGATGTTAACGGGTTCATTTATTTGCAGTATTTCAACGGCCAGTACGAAACTTTGAATGTGGGCAGCTTTGGCAAGGAACACTTTTTTGGAGTAGAAGACCTGAATGGGGATGGCAAAACCGACTTTTTCGTTGCTGATGGAAACAAGCTCTTTGCATTTACTGACAAAGGCAAAAAAATATTTACCCGCGAGTTTAACCTGCCCATCAGCAGCAAACCAAACAGCTACCTGTTTGCCAACAACGATCGGAAAATTGGCGTGGTTTGCCGTGACGAAAACCGGGTGTACCTGGTCAATTCAGACGGTTCGCTTTATGATGGCTTTCCACTGCACGGCAATACCGATTTCACCATTGGCTATTTCAACAGGTCCAATCCATACTTCAACCTTGTTGTTGGCAACGAAGACAATAGCTTCTATAACTACCAGGTGGAGTAGCGGTTGGTCATTGGACACTGGATAATTAGTGATTAGTCATTCTGTTGTCATTTGATGGTCATTATAAGTGGAGTCTTTGTGTTTAGAACTGACGCTTGTAGCGATGATGAGTCATCCTGTCCGGCAACCGCCGGATCAGGATCTGCCGGCGAATTGCTGGATGCTGTAATTCGCTTTTTAGATCGCTCAACCCCGGGCTATTGGTCATTCTCCTGCGGAGAAATTCTTTGTGTCTTACGAATTCGTGTTTAAACCTTGATGCCTCCAGCCGGGTGTACGACAAAATTCCTATTTCTTACATTAAACAACGAAATGCGCGAAAAGCACGAAAAGAAAAATTGCCATGCAATTTTCAATCCGTCAAAAGCTCCCGATTACACCGGGACAAGCAGGACAAGTTCCGTCAAAAGCTTCCGGTCGCACCGGGCAGGCAGGACAAGTTACGTCGAAGACGTATCCCTTTTTGTGTCTTTCGCGTTTTTCGCTGTCATTAAATGTAGCTTTTACAATTCCCTCATGAAACGAGCATGTTTGCGGTAATAATTTAAAGGCGGCAACACAAAAAGAAATGGAAAAAATGATCGAAGAGCTGATGCCTAACATGCGAGTTCCATGAGAACGTACAGAAATAGAATATATTAACTAAGTTTTTTTCGAATGAAATTGGGGTTGATTTGTGAAATTATTGCTGAAAAGGGAATTTTGTCGTACACCCCTCCAGCCCTTAACCCGATGTATGTGTTTGGAATTTGGAACCTGAAATTTGGAATTTTTTGTGTTATTCCAAGCTCTCCATAATTCCTTTCAGCAGCCCATTCAAATCAAACTCGCCCTTCTTGGAGTAGCCGGTGCGCACCACAACCAATTCCCTGGACGGAATAATACAGATAAACTGTCCGTCGTGCCCTTTACACAAAAACAGATCTTCGGGAGCATCCGGATATTCACCCGATCGGTTGAGCCAGAAGAAGGCGCCGTATCGTCCTTCGGAGCCATTGGCAGTTATGGTCGTATAATCCACCCAGCCGTCGGGTAAGATTTGCTCCCCCAGCCAGTTTCCATCATTCAAATACAGCAAGGCAAAGCGGGCATAGTCGCGCATGGTGGCATACAAATACGAAGACCCAACGAAGGTTCCCGATGCATCGACCTCAAAAATGGCGCTTCGCATGCCAATCCGGTTGAACAAGGCTTGCCGCGGATAAGCATAGTAGGCCTGGTCATCGGAAAAAGTTTTACGAAGCTCGCGGCAAACCAGGTTGGTCGATCCCGACGAATACATCCACACGGAGTCAGCCGGATACTTGTAGGACTTTTGCTGGGTATATAGTCCCATGTCGCCCGCCTTATGCAGCATCACGGTGACATCAGATAGGTTGCCGTAATTTTCGTTCCATGCCAGGCCGCTGTTCATCTGTAGCAAGTTGTTGAGGGTAATGTTTTGGCGCTCGTCCTGCTGCCATTCCGGAATCGCCAGGGGCCGATCAATCGCGAGCTGCCCATCGTTTACCCGCATGCCAACCAAGGCGTTGGTCACACTTTTGGCCATCGACCAACTTAGAAATTTCGTGCTTGCTGAAAAATCATCGCGGTACACCTCGGCTATCGGCTGCCCTTTGTAAACAACCATCAAGGCAAAAGTTCCCTTGTACGGAATGGTATCACTCATTGCCTGTGCAATCGTGTGGGTTAGCTTCTCATGGTTGATTCCCTGCGGAACGGGATCTTCAATCAAATCACCCCTCGGCCAGGGAATGGTATCAGCACCGGCAGGAAGTGCTTCAACGAGCTGATAAGGGCGGCTCCGGATCTCCTCTTCGGAAAAATCTTCCACCAATGTGCAGCCAAAACCCTCGATATAAATGGCTTTCGATTCGCCCCACAGAAACTTGCTTACGACCTCCCGTTTTTCAAAATCAACCGTGTTGTTGGTGAAGGCAATAAAGGAAAAATCCAGGTCCTCCTCTTCCATCGCTTCCTGGCTTCTCCCGGCAACAAAGACTGCCGAAGCCAGATTTTTGGCTGTATAGCCTGTGATCACGGGCATCAACAAATGGAGATAAACGCCAGCTCCTAACACAAGGACAACAAATACAGCAAGGGCAATTCTTTTTGTTTTCATAAAAGACCAGCTATTAAAATGAGCATGAGTAAACAGGTTTTCAATTTACAAAAATACTTCAGAAGATAAAATCCGATTGCAAAGTGGCATCAAATAAAAAGGCCATCAATAAAATTGACGGCCTTTTAGTATCTCTATTTTTTTGTGCTTCTTATAAAATCAACATGGCATCGCCATAGGTTCCAAAGCGATAACCTTCCTTGATCGCTGTTTGGTATGCTTCCATCACAAAGTCGTATCCACCAAAAGCAGCCACCATCATCAACAGGGTTGACATCGGCAGGTGAAAGTTGGTGATCATCCGGTTGGCTACACTAAACTCAAATGGAGGAAAGATAAACCTGTTGGTCCACCCTTCAAACGGCTTTAAATGCCCTTGGGTTGACACGGAACTTTCGAGGGTTCGCATGACAGTGGTGCCTACCGCGCAAATGTTTTTCTTTTTCGCCTTGGCACTATTCACCACCTCGCAAGCTTCATCTCTAATCCAAATTTGCTCCGAATCCATTTTATGCTTGGTCAAATCTTCCACATCTACACTTCGGAAGTTCCCCAGGCCAACATGCAACGTGACGTAACTGAACTCAACTCCTAGAATCTCCAGGCGCTTTAGCAGCTCACGGCTAAAGTGTAAGCCTGCAGTTGGCGCGGCAACAGCTCCTTCGTGTTTGGCAAAAATGGTTTGATAACGCTCCTTATCTTCGGGCTGAACCGGCCGTTGAATAAATTTAGGCAGCGGAGTTTTGCCCAGGCTGTAGAGGGTCTTTTTGAACTCATCGTATGGCCCGTCAAACAAGAAACGCAGGGTCCGCCCTCGTGATGTCGTGTTGTCAATCACTTCGGCTACCAGCATATCATCCTCGCCAAAGTACAGTTTGTTACCAATCCGGATTTTACGGGCAGGATCGACCAATACATCCCACAAACGTTGCTCTCGGTTCAACTCACGAAGCAAAAAAACTTCAATTTCAGCTCCCGTTTTTTCTTTGTTCCCATATAAACGCGCCGGAAAAACTTTGGTATCGTTGAATATCATGACATCCTGGTCGTTAAAATATTCCGTAATGTCTTTAAATAACTTGTGCTCAATTTTTCGACTGTCACGGTGTAAAACCATCAGTTTCGACTCATCCCGGTTTTTGGAGGGATGCAGAGCAATCAGTTCCTCTGGCAGTTTATATTTGAACTTGGATAACTTCATAAATGAATAATTTTTCGATAAGACAGAACCTCGTTTTACGGGGCAATATTCAGTTTGTTACAAATTTGTCAATATTTTTTAGAAAGTCTGAGACTGAAAGAGCATCGTTTACCTTAAAATCCCCAATTCTGGTGCGTCTTAAACCGATAAGATAAGCTCCGCTATCCAATGCTTTTCCAATGTCGCGAGCCAAAGCCCGAATATAAGTCCCTTTACTACAAACAACCCGGATCTCAATTTTCTCTTGAGAAAAATCAAGTAATTCCAATTTCCGAATATGAATTAGGCGGGACCTCATCTTAACATCTTCCCCTTTTCGGGCATGAGTATAAGCCCGTTGTCCATCAATTTTAACCGCACTAAAAACCGGCGGGACCTGCTCAACATCACCAATAAACTGTTGCAAAACAGCTTCAGTCAGCGCTTGAGTAATATGTGTGGTGTCAAATTGAGCATCTTCTTCCGTTTCCAAATCGAACGATGGCGTAGTGGCTCCCAGCTTTATGCTTGCCAGGTATTCCTTCTCTCCGGCCTGGTGCATGTCAATTTTCTTGGTTGCTTTGCCAGTACAAAGAATCATCAATCCGGTAGCTTTTGGATCCAAAGTTCCGGCATGCCCCACTTTCAGCTTTTTGATCTTCATGACGCGGCAAAGATTATTGCGTACTTTTTGTACCAAATCGAAGGAAGTCCAGTCCAACGCTTTATCAAAAAGCAATACCTCTCCTTTGATGAAGTCAAATTTTTTGGATTCCTCCCCCATTGAAAACTCTTTTAGTTAATGTATGGTATGAATCAGGAAGTCAGTTTTTCAGCCGGCAAAGATAGCAATTAACCCGATAACCAGACAATAGGCTGCAAAATAAATCAACTTGCCTTGCTTCACAATTTTGATCATCCATTTGCAGGCTAAAAGGCCAGCGAGAAAGGCTGCAACGAAGCCAACAGCCAGCGGTAAGATCGCAATCGAATCTTCCGGATTCGGTTCATGCCCCAGCAGATCAATGCAATTGGCACCAATAATCGGAATTAGAACCATCAGAAAAGAAAAGCGGGCCATATCTTCTTTTTTCTTACCAAGTAAAAGCCCAACAGCAATGGTTGATCCGCTTCGTGATATCCCCGGAAGCACTGCCATGGCCTGAGCCACACCAATAATCAGGGAATCGAGCCAGCCAACTTTCTTTTCTTTGGATTTAGCGAAATAGGTAAACGCAAGCAAACAGGCGGTAGCAATTAACATTGATCCAACAAAAACCAAGTTGCCATTATACAGGCCCTCGATTTCCTCCCGGAAAAAAAGTCCTAACACCGTAATTGGCACGGCTGATAAAAACAGGAGAAAAACATACCTCGTTTCCTCATTCCACCGGAAGGAAAACAAACCTTTACTAAGCGATAAAATATCTTGTCGGAAGACGACCAAGGTACTTAGCACGGTTGCTCCATGCACTACAATAGCGAACACCAGGTTGTTGTGCCCCTTTATCCCCAAAAGGTTATGACCTATTTCTAAATGACCACTGGAGCTAACGGGTAAAAATTCGGTTAATCCCTGAATAATACCCAACAAAAAGGCCTGAAAGACATTCATCGGCTAGTTTTCTTCTTTGGGGCGTTTCATAATGGCATAAATCTCAAACAAGAACCCAAACAACACGATGACTGGAGCCAGGGTAATTCGCCTGAAACTAAAGATTTCGGGGTTAAAAACCGAGGGGTCTTCACTTTTTCCACCAACCATGAGGATGAAACCTACAACGATGATTCCGAACCCAATAAGTAACAATTTATAATTTTCTTTCCCTAATGCGAAAGTTTGTTTTTGCAATTCTTCTTTAGTCTTAACCATACCTCAACGTTTTTGGTGATGCGAAAGTAGAAAATCTATTTCTAATTAATCGTCCGATCCTGTCAAATTATTGTTCAAAAAAAGTGATATAACAATTATTTACCAATTTCGTAATCTGCCTCAAGTATAAAAAAGCTCATCATACCTAATTCGAAGATATTTATTCACTGAAAAATAGGTTGACAACCAAGAAATCAGAATACCGAAAACCAGAACAATCACAAAAACCAGCCCGATGGTTCCCACCTGCTGCGGATCAAATATGCCCTCAAAATCCTGCCGGTACGAAAAGATCAGCCCCAGAATACTCAGGTTGGCGAGCAATGCTCCCAAAACTCCATAGCCAATGTTTCTCAGAATAAAAGGCCGCCGGATAAACGATCGTGTGGCTCCAACCAACTTCATGGTATGAATAATAAAACGCTGCGAATAAATGGCAATTCGGATGGTGTTGTTAATGAGTGTTGAAAAGATGAACAGAAGCAAAACCGAGAAAACCATCAAAAACAAGCTGATACGCTTCACATTTTCGTTAATGATTCGCACCAAGTCGCGCTGATAGTAAACTTCCTTTACCTGGGGATAAGCCAGAAAACTATTTTCCAGAATGACCAAACTATCTTGTTGCATATACTCCGCATTCAATTTAATGTCGAGGGAAGAAAACAAAGGATTGAAGCCCAAAAACCCGACAAAATCTTCACCCAATTCTTTAGCCAGCTGCTCCGCCGCTTCTTCCTTGTTTACATACCTGGTATCTTTCACGTAATCGGTGACGCTTAATATTTTTTGAAGCCTCAGGATTTCCGCTTCACGCACATCATCATTTAGCACCAGGGTAAAGCCAACGTGCTCCCTTACGTAATCCGACAAGCGGCCGGCATTAAGTATCAGTAAAGACATCATTCCAACCAAAAATAAAACTAGGGTGATACTAATGGTTGATGTCAGATATGATTTGATTAAACGACGTTTAAGCCTCACCGGACGTTTCTTCCTCTTCATTTTTTGCCTTCTTTTTAAATTCGAAAAAACCTACAGCAATTAGCGCCAAAATAAGCATGAGCGAACTAACCAACGAAACCCTGTTTCCTAAAACATACGATTGGGGTTCAAAACGGAATTCGATTTCATGCGTACCCTGCGGAACCGGCATAGCCCTCAGCACGTAGTTTACACGCACATGCTCCACCAGTTGCCCATCCAGGTAGGCATTCCATCCGGCAGGTGCCGGATAGTAAATCTCAGAAAAGACAGCCAAGGGGGTGCCACTGCCAACGCTAGCTTTGTATTTTAAATAATTGGGGCGGTATTCCTGCAATTCAATCACCGGCTGGTCACCCGAATTAAAACTAACGTTTGTGAGCACATCTGAAAACTGCGCATCAACAATGGCCTCTGTTGCGGGATCAAAACCATCCAAAGCAGCAATTTCCTCATCTGCGTTTTCCACAAACGACACATCTTCTACAAACCAGGCGTTACCTAACGCCTGGTTATTATGTAGTGGCGCGGCATTAGGATTATAAATCACATAACGGGTATTTAGCATGTTCAGCGCATTCAGCCCGGTGAAAATGGCATCCACATCGGCCTGCGATTCCACATTCTGCAAACGCGAGCCAAGCTTCTGCATTTCGGGAGCTATATGAAATTCAATCATCTCCTGGTAGCGCTGCATTTTGGCACCATGATAACCCCCAATTGATTTGTGAAAATAAGAAGTTGACGCGTCGGCGAACGGATTGACCGACATATTAAGCACCCGATAATTTGGATCTTTATCTTTCAAAATTTCCTGATCAGCCATGCTCGGACTAAAGGGTACCTCAACCTTGCGGGCTGATGCAAAGTCCTCGTTGTTAAGATACCGTTTGTTGACCGGCCACAAATCAACAAATATCAGTAAAGCCCAAATCAGCAGCGCATAACTAGCTTTCAGTTTTTGTTTCACATACAGCCAGATTACTCCGGCAGCAATGGTAACAAACAAAAAGGTCTTAAAGGCATCGGTTCGCAAAACCATCTTGCGGTCGGCACGTAAAGCCTCCATGAGCTGGTCTGGCCAGCCTGCCTGTACGAGACGGGCATCAGATGGTGTCCTGAAATCGCCAGCCAAACCGGGAAGCAACACAAAAATCAAAGCCAATCCGCCAACAATAAACCAACTGTATTTTAGCTTCTGAAGTAATTCCGTTTTATTTTGACGGTTCGTGTACAATTCCCGAACAGCCAAAACCCCCATCAAAGCCATCGCGAACTGCTGAATGACAATGATATTTTTTACATCGCGAAATTTGTTGTATCCCGGAAAATAATCGATCATGAGGTGGCTCAAAAATCCAAAGTTCTTGCCCAGCGACAAAAGAAATGAAACCACCACCACGGCAACCAGCCACCATTTGTCCTTGCCCTTCAACACAAACAACCCAAACACGAACAAAAAACAAAGCACCGCTCCATAATAAAAAGGCGCTGAGGAAATAGGCTGCGTCCCCCAATACAAAGGCAGGTTTTGGCTGATTTGTCGTGCCTGCGCTTTCCCTTGATTCTGCTCGAAAAACTTGTAAACATGTGATTCTTCACCCAAAGATTCCGCCATGCCCCCGCCTTTAAACCGTGGAATAAAAGCAGTCATCGCTTCACCCAAATCGTAGCTGTAATCCAGAATGTAGCTCCTATCCAGCCCCGAAGTCTGGTCATCATCCTGTGGTGTCAAATCCGACTCGCCCCGTATCGAATATTTTCCGTATTCGTAAACCGTGTACAAATTTCCGAAGTTGGTTCCAACTGCCAGCAAAGCAGCCAGCACGAGCAAAGCCGAAGTTTTGGTAAAAGCAGGCAAGGTCTTTTCCTTGAACGCATAAATCAAATAGGTAACACCGATAATCAAAACCATGATGCCGGCATAATATGTTATTTGCGGATGACTGGCACTTAACATCCACGAAAGCGACAGCGCAGTAAGCAGGCTACCCACCAGCGGATTCCGTTTGTAAGCCAGCAGCACCCCGCCAACAACCAAAGCCATATAGGTTAAGGTATGCGCTTTGGTCACATGTCCGGCATCAATGATGACAAACAAAAAGGAAAACATGCCATAAGCCAGCGCTCCGACCGCACTTACCCACACATTTACCTTCAGAATCAGCAACAAGGCAAAAAATAAACTGAACATCAAAATCAGGTAGCGGGCAGGACGGAGAATGACATTCACCAGGGCTTGTGCTTTCGAAATTAAATTTCCCTGGTAGCGGGTCGACAATAAATACCCCGGCATTCCGCCAAACATACTGTTGGTCCAAATCGCTTCCTCTCCAGTTTCGGCCCTAAAATCGAGTAGCTCTTTAGCACCTCCTCGGTAGGTAGTCAGGTCTCCCGCATCCAGCTGTTTACCTTCCAGTTGGGGTGAAAAATAAACAAAGGCGATTAAAATAAAGACGAGGATAATTCCAAAACCAACGAATATATTGCGATTGCCTTTTATCTTTGCCATAATCATTTAAGGGTTATCAATTTTCAAATTGAAACAAAAGTAAGGAAATAATTTTCTCAATCCGACATTAATGGGGATCATCATAAAACAATCAATTAGGGGAAGTATTTGGTCGTATGTGGGTGTGATCATTGGTTTTGTAACAATCACCTATTTATACACCGAATATCTGACAACCGAGATTGTTGGCCTTTTTAGCCTGCTGGCCGCCTATGCCGCATTAACCGGACAGCTTTTTCTGCTGGGCTTTCAGGGTGTGACTTCCCGCTTATTTCCCTATTTTCGAAACACTCAAAATAAACACAACGGATTTTTATTTATCGCTGCGCTGGTATTTATCATCGGTTTTTCCGTGTTTCTGGCGGCCTACTATTTGTTTAAACCCCTGTTAATTGAAAGCAACCTGGAAAAGTCTGCCCTGTTTGCCCAATATGTGTATCTGCTCATTCCGCTGACCTTCTTCTCCATGGCTTTCATTTTTCTGGATACCTACAACCGGCTGCTTTATGATGCCGTGACGGGTACCTTCTTTCAGGAGTTTTTACAGCGGCTGCTGTTGTTTGCCATTGTTATTGCCTTTGCTGTCAGCATTATCAACCTCCATCAATTGATTCTGGCTTTTGCACTGGTGCTTTGTTTAAAGGGCTTGTTTCTGTTTGTCTTTTTGTTGAAGAGGGAAGAAATCAGCTTTCGACCCCAGCTGAATTTTATCAATCAAAAGTTGAAAAAGGAAATCTGGAGCGTGGCCCTATACAGTGTTCTTGCCAGCTTGGGCTCCATCTTTGTTTTCAGCATTGATAAGATCTTCATCAACCAGCTCCTGGATCTATCCAACACCGGTGTTTATACTATTGCCTTTTATTTTGGAACACTCGTGGTGATCCCGTCGCGTCCGTTACTAAAAATTGCCGGAACCCTGGTTGCTGATGCCTGGAAAAGAAAT
The DNA here is from genome assembly GCA_963677175.2 of uncultured Sunxiuqinia sp. GTDB lineage: Bacteria > Bacteroidota > Bacteroidia > Bacteroidales > Prolixibacteraceae > Sunxiuqinia. The sequence goes on from CAXXES010000001.1 coordinate 650,895, forward strand.
GATCTGGCACAAATCAAGTCGATTTATTACAAAAGCTGTATTAACCAATTTATTATTGGTGGTTTCCTTTTCCTGGGAATTTGGGCCAACATCGATAACATCCTGATCATTCTGGGTGAGGATTATCAGCGATCGAAGTGGGTGATCTTTTTTGTCGGACTGGGCTATTTATTTGACATGATGACCGGGGCAAACGGGTTGATTATTAGCTATTCAAAATACTATAAAGTGGCCTTGTATTTTATTGTCAGCTTAATCCTGATTATTATTTCCTTGCTGTATTTCTTAATTCCTGTTTGGGGGATAACCGGAGCAGCAATCGCGATTGCAATAGCGTTATTCCTGAATAACTTAATGCGTTACCTTTTTTTGCTGGGAAAATACAAGCTCCAACCGTTTAATTATAAGTTTATAACAGTGACCCTGTTTTATACTGCGGTCTATTTCTTGCTTCAATTGATTCCGCAGCAACAACTGATTCTGGATATTTTCATTCGTGGAGCAATTATCAGTTGTCTGTCCGGATTACTGTTCTTTCTGACATCTATATCAGAAGATATTCAATCCATTGGCAAAAAGCTGATGAATATTATTGGAAAATAATCCTACTGCCGCACTATGGAAACTGGCTTTCACGATCGTTGAACTTCGCTTCAGAGCGATTCAAACGTAAATGGTTCTCCTCGCTTATAATCACGTGTCGCCGTTTTACCCCAAACATCTTTCAGATATTTGGGATGTGCTCCATATCCCGGGCGTATCGATTTGACATTATCCGCATTAAACATTTCTCCTTCGCTAATATCTTCGACCACAAATAGTGATCTCGAAAATTTGAGGCTCGCCTTGGCGTGTTCTGTCAGTTCGTAATTGACTTGACCGACAGCTTTTTCAGCCTGCCGAACGGCTTTCACCATCTCGGAAAACTCCTTTTCGTCGAGCGAAAACGACGCATCGGGACCGCCAATGGATTTGTTGAGGATAAAATGCTTTTCGACGACCCGTGCACCTAAGGTTACTGCAACCAAGGGAGCAACGATGCCCAAAGTATGATCAGACAAGCCGACCTCAACATCAAAGCGTTCCTTTAAATCGGGGATGGTGGACAAGTTCGCTTCATCGATTGGAGCAGGATAAGAGGAAGTGCATTTCAACAAAACCAGGTTGCTGTTACCTGCATTCCAGCACGTTTTTATAGCCAGTTCAATATCTGCAAATTCTGCAATGCCAATCGAAATAATCACGGGCCGGCCCATCGATGCGACCTGTTCAATCAATACAACATCCCTTATCTCGAATGAAGCAATTTTATATGCCGGTGGATTAAATTGCTCGAGAAAGTCAACAGCGGTTTTATCAAAAGGGGAGGAAAAGCAAATTAAGCCTTCTTCGCGAGCCACACGAAACAACTCTTCGTGCCATTCCCAGGGAGTGTAAGCTTCCTTGTAGAGATCGTAAAGTGTACGCCCCTTCCACAATCCATCCTGAATCGTAAAATAGTTGCTATTGCAGTCAATCGTCAAGGTGTCCGCTGTATATGTCTGCAATTTAATTGCGTCGGCTCCAGCTCTTTTAGCTGCTCTGATTGTTTCAATAGCAACTTCAATCTTTTGCCCATGATTGGCCGAAAGTTCAGCAATAATAAGGCATTTGTCTTTCAAATTATGTGTTCCGATAATCATTGGGATTCTTTTTTAAAACTTGACAAGAAATTTCATTGACAACATCATATCGCTCTAATATAAATCCAGCTTTCAGAAAAGATCGAATCGATGCCACATTCTCCTCTTTAATATAGGCACGAACAGGCATTGAATTCGTATTCGTTTTCCAAAGCGTAGCACAAGCGAGATCAATAATCACAGAAGCTAATCCTTTACCTCTAAATTCCGGTGCAATTACAATTCCTATCGTAGTTTCCATATTAAATTCGAATCTCACCAATCCTATTTTTACATTCCTCAAAGATACAATGTACAGCTTTGATTGATCGCTTTTAAGTTTTTCCCAAAACCATTCGGAATGTTCTACAAAAGAAATCGAAGAAGAATAGAACGAATTCTTCCGTGTTTCCGAATTATTGGCCCATTGAAAGGTAATTTCAAGGTCAGAACTGTTAGCTTCTCTAATTGATATTTTTTCCATCATAAATTGAGAAATACATTCTGAAGTCGTTGTTTCGATTTCTGGTCCAGCGTATTGCGTTGTTTTACCTGCAACGAAATCAACTTTTCATGATCTTTCAGTAATTCAATTGCTGTACGTACGATTATTTTGCCTGAACAGTTTGTTAAGTCTCCAATGCCAACCGCAAGTTTGTGTTTCACCAAAGCTTGATAAGTTAGTTTTTGATTGTCAACAAAATGGCCGGTTAGAAAAGGCAGCCGGGCAGCACAGGCTTCAATGGCAGCGGTACTTGAAGGAAAAATTCCCAGTGAAGATTTCCGCATCAGGTTGTAAACCTCATTCGCTGAGAGATTCTTAAACTGCATGACATTGCCCGGCAAAAGCATGCGACCCTGTGCATGGTTTCTGACCAAAGCGATGCGCCCATTATATTCTTGCTCAATAACTGATTGGACAATTTTTTCCGAAATATTGGCAGGATCCGCTCCACCAATCATGATCATCAATTCGTATGTTTTATCCTCATCGTCAGAATTCTGAAGAAAATCCTTCCGCAACAGTGCATAATCAAAGCCCAATAATAATTGCGTGTAAGGTTCGACCGAATAATCGGACGGGGCAACAGTTAATGCGTGGTTGATCACGATATCGGCTACAAAATGAATTTTATGAAGATCATCAATGCAAACTAACCCGCAGCCTTTGGTTTTAATTGCCCTTTGGTAGTCAGTAGAAAAATAGTAATTATCAAGAACGACAATCTCATTCCCTTGCAATTGATTAAGAAAGGCTTGACCATGCGAATCATCTTCCGGCAGATCGATCTGTCCATGGCATATCTTTTCAATTTCCGCCAGCTGGTATTCCGATGGCTGGCGTGTGGCAAAAATGCAATGGAACTGTTCGTTCAGCATTTCGGCTAGTGCCAGCGTGCGGATAAAGTGCCCCATCCCAATGGAAGGGCCACCGTCGGCTCTGAAGATGATGGTGCGTTTAACCATTGAGTAACTTGTATTTTAATTCGGCTAGCTTCCAGTCGGTTGCATTATCAATATCCTGCACTTCCGTCTCGGGAAGAACGATGGCGCCACCGTTTTTACAGAACAGTGTTTTTTGGTCAAGCAAAGCCTTGCTTCTAATCCAGTAAAATGATCCGGAATCATGGTAAGCCGGCTTGAGGTCCTGACTTCTGGCTGTCAGGTATTCCGGCCAAATCATTTTGAGTGTGTTATCATCATTAAATTCAAATGCCCTTAAAATGGGGTAAGAAAATTCCACCACCGGCAATACCGATTCCAGATCCTCATCAACAAGCTTTTCAAATGCTTCTTTTATGCGGATTGGAGTGGTTAAGGGTGCTGTAGGGAGAATACAGCAAATGTTTTCAAATGATTTTCCTGTATTTCTGTATTGGTTAATCACTTCAATGAGCACATCGGCCAGAGTAGCAAAATCGTTGGCATTCTCTTTCGAGCGCAAGAAAGGCACCTTAGCACCATATCTTCGAGCCACTTCAGCAATTTCCTCATCATCGGTTGACACCAACACTTCGTTGAACAACTGGCTGTTCAAAGCTGCCTCAATGGAATAAGCAATAATGGGTTTCCCCAGAAAATCTTTGATATTCTTGCGGGGAATGCGTTGGCTGCCTCCTCGGGCAGGAATGATGCAGAGGTTAGAAGCCTGGTGGCTGTCAGTATTTGTCATTGGATCATTGGTCATTTGCTTCGCGTCCTATGTAAAAATGATCAATACAATTTATAACAAATTTTTGTTCTTCGTCGATTAGGGTTGGGTACATAGGCAAACTGATGCACCGACTGTAGTATTTTTCTGCTTGGGGAAAATCCCCTTCTTTCCACCCAAACTGCTTATAATAAGGCATGAGATGCACCGGAACATAGTGGATTTGAGCAAAAATATTGTTTGCCCGCAAATGTTCGTACAACCCTTTTCGGTCTTCCACTTCAATAACATAGAGATGATAGGCGTGACCATCAACCACGCCCGATTGCCCCTTGATAAATGGTTTTTCGTTGAAAGCTTCAAAATAAGTTTGGGCAATTTCTTTTCTGCGCTTCAATCCGCCGTCGGCCCGCTTTAGCTGGCTGTTCCCCAAGGCTGCCTGAAAATCCGTCAGCCGGTAATTAAAGCCCAATTCCAGCATTTCGTAGTACCAGCCGGGGTAGGTTTCAGGTTTAAAGTTTAAAGTTTCAAGTTGAAGTCCATAGGCAGTTTCAATAGAATTTTGGAAAACACCTACATCTTTTGCGATGCCGTGGGTGCGAAGCATCAATAGCTTTTTATAAAGCTCTTCATTGTTGGTGGTGATCATTCCACCTTCTCCAGAAGCAATGTGTTTAACCGGGTGAAATGAAAAGATGGCGACGTCGGCAAAATTCCCGTTTCCACACAGTTGCTTGCCCCCTTTTGAATCGTGGAAGTAGCCGCCTGGGGCATGGCAGGCATCTTCAATAATCCACAAATCATGCTGATCTGCCAATCGTCGAAAACCTTCCATATCAACCGGGAAACCTGCAAAATCAACCGGAATAATTCCTTTATACGTTCCTCTGGGCGATTTCTCTATAAGCTGTTCTACCTTCCTGATATCCAAACAATAGTTTTCGGGATTAATATCTGAAAAAACCAATTCTCCACCGGCATAACGGATGCAATTGGCTGATGCTGCAAAAGTAATGGGCGTTGTAATGACCTTATCCCCGGGCTTGACATCAATCGCTAAGGCTGATAAATGCAGTGCGGCCGTTCCGTTTGATACAGCAACAGCATATTTTACTCCAGTGTATTTGGCAAATGCCTGCTCAAACTCCGGGACAGCAGGACCCTGGGTGAGGAAATCGCTCTTTAATACACGCACAACTGCCTCCATATCTTCTTCGGTAATATGCTGTCTGCCGTAGGGAATGGGTTTCATCTTTATTGCGGATTAAAATTGGGATCTACATGTTCAATAATCTTGGCTCGCAATGACTCAACGGTTTCCCATTCAGCATTCGTGCCAGAATTGTATTTAAATCCCTCAGGAACAGGCTCCGCTTGATGATGATCCAGGTATTTAGCTCGTTTATGCGAAAAAGACACAGATGGTAAAATGGCATAGTAGTTTCCCAAATCAATGGTATTTAGCGCATCGGTTTCGGTGATCATCTCTTCGTGCAGTTTTTCGCCCGGACGAATTCCGACGATTTCGGTTTGACAAGAGGGAGCGATCGCCTTAGCCACATCCATTATTTTGTATGATGGTATTTTAGGAACAAAAATCTCTCCGCCCAAATGATTTCCAATCGCATACAACACCAGATCAACCCCTTCCTGCAGCGAAATATTAAAACGTGTCATCTCTTCGTGCGTGACCGGCAACACACCATCTTTCCTTTTGTCCATGAAAAAAGGAATAACAGATCCCCGTGACCCCATCACATTTCCATAACGCACAGCTGAAAAACGGATATCACGACTACCCTTGATGTTATTTGCCGCAGTGATCAACTTATCCGAAACCAACTTGGTAGCTCCATACAGGTTTATTGGGGCACAAGCCTTGTCCGTGGATAAAGCCACGACATGCCGGACATTATTGGCTAAAGCGGCATCAATCACATTTTGAGCTCCGTACACATTGGTTTTGACACATTCATCCGGGTTGTATTCAGCGGTGTCGACTTGTTTGATCGCGGCAGCATGGATGATCACATCGATCCCTTCGCATGCACGCTTCAGTCGCGCTGCATCACGCACATCGCCAATAAAAAATCGTAGTTGAGAATAGCGGGTCGGCGGATATCTTTGTCGCATCTCGGACTGTTTCAGTTCGTCGCGCGAATAAATGACAATTCTTCTAACTTCAGGATATCGGTACAGGATGGTTTCCACGAACTTTTTCCCAAACGAACCCGTTCCCCCAGTGATTAAAACAGATTTATATTTAAGCATTTCTTCGATTTCTAAATTCTTTCAAAAATAGGAATTATCAGCTGATTTAATTAGACATATCCTCTTCGTTTCATTTCTTGCTCAACTTTTCTGACATCAGCGGGTACATCAATAGCTAGCGAGTCCGAAACTGTTTCCGCCATTTTTATTGGAATGTTTAAGTCGAAGAATCGTAGGATTTCGATATCTTCGAACTTTTCATATTCAGCTTTCGCACGTATATGAGCAAACTTCCCTAGTTCTTTTTTCGTAAACGCATAAATACAAACCTGTTTGTAATACTGTGGAAGCCCGCTTTTTGCAGACTTGATTCCGGGAATAGCCAGCCGCGACATATAAATAAGATCATTATCCTTGGTTACAAGCACTTTAGGAATATTTATATCATTTGGATCTTCTTGATCAACAAGTTTTTTCATCCCATTAGCAACAGCATGAGGAAATTTCTTTTTCATTTCAAGCACCGCAAAAATATCCCGGACATCAATTAGCGGCTCGTCGCCTTGAATGTTTAAATAGATATCTGCCTCTATTTTTTGAGAAGCTTCATGGATTCTATCTGTTCCGGTCAAACAATCACTAGAGGTCATAATCGCTTGATAACCTGAATCTTCAACTGTTTTTTTAATTAAAATATCATCTGTTGCTACATAGGTGTTTTCTTTTCCTAATGCTTGTTCGACCGTTTCACAAACCCAAAGAATCATTGGCTTGCCCAATAATTTTATTAATGGCTTTCCTGGAAATCGACTTGATTGGTATCTCGCTGGAATTAAACCGACTGTTCTCATAAAATTCAGGTTACTTTCACGAGCTTATTTTACAAATAACTATAAATGGATTCTTGAATAATATTTCGATATCTAGTAGGAGTAAAAGAGTATAACTCTTTTCCAGCACCTAAAAAGTCATCGATGATTTTTTGATTTTCAAGGGCCACTTCCTGCATGTCCAAATTTTCAACTGAATCATATCCGTCAAATCCTACTAATTCGATCCTAGATATTCCCAAATCTGCTGCAATTTGGAATGAAACACTCAATAAAGAATCAACATATTTTGTAAATGTTATTGATTTTAATTCAAAAACCTTGTTTAATACACTGGGGAGAATAGTTCCCATGAGCCGGGGATGAGGAGGGACAATGAACACATCTTTATCCATAATTTGAAACGGTAGATTCTCAAACTTCATCCCTTCGGCTCCAACAAGGCAATAGTATTTATCACCAGGAACTTCCGCAAACTCTTCAGCATGGCGACCACCTGCCATAATTAGACATATATCTTTATTTTTTATATACCTTTTTATGGCCTCTTTCACCTCAATTGCCGTAACTCCACCTCCAATTATGAGTGCTTCTTGATAACTCCGCTTGGGTTGAAATACATCAAGTTTCAGATTGTCTACAATTTCATCTTTCCTATTTTGCAGCGCCATAACAATGGAATGGATTGTGTATCGGTGCTTAGCCATCCAGTTCATGACTTCTGCCTGAGGCAGCGAAAACGCACCCGATATCATGTAGGGTAGGTTGGTCCCCCACTTATACTTCTGTTGCATTTGCTCAAAAGTTCCGACCAAATCACTTATGCGTGAAAAATCAAAAACCCGATCTTTTCTGCTGTTTAAATAGGTAAGAAACAATTCTGTTTTGAGATTCCCTGCTCCACGCCCCATTCCCCTAACTGTACTGTCAACGATAGTAGCCCCGGCCTCAATAGCATGGACGGTGTTTATCAAAGCTAATTCAAGATTATTATGCCCATGAAACCCTAATTTTACCTTCACTTTCTGTTTAACCTTCTGAAATGCCAAAGTAACATCTTCCGGCAGCATGCTTCCGTATGAATCAACCATGTATAAGTAATCTACTTTTTCATTGACCATTTCTAGTCTTGAAATAAAATCTTCATCATGTATCCATTTAGATAAATACATAAGATTGAAAGCCACCTCAAACCCCATCTTCTTTATCGGATCTGCCAATTCCAATGCTCTTTCACAATATATCGGATTAACAGCAAGACGAACAAGATCGACCAAACCTCTGCACGGTGAAAGCAAATCGGCCAAATCACTTTTTGAGCAGTCTTTTTCGTTAATCATTACTGCCAATTTCTTTGATGGTGCTAAAGAGCGGGCTTCAGCTAAAAAATAAACAGGACAATAAAAGAATTCGCCAAAGTATTTTTTAAAAGGCTTACTCCGGTATCCAAGCTCTATCATGTTAACAGACTCAATGTTCTCCATGGTCTTCAGATACTTCACAATAGTATCTTTTTTAAAATCCCAATTGGTATAGTAACCACCATCTCTTAATGTACAATCACAAATCTGCATTTTATTTGCTTTTAGTTATTTCAGCGTATTTTAATAAATTTCGCAGCTTTTGTGGCTGCTGCTTCACAACTTTTCGAAAATTTGGCTCAAATGAAGCAATAATCTCATTATATGAAACAATCTTTTTATTGAAAGACTGGGCATAAATTGCTACACTGCTAATATCAGTTATTAAAGCGGCATTTGTATGAAATAATAAATCTTCTAAAGCAATATGCTTTGATAGTTCCACAAAATTAATTCCCGGCAATTGATCAAAAACAGCTTGATACTCATCCATATTTTTTGAATTCATTGATGTTAACGGATGAAAACGATAATGAACTATTATTGATTTTTCTTCATTCTCTCTAAGTATCGTAAAAAGATTGACTAGAGAATTTTTAAACGTTTTTAAAGTGACCAGGTTTTTTTCAACCAACGCTGCGGGGGCATATAGGTACTTGATTGACATCAATTCACTTTCTGGCTTTATACTTTTAACCGAGGTCAAGACAACTCTGTTTGCAATCCCAGGAAAACCACAATTCCCAAGCGTATAAAACTTACTATATCCTTTTCTATAATAGCGCCAATAGGATATTATATTAATCGGAAAATACGTAAAATAATGCGTGAAAAATATTTTAACCGCGTAAATGAATGACTTTAAACTATCATTGATAAAAGCATTTCTTCGTTCCTCAACCGTCCAATACGCCGAAACACCATCTTCCAAACAATTGAATGTCTCGCAGTTTTTGTGATCACAAATCATTCGAACAAAATAGAGGTTTGTAAAAGGAAAATAAAAGATATATTTCATCTGAATTTCTTGTGCGATAATTTCTCGTATGGCTTTTTTATTATTATATACAGTTCTCCAATTTTTCCAAAAGGCAATGGGGTAGGATAAAGTAAATGGAGTAAGATCAATTGACTTAATTGTTGTTTCTGGAGGTGCAAAGCCCCTCCCAAAGAAAAAAATGCATTCCTCCTTATTTAGTTCCTCCTCTAAAATCAACGAATTTACTACCTGAAAAGTGGTGTAATTCTGAATATAGAAAACATGTTTCATCTGCTTATGAACAATTGTCTTTTAATTATTAAATCAAATCTCACTTCGAATCTATTTATCAGCTTTGCTCTTTCTCCCAGAATACTTTTTGCGCATAAAGGCTATCTAATGCCTTTCGTTTGTAGAACGAATCAAGAAATGGCCAGTACCGCTTTTTCAGTACTGTAATATTCCGAAGTTTACACCGGTCAAAGATCCAGGTCGTTTTTTTAAATTTTGGCAATTTCAAAAACAAGGAACGGACATAGACCAAAGTTCCAACTTTTTGGCTTAAACTCCTTAAAAAAAAACGGAGAACAAACTTCCTTTTTCTAGTTTGCACACGCGAATTCGAGAGTGATTTCTTTAAATACCAAGCAGCTCTTAAATGATTTAAACCATCATCAAATCCAATGGTATCTTCAACGATCTTGTCCCGTACTACTTGTTTCTCTACTGAATTGAATTCCTCAATTCGATTCTTCTGGTAAAACTCGTCCATGTACTCTTGTGCCTCTCCGAACGATGTCGCAATTATTGATCCGGCATGGGCATAATCTCTTGGAAAATCTGGGTCAGGATTTATAAGAACTGTTTCCTTTCCCAACATCCAGGCCTCCAGAGCTGTTGTCGTTTCAAACCCCATCCAAATATCGGAAACTGCAATCAAATCTTGAATACCTTCTTCATTCTTTACATACAAAACATTCTGGTAATCCCTTAAACGTATCATCTCATTGGGGCTCTCATGCGTTATGTGAGGATGGGTTTCATTGGGATGCACTTTCAAAATGAACAGTGTGTCCTGATTATTTTCAATTAGCTTCCGCAGAACGTCCTCCACTGCATACATCTGATTTTCGGTCCACTCCAGTCTATTCGCTTCTTGGCCTTTAAAGAAAAGCTCGAGCTCACTTCTTCCTACTTCATTATAGACTTTGCCAAAGGCCCAACCAGCATAACCCACTATTTTTTTGTATTCAGATAAATTCCGGCGGTCCAGAAACTCCTGCTTCGAAGGGAACCGATAAATTTTGTATCTGTCAAATCCGGTAGCACCGGTAACCACCATCTGATCCGAACATTCAGGAAGCTCTTTTACCAAAAAATCCCTGGTCCTTTTTGACCAGTGACATATATATTCCTGAAAATAAATTTTGGATGTGTTATACCCCCAATAGTCAAAAGTTCCATTCGTTCTGAAGTTTCCCTCGGATATCAATGCAAACACAGGGATCTTTTGATCATAGGCATACTTGGCAACCTCAAAATACCATTTTGATCCGACTGTATTTGGGAGCATCACAATATCGGGCATTTCACGATATATTGCGAAGATGTCCCATACAAATACAAATTTCACATCACAGTCCAAATACTTCTCAGCATGATAGATGAGGGGAAGTAATAATTCTACGTCCCGACCTTGTTCATCGTCTAAAAAACAGAGTGCCTTATACATTAATCTACTATTTGATTAAGTAAACGACTTAAAATTTCGGTTTGATTTTCATTCGAAAATCGTTCGTAACCGGTTGTTGCTACTGTATTTTGATTCTTAAGAAACAATTCATATCGCTCTACCAAAAAATCCTTTAGTTGAGCATAATTATCATAGTCGATGGATTTTCCGGCACTGGTTTCATTCAGAATCTTGGCCACATCAGAATCTTGAGGTCCCAAACACAAAATTGGACGTTTAGCTCTCAGACTTTCATATAATTTTCCAGGTATTCTTCCCTTTACATTCTCGGCCTTGTTCAAAGGCAATAAGAGCAACTGCCCGTTTAATGTCAATTCCAGGGCTTTTTCTCTTTTAATGAAACCTAAATCATTAAAATTCTCTGTCAGATTATTATCAGCAAGATGTTTTCTCACAACGTAATCAATATTGCCTGCGAAATTTAGCTTGAGTTTTTCACTAAACCCCGGTAATTCGTTTTTCAAATCTTTCAAAACTTGAAATAAAACATTCGGATTCCGATCATACCCAAGTAATCCGGCGTGTACGATTGTAAAATCTGTGTCAATGTCTTGCTTTAAGTTCCTGAAATCATCTTCATCATATCCATAGTAAAGAACTTCAACGTCCTTTGCTCCTATGCTCTCCAGGTCTTTTACCCACGAAGGGCTGGCGATGGTAATTTTTCGTGCTGTATGAAAGACTTGTTGTTCCAGTTTTTTATGCTTCTTATCAGCCCATCTGGAAATTCTGAACATTTTATAGTAATCAACTTGCGTCCACGGATCCTGAAAGTCAGCCAGCCACGGGATGGCCAGTTCCTGAGAAAGCCGGAGTCCAATAACCGTATTGGTATGAGGAGGCCCATCAGTAAAAATGGCATCGACCGGGTTTGTGGCCAGATACTTCTTTAAAAATTTAACAGAAGGTCGGATCCACATGAACCGGGCATCGGGGATAAACAAGTTACCCCGAATCCAGATAGCAAGGTCATCAGCCAGCCTTACTTTTTTTTCTCGCGCGTAAACCGGATTTGAAGAATCTTCTTTTTGCCTGCCTGTGAAAATCTTAAACAACTTGAATGGCTCCCAAATAGGGAATCTGATCACTTCCAGATTTGCAGGAATATCTTTACTATTTCTTTCATCAAGATGCGGGTAATCTGCATTTAATGGAGCAAAAACAACAGGCTCCCATCCAACCCTCCGAAGGTATTTTGCAATTTTCAAACTCCTTAAAACGCCTACTCCTCCAGCTGGAGGCCAATAATAACTAATGATCAAGACTTTCTTCACACGTTCTTTTTGTAACAAAAGTAATATTCCTAAATCTTTTCCTGTTATTTTTATGCAACCTTAATGCTGAAAATGAAATATAACGACCTCAATAAGCAATACCAAGCCTACCGTTCCGAAATTGATGCGGCCATCCAGTCGGTGATTGACTCGGCTTCGTTTATCCACGGCAAAGAGATTCAACTCTTGGAGGATGAGCTGGCTGCTTTCGCGGGAGTTAAACATGCGTTGGCGTGCAGCTCCGGAACCGATGCGCTTTTGCTCGCTCTCATGACGATGAATGTGCAACCGGGCGATGAAATTATTTGCTCGGCGTTTAGCTTTATCGCATCGGCGTCCATGGTCAGCTTTTACAGGGCTCGCCCGGTTTTTGTTGATGTCTCGCCGGTCGATTTCAACATCGACATCCATAAAATTGAAGCTAAAATAACACTCCGCACCAAAGGGATTATTGCCGTTTCGCTTTACGGGCAGTGTGCCGATCTTGGGTCCATAAAGCAGATAGCAAAAAATCACGGACTTTGGGTGATCGAAGATGGTGCCCAATCGTTTGGTGCGACCTATCATGGGCAGCGCTCCTGCTCACTGACTGATTTGGCCGTGACCAGCTTTTTTCCAGCCAAGCCGCTGGGCTGCTATGGCGATGGTGGCGCCATTTTCACCAACAACGACGAGTGGGCTGCCAAACTAAAAATGCTTCGCTCGCATGGACAAGAGCAGCGATACAAACACAAGCACATCGGGATTAACGGGCGGATGGATACCCTGCAAGCCGCAATATTACAGGTGAAGCTGAAATATTTTGAAAAGGAAATCAAAAACCGGCAACAGGCAGCCGCGTGCTATTCAGCCCTACTGAAAGACCTAGTGCTTTTACCCGAGGTGGTCGATAGACGCGAAAGCACCTGGGCGCAATTCACCGTCATGATTGAAAGCCGCGACCAGATTCGGAAAAAGCTGGCCGAAAAGGGAATTCCTACAGCGGTACATTATCCGGTAATTTTACCAAAGCAAGAAGCCTTTCGGGATGATGTTTTGAGCGATGAACGGTTTGAAGTAGCTGATTTACTTTCCGAAACAGTACTTTCGCTCCCCATCCACGGATTTATTTCCGAAGAAGAAGTTAAATTCGTCTCAAATGCTCTCATTGAAGTACTAGAAGATCAACCGCAGAGACGCGCAGGCACAGAGAAGTATTAATCTTAGCGACTCTGCGGTAAAAGATATAAAAAATGGATAAATCCTACTTTGCACATGAAACAGTCATCATTGACGAGGGAGCACGAGTTGGCCCGGGTACCAAAATTTGGCACTTTTCGCATGTAATGAGCCAGGCACAAATTGGACATGACTGCGTTTTGGGGCAGAACGTGTTTGTGAGCGGAAAAGCCCGGATTGGCAATTGTGTAAAAATTCAAAACAATGTGAGTGTGTACGATTCGGTTATTTTAGAAGACGATGTTTTTTGCGGTCCAAGTTGCGTGTTCACCAATGTGATCAACCCGCGCTCTTTCGTTGAACGAAAAACGGAATACCAGGAAACCCGGATTGAAAGTGGCGCTTCTATTGGAGCCAACGCAACCATTGTATGCGGTGTAAGGATTGGCAAGTATGCCATGATCGGAGCAGGAGCCGTGGTCACCAAGGATGTCAAGCCCTTTGCGCTGATGCTTGGCGTTCCAGCGAAACAAAAAGGATGGGTGAGCCGCGTAGGTGCCGTGTTGAATAAAACGCTGACTTGCCCTGAAACCGGTGAAAAATACGAAGAGAAAGACGGACTATTAATCCGATCCCCATCAAAGGAAGAATCAAAATGAGCACGATAAACACTGGAAAAACATATGGACTGATTGGAGTTGCCGGCTACATTGCTCCCCGGCATATTCATGCCATAAAAGAAACGGGCGGAAATCTGTGTGCCGCCTTGGATAAGTTCGACAGCGTTGGCATTCTGGACCGGTATTTTCCGGAAGCCTGCTTTTTTCTGGAGCCCGAACGTTTTGACCGCTACCTCTACAAGCGTCAACGCCACGGCAATCCGCTAGATTTCATTTCCATTTGTTCGCCCAACTACTTGCACGACGCCCACATCCGCATGGCGTTGCGAAATAGCTCTGGTGCCATCTGCGAAAAACCATTGGTGTTGAATCCATGGAATGTGGATGCCTTGGAGCAACTGGAACAAGATACCGGGCAAAAAATTTACAATGTTCTGCAGCTACGATTACACCCCGCTATTATTGCGCTTAAAAATAAAGTTGATCAGGCCTCGCCCGACAAAATTTACAACATCGATTTAAGCTACATTACTTCGCGTGGAAAATGGTATCATGAAAGCTGGAAAGGCGCCGTGGCAAAATCGGGCGGAATTGCGACCAACATCGGCATTCATTTTTTCGATATGCTTCAGTGGATTTTTGGTGAGCCTGAGCAAAATACGGTTCACCTTCACCAAATAGATCAAGCAGCCGGTTTCCTGCAACTCAAAAAGGCCCGGGTACGCTGGTTTTTAAGTCTTAACTTTAATGACATTCCGCAGGCTGCCAGGGAACAAGGACTTCAAACCTATCGTTCGATTTCGGTTGAAGGGGAAGAAGTTGAGTTCAGCGGCGGATTTACCGATTTGCATACCCAAAGCTATCAGCATATTTTAAACGGGCAAGGATTTGGGCTCAACGATGCCAGGCTCTCGATTTCCATCGTTCACGAAATACGCAACAGCCAGGCAAAGGGGTTAGTTGGGGACTTTCATCCGTTTTTAAGGCAATAGAAAAGCCGCTTCTGGGGGGAAGCGGCTATTTGGTGTTTGCTGTTTTATTATTAAAATATGGGGTTAATTGAGAATATTCTTATACTGACTGTTCACCAACTCCGGTAGAAATCCGGCGATCAAATCCAGCGCTTTCTGACGGTCAACTTTAGATGGACTGATCACCTCCTGTCTTCTCAGCTCCTGATCGTTGATTACCTGGGCATTCAGGCTTTCAGGTACAATCATATCTGTTACTTTCATTGGCCGTACTCCAAAACCTTTTTCAGAGTTGACATACTTCACTTCAAAATAATTGGTGCGGATAATATATTCTTCACCTTTTTTGGTTTCTTTCAAAAAGACCTGAACGGGGCGCTTTGATTCGCCATAGGTGATCTCCCAACTTTGCTGATATGCTTTTGTGGGTTCGAAATTTTCTTTTGAGGAAATTTTATAATCATCAACAAAAGTAGTTTCTCCGCCGGCAAAAACGCTTAAAGAGCTCACAAACAAAGCAACGAATAAAAAGCCGATAATTCTGTTATTCCTTTTCATGACAAATTGTTTTAATGATTAACTGTTGTTTCAACACCAGCAAAAATAGGCAGGTGAAAATCCTTAAAACCTGACAAAACGCATGATTTATTTTTGTTAAAAAGAATCAACTTTCAAATTGAAAGTAAAAAATCAATTATTGGTCACATAATTCGATAAGAAATGAATTTAGAGCAGATTAAACTAAGAAAAAAAGCAAAACATCTTATAGTTTCGAAAAAACATGTTTTAAAGCATATATTGCCGTATAACAGCAATAACAGAGGATACAAGAGTGAAACATAACCCGGAAACCAATCATTACTGATAAATAAAAAGACAACCAAAATTCCTCATTCCAAATTGAAAGTAAAACCTCCTTTTTTAGTTACAAGATTTCTACATGAGAGAAATAAACCTTGAATTATGATCATTATAATCATAAGATGAGCGATTGTCTAAAAGAGCGGACCAGGGTCTGATTACCTCATTTATCTGAATACTTCCTCTAATTTGGCATCGAGTGCCTCGCCCCTCAGATTACTGGCAACTATAACACCTTTGGGGTCGATCAGGTAATTCTGGGGCACTGCCCTGACACCATATAAAACAGCTGCTTCGTTGCTCCACGATTTCAGGTCGGAGACATTGGTCCAGGTCAGCCCGTCTTTTTCAATGGCTGCTATCCAATCTGCTTTTTTCCCTTTTTGGTCGAGCGAAACACCCAGGATCTCGAATCCTTTGTCTTTATAATGGGCATAAGCTTTTACTAAATTAGGATTCTCAGCCCGGCAAGGGCCACACCAGGACGCCCAAAAATCGAGCAGCACATATTTCCCTTTGAAGTCGGACAAGCTCACTGGTTTGTCATTCACATCATTTTGCGTAAAATCGGGAGCCTGTGAGCCTACACGTGTCGTGGTAGCCGCCTCAATCCTTTTTGCAAAAGCTTTCCCGTCTGAAGAGTTTCGTATAGGTTCACTCAAAGATAGAAACAGCGGTTCAATCTGAACCACATCCATTTGCGAACCTGCTGCCTCGCTCAGGGCAACAATACTAAAAAAGGAATCCGGATTTTCTCGGACATAGTTTAACTGCTTCTTTGCCCGGTCGCTCATCAGCTCACGGTATTCCCGGTTCAAGCTATTGATGAAGGTGGTATCTTTCTGTTGTTCTGGAGTTGCTGCCGCAAATTTGGCGCCCATTTTTTGTCCAAGCTCCTGGATGGGACCTCCGATCTGGTCCAAATAATTCTGATGAGACGCATTAACCGGAGAATTAACAAACTTGCTGTTTCGAAGGGAATCTTTTGATTCGATCCTCACTTTCCCCTGTTCCACGTAAAACAGCAGCACGTGTCCGGCACGGGCGGCGGCCGGAAGGCCTTCGCCCTTATAATCAAGGAACATGCGGGCTGCAACCGGTTCTTCAGCGATCCCGCGAAAAGAGAAACTTCCATCCTTCATCAGCACTGAATCCAGATGACTTTCGCCTTGTTGCATATACTCAAAGTAAACTTTGGCGGGAGGATTCAGATCCCCGATCTTTCCTTCGAATGTAAAATTCTTACTTTGTCCCACAACAGCTACCGGAACCATTCCCAGCAGCACAAAAAATGTTTTTCTGTTCATTATTTTTAATTTTAAAGTTTTTAAAAAAAAGTTTCGAGTAGCGAGTAGCGAGTCGTGAGTAAAAAATTGATCTCGTTATTCGTAACTCACAACTCATGACTCGCTACTCACGACTTTCTTCATTCTTCCCTTACATACAAATCCACCGGATCCCCTTGGATCTCCGTGATTTCTCGGACAATCTCCCCGTTCTTTCCCGTACTGATATCCAGGAAGTAAATATTGCCTTCTGTTCCTGCGATCAGCGTTTGTCCGTCCTCATCCAGTTTAAGCATCGTGACGTTTTTCCCGCCAAAGTCGGTCGTCAGTGGGCGTAGCTCTTCATTTAGCGGATTATACCGGTAAACCTGGCTGCCTGACGTGAAATAGAAAATTTCGGTCCCGGTCAGCACCCACCTTGTATTGGGATCGATCAGCTCGGGCCGGGAGAAAGGCCGCTTTTGTGTCGTACTGATGCCTCTCGGTTCCATCTCTACACCGAATTTAAATTCATAGATCTGATTATCTGTCTTGTCTTTTCCGATGAGGTAATGAACATCCATATTGACCATTTGCATGGTGTAGACGTCCATGTTGAGTTGCTTCGGATTAAAGGCACTTCCGGAAGCAGCGTAGTCATCGCCAAAGTAGTTGGTCCCTCCGTCAAAATACACTAATCGGCCCTTACTGAAGTCATAACCGATATAGTAGCCTCCGCTGTAGATGAAAGAGGCAGCCAACTGGTAGTCGCCGGGAACAGGTGCCCCGAAGAAGCCGTAAACCGGGCTGATGTAGTAAGTTGACGATGCACCTGCATACAGCTTGTTGTTGATCACACCGTTCATGGTGCCTACCGGCTGACTGATGAAAGTCCCGGCGCTAATCTCTCCTGAAGGCGGATCAAAAAAGTTCTCCCTGAAGTATTTGATGCGCTGGAAGCTGTTGACGTCCAGTTCTACACCCGGATTGTTTTTATCGGAACAGATAATCCAGTAACCCAGGTAAGGAAGACTCGTCATGTACTGGTGCTGCAGTGTAATGAGCTGAAGAGGCCCGTCAGGCAGAGGTTCCCCATACATTTGTTCGTAAAGATTCGACTGTACAGTGCCATCGGGCTTGATAAAGGAGATCTCTGCCTTTCCGTTGTTGGAAGTAAGCAGGACGATCCCCTCCGAAAAGGCAGCCTGCCCGATGATGGTGAACGGATAAAAATATTTCATGCCGCTACTGTTGTCGACCACCGTGAAGCGGGCGCTGTAACTTTGCGTTTCGAGGCCGAAGAAGATATCCAGTTTCGACCCTTCGTAATAATCTTCCCTCATTTCGCCGGGGATGGAGATCTTCCATTCATACGACAGATTTTCTGTATTGCTGAAAGTTACGGTCGGATTCACGACAAGGTGATCACCCACGTAAACCCGGTAAACACTGTCAAGGTTAGTGACTACAGGTTCTTCCTGTTCTGTATAATCATAGTTTCCCAGGTCTTTGCTGCATGAAACCGACAACAAGATCAGTCCCACCCCCAGGATAATCAAAAAACTTCTCATGCTTTCTTCAGATTAAGTAATGATTTGTCCATTTTCATCGATAAAATAATAGCTGTTGGTCGCCTGATTCCGTTTGAGCACGATGATCTTACCAGGTGCTTCCTTTAAATAGAAATCATAATCGCCGTCTGTACTTTCGCTTAACGCATATTCAGGATGAGCCTGCACCCAGCTAAACGGATCGCTCAGGAACGCCTTGTACTGTGCAACATGATACAGGGCTTTAGGCACCTGCAAATAGGCATCGGGTTCTGACATGTCGGGCATCTCGATGGTGCCCGATGAGATCAGGAACAACTGATGTTTGACGCGCGAATACATGCCCAGCGACGACATCCAGTAAATCCACCATCCAGGTTGTTCCAGCCGGTTCGAAAACGAAATTCGTCCTGTTATCATATGAGGGAGTTCAGTTTCAAAATCGGCAGAAGGCTGAAGCGAGAATGCCAGGGTAACGGTCGACACATCCAATTCAGGATCCTTGTTGTAAATGATCACGGGAAGCGAAAAAGTTCCGGAGTCAGAAGGGATTTCGTAGGTTTCGCGAAATGCTTCATAATGCAATGTTGGCGAAGCTGTCGTTGCGGAGTCGACCACCGCAATCCGGATACTTCTGCTGAAAGGAACTCGTTTCCCTGATATTTTCACCGGAAGGAAAAGGGTGTCGGCGACCAGTTCGGGATCATAAGCAAAGGTGTATACGATTTTACTGCTGGCGGTATCTTCAAAATTAAAATAGACACTATCGGGCAAATCGTAGACAAAGTCGGCATCCTTATTACAAGAGCTGATGCCAAGCGTGGTTATTAATATGATGATCAGATTCTTCATGTTGTCCTCAGTTTATCGGTTGCCAAATTCATTCTCGTCGTCAGGAAAGGGGATGACATAAATTGCCGGCCCGGCCGGGTAAACCACATTTGTTTGACTGGTCACATTTTGGTTTAACCGTTTATACGTATAAAAAACCTGGCCTTCGGCATACATCTCCTTTCGGTATTCCTTCAGGATCTCGGTGATGAAAGTAGCACCCGAAGACTCATTGAGGCTGGTTCCAATCCCCCGGTTAAAGCGGACAGTATTGAAATATTCCCAGCCTTTGGCCGGATCGGTGCCATATACGCTCTCTGCAGCGATGTAATACATCTCGCTCAGGCGGATGGCAGGGGCCATCAGGTCGTGCCGGTTCAAATCATCATCACGCATGTATTTCCGGATTTGGTAGCGTGGCCCATCCGTGTTGCTGACCTGAGTAAACCACCCTTTAAAGCGATAATCTTCGGCACCGACTCCACCCACTTCATATAGTGATCGCCCGGCTTCGTAACTGAGAAACAAACCTGTTATGGCGGAGCTGTACCGGTTATACAGAGCAGTTGTTTGCGCCTCGGCAAACCAGCCGAAAACCAGCTCATTATACATGATACGGTCTTTCAGAGTGGCGTCGGGTTCCAGAAAGTCGGAGGGCTCGGTCCATGGGAATTTTTCAGCATTGATTACTTCAAGTGCATTTGCCAATGCCTGCGTATGATCGCCTTTGTATAAATTCACTCTGGCCAGTTCGCCACAAACACCATAATAGTTCATCCGGTGTCGTCTGTTTTGGAGGAAGAGGCCTGCGTAATCCTCTTCGGTGGACTCTTCCGCATCTGTATACCCTACAACATATGAAGCACTCAGAATAGGATCGGCATCGGCCATCAGGGTTTTGGCTTCGTTCAGGTCGGCCAACACCCGGGTAATCACCTCTTCAACGGTTGAAAGTGGAGTTACCTGATTGGTATAAGCGTCCACATAGGGGATCGCTTCCTGTGCAGCACCTTCCTGATATGACCAGGAAAAGAAACGGAGCAGGTCGAAATGGAGGTATGCCCTCAGGGCCAGCGCTTCTCCCTTGATCAGCTCGTACATGCCATCGCTGAGCAGATCTTTTTTTATATCGACATTCTCCAGGATCAGGTTACAATTGGTAATGGCATGATAAGCTGCTTTCCAGATACCGTCACGCTTACTTTTGAAAATGGGATCCGTATAATCAAAGATCGACGTTTTCATGTAACCGGTATAGTCGTACACGCTGTTCGTGTAGTTCTGGGCCATCACCTCCGGCAGGCCTACCGTAAATTCACCGCCGTAAAGATCGGCCTGTGCACAGCGGGTATAAACCCCGTTAAGTGCCTCATAAAAGCCTTCTTCGGTGTTAAACAGGTCGTCGTCACTCACCGATGCTTCCGGTTGCACATCGAGCCATTCATTGCAGGAGGACAGTATGAGCAGAAGCAAGATAGTATAGATAAGATTCTTCATCATAACAGGAATTAAAAGGTGGTCTGGATAGAAAAAGTAAACGTCCGGGCAAACGGATAATCAATACCTCGCTCAACATCAACAGACGAAGTACGCCATACGTTGTTCATAGTAACAGCTGCCCGCAGGTTCTTTAGCTGCATCTTTTTCAGGAGGTCGCTATTAAAATCGTACGACAGATACACCGAATTCAGTTCCAGCACGTTGTCCTTTTGAATGAAGCGCTCCGTCACATAGGTGCTTCCCTGCTCAGCAATGTCTTTATAAAGAGCTATATCACCCGGACTTTTCCAGCGGTGTTCCATGGCCCGCTGGTCAACGTTGAATCGCGGATCAGCATTTTCGACCCGGTCAACCAGGGTTTGGTTATAGTCGTAACCGCCGAAGCGGGTATAAAAGGTGCAGTTCAGTAAAAATCCTTTAAAGTAGAGGCTTCCGCCAAAATAACCCTCCAGCGTCGGGGTTCCGTCACGGATGGGAACAATATCGTCCACATTCCAGTCGTAGGTGCGCGATCCGTCTTTCTTCACATAGATCTCCTTTCCATTTTCGGGGTCAATACCTAGTGAACGAACAGCATAAATCGTATTGAGCGACTGTCCCTCATTATAGCGCACCAACGGCACTCCCTTAAAATCATCGCCGGCCTGTGCATCGTCCGCCTCCTCGTTGAGTTGCTTCAATGAGTTGGAAATTTTGACGAGCTCGTTGTTGTTTTGGATGAAATTTCCGATCAGCGTGGCGGACCAGTTTTTTGTTTTCAGGATATTGATTTTCGTATTGAATTCAAACCCCTCATTTCTCATGTCCCCCAGATTTTCCTTATATGAAGAAAAACCGGTAGAAGGGGGAAGGGTAATATCGGTCAGCATATCCTCGGTCAGTTTGCGGTAGTAGCGTCCCGACAGGTAAATCCTATCTTCTAGCAAGCCCAGGTCCAGTCCCAGATCATAATTGCGTGTACGCTGCCATTTCAGGTTTTCGTTGCCGTATTGATTAACAATGGCGCCGACGCCTGTCGAGTACCAGCTGTCCTTGTAATATTGGTAGAGTGTATTTGACATATAAGGACTAAAGGAAACCGATCCGGTGAGACCAGTATTGGCTTTTAGTTTAAACTGGCTGATCAGTTTCTGCGATTTCATGAACGCTTCATGATGCAGGTTCCAACCCAGTCCCAGTGCCCAAAACGGAGCCACCTTATTGTCGGAACCAAATTTGGATGATCCGTCAGCCCTGACCGACAAGTCGAGCAGGTATTTGTTCAGGTACGAATAGTTAACACTCAGGAAAGACCCAAACAGGCGTTCGGTACTGGAGCCGCTTGCAGGCGAAGAATCTTCCTTATAGCTTTTGGCAAAACCGATGTTGATGAACCGGTCGTTTGTAAAGCCGGTAGCCGAGATCAGTTTGACATCATAGTTATATTCCCTGATATTGGCTCCGAGGGCAAGGTTGATAAAATGGTTATTGAACCCTTTGCTATAGGTCATGGTAACATTTCCGTCGACCGTCACTTCATCTGAACTTTGGAAATCATACTGCCCCCGTTCGGATAAGTCGGCAGATGAGTAGAAATAATAAGCGTTGCTCAGAGGCGAGCGGAAATTATCGGCTTCGGCCACTTTTTTGTTCAAACTCACCAATCCCCTCAGACGGAATTCAGAAGTCATGTTCCACTCCACGCTGAAAGCATCAATCACCTCCAGGTAGGTCGATTCATTGAAACTGTTTAATGTACCTTCAAACAAGGGATTCAGCACCACTTCGGTATTGATAGACGCCCCTGCTCCGCTGCGATCGGTCCAGGAGTCGATCTCCCGGATAATTTCCCCGTTTGTCCCGGTCATCGGATAATAGGGATTCATCCTGACATAGTCACGAAAGCTTCCGTAAGGAGATTCTGCTCCTTGAACCTGCGAGACGGAAAGCGTATTTTTAAAAAGGAATTTGCCATTCAGGTTATACGAAAGATCGGCGCCGATGCCATACCGATCCCTTTTTGATCCTTTCATGACGCCGGGGGTATTTTGATATTGAAAGCTGATGCCGTAGCGGATTGTTTCGGTGCCTCCGTCAATGTACAGGGAGTGCTTATGACCTACGGCATCTTCAATGGGTTGCGAAAGCCAGTAGGTATCGACCCCGCTCACAACATTGTATTTTTTCCGGTAAAAAGCTGCGTCAAGTTCATCCTGGCTTAAAGCGTTATCGTAATCATAGAGTCCCGCCAGGCGCTCATATTCCAGCTTGTCCGTTGCATTCAGTACTTTATAGGATGACAGATCCGTTACATTCAGGCTGAGATCGAAATTGTAAGAAACCCGGAGCTTCCCTTCTTCGGGCGTAACAGTGGTGATCACCAAAACTCCATTGGCAGCCCGGGAACCGTAAATAGCCGTAGCCGCAGCGTCTTTCAACAGCGTAATTGAAGCAATACGATTCATATCGAGGTCGTAAATCTTTTCAACGCTCACCTCGTAACCGTCAAGAATAAAGGTCGGCATATTCACATTACTGGAAATATTGTCGCGACGGAGAATTTCAGTACTCGTTGATGGTATTGATGAGGCACCCCTCACGTTGATATTAGGAAGTCGGTTGGGGTTAGAGCCGAACAGGTTGTTCTCCTGTATTTTGAATGAGGGGTCGAAAGCCTCGATGCTTTGAAAAAGATCGCCGGGCGTGATCGTTTTGAGCTCATCGGACGATATGCTGATGGCTGAACCTGTAAAATCTTCCTTTTTCCGGTTGAAATAACCAGTTGCAACCACCTCCGATAGATTGGTGACCATCTCCTCCAGAATGACCTGCAGTAATTCGGTTCCCTGGCCCGACCTGACCTCCTGTGTTTTCATCCCGATAAACGAAATCAGCAGCATTTCGTCGGGTGCACTCACATCTATCGTAAATTCGCCGTTTATACCGGTAACTGTTCCATGAAGGGGATTCGATTTGAGAACAACAGTTGCTCCGGGGAGAGGTTCTTTTTGGCGGTTCATGATTTTCCCGTTCACCCGGATTTTTGACGTTTGAAGCAACTCCTCCTTGAAAAGCCCGGGTGCCTGTTTCTCTTTCCGGCTAATGAGCACCTGTCGGTCGTTGATCTTATAGGTCAGATTGGTTGACTTAAATGCTTCATCCAGTATTTCGTCAACCGTCGAAGCTTCAACCCGCACGTTAACCCGCTGTTCCAGATCTGCGACCAGGTCATTGGCGAACAGAAAAACAAATTCACTTTTCTCCTCGATGGCACTGAAAATCTCCTTGATCGACCCTTCTTTAAAATCGAAAGAAAAGACCGTCTTTTGAGACCAGGTATTTGAAAAAGCGCCTGAAACACTCCAAAAAATTAAAATAAACATTACTCGCATCACTTTATAGATATGGGAAAGATTATCTGTAAATATGCGCTTTACATATTCAGTTTGTTTCATACATTTGTAAATGATATTATTAGTTCTACTCCAAAAAAGGGACTGATAATTTAAGCCGGATGATATGTGAGGTATTGTCCGGCTTTTTTATCCTCAAAATACATTTATGTCATAGGCATCTCGTTATTTTTTGCTGATTACTATTTTGTTATTTTCCATCTGGTAAGTGACGGGGATAATTACGCCAATGTTGTCGAGCACCATGGTCAGGTCATCAAACAGAGCCAGCTTGCCCGTTACCAGAAGGCTTTTTGCATCATCCTCGCAGGCGATGGGCACATCATAATGACGGGAGAGCTTGACCAGGATGTTTTCCAAAGGTTCGCCTGTTAAACGGAAAATTCCGTCCTTCCATGAAATATAATCATACACGTCGACTTTTTCTGCGTGAAATCCGGTATCCGATAAGGAAAACATTTCGTCGGGCTGCAACTTTAACTGCGCGCCCGAAGGCATGCTCACTTCGACCGATCCTTTCACCAGGGTCACCCGCTGAACAGCATCTTCCCGGTATGCCGATACATTGAATTCAGTACCCAGCACACTGACGGAAAAGCCGTCGGTATGGACCAGGAAGGGGCTGTTTTCCTGATGTGTCACGTCAATATAAATCTCACCGTTCACATTTATTTCCCGGCGGTGGTCCTCAAAAACTGAAGGGAACTCCAGGGTGCTCCCTGAATTAATCCAGATCGTGCTGCCATCGGCCAGGGTGAGTGAGGAAATTTTACCGGGCGGGACCGTTAATTTATTCAGCGGCAAGTCGCCCTGGAGTGCTTTCTGGGCAAACAGTTCTTTTTCCTTTGCACTATTGACCGTGATATTCCCTTCCTGATCGAAAACAATAGCTGCATTTTCATCGAAAGTGACCGAACGTTGGTTGGGTAGGGTTAGCCGAATCTCTTTACTCCCGGGCTGGCCGGTCGAAGCGAGCTGCTTCTGATCTGCCTTTTCAGAAAAGAAAAGCCAGGAAATGCTTAGCAATAAAGCCAGTGAGGATGCAATTGACAGCGTGTATATCAACCTTTTTTTTCGTGCGACTGACCTTTTTATAAAATGATGGAGCCGTGTCCATTCAGTCATCATTTCATCCTGCGAGAGCCGTTCGTCATTGATCCGCACGGAATTAATGATCCGGATAGCCGATAAAACCGCTTCTTTTTTCCCGGGATACGTTTCCATGAAGGTTTTCCAGAATCGTTCAGAGTCTTCGTCAGGGGCCATTCGCCACTGAAGAAAATAGGTATCGGTTGAGAAGTCTGAAGCATTAAATTTTGAATAAATTTCATCTGTCATACCTACAAGACAAACAACTCTATTTTTTGTCCCCATTTTTTTGAAAGAAAATAAAAAAATGGAAGTAATTTGAATTTTTAGAACAACGTTTGACAGTGAAACAACAGAAAAAGCAGCAAATTGGTATGTTCCCGAATCCGGATAATGGCCCTGGAAGTTAATTTTCGTGCAGCATGGGGAGTCATATCCAGTAAAATGGCGATTTCGTCATAATCGAGATCTTGAATGAAACGCAGGTAAACAGCCTCCCGCTGCCGGTTCGTGAGGCAGCTGAGGTATTTTTCAATGCTATTGCGGATCTGCACCCGGTCTTCGTCACGAATAAGTTCGTCGAGAACGGTTACTTTGACGGAAAAGTCAGGTCCGGTTGCGTCAATGCCGACCGTGCCAGCTTGTGATTTATGGATATTGATAAGCCTGTTCCGCAGAGACTTGAACAGGTAAGATTTCAGGCTTGTGATATTTTCCAGGAACCGCTTGTTGGCGTAAAGTTTGCAGAATACGTCATGAATGGCGTCTTTCAGCGTTTCACGGTCAACCCCCAATCCGACTCCGTACGACACGAGCTGATTGGCATACTTCCGGTAAATCAACTCAAAAGCAGTGTCCTCCCCTTTTAAAAAGCGAGCCAAAAGAGATTTCTCGTCCTCCATATTCGAAAGGGGGTCAATGACGTACATACTCTATATAGCTTTGGTTGAAAGGCAAAGATAAAATAAGATACCGGAAAAGCTATTAGGAACCTGTACTGCCAGGGTCAACGCATTTAATTTGTGATTAATTTCAGCAGGAACTTGTTGTCCCAGCCAGCCCTGAGCCTTTTTGATTTGAGGCTTCCCTTGGAACCGTTCTTTTTCAATATATTAAGGGCAATTTTGTTGACAAGGGCAAAGTTTTGGGCTGCCATCCCGGCCCTCTTTCTTTGGCTGTCCTCCCCAAAAGTCATGTCCAGTGTCCAGTGCAATGAGTTTTCCACGCCCCAGTGCATCCTGATATATTGGTTAAAACGATCAGCCGAGGTATTCAAACTACTGATGTAGTAACGGGTCTCATGTTCGGTTTTGTCACGGACAATCCGTTGGGTGGTAATTTTTATAATACTTGACAGTCCTTCCCATTTTTCCTTCCCGTGCAAAAACTCCAGGTCGTTGATCACTTCACACTTGCGTGTTTCTATCCGTCCATGTCCTTTTTCGGTCACTTCGTGAATTGAATCAGGTTGCTGCACCCGGAAAATGCTTTCGGTTTCCTCCCTTAATTCTTTTTGGTTCCCTTTTAAGGCCAGCACGTAGTCGCCTTCTCCCTTCACAATGCCTTCTGCTATTTTGGTTTGTGTGCCCATAGCGTCAATGGTTACAATGCAGCCTTTGATATCCAGAATCTCCAGCAATAAAGGGATGGTGGTGATTTCGTTGGATTTCCCCTCCGATTTGCATTGTCCAAGCACCAGCCCGTTGTAGCCGGCCCAGGCATTGACCAAGTGGACCGGAGACTGGCCGTGAAAAGTGTCTTTTGATCCCCTTGCCGTTTTCCCGTCAATGGCAATCAACTCCAGATCAATATCTTTATCCTTCAGCGAAGCGGCCCATTGGGCAAACAGCTTCTCAAATTTTTTGGGATTGAGCATCGAAAAAACCCGGTTGATCGTATCGTGTGAGGGGATGCCATTGGGTAGTTTCAGGAAGGTTTTTAAAAAATCGACCTTGGTTTTCCCGAACAACTCGATCGAGTCCCACGACTCCGCCCCACATAAGACTGCAATGATGGCCAGGATAACAATATCCAACAACAGGTGCTTCTTGTTTCGTTTTATTCTTGGATCGTTCAATCCTGAAAAGTGTTTGTGCAATGATGTTTCCATAGTATCTTGTTTTCCACCAAAACTGGGAAACTACTGGCTGAATGCTGTACCACGGGAAGGACAAGTTATTGACATTCAAAGATGGACATATCAACAAACATTCAAAAAAATTTGGTTTTCACAATTTAAACCCGGATTCATGTTGATAACCTGTGAACAAACCCCACTCAAAAACTATTTTTTTCAAAAGTCATGCGTTGGCCCTGGGTATCAATCACAGTAGACTCCCCTGGATCGTATCTGTGATTGATACCAGATTATATTTGAATTTTGCGATTAAGCGAGCACAGAGGCCAAGCTTGCTTAGAGTATGCCGAGCGTGAGCAAAATGCGCGAAGCGAGAAGTTTTAATGTATCAGAATACTGCAGTTTAACCAGGGAGGAGAAAGCGATATCCGAGAAAACTCTTACTGAACTCTAAAATCTAATGGTTTGGCATTTGTATGCCTTTTGAAGAAATGATTGAAATGAGTGGGATCTTCGAATCCCAAACTAAAACCAATTTCGGCTACATTCCAATCAGTGTGTTTCAGCAATGCCTTTGCCTCGTTTATAATACGTTCGTATATTATCTCCGAGGTTGTTTTTCCTGTTGTATTTTTTACGGCCCTGTTTAAATGATTAACATGTATCGATAATTGCTGGGCAAAATCTTTTGCGCTTTTCATATTAAATTGATGCGTAGAATCTTCTATTGGAAACTGCCTCTCCAACAATTCCATAAATACACTGGTAATCCTGGTGTTAGCATCAGTATTGAGATATAACTTTTTCAGAAGGCTTTAGTTTTAATGCAATGTGAATAATTTCCGTCACGTAATTACGTATCAAGTCGTATCTGAACTGGTAATCGGAATTGATCTCTTCAACCATTTTTTCAAATACAGCAATTACTTTTTCGCTACTTTTTTTATCCAATATGAATGCCGGGTTCCCTCCAATTTGATATATGGGCAATTTGCGTAAGCCATCTCTCAGGTACTCGCTGAAAAAGCTTTCTTTAAAAATGCAAAAGTACCCGCCTGTCTCTTCTTTAATGGATTCAAACGTATAAGGAATTTCAGGATTCGAAAATACCAGTGTGTCTCCCGATACCTCCAATGTTTTGTCGGCATAATGAAATAAATGATGCCCCCGTATCAGTGCGATTTTAAAAAAATCCCTTCGGATGTATTTTATTGGTGGCTTATCCGGCCCGATTTCATCTTTGCTAAATACCCTGAAGTGCCCTAAATCTTCGGAATTGGTCCTGAGCTCCGAAATGTTGCGTTTTCTGTAAAATTCATCAAGTGTTTCTTTCCCAGACATCTTTTCCCGGTTTTTCTTGCTATTCAAAGATAACTAAAAATGAAGTTTGACAAATCGTTTTGATAAATTACGGTGTGCGTTATACTTGCTCTGTGGGTAAAATGAAAATTTCAGCTACATTCACATGGGTAGGTGCAGATGCAGCATACAATACCGCCCCGGCAATGTCGGAAGAGTCAAGAAATTTTATTGAATTACGATAGGCCATCAGTTCCTGTCGTTTATTAACATCAGTCGTTTGTTTGGGCAATTCGCTGACTACAGCCCCGGGCTGTATGCTGGTAACACGGATATTGTGCCTCTTGCTGATTTCCATGCGTAGTCCCTCACTGAACACCGACACAAAAAACTTTGTGGCTGAGTAAACAGTATAACCCGGGCCAAGTTTGTATCAACCATGGCGTGCCATTCATCTATTTTAAATTGGTCTATTTCGCTCACAGGCATCACACCTGCATTGTTGAATAAAATATCAACACGACCGAACACACTTATAAATTCAGCTATTTTTGAATTTACATCTGCAGGATTGGATACGTCCATTTCCAGAACCTTTGCTTCACCGCCATTACTTTCAATTTGTCTTTTTAAACTTTCAAGTTTTTCTGCACGCCTTGCCGCAAGTCCGACTTTTACCTCGGCTTCGGCTAGTTTAATTGCCGTGGCTTTCCCTATGCCACTTGATGCGCCCGTTATGAGCGCCACTTTTCCTTGTAACTGCATTTTCCTATTCTTTTAATTTGTATTTATCTTTCACAAACAAAAGTAGATATGGGCAGCATCATCGAATTGACTCCAGGAAACAGATGATTGTATAATTCAAACAATTAGTTAAACTGCTGGAGATTTATCGGTTTTAATTAAATGAGGCACGGAACTCCAATGGGGTTATGCTGGTTTTTCTCTTGAACAGCTTGTTAAATGATTGGGGATATTCAAAGCCCAACATATAAGCTATTTCAGCTACCGACAATTGCGTAGTACTCAAATATTCTTTTGCCTTTTCAATGAGCTTTTCGTGGATGTGCTGCTGAGCGCTTTGCCCTGTCAGCGAACGAAGCATATCGCTCAGGTAACGCGGAGAAACATGAATTTTGCCTGCCAGGTATTCTACGGAAGGAAGTCCTTTTTCCACAGGAAACTTCTGCTCGAAATAAACTTCCAAAAGATGCTCTATCTGCGTGAGCAAGTCGCGATTGACCACTTTCCGGGTGATAAACTGACGTTTGTAGAAACGCTGGCTGTAGCTGAGTAAAACCTCGAGATACGACATCAACACATCCTGGCTGGTTTCGTCGATGGCCGTGTTGAGCTCCGTTTCAATGCTTTTGAACAAGCCTAAAATCACATTCTTTTCGCTTTCCGACAAATGTAGCGCCTCGTTGGTATCGTAACTAAAGAAACCATATTTCCGGATATTTTTGCCTAATGGGTAATTCCTGATAAAATCGGGATGCATAAAAATGGTGAACCCGTTGTATTTCGTATTGCGGTTGGAAGTAATGAGTTGGTTGGGGGCGGTAAACATCATCCCGCCCTCATCAAAATCGTAATAACCCTGGCCGTATCCCATTTTCCCGGCAATCGCTTCCTTGTAGGAGATTACATAAAATCCCATCGTAAACGACAATTTCTGAAGTTTTTCGTCCGGCTCAATCCGGCAATTGTCCATCAAACTCAAGAGCGGATGCTTTGGTTTGGTCATGTGCATCAGTTGGTGCAATTCCGAAATTGATTCTATTTTAAGCGGGACACGATCATTGTTCATATCTGCAAAGCTATTGATTTGTTATAAAATCATCTCTTTCATGTACTGCATAAATGCGGCATCGCCAACTTCCATGCGTCGTTTGTAAAGTTCCCTGGCATCAGCACCGGCTACATAGCGCAACTGGTCTTTGCCGTCGGTGGCGGCTTGGTAAACGACTTCTGCGATTTCTTCCGGAGAAGAAGCGTTTTCGAACATTTTCATCGAATTCGTCATCATGGTCTCAGTCATCGACTCATAATCAGGAGTGGTGGCAAAATCCAGCGAGCGGCTCAAAAAGTCAGTTTTAATTCCACCGGGAGAAACTGTTTTGATGCTGATTCCTAATTTACCCAATTCAAACCACATCGATTCGCTCCATCCTTCCAATGCCCATTTGGTGGCGTGGTAAGTCGAGCCTAATGGAAAGGCGATCAGTCCGCCAATCGAGGTCGTCGAAATAAACATGCCACTTTTCTTCTCCCTGAAATACGGGATAAACGCTTTGGTTACCCGAAGTACTCCAATAAGGTTGGTTTCGAATTGACGGGAGATTTGTTCGTCGTTCAACGCTTCCAGCGGACCAATTAATCCATAGCCGGCATTGTTAAAAACAACATCCGCTCCGCCCAGTTCAATTACTTTATGAACTGTTTTGCTAATCTCGTCAACATTGGTCACATCCAACGGCAGCACCGTCACGTTTTCCAACCGGTTCAATTCTGTTTCCTTTTCAGGATGACGCATGGTGGCAACTACATTCCAGCCTTTCGACTGAAATAGTTTAGCGGTTGCTTTACCTAAGCCTGACGATGTGCCTGTAATAAAAATTGTCTTCATAACTTTAATATTTAAATGATGTTACAAAGATCAGGCACATTATAGATACCGAAGTTTCCAGAATGAGCTTTAATGTGTCCAAAATGACGGATTCAATCGTTCTCTGCGCCTTCCACGATAAAACTCCGGTATGTTCCTCTTTTTAAACGGTGTTCTCTTGTTGATTGATAAAAAGGATTCTCATACCATGCCTTTGCTTCGGCATAAGTTGGAAATTCCAGGATGGTAATGCCCTCGGGTTGGCCATCATCTTCAATCAATTCGTTTTTGTCGTACAATGCTTTATCGGTGTTAAACTGTTGGGATTGTTCCTCCATCAATCACATATTCCGTTCCGGTAAGGTAAGCAGCTCTTGGAGAGACCAGAAAGCCAACCAGTTCGGCTACTTCTTCGGGTTTTGCCGGTCGTCCGAACGGGATTCCGCCCAAGGCATCCATTACATTTTTGGTGGCCTGTTCAATTGACACATTCGAGCTTTCGGCAATGCGTTCCAGCATCCGGTTTGCGGCCTCAGTGGTAATCCAACCCGGCGAAACGGTCAGTATACGCACCCCTTCGTATATCACAAAACTTTTAAAACTTCTATACCTAATAGATGAGGAATCTCCGAAAGAACAGAATAAAAACCGGTTCTTAATTTAGGGGAACCAACAGGTTGAGGGCACGAGAGCGAACCGAGATCCGGGCCGGGAATTCGGGCGAATACACATCGCCGTCGCGATGAAACCAGGGAGACGAAACCGAATGGATCTCGATTTTTTTCACTTTCCTGGTTTCAACGAAAGGCAATTTGTGAATCCATTTACCAAAAAGAGCGATCGCCAGCACGGGAGTGTACAGTAGGGGAAAAGGACGGATCATGGTCACATCTAGCAACTCGTCTTCCAAATCGGCTGTGGGGGCAATAAAGGCATTGTTTCCGTATTGATTGGCATTGGCAATGGTTACCGCAAAATAACGGCCCAAAAATTCTTCACCATCCAGCACAAAACGGGCGTCCACGCCTTTAAAATGGAAGAAGGTTTTCAACACATACCACACATAACTTTTCAGTCCGCGTTGTTTACTGGTACTAAAATGATGAGCAATCAAGGCATCGAAGCCAAAACCGCAGGTGCAGAAAAAATAATGGCTGTTAATTTTCCCCGCATCGATCGACCGGACAACACCCGTTTTCAAATAGGCGGGAATCCGGCTTACTTTCCCGGGGATTTTCAGCATCCGCGCCAGACCGTTTCCCGATCCGCGGGGAATGTGAGCCAACCGGGTCGGGGTATTCACCAGAGCCGACGCCACTTCGTTAAACGTCCCATCGCCGCCAACCGAAACGATCAGTGTTTCCGAACCGTTCATCTTTGCTTTGGCCATTTGGAAAGCCTTTCCCTGCGCTTGAGTCACCTCTGAACGAAAACGCATCCCTTTTTCGGTTAACTTTTTGTTCAACGATTTGAAAAACAGCAAGTTATTTTTGGGGCCGGCAATCGGATTGACGATAAACTCATAATTTCTTTCCATTCTTTTAGTCTCCTGATTCATTGTCGTGCAAATACTGCACATAGGCTTTCGCAAAAGTCATTACCGAATCGGTCTTTTCGGGCGTAAAATTATAAAAGACATCTTGTGTATGGGTATTCACATTGTTAAACCAGCCCATTTCGGGAGAAATAAATCCCCAGCCTTCTTCCCTGAAATAAAACGCATAACTGTCATCGACCAGAAAATCTTTCGACAACAAATCGGGTTTATGTTCCCACCCCAGCTGTTTGACCAAAGCCGGTCCAAAATCGTTCTGGTTTCCAATACGGTCGCTGATAAAATGGTCTTTCACCACCCCACCAATCAGAATCAGCGGAATCCGGTAAGTCGCCGGTTCGGTAATGCTGCTCGGCCCCGGCTGCAGGGAGGTATGATCGGCCGTGATCACCACCAGGGTATGATCCCAAAACGACGTTTGCCGCAACGAATCGACAAATACCCCCAGGCAGCTGTCGGCATAAGACGCCACATTGAGGTATTTATCCTGAGTGCTGTTTCCCGGGAATTTGGTATACCCCGGAATATCAAATGGCTCGTGACTGCTGATGGTATAAACCATGCTGAAGAAAGGCTGCGGTTCTTTCTTTAAATTGTTGAACATGCGGGCATACAGAAACTCGTCGGGCACGCCCCATTTCTGTTTCAGGGCCAGCTCGAACGGAAAATGGGATTTCGATACAATTTGATCAATACCCGATTGTATCATCACGGCGCGGGTATTGTAAAAGTTAACATCGCCCCCGTAGTAAAAGGACATGTGATAATCGTGGTTGGTGAAATATTTCGGAAAATAATCAAGCGAGCTCATTTTATCGGGGAAAGCCAGAATTGTTGACCGGCTCATATCCGACGGGCGGCCGCCAATCAGTGCCGACATCCCTTTATCGGAACGGTTTCCGGTTGAAAAGAAAGATTTGAAGGCAATGCCTTGTTCACAGAACTCGTTCATACGGGGTGTAATCCCGGGTATTCCGCCCAGCGGTTCAATCACTTTATTGGAGAAACTTTCGAGCAAAACCAAAATAATGTTGGTGGGCTCTCCGTCCCTCGGGCTGATCAGCTGCGGAGCCTTCAGTCCGCTTCGATCATGTTGTTTCAGAATCGCTTCAGCTTCATCGTGTGCCATGTAGTGCACCTCAACTTTCGACTTTTTGTTTTTCAGCACACTGTGCATGAAATTCCAGAAATAATTATAGGCAAACTGGTTAGCTTCCAGATGATCGCTAAAATAAACACTGCTGTGATTGAGCGGCGCCCGGTCGAATCCCCCGCGAACAGGGATAATGAGCGCTGCAGTGAGAAACAGCATCACCGGAATACCGAACCATTTCATTCGGATTTCGGCCAGCTTACGCCGCGGAATAAACCGATTGTAAGCCCAAAAACTCAGCCAGACGATTCCAATCCACAAGGTTGGAAACAGGACCAACTGCCACCAACTCATCGAGGCATAAATGCCTCCGGGAGTTTCCAGATAAAGCAGTAACTGTGCGTTTAGCCGGCTTTCCCAGGCCGGGTACAATCCGGCATCGGACAGGCCCAAAATCGTCAGGAAAATAAGAACGGCCAGGGTATAGTATTTTAAAAAGTATGAACTGAAACGACTGGAAAACAAAAATCCCAGGCTAAAGATGAGGCCTGGCACCATACTGAAATAACCGGCGACTGAGAAGTCCATCACCGATCCGTGACGGAAAATCCCCCAAAAATCGGATGAGGGCAAGTCGTCCACTGCCTGGTAGTTATAAACGACAAAGAAAACCTTAAACGTGGTTAAAAAGAGTACCCAAAAGAGGTAGTATTTCAAGAAAGCAATCAGAACTTTTTTCATCCGACTATATTTTTTCGGTTAAATTCAGGTTGGCGTTTGTTGTATTTACCTGTTCGACGTAGGAACGGTCATCAATTTTAAACAGTGATTGCCCGGCTTTCACATAAGCCCCTTCTTCCACGAAAATCTCCTGGATGTCGTCACCTATCTGCGAACGTATGTTTACGTTTACTTTTCCTTCTATACGTGCGGGAAACTCGGTGTATAGTGTTATGGAATCTTTCTGCAGGGTGATGGCCGGAAGGTTAAGGGTTTGGCTGTCTTCGACCTGTTTGTTTGAAGTACAGCTAAACAGGAGACCTGTAATAGATAAAAGAATGAGATACTTCATGCCTTATTTTTTTCTTGCAAATATATATCTTTATTTATGCTTATCTTCTCATTTCTGGTGCTGTTTTACCCAAACGGATGAATGGGAATCTGGGGTGTAGAAATTGCATAGCTTAAGCGTCAGCCTTGATTCGGAAGGATTGTCTTTAATGAGAAGGGAACATTTTTCTCGGATACTTTAAAGACAACCCGATTAGAGCCCCAGCTCATTGGGATATGCCATCCGGTCCTTGTTAACAGGGCAATCACCATGATCAGGCATGGCTTGACAACTGTTCATCCAAATACTTTGAAGTCAAATTGCTATTCGATAATCACTCTTCCAAGCATGTGGAAATGATATTATCAATAGACAAAAGCACCTTGCTGCCCCTTCGTTTGAGCGAAGCTGGTTGTCGTTTGCAACGATGCTATATTGAAACTTAATGCTGTTTAAAGCTGCCGTATGAACCAGTAGCTTGCCAGCTTTTGGGCATATTCTGAGGAACAAGGGAAATTTACTGACGTCACCACGAAAATTTATTGACGTCAACAAATAAATTTGTTGACGTCAACAAATTTATTTCCTGACGTCACCAAAATAAAAGTTGATTTACTTGCCAAAATAGCGTCGGCGACAATAAGTTGTCAATGCAGAGGAAGCAGGATGTTGTCGTATTTAGCCTGTTATTTTGACGGAAGTCCACCCCGTGAACATCAAATGATTTGATAACCTTTGGAGGGTCAATGCTGACCAAAAACAGCCTGCGTGACAGTGGAGCAGCCACCATTGTAAAAACGGGCGGAACCGAAAAGCCAAATGAGTAGGAGTACAAAAAATTAGTGTTATGACCGACAACAACGTTTCTTTACACAGAGTTCTTAAAGCGTCACCCGAAAAGGTATATCGCGCATTTACCGATGCATTGGCAATGGCATCTTGGTTGCCGCCGTATGGCTTTCTTTGTACGGTACATGAAATGAATGCACAGGTAGGTGGCTCTTACCGCATGTCGTTTCAGAATTTTTCGACTGGGAAGAGCCATTCATTTGGTGGGAAATATGTTGAACTCAAACCCAATGAATTTTTAAAGTACACCGATCAGTTTGATGACCCTAACTTGCCGGGTGAAATGGTTACCACGGTTTGGCTACGGGAAGTTTCTACAGGCACCGATATAAAAATCACACAGGAAGGAATTCCCGCTGTTATTCCTGCGGAGATGTGTTACCTGGGGTGGCAGGAATCGCTGGATAAACTGATGAGGTTGGTGGAGCCTGAAATTCCGGATGAGTAATGGTTAACTTGTACTTTCAGGTGAGTACTATTGCAAGAAGCCTTCCCGTTAACTGTGGAAGGCTTTTTGTATGCTAGGAATTTTTTTGTCCGCGGTTTTGTATCAAAGTTAGTGCATTTACGTGTAGTCATATTGAAGTGGGCAGGTGGGCTCTTCGCTACACGGGCGTTTTTTCCACATAATATTACTGGATTACTGAGAATGAGAATAATTATGGAGATGCTGGTGAGTGGAAATAATATAAAAAAATGACTCGCCACATTGCTCACCAGAACATTGATTTTGATTCGATTTGTAGTCTGTCCGAAGTGGGCTGTACTGGATTCGAACCAGTGACCCCTACCCTGTCAAGGTAATGCTCTAAACCAACTGAGCTAA
Organism: uncultured Sunxiuqinia sp.; assembly: GCA_963677175.2. GTDB lineage: Bacteria > Bacteroidota > Bacteroidia > Bacteroidales > Prolixibacteraceae > Sunxiuqinia. The sequence goes on from CAXXES010000001.1 coordinate 687,711, forward strand.
CAGCCCTTCTGAGCCACAAAAGTAGAAAAAAATCAATTCAATTTTCATTTCGGACTAAAATTGGTCTGATTTGTGTTGGGCTGCTATCCTTGCGAAAAGCTATCGTAATGATTCAAGCCTTTTTATATCTTTGTTTGACTCAAAATTGAATGGCTCTTGTTTTCTTGTTTATGAAAAATCAGAATCAGATAAAATATATCTTCCTGTTCTTTAGTCTTTTTATGGCACTCCCGCCTTTGATAGCTGCTGAGGATGTGGTCTTTAAACATTATGATGAAAGTATTTTTGTTATTTCCAATTTCTCAGGGACTGATGCAACTCTAAAAGAGAATCAATCGGTTCAGCAATTGCTTAATGCCAACATTGGCGGCTTTCGGTTTTACCTGGAATGGGAACGTCAGCAGAATGAGCTTATGCTGCTCAATGCCCACGGGCAATCTACCCCGTTTCTGGATCAGTTGGTTATCATCCGCGAGCATCTGGAAAATAATCCGGATAAGATATTGACTTTGTTTTTAGACTTCAACGTGAATGTGAACGAGCTGACAGAAGTTGTTGAACAGTCCGGCATTCAGCCCTACCTCTATATTAATGAAAGTGAAGATGAGTGGCCCACCTTAAGGAATATGGTTGAAACAGGTAAACGGGTGGTCATCTTCAAGATGCAGGAACATCGGAATAGTCCGGACTGGCTGCACTACGTCTGGGACTATGCTGTGGAGCCGTATTTTTCAATCTTGGAAGCACCTGATTTTATTGGAGAGTTTCTGAAAGGTGATCCGAGAAATAATTTACTGATTTATAATGATTATAACGTTCCCCGACGAGCTGGCGTTACGGAAGAATCTTTTTTTAATACCTCTCAAAATCCGTATTTGATTGAGCATGTAAAGAATGTATGGAAAAGTACCGGTAAAACGCCCAATTTCATGATGCTCGACCGTTACCAGCCTTGGATTATCGAGGTACTCTACCAACTTCGGAGCTTTCAAACGGTAAAAGGAACCGTGACATTCAATGCACAGACACTTAGTTATGTGAGCTGGGAGGGAACCAATAGCCTGACTAGCGGAAAATATTCCTTTCCGGTTGGGCCGGGTGAGACTTTGGTGTTAACACCTAAAAGTCCGGGATACCAGTTTAAGCCCGAAACCGTTGTCTTTGAAGAACCAGAACAAAGCAAATTGCAGCATTTTGTCGCTGTTCCATTAGAGATCACACAAGATCTGGAAGCTTATTACTCCTTTGAAAATGGCGCTATGGATTACAGTAACAATGGGTTTAACGGAAAGGATGTGGGGGTGCAGTATCAGGATGATTCCGAACGAGATATGGTTGCCGTCTTCGGAAAAGAAAGCCATATTGTACTTCCCAAAGCTGAGGATTTGAAGTTGCGTGATCACGACTTTACTGTTTCGGCTTGGGTGAAAATACGCGACTATAACGTGGACGATCGCGATATTAGCATTATCGGGACCAAAGGAAGTTCCTATCAGCAATCTATCCATCTGGTATTGCGAAACCAGAAACCCTATTTTGGTTTTTATGCCAACGATCTGGAGGGAAAAACCATTATTGAACCTGGAAAGTGGTACCACCTGGTGTGGCGCTACAACAAACTAACCGGCGAACAGGCCATTTTTGTAGATGGGAAACTCGACAGCCGTTCGCTCGGACACCCTTCCTACAAGGGACGCGAAAGCATTTACGTTGGCATGGCGGGTTATAGTTCCAATGCGTATATGAATGGTGAAATTGACGACCTTGTTATTTGGTCGCGTACTTTGGGCGAGGAGGAGATCTGGAGTTTGAGTAGGGACTTAATGGATTTGGCACAAAGTCGCAACCTGTTTTTACGTTATCCATTGTTGTCTAAAGTGGGCGTGATTTTTCTGGCCTTGCTTCTCCTATTGTTGATTTATTTGAAACTGCCGGCACGTTTAGGCCGCAAGCGCTTACTTCCTGTCGAAAAGCTAAAAGAGCTGGATGACAGGCAAAGTGATTATCCAACTAAAAATTACATCCAGCTTTTTGGCGATTTCCGGGTGGTTGACAAGGACGAAGTGGATATTACCGGACAATTTACGCCAAAGATCAAGCAGTTGTTTTTGCTCATTCTTGTTTATTCGCAGCATCACCGGAAGGGGATATCAACCAAGGAATTGTCGCGTATTTTATGGCCCGACTTGAGTTATCAAAATGCAAAAAACAGTCGTGGCGTGACCATACGCAAGTTGCGGATTATTCTGGAACGAATGGATGAGGTGGAAGTCGTTTTTAATGTTGATTGCTGGACAATCCGATTTGGGAAAACGGTTTATTGCGACTATGTAGAGTGCCTGAATCTGTTGGATGCAAACAAGGAAAAGGATCCGATTTTTTACCCTGATTTTTATAAGATTATCCGTGCCGGAGAAGTATTCAAGGATGAATCTCATGATTGGCTGGATGATTACAAGGGGCATGTTGGAAATAATATCGTGGATAATTTGTTGAAGTTTATTCATCTTCTGGATCCTGAAAACGACTATGAGCTAATCTTGAAACTGGCCGATCGGATTCTGCTAACCGACCCGGTGAATGACCAGGCCTTGTCTTATAAACTTCGGACTTTGGTTTTGCAGAATAATATGAATACGGCCAAGTACACCTACGAGAAATATGCCCTGCTGTATGAAGAATCGTATGGCGAAAAACTGGCACTTACCTTCGATGATTTGCTCAAATCCTAATGTTGATTGTATCGAGGGTTAATTTTTTAAATTAATCTTAACTTTCTCTCTTAGTCAGTGTTTTATGATTTTACAGAAATGCTGTAGAACACAAAATTAACCCCCTAATTAACCCTGCAGTAATCGATGTATAAGCAGGAGTTAAAAGGTGGGTAATTGGGGTCAGCTAGATTCGGGATTCTAATTTGAATAAAAACTATAATTGGATCCCGGATGAAACGAGCATGTTTATTCAAAACACAAAAGGTAATGATTAAAGTGCGAGTTCCATATGATACCGTAGAAAACAAACAATTTTAATCATATGAAATTGAAGTTGAGAAAAAAGTTGAGTGAAAAACGGCTGTATGCTGGTTTCATTTTACTTGGAGCAATAGCTTGCGTGGTGGTAATTAGCTTGGGGAATAAAGCGATGGAGTACACCTCAACGGACGACTATTGCATGTCGTGTCATGTGCATCCTCATGCCGAGCAAAGCTGGAAGCTTTCCACCCATTATAATAACAAATCCGGAGTCATTGTCCATTGTGTCGAGTGTCATCTTCCGCCCAAAGGGCACGGGCATGTCGCTGCAAAAGCCAAGCATGGGTTCAAAGATGTGTACGGCATGTTGTTTAAAGATAGTGCCGATTATAACTGGGAAGAAAAGCGAAAGCTGGAGAATGCCAAGAAATTTGTTTACCAAGACGCTTGTTTGAAATGTCATCAGAATTTGTTCCCAACGACCCTTTCGCCTGAAGGGGATGATGCCCACCTTTATTATCTGACGAGTAACGAGGAACTTCGCTGCATCAATTGCCACCTCCATGTTGGACATCATGATCCGAACGCAAAACACGAACACAACTTAAGCTTTGGGCAGTTACCCAGACAGGATGTGGAGATCTACGAAGAGCCCGCCAGTGTGGAGTCATTTGAAGATTTTACAGAGAAAGTTCCTGGAACCAGTGTGTCGTTTGAGATGGTAGCTGTTCCCGGCGGAACTTTTCAAATGGGAAGCCCAAAAGATGAGCCGCTGCGTGATGAAGATGAAGGACCCGTCTTTCAAGCCAAGGTATCGAACTTCTGGATGGGGAAAGTGGAAGTGAGCTGGGAAGAATACCTGGCGTTTTTTAACGCTACTTCGTCGCAGGGGCGCAAGGAAGCGGTTGATGTTGACGAGGAAGTGGATGGCATAACCGGACCAACGCCACCCTGGGGTGCGCCAGACCAAGGTTGGGGACGTGGAAAACGCCCGGCCATTACCATGAGTTGGCACGCTGCCAATACGTATTGCCGCTGGCTGAGTCAAAAAACCGGCAAGAAATATCGTTTGCCTACTGAGGCTGAGTGGGAGTATGCTTCTCGTGCCGGTGCCCAAACACCCTATCCCTTTGAGGGAAGTCCGAAGGATTATTCGTCCAAAGGAATTCTAAGGAAACTATTCTCACCTGATACGACCATTATTAATTCGTATGTTGCTTACGAGCAGAACAGCAGGGGAATGACGAAATATCCGGACGAAGTGAAAGCCAATAATTTTGGCCTGAAAAATCTGCCGGGCAATGTGGCTGAATTCTGTCTTGATTATTACGATCCCAATAGCTATCAGGCTTACGCCGGGGAAGAGCTCGTCGTGAACCCGAGGGGGCCTGCCAAAGGTCGGGAGCATGTGATTCGGGGTGGCTCGTTCAACAGCGATGCCAAAGATGTGCGTTCGGCAGCTCGTGATTTTACCAAAACCAAAGCTTGGCTGATGACTGATCCTCAGATGCCAAAATCAATTTGGTGGTACTCTGATGTCGTGGAAGTTGGGTTCCGCGTGGTTTGTGAAGTAGATGAAACAATTGAGTAATATAAATAAGTGTTGAGCAATGACAAAACAATCAAAAAATATTAATCGGCGTCGGTTTTTGGAAGCAACAACTGCATTGGCAGGGATTGGGGCGATTGGAGCAGGGGCATTTCTTTCGTCCTGCAAAAACTCAAAAGGAGCTGATGCTCTTGGCTTGCCGCCCATTCTGAAGGCTGCGCCAGCCGGCAAAAAGCTTCGTGCAGGTTTGGTGGGTGCTGGAAACCGGGGAACCGGAGCTGCCATCAACTTTATTAGTGCCGGACCGGATTTGGAGATTGTGGCTTTAGCCGATGTTTTTCAGGATAAAATTGATGCCTGCCGGAAAAGGTTCGCCGATTACAAACGGCCAATTCCGGAGGAGAACTGCTTTGTTGGGTTCGATGCCTACAAAAAATTAATGGCTCTGGAGGAGGTTGATGTGGTTTTACTGGCTACACCTCCTCAGTTTCGCCCCGAGCATTTTAAAGAAGCGGTGAAGCAACAGAAGCATGCTTTCCTGGAGAAACCCATGGCTGTTGATCCGGTTGGCATCCGCTCGGTGATTGCTACGGCGAAAAAGGCCCAGGCCATCGGTATGAACGTAGTGACCGGCACGCAGCGCCGCCATCAGGAAGATTATATTGAAACTTACAAGCAAGTAGCCAATGGTGCGATTGGTCAAATCACTTCGGCCAAAGCCTACTGGAACCAGAACCACGTTTGGTTTCGCACACGCGAAGAAGGCTGGGATGATATGACTTACATGGTTCGGAACTGGAATAACTTCTGCTGGTTGTGTGGCGATCATATTCTGGATACGCATGTGCACAACATTGATGTTGTGAACTGGTTTGTTGGCCGCACGCCTGAGAGCGCCATTGGTTATGGTGGCCGCGCACGGCGCCTGACCGGTGATCAGTATGACTTTTTCAGCATCGATTTTGACTATGGAAATGGGGTGAGCTCACACAGCATGAGCCGGCAAATTGACAATTGCGCCAATGGAACCGGCGAAATGGTGGTGGGAACGGAAGGTTATACGAACTGTCAAAATACAATCTGGAACCTGGATGGATCGGTGAAGTGGAGGTTCGAGTATCCGGTTGGCGAAGACGGACAACCGATGAACAAAGTGAAAATTCCCCCCTACGTGCAGGAACATATGCACCTGGTACATGCCATTCGTACGGGCCAGTATGTGAATGAAGCTGATCAGACTGCTAATTCAACACTGACAGCCATTATGGGAAGGACCGCAGCTTATACCGGACAAAAAGTGACCTGGGATGAAATTTTTAAATCGGATATGGATTTAGGGCCCAAAGAAATTGAATTTGGACCTGTCGATATGGAATTTCCGGTACCTGTGCCGGGAACTCCGCATAAAGCTTGATGGAGACAATCAAGCCAACTAAACCGCGATAAACCAAGATTGGGGAAGCCTTTGGGCTTTCCCTTTCAAAAGCAGGTGGCATTTGAGAAGCATTTAACCTAAAAGGATATAAAATATGATCTCGCTGGTGGTTCCAATATTCAATGAAGAAGAACTGATTGACGAATTAGTTCCGCGGACAGTCAAGGCACTGGGGCAGATTGCACCTGATTTTGAATTGATTCTGGTTGATGACGGAAGTGTTGATACCAGCTTGAGCCGGTTGGTGAAGTACCAGCAGAAAGACCAGCGAATAAAAGTGATTCAACTCTCCAAAAATTTTGGCCACCAGGCCGCCTTTACCGCGGGTCTGGAGAACGCTTCGGGTGATTATGTTGCCATGATGGACGGCGATTTACAGGATCCACCGGAGTTGTTGAAGCAGATGCACCAAAAGCTAACGGAGGAGGATTACGACATTGTCAACGGCACGCGGTCGGCTCGCAAAGGAAACAAAGCCAGAAACTGGCTAACCGGCGTGTTTCATTACGTGTTTAAAACAATAGCCAATATTGAAGACCTGGAAAATGCCGGGAACTTTTCAATGATGAACCGAAAAGCGCTGACAGCACTTCTATCGATGGAGGAGCGGGTACGCTATTTGCCTGGCCTGCGCAGTTTTGTTGGTTTTAAGCAAGGGGCCGTTGATTATGTGCGCGAAGACCGTTTGCAGGGAGAGCCTAAAATGACCCTTGGAAAATTGTTTGTACTGGCTGCCGACGCGATTTTTTCCTTTTCCAAATTTCCTATCCGACTTTGCCTGATCTTAGGCATGGTAGGAACAGTCGTTTTTATGCTGGCCGGTATGTATGTGCTGGCAGCCAAGTTCGCGGGTTTTGCTTTGCCAGGATGGTCCTCAACCGTTTTGAGCATCTATTTTCTGGGATCGATCCAGTTGATTTTTCTGGGTGTTGTGGGCGAGTATGTTTACCGGATTTATAAAGAATCGCAAAAACGTCCTTTGTATTTTATTAAAAAGATTTACCAATCCGAAGAAGAAAAATAATGAGTGAACGCCGCCTGAAAATATTATTTTTCGCTTCCGCATCGTTGCTGTTGGTGAGCTTGCTGTTCATTAGCCGCGATGCCGGAATTTCGGGCGACGAGGAGGTTCATTATTTACATTCCGAAGAGGTTTTCGAGTACTTTGCCACCTTCGGTAAAGACCGCGATGCCTTGAACACCCCCAAAACGCATCTTCAATATTACGGACAAACGCCCGACAATATGGCCACCATTCTGATTCATTGGTTTGGCATTGACGATGTGTATGGTTTTCGCCACTTGTTTAGCAGTTTTATTGGCTGGTTGTGTATTTTGGTTACGGCCTGGTTTGCCGTCTGGCTCAAAGGTTACCGTGCCGGAATCATCACCCTTGTTCTTTTTGCCGTTTCGCCCCGTTTTCTCGGGCACCTACAAAATAATTTAAAAGACATTCCTTTTGCCCTGGCCTATATTGCCGGTGTGTTTTATACACTGAAATTAACCTATGCCAGATTTAAGTCAAGCTCATCAATTTCGATTTCACTTTTAATTGCGAGTATTGCTTTTTCCGTCAGTATCAGGGCAGGAGGAATCTTATTAGCCTTTTATTTGCTCTTCGCCGGAGTACTCTTCTATGTGGTTGAGTACTTCGACCGAAGGCAAATAGAATGGGCCGATGTTCAGCGTACGTTTATTAAATTGCTGGTATTTTCGGCTGCAGGGTATTTACTTGGCCTTTTGTTGTGGCCCTACGCACTTCAAAACCCGATCGTCAACCCGTGGAAGTCGTACCAGGTCATGACTGATTTTCCAACAACCATTCGCCAGATTTTTGATGGACAGTTTGTTTGGTCCGACCTGAGGCCGTGGCACTATCTGCCCAAATACATGCTGATTACTATTCCATTGGTTGTTTTTGCCGGCTTGACATTGTTTCTCCTCTATTCGAAATCGGTCATTCGCGAAAGGCACCGGTTAACGTACGGTTTCTTGATTCTGACAACAGTATTTCCCGTGTTGTATGTCATCTTTCTGAAAGCTAATCTTTACGGGGCGTGGCGACATTTTCAGTTCGTTTATCCCGGCTTGGTTATTTTGGCCGCTATCGGAATTAATGAGTTCTTGCTTCAAGCGAAGTTGAAGTGGGTGAAAATGGCAGTCGTTGTTGTTTTTGTCGGCTTACTGATTCATCCGGTTCGGTTTATGGCTAAATCATATCCGTATTATTATTTGTATTATAACCAGTTGATAGGCGGACTGAACGGAGCTTACGGGAAATATGAAACCGATTATTATTACCATACCATGCGAAGTGGCGCAGAATGGCTGAGCGGCTATCTGGAAGAAAACAATTTAAAAGGAAGGGTAGTTGTTGGCAGTAATTTTCCGGTAAAATGGTATTTGCGCGATCATCCCAATCTTCAGTTCGAACAGTTTCAATACCAGTTTCGGAGCGACAAAGACTGGGATTATGCGATTATCGGCAACAGCTACATTCAGCCGGGGCAATTAACGAATGGGAATTTTCCGCCCGAGGGAACCATTCATGTGGTTGAAGTAGATCATGTGCCTGTATGTGCAGTGGTAAAACGAAAGACAAAAGCCTCTTGGCTCGCACTCGAAGCTTATTGGAATAAGGACTATGCCTTAGCTGAAGACAACTTTAAGAAAGCATTGATTCAGTACAAAAAAGACGAGCATATTTATTATCGATTGGGAAAAAGCTTAAGTTTGCAGGGTAAAGATGGAGAGGCCAAAGAGGCGCTTAAAAGTGCGTTAAGTGTGAATCCAAATTACGAGCCGGCGCAGAAGTTGATGGGGCAGCTGGCATTTCAGGAGAACGACGTGGTGGTGGCCAAATACTATTTCGAACATTTGCTGGAGGTGAACCCTAAATTCTTCAGTGCCTATGTCGAGCTGGCCGGAATTTATGAACAGACCCAGCCTGAACGAGCCCGTGAACTATTAAAAACCTGCTTGCGGATTTATCCGAAATACAAACCAGCAATCCGGGCGTTGGCCGAGACATACCAGGAAACACATCCCGAAATTGTGGATAAGTATTGGGAATATCTGAATACATTTAATTAAAGAAGAATAGTAACTTTTAAAAGAGAAATAAGATGAAACAAGTATTATTGATTTTAGCGTTTTTGGGTATGCTTTCCGTTGGAGTACTGAGCCCTGTGGCAGCACAGGAGCCGGAAGAGGATCTGTTTGAAATGGAGGATACCCTGTCCATTGATGACATGGATCCGGTGTTTTACGAGGCCGAGGAAGGCCAGGGCAGCTCTTCAACTACTACCGTGTTGATTGTTGTTGCCGTAATTGTGGTGGGTGCAGGTATTTATTTTGTGACGAAAAAGAAGAAAAAAAACCAGGAAGAAAAATAAAAGGATAAATTTGTAGTTTGAGGTTGGCTTTTTCGAAGAAAAATTCTTCCTGTCCAAGGACCTGCACTTTATCACATCCTTTTTCATCTCATCAGGTATGCCATAGAGTTTGCTCATAATGATCCTCCTGTGTGTGAGATTTTTACATGCTCGTTTCATTGATGAAAAGGATGCAAGAATCTAGAAAGTTTCATTCTTCCACCCACAACCCAACGCCGGCTTGGGCCTCCCGATGTCCATTGGGATCGGCCTGTGCTGCTCTTGTCTAAGGCGAAGTGGAGGACTTAAGTGTCTAAATTTTTTTGTTAGTCCCATCTTCTGATGCCTGGAGAAAAGTCCAGTTAAGGTGAAGATCAATACCCATCAAGTTGTGTATAAGAAGTGTTGCTTTTCAAGGGAAAGAAGTCGCGGCTTGCCGCGGCAGGGTGAGTCAAGGCTTGTCGCTAATGACCGGTGGTTGACCTTGTCTACGCCGTCAGGGTCAACGCATTTAATTTGTGATTAATTTCAGCAGGAACTTGTTGTCCCAGCCAGCCCTGAGCCTTTTTGATTTAAGGCTTCCCTTGGAACCGTTCTTTTTCAATATATTAAGGGCAATTTTGTTGACAAGGGCAAAGTTTTGGGCTGCCATCCCGGCCCTCTTTCTTTGGCTGTCCTCCCCAAAAGTCATGTCCAGTGTCCAGTGCAATGAGTTTTCCACGCCCCAGTGCATCCTGATATATTGGTTAAAACGATCAGCCGAGGTATTCAAACTACTGATGTAGTAACGGGTCTCATGTTCGGTTTTGTCACGGACAATCCGTTGGGTGGTAATTTTTATAATACTTGACAGTCCTTCCCATTTTTCCTTCCCGTGCAAAAACTCCAGGTCGTTGATCACTTCACACTTGCGTGTTTCTATCCGTCCATGTCCTTTTTCGGTCACTTCGTGAATTGAATCAGGTTGCTGCACCCGGAAAATGCTTTCGGTTTCCTCCCTTAATTCTTTTTGGTTCCCTTTTAAGGCCAGCACGTAGTCGCCTTCTCCCTTCACAATGCCTTCTGCTATTTTGGTTTGTGTGCCCATAGCGTCAATGGTTACAATGCAGCCTTTGATATCCAGAATCTCCAGCAATAAAGGGATGGTGGTGATTTCGTTGGATTTCCCCTCCGATTTGCATTGTCCAAGCACCAGCCCGTTGTAGCCGGCCCAGGCATTGACCAAGTGGACCGGAGACTGGCCGTGAAAAGTGTCTTTTGATCCCCTTGCCGTTTTCCCGTCAATGGCAATCAACTCCAGATCAATATCTTTATCCTTCAGCGAAGCGGCCCATTGGGCAAACAGCTTCTCAAATTTTTTGGGATTGAGCATCGAAAAAACCCGGTTGATCGTATCGTGTGAGGGGATGCCATTGGGTAGTTTCAGGAAGGTTTTTAAAAAATCGACCTTGGTTTTCCCGAACAACTCGATCGAGTCCCACGACTCCGCCCCACATAAGACTGCAATGATGGCCAGGATAACAATATCCAACAACAGGTGCTTCTTGTTTCGTTTTATTCTTGGATCGTTCAATCCTGAAAAGTGTTTGTGCAATGATGTTTCCATAGTATCTTGTTTTCCACCAAAACTGGGAAACTACTGGCTGAATGCAGTACCACGGGAAGGACAAGTTATTGACATTCAAAGATGGACATATCAACAAACATTCAAAAAAATTTGGTTTTCACAATTTAAACCCGGATTCATGTTGATAACCTGTGAACAAACCCCACTCAAAAACTGATTTTTTTCAAAAGTCATGCGTTGGCTCTGAGAGAGTAATAAGTAATTTGTATTGCTATATTCAAAATCCATATTGGGTTCAAAGTTGGCTGGTAAATCGAGGATCAAATCAAGTCGTTCTTTGTCGTTTTGTTTTGAATGAACCCAATAATTTTTGGTGTCGGTATAATTCGGAATTCCACTGCGGTGTTGAACCATCATTCTCACAGTAATTTTATCCGCACTTTCCATTCGTCCAACGAATTCAGGAAAATAATCTGCAAGCGTATTGTCTAAAGACAGATGTCCATCATTTACCAATTTGGTGATAGCAACAGCAGTATATAGTTTACTAACGCTAGCAATTTTAAATAGGGAATCAGGGTCGGCTGGGATTTTGTTTTCTCTGTTTTTGTAACCCGAAGTGTAAAATTCCGGATTGTTACCTTTTTTATCTACGTAAACAATTATGCCGTCAAATCCGTAATCAGTTGCTTTATCAACTTGCTCCTGAACGGTGTTTGGAAGTGGCATTATCCAAGCTTTTACAATAGGCCACGGAACAAAATACAAGGAAATTATTGTTCCCAGGAACAATAAAATTCTAATTATTCGTTTTGATGTCTTTTTGTCATAATATTTCAGCACGATGCTTTTTTTTAATTAGCCACAACGAGCAATCTTCCATAAGGAAGTTTGAGTTGTTACACGCTTACAATAATTCATTATGAGAAAAAAAATCCGGAATGAAGATACGAGATATTCTTCGACCCAACAAGGAAAAAGTGTATTAAGGCGTTATGAACAACGTTTAATTGTTTCGCACTGGTCGTCACAGACGGTTATCATTGCCATCGTTACCGATAAGTATGTCGCTTTTTTTGATATTATGGTAGAAATGATTAAAATAAGTTCTTTACTGATGTTGACTAATAACGAACGGCTCTCCCTCCCTGACCCAGTTTGGGTACTGCTAATCCGGATAAATTGCCGGTGGAGTCGATCAAAATTCCTACCCAATAGCCTGGCATAGTTAAATCATGTATAAACCCACCATGACTAAATTCATTGGCTCTTGTGAATACATTTCCCTTGATATGCCTGTCTCCAATTAGAATAGCGAGGCATTCACCATACAAGGGTAGTGAAACGTTCCTTCATAAGGGAGAGATGTTCTCCCGCATAAGGGAGGGACGGCCTCCTATAAAACCAGTGAACCTCCCCTTTCCCATGCGGATAGAAATCCGGCGTTAACAAGGACCGGATGGCAAAGTCAAGTAGGCAAAAACATTTCAGCCTAAGCCTCTCACAGAACCGTACGTGAACCTCTCGGTTCATACGGCTCTTGTCATTCCAATCATTGCTTAAAACCATATCGCCAGTGTGCAAACAGGTTAGGGTGGACTTTCTGGTAATTTCTTAACCAATTATACCCTTCCTTAATGCTCCTGAACTTGTACTTGTTTTGTACCCATTGCATCAACCGGTATGTCAGCCTTCGGAATACACGAAGAAAATCCCACTTCCTGAATTTGCCGTAATAATTGATCCAGCCCTCCAGCTTTGAACAGAGCCTGTCGGCTATTTCTTCAATGCTGCTGGTGCTGTCCCGGTGTATTTTCATTCTTGTGAACTCTTCCGTAATTTTCTTTTGTGAGGGTGAGGGTGAGCTTATTGCCAAATCGAAGTCGTTGTGGATTTGCCCATTTCTCCAATCTTTGGTCGGGCAGGGTTGAAAACTAAAACCTAAAAAGTCGAACTGAACTTGTTTGTACGGCTCTTTTCGTTTATGGTCTTTGCAATAAACAATTTTTGTTTTCAACGGGTGAAGTTCCAACTTACACTGATCCATCCGCTGGTTTATTTGCAGAAGTATTTCTTCTGCTTCTGATTGCGTGTGGCAGTGCACGATGATGTCGTCGGCGTAGCGCTCAAAGCTTATTCCCGGGTATTTCTTTGTAATCCACATTCAAAAGCATAGTGCAGGAACAGGTTTGCCAGTAATGGGCTAATGACCCCACCCTGTGGCGTGCCCCGTCCATCTTTGGAAACTAGTGTCCCATCTAACTCTTGAACCGGCATTTCGAGCCAGCGCTTGCAGTACATTTTCACCCATTTCTCTTCTACTGCTTTGTCCAACGCTTTTAGTATGAGTTCGTGGTCAATATTATCAAAGAAGCTTTTGATGTCCATATCTATTACCCAATCGTGCCTCCTTATGTTGATCCGTGCCTTTGTGAGTGCCTGGTGGGCACTTTTAAGAGGCCGGTATCCATAAGAACCGTCGTAGAACAGCTTGTCAACCGAGGTTTCCATGTGATCTGATCCTTTACCACTGTTTGTGCAATCCTGTCTCCTACTGTTGGGATACCGAGTTTTCTCATTTTCCCATCTTTCTTGGGGATTTCTACTTCTCGTACCGCTGGTGGAAAATAGGTGCCTGATGACAACCGGGTCCATATTTTGTATAGGTTGCCCATTAGATTCTGCTCAAAATCCTTCATACTCACTTCATCCACCCCGTAAGCTTTACCCTTGGCCTTCACTTTTCGGTGCGCATTGGCAACTATTTGCATGGTTACCGGAAATGGTTTTAATCCTAATTGTGTTTTGTCTATTTTAGTCTTTTCCCATTTTACCGGGATTGTTAAAATTTGAAAACGTGAATGACCCAGGCCCTTCGCTCCATCTTCATTACAAAGACTTCATCACTACTACGGCTTGGTCCGCAACTGGGTATCGCATTGGTACTTTCTGCCTCACTGGTTCTCAGCTTGTGCATTTTCCCTTTGTCTGCCGGCGAATCCATTGGCGGTAGCCTTTTCTGACAGACTGGCATCAATACCCAGCATTCTCCTGTTCCGTATATAAGCCCGAATAACGTTCATGCCACCTTAATATCGGTTGTCGCCTAGCCAGTAAACAGGTAACTGCTAAACTTTGTCCTATCATCACCGGAATGACAATAGTTTTGACAACGGGTTGCTATCTCAATACTTCTTCAGTGGTTCACTTTTGTTCATCTCCGTTATTCATACCTGACTCATTTAATGAACCTTTTCCTTGTCCGTTCAACACCATGGATTTTTGCCCACAGCACCGTAAGGCGGTTTGTTGGCTACTCCTTCAAGTCGCCAACGAAGGTTCATCTCATTTCTGAAACCCCTTCATCTTCTATACAGCATGTTGAACTAAACCCGCTATGCGGGAGCTTATTTTCCACCTAAAATAGGAATAGTTGGTGAGATCTGTTGATTTTGCTGCTCATTAATTTTAAACAAATTTATTATGAGCAGAAAATCTTACATGGAGCAGGCCTGCGAGGCTGTTCCCGAGTTTAAAACCATCAGCGAAAAGTTCCTTCGCAAGTACACCATTGCCGGCAAATCCGAGTCGTGCACGCGTAATTACCTGATGCAAGTATCCAAAATGGTGCTTCACTTCGAATGTTCACCTTTGGAGCTGTCGATTGACCAGATGGAAGAATACCTTTTCCATATCCGGCAAAACGAAAAGCCCAGCATGAGTTCGTTCAAGCACCTGGTGTACGGGCTGCGCACGCTGTTTTCGATGTTCAAAAACGAGAAGCTCTACCTGGCTCTGCCCCCGGTTTCCGGCAGTAAAGCGTTGCCTGGGGTGTTTTCCCAGGCCGAGATCAAGCTTATCCTGAAAACGCCCAAACTGTTAAAGCACCGGGCCTTGTTTGCCGTTGCCTACGATTGCGGCCTTCGGATTTCCGAGGTTATCAACCTGAAAATAACCGATATTGATTTTGACCGAAAACGGGTACACGTGCGCCAAAGCAAGCACAAAAAAGACCGTTACATCCCCGTTTCGCCACTCACGCTCAAAGGGCTGAAAGAATACCTTTCAACCTCGAACCCGCAGGCTTGGCTTTTCAACGGGAAGGTCCGCGGAAGTCAAATCAGCCGCGAAGGTATCCGCCATGCTTTTCGTTCATGTATCCAAAAGACAGGTATCCAAAAGGAAGTTTGTATCCATACCCTGCGGCACAGCTATGCCACGCACCTGCTGGAGATGGGGCTGGATATTGTAAGCGTAAAAAACCAGCTGGGGCATGCCGATATCGCCACCACCATGATGTATTTGCATATCGCCCGCTCGAACCCCAGGGCCGGGTTTGCGCCAATGGAAAAGCTCTACGGTTATGCTTCCCGGTAATACCCTGGGGGCAGTTGTTCGCAAGTTTTTACCCACCTTGTTAAAAGAAAGAGGCATTTCAAAATACCAGCTAAAGGTGCTGCAGGCTTTGTCTGTTTGCCGTACCCCCGAACTGGGAGGATCGGCCATGGTGTGCAATGGTTGCGGCTCGGTGCATTATGTGCTGCATAGCTGCCGCAACCGCCATTGCCCGCGTTGCCAGGGCATCGACAAGGAGTTGTGGGTGGAAGCACGCAAACAGGAACTGCTGCCGGTAAAATACTTTCATGTGGTGTTCACCGTTCCGCATAACCTGCTGGAACTGTTCCGGTTCAACCGCAAGCTGATGCACAACCTGCTGATCGAAAAATCGTGGGAGACCTTGTGCCTGTTTGCCCGCGACCCCAAGCTGCTCGGCGCACAGCCCGGGGCTATTGCGATTCTACACACCTGGGACCAGCAGCTCAGGTTCCATCCGCATGTGCATTTGATTGTTCCGGCAGGTGGCATAGATAAAAACGGCAGGTGGAAAAGCAGCAAACAGGATGGCAACTTTTTGTTTGATGTCAAGCAAATGTCGGCCGTGTTCAGTGCGCGTTTTGCAAAGAAACTGCGCAGGCTGAAGCGGCAGGGCAAGATCAAAAAGCAGGTGCCGCCCGATTTGATCAAAAAGCCCTGGGTGGTGTATGCCAAACAGGCTTTTGGCTCACCGGAAAGTGTGGTGGAATACCTGGGACGGTATACCCACCGGGTGGCCATCTCCAATGCGCGGATATTGAATGTAACCGGGGGCCAGGTTACCTTTAGCTGGTGCGACCGCAAAAACGGTTACCAAAAGAAAACCGAGACCATCTGCGGGGTAGCGTTCCTGAAACGCTTTCGGGATCACATCGTCCCGCCTTACTTCAGGCGGATCCGTCATTTGGGGTTTTTGAGTTCACGAAACAAAAAGCAAAGCCTTTCGGCTATCCGGGAAAAACTTGGGGTAGGGCTGCTGCGGACAACACCACTTTCGCGGGCGCAGATATTGGCCTTGCGTTTTGGCCCGCGGTCCCTGCTAAAATGCCGCGACTGCGGGGGAGAACTGCAATTGCTGGAAACCTATCCCAAAGAGCGCGCGCCGCCCGTCAATGTATTGTCAGGAATGTGATAATGCCTGTAAGTGTGGGATTTAAATTGATGCGCCAAAGGCGTAAACGGGAAAGCTGTGTCCATAATCAAAGAACCGGTGTTAAAACAGGCAGGCCTTGTTCAGAAACATCGCTAAACCTGCTGGTTTACTCCGGCGCATACCGGTTTCTTCTGCATAAAACCAAACTTCGCATCACCGAAACCCGAAAAATACGCATCGGGGGAATCCCAAAAAACGGATTGAAAACACTATACCCAAACAACTAATCGGCAAGTGGTTGCAAGCAGGACATGTTTAGTTCAACACAGCCTCCAATGCAAAGCGTGTGCAAGCAACGCTTTATTAGAGGCTAATTGTTTTGTTGTACGCTGGCCATTTTTGTCCTATTTAATGATGAAATAACCTTATTCCTGTATTTACTATCGTTATTCCATATTTGTTAGCTGTTTCTATTATTTCATTATCCCTTATCGACCCCATAGGAGTTGCAATATATTTTATTCCGTACTGGTTAGCTAATTCTATATTGTCTTTTTGAGGGAAGAATCCATCCGATAACAGACAAGTATTGGGCAATTCATTTAATAAGACTTTATCACCATATTGTTTTTGCCTTTCCAATTCAATTATTTGGTCAAGTTCAGTCCTTTTGTAGTTATCCGATTGATTTAAAAACGAATAATCAAGTTTATTTTTTTGAAACCAAACATTTGCTTTTGTTAATGCCAAATTCGAGCACAAAATTCTTGATTGTTGTCCCGAACCAATTCCTATTACGTGCCCATTATTAACAACACAAATTGAATTTGACTGAGTATATTTTAATGTGAGCACGCCAATTTTTAAATCGGATAGAATTTCAGTAGGAATCGTTTTGTTTTGAGTTACGATATTTGAAAAATGTCCATCATTAATTTTTAAGTTATTTCTCTTTTGTTTAATCGTTATTCCAAATATCTCTCGGGATTCAATTTCTTTTGGTTCAAAGTTTTTGTCAATCTGAAAAATTACATAATTCCCATTCTTCTTCGAGCGCAAAATCTCCAATGCTTCATCACTATATTCGGGAGCAATTATTCCATCGGAAACTTCAGATTTTATTAAAAGAGCAGTTTCTTTATCAACACAATGACTTAAAGCTATAAAATCTCCAAATGAAGCTAATCTATCTGTTCCTCTTGCTTTAGCATAAGCTGTTGCCAACTTCGATAGTGGTTTTTTTATAAGGTAAGCTTGCTTCTCAGTATCACTCAATTCTCCATATACTGCAACTCCTGAAGGTGTTACATGTTTAAATGAAGTACTGCATTCTTTGTTTAAAGTTTGACTGATTTCTTTTACTAATTGCCAGGAATTCAAAGCGTCTAATACATTAATAACACTTGGATTTCCATTTAATAATCCGAAGGAGTTTGTGTTATCAATAATTTCTGCATAATCCTGGTAGGGATTCATTCCATATTTCAATATCATAATATCTATGTTTTGTTATTTAGCATTATATTGGCTTGGCTTCCGACTAACATCAAGCTTACAGTGCACATAATCAGCTATTTGAAAATCCGAGTTGCTCGGGTTGAATTTCAAACTTAGTGATTTGTTTTTTTAATCTCTTCACCAAACCCAGTCTTCTTTTTTCATCCAAAAAAATGTATTGGGTTGGAGGATTATAGTTTTGCCCCTTTACAACCATGCTCCAAATTATAATTGCAAGTTTTCTGGCAGTTGCATTAATGGCAGTTGGTCGTCCTTTTTTATAGTTGATCCTTCTAAAGAAATCTGAAAGATGCCCTTCTTTTTGGTTGCCAATTGCATTGGCGGCATTGCGTAAGGCAATTTTCAATCTGCTCCTGCCTTTAGGTATGTGGTGGCTCAATACCTTTCCACCGCTAATTTTGTTATTAGGAGCCAACCTGAGCCATGCTGTAAATTGTTTCCCTGAAGGAAATTTTTTTATTCCTTCCATTCCTATTTCACTAATTAACGCCATTATTGTTGCATCATTAACACCTTCAATATCCATAAGATCGACCCCTTCAAAATACTTGTAAGAGATTTGGTTCATATCAGTACCTCTAATGGTATTTTTATTTTTTCGTTTATAGGATTTTTTGCTGGCAACATGCTGCTTTTTATTGTCGTCTTTGTCGATAATATCTTCGAGTAGTTTTTTTATTTGTGCATCGACCTCATCTATTTGTTTTTGGATATGCAAATATGTTTCCCATTCTTGCTTGAGAGCAAACAAGTAATCAGCCCTTCCGTTGTACTGTAGCGCTTTGGCGATCTCTTCTTCCGGTTTTCGACAATTGTAATGACGGAACTGTGCAAGGTTTTTCCCACTTGTTTCTCCTGCAATAAAAGCGGTTATGATTTTTGTTCCTGTCAAACCAACAACATCGTTGACAACAACATCCAATCTCATATTCATTAACCGAAGGTATTTCTGAACTTTTAAAACTGTTTGTCCGGTTTGTTTTATCAGGTTCTGTCGGTGCCTTGAATAAGTCCTGATTATTTCAGTGGTACTATCAGGAAGAAAACTATGGCTCAGTAATCCTAAGCAGTGTAGTTTTTGTATCCATTGGCAATCTTTAATATCTGTCTTTTTTCCTTTCACATTTTTGGTTTGTCTGCCATTAACCAGTATCACTTCAAAACCTGCGGCTGTTAAGGCACTAAATAAAGTTTGCCAATAGGTTCCGGTACTTTCCATGGCGATTGAAGTAATTCCATTATCAGATAACCAACCACAGAGAGCCCGATGGTCTTCACTATAAACACCAAATTCTCTAATGTCTTCTGCATCCTGGCCTATGGCAACCCAGTGGCTTTTACTTCCTACATCAATCCCTGCAGCATTGGGATTGACAACTTCTAAACTCATTTGCTTTTTTCCCATATATTAAATGTTTAAAATGTAAAAAGCTCCATGGAATGTAACTCTTAAACTTTGAAAATATTCCGATCGGGATCCCCGCCTATGGTGGGGGCACCATTAAACTCTAACCCAAGTCAGTAAAAAAATGGATCACTGACTTTTTACATTCTGACCTTGATTGCGCCCGGGTTTTTTAAACACCATTGCTAAAACCGGCCTTCACTCGGAGCTCAACACTAAGGTAAGTACGTTAGCAGAAAAACTCAACTGTTTTACGACCAGTAGGAGGATTGCTTTTAACGGGGCATATGCATTTTTAGCAAGTAAGACTACTTTTTCCCTTAAAGTTAATTCAGGTGTTTCCCAAAAATCCAGTTTATCCAGGTATCCGAAAAAGAATTTGTCGACGGTTTCCAGAAAGAGTTTTTCCTTACTTCTAAAATGATGGTAAAACGCCCCTTTTGATGTCCCCGACTTTTGGATAATTTCATTAATGCCTACCGAATACCCTTTGGTTAGAAATAATTGAAGGGCTGCATTTTTAATATTTTCTTTTGTATTATGCATAATAAAAAATTAGACAGACCAGTCTGTAAATTTATTAAAAATGTTTATTTTTAACAAAAAAATTAATGCCATCCAAAAGAGAGATCATTCTTAATCATTCTCTTAGGTTGTTCTCTAAAAAGGGTTATGAACAGACTACAATCAATGAGATATGCGGCAGGTCTGAAGTGGCTAAAGGTCTTATATACTACTATTTTCCGAGCAAAGAATCTATTCTGGATACTATCATTTATGAAGGCATTCCTCAAAATATAGAAAGGTTTGGAATTTTGGGGAGCTATAAAATATATCCCATTGAACAGGTTCTTTATCGTACAATTGATGTGTGCTGCTATTATATGGCTTACTGGAAGATTGTTTATGTAACCGCTTTAAATTCAACTTTGGCTTCAAAGTATTTTAGTACTTTTCAAAGTCAAATTAACAGACCTTATTTGCAACTTGCAGAAAATTATTTTAAATCGGTCGGCTCGAAAAATCCTGAAACGGATGCATGGCTGTTTTATAGCCTGGTGGACGGTTTATTAGTCAATATGCTTTTCAGGAATATTAAAATTGATGTTGAAGTTGTTACACAAATGATTCACAGGTTTTTTGTGAAAAAGTTTTTTTGAGGCTGGCGTAGCGAACCCTTGTCAGCTTTTGAAACGAGCCTATAAACTGTTATTCTGTTAATCGTACTTTCCTTGTTGCTGGGAAGCTTCTTCTATAAATATCCTGATATCATTTCTGGTCACATTACTATTGTTTCGCAAAACCCGCCTATTCCCATTGTAGCGAGAAGTAGTGGGCGATTGGAGTTGTTATTTGTTACCGATGGAAAGAATGTGAAGAAAGGGCAAGCTGTAGCGGTTATAGAAAACCCTGCTGTTTTTGATGATATGGTCATACTAAAAAGTCTATTGGACAGCATAAGTGTTTCTTTTAGTTCAACAGATCGATTGAGAGCTTTTAGTTTCCCCAAAACATTAGCACTTGGTCAATGTCAAAGCTATTATTCTTCACTCGTCAGTCAGTGGGAAGAATATTTAAACTATGTCCGGCTTAATCATTTGGGGCAGCAGATGGAGTCCTTATCGCAGCAAGTCGTTGATTATAAAAGATACCTGGTTCAACTTGAAGAACAAACCAGTATATTGAAAAGGGACCTTGATTTAAATGAAAAACAACTTAAAAGGGATTCTACTTTATATGCGGGAAAGGTCTTGTCAGAAGTGCAATATGAACAGTCCCAACAAATTTTTACAAGCAGAAATATAATTACAGGAGTTCGGTCTCGGGAATCTCAAATACGCGAATACAGATTAACCAATTAAAGCAGCAGATATTGGAACTAGACATCCAGAAAAATGAGCAGGAAAGCAGATTTCTGTCGAACTTGAAAGAACGCCATGATAACCTCAAGGCACAGCTCGATACATGGAAACAAACCTTTGTACTGACAGCCCCCATTGATGGAAAAGTAGCATTTACTGATTTATGGTCGGAAAAACAACCTGTTCTGGTTGGTAACAGTATTTTTACTATTGTTCCGGAAACGGAGCAAGAAATAGTCGGTAAAATGATTATTCCTGTTTCGGGGTCAGGTAAGGTAGAAATCGGGCAAAAGGTAAATATTAAACTCGACAATTTCCCATACATGGAATATGGCCTCCTGGAAAGTACGATAACCAATATTTCCATAGTTCCGGTGAAAACAATCGAAGGAGGAGGATATTATACCGCGGAAGTGCGATTATCAAATGGTCTGGTAACCAATTATAGGAAGGAATTGCCTTTCATCCAGGAAATGCAAGGAGTCGTTGAGATTATTACAAACGACAGGAAGTTAATTGAACGATTGGTTCAGCCTCTTGTAGCAATCTTTAAGAATAATGTTGAATAGAATTGAGCTATAAAATATTATAGAGAATCGAATTTGTTGTACCTATGTTGTACCCACCCTAGAAACAACAAGGCACCTCCATCGCTGAAAGTGCCTTGTTTATTGCTGTGGGCCCAACGGGGCAAGTATCGAACCATATACTGGAAGACTACAATGCAGTACTGAACTTTATGAATGCAGAAAAAACTAATAGAAAGCTCAGTTAGTTTACTTTTATATTTTCTCATTTTTTAGGAAGTTTACAAAGCTTATTAGATTCATATGGCATACTATCCCAAATGCTTTGTCTATTGAATTTGAATGCTTCTTTTCAATTTCACCAAAAAGTTCATCATAAACTTTAATAAAGGGTTGTACCCGTTTGCTTTTTTTGTCCAATTAAAAAAAGTATTATATTTGTAAAGATAATTACCCTTTTTCGGTAATTAAACTAAATTTCATGAAAATTGAATATGCTAAGAATAAGTTAGAAAAGCAGTTGGGTAATATGGGAGAACTCAAAAAAGCATTTGGAGTAAATGCTAAAAGAATTGGAAGCAGGTTAGATGATATTGAGGCTTCTCCTAATCTTGCAGTATTAATGCAAATTCCAGCTGCAAATTGTCACCCATTAACAGGAGGCAGAAAGGGTGAATGGGCAGTAGATGTTTCAGGTAATTATCGATTGATTTTTAAGATACAAAATAATCCTATTCCCAAAACCCAAGATGGCTCAGTTGACACACACTTGGTGACTGATATATGTATTCTTGAAATAGTAGATTATCATTAAAAAATTGTTATGAGCAAATTTGAAGACAAACGCGAATTCCTGTCAAAGCCGGGAGATACAATACTAGAGACCATTGAATATATTAAAATGAGTCAGGTTGAACTTGCCGAGCGAATGGGAAAAACTCCTTCCAAGATAAATGATATAATATCAGGGAAAGAACCGATTACATTAACAACTGCCTTTCAATTGGAAAAGGTCTTAGGAATTGATGCGCAATTCTGGCTTAATAGAGAAATGTTATACCGTGAAAAGTTGTCAAGAATAGAACAGGAAGAAGCTCTGGAAAAGTCAATCGATTGGCTAGAAATGCAACCGATAAAAGAATTAAAAGCTTGTGGCTATATTAATTCAAGGAAGAAAGGGACAGAGATGGTTGCTGAATGTTTAAAGTTTTATGGGGTAGCTACTCCTGACCAATGGGAATCTTTATATGTTGACAAATATCTTTCAGCTCAATTTCGCAAGAGTGATGCCCATGGGAATACATTAGGTGGGTTAGCTGCATTTTTGCGCATAGGTGAGATTGAAATTAGAAATAGAAACCTTGTACCATATAATAAAGATAAATTTAAAGAAGTCCTTTTGGATATCAAAGAATTGATAAGACCACATCCAGAAGATTTTGCATTACTATTGCAGCAATATTGTGCAAAAGCAGGTGTTGCAGTTATTTACACTCCTAACATACCTAAAGCTCCTGCAAGCGGTGTCGTTAGATGGATAGGTGGAAATCCTCTAATTCAATTAACAGATAGATATAAAACAAACGATCAGTTTTGGTTTTCATTTTTTCACGAAGCTGGTCATATTATTCTACATGGTAAGAAAGATATTTTTTTAGAGGATGTAAAAGAATCTATTAGCGATATTCAGAAAGAACGAGAAGCTGATAATTATGCTAATAAGTTTTTATTACCAAATGATATTACAACTGAATTACCTTTTAAAGGAATTACAGAGAAAGACATTAGACAAATTGCACGTAAATATGACACACATGCTGCTATTGTACTAGGACGATTACAGCATCTTGGAATCGTTCCATATTCATTTGGAACATCTTTAAAGTTAAAGGTGGTGTTGGATGATTATATTAATAAAGGAAGGAAATAGTAATTAAACCTGATATTATGGATGGTCAATTAAAATACATGCCAATTTTCAGAGTTCGGCAAGAAGAAAATAAAGTTCTGAAGTCATTTGATTTCGGAAATAGAATTTACCCCTGTATCGAGATCACAAAAGAATTAGACAGAGTGTACTCTGCGCCAAAAAAGAGACCAAATGGGTTCTTTAACCTAAAGAAAGAAAAAAGTTTTGAAGATGTATATGTACCTCTAATTAGAAGCATAAAAGCGGAACAAGTGTTTGTGGATCTACCGGTACATCTGAAACCGGTACGAGGAATGAATGAGAAAACCATTCTTTTTTTGAGGCAGGTTATTAATAATAGAGAGAAACGAACGGAATATATTAAAAAACTTATACCTGTTTCTTCTAAAGTAATTCCTGTAATTTCTACGTATTCTGAAGTGACGGGAGAGCGCAGTTCAATCATTTTGCAAGAAAATGATTTGCGCAAAACTTTTAGAACGATGGCTTATCGTACTTTTTTTAACACTTTTCCAAGAGATATTGCCCAAATTAAAAAAGTGCTTCGAAAAAAAGATTATATCATAATGGATTGGCGTGAAATGGAACTTGATCCTGATGATGGAGATGTCATGGATATTGTTGATCAATTGAAGAACTTAAATTGCAATATAATTGTACACCGTAATCCATTTCCAAATGACATTAAACTTTCAGAATTAGTTCATGGGAAGGTCGTGCCAACTATTGACAACAGCTTGATTAAAGCTTATAAAGCATTTGGCGGGGATAGCTTTTCTGATTACGTTGGAATAAGAAAGGACAATTTAAGCGAAGGTGGCGTTATAAGTCCAGGTTTTATTTATTATGATGCAGTAACAAATGATTTTTATGGTTTTAGATATAAGTATGGGTCACATAAAAAAGGTATGATAAAACCAAAATTAGTAGAATTTGAAACTACAATTGTACCAGCAGTCATAAATTCAGAAGCGTCAAAAAGGATGAATTTACACATCTTGGATTTTTTGGGAGATACAAATATGGGATGGCAAATAATTAAGAATATTGAATTAGGACCACCTTTGGGAGAATCAGGAAAAAGTGCTCCAAAATTTAAAAGAATTAGTATGGAACACTATCTACATTGTTTACGATGCAAGATATCAAATGGAGATTTTGATTGAAGTTGAACTTACTGATTGTAAATATGATGTGGTTGTATATTTGTATTGAAAAAAAACTGCACATCTATTGGAAAGATATGGTCATAATTATCGATCAAAAACTGCCATCGGGTTCTATATCTCGTTTTTAATGCGATTTTGAATTTTCTATTAATCTGCTGGTTGTTGTAAGAACTCAGAATAATACGAATGTCTCCATTTGTTTTAGGGAATTTCTCGATCAACTCTTTTTTTGTTAAAATATTTAGTTGAACTTTGGGATCAATCCTTTCATTAATTAACGCTTTCTTCAGTTTTTTATACTTACCATTTTTATATATCCATAATCCATAGCAATCTGGTAATAAATCTAGAGCTTTCTCAACGTGTCTTTCATCAACTACTAAGTAATTGTATTCAAATGCAAGCATGTAATCAGCCATCTGCTTACTTAACTTAGATAAGTTATCAAGTTCAGATTTAATTTCAAAACTAGTTGTGTAACCATTTATTGTTAAGAAATCAACTCTGCTGTTATTTGCTTTAGCCTCGAAAGCGGCAATTATATTCTTCTTATCTATGTATTGTCTAAATAACAAATACTTAATAATTTCCTCACCGTTGTAATACTGAAGAAGTATGTCATTAAACAATTGATGAAGATCATATTTTGGAAAATGCTCAAGATCTTCTGTTGGGAATATAACCTTTAAAGATTTAACAAGTTTTGTAGAATAATCTAAAGTATTATAGTTTTTTGCTAATTTATTTATTTCACCACTGTCCATTATTATTTCTTTTTCAATAATCATAAACTTGGAATTATTTTAGTCAGTTATAATATAACCAATAAATCTTATAAAAATTTCCTAAAAATACACGAATAATTAAAAAACAGGCTCAAATTTACCCCAATTTACAAATCAGCCAGTGTTCCCCAAACACGAATAACGGGCATAGCTAATATTTGTCCGTCAATTCCTTTCTAAAAACCACAATCTTCCTTTCGTATTTTCTTTTTCCAAAAAATAAATCCAACGGAATAATGATTTTACGAAGCAGTTTCGAACCCTCATGTGTCCATCCATTATAATTTGGGATTTTATTTTTTCGAGTAGCAGTTTTTAATTCTACTTCTGCTAAAATAAATCCCTCTTCATTTTTCATTTCTGCAAGGATGTTACCATTACTATCAATGATTTTAGAATGACCTTGAAGTTTAAATTTTTTTGGCGACATTAACCTGCCCAATATTCCTTTCATTTGAGGCATATCGCCTAGTTGATTGACAAAAACTGACGGTACTCCCAAAGCTTTTGCAATGGTAACAGGAAACTCATTCAGGTCTTTTCTGATTCTTTCAAAGTCAGACTCTTTTATCATTTTATTAGTTCCTAAGGGTGTTGCCCAGGCATGGGGCATCAGATGTAAAACAGGTTTTTCGTCCTGAATTTGAGCAATAATATTACAGGAATGATTATCGGCACATATACCGACACTAATCAACCCGAGCCCGGAATGAATCAAATGATTCCCGCTTCCTCTTTTAAAAATATAAGCTTCTCCGTTTTCTTTGATACCTCGACCTTCTATTTCCCCTTGAGGACTTGACAAAACATAGGTATTAAAAACCTCTCCATTAATCATTTCCACATGCCCCATACCAATATATACTCCGTACTCTTTTGAAGTGGTCTTAAGCCAATTTAGCCCGTGTTTGCCTTCAACCAGTATTCTTTTCCACAAATTGTAATTCGGGATGTAGCCGGTTGAAAACAGTTCGGGAAGAACAATAAGCTCAGCACCTGCTTTGACCGCTTCTTTTATTAAGTTACCTGTCTTTAAAAATAAGGTATCCCTGCTGGCAAGATTCTGATTTACCTGTATCGCAACAATTTTTATCTTATCTTTCATCTTCAGTTTTTTTATGTTGCTCCCACTTTTCTTTTAGCTTAGGAAGTTCCTTTTCCAAAAAGTTGTAAAAATCAACAGTTTCACTGATTTGCGCATGCTTATTGAGTAATGGATTATTGTTGATTTCATTAGCCCGTATCAGCAATTTTTTCATCTCTGTTATTGATTGTACTTTTTGGTCAAACACCTGGTAAACTGATTTGGCAGAAAAGCAATAATACGTTTTACGGTCTCCCGGTTTCATCGTGCGATTTATAATTTTCTGGGCAAGAAGAAAGTTAATATTGCCGCTAATAGAACCTTTACTTGCATGCAACCGTGCCCTTATATCCTCAAAGCTTACTGATTCCTCGGGAGATGACATAAGATAGCCAAGAATCCGTCCTGACATTCTTGATAATCCGAAGCGTTCATAAAACAATCCTACAGTTTCAATATATTCATTCATCGTAATCTGAAAAATTTTATCTTTGTTCAAAGGTAAAATAAGTTCAGTACAAAATGAACTTATCTGATAGTTTTCTCTGAGTTAGTTGGACTTAATTAACAAAACCCATTGAAGATGAATATTATAACTTTAAAGCAAAGCGGTAATTTGCATTTTAAAGGCTACTATAACTAACTCTTATTATTAAGCATAAAACTTTACAAATATAAATACCAAATTTATGGACATTCAATTATTAATACCGGAATTGGCTTGCATAATAATTGCACTAATGATTATGTTTCGCCTGACACATTATGCACACTTTTATGCTCCGTCTTATTTTTTCTGGATAGGGATAATCCTTATAGTTGTCGGATTGATTTCACTTGTTCAACCATTGGCTTTTTTGTTTGTATTTAATCGTACTATTGGGGCTTTTGTTTTACTTAGTGGCTCAGCAATTTCTTTTATATCATTTTTTTGGCCGGTAAAAGAACATCATTCGCAAAGCAAACAAAAAATAGATGATTTATTGCCCGATTATTCTTTTAACGAATTTCACGAAGTACGGATAAAAGCATCGCCCGAAAAAGTAAAACAAACCTTGCAGGTTACAGGAGTACAAGACATTCCTGTTGTGCATCTTCTGATGAAAATCAGGGGTATTTCTGATGGAAAAGATATGAGTGACACGGCTGCTAAAAGCCAGGCAGGTACGGGGAACTTTTCAACGCCCGATTTCAATTTTTTCGTGGTTGACCCAACTGAATATATATCAGTAATGATTATTAAATCATCAATGATTACAAACCAACCGGATAAACCCGCACCACCTGAAATTTTCACTCTCGAACAATTTATGTCGTTTAAAAGCCCCGGCTATGTGAAGGTGGCAATAAATTTTAAGTTTATCCGTGAGAATGAGGAGGAAACACTCTTAACAACTGAAACCCGCGTTCAAGGAATATGCCATAAAGATAGCCGGACTTTCAGTCGTTATTGGCGGGTCATTTATCCCGGAAGTGCCATCATACGTAGAGTGTGGCTCGACACGATAAGCAAGAAGGCTCAAATTGCTGAAATAAAAAATAGGGGCAAATAAAAATTTTACCATAACCGATTGCTACAGGTAAGCATTGTTCTCACTATAACAAATCATATTATCCCAACCCATTTAGCGTAAAGCAATGCTTGGGTAGTATTCTCCGTCCTGGTTTTACGTAAAATATTTTGTCGATGATTATTTACGGTATTAACACTGATAAACAGTTTTTCTGAAATATGCTGACTGTCTAATCCCTGGGCTATTAACCCCAAAACTTCAATTTCCCTTTTTGTAAGCAAAGTGTCTGAATTAAAATCATCGTCATTGTTGAACAAATGGAGTTTCCCTGTTTTGATATTAATCATTCTTCTTTGCGGTTTGCTGTTGGTAGCCCTTTCTGAAATTAAATCAGTGACTATAAGTACCAGCCAAGACTTTCCGAATTTATCCTGTTCTAAAACAACAAACTGGTGGATGAACCGCATGTATACCCCGGCTGTACTCTTCACCCTGAAATCATACACAAGCTTATAGTCCTTTTTTTCATGAGGCGGAAGATTCTTAAAAAAAAGGAAAGCCTCATTTTCAGTTTTGAGCACAAACGGTAAATCGTCCGGGTGGATTATTTGGTGAAAAAGTTCCATATCATCGTTTTCAATATCTTCCTCGCTGGTATATCCCAGCATTTTTTTGAACCCTGAACTTTTCAGCAGATAATTATTTTTGTCCATATCAAAAATTGTAAATGTAGAATTTCCAATCTCCGATAACCTTTTCAGTATTTCTTTTTTGGGCTCAAATTTTTTATAATCCTCACAGGTTACATCACATTTATGAGATTCCGAGTTTAATTTGTGCCTTATTTCCAGTTGTTTTATATCAGTAGCCATAAAAATGATGATTTTTCACTATTTCCAGTCCGGTAACAGTAAAATAAATTTATAATCCAAAATTAATGAATAATCAAGATAGAAATCGTGGAAACAAAAATTAAAGTAGAACTGGGTGATACGCAAAAAATACTATTCATGCCGGTATGGGTCAGGACTGTTGAAACCAAAAAAAACAATCCGGTTTTAACTGATTATACCGCTATTGAAATAATTGATTCTGTTGATTTTGATTAAGTTTCAGATAATATGATAAATTAGATTAGCTGATATGATAGTCAATTATCCGCTAAATAAGACTTTATTGTTACGTGCTTCGTATTCCTGTAATTAAAGCACAAAGATGAGATTCTAAATAAGAATGAAATTTAACGTTAGTAAGATTTATAAAATACGATTTTAGATTTAACACATATCCTGAAATAGAATAAAAATGGCACAAATTAGAATAGGTATTATAGGTTATGGCTCTTGGGTTAAAAATGCATATATCCCAAGTTTGAGACATGATAAAAGAGCGGAGATTGTAGGAATTTCCGCCAGAACTGATACTACGATAAATTTGGTTAAGAGTGATTTTGAAAATAGTATTGATGTATATAAAAACTATGAAGATTTATTGGCATCACCAAACATAGAAGCGGTAATGATTGCAGTTCCAGATTCAGTTCATGCTGAGGCGATAACAACAGCATTGAATTCAGGAAAAGCACTATTTTATGAGCCACCAATTGCTCATAGAAGGGAATTAATTCCGATAATAATCAAAAGATTGCTCGCTGCTCAGCAAATCACGCATGCAGATCTGGAACTGGCACTTATTCCTGCTGTTATCAAAGCTTCTGAACTCATAAAAAGTCAAATTATCGGCCATGTCCAAACCGCAAGTATACGATTGCAGTCCAATTGGGGAGCTGACCCTAATCAAGACATAAATAATATAGGTAGATTATCTGTTTGGTATACTCATGTTCTAAATGTTTTACTTGATTCAAGCCCTAAACGTGTTCTTATGATGGATGGTTATGGCACCAAAGGACGGCGTCAAAGTCAGAGTACCGGATTTTTTGATTATAATGGAATTTGGGGAGAACTCAAAGTAAATATTGATAGTGCAGAAAAATTGTCAATCAAAATTGATGTCGTTGGAGATAACGGGGATATTCAAGTTAATATTTTAACTGGAGAATTAAAAATAAGAACGAAAAATAAACCTGCCTGGGATGTTCAATTTTTACCTGCAATACAGCCTTATGCAGATTGGCCAGGAATGCATGAATCTATATCATCCTTTTTAGATGCCGTCGAAACGGGTATTCCAAGTTATGCGAACGCTAATATTGTAGCTAACTTGCATTTAATAGGATTAGCTTCAGAAGAATCAAAAGACACCGGGACTTGGTCCAAAGTTAAAGACAAAAATGAAATATAATTTGGAGAGCAAATGATATTGGGAAGGAAGGTTTTAGATAGATAGTTTTCCTTTGTTGGAACAATCAAATTTTTACTCCATCACAAAATAATATCTTATTTTGTGCCCTTGGTTTATTATCTGTCAAGATTAACAAAGCTATCAATAAGCAAATTAAATGAATAAAACAGATCTACATATACATTCTATATGGAGTAATGATGGAGAACCTGAAGTTCAGGAGCTTATTAAAAAATGCATAAATAATCAGATAACCACCTTTGCTATAACTGACCATAATTCGATTTCAGCGATAAATGAAGCTATACCGCTTTGTTTAAATGTAGGCGTTGATTTAATACCAGGTATCGAAGTTGACTGTTCATTTAAGGGAACAGACCTTCATTTATTAGGTTATAACATTGATTGGCATAGCAATGATTTTATAGAATTAGATAAATCTATTCACAAAAAAGTGATGGGTTCATTTACTGAAATGATTCAAAACTTAGATAAGATAGGGATTAACGTTGATGAAAGTGAGGTTTTGAAGAAAGCGAATGGACAGCTACCATGTGGAGAATTAATAGCAGAAGTTCTTCTAACTAACAAAGTCTATCATTCAAATCCCAAACTTTCGCCTTATTTGCCTGGGGGAGAAAGAAGGGATATGCCGTATATAAATTTCTACCATGATTTCTTTGCACAAGGGAAAGCTGCTTATGTCAAAATAGACTATATGGATTTCCAGGATGCTGTTAATTTGATAAAAAGCAACGGTGGCATTCCTATTATTGCACATCCGGGTATGAACTTTAAAGGGAAAGAAGAATTGGTGATTGAGTTAATTAAGAATGGAGCTGAAGGACTTGAAGTATTTAACAACTATCATAATAATACTCAAATTGAATACTTCGCAGAATTGGCCATACAAAAATCCGTTTTAATGACTTGTGGAAGTGACTTTCATGGAAAAAATAAACCTCTAATTGATATTGGAAAATTTAAAACCAATAGCAAGTATGATGAATATTTGCTGAAAAGTATAATACAAATGAAATATTAAGTACCATTTCTTCTTTGGGCATATTATTAGCTGTCTAGTCCTAAAATAGTGCTACGAAAAACAAACTTTCATTTCCTTCAGATTAGGCTGTAATGAAATCCGTATATTTAGCAACAAGAGAAGCAACTAAAAAATGGTCGATGCCAATCCAAAACTGGGGCATCATCCTGAATCAGTTCTTAGTCATATTTGAAAAAAGGGTCCAGCTATAAATAGCTAAACCCTCGGTATTTTTTAATTACACACTTTGTGAAACAGTGTCCTACAGGTCAAATCGATTAAAACTACATTTAACAACATCCTAATTAGATTTTATATCCTAAACATAAATGAAGCTTTTTATTATTATTGGTAACGTTTCATATACATTATAATAAAAGCATTGGTCGAGAAAAATTCATTTTTTTGAACTTACAAAAACCTTTTAAACACTTCCTTAGGAGCGCAAATTTTTTATAATCCTCAATGGTTACATCAGATTTATACGATTCCGAATTTAATTTATGCTTTATTTCCAGTTGTTTTATATCAGTAGCCACAAAAATGATGATTCTTCACTATTTCCAGTCCGGTAACAGTAAAATAAATTTATAATCCAAAATTAATGAATAATCAAGATAGAAACCGTGGAAACAAAAATTAAAGTTGAACTGGGTGATACGCAAAAAACACTGTTTATGCCGGTGTGGGCCAGGGCTGTTGAAACCAAAAAGAACAATCCGGTTTTAACTGATTATACCGCCATTGAAATAATTGATTCTGTTGATTTTGATTTTTCTCAAATGTCAAAAAACCTGGAAAAGATAAACCAAATTTCATGGATTGCCCGCTGTAAAAGATTTGACGTTATAATCAAAAATTTTATTCAAAATAATCCCAACGGAACCATTGTAAATATCGGTTGCGGATTGGATACTACTTATGAAAGAATTGGCAACAAATCAATTATGTGGTATGACCTCGACCTTCCTGATGTTATTGATTTAAAGAAAAAGTTTTTAAAAGAAACAAAGAAGCATAAGTTCATTTCTGCCTCTTTTCTTGATACCGGATGGTTTGACGAAATACCGATAAATACCAGAATTTTATTTATCGCAGCCGGCGTATTCGTATATTTTGAAGAGGCTGAGATAAAGGATTTCATGATTGAATTGGCAGATAAATTTAATGGCTCAGAACTATTTTTTGACGTGACATCGCCCAAGGGTGTTAAAATAGCAAATGATGTAATCCTAAAATCAGGACTTGACACCAATGCCTTCTTTAAATGGGGAATCAATAGTAAAAATGAAATTACTTCGTGGGATAAACGAATAAGATTAATTGATACTTATTACACCTACAAAATACAGGGGCTGCATTTAAGTTTAAGAAACCGGATTACTGGCTTAATCTCTGATTTGTTGAATATTCAATACATGGTTCATTTGCAAATTTCCAAGTAATCTTATGTCCCGACATTCAAATAAATTATTGGCAAGGAAATATCCTCCGTCAAAACCTTGTTCCTGCAATACATGTGTAAATTATTGTAAACGTCCCGGCTGGTGGACGGTTGAAGAAGCACGGCAGGCTTTACGGGCAGGTTATGCCAACAGGATGATGCTTGAAATTTCTCCTGACCGCGATTTTGGAGTGTTGTCTCCTGCATTTAAAGAAAATGAAAGTTATTATGCCCTCCAGTTATTTTCAGGAAATGGATGTACTTTTTTAAAAAACAATTTATGCGAACTTTTTAATAGCAGATTTCAACCGCTTGAATGTCGGTTTTGTCATCACGAAAGGGAAGGTAAGGGAAAAGAATGCCATTTTGATTTGGAAAAAGACTGGCATACAGGAGAAGGACAGGAGTTAGTTATGCAATGGGAAATAGACATAAAGCTATTGCTGTAAGTACATGCAAATAAATTGCATAGCACATTAGATTTGACATAAGAATCAATTAATTTATCATTAAATAGTATGCCTATGAACGATTTTTCTAAAACGAAGTTGTTCAGCTTATTATCTGAACCTTCACAAGTAACAAACAAAGAAATGCAAAGTGCCTATGAAGATTTTATTGCGCAAATAATAAACCTCAACCAATCCGAAGTAAATCTTGCAGAAGCCTTTCGGAATTTAAACTTTACCCGTATCGAGTTTGATGTATTGGGAGCATTACCTTTTTATGGGCAGGGGGGAAAATGCGCTTAAAAAAGCATATCTTCAAAAAGCACTGACCTTTATTAATTCTGAAACAAGACTGTTAAACCTTAAAATCCAGTACCCGGAACAGTTTAATCCTCCTGCTCCACAAACATTTAAATCCAACCTACATATTATCCCTAAATCAAAGGGTTTAGGGATAATCGGTTTTGTTGAGCTAACAGTCAGCCTATTTCTATTGGGAGAGATATACACCAAAACAGGGAAACATGCTTCGCTGTCAGACATTGCCAGAGCCTTCGAACTGATGTTTAATTTTAATTTCGGCAGCATTTATAAAAAACGAATTGCCCTGTTCGACCGTAAGACCTGTAATCTAACCCGGCTACTGGACAGCCTTAAGAATTTGCTTCTGAAAGAGAACAGGAACAAAATGAAAAATAATGATTCCTGATATTGCTAATAGTTAAGCATATACAAACACAACATAGGGAGGTTCCTAAAGACCTCTCTATTTTTACTGCTTCCATCTGCCGTCCTTTGCTTTGTCAATCGATTGAAAACCGGAAATGAAAAACTTAAAAACAAAGCAAAATCATGTATATCAATAACGACGAATTTGAAAAGTGGATGGAAAAGCTGTCCACTAAACTAAATGAAATTGGACAGGACATAAAAGCCATGACAGGCAAAAGCGACACAAATATTTTAGATGAAAATGATAAATTACTGGACAACCAGGATTTGGCTTTCCTACTGAAAGTATCTTATCGCACCCTGCAACGTTACCGCACAAACAAAAAGCTCCCCTATTTCATGATAGGCCATAAAACCTATTACCGCACTTCGGATGTCCGGGCATTTGTCCGCGAACACATGGAACTACAACAATTCAAACAGTTCGAAAAAGCTACGCGCGGGGATAAATAATTCTGCCCTTTAGTCTTAGCAGAATAACGCAAATGATGGAGGCTGTTTTTATTCTATACCTCCTGTTTAACGGCTCCGCATTCAGCAGGAATAATCCCGGCTACCGGCTTTGATTATTCCGCTGAATTAAGCAAGAGGGAACCGGACAAGTCCTGTTCTTTCCCTCTTGCCCTTCGGGGAAAGCCTTCGGCTTTAGCGTGTTACAATAACACGCTGTTATGACACCTGTAATAACCGTTTTTCTTTTATCGCTTATTATAAGGGTGTTAACACTGAAAATAGTCATAAAATAGTTATAACACATGGGCAATCAATACCGGAAAACCCAATTCACGACTATCGGGATAGATAAAGAAACCAATGCTTTGGTAGAAAAGGTATGTAAACGCTATTCGCTGAAAAAAGGTGAAGTTGTGAAACTGGCTTTTCAATACTTGGAGAAAGCACATATCAACCCGGCTGATGCCCCCGAATCCGTAAAATCGGAGCTTGCCAAAGTCAACAAACGGCAGGACGATATTATCCGTTTTATCCGGCATTACGAAGAACAGCAGCTTAACCCGATGATACGGACAAGCCATTCGATTGCCACCCGTTTTGACAGTATTGCCAAAACATTGGAAAACTCAATCCTTTCCCAACTGGAGGCAAACCGGGAAAAGCAATACGCCATACTGCAAAAAATCAGCGACCAGTTTGGCAAACATGCCGATGCGATAAATAACCAGTCCCGGCAAATCAATGCTTTACACCAGTTACAGCAAAAAGAAGGCTCGAAACTATTGAAGCTGCTTAGTCTTTATACCGATTTGGCAAACTGCGGGGTAATGGACGGAAAGCGTAAGGAAACACTAAAAACCGAAATCACCAATTTGATAAACAGCCAGTAAAAACAAAATTAAGGAAGCCATGAATATCGACTTTCCCCCGCCATCGAAAAACGGGGTTTATAACAATGCAGGCAGCAGCCGGAGGTTGTCTAATTACCTTGAACATGAAGATTTAGAGAGAATGGGGCAAGGTATTTATACCGAAGGCTTTTTCAATTTGCAGGATGATAATATCTACAAATCACAGGTTATAAAAGATATTGATTCCAATATTGGTCAGTTAATGAAAACCGATGCTAAGTTTTACGCTATCCATGTCAGCCCGTCGGAAAAGGAAATTCAAAGGATGGGAAACACCGAAGCAGAACAGGCAGAAGCCATGAAACGCTATATCCGGGAAGTATTTATCCCGGAATACGCCCGAAACTTCAATAAAGGCTTATCGGCAGAAGACATTAAATTCTTTGGTAAAATCCATTTCAGCCGAGACCGTTCCGAAAACAAACACAACATGCACTGCCATCTGATTGTCAGCCGCAAAGACCAAAGCAACAAAAAGAAATTATCGCCACTTACTAATCACAAGAATACAAAGAGAGGCGTAATCAAAGGCGGCTTTGATAGGTCAAACTTGTTCAGGCAAGCTGAAAAAGGCTTTGACAGGTTATTTGACCATAACCGGCCATTAACCGAATCATTCGAATATTACAACACCATGAAGAACGGCAGCCTAACTGACCAACTAAAAATGCAGGAACGGGAATCGGAAGCCAACGGAATACCCTTTGCCGGTGAAAAGAAAAATATGGCTGAGGTACAAACGAAAACAGATTTAAAAGCAGGCTTAAATATCTCTATTCCACAGCAGACAAGCGAAAACGCTTTATCTTCTTTATTTTCAATTCTTCCACTGGATGATACTTTTACTGACAACCAACAGCAACAACAGCCCCGAAAAAAGAAGAAACGCAGAAAAGGGTTTAAAAAGTAAAATTGGAATTAATGTGCCAAAAGTTATTTCCCGCACCTTACCGGTTATCTCCCGCTTAGGTCTGCCCAGCCGTTTGAAGGGCGGCAGCCCACGGGGATAACCAGGGTGTGAGAATAACTTTTGCCAGTTTAATGGTGGCTTTTACGCCACTTCACGACAACACCGGCCATTGCTTCCAGTTTCCGGGAACAGGTTGTGAATCTGTTTTACTTCGCCTGAAAATCATTGCAATGAGAACAGTTTTAATAAACAGTTAAACAAATTAAGTTATGGATATTGTAGCAATTGAAAGCAAGACTTTCGGACAAATAAAAGAGCGTTTTGAAGATTTTTCCCGGCAGGTAAAGAGCCTGTGCGGGGACAACCGGGAAAAAGAAAAATGGCTGGATAACGATGAAGTTTGTGAACTTCTGCATACATCGAAACGGACTTTACAGTCGTACCGGGATAGTGGCATCCTACCGTATTCGCAAATAGGTAGAAAATGCTATTACAAAGTAGTCGATATTGAGAACCTCATCAACCAGTCGCAAACCCCAAAATAACAGCAGCAATGGAAACGAAATGTATCAACCGGGATAGACTAATCGGAACATGGGAAAGTGTGAACCTGAACCCGACAGTTATCATTTATCGGGATGGAGAAAGCTACCTACTTAGCATCATCCATATAAACGAAACAAGCAAACAGGCAAGTCCTGCAACTTATGAAATACAGGAAGATGAAGAAGGGTTCTTTATCAATTATAACCTGAAACGAATGGCTATCGGCTATGATGCGAAACTGGATATATTAAACCTCTCATTGTTGGGAAACATTTAAGAAACTAAAAATTAAATAACCATGGAAATACTGAACAAAAAATCAACGGAAATCGTCTCTCTTTTTGAGGAATTGGATAAGGTGTTAAACACCATCCGGCAAGCTTTAAAAAATAGTACTCCACATCTGAACGGTGAAAAATTTTTGTCAAACCGCGATGTTTGCCGGATGTTGCATATTTCTTCGCGAACCTTACAGAATTGGCGGGATACCTGTAAAATGTCGTTTATTCGAATTAAAGGGAAGATTTTGTACCGGCAATCGGAGATAATGAAAATGCTGGAACAGAACCAGAGACAATAAATTGTTTTAAATGAATATTTATGAAAGACCTGTAAAGTTACTTATAGGTCTTTTTTTATGAGTATTTTTATCTTAACAGGTTTCTTTCTCAAATTTTACTCGTTAAGTATTGAAAATAATATTAATCCAAAATTAGATGAGTAGGCTTCAAACAATAGAAAATGCTTTAGTTTCAATTAATGAAACCGTATTTCAAGAACTATGTGATAGTTTCCTTATTTTAAGAAATGATAATTATAAGGCTTTCTCAAGAACAGGAAGCCAAACCGGAAAGCAAAAAACAACTAAAGGAACTCCTGATACTTTTTTACAGCTTCCAAATAAGAAATATATTTTCGTTGAATATTCCACCAACGTCACACAAGGACTACCCAAACTGAAAGAAGATATTAAAAAATGTATAGATGTAAAAAAGACAGGAATTCCGTTAACGGAAATTGCAGAAATAATAATTTGTATCAACTTTAATCTTAAAGCAAAAGCAATAAAAGACCTGGAGATTTTATTATCTAAAACGAGAATTAGATTGACAGTTTATACTCTTGATGCTTTAGCTTTAGAGTTGCATTTGCAGCATAGAAATTTAGTTCATGATTATTTGGGATTGCCACTGGATACAGGGCAAATAGTTTCTGTTGAAAAATTTATTACGGAATATAATAAGGCTTCCAAAGGTATCGCAACGCCACTCAATAATCCCTTCCTTCATAGAGAAACCGAATTAAAAGATTTAAAAAACCTGATTTCTAAAAATGACTTGATAATCCTGTACGGTTCTCCGGGAGTAGGGAAAACTAAACTTGCACTCGAAACCATTAACGATTTTGTAAAAGAAAGCCCTACATATACACCCTTTTGCATTTCTTATAAGAATGCTCCTTTGTTAGAAAATTTATACCAAAATTTAAATACAGAAAAAAATTATATCCTATTTGTTGACGATGCAAACCGAATAGATTCTTTTAATCAAATTATTGGTTTTTATAAAGCTCAAAGGACTGGTAATTTGAAAATATTAATAACGGTAAGGGATTATGCTTTCTATATAGTAGAGATGCTATGTAAGGATTTTTATTTTGTGTCTTACACCATAAATAAGTTCACAGACGAACAAATAACAGATATTGTAAAAGAAGAACCTTTTGGTATATTAAATTCTCAATACCATAAAGAGATTATTCGAATTGCGGATGGAAATCCGAGAATCGCAATAATGACAGCGTTATTAGCAAGAGAAAAACAAAATATATATGCTTTAGCCGATGTTTCAGACCTTTTTGAAAAATATTATTCAACTTTCATTAAAGATGAAGGAGAATTTGCAAGCACCATAAATATAAAAACACTCGGAATAATCGCCTTTTTTTATGCAATTCCGTATAAAGACAGGGAAACAGTCCAACCGATTCTTGAAAACTTTGGGATACATTACAATACATTTTTTGATTGTATCGAAAAATTAGATAGGTTAGAGTTGGTTGAAGTTCAATATGAATACGTAAAAATATCGGAACAAAATATATCCACCTATTTTTTCTACAAAGCCTTTATAAAAGATAGCCTGCTTTCATTTGAGGTTCTCTTTGACAAGTATTTTGATAATAACTCCGCCCGTTTTACCGATTGTGTTATCCCTGCAAATAATACATTTGGGTATGAAAATGTTATGGGGAAACTCCAACCGGTTTTACAAAAATATTGGAATACAATAAAACTTGATGATGAGAGAAGTTTAAAACTATTGTCCGTATTTTGGTTTTACCTGCAAAATGAGGCTTTAGAATTTGTATATAATATAGTCGAAGCACTTCCTGAAAGCACCGTTTCTTCTTATGAAGTTGAATATGAGACAAATGATTTTGCTTTTGCACAGAATAAGATAATAGAATTGTTAGGAGAATTTTTCCGCTTTCAGAATAAGTTGAAAGATGTTATTGAATTGTCTTTTGAATATATCCGGAAATTACCGAAACATTTACCTGAATTAATTCATAAAATTAAAGAGTCATTAACTTTTGACTGGGAAGATGAACAATATGGATTTTCAAGGCAAGATACTCTTTTCCAGATATTAATAAAGGGGCTAAATAACAAAGATTTACTTTACTCTAAAGTATTCTTTGAACTTTCCCAAACATTTCTTTCTTTTAAATACCGCCAGACCAAGGGAGGAAGGAATCATTCCATTATGTTTTATGAATATCCTATCCCGAACAATGCTAAAATTAGAAACTTCCGAAAGGCTATTTGGGAAAACACAGACAAGAATTTTTTGAACTTTCCAACAGGTGCTTTTTCGTTACTACAGAGTTATGCCCAAAGAAGCCCCGATGTCATAAAGGATATAATGGAATATGATACACCTTTTGTTGTTGATTTAATAGAAAAATATTTAACGCCGGATTCTTTTGAACATTGCAGATATGTACACGAGCAAATTATATGGTGCAAAAGAAATAGTGTCATTCATCCTGATTTTGATTTACTGTATTCAAAATTTATT
The DNA here is from genome assembly GCA_963677175.2 of uncultured Sunxiuqinia sp. Classification (GTDB taxonomy): domain Bacteria; phylum Bacteroidota; class Bacteroidia; order Bacteroidales; family Prolixibacteraceae; genus Sunxiuqinia. The sequence continues at coordinate 727,749 of CAXXES010000001.1, forward strand.
AATCCTCTGTATGAATTGTTTTTGAAAGTCAATTGGGATAGATTGAGGGATAAAGAAAGCTATGATTTTGATAATCATAGAGAATATGAAAAACTGAAAGAGTCTGAAATAAGAAGTTCTTTAATCTTCAATTCTGTGTCAGAATTAAAATCATTTTATGAAAATTTCATTTTTCTGAAGAATGCTGAAAGAGAAAGCAATAGATGGAATTACAACAATGTATTCGATATAATAGTAGACGAAAATTGTACCCGGAATTTTGAATTAGGTTGTCAGCTTTTAAAAGAAACAATTGCAAACAATGTAATTGATTATGTACCAAGAATCACTTTTCGCAACCAATTAACAACAAAAGAAAAAGCTGACTTTGTATGGAATATTTTGCAAGAAAAAGACTTTGAAGGCAAATCTTCATGGGAATTGTCTTTTTATAATAATATTGCTGATGAGTTAGTAAACAACAAATATACTCCTGCCATAAAAAGTAGTATTATCAGATTAAATCAAGGAAACTCTATTTATTTTGGAGGTTTGCATCGATTTATTAATGTTGAGCCAAAACTCTTTGAAGAATTGCTTCAAATTATTGTTGATAGAAATGCTGGTGAAGATAAGGTTTATATCTGGATGGACTTTTTCAATGATTATTTCGAGCATTTAGGTAATGATATTGATTTGATAAAGAAAGCTTACACCCAACAGGTTATAATGCAAAATCATTTTGACTATGAGAAAAAGGGGCTCTTAAAGATATTAGCTAAAGACAATCATTTTTTAGTTGAGTATATAAATGCTTTATACCTAAAGGAATCTTCAAAGCATTACCTTGACGATAATCATGAGTTAGGAATTGTTTGGCAGATTGACAATATAGAGCAACCCTTGGAAGAAGTTTTTGACTTAACCAATAAGAAAGAACCATATATGGGGATATTAAAACATTTTTGTAATTCTTTCTTTTGGAATATACAAGGAGAAGCAAAAATACGTGCAAAGCTATTTTTGTTAGATTACTGTAAAAGATACTATAGGGATTCCGACAAGATTAATATTGTTGTTGATATAGTGAGACATTCTCTGAAAGAATATTACAATGACATTTTATTACAATTTATATCAATAACACAAGATGTAGAACTGTTTTCTAAAATTTGGTGGAGAGGAAATGGGAGTGGCGTTGTAAGTGGAGATGTCATTTTGGGTGACTTGGAGGCATCTGAATGGAGAAATATTCTTTCAATTATAGAAAAATCTTCTTTAGGAATAAAATTGATACCTATAAAGCAATATATAAGCTCTCGGATAGAGAGTGCATTAAAATATGCCGACTGGGAGAGAAAAAGAAAATTTATAGAACGTTGGTAAATATACTTCATCTCTTTAATTAATTCTCTATGAGAATATTGACGGACGTCACTGATAGTTTTTGTATTATTGTAATTAAACCAAATTACTTTAGCCATGGAAGAAGAAAAAACCGTAGCCGAACTGACCATTTTTTATAAGAAGCAACGTTTAACAAGCCTTATCTTTGATAAGCAGGAAACAGCAGATAAATTTCTAGAGGGCATAACCCATTTCTTCAATGAAAAAGGAAAAAAGAGATTCTCTTTTAGTGGAGAGATTAAGACTGTTTACACACCTGAAAGCATTGTCGGGCAACTTCATGATTATACCGAAGGGAATGCCAAACCCAAAGGCACTATAATTGAAATGATGAAGATAATCGACGGGCTGAATTGATACTGTTCCTGCACATAAAAGTTGTGAAAATCTCTATGAAAATGCTACTAAATCTTGAATGAGCAGAAATGGGGAATGACAAGTAAAGACAGGGAACGACACGACAACCGCTGTTCGTTAGACAGTTAAAGTGTTTGATAGGTTTGGAACTGGATTAAAGCCAGTTCAGCCTATGCAGAAACGTGAAAATAAGGATATTGAAGAAGCAACCCGGAGGGTTAAAGAACGGATGCCATTGGAAAAAATCCGGCGTATTCCCAAATACAGGGATATTACCCCCGAAGGTTACGAACTACTTATGAAAGATGCAGAAACCATTGCCTTGCTGATTCTCAGGACATTCTTTTCAAAGAAATAGCGAACTGGTTGGTTCAATATTTGCAGGGCTTTTTCATCCTGAATCTTTAATTTTACATATTTTGTTGCCATGAACGATTTAAGCCTTTTTAAACGATTTGCACCGCAAGCTCCCAAACAATTTCAGGAAGGGAATAATGCTGTCATATATACCCGTGTATCATCTGCTGAGCAGGAAGACAATACCAGCCTTGCATCACAGAAACGTTATTGTGAGATGTATGCTGATAAGAAAGGGTTGAATGTAGTAGGATATTTTGGTGGAACTTACGAATCTGCCAAAACAGACGACCGCAAAGAATTCAACCGGATGCTAACTTTTGTAAAACGTTCAAAAAATATCAACTATGTAATTGTTTATTCATACGAACGTTTTTCCCGTTCCGGTATTGCCGGGGCTTCAATTGCCGACGATTTACTGAAAAAATATGGGGTCATAACTTTAGCAACCACACAAGAACTTGACCCGACAACCCCAGCCGGTTCTTTTCAGCAAAAAATATTGTTCCTGTTCGGACAAATGGATAATGAATTAAGAAGGGACAAAGTCGTTACAGGAATGCGGGAACTGTTAATAAAGGGCTATTGGGTTTGGGCAGTTCCCCGCGGTTATGAAGATTTAAATAAAGGGAAAGCGACTGAACGTAATTTGGTTGTTAATGAAGAAGGCCGGTTATTGAAAAAGGCTTTTGAATGGAAAGCATATCAGCAGCTATCAAATGCGGAGATTGTACGCGAAATGAAAAAAATAGGTGTCAAATTATCCGAAAAACATATAAATAACCTGTTTACAAATCCCTTTTATTGTGGCCTGATTACCAGTAAGCTAATCCCAGGTCAGGTAATTGAGGGGAAACATGAACCTCTTGTCACGAAAGAACTCTTTTTAACGGTGAACCATATTAAAGACGAAAAACGTATTCATGGTTTTGTGTACGACAGAGAAAATGAGAACCTACCTCTCAAGATTTTCACAAAATGTGATAAATGCGGAAACACAATGACGGGCTATCTGGTAAAGAAAAAAGGGTTACATTACTACAAATGCAACACAAAAGGATGTGGTGCAAACCGGAATGCCAAGGTCATGCACGAAAAATTCAGGGGTCTGTTGAAAAATTTCTGGATTGAGAAAGAAGACCGGGAAATAATTAAGCTGCAACTGGAAGAACAAATGGGTGTCTTCTTTAAATCACAAATTGAAAATGTAAAGGCACTGAGATTAAAGCTCGGAGAATTGAAAGCGAAACAGGAAACGATGGAAGAACGTTTTGTTATTGGCGAAATAGACCGCAACCTTTACAATAAATTCAAGCCAAAATATGAAAAAGAATGTTTCGAAATTGAACGGGAACTTAACAAGACAGGTGGGTATTCATCGAACCTGAAAAAAGTAGTCGATTTAGTGACCAAAATATGTCTGAATCCCTTACTATTATGGGATAGTTCAGATTTATACGGCAAGCGGATATTCCAAAATTTACTGTTTCCTGAAGGAATTATCTATAATCGTGAATTAGACAATTATCGAACCATGCGTGTGAACTCATTTTTTTCTTCAATCCCGCAATTGGCAAGGGTTCTGGGAGGAGACAAAAAAAGGGATTCTATCAAATTTGATAAAATCCCCACTTGGGTGGGCCCACCTGGGCTTGAACCAGGGACCACCTGATTATGAGTCAGGTGCTCTAACCAACTGAGCTATAGGCCCTAAATAAGTGTTGAGTTTCGGGTTGTGAGTTCTTTATTTTAAGAAATCACCGGTCGAAATTCGGATTGCAAGTTTACAACATTCGCTTAAAATACACAAGCAAAAACAAATATTTCTATGATCTACGATTCTTGCTCGGAGGTGGTTTCAGCGAGCTGTTCGGCTTCCTCCTCCTGCTCCTTGTGATCCAGCTGGCTGAATAATTGCCGGTAGAAGATCAAAATACTGAAAATCCCGATGGTGATAGCCGAATCAGCAATATTGAAAACCGGCCGGAAAAATAAAAAATCATTACCACCCAAAAATGGCAACCACTCCGGATATCGTCCTGAAAACAACGGGAAATACAGCATATCGACTACTTTGCCATGCAGAAAGGAGGAATAGCCGCCTTCTTCTGGAAGTAACTGTGCAATCTGTCCGTAGCTCTCATTAAAAATGAGTCCATAAAAGGCGCTATCGATAATGTTTCCGATGGCACCTGCAAAAATCAAGGCAATGCAGGCAATAAAGCCCATAGGTATTTCTTCCTTCTTTATCAACTTAACGAGATACCACCCGATACCAGCTACCGCGACAACCCGAAACAGACTCAGAAAAATCTTTCCGTATTCACCAGCAAACTCGATCCCGAATGCCATTCCGTTGTTTTCAACAAAATGGATGAGAAACCAATCGCCCAACACCGAAAACTCTTGGCCGAGGTACATATTGGTTTTTATCCACACCTTGACCAGCTGATCGATCAAAAGCACTAAAAAAACCACCCCTAAGGATTTTGTTAATCTTGACATGATTTCAACTTCATTATAAAAAAATGATTGGAAGCTAACGACCCCCAATCATTCGAATATGGTTGTAACAACAAGTTAACCCTGGCTGTTTTTTGCCTCAATGCTCAATGTAGCATGTGGGACGGCGCGAAGGCGTTCTTTAGCGATCAACTTTCCGGTTTCGCGGCAGATGCCGTACGTTTTGTTTTCAATACGCACCAAAGCGGCCTGCAGATGTTGAATAAACTTCAACTGGCGTTGAGCCAATTTGCCTGCTTCCTCCTTTGAAAGTGTTGCAGCTCCTTCCTCCAGCACTTTAAACGTGGGTGAGGTATCCTGTGTATCGTTACCGTCGCTTTGAGTAATCGAATTCTTATAGATTTCGTAGTCCTCTTTTGCTTTTTCAAGCTTCCCCAAAATCAGCTCTTTAAACTCAGCCAATTCAGCATCTGTATATCTTGTCTTTTCTGCCATAACCGATAAATTTTTGCGATCCCCAAAGGGGAATCAAGTGATCATCAATGTGGACCCTAAATTATAAAAATATTTTTAATTGTATCAGGTCTTAAAACATACTAAACGCTCGCCGGTTCAACTTATTTTATTTAGCTGAATCAAGGCCATAACATCTTGGTCGATCTCCACCCGTGCTGCTCCTGTTTCGCTTAGTTTATCTACCAATTCCAGACTTTCGGCCAGGGTTTGATTTCCAATATATTCTCTGAAATTTAGAACCGACTCATTGAAAAAATCGTGCTTTTCGATTTTTATTGTAATCCGGTCGGTCACTTCAAAGTTGCTTTCTTTTCGTAAATTCTGAATTTTGTTGATGAATTCCCGGGCAATTCCTTCTTGTTTCAATTCATCAGTCAGGTGAATATCCAAAGCGATTGTTATGCCGCCTTCAGTTGAAACCAGCCAACCCGGAATATCTTCTGTGGTAATTTCAACGTCCTCCGAATTCAACACAACCGTTTCATCAGCTACCGTTAACTCGTAACGGCCTTCTTTTTCGAGGGAGTCAATCTCATCTTGACCAAATTGTGCCACTGCTCCTGCAATTTGCTTCATCATTTTGCCGAATTTAGGACCTAAGGTCTTGAAATTCGGTTTGATTTTCTTCTTGATGATTCCAGCCGTATCGGTCAGGTATTCCACTTCTTTTACATTGACTTCGGAAAGAATGATATTTTCAACAGCTTCAAACTGCTCTTCAAAATGAGCACTCAAAACCGGCACCATAATTTTAGCCAGCGGCTGGCGCACCTTCAGTTTTTCCCGGCGTCGCAATCCTAAAATCATGGAAGAGGCTTTTTGCGCAATCGCCATTTTCTCTTCCAAATCAGCATCGATTAACGATTCATCCGCGGTTGGAAACTCGGCCAGATGAACGCTTTGATCAGGCTCCAGACCTGTCAGCTTATTCAGATCGGAATAAAGCTGATCTGCATAAAAAGGTGCCATGGGGGCCGCCAGCTTAGCTACTGTGACCAAACAGGAGTACAGGGTTTGGTAGGCAGAAAGCTTGTCTTGATCGTACTCACCCCCCCAGTAACGTTTGCGGCTTAAGCGAACAAACCAGTTACTCAGGTTCTCGGTCACAAACTCAGAAATGGCACGTCCTGCACGGGTTGGCTCGTAAGTTTCGAGACTTTCACCCACCTCTTTTACCAGCGAGTTGAGCAAGGAGATAATCCAGCGATCAATCTCCGGACGTTCGCTCACCACAATTTCTGCTTCTTTAAAGCGGAATCCATCGACATTCGCATACAAAGCAAAAAATCCGTAGGTATTATATAGTGTTCCGAAGAATTTGCGACGCACCTCATCAATTCCACTCACATCGAACTTCAGATTATCCCAAGGCTGCGAGTTGGTCAGCATATACCAGCGCAGTGGATCGGAACCGTACTGCTCAATGGTCTCAAACGGATCGACCGCATTGCCCAGACGTTTCGACATTTTATTGCCGTTCTTGTCGAGCACTAACCCGTTTGAAATGATGTTGCGAAAAGCCACTGATTCATCAATCATCGTGGCAATGGCGTGTAAAGTAAAGAACCAGCCACGGGTTTGATCAACACCTTCGGCAATGAAATCGGCCGGAAACACACCCTTCCCTTTTTCAGGGCTGTAACGCTCCGCGTTTTCGAACGGGAAGTGGTTCTGGGCATACGGCATCGCTCCAGAGTCGAACCAAACATCAATCAGGTCGGGCTCGCGGAACATTTTTTGCCCGTCATGACTCACCAGGAAGATCTCGTCAACATAGGGACGATGCAAGTCAATTTTATCGTAGTTCTCATGATCGAACTTTCCAGCCTCAAACCCTTCAAAAGGATTTTTATCCATCACCCCGGCAGCAACTGCTTTTTCAATTTCTGCCATCAAATCTTCAACCGAACCGATACATTTGGTTTGTTCGCCATCTTCGGTACGCCAGATCGGCAGCGGTGTTCCCCAAAACCGCGAACGGCTCAGGTTCCAGTCGACCAGGTTTTCCAGCCAGTTGCCAAAACGCCCAGTTCCGGTTGAAGCTGGTTTCCAGTTGATGGTATTGTTCAGGGCGATTAATTTATCTTTTACGGCTGTCGTCTTGATAAACCAGCTATCCAACGGATAATAAAGCACGGGCTTGTCGGTACGCCAGCAATGCGGGTAGCTGTGTACATGCTTTTCAACCTTGAAAGCTTTATTTTCCTTTTTCAGCATCACCGCAATGTCGATGTCAACAGTTGAATCTTCTTCAGTCAACGAATCATCGTATTCGTTTTTCACAAAGCGCCCGCTGAATTCTGAATAAATAGCGGTATTTACATTTGAACCGACAAACTCATTGGCCATCTTTTCAATCAAAAAGAAACGGCCTTGCCGGTCAACCAAGGGTTGGTTTTTGCCTTCTTTGTCTTCAACAAATAACGGGACAATGCCATTTTGTTTGGCAACCCGGTCATCATCGGCACCGAAAGTTGGGGCAATGTGCACAATTCCGGTACCATCTTCGGTGGTAACAAAATCTCCGGTTATCACCCGGAAGGCATCGCCCTTGGGTTTCACCCAATTGATCAGTTGCTGATAGTTTACACCGGCCAGTTCGTCGCCTGTGTACTCGCCAACTACTTCAAATGGAATTTTCTTATCGCCCGGTTGATATCCATCAAACGGTAGTTCGGCATTTTGTGGATTGAAGTGGGCGTTCAGCAAGTTTTTCGCCAAAATTACTGTAGCTGGATCGCCTGTATATGGGTTGAAGGTTTTCACTTTCACATAGGTGATCTTCGGTCCCACGCACAAAGCGGTGTTCGATGGCAAAGTCCAGGGCGTGGTGGTCCATGCCAGAAAGTGGAGTGGCGAATCCACTCCTTCAAATAAAAACGCCGACTTTTCATCGCGCACCACGGCGAACTGCGCGACAGCCGTGGTATCTTTTACATCGCGGTAGCAACCCGGTTGGTTCAGTTCGTGCGAACTCAAACCGGTGCCAGCAGCCGGCGAATAAGGTTGAATGGTGTATCCTTTGTAAAGCAGGCCTTTGTCAAACATTTTTCGCAGCAACCACCAAACCGTTTCAATGTATCGGTTGTCGTAAGTCACGTAAGGGTCATCCATGTTCACCCAGTAGCCCATCAGGCGGGTGAGTTCCTCCCACTCTTTGGTATATTTCATCACCTCGCGGCGGCAGGCCGCGTTGTATTCTTCCACCGAAATTTTACTGCCAATATCTTCCTTGGTAATCCCCAGCGATTTTTCCACGCTCAGTTCGACCGGCAAGCCATGGGTGTCCCATCCGGCTTTGCGATGAACCCGGAAGCCTTTCATGGTTTTGTAACGGCAAAACGTGTCTTTAATGGCGCGCGCCATCACATGATGAATTCCCGGTATTCCGTTGGCCGAAGGGGGTCCTTCGTAAAACACAAAGGTTTCGTTGCCTTCACGGGTGCTTATGCTTTTATGAAAAGTGTCGTCCGCCTCCCATTTCTTCAGTACGTCTTTGTTGATCTGTGAAAGGTCTAACTGCTTGTATGTTGGGAATTTATTGCTCATAGAATTGTCCTGTTGACTTGTTTTAAAAAAAGAGGTACAAATATAGAAATTTTTTGGCCTTAGGCGACTACCCGCTTTCATGACATCTGGGTTAACAGGAATCTGAAGAATGAATGGAGTATCCTGATACCTTAATACCGATGCCTATAGGAACCCATGATTGCTTATTTACCAAACCTTAAGCCAACTGAAAGATCAATACGGTACAAACTTTCGTATTCCCCCTTTTCAAGTTCAACTGTCTTTTTTGTCCTGCCATCGTCCAAATAATATTTTCTCAGGTATCCCGAGATCAATGAAAGTTGAAACCCGAGAGACGTGCTTTCCGACAAGCCGATGTCATAGCCCAAATCAAGGGAAGTCCCAAAGGAGCTTCCTGTCATCTTGTAACGGTCAACGACCACTTTGTTATTGGTGTATCCCATATATCCCATTGACATGCTCATCAAAAAAGCATTGCTTTTGTCATGGTTCAGGAACCTGACCGAAAAACTTGGCCCGATCAACGAAACAGTGATATCGTCGCTCATTTTTCCATAACTTCTGTTGCCATCCATATCGTCAACATAAATATTATCAAGACTGTTTGTTGCTTTGAAAAGATAATATTTGAACCCGAAGCCCAACTGTTCAGCGAAAAAATAGGTGACGTCGCCACCAAAGTGGTATCCCGACCTTAGATCTTTGACATAATCCTTAAAATCTGATGGAACATTGCTGCCAATTTTTGCAGGATTGTAACTGTACCCGCCATTTACGGCAATGCGGAAACGTTGATAATTGATGTAACCAACAATCTTATTTTTGGGAACTTGACCCTGCTCATAATAATCAAACTGATGGTATTGGATATTTGAAACAGGGAGCAAAGTACTCCGGATCTCGTCTGTATGTTTAAAGGTAAAATAGATGTTATCAGCCTTTACTTTTGTGATTTTGCAATTAATTGAATCACCTTCGTTCGTGACAATCAAATCTTGTGAAAAAGCTGGTGTGGATAAAATCACCGCCGCTAAAAGAACCAATAGCTTTTTCATTTGTGTTTTGTTTTAAATGATTCAAACTCGGCCTTGCCTGTTCTAACATCAACTAATTCAAGTTTTGGACGGCCAACAAAAGCCCCCATGCCAATCCCACACCTTAAATAGTATGTTTTTCCTAACTTAACATCTATGGGCACTTCTGCTTTTACCTCTGTTTTTGCCCATAAAGTATTTAAGCCATCTTTTTTGATATGAAGTGTTGTTTGAAAATTATTTTTCACCCGGCAAATCATCGAATCACCCAGAAAAAGATCATACCCGACCAATGCCCCGGCGCCTCCATAACGATAAACATTTAACACCGCATAGTCAACATCCAATAAAATTTCTTCTTCCTCTTTTATCTGAAATTCTTCGGCATTTTCCAGCTTTAAAATCTGTGCCGTAATCCGGTGGCACGAACTCCACAAACCTGGGTTTTTATGCTTTATGATTTTAATGGCATTTCCACCAACATTCCTGGCTTCGAGTTTTGCCTGATCGATCACCACCTCATAACCACATTTTACGCTAAGGCCAGAATCCCCAACTTTAACTTGTCCAAGTACTTCAGAATGGCTGGGTGCATCTTCGACGAGCCCAAATACAATTACTTCTTGCTTGTAGTCTAAAGGCGGATAACTTTTACTTAAGGTCGTTGAAACCTTTGGGCTGCAGGAACTAAATGCAATCAGGATGGAAATGACCAAAAATACATTTTGTGTTTTCATTTTTACTTTCAATAAAGGGTTGTATTAACTTTTCTGTTTTTTTTTACTCCGTTAACCTTCCATCAAATAGGTTTTGCCTAGAATTCTGTTTCCAATTTTACAGAAAGCCCAGGGATAATAAATACCTGCGGTAATAATTGTTAGTAATACCTGTCCCCAGATGAACAGAAAATCGTTTAACTGGTCAATCTCATAGCCAAAGGAGAGTTTCCTATTGTGACTGGTAGCCTTCGTCTTTTCAGCAAAATATTTATATAAACGAAGCATGGCCAATGGCATATAAATTCCTACTGTAATAATTGACAAAACCATTTCAACAGCTATTTTACCACATGAATTCCAGAAGTCCGTGTCCCACGAAATGTGAAGGTCCTTGTAGTCAATATCGATCATCCATTTATAAACAAAGTACATGTATGGAATCATAATGATCATTGTAACCACTTGTTGGATAATAACAAAAGTTGGCGTTTGATTATTTCCATCAATCATAGACCGGGCCATTAAAACTGACAATATCACTGTTGGGAGAATAACGGAGAGCAATAAAATAAGGAATAATTTGATTCCTTTTCCCCGGAATTTTAATGATTGTGAATTATAGAATGAATTATTAACAAAAAACCGATGTATGTCCCTGATGAACCATGGCGAATAAACTCCTAAAGTTACGATGCTTAAAAAAAATCCAAGCAAAATCGTTCCAATGTATTTTCCGAAAGTACCATGATATACAATCGATTGATTCTTAAATGAGACATTTTCGATTGTTAACTTGGCCATGAAAAATGTCAATCCAAATGCAATGATCACCAGCAGGATAAGTAGGGGAAAAACAAATAGAAATGCTTTGCTTCCGGGTTCAATATTTTGCATCCTAAATATTAAGACGAAATATGGAGCAATAAAAAATATTAAAAACAGAATCCAGATTGGCAACAGCTTTTTTCCGGTAAGATGAAAGCTAAAGTAGTTTTTCATACGCTAAAATTTTAATGTTTTTGATTTTTATGATTTTTAATTTATGTTTGGGTATTATCATTTTGCCATACAATTTTAATAAATCAAACTTATTTTTTTTATCCCGGGACTAATTTAAAATCATTATTAATAAGATGGCGGAAAATCTCATAAGGAATCATAATCCGGTGCATCCTTCCATCCTGCAAATCCTGATTCAGACGATCTCAGCCCCGCTTTACCTTCATTTTCTTCAATTCCTCTTTGATATGTTTATCGAGAATAAAACTAAGGCGCAGTTCCCTGATGCTTAGCGGTAACCAACTCCGGTGCCTCACTGGTTGTAACCTTGGCATGAAGGCAGAATATGCCCAGCTCGTTCAGCTTGACCGTTTTTCCATCGGCAAGCAGTTCGGGGATCAGGTCAACCAGGGCCTTTATAATAAGGGCAAGGTCGGCCCCGCTGGCGGTTGTACGTTTCTCCAGCATTTCTGCAATTTCCTTAATATCAACTTGGGAAGACCCGGTAAGCTTCGGAAACCATAATTTTTTCCATCGCGGCCTTCCCCCGGGCGGAAGGTTGAGATAACTTTGTAAACTAAATTCATCGCATTAGATTGTTATTTGTCAGGTTTCTTTATTCTAATGCGCATTAAAAGATAGAGCTTTCATAACAAAAATACAACCCGGTAAATACGATTCACCGGGTTCCTCGTTGCCGCTTTCTTTTGTCTGAATCAGGATTGATTTTCAGGATTAATGTTTCCTGAATAGTTGTTTTTTGTAAGATTGGGGGTCTCCATTTTCCCACCATTTTAAAATCAGGTTAATCCTTCCATCCTGCAAATCCAGATTCAGACATTCTTATTCGTACCTCAACGCCTCCACCGGGTTTCGTGTTGCTGCACGCCAGCTTTGCCAACTCACCGTCAGCAGCGCAATTCCCAAAGCCAGCAAACCGGCCAGGGCAAAGATCCACCATTTCAATTCGGTTTTGTAGGCAAAGTTTTCGAGCCATTTGGTCATAGCGTACCAGGCAATGGGGGTGGCAATTACAAAAGCAATGGCTACCCATTTGATAAAGTCTTTATTGAGCATGGTTAATATTTCAGAGATGCGGGCGCCGTTCACTTTGCGGATGCCGATTTCTTTGGTGCGACGGTCGATGGAGAAAACGGCCATTCCAAGAATACCCAACACTGAAATTACAATCGCCAGAACTGAAAAAGTAATAGTGATGTTTTTTAGCCGGGTCTCCTGCTGATATTTTTCATTCAACAGGTCATCGAAGTAACTATAGGAAAAGCCCCGGTCATCGCGGTGCTTCCGATACACATCGCGAATATACTTCAGTGTTTCACTCCGGTTGTCGGACCTTATCCGGATGTTTATTGTTTGGATGTTCTGCGGGTCGTTTGTGAGTACCAAAGGGCCAATGGGATAATGTAACGGGCGAAAGTGGAAATCTTTTACGACACCAACAATTACATTGCTTCCAATTCGTTGTCCGATGGGATCTTCAAATCCTAAAATTTTCGCTGCCTTTTCGTTGATCACTATCGGGATGGACATGGTATAACTTTTCCCTTCATCCTGGCTTTTTCTGGCCTTGCTCTGTTCTTCCCAAAAATCTCCGCCATCCATTTTAAGGAACTGTCCTTTTACCATTTCAAGTTTGTATGTCTTTGCAAAATCTTCGTCCACCCAAAATAACGATGCATTAAGGCTATCAACACGGCCCAAATTATTTAATTCAAATGATCTTTGCCACCCAAAATCAATTGGAGCATAAACACTTGCCGATACTGCCTGTATATGGGGATTCGTCAACAGTTCTTCTTTAAACCCTTTGTTTCCGTACCACAAGCCAGTTGGCACAACGACAATGTTATCATGGTTTAGTCCCAGATCCTTGGCGCGGATGTAATTTAATTGTTTGACGAAAAGGCTTGTAGCGATGATAAAAAAAATGGCAATACTAAACTGCACAATCACCAACAAACGGATAAACGTAGTTCCCGAACCACTAATACTGCCACCCCTGAAAATTCCGGTTGGACTTAGCGATGACAGAAAAAGGGATGGATAAAGCCCTGCGACGGTTCCGGTTAAAATTGTGATCAGCAGAAGGTTTCCAATCAGCTTGAACGAGAAGTTGAGTTCCAGTTCTTTTCCCGACAGATTATTAAACCAGGGCAGAATGAGCCAGATTGCCAATAATGCCACAATGGTGGCCGCAAAAGTCTGGATCACGGATTCGCCCATGAACTGTCTCACGATGTGAAGGCGCCCGGCACCGTTTACCTTCTTGATGCCGATTTCGGTTGAACGTTCTGAAGCCCGGGCAACTGAAAGTAACGAGAAATTTAGCGAGGCCATCAGTATAATGATTAAAGCCAGTCCGGAGAAAATCCAGACATACTTGTAGCTGCCGATGTTTTTATCATGAATGTAGGTTTCGTAATCGGTGAAAAGGTGAATATCGGCCAATGGTTGAAACAATATTTTGTCGGTTTTCTGCGAATACCTGCCGATATGGTTGGAAACCTGGTTCAGAAATGGCTCATCAATTTTTGCATCCTTTTGCAACTTGATATACACATGTACATGGCCTTTGTCGCCCCAATGATTGGAATAAGATGCGACCTCACTGTTTGCTTCGGGAAGAATAAATCCGAAATCGATGTGAGAATTTTCAGGTATTCTCACTACTCCCTCAACCGTGTAAATTTCTTTTGAATATTTATCACTTATCACAGTTTTTCCAAAAGCCGGTCTATTTCCGAAAAGTTTTTTGGCAACTTTTTCCGACAAGATAATACCCGAGGGATTTTTTATCGCTTCAAAAGCATCTCCTTCAATAAAGGTAAACCCATTGAAAATGGAAAAGAAATCGTTGTTTGCCCATAGTCCGCGAGCCTCGATCTTTTCACCCCCTTCTTCGCGTTGTAAAGGCGAATCTTCGGAGCTAAAGCTCAGGTAAGCAGCATATTCAATCTGCGGATAATCCTTTTTTAGTGTGGCGGCTACCGGCCGGTAGCAACCTGCTGATTTTACAATCTCGTCACCTTGTTTCGATAAGGTCAACACACGGTAAATACGCTTGTAATCCATGTGGAATTTATCGTAGTTCAATTCGTTAAAAATCCACAGGTAAATGAGCAATCCGGCAGCAATCCCGAAAGTGAAACCCACGAACGTGATGAGCGAGTAACCAGGCTTTTTCCCGGTGTTCCGAAGAGTTGTTTTCAGATGAAAGTTCATAGCTGATGAGGTTAATGATAAATAGCTATAATCCGGTCGTTTTGCCTGATATCCTCAATAGGTAAACTTTGATCTTTCAATTCCAGCAATTCTTTTCCTGAAAAAATTGAAACTAGTTGGTCGGCTTCCGTTACCGATTCCGGCCACCTAAATGGCATTCCATCCAAATTGTTTTCAATGTTTATATTGGGAGCCGACGGCCACATCATCTTCCCTTCGCGTATAAAAGGTGTTTCATCCAAATAAACTGGAATAAGCATTTTGTTTTTCTTATCATAAATCAACCGGCTGTATTTTAATGTCCCGCTTTTTGCAGTGTTGGGGCAGTCGTAATCTTTTGAGTAAGTGATAAACAAGTACCGGCCTGTTTCCAGAAATGTTTGAGGCACCAGTTTGTCTTTTAGGCTGAAACTGGGATCAATTCCCTCATTGGCTGACTTGATCCCCAAGCTTCCGAAGTTCAAAATATATTTGGGAATTAAACGGTTTGGCGGAATTAACTGGTAGATAGTATCATTAAAGGCTTGCCGCAGATGGAATATTCCGTTGTGCTGATAAGAATCTCCACCGTCGACTCCCCTGTAAACGGATTTCGAGAAGTTTTTAATGGGATCTTTATCTTCAAAGGTGCATATCGTATCTCCAGTATTAATGGTGACAACCAAAAAATTCTTTTTGTCTTTAACTGATTTTCCTTTAGATATGCTACCAATGAACATATTGCCTACTGGTGCAAATTCTGACCGGTCTGTCATTTGTTTCCTGACTTTCAGTTTTGCAATTTCCTTTCCCAATCCTTTAATCGGTCTATTTGTATTTTCCTGAACAGGGAGAGACACATTAATATCATCTGATGATTCGTTATATTCCATCAAGCAGGCAAACCCCGCAGGACGGTCTTCATACCTGTAAAAGAGTTTATTATTTATTAGTTTCGGTTGGCTGCTACCAACAAACTTTTTCCAATCTTCTTCCATTACCATATCGACGCCATTCAACGTTGTAAAATGATTTTCATTCTTACATACATATTTTTTGAATTTCCCGTCACGGTCATATTGAACAATTCCATTTTGGGAAAAGCCATAGATGCAGTTGTTGCTGACCAGAAATCCAGTATTGCCTTTATAAAAAGAACTATCAGGTAAAGGGTCCAGCCGGACATACTCAACTTTGCTGAACAATTGGTTCAGTAAAATTTTTTGCGGAATTTCCGATCTGCTCCCAATAATATCAATAACAGTTGGCAAATTATTGGAATCGATACTTCTGTCTTCAGGAAAGCGGAACCCATTTGGCAATTTCGCAATCGAATCGGCAAGTTGTTTTTCATGTTTGGCACGTTTAGCTTCCTGTTGTGCCAACTGTTCTTCTTCTGTGAGAATTTGGGTTGCTAGCTTTTTTTCGTAGGTTTTCAAGCGGTCGTGGCTACAGGAAAACATAAAAAAAATTGACCAAAAACCCACTGCAAGTCTTAGTCGTTTATTCATTTTTCTTGAATTAAGATGATTATATTTTGCTGTTCATGAAGATTCTCGATTGCTCTCTTAAATTTTTCAGTACTCTCTTTGGGAAGATTTAACAAACTAAATTGTTCAGAATGAATAATATCTCGTATCTCTTTTACACTTAAGATATAACATATCTCTCCTTCATTGCTTATGTCTTCGGGCCAGTAGGAGAAAACTCCCGGAATATCTCTTCTCGCATCCATTAGCAGGTTAACCTGTTTGTCCGTTTTTTCAGCCAAAGGGATGGATTCCGAAGAGAGTCGATAAAATTCCCTTGTTGTTTTATCATATACAGTATGAAATATTTTCATTGTACCTGATTCATATCCTTCTCTTATGATCAAATAAATGCGCTTTGGAGTTTCTTTCCAATCGTAAACATATAGTTTGTTCGAAATATCAATACCAGGAGTAAAACCTTCCTTTGCTGTCATGCCTCTATCACCCAGATTAATGATAAAAGCGGGTACGAGCCTGTTGGGAGGAATTAATCGGAAAATCGTATCATTGAATGAATTGGAGAAAGTCAAGATATTTCTATACAGGTAACTGATAGACGGAAAATCTCCTCTGAAAATAGTATGGGAAAAATTTTTGATTTGTTCGTAGTCTTTAAAAGTAGCTATGGTGTCGTTTGTGTTCGATAAGGATACGAGCATTGTTCCTTCGCTTGCTGACTGCCATTTGTTTTTTATTCCAACCCATAAGTTCTTGTTTACGGGTATGTGATCGTCAAAACGGTCTTTCTTTTTTATAGACAAATCCACGATCATTTTTCCTTTTCCTGAAATTTAGTAATTCTCAATCGTTGAGGAAATTGATAAAGGATTGTCTTTGGTTTGAAGATCGTATTCCATCAAGTAACATTTCTTCTCAACATTATCGGCAAAACGATAATACAGCTTGTCATTGAAAATATGCACTTTCCCTAAGGGGCCTTTGTAGTTCGAATAATCCCTTGTTTTATTGGAACAAATTTCTTCTATAAGTTTACCTGAAAGTGAATAGTTAAGCAAATACTGAGAACCAGAAATAACTATGTTCTTTTTACTTATTATGGGTGTGCAGTTAGAATTCAAGTTTTTATCTTCTGGCATTTCCAAAATAATCCATTTAAAATCTGCAATGTATTCGGAGAATTTAAACTCTTTGATTTTTTCAAAGTTTCCCACAATATCAATAACAAGCGGCGGATTGTTTAAATCAACTCCACGCTGCTCTTTGAACCTGAGACCTTTAGGCAGTTTGTCAATCGAATCGGCCAGTTGTTTTTCCTGTTTTTCGCGTAGCGCGGCGTCCTGCGCTAATTGTTCTTCCTCTGGCAAAATTTGGTTGGTCAGCTTTTTTTCGTCAGTTTTCAGGCGGTTGCAACCACACGAAACCATAATTGCAAATACGGCAAACAGTAAAAGGATTTTTGCGGTTGTTGCTTTCATATTGGTTTGTATTAGTTGTGGTTTGGAATTATTATTCATACCTCAACGCCTCCACCGGGTTTCGTGTTGCTGCCTTCCAGCTTTGCCAGTGCCGGAGGCACGTTGTTTTGGTAGCCTGAATAATAGCGTCAAAACGAAAGTCCCGTAGGGATGGTGTTTTATTTCCATTATTTATGAAATTCAAATAACCAGGCACCCTCGTATTTCACATCGTTTCTTCTTTTACTTTAACACCGTCCCGATGGGACTAAATTTCTCTTTTAATACGCTTATTCTACCATAACTGCGTCGCTATGCGACTGTTTTACTCATACCTCAACATTTCCGCCAGGTTTCTTGCACCGCTTTTCGATGATGGACTTTGATTCTTCCCTTCCCTCAAACGCTGTCAGATCCGGCAACTGACGGACCTGACAGGCTTTTCTGTCCTGTGGCATCTTTGCTCCATGCCCTCTGCTCGTTGCCAAAATCATGACAATCATTTAATCCCCAAAATCATAATTCAGACGATTGCATCACCACCTGTTTCTCATCTTTCCGGATTATTCCATCCTCCAACCTTACAATCCGTTTTCCGTAGTTGGCGAATTTTTCGTTGTGGGTGACTTGGATGATGGTCATGCCTTCCTGGTTAAGGTTCTTCAGCACATCCATGATCATTTCTCCTTGGGTTGAATGTAGGTTGCCGGTGGGTTCGTCTGCCAGCAAGAGCTTTGGTTTGCCGATGATGGCACGGGCAATGCCAACCAACTGTTGTTGCCCGCCTGAAAGTTGCGGGGGAAACAGGTCTTTCTTGGCCACCATGTTGAAGCGGTCGAGCAGGTCGGCAACCATCGCTTGGCGGTCACGGCTTCTCACCCCTTTGTAGATCAGCGGTGTTTCGATGTTTTCGTACACGGTCATTTCTTCGATGAGGTGGTAAGCTTGGAAAATGAAGCCCATGAAGTTGCGGTGGTATTCCACTTTGGCTTTTTCTTTCAGCCTGAGAACGGAGTTGCCATACAAATCGTAGCGCCCTTCAGAGGGGGCGTCGAGCAAACCAATGATGTTCAGCAAAGTTGACTTTCCGGAGCCGCTGGGGCCCATCACGCTAACAAACTCGCCTTCAGCTACTTCTAAATTGATGTTTTTAAGGACGAATGTCCGCTGGAATTTGGAATCGTAGTACTTGTCGATGTGAGATAGTTGGATCATAATGAGTTTTTTAAATCAATTATTTAAAGTTTACTTGTCATTTCAGTCATTCAAGGTTTTATTCTTCTTTTAAACATTCTACTGGATTCACCAAAGCCGATTTCATTGTTTGGATCCCCACGGTGAACCAAGCGATCAATAAGGTCATCAAGCCAGCAGTCGCAAAATACCACCATTTCAGTTCGATCCGGTAGGCAAAACTTTCCAGCCAACGATCGGCAATCAGATAGCTAACAGGAAGGGCAATTACGATCGCAATGATCACCATCCGGGTAAAATCACCAGATAAAAGTTGTGCAATTCCTGTCACGGTTGATCCTAACACTTTACGGATGCCGATTTCTTTTGTTCTTTGTCCGGCAGTGAATGCCGCCAAACCGAACAATCCCAGGCAGGAGATGAGGATGGCCAAGCCTGCAAAGTAGTTGGAAAGCGCCGAAACACGTTGCTCCGCTACATATAATCGCTGATAATCATCGTCCATATACTTGTAATCAAAAATCTGTCCCGGATAGTACTTCTGATAAATTTTTCCTAAGCTTTCCAAGGTCGCTTTTTCAGCTTCGGCTTTAATTCTGACCGAAACTTTGGGGGCGTACTGTATCGGTGCTACCAAGAGCATGCAAGGCTTTACCTTTTCATAAAGGGATTCAAAATTGAAGTCTTCGATCACGCCAATGATCTGCTTTTCTTCCCCTTCAATCGTGACTCGCTGCCCGATCGGATCAGTCAGCCCCATTGTTTCAACAGCAGTTTCGTTAAAAATGACCTGATCGGATGAGCCAAACTCTTCAGAGAACGCTTTCCCCGCTGCCAGCTTCATCCCAAGTGTTTCAATCAAATGATACCCGACCCATTTAACAGAGAAAAACGTTTGATCGTCCGGATTTTTCCCTTCCCAACTGATTCCGGAGGTCCCTCCCAACGGCGAGCCTGCCTGCATGTTGCCTCCCGCAGCGTTGACAACGCCCGGAATATTCCTGATCTCGGACAATGTAGCCGGACCCATATTCGATACGTCAAAATAGATCACATGATCCCGGTTGTACCCCAGGTTTTTGGATTGCACAAAGGCCATTTGTTCAAAGACGACCCAGACAGAAACGATTAAAATCACAGAAGCTACAAACTGAAAAACCACCAGTCCTTTCCGTGCCCAAATTCCCCCTGAAGATGAATCAGGTTTTCCCTTTAAAACATCGACGGGCGAAAAACGGGAGAGGTAGAAAGCCGGGTAACTTCCGGCAACCAGACCGGTCATAAGGGTAATTATCAGAACGATTAAAACAAGCTGCGTGTCAAAGGAAAATCCCAAATGTTTCCCCGTTAGATTGTTAAACGGCGTCTTTAAAAGGTAGACAAAAAAGAGCGCCAGGGACAAAGCGGCAAAAGCCATGACCGTAGATTCACTCAAGCGCTGAATGATAAGGTTTTTCCGTCCGGCACCTATTGCTTTCTTGATGCCAACTTCTTTGATCTTTCCCAGGGCCTTGGCAGTTGACAGATTCATAAAATTGATGCAGGCAATGGCCAATATGAAAATCGCGATCACAGAAAACAATCTCACATATTCAATTCTTCCTCCTGCCGGGTTGCCGTTTTCATAACGGCCACGCAGATAACGATCGGAATACCGTTGCGCGACTAAGGTCACATTGAGGTTTCTGTCCCTGGATTTTATAAAGTCCCTGATCTTTTCATTGAACAGGCCTGACGAGGTACCCTTTTTCAACAAGACATAAGTATGGGGACTGCTGCTGCCCCATCCTTCCCATGGATTGGCCCCTTCGAACAATTTGTAATTCAGCAGCACATCAAACTGGTTGGTCGCATGCTCATCCGGAAGATCAAAGACACCGGAAACGGTATATTTCCCCCCAATTTCCTGTGCATTCCATTCGACAACCTTTCCGATTGCATTTTCCGGACGACCATACAGTTTCAAGGCCAGCTCCCGCGAAATAACGACGCTATTTTGTGCTGAAAGCATGGTGTTCTTGTTTCCATACAGGATTTTATAGGAGAAAACATTGAAAAAACCTTCTGACACGTATTGCCCAACCGACTTGATCTGTTTATCGGACGTGGAAATAATTCCCTTACTGATATTGAAAGAGGTTGGAACCACGGCAACCGCATATTCAACGTCTGGGATTTCGTCCTGTAAAGCTGCTGCCAGGTGTCCCGGTGTGGCATCAATGGTCTCGGTGCCGTTTGCCCCTTGTGTGTTTTGCATCACCTGAAAAAGCTGCTTGTCGTTTTCAAAGAACCCGTCAACCGTCAGTTCATCGTTCACCCAAAAGAAAATCAGCAAGGTACAGGTCAATCCTATTGACAACCCGATCAAATTGATGGCAAATGAACTTTTATTTCGTTTGAAGCCGCGATAAATAAGAAGCAGATTATGTTTTAGCATGAGAGATCTGTTTTGTCGTTTCAGATGTCCATAAACTATACCAAGATGTCAATTGGCTTTAAATCAGTACTTCGGAGGAATGTGTAAACAGGAGATTGTCAAATAAATTAACAGTCCTTTGTCAAAATATTTGTCACTTATTAAATGTCTTTTAGCCTTTAATTTCCAATTTGTCAGGATCTTGCCTATTGTAACAAATTGTAACAATCTCAATGGCATCCATGCTGATTTTGTAGAAAATACTGTAATCACCATGTACCAGGTTCCTGAGACCTTGAATATCTGTCCGAACTCCAATCTCAGGATACTTTAAGAGTAATCGAATAGATTTGCGTAGATTCGAATTTAGCTTGCGGCTGTAGGTTTTTGTGCCGTTACGTTCATAGTAAAACTCAAGTAGTAAAAACAAGTCAAGCTTTGCCCTGGGAGACCAAATTATTTCTCGTTGAGCCATTTGTCAATTTCCATTTCAACTTGTTCATTGGTAAAGTATTCTCCTTGGGTTAGTTGGTCCAAACCTTCTTGGATTCGTTGGCATTGTTCTGGCGATGTTTGATAGATGGTTGATTCTGATTTGGCTTCAATGATGGTTTTAATTGCCTCAAGAAAGGACTTGTCATTAATGCCGGCAATTTTGCGTATCAGGATATTTTTCAATTCTACTGTTTTCATAATCAAACGTTTTATACAAAACTACAAATTTATAAAGAAACCCTTTCTACGATTGGTATTCTTTTCTTGAATGTTCAATTGCCTCCAGGTTCTGAAGCGCCCAGTTGGCCAAGCTGCGTATGTGGGGGAGCAAACTTTCACCGACTTCAGTCAGGCGGTATTCCACTTTTGGCGGTATTTCAGGATAAACCGTCCGGCTAACTAAGCCATCGGCTTCCAGCTTTCGCAAAGTGACCGTCAGCATCTTTTGCGAAATGTCGTTAATGGCGACATTTAAATCTTTAAAACGCATTACGCCGGCTTCGCCCAAAATCATAATCACCAAGATTGACCATTTGTCGCCAAAGCGGTCCAGCACATTCCGAACCGGGCAGTTTGAAGCCGCCCTATATTTTTCTATACAATTATCCATCGCTTCAATTTTGAAAATCAACAATACTAACCCAAAGGTAAGTCGCTGAGACAAAAGTACCGTATTGTTTTATAAAAGGTAAGCTTTTATCTTTACTCTCCAAAAGTAAGTATTTCTGATTTATAAACTAATACACACAATGATGAAAAAGATAATGGTTACCGGTGGAACCGGAGGTTTAGGCGGACAGGCATTAAAATTCCTGCTCCGGCGCACAGAAGCAAGCTCACTGTCGGCAGTTGTCAGGGGCGATGTTTCGCGGCTCGATGATTTTAAAAGGCAAGGCGTAACAATTATCCAGGCTGATTATGGTGATAAGGAATCTTTGGAGAAAGCATTCCAGGGGATTGATGCGCTGTATTTTGTGTCGAGCAACGATTTGGAGAAAAGGCTGAAACAGCACGAAAATGTAGTGAACGCTGCCAAAGAAGCCGGGGTAAAGCATGTAGTGTTTACGAGTTTCCAGCGGAAAACAGAAACAAGCAATTCGCCCATTGCCCCAATTGCCGAAGTTTACCTGCAAACCGAAAAATGGCTAAAAGCTTCGGGGCTGACCTACACCTTCCTGAAACATGCTTTGTACAGCGATGTAATACCTATGTTTATTGGCGACAAGGTTCTGGAGAATGGGATTGTTTACCAACCGGCGGGCGATGGGAAAGCTTCGTATGCTTCACGCAGCGACATGGCCGAAGCTGCTTCCGTTATCCTGACCACTGGGGGACATGAGAACAAAACGTATGAGATTTCGGGGCCAAAATCGTATTCGTACCATGATGTAGCCGAAATCCTGAGCGAGATCAGCGGAAAACAGATCAGCTATGTTTCGCCGCCGGTTGATGAATTCAAGAAAACAATGGCCGATGCTGGCGTACCCCAAGAAATGGTTAGCTTAGTGGCGATGTTTTGCGAGGGGATCAAACAGGGCGAATTTGATTTGCCTGACCCCACCTTAATACAATTGCTGGGAAGGGAACCGGAAAGTTTAGCTGAATTTTTGAAGAAGGTATATGCCTGAAATTGGATTACTGTTTGAGACAGAATTAATGGGTTTCACTTGGGTGAAGTCGCATTTAAACCGGGTGATTTGACCCACCAGGTTCCGGCTAGCCGGAACCACCCTCCCTTTCGAAAAGGGAGGGACGGGGAGGATAAAATTTTAAAGGCAATACAACCAAGAGTGTCTATCTTAGAGAGAAACATTTCTAAAGGCGATTTCCCAAGGTTTCACTTGCCGAAAGCCTTTGCCTCCAATTGAAGCTTGGTAGTTTGGTAAACCTGAAAAGCAAAATCATAAAATATTTGCGCTTGTTGCTGATTGGGTTTGCCTTCAGGCAGCAAGCCAAATTCACCCGGATAACGCGATTCGATATAAAGGCTGTCAAGGGCAATTATCAATACTTCGTCCGGGCTATAATCGACAAAAGGCTCACATATCGCAAATAATTTTTGCAGTGAATGAATTTTGGGAACGTTCAATCCTTCCTCCTCAATGACAGCTTTCAATGATTTTTCTATCGCCTGTTGTGCATGGAAAGCTACATGTCCAGTCAGCCTTTCGTTTTGAAGGATATGGTGGATGTTTTCTAAATCGAGGCTTGAGGCTTCAAGCCATTCCATGGCTATTCTTCTCATACTTGTCTTAAATTAGAATAATTCCTCTTTGGAAAATTTCTTTGGAAAAGGAACTTCCAATCTCAATAAACCGTTCATGTACGGGCATTGTATGGACAATAATATCAGATGCATATTTCTTCCTGAAATTGCTTAATGCCATGTAAACCTTCTTTTTAACCTGAAGGTTCTGCTCAAAGTTTTCAGGGATGAAATTCTCCTTTGTAACCACATAAAGGTCTATGTCGCTGTCTATGTTTGGTGTTCCATAGGCGTAACTCCCGAACAAAATGACCCTTTGAGGATCAATCGTCCTCAAGTTTTCAATTATTTCATTTTTAATCGAATCGGGCAACATACTTTTCTAATTTCTCTGCAAGATAATTATTTTAGTCCAGTCAGAGTTTCACTTGCCCGGAAACTTTGAGGGAAACACTAATTAAATATCATCATCAACCACCAGCCGGTACCCAAGTTCTCCGGTCCTGAGCTGTTGGCCTTTCAGCTTGCTTTTTACCAGTAGCCGGTAAGTTCCGGCAGGCAGATCGGCGGGAACCATCAGCACCAGTTGCGAAAAAACATTGCGCAAAACCCGCGAAACTTTAAAGGGCTGCCGGGCTTCATTCTCAAAAAAGATCCCCTGCTCCGGATCATCCGCGTCAAACTTCAGGCGGGCCCCTTTGATGAAGGCCGGCCCGTCAGGCGTCAGTGTTGAATTACTATCGCCAGTACTCATGTCGGTAAACAGCTCAACAAGTGGCCGTGGGAGGTTGCTTCCCACCTTGTGGGGCCTTACTTCGCTTACCATTTTCTTCAGCAGGATGCCCGGGCTCAAGTTGGCCTTCACCTGGTGGCGGTTACTTTGAAAATAATCATCAAGCCCTGTAAACTTCCCGCCAATACTGCACTGCGCCTTAAACAGCGGTGTCGTAACCGAACCCCCTTCTTTGAGGATGCCGGAAACTTCTTCCATAAAAAGCTCCAGGATTCCCATTACCGCAGCATCGGTTAAGCTGGGCCCCCTTCGGACCACACGGGTAATGACATCGTCAAGCGTATATTTCTGCCTCTTCTTGATCAGCGCCCGATAGGCCTTGCTGTCTTTGAGCATCTTGTTTGGATACAATCCATAGCTTAGTGCCATACATATTAGCTTTATAGTGGACCGCTACCCGATTGGTAACGGTTTCAATCATTCCTATAAAAATAGTCAAATGATATTAATCACACAAATTAAATGATAGAAATAATCTGAACCTAATGATTATAATCATTATAATTAAATCATTATAATCATCAAAGCCTGAAGCTTGCTTGTTCTATAACCGGTACTAGCTTATATGGGTTGGGAAGACTGGCACTAAGGGTCCGTTCAAGGCAAGTAAAAGGATCAAACGCTGCCTTGCTGATGGGTCGGGGAGGCGTGGTAATTTATTCAGGGCTTCCCCCGGATTTCGTGTTGCCGCTTTCCAGCTCTGCCAACTTATTGTCTGAATCAGGATTGACCGGATTATTGGATTTTCAGGATTAATGTTTCCTGAATAAGCATTTGACTTCAAGGCTTATCGCACCAAAATTGATGAGCAACCCTTTTTCAATTTGATAGGCTGTCAGATAATTTAGGGCTTGAGCCAGATGTACTTTTTCCAGTTTGACCAGTGCTTTTAGTTCAACCATCACTTTGCTTTCAACAATAAAATCGGCCCTACGGGTACCAACCTGAATAGTTTCATAAATCCATAGTTATTGAAGTTCAGTTGGTTTCTGATAATTTCTTTCATTGATAAATTATCCTATTCATCCTTCCATTCTGAAAATCCTGATTCAGACATTTTTACTCATACCTCAATGCCTCCACCGGATTCCTCGTTGCCGCCCTCCAGCTTTGCCAGCTAACCGTTAACAGGGCGATTCCCAATGCAAGCAAGCCTGCCAGGGCAAAGATCCACCAGCTTAGTTCTGTTTTGTAGGCAAAGTTTTCGAGCCATTTATCCATAGCATACCAGGCAATTGGTGTGGCAATGACAAATGCGATGGCGACCCATTTTACAAAGTCTCTGTTGAGCATGCCCAGTATTTCGGAGATGCGGGCGCCGTTGACTTTGCGGATGCCGATTTCCTTGGTGCGTTTGGCTATTGTTTGCATAGATAAACAGAACAAACCCATGCACGCGATGAAGATACCCAAGGCGGAGAACAGGCTGAAAATGCAGCCAAACCTTTGATCGGCTTGGTATTGCTGGTCGAAGAAGCTGTCCAGAAAGTAATAATTGAACGGGTTTCCGGGGAACAGTTCGCGCCATTGGCCTTCCAGCAAAGCAATGGATTGGCTGATATCCTGGCCTGGGTTGGCCCCTGATGCTATTTTGATCAGGTAGTCGCCGCTGTAGATTTCATTATAAAAACCAATCGGTTCTTTGTCGTACTTCAGCGAATGCTGGTGAAAATCTTCCACCACGCCAATCACTTCGCATTCGCCTTTGCCACCTGCCCAATAATAGCCGACTTTCTGGTTAATGGCATCCTCGGGCGAATCAAATCCCAGCAGCCCAATGGCTGTTTCGTTTAAAATCACCTTTTGGTTGTTGTCGCCTGGTTCCGTAAAGTTCCGACCGGCCAGCAGGCGGATGTCCAGCATGGGGAAATATTGTGGGTCAACCTGTATCTCCCTGATCTCTTTTGCCCCTTCGTTTTCTTTTGATAACTGAAACAATGGCCGAGACAGAAGCGCCATTTTCCCCGGAACCGAATTACTGGCAGTGACCTGGCTGATGGCGGGATATCTGGCTGTTTCGTTCCGCAGGGCGGTTATTGTCTGCGCAAAATCAACCTCCTGGTCTACGGCGTTCGGTCCTTCAACAACAAGGATCCGCTCGGTATTGATGCCCAGGTCCTGGCTTCTCATAAACCCGATCTGCCGGTAATTTAGGATGGTTCCCATGATCAGGACCATGGAAATGGTAAACTGAAACACAAGCAAATACTTTTTTATGCTGAACCGCGAACCCGCAAACTGCTGCCCTTTTAATGCTTCGATACTCCGCATGGAGGCAATGGCCACGGAAGGATATAACGAAGCCAGCACAGAACCGGCCAGCAAAAGCCCAAACAAGATCATGACCAAGTAGGCTGAAGACGGACCTACAACTGTTGGACCGAACCCAAACCTGGTGAAATGATAAATAAGCGGTGCGGTAAGTTTGCTGATGAAAAAGCCAAGGACCACCGCAATCAGGTTAAAGAGCAGGGCTTCGGTAAAAAGTTGGGCAACAATCTGGCGTTTGCCCGAGCCAATCGCTTTTCGCAGCCCAATTTCTTCGGTCCTTTCAAGAAACCCGGCAATCGACAGGTTGGTGTAATTAATCCAGGCGAGAATCAGGATCAACAAGCCCATCCCCGCCATCACATAGACATAAATGAGCGAGCTGTTAACGGATGCTTCGTTGGCCAACTTTGATTTCAAGTGAATGTCGGTTACAGGCTGAAGGAAAAACGACTCCTGAAGATCATCCGTGTTTTTCTTCCGGGCCACCAGTTCGTTGATCTGTTTCTCAACAATCTCTGCATGGGCTGAAGCATCCAGCACAATGTAGGTGTACCACGAGTAGTTGCCCCAATTGTTGGCAAATATCGACGCCTTGACCTCCGCAGGAATGTCGGGCGGCAAATAATTCACCAGTGAGCTGTGCGACAATACCATATCATAATGAAGGTGCGAATTGGCAGGCATGTCCCGGTAAACCCCGCCAACCCTGAAAGAAAGGGCCGCGTCGCGGTTTGAAGTATAAACCAACAGTTCTTTCCCCACCGGATTGGTTTCGGTGCGCCACCCTGGGCCAAAATATTTTTCGGCCAGGCTATTGGAGATAAAAGCATTGTTTGGTTTGGCCAGCAGCGATCCGGCTTCACCGGCAACGAAATCCAGTGAGAAATACCGGGCAAATGGCTCATCGGCAAAAATAACCCGGTCAGTCTTCAAAGAAACCGGTTCATCCCGGTCAGGGCTTTTATAAACTGCCGTGTAAGAGTTGGCCCAAGGCGATAAGCGAAAATAATCTTTCACGCCGGGAACTTCATCTTTAATGGCAGGACCCAACGCCGAAAAAGTATAAGCGTCCTCAAAAATTTGCCCTTTTGCCTGTTCTTTATTGACGGCAACACGGTAAATCTGGTTTGCTTCGCTGTGGTACCGGTCGTAACCCAGTTCAAACTTCACATACTGGAAGATGAGTATAAAGGCGGCTATGGCAACGGCCATGCCGAGAATTTTAATTAGAGAGAAAGATTTGTTTCTAAAGATATTTCTCCATGCAAGAATCAAATAATTTTTAACCATAACCTTGTTCTTTTGTGGTTTATATAACTATGCATCTTCGCATTCTTCTTTTCCTATAATACCGTCCCGATGGGACTAATTTCCGCGTTAATCGGCGCATCCTACCATAACTGCGTCGCTATGCGACTGTATTTTTACTCATACCGTAAAGCCTCTACCGGGTTTCGTGTTGCCGCTTTAAATATTTGCCAACCTACGAAAACTGCAACCAATCCAAACAAAATGACAAAAGACCAAATAAAGTGCATCACGCCTATTTCGACCCGTTCTGCAAAATTCTCCAATATCATTTTATTTAACATAAATGTTAAAGGGTAAGCGATTATAACCGCCAATAGAATATTTTTTGACATTTGACCCGATAACAAGCCAATCAGATTAGGGACAGTTGCTCCGTTGATCCTTCTTACTCCGATCTCTTTTGTACGCCGTTCTGTGGCATACACTGTGAGCCCCAACAATCCCAAACAGGCAATAATTACTGCCAGAAACCCTGCGATGGACATAATTTTTCTCATATCCTTCATTTGTTTGTACCTGTCATTGAAGGTTTGGTCGAGGAAAGAATAGTCCAGGATAAAATCAGGGGAAAAATGGCTATACACCTCCTTCAGGGATCTCAAACCAGTAGTCATGTCGCCTTCACTTAACCTAATCATCGCAATTTCTGAACTCTCTGGCCTATACCTGATAAACAGGGGTTGATCCGGGCTAGCCATAAACATGAAATTAAAATTTTTTATTACTCCAATGATTTCAGAATGTACCCCATTCATGGTTACAAAGCTGCCAACCGGATCCTGTATCTTCATTCTTTTTACAGCAGCCTCATTTACTATTATTTTGTCCACAGCTCCCACAGTGAAATCTTTCCCTTCTACAAAGTCCATCTTCATGGTCCTTACAAAATTGTCCCCTGTATTGATGTACGAATACCATTCTTCTATTAAGGGGTCTTTGCCCTCCCAGCTTATTGATGTCGTAGAATTCCCAACAGCAAATGGTAACTGGTCGGCGAAAGTTACAGATTGGATACCCTGTTTTTTCATTAATTCCTGGGTAAAAGCATCCCGGTGTTGTTCGAGTTTTTTGTTTTTGGTGAAGTAAACGATATTGTACCTGTCCATTCCCATAGACTTGTTAAAGATGAAGTCAACCTGACTTGACAGAATAACTGATGTTGTAATTAAAATGATTGCTGAAATAAATTGAAAGGTAACGAGGAACTTTCTTGAAAAAGATATTTTAGATACTCCATCATTACTGCCCTTCTGTATTTTAATAGGTGAAAATCTGGACATATACATTGATGGATACCAAGTAGTGATCAGAACGGTTATGATTAAAATTCCTGAAAAAACCATTAAAAGAGTTTTATTAAAGATTGATTCCAGTGGTTGTGGTTCAGGCATGAAAATATTTACCAGCCATGCTTGAATAAACACAGCAAATATACCACCAGCAAAAACGACCAAAAAAGCCTCAATAAGAAATTGGAAAGCCAGTTCTCTTTTTCCAGCCCCATTGATTTTTCGTATGCCGATCTCCTTTGTCCGTTTCACGGATGTGGCAATAGAAAGGTTGATATAGTTGATTATTGAAATAAAAAGGATTGACAGTCCAATTATTGCCATGGCAATAATAATGTAAAAGCCAAATGAGGGCTCACCTGATAATTTATAGATTACGTCGTTACTTTTATGCAATGGCGCTAATCCATAAACCTTTTTTTCTTCCGTCTTTATATTTTTACTTCTTGCTAAAAGCGTAATTTTTTTAGCTAAATCTACAGGATTGGTATGTGGCTGAATCTGAATGTAAGAGCGCGTCCCGATATTCTCCCAATGCGAAACATTCGGATGCTGGCTAAGATAATGGGAATAAGGTATGGCAAATTCAAATTGCAGCGAAGAATTTAAAGGGACATCTTTATAAACGCCTGAGATCTTGAAAACTTCCGGGTTCTTG
Organism: uncultured Sunxiuqinia sp.; assembly: GCA_963677175.2. Classification (GTDB taxonomy): domain Bacteria; phylum Bacteroidota; class Bacteroidia; order Bacteroidales; family Prolixibacteraceae; genus Sunxiuqinia. Next base: position 757,913 of record CAXXES010000001.1, read on the forward strand.
GCTTCACTGGAATAGAGATTTATGTTTTTGCCAATAGGGTTAATATCGCCAAACAGCTTCTTTGATAGTTTATGGGAAATAACGATATTGTCAGGTTTTGATAAGACATGTTCATGATTCCCATAAACCAAAGGAAAGGATAACATGTTAAACCACCCTTTATCCACGTAGAAACCATCCTCTTTTACATAGTTTTCTGGTGAACCGATAATTTTATCATTGGCCCAAGAAAATTGGCAATAATCAACAACTTCCGGGAGTTCTTCAAAGATTGTTGGGGCTAATAGCGCCGAAGACGCATCGTAGCAATCAACGGTTGTTGAATCTACTTTATGATACAACTTAAAAACTGTCTCTTTATTTGTATGAAATTGGTCGAGGCTCAGCAACCCAATAATTGTTACTGTAAGGGCCATGGCAACCCCCATTCCCAACGCCAGCCCGGTGATGTTTATAGCGGTATATAATTTATTTTTCTTAAGGCTGTTGATTGCGTATTTAAAAAGTTGTAACATAGTTTATTGATTTAGAATATTGTCATTTTGTTTTTTAAAATCATGTTAATCATTTAATCAACTTAACTCCAGGTTCAGACTCCCCTCCTTCGGAGGGGCTGGGGGAGGCTTTTACTCATACCTCAACGCCTCTACCGGATTACGCGTAGCAGCCCGCCAGCTTTGCCAACTAACCGTTAGCAGTGCAATTCCCAAAGCCAGCAAACCGGCCAGCGCAAAAATCCACCAGCTTAAAGTGGTTTTGTAGGCGAAGTTTTCGAGCCACTTATTCATGGCGTACCAGGCAATGGGTGTGGCAATTACAAAGGCGATGGCCACCCATTTAATAAAGTCTTTATTTAGCAATGCAAGTATTTCGGTGATTTTGGCCCCGTTAACTTTTCGGATGCCTATTTCTTTGATTTTATTTTCAGTAATGAAAAGTATCATTGCCAATAGTCCCAACGAGATAATGGTAATGCCAATTAGGGCAAATAACAGCATTATGGTTCGTGCTGTGTTTTCCGCTTTGTAAAGATTGTCATAAACATCATCTAAGAAATGGTATTCAAACGGAACACCTGAGTTGTTTTCATTGCAGAAAATGCGAACACTATTTATTGCTTCATCATAATTATTCGATATTTTAATAAGCATTACCCCATCATTACTCTTTTTCTCAGTTCCTCGATAAATACAAGGGTCAACACCTTGCGCTAACGATTTTATATTAATATTCTCAATAACTCCTTTAATAACTAATTGCTTGTTTGGTCCTTCATAAATAACTTTATCGACATAAGGAGCTTTAAGCCCCAAATTTCGTACAGCCATCTGGTTCACAATACAAAAGTCTTTGCTCGAATTATCTTGTTTATAAATGTTTTCACCTTCGATAAAATTAATTTTCATTAAATCGAAATAGTCCTTATCCACAAAAATTTCTTCGGTAGCCATTATCTCCTTAAAATCGGAATTTTTCGACAAGGGATTACCATTGTTCCAGATCGTTGGCAAACTACTTCGAAATGCAACTCCCTGAATATTTGAATTACCAAGCAACTCGTTTTTCATTCTGTTTTGAATAGTCTTCTCCTGCAATTTGCTGGTAGTATGAACATAAATAATATTTTCCTTGTTGAATCCCAGTTGTTTGTTTTGAACAAACGACAGTTGTTTGCTTACAGCAATAACACTGAATATAAGAACAATGGCAATAACAAATTGCGTGATGACCAATACTTTTTGAATGCTGAGATTATTTCTTCCCGAAGCACTTTTTTCTTTCAATATCCGAGCCGGATTTAAACGTCTCAGGTGTAACCACGGAAAAATACTGGTAAGAATAAGCGATATAAAAACAATTGGGATACTAAGTGATAAAAATTGCAAGCTGAATATATTGATGAATATTTCTTTACCTGCCAATGCATTAAAAAACGGTTGAATGATTTTTACCAATGCCACAGCAATAAGAAATGATAATATAAAAAACAACAATACTTCGAAAAACGATTCTTTTAAGATGTGAATTTTGTTAGCGCCGTTAGTAAGTTTTATGCCCATTGCTCGTTTGCGTTTAAGGCTTGAAGCAATAAACAAGTTGGTAAAATTAATACAGGCAATCAGCAAGATAAGAAAGGCAGCAATGCTGAAAATTACAATATTTCTTTTGCTCCCGGTTTCTGTGGCATATTCAAATTTATAATTACTCAGGTAGATGTCGCGCAAGGCTTGTAGTCGAAAATCAATCTTTAAATCTTTCCATAATTTTTCACGAGCATATACCAAAGCGGTTATCTTGCTTTCAATTGTTTTGTTATTATCGGTACGGTTTAACTTTAAGAATGTAATACAATTGTCGCCTCCCCACGGATTTTTCACAATCCAATCAACATTGATAAAGGGAATGATAAAATGGAACTTAAGGTGTGTGTGTGCCGGTATGTTTTCCATTACTGCCGCAACAGCGTATTTATGTCCGTTAACCGAAATAAACTCGCCAATAGGATTTTCATTACCAAAGCATATTTCCGACATATATTGGTCAATAACAATTTGGTCGCGCCGCGAAAGAGCTGTTGTAAGGTTGCCGTAAATGGCTTTGTAGGGGAAAATATTGAAAAATGTAGAATCGGCAGCATATCCCGATTCTCTGAAACTTTCCTGTCCTTCGGTTTTGATGATACAATCTTTGTAATTATTAACCAAACGGGCATAATCTTCAACTTCTGGAAAATTCTTTTTAGCTTCAGGTGCTATCCCTGCCAATGCTTGAGTCGATTGTATAAACTCGTTGTTGATGTATCCTTCTAGCGTAATACGATAAATCTTATCGCTATCGGGAATGTCTTTGTCATACGAAGTTTCATACAACACCCACGATGTTAAGATTATGGCACACGCAATGCCCAAACTTAACCCAACAAGATTTACCAAACTGATGATTTTGTCTTTAACCATCCGCCGCAATGCTATTTTGATGTTTGTGTTGTTCATTTTATTCAGTTCATAATTTATTGTTGGTTACGGTGTCTCTCTGAGTGACGCTGTGACTTGTTAATTAATAATGAGAATTTGTCCATTTTTAATTATTCATTACTCATTCATACCTCAGTGCCTCCACCGGATTCCTCGCTGCTGCTTTCCAACTCTGCCAGCTTACTGTTAGCAATGCAATTCCCAACGCCAGCAAACCGGCAAGGGCAAAGATCCACCAACTCAATGCTGTTTTGTAGGCAAAATTCTCCAGCCATTTATTCATAGCGCAATACGCAATGGGCACAGCAATAACAAAAGCTATGGCGACCCATTTAGCAAAGTCGCTTCTGTGCACAATTCTAAAAGCAGGATAAATACTGTTGTATTTTTTGTACTTTTGAATAAAATTGTCATGCCATGTTACTAAATGAAAGAATAACTTTGGAGCCCGGGAAAAGAAGCGGTAAACCCTGCGTAAGGGGGATGCGGATAACTGTAGCTGATGTATTAAACTATCTTGCTTCGGGAATGAGTTTTGACGAAATTCTTGAAGATTTTCCCTATCTGGAAAAAGATGACATCCTTGCATGTTTGAGCTATGCAGCAAACAAAGAAAAGATTGAACTTTGCGCCTGATGAAACTTCTGTTCGACCAAAACCTTTCTCCTAAGCTTACAAGTTTTTTTGCAAAGATATTTGCAGGTTCAAAACATTTACAAGAACTCAGCCTTGATGCGGCCAATGATTCTATTGTTTGGGAATTTGCCAGAAAAGAAGGATTTACGATCATAACCAAAGACAATGATTTCAACAACCTGGTTGCTTTTTTCGGATTTCCCCCAAAAGTTATCTGGATTAGTAGGGGCAATTGCTCCACAAACGACATCAAAGAATTGCTCAATTCCAACATTGAAAAGATTAAAGCTTTTATTTCGGATTCAACCAATGGCATTTTAACGTTTTATTAGTTATTAATTTCATTTTTCATTCATACCTCAACGCTTCCACAGGGTTGCGGTGAGCTGTTCGTGTGTAGTTAACGGCAGCAATAAATGCCACAAGGAGCATTATGAACAGGCTGCTTCCCAAGAAAATTGTCCAATGCAGCGGAACTTTGGTGGCAAAATGCTCCATCCATTTACTAACCGTCAGCCAGGCTCCTGTTAATCCCAGCAGCACTGCGGGCAGGGCAATGTATTCGAGGTCGAGGATAAAAATCCGGAGAATATCACGCAGGTTGGCGCCGCTTATCCGGCGAATTGCCAGTTCTTTACGGCGTCGGGCTGCTTCGTTCGAGGTGTAGCCCAACAAGCCGATAACAGTTATTAACAGGATGATGACATTCCCGGCCATCATTGCATTGCGGAACCCATGTTCTGATTGGTAACTTGCTTTTTGTTCCATTTCCAGGTTTTTTACCACGGCATCCTGGTAAGGTAAAAACTGGTTGAAAATATCGGTAAGTTTTTTCAGCATACCGGCTTCTGCTGTTTCGTTGGTTTTAATCAGTACATAAAACAGGAACGATGAACGTTCGGACCTTACCTGTTCAAACTTTTCAGCCGGGTAATAGTAAAAAACCGATGGACGAAGGTCAGGTTCGGCAATGTTATTCACAATAAAATCGGAGAAAACACCGCGGATAGTCGATATTCCGTGCTCACTAATGTCAACCTGTTCGCCCACCACGTTTTCCCATCCGTTAAATACTTTCAGTTTCTCAGCTCCTTTTTTGCTGATGAGAAGGTCATTCACCACGGAATTCTGTCGTGAAAAGCTTTCTCCTTCAACAACCGGGATATTCAGGATTGACAAATAATTTTCATCAATAAAATAGAAATCGGCAATGTTAAACAGTTCCTTTTCCCTGTCGGACGAAAAAATATTGTTGCCCGAAGCCCCTTCTATTGGTAAACTGTACCCTAAACCTACTTTTTCAATTCCGGGTACAGATCGCAACTCATTAAGCAATGTTGCGATTTTGCCGGCCTCCATTCCGCCGGTTGCACCAAAATAAATTCCTTCGGTCCGGTAACCGTGATCGGCAGTTACCAGGCTGTTGTATTGTATGCTGACAACCACCAACATGGTCAGGATAAAAGAAGCACCTGCAAACTGGAACGAAAGCAACACCAATTTCCACCTATTCTTTTTTTGCTGATAATTGCGAAAAGCTGTTGCCACCGGGATACGTGAAAAAAACCTGCCGGGAAGGTAACTGGTTAATACAACCAGCAGCACCACAAGGAAAAGCAGTGGCCAAATTACCTGTGGGTTTATTACCGAAATAAGTTTATGCCCCAACTGCACTTCGGCGAGAGGTTTAATAAGCCAGATGAGAAGCAATGCACCAACCAGTGACATCAGAAACAAGACAAAGGTTTCCGAAAAAATTAATTGCCGGAGGTCGCGGGCTTCGGCACCGCAGGTTTTATGAATGGCCGAACTTTTGGCCCGTCTTATCAGGGCGCTCAGCGTTAAGAGGATATAATTCATAAACGACACAAAAAGAACAGCAAACGCAATGGTGGTAAGTATCAGTATCATATCTTTTACCCCGTCGGAATACATTTTCTTTATGGGTTTGAAAGAATATTTCAGAACTGTCCCTCCCTGCTGCTGTTCCAACTTTTCGATATCCTGGTGCTTTACCTGCATTTCGCGAACAGCAGGCTCCAGGCTTTCGGGTTTTACTCCGGGGGCCAGTTTTACGGCGGCATAGTAGCGGTCGTTACCCATCCAGTTTGTAGAGCCGTCCCAGGAGAAAAACTGGCTGGTAGAAACCATCGAAATAAGGATGTCGTATTCGTAGTTGGTATTTTCGGGCAGTTCTTCAAAAACTCCGGCAATCGTTATTTTTTTGCCTGAATATCTTTTTAGCTCGATTACCTTTCCGGTAACATCACCTCCAATTTCTTTAGCCACTTTCGTGGAAACCATACAGGTCATCGGGCTTTTAAGAATCTCTCTTGGAGTCCCGCTGATAATTGGTACCGGAAGCACGTCGAACAGGTATTCATCGGCCAGCGAAAAATGTGCTTCATAACTCTTTTTGTCTTCGGTATAAAAAACAGACGAGCCGATGCTGTTGAGCCGTGTTGCTGCTTCAATGCCCGGAACCTCAGCTTTTAAGCCGGGAGCGATGGCGCCGCTTACCCCCCGGTAGCTTTCCATCTTGTCCGACGAATCGTCCATTTTAAAATTCTCGTGTACCACATAGATGCGGTTTGCATCGGGATAAAAGCTGTCGAAACTATGATAATACAACACTTCCGATAAAAGCAAAATACCGAATGCCAGTCCAGCGGTCAGCGATATAATCCGCGTGGCAGTGTGTTCGCCTTTTCGGAATAAGCGGCGTAATGTTGGTTTAATTAAATTTGTCATCATTTTCCTTTTGCGATTTTTCGTTTATCCTTTCAGGGCTGATTCAATGTAAGCTTATGCATATCAAAAGTCAGAATAACTGCGAAGAATTAATCGAATATTCTACTTTCCTATCTACTTAAGGTCACGGACCTATCTATTATTTTTGTTATCACTTCTCTCATAGTTTATTAGAAGACAGAAATACGACAACAATTATTGCTTAGTACTTACATTGGTTTTTTATTTTCATTTAAACGTTCAATAATTTTATTAAGTCTTTTTATTTTGGTTTCTTCCTTCTTGGCATCTAGGTACAGAGCAGTATACGTCTTTTTAACTGATGGGGACATTTTCAGAAAATTAGTTAGGGCAGGTTCAAAACCTCCCAATAATTTAGTGAAATCCTTAACTTGCTCATCGGAAATTGGCTCTCCTTTTTTTGCAACCCACGTTTTATCTCTTTTGGCTTGTTCAATAGCAATTAATCCAAATTCTGTCATATTACCATTAGCTATCAATTTTTTAGTTAGCGCTTTATTCTTTTCAGACCATTTACTACCTTTTCTTCTTGGGGTAAATTTCTTTTGATATATTTTTTCATTAATGCTTTTTATTTGTCCATCAATCCAACCAAAGCACAACGCTTCTTCAAGTGCTTCGTTTGGTTTTAATAGCTCTATCTGTCCTGTTTTATCAAAGGTTATCCAAATACCATTACTTTCATGATGATTTTCTACTAACCAATTCCTAAATTGGTTTCTATCAACAAATTCCATTTTTTCTTCCATAAAATTACCTCGCTTTAAGTTGACTATTCATACCTCAAGGCCTCCACCGGGTTCCTCGTAGCAGCTCTCCAACTCTGCCAGCTCACCGTTAACAAAGCAATTCCCAACGCCAGCATGCCAGACAAAGCAAAAATCCACCAACTTAAAGTGGTTTTGTAAGCAAAGCTCTCCAGCCATTTGTGCATGGCGTAGTAAGCAACTGGGGTAGCAACCACAAAAGCAATGGCTACCCATTTTACAAAGTCTTTATTGAGCATAGATAAAACTTCAGAGACTTTTGCTCCATTCACTTTTCTTATTCCTATCTCTTTTGTCCTGATCTGAATAAGAAAGATCGTCAGGCCTAAAATTCCTATCATTGAAATACCAATGGCTAAAAACGCCATAACTGAGAGCAGCGTTCTGGTTCGTAACTCTTTTTCGTAGTTTGCCTGAAGTTTTTGGTCAACAAATTCATATTCAAACGGGATATTCTTTTCTAGTTTATGCCAGGATGCTTCTAGTTTATTCAGGCTTTTTTTCAAATCACCGGGATTAAGTCGGACCAATATCCTAGACAGACCCATTCGATTCATATAATAGATGGCAGGTTCTCCTTCTTCCCTCAACGATCGATATTGAATATTGTCAACGACCCCAATCACCTCCATCGTTTTTTTGTTGCCCATAAATCCATTTTTTACCTTGGCACCAATGGGGTTGGTTAATTCAAGTTTTTCCATCCCTCGTTTATTAATGATAACCTTATTGCTATCGGATCCCAGCGATGGATTAAAGTCTCTACCGTAAAGAAATTTAGGTTCCAGGGTTGTAAAAAAATCTACATCAACAGGCAACTGACCAAAATGTGATCGTTTGTCGTTTTTTACGACTATTACATCACTGTAGTTGTTGATATATTCTCCAGGCACATTCCAGCTTCCTGAAACATTTTTCACTTCGGGCAATTTTGAAAGTTCTTCTTTAAATACTTTGAACCTCTTTTTACCATTTTTATCCATTGGGTTCTCTATTGAAACAAGTTGCGATTTGTTGAATCCCAATTTTTGCTCCATTAAGAGATTTGTTTGTTTATAAATGGTAATGAGTGCCACGATTAAAATGATTGATATTGCCAACTGGACAATCGTTAACGATTGCGAAACTTTCGAAAAGGAATGTCTCTTTCCAAAAAATGACAGTGCGGTTTTTGATTTTAGTATTTCTACCGGTTTTAACCTGATTCGTTGCAAACTCTGATAAAGCGACGAAACAAGAACTGTGAATAGTATCAGAAGAATCAGAGCAATTGAAATGATTGGGTTAGAGAAAGTGAAAACAAGCTGAGTGCCCATAATCTGATTGAACAGTGGCACCAATAACATCGATAGTACTACCGATATGAAAGCGCAAGCTACTACCAGGAGTATCGTGTTCGAGAGGGTAGATTTTAGGATATCAGATGTGTTAGCGCCCATCGTTTTTTGCAAACCAATCTGGAAATTCTCTTTCCCGGAAAGGGCAAAAGAGAGGTTGATATAATTGAAACAAGCAATGATGAGGATGAGAATGGCAATCAGAATAAACGCCTTTACAATTTGAATATCTCCCCTGATGGCACTGTCCCATGATACATCTGACGAATACAGATGGATGTCTGAAAGCGGTTGAAGCTTGAATTTGCTTTCACCGTATTCTTTGGGTTTTTCTTTCATATAAACCGCATCTATTTTCCTTTCTAATGCTTTGATATTTGTATTGGCGGGCAGGTTATAATAAAAACTGGAGCCTGAATTCCACCATTTAGTCATCATGTTTGGGTTCAGTTGATTTTCTGCATCTATAGAAGCCAAAAGATCGACTCCGAAATGCGAAGTTGGCGGTAAATCTTCAATGACACCTGAAACTGTAAAAGTGTATTTGTTCTCATAGTTCATGGTCTTACCAATTGGCGATTGATCACCAAATAATTTGTGGGCTGTCGATTCGGTTAAAACAACTTTATTGGGAGCATCAAGCGCATTTTTCTGAACACCCTGTAAAAACTTCACACTAAAAATATTGAAGAAATTCTGGTTGGTGAACATGGCGTCTTTGAAGATGAAGTCTCTGTTTTTAACTTTAAAAAAGTCCGTCTGCTTATTGTAATAGTAAAGAATAGCACTGTTCTGAAGTTCCGGAATATTGTCTTCGATTATTTTATTAAAAACTACCGGGTGGTCAGGGTATCTGCCTTCGTCATCAACTTCCAATAACCTGTAGATGGTGTGATAATTTTGATTGTACCGATCAAATGAAAATTCATACTGGACATAGAGCACGATAATCAGGCAAACGGTTATTCCAGCCGAAAGTCCCAGAATATTAATGACGCTCCCTGATTTTTGCTTTTTTAAATTTCTTAATGCAATTTTTAAATAGTAGTTCATCATGATTTATCTTCTATTTTATGTTTCCATATTTTACCCTCTGTGGTTGCTCATACCTCAGCGCATCCCCCCTGACGCTTGGGTCAGGATCTTCGCACCACCATACTATTCATATCGGAGAGCTTCAACCGGGTTCCTCGTAGCAGCCCGCCAGCTTTGCCAGCTAACCGTTAACAATGCAATTCCCATCGCCAGCATTCCGGAAAGCGCAAATATCCACCAGCTTAGTGTGGTTTTGTATGCGAAGTTTTCGAGCCATTTATTCATGGCGTACCAGGCAACCGGTGTGGCAATTACAAAAGCAATCACTACCCATTTAATTAAGTCTTTATTCAACATGGAAAGAATTTCGGAAACTTTAGCTCCGTTTACTTTTCTAATACCAATTTCCTTCACACGGGCCAACGAAATCAGCCAGGAAATAGAAAACAAGTTGATAACACTAATAAAAATGGCCACAACAATAAAGAGGCGAAATATTTTTACCAGTTGAATTTCCTTATCAAATTGTCTGTTGTAATAGTCCTCAACAATTAAATATTCGAATGGATAATTTGGGAAAGTGCTACTAAATTTCTCATTAATAAATGGGATTACCGAAGCAAAATCAGCACTGGCAAGTTTTACAGAGTAATTTCCCCAAATCATATTTTCGGTCCAATTGATAAGAACCATGGGTTTATGATTTTCTTTTGCATCGCTAAAATCAACATTTTCGATAACACCAACTACCGAAACCTCGAACTTTTGCATCCCGCTTTCATCTTCCATTTCTATTTTCCTTCCGATGGCTTCATAAGGAGTTTGGAATCCAAGATATTGCAAGCCGGCGCGATTGATAATACATGAATTATTATCTGTTGAATTTCCTTTTCCCAGGAAATTTGTTCCGGCTAAAAGCGGAATAGCATAGTTTGTAATAAAATTATCGTCGACAACGATAAGCGCCGACTTGCCACCTTTTCCAGAAAGTGTTTCAGTAAAATTAAAGTTGTAGGCCGATAAATCTCCGGGAATTGCATTTGAGCTCGAAAATCCCAGAATTGAACTATGACTTAACAGCTCATCTTCAAAGGCCTTGAGGTTATTAATTCGTTGTGAACTTTTTCGAAGATTCGAAGGCACTTTGATCGCCATCGTATTTTTCACATCAAGTCCTTTGTCTTTATCGAGCAAAAAATCTACCTGCTTGCTAACTCCTGCAATACCGGCCATTATGGCAATAATTATTACAAACTGCGCCACAACAATTACTTGTCGGAACGAAAATCCTTTGGAAACAGGTTTGTAACGCAATTTTAACAATTCAAGACTATTAAAACGATTAATCAATGCTGCCGGAATAATTCCACCGATTACAACGCTCAACGATATTATTGAGAATAAGGTGACCAGAAAAAGTGGACTGGAAAAAACCGGTCTCAAAAAGATATCGAACTGGTTTTTCATAACAGGAATAAGCATCCAACCTATTCCCAGCGAAATAAGGACTGCGAAGAAATGAATGATTAACGACTCGGCAAGAGACGACCACAAAATCTCGGAACGTGTTGCCCCGTTTATTTTTCTTATCCCGTTTTTTTTGGCCGAGTTAATCAAGCTAGAAAAAGCAAACTGAATGTAATTGAATCCTGATGCACAGAAAATCAAAATCCCAATTATGAAAATGAGAGTAACATATTGTGCCCGCGAATTTGTCTCCAGCTCGTTTATCATCTTTGAATAAAGGTGAATCTCATTCAGTGGCTGGAGATGATACAAATGACCGATATTACTTTTTTCGAATTGTATCTTTTTGTTTTCGGTAACAATATTATTTATTGCCGATTCGATCAGAGTTACATCTGCATTTTCATCCAGTTTCAGATAGGTATAAAAGCCGGTTTCGCCCCACTGGGCTTTTACCGGCGGTGGAAGATGCATATCGTTGTGAAACGAAAGTAGAACCTCGGCAGAAAAATGTGCCTGTGCCGGAATATCCTTAAAAACGCCTTCTATAGTATATTCATATGCAGGGTATTTGAACAAAATCTGCCCAACAGGATTTGCATCACCAAAGTATTTTTTTGCCGTATTTTCAGAAATAATCGCAGTGTAAGGCCGGGTTAAAACATCCGGATTGCTTCCCTGCATCAAAGCGATGGAAAACACATCGAGGAAACCCGCAGAAGCATGATAAATATGAGTATTCGTAAATATCTCGTCGCCAATTTTATATTGCGGGTTGTTTGTAGTAGTGAGGTAACCCGCTGCCGTTACCTGGGGATATTTCTCTTTTAATGTGGCCGCAACACCGCGTTCGCATTGTGGAATAGAAATACTCAACTCATTTCCACTGTAAACATCAGTGCTCACCCTGTAAATTTGTTGGTTGTCGGGAAAAACGCGGTCGAATCCCTTTTCGTAAAAAACATACCCCGACACAAGAATAAACGTAATTAATCCAACACTAATGGAAGTTAAAAGAAATGCGGAGTTTTTGACATCTCTTCCTAGGTTTCGGAATGCGATTTTAAGATGATACAATTGGTTCATTTTGATTGTTTTATTCGTTTAACTCCGTGTTGTTTCCGGTCATTCAATTATTTCATTTATTCGTATCTCAAAGCCTCAACCGGGTTTCTTGTAGCAGCCCGCCAGCTTTGCCAGCTAACGGTTAGTAATGCAATTCCCAAAGCCAGCACTCCGGCCAGCGCAAATATCCACCAGCTTAGTGTGGTTTTGTATGCGAAGTTTTCGAGCCATTTATTCATCGCAAAATATGCGATGGGTGTTGCAATTGCAAAAGCAATCACCACCCACACTACAAAGTCTTTATTCAACATGGTAAGTATCTCAGAAACTTTGGCACCATTTACTTTTCGTACACCGATTTCTTTAATTCGTTGTTTTCCGATAAGCAACGACAGACCAAACAATCCCAGACTTGCAATACAAATGGCAATAACTGCTAGTAATCCAATCATCTTCGAGAAACGGATATCCGCTTCATACATCTCTCTTAAAATATCGTTGGTAAAATCAAAAGTAAAGGTGCTTGTCCCTCCTGTTTCCTTCCATGTTTCTTCAAGAAATTTAATGGTTTCCGGCAGGTTTTCTGTCCGCAACCTAATGGCAATATTTTGGCTCATTGCGGGATTTAAACCAATAAGCATTGGAGCTATGGCTTCGTGAATGGAGAACATATTAAAATCACTCACTACTCCAACCACTGTCCCAAAGGCTGTTTCTTCGCCTAAAACATCTGTCAGCCCAAGCGTTTCAATCGCCGATTCATTTACCAAAACACCACTGTTGTTTTTCTCCTTATCAAAATCAGAACCCATGATAATTTTCATGCCCATTGTTTCGGCAAAACCATAATCAACAAAAAGTCCGTTTACTTTCACCATCTCTGTACGGTTGCTAACTTTTGGGATGCTTACATACATTTTATTCGAGCTTGGCGGCATCCACAAAGTTCCACTGGCGCTTAACACATTTGGATTTTTTGCAATTCCTTCTTTGAATAAATCAAGATCATGATCGCCCAACGGCACCCGGATTAATCCTTGCTTGGCAAACCCCATATCTTTATTAAAAGCATAACGCACTTGTTTTTGAACCAGCAGCATAGTGGAAATCAATGCTATAAAAATGGTAATCTGAAATACAACCATAGCTTTTCGGGCGTACTGCTTATTTCCAATGTCTACTTTATTTCCTTTCAACACATTAACCAGCCCAAACCGGGAAGCTCTGAACGACACAATAGCGCCAGATAAAATGCCAGTTGCTAAAGTTAGTAGTGCAAGAATTGAAAAGCTGACCGCGGATTGACTGTTCATTTCAATGGTATAGTCTTTCCCAAGCATGTCGCTCAAATAAGGCAAAGCCAACCGGGCGGCAATTACTGCAAAAGGTAGGGCAATGAGTGTAATTAAAGTGGATTCAAAAATCATTTGCCCAATAATACTTTTCCGCTGGGCACCACATACCTTCCTCACTGCAAATGTTTTTACCTGTGTCATCGCTTTGGCCGAGGCCAGGTTCAGGTAATTAATAGACGCAGTGAGCAAAATCAGAATCCCAACAAACACAAGAACAAGCAGCATCGAAAAATTACCCTGTTCTTTGCGGTGATTGTCCACAATTTTTTCCGAGCCAAAATAGATATCATTTAAAGCCTGAAGAGAAAGAGAAATCGGGAAGTTAACAGAGGAATACTCTATGCCTGCTTCCTTAATTTTCGTTTCGAGAACACCTATATCTGTTCCGTTTTCAAGCAATAAATAGTTGGTAAAAAATACTCCCTGCCATGCTTCTCTAAAACTTGTTTCGTCGGGTGTTACACCATTGGTGTTTATATTATCGGCCAGATGTTTCAATCCATAATCGATACTGGCCACCAATGTTGCTTTAATACTTGAATTCTGCGGAATATCGCGAAAAACAGCTGCCACTTCCATCTCCGATTCTTTGCCTTTGTATCGAAGGGTAAGTGTTTTTCCAAGCGGGTCTTCGGTTCCAAAATACTTCTCCGCCATTTTTTTACTTATAAGGATCTTTCGCTCGGTATCGTCAAAATCGTCCAGGCTTCCCTGCAAAATATCAACACCGAACATGCTAAAGAATGAGCTTTCGGTACAAATAACATCCTCCTCAGGAATAAACTCGTTATTCTTTTTTACATCAATATTCCCGATGTTATACTGGTGTGCATAATCAGTCACCTCAGCAAAACGTTCTTTAGCTGTTTCGCCTATTATGAATGGCGTATTTGCCCAGATGTTGTTATCATTCTTACTATAATTTAGTACTCTATAAATACGGTCGTTATTGGCAAACGACGAATTGTATCCGTACTCGTTCAGCACATAAACCAAGATAACAGCAACAATTCCCAGCCCCAGAATTAAACCGGTAACACTAATGAAGGTATTCGTTTTATCGGCCTTTAAATGCCTAAGGCTAACGATTAATTTGTTTCTAAAATTCATATGTTTGTTCAATAAATAAAATCCTTGCTTTTAGAAATAGCTTTAAATTATCATACTTGAGTGCTTTTTCCCCACAACACTTGTTTTGAGCATTGTGGCTCTCCCAATTATTCGTATCGTAATGATTCCACCGGATTTCGTGTAGCCGCCCGCCAACTCTGCCAACTAACCGTTAGCAATGCAATTCCCAACGCCAGCAAGCCAGCTAGGGCAAATATCCACCAGCTTAATGTGGTTTTGTAGGCAAAGTTTTCGAGCCATTTGTTCATGGCGTAATAGGCAATTGGAGTAGCAATTACAAATGCAACAACCACCCACTTAACAAAATCTTTATTGAGCATAGCCAGAATCTCGGAAACTTTAGCACCGTTTACTTTTCGGATGCCGATTTCTTTAATTCGCTTTTTGGTAACAAATACCGTTAATCCGAATAAGCCAACTACGGCAATAATAAGTCCCAGTAGACTAAAAAAGCTAATAAGTTTTTGTTGAGCCTCCAGCGATTTATAGTTCGATACCAACATCTCGTCAAGAAATGTAATTTCGTAGGGTGTTTCGGGGAAACGCTCCTGCCACAGTTGTTTGATTTCCTTTACCAACCCCTGAATATTGGAAGTCTGATAACGGATATTTACTGTTGAGTACCCCCAACCATCCCACTCAGGATTAGCCATAATTAACATGGGGCGCACAGCATGTTCGAGCGATGCAAAATTAAAATCCTTAACAACTCCAATAACTTTAAGACCGCCCTCGCGACCTATGGTGTTGTCAATTGGATTATCCCATCCGGCGCGTTTTGCCAATGTTTCGTTTATTAAAATGGCATTTTCATCGAGTGTTTTATTGCCCCGAAAATTCTCGCCTGTTTCCAGTTTAACTCCAAAACATTTCAGAAAATCAGCATCAGTATAAAGGGCATTTATCATGGTTGTTTGGGTCTCGTCGCCAATTGTATATCCATTCTGGGTAATGCCTGTTCCAATAGGTTGGCTTGATAAACTCACCGATTGGATTTCTCCGAAACCCTTTAGTTGTTGTTTAAATCCATCAAGTTCATTATTGAAGAATTCTTCTTCAGACGACAGAGTTAAAATATTTTCTTTATTAAATCCAAGCTCGTGATTTAGCAAAAAACTATTTTGTCGTGCAACTACCGAAACCGCTATCACTAATATGGTTACGGCAGCAAACTGAAATACCACCAAGGCATTTCCCTGTGTATTTTTTGCACCTCCTATATTTTTATTCTTTACAATATCAATCGACTTTGAGGCAATTACTTTTCGTGATGAAATTAAGGTTACAACAGCCGAGACAATAAGAACTATAAGTATTAGGAAAGCCAAAACAGACAACCAGCTATCAGCAATAGAAACAGATGTTTGTAACTTCGTATTCAGAAAATTCTTTCCCATGGTGAGTAATCCGATTCCAATGAGCGAAGAGCTTGCAGAAAGAATAAATACCTCGACAAACATTTGTGCGAACAGCATCATTTTTCCTGCTCCATAAATCTTCAGTACGCCTGTACCTTTCATTTTTGAAAGGATTTGTGCAGAATACAAAAGGATGTAATTAATTACCGCCAGCAACAGAATAAGAAAACTAATACTTGCCACCACATACAAACTTTTTTTGCTGCGAACAGACTGCACATCGTAGCCCATCGATCCATCAGAAAAATGAACATTGTCTATATTTTGCAAACCGGCGGTTACTGTCATCCCTCCCTGTTCTTTCCAATATTTATTAACTTTCTCTTCGAGCAATGCAGGCAAGGCATCTTCTACCTGTTTTGCGCTCACCCTTTTTTCAAGCTTTATATAGGATAGAAAAGTGATTCCGCCGCCCCATCCTTTCCAGTAATCATCGTTTTGAGCAATGTATTCTACAGGAATTAAAGCATCGAAAGTAAATTGTGTGTTGGTTGGTGAATTGGCTGCAATTGCTGAAACAGTAAAAAGTTTATGGTTGTAAAGAATTGATTTTCCCAATGGGTTTTCTTTGCCGTAAATGTAGTTAGCTGCTTTTTCAGATAATATAATTTTATCGGCGCTGTTAAGTGCGGTTTCCTTATTGCCGGTCAATAAACTAAAATTAAAGAAGTTAAAAAAATTATTATCGACAAAACGAAGCTCGTTTAAACTATAAAGCTGCTTATTACTATAACATTTTACCCCTTCAGAATCGGTAACCCGGCAAAAACTTTCAACTCCCGGAATTTCTGCTGTTACCGCTGGTGCAGTAGGATACCAGGTAAATCCCTGCTTGCTGTCGTCGTCTGCCGAATGATAGCCCCCTGTAATTCGAAATATTCGCTCCTTATCTTTCTGAAAGTCCTCAAAACTCCGTTCGTAATTCACAAACAGATAAATAAACAGACAAGCGGCAATTCCCAGCGAAAAGCCCAATACATTGATTGCTGTATTTAACTTGTTTTTTAAAAGGTTACGAAATGCCAGTTTGACAAATAACAAATTCATCTTGTTGTATTTTAAATTTCAATTATTCATACCTCAATGCCTCCACAGGATTTCTCGTAGCCGCCCGCCAGCTTTGCCAGCTTACAGTTAACAAAGCAATTCCCAGTGCCAGCAAACCAGCCAGTGCAAAAATCCACCAACTTAAGTTCGTTTTGTAGGCAAAGTTTTCGAGCCATTTATTCATGGCGTAGTATGCAACGGGGGTTGCAATTACAAAAGCAATGGCTACCCACTTTACAAAATCTTTGTTGAGCAGGGCTAATATTTCAGATACCTTGGCGCCGTTTACTTTTCGGATGCCGATTTCTTTTATGCGTTTTTCTGTCCCGAATTTGCTCAAGCCAAATAATCCCAAACAAGATATAAAAATGGCTATCAGAGCCACTATACCAAATATGTCACCTACACGTTTATCGTTATCGTACAAGCGGGCATATGTCGCATCCAAAAAATTAAAATCAAACGGGGTTTCAGGACATATCTCTTTAACAGTAGTTTTTATTTGTTTTATCAAGCTGTTGGGCGAAGCTGAAAATCCGGTATTATATCTTACAAAAATATAGTCGGGGGAATATGTATAAACATAAAATTCGGGTTTTATAACTTCGTTTACCGACTTAAAATGTGTTTCGTCAATTACGCCGATTATATGATAATTTTTGCCCCAGAAGTTTAGTGTTTTTCCGATAGGGTTTCCTTTTCCAAGCAATTCTTTTGCTTGTTGGTTAATAATAACAGAATTATTCAGGTTGCCTTTTAATTCTTTGGAAAAATCCCTACCATCAGTAAAATTTACTTTTAATAACGGGAAAAAATCTTCATCAACTCTGTTTTCTGAAAAACTTACTTTTTCATTGCCCCCTGGCCACGAAACAGAGGAAGTATTGTATATCGTTGAGGAAAAATAATTTTTGCCCGCGACCATTTCAATGCCGGGTATTTTCAATAATCTTTCTTTCAAAACCGGGTAATCTTCGTCTCCAGTCCTTATCCGGAAATAACCGGAGTGTTCTTTGTCGAAGCCCAGGTTCACCTGCCGCATATGGTTGAGTTGTTTTATGCTGACCAAAGTGGTAATAATCAGAATAACCGAAAGGGAAAACTGAAAGATAACCAGACCATTTCGTTGCCATAGTGCGATGCCGGATTTTGGATTTTTATTTTTTGCAATATTTGAAAACGAGGCAAGATAAATAGCCGGATAAAGCCCTGATAGCCCTCCGGTAAAAAGGATTATCACAATCAAAAATGCAATATGGGTTAAGCTTGTAAAGTTAAAATCAAGAGCCTTCCGGGTATAATCATTGATAAACGGCAGCAATAAATGCAAAAGGAGAAGGGCTATGGCTGTTGCCACTCCCGATGCGAACATCGATTTCAGCAGGGAATTTCTTATTAGGCTTGTTTTTGTGGCGCCCAATATTTTTCTCAGGACATTATTTCTTATTTCTTTTTCAGAAACGGCAGTTGACAGGTTTATAAAATTAATACAAGCCAGTACAAGGATAAAGAACCCCATAAAAGAAAAGATGTAAACATACTTTTTATCTCCAAGATATGTATAATCATCGTCGGCAAAGCCTTTTGTGAAATGAATATCATTTAACGGCTGAAGGGCCAGTTTCATTTTATTTTCAGCGTCGATGTTTTTTTCTATAAAACCGGAAATATTTGAAGCCATAACATTTGGGTCTGTTCCGGAAGAAAGCATTATGTACGTATATAAACTCTGGTTATCCCATCTTGTCCCTGTTCCGAAAAAATCCTCAGGAACAGCCATTTCAAAGCGAATATGCGAATTGTAATCAACGTCCCTAAAGACGGCAACTACTTTTAATACTTTTTTCTTTATTTCAATTGTTTGCCCTACAGCCTCTGCATCGCCAAAATATTTTTTTGCCAGTTTTTCAGACAAGACAACCGAGAATTTGTCGATTTGCAGCAGGTGAGGGTCCCCTTTTAAAAATGGAAATGAAAAAATATCGAAAAAATCTTTGCCAACTACTGCCATTTCTTCTTCATTGTAATAGTTTTCGCCTGCGTGGACAATAATTGGCCAGTCCATTTCAAAACTTGCTGCTTTTTCAATTCCCGGTATTTTTTCTTTTAATGCCTGAGATAGAGGAGACATCGTCATTCCTGAGTATGAATGCCCGGTGCCTTTTTCTTCAACAATAACACGGTATATCCGGTCGGCATTTTTGTTGAACAAATCATATTTCAGTTCGTCTTCTGCCCATAGTGTAATGGCCAACACGCAAGTAACACCAATAGAAAGACCGGTTATATTCAGCAACTTGTAACTCCAGGTGTTCTTAAAATTGAAAAATTTCATAATTTAAATATTCATTACTCATTATACAATACTCATTCATAACGAAGTGCCTCCACCGGATTTCGCGTTGCCGCTCTCCAGCTTTGCCAGCTCACTGTTAGCAACGCAATACCCAACGCCAGTAATCCCGCCAAAGCAAATATCCACCAGCTTAAATTGGTTTTGTAGGCAAAGTTTTCGAGCCATTTATGCATAATCATCCAACTTGCAGGCATTGCAATTAAAATAGCCACTGAAACTATTCTTGTAAATTCATTCGATAAAAGCTGAACAATGCCAAATTCTCCGGCTCCGAGTATTTTTCGGATACTAATTTCCTTGGTTCTTTTTTCTGCTGAAAATGTGGCCAGTCCAAATAACCCGAGACACGAAATAAGAATGGCTATTCCTGCAAAATATCTGGAAAGAATGCTCACCCTTTTTTCGGCAACATACAGCGACTGGTAATCGTCATCAACAAATTTATAATCAAAAGCCAGCCCCGGATTTCTTTCATGAAAGAGTTTGCCCAATTGCGCGATGGTCTCTTTTTGCCCGGTAGCGCTCATTTTTGCCATAATGTTATAGGCACGCGGTTCGAGTTGAATGATACAGGGTTTAACGCTTTCAATAAGCGATTCAAAATTGAAATTTTTAGTAACGCCAATAATTTGTTTTTCCTTTTCCCAAATCTTTATGGTTTTTCCAACCGGGTCCTTCAACCCCATTTGTTTCACGGCCTCTTCATTGAGAATTACTTTTGAAGTTTCGTTACTTAACGAATTGGAAAAGCTTCTCCCCTGGGCCATTTGAATACCAAGTGTTTCAATAAAGTTGTAACCAACCTCTAAATTTGAGAAGTGCATCTTATTGTCGCTGTCACCTTCTTTCCAGTCAACCCCCTGGATACCACCGGAGTTGCCTGTTAAATCGTGATTGAAATTAGCCACACTAATTACCCCGGGAATTTTTTCAGCCTCTGCAACAAAGGTTTCCATATCTTTCTGGAGTTTTCCGCCATAAGCAAGAAAATCGTCCGTGTTTTCAGTATTTATTTCCGCATTAAAATGAATGACATTCTCGCGGTTGTATCCCAGGTTTTTTGACTGTACAAATTCGATTTGTTTGTAAACAATTAAAACAGAAACAATAAGCGTTACAGAAATAACAAATTGAAAAATCACAAGTCCCTTTCTGGCTAAAAATTCAGCAACTGCTCCATGCAATTTTCCTTTTAAAATTTCAACAGGCTTAAACCCGGAAATATATAGCGCCGGATAGCTGCCGGCAACAAAACCGGTGATTAACATCACCGCAGACAAAATGAAAAGTTCCTGATTCCCAAAGCTCAACACCATATGTTTTCCGGTAATTTCATTGAATTTTGGAAGCAGCAGAACAACCAGCGCCACCGATAGAACAAGCGAAATAAAAGTTATAAGTATTGATTCGCCCAAATACTGAAAAATTAAAGTCGTACGATTTGCTCCCACTACTTTTTTTACGCCCACTTCTTTAAATCTTTTGGAAGCTTTGGCCGTCGACAGGTTCATAAAATTAATGCAGGCAATAAGCAAAATAAAAAGGGCGATAATTGAAAACAAACGTACATATTCAATTCTTCCTCCTGTCGGAACGCCGTTTTTGTAATGGCCAAATAAATACCTGTCAGAATACTTTTGAGCGAACAGCGTGCTTTCTGAATTTGCATTTTTTGACTGGATAAAGTCTTTAATTTTTGAGTTTAAAGCAGCAACACTGGTTCCGCTCTTCAACAAGACAAAAGTACTTGGGTCGCTGTTTCCCCATTCTTTTAGCCATGGATGAGAATCAAAAAAAACGTCATAGTTAATAAGAAGGTCGAACTTTTCAGTGGCCTCTGCGGGTAAGTCTTTGAAAACACCAGTTATTTGATACGTACCGTTCATTGCGTCCTGATTCCATTGAACCGTTTTCCCGATAACATCGCTTGTATTTCCAAATAATTGCTGGGCCAGTTTTTCGGAAATGACAATCCCGTTTTTGTCTTTCAGGGCGTAATCTCCGTTACCGGCAATAAATGGTATCGTAAAAATTTTAAAATAATCTTTACCAACATATTGAGCATCAAGCTTGATTTTTGTTTCATCAACTTTTAGAATTCCCTTTTCTGAAAACCAGGAAGCAGGTACCACCGATGTTGCATATTCAACTTCCGGGATTTCTTCAGCTAACGAACTTGCCAGGATTCCGGGAGTAACTTCCGTTGTTTGAATTTCACTTCCATCGGGAGAATTTTGCATGACTTGAAAAAGCCGATCGTTATTTTCGTTAAATGTATTAATATGCAACTCATCGTTTACCCACAGATAAATTAGTAAAGCGCAGGCCAATCCGGTTGACAATCCAATCAAGTTGATAAAAAATGAACTTTTATTTCGCCTCAGATTGCGAAAGATTATAAGAAAGTTGTGTTTAAACATGGCCTATTTATTTTAATTGTTATTCGTACCTCAATGCTTCAACCGGGTTCCTCGTAGCTGCCCGCCAGCTTTGCCAGCTAACAGTCAGTAATGCAATTCCCAGCGCCAGCAAACCAGCAAGGGCAAAAATCCACCAGCTCAATTCTGTTTTGTACGCAAAGTTTTCGAGCCATTTATTCATGGCATAGTATGCAATGGGCGTGGCAATCACAAAAGCAATGGCTACCCATTTTACAAAGTCGCGGTTGAGCATGGTCAATATTTCGGATATGCGGGCGCCGTTTACTTTGCGGATGCCAATTTCCTTGGTGCGTTGTTCCATTACGAAAAATGTCAATCCGATCAATCCAAGGCATGAGAGCAAAAGGGAAACCATGGTCGTATAGGATAATATTTTCTGAAATTGTTTATCCTTTTTGTACAGTGCATCCCATCTCTGATCAAGAAACTGATATTCCATGGGAAACTCGGGCGAAAGACGGTTCCAGACACTTTCAACCTGTTTGATGGTATTATCGAAACCTGCCCTGTTTGTGCTGTTCAGTTTAAGATAAATGACCTGAGCACAATCACCTGAGCACATGAAGCCTGCCGCCCTAACCGGGACATGAAGCGACTCGAAATTATAATCATCGATCACGCCTGTTATCTGTCCTTTTTGAGGTTCTGAAGTTGCCATTTTAGCTTCTTCTATATTTGCAATATTGAAGTTGTTTTTAGCAGTTCGATTAAAGATAAAATCCTGGTTTTTGTTTGAATTCTCATCAAACCCCCTCCCTTCCTGAATATTAATTCCAAAAAATCCAAAGAAGTTCGGAGCAACAGAAAGTTTGGAAAAATGAATGTCATACCTTTCCCCTTTATTAATAATAGCCCGCCCCCAATTTTGATCATTCTTGATTAATACATTCTCCGAGAATGTAAAATCTGAGATTCCCGGGATCTGTTTCAATTCGGCTTTTAATGCATCTACATTATCATAGATTGCATCGTTGGTATTAGCGTAAACAATGCTCTCCTTCTCAAATCCCAAATCCTGACTATTCAAATAACTGCTCTGTTTATTGATGACAAATATAGAAGCTATTAGTGCAATTGTTACTGCAAACTGGAAGACCAGCAAGCCATTTCGTGATCGGTTAATGCCCTTGGTTTTTTGTTGTTTCCGTAGCAAGATCGAAGGCGCCTGTTTGCTAAAAATAACGCCGGGAACAATGCCGGTAATCGCAACCATTACAACCAAAACAGCAAAGAGCAACAGAATATAGTTAAGCGAAATAAATTCCGAAAATGTATATGTGGAAGAAGTAAGGCTGTTAAAAACCGGTAAAATTACGATGGTCAGCAAAATTGAGACGGCTACTGACAACAGCACCTGAACCAATGATTCACTAGTCACCAGCTGAATAATCTTTTTACGGCTGCTTCCCATCATTTTGAAAATCCCAATATTCTTATTCCGTTTTTCACGCTGTGCTGTAATCATATTTACGTAATTGACACAGGCCAATAGCAGAATAAAAATTCCGGTAATGCCAATGATGGAAACAGTTAACCGGTTCCCATGTCTCAACAAGCTCAACTCCGGAAGATCAAAATAGACTTTGGTAAATGGGAATAGTTTGAATTGAATGTCAGCCTTCATATCATCCGGAACTTTATCAAGTGATATGTTTGACAACCTTGCCTCAACCTGATTATAGGAAGCGTGGTCGTTAAGCCGCACAAAACCTTTGTAGTTTTGTGTCCCCCAATGTTTCATATTATCCACATACCAATCTATTTTATAGTTTGTTTGAAATGACAGCACGGCTTCAAAGTTCCATGATGACTCCTGTGGAAGATCTTCTATTACAGCAGTTATTTCCAGCTCTTCGCCTTGTAAATAAGTAGCGTTATAAGTCACGGTCTTCCCAACAGGATTTTCGTCACCAAATATTTTTTCCGATAACGACCGGGTTATAACCAGCTTATTGGCAGCATTTAGAGCAATTTCAGGATTTCCCCAAACAGGCTTAAACTGAAAGACCCGAAAGAAGCACGAATCGGCTGTTATTAATTTGTCCAGCTTGAACTTCCGTTGTCCACCAGCAAGGAAAATCTGCGGAGACCAATCATTGGAACAATAGGTGATTTTGTCAACCTCAGGTATTTCATCTTTTACCAGGTTCACCATGTTTTGCGAAAGATAAGTGCCTCTCCCATTCATGAGACAATAGACATGATCCACCCCGGGAATAAACCGATCGGTACTTTTCTCTTTCATTACAAATGAAAAGATGAGCATGCTGACGGTAAGACCAACTGTCAGTCCAAGGACATTAAGCAATGTAACCGCTTTATTTTTACTCAAATTCCTGAGAGTCAGTTTTAGGTTTTTCAATGATGCCATTTTTGTGCTTTTAAAATTATTCATACCGCAGCGCCTCCACCGGGTTCCGCGTTGCTGCTCTAATCGTTTGATAGCTGGTTGTCAATAAAATAATGATAAAGAGTATTCCCGCGCCCAAGCCAAATATCCACGGCTGCACATGCAGTTTGTTGGCGCTCGGGATCCATTCGTACACCCACCAGGCAGAGGGGATTGCGATTAGCAAGGCAAAAAACAGCAGGACAAAATATTCACGGCTTAGGATGTAAAAGATGTTGACGGAAGTGCTTCCATTGATTTTGCGTACGCCAATTTCTTTGGTCCGGCGAAAAACCGTGAACGAAACCAAGCCGAGCAGCCCGATCATGGCCAAAAAGATATTAAAGACTGTAAAAAACAGGATGGTGCGGTTAACAGCATGATAGATTTTAAAGCTGTTTTCGTTGGCAAAGGCCGTTGGCAGGTCATTAAACTCGAAGGGATCGCTAGGGAACGCTGCTTCAAATTCACGGGTCAAGATTGTTTTTGCTTGCTGGTAATTGTTTGGGTCAATACGGAAAGCAAACGTCCAGGTGCCGGCAATTTCTTCCGGTGCCAATACCATAATGGAAGGTTCAATGCCGTTGTGCATGTCTTTGTAAATGTAGTTTTTCACCACGCCAACAACGGTAAGCCTGTTATCATTCAGCCGTTTGCCGATGGGGTCATCCCAGCCAAAGCACTTGGCTGCCGTTTCATTGATCAGGCAGGCTTTGCCGACATCGCCTGGGAACGAGCGCGAGAAATCGCGGCCGGCAATCAGTGAAATGCCCATATTCCGTATGTAGTCATAACCAATATCGTTAAAACGACAACTGATCTTTTCCTCTTGGTTTCCCCCCTCCCAATTGGTCATGCCCCCGCCAAAGCTGACAAATGGGATGTGTTTCGACATGGAAGCGTCAATAATTTCGGGATGTTGTAACATGCGGTCGCGCAATTGGTTGAAAGTGGTTCCGTTTTTGGTGGCAGTCATCTTGGTGTAAAGCATGTGTTCCTTGTCGAATCCCAAATCCTTTTGAGCCAGGTGCCTGATTTGCAACGAAAACGACAGGGTGATCAAAATCAGGAAAACGGAAATAGCAAACTGGGAAGTAACGAGCGCTTTTTTCAGGTTGAATTTCTCACGCCCTTTGCTGAATACATCACCCTTAAACAAGGACATGATTTTATTGGATGATAAAAACAAGGCCGGGTAAACACCAGACAAAAGGCCAACGCCCAACGAAACGAAAATCATCAATCCGATAGATTGCCAATTGCCTGTAAAACTAAAATCGAGTTGGCGGCCAACAATCCCGGCAAAAACCGGCAAAAAGATCACAACCAACAACAAGGCCATTCCCAAGGCAAGCAGCGAAATGAGAATGGTTTCGCCCAAAAATTGTACGATAAGTGTTGCCCGGTTACTGCCGCTTACTTTTTTAACGGCAACCTCTTTCCCGCGGGTAGAAGCATTGGCTGTGGTCAGGTTAATGTAATTGAACGCCGACATGATCAGGATAAACAAGCCAATTAACCCATATAACGTCAGTACCACGTAATAATGGCCATTCCCGTTGAAATCCAGGTAAAGCATATTCATCGGGCACAACTGGAGTTCTTCGAATTCAGCTCCACGGAACCCGGCAAAAACGGGTTTGATTTTCTGTTCAAGCGACTTGTAATCCACACCGGGCCTGAGCTGGGCAAAAGTCATACAATCCCCGGTGTAGAGGTCGCCCCGGGTAATTCCGTCAGTGTGTTTCAAAGTTGAAAATGAAATAATATAATTGGGCCGGATAGTCATATTATCAGGTAGATCGACGTAAACACCCGTCACTTTCAGGTCGAATTTCTTCTCCATGCTTACCGTTTTCCCAATCGCTCTTTCTCCGGGGAATAGCTTTTCTGCCATGGTCTCCGACAGCACAATATTGAACGGCTCCGATAAGGCATTTTGTTGACTGCCTTCAATAAAATGGTAAGTAAAAACGTCGAGATAGCAACTGTCGGCGCAGATACCTTCGTTTTCGTATACCTGGCGCTCAGGAGCCGAGGCCAGGAACTTACCGCCGTTCTCGCGGATCACGGTCACCTTTTCGAATTCAGGGAACTGCTTTTCCAACAACTGCGCGGTAATGGCTCTGGAATGTGGTGAAATATCATTCCCATCCATGGCGTACATGGTTTTGGCATAATGCCGCTGAACCCGGTAAATCCGGTCATAGTTGACATTGGCCTTATCCCAGCTTAGTTCGTGCTGAATGAACAGCCCGATCAGGATAAAAGCGGTGAACCCCAATGCAAGCCCGAAAACATTGATCAATGAATACACCTTGTGTTTCACGAATTTTCGGACTGAAATTTTAAAAATGGTGCGGAACATGTTAAATTATTTAGTTGGTGATTTTGTTATTTTATTCATACCTCAGCGCCTCCATCGGGTTTCGCGTTGCCGCTTTCCAGAAGCCCCTCTAAATCTCCCCGAAGGGGAGACTTTTGGGCGGTGTCAAATTTCTTCATTTGCTCATTTTATAATCAGTCTCATTTTTCTCCCCTCCTTCGGAGGGGTTGGGGGAGGCTTCTTCCTTATTCGTATCGAAGGGCTTCCACCGGGTTTCTCGTTGCTGCTTTCCAGCTTTGCCAGCTTACCGTCAGCAGTGCAATTCCAAGGGCCAGCAAACCGGCCAAAGCAAAGATCCACCAGCTCAATTCGGTTTTGTAGGCAAAGTTTTCGAGCCATTTATTCATGGCATAGTACGCAATGGGCGTGGCAACTACAAAAGCAATGATTACCCATTTAACAAAGTCGCGGTTGAGCATGACCAGCACTTCTGAGATCCGGGCGCCGTTGACTTTGCGGATGCCGATTTCCTTTACACGGTCGCGACTGATGAAGATGACTAATCCCAGTAATCCGATAATAGAAAGCAGAATACACCACATGGATACAAACTCAATAAAATGGGCCATCTTTTCCTCTTTGGCATAAAGAGCATTCAACGAGTCATCAAGAAATTTAACTTCAAATTGGTTCTTCGGGTCAAACTGGTGTGCGATATTTTTAATATCGGCCATTATCTGTGTATAGTTGCCCTGCGTAACGCGAAGCATCAAATTATTTTTTCGTCCTTCACACCGCCAAAAAGCCAATGGGGCAACGTCACTTTTTAATGATGAAAAGTTAAAGTTTTTGGCAATTCCGATAATCGAGCCATTAAAATCGAAGCCATTAAGTTGACGCTGCAA
The DNA here is from genome assembly GCA_963677175.2 of uncultured Sunxiuqinia sp. Classification (GTDB taxonomy): domain Bacteria; phylum Bacteroidota; class Bacteroidia; order Bacteroidales; family Prolixibacteraceae; genus Sunxiuqinia. The sequence continues at coordinate 785,335 of CAXXES010000001.1, forward strand.
CGGTTCTCTCCAACCGAATTCTTCTACTGCTTTTTCATTCAATATGAATGAATTGAGATCGGCTTGCGAGCCTTCCGAAAATTTACGCCCATCGGTCATCTCAATTCCAAAGAAGTCTAAAAAGCGATCATCAACCGGCCAGCAGGAAAACTGGATATATTGCCCGCCTTCGGTTGTTCTTCCCCAGCCCATGCCAACATTTCCCGGGACAAATTGGGCATAAGTGTAATCAACAACACTTTCATTTTTCATTAACTCATCGGCAAAAGCCTGGTAATGTTTTTGAAGTTCTGTGCTTGTATGTAAATAAATGACCTGCTCTTTGTTGATCCCAATGTCAAAATTACGCCAGAAGCTTAGCTGTTTTTCGATGACCAGGGATGCTGAGATGAGGGCGACCGTAAACACAAATTGCGCCACGATGAGTGTGTTTCGGAAAGCTTTTCCTTTTCCTGAAAAATGAATAGTTCCTTTTACAATTTGCGCTATTGGAGCCGATGTGATGTATTTGGCCGGGTATAAACCGGCAAAAACTCCAAAGGCCAAACTAAAAAGCAGGAACAACCACAAAAAGCCATATCTACCTTGTAACCCTAGTCCCTGGATATTGAATAGCGATTCGATAGATGGATAAGAAATCCAATAGATGATCATGGAAACAATTAGGGCAGCCAATGACAACAAAACCGATTCAACAATAATCTGTACTATCGTTGAAGATCTTTTCCCGCCAAGGACCCGGGATATCGAAAGAGCTTTTGCCCGAACCGGTGCTTGGGAAGTAGAGAAGTTAACAAAATTTACGCCCCCCATTACTATAAGAATAACAATAAGTAGGACCAATACATTGAGAATAACCGGATTGACAAACTCAAAATATCCATCATTGGAAAAATGCAACTGATCTAACCTGTTTAAAGTAAGGTAGGTCCCATCAACTTTATATTGCTCTTTCTCTTCTGCTATTTCTTCACTGATTCTTGGGATCTTTTCAATTTTCTCAGCAATCAGTTTAGGACTGCTGCCTGCCGATAGTTTCATAAAATTATTGAAACTCCACTCACTCCAATAATTAAAATAACCATACTGCTTTTCTTCTTTACAGGTTGAAAACGACAATAGGCAATCTGCCTGAAGCGATGAATTAGTGGGAAAATTAGCCATGACGGCTGTAACTTCATAGGAAACACCATCGGCCAAGATGTTCTTTCCTAATGGATTACTGGTTCCAAAAAGCTTATGCGAAAGCTCCTCTGAAATGATGGCCGATTTCGGAGCGATTAAAGATGTTTGCGCGTCACCCAGTAATAACGGAAAAGAAAAAACATTGAAAAAATCACTTTCCGCAAAATAAACTTCCACCCGAAACTTGATATCGGTTTCGGCCAAGCCAGAGGTTGTCAGATCCTGCTTATCATTCCAAAGTGGGGTAATCGCTTCAACTTCAGGCACATTTTCTTTAATGACCTGGCTCATGGCTGCCGGCAGCCAACCACCATCGTCCCTGGTTTCGAGCCGGTAAACCGATTCCACATTTTCGTGAAATTGATCAAAGCTTTTTTCAAAAGAAACATATAGACTGAGAATAATAATGCCAGTAAATGAAATAACCAAGCTAAGTAGGGTCAATACTGAAGAAGTTTTGTACTTCAATATCGATTTGCAAGTGCGTTTTAATTGTATCATTGTATTTTCATTTTTTTTCTATTCCTAATATATTGAATACATTATCCCTATATCGACGCCTCAACCGGTTTTTCGCGTTGCTGCCCGTCAGGTTTGCCAGATAAGTGCCGGAGGCACGTTGTTTTGGTAGCCTGAATAATAGCGCCAAAGCGAAAGTCCCGTAGGGATGGTGTTTTATTTCCATCATTCATAAAATTCGAATAACCAAGCATCTTCGTATTTCATTTCTTCTTTTCCTATAACGCCGTCCCGATGGGACTAATTTCCGCATTAATATGCTCATTCTACCATAACGGCGTCGCTCTGCGACTGTATTTTATTCATATCTCAGCGCTTTCACCGGGTTTCTCGTTGCTGCTTTCCAGCTTTGCCTGCTTACCGTCAGCAGTGCAATTCCAAGGGCCAGCAAACCGGCCAAAGCAAAGATCCACCAGCTCAATTCGGTTTTGTAGGCAAAGTTTTCGAGCCATTTATTCATGGCATAGTACGCAATGGGCGTGGCAACTACAAAAGCAATGGCTACCCATTTTACAAAGTCGCGGTTGAGCAAGGCTAATATTTCAGATACCTTGGCACCGTTTACTTTTCGGATACCGATTTCTTTAATCTTCGATTCAATCAAAAACATTGTTATTCCCAACAATCCCAAACAGGCTATAAAAACTGCCAGAATTGTGAGGACAAACGAGATGTTCGCGAAGCTTTGGTCTTTTTCATACAGCTTGGCAAGAGCTTGGTCAAGGAAATAATATTCAAAGGGCCAATCTGGAACAAATTGCTTCCATATATTGTCTGCTTTTTTGAGTACCATATTTATGTTCTCAAAGCTCACATTAGAAAGTTTTAAATAGGCATATCCTAAGTTTTCCGGTTTCTTATTAACAAAAGCCATGGGTTTTATAGGCAAATGAAAAGACAGATAATTAAAGTCCTGAACTATTCCGACTATGTTTCCCGATGCATTGGAATAGGATGATACCCGGGCCTTGCTAATATCGGCAATACCAAATTCTTTTAGCGCCGTTTGGTTAAATATGTGGTCTTTCTCCTTGTCGGAAGTAGTGTTAAAACCCGGGCCTTCAAGAATCTTCAATCCCATCAGGTTGAAAAAACCGCTATCGACCTGAATGATACTGTACTGTACCCGTTTGTCTTCTCCTTCATTGGAAATGTTCATTCCATGTAAGTTATCTTCCTGTCCCAAAATCTCTGAAGCATAAGCAATACCTTTTACCCCAGGTATTTTTAGAAATTCGTCTCCGAAGGCAGATGTGTGTTCCCCTATCTCCCCAATTAAAGGGATACATATAATATCGTCCTTTTGATAGCCTGTCGGACGGTTGAGCATGTACCTGTTTTGTTTCTGAATAGCGAGAGAGCCAATTATCAGCATAATTGAAACCATAAACTGTGTTACCAATAATCCTGTTCGAAAATATTCTTTCCCTTTTTTGTTGTTTTTAAGGATTAGATGGTATTTGCCTGACTGGAAGTAAACCGCGATAATTACTCCGCTCGCAATAGTCAGGACCAGCGGGATAACCCAATATCCCTTGCTAAAAATAAACTGAAGAAAGAAATAGAAAGGGAATGATTGTCCGCTTAAATGGTTAAAGAAAGGGGACGTTATGGCTACCAGGGCAACAGCAATAGCCAGCGAGATAACTCCCTGCAGAACAGTTTCTGTCAAAAATTGCATGTACATTGATAGTTTTGAAGCGCCATTGGTATGGCTGACAGCTATACTTTTCCGCTTTTTTTCTTTTTGTGCCGTACTCAGGTTGATAAAGTTAATACCCCCTGCCAGCACTATAACCAGGGCAAGAATAGCCATTGACCATACACTACTTTTGCTATTATGTTCCAGGATATACTCTTCGAACGTGTTATCGAAATATAAATCACGAAAGGGTTTTAATCTTAATTCTTTAAAATCTTCAGCCAACCAGTTTGGGGCGTTCTCTTTAAAAACGTTATTTAAAGTACTTTCTACATCATTAACCTGCGTATTTTCATTTAGTGTTACATAGGCTTCATAGATCGTACTTCCCCAGTGTTCATCGCCAAGCTCTGACTTGTCAATTGATTGGTGGGGCATGATACATGAAAACTTTAACATGTCATTTTGTGGGAGGTCTTCAATTACGGCAGATACGTGGTATTCGAAGTCACCCCAATTTGTACTTCTAAATGTAAGTTTTTCCCCAACGGTATTTTCGGAACCAAAAATTTTGCGCGACAGGCTTTGGGTAAGCACAATGCCATCGGGAGAATTTAAAGCATTTTCCAGATTGCCGAAAATCGGTTTATATGGAAACACTTCAAAAAAATCACGGGTTGCATATAAAATCTTCCCTAAACCGAACGATTCTTCGTTATGCACAAAGTTTTGCTTCATGCTCCAGCTTTCCATTAAATGAGTTGTCGATTTTATCCCAGGAATGCCGGTTAAAAGTTCGTATGTTTTATAAGAAATTGTACTGCCGTTTCTCGGTTGTATCCTGTAAATTTTATTGTTTTCGGGAATGTTGTTTCCAACGCTGGATTCATTAACCACATAACTGCCTAACAGGACGAAAATGGCAAAGGTGACCGATAGTCCAATAATATTCAATGCCGAAGAAATTTTATTCGACCGGATATAACGGATTGCTGATTTTAAATAAAATGTTATCATCGCTTTAATTTATTCATATCTCAAGCTCTCAACTGGGTTTTTAGTAGCAGCTTTCCACGATTGAAATGAAACCGTTAGCAGCGCTATTCCCAAAGCCAATAATCCAGCCAGTGCAAAAATCGACCACGAAAGCTGGGTTCTGTAAGCAAAGTTTTCGAGCCATTTATTGGTAGCAAACCAAGCCACTGGCGTAGCAATTAAGAATGCTACAATTACCCATTTTATAAAATTCATATTCAGCAGGCCTACAACTTGCGTAATCTGTGCTCCGTTTACTTTACGTACGCCTATTTCTTTTCTGCGGTTTTGAGCGGTGTAGCTTGCCAATGCAAAAATCCCGAGCGACGAAATAAGGATAGCGAAAATGGCAAAGTACCCCACTATTTTTGCCGTGCGTTCTTCTTTCTGATAAGCTGAATTCAAAGCATCGTCAATAAAATTAAGTACCAGCGGATCGGAGGGCGATAACTCTTTAAAAACAGCTTTTGTCCGCTCCAAAATAGCAGGTAAATTACCACCACTTCCTCTTACCAATACATAAGGTGCCCAATCCATATCTCTTAACATAAACATAGTTGGCCTTGGTTTCTGATACAACGACCTGAAATTCACATCCTCCACAACTTCGCTTATTTTTACCATGTTGTCGTAAAGTTTGAATTCGTTGTAAGGAGCTTCGAGTTCAAGGTCGTTCACTCCTGTTTTGTTAAGAACCAGGGCAAACTTGTCATCGCCCTGAATATTATCGGTAATCGAAATTTTGTTTTTTAGCGGGATTCCAAGAGCCGAGAAGAAAGCAGTATCTACCCTGAACTGGTCGAAACTTTGCGGCTTCTCGTTGTAAACAAACGACTGGTTATTAATTGGTCCGCCCGGAAAATCGTTGCAAAAGGAAACTGCCTGTACTCCGGAAATTTTCATTAATTCATTTCGGAACACATTCTTTTGTTTATTGGTATCGTCGGTCATTCTAATGTAAAAGGTGTGGTCTTTATCAAATCCCAGATCATAGTTTTTCATGTAGTTATTTTGCTTCATAATAAAAGCCACAACTACGATTAATACAATGGAAACGGTATATTGAAAAACAACCATTGCTTTCTGGCTGAAACTGTTTTTTAGCCGCGAGGGAACTCCTTTTATAATTTCAACCGATTTAAAGCCCGAAAGAAGGAGTGCAGGAACCAAACCCGCAACAAGTCCGGTTACAAATACCACCAGTAAACTGCGCAACAGAAATCCATTATTGAATATATCTGAAAAACTAAAGTCAGTGTTAACCAGTTTATTAAACTCAGGCAAAACAATAACTGTCAAAAAAATGGCTAGTACTGTTGAGATAAAACTAACAACAGTCGATTCCATTAAAAATTGTCGCACAATGCTCCATCGCATCGAACCAATAATCTTCTTTATCGCGACTTCTTTTGTTCGTTTAACCGATTGGGTGATGCTTAGATTAATGTAATTTATGGCTGCAATTATTACTATGGATAAAGCAATAAGGGCAAGAATATTAAGAAACTTTTTATTGCCCTGCCGGGTTCCGATATAATCAGTTGCAGAGAGGTTAAAATATACATCTTCGAGAGGCGTAAAAAAGATTTCTTTACTCCTGTCGTTTTGAAAAACCCAGTAAAACTCCTTGATTTTTTCCAATAGTTCAGCTTCATGTGCTTTTATGTTACTGTTTTTATGCGCCAGTACATAAAGACCAAAGGAGCTGTTTCCATAATCCTGCAAAAAATAATCAGCTCCTTCGTCGCCATTTCCCCAAATTCTGGGCAACATCAAAAAATTGAGAATCATGTTTGGCTTTACAAAATGGGTATTGTCTTTGAAATCGCTGTATATTCCCGAAACAACGAAATCCTTTCCGCTAAAATTAAAGCTTTCGCCTACCGGATTTTTATCGCCAAAAATTTTCTTTGCAAAGCTTTCAGATAAAACAGCGCTCTCTTTTGCCTCCAAAACCTGGCTGGCATCTCCAACAAGCAGCGGGAAAGAGAAAATAGTGAAGAATGTTGAATCGGCTAGCAAACAATTACCACTTTCGAATTTTTTATTGTCATAAGTTAAAGTACCATCTATCCTAAATGTGCGGGTGTAGCTTTCGGCCTCGGCAATATTTTCTAAAATATACTGTCCGAAAGGAGGTGCAAAAGTTTCAATATTATCACCATGTACGCGATATATTCTGTCTTTATTCGCGTGAAACGCATCCACTGATATCTCGTTGGAAACATAAGAGGACAATAACAAAACCAGGGTTAAGGCAATTGCCAATCCAAAAATATTTATTGCCGAATGAAGTTTGTTTCTTCGCAGGTTACGAAGCATTAATTTAAATTGTGTCCAGAACATATTATGAGTTTTTCTTATCAAAGCTAACTTTGATAATTCTTATTATTCATACCGTAATGCCTCAACCGGATTACGCGTTGCAGCTTTCCAGCTTTGCCAGCTTACCGTGAGCAGGGCAATTCCCAAAGCAAGCACGCCGGCCAGGGCAAAGATCCACCAGCTTAGTTCCGTTTTGTAGGCAAAGTTTTCGAGCCATTTGTGCATGGCGAACCAGGCAATTGGTGTGGCAATTATAAAGGCTATGGCTACCCATTTTATGAAATCTTTGTTGAGCATGGTGAGTATTTCGGATATGCGGGCGCCGTTTACTTTGCGGATGCCGATTTCCTTGGTTCTCCGGGTCATGGCATAGGAAGAAAGTGCGAACAGCCCGATACAGGACAAAATAATAGCGACAACCGAAAACCAGGCAGTGATCCGGCTCACTTTCACGTACTCTTTGTACTGCTGGTTCAGCTTATCTTCAGCAAAGAAATAATTAACTGATTCGGACGGATTTGTTTGCTGCCACTTCTCTTTCATCAATTCAATGACCTGGAATGTCGCGCCGGGCTTAGCCCTTACTGAAAGATAATCCCAGTTGGCGAAATTCTCCCATTCTGTAAAAAAATGGGCCAGCGGTTGCATTTCCTTTTGGGCACCTTGGTAACTGAAATCATCCACCATCCCAATCAAGGTGTTGGGATTCCCTGTTTTTGAGCTTTCATGCAGAATTTGCCCGGAAACTTCTTCATAACCCAATTTCTTCATGGCTGTTTTATTCAACACCATGCTGTTTTTGTAAGTTGACAAATCCTGGTCGAAGCCCATACCATCCAGCATCCTGATGCCGTAGGTTTTAAAATAGTTTTTTCCGACATAGGATTTCCTCAGGTGAATCCTTTCCACAGCGCTTCCCGCTTCTGGATAGAACGTGTTGTAATTCTCATTGTAAGTGCCCGGAATGCTTTGTGAGAAACAAGCCGATTCCACAAAGGGACTGACTTCCAGTTCTTCGGCAATCAGTTTGAACTTTTGGGATGCTGCTTGCTCGTCGGGGTACTGCCAGCTGTTCAGTTCGGCCACCAACACATGCTCTTTATCAAATTTGGGATCTTTCTCAATCATAAAGTTGATCTGTTTGCGGACAAAAAACGTCCCCGAAATCAGCATGATGGCAATGACAAACTGAACCACGACCAAAGAATGGCGGGAAGCATTGGTTTTGCCATTGACAAACAAGTTTCCGTGCAAGCTTTCGCTCAGTTTGGCACGCGCCCAGAACAGCGACGGGATCAATCCTGACAGAATGCCGACAACAAGCCAAACCGAAAGAAGCAAAAGAACCAACAAACCGTTTTGCGCCGGGGTAAAAAGCAGGCGGGTCTCGAACAGGCGGTTGAAGGATGGCAAAAGCAAAACCGTCAGTATGCATCCCACCAGCAAAGCAATAAAACTGACGATCAGGGTTTCGCCCATCATTTGCCCGAACAGGTAACGGCTGGTAGCCCCGGTAACTTTTTTGATCCCAATCTCGCGCGTCCTGGACAACGAACTGGTGATGGTCAGGTTAATAAAGTTAACAACGGCAATACCAATAATACCCAGGGCAATGATGCTCAGAATAATCATCAACGTCTGGTTGGATTCCTGCTTCGCATGATAATCCCGAAAAGCCAGCAGGTTCAGGTCGGTTTTATTTTCGCCTACAGGAAAGAAATAACTGTGTACAATATTTTGCAGCTTCTGGTCAATGCCTTCGGGTTTTGTCCCGTCTTTCAGCAAAACATAGGTTTCGGAAAAGGTGTTGTACCAGTCGTGAATATCTCTAACCCAAGGTGAGATTTCCTCTCCGGTTTCGTAAGAAGAAACCACGTCAAATTTGATGGATGAATTAGTAGGAACATCCACCACGCCATTCACATGCAGAAAGATATTGTCGAACCGTACCTGGAGCTTTTTACCGATTGCCGGGCTATTGCCAAAATATTTTTCAGCAAAAGCCTTGCTAACCACCACTCCATATTTATCCTGAATTTCCCCCCGAACAGGACCTTCTACAAAAGGAAACGAAAACACCGAAAAAAAGCCAGTGTCCACATAGTGAATGTTTTCAAAAAAAGCGGTTTCGCCATGACTCATTCGAATGCCTTCCCAATCGAAAATGCGCGTGCCGTTTTCCACTTCGGGGATTTGTTCCAGCATTTTGGGCAACAACGTGCCCTTGGTCTGAATTCCCTCCCCTTCGCGAACCCGGTAAATGTTGGACAGGTTTTTATTGAAATGATTGTAAGTGAAGTCATTGTAGACATACAGAAAAAGAATTAGGAACGCAGCGATCCCAATTCCCAACCCAAACACATTGATGAGAAGGTAGTTTTTCTTCTTCAATAAAAACCGGAGGCTATTTTTGAGCTGTAATAAATTCATAACATCGAAATTAGTTAGTCCTTTTCATTCAAAAAAGATACCTCTATTGTATTCAGCTGCAAATCAGCACAGAAGAAAAAAGACAGATACTTCAATTGTCAAAATATTTTACACCTTGTGTCTATATTTTTACCATTCCATCTATTTACTCAATGTTTGCCCAGTCAGGGCTTCACTCCAATTGAAACCCTGACTATTCGTAGCCGTCTGCCAATTGTCTGAACTCCCGACCCGTTGGGACAAGCTATGATTTTTATGATTGCTTTTAGTTCAACGATCACGTTGACTTCTACAATAAAATATGCCCGACGTGTCCCTATTTTCGGCTCCGTTTTACCTTCATTTTCTTCAATTCCTCTTTTATGTGTTTGTCGGGAATAAAACTCAGGCGTAATTCCCTGATGTTTTTAGCGGTAACCAACTCCGGTGCCTCACTGGTTGTAACCTTGGCATGAAGGCGGAATATACCCAGCTCGTTCAGCTTGACCGTTTTCCCGTCGGCAAGCAGTTCGGGGATCAGGTCAACCAGGGCCTTTATAATAAGGGCCAGGTCGGCCCCGCTGGCGGTTGTACGTTTCTCCAGTATTTTGGCAATGTCATTAATGTCAACTTGGGAGGACCCGGTAAGCTTTGGAAACCATAATTTCTTTCCATCGCGGCCTTCCCCCGGGCGGAAGGTTGAGATAACTTTGTAAACTAAATTCATCGCATTCGATTGTTATTTGTTAGGCTTCTTTATTCTAAGTACTAAGCAATAATTGTTGTCGTATTTCTGTCTTCTAATAAACTATGAGAGAAGTGATAACAAATATAATAGATAGGTCCGTGACCTTAATGCGCATTAGATATATTTTTACACAGCACTGTTTTTTTTTTTCTAAGCAGGAAATTCCAATCTAATGCGCATTAAAAGATAGAGCTTTCATAACAAAAATACAACCCGGTAAATACGATTCGCCGGGTTCCTCGTTGCCGCACGCCAATTGTCTGAATCAGGATTACGCGGATTAATTGATTTTCAGGATTAATGTTTCCTGAATAGTTGTTTTTTGTACGATTGGGGGTCTCCATTTTCCCACCATTTTAAAACCAGGTTAATCCTTCCATCCTGCAAATCCAGATTCAGACATTTTATTCATACCTCAGTGCCTCCACCGGGTTCCTTGTGGCTGCCTTCCAACTCTGCCAACTTACCGTTAACAGGGCAATGCCCAATGCCAGTAAGCCGGACAGGGCAAAGATCCACCAGCTTAGTTCCGTTTTGTAGGCGAAGTTTTCGAGCCATTTGCGCATGGCATAGTATGCAACGGGAGTAGCAATAACAAATGCGATAACTACCCAAATGACAAAGTCTTTATTGAGCATGCTCAGTATTTCGGAGATGCGGGCGCCGTTTACCTTCCTTATACCTATTTCTTTGGTACGGCGCTGTACAACAAAAAGGCTTACGCCAGACAGGCCAAGGCATGAAAGTACGATGGCAATGCCTGCAAAAATTTTAAGCAATAACGCCAGCTTTGTTTCCGCTAAATAAAATTGTTGGTAGGTGCCGTCAAGAAACTCGTATGAAAAAGGCTCATTGGCATTTATGGCTTTCCATTTTTCTTCTATCGAAGAAATTACAGATGAAATATTCCCGGTATATTTGATGAATGTGACTGCTTCCTGGTTCCAGTTTCCCTCTTTAAACAAGTAGATCTGGGGAAAAACCGGATGATGCAACGATTTGGTAAGTGCATCCTCAATTACTCCAACAACTACACGGCGTTCATTATTGAAAAATATTTCTTCCCCGACAGGTTCTGCAAGTCCAAGTTCGTCGGCGGCTTTTTGGTTTACCAAACAAGCCTCTTCATTATCACGTCCAAACTCCCGGGAAAAGCTTCGTCCTTCTCTTACATGAATATCGAGGGTTTTGAAATAATCATAACTAACCCAGCATCGCTCAGCAAGCGGTCCCTGTTCGTAGCTCATCCCGGTTAACCAGATAGGTCCGCCATCATCTTCAGTGGTAATCAGGCACGATTTTGCAGTAACGCTTTTTATTCCCGGTATTTTAAGCAATTCTTCCTTAAAAGATGGAAAACGATCCTGCAGTTTTCCTTTTATCGGGAAATAAATGACCTGTTCTTTATTGAATCCCAGGTTTTTATGAAGAAGAAACTCCTTCTGTTTCGAAACGGCCAATGTGGTTGCCAGTAATACGATCGAAATAAAAAACTGCAGGATGATCAATCCGTTCTTTACGAGCCATGGCCTTGCTTGCGGAACTTGCTTTACTTTCAGCATCGCTGCTGGTTGAAAGGATGAAAGATAGAGAGCAGGAAACAAGCCCGCAAATATGCCGATAACAAGAATTACGCCGGAGAAAAAAAGCCAGATTCCCGCATTATGGATGTCAAACTTCAGGTCTAATCCGAAGGAGGGGCCAATAACAGGCAGGCTCAGCCCTACCAGGATCGATGCAACTACCGTGGCAATGAGGATATGAATAAATGTTTCAGACATTAACTGAAACACCAGGCTTGCCCTTCCTGCCCCCAGAATCTTGTTAATCCCCACTTCTTTATTCCTGACGGTGTTTTGAGCCTCAAATAAATTGATAAAATTAATACAACTGATAAGGAGGATAGCCAGTACTACAAATGAAAAAACGTACACATTCCTTATATCTCCCGTTTTTAGCTTTTCATTGTTATACCGGTAATCGAAATAAATTTCACTGAATGGCTGGAGATCATAAAAAAGGCCCAGATCATCCCATAGCTGGGTGTTAGCTGAGATGATCCCGCTCATTTTCTTTTCAATCCCGGCAATGTCTGCATTTTCGGAGAGAAGCAAATAAGAATAAACGCGGTTCGAATTCCAATCCTCAAAATAGGTGTTTTGCCGGGTAAGGGTGGACATTGAAAGAAGAAAATCGAATTGCAGATGCGAGTTCCCCGGAACATTTTTAAAAACAGCTTTGACGGTATAATTTTCTCCTTCTATATCAAGAACTTCTCCAATAGGGTCTGCCTTTCCAAAGTATTTATTGGCCGTCGATTCGCTGATTACTATTGAATTCGGTTCAGCCAATACGTTGGTTTTGTCGCCGGAGCGTAAAGGAAAATTGAACAGCTCAAACACAGAATTGTCGGTAAAGTATCCGTTATTTTCATAGAAAGCGTGTTGTCCGTACTTAAACACAGAATTTTTAGCATGGTAGAACCTGACATAGTTTGTTATTTCAGGTATTGCTTTTGTGAACCCGGGGCCAAACAAGGGAGGAATGTAAATCTCATGCACTTCTTCATTGTTAATTGATCCGTGTTCTACGATGCGATAAATATTTTTATAGTTTTTATGAAACTGATCAAAACCAACCTGACTTTGTATCCAAAGAGTGATGATAAAAACACAGGCAATGCCAACCGCGAATCCTGCAATATTGATGCTGAATGACAATGGTTGACGTTTGCTGTTCCGAATCGTGGTTTTCAATAGCTTTAACATCGTTTCTTTTTTTTAGTTTCCCAACATTTCCACCCCCTGTTTTTCCGGGATCTGCATTTCACTCATACCGCAACGCCTCCACCGGGTTCCTTGTGGCTGCCTTCCAACTCTGCCAACTTACCGTTAACAGGGCGATTCCAAGTGCCAGCAAACCAGCTAGGGCAAAGATCCACCAGCTCAGTTCTGTTTTGTAGGCAAAGTTTTCGAGCCATTTGCGCATGGCATAGTATGCAACGGGAGTAGCAATGACAAATGCGATAACTACCCAAATGACAAAGTCTTTATTGAGCATGCTCAGTATTTCGGAGATGCGGGCGCCGTTTACTTTGCGGATGCCGATTTCTTTTATCCTCCGTTCTACCGAATACCATGTTATTCCAAACAAACCAAAAACCGTCAGAAAAATGCTGATGAGGGTAAAAAAGCTGATAATCTTTGCTGTTTTTGTATAGTTGCTATGTAGCTGGTTAAATTCGTCGCGAATAAAAGTGTAGTTAAAAATTTTGCCGGGGAAATATGTCTCCCATTTAGTTTTAATTTCAGCCAATGCAGGGGCAAGGCCACTCTCAGCCAGTTGTATCTGGATAACAAGTAAATCGTTCTCTTTTTTAAAATTGAAAGGAGAGATGATAGTTGGCTTCACCTGTTTGTTGAATGATTCAGTGTAGAAATCTGCAATCACTCCTTTTATCGTGAGGTTCTTATCAAAAACAGGGAGCGGTTTTCCAACTGGATCATTGATCCCGAATTTTTTTACAAATGTTTCGTTTACGATTATCTTTTCTCCGCCAGGGGGTTCGCTTTCCGAAAATCCATCACCACTTTTCAGGATAAAGTCGTGGGTCTCCAGGAAATCGCTGTCGAAGGTGTAGTGAAGGACAGTGATATTATCATCGCCCAACATTGTCCAGGCATTCAGAAAACCAGTACTGGAGATTGTAGCAGAATTGATACTGTTTAACCGGGTAATCTCGTCCTTAAAAGTCTTCAATTTTAAAGCGGGAAGTCCGTTGGCGTTAATTTCGATAATGTTTTTGTCAATATTGGCGGTTTCTGAAATAAAAAGCAACTGTTTCGAATAGAGTATTGCTCCGGCTATCAAAACAATAGAGAAAGTAAATTGCAGCGTAACCATGCCATTGGCAATACGCGTTTTAAAATGGGGGTTATTGGTTTTGAATAAATGGGAAAGCGGACTTCTCCCGATGCGCAAAAATAGGTAAGACGACGGAATAACGGTCAGCAGCAATATCAATATAGCATAACCTGAAAGAACTTCTTTGCTGGCAAGGAAAGCTACAGAAATATGAGCTCCAAAAAGCGAATTGAAGGCCGGGATAAGCAAAATCACAAATCCGAGTGCAAGCAGGAATGCTGTGACTACGGCTAAAAATGTTTCGCTGAAAAGTTGGAGACGCAACTGATCCTGGTTGGCGCCGAGTATTTTTTGTATGCCAGTATTTTTTTCATTTTTGAAAATCCGCACTAAATACATATTAATATAGTTGAAGCTGGAAATAAGTAAAATAGCAATAGCCGCAATGATGTTGATATACAAGAACGACTTGTCACGGCGCATCATGAATTTCCAACTGCTTTGCGTTTCGCTGGTATCAAAATACACGTCAGTCAATGGTTGTAGATAATACTGGCATGTTTCAGTCAGTTTCGGCAGTATTTTACTATCGTCTTTCATTTTTGACAAGACAGCAGCAGACGAGATCTCCCTGTCAAGCTTGACAAAGGTTACCCCTCCGAAATAGTTGTTCAAATTCAAAGGGAGGAGTACATCAAACTTCAGGAAAGAGGTGGTTTTAGAGTCGTCAATGACCGATGTAATTTTGTACAGGCTTTTTACGTTTCCTTCTTCCACCGAAAACGATTTCCCCCAAACGTCGCCATCGCCAAAAATAATTTTCGCCATGCTGGTTGTTATGGCTGCTTCGCCCGGGTTGGAAAGAGTTTTCTCCACATCGCCCACCAATACCGGAAGGTTGAAAAAGTCCCCAAGATTTTTATCCGTGCGGACAAAAAATATTTTGTCCGATTTAAAATCGCGAGCCTCAAAAACTGCATTACCATCAACGTCCTGAAACCGGCAATAGTTTTCTACTTCCGGATATCGTTCTTTTAAAAGCGGGGGAAGGGTTGGCAAAATAAACGAGGTTTTCTCCTTGTTTTGCTCATCCATCGGATTGTCGCTTTTAAGAAGGAAAATCCTGTTTTTATCAGGGCTTCCCTCTGATATTTGCCACTCATTCACCACAAAAGCAATTAACAAATTACTGCACACAAGACCGATAACCAAACTCAAAATAGAGATCGATGAGAAGATTTTATTCCGTCTCCAGTTGCGTAGGATTAGGATTAAGTTTGTTTTTGAAAACATATTTATCTGTTTTTATTATTGTGTTCCTCGCTATCACCCAGCAAAGCCCCCTAACCCCAAAGGGGACTTTGAGCCGGATATCAATTGTTGCTTTATCCATATTATTATCTGTTGCTCCCGATTCTCTCCGCCAACTGGCAGAGAGATTAGAGGAGGCCTTTTTCATTCATACCTCAGCGCCTCCACTGGGTTCCGCGTTGCTGCTTTCCAGCTTTGCCAACTTACCGTTAACAACGCAATTCCCAGCGCCAGCAAACCAGCCAAAGCAAAAATCCACCAGCTCAAAGTGGTTTTATAGGCAAAGTTCTCCAGCCATTTATGCATGGCATAGTAAGCAATAGGAGTGGCAATCACAAAGGCGATGGCTACCCATTTCACAAAGTCCTTGTTGAGCATCATCATCACTTCTGAAATCCGGGCACCGTTTACTTTGCGGATACCGATTTCTTTAATACGCCGTTTAGTTGTAAAAACCGTCATGCCGAATAAGCCAATACTGGCGATAAATGTGCCTAAAATGCCACAGAAGCTGATGATTCGTTGCTGAGATTTTACCGAATTATAATTAGAGGCCAATGCATCGTCGAGAAACGAAACTTTAAAAGGTGTTTCAGGAAAACGATCTTTCCAAAGCCGGTTGATTTGGCTAATTAAACCTTGTATGTCGGTGGTTTGAAAGCGGACGTTTACAGTAGAATAGCCCCATCCATCCCAGGCTGGGTTCGACATGATCAACAAGGGTTGCACCGGGTTCTCCAGCGATGCAAAATTGAAATCATTGACAACCCCGATTACTTTAAGTTTTCCATCTCTGGCAATCGTCTTATTCAGCGGATCGTCCCAACCGGCTTTTTTTATCATCTGCTGGTTGATCAAAATGGCATCTTTATCCAGAGAAGTATTCGGGCTAAAGTTTCTTCCTTCAATTAAATGAACGCCAAAACAATCCAGAAAATTGGCATCGGTATAAACCACATTTATCATGGATAATTCCTGTTGTCCCTCAATCAGATATCCATTTTGTGTCAAACCTCTCCCAACGGTTTGGCTCGACAAACTTACCGAATGGACAGCGGCCATTCGTTGCAAATCTTGCTTAAAACCAGACAGTTCCTGATTGAGAAATTCTTCGTCCGATTCGATTGTAAGAATGTTTTCCTTATTAAATCCCAATTCCTGATTTAGCAAAAAGCTATTTTGTCGCGAAACAATAAATCCGGATATGAGCAACAGGATAACAATTGTAAATTGAAAAGAAACCAATAAGTTGTTTTCAATAATGCCTGACCCTTTATTTAATGTTCTATTCTTTATTGTATCAGCCAACTTTGATGAAACAATTTTGCGAGTCGAAAAAAACGTAACTACAACCGATAACATCAAGATGAGAAGTGCTGTAAACCCTAAAGCCGAAACCACATTTCTTCCAATCAAAATATTAGTCTGTAAATGCGGGTTTAAGAATGGAAGGCTCCAGGCAAGCAGCATAAAGCCGAGGATGGAAGAAAATGCCGAGACAATTAAAACTTCGACATAAGTTTGTGCCATTAGCCCATATTTTCCGGCACCGTGTATTTTTAAAATCCCGGTGTCTTTTGATTTTGTAACTTTTTGTGCGGCATAAAGGATGATGTAGTTTACGATGGCCAGGATTAAAATCAACAGGCTAATGCAGGCAATGATGTAAATACTTTTCATGTTCCTATTTGAGGAACAATCATGTTGGATTGTTCCATCGGCCAGGTGGACTTTGGAAATATTTTGTAGTGCAATTGAAAGCGAAAATCCACTTTCTTTCCATTTTTCGTTCACTTTTCGATAAAGCAAATCGGGAAGTGCTTTTTCAACTTGTTGCGGGGCGATATTCCCGGCCAATTGCAGATAAGACAAAAATGTAATTCCGCCTCCCCATCCTTTCCAGTAATTGTCGTTTGTCTCAATATATTTTACAGAAGCCAGAGCGTTGAAGTTTAGGTGGGTATTTCCTGGGGGATTTGCTGCGATTCCGGAGATGGTAAACAAATGATGCTGAAATATGATTTCCTTTCCAATAACATCGGTACTCCCAAAAATTTTCAGTGCTGTTTGCTCGGTCAATACAAGCTTGTCGGCGCTATTCAATATTGTTTCCGGATTACCGGAAATTAGTTTAAAATGGAAAAATGAAAAGAAATTTTCATCGGCAAAACGAAACCGATCAATTTCGTATAAATTATTTCCGGAATAAAATTTGGCCACGTTTTGACCAGTTACCCGGCAGTAAGCTTCAACTCCCGGGATTTCGTTTTTAATATCAGGAGCTGAAGGAAACCATGTAAAACCGGTTAAACTGGTGTTGTCTTTTGAAGTAAAAGTACCGACCAGCCGATACAGACGCTCACCATTCGGATAAAAATTGTCGAAGCTGGATTCGTGTTTTACAAACAAAAAGATAAACAGGCATGCCGCAATTCCGATCGAAAAACCAACAATATTGATGATTGAATTCAGCCTGTTTTTCAGGGTGCTTCGAAATGCTAGTTTAAAAAATGTTGTGTTCATAACTGTATTGTTTTTATTCATACCTCAACGCCTCGACCGGGTTTCTTGTAGCCGCTTTCCAGCTTTGCCAGCTCACCGTCAGTAGCGCAATTCCCAATGCCAGCATACCAGCTAGGGCAAAAATCCACCAGCTCAGCTCGGTTTTATAGGCAAAGTTTTCAAGCCACTTGTTCATGGTGTACCAGGCAATGGGTGTGGCTATTATAAAGGCAATGGCTACCCATTTGACAAAGTCTTTGTTGAGCATGGCCAGTATTTCGGAGATGCGGGCGCCGTTTACTTTTCGGATGCCGATTTCTTTCGAGCTCCTGATAATCCGGTATGTGGTCAAACCGTAAAGTCCAATAAACCCGATGATTAAAGCAACGGCCGAAAAGAAACTGAACAGTTCCCTGAAGGCGATATCTTTCTTATACTGCTGTTCAAAGAAATGATCTAAAAAGAAATAGTCGAATGGATTACCGGCAAATACCGCCTGATATTCGTCTTTTATCGAAGCGATAGATTCCTTCATGTTGCCTGCGTTTCCTTTTACCATCAGATAATTATAGGTATTCTCGAAAGGCATGGTATATAAGATCATCGGTTCAGGAAGGATATGCAACGATTGTTGATGAAAACTTTGTGTTACGCCAACAACGGTGCACTCCCGGCCATTCCATTTTACCCGTTTGGAAATGATATCGGCAGGGTTTTGCAATCCAAATTCCTTCACTCCTTCTTCATTGACAATAATTGACCGGTCGTCGGCCTGCCTGTTTCCGCCAAAGCCGTTCCCGGCAATCAGTTTTATTCCGTAAAACTCCAGGTAATTGGGCATAACACGGCCCACCCGGAAATACGTATCGTTATCTTCCTGTCCTTCCAGGCTTGGACCGCCATTTCCCGAACCAAACCGTTCACCGGGAACACTGGTTGATGCCGTAACATCATTTATCCCCGGATATTTTTTTAACTCTTCGTAAAAAGCCTTGTACTTCTCTTCATTAAATCCTATCCTCGGTGCATGGAGTACCAAAACCTGATCTTTTTGGAAGCCCAAATCGACCATGTGAAGGTATTTCAGTTGCCGGTTGACGATGATCACGCCAGACATCAAACCTATAATGATTATAAATTGAAAAATGACCAGCCCATTCCTGAAAGAAATCCCGGAAGAACCGCTTTTTGCAGTAGCCCGTGGCTGAAAAGGATCATGCGAAATCAGGAATAAGGAGGAGATCAGGCCCGGAAGAAGGAAGGATATGGACAGTAGGGTGCTTACCATGATCCAAAAGCCTTTGCTATGCATAAATGAAAAGGAATACCCCATTGTACGTGTAAACCATGAGTAGACAATTGCCACCAATATTCCCGCCAACAGCATACCAAGCAGGTTGAACATGAGCGATTCTGTAAAAAACTGAACGAGCAACTGGGCTTTGCCTGCCCCGTTTGTTCTCCTGACCCCGATTTCCTTTAAACGTTCGCTTGCCCTGGCTGTGGTTAGATTCAGGTAGTTGACCCAGGCTATACATAAAACAAGTACCGAGATCAGGCTTAAAAAATAAACGATCCGGTTGTCGCCAAACTTCAATGCTTCGGGCTTTGACGTAAAATCGGCTGTTTTCAAGTAAGCATCTCCGACAGGTTGCAGCTTCCATTCACATTCGGCCTGATTATCTGCCCTATCCTCTTTCAAATAAGCTGAAGTTATTTTTGATTCGACGTCCTGCCGGTTTGCACCGTCTTTCAACAAGAGGTAGGTAAAAAAAGAATGGTTATCCCATGCACCATTCCCCATGATCCAGTTCAGTGAACTCATCGAAAACAGCATGTTGAAGCGGAGGTGGCTATTGGCAGGGATATCTTCAAAAACGCCTGTCACCACACAGGAATATTGGCCGTCAACCTGCAGCTCCTTGCCCACCGGATCTTTCGTACCGAACAACTTCCGGGCCGTTGATTGTGAAATAACGACACTGGCTGGCCTACTTAGTACCGATTCGGGATTTCCCTGGGTGAGGGGAAAGGTGAAAAGCTGAAAGAATGTACTGTCGGCATAATAGAAAGACCGCTCTGTAAATAAAGACGCCCCTTCATTCAATGGATTTGAGATAACAATTGGCTGACGGCTTAAAATCCGGACATAGTTTTCCACTTCCGGAACTTCAGAAACGGCCACCGGCCCTTGAGGGGAATAGCTGTACGGGCTCTTGTAAGGATTCAAACCGTCTTTGTTTGTTACTACAACCCGGCAAAGCCTTTCGCCATACTGATGAAAGCTGTCGAAACTCTTTTCATAGTACACATAAGAATAGATTAAAAATGAAGCAGCCATTCCGACAGAAAGGCCGACAATAATAACCAAGGAATAGTTCCTTTGGGTAAAAAGATATCGAATCGCTTGTTTAATATTTGTCCAGCTCATAATGAATTGATTTATACCCTAATTTATTCATACCTCAGCGCCTCCTCCGGGTTTCGAGTTGCCGCCCGTCAGGGTTGCCAGATAAGTGCCGAAAGCACGCAGTTATGGTAGCCTGAACAACAGCGTCAAAGCTAAAGTCCAGCAGGGACGGTGTTTTATTTTCATTATTCATAAAATTCGAATAACCAGGTATCCTCGTATTTTATTTCGTTTCTTCTTTTTCTTTAACACCGTCCCGATGGGACTGATTTTCACTTCAATAGCTCATTCTACCATAACTGCGTCGCTCTGCGACTGTATTTTACTCTTCGACCAGTTTCGCGTAGCTGCCTTCCAGAAGCCCCCTAATCCCCCGAGGGGAGACTTTTGGGCGGTGCAAATTTCTTCATTTGCTCATTTTAATCAGTCTCATTTTCCTCCCCTCCTTCGGAGGGGCTGGGAGAGGCCTCTTTTACTCATATCTCAACGCTTCCACCGGATTCCGCGTTGCTGCTTTCCAGCTTTGCCAACTTACCGTTAACAACGCAATTCCCAGCGCCAGCAAACCAGCCAAAGCAAAAATCCACCAGCTCAAAGTGGTTTTATAGGCAAAGTTCTCCAGCCATTTATGCATGGCATAGTAAGCAATGGGAGTGGCAATCACAAAGGCAACTAAAACCCAGATTAGAAAATCCTTGTTAAGTAACGTAACCACTTCTGAAACCTTTGCTCCATTTACTTTTCTGACTCCGATTTCTTTTATCTTTTGCTGGATGTAATACATCGACATGGCAAAAATCCCCATGGATGAAATGATAATTGAAAGCAAAGTGAACGCGCCAATCAGTCTCGAGCGTTTTACTTCGGTCGTGTACCACTGGTCAACGATTGAGTCGGTAAAGCCCGACGCCATGGGAAGCCCGCCCGTAAACGATGCCTGTTTTGCCTTGATTCTGCTTACCGTTTCAATAATATTGGCCCCGCTAATTTTCACCACGATGCTCCATGGCCTTTGTTTTGCATCCATTTGCCGGATGATTGCTGGTCCAACTTTCTCATGCAACGACCGGTAGTTAAAATCTTCAACAATTCCCAAAACAGGTAGTTGATTATCATAGAATTTGATTGTCTTGGGGTTTTCTCCCAGTTCCATTGTTTTAACGGCAGCCTGGTTTATCCAGACGCCATTTCTAGAATAAGCATTTGCTGTTTCTCGCACTTTCAAACCGAAGATGCCCAGATACAAACTGTCCCCTTGGAACTCTTGGAAACTTATGGGTTTGTCGTTGTAATTAAACGACTGGTTGTTCCCGCCGTCAATTGGCATTCCCCTACAATAGGAAACCTGTTCGACCCCGGGTATCGACTTTAATTCGTTACGGAAAGCTTCAGTTTGGTTGGCTTCAATGGTATTGTCCATCCAGAAAAGGTGTTCCCTGTTGAACCCCATATCGTAATTCCGCATAAATTCCGACTGCCGTGCGATGGTCAGTGTGCTAACCAACAATACAATGGCAACAATGTACTGAAATGAAATCAGAACTTTGGAATAGCTTTTCCGGGTTTTAAATGTGAAACTGCCTTTTACAATTTCAACCGGGTTAAATTTGTTGGTCACCAGGGCCGGAACGATCCCTGAAATAAACCCGGTTAAAGCGATGATTAGTACTGAAATTAATAGGAACGAAGCATTGAATTGATGGAGCAGGTTCAGTTTGGTGTCCATCAGGTTATCAAAAAATGGCTCTACAAACAAAGCAAGGACGGCCGCAATTGTGGCAGCCAGCAAACTAAGTGCAACCGACTCTGAAATTTGCTGTGCAACCAATGTCCATTTCGAACTGCCCATCAGTTTCTTTATGGCGATTTCCTTGCTCCTGTTCCCGGCTTGTGCAACGGTAAGGTTTATGTAATTTATAATGGCGATAATCAGGATTAAAATGGCAATTCCGCCAAACATGAACACAGAGCTTTTGCTGTTTTGCCGGATGGCTGATCCGGCAGAATTGCTGTAATAAACATCGGCGAGCGGCTGAAATTCCAGTTCTTTGGCAAATCCATCTTTAAAAAGCCAGTAGTTTTTTTTGAATTGTTCGAGGATTATCGGGGCTTTTGAAGGAAGGTTAGACCCTTCCTTAGCCAGAAAATAGAGTCCGAAAGAGCTGTTGTTGTTTGTTGTCAACAGTTCGGGGTAGTTCCAGAATTCGGCCAGCATGTCGAACGTTATCACCGCGTCGAATTTATTGAAATGCGTATTCTGCGGCATGTCCTCAATGATTCCGGAAATTATAAAAGTTTTTTTCTCCAATTCAAATGATTGCCCGACCGGGTTTTTACTGCCAAACATCTTATTGGCAAACGATTCGGAAAGTATGGCCCTGTCTTTTGTTTTAAGCACTTCATCCGGGCTCCCTTCAGTTAATTGGAATGAAAACATGGTGAAAAAGGCTGAATCGGCCAACAGATAGTCCATCCGCGTCCGTTTGTTTCCCGGGAAGGTGGCATTTCCCCCGTTTTTACTAATCCGGGTGTAAGCTTCCACTTCGGGCAACTGGTTTTTAACGTATTTGCCAATTGGAGGAGCGAATTCGGAACCGTTGTCACTTGAGAGCCGGTAAATTCGGTCTTTGTTTTTATGAAACTGATCGACAGATAATTCCTGTTTGATGAAAACGCTCAGCAGTAGAACAAACGTCAGCGAAACGGCAAATCCCGAAATGGTCACCAGACTATATAATTTGTTTTTAATCAAAAACTTAAAAAATGATTTTAAAGGGTAGCTTTTCATTTTTTTGAATTTAGGTGTTTGTCTTCAATGCTATCGTTCTGTATTTTATTCATATCTCAGTGCCTCAACCGGATTCCGCGTTGCCGCTTTCGAAAGCCCCCTACCCCGAAGGGGGACTTTCAGGCAGTGTATATTTGTTGCTTCTGTTCATCATTGTTCTGCCTTTTTAATTTCGCAATTCCCGGTTCCTCCCCTTTGGGGAGATTAGGAGGGGCTCTACTCAACGCCTCAACCGGGTTTCTTGTTGCCTGCCATTTTTTTTTTGAACTCCCGGTGAAAACCTGACCGGCCAGAATTATGCCAATTCTAAAAACTGCTTAAGACCAGCAAGATGCATGCCTGTCTTTTCTGGAAGGTGTCCAATAGATTGACAGCAGTGTCAAAATATTTGTCAAAGGTTTATACTGAAGTTTATGAAAAGATACACGTACAAAACGCGCCTTATTTACGGGTGCGAACGAATTTATATAAAGGAAAGAATAAAGCCGATGCGCATCAAACGATAAAGGCTCACGGGAATATGTTTTTTCCGATGCACACCGGACTGTTTCCCGATGCGCATCGGGTTTCATCACTTCACGTATATCTTTTTATTTATGCTTTGTGTTTCTTCAAGAACTCACGTTACCCGCTGCATGGGCTGCCTGGTCATTCATCCCTTTGAAAGTTAATCCGCTTTAATTTTTTTCTGATTGCGCTGCCGGGCCTGAAACTCATGCGGATTTCTTTGATGTTCCTGTAAGTTACTTTCTCCGGAGAATCGGCGGTGCTTACCCGCGCATGTAGCTGGAAAGAACCGAGTTCATCGATCAATATGCTTTTGCCCTGGGCCATCAGTTCGGGAATTAACTGGGCAAAATCCAGCAAAACCTGGTGAACGTCTCCTCTGCTGGCCGAAGATTTCCCTGCCAAGATGCGGGCGATTTCGTTCAGCCTGATGGGAGAGGAGCCGGTTAACCGCGGAAAATATACTTTTTCGCCTTCTTTGCCGGCGCCTGGTTTCGAGGTGGAAGTGATTTTGTAACGGATCGTCATGATTTTTAATTTTCACTAAAAATAAAAAAACACGATGACTTTTCCTCTTTTTATTCCTCGAACCGCACATGGATATTTCCACCAGAAGAACGCATATAAACCGGTATTCCGCCTTGGTTCATTGTTCCTTTTACACGGTCTTTTTCGGCCTTTCCCGAGAAATTTTGAAGATTGATATTGACTTTTTCTGAGCTCAGATCCAGGTCGAGGCCAAGGCGGCCGCCATTTTTGATAACCGCATCAATTCCACCACCACTCGATTGGAGGTACAGTTCTTCGTTTAATCCCGCAACAGTAACACGGACCGACCCGCCGCTTGATTTGGCTTTCAGCGAGCCTGCTTCTCCCGTCACAGTTACACCGCCCCCGCTGCTGCCGGCTTCGACATTGCCATGAACATCGGATAGGCGAACCCCGCCGCCCGAGCTGCTGGCAAAAACATTGCCATGCGCGCCTTCCAGCGTAACGCCGCCCCCACTGGAACTTAAACGCACATCGCCATTATGATTGGTTACGTGCACCCCGCCGCCCGATGAGCTTGCCTTGGTGGTCCCTGTAGCGTTTTCTAGTTTTACGCCGCCGCCACTGCTCGAAAATTGATGGGTACCCACCACATTGGCTATCTTTAGCCCGCCGCCGCTGGATGACACATGGCACGACATTTCGCGGGGCACAATGATGGTTAATGAAATACTCACGTTTTTCCAGAAGTTGAAGTTTCCTTCGCGCTCAACATTTGCCGTAATAACGGTACCATTTTTTTCGATCTCCACATCAAAATCATCCAAAACATCCCGCACCATCGGGTCAGACGGAGATAAAAGCCTTCCGTTTTTCCGTACAAACAGTTGCACCACTACTTTTTTCTGATCATGGGTTCTTACTTCGACGCCTCCGCCCGATGATTTGGCATTCAAGGTCCCCGGCTGATCCAGATCAAAAGTTTTTGTCATCGAAGGGGTTTTGTTTTCCTGGGCAACCCCATTACACGAAAGCAATGCTACCAGCAGTGCCATCATCGTGTACATGCATAAGTTTATTCGAATTTTCATTTCAGTTTGATTTAGCTGTTTAAAATCATATCATTGGAAATATCACATTGGTTAGGCGTAAATTTTGGATAAAAGTTACAGGCGAAAGGGCAATTCTTTTGGATATCGCCTATTTCTTCATTCTACCATAACTGCGTCGCTCTGCGACTATATTTTTACTCATACCTCAAGGCCTCCACCGGGTTCCTTGTGGCTGCTTTCCAGCTTTGCCAGCTCACTGTCAGCAATGCAATCCCCAGTGCCAGAAAACCGGACAGAGCAAATATCCACCAACTTAAATTGGTTTTGTAGGCAAAATTTTCGAGCCATTTGTGCATGGTGTAGTACGCAATTGGCGTGGCAATCACAAAAGCAATGGCTACCCATTTGATAAAATCTTTATTTAGCATTGTCAGTATTTCGGAAATTTTTGCACCGTTTACTTTTCGTATGCCGATTTCTTTTCTTCTTCTGACTGCGGCAAAAGAAACCAGACCAAGCAATCCGAAACAAGCTATAATTACTGAAATTGCAGAGAACAAACCGACAAGCTTACTCAGTCGTTCTTCGCTTTTATACTGTGCGTTAAATGAATTGTCAAGGAAGAAGTACTCAAAAGGTACTTTATCGCTAAGTTTCTTCCACTCTTTTTCGGCTATCTCAATTACTTTTCTTGCGCTTTCAGGCCGAATTCTGATTGCCAGGTATTCCGCTTGTTCAGCAACACGCATAATTACAGGCAATTGCCCGTATTTTAACGACCCCAAATGAAAATTGTCAACAATACCGATTACATTATAATTCTTTCCTCCATCGTTATAATCAAAAATAATCTTATTACCACTGTCCGTCCATCCAAGTAATTCAGCAGCTTTTTTATTGATTACTGCGTTATTTCCTTCTTCATTTATTTTATCAGAAAAGAAATGGCCATCAGCCATCGTAATTTTTAAAGTATTCAGAAAATCTGCATCAGCATAAATCCGGTTAAGAAGTATTTTGTTATCATCTTCAGGCTTACTAAAAGGATTAGTGGCAGATCCGTCAAATTTTGAAGGCAAGGTTGAAGCAAAACTGGCATCAACAACTTCATGAATTTTTTTTATTTCATTCTTTAGAACTTCGGAACTTTTCCCTAGCCGCTGATTGTTTTTCAATACAAGAACATTTTCTTTTAAAAAACCCGGATTATGATTCTGTAAATAAAATAGTTGTTTTTTGATTACCAAAGTTCCTGCAATCAGCATTATAAATACCGCAAATTGCAAAGCAACCAGACCGTTTCTAACGATGCTGCTTGAGCCTGTATCTTTTGTTTTTCCTTTTATGACCTCAATTGGATTGTATTTTGAGATGACAACTGCTGGAAATAATCCTGCTAATACAGAAATCAAAAATGGAAGTGAAATAAGAATGATGACCAAAGGAAGTTTTATAAAATCGACGAATGCAAAAGACAGCCCGGTAAGAGAATTTAAAACCGGAAGAGCCAATAATAAAACAAGGAAAGAAGCACATAAAGCCAGTAGTGACAGAACAAAAGTTTCGGATAAAACCTGAATAATAATTGTTGATTTTGAAGAACCTAACACTTTTTTCATTCCAATTTCTTTTGCTTTTAAGGAAGTCCTTGCCGTAGTCAGGTTAATAAAGTTGAAACAGGCAACAAACAGGATAAGCACGCCGATTGCGCCCAAAATATAGAGCATTTGTTTATTTCCGTAAACAAGTACGTCATCCACAAAGGTTTTATCGAGATGTATTTTAGTTAAAGGTTGCAGTTCATGTTTTACAAAATTTCCCTGGGCTTCGAATTGTTCCATTGATATTCCCATATTGGTCTTCATCATTGACCCGTAATATTTGATTGGCAACTTTTTAAATTTTGCCTCAAACGACTTAAAATCGGTGTTTGGT
This sequence comes from uncultured Sunxiuqinia sp., assembly GCA_963677175.2. Classification (GTDB taxonomy): domain Bacteria; phylum Bacteroidota; class Bacteroidia; order Bacteroidales; family Prolixibacteraceae; genus Sunxiuqinia. The sequence continues at coordinate 812,056 of CAXXES010000001.1, forward strand.
TTGAGCAAAATATAAGTATATGAATCATTAAAATTTCCCCAATCGAACTCACCAACTCTTTTAAATACAGGCAGACTGTTGTAGGACGCCAGTTCATTAAACTGAAAATGAGAGTTTTTAGGAATATCTTTTAAAACTCCTGTTATTGTATAAGGAACTTCGGGATTTCCTACATTTATAACTTTCCCGGCCAGTGAAACATTCCCGAAGTATTTTTTGCCAAAATCCTCCGTAACTACAATAGAATTCGGTTGGGAGAGTGCTTGTGTTTTATCACCTTCCAGAAGTTCAAAATCAAAAACCCGGAATATATTTTCATCAGCGTACCATAACCGCTCTTCTAATATATTTTTTTCGCCAACTTGTAATAACTGATTCTTGTTATAATACAACCTTGTAGATTCCTCTACTTCAGGAAGGTCGTTTTTAACTGCCGGCGCCATCGGATTTTCGGAATTTGTTAAATATTGTTCCGTTTCACCCATTTTTACATCTGCAACAATTCGGTAAATTCGATTTGCTTTTAAATTGAATGTATCAAAAGTGGTTTCGTTGTAAACAAATATTGATATGTAAAGAATAGCGGTTAGCCCCAGAGTTAAACCGATAATGTTTAACGCCGACTGGTAAACATCTTTTCTGATATTTCTTATTACTGAAAAAATAAATCTTTTAATCATGACTTTTGCTATATCGTTTTTAATCTTTACTCATACCTCAGTGCCTCCACCGGATTCCTCGTTGCAGCCCGCCAACTCTGCCAACTCACCGTTAGCAGTGCAATACCCAAAGCCAGCAAACCGGCCAACGCAAATATCCACCAACTTAAAGTTGTTTTGTAGGCAAAGTTTTCCAACCATTTGTGCATGGTGTAGTATGCGATTGGTGTTGCAATTACAAAAGCAATTACTACCCATTTTATAAAGTCTTTGTTGAGCATGGCCAGTATTTCGGAAATGCGTGCGCCGTTGACTTTGCGGATGCCGATTTCTTTAATTTTCTGGCTGGCGATAAAAGAGATTAATCCGTAAAGTCCAAGCGAGGCAATTAAAATGGCAATTATGGCAAACATCCGGATAAGTTTAAATGTATTTGTTTGCCCGGTATAAAATCCTGCTATTTTCCGGTCAAGAAAATTGTAATTAAAAATGGCTTCAGGAAAAATGTCACCCCACTCTTCTTTGATCTTTTGAATAGCATTGCTATACCCGGCTAAACTGGCGGTAACCGGGTTAATTTTTAGCGCCATTTCTTTTATATTAAAAGGCACGTTGCTTAGTATAGTATAATTCATTTTCTGCTGAAGTGACTGGGCATGAAAATCTTCGACAACCCCAACAATATTAAATTCCATATTTTCTCTGCCATAACTGAAAACTTCACCTATTGCTTTATTGGGGTCAACAAATCCAAGGAGTTCTGTTACTTTCCGGTTTACGATAGCTTCGCCTGAATTTTTCCTTCCACTAATATTTTTGCCGGCAATTAATTTAAGTTTATAAAGTTCGAGATAGTTTTCGTCGATCGTTTTTAAGTTACCCATATATAGATCCTTATCCAATGTAGGATAGTTAATGCTGTTGGTAACACTCCAGTCAGCCATCGGACTTGTTGATTCAAAACTGATTTTCTTTATTTCAGGGTATTTTAAAAGATTCAATTTTAATACTTCCAGCTTACTTGAAGCTGCATCAGGTAATGGAGCAATCAGAACAGCTTCCTTATCAAATCCTACATCAGCATTAAAAAAATAATGTATTTGTTTTTGCATAACCAAAGTTCCGGTTATCAAAACCAGTGAGATTACAAACTGGCCAATCACGAGAACACGGCGAACCGATATCGAATTTGAACTGTTTTTTACCGGAAGCGAATTTTTTAAATTACCTACAGGCTTCATGCCAGCCATAATAATTGATGGATAGATGCCCGATATTATCCCGATTAAAAAAGCGGATATAATCAGAAATAAAAGACTCCCCGGGTTTTTTAGTATTTCAAGGTTTAACCGGTAACCAATTATATCATCCAGATATATAAATATAAAATGTGCGATGGCTACCCCAATCAGTGCAGCGATATAGGAAATCAAAATGGTTTCTCCCATAAACTGGGAAATCAGTTGGAATTTACTGACTCCGGTAATTTTTCGCACGCCGATTTCCTTAAATCTTTTGGATGATTGTGCGGTAGATAAATTTATAAAATTAATGGAAGCCAACAGGATAATAAATAAGCCAACAATGCTAAGTATATAATATGCTTTTTCTGAAACCCTTCGGTGTCCATAATTCTGGGCCTTCCCCGAGTGCAGTTCGGACAAGGGTTGCAAAACGTATTTTTGAAAAACCGGTGAATCCGTGCCAATGTATTTGGCAGCAAAAGCCATAAGCCGGTTTTCAAAATCAGCCAGTGAAATATCACCGGGTAAAAGCAAGTAACAATTGGTTGCAGAATTATATTCCTGCCAGTCAGTTCTACCTTTAAAATAGGGGTTTGAAGCCGTCTGGCTCTTGTAATCAGCTATAATGGTAAAGGGCAAATCGGTATTTTGGGGAGTATCAGCAATAACACCGGTTACGGTAAATGTTTTTTGGTTGTTTATCGTTATCGATTTACCCAACGCATTACTTACATCCCCTGTATTTAAATTGAAATATTTTTGAGCCAGCGATGAAGTGATTACAATGCTTCCTGCATTTGATAATGCATTTTGAGGATTTCCGGCCAGAAAATCGAAATCAAATATTTCAAAAATCTGCTGTTCAGCATAAGCCAACCCGGTGTTTTCCTGATACCTGTCAAAGGTTCCATTGCTGTTTTCAATGGCAATCTGACCCTTTTCGGCATAAAAAGTCATTACTGCGCCTACTCCGGGAAAATCATTTCGAATTGCTTCACCGACAGGGTGTACCTGCGACTCAGCATATATAATACCTTCTCCGGGAGGCTCCAGTTGGCTGACCAACCGGTAGATATTTGAATAATTTTTGTGGTATTTGTCAAACCCCGATTCATAACTGATGATTTTATAAATCACTAATCCGCAGGCGATTCCTATGGCAAGCCCTGCAATATTAATGGCTGCATAAACCTTATTCCGGATTAACTGCCGCCATGCGATTTTGATAAAATTTGTTCCCATTTTTCTGTGTTTTACTTCTATTCATACCTCAACGCTTCAACTGGATTCCTCGTTGCCGCTTTCGAAAGCCCCCTAAATCCCCCGAGGGGGGACTTTGCGGCAGTGTATATTTGTTGCTTCTGTTCATCATTGTTCTGCCTTTTTAATTTCGCAATTCCCAGTTACTCCCCTTCGGGGAGGTTAGGAGGGGCTTCTTATTCATATCGCAGCGCCTCCACCGGGTTTCTTGTGGCCGCTTTCCAGCATTGCCAACTCACTGTCAGCAATGCAATCCCCAGTGCCAGAAAACCGGCCAGAGCAAATATCCTCCAACTCAGTTCGGTTTTGTAGGCAAAGTTTTCAAGCCATTTATTCATGGCGAAGTATGCAATGGGCGTGGCAATGATAAAAGCGATGGCTACCCATTTTACGAAGTCTTTGTTGAGCATGGCCAGTATCTCGGAGATGCGGGCACCGTTTACTTTGCGGATGCCGATTTCCTTAATCCGTTGTTTGCTCATCAGCAATGACAAACCGAATAATCCGAGGCTGGCAATTGCAATGGCGATGATTGCCAATAAACCAATGGTTTTCGAAAAACGGATTTCCGAAGTGTAAATATCTTTCAGAATATCGTTGGTAAATTCAACGCTAAAAGTTGTTGTTCCACCTGTTTTTTTCCATGTTTGTTTCAGAAAGCCGATAGTTTCCGGCAAGTTTTCCGTACGTAGTCTGATAGCAATGATTTTGCTCATTGAAGGATTTAGTTTTATAATTGTTGGCGTGATGGCTTCGTGAAGTGAAAGCATATTAAAATCGTTAACAACTCCCTCCACTTTACCCCAGGCTGTTTGTTCGCCTATAATATTATTTAATCCCAGCGCTTTTATGGCCAATTCGTTTATCAAAACGCCACTACTGTTTTCTTCTTTACGGAGGTCGGTCCCCATAATTATTTTTAAACCCATTGTTTTTGCAAAATCATAATCGACAAAAAGGGCATTCATTTTAACCGTTTCATCGGGGTTGCTAACCTTGGGCAATGAGAGGAAAATTTGGTTGTTGCTGGGCGGCATCCATATTGTTCCGCTGGCGCTTAATACGTTTGGATTTTTTTCTATTTCCTGTTTAAACAATTCAAGGTTGTGGTCGCCAAGCGGAATCGAAATAAGTCCTTCTTTTACAAAGCCTAAATCTTTATTGAACGCATATTGCACCTGCTTTTGGACTAAAAAAGTAACAGCAATAAGCACAATAAAAACGGTAAGCTGAAAAATAACCATTGCTTTACGTGCATAATGTTTATCGCCATTTCTGCTTTTGTTCCCTTTTAGTATACTAACCAGGCTGAACCGCGAAGCTCTGACAGAGACCAGGAAGCCTGCCAATATTCCGGTCCCAAGAGAAACAAGTGCCAATAATGCAATACTCACAGTCATTTGGCTGGTCATTTCAATAATATAATCTTTGTCAAGCATTTGGCTGATAATTGGCATTGCGAACCATGCAACAATAACAGCAAAAGGCAAGGCAATTAGAATGATTATGGTTGATTCGGAAATGATTTGGCTGAAAATGCTTCTTTTTCCTGCACCACACACTTTTCTAACAGCAAGGCTTTTTACCTGTGCCATCACTTTCGCTGAAGCAAGATTTAAGTAATTGATTGTAGCAATCAGAAGGATTAATAACCCAATTACTCCCAAAAGAATAAGCATTGATTCATTTCCTTTTTCGGCGCCGTTGTTTACAACCTTGCCGGAACCAAAATAAATGTTGGATAATGGTTGCAACGACAACGAAAGCGGCATATTTTCCGTTGCATTTTCTTCTCCCAGTTGTTTTAGTTTTGCTTCAAGCGCATCTTTATTAACCTGCTCCTTAAGCAATACATAATTGGTAAGGAGTGAATAATCCCATCCCTGTCGTATTTGATCAGCTGATGGTTTTATTCCGCTGGAAATAAGATTGTCGGCAAGATGGTCTAGCCCAAAGTTAATGTTGGATATTAAAGAGGCTTTTATGGTTGAATTATTTGGGATGTCGGCAAAAACAGCTACAACTTCCATCGAAGATTCTTTTCCGTTATAACGTATATCCAGATGTTGGCCTAACGGATTCTCATTTCCAAAATATTTTTCGGACAGTTTATTACTAAGGGCAATTTTGTCAGAAGTTTCATCAAAATGAAGTAAACTGCCTTGCAGTATTTTTACACCAAAAGCATTGAAAAAGCTACTTTCGCTGCACATCATTTCAGGTTCGTGAATAAAAACATTTTCCTTTTTTACTTCAATGTTCCCGATGCTGTACTGGTGAATAAAAGTTTCAACCCCCGGCAACTCATTTTTTGCTGCTTCGCCAATAGGATAAGGGGTTATTGCCCACGTGTTATTATCGTTTTTATTGTAGTTCAGTACCCTGCAAATCCGCTCTTTGTTGGCAAACGAGCTATTGCAACTAAGTTCATTCAATACAAAAACCAAAACCACTGCTACAATTCCGAGCCCCAAAATCAGCCCGCTAATACTAATAAAAGTATTTGTTTTATCTGCCTTCAGGCGCCGAAAACCAATGAGTAAACTATTTCTAAAATTCATTTCTTTCGAATTATTTTTCTGCTATGTATATCTGCTATTTATTCATACCTCAATGCCTCAACCGGGTTCCGTGTTGCTGCCCTCCAGCTTTGCCAACTTACCGTCAACAATGCAATTCCCAGTGCCAGAAAACCGGCCAGAGCAAATATCCACCAACTCAGTTCGGTTTTGTAGGCAAAGTTTTCAAGCCATTTATTCATGGCGTAATATGCAATGGGCGTAGCAATGACAAAGGCAATGGCTACCCATTTTACAAAGTCTTTGTTGAGCATGGCCAGTATTTCGGAAATGCGTGCACCGTTGACTTTGCGGATGCCGATTTCTTTGGTTCTGTTCAAGCTAATGAGGAAGATCTGCCCGAGAATTCCCATACAAGTGAGAATAATGGCTACGAAAGAAAAAAATGTAACCGATTTTTCCAGTTTTTCTTCCTTTAAGTACATTGCCTGAAAATGATCGTTGTAAAAGGTAAACTCCATGGGATCATCGGGCAATATTTCTTTCCATACTTTTCGTAACTGCTCCATCTGTTGCCCTACATTCCCGGGCGCCAACCGTAGCGAGAGGGTGCTGAATCTATGTCCCGGATCATAAATTAAAGCTAACGGATCGATACCCGAGTGTAACGAATGAACATTAAAATCGGCTACCATTCCCACTACCTGGTAACCTTCACCGTTATTGTACTTCTTGTCTTCAATGGTATCCCATCCGTATTGTTTTACCGCCTTTTCATTCATCAAACAGGCTTTGCTTTTATCTCCTGGAAGGAAATTTCTGCCATTAAGCAATTTTATACCCATGGTCTCCAGATAATTATCAGACACATGGATACACTGCACCATAAAATTGTCATCTTCGAGTCCACTGCCCATGTATAGTTTTACCCAGCCCGGGTGCCCATCGCTCAAGGCGTTACTGGTGACAAACGGGAGCTTGGCTGTTTCTTTTTTTATTGTTTCGGGGTTCGGGAAAAGGTATGGAAGTTCCAGTCGCACCAAGTGTTCTTCGTTGAATCCCAAATCGTAGTGTTTTACAAACTGAAGCTGTTTGAAAATAAGCATTACCACGGCAATCAGTGCGATTGAAACGGCAAGCTGAAAAGTCAACATGGCCTGTTTTCCCATTTGTTTTCCGTTTCGCCTGCGCCCACCCGATAAAAAGTCGGTAATGTTAAACCGCGAAAGGACGTAAATAGGGGCAAGGCTGTTCAGCAAAACTATGCCCAGGATTGTTCCCGCAAATACCGGAAGAAGCTGATAAAAGTTGACATCAACAATCCGGATGCTCCGTCCGAATAAGGCTTCAGTGTAGGGCAGCAGGAAGATTGTGAGCAGTACCGAAATTGTTAGGGAAATAAAGATTCCAAGGGCAACTTCTGTGAATGAATTTAAAACGAGCTGCCAGGACCCGGCCCCGCTGGTTTTGTTGATCCCGATTTCCTTGAGTTTGGCATATTGTACCGAAATGGTGTAATTCAGGTAATTGATACTCGAAAGAAGGATAATCAGGATGGCGATGGCAAGGAAAACAACCAGTATTTTTGAATTTCCTTTGGCATGCCCATCGTCTAAATTGAGGCTTGAAAGATAAATATCGGCGATCGGTTGCAGCGTCAGACTGTCGGTGGTGAAATTGAATTCGTCGATGGATCTGTTCAATTTGTCTGCAAACTGAATGGGGTCTGATGTAGAATCCAGCAAAATAAAATGTTCGGTGGAATAAATGCAGACACCGTCATTGCATTCCTGTGAAAACTGGAAATCCTTGTTTTGCGCGTTTAAAAGCAATTCAGCACGGAAGCTCGAATTTTCAGGTAAATCTTTTATCACTGCTGAAATGGTTGCCGAAAGGAATTCCTGTTGAATGGTTCGCCCCAACGGGTTTTTGTTGCCATACAGACGTTTTGCCACCGATTCGGTAATTACTGCCGAGTTGAGGTCGTTGAACGGCCGGTCAGATAAGCTGGCAATAATTTCGGTAGAAAAAATATCGAAAAAACTGTTGGTTGTGCTGATGGAATGACTGATTCGGGTGTAATCTTTGGTTTCGGCATCTTGTATATTGAACTGAAAGTTTGAAGTATATTCCACCGGACAGGCATTTTTCACCTCTGGGTAGTTTTCGTTCAGCACCAGGGAAAGTTCGAAGTCGAGACTGCTTTTATCGCGTTTGGCATCGTAAAGGCGGTACATGTTTTTATGATTTGCGAAGTGTGTATTCACATTGTGTTCCGCGTTGTAAAACAAACCGATAAGGATGCAGGCGGTAAACCCGATGGAAAACCCACCGATTATCAGTGCGGAATATACTTTGTTTTTCAACAGGTTCCGCATGGCCATTTTTATTTTGAATCGGATCATATTTCTGATGTTTGTTGTTAATCTTTTACTTACGATTTCCTTCTCGTACAAAGCCTGTCAAGTCTGTCAGTTGCCGGACGCTGACCAGCCTCTCCCTTCGCCTTTTTACCCAGTCAGGGCTTCACTTCAAGTGAAACCCTGACTATTCATGTCTGTCCTTCAATTGTCTGGACCATGATTCCCCTGATTTCCTGATGGCTTTGGTTATTTTCTGCTCCCAAAATCATGTTAATCCTTTAATCACAAAAATCATAGTTCAGACATTTTTCACAACAACATATCTCCCAACTGCATCTTCAACTCCTCGGTAATCACCTGTCCGTCGAACAGGTTGATCACCCGGTGCGCAAACTCGGAATCGTGCAGCGAGTGGGTTACCATCACGATGGTAGTGCCTTCGCGGTTCAGTTCGGTGAGCAGGTTCATCACTTCCAATCCGTTTTTCGAGTCGAGGTTACCGGTGGGCTCATCCGCCAGGATCAGCTTGGGGTTGGCCACCACGGCGCGGGCAATAGCCACACGTTGCTGCTGTCCTCCAGATAGCTGCTGCGGAAAATGTTTGCGCCGGTGGCTGATCTTCATGCGTTCCAGCACTTTTTCGACCATCTCTTTGCGCTCGCGGGCTTTCAGCTTCAGGTAGATGAGCGGAAGCTCCACGTTTTCATACACGTTTAGCTCATCAATCAGGTTGAAGCTTTGGAACACAAAACCAATATTCCCTTTGCGAAGCTGGGTGCGGTTGCGTTCCTTCAACTGTCCGACTTCTTTTCCATCGAAAAAATACTGCCCTCCGGTGGGATTGTCGAGCAGGCCGATGATGTTGAGCAAGGTTGACTTGCCGCATCCCGACGGCCCCATAATGGCCACAAATTCGCCCCGCTGAATATGCAGGCTGACTTGATCCAACGCACTGGTTTCAATCTCTTCCGTGCGGAATACTTTAGTAAGATTTACTGTTTGTATCATAGTAAAATGTGGAAAAGGGAGAAGGGAGACCGAAGACAGGAAATTGGAGATCGGAAACCGAACACCGGACTTTGACTCTCTTCCCATTGTTATTACTTAAAACGTTCTTTTCTGGTTTTGATTAAATTGTATAATTGAGCTGAAATTTTCTTCGTATTTTCGAGTAAGGCCTGATAATCAGATTCATTTATTAGTCCCAACCTAAAAGCGATCAATAATTGCGTGCGAACTTCTCCAGCAGACCCTTTAGCAATAAAAAGGAATTGAATAAACTCTTTGTTATATTGCCTTTCAAAGCCTTCAGCAATATTAGATGGAACTGAAACAGATGCCCTGCAAACTTGATCTTTTAAGGAATAATCTTTGTAACTTTGAAATTTGCTGTAAATATCAACGCTTAATGAAACCGCATTTTGCCAAACATCAAGATCTTCAAATTTTTCGATTTTTACTGCCATAATGATTTAATTTTGAAAATAAGTAAAATAAGTAAAAGTTGAATGCAGATAAAATTACCTTTTTTATTTCCAATCCTTCAACCCAGCCACATTCACCTGTCTCCATTCTCCCGTCTCCGTTCTCCTGTCTCCGTTCTCCTGTCTCCGTTTACCGCAACACAATCTTATCATTCTCCCCAAACAGCTCATAACTTGAGGTAATGACCTTCTCGCCTGGCTCAAGGCCTTCCACAACTTCATAGTACTGCGGGTTTTGTTTCCCGATGCGGATAGGCCGCTTGGTGGCTTCAGTCCCATTTTCATTCAGCACAAAAACCCATTGCCCTCCAGTACTCTGGAAGAAACCGCCACGCGGCAGCAACACGGCTTTCTCCGATTCCCCTAATTCCAGTTTGATGTGGTAAGTTTGCCCGGTGCGGATGTTATCGGGGTTTTCACCTTCAAAAACCATATCAATTCTAAATTGCCCCTCGCGCACTTCGGGGTAAACCTTCTTCACATTAAGCTGGTAGGTGGTTCCGCCCCGATCGAAAGCGGCGGGCAGTTCCCGGCGTACCCGGTCGATATAATGCTCGTCGATTTTCGCGTTGATCTTGAAGTCTGTCAGGATATGAATGAGCCCCAGCCGCTGGCCTTGTGAAATGGACTGTCCGATCTCAGCATCGAGCAAGCCTAACTGGCCATCAACCGGGGCCTTTACATTAAGGTTCTCCAAGCGCTCGCGGGTCATGCTTAAACTGAGGCGCGTATTTTCAAGACTCCGGTCCATGCTGAGGCGTTGACTGGTCCTGAAGATTGAATCCTGAACCATCTTCTGATAAGTCAGATCCTGCTCCTTCAGCGAAAGCTCATAGCTTTCCCTGGCCTGCAAATATTCTTCTTTGGCCACCAGATCTTCCTCAAACAACCGCTCGTATTGTTTAAACTTCCGCTTCGCCTGAACCACTTTCAGATCGATTTCCAATTTTTTTTGCCTGTTTTGAATTTGTTGTTGCTCAATCTGAATTTGGGTGTTCCGAAGTTCATTGGCGTGGTACGACAGTTGGGACTCAATATTCATGATCGTGGTGTTGAGATCGGTATTTCGAAGTTTCAAGATCACATCGCCTTGCTTTACCATTTCGCCTTCTTCAATATAGATTTCCTCTACCTTTCCCCCTTCTTCCACATCCAAATAAATGGTCGTGATTGGCTCCACCTGCCCGATAATGGTAATGTAATCGTTAAACTGGCCATCTTCCACGGTGCTGACCGTCAGCTTGTCTTTTTCGGCACGAAACACCGACTGGTGGTCAGCCAGCAAAATCTGATAAAGCAACAGCAGAAATAGAAGCACGCCACCTGCAATATACAGGTGCTTCATTTTCAACCCTTTTTTCTTTTCTATAACGCGGTCCATTGACATATCCGATAGTTTTAAATTCTAAATTCCTTGTGTTTACTCCGGCCGTTGCCGGATTCAAATTCCAATTTCAAGCCTTTCCCTGATCGAAGCAGATCCCGAAACAAGTTCGGGATGACTGAGTTCTATAGGTCGGGAGGGGCTTCTTACCCTCCCCCTTCGGGGGTGATGGAGGGGGCTACTCCCAAAACCTCACCCCTTTATAAAATTCCAGGACTTTATCTTTAATTTCCCATTGCAACTGCGCCTGCAGCAACTGGCTTTGTGCTTCGGCCAGCCTATTTTTCACCGCCAGCAGTTCGATCACATCAATCATACCCTCGTCGTATTTTCGCTGCGCCGCGTGGAAAGCCAGTTGGTCAGCCTCCACCTGTTTTCCGGTTTGAATGTATTCGCGGAACAGGGCCTGCAATTCACGGGTGTTGTTGGCCAATTCGTAATAAACGGTTTGCCGGTAGTTTTCTACTTCCGTTTGTGCCTGTTCCCTGGCCAGTTTGGCTTTCCGAAAATCACTCCTCACCTGGTTTCTGTTGAAGATTGGGATGGAAACAGCCGCACCCACATACTGGCTCATATTATTTTCCACTTGATCGCTAAAAGGGATGGTCTTACCATCGTCATCACGGTATGTTTCGTAATAGCCGGTGTTCATGGAAGCATTCAGATTGATTGAAGGAAAATACTGTCCACGTGCAATGGCAACAGCTTTTTCAGCGGCTTCTAGCTCGGCTTCCGCCATTTTCACATAAGGCGAAAACGAAACAAACGATGCAAATAGGGAGTCTGTAGCCAACATGAAATTTGGCTTGGTGCCAGGCTCCCCTGCATCCGTTTTAACATTGATTAATTGTCCGGCTGGCAAATTCATCTGCTGCCTGAGTTGCAACATGACCTCTTCCAGTTTGTTTTCCGACTGGATCAGGTTGAGCTTCTCTTTTTCGTAGGTAGCCTGAATTTCGGCCAAATCGGCTTTGGCCTTTAAGCCTGTTTCTACTTGTGTTTCTGTTTTTTTAAGGTTGAACTCAGAAAGTTTTAGCTGCTCTTTGGCTATTTCAACAAGCCCCTGATAATAGACCACGTTGTAATACGCCGTTAAAACACTGAAAGCCAAATCGTCCTGGTAATTAATTTTTTGCCACTGCGCGGCCTTTAGTTTAAATTTTGACCAGGCAATCCGGTTCATCTGGACAAAACCATGAAAGACGCTAATGGACGAATTGAGGCTGTTGCTGTTGTTGAAAAACTCGGTGTTGACAATATCATTTGAATATTCATCAACCGAGCGCCCAAAATTTATCCCGGCCGAGGAGGATGCCGAAAGTGATGGCAACAAGTTCAGCTTTGATTGTGTGGCATCGATTTTTGCCACTTTCTCGTCCAGTTCATACAGATGCCCGGTGAGGTTATTTTCAAGAGCGAAATTAATGCAGCGGTTCAAACTCCAGGTTTCCTGGGCCGCCAACTGGTGCAAGATCGTGATCATAAAAACTGGCAATACTATTATTTTTAGTAGTTTCTTCATTAAAAAATTTCATTGATGTCTGGTTAAAACTTTCAATAATGGGCTAAAGCCCCTGTTATAAGTATTAAGCAATAATTGTTGTCGTACTTCTGCCTTCTAATAAACTATGAAAGAAGTGATAACGAAAATAATAAATAGGTCCGTGACCTTATCTGACTTTTTACTTTTAACAAGTTTATATATTCACCTGACAAGAGTGTGTATTTCTCAGATGACTTACGGTTAACCATTACAATGCCAAAAACCTAAGTCATTAGTTTTGTGCACGATTCAACAACAAAGATTATTGACTTGTAAAATATATTGACATCGGACTGTAAAAAAAATTGACAAGTTGTTGCGGCTGGTCTTGGATTGGTTTATTTTTGATTGGAGATTTTAACCGAACAAATGGGCAAAGGAAATATACTGATCGTTGATGACAATAAGAGTGTGCTGAGCGCGCTTGAGATCATGCTTGCGCCGGAATTCGACCGGGTACAGTGCTTATCCAATCCCAACCTGATTGTTACCGAACTGCGCAGCAGACCCTACCATCTGGTTTTACTCGACATGAATTTTAAAGCAGGGGTAAACACAGGTAATGAGGGCATCTTCTGGCTCCAACAGATCCGGGAAAATCACCCGGAGCTTTCGGTCGTTTTGATTACGGCCTACGGCGATGTGGAACTGGCAGTAAAAGCGCTAAAAACCGGGGCAACCGACTTCATCCTGAAACCTTGGGAAAATACCAAGTTACTGGCAACCATCCGGTCGGCCATTCAATTGAGCCTATCGCGAGAAGAGGTGAAACACCTTCGCCTCAAAGAAAAAGAAATGAAACGGGTGATTAACCGGGAGGAAAAGTTCATTATCGGTTCGTCACCCGAGTTGATGCACGTGCTGAAAATTGTGCGTAAGGTAGCCAAAACGGACACCAATATTTTGATCACCGGCGAAAACGGCACCGGCAAAGAGCTGATTGCACGGGAAGTTCACCGGCTATCGAACCGCAGCGATGAAATGTTAGTAACGGTGGATATGGGAGCCGTAAGCGAATCCTTATTTGAAAGTGAACTGTTTGGACATGTGAAAGGCGCCTTTACCGATGCCCGGGAAAACCGCGCAGGAAAATTCGAAGTAGCCAACAAAGGCTCCTTGTTCCTGGACGAGATCGGCAATCTGTCGTTTCATTTGCAGGCCAAACTGCTGGCTGCCATCCAGAACCGGGAACTCACGCGTATTGGTTCAAACCAGACCATTCCGGTAGACATCCGCCTGATTTGCGCCACCAACAAAAACCTGCCTGAGTTGGTTGAAAAAGGCTTATTTCGGGAAGACCTACTATACCGGATCAACACCATTCAAATTGAAATTCCTCCCTTGCGCGACCGCGGAAATGACATTCTCGTGCTCGCCGATTTCTTTCTAAAAAAATATTCATACAAATACGACAAGCCCGCTTTAAAACTGAACAGTCAGGCCCAGGAAAAACTGCTGAAATACCATTGGCCAGGCAATATTCGTGAATTGGAACACAGCATTGAAAAAGCGGTTATTTTAAGCGAAAACAACATTCTAAAAGCGGATGATTTTTTTCTGCGACCGTTAACAGGCACTAAAGGCGAGACTGACACCCTCAAACTGGAAGAAATGGAAAAAAGGATGATTATACTCGCTCTGGAGAAAAATCCAGCCAATGTGACCGCAGCGGCTGAACAGCTTGGAATTACGCGGCAAACGCTATACAATAAGATGAAAAAATTTGGAATCGGATGAACCAGTCATTTTTAGTCAATATTTTGAGCCGGATTCTCCTGATCGCAGGGGTCGCTTTCGGTATCGGCTGGGCGCTATTTTCCATGCAGTCGATCTTGTTCGGTATCGGCTTGCTCCTCGTCCTTCTGGTTCAAATCATCAACCTGATCCATTATCAAAACAGCGTGAACGGACGTATCCGCTATTTTTTTGAAGCCGTTAAAAATGAAGACTTCAGCCAGGCATTTCCCATTCAAAAAGGCGATAAAATTATTCAGGAACTGAACCAAAGCCTTCAGGAGATTAACCGGAAAATCCAGCAGATCAAAATTGAGAATCACCAGCAGGAACAATATTTCCGGGCTTTGATCGAACATGTTGGAACCGGAATCCTGACCTATGATGACAAGGGATTTGTAATTCACGCCAACAGCACCTTGAAAAAGATGCTTGGTTTAGAGCAATTCACACATCTGAAACAACTGGAGAAAGTTGACGACAGCCTGTTGCACGCGCTGAAACAGATTCAGCTACAAGATCGAAAGCTGATCGCCTTCAATGGGAAACAAGGCAAGGTGAATGTTTCCATCCGGGCCAGTTCGTTCAAAAACAAGGATCAAACGCTGACTTTGCTTTCGGTTCAGGACATTAACCGGGAACTGGATGAAAAGGAACTGGACTCGTGGATGCGGTTGATCCGGGTACTGACCCACGAAATTATGAATTCGATTGCTCCGGTTACTTCACTATCGGAGAGTTTGGGCAGTTATTTTCAGAAGAATGGGAAAGCCATTTCGCCTGAAGAGGTGAATGAAAAAATGATTGGCACAACGATTCGCGGACTGGAGGTGATCCGGGAGCAGGGCCGCGGATTGATCAAATTTGTGGAATCGTACCGCAAACTGACCCGGCTCCCAAAGCCGGAGAAAAAAGTTATCCGGGTAAATGATCTGCTTGAAAAAATGATTTTGCTGAATCAGGTTCAAAATCAGGGTTCATCGATTCAACTGGAAATGAAACTACAATCTCCAGATCTGGAAATTCAGGCGGATGAGAAGCTGATTTCACAAGTGCTAATTAACCTGATTAAAAACTCGCGGGAAGCACTTATTGAAACTGAAAATGCCCGGATTGTGTTATTGGCTGGCCGAAATAAAAACGGGCAGGTGGAGATTTGTGTCAAAGACAATGGCTCTGGAATACCCAGCGATATGTTGGACGAAATTTTTGTTCCTTTCTTTACAACCCGTGAAAACGGGAGTGGTATTGGGCTGAGCCTCTCGCGCCAAATATTAAGGCTGCACGGTGGCAGCCTTAATGTTCGGTCGGTTCCCAATAAGGAAACCGTTTTTTGCTTGCTGTTTAATCAATAAAATTACTTCATGGTTTCTGGCTCCGGCATCACAATCGCCAGGATAATATACACCACCAGCATTAAAGGGTTGAAAACCCCCAGCACAACGAATCCAATTCGTACTAAAATGGGGTCTAACTCCGGATTGAAATATTCGGAGATTCCGCCACAAACGCCGGCTAATTTCTTATCGTATGACTTTGTTAATCGTTTCATCGTTGTCTGTTTTAATCAAATTAAAATTTGGGTAGAATGACTTTTACGCCACCCACTTTACTTATCAATGGATAAGCTTAATCCGATTTCACGCACTCCTTCAACATCATCAATATCGAAGTCGCCGTAAAACGAGATTAGAAACTGGTTGTCGTTATCGGATTCATTGTGAATAAAAAGATGAAATTCGAAAGCCTTTCGTTTGTTACCCAGCATCCAGATTTCAGCATTGTTTTCGCTGTCAACCTCCACAATCCGGTCATACGAACCAGGCAACAAACCAACCGCCTTCGTTATAAAATCCGGGCCATTCAAGTTTCCTTTTTGGGGATTGTAGGACATGAAACGGATTTCATTCAAATCGCCTTTGATGGTTTTGCCTTCATCATCCAAATCAATATTGAAGGCGTCGGTCATGCTTTTAGTAAAAGCGAAGTAACTGACACCCGCTTTATTCCGGAAGGCATCGAACAAACGATCCGATTTGCTTTGGGCTACAGCAACTATACTTGCCAGTACTATTAAACTAAGAAATAGGATTTTTAAGGTTTTCATCTGTTTCTGTGTTTTTTGTGGTTACTCAATATTCTTCTTTAGCGGGCTTCCTCTTCCAACCCCAGCTCAGTCATTTTCCAGTATTTGCCGACCATGTCGCCATCCCAGGTGTTCGACACATTTTCAATATCGTAGATAATCTTAATGAGCTTATCGTCCAGGTAAACACTCTTACCTTCGGGCACCTTAATCGTGATATCCACTTCCTGTTGCAGCCATCGCGAACCTTCTTTTAGGCGGTAGTACGGATCAAAATAAACTGTCGAATCACTCACGTTGAAGTTGTACACAATTTCTTCCACGTATTCCTTGGCTACTCCCTGGCTACTGCCTCGCGATTTTCTACGGGTCAAAATCACAAAGTCGTTGGTGTTGCTGCTTTCCACATTCAATCGCGGGCTACCCAAAAGCAGGGTTTTACCATCTTCTGAGACCACCTTCATCCGGTCCAGATCCATCGAGTAGTTGTATCTGTTACTGTAGTTGTCGTTGCCCAGCTCAAGATAAAGGGTCTGACAATCGCCACAGTTAACAACTTGGCTTTGGCTCACCGTCGTGCTCTTGCTATAATCGCCAATTTGCGACAACGAAACAACAATGGCCACCACCAGTGCCACCAGCCAAACGCCTAGCGAACCCAAAAAGATCAGCTTGTTGTTGGTTTGAAAGCGGAACACCATCTTGGTGCCCACAAATAAAATGGCCAGCAGCGGAATGCCCACCAAAAAGGCTGAAGCAATCATCAAAATGGTCAGCGAGCCGGCACTGATAAAGAAATGGGCAATTTCGGGCATGTGAAACTCGGGGCCCCAGTGTGAAAACCACGGAGCAGCTTCCATAACCGAATGACCAACGATCATGGAGGTTAAAAAGGTGAGCAGGCCTATAAATCCAAACAAGATCAGGGCTACCCCAACGAGTATCACAACCACTTTCAGGGCAACACGCAGCAGGCGATAAACAACATCGCCAAAGCGCGACACCTGTTCCCGGCCTTTGTTGTACGAATCGGAACTACGAAACTGGTTATAGCTTTCCTTCACTTCCTTGACTTCTTCGCGAATCGATTTTTCAATATTGGATACCGTGGCTTCCTGTCCCCGCATTTCCAGTTTTTGGGCCGTAGTTTTGGCTTTCGGTACGGCAATCCACAGCAGCAGATACACCGGGATAATCACCCCGCCGGTAACCCAAATCAGGATAAAGCAAATGATGCGCAGAATAACCGGGTCAATGCCAAAATAGGCGCCCATGCCCGAGCAAACTCCGCCCAGCACCCGGTGGTCAGGATCGCGATACATCCGGCGTTTCGTTTTTCTTGTGGTTGTGTAAGGTGGCTGTCCAGCTTGGCTGGGTTCCCTTTCGGCTCCTGTTTCTTCTTCTTCCTCCTCTTCGCCTTCCATAAAGTCTTCAGGTTTACCCATGCGGGCAATCACCTCATCAACCCAGCTTTCCAGAATCACATTCTTTTCATCCTTGCTCATCTTCTCGCTGAAGAGCTCTGCAATCCGGGTTTCAATATCCTGCAAAATCTCGCGGCCTTCTTCGCCTTGTCCAAAATGGGCATTCAGCATTTGAAGGTAGGTTTGAAGTTTTTGGTAAGCATCCTCGTCGATGTGAAAAACGCTCCCACTGATATTGATTGTAAATGTCTTTTTCATCTCTCGTTGTTTTTGTGTGCTTGTGCGTTTTTGTTGACGCTTACGATTTGCTTGATTTGATGGTTCCTACTGCTTCAACCAGTTCGTCCCAGGAGTCGCCCAGTTCGATGACAAATTGCTTTCCGGTGTCCGTCAGTTCGTAGTATTTGCGCGGTGGCCCCTGGGTCGATTCTTCCCATTTGTAGGCCAACAGTCCTGCATTTTTCAATCGGGTAAGCAGCGGATAGAGTGTTCCTTCAACAACAATCATCTTGGAGGATTTCAGCTCATCGATGATGTCGCTCGCATAAAGGGGTTTGCCATCCAGCACCAATAAAATACAGTATTCCAAAACCCCCTTGCGCATTTGTGCTTTAGTATTCTCGATCTTCATAATTTGTTCCCTCTCTCTTCTCTGTTTGTACTCTCGGCCTCCCTCTGCCCGCTCTTTTCGGGCTTACATCCGCCAGTGGTGTCCGTCAGTCATCCAGGCCTCCAGTTCCAATTCTTCTTCTTGTTCTTCAACAGTAAACTTATTGCTGAAGTAGTTTTCATCTTTCATCCATTCTTCCAACTCCAGGCCAGCTTCTGCTTCGGGTACTGCCATGTGCGTGTAGGCTCCAAAGTAGGCATCATCGGTCATCCAGCTTTCAATTTCGAGCGCTTTATCGGCGGCTTGTTCAAAATAGAAAATCGATCTGGATGATTTAGCTGGCAACGCGCTTTCGGCAGAAGCTTCAGCTGTAGCTGATTCTTCAACCATTAAAAGGGCGACTTTGCCAAAACTGTTGTTCGTCAGGATTTGTTTCCAGAATCCCTGGGCACTCACGGTAAAACTAATCAGCACAAAGCTAATAATTACTGCTGCACTTCGTAAAATCACTTTTTCAATTCGATTGGTGTTGTTTCCTGTGTTTGTGTTTCGTGTTTTCATGATTTGGCCTCCTGTGTTTTTGTTTCTGTTTCTGTTTTTGTCTAATTGTTGTTTTCTGTTTGTTTGCTCGTTTGGCTTTGAGACTTCTTTTGTTTTCTGTCTTTAAGACGACTGTTCTTTGATTTCGTTACACGCTACATAGAACTTTTTTAAAACTATTTCTATTCTTTACCCTGAATTATGCATCACAAATATATGGCTATTAAATGGAACTATGCAATACAAAGTACTAAAAATTTGAAATAGCCCTAATATAAATCTTTACTTTACTGAAAATGTGATCATTAAAATGGAAATAAAATTAGCGCTCTTTTGCTATTTTTTTGAATTTGTTGGTTCTTTGCTATTTCTACACCAGAAAAGTGGAGAAGAAATTAAGAGTTACAATATAAAAAAGCGAGAATTGGAAAAAGTTTGAGATTTTAAAAAGAAACTCCAGCCTGATTGATTCAATAAAAAATAGTCTTACCCTTAACCTAAAATTTACAATAGGTTTAAATGTAAAACTTTCCTTTACACCGGAAAAATAAGCAAAGACTGGATGTTATAAACAAAATAAATTCAGTCAGTTGATAAACTATTGATAGTTGGTGAATATCTAGAACAAAAAGATCACTCCTTATGTATATGAATTGTAATATCTTGAAAAAATTCTATTTCCAAAACTACATTCTATGAAAACACAATTCTTAAGATTCTATTTTTTGGTCGTATTTGGTTTTATACAACCGAGAAAATAACCTGAGAAAATATACAGGATATATGCGTAAAAAGCAAGATACAGTGTTTCAAAACTTGGATATTAACTCTTCCTTTTCAATATTTCTTTACGAATTCAATTCATTTATATAACTACCAAATCAAAATTGATTATTTACACCAAATTAAAATTTACCATCTATGATTAAAAAAGTTAGGTTTTTATTAGTAGCGCTCATGATTTCATCAGCTACTATTATACAAGCACAGGTAACCACATCCAGTATGAGTGGACGTGTTACTGATGCTGAAGGAGCTGTAATCGGTGCAACGGTCGTTGCCACACACACCCCTTCAGGAACAACTTATGGTACTGTAACCAACACGGAGGGCCGATTCAACCTAAACGGTATGCGTGTAGGCGGACCTTATACTGTAAAAGTTTCTTTTATTGGATATGGTGCATACACACAAAACAACATTACATTGAGTTTAGGTGAAAACTACGTAATGAATGTTGTACTCTCAGAAGAAACAACATCATTAAATGAAGTTATGGTTACGGCAACCCGCACAAAATTCTCTAATGAGAAAACCGGAGCAGTAACCAATATAACAAGCGGCCAGATAGAAAATTTGCCCATGGTGAGTCGCAGCATCACAGACATTACCCGCCTTTCACCTTATGGTGGCAATGGGATGAGCTTTGCCGGCACAGATGGTCGTACGGCTAACTTTACAGTGGATGGAGCTAATTTCAACAATAACTTCGGGTTGAGTGATAATCTTCCTGGCGGCGGCAACCCCATTTCGATAGAAGCTATTGAAGAAATGCAGGTTGTTATTGCCCCCTACGATGTACGCCAGACGAACTTTATTGGTGGTGGCGTAAACGCTATTACTAAATCGGGTACCAATACCTTTAAAGCTAGCGCTTATACTTATCACCGAAATGAAAACATGCGCGGGAATGCGGTTTATGATCAGGAAATAGCCGGAGCCCGCGAAAAAGATCGTAACACATTATACGGTTTCACGGCTGGTGGACCGATTATCAAAAACAAATTGTTCTTCTTTATAAATGCCGAAAAGGAGGAAACTCCTACAGTTGCCAACCGTTGGAGAGCTTCAACTGATGGTGTTGCTAATCCTGACAATTTTATTTCACGCACCACAGAAGACGATCTTCAAACCGTTTCTGATTTCGTAAGAAATAAATACGGATACGAAACAGGATCTTTCACCAATTTCCCGGCAGACGAAAGCAATAAAAAGCTGCTTGCCCGTATCGACTGGAACATCACCGACAAACATCGTTTAGCATTACGTTATAATTATACCAAGAACTCTTCATGGAGATCGCCTAACGCATCTTCGATGGACGGAGGTACCCGTATGTCGGAGGCCAGAATGTCGAAGGCCTCAATGTCATATGCCAACTCAATGTATTCGATGGACAACCTTGTTCACTCCTTTTCTTTTGATTTAAACAGTCGTTTATCAGATAACATCTCTAACCAATTTCTGGCAACATTCTCAAAACTTGACGATGTTCGCGGAACAAAATCGGCTCCGTTTCCTTTTATCGACATTTTGAAAGACGATCAAGCCTACCTCTCATTAGGTTACGAGCTATTTACCTGGAACAACGGAGTTCACAACAATGTATGGAACATTAAAGACGAAATGACTTTTTACTCAGGTAACCATAAAATTGTTGGTGGTATTGCTTACGAGTATAAGATGGCCGATAATGCATACATGCGTAACGGTACCGGTTACTATCGCTACTCAAGCCTTGATGACTTCTTAAATGAAGCAACTCCCGAAATTGTAAATTTAACTTATGGCTACGATGGTGAAGCTAATCCTGCAGCCCGTGTAAGAAGTAATAAAATTGGAGTTTATGCTCAGGATGATTGGAATATAAACGAAAGATTCAAACTTTCGTACGGTCTTCGTATTGACGCACTTGTTTTTAACAATAATGACTTGATTACAAACCAGGCAATTAAAGATCTTGATTATAACGGTCGTAGTATTGATACAGGAAAATGGCCAGATGCAAATATCATATTCTCACCGCGTGTAGGTTTTGTATGGGATGCTTCAGGCGACAAGAGTCTGAAGGTTCGTGGAGGTACCGGTCTTTTCTCGGGTAACTTACCACTGGTATTCTTCACCAACATGCCAACCAATGGTGGTATGGTTCAGTACCAGGCACATCTTAATGCAAATACGAAGATCATTGATGGTTACACCGGACCTTATATCACAAAGGATGATGACAAAAAGTACATTGATATGTCTCAGTTTGCCGGTGGCTTGGCAACCGATGGTGAAGGAAATGCTACAATAGCATCACTATATGATAAACTGGCTGGTTTGGGTTATCCCACAACTATATCACCTGAAGACGGAACAGTTCCATCTTCAATTGCGGGTATAGCTTCAGATTTTAAGATGCCACAAGTTTGGAAAACATCATTTGCAGTTGATTATGCATTCCCAACATCTTTCCCATTATCTGCAACAATAGAAGGAATCTATAACAAAACAATCAACGGTGTTACAATTTCAGACTGGAGTATTCCAAATGTAGGTGGTTTTGCTCATCTTAACGGTGCTGACAATCGCCCTGTTTATCCTGCAGGTTATCGTACAGAAACAACAGCATTCGTATTAGAAAATACAAGCCGCGGTTATGGTTGGTCTGGCAATATCACATTGAATGCACAGCCTGCCGAATGGGTTAGCGTAATGGCAGCTTACACTCATACTGTAGCAAAAGATGTAACCGGTATGCCGGGATCAAATCCTGAATCAATATTTACATATACTCCAACAGTGGAAGGTCCAAACTTTATGAAACTGCACAACTCGCAATACACCACCCCTGACCGAATTGTAGCATCTCTTAATCTTAACGATAAAAGTGGGAATCACTATGGTTTCATTTACGAAGCATATCGCGGTGGGTCCAACTACTCGTATTTAACGGTTAACGATATGAACGATGACGGCTACAACTACGATTTAATTTATGTTCCAACCGACGAAGAAGTGGGCAACAATGAATTTCGCTTTGTGTCAGTAGACGATCAAACTCGTTTTATGGACTATGTACATAACAACGATTACCTGAAAGATCAACAAGGCGATTATGCTGAAGCTTACAGCCTTTACTCTCCATGGGTACATCGTGTAGACTTGAGCTACAAACATGATTTTGCGCTTAAAACCGGTAATAACGAACACAAGTTGCAACTTAGTCTTGATATTAAGAACGTGATGAACCTCTTCAATTCAGAATGGGGCGTAGCTAAATACCTGAACACTGATATTGGTTCGGATGCTCGTATCCTCAAATACGAAGGTGTTGATGCCGACGGTGTGGCTACATTCTCTACCCCCGAGTCAATCCATGGTAATACCCAAACATTTACACCAGGCATTTCAATAGGTCAGTGTTGGTATGCTTCTATTGGTATCAAATATATTTTTAACTAATTTAAAGTATAGAATAATATGAAACTTAAATATTTATTTCCAATATTCATCGCGCTATTTGCCCTAATGACGAGTTGCGAAGATGAAGATACGATAACACTGCTTAAAAAAATTCAGGTATCATCGTCTTACGTATCTATTCCTGTAGATGGTGGTTCTACATCCATTACGGTAACAGCTAACGACAGCTGGACAGTAACGAGCGATATTGAATGGTTAACCATCTCTTCAGCCTCTGGCAGTGCAGGAGAATCAACGCTTACATTCTCGGCTAAGTCTACCTTAGATGGTCGCAACGCAGAGATTTTAGTGCAATGCGGAGGCGAAACTCAGAGAATAAACATTATCCAAGGTTTGCCAATAGTTTCAGCTGCCACATGCAAAGAAATTATTGAAGGACCCGACAGTAAAACCTATAAGGTAACCGGTGTTGTTACGGCAATAACCAACACTACTTACGGCAACTGGTATTTGGAGGATGAAACTGGTTCCATTTTAATATACGGTACCCTTGACGAGAAGGGCGAAGAGAAAAACTTTTTAAGCTGGGGACTTGAAGTAGGAGATGAAATTACCGTTGAAGGACCTAAGAAGACCTACAATGGTACTGTAGAGCTGGTAAATGTAACCGTAATCGAAATCAACAAATCACTGGTAAAAGTTGATTCGGTACAAAACGCAGAGCTTCCCAAAGCAGGCGGTGAATTTGTTGCATACGTTACCTGTAAAGGCGAAGGCTTATCGATAGAAATTCCAACTGATGCCAAGTCCTGGTTATCCATTTCATCTATCCAAACAGCAGGAACTAATTCTGTTGTGAAATTCAAAGCCGAAGCTAATACCGGTGGAGATCGCGAAACTACGCTCACATTCCACACTACTGATGGAACGAAAGATTATAGTGCACAAACAATGCTGAGCCAAAAAGGAGCAATTATAGAGGCATCTATCGCAGAATTCCTTACAGCTCCAGTTGGTGATATCCAATATCGTTTGACAGGTGTTATTACTAGTATTTCCAATACTACCTATGGTAATTTATACTTGCGGGATTTCTCCGGTGAAACGTATGTTTATGGCATTGAAGATTTCCAGGACAAAGGTTTGAAAGTGGGCGATATCATCACACTTGTCGGAAAACGTGGCGAATACAATGGAACTCCACAAGTAGGCTCTGCTGTATTGGAGAGCGTTATTCCTGTAACTCCTGCTACTATTGCACAGGTGTTGACTAAACCTGACGACGCCAGTACGTACTACATGGTAACCGGTGAAATTACATCGATTGATGATGAGAATTCCGGTAAGCTTTATCTGAAAGACGGCGATAGCCAGATTTATGTATATAAATGTTATCCGGGTTATGGTGCAACCGGTGATGATAGAAACGGTTTACTAGCTGCCAAAGGCATTAAAGTTGGAGACACAATTACAATTATCGCAACGAAAGGATCTTATAGTGGAGTAGATCAACTTTCAAATGGCATCTATTTCAGCCACGTAAGCGCAGAATAATAATCCATTATTAATTTAATGGAGTAAATAAAAAGAGGCTGTCCAAAAAGTAAAATTGGACAGCCTTTGTTTTTATTTTGTTTACAGTTATTTTTAAAACCGAATTAAACAGCTTTCTGCAGGGACAGAAAAAATTTATTAAAGTCAAAAATTGAAAGTTACAATACCAGGAGATTGATTTAGAATTCCCGGCACCTGTCTTTTTAAATTTAACCCGTTTTTTTTTTCTTGTTTTTCATGAATATTTTTTAGATTTTTGTATACCTACCAGTACCAACCGGTTAGGCTTAAAAACTAAATTCTGAAAAATGAAAAGCTACTACTATTCAATCACACTCCTTTTCGTTCTTCTCGTGGGATTTTCATGCACCAGCAAATATGAAGATGTTCCTTTTGAAGAACCCAATCCGAAACCTTGGGAAGATCCTGAAATTGTTCAAGTTAACAAAGAAGCGCCCAGAGCGCATTACCTTCCTTACGCAACAGCTGAACAGGCCATCGCCGATGAAAAATGGGAATCGCCCAACCTGCTTTCGCTCAATGGAACCTGGCAGTTTCACTTGTCCCAAAATCCGGGCGAACGTCCGTTTTGGTTTTTCAAAAACGATTACGACACACGCGACTGGGATGAAATTAAAGTGCCTTCAAATTGGGAAATGGAAGGATTTGACTATCCGATTTATGTCAATTCAGGTTATCCTCATGCCAAAACACCTCCGCTGATTCAGGATCATTACAACCCAGTTGGTTCATACAAGCGAACATTTACGATTCCTTCGGATTGGAAAGAAAAAGATGTTATGCTACACTTTGGTGCCGTTAGCTCGGCCATGAATGTTTGGGTGAATGAAGAATTTGTGGGTTACAGCGAAGACAGCAAAACGCCTGCCGAATTCAACATCACGCCCCTCCTGAAAAGCGGTAAAAACACACTTGCCGTTGAGATTTTCCGATGGAGCGATGCCAGCTACCTCGAAGATCAGGATTTTTGGCGCCTCAGCGGCATGACCCGCGACGTGTTCCTGATGGCCCGAAACAAGCAAAACATTCACGATTTCAGGGTAACAGCCGGACTCGACGAAAACTACCAGCATGGAACATTTGCCTTGAATGTGGAGCTGACCAATTCGTCCGACGTAGCACAACAAGTGACTTTGCAAGCCGAATTGTTTGACGGCACCACCACTGTTAAAACGTTCGAAAAAGCGATCGAACTGGCCAATCCCAGCGAAATGGTTTCTTTTGAAGAAACGTTCGCCGATGTAAAAAAATGGTCAGCCGAACATCCAAATTTATACTTGCTGTTGCTTACACTGAAAGATGAAACGGGTAACACCATCGAAGTACTTCGTCAGGATGTTGGGTTCCGCACAGTTGAAATTAAAAACGCGCAGTTGATGGTCAACGGAAGACCCATCTATGTAAAAGGGGTCAACCTGCACGAGCATCACGATGTGAACGGCCATGTGGTGGATAAGGAAACCATGCTGAAAGACATTGAGACCATGAAAACCCACAACATCAACACCGTTCGTACCTCCCATTATCCACAACCCGAATTGTGGTACAAACTCTGCAACCAATATGGGCTTTACCTGATTGACGAAGCCAACATAGAATCGCATGGCATGGGCTATGGAAAAGAATCGCTTGCCAAAGACCCGGTTTGGGGAAAAGCACACCTGGATCGCACTAAAAACATGTTTAGGCGCGACAAAAACCAACCCTCCATCATTATTTGGTCGCTGGGCAACGAAGCCGGAAACGGCGTTAACTTCATGGCCGATTACAAGTACCTGAAGGAACAGGACACAACCCGCCCGGTTCAATACGAACAAGCACATGGCGGGGAGAACACCGATATCAATTGCCCCATGTATGCCCGGATAGAGCACATGGAAAATTACGCCAAATCCAATCCTTCCAAACCGCTCATTCAATGCGAATACGCGCATGCGATGGGCAACAGCGTGGGGAACTTGCAAGATTACTGGAATGTGATTGAAAACTACGATGTTCTGCAAGGTGGATGCATTTGGGACTGGGTTGACCAGGGATTGCTGACCACCAACGAGGAAGGCGAAGAATTTTGGGCTTATGGCGGCGATTTTGGCCCGGATACCGTTCCGTCCGACGGCAACTTCTGTAACAACGGACTGGTTGATCCCGACCGCAGAATTAAACCGCACCTGCTGGAAGTGAAGAAAGTTTACCAAAACATCGGGTTCACAGCTATAAATCTGAAAAAGGGTGTTGTAGAAATTGAAAATAAATATGCCTTCACCAACTTGTCTGAGTTGGACTTGAGTTGGTCCATTACTGCCGATGGCGAAGTGGTAAAAGAAGGAGCCCTTCCCGAATTTGAACTGGCCCCCGGTACAGCGAAGGAAGTAGAGCTGGATTACACGATCGACCCAAAACCGGGCACCGAATATTTCCTGAATTTCTCAGCGAAAACAAAAACAGCTAACGGACTGGTTCCTGCCAATTACGAACTGGCTGCGGAACAAATCGTGCTGGCTGGTTTTATGCCGATTTTGATCGAAACACCAAGGTACAAACCTAAGGAAAAGACCGATACTTCCGTTTTCCCATCCATGACGGCCAACGAAACCGATTCCGAAATTACCATCCAAGGCGAAGACTTTAGCCTGACTTTCAATAAAGGAGTTGGTGTATTGAGTAGTTTCCTGTCGGGAGAAACTGAATTGCTGAAAGAAGGCCCGATTCCGAATTTCTGGCGTGCTCCAATCGACAACGATTATGGAAATGGCCTGGATCAACGGAGCCGCGTATGGCGAAAAGCCGGCGAAAATCGCAAAGTGAATTCCGCCAAACTGACAAAAAAAGCAGCGAACCAACTGGTGGTCGATTTCGAATTTGATTTGACCAATGAGCAAGGAGAAAAAATTGCCGATTACAGTTCAAGCTACACTGTTTACGGCAGTGGCGACGTGGTGGTTGCCAACCAGTTTAAAATGACCAAGGACGAACTGCCCGAGATTGTCCGCATGGGCATGAACTTGCAAATGCCTCGTCAATTTGACCAGATGAGCTGGTTTGGCCGAGGACCGCACGAATCGTACGAAGATCGTAAAACCTCTGCTTTCGTTGGCAAGTATTCCGGCTCAGTTGCCGACCAATATTGGGCTTACCTGCGTCCACAGGAAAACGGTAACAAAACCGATATCCGCTGGATGACTGTAACCAACGAAGCCGGAGATGGCCTGCTTTTCGTGGGACAGCCATTTTTGTCGGTGAGTGCGCACCACAATATCATGGAAGATTTTGAATCGCCCGTACGCACCGACGGTCGCCAAAAAGATGGGGTGAAGCCCGTCAACCGGCACATCAATGACGTCAAGCCACGCGACCTGACTTCCGTAAACATCGACTACAAACAAATGGGTGTGGGTGGCGACAATAGCTGGGGAGCCTGGACACACGACCAATATCGCTTAACCGGAAAAAGCTACAGCTACTCTTTCCGGATGCGGCCGGTTTCTTCAGATGTTAATCCGGTAGAAAATGCAAAAATGAAACTCAATTAGTACTGGTTCCTCCTCACAAAGAGGCAAATCCCTGACAAACCAATGCTCTGTCAGGGATTTTTTTATGTTTATTTTTAAATCTGTAATCAATCCGCTTTAAGTGACATACAAAATTGCCGAAACTAAAACATTTAAAGATTACTATCTGTTTTTTAGAGGAATTCTTAATTTTGCAGGCTATGAATTACTGTACGCTACGGCTTGTTAAATTTTATGAGTCTGCGTATAGCACACCAGATCAATTAAAATACATATAACCAGGTCCGTAACCTTATTCGGAAAAAAGGAGTGTTAAAGATGGAAAAGTTAGTGGTTCAGGAAATGTTGGATAAGCAAGGGTTTATCGATGAAAAAGTCGACCCGAAACTAAATTTAATACAGGAAATCAATCGGCTGAAAAAGGAAAAAAACGCCGTCATTTTGAGCCATTACTACGTGGACGGCGACCTGCAGGACATTGCCGACTTTGTTGGCGACAGCCTCCAGCTAGCCCAGGCAGCCGCATCAACCGAAGCAGATATGATTGTATTTGTGGGTGTTCACTTTATGGCAGAGACGGCTAAAATTATTAACCCTTCAAAGAAAGTCATCCTGCCCGACCTGAAAGCAGGCTGTTCTTTGGCAGAATCGGCACCGGCTGACAAGTTTGCCGAATGGAAAAAACAATATCCCGATCACAAAGTCATCTCCTACATCAACTGTACCGCCGATTTAAAAACCATGACCGATGTGGTTTGTACGTCTTCCAATGCGGTGAAGATTGTGGAAAGTTTTCCGGAAGATGCCAAGCTGATTTTTGCACCCGACAAAAACCTGGGCAACTACATCAACAGCCTCACCGGGCGCGACATGGTACTGTGGGACGGCGCTTGCATGGTTCACGAGCAATACTCCATTGAAAAAATTGTTACGCTGATGGATGAATACCCGGAGGCTGAATTTATTGCCCATCCGGAGTGTGAAAAACCGGTGCTACTACTGGCCAAACATATTGGATCGACCAGTTCCTTGCTGAATTACGTGCAGGAAAGCCAAGCCCGAAAGTTCATTGTCGCTACCGAGAGTGGCATCCTCCATCAAATGAAAAAAGCCTGTCCCGATAAGATTTTTATTCCCGCTCCGGGCAACGATTCAACCTGCGCTTGCAACGACTGTTCCTACATGAAACTCAACAGCTTGCAAAAACTGTATATCTGCATGAAACACGAGCAGCCCGAAGTAAAGCTTTCTGCTGAGGTGATCAAAAAAGCGAAGGTTCCCATCATGCGCATGCTCGAAATCTCCAGGTGATTATGCTCACTTTTCCTTGTTCATTAAGCTGTGCACAACCGCCGGTTTTCGGTCAATTTTGTTATTAACAACCTGCGAACAGCCCGTAAATACTGATTTATAAACAGGAGGCTGTTGATTAGTTTTGCCATCAGGGCATGGATTAGCATCCCTGGATTTCATACCTTCGTGCTAATCAAAAACAAATTTACATGCCCTACCGAAGGTTGCCCAATACCGACCAAGCACGAATGAAAGCGATTGAGACGGCCCTTGAAAAAGGAAAACGGACCGCACTCAGCGAGCTGGCTTTTAGTCCGCAAACATTGGATCGACTTCAGATGCTTTATCCCCGTTTGTCGGGTTCAGTACGTCAACTTCAGGCAGCTAAGCAAGTTCAGTTTGACCGGGCCAACGATTACGGAAACATCTTCAAGAAAGCAAAATTATATTTATCCCACTTTGTTCAGGTTTTGAATTTTGCCATCCAACGCGAGGAAATGAAACCCGGTGTACGCGAATTTTATGGATTGACCCCCAATTCGTTCGATGTGCCCCCTCTCAACCTGGAAAAAGATGTGCTGGTCTGGGGCGAACGAATTATACTTGGCGAACAAAAGCGCTGCATGCAAGGTGGAAGTGCCATTTACAGCCCGTCAATCGCTCTGGTTAAAGTTCATTTCGAAAATTTTAAAGATGCCTTTCACCATCAAAAAATTCTACAAAACAACACCGACCGGGCGTCATTAGGGGTACAGGAAATGCGGGAAAAGGCTGACACAATCATTCAGCAGCTATGGAATGAAGTGGAACAACATTTCGCACAATTGCCTGATGAAATGCGCCGTGAAAAAGCCCAACAATACGGAGTCGTGTATGTTTATCGTCAGTCAGAACTAAAGCGTATGGAGACTGAAAAACTGCAGATCAACCTCAACTTCAATTAAGGGCCCTTCTTTTTTTCAGAAAATACAACAACACAAGCGAAACAGCCAAACTAAGGATCGCCATCACGGCCGATGCACTCATCGAATCGGCGTAGCGATTGACTGAATCCATGGTTTCGCTTCCTTTATTTTCGACATGCAAAGCCAAGACACCTAAGGCATTGTTCATAAAATGGGCCAAAATGGGTAACCACATCGAACCCGAATATACCAGCAAATAGCCAAACAAAGCGCCCAAAGCCATCCGTGGAAGAAAGCCGAAAAACTGCATGTGCAACGCGCTGAACAAAAAAGCGGAAATCCAAATTCCCAAATGATAGTTGCGGGTCATGTGGGTAAAAATTTTCTGAATCACCCCGCGAAAAAGCAATTCCTCTCCCACTGCCGGAATGACAGCAATCATAAACAGGTTGAACAGTAAGCCCCACAAGGTTTCCACCCGAATAAACCGTTCGATCAACTTTGCAGCACTGTCCTCCATTCCTCGCATCCAGCTTTCAAAGCCAGCCAGAAATTCGGGCAACTGCATGCTTTCGTTCCATCCACCCAAAAAACCGACCAAGGGACCAGCAGCCAAAACGGCCAGCAATCCAATGACAATGGATTGACTTCCAATCCTTTTATCCAATGCCAGGTAAGCCAGCACCTTACCTTCCAGCAAATAGGCAATTACAAAGGGAGGAATTACAAACAGTCCGATGGACTGCACTACCTGAAAATACTTGAGCAAAGCGATGGTTTGTGGGCTGGATGGATCGCCACCCGACAGGCTGCTCATCATCTCCGACAGACCAACAATCGGGACCAGCACAGCTACCGAAAGGGCAAACACAACCAGAAAGGAAAGCAGAATAATAAATGCTGCAAAAATGAATTGAGAACCGGCCTTCATGCCGCGGAAAGCAGTTATTGTCATTTTCTTATTTTTTTCTGAAGGTTCAAAGATAATGCGCAATCTGCAAAAAAAAAATCTCTCTCATTCCCAAAATAATTTTCTACTTTTGCCGGTGTTGTGGTGGCTTTCTTCCCCCTGTGGGGAAGTGCCTTAATAAGGGAATCCGGTGCAAATCCGGAGCAGTCCCCGCTGCTGTAAACCTGTATGTTTCTTCGGAAATAAACGCCACTGTCCGGCCACTGCCGCGATGGGAAGGCCCGAAGAAGGGTGAGCCAGAAGACCTGCCAGCAACATCAATTGTTTAACCGGATCTTCGGGAAAAAAGATCGTCGGGAACTCCGTTTCCTGCCAATTCGATTTCTCTGAGGCGCAAAGCCCATTTGAATGATGAAAAAGTTTGCTATTCTTTTATTGACCTTATTTAGTCTGGCGCTCGCCATGTTGACAACGCATGCCCAAACGCCGCAACGTATTATTTCGCTGGCCCCGTCCTTAACCAAAAACCTGTACCTGCTTGGGGCCGAAGACTTGCTGGTAGGCTGCACCAGCTACTGCACCCTGCAAAGCGAAACGGATGCCGAAGTGGTGGCCTCAGCCATCATGGTGAATTACGAAAAGGCGGTAATGCTCAAACCTGATTTGGTAATTACCACCACCCTAACCAAGCCAAAAACTATCAATACCTTTAAAAAACTAGGGACTGAAGTACTGGTTTATGAAACCCCCCAATCGTTTGACGACATTTGCACCCAGTTTATTGACCTGGGCGGACAGATTGGGAAAAAAGCAGAGGCCGAAATCTTGATTGCCGACGCCCGGAAACGCATGGAGGAGATTCTTCAAAAAATCCCCGTAAATGCTCCCCGTCAAAAAACATTTATGCAGATTGGCGCCAATCCCTTGTTTGGCGTCGTTCCAAATACTTTTATGAATGATTTCATACGGCTTTCGGAAACAGACAATATCGCCGACGATCTGTCGGTTGGCAGCATCAACCGTGAAACGGTGCTAATCCGCAACCCGGACATTATCGTAGTCGTACTGATGGGCTTGATTGGGGAGGAAGAAAAAAAGCAGTGGGCGAATTTTTCCAGTTTGAGCGCGGTAAAAAAAGACCAGATTTTCATTATGAATGCTGATCAGGCGTGTAGTCCAACGCCCTTGTCGTTTATTGAAGCGCTGGATGAGTTAATCACCAAAATTTACCTGCGATGAAGAAGGGACTGGTTCATATTTACACCGGAACAGGCAAAGGAAAGACCACCGCTTCGGTGGGTTTGGCTGCCCGCGCTTTGGGGCAAGGCTTGACCGTGGTTTATACCCATTTTATGAAACGGCCCGAATTGTATGGCTACCACGAAATTGACAGCCTGAAAAAGCTGGGAGCGACCATCATGGGCTTTACCGACGGCCATCCGCATTTCAACAAATCAGTTACGCCCGAAGAACTAAGGAAGCAGGTGGCAGAGGCACTCGTCTGTTTGTCGGGCTATTGTCTGGCTTCACCACCCGACCTGCTGATCATGGACGAAATCCTGATCTGTGTTCGCGATGGCTTTCTGAATGAAGCCGATCTAATTACCTTTATCGAATCGAAACCCGAAACAATAGAGCTGATACTAACCGGGCGTGGTGCTACGCCCGGCTTGATTGAAAAAGCCAACTATGTTTCGGAAATCAATAAAGTGAAGCACCCGTATGATGAAGGCATCGCAAGTCGTAAAGGTATTGAGTTTTAAAAGAAAGTACTGGCGTACGTGAGTACCGATTTCATAAGCTGTTAAATTCAGAAACGAAAAAATAAATCTTGATCGCACAGGGGAAATACATCAAATGGATGGTGGCCGTGTTGGCCTTGCTGGCCTTGTTGCTGGCTGCCGTTGCCATTGCCTTGTCGGTAGGCGAACTAAATGTAAGCCCCGGCAGTGTCGTGCGCATGCTTTTGTATGGCGGCGACCAAGGCAATATGGAGTACCTGCTCATTTCGAAGGTTCGGCTGCCGCGGGTCGTGCTTGGCGTGGCCGTTGGTGGTGCGCTCAGTTTGGCAGGTGTTATTTTGCAAGGTATTTACCGCAATCCACTGGTCGAGCCCTTTACGTTAGGAATTTCCGGGGGCGCCTCGCTTGGCGTAGCTTTTACCATTGTGTTCGGACTGCACCTGTCGCTGGGCTCATTTATGCTGCCCCTGTCAGGCTTTATCGGCGCATTTGTCATCATCTTTTTGGTGTACACCATCAGCTCCCGAAGGGGCAGCATCAACATCCAAAACATGTTGCTTACCGGGGTTATGATCAGCTTTATCGCTTCGTCGGCCATGATGTTTCTAATGGCCACTACCAGCTCCGATAACCTGCATGGCATTGTCTTTTGGATCATGGGTTCGCTGGACGAGCCCAACACCGGGCTGATCAAGCTAACCTTGATTGTAAGCCTGGTGGTATTGGCTATTTCGTACCTGTTTGTACAACCTTTGAATGCGCTTCGTTTGGGTGAAGAAAAAGCCATGCACTTAGGTTTTAATACCAATGTGGTGATCCGGGTGCTGTTTATACTGGCTTCCTTACTGGCCGGAATTTGTGTTTCGGTTTCCGGAGTGATTGGTTTTGTCGGGCTAATTATCCCGCACGTACTGCGACTGCTGTTTGGGTCAGACTATCGCTTTCTGCTGGGCGGCTCATTCTTGTTGGGCGGCATTTTCCTGGTGTTGTCCGATGTGGTGGCGCGAACCATTATTTCACCCAACGAACTGCCCATTGGCGTAATTACCGGCATCATTGGCGGACTGGTTTTCTTGTTGTTGATGAGTCAAAAACGAAAGGGAAAGTAGCATGAAACAATCTTTTTTTCATATCGAAAACTTTTCCTGCGGTTATCCCGGCTTCAAACTGAGCGGAATCAATCTCAGCCTTGAAAAAGGCTCTTTCAGCGGAATCATCGGCCCCAACGGCTCGGGGAAGACCACCCTGTTCCGGGGGATCACCAGCTCCATTGCCACGCTCGAAGGAAAGATTTTTCTGAAGGGAAAGGATTTGCAGGCGTTTTCGCTGAAAGAGCGTGCCCGGCAAATGGCCATTGTCACCCAGTTTACCGATACCGATCAAATTTCGGTAGAAGATTACGTATTGATGGGACGCATGCCTTATCATCACCGCTTTCAGTTTTTTGAGTCGAAAAGCGATTTCGAGAAGGCAAACAAATACATGCAGCTAACCGATGTATTGAAACACAAGGACAAACTGATGACTGAGCTGAGCGGTGGCGAACAACAGCGGGCAGCCATTGCCCGGGCACTGACGCAGGAGCCTGAACTGCTCTTGCTCGATGAGCCAACCTCTCATTTGGACATCACCCACCAAGTGCGTATCCTGGACCTGCTACACCGCCTCAACCAGGAAATGGGACTGACCGTGCTGATGGTCATCCACGACCTGAACCTGGCCTCGGAATACTGCGATCAGCTCATGCTGTTCAATGAAGGTCAGTTATTCACCCGGGGAACCCCGGAGCAGGTGCTCACCTTCGACACCATCGAAAAAGTATACCGAACTCCTGTGATCACCCGTACCAATCCCTATTCAAACAAACCCGTCATCTTTTTGGTGAGCGAAAAAATGATGAAGAGAAGCGGAAAAAACGGGTAATTCTTTACTCGCGCATGTCCATGAGTGCATAAGTTCATCGATACATAAGAAAAATAGCGACGCCGTTATTTCTTTGCTCACGCACTTATGGACATCGTACTGATGTACTTTCACCTGGAATAACCCTTCATCTTACTAAAGAAAATCCCTTCAATCTTTATTAGCCCATCGTCTTATTAAAGAAAATCGTTAAAAATTTAAATAGGAATGACTCTTATTTAAGAAATTTGCTAAAAATTTAAATAAGGAATACCTTTGTTTAAGAAAATTGAAGTCTATGAAAAAATTTACTTCAGGCAAGTATGTCAGCCAGGGATATTATAAAAGCTTTCAACCCACTTTCATCAATCGGCAATGGAAAGTTGAAAACATGGAAGTGTTGCAATTGCTTAGTCAAGCTGATCGGGAGTTAGGACGGCTAGATATGTACTCAAATTACATTCCTAACATCGACTTGTTTATCAGTATGCACGTTCTGAAAGAAGCAACGCAAAGCAGTAAAATCGAAGGAACCCAGACCAATATAAAAGAAGCTTTATTGGAAAGAGAAGACATCCCGCTTGATAAACGTGATGACTGGGAGGAAGTTCAAAACTACATCAAGGCAATGGAATCGGCAATAAAGTCGCTGGACCAATTGCCATTATCATCACGACTGATTTGCGATACACACCGAGTGCTGTTGCAGGACGTTCGTGGCGAAAAGAAAATGCCGGGAGAATTCAGAAAAAGCCAGAACTGGATTGGCGGGGCCACAATCAACGACGCTTTGTTTGTTCCTCCTGCACACACATCTGTTTCAGACTTGATGAGTGACCTGGAGAAATTTATCCATAACGAAACTGTTTTTTTTCCTGATCTATTAAAAATAGCACTGGTGCATTATCAGTTTGAAACAATCCACCCTTTTCTGGACGGCAATGGGCGAATCGGTCGTTTGCTAATACCTCTTTATTTAGTCAGTAAAGGAATCCTCAAAAAACCAATTCTATATCTTTCTGACTTTATGGAAAACCACAGGGCTTTGTATTACGACAATCTAATGAATGTCAGGGAGAAAAATGATATCACCCAATGGTTTAAATTTTTTCTCGTCGGGATGATTGAAACAGCCAAAAAAGGGATATCAACATTTGACAGCATTTTACAATTGCAAAGGCAAAGTGACCTCAAAATTCAAAGCTTAGGAAGCCGGGCAGCCAATGCACAAAAAATTACCAATTTCCTGTATAAAAGGCCAATGATCAATGCCGAGAAAGTCAAGGAAATAACAGGGATCACGATGCCATCGGCTTACAAGCTCATTTCGGAACTGGAACGGGTTGAAATCCTGAAAGAAGTTACTGGTGCACAACGAGGGCGCATGTATGCTTTCGAAAGTTATCTGAACCTTTTCAAATGATCTTATTGCCTCAGCCCGATGAATGCTGCCCAATAAGAAAACCGGAAAGCCGTTACGAAGGACTTCCCGGTTTTGAAAAAAACTCAAACTGCGATTTTTTAGACTGATAATCTGGGCTTTCGTTTAACGAATCTTTTTTTCCTTTTTAAAGTAGGAAATATGGAACCAAAATTTCTACATTTGTCACGGATTTGGTTCCAACGATCCGGCGACTGCCGGATCAGGATCAAAAGGGAATCCGGTTAGAATCCGGAGCTGTACCCGCAGCTGTAAACCTCGAATGATCTTTCTGAAACCCCAGCCACTGTCCGGCTTTTGACGGAACGGGAAGGCATCAGAAAGAGAGGTGAGCCAGAAGACCTACCAAAGTCCATTATGAATATTAACAAAGGCTTCGGGAAAAAAGCTAGTGAATAATAATCGCGTATTTTTCACAATCTTATCCTAAGCTCATTCTAATATTTAGAAATGAGAAGGTTTATTTTATTATCAGGATTTCTGATTGTAACAATTTGTGGGCTTTTTGCTCAAAATGAAGTAGTCATGGACTCGGTGTTAATTGAGGAGGTTTCTGCTTACGGAGATTACGTAAAATATCAAACTGGTTCCAAAATAGAATCAATCAGTCCGAAACAGATGGGCACAGTACAGGAAGGCGGATTGGAACAGCTATTGATGCGCTATACGCCAATTTACATTAAAGCAGATGCCGGAGGTTTGTCTACAATTCATATTCGGGGAACGGCAGCCGATCACACCTCCATACTATTTGGTGGAATCAATGTAAACTCGCTTACGCTGGGGCATTCAAACCTTTCGAATATTACTTCCTTTCTATTTGATAAGCTTGATATACAATACGGTAGTTCCGCAGCGTTGAACGGCTCAGGAGCAATAGGAGGTGCCATTTATTTGGGACAGCGAAATTACTGGACTGATGGATTACGGGCCGATGCCAAATACACGATGGGCTCATTTGGAGAACGGCTGTATGGTGCCAAAGTTTACCTGGGAAACGGCAAATGGGAATCAGCCACTAAGTTGCTGAAATATTCAACCAACAATGATTTCACCTTTAAAAATCCCTACCACGATAACCGGATTTCTCATCCGGAACCTGTCAATGACACTCAGCATGGCACTCGTATTGATAATAAAGGCTTTATACAGGAACTGAATTACTTGTTCGGATCAAATGAGTATTTCAAATCTTCGTTTTGGTATGAAGATAGCTGGCACCAGGTTCAGCCAAACATGCAAGAGAATTACAGTTATAAAACAACCGAAGAACTGAGCAATCAAAATTTCCGGTTTTGGGCGGAGTATAAAAATGAGAATGGAAAACTCAAATATAACGTGGGAGCCGGCTATGTACATGACAAACAAGTCTATGACGCTGACGAAGGTCAAAAAATACAAACCGACCGACTGGTGACTGATTTCAGTTTAAAACAAGCGATTGGCAAAAAAATAGAATATAAAGTCGGAGCAAAATTCAAGCACATTGTTCCTACTGTTTATTCTTATTCCAATTCAGTTATTGATCACGAACAACATTTGGACCTTTACTTGTCGTGGTTTTATCATCCGCTACAACGGCTGAAAACATCAATTAATCTTAGGCAGCAATTTGTAACCGATTATAATGTGCCGTTCACTCCGGCTTTGGGAATCGAATATTTGCTATTACGGCAATCGGTATCAAATCTGAAAACATTTTTCAATGCTTCGCGAAGCTATCGGGTGCCAACATTTAATGATCGCTTTTGGGGTAATCAAGGTGATCCGGATCTCGATTCCGAGGATGGATTTAACCTGGAAACAGGGGTGGAGTATAAGTTTGCAAAAAATGATTTTTCATCTATGATTCGGGTGAACGGTTTTTATATGAACATTGAAAATTGGATTGAATGGCGCAATGTTGGTGTTTGGGTACCTTATAACTTAGATAAAGTAACCACCAAAGGAATTGAAGTAATGGCAACAGCCCAGTTCAATGTTGGAAAAACAACATCTGATTTTACAGTAAACTATACTTATAACCCCGCTATTAAGAAAGAAGAAGATAAGCCAGACCAGCAATTGATTTATACCCCAAGAAATATGGCTAACGCGAGTTATATGATTAACTACCGACCACTTACTTTTTTTATTGATGGTAGTTTCACAGGCGAGCGCTTCTACGAATATATTGTTGATGAAAGTGAGGTTGAAACCCGGGGATTGCTGGATTCTTATTTTCTGGCCAACTGTGGCGTCCGGTATCAGTTTGGAATAAAGAACCAGCTTTTAAACTGCTCTTTTTCTGCCAATAATATTTTCGATAAAGATTACCAAAACCAGCGATATTATGCCATGCCCGGAAGAAACTTCCGGGTAAGCATTGCCGCAACAATCAATGTAAAAAAATAACAATCAAAAATGAGAATTATGAAAAAGTACGCATTATTATTTGTGAGTCTTTTCGTTGTTTCACTGGCATTTGTGTCTTGTGACGACGATGATGAAATTATAACTCCGCCAGAAGCCAACGCCGGAGAAAATCAAGTCGTTTATGAAGGAGAAACTGTTACGCTGGATGCCACCGCCTCTACTGATGTTGGCAGTAATTCGTTAACCTACAACTGGATGGCTCCGGAGGGAATTACCCTGAGCTCAACTACCAATGCTCAACCAACTTTTACTGCACCTGATGTTGAGGAGAACACAGAATATACATTCACCTTGACAGTGAGCGATGGAAGTTCTTCAACCAATGCAACAGTGAGTGCCGAAGTTCTTCAAAGTGATATTGCTTATGTATTCAATTATGGAAGTTATGGAAAAGGTGGTGCAAGCATTTCTCGTTTCAACCTGGAAACAGAAGAAGTAGCCAACAAGTTTTATCAAAAACAAAATAGTGATCTGGGACTTGAGTTAGTTTCAAACATTCAATATGCTTATCAATATGATGGTCATTATTACCTAATGGCAAACAGTAGTGATAAAGTTATTGTCGTAAATGACCAATTTGAACAGACCGTTGATGGAATTTCCGACCAAATTGCCAAACCTCGTTATTGTGTTGCAGACGGAAACTATTTATATATCTCTTGCTGGGGGCAAAATCCGGATTGGTCTGAAATGCCGGATACTTATATTGCCAAAATGAATTTGGAAACCAATAACATCGAAGAAACCATTGATTTGCCCGGAGGACCTGAGGGATTGGCTATTGCGAATGGTAATTTATACGTGGCCTTAAACTATAAGAACAGTGTTGCAGTGATTAGCTTGTCGGATCATGCAGTATCTTACATCCCAACTCCAGCAGTTACTTCTTATTTTTTAAAAGATGGCAGCGACAATCTGTATGTTTCATTAGTAAGTACGTATTCGGATCCTTCTGATGATCCAGGCCTTGGATATATCAATACTTCTACAAATTCACTCGAAGAAACATATCATCTGGAAGGAATGAGTTCTAATTATTCTTCAGTGATATCGGCTAATTCAGATTTTTCTAAAATTTATGCTCTTTCAACCGGTTATGATGAAAACTCGAATATTGTTGGAAGTGCTCAGGTTCTTGATGTGACCACAGGAATATTCGCTCCTTTTGTTGATGGACTTTCAGGAGTGAATGGTCTTACTGTTAATCCTGAAAATGATAATGTTTATATTTTCGGTGGTTCGAGCTCGTCTGAAGCTGGTTCTGTTTTAATTTATAATGTTGCGGGAAGTTTAGCAGATGAATTTACTTGTGGAATTTCTCCTTATTGGATTTCATTTCTAGATCGATAAACGAGTTTAGCGGAATAGATCTAGTTTAATTTAGAACACGTTAAGAAAATCAGATAATCAGGAAGGTAGGAGGTAGTTGTTTATCAGCTGACCTCTTCCTTTTTTTAGGTAAATGATAAAACATATTAGGATGAAACATATTTTTATAAGCTTTTTGTTTGTTTTTATAATCAGTGGTATTTCAGCAAAAGAAATTCAACAGAAAGATAAAAAGGTAACTGTCGAGATTAGCTTTGGAGAATCAAAACCAGTGAAAACGGTTACCATCGATTGCCAAAAGAAACTGACAGCCTTGGAAGCTTTACAACTGGCAGCAGATGTAGAAACCCATCCGGTAGGCAATCATGTTTTTGTAATTGCTATTGACGATGTTGTTTCAACCCGTGGAGAAATGGCTTGGTATTACCGGATCAACGGCGAAGAACCCGTAAAACTGGCCATCAATCAGTCTGTAAAAGCAGGCGACACCATCAGTTGGCGGTATGTGAAGGATGTATGCTCAGCCACTGTTGACGGAGAAGAAAAGTAGGCAGCCGCAGTCTCCGTTTTCAGCGCGAACCCGAAACTTGAAACATGGAATTTGGAACTTGAAACTAAACTATGGCAACCATCACATTCATCACCGGAGGAGCCCGGTCAGGGAAAAGCAGTTTTGCACAACGACTGGCCGAAGAGCAATCGGGAAAGCCCGTCTATCTGGCTACTGCACGCATTTGGGATGAGGATTTTGCCAGCCGCGTAAAACGCCACCAAGACGATCGCGACGAACGCTGGCAAACCGTGGAAGAAGAGAAAGAGCTCTCGAAGCACGATTTCTCAGGGAAAGTGGTGATGCTCGATTGCATTACCCTGTGGCTCACCAATTATTTTCACGACAGTGGCTACCAACTGGATGAGGCCTTGGAAGCTGCGAAGTCGGAGTGGCTAAAGTTCATCGACCAGGATATGCAGCTGATTGTGGTGAGCAACGAGCTCGGCATGGGTGTTCATCCTGAAAGCGAAATGGCCCGAAAATTCGCCGACCTGCAAGGCTGGATGAACCAGTTCATCGCTGCACAAGCTGATACCGTTTACCTGATGGTTTCGGGAATTCCGGTGAAAATAAAGTAATGAGTAGCGAGTAGTGAGTCATGAGTAGCGAGTTAACTCGGAACTCACTACTCGCTACTTAAAATATAATGACCATAAATGACAACAAAATGACATCTTTAAAAGACCAACTTCAACAAAAAATTGACTTCAAGACCAAACCTACTGGGGCGCTTGGGCGCCTAGAAGAAATTGCCTTGCAATTGGGCTTGATTCAAAACACCCTTTCGCCCGAATTGAAAAAACCGGCCATCCTCGTGTTTGCTGCCGATCATGGCATTGCCGATGAAGGTGTGAGCCCGTACCCCAAAGAAGTGACCTGGCAAATGGCCATGAACTTTTGCGCGGGCGGCGCAGCCATCAGCGTTTTTTGCAAGCAAAACGGCATTGGGTTGAAAGTGATCGACGCCGGCGTTAACTACGACTTCCCAGCCGGAAGCCCAATCATTGATGCCAAAATCGCCCGTGGTTCCCGGAACATGATGATTGAACCCGCCATGACTCCGGAGGAATGCCGCCTGGCCATGCAACGGGGTGCCGGCTTTGTCCGGCAGGAAGCGCTGGCAGGCTGCAACACCATCGGCTTTGGCGAGATGGGCATTGGCAACACCTCCCCTTCCTCTTTGTTGATGCACCGGTTTATGCAACTGCCCATTGAAACCTGCACCGGAAAAGGCGCCGGAATGGAAGGCCAAAAACTGGATCACAAGGCTACCGTCCTGAAAGCTGTTTCAGAAAAATACAATCCGCAAACTGCGGAGGAGACACTGGCAACCTTTGGTGGGCTGGAGATCGCCATGATGGTGGGCGCCATCTTGGAAGCAAAGAAACTCGACATGGTCATCCTGATCGATGGGTTTATTGCGACAGCCGCTACGCTGACCGCCATTCAGTTTGATGCTTCGGTTCGCCACAACTGTCTGTTTTGTCATGCTTCCGAAGAAAAAGGGCACCAATTGATGCTGAATTACCTGGATGCGAAACCAGTTTTGAGTTTGGGCATGAGGCTCGGCGAAGGATCCGGCGCAGCGGTGGCTTTCCCGGTTATTCAGGCAGCAGCAACTTTCTTAAACGAAATGGCTAGCTTTGACGAAGCCGGCGTTTCGAATAAGTAAGAAAATACCGAAGTACAACGTTCATAAGTACCTGAGTTTTCTCGAAACCCTGAGTCAAAGAAAGTGAGAGAGGGAGAAAATGAGAGGGTGTGAGGGTGAGAACGCATCAACAACTCGAAACCCGGAACTCGAAACTCGAAAAAGATGAAAGAACAACTCAACCTGTTTCTAACGGCGGTGATGTTTTACAGCCGCATTCCGGTGCCACGGTCGCTGGGTTTTTCCAACGAAAGGCTGAACCGGGCAACCCGCTATTTCCCGCTGATTGGTTGGATCATCGGGGGAATTGGTGCGCTTGTTTTTTATGGTTTGAATTGGATCTTACCGCTTGAGGTGGCTGTTTTTATAAGTATGATGGCCACCATTTTTGCAACCGGTGCTTTTCACGAAGATGGTTTTGCCGATTTTTGCGACGGCTTTGGTGGGGGCTACACCCGCGAAAAGATCTTCACCATCATGAAAGACAGCCGCATTGGGACCTACGGAACAGTAGGTTTGATCGGAATGCTGGGAACCAAGTTTCTGGCTTTGCAAAGTCTGCCGCCGGTAACCATTCCATTGGTACTGCTAGCCGGGCACGCCTTTAGCCGCCTGATGCCGGTGATCATCATCTTCACCAGCTGGTATTCGCGCGACGATGAACTCAGCAAAACCAAACCCATTGGCAAACGGGGCAAAAACTCCGATTTAATACTCGCGGTGCTGTTTGGCTTGCTCCCATC
Organism: uncultured Sunxiuqinia sp.; assembly: GCA_963677175.2. Classification (GTDB taxonomy): domain Bacteria; phylum Bacteroidota; class Bacteroidia; order Bacteroidales; family Prolixibacteraceae; genus Sunxiuqinia. Next base: position 855,065 of record CAXXES010000001.1, read on the forward strand.
CGCATTCTTGCCGTGGCAGCTCATGCTTGTTGCTTTGCCGCTTTCGTTGCTGGTTACCTTTCTCTTCAAAAAATACATTGAACGGAAAATTGGCGGCTACACCGGCGATTGTCTGGGGGCTTTGCAGCAGATTGTGGAAGTGGTGTTTTATTTGTGTTTGCTGGGCATAGCATGAAGGGTTGAATGCTATTTCCCACAAAGGTATAAAGAACACGAAGGATAAATAGGAACTTTGTGCTCTTAGTGTCTTCATGGGATGAAATACATTCTCTCGTATGACATGAAAAAGCTTAATACCCCAGGGACTGATAGGATTTTCAATGAGGGAATTGTAAATTTGTACCTAAAGGATTTCAAATGGACAAGCAAGTTTTAATAGAAAATACGATTGTCAAGATCAAACAGTTGCCGGAGTCAAAGCTGATGCAGGTCAATGATTTTGTTGAGTTTTTATTGAGTCGAGCCAAAGATAAGATCATGCTTGAAGGAATACAAAAGTTGGCTTCGGATTCAAAAGCTTTCGAATTTCTGAAAGAAGAAGATGACCTTTATACGGTGAATGATTTAAAGGAAAAATATCGATAAAGAAGGGTGATATCGTATTGGTTCCTTTCCCTTTTACAGATTTGTCAGGCAATAAAAACCGACCGGCTGTTATTTTAATCTCATCGGAAGACGACGTGACAGTTTGCTTTATTACTTCTCAAATGAGTTGGCAAGCGGAATTCGACATTTTATTACAGCCATCATACCTGAATGGACTAAAAAAAGCTTCTCTGATTCGCTTAAACAAATTTGCGACTATTGACAAGGAATTGGTTCTAGGGCGGATTGGCAGATTAGACCGAAGGCATGTCGATTTGTTGAATAATAACCTGATGAAAATTCTGAAGTTGGGCAAATAATTCGGATCAAAGTTACAGTATTGGATACCTGATTCTAAAACCTTAGTAGCTAATTAGGTATTGCAAAACTACGAACCTTATTACCTTATTAAAAGCAGGATATGAAAGTAGAATACAATAATCTTTACACCCATTTTGTTTTTACGACGCAACACAGACAACCCGTTATTCCGGATGCCAACAGAGAAAGGATTGAAAAATACATAACGGGAATTGTTAATAACAATGAATGTCATTTATACGCGATTTATGCCAATCCGGAGCATGTTCATTTTTTAGTGTCGCGATCTCCAACAATTTCGGAAGAAAGATTGGGCACAGTGGTAGCTCAAAGCTCCGAAAAGTTTATACATCAAAATCAGCTGGTGAAGGGAACCTTCAAGTGGCAACAAACCTGTTCTGCCTTTTCAGTGTCAAAGGGAGATGTTGACAGAGTTTGTAAGTCATACTACTACTAAGGTGTGGCAAGAAAAATAAGGTTTTTTACAGTACTTCTGTAGAAGCCGTTAGTTCCCCGGAGAACCTTACAAAAAAAAACAAAATAGTTTATGAAACTTGTTATCATTCGCCACACCCGCGTATCGACTCCACCCGGCATTTGCTACGGACAATCCGATGTTTCGCTGGCTGATTCGTATCCGGAAGAACTGGAGCTGGTGAAAAGTCTGATCGGTCGGCAGTCTTTTGACGCCGTTTTTTCCAGTCCGCTGCTGCGCTGCCGTCGTTTGGCCGAAGACCTGTTCCCCGATCAGGAAATCGTGTTTGATCACCAGTTGAAGGAACTGAATTTCGGACAATGGGAACTTCAACCCTGGGACCAGGTCTATGCTACTTCCGAAGGAAAGCACTGGATGGATCATTACCAGGAAGGTTCCTGCCCCAATGGTGAATCCTACCCGGAGTTCCGGCAACGCGTCGTTTCATGCTTAGCTGAATTGAAGACAAAACCATTCAAGCAAGTAGCCGTGGTTGCCCATGGTGGTGTCATTCGCCTGGTAAAATCCATCCTGGACAATCAGTCGATGGACGAGATTTTCACCACCTTTGCACCGGATTATGGCGGTGTTTATAAATTTGAAATCCAGCCTGAGGATGTATGACATCCTTGAAATATCATTATGGGAAATGATAGGTGCGTCGATAGCCGCGATACAGGCTCCGCCATTCATAAGGTTGAATTTTTTGTTGACGACGAAAAAACTGGCTAAAGGAGCTTACCGAAGTAAATCCGAGCACCCGTGCAACTTCAGTGATCGGCCAGTCGGTCTTCTCAAGCACATCGCAACTCACCATCCGCAGGTATTCACACAGCCATTCACGTGCACCCATACCGCTCATAGCCACCATCGAAGCCATCAGCAGCCGGGGTTCAATGCCCATCATTTTTGCATATTGTATAACCTGACGGTTCCCGTAACGGCGGATGAGGTTGGCATACAGATCGACAAAACTGTTTCCCGTGGGCTGGTTTTCCTGCAAAACATCCTCGAGGCGCTGAACGTCTTCGCCAATGAGGTCTTTGACGCCGTTGTATACGGCATTCGGCTTAATTTTCGGGTAAATGCTGCTGTTCATCGGTTTAAAGTTAACTTTGACGAACTAAAATTAAAACATTTATTTTATCCAGAGAAATTAAAACAGATAATCTTATGCGTACGATTTTATTATAAGATATCGAAATATAAAACCATCCCCCTATGATTAAACGATACAATACCAAATCATAAAGTCGTATCAATACGAATGTACGTTACGATATTGCGGCATAAAGTCATACCCGTACGAATGCATGCTACGATATAGAGACATAAAGTCGTACCCCTACAAATGCGTGCGATGATACTGAGACATAAAATCGTACCTCTACAAATGTGTGCGACGATAATGAGCCATAAAATCGTAGGAGTACAATAAAATGAAAAAACGCTATTTTATACGATCGAAATGATACGACCGCTTGTTTCAATAAAAAACGGAAAAGAAAAAATTAAAATCATCCCACACGAATTCGTGTTAAGGTCACGGACCTATTTGATATTTTCGGTTTCGCTTCTATCACAGATTGTTAAAGACTCGAAACATGACACTAAATTATTCGCACTACTTAATACCAAGTGAACGATGACACAAATGAAAAAGCGACTGAAACCCATCCTGTTTGTTGGTACCGGCTCCGATGTGGGCAAATCGGTGATCAATGCCGCCTTTTGCCGCATCTTTTTACAGGACGGATTCCATCCGGCACCTTTTAAAGCGCAAAACATGTCGCTGAACTCGTATGCCAGCGCCGAGGGTTTGGAGCTGGGCCGCGCTCAGGCGGTACAGGCCGAAGCATGTGGCATTCCCTGCCTCAGCGCCATGAACCCCATTCTGCTAAAACCAACCAGCGATCAAAAAGCCCAGGTGGTGTTGAACGGCAAGCCCATGGGCGACCAGTCGGCCCGCGACTATTTCCTGAAAACCGACCGCGAGTTCCTGTTTGCCGAAGCCATGAAAGCCTGGCGTTCGCTGGATTCAAGCTACAACCCCATTGTGATGGAAGGCGCCGGAAGTATTTCCGAAGTGAACCTTTGGGACAAAGATATCACCAACATGCGGGTGGCGCTCGAAACCGGTTCGCCCACAATCCTGATTGCCGACATTGACCGTGGCGGCATATTTGGCAGCGTGTATGGCACCATCAAACTACTGCCCGAAGCAGAGCGAAAACTGATCAAAGGCATCCTGATCAACAAGTTCCGGGGCGACATCAGCCTGTTCAACGATGGCCGCCAGATGTTGGAAGAACTAACCGGCATCCCGGTAATCGGCGTGGTTCCCTACTTCCGCGACATCCATATTGAGCAGGAAGACAGCGTGGTGATCGACCACAAGCGAGGAAGCACCGATGACAGCAAAATCAATGTAGCGGTGGTATTGCTGCGACATATGAGCAACTTCACCGATTTCAATATGCTGGAACGTATGCCGGAAGTGAACCTGTATTATTCGGCCAATCCAACTGAAATCGCCAAGGCAAATGTGGTGCTGGTACCGGGTTCCAAAAATACCATTTCCGACCTGATTTATTTGCGCGAACGGGGACTGGCCAAAGCTATCATCCAGGCTGCTGAAGCAGGCAAAGGGGTTTACGGCATTTGTGGTGGTTACCAGATTTTGGGTGAAGAAATTCGCGACCCAAACCAGGTGGAGGGCGATATTGAAATGATGCCGGGGCTTGGTTTATTGCCGGTAGTCACCACCCTGAGTAAGGAAAAACGGACGGTACAAACCCGGTTCCACTTTCAGCAGCGGAAAGAGCATTGCACGGGTTACGAAATTCATATGGGGCAAACGCGGCGCATGAATGGTAAGCCGCTTTGCACGCTGGAAGATGGCTCAACAGATGGCTGCCTGATGTCGCCCAAACTGTGGGGAACTTACCTGCATGGTATTTTCGACAACAAAGCGGTGGTAGAAGAAATGCTGAAAGCCAATCAACTTCAGGCCGAAGTTGCGGAGTTTGACTATGCCGCTTTTAAAGAAGAGCAGTACAATAAGTTGGCCGCCCATGTACGCGCTTGCGTGGATATGGAGTATGTGTATTCAATATTGAATGAAAACAAGCAAGAGCGATGAGCGTCATCCTGAACTTGTTTCAGGATCTGCGTGAATTCCAGACAGATCCCGAAACAAGTTCGGGAGGACTCGTACCTAAAGAAATGGCTTTTATTGATGGACCACTTTTACTTCATCCTATTTCCCCTGCTCATCGGGTTTGCGCTCGATTGCCTGCTGGGCGACCCACGCTGGCTGCCGCATCCTATCTGTGCGTTTGGCTGGGCCATCGGTTGGTTTGAAAAGCGCTTTAACCGGCAAAACTACCGTAAGCTGAAAGGCGCCATGATCGCTGCTTTTTTGGTCGGAACGACCTGGCTGCTGTTGTTCTTGCTTTTCAGAGAGCTGGAATCGTTTCCAACGATTTATCTGGTTGCGGTCTCTGTTGGTGTGTTTTACGGGCTGGCCAACCACAGCCTGATCTATGAATCGTGGCTGGTCATCCGGGCACTGAACAACGAAGGACTGGAAGCTGGGCGCAAACAATTGAGCTACATTGTTGGCCGGGATACAGCAAACTTGAACGAGCAGCAAATCCGCACTGCTGTGTTGGAAACCATGGCCGAAAACCTCAGCGATGGGGTGATTGCGCCGCTCTTCTACTATGCTTTGGGTGGCGTTCCATTGCTGTTTGCCTTTAAAATGGCCAGCACCCTCGACTCGATAATCGGCTATAAAAACGAACGTTACAAAAGCTTCGGCTGGTTTGCCGCCCGGCTCGACGATTTGCTCAACCTCATTCCGGCGCGCCTCACTGCCCTGTTGATGGTGCTGGTGAGTTTGAGCTGGAACAGTGTCCGGCACATCTTTCAATACGGGCATCGGCACAGCAGCCCCAACGCCGGCTATCCCGAAGCAGCGTTAGCCGGTATCCTGAAATGCCGGTTTGGCGGCCCCAACGTATACCACGGCAAATGGGTTGAAAAACCTTACATCGGTCATTTTCAGAAAACAATTACTGACCGCGACTTTTGGCTGGCGGCTTATGTGAATATAGCATCGACAGTGGTGATGGTTGGGGCGATTATACTTTACTTTTGGTAGGCCCGATGAGCTCCAATGATGTGGGCATAACCGCCTCAACAGCCCGTTCTTTTCGGAATTTCGATCTTTTTCTGAATTTAGCTGATCATTTAATGGGATGGAATCCTAACTTTGTAGACGAATTGATGCGTTGAAATGAATAGAACAACCCACTACTTTTTACTGTTTTTACTTGCTGTTGCATCGTTTTCGTGCAAAGAAAAGAAGGGCTTTCCGAAACCGGATAAGCTGCTCAACGAAAAACAAATGGTTGACATGCTTTATGACATGCACCTCAACGAAGCCTACGCCAACCAGTACCGCTTTGATCAGGAAATGACCAAACTAGAATCCAAAGATATGTACTATTCGGTGCTGGAAAAGCATGGCGTGGCCGATTCCGTTTTTGCCGAATCGGTGGTGTACTATTCGAGCCTGCCCAAAGTGTATGAGCGAATTTATCAGCAGGTTGTCGACCGCCTGAACATGCTTCAGGAAGAGGCGAGTGAGAAGAAAGAAGTCAATATTCAGCCTGCCAAATGAGAAAGTTTGCCGCTCACTACCTCTTTACGGGCAACGAAAAACCCATTGCCAAAGGAATCGTCCAGGTCGATTCGAGTGGCTTAATTTTGGATATCGCCAGACCAATAGGAAGATTCCGCGAGGAAGCCGGCCTCGAATTTCACAATGGCATCATTTGCCCGGCCTTTGTCAACGTTTACCACGAATTTGAGCCGGAACGGTTCTACCGCAAATTTCCCGAGCTCCTCCCCTTCGAATCGCTTTGTCCCGAGCGGCTCAATACCGAAAAAGACTTACTGGGCTGGTTAAAAGCCATTCAACTGACCAGCAAACACATCAACCTTGAGCAATTGATCCGTCTTTTTACTTTGGATTCGGCCAAATCCATTTCGCTCAATAAAGAGCTGGGCAGCATCGAAAAAGGCAAACGACCGGGACTGATGCTCATTTCGGGCATGGACTACCACAAACTCCGGCTGACCGAAAACAGCTACCTGAAAATGCTGATTTAGCCAAAGGGCTGGCAAGCTACCTGTTTAATCCTTACTTTTGCTGAAAAATTACGCATGGCAACCTTTCTGTTTGATAAGATTATTTTTGGGCCTGTTAAAAGCCGCCGGCTGGGTGTTTCGCTGGGGGTTAACCTGCTGCCTACTGATAGCAAACTGTGTTCGTTCGACTGCATTTACTGCGAATGTGGCTGGAACCCCAAAAAGCGGGAAAAGAAAGCTGAGCTTCCGACGCGGGAAACGATTGCCGACAAGCTCCGGAACAAGCTAAAAGCCATGCAGGAAAATGGCGAACTGCCCGATGTAATTACCTTCGCGGGAAATGGAGAACCAACCCTTCACCCACAGTTCGCCGAAATCATTGACGACACCATTGCCCTACGCGATGAATTTGCCCCCAACTGCCGCATCGCAGTACTTTCCAACGCCACCATGATTCACCGCGAAAGCGTGTTTCAAGCCCTGCTTAAAGTCGAAGACAACATTCTGAAACTGGATTCGGCCATTGAAGAAACCGTACAACTACTCGATTGCCCCGTTGGCCGTTTCAACCTGCAGCAAACCATTGAGCACTTGAAGCGCTTCGGAAAGCGGGCCATCATTCAAACCCTGTTTATCCGCGGAGTTCATAAAGAACAAGTGGTGGACAACACCACCGAAGAAGAGCTGGCCGCCTGGATTGAAGCGCTGAAGACGATCAAACCAGAGCAAGTGATGATTTATACCATTGAGCGCGACACCCCGACCGAAGGACTACAAAAAATTGGGCTGGAAGAACTGAACGCCATTGCGACACGAGTTGAGCAAGCCGGGTTCCGGGTGCAGGTTTCGGGCTGAATCTATTAGCCAATGAAAATCAGCCGAAATCATTGGCTTATGAATTGTAAAACCAGCCATTTCACGCTATCTTTAAATCCAAAATCAACAATCATGAAAAAGAAACTGGTGGTTTTAACCGGGGCCGGCATCAGCCAGGAAAGCGGCATCCGCACCTTTCGCGATATGGGTGGTTTGTGGGAAGAATACGATATTACCGAAGTAGCCACCCCCGAAGCCTGGGAACGCAACCCGGAGCTGGTGATGAAATTTTACAACGACCGACGCAAGCAATTGTACGAATGCGAACCCAATGCCGGACACTTTGGACTGGCTGAACTGGAAAACGATTTCGATGTGCAAATCATTACCCAAAATGTTGATGACCTGCACGAGCGGGCCGGCAGCACGAAGGTACTTCACCTGCACGGCGAGCTAAAGAAAGTACGCAGCACCAAATATCCCGAGCTGGTGTACGACCTGAAGGGCTGGGAGCTGAAGTTTGGCGACCTGTGTGAAAAAGGCTACCAGCTTCGTCCGCACATTGTTTGGTTTGGCGAAATGGTGCCCGCCATGGAAAAGGCAGTACCACTGGTAGAACAGGCCGATATTTTTGTGGTAGTTGGCACTTCGCTCAACGTTTATCCGGCAGCCGGACTGTTGCATTACACCCGCGACGATGTGCCCCTGTTTGTGGTCGATCCAGAGCGTCCGCCAGTTTATATGCGAAAGGTGACTTTTATTGAAGAAAAGGCTGGCCGTGGCGTGGCTATTCTGAAAGAGAAACTTAAATTACCAAGCATTGATTGAAACCCGCATTGACACCTACATACTGCACCGAGCGGGTGGACTTTGAACTGAATAAAGCCGACGAAACTCGGCTGGTTGTTTTTGCGGTAATAGAAGTTGACCAGGGCTCTACCGTATACAATGGCGCAGTTGTGAACGATTGAGCCAAAACTTAACCAATAGCTCAAGCGATAGCCAAGGTCAGGACGCTGATCCGGGCCTGGCAATCCTTTAGAATGGTGGCAGCGCAGGCTTCCAACGTGGCACCGGTGGTCACCACATCGTCAATGAGCAAAACATGCTTTCCCTTAAAAGCATCCGGATTGGCCAGTTCAAAAATAGATTCTACGTTTCCCCAGCGTTCCCATCTTGTTTTCCGGGTTTGGGTGCTGGAAAATTGTTTTCGAACGAGGGATTGGTTGTCAATCGGAATACCTAACTTTTCAGACAAACCTTTAGCCAAATGATAGCTTTGATTGTAACCTCGTTTACGCTCCTTTTTCGGGTGAAGCGGCACCGGGCAAATTAAATCGATGGATTGCAATAACTCAGAATCCCGGATTTCCATAGCAAACTGTGCTCCCATAAATTCTCCCAATTCTTTCATTCCGCGATATTTCAAGTAGTGCAGAATCTTTTGGTACGAACTGCCTTTCTTGAAGTCAAAATAAGCGGTAGCCCGTTCAACTTGCACCCGCCCGTAAAAAAGTTGTTCCATCGGATTATCGGGCTGTTGGTGGAAATTTGTCCGGGGCAAATGCAGCAGACATTTTAGACAAATATGGTCTTCGCTCAAAATTAGCTTTTGCCCGCATACCAGGCAAAGACGGGGATAAAACAACTCAAGAAAGGCGTGCAAATAGGTAAACTTTTCCGGCATAGACTCATAATTTTCAGAAAATAAAAGGCAAATTAATGAACCATTAGTTAATTAGCAAACAGTATTTTGCTTCTATCCTTTACAATAGGGTAACAATAGGATAATTTAACCATAAACTCTATCGCAGAATTTGGCTATATCTTGTATCCGAAAGAAATAAATGATTGACAATGAATGTTGGATCAAAAAAATGAAAATAGGTCTGTTCGTGTATGCGTTAATTAATTTTGTAACAGATTTATTTTCTACTCTCCCTTTCCCTTTTTTCCCTTCTTCCCGAAAAAGGTTGCTTCCCGGCAGCCTTTATTGGTTTATTTTTTTCAAGAATCGTATTTTTAGAACATGTTTTTGCTAAATTTGTGAGCATGCTACTCAATTTACAAACCAACTAAATGATTGCTACAATGGCTGGAAAGCTTCGAAAATTCTTTCAGAAAAAAATTCTCTTTGTACTTTTTATTGGATTTGCTTTAGGAATACTGGTTTTGATCGCTTTCAACAAAACGGTTGAATATACCTCAACCAACGAATCATGCGAAGCGTGCCATATCCATCCACACGTAACAGAATCCTGGAAACTTTCAACACACTACGACAACAAACACGGCATACAAGTCAATTGTGTCGACTGCCACTTACCACCCAAAGGCGAAGGTTATCTGCCAGCAAAAATACGTGCCTCTGCAATCGACATTTATGGGTACCTGTTTAAAGATCACGAAAGCTTCAACTGGGAAGCCAAGTCAACGGTGGAAGAGGCGCAGCATTTTACTTTTGAAGCATCCTGCGTGAAATGCCATGCCAACTTATTTCCCCTGCAATTGACGAAAGAAGGTCAGGATGCCCACTTGTACTATTCGCAAAACCAGGAGGAATTGCGCTGCATCAACTGCCACCTGCATGTAGGACATTTCGATCCGAATGCCAAACACGAAAGCAACATTGGCTTTGGCAAAGAGCTGCAAGCCAACATAAAAATATATGAGACCCCCACCCCCGTTGAAAAACACGAAGATTTCATCGAAAGGATTCCGGCAACCCCGGTTGACTTCGAGATGGTCGCCATTCCGGGTGGAATCTTCAAAATTGGCAGCCCTACCGATGAGCCCTACCGCGATGAAGATGAAGGGCCGCAGAAGGAAGTGCAAATCAGCCCGTTCTTTATGGGCAAGGTAGAAGTGAGCTGGAATGAGTACCTGGCATTCTACAGCCAAACCGGTGCCGAAGGAAGGAGTACAGATACGGAAGGCTCACGCACCGTGGGCGATGTAGATGCCATTACGGGACCGACTCCACCCTATGGTCAGCCCGATCAAAATTGGGGATTGGGTGATCGTCCGGCTATTACCATGCGCCACAAAGCCGCACAGGTTTATTGCGACTGGCTGTCGAAAGTAACCGGAAAAACCTACCGCCTGCCCACCGAGGCTGAATGGGAATATGCTTGCCGCGCTGGTACCGAAACACCGTACTTTTTTGAAGGTGATCCGAAAGATTTTTCACAAACCAAATTGTGGAATAAACTATTTGGAGCCGATACCACCAATATCAATACCTATGTCGTGTATGAAGCCAACAGCATGGCAAAAACACAACCTCCATCAGTGGTTCACCCCAATCCGTTTGGGTTGAAAAACATGCTGGGAAACGTAGCTGAATTCTGTCAGGATTGGTATGCGCCCGATGCTTACAGCCTCTTGACGGATGGGACAAAAGACCCGAAAGGGCCGGCAAGCGGAACTGAATACGTGGTTCGCGGTGGTTCATTTAAAAGTCCTGCCGAAGACGTTCGTTCGGCTGAGCGTGATTATACAAAAACAGAAGCCTGGATGAAAACAGATCCTCAGATGCCTAAAAGTATTTGGTGGTATTCTGATGCAACGATGGTTGGATTCCGGGTGGTTTGTGAATTTAATGAAAATACAGGAAATCATAACTAAATCTAAAAAGATCATGACCGAAAAATCAAATTTCTCAAGACGTAGATTTTTAACAAACGCCGCAGCCATAGGAGCCGTTGGCGTAATCGGAGCCAATGCGTTGGTTTCGTGTTCCGAGAAGAAAAAAACGGTTGAACTCAACCTTCCTCCGCTGTTGGATCAGGCGCCTGACGGGGCTCCGCTGAAAGCCGGTCTGATTGGCTGCGGAGGCCGCGGTTCGGGTGCCGCGCTCGACTTTTTGAATGCGGGCCCTAACCTGAGCATCCATGCCCTGGGCGATGTGTTCCAGGATCGTATTGATGATTGCCGTAACAAGCTGAAAAACCAGGCCAACAACGAAGTGGCTGATGAAAATATTTTCGTAGGATTTGATGCCTTCGAGAAAGTGATTGACTCGGGTGTTGACGTGATCATCCTGGCCACGCCTCCGCATTTTCGTCCCGAACATTTTGCAGCTGCAGTGCAAGCCCGCAAGCATATATTTATGGAAAAACCGGTTGCTGTCGACCCGGTTGGTATCCGCTCGGTGATGGCGACAGCTAAAAAAGCCGAATCGCTTGGATTGAAGATTGTAACCGGCACCCAGCGTCGTCACCAGCGCGATTATATAGAGGTGTACAAGCAGATTGCCAACGGGGCGATTGGCGACATTGTAAGCGCCAACTGTTACTGGAACCAGTCGAAACTGTGGCATCGCAACCCAAATGCCGACTGGACTGAAATGGAATTCATGATCCGCGACTGGGTAAACTGGTTGTGGCTGTCGGGCGACCACATTGTGGAGCAGCACATTCACAACATCGATGTGATCAACTGGTTTGCGGGAAAACACCCCTCCAAAGCGGTTGGTTTTGGTTCGCGTCAGCGTCGTGTTACCGGCGACCAGTACGACAATTTCAGCATCGATTTCATGTACGACGATGGCATGCACACGCACAGCATGTGTCGCCAGATCAATGGCTGTGCGAACAATGTTTCCGAATTTGTGATGGGGAGCAACGGTTCGTCGAACTGTCAAAACAAGATTTGGGATGCCAAAGGAACTGAGCTTTATGCCTACGCTTACCCAACCGAGGAAAGCGGTGTACGCGAAATCAGTCCTTACGTGCAGGAACACATTGACCTGGTGACTTGCATTCGAGAAAACATTGCGGTGAATGAAGCCGAGCAAATAGCCATCACCAACATGTGTGCGATCATGGGACGGGTTTCGGCTTATACCGGAAAAGAAGTGACCTTTGATGAAATGATGAACTCAGATATGAAACTGGGGCCCGACACTTACATTATGGGCGAAGTGGGTATGGTTGACAATGTCACCATCCCGGTTCCCGGCGAAGCTGCTGAATAAACGATTGACGATTCAAACTTCGATAGAAAATGGGGTGTTCATTAATTTGATCACCCCATTGCTGTTTATTTCGCATTGGTCATTGACAGGATTTTGTAAATTTGACTGTTTTATAAGTAAGAAGAATAACAAAATGCAAGGATGTTTGGTGAGCAATTTTTACCAATTCAACCTTCAACTTAAATAAACTGTACCGAATGAAACTTGTTTTTGCAACCAACAACCCCCATAAGCTTCGTGAACTTCAACAACTGTTGGGCGATGAAATTCACTTGCTCAGCCTGCACGACATTGACTGTGACGAAGAAGTACCGGAAAATCAGGCAACGCTGAAAGGAAATGCCGCTGAAAAGTCCTTCTTCATTTTTGAAAAGTACGGTTACAACTGTTTTGCCGATGATACCGGTCTGGAGATTGATGCCCTGAATGGTGAGCCAGGAGTGTATTCGGCACGTTATGCCGGCAAAGAAAAAAGCACCGAAGCCAATATGGCCAAAGTGCTGGACAAGATGAAGGAAACAACGAACCGGAAAGCCCGCTTTAGAACAGTCATCTCGCTGGTGATTGACGGCAAGGAAAATCAGTTTGAAGGTTTTGTTGAAGGCGAAATTTTGCGCGAAAAGCAGGGAACAGAAGGTTTTGGGTACGACCCCATCTTTCAGCCTGTGGGCACCACTCAATCTTTTGCAGAGATGAATTCGGAACAAAAAAACAAGTTGAGTCATCGCGGGCGGGCAGTGCAAAAGCTGGTTCGCTATCTAAAATCGTTGAATTTAACCTTATGATACGCGGCCTGGTATTCGCTTTTTTTATTTCCTTTTCGCTTGGTTTAACAGCCCAAGTTGGCGTTGGCGAGTGGACGGACCATTTGTCCTATTCGTCGGCTCAGCAGGTGATTGAAGCCAAAGGCAAAATTTATTGCCTGACCACCGGGGGTTTGTTTACCTACTCCCACTCCGACAATAGCTTGCGAAAGCTTAACCAAATCAATGGCTTGTCTGATGTTCAGCCTCGCGCGTTGGGTTACAGCGAAGATGCCGGCGCGGTGCTGGTTGCCTACCAAAGCAGCAACCTCGATCTGATCTATGAGCGAGAGATCTTCAACCTTTCCGACATCAAGCGAAAACAAATTCAGGGTGACAAAAATATCTACAGCATTCTTGTTGTTGACCAAACCGCTTACCTGTCGTGTGGCTTTGGAATTGTGGCGGTCAATCTCGACAAGCGGGAGATAAAAGACACTTATTACATTGGCCCCGATGGTTCGCCGGTGGTGGTTTTGGACATGACTTTTGACGGAAGCAATTTGTACGCGGCAACTGCTGAAGGCATTTTCATGGCCAACAGTAACTCTCCAAACTTACAGGATTTCAACAACTGGATCAAAATTGACGACATCCCACACGCCAATGACCGGTACAGCCAACTGGCGTTTTTCAATGACAACGTGATTGCCTGCTACACGGATGAGACGAATAATCAACAGGAATTATACCGGAACAGCGGGAATGGCTGGGAGCGATTTCTTCCGGGGGTGAGTACCGTAAATGAACTGCGGGTGTGCAACAACCAACTGCTGGTTGCCCAGGGAGACCAACTGCAAGTTTACAACACCAACGACCAGTTGACCGAACAGGTAGACAGCTATTCTTTTTCAGGAACAACAATTTCGGGGATCAATATTCAGGATGCAGCTTGCGATGAAGCCGGACAGCTATGGATTGCCGATGCCCGTTATGGACTGGTCAAAAAATCGGGTAACAGCTTTGAGCTGGCCGTTCCGGATGGGCCGGTCGATAACCGGGTTTTTTCGCTGCACGCCAACAAGGGAGACATCTGGATGACCACCGGCGGACGCACAGATACCTGGAACAACGTGTTTAATGAACCGCAGGCGCATGTCTATCGCGATGGCGACTGGCGTGTTTTCAGCCAACGCACGCATACCGGGCTGAGTGATTTTCACGACCTAGTGACTGCCGCAGTCGATCCCACCGACCTCAATCATGTTTATTTTGGTTCGTGGGGAGGTGGACTTGTGGAACTTCGGGATAACGAAATTGTCAACCGCTACACGCAGTTTAACAGCTCGCTGCAAACGGCCTTGCCTGGCGATGCCAATCCCAATTATGTGCGCATTGGCGGATTGGCTTTCGACTCGAAAAACAACCTGTGGGTAACCAACTCGCTGGTTGGCGAACCGCTTTCGGTTTTAAAAACCGATGGCAGCTGGGAGTCGTTTCCCCTCGGTGAGATTGGCGGAGTAGATGTGGGCGAAATTGTGCTGACAAATAATGACGATCAATGGATTGTCCTTCCGCGTGGAAGGGATGTATATGTCCGGAAGGCTGACGGTTCCGATGAAAAACAGTTGCCGGTGATCGCCTATTTCAACAGCGGCGACCGCGAGGAGCTTTTCAGGATGAATGATGTGTATTCCATCGCCATGGATCACGATGGAACCATTTGGCTGGGAACCTCGCAAGGGGTAGCCGTTTATTTTGATCCGGAAGCTATTTGGGAACAAAGCCCGTTTTATGCCTCCCAACCCGGATTAGACCTGAATGATGGAATCTACCATCCCCTGCTGAGAGGGCAAACGGTAACGGCGATTGCGGTGGATGGTGCCAACCGGAAATGGCTGGGAACGAAAAACGCCGGCGTTTTTCTGGTTTCCGAAGATGGACAAGAAGAGCTGAGAAGTTTCAATGAAGCCAACAGTTCCCTGTTGTCAAACACCATCCAGTCCATCGCCATCAATGAAAAATCAGGCGAAGTTTTTATCGGCACGCCCGAAGGCATCATTTCCTATCGGGGCGAAGCCATTGCCGGAGCGAATGAGTACGCTGATGTGTATGCTTTTCCAAACCCGGTTCGGCAGGACTACGATGGAGATATTGTCATTACCGGTTTAATTTCCGATACCGATGTGAAGATTACCGACATCAGCGGGAACCTGGTTCACCAAACCACATCACTTGGAGGACAAGCCATTTGGAACGGGAAAAACCTGAATGGCAAGCGGGTAAGCACCGGGGTGTACCTGGTCTTCGGAAACAATCAATCGGGTAAAAAAACGTTCACGACCAAAATTCTTTTTATTCATTAACGGAGACAAGAAATTGTGCTTGAAAAAACACGTGGCATCTATTTGCATCACATCAATTATTCTGAAACCAGTATCATTGCGCGTATCTATACCGAGCGGTTTGGCATTCAGTCGTATTTGATCAATGGGGTGCGAAAAAGAAAATCGACCTTCAAAAAGAATCTTTTTCAACCCTTGTTTTTGCTTGAACTGGAGGTTTATTACAGAACGGGGCACGACTTGCAACGCCTAAAAGAAGCCCGGATGAGCGTGCCTTTTGAGCATCTTCCATTCGACATTGTCAAAAGCTCGCTCGCTATTTTTCTATCCGAAGTGTTGTTGAAATGCCTGAAAGAGGAAGAAGCCAACGAAGAGTTGTTCGACTTTCTGTATCATGCCATTGCTTTGCTGGATCTTAAGAAAGATGGGATTGCCAATTTTCACTTGGCCTTTTTGTTTCATCTCAGCCGGTTTTTAGGTTTCTCTCCACAGGCTTCAAACCACCATAAAACACTGTTTTTCAATTTGAATACGGCTTCTTTTTCTGCATCCGAGCCACTGCATCATCAATTTATGGATGCCGAGACAACCGCTAATTTTAAGCAGTTGTTTCAATTCGACCTCGGAAAGATTGAGCTGCTGAGCTTCAACAACCGCCAACGGGCCAATCTGCTGGCGCAACTGTTGAAGTATTACCAAATTCATATGGATTTGTCAGGCGACTTAAAATCGTTAGCGGTCTTAAAAGAAGTGCTGTCATAGCGACCCGTGACGAATAATTCTTTAATTTTGAAGGAACGATCGGTGGACTATCAGCTCTTTTGTTAATTTTGCAAACTTATTTTTCAGTTATGGTGCAATCTAAATTACCCAATACAACAACCAGTATGTTTTCCTCCATCAGCCGATGGATCGAGGAATCCGGTGCAATTGACATGGGCATTGGGGGAACTGATTTTAAATGTCCGCAGAAGTTAATCGATCTGGCTTGCAAGTATTTTAACGATGGTTATAATAACTATGCCCCGTTGGAAGGAATCCTGCCGTTGAGAAACGAAATCAGCGAAATTATAAGAGCAAACTACGGACAGGTTTACGACCCGAAAACCGAGATCACCATCACTGCCGGAACCATTCAGGCTATTCATACCGCGATTAGTACGGTTATTAGAGACGATGATGAAGTCATTGTTTTCGAGCCGGCATTCGAATCATTCGCGCCATCCATTGTGCTGAATGGCGGACGGCCGGTGTATGTCAAGCTGAAGCCGCCCAGCTTTAAAATTGACTGGGAAGAACTTCGGAAAATGGTGACCTCAAAAACCCGGATGATCATCCTGAATTCACCCCACAACCCAACAGGTTCGGTCTTATCCGAGAATGACCTGTTCCAGTTGCAACGATTGACCAACGGAACCAACATCATCATCTTGAGCGATGAGATTTTTGAATCGATGATTTTTGATAACCAGACCCACCAAAGTGTGTCGCGTTACGAGAAACTGTTGGAAAGAAGCTTTGTCGTTTCATCGTTTGGTCCGCTTTACAACATTAATGGCTGGGGAATTTCCTATTGTCTGGCTCCCGAAAAACTCATGCGCGAATTCCGGAAAATACACCAGATTCAGGTCTATAATGTCAATGCGCCGCTACAGCATGCCTTGGCTGAATACCTGCCCAACAACCACAACTTCGAGGAGGCTTCGGAGCTTTACCAGGGAAAACGCAACTACTTTAACCGCTTGCTTGAAGGAAGCCTGTATGAGGTGATTCCCGCCCAGGGAGGCTATTTTCAATTACTCGACTATTCCAAGATTTCGGATGAACCGGATGTTGAATTTGCAGAACGTCTGGCTCGTGACTTTGGGATTGCCACCGTTCCGGCCTCGGCGTTTTACCACGAAAAAAGCCGCTTGCCGCTGATCCGGGTGTGTTTCGCAAAGGATAATGAAAAGCTGGAACGTGCCGCAGGAAAATTGTTGCAGGTTCCATCCATGACCGAATATTAGCCTGCTTTATCGCTTCTGATATTGTCCTTCGTAGTATTTCTGATAGTCGCCACTGGTGACGTTTTGTAACCAAGCTTCATTTTCGAGGTACCAGTCGATGGTTTTTTCCAGTCCTTCTTCAAACTGAAGGCTGGGCACCCATCCCAATTCTTGCTGTAGCTTGGTGCTGTCGATAGCGTAGCGTAGGTCGTGGCCGGCGCGGTCTTTTACGTAGGTAATCAGTTGTGCCGACGTGCCTGCCTCGCGGCCCAACTTGCGGTCCATGATGGCGCACATCTGTTTAATCAGGTCAATGTTGGTCCATTCGTTGTGCCCGCCAATGTTGTAGGTTTCGCCAACCTTTCCCTGGTGGAAAATCACATCGATGGCCCGGGCATGATCTTCCACCCACAACCAGTCGCGGATGTTTTCACCTTTGCCATAAACCGGCAGCGCTTTATTGTTGCGGATGTTGTTGATGAAGAGCGGAATCAGCTTCTCCGGAAACTGGAACGAACCGTAGTTATTGGAGCAGTTCGACACCAGGGCGGGTAGTCCAAAAGTATCGTGATAAGCCCGCACAAAGTGGTCGGAGCTGGCTTTGGAAGCCGAGTACGGACTGTGTGGATCGTAGCCGGTTGTTTCGGTAAACAAGCCTTCTTCTCCCAATGAGCCATACACTTCGTCGGTTGAAATGTGGTAGAATAATTTTCCTTCGGAATGATCTTTCCAGATTTCCCGGGCGGCATTCAGCAGATTGACCGTGCCAATCACATTGGTAAACACAAACTCCGTGGGGTTGGAAATCGAGCGATCAACATGCGACTCGGCAGCCAGGTGAATCACGCCATCAAATTGCCGTTCGCGGAACAGCTTCAACATCGCTTCACTGTCGACAATATCGGCTTTGACAAATTCGTAGTTGGCTTTGTCCTCCACATCCTTCAGGTTGTTCAGGTTACCGGCATAGGTCAGCTTGTCGAGGTTGACGATGTGATACTCAGGATACTTGTTAACAAACAAACGGATCACATGCGATCCAATAAATCCGGCACCGCCGGTTATAAGCAGGTTTTTCTTCATCATTTAAATTTTTACGAAACCAAAAGTAAGGCTTTCCGAAATAATATAGAAATGCTGCGCAAACTAAAACAACTTCAAAAAACTTCCCGGCACAGATGTTTCGAAGCGTACTTTCTTACCAGTTATGGGATGCTTGAAAGCCAGCACCCAGGCATGTAAGCCAAGTCGTCCGATGGGGTTCGAGGTGGAGCCGTATTTTTTATCACCAACAACGGGATGTTTTAGCTCCTGCAAATGCACGCGGATCTGGTTTTTCCGGCCGGTTTCCAGGTTTACCTTCAGCAGTGAATAGTTGTCGTTGCTTTTCAGGGTCGAATAATGGGTAATGGCTTCGCGGCCTTTCTCCGGATCATTCGTGGAGTGCACCTTGAAAACCTTGCTTTCGAACAAGTACGAACGGTAGCTGCCTTCGGGCGGGTCGAGCTTTCCGTCAATCACCGCCAGGTAGCTGCGCTCTTCAACGGTTTCTTTCCACGACTCCTGAAGTAATTCCTTCATCTCCTCGTTTTTGGCAAATAGCATCAGTCCCGAGGTTTCGCGGTCGAGCCGGTGCACAATGAAAATCTTGCTGTCCTTGTTCTTGTCTTTCACGTAGCTGCTCAGGATGCTGTACACCGTCGCCCGTTTTTCCTTGTCGGTTGCCATGGTGAGTAAGCCGGCATTTTTATTCACCACAATCAAATCTTTGTCCTCGTGCACCACGGTAATGCCGCGCATTTGAGTGGCCATGGCAGTTGGCGCCTGGTCAAGCGCTATTTTTTGCCCGGGCTTCAACAGGTAGTTAAACTGGCTAATCGCTTTCCCGTCAACCAAAACCTGCCGCTTTTTAAGCAAAGTCTTAATGTTGTTGCGGTTTTTATGCGGTAGTTGGGCAATCAGAAATTTCATCAGCTCTTCCTGCTCCTTCACTACCAAGGTGGTGGTCTGGGGCTTTTTTGATCTGGCGGATTCGCCGCCGGTATGTTTCTTCTTCATGTTCGCGAATGGATTAAAAGGTTGGATTTGTTGAAAATCCAACCGCTGCAAAGATAGGGTTAATCTTTCTTCTTTGAGGCTGAGGCATGGTAATTTGCAGAGGGAAGGTATTTGAAGGAATATGCCATCCGGGAAATGCAGTCGCCAGCTTCGGTAGATCCAGATTCTGCTCAGCGACGCGGTCGCCAGCCTGAATCAGACCAATTTCTGCATAGAAACCCGGTCGCCGGGTAGCCGAGAACAAAATTCTGTCCGGAAACCCAGTTTCTTGTCAAAAAAGAATCGGATTCTGTCCGGAAACCCGGTTTCCAGCTTGAAATGATTCCGTTTCTACCTGGAAATCCAGTTTCCAGCACCAATAAAACGAAGGACGGAAACTCAATTTCCAGATGTTTATTTGTCTTTTCTTAATCGCCCCCATATATGCTGCAGCGCAGTCGGTGGTGCAGTTTTAAATTCCAAATTCCAACCACAGGAGAAAGAGCGTGGAGCCGATTTTTAAGATTTAACCACAGTGTTACACACCCGGGTCCTCATCTATCAACATCGACTTCGCGAATTCGTGTTTAAAAAGAGCCAGCCGATCATCATCAATCACAAAAAAACAGTTTGTCCCGACGATTCCGTACAAAATTACAGGTTATTGTTTTCTCAAAACCCGACATTTGAGTCCTCGTATAGTGAAGATAGAAAACCATTGTGCGCATTCGAAAATGAATGTAATCAAACAAGAATATAGAAAATCCAATTTTTTGATGAATAACACCACAACCCTATTCCTTACAGCAATTTTTTTGATGCAACTGGCTTCATGCCAAAGTCCCGAAGCCCAACCGGCAGCCTTGTTTCCTGATGGTTCCGAAATACCGGCATGGTTTATCGAAACCGGCAAAATCAATCCAGATACGCTGGGAGCCCAACTGCTCATCACCGACTTTGGCGCGGTGGGCGATGGGGAAATCCTGAATACCGAAGCTATTCAGCAAACGATCGACGAAGCTTCGGCGCAAGGAGGTGGTGTGGTTATTATTCCGGAAGGCCACTTTTTAACCGGCGCCCTGTTTTTTAAACCCAACACTCATCTGCATGTACGCGAGGGTGGCGTTTTGCTGGGCTCCGACGACATTAGCAATTTTCCCATCATGCCTTCGCGGATGGAAGGCCAAAACCTGGATTACTTCCCCGCGGTGGTGAATGCCTACGGTGTGGATGGCTTCACCATTACCGGTAAAGGCACCATTGATGGCAGTGGGCTGAAATATTGGGAAGCCTTCTGGCAACGCCGCGAAGAGAACCCCGACTGTACCAACCTGGAGGTGTCGCGCCCCCGGCTGGTGTTTATTCAAAAAAGCAACCACGTGCAGCTGCAAGATGTGCGGCTGCAGAACTCCGGCTTCTGGACCTCTCACTTCTACCAATGTAACAACGTCAAAATCCTGGATCTGCATATTTTCTCGCCCGCCAAACCCATTAAAGCGCCTAGCACGGATGCCATTGATCTGGATGTGTGCTCCAACGTGTTGATTGAAGGCTGCTACATGGAAGTGAACGACGATGCCATCGCCCTAAAAGGAGGCAAAGGCCCCACTGCGGATACCGATCCCAACAACGGACCGAACAAGAACATTATCATTCGCGACTGTACCTTTGGCTTTTGCCACTCGGCAGTTACTTGCGGCAGCGAGTCGATTCACAACCGCAACATTATCGTCAGCAATTGTAAGGTTGATGGCCCCTCGCGGGTATTGTGGCTTAAAAACCGTCCCGACACGCCGCAGCTTTACGAGTACATCCGGGTGGAAGGCATTACCGGCAAGGCTACCCGGCTCATCTTCGCCAAACCCTGGCGGCAGTTCTTCGACCTGAAAGGGCACGAAGCGCCTCCGGTGTCGCAGGCCAACCACATTGTCTTTCGCGACATCAAACTCGACACGAAGATTTTTGCCGACATCGATGTATCGGAATACGATCATCTAAAGAATTTCACCTTCCAGAACGTGGAAGTAACCGCCGAAAACGGAGAACTGAAGCAGGACTTGTTTGATGGATTGACCCTGAAAAACGTGGTGGTCAACGGGCAGCAGTTGGACTAGGAGGAAGAAGTCGCAGTTGACAGTCGCAGTGGGCCAGATCCAATAGCGTACTGAGAAGCCCTAATGACTAACTCATGAAAATCCAAATTCCAAATTCCAAGGGTCCAACCACTCCGTATGGAGGAACCTACTTACCCAAAAAGTGTTTCCAAAAACCTTTGGGTGATAAAAAGAAGAAAAGTCGTGCCTTCGTGTTTAAAAAAATCAGCTGGGTTTTGAAGTGCGTTGCCTGAGCCTTTGCCTCTTCATTCGCTTTGCTATTAGAAACAGCTATCGGCAATTTGGAACATGGAATTTGGAATTTTCAGTTTGTCTTTCCTGAAATAACCCCATCTTTGTAGATCGAAAATGACAAGCGTACGTTCATGGCCAACAAGTATTTCCAACCGATTAAGCGATTCTTGCCCGACGGATTTATCTCCGGCATTCTCCTCATGATTCTTTTGGCATATCTGCTTCCGGGTATTGGCAGGCAGGGCAGCCCCATCGAGCTAAAAGTGCTGATTCGCTATGGCATCTCGCTGCTGTTCTTTTTCTACGGACTGCGGTTGAGCCCCCAAAAACTAAAGGCCGACCTCAGTAATTGGCGCTTGCACCTCCTGATTCAATCCATCACCTTTTTGGTTTTTCCACTGGTGGTGCTGGCTTTTCGCCCGCTGCTGGCAGGTACCGAAAATGAAATGCTTTGGTTAGCGGTTTTCTTTCTGGCGGCGCTGCCGTCTACCGTCTCTTCCTCCGTGGTTATGGTGTCCATTGCTGAAGGCAACCTGCCCAGCGCCATTTTCAATGCCAGTATTTCCGGGGTCATCGGCATTTTACTCACCCCCCTGTGGATGGGAATTTTTCTGGATAAGCAAAGCGAAGCCTTCGCGTTTGGTGAAGTCATTCGCGATCTGGTGATCCAAATTCTCATCCCGGTATTTGTCGGCCTTCTGCTACATCGCTGGTGGGGTGTCTGGGCCAATCGAAACAAGCGCGACCTGAGCCTGTTCGATAAATCGATTATTCTGATGGTGGTGTACCGGAGTTTTAGCGATTCATTTCTGAATGGCATTTTCACGAGCATCAAACTTCATGAGCTGTTGCTGTTGGCAGGTAGTGTAATCGCTTTGTTTTTTTTCATTTTTGAAGGAACTAAAGTGTTGACCCGTCTGATGCATTTCAACCGCGAAGACCGGATTACCATTCTGTTTGCTTCCTCAAAAAAATCCCTGGTTCATGGCTCGGTCATGGTCATGGTGTTGTTTGGCGATACCACTATCGGCAGTTTGTTTTTGGTGCCGGTTATGATCTACCATGCCTTCCAGTTGTTCTACATCAGCATTGTGGCCCGCCGTTATGGGAAAGAGAAGATTGAGGGATTGAGGGATTGAAGGAGCGGAATTTTCGTTTCGATTTAATACCTTTAGCCGTTACCGGAAACTGAGAAAAACGTATGGTTCGAACACTAGCCAAAATAAGCCTGGTTCTGCTCATCATTGTTGCCTTGCCCATGGGATTCTATCTTGTCAGGGAATTTTCTGCCTTGAGTAAGAACGAAGAAATGGTTGAACGCGTATTTAGCACCCAGCTCGAATCCATCCTGTATTCCATCAATCAATATTCTGAAAATGTGGTTCAGCAATGGAGCCAGAGCCTTGATCATCCGGTCGATCCCCGGGGAGAACTGATGCAGGGGCTGACGGAAAACCTGTTTGCCAAGAACGAAGCGCTGAAGGCGGTGCGTTTTTTGGACTTAACCTCTTGGGAGCAGCAGTCGGTTTATTTCAACGATTCGGTTTTTACGATTGATCGCTGGCCCGAACAAAGCCGGCTCGACGTGCTTCGGGGCTACCTCGAGTCCAATTACCAGCGTGTGGAGGTGGAACCATTCAACAACGAGTTGCTGCTCTATTTTTTACCCAGAAACCGGAATGGCGAACAGCTTTGTCAATTGGTGGTGGATCGACAGGCTTTTATTCAGCAAAACCTCAGCCCCATGATTCAGCAGGTGGCCCACGATATTTTTTACATCAGCATTGCCGATTCGCTCTCAGGCGGGGTGCTGTTTACTACCGGAGATGATACCGGATTGGCCCAGACCGCAGCTCATGCAGACATGTGGTACCTCCCCGGTCATCAGCTGCGCATCCGGCTGAAGTCGAGAACCTTGGTGGATTTGGCTACCGAGCGCACCCAGCGCGACAATTACATGCTGATGGGCGTGGGATTACTGGTGGTGCTGGGCTTCATCTTTGTGGTGATCAACATCCGGAAAGAGATGAAGCTGGCCGAAATCAAGTCCGAGTTTGTCGCCAACGTGTCGCACGAAATACGAACCCCCCTGGCCCTGATCAGCATGTATTCTGAAACGCTTCTGCTGAAACGGGTTAAAACAGAGGAGAAACAGGCCGAATACCTGCGGACCATCTATGAGGAAAGTGCCCGGCTGACAGGCATTGTCAACCGGATTCTGAATTTCTCACGCATTGAGCGCAACCGGATTACGTACCACTTCGAGCGGCTTGATTTACAGCAGGCGGTTCCGGAGATTGTTTCCGAGTTCAATGCGCATCTGTCGGCAGCCCAGATTGAATGTCACTGCGAATCGGGAAAGAACGATGCCTGGGTGATGGCTGATCGGGAATCCTTGAAAACCCTGGTCGGCAACCTGCTCGACAATGCCATGAAGTACAGCGATAAGCCCGAAAAGCGAATCAAGGTCAGGATGCTGAAAAAGCCCAATCAGGTTTGGATTGAAGTGGAAGACAATGGTATCGGGATTTCCGCCAAACACCAGAAATACATTTTCGACCAGTTTTACCGGGTTACCGAAGGCGATCTGGCACACCGAGCAAAAGGCTCGGGGCTGGGATTGAACCTGGTGAAACGGATTATGAAAGCCCACGGCGGCACCGTTTCTATCCATAGCAAGTTGGGTGAAGGAAGTACGTTTAGTTTGAAATTTCCGCGTAAAGAAAAAGAATAAAAGCATGTCAAAAATCTTAATTATTGAAGACGAACAGGCCATGTTGGTTGGCTTGCGCGACAACCTGGAGTTTGAAGGCTACCAGGTTGAAACAGCCGATCGTGGTGATGATGGCTTGAAAAAGTTGCAAGCCGATCGCTTTGATTTGGTCTTGCTGGATGTCATGCTTCCCGGCATGTCGGGCTTTGATGTGTGCAAAAAAGCCCGGGCCCGGGGAATCGACACCCCAATCATTTTGCTGACTGCCCGTGGCGAAGAATTGGACAAAGTGCTGGGTCTCGAGCTGGGCGCCGATGATTATGTGACCAAGCCCTTCAGCCTGCGCGAATTGCTGGCCCGCATTAAAGTGATTTTGCGGCGAACCGGCAACGGTGATAAAGCCCAAAACGATTCGCTGACCATTGGCAATTTGCGGGTTTCCTTCGATGCTTACGAAGCTTATGACCTGGAGAGCAAGCCGGTGAAGATGTCGCACAAGGAATTTGAAATTCTGCATTACCTCTACCGGCATGCGGGTAAGATTGTAACCCGCGATGACATCCTCGACCAGGTTTGGGGAATGGACTACCAACCTACCGCCCGAACCGTCGATAACTTCATTGTCCGCCTGCGAACCAAGATCGATACGCCCGAAAGCCAGCACATCATTACCGTGCATGGCGTGGGGTATAAGTTGGTGTTGTAGTTCCAAGTTCCAGATTCCAAATTTCAAGTTTGCCGTCCGCTTGCTACTAGCGGGGGTTTGCCTACTGCGGCTGTTTCAGTTGTCAGTCTGTTCAACTCGTAGCTTCTTTTCTCTTTCTCTCAATACATGAAAAGTACATAAGTGGAAGCTCGCCTGTGCCTATTCTTCTTCAAATCAAATCATCTTGCGAATAGAACCTTATTTTTATTCCTTAAACCTTAGTAGCTGGCGATTAACGCAAAAACCCTAACCTTATTTACCTTATAGCCAATTTCATTTTTACAACCTTTGGGCGAAACCGGATCTTTCCTGAAAAAGAAATAAGGTGAATAAGGTGAGAAGGGAGTAATATCTAACAGGGCTACTAAGGTCAGAGCCGAAAATAAGGTTTTTGAAGAGGATAACACTAATTGTCCACAAGAATTTGAATTGATCCTAAAAAACCTCGTCGGGGCGTAATTTTTTTGAGCAAGCTGACTCAAAATTGACGTTTTGGCCACTAAAATGACCTAAAAAGGAGCCAAAAACCTCTTCATTTTACGTGAATTTTTGACCCCAAAAGTATCGTTCATGAGTCGCAGAGGGGGTTTACCCCCCCTAAAAAGCATCGTTCATGAAATTTTTTAGAAATTTTGATGATAAGTGAATCTTGTTTTATAACTTTTGTCGATTAAAAAATTAAACTAATTAATTATGGAGAATAAAGTTAATTTTCAAATCCCAGCTGAAACCGTCAGCCTAATTGTGGAAAAAGTTACCGAGATTGATCAGGCCCTCAAACCCTTTTTGCTTGGCTTAACGCCGGACGACCGTCAGAACCTACCAAAAATGGGTGACGGAACCATCCCTCTTGTTCTGAAATGCCTGGAGTACACTAAAACCAATCCGGAGTTTGCCCCACCATTTCTGGCGCAGGATGGTTTTGCAAGTGATATGGATGTCTGGTCGCAGATGATGTCAGTGTTAAGGCCCATTAAGAAACTGTATGACGCCCTTGACGACACCACGATGCAGGCTGGCGCCGAGAGCTATATGGCTGCCCTCAGTTATTACAACTCGGTAAAGTATGCCGCCCGAAGGGGGATTCCCGGCGCAAAAGCCATTTATGATGACTTAAAGGTCCGGTTTGCGAAAAAGAAATAGCTAATTCCAACGATGAAACTGTTTGAGCGTGAAGGTTCAAATGAGTGTGTTATAGAAAGAAGGCAGGGACGTTTATCGCCCCTGTTTTTCTTGAGAGGATCCACCTGCATGTTGCAACCGATACCCTCGGAGGCACACGCTTGCATGTTTTAGATCCTCGCGAGGATCTCAGAGGTGCTTGCTTGCATGTTTTAGGTGCTCGCTCGACTCTCTGAGGTCCTCCGTTGCATGTTTTAGGTCCTCGCTTGACCCTCTGAGGTGCTCGCTTGAAGCTTTTTGCTCCTTGCTTGGATGTTTTAGGTGCTCACTTGCATGTTTGAGGTGGGGGGGGGTACCTCCGAGGTGGGGGGGGGTACCTCCGAGGTGGGGGGGGGTACCTCCGAGGTACCCCCTAAACGGTTAAATAGAGCATCCGAGGCAAAAAAGCAGTCTTGATGATTTTTTTATCTTTTGATCAGCTAAGTGGATGTTAAGCTAAACTATTTTATTTAAATTGGACGTGCTTTGAAGAGAGCGGATAGTATTTCTCCTGACCGTCCCTCCGCAGAACAACGTTCTGCTCCTCCCTCCCTACACGAGTAGGGAGGGCCGGGGTGGGTGCAAAAAGCAGGCGAAGGGTAAGGACGGGGGCCGAGGATGAACGAAAAAGTGAGAGACAGGAGCGGGTTGATGAGTTGGAGAGATAAAATGAAAAACAACACCAACAAATACGATAGCCTTAAAGGATAGACAACAGGGTTAGCTTGCATTAAAATAGATCATCTAACCAACTAAAATACAATCAAATGAATACACTCATAAAAACGGTACTACTGCTTTGTATGACGATAAATGTATTTGGGCAGAATGAAATAAAGTTTCAAGTGGAAGAATTATCAAAACCTGAGAAATTATTATCTGCAACGGATTATGATAGGGTGTATAAACTTTTGATATTGTCTGATTTAAGTATTTCTGGTTATCAATTCGATAAAGTCAGTTCTGAATTCCCCTACAATATTATTGCACAAAGTATGGCACCCGAAGGTTTGGTGTGTTTTGGATATCAATCGTTCTTTAACGGAATGTACCAGGCCTACGCCGACCACAGGCCATTTGTCCTGTCTCCCGATATGATTTGGTTATTAATAAGTCAAGGATTTGCAAGACACGTGAATGCCAATCCAGAATCATTACGAAAGGACTTTGTTGATTTCGATGGCAAGTTGTCTTTACTAGTCAAATCAGATAAAGATTTGCTCAATGGTTCGGTAAATTCAAAAGATTGGGAGGCTGTTTTTCCCCAGTTTACAACTCAGATTGCAAATCATACAGGAGAGGAACTGATTAATATTTTATCGTCAGACTTCTCAACGACGACGGCGATTGAAAAGGTGGCGGCAGAAATAACCCTCATGGAAGCGATGGAGCCTTATTTTGAGTTTGTTGTTATTCGAATTATTTGCGGAATTCCCGAGATTACGCTCAAAGGCACTCCTGAAGATTGGCAAAGAATCTATGATAAGACAAAAAAATTGGGAGAATATGATTTAGTATGGTGGACCAATGAACTCGAGCCTATTTTAAAGGAATTCATAAAAACATCAAAAGGAGATATCGATAAAGATTTTTGGAGGAATATGTTTAAATACCATTCCCAGGAGAAATATGGTGCGCCAAAAATAATAGATGGTTGGATTGTTAAATTTTACCCATACGCCAAAGATGGCAAACGAAATAATTTAACACATTTAAAAGGAAGCGACAATTTGCCGGAAGAGATTGTAAAGGTTGACTTAAAGTATATCGAATTATCTGGTGGCACTGAAAAAACGACTCCTTTAGAATTGTGGGCAGGATTTATTGGATTGGAACAAAATGCAAATGATTTCACTTTGACACCAAAGATTGGTTGGATGATTAGAAAAAAGGATATTGATAATGCCGGGTTAAAATACCAATTAAAAAAGCAGGTGGATTCAGGTATATCCATCAGAGTAAAAGAAATACCAAATTCAATTTATGAATTAAAAGAGATATACGATCTTGAAATTTCTTTTATCGGGAACATATTAATTCCGGATAAACTGAAAGAAATTGAAATCGGGAAACTTAAATTATCTGGAAAAATTGATAAATCGGAAATTGAGCGGATAAATAAAATGTTTCCAGATACAGAATTGATTATAAACAAAGAAAGAATTAGCCCCGCACTTCGGGAAATGCCCTAAAGTAGGCTCCCGTTGGATCGGAATTGGTTCGTCGTCGGACGCGCAAGGTATCCTGACCTTCCCCCTCCGCAGAACAACGTTCTGCTCTTCCCTCCCTGCACGCAGCCAGGCCCGTGGGGGTGCAAATCCAGCGAAACTGGAGAGCTGCTATTGACAATCACAATAAAATAACGCTATGACGGTACAAACAACTTCTTCTGGTAAAAAGTTTGACACTTTTTGGTCAATCTATTCCTTGGTATGCTTATCGTTTTCCATATTTCTTTGGCAGACCGGACGAGATTACTTCATCGTATTGTGGATGGTCTTATTCGGCTTGTTGTTTGCTGTCAGGCATTTAATTTCGATTAAGCTTTTCAATATACTCAAGGTATTTGTTGCGCTGGGAATGCTTTTTTATTTGCTAAGAATAATGACTGAGTTATGGAGTATATGGTAATAAACAGATAACCTACACGAACAAACATGAAGATTATAACAAAACTTTAGAAGAAGAACAGCGCTAATCCCTAACTCAAAAATAGAAGACCATGAACAAAGCAATCAATTTTTTGACCGGAGTCATCGCAGGGCTGGCGCCTTTGGCAATTGCAGGAATTTTGAGTGTGTTAATTTACAATGAGCTTCAAAATCTGGCGGGTATTTTTATCTGTGTACTTCTTGGACTGCTGGCGATGTGTCTTGGAATCCAGATCTTCAAAAAAGTCCAGCGGGTTGGTATTTTTGATTTTATGACTGTTGTATTTGCTTCGCCCGATCTGGACAACCTGGAACCAACAGAGGGCTCGAAAACCAAATAATTAATGTCTAACCAATTTTAAAAATGAATGTATGAAACGAATCAAACGTTTTAATGTATGGCAAACGGCAAAGGTCGTTTCCCTGATGTATTTTCTGGTCATGGCGATCTTTATGATTCCCTTTGGGATCATTGGCAGCATCGTTGGCGGTATGTTTGGCAACCATTTCCCGTTTGGCGGGTTGATGTTTGTCTTCCTGCCTTTCCTTTATGGAATTGTCTTTTTCCTTTTTACCGCTTTGGGCTGCGCCATTTACAACCTGATTTCGGGCTGGATTGGCGGGATTGAAGTCGAGGTGGAATTGATGGAAGAATAAGCCCGGCAAAACGGACTATCGCATGATCGAATACGAACCATCGGGGGTGTTGACCATCCAGTTGGAGAAATCGTGCAAGTAGCGCCAGAATGCCATCACCAGGTGTTCTGGCGCATCCATTTTGAGCAGTACCTCGCGGTAACATTCGAGCCATACAATACGGTCGTCGGGCTTAATTTTAAAGGGCAAGTGACGATTAACCAACATGGGACTGCCCCGGTGTTGGTTAAAATAGTCGGGCCCTCCTAGCCGTTGAATAAAAAAGTCGGCCGACCGTTCTTTCGCAGCATCAAGTCCCACCGGATTTTTCGGAAATAGGTGTTTAATGGCGCTTTGCGCCAGCAAGTCGTAATGATCGCTCACCATTTTTCGCACACCCGTTTCGCCCAGGTATTGATATAATTCCTGGTCGGGCATGTATTTGTTTGGCCGCGCGCCAAATGTCATTCGTTCAATCTTCAGCTCCATCGTCTGCTTGCTTTTACAATTCTATCTGCAACAACCATTAGCGCTGGTTGAATGTTCAACAAATGGAAATTCAAAATATCATCATCAGTTATCTCAAAGATTATAATCCCGCTTATGTCGGGCTATTTGGGTCGTTTGTCCGAGGAGATGGAACGGACCGTAGTGTTATTGACATTTTAGTTCGGTTCAATAACAGCTATTCCTTATTGCAACTCATTAAGCTGGAGAATGAACTGGTTCAGGATGTTGTATGGCGAACCATTGAGATTGATATTCCTGAGTTACACCGGCTATTGAAAAAGATCGACTTGTAAGAGGTCAAAAAAAAGCCCGAAGAAAAAATTCCCCGGGCCAGTATCTTGATTTTTTGTTTGTTCTATTCGCCACGAACGGCAGCAATTCCGGGAAGTGTTTTTCCTTCCAGGTATTCCAGCAACGCGCCACCAGCGGTTGAGATGTAAGACACCTCGTCGGCCAATCCAAATTTGTTGATGCAGGCTACTGAGTCGCCACCACCAATCAATGAGAAAGCGCCTTTTTTAGTGGCTGCGGCAATCGCATCGGCAACAGCGCGTGAACCAACCGCAAACTTGTCAAATTCGAATACGCCAACCGGGCCGTTCCACAAAATGGTTCCTGAGTTTTCAATCACCGTTTTAAATGTCTTGATACTTTCGGGACCGGCATCCAAACCTTGCCATCCATCGGGAATGTTGTCGGCGGCAGCTGGCTGGGTCCTGGCATCTTCGCTAAAGGCATCAGCAGCTACTACATCGCTTGCAATGTAAAGCTTCACACCCTTTTCAGCTGCTTTTTTCTGAATGGTCAGCGCTGTTTCCATGTATTCGTCTTCACAAATCGAGCTTCCTACTTTTCCACCGTTGGCTTTTATAAAGGTGTAAGTCATACCGCCACCCAAGATAAGGTTATCTACCTTGTCCAACATGTTTTCGATGATGGTAATTTTTGAAGAGACTTTAGCTCCACCCATAATGGCTGTCATTGGACGTTTCGGGCTGGCCAGCACTTTGTCCAGGCTTTCCAGCTCGCTTCCAATTACGTATCCAAACATTTTGTCGTTCGGGAAAAATTTAGCGATCACCGCAGTTGAGGCGTGGGCACGGTGTGCTGTTCCAAAGGCATCGTTGATCCAGCAGTCGCCGTTTTCGGCCAGTTTCCGGGCAAATTCTTCGTCGCCCGCTGTTTCTTCCTTGTAAAAACGCAGGTTTTCCAAAATCAAAACTTCGCCTGGCTTAAGACCTTTGGCAATGGTTTTTGCTTCGTCGCCAATACAGTCGGGCGCAATTTTTACAGTCGCACCGTTCAGCAGTTCCGACAAGTGTTTGACCAGGTGTTTTAAGGAGAATTTATCTTCCGGCCCATCTTTCGGACGCCCCAGGTGAGACATGATAATGGGAGAACCGCCTTTTTCAATCACTTTGTTGATGGTTGGTAAAGCAGCACGCATACGTGTATCGTCAGTGATCTCAAACTTTTCGTTGAAAGGAACATTGAAATCCACACGGATCAGCGCTTTTTTCCCTGTGAAATCATAGGTTTCAATAGTCTGCATAATTGTATTTTTTAGTTTCATAAAAATCGAATTCAAAGATAAGAAAAAGATCACGTTCGGCTTTGCTCCATCTGGTTTATCTTGTTATTTTTGTTTGCACAAATTAAGCCTATGTTTTTTCAGGATGTCATTGGGCAGGAAGCCACCAAAAAGAGATTAATTCAATCGGTTAAGGAAGAGCGCATCAGTCATGCGCAACTATTTGCCGGGCCCGAAGGTTCAGGTAAGCTGGCTTTGGCTTTGGCTTATGCGCAGTACATTTCGTGTTTGGATAAGCAGGACGGCGATTCGTGTGGGCACTGCTCCTCCTGTAAGAAGTATGCCAAATTGATTCATCCCGACCTGCATTTTGTATTTCCAGTAGTCAAAACACCCAAGTTTAAGGATCCGGTGAGCGACAATTATTTGCCCGAATGGCGAAAGCAGGTTCTTGAAAACGCTTATTTCAATCTGGAAGACTGGTTTAACTTTATTGGTGTTGAAAACGCCCAGGGACTGATTTACTCGCACGAAAGCGAGGAGATCCTTCGCAAGTTAAACCTCAAGTCGTTTGAAGCCGAATACAAGGTGATGATTATCTGGATGCCGGAGAAGATGCATGTTTCGTGCTCCAACAAGTTGTTAAAGATGATTGAGGAGCCGCCGGTGAAAACCTTGTTTTTGCTGGTCACCGAAAACGAAGAAGAAATCATTACCACCATCCGGTCGCGCTGCCAGTTGATCAAAATACCAAGCATTCAGCCGGAGCCTATGAAAGCAGCCATTCAGAAACTGGAAGCAGTGGCAGGCAAAGATGTAGACAACCTGGTGCATTTGAGCCGTGGCAACTACCGGCAGGCCATCAACTTGCTTGAACTGAATGAAAGTACCCGCTATAACCTGGAACGATTTAAAGAATTGATGCGGTTTTCCTATGGGCGGAAATTCCTGGAACTGTTTCAGTGGATCAATGAGGTTTCTGTTATGGGCCGCGAA
Organism: uncultured Sunxiuqinia sp.; assembly: GCA_963677175.2. GTDB lineage: Bacteria > Bacteroidota > Bacteroidia > Bacteroidales > Prolixibacteraceae > Sunxiuqinia. The sequence continues at coordinate 887,762 of CAXXES010000001.1, forward strand.
CGCCAGAAGATTTTTCTACAATATGCGATGGGCCTGATCCGCGAAAATTTTGTGTACAACCTGAAAAATCCGGCCCTAGTTTTTATGCACGAGAAAGAGCAGGATTTTTCTTCACGTTTTTCGCCTTTTATCAACGAGCGCAACATTGTAGCGATCAGCGAAGAACTGGAAAAAGCCTATCAACACATCGCCATGAATGGTAATCCGCGAATTATTTTTACGGACATGTCTCTGAAAATTGTCAAGTTGATCCGGAAATAACGGCTAGCATCAGCTTAGCGTGAATCGATTGATATTCTGCTGTGATTCTTCGGACTATTCTTTCGGAAGAATGGGAAATTTGACATAGAAGGTGGTTCCCTTTTTCTCAGTTGAATCGAACCAAATTTCACCCTCCAACAAATTGGTAATCCCCTTAATAATGCTTAGCCCTAGACCTGTTCCAGGTTTGAGGTTTTTGGATTCCACCTGCGTAAAACGCTTGAAGATTGATTGCTTGAATTTTTCGGGAATTCCAATTCCGGTATCGGCAACATAAAAAGTAATGCTGTTTTTTTCCATAGTATGAATGCCCATTTCAATAAATCCTTCGGTGGTGTTTTTGATGGAGTTAGTTAGCAAATTATCAAAAACTTGTTTCAGTCGGATGGGATCCGTAAACATAATTACTGGTTTGTCGGCCTTGTGGTAGTTGAGAATGAGTTTGAGATGAGCTTTGCTACGAAGCAGCGAACTCTGCCGATGGTAATCGTAGATGTTTTGAAGAAACGGGACGATGGAAAAGTAACTCATATCAATTTTCAACTGGTTCGATTCGATTTTGGCAATGTCGATGATGTCGTCGATAATGCGTAAAAGATGCTTTCCTGCTTTCTGAATAAAATTGGTGTATTGTTGCTGTTTCTCGTGGCTTACGTTTGGCTGGGCTAAAAGGCTCGAAAAGCCAATGATACTGTTCATGGGGGTGCGAATCTCATGCGACATATTGGCCAGGAAAGCCGACTTCAGTTCATCACTTTCCTTTGCCTTTTGCGTGGCAACCTGTAGTTCTTCATTTAATTTTTGAAGTTCATTCAAAGCATTCTGCAATTCGTCGTTCTTATGCAGAATTTGATTTTCCAGTTGCTTGTGTTCGGTCAGGTTATTCATAATCAACACCAGCTTGTCGCCAACGCAGCTCCAAAGAATTTGAATAAACTTGACGGACCCGTCTTTGCAAGTAACACGAGCTTCGAATGGTTCTCTTGAATTTCTGAACTTAAGCCGATTCTCAAGATCAAGTTTCCACAGGCGTTTCATTCGTTCCTGGTATACTTTGTCTGGATAGGCAAGCTTAAACCACTGATCGACATTGGGAGTATCATCAATGGTGTAACCAAAAGTACGGGTAAACTCGCGGTTTAAATAGTCCACCGCCCCATCTTTACCGTGTATGGCAATCGGTATGGGCGACTCATTTACCAGATTTTTTAAGCCTTCCTGGCTCTCCTGCAATTGCTGAGCTATCTTTCGCGGTTCGGTTACATCAATCAAAGCACCAACAATGGATGTTGTTTTTCCGTTTTCAACAACGGGAGCTTCCCGCACTTCAACCCACACCAAACTTCCATTTTTATGAACCAGCTCCAGTTCGTACGGATCCTGCACCTGCCCGGTATAAATTGCTTTTTCAGCCAACTGTAAGCCTGTTTGGTTGATCGGATTATCCGAAGTAAGTGTGGTCCATTTTACCGAGGCCTCTTTGGGTGAATAACCCAGTAGTTTCTCTATCTGCGGGCTGATATAGGCAAGCACGTGATCGGTTGAGTGGGAATAAAAGACGTTGGTACTGTGTTCAATGATGTTGCGGAGTTTTTGTTCGCTTTCACGGATGATTTGCCGGTTTTTCTTTTCATCGCTAATGTTGCGGGTGGTACAAATCATCCCGTCGAACCGGTAATTTTTGATCAACGGAACCAGCCAGCCGGCCAAAACAGCCGCTTTGCCATCAACGGTAACCATCTGAGTTTCGTATTTTTTGGCTTCTAAGTTTTTCTTTGCCGATAAATAATCCTCCTGAAAGCTTCCAAGATTTGGTTTTTCCAAATCGAGGATGTTTTTGCCAATTAGGTCTGCTTTCTTTGACCCGGTATTGAAAGTGATTCCGGAATTACTGAAAAAAATGGTGTCATGCTTATCTGTCACCCAAATTCCTTCGTTGAGGTGATCCATGAGTCGTTCATAGAAATGAATGGGATTATCGTCTTCCTGATTTTTTTTGAGTTGCTTGATCAGGGTCAGGATAAAGTAGTGTGGTTTTGGCGAATAAACCTGAATGTCGAAAAAGGTGTTTCCGTTGAAGGTAAATTCAGTAAATTCTTTCTTTGTACCCGATTTGACAACAGCCGAAAATTTCGAGAGCCACTTGCGGGGTAGTTGATCAAATACTTCATGAGCAGGCTTTCCCTGCAATTGGATACCTTTTGTACTTATCGCTTTTTCAAAGGCTTGATTAACTTTCAGTATGGTGAATGTTGCCGGCTTTTTATTAGCGTCATACTGGATTTTATTCAAAGAACAACCAACGGGAAGCTCTTCGAAAATCGAATAATAGATTTGCTCACGATCCTCAAAATCTTCTGCCGCGTTATGTGTTTGTTCTATCAACGGTTGATCCTGATTCTCCCGATGCTTGATCTTTTCCTGATGTTCTTCTTTTGTGCCCATGACTGTTAAAACAATGCAAATCTAATTTAGCTCATTTTAACAAATAAAGCTATTTTTTTTCAGCTGAATTCAGGTTTTCAGTTGGTTTCAGGTTTATGTTTTATAATTTTGTTGACATCTGTCGCTACTACTTTGTTTGTCAGCATTATTAATTATTTTTGTGTCGTAAAGTGAATGAGCTTTAGCCGGATCAGACCAATTCGGTGTTATATTTTTAAACTATGGATGATCAACTATCAATCGAGAGAGGCTGTTGTAAAAAATCCGCCGGAACCTGTTCCAAATTGGAGGTTTATGACTGGTTGAATGATGTGGTGAACAAGTCGGCAGATGATGACATCGTTGAAGTTCGATTTAAAAATACCCGCAAAGACTACTACCAAAACGTTAATAACCTGAAGCTGACCGCCGGCGATATTGTTGCCGTTGAGGCCAGTCCGGGACATGACATAGGCATTGTTACCCTGACGGGTGCTTTGGTAAAACACCAGATGAAGCGGCATAAGGCAACTCTGATAAACGGCGATTTTCGAAAAGTGTACCGGAAAGCAAAGTCAGTTGATATTGATAAGTGGCGTGAAGCGATGAGCCTGGAACACAAGACCATGATCGAAACCCGAAAGATTGCTGCCGACCTGAAGTTGAACATGAAAATTGGGGATGTGGAATACCAGGGAGACCGTACGAAAGCCATCTTCTACTACATTGCTGATGAGCGGGTCGATTTTCGTCAACTCATTCGGGTGCTGGCTGAAACCTTTCGCATCCGCATAGAGATGAAGCAGATTGGTGCCCGGCAGGAAGCAGGACGCATTGGCGGCATTGGCCCTTGCGGACGCGAGCTTTGCTGTGCAACCTGGATCGGAAGCTTTGTTTCGGTTACCACCAATGCAGCGCGTTACCAGGAAATTTCATTGAATCCGCAGAAACTGGCTGGCCAATGTGGAAAACTGAAATGCTGTTTAAATTTTGAAGTGGATTCCTACATCGATGCACAAAAAGATTTTCCGCCGAACAACGTACCGTTGGATACCGAAGAAGGTCGTTACTATTTTCAGAAAGCCGATATTTTCAGTCAGATACTCTACTATGGTGCCAACGGGCATAAACCTTTGCCTCCCGTGGCTATTTCGGTAGAGCGGGCAAAAGAAGTGATTCGCCTGAATAAAAAGGGGAAAAAGGTTGAAAAACTGTCCGATAGCGTGGTTAGCGTTTCCACAAACAAATCACCGGGTTTTGAAAATGTGATTAAAGAAGAAAGCCTGACCCGTTTTGATGAACCCAAGTCACGTCACCGGAAGAAAAAACGTTTTTCGAAACAGAATTCGTCAAGGAGACCAAGAAATAAATCATGAGTAACATTTTCAAAGGAATACTCGTTCTGATGATGCTCGCAGCTTGCGACTCAAACCGTGTGTATGAGGAATATAAAACCATCGATCCGGCGGGTTGGCATAAAGACTCGATTGCAAGTTTTAATGTGGATATTAATGAAGCAGGACTGGGATACAATCTCTACATCAATATCCGGAACCAGGGAAATTATCCGAATAGCAACATCTGGCTTTTTCTTGAAGTTGAGTCGCCGGATGGTCAGATGCTGACCGACACCGTGGAATATATCCTGGCTGAAAAATCAGGCAAATGGAGAGGCAGTGGGATTGGCGATTTGTTCGACAACCAGTTTTCGTACCGGCAAAATGTTCCGTTCGAAAAGCCGGGAGAATACCAGTTCATCATCCGTCAGGGCATGCGTGCCGAACAACTGAAAGGCATTCATGATATTGGGCTTCGGGTTGAAAAGCAAAACTAAGGTTACGGACTTGTTTCATTCTTTGGTCGCCGTTCTCTCTGATCAATTGGTGAATCGAAACACAACATTAAATAACGCTTAGCAGATAAAAAATAAAAGTGGGAAAAAATAAACTGGCCAAGTTCGCAGACATGGCTGCCTATGAACATGTCATTGAGGCGCCGTACAATAAGCTTGATCAAAAAGATCATGAACTGAAAGGACGGTGGACCGAGGCATTCTTTAAAAATGATCATCCCCTTGTGCTGGAACTGGGATGCGGCAAAGGAGAATATTCGGTTTCGCTGGCTGAGTATTTCCCCGGTAAAAATTTCGTAGGCATCGATATTAAAGGAGCCCGGATGTGGCAAGGTTCTAAACAAGCCTACGACAGAGGCTTGAAAAATGTGGGCTTTTTGCGTACCAACATCGAAATTATCGATTCATTTTTTGGTGCCGCCGAGGTGGATGAAATCTGGCTGACCTTCCCTGATCCGCAAATGAAAAAACACACCAAGCGGCTGACGGCAACCAATTTCATGAACAAGTACCAGCATTTCCTGAAGCCGGAAGGCATTGTTCATTTAAAAACCGATAGCAATTTTCAATACCAGTACACGCTGTCCATGGCTAAGGAAAATGACTTTCCTATGCTGGCTGCAACCGACGATTTGTATGAATCGCCCTTGTTGGACGAAGTACTTTCCATTCAGACTTTTTACGAAAAGCAATGGCGCGAAAGAGGCCTGCCCATCAAGTACCTGGCCTTTCGCATCAACCGGGATAAACCATTGCGTGAACCTGATGTTGAGATAGAAAAAGATCCTTACCGAAGTTTTGGACGATCGGCGAGAGAATAAACAAAGATTTACAATTTGCAAATCAATTAAGATAGTAAATGGTATTTTTTTGAAAATGGACAATTTTTTTGAAAAGGTATGGGAAGTAGCCTGCCAAATACCGGTGGGGCGGGTTACAAGTTACGGCGCCATTGGCCGTTACCTGGGAGCAGCGCGTTCGGCCCGCATGGTGGGTTGGGCCATGAGCAACTCGCGGGCTTCAAAAGCGAATGTCCCTGCGCACCGGGTGGTCAACGCCAGCGGATTGCTGACGGGTAAGCACCACTTTTCAGGCTCCAACGTCATGCAAGAGCTGCTTGAAAGCGAAGGCGTCCGGGTAGAGAACAACCAGGTGGTCGATTTTGAAGCGATCTTCTGGGACCCGGTAAAAGAATTAGGAATACATTAAAACAAAAGAATATGGCTGATACACCACGCAAATTTATCGTTCCCAAAGATGTAACCGATGTGTTACGTTCGGTGCAATTCCCGGGAGGAAAAGAAAATATTGTTGCCCTTGACATGGTTCAGGAAATCCGGATTGCCGGCAAGAAAGTCACCTTTTCGCTGGTTTTTCAGCGTTCCGACGATCCCAACATGGGCGAAGTCATCCGGCTTTGCGAAGAGACCATCTTACAGAACCTCGGCCCCGATATTGAGATTAAAGGAAATATTACGCCCAAGGCTATTCATCAGATGGAACGGCCCATTTTACCCGGAGTGAAAAATATTTTGGCAATTTCGTCTGGAAAAGGAGGCGTCGGAAAATCGACGGTTGCCGTTAACCTGGCGGTGGCGCTGGCAAAAACAGGTGCAAAAGTGGGCGTAATTGATGCTGATATTTTTGGCCCTTCAATCCCCAAAATGTTTGGTGCCGAGCAAATCCGCCCGGCTGGAGTAAGTGTTGACGGACGCGAAATGATTGAGCCCGTCGTTCAATATGGAGTGAAAATTTTATCGATCGGCTTTTTCGTATCAGGCGATGACGCCTTGGTTTGGCGTGGCCCCATGGCAAGCAACGCCCTGAAGCAGCTGATCTCGGATGGCAACTGGGGCGAATTGGATTACCTGCTCATTGATTTACCTCCGGGCACCAGCGACATTCATCTGACCTTGGTTCAAACAGTTCCGGTAACCGGAGCGGTGATTGTTTCTACTCCGCAAGATGTCGCTTTGGCCGATGTGGTGAAAGGAGTGAGCATGTTCCGTGGAAAGAATGTGGATGTCCCGGTGTTAGGGCTCGTAGAAAACATGGCTTGGTTTACACCCGAGGAATTGCCCGACAACAAATATTACATTTTTGGAAAAGACGGAGCCAAGAACCTGGCCGAAAAAATGGATATTCCCTTGTTGGGACAAATTCCACTGGTTCAGGGAATCCGCGAAGGCGGTGATTCGGGTGTGCCCGCTGCCAACGATGAACAGTCGCCCATGGGTAAAGCCTTTCTCGAACTGGCAGCCAACACGGTAAAGCAAGTTGAAAATCGAAACTCGCAATTGGATCCGACAAAAAAAGTAAAGGTTAGCCGAAAATAAGTACTGCGAATAATTTAGTGTCATGTTTCGAGTCTTTAACAATTTGTGATAGAAGCGAAACCGAAAATATCAAATAGGCCCGTGACCTTAGTACTTGGAAAACAAGAAATAGTACTTCAAATGGTTTGCCGGGCCCTTGAAACGAAGAAAAAAGCAATCCGGATAGTCAAAAAAGAAGTCCGAACACTGAAAAGAGTGCTTTGAATACCAAAAAGAAAGGTCCGAACACCAAGAAGAGCAGTCCGGACACTGAACAGACTGCTTTGGATACAAAAAAAAGCAGTCCGGACACTAAGAAAAGTGCTTGAAACACTCTCCGGAGCAAAAAGGAAGTGTTTCAAGTACTCACCTGGCTGTTTCAACTGCTCCGCCAGGTGTTCCAACTGCTCCGCCAGGCGTTTCAAGTGCTCCGCCAGGTGTTCCAACTGCTCCGCTAAGTGTTTCAAGTGCTCCGCCAGGCGTTTCAACTCGTCGGCTGAGTATTTCAACTGCTCCGCTGGGTGTTTCAAGTGCTCCGGAGAGTGCTTCAAGTCGCCGGCTGGGTATTTCAACAGCAATTTTTTGTTTTCGGACGGCTCCGGAAGGATGATTTTCGATTCGTCAGGCAAATCAATTTATCGCCAAGTCTCAATAAATTAGCTTGTTTTTTGTAATATTGTAAGCTTTCTGAGTTTGGAAGACGTCGACAATCGGATGGATTTACCATGGCAGCTAAAAGGAAGAAACAGATGGCTCACTGGGGCCTCTTTTACCCTTCAGAAAACGCAATATTATTGGAATAAATAAGTTTATCCTACAGTGTTAAAATATACTCGTTTGAGCAGAATTTTTCGACATACCTTATTCGGTGTATTTCTCCTGATTTTTATCGGTAGTTGTTCAACCGAGAAGAACACTCGTTTATCGCGAACTTACCACAACATCACCTCGCACTACAACATCTATTTCAACGGAAAAGAAAGTTTGAATGCCGGGGTTAAACGGATCAATGAGTCGGTCGAAGATGACTTTACCCGCATGCTTCCCATTTTCAAGTCAAGCGATCCGGAAACCGGACGTGTGGCACAATCCGACATGGAGTATGCCATTATGAAAGCTTCGAAACTGATTAAAGTCCATTCAATCACAAAAAAACCCAAAAGACGTGGTAACCGGAGCCAGGCCTACATTCGGATGGCCAGCAAGGACGAATACAACAACTGGGTGGACGACAGTTATATTTTGACGGGAAAAGCCTATTTCTACATGAAAAACTACATGGCTGCCATTGAGAATATGAGCTATGTGGTGCGCAAATTCAGCGAAGAGGACACCAAGTTTGAAGCTTACATTTGGTTGATCCGATCGTACACCGAAATGGAACGCTACAACGAAGCACTTGAGCTGATTCAAAGTGTTGATGCCAGTGTCAACTTTCCCCAAAAGTATGATGAGGAATTTGCATTGGCAGTAACTGACTTTCATATGCGACAAAATGCCTTTGAAGAGGCAATACCACATTTGAGGGTCGCTATTCATAAAACATTTTGGCGGAAAAATAAGGTTCGCCTCAAGTATATTTTAGCCCAGTTGTACCAGGAAACAGGACAACACGATTTGGCAACCGAAACTTTTCGTGAGGTGGCTAAGATGAATCCTCCCTATGAAATGGCTTTCAATGCCCGAATCAATGCCGCTGGATCGTTCTCGGGTGAAGGAGATGCAGACAAGCTGAGGAAGGAATTGCGTAAAATGCTTCGCGACAGTAAAAATCACGAGTTTCGCGACCAAATTTATTTCGCTCTCGGAAACATCGCGATGACTGAAGGCAACAAGCAGGCCGCCATTGATCACTACATTCAATCAGCCTCAGCCAGCAGTGTCAATTTGTATCAGCGTGCCTTGTCCTGCCTTACGCTCGCCGATATTTTTTTCGAGGATAAGCACTATATGAATGCGCAGAGCTACTACGACAGTGCGATGGTGGTGATTGATAAAACCTACCCAAAGTACGAATCAATTGCTGAGCGATATAATAGCCTGACGCGTCTGACCGACAACTTATACACTGTGGTGCGGGAAGATAGTTTGCAACGGATTGCCGCTTTAAGCGAACCTGATAGGAATGCCTTGGTAACCCGATGGATTAATGATGCACAGGCAGAGGAGCAGCGGCTAATCCAATTGGCAAATACAGAGATGAGTGACCGCAATTTTTTTCGGATGAACCAATCGAACACGGGCTTAACCCAAAGCCAGCAGGGAAGTGGATGGTATTTCTACAATCCTACAACGGTGACTTACGGGAAGGTTGAATTCCAACAAATTTGGGGCCAACGGAAACTGGAAGATAACTGGAGGCGCGACAACAAAAATGCAGCCTCTCAGTTTGACATGGAAGAGCTGGAACAGGTTGAGGCAGCCATGGACAGCAGCGAAATACGCGTGGATGACCCGATGGATCGGGACTATTATTTGCAGGATGTTCCGCTCACCAAAGAGGCGATGGCTAAATCGCATCAGCAAATCCGCGATGCCCTGTTTAACGCCGGACGGATTTTCAAGCAAGAATTTGAGAATTACGAGCGTGCCATTCAGCAATATGAAGAACTTTTGCAACGATATGATCCGAATACCTACCAGTTGTCCAGCTATTTCGAATTATGGGATTTACACCAAAAGGTGGGCAACCAGCCGCGTTCTGACCATTACAAAAACCTGATTGTTGCGAATTATCCTGAGAGCAAATACGCCAAATTCCTTGTCAATCCAAATTTCTTTATTGAGTTGGAAGCCCGCGAAGACAGTGTGAATAACCTGTATCAACAAGCGTTTTACAATTACCAACAGGGAAATTACCAAACTGCCGGCGAGTTTGTTCAGCAAATCAAAAAGCTGGAGCCGGACACGTTGTTGTTACCCAAAATTTCATTTATTGAAACTATCGCAGCAGGTGTTCATTCCGACTTAAACCAGTTTGGACAGAAGCTGAATGACCATATTCAGGCCTATCCCGAAAGTGGAACGGTGCCCTTGGCCCGTCAAGTGCTGAAGCTAATTGAAGACAGCACCCTGGCCGATTATCAGAAGCTGGTTGAAATTGGCTATTTGAACGATCAGATTCAGAATGCCGAATTGTTCCCTGAAAATCAGGCTGCCAATGACGAGTTTGGAGGCAAATTCTCTTACGATGATGAATTGCTGCATTACTTTGTGATTGCCTTTCCGCGTGGTGCCAACATCGACCTGAACCGCCTGAAATTTGACATTGCCAACTACAATATCGACCACTATACCCGAATGGATTTCGATATTGAAACCGAAAACCTGAATCCGGAAACCCAATTGGTGGTGGTGCGTTCGCTGCCTGATAAACAGCAAAGCTTAATTTATTTCCGCTCCATCATCCGGCAGCGCGAAGTATTCCAATCCTTAGGCGATTTGCAGTATGTCAATTTTGTGGCTTCATCCTACAACTATCGCGAAATCTTGTCGGACAACAGTTACCTGGAATACCTGAACTATTTTGTGAAGAATTACAGCCGCTTTATCACCAATGATTTTCCGGCTGATGCACTGGATGATCCCGAAGAATTGATGGCGCGCGTAAGAGCGGAAGAAGAGCAGCTGGAAGAACGAGGTTCATTTGTGGTGGTGAAAGCAGCTGAAACAGAAGGTCTCTTTTCACGCGACACCGAAGTGCCTCAGAATTTTGTGATCGCAGTCAATGATCCAAAATTTGATGTCCGTGCCCTGATTCCTTCGTTTACAAGCTACAACCGTTCGCAGTTTGCCAATCTGAACCTGACCATTGAACAGCAACCGTTTGGCGACTACCAATTGATGGTTGTCAAATCGATGGGCGATATTCGCGAAGCTATGAGCTATTTTAGCAAAGTTGTGGCCAACCGAAGCCTTTATCAAAGTTTGGAAACCCGAACTTACCGCAATTTTATTATTACCGACGCAAACCTGAAGAAAATGCTGGCTGAAAGTAGCATTGCCGATTACGTTGAGTTTTTCCGCGACTATTATATCAGTGGCGATTTTGCAAAATCAAATGCATCTGTCAGTGAGCCGGAACCAGCTTCTACCGCCACACAAACGCAAGCAGAACAAGCCCAGACTGCCTACGACGGTCCGTTTAATCCAAAAGTGGCAGGAGAACAGTTTTTTATACTCCTAATCCCAAAAGCCGGGGTAGATGGAGAAACTGTTAAAGCAGCGATTGAAACTCATCATCAACAAAAATTCCCGGGAGTGAATCTGCTTGTTGAGGCGTTGGAGTTTGATGCCGAAAATCTGATTTTAAAAGTTTCAGGAATTGAGGACCAAGAGGCGGGTATGAATTACCTCAGAGGTGTGGTTCAAAATCAGCAGGTCTACCAGCCCCTAAAGGAATTGAACTACCGCAACTTTGTGATTTCGCCGGCGAACTACAATATTCTGATGCGTACCAAAGACATTGGCGAATACCTGGAACTTTACAAAGCCAGCTATTTGAACCGTCAGTAGCGTTAAACTTTGTTAAGAGCATACCTTTTAGGAATATTTTTTGTTCCTATAGGCAATACTTCATTTTAAAGCAACAAAAGAAAGCATGAGGACAATACGTATACTTTGGACCGACGATGAGATTGATTTACTGCGGGCACACATTATCTTTTTACAAGAGAAAGGTTTCGATGTAACAACCACTAATAATGGAGCCGATGCGATTGATCTGGTTCGTGGCAATCATTTCGATATTATTTTTCTGGATGAAAATATGCCGGGACTGACAGGATTGCAAACCCTGGATGAAATCAAGGAGATCAATCCCAATGTGCCGGTAGTGATGATCACAAAAAGCGAGGAAGAGGATATTATGGATCAAGCGATCGGATCAAAAATGGCTGATTATCTGATAAAACCAGTCAATCCGAAACAAATTCTGCTCTCCATTAAAAAGAATGTTGGACAGGAAGAACTGGTTACCCGGAAAACGACTTCGGCTTACCAAAGTGAATTTGCCAAAATCGGGATGCGCCTGAATGAGCGCCTCGACTGGAAAGACTGGACTGAGGTTTACCGCAAACTGGTGTTTTGGGAGCTTGAGCTCAGCGCTTCGCAAGACAGCACCATGGACGAAGTGCTGAAAATGCAAAAAGCAGAAGCCAACAAAGCCTTTAGCCGCTATATTAAAACAAATTACCTCAGTTGGTTTGAAAAGGGATCAGAAGATCGCCCCTTGTTATCGCCCGATATTTTCAAGTCTAAAGTTTTTCCCCAACTAGACAAAGGACACAAAGTGTTGGTTTTGGTGATCGACAATTTGCGATACGATCAATTTCGGGTATTGAATTCGGTACTCAATCAGTATTACCTAACCGAAGAGGAAGATTTGTATTGTAGCATTTTACCAACGGCAACCATGTATGCCCGCAACGCCATTTTTGCCGGCTTGATGCCTTTGGAGATTGCACGATTGCATCCGGAATACTGGGAAGATGATGACAACGAAGGAAGCAAAAATATTCACGAGCGCGAACTGATGCAGACCCAAATGAAGCGACGAGGCAGGAGTGAGCGGTTAAACTTTGAGAAAATTACCACCTTACGGTCGGGCAAAAAGTTGAGCGAGAGCTTGGGAAATATCATGCAAAATGATTTGTCGGTGATGGTCTTTAACTTCGTCGATGTCATGTCGCATGCCCGCACCGAAATGGAGATGATGAAAGAGCTGGCCAGTGACGAAAAAGCTTATCGTTCGCTCACTTTAAGCTGGTTTAACCATTCTTCGTTATTCGAATTATTAAAATCGCTGGCTGAAAATAAAGTGAAGGTGATTCTGACAACCGATCATGGTACCATTCGGGTAGACAATGCGCTGAAAGTGATTGGCGATCGCGAAACCAATACCAACCTGCGCTATAAGTTGGGGCGTAACTTAAATTACAACCACAAGCAGGTGTTTGAGATTACCAATCCAGAAAAAGCTTATTTGCCCGGGCGAAACGTGAGTTCCAGCTTCATTTTTGCTTTAAATGATGACTTTTTTGCCTATCCGAATAATTACAACCATTACGTACAGTATTACCGTGACACTTATCAGCACGGGGGTATTTCGTTGGAAGAAATGGTCATCCCGGTTATAACAATGACGCCACGGGGATAAGAAGTGCTGGCAAAGGCACTTTAGGTTTTGTGGATAGCTGGGTAAAGTAATTAAATAAAGACGTAATAAGGTTTTGGGCTTTAGCTTTCCTTTTCAATTTTTACATCGCGGATTTGACGATAGGTTTTGTTGGCAAAGACGAACTCCTGCAGTTTTTTATTCTGCGCATGAAGAATTTCCTTCTTGTTGCCTTCCCATGTTTTCACACCCTCGCTGATGAATAGAATATTGTCACCGATCTCCATCACCGAGTTCATATCGTGGGTGTTGATCACGGTGGTCATATTGAAATCGACGGTCAATTCATGAACCAGTTCATCAATGACCAACGAGGTCTCCGGATCCAATCCCGAGTTTGGCTCGTCACAAAACAGATATTTTGGATTCATAACAATGGCACGGGCAATAGCCACCCGCTTTTGCATTCCACCCGAAATCTCTGCCGGGAATAACTTATGGGCCTTGGCAATATTGACTCGATCCAGACAAAAGTCAACCCGGGTCTGCTTTTCCTTGAGGGTTGCGCTGGTAAACATGTCCAAAGGGAAACGCACATTTTCTTCCACAGAAAATGAATCAAACAAAGCGCCTCCCTGAAAAACCATGCCCATTTCCTGCCGCAACTTCTTTCTAAGCTTGTGGTTCATTTGGGTGAAGTTGCGGTCATCATAAAAAATATCACCCTGATCCACGTCGTGTAAGCCGACAATTGATTTGAGCAGAACCGTTTTTCCACTTCCGCTTCGTCCAATAATCAGGTTGGTTTTTCCGGGTTCAAATACGGTTGATATATCATTCAATACCAGGTTGTCATCAAACGATTTACTGATGTTTTGAATTGTAATCATTAGAATAAGAGTTGCGTTAAAATCAAATCGAAAACCAAAATCAAGATGTTCGTATTGACGACTGCCCGCGTACTGGCAGCGCCCACTTCAAACGCCCCACCATCAACAAAATAGCCAAAATAAGCAGGTACCGTCGCCACCAAAAATCCAAAAAACAGGGTTTTTATCATCGAGAACGTGACATAGTACGGGGTGAACAGGTATTGAATACCATTAATGTAATCGGGCGCTGTAACTGCTCCAACCGCGGGACCAACAATTAAACCTCCGATTAGCCCAAAAAATACGCTTAGCACAAAAAGAAAGGGAAAAATAAAGACGACCGCCAAGGTTTTAGGCAGAATTAAATAACTGGCCGAATTGATTCCCATGATTTCGAGCGAATCAATTTGTTCGGTCACCCGCATGCTGCCTATTTCCGAGGTGATATTCGACCCGATTTTACCGGCCATGATTAACGCCATAATGGTGGATGAAAACTCCAGAATTAGGGTGTCCCGGTTTCCGAGACCAATGAGGTAACTCGGAAATAATGGGCTGGACATGTTGTAAGCCACTTGCAGGGTGATAATACCACCCATGAAAATGGAAATAATCGCAACAATCCCAACCGAATCCAGACCGAGTTGCTCAATCTCAATAAACAACCTTCGAAAATAGATGCGATGCTTTTCCGGTCGCGAAAAGGCCCGGGCAAGTAACGAGAAATAGCGTCCGACATGAAAAAAAATATTCATAGCAATACTTTAGCATAAAGTTAAAAATAATTGGGTGCGAAACGAGCCATGTAAAAAAGATTCTCTTTTGGTCGCAACAAATTCCACCTGCTTCAACAATGATAACAAAAGTAAACACAATAGCGTGAAGAGAACACAACAAATTTAAAATTGCTTATTGTGTATAATTTAAAGGTAAAATAGGTATATTTGATAACGCACTTCAAAAATAGAATGAATGAAGAATAATTTTTGTATCATAATGGCAGGCGGAATTGGGAGCCGCTTTTGGCCGATGAGTAAAAGCTCAATGCCCAAGCAGTTCTTAGATATTTTAGGAACAGGACGTACCTTCATCCAAATGACATACGACCGCTTTAAAAAAGTTTGTCCCTCTGAAAATTTTTATGTCGTTACCAGTGTCGATTATAGAGATTTGGTTTTAGAGCAACTGCCGGAATTAAGTGAAGAGCAGGTTTTATTGGAACCTTTGCGTCGCAACACGGCACCTTGTGTAGCTTATGCCAGCTATAAAATTAAGAGTATCAACCCCGAAGCCAACATTATTGTTGCCCCATCAGATCATATAATTTTGAAAGGAGATGAGTTTATCGCTGAAATTCAAAAAGGGATAGATTTTGCCGCAAACAACGATGTGCTCATAACTTTGGGAATTACTCCCAGCCGGCCCGAAACAGGTTACGGCTATATTCAGGTTAACGGAAAGTCGAAATATAAGGACTTCGATAACTTGTTTAAGGTGAAAACTTTTACCGAAAAGCCCGACCTCAAAATGGCTGAAATCTTTATGTCGAGTGGGGAATTTTTCTGGAATTCAGGGATTTTTATCTGGTCGCTGAAAAGTATTCTGACGGCTTTTGATCAGTATTTGGATAGTGTTTCCAGTTTATTCCGAAAAGGGGAAAAGCTTTATGGAACCAACGATGAAGTGCATTTCATCAACAAGACCTATTCTGAATGTCAAAATATTTCGCTGGACTATGGGATTATGGAAAAGGCTGAAAACGTTCATGTACTTTGCGCTGATTTTGGCTGGAGTGACATGGGAACCTGGGGATCGTTGTATGAGAATAGTTCAAAAGATGAATTCAATAATTCAATTAAGGGAGGTGATGTGTTTACCTATCAAACCGAAAATTGCATCGTGAACATGCCTCCTTACAAGACCGTGGTGTTGCAGGGACTGAACGGCTACATCGTGGTCGAGTCAGATAACACCTTACTGATTTGTAAAAAGGAAGATGAACAGCAAATTCGTCAATTTGTAAGCGATGTGAAGATGGTTAAAGGGACAGAATTTGTTTAACCCAGCAAGTCAAATTGTATTAAATAAAGCTTTTTGTTACTAATCAGTCTTCAAGTTGGCTATAATTTGCAGAGAGGACAATACACTCTGTCCATTTTTGATAGAAGTATCGGTAATAAAACATCATTAAAAAATTCCTGCATACGTTTAATTGGCCTCCTGGCTTACGACCTGTCTTTTCCCGTAAACTGGTTCGCTTTGGGCGGTTATCATCTTTAGAAGGAGGAATAGAGCTATTCTTGGGAGTTTCGTATTTGGATAACCGGCCCCTTAAATATTCCACTTCCTTAGTCAGGGATTCAACCTTTTGGACCAGTATGGCAATTGTATTGTACAGCTCCTGATATTCGTTTATTTAACTAAGCACAAATCGCCACAGCAAATAACGAAACCTCAAAGCCATAAAACTCATGAAAAAAGGAAGTTATTCACAACGTACACAAACAATTGTTAACAGCAGCAAGATTTTCTGTTTTTGACACTGATTGGTTACGAATAATGATTAAACTCAGGGCTGTTTTATTTCCCTGAGACCCTCTGCTCAAAATAATGGATGGCTTCGTGAATGGCTTCTTCCACCGGCCGGTAGGCCATTCCCAATTCCGAAACCGATTTTTCGTTTGAATAGAAATTATTGACACATAAAGCTTCCATATTTACCGAGCACAAATTTGTTTCTATCCTAAAAAAGCGGAGCAAGTCTCCCCAATAGCCAAGGACCCGCAAAATGCGGCGGGGAATTCTTATTAGCAACGTTTGCTGGTTTAATGTGCGGTTCAATTTCTGAAAAAACTCAAAGTAGGAAAGATTTTCGCCTGCCAGCAGATACTTTTCGCCATTCCGTCCGTTTTCAAAGCTCCGGATAATTCCCTCGGCAACATCGCGTACATGAACAAAGTTTTTCCCTCCAGGAGGATAGAAAACCAGCTTCTTTTTCCATGCCATCAGAATGATTTTGCCGGAACCGGGTTTGGTATCAAAAGCGCCCAGCATAAAACAAGGGTGGATCAATACTACCTCCGGCTTGTTCGTGTGTTTTTGCAGATAAGTTTCTGCTTCCTTTTTGCTCCGGGCATAAAATGAAGCGCTAAACGGAAACTTCATTTCTCCCTGTTCGGTCCCTGGACTTTCGGAGGAACCATAGCCCAGCGTGTTGGCCGTACTGACGAATACAAATTTATTTACCCCACATTGCATGGCCGTTTGAAAAAGATGGACGGCGGTCTCAATGTTAATCTCCTGATAAGCCGAATACTGCAACAGGTTTTGGCGTGTTTCGGCAGCAGCATGGACGAGAAAGTCACAGCCAGTGCAATAAGACTGCAAATTATCCAGAAGTTCACCTTCAATCAGTTCCAAGTTTTGGTGCATAGGCCCTTGGTATTTAAGCCGGTTCCTGATTAGTCCTTTTACATAGAATCCCCTGTTCAGCAATTCAGCGGCAAGATTAGTTCCCAACAAACCGTTTATCCCTGTTAAAAATACCGTTTTCATTTTTGTTTTTTCTGATTAAAGAACTTACCCGATTCGGTCAACTCCCTGGGAGGAAACACAGCCTCGTTCACGCGATCCCCCATGTTCAATCTCCCTTCTGATAGCCTTGGTCATCAGGGGAAGTTTGATCCATACCGGGAGTATTTGCAGAAGCGCCCAGCTTAAAGGGTTTACCATAATAACGCTGTCTTTGCAAAACAACTGCCTGATGCAGTAACGGGCCACTTTCTCGGGATCCAGCAACGTTAGCCGTCCTAAAATTCCTTGTTTCTCGATGCGCCTGGTCACCTCGGCATTGGTTTTCATCGCTCCCGGGTTTACGACACTCACAAAAACATTCGTATTTTTTAATTCTTCGCAAAGCCCACGGGAGAAAGAATGTACAAACGATTTGGAGGCCGGGTAAACTGTTTTGTACCCTACCGGAGAAAATGCTGCCATGCTCGATACATTAAGAATATAAGCATGCTGCTGGTTCATCAGGTTGGGTAGCAATTGATGGGTCAAAATAGAAGTGGCAACCACATTCACCTGCAGAATATTGAAGATCTGACGGGAACTAACGTCGGTGAACCGTTGGCTGCCCCCAAGCCCAGCATTGTTGATCAAGATAAATACTTGAAATCTTTCGTTGATCCGTTTGGCCAACTCCAAGGTGTTATCATGTTTTGATAGATCAGTTTCAAAAAAATGAACTTCAACCTGAAATTCAGCGGAGATTTTACCTGCAAGTTGTTCCAGTTGCTGGCAGGGCAAGCTAACCAGGATCAGGTCAATCTTCCTCCGGCCCAGCTCAATGGCAAATGCTTTCCCCAGTCCCTGACTAGCTCCGGTAACGACGGCAAATTGCTTCTCAATATTACTTTTCATGACTTTTCGGATTTGTACCTTGCAAAGGTCTGGAGCAACCGGACGTGAAAAGTTCGTGTTTATGAATGCGGACACCTAAAGGCTGACAAGCAAGATGTATTCATTTGTAAAGCTTTACAAACATCTGAGCGTTCGTGTTTATAAACCTGAACGCATTTCCTTGAATTCGGAAGGTGTTTGGCCTGTAAATTTCTTGAAGGTAGTGTTGAATGACGTTTTAGAATTAAAGCCTGATTCAAAGGCTATTCCTAAAATTGAGAGTCTGTGCATTTCTTCCTGAAGAAGCAATTCTTTTGCTTTTTCAATCCGGTACCCATTGATGAACCGGAAGAAGTTCTCATTAAAGCCGGTATTGATCACATAAGACAACTGATGAGAAGATATATCCATCAGTGAAGACAGTTTGACCAAGTTCAGTTCGCTGTCGAGGTAAGGTTTCTGTACCTGCATCAGTTCGATAAGCTGCAATTTCAGAAGGTCCAGTTCTTCATCGGACAGGATTTTTCGTTTTAATTCCGGGGGCGAATCAACTTCTTCTTGCATTGAAATGATTTCATCGCGCTGTTTCCCTTCTGCTGGGAAAATCTCTTTCTGTCTCAAGGTGTAATAGCCAATGCTATAGACCACAACAAGAAAAACTGTATTCATAAACGTATTGGGCATGGCCAGTCCCGTGAACAGATTGTAAACCCCGCTGAGGATGCCCGTCAATAGGATTAACAGGATGATATATTCCAACCACTTCAGGTTGATCCCCGAGGTATTGGATGCAAAAAGCATCAGCTTTCGCTGGTGTTTCTTTATTCTTATATATGACTTGTAGACAAAATAGTATAACTGGACAAGAATGATAAGTGCAAGTAAAAAATTGAATACAAAAGTTTTTTCTTCGATGTAAGAGTTGACGATTAATAAAGCCAGGAATATAGCCGGCAAAACCAGATAAACAGAATCGATTTTACGGAACCGGTAGTTGGGATTGGTAAAGAACACGGTGCTATAGTAAATGATGATCGGCAAAAGGCACTGAATAAAACGGATCAGGATGACAGCCCATCTGCCCACCTCAGCATGGAAAGCAAGGAAAACCACTTCTTCGGTCCAAAATGTTGACCACACCAACAAGCACACTCCAAACCAGATGTTGGCCCTTTTGTTTATTTTCAAAGGATTGCTGATCGTTAAAAAAGACAATAAAATCAACGACCCAAAGGCAAGAATCACTACTAACATGTTGAGTTCGCTTCTATCCATTTCACCCTGACCTTAAGTTAAATTTATAAATAAACGGTTTTGAAGGGCAAGAATTGCCGGGACTTCCCAAATTGTTTTTTTCTTCATTCTTAGCTCTGGAATGGGCAGATTATACCATGCTCTTCCTAAATCGCTGAAGAAACACACCCAGAGGAACTACTACGTATATTTTTATAAAGCTCGCTTGTTTAAAAAGTCCTTTTTTTGATGATTATATATCTTGGATTAATGGGTGCAGGCCGACCCCAAAGCATCCAACTTTGAATGCAAACATATTTACGGCGCATCTAAAGACGTGGTGAAGAAAATCAATGAACCTCTCCTCTCCCATGCGGATTGAAAACAGCAGTAAACTCATGCTGTTTTTATGACCTGTAGCAGGCCGGGAGCTTACCAATCATCGGGATTGAGGAGGCAGCTTGCTACGGATTATCCACATAACCCACGTTTCCTTTTGGCTATTACCGATTAAAAGGCCGGAATTGTTATCCGTCGATCGAGAGGGAATAGTTAATTATTTCTTCGGGGGTGTTAAAAAAGTGATTTGCCTGTATTCCATCAAATCTTTTACAACCCCAAACAGCTAACCCAAAATCAACACCTGCCCCATTAGCACATTGATAATCATAAATTGTATCGCCGATATAAAGAGCTTCGTGTGGTTTCAATTCTGACTTTTTTAAATAAAGAGCCATACCTTCTGATGATGGCTTTGGAACTATGTATTCGTCAATGCACAAGGAAATATTTATCTTATCTCCTAGACCAAATGGAAGAAAATCTTCATTATACTCTTCTCTGGTTTTCGATGTTATAATACCTACTTTGATACCCTTCTCTTTGATTTTGTCAATGATTTCTTCAATAAATGGAAATAAACGTACTTTTGAGTAATGGCTTTTAAATTTATCTTGCCAAACAGATTTCGCCAACCCTATATTGTTAATCTTAAGTTTTTGTAGTGCTATCTCTCCTGGAATTCCTAGTACAAAGTCTAATTCTTCTTGTGAATAATCTTTATTACAAATCTCTTTTAGGGCTTCCCTTAAAGAAATCAATACTGCTGATTCTGTATCAATCAAAGTTCCATCCAAGTCAAAAATAATGTGTTTATATTTCATCTTCTATCTTTTTTATGGAGGCAGCGTAAAGTAGAGCCGGCCACCCCACTCCATTAATTATTGCACGTAAATGTACAAATTATGAGTTGACTGGTCAGTGTCGCCAGTACCAAATCGCATCTAAAAATCCGGCATTTACAAGAACTGCATAACATCAACGAGCCACTAAGTCAATTCCCAAAAAACCAAGGCCTGATCCTTCGTCGATCTATACCCGGGACTTCATCGTGCCATAGGGAGTCAGGTCATTGGCAAACTTTTTCGGAAAAACCGGAAAGCCAACCCATTTTTAAACCCGCAGTAAACTCATGCAATTTTGTGACTGCGCCAGGCCGATTTCTTACATACAGGCTGCCGTGCGAAAATATTACGATGTTGTCGACTTTTTTTGGTGACGTCAGTAAATAAATTTGTTGACGTCAACAAATAATTTTATTGACGTCAATAAAATTTCGTGGTGACGTCAGTAAATTTATCTTACTCATCAGAATATGCCCAAAAGCTGGCAAGCTACTGGTTCGTCCGGCAGCTTTGAAACCTTCGATAAGTCCATAGAAAAAACACCCGAGCCCCGAATTGTAGTTCAATCCCGGCAAACAACGGGACTGGGCGTTGCACGCCTCTCATATTCCTAATTTATTGTGGCTAGTTTTTATTTCTAATTATTTTTACAATCCGATTATACATTATTTCAGATAGATTCCAGTTGTAGCCATCAAAATTTGTAATGTTCGTAAATTGGATGACTACTGCATCTATGTCCTTGTGATATTTGGCAATGGTTTGGTAACCTGGAATCAATCCCGTGTGTTCATATTTGTAGATTGAGGAATAAATTTCTTCTTCTTTGTTTTTAAATACAGAGCCATCATTTAAAGCTCTTATAAATTTACCTAAATCTTCTGCTGTAGCTAACATTACACCATTGTCGTCTGTCTTTAAATCGTTGTCATAGCCAACATAATGCCATTATAGGCCACGGAACAAAATACATAGAGATTATTGTTCCCAAGAACAATAAAATTCTAACTATCCATTTAAAATTCTTTTTAGTCATTCTGTTTATTGTACGATGCTTTTTTCAAATTAGCCAGGTTTGAAACAAAAAGATGGGCATCGAATATTTGTCCGTCGTAGAAAACACCTTCATGAGGCGGCAAATTTGTTTTAATTTGGAAATCAAATTCATCGCTGGTTTTATAAATAACTATTTCACCTTGTTCCATGGGTTATCTCGATCGAGATTTATAGCTGTGTTTTTTTTATCCTTTCTTCTCCAATAACCGCTCAATCATTTCTTACTTTTTTCTCTCCATCATCGCCACTTTTTCCTTTTCGGCAGTTAATAATCGTTCATAAAGTTCTATGACTTTATCGATCGAATTGAAATTACATTGGTAGTTTACGGCAGATGAATTCTCGTGATAGCTATTAGCAATAATATTGAAGATCGCCTCGTCATTCAGGTTTTTTTACGAATTATTTCAGGTAATTGAACTCAGTCAGTGTAAAATACTCCTTCAAAATTGTACGATACAAGCCCTTGTTGTTAAATACAAATATTGCAACCTGTTAATTAGTAGAAGTTTTTTGAATGTTTAAGAACATGATTGTCATGCCACACCTAACGCGCCTCTATTCCATTCCCCAACGGGCTCCCTGAAAACGGGGGCCATAGGAACAATCCCCGTCTGTAAAAAGGGTGTTCAAAACCGCTGCGTTACTCTGTACTAATTCTCTGTACAACTCTGTGGTTAAACAAAAATAACTGAACCACGGAGGCACACGGAGTTTTACACGGAGTTCCATAAAGTTGAACGAGGATCGTTGCCGTGGTTCGGACATCCCGTTTTGGGAAACACTAATCCAATCAATCTAAAAAAATTCTAAAAGTATGAAACCAATTTTCTGCTTCATGGGCTTGCTATGCCTTCTCCGGACCGGTCCTGTGAGTTTAAACGCGAAGGCACGAGGACACGAGGGTGTGAGGGTGAGAGAGGGGAGAAGGCGCGAAGACACCTATCTGATAACAAACTCTTTGCGTCTTGGCGTGCAGTCTGGATTGCAATGCCTTTTTCCAATGAGCTAATCAATAATTAATTACCAAACTAAAATCAATTGAAAAATGAAGAAAACGCGAAAAAAACGAATGCGTATTTACCTGGTTTTCGCCCTGCTGCTTTTCATGTCGGCCCCGGTGTGGGGGCAGGTAAAAGTTAGCGGGACGGTAAATGGCGATGCCGGCGACGGCAGCCTGTCGCCCCTACCCGGGGTGACCATAGTGGTTTCGGGCACCACCCGCGGGGTGATTACCGACACCGACGGAACGTACACCCTAGAGGCCAATCCCACCGACCGGCTGGTATTTTCCTTTATTGGCATGGAAAGCCAGACTGTTACCGTGGGCAACCAGCGGGTGATTGATGTGAACCTGAAGGCCACATCGGAAGAACTGGACGATGTGACCATTGTGGCTTTCGGTAAACAAAAGAAAGAGAGCGTGCTGGCCTCGATTACCACCATTCAGCCCGATGAACTGAA
Organism: uncultured Sunxiuqinia sp.; assembly: GCA_963677175.2. Classification (GTDB taxonomy): domain Bacteria; phylum Bacteroidota; class Bacteroidia; order Bacteroidales; family Prolixibacteraceae; genus Sunxiuqinia. The sequence continues at coordinate 910,942 of CAXXES010000001.1, forward strand.
GGTGCCCAGCAGTAACCTCACCACGGCCTTTGCCGGCCGGGTGTCGGGGCTGATCTCGTACCAGCGCAGCGGCGAGCCGGGCGAGGATAACGCCAGCTTCTTTATCCGGGGCATTACTACCTTTGGCGCCGACGCCAAAAAGGACCCGCTGATCCTGATCGATGGCGTGGAGCTAAGTACCGACGACCTGGCCCGCCTGAACACCGATGATATTGCCAGCTTCTCGATTATGAAAGATGCCACGGCCACGGCCCTGTATGGCGCGCGCGGGGCGAACGGCGTGATTGCGGTAACCACCAAGGAAGGGAAAGAGGGCAAGGTGCAGGTGAACGTACGGGTGGAGAACTCTTTTTCGAGCCCGACCAAGCAGGTTGACATAGCAGGGCCGGTGACGTTTATGCGTATGCACAACAAAGCCATTAAGACCCGCGACCCGCTGGGGCTGTCGCTCTACAGCCAGGAAAAAATTACGATGACAGAAAAAGGCCTGTACCCCGATATTTTTCCGGCAACCGACTGGTATGAGACCATGTTCCGCAATACGATCAGCAACCAGCGTGTCAATTTAAGCATCAGCGGCGGCGGGAAGGTGGCGCGTTATTACGTGGCGGCCAATGTGTCGCAGGACAACGGGAACATGAAGGTGGACAAGCGCAACAATTTCAACTCAAACATTGACCTGAAAAAGTACGCGATTCGCTCAAACGTAAACATCAATGTTACCCAAACGACCGAACTCATTATCCGCTTAAGCACCACCTTTGACGAGTATACCGGCCCCATGGACGGGGGCACGGCCATGTACAACAAGGTGATACAAGCCAACCCGGTGCTGTTTAAGCCCTATTATGAGCCGGACGAGCAGTTTGCCTATGCCAAGCACATCCTTTTCGGGAACTATGGCGACGCGAACTATATTAACCCCTATGCCGAATCGCTGAAGGGCTACCGCGATTACAGCAAGAACATGACCCTTTCGCAGTTTGAGGTGAAGCAGGATCTGGAACGGGTAGCCAGGGGCCTCACGGCGCGCGCGCTGGTGAACATGAACCGCTATTCGGAATACACCGTCAACCGGAATTACAATCCCTTCTTTTATAACCTGGCCTCGTACGACCTGGGAACCAATTCGTACCAACTGAAACGGCTCAACCCGGAGAGCGGGACCGAGTACCTCGGTTATGATCCGGGCGGGCGGTACATCAACACCACCTTTTACCTGGAAGCGGCTGCCGAGTACAACCGGCAGTTTGGGGAGGAACACAGCCTGAACGGGCTGCTGGTTTATACCATGCGGCAGGAAAAGACGGGCATTTCGGACAACTTGCAGCTTTCGCTCCCGAACCGGAATATGGGTGTATCGGGCCGTTTGGCCTATAACTATGCCACCCGCTACTTTGGAGAGTTCAACTTTGGGTACAACGGCTCGGAGCGTTTCTCGGAAAACAACCGCTGGGGTTTCTTCCCGTCGGTGGGTGTGGCCTGGATGCTCTCGAACGAACCGTTTTTTGAGCCACTGAGCCATACGATCAGCCAATTTAAGCTAAAAGCAACCTACGGTCTGGTGGGGAACGACGCCATTGGAAGCGACAACGACCGGTTCTATTACCTATCGCAGGTGAACCTGGATGCGGAACGAAACGTGAACTGGGGTACGCAGATGAACTACAACCCGGGAGGCATTGAGATTTCGCGCTACGCCAACGACCGGATTGGATGGGAAACGGCCTACAAAGCGAATTTGGGCGCCGAGATTGTGCTAAAGAATGGACTTTCGGCCAATATCGACCTGTTTCATGAACGGCGCGAAAACATCCTGCTCGACCGGGTGATCCCAGCCACCATGGGTGTCATTCCGGCGGTAAAGGCCAACCTGGGCGAAGCCGTGGGGAAAGGGGTGGACCTTGAGCTGAACTACGAAAAGAGTTTCAACAAGGACCTGTGGATGACCGGGCGTGGTACGTTTACCTATGCCACCAGCGAAGCCAAAAAGTGGGAAGAACCGGATTATTCAGCAACGCCCTGGCTTTCCAGGATCAGGCAACCGCTTTCACAATCCTGGGGCTACATTGCCGAACGGCTGTTTATTGATGACGCGGAAGTAGCCAACTCACCCACCCAGTTTGGGGACTATATGGCAGGCGACATCAAGTACCGCGACGTGAACGGCGATGGCAAGATCTCGGAACTGGACAAGGTTCCCCTCGGCTTTCCAACAACCCCCGAGATCAATTACGGGTTCGGATTATCGGTCGGCTACAAAGGCCTCGACGCATCCTTTTTCTTCCAGGGATCGGCCCGGCAGTCGTTCTGGCTCGACCTGGGGAAGGTTACCCCTTTCCTGGATGGGAACGGCGACGATGGTTTGACCGGCCACAATGCCATTTTGCAGGTGTTTGCCGACAACTATTGGTCGGAAGACAACCGCGACCCGTATGCGCTGTGGCCCCGCCTGTCGAACAATACGGTGGACAACAATAACCAGCAGAGCACCTGGTTTATGCAGGATGCGACCTTCCTGCGCCTGAAATCGGCAGAACTGGGCTACACCTTCCCGAAAACGCTGACCAGAAAGCTCCACCTGCAAAACCTGCGACTGTATGTGAGCGGGACCAACCTGCTTTGCTTTAGCCGCTTTAAACTGTGGGACCCGGAGATGGCAGGTAATGGACTGGGGTACCCGGTACAACGGGTGTTTAACGTGGGGGTGAATATTGGGATTTGAGTTGCGGGTCGGGGGTTGCAGTCGCAGTTGGGAGTTGCGGCGTGCGGTGTTTACTCCGGCTTTTGACGAATACGGATTGCAGTTCAAACTTAGCGGAGCGTAGCGAGCATCATTAATCTGTGTTATCTGTGAAAATCTGTGGTGAGATTAGGGTTGTGAGGGAGAACGGAGACGGGAGGAAGGAGAAGGGAGTTGACAGTCACAGTGATCAGGCGCAGTGGACAGTTGTTCGCGACAACCAATGACCAATAACTAATGAATGACTAATAAGGAATAAGAACAGACAAAGATTAAATGAGATGAATAAAATTAACAAACTACTTTTAATAGCCGTAGCAGTGGCAATGTTTGCAGGGTGCGAGTACCTGGATGTGGTGCCGGACAATGTAGCAACACTTAGTCACGCGTTTTCCGACCGTTACACGGCGGAGAAGTACCTGGGCACTTGCTACTGGGGCATGCCCAAGTCCGCCGGGTGGAATGAAAACCCCGCCATTTTTGGGGCGCTCGAAATAGTCTTTAACAAAGATGACAACTCTCCGGGAATGAAGTACGGCCTGGGGCTGGACAGTCCTACTCAGGCGCTGATCAATTACTGGGCTGGCACTGGCACCATGATCCGGACCTTGTATGGCGGTATCCGCGAATGCAACACCTTCCTGGACAACATCGGCAACGTGAACGACCTGGAAGAATATGAAAAGAACCGGATGATCGCCGAGGTAAAGATGATCAAGGCGTACATGCATTTTTACCTGCTCGCCTATTACGGGCCGATCTATCCGCTGAAGGACAACACCGAAATCAATGAATCAACCCAGGGAGTCCGGGTTTACCGAGAGAAGGTGGATGATTCGTTCGCCTACGTGCTTGAACTGCTTGATGAGGTGATCGCGGGTGAGGCGCTCCCGAAAATTATTGAGAACCGCACCACAGAGCTGGGGCGCTTTACCCGGGCCGCCGCCTACATGCTGAAAGCCAAAGTGCTGATGTACCACGCCAGCCCGCTCTTTAACGGGAACACCGATTACAACAGTTTCGTGGACCATGAGGGGGAACCCTTTTTTAACCAGACCTACGATGCGTCACGTTGGGAGAAGGCGGCCACGGCCTGCCTGGAAGCGATTGACCAGTGCAACCAAAGTGGCATCCGCCTGTACCAGACGGGTGACTATGTGACAGCCAAGCCAATGTCCGACTCGACCCGGATCGTGAATATGCTCCGCAGTTCGGTGAGCGCGCGCTGGAACCAGGAGATCGTTTGGGGAAACTCGTCCTACCCAGTGAATTCGGGCCTGCAAAGTCCCTGTTTCCCGCGGCTGGAACAAGGCACTTCCTCATCAACAACCGGCAAGATGAGCGTTTCGCTGGCTACGGTGGAGAAGTTCTATTCCAAAAACGGCGTGCCCATCGACGAAGATCCGGCCTATGACTATACCAACCGCTATTCGCTTCGCACGGGGGACGATGCGCACCGGTTCTACATTCAGAAAGGGGAACAGACCGCCGCACTGAACTTTGACCGGGAACCACGCTACTACTCCACCCTGGGTTTCGACCGCGGCAAGTGGTACGGCAACTCCTACAAGAACGAGCCGGACAACGATGCGGATTGCCTGTACCCGAAGAACCGATTTGGGGAATACTCGTCGGTATTTAACCCCGGCGACTACAACGCGACCGGGTATTGGCCCAAGAAGCTGGTATCCATCAATTCCACCTTTCGCGATGCCAACTCGGTGACCTACGAAGATTATCCCTTCCCGGATATGCGGTTTGCCGACCTGCTCCTGTTTTGTGCCGAAGCGTTGAACGAGATGAAAGAAACGCCCGATGCCGAGGTGTACCAATACATTGACATGGTCCGCGAACGCGCTGGGCTACCCGGCGTGGTGGAAAGCTGGAGGCAACATTCCATTAACCCCGATAAGCCGCTGACCAAAGCGGGCATGCGCGAGATCATTCATCGTGAACGGGCCATTGAGCTGGCCTGCGAAGGGGTTTATTACTGGGACAGTCACCGCTGGAAAACGGCACTGAAAGAACAGAACCGCCTGATCCGGGGCTGGGATGTTTCCAAAACCGATGTGAACGACTACTACACCGTTACGACGCTCTATACGCAGTCGTTCTCCTTTAGGGATTACTTCGCCCCGATCCCCGAAAGTGACCTGATCAAGAATCCACAACTGGTGCAAAACCCGGGGTGGTAGGGGGACAAGCTGGAGAACGGAGAAGGGAGAATGGATGCTGGATCCTCTCAACCCGAATCCGTCAAAAGCCGGAGTAAACACCGCAACCCGAACTTGGAACTTGAAACTTGGAATTTGAAACTCAAAACATTGACAAATATGAAGACAACCATTTATGTGCTGATCGTTTTGCTGGCATTGGTCAGCGGATGCGAGGAGAAGCAGCTGGAGCCGATCACCGGAAGCCTGGGCAAACCGGGCGTGGTGACGGACATTGAAACAGAACCGGCCCCAGGCGGGGCGACGATCACCTACCGGATTCCTGAGGCGGAGGATATATTAGGCGTGAAGGCCGTTTATACCCTTTCGACCGGGAAGACTTACGAGGCAACCAGTTCGTTTTATGAGAACAAGCTGGAGATTGCCGGGTATAACGATGTGCTTGAGCATACAGCGAAAGTTTTTGTCGTGAACCGGGCACAGGAAATGTCCGACCCCGTAGAGGTAAGCTTTACCCCGCTGGAGTCGTCGCTAAACAAAGTGACCACAACCATGGAGATCATCAGCGCGTTTGGCGGGGCGCAGTATAGTTGGCGAAACCCGGACGGGGCGCCCCTGACCTTTGAATTTATGGCGCAGGATTCGACCCATATGCTGAAGACCATGAAGATCATCAGCTCCGAGGCCGACACCATGCAGCAGGCGCTCCGGGGATACGAGCCGGAACCACGCGTCTTTGCCACGATTATCAGCGATAATTGGGGAAATGTTTCGGATACGATTTATCCTCCCGGCAAAACCATTCTTCCGCTATTCGAAGAAAAGCTGAACAAACGGAACATGTCGGTGATGAAACTGGGAAGCGACGCCAGCTTTACCAACTGGGAGGGAATGGATTCGTACCTGATTGACGATGATCCGACCAACTACGGGCACTCGGCCAACTCTTCCCTGCCAGCCGCATTTACCATTGATCTGGGGGTTACCGCCAAGCTGAGCCGGCTGGTCATGTTTCAGCGCGACAACCAGGTGTACGCGTGGGGAAACCCCAAAAACTTCGAAGTATACGGAAGCGACCAACGTCCGTCGCAGGATGGCGACTGGAGCGACTGGGTAAAGATTATGCACTGTACGATCATTAAACCTTCGGGTTCGCCGGTGGGCACCAATACCGACGAAGATGTTGCCGCACTGAAAGCCGGACATGAGTTTGCCTTCGGCCTGGAACAGGCTCCGCTCCGTTATATCCGGATCCGGGTGCTGGACACCTGGGGCGGTTCAACCTTTACCCACCCGGCCGAGGTAAGCTTTTACGGGGAGGTGGTCGATGAATAAGAAGGAGATGGGGGAAAGGGAGAAGGGAGAAGGGAGAGCGGGAACAAATTATTTACACTTAACAATTAACGATTGAAATATGAAAAGAACAGATTGTATTATACTCCTTCTAATAACAGCACTATCCTTTTTGGTGGGTTGTGAGGACTTTATGGATGTGCATGAAGAATACATTGAAGGGGGCGAGATTATTTATGCCCCAAAAGCCGATTCGGTTGCTTTTATCGCCGGAAAGGAACGGATCCTGTTCCGCTTCTGGCTGTATAATTCACCCAACGTCAAATCGGTCAGGCTGCACTGGAATGACGAGCAGGATTCGCTTGTCGTACCTGTTACGCCTGGCACCGGACTTGACAGCACGGATGTGATCCTGCCGGGCATGGCGGAAAAATCATACACGTTCCGTGTGCATACGGTTGATCAATATGCCCATACCTCGCTCTCGACCACCGGCATCGGTACGGCCTACGGGGCTATCTTTCAAAGCTCGCTGTTGCACCGGAGAATAAAAGCGGTTTCCATTTCTGATGCCGGAGGCGAAATTAGCTGGTACTCGGCCGCGGAAAACCTTGTTGGCAATGAAATACGCTACGAGACGAACGAAGGGGAACAAGCGGTTGTATGGATGCCTGCCGGTGAACATGCGGTGCTGTGTCCCGGTGCCAAAACCGGCTCAAGGTTTGAATACCGGTCGCTCTTTATTCCTGAAGAGGTGTCGATTGACACCTTTGCCGTTGACTGGACGGAATATGAAACCCCGTTCCCGGCGATTTACCAGTATAATAAGTCGGATTGGTCCGTTGCCGACTACTCTGACCAGGAAGCGGGCGACGGCGGTGGCGCGACCGCCCTGCTCGACGGCGACCTGAATACCTGGTGGCACTCGCAGTACAGCGACGGAGGCTCTTCGTTGCCTCACTGGGTGATCATCGACCTCACATCGGCAAAAAAGATCTGCCGGATCGATACCTGGCGCCGGCCGGGAAGTACCGATGCCAAGACCATTCAGTACTTCGTGGGCGATGACCCGGACCCGGAGGCCAGTTCGTGGGCTAAACTTGCCGAAGGGGTTTTCGGCCCGGGCGATCAACTGACGATCGATATTCCAGAACCAGATGCTACCACTCAGGGCCGCTACCTGAAACTGCTTCTACCCGACAGCAACCGGTCGTACCATACCAGTATTGCCGAAATAACCCTTTATGGAAATTAATACCCCAAATGCGAACAGGAATAAAAAACTTTCATCAGGAACATTCACTTAAATGATATTGCAAAGCCAGGGGCTTTGTCACGTTCGCTAGTAATTAATACAGCCGCCGCCCAGAGAGGCGGTGGTTTTTCAAAGACTTACCAGGATGATTGTCCGGCACCCGAATAAACGCCGGGAGCTTGTCATCGGACGAAAAACACTAAAGCTACACTAACCTGCTGGACCGATGTCCTACCTTTAATCACCGGGAACTGTTCGGTTACCCGGTGATTTTTTTTTGTACCGTCGCTGTAAGTGGGTGTGCACATCATTGCAGGCAGATTACTTTGAAGGCTCTGTTGCACTCCTCCTCCTTCGCAATAACGCTATTCGCATGCTTCAACTCGTCAAAAAAGAATTGAGACCCATATGCCACAGATAAAGCAGATTGTTTATGAGAGGAGAAAGGAGCCGGAGCTTTCAGCTTAAGTTGAAGAGAAATAGCTACCGTGTTTAGCAAACCCCAAAGCGTTCAAAAAACCTTTGGACGTTAAAAAAAATAAAGTAGGCAGTAATAGTGAGCAGTCTCCTCTAGGCAGAAAGCCTCAAGCTACAAGGATCCAACCACTGGTAGAATTTGAAACTTGGAACTTATAATTTGGAACCTTAGCGCCGAATTCGTTTGATGGCATGCCCTCAGGCTATTGGATTTTTGGTAACTTTGCCGGAAATTCAATTCACATGGAATCAACACGTCAACAAAAAATAAGCCGGCTGCTGCAAAAAGAACTGGCTGATATTTTTCAGAAAGAAAGTCGAACCCTGTTTATGGGTAAATTGATCAGTGTAACCACTGTACGGGTGACACCCGATCTGGCTTTGGCAAAATCATACGTTAGTATTTTCCCAACCGAAGATCGCAAGGAAGTGCTGAAGCAGATCCGGATCGCCAACCCGAAAATTCGAGGCATACTGGGACGCCGGGTAGGCAAGCAGTTACGTGTGATTCCCGGACTGGAGTTTTACATTGACGATAGCCTTGATTATATTGACAATATTGACCGCCTCTTAAACCAGTAAGCATGCAGTACGATCCGATTAAGCGTTATTTGGGAACGGTGTTTAACCGGCATCCTTTTTTGAGAAAAATATTTTATCGCCTGCTCGATTGGCTGTTGCTACGTTCGTGGCATATCCGCAAAGAGTTGCGAAAGCTGAAAAAGAATGGCTTGAGCAAACCCGTAATTTTGGATGCCGGCTCTGGTTTTGGCCAATACACTTACCGGATGTCCAAACTTTTCCCGGGATCAAAAATTGTGGCGGCCGATATTAAACCCGAGCAAATTGCCGACTGCAACCAATTTTTCGAGCTAATAGGTCAGTCCGCCCAAGTGAACTTTCAATATGCCGATCTGACCAAATACACCTACCCGGAAACCTACGATTTGGTGCTTTCCGTTGATGTGATGGAACACATTGAAGAAGATACCAAGGTGTTTGAGAACTTCTATGGTTCGATGAAAAAAGGAGCCGTGCTGTTGATTTCAACCCCTTCAGATCAGGGTGGTTCCGATGTGCATGACCACGAGGCCGACGGTGTGCATGGCTTTATTGACGAGCATGTCCGCGACGGTTACAACATTGGTGAAATTGAAGCCAAGCTGAAAGCGGCTGGATTTAGCCGGGTGGAAGCACGCTACTCCTATGGTGCTCCGGGGAAGATTTCCTGGAGATTATCGATGAAATACCCCATTTTAATGCTGGGGGCAAGCAAACTGTTTTTTATATTGCTGCCTTTTTATTACTTGCTGATCTTCCCAATTTGTGCGGTGTTGAATTACCTGGATGTCAGCAATACGCACACCTCCGGAACCGGATTGATTGTTAAAGCCTATAAATAGTTGAAACTCGCCTTCTACATAGCACACCGTTACTTGGTATCGCGGAAGTCAGCCAACATTGTCAACCTGATTTCGGCCATTTCGGTGGTTGGTGTAGCGATTGGTACCATGGCGCTGGTTGTTGTCCTTTCTGCCTTTAACGGGATTGACTCGTTTATTGAGGGCATGCTTTCCAATTTCGATCCTGATTTAAAAATAACGGCTGCCCAAGGGAAGAGCTTTTCGCCGGATGATGCTGATTTTGAATCCGTCAAGCAATTGGCGGGTGTCGTCAGTTATGCTGAAGTGGTGGAGGAGAACGCCTTATTGAGCTACGAGGGCCGATTGAAATATGCGGTCGTAAAAGGCGTGGCTACCGATTATGCCACGTTCTCGGGCTTAGACTCGGTGATTGTCGATGGGGAATTCTTTCTGAAAAAGGGGTCGCAAAACTATGCGGTCATCGGTGAAGGCGTGCGGTATGAATTGTCCGTTGGCTTGTCGTTTGTGAGCCCAATCTATGTAAATGTTCCCCGACGGGATTTTAAAAGCACGATCAATATCGACCAGTCGTTGAATCGTGGGTATGTGTTCCCGGCGGGTTCTTTTTCTGTTGAACAGGAAATCGACAGCAAGTATATTGTGGTTCCGTTGGATTTTGCCCGCTCGCTTTTTGAGCTGGAAGGGCAGCTGACTTCGTTGGAGTTGAAAGTAAATAACCAGGCTGATGTGTCGCGGGTAAAAGCCAGTGTTCAGCAACTATTGGGTGAGCAATTCCTTGTTCAGAACCGTTATGAGCAGCACGAATTTTTGTACCGGGTGATGCGTTCGGAGAAATGGTCCAGCTTCCTCATTCTGAGCTTTATTCTGGTCATTGCCTCCTTCAACCTGCTGGGATCGCTCACCATGATTATTATCGACAAAAAAGACGACATTAAAATACTCGGAAGCATGGGAGCCAATAAAAAACTGGTTCGACAGATTTTTCTTTTCCAAGGCTGGCTGGTTTCGTTTTCCGGGGCGATTGGCGGTTTAGTTTTGGGGGTTGCACTGGTGTGGGCACAAACCCGTTTCGAGCTTCTAAAACTGCCCGGCGACGGCTCATTTGCCTTGTCGGCTTATCCGGTCGATTTGCAGCTGATTGATGTATCAGCAACCTTTTTGATTGTTCTTTGCATTGGCTTTTTTGCCGCCTGGTACCCAGTTCGAAGTATTTCTTCGGATCTGACTTAGCGTTTCATGATGCCGTAGCAGAGAATTTTCAGGATATTATCAACACCTTTTTCCAAGTTGACTGCTCCGTAATTACCCGCCGACATCGGCATTTCCAATCCTTTAATGGCTGTTGTAATTCCAATGGCCGCTAAGGTGAAATCGTAAATCTCAAACTCATTTTTCCGGACGCCTTCAATCAAAATCCGCTTAATCATCCGGATTTCTTCCTGGTCGTATTTGTCTTTGATGTTATCGATAAACTCAATGGCCGTTACATCATTCTCAAGCGCATGGTAAAAGTTGGCCAGCCCACGGTAAGTGGTGAGTTTCGTGAGAATATATTCGCGCAATTTTTCAACCGGGTCGGTGTTCCGAAGGACCACTTTTTCCAGTTCGCGGCGCAACACATCCACTTCTTTCATAATCACAGCCTGAAATAAATCTTCTTTGCTGTCGAAATAGTAGTACAATGAACTTTTTCCTTTACGAACAGCGTTGGCGATATCGTCGAGCGTTGTTTTTTTATAACCATATTTGCTGAAGATTTCCTGAGCAATCTTCAAAATGTTTTCGCGGTTGGCATCTCGCTTATTCGCGCCGTTATGACTATTCATGACCATTTTGCTTCGATTTTTTAAACAGGGCTAAAGATATTCAATTTTTCGAATAGTTGGGGCTTATTTTTCGTCTGAAAGAAAGTCTAATCATCAATCAGTTTAAAATCAAGCTGTTTTCGCTCGAGATTGGCCCGGGCAATTTCGACTTTGACTTCTTCGCCAAGTTGGTACTTTTTGTTGCTGTGCTTTCCTACCAGGCAATAATTCTTTTCGTCGAAAATGTAAAAGTCATCACCAAGTTCTCGGATCGGTACCATGCCTTCGCATTTGTTTTCAAGCTCAACATAAATTCCCCAATCAGTTATTCCAGAGATAACTCCAGAGAAAATCTCGCCTATTTTATCTTTCATAAATTCTACCTGCTTGTACTTAATCGAAGAGCGCTCAGCACTGGATGCCCGGGATTCCATTTCGGACGAATGCTGGCACATGTCCTCGTATTTTTGGGCATTAGCCGATCGTCCATCGTTCAGGTAGCGATCGAGCAAGCGGTGAACCATGATGTCGGGGTAGCGCCGGATGGGCGAAGTAAAGTGCGAGTAAAACTGGAAGCCGAGCCCGTAATGCCCGATGTTGCGGGTGGAATAAACCGCTTTGGCCATCGATCGGATGGCCAGGGTTTCAATCACGTTCTGTTCATTCTTCCCTTTCACGTTGTCCATCAGCTTATTCATCGATTTGGAAATAGCTCGGGCGCTGGTGGTTTGAATTCCATAGCCAAATTTCTGGATGAAATGGTTAAAGTTATCCAATTTTTCGGGGTCGGGCTTATCGTGAATCCGATACACAAAGGTTTTAGCTTGCCTGTCCTTTTGGGTTTTTCCAATAAATTCGGCCACCTTCTTATTAGCCAAAAGCATGAATTCTTCAACCAATTTATTGCTCTCCCTGGCTACTTTAAAATACACCGACAAGGGTTTGCCTGTATCTTCTTCAATCTCAAATTTCACCTCTACCCGGTCAAATGCCAGTGAGCCCTCCTTGAAACGCTGGTTTCTAAGTTTCACGGCTAGTTGGTGCAATGTCAATACTTCGTCATTCAAATCGCCTTTGCCTGTTTCAATAATTTCCTGTGCTTCTTCGTAAGCAAAACGCCGGTTCGAGTTGATGATGGTGCGACCAAACCATTGGTTGCTGATGTCGGCATTCTCTTCGAGCTGAAAAATGGCCGAATAACAAAGTTTATCTTCATTGGGGCGAAGCGAGCAGACGCCGTTGGACAGGTGCTCTGGCAGCATGGGAACCACGCGGTCAACCAGGTAAACAGAAGTGGCCCGCGAGTACGCTTCATCGTCCAGAATGGTATTGGGGCGGATGTAGTGGCTGACATCGGCAATGTGAATGCCAACTTCCCACAAGCCATTGTCGAGTTTGCGCAGCGAAAGGGCATCGTCAAAATCCTTGGCATCATGCGGATCAATGGTGAAAGTTGTTACATTGCGCATGTCACGACGATCTTTCATTTCTTCCTCTGAAATTTCCAGTGGAATTTTCTCAGCGGCCTTCAGCACGCTTTCAGGAAAACGAAGGGGCAGGTTAAATTCGGCGAGAATAGCGTGCATTTCTGTTTCATTTACGCCCGAATCGCCCAACACCTCAATAATTTCACCAAACGGATTCTTGGCTTTTTGCGGCCATTCGGTAATTTTTCCAATAGCTTTTTGTCCATCTTTGGCACCATTCAGCTTTTCGTTAGGAATAAACAGGTCGAAGCCCACTTTGCCAACCGGGATTAAAAAAGCAAAGTTTTTTGACCGTTCAACAGTTCCAACAAAGGTTGATTTGGCCCGTTCAATGATTTCAGAAACTTCGCCTTCAAGTTGGTGCTTTTTACGCCGGGCATAGAGATAAACCCGCACTTTATCGCCTTCCATGGCGTGGTTCAGGTTGCGTTGCGAAACCAGCACCGGCTGGTCAACTTCTTCCGAATTGACGTAGGCAAAGCCTTGCGGCTGTATGTCAACACGTCCACAAACATCGCCTCCGCGCGATTTAAGTTTGAACTTGCCACGCTGAACCTGTTCGAGGTTTTCGTTTTCGGACAGCTCATCAAGAACCACATTGATGAGTTTCTTTATTTCCGGGTCTTTCACATTCAAAAGATCACCCAATTGTTTGTAATTGTAGGTTTTATGCGGATCGCCGTAAAAGACGTCCAGAATTGCTTTTTTGAGTTGGGGTTTATTGAAGTTGGAAAGATCTTTCAATTTCTTCTTCCGGTTTTTATTTTTAGACATTGCTTTTAATTTTTTGCTGAAGTTAGCAGATTCAATACGAAATAAAGAAGGGGAAAGCATGAATTTGCATTCCCCTTAGCGTATTTTTCTATTTTCAGTAATTAGTCATTGTTGTACATTGATTTAATCGGGTAGATGTCCAGTTTTTTAACCAGTAGCTCTCCTCCTGTATTGTATAAAACAAGTTCCTTGGCATCTGGTTCAGCCGTAAAACAGGAGCTTAACACCGCCTTACCATCATTACCAAAAATTTCAATGGATGTGCGATCGAGCAGAATTTCCAGCTGAATTTTTCCATCTTCGGGAGCAAGTACCACGCCTTGCCCAAGGCAGGACAAAATTTGCTTGGTGGCATCGTAGCGGATTTCGATTCCGCTTGCCTTTTTGGAGTTTCGAACGACAAATCCAAAGCTGTTGACGGTTTTCAAATGAAAGATCCCTTCGATGTGCAGGCAGTCGCCTTTCACTTTTTTGGTCAGGTTTTTATCCAATCCCGGAATCAGGTTTCTATCTTCCCAGCTTTGCCCTTTTTCGTAGAGCAGTTCAATTTCTTTGGCGGGTGAGCGAATCAGCCGGATGCCTTCGAGATACGTTTGCAAGGAAAGCTCCGTTGGGAAGGTCATTTGCCCGTTGAACGGCATGCCAGGGTATTCGCCACCACGCATCCAAGCCAGCTGAATGACTCGTCCGTCTTCGTCCGGTATATTGTTGAACGTCTGGGTGGCATAGAAATTCTTGCCTAAGTCGCCTTGCAGTTTCGGTGTTTCGGGCGAGAATTGTTTGCCATCAAAGTCCCCGATTAGGTACGATCCGTCACCATCGAAAATAACCCAGCGGCTATCGTCCGATCGCCGGTTTACCGGGAGTTTAACCAAATCGGGGCATTCGAAAAAGCCAGCCAGGTGACTTTCAAAATTCCAGTTGGTTAAGTTTTCAGAAGAATAAATTGAAAAGCCTTGCTTGCTTTTTTCGCCATCGGGCATTCGCCACAATACCAGAACGTATTTTTCGCTCTCCGGGTGCCAAAAGACTTTTGGATCGCGGGCCTCGTCTTGTTCATCAAACGGAATGACGGGGTTATTGGCGTACTTGGTCCAGGTTCTGCCCTTGTCGGTGCTGTAGGCAATTCGTTGGCCATTGTCCTTGCTGGTGTAAAAAGCCAGCATGGTTTTGGTGTTTCCTTGTTGAAGTCTCAGCAAGTTGTTTTCGTCGATAATGGCAGAGCCCGAGTAAGCCGTCGCGAAGTCTTTATCTTTCGAATCATTATCCGGGTAAATGGCGATCGGCAAATGTTCCCAGTGAACCAGATCGGTGCTGACGGCATGTCCCCAATGCATATAACCCCATTCGGTATCAAACGGATTGTGCTGGTAAAATAAGTGGTATTCACCCTCGAAAAAAATCAATCCATTGGGGTCGTTCATCCAGTTTTCGACCGGAGTAAAATGAAACTGCGGACGATAAGGCTCATCAAACGAATGTTTTTGAGCTTTAACAGGAGGCGTAATGAAGAATAAACAAATTAAAATAAGTAGTTTATGCGAACTTTTCATACTTGGTTTGTTAAAACAATAAACGAGATGCACAAATTAACAAAAATAAGACAAGATTTCTTCTAATTTTGAGTCGAATATTGAAGATTAAATTATGAAGCGGATACTACTGGCAGCGATGGTGACTGTGTTGGCTTTTTCAACATTTGCACAGCAAAAGTGGCGGAAAGAGGGGGTGACGCTTCCAGTACCTATTTGTTATGGATCAGACCATAATCATAAGAGTTTTATTGAGGCTCCGGATAAATATTTGAAGCGACTCAAATCTACGCAGCAAAAAAAGTCCTCCATTGTTGTCACTTATATTGGTTTTGAAGAGGAGCCAAAGGCAGCTTTTCAATATGCTGTCGAGATTTAGGAGCATCTGGTCGCTTCGCCTATTCCAATTTACATGACTGCTCGCTGGACTAGTTTGGATGACGGTGTGTTGGGAAGTTGCGGGCCAACCGCTTTTTTTGAGAATTTTGAGGCAGCTCCCCTGAATGACCGATACTATCCGGTTGCTTTAGTCGAAAAGCTTCAAGGCGAAGAAATAACAGATGCCTCCTATCCGGACATGATTGCCCAATTTAACAGCGACAATGAGAATTGGTACTTCGGCGTAAATGGGAACACACCCATTGGTAAATACGATTTCGTTTCAGTTGTTTTGCATGAAATAGCGCATGGGTTGGGTTTTACGGGTTTCTTTTATGAACAGGATGAGCTGGGAACTTATGGCGATATTTTGCCCTATCCTGGGATATTTGACGAGTTTGTGGTTACGGGATCGGGATCCCAGTTGGTTGATGTGGCAGAATTTTCAAATCCATCGACCAAATTACTGGAGCAATTCAGCTCTAATAATCTGTATTTTAAGAGCGAGTCGGCTAAATCAATCAGCAAAAATGAGAACTATCCCAGGTTGTATGCGCCGTTTACTTTTGATGAGGGCTCCAGCATTTATCACTTGCACGAGTCCACTTGCGATGTAGGCGATACCAATTCCCTGATGACGCCTTTCTTTGACCGGGCCGAAGCCGTACATGATCCCGGTCCTTTGACACTGGCCATGTTTGCCGATATGGGCTGGGTGTTTACCAGCATTCTTCATGATCCGTTGGGCGATATGGAGGCTGCGGCTCCAATTGTTATTGAGGCTAAAATAAAAACAGATTCTAAAATTGACAGCGCTTCGGTTATGCTCATTTATTACGCTGATCTTTTTGCAAGTTCAGATACCCTGCCGCTGATCTATTCACCTGAGCAAGATTTGTTTGTGGCCCTACTGGACGGACTATCCGAAGGCACTTACCATTATTATATCCGCGTAGTTGATGCCACAGAACGGACATTTTTTCTGCCTGGAGCCGTTCCTGAAGAATATTTTGAGTTCAGGCTTGGAGCAGATCAGATTGCGCCGGTCATTTCGCATCAGCCGGTGAAAATGATACTCGAAGGTGATTTGTCGACAGAGATTGTGGTTGAAGCAACCGACAATATTGGTATTTTAAACGTTGGCGTGGAATTCATTATAAAGGATGAACCGATGCAGACTTTGATGCTGGAAGATCAAGGAAACGATATTTATCGGGCAAATCTGGGGCTGCCGGGTTTGGTCGATGGTGACTTAATCCGGTACCGGATCATTGCGGTAGACAGCTCTTCGAATACTAATGAGACCATCTTGCCCGAAGACGGCTATTACACCGTTTCTGTTAATGGTTTGTATGACGCTGTGAATACCTATACCAATGATTTTAATTCGGAAACCCGGGATTTTATTCTAGCCGATTTTTCCATCGGGTTGGAAGATTTGTTTGACAACGGGGCTCTGCATAGTCCACACCCGTATCCCAGCCCCGAAGAAGATGATGTGACCTATAATCTCATAACCATGCTAAAATACCCGATCGTCATTGACGACCGGGCTAAGATGTCTTTTCACGAAGTGGTTTTGGTGGAACCCGGGGAACCCGGCAGCCAGTTTGGTGATGAGGATTTTTGGGATTACGTCATCGTAGAAGGGTCAACAACCGGAACAGACGGCTGGCTACCATTGATTGATGGTTACGATTCTCGTGCCAGGACAAGCTGGAAAACAGGTTATGAGCGTGGGATTAAAGAAAATAATTCAACTGAAGTTGGCCGGGCAAGTTATTACGTCAATCGGAAGTTAAGCTTGGTTGAGAATGGAAACTTTCAGGAAGGCAACACGATTTTTATCCGCTTTCGCTTGTTTTCTGATCCGTATTCACACGGATGGGGTTGGGCGATTGATGACCTGAGAATCCAGGATCCGCCGACTGCATTTGACGATCTGGTTTATTCGCCTGGCGAGATCCTTGTTTTTCCAAATCCCGTTCGTGATCATTTGTTTGTGCAAGGGGGTTTCAAATCGAACATCGGCCAGCTTATCTTATCTATCTATAATGGTTACGGCCAGCTGATGAGCAAAGAAGATGTTACGCCCGGATCCAATCAACTCCGGCATACGATGAACGTTGAATCACTTAAGCCAGGTTTATATTTGATTTCCTTCAGCTTTGAAAACGGGCAATTGATCACGCACAAATTTGTGAAACAATAAATGCATCAATAAAACTAATCCAGAAAAATCTATGCAATTAATTGACAATCACTATTTTATTTGCTTCCTCTCGGTCTTTTTTTAATAATTACAGCAGGCTAAGTTTTGATTTTAAAAGAAATACCTATCTTTGCTTTCAAATTCGAAGAAAATGAAGCTTATTTTTAGCAATACATTTTATTACTGGTATTATTATTTCGGTTCACAAAACGGGATTGAGCAGTAATGTATTGTTAGAATTTAAAGAAATAGATTACATGAAAGGTCCCGAAAAATCGGGGCCTTTTTTTTATACTGAAAAACAATGAATGTAACAGTTATAGGATTGGGGCTAATTGGAGGATCAATTGCCAAAGATCTCCGGAAAAGCGGTTTTGCCACCTCAATTATGGGGGTTGATTCGAACAGCGCTCATGGTGAGAAAGCAAAAAAAATCGGCTTGGTTGATGAGTTTTTACCATTGAAAGCTGCGGTAGACAAAGCTGATTTAGTGATTATCGCTATTCCGGTCGATAAAATTAAATTGCTTTTGCCACAAATACTTGATCTGGTATCGGATCGCACGACGGTTGCCGATATGGGTTCAACCAAAAAGGAGCTTTGTGATGTTGTTGACAATCATCCGAAACGAAGAAACTATGTTCCGGCACACCCCATGTCAGGAACTGAACATTCGGGTCCAGATGCTGCTTTGGAAGGCCTCTTCAGTAATAAGATCGCCATCATTTGCGATCACGAGAAAAGTGGCCCCCAGCATTTGGCACTAATCGAGAAAATGCTTCAATCCATGGGAATGGACATCGCTTATATGTCTGCTGATGAGCAGGACCACAGCACCGCTTTTATTTCACATTTACCTCATGCCGCAGCCTACGCTTTGGCCAATGCGGTTCAAGACAAAGAGGATCGTTCGATTATTTTTGACCTGGCCAGTGGTGGATTTCGTTCTACAGTTCGTTTGGCCAAAAGTGCACCTTCGATGTGGGGACCGATTTTTCAGCAAAACAAAAGTTACGTTGTGGAATCGCTGGAAGTCTATATCAAACACCTGATTGATTTTAAGGACAGCATTCAGCATGATGAGGAAAGAATGTATGAATTGATGAACAAAGCGAATAATATTCGGTCTATACTTGGTGGTGAAAATTCATCGCTCATAAAAAACGAAGAGAAGATTGTTAAATTTTACACAAAATAAGATGGGAATAGAATTAGACATCAGACCAATGAAAGATTGGTTGCCACAGCTGGATAACCCGCTGTTGATTTCGGGTCCATGCAGCCTGGAGTCTGAAGAACAAACATTGGATACCGCTCACCAATTGGCCAAAGACAAGCGGGTTTTTGTTTTTAGGGGTGGCGTTTGGAAGCCACGGACCCGGCCCGGAAGCTTTGAAGGGGTTGGATCCATTGGATTGAAATGGCTGCAGAAAGTGAAAAAGGAAACCGGTTTGCCAGTGGGAACAGAAGTGGCTAACGCTCAGCATACCGAAGAAGCGTTGAACGCCGGATTGGATGTGCTTTGGATTGGTGCGCGCTCTACGGCAAGTCCGTTTGTGGTGCAGGAAATTGCTGATGTGGTGAAAGGAACCGATGCGGTAGTTATGGTAAAAAACCCGGTGAACCCCGATGTTCAGCTTTGGATAGGAGCGCTGGAGCGGCTGAACCAAGCGGGCATTAAAAACCTGATAGGAATTCATCGTGGCTTTACCTCGTTTGGTGATTCGAAATACCGGAACTATCCCAACTGGAAAACGTTTATCGAACTGCGGCGATTGTTGCCCAACCTGCCTGTTATTTGCGATCCGAGCCACATTGCCGGCAAACGCGAATTATTGTTTGAAGTGTCGCAAAAAGCCTTTGATCTGGGTATGGATGGGTTGATGATTGAGTCGCACCGCGATCCGTCTTGTGCCCTGAGTGACAAAGATCAGCAAGTGACACCGGCTGACCTGGTCAAAATTTTGGATAAATTGATTATCCGACAATCTACTTCAACAAACAAACAGTTTGAAAATCAACTGGAGCTTTTGCGTAACCGAATTGATGCATTGGATACCGAACTAATGGAAGTGCTTTCATCGCGGATGGAGATTGCACATGAGATTGGGCGGTACAAGAAAGAAAATAATGTGACCGCCCTGCAAATCAGCCGGTGGACTGAGCTGATGAATAACCGCATTGCAGTAGGCGAGAAGCTTAACCTGAACAGAACCTTTGTACAGATCTTGTTTCAACTGATTCATGAGGATTCGGTTCGGATGCAGACCGAAATTATGGATGAAGAATAACATCCCTCAAAATAGAAGGAATTGTTTATATCAGTTCTTTGTAAAATAAGACAGAGTATCAAAATTACGTTTGACACCCTGTCTTATTTCAGATAAGTCGATCAGGAATTAAAGCCGGGTTTTCCTATAGTTTGATGGTGCAACCCAGTTTAAAATTGGTTCCCTCTCCTTTTTAAATGAAGTTGTTTAACGGGGCCGACCACTGGGAACGAGCAGGAAAGTAATCAGCGTTAAAAAGATTATTAAAAGCAAGGCTGAGGCCAACTGCTTGTGACAACTGGTACCCGGCGATCAGGTTAATCAGGTTATAGCCTGCCACAGGCGAGGAGCCATAGGCATATAAACCGTTTTCAAGCGGTTCAAAACGGTCGCAGTCACCAACACCCATGTAGTGGAGTTGAAGCGATAACTTGTCGGTTGGCTGATAAGTAACGAACGCAGTCAACTTGGGTGCTGCGATCATGTGTCCCGGCAGGTATTTTAAGGTGCCGTCTTCATTTTCAGCAACCCCTTCCACGTAAGAATATGCCAGACCGGCGGTCAGTTTTTTCCAGGGCCTGATGTTAACGCTCAGTTCGTAGCCAAAAATTTGTTGCGGAGATCGAGCGGTCTCAAAACGATTGTTGTCTTCATTAAAAACCAGGGCAGCTCCCCGTTCCGACGTATTGTAATAGCCAACAGCTTCAAACTTCACCTTGTCAAACCGGCTCGAAAATCCAATCTCATAGCTGTTTGTGGTGATGGGGTCCAGGAAAATATTGGCGATATTATCGGTTTGGGCCGAACGCAGGATGCTGCCCATGTCGGGCAGGACGAATCCTTGCGAAAAGCTAAAGAAGGGAGAAAAGCAATGGTCATGAATGTACCGGACACCTGCATTGAAAGTGACACTTTCATAGTCCAGTTCTCCCCCTGTAACATCCACCGAAGGGTTAAAGTTGCTGTCACCTTTAAGGCTGTATGGTAAGGTCGAATAATCATCAACCTGAATGTTCATCCGGTCGTAACGAACGCCGGCTTTAATTACCCAGTCGCCAGCAATATTCAGCCTGCTTTCCAGAAATGGAGCAACAACCTGCAGTTCAATCTCGGGTACCCAGATCCGATTATCAACCAATGGTTGAGAAGTGACATCACGCAGGAAATCTGCGCCATAGATGAGATGCAGATCGCCCAATGAATTTAGATCAATCCCTGATTGCAGAAACGGGCGGATGCCCAGTTTTTTAGACAAGATTCTAGATTGACCTCCGTTTTCAAAGGTTGGGGAATAGAAGAAGATATTGTCGGTTTTCTGGCAGTAGCCGTTGACCGCCAAGTTGCTGTTTCCAATAATATTTTCGTGATTGTATGACAGGTTGAGGTTCGTCAGTACCGGCCCGGGATCGGCATCATTCAGTACCTCGCCCTTTTCGCCATAACCTTTTTCGAGGTAGTACACCCCGTTGGTGTAGGTCTGCTTTCCATTAACAGCAATGTATTCCGTATGCTGCCTGTTGCTGTACCGGCTAACCGTTGCTTCAAGACGGGCATCCGACGAAAAACGATAACCCAGTTTTCCAAACAGATTATAGTCTTTATTGTTCCCCAAACCGCAGGTGGGAGGTAATACGTCCCCTTCGTTGTCGTAGTGGGTTCCGGTTTGCGCATATCCCAGATTTACCAGGTAAGCCCACTTGATTGCGGTCCCTATCAGGGTTTGGTGGATTTCATATCCCATTGATTCTGAAAACTCAACTGCAGAACCTTCCATGCTCACGCGCGTGATGGAAGCCAATTTTTCTTTGCCTGGCTTTTTGGTGATATAGTTGATGATTCCGCCACCGGTGCCTCCTCCGTATATGGAAGTTGCCCCGTTAATTACTTCAATGCGCTCCAGTACATCACCATCAATGGAACGAACACCAAGCTGTCCGTTTCGAAGAGGTGTCGATTGCGGGATACCGTCGCTCAGAACAACCACTTGTCTTCCCCTGAGCGTTTGCCCCCAGTTTGACGCAGTCTCTGTGCTGGGTGCCATAGAAGGAACAGCGAATCCCAAGACTTGATTCATATTTGAATTTGCCTGCAACTGAATTTCCAATTGTTTTCCCACGATAACCTTGCTCGAAACCGGCACTTCATCGACCCGTTCCCGAATCCGCCCTGCTGTCACCAAGATATCCTCCAATTGTTCATCCTTTGGCTGTAAAATGAAGTTCAGCTCCAGAGGAGTATCTCCCGACCATATGATTTGTTTCTCTGCTGTCTTGTATCCGATGAATGAAGCTTTCAGTGTCAGCGATCCGGGTTGAATTCCGTCAAGCATATAACTTCCCCCGGAATTGGTTATGGTGCCTTGCATGGTTTCTTTGACTACGATATTAGCGCCAGGAATAGGTTCTCCTTCTGAATTGATGATTTTTCCGGTGATCTTTCCATTGGATTGGCCGAAGGCAAAAACCAACTGAATACCAAGAAACAGATTAATAAAAAAGGCTGGAATGAATTGTTTCTTTTTCATCATGACTTACTCTTTTCATATTTTGGATTTGTAATGGTTGTTCTTCAAATGCCATGCAAAAAAGAAAGTAAATGATGGATTGACAATCCCCAAAAATGACGAAAAATCGGGCTTGCGCCTTTATTAAATTGATGTTCAACGATTAAAATATCGCTGAAATGCCTTTAATCCTTTTTTAATTCTAATTAGTTCTAATGATTTCCCGGTTTATTCTTATTGATGGATGACTATTCAGATTGAAAGGAATAGCAGGCGACGGATCATTTTATTGAATTAGCTCTGCCAGTTTTCTGAGTGCTTTCTGCATGCCTTTTTCAATCAATTGGTAGTCCTTAGTTTCTTTGCAGGTATAGATAAATATAATCGCAACTTGTTGCCCCTCGGGAATGGATTCATAAAAAGTTGGCTTATTCAGTCGGTAGGCTTCGCGCATGCGTCTTTTTAGCACGTTGCGCATTACAGCCAGTTTGAAATTTCGTTTGGAAACCGAAAAGCTTACCTCGGCCGGATACAGGCTGTGCAAAGTGGTCTTCAGGTAAACAACTTTCAACGGAAAGATGTAAAATGAAGCACCCTGCTCGAATAATTTTTCGATCAGCTTCGTACTACTGAGCCGCTCTTTTTTCGTAAGCTTAAAGGTATGCATGGTACTCGCAAAAATACAATAAAAAAAGGGGAATAAATTTCCCCTTTTCTATCGGATATGAGTTGAGATAATCTTTTAGCTCGATTTGTTGTGGTTCTTTATGAACTGCTCCAAGGCCATGGTCATGGATGGCGCCTGAGCTGTTGGCGCCTGAATGTCCAAGCGAAGTCCGGCATCGATAACTGCTTTGGCTGTGGTTGGTCCAAAAGAAGCAATTTTAGTACTGTTCTGCTCAAAATCCGGAAAATTCTGAATCAGAGACTTAATGCCGGAAGGGCTGAAGAAAACCAGGATGTCATAGTTTACTTCCTTTAAATCAGACAAATCGCTACTTATTGTTTTGTAAAGAATTGCTTTGGTATAGTTAAAACCTCCTTTGTCAAGTAATAGAGGAATTTCTTGTTTATGGATGTGAGACAAGGGAACGAGGAACTTCTCGGGTTTATGTTTTTTCATCACTTCCATCAGGTCTTCGAGACGACCATCACCGAAGAAGATCTTCCTCTTTCTGTAGACAATGTACTTTTGCAAGTAGTAAGCGGTGGCTTCCGAAATGCAGAAGTATTTCATCGTGTCGGGAACGGTGACCCGGGTTTCCAGACAAATTCTGAAAAAATGATCAATAGCAGTGCGACTGGTGAAAATCACAGCTGAATGATCAAGAATCTGAATTCTTGTCTGTCTAAATTCTTTCCCGGAAACACCTTCTACCTGAATAAATGGCCTGAAGTCGACCTGTACGTTCGTCTTTTCAGCCAAGTCAAAATAAGGTGATTTTGTAGATTCAGGTTTTGGCTGCGAAACTAATATTTTCTTGATTTTCAAGTTATAAAACTTTTAAATTATTTAATCCCGTTTTTAACCAATACCATATTGTAGATAAAAACCAACGGTAAAATTTCAAGGGTACAAAGGTACAAAATCAAATAAAATATAGAAAAATGTTTTGTCATTAATATTCGCGCACCGCGAGTTAACAATAATAGATAAAACGCGCCACAAATCAAAAGCCCGGTATAGAAGACCAGTCGCGGATTCTCCAATGTTGTAAATGCAATGACTAAAGTAACAGGAACTAAAAACAATCCTAAAACCCGGTTATGAAGATTCATATTATACAGGAATTCAGTCGTTTCTGATGTTGTTTCGGCGACGATTCCAGAGAACGAATAGGCCAATCTTTTCAAGGTGTAGTAGCTGACCACGATTCCCAAAATGATGAGATAAGTTAGGAAACCAGTCTGCCCGGATGGGAGATAAAATTCGCCAAGAAACTGAAAGATGAATATGCTGAAGATAAAATAGAAAATTAAATCTAGCCGGAATGAGGCGTGGGTAATGCTTATCGACCGATCGCGAAATAGTCGGCTTGATGTAGCGTAGTTCACAATTGCATGAAAAAGCTGGTTTAAGTATTTATTAAAGAATAAGCGAACCGTAGCCAGCAAGATGAGTACCAGAATGAAAATACCAATGAACCAGTCAGGTTTATCGCGGGAGATCGACTTTTCAGGCAAGCCGATTCCCCGGTTCGAATTTTTTTCTGAGAATGATTCAACTTTGCGAGCATCAATAGGCCTGATATAATCCAGTATTATAACGGATTCCAATCTTGCACGTGTAGTTTTTATGGTTACCTGAGGGGCCTTTTGTAGTGTTGTTTGCGCGGCGGTTGTGCTGTCTTTCTGGCTGATGTTGTCGAGTTGACGCGTGGATTGGAGTTGAACCCGTGCAGACGACAAATTGATGATACCGGACGACTCCGTTTCAACAGTCTGATTGAGCTGTTTGAAGATGGTATCATTTTGTAATGCTTGCTGTAACATGCCAACCTCGTATAAATTCCATACAAAAATAAGGATTTCCAAGGTTAATCATACGGGCTTGCTACCTTTGTGCAAAAAATAGTTATCAACCAGGCGATGTTATCAGACAATCGGTTTTATTTAGCCCCAATACAGGGATTCACCGACTTTGTTTACCGAAGGTGTCACCACCAGCTTTTTGGTATCATTGATGCGTTTTACATCCCATACATCGCGATTGGTCCCGGTCAGAAAATCAGGAATAGCCAGCTTCGGGATCTGTTACCTGAGAATAATGTTGGGGTACTGGTTGTACCTCAGGTTTTGTGCTCCAATGTGGATGAGCTCCGACATATGGCCGGCAAAGTCAGTCAAATGGGATATTCCAAAATCAATCTGAACTTGGGCTGCCCCTACCCTATGGCCACCAAACGTGGACGCGGAACAGGTTTGCTTGAAAATCCTGAGCAATTGAAACAGGTTTTGGATGCCTTGTTTTCTGAGTTTGATTTTCAGGTTTCGGTTAAGTTCCGCTCGGGCTTAACCGATGAACAAACGATCAGGAAACAATTGTATCTGCTGCAAAAATATCCTTTCAAAAAACTGATCTTTCATCCTCGCACAGCAAAACAATTGTATAAAGGCACAGCTAACCGTCAGCTGTTTGCCGAGCTTTCATCAACCCTTGAAAAGCCAATGGTTTACAACGGCGACATTCAGTCAATTGATGATTTGAGTGAAATCAAAGATCTGGCTCCAGCACAGAACCAATGGATGATTGGTCGGGGGTTATTAAGTGATCCCCTCCTTATTCACCGCTTAAGAGGTCAGGTCTTTGAGAAACAAGAGGAGCTGAATTTGATGCAGGAGTTTCATCAACTTATTCTGGATGCTTACCGAAGTACGTTTCAGGATGACAGACAGGTGCTGATGAAGATGAAACAATTCTGGAGCTATTTTGCTAATCAGTTTCCAAATTCTTTAAAGGTGTACAAGCCTATTAAAAAAGCATCGAAACTTGCTAAATTCCTTGAAGTTTATCCAGCTACCTTTCAAAATTTATGACTGAATCGCTTTTCAAAAGCGAAAGAGGTAATAATTAGTTTACATTTTCCCTTTTGCTGTTTCTTTCTATTCTTCGGCATATTACTTGTTGGAAATAAGATGATTGAGTCTTTTTCTGAAAGAAACTTCAGGCTTCTCTATGTCGTAAAAACGAAGTGTTTAGAGTCCTTTAACAATTAAAACATCTATATTTCTAGATATTTGAATATAAACTGTTATTTTTGTCCCTCGCAGAAAACGAAAAAAAGATTGGAAAAATATGAAAAGAAGATTACACCTTTATGTCTTGTTCCTGGGATTGGGTTTACCATTGATCACCATGGCACAAACAAAATCGCTTAGTTTGGATGAGGCGCTGGAGCTGGCAAAAAATTACAATCTGTCAGTTAGAAGCGCCGAAGTCCGTGAAAAAGCGGCGCAAGGAGCTTATCGAATGACGAACTCCGTTTTCTTGCCCGGCTTATCTGTCAGTCACACCGGCGTGAAAACAAATGATCCGCTGTCTACTTTCGGGTTTAAGCTAAAACAGGAAAGCGTCACCCAGGCTGATTTTAATCCGCTCTCGCTGAACGATCCAGACGCAATTGAAAACTATAATACAAAAATTGAGTTGCAGCAGCCAATTTTGAACGTTGACGGAATTTACGCGCGTAAAGCTGCCAAAAACCAGTACGAAGCGATATCACTGCAAAGCCAACGCGAACACCAGCGAATCCGTTACGAAGTGAAACGGGCGTATTATCAGTTAGAGTTGGCCCAGTCAGCAATTGAAGTTTTAAAACAATCGGTTGAAGTAGCCTCCGAAGCACTCAAGCTGACCAAAGATAATGAAGCTCAAGGATTTGTAAAACATGCGGATGTGTTGGAAGCATCGGTTCGAATGGAAGAGCGAGAGAACCAGCTGTTAGAAGCTGAAAATCAATTACAGTCAGCCAATGAATACCTTGTCCATTTGCTGGGCATGGATTTGGATACGCACATTGAACCCACCGATTCGATGACGCATTCGCCAACTTTGTTCACATGGAATGTCAATCTGGTTGAACTGGAAAACCGCTCCGACCTTCAAGCCATACAGAAACAAATAGCAGCCGGAGAGCATAGGCTTCGTTCAGAAAAAATGAAATTTATTCCCCGCCTGAATGCTTTTGGAGCCTACGAATGGAATGACCGGAAAATACTGGGAACATCTGCCAACAATTATATGGTTGGAGCCAGCTTAAGTTGGGATTTATTTAGCGGATATAAAAATCTGGGGAGTATTCAGCAAGCCAGTTCGCAGCTCGACGAAGCCCAATTGAACTACCAGGATTATCTTTCTCAAAGCCAAATACAATTAAACAATGCCAAGCGGAAACTGGAACTGACCTTTAAGCAAATTCAACCGGGCAAACTGGCCCGCGAACAAGCGCAGGAGTCACTTCGCATTCGCACCGACCGCTTTGAACAAGGACTGGAAAAAACCACCGACCTCCTGGTCGCCGAAGCCCTGGCTTCACAAAAAAACCTCGAATACATTCAATCAATTTACAACTACAAACAAGCAGTATTTGAAATGGAATTGCTGCTTGAAAAAGATATTAACGAATAAAAGCCATGATCGTAATGAAAACAAATTTGACTAAGACAGCCCCCCTCTTAATAGCCCTGGCATTAGGAATCTTCCTTTTCTCGTGTGGTAAAAAGGATAGTAAAGCAGTAGTGCCGCAGGAGAAAATTGCAGCTCAATTGGCTGTAGCCGAGTTAACGGAATATCCGGTGGTGTACAGTTTTTCAGGCAAGCTGGAAGCCGAAAAGCAATCCAATTTGAGTACCCGCATGATGGGACAAGTGAGCCGGATTTATGTAAAATCCGGACAAAAAGTGAATCAGGGTGATTTACTGCTTCAGATTCGCAACCAGGATATTCTGGCTAAAAAGGCGCAGGTTGAAGCCAACACAGTTGAAGCGACTACGGCTTTTGAAAGTGCCGAAAAAGATTTGAAACGTTTTGAAGCTTTGTATTTATCCAAGAGTGCATCCGACAAGGAAATGGATGATATCCGCACGCAATACCAAATGGCCAAGGCACGGCTGGAAGCGGTCAACCAAATGGACAAGGAGATTGACGAATCCATGCGTTATGCTTCTATCCGCGCTCCATACAACGGTGTTATTACCGGAAAATTTGTGCAAGAAGGCGACATGGCTAACCCGGGCATGCCCTTGCTGAGCATTGAAAGCCCTTCGCAATGGAAAGTGATTGCCCGCATTCCCGAGGCTGATATTTCCCGGCTGAAGTTAAATGATCCGGTTAAGGTGCAGTTTAAAGCCCTTGGCGGAAAGGAAATGAATGGGGTCATTGCTGAAATCAACCCATCGTCGGCCAACACCGGCAACCAGTTCGAAGCCAAAGTGATTTTGTCTGAAGAACCGGAACAGAAGGCAAGTTTATACAGTGGCATGTATGCAACTATATTTTATGAAAAAGGAAGCCAGCCTTTGATATTGGTTCCTAAAACTGCCTTGGTCAATAAAGGGCAGTTGGTTGGTTTGTACGCGGTGGGTCAAACCGGCAATGCCTTGCTTCGCTGGGTGAAAACCGGAAAAACCTATGGCGATTCCATCGAGATTCTTTCCGGCCTGGCCGATGGCGAAACATACATTCAATCTTCAAACGGAAAATTGTTTGATGGCGCTCTAGTTGAAAACAAATAAAAAAGAAACATGAAGACAGGATTTGCAGGCGGCATCGCCAAACAATTTATAAATTCGAAACTGACCCCGCTGCTGATGATTGCCTTTTTGGCGATCGGGATCTACAGCTCCTACTTAACGCCCCGCGAAGAAGAACCACAAATCGATGTTCCCATCGCTGATATTTTCTTCCGATATCCCGGGGCAAGTCCCAAAGAAATTGAATCGCGTGTGATGCAACCGCTCGAGAAAGTGGTTTCCAATATTCCCGGCGTGGAGTATGTATATTCTACCTCGATGCCCGGACAAGCCATGCTGATTGTCCAGTTTTATGTGGGCGAAGATATTGAGCGCTCGTTGGTGAAAATGTACAACGAGATCATGAAACACATGGATCAAATGCCGAAAGGAACCAGCCTGCCGTTGATAAAAACCCGGTCCATTGACGATGTTCCAGTTCTCGGGCTGACTTTCTGGAGTGAAAATTACGATGATTACGAGCTGAAACGAATCGCACAGGAAGTAAACAATGAAATTGCACAAGTTACCGATGTGTCGGAAACTAAAATCATTGGTGGGCGTTCGCGGCAGGTAAGGGTGGTTTTAAACAACGAGCAGATGGCTGGTTTTCATGTTGACGCCCTTAGTATTGCGCAAAAAATTCAATTGGCCAACGAGCAGTTTAATACCGGGTCATTCAATAATAATGATACGGAATACTTGGTTGAAGCCGGTGCCTTTTTAAAGAATTCCGACGATGTCGCCAATTTAGTCATTGGCATTCACAACGGCAGCCCGGTTTACTTAAAACAGGTAGCCGAAATATTGGACGGCCCGCAGGAACCTATTCAATATGTAAATTTTGGGTTTGGCGATATTCATGAACAAAAAGACGAATACCGAGGCGAATATCCGGCAGTCACTATTTCAATTGCCAAACGTCGCGGTGCTGATGCCATGAAAGTTTCGGACGCGATTCTGGAAAAAATTGAAATATTGGAAAACAACCTGATTCCGGCTGATGTGCATGTAGATGTGACCCGGAACTACGGTGAAACCGCTTCGCATAAAGTGGCAGAACTGTTGATGCACCTGCTGGGAGCAATCATCGCTGTTACCTTTGTGGTGATGCTGGCGATGGGCTGGCGTGGCGGACTGGTCGTTTTTCTTTCGGTACCGATTACCTTCGCTTTGACCATGTTCAGCTACTACTTTTTGGACTACACGCTAAACCGGATTACCCTGTTTGCCTTGGTGTTTGTGACCGGTATAGTGGTGGACGACTCGATCATTATTGCCGAAAACATGCACCGGCATTTTAAAATGAAGAAGTTGCCGTTCATTCAGGCAGCCATTCGCTCCATCGACGAAGTGGGTAACCCAACCATATTGGCAACTTTCACCGTCATTGCAGCGGTATTGCCCATGGTTTTTGTATCCGGTTTGATGGGGCCTTACATGAGCCCGATGCCTATTGGCGCATCCATTGCCATGATTTTCTCTTTGCTGGTAGCATTGACGATTACCCCGTATCTGGCTTATCGCCTGCTTCGGTTTAACGTGAAAGAAGACAAGAATGAAAAGGCCTTCCGCTTGGAAGATTCCATCATTTATAAGCTGTATGCCAAAACCATGAAACCCATGCTGGAGTCGCCGTGGAAACGTTGGACGTTTATCATTAGTGTCACCGTGCTTTTGCTGGCTTCAACCACGCTGGTGTATTTCAAGATGGTAGCCGTAAAAATGCTTCCTTTCGATAATAAAAATGAGTTTCAGGTGATTGTTGATATGCCCGAAGGAACCACTTTGGAACGCACGGCTGTTGTTGCCAAAGAGTTGGCGGCATACATCGCAAAGCAGGAAAATGTGGTAGACTACCAAACCTACGTAGGTGCTGCTTCACCCATGAATTTTAACGGATTGGTTCGCCACTACGACTTGCGCAGCGGATCGAATGTTGCTGACATCCAAGTGAACCTGACCGATAAAGGTGACCGTGAGTTGCAAAGCCACGACATTGCCAAACTGATGCGTCCCGAGCTGCAACGATTGGGTGAGAAATACCAAGCCAATGTGAAAGTGGTTGAAGTTCCGCCAGGCCCACCGGTCATGTCAACCCTAGTTGCTGAAATTTACGGGCCTGATTACGAAGGGCAGATGGAAGTGGCTCGGCAGGTCAAAGATTTGTTTGCTCAAACGGCCGATGTTGTCGACATTGACTGGCACATGGAAGATGACCAGACGGAATACAAATTCAATGTACTAAAAGAAAAAGCGGCTTTGCTTGGCTTGTCAACCCAGCAAATAGTGCAAAGTTTGCAAATGGCTTTGGGCGGGCAAGAGGTTACCCAGCTTTACCAGGAACAAGAGCACGAGCAAATCGGTATTGTCCTTCGATTTAAGGAAAATGAACGGTCTAGTATCAACGAACTGAAAAAAGTCAATATTCTGAGCCAAACCGGGCAAGTGGTCGCTTTAGGCGATGTGGTGGAGATTGAAGAAGGTTTGCAGGACAAAAGCATTTACCGGAAAAATCAAAAACGGGTGGTTTATGTCACAGCCGACATTGCCGGAAAACTGGAAAGCCCGGTTTATGGAATTCTGAATATGTCGGATAACCTGAGCCAGATTCAGTTGCCAACTGGATACACCTTGACGGAAGAGTTCACCCAACAACCCTTTACACAAGACGATTACAGCTTGAAGTGGGATGGCGAGTGGCAAATAACCTACGAAGTGTTCCGCGATTTGGGAACCGCCTTCGCCGTTGTTCTGCTTGTCATTTACCTATTGATTATTGGTTGGTTCCAGAACTTCAAAGTGCCGTTTGTCATGATGATTTCCATTCCGCTGTCATTGGTCGGAATCCTGATCGGACACTGGCTGATGGGCGCATTTTTTACAGCCACTTCCATGATTGGGCTGATTGCCCTGGCAGGAATCATGGTTCGAAACGCCATTCTGCTAATTGACTTTATCAATCTCCGGCTAGCCGACGGTGTCCCCTTAAAAGA
Source organism: uncultured Sunxiuqinia sp. (assembly GCA_963677175.2). Lineage (GTDB taxonomy): Bacteria > Bacteroidota > Bacteroidia > Bacteroidales > Prolixibacteraceae > Sunxiuqinia. Next base: position 942,457 of record CAXXES010000001.1, read on the forward strand.
GGCGGTCATAGAAGCTGGTGCCGTTCGGACAACTCCGATTCTGCTGACAGCCGGAACGGTTGTGATTGGTGCGGTGGTTATTTTGTTTGACCCGATTTTCCAAGGGCTGGCCATTTCACTGATGGGTGGATCAATTGCATCAACCTTTTTGACGCTGATCATTGTCCCGCTGATTTATTATATGACTGAAAAGAAGAATTACCCAACGGAAGAGCCGGTGGTAAGCACACCTGAAATTCAGGAAAATGAGGAAGAAACCAACTAACCTTTAAAAGTAGAAACTATGATGAAATTTGTAATTATCCAATGTGTAAAAGCCTACCATCATGACTTGCAGCAGATTTTAAAAACCATTAAAATTAACGCTTACAGCGAAATGGATGTGGAAGGTTTTATGGAGCAGGCTGACGGGAATACCGATTTTTCCAACTGGTTTGCTGCCAGCAAGAATCCCTATAACTATATGGTTTCCTTTATGTTTCTGGCCGACGATAAGGCCGACATGCTGCTCGGACGAATCGATGAATTCAACCATACCGTTGAAGAAATGAGTCCTATTAATGCCTATATCGTTGGAGTTGAAAAGTTTGTATAATCAAAATTGAATTGTATGAGAGAACGAGTTGTACGCGCTGTTGCAGGATTTATGGTCTCCCTCAGCGTGCTGTTGGCAGTACTGGTAAATATTAACTGGCTGATTCTGGCAGCCTTTGTGGGTCTAAACCTGTTTCAGTCGTCGTTTACCAAGTTTTGTCCTTTAGAAATGATACTAAAGAAGACAGGCATGAAAAAATAGTCAAAAGGGATTGCAGTCAGCGTATTGCAATCCTTTTTTCATTTCCTGAGTGTAAATCACTCATTTCTTATCCAAGTAAACTTTTATCTTTTAAAAATGCGGCATTGGCGTAACAGCGGATGGAAAGCATCACTATCTTTGCCGAAGTAATTTGGTAACGATGAATCAACTTTTACGGCTTATTTTGATTGTTTTGGTAGCTTACCTATCGGTGTTTGCTGCCACGGAAAAGCAGGCCGACTGTGCAGCAACAGTCGTTGAAGAGCTTGCGTTTGCCGACGATCAGGGAGCCATTCAGAAACCTGAATTGCCACCCATTTACCTCTTGGGAAAGGAGAGCGTCAGTTTCGAAAGTGTGACAGAAGAAGGGCGTTTGCATTTTCAGCAGTTGCACACCACTCAGCTTGTCCCCCACGATTTTAGTTTTAGAAATACCATTCGTTTGACCTTCTGCTTAATCGATCATGAGGCCCCTGTTCCGGTGTTTATCCGCGGACATGCCTTGCTTTGTTAGCCTTCATTTTTAAATACGAACATCCCTCCGCCTGCCCAAGATAGTCAACCGCAGGTTTTAAAATTTCCGGCCTCAAACTGGATCAAAAATGAAGTTGAAAAATTTAAAAAGAAAAATATGGAAACGATGGATAAAACACCTCGAAAGAAAAACAAAGATTTTATTTGGCTTGGCATTGGAATGGCTGGCTTTATTGCTGCCTTGATTCTGCTAAAAGTTTTGATGAAATATTATGGATTGATTGGATAATCAACCAATCAGAGGCTGGCTCACTCGAGTTCAGCCTCTTTTTTTTCTTTGGGATCAATCTTTTGTGAACAAACAGACCGATCGGTCTGTTCTATGATCTTATTATGAGAAAAGGAGAAATAACCAGGCAATTTATTATCGAGAAAGCGGCACCGATTATCAACCGGAAAGGGATGGCAGGAACTTCGCTCAGCGATATCATGGAAGCCACGCAGCTGGCCAAAGGCTGCTTGTATGGTAATTTCGACAACAAGGAAGAAATATGCCTGGAGTCGTTCAACTTTTTGACTCAGCGCTACGCTTCGGAACTAAAAGGCCATCTTAGCAACTATCCGGCAGGTAAAGCCCGTTTGCTGGCCTACCTTGACTTTTCCCTACATAGCAAGTTTCGGGACGAAAACGGCGGTTGTCCGGTCATAAATTTTGGTTCCGAGGCGGACGATACGAACCCTGTTATTCGGGAACGGGTCAAGCAAACTATACGAGGGACACAGGAAATGCTGAAGCAGATGATTACCGATGCGATTGGTTTGGATCAATTCAAGCCCACGGTGGATGCCAGACTTTTGGCGCTAAAATTCTACACCATGCTGGAAGGAGCAGTGTTAATCAGTCGTATTGAAAATAGCAACATCCAGTTGGAACAAATAACGAAACTCATTCAAAACGAAATCGAAGAAATCAGTCAATAAAAAAATTTACACAAGAACAGACCGATCGGTCTAAAAATTAAAAACAATGAAAAATAAATTACTGGAAGAATTCAAACTTGGAGATTACAGGTTGAAAAACCGCTTGGTGATGGCGCCGCTCACCCGCATGCGCGCCGATGCCGATCTGGCGCCAACAGCGTTGAATGTTGAGTACTACCGCCAGCGTGCGTCGGCTGGTTTAATTGTTACGGAGGCGTCTCAAATTTCGCAACAGGCGCAGGGTTATCCGTCCACCCCTGGCATTTACACCGAAAAGCAGGTGGCCGGATGGAAGCAGGTCACTGAAGCCGTTCACCAGGAAGGCGGGCGTATTTTTATCCAGCTGTGGCATGTGGGCCGCGTTTCCCACTCTTCATTTCATCTCAACAAAGGTTTGCCGGTTGCACCATCGGCTATTCCGTTAAATGGAAAGACCTTGACTGCCACTTGGAAGCAAGTTCCTTACGAAACACCCCGCGCCCTGGAGACAGACGAGATCAGGTCGATTATCAACGATTACCGGAAAGCCGCTGAAAATGCAAAGAAAGCCGGATTTGATGGTATAGAACTTCACTCAGCCAATGGCTACCTGCTGAACCAATTTTTGCACGAAACATCCAACCAGCGGACCGACGAATATGGTGGATCAGTGAAAAACCGCTCGCGACTGGTGCTGGAGGTTTTAGAGCAGCTCATCGAGGTTTGGGGTGCTGGAAAAGTTGGCATTCGCTTGTCACCGTTTACCTTTGCCGGCGATGTTTACGATCCTGAGGCTTATCCGGTGTACGAATACCTGCTCAAAAAGCTGGAGTCCCTAAAGCTGACTTATATTCATTATGTGCGGGCTCGTCCGAATGAAATTGACGCCCAATCGGTTTTTGAAAAAGAAAAGCAGCTCTGGAAAGGCTACGACGGAACGCTGATTGCTGCTGATGGTTTTGACACGGAAACAGCGATTGACTATGTTGAAAACGGCTGGGCTGATGCCATCGCCTTTGGGCGTAATTTTATTTCCAATCCTGATTTGCCCAAGCGCGTGGCCATTGGAGCCCTTCTGAATCCTTATGACCGGAACACCTTTTATGGTGGCGCCGAAAAAGGCTACACCGATTATCCGTTTCTGAAACAGGAAGAAGCCGTGTAACAACCCTGTTCAGTCAGCTGAATATCAAAACGAGACGGTCTTTTGGAATCGTCTCGTTTTGTTTTTAGTGCGCTTCCATCCAGTTCGAAGCGGCATTCATCTCCACCGTCAGTGGTAGACCAATGTCAACGGCTTGTTCCATTTGTTCTTTCACAATGGCTTTTACCTGATCCAGCTCTGCTTTGGGCACATCGAAGTTCAATTCATCATGCACCTGCAAAGTCATTTTGGCTTTCAGGTTCTGCTTTTTCAGCTCATGCCAGATGTTGATCATGGCCAGCTTGATAATATCGGCAGCCGAGCCCTGAATGGGTGCGTTAATGGCGTTTCGTTCGGCTACGCCACGCACCACGGCATTGGCCGAGTTGATATCTTTCAGGTAGCGGCGGCGTCCGCGAATGGTTTCCACATAGCCTTTGTCGCGTGCCACCTGTATGCTTTCATCCATAAATTCCTTGACTCGCGAAAAGTTTTCAAAATAGCCGTCTATCAGCTCTTTGGCTTCGGTGCGCGAAATATTCAAGCGGTCAGAAAGGCCAAAAGCCGAGATGCCATAAATGATCCCAAAGTTGGCTGTCTTCGCTTTGCGCCGCATGTCGGAAGTCACTTCTTCCAACGGAACTTTATAGATCTTTGAAGCTGTTGTGGCGTGAACATCCTGCTTGTTGCGGAATGCTTCCAGCAGGTTTTCGTCTTTGCTCAAAGCAGCCATGATGCGCAATTCAATTTGCGAGTAGTCAGCCGAAAGGAACAGGTGATCATCGTCTGTAGCCGTAAAAGCCCGTCGGATCTCGCGGCCGTTCTCGTCGCGGATCGGAATGTTTTGCAGGTTGGGGTTGGTCGAACTTAACCGTCCGGTTGCTGCAATAGCCTGGTTGTAGGATGTATGCAATTTGCCGGTTTTCGAATTTACCAAAAGCGGTAGGGCTTCCACATAAGTTGAAAGCAGTTTTTTCAATCCCCGAAACTCCAGAATCATCGGAACAATGGGATGTTTGTCCATCAATTTGCTCAACACCTCTTCGGAAGTGGAATACTGCTTGGTCTTGGTTTTTCGGGCCTTATTAACGATGTTCAGTTTTTCAAATAAAATGAGCCCCAGCTGTTTGGGCGATGACACATTGAATTCTTCGCCGGCCAAATCAATAATTTCCTTTTCCAGATCGATAATCTGCAAACGCAGTTTCTCAGCAAAAACATCCAGCTCTTTGGTGTTCAGGCTCACGCCAGCCATTTCCATGTCGACTAAAACCGGGATCAGCGGCATTTCAATCTCCTCGAAAACGGAGCGAACGCCGGTTTTATCCAATTCCGGATCCAGTGCAAGTTTCAGCTGCAAAGTCAGGTCGGCATCTTCGCAGGCGTAGTCTTTCAGCTTTTCAACCGGTGCCTGGCGCATGCTTTGTTGGTTTTTGCCTTTCTTGCCAATCAAGCTCTCGGTTTCCACTTTTTGGTAGCTGAGGTAGGTTTCGCACAGGTAGTCCAGGTTGTGCCGCAATTCGGGTTGAATCAGGTAATGCGCAATCATGGTATCGTACACCGGGCCTTTCACTTCCACGCCATAATGCTTCAGCATCAGGATGTCGTACTTGATGTTTTGCCCGATTTTACGAATGTTTTCATCTTCAAAAATCAGCCGGAACTCGCGCATGATCTTTAAAGCTTCGTCACGCTTTTTAGGGAGTGTCACGCAGTACGCTTCGCCTTTTTTGAAGGCAAACGACAGGCACACCAATTCGGCCGAGTGGGTGTCGAGCGCGGTAGTTTCGGTGTCGAAGCAAAACTCTTTCTGAACAGATAACTCGGCCCGGAGGCTGGCCCGTTGCATGGCGTTTTCAACCAGATAATAGTTGTGTGGTGTGTTTTCAATGTTGGCCAAGTCTTTCCGAAGAACCGGTTCAGTTCCTTCGCTGCCACCAAACAAGCTGCCCTGTTCAAAACTGACTTCGGTCTGTTGTTTTGGCGCGTCTAGCTTTTGGGCCAGGGTTCGGAATTCCAATTCGTTATATATCTTTCGCAGCGCTTCAATGTTGGGTGCATCTTTGGTCAGCGACTTTTCATCAAATTCAACCGGAACATCCAGAATGATGGTAGCCAGCTTGCGCGACAGGCGAACCTGCTCTTCGTGATTCACCAAATTTTCCTTCTGCTTGCCTTTCAGCTCGTCAATATTTTCATAGATGCCATCAATCGAGTGGTAGGTCGAAATCAGTTTCATGGCTGTTTTGGGGCCAATGCCGGGGCACCCGGGAATATTGTCGGACGAGTCGCCCATCAAACCCAAAATATCAATGACCTGATCCGGCGTTTCGATTTCGAATTTCTCTTTCACCTGGTCCACACCCCAAATCTCCACGTCGTTTCCGGCCCGCCCGGGTTTATACATGAAAATGTTTTTCGAAACCAGTTGGGCGTAATCCTTGTCAGGCGTCATCATAAAAACCTGGTAGCCCGCTTGTTCACCCTTTTTCGCCAGCGTTCCAATCACGTCATCCGCCTCAAAACCTTCCTTCTCCAGAATTGGAATGTTGTAGCCTTCAATAATTTTGCGAATCCAGGGAATGGCTTTGCGAATGTCTTCCGGCATTTCGTCGCGGGTGCCTTTGTAGGCTTCAAAAAGTTCGTGCCGGAAGGTTGGCGCATGCACATCGAAAACGACCGCGATGTGCGTGGGGTTTTCGGCATTCAGTAATTGCTCCAGCGAGTTGACAAACCCCAGCATAGCCGAGGTGTTGAGCCCGTTGGAGTTGTAGCGCGGGTTTTTAATGAACGCGAAGTACGAGCGGTAAATCAACGCGTAGGCATCGAGCAAAAAGAGACGGTTATTGTTGCTTTGTTCAGGCATGCTTTTCAAGTTTTAGTTATTATCCGAAGCAAACCACTCAGCGCAAGAGATGCTGGTTTCATAAAGCCGAACACTGAATAATTCAAGATGTTCAGGCAGAAGCTTCTTTAGTTTATCAGCTATAAAAATAACTATATTTTCGGTAGTCGGCTGAAAATTTACCAGGTGTTGCCGTTCATACAATTCGCCCAACTCAAGCAGTATGTTATGTGCCGAAAGGTTGTTGATGACCAGCGAATGGTCAAATGGTTCTACAATTTCTTTTTTAACCAGTTTTTTCAGAACACTGAAATCGATGACCATCCCGTCTTTCGGATCGCCTTCCTTAAAAAGCGGTTCGCCTAGGATGGTAATTTGTAACTTGTAAGAATGTCCGTGAATATTGCTACACAGCCCGTCGTAATTGGCCAGGGCATGCGACATTTCGAAACCAAATTGCTTGGTTACTCTGATCTTTGTCATCGTTTGATTTTAATGGCGCAAATCTAAGAACTTCCCGTTAATAAACGAAAAAAGCCGGCGATGAGCCAGCTATTCTATTGTCGTTGAAATGTGATTTATTCCCCGCAAGTGCAACGTTCCAGGCAGTCAACCACCTGGCTTAACACGTCATGCTTTAAATAATAGAAGGTATTTTTGCCTTCGCGGCGTGAGCACAACACCCCTTTATCTTTTAGAATTCCCAAGTGGTGCGACGTTGTAGACTGTTCAATGCCCAGAAGCTCATGAATCTGGGTGACGGTCAATTTTTTGCCACCTTCAAGATGCTTGAGGATAGCAATACGCATAGGATGCGCAATCGCTTTAAGCATATTGGCTGCCATATCAAGCCTTTCCGGATCTAGTCCCTGTATTTGCATCATGATGTTTTCAATTACAAATGCAAATATATAAATATTTGATGCCATCTTAAACAAATGTTGGTTTTGTTTCACTTTTTAGAACGATTACAAATACCTGAAAGTGACGACCCCTCAAACAATCCCTCAGAATAGTTTGTGTAAGACTTTGATTGATCAGACAAAAACTTAATTTATTTGCTATTTTTGAAGCATTCAAAAATCCCACTGATGACCTCTTTGGATATCATTAAAGCACCCATAACAGATGAATTGGAAGCGTTTGAAGATTACTTCAAGGCAACCATCCAAAGTGACATCCCTTTGTTGTCGCTGATTATCAATTATATTTTACGGAAAAAAGGAAAGCAAATGCGCCCGATGTTTGTCTTTCTGGCGGCGAAAATGAACGGTGGTTTCAACGAGTCGACCTACATGGCGGCTTCATCCATTGAACTGCTGCACACGGCTACGCTGGTGCACGACGATGTGGTGGATGAGTCGTATGAGCGGCGCGGAAGTTTCTCGATCAATGCGCTGTGGAAGAACAAGCTGGCCGTATTGGTGGGCGATTACATTCTGGCCAAAGGCCTGCTGCTCAACATCGACAATAAAAAATACAACTTTCTGCACCTCATCAGCCGGTCGGTGAAGGATATGAGCGAAGGCGAGATTCTGCAAATGCGTAAAAGCCGCAAGCTAGACATCGACTACGAAACCTATTTTGAGATTATTGAAAAGAAAACGGCTTCGCTGATTGCGACCAGCATGGCCATTGGGACGGCGTCGGTGACCGACGATGAAGCAGTGGTGGAGCAGATGTTCCAAATCGGGATTGACGTGGGCATCGCTTTCCAGATTAAGGACGACATTTTTGACTACCAGGCCAAAGGTTTGCTGGGAAAACCCACCGGAAACGACATCAAGGAGAAAAAAATTACCCTCCCGCTGCTTTATGTGCTGAGCAATTCGGAAGAGAAGGAGAAGCGCCGGATTTTGCACGAGGTGAAACGCAAAAATAAGAATACCGCCAAAGTTCAGGAGCTGGTGAATTTGGTGGTCGAACGGGGCGGACTGGAATATGCGACCGAGCAAATGAACTTTTATCGCAACCGGGCGGTTTCATCCATCAACGCGTTTCCAGAGTCCGATTCGCGGAATGCCCTGATTGAATTGGTCAACTATGTGACTACGAGAAAAAAGTAGATTCATGCTGATTGGCATTGTCATTCATTTTTGTTTCCTATCAATGGATAAACGGCTTGCAAAATGACAGAACATAAACATACACACGAAGAGAAAACCTTATGGGTGGTGCTGCTAACGGCGGTAACCATGGTTGTTGAAATTATTTTCGGACTGACCACCAAGTCGATGGCTTTGTTGGCCGATGGAATCCACATGGGCTCGCATGTGTTGGCGATTGGCTTAAGCTGGGTAGCCTATCTCATGGTTCGAAAAGTTTCGAAAAGCAAGAAGTTCAGTGGCCACTCGGAAAAGATTCTGTCGCTTTCGGGCTATACTAGCGGATTGCTGTTGTTGATTTTTGCCTTTGTTATTATGCTTGAAGCAGTCAAGCGTTTCTACCAGCCGGTTGATATCGTTTACAAAGAAGCCATCCTGGTGGCCATTATCGGCTTGGTGGTTAACATTGCCAGCGCCTTTCTTTTACATCACGATCACGAACACTCCGACCACAACATCCGGGCGGCTTATCTGCATGTGATTGCCGACGCGCTGACCAGCGTTTCGGCCATTCTCGGACTAACTGCCGCCATGATCTGGGATATTCCGTTTATCGACACCCTAGCTGCCATTGTCAGCTCGCTGGTGATTATTAAATGGTCAGTTGGCCTGCTGAAAGAGTCTGGAGGCGCACTGCTGGATATCAAGGAGGGGAAGTGATCAGTCCCAGTGTTCAGTTTTCAGTCGCAGTCCCAGGGTTCAGCAGTCATCCCGACAGTCGCCGGATCAGGATCCCTCAGTAGCTGGAGCAGAAGAGGCTCCTATTGGTGAGGCTGTCCAAAAAGCCTTTGAGTAGCGTCATCCCGAACTTGTTTCGGGATCCCTTAGCAGATGGAGCAGGGGGAATGAAGGGTTTAATAACAAGCATCTACCTGGCCTTAAAACATCTGAAATCAGTATGCACTAAGTTACTTGTGCGCTGAGCTTTTTTGTCTTCCATTGTCCGAATATCATAAATCCAATTCCAACAAATATATAAGGAAGGCTTAAAAGTTGTCCCATGTTCAAGGTCATGCCGTCTTCAAATCCAACTTGATTTTCTTTAAAAAACTCAATAATAAATCTTGCTAGAAATATTAAAACCAAGACTAATCCAAAGAAAAATCCATTTTTTAGATTTGCTCGTTTAGTCTTATAAAGCAAAATCATGATTGCAAAAATCAGGAAATAAGAAATCGCTTCATAGACTTGCGCCGGATGTCTTGGTACATTATCAACTCTTTCAAAAATAAATGCCCAAGGTCTAGTTGTGGGCATTCCAATTATTTCAGAGTTCATCAAGTTTGCAAGTCTGATAAATCCACCGCCTAAGGCTGCAACAACTGCAATCAAATCAATGGTATCAATCATTGCGTGTTTAGTTTTTCGTGAATAGAAAAACAGGGCAATTATCAATCCTAATGCACCACCATGACTAGCTAATCCCTGATAACCAATAAATTTAATTCCACCATCAGGAGGAAAAGTGATCGGCAAAATCATTTCTATCGGATTTGATAGATAGTAAGAAGGTTCATAGAATAGACAATGTCCTAATCTTGCCCCTGCTAAAATTCCAATCATTCCATAAATAGACAATTTTTCCAAATTTTCAGAAGGAATGTTTTCTCTATCATAAATCCAACTTAAAACATAAGTACATAAAATCAATCCGCCTACGAAGAGTAAGCCGTAGTATCTAATTGAAATCCCGAAGATATTTACGATCTCAGGGTCTGGGTTCCAGTGAATATAATTTAGTGTCATATCTTCGCTTTCAACGATTTCTTTTCTATAAACATGCAATGCCTCCGGAATCATAAACGATGCGAGATGGTTTTGGTCCATATTCATCATTGCTCTTTTATGCGTGTACATAGAGCGTTCTGTAGGTATTCACCAAACGCATCTCGTTCCGCTTTTCCTCCCCGTTTCCCTTGCCCGACTTTCTATTAATCAATCCCCCACAAAATACAAAAAATCATGGCGGTAACGATCCTATGTTGAAAACTTGCTGAGAATTGAAAAAATAGGTAGGCTTGAGTTCCTTTAGCGAGCGGATATTTAAAGAAGGTCGGGTTTTTAGTGAGGGCTTCACATGGAGTGAAACCCTCACTCAATTCAATTGGGTTCGGCCCCTGATAAATTGCCGTTTCCGGGAAGCTGGAGTTTTTGGCGAGGCCTGTCGGAAAAATCCAGTCGCCAGCTTTGTTGTTTTTTCAAAATAATGCGAAAATCTGCGACCAGTTTTGTTGTTTTTTTGAAAAAATACGAAAATCTGCGACCAGCTTTGTTGTTTTTTCGAAAAAATGCGAAAATCCGCGGCCAGCTTTTCTATTTTTTCAAAAAAATGCGAAAGTTGGCGGCCAGCTTTTCTGTTTTTTTAAAAAAATACGAAAGTTTGCCGCCAGCTTTTCTGTTTTTCTGAAAAAATGGAAGAATCGATCGCCGACTTTGAGCTTGAAGGCTGGAAATCAGACGTCCGAAAATGTATGCATTGAACAACCTGGAAGGCATTCGCGGGGCCGTGGCTGAAATCCAATCAATACATCCGTGAAGCAACCACAGCCGCCCGATCAGGCGGAGCATAGGCCTCCGGAAATAGAAAATAAGCAATCAATAAGCTGCAATGAGTCATCGGATCAATTATTAATTGTTCCGGGTTTTTAGTGAGGGTTTCACTTCGAGTGAAGCCCTCACTCGCAAGCCGCAGGCCGGATTAAAAATCACCCGTTACCGGGGGTCGGGATTGTAAGTTCCGACCCCCGGTAACGGGTGATTATGAGTGGATGAGATGCAAATGGCATAAAACAGCCATAAATTGCTTTTTGGATCTCGGAAATTGAATATTACAGCGAAAATCAGAGCAAGGCAATCAATGAAAACCAAATGATCGCCCCCTAAAGGTCAAAAAAGAAACTGACCTAAATTTGAAAAATGGAAGTCCGACAGGTTCCTAGAAGGAACGAAACCCGCAAGGGTTCAATATTCATCACCCTCGCAAAATTTGGACGGCTCAACCCGAAGGGACGGCATGAATATCAATCATTGACACAACGGTGAAAAAAAATGTCACTTCAACTTTTATTTGAAGTGACATTTTTTTGTGTCGATGTTTGGATGCCCTATTTTGTCAGGCTAATTTTCTTAATGGTGTTTGGGTTTACCTCCAGCGATTTCATGACTGAGTTGAGGCTATTGATATCAATGGATTTATTCAGCACAACCTCAGCAGGCAATACAGCGACCCTAAAAACTTGATTGTCGGTCCACTCCGATGAAAGTTCATTAACTGTTGCAGTTAAAAAGATCTCGACAGAGGCCATGGTGTAATCAAAGTTGTATTGGATCAGGCCATCCTCCATAATAGCGGTTTGCGGCAACGCTCGCCAAAGATTGAGTATTTCTCCACCTTCTTCGACCTGATCCCAACGGATATAAACCATCACGATATCCGTGTCGTTGACTTTTAAGTTGGATGGAAACGCACTAAATAGGGTAAATTTGTTTGCTGTGGTAAAACTACCGTCAACTTGAAAGACACTTCCAAGCAGGGAAGTACCATCTTTGCCGTTTTCGCCGTCAAGTCCGGCAGGACCCGTTGGACCTTCGCAGGAAGAGAAGACAGCCAATGCTAGAATTAAAAAAAGACTGGTAATTGTTTTCATGTGCTTATTTTTTAATGATGTTTAACAATGTTTTCGTACACTACACAAGATTAATGCCAGAAGTGTTCGCGATGGCTCCATTCAGCAACAAGGCCCGCTAATGAATCAGCACGGTGCTATCCATATCCGGTTTTTCGCCGGGCACTTCTTCCACTATTTTATACTGAAGGCTACTGGCCGTTTCTACAACGCCTTCCTTTTTCCGATTTTGTAGCAAAAGTCAACACCTTAGCTCCCGCTAAAATCAACGCCTTCGAACACCATGGAAGGAGTTTGCCACGATGAGCTCAGGTTAGCATCGTTTCCAACTTCGACCAAACTCATCCACAAATCTTTCATGTTTCCGCTGATGTTCATTTCTGAAACCGGTTGGATAATTTCGCCATTTTCAATCAGGAAACCATCAATTCCGTAGGAATAATCGCCGGTTGAACCGTTGGTGTTGCCACCATTAAATCCGGTCACCAAAATGCCTTTTTTCATTCCTTTGATTAGTCCGTCCAAATCCTTGTCGCCGGTTTCAAAAATCAAATTGGAGGTTTCGCCCGTGGTCGGTTCCACACCCAGTTTCTTCGCATAATAAGTATCAATGAAGTAGGTTTCCAAGATGCCCTGATCAAAAACCTGCCGTTTTTTTGAAGCCAGTCCTTCGCCATCAAACAACCTGGAGTCCAGGCCTCCTGAGATTAGCGGATCATCGGTCAAGCTTAATTTTCCGGACCCCACTTTTTTGCCCAATTGATCAATCAAAAATGAATTCTTCTGCTGAATATTGTAGCCGTTCAAGGCGGCCATCAAAGGAGAAAAAAGGCGCGGAACCGTTCTGTTCTCCACCAACATGGCATATTTGCCAGAGTTGATTTTCGCCTGGCCTATTTTCTTTAATGCCCGGTCCAGCGCCGTGGTTCCAATGTCCGACCTTTTTAGGTGCTCAAAAAAGATGGCCCGTTCGCTCCATGCTTCACTTGGGCGCGCATCGCCACCATCAACCGAAACCGAAGCATACAGGCTAAAGCTACTGTTGGCTGTTTCACCTTCAAAACCGTTACTGGTCACCAGCAGACGGCTGCTGGTGCTGTCGCCATAACCGGCTGTAATCGAAATAATACGGTCATCTTTTTTATAAGCTTCCTGTTCTACCTGAAAAGCCAGATCGACCTTGGTTTTTGGATCGATGTTATCATACGACTGATCAACCGTACCCAAATCCTGGTTGCTGCCCTGGTAGTACAAGCCGGCATCGGGCAGTGAGCGGAACGGATCGGGCGACAGGTATCTGGTTCCCGCAATGGCTTGCTCAATGAAGTGAGCCAGCTCCTTTTTATCCAACCGGTTGGTTCGGTGCGCCGAATACTTGTGATCAACAAATAAGCGGACGCTCAAACTACTCTGAATGGCTTCTTTCAACGTGTCGATCTTTTGTTCCCGAACATCCACATTGCTGTTTTTACTTTGCGAAATAATAATGCTTGCTTCATCGGCTCCATGCTCCAAGGCATGTTGCATTGCCCATTTGGCCAGGTTATATTTTTCTTGTTGTGTCATTTTTATACAATTTTTTCTGATGAAGGTTCATTGGCTTAACTCATGCCGCCAACAGTTAATTTTTTAACCAATACCGTAGGCAATCCGCAGGTTACTGGCACCGTTTGTCCGGATTTTCCGCAACTCCATGTTCCGTTGTCCATCAAATAATCATCAGCGCACATGGTGATGTCGGCCAAAGCCTGCGGCCCATTTCCGATGATGTTGATATCGTTAATCGGCTGGGTCAGTTTGCCATTTTCAATCAGGTAGCCCGACTTTACAAAGAAGGTAAAATCGCCGGCGCCAATTTTCACCTGCCCATTGCTGAAATTATCAACGTAAATTCCCTGTTTCACCTGGCTAATGATTTCGTCTTTTGAATGGGGACCGGTTTCCATATAGGTAGCCCGCATGCGAGGCAGCGGCACATGTCGAAAGGATTCGCGCCGTCCGTTTCCGGTGGGATTCACTCCATAGTGCCGGGCACTGATCCGGTCGTGGATGTAACTGTTCAACACCCCGTCTTTGACCAAATAGGTCTTTTCAACGGCATGACCTTCATCGTCACAGTTGATGGAACCACGATTTTCGGGCAGCGTTCCGTCGTCAATAATATTCACAAAGCTTTCGGCTACTTTCTTGCCCATTTTATCCGCAAAAATCGATGTTCCCTTTCGGTTGAAATCCGCCTCAAAGGTATGGCCGATCGCTTCATGTAGCAAAATCCCGGAGCCACCTGCTCCCATCACTACGGGCATTTCGCCTGCTTTTGGCTTCGTGGCTTCAAACAGCAGCGAAGTGCGGTCAACCACTTCCTGTGCCAACTCATCGACCACCTTGTCATTTAAAAACTCAAAGCCTTTGCGAAATGAGCGGGACGAATAGCCATTCTCCATCTGTCCATCTTTTTCCATCACGCAAAACGTACCTAAACTAACCATTGGCCGGTAATCGTAACTGATCACGCCTTCGGAACTGTAAAATAACACGTAGGCAGTTTCATCAGTTAAGCTGGCATTAACTTTGGAAACCCGGCTGTCCATGGCAAAAACTTTGTCGTTTATGGCCTGAATAAAAGGGATTTTCTCGGGAACAGTCGCCTCTTCCCACGAACGACTGATGGCGTAGTAATCGGCTGGCACTGCTTCTATAATTTCCTGCGCAGGCACCGCTTTGCTTCCGCTGGCGATGTTGGCTGCCGTGTTAGCTGCTTTCATTAGCGCTTCGGAAGTAATGGTTTCAGAGTAAGCAAAGCCAGTCTGGTCACCTTTCAGCACACGAATGCCAACGCCAAAATCAACATTGGAGAATGCCCTGTTCACATTCCCGTCTTCCAGGGCCAGGCTATTCAGCGTCTTGTGTTCAAAAAAAAGGTCAGCGTAGTCGCCACCTTTACTCAGTGCCTTTTCTGTTACTTTTCGAAGCAGTTGGAGGTTCACGCCGAAATGATCCAGGTACGCCTGAATTTCGGCAGACAAAGGATTTCCCTGACACGACTGAGCAAACGCAGGCAGGAGTATACTCCCTGCAACAGCCGAACCGGAAGTCTTTAAAAAATTTCTTCGGTCAATGTTTGTCATTTTGAGTGAATTTATCGGATTGTAAGTTTTTCTATCCTAATTGAAAAGAATAGCTGTCAATAGAATAAGTGCTATTCGAACGATTAAAATTACGCAATGACAAATTAAAATAAACCAATTCGTCCAACTTTCTTTTCCGAAGAAGATTGAAAGAGACTGACCTCAAAAAGCATAAGGACATTGAAAACTGGGGGCAACAAGAAAAAAAGACTTTATTTTTCATTTCTTCTATTCTCTTTTCAGCCATACAGCAGCAGCAAAACATGTATTCAAACTGCTATGCCTATTAAAAAACAAGGGTGTTAAAAAAAAGTAAAACTCTATATGAATTTTGTATTAACTTTTTACAAATTGACTCGTTATTATTTATATTTTTGTCCGTTCGTTCTATTTTTGACATCAAATTTTCGAAAAAACACATCGTTAACTTATAAATTGTAACAAGATGAAATCAAAATTGGAGTATATCTGGCTGGATGGATACAAGCCGACTCAAAGCTTAAGGGCAAAAACAAGAATTGCAGAAAATTTTAGTGGAAAATTAGAGGATTGTCCAGTATGGTCATTTGATGGGTCATCAACTCAACAAGCTACAGGTGGAGCTTCTGACTTATTATTGAAACCAGTTGCACTTTACCCTGACCCTGACCGCAACAATGCCTATGTGGTCATGACTGAAGTGTTAAATGCAGATGGTACGCCACATGAGTCTAATGGCCGGGCGCACGTTGAAGAGGAAGACGAAGATTTTTGGTTTGGTTTCGAACAAGAATATTTCCTGATGGATCCGAAAACGAATAAGCCTCTTGGATTCCCAGCTGATGGCTACCCTGCTCCCCAGGGACCGTACTATTGCGGTGTAGGTGCTGACAAAGCATTTGGTCGCGACATCGTTGAAGAGCACTTTGATATTTGTTTGGAAGCTGGCTTGAACGTGGAAGGAATCAACGCTGAGGTTGCTGCCGGACAATGGGAATTCCAGATTTTTGCTAAAGGAGCACACAATGCTGGTGATCAAATTTGGGTGGCTCGCTACTTCCTGGAAAGAACTGCTGAGAAATATGGTATTGTTGTTGACTGGCACCCAAAACCACTTGGCAAAGAATTGGACTGGAATGGTTCAGGAATGCACGCTAATTTCTCGAACGGTTTGATGCGGACCTGTGGAAACAAAGCTGTATTTGTGGCTATTTGCGAAGAGTTTGGAAAAAACATCAAAGAACACATCGATGTTTATGGTGCTTACAACGACCAACGTTTAACGGGTCTTCACGAAACTGCTGCCATTACCGACTTCAGCTATGGCGTCTCTGACCGTGGTTCTTCCATCCGTATTCCGGTAGGAACTGTTGAAGATGGCTGGAAAGGCCGTTTGGAAGACCGTCGCCCTGCATCAAACGGTGATCCTTACAAAATTGCTGCTGTGATCATCAAAACAACGCACAAAGCCGTTGCAAAAATATAATCTTGCAAAATCAAGTATATCACAAAGCTGTCCCTTGCGGGCAGCTTTTTTTATGTCCTGGTGCCGACAATGGTTCGGATTGTTTATTTTTGACATTCAAATTGAAAAGCCATGCTACAACAGCAAATAAAAATCAATCATCAACTGTTTGAAGAGACCTCCCATTCTCCGGCATTGATCGATATTGTTGGCGAAGAACAACTTGAGCAAGTGATTGACTACTGCTTTATCGCCAACCCCTATTACCCGACCGAGGACATGCTGGAGCAATTGAAATCGAAGCTCGGCTCTATCATCAAAGCTTATCCTTCGAGCAATCCCAGGCTGGCACGCCAACACCTGGCCGAAGTCTTGCAGGTGAACGCCGAATGGCTGGTTTTAGGAAACGGAGCAACTGAACTGATCACGTTGATTGAAAAACACCTGCTTGATGATCTGGCGATTCCAATCCCCACCTTTAGCGAATATATTGAGAAACTGCGAGCGTCTGATGCTGCCAAATTCTTTCAACTGGATCCGACAAAGAATTACCAACTTGATCTTCGTGAATTCGCTCGCTGGATCAACGCAAGCAGGATTAACGCCGCGCTGATCATCAACCCCGGCAACCCAACCGGCCAGCTGATGCCAATAAACGAGCTGAGGTGGTTCTTAAAAGAAATGGCTCACCTGAAACTGATCTTGCTTGATGAGTCCTTTATTGATTTTGCTGATGAGCAGATCCCTAGTCTGCTGCATGATGTAGAACAATACAACAACTTGATCATTGTGCGAAGCATGAGCAAACACTGCGGAGTACCAGGATTGCGGCTAGGCTATTGTTGCACTTCGAACCAAACATTTTTGAAAATCCTAAAAGAAGCGCTACCCGTTTGGAACATCAATTCGATTGCCGAATATTTCCTGCTGCAACTGAAAAATACCAACGAAGCTTATCATGAAACCCGGATGCATGTGATCCGCGATGTGAGAGACCTATACGAAAAACTAACCAAGCTGCCCGGCTACCAGATTTATCCTACCGGAAGCAACTTCATTCTGATAAAAATTGAATTTGGGATGAGCGCATTCGATCTGCAAATACAACTGCTCGAGAACTACGGTCTTTACGTACGCGATTGCAGTAACAAAATCGGGCTGGACAATCACCATATCCGGGTGGCTTCGCAGGGCAAAGAAAAAGATCAGTTTTTGATTGACGCATTAAAAAAGTTGGCAACGACGAACGCGCACGAATGACGTTTCAAAGGTAGGCTTCAAATGGTTGCCTCCATTCCCAAGCTGCCGTTTGGAAAGTTTCAGAAATTTACGTCTGTCGCTCCAACCAACCTTATCTCATTTTCAAATAGTCATCAGCTGTCAGAACCGGCAAGCTTGATAACTTGACACTAATTACTCCGGTTAGACTTTTGACCAGTGGAGATATTCCATCATCTACTTCCTGCTTGTTTGCCAACGCCTGTAAATAGTTTTCAATCATTTGAACTGCTAAAAGCTGGCCACCGTATCGCAAACATAGGTGGGGATGATGCCGGTAGAGTGGATTTTCATTTTGGCATTTTCAGGCAAGGTATTACCCGATAAAACCAGTACCGTATCCATTCCAAATTTGTTGCCGCCAATAATATCGGTCAGTAGGGTATCGCCAACCATCAAAATATCGTCACGATTCAATGCCTGTTTCTGGCAGGCTTTTTCGTAGGCAAACATGAACATCTGCGCGTCGGGTTTTCCAAATCGAATGAAGTGCCGACCTAAAATATCTTCTACCATATCCGAAATTCCGCCGATCGCGATGGCAATATCAGTACGGTTTAGCGGGTAATTGATATCGGTGTTGGCAACAATCACCGACATGTTTTTCTTGCGTAGCAGGTTAATCACCTTGTTGATATCGTTGTTCCAGTCGAACCCTTCGTCATCCAAAAAAACCAGGCATTTAATGTCGTCCACGTCATCCAGCCGGAGCTTGCTGATTGGTAAGGTTTCCAATCCGGCCATTTCAATATAGTGAGCTGATTGTTCTGTTCCGAGATAAGCTACGCACCCCTTTTTAACTTTCAGCTTCAACCAATCGTGCGCCAGCATGCCGGATGAAATAATTTTGTTGGTTGTCAAGCTGGGAATTCCATTAATCTGGTATTGTCGGGCCAGGTCTTCCGGGCTGCGCGAGGCATCATTGGTCAACACATAATAATCGATTCCCTTTTCATCTAGAAAATCGAAGGTGTTTTCAATACCGGGAATAATTCCCTTATGATTTTTCAATACCCCGAAAGCATCAAAAAAGACCGCTTTATAATTGGTCACAATGCTTCTGAAATCACTCGTCTTCATAGGACTTAAATTTTTAATGCCTTCAATAGTTTATCCACCTGGTAGTGGGTGTCAATGGTCGGAATGTATAATTCATAAGCTTCCTTTTGCAATTTTCGCGCGTACGAAGGTAAAAAGAAATGGGTTCCGTCCTTAATCACATAGTTTAAAATGAAGAATCGGTAAACTTCCCGGATCAAACGAACTTCAGATTCGTTGAGCGGAAAAATGCGGTGATATTCTTTCAGAAACATAATGAAACGGTCCTCCATCAAGGTGTCAATCCCATAGCTAAACACCGTGCGATCGCCCACATCGGACACCACCCGGCTAAAGAAGTAAAAATCCATCACCCGCGTTGACTCACGAAACCAGTCGTAATCCCAGCGCGAATAAAACTCGCCATCGCCCCGCACAGAAAAGTTACCAATGTTCCAATCCACAAAAACCGGAATGGTTTCAATCTGAGTTGAATAATTCACCCGGTCGGCCTGCATCAAAAAGGACTCACATTGCTGCTTCACCATATCTCGCTGCTCGGTTGTCCCGCAAAACTTGCCCGTGTCGATATTGCGCAACAAGCGATGAATGTCAGTCACCACGGTTTTTGAGGCATTTGGAAGTTGCTTGCTGACATTGGTGCAGGCCTTATGAAACCTTGCCAACTCGCGCCCCAACTTGCGAATATGCTTTTCCTCCAACCGGCGTGGCATTTTGTATTTTATTTTGATGGGGTTATAAAAGACGACCCAAGCCGTACTGTTCTGCTCATAATAGCGGTAAATAAACAGGTCGTTTCGCTTAACCAGCGACCTGGCCAGAAAGTTCTCGTAAGGAGCTTCCAGGTTGTTGGCCAGGTTATTTATAATGACATGATCTTCCTTGAAGTGCTCAAAGTTGCCGTATTCCGATAGCTTGGCAAAAACAGGCTGTCGATCGTAAAAAGAGATCTTATAGACCTGGTTGGTCGATACATGGGCGCTCACATCGTAAATTCCCTTAATTTCGTGCCGGTCGTCAAACTCAGCCCAAGCCCGTCGTATAATTTGAAAATAATTGAGCGTCTGCATAATCTTTTCTTTTTTCTGAACTCCCCAAAAGTAATCAGAAACGGGAGTTTTCAGATAATCTCAAAATACCTTTTTATTTCCCAATCGGTTACCGCCTTCGAGAACTCCCGCCACTCCCACTCGCGAGTAGCCGTAAAATGCGCGACAAATTCCTCCCCAAACAAACTGTTGGCCAAGTCCGAATCTTTCATTTTACGAGTTGCGTCCATCAAGTTCGAAGGTAAGCGCTCCCGGTCATTTTTCGCGTATTCATTCCCAATAGTTTTGGGCGTATTTAATTTCAATTCATGCTGAATGCCATACAGGCCGGAAGCCAGCGAAGCAGCCATGGCCAGGTATGGATTGGCATCCGAACCCGGAACACGCATCTCCAGGCGGGTTGATTTCTCCTCGCCGTTGATGACCCGCACCGCCGTGGTGCGGTTATCGAGTCCCCAACTGGCCGTGATTGGCGCCCAGGTTCCTTCGCGCAGCCGCTTGTAACTGTTGATGGTTGGCGCATACATGGGCAAAATATGAGGCAGGCAATGCAGCAGCCCGGCTAGGTAACTTTCCATGAGCTGACTCATGGGCGCTTTCGGGTCGCCCGAATAAAACAGGTTCTTTTGCTGATTCTGATCCCACAAACTTTGATGCAAATGCCCGCTACAACCCGGCAACTCTTCATTCCATTTGGCCATAAAACTGGCAATGATACCATGTTTGTAGGCTATTTCACGCACACTATTTTTAAGCAGTACCGCCTTGTCAGCCGCCCGAAGCACTTCGTCATGCCGGATGGCAGCCTCGTAAACCCCGGGGCCGGTTTCCGTGTGCATGCTTTCCAGGGACACCTGAAACTGATCAAGGTAGTTAAACAAGTCGTTGAAATAAGCCTGAAACTGGGTGGGCCGCAACATGGAATAGCCAAACATTCCTGGTGAAATTGGATTTAGCTCCGTGTAGTTTTTTGCTGCCAGCTCATTCGGGGTTCCTAAAAAGTTGAACCATTCAAACTCTTCTGAAAAAACGGGGCAAAAGCCCATTTCGTTGGCCTCCTGCCTGACCCGTTTCAGCAAACTCCGCGAGCAGGCTGCTACGCCAACGCCTGGCTCATTGTTAAAATCAGCTAAAAAGAAGGGCAACTCATGATCCCAGGGAATGGTTCGGTAAGTGGAAAGATCGATCCGTGCTTTGGCATCAGGATAAGCCGTATGCCAGCCAGTTAGCTGAACATTATCGTAACACTTATCGCTGGAATCCCAGCCAAAAACCACATTGCAGAAGCTTATATTCTCGTTGGCAACTTCCAAAAACTTGTCTTTATGAATGGTCTTTCCACGCAAAATCCCGTCAATATCAGTTACTGCAAATTTTATTTTATTGTGCTGACTTTCTTTAATGACTTGTATCAACTCCTTGTTTTCCATAGTTATTTGTTTTCATACCAAAATAACAAATATTGGCGCATTTTAACCAAGGCAGGCAAAAAATATAGCAAAATGACTGATATTGAAATGAAACGATCATTGAAACTGTGGCAATAAGGCTACATGCTTATGATCAAGTAGGATGAACTTGTCTGCTCCGTTTGAGTCGATATTACGATAGAATGTGTTTCATTGAAAATTATAAAATTCACACAACCATCCAATTCTTGATATCTGTAGGTTTCAAATAATAAAAAATAATTGATCCACCCGCTTAAAATCCAGGACAAAACAAGAAAATAATAGGTATTTCGTTTTTAAAAACCTTATTTTTGAATCCGAATTACAGAGAATATCATTTAATCAGATTATATTAATCAAACTATACAGATCATGGCAGATTTTAGATTTAAAGCCCTGCAAAAGGTAATCGAACGACAGCCTGTTGCAATTACTCGCGAGCATAGCCTGACTTCCGATTTTTATGGGAGAAATGTTTTTGATCGTCCCAAGATGAAAAAGTACCTCTCCAAAGAAGCCTTTAAGGCGGTGATGGACGCAACTGATTATAACAAGATGGTGGACCGCAAAATGGCTGACCAGGTAGCACAAGGCATGAAAGCCTGGGCCACTGAAAATGGCGCAACGCATTATACCCACTGGTTTCACCCGTTGACTGACGGAACAGCCGAAAAACATGACGCTTTTATTGTGCATGGCGAAGATGGTGGCGTAGTGGAAGCTTTCAGCGGAAAACTCTTGTCGCAACAAGAACCCGATGCCTCATCGTTTCCAAGCGGTGGCATTCGTCAAACTTTTGAAGCCCGCGGCTACACGGCCTGGGACGCTTCATCGCCGGCCTTTATTGTTGACGGCACCTTGTGTATTCCAACCGTATTTATTTCGTACACCGGCGAAGCGCTCGACTACAAAACTCCTTTGCTGAAATCGTTGCACGCCGTGGACAAGGCCGCCACAGCCGTCTGCCAGTATTTCGATAAGAATGTGACCAAAGTAATCGCCAACCTGGGTTGGGAACAAGAATATTTTTTGATTGACGAAGCCCTTTTTGCCGCCCGCCCCGACCTGATTTTAACCGGACGTACGTTGATGGGACACGCATCGTCGAAAGACCAACAGCTGGACGACCACTATTTTGGTTCGATTCCAACCCGGGTTTACCGCTTCATGGAAGATCTGGAAAATGAAGCCTACAAGCTCGGCATTCCCATAAAAACCCGCCACAACGAAGTGGCACCCAACCAGTTTGAAGTAGCTCCTATTTTTGAAGAAGCGAACTTGGCTAACGACCACAACCAACTGCTGATGGACATTATGAAAAAAGTTGCCCGCCGCCACCATTTCAGGGTGCTGTTTCATGAAAAGCCATTTTCAGGCATTAACGGTTCGGGCAAGCACAACAACTGGTCGCTATCAACCGACACCGGCATTAACCTGTATTCGCCGGGGAAAAATCCAAAAACAAACTTGCAATTTCTGACCTTTGTTGTGAATGCCATGAAAGCAGTTTATGACAACCAGGACTTGATGCGCGCCAGCATTATGAGCGCTGCTAATTCGCACCGGCTGGGTGCGAACGAAGCGCCACCGGCTATCTTATCCGTTTTTCTGGGTACCGAAGTCAGCAAAATGCTCGACCTGATGGAAGAAGCCGTGGTGGATCGCAAAATGACCCCGGACGAAAAAACGGCATTGAAGCTGAATATCGGCCGCATTCCTGAGATCATTCTTGACAGTACCGACCGGAACCGAACCTCGCCTTTCGCGTTTACCGGAAACCGCTTTGAATTCCGTGCTGTTGGTTCTTCTGCCAATTGTGCCTCCTCCTTAATCGCGCTAAATACTGCCGTAGCTGCTCAACTCGGAAAATTTAGAATTGAAGTTGATAAATTGGTGGAAAGTGGCGTGAAAAAAGATGAAGCTGTTTTTCAGATTTTGAAAAAACTAATCATCAACACAAAACCCATTCGTTTTGATGGCGATGGCTACAGTGGTAATTGGGTGGTTGAAGCTAAAAAACGCGGACTAACTAACATCCAGAGCGTACCTGAAGCCATTGGGGCCTATCTGACGGATCAGACTAAAAAGTTATTTGCTTCGCAGGAAGTACTGTCAGAAAAGGAGCTGAAAGGACGTGCTGAAGTAGAGTTTGAAAAGTTTACCATGAAAGTGCAGATTGAAGCGCGTGTGCTCGGAGATCTGGCCATCAACCACATTGTGCCCACTGCTGTTCAGTACCAAACCACCCTGCTCAAGAATGTCAAAAATATAAAGGAGGTTTTTGATGCTGATGAATTTGAAGAGCTGGCCCATGCCCGTAAAGAACTGATCCGCGAAATTGGCGGACATATTTCGGCCATTAAAGCAAAAGTGAAAGAAATGGTGGAAGCGCGTAAAGTGGCCAACGTGATTGAAGATTCGATTGAAAAAGCCAAGGCATACGAGCAAACGGTGCGGCCTTACCTTGATAATATTCGTTACCACATCGACAAGCTGGAGCTAGTGGTTGACAACGAACTCTGGCCACTACCCAAATACAGGGAACTGTTGTTTGTGAGGTAATTTTCCGGAGTAACGAAAGAAAAACAAAACCGCCCGGGACAACTTGGGTGGTTTTTTTGGTTTTATCAACAATGATTTTAATCTGATTGTTACAGATTTGTAAAAAAAAGAAACAAGATAGTGAAACAAGTAACCCTTAAAATACCAGATAAAAAGTTTGGCTTCTTCATGAAATTGGTCAAACAATTAGGCATTGAGGTGGCCGAAGAAATGGAAATCCCCGAAGAACATAAAGCCATTGTGAGGGAACGGATCAAAAGTGCCAAGCCTGAACAAATGATTCCCTGGAAAGAGGCCCGTAAACAATTCAAATTTGAAAAGTAATTTAATGGTTTACGAGATTGTGATTGATCCCAAGGACAATTCGGGACATACAGGAAGCAATTGATTATTACGATAGCCAACAAGCAGGGCTTGAGGCAAAATTTGAAAGCAGATTAAACAAAAGCCTGTTGACGCTCCAAAAAAATCCTTTCTTCCAGATTCGCTATGATGGCCTGCATTGCCTGCCACTTAAAAAATTTCCGTATATGGTACATTTTACAATTGATGATGAAAAAATGCTTCTAGCTATACAGGCCGTGTTTCATACCGCACGAAGTACCAAAACCTGGAAAAAAAGAAAGTAAACTCCGGCTGATAAGCCAACGCATAATATCATTTGGAAAGTCAGCCTGCTTTTTTGTGGTTTCTTATCAATCTCCATTTTAAATCCACCCCAATTATGAATTGATCTGTCAAAAATCCCTTTGCTGACATTTACATCGACAACGAGCTTTGTCCATTCCAAAATACTCGGAATTGTTGGTTGCGACATAGCCAATTACAACGAACGCAGGCTAAGTAATTTTTAGTGGCACGGCATAAGAATCTTGCACTTCCTTTTCAGGGAAATAAACCAGAAGTCCATCGTTGGTCCGTTCAAACTTCAACGGTTGCTTTGTGCTAACCAATTCTACCTTGCTAATTTGTTGAGGATAGTAAACTGATGCTGATGCCAGACTTTTGATCTTTACCACACCCTTTTCCGGCCAGCCCATAAGCGTTGCATACAATGTTTCTCCTTGGGTTACAAAGCGGATATCCTTTGCCGAAAAAGGCTTTCCTTTTCCTTCATTGAACCCCTGTGCTGATAAAGCGGCTGCATTTTCCTGTGCCGGACCTTCGCCAAATACCTTCCAGGGACGGGTTCCGTAAATACTTTCACCATTCAGTTTCATCCACCGGCCAATTTCTTCAACCACCTGACGTTCCAGTTCGTCAATCGAACCATCTCCCCTTACCGGGATATTCAGCATCAAATTCCCGTTTTTACTGACGATATCTACCAACATATGAATGACTGTTTTTGCTGACTTGTAACGTTTGTTTTCATAGATCGACCGATCGTAATGCCAACTACCAATACAAGTACAAGATTGCCAGGGAAGTGGTTCGATGTTATTGCTTTGTCCGCGCTCAATATCCCATACCATGGCCTTACGCTGGTTTTCATCCAGTATTTTGCCATTGATAACAGCCCGGAGTTCCCCATGATCGCTAATGCTTTTATTGTACATATGCGCGGCAATGCGTAACCCGGCGTCGCTTATCGGCCAGAAGGGGAGCTGTGAGTCATCAAAATAAACCAGATCGGGCGCGTAATTATCAATTAACTCAATGGTGCGATTGTAAAACTTTTCAATGTATTCTGCTGTTGGTTGGGCCACGCCATTGCCCCAATGCCATTGACGATGAATCATGCCATCATCTTCGCTGTTTTCGCTCAGCGGGTGATTTTGGGCATATAAATCCTGCGGGTCAAAGCCTTCCCACCATTTACCGGCTCCATCGGCCTTGGTCAATTTTCCGTCATACGGAATCCCGGCATACGGCCCGTTCTTGTCCGAACGCTGGGCGGTTTCGTACCAACTCCACGCGTGGGCGGCATGGACGCTGACCCCAAAAGGCAAACCATTTTTTCGGGCTGCTTTTTCCCACCCGTCAATGATATCTTTTTTTGGCCCAACTTTCGTTGAATTCCAATCGGGTTGATAGGTACTGTTGTACATATCCAAATTATCGTGATGGTTGGCCATGGCCATAAAATATTTTGCCCCCGCCTCTTTATACAAAGTAACCAGCTCTTCCGGGTCCCATTTTTCTGCTTTCCACTCATTAATGACATCTTTGAACCCAAAAGCAGATGGATGTCCATATTTTTCGAGATGGTATTTGTACTGATGCGAGCCTTCCTGGTACATGCCACGGGCATACCAGTCGCCTGCTTCGGGCTGGCACTGAGGCCCCCAATGTGCCCACATCCCAAGTTTGGCATCCTGGAACCATGCCGGAGTTTGATAGGTTTCCAACGATTCCCAAGTCGGTTGAAATGGTCCGCGGGCGATATTCCTGTTCTTGCCCCCATTCAAAATAAAGGAAGCAAAAGTCTGCTGTGCCACAATCATTCCCGGTACTGAGAGACCAAGGTTTTTTAATAGTGTTCTTCGTTTCATCGGCTTAATTTCTTACTGTTTTGTTGACTAAAAAGAATTAAATTCAGGGCTATGCTACTTCATACGCCCTGAATTTAAACTTTGATATTAATTATAGCCTGAATTTTGCTCCAGTCTATCGTTTATATTCAGATCATTCTGAGGGATAGGAAAGTACCGGTTATGAGCAGCCCAGGTACGTGTTTCAAATTTGTAATACAGATCTTCATCTACAGGCGAGGCTGTAGCGCCAGATCCCCGGTAATTCGCAGCGTTAGGGTCATCCGATAATTTCACCCCGGTAAAGGTATGATTCAATTCTTCCCCGGCAATACCCCAGCGCAGTACATCATAATAGCGGAACCCTTCAAAAGCCAGCTCAACTCTCCGTTCTTTCCGAACAGCCTGACGAACCAAATCCTGACTGGCAACATCAGCTATCTGAACCGGAGGCAAATTAACACGGTCCCTGATATCATTGATTGTTAAATCCAGCAATTGTTGGTCAACGCTTCCGGGTGTGTTTTCATTCACAGCTTCCAGATAACCAAGCAGGACCTCAGCATAGCGCATAATCGGGGTATAGGTATAAGTTTCATAGAGATTGGTAATACTTGCATCCAATCCCTTTTTAGGACAGTAGCCGTTAAATAAGGTATACCTGTTGTAACTGTCATTTTTATTTGCACCCAAAAAACTGTTATAGGTTACATTATTAAATGTTGTTCCCGGATACGTTCCCACGGGAGGTAAGAATATGGACGCGTACAAACGCGGATCCCGGTTGGTGTAAGGATCATCGTCATTATAAACAGATGAGGTATAAATATCTTTGCCATCAGTGCAAAAATATGCTTTCACCAACTCATTGTAAGGTGCAAACTGATGCCAGCCACCAAGACATTCCGGCGTCAGATAGATATATCGCGATGTTGTTATATTATCTTTTAGGTACTGAATACAGAAGATCATCTCGGAACTATATTCCCCTCCAGTCTGAAAAAGCTTTTCGTAGCTGTCGGCCCCGTTACTTCTGTCAATTTCATATTCATCCGAATCGATGACACTTTTAAGAGCGGTGGCAGCATCGCTCCATTTCTCCTCAGCCAGGTACAATCTACTCAAAAGTACTTGTGCCGCTCCCGTGGTAAATCGTCCATACTCCGATGAAGTTCGTTTCGGTGGGAGTATTGCAATAGCGGCTTTCAGGTCATCTTCAACCTGTTTGTACACATCAGCCTGTGGCGTTTGAGAGATTGAATTTGCATTGTTGACACTTAAGGTAGTCAGTGGCATTGGCACATTGTTCCAATGAAAAGCGAGATAGAACAGGTAGTAGGACCGCAGACATTTAACCTCTGCTGCCCAAAGAGCTTTTTTATCCTCATCCATTGGGCAAGCTACAATTTTATCCAAAAATGTATTGTAATGAGCAATTTGAGAATAAGCGTTGGACCAGTATCCGAGCACATTGCCACTTGTAGCCACGGTATTGCTACTAGCCATGCCAAGGGTCGTAAAGTTTTCCTTTTCAACACCATGTCCACCTGCAAAATCAAGATAAAGCAATCCCTGAGGAGTCGCAAAATCCTCATGTGTCCATCCACTTGGGAACTTATAGCATCCAACCAATGCCAACAAAGCATCCTCCTCGCCGGTCCAGAAGCTGGCGTCTGAAATGGAAGTTAGCGGTTGCTTATCTAATAAATCTTCACAGCCCGTCTCTGAAAAAAGGATCAGAGATACGAAAACTGCCGCCAAAATTGATCTTATATTTATTCGTTTCATAACTATCATCTTTTCTATTGTTATTGAATTAGAACTTGGCATTTATTCCAAAAGAGTAAATACTGTTAATTGGATAGTAAGAAGGAGCATCGCCGGTAGATATCTCATTCTCCGGATCCCAACCTTTATAGAAAGAGGTAAAATTATACAGGTTCTGCCCACTAAAAAATACCCGTAATTGTTGAAGTCCCAGCCGAGCTACTAAACTTTTGGTAAACGTATAGCCTACCTGCACATTTTTGACTCTTAAAAAACTGGCATCTCTCACCCAATAGTCCGAAACCTGCAGGTTTGTGTTGTTCATGTTAAGGGTCTCCAAACGTGGGTATTTAGCCCATTTATCCGGATTATCCACTGTCCAGCGGTTATCGGCCTGCCATTGTTGAATTTGTCCCCCATTATAAAAAGCGTAAGCCATATACGATCCGATTAATCTATCATAACCACCTAATCCCTGAAGAAGAGCTGAAAAATCAAACCCTTTATACGAGGCATTAATATTTAATCCATAGTAGAATTTTGGAGTGGTACTTCCAATCACCGTTCTGTCATATGTCGAATTAACGATTCCATCGGGTACTCCGTTTGGTCCGCTTATATCTTCGTATCTTACATATCCGGGTTTTAACCCGCTTTTACCAATTAATTGATCCGGTGCCGCATCAATTTCAGCTTGGTCAACAAACAACCCGTTTGTTTTATACCCGTAAATAATGCCTAAAGGTTCTCCCACGATCCGGTTGTTGTTAATGTCGGTTAACGCCCCGTCGGCAAGTTCTTCAACGGCATTTTTGATGTAGGTAAAGTTTGGCGCTAAACTAATTTTAATGTCCTTTCCAATCTTGGCATTATACTCCAAATTGAATTCAATCCCTTTATTAGAAACAGCTCCAACATTTGATTCTCCGACAGATCTTCCTATAATCCTTGTAACCTGAACGGAAGAAAGGATGTCATCGGTGTATTTGTTAAAATAGTCTATCCCCCCGTTTATTTTGCCTTTCCAAAGGCTAAAATCAATTCCGAGATCTAATATGCTGGTTGTTTCCCAAGTGATTTCCGTGTTATTGAAAGTTGTAATCCTGGCTCCTGCCGCCAATTCTCCCGGATTTCCCAAAACCGCATTTTGTCCCAACGAATAGGTTTGTTGATAAGGATAGGTGCCAATATTCTGATTGCCTAAAACACCCCATGAGCCACGAACTTTAAAGTTGTCGAACACATTGTTTAATCCTGAATTTTGCCAAAAATTTTCTTGTGAAACTCTCCATCCTACTGACACAGAAGGGAAAAATCCCCAACGCTCGCTGCTTGCGAAACGGGAAGAACCATCATACCGGGCATTCACCTCCAATAAATAGCGATCCAGGTAAGAATAGTTTAACCTTCCAAAATAAGATAACAGGGACCATTCATTGGAATATCCATCGTTGGTCATGCTGGAAGCTGACCCTGATGCAAGTTCATACAAGTAGTTGTTTGGAAAGGTATTTCGGTATCCTGTCAAATAATTCTCTTTATACTGCTCCAAAGAAGTACCGGCCAATAGGTTAAATGTATGTGACGCAAGTCGTTTTTCGTATTTCACCAAACTTTCAAAGGTTTTGTAAGTATTATTGCCTGAAACAACCGATAAAGTAGCTGGCCCAACTGTCTTTGAATCATCAAAATAGGTTTTGGCACGGTAGGACTTGTTGTAATCGGTATTGTAGGTAATCCCCGTTTTTCCACTAACTGAAAGGCCCTTTACCGGGCTTGCCCAATTTAAACGTACGGTTCCTGTAATATTCACTTCATTATTTTTCACAAACGATTCGCTTGCAAGCCAGGCTTCCGGGCTATAACTATCCTGATAGCCGAAAGAGCCATCCGATTTCTCTCCGGCATAAATTGGCCCTTCACGAACGGCATATCCAATCATGCCGTCGATACTTTGGGGCTCACCATTCGGCGCTTTATACAAATTGGTATAAGCGTTCAGGTGTGTATCCAATGTTAGGGATTCCAGAAGATTACTTTTTGTATTCCACAAGACGTTATATCGTTCGTTGGAAGTCTTTGCAGTCATCCCGTCCTGTTTCCAGTAACCTATCGAGAAATTTTGGGTCATTCTTTCCGTTCCTCCCTGGATGCTGATGTTATGCCGCTGCTGAAAGCCAGATCCTGAATTCAATAACCACTTCAGATGATTTACATTCGGATAGTTATCTGGGTCTGAACCATCTCTAAATTTTTGAATTTGTTCGTTGGTATAGGCTGCAGAATTTCCCATGTTCTCCATGGCTTCGTTATAATAGGTAGCGTATTTCCATGATGACAGGAATTCCGGGAGCTCAGTTGGTTTTTGCCATCCCAAAGAATTATTGTAAGAGATATTGAATTTTCCTGCTTTCCCTTTCTTTGTTTGTATAAGAATGACACCATTTGCTGCACGATTACCGTAAATTGAAGCCGAAGCCGCATCCTTCAGGAACGATATGCTCTCAACATCTTCAGGGCTAACGTCATCTATATTACCTGCCATTCCGTCAATTAAAACCAAAGGATTATTCCCTGCACTGGAGAATGTCCCGGTACCTCTGATTTTCACGGTGGCGCTTGTTCCTGGCCGGCCTGACGATTGAACAACACTGAGCCCCGGCACTAAACCGGCAATTGCCTGAGAGGTAGTGGCAACCGGTTTATCAGCTAATTCCGAGGCCTCGATTGCTGCAACGGAACCTGTTAAATTTACTTTCTTTTGAATGCCATACCCAACAGCCACAACTTCTTCAATCCCAATGGCATCTTCTTCCATCGCCACATTAATTGATGATTGATTTCCAACCGGAATTTCCTGGCTTTTCATTCCCACAAAAGAGAATACCAAAGTTGCATTAGCGGGAACATTCGAAATCGTGTAATTTCCATCAAAGTCGGTAATGGTTCCCTGGACTGTTCTTTTAATCAAAACGGTCACGCCCGGAAGCGGCTCTCCGGAGGAGTCGGTAACTTTACCGGTAATGGTCTGCTGTTGCAAGGAGTTATCTCCTCTTGTGTCCCCTTGATAAAGAATAACAATCCGCTCGTTTATTGAATATTTAATGTCGGTTTCCTTAAAGATATTGTCGAGAATGGTGGTCACCGATTCATTTTTAAAGCGGACAGAGACTTTTCTATCCAGGTCAAGATACTCAGAGCTAAATGCAAAACGAAATTCACTTTGGTCCTCGATGGCCCCCAAAACATCTTTCATACTTACATCTTGATAGTCCAGGCTTAGCTTTGAATTTTGGCTAAAAACGCTGGCCCTTGTAGAAAACAGGCTTAACAAGAGAATCAGCAGAGATAGTTTAGTCATAATCAAAATTTTTCCCATCTGAGACCAGATGCCGGGAACATGTCGCCCCCATGTTTTACAATTTTTTTTCATAAATTTGTTGTTAGTTATTTGATTAAAAATTCTCTTCATTGACCGTGAAGAGTCTTATTGACAGGAAAGTGCGTCAACACTTTCCTGTTTTTTTATTGCTTCTTCTTCAGATAAATAATTTCCCCTTCCTGATAAGCTTTCGCCGGGGTGATCGCCAGCAACACATCCATCACCTCATTAAAATTCTCATTCCTGACCGAAAAAGTCACTTTGTAATCTTCGAGCCCCTTTTCCACGATAATTTTTTGATTATACCTTTTTTGCAATTTTGTTACCGCATCTTTCAATGGCTGGTCATAAATATGGATAATCCCATCGCGCCAGGAGGTGTATTTTTCCGCGACAACCTCGGTGATTTTAAATGTATTGTTCTGTTTATTATACACCATCATTTCATTGGGTTGAAGGCCGGCAAATGTTTTATTGCTGCTACTGGCAGTCAGCTCAACCGCTCCTTCAATAAGGATTATACTAACTTCCAGGTTGTCGTGATAAGTTTCAGCAGTAAACTGGGTTCCCAGAACTTTCACCTTGATTTCTCCGCATGAAACCACAAAAGGAAGGGCTTTGTTTTCAGAAACATCAAAATAAGCTTGTCCGCTCAGCTCCATGTTCCTGTTCTCTATTCCAAACCGGTTGCTATATGTAAGGCTGGAGCCTGAATTCAACCAGACCATCGTGCTGTCGGGAAGCAATGCTTTTGACACCTGTCCGTTTTCGGCCATGACGGTGTTGTACACAGCCGGACCTCCTCCTGATTTACTGATGTAGAAGTAAAGGCCGCCAATTGAAATGAACAGCAAAAGAAGGGCTGCATACTTGTAGAAATTCTGTGCGAGATTTAATCTCCTGATCCTTCCTGAGTGCTCGTTTAATAGCTTCGACTTAAACTTATCCAGTTCGAATAAGGTATAGCAAGACACGCTTTGCCCATCCCGCCTCGCTTTCCATTCGCTTTTTGTTTCCTTAAACGAGATCTGGTTCTCCTCCTTGTCAAGCCAGGCAACCAGGCCAATCATCTCCTCACGAGACGCTCTTCCCTCTAAATACTTTTTGATTGTTGTTTCCATTCGTGTTGGTCTTCAAGAATGAGTACAACAAATTTTGAAAAACCCTACCGAAAAAAAGGAAAGCCTCCCCCAGCCCCTCCAAAAAGGGAGCAATACAATGCATCATATTAAATGAATAGTCGGGAATTTGGAACTTGGAATTTGAAATACGGAATTTGAAATACGGAATCTGGAACTTGGAACTTTATTGAAGCAATAAATAAAGTATCACGGAAAGCGATGCAAATTTCTTTTCCAGTTTCAACCTTAGTTCGAGTTTTGCTTCCTTGAGGTGCTTCTCAACCGTTTTAACAGAAATGCCCAGCTGCCTGGCGATTTCTTTTTGTTTGAGCCCTTCCATTTTACTTTTTATAAAGATTTGCTTCTTCCGTTCGGGCAGTTCCTCAATCGCATTTTTGAGCGCTTCAATTAATTGCTCTTCAAGCGACATTTCTTTCTGCTCATTAAAATCAAGTTGATATAAATACTGTAATTCGTTGGGCACTGCTCCTTCTTGAAGGGACGCGAAAGAATACCGGGAATGCTCTTTCAGATAATTCAGGCATCTATTGCGGAGTGAAACAAAAAGCAAACTTTCAACCGATTTATGAGGGTCGATCTTGTACCTGTTTTCCCACAGGCTAAAGAAACATTCCTGGACGATATCTTCTGCTTCGGTTTTGTTTTTCACAAATAACTGACAATACCCCATCAGCCGGGGATGGGTCTGTTTGAACAAATCGGAAAATGAACCAACATCGCCTTCCTTCAATTTGAAATTTAAAAGCCCGCCCATAATCATTGAAATTTACAGGCATAAAGAACTTAAATAAAATGAAAACTGCAAAAGAAATTCTTGCCAGCGTTCACCCCAGGGAGAAACCTTTAACCCCCAAACCTAAAATTTTCGTATCAGTCGTTGTCCTGGTAAGGGCTTGTTGTTGCTTTTGCCAGATAAGTCAAATGCCCGCAAATCAGCCATCCGATGAATCCACAATCTACTGGTTTACAGAATAGAAACATCAGCATATTTAGCAAGATGATTCATCGGATGACTTTTCGGAGCAGGGCTCACTTATAAATGATGTATGCTTAAAGCGCTGGATCAAAAGTACCTCCCCAATCCACGTTTTGCTCCAGATTATTATTTCGGTCTAGGACATCTTGGTGTATTGGAAAGAAGTAGTATGTCTCGGGAAGATAATTAACTTGAACTCCTGTGCGTGGCACTTGTAAGAGTGAGTACTTGAAATTAACTTCCGTCAGGGCATAATTATCAGCCAGGGCTCGTGCTTCAGACAGCGGCATTTCTTCGCCGTTTTCGTCGATTGCGATGGCTTCAACACCATGTTTGGTCGTTCCATCAAGACGATCGAGCATACGCAAACGGCGTAAATCCCAAAAGCGATGCCCTTCGAAGCAAAATTCGATATTACGCTCGGCTAAAATTGCTTCGCGCATTTCTTCGCGGCTGTTAGCAACAATACCATAGTTGCCATCATCGCCAGGCTCAATTCCAGCACGGTGGCGTATTTGCTTCAGAATATCCAAGGCATCTTCCAGGTGCCCGGTTTCGTTTGCCGTTTCTGCGTAGTTCAGCATAACTTCTGCAAACCGCATTAAGATAAAGTCGACATCGTACTGCTGTACTTCTGATTGCGTCAGATTGACCAAACTATTTTTCAGGATAAAAAATCCCGTGTACCGGTCCAGGTTCGTAGAGTTTGTTGCAGCTTTTGGGTTGACTCCGAAATCGTCCAGTTCATGAGCAATCCCTAACGACGTATATTGGCGCCTGTTCTTCTTCCTGGACAATTCATATACCTTTCCATTCCATACAATTGATTTGTCAAAGCGCGGGTCCCTGTTTTCCCAATAGGATTGGAGGAATTCATCATCGCTTCTAAAGTAGGCCCCTGTCGGGTCATTGTACATTTTGCCATCTTTCATTGGAAACGCTTTTACAAACTCCCATGTAGGACAAGCCGAAGCCGGCCCGCGACTTTCTGAACCTGGGCGCACACCGTAATCCCAATCAACTGTTTTGTCCGGGTATGAATTGATTACAGCAAACACAACTTCAGGTCCCCGTTCAACCAAAGCTATATTGGAATAGTCCTCTGTGAGGGCGTATCCCTGACCTTTCAGGCTTTCGTAAGCTTGTTTGTTGGCACTATAGGCGTCTCCCCAATATTGGTTGTCCCATGGATTGGAGGGATTGAACTGCGGAGAAGCTTTGTACAGCAAAACTTTAGCTTTAAATGCCAGCGCAAAGTTTCCATCGATTTTGCCATATTCTGTTGAGCTTGATTCGATATGCCCGGGAAGTAGGCTAATCGCGTCGTTTATATCTTTAATGATAAAATTGAAGCATTCTTCTGTGGAGTTTCTCTCGACATACAAGTCATCGTTATACCGGTCTTGGGGAACGGTGATATAAGGGACCCCACCATGATAAATGACCATATCGAAATAAGCATAGGCACGCATAAACAGGGCTTGTCCTGTGATTTCATCTTTTATATTCTGGGGAAGTGACCCTTCATTTACATCGATAATAGCTTGGTTGATCAGGCGTATGCTCTCGTATGACCAATCCTTGAACGAATCGTTTGTAATTGTAACCCGGTCGGCATAAAACTCAATTCCTGCCAATTGTTGGCTGGTTTTGTCTGCTCCGGCATCCCAATTGCCAAACATCGGGTAGAGATTGGCCAGGTACGCATTGGCCAGGTTTTCGTCGTTCCACACCAACTCTGGGCTGTAGTTATTTATGTCTTCAATGTCAAGAACGTCTGAGCATCGGATAAATGCAATCAAAAAGATTAATGCATACATAATATTTTTCATGCTGAATTAGTTTTTAAAATTTAATATCAAGTCCAAAAGTGAAGGATTTCATCAACGGATAGGAGTCGTATTCCTTTTGTTCCGGATCGTGAAATTCTTTGATTTTAGATATTGCAAACAAGTTTGTCCCATTAAAGAAGAATTGGGCTTTAGCCACCTTTATTGCTGACAGCCACTTGGATGGTAAATCATAACCGAAGTTTAGGTTTTTTAATCTCATATAAGCGCCATCTCTAATCCAGAAAGAGCTGGCTCCTGTTCCTGATTCATACCAGTTTTTCCCGATCGGCCGGGGATATTCACCATCGACATTGTCTGGTGTCCACACATCTTTTGTCCAGATGGGGTAGTAGGGGCGAATTGTCCCTCCATGTTGGCGCATTCCTGCACCCTCTTTATTGCTGATCATCCGGTCGTAAACACCTACACCTTGAAAATGGGCATCGATTGAAAAGTTTCTCCAACTGGCGCTGAACCCAATGCCATAGTTAAGCCTTGGTGCGGCATTTTCCGACAGCAGTTGTTCATCATTCGAATCAATCTTGCCATCAGGCCCTTCAGAGTATCCGTCTCCCCGAATATCTTCAAACAAAAGGCCTCCAAGGTATGGGGTACGTCCAAATTGTTTAAATCCGCTAGCTAATAGTTCGTCCAGTTGCTCTTGGGTACGAACGATCCCCAAGCTTTTATATCCAAAGAGACGGTCAAGCGGATTTCCAATTTTTGAAGCCCACTCACGGCTTCCACCTGGCTGATAGGCTTCTCCTTCATCAATTAAATCCCAACGGTCTTTGGCATAGCCCACATTTCCGTAAATGGAGTAGTTGAGTTGGTTTTTAACAGCTTTGTCGCGCCAGGTGATTGTGAATTCCCCACCTTTCCATGAACGTTCGGCATAGTTTTCGGGAGCCAGGCTTTGTCCATAGTTATCCGGAAGGGTTACCAGCCGGGAGCCTAGGATGTCCGTTTCTTTTTTTGAGAACACATCGATTGTCCCCGACAATTTACTGCTCAACATTGTGAAATCGAGCCCGACATTGTAAGTGGTCGATGTGGCCCACGTGAGGTTTGGATTTGGGGTTGCCCCTGGTTTGATACTTCGGTATAGCTTATCTCCAAAAATGTAGCTTTCGGCGTTTTGGTACGCACTGGTATATGAAAAAGCGCGTATCTTCTCATTGTTTACATCGAGGTCATTTCCCGTTGTCCCGTATGATACCCTTAGCTTTAAGTCATCAAGCCACCTGTTGGTTTCATCCATGAACGATTCTTCGGATATGCGCCATGCACCAGAAAATGAAGGAAAGAAGCCCCAGCGCTTCGTTTTAGGGAATAGGGTATTCCCATCATGCCTAAAAGAGAACTCAGCGATATAGCGCTCACTGAAATTGTAATTTAACCGGCCAATTAATGACTGACGCGCCCCAATTTCTTCCCAACCACTTCCATATCGACGTTCAGCATCTGTCGAGTAAACGAAGTCTTGGTCATAGGTTGTAACCGGATCCTCCGCCTTGGCAAAAGCACCATAGAGGCCGCTTTCACTTTGTTCCCAAACAGCCATTACATCAAAATTGTGTTTGCCAAAGGATTGTTGGTAGTTTAAAAACCAGTTGAACTGATAACTCCAGCTTGTATTGATGTCGTAGCTCAGATAAGGTTGATTTTGGCTAAATGTAAAAACATTGGTTTTGTTAGGATCAGGAGCTCCGGGAAGAAAACGGTTGCCATCCGGATCTGCTTGATTAAATACATAGTTTTTTTGGAAGGTCAGGTATTTTTTTCGCATATAATCAGATGCGATGTAGTTTCCAACAACCTTAGTTGAAAGGCCAGGGATAAACTCGTCAAGTTTAATATCAAGTGATAAAATGGAATTTAATTCACGTTTACGGGTTTTGATGTACCGGTCTCCTGTGATTTGGTCAATTACACTCCATGCCAACCAACTGCCCATAGGGGTTTGCACAGGATAGTCAGTTATATAATCGGCGGGAGTTCCATCCTCAAGTGTATAAAATGGATAGACCTTAGGCCAGTTAAAGGTGACCCGGTATAAATCGGATACATCATAATCATCATCTGGGGAGAAAGGCCAGTAGAAGCGGTCATGGTTTTGCTGGTTGGCAGACACGTTAAGGTTAAATTGGATGCTTTCAGAAATCTTCGCTGAAACATTTGAGCGCAGATTAAATTTTTGGTGATCCAATGACTTGTATGAACCTTCTTCTCCCCGGTAACTGGCTATTGAGTAGTAGGTAATTTTATCGCTGCCACCTGCTACGCTCAACGAATGTTTCTGACTCCATGGGTTTTGCCAAATAAAGTCGTTGACATTGTAGCTGCGGTTTTCAAAATAGGCAAACTCCTCTTCTCCATTGGGAGGTGTTGTCCCATTAAATTCAGCTACCCGGTTTTGATAGATTAACTCATCAGTCGCCGTTGTTTGGTCGGATAGAAGCGTTTGTGTTGGGGAAGATGTTGTGTAGGAGGATTGAAAGTTAAATGTGGGTTTTTGCTTTTTACCTTGTTTGGTGGTAACCAAAACAACTCCGTTTCCTGCACGTGACCCGTAGATCGATGCGGTCGCTGCATCTTTCAGAAAGCTCAACTGGTCCACTTCTCCAGCTTCCAATGCGTCAAAAGCTTCTTTCTCCCGCACGATTCCATCAATTACAAACAGCGGTTCCCCAAATCCGCCACGAATCCTTATTTTTGAAGTAGCACCAGCAAGTCCTGATGTTCCGGTAATGTTTACCCCCGGAGCACGTCCGGCAAGGGAGTTTGAAAGATTTGGAGTGGAAATATTGCTCAGTTCCTCCATCTTTACCGCTGTGATCGCACCAGTGAGGTTGACCTTTTTCTGTACTCCATATCCTACAGCAACAACCTCATCCAAGCCAATGGCTTCTTCTTCCATTACCGCATTGACTGTGGATTGGTTACTAACCGAAATCTCCTGTGTCCGCATGCCCACAAAAGAGAACACCAAAGTTGCATCAGTGGGAACCTCTGTAATTGTATAGCCTCCGTCAAAATCGGTGACTGTTCCACTGGTTGTACCTTTCAACAAGACCGTAACCCCGGGAAGCGGAGCGCCGGTTGTGTCAGTAACTTTACCAGAAACCCTTATTTCCCCGCGTTGATTCAGAACTGAATTATTACGCAATATGATCTGCCGGTCAATAATCTCATAGGAAACCTGTACGCCGCTAAAAACATGGTCCAGCAGTTCTTCTAAAGTTTTATTCCTCATGTTAATGCCAATGGTCCTTTTCACATCAATTTCTTCATTCTTATAAAAAAAGAAGAAATCGCTTTGATCTTCAATTTCCTTTAGCACTTCCCTGACTGTGGCATTTTCTAAGGATACGCTCAGTTTGGTTTGTTGAGAGTAGACATTTGCACTTACATGCACAAACGCAACCAGTAGAATAAACAATGTTAATTTCATACGTCGTAACCATTTGAACAACACCCTAAAAGGGCCTTTGTCATTAAAACACTTTTTTTTCATAAATTTGTGATTCTAAGGTTATACAATAATCCCATTTTATTGGGGTTCTAAAAACCATGGCTCATGTTACCGCATGAACCGGAAAGGAAGGTGTTACCGCACTTTCCTTTTTTTCTGGTTTATTATTATTTGATTCAAAAAATAGGGTGAACGGGTTACGTGATAGTCACAGAATAATTAAAATCCCACAATCCTGACTACATCATTCTCTATTTCATAATTCATTTGGGTTGTTAATGACAAAATATTCAGCATTTCGCGTAGACTTTCAGTCTTGATAGACAAGGTGTAACGCTCTGAGGTATCGAGGTTCTCATCAATCACGAACTTCACACCGTACCAACGTTCCATCTTTTTAAGGACTTCAGCAAGGCTCGCATCTTCCACCTTTAATATGTTTTCTTTCCATGATGTGTACAATTCCGTATCAACTTTTACCAGTTTAGCGGTTCTGGAACTTTTGGAAAATCCAAATTGTTCTCCTGGCTGTATTTTAAAACTTTTAGCGGAACCGGATATCGAAACGGACACTTGTCCTTCCTCTAGTGTGGCAACCAACATATCATCAGACAGATAGGAATATATATTAAATCTTGTACCATGAACTTTCACCTCCATTTGACCGGCATGAACGATAAATGGTTTCAGCTCATCTTTTGATACGTCGAAATACGCTTCGCCTTCTACAAGAACGTCCCGGGACTGACTGTTAAAGTTAGCTGGGTATTTTAAAGTTGTTCCGGAGTTCAGCCAAACTTTGGTGCCATCATACAAAGTGACCATTGATTTTTCGCCATCCGGAGCCTGAATTTCATTATAAACATTGCTTAACAGAACTGGTTCTTTTTGATTGATCAGGTAAAGACTAAAGGCACCGGAGATAAAAGCAAGAACGATAACAGCAGCATATTTGAGCCAACGAAGCTTCAGTTTTGCTTTTTGTTTTTGATTTTTAGCTAAAAACAATTTTCTGGATTGATGCCCTTTAGCTTGCTTCAAGCCTGTGAGCACCCAAAGGTTCTTTAAGTCATTGTACCTTTTCTGGTTGGTTTCCGACGCTTCGATCCAATCCAGGATTTCAATCAGCTCATCTTCAGGAATACGGCTGCCTTTAATGTATTGTATAAGTTTTTCTTCATTCATAAAAAAAGAAAAGATTTATAGGTATAACCCAATGAACTCAATTTACCCTAATGTCGCTATGGGGTTATTTTCATAGGTGCCGGCAATCAGTTCAAAAAGAACAAGATGTATAGCAGGGGGAGGTATTCTTTTAGATCGGTTTTGAGGAGTTTTAGCGCTTTGGAGATATGGGCTTCAACTGTTTTAACGCTAATGTTTAGCTCATCAGCAATTTCCCTGTTTTTCTTGTCTTCAAAACGGCTTTTTTCGAAAACGATGCGAACAGAAGGCGATAGCTTTGCAAGGGCCATTTCCACTTTTTGTTGCAATTCTTCAAAAACAAAATGGCTGGTATCGAAACTGGATAACGATTTGAAATTAACCTCCAACTGCCGGGCTTTCAAGTAATCATTATATTTTTGCTTTGATTTCTCTTTGCTGATTACCTTGAGTGATTTATTTTTTGTTACAGTGAACAGCCAGGACTGGATGTTGGTATCATACCGGATGGTATGGCGTCTCTCCCATAGTTCGGTAAAGACATCTTGGGCAATATTGCTTGCCGCATCAGCATCAAATAAATATTGTCTAGAAAAATAAGCGAGTTTGGGATAGAAAAGTTCATACAAATATTCAAAAGCGGGTTCATCGCCTGCCTTGATTTTTTGTACTATTTCATATCCACTTAAGTTCACAGGCATCAGTTTTGTAAAAACTTATAAAGGGAAAGGGTCAAAAGTAGAAATATTTCTTCGATGGAACGGGCCCTCCTGTGAAAAATATAAAAGACCTTTAGGTACTAGGCCCTTATCATATAACCGATATAATCGTCCGGGAGTCCAACAAAATGGAGAGGCAAGTTTTCTTCGGGGAGGCAAATGTCACAAGACATAACACTCTTCCTGTTTTCGACACTTTCCCCTGGAGCAAACCTCAACAATCAAGAAACGAGATGTTTATGATTTTTTTGGTGTTAAACATGGGTGTCCCAGTGACGAAAACAGGAGGGAAATCGCTTTGAGAAGATTCATCTTCGACACAATGTGCTCCTCCCCCCTGCCCTCTCTTTTTTAAAGGCTCCGGCTGGCGGGAGCCGGATGGGCCAGGAGGGAGAAAGCCAATGCTATACAGGCCTTCGGATAGTTAAAGACGATTCCCTTGCTAAACACCATGGAGAAGCAATAATGGAATACATATTTCTCTTATTTATTCCATAAATCAGGGATCTGCTCATATCCCCGGGCTCTTTCTGGTGCCTGGGTCACAGGTTTAAGCTCTCCTGAATGGATTTCAAACAGATGTTTTGCTGTTTCCATCATAGCCTCAACCTGGTACTTGTACGAACGGTCAGTTACGTCAATCAATCCACAATTGTAATTTTCTCCGTCATTCATGCGCCCCGTAAGATCTTGGTCGCACCACTGGAAGTAGGCTGTTCCAATCAATCCCGGATGAACGTATGCTTTTTCAGTGTAGTACCGGTAGGCCACACCCCGTTCTTTTTGCGAATTTACCTGCCACAACGATTGCGCCATTCCCCGGTCAACTGTTCCAAAGTGGTATTCACCAATAATCATAGGCAAACCTGTGATCTCCATTGCACGGTCCATCATTTCTTTTTTGGGGTATAAGTCATAACAGTTGAAACTCAGAACATCGAAAATATCTTTGCATACTTCAAGTATATTGCGGTCGATTTCAAGAACGTTTCCAAACCGGATCCCCAGATTTAAGTGATTCGGATCGTGGGTTTCCATAGCATCGTCAACTATTTTCAAGAACGTGTGGAACGTATTATGGATAAAATCTTTCCGCCTATGGGGAGTATCTCCTTCGGCTAAGTATTTACTTAATTCAGCTTTAATTGGTCTGTCTTCTCCTTCAAGGATCAGGCTGCAAAGTCTTTCTTCCTGTTCGAGCCAGGCCGGTTCGTTGCCGATAAAATATCCAAGCACCCAAGGATTATCCCTATAAGATTTGACATAATTTCGGACAGAATTGCTTACATCCGATTTAAAATCGGGGGCGTATACATCGGACAGTCCCATCAATCCGAAATCGATTCCTATGTCTCTTAACTGAAGAACAAAAGCTTTGCGCCCCAACCCGGTAACCTCGCCGCTCGACCAGTTAGCAATCGTATTCAGTCCCCATTTGTCCATTCTCTTAATGGTCATATCCAGCGACTTTTCTTTATAGTCCTCGCCATATCTTCGGTAAAGGTTCGATAAGCCGAACGACGCCGTACTCTTTTCTTCACCGCGGCGCATACGCTTAAAACGAAACTGTTCGGGAGGAAGCTCTTTGAACATATTCCTGCGTTTTTCGATTTCTTTGGCATTTCCTCCACCGCCAGGATTCACACAGTCTACACCTACCGACAGGAACAGGTAACCTTCAGGATCGACAAACCACCAGCGTCCGTCAATTTTTTCAGCTCTGAAAAAGCCAGTCTCTTTTACTTTGGCGTTGAGATAACCACCGTATTTCGAGTAATTGTAATCTGATGTCGATACAATCTCGTTATCTTCAGCTGCCCATTCGCTTTTTAATTGCCCTAAAGAATGCACTTTATCTTCCCAATCTCCAAGGTTCCATTGTCCGAACTCATCTACTGAAGGAACATCTTCGAGGTAAACGTCACCCGGATCATCAACCGACAGGGTGATAGAACGGATTTCGATAGTTGGATTGCCAATAGGAACACGCATGCGAATACCAATGGAATCGACTCCGTGAAGAGGTCCTCTTTCACCTCCCAAATTTACCCACCCGGTATAACGTGGTTGGTTGAAAGTTGCAGCAAGATCGACTGCCGCATCAGGCAACTCACGGTAAAATTTTAATGGAATAGCCAATTTGTTCCAGCCATTTGGAACGTACGACATTACGCGTAAATCATTGTACCCCCAGTCGGTGGTAAAACCGACTTGAAACCGTTGGGCCGTAGATGACTTAAATTCAAGTACGACATAATTATAATCATCCCAGTTTTCAGGAAGTCCGGGTGAGATATCTTTTATGGCCAATTTCTTTCCCGACACTTCTTTGCTACTATCGAACTCAATTTTAACTGTCTTGGGTGAACTGCACTGAACCCCGGTTAAAACGCCGAGAATAAAAAGTGCTGTTAACACCTGTTGGGTAGTTTTTCTCATTTTATCTGTATTTAAATTGATTGCTCCTTTTCTAACTCATCTATGAATCTATCTGATAACCAATCCATATAAGGATGATCGTGCTGTTATAAATAGCATATCTCCGTTTTTACCTCCAAACTGAATGGCAGACGGACGTTCGGGCACCTCTATTTTCCCCGTCTTCTTTCCATTTTTATCGAATACATAAACATGGCCATCGGTTATATAGATATTTCCTTCTTTATCGACTGCCGATCCAAACTCGCCTTGTTCAATAAAATACTCTAGGTCCGAAAGTTTTCCTTCATTGTCCACATCCATCCGTACCAAGCGACGATCATATTCATCGGTTGCATAAAAAGGCTTTCCGGGAGTTGCTTCGAGCACCGATGAGGAGCGTGCCAGGTCGTAGCACTCGGGGATGATAGTTTGTCCATCAGGTGCAACAAAGCAGTTCTCCGGCACATAAACTGAAACCTCATTAAAGTCGTGATCGTCACGCCAGCGATTTGAGGGATAGAAGGCTTTTGCTACGTTTTTTACTGATCCCATTTTCACGCGAGGCAATAAAGCGATGGTTTCCTCAGGATTGTCGGGATCGATGGAGTAAACCCAAGTTGCAAATCCCGAATTTCCCCATTTGCTGAACGAAGTGCCACCGGCGTCAGTCAAAACAGGAACCGTTTCCTGTTCTCCGTTAATTTTATAACCCGGCTGCGGATAATATTTGAACAACACCAGAAGGTTGTCTTTCGTATCGCAAGCCAGTGAAAGTGGTTCCCATTGAAAATCTGCCACGAGGGAAATTTGTTTACTTTCTACGTCCCATTTATAAATGCGACTCATGCGTTGGTCGGAGAAATAGACATTTCCTTTGCTGTCACGGGTAATTCCTTCAGCATATTCAAAGCCAGAAGCCAATTTTTCTACTTTCCCTGGAATGGAATGCAGCGCCGGCACACGCGGTTCTTTTCCGGTGACAGTGAGCTTTGTAAATTCCCATGGGCGAACATCCTGTCCAGTATTCATATCAAACATAGTGATGTCAGTCGTGAACTTTACCTGGGCGAAATTATGAACGTTGAGAAATTCAATATTTTTACAATTCCAGGTTCTAACAGCATTCGGATAGGGGGTATCCACCCGGATTACCCGGAAAAGATAAAGATTG
Source organism: uncultured Sunxiuqinia sp. (assembly GCA_963677175.2). Lineage (GTDB taxonomy): Bacteria > Bacteroidota > Bacteroidia > Bacteroidales > Prolixibacteraceae > Sunxiuqinia. The sequence goes on from CAXXES010000001.1 coordinate 986,901, forward strand.
GCAAAAACAATATTGGAACAGTCCTGCAAATCGATGGGCTGGCATTCCGAACTCTCGCGGCTTTCTTCTTCCAACTGGAAGGCATAAACTTTCCAGTTCGATACGTTTTTAAAACGGGCTTCATTCCGGACATGATGTTCAACAGACATCGCATAGATACGCCCTTTGGTTGAGGTATTGTTGACATAAATCCCTTTGGTACTGTAGGTGTTAGCCGTCCAGATGTCTTTGAAAGTACCGCCACCGCCATTGGTAATCCAGAGACTCCAATACTGGTTGTCCCAGGCCTGGTCCATAGCCTGGTTTGTAACAGGTTCTTCTGGTGTACTAATTTTTAGGGGGTCTCGTTTCCAGCTGCGGTCATCCTGAGAGCCTCGGGCCATTGTTCCGTGTCCACCAACAAACTTCACGTCGTTCATATACGAATTTTCACCAGCCATCCATTTACAGCCCACAGCGCGATAGTTATAACCTCCGGTATTGATACCAATTCCCGAGACAATGTTTTTGCCGCCTTTGGGCGTTTCCAACATGGGTTTAGGCGCCCCAAAACCGCTGAACGCAGGCGTGCTTTCAAGAAGCTTTAATTGCGTTGCAACCGGATTTAAACCAATCAGACAGGTATTTTCCTTTAGCTCCAATGTTTCAGAAATAATGTACCACCCCTGGGGGACATAAATATTAGGGTACCTACTTATCGCATCCCGGAAGACGGTGGTATTATCGGTAACACCATCACCTTTGGCTCCAAGCTCCTGAATGTTGACCCATGTGCCCATCTCAGGAAAATCAGGAATATCTTTCTGAACCGGTTCCGGCATTTGATTTAGCTCTTCAATCTCCGCCACGGTTATGGCTTCCGGTTCCGAAGCCATATCGGCCATTTGCAAACCATGATTATAGTTGGCCACCCGGTATAGTTGTCCTTTTCCGGAAGTTTGTGTATTGCTTCTTCTGTAGTTTATCAGAACAGGCACATTGCTGCACATAATGTTTCGCAGACTAATCTGGTTGGTATGGTTGTTTTCATTGCTGATCACCAAAGCAGGGCCGCTAATATTTTCGAATGCACAATCTTCCATGAAAATTTTGTCCGAATAATTCGGCTCAATTTCAATTACAGAAGGCACGTTTTTGGCACTCAGCCGAACAATGGTGAGTCCTCCTTCCTGCGAGCGGATAGCTGCTTTTCGCTGGCCTTCAAAATAGGTATCAACCATCATCATCTGCCAGCCGGGTGATGTTTTTGTGGTATAGATCCCGTAATCACCGCCGAAAAAACGGACATCTTCCATTTCATTGCCAACATCGAACAAGCCTGCTTTGCCATTTCCAATATGGATATCGACATGGGAAATAAAACTGTGCTGCGCAAAATGGGTACGTAACGCAACAGCTTGCGGATTACCATCTTCAATCTTAAGGTCGATATTTGAAAGGGCACTGTAAAAAGTTCCAGCTCCGGCATCACGTATTTTTTCTCCTTCATCTACAACATCGCTGGTAAACCAAAACATATAGTTGGCTTTGCCTTTATCGCCGGTAACTTCATTTTGAAATCCTGACGAATTCCTGGCTAGAACAATCACAGGCCTTTTTGCTCCGTACCCAATCAATCGCACGGCTTTTGGAATGTATATCGTTTTACTGATTTTGTAGGTTCCTTCAGGCAGAAAAACAATACCGAAGTTGAATTCTTTTTTTACTTTGTTAATGGCCTGTTGCAGAGCGTCGCTCACATCGGTTTTTCCATCGTTGTCAATGCCGAAGTTTTCAGGTGTAAAAAAGACGGCATCGGGATCGTTCAGTTTTTGAGTGTAAAACGATTTGCTTTTTGCTGTCACCCCGAAAAGAGTCGTTGTCCCAAAGCCAGCAAAAGCAATTAAAAGAACAATTTTTCTAAGATTCATCATGATCCGTAAAATTTATTTTTTCATATAATCGAGCTGTGCATAACGCGAACGCCCATACAACCCGATTGAGTAATGCAATGCAGCATTCAGTTCGTCTTGGGCTTTATTGTATTTCTTCTCGTCGATTGAAGCCATTGCTCGCAAGGTGCAGCTGTTTAAATAGGCGTTTTGCATCACTTGTGAGCCTTCCGATTCAGCAGTCATGAATATACCTGGCAACAAAAAAGACAGTTGGAATAATCCTTTTAGTGGTATCATTAATTTAGGAAATTTACGGAGTACAAATAAAACGGATGTCTACAAGTGTATATCCAGTTTAAATTATTTTGGAACACTCAACATCTCCATCAAAGGATTGTGTTCTCCGTGGCTATTTTGTTACTAAACCACGGAGTTCACAGTCCTATTTTGAGGCAGAGAACAGTTCATACATCCGCTAAAACTAATTATCCATTCTGCGGGTAATTCTTCTACAGGTTCGGATTCAGTAATAAGTCATGCTCAGGAATTGGGAACAGGTACTGATCTTCAGTAATTGTATTGCTAAATGGCTGATTGTCGCTGGCATCCCTGCGGGCAAAAACATCGGCAACAATTTCCAAACGAACCATATCAAACCAGCGTACACGCTCGCCACAAAGCTCCCATGCTCGTTCATCAACAACTGCATCTGCAAATGCATCGTTTGATAAGCCTGAAATATCAGATAATCCAGCCCTTTCCCGAATTACATTTACACAATCGTATGCTAACGCATCAGGGCCACCCGAGCGTGCCTTTGCTTCAGCGTAAGTTAACAAGGTTTGTGTGTAACGTAACATAGGCATCGGAATAGATGAATTATAAGCGTAGTAGTTAGCTACGTTCGGATTCTTCATCAGCTTTTTAAAGTAAGGCCTTTTGTATTGAAGATCATGCCAAGTGAGTTCCACTCCGTCCTGAGTAACAAAATCAGTTGCAAAAGTGGCTTCTTTTCTAACTCCTTCGGGAAATTCATTGTAAAATGTCAATTCAGAGAAAACAACATCCCAACCACCTAATTCACCAGGATAAGCCCAGTAACCGTACATTGCATTCGTTGTATTCCCTGCATTTTTATTGCAAGGGATTACAAATTCATGTTCCTGATTGATCCCAGATTTGGTCTCGTCGTTTTCGTACAATTCACCGAATGTTTCAACCAAACCGAAACCGTATTTTGCTTTGTTGTCGATTACTTCTTTGGCTTTAGCTGCTGCTGCTGCATATTTCGATTGATCTTTCAAAGGCCAACCTGCTTCATGCAAATAAACTTCAGCAAGTAACGCTTTAGCTGATCCTACACCAGGACGGCCATCAGCACGCTTTGTATCGGACAACATGTTTTCTGCTTCAGCTAAGTCCGATTCAATCTGTGCATAAATATCAGCAATGCCAGACTTGCTAATTTCAAGTAACTCGGCAGAGAAGTTGGCGTCCAGGATCAGCGGTATCTCACCGTGGCAACGAACCAGCCAAAAATAGGCAAATGCCCTTATGAAATAGGCTTCACCCGCAATAATCCTGATCGTGGCTTCGTCGCCTTTCGTTTTGTCATAATTCAAAATCACATTATTGGCACCCTGGATCGCTTTGTAACACCCCCAAAATACAGTAGGAGCACTGGTATTGGTTGCCTTAACTCCCAGACGGTCATATTCTTGTGTATTCCCGGTTCCGGGGGGACAGGTTAAATCGTCGCCACCCAAGGTCATTTCAGTTGCCCAACCATTATTAAAACCATAGGTCCAGGTATTGGCAAATCCACGATAAGCACCAGTTAGAGCCGATTCAAGGCCAACCTGAGATGTTAAAATATCCTCCCCTAACACCTGTCCTCTTAAGTCTTCTTCCAGAAAATCGGAACATCCGGTAAAAAAAAGCATGGATGCAATAGAAAGTTTTATATAGATTGTCTTTTTCATTTCTGTTTATTTTTTGAATGGTTAAAAGGTAAAATCGACGCCGAGAGTAAATGTCTTAGCATTTGGGTATGAGCCATAATCAAGACTCTGATTAATATCTGATCCGCCCCCTCCGACGTTGCTCGATTCAGGATCAATGCCTTTGTAGTTTGTAAAAGTCAATAAGTTGGTTCCGCTGACATACACTTTCACATTGGTGAAGTTCCTCATTTTAAAATTATAGCCAATACTTAGGTTTTTTAATCTGACATAGCCTGCATCCTCAAGGAACATTGTCGATTGAGGCTGAATAACGCTTGAATTGCTGAATGCAGGTAAGTACGCATCTTCATTAACACCGGGTATATAACGGTCTTTGATTTCGGCAAGTGTAGCCTGACGCGCATCTCTTTGCCCCATCAGGTGTACCGCACGGGTGTAGTTTTGTTTGTCGATCCCGAATACCCCTTGAAAAAAGGTGTTAAAAACAAAGTTTTTATACTTTACTGTGTTATTCCAGCCCAGGGTCGTTGAAGGTAGACCACAACCTATAATCTGATAATCATCGCCGTCGATTACAAAGTTTCCGTCAAGATCTTCATATCGGGCATCACCAGGAACCTGTTCATATTTAGCTGCCTCAGCAGCTTCGTCAGGACGCCACGGACCGAGGTAGTTCAAGCCCCAGAATGAACCCAGTGGTTCGCCAACTGCGTAAATAAATTCAGGCTGCCCGTTAAATCCATTAAGGTCTGGAGAAGAGAAAATCCTCGTTTCTTCGCCGAGATTTTTGACGGTATTCTTAACTTTCGAGATATTCAGGTCACTTTCCCAGGAAAGATCATTCGTGGAAATAATTGTCCCGCCAATGCTGAAGTCAAAACCCTGATTTCTGATTTTACCGATATTGGAAGTAAGACTTCCTCCACCAACATAGTATGGTACTGATTGATTAAGAAGAAGATCTCGTGTATCTTTACGAAAGTAATCAAATTCGAGGTTCAATCTACCATTAAAGAAGCCAGCTTCAAAACCAATGTCTTTTTGTTCGGTGGTTTCCCATTTCAAATCGGAATTTCCAGGATTCCCGATCTGAATACCACTGGTGCGGTCCCCGGTTGTAAATGCATAGTAGATATTCGTGTTGTATGTCGACCATGTTGCATACGGTGCAATAGCCTGACTGCCCGTTAACCCCCAACTACCTCTTACTTTCAGTTTACTAAAAAGCCCAAGGTTGGAAATAAATGGTTCGTTTCCTGCATTCCATGCAACTGCTGCAGATGGGAAGGTACTGTATTTGTTTCCATCAGCAAATTTCGATGAACCGTCGTGTCTGACTGAAACCGAAAACAGGTATTTATTCATCAGTGAATAATTTACACGACCGAGATAGGACAATAAAGTCCATTTAGTGTATCCTGAACCGATGTTATACGATTCAGCCTGTGCCAGGTTATCATATTTCAATTCTGCAAATTTCAGTTTTGACGCCGCTGCATCTGTATAGTTGTACTGATATTCCTGAGTTTCTATTGCAACCACAGCATTGATACGATGTTTTTCATTGATATCTTTAATATAGGATAATTGACTTGTGGTTTGCAGGTTTACCGATTTACTGTTGGTTATCGAAGCACTAGGACTATAGTTCGATGCGTAATTCCCGCTAAAAGTTTTTCCAGTACGAAACGACATGTCAGCACCGGCCTGAAGATCTATCGCAAGTCCATCGATAATTTCATACCTAATACCACCAACAAGGTTTGCAAAAGTCCTTTCGTTTCTATTTTCAGTGTCATAAATTATCGCCAGAGGGTTTGTTTTGATTGATCCAACCGGATCGCTTAGCCTGTAGCCTCCTTCGCCGTCATAAGGGTGCGTGGTTGGAGCCCACGCCAAAGCCTGTACTACCGGAGTCCCGGAACCTGTGCGGGCTTGTGTATTCAAACTTGTCATTGTCGATCCGTTTATATTAAACCTGAATGACAATTTATCGTTATAAGTTGATACAATATTGGTACGGAAGTTGATTCTCTCGTAACCTGAATTCTCAATTATACCTTCCTGATCAAGATAGTTGGCTGAAATACGATACTGCGTTTTTTCGGTACCTCCTGCAACGCTTAGCTGGTGCTGCGTTGAAATTGCTTCGCGGAAAATAGCATCCTGATAATCGAAACCGCCTGCTTGTCTATATTCGTCGATTTCGGCCTGGGTAAAATATGGATCCAAACCAAGCGCCAGGTTCTTGGCATTAACCGTTTCTGCAAAATCTGAAGCCGATAAAACATCGTATTCTTTAATAACCGTTGAAAGAGAGACGTTTCCCTGATAATCAACCGTTATTTTGCCACTTTTATTACCGGTTTTTGTCGTAATAAGGATGACTCCATTAGCGCCACGGCTACCGTAAATAGCTGTTGAAGCTGCATCTTTTAAAACTTCAACCGACTTAATATCGTTCGGGTTGAGCATGTTGTAGTCAACGCCCACAAAACCATCCACAACAAATAGAGGGCTATTGTCTCCAAGTACAGAGTTCGCACCTCTGATTCGGATACGTACATCGCCACCAGGTGCCCCGACAGTATTTGATATCTGTACACCTGAAGCACGTCCCTGCAAAACCTGATCAACACGCGTTACGTTTTGTTCTGCAAACTGCTCGCTACTTACTGATGATAACGAACCTGTAAGGTCTGATTTTTTAATAACACCGTACCCGATCGCTACCACCTCTTCAATACCAATGGCATCTTCTTCCATTTGAATGTCGATCGTGGATTGATTTCCTACGGCAATTTCCTGCGTTTTCATCCCCACAAAAGAAAATACCAACGTCCCATCGCCAGGAACATTGAGAAGCGTATAAACGCCGTCTCCATCGGTAATGGTCCCATGGGCTGTGCCCTTGACAGCCACCGTAAGCCCGGGGAGCGGCATCCCGGAAGAGTCGGTGACCTTACCGGTAACCACGCCGGATTGCTGGGCGCGCCCGGGAATTGACTCAGGACGGATAATGATTAAATTTCTGTCCGTAATTACATAATCAACACGTTGATCTGAAAAAATTTCATCCAGAAAAAATTCAATTGACTTTTGGTTGGCCCTGACGGAGACCTTCTTGTCGATATCCAGCAATTCATTTTGAAGGAGAAACTTGTAATTACTCTGTTTTTCAATTTGATTGAGAACTTCACGAATGGTGGCATTCTCAAAGCTCAGGGACAATTTCGTTTGTTGCGAGTAAACGCTTGCCGAAACATGCACTGTCATCATCAAAATAAGAAGCGAAACTAACCGCATGATTACCAAGATTTTTTTAAACGGAGGACTTCCTAAAACCCCCTGGTTTAGTTTTTTTTTCATAATTTTGTATCGTTTAATTATTAAATATTCTAATGCTTTGCATTAGGGTTTTAGCAACCGCCAGGACTCTCACCTCCCGACGGTTGTTTTTTTATTGATTCAATTGATTATTCTCTCATCGGTGCTTATTGTAAAATTAAGTTTGTTGCTAGCGAATAATCTGGTAGTGATTTCCTTTTTTCTGAAAGCTCAAATCACTGGCCGTTGAAATCGCCTGCAGGATTTCTTCCAGGCTTTCGTTGCCAAAAACCCCTGTATAATGAATTTCACTTCCAATCGTTGCCGGGGTAAATCCGATCGTTACATTGTATTGCCGTTCCAGCTTGCGGGCCAGAATCTCAATGGGTTCGTTATGCAAGTAGATTTTGCTTTCCCGCCAACCCGAGTATTCTCCCGGATCAACTTTCCTGGTTTTCATCCGGGAAGTAGATTTATCATAGATGGCCAATTCGCCCGGTTGGATAAAATGTTCTTTTGATTTCTTATGCTGAATACTGACTTTGCCGCTTTCCAAGCAAGTTTGAATGACCGGATCATCGGCATAAGCTGACACATTGAATTTTGTGCCGTAGACTTTTATGCTTAAATCATTTACATGGACAATAAAAGGCTTCTCAGCTTTCTCCACGTCAAAAAATCCCTCACCCTTCAAAAGAACTTCCCGCCGGGCCGTATTAAAATTTGAGTCGTACGTTAACTCGCTTTTAGCATTCAACCAAACCTTACTTCCATCAGGCAACCAAACCAGCGAACGGTTGCCCAGATCGGTTTGAAAATGAACTAGTTCGGCTAATTTTGATGGCCAGACTTGAAAATTCGTAAACGTGAATAAACCGAACATGATGATAATTCCCGCAGCAACACCTGAAACAGCTGTAAGGAATAACTTTCGCCGGAGCGTTCGCCTGCTTTGTATTTCTTTACCCATTTGATGGAAAGATCTTACGGCATCATGTTTTCGATATTTTTTTACGTTTGGCGATTCCATCCAGATCCGTTGTAATTTTTCAAATAGTTCCCGGTTATCTTTCTCCTCAATCCACTTCCGAAATTCGCTCTTTTCTTCGGGGGAAGCTGTATTGGATAAAATACCATATATGAGTTCAAACTTTTCCATGGGTCTATTGTCACTTTAACCTAATGACAGCTCCCAGGCAAAAAGGTCGTACGCGAACACGAAAAAAAAGATCAAAAATATTCGGGATAGGTAGGTTGAAGGCAGTCTTTCAACAGCTTGAGGGCTTTTCCTATTTGTGCTTTCACGGTTTTTAACGTGATATTTAACGAACCGGCGATCATTTCCTGTTTTGCCCCATTAAAGCGGCTTTCAAGGAAAACTTCTTTGCAGCGGGGTGGCAACTTTTCGATGCATTGGAAGAGATAATTTCGAAACTCCTCAGTTTCAATCTCCGATGAATCAACCAATTCATTTTGCTGGCCAGAAAAATAACGGATATGTTCCAACCGGATAGATTCGGCCTTTAACCTATTCAGCGATTGATTTTTAACAGCAGCAAAGAGATATGCTTTTATCGAACCTGCAATAACCAACCTTTTTCGCCTTTCCCATATCTTAATAAAAACTTCCTGCACAATGTCGTCTGCCTGACCATATTCTTCAACATACCGGAGAGAAAAATTGCATAAAATGGTGTAGTAGCTTTCAAACAAAACCTGAAATGCCTCATAATCTCCACTTCGGATTTTCTCCAACAGTTGTCGATTATTGAATGGATTCGTGGAATTTGTCTGCGCTTTTTGCATGCCCAAAAATAGAATATTAAAATGAAATTTCTCATCAATCCACGAACAGCAAAAATCCAAACCGCTGCCTGAATTACACAAGTGGTTGTTTACAAGCCAATCTTCTGGACAAAAGAAAAAAACCGGCCGGGTAGAATCCCCGACCGGTTTTTGGTTTCTTTACTCGTCAGGCTTACGCCTGAAGTGTTCTCCATCGTTAGTTGATTACCACCTTGGCCACAACCGGCTGATGATCGGAAGGGTATTTCGCATCGTAACTATCCGTCAGCACTCCATATTTTTGCACTGAAAAATCATCTGAAACAAAAATGTAGTCAATACGCCGCTCCATGGGAGCATTAAAGTTGAAACTATTGAACGTCCCCACTGGTCCGTAAGAGGGCATTTTGCTCACCTCATAGGCATCGTTTAAAAACGATTTGATGGTGATGATCTGCTCCGTATCGGGCGTAGAGTTTAAGTCACCAAGAAATAGGATCGGCGCATCTCCCGCGATTTCCTTCATCTTCTCAACGACCAGAATACCGGATTGCCGACGAGCCTCAACGGCTTGGTGATCGAAGTGCGCATTGAAAACGAAAAACATCTTTCCGGTCAGTTTATCGTTGAATTTTCCCCACGAACAAATCCGCCGATGCTTGGCTTCCCAACCATAGGAAGGTTCACCGGGCGTTTCACTCAACCAAAAATCACCATCGTCCAACAACTCAAACCGTGACTTTTTATAGAAGATCGCCGAGTGTTCTCCAGCCTGCTGGCCATCATCGCGCCCAACACCGGTAAACGCATACTCCGGCATTTCCGAAAGGTCATTCAATTGCCCGATCAGTCCTTCCTGGGTTCCAAAGATATCAAACTCGTGATAGCGGATCAGTGCTTTCACTTGCTCCTTCCTGTTGGGCCAAGCATTTTCACCATCATTGGGGGTGTTGTAACGAATGTTATAGGATGCCACAATTAAATCCGTCTCCGGACAAGCTGCTTCCGGAGCAGCTTGTCCGCCAGCGCACGCGACGATAACGAACAATGCATAAATTGATAATAAGAATCTAGACTTCATCTGCTTTTAGTTGATGGGAATGAATGTAAGTAGTGCGAATAATTTAGTGTCATGTTTCGAGTCTTTAACAATCTGTGATAAAAGCGAAACCGAAAATATCAAATAGGTCCGTGACCTTAAGTCCATTCATTCCGCTGTTTATTAATCGGCCAAACCAGCCATTCAAATTATTGACCTGTTAACAAAAATACAAACTTCATGCTTAATCCCACCCTGGATTCTGTTCCAGATTTGGATTCATCAAAACATCTTCCTCCGGAATTGGGTAATAATAATTTCGATCGCTCCAAGCGCGGGGGATGTTGTCCAGCCAGGTTAACTCCCCGCTGGTGCCATTCGTCAAACGTTGGGGGTTCGGCTCACCATTAATGGTCGCTCCCACTTGCACAAACTCATATGAAACATCAGGTAGCGGATTTGGGACCTGTTCAACAAAGATCACATCGTCGATGCCATCTTCATTCAAATCCATCGGTACATTCAAAGCAGGCACATAAAATCCCCTCCAATTCATTTTCATTAGCTCTCCCCGCTTCCAGCGAATCAGATCGTGCAACCGAAATCCTTCCATCACCAGCTCTATTCCCCGTTCTCTTCGGATCTCCAATAAGGCAGGATCATCAATATCGGGGAAATAGGTTGTTTGCAAATAGGTATCAACCTGGGTGGGCAGCTGATCAAGCCCCGATGTAATACCAGCCCGTGCTCTCAACTCTCCAATAGTCATACTCCAATCCGAATCGCTTATGGTTCCCAGTTCCGCTTTGGCTTCGGCATAATTCAACAACACTTCAGCAAATCGAAAAATGGATACGGAGTTATCGTTGTAATCTCTCAAATCATAGTAGGTATCATCCAAAACCCACTTTATGGGCTGGTAACCCGTCAGCACATAGCCAAAAGTAGGAGGAGCCGGAATGGTCTGTCCGCCATGCACGCGTGTATAATCACCGAGCCTGATTGTTTGTTTCAGGCGTAAATCCCGGTTTTTTACTTCCTCCGGGAAAGTCATTGTTTCATAGCCGGCCGCCGAGGTAAACGGTGTTCCATCCAGGTTCAAGTAGGTATTAACAAAATTTCTCGACAAACTGGACTTCACCCCGTAGGTTGGACTGGTATATTTCCAGTTTGCCGCATGCAAGACGCCCAATTCCTGACTCATAACCACTGCCATCATCACTTCGGTATTCACGGGGTTCGTGCTTATAAACAAGTTACGGTAAGCCATATCCGCTTCCCCGGAAACATTCAGAGCATAACCCGAATGATCGATTACTTCTTTTGCAGCATCAGCTGCCTGTTGCAACCAAAAGTCAGCGGAAGACTGTAGTCCCAATTCCGTGTGGTATTTCCGGAACGTTCCCTCAAACAGACACAAGCGTGATTTGAGGGCGTAAGCGACCCACTTCGTGACCATGCTGCTTGATGCATCATTCTCCTTGGTGATATGGGTGCAGGCATAATCGATATCAGCCAAAATGGAGTCCATCACCAGTGTTCTTGGGTCTCTTTCTGAATAAAGGAGTTCGGTATCATTAATGTCAGGAACGCGGCTAATCCAGGGAACGTCTCCAAAACGCTTCACTTTTTCGAAATAGAAAAAAGCCCTGAAAAAGCGGGCCAAACCAATGTAGTGCTCTCTCACTTCTGGTGCTATTGCTTCGTCCGTACAGTTTTCAATGAAAAAATTAATATTTCTCAAATCAGACCAGCTCCATCCTGATGCCTGGCTTGGGCCATAACTATTGGTCAAAAACTGGTTGATCGAGTTGCTGGCAATAAAATCAGACATGTCATCTCCCAGGTAAATATCCTGAGCTGACGGAAGAATATTATAAAATGAATTTGAATACAGTTCAAGTCCTGCCTCCGTTTTAAATACAGGTTCTTTGGAAACCTCGGCCTGTGGAAGTTCCTCCATTTCGCATGAAGCCAGCAGCAACGCCAACAGGGCCAAATATAGATTGAAATATTTCATAGCGTGATAATTATTTTACATTATTTATTATACTAGAATGTTGCTGAAATCCCGAATGAAACGGTTTTAAGCATCGGATAATTTAATACATTTCCGCTTCGTCGTCCACTACCCGAGGTCAACTCCGGATCGGATCCTCCAATATTCTCGACGTCAAAGTCTTTTGTCTTCCGGTACAATGGTGACCAAGCCCAGAGGTTTTCTCCTGAGGCGTAAACTTTAATGCTGGACAGAAATGAAATTTGTTGCATGACGCTTTGCGGTAAGTTATATCCCAGCTGCACGTTCTTAAGCCGGATATAAGCTACGTTCATGATGTAACGAGTCTGTTTCTGATTAAGCTCTCTTCCCCAACCAGCGACATATCCACGATAACGCGGAAGAAAAGCGTTCGGATTTGTTTCCGACCAGATATTATCCAAATGCCATTCAGGCAAATTATTATATGGCCGATTGTATTGTCCCCAGAAGTGACTAGCTTCGGCATCGGGCCACCAGTCCTGCTTTCCAACACCTTGAAAGAATCCGGAAAAAAAGAAGTTATTCCAGTCACCTCCCACGTTTAACCCAAAGGTATAGCGAGGGCTGGAATTCCCAATCACCTTAAGGTCGCCATGATTACTGATCCGGTTTTGACCAATATTAATCTTATCGTCATTGTTCAAGTCTTTGAATTTGATATCTCCGGGCAAAAGAACATTGTTCGACGAAACTTGGATGTACGATTGATCAGCATGATCCTGGATTTCGGCTTCACTCTGAAACAACCCTTCGGTTACAAAACCCCAAATTTCGCCTAGCTCCATTCCTTCGTAATAGTCAGACAGTAGCTTTTCCGGATTATTGAATTTAGTAATCACTGACTTATTATCGGCCAGTATGAACCGAACATCATAGTTAAACGGCTTTGATGCCAAGTTGAACTGATCGCGCCAACTCACAGAGAGCTCCCACCCGTTGGTCTTCATGTCGGCATAATTACCTTTTGGAACACTGGCACCAAACACGGCTGGAACCGGTAGCCCACTGGTGTACATGTCAGTCGTTTTTCGCTCGTAAATGTCGGCAGTAATATTCAACTGATTGGAAAAGAACCCCAAGTCCAGTCCGAAGTTCCTGGTGGTTGCTGTCTCCCAGGTCAATCCCTCCGGAATAACATTGGGCTGCGAAGTTACCGCCGGACGAGTTCCATTAATTACCCGACCCAGTTGTGAAATATTAAACAACTCGATATAGGAATAAGGCGACACATTTCCATTTCCTAACGATCCATACGAAGCTCTGAATTTCACGTTGGAAACTTTTTCTTCATCCAGGTTCCAGAACGATTCGTTGGAGATACGGTAACCAACAGAAATGGATGGAAAGAACGCTGTTTGCTGATCAGAAGGAAATTTAGAAGAAGCATCCAACCGTCCGTTTAGTTCGATCAGGTACGTATCACTATAACTATAATTTACCCGGTAAAACTGACCGGCCACCCGCCATCTGTTATAATCCCCATCTGTTGATATATTTTCCCCGATGGTTAAGGATATGTTTTCCGCATCTTCAAACAAAATCCCGTTTCGCTGTGCCTGAAACGATTCAAAGGTGCTTTCCTCATAATTGAAACCAGTCATTACTTTCAGGTAGTGTCTTTCATTAAATGTATCTTCATACTCTCCATAAATATTGGAAGCCAGATACTGAGTATCAGAACTTATCCTCCGGATGTCGTTTGTGGTCGTACCGACATAATTGACGACCCCTTCTTGTCGACTATAAGGAATCTGAATTCTCTTTCTGAAATCGGACTGATTGTTCGTTGAAAAAGTAAAATCACCGCGAATACGCAGTTTATTCTTTAATAGATTGGCGGTTAAACCAGTGGTATTTTTAACGAAGGTTCGTTCCGTATCTTCTCCGTTTTTCCCATAATACATATCACCAACCGTGTAAGCGCCGGAGTGAGTTAATGTACCATCCGGGTTTAGCATGGGAGAAGTGGGATGGCCCTCATCGGCTATATTTCTCCAAATACCACCACCTTCACCAACATTCAACGGCTGGTGGTATTTCTGCTGCGAGTACTCGGTATTATTATCTACCGTCAGCCAGTCGGCAATTTTAATATCTCCTTTGGCTCTGAAATTGTAAATCGAATAGTCATCAGAGTTATAACGAAACAAGCCTTGCTGATCATTGTACCTGCCCGATATGTAATAGCTAACCCGGTCGTTACTGCCCGAGATGGAAATATTTTGGTCGATAGACGCCAAATTATCTTTATAAAGCAGACTATACCAATCCGTACTTCCGTAATAGACGTAATTTCCATTGCTGTCAATCTCATAATCAGGCAAATCCGGATTTTCCGAACGTCTTTGCAATTCTTCAAGATAGGCCAAGGAGAATGCCTGGGTTTTGTTAATCGATGAAGGGATCCTGCTGTAGTCATTCCAGGCATTGTAGCCCTCACTAAACCATTTTGCATAGGTATATCCATCCGAAACAAAGTCCGGAACAGCTGTCGGTGACTTAATGCCATAATTCATGGTATAATTCACTGATATTTTACCGGACTGTGGTCTTTTGGTTGAAATCAGGATGACCCCGAAGGTCCCTCTGGCTCCGTAAATGGCTGCTGAAGCGGCATCCTTCAACACAGAAATACTTTCAATGTCATTCGGATTTAATAAACTGGGGTCTCCTTCAACACCATCAATTAATATTAAAGCCGAGCCTCCCTGCCCAATAGACGAAGCACCACGAACCTGATAATTGGCACTTCGCATCGGCTTTCCATCAGCCAGGGTAATGTTCAGGTTCGGCACCACTCCCTGCAATGCTTGGGTAAGATTGTTTACCGGACGATTGGCCAGCGCTTCCGCATTCACCTGCTCAACAGCACCGGTCAGATTCACTTTTTTCTGTGTTCCGTAACCCACAGCAACAACTTCTTCAATACCAATCGAGTCTTCCTCAAGTATGATATTTATCTGTGTCTGGCTGCCAACTGGAATCTCCTGGGTCCGCATCCCCACAAAGGAAAAAACCAATATCGCGTCGGCAGAAACTTCTGCTATCGCATAATTCCCATCAAAGTTAGTAATTGTTCATTGGGTTGTACCTTTTATCAAAATAGTTACTCCGGGAAGCGGTGCACCGGAAGCATCAGTAACCCGACCTGAAATTGTTCTGGCTTGCTGCCCCAACTGAATCGTTGATAAAACAACATGCCGATCAGATACTTGATAATTCACATCGGCACCTTCAACGAGCTGATCCGGAAAATTATCCAATGCAACTGATTGGATAATTCCCAGCAAAACAAACACAATTGTAAGTTTCATCCTTAATACAATTTTCCCGGAACACCTGAAAATTAGGTGCCCGGAATGAGATTCATTGTTTCTTTTCATTCTTTTGAATTGACTTGATTAAATAATTCATTTATTTGATTTTTTAAAACCGGAGGGCGTGCAGGCCTTCCGGTTTCTTTTTTTATTCCCGCGACAAATCTAGTTTAGGCTTATTACAAAAGCATTACAGCGAAATTAAGTTTCTCTTGCTTCTATTTTTTCACGCAGCTTTCATTGTAGGGCAAGCTGCCCATGTTTATTTCAATAACCGTTTTAAAATAGGCACATACCATTTACCGGAGCAGCAATTTCTCAGGCTGCTTACACAACAATTGATCCAGGTATAACATAAAGCAAAGACAGAGTATCTTTCCCTGGAGAAACTTGCATTTTAGATTCAAAAGAAGTGTCTCTTCATAAAGTCCACAAATATGTCAAAATCATCGGGTAAAACTCCGTGCCCCCCTTCGTGCATATAATATCCTAAATCGTTTAATATGGGAACTCCGGCTGCCGGGAAGGCATCGGTGCCTAAAGGCTTTTTGCCCAACAGCTCATAAACCGGAGCTGCTGCAACGGCTGCCAAGAATTCACCTTTGGGATCAGACCACTTATCGGTAGTCCCGGTTTGCAAAAGAAGTGGGCGGGGAGCCATGAGGGAAATCAGCATGTGGCTATCAACGGGCGATCGGGAAGGGTCGTCCTTAAAATTTCGCCAGTTGCCGGCGAACTGGTAAAAATATCTTGTAGGATGCGTCATGTGATCAATTGTTTCACCGTACCAACGCCTAGAAAGGGCTGCACCGCCTTCTCCGCTGCAGCTCGCAATAACCATCCCGAATCTTGTGTCGCGGGCACCGGTCCACAAAACGGTTTTCCCGAGACGTGAGACGCCAAAAAGGGCGATTTTTCTGGAATCAATCTGTGGATCGGTCTCAAAATAATCCATGGCACGGCTAAGGCCCCACGACCATGCAGATATTGCCCCCCACTCATCAGGAGCGGGATATTCCTGACCTTCTTTCAGGTAGTGCCCTCTGACCCCATGCTTAACACCATCGGCAAAATCAGGCTCTATGTCTCCATAATAAACTGTGGCAAATCCAAATCCTTGTGATAGAAATTTATCAACATCCATTTTGCCCCACCCACCGGACCCCTGAACAGGGACTCTTTTTCCATCCCTACCCCACATGTAACCTTTTTCAACACCTGGGTCATCAACGACATTGGCATTCGGGAAGAAGCTCAGATTGAAAAAGACCGGAACCGGTTTATCTGTTTTGGCAGGAAGATATACCAGCAGGTTCATTTTATAATTTGACGTATCTTCTGTAAAATATATGGTCACCTGTTTTCGGATTGCTGTGCCATCCAATGCGGGTGTTCCGGGATCAAATACATTAAAAGATAAATCTTTTGGTGCATCGGGAACTATGCCGTACTGAAATTCTTCAAAGAGAGAGACAATTTGAGGCCTTCTCTTTTCATACCACTGTTTGGCATTCTTCACTTTTTTACCATCACTTAAAGTTAAAGGATCTGGAAGCACGTAGGTTCCCGAAAGAGATTCATTATAGTTGACCGCAATACCGGCAACTTTTTCAGTATTGTCCTGTCCATATCCAGCGCAGCACCACAATGCCGATATTATAACAGTCACTGGTATTAAAAGAAATTTTTTCATAATTAGATAATAATTTGGTTAACGTTTTTCTCCAGGGACAACGGATTTTAATATTTGAACCGGCCCCATCAATCCTGAGGGGTTGACATTCCCTCCACGCCTGAACATGAACATGGGGGCGGGGGATGACAGGATCTGCTCCCCGGGGGCAGCGTTCTGATCGCCGATCAATCGGTTGGTCCATTGATTTGTGACTTTAATTTCAATGTGGTTGCTTTCTTTTTTCAGCAAACCGGTAATATCAGCCCGATATGGAGCTTTCCATATGATGCCGGCAGAACTGCCATTAACCATCACCTCAGCAATATCACCTACCTCACCAAGGTCAATAATTATTTTGGCGTCCGTTTGCAGCCAATTTTTGTCTGCTTCAATAGTTTTTGTATAAACAGCGGTACCGGAGAAATATTTTACTCCATTGTCACTGATGTCTGTCCAAGGTTCAAGTTTGTCAACTGTAATTTTTTCAGGGGCACCTAAAGCTGGGGGAAAAGAAATCTCCCAAGGTCCCGAGATAGCAGAAAGCAATTCAAATGAAGGTTCCGAAAATGATTGGGCAATAACATTCGACTTCTTGCTAAATACAACAAAAATGGATTGACGTTCAGCTAGATGAAGTGGGACAATTGTCCTGTCCTCATCTATCGAATAACTGGCGGGAATTATTTCCCCGGTTGCAGGATCCCAAATTTGCGCTTCCTTATCTGTTGTTCGAAACCTGACTTTTGTGTCGAATGCCTTATCTGAAGAATTAACAAGGAAATAAATATCAGCTTCATCCGTTCTGCGATGTATCCAGTTGACCTTTGAGCCAAGTGGTTTTTCATATTCCAAATCGGGTTTAATCCCTTCCATTTCGAGCACTGTTTTGATCGGGCTGCCCCAAATCACTTTTCCTTGACCATAAACACGCCTTGTCCGGCTGATCCCATCAAGGTCGCCCCATACTTCAGTGGCAATTGTTTCCAATTTTTTTTCAGAATCAGGATATCCTGACAAGCCCGGCGTATGTTCAGGCTTGGGTCCAATAACAGTCGCCCCATTCTTTACCAGTTCTTTAACTTTTAAAAGGACGGGTAATGACATTTTAGTTGTATTGGGAAGAATAAGGAGAGCATAGTTCATCCCGTCAGGAAGCGTCAGCCTGCCGTCTGCAGAGACACCTGTTCGGTTGATGAGGGCATCTGCATTGATATAATCGTAATCATACCCTTCGGGAGGGGCTGGATTTAACCCTGCTCCCCAGATTGGCATCGTTGAAGGAGCAGCTTCATCAAGAAGGTATACTAAATCGGCAACGTAATTCCCCTGTTGCAGCATGAATGAATTACGGGAAAGGTATGTCATGAAAGGAGCTGCTTGTTCTGCCCAGGTTATATTACGGTTGATATGGGTTCCAACCATGGTGTTACCCGGTTTTGTATCCAGAGGCTGATGAGCTGAGGTATGAAATACAAAACGGTTTATTCCTTGCGTAAACCAGTAATCACCAATTTTTTTCAAGGTATATGGCGATTCATATCCACCACCTGTATAGGCTTCTGCGGCAACAAGGCCTTTTCCATAAATATGTGATGCAGAGGCTGCTCCCCGAACATCTTGGTAATACATCAGCTCAGGGTGGAGTGCCCTGTTCCAGAACTCCGCCATCGGGATGTCGACAAATTTTTTACATAAAAGCGCGTCTTCCAAAATCTCCAAGGAGACGCCCGAAGCCTCGCCATAGGCCTTAATTCCTTGTTTATGGAGAAAATCTGCTAGAACGCCATAATGATTTTCAGCAAACATGTCAGCCAGCGTGCGACGGAAATCCCACAAGACCCTATCGCTGGTATTACTGTTTCCAATAACTCTTCCTGCCAAACATGGAAGATAGGGTTTAAGGTCATATCCTCTTCTGTTTCTAAACTCATTTAACATGCTGTCAGTCCAGTTTTGCATGCCGGCCTCCCAGCTATCGAGCATAACATATTGGAGGCTTTTCCCATATAATGGCCCTAGGGTTTTTTCGAGTGGTTTGGTGTATTCCTCAATATATGCTTTTGTATGAGCTGCGCTGAGTTTATCAACTTCATAACCCGAGCCGGAAGGGACCGCCGGGCGGTTTTTTGCGCCAGTGAGGGAATAACCAAAACGCATGATCGTCCAACTACCTTCCGGAACCTGCCAATTTAGAGAACCATCAGGCGACATATGAGAAGTGATGTCTATGACAGTTGCGGGATCAATAGCAGAAGAGGGGGACACTTCCGTAGAGACTACCGGATCATAGTTGAACAGGTGGTAAAATCCTGCTTTATCTTCCCACCGATTAATCCTTGCTCCTGCGTGTAATTTTATTTCACCGAAGGTATAGGCCGAGTCGGGAGGCATATTTGTTTCGGCCATCACATCATTTGGTTTCATGGGTGCTCCGGTAAACTCAAGCTTGAAATATCTTGCAGTAGCAGCAGGGAATGACGTTGTTGCGACTTTCCCTGAGCGATAAAGTTGGGCACCCGGCAACACGGCTATTGTACGGAAGCTTTCCCCGTCGTCACTAACCTGTAAAGTACCTATCGGGATTCCGGCCTGGTTAGCCAATGTTAAAGCCTGGGCCGTAAAGGGCCGTTCAAAGGAATACTGTATCCAAACGGTATCTTTGCCACTGCTTGAGCTTATGGTTTCCGAGGTATTCAGGTCGTCATCCAGAAAGGCATCTACTGTTATTTTACCGGCACTTGTGGTTGCTACAGGAACCGGTTGATCGTTGTTTTCATCTATAGGAGTTGGAAAAGCCAGAACGGCAAAATCCTTGTAAAACAAAGATCCAGGATTATCATCGCGTCCTCCCCTCGAGAGATTTCTTATCGGGCCTTCAACAGCGGGCGGGGCAAGTAATGCTCCCTTGAAATTTCGAGGACCGCTGAGATTTAATTCGCTCCAAACAAGTTTCTTCATGGCTTGCTCCGGTTTCACCCAAGGCCCACCAGTTAGGCTCCAGCCCGCTGAGCTAAAAATTGCCATCTCAAGGTCTAACCTATCCGCTTCAGATGCTGCATGATGCACTGCATCCAGCCATTCGTCAGACCTGAAAAGCAATTTTTTTTCAACCACCTGCCCTTGTCCGAAAGCTACATCCGCCAGTTGCATTCCTCCAATTCCGGCGCGTTTCATCCATTCCAGGTCCTTTGTTATCCCTTCTTTAGTGATATTACTGTTTGTCCAGTGCCACCAGGTTCGTGGTTTTGCAGATTCAGGAGGGTTCTTGAATCCCTCTTCCAGTGAAGTACCAGCAGGTTCTTGTGCTGATAATAAAATGGAAAAGTTCAGAATAACTGAGGTAGCCAATAAGCAGGCAATTAGTTGTCTTTTCATAACGGTATTCAATTAGATTGTATTCGGGATAAATATAAATATCTCTTTGACAGGCAGGGCCACTTCGTTGCGAAATGGTTTGCCTATCAAAGAAAATATATCATCAGTCTTCCATCTTAATAACCAGGGTTTTGAATAAGCACATTCGGATTAAGTACGACCTGAGCATATGGAAGAGGGAATAGCAGTTCCATATCGGAAACACTGAGGGGTGAATTCGGTTCTCCGTACTGATAGATGGAAATAGTTGATGGAAGTACGACTTCATTCTCCCGGTTGTAGAAATCCCTCATGACTTCTTGGGTACGTCCTGTCCGGAGAAGGTCGAACCAACGATGTCCTTCCATGCATAGTTCAAGCTGTCGCTCATTTTCAATAGCCATAAAAATACTTGCTTTGTCGTGTGGAATACTGGTCACAAGGTTTGCCCTGTCACGGATTTTCTTTATTTGTGCAACAGCCCCTGGATAATCACCAGCTTCATTCAAGCATTCTGCATATTTTAAGATCACATCCGCATAGCGGCTTATAATTGTTTCGCAACCGCTGTCGGGGTTGCCAGACTTGCCATCAGCAACATTCTGATAGTCGAAATATTTCAATGTCATTGGAATGGTGCAGCCATAATCAGGAGAAATAAGTTCGGTATAAATAACTGATCTTCTTTTGTCTACTTCTGCAAATTTTGTCTCAAGTTCGTGAGTCATCAGCATGATATTCACGCCATATATTTTGCTGTCAATACCGCCTGGAGCAATGGGAATACCTTGAATATTGCCCAAGGTTGCATTGCCTAGATAATTACTTAATGCAGGAGTCTGATTATTTGCATATTGAACGGCAAAAATAATTTCCTTATTATTGGCATTGTTTTGAGCGAAAACAGAAGCATAATCATTTAAAAGACCAAGCTGTGAACCTTCTTTTGCGATTACTTTTTCAAAATAAATCATCGCATTTGCATAATCGTCACGTGTCAGATAAACATCACCGAGTATTGCCTGCGCTGCAGTAGATGTTGCTTTTCCAATGTCGGTAGATTCAGTATAAAAGCTAGGTAGTTTTAATTCTGCGTCTTTCAGGTCTTCAATAATCTGGTTATAAACTTCATTGACCGGAGTCCTGCTATAATTAAACACATCCATGTAATTGGTAATATCTTCAAGTACAAGAGGCACATCACCCCATACTCTTACCATTACATAATAAGTATAAGCACGTAAAAATTTGGCTTCACCTACCAATTGATTATTAACTTCAGGTGTTGATTCCACTTTCGCCATATTGTCGATTACCAGGCAACAACGGTTAATAATCTGATAACAAGCATACCACAAAGCACTCATGATGCTGTTTTGAGAATCGACTGTTGACTCGTGAAGGGCGATGTGAGCCGTCGAGTTATTTAATTTATAGTCATATGCATTATCCGTAGGAAGGTCTCCGATATAAACAATACTATTAGCGAAATCACCTCTCATTGCGGCATAAGCCGCGTCAAGTACAGTTTGGATTTCGTTAGCATTGTTCATGTAGTCCTCAACAGTCATTGTATCAGTGGGATATCTTTCAAAGAAAGATTCGTTGCATGAAGGGTGGAACAGTAATCCGATAAATAAAATAATGATATATTTTTTCATGTTATTTAGTTTAAATATATTAGTAATACATCATCTTAGAAATCAATATTTGCACCGAAAGTAATTGTCCGGACGGTCGGATAATTCCCTCCATCTGATCCACCGGTAGCCCCACCCATGCCAGAAGCTTCAATAGAATATCCCGGGTACTCATCGAATGAGTAAAGATTCTGTGCATTAATATTAAGTTCCAGATTTTTAACACCAATTTTACTGCAAATCTTGCTTGGTATTTTATACCCCAACGCTACATTTCGTATTTTCAGGTAGTCTGATTTAAACAGATAGCGGGTTTGAGATACAAGAGCCCCATAAACATTACTTGAACCGGCTTTCTGAGAAATACCGTCGCCTGTTTCAGTTTCTGACCGCCAACGGTTTCTTGCATATTTTGCAAATGCATTTTCCATATGGCGGTTCAACCCGGATGCATATCCAAACCCCCAATATGTAAGGCCGCCATACTGTCCATCAAGGACAAATGACAAGGAAACGTTTTTGTAAGCGAATTGGCTTGTTAAACCAGCATTAAATTTTGGCATATTGTTACCTTGATATACCATATCGTTGGAGTTAATCACACCATCTTCTACGTAATCCAGGAACTTTAAGTCTCCGATGCTTTGTGTAAATAGTTTTGCGTCTCTAACTACTTCTTCAGCAGAGTTAAATGTACCAATATTCACGTAACAATACACATCGCCGAGAGATCGACCTACGTAATTTCGGATCATACCATTGGCACTTCCATAATAATCGTTTCCTGTTGCCAGTGAAAGCAATTTATTGCGGTTGAAAGAGATATTGAAGTTTGTTGTCCATTTAAGCCCTTTGTTTAAGATCGGTGCGTTAATTGAAAGCTCGATACCTCTATTTCGAATTTCCCCGGCATTCATTGTCACTGTGTTGCTTTTTCCATTCAGGTTAGGAATCGAAGCAGAAAGTACTGCATCACTAATTCTGTTGTAATAGTCCATCGTGACAGACACCCTGTTGAACAACCCAATATCAATTCCCAAATCAAACTGAGTGTTCTTCTCCCAGCCTAATCCATGGTTCGAATAGCCGCCCGGGTAGTATCCGGTCACACGATTTGCGGTTGAACCGGAACCATATACATAATACCCCTGCGTTAAACCAGAAGTCCATACATAATCACTTCCTATCTGATCATTACCTGTTACACCATAGCTTGCCCTAACTTTTGCAATGGATAGCCATTGGAGATTTTTCATCCAAGGTTCTTCCGAAAGATTATAGGCTCCAGAAGCTGACCAGAAAACACCCGCACGGTTGTTGGGACCGAATTTACTTGACCGGTCCTGGCGAATGGATCCTGACAACAAGTATTTGCTCTTGTAGTCGTAGTTTATACGCCCAAATATCGCGTCAAATACGTACTCTGTGTTGGTTGAAGAACCATCCCAAATAAATGCACCTGCCACATTTTCAATATTCGTATTTCCATAAGCTATCGGATAGTTGGCATCGGTACGGTCATCCTGCCGTACAGAATAGCCACTATTGTACGCCACATCATATCCCATCATTGCTGTTAAATTATGATCTTCTCCGATCTCACGCATGTAGTTTCCTGTTGATGACCAATAGACGTTATACCCAAACGAAGCTGCACGGTAGGCGTCAATAGCAGCTAAATTTGGTGTGGATTTATTGCCCTTTCGCGACGATCCAGGACTATAGGCACTCCTGTAATATTCGTTTTTTTGATTCGTCGTTGTTGCATTAACTTCAGATTTAACAGACAAGCCCTTCATGGGTTTGGCAATTAGGTAAACCTGCCCCAACGTTCTGACCGTATTATAATCATTATCTATTTCGAGAAGTTTACTCAAAGGATTTGTCAACTCTGAATTGAAATCGGTACCTTGGGAATGCTGCTGAATCTGGAAATAATCTCCGTTTTCGGCATAAGGACCGTATATAGGAGGGTAAGCAACTGCTTCAGCAATTGTGCCGGCAGTGACTGTCGTATTACCCCCTGATGTATTCTGAACGCGTTGATAGGTATAAGTGGGCTGAACATTAAGGCCAATAGTCATATATTTACTAATATCGGTTTCAATTGTACCTCTGATCCCAAGCCGATAATTGAACGAATTTTGTACAATACCTTGCTGATCCAGATAGTTCACGGAAATAGAGTAACGGACTTTATCACTGGCTCCCCGTATAGAAAAATCGTAGCGTTGAATACTTGCGGAGCGAAAGAACACATCTTTTTGCCAATCGGTTATCTTCCACTGGCTTGGATTATCCAAAATCGCCAGAGGAGCCATTCCCTGATTTGCGCGGGCATCTTTAATCATCAACGCAAATTCCGGTGCGGACAACACATCAATATACCGTTGCGGCTGTTGGAATCCAAATGTTGAATTAAAACTGACCTTTGGAGTTCCCGGCTTTCCACGTTTTGTTGTAACAAGGATTACTCCGTTACCGGCTCTCGAGCCATAGATCGCAGCTGATGCTGCATCTTTCAAAATATTAACTGACTCAATGTCTTCGGACGAAAGGTTCATAAAAAAACTTGCATCAGTGGTGGGATAGCCGTCAATGACATACAATGGGTCGCTTGATGCAGTCAAGGAACCTGTGCCGCGGATACGCATTGTGGGAGAACTACCTGGTTGACCATCGCTCTGAACAATATACAGACCGGATAACTGTCCATACAAGGCTTCTCCGACAGTGCCAACCGGCATTTCTTTGATTGTTTCTGCCTTAATTGAAGACATTGCGGTTGTTACAGACCGTTTCAACATCGTTCCATACCCTATTGCCACCACTTCTTCAATCCCTATTGCGTCTTCCTCCATCACCACATTGATATTTGTTTTCCCGGATACAGGAATCTCCTGCGCTTTCATTCCCACAAAAGAGAAAACCAAAGTTGCGTCAGCGGAGACCTCTGTAATCGTATAATCCCCATCACCACTAGTAATAGTACCCTGCGTAGTTCTTTTGATCAAAACAGTAACACCGGGAAGCGGTTCTCCAGAGGAGTCGGTGACTTTACCGGAAAGTGTTCTTTCACCCTGGTTTAGCTGCAAGGTTGATAAAATAATATGCCGCTCTTGAATCTGGTAATTCACATCGGTATCTTGAAAAAGGCGATCCAAGATCTCGTTAATCTGAAGGCTTTTGGCCTTCAGGCTCACCTTACGTTCCAGATCGATAGCATCTTTATTATACACAAAGTAGAACTCACTTTGATCCTCGATGGTCTGTAAGGCTTCAACAACCGAGACATTACTAAGCTCCATGGTAAGTTTCGTGGTTTGGGAATAGCCGTTCAATGCAAGCACCTGAATGATTCCCAGCAAAAAGAATAAGCTAGTTAGTTTCATCTTCAATACAATTTGCCCGGAATACCTGGAAATTAGACTTCCGGCATGAAATTCATTGTTTTTTTTCATACTTTTGAATTGGTTTGTTAGTATTTAATAAATCGTTGAACTTTAGTTTCGAACAGGAAGGAGTAGCCGCTCTTTCCTGTTTTTGTTTAGTACTTTTTCATAGGCCGTTTTTTTATTTTTAGCTCAATTTATTTTCTATCATTTGTTTAGTTGATCACCTTATTGACATCACGTTTAATTACAATCTCACGTTTGGAATAACTGCCATCGGCTTGCCTTCTCCGTTTTGGGTAATCAACTTCAATGGGGATCGAACTGGCAAAGATGGCCAGTACCTGCTCAATGTTTTCGTCAATAAAGGTGGCATATAAATTATAATCACCCAGCGATGGATCGCTTAACCGGATGTCGACATTATACCAACGTTCCAGCCGGTTGACAATATCAGCAAAAGGTTCGTTCTGAAACAGCAGCTTGCCATCCTTCCAACCGGTAAAGGCATCCATCTTCTCAACTTCATGTGCCTTTATTTGCCTCGTTTCCAGATCGTAGGAAGCTGTAAAGCCGGGCTCGAGCAAATATTCTTTAGTACTCTTTTCAGGAATCAGGGTTACTTTTCCCTCCACCAAGGTTGTTCGAATCGCCCCATTGTCGCCAAAGGCATTGACATTGAATTTGGTGCCATAAACCTTGACGGTCATTTGATCGGTCGAAACAAATAGGGGGGCTTGTTCATTTTTTACCACTTCAAAATATGCCTCCCCTTTTAAGCTAAGCTTACGGCTGTTGGCTTCAAAGGTGGTGGGAACCGAAAGACTGCTGCCCGAATTGAGCCAAGCCACGGATCCGTCGGGCAAAACCACCTGGGTTTTTGCTCCGGCAGGCGCTGTAAACGTGTTGATTGTTTTCTCCCGGGTAGCCAACAGCTGGCTGTCAGCATTCAATTGTGTGCTTTTTTGATAGAAATAGATGGTGGATAAAAGCAAAGGAATAGACAAGATGGCCGCGATTCGTGACATCCAGGTCATCAAATCAATCTTCCTGCCGTTTGCTTTTTGTGATGGTGATGAACTGTCTTTGATCCGCATCATCAATCGCTGCAGGGCGAAGCTTACTTCTGTGGAATCTACTTTTTCCTGGTCGAACGAAACACCAGCCATAAATCTCCGTGCCTGTGCCAGTTCTTTGCTGGTGATTGAGTATTTCCCGAGAATTGCTTGTTGTTCTTCTTTCGATAAGTTGGAGAAATTCCGGATTTCATTCTGGAAATTCTCATCAGCAAGCAATTGGGTATATTTTTCTTCTACGTTCATAGCTAAATCTTTCCTGCCATTTATTAGATAGAAGGGAAAAACGGCAGGAGGTACTACCCTAAATCGATTTTTTTTCGTTTTATTTTTTGAACGGAAGGGATTTGTTTTGCTGCTGCGACCGGGAGGTATTCAACCCGCTCCGGTTGGGCTGGTATTCGTATCTTTTCACCCCCAAATTCTGCGGGGGTGATGAATAGCCAACATATTTGTGTATAAGAAGGTCATACATCAGAGCGAGGAGCAGGTCGCGAGGCATTTCCAAAAATAATTTTGCCGGTCAATTCACTCTCCGGATATTCTTTTTAATGTTATGATGCATCGAGCACGCATTCGTATGCATGGAGAGGATATTCGTATGCATGAAACGCAAATTCGCATGCATCAATTGCATATTCGGATGCATCGAGTGCACATTCGGATGCATCGAGCGCACATTTGGATGCATCGAGTGCACATTCGGATGCATCGAGCGCACATTTGGATGCATCGAGCGCACATTTGGATGCATCGAGCGGATGTTTGGATGCATCGAGCGGATGTTTGGATGCATCGAGCACGTATTTTGGTGCGTGGAGTGGGTAGTTTTGGGGAATGGGTATAGGGGCGATAGCACAAAGACGAGGCGAAGCATCGAATGGAACTCCAATGCTTGCCTCGTTCAAATCTTAATATTCTTTCACTCTTCCGGAGCCAACAATGCCTTGGTCGACCAGTGGATTACCTTTGTATTTTACACTTCCCGAGCCGGCTAGACGCGCGTTCAGGTTTTTCACCGCATGAACATCAGCGCTTCCCGAGCCTACAATTTTCACCAATACATCGGTCGTTTCAAAGCCAACGCCTCTAAAATTACCGGAGCCCGAAAGATTAACCGACAGGTCGTCGGCCTCTCCGTCTCCTTCAATTTTGATGTTTCCACTGCCCGAAATAGTCGCTTTCACCCGATTAGCTTTTAAGTCGTTCAGCAAAATATCGCCGCTGCCACTAACTGAAAGGTCAAGAATCCGGCTTTCAATGGGTCCGTCATTTTCAATGTTTCCGGATCCGGAAAGCGACAAGGCATCGATTTCGGGTACAGTAATGTAGATTTCGATTTTGCCGGGGGTGAAACTTTTGAACAGGTAATTTTTTGCCGCAAAGCGAATCACCAATTCGCGGCCCTTCACTTCGGTAATAATCTCTTCCATGGTCGAGGTCTTGGCGACCACTTCAACCGACTGTTCATCCCCTTGTTCTACATAGACCTTGGCCGGAATACGAACCGAAATTTCGGAGAATGAAGGTAGTT
Source organism: uncultured Sunxiuqinia sp. (assembly GCA_963677175.2). Taxonomy (GTDB): domain Bacteria; phylum Bacteroidota; class Bacteroidia; order Bacteroidales; family Prolixibacteraceae; genus Sunxiuqinia. The sequence continues at coordinate 1,014,919 of CAXXES010000001.1, forward strand.
CACGGGTTTCAGTATCGGCCTTGGCCTGAACCGAAACGAACAAACCGATTATTGTTACGAAGATCATTAATTGTGTTTTCATAGTTTTCTATTTTTAATGGTACATGGATTACTTTGGAAAGACTTTAAAAAAACGGAAAGGTTGCATGAGCCGCATATCAACCCGCGTTGGACAACAAATCAGTCCAGGTCAAAAATGCCATCGGGGCATTGCAGCACAAGCTTTTTGCTGTGCTCGTTCAGCTCAATCAGCAGTTCTTCGTTGAAAGGAATCAACACTTCCTTGCCCTGGTATTGAATTTGAAACAGCAGGTTGCCACCATAATCTTCCACTCTTTCAATGATTCCAATCTCCCCAATTTGTGGGTCGGAAACCGAAAAGCCAACCAAGTGATGCACGGTAAATTCTTCTTCAGGCTCAACCACGTCTTCTTCTTTCAAAAAGACCGACACACCAGACAGCTTCCGGGCTTGCTCCTCATCGTCAACCCAATCCAACTGAACAATGGCCGACTCAGCCGAGCGGAAACGCATCCCTTCCGCGCTGATAAAGAAGGGAACCAGCAGGCCATCCAACTCCAAAAAAAGCGTGGGCTCGTTCTCCAAGCTCAAATCGTATTGTGGCTCAAAAATGAGTGAAAGCGCCCCTTTAATTCCATGTGGTTTCTGAAAGTAGCCAATCTTTTGGCAGCTGTTTTTATCAATCGTTTCCATGGCTCAAAAATAGCGATCTGCCTTGCGTGAAACAAACTTAAAAGGAGATTAAAATGAGCTGTTGATGCGTCAAAAAGTTCTGACAGATGGGTGCTTTTATAAAATCGATTAAAAGCCGTTTGGCAGCGCCAATGGTTTGGCTATTTTTGTATGCAATGAACAACCTTTTTGACATTCAGCAGTTTCAGCAGTTCGACAACATGGAGTTGATTGCCCGCGAAGTGGTTGAAGGTTTTATAACCGGCCTTCATCGCAGTCCGTTTCATGGTTTTTCGGTTGAGTTTGCCGAGCACCGGCAGTACAACCAGGGGGAGGCAACCAAGCACATCGACTGGAAACTGTTTGCGCGCTCCGATCGCTTGTACATCAAACAATACGAGGAGGAAACCAACCTGCGTTGTCAGCTGGTTATCGACACCTCTTCGTCCATGCTGTTTCCCTATGAAAAGGGTCAAAATAAGCGATTCAACAAGCTGGTGTTTTCGGCCTATAGCGCTGCCGCCCTCATGTACCTGATGCGCAAGCAGCGCGATTCGGTTGGGCTGACTTTGTTTTCGAACCAGATTGAGTTTCACTCCGAAAACCGGCTATCCTCGGTGCATGCCGAGCTGTTGTACGCGAAACTGGCGGGTCTGCTATCTGTAGGGAAAGAAGATCTGCGTAAAACCACCAACACGGTTGATGTTCTGCACCAAATTGCCGAGCAGGTGCACAAGCGCTCGCTGATTCTGATTTTTAGCGATATGATGGGCGAGAGGAATGGCGATGATTTGTTTTCGGCTTTACAGCATCTGCGCTACAACAAGCACGAGGTCATTCTGTTTCATGTAACAGATCACAAGCAGGAAAAGCAGTTCGATTTTCAAAACCGGCCCTATCGCTTTGTGGATCTGGAAAGCGGAGAACAGCTTAAGTTTTCGCCCAACGAGTTGAAAGAAAACTATAAAAAGGCAGTTGATCGTTACTTTGAAGAACTGAAGGTGAAGTGCGGGCAGTACCACATCGATTTGGTTGAAGCTGACATCAACGAAGATTTTAAACAAGTGTTGCACCAGTTTCTTCGCAAGCGCAAAAAGCTTTATTGATGAATTTTCTTCTTCAAGGTACAGCTGATAGGATAGTGGTCGGAGAAAACCAGGCGATCAACCTTGAAATTGTAACTTTCAAAAACCGGACTGTACAAGATGTAGTCAATTCGAAACGACGGCAACTTGCCCACATAGGTATTTCCAATACCAGAGCCAGAATTCACAAAGGCATCCTCCAGGCCTTCAACGACCTTGCTATAGGTGTACGATACCGGCGTGTCGTTAAAGTCACCGCAAACAATAACAGGATGCGGCGCGGCTTGTATGAGCCGGTGCAGGGTTTCTGCCTGCTCAGTACGCTTAATGAAGGCTTGCTTCAGTTTCGAACCCGTGTAGCGTACTTTGCGTAAACTTTCTTCCTGCTTGTCAAACGACAGTGAGTCAAGCGAGTTAATCTCCGCATCCGTAAACCGGTAGCTTTCAAGATGACAATTGAAAAGACGAATGGTGTCCTCATCAATGACCAGGTCAGAAATAAGGATCATGTTTGACGATTTTTCAAAATGAACTTCATCTTTATCAATGATTGGGTAGCGCGAATAGCTGACCGGTCCGCCGGTTTTGCTGGCATGCACATGTTTCAATCCGGATAAATCGGAAAGCTTGCTCCGTTGCTGTGTAAACCGCTTTTGACCCGATGCAGTTACCTCCTGCAAGCAAATCACATCGGCTTCCTTACTCTGAAGGTATTTTAAGATCTCATCGGCAACATTGTCTTCTTTTGTATTGGGTTGGCCATAAAAATTCTTCACATTATAACTGCTGATCACCAGGCCGTCTTCGGTAGTTTCCCTTCCTGAAAGCTGAACGTAATGGCTGAAGTGTCCGTAGCCAACAGCAATAGCCAGAAAAGATAAAATGGCTAATCGAGTTTTTGTGAAAAGCCACAAAAGAACAAAAAGGAGGTTGATAATCAGGAAATACGGAAAGGCCAATCCGAAAAAGGCCGGAACCCACCAAAGTGTCGGGCTAATCTTCACCGACAGGTAACTCATCAGCAATCCAGCAATGGCGATCAGGTTGAGAAGGAGAAAGATATTTTGGAAGAATTTTTTCAAAGCAAGCGTTCATTTTGTGAAAAACCGTTCAGACAAATATAAAGAAAAGCACGAAAGCAAATCAAGCAAAATTTACAGGTTTGACTTACGGCCCCGAATTTTTAAGGACGATGCTCTGGATACGTTCCACAGGCAACTCCGCCCGCCCAAATCCAGCTTGTTCGGCCAGCTCAAGGTAGCCCAGTGTGTAGAGGATCCGTTCCCAGGCGTTTGGCCGCGTAAGCTTCGGCCGCAACAAGATTCGGCGAAAGAACCAAGGTTTTGAAATGTTCTTCGTTCCATGGGGTCTGCTTCACTATTTACCATAGCGGGCAAACATCATGCGGTCTTTCCCTTGCAGATCTTTCTTTAACCGAACGTTTGAAAAGCCATTTTCTTTCAATAAAGCCCGACATTCTTTTGCAAAAGCTTCATTAATCTCCCAAAAGAGCCGTCCGCCATGGTTGAGGTAATTTTTTCCGAAGATGGCCAGTGCCCGATAATAAAGCAAAGGATCATGATCGGGAACAAAAAGGGCCCGGGCAGGTTCGTACTTCAGCACATTGTCATTCATGTCCGCTTTTTCCGATTCGGTGACATAGGGCGGGTTGCTGATCAGGATATCAATTTTGGGGAAGGAGTTAGGCAGCAACGGATTTAAAATATTCAGGTGAAAGAAAGCGATTTCAGTCTGGTTTAAGCCGGCGTTCATCTGGCCAACCTTGAGGGCTTCCTCCGAATTGTCACAAGCCATAATATGCGCTTTGGGGCACTCCTTTTTCAAGCTGATTGCAATACAGCCGCTGCCTGTGCCCACATCCAGAATCCGCAGAGCTTCCTTCTTTCTCAATTTTCTTAACACCCAATCAACCAACTCTTCCGTTTCAGGCCGCGGAATCAAAACTCCTGGCTTCACCCGAAACGGCAAGCCATAAAATTCAGTTTCGCCCAAAACGTACTGAATAGGCTCCCTCTTTTTTAGCCGTATCACTATATTTTTTATCTGATCCTTTTCCTTTTCAGCCAATACTTCATCCTGTTTCAATACGAAATCGGTGAGGGTATACTGTTTCAGTTTGCTGAAAATAATCCGGATAAAACTTTCAATTTCCTCCGGCGGGTAGAGCCCGTTCAATTCTTTTCGGATATCGTTGATGCTTGCCTGCATTTATTTGTATTTTTGGCAAAGTTACGTTTTTCTGATGAACACAGCCCAAAAATACATGAACCGTTGTCTGGAACTGGCCCATTTGGGTGCTGGCGATGTGGCACCTAACCCCATGGTGGGCTGTGTGATTGTACACGAAGACCGGATTATTGGCGAAGGTTTTCATCAAAAATGTGGCGAAGCGCATGCCGAAGTGAACGCCATCCAGTCGGTGAAAGACAAGACGCTCCTTTCCCATTCAACCTTGTATGTTAACCTGGAGCCCTGTGCACATTTTGGAAAAACCCCACCTTGTTCTGATTTGATTATTAAACACCGGATTCCGCGGGTGTTAGTTGGTTCGGTCGATCCGTTTGCCGAAGTAGCTGGCAAAGGAATTGACAAGATGTGTCGGGCCGGAATTAATGTGGAAGTCGGTATTTTGGAACAGGATTGCCTTTGGCTGAACCGCCGCTTTTTTACTTTTCATCAGAAAAAAAGACCGTACCTGATTCTAAAATGGGCACAAACACTCGATGGCTTCCTGGACATTGACCGTTCGCAAATTACCTTTGGGCAACCCACCTGGATTAGCAACGAGCTATCGCGCCGGCAGGTTCACAAACAACGAACGGAGGAATCCGCCATCATGATTGGCACCAACACGGCCCTGAAAGACAACCCGTCGCTGACCGTGCGCGAGTGGCATGGCAAGCAGCCCCTGCGCCTGCTGATCGACCGTAAAAACCGCTTGTCGGAAAAACTGGCTCTGAAGAACCTTGTCCACCCAACCTTGGTTTTTACCGAGGAAGAAGTGGAATCAAGACCCAATTTGGAATACCAGAAAATTGATTTTCAGTCGAACATCATCCCTCAAATTTTAGCTTACCTCTACGACCGGGAAATCCAGTCGGTGGTGATTGAAGGCGGACAACATTTACTACAATCATTTATCGATCAAGGCTTGTGGGACGAGGCACACGTGTACTTTGGAAACACCTTTTTTGTGAAAGGCGTAGCAGCTCCCCGCCTGCCAGTGGCACCAATCCAGTCGGAAAATATGCACGACACTTTGCTTAAGTTTTTTGTGAATCCAGCATAGTTGGCAGACGTTGGTGAGTATCCCCTACCCCTTTTTCACCCACCCCCTTTTTCACAATTCGATGCGTTTGCCCTGATATTTGTGCCAAAGGGATACATTATATCGTAGTTTTTGTATATTTCTGCGAATTTATAAACAAGTTGGTGATGAAGTATTTTTGGTTTTTTATGGCAGAAAGCAGCTTCCCCAACTTTTGCGATTAGTCGATAAAGAATGCTTAAAACAAAGCCTTAGCCGCCCTTTTTAAATATGATTCTTAATAATTTCATTCGATTAAACCATTATGAAACCCATTATTGACCATATAACAATCACCGTAAGAGACTTAAAGGTCGCTGAACCTTTCTACGACAAACTCATGCCAATTTTGGGCTTTAGTCTTGAGCACAAATCGAAAGGGACCGTAAAAGAACATGCGTTTGATGTTGTTGAATACGCTCACCCCTTGCTTCTGTTTGCGATTAACTCCCCAAGGGAAGCTTTTAAAAATGAACCCATTCACCGAAGAAAACCAGGAGCATTACACCACCTCGCCTTTAAGGCAAAATCGCGTGACGAAGTTGACGACCTGTATTTGCAGATCAAAGAAATAGGTGCGAATATTGTCGACCCACCAAAATTCTACCCGCAACATGGTGAAAGCTATTATGCGCTTTTCTTTAAAGACCTGGAAGGGATTAAGTATGAGATTGTTTATGAAGAAGGCAGGACGATATCGGCATGAAAATACAGAATAGGACTAAAAATAAATGATTGTCCGCTTACATACCTATTTGTTCTGTCGTGGCTGTCAATTATCCTGATCTTCTCCTTAATTCAACAAACATATTTTGCCCGGATTACCCTGTACCACGACAAAAATCTTAGTTTTGTTCCCTAAAATTAATTTTCATGGAAACACAATACCCAAATGCCCTGATCGAAAATGATGCCGTTACCTTAGGTCTACTAATCGTGTTGTTAGCTGGTATTTTTTACACAAGCAGTTCTTCCAGGCCTGTCTTTCAGAAGTTTTACCGCATGATTCCCATGCTGCTGCTGTGTTATTTCCTGCCCAGCTTGCTAACTACATTCAATATTGTTGATGGTGAAAATTCCATGCTTTATTTTGTCGCATCGCGCTATTTACTGCCGGCCAGTTTGGTGTTACTAACCCTCAGCATCGATTTGAAAGAAGTATTTAAACTGGGAAGTAAAGCGCTGATCATGTTTTTAACCGGGACGGTTGGCGTAATCATTGGCGGGCCGCTATCCATTCTAATTGTCTCCGCTTTTAACCCCGACCTGATTGGCGGAGCTGGACCTGAGGCCGTGTGGCGAGGCATGGCCACCATTGCCGGAAGCTGGATTGGTGGCGGCGCCAACCAGGCAGCCATGTATGAGATTTTCGAACCGTCGGACCGGCTGTATTCAATCATGATTACGATTGACGTATTGGTGGCCGAAGTTTGGATGGCCTTTTTGCTGTTTGGAGTAGGAAAAGCCAATCGAATCGACAAATTTTTCAAGGCTGATGCCAGCAGTGTTCACCGCCTACAAGAGAAAATGCACAATTTTAGTCTGAAAACGGCCCGGATTCCGACTACCACCGATATCATAGTCATCCTGGGCATTGGGCTTGGTGTAACCGGGCTGGCCCATTTGATTGCTGACTTTATTGCGCCCTATATTGAAATCAATGCACCATTTCTCGATAAATTCAGCTTAACATCGAAATTCTTTTGGCTGATCATTTTAGCGACAACCATCGGCATTGGCCTGTCGTTTACCAGGCTACGCAATTACGAAGGCGCAGGAGCCTCTAAGATTGGCACGATTTTCATTTACATCCTGGTAGCAACCATTGGAATGAAAATGGACATCACCAAAATCTTTGACAATATTGGGCTGTTCGCCGTTGGTGGCATCTGGATGCTGATCCACGTACTCCTGCTCTTTATTGTCGCACTAATTATTAAAGCCCCCTATTTCTTTTTGGCCGTTGGAAGCAAAGCCAACATTGGCGGGGCGGCCAGCGCGCCGGTTGTTGCCGCGGCCTTCCATCCGTCGCTGGCTCCTGTGGGCGTTTTACTGGCTGTTTTAGGCTACGCCCTTGGAACCTATGCCGCCTGGATGTGTGGTTTATTGATGCAGACTGTGGCTCCCTAAACGCTTATTATATTTCTTTTCATATTTTGAATAGACCTTCTGCTCGTCACCAACTTTAGTGCTTAGTGTTTGGGCATACAATCGGGTAGCATAATTGTGAACAAACACTTCGGCACTGGCAATTTCACTTTTTGATCCAATATCGGGAGCCCCCAGAAAACCATCTTCCATTTTAAAAAAGAAACGAATGTAGGTTTGACTTGAAAAATCGGTTGCCTGAAAGAGAACCAACATTTCAGGTTTAATTAGAGTCTGTCTATAAACTACAAATTGTTGATAAATAGAGTGCATTATCTTTTCTTGCCAAGCCCTGATTTTTGTAAATTTAACAAAAAAGGAAATGAAGTTATTTGACGATTTCAAAATTAAATTTGAGCAGCCCAATTGGTCCAGAGACTTGGAATTGGGGCTGATAGACACGATATTAGAACAGCACTCCCATTTGATTTCCCTTTTGGCGATAGATATCACCAGAGGAGGGAAGGAAAATGTTTTCGGACGCAAAGATACGCCCAGTGTTGAACTAATTGTCCGGGCAGCTATCTACAAGGAATTAAAAGGATTAGAATACCGGGAACTGGCCTATCATCAGATCGATTCGAGGATCTGTGTACAGTTTATCAAAATTGATGAGCTTCGCCCTTTCAGTTTTCAGGTGTACCAAAAATACATTTCACAGATCAAGTCGGAGAACCTTCAAAAAGTCCTGTTTGAACTGAACAAAATAGCAATCAGCGAGGGATTGGAAGATTTGGAGAAGGTCAGGCAGGACATCACGGTGGTTGAGACAAACATTCATTATCCGACCAACAACTCACTTTTATGGGATTGCATTAAAGAGGCCTACCGGCTGATGGAACATTTGAAAGAAGATGTGGAAGGGCTAAGTTACCTGGACTATAGCAAACAGGCAAAGAAGACGTACTTCTCGATCAATATTACCAAGGGTGACAAACGCCGGGACTTGTTTTACAGTCAGTTGGGAACGTATATTAAAACCATTAACCAGGTTTCAAACGTGATAAAAAAAAAGCCCGAATACGGCATTAAGGGCATGGCTTTATGCATGGAATTAGAAAAACACCTGGAACTGATGGCCAAGGTACACGATATGGTTTACCTCAAGGAGATCAAAGGGGAAAAGGTGGCCAATGAGGCCAAGGTTTATTCCATCTACGAACAGCACACGGACATCATCGTAAAAGGCAGCCGGGAAGTTCAGTTTGGGCATAAGGTAGATTTGTGCAGCGGGAAAAGTAACCTGGTCCTTCATTGGCAGGTTTTAAAAGGCAACCCATCGGACAAGGATTTGCTGGCCGAGGCCCTTGACACAATGATTGAAAAATATGGCAAAGTGCCCCGGGATTATGCCACCGATGGCGGATATGCCTCACTGGCCAACCAAAACTATGCCCGGGGCAAGGGTATTACCAATATCATGTTTAACAAAATTGTCGGGAGTATGAAAAATATAACCAGCAGTAAGAACATGGAAACCAGGCTGAAAAAGTGGCGAAGCGGAGCTGAGGCAGTCATATCCAATATTAAACGCGGATATAACCTTGCGCGTTGTACCTGGAAAGGATGGGAACACTTTGCCTCTAAAGTTTATGGAGTGTCATTGCCTACAACATCAGGGTAATGACAGCCCGGGTGGTGAAGCTGGTTTAATGCCGGCCATGTTTTATTGAAACAGGGCCTAAACGGGTACTGAAAGAAAACGTATGCAAAACAAGTAAGAAATCGTGAGAAAAACAGGCTAAAATTGGTCTGGTATATAAAAGTGAAACAAAAAGCAGTAAAAAAAGCAAAAACAGGATTTCATTATGAAAAACAAAAGCCAGGACAAAGATTTTTCAGCAAATCTCTCCGGTGAAATTGATAACTTTAGAGACAGACACTAATTAAACGTAAAACTTTTTTCAGCTAGAGAAATATCATGGTGAATTGCTCTGGAAATCATTATTCTTGTTGCCGATTTCAAAACCAAATCAAATAACCAATTAATAAACCAGAAGGAAGATGACTATTAGTAGAAGAAAGTTCATCACCGCCGGGCGTTGGGCCTTGGCGGATTGATTATTACCGAAAGGACTTTTGATTTTCTTACAGAAAGTAAGATAAAGGCAAAAATTGTTATTGCAGGAGGCGGCGCTGCCGGCATCACCATGGCAGCTTACCTTTCCGACAAACTCAGGTATGATGACATTACCATCATTGAACCCAACGAAATTCACCATTATCAACCAGGCTACACATTCATTGCTTCAGGAACTTTTACTCCGGATGAAATAGTAAAGCCTACCGAATCTCTGATCCCCAGTGGGGTCAACTGGATAAAAGACCGCGTGACGGAATTGAATCCGGACAGCAATGCGGTAATTGCGGCAAAAAACGGAAAGATTAACTATGACTTTTTGGTGCTGGTTCCGGGTTGTGTGACCGATTTTAGTCAGATTGAAGGACTATCGAAAGAAACACTCGGCGAAGGAAACATTCATTCCATTTATGATTTTAATGGGGCGAAAAAGTGTCGTGAGGCCCTGCAAAAACTTCCAGGGAAAAAAGAAGGAAGGCTGCTTTTTACCGACACTTACACCAAACTGAAATGTGATGGAGCGCCAAAAAAAATCTGCCTGTTAACCGAAGACTTTCTTCAGAAAAACAATAGCAGAGCAGGATTCCAGATCGATTATCTTAGCAATTCCACCAACTTAATGAGACCGAAAATCTTTGGTGATCGTTTACAGGAATTGTATGATGAACGGGGAATTTCCGCACATTTTAAACACCGTCTCGTTTCAGTAGATCCAGCAGCAAAAAAAGCAGTTTTTCAGCGGCTGGAAGAACCTACCCAGGCTCAATTACCAATCACCGAAACGACAGAATTATTGACAGTTGATTACGATTTTCTGCACGTAACTCCACCCATGGGCACGCCTGACTTTGTACGAAATTCGCCTTTTGCAATTACCGAAGGTGACTTACGCCACGGAGGTTGGGCCAAAGTAGATCAAGAAACCCTGATCAGTCCGGACTATCCGAACGTCGTGATTCTGGGCGATACAGCAGGTTTGGGAACCAGCAAAACCGGGGCGGCTATCCGCATGCAGGCTCCCATTGCTGCTGCAAACCTGGTTTCAATAATGGAAGGCAAGGAACCCGAAGAAAAATACGATGGCTACTCGGCCTGCCCCATTGTAACCGAATACGGAAAAGTATTGATGTGCGAGTTTGGTTACGACAAAAAGCTCTTGCCAACCATTCCGTTTATCGATCCGGGCGTTGAACGTGGCATGTGGTGGGTACTTAAAGCTCACGGCTTGAAACCGATATATTTATCATGGAATGTTAAAAGGATTGATTTAACAACGGGCAAACGAACGAGCATGGAGACAAGATCCTCAGGGTTGGGAAAATCACCATGCTCGTTCGACCCACTGCCCCGTTCCTCTCCGGCAATCCTGCTTAATCCTATTGGAACACAAGTTGAGCGAAGCCCTGTTTTATAAATTGATAGGCGGGTTGCTAAGGCTCTTGATAATCGTTTTTGAGCAACAAAAAAAACCGAAGCTCGCTCAGAACTCCGGTCTATCCATATTTTTGTCACCGACTTTTAAAGCAAGTCTGCTTCCAGCAGTAACTCTTCCATATCCACCTGAACATCCATAGCCGCCTCGCGGGCTTTCTCGGCAAAGTCGGTATCCGCCGAAGCATAGATAATGGCACGCGACGAGTTCACCAGCAAACCGCATTGGTCATTCATGCCGTATTTGGCCACTTCTTCCAGGCTTCCACCCTGTGCGCCAACGCCGGGCACCAACAGAAAATGGTCAGGTACAAGCTCACGGATTTCTTCCAGCTTCTCCGCCTTGGTAGCACCCACCACATACATCATGTTGTCGGAGTCGCCCCACTGTTGCGAAGTTTTCAGAACCGATTCATACAGCAAATCGCCGGTTGCTTCATTCTTTTGGAATTGAAAATCAGCCGCTCCTTTGTTCGAAGTCAGCGCCAGCAGAATTACCCATTTGTCGAGATAAGTCATAAAAGGCTTCACCGAATCTTCGCCCATGTAGGGCGCCACGGTCACGGCGTCAAAATCCATGCGATCGAAAAAAGCCCGGGCATACAAATTCGACGTATTTCCAATATCACCGCGTTTAGCATCGGCAATAATAAATTGCTCTGGATATTCTTGACGAATGTAATGCACGGTTTTCTCCAAGCTTTCCCAGCCCGTAACACCCAAACTTTCGTAAAAAGCCAGGTTCGGTTTGTACGCCACGCACAAATCCTGAGTAGCGTCAATAATTTCCTTGTTAAAAGCAAAGATCGGATCTGAAGTTTCTTTCAGGTGTGCTGGTATTTTCAGGATATCGGAATCGAGCCCAACACACAAAAAGCTTTGTTTCTTTTTGATTTGTTCAAATAGTTGTTCGCGGTTCATTGAATATAGTTGTAAGTATGGAGTTCACAGTCGCAGTTAGCAGTCTTCACTGAAAACTGAGACTGCAAACTGCGACTTCCTAAATTTCAGCTTCTTTTAATTTTTCGGAGTTTTCTTCCACCATCAGCTTTTCGATGATCTCATCAATATCGCCACCAATAATCGCCTGCAGATTGTAGAGTGTCAGGTTAATGCGATGATCTGTCACCCGTCCTTGTGGCCAGTTGTAGGTCCGAATTTTTGCTGAACGGTCGCCGGTAGAAACCATGGTTTTCCGTTTCGAAGCGATTTCATCCAGGTATTTTTGGTGTTCCATGTTGTAAATACGCGAACGCAACTCGATCATTGCCTTATCCAGGTTTTTCAATTTCGATTTCTGATCCTGACACTGCACAACGATTCCTGTGGGAATGTGTGTCAATCGAATGGCAGAATAGGTGGTGTTCACCGACTGACCTCCGGGACCTGAAGAGCAGAACTCATCACGGCGAATATCTTCATTTTTCAACTCAATATCAAATTCCTCGGCCTCAGGGAGAACAGCAATCGATGCGGCCGAGGTATGCACCCGGCCCTGCGTTTCGGTTTGTGGCACTCGTTGTACCCGATGCACGCCCGATTCATATTTCAGGATTCCGTAAACACCTTCTCCCGACACATTGGCCACAATTTCCTTGTAGCCACCTGATGTTCCTTCGCTGAGGTTGGTGACTTCCATTCGCCAGCCTTTTTTCTCGCAGTATTTGGTATACATACGGAACAGGTCGCCGGCAAAAATACTGGCTTCGTCGCCCCCGGTTCCCGCACGGATTTCGAGAATGGCATTCTTGCTGTCTTCCGGATCTGCCGGAACAAGCAAGAGTTTAATTTCTTTTTCCTTAGCGGGAATCTGATCCTCACTGGTCTCAATTTCCTCCTTCGCCATCTCACGGATCTCCTCATCCGATTCTTGTGCCAACATTTCCTTACCTGATTGAATATTATCAACCAGGTTCCGGTATTCCTTAAACGCTTTCACCAAAGATTCCAGGCGTTTGTATTCCTGGCTTAACTTGACATAGCGCTTCATGTCAGACATCACCGAAGGATCGGTAATTTGCTGTCCAACTTCATCCAGCCGGTGCTGAATGGCTTCGTATTTTTCTAATATTGAATGGTCTGCCATATTTGTGTATTATTCATGCTTTTTAGAGCCTGCTCCTATTGATCCAGCAAATGTGCTACCTCTTGCTTTAGAACAGGCAGATGATTGATGATTATCCCCCAAACTTGCGTATTTTCAATTTCGTCATACCCATGAATGATTTTATTTCTCGCATCCACAATTCTTCTCGAATTTGTCAGCGGTATGTCCGGGATGAGGACTAACAGTTTATTCACTGCTTCTCCAATAATCTCCAGGTTCCTTTCTACAGCATCCTGCAACATCGGATTCTTTTCATATTCTTCAAAAATTTTCTTTTCACCAATATAGTTGTCAATATTATTTATTGAAGAAAGAACATCAAACAATAGCTTTTTGCCCCTGCTATCCATAAATTAACTCTTTAGTTTTCTCCAACTCTTCAATAAAGTAGGGATTTTTCAGAGAACTCTCGGTAACGATATCGATTTCGCGTTTGAAAAAGTCTCTCAGTGTATCGTGCAGTTTCCACCACAATTCACCTTTTTCCAACGGGTCCAATCCGGCCTTAAATCTTACCAAAAAATCAAGATCGCTGTTTTCACTCAGCCGTCCAGTAACAGCAGAGCCAAAGATGTACGCTTTTTCTACTTGATGAGCCTCAAAAACGTGTCTTATTTTCTTGATATGTAACGAAACAATACGATCCATTTGCTTTGTTGGAATAGGTTTGAATTTCTAATAGGTAAACGTTCCAAATTCAGATTTGATGGTAAGCTTTTTTCCTTCAAAGGATTCAACACGACCAACAATCTGTGTATCAATGTTAAATGACTTCGATATTTCGACAATAGATTCAGCCAGTTCCGGCTTCACGTAAATTTCCATGCGATGTCCCATGTTAAACACCTTGTACATCTCGACCCATTCGGTTTTCGATTCTTCCTGAATCAGTTTAAACAGCGGAGGAACCAGAAAAAGATTGTCTTTAATCACATGCACACCATTAACAAAGTGCAGCACTTTGGTTTGCGCGCCACCGGAGCAATGAACCATGCCATGAATATCTTTCCGGTGATGATCCAAAATAGTTTTGATCACCGGAGCATAGGTCCGTGTGGGAGAAAGCACCAGTTTGCCGGCATCCAAACCAAGTCCTTCAATGGCATCAGTCAGCTTTTTACTGCCCGAGTAAATCAAATCAGCCGGCACTTCCGGATCAAAGCTTTCGGGGTATTTTTGCGCCAGGTAATTGGCAAATACATCATGCCGCGCCGAAGTGAGTCCGTTACTGCCCATGCCGCCGTTGTATTCCTTTTCATAGGAGGCCTGTCCAAACGAAGCAAGTCCGACAATGACATCGCCAGCCTGAATGTTGTCAGCCGAAATTACATCTTCGCGTTTCATGCGGCAGGTTACAGTCGAATCGACAATGATGGTTCGCACCAAATCGCCCACATCGGCTGTTTCGCCACCCGTAGGGTAAACGCCAACGCCCATTTCCTGCAACTCGCGGCACAGTTCGTCGGTTCCGTTGATAATCGCGGCAATCACCTCACCCGGAATTTTATTTTTGTTCCGGCCAATGGTTGACGACAGCAAAATATTGTCGGTTGCGCCCACGCAAAGCAGGTCGTCGATGTTCATAATCAGCGCATCCTGGGCTATTCCTTTCCACACCGAAATGTCGCCGGTTTCTTTCCAATACAGGTAGGCCAACGAAGATTTGGTTCCGGCGCCATCGGCATGCATAATGTTACACCAGTCCGGATCGCCACCCAGCACATCAGGAATGATTTTGCAAAATGCTTTGGGAAATAATCCCTTGTCGATATTTTTAATGGCCTGATGGACATCTTCTTTCGATGCCGAAACGCCCCGTGCCATGTACCTGTTGTTAGTCATAAAATCAATCTGTAATTTCAGGCCACAAAGTTAATATTTTTAGGGGATTTTGAAATCGGTAAATCCAGATGAGCTTATCCTCATATCAAGTCCGTTGGAACCAAACTTAACACTGAAATAGTGTCCAAATTTCAATGCACGTTGCTCTTTAATCAGTCGAACCTTTTGCAGATTAGGCCTCAATCTTCTTTTCCATCAAACAAGCGTTACTTCCATCCCGATAGTACCGCGGACGGATTCCGGTCAACTGGAAGCCCAATTTCTGATAAAGCTGAATTGCTCCGTGATTGTGTTCACTCACTTCCAGGTACAAGCGGTCTTTGCCTTGCTTCTGCGCATACTCAACAGCCTTTTGCATTAATTGCTGCGCATACTGTTTTCCGCGAAATTCGGGCGAAACAGCCAACGAATAAACCCGTAAAGCCTGGCTGTTTGTCCGTTGTAGCAGCACGATAAAGCCTGCTATTTTTTCATCCTCCTCTAAAATCCAGAAGGAACCCGACAATTGCACTGCCAGGTAATTGACCTGACGCCTTGAGAAGCTCTCCGCATCAAAACAACGCTGTTCCACGCGATACAGCTCCGGCGTATCGGCTTTTGTTGCCGGTCTTATTGTTACTTTTAACGTTTCCATATTAACGACGTTTTTGTTCCAGACGATATAAAAATTCACGTAAAATCAGACGGTACAGCTCATCACCCAAAATGGCATCTTCCACACCCTGGTCAATGGATGGGTTGTCGTTCACCTCAATCACCACCGAACGGCCCTCCAGCTCTTTCAGATCAACACCATACAAGCCTTTGCCTATCAGCGAAGCCGCTTTTACCGCGTTGCGAATAACATGCTTCGGAACTTTGGCAATGGGCACTGCCTCATAAGCGCCCGACTTGGTTTTACCATTGTCCTGATGGTTGTAAATTTGCCAGTGCCCGCGCGCCATAAAATACTTGCAGGCATACAGCACCTCGCCATTGAGCAGGCCAATACGCCAGTCGAAGCTGGTAGGCATAAACTCCTGGGCCAAAAACACGGAGGTTTTTTCCGAAAGCACATCCAATGCCTTGAGGTACTCCGCTTCATCCTTCACCTTGTGCATGCCCACCGAAAAAGAGCCATCCGGCACTTTCAAGATGATGGGGTTGCCCAGCGTGGCTTCAAGATCATTAAACGAAATCAGGTTATTTTTAAAAATCAACTTCGACTTGGGAGTTGGAACACCTTCCCGTTCCAGCAACTCCTTCAAATAAACTTTGTTGGTACATCGAATAATCGATAAGGGATCGTCGATCACCACCATGTCGGCCTGCCGGGCTTGCTGCGCCAGGCTGTAGGTAATGTGGTTCAGCGCTGTGGTTTGACGAATAAACAAGGCGTCGAACTCGAGCAAGCGAATGGTGTCATCTTCGGTAATCAGTTCGGCATTGATGTTCAATTTTTTGGCCTGCGAAAGAAATTTAGTCAATGCGGCGCGGTTGCTTGGTGGAAGTTGCTCGGCCGGATCGTGCAAAATAGCCAGGTCGAAACGGGCCGACTTATGCGAACGGGGCTGCCGCCAAACCTTCTTACTGAAGTTATCCAAGGCCTGTGCAAATAAATCCTGCTGATCATCGCTCAGCTCATTTAAGCTTAAGGGGCGGATGGTTTCAATTTGGTTTTTGGGGCGGTTCGCAAAAAACACACGCAAAACCGGACAGGGCAAATGCTCAAAGATAAAGCGAGCCACCTTGTTCATTTCGGGTACGTTGCAGGTTCCAAAATAGATATCCAACGTAACGAGCTCCTGCTCAGGCAGGTTTAGCGACATAATCCAGCGGCAGGTCATTTTCTGCAAACTGTCGTCCAGTCGCGAAATTGCCCCGCTTTCGATCCGGTTCAACACATCAACGTCGGGCAAAACCTTGTGTCCCCGGGCCTGGGCCAGCAAAGAGCAGTAATAACCTTCGGTGTGATAGTTGAGCTTTTCGCAGAGGTTGATTACCAGAAGTGGCTTTTTACTTAGATCTTCGTCCTGCAGGTAATCTGCGGCTGTTGTAATGGTTTCTGTTTCGTAATAAGGTTTCCAATGGGTCACCGAATCCAGTAGAATTAATGTGGATTGCATATTTTGTTTTCGATCAATATATTAACCAGCGTTTCTAAATTACAACTCAACATCGTGCATGGCTAACCAATTATGATTCCCTAATGATCAGCCCCTTAAAGAGATTGAATTTGAAATGTTTTTCGGTACAATTGTACGTAAATAATCGATTCATTATTCGTTAAAAACAAATTATTTTACTTCCCCGAATTTATAGCAGTGGGCTCAAAATGCGAGCAAACGACTCCTTGGCTTTCCGGTACTTGCTGCGCTGTTGCCATTCGCTTAGCAGCAGTTGTTCACTGTTGGCCAAATCATCCAGAAAATAACGTTCCAACAGGCTGGCAATCTTTTCGTCATAAATCATGGCATTCATCTCGAAGTTGGTTTCGAGGCTCCTGAAATCGAGGTTTGCCGTACCAACGGTTGAGAAAATACCGTCGACCACAGCCAGCTTGCTGTGCATAAAGCCCGGCTTATACCGGTAAATCTTCACCCCCGCTTCGAGCAGCTCTTCCACATACGAATCGGTTCCCCACTTGGGAAAGAAAGCATCTGACCGTCCCGGCAAAAGCACCCGGATATCAATTCCACCCAGCGCGGCAGTTTTCATCGCGAAAATAATATCTGAAGTTGGGATCAGATAAGGCGTGGCCATATAAACACGATCGCGGGCCGAAGCAATGGCCGCAAAGTAAGCCTGGCTAATGCTCTCCCAGTCTGAGTCGGGCCCGCTCGACACCACCTGCATCAGCTTGCCTTTGGTTTGTGGCAGCGAACGAAAATACTGTTCGCCTTTCAGAATTTCTTTCGAAACAAAATACCAATCGGCCATAAACACAATCTGAATCGAAGTGGCGGCACTGCCTTTCACCATCAGGTGGGTGTCGCGCCACCGGCCCAGGACTTTGGTGCCATGCATGTACCGGTCGGCAAAGTTCAGTCCGCCGGTAAAGCCAATCTCTCCATCAATCACAATAATTTTGCGATGATTCCGGTAATTCACCCGCGAAGTCAGCATCGGAAAGCGAATCCGCATAAAGCAATCGATTTTTACCCCGGCATCGCGCAACTCGCGAATATATTTCTTCGGAAGCTGCCAGCTTCCTACATCATCGTAAATCACCCGAACCTCAACGCCATGACCGGCTTTTCGGATAAGCAAGTCTTTGAGTTGCCCTCCCAGTTCATCATTCTCAATGATATAATATTCGAGATGAATGTGATGTTTCGCCTTTTCAATGGCCTGAAAAATCGCTGGAAAGGTTTCATTCCCGTTTTTCAGAATGGTGATTTCGTTGTTGCTTGTCAGCAAGGCATTCGAATTCGACAACATCAGGTTAATCAGGTGACGCTTGGCCAGCACCTTCTCATCAAACAAATGCCCGTTTTCGGGCAGGTTGCGCAGCTGAGTCTGGGTTTGCTTGCGAAGTCTGTCGAGGTAATACAAACCCTTCTTCGAAAACATCTTCTTCTTCCGGTACTCCTGCCCAAAAAATAAATAGATGATAATTCCGAGAACGGGCAAAGTAACCAAAACCAACACCCAACTGATGGTCTTGATCGGGTTGCGATTTTCCAAAACAATTAAAATGGCAATGAAAATAACCGTGATAAAATATAAAACAGTAATTGTACTCGGAGCATACACCCAAACTCCCTTCAGAAATTCTACCATTCAAGCGAGATTTTATTCGACCAACTAAATTTCTGCATTTTTCGCCTGATAAACAAACCGCAGCCTTTATTCGTATAGCCATACTTTATTATTTCCAGTATGTTGAACGGGTGCTGAAGATTCCAATCATTTCGAACGAGCCACGGGTAATCTAGTCGACCTGTAGTTATCCGGATTCCGAATAATACTTCCGCCCGGCATTAATCAGGTCGAAAACCTGAATAAATAAAGGGGTAGCAAGCGCTTTGTCCATGGCCAAGGTTTCCTTATTTGAATCTGTACCAAGGCCTTTTCCTTGATATTTTTTTGCGTTCAGCAATAATTTGATGTTCAGCTGAGGCTCAGCTGAACAGAAGTAGACGTGCGGCAGCCTGGCCGAGGTTCAGCTGGGCAGAAGTAAACGAACAACAAGCCAGCTGAGCCTCAGCCAGCCAGAAACGGAACAACGAGAGCTTTTCTGAGGCTCGCGTGAAAGGATAGTTTCTTTATTTGGCTTTGGCATGGGCAGGCTAAAGGCAAACGAAAATAGCCGCTGCCCAAATCATTTATTCTGCATAATTCATTAACTTGTGCAACGAAAAATACACATCGCTGACAGGTATGAAAGTCTATAAATCAAAGATTGACACAGGGATTTTGTTATTCCTAATTGTAGGAATTGGAGGAACAAGTATTCCAATGATTTATTCTAAAAGCAGTTTCTTTTTTGAAAAGACACTTCCGATTGACACGATCAAAAATCCGCCGAAAGCCCATCTCCCAACCTCTTCCCAGGCGGGAAGAGGAGCTGATCCGGAGCAATTGAAAACGCTTGATCAATGTTCTGCTGCCGGTCAGCTTGCAGGGACCCCCTCCCCCGTTTGGGGGATTCAGGGGGCAAAAAGTGAGCGAAAATCATTTGCTCTTTCACCCACCGCAAGAGCATAAACCCTAACTTGCTTTGGCTCCCAAAAAAAGGCCCTGCCCATCGGACAAAGCCTTTCTTTAAATTTTCACCAGCCACTGCGACTGCCAACTATTCAATCCCGCGTAGCCGCTTTTCCCAGTTCCAGGCCGAAAGCAGGGTTTCTTCGAGGCTCACTTCAGCTTTCCAGCCAAGTTCTTCGTTGGCATAGGTTGTGTCGGCCCAAATCTTTTCAATATCTCCGGCGCGGCGGGGAACAATTTTGTAGTTCAGCTTTACGCCGGTGGCTCTTTCGAAGCCTTTTACAATTTCGAGCACCGAATAACCATCACCTGTTCCCAGGTTAAAGACTTCGTAGCTGGCTTTACTTTTGTTTTCCAGCAATCGGCGGATGGCAATGACATGGGCTTTGGCCAAATCCACTACGTTGATGTAGTCGCGAACGGCCGAACCATCGGGTGTGTCGTAGTCGTCGCCAAACACGCTCAGTCCTTCACGCAGTCCGGCGGCTGTTTGGGTAATAAAGGGCACCAGGTTTTGCGGAACACCCAGTGGCAGCTCACCAATCAAGGCCGAGGGGTGCGCTCCAATTGGGTTGAAATAACGCAGGGCAATTCCTTTCAACTCTGGATAAGCGTTAATACTGTCATTTAGAATATCTTCATTCACCCGCTTGGTGTTTCCGTAGGGCGATTCGGCATCTTTGCGCGGTGTGTTTTCCGTTACCGGCAACTTGTCGGGCTGGCCGTAAACCGTACACGACGAAGAAAACACAATGTTTGCAATCTTGTATTTGCGCTGGCATTCGAGGATGTTCATCAGCGACACCAGGTTGTTGCGGTAGTAATGCAAGGGAATCTGTACCGACTCACCCACCGCTTTGGAAGCCGCAAAGTGGATAATAGCTGCGATGTCCTGGTTGCGGCTGAAAAATTCGTCGGTTTTTGCCGCGTCGGCCAGGTCGAACTGTTCAAAAGCGGGGCGCTTTCCCGCAATCGTTTCGATATTGTCCAGCACGTCCTTTCTTGAGTTGGAAAGATCATCCACAACGACCACTTCGTAACCTGCTTCCTGCAGTTCAACAACGGTATGCGAGCCAATATAACCGGTTCCGCCGGTTACCAATATTTTCTGAGTCATAGTAATTGATTGAGTATTTTCCCCAAAACTACGAATTAATATGCAGTGCCTAATCCAAAAACGGCGTGTATGTTACGTCATAACAATGAAAACTCGCTTAAAATGTTGAAAACTTAGGGTTGCCAGCGCGTTAATTTTTCTTTACTTTTGGACGTAAAAAATAATTCCGTGGAAATTTTAAGCTACATCAAAGAACTTTTGCTACTGAATGATTGTGTAATCATTCCCGGATTCGGCGGTTTTGTGAGTAACTACAAACCAGCTTCGGTTCAGTCGGCACAATTTAATCCACCAACCAAGGAAATTAGTTTCAACGAAAAACTGACATTCAATGATGGTTTGCTGATCAACCACCTGGTGGAGAAAGAAGGCAACAATTACCTGGCAGTCAATAAAAAAGTGGAACTTTTGGTGCAGGAACTCAACTACCGTTTAACCGATGGTGAAACCATTTCGATTGATGGAGTTGGGAGCTTGGCTTACGATGACAACGAAAATCTGAGGTTTAGCCCGGCACTGCGCGAAAACCTGAACCTGGATTCGTATGGATTGACGGCTTTCAGCTACGAAACCTTGTATGCCCAAAAGCTGGTTCGCACGAAGATCACTCCCGAAGAGCGCGATGCAGTGCAGGTTTTCTTTCAGAAACGCACCCTGAAAAAAGTGTTGGTCGCCATTCCGCTTTTGTTTGCACTGGCGCTTGTTCCCATCAAAAATAACACCACCAACCTGCAAAAGTCGAACCTGAGCAGTCTGACTGAAATGATGTCGATGAGGGAAACGGTTCAGAAAATTGAACCCATTGCTGCGGTTGTTGAGGAATCGGTAGCCATGGAAGAAGCGGTTCAAAATCATCCTTATTTTATCATTGGAGGAAGCTTCCGCAGCGAAGAAAATGCAGCTAAGTTTGTGACACAAAAGCAAGCCGAAGGTTTCAACGCTCAAAATATTGGCGTGATTAAAGGGTTGCACTACATTGCCTTGGATAGTTTTGCTAATTTCCAGGAAGCCAAAGTAGCCCAAGAGAAAATAAAGACTAAAACACCTGGATCAGGCGTTTGGGTTTACGTTAGAAGGTAAAAATATTTCCCTTTGATTTGATGATTTGAATGTGTTGCCCTGGACTTAGTACAGGGCTTTATTTTGCCTAATAGAATTTACGGAATCCTACCACTTTCTTCACCTCATTTAATGTTGCTGCGGCTGATTCGCGTGCCTTTTCAGCTCCCATTTGGGCTACCTTAGACAAATAAGCCTCATCCTCCAAAATGGTTATAATGCGCTCGCGAATGGGTGCGGTGAATTTCACAATGTCTTCGGCCAGTTGCTTTTTCATGTCGCCGTAGCGAATTTCGCATTTGTTGTAGGCCTCATCAAACTGGGCAAGCACGTCGGCTTGCGACACAATTTTCATCAGCGCAAACAGGTTTTGAATGGCTTCCGGCTTTTCCGAATTCATTTCCGTTGGGCCCGAATCGGTTACGGCTCGCATCACTTTCTTACGGATTTCCTTCTCCGTGTCGTAAAGGTTTATGGCGTTGCCTTCCGATTTGCCCATTTTCCCACTTCCGTCCAGGCCCGGAACTTTGATCAGATCGGCTCCTTCAAATGTAAACGGCTTTGGAATGGGGAAAATCTTCGATTTGTACATGCGATTGAAGCGCTTGGCAAACTTACGCGCCATCTCCAGATTTTGCTCCTGGTCTTTTCCAACCGGCACATAGTGTGCTTTGTGGATGATGATATCCGAAGCCATCAACACCGGATAGGTCAGCAGACCGGCATTCACGTTCTCAGGTTGTTGGCGCGCCTTGTCTTTAAACGAAATGGTGCGCTCCAACTCGCCCAGGTAGGCATTCATGTTCAAAATGGTGTACAGCTCGCTCACTTCAGGGACATCGCTTTGAATAAAAATCGTTGATTTCTCAGGATCGATACCACAAGCCAGGTATTCGGCCAGCACTTGTTTCACACCGGCTTGCAGATTCTCAGGTGTGGGGTGGGTGGTCAACGAGTGAATGTCGGCAATGAAAAAATAGCAGTTATAATCTTCCTGCATACGCAGAAAATTTTGTATTGCTCCAAAGTAATTGCCTAAATGTAAATATCCTGTTGGCCTGATGCCACTAACAACAGTTGCTTTATTCATTTGAGTTGCTCTTCGATGAAAATGAGCTGCAAAAATAGCTTGAATCCTTGAAAGACGAAAATTTATTTCATACTCACTGATTTAAAAGAAAATTTGGAGATCAGAAAGAAACAAGGGATCTTTAGAGGCTTTTCGAAGCAATTTAATTTTTTCATCCCTGTCTTCATCAATATCTTCAACAATAACCCGAACCTTTTTATTGATCTGAAACCGTTCGGGTAATTCAATAATTAACTGCTTGTTCTTTTGAACCTTGTATGTCTTTTCAAATGTCATGTTCTGATCCATTTTTGTAAAAATATAAATTTTTTACCGACATGTCATTCAGTAACCAGGGTCAACGCATTTAATTTGTGATTAATTTCAGCAGGAACTTGTTGTCCCAGCCAGCCCTGAGCCTTTTTGATTTAAGGCTTCCCTTGGAACCGTTCTTTTTCAATATATTAAGGGCAATTTTGTTGACAAGGGCAAAGTTTTGGGCTGCCATCCCGGCCCTCTTTCTTTGGCTGTCCTCCCCAAAAGTCATGTCCAGTGTCCAGTGCAATGAGTTTTCCACGCCCCAGTGCATCCTGATATATTGGTTAAAACGATCAGCCGAGGTATTCAAACTACTGATGTAGTAACGGGTCTCATGTTCGGTTTTGTCACGGACAATCCGTTGGGTGGTAATTTTTATAATACTTGACAGTCCTTCCCATTTTTCCTTCCCGTGCAAAAACTCCAGGTCGTTGATCACTTCACACTTGCGTGTTTCTATCCGTCCGTGTCCTTTTTCGGCCACTTCGTGAATTGAATCAGGTTGCTGCACCCGGAAAATGCTTTCGGTTTCCTCCCTTAATTCTTTTTGGTTCCCTTTTAAGGCCAGCACGTAGTCGCCTTCTCCCTTCACAATGCCTTCTGCTATTTTGGTTTGTGTGCCCATAGCGTCAATGGTTACAATGCAGCCTTCGATATCCAGAATCTCCAGCAATAAAGGGATGGTGGTGATTTCGTTGGATTTCCCCTCCGATTTGCATTGTCCAAGCACCAGCCCGTTGTAGCCGGCCCAGGCATTGACCAAGTGGACCGGAGACTGGCCGTGAAAAGTGTCTTTTGATCCCCTTGCCGTTTTCCCGTCAATGGCAATCAACTCCAGGTCAATATCTTTATCCTTCAGCGAAGCGGCCCATTGGGCAAACAGCTTCTCAAATTTTTTGGGATTGAGCATCGAAAAAACCCGGTTGATCGTATCGTGTGAGGGGATGCCATTGGGTAGTTTCAGGAAGGTTTTTAAAAAATCGACCTTGGTTTTCCCGAACAACTCGATCGAGTCCCACGACTCCGCCCCACATAAGACTGCAATGATGGCCAGGATAACAATATCCAACAACAGGTGCTTCTTGTTTCGTTTTATTCTTGGATCGTTCAATCCTGAAAAGTGTTTGTGCAATGATGTTTCCATAGTATCTTGTTTTCCACCAAAACTGGGAAACTACTGGCTAAATGCTGTACCACGGGAAGGACAAGTTATTGACATTCAAAGATGGACATATCAACAAACATTCAAAAAAATTTGGTTTTCACAATTTAAACCCGGATTCATGTTGATAACCTGTGAACAAACCCCACTCAAAAACTGATTTTTTCAAAAGTCATGCGTTGGCCCTGTTCAGTAACGAGGAAAGCACCATAATTTCCTGGACTCGTGGATTGGAGAGGATTAAATTCAAGAAAATATCACCCCCTAACAATTGCATGCTAATTTCTGTGTGAACTGTTGATTCAAATCCGTTAAATTTACAAACCGACGGGATTCTACTTGTAAACTTTAATTTATTCGCTAGTTTTACGGGAAATTAATGAATCAATGTATCAAATGCCTTTATACGGAACTGAGTGGCACTGGCGTAACGTGAAAATGGAAACGCTGGAGCAGACTGTTGGTTTACGATCATATAGGCCGTGAAATGGGGTTTGTTGCAGATGCAGCAGACCCCATTTTTAGTTCAAAATAGGAATTAAAAACCAATAAATTATGGCCAGACAAAAACACATCTACCTGGACGAAGCGGACATGCCCAAACAGTGGTATAACTTAGCTCCCGATCTTCCAACGCCTTTAAATCCGCCACTGGGCCCCGACGGCAAGCCGGTTACTCCCGAAATGTTGGCTCCTGTTTTTCCGATGAACCTGATTGAGCAGGAAGTCAGCCAGGAACGCTGGATTAATATTCCCGAAGAAATTCGCGAACACCTTTTTCGCTGGCGTCCAAGCCCGTTGGTTCGTGCTTACGAACTGGAAGCCGCCCTGGGAACTCCCGCCAAGATTTATTACAAAAATGAAGGGGTTTCTCCTGCAGGAAGCCACAAACCCAATACGGCCATTCCGCAGGCTTGGTACAACAAACAATTTGGGATTAAAAAACTAACGACGGAAACCGGTGCCGGACAATGGGGATCAGCCTTATCGTTTGCCTGCTCTGTGATTGGTGGCATCGAATGCAAAGTGTTTATGGTACGCGTGAGCTTTGAGCAAAAGCCTTTCCGCAAAATGCTGATGAACACCTGGGGTGGAACCTGCATCCCCAGTCCGAGCATGGAAACCCAAGCCGGCCGCGATATCCTTGCACAATATCCGGATACGCCCGGATCATTGGGGATTGCCATTTCCGAAGCTGTTGAAGCTGCGGTGAGTGACCCAACTGGCAAAACACGCTATACGCTGGGGTCGGTGCTGAACCACGTGATGTTGCACCAATCGATTATTGGGCTGGAAGCGAAAAAGCAGCTGGCTAAAGTAGGAATTGATAAGCCCGACATCGTGATTGGCTGCTGTGGCGGTGGAAGTAACTTCGCCGGAATCTCCTTTCCGTTTATGTACGATAAAATTCATGGGGCCGATATCCAGATTATTGGAGCCGAGCCTTTTTCATGTCCAACACTGACCAAAGCACCATTTATTTACGATAATGGCGATGTGGCGCAAATGACACCGCTGTTGGCCATGCACAGCCTGGGACATAACTTTGTTCCGGCACCTATTCATGCCGGTGGTTTGCGTTATCATGGTATGGCGCCACTAGTAAGCGCTGCCCTGCGCGACGGACTGATGGAAGCACAGGCCATTCACCAAAGCGAATGTTTTGAAGCCGGCTTACTGTTTTCAAAAACCGAAGGCATCATTCCTGCTCCGGAAACAACACATGCCATTGCAGCTGTTATTCGGGAGGCGAATAAGGCGAAGGAAGAAGGTAAAGAAAAAACCATTCTCTTCAACTTCAGCGGCCATGGCTTGATGGATCTGGTGGGTTACGACAAGTACCTGAATGGTGAGTTGCACGACTACGAATACCCGGAATCGGAAATTGCACTAAACCTGGAGAAACTTCAAGGCTACCCGCTTCCAAAATAAAAATATTCATTTCTTTTAATCAAATTGTAATCAGACTGTAATTCAGCTTTAATCGTATCGAAGTAATTTTGAATCGAACAAAAACTTCAAAAAGATGAAAGCATTAATCTTTACCGTTTTATTTGCCGGAATACTTTCTTTTTCATTTGCATCTGAAAAAGAGAAACAGCAAGCTGATAAAGCCGAAACCAAAATGTTTACCACGCTGCGTGGTCAGGTGGTGGATAAGCAAACCAACGAGGCGTTGGTGGGTGTCAAAATTGTTTTGGAAGGAACGGATCAAGTTGCCTACACCAATTTTGACGGAAAATACCAATTTGAAAACATTGAAACCGGAGCCTATAATTTGACAGCTTCCTATATTTCCTACGAGCAAACTTCGGTTGAAAATGTCGGGGTAAGTCTCAAAAAGAGCCAGGTTGATTTTAGTTTAAGAACAGCAAATTAAAATCTTCGGGCTTATTCTATACTTAAGATTGATACCGCTTCTGAGAGCAGGAGCGGTTTTTCTTGTTCCCGTTTCAAGAACTAAAATAAGAATCTTCGAAATGATTAGGATTGGGCACTCCAAAAACATTACTTTAACGGTAAATTAGCGGATGTGACTCATGATAAAATAATTCAATTGCATGAAGAAATTAAGTTTACTGATTGGTTTGGTTTTGCTTGGCGTGTTGGGCTCGCAAGCACAGAGCATTAATGAAGTTGATGGTGTGTACTATCGCGCTTCGACTCCTTATACCGGTTTTTACACCAGCGTTTATTCCAACGGAAATACCCGCCTGGAAATGAATCTCATTGACGGTGAGAAAGACGGTGAAGTTCGGGTCTATTTTGAAAATGGCGAACTGAATGAAATCAGGAGTTACAAGAAGAACGTCATGCACGGAAAGTGGATCACCTATAATGAACGTAGACAAAAGATAGGCTTGGCTAACTACCAAGATGGAAAAAAGCATGGCGAATGGAAAATCTGGGATGACAAGGGCAACCTGCTTTACGACATGTACTATCGCAATGGCGAGAAAACCGGCGTGTGGAAACAATACGATTCAGACGGAAATTTAGTCAGTGAAAGGGAATTCTAAAATTTGCTGAAGAAGCGATAAGAAAAAAGGAGCTTCATGTGAAGCTCTTTTTTTCAGAATATAGAATTGATATTCATACGCTTTTTCGTTATTGTCCGGTTAAAATGCTCTCGCTAAACGATCCCGTCCAGACAACCAGGTTTGCCTTTTGTTCTTCAGAAAGCTTGGCTTTGCGGTGCATCAATACATACGACTTGACCGGCATCTTGCCATTCTTCACTTCTGCAGCCATATCGTCAAGCGCTGTAATTTTATCAATCGGATCCCAAGTTCCCCAATCTGACAAATTGAGCTCACTTTTGCCTTCGGTAATGTGTCCGTTAATAAACCAAGAAACCGGTGCCACTTGGTGATACCACAGATAGTTGGTATGGTTTGAATGACAGTCGAGACAGGCATTGGCAAGCAAACTCGAAATTTCTTCCGGAAGTTGTTCGCTTTTTAAGATGTGATTGGAGTTGATTCCGCCCCTGTTTTTTTCGGGTTGGAAAAATTGGATCACAACAAGTACCAGAACAAACAGGATGATGAGTATATGGAAGATTCGTCGCATAAGGCAGTTTTTATTTTCAATGACAGAGCCCGGTATCTCATCCACACAATGCCGCTTGATGTTAAAATCTTCACTAAATTACAACATTTTCTTATTCAAACGGAACGATAAAAAAAATAACGAAAGCACATTCAATGTCGTTTAGTTAGTGATTCACTATAATCGTTTGTAATTCATCGAATAAGGCTTCTTAGGTCTTTTATTTCTTGGATTAATCCGCCCCGGTCTGATGATTTCCCGGGTGTTCCAGATCAACAAGTCAAAGGCATGAAGAGCTTCCTTGTATTTTTTATGGATAAAGGTTGGCACCAGCATATCCATTACGGTTGCCAGGGCATTGGTCCGGTTAATCTTTTGTCCGTGTTTGCGATCCTGGCTGGCTTGGTATTCTGCAATTACCTTTTCTTCAATGGGATGGGCATAGGCTGCACAAAGTGTCATCAAAAATACTTTAGCATAGAAATCCTGTTTTACCGCCCTGTCCGTTTTGCCGGAAAAGTTCTCCAACTCAATACGGCTTTTCAATAATTTATAAGCCTCTTCCTCATTCCACCGGTAATGGTAAAGTTGCTCAAAATCACTGTAAAGGTAGATCCGGTCATCTGTCAGCGATGTGCAGAGTACCTCTTTCTCCCCGTTTTCGAGTTCAACTTTGATTAGCCTGCAGGTTATTTCTGTGTCCCACATATGGGGAAAGTCTTTCAGCTTGTTGCGGTCCTTTTTGGGCAGGGCAAAGGTTACGATCCTCTCCTTGTCGGTGCTTTCGGTAAATTCCTTTACTTTCAGCCACCAGTCTTCTTTAAGTCGGACACAAAACTCAATCCCCCTGGCCTTCAACAAAAAGAGCAACCAAAAGCTGGGATATCCCCGGTCGAGCAACAATAGATCACCTGCGTTGACCTTGTCCAAATGTTCCATCAGCAAGTCCCGCTCGCTCGAAGCATAAGGTGCTATTTGCGAATCGATCGTTACCATGTTTAATGGATCGTAAAGTAATGAACCTATAGCAAGGGAGCGGGGACTGTCGGCTTTCGGCCCAAATTGGTGCACCCCAAACTCCTGGGCAACCGACGGGTGATTAGGTAAAACCAGGCGTGTGCCATCAACTGCAAGCAACCGCATCTTGTGCCACTCATAGTAAGATGCCCCTTCGTAAAAGGTATTTACGGCGATCTCGTTCAAACGCTTAAATGCCTCCGGTTTCAGCTTTGCCCGTGCTTGCGTAAATGCTCCCTTGGTAACTTCCCTGATGTTGAAGTCACTTTGGGAGGCTTCCTTGAAGAAGCGGTCCAACTCACGCTGTATGGAACTTTTAAACTTAAGCACCAACAAGATTATTGTTTTGACGGGCAATTTTCTCTTACGGGTAAACACCCCTTCTTTGCCGTCTTTAAAACGACTGCTAAATTGCTTACTGTCAATTTCATAGTCGATATGTTCCGTTAATGTTTCCCGATAATCCGGTTTTTTGTTGATACTTGGGTTACCCCCTTTATACCCTTACAAAATAATCAACCTTGGGCGAATTACAAACTTTTCAAAGAACTATTTTTTATCAAAACACCAGTAAAATAACCTAATTCAGCCGCTTTCCTTAACTAAACGACATTGAAAGCACATTCCTAATTTTTCAACCCACTACGTTCGAGCAAGGCATCAACCGTTGGTTCTTGTCCGCGAAAGCGAATGTACAATTCCATTGGAGGCTCACTCCCACCTTTTTCAAGAATATTGGTTCGGAAAGCGTCGGCTGTTTTCCGATCGAAAATACCATTGGCTTTGAAAACCGAAAAGGCGTCGGCATCGAGCACTTCGGCCCATTTGTAGCTGTAATATCCGGCGGCATAACCGCCTGCAAAAATGTGTGAAAAAGAGGTACTGGTCAGGCTGCCATCAACCCGGGGAAAAAGCTCGGTGAGTTCCATCGCATTGGTTTCAACTTCGGCAACGGGCGCTGTCAGCGGTTCGGTAATGGTGTGGTAAGCCATGTCCAGCATTCCCAAGCTTAGCTGGCGTTCGGAAGCATAACCCGACTGAAAGTTTTTGGCGGCAACAATCTTTTCAACCAAGGCTTCAGGAAGCTTTTCGCCTGTTTCGTAATGCACGGCAAAACGATCGAGCCATTCCTTTTCGTACGCCCAGTTTTCATGAATTTGAGAAGGTAATTCCACAAAATCCCAGAATACGTTGGTTCCTCCGGTACTTTCGTATTGACATTTGCTGAGCATGCCATGCAGACCGTGCCCAAACTCGTGCAGCAAGGTAGTTACTTCGTCAAAAGTAAGTAGCGAAGGCTTGGTGCTGGTAGGCTTAGTAAAGTTGGTGACAATACTTACGTGTGGACGAATATCCTCTCCTTTTTCCAGCCATTGTCCGCGGAAGTCGGTCATCCAGGCACCGGAGCGTTTACCGTCGCGCGGGAAAAAGTCCATATAGAGCACCGAAACAAATTTCCCTTTGCCATCAAAAACTTCATAGGCTTTTACTTCGGGATGATACACCGGAATTTCCTTATTCTCTTTCAACTCCAGATCATACAAGGTTTTAGCCAAATCGAAAACACCATCAATAACATTTTCGAGTTTGAAGTAGGGTTTGACTTCTTCCTCGTTAAAACCGTAACGGGCATTCTTTAGTTTTTCTGAATAATATCCCCAATCCCAGCGTTGCAGTTCGTCTTTAAATCCTTCGGCTTCGGCAAACTCCACCACTTCGGCAAACTCCTTTTCAGCAGCCGGACGCGAAGCCTTGTGCAGGTCTTCCAAAAACTCCAATACACGCTCCGGCGTTTCGGCCATGCGGCGTTGTAGCGTGTAATCGGCGTGCGATTCGTATCCCAGCAGTTTGGCTTTCTCCAGCTTTAGCGCCACGATTTTGGCAATGATTTCCTTGTTGTCGTATTCGTTCCCCTGATTGCCTTTGGTTGAAAAGGCCCGGAACATTTTCTCACGCAACTCGCGGTTGTCGGCATATTTCATAAAAGGAATGTAGCTGGGATATTGCAAGGTGAAGATCCAGCCCTCTTTGTTTTTTTGCTGAGCTGTTTGTGCGGCAGCTTCTTTGGCAAATTCGGGTAATCCGGCCAAGTCTTCCTCTATGGTTACATGCAGCTCGAAAGCGTTGGTTTCGGCCAGCACGTTTTCCGAAAACGTCAGGCTCAACTTCGACAGCTCGCCGGTGATGTGGCGATATTGGGCTTTGTCGGCCTCATTCAGATTGGCGCCACTGCGTACGAAACCGAGGTACGAATTTTCGAGTAAGGTTTTTTGTTCAGGGTTTAGATCCAAGGCATCTTTTTGCTCGTACACCGCTTCTACGCGGGCAAACAAGTCGGGGTTGAGCGAAATATCGTTGCTAAACTCCGAAAGCATGGGCGCCACTTCCTGCGCAATTTTCTGAATCTCGTCGTTTGTCTCGGCCGAGTTCAGGTTGAAAAATATTTTGCGGATCGTCGATAAACGATCGCCTGATTTGGTCATGGCTACAATCGTGTTTTCGAACGAAGCTGGCTGCAGATTATCAATAATCTCCTGCACTTCGGCACGCGCTTCCTCAATGGTCGCTTTAAAGGCCGGAAGAAAGTGCTCATTTTGAATCTCCCCAAACGGAGCCGTTTGATGGATGTTTTGAAATGGTTTGAGTAAGGGATTCTCGTTATTTTCTGCTTGTGTTGTCATCATAATAAATAAAACTAAAAGGGTGGTCAGCACCCTGTAATGTGTTTTCATGTTGTTGTCTTTAAGTTTTCAGTAGATAAAGTTGTGCAAGATCTGTCGTCAGTTGTAACAGATTATTACAGAAAACTTAGCGAATAGTTCACGTTCGATTTTTTTTCTTTTTGCGCTTTTTCTTTTCAACCGACCAGCCAAACTTGCCAATGGGCTCTCCAATCTTGAAATAGTGTCCGTGCAAGTAGCAAATCGGATCGGCTTGCTTGAGGCTGAACGCACCGGTTTCGGCGTCAATGTATCGTTCATCAGCCAGCACATTCACCACTTCGGATATGAACAGATCGTGCGTGCCAAGCGGTACGATTTCTTTTACCTTGCACTCAATGCTAATGGGCGCTTCGGCTATAATTGGCGCTTTAATAATGGTGGCTGGCGCGGGTGTGAGTCCCATTTCTTTCCATTTGTCGTATTTTTTGCCGGAGCGCACGCCGCACCAATCGGTTGCACGGGCCAGTTCCTCCGTAGTTAGGTTGATCACGTACTCACCGGTGCGCTTGATGATTTCGTAGGAATGGCGGCCGGGCCTGACCGAGATGTAGCACATGGGCGGGTCGCTGCATAAGGTGCCCGTCCAGGCGATGGTGATCAGATTATATTCGTCGGGGGTTTCGCCACAACTGACCAGCACCGCCGGCAGCGGATACACCATAGTTCCGGGTTTCCAGTTGACTTTCGCCATTCAGTATCGTGTTTTGCGTTGCGAGTTTGGCGTGCCATTTATTTATTCAAAGTACCCACTTCATCGCAACAGGTTTTTGTCGCTGCAAAGGTAAAAAAAGTCGGGTGGAACAGGTCATTCTTCTGAAACGTCCGCTCTTCACTTGGACTTCAAAAAAAGATGCCGCCTGACCAGGCTTGCTCAATCTTCACCGAAGTCATCAAAGTAAAAATCTACGGCTGATTTTCATTTCCAATGTTGATTTGATGCGTTTGTTTTCCGGCTTTCAAAACAACCAAAACAATGCGCCTTCCGAAGGGTTAGAGTAAAGTAGAAACCAAAAAACTAATAGAATGAAATATTTAGTGAAGATAAAAGATGTAAAAATGGCCGATGAGCTGGATGGCGCATGGAATAACGACGACTTTAAAGCATTGTTGGAAAAATTTGAGTATCCGGATGCCGAACAATTAAAACCCGCTGAACTGCAGGAATACCTATTTATGGCTATTTCAGACTTTGAACCGAACGAAGCAGCTGCAATCCTGCTCGACTACAAGCTTTCGGATGTCTTGGCTGAGGGACAGATTGGCAATATTTCGCACGAAATGCTGCGTGAGAAAGTCTCTGAAAATTATTCAGATATCTACATTCATCAGCAGTTGTTCAACATCAACCAGTTGCTATACAAAGCCTACAACGGCAAATTTCCCCTGACCAAGGTAAACCTGGTCCAATTCGAAATCAAGGGAAAATCGAATGAAGCAGCGGAAATAACCAAGGAAACCGTGTTGAAAGCACTGAGCCATGGCCTTTCGGAAAACAATTTGATTAAACGCTTGCTAAGCGATCAACTGGAAGGGAAAGTCCCCTTTCCCGAAGCCGAAGGAATTGTGTGGGAGCTGAAAAATAAAGGTAACGATGACTATACCATGACGACTTCGGAAAAATGGCTCACCAAAGACGAGTTTACAAACCTGGAATACGAATGTGAGCTTCATTCGTTTGACGATCAATCTGAAGAAGAATAAGCCGGCCGGAACTTCTTTATAAAACCGACGGCACAGATGTTTATTCAGACAAAACAGTATCATTGAGGGAGGCTTTGTTTAATCTTTAACAGGAAGCGAACACGACAGCGATGCCAAATTCAGGAAAAAAAGAAAAAGGAAAACCGATTTACGTGGTGTCGGGCGGAAAAGGACTGGCGGGAAACAACATGGTTCAATCCCTGCTTATTCAATACCCGAACAACAATGTGCCAGTCATTATTGTACCGGATGTGTCGGATAAGGAAAAGTTGGAAGAAGTGGTTTTTCGTGCCAAAAAAGACAGTGGGCTGATTTGCCACACCATGGTGAATCCCGACTTAAGGAAAGCGCTGATCGGCCTGGCAAAACAATACCAGGTGAGGCAGGTTGATTTTATGGGTGAGCTGGCCGATTACCTGGACCAAGAGCTGGGCATTGCTTCACTGAAGTCACCAGGACTTTTTCGCGAAATCAACCAACGCTATTTCGATCGGATTGAAGCCATCGAGTTCACCCTAAACCACGATGACGGCATGAGCCCCGAGCGTTTGCACAAGGCTGAGATTGTTTTGTGTGGGGTTTCGCGCTCCGGAAAAACGCCGCTAAGCGTTTACCTGGCCATGTATGGCTGGAAGGTGGCTAATGTTCCGCTGGTCGATGGCATTAAGCCCCCTAAAGAGTTGTTTGAAATTGATCCGCAACGCGTATTTGGACTGCATATCGGTGTTCAGTATTTAGTGGCCCACCGCATTAAACGGCTCAAAAGCCTGCCCCGTCACGACAGCTCCAATTACACCGACGAAGCTAAAATTAAACTTGAGATCAGAAATGCCTCGTTCATTTTCAGAAAAGGCAGGTTTACTGTGGTTCATGTATCCAATAAACCCGTTGAATCAACAGCCAACGAAATTCTAAATATCATGAACGAACGCTTCGAGTATGGCGGACGTCGGATTACTTCACCTTTTGATTCATCCTAAATTAGGCGAATCTGCTTGCATAAACCACGAAAAACCATTTTAATTTTTAAATTTGCTACGCTGGATTCTAAATCTATATTTTCAGGAGCATGATATCCCGAAGTAAGCGTTAGAATTTAAGATTAAAACAAATAATAATAAATAAATCTAAACCAACCATTCTTAATAATTTTATTATGCAACAAAATCAAAAAAGCTATTTCGTGCCGATTTTTATGATGATCTTACTTTTTGGTATGATCTCTTTTGTGACAAATTTGGCGGCCCCAATGGGCGTAGTTGTAAAGGAACAATTTCAAGCTTCCAATTTTTTAGGCATGTTGGGCAACTTTGCCAATTTTCTGGCCTATTTTTTTATGGGTATCCCTGCGGGGAAATTGATCGAAAAAATTGGTTATAAGAAAACCGCTTTGATAGCCATTTTTGTTGGCTTCGTTGGCGTTGGAGTCATGTATCTTTCGGGGATTGCCGAGAGCTTCACAATTTATTTGTTGGGAGCTTTCATTGCTGGTTTCTCCATGTGTATGCTGAATACTGTGGTCAACCCGATGTTGAACACCCTTGGTGGAGGTGGCAAAAAAGGGAACCAGTTAATTCAGGTCGGAGCTACCTTCAACTCTTTGTCCGGAACTGTGGTACCGGTGTTGGTTGGTATGCTGGTAGGAGAGGTTACCCGAAATACAGCCATTAAAGATGTCAACCCGGTGTTATTTATCGCGATGGGTATTTTTGCGTTGGTTGGTTTTGGCCTGTCATTCGTCAGCATTCCCGAGCCACACATTTTGAAGGACAAAAGCAAGGTTGTTGAGAAATCAGCCTACAGCGCCTGGTCATTTCGCCATTTTATCCTTGGAGCCGTTGGTATCTTCGTCTACGTCGGAGTAGAAGTTGGTATCCCCGCAACCTTGATGTTATTTCTTGCCGATGCCAGTGCCGGAGGATTGGACGCCACAACTGCCGGTTTTGTCGCCGGAACCTATTGGTTTCTCATGCTGATTGGCCGTTTTGTAGGTGCATCAATCGGAGGTAAAGTATCCAGCCGTACCATGTTGATTGTGGCTTCAGGTGCTGGAATGGTCTTAGTGTTCATGGCCATTATTTCATCTACAGCTTCAACGGTTGCTATTCCTGTAATTCAAACCCTGGCCGAGGGAGGAATAGGTATCGGAATAGCCAATGTTCCCACTAATGCCATGTACTTGGTTTTGGTTGGACTGTGCACTTCCGTTATGTGGGGTGGTATCTTTAACCTCGCAGTCGAAGGGCTGGGTAAGTTTACAGCATCTGCTTCCGGTATCTTTATGACTATGGTTGTGGGTGGTGGTATTTTACCATTGATCCAGAATGGAATGGCTGATAGTCTTGGCTACATGATTTCTTATTGGGTTCCGTTCCTTGGGCTAGCTTATTTATTCTACTATGCACTTATTGGTAGTAAAAATGTGAATACGGATATCCCGGTTGAGGTTGATCAAGCAGTATAAATGACGATATTAAAAATTAAAAGAATATGAAAAGAGTAGCAATAGGCGTTGATGTTGGCGGTACTAACACAGCCATTGGTGTTGTAGACAGCGAAGGTAATGTGATGGTAAAAGATACAATCATAACGCCATCACACGGCGATATTGACAAATACATTAACGAGCTGGCCGCAGCCATTAAGGGGTTAATTAAGTCTGTAAAACTGGTGAATAGCGACCTTGAAATTCTGGGAATCGGAATCGGTGCGCCAAACGGAAATTATTACAGCGGAACCATCGAATATGCTCCAAATCTTTCATTCAAAGGCGTGGTGCATTTTGTTGAATTGTTGCGGAAAAGCTTTCCTGAATTGCCCGCAGTGGCTTTAACAAACGATGCCAACGCCGCGGCCATTGGCGAAATGATTTATGGTGGCGCCAAAGGAATGAAAAACTTTGTGCTGTACACTCTTGGAACCGGTGTAGGTAGCGGTATTGTGATTAATGGCGACTTGGTTTACGGACACGATGGTTTTGCCGGAGAGTGCGGTCACACAACTTTGATTCCCGGCGGACGCTTGTGCGGCTGCACATCGAAAGGACATCTCGAAGCCTACTGTTCGGCTCCGGGCATGAAGCGCACAGCTTTTGAAATTATGGTACGTGATAACGCTGCCGACAGCTTGTTGGCTGACAAATCATTCAAGGAACTGGATTCGAAAATGATTTTTGATGCAGCCGAAAAAGGTGATAAAGTGGCTCTGGAAGTCTTTGAACAAACTGGCAAATGGCTGGGACAAGGACTGGCTGATACCGTCCACCACCTGAGCCCAGAAGCGATCTTCCTGTTTGGCGGACCTACTGCTGCCGGTGATTATATTTTCAAGCCAACCATCGAAAGTATGGAGGCGCACCTGCTTCCAATCTTTAAAAATAAGATCAAAATTTTACCTTCAAAACTCAAGCAGGGTGATGCCGCCATTGTTGGTGCCAGCGCCTTGGTTTGGAAAGAAGTTGAAAAATAAGCTTATTCAATTCGAAAAAGACGGGAGCTCCAAAAGGGTTCCCGTTCTTTTTTCAACTAATATCCTTCTGAAACAGACCCGCAATGTCAGTAATCGTTTCATCCAGGTTTTTGTACTTAAAATCGATTGTTTTCTGAATTTTCTGCCCGTTGTATCGGTTAATTTTATTGGAGCCGGAAATGGCTTCTTTGGTAATTTGAGGCCGCTTGCCGGAAAAGAAGCTTGCCAAACGAGCAGCCCGCCACGCCATTTGAAGAACCATGTCGGAGGCAAAAGCTCGTGGGCGGGGTTTTTGCAGCGCGTCGGCAATCTTGTTGAAAAAATCTTGGTAACTCATATTGCCGGCGTTCAGGATAAAACGCTGGTTTTTGGTTTGTCCGAAGTTGTGGTCGTCCATCAGTTGGATCATGGCCTGCGCCACGTCGCGCACATCGACGAACCCGGTTTCACCCTTTGTATAATACTTTAATCCTTTGGCAATAGCCTGAAACAGTTTGGGGCTACCAATGTCCCAGTTTCCCGGCCCTAAAATAATGGACGGGTTGACAATCACAGCATCCAAGCCTTCTTCAATGCCACGCCAGACTTCCATTTCAGAGAAAAACTTACTCAAGCTGTAGCCCGACTTTTGCTTGGAAGGCGTCCAGTAGGTGTCTTCACTGATTTCACTGCCATCTTGTGTTTTTCCCAAAGCCGCGATCGAACTGACATGGCAAAACTTCTTCACCCTATGGTGAATGGCCGCATTAATCAAATTGGCCGTTCCTTTCACATTGTTGTTGAGCATGCTGTCGTGGTCATTGGCATGAAACGAAACAATGGCTGCGCAATGGTAAACTTCGGTCGCGCCAGCCAGCAACTCTTCCATGCTGTGGTAATCCAAAATATCGCCTTCCACCCATTCAATTTGTTCGAAAAGCTCGTCGGCCTGATCGGTGTAGTACGAAAAAACCTTGTTCACCCATTTCACATTACTGGTAGGGCGTTTTAGCACGCGTACTTTCGCCCCTGAACTCAACAGGTTGAACAACACATGCGAACCAACCAATCCTGTACCTCCGGTTACAAAAATCATAGCTTAATTTTGTTTTAAAGATAAAAATTAAAAAATCTCCGAAAATCGATGATCTTGCAGAATGGCTTTTATTTTCTAATTCTAAAACGTGAAGGATCAAAACAACATACTTTTTGGAACCAAGGAAGATTCAAATCAACGAAGGACCAGGGAGGCACTTGAACGCAGTCCTCATGAGCGGTTTGTTTTTTTTCTTCAGCTTTGCGAAGAGATAGATTTTTTCAATACCAATGAACCTCATCCTAATCGGCTGAAAGATAACTCTATTGTCGAATGATACCATTTGAGAATTACCCGCAAAGGATCTATGACTTTATCAGGGCATCAAAACGGCTTAGCGCCAAATACTTTGCCGGTAATTTTTTTGATGTGCACTTTCATGATGCCAACGTTGACCACTGCCGGTTTGCTGAATTTAAATTCCCGGTCGCTGTACTGGGCCATCGTTTCCTTTAGCATACGGTACTTTTCGTCATAGTCATCAATCACTTCAATTTCACCTTCAACCAGCACCGATTTTGATTTTACCCGGTAACTGCACCCCACACGCACATCTTGCCAGGCCAGCTCTTCACCCAAGGTCCAGTTAATACATACTTTTGGGTTCTTACGAATCGTTTTCCACATGCGCCCCGACTGGGCTGAGTGCAAAATAACCGTGTCGCCGTCAAGGGCAAAATTCATGGGCAGCACGTAAGGTGTGTCACCATCTGACATGGCTACATAACAGGTTTTGCAGGCTTTAATTACTTCGTTGATTTCGTTGCGGTCTTCAATAAACAAGGTTCTCATGGCTGGTTAGTTTTAACGCGTAACGGTTCGGTTACCAAGCTGAACCGACAAGTGTTTCTCCACTTTTTTCAGGTTGAGGTACTGGTTTTGAATGCTCATCACTTTTTCCATGTCGGATGCGGCGAGCTGAATGCCTTTTTCCAAATCAGAAAGCATGTTTTTCACTTTCCTAAGTTTGTATTCCTGCACAATCTTAGGAACAATCAAATCCAGAATTTCGCTTTCAGCTTCCACAAAGGCGCCGCCCCGTTTCCAGCGCTTGCTTTCCACATATTTTTCCGAGAGCAGGTCACTGGCCAGCTGGCTGATTTTCTGGTCGGAATGATGGGTGAAAAATTGAGTGGGCTTAAAGTCGGCATTCTCAAGATTTTCGCGAAACAAATCCAGAATCTGATTAATCAGCTCATTGTCCGAATACAAGTCGTCGTTTTCAATTTCTTCCAAAACAAAACGGCCCACCGAGATGGAAATGGTCTCTTCCGGATCTTCGCTTTCCTCCTCAAACACTTCGTCATGAAAATATTTAAGCAGCACCCGCAGGATCTCGCGTTCCTCAATTTCGCAGAGGTTCTTCACTACCTTATTTCCTTGCGGGACAACTGGTTGGCGTTGCTGCGCCGCCTGCTCGCGGTATTCCTTTCGGCGATTATCTTCCGACTCCTGCCGCATCATTTTCCGAATTTCGGTATAGAGAATATCTTCACCAACATCCATCAGGTTGCTACACTCTTTGATATACAGCGAACGAGTAATTGTATCGGGAACCACCGAGATGGAACGCACAATGTTGTTGATCAGCCGCGCCTTGCTCACCGGGTCATTCTCCGTGTTTTCAAGCAGCAGTTTGGTTTTGAAACGGATGAAGTCGGTTTGATTTCCCTCAATGTATTCTTGCAGCTGGGTGGAACTCATGGAGCGGGAAAAAGAATCGGGATCTTCGCCTTGCGGAAGGAGCAAAACCTTAACGTTCATGCCTTCTTCCAGCACCAGGTCAATTCCGCGGAGCGAGGCCTTGATGCCCGCTTCGTCGCCGTCGTAAATGATGGTGATGTTGGGCGAGAACCGCTTGATAAGCCGGATTTGATCAGGCGTTAATGCCGTTCCTGATGAGGCCACCACATTTTCGATACCAGCCTGATGAAAGGCCAGCACATCGGTATAGCCTTCCACCAAATAGCACTTGTCTTGTTTGGTGATTTCGCGCTTGGCCTGGAAAATACCGTACAATACGCGGCTTTTGTGGTAAATCTCCGACTCGGGCGAATTGAGGTATTTGGCCGTATTCTTGTCACTTTTCAGGGTTCGTCCACCAAAGGCTGCTACGCGTCCGGCAACATTGTGAATGGGAAACATCACCCGTCCGGCAAAACGGTCGCGCACCCAATCTTCACGTTTGATGGTGAGCCCGGCTTTTTCCAGGTACTCCATTTTGTAGCCCTGTTTTTGCGCAGCCTGGGTAAAAATGTCCTTTCCGTCGGGGCAGTAGCCCAGCTCAAACTTCTTAATGATATGATCCTGCAATCCCCGCTCGCGCA
The DNA here is from genome assembly GCA_963677175.2 of uncultured Sunxiuqinia sp. Taxonomy (GTDB): domain Bacteria; phylum Bacteroidota; class Bacteroidia; order Bacteroidales; family Prolixibacteraceae; genus Sunxiuqinia. The sequence continues at coordinate 1,054,910 of CAXXES010000001.1, forward strand.
AGTAGCTCAGGCCAATGGTACGGCCTTCGTTTTCTTCCCAGGCATAGCGGGTAAAATATTTTTGGGCAAAAGCCGACACGATCATCATGCTTTCGCGATCATCCTTTAGCTGCTTCTGCTGCTCGGTTTCTTCCTCCTCCTGAACATCGATGTGATATTTCTTAGCCAGCCACTTCAGTGCTTCAGGATACGAAAGTGCTTCGTGTTCCATGATGAAGTTGACGGCATTGCCTCCTTTTCCACAGCCAAAACATTTGAAAATTCCTTTGGCCGGCGACACGGTAAATGAAGGTGTTTTTTCATTGTGAAACGGACATAACCCAAGCTGGTTGACTCCTCTGCGCTTGAGGGTCACGAATTCCGAGACTACGTCTGAAATCTCGGCTGCATCCATAATTCGGTCAATTGTTGCCTGATCGATCATAGCCACAAAAGTAGGAAAATTGACCAACAAAAATTCAGGATTCGTAACAAAGAAAGGAGATGTAATTAATGGAATTACGAATGGTCGTATTCATGAAAATAGTGTTTGATAACCTTAGTCTTGCATTGTTCGCAGGCGCCCTGCTCATCCGTCCCAACCGGGAGGATTCGGTACCTGTCGCGCTCAATCAGCTTCTTGTTGCAATGCGGACAAAACGTATCGCCATAGTCGCCGGCAAACAGGTTGCCCAGGTACACATGGTGCAAGAAGTTCTTGGCCAGGTCGTACATCCGAAACAAGGTTTCGGATGGTGTTGGATTCAGCTTTAGCTGGTAGCACGGGAAATACCTGGACAGGTGAAGTATCGTTGAGCTCCCGGTCTCATTAGCAATCCACTTGCATAACTGTTCAAATTCATCTAAATCATCGTTCAAGCTGGGAATAACCAGGGTCGTCAACTCCAAATGGCACGTTGAATCTGCAATTTGCTTAATCGCTTTCAAAACGGGATCCAGCTTTCCCTTACAGTACGACTGGTAGAATTTTGAGCTGAAGGCTTTCAGGTCAATATTGAACGCTTCAATCGGCCCAAGCAGGCTACTCAGCGGTTCGGGATTGATATAGCCATTACTGACCATGGCGGTATGCAAGCCGGCAGCCCTGGCATTGACAGCTGCGCTCAGTATGAATTCATAATTGACAGTAGGCTCGTTGTAGGTAAACGCCAATCCGATATTGCCTGCGGTCTGTTTGGCGAGATCGACCAAGTTTTCCGGAGCAAAAAAATGCTGGACTTTGCTATCAGATACTCCACATTGCGACAATGGGTGATTTTGGCAAAACGAACAGTGCAAATTGCATCCGGCTGTACCAACCGACAAAATTTTTGTTCCCGGATAGAAATGGAACAAGGGCTTTTTCTCTACCGGATCAAGGTTTATGGCTTCCAGCCTCCCATACACCTCCGAAACCAAAACACCATTGCGGTTGATCCGTACTTTGCAGTCTCCCAAACCACCTGGTTTAATCAGGCAATCGGTTGGACACAACTGGCAGTTTACTGCCTTCTCGTTCAATTTGCTATAAAAAAGTGCTTCATGCATAAGATCCCGGTTTTAGCAGATGAGCAGATGCAATGATCCCAAAAAACAATCCTCAACAACCTATACGCAATCAAATGATAAAAGGTATTCCCACCGGACAAACCATAGAACAAAAAAACATGAATAAGATCTTTTTTTAAGCCCGCTGGTTGTAATATTTTTACCAGATAAATACCTATTATTCCGAAACAACACAACTTTTATACGTATGAAGCGAATTAACCTGAAAACAAACATGATCCTCTTGACTATTATAGCGATGTTTGCATCCATGAATAGTTACAGCCAGAAAACAAGAGAAGATATACCGGAAAAGTACAAATGGAAGTTAAGCGACTTATACGAGTCGGATGAAGCCTGGCGTCAGGCTTTTGACGATCTGGCCTCCAGCCTGGATGGCGTGGAACAATTTAAGGGAACCTTAACCCAATCAGCCGAAAATTTACTAAAAGCACTGGAGTTCAACAGCGAAATCTCCAAGGAAGCTTCGAAAATTTATTTGTATGCCGGCATGAGTTCCGACCTGGACACCCGCAACATGAAGTATAACGGCATGAAGCAAGAGTTACAGTCCTTGTTCTCTAACTTTGGAGCTAAAGCAGCCTTCATTGAGCCAGAGATCTTAGCAGCCGACTGGGCAACCATCAAAGCCTTCATCCAGGAAGAGCCCAAACTCGAAATGTACCGCGTGGGACTAGAAAACATGTTTCGCACCAAAGCGCACACGCTAAGTGAGGCCGAAGAACGAATTATGGCGCTTTCCGGCATGGTTTCGTCGGCTCCGCAAGCGGTGTATGGCACCTTTTCCAATGCCGAGATGCCCAAACCCGAAGTGACCCTGTCCGATGGTTCGAAACTTGAAATTGGCAGCTCCGAATACAGCCGCTACCGGGCATCGGACAACCGCGCCGACCGCGAAATTGTGTTCGAGGCTTACTGGAATAACTACGCCCGCTTCCGCGGCAGCTACGGCGAAATGCTGAACGGAAATGTGAAAGCAGACATTTTTAGCGCACGCGCCCGGCACTATGAATCAACACTTCAGGCATCGCTCTATCCCAACAATATTCCGGTTGAAGTGTACCACTCTCTGGTCGACAATGTGAATGAAAACTTGCCGGCCTTTCACCGCTACCTCAAAATCAAGAAGCGGATGATGGGTGTGGATACGCTGAAATACCTGGATCTATATGCTCCGGTAGTCAAAGATCTGGATCTGAAATATACCTACGATGAAGGCGCTGAGATCATTCTGGAAGCGCTGAAACCACTGGGTAAAGAATATGTGAACACGGTGAAAAAAGCGATTGACGAACGCTGGATTGATGTGTATCCCACACCGGGAAAGCGATCAGGAGCTTATTCAAACGGTTCGTTCTACGATGGGCATCCCTTCATTTTACTCAACTATAACGACCTGTACGACGATGTGAGCACCATGGCCCATGAGTTGGGACACACCATGCAAAGTTATTTCTCCAACAAAACCCAACCCTATCCTACGGCTCGCTACGTAACTTTTGTAGCCGAAGTCGCTTCAACCTTCAACGAGGTGTTGCTTTTTAACTACATGCTGGACAAGGTGGAAGATGACGATGTTCGCCTGTCATTGCTCATGGAATGGCTCGACCGTTTCAAGGGAACCTTGTTCCGCCAAACACAATTTGCCGAGTTCGAACTGAAAATTCACGAAGAAGCCGAAAATGGCAAGCCACTCACCGGCGACGAGTTCTCGAAAATCTATACCGACATTGTGAACCGCTATTACGGACACGACAAAAATATCTGCTACGTAGATGATTACATCAACATGGAGTGGGCTTACATTCCTCATTTCTACTACAATTTCTACGTGTATCAATACAGTACTTCGTTTACGGCATCCATTTCGCTGGCCGAAAAAGTGATGAGTGGCGACAAACAAGCCCTGAAAAACTACATGGATTTCCTTTCAGCCGGTGGATCAGACTACCCGATTTCCCTGCTGAAAAACGCTGGTGTAGACATGACCAGTTCGGAACCATTCGACAAAGCCATCGCATCGATGAACAAGGTGATGGATGAAATTGAGAAAATTTTGGACAAGAAGGAGAAAGAGTAACACGAGTTACTGATTGTCCGTTTAAAACCGGTCTTCCTTTTCGGGAGGCCGGTTTTTTGATGAAGGTCAAGCAAGGAATTTTTACTCCGGAAAGCGTAACAAGATCGTCCTTTCTATATAGGGGTATCTGTTCGCTATCTCTGGATATAGAATAAAAAAAGTGGGATAAAATATATCCCACTTTTTTTATTCGAATATGAGGGCTTCAGTCAAGTTTAAAAAGCCCAGCAACCAGGTCGAAACGATTTACATGATGTTCTCGCACTTGACCCCTGCCTCCTTTTACAACGGTTATTTCTTAATCAGCAGCCAGGTATCAGCATACTGTGGAAAATCGTTACGAATTTGGAGAACGCGCTTGCGGGCTTGGGCTTCATCCGTGTACGAATTAACACAAACACGGTAGTAGCCTGTTTCGCTGTGCAACACAATGGGGCTAAATCCTTGTGGAATCAACTCCTGCTTGTAGCGGTTGGCATTGGCATTGCTGCTAAAACTTCCGATGATAACAAAAAAGCTCTTGTTTTCATTTTGGGCCTGATCTTCCTGTTGATCAAACGAGAAACTTTCAGCCTGTACACGTACGGGTTTTTCAACCTCTTCGTACATGCGGTCTGAAGTTGGTTCTTCTCTTACTTCAGATTTGGTGCCAGGAACCGAGAACACCTTGGTATTGTCCTGCATGGTTTCTGTTGCAGGTTCATCGTTCTTGCTTGTTTTTTGAAAAACTTTACAGCCGGAGGAAAAAATTCCAAGGGCTAAAACTGCAACCATTATTTTCTTCATGACTTCTTGTTTTTACTTAATTTGACTTTCAAAAATACGAAAAAGCGGTACTGCTTATTGTTCTTCGGAAAACGCATTATTAACTATTGATTGTTAAGATCTAAAATTTCAGAATATTCTTCAGGTATCGCTGGCCGGCCACACTTCGGTAAAAACGGCTCCTGCGGCTGGCTTCCAGCTTGCTGGCAAATCCTTCGTGGTACATCATGACCCAGTCCGAATAATCTTTGGTCAGGTCAATCTTGCCCTCGTTGTGCGCTTGCAGAGCTTTCTCCAAATGCATGCAAAACCCGTAATAAAAACGGTGGTACTCCTGATTATAGATGACGTACGAATAAAAGTTCATGCCGTAAAAATAGGAAAACTGGATCACTTCCGGTAGTTAATTTTCTCATTCTGTTGTGGTTTTCTTTACGAATGTGTTCCCCATTCGCAGGCTCTTGTGTTTTGAGTCGTTTGATGAATTGACATCCAATGGTTTGTGCAATTCAACATCAGCTCTTCCTTATCAAATGGCACATCAAAAATAAAGAAAAAGAGTGATGGGCAAAGTTTCATGTCAAATTGATTAACTTGGGGTCAGCTTTTTATAAGAACATAGATAAAAAAGAAAACAGATGAAGAAAATAGTGGCAATCGTATTCGTGGCCATTTGTGGCTTTTCATGTGCACAAATAAACTGGGAGGCCAAGCCAGAAGGGGTGATCGTGTTTTTGGACACCCCATCCGAAGGAGGGGCTGAGGCCGTTCGTGTAAAACCGGTTGGGGAAGAGATCTTTCACGTGTCGGCCAGCGCTAACGGAAAATTTAGTGCCGACTCGAGCTTGGTCACCTTGCCATTGGATGCGGTTGATTATGAAGTGAACGAACAGGGCGATGATGTATTGGTTGCTACCTCAAAGATGAAAGCCCGCATTTCGAAAACGACAGGCGAAGTCCGCTTCTATGATGCTGACGGCAACCTTTTGCTTCAGGAGAAGGAAAATGGCGGAAAGCAGTTTGAAGCCATGGAAGTAGATGGAACCAAAGGGTACGCTGTACGGCAGGTGTTTGAATCGTCCGAAGACGAAGCGCTCTACGGGCTTGGACAGCACCAGGCCCACGAATTTAACTACAAGGGCAAAAACGAAGAGCTCTTTCAGTACAACACCAAAGTGTCGGTGCCCTTTATCATTTCAACCAAAAACTACGGTTTGCTATGGGACAACTATTCCTTTTCGCGCTTTGGCGATGAGCGTCCCTACGGGCAGATCGACCAGTTTATCCTCTATAACCAGGATGGTGAAGAAGGCAGTTTGACCGCTACCTATATTGATGATACCGACGAGGACCACGTTTTCACGGTGCGGCAGGAAAGCACAATCGACTACGAAAACCTGGAAACCATTGAGAACTTTCCCGAAGGGTTCAACTTCAACAAAGCCAAAATTACCTGGGAAGGTGAGCTTTCGCCAAAGGAAAGCGGCTTGTTTCACTTCTTGCTTTACTATGCCGGCTATACAAAGATCTGGATCGACGGCCAACTAAAAGTTGATCAGTGGCGTACGGCCTGGAACCCATCGGTAGCTAAGTTTCAATACCAGATGAGTGAAGGCGAAAAATACGATTTGAAGCTGGAGTGGATTCCCGATGGCGGTGTTTCCTACATCGGGCTGAAAGCGCTTTCGCCGGTGGCTCCCGAAGCGCAGGACGATATCGCCTTTTGGTCGGAAATGGGCGACCAGATTGATTACTATTTCATGAAAGGCGACAACATGGACGGGGTGATTAAAAACTACCGCCAACTCACCGGAAAAGCCCAGATAATGCCCAAGTGGGCCATGGGTTTCTGGCAAAGCCGCGAACGCTACAAAACACAGGACGAATTATTGAATACCCTGAAAGAATTCCGCAAACGAAACATTCCAATCGATAACATTGTACAGGACTGGTCGTACTGGGAAGTGGATCAATGGGGAAGCCACGAGTTTGAAGCCAGCCGTTTCCCCGATCCGGAAGGCATGATCCAGGAAGTGCACGACAACCACGCACGAATTATGATTTCGGTCTGGCCTAAATTTTACCTCGGAACCGAGCATTACAACGAATTCGATAAAAACGGCTGGATGTATCAGCAGGCGATTAAAGATAGCATTCGCGACTGGATCTATCCGGGTTACATCGGTTCGTTTTACGATGCCTACCATCCGGAAGCGCGGCAGCTCTTCTGGGAACAAATTGACGAGCACCTGTATGAAAAAGGAATTGACGCCTGGTGGCTGGATGCTACCGAACCGGACATTCTGTCGAATGCCAGCGTGGAATACCGCAAACAGCTGATGAATCCAACGGCTTTGGGGCCTTCAACCAAATATTTCAATGTCTTTGCCCTGATGAATGCCAAAGGAATTTACGAAGGCCAGCGGGCCAAAAATCCGGACGACCGGGTCTTCATCCTCACCCGTTCGGGCTTCACGGGTATGCAACGTTTCGGAACCGTGACCTGGAGTGGCGACATTGGTACTTGCTGGGAGGACATGGAAGCACAAATCCCGGCAGGCATCAACTTCTCCATGTCGGGCTTGCCCTACTGGACCATGGATATTGGTGGTTTCAGCGTGCAGAAACAGTTTGAGCGGGCCAAAGAGGGTAGTCCCGAAATGGAAGAATGGCGCGAGCTGAACACCCGCTGGTACCAGTTTGGCGCTTTTGTTCCGCTGTTCCGGGTGCATGGGCAATACCCCAACCGCGAGATTTATAACCTGGCGCCCGAAAGTCACCTGGCTTACCAGTCGATGCTGTACTACAACAAATTGCGCTACCGCCTTATGCCATACATCTACAGTTTGACCGGCAATGTTTATCACAAGGATTACACCCTCATGCGTGGGCTGGCCATGGATTTCCCCGACGACCAGCGGGTACACAACATTGGCGACCAATACCTGTTTGGGCCATCGCTGATGGTTTGCCCGGTATACAACTACCAGGCCCGCGAGCGCGACGTGTATTTCCCCAACAACGGCGGGTGGTACAACCTTTACTCGGGTGAGTACATAGCCGGTGGACAAAAGCTGAATGTGAGCGCGCCTTACGAGCGGATGCCGCTGTTTGTTCGCGCCGGATCCATTTTGCCTGTTGGGCCCGAAATTGAATACACCTCACAAAAGAAAGCCGATCACATCAAGTTATACGTGTACACCGGAGCTGATGCGCAGTTTAGTTTGTATGAAGATGAAGGAACCAACTACAACTACGAAAAAGGCGCGTTTGCCAATATTCCGATGACCTATGATGAAGCGTCGAAAAAGCTGACCATCGGGGCACGTGAAGGCGAATTTGAAGGCATGTTGAAGGAGCGGAGGTTTGAAGTCATTTTTGTGTCGAAGTTACAGGCTCAAGCGTTTAATCCTGAAAAAGATCACGGAATCGTGGTGGACTACGACGGCTCCGAAGTCGAAGTTGAATGATAACCACTCGTCGGTTTAAGGTCACGGACCTATTTGATATTTTCGGTTTCGCTTTTATCACAGATTGTTAAAGACTCGAAACATGACACTAAATTATTCGCACTACTTAAAACTCGCTTCGATCACCCTTATTTTGGATTAATTTAAATAACAAAGCGCGGCTATTGTGCATTGGTATGCTTGAATAGATATCATTAAGATATGGGAGAAAAGACCTTGTTAAGCCCGGCAGCCCGCGTCAAATACCCTTTTTACAGAAGCTCCAAACCAAGTAAACCGGAAAATCCGTTATTCCCCCCTGGGTCAACTTCTCCAAAAGATGCCGCATCTCTACATCAGCATGCCACATCTTTATGTCAACATACCTCATCTTTACATCAGCATGTTACATCTTTATCTCAACATGCCGCATCTTTACGGCAGCATGCCTCATCTTTACATCAACATGACACATCTTTACGTCATCATGTCGTACTCTTACGTCAACATGCTGCATATCTATGTCAGCATGCCATATCTTTACATCAGCATACTACATATTTATGTCATTATACTACATCTTTACATCAACATACCGTATCTTTATACAAACATCTAAAATATCGACATCAACATTTCGAATATTCATATCGATATTTGATAGATCGACATAAGTCGGTCACATTTAATGTTCAATTTTAATAACACAAGCGATGACAAGAAAAACAGTCAGGGTAGAAGTACCTACCCACAAGCCTGATCAGTTTATCAGTCTTGCCGAATCGATTAATTCGAAGCACGAAAGCCTGGGAGAAGCCAGTCCTTTGGTATCGTTGAACAAAATGGATGTCTTTAGCGGGAAGCTGGGCGAGGGCAAGCAGCTCCGCGACGAGTCCAAAGAATTAAAAAGATCGAGTGAGAGCAAGATGGAGCAAGCCAAGCTAAACCTGGGCCTGGCTACGGGGCAAACCAGCGCCACGCCTGACACCGTGTACAACCTGATGCTAAGGGTAAGGGACCTGCTTCTGGTTACTTACCGGGGGAATGAAGAAAAGCTCTCCGAGTGGGGATTTAAGGTGGTGGTGGGCCAAGCCAAAACCGGCCGCCGACAGCCTTAAAAGAAACAACGGCGCCAAGCCTTTGAGATGGTGTACGAACCAGCGCGCAACAGCAGCGTCATTCCGAACTTGTTTCGGAATCTGCCAGCGGGCTGTACCGGGACAGGCAGGGCAAGTTCCGTCGAAGACGTATCCCTTTTCGTGTTTTTCGTTGTCATTAAATCCGGGTTGATTTGTGAAATTATTGCTGAAAGGGAATTTTGTCGTACACCCCCTTTGGGATTGACACCCTTGTTTATCTATTTTTCTTGTATCTTATCGCCTTTAAGATTGATATGAAGATGAAGGCTTACTTTCTGAAACAGCGAACGTTGAGGAGTTTAATTCTTATCCAGGTATTCATCGTGAAAGACAGCGGGATTTGAAGGATAATCTGAAAGAATAGCTTTTAGAAGCCAAAAGTCTCGGGATACATGATGGCAATACCGATAATGGTCATAATGAATAGTAACAAGAAGATGAAAAACAAAATCACGCCGGTTTTATACCGTTTGTTACTTTTTTCAAGCTGATTTACCGATAAAATCTTGTTGATTTTATTGACCATCTTTTTCAACGCCATCTGGTCCTTGACAATATAATCGTAGGCCCCATACTTCATCGTGTTAATGGCAATGTCAATACTATCCTGGCCCGAAAGAAAGATAAATTCTACATCTGGAACAATTTGCTTCGCTTTTTTCAGCACTTCGATGCCATTCATCCCATCCAGTAAGTAGTCCTGTATAACAATTTTAGGTTGCCGCTCCATGGCTTTCAACACATCCTCTCCCGATGAAAAGGCTTCAATGTTAGCAAACTTGTTAGTTTTCAGATAACTTACGACAAGCTTACTGTATACCGGATTGTCTTCAACAACAAAAATTAAAGGACTTTTATTATTTTGCATGGTTAAAGAATAATAAGATTAGTGTGCTCTTGTGTAGAATATATTGTGCTTCTAATTTTGTTAAAATTAGTAAAAATTTAAACACAACAAGTTTGAAACAGAATTAATAGCGATAAATGTATAAAAAACGGTTTGATAATAAGCCATTTGATCACCTCTCTTTTTCTGGTCTTTTTTTGTTTCTTTGTTCCATAAATGATACTTATGCAGCTAATAATCGACATTGGAAATACCAACATTGTTTTTGGAATCAACCGAGAAGGAGTGTGGAATAATATTTGGCGAATTCGAACCGATATTAAAAAAACAGCCGATGAGTATGAAGTCATTTTCCGTTCGTTGTTTGCCAGCGGCAAGGTTTGCAATAATGAGATTTCAAAGGTTGTTCTAAGCAGTGTAGTGCCTTCGCTCAATGATGACTTTAAAGAGTTGATCGAACGGTTTCTAAATCAAAAGGTGTTGTTGGTTAAGCCAGACATCTATCATCGCTTGCCGATCAAAATACTGAATCCCTATCAAATCGGAACCGACTTGGTTGCCAATGCAATGGCCGCATTCACCAAATTTGAGAAACCATGCATGGTCATTGATTTTGGTACCGCACTCACGTTTATTACGGTGTCAGGGGCGGGAGAAATTTTGGGTGTAGCTATTGCCCCGGGTTTAGGCACTGCTGTGCGGTCACTGGCGGGCGATACGGCTCAGCTGCCACACGTGCAATTGGCTCAGCCGCCTTCTGTCCTGGGCAAGAATACGGTACATGCCATCCAATCGGGGGTGGTCATTGGCTATGCCGGCTTGATTGACCGGATGATTGAACGAACAGAAGAAGAATTGCAGCAACAACTGCATGTAATTGCTACTGGTGGCTTATCCGGGGTTCTGGACGGACAAAGCTCCCGGATTACCCATTTCGAAGCCAACCTGACGCTTGATGGGTTAAAGATCATTGGTGACTTGATTGGATAAGACCGTTTCGTCTTCCAGGTCATTTTTACCGACAATTTTCACCGGTTCGACGAAATAAAACAGTCTGTCTGCAACAAGTTCCCTAACTTGTGTAACGAAAAGTAAAATTCTGCGTCAATCTATTAAATGCTGCATTGTATGAAAAAATTACTGGCTCTACTTTCAATCACTTTGATGTGTTCATTCTCTCTGAACTCATGTTTCTTTTTAGGCCCGTCAATCAAGGGAAATGGCAATGTAACGACCGAATATCGAGATGTTGGCGAGTTTGACAAAGTGAAAGTTTCCACCGGCTTAAAAGTGCTGCTGATTCAATCCGATAAAAATTTGGTGACGGTTGAGGCCGATGAAAACTTGCATGAGGTGATCCGTACCGAAGTAAAGCGTGGTGAGCTGAATATTTTCACCGAAGGACGCATCAAGCAATCACGTAAATTGCTAATTACGGTTGAATTGATTGATTTGGAAGAATTGCAGTCCAGCTCCGGTTCGCAAGTCAGCTCAAGCGGCATGCTCCGGCTGAAACGTTTCTCAACCCAGGCGAGCTCGGGAAGCCAACAGAATCTGAGCCTAAACACCCAAGACCTGGAAGCCAGAACTTCATCAGGCGCGCAAATGACGCTGAATGGAAAGACCGGTGATGCGGACTACAGCGCGTCATCGGGGTCGCACCTCAAAGCAGGTGATTTGGTTGCCAAAAGCGGAAAGGCCGATGTATCGAGCGGAGCGCACATTTACCTGGAAGTGACCAGCAATTTTGAGGGAGAAGCTTCCAGCGGCGGACACATTTATTACTCAGGAAACCCATCATCGGTGGATATTAAAACATCGTCAGGCGGGAATATCATCAGAAAATAATCAAAGATTTAAAAACCCAGACAAATGAAGACAAGACAAAAACATGCTCGCGGAATCGCGATTTTACTGCTTGCCCTGCTGATTACTGCTCCAGCTTACTCTACGCAAGAGAAAACAGGAAAACAAAACCGGAACACCGCCCCTTTTCATGGAATTTCGGTAAGCAGCGGGATCGATTTGTACCTCACTCAGGGAAGCTCGGAAGAAGTCGTGGTTGAAGGCGATGAGGATGTGATTGATGCCATTCTGACTGAAGTGAATGATGGCGTGCTGCATATTTATATGAAAAAGACATTCGGTTTTCGATGGAACCGCGCTGCTCGTGTTCATGTCACTTTTGATGACCTTACCAGCCTGTCCGTTTCTGCGGGGGCCGATGTCGAAGCCCAAAATCCGTTTAAGCTGGACGAACTGAAGATTTCGGTCAGTTCCGGTGCCGATCTCCAAATTGATGAACTGCTTGCGGAATCGGTTTGGCTGGACACCAGCAGCGGGTCGGATGCCAGTATTGGCGGACGGGTGGTGAACTTCGAAGCTTCATCTTCAAGCGGTGCTGATATTTCCTGCAGCGAATTGGTAGCCGAGTATTGCAAGGTCAGTGTCTCCAGCGGTTCCGATGCTGAAGTGCATGCAACCAAAAGCCTGAAAGCAAGCGCCAGCAGTGGCGGCGACATTCGTTACAAAGGCAATCCCACCCAAAAGAACATCAACGAGTCCAGCGGCGGCGATGTTTACAGCGATTAAAAGCAGAACAAATGTTTCCTGATGTTCCCCGCTTTCAGGACTTCCGCGAGATGTTCGGAGGCAGAGTGTTATGCGCTTTTTTTATTCCTTAATATTTTGACAATACGGTTATATACAATTTCTGATAAACTCCAGGTGTATCCATCAAAATTGGTTGTATTCATAAATTGAATGACAACCGTGTCAATGTCTTTGTGGAATTTTGCAATACTTTGGTAGCCTGGAATCAGACCTGTATGTTTGTAAACGTAAATCGAAGAATAGATTTCCTGTTCCCCTTCATCAAACAACGAGCCGTCGTTCAATGCCCTTAGAAATTTACCAACATCTTCTGCTGTAGCAATCATTGAGCCGGCTGGGTTTATAAAATCATTATATTTTAAGTCGCCATCATAACCAACGTAATACCCACTCATAAGATCGTCTAAATCTACTTCACTAAGCAAACTGTAAGTATTGTTCAGCCCAAGCGGTATCAAAATTTCCCTCTTGATATATTGGTGATGGCTATATCCCAATGTTTTATCAAGGATTTCGCCTATCAACAAATAATTCGTATTAGAATAACTATATTTTTTATCAGGTTCAAAGTCAGCAGGCTTATCCAGCACCAACTCAAGCGTTTCTCTATTGGCTTTCGGTAGGCCTTCCCAATAGCCAGGGGTGTCAGTAAAGTTGGGAATGCCACTCCGATGCTGCACCATCATTCTCAAGGTAATTTTATCAGCATTTTCAATTCTTCCCACAAGTTCCGGCAAGTAATCAGCGAGCGTTTTATCCAAAGACAAACACTTATCATTGACCAATTTGGCGACGGCAACAGCGACATACAACTTGCTGATACTGGCAATTTTAAACAATGAATGAGGATCGGCGGGTATCTTTTTCTCCCTGTCTTTCCAACCAGCAGCGTAAAAGGCAGGCTCCTTACCTCCTTGATCTACATAAACAATCACTCCGTCAATCCCAAGCCCAATTGCTTCATCTACTTGTTCCTGAATGGTATCAGGTAATGGTGCTAACAACGCCCGCACCAAAATCCATGGTACAAAAAACAAGGAGGCTACACTTGCAATAATAAATACTATTCTGAATATTTGTCTTTTTGTCATTATGTCACTTTTTATCCCTTTTCAACTTGATTAAATTCCCATTTCAGTCCAAACAAAGATCTTAAGAAACCGATTCGTCTGATGATGAATTCATAAATGATATAACAAACGCCGAATGTAAACACTGTTATAACTATGAATTTTAGAACAGGTGGTATCTCCAATGGCAAGATCACAAGAGCACCAGCATACAAGGCAAACATATGAATAATATACACAGGATAGGCAGCTTGGCTTAAGCGACTCAACAAGCCGCTAGGCCTGTTTAGGTATTTGTAACCTAAGCCGAAAACCCCAAATATCCAACAATTTGATTCGATAGCCATGAGATAGCCCGGCGAATTCGTCTCGAATACCAACAGTCTAATGGCATATAAAATAGCAGCTAAGCCAATATACAGCCACTTCCATTTCGAAACCGTTTGCCAAAAGGCTTTTCCGCTGTATACATAGAGAAAACCAAAAAAGAAAGCAAGCAAGCCAAGGAAGAACCCATGCCACGATTGTGCATATATAGAAAATATCTGGGGCTTTACAATTATGGTTTCCAGCACAAAAAAGACAGATATCGCCAGAGGCCCCACCGGATTGTTCATGAAGGAAGATAGTCCCCTTCTAAATTTCCCTTCTTCTTTTTTCATCAGATAGAAAAAAAGAGGAGACAGCAAGAGCACATAGCTAAAGATATTTCCCAGAAACCACAAATGACCGGCATGAGCGTAATAATTTAAGGGTAAATGATAGTATTCCTGAAAAATAAACATGTGAAGCGGCGCGATGGCCACGATTCCGAAGATCAAAGGCACTAAAATTCGCTTTGTGCGTTCAGCAAGCAACTGCCAAAAATTTCGTTTTTTCATGGCAAAATAAAAGCCCATGCCCGATACGTAAAATAAAAGCGGAATCCTCCATACGTTTAGCATGGTCATGGGTTTCCATAAATTCTCTAATGGTTCTTCGCTTCTTATGAAGCCAACAAACATGGCCCACGGTTGAAAAATGATGGCTATGTGATAGATTAATAACAGGCCAATAGCAACAACCCGCAACCAATCAATATCGTGCCTCCTTTCTGTTATCATTTTAGCATTCATTTTAACCCGCTTACTGCAACATCATAGCAACCACCGGGCGTGTTTTTTCCAATTCGTTTAAATCAAGTTTAAATCCAAATGGCTTTAACTGTAACTGGAGCATTTCATAAACAGGTTTCATATCGGCAAATGGCCCTGTAACCGTTTCCCGGGGAATTGCTCCATAGCTGTTTTTGATGGTTTTGTCAGCCTTGGCGTCAATCAGCATCTGCACAATTTCAATACGGCAAAAAAATGCTGCAACATGCAAGGCGGTCGACCCTTCGTTGTTTTTGATGTCCAGATCAGCATTGGCATCAATTAACGCCTTAGCAACAGCCGGCTTGCCGAAAGTTGCCGCTGACATTAATGGCGTTGCCCCACTCATTTGATCTTTTATATTGATATCGGTTCCTGCTTCAATGTGTTGTTTAACGACTTCGAGGTTGCCCGATATCACTGCTGTCTGGATGTCAATTTCTGGTGCTTCAACTTTTGACGTTGCTTCAACATTATTTCCCGGCTGGGTGTTCTTGCTTTTACCCGATTGCGTGCAGGCACTTAATAGCAAAAGGAAAATGAACGAACAGCTCACCAGCATTTTGAACGAATTAATCTTTAATGTCTTCATGATTTTAAATTTTAATATTTGACTTTGAAATTGTGTTACAAAAGTGGGGTAACCGTTCATATAAAGCTTAATAGCTATGCAGCCAAATGTGTTAAGTTTGAAGTAATGCATAAAAATAATGGCGCACACATAACATATATGCGGCAACCGGGGCCTATTTGCTGATTTTGAGAATAGCTTCATTGTATGCATTTGTATAAATTTTTCTACTTTCGTTAAATAAGAGTAAACATGTCAAACACACCAATTAACAGATCCGACTTTATAGATAAGGCAGAAGCGATTATTCTGGAAAATATCTCCAACGAACAATTTGGAGTTTCCGAATTGGCCTATATTATGAATATGAGCCGTTCCAGTTTACTCCGAAAAATTAAAACGCAGACACAGCTTTCTGCGAGCCAGTTTATTCGTCAGGTTCGCCTTACAAAAAGTATCGAGCTGCTTGAGCAGACGACATTGACTGTTGCTGAAATTTCTTATCAGGTGGGGTTTGGAAATACTTCCTATTTTATAAAATGCTTTCGCGAAGTTTACGGATATTCACCCGGTGAGGTAAGAAAAGGAACAGCGCCAGATGAAAATGCAGCGGCTCCGGTGCGATTTTTCAGTAAATACAAGTGGCAGCTTGTAGCAGCAGTGTCTCTTTCGGTAATCATCCTTTCCCTTATGCTTTTCAGTAAGATAAATTCAGTTCCTGCCGACACTGACATTGAAAAATCAATTGCAGTGCTGCCTTTCAAAAATGAAAGTAGCGATTCGTTAAACCTGTATTTCGTTAACGGGCTCATGGAATCAACGCTAAACAACCTGCAAAAGATTGGCGACCTGCGCGTCGTTAGCAGAACCTCGGCAGCGAAGTACCGGAATACAACGAAGGGCATTCCGGAAATTGCAGAAGAGCTTCATGTGAATTACCTGGTTGAAGGCAGTGGACAGCGCGTTGGAAACCAGGTTTTGCTCAATATCCAATTGATTGACGCTTCAAGCGACAGACCAATCTGGGGCGAGCAGTATAATCGTGAAATGGGAGATGTATTTGCGCTTCAGAATGAAGTGGCGAAGAAAATAGCCGATGCTATTGAAGCAATTGTGACACCTGCTGAACTGAAACAAATTGAAAAAATACCCACCGAAAATTTGTTGGCCTACGACTATTATCTCCAAGCACTTGAACCTTATCACAGCAGAACGAAAGAAGGCCTGGAAAAAGCCATTCCCTTGTTTGAGCAGGCCATAGAAAATGACGGGCAATTTGCCCTGGCCTATGCCAATGTTGCCATATCGTATTACTTTCTTGATGTGTACCAGAAACAAAAACAATATACCGAACGCATCAACAACTTTGCCGACAAGGCCCTGCTTTACGATCCGAAATCGGCTGAAAGCCTCATTGCCAAGGCACTCTACTACATGCAAATCGAAGAGTATCGCTTAGCCTTGCCCCATCTTGAAAAGGCGCTTGAATACAACCCTAACTCATCGACAGTGGTTCAGGTTCTTGCCGATGTGTATGCCCGCGTGATCCCGAATACCGAAAAATACCTGGAGTATGCTTTGAAAGGCATTCAACTCGATATTGCCGCAAATGATTCGGTCACCCAAAGCTATACCTATTTGCATCTGAGTAACGCACTCGCCCAAACCGGTTTTGTTGATGAAGCAATTACCTACATCAACAAGTCGCTTGACTACGATCCTGAGAATTATTATTCGCCTTTGTTGAAAGCATATATCCTGTACGCTAGGGACGGCAATACTGAAAAGACCCAAAAACGATTGATTAAGGAATGGAACAAGGATACTTCCCGATTGGACATTTTGCAGGAAGTAGCGAAATTTTATTATTTTCAAGAAAACTACGACAGCGCCTTTTATTACTATGAAAAATTCGTCAATGCCAGGGAAGGATCCGATCTGGCTATTTATCCTCAGGAAGACGTAAAAATTGCCTTGGTCTATCAAAAGAAAGGCCTGAAGTCACAGGCCTCAAAGTTTTTCAATGCCTATGCTGAATATTGCGAAAAGGACCAATCAATCTACAAAAGTGCCAGCATGGCTGTAAGGTACGCGTACGAAGGAAAAAACGACAAGGCCATTGAGCAACTCAAAGTCTTTGCGACACAAGATAATTACCAATACTGGATCTTGCTGTTCATGGGAAAAGACCCGATTTTGAAGCCGCTGAAAAACCAACGGGAGTTTGATGAGATCATGCAGAAAATTGAAGACCGGTTTTGGGAGAAACAAAATAAACTGAAAAAGTTATTGGAGAATAAAGGACTGATTTAAGCAAGCCCACTCTCAAAAAACTTCGGTAAATGCATACTTCGGCAAACTCAGTAACCATTAATGTACGTGAGCAGATTAATTCCTTCTCGCGATTTCTAATGCCTGGGCAAAATTTGAAACAAATTCCATGGTATACTTCCCCTCTTTATCCAAATTTGGATCGAGTATCGTTATCTCAACCCCGATGGCTTTACGGCTGGAAAACAGGTTGCCTAGCAGGTAGATCAACTCGGCATATTCCAGTCCACCTGGTTCCCGGCTGTCAACTGCAGGCATAATCCTGTCATTCAAAACATCAACATCAAAATGAATAAAGAAACCGTCCAGTTCATTGGTTTCTACCATTTTCAGAAAATGGTCCGTGCAATTTTCAATACCTGCTTTGCGGAGCGTTTTCAAATCAAAATAATTGATGTCAGAATCCAAGATAAGTTGTACATAGGCAGGGTCATATTCCCGGTTTCCAACACACCAAACATGATTCTCTTTGAAATAAGGTTTCAGGTTTTGAATGTCGACTAGTTTTTCATGTCCGTATCCGGTAACGATCGCCAGGTCCATCCCGGCAGCTCCGCCTGTGTGCGAGATCTCAGGCCACATAAAATCAGTATGCCCATCAAGATAGAACAGGCCATATTCCCCTTTTTGCCGTAATGCAAGCGCGTTTCCGATCAGGATACTGCAATCGCCGCCAATGATTATTTGAAAGCTATCGGTGCCCAGGTGCTTGGACAAAAGCCTTGCTTGTTCTTCTGCATAAGCGATAATCTTTCCGGCATTTCTCACCCCTGATTCTTCGTCCAAATCCATTGAATAATCTGGAGGAAGCAAGGTGAAGGTTTGCACTGGGTTTATCAACTCGTAAAACCGGTGCGCCTTAAGCCATGCGGGAAGGAGCTTTACTCCCGGCTCAACTTCTGCCTCAGTCTTTTTAAGGCCTAAATTGGATGGGAATTCAAAGATATTGATTGTCTGGCGGTTCATGCTTTTGTCATTCGATTAATGCGTTAAATACCAAAACAATCCCAGCCTGTTTCCGGTTCCATTTTTTCGACTATAACCCCATTAAATTTTCGTGCATCCAGAATTAATTTCGCTTTCACAACCAAATACGAGATGGGGTGATGCCCTCGCTAGCGTTTAGCGTCATTCCGGAACAGGCCGGTAGCTGTTGGCTGAAAGGCTGCCAGTGAGCGGATGACTCGAAGTCACCTGCTCACTACATGCTCAACGCGCAGGCGTGATGCGTTGGAGTACCGAGGATCCCAAATGGGCTGTAGCCGGTATGCTTTCCCAAAGTTTCGAACTTTGGGAAAGCTTAAAAAGTCTGAACCAGGATTTGCAGGATGAGTTGGATAAACAGGATTATTTGCGACTGAACGAAATTACCGGAACTGATCAAATCGCATAAAAACAAAGGGTTGATCCTATACTAATGCTAAACTCATCCCATACTCAAACTGCTTTCAACAGATCCTGAGGAGCAGGGTTTTTTCTGCTGTGAGAAAAAAATTTCCTGCTGTGGAAATTGGAATTTCACCTTAGGAAACTAGAATTTCCTGCTGTGGAAAAAAAATCGGCACAGCAGGAAATTTCTAGCGATTAGCACTTTTGCCTCTTTTGCAGTAGCTAACATTTCCGTGAGCCCGAATTCCCGGTTAAGAGGTGCAGATGACATAGCCGGCTCAGCCGCAAACAGCTTTCGAAATATCTTGGGGAGCGGGGGATAACATACCCTCCAATGCAAAGCGTGTGCAAGCAACGCTTTATTAGAGGCTAATTGTTGCAGCCGGTTTTCTTCTATTGTTATTTGAATTTATTATATGTGTTGAAGAGAGAAATCCCTCCAACACATATTTTATAAATATTAAAATTCAAGTACACCAAGCAGAGTGATTTTCATCAAACAAATGTCATCACCTGCTTTTATACTTTTGAGCAGTTCCACATCAACCTTGCATCCGAATGCTTTCTCAAAAAGTACTTTGCTGTAACCAGTAGTACATTGACACCATGTTTTAGTCTCTAAATTTTCGACATCAGCAAGCATCGGACATGGACAAAATGGAAACATTAGAAATAACTCGCCATTGCTAAACGAAAGTCCTGCGGCTTTAGCCTTTTCGTGATTGCCAAATTCTTCTAAACTTGAAGACATTGCCATCAGTTCTTTTACCAAGGCTAATTTCTCGTCCATTCCATAACCACACTGGCAATTCATCCTGATTTTTTTTACGGTTGATGCATCGAATGCTTCGTCCAATCGTTTCATGGTGTTTTTCACCCAAGTTGGATTGTCTTCCTGTTGATTATCCGTGATTTGAGCTGCTACTTCCTCGTTACTCTCGTTTTTTATTGCTGTGAATATAACTTGTTTTTGAATTCTTCTTATGTAAAACATTTTCTTTTGATTTAATAATTACATAAATGTATTCTGTCCTAATCAAAGGACATTTTTTATAAAATAAATTGTATACAAAACCCGCTCGGGAGCAGTTTCCCGAACCATCCAAAATTAACCTGTGGGTTTCTGAGATTAATTAAGCTGTAATTATCAATTTTAGAATTGTTCTCAAAATTCAGTTGTTTTTAAGTGTTGCAATAATAGTGAAATTTTCATTGAAAATGACATTCTCTTTTTAGGATATTATTTCTGAAAAATCCAATTTATTGTAAAATATTATTTACATTAGATTATCTCGTCAGTAATATGAACTTGCAGCCTTGGATTTAACTGGCTGGTAGAGTAGAGCCTGACAGCCCACCCAATAATTAATGCATGTAAATGTACAAATTATGAGCTGACTGTCAGTACCCCCTGCATCAAACCGTACGTGAACTATTCGCTCATACGGCTTACCGAGAGAGTTCTTCCTGTAGCTTTCGCATGGAACTTTAAGCTCGCATATTTCTCGATATCCAGCAAGTGTTTGTACTTGACAAGATTGTCGAAAGGGCGCTGGCGTAGCGTTTTATGGGCTTTCCGTCCTTTGCTTTTCAGCCATTTATACAGTTTGTAATCCAAATGCCATTTGATCTGGCTTACCGTGTCCCAGATGTGTGTTACCCTGGTGATACTAAAATAATTTAGCCACCCAATCAAAATCCCGTTCAGCTTGTACACCATCGGTTCAATGTTCCAATGCCTGCGTTTCCCCAAACAATCACTGATGTTGGCATACAGCTTCGACCGTGATTTGGTACTCGGGCGGATATTGGTGTAACGTTTGGTGTTCCACTTAAACTTCGATTGTACCATACGGAACTCAAAACCCAGAAAGCAAAAACTACTCTTATTGATGTGCAACAATTTGGTTTTCTTCTGGTTGATATGGAGCCCCATCCGGGTCAGGGTGTTGTTCATACGTCGGAGAATCTTCGGCGGATAATGCTTCGTCTTCATTAACACAAAGTCGTCGGCATATCTTACTATTCGAATGTCCTCCTTGGCATAAACTCCCTCGGGATCGTCGATCAGTTGATCAAATACGTTCATGTAAATATTTGCCAGCAGCGGTGATATTACACCTCCCTGCGGGGTCCCAATCCTGCTTTTGGCCAGTTGGCCGTCGGGTTGTTGAATCGGGCTGCGCAACCATTGTTTTAGTAATTTCAGGATACCTGTGTCGGCTAACCGCCCGGACTCAACTTTCATCAGCTTTTCGTGCGGAATCGTGTCAAAGTATTTCGACAAATCGGCATCATAAACAAACTGATAGCCCGCAAACAGGTTTTCCTTGATCTTTCGAATAGCATCATGCGCACTCTTTTTAGGACGGAAGCCATAAGATGTTTCAATGAAATCGGCCTCGAACAGAGGTTCGATCATCATCTTCACTGCCATCTGGACCACCCGGTCACGAATGGTTGGAATTCCCAATGGCCGTTTCTCTTTGCTTCCCGATTTGTCGATCATGACCCTGCGGATGGCTTGAGGATGGTAGGTTTTATTAGTAAGCTCGTCTTGAATGCCGGCCAGGAACTGGTTTACACCATCCTTTTCGATCATTCCAAAAGTAACCTTATCAACTCCGCCCCCATCGTATTCCTGCTTGCCCGTTTTTACCCGTCGCCAGGATTCATGTAATACATGCGGTTGACAAATTTTATCGTACAAACTGTAAGCCTTAAAGCTTTTCTCTTGCTTGGCTCGCAGGTATAGCTTTCGTTGGAAGACACGAACCTTCTCATCGGTCGTAACCGATGGCTTAACTTTTAGATGTAAATCAATTTCAAGCAGTTGTTTATCCATAAAAGCTTCTCTAAAGTAAAGCCCCTTCCCTAAAAGTAAAGTTATGTTGTCTTTACAGTCAACGGTACTATGGGCTTCTCCGACTTCTCCTGAAACCACATCCGGACTTCGTTATACTTATAACGGCGTGTTTATGCTTGCCATGCATTGCTACAGGAGACCTCCCGTGTTCATATTTCCTCCGTTTGTTACCACGCCACCCCTATGACTCCGGTAGACCTTATTGCTTCAAACGACTGTTGATCCACAATAAGTGACAGGGTTCGCGACACGTCAACATCCTCCCCAGTCTACGATTTACATCCCGATGGCCATCGGGACTACTATGGGTTCACGCCTTAAGCATTGCGGCTTGGTAACTTAATCCAAAGAACTCCTGGGTAAGCCTCACGACTTAAACAGTCTTTTTCATTACTGCCCGAACAGTCAATTCGGCAGATGGGATTTGCACCCATTGAAGAAAATACGCTTCACGGCGTACTAACGTTTGGTACATGTTGTCGGGGCGGATTTCGGAGAGCGTTCCTGTCCGAAGGACACGGAACTGCGATGCGAGAATCCGCAGTTGGCGTACCACCGAACCCCGCCCTGCAATATGTACTGTGTTGAACTAAACCCGCTATGCGGGAGCTTATTGTTTTCTATTCTATCCATTGGCGATAGGTTGCCGCGTCTATTTAGCATCCAAAATCCTTTTTATTTAATTTGAGAATGAATACTGCCATTTAAAACAAATTTACTACATTTCAACCCTTCGATAAACAGAAGTAGTTCAATGTTTTTTTATGCCGTATATTTTCCTGTAATTCAGACCGATGAATGAAAAAAGTCGATTGAAAACACTATAAGCAAAAATTAACTGCCAAGTAGTTGAATCAGACAAGCAATGTTTAGTCCAACACAGCCTCCAATGCAAAGCGTGTGCAAGCAACGCTTTATTAGAGGCTAATTGTTGGCGTTGTTATTTTTTTCTTCAATCACTTTACCTTGAAGCAAGCTTCTTCTTAATACTTTCACATATTCAAAAAATCCATTCCTTTCAAGTTCATCCAATATCTCAATACCATAAAAATCTGCAATAAGCATTACATTTTCTTTTAATATTTCATACCCAACGAACAGATGAGATTTATACAAATTTATTGCATATTCCTCATTAAAAACTGGTATTGGAGACACAGCATTAACCTGTCCGTCGAACTCCTTATATATTAAATCAAGTATAATATCAGAATTAGATGGATGAGAAATGTCGTTAAGCTTACCATAAATCCTTTGTGAACCTTTAGGTGCATGTTTAACATTCGGGGTTTTTCCTTCTTTAGCAGCACTTTCTATATGTTCTTTAATTCTGGTTAGTATTTCGTATTCTTGTTTGAGGACTGAAGCAACCTTTGAATATTGCCCTTCATAGATTAGATTTTCTGTGATGCCAAATCCTTGAATGTAAGTGGTTATTAGGGATAATACCTTTGAAGTAGTTTCATCCGAATTACCAGGGACACCTTCTCGAATCTTCATTAAGTCAAAAAAAAGAGATGCCAAAAAAATTCGAGAGTTCGTAAGGTTTGAGTCTAGTACAGCAGCAGTTTGCTTTCTTACAATTTCTTGGTTGTGTAATATCCTAGATTCTAATTCATATCCTTTTTTCTCAAATTCGAGTAATTCTTTGTCAGTCATTTTGTATGTAATGTTATATATTCTAACTACTTGAGGAACTCTTTTTTAATAACGCCTAACGTATAGCGATATGGTGCGTGGCTAATCTTATTGAAATAAACTTTCTGACCGTCAAGAGTGCTCTTGCGAGCACAAAACTTGCTATGAATATGGCACTTATCCATGCGCCACAACGCGTGTTATGGGCTGGTTTTACTATTTTTCTATTTCAAAAACGTCAAACATGTCTGAAAAATGAACAAGTAGAATCTCAGTCATTCTACCAACATAGTATCCTTTTATTTCTTCCGTTGGCTCTTTATCTTTCCACCATGTAAGAAATAAATACAATTTGTCTGTTTCAGCTTTAAAACCAAACAGAGCTTTGTCAACCCACTGCTCTGGGCTATGAGTTAAAAATTTAGACTTATTCTTATCTATTTTTATTTCCCATGTTTTTATGGTGTCGTTCTCAACGGCACTTAAAATTTTGTCAGCTAATTTTTGAGCCAATTTTGTGTAAAGTGTAATTTTCATTGTTCTATTAGGTTATTTATTTTCTCGAAAAGGGTCGTTAATAATTTATTGCCTTTCAATGTCGTTTAGTTAGTGATTCACTATAATCGTTTGTAATTCATCGAATAAGGCTTCTTAGGTCTTTTATTTCTTGGATTAATCCGCCCCGGTCTGATGATTTCCCGGGTGTTCCAGATCAACAAGTCAAAGGCATGAAGAGCTTCCTTGTATTTTTTATGGATAAAGGTTGGCACCAGCATATCCATTACGGTTGCCAGGGCATTGGTCCGGTTAATCTTTTGTCCGTGTTTGCGATCCTGGCTGGCTTGGTATTCTGCAATTACCTTTTCTTCAATGGGATGGGCATAGGCTGCACAAAGTGTCATCAAAAATACTTTAGCATAGAAATCCTGTTTTACCGCCCTGTCCGTTTTGCCGGAAAAGTTCTCCAACTCAATACGGCTTTTCAATAATTTATAAGCCTCTTCCTCATTCCACCGGTAATGGTAAAGTTGCTCAAAATCACTGTAAAGGTAGATCCGGTCATCTGTCAGCGATGTGCAGAGTACCTCTTTCTCCCCGTTTTCGAGTTCAACTTTGATTAGCCTGCAGGTTATTTCTGTGTCCCACATATGGGGAAAGTCTTTCAGCTTGTTGCGGTCCTTTTTGGGCAGGGCAAAGGTTACGATCCTCTCCTTGTCGGTGCTTTCGGTAAATTCCTTTACTTTCAGCCACCAGTCTTCTTTAAGTCGGACACAAAACTCAATCCCCCTGGCCTTCAACAAAAAGAGCAACCAAAAGCTGGGATATCCCCGGTCGAGCAACAATAGATCACCTGCGTTGACCTTGTCCAAATGTTCCATCAGCAAGTCCCGCTCGCTCGAAGCATAAGGTGCTATTTGCGAATCGATCGTTACCATGTTTAATGGATCGTAAAGTAATGAACCTATAGCAAGGGAGCGGGGACTGTCGGCTTTCGGCCCAAATTGGTGCACCCCAAACTCCTGGGCAACCGACGGGTGATTAGGTAAAACCAGGCGTGTACCATCAACTGCAAGCAACCGCATCTTGTGCCACTCATAGTAAGATGCCCCTTCGTAAAAGGTATTTACGGCGATCTCGTTCAAACGCTTAAATGCCTCCGGTTTCAGCTTTGCCCGTGCTTGCGTAAATGCTCCCTTGGTAACTTCCCTGATGTTGAAGTCACTTTGGGAGGCTTCCTTGAAGAAGCGGTCCAACTCACGCTGTATGGAACTTTTAAACTTAAGCACCAACAAGATTATTGTTTTGACGGGCAATTTTCTCTTACGGGTAAACACCCCTTCTTTGCCGTCTTTAAAACGACTGCTAAATTGCTTACTGTCAATTTCATAGTCGATATGTTCCGTTAATGTTTCCCGATAATCCGGTTTTTTGTTGATACTTGGGTTACCCCCTTTATACCCTTACAAAATAATCAACCTTGGGCGAATTACAAACTTTTCAAAGAACTATTTTTTATCAAAACACCAGTAAAATAGCCTAATTAAGCCGCGTTCCTTAACTAAACGACATTGTATTGCCTTTACTTCAAAGTCAAGTCTTGCCGCAAAATAATTCATTAATTCTATTGAATTCTCCCAACCTCCGCAGCACTCAGAACTTAGAGCTATTGTCATCACTTTTATCCTGTCACTCGACAAATGCGATTTTAATTTATTAATGAAATAATCGATGGCATCATTTGATATAAATCTAATAGTGATATCTGTATCATCAATTCTTTGGAAGAAATAATCTAAATCAATATTTACAATCCACTTCCATGGTCCAGAAGTCGCTTTGTCAAATACATAATCAATAAGATTAAAAAGACCAGGGATAGGCTATTCATCTAGCCTGTCCTTCATCTCTTCAAATAAGGAACCTTCCTTATGAGTGAAGAAATGATAGGAATTAATATTGTCCTTATATAGCCTGTGAAATATTGGAAAATAGTTATCCCATCGCATTACTTCATATCCATTTTTGAAATCTCTGTCATAGAATTTTACAGCCAAATAATCATTAATGCTAAGTTCCTTAATGTTGTTTGGTAAATACTCCAGCCATGTATCAATACGGCTAGCCATAGTATCGTAATGAGCGTCAACATGTAAAACATTATACTTTTCTTTAGTTTCAATTTCTTGCAACCAACACCATAAAGCTGCTACATGATTATCCATCACGTAAATGTTGTTTTTCTTGCAAAGAAGATTCAAGTCTTTAACCCAAGAAACATTTTGTCCTTTAAATTCGATAATATCTTTCATCCAGTCTGTCTTTTAACCTTGCCCATAACGTTCTAGTATTTTATCCATTATTCAGGTAAAATGCTGTTAAATCTAAAAATTAAATTTGAATGATTCGTGATTGGGAAAAATCGAATTTAAGCAGAGCTCATTTCCTATCGTAATCCTGTCCATCTTATAATCTTTAAATCCTGTTCAGACATTATTCCCGGTTAAGAGGTGCGGACGACAGACCGCATAAGGTATGGATGGCGTACCACATATGGTCTGGACGACACACCGCATAAGGGAGGGCGGGGAGCCCCTCCGCATTAGGTTTTCAACCGGTTCACTCCCTATTCAACCAGTAAACCTCCCCTCTCCCATTCGGATTGAAAATTAGTGGTGGTCGAAAGAAATTCTAGAGGACGGCTTTATTGTATTTCTTGCTTTTTCTTTTCAAGTTTCTCAATCATCTCCAGAGTGTCTATATCCATTCTGGAAAAGGCAAACCATTTTTTACCCAAATCTTTAAGCGAAGCTCCGATGTGGAAAAGTTCGTGGCCGTCAATCAACAGGAAGCGGTCATGAGATAGCGAAAACTCTCTGATTTCGATAGGTTCATATTGTGCGTTGTATTTCTTTAGGTCGGCTGCAAGCGCTTTACTGATTGTTTTGGTCAGGATTGTTACATCTACTCCCTTGTTGCGTTTGGTAAATAAAGCCAAAACGGAATCGTCCACATAATTATCGATTAGCAGAATTGACGTTTTCGCTTTACGAATCAGATCAGAAACGAAATTCCAGGCTTCAAATACCTGTCCATCGTAAAAAACACCTTTTTCGGGCAACCTATTGCGTGCTTCAAGCGCTTTAAAGACCTGATCAAACTTATCATCGGCTTCCAATTGTTTTAATTCAATACGATCGAGCCGCTGAAATAGCGCTGCATTCCCAAGCACCATTTTTCGCATCTCCACAAATGCTTCCATAATCCGTATGCTCACCTTAATGGCAGTCTCGCTTCGAAGTATTGCGGAAAGCATGGCCACACCTTGCTCGATAAAAGCGTATGGATTTACCGATGCATGTTTCAAGCCATTGAACCGGTCACAATTTGTGACCAGTTCGAACTTTTCTTTATCCGAAAGTTGAAAATGAAACTGGGCTGGGAATCGATCTTTATTCCGTTTTACTGCTTGGTTCAGAACTTTTGTGGCAACATGATACATTTCTGCAAGGTCCCTATCGATCATAACCTGAACCCCTCTGAAAGTGAAAATCCGCTTTTCAATGGTTTTCAATGCCAATATGCCTTGGTTCTCATTCATTGTATGCTATTTTTGGGATGGATTTCATCAGGTACTATTTTCATTGTCAGTTGTTTGATGGCGAAAGTTACAATAATTCTGAGCAAAAACTCATCGATGGTGAAAAATGTTGATAAACTGTCTTTTCTGAGGCTTTAAGGCTGCCCCAAGCCAGGCTTACAACCCTCTCCCATTCGGATTGAAAATCCGGCGTTAATAAGGTGCGGATGACATATCCGGCCCAGCCGCAAACCGCCAGCTTTGGTGCATATTCCGATGAGCCGGGCGAAGACAGTTCAAGGCCATTGAGAATGTAGCCATTCTGTGTCTTAGCTGTATCTTAGCTGTGTTATAGCTGTGTCATAGCTGTATGCTTCCTGTGTATGGTTCGAATGTGAATCAAGCGCTGAAGATTGGCCTTACGGGTTGGGAAAGGCTAAAAAGCCTGAACTCCCGACACGCCGGGACAAGCTAGGATTTGCAGGATGGCGGATAGACAGGATTATTTGTGAACGAACGAAATTACCGGGACTGATCAAATCGCATAAAAACAAAGGGTTGATCCTATACTAATGCTAAACTCATCCCATACTCAAACTGCTTTCAACAGATCCTGAGGAGCAGGGTAGTTGTGCAACCGATGTTACGATTCTTATATTTAAGTTTTCTTATTTTTTAGGTTTAAATACCGATATAAAAACGGCAACGATGAGCGTAGTGGTCATACACACCCCCATGATTAAGTGATTGCTATCATACCATTTATAATCAGCATCCTGAAGTGCTTTTAGGCCAAGCTTTCCCGATATTTTTACAGTTTCTTCAATCCATGGCCCCGAATAGATTGTCCCCAGTACGATAATGAGAACGGTAATAATCCATTTAAAAATTAACCAACCATGTTTGAAATAGCCCCATTTGGTAAATTGCGAATACGTCCAACCTGTAAGTAGGCAAACGATCGCGGAAGGGACCAGTATTTTCATATCTATAAAATAGATAATCCGATTCAACAAATGAAGCTGTGCCCCTGTCGATAAATCATGGCCCATAAAATGGATTAGAAACATGACCAGTCCGGCAGATATCCAAATTCCGGCTGACATGACATGAATGGATTTTAACCATTTTTTTTGGTTTACGGTGAGTTGTGGCATTGTTCCTATTTTAAATCGTGACAGATATTGATAATAATTTGCTTCAGGCTAGATATTATTTATTCATATATAAACCAATGTCGTTTAGTTTATTCAGATAAACTGCTGTTAAATTTAGAAATAAAATTGAAATGATTCGTGATTACCGAAAGCAGCTTGCACAAGAGTACTGTACCACAAGCACCGAGCTCGCTGCTCAAGGTGCTTGAGTACACTGCTCAAGCCTCCGGAGTAGGTTGCGGTGATTAAAAATCCCCGGTTAAAAGGCCGGAATTGCACCCCGCCCCGAGGGTTCGGGGTCGGGGCCGGCCAGCCGCCGCGAGCCTTCGACATATCCTAACCAGCTCGGGAAATTGTTTGTCATGAGGCTTTTCGGCTGCCCCCAGCCGGGCTTACAGCCGACGCCATATTACAAGTGAACCTCCCCTCTCCCGTTTATTGTGGCACAATGACACCGAAACACCAAACTGGCACAATTTCGACCGTTTTATCTTTTCTAATCTCCTGCGTACCTCTAGATTTTTCTGCTGTGAGAAAAAGATTTCCTGCTTAGGAAATTGGAATTTTCACCTTAGGAAATTAGAATTTCCTGCTGTGGAAAAAAAATCGGCACAGCAGGAAATTTCTAGCGATTAGCACTTTTGCCTCTTTTGCAGTTGCTAACATTTCCATGAGCCCGAATTCCCGGTTAAGAGGTGCGGATGGCCTCCCCGCACCAGCCGCTAACTGCTTTCGACAGATCCTAACCAGCTCGGGTTTTTTGAAACCGGACTGACCCGGTGGAGATTGTAAGTTGATATTTCCAAAATATTAATCTAAAGTCTTGAAGAGATTAAGTTATAATCATGGAAAGATTAACTTAAAGTCATAAAGGGATTAACCTATAATTTCCGAAAGATTAAGCTGTAATTCTAAAATTATGGCGATTTACTCCCGCACGTGTGTAAATATATGCCAGCAGGTATGCCTGATTGCCAGGCTATTTTGGAAAACCCAAAAGCCAAGCCATTTTTAAAACAGCAGTGAACGCATGCAATTTTTGTGAGCTGTGCCAAGGCGAATGCTTACAGCATACTTTAACGATTGCCGTTGCAAACGGCTGCCGGCTAACCCCTTTGGCTTATGCTTCCTTTTTAGAAGCACGCATTACAAACATAGGGACTCGTCACCGCTTCGCTAAGACAAGGGGTAGGCCGGGGCTTTCATCTTTTATTTTATTTCAATCAATTCGTAATTTGTACTCCTACCTCCAGCTGCTACTTTTTTAAGAATTTCTTTTCCTATCAAATCGTTAATATCCCGAACTGCCGTGTCTTTGGAACATTTTGCAATCTTAGCCCATTTCATTGAAGTAAGTTTTCCTTCAAATCCATCTAATAATTTGTTAATTACCTTTTTCTGTCTCGCGTTAATAATTGTTTTTGAATGCTTATTCCAGAATCCTGCTTTAAATAATACTCGTGTCAAGATTTTGTCAGTTGATTTTAAAGCGTTTATTAAACAGCTCAAAAACCATTTTATCCATTCGGTAATATCAAGGTCTCCTTTTTGTGTTGTTTCAAGTATTTCATAGTATTGCTTCCTTTCTATTCTGATTTGAGCTGACATGCTATAAAAACGTTGATTACTTCTGTCTGATTGGGCTAATAACATATCTGTTAATGCCCTTGTTATTCTTCCATTGCCATCTTGAAAAGGATGAATTGTAACAAACCAAAGATGGGCAACCGCAGCTTTAATTACTAAGTCAGTTTTATCATTTCCGTTAAACCATTTCAAAAATCTGGTCATTTCTTTTTCTATCAAATTTGCATTCGGAGCTAGAAAATGAATTTTTTCTTTTCCGGCTGAACCTGAAACAACTTGCATCGGTCCTGTTGTATCTTTTCGCCAATCTGCAACAGTTATTTTGAATATACCACTTCTACCCATTGGAAACAATGCTGCATGCCAATCAAAAAGCCTGTCTGCTGTTAATGGCTTGAAACAATTATTTGTTGCATCAATCATCATTTCAACCATTCCATCAACATTTCGGTCAGATACAACTGAGCCCGCGAATTCCATTCCTAATCTTTGTGCAATTGAAGAACGGACTTGCTCTGGATTTAGAAGTTCTCCTTCTATCTCTGCTGATTTTAAAACGTCTAATGTCAAAGTATCGAGTAAGGCTTCGTTTCTCAAATCAAAACCTAATGATTCCATTCTACCAATTAATCGTCCTTGTAAATTTCTGGCTTCACTTAGTAGGTTTACGAGTTCATCATTTGTCCAGGTAAAATTTGGCCAATTGTCTTTTTGGTGTATGTAGGTACTCATTCGTCTTAATATTTGCAACGAAAATACATCTTATTCGTTGCATTTGAAAATTTATCGTTGCATATTCTGCATTAATTAATAAGGTTATTCGTTGCATGTCGCTTTTTTTCAGCCTTGTTTGGTAGAGTAGAGCCTGACAGCCCACTCAATGCTTACTGCAAGTAAATGTACAAATTATGAATTGACTGTCAGTACCCCCTCCATCAAACCGTATCCCGAAAAATCCTGCATTAACAAGAACTGCATGCCTAGCGGCCACCAGATGAAATTCTCCAGAAACCAAGGCTTGATCCTTCGTTGATCTACCGTTGATTTTACCCGGGGCTTCATAGAGCTTGCCGGTGAACGTTCCCACTCCCATTCGGATTGAAAATCCGGCGTTAACAAGGACCGGATGGCATATCCGGCCCAGCCGCAAACCGCCTGCTTTGGTGCATATCGCAATGAGCCGGGTGCTGACGATCAAGAGCCGCGGTGATTTTTCCTCCATACAATTGGGATAGGGGGACTATTTTAGCTTCACAAAATATGCCGAAAGCATCTTGCGCGGCTTCGCATAAAGGCAAAACAACCGGATCGGCTATCACTCCACGTTTGACGCCATTAACTTCAATCTTTACAAATATGCCCCGATAAGCACAAATCAGTTTGTTCGACCTCTCTTGAATAAGAATACCCGGAACCAAAGCCTTGATTTTTTCTTTTACTTCCAGCAGGTGATTTTTTATAGCTCCTAAAGATTCTTCTCTAGGCAGGGCAGGAACGTAAGTAACATCAATATCAACCGAATAACGAGGTAAATTCTGAACAAACAGATTAATGGCCGTTCCGCCGTGGATCGCAAAGCTATCTATTTTTGACAGGACAGGAATAATCCTCAGCAACAGCCGTACCTGTTCTTTATATTCATCATTCGCCATAATTCTCCAATTCCTTGGGTATAGTGATTTGATATTTAGCATTATACACTCCGTTGCTTACGATAGCCCGTTTTCCTGTTCCAAGTGATATTTTGGAGGTATTAAGCATCCTGAACCAATCATGTCCGGCTTTTTCCGCCATGTACAGGAAAAGACGTTTTACCTTGATGGATTTGCAGTCTTCCAATAATTCCTGCACTTTGAGAGGGTGCAGAAGCGACAGCATTTCCATGACATAATATAAATCCGTAAGGTTGTAATATTTAGGCGACACGTGCAGGCATTCCATAAAAGCCCTTTCTGGTGAAGATACCATCAAATTGAAACCATCCTGCAGAACGGTATCTATGCCTAAATCAGCACTAAAACATTCTGTTGTATGATGCCTCACGTAAACGTCCCAATCTCTTTTGGCAAACCAACCCGGAAGCCGTTCCTCCTTAGGTGAAAACAATACAATTGTTCTTTTACCCATCGGCAAATAATGGGAATAACCTGCCATTTCGAGGGCAGACATTGCACCGATTATGAAATGTTTGTTGTCTTGCCCGTTCAGACTTGCCAATGCACCGGACAAAGTAGGTGTTTCTCCGGTACGAACCATGACGCCTGTACCTATCGGGGTAAGCCATTGCGAGCTTTTATAATGGCGTTGTAATTCACGGGATATACCGTTCTCATACATCCATGACGACAAAAACAGTCCCCCGCGAGGAACTTTCTGCAATAATTGGTTTATTTTCGTTGGCGAACTTGCATTCATACTGCAAATATACGAAAAAATATAAACTAGCACTCAGAAGACAATATGTATGCAACTGAATTGCAAACGCTCTGCGGACACAATTGGAAATGTACGGTAAAATCGTCGATACCAATTTAATTGGTGGGCTCCATGGGGATACTTCTTTTGTCCTCAAGCCGGACGGCTCATCCTTTTCTTCCGACGGGCCGGGATTTACACTTCGTTCCAACATTCGATGAAAAGGATGCAATCCCGATGATATCCATTGCCATTAACTTAAGATTTTAAGTTAATGGCAATGGACGCGAGTTCGGGACAAGCTCTTTGCGAAAAGGGAGGGACGGGCAGCGTGCAATTAAAAGGCATATTGCAACCAAGAACATTGTATTTGCAGGATGAATTGGATGAGCAGGATTATTTGTGAATGAACGGAATTACCGGGGCGGATCAAATCGCCAAAAAACCAAGGTTGAGCCTTCGTTGATCTACCGTTCATCTATGCATGTGGCTCCATCTACCTGTTTTTCAAACACAAAGGCGCGAAGACACAAAGGAATTTCCCTGAAAGGGAAAAACAACAATAGCCCCGGGTGGAATGACGAAGGAATGGAACCCGGGGTTATGATGCGCCCACCTTCTCCCGGCGCATCCAAAGACGTGGCAAAGAAAATAAACCTGTCATGCGCCGAATAGGGAATATCGTTTTGACCACCAAACGCTTTCAGGCCTGCCAGACGCTGAAAGGTTACGCTCCACTCAGCGTTTGGCGTCATTCCGGCGCCCGTCAAAAAGGCCGGGCAGGCAGGCCGGTAGCTGCCAGAAAGCACCAAGGAGGCTATAGCCGGTAAACTTTTCCAAAGTTTCGAACTTTGGAAAAGGCAGCCTAAACCTGCAGGTGAAGTCCAATAAAAATGTAGCAGTTCTGTGTCTTAGCTGTGTTATAGCTGTGTCATAGCTGTATGCTTTGAAATGTGAATCAAGCGTTGAAGATTGGCCTTGCGGGTTGGGAAAGGCTAAAAAGTCTGAACTCCCGACACGCCGGGACAAGCTAGGATTTACAGGATGGGTGGATGGATAGGATTATTTGCGAATGAACGAAATTACCGGACCGGAACAAATCGCAAAAAAACAAAGGTTGATCCGCCGGTGATCTATACTCGGGGGCCAGCAGGTGCGGCGCATGCCAATGTTTTCCCGTTTCAAAGCTGTTGGTGGACGCGCCTTTCCCATCTACGTATCATGTGACCCCGGGTAATGCTCCCGTTGGTCGCATAACCCGGGGCTACTCACATTTCACCCCGATGGGGTGATGCTCCACTCCTGCGTTTGGCGTCATTCCGGCGCCCGTCAAAAAGGCCGGGCAGGCCGGCCGGTAGCTGCCAGAAAGCACCAAGGAGGCTATAGCCGGTAAACTTTTCCAAAGTTTCGAACTTTGGAAAAGGCAGCCTAAACCTGCAGGTGAAGTCCAATAAAAATGTAGCAGTCCTGTGTCTTAGCTGTGTCTTAGCTGTATGCTTTGAATGTGAATCAAGCGTTGAAGATTGGCCTTGCGGGTTGGGAAAGGCTAACAGTCTGAACTCCCGACACGCCGGGACAAGCTAGGATTTGCAGGATGGGTTGGATGAACAGGATTATTTGCGAATGAAAGGAATTACAGGACATGTTCAAAATCAATTATGCCCAGCAAAAAGATGCCCCATCCTTACCCCATTCGGGGTACAATAACAATAGCCCCGGGTGAAATGAAATGGAACCCGGGGTTATGATGCGCCCACCTTCTCCCGGCGCATCCAAAGACGTGGCAAAGAAAATAAACCTGTCATGCGCCGGACAGGGAATATCGTTTAGCCACCAAACGCAAAAGTCTGAACCAGGATTTGTAGGATGGTTGGATGGACAGGATTATTTGTGAATGGAAGAAATTACCAGGCTGGATCAATTCCCCAAAAACCAAGGGTTGATCCTATACCCATCCTATACTGATCCTATACCGATCCTATACTCATCCTAATACTCAAACTGCTTTCGACAGATCCGGAGGAGCAGGGGGTAGGCCCTCCGCATTAGGCTTTTAACCAGCTCCACATTTAAATCGATGAACCTCCCCGCTCCCATACAGGTGAAAATCCGGCGTTAACAAGGACCGGATGGCATATCCAGTCCAGCCGAACGCCTGCTTTGTGGGTATCCAGAAAAGCAGGGGCTTACAGTAAGTTTCAAATAGTGTCGTTGCAAACGACTGCCAGCTGACCCCTCGTTTCCGCTAACACTAAGACGAGTCCCTATGTTTGTAATGCGTGCTTCTAAAAAGGAAGCATAAGCCAAAGAGTATTATTTTTGATTTAGTAATAACCAATAAAACTCAAAGACTTATGCAAACACAAAAGACGGGGCAGGCGGGTCAATAAAACCAAAGTTTGATCCGCCGGTGATCTATACTCGGGGGCCAGCAGGTGCGGCGCATGCCAATGTTTTCCCGTTTCAAAGCTGTTGGTGGATGCGCCTTTCCCATCTACGCATCCTATGACCCCGGGTAATGCTCCCGCTGGTCGCATGACCCAGGGCTACCCACATTTCACCCCGATGGGGTGATGTCCTGCGCCAGCGTTTTGGCGTCATTCCGGCGCAGGCGGGGAGCTGGCAGAAGGT
This sequence comes from uncultured Sunxiuqinia sp., assembly GCA_963677175.2. Lineage (GTDB taxonomy): Bacteria > Bacteroidota > Bacteroidia > Bacteroidales > Prolixibacteraceae > Sunxiuqinia. Next base: position 1,090,217 of record CAXXES010000001.1, read on the forward strand.
ACCAAAGAGCTCATCGCCGGTAAACTTTTCCAAAGTTTCGAACTTTGGAAAAGGTCAAAAAGTCTGAACCCGGATTTGCAGGATGGGTTGGATAAACAAGATTATTTGCGGACGAACGGAATTGAACAAAATCATTGGTACCGGATAAAGAGGCTCCCATACTTACCCCATTCGGGGTACTACTGATCAACAGCAACCGACGGTTATCGGATTTGGTAGATTTCAACAAGCACACTGTATTCTGGAGAACAGAACTAACCCAAACCAGCCCGGTGGAGATCGTAAGTTGATATTTCCAAAATATTAGCCCAAAGTCGTCAAGAGATTAAGTTATAATTACGGAAAGATTAACCTAAAGTCGTGAGGAGATTAAGTTATAATCACGGAAAGATTAACTTAAAGTCGGGAAGAGATTAACCTATAATTTCCGAAAGATTAAGCTGTAATTCTGAAAATTATGGCGATTTACTTCCGCACTTGTGTAAATATATGCCGGCACGTATGCCTGATTGCCGGGCTTCTTTTGGAAAACTGGAAAGCCAACCCGTTTTTAAAAAAGCAGTGAGCTTATGCAAGTTCGTGAAGTACGCCGGGCAAATGATTATAGCATGCTTATACACATTGCCGTTGCAAACGGCTACCAGCTTGCCCGTTTCCGCTTCGCTCAAGAAGGGGGAGTTGGGGTATTTTGCTGTTGTGGCCTAGTTGTTCTTTTTTTAGCTGTTTGTCTTTCTAAATTCACTTATAATTGGTTCAGCTTTCCCCAAGTCAAATTCTTGAATTAATAAATCAATAGAAGATGGAACTCCACCTGAAAATCCTGCGGAAACTCCTGAATTAAAATCATTCTTAATCATGCTGGAAATTCCAAAACTTTCTAATTCATCTTTAAGTAAATTCACTGTCAATTCTGTCCCAGAATAAACACGAATTAAGTTGCTGTTTTCTTTCATGTTGTCAAGTTATTTTACTGTTTCATTGTCAAGTTAAACCTGTACAAACTTTCGAAGCGCTGTTTACATTGGTTACAACGCCCACATGTATGAAATTGTTGGGGGCTTGCGAGCGACGTTATTGTCTGCCGTTAATAAACTTGCTACGGGGAGCGGAGTTGACAATACACACATAAACCCCCAATATTTTATACACGATATTGAACTAAATCCGCCTCTGGCGGACAGCCGGAACCAAAGTTATTGATTATTGGTAAATTGGGGCCATGTTTCACATTTAAATATCAATAGGATGAAAAAAAAGAAATGAACCTACATTAGTTGAGAAAGCTATCCAAACCATTGATGGGTTTGAGAAAGTGTACAAACTGTTGCATCAGCAGGTTATCCTTCGTGGACAAAGTCGCAGTACCCTGGAAAATTACATCCGGCGTATTGCACAAATCTCGCTTCATTTTGGGCGTTTGCCCGGGCAGGTTTCAGATGACGAGATTAACGAATACCTTTCTTCGCTGGCCCTTTCAGCCAAGTCCCCTTCACGCAGTAATTTTAAACATGCCGTTTATGGTTTGCGGTACTATTTCCGGCTGCTTGGCAACAACAAACGGGCCATCTCGCTGCCCTCGCTGAAAGGGGACACCCGCCTGCCGGTGATCCTGAACCGTTCGGAACTGCGGGAACTGTTCAGTGCGCCAACACTTCTGAAGCACCGAATCGTGCTCACGCTGATTTATTCTGCCGGGCTGCGGGGCCAGGAACTAATCAACCTGAAACTGTCGGACATCGACTTTGAACGCAAAACCATCCACATCCGGCAAAGCAAGTACAAGAAGGACCGGATCGTCCCGCTTTCCCGGTACATGGGCCAGGGGTTAAAAAAGTACATCGCAGCGGAAAATCCGCACGTGTGGCTGTTTAACGGGAAAGAACCCGATGGCCGTTACAGTGTGCGCGGCCTTTCGTGGGTGATGCGCGAAACGCTGAAAAAGACTTCAATCAAAAAACAGGTCAACCTGCACGCGCTGCGGCACACCTACGCCACCCATTTGCTGGAGGAAGGACTGAACATTGTGACCTCGAAAGACCTGTTGGGGCACTCCGAAATCGCCACGACCATGATTTACCTGCACCTGGCCCAATGTCCTTGGACTAAGCCGCACAGCCCGCTGGACACCCTGTACGACAAGAAGAAATGAGCCGGACCGGGTTTGAACTGGCGGGTGCAATCCAAAAGTTTGGCCGGCAGTTTACTGAAAAGTATCGCCCCAACGCTTATCATCAGCGTATACTGCATGCTTTATCGGTTTGCCGGACTTCGGCTTTGGGCGGCCATAAAGAAGCCTGCGACTGCTGCGGGCAGATCCGTATCAGCTATAACAGTTGCCGCAACCGTCACTGTCCGAAGTGTCAAAGTTCAAAGCAGGCAGCCTGGGTGGAAGATTTGCTGGAAACGACCCTTCCGGTCAAGCATTACCATATTGTGTTTACCGTTCCGCACCAACTCAACACGATTTGTATGCAGGATAGCCAATGGTTTTACGGGCGGCTGTTTTCATCGGTGTGGGAAACCCTGCGGCAGTTTGGCTACACACGTTTTGGTGTTGAAACCGGGGCGGTGTGCGTACTTCACACCTGGGGGCAGAACCTGAGTTTTCACCCGCACATCCATTGCCTTGTTCCCGCAGCCGGAGAAACAGTTTCGGGGGCTATGAAACCCGTTGGCAGCAACGGGAAGTTTCTTTACCCTGTTAAACAGCTCAGCCTGGTTTTCCGGGCCAAGCTGATGGAGAGCATCGAAAGGGAACTCAAAAAAAAGGGGCTGTCAGAAAAGTACCGTCCATTGCTTAAAGCCGCATGGAGCAAGCCCTGGTCGGTGCATTGTGAGCCCTCGCTGGGCAAACCGGAACAGGTGATCAAATACCTGGGGCAGTACACGCACCGGGTAGCCATCACCAACCAGCGAATCACCGCAATAAATGACAAGACCGTGACCTTTATGCACAAGGATTATGCAGACCGGGCCAAACAAAAGCCGGTAACACTCGACGGAGTTGAGTTCTTAAGAAGGTTTTCCCAGCATATTTTGCCGCACCGCTTTGTGAAGATTCGGCGCTATGGTATTTACAGCAGTCGGGCCAGGGCACTGCGCAACAAACAAAATCCAAAGATGCAGGTCAGCCTGAAGCCCAAAGAAAGCCCGCAGGAACGGCTTCTCCGGCTCACCGGATTTGATGTGTACCGGTGCCCGTTCTGCAAACAGGGCACCATGCACCGTATCGAAGAACTGCCGCGGGTACGCTCGCCATCAGACTTTTATGCCCAGAACACTGCCTGGCACTTGTAAGCCTCTGCCATCCCATATTGACCTGCCCTCGTTGGGCGGACGGGGAAGCTATTGCCCAAAACCGGCAATAATGATAAAAAAATGCCAACCAATGATCATGAAGCGGAAGAAGTCAACAAAAGCTGTCGTCAATCAGGTAGGATTTGCCCGGGATGAAGCCCACTGAATCTTAAAAAACTGATCGTGTCCAAGCCCAGGCAAGCATGATAAGTCCATAGAAAAACACCCGAGCCCCGGATTGTAGTTCAACCGGGGCTCAAAGCTGGGCACTACGTGCCGCTTAGAGCCCTATTTATTACAGGCTGGTGTTTTTTTCGTCCTGTGTATTTTAAACCTTTCATATTAATCCTAATTGATTTGGCATAAACTTTCTAAAATCCTTTTATTCCTTCTTTTCATTAAATCTATAGTATGCTCTTTATATTGCTTATACTCGTCAATAGTCTGAGGTAATGGTGGTCTGTTGAAATTGTCAAATGGCAAAGAAAATTCAACTTGCTCTCGTTGGTCAATAAAGTCTTGTAAATGAAAGAAGTCAACATATCCTTTGAAGTCAACAAACAAGTCAAAAAAGTCTTTGTAATTTATTAAAGTCTTTGAAAGTGGGCTTTCTTCATTTCTGTAAAAACGTCGAATACATTCCAATGTCAAATCAAATCTGTCGCAAATTATTCTGCTGACACCTCTGGCTTGATTAATTGTGAAGCCATTCTTTTTATGGGCAGGAAAGATTATATGTCCGCCTATTGTCCGTACTTTATGTTTGAGTTCTTCTTTTTCCAAGTCAGAAAGCCAACCGTCAAACTTATTACTATATTTTCCGTCAAAATGCGGACACATCCTGTCACTTGACAAATTCATGCATAAGTTATTTTTTATTAGAAATCTGCCATAACTGTCACATTTAATTTCCAAAGTAAATATTTTTCCATTAGGCAATTCTTTACTCCATAATAACTTGTGGGTTTCATATAATTTTTGGCTGTCGGTGTCAGGGTCGCCACACTTACTGTCTTGTCGAAAGTCAAAATCTATATCAATTATTGCCATATTTTAAATACTCATTTTCAGTCTTACTAATATTTCGTTGTCGTATCGGTCTTTACACTTGCCTGTAACGGTGAGTATAAGAATAGTAGCCGACTGCGCTGCACTTTCCTGTCAAATTACAAGAAAGTTGAAGCGGGCTACAACCCTTGAATTTACTACTATCTCGGCTATTATTTTTATACATTATTATCGGATGGCATTCCATTTGTAATCCTTCCTTTTCTTTTAATTAAAATAGTTTTTTACCGTTTAAAATATTAATTCCAAATTCTTTTGCCATACTATTTTGCTTGAATGGATTGATTTTTTTTATTGTGCCATTATTTTCAAAAAGTGAACCTGTGTTTTTAAACCAGAAGGTTATTCCTGCTTTTACGCATTGTTCCCTAATATTTAAAATCCAATCGTAATTACATATACGAGCTTCTCGACTTGTTTCACCGCCAACGGTAATATGTTCAATTCCTTCAAGATAAGGCGATATGTCGATAGCTCCTAAAAGTGGAGCTGCTGCTATGAATCTTCTTTTTATAGGGTAGGATAGAAACAAAGGTAGTCGATAATCTGCCATTTCTTGATTTTCAATTGTACAACCTATATTCACATTGTCATATCCATCTCCCCAATCACTTGGTAAAGAAACATTAAAACGCTCAATGCGCTTAGTTAAAATCAAAAAGTCTAGGTCTGGTCGTTTTTTTATCATTTCCCAAGCTTCTGTCCGCCATTCATCGGCTTCTTCTATAAAAAAATCGCTTGCGAAACAAGTCGCAACAATCTTTCCGCTTTGAATTTTATCTGTACCTTTTTTTGTCTTAGCTATAGGCTTATTAAACTCGTTCGTTTTGTGTACATCATTTTGTCCGCAACGTTTTGAGAATGGTCCATAAAAATAGCAGTAAGTGCAACCATCGCTTACTTTATAACACCCAGTCCAAGGCTCCCAATTCATATTACTGTGCAGTTAAAGGTGTAAAAAACTCTATGAGATTTTCTTCAGGGTCTCTCAAGTGTACAACTCTCATTCCCCAGTCTGGCATATCAGTGGGTTCATTGATAAAGTTTATGCCTTTTTCAAATAATTCTTTATAGGTATCATCTACATTTTCTACTTGAAAAACAGCTATTGATTTTTCCCTATAGCCAGTAGGTTGCTCTTTTTCAACATTGCCAACAGCCGAAGCCATAAAATCAGAAACGAAAATAGCAAATCCTTCAATCCCGTCTGCAACTTTAAATGCTGCATAACAACCGTTTTCATCTCCCCATAGAGGTTCAAATCCAAGTTCTTCTGTATAAAATTTAAAACATTTTTTGTAGTCTTTGACTAATAATCTTACGTTACTGAATTTCATAAATATTCCTTTTTATTGATTTTATAATTTTGTTTAGAGTTCACTTTTCACTTCACTATATGAATGATTTTTTTGCTTGCCGATAACGTAGGAAGCTACACGCAGGGTCGGATTTCGGGCGATTTCCTGTCAAACCGAGAAACAGTTTGAGCGGAAAGATGCCCACCGAAAACCACCGCTGCCGCACTTGACGGGTAGCTGAAGTTGTGCGTTCGTGCTTCTTTTTCATCACTAAAGTCTGCTGTTTCAAGTTCTCTGTTACTCTCATTTCATTGATATTTTGACAGTTCGTTAAAAGCACTGTCGCTGTCCAGAACAAATGCAACACTTGTCCTTGCTCTTGTGATAGCCACATACAGTTTAGCTATATGAAATGCATCTTTTATTTCTTCTTTTATAGCACCTGTTCTTTTGTTTTTTTTTCTAACAACTTTTGTTAGAGTTTTATCTGATAAATATTTCTTAAAACCATCCGTCGGGAAAATCAAAACTCTTTCAAATGTTTGACCTTTGGTTGCTCCGAAATTCTTCGCTTCATAGCCCTGTGTATTTGAATTTTTGTCATATCTCAAAACTATGGGATTATACTTTTGAATGTATTCGCTTACTTGTTCAGTTTTTACAATGAATAATCCATCATGCCCTGTTTGTTCTGTGTTGAAAGAAGTTGACTTGCCTAAATTAGGATATAATTTCTCGGCAAAGTCGCAAATTATTTGATTACTTCTATAACAATCGTTTCGCTCTATTATCGAACATAGGCCAACTTTCTCCCAACTTTGGAAAAGGTTAATAATATTTTTGCCTTTAAATTTCTTGTATTTGGGTGAGCACGTTGTAAAATATGTTGCCTGTCTGCAATCTCCAACAAAGTGGCAGCTAATTTTTGATTTTAGTAAAAGTTCAATCAAGTCAAAGTCGTAACCAGAAATGTCTTGAACCTCGTCAATAAATAGTTTTGAATAAATTCCTTCCAAACGGGTAATCACTTTCCCGTTTGATTTTTCATTGCAGATTGTAGCAAATTCAGAAATGTGTTCGTTAATGATGTAGCTTCCTTTAATAAGAAAATATTTTTTTGTGTCTTCTTTTCTAATGTATCGTCTTTGAGCATTAAAAGAGAGCAAGTTGTCTGGATAAAAGATAGTTTCAATACGCTTGTCCTGGTAAACGAAATTTTGATACGGTCTTACACAATCTTGCAGCAGAAAGGAATACCAACTCTGAATTGTAATATTTGAAGGAATAAAACCAACTCTACGAATAATGTATTTGCGAATTTGATTGATGTTTTCAAGCGTGTATGTCAGAATGAGAATATTCTCCCCTTCGCTTGAAAGAGCATCATTCACGATGTATGTTGTCTTTCTTGAACCTGCAGATGCAATTATTATTTTATTAGAATGATTGTTTGACATATAAGGGTGCTTCAAAAGGTTCTTTTGTATTGAAGATTGATAAAGCACATTCAGTTTTGTTGTCAATCATATAATCAATCATTTCTTGTTTGTCTTGAATGTTTGAATTAAAAATCTTGTTTAATGTTGTAAGGTCGTTGCAATCTACTATTTGAGGTTCTAAAGTATTGAGTAAATCGTTTTTGTCATAGCAAATTCTAATGTTTGGTAAACCAATGTAATCAACATATTTGTCCTCGATTTTCTTTTTATGGTTTCCATCGTTGTCAGTAACCACGCTAACTTGTTTTTTCAATAGTTTGGCTATTTCTAAAAATCTCTTGAATGACAAACCTTTTACAGAAATGGTGTCAATGCCATCTTCAATCGGCAATTTGCCCTTTGCAATGTGATATGCTTTTTGAACAATTAGTTCATCAGAAGGTCCTTCAACTAAAATTGATTTCTTGGAAAGAACAAGCCGTAATGTATCATACCCAGCTAACTTTTTGAAGTAGTCCTGTGTGTCGGATTTTAAATCTTTCAAACTCATTGTTTGTTTATCTACTCCCCACAAAATCAAATTGTCAAGTCCTAATTTGTTTAAAACAAAAGTGCTGTGAGTTGTGATAATAATTTGTTTATCCTTACATTTTTCAGCCATCTTTTTTATCAATGAATTCATAGTTGAAAATGAAAGATGATTTTCAGGTTCTTCAATTAGGATAACATCACTCTTTGTTACATTCTTATCTAATGCTAAAAGCATTTTGACAAAATTTTGTTCCCCCTTTCCAGAAAATTGAAATGGGATTTCATCAATGTATGAAGTCAAGTTATTTTCCCAACTTGATTTTTGAGAAATGTCAATTGAAACTGATAAATCTTTATTGGTTATGTCGCCTTTGTTGGCTTTTAGTTTATCATTGATTGCCTTGAGTGCTTCCTGCTCCTTAAACGATTCTTTGAGATTTCTAAATGCCAATGAAAGTCCTGTTCTTTCTTTAACGTCCAAACTTTCCTCAATTATTCTTTGCAAATAGTAGTCAGCACCATTTTGAAGTTTAATTGTGGTTGTATCAATGAGAGTAGAAGTTAATTCAAGATTTCGTGTAGTTATAAGATTATTCGCGAACGAATACAACCTTGCAACATAATACTCGGTTGGAAGTGTAGTAATCTTAGTTGGGTCAGAAATATAGTTTGAATACACATCTTTAAAATCTTCGTTGAATTCTATTTTCAAATAGACGCCGAAGGTGTCTTCATTCTTTGTGTTGTTGCTTCCTTTTAATCTTGCAAATTCGGGTTTGTCATAGAGATATGCTTCTATAAGAATTGAAGGTAGTTCGGGATTTTGTTTTGCTTTTAGCTTGACTAAGTAATCGTCAACAACACCTTTACTAAAAAGAAAAGGTGAAATTTCGTAATTGATATTTCTACCGTTTAGTTGTCCAGTCAGAACTAAGCTTATCGCTTCTAACAAAGTAGATTTCCCAGCTTCGTTGTCGCCAACAATTATATTCAACCCCTTGTTTAGTTTAATCTCAAACTTGTCAAGTGTCTTAAAGTTTTGTATTACGATTTTGTCAATGTTCATTCTGTCATTTATTTTTTGTCCGTTCGATATCGGTATGAAAGTTTGAAGTTAGCAATGTCGCCATAGCATGACGCACAACGTTCCGCAAATACACGCAGGGCGGGAGTTTCCCGATGAACTTCCTACAAAGATTTGCACTTCAAATTTATTACTTTCCTGTCCACGAAGCAATGAAACCCGACTTGCGGGTATTTTGCTGTTAGCAAACGTTATTCAATTAATTCTCTAGCAAAAATCTTAATACTGTCTTTATGTTGTATAATTTCCTTTTCTCTATAAAAATCATCAACTTCATCAACATCAAGCCATCTCGAACCGATTATATTTTGATTGAATAGCTCTTCAAAATGTGTATGACTAAGAGTATTTCGTTTAAGTATATTTTTCTCCAGTTTTTTTGTGTTTTCTGACATTTCAAGAATACTACAAACAGGAACATACAAACCACTAGAAATCATCTTGCTGTCACTTGTTTGAAGTTTATCCGTAGGTCGTAAAAAGCCACAGCAATAAGGGAATCTGAATTTCTCAATTATCTCTAGTTTCTCAGGTTTATTGCAAAATCCTTTATCGCAAAGAGAACATTTCATTTTATTCAATTGCGGTTTCAAATTCTCATGCTGTGAAAAATAAATTACACCCTTATCCCAAGTTTTGTATTGAAGAAAAATAAAGCGGACTTTATCTGTTAAACGATCATATTGCTCATAAATCAAGTCTGCGCCAGTTATATGTTCTGGTGTATCAGGATGTAAAAGTCTCAATCGTAAAGTCTTTTTATTAGGAAGTTCATAGTCAATGTAAAAATCATTCTCAAAATATTTTTCTCCAAAATAAGAAGATCTGTCAATTTTGGAATAGTCTCTATTCAAAATTCTATTTTCCGACAAATTTCTCGGTTTTAGATTTTCTAATCCTAAATACAGTGAACCAATTCTTCTGTCAACAAAACGCATGTCTTCTTTAGGTAATTTAGCTTCTCTCTGAAGATCATTTAACCGATCAATCTCATCACTTATTAAATCCTCGGGTCTAATTTCACGGTCTTGAGTTATTGACTGTAAATGAGCTTCTTCTCGATAATATTTTACAACGTCATTATCGTTTTTCGCAGAAATTAGTTTGCAAATATCATTATATAAATCAGCGTCGAGATCATGGATGATTGTAAGTGCTTGTTCATAAGTTGGTGGTTGTTGCTTTTTTGCAGCTAAACTCAACGCATCTCTTATTCCAACAACTGTTTGAAAAGCTAAATTCCTTTTTTCATCTTCATGTCTGTCAAGGTTCTCTAGATAACTCATATAATGTTGTTTTGTAGGTTTTATAATGTTTGCTAACTATGTAATAGCACGAAGTTATTATACTTTTTCGTAATTTTCTCTATCGTTCTTTTTCTCCAAATTAATGTTCAACCTATCCAATGGGCTTTGTATCCGGTTGATGACTTTATTACTTACATGTGTGTAAATCATCGTGGTCTTTAGACTCGAATGGACAAGCAACTGCTGAATAAAACGGATATCGGTAACCGGGGCTAAACCGTGAGTAGCAAAACAATGCCTTGAAATGAGAGGGCTATCTCGTTTGATGGCCTCAAAATGCCGGTGTGTTGTTTGACTGAGCTTAATCGTTTTTTGTGGTGTCATAAATGTAATCTTTGTGCCATTTGTTTTTGGAGGGCATTCAGGCATGGTTCGCATTGTTAGTTTATTAGTTGGTGCCAGAAAGTTACAATAATTCTGAGCAAAAACTTATAACCAGTAAAAAATGTCGACAAACTGTTTTTTTGAAGCGGTCGGAGGCAGAGTTTGCCAGTCGGTCACACTTGTGTTGGTGTGTCGGTCACACACGTGTTAGTGTGCCAGTCACACTCGGGTTGGTGTGCCAGTCACACTCGGGTTAGTGCTAGCCTAAACCTGCACCCGTGTGTAACCAAATTTACGTACGTATGTAATTAAATTTTCACACACTATAAGTACTGCTTTCACAATGTAAAGTTTTATTTTCATACGTATGAAAGTTTACTTCCGCACGTGTGTAAGTATATTCCGTTATGTATACCTGATTGCCAGCCTTCTTTCGGAAAACCCGAAAGCCAACCCATTTAAAAAAAAAAAGTGAACTCATGCAATTTTGTGAGCTATTCCAGGCCGGAAGCTTGCCAATCACCGGGCGTGAGGGGGCCAGCATGCTCCGGATTATCCACAAAGCCTGCGTTTCCTTTTGGTGATTACAAATCACCGGTTAAAAGGCCGGAATTGCACCCCGAAATTTCGGGGCCGGCCAGCTGCCGCCAGCCTTCGACATATCCTAACCAGCTCGGGGTTACAAAATCAGTCCAGCCGCAGTCTGTTTTGCATACCCTGAAGAGCAGGGTTAAACGGTGCAGATGCCCTGCCCACACCAGCCGCTGACCGCCTGCTTTAGTGCATATCCCAATGAGCCGGGAGTTGGGGCGGGTGGAGCGGGTGTCTACTCTATTAGGCAATGTTATTATCGACAGCTCGTAAAATATATGTCACTAAACCGAAAACGAATTGCTGAATTTCATCTTTCTTATTCAATGTCTGAAGAATATGAAATCCCATAGTTTGATATTCTGTTCCTGTTTCTTTGCCCCAAGAATTCTCATAGCGCTCGAAAAAATCATAATGTTCTACTAGTTTTTCAATGTCTAATCGCCAAATAATTGGAAGAAACAATATATTCTTATCCTCTTCGGATAAACATCCCTTAGTTTCAGATAATATTTTCGCTTTTGTTTTAGATATCAAATGTTTTTCAAGCGTCTCTCTATCAAATGATTTTTCTGTATAGTGAATGTTCAAAATCTCAATCATCAACTTTCTTCCTGTTTTCAGACAAACAAATAAATCTTTTGGTTTTCCATTAACTGTTTTCTTTTCAATATCTAAAAGTTGAATATCATTCGGGTGATTAAGAATTGTATTAATAACGAATAGTTCACCAACTACATTTAAGAAATTCCAGTCTTCCAAATTCGTTATTTTACCTTTGAGAAGTTCTCTAACCTTTTTCGAAAATTCAGGTAATGCATCCTGTATTTTATTATAAATTTTATCTATCTCGACTACGAATTCAGCGTTATAATTATCTCCTTCAAAAGCATTAAACAATACTCCAATGAAATCATCCTTATAATCATAACCCTTTCTATTATACACCTTTTCTTTAAAGCGAGAATTTAATTTATCCCAATCTGTCCTTTTATCAAGCATTGAAAAAATCGAAGGACAAAATTTTCGGAATAAGAGGCTTGTATCAATTGTGTCTATTGTCATCCCTTATATTTCATAACGGTTGATACATATTGCGGAGCGAATTTCGGAGCGCGTTATATTCGTGACGACAAGCACTGCGATGCGAGAATCCGCCGTTGATTGCCGCACCGACCCCGCTCTGAAATATGTACTTTGTTGAACACCTGTGTCTTATTGTTTTTTGTCAACCTTGTTAATCTCTTCAATCTCAGCTTTAAAAAGGCTGAATATTCTTTTTACTATCATTAAAAGAGTCATTATTATGTGAATGAAAATAGAATAAAACACGAAATACAATACAAATTGGACAATTGCATTTATGGTCAATTCACTAGCTTTTAAGTCAATAATTCTGTCGATGAAACTTAAATTAACTTTCCAATTTGTTGGAAAGAAATCAATGTTTGAAAGAAATAGGAATCCAAGACCAACAAGTGACGCCACAATGGTATAAGTAATATTATAAAAAGTATGCTCTAGTAGAATAGCCCTATTACTTTTGTCTTTGATGTTTAACTTATTTTCTGCAAACGAGATAATTAGCACCAATAGATTTAAGAAAAGCCCAATAAATATTGAAAGACATATCGCAAAAATATTTACTAATCCGTCATTGGGAATCCGTATAAGGAAGGATAAAATAAGTCCAAGAATTATTGGATAGGTAATAAAATATTTCTTGTCTAATTTTAGTAATTTCCCATTTCCTCCTTGAAGAGTTGATTTGTGTTTACTAACAATTTCCGAAACATTTACTTTTGAACTCATATTAATACAAATCTAAGTTGAAATCATCCAATAATGTAATAGCTTCTGATTCAATCGAATTGAAATCAGAATGTCCAGAGTCATTTAAATTAACCATAATATCATAATATGGTCTAAATTTCATTGTGTCAGATAAATCGACTGTTCTTGGCGAATTTTTGTATGTAGAATTCACTTTAACTTTTGCATTCTCGTCAAATCCCAATTTCTCGAATTCTTCGGAAGAAAAGAAACCTCTCGGATTTGATTCAAACATTTCTTGAATTCTTTTTCTTGCCTTTCCTGTTATGGTTCTTTTACCCTTTGCCTTTATTCTTAATTCGACAGAAAAATCCTCGGTTTCAAATTTTTCTAATCCGTATCTTTCTGCAACATCCTCCGGTAGAGAATTTCTAGTCAAAGTAATTGTATTATAAATACCATTGTTAATGTAATTATTGACTATCTGGTGGTCGATAAAGTTCGTATACCTGATAGTGTGTCCTTCAAAGTTTTGGTCCATGTATCTTTTAAATACATGAGTAAAAATGGATTTTATTCCAAATTGTCCCTCTCTTTCTAGGATAATTAGTCCATCCTCTTTTATTTCTGGTATACAAATTAAAAAGAAGAATGGCTTTTGCACAGAATGGTTTTTGTGAATTTTAAATACAGGTGCATCGTCTTTATTTAAAATGTCAATGATACTTTCCTCTTTGCCATATCTGCCAGTTTCTATTATTCCTGATATTGACCGAATATTGCTTTTGATTCGAAAAAATGAGGTTGAATTTTCGTCTTTGCCAAGTTGGACAACACGTTTGTTTATCTCGTCAAGTGGCAAATTGTCAATAAACGGAACAAAATTTCTGAATACATTGTCAAATAAATCCACACCATCAATCTCTGATAGACTTAATTTGTCTTTTTTGTTTTCTTTTTGAGAAATAAAAAACCTTATGACTTCTAATTTTCTTTCTTCCATTTTATTAGTTTGTTAGTAGTTTTTTTTAACCTTATTGTGTAGAGCAGAGCCCGCCAGCCCACTCAATAGTTACTGCCCATAAATGTACAAATTATGAGTTCCCTGTCGCTCCCTTCTCCCTAATTCCATTCACCCCGTTCAACCACGAAACATACCGACCTCTCCTTCTTGGCACAGCGTGCCGCAAGAGCTTCTATCTATTAGCGATAATTCTCTTCCAATTTGATCCTTTTTTCTGTCAGAGGATCTCCCTCATACCTGACATTTGGGTAGTATTTTACTACATCAAACTCACTTGTATATCCTGTTGGAATATTCTTAATCAGATTGTACTTCGTAATTAGTTTTTTACTTTCAAGATCTTCTTGTTTTTCCCAAGCCTTACCTAAATCGGACAAAGAATTATAAAACAAGAATGCTTGTTCCTGAGTTGAAAGCTGAGCCCTAAGTATCTTTACATAGCTGTATTTCTCTTTGTACGTGAGCAAACTAGAAGGTTGTTCATCCACAAACTTCACTGTTTGGTACAGGTGCCTAAAATAATGGCCAAGTCTTGACTGATGACCTTCAAATAATTTATAAGGAAAATTGTCATTTTCAGTAAATTCCTTCTGACTCTTTTTAAACCTCTCTAAAATGAAGTTAATCCTATTAGGGTATTTTCCTGTCAAATTCCTCTTCATGATTTGTTCTGATGTCTCACCAACTGCACCGAAAAAGAAGCACATATACGAGATATTTATTCGCTCTTCTTCTAAAAGCTTTTCCGGCCAAGTTTCATTAAGAGCATCAATGACCAATTTACAATGGTAAAATTCTCTTTGTAGCGTTAAAAAAACCTTTCTTCCTATTCTGTCTTTGAGATTTATTTCGAAGCTGTTTTGGCGGTGAATATTTACTAAATCAAAGAATTTACTTTCAAAAAGCTGTTTGCTGAAATTTGTTTGCTGAATTCTGATGGCACACTCTTGAGCTTCAAGTGTATTTATTAATAGAAACACCCCCGCTAAAGAAAATAATGCTCCTAAAACTCCTCCAACCAATGATCCATAGCTAGAAAATATGTCTGCGTCAATTGGAGCACGACTATCCAGCTCTGTAGTTTTAGACAAATACAAAAACAAAAGAGCAATAGAAATGGTTACACCAATTCCAATTAACCGATATGCTATTTTTTTTCCGTTCATTTAATTGGAGTAAGGTAGTGTACAGTCCATAATATCTTACTTCTTTATTATTCTCCCACCATACTCTCCCATATCCTAAAAGTATAGCCACTTTCCCCGCTATCCCTTAACATCCCAGAAATCGTCTTGCTGTTCATTCTCGGTGGGCATTCAGGTGTCGTTTCCATCGTTAGTTAATTATTTGGTGCCAGAAAGTTACAATAATTCTTAACAAATTATTATTATCATCTGGAAATTATTGCAAGTAAAATAAAAAGGGGTTGAAGGAGAATCGAGAACAAGGGGTTGGGGAACCCAAAATTACCCATGATATAGAACTAGATGTCCGAATATTAACCACCTATCGATACTTACACAGTTTAAAAACTGCAAAGCTAACCTGGTAATATTACTTTCTCGAGGAAAATTATCAGAGATCTTATCCGCGCCAACATTTACTCAAAATCAAAAAAATCTTTGAGTGTTATTCCCAACATATTACAGAATTTGTTGATTGTATAAATCGACACACCCCTTGGATTATTTTCGCTTTCCCATCTGTTCAAAATCTGCCTATCAATATCATGTGCCTTAGCAAACTCCGATGGGTTGAGACCAGTCTTTGCTCTTAAAAACTTTATTCTCTCCGTAATCCTGTTTTTAAGTATGATATCTTCTTTAGTTAGCGTACCCATTCCGCAATTTTGTTATAATCCAAATTTTTCTTGTAATCCATTTGGCTTACAAATACATTTTTCTATATTTGCTGTAGAATATTTAGATTTGCAATCCTTCGAATGAAATGACATTAGAAGCTATTGCTTAGAATCTCGAACAGAAAACTGGCACTTTTCAAACACACGAGATGATAAGTAAGAAAGGCTCACGACCCGGGCGTGGGCTCTCTTATTCGTGTGTGGGTATTGCCAGTACCTCTGTTCGGTAAGTTGAGTCCGCGCCCTTTTTTGCTTTTGTTCCAGGCGCTTTCCTTTTATTACGCTCAACTTAACTACGTGGTTCATGCCTCTTTGCCAGGCATGCTTAAAGATATTTGTGGCTTAACAAAAGACAACCAGTACGATGCCTTATTTTAAACGCTTTCTTTTCCCCCGACGTGCCCCGTAAATGCACGGGCAGCATCAATGACCCCCGTCTGTAAACCTTCAGGGTTTTCCGAAACCCTGGGGGTTTTGGGGCAACTTAAAACCTCCGGTTAAACAACAAAAAATTGTAAAAGTATGGATGCTATTTTCTGCTTCATGGCCGTGGTATGCCTTTTCTCTTGGCGAGAAGATGCGAGGGTGAGAGAGCGTGAGGGTGAGAGGGGGAGAAAGTGTGAATTCATTTATTTAATAACGAACCCTTTGCGGCTTCGCGTCTTTGCGTTCAGTCTATTCGGACAACAAATCCTTTGTGGCTTCGCGTCTTTGTGTTCAATCTTCTTTTTACGAAACCAAAACTTAAAAATAATGAGATACAAAACCAAGATTCCGGTACGATTAATCCTGTTTACAGCAGGCATGCTTTTGCATTTTGTGCATTGCAGCCCGCCCGAACAGGCCCCGGCTGGCCCCTTAAAACCGGGTGACCCGGTACCTGATCTCCTGCTAAAGGATGTGCTCAACTACCCCGGAGAAACCGCCCGCCTTTCGGACTTCGACGGCAAGCTGTTGATCCTGGACTTCTGGGCTACCTGGTGCCACCCATGTGTTGAAGCCATCCCGCGGCTCGAACAGCTCCAGCAGGAGTTTGACGGCCAGCTCCAAATCCTGATGGTCACTTCGCAGGACAAAAGCGCGATTGCCAAGTTCTTTGCTGCCCGCAAGGTCAGCCTGCCATCGGTAACCGCAGACACAACCCTGTCCGGGCTGTTTCCCCATAACCATGTCCCCCACGAGGTGTGGATCAGGGACGGGAAAGTGGTGGCCATCACCGGCGAAGCGGAAGTCACGGCTGAAAACATCCGGGCCCAGCTCTCGGGCAACCCGGCCCAACTGGCCGAAAAGAAAAGCAATTTCGACTACGACCCGGCCCGGCCGCTGCTGGTTAACGGCAACGGCGGCCAGGCCACCGATTTGCAGTACCACTCGGTGATTACCGGCTACCTCGATGGCATTGGTGGCGGCGGGGTGTACACCGACAGCCTGAACCGCTATAAACTGAGAGCGCTGAATGGTACCGTTGTGCAGTTGTACCGCACAGCCATGCGCTACCTGGGCGATGGGAGCCTGGCGCAAGCCAACCGCTGTATCGAGGATTTCGACCGGCAGGAAGTGCTGCCTCCTCCGGGCGTAGCGGCTTATTCGCCTGCTGCCCGTGACCAGTATTACTGTTACGAGCTGATCATCCCGTCGGACCAAAAAGCGCAGGCCGGACAGCTGATGCTGGATGACTTGAACCGCTTTTTCGGTGCCCGCTACCAGCTTCGTGCGGCCGTTGAAAAACGGACGGTCCAATGCTGGGTGCTCAAACACAGCGGCGAGCCGGAAAGGCTGCTGTCCAAAAGCTCCAGCCCCGCGGTGATCAACGATGAGCCAAACCGGCTGGTTTACCGCAAGCAGCCGTTCCAAAATTTCTATCGCGCGGTGACCGGCCTCTACAAGGATAATCCCTATCCGGTGATTGACCGCACGGGACTGACCAGCGAGATCGACATCAGCTTCCCAACCGGCCAGAAGGATATCCGCCTGTTTAGCGCTGCTGTGAAACCCTATGGACTCTACCTTGAGCAGGAACCCTGCGAAGTTGAACTGCTTGTGATTCAACAATTCGATTAAAAACAATTTATCCTATCATTCTATGCAAAATAAAATTCGTTGTTTACTGATCCTTGGCCTGGCCCTGGCATTGCCGGCCCGGCTGTTTGCCCAGTCAGGACATGTAACGGGCACCGTGTTTGAAACCGGCGGAAAAGCCCTGCCCGGCGTTTACATCACCACGCCCGGCTATACCGCATCGGCCGTAACCGACAGCCTCGGCCATTTTGAGCTAGCCCTGCCTGCCGGTGAACCGTCACTCCTGGTTTCCCATGTCGGGTATTTCCGGCAAACGGTTTATGCCCCGGATGACGGAAGCCCGCTGAACATCTATCTCGAACAGGAGGTGGTCTCCATCGGCGAGGTGGTGGTTTCCACGGGCTACCAAACCCTGTCGAAGGATAAAACCCTGGGGTCCTACACCCACATTGACAACCGGCTGGTGAACCGGGCGGTGAGCACCGACGTGCTCAGCCGCCTGGAGAACATCACCCCGGCTTTGCTCTTTGACCGCCGCTTTGACGGTTCGCCCTCGCTGAGTATCCGCGGGCAGAGTACCATCCAGTCGGAGGAAAGCCCGCTGGTGATTGTCGACAACTTCCCCTATGAAGGGGATCTGGACAACCTGAACCCGAACGATATTGAGGGCATCACCATTTTGAAGGATGCCGCTGCCGCTTCCATTTGGGGCGTACGTGCCGGTAACGGGGTGATTGTGATTACCACCAAAAAAGGCCGGTTGGAGCAGCCTATGACTATTCAAATTAACAACAGCGTGACCATTGGCCGCAAGCCGGATGTGTTCGACAACCCGCAGTTTCTGAATGCTTCGGATTTTATTGATGTGGAACAAAGCCTGTTTGATCAAAACTATTACACCTGGATGGAGGATTACTCTGCGCAGCCCGCTATGTCGCCGGTGGTGGAGCTGTTGATTGCCCGCCGCGACGGGCAGATCAGCGAAACGGAAGCCCAGGCGCAGCTGGACCGGTACCGGCAGCTGGATGTACGCCGGGACTTTAGCAAATACCTGTACCAAAACAGTGTCAACCGCCAGCATTCCTTTTCCATGAAAGGAGGCGGATCAGCGGTCAGCTATTACCTAAGCGGCGGACTGGACCAAAACCAGGAGAACCTGGTACGAAACGAGCTGGACCGGGTCACGGTCAACTCCATGCTGACTTATCATCCCACAGCTTTGCTGGAGATTTCATCGGGTATCCAGTATTCCCACAGTAAACAATCGCAAAACAACGGCGGAAGCGCCACAATAACCAGCGGGGGAACTTACGGCCTTTACCCCTATGCCCGCCTGGCGGATGATAACGGGAACCCGCTGGCGGTGGTGCGTGATTACAACACGGCCTATGTGGGCCAGGCGCAGGCCAACGGCTTGTTGGACTGGTCGTATGTCCCCTTGCAGGAGCTGGAAAACAAGGATTACACGGTCCAAACGGATGATATCCGGATCAACACAGCGGTTAACTACCGCCTGGTTTCCTGGCTCAAAGTGGAGGGCCGCTACCAGTATGAAAACCAGGACCGGCATATTCGTGATTTTCAGAGCCAGGAACTGTATTACACGCGCAATATGATCAACCAGTATGCTTATACCGACGGGGATGGCACCCTGCAGTTTCCCGTTCCCAAGGGCGGCATCCTGGATAACAGCTACCTGTCCCTTGTTTCGCATTCGGGCAGAGCCCAGCTTAATGTGGACAAGAACTGGGGTGACCGTCACCGGCTCAGTGTGCTGGCCGGAACGGAAGTCCGGCAGGCCCGCACCACCGGCCTGTCGGACCGGGTGTATGGCTACAGCGATGAGCTGCTGACCACCTCGCGGGTGGACTATACCACCAGCTACCTGCTCTCGCCCACAGGGTCAACAGCCACCATTCCCAACCGGTCTTCCTTAACGTACCTGACGGACCGGAACCGGTCATACTACGGCAACCTGTCTTACACTTTACACGGACGTTATATGCTCACGGCAAGTGCCCGGAAAGATGAATCCAACCTGTTTGGGGTGGATGCCAACAACAAGGGCGTACCGCTGTGGTCAGCCGGTGTGGGCTGGCAGATCAGCTCCGAAGCATTCTACCCGCTAAAGGACTGGCTGCCGGTGCTGAAACTGCGAAGCACGTACGGTTACAGCGGAAATGTCAACAAGTCGCTCACGGCTTATGCCACGGGATATTATTACACCAATTCGGTGACCGGCCTGCCTTATGTGCAGGTGATGACCCCGCCCAACCCGAACCTGCGGTGGGAGAAAGTCAAAATGGCCAACTTCGGAATTGACTTTGAAAGCAAAAACCATTTGCTGTCGGGCAGTATTGAATACTACCTTAAGCGGGGCGATGACCTGATTGGCCGCGCGCCGCTGGACCCTACCATCGGTTACAGTGTGGGCGGGCGAAACGAGTTTATCGGCAACAACTCGGCCCTGAAGGGACAGGGACTGGATGTGCAACTGAACGTGCATAAAAGCATCGGGCAATTGAACTGGACCACTCAGTTGCTGTACAGCAAGGCGACCAATAAGATTACCCGCTACGATTATGAGAGTAACACGATCTCAAGCTACTTCTCCTCCATTGCCACCCCTGTGCCGGGAAACCCGCGCTACAGCCTTTACAGTTTGGAATGGGCGGGGCTGGACCCACAGACCGGCGATCCGCAGATCTACCTGGACGGGGAAGTCACCAAAGATTACGCCTCCATCCTGTCCAACCTGACGGTGGAAGATTTGGTTTACAGCGGCCCGGCGCTGCCCACCGATTTTGGTTCGCTGCGCAACAACTTCCGGCTGGGGGATTTTACCGTGGGTTTTACCATCAGCTACAAGTTCGGGTATTATTTCCGCCGACCGTCGCTGAGCTACTCGGCACTCTTTAACAACTGGATTGGCCATGAAGAGTACAGCGGGCGTTGGATGAAGCCGGGGGATGAGTTGGTCACCCAGGTACCGTCAATGCCCGTGGCGGGAACCAGCAGCTCGCGTGATTTTGTCTACAACCATGCCGATATCCTGGTGGAAAAAGGCGACCATATCCGTTTCCAGGATATCAACGTCTCCTATGACTTGCAGCACTCCAGGCACCGGTGGCTTCCCTTCAGCAAGGTATCGGTGTACGGCTATGTGAACCAGCTCGGCATCATCTGGCGGGCCAACAAGCAGGGGCTCGACCCGGACTATATCTTCCGGCTGTACCCGGCTTCGCCAACGTATTCATTCGGTATTAACATCACACTTTAATTAATTATGAGATACTTAACACCATTATTCTTCCTGTTTTTACTGGGCCTGCTGGCCTGCAGCGACGACTTTCTGGACAGCAAACCGGATAAAAAACTGGTCGTTCCATCCACCCTGGACGACTTGCAGGCCATGCTCGATTATTTTGAGGTCCACAATGCCAACCTACCCGGCATGGGCGAGCTGTCATCGGACGGTTATTATATGCTGTTTGACCGCTGGAACGGCTTGTCTTCCCCGTATATGAAAAACGGCTATGTCTGGGCCAAAGAGATCTGGGAAGGCTCCGTTTCCATTGACTGGAACAACCGCTACCAACAGGTCTTTTATGCCAATTATGTGCTGGAAGGGCTGGCGGAGCTCGATCCGTCCGCTGAGCCTGTCCGCTGGGACCAGCTGAAAGGCAGTGCCCTGTTTCACCGGGCCCATGCTTTTTACCAGCTGTCCCAGCTGTTTTGTGCCCCCTACGACAAGTCCGGCTCCAACGAAGGCTACGGGCTCCCGTTGCGCTTAACTTCAGATCTGAACGTCCATGTTGGCCGGGCGACGGTGCAGGAAACCTACGACCGGGTCCTGGCTGACCTGCTGGATGCCCTGGAGTTGTTGCCGGAATCTGACCCTTATAAAACCCGGCCAGTAAAAGCTGCGGCCTGCGCCCTGCTCTCGCGGGTGTACCTGACCATGCAGGATTACGGCAAGGCCCTGGAATATGCTGACCGGACCCTTGACGCCGGCTATGAGCTGATTGATTTTAACAGCCTCAATACCGAAGCCTCGTACCCGATGGAGCGGTATAACAGCGAAGTGATTTTTCACAGTCGCATGACCCGCTACTCAACCCTGGCGAGCTCGCGGCTGATTATGGATTCAACCTTGTTTCGTTCGTATGCAGCGGATGATATCCGCAGAGCGGCCTGGTTCCGGACGGTAAGCGGGAATTATACTTTTAAAGGAAGCTATGACGGTTCGCTGCAAATCTTCAACGGGCTGGCCATCGACGAATGTTACCTCACCAAAGCAGAATGTCTGGCCCGCCAGGGGCTGGTGGAGGAGGCCATCAATACCCTGAATGACCTTTTGGTTACCCGCTATGAAACAGGAAGTTACACGCCGCTGAGCGTTACGGACCAGCAGGAAGCCCTGTCCGTGATCCTTCAGGAAAGAAGAAAGGAGCTGCTGTTTCGCGGAATCCGGTGGATGGATTTAAGGCGGCTGAACCTGGAACCTTCCACCGCAACAACGCTGTACCGGAACCTGGACGGAACGCTTTACCAGTTGGAGCCTAACAGCCCCAACTACATCTTACCTATTGCCGATGATGTGATCCAACTCTCCAATATCCCCCAGAACATCCGGGAATAGGGTAATTTGACCCACCCAGGGCAGCTGCGCTGCCCTTCCCTCCCTGCAAAAGCAAGGAGGGAGGAGCCCTGCAAGCAGGGCTTCGGGCGGGTCAATAACAACCGGTAGCAGCTTCTCAAAAACAAACCCGGGAGGTTGCGATCCCGGGTTTAAGTTTAGCAGCAAAAGGCGCCCCCCTTCAGGGCGTCTTTTTTTAGGCTCAGTCCTTCGAGCGGAAATCGATGTGATTGTCCACTTCCGAAGCTTTTACCTGGCGTACACCACCAATAATCTCTGTTTGGCTTTCATTGTACTCCCGGGCACAATCAGGATCTTCCAGCTTCTCGGGACAAAGGTCATCCGGGCTGGACACCTGGGTGGTGGTCACACTTTTTCCTGATGCATCCATCAAAAACCAATACGTGGAGGACGATTCCGCCTTGCTATTGTTTGAAATCACAAAAGCGCTTGCAGTCAATACCATGACCACAGCAATCAAAATTAATGCATACTTTTTCATCATGCTTGTATTTAAATTTTAAAAATGATTTTGATTTGAAACTTCCACTTTGGCGGGAAACACCTGTACCGGCAACCCATCGGACCAACCGGCACCCTGAAGCATATTGGCGGGAAAACCCCGCCGGAAGACGGCCAGTTGCCATAGGTTTTGCTTTCGGGCGTTCGCTCCGGGGGAATAGACAGGGGCCTGCCGGGCAGCGGTGAACCGGCCCGCTGCAACGCAATAAAAAAACCTGGCTTGACTTGCTCCACGCCCCATCTTTTTACAGTTTTTGTCCTGTTGTAAATGTAGTGGAGCCAATTTTCTTTCTACTGAACCTGGATTCAGAAACACCTGAACCTAAATTCAGAAATGAATGAACTTCATGCACAAATTCATTTAACCTGAGGCAACAAGAAATCGTCAAAGAGGCCTGATTCCGGCTCGGAGATCAGGAAACACCTAAGTCAGGGGTGCCCCCGCCTCCTGATCATTTTTGTGAGCGTTTGCGGAGTAATATTCAGATAAGAAGCGATGATTTCTTTGGGCAGGCTTAACTCGATGCCCGGATGTGTTTTCAGCAAGCGCCGGTAACGCTCCCAGGGCGAAGCGCCGACGAGCTCGCGGGCCCGCTGCGCATGGTGATAAACGTATTGCAACGAAATGCACCGGCTGAAAACCTCCGCTTCGGGAAAGGCTTTATAAATATCTTCCAACTGCCTATATGAGATGGAGACCAACAGGGCGCCCGGCATTACCTCGATATTGACATCCGACACCCTACGTTGAAAAAAGCTGACCGGGTCACAGACAATACTTTGCTCCTTCCAGATCATGGAGGTCAGTTCCCTGCCTGTTTGATCGTCAATGTAGAAACACCGTGCAATGCCCCTTTCTACAAAGTACATGTAATCCGAAATATGGCCCGTATTTAACAACAAATAACGGTGACGATGTTCCGTAATGGCCAGCCGCTCATCCAGGGCGGTTGTCAACCGTGTTCTGTAATGTTTGTCGGTTAGTGCCTCGGGCAAGGTGCTCAATCTGAAAATAACATCATACAAGTGGTGTGTTTCCATTTTTAGCTATTGTTGTTTCTTCGGAATTGCCCGTCCCCGGGACAAGTTGACCCACCCCGGGCGCACTTTGTTTGCCCGACCCTCCCTATGAATAGCCTTTATACACAAATATGATGGGGTCACAAGAACTATTAAATTTATAGGCTTCTCCGAGAGAAACCGATTACCCCAACGGGGTTAAACAACAAGTGTGCAGGGTGGAGTGAAACGGAACCCGGGGTTGAAATGCGCGACATCAAACAAGGCGCAATCACCCGGCATTTTGAATGCTCCCAGCCAGCATGCCGCATAGCAAAACGTTTGTTTGTTCTCAATGCTTCTTTGTCCTCATGCCGGACGGGCACATCCTTTTCCATTCGATGAAAAGGATGCAAAAATCTTGTCAAAGTGATCCTTCTCCCCGCCTCAGGATTTTTTCTTTCCTCCGGCAGCTGCCGGACGGATATCTGCCAAAACTTG
This sequence comes from uncultured Sunxiuqinia sp., assembly GCA_963677175.2. Classification (GTDB taxonomy): domain Bacteria; phylum Bacteroidota; class Bacteroidia; order Bacteroidales; family Prolixibacteraceae; genus Sunxiuqinia. Next base: position 1,114,494 of record CAXXES010000001.1, read on the forward strand.
TCCGGCCACTGACGGAAATCCTTCCCGCCAACGCCGGCCCGGGCGACTTTGACGGCCTACGTTGCTTTCGCCTATCGGCGAAATGGGGGGCTTAAGGATAGACACATTTCCGTTAGGTTCCATCTTCTGTTTATTCTAAAAAAGTCCAGTCAAGTGAGGATCAAAACTCATCGAGTTGTGTATAAGAGTTAGCTATGAATAGGGAGGGAAAAGCCCTGCTTGCAGGGCTTAGGGAGGGTCATTTCTTTTGTTCATTGAATGTTGATTGTTCAATATTGGCAATTTTACATTTCAACCATCATCAAAAACTGCGTCTATTCATCATCATCTTCTTTGCGTCTTCATGTTTCAACCCCCTCATTTTCTGCTCTCTTCAAAACACCTGGCTAAGCGGCGCATGAATTTGCTACTGTTTTCAACCGCATGGGAGAGTGGACGTTTACAGGTTTTATAGGAGGCCGGTTGCACGCCTGGCTTGGGGCAGCCGCAAAGCCTCGATTGGGATAGCGGTGCCCCCTACCCTCTTATCGCACTACCTGCCCAATGACTATCAACTGCGATGCGGTTTGGAAGCCATGTTTGGCCAAACGTTCCCTAAAAAGTGGCAGCAGCTCTTTCTTTTGTTCGTACTCTGGGCGACCCTGAAGTTCTTCGAGCAGGCTGGCCATTTGCCGGTACTTGTCATCCAGAAAAAGTTCTTCCCGGTTTACCGTCTTCATTTTTAAGTGAAGAAATGAATCAACCACATCAAGCTCGTTTTCCTGAATGATTGCCAGGATTTCCTCTGGAGTCCAGGTCTCGTGGTGAGTGATGCCGTGCAGCCGGTCGACAAACGATTTGAAATGATGCAGCATGCGCTGATTTTCCTGCGCCGGACTTAGCTCCCCGTTCGAAATTTCGTTGATCAGCAGCCAGCCGTCGGGTTTCACCACCCGTTTCATTTCGATAAAGGTTTGCTCAATATTCTCAAGGTGGTGCAAAGCATTGGACAGGCCCACAACCTCAAAGGTGTTGTCCTCAAACTGGAGTTGCTCGCCACTCATACAAATAAACTCAATATGTTCCTGCGGAAATCGGGCTCGGGCTTCTTTCAGCCATTGTTCTCCCGGGTCGATTCCGGTTAGCCTGGCTTTTCCTTCAAAGGTGGTGTCAAGCAATTTGATGAAATCGCCCGATCCGCAACCTACGTCCAGAACGTGGGCAACGGGCTTATCGCTGAAAAAATGCTGTAGTCGTTTCATAGTTAAATCAATAATAAAAAAGCCGAAATGGCGGTAATCACAATGACAGCGGTACGGTAGGCTTTTTCCGGAATCTTCCGCACCAGCAAAATCCCTAAAAACGCGCCCAGCGCAATGGCCGGCAAAACCATCAAATCCATTTTCAGGCTGGGCCAGCTAATGGTTTCCCAAATAAAAATATGGAGTGGGAATTTTGAGAAATTCAGGATCAGAAAAAACCAGGCCGATGTGCCGATAAAGCTATTTTTTGGCAGGTGCATGGCCAGCAAGTAAATGGCGAAAATGGGGCCGGCTACGTTGCCAATCATCGTGGCAAATCCGCCCAGCACGCCCATCGAAGCCGCAAACCACCAGCTATCGGGGAAAAAAGTTTTGTCCTTCCGGCGATCTCTCCACAACATCAACCCAATACAAAGGAATACCAGAATGGCTATAAGATTTTTGAACTGCTCGTCGTTCACCACTTCGCCCACCCACAAAGCCAGGCCAACGCCAACAAACGCCCAGGGCAGAATCTTCACCAAGTAGCTCCATTGCGCATGCCGACGGTAATAGCCTACACCAAACAGGTCAGCTATCATCAGAATAGGCAACAACACCCCTGTAGACTGTTTTGCTCCAAAAATAAAGGCTAAAACAGGAACCACGATCATGGAAACACCAGGCACACCAACTTTCGACATGCCAATGAGCATGCCGCAGACAGCCATAAAAACCCATTGCAGGGGTGTTAAATCAAAGGGTGAAAGCAATTCCATCGTATTTGTTTAGACGCACAAATGTAATAAAGTTGACCCGGAATAGGCGGAAGTACACTAAAAAAGAGGCCGGAGCAATCCGGCCTCTAACCCAAAAACACTCAACAAACAAGTATACAAAAATACAGTTCTTTTATGAACCGATTGGTTATTTTATTGATCTCTTTTACTTCCAAATACTCTTGTCGCCCAGGGATTTTTTATTAAAAGAAAAAGAATCGTTTCTTCTCAATTTTTTCCCATTTTCCGGGAATCCACTTCCAGCCCTTTGGTTGTTGCTCCCAATGGCCGGGGCTCCATTGCTTGTTATCCTTTTTAGGAGCCCAGTGCGGGCTTACCCAAACATACATTTTCGATTGCCGGTGCCAGATCCAGTGTCCCGGAATGAGTTGATAGTCGGGCCCGGGCTTTTCAGGCACGGGTAATTTCACTTCGGGAGGCGAAGGTTTCTGTTCAACAATCACCTGGGTTTGTGCCGTTTCGGGATAGAAGAAAAAGGAAGCAAGTCCTATAAGTACAATTAGCGTGGCTCTTTTCATGGCTTCAAGGTTTTTAATTGTTTTCGGGGTGTTGAAATTCAAAAACAGTGCCAAGAAATAAACAAGGATCGCTAAAATATTTTGGAATGAATTTCGTCCAGCTTGGCTTCATCAAAATCTTTAAACCAAACTCGCAGCCGGGTTTTTGCTTTTTCCTGAATTTCGGGAGTAACATGGTCGCTGATTTGCGAAAGAGCAAAGATCAGGACGCCCAAATCGTCGCTAAAGCCAACGATGGGCAGCAGGTCGGGAATAGCATCGGTTGGCAAAATGAAGTAGCCCAAAGCCGCGGCAATGGTCACTTTTGCTTTCAACGGAACCGTGGGATCCTTCATTAAATGGAAAAGCAACAAGGCCGAGTAGGCTACCTGAACGCCGGCTGCTTTGCTAAACTTCTGCAGTTTTTGCCAAAACGATTGCTCATCGTAAAATTGCTTGTAATCGCTCGAATTCATTTTAAACTCACATTTGTATAATCAACCCGCAGGTGTTCATAGTGTTCACTGATCTCGTCGAGGATTCCCTGAACCTCATCCAGCTCAATGGCCTGCAGCAGTTTGATGCGGTGCGAACGGAAATCGGGCAGCCCGGGAAAGCATTTCGCAAAGTGCCGGCGCATCATCAAAATAGTGGGGCGTTCGTGTCCTTTCCAGTCGAGGGTCATTTGAAATTGTTCGCGTATTCGTTTAACCACTTCGGCAACAGTTGGCGGGGGTAGCAGTTCGCCGGTCCTTAGGTAGTGTTTAATTTCATTGAAGATCCAGGGACGGCCAATGGACCCCCGGCCAATCATCAGTCCATCGACCCCACTTTGTTCCAGGCATTGTTTGGCCCTTTCGGGGCCGTTGATATCGCCGTTTCCAATGATGGGAATTTTGATGCGGGAATTGTTCTTTACTTCAGCGATCCTGCTCCAGTCGGCTTCTCCCGTGTACAACTGTTTACGCGTGCGTCCATGAATAGCCAGCGCGGCGATGCCCACATCTTGCAGCCGTTCGGCCACTTCCTGAATAACCAGTGAATCTTCGTCCCATCCCAAGCGGGTTTTGGCTGTGACTGGCAGCGAAACAGCCTTGATAATCTCCGCAGTCATTTGCTGCATTTTGTCCAAATCCTGCAGCATGCCGGAGCCCGCTCCCTTATTGACGATCTTTTTCATGGGGCAGCCATAGTTGATATCGATAAAATCAGGCTGAAACTCTTCGGCAGCCAAGGCAGCCCGCACCATCGAATCAATGTTGGAACCGTACACTTGGATGGCAATGGGTCGGTCGGCTTCAAACAGCTCCATTTTTTGCCTGGTCTTGTCCACCTCCCGAATCAAGGCTTCGGATGAAACAAATTCAGTGCACATCACGTCAGCTCCATTCTGCTTGCAAATTCGGCGGAACGGCTTGTAAGTAACATCTTCCATCGGCGACAAAAACAAGGGGGTCTCGCCTAAATCAATTGATCCAATCTTCACGTTTCTGAAATTTTAATGGCCAAAGATATAAAACAAACTCCCCCAGAAGATGGTTTCCCACAGATATTTAGCCTTGTCCCTGACCGGACGGCTTTCTTCCCTGAGTTTTTAGTTCAGTCGCTTAGGGGAGCGAAACTGTCCCCTGGCTTTTGCCATCGGCAACCTTCTTTCCTGACGCGACCTACTGGAAGATTGACAGATTGAGCACCATGTATTAAGCTTGACGAAGAAAAATACCCACCCCTGATTCGTTTGTTCGACGAAGCTGGTCCGGGCAATCTGATGTATTTAGAAGAAAAAGATTTTGATATTGCCCTCTCCAGAAGGGCAACCTGAATGGCTTGGCTGAATACCCCAGGTTCAGGCAATATTCGCCCGAAGTCCGGAAATAGGCATGGGAGGCTATTTTAAGGAAAACAGCAATTGATTATTAAACAGCTGATTCAAAAAGAAGGGCGGTCTCCCCCGAGATCGCCTTCTATTCAAGTTAATTAACTATTTACACCCACTATTATGCCATACTCTCCATCAGGTTCAAGGTATCTTTCACCTGGTGCATGCGCGAAATTTCTTCATCCTCAACATTGATTTTAAAACCTTCTTCTAGATAATATAGAAACAAGGCCCAATCAACCTGATCAAAATTCAAATCCTCTTCAAAGGCAGCATCCAGTTCTATTTCCTTTCTGGGTACACCTGTCTTCCTTAAAACTTTATACAAAGTTCTTCTAATTGTCTTGTTTTCCATCGTGCTTCATTTTGTTTCATGTTCCTCTGTATCCCGGCTTAAAGGACACAAATTCTTTGCAAATATAAAAAAATCGAACAAGTCATTAAACGATTCAAAGAATAAAAAAGTTTTGCATAATAAAAAAAATGACGATCCTCAAATCTGTCGCATGTCATTTAAAAGTTCATTAACCCTCATTATCAACTGTAAAGATACATTTACCAATCCTTTTTCAGGCAACTGTAAACTTTTAAATCAATGAACGTTTTTTGATGTTTTTCTCCCTCAAGCTCGATCCCTTCAAACTGAAACCCGAGCCGTTCAGGAATTGCGGAGCTTTTATCGTTGCCCACTCCGCAGCGGATCACGATCCGGTTCATGCCTAAATTGGAGAAGGCAAAGTCTGTTAACACTTTGGTTGATAGAAGTGCAATTCCTTTTCCTGTCATGCTTTCAATCAGCCAGTAGCCAATCTCTGTTTTCAGATTGATCCGGTCGGTATCTTTATACCCAATCAAGCCGGCGAAACAATTATCATACCAAATGACAAACACGTCATCTCGCTCTTTATCCGATTTTGCCGTTATTGCTTGGATAAAAGCTTCCGTGTCTTCTTGTGTTTCGGTATCCTGAACAAAAGGAAGCCAAGGCGACAGAAACGCACGGTTACGATCAATCGCCTGGAAAACCTGAAAAGCATGCAAAAATTTCAGGACCTCAAGTTCTATTCTTTGATTTACAATTAGCCTTTCCATAGGGGCGTTAAGATACTTATTTTTATTAATTACACTTCCGTTTGAACATGAATCCTCATTTCGCGACACTCCCATTAATGTTTATATTTGCGAAAAGAACATCCAAATTAATAATCAGTCATATTCAAATGAAGAAGATCATTTTGGCCCTTGTATCAGGAATTATACTCCTTCAGGTTTCGTGTGTTAACTCTCAGAACAAAAAGGATGACAGTCGCCTTGTGAAAATTGAAACCGAGTTTGGCGACATCACCATCAAACTTTATGATGAAACTCCAGTGCACCGCGATAACTTTATCAAATTGGCGAACGACGGTTTTTTTGATGGCTTGTTGTTTCATCGGGTGATTGAAAATTTTATGATTCAGGGTGGCGATCCTGATTCGAAAAATGCTGACCCGGGCAAACGGTTGGGCGGTGGTGATCCGGGTTATACGCTTCCGGCTGAAATTGATTCATCGTTGTTTCACAAAAGAGGAGTGCTTGCCGCTGCTCGCAGGGGAGGCCCTTCGAACCCGGAGAAGCGCTCATCTGGTTCGCAGTTTTACATTGTACAGGGAACCGTCTTTAGTCATGGTGCGTTGGACACCCTGGAAATGAAAATGAATCAGCAAAGGCAACGGACTGTTATGCAGAACTGTTTCAGCCAGGCACAAGACGAATTAGGACAATTACAACAGGCGGGAGACGAGGAGAAGTTAAATCTGCGGGTGGCCGAAATCAGGGAACAAGCCAACGAAGAGATCAGCCAAATGCTCCCGTTGGAATTTTCGGACGAGCGTCGTGAAGTCTATACAACAGTTGGTGGCTATCCTTCGCTTGACAATGAATACACAATTTTTGGCGAGGTAATTGAGGGATTGGATGTTTTAGACAAGCTGGCCGCGGTCGAAACCGACCAGTTCGATCGTCCGGTAAACGATATCAAAATGAATGTGAAAGTATTGGATTAATGAAGCGAATTGTCTTATTTATCGTTATTTTCTTGAGTTTGAATGAAATTGCAGCGGCTCAGCGAATTGTTGAAGTTAAAACCAATCTGGGAACCATGCGGTTTCAACTTTACGACGATACGCCCAAGCACCGCGATGCCTTCATTAAACTGGCCAACGAGGGCTACTACGACGGTACTTTATTCTACCGGGTCATCGAAAATTTCCTGATTCAGGGTGGTTCCAAATCATCACGCAATGCGCCTCCTGGAAAACGCATTGGTTATGGTGATCCTGATCATACGGTTGACGATGAGATTTTGAGTCATTATTTTCATAAAAAAGGCGCTTTGTGTGCTCCCCGACAACCCGACGAAGTAAACCCTTTTAAGCAATCCGATATCTCGCAGTTCTTCGTTGTGAAAGGACAAGTATTAACTTCAGGCTACCTTGACACCCTCGAACTAGCGGTGAACAGGCCAATCCGTAAAAAGATCACCAGCCAGATTTATACTCCGGAGATTCAGGAGAAATTGAAAAATCTGAAGGCTGAAAATCAAGCCGAAGAATTTAATAAGCTTTTAAGACAAGTGAAAGACGATATTGACGCACGCTACCAGCTCAACCGCGATGTACTCGAATTTTCGGACGCACAGCGAGAAGCTTACACCACAGTTGGCGGTTATCCAGACCTGGACGGGAAATACACCATTTTTGGGCAATGCATTTCCGGTTTTGAGGTGATTGACGAGATTGCAGCCTTGAAAACCGACGAAAACAACCGCCCCTTAAAGGATGTTACGATTGAAGTGAATGTGATTGAATGAAGCAGCCAGCCACCATATTGTTCGTAGTTCTTGTCAGTCTTTTGCTGGGAAGTTGTTCTTCTTCAACTGAAAAAGGAAAAAAGGAGGAAGCTAAAAACGCACAAGCCCCAGACGAGAATAACCAGTCGTTTGTTAATTTTATTCCATCGATTGTTAAAATTGAGAGTTTCGATAAGGGCCGGTTCCTCGAAAGTGAAACTGCCTTTTTTGTTGGTGAACAGAAAATTGTTTGCCGCCTCTCGATGCTGGACAATGCAACCGACGCGAGGATTACGCCATACGATGAAGAAAAAGCCTATGCCATTTCAGGCTATTTGGCCGTGGATCGGATCAACAACCTGGCACTTTTGAAGGTGGAGGAAGTTCAACGCGATCCGATTCCCTTGTACCCAGGGATTGCACCCAACACGGCCAAAAGCATTTATTTGACCAAACCGCAAAGTAACACGCTGCCTTTGCATAGTGGAAAAGTGCTTGATTTCAGCACCATTTCAGGTGTTAAGCTCTACCGCGTCGATAATCAATTTCGATCCACCATATACGGAACTCCGGTGTTTGTTTCGAACCATCAGTGTATCGGCTTGGGTTTTGCCGAAGTGGTGTCTTACGAGAACGAGAATATGGTCATCCCTTCAACCTATATTGCTGCTCTGATGGATAAAAAAAACAATAGTCTGAAGAAGCTGGAAAACTTGCGTACCACAACCAGCCGGGCGGTGAGCGAAGCAAATAGCAAAATCAAGGGACTGCGGATTGAAACCGATATGGGCAACATTCAGATTCGTTTATTTGATGAAACGCCGCAATACCGAGACAATTTTATCCGGCTGGTGCGCGAAAACTATTACGACAGCTTGCTGATCCACCGGGTCATTAAGGGTTTCGGAATCCAGTCAGGTGCGGCCGATACCCGCTACGCCGGGCCCGATGATGTGGTCGGGTGGAAAGGCCCGGGCTACACGCTGCCGGCGCATATTGTCCCGAAATTCTTCCATAAGCGGGGCATGATTGGCTCGCCGCGCAAGCCTGACCGCGGAAACAGCAAGCGCCGGTCCGATGGTTCGCAGTTTTACATCGTAACCGGGCGGGTATACTCCAACAGGGAGTTGGACGAAATTGAACAGGAGACTGGGCATCGATTCACGGCGGCGCAGCGCAGGGAATACAAAATTACCGGCGGCGCGCCACACATTGACGGAACCTACACCATTTTTGCCGAAGTGGTGAGTGGCATGGATGTGGCCGACCGGATTGTGAAGGTCGAAACCGATTCGGATTTTCGTCCGCTGAAAGACATCCGGGTGAGAAAAATTACCATCCTCGAATAGTCTCCCAGCATTTCCCAATACCAGGCTTAGGTTTTCCTGTGGAATCATTATCTTTGTCGATCTATTTCAACAGCAGATACGATGTTAGACAAAATTAAGCAGTTACACGACGAGATTGAAGCTTTGTGCGCTTCAACCAAAGAAGAAGTGGAAGAGCTTCGCATTAAGTACATCAGTAAAAAGGGTTTGGTGAGCCAATTGTTTGCCGATTTTAAAACAGTTCCGGGCGAGCATAAAAAAGCTGTTGGACAAGCCATCAATGTATTGAAAAACAAAGCGCTTGACAAGATTAACGAGCTGAAGGAACGTTTTGAAAATGCAGATCAGGGAGCCGGTGGAACCGATTTGAGCCGACCCGGTGAACCCATGCGATTGGGAACCCGCCATCCGCTGGCGATTGTCCGAAACGAAATTGTTGAAATATTTGCCCGCTTAGGTTTTACCGTGGCTGAAGGTCCTGAAATAGAGGATGACTGGCATGTGTTTTCTTCCCTGAATTTTCCTCCGGAACACCCGGCACGCGATATGCAGGATACCTTTTTTATTCAGAAAGATCCGGACGTATTGTTACGCACACATACCTCGAGCGTGCAAGCCCGTGTGATGGAAAAAACACAACCGCCAATCCGAGCCATTTTCCCAGGACGCGTGTTCCGTAACGAAGCCATTTCGGCCCGTGCACACTGCATATTCCATCAAATCGAAGGTTTGTATGTGGACGAAAACGTGTCGTTTGCCGACTTGAAACAAACCTTGCTGTATTTCTCGCGCGAGCTATTTGGCGAAAATACCGAAATCCGTTTGCGCCCCTCCTATTTCCCGTTCACCGAGCCATCGGCCGAAATGGACGTGAGTTGTTCCATTTGCGGTGGAAAAGGTTGCAACGTGTGTAAATACACTGGTTGGCTCGAGATTCTGGGCTGCGGCATGGTCGATCCAAACGTGCTCGATTTGTGCGGAATCGACTCAAAAAAATACACCGGCTTTGCCTTCGGAATGGGGATCGAGCGCATCGCCATGCTGAAATACGGCATCAAAGACATCCGCCACTTCTTCGAAAACGATGTGCGGTTCTTGAGGCAGTTTGAGGGGACGTATTAATCGTCACTCACACCAGTAG
>CAXXES010000002.1:0-261178 GCA_963677175.2 uncultured Sunxiuqinia sp.
TTCTTCCGATCCCCCAATCAATGGCCAAAGCCATGTCCAATATATTAATCAGTGGTCTCCAGGGTGTTCCATCACTTAATATATTGATTTCCTTGGAAATAATCGCGCCAGCAACAAAATCATTAAGCACCAAATCCAAACGCAATCGGTTACTCATGCCACAGGCAGTTGCAAAACGCAGACAGGTCACTGTAAAATCCTTGCTGGCTAATGGCTCTAGCCCCTTCTCTGCTGCGACCTTCGACCTGGCGTAAGCAGTTAACGGATTCAACGAATCGCTTTCCTTTTTCGGATATTGATCGGCAGAACCATAAATGCTGCAACTTGAAGCAAATACAAATGATCTCACCCCAAACTCACGAGCTTTCTTTGCAATCCGGATACAGTACCGATAATTAATATCCATTGTCATTTCCTCATAGACTGCACTCATTGGATCATTCGATATCGCAGCCAGGTAAACAACCGCGTCAACCCCTTTCAACAGTTCGTATGGAAATTCCCTCACGTCACCAAATATCTGTTTGTTCAACTTCACTTCAGGCTGAAACTCAACATTTGTAAGGGAATGAGCAAAGTAACCGATATCAAATCCAATTAACTCTGCCTCAGGATACTTATTTCTAAGTAGGCTTACCACACCTGGTCCTACATAACCCATGTTCCCCAATATTAATACTTTCATAAAATCTGGAATTTCAATTTTTCACGAATCGTTAACTAAACTTATTGAAGAAGTAGATAAAACAAGGACAATCAATACTTAAAGTTAGGCCGAATTAATCCTACTTCTATAACTGTTTTTGTTTCAGATGTAACTGAAAAGTTTAATACTGTTTTACTGAAGACCCCAGTGTATCAACAAATTCAACCTCATCCATCGAAATATCAGTATGAACGCAATAGCCTAAGCTTTCAAAACGTAAAACGATCCGGTTCTTCCCTCTAATTTCGACTATTTCACCCTGAACATCTTTCAACAAACCTCGTTTAATCTTCACTTGGCTACCTTTTGAGATGTTCTCCCTGGTCACATTAATTTGATCATTGAAGCTGCTTACAAAAGTCTTGAGCGTTTGAATTTGATTTTCAGGAATTGAAGCTGCTTTCCCGTTAAATGCGACGTAGCAAACAGCGCCTGTATTGTTTAAACACATCAAAATACTCTCTGTTACTCACCTTGACAAAAAGATAGCCTCGCAGCAAAGGTTCTTCAATAACTTTTACGCGATCACTCCATTTCTTTTTCTCAACTTTAAGAGGCAGATAAGTTTCAACGCCCCTTTTGCCCAAATCCAGATGTAACTTTTTCTCGTATCTCGATCTGGTATATAAAGCATACCAATTATAGGAAGAATTAATGTGTGTCATAATCTGAAATTTTAATTTTCTATCCCGCAAATCCAATAAAAATTTGGATTGTCAACTCACTCAATACTATCAATCCGATACAGCTTCGCTCTTTGCCTCCCATTCTTCCTCTGGGAACATCGATTTTGAAAACCTATAATTTTCGAACGCTTGAAATATCGTTCAGCCTGTTTTCAATCTTTTCTTGAACACTCAAAAAGACCAGTTTTCCTATTTCATATCAATGGCAATTCACTGGTTATTTTGTCTACCCAAATATCCAACGACAAGGCCGATAAAACAATGGGTAATTTCACGTAAATCCATTGAACCCCATTGAGTCCAGATATCAGTACAGGCATCCAAAGGCAAGGACACTTCAGCCAGAACCATTCCAACAGTCATTAAATCAATACACTTAAACCTAACTAAAGACCCCCTTGACGAAAGAAATGATTATCATATAAGTGAACCCCAACGGGGTCTGGGTTCACTTAATTGAGTTGTAACCAAGCAGCTCTCTCAATGTGTTTAAAGCACGGGTAGGTAAATTCACGCACTATTTATTTGATCTTTAAATAACGAGTCGAAAACTCCAAAGCCCCCATATACAAAAGAAAAGCAAGAGATTATCTTATCTGGATTCAATCTAAATTAGCTGATTTCTTCAGATGTATTCTTCCGTTTCGTTTTTTTTTAGCACTATTGTAGTCGATATTTGAGTGTGTTTATATTATCGTGAAGAGGGATTTGTGTGAGATAGGTATTAATATTAACAATAATCAAATTGAATTGAAAACATTTAGTCTATTTTTATCGTTTTTTGAGGGCTTGATTTCTCAAGCCTTCTATTCATATATATTTTTTAAAAAGTCTGCTTGCTGTTCGATCTTGAATTTTCAGTCGATTCTGCTCTTGAGACTAAAGCTATCACCGCTAATTGCGCTGAAAAGGAAGAATGGGACGCTCTTTCTTAGAGCCGTTCGCATCATTGAATAGCTACTGACCTGAATTAACGCCAAGACAGTCGGCTTCTTCAGTACGTAAACCCTAAGTAAAGAATGTTTCAGAACGAATTGGAATTCGTATAAAGCATTGGATACAAAACAGGAAACAACTGATCAGCTGAATCTTCTCAGGTGCGATACGATCTACCAAGGATGCTAAAACATGGTTGCTTCGTCTGTTTCTGAACAGGAAGTCAACGGATCGAATGAGACCTGCATGAGACTACAGGTAATTTACAAAAGAAAGAAACAAAGGACTCGAGGGAAAGAGTCCAACAGATTGATTGAGGATGAGATTAATTTATTAATAGTGAGAGAGATGAAGAGAGAGATGAGAGAATTAATACTAATCGTATTCCTGTTACTACCAGGTTCACTAATAGCTCAAACAAGCTATTATGTGAGTAGCAGCGAAGGAAATGATTCAAAATCGGGAACCACAACCAGCGAAGCCTGGAAGTCATTGGAAAAAGTGAATAGTTTTAAACCAAGTGCCGGCGATAAAATACTATTTAAACGAGGAGATGAATGGGTTGGCACTTTAACACCGTCAACATCGGGAAGTGCTGGAAACCCAATTACCTATGGCGCTTATGGCACAGGTGACAAGCCTAAAATTTATGGATCAACAGAAATAACCGGATGGACTGTGCATAAAGGGAATATTTATAAAGCAGTAGTAAAAACACCCATTAAACAAGTGTTTATTGACAATTTATTAGTTAAAGCTGCTCGTTTTCCTAAAAGTGGATATTCCTATCCAAATAAAGTTCTTTCTACTACTGAATTTTACGATTCATCGTTAGATTCTGGGATAGATTATACAGGTGCAAATTGTTATTATAGGGGATTGCGGTATAAATTTGATAATCTTACAATAACTGCTTCATCTGGACAAAATTTAACATTAAGTGCTATTCCACAGAGAGACATTGAAACTGATAAAGGATATATTTTAACAAATAAACTTGAATTTCTTACACAAGCAGGTGAATGGTATTATGATACACCTACTAATACTCTATATTTATGGACGCCAGACGGGGATTCTCCTGATAATCACAAAATTAGGGGATCAATCCATCTGTATGGAGTATATGATTTTCATAAAAGTAACTTAACATTTGAAAATATACAATTTTATCACACTGCTGATAGAGGTTTTTTTGGAAATAATGTAAACAACATCGTTATAAATAAGTGTGATTTTTATTATTCTGAACGATTTGGGATAAGGTTTAGTGGTGGATCACAAAGTTACATAACTATTACCAATTGCAAAGTTATAGGGGCAAATGATAGCGGAATAAGTCTTTTTGGTCCAAATTCAAATATTTCAGACAATATAGTCTCTGACGTTGCATTATTTGAAAATATAGGAATAGGTGATATTGGAACAGGTATTGGGATAAAATCACAAGGAGCAAATAATATTGTTCAACATAATCGTATTAGTAATATTGGTTATAATGGTATTGATTTTTTTGGTGAAAATCAACTTATAAGTAAAAATTACATTGTTGGGGCACAGGTAACATATGATGATGGCGGCGGTATTTATACAGTTAATGCTGGTAATTATTCCGATGTAGGTTCTGCGGGGTCAGTAATAAGTTATAATATAATAAAAAATGTGCGAGGAAATCCAGAAGGAACCAGCGAAACATATAATGGAGCTTTAGGTATTTATTTAGATAGAAACGTACACGATGTTATTGTTGAACACAATACACTTAGTACTGTCAGTGGTGGAATAATACTAGGACAAGCAAATGGTCTTAATATTATCAGAAACAATACAATAATGGATTTTACAATTGCTTTTTACATGGGCGATAACCATCCAACAGACCTTAATGATGTTAATAATAATATTGCTTTTGCAAGCGAAGAGTTAAGAAGTTATCCGTGGTGGCAAAATAAACCGCAGCGTTTGGCGAGAATTGCAACTGTGTATGGCGTATACAGAGGAGATCATAACAAGTTTTATCAAAATTATAATAATACTGATCTTTTCGATTCAGATGGAAATGGTATATTTGAATTATTCCCATCATGGCAATCTACTACAGGACAAGCTTCTAACTCCACTATAGACACTTCACCTCTAGGAGCCGGCGAGATCGAAGAACTCTTTTACAACGCCACCAAACAAACCAAGGCGATTGACCTTGGAACGTCAATTTACCGGGATTTAGATGGAAAAGAAGTTTCCGGCAGCATTAGCCTGGAGCCATTCACTTCGCAGATTTTGATCAAAACCACAAAGGAACTAGCAAAGCCAGCCAATAAAGTTCCTGAAATTTCAGACCAGTCGTTTGAAATCAATGATTCAAAAGAGGTGAACGACCTGATCGGACAAATCATTGCAAACGATGAGGATACCGGACAGGTATTAACTTACACGATTGTGGAAGGAAATGAGAACAAGCTATTTGCTCTTGACGCATTGACCGGTGAGTTGGTTGCCAACACGTCCATTCCCGCAACCGCAGATCAAACGATTGTTTTGACGGTACAAGTTACTGATAACGGCTCAACTCCGCTTTCAGCCAGTGCGCAGGTCAGCATCCGGATTAATGCCATTGAAGTCGCTCCTGCGCCAGACACGACTGCTCCTACGATCGCTTCTTTTTCAATTCCTTCAACACACAGCGCTTTAACGGTTCCGATTGCTGAATTCACAGCCTCGGACAATATAGCTGTTGACGGGTACCAATTGACAGAGACAACAACAGCACCAACGGACGATGATAGCAACTGGAAAACATCAGCACCTGGAACCTACACCTTCCTTGAAGAAGGCACCCATACGCTCTATGCCTGGGTGAAAGATGCGGCAGGAAATATTTCACCGGCAACCAGCAGTTCAGTATCGATAACCCTGCCTGATTTATCGCCCACATTCTCAGAATACCTGTTTGAAGAGCCTGCCGGTGAAACCGTGGTTGACACGCAAGGCTCGAACGACGGAACCCTGCTAAATGAAGAACTGAGAGTTAAAGGAGTAAACGGCGATGGTTTACAACTGACCGGCAAAGGCTACATCAGTCTGGGAAACAGCTTCGGCGAAAATATTCAGGATGAATTGACCTTAAGCGCCTGGATTCAACCCCAGTCGATCTCCAATGGCTACCAAGGGATCATCATGCATGGTGGACCGAATGTTGACTCTTATGCCCTATACATCCATGCGGGCGATCAAAGTATTTCCTTTAAAACATCGGGAACAAGCTCCTCCTGGACAAGCATTGGCAATATTGCCAGCTTATGGGACGGCAACTGGCATCATGTAGCGGTAACCTACGATGGCTCTCAGAAAGTCATTTATCTCGACGACGAGATTTTGCTTACGATGGATGCCACCGGATCGATTGAATCGGGCGAAGGTTATAATCTATTGATTGGTGCCGGAAGGGATGAAGAGAATCCAGATCTTCTGTACGAAGGACTGATTGACGAAGTGCGAATCCACAATACCGCATTGACCAGCGCTGAAATCAGTGAGCTCTATGATCGGGGAAATATCATCCCAAACCAAAGCCCCGAAATTCAGGCTCAATCGTTTAAAATTACAGCGCCAAAATCGATTAACGAGCTCATTGGAACCATTGCAGCAAGCGATGCCGATGCGGATCAAGCGCTTAACTACACCATAACAGCTGGAAGCACGGAAGGTCTGTTCAAAATTAATCCGGAAACCGGGGAGATTTTTGCCAACACCAATCTAGCGGCAAATGCGGATCAAACGATTACGCTACTTGTAACAGTTACCGATAACCATCAGGACCCCTTGTCAGCAAGCGCCAATGTAACCATTACGATTCAGGCGATCGAGCTCAATCAAAGTCCGACAATTGAAGATCAGACCGTGGAGCTGAAAGATGAAATCCAGATCAACGATTTCATCCTGCAGGTGGTGGCTTCCGATCCGGATGCAGACCAGAAACTCACTTACGCCATTATTCAGGGGAATGAAGCGGGGCTGTTCAAGATTAACCCGGAAACCGGGGAAATCTTTGCCAACGCAACAATTTCCTCTACGATCGACCAGTCCTTTTCACTTGTTGTTCAAGTAACTGACAATGCTGAAAATCCTTTGTCAGCAAACGCCGACATCACCATCATCAGCTTAAAAATTGCCAAAATAAACCAAAGTCCGGTTGCACAAAACCTGACCGTGGAAATAGAAGGTAATTTTGAAGTGAATGATTGGGTTGGAAAGATGATCGCGTCTGATCCGGATGTCAGTCAGTTATTGACTTACACCATCACAGGTGGAAATGAAGAGGGCTTGTTTGATATCAACCCGCAAACCGGAGAGATTCATGCAGCTGCTGATTTCATCAGCACAACTGACCAAACGGTTGTTTTAGCAATCGAGGTGAAAGACAACGCCGATGAGCCATTGGCTACCAGCGCAACAGCAACGATCAATATTGCCGGAATTCAGCTCAATCAAAGTCCGACAATTGAAGATCAGACCGTGGAGCTCAAAGATGAAATCCAGATCAACGATTTCATCCTGCAGATGGTGGCTTCCGATCCGGATGCAGACCAGAAACTCACTTACGCCATTATTCAGGGGAATGAAGCGGGGCTGTTCAAGATTAACCCGCAAACCGGGGAAATCTTTGCCAACGCAACAATTTCCTCTACGATCGACCAGTCCTTTTCACTTGTTGTTCAAGTAACTGACAATGCTGAAAATCCTTTGTCAGCAAACGCCGACATCACCATCATCAGCTTAAAAATTGCCAAAATAAACCAAAGTCCGGTTGCACAAAACCTGACCGTGAAAATAGAAGGTAATTTTGAAGTGAATGATTGGGTTGGAAAGATGATCGCCTCTGATCCGGATGCCGGTCAGCTATTGACTTACACCATCACAGGTGGAAATGAAGAGGGCTTGTTCGATATCAACCCGCAAACCGGAGAGATTCATGCAGCTGCTGATTTCATCAGCACAACTGACCAAACGGTTGTTTTAACAATCGAAGTGAAAGACAACGCCGATGAGCCATTGGCTACCAGCGCAACAGCAACGATCAATATTGCCGGAATTCAACTCAATCAAAGTCCGACAATTGAAGATCAGACCGTGGAGCTCAAAGATGAAATCCAGATCAACGATTTTATACTGCAGATGGTGGCTTCCGATCCGGATGCAGACCAGAAACTCACTTACGCCATTATTCAGGGGAATGAAGCGGGGCTGTTCAAGATTAACCCGCAAACCGGGGAAATCTTTGCCAACGCAACAATTTCCTCTACGATCGACCAGTCCTTTTCTCTTGTTGTTCAAGTAACTGACAATGCTGAAAATCCTTTGTCAGCAAACGCCGACATCACCATCATCAGCTTAAAAATTGCCAAAATAAACCAAAGTCCGGTTGCACAAAACCTGACCGTGGAAATAGAAGGTAATTTTGAAGTGAATGATTGGGTTGGAAAGATCGTCGCCTCTGATCCAGACGCCGGTCAGCTATTGACTTACACCATCACTGGTGGAAATGAAGAAGGCCTGTTCAACATCAACCCGCAAACCGGAGAGATTCATGCAGCAGCTGATTTCATCAGCACAACTGACCAAGCGGTTGTTTTAACAATCGAAGTGGAAGATAACGCCGATAAGCCATTGGCTGCCAGCGCCACAGCGACGATCAATATCACAGGCATTCAACTCAATCAAAGTCCGACAATTGAAGATCAGACCGTGGAGCTCAAAGATGAAATCCAGATCAACGATTTCATCCTGCAGGTGGTGGCTTCCGATCCGGATGCAGACCAGAAACTCACTTACGCCATTATTCAGGGGAATGAAGCCGGGCTGTTTAAAATTAACCCGGAAACCGGGGAAATATTTGCCGACACAACAATTTCCACTACGATCGACCAGTCCTTTTCACTTGTTGTTCAAGTAACTGACAATGCTGAAAATCCTTTATCAGCAAACGCCGACATCACCATCATCAGCTTAAAAATTGCCAAAATAAACCAAAGTCCGGTTGCACAAAACCTGACCGTGGAAATAGAAGGTAATTTGGAAGTGAATGATTGGGTTGGAAAGATCGTCGCCTCTGATCCGGATGCCGGTCAGCTATTGACTTACACCATCACTAGTGGAAATGAAGAGGGCTTGTTCGATATCAATGCTGAAACCGGTGAGATTCGTGCGGCGGCTGATTTCATTACAACAACTGATCAAACGGTTATTTTAACGATTGAAGTGAAAGATAACGCCGATGAGCCATTGGCTGCCAGCGCCACAGCAACGATCAACATCACAGGCATTCAACTCAATCAAAGTCCAATGATTACCGATCAGTCTTTTGAAATTGACGGTGACCTGGCCAGCAATGAATTCATTGGACACCTGATTGCTTCAGACCCTGACGGTGATCAAAAACTCAGCTATTCGATCGTACAAGGAAACGAAGCCGGCTTATTCAAACTAAATCCTGAAACCGGAGAAATTTTTGCCAATCAGGCAATTTCGGTCAATAGCAATGAGATTTTGACTTTCATTGTTCAGGTTACGGACAATCACCAAATGCCACTTTCGGCCCATGCCAATGTCACCATCCATATCACTCCGGCATTTGTGAATCAAAGTCCGGTGATCGATGACCAAAGCTTTGAAATTCGCAAGAATAACAAGTTAGGGGATAGGATTGGGCAGGTGCTGGCCAGTGATCCGAATGCAGAACAAAGCTTAACGTTCGACATCATATCGGGCAATGAAGAAGGCGTATTTGCCATTGATCCGGCGACAGGCGGACTTTATGCCACTGATGCAATCCAGCTGACCACTTCTGAATCCATTGTTGTTGAAGTAGAAGTAACGGATAACGCCGCAGAGCCTTTATCCGCAAGCGCTTACATCACCATCAATATCGTAATCAACGGTAAAATTGTGGATGGGGAAGTGAAAAATAATAATCCGAAACGAATTATTTTGTCCTACAGCGAGCCACTTGAGACCGATAATTTGAAAAGTTCACAAATTAACTCCGATTTTATATTGAGTGATGGAAACCTCATTCAGCAGGTAACCATCAGCGGCAATGATATCTACCTGGATCTGGAATCTGGATATGAATGCGAGGACGAAATCATCGTAAGCTATAGCAGAGGCACCACGCCGATATACGATCAATCAGGCAACGAGATGGCATCCTTCGACAACTACACGGTAACCAACAACATCCTTATTGGGAATGGTGTGAATACAGGCATTGACCCAACTGCAAATGCATTGGATGTGATGGTCTATCCAAATCCATCCAACGGGCAGTTTAATATTCGCGCGAATAACCTAAGCTCAGATGATTGCGAACTGTTTCTGTTCAGCATGACTGGCAACATGGTAAGCAAGAAGCTCGTTTCAGCTTCGTTCGGAAATCTGGAAGAACGCCTGAACCTCTCGCACCTCAACAAAGGAACCTACATCATCAAGCTGATCTCTAAAAGACAAATCTTTCAGGATAAGATCGTGATCATGTAAACAGGCTACAAAAAACACGGCGATATGGGGACCACCCCTGGCTGGAATTAATTTCCTGCCGGGGGTGGTTCTTTTTTGTTATTGTTTTGCTTTTTGACCCTTCCGTTCCGATCTCCATCGAAACCACCTTCCCTTAAAAAAAAGGGAAGGAATCCAAACACCTGCTATTATGCGAAATCCAGATGTCGCGGTTTCCGAACTGCGATTGTTTCATGTTTATTTCTAATCACAGAGAACACAGATGATAAGGATTGGAAATCATGACCTAAAGTCCATTCGGGTGATAGCCACGAATGCACGAATGAATACCTCATGGCCTGCGGCCATTCGATTGTTGGTCCACAAATGACACGGATTCCACCAATTTTTTTAACCGCTTCTAAAGCCTGATCCCATTGGTCGCAAGCTGACGACGTTAGCAGGTCGTTCTTTCCTCGCAGGACAGACAACCCCTAACTTATGGAGCCTCTTTCCGAACTTGTTTCGGAATCTGTTAACAAGATGAGCCAAGGCTATTGTTTTGCTTTCTGACCCTTCCGTTCCGATGTCCATCGAAACCACCTTCCCTTAAAAAAAGCTACCCTTATACACAACTCTATGAGTTTTGATCCTCACCTGATCTGGACTTTTTTCAAAGAACCAGACGATAGAACCCCATGGAAAAGTTTCGATCTTTAAGCCCCCCACTTCGCCGTCAGGCGAAAGAAGCGCAGGCCGTCAAAGTCGTCCGGGCCGGCGTTGGCGGGAAGGATTTTTGGCGGGTATCCGGGGCTGTGCGCCGGGAAGAAAAAATCCTGACGCGGGGAGAAGGATCACTTTGACTAGATTTTTGCATCCTTTTCATCAATGGAAAAGGATGTGCCCGTCCGGCATGAAGGACAGAGAAGTATCGATAATAAATAAACGTTTTGCGATGCGGCGTCCGTCAATAAAGGCCGGACAGGCATGCTGGCTGGGAGCATTCAAATACCTTGTGATTGCGCCTTGCCCATCTACGCACTATTCAACCTCGGGTTCCGTTTCACTCCACCCTGGGCTACTGTTGTTTAACCCCGTTGGGGTAATCGGTGCTTCTTGGGGAAGCCGATAAATTTAGTCGTTCTTGTGACCCATCATATTTGTGTATAAAGCGTAGTTGAAAAAAGGGTAGGAAATCCAAACACCTGCTATTATGCGAAATCCAGATGTCGCGGTTTCCGAACTGCGATTGTTTCATGTTTATTTCTAATCACAGAGAACACAGATGATAAGGATTGGAAATCATGACCTAAAGTCCATTCGGGTGATAGCCACGAATGCACGAATGAATACCTCATGGCCTGCGGCCATTCGATTGTTGGTCCACAAATGACACGGATTCCACCAATTTTTTTAACCGCTTCTAAAGCCTGATCCCATTGGTCGCAAGCTGACGACGTTAGCAGGTCGTTCTTTCCTCGCAGGACAGACAACCCCTAACTTATGGAGCCTCTTTCCGAACTTGTTTCGGAATCTGCCGGTTAGTTGCTCTGGATTCGGTTGGTTTGCTTGTCTTGACCCTTCCGATTTCGATAAATCAAAGCCACCTTCCCTTTTACAAGGGAAGGAAATCCAAACACCTGCTATTATGCGAAATCCAGATGTCGCGGGTTCCGAACTGCGGTTCTTTCTTGTTTATTTTTAACCACAGAGAACACAGATGATAAGGATTGGAAACACGTTGGGGTGCTCAACTCGCTTAAAAAATCATCGATTCGAACGACATCATAAAATATGAACACCTGCTATAATCTATGACTTTTTTTGTTGTTTATTTAGCTCAATACTCTTACCTTGCTTTAGTTTTTGACTTGACTAGATAAAACGGTCGAAGTTGTGCCACCCATTTCGGTTCAAGTTGTGCCAGGTATTTCGGTCGAAAGTGTGCCACGTGTTTCGGGCCAAGTTGTGCCACTGATTATACAGAAGAATGATTTCTATCTTATCGCTGATAACCAAACTCAGGGATATGGCCGCAAAAAAGATAGATATTATGGATGTACGACAATTAATCCAGTTAAAAATCAGGGGAGAGAGCAACCGCAGTTGCTCCTCCATTTTATCGATTCACCGCAATACGGTAAATTATTATGTGCGGCAATTGAAAGCTACGGGCAGCACCTATGCAGATTTGTTGCTGCTGGGCGATGCAGGGCTGAAGGAACTCTTTCCAAACCGAACGTCTTCGGACATTGACCGTTACGAAGAGCTGTCGCAATACTTCTCCTATTTTAAGCAGCAACTGCTTTTGCCCGGGGCCACACGGGAGGTTCTGTGGAAAGAGTACCTTTGCAAGCATCCGGAAGGCTACGGCTATACCCAGTTTAACGAGCACTTGAACGTATGGCTGGGACAAACCAAAGCAAGCGGGAAGTTTATGCATAAAGCCGGCGACAACCTGCTGGTAGATTATTGCGGTAAAAAGCTTCAGGTCATTGATAAATCAACCGGGGAAATCCGGGAGGTTGAAGTGTTTGTTGGCATCCTTCCCTGCAGTGGCTACACTTATGTTGAAGCCAGCCTTAGCCAGGGACGCGAGGACTTTATCAGTTCGATCAACAATTGTTTCCGGTTTTTAGGGGGAAGCACCAAAGCCATTGTCCCCGATAATCTAAAGTCGGCCGTTACCAAAGCCAGCAAGTACGAACCGGTTTTGAATAAAACACTGAAGGACCTGGCGCTCCATTACGGCTGCGTGATCAACCCCACGCGTTCGTACTCACCCCAGGACAAGGCGATGGTTGAAGGGGCCGTAAGGCTGGTTTATCAACGCATTTTCTTTCCGCTTCGGAACATGGCCTTTTTTAGCCTGGACGAGCTCAATGTCCAGCTTGGTACCGAGCTTGAAAGATACAATGCCTGCCTGATGGAAACCTACCAGGCCAGCCGTCGCAAACTGTTTGTTGACCTGGAGCAGGAATACCTTCATCCATTACCTTCAGAGCCATATCAAGTCAAGCATTACAAGCGGGCCAAGGTGCAGAAAATGGGGTACATCTACCTGTCAGATACCAAAAACTATTACAGTGTCCCGTACCGTTACATTGGCCGCCAGGTTGAGCTGCAATACAACCGGGACACCATTGAGATTTACTGTGGATCTGAGCGTATTGCCTGCCATAAAAGGGTTTTCCGCCCCGGACAATACGTGACCATCAAAGAACACATGAGCAGCACCCACCGGTTTTACAGCGACTGGAGCCCGGAATACTTTAACAAACTGGCCCAAAACATTGGGGTAAAAACAAGTGAATACATCGCTTTATTGATCCGGCAGCAGGATTATCCTGAAACAGGTTATAAGCAGGCACTGGGTATTTTAAGCCTGAAGAAAGCCTTCGACAAACACCGGATTGAAACAGCCTGTACCATGGCCCTGCCCCATGAAAGGTACAGCTACCGTACCATCAAACGCATTTTGGAAAACAACATGGATAAAATGATGGAACCCACACCACAGCAACTTTCTATTCCTGTACACATGAACATACGGGGCCCTGAATCTTATAATTAACCATCTTAAAATAAATAGAAATGAACAATCAAAGCACCATTGAAAAGATGAAACAAATGCGGCTGTATGCCATGGCCGAAAATTACTACAACAGCACGCAAAACAACCTGCACAGGGATTTTACGCTTGACCAGTACCTAGCCTTGCTGATTGATCAGGAATGGGAATACCGGTACAACAAACGTATCCGGAACCTGATTGCCTCGGCGGGCTTCAGGTACCCCGCCTCGGTACAGGATGTAAATTACTCGGCCAACCGTTCCCTGGACAAAAACACCTTTGAACGACTGGCTTTGCTTGATTTTATCAAACGCGGCGAGAATGTGATCATCACCGGGGCAACCGGTACAGGGAAAAGCTACCTGGCACAGGCGCTGGGGCATAATGCCTGCACCATGCAACACAAAACCATGTACTTTAACTTTGCGCGGCTCGTCGACCAAATTAAACTCTCGAAGCTCGAAGGAACCTACCTTAAGCTGTTGAATAAGATTGAGAAAAGCGATCTGCTCATACTCGATGATTTTGGGTTAATGTCTTTTGATGACCAGGCAAGAAATGCCCTCATGGATATAGTTGAACTGAAATACGACAAGACCTCCCTGATCATTGCAGCACAGATACCGGTAAAAAACTGGCATGAAACAATAGGGGAAGGAACCATTGCCGATGCCATTTTAGACCGTCTGGTACATGCTTCTCACCGGATTGAATTAACCGGCGAATCGCTGAGGAAAAACAAAATGAAGAAAACTCAAATAATTTAATAATTTTGGTCTGGAAGTCATTCTTTTTTTGTGGCACAACATCACCGAAACAAGTGGCACAATTACACCGAAATATCTACTTGACACCCTATTGATATGTGAACCAGCTCACACGTTGTCGTGGCAGCGTGTATTCCGGGTTGATAAAATCCGGTGATAAAAGAAAGGTCGCCTGTGCCCTCGAAAGCATACAAGCGACCCTGAAAATAACAGTTCTATTATCATCACTCTTAAAAACAAATTTAACCATGAGTGGTTTAGGAGAATCAGACAAACGCGATTTTATTTCGCAATTGATTGTCATTTTAGGGCAAAATGCCCCGTTGCTAACCGAGAAGGGATTCGACCCGGCAACAAAAATTACCGAGTTAGAAACCGATTTAACGGCAACCGACGAAGCAGAAGGCCGCCAAACCGAAGCGAAAGCAGCGGCCAAATCTGCTACCATCGTGGCTCAGGACACCCTGCAAACAGCCTACGACCATGGTTCGGCAACCGTTGAACTGATCGTGGGATTGCTGGGGAAAAAGCATCCGTTGGTGCAGGAAATTAAAAAACTGCGCAAATACGGGAACACAAAAAGGACCAGCAAAAGCAAGTAATCGTTTTTTGCTTAAAAAGACCGCTTCAATTGAAGCGGTCTTTTTTTGCCCTAAAACCACCATTTCCCTGGCTCCATGAAGACCGTGAAGTACTCCATCGTTACCGTGGACAAGGTCAGAAATTTTTCTAGATAACTCCATGAAGATCGTGGAGTATTCCATCATTACCATGGACAAGGTAAAAACTTCCATGGACAACTCCATGGCTCTTGGTAAGTACTCCATCGTCATCATGGACAACTCCATGAAGATCGTGGAGTATTCCATCATTACCGTGGACAAGGTAAAAACTTCCATGGACTACTCCATGGCTCTTGGTAAGTACTCCATCGTCATCATGGACTACTCCATGAAGTCTATGGACAAGGTCAGAAATTCTTCTAGACCCTGTGGGAAATTTCAACACCACAGCGGAAGATGAGCGGCCCTTGCGCAATTTTTCCCCTCCCCAACGGAGTTTCTGCTATCCACAACGCAAAGTGAGCTTCCCCGGAGCATTTTTTGTACTCTTGAAAAAACAAGCCTCCTAAGGGTTTATTATTCATTACCCGGACGGATGATCTTAAATTTGTAACGAAGCACATCAATAAGCAGCACCGGTGTCGATACGAGATATCGTCGCCACATTCGTTTGGGTTCTTTCAGCAGGCGGCCAAGCCACTCCAGTTTTAACTTGATCATCCATTGAGGAGGGCGTTTCGCCGTTCCGGCGTAAAAATCAAAAACGGCACCAATTGAACAAATAATATGCGCATCCAACTTTTCTTTATTCACATGAACCCACTTCTCCTGTTTTGGCGCTGTCATTCCAACAAACAACACGTTGGGACAAAAACGGCTCACATGTTTTTGCATTAATGTATTGTCTTCCTTCGAAAATTCCACTTTAAAGGGAGGAGAGAAACTTCCTACCCGGACATTCGGAAACTCCATCGAGATTCTGCTTTTTATCTTATCCAAGGTTTCTTCCATTGCTCCCAGGAAGAAACAAGATCCGTTTTGTTCATTCAGCATTTTCATTAAATACATAAACAAATCGTATCCGGCAACTTTTTGGATTCTTACACCACTGAGGATCTTCACAGCGAGAACAACACTATCACCATCCGGAAGAAGAATATCGGAAGCTTTCAACGCTTCCTTGAAAAATTGATCCTTCTTGGCAACTGTATACGAATGCCCGTTGATTGTGTTAATCACAAGGCCATTATTTGTCTGCATCTTCGATAACTCCTGCCTGTAGATCGAATAGCCCAACAACTGTGTAGTAAATTCATTCATATCAACAAAATAAATTGCTTTTCGAATTACGATTATGGACTGAAATCCCTGTATTTTACTTCTGGTACCATACAAATACCAAGGCTCATCTTCCAACAATTTGTTGCAAAATTTCGGTCAGCCTATTCTCAAAGATTTCCAGCTTAAACTCCTTCTCGTACTTTTCTCTTCCCGCCGCCCCCATTTGCTGCCGCATCTCTGGATTTTTGATTAGAAACTCAAGTTTTGACGCCAAACTCGCAACATCTTTCTGTGGCACAAGAAAACCAGTTTTTCCGTCTTCAACCACATCCGGAATCCCTCCTTCGAAAGTCGATATAACAGGGAGTGAATATTGCATGGCCTCCAGTAAAACTAACGGGAAACACTCGTTCGGATAGAAAGTCGGGAAGGCAAAAATATCGGCACTTACAAAAGCTTCGTATTTCTCATGATCATATTTTTTACCTAAGTAGGTAACTTGATCTGCTAAATTATGCTGATTAACTTTAGACTGGAATTGCTCCGCAGTCATGTCTCCTTCACCTCCAATAAAATTGCACTGAAAGGAAATCCCTTTGCTTTTCAGTCTAGAGCAAGCTTCAATCAAAATTGAAACGCCTTTCGACTGTATCAGATTAGACAAAAAAAGAATTTTAGCTGGTGATGAACACTGGGGTGCGCTATGCAGATGTTGAACCTGCTCTGGTATACCGTTTGGACAAATATGGACTTTTGACTCAGGCACAAAATCCCGGATATCAGAATAAAGATGTTGCGACAACAAAACGACATCAGCATTTTTAAACACAAAGCGATAAAAGAAACAGTGAACCCAGTTTTCGCTCCACTGCTTAACACCTTTGTTATGCAGGTGATAAATACGTTTAACGCCAAATAATTTCAACAACGCAACAAGAAGTACATCCCGATAAAAAGCAGATCTGGTAACAGTCAATGCCAAATAACAGAAATCAGGTTTTCGCTTCAATAAACTTACCAGAAGTTTAAACCAAATCCGAGCAAAATCAAACATTTTCACCAAGCCTACTTTACCTGTATCATCAATTTTCTTCGACGCCAATAAGTTTACAAATCGACTCGAAAAAGTGCTTTTAATTCGAGCGCTTTCACTTATGTATCCGCCAACCATCGATGAACCATGCACAGGGGGAGGTAAATGAAGAAGGAATAGGAGATTCTTCAAAACAAAATTTTTATGAGTCTCAAGTATTTGATCGATTTCTTGAAATCTTATCTGATACAAATTTTCTTATCAGTGAAATATCTATTTTTTGATATAGTACAGGCATATTCGGATTAATGAAAATTCTTTTGTATCCATCTCCATGAATCTGTTGGTGAAATGAAAAATGTTCACATTTAACCTGAACCCGCTTGTCATCATTCTTCACAATCCCATACTCCTTTCCCCTGACCAGTTCATATTTATAAATCGCTAGGCCACCAAAAGCTGAATAGACCGGTATTAGCGGCAAGCCCGGCTTAAGAAATGACCATAACATCCTATTCCCGAAAATCATTTCTTCACTCTGAACTGTCTTTTCCTTCCCTAGCTCCATCAATGCGTAAGTATCATGGTATCTTTTGCGGAGGAAAGCAGAGAAAGAATACCCATTAGCCGCTATTACATCCCATTGATCAGATAGCCCAAATGAATGGGCAATACCATCAAGTGTAAACTTTGTTATATCAAGATCTATTACGATTAAATAATCAAATGTAGTCTTCAAATTATTTAAAATTTCTAAATATTGATTCCTGTGATTTGCCATACGTGAAATCCGATGCATAGAAAAATACTTATTGAAGCCATCACGATCACGTTTAGGTATTGTTTCCTGCTGTAAATCCTGACATTGTACAATCACATCAGGTACTTTGTTGGCCCAATCAACCAATGTCTTTTTTGTCCCGTCCGTACTATCATTCTCAAAAACAATCACAGTACTTTTTTTAAATTTAGATCGCAATTCCTCTACTAAAGGTACATTTCGGATAAGCGACTTGTTACAATCTCGAACTATTGAACATATGGCAATTGATGACTTTGCCATTATACGATAGCCATGTTTAACTATTTCATTATTACTTTTCATTATTATCTACAGTTTATCCCTTAAACGTGCTATTACTGAAAATTTTCTCCGAAATTCATTGATGAGCGTTTTATTTATCATTGGATGATTGTCGAAAGTAAAAACAGTTTGTTGACCTGTTTCCAATACCGTGTCAAATCGCGTCGTGTTCTTTGTATGGGTCGCATTTTCACCAAACCCAATACTCTTAATCTTAGACTGGGTTGGGAAAATAGTCAGTAGATCATTTCTAAATTGATGATAACACCAGCGAATTGCCCAGGAATCGATTTTCCCATTCATTTGCTTCCAAAGCATATAGGGTAAATCGGAGCCACCACGCATGAATCTAAAATGCGAAAAAGGGTTATAAATGAATGCCTTATAATCGCTAACATCCCAATCTATTTGTTCCCAACGATCAAGCCAGGTTCCCCATCCCCATGACGAAGCCCGATAGCCCAGATAATAATCTAACTTATAGCTTTCTAATGAGGGCAAATCCATAGAATAACCAGAAATAGAAAATATATTCTCTTGATTACTATAAAAACTTAAAGCTTGATTCATAAAATCCAAAAAATTGGGAGATGTCACTAAGTCATCCTCCAAAACAATCACTTTTCCGAACGCTTCAATGATCTGACTAACACCTGAAACAATCGAATTAGCTAAACCTCGATTTTGTTGTGATTCGAATATTTTAACCGATTTGAACCCATCGATAGAAGCTAGAAATTGTCTGACAGCTTCAACCTTCAAACGGGTAGCCTCGTTTTTCGGGCCATCGGAGAAAATAAACAGGTCACTCTCAGCCGCCAGATAGTTGTTTTGCAACGCCTTTATCGTTCGCATTGTTTCGATAGGACGATTATACGTAAATAGACAGATTGGTGCATTCATTTTAATAAATTAATCATGACTTTATTTGTTGCTCTTTATCTTTTAAGGATAAACCTAACTCGTCATTTAACATGTCCCTTAATGCATCTAAGGCAATGAACACATCCGATTCCTGTCCATCAAGAACGTTATCGGCCTTTTTCCCATTGTTGGCAATTAAAAAATGATAATCCAATTTCCGTTTGATGGCAATATCATAGAAAAAAGAAAAATCAACAAATTGATCGCCAAATATTTCCAACACAGTTGTCCCTTCCTTGCAAAATAAAAAATTAGTAAGTCCGGCTCCACTTAGTGAAACAATCAAATCGGCATAGGCAAAAAGATCAATCTTTTCCTGAAATGAGAGTTTACTTAAAACGATTGTTTCTATCCCATATTTCGCCAATAATTGGCTCACGTCCTCTTCGTTTACAATCGTACGAACAGCCGAATCTTTGCGACTGATAAAGTATTTCTTTGAAGTGACCACAGGAATGCTCTTTGGTGGAAATTCCCGATGAAAAAAGTCCACCGTCCATTGAGGGATATGAGGTCCCCTTGTGTAACTTGAAGCTAGTAAAACATCTGCCTTGATGTGAGGGTACTTTTCACTTTCAATGATTTTCTCCCTGGGGATTCCAAATGCATTCAAGGAATCCAGTTGATAATCGTACTGTATGGATGGTACATAAAACCAGTCGACCTGGTCAAAAAGTCCGGATTCCTTTAGGATATGTAAGCGCGAAAAAGAATCGATCAACCAGTGTCCATAATTTTCATATGCCCCACCGCCAGCTATTGTATAGAACACCGTTCCTTTAAAATACTGAACTTCCGGAAAGTTCTTACGCTTATGCATTCTGCTCTCTTTGATCGAATGATTTGCCGGCAACAACAGATCTAACGAAAGGTCGCCGATTAGCTTATCATGCTCGTCAAAAACGCCAATCGTCCAGATACAATCCGTGAGGAGTCTGCCCCTATTCACTTTCAAAATATATTTGGCCGTTTCTTTCGCTTTTAATTGGTATTTGATGTAGCTAGACGAAATCCGGATTAATTCTTCAGGAATTTCTGTTTCAGAGATGGTCTCGGGATACACTTCATAGTAAATTTTATCATCCCCGGAATAGGCGTGTAAATAATCTTTCACCGCGGGGAAACATCCTTTTGCCCGATACTTGTAATTGTAAAAGATGACGTAGTCCAAATATTTTCTTGTAATTAGTTGGATCTTCCGCCTTAACCAAATGAGGTTCATAGCCAAGTCTTTGTATGATCAATTATAATAAACAAGTCGCTTTTCCGTGCCTAAAAATTATTCTTTAGGGCCTCGATGGTCTGTTTCATCTTTTCAAGACGGATATAGATGAATAAGCATAAAGGTGAATCGGAATTTCTCATTTTAAATATTCATTCTCCGTATTAAATATCTTTGTATTTGCGTGACAATGCTAGTAATGGTTCCGACAAGTCCTTCGATTCGCAATGAAAAGAGAAGTGGATACTGCATTTTTTTAGAAAGTCGTTTCAATTGAGGAATTGTATAGTTCAAAACATATTTAAGGCTTGACTTCAAAAATGGGATCCCATGATGACTGGTATTAAAGGGTATGGCATTGACGGCCATATCCGAAATTTGGTGGTACTGAAAAATATCCAATGTACTTCGAACTGAATAAAAGTAAAAAATAACCTCAGGATGTTTAATGAACTTCCGCAAGCAGAAGTATTTATTAATGTTCACGTTGTTTTGCTCTCTAAAAACAATAGGATCGATTGCCTCTGACGTTTTTTTTAGCAGTTCCGAAAGCATGAACTGTCCATTGAAAGTAAAGGTGCAATGAGCGTTTAACAACTGTCCAAATAAAACTGCAGCAAATCCCCCTGCCGAGCTTCCCACGGTAACAACTCGATATCCCTTTGTTTCCTTTCTAAGGAATTGTTCCAATTTCTCAATCGTATTGATGCTATCGTTAATTCCTGTCAAATACCATTGCTTTTTTATATCGCGTAAAAAAATATGTTTTTGACAATTTTTCACGCGAGTACCATACCACTCAAACCTGTTTTTCTTAACCACTTGGTTATCGAAAGACTCAGGCGTATTGGGATAATAAATGTCGTTGCTGCTGAAATATAACGCACAACAAGAGAGATCTCCATTGGGGAAGCCATTGCTACTCTCGGAATGCTCGATGAGAAAGTTTGGCTCTGTATGATAAACCTTGTTAACCTCCTCTGAATCGGCTTGAAAAACATGAGTCTTTATTTCCATAGACTTGGTATTAAAACACGTAAGTGAATTGTAAGTAAATGTTTAACGGCCCGAACGATACCATAATGTCTCAATTCATAGATAAAAAAATATTGCGGCTGAGCCTTCCCTAAAGGAGAGTATAGTGATCGAAGTCTTTTGCTCAGTTTAATATTAGGTAAACACCAGTCTGACAAGCTCTCGTTTCTTTCACAAACTCCGGAAATACCAGGAGTAACGTAGGCATCTACACTCTTTTTTCTTGCTCGCATCGCATAGTCAAAATCTCCAATAGCGTGCCAGAATTTTGGATCCAAATTCCCTACTTTATCATAAGCACCCCGTGACACCAAAACAATGTTTCCGTTGAATACACCGGGACACAATTGGGGAGATCCATTGGGAACTAACAACGTGCCATTAGCTGCATATCCTCCATAAGTTATCTCCTGGCCATCACCTGCAGAGCAGGTAATCCCGCACACGATTGCCCCAGAATGAGTTTTCGCTACATCAAGTAGCTCTATCAAGGAATCCTGAAATAGTATTACGTCATCATTCAACCAGAGATAATAATCATAATCATATGCTCTTGTAGCCGTATCCCACGCCAAATGCATTCCTCTGTTCCAATACAAATTACCGTCACCTTGAATTAATTTAACATCAGGAAAGCCTTCATTGATAGCCTTTCCTGTTCCGTCTGTTGAACCATCATCCACCAAATAAACATCCAGCTTATAATCCGGAGGTAATGATGCCTGAAACAGAGCGTGTAAACAGCTTAGGGTTTTGTCTCGACGATTATGGCAGGTTAGCAGTGCCGCTATTTTAAAATTAGACTTCATTTTCAATATGTTTATTTGTTCATTGAACGGTATCTACCAGTTTTTTTGAAAATACCTGTTATATCTCTCCTTCACTTTTCGATCAAAAATGCCCCATGCCCACAGTTTAACTTCTGCATCACTCATTTTGCGAAAAGCGGAAGAAAAGCACATCCCAATCATCAACCAAAGTACAAAGTTGTTCATATCAAATGCTTGGTAGTCCTCTACCCAAAAATAGGCCCAGCGAAAAGCGACAAAAAGACCGATCAACTTGCTATAAATATTATTCGACCGGTAAATTGCCAAATAAGAAGCCTGATAAAACACCAAAAGAAGCAGGATCACACCAATAACACCTGTCCAGGTAAACGTATTTAATATACCAGTTTCATTTCTTAAGCGTTCAGTTCGCATGGTCTTGTCCTCTTCTGCTTGGTGGGCGAAGGCTTCCGTGTCGTTCCCCCGGGCCGGAGTCCGACCGATAAGCCAGTAGTTATGCTTAAGAGCTGACTGAAGGACTTCGACGTACAAAAAGGTACGTGTATCACTCGTCAGATTTTCTTCTACAACTTCGCCTTCTGTGTTTTTTCGCACTTCTACATAATCTCCCCTAATGTACTGATCCATTTTAAAGATTTCAAAAATCCCGGTCACCGCCAGAACAAAAAATAATATAGGTATAATAATCAGTACTTTTCGAGCCACTTTCATGAATTTCCCAGACAAGGCAAAATGACGGCTCGTATAAAAAATCAGAAGGAGAATAATCGGCATGCTGTATTTAATCACATGGCTTCTTGCACCTAAGTCCATAAAGCCAACGATTAGGGTCACGATAATAACCATGATCTTTCCGCGGATGGGTAGAACTGGAAAAAAAAGCATCAACAAACTCACTGGAAAGAAATACCATCCGATGGCACCTAAAGTTAACCCTTGAAGTGGAAGTAAAATAACAGCCAACGGCAAAGCATACTTTATAAAAAATGACAACATAGCTTGTACTCGATCGGGATTTAATGCTAGATAGGCAACAATCTGAATCAATAAAGCCATTCCCATGCTTGTCAACCCTTTATAGTCCCAATAGGTTTCCGCAATAAATATACCTCGAATAATATTAAAAACATTCCATGCAAGATACCATTTTACGATTTGCATGGCCTTGCGGTCTTCCAGTTTGATCTGGCTATACCGGATCACGACAAAGAAGGATAATAAAATTAATGCTTCGATAAACCACCAGATTGCCGTATTTCCGATTGGTCGAGCAGCGTAGCCTTGTACTGAAAATACAGCAATTGGTAAAACTGTAAATGGGATTATTTTTTCAATCGTTTTCTTAAACATCTGGCATTTGCTTTTTGATGAATATGGCCGGATTACCCGCCCATATTTCGTTTTCAGGAATACTCTTGGTAACCACAGAACAAGCGCCAATAATCGAATTTTCTCCGATACTCACTCCCTTTAAGATAGTAGAATGTGCTCCAACGAACACATTATCTCCAATACTTACCGGCTTGTTCCTTTTCTGTGCCCTATCCTCTAAAACATACTGTCTCAATTTCGGGTCTAGCGCATGAAAATCAGTATCATAGATACATACACCACCACCTATTTTCACATTGTTCCCAATCGTAATTTGGTGATGCGCTACAATAGCCGTTGAGCTAATTCCTACATTTTCGCCGATCGATAAACTTGCGCCACGATCTACAAAAAGAATGCAACGTTGCGGCCTACCAATTGGATTACCCAAATTACCGTTGTTCATTCGGAAGTTGGACTTGATGGTACAGTTTCCACCCCTTGCGATACTAATGTAGGGAACACCTGTGGTTTGAAACCGCTGAAATTGGATGTTATTACAATAGAAAAGACCCCATGTCGCCATCTTATTGACAATTAATCTAATTGCCATCAATATTCTCCGGATCGCCTTATAGAGTATCGTTGCTATTATTTGCATATTTCCTGATAAATTGAATTTAAGCGCTCAGAATTGATGAATTGAGCATGCCGTTGCCCAGCTACCAATCTGCCATTTTTCGAGAGCCTATCTGCCAGCTCTTTATCCTGAAAAAGTTTAGAAACCGCTTCGGCTAACATTTCAACTTCTTCAAAGCGATAGAGCAATCCATTTTCTTCATGCTGAATCAGATCCATCGTGCCACCCACATAAGATGCAACACAAGGAACGCCAAGCAATTGCGCTTCTCCAACAGAATTAGGACTATTTTCAATGGAAGATGGGCAAACAAAAACATGAGAATTAAGATAACGGTCACACATCTCCTTCTCCTGAAGTATTCCTGTAAATATAACTTTATCCATTAGTTTATGTTTCCTGATCAATTTATTGATCAGATTCCCATACCCATTTATTCTCCATCCCTTATTGTTTACAAAATCCGAACCTGCAATGTACAACTTGGTATCCGGGAAATGCTTTAAAATAAAGGGCAATGCATCAATCATTTGATGAAGTCCTTTGATAGGGTAATGAGCCTGACTTAGAAATATACTGTATTTTTCACATGTATCAAGTTCCCATTGTTTCGTATAAAAAACCTCTCGCAACGTTTCGTTACAATGGTGGTAATGTGCTGTTGGATTTATTGCCCATGTATGTGATTTATCCCAACGGGTTCGTCCAATAACGTGATTGACCTGATTGATTAGTTTCCGTTCCAGCTCCCCTCTCTTCTGCATTCTAACCCTTTGACTGAAAATGGAATCTCGTCGAATAAAATCGCGCAAAGTTCGATCCCTACAAAGCTTTCTTTCCGGAATTCCCCCGAAGTAATAACGCTCATAAACACTGACCAACCCCTGAATAGATACAACCACATTCTCACTGCCACAAGCATTCACATAGCCTAATCCATGTGGATACTCGCTTCCATGGATATGGACAACGTCTGGAGAGAATTGATCCCTGACTTGTTTCCAATAAGGATCCAATGATTGACCTTTCATAGATTTCACACCTGATCGCGGTATAAGAAAGTAGGCAATTCCTTTGATTTCCAACGACCGTATTTGATCTCCGTTGTATAACGAGGCTACCCCAAGCTTGATATTCTGATTGCCTTTTAAAAGCGCTTCTGCTGAAGAATACATCCATCCTCCAACAACAGGAACAGAAATTTTTAGCTCGTGGCATACATCTGGAAAAAGCGTATTTGTAATCCAAAGTACTTTCATTTCTCTTTTCGATTTAACAGATTGTGCTTCAACTTAAAGGGAGAATCCATTTTAAATGCGGCATTGTACCTCTTCATTTGGAAGTTTCTCCTATAATTCCTCAATTAGCTAAAAGGAATGATCGGTTAATAGAAATTTTTAAACTATGTCAGTCACGAAAGGCATCTAAACGACTAAGATTAAGGAGTAAGTCCGTAATGCTCATCCCAATGCGTCTTTCAAATTAGAAAAATAATTCTCTTCAAAGCTGGCAGGGAGCTTTTTATCTGGCGGATTCGCGAGAATTTCTTTTGCAATCTGGTATGCTTCATCAAGATCTTTTGCATAGTTGACATATCTTCCAAAACTCTCTGGAAACCATTTTACGCCACTGCTCAATTTATGATCTGCTGATGAAAGTACAATTACAGGAGTATTTGCTATAAGTGAGAATATCGTCCCATGATACCTATCCGTGATTACTAATTTAAATTTTGAAAAATCATTAAACGTCTTCTTAAAGACAGCCTCTCTATTTTTCCGAATTTGCCAAAACGATAAGTTTACAGTCGTATCTGTTATTTCTGTATTTTCAAAAGAATCAAAACGTTTTATAAGCTTGTTAATTTCTATTTTCTTATAATGTGCTTCGATATCATTGCGCAAACAGAACAATATACCATCTCTTGAATTTGAAAATTTTAATTTGCCGATTAAAGACGTTACAACATCTGGATATAATAGCAATCTGCAACTAGCAAATTGCATTTCAGCTTTCGCATAGGATATTTCGTCTCGGCATAGCAAGGTTAGATTTGGATGAGAATTAAGAGCAATAGATGTTTCCGTAAGCACTTTTGGATCAGTCAAATTTATAGTCTGTGGGAGTATTACAATCTTCTGATAGGGAAACAACTCCGCAATTTTTCTAAATATCGGAAGTTCACGATGAGGCTCAAAAAAGAAATATCCACTATGCCCAAAAATTAAATCTTCATTCTTAATTGTTCTTTTTAATAGATTTAATACAAATTGTGTAGAAACTGTCCAGTTAAATTCGATTACACGATAATCATGATAATTATTTTCAAACCACTTTTCGATACAGTAGGTTTGAGCCTGATCTCCCAAATTAGAATGAATTGGACATCCAAATAAATAAATGGTCTTTTGCTTATTCCAAAGCAATTTAAAGACAATAGTGACGAACATGAACAACAAGTTCAATTCATTTCGAAGCCTCTTATATATTTTTTTTACCATATTAAAAGATTGTTAATTTGGCTAGAAAGCAAATCTGTGCGGCATTGCTCAAAATATGGCGCCATTAAACTCTGGGGGTAACTGAGATTTGAAATCCAACATTAAAATAGAGCTTCATTTCCAAATCTCTAAGATATTTTTAAACTCTGTTAAAGACATTTCAGAATTTGGGTCCTTTACAAAATATGAAGGGACGTTTCCCTAATATGAAGCCCAACCAGAGAAAGTAGAAGGTGGCCTCATAATATAATTACAAATACTCAAGCCATACAAATCTTTTGTAGCAGTTCCATTAGGTAAAGAAAAGCAGTCACAGTTCGTAAAAATTGATAAATCAATCAGAAAACGAATTCTAACTCGTCCAATAAGCTTACCAATAACAACCGTCCTCTACTTTATTTGCATTGGTTGGCTTTTCTTGCTCACTCGGACTCACCCAATACTTATTGATAAGCCCAGGATAGTTATTACGGTGATAATCTGGGCTCTCCCAACGTTTTCCTCTAATGCCAAACAACAATTGCAGACTACCTCCAATATGGATACTTTTCTTTCCCATGCGTTTAACATGGGCCGCCAAAGGGAAACCATAGGCACCTGCCCCAATTAAACAAATATCATAATCCGTCTTGTTGATTTCGCTTTTCATATAGTCCAGAGCTTCAAACCAATCAGCAAATGGAGTTTTCTCTCCCGCGATACTTTGCACCGCTTTGATTGTTTTCAGCTCGAATTCCGGTAACAGATCATTCTCAAACAAGTGTTCTCGCTTTCTATATTGCTTTGTAATCGTATCGGAAAAGGGGTGTACCACCAAAACTTTCTTTCCTTTCAAGGCTCTTGTCCATGGGTTACTTGCCCAAAAGGGATCAAATGCAAGCAAGTGGACTTTTTCTGCACGCTCTAATTCTACTTCAAAATATCTTTCATTTGGAAGCCAGCATCCAAGAATATCAACCAAGGGTAGATCGTCCAGCATCAACTCGCAAAATTGTTCAACTTTATCCTCTTTCGGAGGGAAAAACCCGGCTCCCGTATGCAAAAGTTGAATCGTTTTTTCGTTCCACCACCAGGGAGGCGAGGTTCCTAATATATAGGCTAAAGAGTTCCTAGGTCTTATCTTCACCCCCAAATAGTTTACCAAAGAAGATAATTCATTCGCTCCAAATCTTGCGATCATAGCAGGTTTTTCATCCTCCAATTTTTTTGCGATTATTGCTGCAACAGCGTCTGGATCACGAAGGCAATCAGGTTTTGTTAAGGGCTTTTTCAAAAAGCTTTGTGCACAGATTCCTCGCAGAACCTTCAAACTAAAAATAACTGTGTTGTTCATTGTTAACCGATTATTTAATTGAAGATGTTGCTTCACGTCTTCTACTTTCCAATTTTCTACATGTCTCACCCCAGTCAATGGGTCTTCTATTCTTTGTACATAGTCTGCGGTCTCTCCCAAAATCATTCTTCCCTCAAGATCAAAACCACTCAAAACCAACACAAACCTTGCAAGGATTTGGTTCATGCCTCTGCAGATCAGTAGAGATCCAATAAGGATAACCTCACTTCTCCCGCATTATTGACTTCTCCGTCAAACAAGCTTTCATTTTCCAATCATGAACCCAAAATATCTACCTCTGGAGTATCCTTGACCATCAATTCAACAAATTGCACAATTTTTTCTTTAGTTGGAGGAAAACCAGCATTGGTATTTCATCGATTGGACTAATTTCTTATCCCACCACTATAGCAATGTATCCCCTTTTATATATTTGAAAATACTGTTGTTGGATTCACTCACTTCTGAAAAATTAACGACGATGCTAAGTTCAAATGCGCCAAAACGTGCTATCATGCAAGGCTTGTCTTTGATTAAAAGCTCATATATTTTTCGCGATGCAGATTCAGGATCCCGGTCACACTCAGGTTTTTCAGCAGACTTTCCACCAAATATATTAGTATAAGTCTTCCTTAATGCTTTTAGAGTAAAGAGTGTTTGTTTGTTCATCTTTGAAATTATTAAGCGGTCATTTTCTATCTTCTTAAATCTTATTCTATTTGCCAATGATAGATCCCAATAGTATTTTTGACGAATCTATCGCTTCTCCCATGTATATTTACATGTTCTAATTTCCCCTTCGTTAAATCTAACTTTATGACAGAATCCAGATAACACAAGTTGTTCTTATTATACTTGTAACCAACTCTTAGATTGATTATTTTGGAATCTATTTCAAATTCACTGATTCTGTATTTACTTTTATTCCCATTGAATGGACATGAGTCCTGATATTACAGCTCCAATCTCCGTTTCCTTATTTTGCAGTACTGATGCTTCCTAATTTATTTGAATCAAATGAACCATCATTACCGACCAAAATCCAATCATCGGATTCAGGATAATTGTGCCAGAAATCCTTTGGGCAGACTTTGATTCCATTATTTAGCAATGCAGGTTTATAAGAAAAAGAGCTTTTACTTGTGATCAATAAATCAGCATAGATCATGTGTAGGAAAGAATCCTGAGCAGTCATATCTAGGCACCAGTGCAGATTCTTATAGTGAGCAAACTCGGGATAGTCCTCTGGTTTCCCCTGTGAAAAAAAATAGATTTGTAGGGGCTTGCTTTTATTAAAGTTAGAAACAACCTTCGCTAGTACATTTTCATAATAACTATTGTTTAGGTACCGCTTTGTAAGTAAAGGATTCGAAGCGTCTGACATAATATCCCCCCTCCGCACGTGAATTGCAATATTAAAATTCTCTTTCGAATAAATTAGTTTATCTTGCCGTCTTGCCGCAGCATTATAAAATTTTTGTTTAATTTCATTAATCACGCCAAATTGATCTCTATAAAACTGATCCTGTTCGCATATAAAGACAACCTTTTTCTTTTTATATGAACTAATAATTTGTTTTATTAGCTCAATTTCTTTTGGATTTGATTCATTAAAAAGTGGCAATTTGACTTTCTTGTAACCTTCATCATGAATTAGCTTTTTATACAATAATTCATTTTCTCCAAATCCTAGAAAATATTCCCATTTCTCTGACGCAAATGGAATATGAGCAAAGGTTAACCCAAATTGCCCAGCAAACCAGTAGCCGGCTATCCAGTTAGCTAATTGGTGGCCGATACCTGCACCAGGGTTAGGACGAGCAGAGTAATAGTTCGTAGTATTATCAACTTGTGCTCTATTCATACAAAATAAAAAATGCCAATAAGAACAATAAAGGTATGTGTAAATCTTCTTATAACGTGTGTAATGAACAAGAAGATGCCACAGGCGACGCCTTGACTTGACAATAATTTCAGATATTTTCATTTTTACCGTGTGAATTCTATCTTTTAATAAAATCCCAATAACTACCATGCAGACCACTACTTATAAGCATCCATTTAATTTTCATTCGAACTCTCATCGTTTGTGGTTGTTTGATAAAGTAACCTCTTTCTCTAAAATTGACATAGTAGTTGATACTCTTCAAATGGGCAATCGCGTTTTCAAGCCATTTCCCTTTATGCAGACATCCCGCTAGATCATAAGGAATTGGTGGCTTGACTCCTTTAGACAGGCAAGCAAGTTTAATCTTGATTTTATTTGCTCTACGAGTACCATACCACTCAGAAGCCCAAGGATTTTCGTGAGGTAAAGCCATTTCGTAAAGTATGCATTTTTTCCAAAATGCAATCTGATACGAGAACATGTCCACGGAAGGGGGAGCAACATAGTCAATATCTTTGTTGCTATCCATTCGGCTTGTCAACCGGTAATTTTGATGGACAAGACAAAGTGAATCCAATTCATTTGATTTAAAAAAACTGTAGTATTCTTCAATCTTTTCAACATCTACTTTGCCCATGAAAATATAATCAATCATTATCAACAATACAGAGTCCGATTTTATTTGATCCAGCCCTGCCCTAAATGTACTGCCAAAATGGTCTTGCTTTCCAACCTGTGTGCAAGTAACATTTAATGAGTGGTGCTTATAATTCTTCATTTCTGTATTTAAAAATATCTCCCCTCTAAAATTTGGCCAATATTTATAGAACATATCAAAAAAAATTGGCCATAAGTCTGAATACGAATCTGCCGAACTTATAAATATAGTTGGACACAAATGCGCACTTTTCATATTTTTTGGTTTTTATTACAGATGACTTTTCAAATAAATAAAATGGTTGAACTCTTCTGGCACAGAGCTTCCCATGTTTATCCCTAAGAAAAACATGAATACGCACAAATTCTAACTCTCAACTACATAACCAACCATTTCCTAACAATTATTAGCACTCTCCCTAATACTTCATTTATCATTCTAGTAAAAATTTTACGCTCATCTCCTCTAAATCCGATGAATGCTACAAATATCAGATATGCAATAAAACTAACTACGAAAACACACAAAAGACGCATAAATCCCTCATTCATAAATGCCACAGGCAACGATGCCAACGCTATTGTGAAACTAAAAGACAATGTAGCTCTTAAAATTGAATGTTTTGCAAAAGACAGTACGTCCAACCCACAATCCCTTTTTGAAAAGTATAGTACAACACCACCCTTTAATACTGCATATACGATGAATACTATATAAAGAAAATATGGTGGAAATCCATAAACAAACAATACATAGCTAACAGGTAATGGCAAAAAGTTCAAAATAGAAGAAAAAATCTGATATTTTTTAATATTGCCAACTGCTGCAATGGAAGATGATAATGTCAAAAAAAGTTGTTCAATTAAGTTTCGAGTGAGCAATAAACGACAGAAAACTACCGTAAATTCAGGTACATTTTTTAGCCAAAAATTAAAAATTAAGGGCATTTCAACTAAAACTGGCACATAAAAAAACATTAACAAGAAAAAGGAAACTTTACCCCCAATTACAGACGCCCGAAGCATCATTGAACGATTGCCAGCCCCTTCACTTTTGGCTATTATTGGATTTAGAGCTTTCATCATCGTCGTTGCAAATGCTCCCAATTGGCCACTAACTTGAGCAGCGACACCTTGAGCAGCATTAATCACAGTTCCAAAGAACATATTAATCACAATTCCTTGACCGTAATTGGCTATCATACTACTGGATGATCCTAGTAATGACCAGCCAGCAAATCCAGTCATTTCCTTTAAAAGAGGTTTGTCGTAGTATTTTATGATATTTATTTCGACTTCATCATATTTTTTATGACAGTAAAAACCCCCAATTAATAGCAAAAGAATTGTTAACATTGCCATCAAAAATCCATAACTCGCCAATTTATCAAAACCTGTATAGGTTACATAAAATGCAATGGACAATTTTAACAGTGATTCTATTACCCCAAGAATGGCCACAAAAAGCATATTTTCATGAGCATTAAGAACTGCATTATATGGAACCGATATAACTGAAGTAAAAGTGCTGACTACCAAAAAATGATAGATCAGTTTTGCAACTGCAATACGCTCCACATCAATTTTTAAAACCCCTTTAAAAAGAAAGTAACCAACAATCTCCATTATGGCAACAAGAAAGATGCCGATAACAAAGTGAACAATAACACTAACATTAAATATCTTCTTTTGCTTGCCTTCATCTCCCTCTCCATGAGCATAAGACATAAAACGCTGGGAAGCGGATGCCATCGCATTATTAAGAAACGTTAGCATTACAATGGCCCCCCCCACCACGTTAAAAATTCCATAATCTTCAGCCCCGAGTGCCGCTAGTACAAGTCTTGTTGCATAAAGAGAAATAAAAACAGTGATTGCCATCCTGGCATAAAGAATGCCCGTATTGACTGCTACTCTGTTAGCTGCACCCATAAATATTTTTTATAGAAATTATTAATTATACTTTCTCCACACAGGAGCAACTGCCCTACCCACCAAGTATTTTTCGATCCCCTCTTCCAACGCTTTTTTATAAATAACCATTGCATCATACATTTTCTCAACGGTGTCCGAAATATCTTTATCCGAGTGAGAGTAGGAAACAATGCTTGAACTCATCAGTAATCCACGTTTCATCAGTTCTTGAATAAACAAGGTCCTAAATGGCTGGGATGGGCTTCCATCAAAGTCTTTCGTGGTGAATACCGAACAGCAATTGGGGCCGATTATTGAAATTTTGTTTTCAATACCTAGCGCACGGGAAGCTTTATTCACCCCTTCTTTCAGCTTTCTTCCTTGTCGATCCAACGCGCCGATCACATCATGATCCTGATAAAACTTCATTGTTGCCATAGCAGCTGCCAGGGCATGCCCCTCCGCACCATGAGTGGTCGAGAGAAGAAACACCCTTTCTTTCTTGTGCAGCAAACCGCCCAACTCCATAAACTCCTTTTTCCCTGCAAGAGCTGCTATCGCAAATCCATTTCCCAATGCCTTTCCAAAAACACTTAGATCAGGATCAACATGATAAACTTTTTGGGCTCCTCCATTATCCCATCTGAATCCGGTAATCATTTCATCCAAAATAAACAAGGCCCCATTTTTATGGCACAGTTCCTTTGCCTTGTTCAGAAAATCATCTTTGGGTGGATCATATTTCTCTGGCTCCAGAATGATGCAAGCGATTTGATTCGGATATTGTGTAAACATATCTTCAATGCTCTTCAAATCATTATATGAGAAAAGAGCAAACATACTTTTATGGATTTTTGGAATACCGGAATCCATCGGTGTGGTGCTGATAAACCAATCATCAACAGAGAAAAAAGGATGGTCTGAACAAATTCCCACCATCTCCCTACCGGTGTATGCCCGTGCTAGTTTAATCGCCCCATTGGTTGCATCTGACCCATTTTTACAGAATTTTACCATCTCAGCACCTTCGATCATATCTAAGAACAGTTCGGCACATTCCAACTCAATTTTAGCAGGCCTACTAAAATTATTCCCTTTTTGCATCTGGTTATAAGCTGCCTGAACCACTAAATCGAAGTTATGTCCTAAAGTCACACTTCTTAGCCCCATGCCATATTCGATGAACTCATTCCCGTCAATATCCCAAACATGACATCCTTTTCCGTGTTCTATATAAGCAGGCATGAACTCGGGAAATTGATCATCGCCTTTTGCATAAGTATGACTACCTCCCGGAATCAGCTCATTAAACTTCCTTTGTAATTGAAGCGACTTTCTAAATTCCATTTCCTCGATTTTTGTTTTTTTTTAAAATTTTTTGGGAAATTATTCCGGCCACTTGACCATTTTCAGCATCTGACAAGCACTTGAGATCAAGAATAAACCTCTTTTCATCCTTATTTAAACAGCCACTGATAGTTAAAAAAAAATGAGATTTGAAAGTGTATTTCAAATAGAAAAGTAAACTTAAAGAAGGCTATCAATTATTATTTAACGAATAATTTATCGGCAATTTATACAGCTTCGCTTCTTGCCTCCCAGTTCTAATTTTTTGGGTACATTCAGATATTATTCAGAAGCCGCATGAATAACAATTTGTCATTTAGCAGTCCTCTAATAGCCCTATTCATTCGTTCA
Organism: uncultured Sunxiuqinia sp.; assembly: GCA_963677175.2. Lineage (GTDB taxonomy): Bacteria > Bacteroidota > Bacteroidia > Bacteroidales > Prolixibacteraceae > Sunxiuqinia. The sequence goes on from CAXXES010000002.1 coordinate 34,039, forward strand.
AATATTCAACCAGATTACGCATAAAACAATGGGTAATTTCACCTAAAAACTTTACTCTCACGACAGCGTCGTCTAATTTATTACCAAGTAAATTTTAAGTTTGCTCGAAATGAGTTACAGTTCTAAACCGTATAAGATCAAAAAATTGTCATACTATTCTGCACTCTGTGTTGATCCCAATTTCTTTAAAAAACCTTCAATAACATGATAAAAGGGAAATTTTTTAAAATAGGGAGCCATATTAGAAATCCGGCCAACAACCGTATTTTTGGGAGCATTGTAGTTTTCAATAGGAGTCCGCCATGTTTTCCCATAAATGACTTCCAGCATGTGTTCCGGGTTTTCAGGTACCGGAAATGACATGCCTAAAAATTCAAATTTTTCCGGGTTCTCCAAGGGTTCAGCATCAAACTCCCATTGGTAATGATTTTTGCGCGTACGCTTACCCAGTGGGTGTTTAATTTCTTTAAAAAAGTAGAGGTCTATATACTCATCCTTACGCATGAGAGAGATCATATATGGTTCGAGCCGAACTAATTCCAAGCCAGCTTTCCTGAAAGCAGGCAGCAGTGCTTTTACTTTATCTTTCTCTTCTTCGAAAACATAGATATCCGTATCCTCATCATGTGCAATAAAATTACCCTCACGAACAGCACCCAGTAATGTGCCGAAAAAAAGGCCGTAGTTAACATCGGATTTTTCAATGACTTTATGAAAAATTTCCAGGTTCTCTTTCGCTATTATACGATCAATTCGTTTTCTTCCATGTTCCAGAAGGATTTCATCGTAGTAGAACCTTTTTCCTCCAATAATTACATATTTTTTAGCGGTCATTTCTTTTAAATCTGAAGTCATATTTCTCGTATTTTATACTCAGTCAGGATAATCGTAAAATAATAAAGCAATCGATAAATTTACTTACTTTCATTAACTTTTCCCATACGAGCACTCTTAAACATCCAAAAAGTAACATTTAAAACACCAGGGAGCAATATTTATGTTCTAAAACATTAGGAAGAAGCCAATTTCTTCATAAACCCAACTTTGTTAGTCTCGGGGGTATCTTTAGGTCTCGAGAGATTCAACCTTGATCCCTTGTTTACTCTTATTTCGATAAAATTAGGCCCGAAACTATTCTCCAGCTGTTTCAATTTCGTTCCGATCTCTTTTCTTGAATTTATTGAAGTGACATTTTTGTAACCACACGATGCAGCTATTTTTTTAAAATCAACTTTAAATCCCAGTGTCGGTTGCCCTCCCACAGATTCATGCGATCCGTTATTGAACACCAGATGAGTGAGGTTTGCCGCATTACTTTCTCCAATGATGGCAAAAGAACCAAGATGCATTAATGCTGCTCCATCACCATCCAAACAATATACTTTTTTTGAGCTATTTAAAGCAATACCCAAGGCAATCTGTGAAGCGTGCCCCATGGAGCCTACCGTTAAAAAATCACCTTGCGTATTTTGATTGTTTTTGATCCGGTACTCATACAGTTCCCTGGAAAGTTTACCTGTCGTTGAAATCACGATGTCATTTTCATCCAGTTGTTTCAGAACCTCGGTTAACGCCTCTTCCCGCGTCATTTCATATTCACCAATTTCCTCTTTTAAATCATACGGGTGGAATGCATTTTTTCTGACAACGATAGCTACAGGTTTACTTTCGTTTCTTGCCGTTGATACGACTTCGTGTACAAAAGAAGAAAGATTTTGCTCATCTCCATCTAAAATCCAATACGGGATTTTCATCGCTTTCAGTAAGTCATTTTGAATTTCGCCTTGAACCAAATGTTGTGGCTCATCCTTACTATTGGGTTCACCTCGCCATCCAATCAATAAAATCATAGGAATACTATAAACTCCTTTGGAAGCGAGCGAAAGCAATGGATTTGTTGCATTTCCCAATCCTGAATTTTGGAAGTATATTAAGGGCGTTTTATTTGTAGCTAAATGATATCCGGCAGCGAGCGCAATTGCGCCTCCTTCATTGGTCGCAATGATATGCTCTCCAGAAGTTGTCTGGTCAGTAACAAAAGCACAAAAGTCCTTTAAAAGGGAATCGGGCACCCCTGTATAAAATTCAACGCCGACACGTGCAAATTCGTCAAAAAGATCTTTGGGGTTAATCATAGATGGTTTGTTTGGATGCTTCAATCTTAATGTATTCAAATGAAATACCTCACAGCACAATATACTGATGCGATTATCGGCTGCCTGGAATCAGATTAATAATCTCGCCTATCGACATCATCATCTCTCTGGCTTCATAAGCCCTTTTATTTTCAAGTATTGACTCTGCTGCTTTTACCATCGCAGGAAAAGCACTACTAATCAATTGATCCGCATAAATGACAACATTGACTCCCAGATCAATTAATTCATCTTCGTGAAACCTGGAACAGGATGATAACTCAACAAATAAGGGAACTTTATCCGAAAGTCTTTTCAAAGATTTACAAATGACTTCGAGTTTATCACAGCTATCTGAATTGACAGCTATTAGAATACCATCAGCTCCTGCTTCAATGTATTGTACTACTTTCTTGACAGCCATTTCAGGGTCAACCGGATTGTTGATCAAATCCAATTTTGTGACGATCATAAAATTCTCATTGATCCTGGCGTGTTTAGCCGAAGTAATGTTTTCAACTAGCTTTTGGAAACTCCGAAGCTCATTCTCCGAAGCTTGTTTTGATTCCGTTAATTGAATGCGATTTTCTTTCACCGTTACGACAGATACACCCAGTCTTTCCAACGTGCGGATCATAAATGCAAAATGGTCAGGTTTTCCACCGGTATCACCGTCAAAAATAATTGGTTTCGTAGTTACTTCCATCAGGTCATTGATATTATTCACCCTGGATGTAATCTCCAAAGGTTCAAAGTTCGGTCGACCTTTAATGGTACAATCCAAAAGACTACTGCTCCACATGGCATCAAATACCTTCTTTTCATCAGGGCTTTCAACCAGAGTATTTTCTACAATCAGGCCCGTCAAACCATTGTGAGCCTCAATTACTCTAACCAGTTTTTTAGCCGACAGCAATCGTCTGAACTGTTTTAATCGTTGATCGGGTGTCGTACCCGATTCTTTGACCCCTTTGTTCAGAATCGTTGAAGAAACTCCCTTTGTATAGGCAATTTCAACAAGAGCTCCATCCCATTCCTTCAATACATCAATGACTTGATTTCTTGTTTTTTGAAGGACACCTTCTTTCCAGTCGTCTCCATGCACAACATAAGCCGGCTTATATTTTCGTAAATTCGGCCGGTAATCCAATACGTCCTGCAAGACTACCTGGTGAACATCCTTCAAATTTTCAACAACGGCCTTACGCTGTTCATAATTAAGATGGGGCAATCTTTTATAGGAAGCCACGGCACTGTCTGTTAACAATCCAATGGTAACTTTACCCAATTTTGCAGCCTCTTTGATAATATTTAAATGGCCAGTATGAATTAAGTCAGCTGCCATGCATACATAAACCATCTCATTATTTTTTTCTACACTTTCCATAATCGGTTGTAACTATTTTAAATCTTTAATATTCAGAAATATGGTTATGCCCCCGAATATAATCTTGTATATTACGAATGTCTGTTTCTTGTCTTTTTGCAATCCCATCTGACAAAATTCCTTTTGCAGCATATAGCATGGAAGGATATGCACTACGAATCAATTGATTGGCATAAATTACCACATTCACGCCATGTTTTTCAAGTTCGTCCTCAGTAACTTTATCAAAACTGGAAGGAACGACAACAAGTGGAACTTTTTTTGAAAGTTTCTTATATAATCGACAAAATTCGAAAATTTCATCCGGTGTTTTTTCCCGTGAATGAATCATAATGCCATCAACCCCCGCACCGATATAGGCCTTTGCTCTTCTAATAGCATCATCCATGCCTGCTTTAAGAATCAAGCTTTCAATTCTCGCAATAATCATAAAATCATTCGACACTTGTGCCTCTTTACCTGCAATAATTTTATTGCAAAAAGAGGGAATTTTATCCTGATTTTGTTCTACTTCGGTGCCAAACAAGGAATTCTTTTTAAGTCCTATTTTGTCCTCAATGATAATAGCAGAGACACCCAATCGCTCCAATGTTCTCACGGTAAAAACAAAGTGTTCAATTTTGCCACCGGTATCTCCGTCATATATGATTGGTTTGGTTGTTATTTCCAGCAAGTCATTAACATTCGTCAACCTTGAAGTCAAATCAACGGCTTCGATATCCGGCTTGCCTTTGGCAGTTGAGTCGGTAAGACTGCTGACCCACATGGCATCAAACTCTCTTTTACCTCCTGCAATATGTACTGCGGCATGTTCAACTAATAATCCGGTCAGACCACTGTGTGCTTCAATTGCCCTGATCATACCTTTTGATCTGATTAGTCGCTTCAACCTTTTTTGTCTGATTTCGGGGGTGGTACCAATCTCTTTCAATATATTGTATAGCTGAGTACTTGATATTCCCTCTGTATAAGGAATCTCATGAATGACCCCTCCCCATTCTGCAATTGTAGTTTGAACACGCGTTCTTTCTTCTTTTTGAGAACCATTTTGCCAATCATCCCCGTGTACCACAATATCTGGTCTGTATTTATTCAGATTTGCGGTATGTTCCAAGGTATTCTGTTCGACAACTTGATCAACCCCCCGAATATTTTCTGCGATCTCTTTACGTTGTTCGTATTCAAGAAACGGGATACTTTTATAACTGGCAATTGCTTTATCCGTTAATAATCCAATCATCACCCGCCCAAGCTTTGATGCTTCTTTAATGACATTTAAATGCCCCGGGTGAATCAGATCGGCACTCATACAAACATAAACAAGCTTTTCTTTTTTCTGGAGTAGGGGCATTATCATAGATTCAACTAATTAAAATATTTTTGCGACCCAATTTTTGTGAGTCGAAACATCAAAGATGCCAATGAAGATTAAACGTTAGGATCTAACGATGTTTAAAACTAAATGCGTCAGGAGAACTTATCTTACAATATCTGAACATTAGGTTGCTGCGATATTTGATTGCAGAAATCCAAGATTGCGGAACAATAAGGTCACGGATCTATTTGATATTTTCGGTTTCGCTTTTATCACAGATTGTTAAAGACTCGAAACATGACACTAAATTATTCGCACTACTTACATCCCATTTCTTAATTTAATCTTTGTTTGAATTCTTCAATCAACAAAGACCGTCCTTCTCTATTTTTCAGCAACTGAATCCGAACATAAATCTTATGCTTTAAAGAAAAGTACCGCAGAAAGCGCTTCGTTAACTTTTTATCGGGTTTTTCAAATGGATACAGCTTAAAATCTGTTTCTTTCGCGTCGGCAAGATTTGACCGATATGGATTAATTCCTTTACAATGGGTCCCATCTACCCCAAAACCTATATTTTGGATGAATGATTTTGTTGGAATTACGGAATAATTTTTATTAAAATACTGATTAAATGCCCATAGTACAAACCAGGAATTATTTTTATTCCCCAACGATCCAAGCAACATTTTTCCCATATTATCACCACATTCCTTCTTAAAATCCTCTATTAGTGCTACATCCATTTCCAATTCCTTTTCTATTTTGTCTTTATCAAAGATCTCTCGATTCCAATATTCAGACCAGGTAGCCCATCCCCATGAAAAAGGTCTGCGTTGAAAATATACATCATTCTGAATATTCTCAATAGCAACGGAAAAACCACAAATTGTCTGCACAACATTTGAGTTCTTATAATAGGATAGGGCCTGATTCATGAAATTTAAAAAATTGGGTGACGTAATTAAGTCATCTTCCAAAACAATCACACGGCTATGATTATTTAAAACTCGGGTTACCCCTTCGATGATTGAATTGGCCAATCCCTTATTTGACAAGGACTCATAAATTATTACGGATTTAAAACCACTAATTGTTCTCAAATATGTTCTTACTGATTCAATCCTGAGTTTATCCTTTTCATTTTTTGCCCCATCAGAAAATAGGTATAACTCACTCTGGGAAGACAAATAATTTTCAAGGAGTGCCTCAACCGTTCTCTTAGTTTCATCTAACCTGTTATAGGTAAAAAGACATATTGGTGCTAAATCTGACATAACGCTCTAATTTATGGATCGATGAAAATGATCAAGGGAACTTTAACATATTCACATTGCCACGAAAAGTTTTAGGTAAAGGGATAAAATCATTGAAAGAAATGCCTTGCAATTCGCTCGTGACGAAAACTCAACTAGAAGGGACAATACTTAAATAAAAATACGGCTTCGCTTCCTGCCTCCCACCAGTTTAATGGAAAACCCAATTGCATTTTGTTTGTAATCTTTTCAGATCGGCATACAGCTTCGCCACTTAAATCCCATTTAAAACGTTTTGCTGGGATCATTTTTATGACTTTTCTTGTACCATCAAATATCCCCCGAGCGATGTTATAAAACAATGGGTAATTTCACCTAAATGCGGTTCCTCAAGTAAATGATATTTGTATTTTTACCGTTCTGGAATTGAGAATTATGCTTTTTTGTTATTTCGTTTCCAGATTAAGTTTTGTCACTCCAAATCAATATGAAAAATAAACACTGGCTTTTATTGGGTCTGATACTCTACTTACTGGTAACGATTGCCGGTCTATTTGTTCCTATTGTTATTAATGCCGCAAAATATGCCCAGGTTGGGCGGGAGATTCTGGATAATCAGGACTGGATCAACATGACCATTGGCGGCGAACCTTATGGACAAAAACCTCCGCTTTTATTTTGGATTGCTGCCCTGGTCTTCCGGGTGACCGGAGTTTCGGTGATCAGTTTTAAAGTTGCCCTGTTGCTGATCTCGCTGGCCGGAATCTATGGTACCTTCAAACTCGCCAACTTATTTTACAACAGGAAAACCGGGATCCTGGCGGCCTTCATGTGGGCCACTTGCCTGGGATATTCTCATTTTCACAACGATATTCATACCGACACCCTGCTCGTGGTTCCCGTCATCTTATCAATCTGGCAATACGCAACCTGGGTAAAATTACGGAGAGATTACCACTTCTACCTGGGAACCCTTTTTGTGGGAGTCGCCATGCTGACCAAAGGACCAGTGGGCGTTTTTATTATTGCGGCGGCAGTGGGTGTTCACCTGCTATTTACCCGCAATGTTAAAGCGATTTTTAATTACCGCTGGCTTCTGGCTATTCCAATTGTGCTGCTGATGATTGCACCAGCCTTGTGGGGACTTCAGTACCAGTTTGGGCTGGAGGGCATTAAATTCTTTTTCTGGACAAACAATGTCGGGAGAATCAGCGGTAGCTATGCAGGAACGAACACCGATCCATTTTTCTATATTCATACAACCCTATATATGATTGCTCCCTGGGCTGTTTTCAGCTTTGTTGGAGTGTTCATGCAAATTCGGGAGAACGTGCAGAAAAAATGGCGGCTCACCAGCGACGATGAGCTTTACACACTCGGAGGAACCCTCGTTTACTTGATCGTCAATTCCATTGCACGGGCAAAAAATCCCCACTACGAGCTACCCGTCCTGCCCTTGATCTCCATCCTGGCTGCGCGATGGGCTTTACTGATTTTCGACCAGCCACAATTTGCAAAACTCCGGAAAGTGATTGGCCCCATTAACCTGATTTCGGGCATCCTCTTTTTCCTTCTATCCGGAGTATTTTTGGTTTTCGTTTTTCCTAATCACAACAACTGGATTTGGTTAGGTATTGCTTTAATGCTGGGTGGTTTTATTTATGTACTTACCTGGAAAAACAGCCTAAACAAACAACTCACCTACCTGGTACTGGCCATTTCGGCCTTATTGTTCACCCTGAAGACACATATTCTGCCGAATTTAACCAGCTACCAATCGGGGTTTGAGGCTTGCCGGACTTTTAATAAACTGGCCGAAGATGATGAACAGCTTCATATGTACACTCCAAACAGTCGCTATTGGGAAGTCTTTCTGTATTCGAAAAATTATGGCCGCTACATCGTTACGCCTGAGGAATTCAAACAAATCAACCCTCCGGCAAATGACTGGATCTTTACTGATCCGGAAGGCGTTCAGCAACTGGTCGACATGCAGGTTCCTGTTGACACGGTTCAAATCCTTCAGCATAACAGCATGACCAGCCTGTCCCTGAAATTTCTAAACCCAAAGACCAGAGCTTCCAAGCTTAAGACGCGCTACCTGCTTCAAATCCGGCAAGATTGATTTTTAGACAAGGAAGAAAACACCAAACATCAGCATATAACAAAGGCCCCGACATTTCTGCCGGGGCCTTTTAGTTTTATCGTTTGTTACCTCTTTATTCCGATAAACGCGCCTTCAAATATTCGCGGTTTAGGCGAGAAATGTGCGCAATGGAAATGCTCTTGGGGCATTCCACTTCGCAGGCACCCGTATTGGTACAACCTCCAAAGCCCAGCTCATCCATTTTCGAAACCATGGCTTTGGCGCGTCGTTTCGCCTCAATCTTACCTTGTGGCAACAGGGCCAACTGGCTCACTTTGGCCGAAACGAACAACATAGCCGATGAGTTTTTACAAGCTGCAACGCATGCTCCACATCCAATACAGGCAGCGGCATCCATTGCTTCTTCAGCGGCAGGCCGGGCGATTGGAATGGCATTGGCATCGGGCACGCCGCCGGTGTTAACCGACACGTAGCCACCAGCGGCAATGATCTTATCGAAAGCAGTCCGGTCCACAATCAGGTCTTTAATGATTGGGAAAGCCGCTGCACGCCAGGGTTCAATGGTTATTGTTTCACCGTCCTTAAACTTGCGCATATGCAACTGGCAAGTGGTAATGTCCTCGTCTGGCCCGTGTGGGCGGCCATTGATGTAGAGCGAACACATGCCACAGATGCCTTCGCGGCAATCGTGGTCAAAGGCAATGGGCTCTTTATTTTCGTTGACCAACTGCTCGTTCAGAATGTCCAACATCTCGAGGAACGAGCTGTCGGTTGAAATATTGGTTACCTGGTAGGTTTCGAAACGGCCTTTCTCTTTGGGACCGTTCTGACGCCAAACCTTAAGCGTGAGATTTATTGTTTTTTCCATGATTGATCTCCTTTTTAAAAGCCGTTATTTGTAATTACGTTGAAGCATTTCTACAAACTCATAAACCAGTTCTTCCTTGTGAAGTGCAGGCTCTGCATCTTCGCCTTTGTATTCCCAGCAGGAAACGTAAGCGAATTTGTCATCCTGACGCAGGGCTTCACCTTCGCCGGTTTGGTATTCCTCGCGGAAGTGACCTCCGCAGGATTCTTCACGGTCCAATGCATCACGAGCCATCAACGCGCCAATCTCAATAAAATCGGCTAAACGGCTGGCTTTTTCCAATTCAACATTCATTCCTTCTTTTGATCCGGGAATGCGGACGTTTGTCCAGAACTCTTTTTTGATTTCAGCAATTCGTTTCACCGCTTTCTTCAACCCTTCGGCATTGCGGCCCATTCCAACGAAATCCCACATCACCAGCCCAAGCTCTTTGTGAATGCTATCTACCGAGCGTTTGCCCTGAATGCTTAGCAGTTTTTCGAAGCGGTCTTTCACCGCTTTTTCGGCTTCCACAAATTCCTTTTCTTCGGTGGTCATTCGCGGGGTGCGAATATCATCGGCCAGGTAATTCTGGATGGTGTACGGCAAAACAAAGTAACCGTCAGCCAGTCCCTGCATCAGTGCCGAGGCACCCAGGCGGTTGGCTCCGTGATCGGAGAAGTTGGCCTCACCGGCAGCAAACAATCCAGGAATGTTGGTTTGCAATTCATAATCAACCCAAATACCACCCATCGTGTAGTGAATGGCCGGATAAATCATCATCGGTGTTTCGTAGGGGTTGTCATCCACAATTTTTTCATACATCTGGAAGAGGTTCCCGTAACGGGCTTCAATCACATCTTTGCCCAAACGGTCGATGGCCGATTTGAAATCGAGGTAAACAGCCAGGCCAGTTCCTACTCCAAAGCCGGCATCGCAACGCTCTTTAGCAGCCCGTGAAGCAACATCACGCGGAACTAAGTTCCCGAAGGCCGGATAACGACGCTCCAGGTAGTAATCACGATTTTCTTCAGCAATATCGGTTGGTTTTAATTTTCCGGCACGAATGGCTTCTGCATCCTCTTTCTTCGCTGGCACCCAAATCCGGCCGTCATTTCGGAGTGATTCCGACATCAAGGTCAGTTTACTTTGAGACTCGCCATGAACAGGAATGCAAGTGGGGTGAATCTGCGCCATACAAGGATTGGCAAACATGGCCCCTTTGTGGAAGGCTTTTACGGCAGCCGATCCATTCGATCCCATGGCGTTGGTCGACAAAAAGAAGGTATTTCCGTAGCCTCCGGTTGCCAGCACAACGGCATGCCCAAAGTGACGTTCCAGCTTTCCGGTTACCAGGTCGCGGGTTATGATTCCGCGGGCTTTACCATCAACCAAAACGATTTCCACCAATTCGTTGCGGGTATACATCTTTACTGATCCGGCGTTCACCTGACGCATCAACGCTTGGTAAGCGCCCAGCAACAATTGCTGTCCGGTTTGCCCACGTGCATAAAACGTCCGGCTCACCTGAGCTCCTCCAAACGAACGGTTATCGAGCAAGCCACCGTATTCACGGGCAAAAGGAACACCTTGAGCCACACATTGGTCAATGATGGCATTGCTAACTTCAGCCAGCCGATGAACGTTGGCTTCGCGGGCTCGGTAATCGCCTCCTTTAATGGTATCGTAAAACAGACGGTAAACTGAGTCGCCGTCGTTGGGGTAGTTCTTTGCAGCGTTGATCCCTCCCTGTGCGGCAATGGAGTGCGCACGACGAGGCGAATCCTGAATGGTAAAGTTTTTTACGTTAAATCCCATTTCGCCAAGCGATGCTGCTGCCGAAGCTCCGGCCAAACCGGTGCCAACGATAATCACATCCAATTTACGCTTGTTGGAAGGGTTCACCAGTTTTTGGTGATCTTTATAGTTTGTCCACTTCTGAGCCAATGGCCCTTCGGGTATTTTTGAATTGAATACGCTCATAACTTCTTTTCTTTTCGATTAAAACTTAATCTGGAAATACAAAGGGATAACGGAAAATCCGATGGCAATTACGATCGCAAAGATTGTCCCCACGAATTGTAATCTTTTCAGCCAGATTTTGTTGGCAAACCCAATGGTTTGAAAGGCTGACCAAAATCCGTGAGCCAGGTGCAGGCCAAGCAGGATTCCTCCCACCACATAAATCAGACTAAAAATCAAGCTCGCTTTAAACAAGCCGGACACCAACGCGTAGGTGTTTTCCATCTCTTCGCCTCCCACCACAACATGTGCCAGCAGCGGATCACCGGTGACCTTAATCTTCCAGAAGAACTGGATGATGTGCATCACCAGGAAAACAAAAATTAAGGAACCAAGAACCAGCATATTGCGCGAGGCCCAGCTACTCGATTTCGAATTGTTTAACTCTTTGTATCCGATTGGCCGTGCTTTCAGGTTTTGAAAACTAACAATGAGTGACCAAATGATATGTACTAAAAAACCCAGGGCAAGTACCGGCTCCATGATCTTAATGGCGGGGTTGGTAGCCATAAAGTGAGCCCCCTGGTTGAACAGGTCACCGCTGTCATCAAAAATCAAAAGCAAGTTGATGCTAAGGTGAACGATAATAAACATCATCAGGAATAAACCGGAGATGCTCATCAAGAACTTTTTCCCAATAGAAGAAGTCAGAAAATTGCTCATAGGATAATCGTTTTATTTAAAAATTAATGATTCTCATAAAGTTCCACAAAAGTAGAGTTATGCGGGTTTACCAGCAAGAAAGCATGATCAAAAATAAGTAATTTAAAACGGTTCTAAGAAAAAACATTGGAATATCAATCTAAAAAGCTTGCATTCATGATGTTTGGAAGGATTATCCGTGTGAACTCTTTGTTAACAACGCTTGGATTTAGGGGGGAATCGGGAATTTTGCAGTCGATAAATTTCTTTTTTTTGAATCCTCTTGCTTTTTCCTATTTTTGCAAAGCTTTTTAACCCCCACATCTACGAGTAAGAAAGCAAAAGTTTTGGTTCCATAGTTCAACGGATAGAATAGCAGTTTCCTAAACTGTAGATCCGGGTTCGATTCCCGGTGGGACTACAAAACAAGGAAAGTTATTGAATATCAATGGCTCTCCTTTTTTTAGGTCATTCAAGCAAATATATGCTCATTGATTTTCAGTCAGTTAAGACTCGATTCCCGTAAGGTGCAAATGCTTTAAAAGCACATAATAATCTAAACTATTAGATAGCAATTCACAATAGGAAATTCTATCTTTGTTATAATGGGGCTACCGATTAACATAGAAGAATTAATCCACGGCCAGGCTATTGAATGGGACCGGCTGGAGTTTAAAAAAGGATGGAACCCGGAAGATATCCTTCATTCAATTTGTGCCTTTGCGAATGATATTAACAACTGGGGAGGTGGCTATGTCATTGTAGGAATAGCCGAAGATGAAGGCCGTCCTATTTTACCACCGGAAGGATTGAATACAGGCAAATTAGATAACATACAGGGAGAGCTGGTTAAGTTATGTCATCTAATCAAGCCTCATTATATCCCGATCGTCCAACCTTATTATTTTCAGAAAAAACACATTCTGGTTATTTGGGTTCCTGCAGGTGATATCCGGCCTTATTCTGCCCCTTCAACCTTGGGGAAAAACGCCCGTTGGCAATATTATATTCGTTTTGGGAGTAGGAGCATTGTTGCAGTGGATGATAATTTACGAAGGTTACAGGAATTGACCGCCAGGATACCATTTGATGACCGGATAAACAACAGCACCTCTGTTAAAGATTTTGACTTTGGGTTAATTCGGTCTTTCTTACAGGAAATTAAGAGCGACTTATTCGAAAAAAGTACTGAAATTCAATTTAATGACCTTTGCCGTTTGCTTCATATTGCAAAAGGTTCTGACGAAGATTTAAGGCCTGTCAATGCCGGCCTGCTTTTTTTTCTCCATCCACCCTGAAGTATTTTTCAACAGAGCCTGGATTGAAGTTGTATTAAGAAAGGATGAATCGGGGAATGATTATACTGAAAAGTATTTTAAAGGACCGTTACATCAACAACTTCGAAATGCACTTAACTTTATAAAAGATCAGGTTATTGTTGAACATGTAAGGAAAATCCAAGGGCAGGCAGAGGCTAACAGGTTTTATAACTTTCCTTTTGAGGCAATAGAAGAGGCCCTTTCAAATGCAGTTTATCACAAAAGTTATGAGTTAGACAAACCGATAGAAGTACAGATATGGCCCGATCAAATTGAAATACTAAATTTTCCGGGGCCAATTCCGCCTGTAAATGCAGAAATATTGTCTTCACAACGAAGGATTATTGCGCGGGACTACCGGAACAGGCGTATTGGTGATTTTCTGAAAGAACTCCATCTAACAGAAGGAAGGGGAACAGGTATTCCCAAAATTTACGGCGCATTGGAACGAAATGGTTCCCCTAAGCCTTTGTTTGAAACAGATCGCGATTGTAACTATTTTCTGACTGTTATTTACGCCCATTCTGATGCCTCAAAAACAATAACCGCAGAAGAAAAAAGCGGCCAGGCTAACGACCAAGCTATACGTCAAAATATCAATAGTATAGAAGATTTCAATCATATAATTGAAGCAGGGAACGACCAAGCTAACGACCAAGCTCGTAATGAAATTTTAAATTTCATATACGAGAATATCAATGATAAAGCAACAATTATACTGGGAAATTTAGTGGCTAAATCATTAAGGAGAGCTGCATTGTTAAATAGCATTGGACTGAAAAACCATACAGACAATCGTAAAAAATACCTGGATCCATTACTTAAAATTGAGGTAATTGGATTAACGATACCTGAAAAACCAACCCACCAGGATCAAAAATATAAAATCACAAGTAAAGGCTTAAAGCTTTTAACCATTCTTCGCTCCTAGATTTGCTTGAATGATGGAATAAAACTTATATTGCTTGTAGTCAACTCACAAGCGCCGCCAATCGCTCCAAATCCCCCAGAAAATGATTCGATATTTGTGCCGGTGGGACTACCTAGTCATTAGCTAATATTTTAGTTATTCTGCTTGCTTTTCTTTATATTTGGCTAATATTTTAACCGTATGCAAATGTATTCTTTAGAACCAACTCCTTTAGAAGTATGTAGGACGCTAGCTGAAAGACATAAATTATTGCGCAAAAAGCTTCGCCTTTCGCAGAAAGAAATGGCTGAACGTTCAGGCGTTTCATTGGGTAGCCTGAAGCGTTTTGAAAATACAGGTAAAATATCGCTGGAAGCTCTTCTTAAACTTGCCCATTTAAGTGGACGACTTAAAGATTTTGATACAATCTTTCAACCCGGTGATGGTTTAAATGAAGTTGAAAAGCTTTTCACCAATAAATAAAGGCCGTGAAAACGATAAATAAACTATTGGTTTCACTTAATATTGAGGGTCAAAAGTATGAAGTAGGAGAATTGATCCTCTCGGAACAAAAGATATACTTCCGGTATAACTCAGATTTCATATCTTCAGGTTTGAATCTATCTCCCATAAAACTTCCTTTTAATAATGAAATTAGTACATGTCAAAAAGAACCTTTTGATGGACTGTTTGGAGTTTTTAACGATTCGCTGCCCGATGGCTGGGGCCGCTTGCTATTGGACAGGACTTTAAGTTCTAAAGGAATAGACATTTCGAAAATTACTCCTCTCGACCGGTTGTCCTTTGTTGGCTCAGGAGGAATGGGGGCGCTTATATACCAGCCTGAGTTTGAAGATACCACTAAGCTTTCATCCCTGATTGAATTAGATGTAATTGCCAAGGAAATGAATCAAATTTTGCAGGGAAACAGTTCTGAAATTATTGAGGAGCTATTTGAACTTGGAGGCTCCTCAGGTGGTGCCAGGCCTAAAATATTTGCTACTTACAATCCGGGGAATGAAGAAATAATTCATGGAGAAGAAGAGCTTCCTCGCGGATTTGAGCATTGGATAATTAAATTTCCATCATCATCCGACAACCCTGAGATTGCCAAAATTGAATACGCTTATCACAAAATGGCAACAAAAGCGGGAATCGAAATGAGTGATTGTAAGCTCTTTGAAGGAAAATCCGGCAAAAACTATTTCGGCACCAAAAGATTTGACAGGATAGGCAATACAAGATTATACGTTCATACTGCTTCTGGCCTAATGCATGACAATTTTAGAGTGAGTACAATGGATTATGGACATTTAATGGACTGCGCATTTCGTCTGGAAAGACACGTAGATGCATATAGAAAGGTATTGCGCTTAGCTGCATTTAATGTATTTAGTCATAATCGTGATGACCATAGCAAAAACTTTTCTTTTCTAATGAATTCAAAAGGAGAGTGGCAACTTGCACCTGCTTATGACCTTACTTTTTCCTATTCTTCATTTGGATTTCACAGCACAATGGTTGCAGGTGAGAGTCAAAACCCAGGCAAAAAACATCTTCTGAAATTAGCCAACCACTTTGGATTGAAAGATGGTGAAGCAATAATTGACGAAGTAAGAAGTGCGGTTGCTGAATGGAGTAGTATTGCAAAAAAAATTGATATCAGCTCAGAAACTATTAAAAACATACAGTTATCTCTAAATTCTATATTCCTTTAAATCGTTTCACTGAAAAAGTCCAGCCTCCACTTCGGGCGAAGATTGCCCACGCTTCAGGTATTCGGCCAAGCCATTCAGGTTGGCTTCCTGGAGGGAGTCAATATCAAAATCCTTTTCTTTTAATTGCATCAGATTGCCCAGGCCGGCTTCGTCGAACAAACGAATCAGATCTGGGTATTTTTCTTCGTCGAGCTTGACAAAAGTGCTTAGCCGGTCAATCCGCCAGTAGGTCATGTCATCCTTCTCCAACCCCGTTATATTTCGCAAGCGATCGCCTTCGGGGGTGCAGTTGTGCGTGATAAACAAGAACGTGCGAAACAGCACTCTGTTTTGCACCACATTGGCAACCAGGTAACCAATTTTTACATCGAGCACCTTAAATGGAAGTAATAGGTACCGCTTGTAATGTTCGAGCCTGGCTATGGTGTGTGTGTTCTCCCACAAGGCATAATTAATGGCATCCTGGTCGAGTAAATCCACACGTTCGCGAAGACGTCGAAGCGCATGCGACTGGATATAGACTTCCAGTTGTGGCAGGGTTCCCGAATAGGCTTTGCCCAAAACCGAGGCATCAAGCGAAATCCACTCGACAGGGGTTGCAGCCGTTGGCTTCCCTAAACGAAAAGCCGGGCGTTTATGTCCATTGAGCACAAACATGTGTTTACGAGCGGGTACCCCATAAATCTCCGAGACCAGATCCAGCCGTTTCGTAAACTTGATGACGGGCGCCGCATGAATGTTCACGCTAAAGTATTTTTGATCGGGATTACTCATCTGTGTGAGCAATCGAAAATACGAGATAATAAAACGTGTGAAAAATGTTTGAAACGTTTTATCAGCAAGATTTTTGTAAGTCAAAACGTCCGGATGATTGTCATCGGCTTCAAGCCTTTTTACTTCCATGTGCCTGATTTCAGTATAACTGTACAGCAACATGGCATGATAGGTAGAAAGCTTTTCATCCTTAAACTCAAAAACCCTGGACCGATAGTACGCCTTCATTTTCCCGGTAATCAATTTCAATTCTTTGGATGAAACATACTCGTTGGCCGCTACCGGGTTACGGATCCCGATGTTCCGCTCGTACATCTTTCGTTTATCCCGGCTATTCATCTTTTCGAAGTTCTTGTCAAGACCGGCAAATGAAAGCATCTGCCGCATATCTCTTAAGAATTGCTTATACCCCCCGTTTTGATTTGGAGCGGTCTTCTTTTTTGGTTTTCTATTTTTGCTCATCTTTTTGAATTAAGCGAATTAAAATCATTCCCGAAAGAAAATCTCCTATACCCGAAACATTTTACCCTATTCCCGAAGCATTCTACCCTTCTCCCGAAGCGTTCTACCCTTCTCCCGAAGCATTCTACCCTATTCCCGAAGCGTTCTACCCTATTCCCGAAGCATTCTACCCCATTCCCGAAGAAGAATCTTTTAGAATATATCTATGATGCCTCAAAACATTATAGACATTCTCTAACAGATCGGGTTACTCCATGCCCAGGAAAAGAGTATAAATTAGGATACAAAGTCCCGCTTGCGTGATTCTCTTAAACGTGTCATAAACTAACATTTTTGGTTTGTAATTTTTGTTTCAGGGCAGGGTTGACAGGCCTGAAACATTATCGCAAAGCAAGATAAACGATGCGCTGCAAAATATCAAGATGTTTATCAACATAGTTCGCTGAAGTGTATCCACAAAACAGAATCAGCATGTTTTGCAGGTTCATTCTTTATGGATCGATTATTTTGTATTTCCAGACGAATAAAGGCCTAAATAGATTAATCATTCGCAAGAATTTGAACTGATCCTTCATTTTTCTCGAACAAGTACGATACATTCATGTTCTTTTATAAAAATTTTAAAACTCAAATCATGGAATATTTAAACGATGCCTCGAATTGGATTTCAGAAATGGTTGTCCTTTATGGTATAAAATTAGTTACAGCGCTTATCACGCTGGCAGTTGGTCTGTGGGCTATCAACATCCTGACAAATGCGCTTTCGCGCCTGATGGATCGTAAAAACATCGATCTCTCGCTCCGTGGTTTTCTAAAAAGCATGATTGGGATTACCCTAAAAATTTTGCTGGTGGTCTCAGTCATTGGCATGATGGGTATTGAAATGACTTCATTTATTGCCATTTTGGGTGCTGCCGGTTTGGCTGTCGGTTTGGCCCTGTCGGGCACTTTGCAAAATTTTGCCGGAGGAGTTATCATTCTCATCATTAAACCCTTTAAAGTGGGCGACTACATTGAGGCGCAAGGTTACGCCGGAAGTGTCAGCGAAATTCAAATCTTCAATACCATTCTGAAAACCCCGGATAATATCACCATTATTATTCCCAATGGCAGCTTATCAACCGGATCAGTAAAAAATTACTCGGCAGAAGCACAACGTCGCGTTGATTTTGTTTTTGGCGTTGCCTATGGCGATGACTACGACCAGGCCAAAGCAGTCATCACAAAAATAATTGAAGCTGATTTACGAATACTTCAAGATCCGGCTCCGTTTATTGTTTTAAGCGAACTGGCCGACAGCTCGGTAAATATTACGGTCCGGGTATGGGCCCAGGCAGCAGATTATTGGGCAATCAAATTTGATTTTACGGAACAAGTCTATAAAGCATTCCCGAAAGCCGGGCTGAATATTCCATTCCCTCAAATGGACTTGCATATCCAAAAGCAATAGTATTTATTCGATTATAAACCCCTTGATTTATGAAACGATTATTAATCTTTTTGTTGATAGTGCCTGCTATGGGCTTTTCCCAAACAGTAAGTGACACGACCAAAGTATGGAAAAAAGGAGGCACAATCTCGGTTAATTTCTCGCAGGTTTCGCTCACAAACTGGGCGGCAGGAGGTAAAAGTTCAGCATCAGGAACGCTTCTATTCAATGTTTTTGCCAATTATGCCGAAGACAATAAAAGTTGGGAAAACACGCTTGACGTGGGCTATGGCCTTATGAAAGAAGAAGATGATAAAACTGTAAAAACCGATGATAAAATTGACTTTAGCTCCAAATTTGGGTTGAAACCAACCTTGGAAAGCAAACTGTTTTATACCGCTTTATTCAATTTTAGAACCCAGATGACCAACGGATATAATTATCCGAATACCGATGATGCCATTTCAACCCTTATGGCTCCGGGATACTTTACACTGGCATTGGGTATGGATTATAAGCCAAATGATAAGTTTTCGCTTTTCCTTTCACCGCTAACAGGAAAGATGACGGTGGTTACCGACGATGACTTGTCGGACGCCGGTGCCTTTGGAGTTGACCCGGGCAAGAAAAGCCGAAGCGAACTCGGTGCTTTTCTGAAAAGCCAGTTTAAAACCACCGTGGTGAAAAACGTGGACTTTGCAACCAAGCTGGACCTGTTTTCAAACTACCTGGACACCCCACAGAATATTGACATCCACTGGGATGTTTTGGTGAATATGAAAGTCAATGATTTTCTTTCGGCCAATTTAATTACCAACCTGATTTACGATGACGATGTTCATATTGTTGATGGCAATAAAAGTGGTCCTCGGATTCAGTTCAAACAATTATTTGGGGTTGGACTGAGCTTAAAGTTCTAAAAATTGCTAAAAAAGAACGATTATTCAACCCTCGTAACTAACAATATAAGTTCGTTCGTCTGAGAGATAGGCCTGTTTTGACCCCAAAACGTGCAGTTCATACAATGCTTTGCAAAAAGCTTGATTTTACGCTTAGGTTTGTTGAAATTTGAAATGCACAGTTGGGGTTTATACTGCAATATAAACCCGTTTCATAAATTACCTACCGCATATCTAATGCACAAGCATCACAATCCAAGCCGGCGAGTTTTCGCCGGCTTCCTCATTTTATCACAATGGTTTGCCCTTCAAATTCAACCTGGTCACCTTTTCTTAACTTGGCTCGTTTGCGATATTCTGTTTCACCATTCAGGCTAACAAAGCCATCCTCCACCACAATTTTGGCCATTCCGCCCGATTCAACCAGCCGAAGCAACTTCAACAGTTTAATCAGTTCAATGTATTCGGTTTTCAATTCAAATTCCATCATCATCAGGTTCTAAAGGGTTGCTAACTCGTCTCTCTGTTTTTTTGTTAGTTTTTCAACAACCAACGCATAGGAATGGTCAATCCATTGCCGGATCAATTGATCTGGCACCGAGCCATCAACCAGGATGGTGTTCCAGTGCTTTTTACTCATGTGGTAGCCAGGCAAAACGCAGGAATACAACTCGCGTAATTCCACTGCCTTCTCCGGATCACACTTCAAATTGATGCTTAATTCTCCTTCCAAATCCGTTAAAGCAAACATTTTCCCCATCACTTTAAACACCAGCGTGGTTTCGTCAAACGGAAAATCTTCGCTAACTCCTTTTTTGGAGATGCAATAGCTTCTTAATTCTTCAATATTCATGATTGTGATGTTGTGGTTCAAAAATAAGGAATTAAATGGGGTTTTCAGGCGGTCGGATAAAAGGCATCTTTAAAATGCTCCAGCTCAAAATTTTGTCCATAGAAAATAATGGTGATCACATCAAACCGGGTATCCAGGTGGCTATCGGTTTCAAAAATATAAGCCTCGGCAGCATTGATCAGGAAACGGATTTTCTTGTCGCTTACGGATTCCGAAGGATGCTCATACGTATCACTTCCACGTGCTTTTACTTCTACAATAACCAACTCATCCTGATCCCTTGCAATAATGTCGATCTCGTAATGGCTCGACCGCCAGTTTGTTTCAAGAATTTCATACCCGAGGGTTCGCAAATGCTCCTGGGCGATTTCTTCTCCTTTATTTCCAGTTTCTCTTTGACAACTCATAAACAATGTTCAATTAGGCATGTTAAAACAATGATCACTAAGGACAAATTTGTAAATTTGAGGTTCAATCTAATTCGCGTTGAGTTAATGCCAACGGAGCCAGAAAATTCTTACCCCTAATTTACAGAAAAAAACAAGTTTATGAGTAAAAAGCAAGACACAGCCAGCAAAAAATCAGCAAGACACACCATTTTGGGAGCTGGTGGAGCCATCGGAAACTGCCTCACACACGAGCTGCTCAGCCACGGATACCAAGTGCGGCTTGCTTCACGAAGTGGATATGCGGCGGAAGCGACCGAATCGGTTAAAGCAAACATGGGTTCTTACGAGGATACCTTACGGGCGGTTGATGGTTCGGATATTGTTTACCTCTGTGTCGGACTCCCGTACGACTCCAAAATCTGGAAAGAACTATGGCCCAAGATCATGCAAAACACCATTGACGCATGCAAAAAGGTAAATGCCAAACTCATCTTTTTCGACAATGTGTACATGTACGGAAAAACTGATGAGAAGATGACAGAAACTACACCGTACAATCCGTGCAGCAAAAAAGGAGAAGTCAGAGCAGCCATTGCCAGGCAGCTTGAAGAGGAGATGAAGCAAGGGAACATCCGGGCAATTATTGCAAGGTCGGCCGATTTTTATGGCCCTCGTGCCGCACAAATCAGCCTGCCGTATGTAATGGCACTGGAAAAGTTAATGAAGGGGAAAAAAGCGCAATGGATGGTTGATGCCGGCTTGTTGCATTCATACACCTACACGATTGACTGCGCCAGGGGATTAAACTTATTGGCAGGCAGCGACGACGCTTTTAACCAGATTTGGCACTTACCCACTTGCAACCCGGGAATAAACGGCGAAACCTTTATTCGCCTGGCTGCTGCTGAGCTGGGGCAGCCAGCCAGCTACACAGTGCTGAAGAAATGGATGATCAAACTGGCCGGACTTTTTAATAAAACCATCGCTGAACTTGATGAAATGCTTTACCAAAATGAGATGAACTACCACTTTGATTCTACAAAATTCAACAACTATTTTCAATACGAACCAACACCGTACGAAGACGGTATTCGCGAAACCATCCGTTTTTTCAGCAAAAAGTAAGTTTGAAGTTTGAACTGCACCGGACATTTTCGGGGTTCGGGAAATTATAGCATACGTAAGGTCGAACCAGTCGATTCACGGACTTCCAATCGATACCTGGCCCCAAAAACAAGGGGAAGATTGCGATCAATGTGCCCGGCCGGAAAGTCGAAACACACCGGATAGTCGTATGCTTTTACGGCCTCGCGAATGATTTCCAGGGCCGATTGTCCAAACGGAGCATCATTGTCTTTCATGTCGGTAAAACCACCTACCACCAAGCCTTTCAGGTTTTTGAGCTTTCCCGACAGTTTCAGGCTGTGCATGATCCGGTCGAGGTGGTAGAGGTATTCTGCCAAATCTTCAATAAACAGGATGTTGCCATCGGTTTCCGGTTCGAGCGGCGTTCCCATCAAGCTATACAACATCGAGAGGTTTCCTCCCACCAGTTTTCCAGAGGTTTTGCCCGGCCGGTTAAACTGATGGGGTAGAACCTCAACCGGACCCGATTCACCGTTCAGTGCGTTGAGCAGCTCGCTGAAACTTTCGGTCGGCTGGTCATCTTTCAGATAAGAACCCGGCATAGCGCCATGGATGCTGCAAAAACCTCCGTTCTGCAAAAGGGCATGTAAGACCGTAATATCGCTGAAGCCAACCAGCCATTTCGGCTGCCGGCCAAAGGCGGAAAGATCCAGTTGATCAAGCAAGCGAATGGCGCCGTAACCGCCACGTGCACAAACAATGGCTTTGCATCCCGGATCGTCCAGTGCTTGCTGAAAATCATCCAGCCGATGTTCGTCGGTTGCCGCAAATTGAAAGTGATTATCAAAAACATGGTCGCCCCAAACAACCTCAAAACCCGCCCGCTCAAACAAGTTCATTGCGGCACGAATTTTCTTTTTTTCCACTTTCCCGGCTGGCGAAACAACCCGAATCCGGTCTCCTTTTTTTAGATAGTCTGGCTTCAGCATGGCATTACTTTTAAATTTTGAAAGTACAAATCTTCTGTGTATTCCCGCTCGTTCAACAATTATTTTCGCTCGAGCTTGACGGTAAAATGCCGCATGATGGGTGCTTCTTCCACAATCTTAAATCCTTGGGCAATCGAATCTCGTCGGTCAAAGATATTCTTCAGGCCTGCTACCACCACATCCATGTGGTTGTTGGTGTAGGTGCGGCGCGGAATAGCCAGCCGCAAAAACTCCAGCTTCGGATACCTGTTTTCTTTTGTTTGCGGATCGCGGTCGGCAAGAAGCGTCCCCACTTCAACACCGCGAACGCCAGCTTCGAGGTAAAGCTCAATGGCTAAAGTTTGAGCCACAAATTCTTCCTTTGGAACCCGGTTTAAAAAGCGTTTGGCATCCACAAAAACGGCATGCCCTCCAAGCGGTCGTTGAACCGGAATGCCCAATTCAATCAGCTTGTTTCCCAGGTAGTGCACCTGCCAAATCCGGTTCTCCAGGTAAGCGCCGCTGGTCACTTCATCGAGCCCAATGGCCAAAGCATTCATGTCGCGCCCAGCCATTCCGCCATAGGTGACAAATCCTTCGAACAAGATATTGAAAACCGATGCCTGCTCGTACCACGCTTTGCTTCGCATAGCCAAAATACCGCCAATATTGACAATGCCATCCTTTTTGCTGCTCATGGTCATGCCATCAGCATACTGGTACATTTCGCTTACAATTTCGCGAACCGACCGATCCTGATAACCCGGTTCTCGACTTTGGATAAACCAGGCATTTTCGGCAAAGCGCGCCGAATCGAAGATCACCGGAATTTGATATTGGTCGGCCACCTGGCGTATTTCGCGCAAGTTGGCCATCGACACGGGCTGCCCTCCCGAACTGTTGCAGGTGAGCGTAACAATAATCATTGGCACCTGCTCCTTGGGGTGCTTTTCCAAAACGGCCTTCAGCTTTCCGATGTCTATATTGCCTTTAAACGGGTGCATACCATTGGTATCAAACGCCTCATCAATGGTACAATCAATGGCTTTGGCTTTTCGAAATTCAATATGTCCCTTGGTGGTATCAAAATGGGAATTGCCCGGCACCAGCTGACCTTCTTTCACCAAAACTGAAAACAGCACGTTTTCGGCAGCCCGCCCCTGGTGAACCGGCAAAAAATAGTCAAACCCAAAAATTTCCTTCACTTTATCCTTCAGGTGAAAGAAAGAAGACGAACCGGCATAACTTTCATCGCCGGTCATCAACGCAGCCCACTGCCGGTCGCTCATGGCTCCGGTTCCGCTGTCAGTCAGCAAGTCAACAAAAACCTGCTCGCTTTTTAAGTTGAATAAATTGTAATGGGCCTGATTGATCCATTTTTCGCGTTCTTCGCGGGTACTTCGGTAGATTGGCTCTACCATTTTAATTTTATAATTTTCTGCAAAAGGTAAATTCATTTCTTCTGTCGTTTTAAATTTCAAAGTAGAACTACTCACTCCGTTTTAAACTGCAGAGAAATGAAAAGCATCTCGATTTTTGATGTTTTTGAATTTGTATTTTGCGTCTTGTCCATTCATGGTTGACATACCAACAAAAGTACGGTCTTTCAACCGGAAAAAGCCTAAAATATATCAGCTTTCAACACTGTTATCGCTCAAGGCTTCCTGCATGGGTTGGTAGGTTGCATTAGACTCGTAACCGGCACAAAAATCCGGATGAAGCAAGTCAGTGACGTTGGTTGTGAGTTGCGCATTGATTTCACCTCCGGTATTGACTCCATTGAATAAGTCGGGAATTTTGGTGGCGTACTCATCCGCGAAAATCGAGTTCAGCGGATTCGAGAATTTTCCATGAACATGATAGGCCTGCATCAGAAAAGCCAGGAAATAGGGCATGGGATAACTTCCCTGACTAACGATCAATTCATAAAACATTTAATGATCTTATTTTGAAAGGAGAACCTGTTGTACTGGACAGATGCTGCCTTATGAACGATTTTTTAACCTGATTCCTTAAACCCGAGCTCAGCAGCCGACTGACGCAAAAAATCGCGGGTATAATAATCTTTGTCAACAACCTGTCCGTTCCAAATCATGAGATCCAAATCAATCGTCCGGGGGCCAAACTTAATTTGGGTCCGATCACGACCGAGCTGGTCTTCAATCCTTTTCAGGTATCTATTTAACTCCTGTCTGTTCCAATTTGTTTCGATCTTTACGGCTCCATTCGTAAAATCATCTTGATCGGCATAACCAATGGGTTTGGTTTTGATCATTTTTGAGGTTTGCAGAATTATGCAATCCCTGCCAATCAATTCGAGGGCCTGGGCAATATAGTTCTCCGCCTCAATATTTGATCCGATTCCAACAATGCAGATGTTCATCGTTTCGCTTCCATTTCGAATGAGACCGATTCGGCAAACCGCAGCGCATGAGGTTTATCCACCTCAACTTTAGCCCAACGCACCCGATCATCTTCCATAATCATTTTCAGCAGGTTTTTTGTCAAAACTTCCAACAACTTAAAACGTCCGTCTTGCACATACGAAATGACCCGCTTTGTAATCTTCTTGTAATCGTATATGCCATCAGGTTCATCCGATTCCAAAGCTTCGTCCGAAATGCTGATTTCAATTTCGAGGTTGATCACCACATCTTGTTTATTGACCAGCTCTTCGGGATTGAATCCGATGAAGGTTCGCAGCAGGAGGTTTTTTACGCGTATTCGTGCCATGTACTACTAGTTTTTTCCAAGGTTCTCACCGCCATCAGCAAAAATTAGCTGTCCGGTTAGATGATCGTTTGCCAGAATAAAATCCAGGCTCCGGAGAATGGGCTCCAGTCCTCCGGGCTTTTGCATCGGAATGTCTTTCGCCAGATTCCACAAGTACTTTTCATGCTTATTTACGGGAGGCAAACTCACGCCTGGGGCAATGGCATTGACCCGGATATTCGGGGCAAATTCGAGCGCCGCCATTTTTGTCAGTTCCCAAAGGGCTTTCTTCGAAATAGAATATGCCGCAAAGTTCGACCGATTGTTGGTAATCCGGGTATCCACAAAATTAATGATCAGGCTTTTTTCGCAAATGTTAGCCAAGTCGCGGCAAAGCAAAAACGGCGCCTGAAAGTTGACGGTCATTTGTTGCTGAAG
Organism: uncultured Sunxiuqinia sp.; assembly: GCA_963677175.2. Classification (GTDB taxonomy): domain Bacteria; phylum Bacteroidota; class Bacteroidia; order Bacteroidales; family Prolixibacteraceae; genus Sunxiuqinia. The sequence continues at coordinate 59,707 of CAXXES010000002.1, forward strand.
CAGTTCGAACGAAGTTTCCTTCAAACCCGATGGCTCAAAAACAGAAGCATTATTGACGAGCAAATCCAATGACCCGAATTGCCTGAACACAGCCGGGATTAGTAGCTGAACCTGCGCTTCATCCATCAGGTTGGCTCGAAAAACAGCAAACTGACTGAAAGGAAACTGAAGCGTCAACTCCTTCCTCAGTTCTTCAGCTTCACTGCCCGATGTATTGCAATGAATGGCCACATTCCACCTCTGCGAGGCCAGATGTTGAGTAATCGCTTTGCCAATCCTTTTTGAAGCACCTGTTATCAAAGCTGTCTTTTGCATCTCAAGATTTATCGTTTTAATGTCAGAAGAGACAACAGCAGACCCTTGAATTTGTTTGGATAACGGATTTATTCCAAGTCTTCTCTTTTTCATCTTTAAAAAGTAACTTTCCAAATATTTCAGCTTAATTTTGAAACTAAAAACTGCTGAAACCCGAAAAATAGCACGAGACTAATGTTCACTAAAACGAGTTGTCATGGAAGATAAAATTATAACCATTGCCTTGTTGCCTTATCATAAAGCCGAATTGCTGCGGTCTTTGCTCGAAGCCAAAGGAATCAGCTGCTCGCTTGAAAATGTTAACCTCATTCAGGGAGCTGTAGGTACAGGCGTGAAAGTGCGCATCAGTGCCAAAGATGCCAAGAAAGCCTATCCGGTATTGGATAAGCTGTTGGGGAAAGTGGAGATGAGCTATCAAAAATCAGAGAATTTCATCCTGATTCCGGTCGATTTCTCCGGCTATTCATTGAAAGCAGCAGTGATGGCTTTCGAAATTGCCCTGAAGCTGAAATCCAGCCTGGTTTTCTACCACGTAATTCCGCAGCCCGATTATTTCACCATCCCGTATTCGGATGTGATGGCTTTTGATGCCGGGCTTTATGAGCACCTGAAAGAACGGGAAAACTATGTGAACGAGGAGTTTGATCGCTTTCAGAAACAATTACTGGAACAGGTTGGACAAGAAGCCTGGAAAACGATCCGGATGGAGCAAATTGTGAAGATGGGCTACCCCGAAGAAGATATTTTATCCTACACCGAACTGCATCCTCCGCGTTTGATTGTGATGGGCATCAAAGGGCCGTCGAACGATCTGGATGCCGTGATGGGCAGCACCACCGCCGGTGTGATTTACAAAGCGAAAGTACCGGTTTTGATTATTCCGGAGAAAGCACCGCTGCTGAATTTGTCGTCCATTAAGAAAGTGGTTTACGCCACCAATTTCGACGAAAAAGACTTTACAGCCATTGACAAGCTGTTGGGTTTGCTGAAGCCGTTTAATACCGAGGTAACCTGCCTGCATATTGGCAACCGCGAAAACGAAGAGCTAAATCGCGCCCGGCTAAAAAGCATGAGCAAGGTACTGAAGAAAAGCTACCCGGAAGATTCCGTAACTTGCCACATGGTTACCGGCGACGGTGTGCTGACCGACCTGGAGAAATATATCCAGGAAAGCGATATCGATATTTTATCGCTGACCACCCACAAGCGCAATATGATTACCCGGATCTTTAACCCGAGTATTGCACGCAAAATGGTTTTTCACCTAAAAACACCTTTGCTGGTGTTCCACGCATAAAAAACAGGAGAGGCTGTCCCGTAAGTAACGAATTTAAACACGAAGCCACCAAGGCACGAATTAGTTTATTTTATAACTAATACTTTGTGGCTTAGTGTCTTTGTGTTTATTCTGTATAAATGACTTGTTAGACAGCTTCTTTCGTTTACTTGAACGTCGCCAGTTTGCTCAGGTATTTTCCAATGATGTCGAACTCGAGGTTGACCACGGTTCCCACCTCAAAGGTATGGAAGTTGGTTTCCTGATAGGTAAACGGAATAATGGCCACCTGGAACGAGTTGTCTTTTGAGTTAACCACTGTAAGGCTGACCCCGTTGACCGTTACCGATCCTTTTTCCACCGTCATGTATCCCTGCCGCGCCTTGCTTTTGTCAAATTCGTAGGCAAAAGTAAAGTACCAGCTTCCTTCGGCTTCTTCAACCTTGGTGCACGTGGCCGTTTGATCCACATGTCCCTGAACAATGTGCCCGTCAAGGCGCCCGTTCATCATCATGCTGCGCTCCAGGTTCACTTTCGATCCCACTTCCCAGTAGCCCAGGTTGGTTTTCAACAGGGTTTCCTTAATAGCCGTCACCGTGTAGGTTTTGGCCTGAGTATCAATTTTCACAACCGTGAGGCACACCCCGTTGTGTGACAGGCTTTGATCAATTTTCAACTCATCAACAAATGAACAGGTCAGGGTAAAATGGTAATTTTCCTGGTCTTTTTCGATGGCTTTCACCACGCCATATTCTTCAACAATTCCTGAAAACATAGTCTTTCGATTTTTATGGCTCGAAGTTAGCGAATTCGATGGCAATGGAGAAATGGTCAGCTCGAAAGCTTACCGGAGCTTTTGAATTTGACCTAATCGATCAGCTTGGTAACCGCCAGCTGATCGGGACATTCGGCAAGCAGTTGTGCTACCGTTTTATTCAGAACAGGATGAAGAAAGTTGGGAGCAATTTCGGACAGCGGTTCCAGCACAAAGCGGCGCTCCGCAATTCGTGGGTGTGGAATTTCCAGCTTGGGATGCCGAAAAATCAGTTGATCGTAAAACAGCAGATCCAAGTCAATCAACCGCGAAACGTATTGTTGTGCATGCCGAACCCGTCCCAAACCTGCTTCAATTTGCTGGGTTTGCTCCAGGAGCTGCATCGGTGGCAAGCTGGTTTCAACCACAATCACCTGGTTCCAGAACAGATCGTCCGATTCGAAACCCCAGGGCTCAGTTTCATAAAAAGCCGATTGGGAAGTGATTGTGCCCACGTCAGACGCAATCATTTCCAGCACCTTGGCAAAAAGCTGCTTTTTATTTCCTAAATTCCCCCCCAGTAGCAAAAAAAGTTGTGCCATGTTTAATGATTATTAATAAAATAATAAACTAGTCGGTAACCCTAATTGTAACGAATTGCTTAATTTCGTACCTATTCCTAGCAAAGACAAAGTTATAAACCACAACAGATAAATTACCACCATGAAGAGTTTTTTGAAGTACACCCTGGCAACCATTGTAGGCGTAATGATTGCCGGTTTTTTAATGATGATTTTATCCATCGGAATTTTTTCCTCCGTAATTTCAATGAGTGAACAAACCGTAACGGTAAAAGATAAAACAGTTTTAATGCTTCGCTTCGAAGATGAAATTATTGAGCGCGCGAATAAGAATCCATTTAATGATCTGGATCTCCCCGGGATTTCGGGAACCAGGCAAACCGGACTAGACGAGATTCTGGCTTGTATTGAAAAAGCAAAGACAGACGATCATATTGAAGGAATCTACCTGAATCCGTCTATGATTAATGCCGGACTGGCTAGCGTTGAGGAGATTCGCTATGCGTTAATTGATTTCAAGGAAAGTGGCAAATTTATTTATGCTTACGGCGAAGCACTGTCGCAAAAGGCTTATTATTTGGTTTCGGTGGCCGACCAGGTGGTGCTGAACCCCAAAGGAATGCTCGAACTGAAGGGATTGAGCTCGCAACACCTGTTTTTCAAAAATGCCTTGGAAAAAGTTGGTGTGGAAATGCAGGTAATCCGGCACGGGAAATTTAAAGCAGCCGTTGAGCAGTACCTGCTGGAGGAAATGAGCCCTGAAAACCGGCTTCAAACCGAACAATATACCAGTAGCCTTTGGGGACAAATGCTGGCTGATATTTCAGAGTCAAGAAATGTATCAGTAGAGAAGTTAAACGAACTGGCCGATGGTGTGACTACTTTTCGCACGGCCGAATACCTGTTAAGTCAAGGCTTGGTTGATACCCTGAAATATAAAGACCAGGTGATTACCGATTTGAAAGAACTGACCGCAACCCGCGAGAATAAAGATATTCAGGTGATAGAAGTTAAAAAGTACGCCAAAGTGCCTGCTTCTACCGATGGCAAAGGCTTGGCAAGAGACAAGATAGCCGTGATTTATGCCAGTGGCGGCATCGACATGCCCGGAGGCGGTGTCGACGATATTGACTCGGAAAAGTTATCGCGCGCCATTCGTGAGGCCCGCCGCGACAGCTCGGTTAAAGCCATTGTGCTACGCATCAACTCGCCGGGAGGAAGCGCCTATGGGTCCGAAGTCATTTGGCGCGAAGTAAAACTGGCTTCCGAAGCTAAACCAGTCATTGCTTCGATGGGCGATGTAGCGGCTTCGGGTGGTTACTACATTGCCGCGGCTGCCAATACCATTTTAGCCGACCGCACCACCATTACCGGTTCCATCGGTATTTTTGGTGTTATCCCCAACATAAGCGAACTCATGTCCGACAAGTTGGGTATTACCCAGGATGTGGTGAACACCAATCAGCATTCCGATATTTTGTCGCTCACCCGCCCGCTTACCAGTTTTGAAGAGGGACTGATGCAAAATTATATTGAAGAAGGTTACGGTACATTTACCAGCCGCGTGGCCGAAGGCCGTAACATGAGCCAGGAAGCCGTTGACGAAATCGGGCAAGGCCGGGTTTGGGCGGCTGAAAACGCGATTGGAATTGGCTTGGTAGACCAGTATGGGGGAATCAACGATGCCATTGCTTTGGCGAAAGAAATGGCCGGATTGGATCGTTACCGGATTAAGGCCTTGCCCGAGATCAAGGATCCATTTCAAGAATGGCTGAAAGAACTGTCGGGAACAGCACGCATGTGGGTGTTGAAACAAGAACTGGGCGAAGCGTATCCGGTTTATCATCAATTAAAGCAAATCAAGCAAACACGCGGTGTTTTAGCGCGCATGCCATTTGATATTCAGCTGGATTAAGCTGGTGAAATTTAGTTGATAAAAGATAGATCAGAAGCTGGCCTTTCGTCAGCTTCTTTTTTTATGCATGAATTTTAATAACTTCGTAAGACAAAATTCGCTCATGCTAAAAATCTTGTTATATCCGCTTTCATGGATCTATGGACTTATTGTGTACATCCGCAACAGCCTGTACGATTACAAATTTCTCAAATCAACCGAATTTGAAATTCCGGTAATTTCCATCGGAAACATTACCGTGGGCGGAACCGGGAAAACCCCGCATACGGAGTACCTGGTTGAGTTACTCAAAAAGCATGTGAAGGTAGCCACGCTTAGCCGGGGATACAGGCGTAAAACGAAAGGTTTTCGTTTGGTTGAAACCAGCTCGAAAGCATGGGAGGTAGGTGATGAACCGCTTCAGATTAAGAAGAAATTTCCAGAAGTGACCGTTGCTGTTGATGAGAAGCGCGTGCGCGGCATCAACCAACTATTAAAAGATGAAACGAATTCGCCCGATGCCGTTTTGCTAGACGATGCATTTCAGCATCGTAAAGTGAGCCCGGGAATTAATATTTTGCTGATTGACTACAATCGCCCCATAAACAAAGACGAATTGCTGCCCGTTGGGCGCCTTCGGGAACGCAAATACCAGCGACGGCGCGCCAACGTCATCATTTATACCAAGTGTCCTGATGAAATTACACCGATTACCCGGCGGATTATCATGAAAGATGTGAACTTGCGTCCGTACCAATCGTTGTACTTTACCACCATGGTCTATGGCAACCCGGTTCCGGTGTTTCGTGAAAGCCCGGGCGAAGAGGAAGAATTAAAACAGCAGGTTATTCTGCTGGCTGGAATTGCCAACCCGACACTTTGGCAAAGTTATATGGCCGGGAGGTATGCAGTTATTGATGAGCTTATTTTTGGCGATCATCATCATTTTACAGCGAAGGATATAAAAATGATTGAGGCCCGCTTTATCCGGTACCAGGAACTAAATCCGGTGATCGTTACTACCGAGAAAGATGCGATGCGGCTTCGCGATGAAGAAAGTATTCCGAGGTTTATCCGGTCACGTATGTATTATATACCCTTGAAAATTAAGTTTCTTGATCACGAAGGAAAAAGTTTTGATAAAACAATAGTAGGCTATGTTAAAGACAATAGAAGTAACCGCGAGTTATATAGGCGAACAAATACAAGGAGAAGTTGAGGTCGGCATTATTTTGGGATCGGGCCTGGGTGGTTTGGTGAACGAAATTGCCATCGAAAAAACCATTCACTATAAAGATATCCCCAACTTTCCGGTTTCCACCGTTGAAGGACACAACGGAACCCTGATTTACGGAACCCTTGGCGGCAAGAAGATTCTGGCCATGCAGGGACGTTTTCATTATTACGAAGGTTATGCGATGAAAGAGGTAACCTTCCCGGTTCGGGTGATGAAAAAGTTGGGAATCAGTCACCTGATTGTTTCGAATGCAACCGGAGGACTGAACCCCGATTACAAGGTGGGTGATTTGATGATTATCAACGACCACATCAACATGTTTCCCGAACATCCGCTGCACGGTAAAAATATCAATGAGCTGGGGCCCCGTTTCCCGGATATGAGCCAGGTATATTGCAAGGAGCTGCGCGAACAGGCTAAATTTATTGCCCTCAAAAATAAAATTGATGTGAAGGAAGGTGTCTATGTGGGCGTGCAGGGACCAACTTTCGAAACACCGGCAGAATATAAGATGTTCCGGATCTTGGGTGGCGATGTGGTTGGCATGTCAACCGTTCCCGAAGTGATTGTCGCCCGCCACATGGGGATGAAGGTTTTTGGGATTTCCATTGTTACCGACAGTGGGGTGCCGGGCGAGATCGTAGAGATTTCGCACGAGGAGGTGCAGGAAGTTGCCATGCGTTCGGAGCCCTCAATGACAGTCATTCTGAAAGAGCTGATTGAAAGAATCGGATAAGAAAGGAACCGCATGATTTTAAAACTTCCAGAATTCCAGGATATACAAGAGGCGCATGAGCGGATCAAAGGCCAGATTCATCGTACACCGGTGCTGACTTCGCAATCGATCAACGAGATCACCGGGGGAAAGCTATTTTTTAAGTGTGAGAATTTTCAGAAGGTTGGTGCGTTTAAATTTCGCGGAGCATCCAACGCCGTACTGTCTTTAGGTAAAAACCAATTGCTCAGGGGCGTTTGCACCCATTCGTCCGGAAATCATGCCGCCGCGCTGGCGCTTGCTGCCCGCATGCGTGGGATTCCGGCTTACATTGTGATGCCCGATAATGCTCCTGCCACTAAAAAGAAAGCCGTTGAATCTTACGGCGGGCGGATTACCTATTGCCAGCCAACACTGGAAAGCCGGGAGCAGACCCTGCTGGAGATTGCTGACAAAACCGGCGCCAAGGAGATCCATCCGTACAATAATTTTCAGGTGATTTGCGGGCAAGGCACGGCCACCAAAGAATTGATTGAAGATTCCGGGAATTTCGATATCATCCTGTGTCCTATCGGGGGCGGAGGATTGCTTAGCGGAACCGCGATCAGCGCACGAGCGCTTAACCCCAACGGATTGGTGATCGCCGTTGAGCCCGAAGGCGCTGATGATGCCTACCGCTCGTTTCATGCCAAAATGCTGGTTCCTTCCATCAATCCGAAAACCATTGCCGATGGGCTGCTGACCTCAGTTGGCGAGCTGAACTTCCGGATTATCCAGCGCAAAACCGATGAAATAGTGACCGTTTCCGACCGGGCAATCATCCGGGCCATGCGCATGATTTGGGAACGCATGAAGATTATTGTTGAGCCGTCTGCCGCCGTTCCGCTGGCCGCTATTCTAGAAAACAAAATCGATGTGAACGGGAAAAGAGTCGGCATCATCCTCAGCGGTGGCAATGTCGATCTGGAAGATTTGCCGTTTTAAACGGCGCTTTCCGGATTTGGTTTAATTTGTTGAAGCTCATATCAGGTACTGGAACAGGTCTGGTTTTTCGTTTACATATTCGTACACAAAGCCATTTTCAGCCATGCGTTGCACTAGTCCCTCAAAATCGTTTTTGTTGGTCAGCTCAATGCCCACAAAGGCAGGGCCGCGCTCCCGGCTGTTTTTCTTCGAGTATTCAAAGTGAGTAATGTCGTCGTTGGGGCCAAGCACGTGCTCCACAAAATCACGCAAAGCTCCGGCACGCTGCGGAAACCGGACAATGAAGTAGTGCTTCAGGCCTTCGAATAGGAGCGAGCGTTCTTTAATTTCCTCGGTCCGGGTAATGTCGTTGTTGCTGCCCGACACGATGCAAACCACATTTTTACCTTTGATTTGATCAGCGTAATAATCGAGGGCTGCAATGGAAAGCGCTCCGGCCGGCTCAACCACAATGGCATCACGGTTGTACAGTTCCAGAATTTTGGTACAGATGCGACCTTCGGGAACCAGCACAATGTCGTCAACCACCTGCTGGCAAATTTCAAATGGTAGATCTCCAACGCGCTGCACCGCTGCTCCGTCAACAAATTTGTCAATATTTTCGAGGGTGATCACCTGCCCCTGTGTCAGCGATTCTTTCATGGAAGGCGCTCCGGCCGGTTCAACCCCGATAATCTTGGTGCTGGGGTGCATTTGCTTGAAATAGCTTCCTACGCCGGCGATCAGTCCGCCGCCACCAATGGGCACAAACAGGTAGTCAATTTGATGAGTCGAATCCTGTAAAATTTCAAGTGCCGTGGTGGCCTGTCCTTCAATAATCAAAGGATCATCAAAGGGATGAATGTAGGTTTTTTTGTTTTCGGTACAGTCTTTCCAGGCTTCGGCGCTGGCATCGTCGTAGGTATCGCCATGCAAAACAATATCGACGAACTGTTTTCCAAACATTTGTACCTGTTTTATCTTTTGCTTTGGAGTAGTAGTAGGCATATAAATCTTGCCGTGAATGCCCAGCCTTTGACACGAATAAGCCACACCCTGAGCGTGGTTCCCGGCACTGGCACACACAATGCCGTTTTTACGCTGATCGCTGTTCAGGCTTCGTATTTTATTGTAAGCGCCTCGTATTTTGTACGACCGTACAATTTGCAAATCTTCACGCTTTAAGAATACCTTGGCCCCAAATTGCTCAGAAAGGTTGAGGTTTTCGGTCAGTGGCGTTGAAGTCAGAATTTCATTTAGCGTTAGCTTGGCCTTGTTGACATTTTGCAGGGTCGGGAAATAGTTCTTCGTCATTTTTTCTTTTATATGGTAGCAACATTTGATGTGCGGTTCAGTTCATTTACTGAATTTCGCTCCGCAAAAGTAAGCGACTTTTGTTCGTCGAGAAAGCGATTGGTTTAATTTTGTTGGAATTAATGACACCGAATCATTCCCGAAGCCTCATCTCAAATCGATCGGCTTTCACCGAATATCTTTGCCACGAATGCTCACTTGTGCCTTATTTGGGAGAACACCTCTCCCATAGGTGGTATGTCGTCTCTCCCATAGGCGAGTCAGCTATTCCTCTACCTCGGGAGCAAATTCTTCATAGAAATCGGTTGAAAGCACCCGGAATTCCGTGCGACGGTTCAGCGCTTTGGCAATTTCCTGTTGCCCGGGAGTGAGTTGATTAATAAATTCTTCGGTCAATTCATCATTTCGTTTCAGAAAGTCATACTGTTGGGCCATGTTTCGGGTCACCTTTTTGGGCCAGGTTTCTCCATAGCCTTTGGCCACCAAGCGCTTGGGGTTAATTCCTTTTTGAATGAGGAAATCCACAACGGCCTGGGCACGTTTCTGCGACAGGTCGAAGTTAAACTGCTCCGAACCCACAAAGTCGGTGTGTGCCATCAGCTCAATGGTGATGGTTGGATTCAGCTCCAAAATACCCACTAAACTATCCAGTGCATGCACCGACTGGGGCTGCAGTTCCCAACTTCCAAACTCGTAGTTGATGTTGTCAACTTTGATAGGTGCATCGGTCGGCGTCAGGTATAGGTCGACCCTGAAATCCTGGCTGTCGTCCAGCCCGATGGTCGATTCCCGGCCTTTATCATTTAGGTAACCATCTTTAAAGGCAGCAAAAACATATTCCGTTTCCGGGTTCAGCTTCATCTGGAACTGCCCTTTGTCGGCCCGCATTCTCAGGTTGGTACCATCGGTGCCGATGATGCGGATGCGGGCGCCATCCATTCGCTGGCCGGTTTCCTTGTCGTAAATTTCACCCGAAACCCGAAAGACTTTTGGCGGCAGGTAGAACGAATAAATATCGTCGCCACGCGAGCCTTTGCGATTGGAGGCAAACATGCCACGCACATCTTCGCCTTCAATAAAGGCCATGCCAAAATCATCGCCTGTTGAGTTGATCGGGGCCTTTAAATTCTGAAGGTGCCATTCGCCTTCTTCATTGCGGGTAGCCTTGAAAATGTCGAGCCCGCCCATGCCCATGTGATAGTTCGACGAAAAATACAGCTCCCCGTTGGAATGGATCGTTGGAAAAACCTCGTCGCCGGGCGTATTAATTTTGGGCCCCAGGTTAACCGGGTTTGAAAAAGAACCGCCGTTGAGGGTCGCCATCCAGATGTCTTTTCCGCCGAAACCTCCGGGCTTATCCGAAACAAAATAGAGTGTGTCGCCGTTGGCCGAGAGTGACGGATGAGCGGCAATCAAACTATCGCCAACCAAGTCCAGCTTCACAGGTTCAGACCAATCGCCACGCGACATTTTCACACGGTATAGTTCGGCTCCCTTGTCGGCTTGTTTGTCGTAACGCGCACGGGTGAAAATCATTTCATCGCCGCTTGGCGAAAGCGTTACCGCTCCTTCCTCATCAGGAGAATTAATCAGGCCCGATTCATCAATTAACTGGGGAGGCCCCCATTTCTGACGCTGAACCTGGTATTCGGACCGATAAATATCGGCAAAGTAAGCTCCGGTAATGGCACTTTCCTTACGTCCAACATTATTCTCGCGTGCCGAAGTCAGCAGAATTTCATTGTCTCTGCCACCTACAAACACGGGTGTGTAGTCACTGTATCGTGAATTCAATTCGCGAACGGCATTCACAACATATCGGGTGGGGTTAGCTTCCCATTCCTGCGTATAGCGGCAAGCATCCAGCCCGTTGATGGCCTTGACATCCGTAGGAAAAGAGTCCAGGTATTGTTGGTAAGCTTCAATGGCTTCTTCGTATTTCTGGGTGGCCCGCAAACAGTCGGCCCAGTGGAGCACCGCCTTAAAATCGGGGTGCTGCCGGCGAATGGCATTCTGGTACCAAATGGCAGCCCTGCCGTAATCGCCAATGGCACGGTACGCTTCGGCCATCTGATAGGCCATTTCCATTTTATGTTGCAGGTTGTCGTCTTTGCGGTAAGCTTTACGGTATTTCTCAGTTGCCCGGTAGTATTCGCCAATTTCGTAGGACAGGCTTCCTAAACGATAATTTTTTTGAGACGAACAGGATCCCAAAATGAGCAGGCTTAGAAAGAGAGTGGCAACAAAATACGTGCGCTTCATGAATACAGGCTGATTAAGGCGTTAAAAGTAACCAAATTTGTTTGTTATGGGAAAACGAAAAGCTAAAAGATAAAGTATCTAAATCTTGATATTCAAAAAAGTAATTCCGTGTCCTTTCATAGAAATTAGTGAATATTTCGTTTCTTTTGCCTAACATTAAACTAGCAACCTGGATTAACATGGGAGGTAAAAGCGTCCATATCAACTTGACTTGGGAGAAAATGAAAGTAGGAGATGAGGCAGCTTTGTCCGAAATCTTTACCTTTTTTTATTCCGATCTGTATCGCTATGGAATCAAAATTTTCAATCATCCCGACTTAGTCAAGGATTCTATTCAAGATGTATTTGTTCGAATTTGGGAACGACATGAGACGATCGGTCAGGTGCAAAATGCAAAAGCTTACCTCATTACCTCGCTTCGACGAAAATTGTTTGAAAACAAAGAGCAATACGCTTCAAAAATCTACGATGGAAAGTCAGCGTTGGACGAAAAAGAGACGTTCTCCTTTTCCGCTGCTGAGTTCATGGAGGTAGAAGAAATCTCCACACAACTCCGCACTTCGATAACCGAGGGCATCAATAGCCTGCCCGAGCGACAGCGGGAACTCATCTACCTGCGCTTTTACTTTAACCTTCCTTATGTCGAAATAGCCCGGATTATGGACGTGAAAGAACAGACCATCAAGAATCTGATGCAGCGGACAATTGCCAATTTGCGCAATAAATTTGACCGGCAACTGTGGGAAGGAACTGATAATATGGATGACCTGATGATGACTCTTTTTTTGCTATTTCGAAACAACAAGTGCTAGAAGCCTGTCGGACTTTAATATATACATGATAATTATTCTCTTTCGATCATGAAAAAATTTATAGGAGCAGATCGGGAACAACGGATGCTGATGCCTTATGATCTGGGGGATTGGTTGCCCGATCATCATCTTGCTTGGCCTGTCACTCTGCGGCCAACTTTTCTGTCTTTTCAAAAAAATGCGAAAGTTGGCGACCAGTTTTGTTATTTTTTCGAAAAAATGCGAAAATCTGCGACCAGCTTTGTTGTTTTTTCGAAAAAATGTGAAAATCCGCGGCCAGCTTTTCTGTCTTTTTGAAAATTTGCGAAAGTTGGCGGCCAGCTTTGTTGTTTTTCTGAAAAAATGCGAAAGTTTGCTGCCAGCTTTTCTGTTTTTCTGAAAAAATGGAAGAATCGGTCGCCGACTTTGAGCATGAAGGCTGGAAATCAGACATCCGAAAATGTATGCTTTGAACAACTTGGAAGGCATTCGCGGGGCCGTGGCTGAAATCAATCAATACATCCGTGAAGCAACCACAGCCGCCCGATCAGGCGGAGCATAGGCCTCCGGAAATAGAAAATAAGCAATCAATAAGCTGCAATGAGTCATCGGATCAATTATTAATTGTTCCGGGTTTTAGTGAGGATTTCACTTCGAGTGAAGCCCTTACTCGCAAGCTTCATCACTTCGGAAGCAACAACGAAAAAAGGCTCTAGCCGCATCAGAGGATGAGACTAAAGCCTGGATATATACAATAAACATGCAAACAAACCGGTGGCTAAAAAAATCAACCCTCAAAACTGGTGGCTCACCCCGACCCCAAACGACCTTCCCGGGCTGATGCTGTAATAGGATTGGTCTTCGGCTCCGAAGGACTCATAATAACTTTCTGTTTGGCTATCCAAAATGTTGGAGACTTTAAATTCAATCATTGTATTTTGCTCTTTGCCAATTTTCTTATTGATAGTGAAATTTAAGCTGTGAAATGGCTTCATGTAAATATCGGGAAAAAGACCTCCGCCAACAATCGAAAGTGTGGGACCCTTCACATTGTAAAACAAACCAGCGCCAATGCCTGCCCCGGTACTTCCATAGGTCAGCCCACCATTAATTACATAGGGCGACTGCCCCGCCATTTCCCTTTTATCATCTATGTCCTCGCCTGTTTTCTCATATGATTTCCTGGAATTATATTCCGCGTCAGTCATTTCGATTTGCGACTCGACAAATGTAAAATTACCACTGAGGTTAAAATTTTTCCATGCCGGTGAGATAAAGTCCAGGTCTTTCCTGAATTCCAACTCCACTCCGTACAATTGTCCGTCGCCAACATTTCGGGCCTGGTATTCGGTGCTGGTCTGTTGCTGAGGTATCCGCACCAATTCAATGGGATCGTCAAAACCTTTGTAAAAGGCACTTATCGAAAAAATCTGCCCATTTCGCTGGAACAGTTCCCAACGTAAATCCAGGTTGTCAATTCGCGTTTCGGTCAGCTTGCCATCCCAATCCGAATAAGGGAATAAACTGCCATTAAATATCCGGTTCGAAATAGGATCAAGGATCTGGGCAAAGGACAGTTCTTTAAATGAGGGCCTTGCAATAGTCCTGGAGTAGGAAGCCCGTAGGTTTTGTTCATCAGTCAGAGTGTAAATAAGGTTTGCAGAAGGGAAGAAATCAAGCGATTCCAGTACTTTCTCATTATCGAGGTTTCTGCCGTTTTGTGTATCGCCTGATGCATAAGTTTGGTCGCGGCCCGTATGCTTTTGCACGAAGTTTTCTGCCCTGACACCTACAATGGTTTTGAGTTTGGGGAACAGGTAAAATTCGTTCGAAATATACAGGCTGGTATTGTTAATATTTGATTCATAAGCATTGGAATTAGGATCGTTGTTCCCGGATACGTAATAGATACTATTCGGCGTATTTGGATAAATATTTTCAGGATTCAAGACAATTGAAGGATCCGGGTTTGGCCACGACTGCCTTGCATTAAATTGAATGTTAAAAGAAAGTATTTCGTAATCCCTTTGTTTGTAGGTCTGATTAAACCCGAATTTCAGTTTGGCATCCTGGCCTTTAAATGTATATTTCCTGATAATATCCAGTTTTCCGATGGCATTCAATTCACTCAACGACCGCCAGATTCTTGATGGGTTTCCTCCGGCTCCTGCACTAAAAGAGCTGCTTCCATTTGATGAGTGCGTGAAGGCGGTTTTCCGGATATCCGGGTCATCAGAGGTCGAAAAAGTAGGCGAAAGGCGCCAGTCAACCTCCCAACGTGAATTTTGTGAGAAATGTGTCCCGTTTAGCAGGATGTTTGTCAACGACCGCTGATTATACTCCAGGTTATGGGAAGTAGCGAAATAACCGGATTGGCCAACTGCATCCTCACTATTGTTAATGTCAAAGATCCCTGCCCGGCTCTCTCCATTTTGAAGCCGCAAAGCCGTTAGTCTTATTTTTGTTAATTTGGTTTTAAATGCCAGCCCACCCAGGATCCCAACCAAAACATTCTCTTCGCCCAACTCTCCATTTTGTATGGTGGCGTAGCGCATTTCATATTTGTCGGGATCAATATAACGCTGGTACTCACCGTAAACCGCATCGCTATAATATTTATAATCTGCCTTATAGGAAAGAGAGAAAATATACCCGAGTTTTGGGCTATTCGCACTATTTTGCAAATTAATCTGGTCACCGAACGAAAAACTCAATCCATAATCAAGCGGGGCGGTTTTGCGAGACGCTCCTAATTCTGGATTGAAACTGTTGACGAAATCAGATACTTCCTGTTCGGGCGCCCCGCTAATCGGGGATGGGATATTTTGTTGTTTGGCACGGTCGGGCAAGGCACGGGTACCATCATCAAAACCTAAAAAGTCCGTTTTTCCACCGGAGTAGGTCAGGTAATCGGAATTCAAGTGCATGTCAGGATTAAAGGAGGTACTGACAGAAACACTTGTAAATTTCTCTTCGGGGAAGTCCTTGGTTTCCACATTCATCAATCCCCCGGTAAAATCAGCGGGCATGTCAGCTGTAAAGTTTTTACTTACCAAGATATTATCGATCAGGTTAGTGGGAAAAATATCCATTTGCAGGCTGTTCCGGTCAGGATCAAGCCCGGGGATATCCATACCATTCAGTGTCGTTTTGGAGTAGCGGTCGCCCAGGCCCCTCACGTAAATATACTTTCCGTCTTCAACCGAAACGCCCGTCACCCTTTTTGCCGCTTCTACAGCATTATTATCTCCGGCCAGTTTCATTTTTGAAGAAGAAATACCATCCATAATGGAGGCTGATTGCTTTTTCAAGGTATTCAATGCCGCTTCTGTAGTCCTGACTAATGCGGCCGAGACTACCACTTCATCCAATTCAAGCGTGCTTTCTTTCAGCCTGAGATTGTTTAAAACAGTTACTTCGCCGGCTTTCACCTGCACCTCGTTCACGGTCAACCGTTGATACGAAATAAACGACATAAGCAAATTGTAGGTTCCTTCCGCAAGATCCATTGAAAACTGTCCGTCTAAATCAGTAATGGTTCCCGTTGTTGTACCTTCAATTTGAATGGCAACCCCAACCAGTGTTTCGCCTGTTTTATCATCGAAAACTGTTCCCCGGATTTTACCCTGTTGTGCGGATAAGGAAAGGAGGCAAAAGAAGAAGAATACAGTGACTAAGTACTTCATATATGTAAACGTTTAAACCTGAAATACACAAAGAAACAGACTTGCAAAATTGCTCTTGCAAGCCTGTTCTTTATTTCAGACTTTTAAAAAGGGGTTGAATATTATAAACCTAACGCTCCAGCTTGTGAAGCCCATGTCCAACCAAACACAGTTAAATCGGCGCCAACAGTCGGCGAGCTAACCGCAGTTACACCTGCCGGAACAGCTCCATCAACATGGCTTGCCAAATCTGCTGCTGCAACATTAAACTCAATTCCTGTAAATATTACACCTGGTGCAGTTACCTTGTTAATTTTTTGTCCATCAAGTATCTCGGTGAAATAGAGGTCTTTTAAAGTTACAAAGGAATTATCGTCAACATTAATCAGGTCTTCAGATCCATAGGTGTTGCCCTCAACTGTAGTTGATGCAAAGATGGTTCCATTTTGTAAGATGTGCCCGGTGTGGCCGGCTGGCGTTGTACCTTCAGGGCCATCTAATTCAAAACAATTCCCGGTAACTGAAACAACTGCAAAGTTGTTCAATGTTCCAGACCATGCCTGGTCTGTATCAATACCGTCATCACCAACGTTCCATACAACAACATTTGAAACGTTCACTGTTCCTCCGAACCACTCAATACCATCATCCTGGTTGGCAACAACTTCAATGTGATCAATCGTAGTTCCTGAACCAACACCGCCTAAGGAAAGGCCATTGATTTCATTTCCTGAACCAATGTCGGTACCCCCGTGCCGGATAGAAATATATTTTAACACACCTGAATTATCGTCAGCAACAGTACCTCCGTATAAACCATTCTGATCAGAGGTAGGAATCCCTTCAATTTGAACTTCACTGAGGTTCTTCTCACCAGTAATTGGGTTTGATCCAACAATAGGTGCTTTCCCAAGTACAATTACTCCTCCCCAATAACCGTTGGTCGACGAGCCAAGGTTTGGACTGGCAAAGTTACCAGATGCTACATCTTCAGGTGTAATTTCATCAGCCACAGAAGTAAAAATAATCGGGGCATCGGCAGTACCTTCCGCCATCAGTTTGCCGCCACGTGCTATCATCAAAGCGGTTGCACTGGCCTTTGCACCGGCTTCACCCTTAACAATAACGCCCGGTTCGATGGTCAGAGTCACTCCATCTAAAACGGTGATACGCCCGCCAAGGATATAAACATTACCAGTTTTCCAAGTTGTATTTTCGCTGATGTTTGAGTTGACTGATATTTGAGTTTCTTCGGCTTTCACGGTCAAAACAGCGGTTGTTTGGTTAGTCTGGCCTTGTGCATCGGTAACTGTAAGTGTTACGGATCCAGCACCAGCTTCTGTCCCGGCTACAAAGCTTACGACTATTTTCCCTGATGTAGCATTTGTTGTCCCGTCGGTTGTTATCGTTGCAGCGCCGTTTACGGCCTGTACCGAAGCCGATTTAAAACCGCCTTCAGCAGAATAGCTAAATTCCAGCACTACAGTCTCTCCCTCTATAACAGTACTATTACTGGGAGCAGTGATCGAGGGTACTTTAAAAGTTTCGTCATCATCATCATCACAGGAATTCAATAAGACTAAACTCCCGAATAAAGCAAATACGCATAATAAAGCTAATTTTTTCATAGTCATTAATGTTAATCTGAATTTAAAATTTTGATTCTGTTTGATTTTCTGAATCAATCTTGTTTTTGCTGATTAAATCTGTTTGGTTTTCGGATGCTAAGTACGACTAATCATGTTACAGACTGATTACAGTTTTGCTACGGTTAGATTACATTTGGATAACAAAGATTAGAACAATTGGCTGGTAGACAACGCAAAAAACCCCAGCCAAAGGTTGACTGGGGTTGGAATATCTTATTACAGTTCAATTAAAGGGTCAATTCGCCCCATGTGCTTATAAAGGAAATGTATTTAGCGACATCCCCCTGAACCTTTAACTTACTGTTTGGCTAATGAAAAGAGGAATTCCAAGCCTCCTTCAGGCTTGTTGCGAACCGAAACTTCACCTTTATGCAGTTGAACGGCGTTTTTCACAATAGATAAACCCAGCCCGGTTCCACCATTTTCGCGCGTACGGCCTTCATCGGCCCGGTAAAAGCGTTCAAAAATACGCGACAGGTGTTCTTCTGCAATTCCTTTGCCGGTATCAGAATAACTCAGGTAATAGAATTTTTCATCTTCGAGATACTGCTTAATCAAAATGTTGGTATTCTCTCCGGCATAATTAACCGAGTTCTCAATAAAATTCTGAAAAATAGATGACAACAAACTGTCATTTCCATAAACCGTCACCTGATCGCTTACCGAAAGCTGCACCAGCATGTTTTTCTCGTTCAGCCGCGATTCCAGATTTTCGATCACATCACTGATCAGCGGACGCAGATGCACATGTTTAAACTCAAACAAATCGCCGGCGTCTTCAATGTTGTTCAACAACGAAATATCGTTGAGCAGCGAATTCAGACGTTCGCTTTGGATAAAAGCCCGCTGGATAAAGTAGTTTAGTTTCTCCTTCGGAAGACTCTTGTTGTTCAAAATCGTCTCCAGGTAACCTTTCACCGATGCCAGGGGGGTTTTTAACTCGTGGGCAATATTCGAGGTGAGTTGTTGTTTCAGCAAACGTCGTTTTTCTGGACGGGTAATGTCGCTGATCAATACCTCGAAACTTTTATCGGGGAATACGATGCTTTGAACGTTAAAATACTTTTCATTTTTGGAGATCGTCACCGAAAACTGGGGTAAATCTTTGGGGTTAACGATGTAATCCGGACGCAGGCATTTTTCAATCAGAACAATGAGTGGCTTAAAGTTTTCAATTTCGAAAAGTTTCTCGGCCGACACAGACGATCGCTCTGAAATCAGATTGATGTATTGAATGAAATGGCTGTTGGCCAATATTTTTTCCTTGTTGGGAAGGAAGAAGGCAATTCCTTCATTCAGGGCATTCAGGTGGTTGAATAGCCGTTCCTTCTCAACGGTTAGGTCCTCCTTCGCTTTTCTAAGCCTGCTGTAAATCTGAACGATTTGCCGACGAATATCGCCAAATTCAGAGTCGGCAAAACCAAAATTTGGATCAATGTCCTCATTGTTTCCAGCCCGAACGGCAAAATCACGCAGGCGGTCAACAAACTCGCCCAGGCGGCGTGTAACAACCGACAGCATCACCCACATGATGAGGAACAAAGCCAGCATAAAAAAGATAAACACACGTTCGGTTTTCAGAAAATCCTTCACCTCAATGTTGTAAACCACCGCACATCGAACAAAGTAATCATCGTAAAAGCGGGCAAAGTAGTAGAAATCCTGACCCGTTGTTTCGGAATGCCGGATATTGGAACCTGTTCCGGAATACAGGGACTTTTGCACTTCGGGTCGTAACAGGTGATTTTCCATTTCATCGGCTTCGGGCACAAAACTATCATACAACACCTTGCCTTTGACGTCAATTACCGTGACACGGATGTTACTTTCCGGAATCAGGTACTTCACCGTATCCAACCGGGCAAAGTTCTGCTCCGGAATAATCGCGTAATGCTCGATATACCGGTGGGTAAACCCCGCAATATTGTCAAGCGTATTTTCTAACTGGTCCGTCCGGTATCGTTTTTCGCGATTGAACTGAAAAGCCATAATGGCAATCATGAAAAAGGTGAAGGCAGCAAAGAAATAGATGAAAATGCGCTGCTTGTATGTTCGTCGTTTAAGTACCACGGTATTATATTTTAAATTTCAAGTTCCAAATTTCAAGTTCCAGGATGATCGTATATCTTACTTCTTACCGTCCAGCTATTTTTGTGGTTGCTCTCTTACCCTCCCCTTTCGGGGGAGTCGGAGGGGGCTTTCCTTACTCAAAGCAATAGCCATAACCAGAGCGGCCTTTAATGGCAGCTCCATATTCCTTTATTTTCTTTCGCAAGCGAGCAATGTTAACATCCACATTCCGCTCGGTCACAATCACATCGTTGCTCCAAATGCGGGCTAAAATTTCATCGCGAGAGATGTATTTTCCCCGGTTCTTCATCAGCAAAACCAAGATCTCAAATTCCTTGCGGGTCAGCTTCACCGGCTCATCATCAATGGTAGCCGACTTGCGGTTAATATCGAGCTGCAGGCCGCCAACCTCCAGTATTGTCGATGGCTTTGTAGTCCCGGCTCCCCGTTTCAAAACAGCTTTAATGCGCACCACCACTTCCTTGATCGAAAAGGGCTTGATGATGTAGTCGTCACCGCCAACATTAAAACCGGTAAGCAGATCATTCTCCGAGCCTTTGGCCGTCAGGAAAATAATGGGTACATCCAGGTTTTTTTCCTTCCGCAGAATATCGGCCATTTTATAGCCCGATATACCGCCCATCATCACATCAAGCAGAATGAGATGATAATCTTCAAGGGGTAGATTCAATGCCTCTTCAGCAGAGGATGCCACATCAATTTCAAACCCCTCGCTCGACAAGTTAAACTGCAAGATTTCGCGCAGGTCTTTTTCATCATCAACTACCAGTATTTTGGGTGTATAATCCATAGTTTTACTTCTCAATTTTATGATGACGGATATCCTTCCCCTCAATTGAATAAATTGCGGCTTCGGCTATATTGGTGGCATGATCTGCAATGCGTTCAATGTTCGACATCATTTCCTTAATGGTCACGATGCTCATCAGCAGGTGCTTGTTGCTCTCGGCTGTTTTGGTTTTAGCCAAAATCTTTCTCAGCAGTTTATGATTGATTTCATCGAAAACCACGTCGTTTTTAATGGTCCAAATGGCAAACTCCCGGTCGTCATTCAGATACGAAAGCAGCGATTTCCGAACCATCTTAATACTCTGGATGGTCATATTCGTCAGCATTTCCTTTAGCCGGTCATACACTTCAGGCGTTTTAATTTTATTGATGAAATTGGCTATATTCAATACAATATCACCAATCCGCTCCAGGCTCAGGACAATTCGGTAGCAAGCCATAATCCATCTTAAATCTGAAGCCACAGGCTTGTACAAAACAATAGCATTCACAATCTTATCGCCCACCTTAACTTCGCGCTTGTCGATGTCGTTCTCGTTTTGCAGTATTTTTTTGAACACATCTTCAGGAACAACAATTTCGCCCGAAGTAATAATTTGCTCCATCAGGTCGAGTTGCTCCAGCACCAGGTTGGCCAGTTCCTCAAAATCGGCCTGAATATGATTAATCGCGTCGTCTTTTTTTATGGTCATAATTTGAATTTTTTACCGATTGTTAACCAAACTTACCCGTTAAGTACTCTTCCGTTCTTGGATCAATGGGGTTGGTAAACATGTTTTTGGTTTTGCCATATTCAACCAACTCCCCAAGATACATAAATAATGAATAATCAGAGATACGTGCGGCCTGCGACATGTTGTGCGTGACCAGCACAATGGTGTAGTGCTCCTTCAACTTGACCAACAGGTCTTCAATTTTTGAAGTCGCAATGGGATCAAGCGCTGAGGTTGGTTCGTCCATCAAAACCACTTCGGGGCTGAAAGCTAATGCCCGTGCAATGCATAAACGCTGCTGTTGACCTCCGGATAAGAAGGTACCTTTTTTGAAAAGCGAATCCTTCACTTCGTCCCATAGCGCCACATCGCGCAATGAGCGTTCAACAATCTCGTCGCGCTCCTGCTTTTTGGTGCGGATGCCATTGAGTTTATAGCCAGCAATTACGTTGTCGTAAATACTCATCGTCGGAAACGGGTTTGGGCGTTGAAAAACCATTCCCATATGCCGCCGCAGCTTGATGGCAGGCATCTCGTAAATATTCTTCCCGTTGAGCAATGCCTCCCCTTCGGTGGTAATGTTTTCGTACAACTCATGCATTCGGTTCAAAGCCCGCAGCAAGGTACTCTTACCGCAACCTGATGGCCCCATGATGGCAGTAACCGTGTTCTTTCTTATTTCTACCGAAACATTTTTAACCGCATAGTTCTTGTCGTAAGCGATTGATAAATCCTTCAGCGACAAAATGGGGTTCTTTACTTCAGCAATGGTATTTGTTGTCATATGCTATCTTCTTTGGGCGGCAATCTGTTTCGAAACCAAATTCAAAATTAAAATCATAGCCATCAAAAACAGCGATGAGCTCCAGATCAGGCCGATCATGTTTGGGTTGTTGTAAAATTCCCAGATTAGCAAGGGAATGGCGCTTGTTGGTTTGGTCATGTCCAGGTTAATCATGGAACTTCCCAGCGCGGTCAACATCAGCGGGGCCGTTTCGCCCAGGATGCGCGAGATGCCCAGCAAAATTCCTGTAAGCAATCCACTAAACCCTGTTGGAATCAACACCCGCAAAATGACTTTATGATAGGGAACACCCAGTGCCAGCGCGGCTTCTTTCAGGCTTTCCGGAATCATTTTTAAGGTTTCTTCAGTGGATCGTACAATCATGGGCAACATCATAATAGAGAGGGAGACACTTCCGGCCAAGGCCGAAAAGCCCATGGTAATGTGCTTAACAACCCACAAATAAGAGATCAGTCCCAGAACAATGGACGGTACGCCCTGCAAAATATCGGAGATGTTGCGAGTCAGATTCGCCATGAAACTTTCTTGGTTCTCGTAAAGGTAAATGCCCGTTAAAACCCCAACAGGGATAGCCAGGGCCGAAGCCACAATAACCATGAGCAAAGTGCCCACAATACCGTTAGCAATACCTCCGGGAATCAGCTCTCCGTTGGCTACAGCGGTCATCGCTTCAAAGGTATCGGGTGTATTTTTGATCAGAAAGTCGAGGCTGATTTGCCGGTAACCTTCCACAATCAGCTTCCAAATAATCAGAACAATGGGCGAGATGGTCATCAGCGAAAGCACAATCACCCCGCCAAGAACAAGCTTGTCCTTGAGCAATCTTCCGGATGAATGATCCTGACTTTTAAGCGCGTGAACGGATTCCATAAGCTCTTAATTCATCTTTTTAATAATCAACTTACCGATGGCGTTGATCACACCAGTCATTAAAAATAATAGCAGTCCGATGGCAATCAGCGAACTGAGTTTAAGCCCGTCAGCCTCACCAAACTGATTGGCAATCACACTGGCCATGGTGTTTCCTGTGTCAAACAAACCGTCGGGCACCAGGTTGGTATTTCCAATCAACATGGTCACGGCCATGGTTTCGCCCAAAGCCCTTCCGAAAGAAAGAATGTATCCGGCTACAATTCCGGAGCGTGCAGCAGGAATGGTTACCGTGGTAATCACTTCCAGGCGTGTGGCTCCTAACGAGTAGGCTGCTTCCTTCAAATCATTGGGCACCATGCCAATAATTTCGTTACTGAGCGATGTGGCATACGGAATAATCATGATCGCCAGAATCAGGCTGGCTGTGAAAATTCCGAATCCTTGTCCGCCAAAGCCCAGATCAATAAGCAAAGGACGCAATACATAAAAACCCCACAATCCATAAACGATGGACGGGATGCCAGCCAGCAAATCAACCAAAATGCCCAGTATACGGGCAACCCGCGTTCCCCTGAAATATTCGCCTAAAAACAGGGAGGTTGAAAAAGAAAGCGGCAGCGAAATCAGCAGTGCTGCAAACGAGGTGATTAATGTACCGACAATAAACGGCAAAGCACCATATTTCTCGCGCCCATAAGTCGGATCCCACTCGTCGGAAATGATAAACTGCAGGCCAAAGGTTTTGAAAGCTGCCAAAGAACCTCCCACTAAGGAATACAGCATGCCGGCAGCCAGCAGCAGAATCAAAACTGAAACTGAAAATAAGACCGCTTTGGTGACTTTGTCGCTGTTCATAGGTGTAGATCATCGTGTGGTTGTTAGTCATCGGGTGACTCGAAGTCACCCGATGACTAAACATTCAAATCAATTTTTTACTCCTGCAAAATTGCTTCACCGTTGTAAGTCACAGTCCGAAGAATGGCTTTTGCTTTTTGAACGGTGGCATCGGGCAGCGGGGCGTAGTTGACCTTGGCGGCCTGCGCCTGTGCATCTTCACTAACCAGCCAGTCCAGGAACTCAACTGTTCCGCGGGCCAAAGCTTCCGAACGACCATCGTACGCCTGCTCCTTGTACAAGATGATCCAGGTAAATCCACTAATTGGATAGGCCGTTGGATAAGATGAATTGGTCACCATAACCCGTGTGTCAGCAGGAATTTCACCCTGAGCGGCAGCACTGATGCTCTCAATGCTTGGCTCAATGTATTCGCCGCTGCTGTTTTGTACTTTGGCAGTTTGAATTTTTTGGGCAAAGGCAAATTCAGAACCGATATAACCAATGGCGCCTTCGGTCTGGCTGATGGTTCCGGCAACTCCCGGATTTCCTTTAGCTCCCATGCCAATCGGCCATTTCAGGGACTTTCCGGTTCCCACTTCGTTGGCCCATTTTTGGCTCACTTTGCTCATGTAATCACTGAAAATATGGGTGGTTCCGCTACCATCCGATCGGTGAACAAACAAGATCTCCAGATCGGGAAGCGCGACTCCTTCGTTGTTGCTTTTTAAAGCCGGATCGTCCCAACGGGTAATTTCGCCCATAAATATTTTCTCCAGCAAGCTGTCCGACAGTTTTAGTTCGTCCACTCCGGGCAAGTTGTAAGCAATAACCACCGCGCCCAAGCAAGTAGGAATATGAACCACGTCGGCTGGCATTTCTGCCAACTGAGCGTCATTTAAGTAAGCATCAGTAGCTCCAAAATCAACCACTTTATCTTTCAAACTACGAATACCGCCACCGGAACCTATGCCTCCATAAGTGACCTGAACATCGGTTTCTTTAGCGTAGTTTTTGAAAGCCAAATTGTAATAAGGCAAGGGAAATGTTGCTCCTGCTGAAGTCAAGCTCACGGAACTACCTCCGGATTCACCCGCCTTCTTGGCGGAGTTTTGGCAGGCACTAAAAAGAACTACTGCCAAAATAAAAGAAAGAAATGTTTTCATGTTTTTCATTTATGAATTAGAATCTGATTTCACAATTTAAATACAGGCTGGAGCTAACGGGCTGATCTTTATCATCCGGACTCCACCCTTTGTATCTTGGGGCCAGCTTCACTCCCTTCACCGGAGCAAACTCGAGCCCGACAATGAAGGCCTGCCCATCGTTTGAAAGGTTCCAGGCTTCGGTTTCCCCAGCCAAGGTATTCGAGTAAAGCTTGTCGTAGCGGGCAAACAGTTTGACTTTTTTGGACAGATGGTAAGTGGTGTAAAACGATACCCCATTCCAATCCCGATCTTCCTGAAAGTGCCAGTTAAGCTGTTTGTTGTATTCAGCACCGAAACGAAATTGCTTCCCTTGGTAGCCAATAAATGCAGCCAGGGAGGACTGCGTTTGTTCTTCGGTGCTAAAATCATAATACACCCGACCAGTCAGTTTTTTCACCGGGTTAAGTGTCAGCCCAAAGCCCGTTCGGAACACACTGTCGTTCTGTAGTTTCTTGTAGCCTTCGCCATTGGCAACAATCACGTCGGCAGCCACCAGATCCGAAAAGCGGTAAGCCACGCTCACCCCCATGTCGGCACTCGAATTGAAGCCGTATTCATCTTGCAGCGATTTTTCGTGGTAGCGATAGCCCCAATTATCTTCCTGAATTTTGAACTGGGTGGTTGTAATCATACCAAAATTGACCTCAAATCCATTTTTTCGGTAACGCAAAAAAGCATTTTTAACATAGGCTGTCATTTGCAGGCTGCCAACGCCCGGATCGCCTACATCGAGCACCGCAGCACCAAACAATTCTTTACTGAACTGGTGCTGGTAGCCCAAATAAACCCGGGTAAGCTCAAAGGCCGAAGCGGTTTCTCCATCAGAAAAAGTACTGTGATAGTTACTGAAAATTCTCATCGTTGGTCTCCCACCCGGTTTAAATTCATCTGTTGTTTGGGCCAAGCCCATTAAAGCCATGCAAAACATGACTAGCGTTGTTACGCCAATACGTTTCATATACTTAAGATTGATAAAAAATTCGCTATTCCGCTTATGGAATTCACCCACAAATGAAGACCTAAAACATTACAGCCGGATTAATAAATTATTACAAAACGATTAAATAAATCGTCGATTCCAATACTGCCTTCTGCATGAACAGCCGTAATACACTGACTGTAATTTAACTACATAAAATTACAAAACAATTACATACTGCTATTTCTGTAACAAATAATTACAAAATCATAAAAAATCCCATCAAAATAAAAACGGGAATTGTTTTTGAAAAATTAAAGCCAAGCAGAAATATAAACGCTCTGCTTGGTTTGAGTACCCAAGTTGAGAAAATTTGTTGGCTTCGAAAAAACAAAAACCCGGACTGTGAAGACCGGGTTTTCAATTTTATCATCGTTTGGGCTTAAATGCCGAAGCTTGCTTTGATCTGATCAACAAAATCCAGTTTCTCCCAGGTAAATAGCTCCACTTCTATTTCAAGATCACCAAAATAAGGGGAGTTGAACACTTTGGTTATCACCTGCGGCGTGCGCCCCATGTGCCCATAGGCAGCTGTTTCGCGGTAAATTGGCTTGCGTAGTTTCAGCCGTTCTTCGATGGCTGCCGGACGCAGATCAAACAGTTCCTTCACTTTCCTGGCAATCTGCCCATCGTCCATCTTCACATTGGCAGTGCCGTAGGTATTGACAAAAATGCCAACTGGTTGGGCAACACCAATGGCATAGGCCAACTGAACCAGAATCTCGTCGGCAACTCCCGCAGCAACCAGGTTCTTGGCAATGTGGCGGGCAGCATAGGCAGCCGAGCGGTCCACTTTCGATGGGTCTTTGCCCGAGAATGCGCCGCCACCATGAGCTCCTTTTCCACCATAGGTATCCACAATAATTTTACGACCGGTCAATCCGGTATCGCCATGCGGCCCACCAATCACAAACTTCCCGGTCGGGTTCACGTGGTAAGTGATATCGTCGTCAAACAAAGCTCTTACACGCTCTGGCAATTGGGCAATCACCCGCGGCATAAGGATGTTGATGACATCTTCCTTGATCTTGGCCAGCATGGGTTCGTCGGCATCAAACTCATCATGCTGGGTCGACACCACAATCGTATCCACACGCTTGGGCGAATGATCGTCGTTGTATTCAATGGTCACCTGCGACTTCGAATCCGGGCGCAGGTAGCTCATTTCCTTTCCACCTCGTCGAACAGCCGCCAGTTCAATCAGGATCAGATGCGACAATTCGAGCGGCAGTGGCATATAGTTGTCGGTTTCCTTGCAGGCATAACCAAACATCATCCCCTGGTCGCCGGCACCCTGATCCATCTTGTCCACCTTGTCTACCCCACGGTTAATATCGGGGCTTTGCTCATGAATGGCGGTCAGCACGCCACACGAATCACCGTCAAAACGGTACTCGGCTTTGGTATAACCAATTTCATTAATCACTTTGCGGGTAGCTTCCTGCACATCAACATAGGTTTGCGATTTGACTTCGCCAGCCAGCACCACTTGTCCTGTGGTCACGAGCGTTTCAATCGCCACTTTTGAATTCGGATCAAAAGCCAAAAACTCATCCACCAAAGCATCGGAAATCTGATCGGAAACCTTATCCGGATGTCCTTCGGATACCGATTCACTTGTAAATAAATAACTCATATCTAAGTTTTTTAAATTAACAATTGACTGCCTGAAACAATTGAATGGCAGCAGCTTAAAATCAGTGGTAAAAAGGAGATTGAATCGAATTGAAAAGTAAAGCCGATTGCTTTAGCATTTTTTTTATGTGGTTGCAATCAATCTCAAATCTTTCCACAGATACGATGACAAATGTACAATCTTTTTTCAGATCACAAAATGATAACCCCTTCAATGGCATCCGCCTTTTCGGTTACCTCAATGATTTGGTCGGCATTTTCCATGGTGGCGATGCAGGTAATAGCCACATGGTTCAGGTTGGCCGTATGTTTAAAGGACGTTTCGCCATGATTGGGCAAGATGGCCTTGATTTGCTCCACGTTCCCATCCTTGTTTGGGGCAATAAACTTGAACATGTATTCCAGTGGCCAGCTCTCGGTTTCCATCAGCCGGTAGCGCAAAGTCTTGAATTTATCCGTCTCCATCGTTTGAAACTCCTTTTTAGCCCTAGTAACGCACGACAGCTTGTTTTGTTTGTAAGCAAGGCCAGGCAGGTATTTACTTGCTGCAAGTACTTCTCAGTTATTCAACCCCCAAATTCGCTGGGGATAATGAACATTAAATTTCGGGTTTCCGGCAATCATTTTTTGAAAGCTGGAAACTGAGTTTCCGGCCCTCACCTTTTTGGAGCTGGAAACTGGGTCGCCAGGCAGAACTCGATACTTTTCTGCCTGGAAACTGAGTTTCCGGGCAGAACCGACTACTTTTCTGGCTGGAAACCGGGTTTCCGGGCAGAAATTCGTGCTCGGCAGCCTGGCGACCCAGTTTCTGAGCAGAAATTGGTCCGGTTCTGGCTGGCGACCCGGTTTCCGGGTAGAATTTGATTCTTTTCTAGCCAGCGACCCGGTTTCCGGCACCCGTTTTTTTTCAGCAGAAAAAAAAATTCAATTTTTTTACTGATTTATTATGTCGTTCCAATAATTTTGTTTTACATTAGTTCGACCTTTAAAAACGTTAAATCAATATTATGAAATCACTTCAATCCTTACGTTCGGCAGGTTTAACCCATATTGAAGCCGGACAGTTGATCAGGCGTCATCTCACCGACTTAGCAACCATTGATCCAGCCCTATTGACCAACGAACCTTACAACCTGTACATTCAGGAGTTGAACACGCACTCAGTACTCTACGAAAAGGCCTTGGCCCAGATTCAGAAAAATAAGGAAACACTGGTCGTCAACCTTGCTGACAAGGATCGTGACAAAGCGTATAGCGCCTGTAACCGCTGTTTAGCCCTGTATGCCCTTTCAGACGACCCCGAAGAAGTAGAATCCAGCCGAATCCTGAAAATTATCTTCCGGAATTTTAAAAATCTTCCCAACCTGAACTACGAAGCCGAAACAATGGCCACTGATAAACTAATCAGCGACCTGGAACAGCCGGAAGCAGCCCAACATGTTAACAAGCTGAATATGGAGCCCTATGTAAACCGTTTGAAAAACAAGAATGAAACCTTTAAGTCGCTGTTTGGCTCGCGCATACAAACCGAAGCCCTGACCGAAAACTACGATATGAAAAGTATTCGGAAGGAAACTTTTGCGACCTATCGCGATTTTTGCAATTATGTGTTAGCCATGGCCAAAGCGCATGATACATCCTTATTTAACCAGGCCCTCGACCTGATTAATGCCGGGCGAAAGTATTACTCCGACCGGATGGCCAGCTAAAAAACAGGCGAAAAGGCATCGTTTTAAACGACCTGGCTCGCCCTAACGATATAGTTTCTTTCCCCTTGACAGCCCGTTAATCTTGCAAAAGGTTGGCGGGTTTAATTTTTTTTTTGAAGCGAATAAAAATAAATTGCTGCTCTTCAACAGGCACCCGCCTTCAAAGCCGTACCAGCGGGGCGGTGTTTAGTTCGTCCTCATTGCTAGGCTTTAATCATGTTTGTCTTGAAGAATTTATTCTGCAATAAATAGCTATATTCGTGCTCTGGAAATAAAATTGTTCCCCCCCCCCGGCAAATTTGAGAGAGAGATTGGATGACGACAAGTGTAAATAAGCTTTTTTTTCTTCTGTTCATTGTGCTGGCTTCGGCCCTGAACGGAGTTAGTCTGCCTACTGATGATGATTCGATTCAAAAATTATTAGCCAATACGCCGGAAGATTCGGCCAAAAAAAACATCTTACTGCAACTCGCCCGATCATCAAAAGACAAAGAAAAAGCACTCGACTATTATGCCAAAGCGCTCGACTATGAGCACGACAGCCTCCGAATAGCTGAAATAATTGATACGCTGGGACTTTTTAACTTGTATTCAGGAAATTACAAGGAAGCACTGACCTACTTCAACCAGGCCAAAGTGCTTTTTTACGAATTGCAAGACAGCTTATGGATCGGTAAAATTCATAACAACATTGCCGTTGTAAACTGGGGGGTTGGCAACACCATCGAGGCGCTCAGCAACTACCAAAAAGCACTCAGCATTCGCCAGGCGATAAATGACCAACTGGGTGTTTGCAGAGTGATGAATAACATCGGACTGGTTTACCAGGACTTGAGATTGTATGAGGACGCTTTGGT
The DNA here is from genome assembly GCA_963677175.2 of uncultured Sunxiuqinia sp. Lineage (GTDB taxonomy): Bacteria > Bacteroidota > Bacteroidia > Bacteroidales > Prolixibacteraceae > Sunxiuqinia. The sequence continues at coordinate 89,616 of CAXXES010000002.1, forward strand.
GTGGCACCAAAAAGCATTGAGCATCGCTCTTGAAATAAACGATTCGAACGCGATTGCCTATTCCTACTCGAACATCGGGAAATACTACGAGTACCACAACATGCTGGACCAAGCGCTGAAAACCTATATGCAGGGGTACAAAGCCCTCCCGGAAGGGAACGAGAAGAACCGTTCCTGCTCGTTTTTCTCATCAAGCCTCGGAAGTGTTTACGATAAGATGAACCAACCCGACTCAGCCCTCGTTCATTACCACAAAGCAGTAGCTTACGGCACCTGGCTAGGCAACAGCAACCGGATTGCCATTGCCGAACATAACCTGGGAAAAATCCATTTACAATTAGGACAGATTGATTCGGCTAAACATTACATCAACAGCAGCATGCAGCTCTCGAGGCTTAAAAATTATCCGCCATTAATCCGCGATAACCTGTTTGCTTTATCGGAGATTGAAGAAGATGAAGGCCGGATACCAGCCGCCATGAACTACTACAAACAGGCGTCGGATCTTAAAGACAGCCTGTTTAGCAGCGAAAACATCGAAAAGCTAAACGATTTGCAACTCAAGTTCTTCACCGAAAAACAGGAACAGGAAAACCAATTGTTAAGAAACAACAATGAAATTCAGCGAATAACCATCCGACAACAAAAAATGGTTAGCCATATCCTAATCACCGGCGGGCTGCTTGTCCTGTTGATTTTGTTTATCGTTACCCGAAGCCGGATCTCCCTTAAACGGTTGAGTAGGCGCCTTGAGAAGTCGGAAGCGGAACTACGCAAAGCCAACGCCGATAAAGACAAGTTTTTCACCATCATTGCCCACGACCTGAAGAGCCCGTTTAGTGGTTTTTTGGGGGTGACCGACCTGCTGGTTACCGATTTCGACCAACTGCCACCCAGCAGCATCAAACAGCTGCTTGAAGCCCTGAAAGACTCGTCGTCTAACTTGTACGCCCTGCTTGAAAGCCTTCTGCAATGGGCGCAAGTTCAAACCGGAACCATGACATACCAGTTCGGAGAACGCGATCTGTACGAAATAACAACAAGTGTGGCCAAGCTGCTGGCGCCAAACGCCAAGCAGAAAGAAATTACCCTGACTCAAAAAATTCAGCCCAATACCTTGGTGTTCGCCGATGAAAAATCGGTGGCAACCATTCTGCGAAACCTGATCTCCAACGCCATCAAATACACCATGCCCGGAGGCCAGGTCGCGGTTGAGGCCGTAAAAAAGAAAACTTGGATTGAGATTTCTGTTTCGGACAACGGCATCGGAATGAAAGATGAGATCTGCGAGAAATTATTTGATATTACTAAGAAAACTTCGCAGCAAGGAACTGAAAATGAAAGTGGAACCGGTATCGGACTCATTCTTTGTAAGGAATTTGTTGAAAAAAACAAAGGACGAATCTGGGTACAAAGTGAAACCGGAAAAGGAAGTAAATTTACCTTTAGCCTGCCCACTGCCAAAAACCAAACAGGCAGAGCAATAGTCGCACCCTCAGCAAAAAATCAAACCACCTCTTAAAGATTACCTTTTAATGCACAGACAGGATGTTTTTGCCGTTCGGCTTTAGCCAACGGATCATGGAGGCAACAAAGAGAAAGGCTTTAGCCGCATTCTCTGATGCGGCTAAAGCCTCAATAAAAAGCGCAGCATGCAGCCCGTTGGATCAATCCAACGGCAATCCACGAGCCTTAAAATGCGCAACAACATACAAGGCGGAATCACAAGGTATTTGAATGCTCCCAGACAGTAAGCCTGTCCGGCCTTTATTGACGGACACCGCATCGCAAAAAAGTTGTGGAGAATCAGCATGATCCTGTTCAAAAAACCTTATTTTTTGTTCTAACCTTAGTAGCCCTGTTGGATTGACTCCCCTCCCACCTTATTCAGCTTATTTCTTTTATTCAATCTTCATAAAATAAGGTAAATAAGGTTGTGTTTATACGTTAATCGCTAGCTACTAAGGTTTAAGGAATAGAAATAAGGTTTTTTATTTAAAACATTAATTTCAACAGATGATTTGATTTGGAGTTTAAAAATTCTCCCGCAAGAATATCAAGTGATCCGCTTTCGCCTCCGGCGAAGTGGGGGCTTAAGGGTAGTTTAAAAGGACGAGAATTTAGAACAGTGACATTATTCTTGTTTTTAGCTCCAAACCCCCGGGAAATCGGCAGGCCCTTTCTCCTCCTTCTTTAAGCTACCCTTATACAAAACGCTATGAGTTTTGATCCTCATGTGATCTCGACTTTTTGCAAAGAGCCAGAAGATGAAACCAACGGAAGTGTTTCGATCGTTAAGTCCCCCACTTCACCCTGAGGTGAAAGCAGCGCAGGCCGTCAAAGTCGCCCGGGCCGGCGTTGGCGGGAAGGATTTTTGGCGGGTATCCCGGATTGTGCGCCGGAAAGAAAAAATCCAGAAGCGGGGAGAAGGATAACTTTGACAAGATTTTTGCATCCTTTTCATCGAATGGAAAAGGATGTGCCCGTCTGGCATGAGGACAAAGAAGCAGTGAGAATAAACAAACGTTTTGCGATGCGGCGCATGCTGGCCTGGAGCATTCAAAATACCGGGTGATTGCGCCTTGTTTGATGTTGCGCATTTCAACCCCGGGTTCCGTTTCACTCCACCCGGGGCTATTCATATTGAACCCTTTGGGTTCCCGGCTTTTTCTGACTTCTCCGAGAAAAAAATTAAAGGAATGTAACCCTCCATATCTATGTATAAAGATTAGCTTTTAAAAGGAGGGGTGGCATTCGCTCGCGAATGACGGGGTGGTTTATATGCCAGCGTAGTTATCGCCTCCTCACAAAACAAATACAAACATCCAGAAACGGAGCTTTCAGGCCATCATCAAGTAATCAACCCCTGCCCGATACTGTCTGCTTTCCAGAAAGGACGAGATCTTTTCGCGGGCACCGTAGCGACCCACCATCGACAGAATAAATTGCGTCCCCGGCTGCGGAACGTCATGAAAAGCCAGGCTGCGCTTTTCGGTGGTTTTATGAGCCTTCAAGTCGTAGTAGCCCGAAACTTCCAGCCCTTCTTCTTCGAGAAAGCGAACGCGCTGCCGTGCTTTTCGTCCGGCACCCCAAATCCACAGTTCCTTGCCAGCTTGGTTTTTCTGAAACCACTGCGCAAAATAGTGCGCCTTGGTCTTGTAGAAGGCTTCGGTACTGTAGCGCTCATCCGTCCGGGTGAGTCGGATTTCCGAGTCATGCCACTCGTGCAACACCTCGTGCAACTGCGCAAAGCGAACACCGCCGGCCAGCCAGCGTAAAAATAATTCGTAGTCTTCAGGAAAGTCGCCATGCCGGTAAGCTCCGTGTTGTTTCACCAGCTCGGCCCGAAAAAGCACGCCGGGCTGTATGAGCGGGATTTCGACAAAGCGATTGAGCCAGATTTCTTCTTCGGAATGAAAGCCATTGACCCAATCGACAAAGCGCTGCAAACCTTCGGAAGGTATGCTTGAAACATGCCTCACATTGCAGCCTACCAAACCAATTTCCGGATGATCCAGCAAAAAACGGTACTGCTTTTCCAGACGCTCAGGAAGCGAAACATCATCGGCATCCATGCGCGCCAGGGTGCTTCCCGTGGCATCAGCCATCCCCCGGTTCATGGCAAACACCACGCCCTGCTGCGGTTCGTGCAACAATTTAACCCGCGAGTCCGACTGTGCCAGCTTTCGGGCAATTTCAGCACTTCCGTCGGTTGAATTGTTGTCAACCAAAAGCAATTCAAAATCGGTGAATGTTTGTTGTAGAATGGATTGAGCTGCGCGCTCCAGCGTTTGGTTGGCCTGAAAAAAGGGTAGAACGACCGAAATGGGGACCTGCTGACTCATGAAAACTAAGTTTGAGCCGTAGTTAGCTGGCGGAATACCTGCTCGAGTCCGGGCCGCTTTTCGGTCATGGTTAGCAACACCAGGCCCTGCTCAACAGCAAACTGAAAAATAGCCGGACGTAAATCCCGTTCATCTCGGGCAGTGGCCAGAAATGAGTTTTCTAAAAGAATTTCAATGGTTTCAACACCGGGCAGCTTCTGCCACAGCTCGCGGTCGACCGGCGATGACAGCTCCACCAACACTTGTTGTTTCGAAACCAACTGTCCCGACCGTACCAGATCGACCGGCCCATCGGCTACAACCTTCCCGCTGTTGATGATGATCACCCGGTTGCAAATGGCCTCCACTTCCTGCATAATGTGTGACGAAAAAAGCACTGTTTTATCCCGGCTGATTTCCCTTATCAAAGCACGAATCTCCTCCAGCTGGTTAGGATCCAGTCCGGTCGTTGGCTCATCCAAGATCAACACCGATGGATTGTGAATCAAAGCCTGGGCCAGCCCCACTCGCTGACGGTAACCTTTCGAAAGCGCGCCAATCTTTTTATGCTGCTCCTGCCCCAGGCCAGTCATTTCAATAGCTTCGGCTATTTTTTGTTTTTTATGCTGAAGTTGATAAAATCCGGCGGCAAAGTTCAGAAACTCTTTGACATACAAATCAGTGTACAAGGGATTGTTCTCGGGCAAATAGCCAATGACCCGACGCAGGCGGTAGTTCTCCGGCGTCATTTTCTCGCCGTTCAAAATCACTTCACCCTCATCGGGTGCCAGATAGCCGGTAATAATTTTCATCAGGGTTGACTTCCCCGCTCCGTTTGGCCCTAAAAAACCGACTAACTCGCCATCATCAAAGCGGAAACAAAGCTGATCAAGCGCCTTCTGCGTTCCGTAGCTTTTCGAAATATTTTCAACTTGTACCGGCATAGATTTTACTTCGTTTCGCTCAAAAGTAAGCGATTTAAACCAAACCTGAAAACGAAAGCGCCAAGAGCAAATCGAGCTGAATATCGACTCGATTTTGGAAGCTTTACCGACTCAATCTACATTCAAATTGAATTTAATCAAACTGTAATCAACCTAACAATTAAGACATTAGGCTTCTTATCAACCAGAAAGAAACCAGCAGCTCCGAATTCTTTGCAAGTGGCACAGGAATTTCGGCTTGGACATTTTTTATTTCTTAACTTTAAATTAACTTTGTGGCGCTCAAAAAAGCACGGCAGAAGATGAAAGATCAGAATTTTAACTACATCGAAGATTTAACGAAATACCAACGCCAATCCACCTCAACGGTTCAGATCGGGAAAGTGCCGATGGGGAGTGATTACCCCATTCGGATTCAGTCAATGACCGACACCGACTCGCGCGATACAGACGCGACTGTTGAGCAGATTATCCGGATTATAAAAGCCGGAGCCGACTATGTGCGGGTGACTGTCAAAGGGATTAATGATGCAGAGAACCTGAAGAATATCAAGAAAGAATTGGTGGACAGAGGCTACGAAACGCCCTTGATTGCTGATATTCATTTTAACCCGCGCCTGGCTGAAGTGGCTGCGAAATATATTTCCAAAATCCGGATCAACCCCGGAAACTTCTATGACAAACGTGCCCGTTTTGAGCATCACCTGTACACCGATGCCGAATACAAAGCGGAACTAAATAAGATTGAAGAGCAGTTTATTCCCTTCCTCAAAGTGCTGAAAAAGACCAACACGGCGTTGCGAATCGGAGCCAACCAAGGCTCACTTTCCGACCGTATTATGAGTCGTTTTGGCGATACACCAGCCGGAATTTCCGAGTCGGTGATGGAATTTCTTCGGATTTGCAAAAAGATAGACTACACCAACGTCGTGATTTCGATTAAGTCGAGCAACACGCGGATGATGGTTTACACCGTACGACTGCTCAACAAAAAGATGCGGCTCGAAGACATGAACTTTCCGCTTCACCTGGGCGTAACCGAAGCAGGCGAAGGTGAAGATGCCCGCATCAAATCGGCTGTTGGAATTGGATCGCTTTTGGTCGACGGCATTGGCGATACCATTCGTGTTTCGCTAACCGAATCGCCGGAGGCTGAGATTCCGGTAGCGCAAAAAATCATCAATCAGGTGTTGACCTACAGGGGACACGCCTCAATCAAAGCGCCGCTTTTTGCGCAAACCAACCCGTTTGAGTATGAACGCCGCTCGGTTCGTCCGGTGATGAACATGGGCGACAAGCAGGTTCCGGTTGTTTTGGCCGATTTAAGAGACCGAAGCATGTCGGAAATCCTTCCGCTGCGAGGGAAACAAATTCCGGAATACTTCCTCAAAAACGATAAAGTATTCGACCTCGATGGCAACACCTATCCCATCCTGTCGATTGACGAATACCTATTTGGTGGTTCACACTGGGGGCAGATGAAATTTATCCGGACCAACAAGCCGGAGTTCGACCGGTTTATGGCGGAAAACCCGGAAATCATTACCAAACTGAAACAAACCCGTAAGACGGTGCTGATCCTGGAAAGCTTCAATAAAAACCCGCTGGCCGAGTTACGTGCCTTCTTTATGAACCTGGAAACGCACATCTGGAAAGTCCCGGTCATTATTTACCGAAAGTACGATGAGCAACACCTCGATGATCTACAGATTAAAGCGTCGATTGATTTGGGCGGACTGCTACTGGATGGTTATGGCGACGGACTTTGCATTACCAATAGCGGCGACAACATTACTTTTACCGATCTGAAAAACCTCAGTTTTTCGGTGCTGCAAGCCAGCCGTATGCGGGTAACCAAAACCGAATTCATTTCGTGTCCGGGTTGCGGCAGAACGCTGTTTGACCTGCACGAAACCACAAAAAACATTAAGGCACATTTCAAGCACCTGAGCCACCTAAAAATTGGGGTGATGGGTTGTGTGGTCAATGGTCCCGGCGAAATGGGCGACGTCGATTACGGCTTTGTTGGAGCAGGCCCCGGCAAGATAAACCTCTACAAAGGACAGAGCTTGAAGAAACGGCACATTCCATTTGAAAATGCCGTCTACGAACTCGAAGCCCTGATCCGGGAAAGTGGTGACTGGAAAGATCCAGAAGAGCACTAAGCCAGTTTAAAAAGCTGGTGAAGACTTGTCTCACCATCTAGATGAAAAGCATGCATCGCTGCTTGCTTAGCTCCCTCAACATTCTCTTTTGAATCGTCAATAAACAAGGTCTCACGCGGATTTAAAGCGGCATCGTTCAACACAAACTGAAAAGATTCCAAGTTCGGTTTCCGGCTATTGATTTCATTCGAATAATAGTCTTTCACAAACAAATCAGACATGGAAAAGCCAAACTTTTGATGGAACAGCTTGTGAAAGTAATTGACATGGATGTTGTTGGTGTTTGAAAACAGGTACAAATTGTATTTTGACTCCAACTGCCTCAATAAGCTCACCCGTTCGTCCGGAAAATCAATCAGCATGGCACACCAGGCCTGATCAATTTCAGCATCTGACGCCGGCGCCGAAAGTAACTCCCGAACCCCGTTCCGAAATTCATCATCAGTTAGCTTCCCCTCTTCCATTTGAAGGAAAACCTCCTGCTTATAGCCCCAACCTCCGGGTTTGATCACATTGGTTAACCCAAGAACTTCGAAAGATTTAACGGTTCGCTCGGGGTCAATATCGAGCAATACGCCGCCCAAATCGAACACTATATTTTTTACTTCTTGAAGGATCTGTTCCATACCCGCAAAACTAAGGAATGTTTGCCTGAACAGAAAATAGTTGGTTCCGTCAGTAAGCCGCGAATAAACCGAAAGCAGTGCATGAAACAACTATAATTAAAAACGATTTTTTAGTGCGTTTCTCTTTCAAAATCATTGCAGAGCAGTATTTTTGCCAAAACATTGAATTGGATACCATGAAAACCGGACTTATTGGCGCTATGAAGGAAGAGGTTCTTCTCCTTAAAAAAGACATTCAAAATCTGAGAACCGAGCAACTTGGCTCCCGCCAGTTTCACTGCGGAACCATCAACAACCACGAGCTGGTGATGTGCCTTTCAGGTTGGGGAAAAGTAGCTGCAGCCTCCACGGCGACTACGCTCATCAATCATTATCAGGTTGACCAACTGGTCTTCATCGGCCTGGCCGGTTCGGTTCAGCCTCACCTCAACATTGGCGATATCGTGGTGGCCAACCAACTCATTCAGCATGATGTGGACTTATCGAGGCTGGACGGTTTTCGTACGGTGGAATCGCCCTTCTGGAAGACTTTTGAGTTTGACGTTTTCCCGGATTCCGGTGAAAAAGCCATTCAAGCTGTTGATAAATTCCTTCTCAATTTGAGAAACGACACCTATCCCAACATTCACTCCGATTACAATCCAACAGTTCACGTAGGAGCCATTGGCACCGGCGATCAGTTTATCGCATCGAAGGAAGGGAAAGTGCGTATCAGCAAACGTTTTCCACAGATTTTATGTACCGAAATGGAGGGTGCTGCCATTGCCCAGGTTGCAGCCGACTACCAGATCCCATGTACCGTCATCCGGGTAATCTCAGATAAGGCGGATGAGGAGGCACACAGCTCCTTTGCGAAATTTCTGTTTGAAGATATCAGTCACATCTCGGTCGAGCTGGCTAAATTAATTCTCTCTTGAAGCGTTTTGAAAATTAGTTTGAATTAATCATTGCGTTTTTCAATGTATGGCACAGGATTTGTTCATAACGAACCAGCCACAAAACAACATATATTCCACCCGTGAGTGGAAACAATTAAACAGAGAGAATTAGTTTAGTAAGACCAGAAAAAAATCTCCAAAGTAACGTGCTTTGGAGATTTTATTTTTTTTAAAGAGTTGGGGGGCTAAAGCCCGGCTTGAAATTGTCGCAACGATCCTGCCCTGAAGGGCAGGCTTACTGAATGGTGCTGCCGGTGCAGTTAATAGGACAAATATTATGAGCGCCATCACTAACTCCCGGATTTATCCGGGGGAAAGAACGCAATCTGGAAACGATCGGGCTTTAGCCCAAATTACTCAATAACAAAGTCCCTAAAATGCAGCATCCAGGGTTTGTATTTTAAAGGCTTCGGCTAATTTTTCTGCCGAAAGGTCGGTTTTCAATAAAACTTTGACCGTTTTTCCTGGTAATAAATCGAAATAGTTATCCGAGAAAAAGCCCGCTTCATCACCAATAGTCATAAACAGGTTCTTGGCCAGCTGATCACTTTTCAGCACGATCTGAAAACCTTCATCTGCCGCTTCAATCTGGTAGTTCACTTCGGGCGATGGTAATTTCATTTCCTTCACCGGCCTGAAATAGAACACATTTTCAGCAATCACTTTTCCGTTTTCCACTACTTCGGCAACCAACACCTGCCGGTAACTGTCTTTATCACGAAGAAAATCATAACGGTTCACATCGAAATAGGAAGCGCTGGAGTTCGCCGGAATATCCGCTAAAACGGACCGTTCCCAAACCACCTGTCCGCCAAAATCAAGCATTTTCAATTTCAGCTGCCCATTAATATTCCGAAGTTCATCATTCACAATGCCAATTTTCAAGAAATTACCATCGATGTAGGGAGAAACCAAAACCGGCTCAAAACCTTTTTTCACGTAGTACTGCAAGGCTTTCCAACGCTGGTAATAATCGGTTGAACTCCACGAAGCCACCGGCCACACATCGTTAATTTGCCAATATAAACTACCCATGCAGTAAGGCATCGCCCGACGATGTCCTTCCACCGCAAATTTGATCCCTTCGGCCTGCAACACATGGTTGACATACAAGAACGATTCAAAGTCCTTGGGTTGTTCGTAATCCTGCAACATGTAGTATTCAATGGTTTTGTTGCCGATGGACGACCGCTGGTGCGAGTTCATCACTTCCGACACAATATTGTAATCCTGAGGCTCGGCGTATTGCTTGACACTTTTAAATTCGGGAAACGACTGAAAGCCGTATTCGCTCATAAACCGGGCAATGTGGGTGGCATAATTCTGAAAAGGCTCTTTTCCCCACCAAACGCCCCAGTAATGCTCGTCGCCATTCACCAAGTCGGCCGGAACGCCCGTGCCCGATGATGGGCTCGATGCCCAATAAGAACGCGAAGGATCGTATTCTGAAACGGCTTCGGGCAGCACCTTGTGAAAAATATCCTGGTACGATTTCCAGATCTTGTCGGCATTTTCCTGGCTCTTGGCTTCTTCAACCTTTTTCCAACCCCAACCATACCAAGCAGCTAAAATTTCATTATTGCCACACCACAACGCAATACTCGGATGGTTCCGCAAACGCTTCACATTATCGATCGCTTCTTCCTTCACGTTGTTTAAGAACGCTTCATCGCCCGGAAACATGGCACAGGCAAACATGAAATCCTGCCAAACCAGAATGCCGGCTTCGTCGCACAAGTCGTAGAAAATATCGTTCTCATAAGTACCACCGCCCCAAACGCGCAACATGTTCATGTTCGATTCTTTGGTGGTTTCAATTACCCGGCGATACTGTTCATCGGTTACCCGCGCAGGAAAAACATCGTTGGGAATATAGTTAGCGCCTTTCATAAACACCGGCACGCCATTTAGTTTGAAGTAGAACGAAGTTCCTGCTTCATCTTTTTCGCGCACCAACTCCAACGTACGAATCCCCATTCGGTCTTCCTTTTGGATGGTCCCGCCGTCAACTGTCAGCTTAGCTTTAACCGTGTAAAGCGGCTGCTCTCCCAGTCCGTTGGTCCACCACAGCTTGGGATTTTTAATCTCGAAATCCACCGCATAGGTGTGGATTCCTTTTCTAAGCTTGATTTCGCTGGAATTCACCGATTGACCATCCACTTCAACCTGGTAGGTCGCCGGAAGTTCATTTTCAGATTCAACTTCCAGAATCGCCGAAAATTTGGCTACATCATCCTGCACTTCCCGTTGAACGATTTGCAGATTTTCGATACGAGCCTCATCCCAGACCTTGAGGTATACCGGGCGCCAGATTCCACTGGGCACCAAACGCGGACCCCAGTCCCATCCAAAATGATAGCCCGCTTTTCGCGTGTAAACGCTCACCCTTTTTCCGCCTTCAACCTTGCCAATTTCAGCCAAATCATTACCCGAAACCGGAATCTCATACGGATGAGCATCGTACTTTTTGATTCCTTCCTTGATGGGCGACAAAAAAGTGATCCGCAGCGTGTTTTCACCAGCTTTCAGGTGCGGCTTGATATCCACGAGGTATTCACGAAACATATTATCAGTGGCAATCACTTGCTGGTCATTGACAAACACCTGAGCATAGGTATCCAACCCTTTAAAATCGAGTGCCACCCGGTCGCGGTTCAACCAATCGTTGGTCACCGAAAAGGTGGTTTGATAATCCCAGTCGAGTTTGTCAATCCATTGCAGGTCGTGTTCATTCAAGCGATAAAACGGATCTTCAATCTTTCCGTTGGCCAGCAAATCCGTATGCACACAGCCAGGCACGCTTGCAGGCAGCCATTCATTTTTGCCATGTTCAGAGAACTGCCAACCTTCATTCAATTCAGTAGTTGTAGTCATAAGTATTGTTTGGTGGGGCTGACATGCCATAAGCAGCAAGCTAGCCATAATAAGCAGTAAAGAGATTTGCCGTTTCATTGATGGGTTGATGATTTAAATTGCGAATTCAAAATTGGTAATTGGAAGCCAGAATAGCAAACAAAAAATCCGAAGGAAAATTGCCTTCGGATTTTAAATTTATTTGTTCGTTCAAACTTTCGGTAAAGCCCACGGACTCCGGTAAGTTGGAACCAGGTATTTGTTGGCCTCTTCATCATCAATGAACAAGCTTTTCTCAGCATCCCAATACAGGCGGCGGCCGGTTTTTAGGGCGATGTTACCCAAATGTGCCACGCGGGCCGTGTTGGCTGCAATTTCAATGCTACAATTCAAATCGCGTCGGCGATTCCGCACCCCGTCAAGGAAGTCGGCCATGTGCAAGTCCAATCCTTTTCCTGTTCCTTTCTGAAGCTCCACACGTTCCACCAGGTTTTGGTCGTTTTTGCGTTCCGGAATCACTTCCCATCCATCGCGGTCAACCACCAACGTCCCGTTGTTTCCTACAAAACCAACCCCATGGTTACGCCCAAAGTGTCCGCCGTCAATACCCGTTCCATGATCCCAAAGCATGGTAAAACCATCGAACTCGTAAAGTGCCTGCAAACTGTCGGGTGTTTCCGATGCATCATCCGGATAAGCGAATTTACCACCCATTGCCATCACCGACTTGGGGGCTTTAGCCTGCATGCCAAACAAACCGTAGTCGATGATGTGAACACCCCAGTCGGTCATCAAGCCGCCGGCATAATCCCAGAACCAACGAAAGTTAAAGTGAAAACGGTTGGGGTTGAACGGACGTTCCGCCGCCGGCCCCAGCCAAAAGTCGTAATCAACGCCTTCAGGAGCGGTTCCATCCGGCTTTACGGGAACAGGCTCCATCCAACCCTGGTAGGCCCAGGTTCGCACGGTTCGGATCTTGCCAAGCTTTCCAGAGGTCACATAGTCAACGGCATCGCGCCAATGCGGATCACTGCGTTGCCACTGTCCTACCTGAACCACCGTTTTATGCTTGTTGGCAGCCGCTTCCATGATGTTAATTTCTTCGATGGAATTGCCCAATGGCTTTTCGCAGTAGATGTCTTTCCCAGCCTGGCAAGCCTCAACAAACGGCAGGCAATGCCAATGATCGGGTGTTCCGATGATCACCACATCCACCTCAGGATCTTTAATCAACTGGCGGTAATCGTTGTAGGCTTTTGGTTTCTTGCCCTGCAACTTTTCGGTGTCGGTAATCCGGGCATCCAGCACCCGCTGATCGACATCGCAAATGGCGACACACTCGGTGTTGGGCTGCCCCAGGAAAGCCCTTAAATCAGCAAAGCCCATTCCCTTGGCTCCAATCAATCCGCAGCGAATCAATTTGTCGGGCGAACAGGCACTCATGGCGCCCGGTATCGTGGCGGCCAAACCAACAGCGGCCGTTGCCGCTGTGGTACTTTTAATAAAAGATCGTCTTGTTGTCATGTTATCATTTAGTTGGTGAAAGGCTATTCTTTTTGCATCGCGTCATCAAAAGCGATGTCGGAAGGAGCAAAATCGCTGTAACGAACAAATTCGCACGATTCGGCTGCTCCCGCTTCACGATCCATGCCGCTGTCTTCCCATTCAACGGAAAGCGGCCCGTTGTATTTGATCGTATTTAAGGCTCGAATGATGTTTTCGAAATCGATTTTTCCTCGTCCTATGCTTCGGAAATCCCAGTAGCGACGATGATCGCCAAAAGGCACATGTCCGCCAAACACACCAACCGTGGTTGGCACATCGCTCCAGTGAACATCTTTCATGTGAACATGGAAAATACGATCGGCAAAATCGTAGATAAAGCGGACGTAGTCGACATGTTGATAGCCCAAGTGGCTGGGATCGTAATTAAACCCAAACGCCGGATGATAGTCCAAGGCTTCCAGGGCCCGCTTGGCCGATTCAATATCGAAAGCGATTTCGGTCGGATGAACTTCCAACGCGAACTTCACTCCCATTTTCTGGTACTCGTTCAGTATGGGTTTCCAGCGCTTGGCAAAATCCTCAAAACCTTTGTCAATCATCGATTGTGGAAGCGGAGGAAACGCGTACAGCAAATGCCAGATCGAACTGCCAGTAAATCCAACCACGGTATCCAATCCGAGTTGTTTGGCCACTTTGCCAGTTTTGATCATTTCTTCGGCAGCACGCTGGCGCACGCCTTCCGGATCGCCATCGCCCCATACATGAGGCGGCAAAATATTTTTATGCCGCTCATCAATGTTATCGCATACACATTGCCCCACCAGGTGATTGGAGATGGCAAAGAGTTGCAGGTCGTATTTTTTAAGCAATGCTTTTCGTTCGTCGCAATAGGCCTGGTCGGCTTGATCAACCTCAATGTGATCACCCCAACAGCAGAGCTCCACGCCGTCGTAGCCAAAGTTTTTGGCCTTCTGGCATATCGTCTCAATTGGTAAATCGGCCCATTGTCCTGTAAATAGTGTTACTGGTCTGCTCATAGATTAGATATTAGATGATTAGACATTAGATAATTAGTTATTAGTTGTTGGTCATTGGCTCAAGCAATGTAAGTGAAGTACCGATAACTGTCAACTGCAAACTGACAACTGATAACTCATTCCCCAAACTTCACCCATTTTACCGAGTCGTTATAGCCGGCTTCAACAACGGTATCAATAAATCGCATGCCACGGATCCCGTCTTCAATGCCCGGAAAGTCGAGCACGGCTTCGGTGGGTTGTTCACCATTCATTTTGGCGCGAACCGTCAACGAGAAGTTCCGGTAAATGTTGGCAAAAGCTTCGAGATAACCTTCGGGATGACCGCCGGGCGTACGGGTATTGTGTTGGGCTACATTTCCCATTTGGCCGGTTCCTACGCGCACCATTTCGGTGGGCCGGTCGAGCCATTTCAGCCAAAGGGTATTGGGCTCCATCTGGCTCCACTCCAGGCCGCCTTTTTCGCCATACATCCGAATCTTCAGGGCATTCTCTTCGCCTGCCGCGATCTGTGTTGCTACCAGCACCCCGCGCGCACCATTGTCGAAGCGCAGGAAAGCCGCTCCATCATCGTCGAGCATGCGACCGGGAACAAAGACATTCAGCTCGGCACACAATTCGGTCACTTTCAAACCAGAGATGTACTCGGCCAAATGATGCGCATGTGTGCCAATATCGCCCATACAACCCGCTTTTCCCGACCGCTTGGGATCAGTACGCCAACTGGCTTGCTGGTTGCCGGTATCTTCCAATTTCGAAGCCAGCCACCCTTGCGGATACTCAATAAAAATGCGCCGGATCTTACCAAATTCGCCTCGGGCAACACGGGCCCGGGCATCTTTCACGGCCGGATAGCCTGAGTAAGTATGGGTCAGGGCAAGCGTCAATCCGGTTTCATTAATTTTTCTTTGAAGCTGCAAAGCCTCGTCCAGTGTGAAGGTGATGGGTTTGTCGATCACCACATGAAAGCCACTGCTTAAGGCCATCATTGCCGGATCGAAATGCACAAAGTTGGGCGTGACAATGGTCACAAAATCCATGCGTTCACCCTCCGGAAGATTGGCTTCACGCTCAAACATTTCCTGGTAGGTTTTGTAAATACGATTCTCAGGCAAGAAATACGACTGCCCGGAAGACAGGGAAACATCGGGGTTAACACTAAAACAGCCGCAAACCAGTTCGATCTGGTTATCCATAAAGGCGGCAAGGCGGTGAATGGCTCCGATGAAAGCATCTGATCCTCCACCAACCATCCCCATTCGAAGTTTACGATTCATAGTAATTGGGTTATAAGATTTAGTAATTCCCAAATGTATAAAACTTCCGTTGAAGACGGAAAAAACAGACCAGAATAGTATCGAGAAAAAAAGCAAAATGATATCGTAACCCGAAAACCCTCAAGGAAGCTGCTCTCTTAGCCAGCATCTTCGCCCGGCGTTCCGTGTTCGGGTTCTTTCAACTTCACGATTAAAGAACGAACCTCTTTCAATTGCTCAAACGACAGCTCCCTCAGTTGTCCGCGTATATTCAGAGGGATATGTTCGCGAACCAGCGATTGCAGCGGGTGATTTTCAGGCAAGGGTACATCGTGATCCTCTACCCAATCCACCAAATCGTTGGGCGTACAGTGCAAAGACCGGCAAAGCACACTGACGTGACTTAGCTTTAGCTGCGCGACTTTCCCGTTGAGCAAGCGCGAGGCCACATTGGGCGTTAGCCCATGCTTGACCAAAAAATTGAAGGGATTGGCAATTCCTTTGATTTCAAGCAGGTAGCTAATGTTGAATTGTAACATGATTGACAAAAGTTTTAATTAATAACAATTGGTTCATTAAAAGTAAAACTTATTCTTCATTTTTGAAAACTTATTCTATTTTAATTAACACTATTACATTATTTAGACGAACCAATACCTGTTAACTCAACACTCATATCAATTATATAAATACTCACACCAATCATCTAAACATTCATATCAATTATCTCAACACCCACATCAATCATCTCAACACTCACACCAATGATATCAACACTCACACCAATCATCTCAACATTCACACTGATTATATAAACACTCACATCAATCATCTCAACACTCATACCAATGATATCAACACTTACGCCTGTCTACTCAAAACTCATACTCATTTTAGAAAAATATAGAATCATTTTTACAAAACTAGCAGTGCTTTTTGCAAAACAATTCGTGCTCGAAGTTTCCCACGGTATTGAAACCGGGCATCGAGATCCTTCACGGGCCGGATAAGTCAGATAACTGTCCCCTCAACCCGCGCAACTCACCAACAGATTACGAAACAAGTTCAGAATGACGCTCTGTCTACAGAGCTTAGACGAACTACGAGGGTTTGGCTTTGGAAAACAAGGGAAGGAACCAGCGCGGGCACTGGCTAAGAACCCCCTGTTCGACGATCCGGCACGATGGAAATTTTCCAGTTCGTTATATAAGTAATCAAACAGACAAAACAAGATTCGTAGCTGCTAGGCTTAAAATCTGCTTGTAATCTGGAGTAAATAATCTTATTTTTGAAACTTTACTAACCAATTACTACAATGAAAAGAAGAAACTTTATCAAGAACACCGCCCTCGGCAGTTTTATGGCTACCGGATTAACAACTGGCCTATCGGCTTCGGCTTCGATGCAACAAACTTCCAATTCGGCCAAATTTCAGCTCAAATATGCACCCGGGCTGGGCACTTTTAATGAGATGGCAGGAAAAGATCCGATCGACCAGATCAAGTTTATGAATGATCAGGGGTTCCGCGCTATTTTCGACAACGGACTGATGCACAAGGACGCGGCGCTACAGGAAAAAATTGCCAACGAATTGGCACGACATGGAATGGACCTGGGACCGTTTGTGCTATATGCTGATTTTGGGGTGAAGTCGTTCGTGACCCAAGACCCGGAAATTAAGGACATGCTGAAGAAGAAAATGCAGGAAGGCCTGGAATGTGCCAAACGAACCGGCGCCAAAACGGCGCTGGTAGTTCCGGGACGCTTTACCGACGACCTGGAATGGGACTACCAAACGGCTAATGTAATTGACAACCTGCGCATGTGCTGCGACCTGGTTGAACCGCATGGACTCACCCTGGTGCTGGAACCGCTTAACGCCTGGACCGATCATCCCGGCCTGTTCCTGACCAAGATTCCGCAAACGCACATGATTTGCCAAGCCGTAAACAGCCCAAGCTGTAAGCTGGTGAACGACTTGTATCACCAGCAAATTACCGAGGGCAACCTGATTCCCAACATCGACAGGGCCTGGGAATCGATTGCCGCCTTCCACATTGGCGACAACCCCGGACGTAACGAACCAGGCACTGGCGAAATCAACTTTGTAAACGTGTTTAAACACATTCACGGCAAAGGTTACGATGGGGTGCTTTGCTGCGAGCATGGCCGCAGCATTCCGGGAAAAGATGGCGAGCAAGCTTTCATTGACGCCTACCGAAAAGCAGATAATTTTTAGAACCTAAAACCATTACAAAAGAGCTTCAATAGATGAAGCTCTTTGTTTTTCCTCTGTTTTTTAATCAGAACCCAAAACTTATTGGCGTTCTGTGTGTAACTAATTTTAATGAAATTAGTTCTAACTTTGACCGGCACAAAAATTTGCTTGTGTCATTAGTTGCAGAATTGTATGCAAAACCAACTGAACAAAGACCATTTGCTTTGGAAAAGCTTTAGGAGCGGAGACGATAAAGCTTTTTACGAACTGTACGATCAATATAGCGATGCGTTATATAGCTTTGGCATGCAGTTTTGTAAAGATCCTGGTTTTGTGAAGGATTGCATCCATGATTTGTTCCTGGATCTGCACAAGTATCGCAAGCAATTGCGCCCAACTGATTCCATCCAGTTTTACTTGTTCCGTGCCTTGAGGCGAATCATTCACCGGCAGAAGCTAAAAAACAGCCTGTTAAACATGGATCACAACATTGAGAAAATACTCCGGTCACATGCTCCGGCGTCTGAAGAAGCGCTCATCCATTCGGAAACACAACAAGCAAACCTCGATTTACTGGCAAATGCAGTCAGTCAGCTTACCAAAGTGCAGCAACGGGCGCTTTTTTTGAAGTTTGAACAGGATCTCGACTATACAGAGATTGCCATCTTGTTGAATATTTCGGTTGAGTCTGCTAGAACAAACATGTACCGCGCCTTGAAAGCCCTGCGGAAAAGCCTTTCCAAACACCAGATTTCCCTGAATTTATTCGTTCATTTTTTCTTCAAAAAGTAGACTTCCTAAATTTTTTTAAAAAAAAAGTCATTTTTGCTGTCTATGTTTTAACCTTTTTCTCCTTTATATGGGTATAAGCACCATTCATGTGAAAAAGAAAGTTGAAGATATTTTAGCGGAAGAAAAGATTAGCGATCAGAAAATCAGGGAAGAAGCAGAAGCCAGCCCGAAGGTGATCCATACTGCCAACCAGCTGTATACCTATTTAAAAATCCCCAAAGACAAGTGGTCTGTTTTGGAAAAGAAGCAATTAAAATCACGCATACAACATTCCATTGAAAGAATTTCCAGAAAAAAAAGCAGACGAATCTGGATTACTGCCGCGTCGGTTCTCATTTTGGCCGTGTCCGGTGGAGTTTGGTACAGCCAGGTTGATCAGCACTCCGAAATTGCTGATTTTGCCAACAGCATCAAGGAAAATAAAACCGACACGATTACCCGCCTTGTTTTAAGCGAAAGCCGGGCCATCGAGATTCCGGCAGTAGAGTCGGAAATTCAGTACGACACCAAAGGAGAAGAAATTGCCATTGGCTCCAATCAAACCGTTCAGCAAAAACTGGAACCGGTAAAGCCCAGCTACAACACGCTGACCGTGCCCTACGGCAAGCGCTCAAAAATTACCTTATCCGAAGGCACCACGGTCTGGTTAAACTCAGGCTCTAAAATGGTGTATCCAGCGGTATTTGCCCAAAATAAGCGAGAAGTTTACCTGGATGGCGAAGCGATTTTCGAAGTCTCGAAAGATCCGAAAAAACCATTCATTGTTAAATCAAAGCAGTTTGACATTGAAGTCATCGGAACAATTTTCAATCTGAATGCTTATTCGGAAGATAAAAGCTCAAGCACCGTTTTAAAAGAAGGTTCCATCAAACTAATCCGCAAAACAAAAGCTTATTTGCCAGCAGAGAATACGATGGTATCACCGGGAGAGATGGTTACGTTTGATGCCAACGAAGAAAAATTTCAAGTTCGCCATGTTGACCCTTCTGACTATTTATCGTGGCACTATGGCTACTATGTGTTCAGAAGTGAAACCCTGGGAAACATACTGACAAGAATTTCGCGCTATTACAATATTGAAATCGACTTAAAAGACAAGCAATTGGTTCAAGAAACTTTTTCAGGGCGTCTCGACCTAAAAAATAGTCCCAAAGAAGTTTTAAACACCATAAAAAGAACAACACCATTTAACTTTAAAGAGGAGGAGCAACGAATCACTATTTACTAAACTAAATACATTACAATCAAATCTGGAACTAAAAAGCTTACAGGTGTTGCAGCACCTGCAAGCTTTGGTATTTAACTAACGTCGCGCGAGGCGATATTAATAATTAAAAGAGGAACAAATTTATGAAAAAAAGTAGCAACTGTGCGTATTTTTTCCATAGGAGGGACTATTGTGCACATTTCTTAAGAGTTATGAAATTGAGCTTACTTCTGCTTCTGCTGGGGGTTAGCAATTTGTACGCAACTTCTACTTATTCCCAGAGTACCAGGCTTTCCGTAAACCTGGAAAACGGAACTATGAAGCAGCTTTTTGAAGAGATTCAGGAACAGAGTGAGTTTATTATCTTTTACAAGGACAGCGATGTTGACTTGGAAAAGAAAATAAGCGTCAAGGCTGAACGATTTTCTGTAGAACGAATTCTTAGAAAAGCGCTTGAAGAAACCGACCTGACCTATCAAATCTCTGATCGGCAAATTGTCATTATCCCCGACCAGACTGTCGCTCCTGAACAGGTGCCGGAAGCTGTCCAACAACCGGGTCTGAAAACAATATCAGGGGTCGTAAAAGACGATGTAGGAATAGGCCTTCCGGGCGTTTCAGTGGCCGTGAGGGGAACTTCAAGGGGAACCAGTACCGATGCCAACGGTGAATTCTCCATGCAGGCTACTGTTGGCGACACCCTGGTCTTCTCCTTTATCGGAAAAACACCGGTTGAGCAGGTCGTAGGAGATCGCAATATCTTCGACGTGGCCTTGTATGACGATGACACCCAGTTGGAAGAAGTTCAGGTGGTGGCCTTTGGGCGCCAGAAAAAAACAAGTGTAATCTCTTCGATTGAAACGGTACGGCCAGGAGATTTAAAGCAACCGGCATCGAACCTGACGAGCGCACTGGCTGGTAAGATCCCAGGAATTATTTCCTACTCAACAACCGGTGAACCCGGTAATGACAACGCACAGTTCTTTATTCGCGGGGTCACCACTTTTGGCTACAAAACCAATCCGCTGATTTTGATCGATGGATTTGAAGCCTCCCCCGACGACCTGGCCCGCATGGAACCGGATAACATCGAAAGCTTTTCCATTTTGAAAGATGCATCAGCTACCGTACTCTACGGGGCCAGAGGAGCCAACGGAATTATCATTGTAGAAACAAAATCAGGCCGCGAGGGCCCAGCCAAAATCAACATCCGGCTCGAAACACACATCGCCACACCGACCCAAATGAACGAATTGCTGGACGGCGTAGACTACATGCGTTTGTACAATGAAGCCCGGATCTCCAGAAATCCGTTACTCGGTGCATACTACAGCGAACAGAAAATTCAATCGACAATAGAAGGATTAGATCCGATGATCTATCCGAACATTGATTGGTACGATCAGCTGTTTGAGAAATCGACAATCAATAAAAAAGCCAACTTCAACGTATCGGGTGGTGGTCAGGTGGCTACCTATTATGTGGCCGGAACCATTGAAGATGAAAATGGCCTTTTGAAAGTTGCCCCGGAGAACAATTTTAACAATAATATCAACATCAACCGAGTCCAGCTGAGGAACAACGTTGTTTTTAAGCTGACGCCCACCACGAGACTAGACACCCGGTTGCAAGGCCGGTTTGAACGATATAACGGTCCCCGGACCGGAGCAAGTGAGATCTTCAGACAGGTGATGAACTCGAACCCGGTGGACTTCCCGGCCGTTTATGAGGCAGATGAAAAGCACGCTTTTGCAGATCATATACTGTTTGGAAACACTTTTGTCACCGGTAATCTAAAATCAAACCCCTATGCTGAGATGGTTCGCGGGTATGAAGACCGGAATGAAAGTTCAATTACGGCCATGGCCACCCTTTCTCAGGATCTGGATTTCATCACCGAAGGCTTGAAGGCGCAAGCCAAGGCCTCGGTCAATACCTGGAGTGAGTACAAAAGTACAAGATCATATAGTCCATTTTTTTACGACCTGGAAAGCTACAACCAGATCACCGGAGAATATACGCTTTTTGCATTGAATCCAACCGGAGGACAGGCATTTTTGGGCGATGTAGACCCGGGACGTAATGCAAGCGCGCACTATTATTACGAGGGACGTTTGAACTGGGACCGAAAATTCGGGCTACACAGTGTCGGATTAATGACCGTTGGTATGTTCGAAGAGTACCTGTTAACGAGTGGAAACAGCCGCTCGATTTACGAAACACTCCCTGAACGGAACATGGGAAACTCCGGACGTGTAACCTATGACTACGACGATCGTTACTTCTTCGAATTCGCCTATGGATACAACGGGTCGGAGAAATTTAGCGGCGACCGCCGGTTTGGTTTCTTCCCCTCGTTTGGTGGTGGTTGGCTGATCTCGAACGAATCGTTCTGGGCTCCAATGGAAAATATCATCAACACCATGAAGTTAAAGGCTACCTGGGGAAGAGTGGGTAATGATGCCATTGCCGAACGGCAGGATCGTTTCTTTTATTTATCAGATATTGCCAAAGGGGGGAGTGAGGGCTATGAACCAAATGGTTACCGCTGGGGAAATACCTTCATGAACCAATACGGTGGCTATCAAATAAACAGGTACGCCAACCCCGATATCACCTGGGAGATTTCAACCAAAATGAATTTGGGACTTGAATTAAGTTTCCTTGACGATGCCTTGAAGATCCAGGGAGATTTGTTTAAAGATATTCGTGACCAGATTTATCTGCAACGACAGAACTTCCCGTCTTCAGCAGGTTTGGAAGCATCCATTAGCGGAAACGTGGGGAAAGTGGAATCATGGGGTTATGAAGGTTCCATCGACTACCAGTACATCTCACCCAAAGATTGGTGGATGACCGGCCGTGCCAACTTCACTTTTGCAACCAATAAATACGTTCAGTTGGATGAACGGGATTATGCCGATGAGTATTTGAAACGGGAAGGACATTCAATCAACCAATGGTGGGGACTGATTGCCGAACGCTTGTTTGTTGATGAAGCGGAAATTGCCAACTCACCCAAGCAAGACTTTGGTACCTACCAGGCCGGTGATATCAAATACAAAGATGTAAACGGCGATGGCGTGGTCAATAATAATGACGAGGTTCCCTTGGGGATACCCACAGTACCTGAGATTCAATATGGTTTTGGTTTGTCGGGTGGCTATAAAGACTTTGACCTGTCTTTCTTCTTCCAGGGGAATGCCCGCGTTTCTGTATTTATTGATCCAAGCGATGTAAGCGACCCCAATAACAATCAATATGGTATTGCTCCGTTTGCATCCCGGCGCAACGCCTTAACGATCATTGCAGAAGATTACTGGAGCGAAACCAATCCGGATGTTCATGCCTTTTGGCCCCGGTTATCGGTTGATCCCTTGGAGAACAATACCAGAACCTCATCCTGGTGGTTACGCAATGGCGCCTTCCTTCGTTTGAAAACCGTAGAAATGGGATATAATCTTCCATCGAATGCATTCTCCAAGGTCGGCTTACAAAGCGTCCGGCTTTATGCAAGTGGAACCAATCTGTTTGTCATCAGTCCGTTTAAACTGTGGGATCCTGAAATGGGCCGTGCCGGACTGGGCTACCCGCCAAACAAGCGGTTTAATGTTGGTGTCCAGTTATCATTTTAATACCTAAAAAAGATTGAAGATGAAAAAATTGAAAAATTTAATCATATTGTTTCTTGTCCTCGCCCTAACACCATCCTGCTCTGAGTACCTGGATGTAGTGCCGGACAATACGTTAACACTGGAGGACCTCTTTAAATCGAAAGAGGAAGCCTGGCATGCACTGGCCAAAGTTTACAGCTATATGCCGCGAATAGAGCAAACACACAGCTCTATCTGGACTGCCGGAGATGAATATATCGGACGCCTGGATTTGAACGACAATTCAGGAGATCTGAGAGGAATCCGCCTGATGCGTGGACTACAATCCGTTTCCGATCCACTTTTGGGAGATTGGTCGGGCACAAACGCGGGTACCCCTCTGTACGCCGGGGTTCGCCAGGCCAATGTTTTTCTCGATAATATTGATAAAGTTCCGGACATGTCTGAGGAAGAAAAAAACGAATGGCGTGCACAGGTCATCTTCTTGAAAGCCTACTACTGCTTTTTGTTGGTGCAAAAATATGGGCCCATTATCATTTCAGAAGAATTAATTGCTCCTGATGCGTCTAAAGATCAACTGTTTTTGGAACGCACAAAAATCGAAGACTGCTTTGACTACATCATCGCCTTGATGGATGAAGCCATTCCGAATCTTCGCGAAAAAATGATTGCGACACTGCTTGGACAAGTAGACCAAGCAGCAGCCAAAGCGATTAAAGCCCGGGTCATGCTGTTCCGTGCCAGCCCATTCTTCAATGGCAACATGGAATACTATGGCGACTTTTTTGATCCCAACGGAGAACCCTACTTTCCACTCGATTATGATAAGGAAAAATGGAAAGATGCCATTGACGCCATCGAAGAGGCCCTCGTGGCTGCCCAGACGAACGGCATCGAGCTATACCAATACAGTGCCCAGCCTTACATTTTTGATCGCGAGGACTATTTAGCAAACACAGAAAAGGTACAACGCATTTACAATTTGAGAATGGCCATTACCGAACCATGGAACAATGAGCTGATTTGGGGCTATTCCAACATCGACCTTTATGGTGGTTCGGAACTGGCACACTCCACGAATATGCGCCTACCGGAAGGTTATGGAGGTGGGATTGTCAACGAACCTGGTTTCTCCTGGCAGTGGATGGCATCGACTTACCGGATGACTGAACGCTACTATACCGAAAATGGCGTACCCATTGAAGAAGACCTGACCTTTGATCTGGACAAAAAATGGGAACTAACCACCACTCCTGGAGCGAACGACCCGGAATACCAGGAACTGCGCGGCATTATGCAGCCCGGAGCAGAAACCATCAACCTGTACCTGAACCGCGAACCACGCTTTTATGCCAACATGGCTATTACTGGTGGTTACTGGCGTACGCACGGAGTACGGATCAACACGGAAATGTATGCCGGTGGGCACGGAGGATTCAACTCATCGCAACACACCACCGACTATTATGAAACCGGAATTGGGATCAAGAAGTTTGTTCATATGGAATCCAAGTCCGGACACTGGGCACGTACCGTCAAGTATCCGTATCCAATTATCCGCCTGGCCGATTTGTACCTGATGAAAGCGGAAGCATTAAACGAATACTATGACACACCAACCCAGGAGGTTTATGATGCCATTAATGCCGTTCGCGAAAGAGCCGGAGTTCCTGATGTTGAAGACGTATGGTCTGATGCCGGAATCGTAAAGACAGTTAACAAGCATCGGTCGCAGGATGGCATGCGCGATATCATACTTCAGGAAAGAAGCATTGAATTTGCCTTTGAAGGCAGCCGTTTTTGGGACATGATTCGAACCAAAAGAGCCGTTATGGAATTTTCTACTCCTGTTTGGGGATGGGACTATACCGGAAACACGGGTGCCAACTTCTTTAATCTTGAGGTGAAGCAAACCAGAAGGTTTACCATCACCGATTGCCTATGGCCAATCGATCTGAATGAGATGAATACCAACTCCAACCTGGTTCAAAATCCAGGATGGTAATGGTTACAGGTTATTTATTTATTAAAAACGATAAACAGAATCGTATGAAAACCATAAAAGCATATTTATTACTAATAGCGGCAGTTTTGCTGGTTGCCACTTCCTGTGAAGAAGAGAAGGTACACCGGGCAACATCCGATGACCAGATACCGCCACAACCGCCAACCGAGATTACTTACGAGCCACTGTACGGTGGCGCCCGGTTTTTCTATGATGCACCGGACGATGAGGATCTTCTAAGTGTTGAGGCCGTTTATACCAATAAACAGGGCGATTCATTCTCCTTCTCCGCGTCCTATTTCGTCGATTCGCTCGATGTGTATGGTTTTGGCGATACCATCGACTATGAAATTGATTTATATGCCATTGACCGTGCAGGCAATCGCTCAACACCGGTTAGTGTAACCGTTCGACCGCTCGAGTCTGCCATTTCAAGGGTGGTCAATTCCCTCGAGCTGAAACCGGCCTTCGGTTCATTCTTTGTCGACTGGATCAACGAACTGGAACAAAGCATCAATGTTTACATTGATTTTAATTACACGCAAAGCGGCGAATCCAGATCATTTACTTCTGTATTCTCTTCGAACCTCGAAGAAGACCGGCGGTTTATTGAAGACCTCGATCTTAGCTCAGAAGATCCGGTGAATGTATCGATCCGTGTTTCCGATATCTACGGAAATATTTCCGAACCCCTTGACATGGGTGAAATTCATCTGCTGGAAGACATGACACTCCCCAAAGAGGGATGGGTACTACCTTTGAACAGTGATTCTGTTGGAGGTGTTCCTCAGGCGTTTGGTGATAACGTTGAAGGCCGCTTAGTGAGCGTGATTGACGGAATCATTGATGAAGGAAACAACCTCAACTTTATGCACACCGGAGGCCGTGGCCGCACTGGCGACAGCGATGATGGAAACATGCCCTGGAACGTAATTATCGATTTGGGTGACCACTATGAACTCAGCCGGATCCTGACCCACCAACGTCACATGGATTTCTGCGGAGACCTCTGCCAGGGACAGTATTATCGCGGAGAGAATGTTGGTCTCTATGAAATGTATATCTGGGACGATGACACACAAGCCTGGGAGTACGTATCAGAAAATAAAATCGAAGTTCCGGAAGGACTAAGTGAACTTGAAATTGTAAAAAAAGGAAAAGAAGGCGATGAAGCCTACATGTATCCTGATGAACCTCAGTACACCAAACCTACCCGTTGGTTCCGCTACCGAGCCATGAAGGGTTTTGGAGGTAACTATACGCTGGATAACGCCAACTGCTTGTCTGAGATCACACTCTATGGCAGAAGGGCCGGAAATTAAGTTTATTAGGAACAGTGATTTAAAGAATAAAATTATGAGAAACATCATATTGCTATCAATATTGGTTTTGGCAACATTCCTATGGTCATGCGAAGGAATGTATGAAAATCAGGAAAAGTATGAAGGAGAAATTGTCTATCCGGCGAAGTACGATACCATTATAGGGCACATCGGCTACGAACGGGTTGAAATTGACCTGATGAAAGCCGGACGTATTCCCACCAGTCAAATCAACTTGGGAAAAGCCAAAGAAACCCGAATCGAGTATGACGATCAGATCATCACCATTGATTCGCTGGTTTCGTGGGTCAACATTACCGGACTGACACAATCCAAACTTTACCGGTTTAATATTTATACCATCGACGAATTTGGTAATGAATCTGTGCCGTTGGAGATTGCCCTGATTCCTTTTACCAGCACCGACCTGGCCAACTTTGCCGTTACTCCACCGCGGGTTATGGCATCGCCCTCGGCAGCAGTCATTGACTGGCCAAACGGAATTTCTTCGGTACTCATGAACTATTACGGCTTGAAGTTTCAGTATACCGATAAAAACGGGGAGCTTCAAAGTGGCGAACGTGGCGAAGACTCCCGCTTCTTTATCGGAAATGTTGAAGCTGGCGAACCGGTTGCCATCGACATGGAATATAAAATCATTCCTATTGTCAACCGCCAGCCAATTTTGGATACGGTGATTTTTGAGAATGTGCTGAATGTAAACATGCCAACCAGCTCATCCGAATTTGCGCCGACCGAAAAAGCTATTCTTGAGGCCAATGGAGTTACCACCTTCACAGCCGATGGCGTGTCTGACATTACCGAGCTTGTTTATCCAATCCATGCCAATTCGCTTCAGGATATCTTCTATTTCCCGAATTTGGAAACGCTGGATTTAACCGGTAGCGACCTGTTCACCCTGCCTGAATTGCATTACGACCGCAATGGCGTTCAAGATGTTGTTGGCGGAGGTGAATTTGCACCTTTCCTACGAAAAGCCGGAAATACATCTGGAGGAAACACCTTGAAGGATTTCCTCGAAGCCGGACTGCTCACGAAAGTTTACTACCGCCCAAACACCATGGGACTCGACGACATCTTGATGCCTTATGTTGAAAGTGGCATAGTAGAACTGATTGAAAATCCGGATGAAGTGCTGGTTGAAAATCAATTCGAATTGAATGGGCTGTTACAAGACGGCAACTGGGAGCTTGATGTGATTTATCCGGCTCCGGATGCTCCTTCAGGTGAAGGATTGGAGAACATTTACAAATTGATTCCCCGGAAAACCAGTGCCTCATTTGTACTTGCATTCCCTAAAGAATACCAGTTGAATGCCGAAGAATACAAATACCTAAAGATGATGGTTTACATGCCTCCAAAAAGTCAGCTGACCGGTATTTATGAGCCGTTCCAACGCCTATGGCCGCGCATTATGAACCGTATGTGGGCTTTTGGCGACAACAGTAACTTTGGACAGGAATATTGGGAATTGCCTCGTTTTACAATGCCTGATTCATCACTAGGAACTTGGTCTGAAGTCACCATCGATGTATCTGAATCAGCAGGTAAACACAACCGGGTTTTTGTTATCAACATTGGTGGCGAACCTTGGATTGACTACAATCCGCCGGCCGACATTGTGTATTACTTTGCCAACATCCGGTTTACCAAAGAATAAGAAAAACACTAGACCATTTAATAAACCTGTAAAAGGGTTCAGTCCAATTCGGACTGGGCCCTTTTCATTTCAATGATTTATCAAGCGTTCGGAGCAACAAAAAACATAGTTGTTCTATTTTTGGCGATTCGGGATGAAAAGCGGAGACATTGGAAAGGATGATCACACCATTGGCCTGGTCGGTATCGAGCACAAGCGAAGAGCTGTAGCCTCCCGTGCCCCCATTGTGGCAATATAGCGCCGTTTCGGCAGAGGTTTTCACGATATGCCAACCCAGCCCCACAGCTATCCGCTCATTCATTTCAAACGTCGGTATGCGCGTCAGCTTCAGTTCCCGGTTCGCGTCATCAAACTGAGCCAAGGCAAATTTGGCCAGGTCTTCGGTGGTTGACAAAATGCCGCCAGCCCCAACCATTACCGAGAAGTCCCAGTTCGACGTCTCCTTGCCGTTTTGATCAAGCCCACGAACCAAGCTTGAAGTCACCTCCTCACGCCTGGTGGTTGAGGCTGTCATCCCATAGTTTGAAAACAAGTACTTCTCCTGCAATTGCTGATAATCCAAACCAGTTATTTGCGCCAATGTATAAGCCAGCAGTCCTGCTCCCAGGTTGGAGTATTCACTCCGCTCTCCGGGCTGGTAGGCCAGTTCCACCTGCTTTGTCAGGTATTCTTCCAGAAGATCGGGGCTATAGTTCCGGTAGGGATTAGCCGGATCGAACGGAACGCCGGCTTCAAAGTTCGACGGCATACGCGGCAAACCCGAAGTATGATTGGCCAACTGCCTAAACGTGGCCCGTATAGAATCCTTTAATGCAAAAGGAAGGTAATCGCTTACCGGATCATCCAGACTCAACTTTCCCTCAACAACCAAGGCAGTCAGCAAACTTGCGGTAAATACTTTTGAAATTGACCCAATTTCAAAGACTTTTTGATGGTTATCAACCAGCCTCATCGTATCATCCTCCAAAATGAATCCCGAAAAAGAAACAGCTCCGTTTTTAATGAATGCCAATGCCAATTGGGTTTGCTCCGGAAAAGCACGAACATGCTCA
Organism: uncultured Sunxiuqinia sp.; assembly: GCA_963677175.2. Taxonomy (GTDB): domain Bacteria; phylum Bacteroidota; class Bacteroidia; order Bacteroidales; family Prolixibacteraceae; genus Sunxiuqinia. The sequence goes on from CAXXES010000002.1 coordinate 118,656, forward strand.
AAAATCAGTTCCTGCTGCTTTTCTGTCCAAACAGCTTTTTGTTCCGCCAGCCATCCCGAAGGCTGAAGCTGACTGCTTACAGAACCCCCAATCAAGAGCAAGATCAAACTAAAAATTATTCCTTTCATCATGCCTTTATGCCTTTGGGTTCTTACTTAAACTTTGAAATCGATCGTTCAAAGCCATTTAATCATTCCACTGTGATTGTTTTCTCCTTGCTTGGTTCTGCAGCATTCATCTCAAAGTATTCAATCAAAAACGATCCACGATCAAAGTACAACTTCAAATCACAGGATTTGTCGGGCTCAAGGGCGGTAAAGGTCTGCGAAAAAGTTTCCATATCAAAATCAGATATGAACCAGTTGTAATTCGAACTCGTTTGGTAATACCATGCGGCCCTGGTTATTTGTTCTGAAAGATCTCCTTTGTCGCTAGAAACGAATGTTGTATCGGAATCACTGAGCGAAGTAATCCGAATCTTCAGGTTCGAATTTTTAGGTAGCTGGGCAGCGAGGCTACAGGGATTGTTTTCGCCCACCACGTAATTGGTTTTCGATAAGGCAAGAATATTTTGACCATGCAATCCGCTGACCGGATAGTTAATTACAGATACTGTTGGCTCAAAGCTAGTTTCTGATATAAAGTTGGTGATGAACTGTCCAAAACCGGGTACATTGACTGTTGCCCCAATCTCATGATATCGTTTAGCCAAATTCATAGAAATAGCCGTGGCATTGAGCGACACCGCATGATTAACCAGAGCCGCGCCCAGATTTTCATCATTCAGCCGACCATCTTCGCGAATATCGTTACTTATATTCGACAAAAGTTCGGTCAACTCCGCTTCGGAACGGTAACCCTGCAAAATGCTTGATATGGCCAGCAGAATCCCATTGTCTTCACCAACTTGGGAAATATTTAAATTCTCTGAAGCTCCAATATTCCCTTTCTCCAGGCTGAAAATAGCCAGCACTTCTTTTTGGGCCTGGATCTTTGCTTCGGAAAACGATTTTCCTTGCTGCATCAAAAATTCAACCCGCAGTCTTTCCAGGTGGGTCAGCAAGTTGACATTGATTGAACCCGAACCTGAAACGTCGGCCAAGGCATACAGGGTAAGCTGTGCCACCGACTGGTGACCAGCCACCTCATTGTAATAAAAACCATCGGCCCGGATGCTGGTGTAAGCAGAACTTAATGAAATACCGCTGAGTTCAAACGAACCTTCGTTGTCTGTAATCTGGGTATTGTAAGACTTTCCCACAGGCGTTAAATCAGATTTCAAATCATAAATAGTTACAGAGCTACCGCTAATAAAAGGCCCTTTTTGCACAAAACCATTGATATCCTTTTCCGAGATCAGTTCTTCACTACCTGACTTTTGGCAGCTTGACAAAGACATGACAGCCAGGATCAGAAACATTGGAAACAAAAGACTACCTAACTTTTTCATTGCGAATGGATTGATTGTTTGACATGATTTTTATCTGTTATCAAAAATAGAAATAAAATAGATTCATTTTTTTACGGTAAACAATGTTTTTTATCACGAACTACCAGAAGCCACTGTTTGCGTGGGTTTTCTTTTTTAAGAAATTGAATACAAGAACCTTAAATGAGGAGAATTTCCGACACTTTGGAAACCAGTTAACTGAACGAAAGCCTCGTCAGCCACTCACGAACTTTTCACGGGTCAATTCATGTTTTTCAGCAGAAAAATGTACTTTTGTGGTTCGTTTTTTAGGCCTGATCATCAGGGAACACATAAAATAATCTGCAAAACACAACAAACAACATGAAACGACTGAAAATTAAAGAAGTATTGGCTGGCGGCGAAGTGGGCCAGCAAGTGTTGGTAAAAGGATGGGTGAGAACCAAGCGCGGCAGCAAAAATGTCAATTTTATCGCGCTGAATGACGGATCAACCATCAATAATTTGCAGGTTGTTGCTGATGTTGAAAAGTTTGGCGAAGCTTTGCTGCGTGACATCAATACCAGCGCCGCACTGGGCATCACCGGTGAGTTGGTTGAATCGATGGGCAGCGGTCAAACCGTGGAATTGGTGGCATCGGAAATCATCATTTATGGAAAAGCTGATCCGGAGAAATACCCCATTCAACCAAAAAAACACAGCCTAGAATTTTTGCGCGAAAATGCGCACTTACGCTTCCGGACTGCTACCTTTAGCGCCATTTTCCGTATTCGCCACGCTATGGCTTTCGCCATTCACAAATATTTTAACGACAAAGGTTTTTACTACCTGCACACGCCTATTGTAACGGCTTCGGATGCCGAGGGCGCCGGCCAAATGTTCCGAGTGTCAACGCTGCCGGCTGTCGACCCGCCACTAAATGAAGAGGGCGAAGTGGATTACACACAAGATTTTTTTGGCCGCCCAACCAACCTCACGGTTTCGGGGCAGCTCGAAGGCGAGCTTGGAGCTACTGCTTTGGGTGAAGTGTACACCTTTGGCCCCACGTTTCGCGCCGAGAACTCAAACACCACGCGCCACCTGGCCGAGTTTTGGATGATTGAACCCGAAATGGCTTTCTATGAGCTGAAAGACAACATGGACCTGGCTGAAGAGTTTCTGAAATACCTGATCAAATATGCGCTGGACAACTGCCTGGATGACCTTAAATTTTTAAGCAACCGGCTGGAACAGGAAGAAAAGAACAAGCCGCAGGATCAACGATCAATGGAACTGATTGAAAAACTCCAGTTTGTGCTGGAAAACGATTTTGTGCGTTGCACTTACACCGAAGCCATTGAGATTCTTCGGAATTCAAAACCATACAAAAAAGGTAAATTCCAGTTTCCGGTTGAGTGGGGCATTGACCTGCAAAGCGAACACGAGCGCTACCTGGTTGAAAAACATTTTAACAAGCCAGTCATTCTGATTGACTATCCGAAAGACATCAAGGCTTTCTACATGAAGCAAAACGATGACCGAAAGACCGTTGCCGCCATGGATGTGCTTTTTCCACAAATCGGCGAAATCATTGGTGGTTCGGAACGCGAATCAAATTACGACAAATTGGTGAAACGCATGGAAGAAATGGACGTGCCAACTGATGAAATGTGGTGGTATCTGGATACTCGCCGCTACGGAACAGTTCCACATGCCGGTTTTGGCCTGGGATTCGAACGATTCATCTTATTTGCAACCGGAATGGGCAACATCCGCGATGTGATTGCTTTCCCCAGAACACCAAAAAATGCAGAATTTTAACGCACAAAATCATCAAAAAACTCAAAAAACATCAGAGGTTGGCCCCAAAAGTCAACCTCTTTTTGATAACAAAGCTTATATTTGTTATTCGGAGAAAAATTAACTTTGGAGAAATTAGAATAGTATGCCATCTCAACGATTAAGTTTACAACAAAAACTGCTACAGAAACTTTCGCCTCAACAAATCCAGGTGATCAAGCTTTTGGAGATTCCTACTATTCAGCTCGAACAACGAATCAAGAAAGAGCTGGAGGAAAACCCGGTTCTTGAAATGGTGGACGACGAGCCCGTTGATCAAAGCGAAGAAAGCGAAAACAGTGAAAGCGAAGGCGATGAATTTTCGCTGGAAGATTACATGGATGATGACGATGTTCCAACCTATAAGCTGAACGCCAACAACTATTCGAAGGACGATAAGCAAGTGGATATGCCCTACAGTTCGGGAGTAAGCTTTTACGAGTCGCTGACCGAGCAACTGGGGCTGACCGACTTAAATGATCAGCAACGATTACTGGCTGAATACATCATCGGAAATATTGACGAGGATGGCTACCTGCGCCGTGATTTATCGTCCATCAGCGACGATTTGGCCTTCACACTCAACATGAATGTGACGCAAAAGGAGTTGGAAGAGATTTTGGAGGTCATTCAGGATTTTGATCCGGCCGGTATTGGCGCACGTTCGCTTCAGGAGTGTTTGCTGCTGCAAATTCAACGCAAAAAAGGGAATGAAGCCACTTGTCTGGCATCCAGAATACTGCAGGAAAGCTTCGATGAATTTACAAAAAAGCACTACGACAAAATTCTTCACAAATTCGAAATCACAGAAGACCAACTGAAAGAGGCTTTCAACGAAATATTGAAACTCAACCCCAAGCCCGGCGGTTCGGTCAATAACCCTCAAAACAGCTCGAACCAGATCATTGTTCCTGACTTTACCTTGGACAATATAGACGGCGAGTTGATCTTATCGCTAAACCAACGCAACGTGCCGGATTTACGCATGAACAACTCCTACATGGACATGCTGAAAGGCTACACCAGCAACCGAAAGAGCGCAACAAAAAACCAAAAGGAAGCCGTTCAGTTTGTCAAGCAAAAGCTGGATTCGGCCAAATGGTTTATCGATGCCATTAAGCAACGGCAGCAAACCTTGCTGATGACCATGTCGGAAATTATTGATTTTCAAAAGGAATATTTCAAAGAAGGCGATGAAACCCGCCTTAGACCCATGATCTTAAAAGACATAGCCGACCGCACCGGGCTCGATATCTCAACTATTTCGCGTGTTTCAAACAGCAAGTACATTCAAACCCATTTTGGCACTTATTCGCTGAAATATTTCTTTTCGGAGGGGATGCAGAAAGATACCGGCGAAGAAGTATCGACCCGGGAAATCAAAAAGATATTGGAAGAATGCATTGGCAATGAAGACAAGCGCAAGCCATTGACCGACGACCGGTTAGCCAAAATTCTGAAAAAAAAATCGTACCCAATTGCCCGGCGAACTGTTGCCAAATATCGCGAACAACTGGGCATTTCAGTAGCCCGATTACGAAAAGAATTATAAAAGTATCACATGAATATCAAACAAAGCATTGCCCAGGTTTTTTCAATCCTTTTTCATCCTTTACTGATTCCTTCCTATGGGTTTCTTCTGCTGATGAATTCGGGCTTTTACTTTTCAATGATCACCTTTGATGCCAAAAAATTACTCCTGCTGATTGTGTTTATGAGCACTTTTTTAATGCCTGTTCTAAGCCTCGGACTGCTTTCATTCAACAAGCATTTCAACATAAAAATGGAAAAGAGCACCGACCGGGTCATTCCTTTGCTTTTCAGCGCGGTATATTATTACTTGGGTTATTTTTATCTGGGAAGACTCCAGGTTTACCCCATCTACCGCATCTTTCTGTTGTCAACCATCTTGATTATCATTCTGCTTTTGCTGGTCTCCATGAAATGGAAAATAAGCAACCACATGGCGGGAATTGGCGGGTTAATTGGTGCCGTACTAGCGCTGTCTTTCCGCCTGGGACTGAACAGCTCGCTACTTTTAATCGGTTTAATTATTATTGCAGGCGCAGTGGGAACTTCCCGATTAGTTTTAAAGAAACATGACCCATTACAAATTTATGCCGGATTCACGTTGGGGTTTGCTGTCAACTACCTGGTGATTATTTTTCTATAACCATGATCCAGGCATCCTCGAATTCGTCCTCGAGACGAAGTACTTTCAAAGCTTCCTGCGCTAAATCAAAATCGTTAAACGACTGCAGGGCCAGCCGGTAATAACCATCGTCATTACGCATAATCACAGCTGGTTTGTGGCCTTCTTTCTGGTATTTCTGATTCCAGCTTTCCGCAAAGGCCTTCACCGTGTATGTATCGACCACCAGAAAATATTTATCATCCAGATTAACGCCGAGATCTATTTCTTCAACGGGTTCGGGTTCAGGGGCTTCAACAATTTGATCGGTGCCCTGAGGCGCCACTTCCACCTGAAGATCTTCTTCCTTTTCTTTGGTCTTACAAGCAACCAATGCGAGTACAACCACCAGTACCAATAAATTTTTTAATTTCATTTTCGAAGTGCTTTGAAACAAAGGTAACGAAAGAAATAAAAAAATCCCTTAGTTTATAAGGGATTAAACGACTATTCGACAAACTTATAGCCAATTCCTTTGAGGGTTTTGATGTGATCGTTGCCGATTTTCTCACGAAGTTTTCGAATGTGTACATCAATCGTCCGATCCCCAACCACCACATTATCACCCCACACCGAGTAGTAAATCTCTTCTCTAGTGAAAACCTTGCCCGGCTTGGAAACCAGTAATGAAAGCAGCTCAAACTCTTTGCGAGGAAGAACCATTTCCACACCTTCAGAATTAATCAGGTAGCGTTCCTTATCAATCACCAAGTTACCAATGGTAATGGTTGTTGAATTTTCAACTGCTTGCTCGCCCATAATTCCGCCTCCGGTTCGTTTCAGCAAAGCTTTGACGCGGCTAACCAATACTTTTGGCCGAATAGGCTTGGTGATGTAATCATCGGCACCTGCTTCGAAGCCGGCAATCTGCGAGTAATCTTCACCACGGGCAGTCAAAAAGGCAATGACCACATTGGGAAGCGTTGGAATTTTTCGGATTTCCTCACAAGCAGCAATGCCATCCATTTCAGGCATCATCACATCCAGAATGATCAGATCTGGAGTTTTTTTCTCGGCCAGCTTAATGGCTTCGACCCCATTTTGGGCGGTATAAACCTTGTAGCCTTCTTTTTCGAGGTTATAACTAATGAACTCCAGGATATCAACTTCATCGTCGACCAGCAAGATTTTGTATTTTGTATCACTCATAGTTAGTAATGTTAACCGCTGCTAAGGTATAAAGTGCAAATGAATTATTAATAGTTTAAACTAGAAAACCTACGAAAAATTACGACTTTCATTTAGCTTTTTCAAGGGTGAAGGTAAAAGTTGTTCCTTCATCAACCGCAGACTTAACATTAATGGTTTGTTCATGGGCCTCGATAATGTGCTTGACAATGGAAAGTCCAAGGCCGGTTCCGCCCTGCTCACGCGACCGGGATTTGTCGGCCCGGTAGAAGCGTTCGAAAATACGGGGCAGATGCTTACTGTCGATTCCCAGTCCATTGTCAGCCACTTCAATCATTAAATTGTGTTTCAGATCATAAAACGATATTTTAACAAACCCTTTCCGCTGGCCATATTTTATTCCATTCACCACCAGGTTGGTCATCACTTCCATAATCCGTTTTTTATCGGCATACACTTTTACCTGTTTCTCCGGTCGGTCGAACAACAGCTGGATTTTTCGTTCAGAGGCCATCATCTGTTCCATTTCAATCACATCATCGACCAGCTTAACCAGGTCGAAGGTTTCATATTTCAATTTTAACTCGCCGGATTCCAATTTGGTAATGGACTCCAAATCTTCCACAATTGAGATCATCCGGTCAATGCTTTTCTCTGTGCGTTTCAGGTATAACTTATTTACTTTCGGATCATCAATGCCACCTTCCAACAGGGTTAAAATGTAGCCCTGAATATTGAATATCGGTGTTTTCAGTTCATGCGAAACATTTCCCACAAAGTCTTTCCGGTAGCGCTCCAGGTCTTTTAGGCGAGTAATTTCCTGCGTTTGGTTTTTAGCCCACTCTTCCACTTCCTGCCGTGCCGTTGAAACCAGGTCAACCTGATCGCCGCGTCTTTTTATTTTTTTCCCTTCCACCGGAGTTTTGCGGATAATCTTATAAATAGGTTCAATCCGGTGGTCAACATATTCGCGCATGATATAAACGATGAGCGAATAGATAATGGCAAAATAGAACAGAATCAACACCAGAAAGATCCACGGGGAGAATTCGAGTAATGAGAAGGCAATCTCAAAAAGAATCGTTAAAAAAGTTAAGGATAGTGCAAGGTAAAAAGCCAATTTCTGTGGTGAATATGTTTTCATAAAACGGTTGTTTGCGACGAATTTAGAATAAAATTTTGCTCGTTTTCTCATTAAGAGTAAATTGACGGTTCGTTAACATTAATTTAACACACCAAGGGCGGAGCAAAGTTAGTTAACGTTATTTTTGCCCCGGTCAATCTTAAACCAAAAAAATGGAACAATTTTATCTTATTCTTGTTGTGGTGCTTTTTGCACTGGCTATCTCGGATTTAGTGGTTGGGGTGAGCAACGATGCTGTTAACTTCCTCAACTCGGCTATCGGTTCGAAAGCCGCACCAAAATGGATCATTTTCACGGTTGCAAGCTTAGGGGTTTTAGTTGGTGCTACGTTTTCCAGTGGAATGATGGAAGTGGCCCGGAAAGGAATTTTTCACCCCGACATGTTCTTCTTCACGGAAATCATGGTCATTTTTATGGCTGTCATGATTACCGACATCATTCTGCTCGACTTATTCAACACTTTTGGATTACCCACTTCAACAACAGTTTCCATTGTATTCGAGTTGCTGGGAGCCGCGGTGGCAGTTTCCATCGTCAAAATCAGCCAGGCAGGCCAATCAATTGCCGAACTACACCGGTACATTAACTCCGAAAAGGCGCTGGCCATTATTACCGGTATTTTGCTATCTGTTATTGTTGCTTTTGTTATTGGGGCCCTTGTTCAGTACATCGCCCGACTCATTTTCTCTTTCAAGACCAACCGAACACTCCAATATTTTGGCTCTACATTTGGCGGTGTCGCCATTGCGGCCATGACCTATTTCATGATCATTAAAGGGGCCAAAGGCGCTTCGTTCATGTCGGCCGAAACTGTTGAATATTTGACTGTCAACATGACCTGTATTCTTCTGGTTAGTTTTGTTGGCTGGACCATCGCCTTACAATTGTTGTACTGGATCTTCAAAATTGATATTCCAAAGGTGATCGTCTTGGTCGGAACATTTGGTTTGGCTATGGCCTTTGCAGGTAACGACCTGGTGAACTTTATTGGGGTTCCGCTGGCCGGATTTGCTTCATTTAAAGCTTGGGTTGCCGCCGGAGCCACCTCTCCCGAAACCTTCAAAATGGGCATGTTGACCGGGCCGGTTGGCACACCGACCTATATGCTGACCATTGCAGGTTTGATCATGATCATTACGTTGATCACCTCCCGGAAAGCTCGCTCGGTGGTGGCCACGTCGGTTGATCTGTCGCGCCAAAGCGAAGGTGAGGAGCGTTTTGCGTCTTCCATATTCTCCCGTTCAATGGTGCGTACCACCATTTCGGTGAACAAAGGCTTACGCAAGATTCTTCCCGCTGTTTTTACAAACGCCCTGGATAGGCGTTTTGAACCTAACACGGAAGAACAGTTCAGCGAAAAAGACCGTCCTGCTTTTGATAAAATCAGGGCTTCGGTTAACTTGATTGTTGCCGGGATTTTGATTTCTATCGGTACCTCCTACAAATTACCGCTTTCCACCACCTATGTCACCTTTATGGTGGCCATGGGGACCTCGCTAGCCGACCGCGCCTGGGATCGCGAAAGTGCAGTGTACCGGATATCAGGTGTTTTCACCGTCATTGGCGGTTGGTTTATGACCGCGCTAGTGGCCTTTAGTGTGGCCGGTTTTATTGCCTGGGTCATTTCCATTAGCGGCCAGTTTATGATTTTTGTTTTTGTTGCTGTGGCCATTGTCATGGTCAGCAGGACTTACTTGTTGTTTAAAAAGCGAGCAAAAGAAGCCGAAGAAGAGGAAGAAGAGGAAGTTGACCTGTCGGACAAAATCATTGAAAAAACCAAGAAGCAGGTCTTCAGCACAGTTATGAATGCCAACCAGATTTATTCCGTGAGTATTGACAGCTTTGTCAAAGAAGACCGTGCCCATTTGAAAGAGTCGATGGAGCTGATCAAGAAATTCCAGAAAAAAGTTAAAAAGGCCAAAGACAAAGTATTTCCAACCATTCAGACTTTGCAGCAGGAATCGATGGAAAGTGGCCACTGCTACGTGCAAATTGTGGACTACCAGCGGGAGGTTTCGCACTCGCTGAAATTCTTGATTGAACCCTTATACAAGCACCTAAGCAACAACCACAAACCATTTATTGAGGTGCAGTTAGAAGAAATGACCGACCTGATTAATCATGTGGATGAATTTTTTAACCTTGTTCTGCACTTGGTGAAAGAAAACCAATACGAGAAGTTTGACGAGTTACTGGCTCAAAAAGAAGCGCTGACCGATAAACTGACCCTGCTGGAGAAGAAACAGATTAAACGGATTAAAGCAAAAGAAGTGAGTACCCGGAATTCCTTGCTGTTCTTCAACATCATCAAGGAAACCAAGAACCTGATTTTGCATTCCATCAACCTTATCAAGTCGCAGCGTGACTTTGTGGAGTTGAGCAAAAAGTAAACATAAAGACGATCAGATACTGAAAGCCGGGCAAATTGTCCGGCTTTCTACGTCTTACCCTTTCGCACTGAAATAGCGTCGAAACAAGACCTTTTTCAGGTCGCAGAAGATAATCTGATGCGCAATCACTTCGACTTGATTGTAGCGCGGAAAATCGGCCTGTGTGCGGGAAATATCGCGGTCAGAAATATCAACCTGGTACAAAATCGACAGCAGCAGGTCCGAATTGTAGATCAGCAACGAATCAATCTGTTCCACCAGCTGTTGGTGTAGCTCGTGATAAGCGTCGTCAATGTGTCCCAAAAAGTGAATTTCCACCCCAAACAGGCCAAAATCTTTCATGATTTGGGCAATGGTATCGAGAATGATGTCTTCGCGGTTAAGAAAAACATCGACATTGGTGTGGGTAATGTTGGGCAGATCCCTCATGTTGATTCGTTTTTTTCGTTTTTAAGGAAAGGCAAGGTAGCTATTTTTTGAAAATGGAGATCCTCAAGCTTGCCATCTGTCACCTTCACTCCTTTTGATCCCGGTAAGTTTCCACCAGTTCATTCACATGATTGGTTATGATTGCCGAAAGTTCGGCTGGAAATTCCACCCGAGCGCGACTGCCAGTATTCAGCATCCAAAGGGCAAAGCCCTGCAAATCGTTGTTCGAAAACTGCATGCGCACCCAATCGCCTTGCTCTTCTTCGTTTAAAAAACCAAACCAGTACCTGGCTTCATCCAGGTGTTTCGCCCGATTTTTGGGAATTAGGAGCGAAATGTTGATTTCGGAAGTGATGATTGCATTTTGCTCCATGTACTCTCCAATACTCAAATGTCGCTTTCCTTTGAAGGTTTCGTCGGTGAGTTGTAAATCAGCCATACGGTCGAGCCTGAAATCACGGTAATCCTGTCTCAGCCGGCACCAGGCAAACAAATGCCAGCGCGACGAATAGTTGCAAAGGCCAATGGGTTCAACCACCCGCCAGCTGGCTTCTTCGGCGTATTTCGATTCATACCTAATGCGCAAAACCTGTTGATGAACCAGGGCTTGCTGTATTTCATTCAGGTAGAGCCGGCTAAACCGTTCACCCATCGACTGGTAGTTGTACACCGCAAGCCGGTCGTGAAGCTTCTCAAGGTAGTCTTTTTCGGCAGGCTTCAAAATGGCTTTCACCTTATAAAGCGCCGAACAAAAATCCGCCTTAATCTTCTCATCGCTCATCTTCTCAATCAGTTTTTCGCCAAACAGCAGGGCCGAGGCCTCATCATTGGTAAACATGACTGGTGGTAAATGATAGTTTTCCTGTAAAAAGTAACCGATCCCGGCTTCGGCACCAATCGGAATACCGGCTTCTTCCAGGGCCCGTATATCGCGGTAAACGGTCCGCACACTGATGTCGAAACGATCGGCAATTTCCTGTGCCTTAACAACCCGCTTGCTTTGCAGTTGAATCAGAATAGCATTGAGTCGATCGGTGCGGTTCATGGATGAATAGTCATAAGGATGAAGGAGGCAATTGGTACGCAAAATAGTGAAATTTTCGCACAGCCTCATGATCCCGACATGGGTATTCTCCTATTCGCACGGTTTTGTGGTGGCGCAACCGGCACAAGATTGTTCTTTGTTTTCGATACCATTCAGGATGAAGAAGAAGCCCGAAATCGCGCAGACGCTTTCCTCCCGGCGATTTCGGCTTTTTCCTGCTCCTTACTGAATCATTACCTGAACTTCTGTCACGTTGGCCGCTTCATTCTCCATATCGCAATGATGATAAACTTCCCGGCACGGGCCAGCAGGAATAATCCCTCTCCGGCTTATTTCGCCGAACATCCGGCAGTAGGTATCGCCCAGCTTAGCCCAGCTTCCCTTATGAATGTCGGAAATGCAGGCTCCTTCGGGCAATACGCCAAAACGAAACTTACCGCCGTCGCCTGCGGCTTGTTTTACCGGCAGGCAGATATCCAGCTTGAAGACGGTTTCGGGCTTTCCATCCGCACCATCGTATTGCCAGATCTGTGGACCGGTAATTTCGAGCCCAAGCTCCTGGGCTTTGACTACAATCTCATTCGGAACTTCTCCGAAATCATTCATCATGGTTGCCAGAGTGGTCTCCAGCGAATACATCAGAACAGGTGTTTTTTCAAGATTCTTTTTTTCCATGGCATTTGAGGGTTGATTTTTAACGACAAGAGATCCTAATAGTAAAATGCTAAAAATGGACGCTTGCTGTTTCATGATAATTGAATTTATAATTGTTTCGATGACAAAGAAAATGACAGCTAGTGACAACAGTATGTCAGCAGGGTGAAAAAAACCTTATTTTTCTTCCTTAAACCTTAGTAGCCCTTCAATTGGAGGATTCATTTTTTTGTTCGCCCCGTTCTTCGGCCAGGCGTTTTTGATACAGGATTTTCAATTCATCTGTCGGATGTTTGCAAAGATAAACCTGGCTTCCATTTTCCCGAAAATACGGATTCTGAATGGTGTATTTCAACTGGACCTCTTCAAAATGCCGGGTTAAAAAGGTCTCCGGATCAATTCTGCCACTCACACTGGAGTGCACCCAAATAACATGGTCGGAATCCAACTGGTCGGGCGACCAAAACATAAAACTGTCGTTAAGCGATGCCGGTTGCGGAACCCCTTGCTTCTTCCCATAAAACATCACCGCGCCTGCCTGTCCGTAGTTATCACAAAAAATAAAACAATTGTTTTGCCCGGTTTCATCCAAATCACCGTAAACCGCACCAACGGCCTCCCCTAACTCTTTCCAGCCGGTCATGTCGGCCATATCCTGAGACAAATCATGGTATTGACCATCTTCCCATCGGTAGGCATCCTTTCTCAAAGCTTGCTCATAGGTGACAAACGGAATGCCATCGAACGACAAGGAGGCATACAGCGCAAGTAACATGGAGGCCACCAAAAAGCCAGCTACCGGCAATAAAAAACGCCGGATATACTTTTCGGTATAGAAAGCACCAAACACAAACAGGATGGGATAGATTCCGAGCGAATAGTAGGACTTTCCACTTCCCAAAAGCAAAAGTAAAAGAATCAGGATGAAGGTCAGCCCAAACAGCCGGAAGTTCTTTTCCTGATCAACAAACAACAACACCACGACGGCTAAGATCCAAATGAACATAGCATGAGAATTCATCACCAACTGATCTATCAGAAAGCCGATCCGATTAACATGCACCAATTGACTTTCCCGCAACCGGGCCATGTGATGCACCACCGCCCAATGATTCTGCGACTGCCAAATGAGATTAGGCAGAATAATGACCAGCATCAGGCCTGCAGCCATGATAAACTGTCGCGTCCAAATCAGGCGCCGATGTTTTGAAAGTAGTAAAGCCAAGCCAAAAGCCGCGTAAAGAAACACGATGGAATATTTATTCAGAAAACCCAAGCCGAAAACCAGGCCTATCCAAAGCCATTGTTTCGGGTCGCTGCGGTTCACCATCTTCAGCATTAGAAAAGTAGCAAGCAACCAAAAAAAGTGATTGAAACTAACGGGTTGAAAAAGCGTGTTTGTATGTAAGTATGCCGGCGATAAAATGTAAGCCAATGCGGCCAAAGCAATGGCAATTTTCTTGCCGCCAAGCTCCTTCACCGCGCCCCCAATGATCACGACATTGATTGCTCCGACGAACATGGGGAAAAAGCGCAAGGCAAAGGTCGTGTTTCCGAAAATGGCAGTTGCCAGCTTGCCAACAACCGCTATAAAAGGTGGAACTGAGAAATATCCCCAGGCCAGGTGTTCGCTTTGAGCGTAGTACAAATAGGCATCGCGGTGTAATTCGAAGTTTGAAAACGTGAACAGATGAATGGCCAATTTCATGATGGCCAATAATCCAATCAGTTGCCATTCAGAAAGACCACCAACTGTTCGTTGAAAATTCGCATTTGTGAGTTTGCTTTGCATGGCTGATTGTTTTCAGAAACACTATACAAAGATCTAAAATTGAACCTTCTCAGGAGGCCTTTTTTCGATAAACAGTCATCTTTTCCTCTACGAAACGATTGATGATCTCTTTCAAGCCTGCCGGAAAAGAAATATTGCTTGAGTACACCACCAAAAACAGAATATTCCCTAAATTCAACACTTCGTCTGAAAAAATGGAATTACCTCATGATAACACTGTTTATTTGACCTAAAACTAAAACCACACAATTATGAAACAGTTGTTATTTATCGTACTCATTGCTTTAACATCGTTCAGCGCGTGTTTTGCACAAGATGAAGAACCATGGGAAGAAACCACCTGGAATACAATTCGGGAAAGATTATTTAATGGAGAAAACTCAAGAGCCTATCGATTTGAAAAAGATATTCGATTTCAGCTAATTGGTGCGAAAACGCATCAGGATTCAGCAATTGTTACCGAAATGATTGCGGAACTAAACGATCTACTTGAAACCATACAGATAGAAATGGTGAATACAGATCCCAACTTCACATTAACGATAAAACAGGAGCCTGGTGGCCTGGCATCCTATTATAAACAGCTTACTTCAGGCTCCGAAATTGTATCAGTCAAAATTGCACTTGACGTTCCCGGAGATCTAATCGACAAAGAAACTGTAACCCGAATTTATTACTCTACTATTCGCCAGTTAACAAAGCTTTATACCCCCCGACACGGAAGCTCCAATTACGGGGGTATTTTTGATTCATCCGAGGCCTCCGATGCTGAATTTAAGGATATAGACAAAGACCTTCTTAAAAAGCTCTACTCCCATGACTTCTATGAAGATTTGAAAGAAAGCACCGTCAGAAAGCACGGCTATCAATATTATTTAGATTTGAGGTATCAGAAACTAATCAGTAACCTTTCGTACTCCTTAAAAGCAATCTTAATCCTATTTGGATTCCTGTTTTTCCTATCAAAAGAATCTCAAAGAAAACAAAACCCAAGTCTCCTCCTGTACATAAAGCAGAGAACGATTATCCTGTTAATACTTCCGTTTTTCTTTTCTTTTATCAAAACATCCAGCAATTTTTCACCTTTGTTATTCATTAGTCCGAGTACTTTTATCGCCAACTTTTTAGGAATGGCTATTTTAGCGTTGTTGGTTCTTACATTTATATTTTACACTGAACCCATTTTTCTTAAAAAGATAAATAATTTTGTTGGAAAACAGGCTTTTATCTTTTTAAGTACAATTTTTGCAGCCTCTATTATCCCAACGGTTTTCTTTATCATATTTTTCCTGTTTTCGGGTACTCCCTCAATTTCCAGATTTAACCCAGCTTCTTTCTGGACCCAAAATTCATCCCATCTTTTTCTGACTGCATTTGTAGCGGCACTACGAGTGTTCTATAACTTTATCAACTACCGCATCCAAAGCCTGGTGAACCAAAAAGACGTGGAAATTGCCAAAATGAAAGAGCTGAAAAACCAGGCTGAATTAAATGCGCTTCATTCGCGGATCAACCCGCACTTTTTATACAATTCGCTGAATTCAATTGCCAGCCTGGCACACATCGACGCTGATAGAACTGAAAGCATGGCCACCGGACTTTCAGAGCTTTTCAGGTACTCCATCAACAAGGAAAACAAAACCTATGTAAGCATTGCCGAAGAACTGGAGATGGTAAAAAAATACCTCGAAATAGAAAAAACACGATTTGGCAATAAACTCGAGTACGAAATAAATGCGGATGAAAATGCGCTGGACAAACAAATCCCAAAATTCCTGATTCAGCCACTGGTAGAAAATGCGGTGAAACACGGGCTTTCAAAAATAAAAGAAACGGGTAAGATTGTCGTGGAAGTCAAACAGCTTGGACGGGACCTATCGATTTCGATTTATGACAACGGACCCGATTTCCCCAAAGAGCCGGTAAGCGGTTACGGGCTGCAGAACCTGCACGACAAACTGGCTATTATTTATGGAGATGATGCCATCATCAACTGGGAAAACGGCGCGAAAAAGAACTTTAATATTATTCTGAAAAATCAGTTTTAATCATGAAAACCAATCAACCCTATAAAACAATTGTAGTTGACGACGAACCTTTGGCACGCGTACGATTAAAGTCAATGATTTCAGAATATCCTGATAAATTTGAAATCATTGCCGAAGCCGAAGATGGAGAAGAAGCCATTGAAAAAATCAACAGGATGAGGCCGGAGTTTATTTTTCTGGACATACAAATGCCCGAAATTACCGGATTCGACGTCTTGCAAAACCTTGACTACCTGCCCAAAATTATTTTTTGCACCGCATATGACGAATTTGCGTTGCGGGCTTTCGATACCAACTGCATCGACTATTTGGTAAAACCACTCACGAAGGAGCGGTTTGCCAAAACCATTGCCAAACTAGACCAGCTAAACGAAAACAGTTCGGAAATTGACTTGAACAAACTCATTGCGCAATTCAAGCTGGAGTACACAAAAAACGAAGCCACCTCGATTCCTGTAAAAGTGGGCGACCGGATTATTTTTGTTAGGCTGGACGAAGTCTCTTATCTTCAGGCCGACGAAAAATACGTTACCATCGTTACCAAACACGCTAAATCGTATATTTTGGATTCGAGTTTAAAAAAAATGGAAGATAAACTGCCCGCCTATTTTATCCGGGTACACAAGTCGTACCTCGTCAATAAAAATCTGTTAAAGGAAATCAGGAAGCATTTTAATAACCGCTTTGTACTAATCATCGACGATTACAGCCAAAGCAAGATTACCAGCGGAAGAAGCTACTATCAAGCCATAAAGTCTTTGCTCGAATATTGATTATCCAAATGGAACACATGAGAAAATTCATCAGCTTACTGCTGGCAATATCCTCGTTTAGTTGCCAACCGGATTCGAAAGCCAAATGGCAGAATTACTTCAGCAACAACCAAGTTCAAGAAATAGAAGTAGAAGTTTATTCAAACTCCATTCTTGTTCCGGTAACCATTGGCGGAAAAGTCCGGCATTTCCTGCTCGACACCGGTTCTCCCACATTCATTTCTCCAAATTTGAGCAAGGAGTTGAAGCTTCAGACATTAAGCGATTCAATACCTGCTCTTGATTATTACGGGAATTCCAGGACAATTTCTGCAACCATCATTCCCGAGCTTACATTGGGTAACACAAAATACGAAAACATCAAAGCTTCGATTACACGCCCGATTCAAAGCTTCAAGCCTTGCGATCGGGAGATTGATGGCTACTTGGGGAGTGATTTTTTCGCTGAAAAAGTGCTGCAAATCGACATCAAAAACCAAATGATACGAATATCCAGTTCGATTGAGAAATTTGACCTAAAAGAACACCGTGCTTCTCGTTTTGATTTCTTATCGGAGAAGCAAAACACGCCGTTGATTTATATTTCTTATACCGGGAAAAAAGCTGTTGAACAAGTCATGTTCGATACCGGATCCAACAATGATTTCTATCGAATGCGGAAGTCTACGCTTACCCAACTATTGGAAGCTGATGTTCTATCCCACAGTCACATCGTTAACACCCTTGATCACACAGCTAATGGAGCCGGAGTATTTGGCAAACAGAAAGATTCCATCAACTTTCAGCTTGAACTGGACACCATCGAGTTTAATGGGACAAAAATCGCCAATTGCCCGGCCACAACCTTTAGTGCCGGTGTAAAATCAGTTGCCGGAGCTCCATTTCTTAATTTAGGAATCAATGTCGTTTAGTTAAGGAAAGCGGCTGAATTAGGCTATTTTACTGGTGTTTTGATAAAAAATAGTTCTTTGAAAAGTTTGTAATTCGCCCAAGGTTGATTATTTTGTAAGGGTATAAAGGGGGTAACCCAAGTATCAACAAAAAACCGGATTATCGGGAAACATTAACGGAACATATCGACTATGAAATTGACAGTAAGCAATTTAGCAGTCGTTTTAAAGACGGCAAAGAAGGGGTGTTTACCCGTAAGAGAAAATTGCCCGTCAAAACAATAATCTTGTTGGTGCTTAAGTTTAAAAGTTCCATACAGCGTGAGTTGGACCGCTTCTTCAAGGAAGCCTCCCAAAGTGACTTCAACATCAGGGAAGTTACCAAGGGAGCATTTACGCAAGCACGGGCAAAGCTGAAACCGGAGGCATTTAAGCGTTTGAACGAGATCGCCGTAAATACCTTTTACGAAGGGGCATCTTACTATGAGTGGCACAAGATGCGGTTGCTTGCAGTTGATGGCACACGCCTGGTTTTACCTAATCACCCGTCGGTTGCCCAGGAGTTTGGGGTGCACCAATTTGGGCCGAAAGCCGACAGTCCCCGCTCCCTTGCTATAGGTTCATTACTTTACGATCCATTAAACATGGTAACGATCGATTCGCAAATAGCACCTTATGCTTCGAGCGAGCGGGACTTGCTGATGGAACATTTGGACAAGGTCAACGCAGGTGATCTATTGTTGCTCGACCGGGGATATCCCAGCTTTTGGTTGCTCTTTTTGTTGAAGGCCAGGGGGATTGAGTTTTGTGTCCGACTTAAAGAAGACTGGTGGCTGAAAGTAAAGGAATTTACCGAAAGCACCGACAAGGAGAGGATCGTAACCTTTGCCCTGCCCAAAAAGGACCGCAACAAGCTGAAAGACTTTCCCCATATGTGGGACACAGAAATAACCTGCAGGCTAATCAAAGTTGAACTCGAAAACGGGGAGAAAGAGGTACTCTGCACATCGCTGACAGATGACCGGATCTACCTTTACAGTGATTTTGAGCAACTTTACCATTACCGGTGGAATGAGGAAGAGGCTTATAAATTATTGAAAAGTCGTATTGAGTTGGAGAACTTTTCCGGCAAAACGGACAGGGCGGTAAAACAGGATTTCTATGCTAAAGTATTTTTGATGACACTTTGTGCAGCCTATGCCCATCCCATTGAAGAAAAGGTAATTGCAGAATACCAAGCCAGCCAGGATCGCAAACACGGACAAAAGATTAACCGGACCAATGCCCTGGCAACCGTAATGGATATGCTGGTGCCAACCTTTATCCATAAAAAATACAAGGAAGCTCTTCATGCCTTTGACTTGTTGATCTGGAACACCCGGGAAATCATCAGACCGGGGCAAATTAATCCAAGAAATAAAAGACCTAAGAAGCCTTATTCGATGAATTACAAACGATTATAGTGAATCACTAACTAAACGACATTGATTTAGGAATAGTCACCCTCGATTATAGGAACAGAAAATTCTATTTTAAGCCATACTCCAACGAACCAATTGATCTGGCTCCCCCATTCGGAATACATTTAACACACCAAAACAATCGCTTTGTGGTACATAAAATCAGACTAAACTCGGTGGCAGAAAACAATCACATCAAACAAGGATACATCCTGAAAAAAGTGAATGCGATCGAGCTGGATTCATTATCTCAATGCGAATTGATAAAAAAAGAATGGACGACCGAACTTAGAAAAGATACCGTCCATTTCACGTTCCTGAACTCAGAAAGCAGCCCAATTGAAATCACCCTAACAAAAGACCGGATTACTGATCTTTAAAACACCGCTTTCACAATCTTCCGGGCATTGTCGGACACGCCGTAGGTGTATAGGTGCAGGCTGGGCACTTGGTGTGCTACCAGGTCTTTCGACTGGTAAATGGCCCATTCCGTTCCCACCACTTTGGCCTCTTGGTCGTCCTTGCATTTGGCCAGTTCGGTGGTTAGTTCCTGTGGTAAATCAATACTGAATATCTTGGGTAAAACCGTCAGTTGGTTTTTCAGGTTGATCGGTTTGATTCCGGGGATAATGGGTACAGTAATCCCGGCAGCCCGGCATTTATCCACAAAATTGTAGTACACCTCGTTGTTGAAAAACATTTGGGTGACAATGTAATCGGCTCCGGAATCCACCTTTCGTTTCAGGAACATCATGTCGGTATCGAAATTGGGGCATTCAAAGTGCTTCTCCGGGTAGCCAGCCACACCAATGCAGAAGTCCAGTGGCGCGCTGTTTTTCAGATCTGGTTCCAGGTAAATACCCTCGCGCAAGTTTACAATCTGCTCCACCAACTGGTTGGCATTGGCATGTCCGTCGGGGGTTGGTCTGAACATGTTGTCGGTTTTCAGTCCATCGCCACGCAGAGCCAGCACATTGCTGATCCCCATAAAATTGAGGTCGATGAGCACGTGTTCGGTTTCGCTCTTTGAAAAGCCGCCACACAAAATATGTGGCACCACGGGAATGCTGTATTTGTGCTGAATAGCCGCTGCAATGGCCACCGTTCCGGGGCGCTTCCGGACGATCCGCTTTTCGATGGTTCCATTGGGCAGTTCCTTAAAAACCATCTCATCGCGGTGGGTTGTAATGTTGATATACTTGGGATCAAATTCGATCAAACTTTCAATGGTCCGATAAATGTTACCAGCATCATTTCCCTTCAAAGGAGGAAGCAATTCAAACGAAAAAACCGTTTTATTACTGTTGTTGATGATGTCAATTACTTTCATAGTCTAATTCTTCATTATCATTTAATTTCACTATTGCTTACACCCCCTTATAATTCAAATTGACTGGCAGGAATTGTTCCACCAAATCAACCGTCACCCCTTTGCGGCGCGCGTAATCTTCTACCTGGTCTTTGCCAATCTTTTCCAAACTGAAATAGCGCGACTCAGGATGAGCGAAAAACTGTCCGCAAACCGCGGCAGTCGGGTACATGGCAAAATGCTCAGTCAGCGTAATTCCTATTTTTTCAGCCCCTAATACATCAAACAGGTTCTTCTTTTCGTGGTGCTCGGGGCAAGCCGGATAGCCCATCGCCGGTCGGATTCCCTGGTATTTCACTTTCAGAATGTCGTCCCAGCTCAGCTTTTCATCGGGCACATAGGCCCAGTATTCCTGACGCACTTTCTCATGCAACAATTCGGCAAAAGCCTCCGACAAGCGGTCGGCAATGGCTTCGAGCATAATGGCTTTGTAATCGTCGTGATCGGCTTTGTATTCGGCCATCCACTTCTCAATCCCAATTCCTGAAGTCACGGCAAAAGCCCCGCAGTAATCAGTTTTGTTGATTTCTTTTGGCGCCACAAAGTCGGCCAGGCAGAAGTTGGGCGAACCTTCGCGTTTCTTTTCCTGCTGCCGCAGGTGATAAAAGCGACCCAGTTCTTGCTCGCGAGCTTCATCATCAAACAACACAATATCATCTCCTTCGGCATGTGCTGGCCAAATGCCATAAATGCCGTTGGCCTGAATCATTTTCTTTTCAATAATTTCATCCAGCAGCTTCTGGGCATCGTCATACACTTTCCGCGCTTGTTCTCCCTGACGTTGGTCTTCCAGAATATCGGGGAACCGCCCTTTCAGCTCCCAAACAAAAAAGAAAAAGTTCCAGTCGATGTATTTCCGAAGCTCTTCAATCGGATAATCAATCAACTCGAAAATGCCGGTTTTATTGGGCTTATAAATCTCATCCCGATCCCAATCAATCTGAAATTTATTGGCTCGGGCCTCTTCCAGGGTCAGGTATTCCTTCTGCTTTTTTTGTCCGTGAAACTCGCGGATCTTCGCGTATTCATCTTTCACCGATTGAATGTATTCCTTATTGTTAGCCACCAGCTTAGCGACCACATTCACCGTCCGGCTGGCATCTTTCACATGAATAACCGGATGCGAATAATTTGGCTCAATTTTAACAGCGGTATGTATTTTCGAGGTCGTTGCACCGCCAATTAACAAGGGCAAATGGAAGTTCTGGCGCTTCATTTCGGAAGCCACGCTGGCCATAATTTCCAGTGATGGCGTTATCAATCCACTGAGGCCGATAATGTCAACCCGCTCCTTTTTGGCCGTTTCCAGTATCTTTTCTGTTGGAACCATCACCCCCAGATCAATCACTTCGTAGTTGTTGCAAGCCAGCACCACGCCCACAATGTTTTTACCGATATCGTGCACATCGCCTTTCACGGTAGCCATCAGCACTTTTTTCTGTTCAGTGCGTTGCTGCTTGTATTTTTCCTTGTCTTTTTCGATGTAGGGAAGCAAAAAGGCCACGGCTTTTTTCATCACCCGAGCCGATTTAATGACCTGTGGCAGGAACATTTTTCCCGATCCAAACAAGTCGCCCACCACGTTCATACCATCCATCAGCGGACCCTCAATAATATTTAGTGTGGGTTGATAGTGCGGCAAAGCTTCCGCCAAATCAATTTCAACATAATCCGGAATACCTTTTACCAAAGCGTGTTCCAGACGTTTTTCAAGCGGGAGCTCGCGCCACTCGTCCTTCCGCACCACCTTGTTGGGATCGGCCTTCAAATCCTGCGCAAATTCCAGCAAACGCTCCGTAGCATCCGGACGACGGTTCAACACCAAATCTTCCACATGTTCGAGCAAATCTTTCGGAATCTCGTCGTAAATCTGCAACATGCCCGGATTCACAATTCCCATATCCAGCCCGCCTTTAATGGCATGAAACAGGAATACCGAATGGATGGCCTCGCGCACCAGGTCATTTCCGCGGAACGAGAACGACACATTGCTGACCCCGCCGCTGGTTTTGGCGTGTGGCAGGTTGGCTTTGATCCAGCAAACAGCCTCCATGAAATCGACGGCGTAGTTGTTGTGCTCTTCCATGCCGGTTCCAATGGTCAGAATATTGGGGTCGAAAATGATGTCTTCCGCAGGGAAACCGATCTTTTCCGTCAGTAACTTATAAGCCCGTTCGCAAATTTCTTTTCGTCGTTCAAAATTGTCAGCCTGTCCTTTTTCATCAAAAGCCATGACCACCACCGCCGCTCCGTAACGCTTAACCTTACTGGCGTGTTCCAAAAATTGCTCCTCGCCTTCTTTCATGCTGATGGAGTTCACAATCGCTTTTCCTTGCAGGCATTTCAAACCAGCTTCCAGTACTTCCCATTTCGACGAATCGACCATCACGGGCAGCTTGGCAATATCGGGTTCAGCCATCAACAAATTCAGGAAGCGAACCATTTCTTTTTTCGCATCCAGCATGGCATCATCCAGGTTCACATCAATGATCTGGGCGCCATCCTGAACCTGGTCACGGGCAACAGCCAACGCTTCTTCAAATTTCTCATCCCGAATCAGGCGGGCAAACTTGCGCGAGCCCGACACGTTGCAACGCTCGCCAATATTGACAAAGTTCGTTTCAGGCGTGATTGTCACCGGCTCCAGCCCGCTAAAACGGGTCAATTCATCGTTCTTTTGTTTGATGTGTGGCTCGGAAGCAGCAGCAATTCCGGCAAACTTCCGGATATGATCAGGCGTAGTTCCACAGCAGCCACCAATGATATTCACAAAGTGATTGTCCAGGAAATCTTTGACTTGCTCAGCCATTTCTTCCGGCGTTTCGTCGTATTCCCCAAACTGGTTGGGCAAACCGGCATTGGGATACGCGCTGATGTAGAAAGGCGCTTTTTGAGACATCTCCTCCAAATAGGGTCGCATATCTTTGGCCCCCAGCGAGCAGTTCAGCCCGATGCTCAGCAAATCGATGTGCCGCATCGAATTCAGAAAAGCTTCCACCGTTTGCCCCGATAAGGTCCGTCCGCTGGCATCGGTTATTGTGCCCGAAACCATCACAGGCAAGCGAATACCGCGCCTTTCCAGTTCCTCGTCAATAGCAAACAAAGCGGCTTTGGCATTCAGCGTGTCGAAGATGGTTTCCACCAGCAGCAGGTCCACCCCCCCATCGAGCAAACCTTCAATTTGCTCGCGGTAAGCCTCTTTCACACTGTCGAAGGTAGCTGCACGATAACCAGGGTCATTCACATCGGGCGACAGGGATAAGGTTTTATTGGTTGGCCCGAGTGCTCCGGCTACGTAGCGCGGTTTATCCGGGTCTTTTTGCGTGAACTCGTCCGCCACTTCACGCGCCAGTTCGGCCGACGCTTTGTTCATGGCATACACCCACTTTTCGGTGTGGTAATCGGCCTGCGAAATGCGGTTGGCATTAAAGGTGTTGGTTTCAAGAATATCTGATCCCGCATCCAGAAAGGTAGCGTGAATCTCCCGAATAATATCCGGACGAGTCAAGGAAAGAAAGTCGTTGTTGCCGAACAGCTCATTCTTCATCTCCGCCATTTCGTCATTTCGGAAATCATCCTCGGTCAACGGGCATTGCTGAATCATGGTTCCCATGGCACCATCCAACACCAACACCCTCCTCTTCAATTCTTCGCGTATATCTTTTTTATGTATCATTTTCATCTATTTTTTAGTGATTGGCTAACCTCAAGTCATCCAGTCACTTCTATTTCAGCCTAATATCTTCAATTCAAACTCTCCACGAACTCCGATTTGGTCTTCGCAAACCAGGACGGCGGCCAAGATCTCTGGAACATGCTCTGTTCGATTCAACACCTTTTCCACATCAGCAGGTTTCTTAATCCGGTTGCCAAAGCCAGTGGTTAAGGCATCGGCAAGTGCTGTTTCCTTGCAAACAATCATCACCGCATCCGCTTTCCCATAATCCATTGGCGAGCGTTCAGCCTGTGTGAAAGTGCCAACGCCCAGTGGTGTGTGTTCCGGCAAAACTTCCAGCCCTGCCATGCCCGACAAAGGTGACTCGCCAGCAAAAATACTCAGTACCAAGGGATTTTGAAGCTTGACATACAATTTTCCGCTGTTCTCAACAACCAACTCTCCAATGGAAAAGTTTTCCAGAAGTGCACGGCCAACAGTTTCGCCGAGCAAACCTCCAACTGCAGCCATTGGCCCAACCCCAGCCATCTCGCCGGCAGCAGCCAGTTGCCTGATCTTTGCCGGGGCGTTATCATGCACAGAACAAGGTTTCAAGCTTTTTTTAAATAGCGGATTTGCCGTTCCATAAGCCTCCATTTCATCCAAAACGGACTTGAGCATGGCTAAAGCCACATCAGCCATTTCGTTCTGAAATGAACCGTGGTCAACACCAATCCACAAATCAGCTGATTTATACTGAATGACAAACGAATGAAAACGTTCGTTGGAAAAACTGTTGCGGTATGTTCTGGGTTCGAATAGCATGCTGATTTCTACGATTATTTGAATGCTGTTGTTTGTATTTCAAGAGTTTAAATCCTGAACTCAGGATTAGTTCGACAACTTAAAAAAGAGGTGATTGGAGGGAAAGTTTTTTGCGCTGATCAGCGCATGCAGCTATTCGAAAAATATCGACAGCTTAACAGGAAAAGGGTACTGCTATGTTTGTTCACTCGTTCCATTTTTGTCAGTTATGCCGGTGACTAAGCTCCCGGATTCATTTTAATCATCGTAAAAAAACGAGATCCATTGATGATTTGCTGCAAATGTAGTGTCAAAACTGATAAATATCAAGAACTGGCAGGTCTAAGCTTTAAAATAAAAGGAATTGCACCCTTATTGCTCCGACTGACACAAATTACAAACGAGGTGTGTTGAGATTTTATTCTTCCATTTCTTTCCTCATCTAAAATCTGCTACTTTTGCAGCCATGATTATCGAAATCAGCATCCATAGCTTTTATAACCAACCTCATCAACTTCCGTTGATTGATGTGCGTTCGCCCGGTGAGTTTGAGAAAGGCCATGTTCCCGGAGCTACGAATATTCCTTTATTTTCGAATGAGGAGCGGGCGCATGTGGGGACGGTTTACGTGCAGCAATCCAAAGAAAAAGCTGTTGAGCTGGGTTATCGGTATGTCAATCCCAAGCTGGACTGGTTTATTGCTGAAAGTCGGAAAGTAGCAGGAAAATCGGACGTTGCGGTACATTGCTGGCGCGGCGGAATGCGCAGCCACGCCTTTGCAGAGCACCTTCACCAAAATGGTTTTCAGGAAGTTCATGTGATCACCGGAGGTTATAAGGCATTTCGGAATCATGTACTTAGCTTCTTCGAACAGCCTTTCCGGTTACGAATTTTGGGTGGCTACACCGGAAGCGGAAAGACCTTTGTTCTGAAACAACTGAAGAAACTGGGACAGCAGGTGATTGATCTGGAAGGAATTGCCCACCACAAAGGCTCGGCTTTTGGCTCCATTGGTGAATTGGAACAACCTACGGTAGAGCAGTTCGAAAACAGCCTTTTTGAGCAGTTTCACCAATTAAATCTGAAGGATCCGATCTGGCTGGAGGATGAAAGTCACAACATTGGCAGGGTAAGAATTCCGATGCCACTCTTCCGGCAGATGCGCCAGCAAATCGTTTACTTCATTCAAGTTCCCAAAGAACAGCGGGCACAACACCTGGTTGGCGAATATGCTTCGTTTGGAAACGACCAACTGGCCTGCGCCATAAATGGCATTGCCAAGCGGCTTGGTGGACAAAATGTGCAACGAGCACACGAACTTTTACAAGAAAACAACTATTACGAAGTGGCATTACTGGCCCTTCAATATTACGATAAAGCATACAGCCGCGGGGTAGAAGACCGTAATCCGGAGCTGGTTTTCAGAATTCCGCTGACAGATATGAATCATCTAAAGAATGCACAATCAATTATCAAATTTGTTGAAAAACATGAACAACATCAAACTCACACAATATAGTCACGGCGCAGGTTGTGGCTGCAAAATATCGCCAAAAGTACTTAGTTCGATCCTTCAAACCAACCTGGCCCCTTTTGAAAGCCGAAATTTACTGGTTGGCAACGACAGCCGCGATGATGCTGCGGTGTACGACATGCAGGACGGAACAGCTATTATTAGCACCACCGATTTCTTTATGCCCATTGTGGATGATCCCTTTACCTTTGGGAAAATTGCCGCGGCCAACGCCATCAGCGATGTGTATGCCATGGGTGGAAAACCGCTGCTGGCCATTGCTATTCTGGGTTGGCCTGTGAATAAACTGGCACCGGAAATTGCTCAACAGGTACTTGAAGGCGGACGTGAAACCTGCATGGAAGCCGGTATCCCTCTTGCCGGGGGCCACAGCATCGACAGCCCGGAGCCCATTTTCGGACTTGCAGTTACCGGCCAGGTTGCCGTTAGTCAGTTAAAGCGAAACGACACCGCAACCGAAGGATGTGTTTTGTTGCTGACAAAGCCGCTGGGGGTGGGTATCCTTTCAACCGCTCAAAAAAATGGCAAGCTAAAAGCTGAACATAGCCACCTAGCGCCCGAATCGATGATGAAACTAAATAAAGTTGGATTAGATCTGGCAGCCATTTCTGGCGTAAAAGCCATGACCGATGTAACCGGATTTGGGCTTTTGGGACACTTAACCGAGTTGTGCGAAGGCAGCCAGCTTTCGGCTGAAATTGAATTGGACAAAGTGCCCCGCTTTGCTGAAGTGCAGGAATACATTGACTTGGGCTGCATTCCCGGCGGAACGCACCGTAACTGGGATAGCTACGGAACAAAAATCAAGCTGAAAAACGACAGCGATAAACTGCTGTTGTGCGACGCGCAAACAAGTGGCGGATTACTGCTGGCTGTTGAACCTGAGGCCTTGGCTCAAGTGACAGCAATTTTAGCGGAAAACAAGCTCAACACAACGGTTTTTGGGCATTTAACCAAGCCACAAGAGGATTTGATAAGCGTAATTTAAGTCACCGATCAAGCGGTTGGAACCGCTTGATCGATAACCGCTAATAATACTCTGCCAGGCCGTCAGGAATCAATTCGTGGGTCATCATCTGCTGAATAGCTTCATCGAATGATTCCTCATACACCACATCATTTTCTATGAACTGTTCGAGGAGCTCGAGTTTTTCCGCGTCCAGATCAATGGGCAAAACCGCCGGACGACGCTCCACCACCACATCTTTTTCATCGTTAAGTTGAATGGTTTCAAACACATTCAAACCGGTTTCCCGA
The DNA here is from genome assembly GCA_963677175.2 of uncultured Sunxiuqinia sp. Taxonomy (GTDB): domain Bacteria; phylum Bacteroidota; class Bacteroidia; order Bacteroidales; family Prolixibacteraceae; genus Sunxiuqinia. The sequence continues at coordinate 146,466 of CAXXES010000002.1, forward strand.
GGAAATATATGACTAACATGATATTCCAGCAAAATCGGTAAATCCAACTCCTTAATTTCATCCAGAATGTAATGATGAAAACTGAGTTCATGTCGGCGTTCGTCAAAAAAGGCAAGCTGTTGTTCAGTAAACGACTCTATTTCAGCTAAAACGGCTGTTTTCCTTTCAGAAGGAACTTTAATAAACAACCTTCGGATAAAGCCATTATCCGTAATTCTTTCCCAGGGCTTTACTACCAATGGTGCATGTTTCTTGCGGTTGGCCGATTTCTGGTGGCGGTTTTTATAAACAAACGAGCAATAATTGACCGGTAATTTCAGTCCTTCATCCAAAGCAAACTGAATCAAACGCAAGGCCGTTAATTCCGAATCCAAAACCGTTACTTTCTCTCCATGTGCGTAAGTATAGTCGAATTCGACCAACTGGTTGAAATTGTATGGAATAAGCCGCATTTGATGAAAATTGATATGGTTGACGCCCAGCTTGTCCAGCTCGCGGAGTTTTTCTTTCAGAAGTTCTTCCTCTTGCGGAACCGCCGGAATTTCAACTGTTACTACCGGAATTTGTCCAACAGCCAATCTGATCTTGTCGGTTTTATACTCGGTCGCTCCAATATCAAAACGCATTTCGTCCAATCCGGCCTGCTTAAAAGCTTCAACTTTTTCAGAAGTCAGCAAAATGCCATTAGTGTACAGCCAAACGTACACTTCATCGCCGAATGCCGTTTTCACCGCCTGCACAAAAGCCAAGCTTTTGTCGAACGAAATCAGCGGTTCGCCCCCCGATATGCTCACCCCTTTGAAACCAAACTTTCGGATGTAATCTACGTAGGTTTGTGGTTCATCAAAAACAAGCGTATTGGTTTCCGGCCGGGCCAAATCAGTCTGCTGCGTGGGGCAATAAAAGCACTTCCCGTTGCACAGGTTGTTGATGAAAAGACAAGACCACTGCCCCTCTCCACAAAGCTGACACCCCTTTGAAAGTTTTGTCACATCTACTTTGGTGTTATGAAATCCCCACTTGACCCTGCTTTCAATGGCCGACAAAATTGTCTGTCGTTCCTGCATAGCAGTCGCTGCTTCTTCCGGTGAAGGAAATTTCAAATAATTGTATTTCACCTGGTACTCCTCCTGATTCCTCAGCAGGTGCCGCTCTTTTAAAGGCGTTAACCCATTCATTCAGTCGTTTCAAATAACTGCCGCAAATATAGTTTCATTTTGAATTGAAAAAACAAGCACTCGTATTTTTATCTTCATTCTAAAAATCAAACAAATACAGCTTAAAATTGTCTGAATAATTAAACCTACAAAGATGAACATCATGCATTTCAGAATTGAAAAAGATACCTTGGGTGAAATTAACGTTCCTGCAGACCGTTATTGGGGAGCCCAAACCCAGCGTTCTATCCTGAATTTTCCGATTGGTCCGGCAGCCAGCATGCCCATTGAAATCATTCACGCTTTTGGTTATCTAAAAAAAGCGGCGGCGATAACAAATCATCAACTGGGTGTCCTTTCCGAAGAAAAGAAAAACCAGATCGTGCGAGTTTGCGACGAGATTACAGCCGGCCAACTCGATGAGCAGTTCCCTTTGGTGGTGTGGCAAACCGGCTCTGGAACGCAGTCCAATATGAACGTCAATGAAGTGATTTCGAACCGGGCACACGTTTTGGCCAGTAACCGGTTGGGCGAAGGAAAACCACAAATTCACCCCAACGACGATGTCAACAAATCGCAATCATCAAACGACACCTTTCCTACCGCCATGCACATTGCAGCATACAAAAAGCTGATCGAACACACCATCCCGTCGATTGAACAACTTCGGGATACTTTGGAAGAAAAATCTACTGAAATGATGGACGTGGTGAAGATTGGCCGGACACACTGGATGGATGCAACACCGCTGACTTTAGGGCAGGAGTTTTCGGGCTATGTTTCGCAACTGAATCATGGACTGAAAGCCCTGAAACATACGCTTCCGCACCTTTCGGAGCTGGCATTAGGCGGAACGGCCGTTGGCACCGGACTAAATACACCGGATGGTTATGCTGAAAAAGTGGCTGCCAGTATTGCCGAACTGACCGGATTACCTTTTGTAACCGCCGAAAATAAATTTGAATCACTGGCGGCCCATGATGCCCTGGTGGAATCGCATGGCGCCTTGAAACAGGTGGCTGTCAGCTTGATGAAAATTGCGAACGACATCCGCTTGCTTGCATCGGGACCACGAAGCGGCATCGGCGAAATCACCATCCCAGCCAATGAACCCGGCTCGTCCATCATGCCCGGAAAAGTGAACCCCACGCAGGTGGAAGCGCTGACCATGGTTTGTGTGCAGGTGATGGGAAATGATACAACCATTTCGATTGCCGGCTCCAACGGGCACTTTGAACTGAACGTGTTTAAGCCGGTCATGATTAACGCGTTTTTACAATCTGCCAGCTTGTTGGGCGATGCCTGCAAGGCTTTCCATGACTATTGCGCAATTGGAATCGCACCCAATTTGACACGGATTGAAGATCATCTTAACAACTCGCTGATGCTGGTTACCGCGTTGAATCCACACCTGGGCTACGACAACGCGGCGAAGATCGCTAAAAAAGCGCATGCTGAAAATACAAGCCTAAAAAAAGCAGCCATCGCTCTGGGCTTGTTAACTGAACAGCAGTTTGATGAGTGGGTGAACCCGAAAAAGATGGTGGGTAAGCCAGGAGATTGAGATGATTTTCGCATCTATAGCATTTACAACTAGAAAAAATTCAATATGTGTGATCTTCCAAGAGACATCATAAACAGAAAGGAAAGTCTGCGCTAATATTAGCAATTTGTCCTTTGATTCTCGTAATTTTTAAATTTATAGCTTAATCTTTCGGAAATTATAACTTAATATCTTCATGATTATAAGTTAATCTTTCCACGACTATAAGTTAATCTTTCCAGGATCATGCGAATTAAGAGTTGAAAAACGGGTAAAAAAGTTCTTTAAATAGCTTGAAATTATTGTCTTGCACTTGTATAAATCTTTAAAATTCGATTTAATTTGTCTGCAAATGTATCAGAATTGAAGAGCCTTATGCTCGAAATGACACTTTCAGTTGTTGAAAAAAAAAATTTCTACCTTTGCAAAAATTTCCCGAATCAATGGAAAACCAGCTACAGATCTACAATACATTAAGTCGCAAAAAAGAAGTTTTTGAACCGCTTCACCCGGGCAAAGTCGGCTTGTATGTTTGCGGCCCAACGGTTTATGGCAAAGCTCACCTTGGGCACGCCCGTCCGGCAGTGACTTACGACCTGCTTTTTCGCTACCTAAAACACATCGGCTACAAAGTTCGCTACGTGCGTAACATTACCGATGTGGGACACCTGGCCAACGATTCGGACGAAGGCGAAGATAAAATCGCTAAAAAAGCTCGTTTGGAAGAACTGGAACCGATGGAAATCGTCCAGATTTATACCAACGACTACCATAAAAACATGCAGCAACTTAATGTGCTTCCACCCAGCATTGAGCCCCGCGCTACGGGTCACATTATTGAACAGATTGAAACCGTTGAAAAAATTCTGGCTGCAGGCTATGCTTACGAAAGTAATGGTTCGGTTTATTTTGATGTGGAGAAATATGCCAAAGATTACCCTTATGGCGAACTTTCGGGTCGAAAAATTGAAGATTTACAAGCAAACACCCGCCAACTGGATGGGCAGGATGAAAAGCGTTCGTCGCTCGATTTCGCCATCTGGAAAAAAGCTACCCCCGAACACATCATGCGCTGGCCATCCAAGTGGAGCGATGGTTTTCCGGGCTGGCACGTGGAATGTACAGCCATGAGTTGCAAATACCTGGGTGAAACCTTTGACATTCACGGCGGCGGAATGGACCTGACTTTTCCGCATCACGAAGCGGAAATCGCCCAGGCTAAAGCGGCTCACGGACACGATGCTGTACGCTACTGGATGCACAACAACATGATTACCCTGAATGGCCAAAAAATGGGTAAATCGCTCGGAAATGCGATTTCGCTTGATGATTTTTTCACTGGCAACCATCCCTTGCTCGAAAAAGCTTACCAGCCCATGACCATCCGCTTTTTTATGCTGATGGCCCATTACCGGAGCACGCTCGATTTTTCAAACGAAGCGTTGCAGGCTGCTGAAAAGGGCATGGAACGCCTTTTGACTGCGATTGACACCTTGGAAAAACTGGAGACAAAAGCGGAATCGACTGTCAATATTGATGAGCTGAAAGCCAAGTGTTATCAGGCAATGAACGACGACTTAAATAGCCCAATTGCCATTGCCCACTTGTTTGATGGTGTGAGAATGATTAATTCCATCGCCAATGGAAAAGCCACCATTACAATCGACGATTTGGCAAAGCTGAAGGACTTGTATGCTATTTTTCTGTTCGACTTATTTGGTCTGAACAAGCCTGATGAGCAATCGAATACAAACACTGAACCCTATGAGCATGCTATTGATTTATTACTGCAATTACGCATGGAGGCCAAAGCCAATAAAGACTGGGGCACAGCTGACAAAATTCGCGACGAGCTGGCCAAACTAGGATTTGTGGTGAAAGATACCAAAGATGGATTTAGCTGGGAACTGAAATAAACATGATAATCATTCTTTATTTTCAAATGAAATAACTCTAAATTGCTTCTTCCAATTCTAAATAAATTATGAAGGCAATTCTAAAAAGCAAACCCGAACGTGGCCTTTGGATGGAAGAAGTTCCCATGCCAAAAGTTGGTCACAATGATGTCTTGATCAAGATAAAAAAAGCTGCTATTTGTGGTACCGATTTACACATTTATAAATGGGACGAATGGGCCCAAAATACCATCAAAACCCCCGTCGTTATAGGGCACGAGTACATGGGCGAAGTAGTAGAAACCGGAATGGAAGTGGACCGGGTTCATGTAGGTGAACGGGTGACAGTTGAAGGCCATATTTCCTGCGGATTTTGCCGCAACTGCCGACGTGGCCGCCAACACATTTGCGACCACACGGTAGGTATCGGAGTTCAGCGCGATGGCGGCTTTGCCGAATACATTGTGGTGCCGGCTAAAAATGTACTGAAAGTTGATGCGCAAATTCCAGATGAGCTCATGGCTATTATGGATCCGCTGGGCAACGCCACGCACACGGCCCTCTCCTTTCCCCTTTTGGGCGAAGATGTTTTGATTACTGGCATTGGCGGCCCCATTGGAGCTATGGCCACTGCCGTTTGCAAATTTGCAGGAGCCCGTAACGTGGTAGGAACCGATCTAAGTCCCTACCGCCGTGATTTAGCGCGAAAAATGGGAGCCACCAAAGTCATTGACCCAACCAAGGAAAGCATTCGCGATGCCATGGGAAGCCTCGGCATGGTTGCCGGATTTGACATTGGGCTGGAATGCAGCGGATCACCAATTGCCTTTAATGATATGGTTGAAAACATGTACAACGGCGGCAAAATTTCACTACTTGGACTTCTTCCCAAAAGCACACAAATCAACTGGAGTAAAATGATTTTCAAAGGTCTTACATTGAAAGGAATTTATGGCCGCGAAATGTACGAAACCTGGTATCATATGGAAATGATGCTGACTTCGGGACTGAATATTTTACCAGTGATTACCCACCGGATGAAGGCTGATAATTTTCAGGAAGCCTTCGACATTATGGAAGAAGGAAACTGCGGTAAAATTATATTGGACTGGGAATAGAATTATCCAGTCCCTAAAATAAAAAAAAGGATCGAATTTCAATTGAAGTTCGATCCTTTTTTTATTTCCTCAATATTCCACGTGGAACCTTCCGGTCACACGTCTAGCTCAACCCACACCGGACAATGGTCAGAATGAACCACATCAGGCAAAATGCCCGCATTCACAACTTTCGATTTCAAAGGTTCATTTAGCATGTGGTAGTCAATCCGCCAGCCTTTATTCCTGGCACGCGATCCGGCCCGGTAGCTCCACCACGAGTAATGATGCGGATCAGCTACAATTTCGCGGTAGCTATCGCAATAACCATCGTCCACAAACTGCTGAAACCACTCGCGCTCTTCGGGCAGAAAGCCAGACGTATTTTGTTGCTTTTCGGGGTTGTGAATATCAATCCACAAACGACAAATATTGTAATCGCCCGAAACAACCAAATTGGGCTGCTCTCTGCGCAGTTCATTCAGGTAAGCATGAAAATCCGACAGGAAATCCATTTTAAACACCTGTCTGGGGCCTCCGGTTGTCCCCGAGGGGAAATAGGCGCTGATAACACTTAAATCGCCAAAATCAGCTCTGATCACCCTTCCTTCCGCATCATATTTGGAGTTACCCATGCCATAAATTACCTGATCAGGCTTTTCTTTACTAAGAATAGCCACTCCACTATATCCTCTTTTAATAGCCGAATGAGCATAAATCTGGTAACCCATTGCATGAAAAGCCTCCTCACTCATTTGTCCGGGCTGCGCCTTGGTTTCCTGTAAACACACAATATCAGGATTCTCGGTGGACAACCATGACAGAAAACCCTTATTTAAAGCGGCACGAATACCATTAACATTATAACTTAAAATACGTTTCACAATTTTTTCTTACTTTTGAATTTGAATCGAAAGATAAACATTCTTCATCCAAAATTTCAGGAATTGAATAAAGGAATCGTCATAAAATCTACCGGCAGCTGGTACTCGGTGAAGTCTAAAAACGGCGACATTGTGGCATGCAAGATCAAAGGTAATTTTCGTTTAAAGGGCATTAAAAGTACCAATCCGATTGCCGTGGGCGATCATGTTGAATTTAGATTGGCTGAAAAGGAATCAGAAGACAACACCAATGTCATCAATGGATTGATAACCAATATAGTAGAAAGAAAAAACTATATTATTCGAAAATCTCCAAACTTGTCGAAACAGTCGCATATCATTGCTTCAAACATCGATGAGTCATTTCTGGTAGTTACCATCAATTACCCGGTCACCACCACCACTTTTATTGACCGTTTTTTGGTCTCGGCTGAAGCTTACCGTATCCCCTGCACCTTAATTTTCAACAAAATCGACAGGTACAATCACGAACAGACCAGACAAATGGATGCCATGATTGAATTGTACGAAAAAATTGGTTACCGTTGTCTGAAAACTTCAGCCAAGAAAAATATTGGTATGGATACCCTAAAAAGCTGGATGAAAAATAAAACCAATGTTTTTGCGGGTCACTCCGGCGTTGGAAAATCAACTTTGATCAATACCATTGAGCCGGAGCTAAATTTGAAAACGAAGGAGATTTCGGATTATCATAAAACCGGAAAACACACCACAACCTTTTCAGAAATGTTTGAACTTAGTTTCGGTGGTTACATTATCGACACACCCGGCATCAAAGGTTTTGGTGTTCTGGAAATGGAGAAGGAAGAGATTTCGCACTATTTTCCTGAAATGTTTAAGCTTCTCGAAAAATGCCAGTACTACAATTGCACCCATACTCACGAACCTGATTGCGAAGTAAAAAAACAGGTCAATGAGGGAGAAATTGCCGATAGCCGCTATTTTTCGTACCTCGGCTTACTAAATACCGACGACAAGTACCGAAATTGAGCTAGATTGATTTGACTTTTGAAGTTTTAAATTCAGCGAAATAATGGCATCAAAAATCTGTTTTTCAATGCTTTAATTTGTAAAAATCAAAGATCTTAACCGCCTTAGAATCGCCTATTTCATCAGCCACAGCCTGGTAGGCTTGATTTTTTAAATTCTCAACGCTTTTAAAGCGCTTCAAAAGCGCCTGAATCGTCTTCTCCCCGATCCCCGGAATTTCTTCCAGCTCCGATTTGATAAAATTTTTCGATCGCAACTGCCTGTGAAAAGTAATTCCAAATCGATGAGCTTCGTCACGCGCAAACTGAATCACTTTTAAACTCTCCGAAGTTTTGTCAAGGTAAAGTGGAACCGAATCACCTGGAAAAAATATTTCCTCCAGTTTCTTAGCGATTCCAATGATGGCAATTTTTCCACGAAGACTTAATTTTTCCAGAGCATTCAATGCCATTCCCAACTGCCCTTTTCCCCCATCGATGATAATTAGTTGCGGTAAACTTTTCTCTTCCTCCAAAAGCCGTTTGTATCGGCGGTAAACAATTTCTTCCATTGAGGCAAAATCGTTGGGCCCTTCAACCGTTTTTACATGGTAATGCCGGTAATCCTTTTTTGCCGGCTTTCCATTTTTAAAGACAACACAAGCCGCCACCGGGTTTGATCCTTGCAGGTTAGAGTTGTCAAAACATTCGATTTGAACCGGCAATTCTTTCAACTGAAGATCTTTCTTTAAGGTTTCTAAGATCCGCTTGGTGTTGTCTTTTGGCTTGGCTAAAATATGTTGCTTTTCCTTTTCAAGCCTGAAATATTTCGCATTTCGTAACGATAAATCCAATAGCTTTTTCTTGTCTCCCCGCTCCGGAACTTTGAACTTCACATTTTCCAGTTCAAATTCAAGTTGAAAAGGAACCAGCAATTCCCTCGCGTTTGAAAAAATCTTTTGACGAATATCAACAATCGCATATTGTAGCAACTCCTCTTCTGATTCATCCAAAGCTTTCCTGATTTCAGTTGTGTACGTTTGGACAATCGCCCCATTAATTACTTTCAAGTAATTAACAAAGGCCGCCTTCTCCACCATGTCAATTGTAAAAACATCCACATCGGTTATTGTCGAGCTAACAACAGTCGATCGGTTCTGAAATTTTTCGAGGATCTGCAGTTTTTCTTTGATCGAATTGGCCTCTTCAAACTTAAATTCTTCGGCATATCGCTGCATTAAGTCGCGCAAATATTTAATGACAATCGAAATATTTCCCTTTAAAATATCACGTATTTCGACAATGTATTCGCTATAATCGTCCTCCTTTTGGTGCCCCTCGCAAGGTCCCAAGCAATTTTCAATGTGATATTCGAGGCAAACTTTCGTTTTGCCACTTTCAATATTCTCCTTAGAAAGATTGTATTTACAGGTTCTGAGTTTATAGAGTTTGCGAAATAGATCCAATAAGGTGCGCACGGTTAACACCGAAGTATAAGGACCGAAATACTGCGATCCGTCGCGGATGACATTCCGGGTTAAAAAAACCCTTGGAAAACGTTCATTTTTGATGACAATCCACGGGTAGGTTTTATCATCTTTTAATCGAATATTATACCTGGGCTGATACTTTTTAATCAGATTATTCTCAAGCAAAAGCGCATCCTGTTCCGTCTCAACTACCAAGTGTTTGATGTCGGCAATGGCTCGAACGAGCAAGGCTGTTTTTCGATTTTCATGATTTTTTGAAAAGTAAGAGGAAACTCTCTTCTTGAGGCTTTTTGCTTTCCCTACGTAAATAATTTTACCAGCATCGTCAAAATACTGGTAAATTCCAGGCTTATCAGGCAGAACTAAAACCTGCTTTTTTAACGCCTCAATATTCCTATTTACTGATGAATATTTCAATTGAAAAGCCCAGATTAATACTCAACCAAGGTGTGGGTTTCGTAGTTTGAAAGAATTTCCTTTTTCCCGTTCTCGATGAATTTTAGGTCGCAAATAAACGAAAAATATACTTTTTTGACATTCATTTTTTCGACCAAATTCAAAGCTGCCAAAGCAGTTCCTCCAGTAGCTAAAAGATCATCATGAATTAATACAACGTCATCTTCATTCAGTGCGTCTTTGTGTATTTCAATCGTATCTGATCCGTACTCCAATTCATACGATTCAACCACTGTTTCGGCGGGTAATTTTCCTCTTTTTCGGATGGGAACAAAGCCGGCATTCAACAAATACGCAGCGGCTCCACCCACAATAAATCCTCGTGATTCGAGGGAAACAATCTTGGTAATTCCTTTGTTTTTGAAGTTTTCATGCACCTGATTGACCACTTCATTAAACGCCGTGGAATCTTTCAATAGCGTGGTAATATCTTTAAAACTAATTCCTTTTACAGGATAATCCGGTATTTCGCGGATGATTTCTTTTAAATTCATGGTTTATTTTGATTTGTTGTTCCACGTGGAACATTAACGGCCAAGCATCACTAAAAGTACATTGATATCCGATGGATTCACCCCTGAAATACGACTCGCCTGCCCAATTGTTTTTGGTTTAATTTTAGTCAATTTCTGCCTTGCTTCAGTAGAAATTGTATGTATACTTTCGTAGTTGAATTTGTCTTCGATGTTGATATTTTCAAGCCTTTTAAACTTGTCGGCCACTATCTTTTCACGTTCAATATAACCTGAATATTTGATCAAAATTTCGGACGATTCTACAATTTCCTCAAACCGATCAGCCGGTACTTTCTCTAGCATTTTTTTAAACGGTGTCACCGAGCTAATCACATCAAATATCGAAATTTGAGGGCGGCTAATCACGTCTTTCAATTTCAGTCCCTGTTTCAATGGCGTCGTATTTTTAGATTCAAGCAATTCGTTAATGTATTGTGGTTTGATTGAAAAATTAGAAACAAACTCAATAATATCATCCCGCAACCTTAATTTTTCTTGAAGCAAATCCATTCGCCTTTGTGATGCTAATCCCAACTGAAACGCTCGTGGAGTTAACCTTGCATCGGCATCGTCCTGCCGCAATAAAATACGGTATTCTGCCCGCGAAGTAAACATACGATAAGGCTCATCTACCCCTTTCGTGACTAAATCATCTATTAACACACCAATATAAGCCTCATCCCTACCCAATACAAATTCAGACCCACCATGCGCTTTTAAATGTGCATTAATGCCCGCTACGATTCCCTGCGCTGCTGCTTCTTCGTATCCGGTCGTTCCATTAATCTGCCCTCCAAAAAAGAGATTGCTGATGTGCTTCGTTTCAAGCGTATGATATAGCTGCGTCGGATCAAAATAATCGTATTCGATTGCATATCCTGGTCGATAGATCTTTGCATTCTCCAATCCAACGATCCAACGTAAAGCTTCATACTGAACCTGCCAAGGCAAAGACGATGAAAAGCCGTTCAGGTAATACTCATGTGTGGTTTCTCCTTCAGGCTCCAGAAAAAGCTGGTGCTGCTGCTTCTCAGCAAAGGTGATCAATTTAGACTCAATGCTCGGACAATAACGAGGCCCAGTACTTTGAATGGTACCATCATACATGGGAGATTCTTCGAAACCTTGTTCCAATGCTTTGTGAACCTCGGGAGAAGTATGCGTAATCCAGCAGCTGCGCTGCTTAAGTTCTGATTTCACATCAGGCAAATAGGAAAACTTATTGTGCCCTTCATCCCCTTTTTGCTCAATCAATTTCGAAAAATCAATCGAACGTCCATCAATGCGAACCGGAGTCCCGGTTTTGAGTCGCCCGGTTCTAAAGCCTGCCTCTGATAACTGGTCGCTGATAAAATAAGAAGCGGACTCCCCTATTCTGCCTCCTTCCATTTTCGATTGTCCAATGTGCATTAAACCATTAAGAAAAGTCCCATTGGTCAATATAACCGTTTTGGATTGGAATTCAACTCCTATCTTCGTCTTCACGCCTTTTACAACGCCATCTTCAATAATCAAATGAATGACCGCATCCTGCCAGAGATCCAAATTATCGGTATTCTCCAAAATGGTGCGCCAGTATTCTGAAAAACGAAAACGGTCATTTTGTACCCGCGGACTCCACATCGCCGGTCCCTTTGAACGGTTTAACATTCGAAATTGAATACCAGATCGATCTGCAACAATTCCGGTATACCCACCAAGAGCATCAATTTCGCGCACAATCTGCCCTTTAGCAATCCCTCCAATAGCAGGGTTACATGACATTTGTGCGTACTTGCCCATATCCATGGTTATCAATAAGGTTTTCGATCCCAACTTGGCAGCCGCGGTTGCAGCTTCACAACCTGCATGACCACCTCCAACAACAATTACATCATAAAACGGTAATATCATCATCAAGAAAATTAGACGGCAAAATTAATAGAAAAGCTTTAAACAGAAAAGATTAAAACGACAGACATCCAAAACATTATCACCATCATTAACGACAGGAACTTTATGAGACAGAAAACAGAATCTAACACAATCTTCTCTTTCAATAATATTCGAGGTAATCGTCCTCCTTGCTTGTCATTAACCTCTTTTCTTCAACACTCTTATCCTTATAGCCCAACAAATGTAAAACACCGTGAATAAGAATTCTGTTTAGCTCGTTTATGAAACTCACTTCAAAAGTAGCAGCATTCTCCCTCACCCTATCAATGCTAATAAAAATATCACCAGATATAACGTCTCCTTTCACATAATCAAACGTGATGATATCGGTGTAATAATCGTGATCCAAATACTGCTTGTTAATCTCCAGCAGGTAGTCATCACTGCAAAAAATAAAAGTAATATCGCCTGATTGACACCCCTCGTTTGAAATACTATTATTAATCCATTTTCTGGATTTTGGTCGGTCCAGTTGAAATTCTTCAATATCCTCAAAGTAAAAGTTGATGCTCACGACTAAGTTTAAATTTGATTTTTACCAACGATCCATTATTCACAAATTTAACATCATCTGCCAAATTCTTTATAATGAATATTCCCCTTCCTCTTTCATTTTTTATGTTATGTGCTTCCGTTGGGTCGGGAACCTCGTGCACATTAAAACCAACTCCTTCATCTTCAATCTCAACACAAATACAATTATTATCAAATTCAACCCTTATTTCAACGAGTTTATTGATATCATGACCATTCCCATGAGAAATAGCATTATTAACTGATTCACAAACAGTTAAAATAACTGTTCCAAATAGCGTTTCAGGAAAACCTGCATCAGCTAAAAATGAATGCATGAACCGCTCAACATCATACAAATAGGTTAAATGAGATGGTATACTGAGTCTTCTTTTCAATTTTCCTTCCTTAAATTATTGATATATTCCTTATACTTTCGATCGTAAAAAATTCTCAGTTGAGAATTATTTTTTTCAATAACATCCATGAATTCTTTATCTTGGTTTTTATACTCAAAAAACTCAATTGGGTTACTGTAAAAAATATCATCAACAGTTTTCGATTCCCGTTCATCTTCTACATCACGCTCCATTTCAGCCTTCTCTGCCTTCAGTAGCTTATTCAAAATCAGATTTTGTCTGTTAATCATCGTTGTTGTGACATTTTTATTGGCTAAATCAACATTGTTTTCTTCAAGCAATTGATTGATTTGCTTTAGTTGCTCTTTAGCTGAACTTCCCACCTCCGAATTCATCATTAGCTCACGAATCATCTGTTGCATCATTTCTTGCTGTGCCAAGGTTTTGCCAATTTGCTCACTCATATTGCCCGATTGACCACTTTTCATCTGCTCAATCATCTGCTGTAATTGCTCTTTCATGCCGTCCTGAGCTTCTTTCAGCATATTTAAATTGTTGCCCTGACCTGATCCAGGCTTGTCACATTGCTGATCCCCAGGCATTGAATTGGCCATTTGTTTTTGAAGATTATCCAACGCTTCGTTTAAAAACAAAGCCATATTATTTGCCGAAGTCATAGCCATTTGTTGGTGACTCACCGCCGTACTCAGTCTGCTTTCAACCAACTCATTTAAGGCTCTTTCCATAGAAAATTCGAGCTTAACCAACTCTTTTGTAACCACATTTCCAATTTCCGGGGTACGTTTAGCTACCGCATACAAAGAATCTTTAACAACACTACTTTGCCTTATAAGACGATCTTGTTCTACACGAACACTAGACAATCGTGGATCGCTTTCACTAATGGCACGAATTTCATCATGCAGCATTTCCTGCCGTAAAGAAAGGTAAACCAGATTATTCAAAATTTGTTGCAAATCGCGAATGTTCTCCATGTTTTGCTTTTGCTGATTCATGGCCAACATTTGATCCAAACTAAATGCAGCGTTTTCCAAACTTTTCGCATTATTTTCAATTTGCTCCACCGATTTGCTTCTTCGCCGATTGTCGAGAGACTCCCCTATTTCATCATAGTTAGAGTTAATATATTCAAACCCCTTTTCCATTGGATGCAAGTTCATCGGCTTATCCAATGCCTCATTTAATTCCAATGCTCTTTTTAAATCCTCACTAATGGACTCTAAATCCCGCCGATTTTCAAGCTCCTTCTTTTTGATATCCTCAAATACTCGCTTCTCATCAAGTTTACGCGCATTCTCTTCCTCCTTCTCACTCAAATTTGATAAGCCTTCAATAGCACGCTCAACCTTTTGTTCAACTTTCATTCGCTTCAACATCTGAAGGTTACGCTCCAACTGCTTCGATAAATCATCCATCGACATTTCTGAGCGATTCGATAATTCATCAAATTGAGACTGGTCAAATTCCTGAGCAAGTTTGTTGAATTCCTCGAAAAGCTTTTTCAATTCGTCATCAAAAACATCTTGCAACAGATCTTCAATCTGCTTTTGTTTTTCAATCAACTCTGCTTTTTCTTCATAAAAGGAATTTTTAAAATTATTCATTTCAGCATTCTTTTGCTGAACCTGATTTAAAATTTCTTCCAAACGATTCTTCTTATTTAAAATCTCAGACACTAATTGTTGCTTTTCCCAACTAGAAGAATTTTCACTCAAACTTTTAAATTTCAAATCATCAATTGATTGTTGAATCTCATTGGTCAATTCCATACTTTCGACCATTAAATCTTCCAAAGATTGAAAATTATCATCGTCTAATTCGTCCAGCTCTTCTTTTGAAGGAAACTTAAATTGGAACGTTTCCGAAACGGCTTCTTTATATTGATGAAAATAATCGTTGTCGCGCACCGAAAAATAATAATCCACCTGATCGGCCAAACCTGCCAATTCTTTAAAATTATACGTTAAATAAAAGTCCTGCTGACTCAGATTCTTTACCACAGGTAATTCGATCAAACTATCGTTTTTATTGATAACCAAGTGATAAGCCAAATTATGAAAGCCGTAATCATCAGCAACGCTTCCTTTAAAGAAAAACCGTGTAAACTCAGTTGAATCGCGCAAATACACCACCTTGATTTTAGGGTACAAATCCGGGATTATTTCAATTGAAAAGTATAACAAATCATGGTAATCGAAATGTTCATTTTTGATTGAAATAGAATAATCCAATGTCGATTTAGCCACCGTATTAACCTGGTAATTTGATTGATTCTTTTCAACAGCAATTTGTTCTCCTCCAAGTGTAAACACCAAAGAATCCGTATCAAGCGTATTAAACACCCAGTTGATTCGAGACCCAAAAGGTACCTCCAAATCACCCAACATATTTTCCTTTGCTTGTTCAAATCCTGTATAAGCTGGTGGAATAATTTCAACCGTATAATCTAAAATAGTCGGTGCTGGCATAACTTCAACCAAATAGCGTTCTGATTGATAGGTAAAATTGGTAAAATAAACCGAAAAGCCATTGTTGATGTGCTCAAAATCATACGAAAAAAAAGCTCCTTCCTTATTCATCAAATAATTTGAACCAGCAATATTTACATACAAAACCTCTGGAATTTCACGACCTTCACACTTCACAGATAAGGTTAACCCATCTCCCTTTTTTACCTGTAAGCTGTCATTCATAACCAAAAAACTAAAGGGTGCTGGTTTAATAAATGTTTGCTCGTAAGCCAGCAGTCGTTTATAACTTTCAGAGAAAACGCCTGGCAAAACAACTGAAAAGATTAATGCAGTTGTGAAAACACCAAAAAGAAGCAAAAAGCCCTTTCTTAGTCTTTTAAATGAAACCCCATCTGAAAAATTAAACAGCTTGATTTGATCAATTTTTTGATCTATACTCACCCAAACCAACGATTGGTCCGATTCCTTCTCCAGTTTGGCCAGTTCAATAATATTAAGCAAACGGTCTTCAATTTCAGCAAATTGCTTTGAAATGATTTCAGCAATTTTCTCATAATCCATGTTTTTTAGCAAGCCGAGCAGTCTAAATAATGGGATAATAAAATAGAAAACACCAATGGTTGCAAAAACTAAAACAGAAAAATAAAACAAAAAACGACGAACACCAGAAGACAAATAGCTGAAATATTCAATCAAAGAAAGCATAGTAATATAACTGATTATCAGAATACTAAAAAAAATAAACCCTTTAATAAACTGATAAAAGTTGTACTTTATAATGTAAGAATTGAGCTTATCAACAAGATGTTTATAGCTTTTCGTCATAGTTTTTAAATCACTACCTGTTAAGAATTTAAAAAATAGCTGATTTGTTAATTACTTTCCAGTTGATGTTAATTGATAACAAATAAAAACTCAAAATTATATTTTATAATTCGGAATCTAATTTTGAATAGCTTTTTTTAATGAAAATATCAAGGATTACTTTTTAAAATTCATACTCAACAAATCAACAATGAAACAGATAAATTCATCAAATAAAAATTCAAAAAGAACTGCTATCAACAATTGTTGATTAAATTTACATCGATTTGATTTCCAGATTCTAAATATGTGTACAAGCCGTGAATAAATATAGAACAAGAATATTATTTTTAAGTATGCAATAAATTAGCCTAAAAATTATACATCCAATCAACAGGCTATTATAATATTCATCTTTAAATTTCATTAAAAACAATAAATAATAAATAGGTGTTAGACATGTTTTATTAAAAATTATTCTAATAATGGGTTTCCTTTTGTCTTTTTTAAGGATTAACTTTACAAAGCTTAATGTATTCGTGAATGGAGGAGAAACTTTCAATATTACTTGTAGAGGATAATGTTCTGAATCAGAGGATAGTAACATTTAGTTTGAAAAAATACAACCACAATGTTACCATTGCAAATAATGGTTTGGAGGCCTTGGACAGATTTAGGGAAAGTCAGTTTGATGTAATTTTAATGGATCTGATGATGCCGGAGATGGATGGCTTGGAGGCAACTGTAAAAATAAGAGAGATAGAAACTGAGAACAACTTAAGCACTCGAACGCCTATTATTGCCCTTACTGCAAATACAATGGACAACGATCGTGACAAATGTATTTCGTATGGGATGGACGAATTCATGCCCAAGCCGTTTGATATCGAAAAGCTAAAGCAGATTTTTCAGGATCTGGAAATTGTAAAATAGCTAAGGTGGCCAACTCTTCATGAAATAAAGGCTATATTTGTTCGCTAAGAAAAGTATAGTTTTATGTCCGAGCCAATCGATCTTCATGATGATTCTTTTTCCGATAAGGATGTTGATTTTGATAAGCAATTGCGTCCGCTGACTTTTAATGATTTTAAAGGTCAGAAGCAAATTATTGAAAACCTTAAAGTCTTTGTTCAAGCTGCAAAAATGCGTGGAGAGGCCTTGGATCATGTTTTGCTGCATGGCCCGCCTGGATTGGGAAAAACCACCTTATCAAACATTATTGCCAATGAATTGGGTGTAAATTTAAAACTTACATCTGGTCCGGTATTGGATAAACCAGGCGATTTGGCCGGTCTGCTGACAAATCTGGAAATAAGCGATGTACTTTTCATCGACGAGATTCATCGTTTAAGCCCCATAGTCGAAGAATATTTGTATTCGGCTATGGAGGACTATAAAATTGATATTTTAATTGATAAAGGCCCCAGTGCACGTTCAATCCAATTAGAGTTAAATCCGTTTACCTTGATAGGTGCAACGACCCGATCAGGATTACTGACCAGCCCGCTTCGAGCCCGCTTCGGAATTAATGCCCATTTTGAATATTATGATTTGAATATTTTAACTGGTATTGTGAAACGTTCGGCAAAAATTTTGAATGTAGAGATCAAGGATCAGGCGGCCGTGGAAATTGCGTCGAGAAGCCGTGGTACACCTCGTATAGTTAACGCATTGCTTCGTCGGGTACGCGATTTTGCCCAGGTGAAAGGAAACGGAAAAATTGATTTGGAGATTACACGTTATTCGCTTGAAGCCTTAAATATTGACCAGCATGGTTTGGATGAAATGGACAATAAAATATTGACAACGATCATCGATAAATTCAACGGTGGACCAGTTGGTATTTCAACCATTTCAACGGCTGTTGGCGAAGATTCAGGAACCATTGAAGAAGTGTACGAACCTTTTCTAATTAAGGAAGGGTTTATTAAACGCACACCCCGCGGACGCGAAGTTACCGAACGGGCATACAAGCACTTAGGAAAAATCAATTACGGAGGAGGACAAGCCCCTACTCTTTTTCAATAAGTTTTACTTCGTATAAATGAGGCCAAAGCTTTCCGGTAATGTACATTTTTCCATTTTCAGGATGAATAGCGATTCCATTTAACACGTCAATTGGTTTATCTGGATTGTAAAGCACGGAAAGCAAACCATCGAAATCAATTTTAGCCAGTACTTTTCCGGTGTTTGGATCAATTTTTACTGCATTATTGGTTGTCCAAATGTTAGCGTAAAGTTCACCGTGATAAAATTCCAATTCATTCAAAAATTTCACAGGGCCTTTGTTGTCGTACACTTGAATTTTTTTAACTACCTGGTAGGTTTCCGGATCAATAAAATGCAGGAATTCTGAGCCATCTGTTTTGATTAAATGATTGCCGTCATGCGCCAACCCCCAGCCTTCAGTGGTGCTGTAAGTAAAGGAATCGACTCGTGCAAAGGTGTTTAAATCATACACAAAACCTTTCTGCGCTTTGTAAGTTAATTGGTAAATTTTATCGTTGAAAATGGTAATCCCTTCGCCAAAATACTGTTTTTCCATTTTAAATGATTTCAAAATATTACCGGTGTTCAAATCGAATTGATAAATTCCTGATTTTCCTTTTTCTCCGGTACTTTCGTAAAACTTATTGTTATGAATTTCAAGTCCTTGTGTAAAATGTTCGATACTATGCGGATAGGTGTTCACCACTTCGTAATTATATTGCTCGGGCCTGAGATCGGAAACCACTTCATACGACTGAAAAGTAACGCCCTCTACCCCATCAGTTTTGGTTGCCAACACTTTGATGCTGTGCTTTCCCAACACATTCAAGTTTGTAATTGAATGTGTAAATTCTAATTCATTGCTGCTTGTAACCAATTCGTTGTTAATGTAAAGTTTTGAGTCTTTTAGTTCGCCATCTTTATTTTTTACAGCAATTGAAATGGTAATCGAATCACCAAATTCATACTTGTTCTTTTTGGGTTGAATAGTAATTTTAGCAACTGGTTTTCGCGATCTTTGCGATTTATTTGAGCACGAAATGAAACCAACGAAGAACGATGAAACGAGTAATAAAAGGAATATTTTAAACTTCATTTTTGATTTGGTTTGTTTTAAGGGAATAAAAATACACAAACTTTAAAAGACTGAAACCAAAGAAAATCTTTTTGGCTGAAAAAAACAGACTGAATCCCTATCTTTGACAAAATTTTGAATTTTGAACTCATTTAAAAAACTAGCCGGAGATACAGCCATTTATGGTATGAGCAGCATTGTAGGACGCTTTATCAACTGGTGGCTCGTTCCCTATTATTCGTTTATCTTTTTAACAGCCGAGTATGGAGTGGTAACTAACTTGTACTCGTATATGGCTTTTTTGTTGGTTATTTTAACCTATGGCATGGAAACGGGGTTTTTTCGTTTCGCTTCGCAAAAGGAAAACAAAGAAAAAGCCTATTCCAGTGCCTTAATTTCGTTGTTTTCGACCTCCGTTGCATTTCTGTTTTTGGTGCTCACTTTTTCGGATAACATTGCTGGATGGATCGACTATCACGAACACCCGGAGTACATTCGGTGGGTCGCCCTGATTGTAGTGCTCGATGCCTTGACAGCAATTCCTTTTGCTAAACTACGCATTGAATCGAAGGCGGTGAAGTTTGCCATTTTGAAATTCATTGGCATTTTCGTGACTATTTTTTTGAATATTTTCTTTTTGAGTATTTGTCCGGCCTTGTTAAAATCAAATACGGATAGCTGGGTTAATATGGTTTACTCTCCTGAAATTGGTGTGGGCTATGTTTTTATTTCCAACCTGATAGCTTCCGGCATTGCCTTGATTTTACTGGTTCCCGAAATGATCGTCAAATTAAGGCTGGATCGTAAGTTGCTGAAGGAAATGGTTTGGTACTCCTTCCCAATTCTCATCGTTGGAATTGGCGGTATGGTCACGCAAAACATCGATAAAATACTGATTCCAAAGTTGCTTCCCGAAAGTCAGGATCCCATGTCGCAGCTGGGAATATATGGGGCTAATTTTAAGTTGGCCGTCATTTTGAACATGTTTATCCAGGCTTTTCGCTATGCTTTCGAGCCGTTTTTCTTTTCCCAGGTTAAGTCTGATGACAACAAACGGGGTTATGCCATTATCATGAAGTATTTTGTGATTTTTGGGTTGATCATTTTTCTTTGCATCTGTTTGTACATCGACTTGGTGAAATTAATTGTCGATTCAAAATTCCACTCTGGCTTGAATGTGGTGCCAATCATTTTGATGGCTAATCTCTTTTTAGGAGTCTACTACACCCTTTCGTTATGGTACAAACTGACCGACAAAACCCGTTTTGGGGCTTATTTTGCCTTGGTTGGAGCTGGTATAAGTTTGGTGCTGAATATTTTATTTATACCGAAATATGGTTATACAGCCTCCGCTTGGGCTATGTTAATTTGTTTTATGGTAATGGTTGTGCTTTCCTATGTTTTTGGGCAGAAATATTTTCCGATCAACTATCCACTTAAGCGAATAGTATTTTACTTTTTAGTTGCCTTGTTTATTTATTTTATTTCCGTTCTGTTGGACCTCACCCCTTCTGTTAGCATGTATTTCATTCATACTTTGCTAATCGCTGTCTTTTTATTGTTGATCTTTATTATCGAGCGAAAAGAAATTTATAGGTTTATTAAGTAAGAAATTCAGAATAAATACTTTTAAGTATTATTTTTGACTATTTTTAGTGATTTAGTGAAAAAATGAATAAGATGAAGATTGCATTAGCTTCAGATCATGCTGGATTTGAAAGAAAGCAGGTGATTGTTAATTTTTTGAAAGAACAAGGGATTGAATTTAAGGATTTTGGTGCGTATTCCGCTGAAAATTCAGACTATCCGGATTACGCGCATCCCATGGCAAAAGCGGTTGAAGACGGCGAGTTTGAACTGGGTGTTTCTCTCTGCGGAAGTGGAAACGGGATTAGCATGACCTCGAATAAGCATCAGAACATTCGTTCGGCTATTTGCTGGAAACCGGAAATTGCTGCTTTGGCTCGACTTCACAACGATGCCAACATATGTGCCTTACCAGCTCGTTTTATTACCGATGATGAGGCTATCATGATTGTCAAAACCTTTCTTTCAACCGATTTTGAAGGGGGACGACATCTTCGAAGAATCAATAAAATGCCATTGGACTAAATTATGTCACAGGAAAAGAAGCAATTCATAAAAGATTCGGAAAATATTGCTTTCGATAAGCGACATCGGGCAACCATTAAATTCAACATTTCCAAGTACGATTTGGCGGTAGACCGGGGTAGAAAGAGATATTTTAACCTGGCACTGGCAAAGAACAGGGCTTCATTCATCAAAAGTGAAGCCATTAATAAATTGCCTGAGTATTTACTTGAATTTGAAAGGAATAGCCAGGCTAACGGCGTCGAAGTAATTTGGGCCGAAGACGCTGTCGAAGCCATTCAGGCTGTTCAGCAAATATTGAAGGATAACGAAGCGAAGTTGTTGGTGAAAAGCAAATCAATGACTACAGAGGAAATTGAATTGAACGAACATGTTGAAGCGCTTGGTGTTGAATTGTTGGAAACCGATTTGGGAGAATACATTGTTCAGATTGCCGGCGAAAAGCCGTATCACATTGTAACGCCCGCCATGCACAAATCGAAAGAAGATATTTCAGAACTCTTCCATGAAAAATTTGATACACCTGAAAAAAGTACCCCTCAATATTTAACTAATTTTGTGAGGGGTTTACTTCGCGAAAAGTTTACCCAGGCCGACATTGGCGTAACGGGTGCAAATTTCTTAATTGCCGATAAGGGAGCCATTGCTCTTACTGAAAATGAAGGCAATGCCATGATGACCTTTTCTTTTCCAAAAATCCATATCGTCATCGCCGGAATTGAAAAAGTGGTGCCAAAAATGAAAGATTTGGGTTTGATGTGGCCTTTGTTGGCTGCACATGGTACCGGACAGCAGATCACCGTTTATAATTCTATTGTTTCGGGTCCAAAAAAAACCATGGAAGAAGACGGGCCAGAGAAAATGTATGTGATTTTACTGGATAACAAGCGCAGTGAATTGTACCAGAAAGATGATCAGTTTGAGGCTTTAAAATGTATTCGTTGTGGTGCTTGTTTGAATGCCTGCCCCATTTATAAAAATATTGGTGGTTACACCTACGATGCTACTTACAGCGGGCCTATTGGTTCAATTATTACGCCTTTCTTTAAAGGTTTTTCTGAGTATAATCACTTGAGCTCCGCCTGCTCGGTTTGCGGAAAATGTACGGAAGTTTGTCCGGTGAGGATTCCATTGCACAACATGCTGTTGTACAACCGCCGCGATGCGGTTCGAAATGGCGATACTCCACTGGTTTGGAACATGGGAATGAAAGCATTTGAATTTGCTTTTATGAAACGGAAACGCTTGGACTTGTTGGGTGGAAATACAAAAAATAAGATGGGAAAGCTAAAGCAAGATGCTTTGGGTGATAAAAAGTCCTTGCCAACATTTGCAAAGGAATCATTTAGTAAACAATGGAAAAATAAACACTAAACTATGCTGTCGAATACTTGTAAATACGCGATCCGGGCGTTAATCTACCTCGGAAAATTTGGCGATGGAAAAGGAACGAAAATCGGAATTAAGAAAATTTCAGGTGAATTAGATATCCCAACTCCTTTTCTGGGAAAAATACTACAGAACCTGGTGAAGCAAAAAGTACTTGTTTCAACCAAAGGGCCCAACGGAGGCTTTGGTTTGGGAAAGCCAAAAGATGAAATTTCGTTGTATGACATTGTGAGCATTATTGATGGCGAAGATTTTTTCAAGAACTGCTTGATTAGCATGGAGCCTTGTTCCACACATCATGAAAAAGGACAACCCTGCCCGGTTCACAAGAGCTTTTCAGAGGTTCGAGAAAAGTTGTATAAGTTTTATAGCGAAACAACCTTGGCTACAGTCATTGATGACATGGAAGGTAATGAAGATCTGATTAAAATGTAAAACGTTTGTTTTCCGGCAGACTGTCGGATTAAGACAAAGGAGGACTGGTTTATGGGCGGAATTTATATCCACATACCATTTTGTAAAACCAAGTGTCATTACTGCGATTTCTATAAATCAACTGATTTTGGTGCGAAAACGGATTTCCTTTTAGCCCTGAAAGAGGAAATAGACTGGCGTAAAGAAGAGTTGGATGGGGAAAGCATAGCCAGTATTTATTTTGGGGGCGGAACACCTTCGGTTTTGAAAATTGAAGAGATCATTGAGATTTTGAATTTGCTTGAAGCTGGCTACCAACTGGAAGACGACATTGAAATTACGCTTGAAGCAAACCCCGACGATTTAACTGATTCTTTTTTAGCGGGTTTAAAAACAACCAGCATCAATCGGTTGAGTATTGGAACTCAATCGTTCAATGATCATGATTTGAAAAGTATGAATCGGCGTCACAACAGCCGGCAAGCTTTAGACTCCATACAGGCCGCGCAGCAGTCAGGTATACAAAACATCAGCATCGATTTGATTTATGGCCTCCCCAACCAAACGCTGGCCGATTGGGAAGCGAATGTTGAACAAGCCATCGCCTTGGATGTGCAACACATTTCGGCCTATCACCTCACCTACCACGAAGGCACCGTATTTTACGATTATCTGAAAAGCGGAAAAATTAGAGAACTTCCTGATGAACTGAGCTTAGACCAGTTTAAGCTGCTGCTTACCCAGTTAAAAAGTGCTGGATTTGAACAGTACGAAATATCGAATTTTGCCCGAAATGAATTGTACTCACGCCACAACAAAGGCTATTGGGAACGAAAAAAATACCTTGGTTTCGGACCGTCGGCGCATTCGTTCGACCATAAAACCAGGCGCTGGAATGTATCAAGCCTAAGAAAGTATCTTCAAGCTATTGACGCAAAAATGAGCTTTTGGGAAGCCGAAATTCTGTCGGAACAAGATCAGTACAACGACTACATGATTACTTCACTGCGCACGAAATGGGGAATTTCAGGATCTTATCTGAAAGAGGATTTCGACCTGAAATTCTACCAGTTTTTTCAAAAGCAAGCGGAGAAATACTTAGCAAGTAAACACTTGCGTTATGAAAGCGATATTTACCGTCTTTCAACCGAAGGCTTGTTTATTTCGGATAAAATAATGGAGGAATTATTCTTTATTGAATAGCCTTAAATATTGTTAATTGAAACTTGCCGGGAAGCAGGCTAGCGATATTTAGCTATCTTTGCAGATTGAAAAAAAGCAACTTATGGAAGTGAAAATTGTTAATCAGTCAAGAAATGAATTGCCAGCATACAGCACGACCTTATCAGCCGGAATGGACCTGCGTGCTGATTTAGACCAACCGATTGTTTTAAAACCGCTGGAACGTGTTTTGGTTCCAACGGGTTTGTTTATTGAATTGCCGGTTGGACACGAAGCGCAAATCAGGCCTCGCAGTGGGTTGGCGATCAAAAAAGGAGTAACCGTATTGAACTCTCCCGGAACAATTGATGCCGATTACCGTGGCGAAATTAAAGTGATTCTGGTTAACTTATCCAATGAAGAATTTGTGATTAACCATGGCGAAAGGATTTGCCAAATGGTGATCGCCAAACATGAAACCGTTGCCTGGAAACCAGTGGAAATTCTGGAAGAAACCGAACGCGGTGCTGGTGGTTTTGGACACACAGGTAAAAATTAGAAGAGGAAAATGACATTTAAGAAACTGACATATTTTTTATTCTCAGCCATCCTTTTGGCTTCTTGTTCAGCCACTCAACAACAGCTGGTAGCAGAACCGGCTGTTAAAGAGAGTAAGGGGACAAAACTATCAGAAGATAAACAAAATGAGTTTGAGTATTTGTTTATAGAAGGATTGAAGCAAAAGAAATTGGGCGATATTCAAAAAGCCGTTTCTATTTTTTCGCGTTGCCTCGAAATAGATCCCAATTCTTCCGTGGCGATGTATGAAATGGCTAGCATTCATTACGCCAACAAAGATCTCACAAGTGCTTCACTTTTGTTGGAGAAGGCGATCAGCATCAATTCAGAAAATAAGTGGTACAAGTTACTGCTGGCCGAAATTTATCGGCAGCGACAACAATTCAAGGAAGCAGCGGCCATTTACACCCAATTGAGCAACGATGAGCCTGATAATTTGGAATACCTGTATTACAATGCGACACTTTTGGGAATGGCCGAACAATACGAAGCAGCCATTAACTCCTACAATCGACTGGAACAGAAAACCGGACTGAATGAGCAGATTTCGGTAGCTAAGCAACAAATTTACCTCGCCTGGGACAAGCCGGATGAGGCTTTCGATGAGATTAACCGCTTAATCGAATCCGATCCGGAAGAAACTCAATATTATGGGCTGTTGGCTGAACTCTATCAGCAAGTGGGTGACGAAATGAATGCCATCAAAAACTTCAATAAAATACTGGAAATTGATCCGGAAAACGGCTTTGTTCATTTCTCACTGGCAAACTATTATATCGAACAAGGAGATAAGGAAAAGGCCTATGAACACATCAAAAATGCCTTTGCCAACGAAGAGTTGGATGCCGACACCAAGATTCAGTATTACATGCTGCAAACTTCCGATGCTGAAAGTTCCGAATGGACGCATGAAGAAATGAATGAACTGCTTGATATTCTGCAGAAAACTCATCCGGATGACAACCGCATGTACACCATTTATGCCGAACATTTAATGCGTCAAAATAAAATTGACGAAGCCCGGAATTATCTGAAGCAGTACCTGGAAACAGACAAGGATAATTTCGTTATATGGCAGCAATTGTTATTTATGGATAATGATTTGATGGATTTTGAAGGCTTATACAGCAACAGTGAGCAAGCCATTGAATTGTTTCCGAATCAGGCTGTTTTGTATGCGCTGCATGCGGTTGCCGCCCTTCAACTTGAAAAGTACGACGAAGTATTGGCAACGCTTGAAGAGGGTGATGTTTATGTGCTAGATAACCAGGCACTGAAAGTTCAATTCGAATTGTATAAAGCCGAAGCCTATTACAAACTAAATCAAGTTGAAAAGGCTTTCAAGGCATTTGATGAGGTCGTCAAGCTGAACCCAGACAATCATATGGCCATGAACAACTATGCTTATTACCTTTCAATTCGTGGCGAGCAGCTTGAAAAAGCCGAGCGCATGAGTGGGCGCGTAGTTCAGGCAAATCCTGAAAATTCAACTTACCTGGATACATATGCCTGGGTTCTGTTTAAGCGCGAAAATTACGAGTTGGCCAAATTCTATATAGAATCGGCCATCAGCAATGGGGGAGATGATAATGCAGTGTTGCTCGAACACTATGGTGATATCCTCTACAAGCTGGGCGAAAAAGACAAAGCACTCGAAAACTGGAAAAAAGCTAAAGCAGTGGGAGAGGGGACCGAGGTCTTGGAACAGAAAATTAAAGAATCACGATTTATTGAAAGTTTAGTCCCTTGAAAACACGTTCGCCACGCCAATATATTGTCCTCATTTTATTGATCCTTTTGGGGTTTTCTTCCTGCAAAACAAGCAAGATTGTGACCACTGAAAAAATTCGGACAGTGAGTACTAACCGCTTGATTAGAAAGGTGGAAGATAAAGCATTTGATTACAACATGCTGGCGATAAAACGAATTATATGCCAGTACGAAGGGCCGGATGAAAAGGCCTCATTTCGAGCCAATCTGAAATCAGAAAAGGACAAGCAAATTTTACTCACCATTAGTAAGATCAATATTCCGCTCGCCCGTCTGCTTTTAACTCCCGATAGCGTGAGAATGGTGAATTATCTGAAGAAAGAATACCTGGAAGAGCAATACGATTATTTGAGTGAGTTGGTGAATATGAAACTCGATTTCGAGCTGGTTCAGTCTATTATCAGCAATGATGCTTTTTCGTATCGTGACGATCCGAATGACAACGATTTCAGGGAATTTGTTTCCTATATTGATTCCGGAATGTATATTTTACAGTCAGTCAAAAACCGGAAACTTGATAAAATTGAGCAGAAAGGAAAAGAACACAAGATTGGCCGCTATTTGAATAAACTGGGTGAAGATGATTTTATAGTTCAGTATTTGTTTGTTGATCCCAAGACTTTTAAAATCAGGAAAATCGTGCTGGATGATCAGTCGAACAACCGGAAGGTAACCGTGAATTTTTCCGACTTTGAAAAGGTGGGTCGGCAACTTTATCCGGGTAATATCGATATTCACTTTGCCAGTCCAGAAAAGGATTTGTCAATGAAAATTAAACTTAGTAAATTTTCCACCGAAAAAAACCAGTCATTTAATTTCAACATACCGGACAAGTACAACCGGATGCAATAGTCATATAATCTCATGAGAAGCCTTTTTTTGAGCTTGTTTATCCTTCTTGCCGCATTGTCCTCGTCGGGGCAATCATTGACGGATTTGCGCGCTAAAAAGGTTAATACCAACCAAGTCATTCAGTATACTTCAACATTGCTTCAGGAAGCCCAAAAAAGCGAAAAGGCCACCCTGAGCAAATTGCAATTGCTTAATTTACAGATACAGAATCGTAACCAGTTGATTCATAATATTAATGATGAAGTCAACATGCTGAATGCAACCATTGCCGAAAACACACAAGTTTCGGAGATGTTGAATGCGGATTTGAAGAACCTCAAAAAGGAATATGCAGCGATGATCCGGTTTGCTCAGAAAAGCAAGAACAGTTACGACATGCTTATTTTTTTGTTGTCGTCGGAGAACCTGAATCAGGCTTATAAACGGATGCTGTACCTGAGGCAGTATGCCAAGTATCGTAAGTCGCAGGCCGAAGTCATTCGGACCATCAGTGGTTTGCTTGACGAAAAGGTTGCTGAGCTGGAGAAGCAAAAGCGGGAAAAAGCTCAACTATTGACAAGTAAAAACGAAGAGGCGCGGCAATTGGTGGGTGAAAAAAACCAACAGAGCAGGCAGGTGCAGAGCTTGCAGCAGCAACAACGCGATTTGCGTAAAAAGCTTCGGGAGCAACAGCAGGAACAGGAGAAACTGGATCGTGAAATTGAGCGACTGCTGGCGGAAGAAGCGAAAAAGGCCCTTGAAAAAGGGGAGTTTGAAATGACGCCGGAGCAAAAACTGCTAGCTACTGGTTTTAAGAATAATAAGGGTAGAATTCCCTGGCCGGTGGAACGCGGCGTGATTACCGAACGATTTGGAGTGCATGCCCATCCGGTCCTAAAAAACATACAGGTAAAAAGCAGTGGCATCGAAATTACAACCCAAGCTGGGTCTGAGGTCCGGGCTGTATTCGATGGAGAGGTCAGCCGTGTATTTGCCATTTCAGGCGGAAATATGGCAGTAATTATCCGCCACGGCAGTTTTTTAAGTGTGTATTCCAACTTGAAGGAGGTCAATGTTGTAACAGGTCAGCACGTGAAAACTAAACAAAAAATTGGCGCTATTTTTTCTGATGACAATAAAACAGCGCTCAAATTTCAGGTTTGGCGCGAAAATGAAAAAATGAATCCGGAAGACTGGATTAGCAAGTAATAAAACAAGCGACCAAAAGGTGTTCGACTTATAGATTAGCGACCCGGGTCAATGCTTTAATATCCATTAGTTTTATTTTTCTTCCCTGCAATTCAATCATTTTATCCTGCTTAAACTCGGATAGTAGGCGGATAACGCTTTCTGTAGCCGTACCTACAATATTGGCCAATTCTTCTCGGGTTAGCGAAATTTGCAGGGTGTTTGAGTTGTCAAGCTCAAAGCTCTCCTTCAGCAACAGCAAAACTTCTGCCAGGCGCTCACGGACGGTTTTTTGGGCAATATCGGTAATGTAATCATTCGCCTCGCGCAGTTCTTTACATACAATTTGAAGCATGTGGTGCGAAAACTGCCAATTACTTTGAATCATAAACTGCAGCGTTTGATAGGGAATATGGCATAAAACGGCTTCTTCAATCACTTTGGCGGTAGTACAGGCTAATTCTTCACTTAGCAACGATCGGTAAGCAATAATTTCACCTTTTTTAGCAAAGCGGATAATCTGTTCTTTTCCATCAATTCCGGTCTTAAAAATCTTAACAATACCTTTGGTAACACAGTAGAAACCCGTCAACCGGCTTCCTTCCCGGTAAATAATGCTTCCTTTTTTGTAAAGCGAGCAGGTTTTATCGTAATTTAGTTGTGTAAACTCTGGTTCAGTTAATTTTTTAAATAATTGAAAACCTGAAAGTTCACATTCTTCTTCTGAGGGTCTGTTGATTGAACTTCTCATGTATTGTTCGTTATTATGAATGAATTAATAAAAATGAAAATCGGACTTAAATATACAAGTAACATTTATATTTGTAAAACTATTTATTTAGATATTTTCATACCTGATTTAGAAGGTAATATTTGTCTTAACTGTTTAAACTGCAATTATTATGAAACATATCGTTGATTTGGCCTGGAAAGATAATATGGCTTTCGAAACTGAACAAGATGGGCATAAACTGATTATTGATGCTGACGTTGAAAGTGGTGGTAATGATTTGGGTCCACGGCCCAAGAAACTCATGTTGACCGCATTGGCCGGTTGTACAGGAATTGATGTCATTTCTATTCTGAAGAAAATGAAGGTGGTTCCTGATGCTTTCCGGGTTGTTGTGGAAGGCGATGTAACCAAAGAACATCCTAAGAAATATGCAGAAGTGAAGGTGATTTACGAGTTCAAAGGTAAAGATTTGCCGCTCGACAAATTGGAAAAGGCGATCAATCTTTCCGAAGAAAAATATTGTGGGGTGAGTGCCGTTTTTCGCGATTCGATGAAAATGAGCAGCGAAATTCGCGTGATTGAATAGAATCTAATCTATCAGATGAATCTTTTTAATAGAGAAAATGAGAACCGGGTTTTCAAAATCATGAAAATCTGTGAATTTAAAGATGAGGAACGAAGGGAAAACCAACTGCCTCATCTTCATAACTTTTATTCCATATTTTGGATTCAAAACGGGCAGGCGGTTCATGCCACCGATTTTGTTGAGTATGTCATCGAAAAAGACACCCTGCTTTTTGTGCCTCCGGGCTTAAAGCATCGCATGATTCTGGATCAGATTGCCGGGGGCTTTTCCATCCTTTTCAACGAGGAGTTTGCCCGTTACAACCGAAAAAACTACACACCATTTAAAGAATACGAGCTGTTTAGCAATCCCGAATTCAAGAGTATCATAAAGGTTGAAGGCACCGCAAAAGACCAACTGAACAACCTGGTGGGCTTAATGATAGAAGAGCTCCAACAGTCGGATAAATATAGTCCGGATGCAGTTTTGAACTTGTTGCATCTGTTTTTACTAAAATCAATCCGGATTTTTGAAACACAATACCAGCTTGCAAGTCCTGATGACGAGCAATCCGATAGCTTTTCTATCATTCGGTTTAAAGAGCTGATTGAAGAGAACTATACCAAGGAAAAAAGCGTTTCGGCTTATGCCGATATGTTAAGCATGAATCCGACTTGTTTGAATGAGGTTGCAAAAAAGTCAGCTGGAATAACTGCTGGCGAAATGATTCGTAACCGGATTATTGAAGAAGCCAAACAGAAATTATTTGCTACTGACATGAGTGGAAAGGAAATTGCCTACCTGCTCGGATTTGATGATCCTTCCTATTTTAGCCGCTTCTTTAAAAAGTACACCGGGCTTACCATTAAAGACTTTCGTGACAATAGTAGAAAAAAGTACCATTAAATCTTATTTTTGTCCATTTTTAGAACATACAGCATGATATATTTTTGTAACTGAATATTAACATTTAAAACAAGACAGTTATGAAAACAAATGAAATTAGAAAATGGGTCGTTTTAAGCCTGGCATTATTGGTAAGTACAGCCGTTTTTGCAGGTAACTACGTGGTTGATGCCTCAAAAAGCACAGTAGCCTGGAACGGTAAAAAAGTTACCGGCGAACATTATGGGGCAATTGATATTAAAGAAGGATCGCTGGAAGTTGTTGATGGCGAGATTAAAGGTGGAACGGTTTCCATCGATATGCAATCAATCTCTGTTGAAGATATTACGGATGCAGAGATGAACGGAAAATTGGTTGGCCACCTGATATCAGACGATTTCTTTTCGGTAGAGACTTATCCCACAGCGACCTTGGTTTTAACCGATGTCATCAAGTCAGGTTCAGACTACACGTTTAAAGGCGATTTAACCATCAAGGGGACTACCAAACCAGTAAGTTTTAAGGGAACATCGTCAACGAAAAGTGATTCGGTAGAAGTAAAAGGAGAACTGACGATTGACCGTTCGGAATATAATGTACGCTACGGATCAAAATCCTTTTTCGATAACCTGGGGGATAAGATGATTTATGACGATTTTACGCTCGATTTCCTTGTAGTAGCAAAAAAATAATAAAAGAAAGGAGGGAACAATGTCTATTGTTCTTTACAGATCAGAAAGCAGGGGAGTGGCAGATCATGGTTGGTTGAAGAGCCGGCATACATTTAGCTTTGGCAACTATTACTGCCCTTCACGATTAAATTTTGGAGCTTTACGGGTGCTGAATGACGACTGGGTTCAACCCAAAATGGGTTTTGGAACCCATCCGCACGATAATATGGAAATCATTTCCATTGTTCTTGACGGACAGTTGGAACACCGGGATAGTATGGGAACCGGATCGACTATCAACCAGGGTGAAGTTCAGGTCATGTCGGCTGGTTCGGGAGTGACGCATTCTGAGTTTAATCCGTCGCAGGATGAACCGGTAAGCTTTTTCCAAATCTGGTTGTTTCCCAACAAAAAGAATGCTCAGCCTCGGTATGATCAGGCCTATTTTGATTCGGCCAGGCTGGAGAACAACTGGGAAATGATTATTTCGCCTGATGGCGAAAACCAATCCATGTGGATTCACCAGGATGCCTGGTTGCATTTAGGAAACTTTTATGAAGGCCAGGAAATTGAATACCAGCTGAAAAACTCAGAAAATGGCGTCTTTCTCATGGTTATTGATGGAGAAGCTGTAGTAAATGATGATGTGCTTTCAAAGCGCGATGCTGCCGGCTTAACGGAAGTAGGAGAGAAGCTGTCCATAAAAATAAAAAGACAAAGCAAACTTTTGTTGTTGGAAGTTCCAATGACGGTTTAGCTTTTTTGAGTGGAGAAAGAAGAAAACTTGGGCGAAAGCTCGGGTTTTTTTATGGCCATATTTCTGTAATGTTATCGGGTAAGGCATCAATCCGGATCATGCTGATATCGAAATCAGTCCGGTTTTGACCTTTTACCTCAAAAACGGCCTTGAAATTAGTGGTATTTAATTCATCCAGCTTTTTTGAAAAGTCCTTCATTCTTTTTTGATCAGTGAAAAACTTAATCAGTGCCATATTTCCGATATCGAGGTCACAAAGAAAAAAGAGCACCCGTCGACCGTCTGGGAGCGAAAAATGAGCTACTGTTGCATGTTCATAACTCAAATAAGAAGTGGAGCGATTATCAAAAATAAGACCTGAATCAGCGGTTTGGTACTCCAGTTGCGTTTCTTCAATCCGATAAACCAGCCCCAATTTCTCCACTGTATTCTTCAATTGTTGCAGGGTTTTAAACGACCCGATGAACAACAGATTCCGCTTTCGGAAATCGTCTACGCTGATCCGGGATGAATAATCCATTTCAAGATTAAAGTTACCACTTCCAAAAAGCTGCATCAGGTAGAACAAGCCCAATGGGGCCTGGTTGTTGATATAGGTGAGGCTGGTCTTTTCCATTTGCTCCATCAGTTCAGGATGCTGCTTCATGTACTCATCAAAATCCACATCCGAATTAATATGGCTATCCCGCATGGTTACCGTTTTGCCCGATGGTAGATTTCCACGGTAAAAATAATGGTCGCCAAGCACCATGCGGGTTGGAAAACCATTGGACAGAAAATCATTCCAAAAACCAATCTTAACCTGATTGAAAGGAAAAAAGACATGAAAAAACAGCAGACTAAGTAAGATGATCAGGCTTGCTCCAAAAAGTATGGGAGAAAAGTGGTAAACCTTTTTTTTCAATGATTTGACAGGTGAGTGTTTGAAATTGATGCCGTACTGTCCTTTGGGAAGCTCAAAAATAAGTTCATCATCCTGGCCTTCATACAGATAATATTCCTTCAGTTTTTTGCGGAGGTTATGGATATAAACCCGAACATTGATTTCCTTGCCAGGATCATATTTTTTGCCAAACACATCAGCCGCAATCTGAAATTCTTTCGGTTTATCACCCTTGACAGTACAATGGATTAGGTATTTCAAGAGTTCCCGGTTGACCGGAGATTTTGAAAATACCTGGCTGGTTGCAATTTTATCTAGAAATTGGTCAATATGTTTTTTGTTGTTTATCAAGTTGTTGAATTTCAATTGCGTAAAACTAATTTTTAACGTTGACTTTACCGATTTAATTACGTATTTTTTTCAAAAATAACAAGAAGCTAATATCTTTCTATCTGAGACACTAATTAAATCATAAAAATGAAAGAATCTAAAAACTTAAATCGACGCCATTTTTTAGGTGCTGCCGGAACCTTAACTGCCGGCGCTCTTTTGGCCAATCCCATGCAATCTGTTGCTAAACCCGCGGCTTCCAAAACCAAATTGGCCTTGGTCGGAACCGGAATTCGGGGCACTAGCTTCTGGGGCAAGAATGTCGTTAACAATTACTCCAAAGAAACCGAATTTGTTGGTTTGTGCGATCTTAATCCCGGACGTCTCCAGTTCGCCTTAAATTTCATGGGCGTGAAATGCCCGGTTTTTACTGATTTTACTGAGATGGTCAACCAAACCAAACCTGATGTTGTGATTGTAACCACGATGGATTCGAACCACCACGAATTCATTATTAAGGCTTTGGAGATGGGTTGCGATGTGATTACCGAGAAGCCGATGACTACCGATGAAGTGAAGTGTCAATCGATTTTGGACGCTGAACGAAAGACTGGGCACAAAGTGATTGTTGGTTTCAACTACCGCTATGGACTTCAGTTTTCAAAGCTAAAGGAATTGCTTGTTGACCGCGAAGTTGGAAAAATTACCTCGGTTGATTTTCACTGGTACTTAAACACGTATCATGGTGCTTCGTATTTCCGTCGTTGGCATGGCGAGCGTGACAAAGGCGGAACATTGCTGGTTCATAAATCAACCCACCATTTTGATTTGCTGAACTGGTGGATTGATTCGGACCCGGTGGAGGTGACCGCTTACGGTGAGCTGGAACATTATGGGAGTAACAACGCGTTTCGCGGTGCCAACTGCCGCTCGTGTGCTTACACCGACAAGTGTAAGTTTTACTGGGACATTATGAAAGATAAACGCTCAGTTGACTTGTATGTGGAAAATGAAAAATACGATGGCTACATTCGCGACAATTGCTTGTGGCGTCACGATATTGATATTTACGATAAAATGGCGGTTCAAATTAAGTATGCTAACAATGTTCAGGTGAGTTATTCGCTTACAACTTATTCGCCTTATGAAGGATGGCAAATCGCGTTTAACGGTATGGATGGCCGTATTGATTCGTGGGAAGGTATTCCGTGGCGCGCCGAAGAACGGGTAAGCCAGGCTGAATTACATGTGCAGGAGATGAATCAAGATGCAGATGAAAATGATTCTGCATATGATGAAATTATGGTGATGAAAAACTGGAATCCAGAATACGAATTGGTGAAAGTACCGCGGGTTCGTGGTGGTCATGGCGGTGGCGATGTACGTTTGCAAGACAAGATTTTCAAAGATCCAAGCATGGCTGACCCGTATAAACATTCGGCTGGAACACGCGATGGAGCCATGTCTGTTTTGATTGGAGTCGCAGCGCGTAAAAGCATCGAAGAAAAACGTCCGGTTAAAATTTCGGAGTTAACCGATATTGAACCGAAACCAAATAGGGGCTGATTTTTTTGAGAAGGGTCCCCAAAAGTCTATTTTTTATTTCTTTTTAGCGAGATTGACCGCCAATCTAAGTACCGGTGAAGAGGCTATTGTGCCGGGGCATCAAGATAGGAAACGTCAGATACCTGTGATCCCGTTTTTGGGAGTGCCTGCCTCCTTGCGGCGATCTCGCTTTTTTATTCTCTATTTTAATCGTCTTACCACTGCTGTTTTAATATCAAAACCGCTAACTTCATGTTTGTCAATTTGAAATTTCTTATTGTCCAGATACAATTCGATAAAAGGAATGTCTGGTGCATAATGAAATGCACCACCAACTTTTAATGAATTAAGGATTTCCATGTATTTCTTAGCATATGCCATAAAATCACCGTCATCTCGCATATGGTGGTGCGTAAAGTGATTTGAAAATCCCAAATTGCTTATTATTGTACCCCATTTCTCAACTCCAAAGTCGAATTCCAGCCAGTCAGAGTTGAATATATTCTCTTTATCAACAGTGAATCTATCGATGCCAAAAGCTTTAATATTCAGATTGTCTAAATGCTTAATCAGATTTGCATGTCTCCCACATCCAATATCTAAAACCGGTTCTATGAATGTTTCTATTCTAAGAATATTACATTGCAATTCTGCACTATATTCGGAACAAGGCACTGGTTTAATTGCTGATGCATTTGACAAATAGATTTTTTTTGCAAAAGGGTTGGTTTTGCTCAACCAATCTTTCAAATTTTTATAGTGATGTTCTGAAATCTCATCTATTGGTTGGCGGTTCGCTTTGATTACTGAAACCAGATTGCAATAGATCGTTCTTAAAATTTTTTTCGATTGGCTGTTAAATGCATAATATTGATTCATTCTGCAGAATTCTTCAAGCGATTTATTTGTAGCATAATCAACAAGGATTTTCGTTGTTTCAACGTCAATTTCTCCAATGTTTGAAATAGCCATGATCGTTTCATCAACAAACTTAAAAGTCAAATCGTACTCTTGAAAAATGTTTTTCCCTTGGTTGTGCTCAATTTGCTTTTCTATGATTTTAAGATACTTATTCATCAACAGGAATTTCTTGTATTTAGTTGATATTTGTGTTTTTATTACAAAGTCACATATTTTTAACGGAAAACAGAAAACTTTGGTATAGATATGGAAGAGCTGGGAACAACGGTTACGTGCTTTTTAATTCAAATGACTTTTAAACAAAGTTGAAAATAGTTGAATGCCATTGAAAATGTCACAGTTCTGTATCTTAGCTGTAAGGTTCCTGTAAGGTAGCTGTATGCTTCGGATGTGCATTACGTGTTGAAGATTGGCCTTGCAGGTTGGAAAGATACCTTTTCGAACTTTGGAACGGGTAGTCAAAAGTCTGCACCCGTGTGTAGCCAAATCTACGTCCGTATGTAATGAAATTTTCACACAGTGTAAATACTGTTTTCATACGTGTAAAGTTTTATTTACATACGTATGAAAGTTTACGTACGTACTACTAAAGATTTACTTCCGCACGTGTGTAAATTTATACTGGAAGAAAAATCCGGAATCGAAGACTCCGGATTTTTTCTATTGAATATTAATAATTTGGATTTTGAACCATTTTCCCTTGGCTAAGATCCATCTGTGTTTGAGGAATTGGTTGGTATTCGTGTTTTCCTTTCACAAAAGAAGCATTGGCTAAATGTGAATGCAATATCTTTTCACGTTCGAAATAAGTATTCATTACATCAGCTGCAATTTCCCAACGTACCAAATCGAAAAAGCGGTGGCCTTCCTGTGCAAACTCCATTCTACGCTCAGTCCTCAAAGCTTCAATAGCTTCCGCCTTGCTGCTAAACACTGTTTCGTAGGTGTTTATCACGTAATTTGCTGCATTGGCTGTACCGTCCATTGTTTTAACATAGCCTCCGTCGCGGGCCCTTTTCCTAACTTCGTTGATGTATTTCCGGCCTGTTTCCAAGTCATTGGTTTCTATTGCTGCTTCGGCACGCCACAATAAAACATCGGCATAGCGGATCACATAGTAATTCAAGGAGGTTACATATGGCCAAATACTCAAATAATAGGGCGAATTGGTCGATAACATCCGTTTCTTGGGAATGTAAGGCCCATAGACCGTAACTTCTCTTGGGGTCCAATCATAAACTTGAATGTCCAAATATGGAATACCCGGACGTCCCAACGTATGATCAATACGTGGATCCATGTTGTCATCATCAGCAAGCAAAGAATTGTCATGAACAGGCAAGCCATTTGTGTTGGTTTTAAATGAGTTGACTAAGTTCTGCGAAGGACGAAGAAATCCGTACCCGGCATATGGCCCTCCTGGTGGCATCAAACGGTCACCAATTGACCCATTGTAGTTGTCAGGCGAACCATCTTGAATGGTGTGTTGAACAGAGAAGATGATTTCCGGGCCATTATCATTTTCAGGAAGAAAGATATCTCTGAAATTGGGCTCTAAATGATATTTCTTCGAATTAATGACCTCATCAGCTGTAGTAACGGCTTCACTCCATTTTTTCTCAAAAATGTAGCATTTCGTCAGGTATGCTTTGGCAGCCATTTTAGTGGGCCGTCCTAAGTCCGTTTGCTCATTTGGTAAAGTTTGTGCCGCCGCTTTAAAATCGTCTTCAATTTTTGTCCATTGTTCGGCATAGGTCAAATCCGAGTTTGAGATCTGATAGAAATCTTCTTTCGTTTTTACTGATTCATCGACATAACAAATATTGCCATATATTTTTTTGGCCTCAAAATGGAAATGCCCTCTCAGAAAACGCATTTCTGCAAT
Organism: uncultured Sunxiuqinia sp.; assembly: GCA_963677175.2. Lineage (GTDB taxonomy): Bacteria > Bacteroidota > Bacteroidia > Bacteroidales > Prolixibacteraceae > Sunxiuqinia. Next base: position 184,278 of record CAXXES010000002.1, read on the forward strand.
TCGTTGTTGCTTCAAATCAGCATCAAAGTCTTTACTTTCATTCAACAGTCGGATTGATAAGTTTGCCCGGCGAATTCCTTCGTAAAGCGCCAGCCATTTACGCTCTACATCCATAATGGTTGGCGTGGTGGCAAAAATCTCCATGAGGTGAATTTGGTTTTGGTCACCTGTTCCGCCGCCGCCTTTATAGGCATCGTCCGAAATAACATCGCCAAAGCTCCAGTTCGAGTCTGGGGAATTGTACGCGTTGGAAGCTCCGTCAATCTGACCATTTAGTACCGAATAGGCTGATATTATTGTTCCTTCAATATTCTCAGGAGCCAGAATCTGATCCGGCGAAAGCTCGCTGGTCGGGTTTTCTTCAAGAAAACTATCGCTGCAACTAGTTGCAAATAATGCAACGACAAGGAAATAGATTATCTTTTTCATCATATCTTCTTTTTTATTGTTCGTTATTGGGTGATTAAAATCCAAGATTCAGACCAATCATGAAAGTCTTTGAAGGGGGATACAAGCCACGGTCGACCCCAATATCAAGGTTTCGGTGTTCTGAACTGTAACTTTGCAAGCCAATCTCAGGATCTAGTCCATCGTAACCCGTAATGGTGAATAGATTTTGAACCTGCACATAAACGCGCATCTTACTACTGTGGATTTTCTGAGCCAGTTCGTTGAACGAATAACCAATCGTCAGGTTTTTTAAACGTACGTACGAGGCATCAGAAATGTAGTATGACGAAGGACGAATGTTGTTATTCGGGTCGTCGAGTGATAAACGCGGTATTGATCCATTCGGATTATCAGTGCTCCAGGCATCGCGAATTCGATCCAGCTTATTGTATTGTGAAAGGTTGAAAAAATCGCCATAGTAACGGGTCATATCCCAAACATCATTTCCAAAACTACCGTTGAAAAATAGTGTGGCATCAAGGTTTTTGTACTGAAACCCAAGATTCAGTCCCAATGTGAAATCAGGATGTGGGTTGCCGATAAAATCACGGTCGTCTTCATCCAAATTCCCATCCTTATCTATGTCCTCAAATTTCAAATCACCCAGTTTTGCATTGGGTTGTATCTTGTGTGCATCAATTTCATCCTGGCTTTTGAAAATGCCCAGGCTCTTGTAACCATAAAACGATGAAATTGGCTGGCCTACTTCGGAACGGGACGTTTCCTGGTCGAAGTTTACACTGTGTAAATACGAACTGGGCAAAGCAATAAAATCAATGTCGGCTGGCAAACTGACCAATTTGTTTTTAATGCGCGAAATATTCAGACTTGCATTCCATGAAAAATCGCCCACTGTTTTACTTTGATAATCGAGCAGCAGTTCGACTCCTTTGTTTTCCATTTCACCAACGTTGTCCCAAACCGTTTGGTTGGTTCCGCCAGCAATCGGGGGAAGTGGACGTTCCAGAAGCAGATCTTTTGTTTTTTTATAGAAATAATCGGCTGTAATATTAAACTGATTATCGAAAAACCCAAGGTCGATCCCGATGTTCGTTTGAGTTGTTGTTTCCCATTTAAGATTTGGATTTCCGTTTCTACTTAAGGTAAATCCATTGGAAACGTTAAATTGTTCGCCATCGATGGCGTAGTTCGAATGGTTGGCGTCGGAATAGTAACTTTCGATCGTTGCATAAGGCGGAACATCCTGATTCCCGTTTTGACCCCATCCAGCGCGAAGTTTAAGGTTGCTGATTTTTTCGCTGTCAAAGAAGCCTTCTTCACTTAAACGCCAACCGGCAGAAAGAGCAGGGAAGTTACCCCATTTGTTTTTTCCCAACCGCGATGAGCCATCACGACGAAAAGTGAAAGAGAAAAGATAGCGGCTATCGTACGTGTAGTCGGCCTTAGCCATGTACGAATTTAAAGCCCAATGAGAACCCGTGCCACTGTTTTTCTGACTACTTCCATCACCAGCATCCAGATAGCGAAAGTTTTTGTCTTCGTACGGAAACCCTTCACGCGAGGCATTGAAAACTTCATAGGTAGATTCAATGGCCTCTGTTCCTGCCATGAGTTCAATTTGATGTTTATCAAACGATTTTGCATAGCTGATTGTATTGGTCCAAACCCAATCAAATTTCCAATTGTTGGAAGTGGTCAAGCTGCTTATCGTTTTCGGATTTTGGGCTCCTGTCTCGGTGTATTTAGGGCTGAAGCTACGGCGGTTGTAACTGCCATAATCTATTCCGAAGTTGGATTTTACTTTTAATCCATCGATGATCTCCAGTTCTGCGAACACATTCCCGAAAATTTTCAGGCGTTTGTGAGTATTGTCGCGGTTATAGTACAAGTTAGCCAACGGATTGCCTGAATCGTTGATGAATGAACCAGCGAAATTTCCATCTAAATCATGAACGGGTGCAACCGATGGATATTTGTAAGCTCCATAAACAATACTTGAAAGCATGTGATTGGTTGTAGCTGAGTTCGTCCATGAGTGCGATAGTGACACATTCTCTCCAATGGTAAGCCGATCAAAAAACTTGTATTGCGAATTGTAACGTGATGACACACGCTTGTAGTCGGTATATTTAACAATTCCTTCCTGGTCAAAATAGCCCAATGAAAATGAATGGCTGGCGTCTTCTTTCCCTTTCGATATGTTCAAGTTGTATGATTGAACCACGGCATCTTGGGTGATTTCGTCCACCCAATTCAAATCAGCCGAAGGGACGCGTTTGTTTGCATCCAGGTATTCCGGAATGACGGCTGTTGTTCCGCTTCCATAAATATCGCTTGCTGGTGTTTTCCCGTCATTGAAGTGGGCTTGCCAAAGCAAGTCCCCATATCCCTGGGCGTTTAACGGTTGGATTTTATTTGTTGGGCTTTGAACTCCAACATAAGCGTCAAAGTTTATTCTGGCTACCCCACCTTTTCCTTTTTTTGTCGTGATGATGATGACACCGTTGGCTGCCCGTGAACCATAAATAGAAGCAGATGATGCATCTTTTAGAACTTGTAGTGATTCAATGTCGTTTGGGTTGATCATGTTAATTCCCGATTCAACCGGAACGCCATCAATAATATAAAGCGGGTCGTTGTTGCGAATGGTGCTGAATCCACGCACACGGACAGAAACACCTCCACCCGGAGCGTAGTCGCCAATTACATTCACCCCAGCCATTCGGCCCTGCATCATTTGGTCGACTCCGGCAACTGGGGTGTTCGAAATTTCTTCAACATCGACCACAGAGACTGCTCCCGTCAGGTCTTTCTTTTGTTTGATTCCATACCCTACTGCCACAATCTCATTTAAATAGGTTGTTTGCTCAGATAATTGGATGTCGACGATAGCCCGGCCATCAATTTGTTCTTCGTGGGTGTCCATCCCGATGAATGAAAACACCAGAGTCTGCACGTCATTTCCTACAGTAATCTGGTAGCCGCCGTCCATGTCAGTAACAGTTCCGTTGATTGTTCCCTTGGCCAAAATCGTCACCCCCGGAAGTGTATTTCCATTGTTATCGGTTACTTTCCCAGTAATGGACTTTGTTGGCTGGCCCATGCTGGTGTCAGTAGGTTTCGTTTTTGGAATATCTGCTTCTTTTACAAAAATGGTATTATTAATTTGCCGAAATCTCAATCCGAAATCGTTGGCAACCTCTTTTAATACATCAACAACAGGCTTGTCCTCGAAGTCAAGTGTGCTGGTGTTGGGTTTATTCAGAATACTGACATCGTATATAAAAACGAAATCAGTTTGTGTTTCAATGGCCGAAAAAATCTCTTCAAGTCCAACTTCATATAGCCCGACTGAAATTTTCACGTCCTCAATGCTCTGACTTTTGATTTGTCCGGCATTGACAAGCTGCAAGGTAATTACCTGCAATAAAAAAATATAAAACATGTGTTTTGAAACAAACATGAATTGTTTTAATAGTTTAACTTTCATAATTTTGTAAAACTTAATAGATTAAAAAAAACAACTTTTGTTTTGCCCGCATCAGCTACCACACAGATGCGGGCTTTTTGTCTTTTAGTGTTATACCAGCTTTTTACATAGGCAATTTATTTTGAGGTTTTGGTTTTATTACAATAGTGTTATTATTTGTGTAATGGCAATCTAAATTGTAGATGTATCCAAGGCCGTCAAGAATGGTGTAGAGCTTTTTATCGGTATAGCTTCCCTGTATTCGCATTGATTTTTTAATGTGTCTGTCAAGTTGAATTTTTACATTGTACCAACGTTCTAATATTTTGACGACTTCCTCCAAAGGATCATTATTAAACCGGATGGTTCCTGAAGTCCATGCAAAGTAGTGTTGGGAGTCTACTTCTTCCATTTTGAAATGGTTTTCTTTTTTGTTGTAAACAGCTTGCTGATTTGGCAAAAGCAGTAATTTGTCCGTGCTGGCGCCATTTTTCGTTTCAACCTCCACTTTTCCGGTAGCGACAGTAACTGTTGCCTGTTCATGCTCAAAAGCTTTTATATTGAATGATGTTCCCAGCACAGTGGTTGTAACGTTGTTTGTTTTAACTTCAAATGGCCTGTTGGGATCTTTGGTAACTTCAAAAAAAGCCTCACCAGAAAGTGTAATTTGTCTTTTGTCAGTATCAAATTTCTCCGGAAATCGAATCGAACTTCCCGCATTTAATTGAACAACAGAAGCGTCAGGTAAAGTGATCCGGAGTTGTTCGCCAAGCTCCGAATGCTTGGTTATAAAATGTATTGTCTTTTCTTGAGGATCGACTTGCTGCGGTACTTTTAAATGCTGGTAAGTAAATGTGGCTACAACAATAAGCAGGATAGATGCAGCTGCGATAGCCCTGGAGTAGGTATGCAACTGGATTTTTCGTCGCTCTTTTTTTATTGCCTTGTTCAATTTTATTTTCGCGCGGGTATCATCGAAGTTGAGACGCTTGCTTAATGGCGCATCCCAAATATTTTTTATTTCAATATATAGGTCGAGGTTATCGGGATCTTGTAGTAGCCAATTGCTGAATTTATTTTTTTCGTGCTCATTTGCACGCTCATTGAGCTGGCGAAGAATGATCCTTATTTTTTCTTTTTTGGTCATAAAAGCTTCTTTGCTCCTATGACGTGTTTTTTGCTCTTCCCCCGAATACAGAATGATTAAGAGATTGTTAGAAATCAGTTAATCGTGCAATTAATTTGCCTTTGTAAACGAGCGTAATTCGTTGTGTAAAATTTTTAAAGCCGAAGTGATGTTTTTTTCAACAGCACCAATCGATATATTCATTACTTGGGCAACCTCTGAGTATTTCAGCCCATCTAATCGGTGTAGCTTAAAAGCTAGCTGTGCTCTGTTCGGGAGTTTTTTATAGGCCTTAACAAATTCCTGATTTAATTCACCTTCAATATAAATTGCTTCAGGTGTCTGATCTTGTTTATCTGGCAAATCAAACAACTCATCTAATGGGTTTAATATGTGTTTATTCTTTCGTAGATAAGAAATTGCCTGATTTTTTGCCGCCTGATATAAGTAGGCCTTAACACTTGTGTGGATGGCAATTTTTTTACGGGTTTCCCACAGGTTGATAAAAACATTCGCGGTAAGTTCTTCAACAACTTTGTTTTCAGGAATGAATAGAAATGTAAAGCGGCATATTTGCTGGTAATATTTGTTAAACAACACAGTTAAGGCATCGCTATCTCCTGACTTAATCCGTTCGAAAATTACTGAGTCTGAGTCGTTTCTTTTCAACCTGTTTTTTGCGAGCAAAGTTATTCGCTTTAGGTTTAATAAAGGTTAAGTGAAGATGAAGTCTCTCGGATTTTTTAGTTGCATTATACTTACTAAAAGGATTTTTATCCTGTTATTTAAACACTTGTCAATAGGAGGAGACAAGACGGAGTTTGCCTTATTGCTAAACTTCCCGGTATTTATTCGAAAACTTCTCTATGCTTTTTATGGAGAGGAGGCACGAAGCCTCCCGGAGAATAAAACGGAAGCTCTATCCCAGGAGAGCTTCCGTTCTATTCTCCATTGGAAGGCTACCTGTTAGTCCTGCAGCCATTCAACTTCTTCCTGATACGTTCGGAATCGGCTGACTGCTTTGATCAGAATTTTCCGAACGCCTGCTGAGGGCGAAATCGAAAAGATATGATCCGTTTTGCTTGCGCCAATCCAGGTTCTTCCCGGAACGGTTTGGTCACCTTTAAGTCCAAAGCTGTCGTATGCCAGTGGATCGTATGTCGGGTTCTGTTCGGTGTAGCGGGACATGCTTTTAAATGTTTCACCGTTATCCTCCGAGTAACTGACCTGCCAGAACGGATCCCAATCCCAGACATTGACTAACAATTCATTGGCCGGGGCAATAATGGGGGGCCTTGTCGCTTCAGGTTTAAACACCGAAAACCCGGCTTCCGGATCGGTATAATCATGGTATTCCCATTTGATGTCGGTTCCGTTTGCTTCAAAGCGTTTGTATCCCAGTTTAACGCCGTCGAGGCATACCGGTCCTTCCCAAAAGCCGCCACAAACAGCACCGACAATGTGCTCGGTCATGCCGTTGTTATCTGCCACGGAATTGTAATGGGTATGACCGCTGATTAGCTGCACATTGGCGTATCCTCTTAACAGGGCGTGTAAATCGGCACTGTTGCCATAGGCGGCATTTGTTCGCGACATCGACGGGGCGTGAAACATCACCACCAGTGCCTTTTCTTTTGATACATAGCTCAAGTCCTTTTTTACCCATGCCAGTTGCTCCGCCGTAAATTCGGTACGGTACACCGGGCTGGTTCCACCTTCATACACAATGTTATCCAACACAATGTAGTGAATCAGGCCCCGGTCAAAGGAATAATAGGTGGGTCCGTAGTGGCGGATAAAGGTTGAATCTGCTGTATTATCATTGGCCGGGGAGGACTGCGTCGTTTTTACATGATCGTGATTGCCTATGGCATAATACACCGGCTGGTTGAGTCCGCTAAAAAGGTCTTTGCTTGGACTATGCATATTTGGGGTGTCAAATACGATATCACCTGCAACCATCAAATGAACCGGGTTCATTGCGCTGCTGGCAATTGTAGCCGCCATCTCGGCAAGAATAGGTTTTAACAGCTCCAGTTCCGAAGCGTTTCTGACCTGCGGATCTCCAACAGCAATAAAATAATGCTTTGTATCAGAAACATCCAGCTTTTTTAGTGTAAAGTCAATGTGTTGACGGTCCTGTACCTGAGTTAAATTTACCCAGAACTGCGGGACGCTTTGTACAACATTCACTGTATAACCGGCAGGCGATGAGATATAGATTAATTTAGCGGCTGGGCGGTAGGGCAGCGTGTAATTTCCTTTTTGGTCGGTTTCCGTAATATTTTTACCATCTGTTACTGTTACGTTTGCGATGCCCTGCCCGTCACACATAACTTGTCCCGCGTTGGACAATGTGGGCTGATCGCTTCCGTCGTCCCCGTCCGTTATATCATCAGTACTGCTGCACATGCTGGTTAACAGCAGAACAGTGATTAAAAACAGCCAGGTGTTAAGCCAATTCTTCATGTGATTGTCATTTTAAGTATGAACCTGCACAAAGGGCATTTACGGGCTCTTTGCTGCAGGCTCAATGGTAAAGATTAATAATTCGGATTGTTGCCGAGTGACGGATTGATGATGATTTCCGAAGCAGGTATCGGCCAGAGGTAATGTTTTGTCGGATCAAATATCCGCTTGCTGAGTACCCGGTACCTGGAGATCGATGTCATTTGGGAGAAGTCGGGGCATCCGTTTTCATCAATTGCAGGTGCTCCGGCAAAAAACCAAAGGCCATCGGTCACCAGGCCTTTGCAAGTGGCAACAGCTGTTGGTAATCCGTAGTTTGGCCGGTTTATAACTGTTTCCGCAATCTTCCAGCGAATGATATCATCAAAACGCAGGCCTTCGAACGCAAACTCCATCCGGCGCTCAATGCGCAGGAGCCGACGCAGTTCAGCCTGATCTGTCGCCGTTATTTCCGGATAATCAGCTGAGTTGTAGTCCGCCTGGTAAGCCCGTGCCCTCACTTGATTCATGGCATCCAGCACCGTTTGGTCAATGCTGTTTAATTCAATTTTAGCTTCGGCATACATCAACAACACATCGGCATAGCGCATAATCAATTTGTCATTTTCGGCATAAAAGTCGTCATTCCAATCATTGTCAATTCCTTTGCGCAACATCAGGCCGTTGTAGGAAGCGTACTGATCACCGGCTTTGGAATCGCTATTGGCGACCAATCGGGCTTTATCGTAATTCCAGCATTGCGCGGAATCAGGATGAGGAGTATAGTTAAATCCGAAATAATTGGAATTGAATTCAACAATCGTATAGGCACAACGGGGGTCCCGGTTTTTAAACGGATCCTGCGGATTGTACAAGGGAGACTGATCGATCGTTTGCCCATCAGTACAAAGGTAGGCGCAGAACAAGTCCCAGGATGGCTGGGCGGTTGTTGAAGGAGCCGTAACATTCCGGCTTAGGTAGGGCCTTATGCCGTTTGGAGGAATGGCTGTTCCATATTCGGTTGAGCGCGGGATTCCAAAGACGGTCTCGACCGAATTTTTTGTTTTGCTTTTAAACAATGCTCCAAAATCGGGGTAAAGCTCATAGATGCCCAGGTCCATACATGCTTTGGCGGTATTGCGTGCCACTTCATAATCTTTGAAGAAGAGGGCAATACGGGCTTTCATGGCATAGGCAGCACCTTTGGTTGCCCGTTTGACTTCAGAGCCTTCATATTCAAGCGGAAGCTTTTCAATGGCGTAATCAAAGTCATCGTAGATTTTGCTGAGTACTTCTGCTTTATCAGTCCGTTGGGCGCTGTAAGCCTCTTCAAGTTCAATTCCTTCAGTGAAAAAGACCACATCGCCGAAACGGCTGATCAGGCGGGAGTACATGCAAGCCCTGACAAAGCGGGCATCGGCAACATAGCGCTCGTAGCGTTCTGTCGATAGGTTCTCACGTGAGCGTCCGATATTTTCCAGGATCGTATTGGCGCGGCTAACCCCTTTGTATGAGTAGCTCCAGGTATTCTTTACGAAGGTCGAATTGCTGCCGTTTAGTGTCCCGTTTGTAAAAGGGACCAGGGTGGTGCGGTTCATCCAGTCGTCAGAGGCTTCGTCAAGCGCCATGATGGCTTTGGTTCCCCAATCACACTTGAACATGGGCCAAAACTGGTGCAGGTACAGCGTGTTTAAGCTCATCTCCACCTGGCTCTCATTGGTATACCAGGTTTCTTCCGAAGCTTTTGACAGCGGTTGCAAATCCAGATCGTGACATGCCAGCATAATGATACTGAGAAAACCGGCGATAAGATAATTGCTGAGTTTCATATTTCTTGATTTTGTTGAATTAGAATGCATAAAAAATTTCAAAATTTAACGGATGCTCCAAACATGACCGATTTTGTAATCGGATAACCAGTGGAGCTCACTTCGGGATCCCAGCCTTTTGGAAAATCACTTTTTGTAAAGAAGTCCTGCAGGCTGGTGTGTATTCTTAGATTCCTTATTGCTAGCCGGTTGGTGAGTCCGGCGGGTACCGTATATCCAAGCGTCAGGTTTTTGATGCGGAAATAAGAACCATCGATGAGCCAGAAGTCTGAGGCCACATAATTATTGGCATTGGCGTTCCGTGAAATCTTAGGGAAGCTGGCAGAGCGGTTTTGCTCGTCGGTGTTATAATGGCTCCAGTATTTTCCAACGATAATTTCAGGCACATTATACCAGTCGCCGCGTACCGGTTGGACCATCTGCTCTGTCAGGACAGCATTCTTTTTTCCGACGCCCTGGAAAGTCATTGTGAAATCAAATCCTTTGTATCCCAGGTTAATGGTTCCGCCATAATTGAAGCGGGGGAGCGATCCGCCCAGGGCGACCCGGTCATATTCGGCAGAGATTATTCCATCGGGAACGCCTTCCGGCCCGCTGATATCTTTGTAACGGATATCGCCCGGTCCTACCACGGCAGAGGTTGTTGCTCCCAGCTCATCGCCGTTTTGATAGATTCCGTCGCTGAGATACCCGTAATAGGCTAGGTATTCGGTGTCTTCCATGATCATGGTCCAGCTGGAAGTCCGGTCATCCCGGGTACCTTTCAGGTAGCCCATCACCGACCGGTAGTCATACAGGTTAAAGCTTAGTCCGTAGCTGAAAGCGTTGATCCGGTCGTTCCAGGCCAGCTCCACGTCCCATCCTTTGGTCTCCATCTTTCCGATGTTTTGGTAAGGATCAGAGAAGCCCATGAAGTTGGGAATATCCACGGCAATCAGCATGTCTTTTGTCTTTTTCAGATAGTAGTCGCCGGTGAAACGGAAACGGCTATCCCAGAGGTACAGGTCCATGCCAATATCTGTTGTGGTGGTCGTTTCCCAGGTATTGTTCTTCATGGCGTATTGGTAGGCCGAGGCTCCCTGTACAGCGGATGGTGTGCTCCCGATGTATAAGGTCGGATTATTAAACTCCAGGTACGACTGGTAGGTATAGTTCCCAATCCTTTCATCACCCAGCTGACCCCATGAGGCCCGGAACTTGAGCAGGGAAATGAATGAGTCGCTTTTTTTCATGAAGTTTTCTTCGGAAACGATCCAGCCAGCAGAAAAAGAAGGAAAGTTTCCCCAGCGCTGATCCGCATGGAAGCGCGAAGACCCGTCGCGACGCAGGTTGAACTGCAGGTAATATTTAGAGTTCCAGTTGTACATGAGCCGACCAAAGAAAGAGCGGTATGAATTTTCATAAGCGTCCCCGTCATTGTCCTTGAGATCACCCGGACCAGCAGTCAGGTAGGGGTAATATGATAAGGCATACTGATCGCGCGAAGCCATTAATGATTCATTGAAATAATAATAGTCTTCATAGCCCGCCATGGCATTCAGGTTGTGCTCTTTGATGCTTTTGGTATAGTTGACAAATAGCTGGCTGTTATAGGAATGACTGTCGTTGCGGTTTTCTGTCAGATCCATATTTTGTGTTCCGTCCAGAATTCCGGAGGGCAGGATTTCCTCGGCGCTGGTATAATAAGCTACCTGTTTGGTAAACTCCTTGCTCTTTGAAAAAGTAAAGGTGGGAGCAAACACCCCGGTCACTGAAAGACCGGTGAATGGCCTGATGGTCATGCTGGCTTTACCGTTCATGAGGTAGTTGTTCTGATTGGTCTCGCCGCCATACATCATGGCCCCGTATGGATTTGTACCATCCTTACCTCCGGCCAGTCGGCCATCGGAATAAACAGCACCATACACTGGGGCAGCATAGCGCATTTGCAGCGAAGGGCTGAAAGCGGGGTTGAGTGCGGTAGTTCGCTTCAGGTTGGCATCGAACGATGCATCCAGCCATTTCATCAAGGTAAAATCGTTGTTTACCCTTACAGTCACCCTGTTCCAGGATAAATTTTCTTGAAACAACCCATCCACATCATCATAGCCGATGCTAATCCGGGCCTGGTGCTTTTCGCTGTAAGTGGTGATACCAACCTGGTGGCTCTGTCGTGGCGCATAATCTTTCAGGATCAGGTCAACCCAGTCGGTGTTGGGATACAAGTCCGGGTCCTGCCGGTGCAGGCTCCCGTAATTTTCAATCAGCTCTTTGGGATAAATAGCGTATTCATCCACCCCTGCGGTGGCTCCCAGGCCGTTCCATTCCCGTTCGTTGACCACCTTCATGTAGGTGGCAGCATCGGCATAGTCAGGCATGTCGCTGGCATAGTCCATGGAGTAGCTGTAGCTGTAGTCAATGTTTACATCTTCTTTTGTTCCCCTTTTAGTAGTGATCAATATCACGCCTGCAGCGGCACGTGCCCCGTAAATGGAAGCCGAAGCAGCATCTTTCAGTACCGTCAGGTTTTCAATATCATTGGGATTGACATCGTTGATGCTGCCGACAGAAACGCCGTCGACGATGATCAGGGGAGCATTATCTCTCATGGATGTAATCCCGCGGACCCGTAGTTCAGCTCCGGCTCCGGGGGCCGAACTGGATCGGGTGACGGTAAGTCCCGGCAAAGCTCCCTGCAGGGCTGTGGAGATCTGCGAATTTTGCCTGAGGGCAATGGCATTCCCATCCAGTGACGTGATGGCGCCTGTCAGGTCTTTTTTCTTCGCCGTTCCGTAGCCAATCACAATAATCTCATCAAGCGACTGCTCCGTTTCTTCCAGGCTGATGTCAATGGTGTGGTTCCCGGCTATTGCCACTTCTTGGGTTTGATAACCCACAAAGGAAAACATGAGGGTACCTGTGACAGCAATATTGTTCAGGACATACTTTCCGTAAACGTCCGTTACGGTACCCTGGGTTCCTCCTCTCACGCCAACCGAGACACCATACATGGGTTCTCCGTTTCCATCGGTGACCATACCGGAAAGGGAAATCTTGCCTGCGGGTTCGTCAGGAGCAGTCGCGGCCCGTACTTTTACGATCACGTATGACTTTTCCGATATCTTTTTGTAGGTAAAGTCCGTATTCGAAAGTGTTTGTGACAATACCTGTACGACATCGCCCTGCACGCCCAGAGCTGGAACCTGCACCTCCTGAACTGTTTGTGCATCAAAGCTGATTGTAGCGCCGAAGTTTTTGCTGATCTTGTCAATTCGGGAGGCCAGCAACTCTGCCGGATAATTTGTTTGAATGGCCTGTCCGCGTAAGTGGCCGGCAGCGCTGATTTGCATGGTCAACGCCATGAGCGTAAGAAATAAAATTCGTTTCATCGTTTATCGCAATTTTAATTTATAGTTTTAATTTTCTGTTTTTTTTGAGTTGATTGAGTGACTGAATCGCCTGTTTATTAATACCCAGGTGAGGGCGGTCGACAGGGATTTTCATTGATACAGGCTGACCTGCTTTCCATCGATGGCATAGTTCACATCGTATAGGCCGCTGATATTCTTTAAGACATCCTCCAAGCTGCTCTCTTTAGGAAAGATGGCATGCAGCCTTACCCCCTGCAGTACGTCTCCGGCACAATCCAGCTGAACATCAAAATTTTGATGTAAGCGCAGTTTCAGTTCTTCCAGGTTGGCATTGCTAAAGACCAGAACGCCATCTCGCCAGGCGGCAGCATTTTCCCACGCCAGTTCGCTTATTTCATAGTGCTCATTCTCCAGTTGGTACACCAATTGTTGGTCAGGTGTAAGCAGGCTTAAGGATTGTTCTTCAGCATAAACTTCAACTTTTCCGCTTCTCACCGAAACAGTGTATTCACCCAGTTGCTGGTAGGCCTTGATGTTGAAAGAAGTACCGCGAACAACAGCCTGCATGCTCCCGTAATGCACAATGAAAGGCTTGTCCGGATCTTTGGCTACATCGAAAAAAGCTTCTCCATCCAGCCACAGTTCGCGTTTTTGTTTGTTGAATTCATCTTTCAGTAAGTGTAGCCGGCTTCCCTTATTCAGCTGAATCAATGATCCGTCAGGTAAGCGAACCTCCGCTCTTTCGCCAGGCTCGGCCGGGTAGGAGATTGTTTCCGCTGCGGCAACAAATTTCTCTTCCATTCCTTTAAAATTCAATTGTCCGGTGATGCCAAGCCAAGTAAATGTGCCGATGATGATCGCGATGGATGCCGCGGTAGCATATGGACTGAAGGGAGAGAGAGCAACAACGGGGTTTTTCTTTTTCCCGGAAGAAGCATCCGCCGGTTTCAGATTGAAGCGCTGACTTAGTTGGCGGTACGTTTGGATCCGGTCTTCTTCCATCATTTCTTTTGTGAAGAAAAAGTTGCTTTTCCGATCTCTGGTCGCTTTCCAGCTTTCCACGATCCTGCGCTCCTGCGTACTTGCCGTTCCTTCAAAATATCGTTTAAACAGCCCGTGTACCCCATGCCATAACGTTTCGTCACTTCTTTTCCTGAATAGTTTCATATTTGTCAATAATTAAAAGGAATTCATCTTTGCTTACAATCAAATGATAGAATCTCGGGGAAAGAATATGGTTGCAATTCGGTTAAATTAGTGTAACCGAAATGTAATCAACTCGCTTGTAGGCTTAAATACAGGATATTAGATGTGCATTTTTTTTCATAAAAGGAGGATGCCGGAAGGAATGTGCTTAATTTAATTGTATTGTAACAAGAAGAACACAGGGAAGGAATAAAATAGCTTTAGTTTTGCGGCATTCATTTTTATGAACCTACAGCAGATGTCGGATAAGGAATTATTGGAATTGATTGCCAAGCAAGATGATTCTGCATTTAATGAGCTCTACAATAAATATTGGCGTTTGATTTACCGATGGACGGGTAACCGTATTTATGACCGGGAAGCGGTAAAAGACCTGGTCCAGAATTTTTGGGCTGATATCTGGACTAATCCGGCGGCCATCAAAACCGATCAGCATGGATCGGCAAAAGCAATCTTGCTTAGCTTTATCACCTACCGGATTTTGGATTTCCTGAAAAAGAAGAATTTATTGGTACTGGGTGAAGACGGGAAACTCAGTGAGAGTAAGGCATCGGCATTCACTTATACCCATGTGTTTGAAGATATCGAGATTCGCGAAGTTCACCGGGTGATTGATGAGCTGGTGGCCCGGATGCCCCTTTTGGCACGCGAAGCTTATATTCTCAGGGAAAGAGAAAACTATTCCATCGAAGAGATTTCCCAAAAGCTTTCACTGACCGAAGAAACCGTCCGCCGGAAACTGGCCTTAACAAACAAATCGCTGCGAAGCCAGCTTTTAAAATACTATCTGGGTGAAGTTCATTTGGTGGTGTTGATCGCTTGTTCCGGTGTCTTTATGTGAATTCAGGTCATGAGTTAATACATCCATTTTTTTCGTAGCCCGGATCAGCTGGTTAAGCACGAATACCTCCATATTAAAAAGATGAATCTTTCCTTTCCCATGCGGTAAAGAATCCTGCATTAACAAAAACAGCATGACATCAGGTAGCCGCCAAGTCAAAAAAAAAAAAGTATTTTTCGATAGGGGTTTTTTAAAAGGAAGTTGTCAAAGCATCGAAGCGGCACAGAAACAAAGAAAGGAGGAAAATATGTGCACCAACACGAAAGAGTATGGGAGAAATATGTCCCCATAACCCAGAGATTGACATATTGAGTGGCAAAAAGCCACCAGGGCATTGGCAAAAAGAAGATTCGAATTGAGGGGTTAAACTAATTTGTCCGTAAATGGATTGCTTTTGCTCATACACCGGAGTATTTTCGGTTTAAAAAATTCAAATTAGATTTTTAAGTGAAAACAATTAACAATGCAAACCATAGCAATAAGGCTTCTATGCCTTTTTCTGTTCTTTTCACCCGCTTTACTAAAAGCCGACAACGCCGTTAAAAAGCGTATCACCATCAGCGGGACCATCAAAGATGCCACCAACGGGGAAGCCCTGATCGGTGCCACAGTGTATGTCCCTTCCATTTCAACCGGGACCATCAGCAATGTTTACGGCTTTTATTCCATCAGCCTTGAAGCGGGCGATTATGCCTTGCAGTTTGGTTTTTTGGGATATAAAACGACGGTAAGGGAAATCGATTTGAAGGAAGACATCATCCTTCACATCAATCTTCAACCTGAAACCACCGAACTGGGGGAACTTACCGTGGTGGCCGAAAAGAAGGGGATTGACCTGGCCAAACCGGAAATGGGCACTGCCAAGTTGCAGATGAAAACCATCCGCCAAATACCGGCGATGATGGGAGAAGTGGACCTCATCAAAGCTATCCAGTTGTTGCCGGGGGTGCAGGCTACCAGCGAAGGTTCTTCATCATTCAGCGTGCGCGGTGGATCGGGCGACCAAAACCTGATCCTCTTGGATGAAGCGACCGTTTACAATGCCTCCCATTTGATGGGATTTTTCTCGGTGTTCAACAACGATGCCATCAATTCGGTCAAAATATACAAAGGCGATATTCCCGCGATGGCCGGCGGACGGTTGGCTTCCTTGCTTGATGTGCGCATGAAAGATGGCAACAACAAACACTTTGCAGCATCGGGCGGCATTGGTATCCTGTCGAGCCGGTTGACCCTTGAAGGCCCTTTCAAACAAGATAAAAGTTCGTTTATCCTTTCGGGAAGACGTTCCTACATGGACTTGTTTACGCCATTGGCGAGCGATGAAGCTTTGAAGAAATCGAAACTTTACTTTTATGACCTGAATGCCAAGATGAACTTCACCCTTGGACAAAAGGACAGGTTGTTCTTTTCAGGCTACTTTGGGCGCGATTTGTTTGATGCCGATTTTGCTTCGATGGGTTTTGGCAACAGCACGTTGACTGCCCGCTGGAACCATCTCTTCAGCCCAAAGATCTTCTCGAACCTGACCCTGGTTTATAGTGATTACAATTACGAACTGGGGTTTGCCTCGACCGAAAGCAAGGAATACACTTGGAAATATGACATGGACGAGAAAGGTTTTAAATATGATATGGGCTTTCTGGTTTCGCCTGGATTGGAATTGAAAGCTGGCGTGCAATGGGCAACGCACACCATGCACCCGGGCACGATCTCGTCATCGGACAATTCGTACGACCCATACGTTCTGGAACAAAAGAACTCGGTTGAAGGGGCGGCTTACTTTCAGGCAGAACAAAAGATCGGACAGAAACTTACGCTCCGCTATGGGCTCCGCTGGTCGGCATTTTCCAATTTTGGTACCGATACCGTTTATACTTACAATGACCAGTATGAAGAAACCGGCAAGCAGGTTTATGGCGATGGGGAATTTTTTAATTGGCAGAATGGCCTGGAACCACGCTTGGGCATGTCTTTTCTCCTTAACGACAAGTCATCGTTGAAGGCTAGCTATGCGCGCTCGCGGCAGTATTACCAACTGGCGACCAACTCTACTTCTGGCACGCCGCTCGACCTGTGGTTCAGTACCAGCCCCAACGTGAAGCCGCAAATCTCCGATCAATGGTCGGCAGGCTACAACCGCTTCCTTTTCAACCAAAAAATAGAACTGTCAACGGAAGTGTTCTATAAGGACATGCAAAACACCATTGACTTTAAAGACCACCCGTCGCTGTACTTCAACCGGAAACTGGAAGGCGAACTCCGCTTTGGAAAAAGTTATGCCTATGGGGCTGAACTGATGGCCATGCTCAACCTTAACAAGGTGGAAGGATGGGTCAGCTACACTTACACCCAATCGGAACGGAAAATTAAAGGCACAGCAAACGATGAATGGTTCGTGTCACCGTTTGAGCGCCCACATTCGGTCAGCATCGTGCTGAACTACGATAAAAATGAACGAAGCACCTTCGGTGTAAATTGGGTTTATTCGACCGGGCAGCCGGCAACCTTCCCGGTGGGGAGGATGGAAAGCGGCAACCTGATCTTGCCCATTTATTCTGGCCGGAATGCCGAGCGCTATCCCGATTACCACCGTCTCGACCTTTCGTATACTTACAAACTTCGTGATAGGGGAAAGTATCATCACGAATTGAACTTCTCGCTTTATAATGCTTATGGGCGTCACAACACTTGGACTATTCAGTTCGAAGCCGATGATGACGACGCAACGGTAATGAAAGCAAAGAATGTTTACCTGTTTTCTATTGTGCCATCCATCACTTATAACTTTAAATTCTAAGCATCATGAAACAAAGTATATTCTTCTTATTGATTGTTGCGCTGATAACTTCGTGTGCCGAGGATATTGAGCTCTCACTAAAAAGTGTCGGCACACGCATGTTGGTGGTCGAAGGGCAACTGACAACCGATACTGTGGCACATTGGGTCGAGTTAAGCTACACGGCTGATTATTATGACAATGTTTCGGATCCGGTGAAAAATGCGGTCGTCACGATTACTGGTGGCGATGCCACTTTCACTTTGACGGAAGATCCGGAAAAACCGGGTTTGTTCACCACAAGCGGTGATGTGCACGGCATTCCCGGAATAAATTATACCCTGACCATTTCAGGGATTGATACGGACGAAGACGGCGAAACCGAAACTTATACCGCACAAAGCCTGATGCCTGTCTTTCCGATCATCGATTCGGTCAAAGCCAGCATCGTCCACAAGTTTTTCACCGATGTCCTTCAGGTCGATTATTGGGGACAGGAAAATCCCACGCCCGGTGACGCTTACTTGTACAAAGTTTTGGTTAACAACGTCATGGTAACAGACTCGATGAATGAGTGGGGGGTTAACGACGATGAAGTCTATAACGGACAAGTTGCAAAAGCCGAACCGGTCATGTTCCTCGACCAGGAAGAGGAACAATACCTGGCAAAAGATGGCGACCTGATCATGCTCGAATATGCCGCCATCCCTTATGAGTATTACAAATTTATTGTCGATGCCTTGTGGGAATGGAACGGCGCCGACCCTTTTGGCGGAAATCCTGCCAACATCCGCACCAACATCAGCGGGCCTCGTAAAGCTTGGGGTTTTTTTACCACCAATGCCATAGTAAGGAAGTCAACTATTTTAAAGGTGGAAGAATAGGGGACAAGAGGGGGTGAAGGTGAGGGGATGGGAAGATGTTGAGAGTAGGGCCTTCGTTTATCTTCTAATGGCCGTCAAAAAAAAGTATTTTTCGATAGGGGTTTTTTAAAAGGAAGTTGTCACAGCATCGAGAAATCAATTTTTACAGCACACAATTAAAAAAATTAGAAATGAAAAGGATTTATTTTTTATTGGCAACCATGTTATTGGCACTTTATTCAGCAAATGAAATACAAGCCCAGGACGAGAAACAAACCCAGTTTACTTTTTTCTATCCTATTGGCTCTTCGGGACAGAATTCAATTGATTACAGCTACAAGTTTTCATTCAACACCATTTATGGGATTAACGGTGGGGTAAATGGTCTGGAACTTGGTTCTGTTGGCAATGTTGTCAGGGGTAATGTCAATGGGGCTCAACTGGCAGGGGTTTTCAACATAACTACTCAAAACAGTTCCGGGGCAATTATTTCAGGTGTGATGAACAGCAGCCAATCGATGAACGGTTTCGGGCTTGCAGGGGTGGGCAATATTGTAAAAGGAAACCAGAAGGGGGTGCAACTAGCCGGTGTTGCAAATATAACCCAGGGAGATGCAAGCGAAGCAATGATTTCAGGAGTAATTAACTCGTCAAAAACAATGAGGGGGTTACAATTGTCCACCATCAATATTGCTTCCCAACGCTTAGATGGGGTTCAAATTGGCGTGGTTAATTTTACACCAAAAGGGAAAGGCTTTCAATTAGGTGTTGTTAACATAGGAAAAAACGCCAACGATTCGATATTGCCCCTTGGTGTGTTTAATATTTTCAAGGATGGTTACTATGCGTTGGAGCTGTCAACCGACGAAAAGCTATTTACCAATATCTCTTACAAGATGGGTGTTGAAAAGCTATATACTATTTTCCGTTTTGGAGTTGGTTTTCGTAACGGTACGCAGTTTTACAGCTCCGGCGGCGGTCTGGGAACATTTATTAATATCGGTCCAAAGAATAAGCTTAATCTGGAAGTGATCAGCACCCAGTTTTACGAGAATGATTTTAAATATATAGCTGATATATTGAATCAAATCAATTTGGATTATCAGTTTGAATTAACCAGCCATTTGTCACTCAAATTTGGTCCGACCATCAATTGTTTTATCGAGAAGAAGAATAAAAATAAAGATAATGATGCTGTCCATGTTCCCTATTCAATAATAAAATCCAAAAGCAACAATCACATCACCTCGTTATGGATTGGGGCGAATGCAGGATTGGTCATTAAACTATAGAAGCAATAAAAAAGGTTGTAGCTGCCCATTGAATTTTATCCTTTTAATCGGCAATATGTAACACGTTTCAATATAAAATTATTTATTTTGCAGCTACAACTTTTTTTAATGGAAGCTACTGATACCACATGGAACACAAAATCTGGTTTTGAGATACTGTTTAAAAAACATTATTCTGTTTTGTGTGCTTATGCCTATGGTTTTGTAGCCGATTACAGTTTGAGTGAAGATATTATCCAGGAAGTGTTCTCCAAACTTTGGACTGACAAGCAAAAAATTACGATAGACACTTCCGTTAAGGCCTATTTATACAGTGCGGTTCGGAATGTGGCATTGAATTATTTGAAACATCAAAAAGTTATCAGGCAGTATGAAGGCTTAAATAAGAACGAAGACAATTACGTAGAACAAAGTGTCGACGAACAACTGATTGGTGAAGAGTTAAGTGAAAAGATTCAATCTGCAATTAACAAATTGCCAACAGAACGGCGGAAAATTTTTTTAATGAGCCGGATGGATGGATTGAAATATAAAGAAATTGCTGAAAGACTGGATATTTCAATAAAAACAGTAGAAAATCAGATGGGAAAAGCACTTGCCAGTTTACGAAAAGACTTATCGGGTGAATTTCCGTTGGTTCTATTTGCCTTGGTTTTTAAAAGCACAATATATAAGCAAACGTTATAATAGCCTGAAATGTGACTAAAACGACAAAACATATCGATGATACTCTTTTAACTAAATTTCTTTTGGGAGAGGCCACTTTTGCCGAAAAGGAAGCTGTTGCTGAATGGTTGGAGGAATCGGAAGAAAACAAGGTTTATTTTGAAAGCTTTGCCACAATTTGGCAAAACAGTACCACCGATGAAACAAAGCGTGCAAACCCAAATGTCGCCTGGCAAAAAATGGAGCAACAATTAGATGGCCCAAAGTATAAAATCATTCTTCCCTATTTGGGGGCGATTGCCGCCATCCTGATTATTGCATTCTTTATTTTATCACCTGAAAAATCCGACATAACGACATTTACAGCCCAAAACCAGGATCAAAAGGAAGTTTTGCCGGATGGGACGGAAGTTGTACTGACCAACAGCTCAAGGTTGGATTACTTTTTCGACACAGGAAAAAATACCAGAACAGCCAACCTGAAGGGAAAAGCTTTTTTTCATGTAAAAAGAGATACCACGCAAAAATTCATTGTTGAAACGCTTTACGGACGGATTGAAGTTTTGGGAACACAGTTTAATGTTAGCGTGGTCAAAAAAGAAGGGGTTTATGTCGATGTACTGTCCGGTATTGTTAAACTTTCAAACGAAAATTCAAATTTTATGGTCCTGAGGAAAGGAGAAAGTGGTTTTATGCCAGCCTCTGAATACCAGATAGAAAAAACAGTACAAAAACCGGCCGAATTCTTTAACATTAATAGGACTTTAATCTTTAGCAACATGCCGCTAAAAGATGTATTTGAAAACCTGGAGGAATGCTATTCCACCAAAATAATTACCGATAATCAGGTTAACACAAATTCGCTTTTTACTTCCCAGTTTAAGGACGGCAGCATTAACGAAATTTTGAACGTGATTACCAAAACCTACGGATTGGAATTTAAGGAGCTGAATAATGGCTATTACATAACTTCAGAGAGTGAAAATTAAATATCCTACTGTATTCTTTTTGAGCTTTTTATTTTTCAGCCAAGTTGTAAAAGCACAAAACTTACTGAATATTAGAATAGATCTAAGCGTTCAGAATGTTGCCATTAGCGAAATATTAAAAGAGATCGAACAGCAGGGTGATTTCTTTTTTGCGTATAATCCTGACAATATAAATGAAACCCGAAAGGTTTCTCTTTCTGCACAGGATATAAAAGTTGGCGATATTTTAAAGGAATTATTTCAAAATCAGGCCACCTTCAGGCAAGTGGAAAATCACATCATTATTAGCGAAGTTTCTAAAAGTCATGAAAAAAACGCTTTCCAAATCTCGGGTCGAATTGCAGATAATGCAGACGCCCCGTTAGACTCGGTAATTGTTTATGACCCGGAAAATGAACAGCTTGTTATTAGCCGCATGGATGGTTCATTCTCGTTTGATTTAAATACAAATGTTGAGAACATAGGCCTTTTTATTAGTCGTCCCTATTATTCAGATACGATAATCTATGTTGGTTCGGGACGGCAGGAAATCAATTTACGGTTATATAAAAGAGAGCTTTCTTCCTTCGCCATGGTTCCTAAAAAGGCAGCAGAGGTTGAACTAAAATTAAAGGAGAGAACTTTTGAAAATTTATCGCTGGTACAGAGATTCGTGCCTCCGGAGGCCATTTATGCCTCCCGTTTAAATACGGAGAAAATAATTCCGGTACAGTTCTCATTTTTGCCTAAACTAGGAACAAACTCTTTTGTGAAAGGATTAAGGGTAAATAACGCGTCGTTTAATGTTTTGGCAGGTTATTCGAAAGGTTTAAACGGTGCCGAATTTGGCGGAATTGCCAATATTATTCAGAAAGAAGCCAGAGGTGTACAGGCTGCCGGTATTGCAAACATTGTGCTGGGAGATGTTCACGGAGTGCAGTTTTCGGGCGTTTACACGAACGACTTTAGTGATGTTTATGGTTTTCAAATGAGCGGGGTACATAACACGCTTCATGGTGATATTCGCGGGGGACAAATCAGTGGAGTTTCAAATATTGCCCTCAAGAACGTTAACGGGACACAAGTGGGGGGTGTTTTAAATGCTGCGAAAGGGAATGTGGTTGGTGCACAAGTAGGTGGCGTGCTAAATATGAATGATGGAGAAACTTCCGGAGCTCAAATATCCGGGGTAGCAAATTTTTCGAAGGGTTCGGTTAGAGGTGCTCAGGTGGCGGGAGTGTATAATGAGACTTCAGAAATAAACGGAATGCAACTCTCAGGATTGGCCAACCTGAACGAAAGCGAAACCAAAGGAGTCCAAATAACTGCCATTCTGAATAAAACAAAAGTTTTACATGGTTTGCAGTTTGGGCTTGTTAATATTGCAGATACCGTAAGTTCCGGATTTCAGATAGGTTTGATAAATATTGTGAAACATGGAACTTATTCTTTTGAACTCTCCCATAATGAAATATTCCCGGTCGAGCTTAATTTTAAAACCGGAAACGCGAGGCTTCATTCAATCATAAACGTGGCAGCGGGAAATGAGAAACTGGGATTTGGATATGGCCTTGGAAGTAATTTCTCTTTAGGTAAAAAATTTGCTTTTAGTTCAGATATCATCAGCACATCGGTAAAAAAATATAGAAAACACACTTTCCTGGGCTCGAAAATAAGCACAAGATTTGCGTTAAATTATGAATTGCTTAAACACTTCAAATTGACAAGCGGAATTTCCGGTAATTATTTTATTCCGAGAAAGTTTCAGGCTGGAACTACAAAAGAACTCCTTCTTTTGGATAACAACAGTCCCATTGAACAGTCCATACAAAATGGAAAAAACACCTTCTGGTTCGGTTGGTTCTTTGGGGTACAGCTATCGAATGTACTTTAATTCTACAATTTTAAGGTCACGGACCTATCTATTATTTTTGTTATCACTTCTCTCATAGTTTATTAGAAGACAGAAATACGACAACAATTATTGCTTAGTATTTACAATGTTGTCGACTTTTTTTGTTGACGTCAGTAAATAAATTTATTGACGTCAACAAATTTATTTATTGACGTCAACAAATTTTCGTGGTGACGTCAGTAAATTTCCCTTGTTCATCAGAATATGCCCAAAAGCTGGCAAGCTACTGGTTCGTCTGGCAGCTTTGAACAGCATTAGGTTTATCGGGGTGTTCGAACACCTCCATATTAAAAAGATGAATTTTTTCTCTTTCATGCGGATAGAAAGATGCGGATAGAAAGCCGGGGGTAAATATCCTGGGGAGCGGATTATTATTCTGCTTTCAGTATCCGATAAGTTTCGAGTTCGCCATACGTTTGAAAGCCCAACTTCTTATAGATAGGTTCTCCCATTTCCGAAGCATTTAAAACACAATAATTACACCCTCTTGCTTTAACTTCTTTTAAAAGTCGCATTGTCATTTGTGTTCCAATTCCCAAACCCCGCCCTTCAGGAATAGTCCCTATCATATGTAATCCTGCGTTTTTATTGCTGTCAAAAAAAACAATACCACATCCTAGCGTTTTTAATGAATTTTTGTGAATAAATATTTTAGCTGCCGTTTCCGTCAAACTTAGTTTATGTATGATCGCATGATCCACTTTGTACCCAAATGATTCTGATGCAGTATCTGCAAACATTTTGGCATCTTCTTCTAATCTGACTTGCTTTATATTAGATAAAACGGTCGAAGTTGTGCCACCCATTTCGGTTCAAGTTGTGCCAGGTATTTCGGTCGAAAGTGTGCCACGTGTTTCGGGCCAAGTTGTGCCACTGATTATACAGAAGAATGATTTCTATCTTATCGCTGATAACCAAACTCAGGGATATGGCCGCAAAAAAGATAGATATTATGGATGTACGACAATTAATCCAGTTAAAAATCAGGGGAGAGAGCAACCGCAGTTGCTCCTCCATTTTATCGATTCACCGCAATACGGTAAATTATTATGTGCGGCAATTGAAAGCTACGGGCAGCACCTATGCAGATTTGTTGCTGCTGGGCGATGCAGGGCTGAAGGAACTCTTTCCAAACCGAACGTCTTCGGACATTGACCGTTACGAAGAGCTGTCGCAATACTTCTCCTATTTTAAGCAGCAACTGCTTTTGCCCGGGGCCACACGGGAGGTTCTGTGGAAAGAGTACCTTTGCAAGCATCCGGAAGGCTACGGCTATACCCAGTTTAACGAGCACTTGAACGTATGGCTGGGACAAACCAAAGCAAGCGGGAAGTTTATGCATAAAGCCGGCGACAACCTGCTGGTAGATTATTGCGGTAAAAAGCTTCAGGTCATTGATAAATCAACCGGGGAAATCCGGGAGGTTGAAGTGTTTGTTGGCATCCTTCCCTGCAGTGGCTACACTTATGTTGAAGCCAGCCTTAGCCAGGGACGCGAGGACTTTATCAGTTCGATCAACAATTGTTTCCGGTTTTTAGGGGGAAGCACCAAAGCCATTGTCCCCGATAATCTAAAGTCGGCCGTTACCAAAGCCAGCAAGTACGAACCGGTTTTGAATAAAACACTGAAGGACCTGGCACTCCATTACGGCTGCGTGATCAACCCCACGCGTTCGTACTCACCCCAGGACAAGGCGATGGTTGAAGGGGCCGTAAGGCTGGTTTATCAACGCATTTTCTTTCCGCTTCGGAACATGGCCTTTTTTAGCCTGGACGAGCTCAATGTCCAGCTTGGTACCGAGCTTGAAAGATACAATGCCTGCCTGATGGAAACCTACCAGGCCAGCCGTCGCAAACTGTTTGTTGACCTGGAGCAGGAATACCTTCATCCATTACCTTCAGAGCCATATCAAGTCAAGCATTACAAGCGGGCCAAGGTGCAGAAAATGGGGTACATCTACCTGTCAGATACCAAAAACTATTACAGTGTCCCGTACCGTTACATTGGCCGCCAGGTTGAGCTGCAATACAACCGGAACACCATTGAGATTTACTGTGGATCTGAGCGTATTGCCTGCCATAAAAGGGTTTTCCGCCCCGGACAATACGTGACCATCAAAGAACACATGAGCAGCACCCACCGGTTTTACAGCGACTGGAGCCCGGAATACTTTAACAAACTGGCCCAAAACATTGGGGTAAAAACAAGTGAATACATCGCTTTATTGATCCGGCAGCAGGATTATCCTGAAACAGGTTATAAGCAGGCACTGGGTATTTTAAGCCTGAAGAAAGCCTTCGACAAACACCGGATTGAAACAGCCTGTACCATGGCCCTGCCCCATGAAAGGTACAGCTACCGTACCATCAAACGCATTTTGGAAAACAACATGGATAAAATGATGGAACCCACACCACAGCAACTTTCTATTCCTGTACACATGAACATACGGGGCCCTGAATCTTATAATTAACCATCTTAAAATAAATAGAAATGAACAATCAAAGCACCATTGAAAAGATGAAACAAATGCGGCTGTATGCCATGGCCGAAAATTACTACAACAGCACGCAAAACAACCTGCACAGGGATTTTACGCTTGACCAGTACCTAGCCTTGCTGATTGATCAGGAATGGGAATACCGGTACAACAAACGTATCCGGAACCTGATTGCCTCGGCGGGCTTCAGGTACCCCGCCTCGGTACAGGATGTAAATTACTCGGCCAACCGTTCCCTGGACAAAAACACCTTTGAACGACTGGCTTTGCTTGATTTTATCAAACGCGGCGAGAATGTGATCATCACCGGGGCAACCGGTACAGGGAAAAGCTACCTGGCACAGGCGCTGGGGCATAATGCCTGCACCATGCAACACAAAACCATGTACTTTAACTTTGCGCGGCTCGTCGACCAAATTAAACTCTCGAAGCTCGAAGGAACCTACCTTAAGCTGTTGAATAAGATTGAGAAAAGCGATCTGCTCATACTCGATGATTTTGGGTTAATGTCTTTTGATGACCAGGCAAGAAATGCCCTCATGGATATAGTTGAACTGAAATACGACAAGACCTCCCTGATCATTGCAGCACAGATACCGGTAAAAAACTGGCATGAAACAATAGGGGAAGGAACCATTGCCGATGCCATTTTAGACCGTCTGGTACATGCTTCTCACCGGATTGAATTAACCGGCGAATCGCTGAGGAAAAACAAAATGAAGAAAACTCAAATAATTTAATAATTTTGGTCTGGAAGTCATTCTTTTTTTGTGGCACAACATCACCGAAACAAGTGGCACAATTACACCGAAATATCTACTTTATATTGCTATCTTCATAAGATCGAAACGAATACGAGTTCATATCCAATGCCATATTCCTTTGCTGTAAGAATAGTTTTACTTGATAATTAGCACCTATACTATTGGGATTTGATAAGGTTAATTTGTCGGGTAGCAGGTTCTGCCGACTTAACTTGATTATTTTGTCAAAATCAGTACCCATTTCATTTACATTGAAAATCCTATTCGGCCAATCAGAATGGTTCACAATTATAGCGTTATAATCTTTTGTTTTAATTAATGCTCCTATGCTTTCCCCTGCAAATGTCCAAAATTCAAATAGATTTTCGATAATTTCTTTGTTCATGGTGCCTACTTTATGTTTGTCAAAATAATTCCACAGATCATTGCTAGAATCCCCAATATTTTTCTGAATGTCAATGGATCAAATGGTAAGCCAAGCCACCCGAAATGCCCTGCAATAACTGCAAAGATCAATTGACCACAAAGTCCCAATGAGATCGTTGCAGATATTCCTATCTTCGGAATAGTGTAGTAATATAACCCCAATCCAAGCACACTAAAAATTCCGCCAGTGAACCAAAGAAAAAAAGGAACTTCTTTTACCTGTTCGGAACTGGGATAAGATCTGAAAATAACCGCAACAACTAACAATGCGGTGACTGCACTCACGGTAAAAGCCGTGAGTGAAGCCCATAGTGGATTTTTTAATAAAACCCCAAGCCGGGCGTTCAAGCCACCTTGTATGGCTAATGAGACACCACCTATAAATGCAAAAAACACCAATCCTAAATCCTTCATTTTTTTTACTATCAATTCACAGCAAAAATAGATTGCTCAAAAGTGGCGTGCATTTACATATGTTGATTTCAAGTAATATCCTTTATTTTTTTTCGAATCCTGCTAAGCTGAGTTGGCGTTATGCCTAAATGAGAAGCAATATGGCGCTGCGGAATTCGTTTTTCAATATCTGGATGAAGGGCCAAATATTTCTTATATCTTTCCATTGCATCTTCCATGACCAGCGAGATTTCTCTTTTTTCTTTTTCAATAATCCAATGCTGTTCCAAATAAGATAAGTAACAATTTTTCAAGTCTGAATACTTCTCGATCAATTCTCTGTATCGAGAATAATTTAAAGAGATTAAGGTCGTGTCTTCAAGGGCTTCCAAGGTGAATTCTGAAGGTTTATTTAAAATTGAAGATGCCATCGATCCTGCTATATTATTCTCAATAAAGATATTCATGGTATAAATATTCCCTTGCAAGTCTGTAAAAAAAGCCCTTAATGAGCCTTTACACACGAAATAAATATTCTTTGAAACATCACCATTTCGCAATAATAGCTCTTCTTTTGGCAGTATTACAAATTGAGCTATTTGTTCTAGCTCCATCCAAGTTGTGTCGGTTAAAGCAGAGAAGGAATAAAATTTAGCCCTTAAAGCTTTCAGAAATTTATTTTCGTCCATAGTTTTCTTTTAATATTCATCGTCCACGCATCAGTATGGTGTGCATTAGTGTTCGTCTGTATTCAATTTAAACTGGAGTAGTTGTTTTACAAACTCTTTTCTTTAATACCTCATTATATACAGGTTTTGTTGGACACTGGCAATCTACTCATTCTTTTTTGTGACATTGTAGGCAATGGTAAACAAATAGGATTTAAACGAATACCCTGTTTGTAGGGAAGATTTCAAAAGGTTAGCCAAGAACAGGAAAACACCGACAAGACTTAAACTCCGCTGGTAGACAAAAGCTTTTGTGTCAGTCCTGTGACGTTCTAAAAAATCTTGGGAAAATAACTTTTTTTTCAGCGTTTTAATAAGTTTAAGTCAAATCCGATGCTAACTCCGAGACTTTTTTGATGTTTTTTCTGTTCATTATTCTATGATTTTATATTAATAACTACCTTAAATATAGCACTTTAATAGAAGACGGAAAAGTTATATTGAGCTGGATAATTGAAAGTTACGAACATTATTTTCTTAACTTAACGACATTTGGGGCTTTCCCCGTCAGTAGCTACTGGCGGGGCAGTCTACTCGATTATATGCCGTTTTTTTTCGGTCTAAATTGTTTGGGCTGTTGTTTTTGAGAAGCATTTTCTGCTATTTCCAAAATTCTCCTTTGTCTTGTCGTGTCTGTCTTTGCAAGTGCTATCCATTGTAGTAAAACCTTTTTCTTACTTTTGCTTAACGATGAAAAATAGTCTTTTGAATTTTCAAAGTTTTCAAATGCTTTTTCCAATTCTGATGGTATCGTTAGTTCTTCTACTTCGTCTAAAATTGCCCAAGAGCCATTTTGTTTTGCAACATCTATAACATTAAAACCTGCCTGTGTCATTAATCCTTTTGCAGTTAAGGTATCAATTTTTTGTTTGTTAATTTTACTCCAAGTGCTGTTAGGTTTTCGTTTGCAGAAATATTGTCTGAATGTATCCTTATCTATCGTTTCTCCTTTACTATCTATCCAACCAAAACATAAGGCTTCATCAACTGCATCACTCCAAATTACCGATGGTTTGCCTGTATGCTTTTTATAAAAAACAAGTCAAACAGCATCTTTGCGAATGTGATTTTTCTCTAATTCTACTTTAACACATTTAAAATCTTTGATATGAATTGTTTATGTCCCACTGCCTTATTTTGTGACGTTGGTGCATTTGGTCAAAAAACTGTTCTTCGGTCATTTCTTTATAGAGCTTGAAGACGAACCATTTCTTGATGTCGTTGGCCGAAAGCAGCGGAAGTTCCTCGAAGTTTCGTAGTTTTTCCTTGAGTATAAACGAAGAAACCATAAAGTTCAAAGCAACCTGATGTTGCCACGCCAGCCACTTGCGGGTCTGAAACTGGTCGATTCCCAGTATTTGCTTGGATTCTTTGATGCAGTGTTCAACAAAGAACCGCTGAGCCTGCATGTACGCCAAGGCTTGGTGTGTGTATTGTTCCAGATTGGCATTGGTGAACGAATATTTTATTTCAATCGTGTTCTTTGCTGATTTTGTTTTTCGAATGACCAGCATCCGCGGCTCTATTTCGTTGATGTTTTTGTTCCAAATGAATACCCTTGCAAAGTGATACTCCCCAGTCAGTTTCCCTTTGGTTGTATTGCGGACCTTGATCTTTTCCCAATCACCGGGCTGAAGATTTTCCATGTACTTGGTTACAGTCATGTCCGGTGTTGATGCTTTGAGCCTTTTTGGGGCGGGCCCTCTGTTTGATTTACGTTCGGGAAGGAACAGCTCTGGCTGGTCGATGAATATTTTTTGGTCGCTGTGGATATCCAGCATATAAACATAGCCCATTTGGTCGATTGACCGGGCCAGGTTGGCATCGTTGCCGTAATAGCCATCGCCGCCGATAAAATCGAACGAAACCCCGTTTTGAACTTGTTGACGGATAATTTCTTCGGCCAATTCCAGTTTGGTCTTGAACGCCCTGTTCCCTTCGGGGATGCCGGCTTCCTCGCAACGCTCCGGATCCTCGCACCAATCTTGTGGCAGGTATAACCGGGCATCGACCATTGAAGCAAAATCACCGTTGCTCAGGCAGGCAAACACGGCAACCTGCGAATTGGATATTTTGCCCACATTGCCACAGTACTGCCATCCAACACCAACACTTTTATCGCCTTTCTTCACCCAGCCGCTTTCGTCAATTATTAACCCGGTTAACTTCCGCTTGGGCAATACCGAGCTTACCTCTCTGGAAACCTGATCAATAACCTCGCGCTTGTCCCATTTTGACTCGGTAATAAAGTGTTGCATCTGATGGTAGTGGACATTCAGGTCTTCACTGATACGTTCAATGTTGCGTAATTGACTTTGCACAATTCCTTTCGTGTAATGTTCTGCTTTATCAAAAAATTTCTTTGTCCGGTTACAAAATATAGACTCATACGGGACAAGGTGTTCACTCAGCCTCCGGGACAACCAGGCCAGTGTTTTTCCATATGTATTACTTTTTTTACGTGGTGTTAAACATAGCTCGGAACGATAG
Source organism: uncultured Sunxiuqinia sp. (assembly GCA_963677175.2). GTDB lineage: Bacteria > Bacteroidota > Bacteroidia > Bacteroidales > Prolixibacteraceae > Sunxiuqinia. Next base: position 214,742 of record CAXXES010000002.1, read on the forward strand.
ATTTGTTCTTCGATGACACCTCTAAAATACTAAAAAAACAATTACTTAACCAAATTTAAATCAAAGAAAATCAATATTTTAGAGCCTTTTTTCTAATCTGTTAAAGTAGAATTAACTTGTAATTCCATTATTTAAACATTTTGCGCTACAATTCAGAAGTAGTAAATTATGGCGAAGGATCGGTTTCATACATTTACATTGCAGAGTAGAGTCCACTGGCAACTCCATATTTACTACCCATAAATGTACGAATTTAACAAGAACCAGAAGACCAGGGTCAACGCATTTAATTTGTGATTAAATTCAGCAGGAACTTGTTGTCCCAGCCAGCCCTGAGCCTTTTTGATTTGAGGCTTCCCTTGGAACCGTTCTTTTTCAATATATTAAGGGCAATTTTGTTGACAAGGGCAAAGTTTTGGGCTGCCATCCCGGCCCTCTTTCTTTGGCTGTCCTCCCCAAAAGTCATGTCCAGTGTCCAGTGCAATGAGTTTTCCACGCCCCAGTGCATCCTGATATATTGGTTAAAACGATCAGCCGAGGTATTCAAACTACTGATGTAGTAACGGGTCTCATGTTCGGTTTTGTCACGGACAATCCGTTGGGTGGTAATTTTTATAATACTTGACAGTCCTTCCCATTTTTCCTTCCCGTGCAAAAACTCCAGGTCGTTGATCACTTCACACTTGCGTGTTTCTATCCGTCCATGTCCTTTTTCGGTCACTTCGTGAATTGAATCAGGTTGCTGCACCCGGAAAATGCTTTCGGTTTCCTCCCTTAATTCTTTTTGGTTCCCTTTTAAGGCCAGCACGTAGTCGCCTTCTCCCTTCACAATGCCTTCTGCTATTTTGGTTTGTGTGCCCATAGCGTCAATGGTTACAATGCAGCCTTTGATATCCAGAATCTCCAGCAATAAAGGGATGGTGGTGATTTCGTTGGATTTCCCCTCCGATTTGCATTGCCCAAGCACAAGTCCGTTGTGACCGGCCCAGGCATTGACCAGGTGGATCGGGGACTGGTCATGAAAAGTGTCTTTTGATCCCCTTGCCGTTTTCCCGTCAATGGCAATCAACTCCAGGTCAATATCTTTATCCTTCAGCGAAGCGGCCCATTGGGCAAACAGCTTTTCGAATTTTTTGGGATTGAGCATCGAAAAAACCCGGTTGATCGTATCGTGTGAGGGGATGCCATTGGGTAGTTTCAGGAAGGTTTTTAAAAAATCGACCTTGGTTTTCCCGAACAACTCGATCGAGTCCCACGACTCCGCCCCACATAAGACTGCAATGATGGCCAGGATAACAATATCCAACAACAGGTGCTTCTTGTTTCGTTTTATTCTTGGATCGTTCAATCCTGAAAAGTGTTTGTGCAATGATGTTTCCATAGTATCTTGTTTTCCACCAAAACTGGGAAACTACTGGCTAAATGCTGTACCACGGGAAGGACAAGTTATTGACATTCAAAGATGGACATATCAACAAACATTCAAAAAAATTTGGTTTTCACAATTTAAACCCGGATTCATGTTGATAACCTGTGAACAAACCCCACTCAAAAACTATTTTTTTCAAAAGTCATGCGTTGGCCCTGACCAGAAGACCTGTCCGTCTCCCAAATTGCTTGAAGTTCTCCGGACATTTGGAGAAACGTTGAAAAAGGTACGGCAGTGTCCGGGTGTTTCCAGAATGGGTGTCCGGATGCTTCCAGAATTTGCATAGCTGGTAAACTTTCCCGAAGTTTCGAACTTTGGGAAAGGTCAAAAAGTCTGAATCCTAATTTGCAGGATGGGTTGGATGAACAGGATTATTTGCGAATGAACGAAATCGCCGGGCCGGATCAAATTGCCAAAAAACCAAGGGTTGATCCTATACTTATCCTATACTTAAACTGCTTTCGACAGATCCTGAGGAGCGGGGAATACGTGGCAGTCCGAATGCTTATCTTTTAGTTAACCACGCGATGCAATCGCGCGGCAGCTGGAGTTTTGCAAAGAAACTACGCAGTCTGAAACGGCAGGGAAAAATAGAAAAGCAGGTGCCGCGCGACCTGATCAAAAAGCCCTGGGTGGTGTATGCCAAACAGGCTTTTGGCTCACCGGAAAGTGTGGTGGAATACCTGGGACGGTATACCCACCGGGTGGCCATCTCCAATGCGCGGATATTGAATGTAACCGGGGGCCAGGTTACCTTTAGTTGGTGCGACCGCAAAAACGGCTACCAAAAGAAAACCGAAACCATCCCCGGGGTAGCGTTCCTGAAACGCTTTCTGGATCACATCGTCCCGCCTTACTTCAGGCGGATCCGTCATTTGGGGTTTTTGAGTTCACGAAACAAAAAGCAAAGCCTTTCGGCTATCCGGGAAAACCTTGGGGTAGGGCTGCTGCGGACAACACCACTTTCGCGGGCGCAGATATTGGCCTTGCGTTTTGGCCCGCGGTCCCTGCTAAAATGCCGCGACTGCGGGGGAGAACTGCAATTGCTGGAAAACTATCCCAAAGAGCGCGCGCCGCCCGTCAATGTATTGTCAGGAATGTGATAATGCCTGTAAGTGTGGGATTTAAATTGATGCGCCAAAGGCGTAAACGGGAAAGCTGTGTCCATAATCAAAGAGCCGGTGTTAAAACAGGCAGGCCTTGTTCAGAAACATCGCTAAACCTGCTGGTTTACTCCGGCGCATACCGGTTTCTTCTGCATAAAACCAAACTTCGCATCACGGAAACCCGAAAAATACGCATCGGGGGAATCCCAAAAAACGGATTGAAAACACTATACCCAAACAACTAATCGGCAAGTGGTTGCAAGCAGGACATGTTTAGTCCAACACAGCCTCCAATGCAAAGCGTGTGCAAGCAACGCTTGATTAGAGGCTAATTGTTGTGCATAGTTATTTTATCAATTTCTTTAATTCAATTTTAGTCTTTTCTAAGTCATCACAACTCAAAATGGGAATAAGCAGATTTATCTCTTCAATCGGCAAATCCCACCATTTAACTTTGAGTAGTAAAGAAATTAAGTCATAGTCAAACCGCTTTCTAATCAATCGCGCCGGATTCCCCGCTACTATGGAATATGGTTCTATATTACTTCCGACAATACTATTTGCCCCAATGATGACCCCATCTCCAATATGAACTCCTGGTAAAATGGTTGTATTCTGTCCTATCCAAACATCGTTTCCGATTACTGTATCTCCTTTTACAGGCATTTTTTCTATGGGAGGAATAGCCTGTTCCCATCCTTCAAAAATATAAAAAGGAAATGTCGAAGCGGCATTCATCTGGTGATTCGCCCCATTCATGATAATCTCAACACCAGCAGCAATTTGACAGAATTTTCCTATTATCAGTTTATCTTCATAAAAGTCATAATGGTGTGTAACATGCTTTTCAAAATCAACATCACTGAAATAAGTAAAATCTCCAACTATAATATTTTCTGATTTAATTGTTGGCTTCACATAAGTCACTGTCTTGAAATTTGGAACAGGGAAAATAGTATCTGGATTTGGTCTTTGTTTCATATTTAATACCTAATTTTTTGTCAGCGTATAATTATGTACAACGGTAAATTGTATGAGTAGTGGCAGATTGCGTGGTACTTTCCTGTCAAACTGCTGTGCAGTTTGAGCGGGTTACAGACCGTGATATTTACTACTTTGCCTGACATTACTTATACAAAATGTTGAACTAAACCCGCTATGCGGGAGCTTATTTTCCACCTAAAATAGGAATAGTTGGTGAGATCTGTTGATTTTGCTGCTCATTAATTTTAAACAAATTTATTATGAGCAGAAAATCTTACATGGAGCAGGCCTGCGAGGCTGTTCCCGAGTTTAAAACCATCAGCGAAAAGTTCCTTCGCAAGTACACCATTGCCGGCAAGTCTGAATCGTGCACGCGCAATTACCTGATGCAAATCTCGAAAATGGTGCTTCATTTCGAATGTTCGCCTTTGGAGCTGTCGATTGACCAGATGGAAGAATACCTTTTCCATATCCGGCAAAACGAAAAGCCCAGCATGAGTTCGTTCAAGCACCTGGTGTACGGGCTGCGCACGCTGTTTTCGATGTTCAAAAACGAGAAGCTCTACCTGGCTCTGCCCCCGGTTTCCGGCAGTAAAGCGTTGCCTGTGGTGTTTTCCCAGGCCGAGATCAAGCTTATCCTGAAAACGCCCAAACTGTTAAAGCACCGGGCCTTGTTTGCCGTTGCCTACGATTGCGGCCTTCGGATTTCCGAGGTTATCAACCTGAAAATAACCGATATTGATTTTGACCGAAAACGGGTACACGTGCGCCAAAGCAAGCACAAAAAAGACCGTTACATCCCCGTTTCGCCACTCACGCTCAAAGGGCTGAAAGAATACCTTTCAACCTCGAACCCGCAGGCTTGGCTTTTCAACGGGAAGGTCCGCGGAAGTCAAATCAGCCGCGAAGGTATCCGCCATGCTTTTCGTTCATGTATCCAAAAGACAGGTATCCAAAAGGAAGTTTGTATCCATACCCTGCGGCACAGCTATGCCACGCACCTGCTGGAGATGGGGCTGGACATTGTAAGCGTAAAAAACCAGCTGGGGCACGCCGATATCGCCACCACCATGATGTATTTGCATATCGCCCGCTCGAACCCCAGGGCCGGGTTTGCGCCAATGGAAAAGCTCTACGGTTATGCTTCCCGGTAATACCCTGGGGGCAGTTGTTCGCAAGTTTTTACCCACCTTGTTAAAAGAAAGAGGCATTTCAAAATACCAGCTAAAGGTGCTGCAGGCTTTGTCTGTTTGCCGTACCCCCGAACTGGGAGGATCGGCCATGGTGTGCAATGGTTGCGGCTCGGTGCATTATGTGCTACATAGCTGCCGCAACCGCCATTGCCCGCGTTGCCAGGGCATTGACAAGGAGTTGTGGGTGGAAGCACGCAAACAGGAACTGCTGCCGGTAAAATACTTTCATGTGGTGTTCACCGTTCCGCATAACCTGCTGGAACTGTTCCGGTTCAACCGCAAGCTGATGCACAACCTGCTGATCGAAAAATCGTGGGAGACCTTGTGCCTGTTTGCCCGCGACCCCAAGCTGCTCGGCGCACAGCCCGGGGCTATTGCAATTCTACACACCTGGGACCAGCAGCTCAGGTTCCATCCGCATGTGCATTTGATTGTTCCGGCAGGTGGCATAGATAAAAACGGCAGGTGGAAAAGCAGCAAACAGGATGGCAACTTTTTGTTTGATGTCAAGCAAATGTCGGCCGTGTTCAGTGCCCGGTTTGCAAAGAAACTGCGCAGGCTGAAACGGCAGGGCAAGATCAAAAAGCAGGTGCCGCGCGATTTGATCAAAAAGCCCTGGGTGGTGTATGCCAAACAGGCTTTTGGCTCACCGGAAAGTGTGGTGGAATACCTGGGACGGTATACCCACCGGGTGGCCATCTCCAATGCGCGGATATTGAATGTAACCGGGGGCCAGGTTACCTTTAGTTGGTGCGACCGCAAAAACGGCTACCAAAAGAAAACCGAAACCATCCCTGGGGTAGCGTTCCTGAAACGCTTTCTGGATCACATCGTCCCGCCTTACTTCAGGCGGATCCGTCATTTGGGGTTTTTGAGTTCACGAAACAAAAAGCAAAGCCTTTCGGCTATCCGGGAAAACCTTGGGGTAGGGCTGCTGCGGACAACACCACTTTCGCGGGCGCAGATATTGGCCTTGCGTTTTGGCCCGCGGTCCCTGCTAAAATGCCGCGACTGCGGGGGAGAACTGCAATTGCTGGAAACCTATCCCAAAGAGCGCGCGCCGCCCGTCAATGTATTGTCAGGAATGTGATAATGCCTGTAAGTGTGGGATTTAAATTGATACGCCAAAGGCGTAAACGGGAAAGCTGTGTCCATAATCAAAGAACCGGTGTTAAAACAAGCAGGCCTTGTTCAGAAACATCGCTAAACCTGCTGGTTTACTCCGGCGCATACCGGTTTCTTCTGCATAAAACCAAACTTCGCATCACGGAAACCCGAAAAATACGCATCGGGGGAATCCCAAAAAACGGATTGAAAACACTATACCCAAACAACTAATCGGCAAGTGGTTGCAAGCAGGACATGTTTAGTCCAACACAGCCTCCAATGCAAAGCGTATGCAAGCAACGCTTGATTAGAGGCTAATTGTTGAACTAAACCCGCTATGCGGGAGCTTATTTTCCACCTAAAATAGGAATAGTTGGTGAGATCTGTTGATTTTGCTGCTCATTAATTTTAAACAAATTTATTATGAGCAGAAAATCTTACATGGAGCAGGCCTGCGAGGCTGTTCCCGAGTTTAAAACCATCAGCGAAAAGTTCCTTCGCAAGTACACCATTGCCGGCAAGTCTGAATCGTGCACGCGCAATTACCTGATGCAAATCTCGAAAATGGTGCTTCATTTCGAATGTTCGCCTTTGGAACTATCCATTGACCAAATGGAGGAATACCTCTTCCATATCCGGCAAAACGAAAAGCCCAGCATGAGTTCGTTCAAGCACCTGGTGTACGGGCTGCGCACGCTGTTTTCGATGTTCAAAAACGAGAAGCTCTACCTGGCTCTGCCCCCGGTTTCCGGCAGTAAAGCGTTGCCTGGGGTGTTTTCCCAGGCCGAGATCAAGCTTATCCTGAAAACGCCCAAACTGTTAAAGCACCGGGCCTTGTTTGCCGTTGCCTACGATTGCGGCCTTCGGATTTCCGAGGTTATCAACCTGAAAATAACTGATATTGATTTTGACCGAAAACGGGTACACGTGCGCCAAAGCAAGCACAAAAAAGACCGTTACATCCCCGTTTCGCCACTCACGCTCAAAGGGCTGAAAGAATACCTTTCAACCTCGAACCCGCAGGCTTGGCTTTTCAACGGGAAGGTCCGCGGAAGTCAAATCAGCCGCGAAGGTATCCGCCATGCTTTTCGTTCATGTATCCAAAAGACAGGTATCCAAAAGGAAGTTTGTATCCATACCCTGCGGCACAGCTATGCCACGCACCTGCTGGAGATGGGGCTGGACATTGTAAGCGTAAAAAACCAGCTGGGGCACGCCGATATCGCTACCACCATGATGTATTTGCATATCGCCCGCTCGAACCCCAGGGCCGGGTTTGCGCCAATGGAAAAGCTCTACGGTTATGCTTCCCGGTAATACCCTGGGGGCAGTTGTTCGCAAGTTTTTACCCACCTTGTTAAAAGAAAGAGGCATTTCAAAATACCAGCTAAAGGTGCTGCAGGCTTTGTCTGTTTGCCGTACCCCCGAACTGGGAGGTTCGGCCATGGTGTGTGGCGATTGCGGCTCGGTGCATTATGTGCTGCATAGCTGCCGCAACCGCCATTGCCCGCGTTGCCAGGGCATCGACAAGGAGTTGTGGGTGGAAGCACGCAAACAGGAACTGCTGCCGGTAAAATACTTTCATGTGGTGTTCACCGTTCCGCATAACCTGCTGGAACTGTTCCGGTTCAACCGCAAGCTGATGCACAACCTGCTGATCGAAAAATCGTGGGAGACCTTGTGCCTGTTTGCCCGCGACCCCAAGCTGCTCGGCGCACAGCCCGGGGCTATTGCAATTCTACACACCTGGGACCAGCAGCTCAGGTTCCATCCGCATGTGCATTTGATTGTTCCGGCAGGTGGCATAGATAAAAACGGCAGGTGGAAAAGCAGCAAACAGGATGGCAACTTTTTGTTCGATGTCAGGCAAATGTCGGAAGTGTTCAGTGCCCGGTTTGCAAAGAAACTGCGCAGGCTGAAACGGCAGGGCAAGATCAAAAAGCAGGTGCCGCGCGATTTGATCAAAAAGCCCTGGGTGGTGTATGCCAAACAGGCTTTTGGCTCACCGGAAAGTGTGGTGGAATACCTGGGAAGGTATACCCACCGGGTGGCCATCTCCAATGCGCGGATATTGAATGTAACCGGGGGCCAGGTTACCTTTAGTTGGTGCGACCGCAAAAACGGCTACCAAAAGAAAACCGAAACCATCCCCGGGGTAGCGTTCCTGAAACGCTTTCTGGATCACATCGTCCCGCCTTACTTCAGGCGGATCCGTCATTTGGGGTTTTTGAGTTCACGAAACAAAAAGCAAAGCCTTTCGGCTATCCGGGAAAACCTTGGGGTAGGGCTGCTGCGGACAACACCACTTTCGCGGGCGCAGATATTGGCCTTGCGTTTTGGCCCGCGGTCCCTGCTAAAATGCCGCGACTGCGGGGGAGAACTGCAATTGCTGGAAACCTATCCCAAAGAGCGCGCGCCGCCCGTCAATGTATTGTCAGGAATGTGATAATGCCTGTCATTGTACGATTTAAATTGATGCGCCAAAGGCGTAAACGGGAAAGCTGTGTCCATAATCAAAGAACCGGTGTTAAAACAGGCAGGCCTTGTTCAGAAACATCGCTAAACCTGCTGGTTTACTCCGGCGCATACCGGTTTCTTCTGCATAAAACCAAACTTCGCATCACGGAAACCCGAAAAATACGCATCGGGGGAATCCCAAAAAACGGATTGAAAACACTATACCCAAACAACTAATCGGCAAGTAGTTGCAAGCAGGACATGTTTAGTTCAACACAGCCTCCAATGCAAAGCGTATGCAAGCAACGCTTGATTAGAGGCTAATTGTTATAGCCAGTTTTTTAATTTTTTATTATCCATTATGACTTATTTTATACAAAAACCATTTCCCATTTTTCCCTTTAAAATAGAATCGTAAATCACCACAAGACTCAATTCCAAACCATCTTAAAACTCTATAATTAGACTTTCTCAATTCTATTTCTTCATTGTCGTAAATATTAAAACCTTCAGGGTGGAATTTATATTTTTGAGTATCCCATTTTTCACTGGTTATGATGTAAGTAGTATCATTAAAACCTATAAAGGCTTCTTCAATTGTTATCGGGAAAATTATTCTATCCTTTTGAAAAACTTCATTTTCCGAGAAATTAATTATAAAAGACAAAAAGTCCTCGTTATAAATCTCATCTTTCTTTTTTAGTAAAGCAGCTTCTGATTTAAGTTTGTCATAATCATTCCTGAGAATTTTATTTTTCTCAGTAAGTACTTGTATTGAATCTGTCAGCACTTCTATTTCTGTCATGGATGTATTATTCTTTCTATATCTCAATTCATTACATGCAAGCAATTGAAGAATAAGAGCCGCCAATATTAGGAATTTAAAGGTTTTCATATTTCTTGTTTTTATTTGCATTCATAAATTGTTGAATTGAATTTTTCACCAACCATTCAATTGAAGTGAATTCCATGAAAGACCTATGAAAAAAGTGAACAGACATTTTGAACATTTTTACTGGAAAATCATTACTAATATTCTTAAAATCAAAAGCCCATTCTTCTTCTTGTGATATGGATGTCTCTAGACCTTCATTCATAGCAATTTCTTTGATAGCTTTAAAATCAATAAGCATCATGATGTTTAGTTTTCCATTTAAAAAATCTACATAGTATTCGGGTTTTTCGAAGCTTAATGAAAATGGATAATAACCTAAACCGGAAAATTTATTCATATTTAGATGAAAAGGAATAGCCTCTTGAAAATTTGATTTTGAAACAATTTCATTAAGAACCTTCTTATCAAATAAATTATAAGCAACAATGCATAACATTCCTTTTTCAAAACAAGATGATGTAATCCCTTTATAATTTGTTTTATTGATTAACTCATTAAACTGATTAACATAGCTGACTTCATTACCGATTTCAACCCTTTGAAATACGTTATCCTTTGAATATAGTCCTTGTACAATATCTTCTTCCAAATAACGATATAAACGTTCCGCTTTTTCTTCTTGTCTTTTTGTTCTTTGGTTTGTATTTAAACTGGTTTTGACTTCAATAGCTTTAAAACCATCCTTAGTTATTAAGGTTATATCAGCATATTTTAATACAGATGTGATGTCATTAAATATGGCAATTACATTATTAGTAAAAGCATATTTTAAAAACTTTCGCTCATTAATTAAACCTGATTTGCCGGAGATAAACCCAGGTGATTCCTTAAAGTTTTGAGGTTTAATATCAAACTTACATATAAATGTAAAGGCTATCCCGTCACCAATGCTTTCATAAATTTCAATAACTCTATGGTAATCATTAATTTTTGAGTCAATTTGGTCAAGTGTATGTTTTAACTCTTTCGATACTTCCTTTGAAATCTTCTTTTTGGGATTCTTTCTTTGTCGGTTTATTTCCTTTTTTTGAGATTTTAGTTTTCTAATTTGGTTCTCAACATATATAATTTTCTTAATTAAGTGCTCCTGAAGGATTAGCCACTTATTAATGTTTTCAAATGGCTTTTTTCTAGCCTCATGAAGACTAAAGAGTAAAAATTTTATGCTTTTATTGAATCTATTTGTCATCGACTTCAAATTGGCTATAACGTTCTAGTATATGTACAAGTACATATATTCCACTATTGTACGGGCTGTTAATTCCCTGTTCAACAGGGGTAGTAAAGCTAATATTTTTGAATTACAATAAGTCATCCAATAAGTTTTTAAATTTGAATTGTCCGTTCGTTACATGAGTATATTGTTGGGTTGTTTTAATGCTTTCGTGCCCCATCCATTCCTAGATGTAGCGAATGTCAATGCCTTGTTCAATATGGTGGGTTGCAAAGCTGTGTCGTAAAATGTGTGGGTAAACCCGCCTGCGGATACCTGCGCTTCTTGCAACTTGTTTGATGACTCTCCAAACCGATTCGGGACTGTAAGTGCCTCCTTTCTGGCCTTCAAATAAGTAGGTACGGGTTGAGAATTCAGAGTGATAATCCCGGAGCATCGCAAGTAGGCTGTGCGGAAAACTAACATATCGGTCCTTATCGCCCTTGGCTCCTCTGATCCGAATCATCATCCGCTTCGAATCAATATCCTCTAACTTCAAATTTATTGCTTCCGATCTGCGTAGCCCGCAAGTATAAATTATGGCGATCAAACATTTATGTTTTTTATTTTCCGCCACGTCCAACATTGCCTTTATTTCCTCTTTGCTCAATACCTCGGGTAAATGACGGCCTTTGCGGGGGCGCTCAATATCATAGTATTCCTTTGTTCTTCCCAACACTTTCTCATAATAGAATTTGATGGCGTTGATCCGCTGGTTTTGTTGGCTGGCTGAAATTCCTTTTTCGCGAATTAGCCACAGAATATATCTGCTAATCTGATCTTTCGTAACCTCCTTCAAATCATATTTCCGGAACATGGTTGCGAAATCGCGCATATAGCTGATGTAAATCTTTTGCGTATTCGTGCTGTATCGCTTCTGCTCCAGTATCTCCCGGTAGCCTTCAGGAAGTTCAACTTTTGCCTGCTTACCTGTATTCACCTTGCCAGCTTTAGTATCATGACCGGCATCGGTCGCAGTAGCCTTCACCCCCGAATAGTCCACCCAGGCCTTCCCGCGGAATGCTTCAAAAAAACGGTGCAAATCAAATTGCTTCTTCGGGATATACCAGCTTTTCATAGTCTGGCTCCACTTGCAGCCCTCCAGTTGTTTAACTGCCGCAGCCAATTCCGCATCGAAGTCAAACAGAAGTTGTACAACCGGTTGTCCATTGTGTATAATCTGGCTTAGCTTGATTTTCTTTATTGGTGTCAAAATGCCGGTTTTTATTTCAGTCCCACAAGTTATGTAATTATACAGTACAAATCAGTCAATCGGGCATAATTTAGTTTCATTCAAAATAAGCGGAGAAGATTCACCATTTGCAGAACAATTGTGCGGGCAAAGCCTGCACCCGTGCTTAGCCAAATCTGCGCACGTCTGCAGCTAAACCTGCGCACGTGTGTAAGCAGTGCTTGCATACGTGTGCAGGTTCACTTCCATAAGTGTGGAAATTTACGTGCATACTTATGGAGATTTACGTCCGCACGTGTGTAAGTATATTCCATTATGTATACCGGATTGCCAGGCTTCTTTCGGAAAACCCAAAAGCCAACCCTTTTTTAAACAGCAATGAACTCATGCTGTTTTGTGACGTGTACCGCGCCGATTGCTTACCAATCGCCGGGCGTGGGGGGCCAGCTTACCCCGGATTATCCACATAGACTGGTTTCCTTTTGGTGATTAAAAATCCCCGGCTAAGAGGCCGCGAGCCTTCGACATATCCTAACCAGCTCGGGGTATGCGGCCTGATGCCTGAAAATTTCGTCTTATCTTTTCCTTTTCAACTCCTCAATCTCCCTCCTTAACAATGCATTTTCAGCAGAGAGATCACGAATCATTTCAAGAGCGGTCTTGTCTGAAGTAACCGGGAGCTCATCTGGAGCTTGGCTGTCTTTCTTTTCAAGGAGCATATTTCCCTTTCCCGTCAGTAGCCAATGTCCATTGATACTATCAAATGAATACATGACTTTTGAAATAAAATCGAAACTTGGCTTATTTCCCCTTCCCTTATCGCCAACGATGTTATGCACGACTGTAGGATGCACATTGAGTCTTACGGCAAATTGATTCTTGTTAAGCCCAAAAGCATTCATTACTTCTATCAATCTATTATTTATTGTCATTTGATACTTTTTTAAGTAAAAAGTTTGATTATATACTCAAATGATTATATATTTGCTTATCAAATTTTAAAAACCCATTTGCCTATGAGTTAAAAGCAACTGTACTAAACCGAACTATCCGGCCATAAAAAAAGCCCGGAGCTAAAAAAATCTCCTGCGGTTCCGGCAATGTATTGGCGTACACAGGGACCGCAGGAAGATGATTATAGCTAGTTTTTCACTTTTATGTTACGCAAAAGCATTTCAAAGTTATGAAAAACGTTTTAAAATCTCTTTGATTGGGTATGCAAAATTTTCATGGCTCTGGAGTTTGCTCCAAGCGTATCGCTTTAAGGGCTTTGCAATAGTGCTCCCAGGAAGTCGGAGCTCGCGCCGGTGGACCATCATAGCGGCAGGGTAACCGATGCACAAGGATTGCCTTTGCCGGGAGTTGCCATTGTATTGTTTCCCATACAAAACGAGAGACTGTTCAGAAAATAAGCGTATTAATTTCTAACACAAAAAACCAGTGTCATGCCATACCTAAAGCGCCTTTATTCCATTCCCCAACGGGCCCCCTGAAAACAGGGATCACATGAATAATCCTCGCCTGTAAAGCTTTAAGGTTTCGAAAAGCCCTGAAGCTTGTGGGAAAACACCAATCCAAACAATCTAAAAAATTGTAAAAGTATGAATCCAATTTTCTGCTTTAGGGGCGTGGTATGCCTTCTCCGGACCGGAAGGAACGAAGTCACGAGGGTGAGAGGGGGAGAACTCACGAGGGTGCGAGGGGGCGAACATTTGTCAGATAACGAATTCGTGCGTTCGTGCGTTCGTGTCTTGTCGTCTTTGTGGCTTTGTGTTCAGTCTGAATTACTGCCTTTTTCGAAGGGCTAATCAATAATTAATTACCAACTAAAATCAATTGAAAAATGAAGAAAACGCGAAAAAAACGAATGTGTATTTATGGAATAACCTTGTGCTTATTCCTGTTGATGAACCCGGGCTTCCTGGCGGAGGCTGCCGATACGCCAGTTATACGCGCCGGAGATTCCGGGGCAAGCCCGGAGGGGGTGCAGCAAGACCGCCGCACCATTAGTGGTAAGGTAACCGACCAGCAGGGCCAGCCTTTGCCGGGTGTTACGATTGTTGTTCGTGGAACGATGTCGGGCGTTATTACCGGCGCCGACGGAAGCTACACAGTACCCGATGTTCCTGATGACGCCACGCTGGTGTTTTCGTTTGTGGGGATGGAAACACAAGAGCTGCCGGTGGCCGGCAGAACGCGCCTTGATGTGGTGCTGGCCGAAGCAACCATTGGACTGGAGGAGGTGGTGGCCGTGGGCTATGGCGTACAGAAACGGAGCGACGTTACCGGCGCAGTGGTGAGCGTAGGCTCGAAGGAATTGAGTGCCATGCCCGTTGCCAATGCCATCCAGGGTATCCAGGGACGCGCGGCCGGAGTGGATGTGGTATCTACCGATCGCCCCGGAACAGTAGGCTCGGTGCTCATTCGCGGCAACCGTTCGCTTAGCGCCAGCAACAACCCCTTGTACGTGGTTGACGGCATCCCGCTGTCGGCTGGTGGCATCGACGCGCTCAACCCGCAGGACATCGAATCTGTCGATATTTTGAAAGATGCGTCGGCCACCGCCATCTATGGTTCCAGGGGAGCCAACGGCGTGGTGCTGGTAACCACCAAAAAAGGGCACGACGGTAAGGTAAGCCTCAGTTACAACAGCAGTGTTACCATTAGCCAGCTGCATGACCGTGCCGAATACATGGATGCCGCCACCTATATCGAGTACCGGAGAAATGCCTACCGTACCGCAGGGCTCTACCCCGAAACCCCTACCTACGACGATGACTACCGCATTTTTGACGGGGCCGGCGACCCAACGGCCTGGGGCAACCTTACCAAAGGCTGGAACGATGGCAGCTGGGATGGCAGCCAGGTGCCGACCACGGATTGGGGGTCGATGGTTACCCGCACCGGGATCACACATGAGCATACGCTGAGCGTGAGCGGTGGCACCCGGCAAATGCAGGCTTACGGCTCTTTTGGCTACCTGCAGCAGGAAGGGACCAACAAGGGACAGGATTATGAAAGGTATTCGGTCAAAACCGGCGTAGAGGTTCAGGCCTCCGACTGGTTTCGGATGGGAGCCAACATTACCGGGAGCTGGTCGGTACAGAACTATGGCTATGCGGGGTCCGGTTCGCGCGCGGCCAATGGCATCTACCAGTCCGCCATGGGCATGTACCCCCATGCCTTGCCGTATACCGAAGAGGGAGAATGGATTTACCTGCCCGGCGCCTTTACCAACGTGGTGAATCCGGTTGAAGAACATAAAAACGTGATCGACGAGCGGCAAACATTACGGGTGTTGGGCAGCCTGTTTGCCGAAATCAAGTTTGCTGAAGGGCTGAAGTACCGGGTCAATTTCGGTCCCGATTTCCGGCAATACCGGCAAGGGATTTTCCGTAGCGGTTCCTCCATCTTGCAGGGCACCGGCACCGGTGTCAATTATGCGCGTGCCGTACCCACACGCAACCTGGCCTATACCCTCGACAACCTAGTTTACTACGACCGTAGTTTTGCCGGTGAACATCAGCTCGGGGTCACCCTGCTTCAGTCGTCCAGCCAGCTGCAGTACGAGGAGTATTCCATGACAACCCAGGATATGGAATGGGACAGCCAGAAATGGTACGCCTTTGGGCTGAACGACCTGACATCGAAAGGATCTTCGTACAGCGAGACCAGTATGTTGTCGTACATGGCCAGGATCAACTACAGCTATGCCGACAAGTACCTGCTGACAGCCTCGGCCCGGTGGGATGGCGCCTCGCAACTGGCAGAAGGTAACCAGTGGGACTTTTTCCCATCGGTAGCATTGGCCTGGAGAATGGATCAGGAAGGGTTTATGGATGGATATGGGTGGCTTGACCAGTTAAAATTGCGGCTGGGAACAGGTACGACCGGCAACGCCGCCGTATCGGCCTACGCCACACAAGGAGGACTGGCCCATATTTTCTATCCCTTTGGGAGTGCGTATGAGTCGGGCTACTATGCCTCGGATTATCTGCTTTCGAGCCCGCCCTCCATGGCCAATAAGCAACTGGGATGGGAAAAAACCACCCAGACCAACCTTGGGATCGATTTTTCAATCCACAAAGGAATGATTTCCGGGGCGATTGATTTTTACACGTCCAAAACAAAAGATTTGCTGATGAACATGTCCATACCGGCCCTTACAGGTTATACCACCACCTATGCCAATGTGGGAAGAACCAGCAACCGGGGCCTGGACATTACCTTGCACACCCGGAACGTGTCGCGGCATGAATTTTCATGGACCAGTGACCTGGTATTCTCCACCAACAGGGAAGAAATTGTTGAACTGTCCAATGGAAAAGAAGACGATGTGAATAACCTGTGGTTTATTGGTGAACCGATAAATGTGGCATACGATTACGACAAGATTGGGATCTGGCAACAGGCAGATGCGGAGGAGATGGAAAAGTTCAACGCCAACGACCACACGTATAAGGCGGGTGATATCCGGGTGCGCGATGTAAACGGAGATTACCTTATCGATGCCAACGAAGACCGCGTGATCATTGGTCAATACACGCCAAAATGGACAGGCGGCTTAAGCAATACATTCAGTTACCGCAATTTTGAGCTCACTTTTTTCATCTATGCCCGATGGGGGTTCATTATGGATGGTGGCGCCGCCGACATGCAGGGCCTCTACCAAAGCCGGGATATTGATTACTGGACGGCCGACAACCCAACCAACGCTTACCCTGTAGCCGATTACAACAACGGGGGACAACCGCTTTACTACAGTTCAATGAATTACCAGGACGGGGCATTCATCAAAATGAGGAACATCAGTCTTGGCTACAAGCTTCCGGGACAACTATCCAACAGCTATGGCATAGCGAATGCCAGAATCTATGTTCAGGCCATGAACCCCTTCCTCATCTATTCGGCCAGCAACTTTATGGATGGCGACCTGCGTTCATCCATCTCCACCAAAAGCTGGGTTGTTGGCTTGTCACTATCTTTTTAACACGTAAAAACAATTACCATGAATAAGCATATAAAACTAATTTACTATACCTTACTGACCATGGCTATGTGCCTGATGGTGGTTTCCTGCAATGATTTACTGGAAGAAGAGATGGTCAGCCAGATCACAACCGCCTACTTTGACACAGAAGAAGGAGTTGACGCGCTGGAGGTGGCCTTGTACCAGTCGCTGAGGTTCTTTTACGGCGAAGAGCACGCCTACACCATGACCAACTATGGCACAGACGAGTTCCAGGTGGGAGGGGGTACCGACTACCGTTGGATGAATGACTACTCCAACATTACCGCAGTGGACCCAAAAACTTATTTTTCGGGGCTCACCACCTGGTTCAATTCATTGTATGGCCATATCAATACGGCCAACACGCTGCTGGAAAAAGCCGCAACTGTTTTGGAGGAAGGTGAAAAACAGGACAAGTACATTGGCAGCGCCTGTTTTATCAGGGGCTTCCTGTATTTTCGCTTGCTGAACCAGTACGGTGGAGTACCGCTCAAGCTGGAACCGTCAGATGAGGTAGAATATGAGTTTACCCGTAATACCGAAGCCGAGGTATTTGAACAGATAATCAGCGATCTGCAAAAAGCGGCTGACTTATTGCCGGCAACCACCGGTGATGGCAGAATCTCGAAAGCTGCGGCCTGGCATTTTTTAGCCAAAGCCTACCTGTTCAGGGCCAGCGAACGGTTTGCTGAAATTACCCAAAACAATGACCTGGACAACGCGGTTAAATATGGGTTGATGGTCATCAACCAGGATGAGGGTACTGACCGCCAACTGGCTCCTGATTATTCTGATTTCTGGAATTACCCGGAAGAAGGACCCGACGGGAATGCCGAACGAAGCAGCGAGATTATTCTGGCAGCCCAGTATTCCAACGATTCTGAGAAGTTTGACCGGTTGGGCAACCGGACCCATTTGTACTACCTGCCCCGGTATGAAAACAATATTCCGGGCATGTCAAGGGTCATGGAGTACGGTCGCCCGTATCAACGGTTACGCCCAACGAGTTATGCCTATGACGTCTTTGACCGCGTCAACGACTCCCGTTTCTGGAAATCGTTCCGGACACTGTACCGAAGCACTTCTGCCGGAACAGGCGTGGACCCTGAAGGCCATACGCAGACCTATATCGTTGGAGAAACACCAGCGATTAAAATCATCATCAATAACAGCAGTGATTATCATCGGTTTGACCGGTCGCATAAAGCAAGTACCTACCCCAACTATTGGCTAAGGTATTACGATGCCGGCGACGGCGCAGCCGCCACTTCGCTGACGACCACGCAATTTGCCGGGCTTAACAAATACCTGGACCCCCACCGCATCGGAAATGCCAATGCGACCAGCGGCGTTCGCGACGGGTACCTGGCACGTATTGGTGAGACTTACCTGATCGTAGCCGAGGCTTATGGGCGCAAGCAGGCGTATGAACAGGCCGTTCAGTACATCAATATCCTGCGCGAAAGGGCTGGCTACGCCGAAGGCGAAACCCGGAACCCCAATAGCAGCAATCTGTATTATGCCGGTGGCACCTATTACGAATCAACCGGGATCGCGGACGGGACAACAGCTTCTACAAAGACAGCGATGGAAATCACCGGGGCTTATTTTGACGCTGACACCGATGCCGGTATTCCTTATTCCGTCTTTGGTGCAGCAACCAAAGAACAGAAGTTTTTGCATTTCATACTCAATGAACGTTCAAGGGAGCTGATGGGGGAATTTGTGCGCTGGGAAGACCTTTCACGCACCAAAACACTGCATGCCAGGGCAATTCCGTATAACACCGACAATGCTGCCCCGCAGCTAGAATCGGACCGTGCAACAGGCAAATTCCTGCTGCGGCCCATCCCTCAATCATTCCTTGACGGCATTAAGATAGCCGGAAGGGCATTGACGGCGGAAGAGAAAGGGGCCATGCAAAACCCGGGCTATTAGTGAGTCCGCTTAACCCTACACTAGCCAACTGGACCAATGTCCTGCCTTTAATCACCGGGAGCCGTTCTGTTACCCGGTGATTTTTCTTTTAGAGCATCACTTGAAATTGGCTGGTGAGTACCAGAGAACAGTGATGTTTTCCCACCTTATTTTTGGGGAGTCTGTTCGTGCTCCAGAACTCGACTTTCACCGGCATAAAAGTAAGGTCGGTACCTGACAAATACTATTTCCCCCCAGTTCAGCAGGAACCGATCGGGTTGAACAGCAATATCGAACAAAACGAAAACTGGAAAGGCACCTTTGACCCAAGCCTGTAAGCTTAAGGTATCATCGTATGTCACATAAGGTACGGTTGGCATACCGCATAAGGGAGAGATGTTCTCCCACATAAGGTATGGACGACACACGACATATGAGATGACACAATTGTTGCCAATATATCAAAAAACGGCATTGTGAAGGGTTAAGGAATATAAAAAAGGCCATCCGAGAATTCGGATGGCCTTTTTTCAATTGGGTAAGTATTTCTTATTGATAAGCCGGATCTTGCTCTATCAATTGGTTGCTGGCAATGGCCTGTTCGGGAATAGGGAAGCGGTTGAAATGCGCTTTGGCCGTGCCATCGGCGGGATGGTCCCACCACGACTCCGTGGTATATTTGTCCCAGCGCACCAAGTCGGTCCGGCGGCGCCCTTCACCAATAAATTCGATCATCCATTCATCCAGCATACGCCATTCGTCGAGGTTGGCCCCGGTAACGGGGTCTGGATCTGCTGTTGTAAAGTAGCGTTTGCGAACCGTGTTGATAAGCGTGGCGGCAGTAGCCCCATCGCCTGCACGTAGCTTACACTCGGCCAGCATGTAATACGCTTCGGCCAGACGGAAAACAGGGATGTCGGGATTGCCCCTTTGGCTTAACTCAGAAACCCATGGGATAGGCGAAAACTTAGCCAAACGAATGCCCGAATTTTCTTCGCCCCACCGGGCCCCTTCCTTGTGATGGTCACCCTCTGATCCAGGTTTTGGGATGAGGCGGGCGATCTGGTCAACCAGTACCAATGTATCCGTCGGCGTAATTTCACGGTTACCTCCGTGGCATACATCTCCGGTAACAGGGTTGACCATTTTGCCAAAGTAAAACATGCCGCGCCATTTGCCACCGCCTTCATATGCCCGTAATTGTTTGCGCACATCTTGAGCATGAAATTTGGCAAAGGGGCTGCCTAAACGATGGGTTCCTTTGGAACTGGGGTCGTCGGTGCCGTGAAGATAAGATTTGCCCTCAACGTCAAGCGAGGGTACCAGGCAATAGCCGTTGTTGCGGCTACCGATTGTCCCATTGTCCCAATATTCGCCCATGCCATAATGGTTTGAATGGGGTCCTACGCTGCGTTCGCTGATGGCATACTGGCTTGGAACAGACCAGATGATCTCGGTAGAGCGGTCGTTGTTGAAACCAAAGATGTTTGTCCAGTCGTCTTCAAGTTTATAGGTGCCATATTTTCCATCAATAATATCCTGGCAGATGGCTGCACATTCAGCGTATTTGTCTTGGCGGATATATGATTCTGCATTGAAGTATAGCCGGGCCAACAGCAAAGCGGCAGCGGCCTGGTTAATGGCCCCTGTCTCCTGGGCACCAAGGGTCGTTTTCTTCGGTAACTGGGGCAGCGCTTCTATAAGCAGCTTTTCGATGAATTCGAAGGTCTCCACATCGGTAGATCTCGGCAGGGTTTCGCCCTTATTGGAAATATAAAGTGGCAAGCCACCAAACATATCAAGACCGAACCAGTAAAAGAAGGCCGACAGGGTCTGTAACTGCATCAATACGCCTTCGCGGCCGCCTTCGGGGAAACCCAGCGCGCGTTGACCGACCCGGCGGTGGTACGCACCCTGAGGCCTCGTTCCACCATCCCCATGTCGATCTGCCGGCCCCCTCGGGGCCATTGGCGCCGATCTTGCCGCGCTCCACCGCGAAGGCCAGCTCGTGGCCCAACTGGTCCTCGATCACCACCGCCAGCCGGTCCATCCGCGTGGGATCCACCGCGTGGGCCTGCATGTCGGCCACGGCGCGGGCGGTCTCGGGGGTGTAAAGGAAGGGGATCTTGGCCCAGGTCGCCAGGTCCACATAGATGGGTTTCGGCACCGGCAGAAGGCCCTCGCCGAAGGTGCGGCGCAGCTCTCCGCCCAGGCCCAGTTCGGGCATGGCATGGGTCATCGAGACCGCGTGGTCAAAGTCGGTGCCGCCCAGGCGGATGCCGTGGCTGGCGATGATGCCGATGCCGTTGCCCTCGGCCCGGAACAGGGTGAAGTCGGAGGTGCCGCCGCCGATGTCGACGATCAGCCCCACCTCGCCCGGGTGGCCGTCGCCCAGGCTGGCCAGGGCCGCGGCCTCGGGTTCGAACATGAAGCGGACCTCGGCGAACCCGGCCTCGGCATAGCAGCCGCGCAGGTCGGCCTCGGCGCGGGCGTCGCGTTCGGGATCGTTGCTGTGGAATGCACCGGGCGGCCGACAGGGCGCGGGTGAAGGTCTGCCGGTCTCGGCCTCGGCGCGGGTCTTCACCGCCACCAGGAAGGCCGTGACGATCTCGGCCAGGGTCCGCCGCTTGCCGCCGATCAGGCGCTTTTCGTGGAAAAGCCCGGTGCCCAGCACCGATTTCAGCGCCCGCATATAGCGCCCCTCATCGCCCGCGATCAGCGCCTCGGCGGCGGCAGAGCCGATGCGCATCCGCCCGGTGTCGGTTTCGAAGAAGACCGCCGTGGGCAGGGTTTCCCTCGCCCGCCTCGATGGCGATGCGGCGCAGCTGGCCGCCCTGCATCACCGCCGCGGCAGAGTTGGAGGTGCCAAAGTCGATGGCAAGAACGGGATCGGGGGCGGACATCTGGGTGGCTCCTGCATCGGAAGAGCTTGCCGGGCTATCCGATCGTGCCGGGCCGGGCAAGGCGCAAAGCGCCCTAGCCCATGTCCATCAGCGCGCCCAGCACATCCGAGCGGCGCAGCATCCCCACCACGCGCCCTTCCTCGACCACCGGAAAGACCCGGTGCGGCGAATTGGAAAAGGCCTCGGCGGCGGTGATCAGGTCATCCTCGGCGTTGCAGGTCATGGGGGCGCGGCTCATGCTGTCTTCGACCCGGCCCTTCCACTCTTGGTAATAAGAGGCGTAAAGCGCGGGTTTGAAGCAATCCTTCTGGCTGAGGATGCCGGTCAACAGCCCGTCCTGATCCACCACCACGGCGGCGGCGGCGCGGCCCTCGACCAGCAGGGCGGCGGCGCGGCGAATGGGCATGTCGGGGGTCACCTCGACCCAGTCGGTCTGCATGATGACGGAAACGCGGGCCTCGGTGCTCATGCCTCGCCCCCTTCGGCAGCGGCCCGGTTGGGGCAGATCTCGCAAGCCTTGCCGCATTTCGCGGCGCCCCCGCAGGAGGTCTGGACGGGATCGCGCCCGAAGACCAGGCCCAGGGCCAGGCCGCCAGCGGCCAGTAGGAAGATGGCGAGGACGAGGAAAAGCTCCATCTCAGGCCCCTTTCAGATGCTGCGCGAAGGCGCCGGTGGTCTGGCGGTCCAGCCCCCCGGCCCCGGCGCTGAGGAAAAGCGCGTCGAGGCCCGCGCGGCGGGCCAGCGCGGGGCCTTCGGCGCCTGCGGCGAACAAAGCCGTGGCCCAGCCATCCGCCTGCATGGCCGAGGCGCCCAGCACCGAGACCGACAGCAGCCCCGTGGCCACCGGCGCACCGGTGGCGGGGTCAATGATATGACCATAGCGCGCGCCGTCCAGCGTATAGCTTTGCGCCTTCAGCCCCGAGGTGGCTACGGCCCCCGTCAGCGCCAGCACACCGGCCAGACCGGGGGCGTCGGGGCGCGGATCCTCGACCGCCACCTGCCAGGCGCGGCCCTCGGGATGCTGCCCCCGGGCCAGCAGTTCGCCGCCCAGGTCGATCAGGAAATCGCGATGCCCCGCCGCCCGCAACAGCGCCGCCATGCGGTCCAGCGCATGGCCCTTGGCGATGCCGCACAGATCCAGCGTCAGCCCGGCGCGGGCCTTGATCACCGCGCCCTCGTCCAGCGTCAGCCCCTGCCAGTCGGGCGCGCCCGCGCCCGCAATGGGGCCAAAGCCCCAGCGGGCCACCTGCGGGCCGACCGTGGGGTCGAAATGCCCGTCACTTTGCCTGGCCAGGGCCAGCGCCGCGCCGGTCACCGCCAGCGCCTCGGCAGGCAGCGCGCAGGCGCCGGGACCTGCGGCGTTGAAGCGGCTGATGTCGCTGTCGGCGCGCCAGGGCGACATCTGCGCGTCCACCTGGGCCAGCAGGGCCAGGATCGGGGCGCGCAGGGCGTCGATCCCCTGGCCTGCGGGCAGCGTCACCTGCCAGACGGTGCCGAAGGCCGGGCCGGTCAGGGTCTCGACCGCCCGGGTTCCCGCCCGCAACACCCCCGGCAGGGCCAGCGTGGCGGCGGCGGCGCCCAGAAGGGCACGGCGGGTCGGTCGTTTCGAGAAGTCGCTTTGCATGGCTCAGGCTCCGAAATCGTCCTTGTAGATATTGCCCGGCTCGACCCCGAGCCGTTCCAGCGTGGCCAGCACGGCCGAGATCATCACCGGCGGGCCGCAGAGGTAGTATTCGCAATCCTCGGGCGCGTGATGGCCCTGCATGGCGCGCATCACCGTCTCGTGGATGAAGCCCGTCGCCCCCGTCCAGCGGTCGCCCGGGGCCGGATCCGACAGGGCGGGGGTCCAGGCGAAATTGGGGTGCGCGGCGGCGATGGCGTCGAACTCGTCGACGTAGAAGAGATCGGCCACCGAGCGGGCGCCGTAGAAATAGCGCATCTTACGGGGGGTGCCTGCCCCGATCTGTTCGTGGATCATCGCGCGCAGCGGCGCCATGCCGACACCGCCGCCGATGAAGACCATGTCCGAGGCGGTGTCCTGCACATGGATCTCGCCAAACGGCCCCGAGACCTCGACCACGTCCCCCGGCTGGCGCGCGAAAAAGCCAGGACGAGACCTGGCCCGGCGGGATCTCTTCCTCGCGGCCCGCAGGTGGTACGGCCAGGCGAATGTTGAAGACCACGCGGGCCCGCGGCGGTATCTTCGGGACGCGAGGCGATGGAATAGGCGCGGGTCACCTGACCGGTGGTCTCGGACGTCAGACTGTCCCAACGGGCCTGATGCCAGGCGGCGCGGAAGGTCTCATCCACCGGCATATCGGCGAAGTTCAGGCGGTAGGCCGGGGCGTTCAGCTGCATGAAGCCCCCGGCGCGGAAGTTGAAGTCGTGGCCCTTGGGCAGCTCCAGCACCAGTTCGCGGATCAGCGGCGCCATCATTCGGTTCGACACGACGGTGCAGTCAAAGCCACCGCCGCCCGACAGGAACTCGTCGGGGATCGTCACCTCGCAAGACCCGCGCAGCTGCGTCTGGCAGGCCAGCCGCTTGCCCGCCTTGCGTTCCGCCGCCGACAGGATGCCGCGTTCGGTGGCGCCCGCCTCGCCCGCGCCCTCGCCCGCGACCACCACGCGGCAAAGGCCACAGGTGCCCGAACCGCCACAGCCCGCCGGAATGCCGATGCCCGCCCCGTGCAGCACCCCCAGCAGGCGGTCGCTGCGCTGCGCCTCGATCTCCTTGATGCCGTTGACCGTGACGGTCAGCCCCCCCTGCGGCACCAGCTTGCGCCGCGCCAGCAGCAGGCCCAGGGTCAGCCCCACCACCAGCAGGACAACGATCAGAGAGGCAAGCAGGATCTCGTCGGTCATTGCGCGGCCATCTGTGCGAAGGAGGAAAAGCCAAGCGACATCAGCCCGGCCAGGATGAAGGTGATGCCCAGGCCCCGCAGCCCTGCGGGCAGGTCCGCATAGGCCAGACGCGCGCGGATCGCCGACAGGGTGATGACCGAGATGGCAAAACCCGTGCCGCCGCCGATCCCGAAGACAAAGCTTTCGGCTAGGTCATAGTTGCGTTCCACCATGAAGAGGCTGCCCGCCAGGATGGCGCATTGCACCGTCAGCAGCGGCAGGAAGACCCCGAAGGCCGCGTGGACCTTGGGCAGGAAACGGTCGAGCAGCATTTCCAGCAGTTGCACGATGGCCGCGATGACGCCGATGAAGGCCACCAGGCTGAGGTAGGAGAGGTCGATCTCGGGGTAGCCCGCCCAGGCCCAGGCGCCCGGCGCCAGCAGCGCGTGATAGATCACCTGGTTCAGCGGCGTGGTGACGCCCATGACCGCGATCATGGCGATCCCCAGCCCCACGGCGGTTTCGGGCCGTTTCGACAGGGCCAGAAAGGTGCAAAGCCCGAGGAAGAGGGTCAGCGGCAGGTTCTCGACAAAGGCCGCCGACAGGAAGAGGGACCAGAGGTCTGCCATCATGCGCCCTCCTCGACCTCTGGCGGCACCGTGTCGGGCGCCTCGGCCTGGTCGGGCCAGATCGAGCGGATGGCCCAGACCAGCCCGCCCAGCAGGAAGAAGGCCGAGGGCGCTAGCAGCATCAGCGCCAGCGGCGTGAACCAGCCGCCCTGCTCTGCCAGGGGCAGCACCTGCACGCCCATCAGGCTGCCCGCGCCGAAGAGCTCACGCAGGGCGCCCACCAGGCACAGGACCAGCGAATAACCAAGGCCATTGCCAAGGGCGTCCACCATCGAGCGCCCCGGCGGGTTCAGCCGGGCGAAGCTTTCGGTGCGGCCCAGCACCAGGCAGTTGGTGGTGATCAGGCTGACGAAGACCGACAGGCTTTGGCTGATTTCAAACAGGTAGGCTTGCAACAGCTGGTCGATGACGATCACCAACGAGGCGACGATGACGATCTGCACGATCAGCCGGATGGTATCGGGGATATGCCGCCGGATCAGGCTGATGACGCCCGCCGACAGCACCAGCACCGTGGTCAGCGAGGCCGCCATGGTCAGCGCCGTGGGCAGCGAGGTGGTCACCGCCAGGGCCGAGCAGATCCCCAGGATCTGCAAGGTCACCGGGTTCTGCCGCACCAGCGGATCGGTGAAGGTGGACCAGAGGGGGGACGGCGCGGTCATGGCTCAGAACTCCCCGCGCCGCACGGCCTCGATCAGCGGGCCATAGCCCTCTTCGCCCAGCCAGAAGCGGATGATCCGCGTCATGGCCGAAGAGGTGCGGGTGGCGCCGGTGATGCCGTCGACCTCATACTCGGTCGAGGCCGGCCCCTTGGCCACGGCAAAGCGGACCTCGCCCGTGGCATCCATGGTCTGCACCCCGTTGAAGGAGGCCTGCCAGGCCGGTTCCTCGATCCGGGCGCCGAGGCCCGGGGTTTCCGACTGGCCGGTGATGGTCAGCCCGGCGATGGTGTGCATGTCGCCCTTCAGGGCCAGGATGCCGTCGATCCGCCCGTTATAGCCCTGCCCGCTGAAGGGCAGCAGCAGCAGCGAGACCTCGCCGTCGCTGCGCAGCAGGTAGATCTGCGCGTAGTCGGGGCGCTGTACCAGGCCTGCGATGTCGGCGCCCGGGTCCAGCACCGTCCAGTTGGCGGTATCGGCCAGGGCGGTGTCCAGCGTGGCCGGGGTGATCTGGGTGGCGGCGCGGCCCGCGTCGAGGTCGATGACCACCGTCGACAGCGCTCCGCCCGACTGCTCCAGCAGGGCCGACATGCCGGGGATGCCCGCCACCAGCGCCGACAGCCGCGCCTGTTCCTCGGCCGCGCGGTTGGCGGCCTGGATCGGGCGCAGGATGACGGTGGCGCCGCTGACCATGACGGCACAGCAGGCCGAGACCAGGAAGGCCACCAGCAGGGTCTTGGTCCGGCTCTCGTTCGGCAGGGCCAGCAGACGGCGCCAGGCAGAGAAGGGATTGAGATCAGCCAAGGTGTGTCTCCGTCTTGGGCGCCAGGGCGCGTTGGCGTCTTGCGCGCCAGATCGCGATGGCGGCTTCGTCCAGGATGGGGGCGGCCAGGGCGGCCAGAAGCGCGGCGGAAACGGTGATCTGCACCGGCGCCCCGCCCTCCCAGCCGGTGGCGAACAGAAGGATCAGCGCGGCGTAAAGGGCCCCGCCCAGCCAGCGCGCCGGGCGCGTGGCGGGGCTGGCCACCGGATCGCAGACCAGCAGGACCAGGCCGATCCAGGCCACGGGCAGCACCTCGGGCAGCCCCTCGGGCCAGGTGCCCCCGGCCAGTGCCCAGCTCAGGCCCGCGACCAGCGCCGCGCCCGCGATCACCCGCCCGGGCATGACGCCCAGGGCCACGCCCAGCCCCGCCGCCGGGATCGCCGCCCAGGCGACCGGCAGCACGAAATCGGGCCAGGGTGCTGCGGGAAAGCCGAAGCCGAGGAAGGCCAGGGTCACCGTGGCCGGGTTCACCACGTTGCGGCCCCAGCCCCCGAAGACCAGCTCTCCCATGACCATGCCAAAGCTGATGCCCAGCACCAGCCGCAGCAGCCCCAGATCCTCGGGCGCCAGCATGGCCACGGCCAGGGCGCTGAGGGCACCCGCGAAACTGGGGGGCTGGGCGCGGGCGATCATGAAGATCAGGTGCCACAGCCCCGAGACCAGCAGGGTCAGCGCCAGCCGCCCCGCCGCCGCGATGCCGCCGTACCACAGCCAGGCCAGGGCCAGCGGCATCAACGCCACCAGCAACAACAGGGCCACGGTTTCACGATCCCACAGGCCGCGCATCCTCATGCCCCTTCCCCTTCCTCTGCCGCGATCCGGTCCAGCGCGCCGCGCAACAGCGCCGCCAGGCGCGGCTCGGCGCCGGTGACGTAATCGGCCAGGGCCAGATCCTCTTCCAGCAGGGTCAGCCCGCCCAGCTTGTCCAATGTCTCATCATCGCCCGCCGACAGGGCCCGCAGCAGGGCCATCCCCGGCAAGGCGCCGCCCAGGGCCTGGTCCAGCGCCGCCGTCGGGATCAGCGGCAGCGGCCGCGCGGCGCGGCTGAGGGCGGCGCGGAACCAGTGGCCCCGGGGCGCCCCGTGATGATGGGGCAGCACCGACAGCTGCCGGTCGCGCGGGGCCAGCCAGACCGCCCGCCGCCCATCCAGAGCCGAACCAGACAGCAGATCATGGGGGCCAGGCAGGGTCAGCCCGTGGCACAGGCCCGCCAGATGCGCCCCCTCCTGGCAGCGCAGCAGACGCGCCTCGCTCAGCGCCGGGCCGGTGACCGAAACGGTGCGCAGCGCGGGCCGCAGGCCGGTGGCCAGCAGCGCGCCCAGATCGGCGACGTCCTCGGCATGGATGTCCCACACCGGGGCCGCGACCGAGGCCGGGTGATGATGGTGCAGCACATGACCCGCCAGCCCCTGGGGATGGCGCGGCCCGCTGTGCAGGATCCGCAGGCGCCCCTCGACCGCGCAGGGCCCGGCCAGGGCGGCGCCGCGCGGCTGGCACAGGTAGATCGGCCCCTCGGTCAGATGGCCGAGGGCGGCCAGCCCGCGCATCAGGTCTTCGCCCCGCCCCGCCAGCATGGCCAGGGGATCGGGGGCCAGGGGGCGGGTATCGGCAGCCATGACCAGGATTGCGGCGGGCACCGCCGCAGGTCCGGGCATATGGCCGAAGGGCCGCGCCCGCAGCTGGCGCCACAGCCCGCTGTCCTGCATCAGGCGGCGCAGCGCGGCGGCATCGCCCGCGGTGGCGGCGGCGGTGTCATGGGTCTGCACCTCGCCGCCCGCATCGCGGAACAGCACGATCTCGTGCAGCTGTCGGCCCGGGCCCAGATGCACCTTGGCCACCCGGCCCGGCATCGGCGCCACCAGGGCGATCTCGGGATGGTCGCGCAACCGCGCCACCGGGGCGCCCCCGGCCACCGCCTCGCCCTCGCGCACCAGCAGGTCCAGGCGCAGCGCCTCGCCATGCCCGGGCACGATCGCGGCCTCTTCGGTCCAATGCTCGCGCACCGCAACAGAGCCCAGTGGCGCCGAAGGCACCGCCAGGTTCAATCCCGATTGTAGCAGCTGCGACAGCATTCTCCCTCCACAGTCAATTCACCCTCGGAAGGGGTCTATGCCGACTAAAGCACAACTTTGCAAAAACACTGCCGATTCCGCCCGAAAATTAAAAAGGGCTTTTGTGACATAGGTTTGTTTGAGTGTTTTTTCGCCACATTCACATTCCCGTCATTGCCCAGAGGCTATCCCACGGTATCATTCAGGCCATAGCCGAATTCATAGCCATAAGCCGGGATAAGCCAATGCGTGGGAAAATCATCGCCGTTTCACCGGTCCTCGCCCTGCTGGCCGCCTGTTTCCTGACGGGGACATCGGCGGCCCAGGCCCAGGACGCAACCGCCACCGAAAACGACGGCGCGATCACGCCCTTCGTGCTGCCCGACGCAGGCCCCTTCGAGCCGAAATCCCTGGGCGAGCAGAACACCGCGGCGATCACCGCCTGGCTGAAGGGCGGCCATGCCGATGCCACCGCCGAGGCCTTCACCCATTGGAACGAAGAGGGCGAAGTGCCGCCCAACTGCTCGGTCTGTCACGCGGGGGCGGGCTTCCGCAGCTTCCACGGGCTGGACGGCAGCGCGCCGGGCCTGCCCGAGTCGCCGCTGCCCACCGGCGGCGTGGTGGACTGCGAGACCTGCCACAATGACGGGCTGGCTTCGATCGCCGAGATCACCCTGCCCTCGGGCGTGGTGCATCCGGTGGTCGGCGTCGAAGCGGCCTGCATGACCTGTCACCAGGGCCGCGCGGCGGGCGCCACGGTCGAGGCCGCCACCGCCTCGAAACCCGAAGACACCCCCGATGCCGAGCTGCGCTTCGTCAACCCGCACTATGCCACCGCCGCCGCCAGCTGGCTGGGCGGCTATGGCGGCGCCGGTGTGCATTACCCGGGCAAGACCTATTCGGGCCGCTTCTTCCATGCCCGCCCGGTGGCCTCTTGCGTCTCGTGCCACAACCCGCACAGCCTGGAGGTGAAGGTCGAGACCTGCACCACCTGCCACGACGCCGACAGCCCGCGAGAGATCCGCATCCGCAAGCAAAGCTATGACGGCTCGGGCAATCTGGCCGTCGGCATCCGCTCGGACATCGAGGCCAACGCCCGCCTGCTGATGGAGACGCTGGTGGCCTATACCTCCGAGGTGGCCGGGACGGCCCTCGTCTTCGAGGCGCATTACCCCTACTTCTTCGCCGATGCCAACGGCGACGGGGTGGCCGATCAGGCCGAGGGCCGCGCCGTCACCTATGCGGCCTGGACGCCCCGGTCGCTGCGCGCCGCCTACAACTGGAAACTGGTCACCGCCGATCCGGGCATCTATGCGCATAACCCGCATTACGCGCTGGAGCTGCTTTACGACTCGATCGAGGATCTGGCCGGGGCCACCGACAGCGTCGATTTCGACACCCTGAACATCCTGCGCTGAGGGGCGCGCGGCCCCGCCGGGCCGCCCCCCTTCTGACGGAACCAGATCAGGCGCCGCCCCCGGGGTGGCGCCTTTTTCGTGCCCGTCCCTTTTGCGCCCCCCGCCCCCGGCCCGCGACAGCCCCTTTACCTGTCTCAAACTGACGTCTTGCGTCCCCCCAGGGGGCTTTGCGATAGTTACCCTTGGGTCACCCATTCCGCTGGCGGGGACCCACGCCAAGGGAGGAGCCAGCATGACAGCCAATGACCACGCGCATGTCTCTCGCGTGATGCAGACCGTCACCTGTGACGCCGCCGCCGCGCGGTCGCGCCTGGCGGCCTCGTGGCAACGCTCTTTCGCGCGCCACAGGCTGGACCCGGCGGCGCCCGCGCCCACGGAACGGCACACCGCGCGGCTGGCGCTTCAGGAAGAGATGCTGGGCCGACTGCTGCATGTGGCCAGCCCGCGACTGGACGAGCTGTTTCAGACCATCGGCCAAAGCGGCCACGGGGTGTTCCTGACCGATGCCCGCGGGCTGATCCTGCGCGCCCGGCAGCGCGACGGCGACGCCGAGGGGTTCAGCCAGGCGGGCCTGGTGGCAGGCGGCGACTGGAGCGAAGAGGCCCAGGGCACCAATGGCATCGGCACCTGCCTGACCGAGAAACGCCCGCTGATCATCCACCGCGACCAGCACTACCTGGCGCGCAACACCGCCATGAGCTGTATCGACGCGCCGGTCTTCGACCATCAGGGCGCACTGATCGCGGCGCTGGACGTCTCCTCGACCCGGGCCGAAAGCGACGGGTTCAACCAGCTGATCGGCGCCGTGGTGGGCACCATCGCGACCAAGATCGAAACCGATCTGTTCCGCGACATCTACGCCGACCGCCAGGTGGTCCTGGTGGGCGACGACCGCTCGGGCGCCTCGCTGCTGGCGGTGGATGGCGACGGCCTGGTGGTGGGCGCCACGCGCAGCGCGCGGATCCATTGCGGGCTGGCGCGCGAAGGCGCGCTGCGCCCGGTGCCGCTGCGCGACGTGCTGGGCGAGACCGCCGAAGGCCTGTCGGGGGCGGAAAAGGCGGCGCTGAAACGGGCGCTGGCGCGCTCGGGCGGCAATGTCTCGGCCGCCGCCCGCGCCCTGGGCATCGGCCGCGCCACCCTCTATCGCCGGATGAAACGTCTGGGGCTGTCGGGCGGCGACTGACCCCGCCCGCCCCTGCCCCCCTCCTCGGGCGGGGCGGATCGGCGCCGTGCAGGCGCGACCCGGGCCAAGGTGTCTCAGCGCTGAGACACAATTGACCCGTCGCCGCCTTGCCCCCCGCTGACAGGCCCCGTCCGAAGGTGCCAGATCTCTGTCATCGGCGCCCCCTCCGGGGCCCGCCGGTCCGATTTCGACAGATGGAGGAGACCTGTCATGAACGAGATGAGCCAACCCGACCTGAGCCGCACTTCGCCGTTCCAGACCCGCTATGACAACTTCATCGGCGGCCGCTTCGTGGCCCCCGTGGGCGGCGCCTATTTCGACAACATCACGCCGATCACCGGCGAGGTGGTCTGCGAGGTGGCCCGCTCCGCCGCGGCGGATGTCGAACTGGCGCTGGATGCCGCCCATATGGCCAAGGACGCCTGGGGCCGCACCTCGGCCACCGAACGCGCCAACACGCTGCTGAAGATCGCCGACCGCCTGGAAGAGAACCTGGACCTGCTGGCCCGGGCCGAGACCTGGGACAACGGCAAGCCGATCCGCGAGACGACCCTGGCCGACATCCCGCTGGCGGTGGACCACTTCCGCTATTTCGCCGGGGTGCTACGCGCCCAGGAAGGCAATATGTCGGAAATCGACGCCGACACCGTCGCCTACCACTATCACGAGCCCCTGGGCGTCGTGGGCCAGATCATCCCCTGGAACTTCTCGATCCTGATGGCGGCCTGGAAACTGGCCCCCGCCCTGGCGGCCGGCAACTGCATCGTGCTGAAACCCGCCGAACAGACCCCCGCCGCGATCATGGTGCTGATGGACCTGATCGCCGACCTGCTGCCCGCGGGTGTGCTGAACATCGTCAACGGCTTCGGCGGCGAGGTGGGCGCGGCCCTGGCCAGCTCTTCGCGCATCGCCAAGATCGCCTTCACCGGCTCGACCGAGACGGGGCGGAAGATCATGCAGGCGGCGACCGAGAACCTGATCCCCGTCACGCTGGAACTGGGCGGCAAGTCCCCCAACATCTTCTTCAGCGATGTCATGGCCGAGGATGATGCCTTCCTCGACAAGGCGGTCGAGGGCTTTGTCCTCTTTGCCTTCAACCAGGGCGAGGTCTGCACCTGCCCGTCGCGCGCCCTGATCCAGGAGGACATCTACGAAGAGTTCATCAAGCGGGCCATCGCCCGGGTCGAGGCCATCGTGCGCGGCGACCCGCGCGACATGGAAACCATGGTGGGTGCCCAGGCGTCGCGCGAGCAGCAGGAAAAGATCCTGTCCTACCTGACCATCGGGGTCGAGGAAGGCGCCGAGGTGCTGACCGGCGGCAAGGCGGCCGAGGTCGAAGGACTGGATGGCGGCTATTACATCGAACCGACGATCCTGAAGGGCCACAACAAGATGCGGGTCTTCCAGGAAGAGATCTTCGGCCCGGTCGTCTCGGTCTGTACCTTCAAGACCGAGGAAGAGGCGCTGGAGATCGCCAATGACACGATGTACGGCCTGGGCGCCGGTGTCTGGACCCGCGATGCCAACCGTTGCTACCGGGTGGGCCGTGCGATCCAAGCGGGCCGGGTCTGGGTGAACAACTATCACGCCTACCCTGCGCACGCGGCCTTCGGTGGCTACAAGCAATCGGGCATCGGGCGCGAGAACCACAAGATGATGCTGGACCACTACCAGCAGACCAAGAACATCCTGATGTCCTACAACCCGAACAAGCTGGGCTTCTTCTGAGGCCCGCCTGACAAGACGCGGCCCCGTCGGGCGCGGTTGGTTCCCGGGTGGCGCCCCCTGAGCACCGCCACCCGGGCCACCGGCCCGGTCCATTCCCGGCGGGACGCAACGGCCGGGCTGCCTCCACGTCCCAAGAGAGGCGGCCCGGCCACCCCGTTTGAGATCGCATCGCCGTCCTCCCTGCGATGCGTCGCATGTCCCCGGCCCGGACGCGCAGGCCCCGGACATGCCCGGCCAGGCCCGCCCCGCCCCCCCCTCGGCGCCCCATGGGCGGGCCTGCCGGAGCAAAGGCAAAGACCGGCGCAGCCCGCGCCGGTCTTTTGCGTTCCCCTCCCCTCGGGACCAGGCCCCTGCCTCCCGTGATTGACGGCCCCCGCCCCCCTAGGGGAGCAGGGACCCGGACCGCCGGTCGGACGGCGAGAGAGAGAAGACCGGCGCCCCTTCGCTATGCCCTCGCCGCCCCCTCTCGGGCCGGCCCGGCGCGGGTCACTCTGCCCGTTCGAACCGGGCGGTCACCGGGCCGTCTTGCAGCAGCGCGTCCAGCGCGCCGTCAAAGGCCCCCAGCCGGACCAGCCCCCGCGAGGAGGAGAAGGGCTTGTAGAAGATCGCCAGGTTGCCCCAGGGCGCGTAAAGGGTGATGTCGCCGGTCTCTGGCTTGTAGGCGGCAGGCGCCCCGGTGGTGTCCAGCTTGCGCGGCAGATCCGCCACCTTCTCGATCCCGTGGTAATCGCTCAGCTCCAGCTCGAGCGGCAGAAGGGCGGCGAAGTCGCGCCCCGCCGGGCTGTCGTCCAGCGTGGCGGAAAGCACCGTCGCGCCGACGGTCACTGTGATCTTGGTCATGTCAGCCTCTTTCGTAGCTTGGGCCGTGGCAGGGGCCACCGAAGACAGGCTCAGCAGGCCGATCAGGGCCAGCCCGGCGGTCAGGGCGCGTCGTCTCATCCCGGCAATCTCCTTCAGGGTCAGTCTAGCATGTAGCCGCCTTTCCGCACGGGGGAAGAGCCCGCAGGAAACTGCCACTCATGAGGGGGCCTCATCAATCGCCGCAGCGCCCCTGCGGGGCCCTTCGCCCGATGCCTCGGGCGGCGGTCATGTCGGGGCCCCGTCGGACGCGCCCCTTCGCGTTTCGCGCCGCGACCGGCGGCATACGCACGCGCATTGATGAGGCGCGCTCATGGACGTCTCCGGCGCCCCGGTCATTAACCCCGCCGCCGCAGGCCCCATCTTGTCTCGCACAGGCCCGGATCCCCCGGGTCGGGACCTCGGGTCCCCGACATGAAGGAGACGACAATGAAACTCGCCCCCCTCGCCCTCGCCGCCGCCATCGCCCTGCCGGGCCTGGCTTCGGCGCAATCGTTGCAGATAACCCGCGCCGAGGATCGCCCCGGCATGATCGGCAGCGCCGAGACCTTCGCGGGCACCGCCTATGTGGCCCCGGTGGTTCCGCCCGAGATCGCCGGCGTCAGCATCGGCGAAGTGACCTTCCTGCCCGGCGCCCGGTCCGCCTGGCATACCCATGACGAAGGCCAGATGCTGATCGTCACCAAGGGCACAGGCTGGGTGCAGGAACGGGGCCAGCCGAAGCAGATCATGCGCGCCGGGGATGTGGTCTGGGCGCCGCCGGGGGTCGATCACTGGCACGGCGCCACCGATGCTACCTCGGTGACCCATTACGCCGTGCAAAAGGGCGTGACCTGGGGCGAGCTGGTCACGGACGAAGACTATGCGGCCGACTAAGCCCCTGTGGCGCACGGCGCTGGCGGCGGCCTTGCTGCTGCCAGCCTCCGCACAGGCCGACGAGCCCCTGCTGGACGGCCTGGATTACCCCTGGTCGATCGCCGCAGAGGGAGGCGACCTCTACATCACCGAGAAGGCCGGCACCCTGGGCCTTTTCGACGGCCAGACCTTCACCCGGATGACGGTAGAGACCTCGGCGCCCACCCTGGACGACCGGGGCGGCGGCCTGCTGGGCCTGGCCCTGCGGCCCGATTTCGCCCAGACCCGCCGCGCCGTGGTCTATCAGCATGTCGGCACCCCGCAGGCACGCCAGAACCGGGTGATCGAGATTGTGCTGGAGGGTGCGCGCTGGCGCGAGACGCGGGTGCTGCTGGACGCCATTCCGGGCCATCCGCTCTATAACGGCGGGCGTGTCGCCTTCGGGCCTGACGGGATGCTGTACATCACCACCGGCTGGACCGAGAACCGCGCCCTGCCGCAGGACCCCGACAGCCTGGCGGGCAAGATCCTGCGCCTGACGCCCGAGGGCACGGTGCCCGCCGACAACCCCTTCCCCGGCTCTCCGGTCTACTCGCTGGGCCATCGCAATCCGCAGGGCCTGGCCTGGGATGACGCAGGCCAGCTTTACGCCGCCGAACACGGGCAGTCGGGCCATGACGAGGTGAACCGGATCGTGGCGGGGGGCAACTACGGCTGGCCCCTGGTGCAGGGCGACGAAACGGCCCCCGGCATGATCCCGCCCCTGACCCAGTCCGGGCGCAGCACCTGGGCGCCCTCGGGGCTGGCCTGGGCGGGTGATCACCTGTGGCTGGCCAGCCTGCGGCAAGAGGGTATCCTGCGGATCAGCCCCGACGGGCAGGTCCGCCTGGCCCACCCCCTGAATCAGCGCATCCGCGACCTTCTGGTGCGGAACGGGCAAATCCTGGCCCTGACCACCAACCGTTCGCCACGCCGTGACGGCGCCTCGGATGACGCGCTGCTGCGCATTGACCCAAGGTCACAATAGCGTTGGACCTTCCCCCTTCGGCACAGCTACACTGAGAGGCCCCTGATGATCATCGGTTCCCAGATCAAGGCCTCTCAGATGCTTCGCGAAAACATTAACGATCTCATCGCGCTGGCCGCCGTGGCCGAAGAGCGCAGCTTCACCCGTGCCGCCGCGCGGCTGAACGTCTCGCAATCCGCCCTCAGCCACACGATCAAGGGGCTGGAGGAACGCCTTGGCCTGCGCCTGCTGACCCGCACCACCCGTTCGGTGGCGCCGACACTGGAGGGCGAGGACCTGCTGGCCACCCTCAATCCCTGCCTGGAAAAGATCGAGGCCCGGCTTCAGGCGCTGAACGATGCCCGGGACGAACCCACGGGCACGGTGCGGATCGTCGCCACCGACTATGCCATCGACCATATCCTGTGGCCCAAGCTGTCGCCGGTGCTGAAAGAGTACCCGGCGGTGAACATCGAACTGGTCAGCGACTATGGGTTCACCGACCTGGCCAGTTCGCAATGCGACGCGGGGGTGCGCTATGGCGATCAGGTCAGCGACGGGATGATCTCGATGCGGATCGGCCCGGACGAGCGCATGGTCTGCGTCGGCACGCCCGAATATTTCGCCCGCGCAGGCGTTCCGCAGACGCCGCAGCAGCTGACCGATCACCAGTGCATCAACCTGCGCCTGACCACCCACGGCGCCCTCTACGCCTGGGAGTTCGAAGAGAAGGACGGCACCGAGATCCGGGTGAAGGTGCAGGGGCAGGCCTGTTTCAACACCATCGGCCCGGTGCTGCGCGCCGCGCTGGACGGCCACGGCCTGGCCCTGGTGCCCGACAAGATGGTCGAGGCCGAACTGGCCGATGGCCGGTTGCAGATGTGCCTGGGCGACTATTCGCCCTCTTTCCCCGGGTTCCACCTGTACTACCCCTCGCGGCAGCGCCCCTCTTCG
The DNA here is from genome assembly GCA_963677175.2 of uncultured Sunxiuqinia sp. Lineage (GTDB taxonomy): Bacteria > Bacteroidota > Bacteroidia > Bacteroidales > Prolixibacteraceae > Sunxiuqinia. The sequence continues at coordinate 251,154 of CAXXES010000002.1, forward strand.
GCCTTCGAAGTGGTGCTGGAGGCCTTGCGCCAAAGGCGGCGCGGGGCCGAGCGGCAGGATTGATGAAATCCCCTCATGAGTGGGCTGCGGCGGCGCGGCATTGAGGGGCGCCGGGACCACCCCAGATCCTAGGGTAGATCACCGCAACCCAAGGAGATTTCCATGAAGACCCGTCTTGCCGCTTCGGCCTTTGCCCTGCTCGCCTCCGGCGCCTCTGCGCAAGAGCTGGACCGCACCCTGCCCGAGGCCGTGGGCCAGGTCGCCCCCGCCCTTCAGGCCTATTCCACCGAGGATCTCTTCGGCACGGTCTGGGCGGGCGAAGAGCTGTCGGTGCGCGACCGCGCCCTGGTGACCTTTGCCGCGCTGATGACGCGCCATGAAACCGGCAACCTGAGCGCCATCACCGAGGTGGCCCTGGACGCGGGAGTGACCCCGGCGGAACTGTCGGAAACCATCACCCACCTGGCCTTCTACACCGGCTGGGGCAATGCCACCGCCGCCGCCGAAGCCATGGCGCCGGTCTACGCGGCGCGCGGCGTCACCGCCGAGGATCTGCCCGCCGTGGATCCCGCCGAACTGCTGCCGCTGGACGAGGAAGCCGAGGCCGGGCGCCAGGCCATGGTGCAGGGCAATTACGGCGAGGTCAGCCAGGGCGTGGTCGACACCACCGAAGAGCTGCTGTTCCGCGACATGTGGCTGCGTCCGGCCCTGGCGCCGCGTGACCGTTCGATGGTGACCGTGGCCGCGCTGATCGCCGCCGGTCAGCCGGAACAGATGACCTTCCACCTGAACCGCGCCATGGACAACGGCCTGACCCAGGCCGAGGCAGGCGCGATGCTGTCGCACCTGGCCTTCTACGCCGGCTGGCCACGGGTCTTCTCGGCTCTGCCGGTGGCGAAAGAGGTCTTCGCCAACCGCCCGGAATGACCCGGGCGGCGCGCCCCTGACATCCACGGGACGGCCGGGCCACGGCCTGGCCTTCCCCCTTTGAGGAATCACGACATGAAGATCGGCATTCTGGGATCCGGCCTCATGGGGGCCAAGCTGGGCAGCCTCTGGGCCCAATGCGGCCACGAGGTGACCTTTGCCTATTCCCGCAGCCTGTCCAAGCTGGACCGTCTGGCCCGAGAGGCGGGCGGCCAGAGCGGCAGCGTCGCCGAGGCCGTAGCGGGGGCCGAGGCGCTGCTGCTGGCGGTGCACTGGTCGCGCGTCGAGGATGTGCTGGACCAGGCGGGCGATCTGGCGGGCCAACTGGTGCTGAACTGCTGCGTGCCCCTGGATGCCGCCGACCGCGACCTGGTGGTGGGCCGCACCTCTTCGGGGGCCGAAGAGCTGGCGCGTATGCGTCCCCTCGCCCGCTGGGTGTCCTGCTTCAACACCACGCCGTCCGAAAGCTTTTATCCGGTCTTCGCCCGCAAGGGGCAGACCGACCGCCCGGCGCCGCAGGTCCTGACCTATGGCGATGACGCCGAGGCGAAACGCCAGGCGGGCGCCCTGATCCGCGACATCGGCTTTGAGCCGCTGGAGGCGGGCGGGCTGCGCAATGGCCGCTACATCGAACCCTTCGCCATGGCGACCGTGGAACTGGCCTATGTCCAGCCCGGCGGCCCGGCCCTGATTTACCATTTCGACAAGCTGTCCTGAGAGCCTAGCGTCGACGGACAGCACCAGACCAAGGAGTAAGACCCATGAAAATCATCCGTTGCGGCAGCAATCCCTCGATGCCCGGCCCGAGGAAACCTTCTCGGGCACCGTGCGCCTGGAGATGATGTTCCAGGCCGATGAGCCGGGCCGCACCTCGGGGGCCCATGTGACCTTCGAACCCGGCGCGCGCACCGCCTGGCACACTCACCCCGCAGGCCAGACCATCATCATCACCTATGGCCGCGGCCGGGTGCAGCGCGAGGGCGGCCCGATCGAAGAGGTGCGCCAAGGCGATGTGGTCTTCTTCCCCGCCGGTGAAAAGCACTGGCACGGCGCCGCGCCCGAGAACGCCATGAGCCATATCGCCATTCAGGAAAGCATCGACGGCTCGCCCGTCACCTGGATGGAAAAGGTCACCGACGACCAATACGAGGGCTAAGCCTCTCGCAGCCGGGCCCTTTGGCCCGGCTTTTTCGGCCTGCCGGGCCCCGATCAACGGGGCCCCTGCGGAGAGGGCCGGACGTCTGCCGGAAGGCGGAAGATGGGAAGCCGCGGGATCAACCGAGGCTTCTCGACAAGTCAGATGGTGGGTGACAAGGGGTTTGTCCCCCTAGCTTTAATAGTAACGTGTCCGAAGCCTGGGGAATGGGATATCTGAGCGCTTGCATGATCGCCTTTAAAGCTGGGCAGCTCTGGTGACGGTTCGGGCAATAGATCTGATGGCCCGCGAAGCACAGGGTGAATGTCTCCGGCAAGCGCCCATGGCACAACTGGATTGACTTCGCATCGGAGGGTTTCTGACTCATCGTTTCCGCTAGGGAGTGGAGATGAGACAGAAACCCGGAACGCAGAAAGCGCCCACCCCGCTACGCGCGATGAGAACGCCGCGCGTCTGGCGATTGCTTGACCAGCGCCGATCGGCGTAAACGCCAACCGGGCTCTGGTCGCGGCAGGATGACAGACCCGTGGTGGGGCACCCCTAACGGGAAACCCAGCTGATGAGCGCCTCGCTCAACCGGTCCGGGGCGTCTTGCTGGACAAAGTGTCCGACCTCTGGCCAAGCCCTGATCGTCAGCTCGGCTGCGACCCAATCCCACAGGTCGTTCATCCCGGCGGGCAGCGCATAGGGATCGTCCAGCCCGTGGATCACCAGTGTCGGCGCCGTAACCCTTCGTGGTGCCTCCTGACGCAGTGCATAGGGCGGTGCGGGAAAGCAGGCGCGGTAATAGTTCAGCATCGCCGCAGGGCTCGACGCGGCCATCGCCAGGTCATGGCGCGCCCGGAAGGCCTTGTCGCGGATCCATTGCGAGAGATGCCCAAAGTCGAGCGCCGTCTCGGCGCCGGGCGTCTGGAACATGCGCACGTAAGCGCTGGCGGCCTGCTGCGCCGGGTTCTGAGCCAGTTCGCGCGCAATAGCCCAGGGATGCGGCATGTTCACGATCCCGAGGCGCGACACCGCGTCCGGGGCCTGCATCGCCACCTGCCAGGCGACGAAACCGCCCCAATCGTGGCCGATCACGATGGCGCTGTCAGCCTTGCAATCGGCAATGACCGCCAGAACGTCGGACACCAGCTCTTCGGGCCGGTAAGCATCAATGTCGAGTGGCTGATCGCTCAGATTATAGCCCCGCAAATCCATCGCGACACAGCGATGGGTCGAAGACAGTGCCTCCATCTGCCGCCACCATGTCAGCCAATGGTCCGGAAACCCGTGCAGGAAAAGCACAAGCGGACCGGACCCGATGCTGGCGTAGTGCAGGCGCACGGCACCGTTCCTCACCTCGTGATGGGTCACCGCGGCCTCAAAGCGTTCAAGGTCTTGCGTCATGTCTAAGGGCATCAATCTGCCTCCTTCTTGGATCGTGTATTGGAAAAGGATCGGGGGATAAGCAGAGCCAGAGCGATGCCGGGCAGCGCCGCACCGAGGCCCGCAAGCGGGGCCGCCTGAAGGCCGGCGCGGGTCATTGCGGCAGCGCCGATTACGATACCAAGCCCCTGGCCGAGATAGATCATCGACCCGTTCAGAGCGAAGACCAGCGTCGCATTCGGACCAGCCAGCCCGGCAAGTCGTGACTGTACGAGCACCCCGGTCGCCGATTGAGCGGAGGGGCCGAAGCAAACGCTGGCCACCATGCCCGCAACGCCAATGAGACCGGCCAGCTCCTGCGAAAGCGGCCACCACACCAGAACCAGCGACAAGCCGAGGAACAGGAACGGGACCAATAGCGCCTGGCGCACGCCGTGCTGCAAAAGCCAAGCGCCGACACGCACACCAGCGAGGCTGCTGACCCCGGCAAGAAATTGTATCGTTGCGATCCCCGCCCCATCGAAGCCGGTGGTCGCACGGATGATCGGTCCGATCAGCCCAACCATTGCGAACAACCCACAAGCGGCAAAGAACGTCACACCAAGATGTGCCACGATGCCCGCATTGATTGCAGTGCCGCCCGTCGCTGGCGCCTGCGCCGCGACGGGCGGGACGAACCGCCAGACCAGCACCAGTGCAGAGGCGCAGATGCCGGTGGCGACAAGAAAGCTCGCAGGCCAACCCGCCGCGTTACCGGCAACGGCCCCAAGCGGGATGCCAAGGATCAAGGCCATCGGGATACCGGCATAGATGATCGAGACGGCCTTCCCCCGGGCCTCGGGGTCGCTGCTTGAGACCGCAAGCACGGTTGCCAGCGGAAACGCCAAGGCACCGATCCCGCCGACCAGCACGCGCAAAGCGAACAGCAGCCTGAACTCGCTCACAGCCGCCGAGGCCCCATTGAGCAGCACCAGAAGCGCAAGCACGGAAAGAAGCAGCGGTCGGGGCGGCAGACGCCGGGTCAGCTGCGCCAACACCGGTCCGCAAAGCGCACAGGCGATTGCAAAGGCCGATTGCAGCGTCGCGACCGAGGCGACCGAGACATCGAGCTCTGCCGCCATTGGCTCCAGCACGCCCGAGAAGACAAAGGCACCGGTCGTGAAAGCAAAGGGCACGAACATCAAGGCAATGAGTTTCATGTCCCTATCCCCTCGACAGAAAACATGTCGTGGTGCCAGTCGCAAAAAGCCGTCCGTCGCGATCGGTGACCCGGCCCGAGGCGGTTGCCGTCCGACCGCCCCGGCTTTCGACCTGCGCCTCGCATCGCAACTGTCCCGTGTCGGCGTGGATGGGCCGGATGAACTTCACCTCGGTCCCGAGCGAGACATAGCTTTCACCGACGGTCAGAAGGCTTTGCACAGCGCAGCCAAGTGCCGAGTCGAGAAGCGCCATCGTCCAGCCACCGTGGATCAGCCCCATCGGGTTCAGGTATCGCGGATGCGGATCGGCCAGAAAGACGATGCGTCCCTCGCCGATCTCGCCGATCCATTGCTGCATCGTGGCGACGATGGGCGGCGCGGGAAGGCGTCCGGCGACAATCGCCTCAAGCTGCTCGCGCCCGCTCATCGTCATTGCCTTGGCTGGATCGGCAAGACCGAAGCTCAGCTCGGACATCGGGACTGCGCCGTTCATGACGCCAACTCCACGGCGATAGCGGTTGCCTCGCCACCACCGATGCACAGGCAAGCGATCCCGCGCCGCAGGCCACGCCCCTTCAGCGCGTGCAGCAGCGTCACGATGATACGCGCCCCCGTTGCCCCGATCGGATGGCCAAGCGCACAGGCGCCGCCGTTCACGTTGAGCCGGGCGCGCGCGATGCCGATCTCTTCGGCCGCTGCCATCGCCACCACGGCGAAGGCTTCGTTGATCTCCCACAGATCGACGTCTTCAGGGGTCCAGCCTACCTGCGCCAGCAGCTTGCGGATCGCTGGGATCGGCGCGGTGGTGAACCAGGCCGGGTCCTGCGAATGGGTGGCATGTCCGAGAATGCGCGCCATCACCGGCATACCCTCTGCTTCCGCCACGCTTTCGCGCGTCAGCACCAGCGCCGCCGCCCCGTCGGCATTGGCCGAGGAACTTGCCGCCGTGATCGTGCCGTCGTCGCCAAAGGCGCTGCGCAGCGATGGGATCTTCTCGGGATCGACCTGCGCCGGTCGCTCGTCCCGGCTGACCACCAGATCACCGCGCCGCCCCGGCACCGTGACCGGCACATATTCCGCGTCGAAAGCGCCGGTCTCGACCGCCGTCTGCGCGCGCTGGAGCGTCTCCATCGCATAGATGTCCTGCGCCGGGCGGCTGAAGCCGAACTGCTGCGCCGCCGCCTCGCCAAACTGGCCCATCGGGCGGCCCTTGTCATAGGCATCTTCCAGCCCGTCGAGCATCATGTGATCGAGCACCTCAGCGCTGCCCGCCTTGTGTCCGCCACGCATGTCCCGCAGCAGGAAGGGCGCGCGCGACATCGCCTCCATGCCGCCAGCGACGACGATGCGCGCCGTGCCCGTGCGCAAGAGGTCATGCCCCAGCATCACCGCCTTCATCCCCGATCCGCAAACCTTGTTCACCATGCTGGCCCCGGCCGCGTCCGGCAGCCCGGCCCCGCGGGCTGCCTGCCGTGCCGGCGCCTGACCAAGACCCGCTGGCAGCACGCACCCCATCAGCACCTCCGACACCGCTTCGACCCGCATCCCCGCGTCATCAACCGCAGCACGGATGGCAGCAGCGCCAAGGCCCGGCGCGGTTACCCCCGACAGGGCTCCCATGAAGGCGCCAAGCGGTGTGCGCCTTGCCGCGGAAATGACAATCGGATCGTTCTTATTGGCGCGCATAGCGTCCTCCTTGTGATCGCGCCATTAGGATTATGATCGTAATCCTGGTTGTCAATATTAAGATTATGACTATAATTTAAAGGGACTGGAGGATCGCCCATGCGACTGAACCGCGAAGACGCAGCGAAGAATCGGGACCGGGTGGTGCGCACCGCCAGTGAGATGTTTCGCGAAAACGGCTATGACGGCACGGGGATCGCCGCACTGATGAAGGCCGCCGGGCTGACGAACGGCGCCTTCTACAAGCAGTTCGACGACAAGGAGGCGCTGATCGCCGAGGCCACCGCCGCCGGGCTGGCACAGAACGCCGATGCCTGGGACCGGGCGATGGACGGGACGCAAGACCCGCTCGCGGCACTGGCCGACTGGTATCTGTCCGAGGCCCATCTGACCCAACGTGACAAGGGCTGCACCTATGCGGCGCTTGCCGCCGAGGCGCCACGTCATCAGGACGGTCTGCGAAAGGTGTTTGACGAGGGGCTCAGGGCCCATCTCGCACTGCTCGCAGACCGCGCCGATATCGATCAGGGTGAGGCGATCCGGCAAGTCTCCCGCCTGATCGGCGCGCTCATGCTGGCGCGCGCGGTGTCGAACCCAGCACTGGCGCAGGAGATTCTGGCGGCGAACACATAGGAGATCTAGCCGTACGACGAGAGCTGTCGCCCCTGCAACGAGGCAACGATATTGAACAGCACATCCCCTAAGCTCCGGACTCGCTAATCTTCAAAGCCAGAAGATGACAGGTGCGGCGAGAGCGATGGCAGACCAGGACGGGCGATCAGGGATCTTGCCCCGTTTCGCGTTGCAGCTCGATCAGCGCCTCGGCATTCGCGCCCACCCGCCCCAGAAGATCGAAAAGCTGCGCCAGTTCCTCGGGGCTGAAGCCCGCCCGGATATGCTCTGCACGGCGGTCGCCGGCCTCAAGCATACGGTCGTGAAAGACCCGCCCCGCCTCGGTCAGGCGCACGATGGTCGCGCGCCCCCGGCTGGCCGTCATCTCCATCGTCACCAGATCCCGCGCCTTCAGCAGCTTCAGCGCCCGGCTCGCCTGGGCCGCGTCCAGATCCGCAGAGCGCGCCGCATCCCCCACCTTCAGTTCCGGGGTCTTGCCCAGCGCCAGCATCATCCGCCATTCCGGCAGGCCGATGCCGAAGGCCTCGCGGTAGAAGACGGCGGCAGAGCGGTTCAGCCTGTTGGCGACCCCGGTGATGCGGAAGGTCACCCCATGATCGAACAACAGCGGGATCTGATCCGTCTCTTCGGTGTCTTCCATCGTCCTGCCCTATCGTGCTTCTGACCGGCCACAGCCTACCCAGCCCCGCGCCCCAATGCGATCCGCATCCGCTCTGGGACCGGACATTTTGGTACGTATCTTTATGTTGACACGTCATTAAAGGATACGTCAACTAAAAGAGCATCGGAGGAGATGCGACAATCACAGGCTTCGGAGGAGGACAGGCATGGCCACGAAGGACGGGAGCAACGCGCGCCCTTTGCGCAGCAACTATGAGATCGGAAGCTCGTTCTGGGCGGTCCGTCGGGCGCAATGGCGCGCCATGGGACTGACCGACGAGGACATGGAAAAACCCAAGATCGCCGTGATCAACACTTCGTCGGAACTGGCGATCTGCTTCAACCACCTGGACCATGTGGCGGCGGTGGTGAAACAGGCGATCCGCGACGCTGGCGGCCTGCCCTTCGAGGTGCGCACCGCCGCGCCTTCGGACTTCATCCATTCGGCGGGCAACGCGGGCAAGTACATCCTGCCCTCGCGCGATCTGATCACCAACGACATCGAGGTCCAAGTCGAGGGCGCACAGCTTGACGGCATGGTCTGCCTGGCCTCCTGCGACAAGACCGCGCCAGGCCAGTTGATGGCGGCTGCGCGGCTGGACATCCCGACCATCGTCGCCATCTGCGGCTATCAGGGCTCGGGCCATATCGGCCAGGAACACGTCGATATCGAAGAGGTCTTCCTGGGCGCCGGGCACCATGCCATGGGCGCCATCACGCTGGAGCGGCTGAAGGAGATGAGCGAGAAGGCCATCACCTCGTCCGGGGTCTGTTCCGGCATGGGCACGGCCAACTCGATGCACACCGTCTGCGAGGCCCTGGGCATGACCCTGCCCGGCCATGCCCCGGTGCGCGCCTCGGGGGGCGGGATGCTCGACAATGCCGCAGAGGCCGGCAAGCGCATCGTCGACATGGTCTGGGAAGACCTGCGCCCGCGCCAGATCCTGACCGAGGCGGCTTTCGAGAACGCCGTGCGCTCGGTCTTCGCGGTCAGCGGCTCGATCAACACGATCAAGCACCTTCAGGCCGTGGCCACCGAAGCCGACACCGATATCGACGTCTACGGCATGTATGAACGGCTGATGGACAGCTCTCCGGTCCTGGTGGCGGTGCGCCCGAACGGTGACAGCTCGATCGAAGAGTTCGACGACGGCGGCGGCGCGCGGGCGATCCTGAAGAACCTCGGGGCGCTTACCCGGACAGAGGCGATGACCGTCGCGGGCAAGACCCTGGGCGAGACGCTGGAGGGCTGGCAGCCGCCCACCGGCACCGTGAAGACCGCCGAGGCGCCGCTGTCGGACAAGCCGGCCATCGTGCTGGTCCGGGGCAACCTGGCGCCCGATACGGGCATCATCAAGCTGGGCCTGCGCTATGACCGCAAGCTGAAGGTCACTGGCCCGGCTGTCTGCTTCGACAACCCCATCGACGCCATCGAGGGGCTGAAGGCGGGCAAGGTCACGGCGGGCGACGTTCTGGTGCTGCGCGGGCTGGGGGTGCGCGGCGGGCCCGGCATGGGCATGGCCTCGCGCGTGGTCTTCGCCATCGAGGGCGCGGGCCTGGGCGAGGACGTGGCGGTGGTCACCGACGGCCAGCTGTCGGGGCTGGTCAACAAGGGCCTTGTGGTGGGCGAAGTGACGCCCGAGGCCCACGGCGGCGGTCCGCTGGGCCTGCTGCGCGACGGCGACCTGATCACCATCGACGTGCTGGCCCGCCGGGTCGATGTCGATATGGACGACGCCGAGATGGAGGCCCGCCGCACCGCCCTGCCCCCGGTGGGCCACTCGGGTCAGCGCGGCTGGCTGTCGATCTACGAAGGCGAGGTCGAGCCGCTGTCGCGCGGGGCGGTGCTGATCCCGCCGCGCGGCTGATCCGCTGTCGTGCGGCGGTCTGATCCGTCGCGCGACAGTCCAAGACCGCCACCTTTTCCAAATCGCGAATGCATCTGTGCACCAATTGCTGTGGTTTCGCGTGGAATGGCGCTTCTAGACTATGACTTGTCAGGGGTCTGCGGACCCTCTGCACCTAGGGAGGAATTCATGAAACAGACCATCATCGGGGCTGCCATCGCCGCAGCCCTGGCCTTGGGGGCCGTGCCGTCCCAGGCCAAGGAACTGATCTATGGCAGCTGGATGGGGGCCAATGCCTCGACCAATGCGATCTCGCTGCCCCACTACTTCGAGAAGGTGAAGGAGGCCACCGGAGGGGAGATCGAGTGGACCCTCGTGCCCGGCGGCCAGCTGGCCACCGGCGCCGGGACCGTGGATGCCGTGGCGGGCAACCTGATCGACGCCGGCACCACCATGGCGCCCTACACGCCGCGTGAACTGCCGGCGACCAACGCCATCTTCACCCGCACCGTGGCGGGCAACGACGTGGTCGGCACGGCAGGCGCCATG
>CAXXES010000003.1:0-379738 GCA_963677175.2 uncultured Sunxiuqinia sp.
ATGTCATTAAAAATTACTTCATTGATTATGATGAAACGATTTCAAATGATTTTGTGTATACCAAAGGCGGCAAAAATATTGATCTTTTAAATTCAGATATCAACGACTGGAAGATCACTTTTGTTGATACAGGCATGAATGCAAACATCGGCATGCGGTTGATGCAGGTAAAGGAATACTTGAAAGGTGAAAAAATGTTTCTTGCTAATTATAGTGACGGGTTAACCGATCTACATTTGCCAGCAATGATTGATTGGTTCGAAAAGAAAAAGGACAAAACAGCTGCCTTTATGGCTTATCAGCCTACTCAAAGTTTTCATTTCGTGCAACGTGACGATGATGGAACTGTTCGTAGGTTTGATCATATTGGTATCTCAGGCTTACATATAAATACAGGCTATTTTATTTTTCGGAACGAAATTTTTGATGCGATGGAGTATGGTGATGAATTAGTTGATCAACCTTTTAAAAGATTAATAGAAAATGAAAAGCTTATTTCATTTGAGCACAAAGGTTTTTGGGCGAGTATGGATACATTTAAAGATAAAAAGAACTTAGACGATATTTACGATACAGGCAGCGCTCCATGGGAGGTTTGGAATAAGATGGGGACTATGGTGAAAAAGAAGATCAGGATGGAAAAGACTTTTTTCAGCTATGTTACCCTTTAGACTCAAAAAAGATGCCCCTCTCAACATTCTTTGTTTGGGTGCGCATTGTGACGATATTGAGATTGGTGCTGGGGGGACTTTACTGAAAATAGTTCAGGAATATGAGGTTGGAAATGTGAAGTGGGTTGTTTTCACCTCTAACGAGATTCGAAAACAAGAAGCGATAAGAAGCGCCGAACAATTTCTTTCAGAAGTTCCTGAAAAACAAATTTCCATTCATTCATACCGTGACGGTTTTCTCCCTTTTCAAGCTTTTGAAATCAAAGAATATTTTGAGGAATTAAAATCGGAGTTTTTACCAGATATCATATTTACCCATTATCGCGATGATCGTCACCAGGATCACCGTTTGGTGAGTGATTTAACCTGGAATACCTGGCGGGATAATTTGATACTGGAATATGAAATACCGAAATATGATGGTGATTTAGGTACTCCCAATTTTTATGTTTCCCTTGAAGAAAAATACCTAAAAAAGCGGAATAAAATTATACTCGATACATTTGTCTCACAACAATCGAAGCATTGGTTTGCTGAGGCAACATTTAATGCTCTACCCCGCTTGAGAGGCATGGAATCAGCAAATTTATTTGCTGAAGCATTTTATGCTCGAAAAATAATTCTATAATTCGTATTCAGTATAATGATTTTTGAACAAACCTATTTGAAGGGCTCTTGGATTATTAAACTGGCACCTTCGGTTGATAACAGAGGATCTTTTACGCGACTTTATAACATGGAGGAATTCAAGGAAATTGAATTCAACAAGGAATTTGTACAGGTAAATCATTCAACGAATCATGTTAAGGGCACATTTCGTGGAATGCATTATCAGCTGCCTCCATTTAGCGAGAGTAAACTGATAAGGTGTTCACGAGGGAAGATCCTGGATATTATTATTGATATCAGAAAGGGATCTGAAACTTTCTTGCAAACGTATACCTGTGAGTTGTCTCCAGAGAATAATAGAATGATTCTTCTAACAGAAGGATTTGCACATGGTTATATTACGTTGGAAGATCAATCTGATATACTTTATTTTCACACAGCGCTCTATCGACCAGAATTTGAAAGAGGCTTAAATTACCTGGATCCCAAATTGAATGTTCCTGTTCCTTTTGAACCTGGCTTAATTAGTGAAAAGGACAAAAACTATTGTCTTTTGGACGATGGATTTTCAGGGATTGAAGTATAGTGGTTTTTGAAGAAAACAAGATAGTAGATGGAAATAGGGATTACGGATGCAACGACTGATATGGACGATAAAAAATTGTATCAACTGGTAGAAAGATTATTTCCGATTTGTCGAAGTATAACTGGCGATGGTGTTCGGGAAACGCTTAATATACTTTCTGAAATAATTCCTTTGCAAATTATTGAAGTCCCTTCCGGAACGAAAGCGTTTGATTGGGAAGTCCCTGAGGAATGGAATATAAGGAGCGGCTGGATCAAGAATAGCAAGGGGGATAAAATCCTGGATTTCGATGAATTGAATCTTCATGTGCTGAATTATAGCACGCCGGTATCTGAAGAAATCGGGCTGGATAAGTTGAGAGAGCACTTGTTTACGCTTCCAGATCAACCGGATTTAGTACCATATAGAACCTCGTACCACAGCAGGCGTTGGGGATTTTGCATGTCACATAATCAAATGCTTTCCCTCGAGGATGATCGTTACTTTGTAAATATTGATTCATCCATTGAGACGGGCTCTTTAACTTATGGTGAGATCTATCTCAAAGGGGAGCTTGAAGAAGAGGTTTTGATATCGTGTCATATTTGTCATCCTTCACTTTGCAATGATAATCTTTCGGGGATAGCAATTGCAATTTATTTGGCTGATTACTTAAGCAAACAAAAGACAAAATATTCTTATCGGTTCTTATTTATTCCAGGAACCATTGGTTCTATCACTTGGCTTAGTAAAAATGAAGACAAAGTTCACAAGATTAAATACGGTTTAGTATTAAATCTGTTAGGTGATGGAAGCGATTTTCATTATAAAAAATCGAGACAAGCAAATGCAGAGATCGATGAAATAATGGAATTCGTGTTAAAGAAGGATGTCCGCGATAACGAAATTTTGGAGTTTTCTCCATATGGATATGATGAAAGACAATTTTGCTCACCAGGTTTTAACTTGCCGTTCGGGAGATTGTCAAGAAAACCACATGGCGAATTTCCGGAATATCATACATCAGCAGACAACCTTGATTTTGTAAAAAGCGAATATTTAGTGGAGTCATTTGACCTTTTGTTGAGGGCCATTTCAATTATAGAAATCAATGGTAAGTTCATCAATCAGAATCCTAAATGTGAACCAGCTTTAGGTAAAAGAGGATTGTATAAATCAATCGGTGGACAGAAAGAACAACAGGAATTTCAAATGTCATTGCTATGGGTGTTGAATTATTCTGATGGAGATTATAGTTTGTTGGATATCGCAAAAAAATCGGGACTTGATTTTAATATGATACAAAAGGCAGCTGAAGAACTCGTTAAATGTAATCTTTTGAAAGAACAGGCTTGATTTATTGACCTGAAATTATGATTGATCAAGATTGCGATTTAAACGAATAATAGTATGGATATTCAAGTTATAATGAGCGGGAAAAAAGAAAATTCATCTTTTGTAGATGGTACTGTTGGAACGACTCCGAGTAAATTGAGAAGAGTTACTTCAGGAAGTACATGCAGATTTTGTTCAGAAGATTTGGAGTATAGTGTTGTTGATCTGGGGATGTCTCCTCTTTGTCAAAAGCATGTGAAGCCAGAAAAGGCAAATGAATTGGAGAAATTTTATCCTCTTCACGCTTATGTTTGCTCAAATTGCTGGTTGATGCAGTTAGAAGAATTTGCAACCCCTGATGAAATTTTCGCAGACGAATATGCTTACTTTTCTTCTTATTCCGATAGTTGGTTGGAACATGCAAGAAAGTATACAGAGAAAATGATTGACGGGTTGGGGCTTGATAGCACTAGTCTGGTGGTTGAAATAGCAAGCAACGATGGGTATCTTTTACAATGGTTTGGCCAGAAAAATGTACCCGTATTGGGGATAGAGCCCGCAGCTAATGTTGCCGAAGTAGCTATTGCGAAAGGCATTAGAACCGAAGTCGAGTTTTTTGGACAAAAGGTAGCGGAACAGTTATCTGAGAAATATGGCAAAGCAGATTTGCTGCTTGGCAACAATGTTTTGGCTCACGTTCCCAATATCAATGATTTTGTGCGCGGAATGAAAGTAATGCTGGGAAAGCAGGGTGTGATTACAATGGAATTTCCTCATTTGCAAAAATTAATAGAAAGCAATCAGTTTGATACGATTTATCATGAGCATTTCTCTTATTTATCATTCGTTGCAGTAAATCGAATTTTTGCACATCATGGAATTACGTTGTTTGATGTTGAGGAATTACCCACACATGGAGGTTCTTTAAGAATATATGGGCGACATGTTGAAGATAAACAAAAGCGAGTGACAAAACGAGTTAATGAGTTGTTGCAACGCGAAATTGACCTTGGATTTGAGACACTTGAATATTATACCATTTTTGAAGAAAAAGTTAAAGAGACTAAACGGAAGTTCCTTAGTTTCTTAATTGATGCAAAACGAAAAGGAAAAACTGTTGTGGGTTATGGAGCTCCAGGGAAAGGAAATACGCTTCTGAATTATTGCGGGGTAAGGACTGACTTTTTAGATTATACTGTTGATAGAAGTCCCCACAAACAAGGGAATTTCCTGCCGGGAACAAGGATCCCGATTTTGCATCCGGATGTCATTAAAGAAACCCAACCAGATTTTGTGGTAATTCTCCCTTGGAATTTAAAAGATGAAATCACAAAACAACATAGCTATATCAAGCAGTGGGGAGGTAGATTTGTCGTTCCAATTCCAGAACTAACAGTCATTGAGTAATATAAATGTGGGGCTTGTTGCGTCTGATTATTAAAAAGACAATCCTTGTATTTATTGATAACGAGCTAACCATGAGATCGATCAGCTTAAATTGTTTATTCATTAAAAATTTATAATATGGCAAAAATTGCATTAATTACTGGAGTTACCGGTCAGGATGGAGCATACCTGGCGGAATACTTGTTGAAAAAAGGGTACATCGTTCACGGGGTGAAACGTCGCTCGTCGATGTTTAATACCGATCGAATTGATCATTTGTATCAGGATCCACATACTTCCAATCGCAATTTCATTTTGCATTATGGCGATTTAACTGACAGTATGAATCTCACGCGGATTATTCAGGAGGTTCAGCCCGATGAAATCTATAATCTGGCGGCCATGAGCCATGTAAAGGTGAGTTTTGATACCCCTGAATATACGGCCAATGCTGATGGAATTGGAACACTGAGAATCCTTGAAGCAGTGCGCCTGCTGGGATTGATGAAGACACGGATTTACCAGGCGTCTACCTCCGAATTGTATGGGATGGTGCAAGAAATTCCTCAAACGGAACGGACACCTTTTTATCCGCGCAGCCCTTATGCAGTAGCTAAAATGTATGCTTACTGGATTACGGTAAATTATCGTGAAGCTTATGGGATGCACGCCAGCAATGGGATTTTGTTCAACCACGAATCACCCATTCGAGGCGAAACATTTGTTACCCGTAAAGTGACTCGGGCCATATCCAGAATAGCTTTGGGGATGCTCGATAAAGTCCACCTTGGGAATCTAAGCTCGAAACGCGATTGGGGTCACGCCAAAGATTATGTGCGCGCCATGTATCTTATTCTGCAACAGGACAAACCTGACGATTACGTGATTGCAACAGGAATTACAACAACGATTCGCGATTTTATCATTATGGCTTGTGGAGAAGTTGGACTGGAAGTTGCCTTCAAAGGGCATGGAGTTGATGAAGTTGGCTATTTGGTAGGTGTTGATGAAGTCAGGTTTCGGGAGCGGGTAGGTGACGAATACCTGGAAGATATTCGTATGCGAATCTTGTCCAATGACAATGAAATCGTCAAAATTGATCCGATGTATTTCAGACCAACCGAAGTTGATCTTTTGATTGGTGACCCAGCCAAATCACAACAAGTTTTAGGATGGAAACCGAAGTATGACCTACCGGGCTTAGTTGCGGACATGATGGCATCGGATGTCAAACTCTTCCAAAAAGAATCGTACCTCCGAAATGGGGGATACCGCATATTGAATTTCTTCGAATAAAGATAGTCCACGCTGAGTAAAAAAGCTGAAAGAATGAGCTGCACCTGCAGAGGCAGGTGCAGACTTATCTTTCGGCGTTTAACAAGGTTTGACAATAAAAACGATCAACAAAGTATAGCGTGAGTAATTCATATAGCACATTCCGGAGCATGGAGGAATAGATTGAATGATGAGAAACAGGCAGCCGATGGATTGTGCCAGTAAAATTAGTTTAAAAGATGAACAAGAACAGTAAAATATACATTGCCGGGCATCGGGGATTGGTCGGATCAGCCCTCTTAAAAAACTTAAAGAAGAAAGGATACTACAACTTCGTTTTGCGAACGCATGCTGAACTGGATTTGACAAATCAAGAAGCTGTGGCAGACTTTTTTACAACTGAAAAACCGGAATATGTTTTTCTGGCTGCAGCAAAGGTGGGCGGAATCATGGCTAACAACACCTATCGGGGACAATTCATCTATGATAATCTGATGATTCAAAACAATGTGATTCATCAAGCTTGGTTGAATGGTGTTAAAAAGCTCTTATTTCTTGGAAGTACGTGCATCTACCCACGTGATGCACCACAGCCAATGTCCGAAGATAGCCTGTTAAGTTCAGCGCTTGAATACACCAACGAACCTTACGCCATTGCAAAAATTGCCGGCATTAAACTGTGTGAGAACTACAATATCCAGTACGGAACGAACTTTATTTCAGTCATGCCAACAAATCTTTATGGGCCTAATGACAATTTTGATCTGGAAAAGTCTCACGTTCTTCCAGCCTTAATTCGAAAACTGTTATTAGGTAAATATTTGGAAGAAGGCAATTGGGATGCTATCCGGCAGGACTTTGAAACGCGCCCGGTTAATGGAGTTTCCGAATTGAATTCAGCAAATGAGATTGAAGCATTGCTCGAATCATTTGGGATTAAGAAAGAAAACAAGGATGGAAATCCAACGATCTCTGTTGAGATTTGGGGCAGTGGAAAACCCATGAGAGAGTTTCTTTGGAGTGAAGATATGGCTGATGCTTGTGTGTTCATCATGGAAAAAGCAGATTTCAATGAAATTGTAACGGCGAACCCTGTAGCAGCCGATTCCGGAGAAATTCGGAATACCCATATTAATATCGGAACAGGAGTCGAAATAAGTATTGGCGATTTAGCCAGTTTAATCAAAGCAGAAGTTCGTTTTCAGGGTGATTTGGTTTTTAACACCAGTAAGCCCGACGGAACCATGCGTAAATTAACAGACCCTTCCAAGCTTCATCAATTGGGTTGGAAACATCGGGTTGAGATTGATGAAGGCATCTCAAAAGTATGCCAATGGTATACCAGCGAAAAGAGGTTTTACTCCACTATGAATTCATAAATAAAAACATAACAATAATAATAAGAGCGAAATGAAAAGCGACACTTTTGTAATCATCATGGCGGGAGGAATAGGAAGTCGGTTTTGGCCTGTCAGTACAGAACGAAAGCCGAAACAATTTCTCGATATGCTTGGAACCGGCAAAACACTCTTTCAACATACCATTGACCGGTTCAGTGATATCTGTTCCGTTAGGAATATTTTTGTGGTGACCTCGGCCCAGTATATTGATATTGCGCTTGAACAGGGCCCGGAGATTCCGGAATCAAATATTTTAGCCGAACCGGTTATGAGAAATACGGCTCCATGTATAGCTTATGCGAGTTATAAGATTCGCAAGCTAAACCCGAACGCCAATATCATTGTAACTCCCTCGGATCATTTGATTGAGCAGAAACAATTGTTTCAAAAAACCTTGCAAAAAGGATTGAATTTTGTCAAAGACCGGGATGCTATTTTAACCATCGGGATTCAGCCCCACCGGCCTGAAATAGGCTATGGCTATATTCAGACGGAACAGCCGGACAAAGAGATCGGGAAAGTGAAAGCGTTTAAAGAAAAACCCGACCAAGAAACGGCTAAATCCTATCTTGAAAGCCAGGAATATCTTTGGAATGCAGGGATTTTTGTCTGGTCGGCTAAAACAATCATTCGGGCTTTTGAAACTTATATGCCAGCTATGGCCCGGGTTTTTGACAATGGAAATGATATTTATTTCACTGACAAGGAACAGAGTTTTATCGATCTGGTTTATCCCACCTTTGAGAATATCTCGATTGATTACAGCATGCTTGAAAAGGCCGATAATCTATATGTTCAAAAAGGTCATTTTGATTGGTCCGACTTAGGAACCTGGACTGCATTGTGGGAAAAGTCAACCCGGACTTATACGGGAGATACCGTTTCGTCAGAAAATGCCTATTTGTACGAAACATCCAATAATATCATTCACGTGCCTGAAGATAAGGTGGTGGTTGTGCAAGGGCTGAGTGAGTACATCGTAGTTGAATCAAACAATGTGTTGCTGATATGCAGTAAAGGTGAGGAGCAGCGAATCAAGGCATTTCGGCATAAAGCCTCAAACTCAAAATAGAGAAGTCTGATTTACTGTATCTTTTTTGACGCTCAAGAAATTTCATTCCTGTTAACTTTCTTAAAAACGCTGTCTTGCCGGCATAAATAGCCGACAAATTGTCTTTGTCATTATTGATTAGGTGGCAGTGGTTCAATTTCAGTCACTTAATGCTTTTCATGTCTTGTCCTTGTTTGTAATGGGATGGGACTTTTATCCCTTAGTTTTACTCTAAATGTTTAACCATCATGCTTAAAGAACGTGAATATACACTCGAAAAAATGAGTATTGTCTTCCAGGTGCTACTCAGTCTTGGATGTTTTGCCTTGGTTTGGTGGTCAGCAAATCTTTCGACCGAGGTTCAGATAGAATCCATTAATGAAGTCAAGAATTCGTTGATTTTTATCGCATTATTATGGTTTTTATTATTGGGGCAGTTTGGATTGGGGAAGATGACCCGAACCAGCAGCTACCGACAGCTGTTCGTTGCTTACTTCAAATTAGTATCTATTGGGGTTGCATTCTTATTCGCTATAAATATTGTCTCAGGTTATGAGGCTCTTAACATGAGAAACCTGTTCCTTTTCAGTGTGCTGAATCTGATTATACTGACAGCATATAAGAACTTCTTTTTCCTGGTTATGCGTTTCTTTAGGAGACGGGGCTACAGTATTCGTCAAATTCTTGTCATTGCGGATAAGGGGTCAGAAGATTACATCGAAAAAATCATTCACACAAAAGATTGGGGCTATAATATTCGGGGAATAATGACTGGATGCGAGGTCGTAGCCAAGAAATATCAGGATCGTTTTAAAATCATCCCGGAAAGGAAAAATCTGAAAGAAGTTTTGGACAGGGAAACAATTGATGAAGTAATTTATTGCAAAACGGATTACAATCACGATGAGATTACCCGGTTTATTTTAGAATGTGCCGAGGTTGGTATTAGCTTCCATCACTACACGGGAATGATTTCAAAAGTGCATGGAAAGCGAATAAGGAGTTCAAGTTTTTCATTAATCAACCAGTTGCCCTTTGTGACTTACATGACCACACCTGACAATTATGCTGGTTTGAAAATGAAAAGTGCATTTGATTTCTTCTTCAGCCTGATTGTCATTCTGCTGGTTTCGCCCATTTTTATCTTGATTGCTATAGCCATTAAACTGGATGATGGTGGTCCCGTATTCTTCAAGCAAGAACGGGTCGGACTCAATGGTCGTCGTTTCTATTGCTATAAGTTTCGTACCATGGTGGCTGATGCCGAAGCGCTGAAGGCTTCTTTGATGGGCCAAAACGAGCAAGAAGGTCCGGTTTTTAAAATCACGATGGATCCAAGAGTAACCAAGGTAGGCCGGTTTTTGCGAAAAACCTCGTTGGATGAGCTTCCGCAGTTTATTAATGTCATTCGGGGTGAAATGTCGGTTGTTGGACCAAGGCCGCCAATCCCTTCAGAAGTGGAAAAATACAAACGCTGGCAAATACGCCGGTTGAGCATGAAACCCGGAATAACCTGCATCTGGCAAGTGTCAGGACGCAATGATATTCCTTTTGAGGAATGGATGAGATTGGATATGCAATACATCGATAACTGGTCGCTTGCTCAGGATGCCTTGCTGGTTTTAAAAACCGTGAAGGTTATGCTTGTAGGAACAGGAAAATAGTTTCACGAAAATGAATAATATATTATTAGCCAAAATATTAACAAGTAAAATTAACTCAACAAATATGATACTTCCAGTTAAAAATAAGCGAAGTTTTTTAATGCTTTTAGTCTTAACGGTTTTGCTATCTTCCTGTGTGTCCAAACGAAATTCGTATTTTCTACGCGATTTTAAGACCGAGATTGATGCCAGCAAGGTACAACAGGCCGATAAAGACTATGTCGTAAAAACGAATGACAACCTGTATGTCAGTGTTAAGACCATCAATCAGGAAGTCAATGCCATGTTTTCGCAAAACGAGGGAACTCTCGGAGCCGGAAACATTTACAACTCCCCGGCAGGGCAATATATATATGGGTACCAGGTTGATAACCAGGGCGAAATAATATTGCCTGTTATTGGTGCTGTTCATGTGGCCGGGCGTACGTTGAAGGAAACCAAAGAGCAAATTCAACTGCGAGCAGATGAGTACCTGAAAGATGCAGATATTCAAGTGCGCTTACTCAATTTCAAGGTTAGCGTTCTGGGTGAGGTTCGATCGCCAGGGGTTTACTATAACTACAACAACACGTTGACTTTGCTCGAAGCAATTGGCATGGCTCAGGGAACGACTGACTATGCAAAAATCAAGGATGTGTTGGTTGTGCGTCAGGGGGAAGATGCAGTGCAGCCTTTTCTGTTGGATCTTACCGAGAAGGACATACTGGCATCAGAAGCCTTCTATCTGCAGTCAGACGATGTGGTTTTTGTGCGGCCTCAGAAGCTGAAGAATGTCAAGTTGAATGCCTCGTATTATACTATTGGAGCATCTACGATTACTGCCATTGCGTTGATTATCAATCTTATTCGGAACTAGGGCCAAATGAGATTTGATAGACGTAATGATGAATGATGATTTTATAACAATTAAGTAAAGATTTTATCTATGAAAACAATGGAAGAATTCTCCAATTCGTTGGAGAGGGAGGATATGCTTGCGATAAAGAAGTTTTTCCATAAGCTGAAACGCAATTGGTATTGGTTTATGATCGTTGGCATTATTGGAGGAGGCTGTGGTTATTTGTTGACCCAGACAACATCTCCAACGTATGAGCTTAACAGTCTGTTCCTAATTAAGAATAAGGATAATGCACAGATCCAAATGGATTTGCCTTTTTCCAGGGCGATGGGTGGAAATGTAAACTTACTGAACCACATTGGTATTTTAACCTCGCATTCGATCAATCAACAAGTACTTGAAAATCTTGATTGGTCAACAAGTTGGTACCAGAAGTTAATGTTAAGGGATGAAGAGGTGTATGGAAATGAACCATTTGAAATCTTGTATGATCGTGAAGCCATGAATTTAGAGGGAATTCCTATTCATGTGCAGATGCTTGATACAAGCACTTTTCAGGTTCAGGTAAAAGGTAAGAAGATGATATACGGGAGAGAAGTCGAAATTGAATTTGACCAAAAAGGAAAGTTCGGTGAGCTTTTCGCGAACGACTATTTCAATTTTACCCTTTATCCGAAATCGGCTAAGCGCGGAAATCAGTACTTTTTTACTTTTAATAACTTTGATCAGCAGGTGAGGAGCTACATGAATAAACTGTTGATTGAAGCGCCTGAGGATGAGGCTGATTTGATTCATTTGTCGTTGGTTGACAATGTTCCGCAAAAGGGAGCCGATTACCTCAATGAGTTAAGTCGAGTGTATCTGGCCTACGAGTTAAGAGAGAAAAACCATACGTCAGCCACAACCATCAACTTTATTGATTCACAGCTCAAAGATGTGATCGATACTCTTCAGGTAGCGGGTAATAAATTCACTTCCTTCCGGTCACAAAATCAAATTGTGGATATTGGGCAAGAAGGTGGAATTATTGTCCAGAGATTGGTTGATTTAGATAAGGAACGTTCCATGGCGCAGTCGCATCTGGATTATTACCGGAACTTGCAGAAATACCTGGCCGACAACGAAAAAATGCAGGAAGTGGTTGCTCCCTCTGTCGTGGGTATTGTTGATGAATCATTGAATAACCTGGTGGCCCAGCTAAGTGACCTTTACGGGCAGCGTGAGGTTTTTTCCTATACTGTTCAGGAAAAGAACCCGAAGTTAATTCTGGTGAACAACCAGATTGAAAGCGTCAAACGGAACCTTCAGGAGAACCTGAAAAACTTGACGAACAACGCTATTGTGCAAATTCAGGGGTTTGACCGCCGGATTGAAAATGTGAATCGGCAGCTGTCGGCTCACCCGAAAACGGAACAACAAATGATGAACATGCAGCGGATGTATGATCTAAATAATGAATTGTATACGTTTTTACTGAAAAAGCGCGCCGAGGCCGCAATTACGCATGCTTCCAACGTGTCTGACACCGAGGTGCTGGATGAAGCCAGGCCACAGCTTGCCAGGTTGATGGGGCCGTATTTGACCATGAATGTTGCCGGAGGGGTCTTAGCAGGCTTGTTCATTCCATTCATGATGATTGTACTGGCTACCTATTTTTATGATCGGATTAAATCGGCTGAAGATATTGAAGAGTATACTGATATACCGGTGATTGGGAACATCGTTAACACCGGTATTGGAAGTGAATACTTGGCAGCGATTGATAATCCGCGTTCGGCCATTGCCGAATCGTTTCGAGAGCTCCGAACGAACTTGCAGTTTATCATTCCACGCGTGAAAAACAAGAGCCTTGTTATTGGTGTTAATTCTGTGATTCCGGGCGAAGGTAAGTCGTTTACCGCGGCCAACCTGGCTTCCATGATTGCACTGAACAACAAACGCGTACTGCTGGTCGACTGTGACTTGCGCAAACCCAGTTTGCACAACCGGCTGAAATATAAAAATAAAGAAGGTTTAAGTACCTATCTGACGGATTTTAGTTCTTTCGAAGATATTTTCAGACAAACACGTGTCGAAAACCTGCAATTTGTTTCGGCAGGGCCCATTCCTCCTAATCCTTCGGAACTTTTGGAGAACGGTAAGTTTGAAGAATTCATTGAACGCTGCCGTGAACTTTTTGATTATATCGTGTTTGACAATCCGCCTTTGTCGCTGGTTTCCGATGGAATTGTTATTGGTCAGAAAGTAGACATTAATTTGTTTATCACCCGACAAGACTATAGTAAGAAAAACGAAGTGAGATTCATCGATCATGTGAACAAGAAAAAGGCAATGAAGAATGCCGGGATTATTTTGAACGACATTCACTTGTCGAAACATTCAAATGTAGGAGCTTATGGGGCTGATTACAGCTACCGAAAAAATAGTAGTTATTACTACTTTGATTCCAGCCCTAGTTACACTGGATGATTTCTTTACTTAGACAAAACAAGGTGGCTTTCGGGCTGCCTTGTTTTTATTTAATTCAAGACAGGAATAAAAAGTAACCGATACTCACACCGTGCTTTGCTTTGTGTGATTGAAAAAAACAGACACATTTATGATTATTGCCGTTGATTTTGATGGAACGATTGTTGAGCACCGGTACCCAAAAATTGGCAAAGAATTGCCTTTTGCCACCCTCACCCTGAAAAAACTTCAGGAAAGAGGACACCGATTAATTCTGTGGACCTACCGGGAAGGAAAACTTTTGGAAGAAGCCGTGCAGTTTTGCCTATCGAAAGGCGTGGAATTTTACGCGGTAAATAAAAGTTTTCCCGAAGAAAAATTCGATCAAAATACCCCTCGAAAAATCCATGCCGATTTATTTATCGACGACCGAAACATTGGTGGACTTCCCGAGTGGGGTTTGATCTTCCAACAAATTAAGGAAATGTCAGAAAGATAGTTTACTTTTTTTGATAGCATGTTAGTCAAGGACCAGACTAACTTTACACCGAAAAGCCTGCCATCCTCGTGCAGGCTTTTTTTATGGCTGGTCCTGGCCGATTTGAAAATTCCGTTTGAGGAATTCGTAGGCATTTTCGGTCTGCGCCGGAATGACGCTAGATGCAGGTGGGGATCGAAACCTGGGGTTTCACCTAATGCTTTTCAAAGCTGCCGGACGAACCAGTAGCTTGCCAGCTTTTTGGCATATTCTGATGAACAAGGGAAATTTACTGACGTCACTACGAAAATTTACTGACGTCAAGAAATTTATTTATTGACGTCACCAAATTTATTTTCTGACGTCACCAAAAAAAGTCGACAACATCGTAAGATTTTTGCACGATAGTCTGTATGTTAAAGGATAAATTAGTTTTTGCTTTGTACCATGCCTGGATTGACCGTTATGTAGGTACCCTGGGAAACTGTCGGCTGGTAACTTGGGCCCCGCAAACCACTCTTAGAGTATTTTCTCAATCAGTTCAGGGGGCTGGGCCAGAATGGCTTTTTTACCATTAATCACAATCGGGCGCTTCAACAGTTTTGGATTTTCCACCAGGATCTTTACCCATTCATTATCGGTCAATTCTTTACCCTTGTATTCTTTTCGATACAACTCCTCCTGGGTCCGAACCAATTCAAACGCCTTCATCCCTGATTTTGCCAGGATCTTCTTTATCTCATCAGCGGTAACTCCTTCTTTCAGGTAGTTTTTCACTTCAATGTGGTATCCGTTTTCTTCGAGGTACTTTAAGCCTGCCCTGCTTTTTGAACATCGTGGATTATGATAGATTTTCATGGTGACTTGGTGTTTCAGTTTAATGTATTGATAGTAGTCTTCCTGCGCACGGAACCGGCCTTCGAGATGTTGCCGGCTGTAGGTATTCGACAATTCGTTGTCTAAAATTCGGGATTTGGTGTTATCGCGAAGCTGAATCTTAAGCATTTCGCGCAGTTCGGCCTTTAGATTTTCATCGTAAACCGGACAAGCCACTTCAATGCGTCGGTTTAAGTTCCGCGGCATCCAATCGGCCGAAGAGATGTAAATCTGGTCCTGGCCTCCATTTCCAAACAAGAAAATGCGGGAGTGCTCCAGGTATTTATCGACAATACTAATGGCCTCAATGTTTTCACTTACTCCTTCCAGCTCAGTCAGTAGCCCAAAAATTCCGCGAACAATCAAGCGAATTTTCACTCCTGCACGAGCAGCCTCATAAATCTTATCCATCATCTCGGGATCGATCAGGCTATTCATTTTCAAGACCATAACCCCACGCTTGCCTGACTTTGCAATGGCTATTTCCTGATCGATTTTGGAAATGAAGAAATCGCGCATCGCAAACGGACTCAACACCAAATGTTCGTAGGTTGAAATTCGGTAGTTGTGCTTAAAAAAGCTAAATAATTGGGCCACTTCATTAGCGATTCTTGGGTCAGCGGTCAGCAAGCCATCATCGCCATAAACCCGGGCGGTTCCTTCATGAAAGTTTCCGGTGCCTACATAAGCGTAATTCCGAAACGAATCTTTCTCTCTTCTTTTAATCCAAGCCAGCTTACTGTGCACTTTCAGTCCCGGAATTCCGTTGACCACATGAGCGCCTTCTTCCTGCAACTTGTTCGACCAGTAAATGTTGGCCTCTTCGTCAAAGCGGGCTTGCAACTCAATGACAACTGTTACCTTTTTTCCGTTCCGAATGGCGTTCAGCAAAGCATTCACTACCCGCGAATTGTCAGCCACACGATAAATCGTGATGCCGATCTCATTCACTGCCGGGTCGATTGCTGCTTCGCGAAGCAAGTCGAGAAAATGACTAAAACTTTGGTAAGGATAATGAAGCATGATGTCTTTCCGGCGCAACCGCTTTAGAATACTCTCATGCTGCTTCAATTCTTTATGTCTGACCGGTGGTAAGTGTTTATAATAATGGTGGGGCTGGCCAATCTCCGGAAAGTCCATAAAATCTTTATGATTGTGATATTTCCCTCCCGGAACTTGGTTGTCAGGATCCAGTTTCATTTTTTTTATAATGAAATTCAACAAATCATCCGGAATCTCCTTGTCATATAGCAACCGGACAGGCGTACCCACTTTTCGCTTCTTCAAGCTTGCTTCCATCTTTTCAACAAAGCTTTTGGAGATATCGTCGTCAATGTCAAGCTCCGCATCGCGGGTCACTTTAATGGTATAAGCTTCAAGCTGATCGTAGTTGAATAAGGGAAAAATATCAGGTAAACTGTACCGAATCACATCATCGAGCAAAATGACATATTTACGCCCATCTTTTTCGGGCAACACCAAAAAGCGGGATAAGGATATGTTTGGAATACGCACCAGGGCATAGGCAAATTTCTCAGGACGGTCTTTTCGCGAAAGCTTGATGGCCAGGTAAACGGAACGGTCGCGCAAATACGGAAACTTGTTCTCCTTGCTCAGCATGATGGGAATCAGGTTCGGAAGCACCTTGTCCTTGAAGTAATTTTTGACAAAAACAATTTGTTCCGGCTCCAGATCAGTCTCATCAACCATGAGAATATTCTCCTGCTTGAGCTCCTTCGTAATGTTTCGGAAAATTTCCTGTGAACGTCTTTGATGCGAAACAACAGTCTCCATGATTTTCTCGTGTAACTCCTCAGGATTAATGTCGCCAATTAAGGTTTCATCATTGCCAAAATCAACCATCCGGCGTACCGAAGCTACCCGCACACGAAAAAACTCATCGAGGTTGTTTGAAAAAATTCCGATAAACCGGATGCGTTCAAAAAGCGGAACGCTAGGATCTTCGGCTTCCTGCAGCACACGCGCGTTAAAGGAGAGCCAACTAATTTCACGATTAATGTATGGGTTACTTATTTTTGTCATGTTCAGTTTCTTTATTGAGAATAATCCGCCAACTTCGAAGTGGTTAAACTAACGTTCCTAAATATGCAAAAAAGTTTCTGCATTTTTCAACCATTGGTCAATTTCATCCTGATATTTTATTTCAGAAAATGGTATAATCTCCTTTGGAGTGGCATCGCTATTTCCAGTCAGAGACAATTCCCACCATCCCACATCGTGCCAGCGCCCCAACTTAAACCCAACATGCTTATAAATGGACAGCGGCCGAAACCCAAAAGATTCGTGTAACGCCACACTGCCTTGGTTTGGCAAAGTAATGACACCAAAAGCAGTAATAAACTCTTGCCGTTTCAGCGTTGCCAACAGCACGTGATACAGGGCCCGGGCGATATTTTTTCGTTGGAAATCAGGATGAACATAAACAGAAACCTCCCGGGTCCAGCGGTAAGCAGCCCGACTTCGGTAGGCCGACGCATAGGCAAAGCCCACGATTCGGTTTTCAAGTTCGCATACAAAAAAAGGATTGTCCTCCATAATAGTCGCTATTCGCTGCTGAAAAACCGAAAGTGCAGGCACCTCTTCTTCAAAAGTCACAGCCGTTTCCAGAATAAACGGTTGATAGATGCTCAGAATTTCTTCAGCATCCTCCTCCCGGGCAACCCGTATACGTGCATTAGTCTTCACTGAATTCCATTAAATAAGCTTTCATAAATCCGTCAATCTCTCCGTCTAAAACAGCCTGTACATTACCTGTTTCATGATTGGTTCGGGTGTCTTTCACCATTTTATACGGTTGCAACACGTACGAACGAATTTGGGATCCCCACTCAATCTTTTTCTTGGTCGACTCGATTTGCATTTCCGCTTCCCGAAGCTTTCGGAGTTCCAACTCATACAGTTGCGATTTCAACAGGCGCAAGGCATTTTCCTTATTGGCAAACTGCGACCGACTCTCGGTATTTCCAATGACAATGCCTGTTGGCGCATGTTTCAGCCGAACGCCGGTTTCTACCTTATTCACATTTTGCCCGCCGGCCCCTCCCGAACGAAAGGTATCCCAGGTAATATCTGCAGGATTGATTTCAATATGAATGGTGTCGTCAACCAGAGGTGCCACAAAAACGGAGGTAAAGGAAGTCATCCGCTTATTCTGTGCATTGAAAGGAGACAAACGTACCAGCCGGTGCACACCATTTTCGCTTTTCAGGTAACCGTAAGCATAATCGCCTTCAAACTCGATAGTGCAGTTTTTTACGCCCACTTCATCGCCGGCATTATATTCCGAAACGGTGACTTTATAGCCTTCTTTCTCACCCCAGCGCATATACATGCGCATCAACATTTCGGCCCAGTCGTTGCTTTCGGTACCACCTGCCCCGGCATTAATCCTAAGAATGGCTCCCAACTTGTCTTCTTCTTTTCGAAGCATGTTACGGACTTCTAACTCTTCGATATGTGTCAGTGATTTTTGAAACTGAGCATCCACTTCGGCTTCGCTGGCTTCGTCAGCTTCAAAAAATTCAAACAATACTTGTAAATCTTCCAAGTCCTGTTCCACTTCTTTAAAACTTTCGGTCCAAGCCTTGATCGACTGGATGACTTTCATCTGCTTTTCAGCTGCTTTGGGGTCATTCCAAAAATCAGGATCTTGTGTTCGAAGTTCTTCTTCTTGTAGTTGAATTAATTTTGCATCGTAGTCAAAGATGCCTCCTCAGCGCATCCCGGCGCTCTGCAAACTTTTTTAGCTGCTCTTTCTGAATCATGATTATCTTTTAAAGTTGCTTACAAAAGTAGAAAAACAAGCCAGATTAATCAATAATAAAAACGGACAGCTCCTTTTGGCGGGCTGTCCGTTTTAAATGATTGTTGTTTTTTGATGCTATTCACCCCAGATGATTGGATCCACACTAATTGACCTGGCCTGTAAATTAACACCTTTTTGCCCGGATTCATACTTGAAGGCATCAATCTGGACGGTATAAGTTTTACCATCGGCAGGCTGAAAATCAGAAGCCCAACCCGATCCTGAAGCAGATATGGTGTACTCTTCTTTATCGCCCAACAACGATGAAGATTGAAATACCTGATCATCATCTTTAAACATTTTAACGATGAGGTAGTCAGCGTCTTTAATTTCGGTCCAGGTAAGTTTCATTTTTTTCAGGGTGGCATCAAACTCATACTTAATGGTATCCGTTGGATAAATCACATCATCGGACAAGTTATCACTGAGCATGCTTGTTTCGCCTGATTGAGCTGCAATATTAAAACTGTAAGCACCACCAGATGGCATTTCAGAAGTAAATTGGTTGTCCGGGGTTTGGTAATAAAAATCGTAAGGATAACCCTCGAAGGATTTCAATTGATAGGTTTTGTTGTCATCGCCCGTTACACTTACTGTTTGCATCGACTTATTGGCAAATGCGTGTAATGCCAGTCCATACACGGTATCTACCTTATTATCTATCTCAATAGCCTTGGTAATTACAAAGGCATCAGCCGCCGGATTAAAAGCTACTTCCTCCGGATCGCAAGCCAATAATCCAATCATCAAAACGCTTACTGCAATGGGAATAATTTTTTTCATAGTCTTTCAAATTCTAAATTAATTATTTCAAATGTCCAAGTAAGATGAATAAACCATCAAAAGGTTGCGGACAAGAAGTATTTTTTCTTTATTTATTTAACTCAAAGTTGATTGTTTTATTTCAAAAATAAAAGTATATCTTTGCGCCACAATTAAAAAATTGTTTGTCAATTAAAATTAATTCACATGCCAGCAAAAATCAGATTGCAGCGACATGGTCGCAAACGTTTAGCATTCTACCACATTGTGGTAGCTGATGGCAGGGCACCACGAGATGGTCGTTATATTGAAAGGATTGGATCCTATAATCCAAACACAAATCCTGCTACGATCGATCTTGATTTTGATAAAGCTTTAGACTGGCTTACAAAAGGTGCACAGCCAACCGATACAGTAAGAGCAATTTTATCTTACAAAGGAGTATTGTACAAAAAACACCTGCAAGGTGGTGTTGCCAAAGGTTCTTTTGATGAAGCCGAAGCAGAACGTCGTTTCGACGCCTGGGCAGCTGACAAAGAAGCCAAGATTCAGGCAAAGAAAGATCGTTTGTCAAAAGACTCCGAATCTTTTAAAACAAAACAATTAGAAGCTGAAGCAAAAGTAAACGCCGAGCGTGCAGCAGCAATTGCCAAACGCAATGCAGAATTGGCTGCGGAAGCCAAAGCCGCCCAAGCTCCTGAGGAAGTTGAAGCACCAGCAGAAGAGGAAGAAGTTGTAGTCGAAGAAGCAGCTCCTACTGTTGAAGAAACTCCAGCTGTAACGGAAGAAGCACCAGTAGCGGAAGAGACTCCCGCTGTAGAGGAAACACCTGTTGCTGAAGAACCCAAAAAAGAAGAAGCTCCTGTTGAGGAAGCTCCAAAAGCCGAAGAAACTTCGAAAGAAGAAGCTCCTGCTGAAGACAAAGAAGAAAAGAAAGCTGAATAAGCATTTTTCTTATCTCCTGAAAAAAAAGAGACTAAATAAAAAGAGGCTGACTCCAATGAGTTTAGCCTCTTTTACGTTTTATGCGTTCCTGTTTTAAAGTAGGGCATCAACTTTTGTTGCCAAGGCCGATTTGGGAGCCGCGCCAACATGCTTGTCAACCACTTCTCCACCTTTAAAGAACAAAATGGTAGGAATATTCCGGATGCCAAATTTCATTGCTGTTTCCGGATTGCTGTCCACGTCAACTTTCGTCACCAGCAGTTTCCCTGCATAATCCTGCGACAACTCCTCAACAACAGGAGCAACCATGCGGCAGGGACCACACCATTCAGCCCAAAAATCCACTAAAACCGGTTTGTCAGACTGAAGAACAACTTCCTCAAAGTTTGCATCATTTACTTCTTGTGCCATAATCGATATTATTAAACTATTATTCTATTTGAAGCTTTATAAAGCTAATTAATCTTAAAAGTCAGCGATTCATGATTTCGAATGAAATGCTCCAGCTCGTTGGTCATCTCCACACGAGTGTTTCTTGAAAACAGGTTAACCATACTTTTTGTTTCTGAATCCCAGATATTAAATCGCAACAAGGCTTTTCCCTTGTTTTTTAGGCTGATGGTTTCAATTTCCTGGATCAAGTCGGGTGTTACATTTTGCAGTGGCAATTGCAAGGTTACTGTGGTGATATTGTTTTTCCGGATTTCGGACAGCAACTCGATGCTTCTGATTTTAAACTCCAGCTGATCGCCATTAAACCGGGGTTGTACCTGTCCTTTAATCATTAAAAATAACCCAGTTTTGCAATACTTCGAAAATTCAACATAGTCTTTCCCGAAGAAAAAGAAGGTGTACGAATCAGTGTAATCCGTCAGGGTCATGGTGCAAAAATGCTTTCCTGTTTTACCAATTGCCTCGCGGCTTTCGGTAACCATGCCGGCAAAGGTCAGGTCGCGCCCTTTCATGACTTCAATGTTGTTGTTGATGTCTTTCAGTGAAAACTCACGGCTGGTAAAGTTTTCCACTTCTAACTTGTAATCATCCAGCGGATGCGACGAAAGGTAAATTCCAATGAGGGCCTTTTCCTTTTCGAGCAAGACAATTTTGGGCCACTCCTGAACGTCGGGAACATCGGGTGTTTTCACAGCCTGAGCCGACATGACTTCGCCAAATAACGATTGTTGCGCATTGTTGCTTTCCAACTGAATCTGGTGCCCGTAGCGAATTAGCCTTTCAATAAATGAGGGCTCATTGTCAGCCGAGCTGGCAAAAAACTGGCTGCGTTTGATTGTTCCAAAGCTGTCAAAAGCTCCGGCCATGGCCAGTGCTTCAATGTTCTTTTTGTTGACCGTTTGCAGGTTAACCCGCTCTACAAAGTCAAAGACAGAAGTAAATAAACCATCCTGCCGGGCTTTCACAATGTCGGTCACCGCACCTGACCCAACGCCTTTGATGGCGGCCATTCCAAAACGCACATCACCTTCTTTATTCACCATGAACTTAAGGAAACTCTCATTCACATCGGGACCCAAGACGTTCATTCCCATCCGTTGTGACTCGCCCATCAGCTTGGTAATATCCGTAATGTTGCTTAGGTTACGGCTCATGTTGGCTGCCATAAACTCGGCCGGAAAATGCGCTTTCAGATAGCCCGTTTGGTAAGCAATGTGGGCGTAACAAACCGAGTGTGATTTATTGAAGGCGTATGACGCGAACGCTTCCCAGTCTTTCCATATTTTTTCAATGATTGTCTCCGGCTCTTTCTTCATCTGCTCGCAACCCTCGATAAACTTGGGGTTCGCTTTGCAACCATCGATAAACTTCACTTTGAGTTTATCCATCATTGCCTTAATCTTTTTACCCATCGCTTTCCGAAGCGAATCGGAATCGCCACGGGTAAAATTGGCCAGATGGCGTGACAATAACATCACCTGTTCCTGGAAAACCGTAATTCCGTAGGTGGTTTCCAAGTATTTCTCCATCATCGGATGGTCGTAATGTACCGCTTTGCGCCCGTGTTTCCGGTCAATAAAATCAGGAATGTATTCCATTGGTCCTGGACGATACAAGGCGTTCATTGCAACTAAATCCTCAAAGCGGTTGGGCTTCAGGTTGCGAAGGTGTTTTTTCATTCCGGGAGATTCAAACTGAAAAATGGCGGTGGTATCGCCGCGGCTAAACAGTTCGAATGTTTTGGCATCATCTTCCGGAATAGCATCAATATCCACTTCCAACTTTTTAGACAGGCGAATATTCTCCAGGGTTTCTTTAATGATTGAAAGAGTTTTCAATCCCAGGAAGTCCATCTTCAGCAAACCAATATCCTCTACAAAACGCCCGTCGTACTGCGTGGTGTATAAGTTTTCATCCTTGGTGGGCATCAGCGGGATATGTTCATCCAGTGGGTCGCGGCTGATTAAAATTCCGCAGGCGTGCACCCCCGTTTGCCGGACGGAACCTTCCAAGGTTTCAGCAAACTTCAGCGTGGAAACAATTAAAGGATTCGCTGATTTTTTTTCGTTACGTAATTCGGTACTCTCTTTATAGGCTTTTAAAAAGCTCATTTTAGGCGCTTCGGGCACCATTTTGGCCAGACGATCTGCTTCAGACAAAGGCAACTTCAGCACTCGAGATACATCACGAATGGCCAGCTTGGTGGCCATAGTGCCAAACGTACAAATATGCGCTACCCGTTCACGCCCGTATTTTTCAGTCACCCAATCCAATACCAGTTGCCGTCCATCATCATCAAAGTCAATATCCACATCGGGCATGGAAATCCGGTCGGGATTCAGGAAACGTTCAAACAGCAGGTCGTGCTTAATCGGATCAATATTGGTAATCCCCACACAATAGGAAACCGCCGAACCGGCAGCCGATCCACGCCCCGGACCCACCAAGACTCCCATTTCGCGGGCGGCATTGATAAAGTCTTGTGTAATGAGGAAGTAACCCGGAAACCCCATTGTTTTAATGGTGTTCAACTCAAAGTCAAGTCGCTCGGCAACGTCAGGCGGAACGGGATTGCCATAGCGGTATTCTTCTTTGGCACCTTCGTAAGCCAGGTGTTTCAGGTACTCAGCTTCCAGCTTTACCCGAATAACTTTTTCGTAGCCGCCCAACCGCTCAAAAGCGCCGTCTTTAAATTCTTCTTTGAGGTCTTCTTCGGAATACTTTTCCAGGTATTCGGCTTCCGTTCCAAATTCTTCAGGAATCGGGAAAGGAGGCATAATGGGTGCCGAATTCAACTCATATTCTTCGATCTTATCCGAAATCTCTTGTGTATTCTTCAATGATTCCGGTATGTCGGCAAACAGCTGGTTCATCTCGGCTGTGGTTTTAAACCACTCCTGCTTGGTGTAGCGCATCCGGTTGGGGTCGTCCACATCTTTCCCGGTGTTCAGGCAGATCAGCAGGTCGTGTGCGTCGGCATCTTCAGCATTAATGAAATGCACATCGTTGGTTGCAATTACTTTCACCTGGTGCTTCTCAGCCAATTCCAAAATGACCCGGTTGACCAACACTTGGTTTTTGTAGACATCCTCATTCCGCTGCGGATCATCCGACTGATGGCGCTGCAACTCCAGGTAGTAATCATCGCCAAAAACCCGCTTAAACCAAATGATTGTTTCTTCGGCTTCGGGAATGGCATTGTTCATGATATTTTGAGCTACCTCGCCACCCAAACAGGCTGAGGAAACAACCAAGCCTTCGCTGTATTTTTCCAAAACCTCCTTGTCGATACGAGGCTTGTAGTAAAAGCCTTCGTTACTTGCAATGGAAATTAATTTGACCAGATTTCGATAGCCTTTCAGGTTTTTGGCCAGCAAAATCAGGTGGTCTCCCGAACGGTCAACCTTGTCATTTTTTTCTTTGATTGTTCGTGAGGCCACGTAGGTTTCGCAACCAAGAATCGGCTTGATTCCTTCACGTCTACAGGTGTCGTAAAAGTCCTTGATCCCATACATCATTCCATGATCGGTCAGGGCCAGAGCCTTCATTCCATCACCCTTGGCTTTGGTTACAAGTCCTTTTATGCTGGCTGCACCATCCAAAATTGAATATTGCGAGTGTACGTGTAAGTGTGTAAATGGAATCATTCTCAATCGGTTTTGTCAGTCTTCAAATTCATCTTTTCCTGCAAAAAACAGTAGGCTAAAATTAGGGTTTTCATCCTGCTCATGAAACCGATGTTAATAAAACATGATAAAAGGGAAAAAGATGTATGTTTGTTGTTACGAACCCAATCCGCCCGGCTGATTTTTCTTCCTCCCTTTAGGGCTGGGGCGAGAAGAAAAATCAGAGCACAAACACGTACATTCCATATTTCACTTGGATGGCTCTAACTTTTATCCTGATTTTCCTTCAACACAACAGCCACACCTCGATAAATTAAATCCATTTCAAATCCCCGGGCTTGGGCAAAACGAATCAGCTTTGCTTTACGATCATAAGGATTAGCAACTTTCACACTTTTATTTTTTTCTGTAATTAGTTCAATCAGCGTATTCTTATAAGTCTCGTCACCAATCTCATTCATTGCTGCTTCAATGGTATTTGAATTTATTCGTTTGCCGTGAAGCTGGTAAGCGATTTTTATTTTTCCCCATTTGTTGAAACGAAACTTGTCCCGGACAAAACTTCGTGCGAAGCGTTCATCATCCACATACTTTTCCTCAATCAGTTGTTGTAACACCACGTCGGCATCCATTTCATCAACTCCCCATCGATTCAATTTGGTCAGGATATCGGCTGAACATTTTTCGGCACGGCTGCAAAGTGCTGCGGCACGATAAAAGGCTTCGGATTGTTGTGATGTCATTTCCATAGGGCTAAAAAATTGACGGTACGGCTTTGATAAAATTCAAAATTAACGATTCCAATGGAAAGCAGAACGATTAAATATGCCCGTGCTTTTCACTTTGCCATTTTCCAACTGCAACAGGTGAGTCACACAGCCGGGGATCTCCTCTTTCCGGTGAGTGACATAAATCAGGCTTGTTTTTAACTGTTGGCAAAGGACATTGAGTAAATGAATAAACCGATTGGTTTGCTGCGAGTCAAGTCCCTGGCAAGGCTCATCGAGAATAAGCAGCGGAGGTGACTTTACAAGGGCCCGGGTCAGCAATACAATGCGCTGCTCGCCTAATGAAGCATGCACAAACAGCCGTTTCTGCAAGTATTCCAAGCCTAAAGCAGCCAGCCAGGTTGTTGCACGCTCTCGGTGGTCATCGGTCGAGGCAGAAGTAAATCCTACCTCATCATGAAAGCCGGAGAGCACAATATCGCGGCAGGTCATTGAAATATAAACCTGACTCCCCGAAGCACCCAGACCTGGAATGGTGTTGTAAATGCCAGCTCCACGCAAAAAATACAGGTGCAGCTCGGGTGACACAAAACCAATACACTTTTTAATGTCCCAAATACTTTCGCCGGTTCCACGCTGCCGGTCGAACAAAAGCAGGTCGTTGGCATAGCCTTGCGGATTGTCGGCGGTGATCAAGCTTAGCAGAGTGCTTTTTCCTGCCCCGTTTGGACCAAGCAAAGCCCATTGCTCGCCAGATTTTATCCACCAGTTAATGTCTTTCAGAATTTGCTTTCCACCCAAAGTCACCTGGACCTGATTCATCCGCACGATATTGCTGAACGAGCTATCAGGACGGGGCAAACGGGCAAACAACTGTGAATCCACCTCGGGGAAGCTCAAGCCGAAGGCATCAAGCTTAGGCTGATATTCAGCCCGATGCACCCACTGGTTTAATCTCCCGTTTTTCAGTTCAAGCACCCAAGGTATTGAATCGGGAATATGCTCCGGATCGGTAATGACAACCAGGTAAAGGCTTGAATCCATTTGTTGCTTTAACAAGCGACTCAGATTTGCGCGCGAATGAAAATCCAGCCCCACGAAAGGTTGATCGAGCACCAGTAAGTCGGGCTTTTGCAAAAGCACGGCTGCCAACTGGGTCCGTTTACGTTCGCCATTGCTCAACTGCAAGAGCTTACGGTCGGCCAGATGCTCAATCTTCACCTGCTTCAGTAAGTCCTGCAGAGCTGTTTCGGACGCACCGGTCTCACTTCTCATTTTCTCCCGGATCAAAAACTCCCAGACTGTTGGCACACTTTCCATAGCCTGATTTTCATAGCGAAGTCCATCATGCATACTTCGTCGCCCAGAAAAGGCGATGAAATGATCCTGTTGATCGACCATCAGCCGCTTGAGTCCCGGCTTGGCAATCAACTGACCAGATGAAGGTAGAAATTGCCCGGACAGCAAGCGCCCCAGCATGGTTTTTCCACTGCCCGACGCGCCGGTAATCGCCAGCGACTCGCCTTGATTCAACTCAAAACTAAGCGGATGGATGATGGTAGTACCCTCCATTTTCAAACTGAGGGTAATGGCTTCGAGCACGTTTGTTGGTTCCGGCTGCTTCATGTATTGGATCTAAATTTGTGATGAAACCGCAAAGATAAGGAATCCGGTTGACGAAGGGTTCGGACCAAAGTCGGAACCGATTAGGAAAGGCGATCCTCAAAGAATCGCCTTTCCTAATCAATAAAGAACAAACTGAATGATTACACTTACTGCAACACAAAATGAATGGGGACGCTAAAAGCCACCCGCACGGGTTGTCCACGTTGCAGGCCTGGTTTCCAAACCGGCAGGCTGTTTACTACGCGTAAAGCTTCCTTATCAAGTGATTGATCAACACTGCGGATGATCCGGGCATTGGAAACTCGACCGTCTTTCCCGACGATAAACGACACGTAAACTTTGCCTTCAACTCCATTTTCCTGGGCAATCACCGGATATTTAATGGCGTTGGCCAAAAATTTTCGCAGAGCCAGTTCTCCTCCCGGAAACTCCGGCATTTCTTCTACTACGTAAAACACCTGCTCCTCATCTTGTTCTTTTTCTTCCTGTGAATAGTCAACAACAATCGAGCTTACATCAATTTCTGTTTCCGCATCGGCTTCGGTATCCTCAATTTCCAGTTCATCCTCAATTTCAATGTCGTTGGATACAATGTTGAGCACTTCGATGACTCGCGGAGGGGGTGGGGGAGGCGGAGGTTTCACTTCGTCTTGTCGGGTAATCGGGATCACTTCACTCTCAATTTCCAGAGCGACAATGGAACCTGCAATCTCGGCTTTCTTTACGCTGGTCTTGAACTCAAAAGCGAGCAAGATCACTCCAAGTGCCAAAACCAACCCAAGTTCAACAAAAAGATTTCGGTAGCAATTTAAATCACAGGATGGATGTTTTTTGATTTCCATAACTTTTGGCTTTTCCTGATAAAAATGAATACGCAAATAAGGATTGTGAGAAGTAATTTTAGGTCGGAAGTTATTAGCGATAACCCTTTGTTGAAAAGGGGATGAACACAGTTCATGACACAAGTCGAAATAAGACTCGTTTGTAAAAAGTTGATTGCAATAATATATACGAGTATTAGTGAACCATGTTTCTGTTTTTTGTTGTTTGAGAAGATGATAATTGTTAGCTTTTGAAGAACCATTCATCAAGCAGTTTCATGAGTCTACCTGATTTCTTTTATTTAGGGTTCCCGATAAGTTTCCAACAGCTTTTTTCTGTTCCAAAGGATCACCGAGCTACCACAAAAAGACAATAAAAAAAAGGAGAACCAATTTCTTGATTCTCCTTCAATGTAGCGGGGACACGACTCGAACGTGCGACCTTTGGGTTATGAGCCCAACGAGCTACCAACTGCTCCACCCCGCAATATATTTTTAAATATTTTTGTCTGTTTTGAACGCGCACTTTTGACATTCGTGCCTCAAATGCGGGTGCAAATATAAGCGATGTTTTTCGATAAACAAAAATATTCAACTAATTTTTATTTTTTGGCCCCTAATGAGTCCGTTAAAAAGTATTAATTTCAATCCGCTTCAATAGGCATTCAGCGAATTGTTACTAATTTTGTTGCTCGCAAAATCGGAACATGGCAAAACAAGACAAGAAGAAAAAATTAATCGACAAGCTCAAAAACCGCTACCGTTTAATCATATACAACGATTCGACCTATCAAACGGTGTGGAGCATGAAATTAAGCCGCATCAAAGTTTTTTTTATTGTCAGTTTTGGTGGATTGCTTTTAGTCCTTTTTACCGTTCTGATGATTGCTTACACCCCCATTCGTGAGTTTATTCCAGGTTATCCATCGTCCGAAATGCGTCAACTAATTGTACACAACGCGATGCTGGTCGATTCGCTGGATGAACAGCTTCATATCCGGGATAATTATTTCGAAAAAATCCGGGCGTTAATTGAAGGTGAAATTCCTCATGATCCGGATTTTGTTGCTGATACCAGCATCCCATCCAATGAACTGCAACTTAATTACTACAACCACGATTCTATTTTTCAACAAAAGATTCTTGAAGAGCAACTTGACCTTTCTCTTCAAAATGAAAATCCCAAATCAAAAAACATTGCCAACCTTCATTTCTTCACTCCCCTTCAAGGAATGATTACCAATAAATTTGACAAACAAACGGATCATGTTGCCATCGATGTTGTTGGTATGCCCAATTCCCGGATTTCGGCGGTGCTGGATGGCACGGTGATTTTTGCCGGATGGACTGTCGAAACAGGGTACATCATTTACCTTCAACACCAAAACGACTTGGTGTCGGCTTACAAGCACAACGCCGAGCTGCTGAAAAAAGTAAATGAGCATGTCAAAGCCGGAGAAGCCATTGCCATTATGGGCAACACTGGCGAATTGACCACCGGCCCGCACCTTCATTTTGAATTATGGCATCAGGGAATTGCTCTTGACCCCGCGAAATACATTGACTTTTAAACTGTACTATGAAAAAACGGATTGCCATTTTGGGGTCTACCGGATCCATTGGGACGCAAACCCTGGAAGTGATTGCACAAAACCCGGATCATTTCGAGGTGGAAGTGCTGACAGCCAACAACAATATCGACCTGCTCGTGCAGCAAGCCAGGACTTTTCAACCCAACATGGTGGTGGTGG
The DNA here is from genome assembly GCA_963677175.2 of uncultured Sunxiuqinia sp. Taxonomy (GTDB): domain Bacteria; phylum Bacteroidota; class Bacteroidia; order Bacteroidales; family Prolixibacteraceae; genus Sunxiuqinia. The sequence continues at coordinate 29,135 of CAXXES010000003.1, forward strand.
CCAATCATTGTCGCTACCAACAGCTGGTTGAAGCATTGAAAGATGAGCCCATCAAGATTTTTGCAGGCAAAGAAGCATTGGAGCAAGTTGTTCAGTTCGATACGGTTGATCTGGTAGTAACTGCGATGGTTGGCTACTCCGGGCTGATTCCGACATTGAAGGCCATTGAAGCGGGTAAGCATATTGCGCTGGCCAACAAGGAAACCTTGGTGGTAGCGGGAGAAATTATTACACGCGAAGCCGTTAAAAATAAAGTGAATATTTTCCCGGTCGACTCGGAACATTCTGCCATCTTTCAGTGTTTGGCTGGGGAGCACATGAATGAAATTGAGAAAATCTACCTGACCGCTTCTGGAGGACCATTTAGAAACCTGACCGAAGCGCAACTGGAGAAAGTGACCCGCGATGATGCGTTGAAACATCCGAACTGGGATATGGGAGCCAAAATCACCATCGATTCGGCCAGCATGATGAATAAGGGTTTTGAAGTAATTGAAGCTAAATGGTTGTTCGGGCTGCAAGCTCACCAGATTGATGTGATTGTGCATCCGCAAAGCATTATTCATTCTATCGTGCAATTTTGCGATGGATCGATGAAGGCCCAGATGGGACTTCCGGATATGAAATTGCCGATTCAATATGCGCTGAATTTTCCGCTGCGTTTGCCATCGGATTTTAAGCGTTTCAACTTCCTCGATTACCCAAAACTGACTTTTGAACAGCCGAATACAAAAAAATTTCGTAACCTTGCACTCGCTTTTGAGGCATTGAAAATGGGAGGAAATTTGCCTTGCATCCTCAACGCCGCCAATGAAGTGGTGGTTCAGGCATTTTTGAAAGATAAAATTCGTTTTGTGGACATGCCCGGACTGATTGAAGAAAGCATGCAAAAGGTAACGAATATTAAAAATCCGGTTTTGGACGATTATGTTCAAACCGACAAAGAGACCCGATTGTTAACTACTTCGTTGATTAAACAGAGAAGTAAAATAAAGACCTAAGAGAAGAATGGAACAAGTACTTATAAAAGCTGCTCAATTAATCCTAAGCTTATCGATTTTAGTGGTGCTGCACGAGTTTGGGCACTTTGCCTTTGCCCGGTTGTTTAAAACCAGGGTTGAAAAATTCTACCTTTTTTTCGACCCTTGGTTTGCACTGTTTAAGTTTAAGCGGGGCGAAACCGAATACGGAGTAGGCTGGCTTCCTTTGGGGGGCTATGTGAAAATTTCGGGGATGATTGATGAATCGATGGATAAGGAGGCGATGAAATTACCCCCGCAACCTTATGAGTTTCGTGCCAAAAAAGCTTATCAACGATTGCTGATCATGTTGGGTGGCGTGATGATGAACTTCATTTTTGCCTTTATCATTTATGCCGGTATATTGTATACTTGGGGAACCCAATACTTGCCAACCGAAAACGTGACCCATGGAATCATGGTGTACGAAACCGGCGAACAAATTGGCCTTCGGGACGGTGATGAAATTCTATCGGTTGACGGGGTATATATTGACGACTTCAACAAGATTATTCCTACAGCTATTCTTGACAACGCTCATGCGATTCAGGTTTTACGCGACGGCAAACAGGTGGATGTTGAAATTTCGGACGACGATCTGGCCCTTTTAATAAAAAGCAGGGCGGTTATTGCTCCGCGACTCCCTTTTGAGTGTAGCGCAGGAAAAATATTAGAAGATTCACCAGCCGAAGAAGCAGGGCTTAAGAAAGGAGATGTTTTTGTGAATATTAATGGTGAAACATTCACTTTTTATGACCAATTCACGAAGTACATTAAAGCGAAGAAAGAACAGGAAATTACCCTGAACATCCTACGCGACGGTCAAGCGCAATCGCTGGATTTGACTGTTGCCGAAGATGGAACCATTGGTTTTTACCCGGCCTTTTTGGAAAGCGCATACGATTTTCTCAATTACGAAACCATCAACTATGGCTTTTTCGAAGCCATTCCGGCGGGCTTTAATCGCGGAATATCAACCATTAAAGATTACCTGAAACAGTTTAAGCTGATCTTTTCGCCCAAAACAAAAGCATACGAATCCTTGGGTGGGTTTATTGCCATTGGTAATATTTTCCCCGGAGCATGGGACTGGGGGCAGTTCTGGAATATGACTGCTTTCTTGTCAATCATTTTAGCCGTCATGAACCTGTTGCCCATTCCGGCATTGGACGGTGGGCATGTGACCTTTTTACTCTACGAAATCGTTTCGGGCCGCAAGCCCGGCGACAAATTTCTGGAGTACGCACAAATCAGCGGAATGATTATTTTGCTGACCTTGGTGCTTTATGCGAATGCTAATGATATTATCAAGCTCTTTACTTAAGAAGCGATTAAATTTTTCCTATTTTTGCAGAAACCATTAAACTTTGTACTATGTACTTATCGATTATTTGCGGCATGTTTGGCCCACAAGAGATTATCATCATATTAGTCATTGTATTACTGTTATTTGGAGGGCGTAAAATTCCTGAGCTCATGAAAGGATTTGGAAAAGGAATGAAGGAATTTAAGAAAGCCACCAGCGAAGATGACGATGAGGATCAACCAAGTGAAAAGAAAAACACTGAAAAAATTAATAATTAATCAGTTTTGCTTGACCTGAAATCCCGTCCACAAAGGCGGGATTTTTTGTGGTAGGATTTTTGTTGGACACTGCTACACACCAGAGCATCATTAATTATGAAACGAATCGTTACCCTCGTATTTTTGTTGGCAGGCCTTTCGCTTGTCCTGAGTTCCTGTCAGGATGATAATACCAACATGCGGAAAAAAATTACCGGAAGGGCCGGTGAGATGGTTATTGTTGTTCCCACTCCCACTTGGGAAGGCGCCTCCGGAAAGCGCTTTCGCGAAGTGATGGCCCAACCTCAGCTTGGATTACCGCAGGAAGAACCGATCTTTGATTTGATTGCGGTTCCACCGTCCGCTTTCAAAGAGATTTTTAAGACCAGCCGTAATATCGTGCAAATCAGAATATCAAGCACGGTTGACTCATCCAACGTAGAGTTTAAAAAAGACATCTGGGCATGGCCCCAAGCGGTGGTTAACATCAACGCCAAATCGACGGAAGACTTTCACCAACTATTCGACGAGTACTCAGATCGGATTGTTGCCTACATGCTGCGTGCTGAACGCGACCGGCTACAGCTTAACTACAAAAAATACCATGATCAGGCAGCCAAAGGCACCATCAGCAAAAAATTCAACATTGAATTGAATGTTCCTCCGGGCTTTAAGGTCACCAAAGAACGCGATGATTTTGCCTGGGTGCGTTATGAAACACCGGAGATTAGTCAAGGGATCATCATTCATTCCTTCCCTTACACATCGGACAGTACATTTACCGAAAATTACATCCTAAACATGCGGGATTCTATTTTGCAGGCCCATGTTGAAGGACCGGCCGACGGGAGTTACATGACTACCGAGCACCAGGTTCCGTCTGTTTTTAATGTCTTTGAACTTCGGGGAAATTATGCGGCAGAGACGCGTGGCTTATGGAAAGTGGAAGGCGACTACATGGGCGGCCCCTTTATTAACCTGACAGTACTGGATGCAGCTAACAACCGCATCGTCATGCTGGACGGCTACGTGTATGCCCCACGTTTTGACAAGCGTAACCTCTTGCGTCAGGTAGAAGCGATGGTACACTCATTACAATTGCCGGATCAGCAGAAAAACGACAAAATTGCCAGTCAGGTGAAAATGGGAAATTAAAACCTTCAGGACATAACAAGCGCGGGAATTGTACCAGTTACAATTCCCGCGCTTTTTTTATGATTTCAACGATAATTTCTACGGTTGTAATGCCATTTGCCCGGCAAGCTCCAATTGCTCTTTCAGTGCTAGCTGGTCAAATCCGCTTTTTACTTGCATAGTTCCCTCAGGCAAAACAACATGATAGGAAGTCTCCTCCATCGTTTCTCCCAGCTCTACTTCAACCAGTTTCTGGTACTTATTTCCTTTTTTCATGTACCAGCTTTGATCTTCATCCCGGTAAACCAGTTCTGTTTTTTTCCCGTTTTGTCCAAGCTCTTCAATCGTCATTTTATACTTCTCCGAAGTCAACTGGTAGCTTTTCCCATCGATTTCAACAATTTTCTCTTGCTTTTCCCCCGCTTTCATTGACATGGGATTTTCATCAGTCCAGAATTCGATACTATTCAGCACAACAGCATCGACAAAAACAGCGATACTATAAACCGGAACGATGTTTAAGGCTAAAAATACCAACTCATTCACAAATTTATCGCCAACCGATCTGTTCCAGTCATAAACCGTCCGGGTGAGGTTGAAACTGCCGATACAGCTACTCAGCAAAAAAACGGCTGACATTAGCGCCACAAAAGTAATTCTTCTAATTTTCTTCATAATTTTTAAAATTTAATGACTAACTATTATCAAAGATATTAAAGAGTTGCCAAAACAACATCTACAGAAACACCCAATATTTCGACTTGTTCTACATCAACCTTTTTTATTCTATTTTTGATGCCAGAAAAAGAGGGAATGCCTGGAGGCGCGAATCCGCCACTTAAGGCAGGTGAAGTTCCTTGCAATTTATAACAAACAGTGAATACGAATGAAACAACAAGTTTCTTTTTTGCCTGCCGAATGGCATCAACAAAGCGGAGTGCAACTGACCTGGCCGGACGAGCACACTGACTGGGCCTTCATTTTGGAAGAAGTGTTACCCGTTTATGAGGAAATTGCGCGAGAAATTTTGAAACGCGAAAAACTCCTCGTGGTGTGTCGCGACAAGAGCAAGCTGCCCGATTTTTTGCAGAAGGAAAGTGTGCAACTGATTGTTCGCGAAATGCCGGTGGATGATACCTGGGCACGCGATCACGGTGCGATCACCCTGCTTCAGGATGGAAAACCCAGCCTGTTAAACTTCCGCTTCAACGGGTGGGGAATGAAGTTTGCCGCAGCACACGACAACCAGATCACCCCAAATTTGATCAGACAACAAACTTTTGCCGAAGGAATCATCACCCAGGATTTGTCGTATTTTACGCTCGAAGGCGGGGCTATTGAAAGCAACGGCGCGGGATGTCTGCTCACCACCAGCGAATGCCTGCTTTCGAAAAACCGGAATGAACACCTGGGGCAGGCCGAAATTGAATTCTTCCTGAAAAAAATACTGCATGCCGAAAAGGTGCTCTGGCTCCATCACGGGTTTCTGCAAGGTGATGACACCGACAGCCACATCGACACGCTGGCCCGCTTTTGCAGCGCGGATACGATTGCCTACATCCGCTGTACCGATTCGGGCGACATCCATTTTGACGCCTTGCAGAAAATGGAAGACGAACTGAAGCAGCTAACCAATCAGCACGGGCAGCCGTTTAAGTTGGTGCCACTGCCGTTTGCCGATCCGATTGTTGACGAAAATGGCGAGCGCCTGCCGGCTACCTATGCCAATTTCCTGATCCTGAACAAGGCAGTACTGCATCCTGTTTATGGAGTACAACAGGATGCGGAAGCCATCGAAATCATGAAAAAACTATTCCCCGAACGGGAAATCATTCCCATCAACAGCCGCGTGCTTATCGAGCAACACGGCTCCATTCACTGCATCAGCATGCAGTTTTCTGAAGGGGTTTTGTAGACGATCAAAACGAATAACAAAATGACAACAAATAAGCTAAACATTGGCCTTGTCCAACAACGAAATAGCGGGAATACCGACGAGAACATCAGCAAGCTGGAAGCTAATATTGCCGACTGTGCCCGCCAGGGAGCCGAATTGGTGGTGTTGCAGGAATTGCACAACAGCCTTTATTTTTGCCAGGTTGAAGATGTCAACCTGTTTGATCTGGCCGAACCGATTCCAGGACCTTCCTCCCAACTTTACAGCGAACTGGCCCAAAAACACCAGGTGGTGCTGGTTACCTCCTTGTTTGAAAAACGGGCCAGCGGCATCTATCACAACACGGCGGTGGTGTTCGACAAAGATGGCAGCATGGCCGGAAAATACCGGAAGATGCACATCCCCGACGATCCGGGCTTCTACGAAAAGTTCTACTTCACCCCGGGCGACCTGGGCTACCAACCCATTGATACTTCGGTCGGCAAACTGGGCGTGTTGGTTTGCTGGGACCAGTGGTACCCCGAAGCTGCCCGCCTGATGGCCATGGCCGGCGCCGAACTGCTGATCTATCCAACAGCGATTGGCTGGGATCCGCGCGACGATGACAACGAGAAAGATCGCCAGCGCAATGCCTGGATTACCATTCAGTGCTCGCATGCCGTTGCCAACGGTGTGCCGGTTGTTAGTGTTAACAGGGTGGGGCACGAAGCTGACCCATCATTGCTGTCCGAAGGGATTCAGTTTTGGGGAAACAGCTTTGTGTGCGGCCCCCAGGGTGAATTCATCAGCCAGGCAAGTACCGAAACTGAGCAAAACCTGTTGGTTGAGGTCGATTTAAGCCGCTCGGAAGATGTGCGGCGCATCTGGCCTTTCTTCCGTGACCGCCGGATTAGCAGCTACAGCAACCTAACCAAGCGTTTCCTCGACTAATGTCAGGAAAATTTGGTCTCCAAGGAATATCCGGGGGTAGCAGCCATAGGTTTGTTTGAAGTTTTCTACCTGCATTTTTAAATCCGTACTTTCATTATAGGCATCCCAGCTGAACCGGTCTATCCGGCAGAATCCGTTCACCTCACTGATATTGATTTTCGCTCCAAATTCGGTTTTCGCTTTGTCTTTTCCCCGGACAATTGGACGTACATGGGGCTGGAAAAGGTTCACAATGCGGTTCTCGCATTGATGGGTTTTATTCTCATACATCGACTTTTGCTGGCTGTAAACTTTCCGGATGGTTGCCATCAGTTCCCTGTCGTGTTTTTCCAGCAAACCCGCCCTGCCCGGTTTTAACAATAAGCTGTCAACTATTTTTATATCGCGGGAAATGTATTGAAGCTGTCCCTTAATGCCCCGGCGAATCTGCTTCTTTGTTTTCTTTTTCTTCTTGGCAATGTTCAGGTAATGCTTGCGGGCATTCCTGCGGTAGGTTCTTGGTTTTGTTCCATCTGCAGGCCGAAGGTACAACAGGTCTATGATTCGTTCCAGGTTTTCCCTGGAAGTGTTTAAGAGTTTCAAATCTGTAGGATAGGTGATCTCCTGATCAGCCACAGTCGCATCTACTTTCAGTGTTCCCGGTTATCATTCTTTTCGGGCCCGTCGTTTTTGCCCTTGTCCTTGTCCTTTCCCTTTCCCTTTCCCTCTTCCTTTTGTTGCTGTTGTTTTCTTTTAATGCGGGACTGATGTGGTTTAATTTGTTCGGATGCTTCGATAATCCGCTGGTTGAAAGCTTCAAACTCATCGCCTCCCAACCTTTTACGGATATCAACAAACAGGCTGGCATCAAAAACCGGTTGGGTGGTAAAACACGGCAGCCCACAAAAGTATTGCAGGTAAATGTTTTCCTGTATCATTTCTATGGTACCTCGGTCATCCAGACCAAGCTTGTGTTTGACAATCAAGGCCGCTATCACCGTGCGGATGTTCACACTTTTGCGCCCGGAACCCGGATCCAGTTTCCGGCTATAAATGGCTGCAAGTGAATCCCAGGGAATCAATGCGGCTAATTTCACCCATCGGTTCTCCTTGTCCAACTCTTGCTGGAAAGGATGCTTGAATATATTTAAACTTAATTGGCTTTGTGGCGTGTAATCAATCATATCTGCAAGGATTTTGAACCCAATTTATATAAAACCGTGCATTTATGCCAATCATCAGCCTTGAAAATATGAACAAATTGATGTTGATAATCAGTGTGTTGTATCTAAGATTTGAGAAAATCAGCAAGCCCTACTTACATTTGAGGTAAACTCAGTTAAAAATGCCATGACTATCGTGCAAACGCTCATCAGCCCGGTAGGATTTGAACCTGCCTGGCTTGCTATCAGATCGCCTATCCAAACTGATAATCCGGAAGTAACGGCTCCCCTGGCCAAGGCAAATCCTTTACCAAAAAGCAAAATAATTCCCCATGGAAGTTTGATCGTGGTCTCCCAATTCATTAATTTTGAAGAGCTTTCCGATTTAGCAGGGATGAGATACAACAAAAATGCGACCGCTATAGCTATATTTCCATCTTTAATGAATGAAGATTTCCCACTCGGAAGCATTACCGGAAGGATCAACGAAATAAAGGTTATTATCGCTGACCATGTACAATTTTTCACCTGCACCAGTTAGTGTGGAGGTCTCAGATAACTGACCTTATATGTTTTTTATTCATCGCATATAGGTCTTGCCTTTACGAATCTCCTGCCCACTGAATGATAAGCTTTCGCCGCATGAAGTTGGCTGGTCGTTTTTACTTCAGCAACATCGTTGCACTGATTGGCAAATGATCGGACAGTTGAGCCTTGTAAGTTTCTGCTTCAATGGTCTGCCATTTTTCCTTTGGATAGCCAAAAATATAATCAATTTTATACTTTGGGTTCTCTGCTGGAACCGTCAACCCACCATCATCCAAATGTTTCCAAGCATCCATGCCAGATACGATTTCTTTTGAGTCGGGACGTGCATTGAAATCACCACACACAATCACGGGATATGTTTTTTTCAGAAGTGTTTCATTCAACTTGTTTACCTGCCCCTGTCTCTCTTGTGTATTGGTATAATCCAGATGGGTGCATGCGAATGTGATAAATTCATTCTCATGAATTTCCACATCGGCAATAAGGACGGCGCGTTGCTCTTTTCCGTTTTCTGTTTTTGGTAAATATACACGTTCAACAGAAGCCATCGGGTATTTCGACAAGATGCCAATGCCATAATAGCCGCCTGCATATTCAATTGTTTTTCCATAGGCAGGCAGCATGCCAGTCAGGAAACCCAACTCTGTGATGAAGTCTTTACCATGCTGCTTGGGGGCACGCTCCCGATATGTGCGGCAATCCACTTCCTGCAACGCAACAAGATCAGGATTTTGTGCTTTGATAAAATCGGCCATCTCTTCCAATGAGGCTAATTCTCCAAACCGAATATTATAGCATAGAATTGTGAGTGTGTCGACTTTTTCCTGTGCCTGAATAGTGATGGAGGCTAATAGGAAAAGAAGAAGAATTTTGAATTTCATTTGCTTGCTTTTTCAAATATAGAACCTGTTAATTATAAACGTTTTTCTGCTTGTAAGGTTAATCGCAAAAAAGCTAAAGAACAAGCAGGCAACGGAACAGTTGCCTGCTTATAAATTTATATTCGTATTCTTATCAAAATCCGTAATATCATTTTTGCATTTTGATTTCCAGCTCTACCCATGCTCCGGTCGATTCTCCCGCGGAAGTAGCTTTTTCACCTCCCAGGCTCAGAACGGTTGCAATGGCATATTTATTAATTTCGCCGGCTGTGGTTCCCCCAAAACCAATAGCAAAGGTATAGCCAACAGACATGTTGTATTGCCGGACAACACTGGAACCTCCAATTTTCCCTTGGATGTAAGCATTTATGGCATCCCATTCTTCTTGAGTATCGCCAATTTCATCGAAAGTTTTACCAATCGTGCTGTAAAAATCGGTAGCCGACGGTGTCCGGGTCAGGTTGCGGGCTGTCCATCCTTCCGTCAAATCCGCTGCGGCAATTGTGGAAGCTGTGCTCACATTAGGCCCAAAAATAGCCGGTCCGTTAACAGAATGCCCTTCAGACACAAAGACATTGGTGTAAATCAGATTGATGCTTCCTTGGTTGGCGAAGGCTTCATCTTTATTTAACACGTATGGTGCTTGATCGAAGCTGAAATAAGTCTTCGAAAACTTGTCATCCGTCAATATGATATTTTTGTAGTGGAGCATCACATTGCCAACAGTTACACTTGGGTACAAAATAGACACAGGAATCGTGGTAACCGTTTCATTTCCGTTTGCATCAACTGCCATTAGGGCAACGCCTGTTACGTCTTCCCCTGCGTTCAATTCAAACTCAAATTGCTCACCGCTCAGGTCAATCGGTTGTGCGACATCTGAAGTCCCGTCCTTAACAGCAGCATAGCTGACAGCTGTGAGGGCTAAGTCAGAGACAATTCTTCCAGATACCGTGAACATAGAATCCGGTTTCACTTCAATGCTTTCCACATCAAACACGATCGCCGGACCAACTGAAGTAACATGTTGTATTTCAAAAAGTTTATTTGCCATCAACTCGCTTTTGTTTTCTGCGTTGATCAAAACTCCGGTCATTCCACTACGTGCAACCAAGGAGAGGTTAAAGGTTGATTCCAAGTCGCCGGTAATATTAATATTAACTGGATCATCTGTGACATCGCCTTTTACAATCCGGTAATTTAAACTGGTTATTTTTGTTTTTGAAGTTACCTTTCCTTTCACTTCGAAAGGTTCTCCGGAATCGATGTCTTCAATAAAGCCGGGGCTGTCAAGGGAAATTTCCAATTCATCGATACCTCGAATAACTTTGAATATACGGACAGAACGGTTTCCTTTAGTGTCCTCAGCGATAATTTTAACACCAACAGTTGTCTTTTCAAGTACAAAGTTCAACGAAAAATTTGCGATATTACCGTCTGTATCCAATTCCAGGCGATCGCCGGTTTCATCTAGTTTCCCGGTTTCATCTTTTTTCTGGTGAAAATAAAATGCCTGAGCAATCGGTTCATCTGTAATGATTTGTCCGTTGACGGTAAATAAATCGCCAGGAAAGATACCGGACACACTGTCTACACCGTTTTCGAACGTTATTTGTGGATCACTTGCCTGTTCCTCACAACTGCTCCATATGAGAACAGCTATAACAGGTATTAAAAAAATGAATCTTTTTATCATGGTGTGTTGTTTTTTAATTTCAGTCTGTTGAAAAATTTTAATTGATTCTCAGAATTGAAACAATTGGCAAATGGTCGGAAGCCAACGTGTGGGGCACCTCGTGAGCGGCAACCTCGAATTTTGTTTCAGGCCTGTAGATGATGTAATCAATCTCCCGGTTCGGCGCGTTGGAAGTGATGGTGTTACAGCCACTGGTGCAAGTCTTTTTAAAGCCATAGCCGAAAAAAGTTTGCATGGTGTTATTTTCAGGTGTCGCGTTGAAATCGCCTCCCAGAATTGTTGGATGATTTGTCGCTGCCAGTATTTTATTGATCTCAGGCACCTGCAAATCCCGATTTTCCTGCGTCAATTCGAGGTGGGTATTGGCAATGGTCACTTTGTTTTCCGCCACATTAATTGTAGCCAAAATCACAATACGATAACTTACATAGGTATCTTCAATTTCGACACGGGGCAAATCAAATCGTTGCGGGTCCGAAAGGGTATAGCGGGAAAGAATACCCAACCCCGATTGTCCCCCTTGATAGTCAATGGCTTTGCCGTAAAATGTGTATGGTAGATTTGTTTTCTCCGATAAAAGCGCCAGTTGGTCCACATTTCCACTACGGGTTGTGTTTCTGTCAAGTTCCTGAAGCAATACCACATCTGGGTTTAGTTTACGAATTACATTGGCCACTGAATCAACATTTGGTTCAGTGCTGTTGTAACCTGAGCAATATTTCACATTGTAGCTCATAATGGTAATTGAGTCTTTGGGGGTTTCTGTTTCCCAACCCGGATCATCCACCCCTTTATATTCTTTTTTACAGGCAAAAAGCAATGCCAGCAAAAGAGCGATTTCGAGTATCCTAGTCATATGATTATTTTTTATTTTTTGTGATTTTTTAAAACAGAGACTCCAAATTGGTTTCCAGAATCCATAGCCGACTTATCTTATTCCCAACCCGGGTTCTGTCCCAATTCAGGATTTTTTATCCGTTCAGCATATGGTACAGGCCACAGGTAATGTTTACTTGGATCGAAATGGTCAACTCCGCCTTCGGCAGTCGATTTTTCATAAATAATATCACCAAACTCGTCGGTTCCATTGTCTGGGAATGGATTTTGCCCCAGGTCATTCTGGCAAACTATTAAGCTTGGTCCAACCATCGCTTTGCCCAAGTGTTTCTCGCCTTCTTTCCAGCGCAGAATATCAAAGTATCGCATACCATCCATGGCCATTTCTACGCGTCGTTCGCGGTGCAGCTCGGTCTTCAGGTCCAGGCCCCATTGCTGAATTTCAGCAAGAATCATCGGATGCATGCCAGACCGGTTCCGGAGTTGATTGATGGTCAGGTCAATTTGATCCTGGGTTAGTGTTTCCCCTTGCGTATTAAAAAGCGCCTCAGCATAAATCAAAAGAATTTCCGCATAACGGATAACATTGATATTGTTGTGATCCCTATTATATAAACCGGCTAGTTCAGGAGTGTTATATTTTTTCAGATAGAATCCGGTCAATCCATTAGCTCCGAGCCGGTTGTTATTCTGAAGAACAGCAAAGCGTGGCAATTGAAAAGTTGCGTTGGCAACATCTACATCAGGATCACCGTCATCGCCACCAGGCCATTCATCGCCGGGAGTATAAACCGTCATAGCCATTCGTGGATCACGCTCATTGAAATAGTCTACATAATGCTCCTCTGGATAAGTATAAAGATCTGAAGTAACGATATCATTTTGATAATAATATTGAAGGCCTGGTTTGGCCGGTTTTCCATCGGAACACAAATAAGCATCCACAAGACGTTTTGAGGCATTCAGCCGAATGTAATCTACAGGTGTACACGTGTAGTTTGTCATGTTGTTCATACGCAGGTCATCCACATATAGACTATAGACAATAGGCTCTTTATTGGCTGGATTCGTCTCAGGATTTCCTTCCAGATGATACACAGCACCATAGTCAGAATAAAGTTCATATGGACTATTATCTATAATTTCCTTAGCGGTATTGGCTGCAAGTTCCCACATCTCATTTTGCAGGGCAATGCGTGCTTTCAATGCCAGCGCTCCCCAGCGGTTGATTCGGCCAACATCTTCACCTGAAGGAATATCGTTGCCCAATTTGCTGGCAGCCCAGTCCAAATCATCTAAAATGAATTGGACGACCTCATTGTGCGGCGTGCGGGGACCGTAGGCTTCTGATGCAGTGATTACTGTTGTGACCAACGGTACATCGCCCCAATAGGTTGTCAACCAAAAATATTGCAAGGCCCGGAGGACTTTTACCTCAGCTGCATAGACGTCTTTAACATCCTGCTCAATTTCGGCTGCATCGTAGTGATCCAAAAAATTGTTGCAGGTAAAAATGTGTCCATACGAATAGGCCCAAAATGACGTAAATGGAAAACCATCCATGGCGGTATGTCTTCCGCCCGGAACTTTACTCAATCCGCTGGCAAGCGATCCCCAAACGATATCATCCCCAAATACATTGGGATACATTAGCAATTCATACTTCAGCCCATCATAACATGGATACATCGCAGCTCTCAATTGATCTTCCGTCTTCCAGTAAGTCCCATGTGTCACTGTATCCAGCGGGTATTTATCCAAAAAACCATCGCTACAGCCAGCGAATAATATGATCAAGAAAAATGTGTATTTAAGATTATTCATATTGTTGTTGAATTAATGGTTAAAATCCGAGTTGAATACCTAAAGAATATGTCTTCACCTGGGGATAAGCATCTCCCGAAGTTTCCCTAACTTCCGGGTCAAAGCCGCCAAAATAATTGGTCAGTGTAAAGAGATTGTCTCCAGACAAGTATACTTTAAGTCTGTCCAGCTTCATTTTATTTGTCAGCTGTTTTGGAAGGGTGTATCCAACCTGTACGTTCTTCAATCTCAAATAAGATGCATCTTCAATCCAGTAATCTGAAAAGATGATATTGTGATCGGGCTGATAATACATTCGAGGATACGAAGCATCAGTGTTGTTTGGTGTCCAGCGGTCCAAGTGCGCCTTTTTAGGAACCGAATAGTCGTTGATAAATGCATGTCTTGCTTCATCGTTCAGGTAGCCACTCACTTTTCCTACACCTTGGAGGTAAAATGAACAGTCAAAGTTTTTCCAATTTGCAAATGCCCTAAAGGAATAAGTATAGCGCGGGTAAGGATCTCCAAAAACGACTTTGTCATATTCATTGATAAGGCCATCAGGTGTTCCATCTTCACCACTGATGTCACTATAAATAATATCACCAGGCTGAATAATATTAGCATAGCTGCTGATGACCGGGAATGTTGGATTTAGGTATTTGCCACTAGCTTCATCGTAGGATTCAAAATGATCGATTTGCGCAAGCCCATCTGTGACATACCCATAATAGGCGTTAATTGGATCACCTACCCTGCGAATGTTGTCTCCCAGAGAGGGTGCACTTGTTCCCAGGTCAGTTATTTTGTTTTTCGCGTCAGACAGGTTTGCGGTGAATCCATATTGTACTTTGCCAATCTGGTCACGCCATCCAATCGTCAACTCCCACCCTTTATTCTCGACTGAACCAATATTTTCGAGCGGTAGATTGCTGGCGGAGGTAATTCCGATAAGGGAAGGATAGATTGGTTTGAGCAATGCATTGATGTTGTTCTTTTTGAACCAGTCGAAAGAGATATTCATACGATTATCTATCAGTTGAAAATCAGCTCCAAGGTTAAACATCCGGATGGTTTCCCACTGGATATTTTCATTCGCTAACGAATATTGCTGAAAACCCACATTTTCTTTGGCACCAATGGGATATGCCTTTGTTTGTCTTTCAATTTCAATTAAATATGGATAATAACTGTCGCTGATATTCTGGTTCCCCAGCTCTCCCCATGAAACCCTGAGTTTACCCAAAGCCATTACAGGCTTTGCAAACTCCATAAAACCTTCTTCTGAAAATTTCCACCCGGCTGAAAAAGAGGGGAAGACACCCCAGCGGTTATCTTTAGAAAAGCGGGATGTACCATCGTACCGCACGTTGGCTTCAAACAAATATTTCTCGGAAAAATCATAGTTGATTCGTCCGAAGTAGGAACGCAAAGCCCAATGTTCAGCGGAACCACTATTAGCTATTTCTTCCGTTCCACCATCAATTTCTTCCACTCCTTCCAACAGAATTTTTTTTCTCGAAGCGTAAAGAACTGGTAAAAATGCCCATTCCTGAGAAAAGCCAGCGAGAACCCTTATACCGTGTTCCCCGAAATGCTGCTCATAATTATAGGTTGTTGCCAACGTTTGGGTTAAGATACTGTAATGGGTTTGTGCAATACTGTTTTCAATGTTTTCGTTAGCCTGATGGGGAGTACCGTCTGCCAGAAACCGGGGCATGGTTGGGTTCCAGTCTTTCACATCCCGCGTATAATAATTATAGGCATACTGAACATTAAAATTCATGGATTTGCTCAATGCTGCCGTTGCATTGAAGTTTCCATTAAAGGTCCTGGAATTATTTTTCAGGTACCCCGATTCATATGCCGTGCGCACCGGATTGGATACTGAACCATACGACCAATACTCGGAGTCTTCCCATCCGCCATCCTCAACAGGCACCTTCCACTTAACCGGAAGCAGGGGTGAAACACGCTGGCTAAGCCGGAACACACCGGCAGTACCTGAACCTCCAGCATCTCTGCGGTAAAAATCTACGAAATTCAGGTTCCCGTCCAATTTCAGAAAGCTGGCGACTTCCGTATTCAGGCGCAAGCGTACGTTGTTTCGCGATGAATAATATGGATCGCCAACGATGAGCCCTGTTTGCTCAAGATAGCCATAGGAAAAGTAGTAGGATGATTTATCCGACTTTCCATCAACACTGAAGTTGTGGCTTTGTTGTGTTGCATACTTTTTATAGGTTTCATCAATCCAATCGGTATTTGAATAGTCGTTTGGAAAGTTTTGCGAATCATACTTCATAAAAGCCTCTTCAGAATATGGAATTGCTACACCCCGAGCTTTCCTGGCCTCATTTTCCAGCACCATATAATCCCGTGCATTGACCAACTCAGGCAGTGATATCGGGGTTTGAATGCCATAATAACCGGAATATCTGAATGCGGCTTTCTCCTTGTTTCCCCCTTTCTTTGTAGTGACAAGGATAACACCGTTTGCAGCACGGGCTCCATAAATTGCCGAAGAAGCAGCATCTTTCAATACACTGACACTTTCGATGTCATCTGGATTGATCAGGTTGATATCACCGCCAGCCACTCCATCAATCAGAATCAAGGGGGTTGTTTGGCTATTGATTGTATTTACACCACGTACCAGAAAACTTGTCCGCGGACTACCCGGCTGACCTGAAGGAGAAGTTATTGTAACACCAGGCAGTAATCCCTGCAAACCGGAACCAACAGCGGCAACAGGCCGATTCTCCAAAATATCGCCTTTTATCGACGACACTGAACCTGTCAGGTTGATCTTTTTCTGCACCCCGTAACCAACGGCTACCACTTCTTCAATTCCGATGGCATCTTCGGTCATCGTTACATCAATATTTGTTTTCCCGGCAACACTAATTTCTTGGGGTTTCATTCCCACAAACGAGAACACTAATGTGGCATCTGCTGGTACGCCTGAAAGGGAATACTGGCCATTACTGTCAGAAACGGTTCCACGTGTAGTCCCCTTTAAAACCACCGCTACACCGGGAAGTGGAGAACTAGAGGAATCAGTGATCTTGCCTGAGACAGTTTGGGTTTGTTGACTGGTCCGAGAACCACCATACGGGAAATTTATTTCGGGGGTTGTCAGGACGACCTGCCTACCTTTTATGGTGTAAGCTACATTGGTTCCGGCAAATACTTTACCCAATAATTCTTCAATCGTATCTTCCTGTACACTAATATCAATTTTTCTGTCAACATCAATCATTTTTTCAGAATACAAAAAGAAAAATTCACTCTGGTTTTCTATTGCCCCCAATGCATCCCTCACCGAAGCATTTTTCATGTCCAGTGAAATTTTTGTGGTTTGGGAATAAGAGTCTGAAGCAATAGCACCGAGAAAAGAAAATAGAATTATACACAGCGTCAGTTTCATTTTTAATAAGATTTTTGCTGCACAGGGGAATGTAGTCCCCAATGCACGGTCCCATCTATTTTTTTTCATATTTTTGTTTTGAATATGGTTTAAAATGGTCAAAAAATAATTTTTGACAGTTTTGAATCTTTTGCAGGGAAATGTGCTACCATTTTCCTGCTTTTTTTAAAGTGCTTTCTATTTTATTTCTTCATTGGCATTTCTTTTTGGGGTTTGACTTTTTATCTGGAATGGGTATTTATCCTTTTTTCATTCCGATCAGCACTTTTTGTTTCGAAAAACTTCCATCGGGCAATTTTTCTCTGGGTATTAATTTGTAATCAACCGGGGTAGGCAAGGCCATCAGTTCAAGTACCTGGGGCAATGTCTCCTGGTCAAAAGTGGCCGTAATGGTATAGTTTTTCGCTCTCTCGTCAATAATTTCAACGTCAATATTATACCATCTAGCCAGTTTTTTAGCAATATTTTCTATCGGGTCGTTTTTAAAAACCAACAAGCCATCTTTCCAGGCGGTATATTTTTCGATACTTCCTGTTTCAAGGATGGACGTATTTTTCTCTGAATCGAACTTCAAACATTCGCTTGGCGATAATGATCTTATTTTTTGATTGCTATTTCTTTTATAAAGGACAACCTTTCCTTCAACAAGTGTGGTCTCCACAGAATAATCGTCCGGATAGGCACTTACATTAAATGTCGTGCCTGTGGCCTTAACTTCCAGATGTTCGGTCTCAACAATAAACGGGATCCCTTTATGCTGCGCAACAACAAAATAAGCTTCGCCGGTTAAGTGCACTTCCCTATTCTTTCCGGTAAAACGATAGGGGTACTTCAATTTGCTTCCATGGTTTAACCAAACTTTAGTTCCGTCACCTAATTCGAATTGCATCCGTGAGCCAGCCGGAGCTTCCACTTCAAGATCATTTATATTATCAGCGTAGTGGCTTTTGTTTTGAAGGTTTGTATACACTAATAAAGCTAACGCCGGGATGAGTAGAACGGCCGCAGCACGTGTTATAACTGAAAGTATCCGGCTTCTTTTTTGCCCCTTTTTAACTGTTAACTGACTGGGGTTTTTGCTAATGTTAATCTTATGATGGATTTTGTCCAATAGGAGGTTGTATTTCATCTTTTCTATTGGGCTGGCTTCCGGTTCAAATTCACTCCAAACTTCTTGTGCCATTTCTTTTCCAGAAGTTGTCAGGGCACCATCTTTAATCCAGGTAAGAAGCTGGTCAAACTCCCCCTCTGTGCAATTGCCTTGCAAGTACTTGATGAATAAAATTTTTGCGTTCATGAATGTGACTTAAAAATCATCCCATTTTTATTTTTCTAAATAAGGTTGCCTACCCTGATATAAAATGCGGCTCAAATGTAATACGTGCAACATTGCCAATGCCACCATCTTGATTAAGAAAAAATTACTTTCTATTTGAAAAAAATGACGTAATCCCGGGCTCAACTGCAGCAAAACGCAAAATAACCGTTGCGAAACCTGGCTTTTTCCGGCGTTTGTGCGCCCTTTCAACGGCATGAATTTACTGGTTGGATCAGGTTGTAGGTCACCAACCCAGGTTAGAACGTCTCGAACCTGGGCATCGCACCCTGAGCGTCGCGAATTCCGATCCGCGATAGATTTTCTTATCATAGCGACCTTAGGTCAACGATTGTCTTTCGGCAGATCGGAATCCGCCGAACCGAAATTGACAGATAGTAATGCCCTGTCAATAAATGCATAATTCTAAAGGTTAGTTTTTACGACTTAATAATTTATTGTAATATTCTGTATTCTCCTTGCAATAAAATATCCTGCTGTAAATGTATTGAGCATCTAGAAAGAAGTGTTTTTTAGAAAGTTCGACTAATACATCATCCATTCTATTTCTCTTTAAATCGTATAGTTCATGAAATTTTTCAATCATTCGCTTATCACGCTTTTTCTTTAGCTCTGAATTTCTCATTCTTAAACCGTTTCTACAAAAGTATCACTTAAAATAAAGCAGCTGGAGCCGGTCATGTTTGCGCCCGGCGGACGAATCTAGGTGTACCCAATCTATGGGCAGTACTGGCTTCTGAACTTTGTAACTGGTGAGGTGGGCGATGGTTCGGCAGTGTTGATTCGCGGGGTGCAAGGCTTTGACGGACCAGGAAGGGTCGGGCGTGAGCTACAGCTCGACCGCTCGTTCTATGGAGAAGATCTTACTCATTCATCCCGGCTTTGGCTCGAAGATAGCACCCTTGCTATTGATTTTACGGCTTCTCCCCGCGTAGGAATCCATTATGCCGGCAAGCCTTGGATCGATATGGAATGGCGGTTCAAACTTACGTAAGCCGCCATTCGTGAAAGTTGGCCGATCGTTCCCCCTGCAGGCTGAAAACCTTTGGTTGCTGTTTCGCTTTTTGGAAATTGGATGCGGAATTGTTTACCCCGGTAATTGGGAACCCGCTGTCCACCGTCTACTGTTCACTGATTACCGCTTACCGTCCCCCGCTTCTCAAGAACAAAGGGTCTTGCTGTGAAGCAAGACCCTTTTTGACTAAAACTAAAATAATTATAAACTTTTCTATCCGGGAATTAATTCCTTGAAAAGGACGGCTACTGCCGGATTCGATTTGGCAAAAACAAAGTTGCCCAGCGCCGATATTTTGGTAATTTCATCTTCAACGGTCCGTTGTAAAACATTTTTAGACATGGTACCCGCTTTACGGATAAATTTCGACGTTTCCTGAATGTCGTTGGCCTGCTCCAGCTCTTGCTTCAGTGTTTCAATTTCTGTAATATCCGACTCGAGAATTCCGGCGCCGGTGCTCCATTCGCCATAACTGCCATAGGCTGTAATGATGATGTTGGCAGCGGCTGTTACACTTGATACGGTGCTATTAATCTTTTCGCCAACACCATAGGCTTTGGATATTTCGCCGGAGGCTCCGCTACTTTTTACAATACTTCGAACATTAACCACGGTTTCGCGTAAATCGACAATGGCTTCGTTTTGTCCCCGTGTTTTTGATTTTTGTTCGGTCAGCGTTTCTGCTTGCCCAGAATGGCGCGCTTCCAGTTCAGTTACATTGGCCTTGTGTTGTGCAGCTTCGTCGGGCTGTAGCCTCGGTTGAAGCTCTTCGAGGTAAGTTTCCAATAAAGAAACCGATTGTTTACCTTTTAAAATGGTAACGCCGATTTCCCATTTCGGTTTTCTTTCGTTTTCCATGATTACAATTAATTGATTTACAGACAGGTATTTTGTTGACAACCAAAATTATTAAAGAAAAATAAAAAATCCAACTTTTTGTTCCAATTTTTAAATTTTAACCGAAAGAAATTATACCTCGTCCGATAGAGCTTGCGCCTTGCCCGACAGAGCTTGCGCCTTGCCCGACAGAGCTTGCGCCTCATCCGATAGAGCTTGCGCCTTGCCCGATGGAATCTGCTCCTTAGCCGACGGAGCTTGCGCTTCAGCCGACAACTTTAAACCGAATACTGTTTACCATCCACTGATTACCGAATACTGTTTACTCCCCAAACCGGTAGCCAATGCCCGATTCGGTGATTAGCAGTTTTGGTTTTGACGGATTGTCTTCGATCTTTTTCCGCAGTTGGGCCACAAATACCCTCAGGTACTGGGTTTGTTCCACGTAGCCATATCCCCAGACTTCTTTCAGGATATATTGATGGGTGAGAACCCGCCCCTGGTTTTTGGCAAGCAGTCCGAGCAATGAAAATTCGGTCGACGTCAGTTTCAACAGTTCATCATCTTTCTTCACGATATGATTCACCATATCAATACGAATGGAACCGATTTCCAGCAAAGGTTCGTCCTTTTTCTGTTCTGACGACCGGATCGCAGCCCGTATTCTGGCCAGCAATTCGCCGCTACGAAACGGTTTTGTCAGGTAGTCGTTTGCACCGCTGTCCAATGCCTTGATAATCTCATCTTCCGAATCACGCACGGTTAACACGATGACCGGTTTGAAAAACCATTCCCTAAGTTTTTTTAGGATTTCCTGTCCATCAATATCCGGCAGGCCGAGATCAAGAATGACCAGGGAAGGGTGATGGGTGGCTGCGTCGATCATCCCCTCTTTCCCGGTAGGAGAATGGATTATTTTATATCCCTGGGCCGAAAGCGTTATTTCCAGCAATCGCCGGATCTGCAACTCATCATCAATGACCAATATGGTTTCTTTTTCGCTCATCTCTTGATATTTGATGTTAGACATTAGATAGCTAGACATTAGATAACTAGACATTAGATAATTAGATATTAGATAATTGGACAATCGATACTTGATCCTTGCTGATTACTGATTACTGATTACTGTGACTGTGACTGTGACTGTGACTGAGGAACACTAAGACAAAAACACCGCACCCTTAAGTTCACCACAGATTTTCACAGATAACACAGATTATTGCTCGCTACGCCCGTTTGAGCCGCAATGGCAACTCGTAACTCGCTACTCGCAATTCACTGACCAATTCAGAAGGAATCGTGATTGTAAAGGCCGCGCCGCCATGTTTCCTGTTTTTCACCGCAACCAACCCCTTGTGAGCATCAACAAAACCTTTGACAATGGACAGCCTCAATCCGAGCCCCCCGGTCTTACTTCCAGGAACCCGAAAAAATTTCTGGAACACATTCGGAAGCGCCTCTTCAGGAAAACCTGGGCCCCGATCCATGATCCGTATGACCAATTCCCCCTCGGAATGATCAATTTTCAGCCTGATGTTCGAAGCCACCGGAGCATGTTGGCAGGCATTAAACAACAGGTTATACATCACTTGCTCCATTAATCCGAAATCGATTCTGACCAACGGCATTTCATCCGGCGCCGAAACGATAAGCGTAAATGGTTTTAATTCATCATTTAAATCTTCCGATAGTTTGTTGACCAGGTCATTAATATCGTACCAATCCAGTCGTACCGAAAGCCGCCCGCTTTCCAGTCGCGACATGTTCAGCAGGTTTTATGAAAAACATGCCAAACATCAGGATGTCTTCGGTCTTGTCAATGTGAAAAGTATAATGCGGTGGAATAAAAAAGAAGTTCCACACCAGCGATCCCAGGGTTGAGGCCAGAAGGATCGGGCCGATTCCCATAAACGTGGCCAAAATGGAAACAACAAAAAGCAGGATGAACGAAACCACGTGGTACCCCTGGGCCGTTGAAAGCGGGGTGCAAGCCAGCGCCGTTAACCCAATGACAATAACAGCAAGCACATAGTGACTGGCCTGCGACGAGAAGTTCAGGAAAGCTACCGGTCTTATTTTATTGTTTTTATCCATTCTTCCTTTTCAATACACAAATTTACTCAGAATTTTCTGGGATTGGTTCCCCAAACAATGGCTCTTATCAAGGCCAGTACGGGAATAATCTCCAGCCTTCCGGCCCACATCTGGAAAATATAAACCAGTTCCAGCACCCAAGGCATGTCCGGGTCGGTGATTCCGGCAGACAAACCAACCGTTCCCTGCGCTGATGCTGATTCAAACAAGGCGGCGGTGTAATAGAAATCTCCCTGGGTATACAACGCCGTGATGATGGATGAGGCCAGTATCAGCAAAAAAAACATGATGGCAAAAGCAGCCGCTTTGGTAAATTCTTCGTTCATTTCTTCGGGCAAGATCGACTTTCGGTTAAACTTGATTGTTTTCACAGTGTGGGTTGATAAAAATGCCTTGTTGACTTGCCATCTTAGTCCCTTGGCAATCAATAACGCCCGGATCATTTTTATTCCGCCTACCGTTGCTCCTGATGCCCCGCCAACAAACATGGCTGTAGCCACGATAAACACAACGGATATCCAGTCCCAGCTTCCAATATCGGAAGTCTGCCAGCCAGTGGTCGACATGGCGCTGATGAACTGGAAAACTCCCTCGCGCACTGGTTCCGGCACAACACGGGCACGAAAAAGCAAAATCGACTGGACAACACTGCCGAAAACAAAGGCAATAAGCAAGGCACGAGTCTGTATGTCGTTCCAGAATTCGCTAAATTTCCTTTGGTGGATAACCTTATAATAAAAGGGAATAGAAAATGCGCCAAGGATCATGGGCAACAAATAAAGCATATCCATGTATGGCGAATTGTAGCCGGCAATGCTATAGTCAAGCGTACTAAACCCACCCGTCGACTGACCAGCCATGGCATGATTAATGGAGTCGAAGATATTCTCGCCCATAGGGTAATCCGGCAGGATCAGCTTGGTGCCAATAACCAGGTAGATTGCTGAAAAACAGGTAACCATCAAATAGACTTTCCAAATAGACCTGGCTGTTTCAATGACCCGGGGTTTCAGTTTCTGTCCGGTTGCTTCGGAACCATATAGCAAAAGCGCGCTCCGGCCCGACGTCCGTTTGAAAACAGCCAGCACCATGATAATAAAACCAGCCCCGCCAAACCACTGGGCAAGTGAACGGTAAAACAAAACCCCTTTCCCGACTGAGGGCTCGTGTACAGCCATGGTAAGTCCCGTTGTCGTGTAGGCGCTCATACTTTCAAAAAAACAATGGATCGGATTTCTGAAATACATCAGGCTTGAAAAGGTGTAATCTGCCCCTGCCGGAATGAATTGATTCATCATCTCAACGGGCGATATTCAGGAGATGATAAAAAAAGGCAGTCCTCCCATGAATGTGATTGCCAGCCAGCCAAAGGCCGCCACGATAATGGCATGATTGTAATGAACTTCTTCTGAATGATCGTATGCCCGGTACAACATCAATCCAATACCCGATGTGATCAGACCCGAGAGCAAAAAACCTGCAGCTGAATACCATTCGGCATACATTATGGAGACCAGTGCAGGAATTGCAACAATAACACCCAACAGAATAAACAAACTCCCGGTTTGTTTTAATATGACTTGATAGGTTTCGCTTTTCATCCGTTCAATAATTCACCTTTGATTGGTTTTTAAAAAAGAGAATATCACTGTCTGATTTATTCTACATTTTTGTATTCCCTGTAGTAATTTATCAATAACCTGATCGCTCCGAAACAAACAAAGAGAAAAAGCAATGCCAAGATAATCAGAGCCAATATTTGCCAAATAGAGAATTCCATAAGCTCAAAAATTTATGCATTAATGTTCTAATACAAAATTGGCTATGATTCTATAAACAGCGTGTAAAGATTACCGTCGGGAGCATAAAGATTTTATAAAGTCATCCTGATTTTCCACCCATGCCTCAACGGTAAGCTACTTGTCATTGTTCGAGTAGCGCTTTTATGAAGACTATGGAAATCGACTGAAGAAGTCAATCTAATTCTTCCAAAACCAGGGAGTAAACAGCATCACGACGGTATAAATTTCCAGCCGTCCGAGAACCATCAAGGCAGAGAGGGCTATTTTGGATGCATCAGACAGATGCGCAAAATTGCTGGCTGGCCCAACGGTGCCCAATCCCGGGCCAATTCCACCCATAGCGGTGGCTACCGAACTGAAAGCAGTGGCCACATCGGAACCCAACAGCACCATTAACAGACCTCCGGCAACGAACAACATTAAGTACCAAAGAATAAAGGTCAGAATGCCGTTGTTGTCCTGGGGACTAATCGGACGACGGTTAATCCGCAAGGAAATAACGGCATTCGGAGCATTCATGATCCGAAAGGTGTGTCTGACGTTTTTCAGCGCAACCAAATGACGGGCCATTTTAATGCCTCCCGCTGTTGACCCGGTACTGCCGCCAAAAAACATGAGAAAAAAGATGATGTACCAGCCCACGGCAGGCCAAAGCAAATAATCGGAAGTAGCAAAACCCGTACAGGTGATAATTGAAGCAACCTGGAAAAACGACTCCCTGAAAGCCAGTTCGAACGACCGATCGGTTTGAAAAAACAAAATGCCGGTAATCAGAAACCCCGAACAGAGTATTACAAACAGGTAAAACTTCAACTCCTCATTTTGCTTGATCTTAAGGAATTGCCGCTTAACGG
Organism: uncultured Sunxiuqinia sp.; assembly: GCA_963677175.2. Lineage (GTDB taxonomy): Bacteria > Bacteroidota > Bacteroidia > Bacteroidales > Prolixibacteraceae > Sunxiuqinia. The sequence goes on from CAXXES010000003.1 coordinate 53,957, forward strand.
CATAGTAGTGAATAACAAAATTGACTCCTGAGAGCACCATGAAAATAGTAATGACATATTGAATGTAGGGAGAATAACCACCAATACTTGTATTTTTTGGGGAGAACCCGCCTGTGGCTACCGTGCCAAAGGCATGGCAGAGACTTTCATACAGGTTCATGCCGCCAGCCAGTAAGAAGATGGTTTCGACCAATGTCAGTGTTAAATAAATGTACAGCAATCGCCTGCCAACCGATTTGATCTTCGGATGAATTTTCTCCTGAAAAGACGATTCGAGGGTAAACAGGTTGTAGCCACCAATATTAAGCGAAGGCATGATGATGATAACCAAAACAATAATTCCCAGCCCACCAATCCAGTGGGTCATGCTTCGCCAAAACAGGACCGATTTCGGCAAGCTCTCAATATCGGTTAAGATCGACGAGCCTGTTGTTGTAAAGCCTGAAACGGATTCGAAAAAAGCGTTGACAAAGGAAGGAATGGCTCCACTAAAAAGATAGGGCAGCGCCCCAACCAGCGAAACCACCAACCACGATAGGGTTACGGATAGGTAGGCTTCGCGACGATGAAAAGCACTCAACTCAGCGTTGCCTTTTAGCCCATAAACACAAGCAGCCATGATAAAGACAATAGCCGCCGTGTAAACAAAAGGCAAAACAGGTTCCTGGTAAATCAGCGCCACCGGAATACAACTTAAAAGTGCTGTTCCGGCAATCACAAGTATCCGCATTAAAATATGGAGGACAGGTCGAAGATCCATCAGTTAGCGATTTGTTTTTTTTGGTTGTTCCAATTGCTCTCTGTTATAGTTTATACTTACTCCCTATTCGCTTTTTGTACAAAGGCAAGTAAAAAAAGAAGCTGCTTCCCTGCCCCGCAGCACTTTCAACCCAAATATCACCAAACTGCTTGATGATAAATTCTTTTGAAATGGCTAACCCCAAGCCAGTCCCTTTTTGACCTGAGCCCGGCACGCGGAAGAATTTTTCGAAGATCTGCTGCTGATATTTTTCTTCAATGCCGGTTCCAAAATCGCGTACCATAAACTGCACCGAGTTGTTCACCTGCTTCACGTCAACCTCCACTTTTGATTGTTCGGACGAATATTGGATCGCGTTGTTAATCAGGTTTAGCAATACCCAAGCTGTTTTCTCCGAATCGCAGTAAATTTCAGGCAGCGGTTCTGTCAGCTTAAACCTGATCTGAATGTGCTTGTCCTTGGCATGGTTGGTCGCCGGATTGGTCACATACCGGATAATTTCGGAAGGTGCAACAGCTTTCATCTCCAGCGAAATATTGCCCGTCTCAACTTGGGCTAAATCCAGTAATTCGGATGTGATGCTTGACATCTTGTGCGTTTCCTCCTTCAATGCCTGGATCAGTTCTTTCTGCTCGTCATTCAACGATCCAATCCGCGAATCATCCAACAATTTAAGGTTCAGCCGAAGCGAGGAAATCGGTGTTTTCAATTCGTGTGAGATGGTCGCTATGAAATTGGTTTTTGCTTCGTCTTGCTCTAAAAAGTGTGTGATGTTTTTCATGATAATGACACGACCGACATTGACCGGCAATTCCTCGCCGGTTTTGGTGAGCACAACATCAATAATCTCCTGGTTGTAGTACACCGGCTTACCATCAACTTGAAGTTTAATCGGATGAAATTCCTTTTCGGCTGCCGTTACTTCCTGGTAGGCATTCTTAAATATCAGGCTGTAAAGATCATTTTTTTGCTCAAGTTCAACGGCTTGTTGCCCGATCAGTTGCGAGGCATCGGTTCGCAGTATTTCGCAGGCAATGGTATTCGAAAAAATAATGTGGTTGGCGTTGTCCAGCCCAATGATGCCATCCTTCATATTGTTGATGATGGTATCGATTCGCTTTTTCTCAAAAAGCAATTGCGACAGGTTGCTGTGTTCGTACTCGTGTAGCCGGGCAGCCATCAGGTTAAATGCCTGGGCCAGCTCGCCCAACTCATCGTGCGATTTAAACTGAAGCCGTTGTTCGTAGTTTCGGTTGGCAATTTCCTGAATCCCCTTGGTTAGTTGAATAATGGGCTTGGAAATATAACGTGGATATTGAAAAAAGAACAAGGCGGCAATGATAAAGCAAATGGTGCCAATCGCCGACATCATCAGGAAAGCTTGATGAGCGGTGTTTTTCACTTGGCTGTTCTTATGGCTGATAGCATCCATATTCAGATCCCAAAGCGCTACAATATTGTTCCGGGTTAGCATATAAGCGGCAACAAGCTGATGAAAGCCGGCAGTGGTGATGGTGTCCTTTTTTTCCAGCGAATTATAAACGGCCATATAAGCTTGAAAGCTCGCCTCCAACTCCCGGATCAGATCGGCCTCGCCCGCTTCGGTAATATTATTTTTTACGGCCTCGAGGTTATCGTTAAACACTGCCAGGTTGAATTGGTACAAACTGTCGTTGAGATGATAGCCTTCGCCAAACAACTCATAGGAATGCTTGTTTTCAATATCATCAATCGCCTGAATCAAAAACTTGGTCGATTCTACGGTTTGATAATTTTCTTTCAACATGGCCGAAGAACGGTTGGATAGATTATAAATGAAGTAGGCTCCTGTCAACCACAAAAGGAGAACCAGCAACAACAACAATCCAAAGCCAATCGAAAGCCTGTTTTTCAAACTAACACGTATCATAATCGTAAAGAATTCGTTCTGATGTGCCTGTAATTCCGAATTAAGCAGTAGGCTAAATTCATGCCATACAGCCATCGCTGCAATAACAAGCAGGTTGGATCAATTATTAATCAAGCAGTTGACCTGCTATAAATCATTCAATCGAAAAATCAGGTCGCGAATATACTATAACATTTTGAAAGGATTACTCTAACGTTATTTTAGGAGATTGCAATACCATATTGCTCCAGCTTCCGGTAGAGCGTTGGAGGCGAAATGCCTAACTTCTCGGCTGCCTTGGTTTTATTTCCACCGGTATGTTGAAGCATCTTTAAGATATGGATGCGCTCCATGTCTTCCAGGGTGCCCAATTGGTCGTGTCCGGATTGTTTCAAATCAGGGTATTGAATCTCGGAGGGCAACAAATCAGGGCCAAGCGTTGGCTTATCGGCCAAGATCACAGCACGCTCAATCACATTCTTCAACTCCCGGGTGTTTCCCGGCCAGTCAAAGGCTTTTAGCTTATTCAGAAATTCAGGTGATGCTCCGGCAATCTTCTTCTTGGTCTTGGTCGCATACATCCGGATGAAATATGCGACGAGTTTGGGGATATCATCATTTCGGTTACGAAGGGCTGGAATTGGTATTTTAAAGACCGAAAGCCGGTAATATAGGTCATGCCTGAAGTTTTCACGGGCAACTTCACTCATCAAATCCCGGTTGGTCGCGGCTATAATCCGCACATTCACCCGGGTCATTTTGGTATCGCCTATTTTGGTAAACGTCTGATCTTCGAGCACCCGTAAAAGTTTAGCCTGAAGGTCGGGGTGCATCTCACCAACTTCATCCAGAAAAAGGGTCCCTTCGTTGGCTTCTTCAAACAAACCCTTTTTATCGAACATCGCCCCGGTAAAAGAGCCTTTTTTATGTCCAAAGATCTCCGATTCAAGCAAATCTTTGGGAAAAGCACTGCAATTGACAGCCACAAAAGGCTTATTTTTTCGAAGGCTTTCCATGTGAATTGACTGGGCGAAAAGCTCTTTTCCGGTGCCGGTTTCTCCCTCAAGCAGCACGGTTGAATCAGTTGGTGCAACTCTTCGGGCCAGCTCGATCGTTTTGTTGATGTTTTTCGAGGAGCCAATAATCCGGTCGAAACTATAACGACTTTCCAGCTTGTTTTCCAGCTCAAAAATCCGGCGTTGCAGCTTCGCCTTTTCCACTGCCTTTTCAACCGTTACAATAATCTGTTCATCGCCATCACCTTTGGCAATGTAGTCAAAAGCCCCGCGTTTCATCGCCAAAACCCCATCGTGAATCGTACCATAAGCAGTCAGCAAAATCACTTCGACGGGGGGATGCCTCTGTTTCATGCCTGCCAGAAGCTCCAGGCCATTGCCATCAGGCAAACGAACATCGCACACCACCAAAAGGATATCCGAATTCTTTTCCAGGATCTTTAGTCCCTTGGCTCCATTGTCACTCTGTACAACTTCGTATCCTTCCAGCTCAATGATTCTTGAAAGCGCTTTTCTAAGTTGGTGTTCGTCATCAATCACTAATATTTTCCCTTTGGTCATTGCGACTGTTTTTATCCGCCTAATTTCCGTATTTAATGCCGCAATTACAAAGAGCAGCGTAAAAGAAAGTCTTTGTCTACTCAAATGGTTCGCCTGAAAAGATGCCTCACAACCATGGGGAAGTGCAAAAACCGTTGCGAAATGCAACCCAACCTGGTCGAATAGCCTTTCGCGTTGGTTTTTCGGATTTTTCTTTGATTGAGCCCGGGGTTACTCCTTTTTTCAAAAAAAAGTAATTCTTTCTTAATCAAGAAAGTGAGGTATTTTTATAATTTAGCGCCTCGGATGAATACCATTCCGACCTGTTTTTGAAAGCAAGCAAAAAACATATCACCCATGAGCTATTGGTTCGCCTGAAAAATGGGGATATGTTGGCTTTTGACCAGGTTTACGAATGGTATAGCCACAAACTATTTTCATTTGTTTTCAGAATCCTAAAAAACGAAGCCGAAGCAGACGACACAGTGCAGGAAGTATTTGTAAAAATCTGGGAATCGAGGGAAAAACTGGAAAATTATAAATTGCTGGATTCTTATATTTTCACAATCGCTTATAATAATTCAATTGATCTGATCCGTAAAAGGATTAACAATCAAACTTACCTGGAACACCTCCGGAATTCTGCTGTCATACAAACAGCTCCCTCGCTCATCAGCGAAGTGGAGTTCAATGAACTCAACAGCAAGGTTAGAAAGCTGATCGTCAGTTTGCCGGAGAGACAAAAACAAGTTTATCTGTTGCACCGGGAGCAAGGATTAAGCTATCCTGAAATTGCCAAACAATTGGGGATATCGAAAAATACCGTTGAGAACCACATGGCAAAAGCCCTGAAACATCTTCGGCAAGGTTTGAATAATTCATTGCTCGCCAACATGCTGTTCATCTATTTGTTTGTCTGATCCAACTGAACCCCATGATTTATGGCTAAAGAAACTACCCTTCAGTGGTTGCGCCTTGTTTGTTGTTGTGCAATTCAAGCCCGGGTTCCGTTTTATTCCACCCGGGGCCTCGAAAGATTTATACCTTAAACCGCCAGGCATCAATCTCATATTTTTTGATGCGAGTGCCCAGCATGCGTTCGGTCACTTTTAGGTGTTCTGCAGCTTTGGCAATGTTTCCGTTGGTGGTGGTGAGCGCTTCGCGGATCAGTTGCTGTTCCACTTGCTCAACGGTGTAAGTCAGGCCTCCCCGTGCCCGGGTGTTTGTGGAATCGGCAGTTTGCAGTGAAGGGGGCAGGTTATAACTATGAATCACGTTATCCTGTGTCAGAATGCAGGCTCTTTCAACACAATTTTCAAGTTCGCGAATGTTGCCGGGCCAGGAGTAAATCATCAGCATGTTCAGGGCCGAGGTGGTGATCCGCTTGATCTTGGCGTTGTTCCGCTTGTTAAACTTCTCAATAAAGTGATCAACCAACATCGGAATATCGTTCCGACGTTCGCGTAAGGAAGGGATAAATATGGGAAAGACATTGATCCGGTAAAACAAGTCTTCGCGAAATTCGCCACGTTCAATCATTTCTTCCAGTTTCTGGTTGGTGGCGGTAATAATCCGAACATCTACCTTGATGGTTTCGGTGCCGCCAAGCCGTTCGAATTCGCGTTGCTGAATAATCCGCAAAATTTTCACCTGCGTTGACAAGGGAATATCGCCAATTTCATCCAGAAAGATGGTGCCACCATCAGCCAGCTCAAAGCGTCCTTTTCGCTGGCTGTTGGCACCGGTAAATGCTCCCTTCTCATGCCCAAACAATTCACTTTCAATCAAACTATCCGGCAGTGCAGAACAGTTAACCTTAATGAAACTCCGCTTTTCGCGTTTACTCATGAAGTGAATCGCATCAGCAACCAATTCTTTACCAATTCCGCTTTCCCCACGAATCAGAACGGTTGAATTCGTTTCAGCGACCATATTTACAAGTGAGTAAACATCACGCATTTTGGCTGAGTTTCCGATCATGTTCAGCGTCGGATTATTACCTTTCAGCTGGTTTTGCAATTCCTGATTCTTCTGGCGAAGCAGCTCCATTTCCTCCATCCGTTCCTGTCGCGAACGCACCACGCGCGAAATAAGGCTCCCGATAATGGACAACAGCTTTAAATCTTCATCGTTAGTGATAAACGGATTGAAAACTCGCACGAGGCTCAGGGTGCCGGTCACCTTTCCCTCTTCAATAATCGGCACACAAATAAAACTCAGTTCTTCGCCACGATCCGACTTCAGCTCCTGCTGGGTCCGATTTAAAAACAGGCTTGATTTTGAAATCTTTTCGACAACCACCGGCCGTGCTAACTCAACCACACGCCCGATAATACCTTCTCCCAGCTTGTATTTACCACGGGCTTGTTGTGCCTGGCTGTAGCCATAGGCCGACTCAATATAAATTTTAGAATTTTTACGGTTGAAAATGGTCAGCAAACTACGTTCGGCCCCCAGGTGGCGGACTAAAATTTCAAGTATCGATGCTAAGTCGTTCTTTAACTCTTTACTCTGAATTAAGCGCTCACTGATTTCGGAGAGCAAAACCAGCTCCTTTAAACCATAGCATTCGCTTCCCGCTTTCTTGCACTTAAATTCCATTGATTTTCTTTTTGAAACAAAAAATACGATTGAAAATACACTTTGACCCAAAATTGCAAAGTTAGCAAGACATTTGCACGTCTCATTGGTAAAATTAGAAACATGTTAATATTCAATTAACAAGACCACGTAGTCCGAATTTATGCTGTTCTTACCATTTTTATATTAGTATTTAGAGACAGGTATGACGGAAAAACTGACTGCTGATGCCACCGACGATTTAATAAGCATGCGAAGCCCTTTTATTTAATGTTTTCTTAACAAGAAATGGTTGACTTTATCAACTAAATAAAGCTATGTTTGCGGCATAATTAAACGCACATGATTTTAAAAAGACCCTTGGGATACCTTTTAGGTATAACCATCAGTGCCTTCAGAAGTAGACTAGCCTCACTATTTAAAGAACATAAAATCGATTTAAGCTTTGAGCATTTTGTGCTCCTTCACCAGTTGAATGCACACAAAGATATGACCCAGCAGGAATTGGCTAATCATTTACAAAAGGATAAGTCCATCATCCTGCGTCAGATCAATATTTTGCATGAAAAACAATATGTGACTAGGCTTACAGATAAAAACGACATGCGTAAAAAAAATCTGATTCTGACGAAGAAAGGTTTTGATATCCTGACGACAGCTAAAGGGCTTGCCATGACACTATCTGATGAAGTATTGAATAAAGTAACGAAAAGTGACCTTTTGGCTTTTCAAAGGGTGCTGGAAACCATTCAGATAAACTGTGGCGTTGACATTGGAGTGTGCCCGGATGAATGATTATCAACTCAATTATCAATTTATATTTTCGATATCCATGAAGACAATTATGAAAACTAGAAGTCTAAGTTTTATTTTACTATTGTTTGTAGCTGTTTCATGCTCACAAACACAGGGTGATGGAAATGCCGGAATGGCCGCCCAGGTTAAGGAGTATCAGGTGATCGCTCTGAAACCACAGTCGGTAACGCTTGACAAGAAGTATCCGACCACCCTGGAAGGACAGCAAACCGTCGAAATTCGGCCACGCGTTGCCGGATACATTGAAGAAATTCTGGTAGATGAGGGAGCTTACGTCAAAAAGGGACAAATTTTATTTCGTCTCAATGCCCCTGACATTCGCGCTAAAGTTCGTTCAGCTGAAGCCCAGATTAAGGTGGCAGAAGCTGAAATTGAAACTGCCAGGATCAACTTGGAGAAAACAAAACCACTGGTTGCAAAAGATATTGTCAGTTCCTTTGACCTGCAATCGGCCGAGGTAACCCTATTAAGTCGGGAAGCGCAGTTGGCCCAGGCCAAAGCCAACCTGGAAAATGCCAAAGCCAATTTAGAGTATACGGTGGTTACAAGTCCCACCGATGGAATAATCGGGAATTTCCCGTTCCGGGAAGGAAGTCTGGTGAGCAGCGCAAGCACACAGCCATTAACCAGCATATCCAATACGTCCAGCATGTATGCTTACTTTTCAATGAACGAAAAAGAGTTTTTGAACCTGATTCACCCGCTGGAAGGATCCAATCTGCAGCAAAAACTTTCGCTGCTGCCCCAGGTCTCTCTACTTATGGCCGATAATTCGGTTTTTGAACATACCGGCACGATTGAAACAGCCAGCGGATTGGTGGATATTCAAACCGGCTCAGTCAACCTGCGCGCCACCTTTCCCAACCCGGCCAGTTTATTACGTAGCGGAAGCAGTGGTAAAGTAAGCCTGCCGCAGCACCTCAATGAAGCCATGGTTATACCTCAAAAGGCTGCTTACGAACTACAGGGGAAACATTTCGTCTATGTTGTCGGAGAAGAGAATAAGGTTTACAGCACCGAGATCGAAGTTCTCGCTGGAAATCTGAAAAATTCGTACGTGGTTATCAGTGGGTTAAAGCCGGGAGACCAGGTTGTAATTGAAGGAGCATCCGGCTTGCGCAATGAAACGCCGATCAAACCCAAATTGGTAGAACCGGAGAAAATGGAAGTGAACAGCTTGTCACAAAACCAAGTTCAATAACTAAATTCGAAAAATCATCATGTTCAGAAAATTCATAGAAAGGCCGATCCTCTCATCGGTCATCTCAATCATTATTGTCATTCTAGGGGTACTGGGCTTATTCAGTCTTCCCATTGAACAATATCCAGACATTGCACCTCCAACTATCCAGGTATCCGCTTCTTATACCGGGGCCAGTGCGGAAACAGTACTGAAGAGTGTGGTCGTTCCGCTGGAAGAACAGATCAACGGCGTGGAAGACATGACTTACATGACCTCATCCGCCTCAAATAATGGATCGGCTACGATCAATGTGTATTTCAAGCAGGGCATCGATCCGGATATGGCTGCCGTAAACGTGCAAAACAGGGTTACCCAGGCCAGCAACCTGCTTCCGGCCGAAGTGACGCGGGCCGGTGTTGTTACCGCCAAACGGCAAAGCAGCATCCTGCTCATCACCTCGCTGTACAGCGAAAGCGGCAAGTATGATGAGACATTCATCCAGAATTATGCAAACATCAACCTGCTTCCGCAGCTTCAACGTATTAACGGAGTAGGTGAAGCCATGGTTTTCGGTGCAAAGAACTATTCCATGCGGATTTGGTTAAAGCCAGATATTTTAGCTGCCTACCAGCTGGTGCCGGCTGATATTATCGCGGCGCTGAATGAGCAAAGCCTTGAAGCGGCCCCGGGGCGTTTCGGAGAACTCAATAACCAATCATTTGAATACATTCTGAAATATAAAGGAAAGCTTTCAACAGACAAAGAATTTGAAGAGATCATCATCAAAGCTGACCAGAATGGCAACATCTTACGACTGAAAGATGTTGCGCGCATTGAACTGGGCGCGCTCAGCTATTCCGTTTCAACCTCAGCCATGGGGCAGCCGGGTATTGCCATCGCCCTTTTCCAGGCATCGGGCTCTAATGCCCGGGAAGTTATTATAGAAGCCAAGCAAGTACTAGAAGCAGCGTCCAAATCCTTCCCCGAAGGAATAAAGTACACCATACTGAATGATGCCAACGTATTTCTTGACAGCTCCATCGAAAAAGTTGTTACGACACTGATGGAAGCCTTGTTTTTGGTAATCATTGTGGTTTTCATCTTTCTTCAGAATTTCAGGGCGACCTTAATCCCGGCCATTTCGGTGCCGGTATCCATCATCGGAACGTTCTTCTTCCTGAACCTTTTCGGGTTCACGATCAATATGTTGACTTTGTTTGCCATGGTACTGGCCATTGGAATTGTGGTGGATGACGCTATCGTTGTTGTTGAAGCCGTGCATGCCAAGCTGGACCAGGGAGCCAAGAACGCCCGTACAGCAGCCATTTCAGCCATGAATGAAATTTCAGGAGCAATTGTTTCCATTACCTTAGTGATGTCGGCCGTTTTTGTCCCGGTAACCTTTATTACCGGATCAACAGGCGTTTTCTACAAGCAGTTTGGGATTACTTTGGCGGTGTCAATTGTCATTTCGGCGGTCAATGCCCTGACCCTGAGTCCGGCCCTTTGCGCCATCTTTCTGAAACCGCACAAAGCCGGAGAGGAACATGACAAAGGAGTAAAACAAAGGCTGTACGACTCGTTTAATACAGCATTTGATGCCATGACCCAAAAATACAGGAAAATCACCAACTTTTTCCTTAAAAGGAAATGGTCAGCCATTTTGGTCGTCATTATTTTTACCCTGATATTGGGGTACTTAATGAAAACTACCCCAACCGGTTTTGTTCCTGAGGAAGATACCGGACGGATGTTTATCGATATCACCCTTCCACCGGCGACCTCGCAGGAAAGAACCAGGGAAGTAGCGCTTGAGGTGGACAAAATCTTGTCCAACAACCCAGACATCGACAGCCGCGCTGCAGTCACCGGCTATTCCCTGATCAGTGGTGCCGGCAGTTCCTATTCCATGGTGATTTGCAACCTGAAACCTTTTTCTGAACGAAAAGATGAAGGACAGGACCTGAACAGCATTATCAATAAATTGTACGCGCAAACAGCAGGGATCAAAGATGTCAGGATCATCATCTTCGCTCCACCAATGGTTCCGGGCTTTAGCATTACCGGAGGATTTACCATGGAGCTGGAAGATATGACTGGAGGCGATATTAAGGAATTCGAGCAAATCGGCAATGAATTCCTCGCGGAACTCACCCGGCAGCCTGAAGTCCAGTATGCCGTTACCGCCTTTAACACCAACTTCCCGCAATACCAGGTTGATGTTGACGTAGCCCGCTGTAAACAATCAGGAATCGGTGTCAGCTCGGTACTGTCTTCCCTGCAGGGTTATATCGGGGGTTATTATGCTTCTGATTTCAACCGCTTTGGCAAACAATACCGGGTCATGCTCCAGGCCGAACCTGAATACCGCGGAAGTCCGGATGACCTGAGCCAGCTGTTTGTCAGAACATCAACCGGCGAAATGGCTCCCATCACCGAATTTATCTCCATTCGCCGGGTTTCAGGACCGGAAACGCTAAAACGCTTCAACATGTACACCTCCATTTCGGTGAACGGCGCCCCTGCTTTGGGATACAGTACCGGTGACGCCATTGCAGCGGTACAGCGTGTAGCACAGGAAAAACTGCCCGTCGGTTACGGATATGAATTTTCCGGCTTAACAAGGGAGGAAATTGCTTCCGGAACTTCATCCATCTTCATTTTTGTGCTATGCGTGATTTTTGTCTATTTTCTTTTGGCAGCACAATATGAAAGTTTCATTTTACCGCTGTCCATTCTGCTGTCATTGCCCGTCGGCATTGCCGGCGCCTTTATCTTTGCGCAGATTATGGGTGTGGAAAATAACATTTACCTGCAGATATCCCTGATCATGTTAATCGGATTGCTAGCTAAAAACGCCATCCTGATCGTTGAATTCGCACTGCAACGCCGCCATGCAGGCATGTCGATCATGGAGTCGGCTATCGAAGGTGCTGTAGCCCGTCTACGCCCCATCCTGATGACATCAATCGCCTTTATTGTCGGTTTGTTGCCCTTGATTATCGGAGGGGGTGTTGGTGCCAACGGAAACCGGTCGATCGGTGTTGGAGCTGTTGGTGGAATGCTTATTGGAACCTTTATCGGTGTCCTGATTATCCCGGCCATGTATGTCATCTTTCAAACATTGCAGGAAAAAGTAAAAAAACCGGTCGCTGAAGAAATTTCAGACATGAACAGCCTGGGGTAAGAAGTTTGCAGTCGCAGTTGCCAGTCGCAGTTTACAGTCCCAGTCGCAGTTTGCAGTCGCAGTGTTCAGGACGGAACTGGCAACTGAGACTGAACACTGCGACTTCAAAAGGTATAATTAAATTGAAAAAATAAAGCATAACATGATGACTAAGAACCCATTTAAAATCATACTGATCACCGGAATTTCGGTAGTGCTGTTTTCGTGCAGTACTAACCGGCATTTTGAAAGGGAAACAGCCCATACCGAAGGGCTTTTCGGCATTGAAGAAACCGATAGCGCCAACATGGCCGAACTACCGTGGCAGGAATTGTTTTCGGATGCAAACCTGGTGCAACTGATCAACGAAGGTTTGGCGAACAACCCCGATCTTTTGATGGCCGTGCAGCGGGTACACATGGCCGAGGCCTATTTTGCTCAAAGCAAAACCGCACTTTTGCCGGGCATCAACGCACAGGCACAAACCAATTACACGCGTAACCCCGAATCGATTTACCCAGACGGTCCGCGCGACGTAACAACCTACCGATTGGGCGCCGAAGCCAGTTGGGAAGTGGATTTATGGGGAAAATTGAGCAGCGTGAAACGTGCAGCTTATGCTGACCTATTGTCAACCGATGCGGCCCAAAAGGCAATCCAGACACGTTTGGTTGCCAACATCGCCCTGTCTTATTACGAATTGGCCGGCTTGGACGCGAAACTGGAAATTACGCGGCAAACCGTGAAAAACAACATCGACCTGGTTGAAACGATAAAAGTGCTAAAAGGAAGCGGCAGGGTGACTGGCGCGGCCGTTGTGCAAAGCGAAGCAGCCCGTTACGCGGCCGAAGTGACCATTCCCGACCTAGAACAACAGATCAGGGAAACCGAAAATGCCCTTTCTTATTTATTGGGAAGGGTGCCGGGGGCAGTAGGGCGGGATGCATTGGAAAATCAAACCGCCAGCACGCTTTTGCAAACCGGAGTACCGGCGCAATTGCTTGACAACCGCCCCGATGTGATGCAGGCCGAATTTGCGGTGATTGCCGCTTTTGAAATGACCAACAGCGCCAAGGCTTATTTCTTCCCGGCATTGACCTTGACTGCCTCAACAGGTTTTGCATCCTCGGAACTTAACGAACTGCTTGACCCTACCGCTTTTGCAGCCAATGTGGTAGGCGGGCTGACCGCGCCATTGTTTAATAAACGGGGAAACCGGACGCGGCTTGAAGTTGCCAAAGCACAACAGGAAGAAGCGCTGCTTGGCTTGCGCTCTGCACTGCTTAATGCGGGCCAGGAGGTGAACAATGCCCTGGGTTTGTATGAAACGTCGGAAAAAAAGATGGCTTTGAGGCAACAACAATTGGAAGCACTCGAAAAATCGGTTGAATACAGCAAAGAATTGTTGAATTATGGTTCGGCCACCTATACTGAAGTGTTGAATGCCCAACAAAGCCTGCTGTCGGCACAATTGAGCAACGTAAACGACCATTTGCAACGCCTCGGTGCAGTGGTTTCGCTGTACCGCGCATTGGGCGGAGGTTGGGAATAGAGGCCCATCCAAAGTCCTTCCTGCAGTTGTCGGAAGGACTTTGGGGTAGTGGTGGCTATCATACTACTACTATTCCATAATTGCAACGTATTGTTTGTCAGATATTTTCGTTGGCGCCCTGGTGCTTTCGTGTTTGACTGTCCGATTTTGAGAGCAATGCACAAGACTCGGAAAAAATCTCGGACGGGTTCAATTCTCCTTGGTATTTCTTAAAACTTGACGGTACAATCGTAAAACCAAGCGGTACGGAGCAAATCTGAACGGTACGGAGCAATTCCTGATGGTACATTTGCAAATCTGGGTGGTACGGAGCAAATCCGGATGGTCCAGTCGTAATTCCAGACGGTACGGAGCAAATCTGAACAGTACGGAGCAATTCCATATGGTATGTTTCCGCATGCGTGGTACGATGTGTAAAAATGTTCTGCAACGGACCGTTGAAGATGAAATTACCAAAATATAGGCGCTGGGCAACTTTGTTTTTGCCAAATCGAATCTGGCAGTAGCCGTCCTTTTCAAGGAATTAATTCCCGGATAGAAGTTTATCGAGATTTTAGTCGAAAAAGGGTCTTGCTGCGAGGTAAGGCCCTTTGTACTTGGGAAGTGGGGGACGGTGAACAGCGGACGGTGTATTGCCGTTTACTGATTACCGACTACCGTTTACCGATCATGCCGCATACAACCCCAGTCTTGGCAGGAGTACCCATTCGCTTTCGGGTTGCACGATGAGGTTAGATGAAATGATCTTCCCCTTCGTGAAAACAGAACTAAACGCATTGGGGTCTTTCAAGGTTTCCTTGGCTTTCTCAATGCCTTTGTCATCCTGAATGGCCGATTTTATAGCCCCTTTCTGGTAATAGTAGCGGGTAACAATTTCGTCAGTCAGCATTTCCTTTAACTCGTCTTTAAACGATTCCAAATCCTGGTCCAGCTCGTGCCCAATTTTTACTTTTAGTTGTTCAAATTCCTGTTCGGCCACATCGAAGTATTTCTCTTCTTTAGCCGTTTTCATCAGCTCATTAAAAACCTTTTCTGTTTCCGACTGGTAGGAGAACTGACGTTCTTTTATAAAAGCTTTAAAGTCGTTGAAATTTTCATCGTTCAATTCAAATTCTTCGGCGGCAGCTATCGATTCGTGCTCGTTAGCAAATTTGGTGGCATAGTCGAAGAATATGAAATTGCGAACCAGGTTGATGCTCAGGCTACTTAAACGATCCAGATCAATTTTCAGATCTGGAACAATGCCGCCGCCATCATAAACCTTGCGTCCTTTTTTGGTTGTAAATTCACTGATCAGCGAGTCGGGCACATTGCCAACGCTACCATCTTCGTTGCGGTGCTCATAGTCCAATGCCTGAATACAGCGTCCGCTGGGGATGTAATATTTGGCGGTGGTTACTTTCAGCTTGGTGTTGTAGCTGAGGTCGCGCGTGGTTTGAACCAACCCTTTACCGAAGGTGCGGGTACCGATGATTACAGCCCGGTCAAGGTCCTGCAATGCGCCGGCAACGATTTCGGAGGCTGAGGCTGATCCCTGGTTGACTAAAACAGCCATCGGCATCACGGTGTCGATGGGGTTGTCGGTGGCAGTGTAGCTTTTATCCCACTGTTTCACTTTTCCTTTGGTGCTCACCACTTCGGAACCTTTTGGCACAAAGAGGTTCACAATTTCAACCGACTCCATTAACAGTCCTCCCGGGTTGGAACGCAAGTCCAACACCAGGCTTTTTGCCTTGTGCTGTTCTTTCAGTTCAACAAATGCTTTTTTCACCTCGCTGGCACAGTTGTGGGTGAAGTTTGACAGGCGGATGTAGCCGGTTTCGTCATCCAGCATGCTATAGTAAGGCACGGCATCAATCTGTATTTTTTCACGGACAATGGAAAGATCGAGGTTTTTCTTTTGCCCCGGACGTTCGATTTTAACATCAACAACTTTGTTGGCCGGCCCTTTAAGTAAGTTGCTCACATCTTCCACCGACATGCTTTTGGTCGACTTTCCGGCTACTTCCAGCAAAATATCGCCCGCTTTTAAGCCCGACTTTTGCGCCGGAAATCCTTCGTATGGTTCTGAAATAACAACCTGATCTCCATGTTTGGTAATCATAGCGCCAATCCCGGCATATTCACCTGTGGTCATGAATTTAAAATCTTCCATGTCCGACTCGGGAATATAGTTGGTGTAAGGGTCGAGTGATTTGAGCATTTCATCAATGCTGGTCTTCACCAAATCTGTGGGGTTAATGTCGTCAACATAAAAAAGGTTGAGTTCCCGAACCAGTGTATAGTAAATGTCCAGATTCTTGTCGACAAGAAATAGTTTCTCATCGCGGTTAAATCCGGTGAATATTAATAGGATAACCAGTAATCCGGCAGCTATTGAAAATCCTGTTTTCTGTTTTCTATTGTATTTCATCTTGACTTGTTTTAATGACAAACGACAAAAATACTAAAGCTTTGTTTAAAAGCGGCTGTCATTTTCAAGGAATTAGTTAAATATTCTTAACTGGATTGGTCGGGCTTGCAAAAGTTTCAGTCGCTAAATCCAGAAGTTTTATCTTCGCGGTATGGATCCAATCGGGAAACGACTTACGAACGACTTCTTTCGACGCGACACGCTTACCGTTGCCCGGGAGCTGTTGGGAAAAACCTTGGTTCGTGTGTTTGACACCGGAGAAACCCGTTGTTACCGGATTGCAGAAACCGAGGCCTACTGTGGTCAGGAAGATTTAGCCTGCCATGCCAGCAAAGGAATTACCAAACGAACCCAGGTCATGTTCGCGCCCGGCGGACGAATCTACGTGTACCTAATCTATGGGCAGTACTGGCTTCTGAACTTTGTAACTGGTGAGGTGGGCGATGGTTCGGCAGTGTTGATTCGCGGGGTGCAAGGCTTTGACGGACCAGGAAGGGTCGGGCGTGAGCTACAGCTCGACCGCTCGTTCTATGGAGAAGATCTTACTCATTCATCCCGGCTTTGGCTCGAAGATAGCACCCTTGCTATTGATTTTACGGCTTCTCCCCGCGTAGGAATCCATTATGCCGGCAAGCCTTGGATCGATATGGAATGGCGGTTCAAACTTACGTAAGCCGCCATTCGTGAAAGTTGGCCGATCGTTCCCCCTGCAGGCTGAAAACCTTTGGTTGCTGTTTCGCTTTTTGGAAATTGGATGCGGAATTGTTTGCCCCGGAGATTTTACATACTAGCATCCGGTCGCTGCAAACGTTCATCCTCCATCTTCTTCCTTGAAAATCTTTGATTTAATTTTGTTTTCGGCAGGCATTTCTGTTTGGATTTTAAGAAAAAAGAAATACTTTTGCAGTCCCGATTATTGTCCGTACTTGCAGTTCTTATAAATAATTGATAATGTTGCTGGTAGAAACCTTATTAACATGCCCGGTGTTGATAAGTCGAAAACCTCTCAACCAATTGAAATGTAAGTTTTTGCAACTTTTAGTGTTAATTTTAAAATTAAAGGCAAGTGGATACTTTATCTTACAAGACCGTTTCGGCCAACAGCGCCACGGCAAATAAGGAATGGGTTGTTATTGATGCAACAGATATGATACTTGGTCGTTTGGCCAGTGCTGTTGCTAAAATCCTGAGAGGAAAGAACAAACCCAACTTTACACCTCACGCAGACTGTGGGGATAATGTAATAGTGATTAATGCAGAAAAAGTGCGTTTGACAGGTAATAAACTAAGCGATAAAGTTTACCTGAGTCACACCGGTTATCCGGGTGGACAACGCAAGCAATCACCTGCGGATATTTTAGCTAAGTATCCCGAGCGTTTGGTTGAGAAAGCTGTAAGAGGCATGCTTCCAAAAAATCGCTTGGGTCGTAAGGTTTTTGGAAACATGAAAGTGTATGTTGGAGGGGAGCACAAACAAGAGGCTCAAAATCCAAAAGTAATTGATTTAAACACGATTAAATTGTAACAATGGAAGTAATAAATACCCTAGGACGTAGAAAATCTGCTGTGGCTCGTATTTATATCAGCGAGGGCAAAGGAAATGTTACCATCAACAAAAGGGATTTGAAAGAATATTTCCCAAATGGTACGCTACAGTATATTGTTATGCAACCATTGAACCTGGTTGGTGTAGCTGATCAATATGATGTGAAGGTGAATCTTGACGGAGGTGGCATTAAAGGACAAGCTGAAGCTTTGCGTTTAGCCATTTCAAGAGCTTTAATTGAAATCGATCCTGAAGCAAGACCTGTATTGAAACAAGCTGGCTTTTTGACCCGTGACCCACGCGAAGTGGAACGTAAAAAACCAGGTCAGCCAAAAGCACGGAAGCGTTTCCAATTCTCAAAACGTTAACAGTATTATTAAATCTAAATATGACTGTGGATCTGAAACTGCTGAGACTTCCTTATAATTCAGGAGCTACTCAGAAGTTGCTTTTCAACAAATTATTTATAAAAGTAAAAAGATGCCAAGAACAAATTTTCAAGAATTACTGGATGCAGGTGTCCATTTTGGTCACCTAAAAAGAAAGTGGAATCCAAACATGGCTCCATACATTTTTATGGAGAAAAATGGAATCCACATCATCGACTTGCAAAAAACAGTTGTCAAAATCGATGAGGCAGCTGCCGCCTTGAAACAAATCGCCAAATCGGGTCGCAAAATACTATTCGTAGCAACGAAAAAGCAAGCTAAAGATATCGTTGCCGATGCCGTAGGGAGTGTCAATATGCCTTACGTAGTTGAGCGTTGGCCAGGAGGTATGCTAACAAACTTTCCAACCATCCGCAAAGCGGTGAAGAAAATGATTTCCATTGACAAAATGGAAAAAGAAGAAAGTTGGACAAACTTGTCAAAACGCGAAAAGTTGCAAATTACACGTCAACGTGCCAAGTTGGAAAAAATTCTGGGCAGTATTTCTGACCTGACCCGCCTTCCTGCAGCACTATTTATCGTTGATGTGATGAAAGAAAAAATCGCTGTGCGTGAAGCCCAAAAATTGGGTATTCCTGTATTTGCGATGGTCGATACTAATTCAAATCCTGAAGGACTTGATTTCATCATCCCGTCCAACGACGACGCCTCTCAGTCTGTTCGGCTGATTGTTCGCCTGATGTGCGATGCCGTTGCCGAAGGCTTGAATGAGCGCAAAGTTGAGCGCGATAACGAAGGAGATGAAGAGAAACCAAAAAAAATCAAGAGCAAAAGATCAGCTGCTAAGGCTGAAAAAGTTGAAGTAGACGAAGATACCAACGAAGAATAATTGCTCTTTTAATAAAATAAAAATAAACAATTATGACAATTACTGCTGCAGATGTAATGAAGTTGCGTAAAGCAACAGGAGCCGGCATGATGGATTGTAAAAACGCCCTTGCCGATGCAAATGGCGACTTTGATGCCGCGATTCAAATAATCCGCGAAAAAGGCAAACTGGTAGCAAGTAAGCGATCTGATCGTGAAGCTTCAGAAGGCGTTGTCCTGGCTGGTGTTAGTGGAAATAATCAATACGGAGCAATTGTTGTTTTAAACTGCGAAACTGATTTTGTAGCTAAAAACGAAGACTTTGTAAAAATAACCAATAAGTTTTTGGAGGCTGCGATTGCTAACAAACCAGCCGATCTGGATGCTTTGAAGGCGCTGGAAGTGGATGGCCGTACAATCGAATCGCACGTAACCGAACAAACGGGTGTTATTGGCGAAAAGATTGAATTGTCCTACTTCGCCAAAGTTGAAGCAGAAGCTGTAATTCCTTACATTCATCCGGGAAATAAACTGGCTACTTTGGTTGGTTTCAACCAGGCTGGTGTTGACACACAGGTGATGAAAGATGTGGCCATGCAAGTGGCTGCCATGAGTCCTGTTGCTGTTGATAAAGACAATGTTTCTCCTGAAATCGTCGCCAAGGAATTGGAGATTGCCAAGGAGAAATTCCGTCAGGAAGGAAAGCCGGAAGCCATGCTCGACAAAATTGCCCAAGGTGCCTTGAATAAATTCTTCAAAGACAGTACTTTGCTGAATCAGGCCTTTGTGAAAGACAACAAACTGACCGTGAAAGAATACCTACAGTCGACAGACAAAGGGTTGATAGTTACCGAGTTTGTTCGTTTTGCCTTGTCTGAATAAAGATACTTGAAATACATAATAGCAAAAAAGGAGCCTCAGTAGAGGCTCCTTTTTTTATGCTTACAAGCTTTTATCCCTTTTAAAAGGAATACTTTATTCTTCCTCTGGAGAAACTTTTTTGTAAACAATGTCAGCCAAAATGGCTCCAACAATTGGAGCTAACCAGAATAACCACAATTGACTTAATGCCCAGTCGCCAACAATAGTGCCTGACTAGTGCTTCGAGCCGGATTAACAGATGTATTGGTTACCGGAATGCTGATAAGATGAATCAGGGTTAAGCCCAAGCCAATGGCCAATCCGGCAAACCCTTTAGGTGCTTTTGAATGCGTAGCCCCCAATATTATAATTAAAAACATAAAAGTCATAACGACCTTAGAAACCAATGCCGCAAGCATGCTGTATCCGCCGGGTGAGTGTTCTCCGTAGCCATTTGCCGCGAACCCGCCGATTTCAAATCCTGGTTTTCCACTCGCAATGAGGTATAAGATAGCTGCTCCTCCAATTCCTCCCAGTACTTGAGCAACAATGTACGGAAGTAGTTCCTTTCGGTCGAGCCTGCCGCCGATCCATAGTCCAACAGATACAGCCGGATTGAGGTGGTAACCTGAGATGTGTCCGATAGCGTAAGCCATTGTTAGAACAGTTAACCCAAAAGCAATGGCTACACCGACAAATCCAATTCCTAATTCAGGATAAGCCGCAGCTAGGACGGCACTTCCACATCCGCCCAATACCAACCATAAGGTTCCAATAAATTCAACAACTAATTTTTTCATAAACCATTCATATTTACTGTTAATTAAAAAATTAGCAAAAAGGGAACTTGAAGTGATCTATCTATGAATTAGTCGTATTGGTTTTTCGGGGGGGCAAAATAAATGTGAAATTAAGTCAATTCAGATAACTTTTCCAACCTGATTAACTATTTATTTGCGATCAGGCATCATGTTTCCTGTCCAGTTAAGATCGACTGATTGTTAATCTATTGAAAACCAATGGCAAACCAGTAATTTTCTGAGCATCAGGTAATCAACTTAGCCATTCAATGCCTCGGCGCCATTGGTAACTTCTGTAATTGCATTGGTAATGGCTGCCTGGCGGGCTTTGTTGAAAGTCAGGGTTAAGTCCTTTATTAGATCGGTGGCATTGTCCGTTGCCTTGTGCATGGCGGTCATGCGTGCACCTTGTTCTGCAGCATTCGAGTCGAGCAGGGCTCTGTACAACTGGATTTTCAGCGATCGTGGAATGAGTTCCTCTACAATTTGCTCTTTTGTCGGTTCGTAAATGAAGTCGAGATTGGTAGTAGCCTGCTCTTCGTTGGCAACAACTTCAACTGGTAGAAATTGCTCTGTGGTGCAGATTTGAACGGCGGCATTTTTAAATTCATTGTAAACCATCTCTATCCGGTCGTATTTTTGCTCTACAAAATCAGCCATCAGGTTCGATGCCAGCTTTGAAGTATGCTCAAAGGTTAGGGGATCGAAGATATCGTTGGCCTGTCCTACAATGGGCATATTTTTCAGTTTTAGGTATTTTTCACCTTGTTTGCCAACGATCAGAAACCCGAGTTGTCCCAATTTTAGTTGCTTGTTGTATTTGGTTAGCGCCAAATCGTAAGCTGTTTTGGCGATGTTGGTGTTAAAAGCGCCACAAAGCCCGCGGTTTGAGCTGATCAGAATTAGCAGCACCTTTTCCGGATCGCGTTGTTGAGTATAAACGGATTCATCGCTGTTCTCCAGGCTGGAACCAATTGAACTGAGTATTTCGTGCAGCTTATTAGCATATGGCCTGATCTGAAGGATGGCATCCTGGGCCTTTTTGAGCTTGGCAGCCGAAACCATTTTCATGGCACTGGTAACCTGTCTGGTAGTTTTTACCGATGAAATTCGTGTACGTATTTCTTTTAAACTGGCCATCTTTTAGAAATGATTGAATGATTGAATGATCGAAACTACAGGTTTCGATCATTCAATCGTTTCATTATTTAAATCGTTCTGCTACTTCTTTCGCTACTTTTTCCAGAACACCGGTAATATCGTCGTTAAGGATCCCTTTTCTCAAAAGATCCAAAGTAGGCCGATATTCCATTTCCAGCATATCAATATAGTCTTTCTCGAAAGCTTTCACCTTTTCTACCGGAATGGGGCGCAGCAGTTCTTTAGTTCCGCAATATATAATAGCGATTTGATGTTCGATTTTTATGGGGGCATACTGTCCCTGTTTCAAAATTTCTACGTTCTTGCGTCCTTTGTCGAGTACGCGCATCGTCGCCGCGTCCAGATCGGATCCAAATTTTGAGAATGCTTCGAGTTCACGGAACTGGGCCTGGTCAAGTTTCAGGGTTCCTGAAATCTTTTTCATGGCTTTCACCTGTGCGTTACCACCCACGCGCGAAACGGAGTTTCCTACGTTAATGGCTGGCCGAACTCCTGAGTTAAACAGGTTTGATTCCAAGAAAATCTGGCCATCGGTAATCGAAATCACGTTGGTTGGAATATAGGCTGAAAGGTCGTTGGCCTGGGTTTCAATGATGGGCAAAGCGGTGAGAGAACCACCACCTTTTACTTTTCCTTGCAAGCACTCAGGTAAGTCGTTCATTTTTACAGCAATTTCGTCGGAGTCGATGATTTTAGCAGCACGCTCCAACAGGCGCGAGTGCAGGTAAAAGACGTCTCCCGGATAGGCTTCACGGCCCGGTGGACGGCGAAGCAGCAGGGAAACTTCACGATACGAAACGGCCTGTTTTGAGAGATCATCAAAAACAATTAAGGCATCCCGCCCGGTATCACGGAAGTATTCACCAATGGAAGCCCCGGCGTAAGGTGCATAATATTGAAGTGCTGCCGGATCGGAAGCCGTTGCCGAAACAATAGCCGTGTAATCCATAGCGCCATATTTTTCGAGGGTTGCCGCAATGTTGGCTACGGTTGAGCCCTTTTGGCCAACGGCGACATAAATACAATAAACCGGCGTTCCGGCTTCGTAATTTTCGCGTTGATTGATGATGGTGTCGATGGCCACAGCTGTTTTTCCAGTCTGGCGGTCGCCGATGATCAACTCACGCTGCCCACGTCCGATCGGGATCATGGCATCGATGGCTTTAAGTCCGGTTTGCAAAGGCTGGGTGACAGGTTGCCGGTAAATAACTCCAGGAGCTTTGCGTTCCAGTGGCATTTCAAATTTTTCGCCCTGAATCGGTCCTTTTCCGTCGATAGGCTCACCAATGGTATTGATCACCCTTCCCAAAACACCTTCGCCCACATTGATGGAGGCGATTCGTTGCAGGCGTTTTACGGTGTCGCCTTCTTTAACGTGTTCTGACGGGCCTAAAAGCACAGCTCCAACATTATCTTCTTCAAGGTTCAACACAATTCCCTTTATGCCACCTTCGAACTCAAGCATTTCGTTTGCTTCAACATTTGAAAGCCCGTAGATACGGGCAATACCATCACCAACCTGGAGTACTGTTCCTACTTCCTCCAATTCGGCTTGCGATTGAAAGCCTTCCAGTTGCTGTTTTAGTATTGCAGATACTTCGGCGGGTTTTATATCAGCCATTGTTATATATTTTTTACTTGTTGTTTTCAGTTTGTAAAAATTCTTCTTTGACCTTACGCAGTTTTGAGGCTATGCTGGCATCAAGCTGGCGGTCGTCGACACGTAACACAAATCCTCCGATCAGTTCTGTGTTTACCCCTTGGCTTAATTCAACTTTAGTTTTGAAATCGCTTTCGAGTTGTCGTTGTATTTGGGTGACCAATTCTTTTTGTAATGGAATCGCAGTGGTAATGACAGCCGATTTGACTCCCTGATCTTTACGATACAGCGCTGCAAAATTGCGACAGATTCCATGAGTGAAAATCTCACGTTTGTTTTCTGCTACCATAACCAAAAAGTCAACCGTCAGTTTGTTTACTTTTCCTTCGAAGATCATCTTCAGAAGCTTGACTTTTTGCGATGTTTTCACAACCGGACTTTCCAAAAGCAATAACAGATCGCTGCTTTCTTTGATCAGTAGTTCGATCATTTCCATATCTTTCTTCACCTCATCCAGCAATTGTTTTTCTTTTGCCAGGGTGAAAAGAGCTTTCGCGTAGCGGACGGTCACTTTACTTTGATCCATGTAACTATTGTAATTTAAGATCTTTCAGGAGGTCTTTAACCAAGTTTTCCTGAGAGGCCTTGTCTTTTAACTCTTTTTGGATGACTTTTTCGGCTACCAGGACTGACAATTCAGCGATTTGTTTTCTCATTTCGCTAATAGCAGCTTGCTTCTCGGCTTGAATTTGCTGACGCGCTGCCGCAACAATTTTTTGTCCTTCATTGGATGCCTGGGTTTTTGCTTCGACCAAAAGTTTATCCTTTAAATCACGGGCTTCTTTGATGATTAGATCCTTTTCCTTTTTGGCTTGGGCAATAATCTTTTCGTGATCTGCTTTCAGGTCTTTCACTTCTTCGCGGGCTTTATCAGCCGACGATAGCGCATTGGCAATCGATGTTTCCCGTTCTTTAAGAGCAGTCAATATAGGCTTCCAGGCAAACTTTTTCAAGATCACAAGTAGAATCCCAAAGATGATAGTCATCCAAAACAGGGTTCCGAAATCCGGAGTAACAAATCCCATAATTCTTGTTTTTTAGTTTTTGTCGCCCAGCCTCCCGGCAACCCCGGGAGCGGACGACCAATCAATACATTCCTTTAAACAAAAAGGACCAAGGCACAGGTGATAACAGCAAAGAACGCAACACCTTCAATCAGCGCAGCCGATACGATCATACTTGACCGGATGTCACCGCTGGCTTCGGGCTGACGTGCAATTGCTTCCATGGCTGCGGCACCAATTTTACCGATACCCATACCTGCTCCAATGGCAGCAAAACTTGCTCCAAGAGCTGCACCTAATTTTGCAAAACCTTCAAAAGTGGCTGCTGCTGTTTCTGCATCCAGCACATCTGTTACTTGCAATAGAACTGTTAAAATAGATGATAGCATAAATGTAAATTTATTGTGTTAAAACTAGTGATGTTCTGCTTTAGCCATCCCAAAATAAAGGGCTGACAGTAAGGTGAAAACATAAGCCTGAATAAATGATACCAAAAGATCAAGCATCAGGATAAAAAGGGAAAATACGATGGATACCGGGCTGATTGCCAAACCTGCAGCAGGCCCCATTAACTTTCCAAAAATAAAAATCAAGCTGATGAATACAGTCACAATCATGTGTCCAGCCATCATATTGGCAAAGAGACGAACCATCAACACAAAAGGCTTGGTAATCACTCCCGATAGTTCAATGATGGGCATCAACGGGAGAGGGAATTTCAACCACATGGGAACATCAGGGTTGAATATTTCTTTCCAGTAATGCTTGTTGCCATTCAGGTTGGTTACAGCAAAGGTAAACAAGGCCAGCGACATGGTAACGGCAATATTTCCGGTAACATTCGCTCCGAATGGAAAAATAGGGATTAACCCCATCAGGTTGTTCAGCAAAATGAAGAAGAACAAGGTCAGGAGAAAGGGCATGAACTTTTCGTATTTTTTGTCGCCAATGGCAGGCTTGGCAATTTCATCGCGAACAAAAAGGATGATTGGCTCAACCGTATTTTGAATGCCTTTGGGTGCCTGTCCGGTACTTCGCTTGGCCGATTTGGCCGCTGAAACAAAAATCAAAAGAAGTAGAGCCACGCTGAAAAGTGCTCCGGCAACTACTTTGGTGATGGATAAGTTTATGGGCAGCCCGATGACTTCTCCTTGTTGGTTGACTTCCTCAATTTTACCAGAATTCTCACCTTGGTGTGAAATGCGAAAATTTTTATAGGTTGTGTTTCCGTGCTCGAACTTCGAAGACATAAAAACGTGCCATCCATTGGTTTTGCTGTATAGGATAATCGGGAGGGGAACAGTAATGTGGGTTTCTCCGATGGTAGCCAGATGCCATTCAAACGCATCGGCCACGTGATGCATGATGTAGTCTCCGGGAATAAATTCTTTGGAATGTCCACCATGGCTGTCTGCTTCAGCATAAGCAGGTGTTGATGTGATGCTGAATACTAAAAGAAAAAATAGAATTAAAGCGGTATATCTTTGGCTTTTTGTTGCTTTCATAAAGTTCTAATCAGTATGAATGTCACTCTTTAAAAGAGTGCCCCAAATTACTAAAAAAATCAATAGTCTCAAGTTAATTCTTCAATTTTACGACATGGCTGATTTCAGCAACTTCCAATATAGTGAAGCAAACATAGGCTATTAAATAATTGATTAAGAATATTTTTGCATGTTCACTTTTCGCCAAAAAGAACACCATGGCTGCAAGCAGGTAAAATAACAATTTCATTGTGCTCAAAACCATATACCGGGATGTGAACTTGGGCATGTTACTTTCGGCAATTCTTAACAAATAAAAGTGGACAAGGTTTGTTGTGACAAAGAAAAAAATAAGAATAAATGGCCAAGGTTCAAAGAGGTGTTGCGGAATGAGCTGAGTATAAAGTATCCAGCCCAAAGCCAGCAGTGTGGCGAGTAGAATAACGGAACGGCTTAGAAATCGCTTTATGAGTGCATTCATTTCAGAAATTTTTTAGTAGCATGATAAATGGCGGCAATAACAGAGATAATCAGAAATGCCAAGGTAAAAGCGTGAAAAGATAAATCGAGCCATTGATCGATCTTGAAGCCAGCAAAGACGCTGAGACCCATGATGGCAATCATTTCAAAAGCCAGGTTGGAGTAGCGGATAAAATCGTCAAACTTCTTTTTATGCTTTTTTAAGTTCTTTGGCTTCATCATGCTTGATTTGTTCGCCCATTTTACATGAACCGGAAAATAGAGCTCCGGGTTCAATGCTCAACTTTCCCGTGCTAATTTCTCCATAAACCTTCGACGAAGATTTCAGGCTTAAATGTTGTTCAATTTGGAGTTTTCCTTTTTGGTAGCCTGATATTTCAGAATCTTTACACCGAATTCCTCCGGTAACTTTTCCCGTGTCTCCAATGACTACTCTGCCGGAACAATCTAGATTTCCGTTCAATTCCCCGTCTATCCTGATGTCGCCATCAGAAGTAACATCTCCAGTGATTCGGGTGCCTCTGCCGATTAAATTGATTCCTTGAGAATCAACTTCGTTATTTATTTTTGCCATGCTATTTGTTTTTTTGAAGAGCATCAAATATACTAAGAAACTGGTTTAAATCGTCGGATTTTCTTAGATCTTGTCATGGCACATGATTTTAAAAAAAGAAACCTCCTCCATATACAACCAAGCCGTGGTATGATTTTTTAGCCCGGGAATTTTGATGATCGGTTACCTAATGCAAACGATAAGATCGAAAATTTATTCTGTCAGGCAAAAAAAGCTTAATTGTTAAAATGGTATAGGAAGGTGATAGTTCCGTCAAAAGCTGGTTTTTTGCTTCCTTCAATTTCCATCTGAACCCGAAGTTTGATCCGGCTAATTCCGCGAAGGTTGGTGCATTCCTGCAGCCACACGTGTGTGCGTACTTTGCTGTTTACCAAAACCGGAGCGCTAAATTTAAACTGTTCGATGCCGTAGTTGACAAGCATTTTAAAGTTCTTCACTTCCACCACTTGTTCCCACATGTATGGTAGTAGCGAAAGGGTTAAGTAACCATGGGCAATGGTACTTCCAAACGCACCTTCGGTTTTTGCTTTTTCGGGGTTGGTATGAATCCATTGGTGATCCAGTGTTGCTTCTGCAAATTTGTCGATTTGTTCTTGGGTCACCGTATGGTAGTCTGAAACACCCAGCTTTTCTCCCAGGTAGTTTTCGAACTCCTGGTGGCTTTGAATTAGCAGTCTGCTCATGAGGGGTATCTTTTATTTTTCTTTGAGATTACTTGTCTGTGTCATAGGCCCATTTCAAATACATGGATCCCCAGGTGAAACCGGCACCAAAAGCAGCCAAGATAATGTTGTCGCCTTTTTTTAGCTGACTTTCATAATCGTACAAACAAAGCGGAATGGTTGCTGCAGTTGTGTTTCCATATTTTTGAATGTTGATCATGACTTGTTTCGGGCTGACTTTCATGCGGCGGGCAACAGCATCAATGATGCGCATATTTGCTTGGTGTGGTACCAGCCAGTTCAGGTTCTCGGGAGTTACCCCATTCTTTTCCATAATTTCAATTGCTACATCGGCCATGCGAGATACGGCATATCTGAATACCGTTTGCCCATCTTGACGAACGTAGTGCATGCGTTTTTCCACGGTTTCAATTGAAGCCGGAAACTTGGAGCCACCGGCTTTCATATGCAGGTAGTGACGTCCTTTACCATCGGTGTGATTGATGTGGTCGATAATGCCGATATCCTCGGTGGTGGGCTCAAGCAAAACAGCCGCAGCTCCATCGCCAAACAAAGGGCAGGTTGTGCGGTCGGTATAGTCGGTGATCGACGACATCATATCGGCGCCAACAATAATTACTTTCTTGTACCGGCCACTTTCAATAAATTGGACTCCGGTAGTCAAAGCAAATACAAACCCGGAACAGGCCGCGTTGATGTCGAAGCTCCAGGCGTTGGTCAGCCTTGCTTTCCGGCTGATAACATTAGCAACTGCCGGTAACGGTCTGTCGGGGGTTATGGTAGCGCAAATCAGCAGGTCAATTTCGTCGGGGTGGGTGTTTGTTTTCAGCAGCAGTTCTTTAACGGCTTCGGTTCCCATGTCTGAAGTTGCTTTCCCATCTCCCTTAAGGATGCGCCTTTCTTTAATACCGATGCGTTGCATGATCCATTCATCGGTGGTCTCAACCATAGTGCTTAATTCTTCATTGGTGAGTCTGTATTCAGGTAAATATGCACCAATGCCTGTGATAGCAGCACGAATATCTCGCATAGCTTATACTTTATTCAATCCAATAACGCAGTCATTTCCTGAATGAACGCATGTTGGTAGTTGATTAACAAAATTCAGTTAAAATAATTGCGAAAGATAGGGTGAAAAATTTGAACAGCAAAGAAAAACAAGGCAAAAGAATGTCTGTAAGTCGTTTTAAAACAATTAATTAAACTGTTCAAAAAGTTTATTGAAAGGACAAAAAAAGATCAGAAGAGTCTGTCTTCTGATCATGTTATGAAGGTTAAACAGTAACGTCTTTTTCGATTGCGAGCTTACCGCGGTAATACCCACATTCAGGACAAACAGTATGGTATTTTACTGTGGTGCCACAGTTAGAACACGTTGCCAGCGTTGATGGCGTTGCTTTGTAGTGTGTTCTTCTCTTATCCCTTCTGGATTTTGATGTTTTGTGTTTTGGATGTGCCATTTTTAAAAGTCTTTATTTGTTATCTAATAATTTTTTCAATTCATCCCACCTTGAGTCTGTCTCTGGGCTTTCGTCTTCCGGTTCTACCTTTACAGACAGCAGGTTTAGTTGCTTCAGCATTTCCGGATTGCACAGGCTTTTGCCATAAGCATTGTCCGGATGAACATGCTTAATAGGAATCGATAAAATGATGAAGTCGTATATGAGCTTGGCAATTGAAATGTGTGTTTCGCCCGGGCTGATCCAGATCACATCGTCACCTTCCTCAAATTTTTCTTCTCCATACTTTACGAAAACCCTGTTTTCACTTTCAACCGGCTGGTCAAACAAGTCTAAACAGCGATCGCATTGTATGTTTATCGTTCCTTTCACATGAAACCAAAGAACCATTAATGCACTTTGTTTTTCCAGTTTCAGCTTTACCTCAACACGCCCATCGCCGACGATTCCACCGTCGAAATACTCAAAGAATTGCTTTTCGATCTGATAGTCAAAATCATGCTTGCCAATTGCAAGTCCTTTGAGTGCAATGTTGTATGCTTTCAGATTTGCCATTGCTTGGAAAAAAGTGTTGCAAAAGTATAAAAAATAAACAAACGGAGAAAATTATCTGATTTTTTTAACATCGAATCTATTCTTTTCTGCAAAATTCTTTCTTTCAAGGAATTAGTCGGAATCAAGAATGTTGAAAAATCAACTGTTTCTCAAAATTATTCGGAAGGTGGTTCCTTTGCTAATTTCCGAATGTTTAATAAATATCTTGCCTTGGTGGTAATTTTCGATAATCCGCTTGGCCAGTGAGAGCCCAAGACCCCAACCCCTTTTTTTGGTAGTGTATCCGGGTTCGAAAATGGTTTTAAACTGTGATTTTGGGATCCCTTTGCCGTTGTCGGAAATGTCGAGCATGAATTGTTTGCTCTTTTTGGTTAACTGGAGTTTAATGACACCGTCGGATTCGATAGCATCAATGGCGTTTTTGCATAGGTTTTCAATAACCCAACTAAAAAGTGCTGCATTGTGCGGAACATCGTAGCGGAT
This sequence comes from uncultured Sunxiuqinia sp., assembly GCA_963677175.2. Taxonomy (GTDB): domain Bacteria; phylum Bacteroidota; class Bacteroidia; order Bacteroidales; family Prolixibacteraceae; genus Sunxiuqinia. The sequence goes on from CAXXES010000003.1 coordinate 83,878, forward strand.
CTTTTCATCCAGCTCAAGTTCGAAGCGAACTTTTTTCGACGAGCGGTTTTCGAGGTAACTGACGGTTGACTGCAGCACTTGTTTCAGATCATCGGTGAGTAGTTCGGGAGCTGAACCAATCTTAGAAAAGCGTTCGGTGATTTTCTCGAGGCGGGAAACATCTTTTTGGATTTCTTCAATCATTTTTTCATCCATGTTTTTCATTTTCAGGATCTCAATCCAGGCCATTAACGATGAGATGGGCGTGCCCAACTGGTGGGCGGTTTCTTTCGACATGCCTACCCATACCTGATTTTGCTCTGCTTTTCGCGATGCGCTAAAAGCAAAATAGGAAACCGAAATGAACAGCATGATCACACCAAATTGTACCAATGGAAAGTATCGCAAGTTTTGTAACAAGTTGGAGTCGCGGTAATGCAAATATTGGGAAACATCTTCTGAAAGGACGATTTCAATGGGAGCTTTTTGGCTTTTCATCTTCTCCAGTTCCTGCTGAAGGACAATTTCCCGGCGTTTCTCATTGTATTTTATGTTGCGGTCACCCAAAATTGTTCCGTTGCCGGAAGTCCAGACAATAGGGATTGTGGTGTTGTCTTCCATGATGGCCTGAAGGAAAGTCAGATCCTGATTCCCACCTTTCTCCGGGTCAACCAGACGTTTCATGGCTTCGGCCCATAGTTCAACGCTTTTTCGTTCCTGAGTCGACATTTTGCCGATTAGCCAGTTGGTATAAAACAGGGATCCGGCTCCGATGAGCACTGCTGCAAGGAGGAGTAGAATTTTCCAGCGGCGTTTTTTAAAATAGAGTTCCAAGTGAGTCATGTTTAGTTCATTTTGCTAAACGAATCATCCAGGTAGAAAGTATTTGTGCGTGTTGAAATTACAATTATATCTGAAGTAATTCAATACAGGCCTGGTGAATTCCTTTTTGGTCGAATCCACAATCGCGCTGCAATTCTTCCGGCGTTCCGTGTTCAACAAACTGATCGGGTACCCCGAGGCGGACCAGTTTGGCATGGTAGTCGTTTTCCGCCATAAACTCGAGTACAGCAGAACCAAAACCTCCCTGAATAACGCCATCTTCCACGGTAATTATTTTCTTGAACTGTTTAAATACCTGGTGAAGAAGTTCTTTATCAATTGGTTTTACAAAACGCAGGTCGTAGTGGGCAACCGAAATGTCTTTGTTTTTCAATGATATGACTGCCCGGTGTGCGGCAATTCCAGCTGTTCCAATGGTCAAAATAGCTAGTTTCTCTCCTTCCGAGATGATTCGGCCCTTACCAACTTCGATCTGTTCAAATTTCTGTTTCCAGTCAACCTTGCATCCGCAGCCTCGCGGATAGCGGATAGAGAACGGGCCCATATTTTCCAGCTGTGCCGTGTACATTAGGTTTCGAAGTTCAATCTCATCCATTGGGGCCGACACAATCATGTTGGGAATGTTGCGCATATAGGCCAGGTCGAACACCCCGTGATGGGTTGCTCCGTCGGCGCCAACCAGCCCTCCGCGGTCGAGGCAAAACACGACGTTCAGTTTTTGGATGGCTACATCGTGAATAATCTGGTCGTAAGCCCGCTGCATAAAGCTGGAGTAAATGTTACAAAAAGGCACCAGTCCCTGAATGGCCATTCCTGCAGAGAAGGTTACCGCATGGGGTTCGGCAATGCCCACATCAAAGGCCCGATCAGGCATTTTTTCCATCATGATGTTGAGTGAACTGCCGGTAGGCATGGCGGGTGTGACTCCAACGATTTTAGGATTCATTTCGGCTAGCTCAACGAGTGTGTTTCCAAAGACATTTTGAAACTTGGGTGGTTTGTTCAGTTCGCATTCGCAACCGATAATCTCGCCGGTGTCCTTATCAAATTTTCCAGGGGCATGGTAAACCGTCTGGTTCATTTCGGCCAGCTTAAAACCTTTCCCTTTTTTGGTGAGCACATGAAGTAACTTAGGGCCTTTTATAGTACGCAGGTCGCGCAGTACGTTGGTCAGGTATTCCACATCGTGTCCGTCAATCGGCCCAAAATAGCGGATGCCCAAGCTTTCAAAAAGATTGGACTCTTTTAGCAGATAGGATTTTAATGCTCCTTCTGTTTTTTGAACCAGCCGCCGGGCTTTTGGCCCAAATCCATTGAGTTTCCCCAGTCCTTCCCAAATCTCATTCTTTAGTTTATTGTAGGATTTTGATTTGGAAATATTCAGTAAATAACTACTCACACCACCCACATTGGGGTCGATAGCCATATTATTGTCATTTAGAATGATGAGGACATCGGAGTTGTTCGACGCAGCATTGTTCAATCCTTCAAAGGCCATTCCCCCGGTCATGGAGCCATCACCAATAACAGCCACGATTTTCCGGTCTTTTTCTTTTTTAACGCTTGCAGCCAGAGCCATGCCGAGTGCTGCTGAAATGGAGGTGCTGGCGTGTCCAACTCCAAAGGAGTCATATTCACTTTCCGACGGTTTAGGAAATCCGCTGATTCCCTTGTATTTTCGGTTGGTGTGAAATTCGGTCCTGCGACCGGTCAAAATTTTGTGCCCATAGGCCTGATGTCCGACATCCCAAATGAGTTGGTCGTATGGGGTGTTGTAAACGTAGTGAAGGGCTACGGTAAGTTCAACCACACCAAGGCTTGCTCCCAAGTGTCCCGGGTTATTTGATACTTCATCAATAATAAACTGCCTGAGTTCATCACAAAGTGAAGTCAATTCTTCCGCTTTTAACAGACGTAAGTCGGATGGAGTGGTAATCTTTTCCAGTATACTTCCCACAGGTTCTTCCATGAAAAAAAATTAGGCCTCAAAGATACAATTTCTATTAGTTACAGCCTGAACTAAAAACAGATTTAAATTAAACAGCATATGTCGTGTGCAGGGTTTTCGGCTTCTTGATTGGTTTAGATTCGAATCATTTCCCTTTTGCGGTTTTCGAAGGTGACAATTTCTTCGAAGCCGATTTTTTTCATCAGATTGATGGCTGTTTCATAGTGACGGGCAATTTGGGTCGTGCTGTGGGCATCAGAAGAGATGGTCATCGGAATGTGGTGCTGGTAGCAAAGGGCGACAAGTTCCGGGCTGGGCGTTAATTCTGCACAGGGGCGATCCAGCCCTCCCGTATTGAGTTCAACCACTACGTTGCTTTCCTTGAGTACTTTCAGCGTGTCTTCCATGAGCCGGCTTTGGTCACTTTCCGGATAAACACGAAACTTTTTGATGATGTCCAGGTGTCCGATCGTATCAAATAAACCTGATCGGGCAGCCAGCTGAATTAATTCATAATACATGTTGTATAGCTCATCGTTTGTCCATTTCCCGTAGAGCGACTTGTCGGTGTCGAAATTCCAGTCGCCTATAAAGTGGACTGAGCCAATAACATAGTCGAGCGGTAAACTGTTGATGATTTTCAGGATTTCTTTTTCCTTCCCGGGAAAGTAGTCCATTTCGATCCCATAGCGGACTTTGATTTGCGAGCTGTATTTCTCGCGCAGTTCCAGAATCTGTTCAGTCATCACTGGAATATCAATGGACATCACCGCCCAATCAACGGGCTTGAGACAAACATGATCGCTAAAACCGACTTCCTCCAGCCCAAGGTTAATGGCTGTTTTGATCATCTCTTCGTAGGAGTTCTTCCCATCGGAAAGAACACTGTGCATGTGATAATCAACCAATCCTACCATAGTTTATTCTTTACTTTACAATGCGAATGTATGAAGAGGGTGATGAAATTTGCGGTTCTGCTTCATTTTTAGTGTCCTAAAATTAATGAAAGCAAGCGAATATAAAAATAGAAGTAAAAGTTTAAGCGGATGATTTTTGGTTGAGCCCTTTTGATGTGGGCTTCAGAAGGCTTTGTTTATTTTGTTGGGGGTAGCGTCAAGGTAAAAAAAATGAGGCAGCTTCAATAAGCTGCCTCAAAGCCATGAAAACAATTAAACAATGTTCAGAAAACAGAAAACTAGAAACAATTATATCGTTAAAATCTCTTGATTTTTATCCTCCAATAAGTTGTCGACCTTTTTGCCAAACCCATCCGTCATCACCTGTACTTCTTCTTCGGCAACTTTTTTCTGGTCTTCAGACAAGCCATCTTTTAAAAGCTTTTTCAAACTTTCGTTGGCGTCTTTTCGTGCTCCGCGAATACTGATTCGGGCTTTTTCACCTTCCTGACTCACTTGCTTGGTCAGGTTTTTCCGGCGTTCTTCGGTTAATGGCGGAACATTAATCCGAATAATTTCACCGTTATTTTCAGGATTGAAACCCAGATTTGCATTCATGATTGCTTTCTCAATGGGTGAAATCATTGTCTTTTCCCAAGGTTGAACAGCAATGCTTCGGGCGTCTGGTGTACTGATGTTGGAAACCTGATTTAAAGGTGTCAAACTTCCGTAATAGTCAACTGCAATTCCGTCTAACATTCTTGTTGAAGCTTTGCCGGCACGAATATGAACCAACTCATTTTCTAAATGTTCAATGGCAGCTTCCATTTTTTCTCTGCAGACTTCAAGTATCAATTCTAATTCTTCTTCCATATCCAAGTAAATGGTCCGTTTTTTTGTGCTGTGAGCAAATATAGAAAAAATTAAAGAATTTTGGAATTTCTTAACTTTTTTAATTAAAAATTGGGCTTCAACATCGTTTTAAACATGGACAAGCGTTCCAATCTCCTTGCCAGATAATACTTTTAGCAGGTTTCCTTTTTTGTCCATGTTGAAAACCACAATGGGTAAATTATTTTCCTTACACATGGTTGTGGCGGTCAGGTCCATCACTTTTAATCCCCGGTTGTAGATTTCATCGAACGAAATCCGATCAAACTTGGTTGCTGCCGGGTCTTTTTCCGGGTCGGCAGTATAGATGCCATTGACCCGTGTTCCTTTTAGCATGACGTCGGCTTCAATTTCAATTCCGCGTAGTGAAGAGCCGGTGTCGGTGGTAAAATAAGGATTGCCGGTTCCGGCTGAAAAGATGGCGACTTCACCCCGTTCCAGGGTTTCAATGGCTTTGTCTTTCGAGTAAAACTCACCAACGGGCTCCATGCGAATGGCGGTCAGAACTTTGGACTTGACACCATTGGCGGTGAGCGCCGAATTAAGCGCCAAACTGTTAATCACGGTGGCCAGCATGCCCATTTGGTCGCCTTTTACCCGGTCAAATCCTTTGGCAGCTCCACTCAATCCCCGGAAAATATTTCCACCGCCAATCACAATCCCAATTTGAACACCCAAAGCCACCGCTTCCTTGATTTGAATCGCATAATCATTCAGCTGCTCCTGGTCAATACCGTAGGCTTGGTCTCCCATGAGCGATTCGCCGCTCAGTTTTAACAATACGCGTTTATATGCGGTCATTTTTTCTTTTTTGTGCAAAGGTAGAAATATTCTAAAAACTCGTGTTAACCAAATATTACTGCTCGGGCCAATAATTAAAGCAGGCAATTTCCTTTTCGCAATTAATTACTAATTTTACGGCCGCTGATTTTCAAGAGATATGGAACAATTAAATGTGATTTTATTTTTGGCTGGATTTTTAAGAACCTTATTTGTCATCGTGGTCATTTACTACCTGATCAAGATATTGACAAAATATGTTCTGCCCCTGTTTATTAATCAGCCAAAGCAGCATCGGGATTTTCGGGACCCTCGGAATTCCAAGCCTGAAGGTGAAGTAACCATCGAAAAAGATCGCTATAATAGTGGACGAATTCCAAAGGATGAAGGCGAGTATGTTGATTTTGAAGAAGTCGATTAAACGAGTTGTGGGTTTTCCCGAGGGATCGGGACTCCCTCCGGTTGCGGTTGCGGGTTTCGAGTTGTTCAATTTTTCAGTAGTGGGATCCCCGAATTCGTAAATGGTAAATTGGTCACAGTCGCAGAATTCAGCAATCAGTCAATGACCAACAATCATCAATAATAAATCATCAATTATAAATAACTATGGCTCAGGAAGATATTTTTAAGAAGCTGATCGCGCATTGTAAAGAGTATGGATTTGTGTTTCAATCGAGCGAAATTTACGATGGGCTGGGTGCAGTGTACGATTACGGACAAAATGGAGTAGAACTTAAAAATAACATCAAAAAATATTGGTGGGACAGCATGGTGATGTTGCACGAAAATGTAGTTGGACTGGATTCGGCTATTTTTATGCACCCAACCATCTGGAAGGCTTCGGGCCATGTTGATGCATTTAACGACCCCTTAATTGACAACAAGGATTCGAAAAAGCGCTACCGCGCCGATGTGCTGATTGAAGAGCAGCTGGCCAAGTTCGAGGAAAAAATGGGTAAGGAAGTGGCGAAGGCTCAAAAACGTTTTGGCGATGTCTTCGATGAAAAACAGTTTCGCGAAACTAACCCACGCGTGCTGGCCAACCAGGAAAAATGGGACGAATTGCACGCCCGCTTTTCGAAAGCTTTAAATGATAATGACCTGGCCGGGTTGAAACAAATCATTGTTGATCAGGAAATCGTTTGCCCAATGAGCGGGACACGCAACTGGACCGACGTGCGCCAGTTCAACCTGATGTTTGGTACCGAAATGGGATCAACGGCCGATGGTGCGTTGAAAGTTTACCTTCGTCCGGAAACGGCCCAGGGAATTTTCGTCAACTACCTGAACGTTCAAAAAACCGGTCGCATGAAAATTCCGTTTGGCATTGCCCAGATCGGGAAAGCATTCCGGAATGAGATTGTTGCCCGCCAGTTTATTTTCCGCATGCGCGAGTTCGAACAAATGGAGATGCAGTTTTTTGTTCGCCCCGGCTCGGAGCTGGAGTGGTTCGACAAGTGGAAGGAAACCCGCATGAGGTGGCACCAGGCGCTTGGCTTTGGCGAAGAGAACTACCGCTTTCATGAACATGAAAAGCTGGCGCACTACGCCAATGCCGCAGTTGATGTAGAGTATAAATTTCCCTTTGGTTTTAAGGAAGTGGAAGGCATTCACTCGCGTACCGATTTCGATTTGTCGCAGCACCAGGAGTTTTCCGGAAAGAAAATTCAGTACTACGATCCGGAGCTGGAAAAATCGTATGTTCCCTTTGTGGTGGAAACCTCCATCGGGGTCGACCGCATGTTCCTGCAAGTGATGTCGGCTTCGTATTTTGAAGAAGAACTGGAAGCAGCCAATGGTAAAAAGGACACCCGCGTGGTGCTGAGGTTGCCCGCGCCTTTGGCTCCGATCAAGCTGGCGGTGATGCCGTTGGTGAAAAAAGACGGCCTGCCGGAGAAAGCCCGCGAAATTATCGATGACCTGAAATTCGATTTCAATTGCCAGTACGATGAGAAAGACTCGATCGGCAAGCGCTACCGTCGTCAGGATGCCATTGGAACACCATTTTGCGCCACGGTCGATCACCAAACGCTGGAGGATGCAACAGTGACCATTCGTCACCGCGACACCATGTTGCAGGAGCGCGTGCCCATTGCCGATCTGAAAGCGATTATCGCTTCGCAAGTGAATTTCAAAGCGCTGTTTGCCAAACTGAAGTAAGCATTGATCCGATAAACGATTAAACAGAGGCTGTCCCAAAAGGACGGTCTTTTTTCTTTAGGGCGAATTGATATGGGTTGGTCAACTTCCTTATTTTTGGTTGGTCTGTTTGAATCCGCGACACCCGGGTGAGCGATGTCCGGAGTCTGAATGCCTTCCGCCTTCGTGGAGAAGCTTTCCGTGTGCGTGGTGGAGGCTTCCGCCTTCGTGGCGGACCTTGCGGTGTTCGTGGCGGAACCGTCTACCTTCGTGGCGGACCTTGCGGTGTTCGTGGCGGAACCGTCTACCTTCGTGGCGGACTTTGCGGTGTTCGTGCCGGAACCGTCTACCTTCGTGCCGAACCTTGCGGTGTTCGTGGCGGAACTGTCTACCTTCGTGCTTTGCTTTGCGGTCTTCGTGGCGGAGCTTTCCGTCGGAGTTTAATATAGAAGTACTCCCGTTGGCTTCTATCGCTGCGGCATTTAACTAAGGAAGCGTCTGTCCTAAAATCCAACCACCTGCTATGGTGCAAACGCCGCTGTCGTGGTTTCCGGCCTGGTCAGCTTGACGCTTCTTTAAAGTCAAAGGATTTGTCCTTCAGGACCGGATTTTATTTTTTTTCCATTCGATGAAAAAACGAAACAAAAAAATCTAGTCAAAGTTATCCTTCTCCCCGCGTCAGGATTTTTTCTTTCCGGCGCACAACCCCGGATACCCGTCAAAACTTGTCCGGCCACTGAGGGAAATCCTTCCCGCCAACGCCGGCCCGGGCGATCCCGATTTTACCGGGACCGGCTTTTGACGGCCTGCGCTGCTTTCGCCTCCGGCGAAGTGGGGGACTTGAGTGTCAAAACTTTTAGGTTGTTCTCCAACTTTCATTTCGTATAGCAAGGTCGAAATGACGTGAAGATTTACTTGTGTCGATTTAGGGGGCAATTGTAGGGACTGGGGGTGAGGGTGGAGGGTGAATTTTAGCCGGATGGCGCGAAACCACCCGGCTATGGAGTGATTTGTGTGGCTTATTCGCCCACCGATTCGTCTTCTTTTTACATGTTGGTACCCATTAGCGCAACGACCTTGCTGAAGGTGAATAGCGATTTTTTTACCGGGTCGTCATGATAGATTTTAGAGTCAATTTTTCAAATTCCGATCACCTCGGTGTAAATATCGTTGAAAACGGTTCCAACCCCGGGATGGGGTTGAATGATATAAACGATTTTGTAATTGTTATTCAACCACATTCGTGGTTGTTGGCCGCTGCACGTGCTGCACCCCGCATTGCATACGGGGCTATTCACATTGAACCCGTTTCACGGGTTTGGGTGCGGCGGGTTCTATCTATAATAAAAAAAGCCCCATGAATCATGGAGCTTTTCAACTATTGTGGGTAAACTTCGCTTAGATAATAAACTTCACAATAAAGAGTAAAGCCAATACATACATGACCAACGAAACCTCTTTGTGTTTTCCGGTCAGCAGTTTCAGAATAACGTAGGCCAACATCCCGAACACGATTCCTTCGGCAATGCTGTAGGCCAGTGGCATCATGATAATGGTGAAAAAGGCCGGAATCGACTCGGTAAAGTCTTCCATATCAATTTTCAGAATGGGTGTTAGCATGAACAGGCCAACAATGATTAGAGCCGGTGCGGTTGCTGCTCCCGGAATCATGATAAACAGCGGAGCAAAAAACAAGGCGGCCAGAAATAAACCCGCTACGGTTAGCGAAGTCAATCCGGTGCGTCCGCCTTCAGCAACACCCGAGGCACTTTCAACATAAGTGGTTACCGTACTTGTTCCCAGCATGGCGCCAACCGTTGTGCCAATAGCATCGGCAAACAGGGCTTGCTTGGCGCGTGGCACCTTGCCATCTTCTGTCAGCATATCCGCTTTCGACGAAACGCCAACCAAGGTTCCAACCGTGTCGAACATATCGACAAACAGGAAGGTGAATAGCACGATCAGCATGTCGATGGTCAGGATCTGGTGGAAATCGAATTTGAAGAAAATGGGCTCAATCGACGGCGGCAACGAAACCAGATGGCCTTCGGGCAGCTGGGTAACTCCGAATGGAATTCCGGCGATTGTAGCTGCGAAAATACCAATTAGTAAGGCGCCTTTGACTTTTAAAGCCAGCAGAATGCCAATCAGCAACACGCCGAGCAGGGCGATTAAAACACTTGGAGATCCCATGTCTCCCAGACCAACCAATACGGCATCGTTGTTGACGATGACACCGGCGCCCTGCAAACCAATAAAGGCGATAAACAGTCCGATACCCGCCGATACCGCATGCTTCATCGACATGGGGATGGCGTTGACGATGAGCTCACGGATGTTGAAGGCCGTAAGGATCAGGAAAATGATTCCTTCCATGAAAACGGCGGTCAGCGCAAATTGCCAGCTGTAGCCCATGCCCAACACGACGGTGAAGGCAAAAAAGGCGTTCAGCCCCATTCCGGGGGCTAGTGCAAAAGGCAGGCGCGCAACCAGGGCCATAACCAGGGTCGCCACCAATGCCGACAAGGCCGTGGCAGTAAAGAGGGCGTTCTTATCCATTCCGGTGGCACTCAAAATACTGGGGTTAACCGCCAGAATGTAGGCCATCGTCATGAAAGTTGTGATTCCCGCTAAAACTTCCGTTTTTACGGTGGTGTGGTTTTCATCGAGTTTGAAAAAACGTTTCATATTTGTGGAAGTTTTAGATTAGAATGTCCACTTGGCAGCCAAGGTTGGATTAACTTGAAAGCCGTCTTTTGCAAAATTATTGCTCAACTCAATCTCGGTACCGAAAGCAAAATTGGAGCAGACGTTATACCACAGTTGTGGCTCAGTTAAAAAGCGGTAGTCGGTTCCCCAGCCCATTTCTTCTTTCCAGAAATCGGCAAAACCAGCAAAAGTCAATTTATTTTGCAGCATTTGGATGGTCCAAACAGCAGTCAGCTGAAATGCAGCATCTTCCTTGTCTTTAATGTATTTGTAGTTGGCCTGCAAGGTCAGGATTTTTGAGAAGTCGGACGATGCCCAGGTACGTTCTACCCCCGCCAGCCAGCAATTCTCAATGGGAACAAAACTCTCAAAGCCAGGAGAGAAAATTTTCATCGTACCGCCGTTATATTCTACGCGCGGCATAAATTTTTGATTTTCCGTCCATTTAAAGGCACGGGCAATTTCCCAATAGGCTAGCGAAAGACCATTATCAACATTGCGTTCATCCGAGCTGTAGTCCATATCAATAAAGAAAAAGGTTGAACCGTACTTATCGGGACGGAACATTTCAACCGTTGTTGTGACCAATTTCCGGGTTTCCCCCAAATCATAATGCAGTTGAACATTCTGGGCAGTGGCGCCCAAGGCAACAATACTCACAAAAAGAGCCAGTAAAAGTTTCTTCATTTGGTTTTATTTTAAGTTTTCGAATAAAAGAAAGAAAGCGCTAAAATAATAAAAAACAGCTACGACAAAACCGTTTAAACTTCTTAACAAGCAGGATTTTGCATGCTCAACCAATCGTTGTACATTACGGATGATTTTATCTGATTTGATAGTGTTTTGAAATTCAATGGTTTTCGGATGGATGGAACACTGGAAGAGATCATGAAACTTCTAAAAACGGCGAAAGACGCTGGAAAAGGGGTGATTGGGACGAAGATTTTCGGCGGTGGCGATTTGACCCAAGAGGAAGTTCGTGAAAAATCACTTAGATTTGCCTGGAAGAGTGGAAACGTGCATACGATGACCATTGGCATGGAAAAGACAGATTATGTTGACGATGCGGTGGAGCGGATTGCACGCATTATTAAAGATAATTCCGGCTAAGGAATAATTGAGAGGAAAAATTCATGAACCAAACATTAGCTCTTCAAGGCCTGATGGGGCTTTACAAAGAATCGCTGCTGCAGAATTGGGACTTACCGATGTTTTCAGACTATGGTGGGTCCACGTATCATTATGGCGAAGTAGCGCAAAAAATTCATCAAATCCATTTGTTTTTCAAGGAAAGTGGAATCCAAAAAGGAGATAAAGTCGCCTTATTGGGACGTAATTCGGCCAATTGGGCCATTTCTTTTTTAGCCACCATTGGCTATGGCGCCGTGGCGGTGCCGATACTTCCAGACTTTAACCCGGCCGATGTGCATCACATTGTTAAGCATTCGGGATCGAAGTTGCTGTTTACCGGTGATCCCTTGTTTGATAAGCTGGATGCTGCAGAAATGCCGCAGCTTCAATCGGTAGTGAGTCTGACTGCTTTCAACCTGCTTTTCGATCAGGATACCGCCTGTTTGCCAGCTTGGGAGCAGAGCTTAAAAGCGGGAGCTGTTGATCCGATTTTGCCTGAGGATTTCGGGCTGGTAGACCTGGACGAAAAATCGGTGTGCGTGATTTCGTACACCAGCGGGACTTCGGGCTTTACTAAAGGGGTGATGCTGCCAACGCGCAGTTTGCTGTCGAACCTGATTTATGCGCGGGAGCATATGCCGCTGAAAACTGGCAACAAGATCGTGTCATTTTTACCCATGGCCCATGTTTTTGGTTTGTTGTTCGAGTTTCTGTTTCCCGCCTCTGTGGGCTGTCACATCACTTTTTTGAGCAAAACCCCTACGCCGCAAGTGATTCTTAAAGCATTCGGCGAAATTCGGCCACACCTGATTCTATCGGTGCCCTTGGTGATTGAAAAAATTTATAAGAAACGGATTCTTCCAAGCCTGGAAAAACCCCTCATGAAATTTCTGCTTACAGTTCCCGGTATTTCGGGCTTGCTGCATAAGAAAGTGAAGGAAAAGCTGGTGGAAACCTTTGGCGGACGCTTTCATGAAATTGTGATTGGCGGCGCTCCGCTGAGTCATGAAGTGGAGGAATTTTTCCGGAAAATTGACTTTCCGTTTACCATTGGCTATGGCATGACCGAATGTGGGCCACTCATTTCGTATGACGCGTGGCATACCACCCAGCCCATGTCGGCTGGCAAACTGGTCGACAGGATGCAGGTACGTATTGACTCCAGCGACCCCTATCGGGAAGTGGGTGAAATTCAGGTGAAAGGAGTTCATGTTATGCAGGGATATTATAAAAATGATGAAGCGACCCGGCAGGCCTTTACCGCTGATGGCTGGTTGAAAACCGGCGATCTGGGGCTGATTGATTCGCAAAACTACATCTACATTAAAGGGCGAAGCAAGAATATGCTATTGGGGGCTTCCGGTCAAAATATTTACCCCGAAGAGATTGAAGCCAAGCTGTCGAATTTGCCCGGAATATTGGAGAACGTGGTGGTTGAGCGCGAAGGAAAGCTGGTAGCCTTGGTTTTTCCTGACCCGGAAATCATTAAAGCTGAAAAACTCGATGAGGTTCATGTTGCCAAATTGATGGAAAGCAACAGGCGGCATGCTAACCACGAATTGCCCAAGTACAGTCAGCTGGTCCAAATTGAACTGGTGAGTCAGGAGTTTGAGAAAACACCCAAGCGAAATATAAAACGATACTTATACACGAAGTAAAAAGAAAGCCGGAACAATGTTCCGGCTTTAATTTTAAAATGGGTTGATAGGGAAGAAACTATTCTATGAGTTTATTCAGTTTTGGATAGATAGGTAACCCCGTTTTAAGAAAAAAGATATGAACTGATCATTTTAGGGCCTAAAACACGCTATAACTCAGACGAACGATTAGATATTGTTCACAACAATTTGTCCAAAGCATCGTTCAAAAAGCGATTAGCCTTCGAAAGTTCCTGAAAAGCGTCAACCGTGAGACCGACAAAATCATCGCTTAAAACAGTTTTTTCATCCACCTGAAAACCGAAAGCATACGATTTGAAGCGCAGCAAATCCACGTCTTCAAAATCTTTTGGAAAACCTTTTGGCGCTGTTTTCAGCTTTTCTCCCTCAATGGTGGGATAGTATTTTCTAAATTTCTCATTGTTCAACACTTCTTTCAGTCCGTCAGCATGATCTAAAATTTCGGTGCGGATGGCTTTGAGCGGAGCTGCTTCGGGATGCCAAATGCCGCCTCCCAAAAACGAGTTTTCCGGCTCCAGGTGAATGTAGTAGCCGGCCCGGTTGCTCTTGCGACCTCCTTTGGCGATAAAACTTCCGAAGTGGGTTTTGTAAGGCGACTTATCATGAGAAAAGCGTACATCCCTGAAAATCCGGAACAGGCAATCTTTGGGATCAATCAGTGGGACGTCCGCATCGAACCGATGGATCTCCTGGATCATCAATTCGGTAAAAAAGAGGATTTGGTCTTTGCTTTCCTCGTAGCGTTTTTTGTTGTCGTTAAACCATTCGCGGGTATTGTTTTCGCGAAGTTCCTTCAGAAAATCGAATAGTATTTTCATGGGCTGTGTTGTTTTATGTGGGTTATTTCCAATTTTATCGTGAAGATAAGCCGATTGTTTTGTCGATGCAACAGGAATTAAATATGGAATGCTATTTTTGTTTCTTGACGTTGTGGTCAGCGGTTGTCGCCGATCACCCTGAGACCAGCGATCGCGGGCTGGCAAAACAGGTTCAAGACCTAAACATGCTGATGGATGAAAAAGTTTGCTTTAATCGTTGCGGGAGGAGTGGGTTCAAGAATGGGGGCAGATGTTCCCAAACAGTTTATTGAGCTGGCTGGAAAACCCATTCTGTTGTGGACCATTCAACGTTTTTTGGACTTTGACCGCGAAATAGCGTTGGTGCTTGTTTTACCTAAGTCTCAGTTTACGCGTTGGCAGCAAATCAGCGAGCAGTTTCAGTTTACCGGTAAAATCAGGCTGGTTAGCGGCGGAGAAACCCGGTTTCAATCCGTCAAAAACGGACTGGATGTTATCAGCGGTGAAGGTGTAGTTTTTATTCACGATGGCGTGCGGCCACTGGTGTCTTTCGAAACCTTGCAGCGCTGTTTTCAAACGGCGCTGGAAAAAGGGAATGCGCTGCCGGTTTCGCCGTTAGTCGAATCGCTGCGGCAGCTTTCCGGACAGGAGAGCCAGCATGTCGATCGGAGCAAATTCTGCCTGGTGCAAACCCCGCAAACTTTTCAAATCGATTTAATCAAGAAAGCCTATCAGCAGCCCGAAAATCATTTTTTTACCGATGATGCCTCGGTTTGTGAAGCGGCTGGAATACCCATTCACCTGGTGGATGGAAATCCAGAAAACATCAAAATTACCAATCCAATGGACCTTTGCGTGGCGGAAGCCCTTTTAAAATCGCGGGAAGAGTCCCCCGGCATAAAAGTTTAGCAGATATCTTTCGCCTGATATCGAACTGACCTTAAAACTCAGACAGCAATCCGCAAACCGATTATCTCCATTCCTCGACTTATTTCTTTGTTCACCGATTCTTATCCGAGAAACTTGGGGTTCTAAAATAGTTTTGTGTCCGAAATAGAAAACAATCTAGATACAGGTATGTTAAATCTTCGTAAACTATGGAAACTTTCAAGATGAGCATAGTTTCCGATCAAAGAAGGAATCTATCTTTGTGAGGATTATGAAAGATAAAAAAGCATACATACTGGAGCAAGTTGGACAGCTTTATCTGCGTCATGGAATACGAAGTGTAACGATGGATGATGTGGCTGCCGAACTTGGGATCTCAAAAAAAACCCTCTATCAGTATTTTAGAGATAAAGCGGATTTGGTGGGAGCGGTGGTTGATTCTTATTTAATGAAAGATGAAGTGTTCCATTGTCAGGAAAACAAATCATTGAATGCGATTGACAAGATTTTATGGATTCGGAAGCATATCAGTGAAATGCTGAAGATCGTCCACAACAACATGGAGTACGATCTGAGGAAAAGTTATCCGGATGTTTATCGCCAAATAACGGATTATAAACGAAAGCGGATCTACCAGGATAATCTGACCGTTATGAACCAGGGGAAAGCGGAAGGCTTGTTTCGCGAAGAATTGGACAGCGACCTGATGGCGCGGATTGTGGTTGGACGCTTTTTGCTTGTATTCAATCCCGACAATGAAATTTTCACTGATGAAGAGGTAAGGAATATAAGTTTGTTTGATGAAATGGTGGATTATCACTTTCATGGAGTTTGTACAGAAGAAGGCTTGAAATACTATAAACAACAATTAAACAATGTTCAGAATGAAAACTAAGACGAAACAGCTCACGATCTTGCTCATTTTCTTGTTGCTGGCAGGAGGTTTAAAAGCTCAGGACGATCTTAAGTTTACTTTGGCCGAAGCCCAGGCATACGCGCTAAAGCACTCTTATGTCATCCAAAACAGCGGGCTTGATGTTTCTGCCGCTCAAAAGAAAGTGTGGGAAACCATTGCCATGGGTTTGCCACAAATTTCGGGTAGCGCCAATTACACCAAGAACATCGATGCTGCAAAATCTCCTATGCCTGTGGCAATTATTCCCAAAGAATTTTGGGGTGCATTGGGAATTCCTGAGGATACACCACCTGAAGGGACTTATCCAATTTCTTTTGCGGAGAAATTTAATTCAGACTATGGATTCACGGTAGACCAGTTGATTTTTGACGGCTCCTATATCGTGGGGATTGGATCAGCCAAAGTTTACCTGCAGATGGCTAACCAAACCAAGGAAAAAACGGAGATTGACATTAAACATGCCGTGGCTCAATCTTATTTCATGGTGCTGGCAGCTGAAGAGAACCTGGAGGTGATGAAGGAAAACCTGCAAAACTCACAAAAGCTGGAGCGCGAAACCCGCGCGATGTACGAGAATGGCTTCTCCGAGGAGCAGGATGTGGATCAAATGCGCCTGTTGGTTCAGAAAGCGGAAAATGAAATACTGAAGGCTGAGCGCGAAATCCGCGTAGCCCGCATGGTATTGAAATATACCATGGGCGTGGATGTGGACGAAACCATTGAGCTTGACGAAACGCTTGACGAATTTCTTGATCCTCTGCTGCAAGAGGAAGAATCGGTTGGTGGATTCGACTATGCGTCCCACATCGACTTTCGGATGCTGGATACCCAGCGGCAACTTTCTATGAAAGAATTTAAGCTTGCTCAATCGGCTTATCTACCGAAGCTCAGCGGATTCTACAACTGGTCGAAAATGACCTTCGGAAACAGTGCGAACCTTTTTAAAAGCAGTGTGCCCTGGTTTAAATCATCCATGTTGGGCTTCAAGCTAACCGTGCCCATTTTCACGTCGGGTCAGCAAAGGGCCATCGTGAAACAAAAGCAATTTGCCTACCAGCAAGCTGAAAATAATCAGAAGCTGGCCGAGCAAACTTTGCGAAAAGATTATCTGACTGCGGTTGCCGATATTGAAAGTGCGGTGGATCAATTCAAGAACGATGTGGACAACAAGCAGTTGGCCCGAAAGATCTACGACAAAACAACGATCAAGTACAACAACGGGATTAGCAGTAGTGTGGAGCTTTCGCAAACTGAAACCCAATACATTGATGCGCAGGCAGCCTGGGTGGCCTCAGTCATTCAACTTCTGGAATCGAAAATTACCTTAGACAAAGCAATTGGAAAACTTTAAACAAGAAACAAGATGAACCGAATCGTTAGAAACAAAAAATTAATTCATCAGCTCGCAGGCCTCATGATTGTTGTCCTTCTGGCCTCCTGCTCTGCAGGCAATGCCGGGAATGAGAATGAGAGCCAGGAAAAGCAAACCCAACTGGTGGAATACAAGCAACAGCTTCATGAGCTCGAACTCAAGATCGCCGAGCTCGAAGAAGAGCTGAAAGCGACCACCGAAGAAGAAAGAGTAGAAGTGGTGTTAACCGAAGTTCAGCCTCAAAAGTTTGAGCACTTTATCGAAGTGAGCGGCAGTGTGGAGGCAGATAAGGAAGTAAATGTCAGCCCTGAAGGCTCGGGACATATTTTGGAAATTAAGGTCAGGGAAGGTCAGCGCGTTTCCAAGGGAACTATATTGGCTACGCTGAATGCCGAAACCGTTGAACGGACCATTGATGAAGTGGAGATCAACCTGGAGATGGCCCGAACCACCTACGAGCGTCAGAAAAATTTGTGGGATCAAAACATTGGCTCCGAGTTGCAGTATCTGCAAGCCAGATCAACCATGAAATCGCTGGAACAGCAACTGGAAGGGCTGAAGGCTCAAAAAAACATGTCGAGCATTACCGCTCCTGTGGATGGAATCATCGATGTGATTTACCAGAAACAGGGACAGATTGCAAGTCCCCAGGTGCCTTTTGCCAAGCTGGTCAATATTCAGAAAATTAAGGTATATGCCGATGTGGCCGAGTCGTACCTGACAAAAATTGAGCAGGACGATGAAGTGCAGGTGTATTTCCCGGCCATTGACCAAACTCACACCACCAACATCCGGATGATTGGTAATTTCATCGATCCCAACAACCGGACCTTTCGCATCCGCCTGGATCTTCAAAATAAGGATAACCTGATCAAACCCAACCTCGATGCAGTGGTGAAGCTTCGCGACTATGTGGCAGAAGAAGCGATCGTGATTCCTTCCATCCTGATTAAGGAAGACTTTAAAGGCAAATACACCTTTGTGGTGGAGGCTGATGGCGATAGGCAGATAGCCCGGAAAGTCTATGTTCAAACCGGTGTGTCCGACAACAACCGGACCGAAGTGAAGGAGGGACTGAAAACCGGCATGAAGGTGGTTTCCGAAGGATTTAGTCAGGTGATTGACGGAACAGCGGTGCGTGTCAATTCATGAAGAGAATCGATAGCTGTAAAAACACAAAAACATGAAGAAAGAAAAAGTAAGCGACAATTCGCAACACATACAGCGGAAGTTTAAACCGGCCTACATGGCACTCGAAAATAAGATCACAATCTACATCTTAACCTTTATGCTGGTGGTGTTCGGATTGTTTTCTTACAACCAAATGCCCAGAGAATCGTTTCCGGAAATTGCCGTTCCCTATGTTTTTATCCAAACAATTTATCCCGGCAACTCGCCAGTGGATATTGAAAACCTGATTACCCGCCCCATTGAACAGGAACTGAAAGGGATGGATGGTGTTAAGAAAGTGTCCTCGGCTTCGTATCAGGATGTCAGTACCATTGTAGTGGAGTTCAACACCGATGTAGAGATTAAACAGGCCCTGCAGGATACCAAGGACAATGTGGACAAGGCGCGTTCAGACCTGCCCGGCGACCTGGAAGATGATCCGTTGGTGTTGGACCTGAATTTCTCGGAGTTCCCGATTCTTAATGTCAATATTTTGGGCGATTTCAGCATGCGTCAACTGAAGGAATATGCGGAGATTCTTCAGGATGAATTTGAAAGCTTGCCCGAAATTTCGGAAGCCACTATCCGGGGAGTCGATGACCGCGAAATTCAGGTCAACGTCGATCCGTTTAAGTTGGAAGCCCGGGGGATGACCTACGGCGACATTGCCTTGGCTCTGCAACTGGAAAATGTAACGATTGGCGCCGGCGAATTCACTGCCGACCAAACCCGCCGTGTGGTGCGTACCGAAGCAGATTACACCAACATGGACCAGATCCGCAACACCATCATCAAACTGAATGAAGGCAAGCCGGTGTATGTGCGCGATGTGGCCGAGGTGGTGGATGGCTATAAGGAAAAGTCAACCATCTCGCGACTCGATAATAAACCAGTGGTCACCCTGGCGTTGGTGAAGAAGAGCGGAGCCAACATTCTGGATGCAACCGATAAAATCCGTCGGATCCTGGTGGAGCAGGTGGAGCAGGGCTATCTGCCCAAAAACCTCGAGATTATTGTCACCGACGATATGTCTACCTACATCAAGAACGACATTGCGACCTTGGAAAACAGCATCATTATGGGCATGCTCCTGGTGATTTTTGTGCTGTACCTCTTCTTGGGCTTCCGCAACGCCTTGTTCTCGGGGCTGGCCATTCCGATGTCTATGTTTATCTCTTTTGTCGTGCTCGATCAAATGGACATCACGCTCAACTCCATGGTGCTGTTCGGATTGATTTTGGCTTTGGGAATGTTGGTCGACAATGCCATTGTGGTGGTGGAAAACGTTTACCGCCTGCATGGGCTGGGCTATTCACAATTGAGTGCCACCAAAAAAGGGGTGAGCGAAATTGCCAATCCCATTATCGCCTCTACCCTAACCACCCTGGCGGCCTTTGTTCCGCTGATGTTTTGGGAAGGCATTGTAGGTGAGTTTATGAGCATCTTGCCACAAACCCTGATCGTGGTACTGTCCTCCTCGCTCTTTGTTGCCCTGGTGCTCAATCCGCCATTCATTGCCCGTTTCATGAAAATTGACGACATCCAAGAGAAGATGGATTGGAAAAAGGTGACCAAGAACGCAGGCATCCTTACGATCATTGCCGTAGTCTTTTACGTGTTTAAAATCTACTTGATCGGAAACTTGTTAATGACTGTGGCCCTCCTGATGGTGCTCAATGTCCTGGTCTTTCGTCCGTGGGCCCGTTGGTTTCAAACCCGCTTTTTGGTGTGGCTTGAAAATTTTTACGAACGTCAGTTGCGTAGCGCCCTGACCGGCTGGAAACCCATCATCTATTTTGCTGGTACCTTCGTGCTGCTCATCGTGTCCATCTGGTTTTATGGGTTCCGCCAGCCCAGCGTAGTCTTTTTTCCGGACACCGACCCGCAAACCATCTATGTAACGATGGAGCTGCCTCTGGGAACCTCGATCGGCCGCACCGATGAGGTGTCTCGCCGGGTAGAAGATATCATCAAGAACACCATCGAACCCTATCACGACATTGTCAAATCGGTGACCACCTCGGTAGGTAACGGTAAAGGGGGCATGTTCGAGAATGACAAGAGTCCAAACAAGTCGCTCACCTCCATTTCGTTTGTGGAATTCAAACTGCGCGATGGCATCAATACCTCCGAAGTCATGCAGGAACTCTCGGCCAACCTGTCGGGCTTTGTGGGCGCGAAGATTTTTGTTGAAAAAGAAGAGAACGGACCACCGGTGGGTGCCGATGTGAATATTGAGGTAAGTGGCGATGATTTTGAACAACTCATTAAGATTACCGACGATTTCATGAACCGGATCAACAGAGACAACATCCAGGGAATTGAGGAGTTGAAGCTGGATATCAACGTGAACCAGCCCGAAATGCTGATCCATGTAGACCGCGATAAAGCACGCCGATACGAGCTGTCGACCCAGGAAATTGCCATGGCCTTGCGTAACTCGCTGTATGGCTACGATGTGGGCGACTTCAAAGACGGAGAGGATGAGTATGATATTTTCATTCGCCTGAAAGAAGAGTACCGAAACGATGTATCGACGCTGATGAATCAAAAGCTGATGGTGGAAGGTAATAGAATCCCCCTCTCTGCGGTGGCCGATTTTGAATACTCTTCAACCTACGACAAGGTGAACCGTATCGATCATAAGCGGGTGCTTACCATTAGCTCCAATGTGAAAGAAGGCTTTAATGCCAACGAGGTCAACGCCCGGATCCGGCAAGTGCTGCAAAGCTATGAAATGCCAAGCGGTTACGACTATGCTTTTACCGGTGAGCAGCAGGAACAGGACGAGAGCAGTGCTTTCCTTATCTTTGCCTTGCTGGTGGCGGTAGCCCTCATTGGTTTAATCATGGTCACCCAGTTTAACTCGTTTATCCGACCCATGATTATCATGATGACTGTGCTGTTTAGCACCATCGGGGTGTTCCTGGGGCTGGCCATCTTCAAAATGGAGTTTGTCATCATCATGACCGGGATCGGCATCATATCTCTGGCCGGGATTGTGGTCAACAATGGCATTGTATTGATCGATTACATTGACCTGATGCGGAAGAAACGGCGCGATGAGCTGGGCTACAGCGAAGGCGCTTTCCTTCCGATACACGAAGAAATCGAATGTTTGGTCATTGCCGGAAAAACCAGGCTGCGGCCCGTGTTGCTCACCGCCATTACAACAGTGTTGGGCTTGGTTCCGCTAGCTATAGGACTCAACTTCGATTTCATCACCTTGTACACGAACTTCGAACCCGACTTTTCATTGGGAGGTGAAAGCGTGGCGTTCTGGGGACCCATGTCGTGGACAGTGATCTTTGGTCTGAGCTTTGCCACCTTTCTCACTCTGCTACTTGCTCCGGTGATGTATATGCTCACCATCCGGATCAATTATAGGATCAAAAAAATGATGAACCTGCTACCTGAAGAGAATCAACCTGCAAAAGCGGTGGAATAATATTCGGCAGAGTAATCAAATAGAATAGCTGTAGAGACGTTCAATTTTTGGGCGTCTTTACTTTTTTCTGTGCTGTTATGACCTTTGGAACTTTGTTTAAAAGCGAATGGCTTTAGATACACAAAGTTGATGAGAACAGATGAAAACCAAGGTTGGCTCAACCCGCAAATACGAAGGGGTGGCAGGGATATTCACCTTAATTCTACTTTAACAGGTTAGAAAAAGACTTTAAAGTGTTGATTTTGTTTGATTTAAACCTGATTTAGTAATTGTTTTTTTAGTATTTTAAAGGTGTCATCGAAGAACAAATCTATCGTTCCGAGCTATGTTTAACACCACGTAAAAAAAGTAATACATATGGAAAAACACTGGCCTGGTTGTTCCGGAGGCTGAGTGAACACCTTGCTTTGTATAAGCCTATATTTTGTAACCGGACCAAGAAATTTTTTGATAAAGCAGAACATTACACTAAAGGAGTTGTGCAAAGTCAATATTACGCAACATTGAACGTATCAGTGAAGACCTGAATGTCCACTACCATCAGATGCAACACTTTATTACCGAGTCAAAATGGGACGAGCGCGAGGTTATCGATCAGGTTTCCAGAGAGGTAAGCTCGGTATTACCCAAGCGGAAGTTAACCGGGTTAATAATTGACGAAAGCGGCTGGGTGAAGAAAGGCGACAAAAGTGTTGGTGTTGGATGGCAGTATCGTGGCAATGTGGGCAAAATATCCAATTCGCAGGTTGCCGTGTTTGCCTGCCTGAGCAACGGAGATTTTGCTTCGATGGTCGATGCCCGGTTATACCTGCCACAAGATTGGTGCGAGGATCCGGAGCGTTGCGAGGAAGCCGGCATCCCCGAAGGGAACAGGGCATTCAAGACCAAACTGGAATTGGCAGAAGAAATTATCCGTCAACAAGTTCAAAACGGGGTTTCGTTCGATTTTATTGGCGGCGATGGCTATTACGGCAACGATGCCAACCTGGAACAATACACACACCAAGCCTTGGCGTACATACAGGCTCAGCGGTTCTTTGTCGAACACTGCATCAAAGAATCCAAGCAAATACTGGGAATCGACCAGTTTCAGACCCGAAAGTGGCTGGCGTGGCAACATCAGGTTGCTTTGAACTTGATGGTTTCTTCGTTTATACTCAAGGAAAAACTACGAAACTTCGAGGAACTTCCGTTGCTTTCGGCCAACGACATCAAGAAATGGTTCGTCTTCAAGCTCTATAAAGAAATGACCGAAGAACAGTTTTTTGACCAAATGCACCAACGTCACAAAATAAGGCAGTGGGACATAAACAATTCATATCAAAGATTTTAAATGTGTTAAAGTAGAATTAATAAGGGTTTCAGAGGTTTTCGAAGCAAAGCAACCCGCTTCAATATTTGCTGAACCTTGACAGGCAAAAATCCCGCAATCCCTTACTAACCATACCGCCATCCGTTGCATGCGAGTGTAAGAAACCTTTTAGGCGCTCAATAATCCGGTCCCACGAAAAACTCATTCTTATTGGTGATTAAATACCTTTTTTTGTTTATGCCTTGAGAATTCGGTTCTATATAGTTTTTTTCCGGTTTCAAGGATTCTCTTTTTATCGTCATTTCACATTATTCTTTTTTTGGTTTAAATATTTAAAGAATAATGAAAATGATGCGATACGTTTTTTATTTTTTCACCTTAGTTTTATCAACAAATTGCTATAGTCAGGAAATTACTCAAACAATTAAAGGAAAAATACTGGATAGTGAATCATTACAACCACTACCCGGAGCAACTATTGTCATTTTGGGAACAGAGCCGCTGAAAGGATGTATCAGCAATAGTGAGGGAATGTTTTATTTAGAAAATGTACCTGTTGGCCGACAGACAATCCGGGTAAACTTTATAGGATACGAACCCGTGACTATCCCCGATATAATGGTTGGCTCTGCAAAAGAAGTATATCTCGAAATAAAATTAACCGAATCGACTACCAGTTTGAATGAAGTAAAGGTTGTTTCTTCTAGAAAGGATAAGGCATTAAATGAAATGGCAACACTGAGTTCAAAATCTTTTTCGGTAGAAGAAACCAAAAGATATGCTGCCAGTATTAGCGATCCCGGAAGGATGGCACAATCGTATGCAGGGGTTACCAGTGGCGATGATGCTACCAACCAAATCATTATCAGGGGGAA
Source organism: uncultured Sunxiuqinia sp. (assembly GCA_963677175.2). Taxonomy (GTDB): domain Bacteria; phylum Bacteroidota; class Bacteroidia; order Bacteroidales; family Prolixibacteraceae; genus Sunxiuqinia. Next base: position 107,651 of record CAXXES010000003.1, read on the forward strand.
TTCGCCCAACGGGTTGCTTTGGCGGCTGGAAGGAGTGGAGATTCCTGCCCCCAGTCATTTTGCCGAGGAAGGACATGCAGCAGGGTTTGTAAGTATTTTAAATGCCAATATGCTAAGTACTTCCGATTTTTATACCGGGGCATTCCCTGCCGAATTCAATAATGCTTATTCCGGGGTATTTGATATTAGGCTAAGAAATGGCAATTCGGACAGAAACGAAAATGCTTTTCAATTTGGTGCATTAGGTACTGATTTAACAACTGAAGGGCCATTTAATAAAAAAAGTAAATCATCCTATCTTATTAATTACAGGTATTCAACTCTTAGTATTTTAAAAAAAATTGGTGTTGATGTAATGGGAGATGAAACACCTCATTACCAAGATTTGTCTTTCAAGCTTAATTTTCCTACTAAAAAAGCAGGCACTTTTTCAATCTGGGGCTTAGGTGGAAACAGCAATACAGAAAGTGCAGATGCCATTACCGATTCTACGCTATGGAATAGCTGGGACAGCAATAAAAAAGACTATTTTAAAACCGGTATGGGGGCCGGCGGAGTTACACACTTTTCTCATATTGGAAAAGAATCATACATAAAGTCGGTCCTTTCAGTTTCAGGAAATTACAGCCAGGACAATGTTTTCGAGCTTAACAATGATTATATCCTTCATAAAATTTATGAAGACAGGTTTAATAATTATGCGCTTAGGTTTTCTTCTTTTGTAAATAGAAAATTTAATTCAAAACTAACCTCAAGATTTGGTTTCAATTATAGTTATATTGGCTTCAATATGATGGCAAATGAAAGAAAATCGGGGAAGTTAGAATCCAACATCAATAAAAAAGGAAATTCGTGGTACTATTATGTATTTAATCAAAACAAATACCGCTTAAGTAAATCCATTACAGCAAACTTTGGATTGGCTTATTCTTATATGAATCTGGGTAACTCACATTCTCTCGAGCCCAAATTTGCTATCGAATGGTCATTCACACCTAAGCAGAGTATCGGGTTTGCCAGCGGAATATATAGCCGCCATGAGGAATTAATCGCTTATTTCATGAGTATTCCTGTAAACGAAACGGAATATAGTTATCCGAATAAGAACTTAAAACTGAAAAAAACAGCTCATTTTGTTTTAAGCTACAACAATGCTATAGCAAAAAACCTTATGTTTAAATCTGAAGTGTACTACCAACATTTGTACAATGTACCCATAGCGGTTAATCCTAACAGCACGTTTTCAACCATTAGTCAAAAATGGGATGGCTGGAACTCAGATTCGCTTAAGAGTAGTGGCATTGGACGAAATTATGGTATTGAGCTAGCGCTTGAAAAAAGTTTTAGCAACTTATATTATTTTATGATTACCGCTTCATTGTTCGATTCAAAATTCAGGGCAGCCGACATGAAATGGTATAATACACAGTACAATTCAAATTATGCCTTTAATATTCTCGGTGGAAAAGAATTTTACATGGGAAGCAAGAATAATAAAATTCTTGGACTAAATGCAAAAGCGGTGTATGCCGGAGGCCAGCGTTACACCCCGATAGATAAAGTAGCTACAAAAGAACAGGAGCGCACTATTGTTATTCAGAAACAGCGGTTCACAAAGCAGCTACCGCATTATTTCAGAATTGATGTAAGCGCAAGCTTTAGGATAAACAGAAAAAAAACAGCGCATATTTTCTCGTTAGATATTCAGAATGCCACAAATCGTAAAAATATTCAACGTAATTATTACGACTTTTACAATGATGAAATCAGACATATTTATAATTTGGGAATGGTTCCGGTTTTTAACTATAAGATTGAGTTTTAATGGAAACAATTCGTAAACAAAATATTATTTTGCTTAAAGTCCTGTTTTATTTGGTAGCAGGTAGTTTGTTGTACATAACAATCAATTTCATATTCCAGATTTATTACGACTATCCAAAAGAATACAGTCTGTCGCAACATATAGGAACGATTGTATTAACCGCAATTTTAACTGAAGGCTTGTTTTTCATTAATTCATATATTAAAAATCGGGGAAATTTTTCGCAAAGCAATTTGCACCGTATCCTTGTTCAGGTTAGTGTCGATATAATATTTGTAATAATCCTCGTAAGTGCATCTGCTATTTTTTTGATGCTGGCATTTGCGTCCGACGATAAAGTGATAATTACATTTTTTGATTTGCTAACTACTAATCTTGTTGCAATTTGCTATTCATTTATTGTTGTGCTGGCAGTTTCTCTGTACGAAACAAACAAAAACCTGAGAATCTCGCTTATTAAAATGGAGCGATTTAAAAAAGAGAATGCAGAAGCGAAATTTCACTCCCTTAAAAAGCAGCTCAGCCCGCATTTTTTGTTCAATACGCTAAACACCCTTTATAACATAATTGACAAGGACAAGGAATTGGCAAAAGACTATCTCCTGAAAATATCTGACATTTATCGTTATGTACTGGAGAATGAGAACAACGAATTAATTGAACTAAAAAAGGAACTGAATTTTGCACGTGATTACGCATTTCTAATAGGTAAAAGATTTGGCGATGCTTTTGAATTTAATGTGGACGTTCCTGAAAAGTTGATGAATAAGCATATTCCACCACTAACGATGCAAATATTGGCAGAAAACGCCTTAAAACATAATAAGTTGGATTTGGCCAACAAGCTCATGATCTCAGTTTATGTAGCAAACAACAACGAACTGGTCATTAAAAATAACATGACAGCTAAAAAAGTTCAAAAAAACGCAACAGGGGTGGGGTTGCAGAATCTGAATAATCGCTATAGATACCTGATTAACAAAGAAATTTCAATAATGAATAACGATACTGAGTTTGTCGTAAAAGTTCCATTAATTGATGTAGAGAACTATGAAAGTATTAATCATAGAAGATGAAAAAGCAGCCTTTGAAAACCTGGAATCGATGCTTAAAGTGTACGATCCGGAGATTGAAATTTCGGGATGGGTTACCAGTATAAAAGATGCAATCAACTGGTTTGAAAAAAACAATATGCCCGATTTGCTATTTCTCGATATTTATTTATCCGATGGATTGTCATTCGAGCTGTTTAAGCAAATTGACCTTAAAGTTCCAATTATTTTTACAACTGCCTATCATCAATACGCCATTCAGGCATTTGAAGCCAATAGTGTAGATTACTTGCTAAAACCTTTTAAGCAGGAACGCCTGAATCAAAGTCTTGATAAATTTAAAGCGTTTCATGCAACAATTGACGGTCATTTATTACATAAACTTAAACAGTTAATAGGGAACAGCACCGTTGAAACAACAAATTACAAAGAGCGTTTTCTTGTTAAATCCCGTAATAAGTTATTTGCAATCGATACTAATGAAGTAGCATACTTCCACCGCGATGAACTGGTATTTTTAACAACCTTTGATAAGAACAAATTTATTGTTGAATATTCACTGGATGAACTGGAAAGAATCTTGCAGCCACGACAGTTTTTCAGGGCCAACAGGAAGCTAATTGTAAATATAAAGGCCATCAGGTCAACAGATGTGTATTCGAAAAGCAAGTTGCTGGTTAAACTAAATCCTGAATTTTACGGAGATATAATTGTAAGTCAGGAAAAATCATCCCAATTTAAAAGATGGTTAGGCTTTGACTAATAAAAATCATATGCTAAAAAAGAATTTTCAAAACCGGTCTTTTCTTTTCATCAAATAGGAATAAAGAATATTTTATTAATAATTACTGTTCAATTAATTCCCTTCATTGCTTCCGTGATAATTAATATATGAAAAGAAAGCGAGTTTAGAATCGATTGAAAAGGGAATAAAAACGACATTAGATATAGACAATAAAAATGAAGCGTAAAAAATTAATTATTAAAGCAGTTTCAAGTCTGATGGTAGTTTTTATTGCTTTCGGGGTTTTTATGGCTGTCCAACAGAAAACACAAGTAAAAGAACTCTTTAAGCTGAATAAACAATTGCAAAACGAAGGCTATTACATGGCTGATTTTGAGTTCCGAATGTTAGGATCTGCATACCTGTTGGATAAAGGGGAATATTCAAAATTAATAAACACTTTATCGGAATATCATTATAAATTAAAAAACAAGGATGGATTGCTGAAAATCCCAGATTTCAAGAATAAACAAGAAGAAATAGATTTTTTTCTTAATCTGCAAAATCCTAAAACGGGAGCATTTATTGATGAATCTGTTCCTTATTGCGTTTATTGGGAGATTTCACAAAATATAATAAATCACTTGGAATCATTATTGGATTCAGCATCTGCCCCTTTGCAACTTAAATATCCATTAAAATTTCTGGATGATATTAATACACCCGAGAAACTTAAAGCTTTCCTGAACGATATCTCTTATGTTAGTTGGATAGCTTCTAAATTTCCCCAAACCACCTTTCATTTTGCCCGTAACATATTAGATTGTACAAACCAGGATAATATTCTGGAAAGAAATAATTTGTACAGTTTTTCGCCCGAATGGAAATATGCTATGCTAACGTGGATGTATGATTTTCAGGATAGCATAACAGGTATGTGGGGCCCAAAAAGCAAATGCACAGGTAAATTACTCAAAAACGACCTTAATAATACCGCCTCAATATTAAAAGCATATCGAGATATTGACGGGAACGATTTATATGACGACTTTCCATTGCGATATACTGATAAACTATTTTCAAATTCTTTGAAAATTCTTTCAGAACCGTATCCTGCCAATGAAGATGAATTAGATAAAATCCATGAATGGAATCTAAAGAAAGTGAAAGGATTTAAAATGATTTTACGGTATCTATGGAAAGATGCATCAAAAGAAGATAAGCAAACTATGGAGCATTTATTGGCAGATTTTGTAATAATAAGCTTTGATAAATACTACGTAAAATCAGAGGGAGCATTTAGTTACTATCCCAAAGCCAAACATGCATCGGCTGATGGATTTTCAAATATGATTTTTGATGATATCGGAGCATTTTCATACACAAAACAAAAGAAACTGTTTGGTGAATCTAATGATTCCATTCAAAATCATGGAATTATTACAATTGAAAATTTTAAGCCTTTTGTTCAGAAAATTTTGAAAAGCGATATGAAAATTAACTCTCTTCGTTTTTATAAAACAAAACCTGATAGTACGAAATTAACCGAAAATGTTTGGGCTTTATTTTATCCAAATAATTCAGGTGTTTTAGATGTTATAGAATTAATCCCCAACTTAGTTGCATGGGCTGATTCTACCAGACTTTCAGTTGGTAATTGGACATCAGTAGCAGAGAAAAAACAAGAACTGGAAAAGCTACATATCAAAAAGCCAATAATTTTACTGGAAAATAATATTGAAAATGCACTTGAAGTTGAAGAGAATGTTTATTGTATTGGATTTAATGTTCTACAGATACCGAAATTTATAATAAAATGCAATTCAAAATAAAACCGCCAAACAATCTTGCTCCTGGTCACGGCTGGCACCAAAACAAAAAAATACCGTGCAGAAAAATCCTGAGCAACAAAGTACCCAAAGGAATCAACCGACTGGAAATTGCTCTTCGACGCTCGGTAAACTAACCCAAGCCTGGAGTTTTAACGTTAGCCATAATTAAAAAAAAGCAATATGAAAGGATTTAATCATACATCAGGAAAAAATGTAAATATTGAAAGTGCGGAAATTTATTATGAGGTAATTGGAGCAGAAGATTTCCCTCCATTATTGGTTTTACATGGAGGTTTTGGCAATATTGAAAACTTTAATGATATAATGCCAGACCTGCTTACCCAATACAAGATTATCGGAATTGATTGTCGTGGGCAAGGTAAATCAACGCTTGGAAACAAAGAACTGACCTACGAGTTAATTCAAAAAGATATTGAAACGGTATTGAATCAGTTAAAAATAGATGAGTTAACTATTTTGGGATTTAGTGATGGAGGTATCGTTGCTTATCGCCTTGCTTCATTTTCCAAATTAAAAATTAAAAAACTCATCACGATTGGGTCTCGGTGGAATGTAAAAAACATCCAACCAATGAAAGGAGTTTTCTTAAAAATTACAGGAGAGATTTTAAAGGAACAATTTCCTTCAAATTATGCTGTTTATGAAAAGTATAATCCGGAACCGGATGTTGACAAACTCGGTAAGGAATTAGTTAGATTGTGGCTTGATGAAAGCAGTTCTGGATACCCAAATGAAGAAATTAAAAATATATCGTGTAAAACACTTCTTCTGAGAGGAGAAAGTGACCCAATAATTTCCGATAATGACTTAATAGAAGCATCTGAAATGATAAAAAAATCGAAAGTTGTGACGATTCCAAATGCTAATCATGTGGTATTTAAAGACCAAAAAGAACAATTTCTATTGACTATTAAACAATTTTTAAAAGAATAAAAGCTACCGCCAATGTGTAAATTTTATAGCGAGGTCGGTGGTGTGCGTCATACTAACCGAACCGATTACAAGGAGAGTTAAGAAATGAAAGATACAAACACAATTAATTTTGACAAGGTTGCTGACATTTACGATTTCTATGTAAATGTAGATTTTGATGTTCCATTTTTTATAAAAGAGACAGAAAATTATAGAGGAGAGATATTAGAACTTATGTGTGGTACTGGAAGAGTTTCAATCCCTCTGTTAAAAGCTGGTAGAAAAATGACCTGCGTTGATTATTCAAAAGAAATGATTAACTCATTCAAGAAAAAAATCGACAATGAAAGTTATTCTGTTGACATCGTAAAGATGGATGTAGCTAATCTTAAGCTTAGTAAAAAATTTGGATTGATAATATTGCCTTTTCATTCGCTAAGCGAAATATTGACAACAGAAAAACAACAAGAAGCGTTAAAATGTATTTCAAACCATCTTGAAACCGGAGGGACTTTCATTTTAACATTACAAAATCCTGAAAACAGGCTGAAACAGGCAGATGGAAAAATGAGGGTTATTGGAAAATTCTCCGTTGATAAAGATAAAGAAATGGTTTTGTCGTACACCAACCAATATAATGAAAAAGAAGGTATTGTTTCAGGTTATCAGTTCTATGAGATTTACAATTCTGATAATATAATGACTGAGAAAAGATATTTAGAAATAAATTTTAAGCCAATTCAATTAGATACATTGAAAGAAATGATTTCGAAAACAGAAATGGAAATCACGAAAATTTATGGAGACTATTCATTCGGTGAATTTAACATAGAGGAGAGTGATTTTATGATATGCAAATTGACTAAGAAATAAAAAGTACGAACGCACGACAATGATACTTGCAAAGTTGTAACTTAATAACTGAAATTAGGAATTTAACAATATTAAAAATGGATAATAGAATAATTGATAAAGATGTCATTTTTGAAAAGTTATCAGATGACCATAGAACCTCTGTAATTGACATCTTCAATTTTTACATTGAGAACGATTTCTCAGCATATCCGGAAAAAAACTTAAATATGATTACTATGACAATTTTTTATCCATATCAAAAAACTATCCCGCATTTGCAATTAAAGTAAACGATAAAGTTGTAGGATTTTGTTTTATCAATTCTTATAATTCATTATCAAGTTTTAAAGAAACAGCACAGATTACATATTTTATCGACAAAGACTTTAAAGGAAAAGGTATTGGGAAAAAGGCTTTAAACAGACTAGAAGTTGAAGCTAAAAAATATGGAATTAAAAATATACTGGCAAATATTGCATCTGTCAATGAGGAAAGTCTTGCTTTTCATTCAAAAAATGGTTTTGTAAAATGTGGTGAATTTGAGAATATTATAAAGAAAAAGAATATAGAGTTTAATATTATATGGATGCAGAAGAAATTGAATTAAATAAAACCCACACAACAATGTAATGCAGACCTGAAGGCTCAATTCATTTATCCGTTCTATTTGATTTTATAATATTTAACTCGAAGAAACAGTATACACTAATTTAGTAGTGCTTATGAAATATTTCAAATTAATAATATCCATTTTTATAGTATTATCATCTAATAATGTTTTTTGTCAGAATGATCAAGGTTTGTTTTTATTTACAACCAGAGAGTTTAACAAACCTTTTGTTTCTGAAATTAACAGCACATTAAACAATCTGTCATTTGGATTTGTGGAAAGCACAAAAATTTCTGGAAATGATGTTAAGAAATTGTCGGTTAATGAAATTCACTTGGGATTAGATTTGCCAATATTCTATTCAACTAGAAATAAATTCTTATGGGCATTATCAATTCCAGTAAGTAGTCATATGGTTTGGTATCCTCTGGAAAAAACAACATCTCCAATAATAAATACAGATTATCGATTCGGATTATCGTTTTCAGGACATTTAAAAGTTGAGAATCCATATATTAAAAACATTTCATTTGAGTTAAAACCATTTGCTCATGAAAGCACCCATCTTGGTGATGAATTCATCATTTCTGGATTTCAAGATGATACAAGTTTTTATAGGGTTAATGTTTCATATGAATACTATGAGCTTAGTTTAATTTTAAACGACCCGGAAGTATTAAATGAAAATCCAATTTCTTTAAAAATTGGGTTTATGGGATTAATAAATCCGAAGAAAGGCTATTATACATTATCCGAAAATGAGATTGGTGGTAATACTTTATATCCAAGTAAACGTAATGGAGAAACATATTTTAATGTAAATTATAAAAAAACAAATGGCTTCCTTACAAATAATCATTGGAACCCATTAGTTTCATTGGAGTTGCGTAATCGTATCAAATATAATTATAAAAACACAGAGAAAGAAGAACGGGTTTGGTCTTTGAACGCATATATAGGATATACCTATACACCTGCTAAAATAAATACAGTTAAGTCAGTTGGACATTATATTCGATATTATAATGGTGTAAATCCTAATGGACAATTCAGAAACGGGACTTGTTATTTTATTGGATATTCTATCATTATAAAAACTTAAGAGAAAAAAAAGGAATATATGAATTGATAAATAACAATCAGAGAATAGCAGCATGACTCTTAACTAATCGTACAGGGTTTTGTTGCATATCCATGCTGGTGTTATTAATTAAAGATGAGATATAATTTTTTGAGTAAATGGGTAGCTACTTTATTCCGGCCTCCGCATATTGTCACCGTCAGACTGTCTAAAAACCTTCATAACTTTGTTGATATCTAATTTGAGCATATGTCATTTAAGTTCTGCAGTTTAGTATCTTGTTATATGAAATTTATACAAGGACAAGACCGGACACAGACTCATCTTTTTCCTGTCTCGCTTGACCAGGCAACCGACCGGGACAACCAGGTGCGTTTGATTGATTTGTTTGTTGACAAACTCGACTTGCAAAAGCTGGGATTTCAAACCAGTATGGTTGAAAATGGAAGACCAGCCTACCATCCTTCGGTACTGCTGAAGTTGTACATTTACGGGTATATGAACCGTATCCGCTCATCGCGATGCCTGGAAAAAGAGTGCAAACGGAACACTGAAGTGATGTGGTTGCTTCAGTGCCTTTGTCCCGACCATAACACCATCGCCAACTTCCGCTGGGACAATTCCCGGACGATAAAGAAAGTATTCCGCGAAATCGTGCACATGGCCAGCTGGCTTGACCTGATCGGAGGTAAACTGGTGGCCGGTGACAGCACCAAGCTCAGGGCGCAAAACAGCAAGAAAAACAATTACAACCAGAAGAAGATTGACCGGCACCTGGAATACATCGAAAACAAACTGGCTGAATATGAAAAAGAACTGGCCGACAGCGACGGCGATAAACGGGAAGAACTTAAGAAAGAAATCAGCAAACAGGAACAGCGGCAACAAAATTATCGCAGCCTGGAGCAACAGTTAAAAGAATCGGGCCAATCACAAATCTCTACTCCAGATCCCGACAGCCGACATCTGATTACCCGCAACAACATTACCGAGGTGGGCTACAGCCTGCAGACAACTGTTGATGACAAAAACAACATCCCTGTCGATTATAGAATAACCAACAGCAACGATAAAAAGGCGATGGGTAATATGCTACGCAGGGCAAAATCAATACTTAAAACCGGTGATTTTACGGCCCTCTACGATAAAGGATACCATACAGGAAGCGAGTTTGCCATTGCTGATTCATTGGGCGTAGAAACCATCGTTGCTATACCGGCACTGGCCGGGGCCTCTAAGGCGCTCTGTCCCAAATACGATGTGCGAAATTTTACATACGACAAGATAAATGACTGCTATATCTGTCCGGAAGGAAACCAACTCAAATCGAACGGAACATGGTACACGGCTGGAAACAATGCATACCGGTTCAGGCAATTTAAAACGCCCCTATGCAAAACATGCCCGGTTCAGACCCAATGCACAAAATCAAGGCTAAACGGAAAAGTAGTTCAACGCAGTGAATTTACAACCCATCTGGAAGCCAACAGACGACGGGTGGAGAACAACGAGAAAGCATACAAGCGAAGGCAGGCCATTGTTGAGCACCCTTTTGGCATCATTAAACGACAGTGGGGATTTAATTATATTATCACTAAAAAGTTTATGGAAAGAGCTGAAGCTGACAGCGGTTTCATTCTTATTGCCTATAATCTGAAAAGGATAATCAGCCAAATCGGGATGAAACAGTTCAGGAAGTATCATCTCCGTATTGCTGGTCTGTTTTCTTTGAAAAACAGGCCTAAGATGGTATATAAAGCTCTCCTGAATACATTTTCACTAAAAATCAGAAGACATATAGATCTTTTGATGATCTTTATAAACCAACGAATATTAACCTCTAAAATGAACATTCGCGGGGGTTTTTAGACAGACTGCCGTTGTAAGCAAGTGTGGAGAACCACCAACTCGACACATAGACACGATAAAAGAAAATGGAAATAATTACAAAAACGGATTGATTGGATAGGTACTCCGTTGATAGGGCGGTGCAGTTTGAGGTGAATTTATTTTGTTTTTTCTCCCCCGCTCAAAGAAAGAGGAAACCCCGCCCACAAAACAACACATTTGCAAACCACTGCAAGCCAGCCCTACAAGCCAAAGTTTGCAAAAGAGTTGTTTTCTTGCCAGTACACTCGGAAAAGACATCAATTATATCAGAATCTAATATATAAGTTTGTGATATATCTGGAAACAATATATATTTGTAGTATGATTGCAAAAGAATTGATTAAAGGAACAATAAGAACTATTGTTTTGCAGCTTCTGGCAGAACATAGTAAAATGTATGGTTACGAAATAATGCAAACTATTGAGAAGAAATCGGCTGGAAGAATAAAACCGACATTCGGAAGCCTATATCCAATCCTGCATAAACTTGAATCGGATGGCTTAATTTATTCAGAAAGCGAAACAATTGGTAAAAGGGTTAGGAAGTATTATATACTTACAGATAATGGAGTACAGGAAAAAGAAAACAAAGTCCTTGAAATTAAAGAGTTTGTTTTAACCTTAAATCAATTATTTGATATTGGAGGAATTGTTCATGCCTAATTTAAACGATTCACAAATTACCATCATAAGCAATAAAATTAAAGAACAAAGCCTAAAATCGTTTGCTTTTTCAAATGAGTTACTTGACCATGTTTGCTGCAAAGTTGAACAACTCATGGAAAATGGAAGTTCCTTTGAAAGTGCACTCAACCAATCCTCTCATTTATACCAAAAAAAAGAAATTAAAAAAATTAGGAAAAACTTTGCTATTATTTTAAACTATAGCAGTTTCATTAATTCATTTATTATTTATACAAGTCTTTTGTTTTACTTTGGTAGTTGGGTATTTCGTTGGTGGCAAGTTGATTGGATAGGTTTGCTTGCTTTTGTTCTTATTTCGATTTTACTTATTCGTTACAATTTGCTTTTCTACTCCGACAACAACCTTAGATTCAAAAAATCATTGATAATTCTTTCTTCAATTGGTTTTGTGCTTTTTTTCGTAGGTTATTTAGAACGATTCCTTTGGCTAAACTTTTCGTTTAGTGGGCAGCATGTAATGCCAATAATGTTATTTTCCTGGCTGATTATTTCAACAACCGGACTTGTTTACATTAAAGCAATGTTTCCTAAGAAAAGTAACAGAATAATTTATTTTACAGCTTTGATGCAGGTTGTTTTGGCATGTTTGAGCCTTTCCACATTTGTATTTCCTATTACTATGCAATACATTCCATTGTATTCCTCAATTATAATTGCCATTAATTTAGCAAGTTTTCTGTTGTTATATTTTTTGAAATCTAAAGGTAAAAGTTTTATAAGGCTAATTATTGTTAGTTCAAGCTTTATGGTTTTTGTATATATGCCTCATAAATCGATATCGGATTACCATAGTTACAAAGTTAAATCTGAAGTAAAACCAAAGGAAAAGGTTCTATTCTCCAAACTTTCATTGACATATTACCCAAATTCAAATTTATGAGAATCATTATTTACATATCAGGAATTTCAGGAACACTACTACTGGTACTTAGGACTATCGGAATAGTGTTGGAATTTCCATTGAATAAAGTTTTTCTTATTTCTGGCTTAGTAATATTATTATTAATCTTTCTACCACTGGTAATTATCGATAACCATCTTCAAAATAAAAAGATTGATAATATTATTGATTCATATAAAGGAACTGACAAGAAAGCTATTCACCTGAAGAAAGGTGAATCAAAAACCAATGGATGGGAAATGAATAACTCTCCATTTAGAGAACGGAAATCCGGCTTAATTTGGGGCGGTGGAAATATTCACGGAGCCAATGCTGCACGTGGTACAAGAAAATCATTTTTAAAATAGTATAATTAACATGAAAACAGCCAAATTATTTACCTTTTTCATTTTTATTTCAGCCATTAGTTTTAGTCAGGAAAAGGCAGATTTATTAGACAGTCTTTTTAGAACAATGAGCGAACGTGGTCAATTTTACGGAAACGTACTGATTGCGGAACACAATAAGGTCATATTCTCAAAAAGTTATGGATTCGCTGATAGAGAAAAAAATGAACGGCTAAATGAACAGACGTTATTTAATGTTGGTTCTGTAAGCAAGGCTTTCACTGCAATTGCAATACTTCAACTTGCAGAAAAAAGAAAACTGGATTTAGCTGGCAAGGTTATAAAATATTTACCCGGGTTTCCATATCCTGATATTACGATTCATCACCTGTTGATACATGCAGGAGGCTTGCCCGATGATTACGATTTACTTAAAAAAAATGACTGGGATAATTCAAGAATAGCAACAAACAAAGATGTAATGTCAGCTTTATTTGAACAAAAACCAGCGTTGCAGTTTACGCCTGGAGAAAGGAGCGAATATAGTAACTTGGGTTACATGATACTATCGGAGATTGTTAAGGTAGTATCACAGACTGATTTTAAAGCTTATTTACAAGAACATATTTTTATTCCTGCAAACATGAACAGGACAAATATTTACAACGCCGAGGAAATAAAACAGGTTGAAAATGTTGCAAAAGGTTATGTGCTTTATCCTTTCACAGGTAAATATGAAGAAGCTATTAAAATCCCCGAATTTGCTTCGAATTACATGATAAGTGGATTTTTAGGTGACGGCAATGTTTACTCGACAACAATAGACCTGTATAATTTTTATGAAGCCCTTTCAAATAATACACTGATATCGGAGGAATCACTAAAAACTGCATTCCTAAAACATATTCCTGCAAAAATGGAAGGCACACCGGATTTCGGAAACAGTTATGGTTATGGTTGGACAATAATAAATGCACCAGTACAAGTAGTTCAGAGAGGTGGAGAATTGACCGGATATGTTTCAAATACAGTTTGGAACATAACAGAAGAGCGTTTAATAATATATCTTAGCAATGATTATTTGCCTTACACTTCTTACCAAAACCAGATACCGATGTCAATTGCTGGGGTATTTTATCAAAACAAAGTACAATTACCTAAAATGACTGCAAGTGTGGAATTGACAAAGATGGTAATTACGAGTTCCAAAGAAACACTGACTAAAAAAATTGAAGAAATAAAAAACAAACCTGATTTGTATCAAATTGACTTTCAAGGATTGAAATTTTTAGTAATGAAACTGGAACAAATAGGGAATAAAGAAAAGGCAGATTTGATTTTAAACAGCTTTAAACCTGAGTAAAACTATCTATACTTTATGGAATGGATGATAATCCCCAATTATAACAATCTTTGGGTAAATTGACAAGAAGTTAATAATATTGCCAACCCTATTTTTTAGCACATTGGCAAGTCGCACGAGCCACGCTCAGACCAAAACTTGCCAAAGAGCTAACAAATGCCAGCCCTGTTACCGCCTTTAAGGGCGGTTTGTGGTTTGCCCACCCACAAAAAACAAAATAAATCGGCTGCGCCGAGCTCCACTTCGTTCCGGTTCGTGCTCCGTTTCAAGGTCAGTGCGGATTGATTAAGATAAAATACTAGATTTGTAAAAACTTGTTACGGACTTTGAATAATAAACACCAGCTTACAACAATTAGCCTCTAATAAAGCGTTGCTTGCATACGCTTTGCATTGGAGGCTGTGTTGAACTAAACATGTCCGGCTTGCAACCACTTGCCCATTAATTGTTTGAGTATAGTGTTTTCAATCGGTTTTTTGTTTTTCCAGAGCCTGTTTCCCAGGAGTAATGAAAGTCCGTCAGGCTATTTGGCGGCATAAAAACCGCTGTGTCCGGTATAATTCCCAAAGGTTTTGTCCTTTTACGATGGGGATCTTCCATTTGAACCTCTTCGTTTTGGATTTCGGGCAGGCCTTTTCCATTTACGCATTTGCGCATCAAATTACAATACTGAAAACCAGGCGTTAGCAAAGCGTTGTCATTGCATGGGCCGGCGGCGCCCGGTCTTTGGGGAAGGTTTCCAGCAGCTGCAGTTCCCCTCCGTAACCGCGGCACCTGGGCAGGGAGCGCTCTCCAAAACACAGCTCCAGCACCTGCGTCCGTGAAAGTGGCGCAGCCGGTGCCAGCTTTTTGCCCAGGCTTTCCCGGATAGCCGAAAGGCTTTGCTTTTTGTTTCGTGAACTCAAAAACCCCAAATGACGGATCCGCCTGAAGTAAGGCGGGACGATGTGGTCCAGAAAACGTTTGAGGAATTCTGTGCCCAGGATGGTTTGGCTCTTCTTCTGGTAACCGTTTTTACGGTCGCACCAGCTGAAGGTAACATGGGTATCGCTCACTTTCAGAATACGCGCATTGGAGATGGCCACCCGGTGGGTATACCTTCCCAGGTATTCCACCACACTTTCCGGTGAGCCAAAAGCCTGTTTGGCATACACCACCCAGGGCTTTTTGATCAGATCGCGCGGCACCTGCTTTTTGATCTTGCCCTGCCGCTTCAGCCTGCGCAGTTTCTTTGCAAACCGGGCACTGAACACGGCCGACATTTGCTTGACATCAAACAAAAAGTTGCCATCCTGTTTGCTGCTTTTCCACCTGCCGTTTTTATCTTTTCCACCTGCCGGAACAATCAAATGCACATGCGGATGGAACCTGAGCTGCTGGTCCCAGGTGTGTAGAATCGCAATAGCCCCGGGCTGTGCGCCGAGCAGCTTGGGGTCGCGGGCAAACAGGCACAAAGTCTCTCACGATTTTTCGAACAAGAGGTTGTACATTAATTCGCGGTTGAACCGGAACAGTTCCAGCAGTTCGTGCGGAACGGTAAACACCACGTGGAAGTATTTAACCGGCAGCAGTTCCTGTTTGCGTGCTTCCACCCACAACTCCTTGTCGATGCCCTGGCAACGCGGGCAATGGCGGTTGCGGCAGCTATGCAGCACATAATGCACCGAGCCGCAATCGCCACACACCATGGCCGAACCTCCCAGCTCGGGGGTACGGCAAACAGACAAAGCCTGCAGCACCTTTAGCTGGTATTTTGAAATGCCTCTTTCTTTTAACAAGGTGGGTAAAAACTTGCGAACAACTGCCCCCAGGGTATTACCGGGAAGCATAACCGTAGAGCTTTTCCATTGGCGCAAGCCCGGCCCTGGGGTTCGAGCGGGCGATATGCAAATACATCATGGTGGTGGCGATATCGGCATGCCCCAGCTGGTTTTTTACGCTTACAATG
Source organism: uncultured Sunxiuqinia sp. (assembly GCA_963677175.2). Taxonomy (GTDB): domain Bacteria; phylum Bacteroidota; class Bacteroidia; order Bacteroidales; family Prolixibacteraceae; genus Sunxiuqinia. Next base: position 123,696 of record CAXXES010000003.1, read on the forward strand.
TCCAACCCCATCTCCAGCAGGTGCGTGGCATAGCTGTGCCGCAGGGTATGGATACAAACTTCCTTTTGGATACCTGTCTTTTGGATACATGAACGAAAAGCATGGCGGATACCTTCGCGGCTGATTTGACTTCCGCGGACCTTCCCGTTGAAAAGCCAAGCCTGCGGGTTCGAGGTTGAAAGGTATTCTTTCAGCCCTTTGAGCGTGAGTGGCGAAACGGGGATGTAACGGTCTTTTTTGTGCTTGCTTTGGCGCACGTGTACCCGTTTTCGGTCAAAATCAATATCGGTTATTTTCAGGTTGATAACCTCGGAAATCCGAAGGCCGCAATCGTAGGCAACGGCAAACAAGGCCCGGTGCTTTAACAGTTTGGGCGTTTTCAGGATAAGCTTGATCTCGGCCTGGGAAAACACCACAGGCAACGCTTTACTGCCGGAAACCGGGGGCAGAGCCAGGTAGAGCTTCTCGTTTTTGAACATCGAAAACAGCGTGCGCAGCCCGTACACCAGGTGCTTGAACGAACTCATGCTGGGCTTTTCGTTTTGCCGGATATGGAAAAGGTATTCTTCCATCTGGTCAATCGACAGCTCCAAAGGCGAACATTCGAAGTGAAGCACCATTTTGGATACTTGCATCAGGTAATTACGCGTGCACGACTCGGATTTGCCGGCAATGGTGTACTTGCGAAGGAACTTTTCGCTGATGGTTTTAAACTCGGGAACAGCCTCGCAGGCCTGCTCCATGTAAGATTTTCTGCTCATAATAAGTTTGTTTAAAATTAATGAGCAGCAAAATCAACAGATCTCACCAACTATTCCTATTTTAGGTGGAAAATAAGCTCCCGCATAGCGGGTTTAGTTCAACGTGCGGTCACAAAACATAGTGGTTTCAGAGCAATTTGCAAGGTCAGCTCCCGCAGGCAAGGTCAGTAACTGGAGATAGGTTCGCAGCCACGAACTTCGCTACGTTTCATACCAACGTCAGTTGCGCACACATATGAATAAGACTTTAAAAAAAAAATAATGGTTTCTTTAAAAACAAATTTAAAATTTTATGTGATTTTACTAGTCTCTCTATTGACAATAGTATTACACCTTTTACCGGGTATGTTTTTTGAATTCCACAGAGATGAATTGCTTTATTTTACATTAGGTCAGCATTTGCATTTTGGTTACGCAACCGTTCCCCCGTTTTCGGCATTTATCGCTTATATATCAACAAATCTGTTTGGTTACTCTGTTCTGTCAGCAAGACTCTTTCCTGCTTTGACTAGTGGGATATTAGTTTATCTGACTTCATTGTTAACTAAAGAATTAAAGGGCGGTTTTCGTGCCCAATTAATTTCAGCAATTGGGATTTCCGGAACTACGGTGTTGGTTATGGCATACGGACTTCTGACCCCGATTTGCTTTGATATCTTCTTTTGGACATTATTGATATTCCTTTTAGTTAAATTTATAAATACAGATTCAAATAAGTATTTAATATTTATTGGCTTAACAACAGGTTTCGCGTTCCTTAATAAATACAGTATAATATTTTTAATTATTGCTATACTTCTGATATTGCCTTTTACAAAGCACAAACGTATTTTTTTTAATAAATATTTATATTTCAGTGTTTTGATATCTATATTGATTGCCTTACCAAATATAATCTGGCAGATAGTTCATGATTTTCCGGTTTTCGATCACATGAAAGAGCTCAATAGCACTCAATTGGTAAATGTAAACTGGATTACTTTTTGTATTGAACAATTATTATATCTATTGCCCTTTACTTTCATTGTTATTCCAGGTATTGTCTATTTTCTATTAACTAAAAAATTTCGGGAATACAGATTCATTATAGCTGTTTCAGCTGCCGCATATATCATTTTTATAATACTCCATGGTAAAGGTTATTATACTGCCGGATTATTTCCCTTTTTTATTATTGTTGGTGCTTTGTTTATCGAAAATATTATCACAAATAGAGTTGCATTTAATCTGGTTTTGTTTTTTTTGATTTTATTATCCTGCACTTTATTACCTTTAGCAATACCTGTTTCTAAACCAAACCAAATAATTACCTATTACGATGAATTAAAGAAGATTACTCACTCTGATATTTTACGCCGTGATGAAGACAACAATTACAGGAAACTTCCTCAATTATTTGCGGATATGATGGGTTGGACCGAAGTTGTTGAAATTGTCGACACTGCATATAACTTAGTTGAAGATAAAAACAAATGTGTCATTATTGCCTCCAATTATGGCTTGGCAGGGGCTATAAATATAGTTGGAAAATCATATAATTTACCGAAAGCTTTGAGCTTTTGTATTGAATATAAACATTGGATACCTGAAAAATTTAAAACCAAGATAGATGAAGTGGTTTATGTAAACAGTTTTGATTGTAATGAATGTTCCGAATTTCTTGACATTAAAGCATATTTTGAAGAAATGCATGAAATTGGGTACGTAAAAAACAGCTTAGCTATTGAATTCAACACAAAAATTTATTTATTTAAAAAACCAAAAAAGGATTTTAATATTTATTGGAAAGATCAGATACAAATTTCTGAATAATAAAAATACGTATGTATATTAAACAAAAAAATAATGCATGGAGCATAATAATGTTTATTGTACATGTGGGTTTTAGAGTTTAGCGAGCGTTTGTTGCTCGTAAAAAAAGTTGGTATAAATTGATAGGAAATCGCTTCGTAATCCCGCACGACACTATAGTGTGCCGAGAAGCAATGGATTGGCAAAATAAAGTTCATTGCATGCTGTAATTGAGATGGTGAGATCCTTCGGTTGACGGATGAACCACCGGTGTCGTCTTGCAGGAGGGGGCATCAAACCGCCTAAAGGTGCTGTATTTAAGAGGTATGGTACTGAGCGTTTAGGAAAAGGCTTTCCCACGAGGATAGTCAGGTATGGATATAGGAGCTGAATGCAAATGAACCCTTGATGAGGAGTCGAGAAGTGGCTACATCCAGTCAAAAGCTACGGAGTATGTGACGGAGTGATAAGCTTAGCAGACACCTGTTTACTGGCTAAGCGGCTGGCGTCTTACAGAGGGCAGGAACTACATTTGGGCTTGGTTACGGAACTCGGGAACCAGTCACATTGATGTAAAGCGGAAGGTACAACAGGTACACCCTGAAGGCCGAATAGCAATGCAATGTACTGGGGCGGACTAACTCGTAGTAGTGATGAAGTTCCTGTAATGGGGATGGAGCAAAGGGGTTAGCTAATTTGAAATACAGTTTGCCAACTTGAAAGAGGATGAGCTTTTATTGTAGATTAAATTAGAAGAGCCGTATGACGGGAGACTGTCACGTACGGTTCTGTGAGAGGCTTAGGGTGAAATTCCCTTTGCCTACTCGACCCATAAAACGTGTACGCCAAGAAGAAAGGGCCGTTTGTATGGTAACTTTTCTGTAAGCCGAACGCATTGGGAAGGGAGAAAATCCCGGAAATTTGTTGACGATTTTCAACAGGTGCAAATCCTGTTCACACAAAGCCGGGTGAATCCGTGAGGATAGCAGAAGAGTATCTGGCAAGCGAGTATTCAGGCATTGTATTGAGCCTCGAAAAGTGGTATTAAGTTGTAGTTAAGCTGACGGAGTACGTTCATCTGGAAGGTAGCAAGAGCGAGTTCACATTTACGGTCAGGCTCGTTCAACTACCGTGGTCATAGACCACTGCATGAATATAAAGGGAAATCTTCGGAACTTGGGAGGTCTGTTTCGCTCCCTGCGATACTGGGGAAAAGGTGAGCTCCAACCCAAAACACCTAGCAGCATAGGATACCTTGTCCTCTTATGTGTGCGCAAAGAACAAGAGCAAGGCGTAAAGGGTATCTACGGCAAGGGACAACCGGAGCCAAAGAGAAGGCAAGCAGAAGTCATAGCAGCTTCATAGTACCGCTAGTAGTCGGCGAAGTGCCATCAGAACGAGCCGATGTAGGGAAGGAGGTCTGCCTGTATTTACGATACAACTAAAGGAAACCATGGATTTACACAGAGAAGCAGAAACACGGCGAACGAAATTTAGGAGTATAGCACAAAAAGCGAGAGAAAACCCGGGAGAGGTCTTCACATCGCTGGCACACTATTTAACTGAAGAGTACCTGTTAACGAGTTTTAGCAAGCTACGAAGGAGCGCAGCTACAGGCATCGACAAGGTAAGTTGTCAGGAGTATGAAAAACACCTGATAGCACACATAGAAACCTTACATCAGAGGCTGAAAGCACAGCATTATCGAGCAGCGAATATTCGGCGTGCATGGATAGACAAAGGAGGAGGAAAGCAAAGGCCACTGGGAATAAGCACAACGGAGGACAAGATAGTCCAGCGTGCAGTAGCAAATATACTTAATCTGGTATATGAACAGGACTTCTACGACTTTTCTTACGGCTTCAGGCCCGAACGCAATGCACACCAAGCCTTAGTGCAACTGAGAAATCAATGCATGAGCGGAAGGATAAAGTGGATACTGGATGCGGACATCCAGGGATGTTTCGACAACTTTGACCATAAAATCCTTCGCGAACTACTATCCAAACGCATTAAAGACAGGAATATACTTCGGTTAATAGACCTTTGGCTAAAGGCAGGAGTTGTTGACGGAAAAAGTATGCATCGTAACACAGTGGGAACCCCACAGGGTAATATCATATCGCCATTGTTAAGTAATGTATATCTGCACTACGTACTGGACGAATGGATAGATAAAACAGTGCGCCCCTTACTCAAAGGAGAAATCTTCATAATAAGATATGCTGATGATTTTATCATCGGATTCGAGAAAGAAGAGGACGCCATACGGGTAAACAGGACGCTCCCCAAGCGCATGCAGAAGTATGGGTTGACCATTCATCCCGAGAAGAGCCAGCTAATAAGTTTTGTGCCAGAGAGAAACAAGAAGATACCGACCTTTGATTTTCTTGGATTTACACATTATTGGGCCAGAAGTCAGAAAGGCTACCAAGTTGTGAAACGGCGCACCAGTAAGAAGAAAATGCAAAAAGCGATTCAAAACTTACGGGAATGCTGCAAGGACAACAGACACACGAAGCATAGAGACCAGCACAAATTACTGAGCTCAAAGCTACGCGGCTTATACCAATATTATGGTATAAAGGGAAACTACTTAGCCATTAAGAGAATGTATCATGAAGTAAAATACTCGTGGTATAAATGGTTAAATCGGCGAAACCAACGCAATAGCTATACATGGAAAGGGTATGGAGATTTACTGAATCATTTTACACTCCCTAGACCCAGAGTTATCCACAGTAATGTGTAAATTGGCGACTGATAGCGAAACGTAAATGCAGAGGAACCGGATACGGTAATCCTGTACGTCCGGTTCTGCGAGGGGGTAGGTGGAGTAATCCGCCATCCTATCTCAATTGTGATGCAGTTGATAAGAACAATAAAACCAACCAAAAAATGACAAAAGAAATAATAACTTGGAATGATTTTACAAAGGTTGAAATGAGAATAGGAACTATCATCTCAGCAGAAGATTTTATTGAAGCAAGAAATCCAGCATACAAATTGATAGTTGATTTTGGGAAATATGGAAAAAGAAAAACATCAGCTCAAATCACTGCTCTTTATAAGCCTGAAGAATTAATAGGGAAACAAGTCATTGCTATAATTAATTTTCCTCCAAAACAAATAGCAAACATTATGAGTGAATGTTTGGTTTTAGGCGGTCTTGGAGAGAATAAAGAAGTAATTTTGATTGAACCCGAGAGAAAAGTTGAAAATGGAATCAAAATTGGATAAAAGACACACTTATTAATGAGATTAAATAATTCTGTTCAATATGGTCGCATATATTATTGTAAAAGCTGAAACAACAGATAAAGTAAAATATCAAGAGTATCTAAAAGTTGTACCCGAGATAATTAAAAGGTATGGAGGTAAAGCCATTGTTCGAGGCGGAAAAACCGAGACATTAGAAGGTCCTCCCAACAATAAAAGAATTGTCGTTTTGGAATTCCCCTCCATGAAAAAGGCTAAGGAGTTCTATTATTCAGCTGAATATCAGGAAGCAAAAAAACTACGCAAAGATGCAGCGATAGGTGAACTTATAATAGTTGAAGGAACAATTATTAATTAGGAAAATTATGTCTGTTAATAACCTTCTTAAAGGTATTGATAATCAAATAAAATCGAATCAAGATAAGAACTTATTTCATAATAATAATTTGACCATCTCCCGAAAAATGGATTGATCAAGCTCTACAATCCAGTCATATCAGGGGTTTAAAGATGTTTATATATGAGGAAAGCTGGTTTAAAAAGGTTATTTTTATTGTGCAAACAAAAGCAAATAATCTCTAAAAACCAGCTCATGTCAAAAGTATTAACAAAACAGGTACAGAACAAGATCAGTCGCTATTTTCTTAAGCTTGAGGGTCAATTAACAAAACCGGAAGCCCGATGTATCAGGGAAATGACCACCGGGATACTCAAGACAGGTACAGTGTTGGTCAATAAGATAGCCACAGGCATTTGCGATACGATCTCGTTGAGCCAGACCACCAAGCGCTTTAGGAACCATTATAACAAGAAAGATTTTTTCATGAAGTTATTCCGGGGACATATGAACAGTGTAAAAAGCAAAATCTGTCATGGGGACTACATCCTGTTCGATGGTTCTGATATCCAAAAGAAATATGCCAGGATGATGGATGGGCTGGATTATGTGAAAGATGGCGATAAAGGAACCATTGGCCTTGGCTATTGGCTGATGAATGTTGTCCACTTTAGCAAAGACCAGGAAATGACTCCCCTGTACAATAAGCTTTACAGTTTTGACCATGGCGCAAAAAGTGAAAACAAGGAGGTTCTTGAGGCAATGTGCGAAGTAGGGGCAATCATTAACAAAGATGTCACAACAATATTCGACCGGGGAATGGACCGTCCCATTTGCAGGGATTTCATTATTGCCAATGAAGGCAACTTTAACCTGCGCCTGAAGAAAACCACAAAGCTGATGTACAAAGGCGAAGAAATGGCAGTGAACAAAATAAGCCAGAAAGTGCCGTTGTTCATGAAATTAACGGCTACAAGGATACAGAAAAGCAAGAAGCGCCAGTTGGTCTATGAATGCGGGGCAATAAAGGTCCAGTATCAAATCAAGGGCAAGATGCATGATCTTTGGCTTGTTGTAACCAAAAGGGCCAATGGCGGATATTGCTGGCTACTGACACGTTCTCCAAAAGACAGTATTGTTGAAGTAATCAAAGAAGCATTTACAGCCTATGGTTTTAGGTGGAAAATAGAGGAGTACCACCGACATATCAAGGAATGTTACAACCTGGAAGACATACAAATCAAAACATTCGAAGGCTTACAAAGCATGCTGGCAATACTGACAATAGCCATGAGCATCATATACTCATCGCTTTCATCCCTGCACACAAGGCTGTTGCTTGAAAGTGGGGTAAAAACACTAAACAAAGAACGTATGTACGAACTACGCAATTTTATCTATTACAAAATCAGCACGATAATAAAAGTATTGCTGGCCAATATGACACCAAGGGCTTTCCTTCCTCAATCAGATCCATCTCCTAATGACGGACAGTTAAGCCTTTTACTAAATTTTGAAAACTAAAAACGGGAGATGGTCAATTCATAATAATAATGAGTTATTTAGATTCACGAATGAAACAATTAAAAACATATCTTCTTTTGATGAATTAAACTACCATTCTGAACAGCTTTTAATTGATTATACTACCGATAAAGCAATTGAAGAGTTTTGCCGAGTAAATCAGTATTATTCATTTAATTCAAAAACGAAAAAAGAACTTAAAGCTATTTATTCCGACTTGTTAAAAGACATTCAAAACAAGAGATTTACTATTGAAGAGTTAACAAGTATTCATTATGAAAAACTAAAAAAATGGCTTGAAGAAAGCAATCCTTTTGCAAAAAAAGCCTATAGTAATGACACAGAGAAGGTCAAGCCTGTAGCTTGTTTTGAATATAGTTCTGAATTACAAGTAAATATCCTTAAAATTAATATTAGACAATTAATTCAACCAGTATTGGATATTGGTTGCGGTAATCAAGGAAAATTAGTTAACTATTTAAAAAATAATGGAATTGATGCCTATGGAATTGATAGATTTAATTTTAAATCTATCAATTTAGAAATCGCCGACTGGTTAGAATATGATTACGGAGAAAATAAGTGGGGGACAATAGTTAGTAATTTAGGATTTTCAAATCATTTTAAACATCATAATTTGAGAATAAGGTCACGGACCTGTCTATTATTTTTGTTATCACTTCGCTCATAGTATATTAGAAGACAGAAATACGACAACAATTATTGCTTAGTACTTAGATGGGAATTACATAGAATATGCAAAAAAATATATGGACTTTCTACATTCACTAAAAATCAAAGGTTCTTTTCATTATGCTCCTGATTTACCTTTCATAGAAAGGTTTCTTGATAAAAAACAATTTTTAATACAAAAATATAAAGTTGATAAATATGATTTAAAAACAACCGTGATAACAAAGCTGAAATAATGAGATTAAATAAACAATGACAAAAATAACCTACGCTCAATAAATAGGGCTTTAAGCGGCACGAAGTGCCCAGCTTTGAGCCCCGGTTGAACTACAATCCGGGGCCCGGGTGTTTTTCTATGGACTTATCAATACTTTTTTGGTTTCTCAGCTTTGCTTTTTCAGGACAGATTTCTGGCCACAGTACGAACCGGGTCGGCTGGTTTTTTCATTTTGCTCTTCCTTTATGGCTTCGGTTCCCAACAGATGTTGGGTTTTCGCCGGTTTTCGCTTGGTTTGGATAATACAATTCCTGTCTGCTTAAATGTACAGACTGGTTTGGGACGGTAAAAAATTACAAGTGCCAGGCAGTGTTCTGGGCATAAAAGTCTGATGGCGAGCGTACCCGCGGCAGTTCTTCGATACGGAGCATGGTGCCTTGTTTGCAGAACGGGCACCGGTACACATCAAATCCGGTGAGCCGTTTAATCCGCTCCTGCGGGCTTTCTTTGGGCTTCAGGCTGACCTCCATCTTTGGGTTTTGTTTGTTGCGCAGTGCCCTGGCCCGACTGCTGTAAATACCATAGCGCCGAATCTTCACAAAGCGGTGCGGCAAAATATGCTGGGAAAACCTTCTTAAGAACTCAACTCCGTCGAGTGTTACCGGCTTTTGTTTGGCCCGGTCTGCATAATCCTTGTGCATAAAGGTCACGGTCTTGTCATTTATTGCGGTGATTCGCTGGTTGGTGATGGCTACCCGGTGCGTGTACTGCCCCAGGTATTTGATCACCTGTTCGGCTTTGCCCAGCGAGGGTTCACAATGCACCGACCAGGGCTTGCTCCATGCGGCCTTGATCAATGGACGGTACTTTTCTGACAGCCCCTTTTTTTTGAGTTCCCTTTCGATGCTCTCCATCAGCTTGGCCCGGAAAACCAGGCTGAGCTGTTTAACGGGGTAAAGAAACTTCCCGCTGCTGCCAACGGGTTTCATAGCCCCCGAAACTGTTTCTCCGGCTGCGGGAACAAGGCAATGGATGTGCGGGTGAAAACTCAGGTTCTGCCCCCAGGTGTGAAGTACGCACACCGCCCCGGTTTCAACACCAAAACGTGTGTAGCCAAACTGCCGCAGGGTTTCCCACACCGATGAAAACAGCCGCCCGTAAAACCATTGGCTATCCTGCATACAAATCGTGTTGAGTTGGTGCGGAACGGTAAACACAATATGGTAATGCTTGACCGGAAGGGTCGTTTCCAGCAAATCTTCCACCCAGGCTGCCTGCTTTGAACTTTGACACTTCGGACAGTGACGGTTGCGGCAACTGTTATAGCTGATACGGATCTGCCCGCAGCAGTCGCAGGCTTCTTTATGGCCGCCCAAAGCCGAAGTCCGGCAAACCGATAAAGCATGCAGTATACGCTGATGATAAGCGTTGGGGCGATACTTTTCAGTAAACTGCCGGCCAAACTTTTGGATTGCACCCGCCAGTTCAAACCCGGTCCGGCTCATTTCTTCTTGTCGTACAGGGTGTCCAGCGGGCTGTGCGGCTTAGTCCAAGGACATTGGGCCAGGTGCAGGTAAATCATGGTCGTGGCGATTTCGGAGTGCCCCAACAGGTCTTTCGAGGTCACAATGTTCAGTCCTTCCTCCAGCAAATGGGTGGCGTAGGTGTGCCGCAGCGCGTGCAGGTTGACCTGTTTTTTGATTGAAGTCTTTTTCAGCGTTTCGCGCATCACCCACGAAAGGCCGCGCACACTGTAACGGCCATCGGGTTCTTTCCCGTTAAACAGCCACACGTGCGGATTTTCCGCTGCGATGTACTTTTTTAACCCCTGGCCCATGTACCGGGAAAGCGGGACGATCCGGTCCTTCTTGTACTTGCTTTGCCGGATGTGGATGGTTTTGCGTTCAAAGTCGATGTCCGACAGTTTCAGGTTGATTACTTCTTGGCCCCGCAGCCCGGCAGAATAAATCAGCGTGAGCACGATTCGGTGCTTCAGAAGTGTTGGCGCACTGAACAGTTCCCGTAGTTCCGAACGGTTCAGGATCACCGGCAGGCGGGTGTCCCCTTTCAGCGAGGGCAGGGAGATGGCCCGTTTGTTGTTGCCAAGCAGCCGGAAATAGTACCGCAAACCATAAACGGCATGTTTAAAATTACTGCGTGAAGGGGATTTGGCCGACAAGGCCAGCGAAGAAAGGTACTCGTTAATCTCATCGTCGGAAACCTGCTCAGGCAAACGCCCAAAATGAAGCGAGATTTGTGCAATACGCCGGATGTGGTTCTCCAGGGTACTGCGGCTTTGTCCGCGGAGGATAACCTGCTGATGCAACAGTTTGTACACTTTCTCAAACCCATCAATGGTTTGGATAGCTTTCTCAACTAATGTAGGTTCATTTCTTTTTTTTCATGATGTTGATATTTAAATGTGAAACATGGCCCCAATTTACCAATAATCAATAACTTTGGTTCCGGCTGTCCGCCAGAGGCGGATTTAGTTCAACACATGGTATAGTGCATGCGAGTTTCATTGATTTTCGAAGGTTTTTGGCTCGTAAAAAAAGGTGGTATAAATTGATAGGAAATCGCTTCGTAATCTGTACGACAACATACAATCAACGTTGTGGGCTATACGCAAAAAACATTCTACCAGCATGATACGAAGACTAAAAAGTATAATATTATTTACATTATTAGGATTATCTTATGGATTTTTTTCATACTCCTTTTTGGGTGGATGGTGGAATTCGTCAGTAGGTTCATTGTTAATTATCTTTTTTAGCTATTTAATTTGGGATACTGATTCTCTAAAACACATTGGATTAGAATTGGATTTAAAAACAATACTTAAATCCATAATCCTGTCAGGATTAGTTGCGATTTGTGCTTTGTTGATAATGAAATATATTGCTAATAAGCACAATATACAGATTAGTTTTACAAATTGGCGAGATTATTATCATGATGTTTTTTATATTCTTAATGAGGAGATTGTTATCGGAGCAATTTTACTATTTTCATTAGTTGATAGAATAAAAATTAAGCCAATTTTTGCTTCAGTTGGATTAGCCGTCTTCTTTGCTTTGATACATTTTGCTTTTTATAAGTGGATTTTTAATGACAAGGGAATAATAGGGATTTCAACTTTAACCGCCTTATTTCTTGTTGGATTTGTAAGGAATAGTCTGATTTTTCAAACTGGGCACATTGGATACTCCTGGGCACTTCATTTCGGTTGGATGGTGGTTATGTTTGGAAGTATGCACATTGATTCGACTACCAATTTGAGATTGACAGAACCTGAGAGATTTAATTTATATTTGGGTTCAATTGAGATGTTGATTATTTCGATGATAATTGCTGGAATAAGTTTGATATATTGGATAAAAAAAGTACAACCCACAAAACAGAGACATAGATTGCAAAATTTCTTCTTAAGAGTATTTAGGTATAATGAGAATAGAGAAAATTACCGAGAATAAAAAACAATACCTTGATTTATTGCTATTAGCCGACGAGTCAGAGAATATGATAGACAGATATTTGGAAGGTGGCGATATGTTTGCACTTTTCGATGATGAAGTTAAGACTGTCTGTGTTGTTGCAGAAATAGATAAAGAAAACTGCGAATTGAAAAACATAGCAACATATGAGAAATATCAGGGCAAAGGATATGGCAAAGCATTGATAAGATATATTTCTGATTTTTACAAAAATGACTATGAAACAATGCAGGTTGGAACCGGCGATATCCCAGCAATTTTATCGTTTTATGAAAATTGCGGATTCAAAATATCACATCGATTAAAGAATTTTTTTACTGACAATTACGACCACCCTATTTTCGAGGGCGACATACAACTTATTGATATGATTTATCTTAAAAAGGATTTATGGATAAAATAATAATACGATAAATCGACGAAAATGAAATTGATAAACTTGAGGATATGTTGTGTGTAACGTAAGTAAATCAATGTAGGTTCTGTACTTTTGGACATACACATGCGGCCTTATCAACAGGCTTCAAGTCTCGTCTACATTTCCCGTTTGGAATATGCAAACAATAGTTCGTTCAAAAAACATTAAAAATTAAGCGGCCATAGTGCCGAAAAACAATAGTTCATTGACATGTTGACGATTTTTGATTGAGTTCGGGTTAATAGCGGACAGGCGGAAAAATCGCGATAAGAACAACGTATTGTGAAACAGTATCTTGTATGTTGACATAGAAAATGAGTTTTCTCTTGTTTGGGGATTGCACAGTTGCATTATCTTGGCAATATTTACTGTTGTCAATGCCGTGTTGAAATGAAAGTTGAGCTTATTTCCACTTCTTGCCTGTGAGTTTTCAAGGCCAGCGAATTGCTTGGCATCCCTGAATCCAAATTCTATTTGGAACCGGGTGTGATAAATATCGATTACATCAATTGGGGCTTGCTTTGTATCTGTTGAGAACAAAAGGCGGTAGGTTGTTTTTCCTTTTATCAGGAACTGTTCGACAACCAGCAAAATATTCAGGCCAAGAGCTTTGGAATATACAATTCCAGAGTATGCTATTGTTCCTTTGTTGTTCTCGACTAGATTGAAGTGTTCGGGGTCCAAGTTTCTGGCATCAACTTTTCCCCCATATTTGGCTGGTCTGCCTTTCTTTCCAGTTTTAGGTTGTATTGAAAGATAGGCCAAGTCCGCATCATCGCGGAGTTTGCTTATCAGGTGAAGGGAACATTGCAGGATCTTTTCGACGAAGTTTTTCTTGGAAAAATACGCATCTGCAACAACATATTTGGTAATGGACAATATCTGTTTCAAGTATTCCTTAACAATCCCTGCATACCAATCGATTACCGAAAGGTCGTTATCCTGTAGATAGTTTGTCGGAGGCGTTTGTACAGCATCCAAATGAAAACTTAATCTGGTGTCTGCATCGATTACCGAAAGTCCAAGGATTTCAATCCCACGCAGTGCCCTGCCGGCACAACCCGACCAAAAGTAGCCAATACCAGGAGTATGCTTACCTGATTTATGGATAAAGCTGGGATCGAAGGCAACAGCGGTACGACTTCCAATCCAAGGCATTGATAAAGCTTTATTAAAGCCAAAGAAGTCAACCCGGCCCTCGAATTGGCGACGGAAGCGTTGTTCGCCAAAACGGCTGTATCGGCCTAGCTGGAGAAAGTTAATCCGTGAAGGGATAGTCAGGTATAGCATGAAAATCTCAATCATAAAATCTCGTCTGCATTTATTGAGCCTTATTTTAGAAACAGATGAAGCATCAAAAACAATTTTTGAATAAACAACATAAATCGCAGGGGTGGCCATAATTAAAGTAATTAACTGGTAATTAATACTTTAAATATACAAATCCCTGCGGTTTTAAACAAATAAATAATCAGTTATTTTGCTGCATATCAGACAAATAACTAAGTTTTAACCGAAGTGTTGATTCAGTACATCCAGTCTGATACCGTTGAGATCTCAGATCAAGCGCTTCAGTATTTCCAGCTATCCGGATTAAAAGATCCTTCCCTTCAAAAATAGTTGGTTGGAATGATGCCTGGCCTATCAACAGAAAAGAAAAATACGATTATCTGGAAATTGATTGAATCGGGTGATGCAACTGGGGAGGCAGCCCTCAAGTTGTTAACCTTTTTCCAGGAGAAACAGCTCAGCATTGGCTCCCTGAACCTGATTTATCGCTTAATCCGTCCGAAACACCTCCAAGACCAACAAGTCATGTTCGCTTTGGAAGGCCTGTCGAAGCACGAGGATGCCTATGTTCGAAACCTCACAGATAGGTTGTTGACCGAACTTGAAAAATCAGACTAGGTTTTAAAATTAGCGAAGCAAATGATTTCACTTATTGTATCAATAGCCATTCTGACGGGAGGGGGTATTATTTTCGGAGCGATTGCAGGCGCTTTATGGGCGCCGGTCGCCTTTATTTGGATTGTTTTGGAGCTTCGGGTCACCAATGGGTATTTTATGGATAAACAATAAAAAAAGGCAGTCCTCTGACTGCCTTTTCCGCCCCGATCTCTCGGGGAACTAACCTAAACCAACTAAACCTAATAAACCATGAGCAGCTGGAAATTGTGGTGTACTGTCCCGAAAGACAGCTAATTCCCAGTTTACTACTAACATACTTGCCACAAACAAAAGCCTGAACAAGCACATTTCGATTTCGGCTCAAAGGTATCAAAAAAAACAAAAGATGTGCAAAGATATTTTTGAATAATCCGACCAGAATTGGAGTTCTTAACAACGAGTTAAAACAGGAATGAGCACCAGTCAGTAGTTTGGGTTTCTCTGCTTGGGACTGTGCCTGACCGATGTTTGCAAATTTTGTGTTTAATGTGGATGCCTAAGGACGAAAAACCAAGGGGTAAAAGAATAAAAAAGGAGCTGTATTTGTTTAAACAGGGGGTATCGGATGAAACTGAAATGAATTCTGCGTAAAGCCCATGAAGTTCAATTTGCTCATGAGCAGCGCTTTGTGTTCGAGGGCTGAAGAGCTGCATTCAGGTTAAAGAAGATTGATGACAAATTCAGTGTTATAATTTGCAGAATAGCCCTAATTTTATAGTTCAAACTAATCGAATTAAATTTTGGCCTATGTGTTCAAAACTGTGTTTGGTATTGCTATTATTTTCGCTGAATGGCTTTTCGCAGCAAAATCCAAAAAGGGAGTTCAGGGCGGTGTGGGTTGCTACGGTTTCCAATATCGATTGGCCCTCGAAATCTGGATTGAGCATTGCCCGTCAACAGCAAGAGGCTCATGTTTTACTAAATAAACTTCAGCAAATTGGCATGAACGCTGTGATTTTTCAGATTCGGCCATCGGCGGACACCTTTTATCCTTCAGCTATGGAGCCATGGTCACGTTACCTGACTGGTAAGCCAGGAAAAGATCCGGGATATGATCCTTTGCAGTTTTGGATTGACGAATGCCACAAACGAAACATGGAATTTCATGCCTGGTTTAATCCGTTTCGGGTAGCTTTGAAATTTGATGAACCATTATCGGCTGACCACGTCGCTTTTCAACATGAAGACTGGGTCGTCAAATACGGCAATTCACTTTATTTTGATCCGGGTTTGCCTGAAACACGGCAGTTTATTACTGATGTTGTGATTGACGTAGTTCGGCGCTATGATATTGATGCTGTTCACTTCGATGATTATTTCTATCCCTATCCGATCATTGGAGAAGCCTTTCCTGATACTTTGTCGTTTAAAAAATACCGACGGGGCTATGCCGATGAACAGCTGGACGACTGGCGGCGGGAGAATGTTGATCTGACGATTGAAAAGCTTAGCCAAGCTATTAAATCGGTTAAGCCTTGGGTGAAATTTGGAATCAGCCCTTTTGGTGTATGGCGAAACATTGCTGATGATGAACGTGGTTCGTTGACGTCAGCCGGAAATACAAACTATGATCACCTATATGCCGATGTCCGAAAGTGGATGGAAAATGGTTGGCTCGACTACCTGATGCCCCAGCTTTATTGGCACATCGGGTTTCCGGCCGCTAATTTTGAAACCTTATCGCATTGGTGGAAACAGCACACTTACGATCGGGCCTTGTATATTGGTCATTCTGTATATAAGTGCGATCCGGCTTCGAGCATTCTGGAGTGGAGGCAGAGCAGTCAGCTTCCTGATCAAATCCGTCTGACCAGAAGAATACCGGAAATCAAAGGTAGTGCCTTTTACAGCGCCAAACATTTCTACCGCGACATTATCGGGTTTCAGGATACGCTTGAGACCAAATTATACGCTCATCCGGCACTGGTTCCGGAAATGCCATGGATTGATAATCAGCCGCCAGCAACGCCTCGCAAGGTAAAAAAAGGGTGGGGCAAAGTGTTGAAATGGAAACCGGATAAAACGGAAAATGAACTGGATAAAGCCGTCCGCTACATTATTTATAAGAATAAAGTGGGTGAAGTTTTCAACCCGAATGATACACGATTCATCAGTCTGATTACGAAGGAAACGAAACTTAGCCTAAATAAACGAACCAACAAAATAGAATATGAATTCCGGGTGTCGGCGCTCGACCGGCTCCACAACGAAAGCGAAATTTCAGATCCCGTGATTATAAAACTCTGATTCATGAATCAAAAAATCGATTGCTTTATCACCTTCTGCGGAAAGCAGGAAACACAGCAGACCATCAGCCAGTTGAAACTTTCAATGCGGGTTCAATCTGTATTTGTGTTAAACAACAGTGCTGTTGAGTTGGAAGGAGCCGAAACGCTTTTGGTCGATCATCCGAATGCCAAAAAAAGCATGGAGTTGATAGCCCAAAAAGCGACTGCTGGTTTTGTCATGATTGCTTTACATCCAACATCGCTGGGGGTGGCCCAATTTGGTTTGGAACGGATGATTCAACTGGCGAATTCGAGCCGGGCAAGTATGCTCTACGCTGATTATTTTGAACTGAAGGCCGATGTCCGCGCCAATCATCCGGTGATTGATTACCAACAAGGAAGTTTGCGCGATGACTTCAATTTCGGTCCTGTGCAACTATTCCGGCGAGAGGTGCTGGAAACGTTTGTTTCAGAAAAACACCCAGACTACCAGCATGCCGGTTTTTATGCCCTGCGTCTGCTGGCTGCGCGAATGGGCGAAATTCTTCGTATCCCGGAGTTTCTGTTCTGCATGACGGAAACTGACACACGGCAGTCGGGCGAAAAGCAGTTTGACTACGTAAGTGGTAGTGCCCGCGAAAAGCAAATCGAAATGGAACAGGCCTGTACTGATCACCTTCGGAAAATTGGCGGATTCCTTGAGCCGCATTTTCAATCAGTTAATTTTTCGAGCGGCTTTCCGGTAGAAGCTTCGGTGGTGATTCCGGTTCGCAACCGGATTAAAACGATCAGGGATGCGGTGGATTCAGTTCTTTCGCAAAAAACAAATTTTTCCTTCAACCTGATTGTGGTGGATAATTATTCAACCGACGGAACGACCCAACTACTGCGTAATTATTCGGATGAACGATTGATCCATTTGATTCCGGAAGCCACCGACCTGGGTATTGGCGGATGCTGGAATGAGGCGGTATTTCATGAAAAGTGCGGGCAATTCGCCGTTCAGCTAGACAGTGATGATTTATATTTTGATGACACCACGCTGCAGCAAATCGTCAACAAATTTCATGAAGAGCAATGCGCCATGGTCATTGGTTCGTACCAAATGTGCAACTTCAAGCTGGACGAAATTCCACCGGGCTTAATTGACCACCAGGAATGGACTCCGGAGAATGGCCCAAACAATGCACTTCGCATTAATGGGTTGGGTGCACCACGAGCCTTTTATACGCCGGTATTGCGCGAAATCCGAATCCCAAATACCAGCTATGGAGAGGACTATGCTGTTGGGCTGGCCATTTCGCGAACCTGGAAGATTGGGCGTATTTATCACGCCATTTACCGTTGCCGGCGCTGGGAAGACAACTCGGATGCCTCGCTGGATATTGCGAAACAAAATGCGCACAACGCATACAAAGACAGCCTGCGAACCTTTGAGTTGAAAGCACGGATGATGAAAAACCAAAGAAGATAACCGGGTGTAAGTGATAGAAACAGAAGGAAGAATAATGATTGAGAGCAAGCTTGAAATATCAATAAATGAATTGATTGAGCAACAAAAGCAGGATTGGGAACTTGCCAGGATCAATTATCTTGGGTTGAGAAAAGTGGAGTCGAAATCATTTGAGTTTGACGGATTCAAAATACTTGCCCAGTACAACCCGGAGCGGATCCGTTCGTCGGCGGCCAAAACCGATACCAACTCCATCGCACAACGAGCCTGTTTTTTATGTCAAACCAATCAGCCGGCAGAGCAACGCGGAGTTTCTTTTGGCAGCGATTACACCATCCTGATCAATCCGTTTCCCATTTTTACCGAACACCTCATCATTTCCGCAAATAAGCATCTTCCACAGGAAATCGCGCCTTACCTGACTGAACTGATGACTCTAAGCAACGCATTGCCCGGATTCACGATCTTTTATAACGGCCCGAAATGTGGTGCTTCTGCTCCCGATCATTTCCATTTTCAGGCAGGAAACAAAGACCAAATGCCGCTTGATGTGGAAATTAAACAAGTGCTTGAAAAATGGGGTGAGCCCCTTTTTCAGAATAAACAAACCAGCATCACTGCGCTTGGGAAGAAGTACCTGCGTAAGCTCATCTGTCTGACATCCACTTCTAAAAAGGAATTAATTCATGTTATTGAAGCAGTGCTGGGTTTGATGACCAGGTGCCCGGACGAGAGCGAACCCATGATGAATATCTTGTCGCGCTACCAAAACGGACAGTGGACGGTGGTGCTTTTCCCGCGCCAACGGCAACGACCACAACAATTTTATGCCGAAGGAACGGAACAAATTCTGATCAGTCCGGCCTCGGTCGAAATGGCGGGACTGGTCATTCTTCCGCGGAAAGAAGATTTTGACAAACTGACACAGGATGATTTAACCGATATTTACGGGCAAGTATCTATTGATGACCGTTCGTTTGAGAAACTGAAAGATCGAATAAAATTGAAGCTATGAACAGACAACCCGAAATTCAAGTCGGCATTTTAGCCGGCAAAGGTATCACGTTTGAACTGAACGGACATTACAGCTCCAGCGAGAGAACTCATGGCTCCCGCCTTCAGGCGGAGCTTTCAGATGGTGAGATTTTGATCACCTCCGGCTCCGGCCAACAAATGAAAGCCCCCGAGTTTGTTTTTCAGGCGAGTTCGGGTGAGGACTCTTTTTTGCTGGAAGGGGTGACCATTGGCATCGATTTTCACTGGGAGCAAAAGGAGAACCAACGCTTTCGGGGTGATTTGAAGCTGATTGTGGAAGATGAAAAAGTGCGCGCCATCAATCTGGTTTTGCTCGAAGAATACTTGCGCTCGGTTATTTCTTCCGAGATGAGTGCCACCAGTTCACCTGATTTGTTGAAAGCCCACGCGGTGATTTCGCGAAGTTGGCTATTGGCGCAAATCAATAAAAGCGAGCAACTAAAATCCGGGTCAACCAATGATCAGGCAGTGACGCAAGTCGAGGGGGAATTGATCCGCTGGTACGATCGTGAAGACCACCACCATTTTGATGTGTGTTCCGATGATCACTGTCAGCGCTACCAGGGAATCACCAAAATTATCAATGAGAAAGCCAGTCGGGCGATAGACGAAACCCTTGGCGAAGTTTTGATGGTCGGCGATGAAATTTGCGATGCCCGTTTTTCAAAATGCTGCGGTGGCATGTCCGAGAATTTTGAGAACGTATGGGAGCCGATTGATCACAGCTATCTCACAAACGTGCTTGACTCGGAGGATGGCGAAACCACCGGCATGGACCTGAGGCAGGAAGATGAAGCTGAAAAATGGATCCGGAGTAGTCCCCATGCGTTTTGCAACACCTCCGATCAACAGGTTCTATCGCAGGTACTACCTGATTTTGACCAGGCAACCACCGATTTTTATCGCTGGAAAGTGAGTTATACGCAGGAGCAACTTTCCGCCCTGCTGTTCAAAAAAACAGGCATCGACTTTGGACAAATCATTCGTTTGGAGCCCGTTGAGAGAGGGTACTCCTCACGCCTGATCAAGCTGAGAATCGTTGGCCTTAAAAAGACGATGATTATCGGCAAAGAGTTGGAAATCCGCCGCGCTTTATCCGAATCGCACTTGTACAGTTCTGCCTTTGTTGTCGATTATCATAACGTACAGGAAGGAATTCCAAATCAATTTGAACTGACCGGCGCCGGCTGGGGACACGGGGTTGGCCTTTGCCAGATTGGCGCTGCCGTCATGGGCGAAAAAGGATACGACTATCGATCCATTTTAAATCACTATTTTAAGGGTGCTGAGTTGACGAAATGCTATTAACCCAGTAAACTTTCGTGTTTCTTTTTAATATTATTTAATGTCATTTAACACAAAATATTTAAATGGTTGCATTAAATTTGGTATCTGAACAATCGTCCTTTACAAATGAAACCAACTTTACTATCGTTTTTCCTTTTTATTACAATCTTGGTGAATGCCCAGGGTATAAAAGGTACCCTTACCGATAGCGATAAGAACCCCATCGCTTATGTCAATATTTACGTACCGGCTTTGAAAACCGGTACTACGTCAAATATAGAAGGGGAATTTGAATTGAAACTTCCGCATGGAGAGTGGGAAGCCCTTTTTCAATATATCGGTTACAAAACAATCACGCAGCGATATGCTATTGACGACAGCATGCAGACCATTCACCTCACGATGCATCCCCAAAACATTCAAATAAAAGAAATAAAAGTTCTGGCGTCGGGAGAAGATCCAGCCTACTATGTTATGCGACATGCTATTGCCATGGCTCCTTATTACAACAAACAAGTGGCCGAATATAAAAGCATGCTTTACCTGAAAGGTGCCGGCGTAATGTATAAAATTCCCCGTCTGTTCAAAAAGAAAATGGAGAAGGAAGGCATTGAAAAAGATAAGCCTTTTGTCATGGAATCGCTCAACAAAATACATTTTGAGCTGCCTGACAAACTGGAGCAACAGGTAATTTCCATGCGAACTACAGGAGATGATCATAGTACCAATCCCATGCAGATGATTACCACCAACTTGTATAATGTTTCGGACTATGGTATTGTTTCGCCTGTGGGACGCAATGCACTAAAAATGTATCGGTTCGAATTGGTTGGTGTCTTCGAAGACCAGAACAAATTGATCAATCAAATTAAGGTGATTCCTAAAGCAAACGGGCAAGGAACTTTCAGCGGAATCATCAACATTGTCGATGGCTATTGGAACATTCACTCGGCCGACCTTCGGTTTTCCATGCCTATGATGGAGGTGAGTATGCGCCACTTGTATGGCTTGGTTGAAAATAACACCTGGATGCCAACCAGCCTCGATTTTGAGATGGATGTAAGTGCATTTGGCTTTGGCTTGAAGTACAACTATGTGGCTTCCTTTTCTGAGTACGAAGTTACCTTGAATGATGGGCTTGATCATTCACTTTTTGATCAGCAACTGGCAAATGATGAGGAGGAAGCCAACGTACTCGATTCCTTGCAAACACAACGCTCTGCCACAAAACAAGAAGAAACACCCCGTTCTCAAAGTCAGGAAAGAATTGATGCCTTGCTTCAAAAAGAAGACCTTTCAACCCGGGAGATGTATAAACTGGAACGTCTTATAGAAAAGGAAACTGAACGTACGCTTCCTCCGGAGGCACTTGAAATTCCGGAGAGGGTAAAAGTAGATCATTCGGCTATACAAAATGATTCGGCCTATTGGGCGCAACTTCGCCCAATTCCGCTCACCGGGGATGAAGTGAATGAGTTTGGGAAAAAGGATTCGCTAGTGACTCTCTACAGCACACCTGAATACCAGGATTCTATCCGTGATGTTCATCAGAAGTTTAAAATTACCGATTTGGTAATGGGGAGAACCTATCGGTACGGGGCCGATAGTGTGGGATATCAGTCGCAATTTGCAATACCAGGGGTAATCAACCTAACGGGCCTCTCTTTTAATACTATTGACGGCTGGAAGTACTCCCTCCCGTTTTCATTCACCTTAACCGACACCTTGGGTCATCATTTCAACATCAATTCATCAGCCTCCTACGGGTTTGCAAGAAAAAAACTGTATGCTGAGTTGTCCTCTCGGTATCGGATTAATGGGATTAAACAGCAATGGATCGCATTACACGTTGGGAAAAATTTGGAAGATTTTAAAGGATCAGCAGGAATCAGCATCTTCGAAAATGATTTGTACACCCTCTTGTTTGAAGAAAACTTCCAGAAATTTTATGAGAAAAAATACCTCGGATTTCAGGGAGGAAGTGAGTTGGTTAACGGATTGAATCTGGAGGTCGCAGTCGGCTATGCAAATCGGTCTCCGGTGCAAAACCACAGCAGTTACACGGGCATTGACTTCAATAATAAAGAATATACTCCTAACATCCCGGTACTTGGAGATCAAGAACTGATTATTCTCCATGAAAGTGCTGCAGTTAAAGCAATGGTGGAACTAGCTTATACCCCGCGTCAACGTTATCGGATTCGTGATCGGGTAAAATATCCGGCATCAAGCGATTTTCCAACATTTGTGCTTCGATATGATAAAGGTGTTAATAAGCTGCTTGGAAGTGATATCAATTACGATTTGCTGAAACTGGGTATCAGACAGGAAGTGCGTGTGGGCTTCAATGATTATTTACGCTACGTTGTGACAAGTGCGAAATACCTAAACGATGACAAGCTGTTTGTGGAAGATTATACGTTCTTTAATTCGAATGATCAGGTTTTAACACTTTCCAGTACCGATAATCAATTTGCATTACCCAACTATTACCAACTCTATAGCAAACGCCACTATGTTGAAGCCCATGCTCATTTGGATATGGACCGTTTTCTCCTGAAACACTTGCCAATGCTAAAAGGTAAGTTGATCAGGGAGAAGCTAAAAGTTAGCTATCTGACCAGCGAGTCGGTTTCAAATTACCTTGAGGTGGGCTACGGATTGAACGATATTTTTCTGCTGTTTGACCTCGAAGTAACTATTGGTTATCAGGATTGGAACAACCGGCAAATTGGGGTTCGAATTAGCATGAACCTCAGGTAGCTGGTACAGAAAAAGCCAATAAAAATTACTATTTTAACGGGCTCATGCAGAAATCTACTAAACGGATGAAAAAACCTACTACACGTAATGCCTGGGCTTGGATTCCCTCACTTTATTTTGCCGAAGGACTGCCTTATGTTTTGGTGATGACCGTTTCGGTGATCATGTACAAACGGCTCGATATTTCGAACACCGATATTGCGCTGTACACCAGTTGGCTGTATCTGCCCTGGGTTATCAAACCCATTTGGAGCCCAATCGTAGATAACCTGCGCACCAAACGGTTTTGGATTATCGGTATGCAGTTGCTCGTGGGGGTGTCGCTGGCTTGCGTGGCGTTCACCTTGCCGATGAGCAATTTTTTTCAATATAGCCTGGCTTTTCTTTGGTTGATGGCTTTCAGCTCGGCCACCCACGATATTGCCGCCGATGGTTTTTACATGCTCGGACTCGCGAAACACGACCAGGCATTCTTTGTGGGTATCCGAAATACTTTTTACCGCTTAGCCATGTTGGCAGGACAAGGTCCGCTGGTGATTCTGGCCGGGCACATGGAGACCATTGCCGAAAGTACCTCGTGGGCCTGGAGTATTACGTTTTTCATTTTCGCAGCGCTTTTTGCCGCTTTTAGTTTGTGGCACCTGTTTATCTTACCCTATCCAACAACTGATGTGAAGCATGAACACCAAACTGTGGAAGAAGCATTGGCCAAGTTTTGGGAGACGTTCACGTCTTTTTTTAAAAAGGAAGGTATTGGCGTGGCGCTGGTATTTATCCTTGTTTTTCGTTTGGGTGAAGCTCAGCTGGTCAAACTGGCCTCGCCGTTTTTGCTGGATGAACTTTCAGAAGGCGGATTGGCATTGACCACTAGCAACATCGGCTTTGTATACGGGACATCGGGAATTATAGCGCTTACTCTGGGCGGAATTTTGGGCGGTATTGCGGTTTCCCGGCATGGCATTAAAACCTGGTTGTGGCCGATGGTATTGGCCATGAACCTGCCCAACCTGGTGTATGTTTTTCTGGCTTTTGTACAGACACAGAACCTCGGAATTGTTACGGCTGCAGTAGTTGTGGAGCAGTTTGGTTATGGATTTGGATTTACCGCTTACATGCTTTTTATGATTTACCTTTCGGAAGGAAAGCACAAAACGGCACACTACGCATTGTGTACGGGTTTTATGGCCTTGGGCATGATGCTTCCGGGTATGATCAGTGGCTGGATCCAGGAGCAGATCGGCTACCAATACTTTTTTGTTTGGGTGATGCTCTGTACCATCCCTGGCTTCGTCATCATCAACTTTTTGAAGATTGACCCAAAATTTGGGGCGAAGGAGTAAAAGATTAGCCACGATTAAACCTCATAAAAAAGCTCCCTGAATGCCGTTCAGGAAGCTTTCATTGGAATCAACTTTAATTCAATTATTTGGTGTACTTGGCATCGTTTAAAAACTCGAAGCTTTTTTCAACACTTACCAGCGGCTCGTAGTTGTAGCGTTCTACTTCAACAATGTAGTCTTTCATACCCGCCTTTTTGGCCATTTTAAAGGCAGGTTCAAAATCCATTTTGCCACTGGCCCCTAGCTCTTCCACGTCTTTTACATGGTACAATTCAAAACGTCCGGGATATTTTTTGAAATAGTCAACGGCATTTTTACCACCTTCAGCAATCCAGTACAAATCCAACTCAAACATCACTTTGTCCGGATCAGTGTTTTGCAGCAAGTAATCGTAGAAGATGTTTCCCTCCAATTCCGTGTCAAATTCATGAGCATGGTTGTGGTATCCGAAGCGAATGCCGGCTTTGTTACACATTTCGCCCACCGTGTTGTAGTAGTCGCAATATTGTTTTAATACAGCCAGATCCTCGTATGATTCGCCCCCCATGGAGGGTTTTACGATCCACTTGGCGCCCGCCGCTTTGTGTGCTTCAATACAAGTTTTCCACCAGTCCATGGCCTGATCCCATTCGCCTTCTTTCGGCAGGTTCATCCCGGTGTGCGAACCTTTCATGGTCATGCCATTTTCTTTCAGCAAAGCTTTAAAGGCAGCAGGTTCCATACCATAAAACTTGCCGTCGTTATATCCGGCAGCTTCAACATAGGCATAGCCAATTTCGCCCAGCTTGGCAATTGTTCCTGCGGCATCTTTACCCATGTCGTCACGAACAGACCAAAGCTGAATACCAATTTCTTTTTCTTTTTTAGGTGCTTTATTCCCGGCAAACGTCGATGCCGAGAATGTGATGAGAATTAAAGCAATCAAAGCACTTTTTGCTTTCAATTTAAAATTTGTCATAGTTAATGATTTAATAGAAAATAGTTGATAAAAAATTAGTTGTCAAAGACAAAGATAACGAAAAGAAGTTCCAATCTGAAAATAAAATTGTGGGGTGCCAATCCGCTGAAACCAGCACATGGCTTTGGTTTCTCGTTTACAAACATTAACAACAAAACAGCTCGATGTCTTTAAACCATCCCATCCGTTTTCTGTCGTAGAACATGTAACTCATAAACACAAGAACATGAATTTTGGAAGGATTCTTCTTTTATTTTTTTTGATACTGACTATACCAGCTGTGGCTCAGCCTCCGGAAACAACACAAAATACACCTGAAGCGACGGCGATCATCAGGGGGCAGATTATTGACGCCGAAACCAAACAGAACATGGAATATGCCAACATTTCCATTTATAACCCGGAAGACTCATCGCTGATCTCAGGTGGAATTACTGATGGTGAGGGTGAATTTGTGATTAAAGGAGTGGATTTTGGAACCTATTATGCAGAAGCCAACTTTATTGGATTCAATAAAACAAGGATCAACAATATTCGAATCAATTCAAACAATCGCCAGGTTGATTTGGGAACCATTGCCTTGGAGCCCTCCACCCAGGAGATTGGCGCAGTTAACGTGGTGGCCGACCGTTCACGGGTTGAGTATAAAATAGACAAGAAAATTATCAATGTCAGCCAGGATATCAATGCAGCAGGTGGAACGGCTGTTGACGTGCTGGAGAATACACCCTCTATTGAAGTCGATATTGAAGGGAACGTGAGTTTGCGTGGATCAGGAAGCTTTACCGTATTGATTGATGGCAAACCCAGCGTGATTGAGGGAAGCGATGCTTTACGCCAATTGCCGGCGGCGGTAATCGAAAATATCGAAATTATCACCAACCCTTCAGCCAAATACGACCCTGATGGTATGGCCGGAATTATTAATGTGGTCTTGAAAAAGAATGTGTTGTCCGGTTTCAATGGGATTATTAATGCGATGGTTGGAACGCGCGATAAGTACCGAACAGACCTTACGCTGAATTATAAAACCCAAAAGACGAACTTGTTTTTTGGCGCCGACTTTAATGATGAGACGTTTTACGGGTCGGGAGATCAGTACCGCGAAACCTACTTGCAGGATACGACCAGGTATTTAAATTCGGATGGAACACGGGATTTTGGGCGGAACGGTCATCGCTTTAAAGGAGGGCTCGATGTTTATTTGACAGATTTGGCTACCCTGACTCTTTCGGGAACCTACGGTCAGTACGGACGGAAAAGTGGAGGAGACGGTCGTCTGCACGAATACACTGAACCCGCAAGGACCGATGTTTATTCTGTTGAAGTTGAAAACTCAAATCGCGAAGGAACCTACGTGAATACCAACCTCAATTTTCAGCAAAAATTTAATGAAGACGGAACGCACAAGCTCGAAGCCCTGTTTTATTATTCCAACAGTGTAGGCGATGATTATGAGTTTGAAAATGAATTTTATGCCAATTCGAATTACGAACGAACCGGTGGTTACCTGGCCCGCGTGCGAACAATCGAAGAAGAAGATGAAGATGAGTACCGGATTGAATTGGACTACACCAAGCCTGTTGGCGAGGAAGGCCGTTTTGAAGCGGGGTTACAGAGCCGGATTGACCGGGAGTTTGAGGATTATTCGTTCAATGACTGGGATAATGACGCCAATCAATACATTGACAATCCTGATTTTTCGAGCTCGCAGCATTTCAAGCGCGATATTGTTGCCGGATACACGACCTTTGCCAGTAATTTCGGAAATTTCAAGTATCAGCTTGGGCTGCGTGGCGAATATGTGAATCGAAGCATTGAGCATGAAAAAGCGGATGAACCGGCAGAACTAAACCGGTTTGATGTGTTTCCAACCTTGCACTTATCCTACGAATTCCTGAACAAGACGCAATTGATGACCAGCTACAGCCGGCGGATTAACAGGCCAGGAGGACGTGATCTGGATCCATTTCCTAACTACTACAACCGGTACACCATTCGGTACGGTAATCCGGAGTTGGACCCGGAATACACCGATTCGTATGAAGTTGGTGTCATGAAAAGCTATGGCAAATCTTTTATCTCGCTCGAAGGTTTTTACCGCGTAACCAACAATCTAATTACCCAGGTCACCGAGTTGGGCGATGACGGCATTTTCTATATCAATACCGAGAACCTGAATAATGACTATTCGCTGGGTTCCGAAATTATGGGAAATATCAATATTAACGACTGGCTGATTTTTAACACCAGTTTTTCGCTTTACCGGTATCGGATTGAAGGCGAGATTTTGGGCGAATCGATCGACCGGGAAAGTACCAACTACACCGGGCGGCTGAATACAACGGTGAAGTTCGGTCCTTCGTCGCGTTTGCAGTTGACAGGATATTATCGAGGACCATCAGTCTCGGCACAGGGCGAAAGCTCCAGTTTTTTCTTTACCAACCTGGCTTATCGTCAGGACTTGATGAAAGATAAACTCACAGCTACTTTAGGCTTGCGCGACGTTTTTGGAACGATGAAATTTGAGCGGACTTCGACAGGTGTTGATTTTTATGACGTATTTAAGCGCGAGCGCGAATCGCAGGTGCTTACCTTAACCTTGAGCTACAAAATTAACAATTTCAGAATGGAGCGAAATGGTGGCGATGGCACACGCGAAATGGATTATGATGATGGCGGATTCTAGTTTTTTTCATATAGTTTTAGTTAGTGAGTGAAGGAGGTCTGCGGATCTCCTTTTTTGTCACAATCAATTACTGAAATTCCAAATTCCAAACACTTACATCGGGTTATGGACTGGAAACATCAAGGATTAAACACGAATTCACAAAGAATTTCTCCGGAGGAGAATAAGCAATAGCCCGGGGTTGAGCGACCCATGAAGCAAATAACAGTGTTTAGTAGTCGTGCGATGCGAGCATCCAGCCATCAAAATGGCTAATGACTGGATGAAGAAGTCTCAGTAGGCCGGGAACCAACAATAAGCAACATGATTCACCTATTTTCTATGTGTTCTATGTGCCTATTGTGATTTTTATGAATTTTAATTTATTAAAAGAACCGCTAAGCCCCGCACTTCGCCGGTAGGCGAAAGCAGTGTAGATCGACAACCGCGACACCGGAGTTCGCACCATCGCAGGTGGTTGGATTTCCGGCCCGTGTAAAAGAGCTTGTCCCGAACTCGCTTCGGGAGAAGGTGTTCCGATAAACATCGGAACGGAAGGGTCAGAAAATAACCAAGCCATTCCGAAACCCGAATGTACTTCGGTGGGGCTTTGCCCCAAACCCCAGTTCCTTTTTTGCCTTGATGCCAAAAAGGAACCAAAAAAAATCAAGGCTGACGATGCTTTGGCTGGAAAACGACGGATCAGTCACTCCCCGAAAACCAACTCCGATCCTGACTACAGGATCGTCAAACAGGGTTTTCTTAGCCAGTGCCTTCGCGGTTTCCTTCCCTTGTTTTCCAAAGCCAAATCCTCGTAGGCCCAACGAAGCTCGCCCGCTTGGAGGCTCATTTTACACCTTTTCAAAAGTCCGGCATAAAGAAGTATTGAGAATAAACGAACGTTTTGCGATGCGGCGTCCGTCAAAAAAGGCCGGACAGGCATGCCGTGGGAGTATTCAAAATACCTTGTGATTACGCCTTGCCCATCTACGCACCATTCAACCCCGGGTTTCGTTTCACTACACCCTGCCTGTTCCGATAAAATTGGAAGGGCTAATGATATTTAACCCCGTTGGGGTAACCCGTTTTTCTCGGGGAGGCCGATAACTTTAGTCGTTCTTGTGACCCATCATATTTGTGTATAAAGCGTAGCTTGAAAAGGGAGAGCCAGGGTGGGGCAGGCATTTATGTGTTGGAGAAATAAGCTTGGGTGATGAAAGTTTTCTATGAGTTATATAGTAGGCTGTAGGTTTACCAATGACCAATCACTAATAACCAATCATCACTACCGTATATCCATATCTTTCGTCCGTTTAGCCCAGCGGTCGCGGGCCAGTTGTTGCATATCGGTTTGAATATCTTTTTCATCAGTAATTTCCAACCCCAAGATGGTTTCCAGCACGTCTTCCATGGTTACCAATCCTTCCGTTCCCCCATATTCGTTAATGATTAGGGCGATGTGCTCTTTTTTAAATAGCAGTTTTTCAAACAGCACAGGCACCGTGACGTTTTCGTAGCAAACCACAATTTCCCTTTTATGAGATTCAAGCAGATCTTCAGTAGCGCCGGCAGCCAGTTTTTCCATCACATCCTGTTTCAGCACGTAACCAGTAATTTTATCAATACTTTCCTGGTAGATCGGGATCCGTGAAAATTGAAAAAAGCTTTCCTGTCCAAAAAAATTAGCCAATGTCATGGTTTCCGGGGCAGCCAGCATAACCGTTCGCGGGGTCATAATATCTTTTACTTTGATATCCCGCAGCCGGATCAGGTTGATGATAATCCTGCTTTCAGTTTCCTTAAAAATCCCTTCGTCCAATCCTAACGAGGCCAGCATGGCTACTTCTTCGCGACTGACCGATTGCTCTGGCTTATTTTTCGAAATGGCACGGGTGATGAATTCAGTCAGCAATACCAAGGGGTAAGCAATGACGATTAATACCTGGATAATCCGGGCCGATGGTAAGGAGAGCTCACGCCAAAAACGAGCCCCAATGGTTTTGGGAATAATTTCAGAAAATACCAATATTAGAATAGTGAGCACAGCTGAAATGATCCCAAAGTAGGCTGCCCCAAACACGTTAGTAGCTTCGGCACCTACGCCCGCCGCACCAACGGTATGGGCGATGGTATTTAAGGTGAGGATGGCTGCCAGTGGACGGTCAATTTTATTTTTTAGATTTTTCAGCGTTGTGGCAGCCTGGTTTCCTTCTTGCTCTTTTAAGTAGATGAACGAAAAATTGACGGAAAGAAGAACAGCTTCCAGAATGGAACATAAAAAAGATATGCCCAAAGCCAGAAACAAGTAAAACAATAACATACTCATGGGGATTGCTAATTTTTTCGAAAAGATAGTAATTGTGTATGACAATGCTATCAATTCATTAGTAAAGTTTAACAAGTCACGTCAACCTCCAACAGTCAGGCGAAAACCTTACCAAGAGCCATGGAGTTGTCTATGGAAGTTTTTACCTTGTCCACGGTAATGATGGAATACTCCACGGTCTTCATGGAGTTGTCCATGATAACGATGGAGTACTTACCAAGAGCCGTGGACTTGTCCATGAAAGTTTTTACCTTGTCCACGGAAACGATGGAGTACTCCACGGTCTTCATGGAGTTGTCCATGATAACGATGGAGTACTTACCAAGAGCCGTGGACTTGTCCATGGAAGTTTTTACCTTGTCCACGGAAACGATGGAGTACTCCACGGTCTTCATGGAGTTGTCCACAGTAACGATGGAGTACTTACCAAGAGCCATGGAGTTGTCTAGAAAAATTTCTGACCTATTAACATTGAATACGGTCTACCATCGCCTCCTAAGTCTTCTGTTTTTTCTTTTTGGCAGCCGGGAAAAGGATGTTATTCAAAATGAGGCGGTAGCCCGGAGAATTGGGATGCAGGTTTAAATCGGTTGGTGGGTCGCCGACCAGGTGGCGGTAATCTTCAGGATCGTGGCCTCCATAGAAGGTCCAAAAGCCCTGCCCTATTTCGCCATGAATGTAGCGGGCCTCTCCCGCCCCTTCATTTTCGCCCATCACCAATACGTTTGGCTTTACAAGCTGGTGTTTAAACGCGGTAGTTTGGCCCATAAACCCTTTAATGATTCGCTGATGATTTTGGGTCAGCATGGTAGGTACCGGATCCCACTTGGCCGAAAAATCGAATAGGGTAAAATAATCCTGGTTCTGCGGCACCTGCCGCGAGGTGGACACGTCAATATCTGAAAATTCATATTCAAACGGGTCTGTCACGACCTTGAAGTCGCGAAAAGCCAGGGTGTGCTCGTAATCCAGCTTCTCGTTCATGTGCGGGTCGGCCGGATCACCATCAAACATCGATTCACATATATCAACCCCATCGGCTGCCAGTGCAATATCGTAGGTGTCGGTTGCGGCACACATGGCAAACAAAAAACCACCGCGTGCTATGTAGCGCTGAATTTCCTTGGTTACGGCCAGCTTCATTTCCGAAACTTTGGCAAAGCCCATCCGCTCGGCCAAGCTCTTGTTGGTGTTCACCTCTTCCTGGTACCACGGCATGTGCTGGTACGAGCGGAAAAACTTCCCAAACTGTCCGGTAAAATCTTCGTGGTGCAGGTGCAGCCAGTCGTACTCCGACAACTGATCAGTCAGGATCTCTTCATCGTAAATGATAGTATAAGGAATTTCGGCATAGGTAAGTACCAGGGTTACGGCATCGTCCCATGGCAGCTTATTGGGTGGCGAATACACCGCAACTTTCGGTGCCTTCTGCATGCTAATGGCATCCCGGTTGACTTCGGGCCGGGCAATTTCAGTCAAAATAGATTGTGACTGCACATCAGCAATCTTCTCTACACCCACTCCGCGAACCAAGCATTCATTTTCAATTTCGGCATAATACGGAATCAGAAAACTTCCGCCCCGGTAGTTGAGCAACCACTTAACCTCAATGGCTTGCTCCAGTGTCCAGTAAGCAATTCCGTAAGCTTTGAGGTGGTTCTTTTGTTCTTTATCCATCGGCACCAGCAGGTAAACGGCCAGGCTGCTTTGAAGAATCAGGAAGAAAAAGCTCAGGATTAATAAACACTTTTTCACCCCATTAGAACGGAATATCGTCCGATTTAGGTGTTCCATACGAATGGGTATTTTCGGATTCAAAACCACTATTTACAGGCATCCCAACACGTCCGGCATCATCATTCATTTTCGAGCCAAATGTTTGGCCGAAGTTGCCACCGCCAATCTCTTCGGGAATGATCGTTTCCAGATCCATAAATTTGACGTTTTGCTTTTTGAAAGCCAGCTGCACATCGCCCACCGAACCATTCCGGTGCTTAGCAATGATAATCTCGGCCACGCCAATCAGCGAGTTTCCGTTTTCATCTTCTGTAATTCCATAGTACTCCGGACGGTGGATAAACAGCACCAAGTCGGCATCCTGCTCAATGGCACCAGATTCGCGCAGGTCGGAAAGCTGCGGGCGCTTTCCTTCGCGCGATTCGACCGAACGGTTCAACTGCGACAGCGCCAGAATGGGGATATCAAGTTCTTTGGCAATGGCTTTCAGCGAACGCGAAATCATACTCACCTCCTGCTCACGGCTGCCTCGTCCGACATCACCGGCAGTCATCAATTGCAGGTAATCGACAATCACCACGCCAATATTGTGCTGCATCTTCAAACGACGGCACTTGGCGCGAAACTCGAAAATGGATAAGGCCGGAGTATCATCAATAAACAAGGGGGCCTCCTCCAGCACATTCAGCTTCCGGTTAAAATGCTCCCACTCCCAGTCGGCCAAATGGCCATTCTTAATTTTTTCAGATCCCAACTCGGTTTCCGCAGCAATCAAACGATTGACCAGCTGCACCGACGACATCTCCAACGAGAAAACGGCTACCGGGCTTTTATGCTCAACAGCCATATTGCGTGCCATGGAGAGTACGAATGCCGTTTTACCCATAGCAGGACGGGCAGCGATAATGATCAGGTCGGTTTTTTGCCAGCCCGAGGTAATGCGGTCTAATGCGGTGAATCCGCTGGGAACCCCGCTCAGTCCATCTTCCCGCTTCGAAGCTTCCTCGATTAGTCGGGCGGCTTCCTTCAAAAGCGGCTTAATGGGAAGGGTTTCCTTTTTGATGTTTCCTTCGGCCACCTTGAAAAGTGCCGTTTCCGAAAAATCAATCAGATCATCCACATCCATGTTATCATCGTAGGCGCTGGTCTGAATCTCGGATGAAACGCGGATCAATTCCCGCTGAATGTATTTTTGGGCAATAATCCGGGCATGAAATTCGATGTGCGCGGCAGAGGCAACACGGCTGGTTAGCTGGGTAATATACAAGGGGCCGCCAACCGCATCCAATTGTTCCTGGTCTTTCAGCTGCTGGGTGACCATCAGCAAATCCACCGGTTTTTCATGGGTCGAAAGGTATTTTATGGCATCGAATATTTTTTTATGCTCGTCTTTGTAAAAGCTGGGCGTATCAATAATATCGGCCACTGTCACATAAGCATCCCGCTCCAACATTAAGGCTCCCAAAACAGCTTCCTCAACATCAATTGCCTGGGGCGGCAACTTCCCATACTGCGCGTTCATTTGTTCAACGGAGGAATTCTTCTGGTTGCTTTTTCTCTCTGCGGCCATGTCTTAAAATATAAACGTATTGATTTACAAACTCTTTTTGAAAGGTATTTTTCTAAAAAACGAACTTTAAAGGTATAAAAAAAGGAGTCTTTTCCAGCCTCCTTTCGCTAATTTAGAACCGATAGTTTTCAACAAACTTTATCGGAAATAAGCTTGGTTATGATGTCTTTTAGTTCCATCCCCATGGCTTCAATCTGCTGGGGAATAAAACTTGTTGCAGTCATCCCGGGGGTGGTGTTCACCTCCAGAAAATAAAACTTCCCGTCTTTCAAAATATAGTCGACCCGGACAATTCCCTTGCAGTCGCACAAATCGTAAATTTTGGATGATAGCTGCTGGCAAGTTTTTGTCAGCTCTTCGGAAATGCGTGCCGGAGTAATTTCAAGGGTGGCACCTTTCGTATACTTGGCTTCGAAATCGAAAAACTCATTTTTGGGCACCACTTCGGTAACCGGAAACACAAAAACTTCGTCCTTCATCTTCACCAGTCCGCTGGTTATTTCCAATCCTTCAATAAATTCTTCAACCAAGGCTTCCGGGCTTTCTTTCCATGCACTTTCAATCGCCGTTTTCAATTCACTCGCTGTTTTTACTTTGGTAATGCCAAAGCTCGATCCTCCAGCATTGGGTTTGACAAAAACAGGCAGACCCAGTCCCTCCACCAGCATTTCCACATCAATGTCCGTCCCTTGGGTTAGACGGACGGACTTGGCCATGGTGATATCGAAATTGCGCAGGTAGTTGCTGCAAAAATATTTGTTAAAGGTCAAGGCCGATGATTGTACGCCACAGGTCGAATAAGGAATTTTCATCAAATCGAAATAACCTTGCAGAATGCCGTCTTCGCCGGGAGTGCCATGAATGGTGATATAGGCAAAATCGAACCGGATGGTTTCATTCTGATACTGAACACTGAAATCATGTTTGTTGATATCGGCCACCTGCTGCCCATCGACCACCATTTTCCATTCGGCTCCCTTCATTTCCACCGCCCAGGGCCGGAACAATTCAGAATCAATAGACTGCAATACATTTTTACTGCTCGCCACAGAAACAACATACTCGGAGGAATCGCCTCCATAGACTACTGCAATATTCTTTTTCATTCGGGAATTTGTTTATTCAATGTTTCTGTTTGAGATATAAGCACGCCATTTCTCAATTACCTCGCTCATATCTTCGGGCAATTCCGAGTCGAAAAGCATTGACTCTCCGGTTGTCGGATGCACAAAGCCAAGGGTCTTGGCATGCAACGCCTGACGCGGCAAAATTTTAAAGCAATTGTGTACAAACTGTTTGTATTTGGCAAAGGTTGTGCCGCGCAACACCTGATTGCCTCCGTAAGTATCGTCGTTAAAAAGCGGATGTCCGAGGTATTTCATGTGCACCCGAATCTGGTGTGTGCGCCCAGTTTCCAACTGGCACTGCACCAGATTGACGTAGCCCAGTTCTTCCAACACCTTGTAATGCGTAACTGCCGATTTTCCATATTCGCCTTCGGGATAAACGGTAAAAACCTGCCGGTCTTTCTGGCTTCGTCCGATGTTTCCCTCGATGGTTCCGCTGGGCTCTTTCAGATTGCCCCAAACCAAAGCTACGTATTGCCGCTTGGTGGTCTTTTCAAAAAACTGAAGCGAAAGCTTGATTTTAGCCAGTTCAGTTTTGGCTACCACCATCAAGCCCGATGTGTTTTTATCAATCCGGTGAACCAGCCCGGGACGTGGATCGGCACTGTTGAAAAGCGGTAAATCTTTGTAATAATAAGCCAACGCATTGACCAAAGTTCCGGTGTAATTTCCGTGCCCGGGATGAACAACCAATCCAGGCTGCTTATTCAGTACGATCAACTGATCATCTTCATAAACGATATTCAGGGGAATGTCTTCGGGGATGATTTTCAACTCGCGCCGCGGAAAATCCATCATGACAGCTACTTCATCGCCGGGCTTTACTTTGTAGTTCGACTTAACCGACTGCCCGTTCACCAGGATGTTACCTGCATCGGCTGCAGCCTGAATCCGGCTCCGTGAAGCGTTATCAATCCGGTTAACCAAGTATTTATCCACCCGCAACATTTTCTGCCCAGGGTCAACTTCCAACTTGTAATGCTCGTACATCACCTGGTCATCCAGCTCTTCTGAATCGTCGCCTAAATCAATATTTTTATCTTCAACCATTAATTCAAATCCTTTTCATTGGCTTGTTCTAATTTCTCCTCATCGACAGTCAGCCACAAATCGATTGATTTTCCCTGTTCAATCATATCCCCGGGAATGGATTCAGGACGTTGCTGCCAAACACGGGCTTCGGTGCTATCAGCAACAGATTCGAAGGAATCGTCGTAGATCACCGCTCCCACATTCAGATACGACACGGCAATTAATTCATAGGCCTGATCCAGGCGTACGCCGATTAAGTTGGGGATTTCGGTTCGTTCGCCAAAGCGATTTTGCCCAACGGTTAAGTCGATGTTCGCTCCCTTATTAACCAAAGTTCCTTCTTCCACCGGTTTTCCGTAAAGCTTTTGCTCCAGCACCAAATTCGGAAACTCAGAAGGGATATAATCCACATTGCCAACATTCAGTCCAAAACTCATCATCAGGTTCATGGCCTGCCGGAAAGAAATATCAGTTAGTTTGGGCATGGCTACCTGTTCGGGCTTGGTAGCACAAATGGTAAAGAAAATGGTTCGTCCATACTTCACCATCGATCCGGCGGCAGGAACCTGATCAATTACCGCTCCTGGTTCTACCTCCTCAAGGTAAACCGAATCCATAACCTGGAATTCCAATTTAGCTTCGGCCACTTTTTCTTTAGCCTGATCAAGCAACATTCCCGAAAAATCGGGTACTGCATACGCTTCGCCATGATTGGTGTAGATGCGCAATCCGAACATGGTAATCAGCAACAGCATGATGGTTATGGCAATAGCCAGCAAAATACTCATCCAGAAATTTTTACTTGTCAGGTACGCCTTCAAACTCATAGGGTAAGTGTTTATTCTTCTTCGGCAACAAAAATAGCTTAAAAAATAGTATGTGGAAGAGCGAATAAAATATAAAATGCTTGTCGGTCTATTTCCCGATTGAATCGTTGATAAAAGTC
The DNA here is from genome assembly GCA_963677175.2 of uncultured Sunxiuqinia sp. Lineage (GTDB taxonomy): Bacteria > Bacteroidota > Bacteroidia > Bacteroidales > Prolixibacteraceae > Sunxiuqinia. The sequence continues at coordinate 160,570 of CAXXES010000003.1, forward strand.
ACACCGACAAATCTGGTCCGACATTCCTTGCCTGCAGTGACTAAGCCGAGGTATAAAAACACAAAAAGGCAAAGAATCGTATTCTTCACCTCTCAATGTATTTAAGATTTAATTTGCTTTTCTAACGCTTGTGACGTGGCTCGTCAGAAACAGTCAATTTCTTTCTTCCTTTTGCACGACGCAACTTCAAAACTTTGCGACCGCCCACAGTAGCCATTTTCGCACGGAATCCATGTTTATTTCTGCGCTTCCTGTTTGATGGTTGAAATGTCCTTTTCATTTGTCAATATTTTTATTTGTAACGTACTCTCGCTTAATTCGGACTGCAAAAATAATCCTTTTTTGATTCCTTCCAAAATATTGCTACTTATTTTAGAAGCTTTTTTAGTGGTAAATGAATGAGCTTCTTGGTCTCGAAAAATTCCTCATCAAACAGTTCACTCAAAGGATAAACCTGCACCTGATTTTTAAAGGGCTCCAGCTCGTCTAAAAAATCACCACCCTTCAGGTATAAAACACCGTTTTCCAAAGAGTTCTGCTGCCTATTGCTGATCTTTCTCCGGATCAACGCAACAAACTTCGGGAATGCTGTTACCGCACGGCTCACGACAAAATCAAATTGTCCATCCACTTTTTCGGCGCGGTTTTGCTGCGCGCTCACATTGGATAGTCCTAAACTTTGACTGACTTCCTCAACCACTTTAATTTTTTTTGCGATGGAATCGACGAGTAAAAAGTTTGTTTCCGGAAACAAAATAGCCAGTGGAATACCTGGAAATCCGCCACCTGTGCCAACATCCATGATCGAAGTGCCTGGTGCAAACCGGATGTATTTTGCAATGGCCAGCGAATGAAGAACGTGGCGTTCGTAAAGCTGGTCAATATCTTTTCGTGAAATGACATTAATCTTTTCATTCCACTCTCGGTATAGGAGGTCAAGTTTTGCCAGCTGTTCCTGCTGCCGGGTTGTTAAATCCGGAAAATATTTTTTGATGATTTCCATAAATTACGCTTAATAGATGAATGACCCCACGAATGACAATTTGAGCGTTCATATCCGCTTATGCCAAAATGATAACCAACTGATTTCAACCTCTCGTCTTAGGAATCCTTGTCGTCAATCTCGGTCGACTCAATCATTTTAAACAACATTTCGCGTGCTCTGAATAGTTGAGCTTTTACAGTTCCGAGCGGCAAATTTAGCTCTTTTGCAATTTCCTCGTAAGAAAATTCACGAAAATAACGAAGTTCGACCAGCGTGCGGTAACGGGGTTTGAGCTTGTGTACAATGCGCCGCAACAAAATGGCTTTTTGTATGCGGATCAGCTTCTCTTCCGGGTTGGGGTCTTTCGACTTGAGGCGAATGGTCTGCTCATTGTCATTGTTGTCGGAGTTACTTTCAATCGACACATGCACGCCTTTTTTCTTTCGCAGAAAATCAATGCAATTGTTTGATGCGATTTTAAACAGCCAAGTGCTAAACGCATAGCTTGGCGAATACTGGTGTAGGTTTTTAAATGCTTTTCCAAACGCCTCGATAGTCAGATCTTCCGCGTCGCTCTTGTTGTTTACCATTTTTAGAAGCATAAAATAAATGGCATCCTTATATTTACTTAATAGCTTAGCAAATGCTTTTTCATCCCCTTTTAAGGCGGATTCAACCAAGGCAAAGTCCTGTTGGGCCTTATCGGACAAATTGGGATTTAATTCCATTTATTTTTTTTTATCGTGGATGTAGTTTTTTGTGGCCTGTAACAAATTTAGCACTGGTCTGATATAAACGTACACAAACGAAGATAAAAAGATTTTATCTTCGTTCAAATGAGCGACCACACTTTTAAGTATAAAAAATTGAAAAATAAGGACTAGCATGGCAGGTACTACAACAAACGGCCAATTTTTAGGTTCAACAACCAGCATCCAGACCAGGGCTCCGAAAAATAGGTGTTTTGACAAATCTCCCATAAAATAAACCAGTCGTTTCCAAAATCCCAATTGCTGGTTTAACCGTATTTTCTTTTTCAGAAAATCAAAAAAATCGCCTCTCTGAATCCTGACTTGTTCATGGATAAAGGTTTCTGGATCAATCGATACGTGGATTTTCTTCTTGAACCGGTCGTTGAAAACCAATTCGAGATTAGCAAAATGATCATTCATTTTTCCGCGAAAACCAGACTGCTCAAAATAGATTGACTTTCGAAAAAGCACATTGCAATCTTCGTAAAACACCGGCAACCCAACAATGGAAAACGCTGCCGAGTCAATAAATGCAACCAGACGCTCCATACGGCAAAGCTTGTTACGCCAACCTTTCCCTGAGGCAAAGTTAACATAGCCCATCAGCAAGTTTGAATCTCCAGCGTTGTCATCCAGCCTCTTCAGAAAAGCCAAATCAACCGACTGACTATCGGGACTTAAAAAGACAATGCGATCATGTGAAGCTGCCTTCAGAGCCAGATTAATTGCTATTTTCTCTGAGAAGTTGGTTTCCTGGCTGATGGATGTATATTTTAATTGCGAATATTTTTGGGCTAGTTGCGTTATTTTAAGGAGGGTATGATCTTCTGAGAAATTATCTACAACCACCACTTCAAAGTTTGGATAATCCAGCTCCAGCAAATCTGTCAAAATGGATTCAATACGCTCCTCTTCATTGCGAACCGAAAGGCAAATACTGATAGGCTCACCCTTTCCGCTTTCCGACGTCTGTTTAAGAAACAACAGGCGAAGAAAGAAAAACAACAAAAAGAATAGTTCAAGAGCGACAGCACCAAAAAAAATGCCTGGTGCAATCCACTCTATCATCGTTCGTTCAAAGAAGTTGAAATCCATGATTTGATTTTACACACAAAAATAGTAATCAAACAGACTTCTCACGCATCTTTTACCCGAAAATAGCCCAAGGCGTGAAAGCCTAATTTCTTATGGTTTAACTTTTATAACTATCTTTGAGCACTCAAAAATCAGCAGATGGATTTTACGCTTCAACATCAGACAGTTAACAGCCAGGGCCGGGCCGGAATACTGGAAACCGAACACGGGACAATTGAAACGCCAATTTTTATGCCGGTAGGAACTGCCGGCTCAGTAAAAGGCATTCATATGAAAGAGCTGAAAGATGACATTCAGGTGCAAATCATTCTTGGCAATACTTACCATTTATATTTGCGTCCGGGAACCGACATCATAGAAGAAGCTGGCGGATTGCATAAGTTTAACGGCTGGGACGGACCAATACTGACCGATAGCGGTGGCTACCAAGTTTTTTCGCTCGGAGACATCCGGAAATTAACTGAGGAGGGAGCTAAGTTCCAGTCGCATATTGACGGATCACGCCACTTGTTTACACCGGAAAGTGTGATTGATGTGCAACGAAAAATCGGAGCTGACATCATCATGGCTTTTGATGAATGCACTCCGGGAGATGCCGATTATGACTATGCCAAAAAATCGCTAAGCCTTACGCAGCGCTGGCTTGAACGCTGTGTCAATCAAATGGAAAAAACCAAACCGTTGTACGGGCACAGCCAGTCACTATTTCCCATTGTACAAGGCGCGGTATACCCTGATTTGAGAGAGGCGGCAGCCAAACATGTGACATCGATTCCGAGTGATGGGTACGCCATTGGCGGACTGTCAGTGGGCGAATCCGAAGCCGACATGTACGCGATGATTGAAGTAGTTAACCCGATTCTGCCACAAGACAAACCCCGCTACCTGATGGGTGTTGGAACTCCCATCAACATTCTGGAAGCCATTGACCGGGGAGTTGATCTGTTCGACTGTGTAATGCCTACCCGAAATGGACGCAACGGCATGCTATTTACTAAAAACGGAATTATCAATATCAGAAATAAAAAGTGGGCCACTGATTTTTCACCCGTCGACCCGGATGGCACATCATTTGTCGACTACCATTATTCCAAAGCTTTTTTACGTCACCTGATTATTTCGAACGAAATGTTGGGCGCCCAAATTGCCAGCCAACATAACCTGGCTTTTTACTTGTGGCTCACTAAAGAAGCCCGCAGGCAAATTTTGGCCGACAACTTTAAAGCATGGAAAGAAGAGTTGGTGCAACAATTAGGAAAACGCCTATAGAACTGGATATGAAAATACCAAAGCTGAAAACAATTGACATTTATATTATTCGGAAATTTCTGGGAACATTCTTTTATTCCATTGCGCTCATTATCAGTATTGCTATGGTCTTCGATTTCTCTGAAAATCTGGATGAGTTTATTTCGAAAGATGCACCGATGAATGCTATTCTTTTCGACTATTACCTGAACTTCATCCCGTTTTATGCGAATTTGTTCAGCGCCCTGTTCACCTTCATCGCAGTTATTTATTTCACCTCAAAAATGGCTTACAACTCCGAAATAATTGCCATCTTAAGCAGCGGCGTATCCTACGCGAGGCTCATGAGGCCGTATATGATTTCAGCATTCGTTATTGCTTTGCTTTCCTACACTCTTGGAAATTATATCATTCCTCCATCCAATAAAAAAAGAATTGAGTTTAGAACGACCTACATTGATTCTCCAAAAAATTACCTGGAGCGAAATATCCACCGCCAACTTTCGCCCGGAGTATTTATTTATATGCAAAGCTACAATACCTCCAATGATGTGGGGTATAAATTCACCATCGAAAAATTTGAGGAGGGCGAGCTCAAATCGAAGTTGGAAGCCGACTATATTAAATGGGACCGGGAAGACATGAAATGGGTGATCAACAATTACTTCATCCGCGATATTGACGGCTATAACGAAACCATTACCACCGGCATAAAAATAGACACCACCCTGAATATGACTCCGGATGATTATCGGGTGATGAAAAATATTGTGGAAACCATGAAATTACCCGATCTGAATGAAGAAATCAAAGAAATGAAACGAAGGGGAGTCAACACCACCGAATTTGAGATTGAAAAACACCAACGGCTTTCCGGGCCTTTTTCTGCCTTCATATTAACTTTGATGGGCGTTTCGCTGGCCTCGCGCAAAATAAAAGGTGGACTTGGGCTTCATCTTGGACTAGGTATTCTGTTCAGCTTTACTTATATTATGTTCATGCAGATATCGACCGTGTTTGCGCTCTCCGGAGCTGTAGCGCCTGTCATCGCAGCATGGATTCCTAACATACTTTTTGGTGCCTTGGCAGCCTACCTGTATAAACAGGGAAGCCGCTAAGCAAACCTTCAAACCATACGGCAAATTGTTCAAAACCAAATATTAGCTCTCTCGTATGACCAAACATCAAATGTTTGAAAAAAATAGCTTTGTGTTTGAAAAAATTCTAATTTTGACCCGTTAAAAACATAAAGAACTAACATAAACTTTTAACGGTATCCGGCTAACCGGAACATTTTTTTTAATTAAAACTATTTAATATGTCGTTGAAACGGAATATCCTTGACCTTCGAAAAAGGAAGAGTGAAGTTCTCAAAGGTGGTGGTGAAAAAGCCATTGAGAAACAAGTTGCAATGGGGAAACTCACTGCCCGCGAGCGTATTTTATACATCCTTGACCAGGGTTCATTTCACGAGTATGACCTGTTTGTTGAGCACGCAGCCCGCGATTTTGACATGGAAAATAAAAAATTGCACGGCGATGGGGTGATCATCGGCACAGGAACAGTGCATGGTTCTCCGGTATGTATTTTCGCTCAGGACTTCACCGTTGCCGGTGGCTCACTTGGTTTAATGCACGCCCGGAAAATCACAAAAATTATGGACCACGCCCTCAAAATGCGTGTCCCATTAATTGGTATCAACGACTCAGGTGGTGCCCGAATCCAAGAAGGTGTTGACTCATTGGCGGGCTATGGTGAGATTTTCTTCCGTAACACGTTGGCTTCAGGAGTTATTCCTCAAATTTCGGTTATTTTAGGCCCTTGCGCCGGAGGAGCAGTTTATTCGCCTGCACTGACGGACTTCGTTTTTGTGGTGAATAACATCTCCAAAATGTTTATCACCGGTCCAAGTGTTATCAAAACCGTGCTGGGGGAAGAGATTTCGATGGAAGAGCTGGGAGGAGCCAAAGTGCATGCCGAAATTACCGGAAATGCTCATTTCTATGCTGAAAGTGAATTGGAATGCTTCGAACAGATCAAAAAGCTAATGGCCTACATTCCATGGAACAACAAGCAAAAGGCTGCTAAAATTGAACCTAAACTTCCGAAGAAGAAAAAGAAAATTGAGAATATTGTACCGGGCGATGCGAAAATGCCTTATGACATTCGGGACATCATTCAATCCATTACAGATAACTCCGACTTCTTCGAGATCATGGAAATGTTTGCACCAAACATTGTGATTGGATTTGGTCGTTTGCATGGCGAAACAGTAGGTTTTGTTGCCAACCAACCAAAGGTTCTGGCAGGAGTGCTGGATTGTGACAGCTCCGATAAGGCTGCCCGCTTTATTCGCTATTGCAACGCTTTCGACATTCCAATCATCACACTAGAAGACCTGCCCGGGTATTTGCCGGGAGTTGACCAGGAACATGCCGGGGTTATTCGCCACGGAGCAAAAATTCTTTACGCCTATAGCGAGGCCACCGTACCAAAAATTACTGTGATTATCCGTAAAGCTTACGGTGGAGGTTACATTGCTATGAACTCACGCCACCTGCGTGCCGACTTTGTTTTTGCATGGCCAACAGCCGAAATTGCAGTGATGGGCCCCGAAGGAGCTGCCAACATTGTTTTCCGCAAGGAAATTGCTGAAGCGGACGATCCGGAAGCAATGCGTCAAATAAAAATCGAGGAGTATAAAACAAAATTTGCCAACCCTTATGTTGCAGCCGCAAGAGGATACATTGATGAAGTGATTGAGCCTGAAGATACCCGAAAAATGTTGCTTCATGCCTTACAGGTATCGGCAAACAAATCGGTTATGGGCCCGAGCAAAAAACACGGAATTCCTCCATTTTAAACAAAAAATCTGAACTATGACTGAACAGAAATACGAAACGATTATCGTACACAGCGCCAAGTATTATACCGAATATACCCGCAAGTACCGCAATCGTCCAATTTGGGAAGAACCCAATATGAATCATATTTATTCTTTCATCCCCGGAACAATCATTGATGTTTATGTAAAAGTGGGTGAAAAACTCAAGGAAGGAGATAGCCTGTTGATTTTAGAAGCCATGAAAATGCACAACAACGTGCAAATGCCTTTTGATGGCAAAATCGTTAAAGTGTACGTCAAGCCGGGAGAGAGAATTCCGAAGAAACATTTGATGCTTGAAATCAAACCACTATAAAAAAAGGGACCGCTTGGTCCCTTTTTTTCTTTCATGTGTTTTCTTAAGGAAACCTTAAAAGATTAACACGATTCAATCCTCAACGAATCAAAGTTTTTGAAAGAAAATTTGGTAATCCGCCGGGAAACGAGTAATCAGCGACCTTTTTTCGGATGTAAAAAGACCGAAGACAGCCGAACCACTGCCTGACATCAGCGCAAAGGTAGCTCCGAATTTGTATAATGTTTGTTTGATCTCCCCAACTTCGGGGTGTTTAGCAAATACGGTTCGTTCAAACTGGTTTTGAATATTACCCTGCCACTTGGCAACCGAAAACCGGACCAGCGCTTTAAGTGAAATCCGGCTTCTTGAAGGCGCAACATCCTGATAGGCTTCAGCGGTAGCGATATGAACCGGCGGTTTAACAACCACCAGGTGATAGCCTTTTAAGCTGATCGGCAGTTCTTCCATCAGTTCTCCACGTCCCCACGCAAAAGCAGGTTTTTGTCGAATAAAAAACGGGCAATCGCTCCCCAGCTTCAAAGCATATTTCAATAGTTGCTCTTCGCTAATTTTTAGCTGAAACAAGTCATTCAAAAGCAGAAGCATGTACGTGGCATCAGCCGATCCGCCTCCAAGACCAGCTCCTACCGGAATATGTTTATGAAGGTGAATACTGACCGCGGGCAACTGAAAATCATTTCGGAGCAGGTGATAGGCTTTTACGACCAGATTCTTATCTGGAGCCTCATTCAAATCAATACCAGTAATGCTGATTTTAAACGAATCGGACTCCACAACTTCCAGTGCATCCTGAATGGGAACCGGATAAAAAACAGTTTCAATGTTATGAAAGCCGTCGGCCCGCTTTTCGGTAATCTGCAGCCCTAAATTAATCTTTGCAATCGGGTATGTAATCATAGTTATAAAAATGACTGCTGCAAAGATACAAAACAGCAGTCATTATATGATAATTATCGATAGCTTTCTATTGGGGCGCACGTGCACATCAAGTTGCGGTCACCATAAGCATCGTCAACCCGACCAACCGGAGGCCAGTATTTATTTTCTTTGAGCCACGCCAAAGGAAAGGCGGCCTGCTGACGGCTGTATGAATGCTTCCAGTTATCCGAAATTACAGTTTCAGATGTGTGCGGCGCATGTTTGAGCGGGTTGTCTTCCTTGTCCGATTTTCCTTCAATGATAGCCTGAATTTCATCAAAAATAGATTTCAGTGCCTCAATAAAGCGATCCAGCTCTTGCTTTGATTCACTCTCCGTAGGTTCAATCATCAAGGTTCCGTGTACCGGAAACGACAAGGTTGGCGCGTGAAATCCATAATCCATCAGCCGTTTGGCAATATCAGCTTCGGTTATTCCTGAAGCTGCTTTAAGGTGACGGCACTCCAGAATCATTTCATGAGCGACGCGGCCTTTTTCGCCCACATACAAAATTCCATAGGTATCTTTCAATTGGCTGGCAATGTAATTGGCATTCAGAATCGCGATTTCAGTAGCTTTGGTCAGACCATCGGCCCCCAGCATTTTAATGTAACCATAAGTAATTGGCAGCACCGAAGCACTTCCCCAAGGTGCAGCTGAAACAGCTGAAATACCTACATGCCCATTGTTCATGACCGGGTGCGAAGGCAAAAAGTCGACCAAATGCTTGGCTACCGCAATTGGGCCAACTCCAGGTCCACCGCCCCCGTGCGGAATAGCAAAGGTTTTATGCAAGTTCAAGTGACAAACGTCGGCGCCAATTCGCTTCGGATTGGTCAAACCAACCTGGGCATTCATGTTGGCGCCATCCATGTAAACCTGTCCCCCATGCTGGTGAATAATCTCGCACATCTCCACAATCGAAGCTTCAAACACCCCGTGTGTCGATGGGTAAGTGACCATAAAAGCGGACAGCGAGTCCTTATACTCTTCAGCTTTCTGACGCAAAGCTTCCACATCCACATTGCCCCGTTCGTCGCAGGGAACCACCACCACTTTCATGCCCGCCATGACAGCACTGGCCGGGTTGGTTCCGTGAGCCGACGATGGAATCAACACTACATCGCGCTGATTGTCACCACGGCTTATGTGGTATTCGCGAATCACCATCAGACCAGCATATTCACCGGCAGCACCCGAATTTGGCTGCAAGCTAACATCGGCAAATCCCGTAATCTCGGCTAAGTCTCGGCGCAACTCTTCCATCATTTCCTGGTAACCGCGCGCCTGGTTCTTCGGCACAAAGGGATGAATACTGCTAAACTCAAACCAGCTGAGCGGAAGCATTTCTGTCGCTGCATTCAGTTTCATGGTGCACGACCCAAGCGGAATCATGGAATGGGTTAATGAAATGTCCCGATGTTCCAGCCTTTTGATGTAACGGAGCATTTCTGTTTCAGAACGATACTTCCGAAACACGTCCTGTTGCATGAATGAAGAATTTCGGGCATAAGCCTGATCAATATTTCCTTTTTCAGGATAAATGGTAATACTCGGATAACGCTTATTGGCGGCTTTGGCAAATACCTCAATCATCCAGTTGATGTCTTCCAGGTTGGTGGTTTCGTCAATACTTAAGCCAACCTCCCCATTTTCGAGGTAACGGAAATTCATTTCCAGCTCGTGCGACAGCCATTCAATGTCTTCGCGTTTCACATGCTTGGGAAGCGCAAAGCGAATGGTATCGAAATAATTCTGATTGAGCTGGCGGTAGCCCAATGCGGAGATTTCTTCGTCCAGCAGAACCGCAATGGCATGTACGCGCTCCGCAATTCCACGAATGCCTTCCGGCCCGTGATAAACGCCATAAAAACCAGCCATGGTGGCTAGCAAAGCCTGCGCTGTGCAAATGTTCGAAGTGGCCCGCTCACGCTTGATATGCTGCTCGCGGGTTTGCAAGGCCATGCGTAAAGCCCGGTTGCCATGTTTATCTTTTGAAACCCCAATAATCCGTCCGGGCATAATACGCTTGTATTCGTCGCGCGCGGTAAAGAAAGCAGCATGCGGCCCTCCATATCCCATGGGTACACCAAACCGTTGCGAGTTGCCGAAAACGACATCAGCGCCCCATTCTCCCGGAGGAGTAAGCAAGGCCAGGCTCAGCAGGTCGGCAGCAACAGCCACTTTCGCATCCACAGCATGGGCTTGCTCAACCAAATCAGCATACGACAAAATTTCGCCGTTCGAATTTGGGTATTGCACCATCAAACCAATGACCTTATCATCGAAAACAAAGTCAGCAGCCGCACCAATTCGCAAATCAATATTTAATGGTGTTGCCCTGGTATGGAGCACATCCAGCGTTTGCGGCCAAATATTTTTATCAATCAAAACCACATTGGCACCGGCTTTCGCCTTGGCACGCGAGCGGGCATTGTGCATTAGCACCATCGCTTCGGCAGCGGCAGTAGCTTCATCAAGCAATGAAGCATTGGCCAGTTCCATCGCGGTCAGCTCACAAACCATGGTTTGAAAATTCAGCAATGCCTCCAAACGACCTTGCGAAATTTCGGCCTGGTAAGGTGTGTAGGAAGTGTACCAGACTGGATTCTCCAACACATTCCGCAAAATAACAGCAGGCATAATCGTGTCGTAATACCCCATGCCGATGTAGGTATTAAACACCTTATTCATCTTTGCCAGATCGTGAATCCGGCGATAGTATTTTCGTTCTGTCAATCCATCTTGCAACTGCAAAGGCTTTTCAAGGCGAATGTTGGCCGGCACGGCCTGATCCATTAACTCATCCAACGAGGAAACGCCAATGGCTTCCAACATATTTTTAATGTCCTCGTCCCGGGGACCAATATGACGGGCTACAAATTTATCACTTCCCATACTTAATTTTTTATCTGAAGTTTGCGGTAATATTAACTGGAAGAAGCGGATAAAAAAATGATTTTTATCCGTTTACATATTCTATCAATCCATTAAAAAAGGGTTGCTCTTTTTCTCGAAACCGATGCTGGTTTCGGAACCATGTCCACTGTAAACCAAGGTTTTGTCAGGCAACCTGAACAGCTTGGCTTTAATGTTTCCGACCAATTGATCAAAGTTTCCTTTGGGCAGGTCGGTTCGGCCAATGCTGCCGTAAAACAACACATCGCCAGCCATCAGGAACTGCTGCTCAGGCTGATGAAGGACAACATGACCGGGCGCATGCCCCGGAACATGAATCACCTGCAGTGTTGACTTACCAAAAGTTACCTGGTCGCCTTCATTCAAAAACTGGTCGATAGGATCAACAGGTTCAACCGGAATATCAAACCGGTCGCCATGAGCGACAATGTCTTCAACCAAAAAAGCATCTTCCTCGTGCGCATAAAACGGAATATTGTACTTATTGCGGCAATGACTCACGCCCAAAATATGGTCGAAATGACAATGAGTATTGACTAACTTCACCGGCGTTAATTGCTTTTCCCGAATAAAATCATCCAATTCCTGTTGTTCATAGTCGAAAAAACAACCGGCATCTATAATAATGCATTCGCCGGTTTCATCGTAAAGAATGTAGGTATTTTCCTGTATCGGATTAAATGTAAATTTCTTAATCTGTATCATTATTATTTAGTTTACTGTACCCTTTAACATGGGAACAAACACAAATGTTCCATGCTTTTCGTTTTCAAATTCATCTTCTGCTTTCCGGGTAACTTTACACATAATTTGTTTTTCTAACGGACCAATTGGTGCTATCAAAACACCCCCAACACGCAATTGCAGCAGCAGCTCCTCAGGCATAACCGGAGCCCCGGCGGTCACGATAATTTTATCGAATGGCCCGTAAGTTGGCAGCCCTTTGTAACCATCGCCGTAAAAAAATTTGGGATGATAGCCGATCTCCGGCAATAGTTGCTGAACTTTCAGAAACAGTTCCCGTTGTCGTTCAATGGTAAAAACGGTGGCCCCCATTTCCACAAGCACAGCAGCCTGGTAACCACTTCCGGTGCCCACCTCCAACACCTTTTCGTTGGGTTGAACATCAAGCAGCTGGGTTTGAAAAGCTACAGTAAAGGGCTGCGAGATGGTTTGTCCTGCTCCAATCGGAAAAGCTTGATCTTTGTACGCAAATTGAATAAAACTGCTATCCATAAACAAATGCCGGGGTACTTTTGCAATGGCATCCAAAACCCGCTGGTCTCTGACTCCTTTAATGCGAATACCCTCAACAAGCCGTTTTCGCATGCCTTGATGTCTTAAACTGTCACGAGAATCCATTGTCTGTTAAATTTTAGGTAAAAATACTTCAAAATGCCTGATTAACGCGGACTCGAAGAACCAACATTATCAACAAAAGCCGTTGAAAAGTTCTCTTCCTATAAGTCCTTTAAAATAGCTTTTTATTTCTAATTTGCAGCTATGATCAAAATAGGTATTCTTTCGGGTGATGTTTCCGAGACGGAATCAATCAAATTGATTCAACAGTTTAAAGACTTCAAAATTACCGGCATCGCGCAGTACGTTGATAATCGATGCATTGAGAACCAACAATACACAACGGAAGACCTGCTTGGGAATTCAGATGCCATCTTTGTCAATGTTCAAACGCCGTCTTTCGAGTTAATGCGTATGGCTATCAAAAAAAGCAACCACCTGTTTCTTAAAAGCATCCCAAAGCTGAGCATTGGCGAAACCAGGCTACTCATTAACTTGGTTAACGAGTCGGGATCGAACATTCTGCTGTTTAACCCGCTTACATTTCTGAACGAGAACCTCAAAATCCAACACCGCCTAAACAAACAGAAACTAATCACGATTCGGCTTCCACTCAGCAAAACTGATATTGAAAACCAACTGCTTAACCTTTTGCTATTTGTAACATCAACCGAAAGGAGCGAGGTAAAGAAGACCGAGCTTTTTGCTTTTGACAGCACTAAACAATCAGGGACAATTAGTCTGCGGTTGGTGTTTTCGACTGGCTCCATTGTCCAAATTGACCTGGGTGGAATGTTTACTTCCAATCAATCGTTTGTTGAAATTTTTCAGAAAGATGAAAGCTACATTTCCCTGCCAGCAAGTTTGCCAACCAGTAAAATACAATTGCAAACCGAAAAAAACGCATTGGAACACTTTCTCCAAGCTATTCAGCATAAAAGCGCTATTTCAATATCACTCAACGAATTAGAACAAGCCCTCATTTGCATGAATGAAATCAGAGATAAATTAAAGTTTATGAACTGCCTGCTGCTTGACTAAAATGCCTATTTTGCAGCGAGAAACGATATCCAGTCCGTTTGTGCTACAGCGTAATTTGACCTAACGAAACTTCGGCTTTATGAATAAAAAAGTACAAGTTTTCAGGTACTTATCTTTTGATTTCATTGCAGCTGCTACAAGCTGGATCTTGTTTTACATCTACCGGAAACAATACATCGAACCCCAGCATTTTGGCACGGAGGTTCCTCTTGAATTTACCAGCCGCTTTTACCTGGGATTACTGATTATCCCTGCTCTCTGGATTCTCTTCTATTACCTGTTGGGCTACTACAGCAACGTTTACCGCAAGTCTCGCCTGCTGGAACTGGGGCAAACATTTTTGAGCTCGCTGATTGGTGTCGTTGTGATCTTCTTCACCCTGATCCTTGACGACTACGTTGGTTCCTACAAAAACTATTACCAGCTTTTCTTTACGCTGTTTGCCCTACATTTTGGACTGACCTATACTTTCCGTGTCATTCAAACCAGCCGGATCATTCATCGTATCCACAAGCGGAAGTTTGGGTTTAATACCTTGCTGGTTGGCGGCAATGAAAAAGCCCTACAAATTTACCAGGAGCTCAGCACCCAGGTTCGACCGGCCGGATTCAGCTTTGTTGGTTTTTTAACGGTTGACGAAAATGAACACTCACCGCTGGAAAAATTTCTACCGAGGCTGGGAACACTGAACGATTTCCCGGAGATGACAGAAAAATACCAGCTCGAAGAAGTCATTATTGCCATCGAATCGTCGCAGCACGATTTGCTGACCGGTATTCTGATCTCGCTGCAAAACCGAACACTCACCATTTGGGGCATTCCCGACTTATTCGACCTGCTTTCGGGAAATGCTAAAACCAATGCTATTTACAGCAGCCCGCTGTTTAAAATTTCAAACGGAATTATGCCGGCTTGGCAAGCTCACATGAAACGCTTGGTTGATGTGAGCTTTTCCATCCTGTCCATTATCTTGTTTCTACCGGCCTTCCTCGTCATTTCTATCTGGATTAAGCTCGACAGCAAAGGGCCGGTTTTGTATAAACAGGAACGGATTGGGCAGTTTGGAAAACCATTCACCATCTATAAATTCCGCACCATGATCGATAAGGCCGAACCCCACGGCCCGGAACTGTCTGCCCACGATGATGACCGGGTCACGCCTGTTGGTCAGTTTTTGCGTCGCACGCACCTCGATGAGATTCCGCAATTCTACAATGTTATCAAAGGAGAAATGTCCTTGGTTGGGCCACGTCCAGAACGCAAATTCTTCATCGACCAGATCGTAAAGAAAGCCCCGCATTTTACGCACCTGCACAGGATTCGTCCCGGAATTACCTCGTGGGGACAGGTTAAATACGGTTACGCCTCAACGGTTGATGAAATGCTGAAACGCCTTCCCTACGACCTCGTCTACCTGAAAAACAGCTCGCTATACATCGATTTTAAGATTTTGATCTACACGATCATCAGTTGTTTCAAGGGGTCAGCCCCGAAAGCAACCGGCGACGACAAAAATTAGGGGCAGGCCGTATTTGAAAACGACGGGCAATCCCCCCGTTCTACAAGAGTACACAGTTGGGATGAAAACCATTAAAAAAAGTTAAACTCCTTCAAAACTTGGTATTCCGCCCTGGCAGGTTTTAGAATACTTTCATACAGCATGATTTTTTGAACATCAATGATTTGCGCAGGAGTTTCTCGCATTTGGTCCATCACCTCGTAAAAAGCTGTCCTACTTTCACCGAACTCCCTCTAAATCATCCCTGCGTCAATTCGCATGACAATTTGTTCGATCAGCATGTCTTCGATCACCGGATCGTATTCTTCCTTCAAATCATTTCCGAAAATACGGGCGACACCCTGCCAGAAAAATGCCATCAACCCACCTTTCAGGTCCTTAATCAACTCAAATGATGTGTGTCCGGTTTCGCGGTCAATCAGCTTAATCAGAATCCGTCCTTCCGAAATCGACAACTTCTTTAGTTCAGGTCCATACTGATCAAACAACTCTTTTTCAACCTGCTTCACATACTTTTTGCGTTCCCTGTCACTTTCGGCGGCCAAGTATTCGTCTTCGTATTTCATCAACAGATCAGCAGCTTTTTGCGCATACGGATACACCTTCTTCACTTTCTGTTCAAGCCGGTAGTAGCGCTTTTCCATTCGCCGGCTTTCAAACTTAGGTCTTGGGAAAACCGGAATCTCATCCAGTTCCAGATGAGGCAAAGTATCCCCATCTTCCCCAATTCCTTCGAGGAAATGAAGCGAATTTGGCTGTTGTGCATGAGCAAAACCAGCCAGACTAAATACCAACAGGATCAAAATCAAAAGCTGTTTCATCGTTTACCATGCGAAGATAAGGACATGTTATTTAACTTGAAACGAATCAAGCTTGTTTCCAATTATCTTCCGGTTTAGAGTTACTATATTTAAGCAAATTTTAGAAAAGGGTATTATGTCTGAAAGATTAAACGTAAACGTCACCTCCGAGTTTGGGGAACTTGAAGGTGTAATTGTACACACACCGGGGCTTGAAGTAGAGGAGATGACCCCGGAAACCGCCAAGCGAGCTTTGTATAGCGATATTCTGAATTTGGCTGTTGCCGGAAAAGAATACCAGCAAATGAAAGGCGTGCTGTCGAAAGTTAGCCGCTGTTTCGAAGTAAAAGATCTGCTTGCCGATGTGTTAACCAACGATATTGTTCGAAAAACCCTGCTACAGGAAATTTGCACAACCGAAAGCGCTTTGGACATCCTGCCTGCCTTGCTCGAAATTCAGTCAGGTGAACTGGCCCGGCAACTGATTCAGGGCGTCCCAATCAAACGCGACAACCTGACTCGTTACCTGAGCCAGGAACGTTTTAGTTTGGCGCCCTTGCACAACGTCCTGTTTACCCGCGATGCCTCCATGTCGTTTCGCGATGAAGTGGTGATTGGCAAAATGGCCAATAAAGTCCGCGACCGCGAAGCCATGATTATGGAAACGATTTTCAAAAATCATTCAATACTTGAAGCCAAAACCATCAATCCATTTCAGCCGAACGAACTGATGGCCGGTAAAAACAGGATGATTGAAGGTGGCGACTTCCAGGTGGCCCGCGAAGATGTGTTGGTGATTGGAACAGGCATCCGTACCAGTACCGAAGGCATTGACTTTATTCTTGAAAACATTAAAGCCAAGAAGGAGAAGATTCACCATGTGCTGATACAGGAACTGCCCGATATGCCCGAATCTTTCATTCATCTCGACATGGTGTTTACCTTTCTGGACCGCGATGCCTGCATGGTTTACGAACCGTTGATCCTGGGAACGAATCGCTACCACACCATTCATATTCAGATTGAAAACGGTGAAGTAACAAGCATTGCAGAAGAAAAGAACCTCCCAAAAGCTTTGAGGAAACTGGGCATGGACTTAAAGCCGATCCAGTGTGGCGGAAGTAAAGACATTTGGACACAGGAACGCGAACAGTGGCACAGCGGCGCCAATTTCCTGGCCATTGCTCCGGGGCAAATCATCGGCTACGAACGTAATGTGAACACGGTGGAAGAACTCAACAAGAATGGGTTTGAAGTGATTAAAGCAGAAGATTACATCAGTGGAAAAGCAGAACTTCCGAAGGACGGGAAATGTGTCATTACCATTGCCGGCTCCGAGTTGGCGCGCGGCGGTGGTGGCGCACGATGCATGAGCATGCCGCTCCGACGGAAAACAGTTGAATGGTAAACCAACATGATGCGCAAACTACGAACAAACGAACTGGCCCGCATTAGCGCCGAAGAATATAAACAAACCGATAAAACGCCTTTGGTTGTGGTTCTGGATAACATCAGGAGCTGCAACAACATTGGCTCGGTTTTCAGAACTTCCGATGCCTTATTGATCGAAGCGGTGCACTTGTGTGGCATTACAGCCACGCCGCCCAATAAGGAGATTCATAAAACAGCTTTGGATGCCGAAAAGTCCGTTCCCTGGAGCTACTTCGAGAAAACCGAAGACTCGGTACTTCAACTAAAGAATGCAGGATACCGGGTGTTTGCCATTGAGCAAGTGGAGAACAGCATCATGCTTCCTGATTTTGAAGTTGAAAAAAACGACCGACTGGCCTTGGTTTTTGGCAACGAAGTAAAAGGCGTGCAGCAAAAAGTGATTGACCTGTGCGATGGCGCCATCGAAATTCCCCAGTTTGGCATCAAACATTCCTTTAATATTTCGGTCAGCGCCGGCATTGTTTTGTGGGACTTGTTTAAAAAGTTTCGGTACTAAGCGTAAGGGTACAGTCAAAAACCAGGAGATAAAAAAAGCGGCCCCATTGGAGGCCGCTTTTTTCTTCAATATGATTATAGCTTGTGATTAGTCAACAATTGCCTGGAATTTTGCATCATCCCAATATTTTGCAAATTCCAAATCAGAAGCAGCTTTTTCTTTCAATTCAGGTTTCATTTCAACCGCTTTCCCAAGGCTTTCGTACATCAGGTTTTCCTTGGCTGTACGGGCACCAACAACTGCTTTGAAGTATTCCTTCATGAAGCAACCTTCCCAAGTACAGTTTTCCAATGATTTTAAAGCGCCATTGTTGTCGCCAGCCAAAATTTTAGCTAGGCCAACATTTGGAGAATCGCTGTCACCAAACAATTGAACAGCTTTGTCGTATTCACCTTTTTTCAGGGCTACAATACCCAAGTTGTAGTTCACTTCGTCGCCAGCACCTGAAGCGGCACCAAACAACGTTTCAGCTTTTGCGAGATCTCCTTCGTGCAAGGCAACCGCACCCAAGTTGTTTTTAATGATCGGCTCATCTGTTGCAAGACCTTCTGCTTTTTCAAACAATGGTTTGGCCTCACCGTATTTACCTTGTTGTGCCAACACCATACCAGCGTTGTTAGGCCCTCTCCAGTCACGAGGATAAACTTTGATGAATGAATTGTAGATCGATAGTTTTTTGTTTTGGTCGTCTGTTAAAGTAGCGGCGTAAAGCAACTCAGCAGGATTCAATGACGCAGGGTCAGAATCAGCTAAAGCAGCGATTTCCTCATCGGTTTTACCAATCAGATCAACACTTGCAGCGATTTTTGCACGACGCAGTTTTGGAAGAATTTCGTCGGCAACAACGGTAAATGCTGAAGACAAGTTTCTGATTTCGCGTTCGCGTACTTCAGGATCTGAGTACATTGACAAAACACGCAAGATTAATTCCTTATCCTGAATATTTGACTTTTCCATCATTTCCTGGAAACCGTCCCAGTCTTCGGGAGTGAATTTTGTTTTCAGTTCTGCTTCAACTTTCGCTTTTTTCAATTCTCTACTAACCACTTGGTTCGAAGATGTTTCACGCTGCTGTGAGAGTTTTGTATTCCAGTCCAACTCTCCATCAGGAGAGGCATAAGCCGAAATTTCAACACCCTTCAATTCTTTGCGCTCAGCTTCGAAAGCATCTTTCGTATAAGCGTACAATTTCTCAACATCTTCGTTTTTCAGTTCGGTACCACGAACGTATGCGCTGTTAATCAGGTAATGAATGTCAGCGACATACTGGTCTGGAACGATACGTTGGAATGCGTCAATGTTTGGATCATAAACTCCAGTAGTATTTTTCTCGCGTTGAACACCTAAAATTGGAGAAGGATAGTTAATCACCATTTCAGAAGTTGCCAATACACCATCGGCTACTTTAATCGGCTCAAAATCGAGGCTTTTAGCTCCTTGTGATGCTGTGATACGAATCTCAAGGTCTGAAGCACGCATGGCATCACCATAAGCGACATCATCTTTATAGGCGAAATTTCCACCGTTTGTATAGCTAATGACTTTGTTGTTGTCATCTACTTTTTCGCCTTGAACCGTTACTGATTCAAAAGCGGTTTCGCCACCTTCGTAAGTTAAAACAGGTGTTGCCACCAGCGTCACTTTTTTATTAAAGTATTTGGCTGGAAAACGGCCGTCAATAGCAACATCCACATTGCCACCGTGGGCTTCAAGAATCTCGGGAGTCACTTTAAAATCAATTTGATCGGCATTCTTCTTCATCTTTTTAAGACCGGAGCAACCGGCAAAAAGAACAGCAGCCAAAGCAAAAAAGACCAGAGGTTTAAAACTAATTTTTCTCATGTTGACAGTATTAAAATATTTAATTTTGAATTTATTCGCTACTTGTTCACAAAATTAGCAATGTTTTGATGAAATAAAAGCATACAGACTACTTTTTTAATCCATCAGAACCCTGTTAATCCCACGTAGATAGTCGTTTTTGAATATTATGGCGAGTAGCTTCCGATAGTCATTTTGGTTCTGTACAAAATCAATTTGGTTGGTATCGATTACCACAATCGGAAAATCGTCTTGCTGCCTGAAAAAGCGGAAATATCCCTGGCATATCTGCTCTAGATAAGCTGGGTCAATATTTTGCTCGTAGGAGCGCCCCCGTTTAGCAATGTTTTGCATTAGCTTCTCAACGTCGGCATGCAAATAAATATAAAGGTCGGGCTTGGGTAACTTTTCATAAATGATATAAAAAAAGCGCTCATAGAGCAAATATTCGTCTGTAGAAAGGGTGTTTTGTGCAAAGATCAGTGATTTCATAAAGTAATAATCCGAAACCAGAAAGGAGCTGAACAACTCAAACTCGCGAATATTTCGTTTCAGTTGGTTGTAGCGATCAGCCAAAAACGACATTTCGAGCGGGAACGCAAATTTTTCCTGATCGTCGTAAAACTTAGGTAAAAACGGATTATCGTCAAAACCTTCCAGCAGAGTCCGCGCGCCAAACTCATCGGCGACCTTATTCACCAAGGAGGTTTTCCCCGATCCAATATTTCCTTCTATGACTAAATAGTTGATCTTCATATCAAAAAAAATCCCGGAGGCCGCTTGACTTCCGGGAAATAAAAATACAATATTTTCAGGGGAATTATCAAGCCGACTACATCTTCATTCCCAAATGATAAAAAACAAACGACCAAACATCGGTGTATTCGTCAATTACCTTGGCGGTTGGCTTCCCGGCTCCATGTCCGGCTTTGGTATCAATGCGGATCAAAGTGGGCATCGGTCCGGTATGCAGTTCCTGCAGCCGGGCGATGTATTTAAAAGAATGTGCCGGCACTACGCGGTCGTCATGGTCGGCAGTGGTCACCAATACGGCGGGATAGTCGATGCCCTCCCGGATGTTGTGGTAAGGCGAATAGCGATGAAGGTATTCGAACATTTCGCGGCTGTCGTCGCTGGTACCATAATCGCCGGCCCACGCCCAGCCAATGGTGAACTTGTGAAACCGGAGCATATCCATTACACCAACGGCAGGCAATGCCACTTTAAAAAGTTCCGGGCGTTGATTGATCACCGCACCTACCAACAAGCCACCGTTAGAACCACCCATGATGGCGAGTTTTTCGCTCGACGTATAATTTTGAGCGATTAAATATTCAGCGGCGCCAATAAAATCATCAAACACATTTTGCTTGTTAAGCTTGGTGCCTGCCTGGTGCCAGGCTTCGCCATATTCACCGCCGCCACGAAGGTTCGCCACGGCCAAAACGCCGCCGTTGTTCATAAACACCATACGTATGGTTGAATATGAAGGGGTCAGGCTTACATTAAATCCGCCATAACCATAGAGCAAGGTGGGATTGTTTCCATTCAGCTCCACTCCTTTCTTATGTACCAAAAACATGGGAACCCGTGTCCCGTCTTTCGATTGAAAAAACTCCTGCTTCACCACAAACTCATCGGGGTTGAACTTCACTTCGGGACGGAAAAACAAACGGCCTTCTTTTTTCTTAAAATTGTAGGAATAGATTTCGCCAGGAGTATTAAATGATGAATAGCTGTAGAACGCCTCCTGATCGTCTTTTTTTCCTGAAAACCCACCCACATTACCAATCCCAGGCAGCGCGATTTCGTAATCAAAAGCTCCGTCGTACTGATACACTTCAACCACGCTGTGCGCGTCTTTCATATATTCGGCTACGATTCGCCCACCCACAAAATTCACAGCTTGAAGCACCTCCTCTTTTTCGGGGATGGTCTCCACCCAATTTTCCTCATTAGGCTGGTTGACATTTATTTTCACCAAGCGGTATTTCGGCGCTTTGTAATTGGTTCGCACAAACAAATCGTCGCCGAGATTATCCTCCACATGAAACTCATAATCAAAACTCTCCATCAAAGGAATGTAGTCACTGTCTTTGTCCGACAAATCTTTTACCGACAGCGCATTCCCGTGCGAAGCTTCACTCATGGAAACGACAAGGAAACGCTTGTCATCCGTTACCCCGGCACTAAACATGCGCTTAGGCTTATCCTGATCTTCCATGATCAGTTGGTCATCGGCTTGTGACGTACCAAGCTTGTGATAGTATATCTTTTGAAACTCGTTGGATTCTGATAATTTTTTTGATTCTTCAGGCTTGTCGTAGGCGCTATAAAACAACCCGTTGTCGTACCAAACCAGCCCCGAAAACTTAACCCACTCCAATTGGTCATCCAGCAGAAGTTCGGTTTCAAGATCTTTCACAAAAATTTCATTCCAATCCGAACCCGACTTGGCCACCATGTAGGCCAGGTACTTGCCATCATCCGAAATTTCCACCTGCGACAAGGCAACCGTGCCATCGTCCGACAGCGTGTTGGGATCTAGAATAACCTCTGCTTCAGCGCTCAAATCGTTGGTTCCATACAAAACGCTCTGGTTCTGCAGTCCATTATTCTTAAAAAAGAAATACTTTCCGGCTTTCTTAAACGGGGTGCCATGCTTTGGATAGTCGAGCAAGCCGGTTAGCTGTTGCCTGATTTCTTCTCGATTCGGCAAGGCTTCGAGATAAGCAAAGGTTGTTTCATTCTGAGTCTTCACCCAAGCGGCAGTTTCTTCCGAATGATCATCTTCGAGCCATTGGTAAGGATCGGCTACTTCGGTTTCAAAATAGACGTCTTTGGTTGCTTCCTTTTTGGTCACCGGATAATCTATGGATTGCTTGTTGGTACAGGAATTCATCAACACGAAAACTAAGAGGTAAATAAAATGCTTCATCTGCGGATGTTTTGGTTTTCTTACTTTAAAAAACCCATAGGTATTCAACAGGGACGAATCATTACAAAAGTTTATTTTTTGACCGGACCCGCGAATCTTTACGGTTGCCAATCAGCTGTGCGGCTATTAAGCCGACGATGATGCCCGGAACAATAAAAAACCAGCGGTCGATGGATGGAAACAGCAAACTGATCAGCAGTCCAATCACTGCGGCAATCAAGGTATAAAAGAAGCTGTAGGAATAGGTGTAGTAAAAGGGTGGATAAAAGCTATGTTCCTTTTTCATGTGCCGGGCCAGGTGGTTGATATGCCGGTCGTAGGTTCGCCGCTCCTTGCCTGTTTCGGTGACAGCCAGACGGACTGTTTTTACTTCCCGTTCAATGTCAGTTTGAAATTGCTTGCATTGCTGACAGGCATCGGAGAAATCGTCCACCCGCTTCACCATGCGCAGGTATTCGGCAATGCGAAAGAAACGCAAGTCTCGTTCTTTAACCCCGTTCAGCTCTTGCTTCAGCTGTTCAGCTATTTTTTGACTCCACTCTTCCATAATCAAAGAAAAAAAATGCCCGGCAAGCGGGCATTTTTTATTGTCAGTAAGAATTAATCTCTGTTTTCTCTTGGCGGACGACGGTCTCCGCGGTCGCGGTTGTCGCGGCCACCTCTTCCGTCTCGGCTATCACCACGCGGCGGACGACGATCTCCTCCGCGGTCACTGCGCTCGCGCTCTACGTAACCTTCTGGTTTCGGAAGCAAAGCTTTGCGTGAAAGTTTCAGTTTTCCATCGCGATCAATGTCCAGCAGTTTTACTTCCACTTCATCGCCTACGGTCAGGGCGTCTTCCACATTGGTCAAACGCTCCCAGGTAATTTCAGAAATGTGAAGCAAACCTTCTTTTCCAGGCATAATTTCAACAAAAGCACCAAAGGTGGTGATGTTTTTAATTTTCCCTTTGTAGGTTTCTCCTTTTTCAGGAAGTGCAATAATCCGCTTCACACGTTCTTTGGCAGCATCCAGCGCTTCCTTATTTAAGCCGGAAATTTCCACCCAACCAAAGTTATCGCGTTCTTCAATCACGATCACAGTGTTGGTTTCTTCCTGCATTTGCTGAATATTTTTACCTCCAGGTCCAATGATTGGTCCAATCATATCCTTCGGAATCTGAATGGTTTCCACACGTGGTACATTTGGTTTGTATTCGGCTCGTGGCTCAGGAATCACTTCCAGAATTTTACCAAGAATATGTTGGCGGCCTTCTTTTGCCTGATGTAAAGCTTGAGACAAAATTTCATACGAAAGTCCATCCACTTTAATGTCCATCTGGGTAGCGGTAATTCCTTTTTCGGTTCCGGTTACTTTGAAGTCCATGTCGCCCAGGTGATCTTCGTCACCCAGAATATCGGAAAGCACAGCAAATTTATCATCGCTCTTAATCAATCCCATGGCAATACCCGAAACCGGACGTTTCATTTTCATCCCCGCATCCAGCATACACATGGTACCGGCACAAACCGTTGCCATTGATGAGGATCCGTTTGATTCCAAAATGTCAGAAACAACACGGATAACATATGGGAAATCTTGTGGGATCATGCGTTTCAGTGCACGGAAAGCCAGGTTTCCGTGACCAATTTCACGACGACCCAAGCCGCGGGGAGTTTTGGCTTCGCCGACACAAAATGGCGGGAAGTTATAGTGTAACAGGAATTTCTCCGTTCCCTGGAAGGTAACATTATCAATCTTTTTGATGTCCATTTTGGTTCCCAGGGTAATCGACGAAAGCGATTGGGTCTCTCCGCGGGTAAAGATGGCTGAACCATGTGCTCCCGGTAAGTAATCCACTTCGCCCCAAATCGGTCGGATTTCATTGGTTTTACGACCATCCAGACGAATACCATCATCCAAAATCATGCGGCGCATGGCTTCACCTTCCACTTTGTGATAGTAGCGGCGAATCAGTTTTTCATCCATTGCCAAGTCAATTTCTTCATTTTCGGCGTTAGCTTCCTTGTAGGCCTCAACATACTCGTCAACAATCTTACCGAACGATTCAATCCGAAGTTGCTTATTTTTAATTTGTTGTTTAGCCAAGTCGTAACAGGCAGACAACAAATCAGCCTCTACTTTGGCTTTCAGTTCTTCGTTGTTTATTTCGTGGCAGTATTCACGTTTCACAACACCAACTTCGGCAGCCAATTCTTCCTGAATTTTACAATGCACCTTAATGGCTTCATGGGCAACTTTAATGGCTTCAAGCATCTCTTCTTCCGACACTTCATCCATTTCGCCTTCCACCATCATAATGTTATCATAAGTGGCGGCCACCATAATATCCATATCGGCTTCGGCCAACTGGGCACTGCTTGGGTTAACGATAAACTGACCATCAACACGTCCCACGCGCACTTCAGAGATTGGCGTTTCAAAAGGAACATCAGAAACGGCAATTGCTGCCGAAGCAGCCAATCCGGCCAATGAGTCTGCCATGACATTGGCATCATAAGAAATCAAGCTGATCATCATCGCTGTTTCAGCGTGGTAATCAGCAGGAAATAACGGACGAAGGGCACGGTCGACCAAACGGGCAACCAGAATTTCATCGTCACTCGGACGAGCTTCGCGTTTTAGGAACCCACCAGGGAAACGACCTGCTGCCGAAAACTTCTCACGGTAATCAACCGATAACGGCATAAAGTCAACATCTTCTCTTGCATCTTTAGCAGAAACGACAGTGGCCAGCAACATGGTGTCACCCATTCTAACGACAACTGCTCCGTCGGCTTGCTTGGCCAAACGACCGGTTTCGATCGTAATTGTCCGGCCATCACCAAGGTCAATTGTTTTAATAATGTGATTCATAATCAATTTTTGAGATAAAATTTAACAATACGAACTAAGTCGAATGGTGGTGGGGATTTCAAAAATAAGAAAAGGCAATAAAATTATTGCCCTTTCTGTGTAAAAAAATTATCGACGTAATTTCAATTCTTTAATAATCGCACGATATCTCTCGATATCTTTATCCTTCAGGTAATCAAGCAAGCTACGACGCTTTCCTACCAAACGAACCAAGGCACGCTGGGTGCTGAAGTCTTTTTTGTTCTTTTTCAGGTGTTCAGTTAAGTGAGCAATACGGAACGAGAACAAGGCGATTTGGCCTTCGGCAGTACCCGTGTCCTCTGCATTTTTACCAAACTTTTCAAAAAACTCTTTTTTTGTTTCAGAACTTAAATACATTTTTTTCTAAATTTTAAAGTGATACAATCTTTAAGCCGTCGCATCGCTCTCAATAACAACCGCTTAAAATTAATTTCAAAAACTGTCGCAAAAGTACGTAAATTTCTTTGATTTTCAATTCTGAGAAATTCTTTTTCCCCATAAAAAACCATTCATACAGAACCGTTTGAAAAGTTTTTCGGATTTCAGCACAGTGCAGCATAACCACTTAGTTCTTTTTACTATTTTTGATAGCACCATATAAACCTGAAAAAGATGATTCACACATTCTTTCGAACAAACAACGTAACAGGGCAAGAGCCTGCCCAAAATCAGTTTCAAGTTACCAACCGGCTCACTTTTGGCTTTCTGTTTATTGCCCTGCTGTTTTCGGCATGCAGCCAGCCAACTCCCCCTCCGCCCGAAGCCGTTGGTCCTGTACCAACCGAACGGCAATTAAACTGGCACCAACTGGAGCAATACGCCTTTATCCATTTTACCACCAACACCTTTACTGACAAGGAATGGGGATTTGGTGACGAAAGTCCGACCGTTTTTAATCCCACCGGCCTGGATGCCGAACAATGGGCACGAACCATCAAAGAAGCCGGCCTAAAGGGAATCATCCTGACTTGCAAGCACCACGACGGCTTTTGCCTGTGGCCCAGCGAATACACCGACCACGACATTGCCGCCAGCCCATACAAAAACGGACAGGGCAATGTGGTTGAAGAGGTTTACGAAGCCTGCAAAAAGTATGATCTGAAGTTTGGCGTTTACCTCTCACCCTGGGATCGCAATCATCCGGAGTATGGCAACCCGGAATATGTGGAATATTATCGTAACCAGTTGAAAGAACTGTTTCACGCGTATGGCCCCATTTTCGAAATGTGGTTTGACGGAGCAAACGGTGGCGATGGCTACTACGGCGGAGCCAACGAAACCCGTAGCATTGATGGTAAAACGTATTACGACTGGCCAACCACTTTAAATATGATTCGGGAAATTGAGCCCGAAGTGATTTTCTTTAGCGATGCCGGACCCGATATTCGCTGGTGCGGGAACGAACGGGGATTCATTGGCGAAACCAACTGGAACACCATCAGTATCGACACCTTGTATGCCGGAAAACCGGGGATTACCGAACTACTGAACCGCGGGTCGGAAGACGGCACCAGTTGGGTTCCTGCCGAAGTGGATGTTTCCATTCGACCGGGGTGGTTTTACCATGCCCATGAGGATGACAAAGTCCGTTCGCCCGAAAACCTGTTTAAAATTTACCTGGAGTCGGTGGGGCGTGGCTCCAACCTTTTGCTGAACATTCCTCCCGACCGGCGCGGACTGATCCACGAAAATGATGTGGCATCCCTGCAACAGTGGAAAGCCATGCTGGACGAAGCGTTTGCCACCAACCTAGCTGAAGACGCTCCGATGCAGGCCTCCGCGACTCGTGGAAAATCAGATGTTTACGGGGCAAAAAACCTGACCGACGCGAATCCTGAAACTTATTGGACAACCGATGACGACCAGCAAACAGCCGAGCTTGTTGTTGATTTGGGGCAGGAGCAAACCGTTAACTACGTGTTGTTGCAGGAATACATCCAACTGGGACAGCGCGTGAAAGCTTTCAGCATTGAAGCCAACCAAGACGGTGAATGGGCAACGATTGGCGAAGCAACTACCATCGGCTACAAGCGCATTGTACCGGTTGACGGAGTGAAAACCGACCAGCTTCGCATCCGAATTCTGGATTCCAAAGCCTGCCCGGTTCTTTCAAATCTGGAGGTGTACTAATCAGCATGGTTGATCAGTTTGATTCCCAAATGGCAGTTTAAACATTTCTTGGGCGTACAATAGTTATTCTTCAATTGAATCAACGCCTGGCTGTCGAAAGCCGAGCGCACCGGCACCCCAAGCTTTTTCCAGTTTGAAAGAATGGAATTGTGTTCCGCCGGAATTTTCTCCAGAAACTCCAGTGCTTTGTCTTTCAGGTTTTGCCGGTTGTGGTATTCGCCATACACAAACAAAAACGGCACCACCGTATTGATTAGTATATTGTGAAAGGCCGAATCGCCCAGCGCCTTGGTTCGTTTGGGCGAAAGCTTGTTAAACCGGTAGTGCGTGTCCCAGTAGTCCGACGACTGAACGCGAAACAGCTCGCGGATTTCATGCAAGTCATCCAGTTCGACCAAGCTTGAAAACAAGGCAGATGAATGATGAACCAACGCCGCGAACTGCGCCAGCCGGACGGTCGGGAAATTGACCGGGCGCAGGCGCAGAAACTTCCAAAGATGCGATTCAATGGGCTTGAGCTGGTATTTTTTATACAGAAAGGAATATTCTTTCCGGAGTGCCAGAAAATAGTCGTCGTCCAGCAACTGTTCGTTGAGCAAACCCGCTGTTCCAAACAGCAAGGCTTCCAACTGAAACAGGTTGTTTTTGTGCTTTGCCAAAATCTGGATCGGTAAGGCGCGCGCCAGCAGCTCAAAGGGCAGCGCATTGGTTTTCAAGCCGAAATTACGCGCCAAAAATTGATAGAAGGTTTCATTCCAATCGTTTTTATTTTGAGCCAACTGGTCGACAATGGCCTGCGTTTTTTGCTGCAAGCGCTCCACCATCAAGCCATGAAACCAGATTTGCAGAGCCATCTGGTCGGCTTCGAAAAAACGGTCGGCACACGCAATCCATCGGTCCGATTGCAGCAAATGCTGGTAGTTTGTTTCCAAATGCGACGGATAGTCGAGCACCATCGCCGGCACAATTTCGCCGGCCGAGTTTCTCACCTCCCCATCATTCTTACAAACCACGTGCAGCACCACATTGTCGTAAGCCGAATCTGCTTCATGCTTGTGTTGATACCAATCCGAAGCTTTTGGATGAATCTCTACATTTCCCGCCCAGGTTGTTCCGTCAATTCGGACTCGGGAATTAAAAAAATCGGGGCCGGCATCAGTGTTGTGCTGCCCGGGATGAATCACCTCAACGATTTGCCCCTCTTCGGTTTTCAAATTGGTGGCATTAAACAAACGGTGCTTCCATACAAATTGAAGAAACGCTTCATTCATAACTGGATATTTTGCCAATAAAGTTATGGAAAATCTTCTTGCCCATCCGTCTGTTTTAGAAAACAAAAAATCGCAGTTCAATTATCCAGTCACCAGGCAAGGCTACGGGTGCCAACACGAAAGAACAGGGGGCCCCGCTTATCCCTGGCATTCGTTTAGGTTCGAACCTTGATATTTAAGTACTAAGCAATAATTGTTGTTGCATTTCTGTCTTCTAATAAACTAAGGTCACGGACCTATTTGATATTTTCGGTTTCGCTTTTATCACAGATTGTTAAAGACTCGAAACATGACACTAAATTATTCGCACTACTTATGAAAGAAGTGATAACAAAAATAATAGATAGGTCCGTGACCTTATTTCACCATGATTCATCCCTATGTTGTAAAACATGAATCTCTGCTTACCGGACAATTCGCAAGCTCCATCGGGCAAGGCGCAAGCTCTGTCGGGCGAAGCGCAAGTTCCATCGGGCGAAGCGCAAGCTCTGTCAAACGAGGCACAAATCTTATCGGCCAAGGCGCAAGCTCTGTCGGATGAGTTCCTAACGCTATCAGACGAGGCGCAAGTTCTGCCGGACGCTCCCTAAAATCAGCTCGCTCAGGGGAGACCGGATACAAATTGTTTCGCATACCATACCCCTTGGCCGGCATTTTAAACGAAAAGTTCAGGATGCCATCAAAGAGGTGCTGCTTCAAAATAAATAAATAAATAGCTCTACAAATAACTTACATGATTAAAAAAATGCCAGCCCTACACATCCGCTTTTTAGATGGACATCAATTCCAACAAAAATATTTTGTCCTTTAAAATCTAATCCCGTTTTTTGTGCTTGATAAGTTTTTGATTTTTAAATATTAAGTAGTGCGAATAATTTAGTGTCATGTTTCGAGTCTTTAACAATCTGCGATAAAAGCGAAACCGAAAATATCAAATAGGTCCGTGACCTTAATAGGTATGCAAAAAGAAAACATTCATATTGTCTTTGGAAAGATAGGGAGAAGAACTTTAATTGATAGCAAGGTCATTGACCTGAATAAAAGTCAAATAATAAGCTTTGATGATATTTTAAACATTGGCCCTGCGTGTGATATAAATGCAATCGAAGATATTCAAAAAAGGATAGATTGGCTGCAAAAAATTTTTGGGGATAATCCAAATCCCCCGGTAGAACAAGACTTAAATAGCATCGAAAAAATCGTTAACGATGCAGATAATATTAATGAATTATTTATCTGGACTGGGAATTGTGCATCTGAAAAGATAAGTACTGCAAGACTAATATATCATCTATTAAAGCTTGACAAACCTATTTTCATTGCTAATTTTAATACACCCGTTAGGTCAAATCAAACCGCAACCTTTCAGGTGAAAGATATTATTGAACAATTCGATCGAATAGATAAAAGTCGACTACATGATTGGAGAAATCTTTGGGAAAAAGTGAAATCGGAAAACGCGCGGTTATGGATTCTCGATAAAAAAGGACAAATCGCCGTAAAAAAAATAGATTACTTTGATTCCTCCTTATTGACTAATTGTGATGATAAATTTCAAAAAGCAGCAAGAGTGATTGGAGAAACACTTGTAGATATCGATTTTGATGTTGGTGATAGTTATTTGAATTGGAGATTAAAACAATTAGCTCTAAATGGAAAGTTAGAAACACGAGGGAGGTTGATTGAAATACGAGATTACGAAGTAAAAAAGATGTCTACCGCCAATAATGTGTAAATTTTATAGCGGGTACGGCGGTGTTCAAGGTGCATACACCCTGCCCTACAGAATATGCACTAACATTAGCGGACGCACTAAACAGTTTTGGTACAAACCCGGAGGAGCAGATGACCTACTGCTTTGATTTAACCTAAATAACTAGCAAAACCGATCCCTAAAAACTGTTCTCGCTGAATTCCTGCAGGGCAAACTCACACTTTTTTCCCGAGGATTTTAATCAGATAGTTTTGGTCATACGCGGCTTTTAACCTTTTTCCTTTGATTCCTTGCCTTTCCGATGTTTCATTTTTGAGCAGATTTAAAGCGATTTTACTGAGTACAGAAAAATTCTGGGAAGCATTTCCGGCCCTCTTTCTGGAAGCATCCTCGGAGAAGGCAACATCCAAGACCCAGTGGAGTTTGTTTTCAATTCCCCAGTGCAGGCGGATTGCGCTCTGTATTTTTTTTGCATTGGCCTGCAGGCTCGAGATATAGTATCTCGTAGCCAATTCAGTTGGTTTGTCTGAGTTTTTAAATTCCCTGATACTTTCGATTTTGATGATGCTTTTTAACCCCGTCCATTCTTCGGTATTTTCAATGAATTTAAATTCTGTAATCACGCTGCATCTCCTGGTTTCTATGCGTCCATGGTCCAGTTCTTCCGAGATATCTTCCTGAATGTTTTTTCCGAACCTGAATTCATCTATAATGTCCTGATGCAATTGTTTTTGGTTCTCCTTGACTGCTAAAACATAATTGGCCCCCTGGTCAATTATTTTACTTGCTATTTCTTGTTGACAGCCCATAGCATCAATTGTTACCGTGCACCCTTTTACAGTAATCAGCTCCAGCAATTTGGGGATCGCGGTTATCTCATTTGACTTTTCAGAAACCTTGACCTGTCCCAAAACTAAATTATTGTTTGTTGCCCATGCACTTACCATGTGAAAGGGCGATTTTTTTCCATTGGCTTTTGCCCCTCTTATGGTTTTTCCATCAATCGGGATAACTTCGCCATCGCTCAAGTTTACCAGGCGGCTTACCCAATCCACAAAACAAGCCTCAAACTGCTCACTGTCAATAGATGAGAAAACGCGGTTAAATGTGTCGTCAGAAGGAATTCCATTGGGCAATTCAAGAAATGATCGTAAAAATTCTTCTTTTGCTTTTGCATACGTCTCCATATTTTTCCAGGTATCTGCCGCACAAATCACTGAAATAATTCCAATAAGAAGGATGTCCTCTAATTTATGAAGTTTGTTTATATCGCTTCTGGGGTCGTCTATTCGACTAAAAATAGACCTTAATTCATTTGTTGTTTTCAACACTCGTATTTTATTGATTATCAATGTAATATACGAATTTTATTTGTGAGAAACAATGACTAACCTGCTAATTTATACTCAAATATGAAATAATAATAATAAAAATTTATACTCTTTAAAGTGTGAGTTTGCCCTGTGAATTCCTGTTATTTTTGTTCATTTTTGCTATTTTTGAATACTGAAAGGTAGTTTGAAATGAACCAAAAAAAACGATACCTCCCCCTGATCTGTGCCCTGCTTTTGATCATCTCCTGTAGCCGGCAATCTCGTGTGGCAGACAGAATCCTGAAGAACGCAGAAGCTTTGGTAGAACAACATCCCGACAGTGCCCTGGCTCTGCTCGACTCGATCCGAACCCCTCATGATCTGAATAAAAAGCAGCGTTATCAATACATCCTTTTACAGGTACAGGCAAAAGATAAGAACTACGAGGATATTGCTTTCGATACACTTATTTTTAAAGCGAAAAAATATTATTCAAAAACCGGCGATTTAAACAAGGCTGCATTATCTTCTTTGTATTCGGGACGTGTTTTGCAGGCGCAGAAGAAATATGAAGAGGCCATGACTGCCTGTTTGAATGCAGAAAGTTATTCCCGACGCACGAAGGACTCGAATATGAAAGGTCTGATTCAAAGTTCAATCGGGGCAGTCTACTATGAGCAACTTCTGAAGGATGAGGCCATTTCCCGGTATAAAGCTGCGAAAGCCTTTTTTCATGAGGCGAAGAACTACAAAAATGAGATCATCACATTTAATCTGATTGGAAACTGTTTTCTGATGAAAGGAGAAAACGACAGCGCTTTTGTGTATTACCGGAAAGGCTTAGCGCTGGCAGATCAATACCAGTTAGCGGGTGGGCAGGTAAATATCCTCCGGCAGAGTATTGCCGTGGCTTACCGGCAGATTGGCGATCTGCAGAGGGCCAAAGTATCTTTTAAAGAGGCGTTAGCTTTTCCTGCCGATTCGTTGGGACAGGCAAGGGTATATTATAACCTCGCTAAAATTTTTGGGGAGGAGGATCAAAATGATTCGGCCAGGTATTATCTTGAACAATCTTTAAACAAGCTTCCGGAAAAAAATGATAACTATCTGGCGGCGAATATTTATAAAATATGGTCAGTTATTGAAGAAAAGGATAAAAATTACTGTGAAGCGTTAGCCCGTCATAAGCAGTACAGTGAGTACCTGACTTCTATCTTTGACGAAAATAAAAGCAAAGTCGTATTGGAAATTCAGGGGAAATATGATCTTCAGATCCTTCAGAATCATAACAAACAACTTCAGATCGAAAGGCAACGAATATTGTTGATCGCTTTATTATTATTGCTATTCATTTTGATCCTGTTTTTCTTCTTTCACAGGCAATCGATGCAAAATAAGAAGGAAAGGCTGGAAGCTGAGAAAAAAATTTATCAGTTAAAAGAAATGGCCCGGAGCTTTGATAAAAAAGAAAGTTCATTCCGGAATACTTTACTCGCGCATTTTGATATACTGAAAAAGGCAGCTTTTCTAGAGACTTACATGAAAGAAGATGAAAAAAAACAGGGAGCATACCTGATCCGGAAATTCAATGAGATTGTATACGGCCAGGCTGAACTAGACTGGAACCTGCTGTACCGGGCAATGAACGATATGCATAATGGGTTTTATGACCGACTAAAAAACACATTTTCCGTACTTGACGAATTGGAGTTTCGCATCTGCTGTTTATCGTATGAGAAATTCAGCAATACAGAGATCAGTATTGTGCTGAAGTATAGTATTAATACTATCCAGGCAAAGAAAACCTCAATCCGAAAAAAGCTCGACATAAAAGCTTCCGGAAATCTCCATGATTTTCTCGACAAAACTATGAAAAGTAATGGTTCCGCTAGTCTATGAATTAGCGTTGGGTAATAAAAAGCTATATCTGACCTGTATGGGGTAATTTTTAAGATCTTTTCTGTCAGCACCTTATCCCTACTACTAACGTATAAAAACCTGTATTCTGGTTATATCCTGTTGTCTACTTAATCTTCATAATGTAGCTTAGTTGTTAAATGACATCATTATGAAAAAAAATATTTTAATCTGCTGCGCCTTTCTATGCGTCATGATAACAGACGCAGTTCCACCATCTTATTCGGTAAATAATGTCGGAAGTGAAGAAATAAAATTACGCGGTTCTCTCCAACCAAATGGACCCAGATCTGTCATTCGTCCTATCCAGGCGTTTATCGGCACTTCCGAGCTGAACATTGATTTCTTGCATGATGTCGGAGATATTGATGTCGTAGTTTACGACGGAGCCGGGAATGTCGTCTACCAAAAAACCGTCAATACGCTTACGGAAGATCATTTATCTATTAATATCTCTGTCTGGAACCCGGGAAACTACGAAATCCGGTTTATCAATTCAGAAGGCCGGTTTATGTATGGTGAATTTGAAATCGATTAATATGGTTCTTGAATTGTATTATGAAAAGAGTTGTTTTTAAAGTTGTTTCACTCCTTGTGCTAATCTTAGCAATAGCGCAAAGTTCGTTTGCCCAGGGAGTAGAGGAAAACCCGGAAGTAAGAAACTATCTGGACAATATGTTTTCCACGTTGGATAAAACCAAAGTACCGAATGGTTTATTAAGAGATTATTCGTTTGAACTTACAGACCTGGACAAGCATACCGGGAGCGAGTTGACGGATAAGAATTATGTCGACCGTGAAATTTACAGTTATCTTTTGCGGACAATTCGCTCATCTGCGGTTGGCAGTAAGCCATTTGGAGATGTGAGTGGGATCTTAGTAAAGCAATTAAGTGCAGGAGGCAGTAATGTCGTGTCGCTTAGTGCGATGGCCTATCAATATTCCTATATCAAAGAAAATGCACTAACCGATCAATTGATAAAATACCAAAATGGCAAAGTGTCAGATAACACCATAAATGGCGTCTGGCAAAATCCTTATGGCACAAAGAAGGTAATTG
This sequence comes from uncultured Sunxiuqinia sp., assembly GCA_963677175.2. Lineage (GTDB taxonomy): Bacteria > Bacteroidota > Bacteroidia > Bacteroidales > Prolixibacteraceae > Sunxiuqinia. The sequence continues at coordinate 195,337 of CAXXES010000003.1, forward strand.
GGTTTGCACCGCAGGACACTATTTTCGATGCTTCTTCATTATCTTTTAAACTGAACTCAAATTGCTGGTTTACCAATCTTTCCTATAACAAAATTGAAATCGATCCTGATGGGAATGGTTATAGGCAGATTACTGTTGGAGGAAGTCTTTCGGTTTCATACGCTTCTGATGGCCGAAAGGAGATAAAAATGCGAGTTACTTTGACCAATGGTCAACAGCTTGTTTCTCACTCCATTATTCGTATAAAATCTGCCATGGCAATGCGCCTTATGTCAGATCCGGATCTTGTAGATGTGCGACAAAGCTTTACCGGAGCTGGTTATAGAGGAGTTAGTACGACTGCCAGGGTTTTTGTCAAAACGAGGAACGGTATTATCAGAGACCCGTTGATTGTTGTAGAGGGGTTCGACCCGGTTATTAAAGACATCTACGGATTCACTACTATGGAGAAATTCTATAAGGATCTTGCCAGTGAGCCTTTCGGTGGGGAGCTGATCAATGAGTATGATATAATATATGTTGATTGGGCGAATAGTGAAGAATATATTCAGGCAAACGCAAATACTTTAATCCAGGTAATTCAATGGGTAAACACCCAAAAGCCGTCCGGAAGCACGTCGGGGAATGTTGTCATGGGTTCCAGCATGGGAGGGCTTGTGGCCAGATATGCATTAAAGACAATGGAGAATCAAGGCATCCCCCACCAAACTTCTGTATATGTAAGTCATGATTCGCCTCATTTAGGGGCAAACATACCGGTTGGCGCTCTTTATGCCTTATACGGGATAGGTTCATTCTTAGAAAATAAGCTGAATTTAGGAAGTATATATCAAATGGCTACGGGGACACCATTAGAATACATATTAAAGCAAATTCACTCTAACGCTGCCAGACAGATGTTGGTAAATTATGTGGACTTTGCAGGAAACATTAATAATACCGACCATAATTTATGGCAGCAGGAATTGGCATCTTTGGGCTTTCCGCAAGGAGATCCTAATAGGCCTTTCAGGATGATAGCCATTGCAAACGGGAGTTACGTGCCGGAGACTGTTCCTTCTTCCTATCTTACTGCGAACGCGACAGCGAGTACTGATTTGCTGGACGTAGCCAATATATTGACTGGCGGAATGACCGCGATTTTTATAGGAAGTGTCTTAAATGATTTTTGGGCAGGTACTTTGTCATTGGTTCCAGGTAAAAGTACGATAAAAGGGACGCTTGAAATCTTGCCGGGGACTTCTCTCGGCACGAGAGTAACAGATCTCAATTTTAAATTCATAAAAAAATTCCTTTGGACTGTTCCTGTTACAAGAACGGTTTTTTCATATGAGAAATTTATGCCGGGCGGACTTACTTATGATATTTTTCCAAGTTCGCAATATAACACCGAGCTAGTAACCCCGATAGACGACTCAGGGCCACTTGTTCCTAAAGTTCCAATTTTGGGGAGATATTCTTACGATGTTACCAGAGCAGAAAGTATACCGTTTGTTCCGACCTCAAGTGCATTAGCCGTTGGGGGCACGCTTACAGCTTCATTGTTTACCACAAAACCGGCATCGGCAAATACTCCTTTTGGCGGAAATATTTTGATAAGGGATATAAAGTCCGGTTATCATATCAGGTTGAATTCAAAAGAGGCGGAATGGTTATATGCACAACTGAAAATGGGGATAAATGGACCAAAATTGGGAACAACCGGTTCGCAATACACTGTAATTAATCCAATTGGCGGCTCAGTAAGCTGGAGTACATCTAATCCAGGTATTGCCACGATTAATTCAGCAGGAATTCTTTCTGTAACAGGAAGAGGAATGATCGATGTGACAGCCCAAATTGGAAGTGGTACTGTTTCCACAAGGGTTGCCGTGGGCACGCCAAGGTTTGTATTGGCTAATGTGACAAGGGAACCAGGATTTTATACAGTTAAAGCACAATGTATAGATACCGAAACAGGTTACGCGGACTTTATTCTCCAAAACAGGGATATCGTTATTTATCAGTGGGGTATAAAAACCGAAAATGAAACCATTAAGTGGATGGATAGTGAATCTGCTGAGATTAAATTAAGTACAACGGAAGATAGTGAGAATACCACCATCTACCTTAAAGTCAAAGATGTCAATGGTAATGTCAGTACACCCATATTTGTCAGGATTACCGGATATGATATTTATGATATAGGTTTCAAAAACTTTATCCTCAATCAGGGTGGAAAGCTGTTTACCGACACCGGCTATGAATTGTATTATGAGAATACAGGATTACCTTTGATTTTCAGAAGTACGTCATATGACGATTTCAGTAATGCAGAATGGAGCCCGCTTGCCGGTGCAATGATCAATGAAGAGCATACACAATGGGTTGTGCCGTGGTATACAAACTTTTATATAAAGGATATTATAACACCCGCTGAAATTGAGCGTATTAAGTCTGGTTTTTCTGACAACCAGGTAGCAGTTTATACATTTTTAATGTTGAATTTTGATGGTCAAATCATTCAGAAAACACCACTTACAGTAATTTATAAGCAAAACTATCCCAATCCGTAATTCATAAAAAATAACTCCAATGACAACTTTTAGCATATACAGAACTTTAATAATAATCCTTATGCCGTTATCTTTTTTTTCATGCGATAAGGATGGGAATCTGACTCTTTCTGACATAAATTTCAAGTGCGAGATAAATGGCGTCAAATACAAGGATCAGATGCCGATGTTCCTTTTTCCGGGTGCGCAAAGATCGCCTGTAATCAAGCATGACAAATACAAAGGGGATGAGTATATTCAATTTTCTTCTTTCTTAACGCCCGAGGATGATCGGAAAGGACAAGATGAATATTATGCTGTATTCAGGATCCCCGTGAATGGAAATATCTCATTGGATCAAATATACCAATTTGAACCCATAGAAGGTAAGGAAATCCTGGAAGGTTTGGAGAATCAAATCTATATAAATGAAGGGAGCAGGCAATTTGTAAGTATTTCTTCCACACGTTATAATGTGGACACATATTATTATGGAAAGGGAACAGTGGTGTTCTCCGAATTTGATTTTACCTCACAGAGGGCGAAAGGTAAGGTTGAATTTACATTTCCCTCTTTATCATTAGATGGAAAGTCTGAAGAGCTACATCTCAATGGAGAATTCTATTGCTGGGTAGAGAGCGATTATTAAGATTTCAAAATCAATACACAATGAAAAAAAAGGAGTTTTTTATAACAGGAATGACCATCGCTGTAGTCTTTCTGTCATCTTGCGAAAAAAGATTAGATATGACTGTCGAATCTGTTGACGAAAAAACAGAGACCGATCAACAGGCCGCATTAAAAGGCAGTTTAGAGACGATGTACATGATGCAGTCAAATCCCGAACTTATCTTAGCCGATCGGATCATATCCAAGAGCACAGGGTTTGTTTTAGACCTTTCCCAAAAAGAAGCCCAAGAGCTACAAATACCTGATGAGCTCTATCAAAAATATGTCGACAAGGTGAGCGAACTCAACAAACAAGATATTAACCAATCCAAATAAATATGAATAAGTCACAACTAAACCTAATCGGGGTCATGGTTTTAGCCACCGTGGTGGCCATGACTGTTTCCTCCTGTAGCGAGGATGATATTTCGGTAGATGGTGTACCACAAGAAAAAGCCCAACTTAATTACGAGTTGCAGTATTCAGACCAGCAATTAAAGAACTGGAAAGAGACCGGAAGTCCTTTTTTGGAAGATGAACAGTTAAATTCATCTAATACCAGGATTGAAGAACATATTCCTTCTCAAGGAGGAGTGTTCGAACCAATCCCTGTTGTTTCAACAAAGGCATTTGGACCACATCCATATCAAAACAGGTATTGGTCAATGGTTAGTTAAAACTGGCAATTCCGGTTACTTCGACGCCTAATGTGTTATTGAAATCAAGAGTGATCCAGGCCATCAGCGAGATCCAGGCAAATACGAACGTAAGGTTCTACAATTCGATTAACGATCCGGTAACAGATCCTACTTATGGATTCACCTATCCTAATATACACATACATGTTTCCTCAGATGCGAAGAAGGGATCATCTTTTGTTGGACTACAGGGAGGCGAGCAATATATTTATCTTCCAGTTGATGCAACAAAAGAATTCATTATGCGCGCTTTGGTGAATGCTGCCGGAATGTACAATGAACAACAACGGAACGATAGAGATAGCTATGTAGATATTTTTACTGCAAATGTTGCTCCCGAAAACAGATTCCAATTTGACAAGATTACTACCAATTTTTATAGTAGGGGGTCCTTTGACTTCAATTCAATTACGCTGGCCGGCTCTACTGAATTTTCCAACAATGGGTTGAATAGCATTACGAAAAAGGATAATAGCACGATAAAACCGAATACTGCCTTATCAAGTTTAGACAGGGGATTCTTAAACTATTTTTACTTGCCGTACATAGCCCGCACGGATACTTATCGGGAACTTTCTAATGTAGTTTATGATGGAAACAATGTTCAACTTACCGAAGCACAGAGACTCGACTTACAAGCGTATCTGAATAATGGGAATCCATACCCTCCAACTGGCGGACGTATCACCCCTGTTCCCTGGTAATAGAATTATTGTAAATTTAGATACCGGGCGGGACTGGAAGTTTTATACCCAGTCTCGCTTGTTTATGCCATGCCAGCTGCTCAATCACCCTGCCCTTCGGATTTCCCCCAATAAGCGCAAGTCTTATTAAAAACTTTAGAACAACTGGTAATATTTTGCTATTGATAATCTGACACTTATGAGCAGTTGTATAGAATATGCACTAACATTAGCGGACGCAGGCTGGATCGGATTGCCGTTAGATCCAGCAGCGAATTGAAAAGTCTTGAATTGGGAAAATGACAAATTTCACAACAACACCTGATGCAAACCCGGAGGAGCAGATTTGCAAACCGCATTAGAATGGATAAATAATAAACTGATTATGTATGGAATTATTTATTTCATAGCAATTCTAATCTTTGGTGGAGGAATTGCTTTTATTTTGAAAAAAGGTTTTAATGAGTTGGTTAAAGGGTTAGAGTCACTTGATGATAGGCTAAAAAAGATAGAAGACAAACTTGATCCGAAATAAGGTAAGAAAGCACAACTATTTTAATATTCTACCCTGAACAAATCAATTCCATCCAGATGTTTTGTACCTTCACGTATCAAACTAATCCAATTTAAAATGAAGAACCAAGCTATATTGATCCTGATTATGATGGCGCTGATTGCCACGTCATGCAAGGAAACCTCGAAGGAGGGGGACTGGGACGACAACATCCTACTATCGACAAAACAAGCAGCGTTTAAGGCAACAGGCGATTCCATCTTAATTTCAACAGGCGGAAATTGGTGGTGGATTTCTGATATTGCTATAAACGGAACCAATTATTTCAACTTTTCAACAGTGAATATGGAACAGGAAAGTTATACAATTACCCATGATGGCTTGATCCTTCAACGCCGCAATAAAAATACACTGTTTATAAAGGTGGATGCAAATCCTTCAGCCACCAATCGGATCATTACTGTGGGATTGCAAGCCGGTGATTATTTTGACCATGTAGTAATTACACAAAAAGCCAGCCCTCCCCCGTCTTAGCGGAGCAACATAATGGGCGGGCTGGACAGCCCCAATATATTGACTCGAAAGACTATAATAAAACGACACCAACAAAGGGATGATTTGTAATGTTCAAGCGGCTATATGAATGAGTTACAAACTCAAGCCAGGGCACCCTTTCCGAACTTCACCGGAACAGGCAGTTACCGCTTCGCCTAAACAGGGGGCAACTTACGATGTTTTAGTCAGAATAAATGAAATTAAAAGGGCATTATAACCAATTATACAAAGATTCGATTCTGAAAATACAATCAGATTCTTACCAAGTAGATGAATTAATTGAGTCACCTAATGATAACCGATTTGGAATAACCCTTTTGGTACGACCAGATAATGCTGTAAAAGGAGAGATTCAAAAACTACTTGCAAAAATCAGGTTAATTGAACCAAACCAATATTTTTATCGGGATCCAGATTTACATGTAACCGTAATGTCAATCATATCGTGTTATAATGGATTCAATCTCACGCAAATTAGAGTTGAGGACTATGTAAATGTAATTCAAAAAAGTATCAAGGGGATGAATAGGTTCAATATTGAATTCAAGGGACTTACTGCTTCGCCATCGTGTCTAATGATACAAGGATTTTTAAAAGATAATACGCTTGATATCATTCGGGATAATTTGAGAAATGACTTTAAAAACTCGGGCTTAGAGCAGTCAATTGATAAACGATATACGATACAAACAGCACATTCCACAATATTTAGGCTAAAAGAGAAATTGAGAAACAAAAAGGAGTTTTTAAATATTGTGGAAGAATATCGAGGTTATAATTTTGGCACTTTCCCTGTTAAATCATTAGAATTTGTATTCAATGATTGGTATCAAAGAAAGGAATATGTAAAAACATTATATAGATTTGACTTGAAATAAAAATGCACCTTGCTGGTTGGGTTGCAACCACTGCCTTAATTAAAAACGGATTTACAATCGCATTAAAATGGCTAAAACTTAAAGCAGATTGGCAGTAAACGGAAACACAAACTATCACTTAAAAATTATGAAAAAATTATTTTTCGCTTTGACTCTTTGCGGACTGACTTTTATCGCTAAATCTCAACATGCAAGTGTAGAACAATCTACTTATGGAATCCAGACTGGAGCTATCGGAATTTGGGTTCACCGCGAAGTAAAGCTATCGGGCCAAATTGCCTTAAGGGCAGAAGTTGGGATGGATGCAGGATTTTGGGGAGGAAGTTTTTATCCAGAAACTGGATATTTAATGACGCCAGGAATTACCTTAGAACCAAGATGGTATTACAATTTGAACAAACGGATTTCTAAATCGAAAAATATAAGTGGAAATAGTGGCAATTTCCTGACTATTCAGACAAGTTATCATCCCAATTGGTTTGTGATATCTAATTATGACAATGTAGAAGTTGCTGACCAAATTTCAATAATTCCAACTTGGGGCATAAAGAGAAACATAGGCAATCATTTTACATATGAAACGGGGTTTGGAATTGGATATAGATATATTTTCGCTAAAAGTGTAGGATATTTCGAAAATGAAGGAGAAGCAGCTTTGAATTTACATTTGCGGATAGGTTATCGATTTTAACCTGATAAAAAAACGTTGTGGATAAATTTTAAAAAGAATCCGTTATGAACAATGCAAGTATTGCCCCATGTGGTGTAATATGTGATATCTGCCTGGGTTTCCAGCGCGATAAAAACAAATGCGTTGGATGCAACAACATTGGCTACAAGCCATATCATTGTACGGCTTGCAGCATAAAATCATGCACTGAAAAGAAAGGCGATGAGAAATTACTTTGTTATGACTGTGCGAAATTCCCCTGTAGGCGGATTAAGGATTTGGATAAGAGATACACCTTGAAATATGGAGAAAGCCCAATACAAAACTTAAATAAAATAAAAGATAGTGGGTTAACACAGTTTATTGATCGTGAGAAAGAAAAATGGAAATGCAATACGTGTGGACAATTGTTATGTGTCCATAGAGCGGCTTGTTTGGTTTGTGGCAATAAAAATGAATATTTTCCACTAGCTAATAACTGACCTGCATTAAAAATTCGTATAAATCTGAAGGAGAATAGAAATGAACAGCTATAAAACAGAAATTTTGAATAAAGTTTGCTACACCGAACTTGTTTATGAAAGAATCAACAAAAAGCTGAATAAGAATCTTTCAAAAGACAGGATCGAGAAAATGATTTTTGAAACCCTTGAAGAAACCGATGAACAACAGTTTCAAAAAACGGGAAAGAACATTTATGTGACAAACAACGAACGGAACATTAGAATAACCATAAATTCTAATACTTACAGGGTTATCACCGTAGATAGTTTATAAAAACACAAAGGATTGTCATGAACTTTCAAATTGTGCAACCTACCGGCTTCCTACAAAATTACATTAAGCATTACTGCTTTATGGAGTCCGATAGTCAAGACGAAAACGTCGTGGAAAGGGTCATACCGATTGAAAATGTTCAATTGATGTTTCATTACAAAAACCCTTTTGTTGTGTTTCAACCAAATGAAACCACTGTGAAACAACCAAGGTCAATTATAAGTGGATTAACCGGTTCTTTTTCTGATGTTTCAACGAACGGGGAAGCCGGGGTGGCCTTTGTCAGTTTCTACCCAACTGGCGCATATCATTTCTTCAATTTTCCGCTTTCCGAAATTGAAAACCAAAGTATAAACCTGTCAGATATATTTGTCAAAGAAGTACCGCAAGTTGAAGAAATACTTTTCTCCAAAAAAACAATCACTGGAAGGGTTTGTGTTATTGAGGACTTCTTACGAAAACGGTTTTCACCGATATCTTCATACGACAACCTGCTTATCAGAAGGGGCGTTGAGATTATTAAAAGTTGCAAGGGGCAGACGACCGCTATAGCCTTATCAAATAACCTCTCAATAACGACTAAAAGCCTCGAAAGAAAGTTTTCGCAATATCTTGGCAAAACCACCAAACAGGTTATAAAACTGATCCGTTTTCAAGAGATCTTACAGGATTTGAGCAACAATAAAAACTTGCACCTTACCGAATATGCCTACCGGAATGGCTTTTTTGACCAGTCGCACTTCATTCGTGAATTTAAAACCTATTCGGGCTACACACCCAAAGAGTTTGTTGCAAAATACCCTAACTTCGATATCAATGCTGACTCTTGTTAGTTTTTGAAGCCTTCATTTTGTCTGTTTTTTACAATTTGGCCAGCTTGGCTTGAAATTACTTTTGTTGCATCATTTTAAAATGCAGCAATTATGACAGCAGAAATTCAAATTCATGGACTTTTTAAAAAGTACCCCAATGGGACAGAAGCCTTAAAAGGGGTAAACCTTGAAATTAAAAAAGGCCAGTTTTTCACTTTGTTGGGGCCAAACGGTGCCGGAAAATCCACCTTGGTCAAAGTAATGACGACGCTGATCAACAAAGATTCGGGCAGTTTTACCATTGCCGGCATAAACCCAGAAGCAGGCCTGCCAAAAATCCAGCAACTCACCGGTGTAGCTTCGCAAGACAATGAGATCGACCCTGCTGAAAAAGTTGAAAATTTGATCGTTTTTCAAGGCAGGCTATTTGGGCTGACAAAACCAGAAGCCATCAAACGGGCTGATGAATTAATTGAAATGTTTCAATTGTCCACCGAGCGGAGCAAAAAAGCAATCGCCTTGTCGGGCGGAAATAAACGCAGGTTGCATTGCGCGTTGGCACTTGTGCATCGCCCCCAAATACTTTTTCTTGATGAGCCAACCGTGGGAATGGACCCGGTAGCTAGGGCAAATTTTTGGGAAATAATTAGTGAGATGAACAGTCCAGGCGGGGTCACGATTTTTCTTACAACACAATACCTTGACGAAGCTGACAAACATGCCACCGAAATGGCGCTCTTGGTTGCAGGAGAGATACAATACTCGGGAACGATCGCCGAATTTAAAAAACTGGTCAACCCAAATGGCGGGCTGTCGCTTGATGATAGCTACCTGCAATATATAAAAGCCTTAACAAACCGGGAATTGTCAAAAAATTAAAAAAGAGAAACCGATGGACACAGCTAATATTTTACTGATTAAAAGAGGGATCGCCAAGTTGATAAAACAACCATCGGCACCCATAATGGGTTTTGGGATGAGTTTGTTTTTCTTATTGGTTTATAATGCCGGAATTGGCGGCATTGGGTCGATGGAAGCATTTGGAACAGGGGGCTATTTGTCATTTGTGTTTCCAATAACCATCATTTCATTGGCAATGGGCTCTTCGCCCGGTGCAGGACAAACACTCAATGCCGATATGCAATCGGGCTATTTCCGGAGACTTTACCTTAGCCCGACCCCCCGGTGGATCCTGGTTGTTTCACCAATGCTTGCCGATACAATTTCTTCCATGTTTTTCACCATGCTGCTCATCATTATCGGTGCGCTGTTTGGCGTCAGTTTTCAGTTCGGGTTAATGTCTGTACTGGGAATATTGCTGTTGTCATTGTTATGGTCGCTTACTTTATGTGGTTTTTCTGCCGGCATCATGCTACGGACCGGACAATCTCAAAGTGCTGCCATCATAACAAACGCCGTTTTCCCTTTGCTTTTCATGAGCACAACATTTTTGCCGAGGGAAATGATAACTGCCAAATGGTTGCTGGCCGTTTCATGGGGCAATCCTGTAACCTATATCCTTGAAGGAAACAGGTATTTACTGGCGGGTACTTCATCGGCAGGTTTTTTCTATGCCGGATTAATTATTTTTGCAATAACCTCTGTTGCTTCAGTTACTTTTGCATTATCAAGTGCAAAAAAAATCAAGGTTTGATTTACAGAACGCGATAGAGATTGGCTGGCCGAAATAATTTACAGCATATATTTAGAATATGATTAGACTGCTCAAACATCAGGATTACGACACTTGGATTGAACTTGCCAGAGAAGTAGAGTTTCTGTTTGGTCCAATGGTATGTTCGGTAGAATTTCAGGAAGGGGTCAAAAAATGTATTCAAGACAAAAATGCATTTGGAATTGAAAATGAAAAAGGGCATTTGACTGGAATTATTGCTTTAGATCGGAATAACAATGAGATATCGTGGCTGGCAGTGGGGAAAAAATACCGTGGCAATCATTATGGAGAGAAATTAGTAAAAAAGGCTATTGAAGAACTGGAAAGAAAGGGGGATATTTATGTCCAAACATTCTCGGAGACAGTGGGTGAAGGAAAAAGTGCCAGAAATATTTACGAAAGGAATGGATTTATTGATTTTAAAGATGCAGGTAAAAATCCAGCAGATATTGATACGGTGATCATGGTAAGGAAACCGCTACCACCCCGCTGACCGCACCGCTAGGCGCCAAATATGGGTAGAAAAGGAAAGATCAGATGATAGATGATATCCCGGACAGAAACTGCCGGACGGAAGAGGATGGGTGCAACGATGATCCTACCCATATTAAATTCCTACGGAACGCAGGCTGGATCGGGAATACAAAATCGGATCCAGACCGGTACCCAAGGTTCGCCCGACCATATATAAAAGTGTATATTAGCAGCGTTGTAAAGAAGCCTCTTGCATGAACTAACAGATAGCGGAAAATGAAAATAGAAATGCACAATATAAACGATACAAAAATTGCCGAAGTGATTTCTGAAATCAACGTCATAAACGAAACTGAAGACGGTTTTGACCTATTAGGAAACCTCTACTATCAAGGTTTTGATAAAATTATAATTTAAGAGAAAGACATCACTCCCGATTTTTTTGACCTAAAAAACGGAATCGCAGGTGAAATACTTCAAAAGTTTTCTACTTATCGTGTCCGTTTGGCTATTGTTGGTAACTTCGCCAAATACACAAGCAAAAGCCTAACTGATTTTATTTATGAAAGCAACAAAGGCAGACATATCAACTTTGTATCTTCTCGTACAGAAGCGCTAAAAATACTTTCAAACAAATGATTAAAGCGTCAAAACCAAGTTTGTAATCGGGCCAGATGGCAAATGCTGTTCAGCCAGGTCAGTAATAGAACTTTAAAAAGGGAAACCTATTTTTCCTGAATCAACTTCTCCAGCCGTTCCATCATCTCATCTTTCTCTTTCAGCATGCGCTCATAGAGGGCAATCTTTTCTTCGTGAAGTTGAACTAATTGCTCTAATGGATGAAATGTGGGATTATGATTTATTTGATTCAAAATTGAACCGTTATCAAAGGTGTTCGAAATAATGTTCACAGCCTGCTCCTCGTCAAAATTCTGAAAAGCTTCTACCGGAATTTTCAAAGTACCGGAGATCTGTTGCAGTATGGGCAGTTCGATGGTTTCCTTCTGTTCCAATAATGAAATTTTCTTCTGGTTCCAGCCTTCACCAAGCTCATAGGCCAGTGCGTCCTGTTTGATTCCCAGCATTTCACGAAACCGTTTCACATTACGACCTTCATGTACCTTGTGTTCCATAATCCTGAATTATTTTCTAACCGATTCAAATATAAAACAATTTTTGGGTAACTGGCTGAAAGGTAAAAACAAAGATATCCGATAAAATATTCCCCCAATGGGATATTTTATCCGCCAAAGGAATTGAATATACTGTTGCCCCTTGAGAAATTTGTGTTGTAATCTTAAAAACACAACCTATGAAAGCAATTGTAAAATCCGAATTTCCGCAACCAGAGCACGAAGCTTTGAGTGAGAAACTTCTTCAGTTAACCCATGAACTGCCGATTGCATCTGTCTTTTATCATTCTGCCAATGCAACGGAACCCCCGCATGTAATCATTATTACGGTTGAACCCAAAGACGTTGAAGTAGTAGAATCAAGAAAGTGGATTAAAAATGGAAGCCAACAGAACGGTGTCTTATTTCATGTCATGTATCAGGGCAAAATGGATTTTAATTAGTGCCACTAAGAAAACGCTGTAATCTTTTCAGTTTTCAATTTTCTGGTTGATGTTTATTTCTATTTTTCCTGTTGGGGTCCGCAAAAAGTAAAATGGGGCGGGTTATTTTTGTTTTAGATAAACATAAAATCAAAAATACTCAAAATTGGGCATAAGAATCCCGTTTTTTGCCTGTTCCTTTTGTCTACGCCGCTCTTCTGAGATGGCCCTGTCCCCGGATTTTTTCGCGTTCTTCTTCCAGTAGCCTGGCCCCTATCTTTTTTAGGTTGTAGGCGCAAACACCCAAGTCAAGGTAGTTTTTGAAATGATGGTATCCACGGTCCGGGCACTTGTCCAGTCCTCTGTTTTCGAGTTCGTTGATGTTTGATTCGATAGCACTGTGCTTGTTTTTTAGCCTTTTGAATGGCCTGCTGGTTTCTTCCTCTTCTTCCTGCTTGTTGCGTTTTCCCAGTTTTGGTATGATAACTTTGGGTACCTCCAGTTGGAGTAGTTGCTTGTTTTCTTTTCCCCAGTATCCTTTATCAAAACTCCACGATTCTATTTTATATTTGACCAATAGCCTGTCGGCCAATGCGAAGACAATATCGCGGTCTTGTTCGTGTTCCATTATCTGGTAGTCAACAATTAAATCGAACTGGTCGGTTGTTATTGACAATTTTTTGCCCAGTTCAACACTTGGCCGGGATTTGCCTTTTTTTATCCATTCAGTATAAGTTTCAAAAATTGAAAACATCTTTTCTTCATGTGGTATGGTTTCCCCTTTTATGATCCGCCTGTTTACCAAATCGATGTGTTTGAGCAACAGTTGCATAAAATATTCCAGGGAAATAACCAGCACAAGATCGTGTTCATCAACAACCGGCAGCAATGGCAATTCCTTTTCCAGTTTTGCATAAAAGGCCCTTGCTTTATTTATGTAACCGGCTGCTGCTGTGTGCACCCGTTGTTCTTTGCCCTTGCCTCCCGAAGCTGTTGCTTTTCCCAGTTCGCGCATCAGCCCTTTCATTTCAGACTTCCAGCTTTTTATTTTCCGCCACCCTTTCAGGTTTTTGTATTTGCCCAGAAAAAAACAAACGGTATCAATGCATTTACGTGCACTGTCCCACAACAGGTTGTAGTCGGTCGGAAAGTGGACGTTGCTCTCTACCACGAAGCTGTCAGTCTTTAAGCGCAAGGCTGCCGTTTCTTTTTTTTAACACCTGACCATGCCCAAATTCCAATACGATAGAATTAATTTCTTTGATCATTTTATCGTCCAGCAGGGTCACATTGTCGTATATGTTTTGATAACCAAACTCTTTGCGCCTGAAGCCATATTCTGTCTCAATACCCATTAACAACCTTATTGAAAGATGGTTGTTGGCAAGGTTGAAAATCCAGTCGTAACTCATGTTCAGGCATAACCGCACCTGGGACAGGACAAAAATGCACCAAAGGTCCATCCCTTTTCTGCCTGTCCGCTTTTTCCCTTCCACCAGGCGGCGCTCTAAAACATCACATACCCGTTGGTTATATTCCGGGTCACAGTAGATTGCTTTCAGCGCAGCTATTAATTCATCCAGCTTCTCTTTATGTTTAACCTGTACAGGAGTATCCTCAATCAATCGTTGACCGAGCGAATATTGTTGTTCGAACCTGTTTCTCATTTTTGAATCTTTTGTGGGTTATCATTCGAAATACGCGAATCTCTAATAATTAATGCCTTGAATATCTGCATTGTAAATAAATTACACAAGCAAACCCCTTGGAAGATTCAATAAAATTATCAACATTAGACGGTTGATATTCAATGGATATCAAGTTTTCGAAGAGACACTAATTAAAGCCCATCCAGGCAAGCAAGCAGATTTGTTTGAGTTTAAATTTCTTACAGCCTTGTATTTGGGTAACAGTGACGTGCAAAATGTCTTGGCGCAAATACAAAAAGAAAGCAAAAAGTGGAATATGCAGCTTTTTGAAAGTTGGCATGGTGCTTTTGATAAGTGGTTTCAAAGCTTATAAGAAAAGGTAACCCGTAGAAATGAATTTATAGCTCAAATCCAAATAAATAAGCAGGACATAAAACTGAAAAAATTGAATCAATCAGAAATGAGATTATAAAAGGAAGCTACTTCCGCTGGTACGTTATTGCAAAACGTGCCAGCCTTTAGGTTTTAGATTGAATTTCATCACTAATTAACTGTGAGAAATTAAGCTATGATAATAAAACAAATTGCTTTGTTTACTTATATCTTGTAAAAATCAAAAAAAAAACGGTTAATCGATTAACATTGAAGAGGAAATTTTCAGGTCTGCTGCTGATTGTTTTTTTTATCAAGCTACCTAAATCTTTATTCCCAGGAAGCCAAGAGTAAACTGAGAATATCCATTAAGTTTGGATCGATGAATTCTACAATTACGAACAACTATAAGCCACTTAGTTATTGGGGAAATATTTCAAATGAAGAAAAATCAAAATCTGGTATGACAACAGGTGTCGGGGTCGAATACATATTATCTGATCACTTTTACCTACAGTCAGGATTGCACTTTTCATCAATGGAATCTGGAACAACAATTTACAACACAGATGAAACATCAGCCAATTGGCAAGAAATTCCACGGAGATATGATTCTGAAACAGAATACAGAATTGTTAGTTTACTAATCGGACTAAGGTATAATTTTTTACAACTGAAAAATCTGAAAGCATACATATCCACAGGAATACAAATCAATTCTGTGTTTGATTATAAATCAACTATAATTGAGATACATTAGATAGTAACATTAAATAACTACGAAACAGAATTTTATTGGGATGAATTCAGTCTGGTTGGGTTCTCAGGCGCACTTTTGTGAAACGTGCCGTGTGAAATAGAATAACAGAGGAACTTTCCGGCATTTGGCAGATAGCTACCAAATTGTAAAAAAGTGTTCCCTAAAAGGGGGAGTAGAGCAGCTTTTTCATGAGCAGTATTATTTTGGAGACAGATTGTCTGGCAGCGATATATGTGAAACAATCGGAGCAAAACGATATAATTTATTACGCCAATAACACCACTTGAGAAGCATACTGTTCGTTAACAGATAGCAATGGAACTTCGGTATTTAAAGCGACATGCACTTTTTGTTCAGGGGTCTTTGATGGAGGTCTACCGTTTGAGGTCTGACTTCGCTCATAGTTAGAGCCTATCGGGTTTCCTTAGCTAAATAAAGCTTTTTGTCTAATAATCATCTCAAATTCTTAGTGCACATCTGTGTGTATAAAAATAAAAAGAGTCACAAAATTAATCTGTAACTCTCTATAAATCAAGTGGAGAATATCGGAATCGAACCGATGACCTTTTGACTGCCAGTCAAACGCTCTAGCCAACTGAGCTAATCCCCCAAAATATTTTCAGAACTTTTTTTGTTCCATAAGAAAAATCAAAACTGATGACCTTCCCGATTGACATCGGGACGCTCTAGCCAACTGAGCTAATCCCCAAATGTTTTTTGCACCGCAAATATAATAATATTTTCAAAATACGCGGCGAGATTTTATTTTGGTTTGATTTTTGTTTCCCTTGCCTTCAATTATTCTCTCGTTTCTAAACAATTAAATCAAACACTATGGAAACAAAGAAATCTAAAAAAGCTGACTTGGAAAGTAAACGCCCACTATTGCTCAGCATTGGAATAGTTCTTTCTCTTTCGTTCATTCTTCTGGCTTTCAGCTGGAAAACCCCGCCTCACCAGATTAAAGATTATGGACAAGTTCAGTGGGATATCCCAGACGATGACATGATTCCATTGACTAAACCGGAGAAAAAGGAACTGCCGCCACCCGTTCAAACCGTCGTGGAGTTTGTGCTGGTTGATGACGAAACCGAAATTGACGATGAGCGGCTTGACATTTTCGATACCGAAACGACTAATGAAGGAATTGACGTAAATGCTTTACTCAATGCCCGTAATGAGGACAAGTTTGTCGATGAAACCGTTTACTTGTTTGTTGATGAGATGCCCGAATTTCCGGGTGGCATGGAAGCACTCCTCCGCTATATTGCCAAGTCCGTCGATTATCCGGTAGTTGCCCAGGAAAATGGAATCCAAGGAAAAGTATACATCAACTTCGTCGTGAACACCAACGGGCAGGTAAGCGACGCCACTGTTGTCCGCGGAGTCGATCCTTCGCTTGACAAGGAAGCCTTGCGTGTGGTCAACAGTATGCCGCCGTGGCGACCAGGGAAACAGTCAGGGAAAGCAGTTCGCGTTGCTTACCACGTTCCCATTAGTTTTGTGTTGCAATAAACAAAAAGACAAACGTTCGTGTTAATAATTTGGGAATTGAACTCTTGGTTTTGAAGATTATTTTTTATCTTTAGGCCCTCTATTAAAAAAAATGTTTCTAAAAATAGATTAAACTTCTAAAATTGAATTATGGAACCAAAGAAATCACCAAAAGCCGATCTTGAGAGCAAAAGAAATATTTTTGTTCAGATAGGGTTCGTGGTAGCTCTAGGTCTTTGCTTACTTGCTTTTGAGTGGACATCAAAAGTAGATCAGACTGCTTCATTGGGATCAGTGGCTGAGCAGGATGTAGAAGATGAGATTATCCCGATTACTCGTCAAGAAGAAGTAAAACCACCACCACCACCACCACCACCAAAAGTTGTTGAGGTGTTGAACATTGTGGATGATGAAACAGACATTGAAGACGAACTTGAGATTGAAGACTCGGATATCGATGAAGAAACAGCGATTGACGTAGCTCCTGTTATTCAGGAAGAAGAAGAAGCTGACGAAGGACAAGTTTTCTTTATTGTTGAAGATATGCCTGAATTCCCGGGAGGAGAATTGGCCTTGCGTAAATTCATTGCCAATGCAATCAAATATCCTGTTATTGCACAGGAAAACGGAATCATGGGAAAAGTTTATGTGAATTTTGTTGTTGATACTGACGGAAGCATCACGAATGCACGAATTGCCCGCGGTGTTGACAATTCTTTGGATAAAGAAGCGCTTCGAGTGGTAAATACGCTTCCAAAATGGAAACCAGGACAACAAAGGGGAAAACCGGTAAGAGTATCTTATACGGTTCCAATTAACTTTGTATTACAATAACGATTTTAGATTAACGAAAAATCCTGGCTCCGTTATTTCGGGACCAGGATTTTTTATGGATTAAACTTTACTTTGAATGATAGATACCGCTAAAGTACAGGAAACAGCCGTTTTAGTAGGCTTAATTAACCAAGATCAGGACGAAAGGCAAGCCCGGGAATACCTCGACGAGTTGGATTTTTTGGCCGACACGGCAGGAGCCCGCGTTGAAAAGCATTTTTTTCAGCGACTTGATGTCCCGAATTCAGCTACGTTTGTTGGCTCAGGGAAATTGGAGGAGATTAATGATTTCATCAAGATCCATGAGATTGACACCGTGATCTTTGATGACGAACTGAGTCCGACCCAACTGCGGAACATTGAGCGAACCCTGGAGTGTAAGGTGTTGGACCGAACCAACCTTATTCTGGATATTTTTGCCAAACGAGCCCATACAGCCCACGCAAAAACGCAGGTTGAACTGGCCCAATACCAGTACATGTTGCCTCGGCTAACCCGCATGTGGACCCACCTGGAGCGCCAACGTGGTGGTATTGGGATGCGTGGTCCGGGTGAAACCCAGATCGAAACCGACCGTCGGATTATCCTCGACAAAATAGCCCGGCTAAAGGTTCAACTTGAAAAAATTGACAAACAAAAAGCCACCCAGCGAAAAAACCGGGGCAGATTGGTACGCATAGCCCTGGTGGGTTATACCAATGTTGGCAAGTCAACCATCATGAACATGTTGGCCAAGTCGGAAGTGTTTGCTGAAAACAAGTTATTTGCCACCTTAGATACCACCGTACGGAAAATGGTTATTGGCAACCTGCCTTTTCTGCTGGCCGACACCGTTGGCTTTATCCGCAAGCTGCCTCACGGACTGGTTGAATCCTTTAAATCGACCCTCGACGAAGTACGCGAAGCCGACATTCTGGTGCATGTAGTCGATATTTCGCACGCTGGATTTGAAGATCAAATTGACACGGTGAATGAAACGCTTTCGGAAATTAAGACGGGTGAAAAGCCAACCATTTACGTATTCAATAAAATTGATGCTTTTGAATACATCAGAAAAGACGATGATGATTTAAGTCCCAAAACCAAGGATAATCTTTCGCTCGAAGAATTGAAAAATAGCTGGATGGGCAAGAACAACACGCCATCGCTTTTCATTTCAGCGACTGAAAAGGAAAACATCGAAGAGTTCAAGAAAGTGCTTTATGAGGAGGTGAAGAAAGTGCACATCACCCGTTTCCCATACAACGATTTTCTATACGACATTGACTGGACAAAACCACAGGAATAAGCCTGCCGGACGGGCACTCTCCACGGTCTTCATGGAGCCACACCAATAACTCCATAGCCGGGTGGTTTCGCGCCATCCGGCTATAGCTCCCCCTCCGCATCTACACCATCAAACCCGGCGGAAAGCTCCGCCACGAAGACCGCAAAGCAAAGCACGAAGGTAGACAGTTCCGCCACGCACACCGCAAGGTTCGTCACGAAGGTAGACGGTTCCGCCACGCACACCGCAAGCTCCCCCACGAAGGTAGACAGTTCCGGCACGCACACCGCAAGGTCCGCCACGAAGGTAGATGGTTCCGGCACGCACACCGCAAGGTCCGCCACGGAGGCGGAAAGCTTCTCCACGCAGGCGGACACCTCCGCCACGCACACGACAAGCTGACACCAGTCAGGCGGAAGTCCGGTCTCCGGTCTCCCTTCTCCGGTCTCCCTTCCCATCCCACATAAATGTAGGTTAAGCCAGTGTTAACCCTCGGCAAGCCCCCGTAAATAGTCCCTTTATGCTGTTTAGCACGAAATGTATCCCACTTTCCGCCATCCTACCAAAATGTAGGAACCTTCAAGCCAAAAAAACTCGTGCCAAAAAAGTTTTGGCATAGTAATGCGCACGTAGTCAGTGATCTGCAAACTCGAAACCCGAAACTCGCAACCCGCAACCCTGAAGCTGGCATTCTTCTGGTTAAGGGGCTCAGCAAAGTAAAAACGTTAAACCCTCAAAAAATTGAAAAGATGAGAAAGATCGCTATTTATGGGAAAGGTGGAATTGGTAAATCAACCACAACCCAAAACACGATTGCCGGATTGGTTGAAGCAGGCAAAAAAGTAAAGATCGTCGGATGCGACCCAAAAGCCGACTCCACCCGCTTGCTGCTTGGTGGATTGGCACAAAAAACGGTGTTGGACACCCTCCGCGAAGAAGGCGAAGATGTTGAGTTGGAAGACATCGTCAAGGCCGGATATGGTGGTGTGCGCTGTGTCGAATCAGGTGGTCCTGAGCCAGGAGTAGGTTGTGCCGGTCGTGGTATCATTACGGCCATTAACTTGCTGGAGCAGTTGGGCGCATGGGACGACAAGTTTGAAATTGATTACACCTTTTATGATGTGCTTGGCGATGTGGTTTGTGGTGGTTTTGCTATGCCCATGCGCGAAGGAAAAGCGCAGGAAATTTACATCGTGGTATCGGGCGAAATGATGGCCATGTATGCGGCCAATAACATTTGCAAGGGGATCCGCAAATATGCCGAAGCTGGCGGAGTTCGTTTGGGGGGCTTAATTTGCAACTCGCGAAATGTAGATAACGAACGCGAAATGATTGAAGAACTGGCCCGGAAACTCGGAACCCGAATGATCCACTTTGTACCCCGTGACAACATGGTACAGCGAGCCGAGATTAGTCGTAAGACCGTGATCGAATTTGATCCGGAACACAACCAGGCCCATGAGTACCGGGCACTTGCCAAAGCGATAGACGAAAACACCATGTTCGTCATTCCCAGCCCGCTGGAGATGGAAGATTTAGAAGACCTGTTGGTCAACTTCGGCATTCTTAACTAACTAAACAAATAGGAGAAAAAACCATGTTAATGATCAGAGCAATTATCCGCCCCGATAAATCAAGTAAAGTATTGAAAGCCCTTTTTGAAGCCGGTTATGTGGCAGTAACGAAAATTCCGGTTGTTGGCCGTGGCAAACAGCGGGGTATTAAAATCGGTGATGTGACTTACGATGAACTACCCAAGGAAATGTTAATCATCGTGGTGAAAGATGAAGATAAGGACTTTGCCGTGGCAACCATAATGGAATCGGCCCGCACCGAACCCAATGGAGCTTTCGGAGATGGAAAAATATTCATTACATCAGTTGATGAAGCCTATACCATCAGTCGGGGAACGAAAGAATTATGATGTTGTTGATATGCAAATAAGTGAACAGTCGCAGTCGCAGTCACAGTCAGTCGGCAGTTACCCACTGAACACTGAGACTGAACACTGAGACTGAATAAACTGAATTAAAAAAATAAAGATGAAAATGATATTGGCAATTATCCGCATCGATAAAATGAACGAAACCAAAAAAGCCTTAACCGAAGCGGGCATCACTTCGATGACAGCAACCGGGAAAGTTTTCGGGCGGGGAAAAGGCTTATGGGATGCCAAAGTGCTGGAAGGCGTTAAAAACGATACGCCCGAAGCGTTGGCTCACCTTGGGAAAGAACCAAGACTCAGACCACAGCGCGTTTTGAATATCGCTGTTTCCGACTACAACGTTCAATTAACAATTGATACGATTATTAAAGTTAATCAGACACCTGCTCCCGGAGACGGGAAAATATTCGTCCTTCCATTAGATGACGCATGTCGTGTTCGTACAGGTGAAACTGGCACAACAATTCTTTGATAAAAAGTAAAAACAATGGTAGACAAAAAAGAATATACAAACGGATTACCGGATCCTTCTGCACTTAGAGAAGAGATTCTGAAGAGATATCCCCGGAAGATCGCCAAAAAGCGGGAGAAGTCAATATTGATCAACGACCCGGGACAAGATCAGGAAATCCTGGCCAACGTGCGGACAGTACCTGGAGTTATTACCCAGCGCGGTTGTACCTACGCGGGTTGTAAAGGGGTGGTTTTGGGCCCCACACGCGACATTATCAACCTGGTGCACGGGCCAATCGGCTGTAGTTTTTACGCTTGGCTTACCCGCCGCAACCAAACCCATGTTCCCGAAGGAGGCGATAATTTCATTACCTATTGCTTTTCTACCGATATGCAGGATGAAAATATTGTGTTTGGAGGTGAAGCCAAGCTGAAAGAAGCGATTCGCGAAGCATACGAAATGTTCAAACCCAAATCAATTGGTATTTTCTCTACCTGTCCGGTGGGGCTGATTGGCGACGATGTTCATTCCGTAGCCCGCGAAATGAAAGCCGAGTTGGGGATCAATATTTTCGGGTTCAGTTGCGAAGGTTACCGCGGTGTGTCGCAGTCGGCGGGCCACCACATCGCCAACAACGGCGTATTCAAGCATGTGGTTGGACTTACCGACCGCGAACGCTCCGGTAAGTTCCAGGTGAACCTGTTGGGTGAGTATAATATTGGTGGCGATGCTTTCGAAATAGAACGCTTATTCGAAGAAGCCGGCATCACCTTATTGTCCACCTTCTCCGGAAACTCAACCATCGAAAGCATGGAATATGCGCATACGGCCGACCTGAACATGGTGATGTGTCACCGCTCTATCAACTACATTGCTGAGATGATGGAAGAAAAATACGGCATCCCCTGGGTGAAGGTGAATTTTATTGGCGCCGATTCAACCGCCAAATCCCTGAAAAAGATTGCCGATTATTTTGGTGATGCAGAACTGACAGCTAAAGTCGAAGAAATTTGCGAGCGCGAAATGGCAAAAGTAAAAGTGGTTGCCGATGTGGTTAAACCTTCGGTTGAAGGCAAATTGGCCATGATGTTTGTTGGCGGGTCGCGTGCTCACCACTACCAGGATTTGTTTGGCGAGCTGGGCATTCGGGTGGTTTCGGCCGGTTACGAGTTTGCCCACCGCGATGACTACGAAGGCCGGGAAGTCATCCCTTCAATTAAAATTGATGCGGATACCCGGAACATTGAAGATCTGGTGGTAAGCAAAGACGAAGCCCATTTCAGGGAAGATTTAGTCGATAAAAAAGAAACACTGAAAAAATCAGGTTACAGCTTTAGCGATTATAAGGGGATGATTCCTGATATGAAGAAAAATGCACTGGTCATTGATGATGTGAACCACTGGGAAACAGAGAAGCTGATTGAATTTTACAAGCCCGATGTGTTCTGCGCCGGTATCAAAGAAAAATATGTGGTACAAAAATACGGTGTCCCGCTCAAGCAATTGCACTCCTATGATTATGGTGGCCCGTATGCTGCCTTCGGTGGAGCAATCAACTTTTACATGGAAATGCAACGGATGCTGGCTACCAACATTTGGAAACTGGTGGATACACCATGGAAGAATGAGCCTGAAATCGTTGGAAGTATGACTATTGAAGCTTAGTGAGACTCTGATTTTAGGAGAGAAAACGACTGAAATCAGTTAGTCGAACTAATCCCGGTTACGAAGTAAAACGGGATCTCTTGGAAATTTTCTCATAAGTAGTTTGAAAAACAAAATTTAAAAGAAAGTAATTATGTTACTAAAACATACAACAGACCAAGTAAAGGAGCGGAAAGCCTTAACTGTAAATCCCGCGAAAACCTGCCAGCCGGTGGGTGCCATGTATGCCGCTTTGGGGATTCACGGATGCCTGCCACATAGCCATGGGTCGCAGGGTTGCTGCTCATACCACCGCAGCGCGCTAACCCGCCACTACAAGGAGCCGGTCATGGCTTCCACCAGTTCGTTTACCGAAGGTTCATCCGTTTTTGGAGGACAAGCCAACCTGATGACAGCTATCGATAATATTTTTGCAATTTATGAACCCGAAATCATTGCTGTTCATTCCACCTGCTTGTCCGAAACCATTGGTGACGACCTGAACCAAATGGTTATCAAAGCCCGTGAAGAAGGGAAAGTACCTTTGGGAAAGCACGTGATCCAGGCTTCAACTCCAAGTTATGTGGGATCGCATGTGACTGGTTATGCCAACATGTTGGAAGGTATTGTAAAATACTTCCCGGAGAGAACAGAGGAAAAAAGACGGCAGATCAATTTGCTGGCTGGCTGGGTTGAACCCTCAGATATGCGCGAACTCAAACGCCTGTCAGGCTTGTTGAAAATGAAATCCGTCTTGCTGCCCGATACTTCGGATGTGCTGGACACCCCCATGACGGGCAAGTATGAAATGTATCCCAAAGGGGGAACAACCATCCCGGATATGGTGAGCATGGGCGATAGTATGAGAACCATTGGGCTGGGCGAATGGGGCACGCGAAAAGCTGCCATTGCACTGGACAACAAATGCAAAGTGCCGTTCGATATTGTTGACCTGCCCATTGGTTTAAGGGCGACCGACCGCTTTATTCAGGCCATGGCCAAGGCGGGGAAGGTCTCTATTCCTGACAGTCTGGCTAACGAGCGCGGGCGCCTGGTCGATGCCATTACCGACATGCACCAATACCTGTATGGCAAACGCGTGGCTGTTTTTGGCGACCCGGATAATATTTTGCCACTGATTGAATTCCTGGTGGATATGGATATGAAACCGGTTTACTCCGTTTCAGGCACTCCGGGGAAAGCCTTCATGCAAAGAATGGAAGAAATGGTTGCGCAACGTTGTCCGGAAGCGAAATATAAAAACGGGCCTCAAGCCGACATGTTGCTGATGCACCAGTGGATTAAGCAGGAGCCGGTTGACCTCATCATTGGCAACACCTATGGAAAATATATTTCACGCGACGAAGGCATTCCTTTTGTTCGCATGGGTTTCCCAATTCTTGACCGTATCGGGCACAGCTATTTCCCGTTAGTTGGGTATATGGGAGCTCTTCGGATCCTGGAAAAAATACTGGGTGCCTTGATGGATAAGATTGATGCCACTTCTCCGGAAGAATCATTTGAGTTGACCATGTAATGAATTGAAAATATCCTTCACCTCGGTCTCCCCGAAGGATCTCCAGGGCGACATCCCTTAAAACGTGTTCTTCTTAATGTCAACAGAAAGGGGGTAACGTGCTACCCCCTTTTCCTAAAAAACAGATGCGAATGAATACATTTATAAAAGACCGGCAAAGCCAAATCCTTACCAAAGGGGAAAATGATGCAGCCATTGCTTGTGGTAAAGCCAGTGTGGCCGGTTCGGTCAGTCAGCGGGCATGTGTATTCTGCGGATCACGTGTGGTATTATATCCCATTGCCGATGCGCTACATCTGATTCACGGGCCGGTGGGCTGTGCTGCTTACACCTGGGATATTCGCGGGGCGCTTTCTTCAGGTCCGCAAATTCATCGCCTGAGTTTTACCACGGATTTAAAAGAAAAAGAAGTTGTCTTTGGGGGTGAAAAGAAATTGTATTCCGCATTGATCAGCTTGATTGATGCCTATAAACCCAAAGGTGCTTTTGTGTATGCCACCTGCATTGTTGGCGTTATTGGCGACGATGTGGCCGCTGTATGCCGGCGGGTCACTCGCGAAAAAGGCATCGATGTGATTCCGGTCATGTCTGAAGGTTTTAGCGGAACAAAAAAAGACGGCTACAGAATCGCTTGCGGTGCTTTGTCAAAGCTGATTGGAACGGACACCACCTTCAAAGCCCCGGAACACAGCATCAATATTTTGGGCGACTTCAACCTGGCCGGCGAACTCTGGATGTTAGCCGAATACTACAAGAAAATGGGAGTGAACCTGCTTGCTGCAATGACCGGCGATGGCCGGATTGATGCCGTTCGAAAAGCCCACACCGCACAATTGAATGTGGTACAATGCTCCGGTTCCATGATTGGCTTGGCGAAAGAGATGAAGGAAAAATATGGCATCCCGTTTATGAAAGTTTCCTATTTCGGTATTGAAGATATGTCGGACGCTTTATATGAAGTGGCCAAATTTTTCAAATCTGAAGAGATGATGCAAAAAGCGCGGATGCTGGTGAAAGAAGAATTGAGCAAACTGCTTCCGGCATTGCAGGAATACAAGCAAAAGCTGGAAGGCAAAAAAGCAGCGATATATGTGGGAGGCGCTTTTAAAGCCATTTCACTGGTCAAAGCACTGCGCTTAATCGGAATGAAAGCCGTGGTGGTTGGCTCACAAACCGGCAATCAGGATGACTATGAATTGTTGCAGAAATTGTGCGACGAAGGAACGATCATCGTTGATGACTCCAATCCGAACGAGCTGGCGGAATTTGTAAAACAAACCGGTGCCGATTTGTTTATCGGCGGGGTAAAGGAACGTCCGATCGCCTACAAATTAGGGTTGGGTTTTTGCGATCACAACCACGAGCGAAAAGAAGCCCTGGCTGGATACGAGGGCATGCTCAACTTTGCCAAAGAAGTGCACGCTTCGGTTTGCAGCCCGGTGTGGCAGTTTATGAAACTCAAAAATTGAAGAACATGTTTGAAAATGCACCTGTCATAAAATCAACCAAAGAATTCACGGCTACCCGCAACGCCTGTAAACTTTGCGCGCCGCTTGGTGCAAGCATTGCTTTCAAGGGTATTCGCGGATGTGTTCCCATTATTCATGGCGGACAGGGTTGCGCGACTTACATTCGCCGTTACCTCATCAGCCATTACAAAGAACCGGTGGATATTGCGTCTTCAAACTTTACCGAAGAAGCCACCATTTTTGGCGGCGGCGCCAACTGCTACACTGCACTTGACAATGTGATCAGCCAATACAAACCTGAAGTGGTAGCCATGGCGACCACCTGTCTTTCGGAAACCATTGGCGATGACGTGAATTTCTATATGCAGAATTACCGGAAAGACACGAAGCTGAAAGATTTGCCCCATTTTGTCACCGCCTCTACGCCCAGTTATCAGGGTTCGCACATGGATGGTTTTCATGAAGCCGTTGCTTCTACAATAAAAACCTTTGCCAAAGCTGGCCCAAAAGGAGAGCACATCAACCTGTTTCCGGGTTTTGTTTCTACGGAAGATATCCGTCAATTGAAACAAATACTAGCTGATTTTGGGCTGGATTTCGTCCTGCTTCCCGATTATTCCGAAACATTGGACAACCCGATTTGGGGAACTTACAAACGGATTCCTGATGGCGGGACTCCGGTTAGCGCGATTGAAACATGTGGCTCGGCGGCTGCTTCCATCGAGTTTGGGACGATCCTGAATCAGGGGAGCCTTTCCGGCAGGGTGAAAAGTAAAAACCTGTCACCAACGGGTGCTGCTTATCTCGAAAAAGAATATGGAGTTACAAATCACCGCATGCCGCTGCCTGTCGGAGTAAAATTGACCGATGCTTTTTTCAACACGCTTGAAAAAGTTAGTGGTAGGGAAATTCCGATAAAGTACAAAGGTGAACGCGGCCGATTAATTGATTCTTACGCCGACGGGCACAAGTACATCTTTGGCAAAAAGGCAGTTGTTTATGGCGAAGAAGATTTTGTGGTGGCGATGACCGTTTTCCTGGATGAAATTGGGATTGATGTGGTGTTGGCGGCAACCGGCGGCGAAAGTGGCAAGCTGGAAGAGGAAATCCGAAAGTACTGTCCGGAGCGCGGCGAAAATATACAAGCTAAAAACAACTTTGATTTTGAAAAAATCCACGACTGGTGCCTGGTCAAAAAACCCGACCTGTTTATCGGAAACAGCAAAGCCTATTATATTGCCCGCGAGCTGGAAGTTCCAATCATTCGCTGCGGCTTTCCTATTCACGACCGTTTAGGCGGGCAGCGCATCAAACATGTTGGTTATGCCGGTACGCAGGAACTGTTCGACAAAATTGTGAATGCTTTAATGGAATATAAACAAGACCATTCGCCGGTCGGGTATAAATATATGTAGAAATGAGTAATAAGTTAGGAGTAGCGAGTCGTGAGTAGCGTAAATTCTTGCAACTCGTAACTCGAATCTCGCAACTAAAAAGAGAACGCTATGATTGACATTGAAAAACATCCCTGCTTTAGCAAAGAGGCCAAAGGAAAATATGCCCGGGTACATTTGCCGGTAGCCCCCAAATGTAATATTCAATGTAACTATTGCAAACGTGATAACGACTGTGTCAACGAAAGCCGTCCGGGAGTGACCAGCAAAGTGTTGTCGCCCGAGCAGGCGCTCACTTACCTGATTCAATTGAAGGAGAAAATGCCGCACCTTTCGGTGGTGGGCATTGCCGGTCCCGGCGATCCGTTTGCCAACCCGGTTGAAACCATGACCACTTTGCGCCTGATTCGAAAGGAGTTTCCGGAGATGATCCTGTGCCTTTCTTCCAACGGTTTGAATGTGGCGCCTTATGTGGATGAACTGGCAGAATTGAAAGTGAGCCATGTGACCATCACCATGAACGCGTTAGATACGGAAGTGACCAAAAACATCTACAAATGGGTGCGCTTCGACAAGAGGGGATACATCGGTGCTGAAGGCGCGAAACTGTTGCTCGAAAAACAATTGGAAGCCATCAGGATGCTGAAAATGTACGGCATCATTGTAAAAATCAACACCATTGTTATCCCTGGAATCAACGATCATTTGGTTGGCGATATCGCCAAGTCAGTGAAAGCCATGGGAGCTGACCTGATGAATTGTATTCCGCTGTACCCGGTTGCTGATACGCCTTTCGAAAACATGAAAGAACCATCTCCAGCCATGATGAAGTTGATTCGTGCTGAAATCAGCAAACACATCACACCCATGACTCACTGTGCGCGCTGCCGCGCCGATGCAGTTGGCCTGTTGGGCAAAGATGACCCGGAAGCTGCCAAACTTTTATCAGAAGTTGCCAAGCTATCTGTATCGCTTGACGAAAACCGCCCGTATGTAGCAGTTGCCAGTCATGAAGGCATGTTGGTGAACCAGCATTTAGGCGAAGCCGACTCCTTATATATATACAAAGAAACGCCTTCGGGCTACCGTTTGGTTGAGGAGCGCAGGACACCACCGTCAGGAACGGGCAACCTGCGTTGGATGGCTATGGGCGAAAGCTTAAAAGATTGCCGGGCGTTGCTCGTGGGAGGAATCGGGCCGTCACCTTCATCCATCATCGGGCGTTCAGGAATTAAAATTATTGAAATGACCGGACTGATTGACGATGGTTTGGATGCCGTGTACAAAGGCAAAAATCTGAAAACCATCAAAAAAGCAGATGTTTTCCGGTGCGGTGCCGAATGCTCGGGAAGCGGAACCGGCTGCGGATGATGCCAGCCCCCGATGGATGAGTCACCCTGAACTTGTTTCAGGGTCTGTAAGTGAAAGCATAAAGATCCCGAAACAAGTTCGGGATGTCAATAGAGGAAAGAATTTTTAAATATCTTCAACAATGAAAAAACCTGAATTTCACATTTTAGTCTGCAACTCATACCGGGTTGCCGGCGATGCCAAAGGATTCTGTAACAAGAACGGTGCGGCCAATTTTGTTCCATACATTATGGAAGAGTGTAACGACCGCGGAATTGATGCTGCCGTATCATCCACCGCATGTTTGAATGTTTGTTCCCAGGGACCAGTCATGGTCATTCAACCCAACAATTTCTGGTACGGGGCGATCACCGAAGAACGCATCGACGAGATTTTAGACGCATTGGAAGAAGGCAATGCCGTTGAGGAGTACTTGATCGCTGACTAATTAGAGGTCCCTTTAAATCTTCCGGCAACCGCCGGAGAGACTTTTGGTTCGGAAAGTTCAATAGCATTGGTCACTAAAAAACATTACTCAAATGGAGAAGCAAGAAAGCACAAATGTATGGGAAAGGTATTCTAGTTTTCCTATGGAAAGGTTGGGGGAGGCTTTTCCCCCCTCCTTTGGAGGGGCTGGGGGAGGCTTCCACATCATTGACACCACCCTTCGGGACGGCGAACAAGCCCCCGGAGTAGTTTTCAGTTTGGATGAAAAGCTGAAGATTGCCGCTTTGCTCGACGAAGCCGGAGTGAAGGAGCTGGAAGTGGGCACGCCGATCATGGGAGAGAATGAGCAGGCGGTGATTCGCGAGATTGTCCGGTCCGGTTTCAATTTTAAATCTACCTGCTGGGGGCGGGCGACTGAAGAAGATATGCTGGCTGCGGAAAAAACCGGAGCCGGACGAATGAATATATCGTTTCCCGTTTCTGATATTCAGCAAAGGGCTATTGACAAAGACCGGAAATGGGTGATGAATCGCATTCGTCCCATGATGGCTTTTGCGCGTCAGCGCTTTGATTTCATAGCGGTTGGTGCTCAGGACGCAAGTCGCGCTGACAGGAGCTTTCTCCATGAATTTATTTCAACTTGTTTGTTTTATGGCGCAGATCGGATTCGTATTGCCGACACGGTTGGAACGCTTAATCCGCTTTCAACGATGGATCTTTTCAAATGGTTGAATACACATTTCCCAGGATTTGATTTCGAATTTCACGGGCACAACGATTTGGGAATGGCTACAGCGAATACCGTTTCAGCTGCCCTGGCAGGTTGTACGTCGGCCAGTGTTACGGTAAACGGACTGGGCGAGCGCGCCGGAAATGCCTGTCTGGAAGAATTGGCAGCAGCGATGAAAGTATCGGCACAAATCGATTGTGGTATTCGCCTGGATAAGTTGCAGGAGCTGTGCACGGCTGTTGCAAATGCTTCTTCACGCAAGATTCACGAATCGAAACCCATTGTTGGCGAAATGATCTGTCGGCACGAGTCAGGCATTCATTGCCGGAGTTTAGTGAAAGATGAATTGAGCTACCAAGCCTTCAACCCAAAAGATTTTGGACGCGAAACCGAGTTGGTTTTCGGAAAGCATTCGGGAAGTGGTGCGCTCAAACACTTTTTATGCTCCAAAGGAATTTTAATTTCCAAAGAGCAATTACATGAAACGATGTTTCGAATGAAGGAACTGGCCCGAAAAGCAAAAAAAGCGTTGGATTATGAAGATGCTTTGCCGTTAATGAATTCATGTTCAATAGATAAATAAAAATGAAACGAAAGGCCATTGAAGGAGCCATTTGGCTTGATCTGGATGACCAGGGAGTGAAGTGTCATCTGTGGATGCAGATTCTTTGCTCCATTAAATCGACCGGATCGATTTCGGGAACGGCTGTGGAAATGGGAACGTCCTATTCGAAAGTTTACAATGAAATAGTGAAACTAAACTGCGCTGCCGGAAAGAAACTCGTTGTTTCGGTACGTGGTGGTGTTGGAGGCGGTTTTGCCGAACTGACTGCCGATGGGACAAAAGTGTTGAAACTCTACTCTGATGCTGAGAAGCGATTCGATCGGTTTATTAGCGAATTAAATCAGGCGTTTGAGCCTTTTTTTTGACCACCGTTATTCAAAAAATAATAACGGTATAAGTAAAAATTTGAAGAGAAAGCAATGAAAAAACATCAACTAATTCTTTTTTTGGTCCTCGCTTGTATCAGTGGACTTGCAGAAGAACCAGTATTTAATCCCACAATAAAACCGTATGCAAACATTCAGTTTTGGAATGTTTATAGTCAGAATTTTGAAGTAGCAGGCGTTGAAATGCCCGATCGGGTTGCTTCTTATTTCAGACGAGGCCGGGTAGGATTGAAAGGACAAGTAATGGATGGACTCACCTACAACGTGCAGTGTGCGTTCGATTATTTGGGTAAAAGCGAAAATTTGTCGTTGAAAGGAAAAGTGAATGCCAGTACCATTTCATTGTGGAGTGCTTATTTCACATATCAGCCCATGGTTAAATCGCAATGGGTGATGCTAAGCGGCGGCACCTTTCTTCCACACTTGAGTCGTGAGTCGGTGACATCGCCCTGGACAACCAGTTCGCTCGATAAAGGAGAAACTTCAACTTACCTGCGGCGCTTTGTTACCGGGAAAACCAATGGTATTTGTCCGGGCATTAATATTGGTGGTTTGGGTGATATTGGCAAAAGTCACCTACTATATAATGTAGCAATGATTAGCCGACAGGACAATTCGAGTTATACACAAACCGAATGGAGTCCGCTTTTTATTGGACATGCTGTAGTAACGATTGGCGACAAAGAGTGGTCATCTTATAAATACACCTTTTCGGGTAATCCGCTGAAAAAGCTAACATTCTTGTCACTCGGAGTTGGTGGATCGACCCAGGGAAAAACAGATGTTTTTAAGTCATCATCAACTTATGGAGCTGATTTTTTAATGTTGTTGAAAAACTTCAAATTGGATGGAGAATATTATTGGCTCAACCGCAAGAACACGACTGATTATTTGGCCACTTGTTTTCAGCTTCGCGGATCGTATAACTTCTTTTTACAAAAAGGATGGGTGTTGGAGCCTGCAGTTATGATTTGCCAGTTTGATGGGGATGATACTTACCAAGACGCTTCGTTTTATGATGGCGAAGATAATTTGTTGGATACCGGGGTAAACCTGATCTCAAATAAACGAAAAATAAAACTCAGTCTACATTACATACACCGTACAGGCGAAGCAACGTCGAACCACCGGGTAACTTCGAGTGGCACGTACGGCGATTATTTCAATTTAGGAATTCAACTAATGATTTAAATAATACAATTATGGAAACTTGGAATGGTTATTATTCGGAAGCAGAAGCGTACTACAAAGCAACCGTGGGCGCAAAGAAAAAAGGTCGCCCGTTCGGAAACCTGGTTTATTACAACTTGATTGGTTTGGCCTTGGAGGGGTTTTTAACGTCTTTAATTAGTAAAGATGGCAGTTTGCCCGAACATTCGAGCATCTCGAGTATGTTGCGCATGTTGAAAAAGAAGCACGATGTGCCGGAATCTTTTACAGAAGAAAGCCGATTTTACAACCGGTTTATGAATTTCTGTTCGTTGGAAGTACTGGAAACGCTGGAACCAACTGATGAGGAAATTGATCGGATGATTCGATTTGTTGAGGATCTGAAGACCTGGATTGACAAAAATGAACGTGTTTAGAAGAACCCTGTTAAATTTAGTATGATGAAAAAAATCAATTATTTACTGATATTACTGTTTTTTGTGTCGTGCAGTGGCCCGAAAAAAACAGGTGAAAAGGAAATTACAGTGTTTGCTGCCGCAAGTTTAACGGATGTAATTACCGATTTGGCGGCAAATTTTGAAAAAGAACACCAAGTAACTGTCAAGTTGAGTTTGGCCGCATCGGGAACATTGGCGCGACAAATTGAACAGGGAGCCGATGCAGATGTGTATCTTTCGGCCAATAAAAACTGGATGGACTATTTGGTTGAAAAGGGAAAGACAAAGGAAACGACTGTTTTTGCGACAAACGATTTGGTGCTGGTTTCACCAATAGACAGAAATTTTCAGTTTGAAAAGGTTGACTCCTTATTAATGTATACCGAAAGTAGAATTGCCATTGGTGATCCGGGCTATGTGCCGGTCGGGAAATATGCCATGCAAGTGTTCGATTATTATCAACTGGATTTGAGCTCGAAGCTTTTTCAAACCCAGGATGTGCGTTCAGCATTAATGATGGTCGAATTGGGTGAAGCCGATTTTGGCATCGTTTATAAGACCGACGCCCTTCAATCCGAAAAGGTGAAAATCATTTTTACTTTTCCTGATGAATCGCACAGCCCGGTTCAGTATTACGGGGCCCTCATTTCGGAGAAAAGTTTGGCAAAACAATTTTACGATTATCTTTATTCGTCCGAAGCAAAAAAAGTATTGTCAAATTATTCATTTACCATAGATTGATAGGCACTCTAAATATCATTCTTACCGAAGCCGAATGGTCGGCTTTGGGATTGTCAGTAGAAGTATCACTGCTGTGTGCTTTTATCTCTTTACCTTTTACCGTTGTTGCAGGGTGGCTGTTGGCGCGCAAAGATTTTAAGTTGAAAGCCGTTGTCGAGGCTTTTCTGCACATTCCAATGGTCATGCCACCGGTAACGACCGGCTATATTTTGCTTTTAGTGTTTGGAACAAATGGGTTGCTGGGACCATTTCTTGAAGAATATTTTGGTGTGCGTATCGCGTTTCGCTTTACTGCGGCAGTTGTTGCTTCCATCATTGTGTCTTTCCCGTTGGCGGTGCGAGCAGTGAAGCAGGCAGTTGAAATGGTGGATAAACGGCTGGAAGATGCCGCCGGAATTTTGGGGGCAAGCCGGGCCAAAGTATTTTTCACCATTACCGTTCCGTTGGCTTTTCCTGGCATTCTGAGCGGCTTCTTGTTAAGTTTTACCCGAAGTTTGGGTGAGTTTGGAGCCACGATCACGTTTGCCGGCAATATTTTTGGAGAAACACGCACCATCCCGCTGGCTTTATTCTCGGCGATGCAAACTCCCGGAAAAGAAGGGGAGGCTTTTCGCTTGATGCTTATCTCTATTATTATATCATTTGTTGCCATGCTGGCTTCTGAGCTGGTTAACCGGCGGTATCAAAAATCCGTCAGCTTATGAGTGCCACGGCCTATATTGATATCAAATACCGCAGGGGAAACTTTCTTTTACAGGTAAAGGATTCCATTCCCGATGGGATTGTTGGCATATTTGGTCCCTCCGGATCGGGAAAATCGTCCTTATTAAAGCTATTGGCTGGCATTGAACATCCCGATGAAGGTGAAATGATGGTTCGCGGACATGAATTTTTTAATCGCCCCGGAAAAACTAATGTGCCTGCCCGCAAAAGGAAGATGGGTTTGGTTTTTCAGGAAGGACGTTTATTCCCGCACATGTCGATCCAGAAAAACTTACTTTACGGCTACGAATCCACGTCTTCCATCAATTTTAAGGAGGTGGTGGCTTTGCTGGAAATTGACGGCTTGCTGGATAAAAGGCCCGATCAATGCTCAGGTGGCGAAAAGCAGCGGGTAGCCATTGGTCGTATGTTGTTGAGTTCGCCCCAGGTTTTAATGCTTGATGAACCATTCTCGGCCCTTGACCAACGTTTGCGACGTAATATAATACCTTACCTGATTCGGATTCACGAAAAATACAGCCTGCCCATCTGGGTGGTCAGCCACGATATTGGCGATTTGCTGATGCTGACTAACCAACTGATGGTGCTTGATCATGGGCGTGTTCTTGGCTCCGGCAACTATCTCGATCTGCTCTTTCATCCGCTTGCTGGTCCGCTTCTTCAGCAGGAAGAAGAAATTAATGCCGTTCGGCTGAAGGCCCAAAGTATTGATACAATCAATGGCTTGACCGCTTTTTACTATTATTGTGACTATCCATCCAACTACCTGGTAATAGATATTGACCGGCAAATGCTTCCCGATGATCAGTTAATATTCAGTATTGCCCCACAAAGCATCAGCCTTTCTCTTGGTCGTGTCGACTCCATTTCAACCCGCAACCAGTTGCAAGGGGTAATTACTTCAATAAAAGAAATGGGTAAAAAGGTTTTTTGCCAGGTCGATGTTGGATTTCCTTTATTGGTTGAAATCACCCGTGGATCAATGGAACGAATGGGTTTGGAAGCCGGAACGGTGGTCCACTGTCTAATTAAGAGCAGTTCAGTTCGGTTTTTGAGTGTCTGTAAGTAAGTGGTTTTAAGAATGGAAGTTTGTTCGATTGAAATTATCTTAAAAATAAATGGGATTAGGTATTGCGAGAACAAAAAAGGTATCTATATTTGCAGCCGCTTAGAGAGACATACGGTTATTACCGGATGTTTTGAAAGTGTTGTTCTAACAGGGATTGCGGAGTAAACCGGGGGATAAAAAAAGTTTAAAAAAACATTTGGAGATTCCGAAATAAAGACTTTACTTTGCAGCCGCTTTTAGAGCGAACGTTCTGACACAAATTGAAAGAATCAGCTACAACCTTTTAGGTTGAGTTTCGTAAGAGAGAAGGCTGGTTTACGGCGAAAAAAAGATTAGAAAAAAAGCTTTAAAATTTTGCAGAAAACAAAAAGCTTTCTAACTTTGCCGCCCCGAACAACTGAAATGGTTTTAGCTGGAAGGTTAACAGGGAGTTCAAAACAAGAAGAATATTGAAGCGAAGAAATAAAGAGCCGCGGTGCAAGTTGCGGTTATTTTTTGCGACAAAACTAAGTTCATTGAAAATATTGAAAAAGTAGAAAGATAAGGAAGAATTGCGAATTAAACGAGTTTATTCCACGAGCTAGACAAGATTAAAATTTTTATTTACAACGAAGAGTTTGATCCTGGCTCAGGATGAACGCTAGCGGGAGGCCTAACACATGCAAGTCGAACGGGATTCAGTAGCTTGCTACTGATGAGAGTGGCGCACGGGTGAGTAACGCGTATGCAACCTACCTCTTACAGGGGGATAGCCCGGAGAAATCCGGATTAATATCCCATGGTATTTATTCTTCGCATGGAGAATAAATTAAAGATTTATCGGTAAGAGATGGGCATGCGTGACATTAGTTTGTTGGTGAGGTAACGGCTCACCAAGACTACGATGTCTAGGGGTTCTGAGAGGATGATCCCCCACACTGGTACTGAGACACGGACCAGACTCCTACGGGAGGCAGCAGTGAGGAATATTGGTCAATGGGCGCAAGCCTGAACCAGCCATCCCGCGTGAAGGAAGACGGCCCTATGGGTTGTAAACTTCTTTTCTGCACCAAGAATAGGCGCTACGAGTAGCGTTTTGACGGTAGTGCAGGAATAAGCATCGGCTAACTCCGTGCCAGCAGCCGCGGTAATACGGAGGATGCAAGCGTTATCCGGATTCATTGGGTTTAAAGGGTACGTAGGTGGCCCGGTAAGTCAGTGGTGAAATCCTGCCGCTTAACGGTAGAACTGCCATTGATACTGCCGGGCTTGAGTACAGTTGAG
Source organism: uncultured Sunxiuqinia sp. (assembly GCA_963677175.2). Taxonomy (GTDB): domain Bacteria; phylum Bacteroidota; class Bacteroidia; order Bacteroidales; family Prolixibacteraceae; genus Sunxiuqinia. The sequence goes on from CAXXES010000003.1 coordinate 231,531, forward strand.
GTAGGCGGAATGTGTAGTGTAGCGGTGAAATGCTTAGATATTACACAGAACCCCGATTGCGAAGGCAGCTTACTAAACTGTAACTGACACTGAGGTACGAAAGCGTGGGGAGCGAACAGGATTAGATACCCTGGTAGTCCACGCCGTAAACGATGCTCACTCGCTGTATGCAATACACAGTATGCGGCCAAGCGAAAGTATTAAGTGAGCCACCTGGGGAGTACGTTGGCAACAGTGAAACTCAAAGGAATTGACGGGGGCCCGCACAAGCGGAGGAACATGTGGTTTAATTCGATGATACGCGAGGAACCTTACCTGGGCTTAAATGCAGGACGACAGGCGTCGAAAGATGCTTTTCTTCGGACGGCTTGCAAGGTGCTGCATGGTTGTCGTCAGCTCGTGCCGTGAGGTGTCGGGTTAAGTCCCATAACGAGCGCAACCCTTACCGTTAGTTACCATCAGGTCAAGCTGGGGACTCTAGCGGGACTGCCACCGTAAGGTGAGAGGAAGGTGGGGATGACGTCAAATCAGCACGGCCCTTATGTCCAGGGCTACACACGTGTTACAATGGCCAGTACAAAGGGCAGCTACCAGGCGACTGGATGCTAATCTCTAAAGCTGGTCTCAGTTCGGATCGAAGTCTGCAACCCGACTTCGTGAAGCTGGATTCGCTAGTAATCGCGCATCAGCCATGGCGCGGTGAATACGTTCCCGGGCCTTGTACACACCGCCCGTCAAACCATGGAAGCTGGGGGTACCTGAAGTCTGTGACCGCAAGGAGCGGCCTAGGGTAAAACTAGTAACTGGGGTTAAGTCGTAACAAGGTAGCCGTACCGGAAGGTGTGGCTGGAACACCTCCTTTCTGGAGCTTGGAATAGACATTAATCGTTGGAAGAGCATTTTTTCTTATCACTACTTTTTTATAAAATATAAAGAGCAAAACGCGGAAAGCTGTCAGCTTTAAAGCTTGTAGCTTGAAGCTATAAAAGCTAGAAGAAAAAGACAGTCCCGTAGCTCAGCTGGTTAGAGCACTACACTGATAATGTAGGGGTCCCCAGTTCAAATCTGGGCGGGACTACCAAGTAGTTCGCAGTTTAAAGTTCAAAGTTGAGTAACTTGAAACTTGAAACCCGGAACTTGAAACTGATTTTGGGGGATTAGCTCAGTTGGCTAGAGCGCTAGATTTGCATTCTAGAGGTCAAGGGTTCGACTCCCTTATTCTCCACACAGAGACAAAAAAGGTCATAAAGACAAACGTTCATACAATTTAGTGAAAGATAAAAAACAGAAGAAGTCGTCTCCTATTATTGGAATTTGAGACATGGAATTTGAAATTTATCACATGATAAGCCTGGGGGCAATAATAGATGGCGGTTCGATTCCGACAGTATCAACATTACTTGAAGCTTGAAGCAAAATGCTTGGAGTTAAAAAGTTAAAGTTCTTTGACATATTGGGAAATAAGAGAATGTAAATTACATTCAACCTTAAAAGAATCAAGAGAAAGTTATTAAGGGCGCACGGGGGATGCCTAGGCTCTCAAAGGCGATGAAGGACGTGATAAGCTGCGAAAAGTTGCGGGGATTGGCAAATACGAATTGATCCGCAAATATCCGAATGGGACAACCTGGTCTTCGGACCATCCGATTATGTCGGAAGCTAACCCAGGGAACTGAAACATCTAAGTACCTGGAGGAAGAGAAAACAAAAGTGATTCCGTAAGTAGTGGCGAGCGAACGCGGAACAGCCTAAACCAATATTGTTTCGGCAATGTTGGGGTTGTAGGACCACGACATTCGATAATACATTAAGTGGAATAATCTGGAAAGATTAATCAAAGAAGGTGATAATCCTGTACACGTACCTTGTATTAAAGATAGTGGTATCCTGAGTAGGGCGGGACACGAGAAATCCTGTCTGAATCAGCCGGGACCATCCGGTAAGGCTAAATACTAATGAGAGACCGATAGTGAACAAGTACCGTGAGGGAAAGGTGAAAAGCACCCCGAACAGGGGAGTGAAAAAGTACCTGAAACCGTGCGCTTACAAGCTGTAGGAGTCCCGACTTGTCGGGATGACTGCGTGCCTTTTGCATAATGAGCCTACGAGTTAGTCGTTACTGGCAAGGTTAAGGGTTTAAGACCCGGAGCCGAAGCGAAAGCGAGTCTGAATAGGGCGACATAGTCAGTAGCGCTAGACGCGAAACCTTGGTGATCTACCCATGGTCAGGTTGAAGTTTTGGTAACACAAAATGGAGGACCGAACCAGGAAACGTTGAAAAGTTTTTGGATGAACTGTGGGTAGGGGTGAAAGGCCAATCAAACTGGGAAATAGCTCGTACTCCCCGAAATGCATTTAGGTGCAGCGTCGGTTATGAGTCTTATAGAGGTAGAGCTACTGATTGGATGCGAGGGCTTCACCGCCTATCAAATCCAGACAAACTCCGAATGCTATAAGATGCTAACCGGCAGTGAGGGCGCGGGTGCTAAGGTCCGTGTCCGAGAGGGAAAGAACCCAGACCATCAGCTAAGGTCCCCAAGTGTATATTAAGTTGAACAAACGAGGTCTGATTGCTTAGACAGCTAGGATGTTGGCTTGGAAGCAGCCATTCATTTAAAGAGTGCGTAACAGCTCACTAGTCGAGCGATCGGGCGTGGATAATAATCGGGCATTAAATATACCACCGAAGCTATGGATTACATATTTATATGTACTGGTAGGGGAGCATTCCAGTTGCGTTGAAGCGGTTTCGTAAGGAGCCGTGGAGCGTCTGGAAAAGCAAATGTAGGCATAAGTAACGATAAAGCAGGTGAGAAACCTGCTCGCCGATAGACTAAGGTTTCCTGATCAACGCTAATCGGATCAGGGTTAGTCGGGACCTAAGGCGTACCCGAGAGGGGAAGTCGATGGACAATTGGTTAATATTCCAATACCTTTTGATACTGCGATGGGGTGACGAAGTAATGAAAGATCCGCGTACTGACGGAATAGTACGTTAAAGGGCGTAGGTTATGAGAGGCATAGGTAAATCCGTGCTTTGAGCTGAAACCCGATAGTACCGGGAGCCTTCGGGCAACCGGATAGTGGTCCTAAGCGCTTCCAAGAAAAACCTCTAAGCTTCAGGTATCAAAAGCCCGTACCGCAAACCGACACAGGTAGTCAAGGAGAGAATCCTGAGGCGCTCGAGTGATTCATGGCTAAGGAACTAGGCAAAATCGCCCCGTAACTTCGGGAGAAGGGGCGCTCTACTCCGGTAGAGCCGCAGTGAAAAGGCGCATGCGACTGTTTATCAAAAACACATGGCTTTGCTAAATTGAAAGATGATGTATAAGGCCTGACACCTGCCCGGTGCCGGAAGGTTAAGAGGGGATGTTATCTTCGGAGAAGCATTGAATTGAAGCCCCGGTAAACGGCGGCCGTAACTATAACGGTCCTAAGGTAGCGAAATTCCTTGTCGGGTAAGTTCCGACCTGCACGAATGGTGTAACGATGTGCGCACTGTCTCGGCCATGAGCTCGGTGAAATTGTAGTCTCGGTGAAGATGCCGAGTACCCGCAACGGGACGGAAAGACCCCGTGAACCTTTACTGCAACTTCACATTGATTCTGGGTAAGTGATGTGTAGGATAGGACGGAGACAATGAAGCGGGTTCGCCAGGATTCGTGGAGTCATCCTTGAAATACGTCCCTTTGCTTATCTGGAACCTAACCCCGTTTTGCGGGGGACAGTGTGTGGTGGGTAGTTTGACTGGGGTGGTCGCCTCCAAAAGAGTAACGGAGGCTTCTAAAGGTGCCCTCATGACGATTGGTAACCGTCAGTAGAGTATAATGGTATAAGGGCGCTTGACTGTGAGACTGACAAGTCGACCAGGTACGAAAGTAGAGCATAGTGATCCGGTGGTTCCGCATGGAAGGGCCATCGCTCAAAGGATAAAAGGTACTCCGGGGATAACAGGCTGATCGCTCCCAAGAGCTCATATCGACGGAGCGGTTTGGCACCTCGATGTCGGCTCGTCACATCCTGGGGCTGGAGAAGGTCCCAAGGGTTGGGCTGTTCGCCCATTAAAGTGGCACGCGAGCTGGGTTCAGAACGTCGTGAGACAGTTCGGTCCCTATCTGTTGTGGGCGTTGGAAATTTGAGAGGGCCTGCCGCTAGTACGAGAGGACCGCGGTGGACATACCTCTAGTGTACCTGTTGTGGCGCCAGCTGCATTGCAGGGTAGCTATGTGTGGAAGGGATAAGTGCTGAAAGCATCTAAGCACGAAGCCTGCCTCAAGATGAGATTTCCTTTAAGGGTCGTGGGAGACTACCACGTTGATAGGCTGCAGGTGTAAAGTCAGTGATGGCATAGCCGAGCAGTACTAATTACCCGTAGACTTTCCTTGCACGATTTAAGGTTGTTTGACCGTTTATATTCTTTTCCCGATATGTTAAAATATTTAAGTGTTGTGTACCCCTGGTATTTGCCAGGAAATAAGCAAAACAAAGATTTTAGGTGATTATTGCGGCGGGGCTCCACCTCTTCCCATTCCGAACAGAGAAGTTAAGCCCGCCAGCGCCGATGGTACTGCAGAAATGTGGGAGAGTAGGTCATCGCCTTTCTTTTTAAACCCTGAGTTCTCCAGAGCTCAGGGTTTTTTGTTGCCATAAAATCTGGAGTTATGATTTGAATTGATTCAATAATAATGGATCAGTTTAAATTCTTGTGGGAAAATGTTTGTTAAGCATAAATATTAGATAGACGGAATAAGAAAAAAGGGATGTCAGAGACTCCTCTTTGAGTAGCCCGGAATGCCTTTATTTTAGCATTGAAGGATTCAGCAGAAGCATTCGTGCTTCGATTATCGAAGAAGTTTAAAATGGTTGTATAATGTGTATATATGGTTGCAGATATAGTATTGAAAGACTTAAACTTAGATTCTGTGACATCATTGAACCATCTGGCCTGTTTGGTGTAAGCTACCCCTTTTGTTTCTGTATGGGAAAAGATCATCCTCAAAGTATGGGTCAATGAGTAAGCCTTCTTTATATCGGGATACAGGTCAAATAATATCTTGGCCCTTTCCTTTTGTTTTTTTGTCCATTTATCGCCTGATTTGAACAACAGATACCTGCTTCGTGCAAGCAGTTGTTTTTTTGTTTCACCATTACTGAATGTGGGGGCGACATGTTTTTTATTGTCCAGTTTTCCATTTTCTATCGCATTTGTCTCTTCATTGATTGCATCCCAACGGTGGGCAATGCGCATTTTCTGAAGTGCATCGTAAGCCAGTTTTTGGACATGAAACCGATCTGTTACCCTTGAAGCACCGGGGAAGCACCGTTTTGCAATCTTGTTCATTGATCCGGCCATATCCAGCGTAACCTCTTTTACAAGTGCCCTGGCTTTCTCCGGGATACGGTTTAATAACAGCAATGACCTTATCTGCTCCGGTCCCTTCGATCATGGCAATCAAGGTCCTTTTCTTCCCTTTCCCTTCTTTGTTGGTCAAAACCGTATACAGTTTTCCGTTGGAAAGGGCCGTTTCGTCCAGGCTCAAATATGGGCCAATATTATCTGGGAAAAGAATCCACTCTGAGGCATGTTCCTTCTGGTCCCAGGTTTTATACCCACTCAAATATTCCTTGTATTGTTGGCCCAGTTGGTTGCCATCGATGTAGAAAAACTTCTCCAGGCTATTACTGCTAATGGGGAAATTGTCCAAGTAACCCTTTTAAAAAATCCGCGAAACTCTTTGTGTAACGCGTGCCTTCAGCAACCGAATTCCAATCCTTGCTAACCACTTCACCCCCCGGTTCTACAAGCCATCTTCGTCGCCTAACATGTAAAAATACGGCCTTGTCTCAAATAGGGAAATTTTGAATAATAGACTCCTGATGAAACCCTTTTGAGGTAAGTTTCTTGTTTGGATAACCTATCGGTTTAATATCCCGTTCATCAAGAAAAACACCAACAGAACGGTCTTCAATAACCAATTTGGTAATCTCAAAATAATCGAATATCTCGGAAGGTAAAAGTAGTTTAACCAAGTCTTGGTAGTAATCGTTTTGTCCTGTCATTTGAAGCCATATTTGTTTAAAACAAAGATTCAATTTTATATCGTCCCCACAACAATGTCATGTGATCCCATTTTTCCGGTTGGGTTCACTTGGTCAATTTGGCTTCACAGAGGTATGATTTGTCTTCATACCTCTGTTGTTTTTTAATTACTTCTTTAGTGACTATTAACAACTGCATCCCAATCCTGCTTCCGTTCATTGTCTTTTTCATATATCTCTTGCCAGGGTGGCAAGATGAAAACCGTTTTATTATATCCCCAGTTCTCTGCATAAGGCTGCATTTGTTCGCTTATTTCCGACTCTATTAGTTCTGCATAACCAATAGCTTTTATCAGCCTCTCTTATTCACCCACCGGATATGGACCTTCCTGGAAGTCAACATCATGATAGCCCTTAGAGCCAATTTCTTTTGACAAATTGCTTCTAAAATCTCTTCCTTGTTTAATGCTCTCCAACATATATTTAAAATCATACTTGGGTTCCCAACCTAATTCATCCAATGCTTTATTATTTACATAAACTCTGTCAATTTCTGGTAACATTCTCCAGTTTTTAAGCTTATATATTTCTTTATATTCCGGGAAAAGTCTTTCTACAACATTTGATGCATTATTTCTTAGTTCTATTAAATCATTTTTTGAAAACGGTGTTGTCGCACTAATAATATATTTCCCGAAACCAATTTCAGCGGCTTTTTCAATTGCTAATAAGTGAGCTATTGCAGCATCTTCAATGTCAACTCTGCGATACAGATATTCATTTATTTTTAGATTTTCGTCAGGATATAATTCTCTGTTTATTTTTTTATCATCTTCTTCAGGGAAAAATCTGGATGTCTTTAATATTAAACATGGAAGTTTATGATTCCTATAAAATAAATAACAAAGGTCTTCAGCTGCAGCCTTTGTTACTCCATAAATGTTTTTCGGAATTGGTTTTAAATCCTCAGTTATCCAAATTGAAGGTTCATTTTTTGGTGGGGTAAGTATATCTCCAAATGTACTTGTTGTACTTGTGTATATAAATGAATTAATACCTTGTAAATTTGCTTCTTCTAATAAATTTAAAGTTCCAGTAATATTTGTATCAATAAAATCTTGCTGAGAATGGGTTGCTACATGCGGCTTATGTAAAGTTGCTGAATGAATTATATCTGTAATTCCTTTCATACATTCTTTAACAAAATCTCTATTTGTAATAGAACCAACCTGTGTTGTGAATCCTGATTTTTTCATATCTAGCCCAACATAATCAATTCCTCTTTTTTTGAGCAATCTTATTAAAGCTTCTCCTAAATGCCCACTACTACCAGTTACTAAAATTTTCATCTCATTATAATTTAAAATTTTCAACGGTATTCGCTGAAACTCGCTTATAATGATTCTCCTGTGCGTGATGGCCTTTACATGCTCGTTTCATGTTTCTTTTATTATTTGCTTTTTATGACAGAAATGAAAAGTGAAATTTTGAATAATCACTAATCTTATAATCCGCAATTTCAACTTTTTTATTCTCCTGGCTATTTGTGTCGATAATTACTGCTTTCATTCCGGCTTTCTTTGCTGCCAATAATCCTGAACGAGAATCTTCAATCGCCAGGCAATTCATCGGTTTTACATTTAGTTTCGCAGCAACAGTCAGGTAAACAAAAGGGCTCGGCTTACCTTCGGATTCATGTTCTGCAGAAGAAGTGACATCGAAATAGTCCGTTAACTTCAGCTTTTCTAACACAACCGGAATTAATACCGATGGTGAATTTGTTGCTAATCCGATTTTATAACCTTTATATTTTAAGCTTTGTATAAGTTCTTCTACGCCCAGAATAGCTTTCCCTTCTTCTGCAATTAAATGGGCTACACGACTAATTACTCCCTGTTCTATTTCTGCTAACGACTTGTTTTCCCAAGGATACTTCTCAAACCAAAAGCTGGTGACTTCGCTTGTGGTCATTGCCGCCGTTATTTTACATAGCTCATCTGATAATTTTACGCCAACCGATGAAAAAACTTCATTTTCGGCCCTTTTCCATATCTCTTCGGAATCGATAATAACTCCGTCCATATCGAAGATGACGGCTTCAATTTTATTTCCTGTTTTTTGAGTCATATAACGTTTTTGGAAATCAACAAATTTTTTGCTGCTTTAATCGGCACTAAGATAGTCACTTCATTTTATTCCTGATTTTAGTTGAATCATCTCTCCCAATAATCTTGTATTGGTTACCAATTCAGACATTCCTATTTCATTTGCAAGCCTTGAAATCTCAAGATTTAAGCTGTCTATTTCTGTCCTTCTTTTATTCCTGATGTCTTCGTAAGTTGAAATTAATTGCCCGTCGGCACGTTTACTAATTAGCTGCAATCTTTCTTCTATTTCTTTTTGTTCGAGTATTATCCCCAATTTATGAGCTAATGTAACACATTCTCCGACGATGATTTGTGCCAGTTTTGTAGCTTCGGGGTTACGGTGGAAAATTCCGTTATCTGTTTCAAGTAATGGACAGATAGAATTAAATGCACAATTTATAATCGCCTTTTCCCATACCACTCTCAAAATGTCTGGCTCACTTTTAAAGCCAAAATACGAAGTGTTTATCTGATTAACTATCGCATCCAAATTTGAATTCTCACCTTGCAGGTTTCCAACCGGAGAATCGGTTACCATCTTAAAAGAAACGTTATTCTTCCCCATTATTTGGCTGGTTGCAAATAATACACAACGATAGACATGCTCAAAAATTTCAAAAGGTTTTTCAATATTAAGCCCATTTTGAAGCAAAACAATTGAAAATTTGCCTTGTTTCGCTTTTAGTTTTTGGGCTAGTTCTGCATTGGCAAAAGCTTTGGCAGTGATTAATACAATGCCATTGATGTCATTCAAGTTACTAAAAGTGGTTGTGGTTATTTCCTGCTGAAATTTTTGGTTTTCTTTATTCGTTACGGTTATCAGAACTTTCTCGTCGGGCATATTATCAATACTTCCCCGAACAAGTACAACTTTTCTGTTTTCGTGTCGCAGAAAAACGGCCAGCGCTTTTCCTATTGCTCCGGAACCAATGATGTAAATTTTGTCTCTTTTCATGAGCTTTGCATTTCTTGTAAATAATATTTTTAATGAGTTTGCCATGGCAGGTTCGTTTAATCTCCGTTATTTCAAAAAAGTATCGAAGTTCTTTGCAGGCTTATACCCTAAGTCTCTTTTTGCTTTTTTTATAGAGTAAACCCGGTCAATTCTCTCTAAAAAGTACCAATTGTTCTTTTGATAATATTGTTCTGCTTCCGGGTAATATTTACATATTACTTGCTTCGGATTATTGTATAATTCAACCAAATCATCCTTCTGAAATGGACTATCATTCGAAATATTATAGATTTCAAATGAATCAAATTTCTTTTCCAGAACCAGCAAATGAGCTACAGCACCATCTTCTTCATCTAAACCGCGATAGATTCTATGATTTGCTCTTGTATTATCATCTTCAGGTAAAAACCTTGATACCCGCAATACAGTAGTTTCAATCCCTTCTTTTTCGAAATAGTCTTTGCAAAGTAATTCACAAGTCAGCTTTGTAATATCATAAATATCTCTTGGCTCTGGAATCAGAGACTCATCTACCCAGACAGCCTGATTATCATCAACCATGGCCGTACCGTAAATTGATGTTGTACTGGTATACAGAAACTTCTTAATGTTATTGGTAACACATGCTGATAGCAGATTGAAAGTTCCGATAATATTAGTTTCGATAAACTTTTCGCGGGGATAATTTAGATTGGTGTGTTTTCCATGCAACGCTGCTGTATGAATAATTGCATCGTATCCTTCTGTTACCTTTTCAACTGTCTGCCGATTTCTGATATCGACGATCTTATCTGTTGTTTCACTTGCAATTATATCAATTCCCAATACCGTATAATTATGTCGCTTCAACTGCTTTACTATCTCTTTCCCTAATTGGCCGGACGAACCTGTTACAATTATTTTATTCATACTTATATTGTTCTTTTCTTCAAACTCTTAACTTTTAAAATCTTCCATTGTTCATTCTCTTTTCCGTTTACTAAAATCTAAATGAATTCGCAGATGCTTTCTCATAATATAAAACATAAAAATCAAAAACTTCTTTTCCTATTTGAAACAGATGTTCCCCAATGTGCTTAAATCCGTTTTTGTGATAAAAATTAATTGCTCTTTCATTGGATTTTAAGACAGATAACCATATGTAGTTTTTTTCTGATTTGTTAAAAAACATCATCAACTCGCTCATCAGCAATTTCCCAACATTTTTATTCAAAAATTCTTTTAACACATAGATTTTTTGTAGTTGTGATACTTCATCCATTTTAATAAATTCTGTTGCTGAGGCAACTTTTAGTTTGGCATATCCAACTGGAAGTTTGTTCCCAAAGGCGATCCAGTAACGATTGTTTTCTTTCTGCAGACTTGTTGCAATTTTGTCTACACAAAAAGTCTGTTCATGATAATCAAACAAATCCTGTTTATCCCTGAAATATTCTGCAAATGTTTCGGCAAAAGTAACTCTGCCCAACAACGCAATATACCGGGCATCTTTAGTGGTGGCTTTTCGTACCTGTATCATTATTTATGGGGTGATTTTGGACTGTTCCCATCCTATTATAGCAGTCTTACGGGCTGTACCCCATTTATATCCATCAAATTTGCCGGTGGACTGAATTACCCGATGGCAGGGAATAAGAAAAGCTATCGGATTATTCCCGATGGCCGTTCCAACAGCTCTCGAAGCATTTGGGCTTCCTATCTGTTTTGCAATACTTCCATAGGTTGAAAGCTTTCCAAATGGGATTTTTAACAAACTTTCCCAAACTTTTAATTGAAAATCTTTCCCTTTTAAATGTAACTTTATCTCCTGCAATTTACTCCAGTCGCTTTGAAAAAAGTATAACACATTTTGTTGGTTAGAAGTCATTTGTCCCTGAAATATTGCATTCGGAAATTTACCTTTCAATTGCTCCAAAGCAGAGGCATAGTCTTCTTCAAAATTCAAATGGCAAATTCCTTTTTCCGTTGAAGCAATAAGTATGTTTCCAAACGGACTACCTAAGAAACTATAATCAATTACAAGATTTTTTCCTCCATTTTTGTACTCGGCAGGGGTCATCCCTTCTATGCTGATAAACAAATCATGCAAACGGCTTGTGCTGGAAAGTCCTGTATCAAAGGCTGTATCAAAAAGTGTTGCGTTATCATCTTTCAGGAGCTTCTTAGCATGCTCTATGCTGATGTACTGTAGAAATTTTTTGGGGCTGGTTCCTGCCCATTCGGTAAACAAACGTTGAAAACGAGAAGAGCTTAAGTGAACAGTTTGGGCAATTTCTTCGAGGCTGGGCTGCTGCCTGAAATTCTGACTAATGAAGTCTATTGCCTTTTCTATTCTTTTATATTGGAGACCTTTTTTTGTGTCCATTTTTCGATTTACTTTTCAAAAACAAATCTCGGAAATGATTTTGGAGTATAAAATCCGAAACATGCTAAATTTCATCATAAACTTTCTCTTCAGGCTCTATTTCTCCGTTGGCAAAATTGGGTAAAAAGGAATGGCTCCAATCATCTTCCTCATAAAACTCTGCCCAACGAACCGACGAAAATGAGGCGCATGCGGCTTCATACAATGGTTTTAACCAAGTCTCACATTGTTTGCCAAATATGTGTGGCGCAAAACGCAAAGCTCGAACCATCGATTCTCCCGGCCATTGTTCTTGCATTGTTTGCTGACTAACTTTTTCAATTTCGTCAATAAATCTTATAGCAGCTGCCCTTTGCCCGGATGAATGAAATTCCAGAGTATATTTCTTAATATATGCAGCTGTTTCCCGGGCAAGTATATATAGAGGATGAGTGTGTTTCATGATAGCCTGTTACAAATTCGTATACTTGATAGGTTTTAATCTATTTCAGCAAAATTCAGTTTGGATGTATCATTTTAGAAGAAACTGCCACCCGGTTTAAAAAGTTCATATGGTTAATGGCAATGATAATTTGCGCCGTTTCATTTTCGCTGAAATATTTACGAACCTTATCAAAGGTTTTGTCAGAAACCCCTCCTTTGGTTATTTTTGTAATCTCTTCTGCCAGCCTTAAAACTGCCCGTTCTTCATCCGAAAACAGAGGGCTTTCTTGCCACGCCGGCAGTGCAAATATTCTCCGCTCTGATTCTCCGAATTTTATGGCATCTTTTGTATGCAAATCGATGCAGTAGGCACATTTATTAATTTGGGAAGTTCTGATTTTGATGAGCTCTCTTAGCTTCTTATCTAAACTGGTTTTAGCCAAATAGTTTTCGATAGCTATTACCAATTTCCAGCACTCCGGCTCCAATGTTTTGATATCAATTCGTTGTTGGTGTTTTGATGTTACAGACATAATGTTCAAATTTTGTATTAATAAATCCTTTTCTTTTATATAGTTGCTTCGCACGCTTATTGTCAGTTTCGGTTAATAGCCACACTTGTTTTCGTTGTTCCTTTACTGAAAAACTCAAAACAGTCTCTATTAATTCAGATGCCACACCTTTGCCCCGAAAAGATTCCAGAACAAAAAGGTCGTTCAATATCCATATGTTACTCAATTTTATTGTTGAAAATGACGGATATAATTGTGCATATCCGATTAGTTCATTATTTTCTTCAGCAACAAAAATTACACTGTCCTCATTCGTTATTCTGCTTTTAATAAAGGTCTGTAGCTCTCTATGATTGGATTCCTGCTGGTAAAAAGCCCTGAATTTCATCATAAGCCGGGTTAACTCTTTTATATCGGATAGTTTTGTTTTTCGAATAATCATCGTTTTATCAGGTATTATTACTGAAGATTTCTCTTACAACGGCATTTCTAATTATTGAATACCTCTTTCAATTTAACGCTCAAATTCTCCCCTCTTAATCCTTTGGCAACAATCTGACCTTCTTTGTTAACTAATACGGTGTACGGAATTCCTTCAATACCATATTTTGCAACTAAGGGAGAATTCCAGCCTTTTAAGTCCGAGAGTTGTGTCCAGGTAATGTTGTCTTCCTTGATGGCTTTTTGCCAGGCTTCTTTTTTTACATCCAAGGAAATACCAACTATTTGCAAGCCTTTTGAATGATATTGATTATGAATTTTGAGTATATTATCATTCTCGTGCCGGCAGGGTCCACACCACGAAGCCCAAAAATCGAGAAGCAAATATTCATGTTCTTTTGCCAATTCAGAAACTGTAATTTCTTTGCCGTTTACATCTGCCAGTTGTATATCGATAAATGCGTTTCCCACAGCTGTTTTTTCTTTGGCATTAATTTGCTTTTTTAGCGATTTCCCTATGGAAGAATCCTTTATATCGTCATCAAAATTATTGTACGCTGATTGTACGAAAGGCATTTCCAAATCGGTTTTCGACATCCTTAAAATATGGGCCGTTGCCGATGAATTAGGATGTTCTGCAATAAATGTTTTTTGACACTTCACCATCTTTTGAATGATAGTATCCATTTCGGCTCTTTTCTGTTTAAGGAAATCGGGACTGTCTTTCTGCTGATTGCGTGCTTCTACAATCTCATCGCGTACTTTTTGTAATTGTTGCCGGAACGGTGCAAATTGCGAGTTAAATGTTTCCAGTTGATTATTTAATGCCGAACCGTTTATAATGGGAGCGCCTGTTTGAGGTGAAAACTGAATTTTTGTAGTGGTATTATCCAGAAAAAGATAAACCGGTTTATCGTTGTCAAACTGAAGAACAACATAGTCTGGATGCATTATCGAACCTTTCATACTGAATTGATTACGCTTAACAGATGAGTGTGCGATAACTGTGCTGTCATTCAGATTTTCATCAAGAAATTTTAATTGTACATTTTGTGTTTCCCATTCAGCAGGAACCGTACCTTCGATAATAAAATGCTCTTTTGGTTTGCAGGCCGATATAATGACTAGAAATAAAAACAGGATGTTTGCACTTTTCATCTTTTAATAATTTAAATGATTACTTTATGCAAAACTATATCGCCGGAAACTTAAAAAACTTAAGCTGGTTTAAGAATCGTCGCGGGTTTGTTTTTTTCTTATTTCACTAATGTATTCAGCACTCATTCCTAAAAAGGAACCCAAAATGTATTGTGGTACCTGCTGAACAAATTCAGGAAATTGCTGGATAAAATTCAAATAACGTTCTTCTTTACTGTAACTGTACATAAGCGAGATACGGAATAATGATGCCGCATAAGCCCTTTGGGAAATAAGCCTGAAATACCTCTCTAATTCAGGAATTTGAACGAATAATTCTTCTAAGTTATTTTTCGTCAATACACTAATTTTCGAATCTTCCAAGGCTTGTATGTTGTACCTGGATGGTGTTCGAAAATTAAAAGAATCATAATCGGTAAGCCACCAGTTTTTAATGGCAAACTGGATGGTTTGCTCATTCCCTTTCTCATTAACCTGATAGAGATGTAAACATCCTTGATTTATAAAATATGTATTTTTGTGTATGGTTCCGCGTTGTTCTAGAATATCCTTTTTGACAGGAGAAAGAACGGTTGTTTTTGATAGAATAAGTTCTTCCTGATGGAGTGTTAAATTTATGTATTTCCTGATATGATGAATTAAATTATTCATGGTATTTATTCTGTTTTCGCGATGGTTTCTTTTAATGGGCAGGAGAGATATTAACGTTCAATAATTTTTCCATCTTCGGGGATATAGACTCTCTCCATGTTTACATGCAAATTTTCCAGATATTCTTTCATGCTTTTGCGAGTAACCGTTTCATGATCCAAAGCTCCAATGTGCACAGTTATAACAATTGTATCCTTTTTATAGTTTAACAGATCCAAAACCTGTTTTTCATCCATAATAACTTTATGAGTCCGTTTAAGAGAAATATATTCTTTGAGCAGGTTATTTTCAGGCAGGAAAATATTTCCTCCGGCATTACAGATAAGGTCACGGACCTATTTGATATTTTCGGTTTCGCTTTTATCACAGATTGTTAAAGACTCGAAACATGACACTAAATTATTCACACTACTTAACTATGCCCGGTTTGAATTTTTTTAGGTTTCTTTTTTTCAATACTTCGGTTAGAATTTAGTTATTTGTCTGATATGCAGCAAAATAACTGATTATTTATTTGTTTAAAACCGCAGGGATTTGTATATTTAAAGTATTAATTACCAGTTAATTACTTTAATTATGGCCACCCCTGCGATTTATGTTGTTTATTCAAAAATTGTCCTTGATGCTTCATCTGTTTCTAAAATAAGGCTCAATAAATGCAGACGAGATTTTATGATTGAGATTTTCATGCTATACCTGACTATCCCTTCACGGATTAACTTTCTCCAGCTAGGCCGATATAGCCGTTTTGGCGAACAACGCTTCCGTCGCCAATTCGAGGGCCGGGTTGACTTCTTTGGCTTTAATAAAGCTTTATCAATGCCTTGGATTGGAAGTCGTACCGCTGTTGCCTTCGATCCCAGCTTTATCCATAAATCAGGTAAGCATACTCCTGGTATTGGCTACTTTTGGTCGGGTTGTGCCGGCAGGGCACTGCGTGGGATTGAAATCCTTGGACTTTCGGTAATCGATGCAGACACCAGATTAAGTTTTCATTTGGATGCTGTACAAACGCCTCCGACAAACTGTCTACAGGATAACGACCTTTCGGTAATCGATTGGTATGCAGGGATTGTTAAGGAATACTTGAAACAGATATTGTCCATTACCAAATATGTTGTTGCAGATGCGTATTTTTCCAAGAAAAACTTCGTCGAAAAGATCCTGCAATGTTCCCTTCACCTGATAAGCAAACTCCGCGATGATGCGGACTTGGCCTATCTTTCAATACAACCTAAAACTGGAAAGAAAGGCAGACCAGCCAAATATGGGGGAAAAGTTGATGCCAGAAACTTGGACCCCGAACACTTCAATCTAGTCGAGAACAACAAAGGAACAATAGCATACTCTGGAATTGTATATTCCAAAGCTCTTGCCCTGACTATTTTGCTGGTTGTCGAACAGTTCCTGATAAAAGGAAAAACAACCTACCGCCTTTTGTTCTCAACAGATACAAAGCAAGCCCCAATTGATGTAATCGATATTTATCACACCCGGTTCCAAATAGAATTTGGATTCAGGGATGCCAAGCAATTCGCTGGCCTTGAAAACTCACAGGCAAGAAGTGGAAATAAGCTCAACTTTCATTTCAACACGGCATTGACAACAGTAAATATTGCCAAGATAATGCAACTGTGCAATCCCCAAACAAGAGAAAACTCATTTTCTATGTCAACATACAAGATACTGTTTCACAATACGTTGTTGTTATCGCGATTTTTCCGCCTGTCCGCTATTAACCCGAACTCAATCAAAAATCGTCAACATGTCAATGAACTATTGTTTTTCGGCACTATGGCCGCTTAATTTTTAATGTTTTTTGAACGAACTATTGTTAATTGCATTAAGGTATAAACAAATAGGCTACAAACGGCAGGTAGTCTTTTAATGTTACTTTAAATTTTTTAAGCCCTTTGGAGATATGCTTTTCGACCACTTTAACAGAAATATTGAGTTCCTCTGCTATCTCTTTGTTTTTTCTTTCTCCAAACCTGCTGAGAATAAACACTTTTTTACATTGAGGAGGCAGCTCCTCCAATGTTTTCTCTATAATCCTGCCAATTTCCTCAAAAGTAATGGCCGAAGAATCAAGAGAGTCCAAAACTTCAGTATTCATGTCCAATTCATTCTGATCAAGCGACTTCGTAGAGAAAAGTCTTTGCTTGTAGCGCTGATCTCTTAATTTATAAAGGCAATTATTCCGGGCAACCGTGAAAAGATACGCATTTAGATTAGAATCTTCCTTTAATTCCTTGCGTTTATTCCATAAAGTAAAAAATGTATCCTGAATAATATTTTCAGCGATGTCATCAAAAGAAATAAATTCAAGAACGAAGTAATATAACCTTGAGTAGTATTTATTAAAAATAACTTTGAAGGCAATCTCATCGTTATTCCTTATTTTCTTTAAAAGTTCTAAATCATTCATGAATATCGCAGGAAAAGATTGAAAGGTTCAAAACTAAAAAATTAAATCCTAGATTCAAGTCACAAATGCGACAAATCAAAGCTGCAAAAAAGATTTTAAGTAACGATTAAAATTTAATGTCGTATTTGAGACCAAAATTATTCAAAACGTACGACAAGCGTTCTTTGAGATTCTGAAAACTGAGATAAGCTTCAAAAGGCAACCATTGATATTTGATTCTCCGCCACAGGATTTCTATCAGGTTCAATTCCGGCGAATATGGAGGGAGGAAATAAATCAATAGATCATTTTTTCTCCACTCTTCAATTTTTGCCATGAACTTTTTAGATTTATGGATCGGTGAATTATCAAGTATGACAACAGTCCTTTTAACTATTTGCCCCATAAACTTATCCATAAAACCGATGAGCTTATCAGAATTGAATGTCGTTTCGTTCACTTCAAAAAACAGTTTGTTTTTGCGGTTCATCAAGCCCACAACATTTAGGAACTTTCCTTTGGAAGCGGGTAATAATATCGGGTTTTCTTTTGTTTGCCATGCGTATGGCACATTTGGTGTAAGTCCAAAATGACTTTCATCGCCAAAATAAAGATCTATGTAACCGCTATCTTCCAATTCTTTAAGGCTTTCTATTTGTTGCTGTTTAAGTTCAAAGTCATTTTGGTTGCGTTTGCTTTTTAGCGACAGCCGGGCCCTCTTCCAGATATAGCCCAGTATCTTTTAAAAAATTCTGCAAAGTCTTTTTGCAGATTACGATATTGTGCTGTTCCTCAAGATAGGCCAATACATTTTTTAAGTTACGGTTGTGTTCTTTTAATTGCTTCTCAACCTCTGGCTCAAGGCCTTTTAGCCGGGTCTTAACTCCTCGTCCGGGTTGGATGGGAAGAGAGTCGAGACCGTTTTTCGCCCAGCTGTCAAGCCAACGTTCGATGGTTCTTCTGTTTACATCAAAAATGCCCGAAAGATCAGTGATCGTTCGTCTTTGATGGGATAAAAGCAGACAATGGCTGCGTTTCCTGACCGTATTATCAGTACTGTTCTTTTGAAGCTTCTTGAGTGCTTCTATCTCTTCTTTTTTTAGTGATACACATCTCATAATGAGATAAATATGGCTATTTTATTGCATTAAACCTACAAAATACGATATTATATTATTCTTAATACTTACTTGAGGACTGTACCCGCTATTTTGAGCAAAATTGTTATACCAGGCTCAGAATAGAACGATACAAATCCATGTGGAGGAACGGGATCTGCCACTACATGCAGGCCAGTGGCATTACCTACTACAATCGTAGTGTCGGGGAGAAGTTTATTCATACCCGGATCTCTTCAAATGTAACACCTGCAGAGCGGGATTTGATCCGCAGCGTGAGTGTGTTAACCGAGATACAGGAAACGGGTAAGGTTTCTAAAAGAACAGTACACCCGGTAACCCGGGAACTGAAAGGGCCTATCGGGGAGGCGATAGAAAGCCTGCTGTTGCATCTGAAAGAACTCCGCCGAAATCCAACGACCATCAACGACCACCTATTGTATCTTCACCGGTTTAAGCAGTACATGGAAAACCGGGAAGTCATTCTTCTAAAGGATATTGGAGAAGAGCACATTCTCCGATTTGTATCCACCCAAACAAACAATAACATCAACGAGGTATCCTCCCTAAGAGTATTCTTCCGCTATCTATATGAAGAAAGATTATTAAAAACAGACCTTTCGTATGTGCTGGCATACTACAAATGGGTTAAGCGGGAAAAACTTCCATCGGTTTACACGGCAGAAGAAGTGAAACAGATAGAATCTTCAGTAAATCGTTCCAGTGCAGTGGGTAAACGCGATTATGCCTTACTGCTACTTGCCTCCAGGTTAGGACTTCGGGCTTCTGACATTGCTTTCCTGTCATTTTTCAACCTGGACTGGGAAAACAGCCGGATTATCCTGAATCAATACAAAACCGGTAAGGAAACAGAGCTTCCCCTGCTTGCCGAGATCGGTGAGGCGATTATCAATTACCTGAGGGTTGGACGTGTTCAGTCAGATTCCCCGAATGTCTTTCTTTCTGCGCGTGCCCCGTACCGGCCGATGACAGGAAAAGCGGTTTCCAATGCAGTCAGACAAATCATCGATGCTTCAGGAGTATCCATCGGACAACGCAAACATGGCCCCCACGCCATGCGTCACAGCTTGGCCAGCCGGCTGCTTGAGCACAGTGTATCCTTGCCAGTCATATCGGAATCACTGGGACACGAGAAAACAGAAAGTACAATGACTTACCTGCGTATTGACAGGAATGCACTCCGCCAATGCGCTTTGGATGTTCCAATGGTTGATGCGTCTTTTTACAGGCAGAAAGGAGGGACGTTTTATGAGTGAACCGTTTAACTATAACAGCATATATGCCCTTTACTTTACAAGCTTCATCAAAATGAAACAGGACCTGGGGGTAAATGTATTACGGACAAAATGGATACTGCTTGAGTTTGACAAGTTTTTTATCAGCATGGGGGCCCGGAACCTTTACATCACGGCAACCCTGATTGACCAGTGGCGTAAAACCCGCGTCAATGACGGGCCGCGCACCATCTACACGAAGTACTCCGTCTGGTCACAGCTTTGCAAATATATGTGTCGTCTTGGCCATGAGTGTTATATCCCCAGGCTTCCCAAAGGGGTAAGCAAAAACAGCTTTACGCCTTATATTTTTTCTCACCGTCAGATGGAAGATATTTTTCGGGTATGCGATTCCCAGCGGTTATACGACAAACACATGTCGACAATCCTGTTTATCATGCCGGCAATTGTTCGCTTAATGTATGGAACCGGGATTCGTGTCAGTGAAGCCTTATCCCTGAAAAATGAAGATGTTGATTTTGATCATCACTGCATCATCCTGAGAAAAACAAAAAAACGGGGAACAACGGCTTGCCCCGTTATCCGATACATTACAGAAAGTTCTTGAAGAATACCTGGCAAACTGCAAGAGGATGCCGCTCCCGAAAGTGAGCGATCCCAAGGGGTATTTATTTGTCTCTCCAAGCGGGAACTTCTGCCGCGCCGGAAGTGTCTACTGTTGGTTCCGAAAAGTGCTTGCAGAATGTGGAATCCAACATCTCGGGAATCATCAGGGAGCTTATGTACACAGCCTGAGACATACTTTTGTCGTGCATTCGCTAATGAAAATGACAAAGTCTGGTTATGACCTTTATTATACGTTGCCGATCCTGTCCACCTATATGGGACACAAATCCATCGGTGCAACAGAACAGTATGTCAGGTTAACCGAAGAGATGTACCCGGAACTGTTGAAGGATCAACGGGGAATATGCTCGTATGTTTTTCCTGAGATTAAAATGACGAGAGAAGATGGAAACAACTGATTTTGCCAAACACCTGACAAACTTCCTTACCAAATATCTGGTCGGGGAGCGTGGGGCCAGCCCGCATACCATCTGTTCTTACCGGGATACTTTCGTTCAACTGATCGGTTTTATGAAAAAGATAAAAGGAATTGAGGCACAACATTTAAAACTGGATTCACTGACGAAGGAAACCATTGTTGATTTCCTCGCATGGATCAGGGAAGAACGAAAATGCAGCTGTGCCACCCGCAATTACAGGCTTGCAGCCATCCATTCCTTTTTCTGTTACCTGCAATATGAATGTCCTGAACGAATTTATCAGTGGCAGAGGGTGCTTTCTATAAAAGTACAGAAACACTAGAAGAAGAACATTAACTACCTGACCCTGGATGGAATAAAGTTGCTCCTTGATCAGGTTGATCCTGCAACCGCAAATGGTCGGCGTAACCTGGCGATGCTTGCCCTGATGTATGACAGCGCGGCAAGAGTAAGTGAACCCATAGACCTTAAACCATCTTCTGTTAGGCTTGAACCTCCTTGTATCGTTAAACTTATTGGTAAAGGAAGAAAAGCACGCATCGTTCCCTTACAGAATGAACAGGTTGTGCTGCTAACAGCATACATGCAGGAGAATAAACTAATGGAACCATACGATAACCAGCACCCGCTATTTTTTAGCTGTTGGAGTGAAAAATTGACACGATCGGGTGTCAATTATATCCTGAAAACATACGCGGACATGGCCAGAAAAGTCAATCCGGTACTGATCCCCGATAGGATCAGTTGCCATGTACTCCGGAGCTCAAAAGCGATGCATCTGTTACAGGCTGGAGTAAATCTTGTCCTGATCTGGGACATCTTGGGACATGTGTCGATCCAAACAACCGAGGTCTACGCCAGGGCTGATTCCAAACAAAAACGGGAAGCCCTTGAGAAAGCCTATGTGGATGTGACTCCTGAAACAAGTGGAGAAAAATCATGGGAAAAGAATGGTTCTTTGCTGGAATGGCTCAAATCCTTGAATAAATGATGACATGATTATGCAAAGCAGTACTGTAAAGTGTTGGACGTATTTGATTGATTACCAGGCAATCTTATTGTGTCGCTTTGCATAACGATATGCAGCGCATAAAACAGCAGTTCGATCTGCCAGCGTAAGCAGTAAAGCTTCAGGATTTGACCAGCAGACAGCTTGTCCGGATCAGCGTTTGTGATATAAATGTTGAAAGCAGCGTATTGCTTAAAATCATCCGATGTCTGGCACCCTTTGCTTTTGTTGAACTAAATCCGCCTCTGGCGGACAGCCGGAACCAAAGTTATTGATTATTGGTAAATTGGGGCCATGTTTCACATTTAAATATCAACATCATGAAAAAAAAGAAATGAACCTACGTTAGTTGAGAAAGCTATCCAAACCATTGATGGGTTTGAGAAAGTGTACAAACTGTTGCATCAGCAGGTTATCCTCCGCGGACAAAGCCGCAGTACCCTAGAGAACTACATCCGGCGTATTGCACAAATCTCGCTTCATTTTGGGCGTTTGCCTGAGCAGGTTTCCGACGATGAGATTAACGAGTACCTTTCTTCGCTGGCCTTGTCGGCCAAATCCCCTTCACGCAGTAATTTTAAACATGCCGTTTATGGCTTGCGGTACTATTTCCGGCTGCTTGGCAACAACAAACGGGCCATCTCGCTGCCCTCGCTGAAAGGGGACACCCGCCTGCCGGTGATCCTGAACCGTTCGGAACTACGGGAACTGTTCAGTGCGCCAACACTTCTGAAGCACCGAATCGTGCTCACGCTGATTTATTCTGCCGGGCTGCGGGGCCAAGAAGTAATCAACCTGAAACTGTCGGACATCGACTTTGAACGCAAAACCATCCACATCCGGCAAAGCAAGTACAAGAAGGACCGGATCGTCCCGCTTTCCCGGTACATGGGCCAGGGGTTAAAAAAGTACATCGCAGCGGAAAATCCGCACGTGTGGCTGTTTAACGGGAAAGAACCCGATGGCCGTTACAGTGTGCGCGGCCTTTCGTGGGTGATGCGCGAAACGCTGAAAAAGACTTCAATCAAAAAACAGGTCAACCTGCACGCGCTGCGGCACACCTACGCCACCCATTTGCTGGAGGAAGGACTGAACATTGTGACCTTGAAAGACCTGTTGGGGCACTCCGAAATCGCCACGACCATGATTTACCTGCACCTGGCCCAATGTCCTTGGACTAAGCCGCACAGCCCGCTGGACACCCTGTACGGTAAAAAGAAATGAGCCGGACCGGGTTTGAACTGGCGGGTGCAATCCAAAAGTTTGGCCGGCAGTTTACTGAAAAGTATCGCCCCAACGCTTATCATCAGCGTATACTGCATGCTTTATCGGTTTGCCGGACTTCGGCTTTGGGTGGTCATAAAGAAGCCTGCAACTGCTGCGGGCAGATCCGTATCAGCTATAACAGTTGCCGCAACCGTCACTGTCCGAAGTGTCAAAGTTCAAAGCAGGCAGCCTGGGTGGAAGATTTGCTGGAAACGACCCTTCCGGTCAAGCATTACCATATTGTGTTTACCGTTCCGCACCAACTCAACACGATTTGTATGCAGGATAGCCAATGGTTTTACGGGCGGCTGTTTTCATCGGTGTGGGAAACCCTGCGGCAGTTTGGCTACACACGTTTTGGTGTTGAAACCGGGGCGGTGTGCGTACTTCACACCTGGGGGCAGAACCTGAGTTTTCACCCGCACATCCATTGCCTTGTTCCCGCAGCCGGAGAAACAGTTTCGGGGGCTATGAAACCCGTTGGCAGCAGCGGGAAGTTTCTTTACCCTGTTAAACAGCTCAGCCTGGTTTTCCGGGCAAAGCTGATGGGAAACATCGAAAAGGAACTTAAAAAGAAGGGGCTATCAGAAAAGTACCGTCCATTGATCAAGGCCGCATGGAGCAAGCCCTGGTCGGTGCATTGTGAACCCTCGCTGGGCAAAGCCGAACAGGTGATCAAATACCTGGGGCAGTACACGCACCGGGTAGCCATCACCAACCAGCGCATCACCGCAATGGACGATCAGACCGTGACCTTTATGCACAAGGATTATGCCGACGGGGCCAAACAAAAGCCGGTAACACTCGATGGAGTAGAGTTCTTAAGAAGGTTTTGCCAGCATATCCTCCCGCACCGCTTTGTCAAGATCCGGCGCTATGGTATTTACAGCAGTCGGGCCAGGGCACTGCGCAACAAACAAAACCCAAAGATGGAGGTCAGCCTGAAGCCCAAAGAAAGCCCGCAGGAGCGGATTAAACGGCTCACCGGTTTTGATGTGTACCGGTGTCCGTTCTGCAAACAAGGAACCATGTACCGCATCGAAGAACTGCCGCGGGTACGCTCGCCATCAGACTTTTATGCCCAGAACACTGCCTGGCACTTGTAATTTTTTACCGTCCCAAACCAGTCTGTACATTTAAGCAGACAGGAATTGTATTATCCAAACCAAGCGAAAACCGGCGAAAACCCAACATCTGTTGGGAACCGAAGTCATAAAGGAAGAGCAAAATGAAAAAACCAGCCGACCCGGTTCGTACTGTGGCCAGAAATCTGTCCTGAAAAAGCAAAGCTGAGAAACCAAAAAAGTATTGATAAGTCCATAGAAAAAAACCCGGGCCCCGGATTGTAGTTCAACCGGGGCTCAAAGCTGGGCACTTCGTGCCGCTTAAAGCCCTATTTATTGTGGGCATTGGTTTTTCTAATCCTTTTTTGAACCACTTCATCCGGGACCAGTGTTATAATAACGCGCACCTGGGTCTTGTTCTTAATACCAATGATTACCTGCCTGTCAATAAAAGGTATATGACCCTTTTTCATCAGCTGAGCCAGTCGGACTAAATCCAGTTTTTCACCATCTGGCTCATAAATGGATGTTTGGGGGTTTAGCTGGCTGACATAATCGGCTTGATGGTCCTGTGATAACACCTTGAAGCTTTTTAAATCAAAATAGCCCAGATCCCGTAGCAGCAGATCCCCGTGTTTATAAGATCCCCGTGTTTGTTTCCCGCTGTTCACATCCTGTGAATGCGCATCTCGCAACTGATGAATGTGAAGTTTCCCTGACCAAAGTTCATAGCCATGTTGTATTTTTACAACCGATTCACTTTTGGCCGCACCCCCGTAGCCCTTGAAATAATCACGCATATGCTCAGGCAGGGCAAATTAAGTAAAATCATGCAGGTAAACATTGTTTCAAAGGCATGGTAGACCAGGGAATTAATGAACCCTAAGGGGGTGATTTTTCGTTGGCGTTTAAGAAAACCGCATGATTTTGCCAATTTCGTTAAGGATTGGTCACTGAACTGCTCCTGAATTTTTTTTGAAAACCTACATGCAAATTGCCGCAGGTCTTTTACAACTGATTCTTTTAGTCCGTTATCTCTCTTTTGCCTTTAAATACAGCAATCTAAGGTTTAAACTTACGGCTATGGTAATGCAACCGAGTACAAAAAAAATGAGTTGACTTGAGACATCGGTTCAAGTCAACTCAGTTATTAATGGATATTTATATGAATACAGAGCTTCTATTGTATGACAAACCAAACACTAGGCTTTTCTACACTCGTAAGTTTATACCCGGTAGGATTCTCAGCGTCATTTAATTCAATTTTATAAGGCGCATTATCGACAATTAGATTGAGCAAAGGGTTCACGTGTGGTACAAATGTCCAATTTAGTCCGTTTCCAAGCTTGCGAATATTAATATAATCACTATGGTCCACAACCCCGGTAAAAGATAAATTATACTGAATATAGAACTGTCCTAAGCCCATAACAAGCCCTGGACCGTAATTCACCAAAGGTTTTCCCAAATAAATAACTTTACTCAATGGATACGGAAGTACAGCATTATTAGCTTCGTCCACCTGCGTATATACTTCCATAAATGCTTCTGATCGATTAGCTTCCGTATTAGTATTAACGATCCAATAGGTACCTGAGAAGTCAATAGGTGCAAAAATAATATCGATTTTTACATTGCCTTCAGTTGAGACGAACTGGTTGTTTTCCTTATCCAAGGCAAAATCCAGCATAGTCTGCCCCATAATTTCAACCTTTTCATAAAATGAAATTCCTGTGGCAGTAACAATATATGGAACAACGATTGATGTATCATTGCCATTGTCGGTGTACTCAAAAGTGAAATTACGGTTCAGTTCCTGTACCGATATTCTTTCATTATTGACTTTCGCACTAAAAGATGTTCCCTCAATAAAATCAGCGACAGCTTTTACCTTGGCAATGTAATCCGCTGCAGGTTCAGTCATTTTAGTAAGGTGCATCGTATTCCCTGTTTTTGTTCCCTGCACTGTAATCACATCATTTTCGGACGACATGAGCAAAAACTCATAATCGCCTCCTTTTGCATTGTATTCTGCACCCGAAGGCGTCGCAAAATAATGCATAAAATCATTGTAGGTGTTGAAAGTCAATACGGGGCCACCATAGGAAATTACATCATAAAATGACACCGAAGGAGTGGTAACTTCATTCATTCCTTCAAACCAAACCGCTACGCTATCGTTATCATCAAACTTGACCACATAGCTATAGCCGCCATATTGCTTTTCCTTATCCGGAAAATATTGAAATAACCATCCTTCATCTGAGTTTTTCAGAGCCTGTTGGAACTGCTCAACGGCAGCCGTTTTTCGCTGTGACGCTGTTTCATCAAAAAGCATTTCTGTCTCATTGTCACACGAAGTGGCAAAAATGCTTAATACACAAGAAAACAGCGTGATATAAATAATATTCTTCATAGTTACTATTCTATTGTTATTTTATCAAGATCTTGTTCTCCCAACTTACTTGCACGCATTTGAATAGATGCACGCAATTCGTCAATATCAATATCCCATACCTGCTTAAGGTAGGTTTTTATAATGGCCATTTTTTCACCAATAATAGCACTCCCGTTTGCACCGGCGGCTTCCATTTTTTCAGCCCAAGCGTCCTCTGAGTTGGTGATATAATGAGCAATCAGCTCAACAAAATCCTCATCGGTTTCTTTACTCGCATAGTCGCTAATAAAACCGGCTTCTAACGAAGCTCCCGCATCCCATGCATCGTTCCAGGAACCGCCAACATATTCAGTTGCCGATATTTTATCAAAATCGGTCGTATAGTCTTTGGTTTGATGCAGAATATGCGAGAATTCGTGGAAAATGGTTCTGAAATAATATTCATACAATGCAGCTGCATTTGTCACATCCAGATTATTGATATTGTAAAGCGTAATCTTTAATCCACCTTCTGCAGTTCCTAATACTATTGTCCCATTATTGCGATAGGCCGGAGAGCCAACCATCATAATCATTTTAGGAAAATACTTTTCCAGGAAGCCGTCAGGCGCAACTTCTTGGTAGGCATCTAAGCATAAGTACTTAACCAGATTGGCCATTTTTATCGAATTCTCATAAAGCGCCGGCACCAGTTGGTAATTCATGTCAGACTCGATATCTTCCATCTTATACATGAAACGAATGTTATAAGGCTTCCTATAGATCTCTTCCAAATACTTGTCAAAAGCATTCTGGCTTGGGTTTTCTACTGTAATTACGCTAACATCGGGGTTGGGGCCATCCTCTTCAGAGCATGCTCCAACAGTAAGTACGATGATAGCAATCATCAGCCAGTAGGTTATTTTATTCTTGTTCATGATTTTTCTTTTTACTGTTAATGATTAACGAGGATTCGCTTCGACTCCTGCTGAAATGACATCCTGAGGCAGTTGCAATGCCCTGCGCGGGTCATCTTTTTTCAACACATCCAGAACTTTTACCGTTCCGTTTGATTGAATCTGATGGCGTGGCACCTCTATTCCGTAGCGTTTTACATCGAACCAGCGCAACCCTTCGTGCAAGGTGAGGATTCTGCGGCATTGCAATAGGTAGTGAATTAAATTTTCCTGCAAACCTTCGACAATAGGAAAGCCAGCGGCAAGTTGCTTTTTTTGCGTTGGCCTATCTTCAGTAGAATATGCTAATCCATCATAAAAGCTGTTGATGTTTTCCAGCGTTGTTTCCGGGCCGATATAAAAATTCCGGGTCCAGGCATTTAAGTCGGCTAATGCTTCCGTGTTTTTATTGAGCATTATTTGAGCCTCTGCCCGTACCAAAAGGGTTTCATCGGATGTGAAAGGGACCGTGACTGTTCTACTGTAACCAATACCTGCTACAGGGTCAGTATATTCGAACAAGTATGGGATTTTGCAATACACGCTTTTGTCCAGATTGGTTCCGTTGTACTCAAATGGCGGGAAACTAAAATAGTCTCTGACAACACCATTTGGCGCCCAAGGCATGGGGGCATTAAGTGTTTGCTCTGCGGCAACTTTTGTGCTATGATTAAAGCGTGACCCAGTGTAGTAGGCTCCAAAGTAAAGCCCCAAATTAGAACCAGATGGTACTGCCAGTAAATTAGCTGGGTCGTTTATATAGACATTGGTCAGAGCACTTTCGGTTCTGGGAAGGTTGCCCATGGCCGTCCAATCGCGTAACCGAGACGAAGGATCTGCTGTTAGCACCTTGGTGGCATAACTTTCTGCTTTCTCCCAATTCTCATAAAACAAGTTAAAACGGGCAGCAAAAGCATAAGCAGCCCGCTGGTTAAAATGATAACTAGCTACTTCGTACATATCATCGCTAATTAAAGGCAGGGCAGCTTCAATATCCGCATTTATTTTCTCATACACTTCTTTAACCGTACCTCGTTCGTACTTCGGATTGAGTGTTGTCTCGGGTGCTTCCATGTAAGGAATCCCTAAGTCAGTGTCACTTGTTGTTGAATTATAATGCTTACAGAAAACATTGACCAGAATAAAATGTGAATAGGCCCTTGTAATTAATGCCTCACCCTTTTCGGCCAGCAAGTTTTCCTCACCTAGCTCGTTAATAGCAGCCAATGCCTGGTTGGAGTTAGCTATAGCAAGGTAAGCATTCTCCCAAACATTGTTTATGTCGTCATTATCTACTTCGGTTACATCCTGCCAGTTGGCCATTTGCTCGTATATCCGGGTTGTATTTGGATTCGACTCACCCGTATCTTCAATATTGTCGGATGACAGCTCGCACGCGAGGGCATAATTTCCGTCAGAATAGGCAGAAACAAGAAGTTTTCTGATTTTAATCTGACTGTCAACTTCCGCTCTGTTATCCGGAGTTTCATCAAGAAAATCATCACATGAGAAGGCCAATAGGGCCAACAAGATGAAATATAGTATCTTTATTCTTTTCATATCTATGTGTTTTTTATAAACCAAGCTTTAAGGTAAACGTAAATTGCTTAGGTACTGGAGCTGCAACCCCACCAGTATTAAAAAACTCAGGATCCTGCCCATTCAATTTATCATCAGAATAGATTAGAAAGAGGTTGGTTGCCTGAACTTTAAGAGATAAATTATTTACCCCAAGTGCCTTTGTTACTTGTTTGTTAAAATCGTAGGATAAAGAGATATCCTTCATTCTGACAAAATCGCCTTTGGCAATTCTGGCAGTAGAATAATTGTAAGCGTTATAAGCAGTTGCTAAATCAGATCTCCCGATATTGTCTTCTTGTCTTTTTGTAGCAATAATAGGGACATCGGTATAGGCTTCGTCACCCGGATTTACCCAACGGTTTTTAAATTCGCGGGGCAAAGCTGTCAAGTCAGAGTAGGAACTATCGAATATAGGATCGAGACGCACGACATTCCCAAATGAATAGGTAATGAAGATGTTAAATCGAAATCCTTTATACGAAAAGGTATTGTTCAAGCTACCAATGTCGGTTGGATCAGCAGAGCCGGAATACTCAAGAAAGTCGAGTTTTTCCCGTTCCTGGAAATAAACATCGTAAACAGTTATTTCATTCTTGTCGTTTAGGAACGTTGGCAGGCCTTCGCTATTTAATCCCTCAAAAGGAATTGAAAAGATAGAACGTACGGGATAGCCTTCGCGGGCAAAGCCGGTGCCGGTGACCAAATCAATGACCCGGGATCTTGTATCCAGGTCAGTCACTTCATTTTTCACTTTTGAATACACGAAGGTGGTTACCCAGGAGAAATCGTTTGTTGTAATATTGGTCGACGATAATGAAAATTCGTAACCATCAGATTTCATAGAGGCAACGTTACCATATTTAGCAACTTCTCCTCCTAAACCCTGTGTATTAACAATGCCAATAAGGTCGAAGTTGTTCCGTCGATACACGTCGAAAGTGGTATTCAGTTTGTTATCAAGAAATCCGATTTCAGCACCAACGTTGAATTCATGTTTTTTCTCGTAGGTCAGATCGCTATTTTCAAGTGAGTTGATATAAAGTGCACTTTCCTTTACTCCTGCAGTTGGGCGCCATGGGGTCCTGCTGCGAATATCAACCAATGAGTTTGTCACGTCGTGCGGGCCCCTGTCGGCTGTTAGACTATATGATGCTTTTAGCGTAAGGTGCGAAATTGCCGGCTCCAAATCTTTAAAGAAATCTTCTTCGTGCGCGTTCCAGGCACCCGAAATATTCCAGGTAGGCAGCCAGCGGGCACTTTTAGAATGACCTAATTTGTTGGATCCTTCATAACGCAATGTCCCATTTAAAGTATACTTTGCTTTGTATGAATAGGTCGCATTACCAAAAAATGCAACATTCCGATATCGGGTATTGGAGAGGCTATAGTATAAATTGTTTTCCTCTATTCCCTTTTTAAACAATTCATAAGTGTAAAATGGTATTTCCCCCATCGAGTATTGCATTCCCCATCCTGTACTGCTTGTTGTCTTGCGGTCAGTTGAGTTAACCTCCATTCCACCATAAAAATTAAGGATATGCGTGTCGTTGAGAACATCTTTATAGGATGCTGTTGTCCGGAAATCATATCCCAGCATGGAATAGTCTGTTCGCGTATAAATTCCACCTTGAGGCAGTACGCTAACTGGTAGCGCATAAGGATCATCAGGGTTCTTATACAAAAAGGGGTTTCTGTCTCGAATAGTTGTATTGCCCACTGCCCGATAGGCTTGGGCCTGGTTCGAAAACTCAGTAACATTATGCTCTTGCGAAGTTGTTTGATATTTTAAAGCTCCCAAAGCACTTAGCTCCACTTTTGGCACCACTTTCCATTTCAATTCCGATTGAAACTTAACATCAACTACGTTCAGATCAATGCTGTTTTCTCTCAATTCCCTTTTGATATTGAATGGGGCATAATTACGTATGTAATCGTTGTCAGGATCTAAAGCTCTTGAAGAGTTTAATGCAAAAGAATAGGGGTTGATATCAAAATCACGCTTCACCTTTCCGGTTACCGCATCGACATCTTGCGACAAGGTTCCCGGGGCTTTTTGTTTCCGGTAAGAAGCACTACTAATTGTATTTAGCGACAGGTTATCACGAATCTTATAATTCGTATTGAAATTTGCAGTATAGCGGTTCACCTTACTGTCGAGTGTCCAGCCCGGATCAACTAATGCACTTATTGATGCATAGTAGCTTGATTTTTCGGTGCCCGAAGACATACTTACGGAATGGTTCTGCATGATGTTCGTATTGAACAGCTCATTAAACCAGTCGGTATTTCGGTATTCAGCCTGACGTAAAAATGAAGCCATTGCCTCGGGCGTGTTAGGTAATACAAAGTTGCCTGATCCATCGAGCTTGTTAAGCTGGTTGTACATCCGCCCATATACGCCACTTTCGCGGGCATTGGCTATGTCGGCATAATTCAACCATCCCCCTTCGCGCATTTCTTCGTAAACCGACATTTGCTCCTGAGAGTTCATGATGTTAAAATTGCTATAAGATGGTGTTAGCCGGTAAGTGTACTCTCCGGTATAGGTAATTCGGTTTACTCCGGCTTTTCCTCTTTTAGTAGTAATTACAATTACACCAGCCATCGCTCGCGCACCATAAATTGATGTTGCCGATCCATCTTTAAGAATATCAAAACTTGCAATATCATCCGCATTAAGGCCTGCAATAGCCGAGCTAATGAGTGTTATTGCATCTCCTGATGAAAGGTTGTCAGAGCTCATCTCAACCACATCTTCCATAATCACTCCATCAACAACCCATAGCGGTTTCGAACTTCCATAAATTGAAGTTGCCCCCCTCACACGTATTTTAGGAGCAGTTCCAAAAGTACCTGAAACGTTCTGTACCGAGACCCCAGCTGCACGTCCTTCCAGGCCACGGCTAATATCTGCCATGCCGGCGAGCTTAATATCTTCCGCTTCTAACCGCTGGCTTGCTCCGGTAAACAGTCGCTTATCGGTTGTAACCATACCGGTGACCACAACTTCATTAAGGCTCTCTGAAAATGGCACTAAAGTCACATTCAACTGAGACCGTCCATTAATCTCAACTTCTTGGGTTTCCATTCCGATAAATGAAAAAACAAGCGTCTGATCTGCTTCGTTGGGGATCTTTAGCTGGTAACGACCATCGAAGTCGGTTGCTGTTCCAAGTGTTGTTCCTTTAACAACTACCGAAACACCGGGCATGGGGGCTCCTTCTTCATCGGTAACAACACCGCTAACCTCAATAACTTTCTGAAGTTGAGCATTGGATTCGTTCTGTTGATCTGAGTCCGGAGCCGACTTGATGACGACTACTTGGTCCTTTATCTCGAAAGAGAGTCCGGAACCAGACAGACATTCATCCAAGATGTCCTCTACCGTCTTGGGGCTGCCGCTAAGGTTAATTTCCCCAAGCTTTTTCACTTCATCAACATTAAAAAGAAAGGTGTAATCCGTTTTCTTTTTAAGTTCGTTCAAAACGTCGACCATCGAGCATTTATTCATTTCAAGCTCGATGAGCTTTTTGCTTGACCTCGCCGAGACCTGCAAGCAGGTAAGTCCTATGACCAAGGCCAAGAGTACAAATTTTCTTATACAAAGGCACTTTGTCCGTTGTAAAGAAAAATCTTCACACTTTTTCTTCATACTTTGAATGTGATTAAGTTAATACTTCTCTTTGCTAGAGATGTGATAAGTGACAGGTAATTATAGATTCTAAAAGTTGATGAACACAAATTCCTGCATTTCATACATCTCGTATTGTTATTTAATAATGCTGCCTGATGATTGATTATTTACTAACAACTACTCCTTGAGCATCCAGGCTAAATTTGACATTCTGAGTTGTTGCCAACATATCCAAAACCTTATTTAAATCGTCATATCTTCTTATGTCGCCAGTAAACTTTAGTGTCTTGTCAACCTCGTCGGAGATTGTAATCTTTACATTGTACAATCTTTCGAGCCTTTTCATTAAGCTGTCCAAATTTTCATTTTCAAAAACCAAACGTCCCTGAACCCAAGCGGTATAAATATCAGCATCTACTACTTTTGTTTGCACCTCCCCGGTTAACGTGTTCGTACATAACTGTTCGTTGGGCAGCAGTAGTTCTTTTGATTCCCAATGTCCATCACTTACAATGACTTTTCCTTCAACAACAGTTGTCGTCATCTTGTGTGTGTCATCATAAGCATTTATATTGAATGCCGTGCCAACTACTTTTACCTCCGTACCATTAACATCGATAACAAATGGGGCTACCTTGTAGGGAGCAACCTCGAAAAAAGCCTCTCCTTTAAGCGAAATTTGTCTGATGTTCTCTTCAAATTGGGAGGGGAATATGAGTCTGGTATTGGAATTCAACCACACTTTTGTTCCATCCATAAGGGAAAATTTGTAAACAGTACCCTTGGGAACAATGATGGTATCGGAAACAACCGATCGCGAAAACGAGATAAACTGTTGTCTCCTATTATGAATCAGGTGATCGATGTTATTTTCCAGATTTTCAGGGGCAACAAAAGTTTCTGTAGTATCGTCTAATGGATATATTTCCCCATCTCCGGTAATAAGCACAACTTGTTTGTAACTCGTAACGGTAAGCTGCGAAGTAGGATGAGCATTCTCATAAGTAGAAATGAGGTATTTGCCTATTAGAAAGACTGAAAATACAACTGCTGCGGTTTGTAAATATTTTATAATTGTTCTATTTCTGCTTCTTCTCCTAATCCCGGCTTTTATATGCTGCCAGCCTTTTCCCTTATTTATGGCTTGTCGGATCTCTTCCCTGTGCAAGTAGTCTTTGCGAGGCGTTTTAAGTAATCTTTTCAGCAAATCAGCATTTTCTATTCTTTCAGCTGCCCATTCTACTAAAAAACGCTCTTCCTCGTCAGATAAATCACCCTCTATTTTCTTTGCAATTAGATTAGAAATATAGAACTCTAATTTCATTTTGTCATCCATTTTAAACTTATCAAGTATATAAGTCAAAAACAGGCGACTTTTAAAAGTGGGTGACAAAGAGTTTTAATATTTTTTAACTTATCATGACAGTGTTGGCTTTAGTCGCCTTACAACCAGAGTAATATGGTGTAAATGTTTTTTAATTTTTCTCGTAGAATTTTTTTTGCTCTCATCTTCTGAGTTTTTACAGTATTGATTGAAATACTCAGGTCTTCCGCTATTTCATTGTTCTTGACCCCATTCAAACTCATTAAATAAATCTCCCGAGCCGATTCCGGGAGTTGCTGTACCGCTTCAGAAATAATACGGTGTACCTCTTCTTCGATAACATGTTGCACGAAATACTCGTCACTATAGACATGAGACGCTACTTCCTGATTGAATTTTTGACGCACCCGAAGATGATCTAGATGATTGACACAGGCGTTTCTGACGGCTTTATATAAAAACGCCCGGATAGCATATGCATTATCAAAATTATTTCTTCGCATCCAAAGTTTGATAAACGATTCCTGTACAATATCCTCAATCATCGCTTGATCATGAATGAATTTTTGACCAAATAATACGAGTGAGTCGTAATATTTGTAGTAGAGCGCTTTAAATTCTGCATCGCCTCCACTACTTGATCCATCAATCGATTTATGAGACAGCTTATTCATTCAACTTATCGTTTGCAATTATTGTATTTACTTTTGTCTTCTCAACTGACATCCTGGAGAATCCTAAATTCCTAACTGACAAAACCGCATTCCAGTAATCTTGATATCAGGGTCGAATCAGTAAAGTTAGTGTAATCTAGATGTTTTATTACAATGGTTCGTTCATAAATCAGGGTCAACGCATTTAATTTGTGATTAAATTCAGCAGGAACTTGTTGTCCCAGCCAGCCCTGAGCCTTTTTGATTTGAGGCTTCCCTTGGAGCCGTTCTTTTTCAATATATTAAGGGCAATTTTGTTGACAAGGGCAAAGTTTTGGGCTGCCATCCCGGCCCTCTTTCTTTGGCTGTCCTCCCCAAAAGTCATGTCCAGTGTCCAGTGCAATGAGTTTTCCACGCCCCAGTACATCCTGATATATTGGTTAAAACGATCAGCCGAGGTATTCAAACTACTGATGTAGTAACGGGTCTCATGTTCGGTTTTGTCACGGACAATCCGTTGGGTGGTAATTTTTATAATACTTGACAGTCCTTCCCATTTTTCCTTCCCGTGCAAAAACTCCAGGTCGTTGATCACTTCACACTTGCGTGTTTCTATCCGTCCGTGTCCTTTTTCGGCCACTTCGTGAATTGAATCAGGTTGCTGCACCCGGAAAATGCTTTCGGTTTCCTCCCTTAATTCTTTTTGGTTCCCTTTTAAGGCCAGGATATAATCTCCCTTTCCTCCCACAATGGCTTCAGCTATTTTGGTTTGTGTGCCCATAGCGTCAATGGTTACAATGCAGCCTTCGATATCCAGAATCTCCAGCAATAAAGGGATGGTGGTGATTTCGTTGGATTTCCCCTCCGATTTGCATTGTCCAAGCACCAGCCCGTTGTAGCCGGCCCAGGCATTGACCAAGTGGACCGGAGACTGGCCGTGAAAAGTGTCTTTTGATCCCCTTGCCGTTTTCCCGTCAATGGCAATCAACTCCAGGTCAATATCTTTATCCTTCAGCGAAGCGGCCCATTGGGCAAACAGCTTCTCAAATTTTTTGGGATTGAGCATCGAAAAAACCCG
Organism: uncultured Sunxiuqinia sp.; assembly: GCA_963677175.2. Lineage (GTDB taxonomy): Bacteria > Bacteroidota > Bacteroidia > Bacteroidales > Prolixibacteraceae > Sunxiuqinia. Next base: position 266,991 of record CAXXES010000003.1, read on the forward strand.
GTTGATCGTATCGTGTGAGGGGATGCCATTGGGTAGTTTCAGGAAGGTTTTTAAAAAATCGACCTTGGTTTTCCCGAACAACTCGATCGAGTCCCACGACTCCGCCCCACATAAGACTGCAATGATGGCCAGGATAACAATATCCAACAACAGGTGCTTCTTGTTTCGTTTTATTCTTGGATCGTTCAATCCTGAAAAGTGTTTGTGCAATGATGTTTCCATAGTATCTTGTTTTCCACCAAAACTGGGAAACTACTGGCTGAATGCAGTACCACGGGAAGGACAAGTTATTGACATTCAAAGATGGACATATCAACAAACATTCAAAAAAATTTGGTTTTCACAATTTAAACCCGGATTCATATTGATAACCTGTGAACAAACCCCACTCAAAAACTGATTTTTTCAAAAGTCATGCGTTGGCCCTGGTTCATAAATATAGAAAGCTGAAGTTTCGCAAAGAGCGGAGCAGGCCATGAGTCGTGTTGTCTGTGCCGATATAGCCGTATAACTTTATGCTTGTAATTTTTAAAACAACATTTTAAAGCAGATCAACAGCAAAATACATCTCAAGATGTGTTTAAGAGGTAGGTCTGCCGGAGGAAAGTTGCAATTAGGCTTTGGGATTAACCCAACTTAAGCTTTGGATCCTTGCAGCCTAGAAGTTATCAGTTTTCAGTTACGGCAGGCTTCTGGCTTCTTTCTGCCTACTGGGACTGGAAACTGCGACTGTTGTTTGTTGTTTCGGTTGTTGGAATAAAACCGGAAATATCTTTTTTGAAGGTGCTAAATATCTAAATAACTTGGTGGTGAGAGTCCACTCTAGGGGGTTGGAGTTGCCAACCTCAGCCAATAGCAAGGGTTGTCCATTGTGAGGTGGAATCTGAAGAGCCTGCCCCGCAAGGCGGGAAAGCTGGCGGCAAAGTTCCGACCCCGAGGAACACGAGCATTGCCAGTCATAACCGTTGGGATGTAGTTGCCACACGAAACGAAGTCCTAATACAACATGGGCAGTGGGATGTGAATTAATGCGGGTACATGGAATGAAAGTTATCTCACTGACTATCTACCCGATTGAAAAAAAACCGCTCTTGCGTACAAAAGCGGTTTTATATAATAGAGTAAGCGACCGATCTGCAATGGCAGTACGGCAACTTACGGAAGCGCGCCAACCATGAGCTGGCGCGACTGTCTTTATTTCACTAACATTTTTTCAAAACATACGCTGTTTTCCACATCAGCGTACTGGCCATAATTGGGAATTTTGCAGTAGGCGCTTTTTTGGTAAAGCGCGATAGCCTCGGGTTGTTTTTTTCCAGTTTCAAGAACACACCGGCTGTACGAAAGATCTCTGCTCCAGATTTCCAATTCGTTTATTATGCGTGCGGCAATCCCTTTTCTACGGCCTTTGGGATCGGTAAACATCCGTTTAACCTCCATGGTGTCCTGATCAAAAGCTTTAATTGCGCCGCAACCTAGTGGAATTCCGTCTTCGTAGGCGACAATCGCATGTTTTATACTTTCAACCTTATTAAATTGAGCGTAAAACGAATGTTCCTCTCCATCCCGGCGGGCCAATTCAGCATCGAGAGATTGTACCAACCCAATAAAATCAGGATCTGTGGAATTTGTTCTTCGTATTTCTATCACGACAGTGGCTTTTTGTTATCGAACCTCTGAGCCGTTTTTCACGTTGTCTTTCGGCGACACAAACTTCAGCGTTCCGTCGGCATCTTCAGCCATCAGGATCATGCCTTGCGATTCGATACCACGAATTTTACGGGGCTTCAGGTTCACCAAAATGGAAACTTGTTTGCCAATAATGTCTTCCGGTTGGTAATATTCGGCAATGCCCGAAACCACCGTTCGTTTGTCAATTCCGGTATCAATTTTCAGTTGAAGCAGCTTTTTGGTTTTCGGAACAAGTTGCGCTTCCAGTATGGTTCCGGTGCGAATGTCCATCTTAGTGAAATCGTCGAACGTGCAATTTCCCTTGGCTGGTTTTGCAACGATTTCGGCTGCTTCGTTAGCCTTTTTGGTATCCAGCAATTTTTGCACCTGCGCTTCAATCACGCTGTCTTCAATCTTTTCAAACAGCAGCTCCGGCTGGTTGGTTTGGTGTCCGGCCTGCAACAAATTGGTACGTCCCAGCTCGCTCCAGTCCAGCTTTTCAAAATTGATGAAGCCACGCAGCTTGTTCATGCTGAAAGGCAGGAAAGGCTCCAGGATAATCGTCAGGTTGGCGGTAATCTGCAGGCAGATGTTCATCACGGTTTTCACACGCTCCGGATCGGTTTTAAACACTTTCCAAGGCTCTTCATCGGCCAGGTATTTGTTTCCCAGTCGGGCCAAATCCATGGCCAGTTTCAGCGCTTCGCGGAAGCGGTAGGTGTCCAGGCTCTTTTCAACCTGCGCTTTCAGGTTTCCGATTTCGGCCAGTGCAGCCTGATCCACTTCGTTAAGTTCACCCAAAGCAGGAACTTCACCAGCATAATATTTTTGTGTGAGCACTAGCGCCCGGTTCACAAAGTTGCCGAGCACAGCCACCAGTTCGTTGTTGTTGCGGGCCTGAAAATCTTTCCAGGTAAAATCGTTGTCCTTGGTTTCGGGCGCATTGGCCGTGAGCGCGTATTTCAGCACATCTTCCTTGCCCGGAAATTCATCCAGGTATTCGTGCAGCCAGACCGCCCAATTGCGCGAGGTGGAGATTTTGTCGCCTTCCAGGTTGAGGAATTCGTTGGCCGGCACATTTTCCGGCAATACGTAGCTCCCTTCGGCTTTTAACATGCTGGGGAAAATGATGCAGTGAAACACAATGTTGTCTTTCCCGATGAAGTGCACCAGTTTGCTTTCCGGGTCTTTCCAGTATTTTTCCCAGTCGGGAGTCAGTTCCTTGGTTGCCGAAATGTAGCCGATAGGCGCGTCGAACCAAACGTACAGCACCTTGCCTTCGGCACCTTCAACCGGAACAGGCACACCCCAGTTGAGGTCGCGGGTAACGGCGCGGGCATTCAATCCACTGTCAATCCAGCTTTTGCATTGTCCGTACACGTTGGGTTTCCATTCCTTGTGGCCTTCCAAAATCCATTCCTTTAACCAGGGTTCGTATTGGTCGAGTGGGAGGTACCAGTGTTTGGTTTCCTTCAACACCGGCGTGTTGCCGCTGATCATCGATTTGGGATTGATCAGTTCGGTTGGACTGAGCGAGGTGCCGCAGCTTTCACATTGGTCGCCGTAAGCTTTTTCGAAGCTGCATTTTGGACAGGTCCCCACAATGTAGCGGTCAGCCAGAAACTGCTTGTTTTCTTCGTCATAATATTGCTCGCTGGTTTGCTCCACGAACTTGCCGTCGTCATATAGCTTTTTGAAAAAGCCCGAAGCTGTTTCGTGGTGAGTGGGTGAGCTGGTGCGCGAATACACGTCGAATGAAATGCCGAACCGCTCAAACGAATCCTTGATCATGCCGTGGTATTTGTCCACGATGTCCTGCGGTGTAACACCTTCGTTTTTGGCTTTCAGGGTGATGGGTACGCCATGTTCGTCGGAACCGCCAATGAGCAGCACATCTTCGTTTTTCAGGCGAAGGTAGCGGGCGTAAATATCAGCCGGAACATAAACACCGGCCAGGTGGCCAATGTGGAGCGGCCCGTTGGCATAGGGTAGGGCAGAGGTAATTAAGGTACGTTTGTATTGTGACATAGAACCGTGATTTTTAGAATCTGTGAATTTCGAATTCGTTTAAGGGCTACAAAGATAAGTGTTTTTTTAGGCTTTCAAGGAAGGACGATGGATTGTACTAGGGCAAACGCATCTAATTTAATTGCCAATCAGCTTTAATAAGTATTCATTGCCCCATTCGGCCATTTTTCTTCAGCTTTTAATCCCCACCCTGGCATCGTCCTTTTTTAAAAGGTTTAATGCAATCCGGTTGAGGCTGGAGAAGTTTTGAGCAGCATTGCCACTGCGTTTTCGGCTCAGGTCCTCCCCAAAAGCAACGTCAAGCACCCAATGGATCTTGTTTTCAATCCCCCAATGTTTCCGGACGCCATGGGCGATTATGTCAGCTTTTTTTAATGTGCTTATGTAAAAACTTGTTTAGTTCTCTCTTTTGCCTGTTGCCTTAAAGTACCGTTCACGGTCCACTTTGACAACAGAGGTCAACCCATTCCATTTTTCGGCACTTTCTACCAGGCTCAGGTCTTCTATGATACTACATTGCCTTGTCTCTATTCTTCCATGCCCGTAATCAAGCTCTTCAAAATAATCGTTTACAGGCAAAACCCTGAAACTGTCCTGAATATCTTCATACAGGTCCTTTTGGTTTTCTTTGACCGAAAGAATGTAATGTGCTTTTTTCTTCACTATTTTACGCGCAATATTTTTCTGGCACCCCATGGCATCAACCGTAACAATACACCCTTCCAATAAAAGGGCATCCAGCAGTTTGGGAATAGCTGTAATCTCATTTGACTTTTCTTCTACCTTAATTTGCCCCAGAACAAGTTCATTCTCGTCAGCCCAGGCACTTACAATGTGGGTTGCCGTTTTGCATCCCTGTTTGCGAGACCCGCGCATGGTTTTGCCATCAATACTGATAACCTCACCATGGGTTCTTTGATGTATTGATTTCACCCAAGATAAAAAACAATTCTCAAACTCATCGGCATCTAATGCAGCAAAAAAGCGGTTAAACGTGTCATGGGAAGGTATCCCGTTGGGAAGCTCAAGGAAGCTGCTGAGCCACTTCTTTTTTATCTCCCCGTACTCTTCCATGTCGTTCCATGATTCACATCCACAAAGCACTGAAGCAATCGCTATGAAAATTATGTCATCTATGAGATGTCGTTTAGTCCTGTTAATACGTGGATCTTTCATTTCTGAAAAATACGACAATAAATTACCTTTGCTATCCATTTTGTTATCTGTCTGACTATCAGATAAATATATAATTTTTTGTCGCAAAAACAAATTATATCACTGATTATTAAGTAGTTAAGTGTGTTGTTTTTTTAGATGTGTTTGCCCTGTGGTCTGGGCTGATTTTTACAGACGACATTGCTGAATTTACCCAAACATTGGAACAGCTGATTGTCGGTCAAAACATCAAGAATACGGAACAGCTGAAAGAAAAACTGGACAACTCATCCCTTCAAAAAAACACACTGAAGTCGGCAAAAACAATCAGCCTGCCAACAGGTTTTTCCCTTATTACGAAGGCCTGAATAAACTTGATGGAAAGGACCAGTACTGGGCCGGATTTTATTGGAGAAACAACCACTATCCCATTCAGTTTTTAAAAGAAATCTGTAGCCTGTGTCAAAAAAAGAATGTCGGGAAAATCAGTTTCACACCCTGGAAAACCATTCTGATCAAGGACATCGAGACCAAAGATAAAATCCATTGGGATGAGCTAATTGGACGTTACGGCATCAACATGCGCCATTCATCTTTTGAATTGAACTGGCACTTGCCTTTACTCGATCAGCAGGCCCTGAAGTTAAAACGATTCCTGGTTTCCGAATTCGACATCCGGACTTTTGGCTTGTCATTCGTCATCCAGAATAAGCCCGGCGAGCGCTTTACCTCCGTAGTAATCCGCTCTAAAAGCCGGTTGCCATTCCTTGGCAGATTCGATTTTACACGAACTTACAGCGTTGAGCATGCTTACGATTTTAACCCAAACAACAACCATTACCTGGAATATGCAACAAACCTAGACAAGAATGGCTTGCCCCAAACACTCAACGAGCTGTCAAAACGCTATTATGCCCGCCTTTTTGCACAGACCATGCCCGGGCAATTACACAAGTCGGATGAACTCAAACACATCAGTCAAATGGTGCACCAATGCCCTGACTGCCTGACAATTTACGACGAACGATATGGCGATGTATTGGCCGGAATTAAGGCCGGAACTCCCTTTAACATGCTGCCTGAAAGCTATTGCTGCCAGGTTTGCGAGACACCAAAGCCAGCTTTTACCGGGATTGAAATGAGGGAATTGGCTGGTTGAATAAATTTTTGAATGATGCATAAAATTGAAGACTATTTGGGAAGACGTTTTGAAAAGTTGCGGATCAGCTTGCTGAATACCTGTAATTTTTTGTGCGTGTACTGTGTCAGCGACAACACAGAACAGGTCTACCAGGGAGTTGTGCCTGCATCCAAGGAAGAACAACTGGATACCGATGAGTTTGTTTCGCTCATCCAAAGTGTTCACCAACTCACGGGTCTGAAAAGCATCCGGCTAACTGGCGGTGAACCGCTTTTATACATGAACCTTGTCCCGCTTATCGAGAAAATAAAAACCATTGGCATTGAAGATATTCGCCTGACAACAAACGGCTACTACCTGAAACAAATGGCCCGTCAGCTGAAAGAGTCCGGAATTCAATCCATCAATATCTCAATCGATGCGATCGACCTGGATTTATTCAGAAAAATTGCACGCCACAACCAACCTCAACGGGTGTTTGAAGGTATCGAAGCCGCTGTTGACGCGGGAATGCAAGTCAAGCTGAATGCTGTAATCATGCGCGGAAAAAACGAATCGCAGATCATTCCGCTGCTCGACTATGCTTCGAAAATGGGCGTAAAAATCCGCTACCTCGAACTGATGAAAATGGGGCACTTGTATCAAGGAAAAAACGAGCTGTTCTATTCTGAAAAAGAGATATTGGATACCATCAGCCAACATTACGAAATATCCCGCCTACCTCGTAAAGAATCGGAAACGGCGCGTTACTGGATCGCTGGTAAAAACCGCGTTTTTGGAATCATAGCCAATGAGTCTACTCCCTTTTGCCACGACTGTAACCGGCTGCGAATGGACAGTCGAGGTTATTTCTACGGTTGCCTCAGCAATGCCCATGGCGATAAGCTGGCGCCGTATGTACATGATCAGGAATTATTAACTCAAAAACTCCGACAACTACTGCTCATGAAACAACCCGCCAGGTTTCATGGCAGCCAATTGTCGATGAGAAATATAGGAGGATAACTATGGAAACATCAATTCAAATCACCTGTTTTTCATTATGCCGAGCTGTTCGACGGGTTCCGTGATCCGAACAGTGGGGCTGTAGTCTTATTCAGCGGCGAGGTACGCGACAACAACAAAGGGAAGGCCGTGACCCACCTGGAATACGAAGCTTACGAACCGATGGCCGAGAAAATGATTAGCGAAATCCTGGCCGATGCCACAGCAAAATGGCAGCTGAATCAGGCTGTTTGTGTACATCGCGTCGGCGCGGTTGATATTTCGGGTTGCGCGGTTGTGGTTATTACCGGTTCGGGACACCGGGCGGCGGCTTATGAAGCCAATCGCTACATCGTTGACCGGGTAAAAAACGAAGTGCCCATTTGGAAACACGAATTCTATACGGACGGCACCAGCGAATGGGGCCAGAACTGTGACTGCAGTTCCCCGTCACATCATAATCATCACGAACACCAACACGCGGAATGAAACAGTTGACCACAGAAGAACACAGCCGGTTTTCGCGCCAGCTGTCGCTTGCAGAAATTGGCGAGAGCGGCCAGCTGAAGCTGAAAAATGCCAGGGTACTGGTAATTGGCGCAGGGGGACTAGGCAGTCCGCTCCTCATCTACCTGGCCGCAGCCGGTGTGGGTACGATAGGGATCGTGGACGATGATGTGGTCAGCCTTTCGAACTTGCAGCGACAAGTGCTTTACACCAGTTCGCAGGTGGGACAAAAAAAGATTGAAATAGCCGCACAACGGCTACAAGATCTATATCCTGAAATTGAAATTCACCTGTTTGACACCCGGTTGAATGCGGACAATGCAAACGAGCTGCTCGCCCTCTACGATGTGGTGGCCGACTGCTCCGATAATTTCGCGACACGCCAACTACTGGGTCACGAAACACAACAACTAAATAAACCGCTGGCTTTTGCCTCGGTCATGAACTACGAAGGGCAGGTGACCGTGTTCAATTTTAATAACGGCCCCTCGTTCAGCGATCTTTATCCAAACGTCCCAAAGGACGGGATTTATCAATCGGAAGATATCGGGTTGGTGGGCGTTTTGCCTGGCATTGCCGGCAGCCTGCAAGCCAATGAAGTAATCAAAATGATCACCGGATACGGTGAAGTGCTCTCGGGAAAACTATTGGTTTTCTCACTATTGGAAAACAGGTTCAACCTGTTTTCTATTTAACCCAAAGCCCGGGTTACAATCCGACGGGTTGGCTCAGGCAAGTTTAATTGTAAAGCAGCATGATGACCATGATCCGACATTTTATTCCAGGTTTTTTGCACAATGTGCACCAGTTGCGTGTCGGTTTTACTCTGCATGAAATCGTGCATGTAATGCTCAAGGAAAAACAGGCAAACCACATCCTCCAGTTTCTGAGCTTCATCCAATCGGTGAATGTTCAGCTTTTCAGGATGTCCACAACCTCCGAAGCAAAATCGTCGGAGTAGCCGCTGGCTTGCAAAATGGCAGCCGCTTTCCCGGCTTGGTAGTCGCCCAGGTAGTTGCGCCACTGGAAGTAGCCAATTCGACCTTCGGGATATTCGGTCCGCTGAATTTCCCAGCGGTACAAATGCTGGCAATAAGCGGCAATGGTCAAAGCTTCCGAGGCGTCGGGATACACCTGTTGCAGACACTCCAACAGCCGTTGGGTATAAAGCCACTCGGCGGGTACCGGTTCGGAGCCCTCAAATTCTTTGTTGGGATCTTGCAGGTGGGCTGCTTTCAGCGCTGCTGTTGCTTTCTGAAAAGTTAAGCTGTACATGAGGATGCTGTTTTTTTTGATTTAACACCAATAAACAATCATTGTTGCCCGGCTAATTGAAATTTTCCTACGACAACTGTCGGATGAAACAAAGATAGGGTTACAGCGATTTCGGAATTCGATAAAATGGTGTTATGGGCTAAAGCCCCGCATCATGATGCGATCAATAACCCCGGCATTAATGCCGGGGTTATTGAAAGCTAGTTTTGACGGGGCTTTAGCCCATCATTGATAATTATTAACCGGATACTAATTAAAATTTTAAAAATCACCAAGATGAAGAAGAAAATTGTATTAATTGGAAACGGGATGACCGGCTATAAATTTTGTGAGAAATTTGCCGCATCTGCACTTAGCGAAGCCTATGAGCTGGTTGTTTTTGGTGAAGAAAGACATCCGGCTTATGATCGTGTTCACCTGACTTCCTATTATACCGGAACCATTCCGGCGGAACTATTTCTGGCTCCTGCTGCCTGGTATGAGGAAAACCAAATTGAACTGCTCACCAACGAAAAAGTGATCGCCATTGACCGGAATGCCAAAACGGTAAGCTCAGAGAAAGATAAAACCTATCCGTATGACGTTCTGGTTTTGGCAACCGGCTCATCCGCTTTCGTTCCTCCTATCAAGGGGATTGAGAAGCAAGGCGTGTTTGTATACCGGACATTCGACGACATTGACAACATCAAACAGTACATTCCGAAGTCGAAAAAGGCTGCTGTTATTGGAGGTGGACTGCTTGGACTTGAGGCTGCCAAGGCCTTACTCGACGATGGTCTGCCCACCAGCATTGTGGAATTTGCCTCCCGCCTGATGCCGCGGCAACTGGACTTGTAGGGAGCCAGCATTCTGAAAGCCAAGCTGGAAGAATTTAAGCTGGAAGTGCTGCTCAATAAAAGCACCGAAAACATCATCGGCAACGGTTCCATTCAAGGGCTGAAGTTCACTGATGGATCTCAGCTTGATGCCGACTTGCTTGTGATTTCGGCAGGTATCCGTCCACGCGATGAGCTGGCACAGCATGCCGGGCTGGAAGTGCATCCCCGCGGTGGAATTGTGGTCAACAGCAAAATGGAAACGGCCGATCCTTCAGTTTTTGCCATTGGCGAATGCGTGGTGGTTCACAACATGGTTTGGGGCTTGGTTGCTCCTTGTTACGAGATGGCCGAAACACTGGTTAAAAATCTTCAGGGTGGGACATCCGAGTTTCTGGGTTTCGACCTTTCATCAAAATTAAAACTGATCGGCACCGATGTTGCCAGCTTTGGCGATGCCTTGATTGAAAGCGATAAAATTAAAACCATCGTTTACGAAAACAAAGCCCGCGGGATTTACAAACGTCTCAACTTATCAGAAGATGGCAAATACCTGCTTGGTGGAATTCTGGTTGGCGAAGCAGAAGAATATAACCTGCTGAAACAAGTCGTGAACAACAAAATGGTGCTGCCCGCCAACCCCGAAGACTTTATTTTGGGTGCCCGCGGCGGTGAAGGTGCAGGGGGCATTAGTGTGGGCGACCTGCCCGACAGCGCCAATATTTGCTCGTGCGAAAACATCAGTAAAGGCGACATTCTGACCGCGATTGAAAACGAAGGCGCCGAAGCTGTTCCGCTGATTAAAAAATGCACCAAAGCCGGTACCGGTTGCGGTGGTTGTGTTCCCATGCTGGACGCTGCTTACCTGCTACATGAAAGCGCAGGGGCGCGAAGTGCGTAAAACCATTTGCGAGCACTTCAGCTACACCCGCCAGGAACTTTACGACTTGATCAAGGTCAACGAGATCAAAAGCTTTGGCGGACTATTGAGGACTTACGGGAGTGGTTCGGGTTGCGAAACCTGTAAGCCGGTGGTGGCCTCCTTGCTGGCAAGCATCTGGAATGATGTCATTGTGAAACACGACACGATTCAGGACACCAACGACCGCTTTCTGGCCAACATCCAGTAGCGGGGTGTTTATTCCGTGGTTCTGCGAATCCCAGGAGGAGAGATTACACCCGAAAAACTGATTGTGATTGGCAGCGTAGCTAAAAAGTACGACCTCTACACCAAAATTACCGGGGGACAGCGCATCGATTTGTTTGGCGCCCGTGTTGACCAGCTGCCTGATATTTGGGAAGAACTGATTGATGCTGGCTTTGAAAGCGGACATGCCTATGGCAAGGCCCTGCGAACCGTGAAAAGCTGCGTGGGTTCAACCTGGTGTCGCTACGGAATGCACGATTCTGTGTCGTTTGCTATTGAAGTGGAAAACCGGTACAAAGGTCTGCGCTCGCCGCACAAGCTGAAAGGAGGCGTATCAGGCTGCGTGCGCGAATGTGCCGAAGCACGCGGAAAAGACTTCGGCATTATTGCCACCGAAAAAGGCTGGAACCTGTTTGTATGCGGAAATGGCGGCGCCAATCCGCGTCATGCCGATCTGTTGGATTCCGACATCGACAAGGAAACCGTCGTTAAATACCTTGACCGCTTTCTCATGTTTTACATCAAAACGGCTGAACCACTCACCCGGACTTCCAAATGGCTGGCCAGTCTTGAAGGCGGCTTGGGCTACCTGAAAGATGTGATTGTAAGAGACTCACTTGGTATTGGTGAAAAACTCGAGGCAGAAATGGCCGAGCTAATTTCGCATTACCAGTGCGAATGGACCACGGTTGTTCGCAACCCGGAGATGAGAAAGAAATTTCGCCACTTTGTGAATTCAGACAAAACAGATAGCAACATCAAATTTGTAAGCATGCGGGATCAAAAAATGCCCGCCAAAATAGTATAACCTATGGAAGTAACGGAAATCAAAAAGCAACCCGAAGTAAGGGTTTGGGTGAAGGCAGCTGGTGTTGAGGCATTCCCGGAAAATGGGGGAGCAGCCGTTTTGATTGAAGGCGAACAAATTGCCGTTTTCAATTTTACCGACGAAGAGCGCTGGTTTGCCACTCAAAACCAGTGTCCGCACAACGGCGAAATGGCTATTTCGCGCGGACTTACCGGCGACAGCGAGGGGCATCCGAAAGTAGCCTGCCCATTTCATAAAAAGACGTTTTCGCTTGAAGATGGCCAATGCCTGACCGACGAAGGGTACCGACTGAAAATCTACCCGGTGAAAGTGGAAAACGGGTTGGTGTTTATTGGTATTGAATGATCTGAATCAGAGCGGTCAATCCTGGTCATTGATAATCATCAACCTGGTATTGATTCTGACTTGCTGCTTGTGCCTGCTTCTTATTACTGATGCCTGCCTTGCCGTTGTATTGGTACGAAAGCTTCCCTGAGCGCCAGCGGAGCGTTCGTATTGGTACGAAAGCTTCCCGCCAAACGCGCGGACCGTTAAAAAGTCCCCACGGTATTGATGTTCCTATGCCTGTGGTTCGACACCCCTCACCCGAAACGAAGCCCGATGACATTTCTGTGACATCTTATGATATCATGTGATCATTGTTTGACAGTGAGCTTACATCTGTGCCTTTACTTTGTATCAGAAAACAAATTAGAAACAGAAACACTAAAAACTCAAAGCAATGAAAACAACAAGAACAATGACACTGATGGTTGTCGCTTTTTTCATGATGAGCGGCCTGGCATTCTCCGGCGAAACGGTTACAAGCATAGCCAAAAAAGAACTGTATCTCCAAATCTCGGAAGTCTTCAAAGAAGACATTAAGGAATGGAACAACTACTTTTACAAAAACGACATCAGCAAGCTGGATGAAAAAGTGTTGGTCTGTTTTATCGTCAATGAAGATCAATCCCTGAGCTTAATCAGGCTTAGCTGCAAAGATGGTGTTGCAAAGGACTATGTGAAGCACGTTTTCAAAACGCGGAAAATGAAAGCCGATAAGGTGCTTGTGGGGCAAGCGTATTCCTTGAATTTGGCTTTGCACTATAAAGCGAGATAAGTGTAGTCGCAGCATTTCGAATTGATTTTGTTTTTAAATATCTTGTACCCAAAAGTTGATGAGATCATGACCAACAAGTCTTTAATCGTTTGTTTATTGATCCTCACGGCCTTTGGCTCTTCGGAGCTGAAGGCCGCGGATTGGAAATCCCTCATCAGTCTCAACGGAAGTTGGTACTTTACGGTTGGCGACGACCCTGCCTGGGCCGATCCGTCGACCGATATTAGCGATTGGGATGTTATTCAGGCACCCAGAACTTGGGAGCATTACTACGAGGAATACAACGGCTATGGCTGGTACCGGAAGAATTTTAGCTTGAACTGGATTCCCGAAACCGGTAGCGTTCACCTCTTTTTAGGGTACATCGACGATGCCGATGAAGTGTTTGTAAATGGTCAAAAAGTGGGGCAAAGCGGACGTTTTTATCCCAACTATGAAACAGCCTACAGTCAGGAACGTCACTACCTGGTTCCGGTTTCCCTCCTTAATAAAACAAAAAATGTGATTGCCATTCGTGTGTTTGATGAAGGCCGCGATGGCGGTATTGTCCGGGCCGATAAGTTTGGACTGTACTTCGACCGTGATCAGGCACAGATGGCTTTTGACCTGAGTGGTACGTGGAAGTTTACAACCGATGATTTTGGCGATATGCACAACCCGCAAACCAGCGATGAACAATGGGACGACATTTATGTGCCGATGAAATGGGAAAGCCAGGGCTATGCCAATTACGATGGACGAGCCTGGTACCGGAAACGTTTTTCGCTTCCCCAGAGCTTCAAGGGTGAAATACTTTACCTGGTGTTGGGCAAAATTGACGATTATGATGTGGTTTATCTCAACGGGCACAAGATTGGACAGGTGGAAGAGCTGGATACCTATTCCCGCTTTCAGCGCAGTAACGCCTACTCGCTTTACCGGATCTATAAAATTCCATCCAACTTGCTGAAAAGCAAAAACCTGCTTTCCGTTGAAGTGGAAGATGATTTTCAGGATGGTGGAATTTATGAAGGACCCATTGGAATCATGAGAGAAGAAGATGTGCGCGCATTTCGGGAAAAAATTAGGTGGCAGGAGCAAAACGGGGGTTGGAATTCATTTTTTCGCGATCTGATCCGCTTATTCGACTAGCTATGAAAACACGAAATATAGTCAAGTGGTTGGGAAGCCTGACGGTGATGCTGTTGATGGCTCATGCCGCGGTGGCTATGGAGCCCGATGAGAAAGATTTGCGCGGGTTGTGGAAGTTCCGCATTGGCGACCGGAGCGAATGGGCCTCGCCGCAGTATGACGACACCGATTGGGATCGCATCCGGGTGCCGGCCCGTTGGGAGAACGAAGGCTTCCGGGGCTACGACGGCTATGCCTGGTACCGGACCAGCTTTTTGCTCCGTGCCGATCTGAAAAATAAAAAACTGACGCTGGAGTTGGGCTATATCGACGATGTGGATGAAGTGTTTATCAACGGCACCAAGATCGGTCAAACCGGCTCCTTCTCACCGCAATATTCCACGGCGTACAACGCCTTGCGCAAGTACGAAGTTCCTGCTAACGTGATTCGGTTTGGCGAAGAAAACATACTGGCAGTGCGGGTCTACGACAACCAGCTTGAAGGCGGAATCATTTCCGGTAACGTCCGCATTTATTCAACAGGCGTGTTGCCTCCCTTTCACCAGGACCTGACCGGAACCTGGATGTTCAACAAGGGAAAAGCGTTCAATGAGCAGGATCATAAGCCCATTCAGGTGCCCGGTGCCTGGGAAAACCAGGGATACAACAACTACGATGGTTACGCAGTTTATACCCGGATCATTCGGGTTTCCGAAGCCATTGCTTCTCAACGGCTGGTGCTGTTGGCCGGCCGGATTGATGATGCGGACCGGGTGTATATCAATGGCGAATTCATTGGCGAAACCGGGGACTACAATCGCAGAGGTGCTAATGAGCTGCATCGCGAATTCCGGAATTACTTTATTCCGCCCCACGTGTTTAAAGCGGGTGAAGACAATATTTTGGAGATCAGGGTGTACGACTCTGGTGGCTTTGGTGGGATTTATGAAGGTCCGGTTGGACTGATGACCCAGGATCAGTTCCGTCAATATTGGAAATCAAAACGAAGAAATTAGTTTTTTGCAAATAGTTTTTCACGATTAGATTTAGCGTTTTGTTTGAATGGCAGGCCGGGAATGGTCTGCCATTCTTTGCTACCAGCAGCATACTCTTCTGCCATCTTTCGAGATGCGTCCTCGACTTATCCACATGTTCGTATAAAACAAGGCTTTCCATCCGTTGTTATTGAGGATAGTATAAACACTAAAACGACGGATGATGGAAGCAAAAAACGAATTCAAACCAGTCATGAAGGAGGTAGTTCTCAATGCCCCCATCGTGAAAGTATGGAAAGCGATAACCAACAAGAATGATATGAAACAGTGGTATTTCGACTTGGAAACATTTCGTCCTGAAGTGGGTTTCGAATTTCAGTTTTACGGAGAAGCAGAAGAAAAGCAATACCTTCATCTTTGTCAAATTACGGAGGTCATTCCCGGCCGAAGGTTGGCCTATTCCTGGCGGTACGAGGGCAATCCCGGCAACAGCTTGGTTACGTTTGAGCTTTTCCCCGAAGGCAAAAATACAAAGCTTCGTCTGACTCACGAAGGATTGGAAAACTTTGGAACTGACAACCCGGATTTGGCGAAGGAGAATTTTGTTGAGGGGTGGAATACCATTATCGGAAAATCAATCAAAGCGTTTGTGGAGTAGGGTTTCTGGAAATTGATTCTTACCAGCCGCCATACAATCCATTTTGCAGGGCCTTCTGATAGTTGTCAAGATCAAATTCGTACAAAAACGGAGCTTTGTAGGCACCCCCCGTTTTGCGCTTTTCCAGCTTGTTCAGGATTTTATAAGAGAGAATTCTTCGTTGAAAATTACGCCTGTCCAGGGTTTTTCCGAGAATGGTTTCATACAGTTTCTGAAGTTCGGGCATGGTGAATTTCGCCGGAAGGAGATTGTAGCCAATAGGTTGGTAATTCAGCTGTAACCGAAGTGTTTCGAGCGCTTGGTTCAGGATCTGCTCATGATCCATCATCAGGCTTTCGATTTCATCCAGGCTTTTCCATACGCACACGTCCGAAAAAAAATCCGGCACTGGTTCTACTTTCGAGAAATCGACCAACGCATAAAATCCAACCGAGATAAACCGCTGCCCAAACCATTCCAGATCAGGGCTTACTCCCATATCCGACAGATCGTTAACCGCCGGATTCTTTTTTGAACGTCCCGGATCGCTGAATACTTTAAACTGTTTCAGAAAGATATTGTCCAATCCGGTCCGTTCTTTCAACACGCGTCTGGCCGCATGTTCAATCGTTTCATGCTGTTTTACAAATCCGCCGGGCAGTGCCCATTCTCTGGTGTGCTTCAACCGAAGCAGCAATACTTTGAGTTGGTTGTCATGGAATCCAAAAACCACACAATCCAATGAAATACTAGCTAGAAATTCCCGGGTATCAAAATGCATAATTGCTGTTTTCCTTCCATTTACATTTGGCAGTACAAATAAAATAAATTCTGCCGTTGTTTGATTTTTAAAATAAAAAAACTATCATTGCGTCCTAACGACGCAATGATAGTAATAGAAAACACTTGACCGAATCATCACTACACATCTAAACTTATAATGAAATGAATAAACTTACCTATTGGAAAATGACCCTTGCATCAATTCTACTGGTTTTTGCTGCAAGTATCCTGATTTCGCATCCAGCAACGGGAAATACAACGACAGCCGTTGGTAATAAAGAAAAGTCTGTGGAAAGTGTCATCTCGAAGATGACGCTGGAACAAAAAGTGCAATTGCTGATTGGAACTGGCATGTTTATGGATTTGCCGGATTCGATTACCAAGATGTTTGGCGGCCCGGAAGATGCCAATGCTGATCTGGAATATAAAACAATGGTGGATAAGATCCGGGCTTATCTTCCCGGAGCAGCGGGGTTTACTGCCGAATACCCTGCTATCGGAGTTACTTCGCAGGTGCTGGCTGACGGGCCTGCCGGGCTAAGGATTTCACCCAAACGCAAAGGAACAACGGAAACGTATTATTGTACGGCGTTCCCGATCGCAACTGTTTTGGCTTCCACCTGGGACACAGAATTGGTTTATAAAGTAGGAGAGGCTATGGGAAATGAAGTGCTGGAATATGGTGCCGGTGTGTTGTTGGCTCCCGGTATGAACATCCAGCGGGACCCCCTGTGCGGGCGCAACTTTGAGTACTATTCCGAGGATCCGCTGGTTACCGGCAAAATGGCTGCAGCGATGGTCAATGGCGTGCAATCAAATGGGGTGGGGACTTCCGTCAAACACTTTGCCGCAAACAACCAGGAAACCAACCGGATGTCTGCTAATACAATCGTTAGCGAACGCGCTTTACGCGAAATATACCTGCGTGGTTTTGAGATTGCGGTAACTGAGGCCCAACCCTGGACGGTGATGTCGTCCTACAATAAGATTAACGGCACCTACGCTTCGGAAAGCCACGATCTGCTGACTAAGATTTTGCGCGATGACTGGGGATTTCAAGGCTACGTTATGACTGACTGGGGTGGTGGCAGTGACGTGGTTGCGCAAATGAAGGCTGGCAACGACATGATCCAACCTGGGCAGCCCCAGCAGATAGAGACGCTGATAGAAGCTGTGAAAAACGGTGAACTGGATGAAGCTGTTCTGGACAGAAACGCAGCCCGGATTTTGTCCATTATGCAGAAAACCCCGAGATATCGTGGATATGCCCATTCCGGCAAGCCCGACTTGGAAGCACATGCCGCTGTAACCCGGCAAGCCGCAACCGATGG
This sequence comes from uncultured Sunxiuqinia sp., assembly GCA_963677175.2. Lineage (GTDB taxonomy): Bacteria > Bacteroidota > Bacteroidia > Bacteroidales > Prolixibacteraceae > Sunxiuqinia. Next base: position 284,498 of record CAXXES010000003.1, read on the forward strand.
CATGGTTCTGCTCGAAAACAAGAATCGCGCCCTGCCGCTTACCCCGGATTTGAAGAAAGTGGCGGCGTTTGGAAATGCTTCTTACGACTTTATTGCCGGGGGAACAGGAAGTGGTGATGTGAACGAGGCCTACACCATCGCGCTGGCCGAAGGGTTAAAGAACGGCGGCTTTGAAACAAATGCCGACTTGTCTGAGATTTATGAAGACTACATCGAAGAGGCGCGTGCCAAAGCCGGAAAACCGAAAAACTGGCTGGCGGCTCTGATGGGTGGAAAGGAACCGGTGGAGGAAATGGAACTTTCGAAAGAGCTGGCAGCCGAAATGGCCAAAAAAAGTGATGTGGCGATAATAACCATTGGACGAAATTCAGGTGAAGGAGGGGACCGGGAGGCTGTAGCTGGCGATTTCTACCTGACTGAAACGGAGAAAGCCTTGATCAAAGAGGTGTCGAAAGCGTTTCATGCGGAGGGGAAGAAAGCCATTGTCATACTGAATATTGGCGGTGTTGTTGAAACTGCCAGCTGGCGCAGTTGGCCCGATGCCGTGTTGCTGGCCTGGCAGCCCGGACAGGAAGCCGGCAATTCGGTTGTCGATGTACTTTCCGGAAAAGTAAATCCATCCGGCAAGTTAGCCGTGTCTTTCCCGGTTTCCTACGATGATGTTCCTTCAGCAAAAAACTTTCCGGGGGTTGAAGTTCAATCCGGGGTGGTTGACGAGTCCAAGGACTTATCCGGCTTTTCGTTTATGAAACGGGTCCCTTGGGAAGTCGTTTATGAAGAGGACATTTATGTGGGCTACCGTTATTATGAAACATTCGATGTGCCAGTGGCCTATGAGTTTGGTTATGGCTTGTCATACACCGATTTTGAATACAGCAAGCTAAAGCTGAGTTCGACAACCTTCGATGGTAGCCTGACAGCCACCGTTGAGGTGAAAAATACCGGGCAGGTGGCAGGTCGCGAAGTGGTACAGCTCTATGCCAGTGCACCGGAAGGCAAACTGGATAAGCCGGCAGAAGAATTGGTCGCCTTTGGAAAAACGAAATTGCTGGAACCAGGCGAAGCTGAAACGCTGACTTTCACGATTACAACCAAAGATCTGGCTTCGTTTGACGAAACCAAATCAAGCTGGATGGCCGACGCCGGAACCTATACCTTGAAAGTAGGGGCTTCTTCAACGAAAGTGAAACAATCAGCCAGGTTTGAATTGCCCCGTGAGCTGGCAGCCGGAAAGGTGTTGAAAGCGCTGGTCCCTGAACGTATGATACCACGCTTGCAATCAAAATAAGAAGGCAAAGAATGTTAATAAGCTGGGATAAAGGTGATCAAGAAAATATTCAATCGATCTGTGACCTTTAATGATTTGTCGTATATTTATGCTCTTGAAAAGTAAAAAGCGTATCCCTAATATTCCAATAAATAGTAATAATCATGAGAAAATTTAACAACAGGAGAGATTTTTTAAAGGTTTCAGCAGCTGGTGCCCTGGGCCTGACGGTACTCGGCCCTTTGGCCTGTAGCCAACCACAAGCCACTGATCGGAAGAGCTTTGGCGTTGGACTGCAATTGTACACCATTCGCGATGCCATGGCTGCCGATGTCCTGGGCTCGCTCCAAAAAGTGTCGGACCTCGGTTATAAGAACCTGGAACTTGCCAATTATGCTGATGGTAAATTTTACGGCTACTCACCAACTGAATTGAAGAAAATAGTAAGCGACTTGGGCATGGAGATCATAAGCAGCCATACCCAGGTTGAGGCAGCCGGAATTACGGTTGACAATGCACAGAAAATGGCTGATGATCATGCTGAGTTGGGTGTAAAATATTGTGTGCAGCCTTGGGTGAACGACGAAGACCGCAACATTGAAACCTACAAAAAAATGGTGGGTGACTGGAATGAAGTTGGTAAGATTATGAATGGGGTAGGCATCCAGTTTGGTTACCACAACCACAATTTTGAATTTGAAACCATTGATGGCGTGGTGCCCTACTATGATATTTTTATGGCGGAGATGGATCCCGAATACATCACCATGGAAATCGACTTGTTTTGGGCCAGGAAAGCGGGTGTCGATCCGGTGGAGCTGTTTAAAAAATATCCGGGACGATTCCAGTTGTTCCACATGAAGGACATGCACAACAACGAAGCTCCATTTTACGATGTGAATAAAGATGATGTGGCATCCGTAGGAGCTGGAGTAATTGATTTTAAAGCTATTTTGGAAGCCAAAGAAGTTGCCGGCATGAAATATATGTTTGTTGAAGATGACAACCAGGGTAACGGAAAACCTTTTGAAGAGCTGGAAGTAAGCATCAATAATTTGACCACTAAGATTTTGGTGTAAAACCTGCTTGTTGATGATCGTACAAACCCGGTTCTGTTTCAGTTCCGGGTTTTTTATTGTCTACGTTCAGCAGCATGCGTGTAGTGAAACGGAACCGGGAGTGAATTGCACAACAGCAAACAAGGCGCAATCATTTAGTTTTTCAAAGGTGGGCAGACATTGATAAGTGAGAGAAATAAGGATAAGTGATGAAGTTTTCCCATTTCGTTGAAAGTCGCTTTGATTTACTGCAGCGGAAGCCGAATGCGGAAGCTTGTTCCTTCGCCAAGAACTGATTCGAATTCAATTTGCCCTCCCATCAGCTCAACCAGGCTTTTTACGATGGCCAGGCCGAGTCCGTTGCCGGAGTTGATCCGGACATTGGATTCTCCAACCTGACGAAAGCGTTCAAAAATACTTGCTTGGTCTTTCTTGCTGATGCCAATCCCGGTGTCGACAACTGTCAGTTCCAGGTGCCCGTTGAAAACCCTTGAAACACCAAAAGTGATGATTCCCGAATCGGTAAACTTGCCGGCATTATCCAACAGGTTCGATAAAATTTGCGTTAGCCGGTTTTTATCGCTGACGATTTCCAGGTCTGGCGGTGTGGGAAAGCGTTCGAGTCTGATTCCGGATTTGCCGCTTTCAACCAATTTATTCTCGTATTGAATCTGCAAGCTTTCAAGCATTGGCTCAATCAAGAACGCCTGTTTGCGAATCGTAACCTGACCGGTTTCGAGTTTCGAAATATCCAGGATGTCATTGATGATGTGCAACAAGCCGTCGGCATTTTTATTGATGATTGTAATATAATCCTCCCGGGTTTTCTCGGTGATGCTGTTTGTCGTCAGCAAGGTGGTGAAGCCCAGAATGGCATTCAGCGGCGTCCTGATTTCGTGGCTCATATTGGCCAGGAATGCCGATTTCAGGTGTTCAGCTTCTTCCGCTTTTTCTTTTGCTACAATCACTTCTCTGATCATCTGTTTGCGCTCGGTGATGTCTTCCTTAATACTGATAAAGTTGGTAATCTGTCCGGTTGAATCAAAGATTGGCGAAATGATCAGGCTTTCCCAGTAATAATCGCCATTCTTGCGCTGGTTTTCCACTTCGCCAATCCAATCTTTTCCTGATGCGATGGTATCCCAGATACTTTTCGAAAAGGCGTTGGAGTATTCCTTCGAGTTGAGGATGTCCGAATTGGTTCCGATCACTTCGTCGTAGCTAAAGCCGGTTATTTCCGAAAATTTTGGGTTCACATATTCAATCACTCCTTTCCGGTCGCTGATGGTAATGCTGACCGGGCTTTGTTCCAGGGCTTTGCCAAGTAGCCGGAGCTCTTCTTCTGCTTTTTTCTTGGCTGTTACATCGGTGATGGAGCCAATGTAACCAACTACTTCGCCGGTTTCCGACAGTTCGGCAACCGCCTCGCCAAATATCCAGACTACTTCCTGATTCGGCTTGATGTACCGGTACTCAGCAATCGATTTGGTTTGTTGGTTGGTAGCCTTATTCCAGCCATCTAATATTTTGATTTTGTCATCGGGATGCACAGCATCCAGCCATCCATTGCCCATGGCATCGTTAAGCGACAGCCCGGTTATTTGGCACCATCGCGGATTGACATAGGTGGTATAGCCATCGGGGCGGGTACGGAAAATGCCAATCGGTGACTTTTCTGAAAGGGTTTGGTAGCGTTTCTCGCTCTCCATTATTGATGCCAGTGACTGGAGCCGCTTTTCTTCGGTTTGTAGTAAGATGGCAATAATCAGGGTGGCCAGCGGAAAGATCGTCAATACCGGGAGCCAGATTTCTGAAATAATTACCAGGCCGGTGTCCCAGGCGATTGCCAATTGCGAAAGCAGCATCAGCACGTGAGCTGCCAGGCTAATGATCAACAAATGGAGAATGGAAATTTCTCCGGGTTTATCCTTGAATAGCTTTCTGGCCGTTAAGCCAACTGCAGCGCATAAGACGATGGTTAAAATGCCGGCAAACACTCCGATTCCACCCACATAGATGCGGTAGGCTCCGGTTAAAAGCACGGTGATGGCAGCGGTGAGGCCTCCGCCAAAAAGGCCACTTAAGACCAGAACGATTGAACGTCCGTCGTAAAAAATACCCGATTGGTAATGAACCGGAATGGACATTCCGGCAACTGCGATGACGCCAAACAGCAGACCCGCGAGAATTTTAAAGCGGATTGCCTGTCCTGCCCGGAAGCGTGATAAGAGGCCGTACAAAACGGACAGGGCTACCAGTAACGCTGCATTCTGTGTGAGTGCGAAAAACAGTTGATTCATTTCACCCTTAAGCTAGTTGTTATTGTGTTTGCTAAGTCAATCAAACCCGGATTTTAAAACTTAGCGAGCCGGAATATACTGATTTTCATTGGGATTCGAAACGTAATTCCCCACATTAATTGCGTGTTATGATTTTTGTGTCGGACTAGCCTTCCAGAAAATATTGGGTTTCGTTCAATTGGATTTTAAAGGCTGCAAGATCAGGAATGCCCAGCTTTTTGCCTTTTGCATTTAACAAACCTTCCTTTTTTAGTGCTGAAATCACCCGGATAACTTGATCGGTCGAAGTTCCGGCAAAATCAGCAATATCCTTTCGTGCTAAAATGATGTTGATAAAACCATCGATCTGTCCAAACTTATGCTCTATAAAAAGCAATCCGTTAATTACTTTTTCGCGAACCGACATTTGTGCAAAAAGTTTGGCATTGGCTTCACTTTTTTGAAGTTGGTTGGCATAAAAAAGCATAAAATCGAACATGAGCGGTGGTGCCTGATGCAGCATTTCGATCAATACAGTTGTTGGAAAATTGCATAAGACCGAATCAGTCAGCGCCGAAGCACTAATATCGTAAACATAGCTGGTACCAAAACCACGATGCCCCACAATTTCTCCGTCTTTTGAAAAACGAATGATCTGCGAATCCTTTTTGACAGTCTGCTTATACACTTTTACTGAGCCTTGGTAAATGAAATACAACCCACTGACGGGGGCTCCTTCCAGGATAAACTGTTGCCCTTTTCGGCACGGGAAGGTATTTTTTTTCTGAATGTAGGGAAGAATGGCTTCTTCGTGAATGTTCTTCCTGATCAGACAATTTTCATTGGTGCACGATTGACAACTGAAATCTTTTTGACGCATAGTTTTAGTTTAATGATCCGGAAATGTCAGCAAGTGTTGATGATAGTTATAAAAGTATAATGTAAAGCATCTCAAACGGTTTGTCAAGTAATAAGACTTTTGGCTTTAATGCAAGCGCCCGGTTAATTTCCATTCGTGTTGCTTTCATGATCTTAAACTAAGTTGCGAAGCTTTGCTGAATCATTTCGAAGATTCAAAGTATTATTCCGAAGATAAAAAAAAGAATTCCGAATAGCTGCAGAGCAATTCCGAATACTCATAGAGTCATTTCAAACATTTAAAAAAGTATTCCGAATATCCATAGAGCCATTCTGGAAAGTCATAGCGTAGGTTCGTTTATTTATAGAATAAGTTCGGATGCTCAAAAAAGCTTAAAAGTGGTGTTCCAACTGCTTTTTTCTTTGCTCAAAGCATCAGGGGAAGTGTTCGGACAGCTTTTCCGGCCATCCGGAGCCCGGCGGAAGGTGCTTGAACACAACCTTTCCCTCTCCGTAGCATTCCCGATGATCTTCGGAGCATCTTTCCTCCTGCCCGAAGCGACCGGCAAAGCCTTCGGAGCAATTTTTTCCTTTTCGGAATGATTCGGGAAAGCCTCCGGATGGCTCTTTTTCGGGATCATTTCAAATTTTTGTGGGATAGCAATAAAAATCCGATAGTTGCCGGATTCAATAATAATTGCTGTAGGTGAAACCCCTATTGTCTATTTGCAAGAACCGCTTATGCCCTGAATAAAATGGGATGAACATCCAATCCTGCGAGTTTTCTATTATCCTACTTTCGATTGCAGCGATTGGATCTCCTGTTCCAGCTTCGCTTTTTGTTTTAGAAGCTTCGATAAGGCCAGCGCGTCTTTTACCGCTTGCTTGTCATATTCTTCCAAAATGATGTAGTAGTAGCGCGAACCCAAAAATACGGCCTTCAAATTGCGGTCGGCATGTTCGGCAATAAACGCAATAACCCCGTTGTCGGCGCCGTCGCGGTACGAAACCTTTTCCCATTTGGTCTCCATAAAATCACTGCGGTGGTTTAACACATTGTCCAGCTCAACCGCTTCGGTTTTTGCCTGTAGGTCTTGGTCATAAACCCGCAAGCCGGTATGGTTCAGCCACTGGTCGCCGTAATAGTTGCTCGAAATATAAAGCTCGCCGCGCTCATCCAAATGAATCTGGAGAAAGGATTTATCCCAGCGCCGTTCAAATTGCTGACGCTTGTGAACGTATTGCGCGTAGCGGTCAAAATCGGTTTTTTCTTTCACAAATTTAGCTTCCAGTTTTTCCAACTTCACCTTTAGCGAATCCATTTCATCTTGCGTTTTATAGAACAGGTCGCCGTAAATTTTCTTTCTGAATTGATCGGCCTCAACCAAGGTCTGAATGGCTCCCTTGTATTTCATTTTGATGGTGTCCAGTTGTTGCAACGCTTGTGTAGTGTCGCCCTTTTGGTAGATGTTTTCGGCAAGCGCAAGCCTTTCGGCGGCCAGCTCTTTCTCCGATTTTCCACAAGAAAACAACAGGGCGGCAATCAATACAATAAAAAAAATCCGGCTCAGATTCATAGACAAATGCGTTTAAATCGTTTTCTTCGTCGTTTCAATTCACCAAAGAAAATCAATAATTATCAGGATGGAAATAAATTCAGGCGCTTTTTTCAGTCGTAAAATTATCCTGAGCTTCCTGCCAAACCCCTTTGCTGCCTGGAAAGTAGAGAATCCGGAGAATTTAGGGTTGAATCGTACCGAAGGACTAACCCTTGGTTTAACCTGAGTTTATTTCGACCTTATGTGGTTCATTTAACTAATATTTTTCCGCTTTATTTCCAAAATAGTATCGATTATTACCTAAATTTCCGCTTCGTGCATATCGGTGCTGAACTTGTGAAGTTCTTTAACATACATATTTATCTTTGTCTCTTATTTCTGGCTAAAACAGACAATATTTGACGAGATTGATTACTGGGCAATTAGTTTTGTTGTCCGAAATATCATCTTGGATTTTTCTGGTTAGTCAAGAAAGGGGGTAGGAATGAAGTGGATATGTTCTATTTTGCAAAAAAGTTTTTGTGTACTTGTGTGCTTTTCTTTTGCAGGAAATGGAAGTTTGGCGGGGGAGAAGGATGGTGTGATAATTCAGGATGTCTCTTTTTTTATGACCGAAACCAGTTCCATTTGCTTTGGTGGAGATCTTCAACTTTCAGAAAACAGCTATTGGTATCATCATGGAAAGGCGTGGTTTACGAATCCGCTGGCAGGTACAGTTGTCTTATTGGGGCACCAGACTGGTAGCGGAGGGTTCATTTTCAACGGAAGTGCAGATTGTCAAGTTTATGGGCAAAACATTCAAGTGGGCTCGTTTACTGTTGACTTGAATGGTGGAGGACTGTATGTTGAGGGGAGTGTTGATGTTTTGGATACACTGACTTTACGGTCCGGTATTCTTCATGTTGTAGATGAAAGCCAGTTCATTGTTAGCAATCCGTCGGTTGATGCTGTTGTTTTTGATAATACGGTGTCGTGCCAAAGCCATGTTGACGGAATGATTTTCAGGGAAGTATTACCAGGCAAGACTTATTCCTATCCGGTTGGATGTGACCGTGCATACCATCCTTTCCTAGTCAGTGATGCTGATAAAAATGAACGCATCGGGGTGCAATACGATCCAGCTATTTTTTCTGTTAATACAACAATTCCCGCCGAGTCTCAAATCAGAAGTATAGAATCCGGGGGATGGAAAATTCATACGGGCAGTTTAACCGGAACTAAATTTTCCATTGTAGCGTCTCTTCTTGACGACACGCAAACACCATTGGGGGTGGACAACTATGGTATTGTTTATTCTTCTCCCGAGAACTATGAATTCTCCGAGTATTCAATTGATTTGGATGCTTCTCGAACCAACAACTTTTATTTATCCAGTTCACTCCGAGTTTCTGATGGTTATTTTGGTTTTGCCAAGCTATCTGCTTTGGAGCTCATCAATTTCATTCTGGTAAATGGTACGTCAAATACTGTTTTTGAAGTGCCCAACCTGAGTTCTTATGACCAGATTGAACTAAAGGTATACAATCATTGGGGTTCGGTGGTTTACAGTAACAGCCACTACAAGAATGACCTCGATTTCAGAACATACGCTCCAGGGACCTATTATTATTATATGACACTTTGGACAGGAGATTCACCGGTATCAATCCGAAACATAGTAGAAGTGAAAGCAGGACAATGATCAAGAAGGCTACATATTCGATTCTATTGCTGGTAATTTTTTGTCAAGTTCAGCTGGCATCTGCCCAGGAAATGATGCATCTTCAGTCAGTTGTTAAGCAGGAGTATATCAATCCGGCATACAATTCTTTCAGAGACTATGTTTCAGCAAATTTTGTCAGTCGTTTGCAATGGGTAAGTTTACCTTATCACCCGGAAGTTTATGGTGCTAATGTTTTCGTACCTTTTCGGGTTAAGCGTTTGGGTCTAAACGTAACCATGATGCGCGAAAACATTGGATTGCGGAAAATTACCTCGGTCGATTTTGGCTTGTCCAGCAGTGTGAAAGTTTCAAATGAAGGCTTTCTTGCTTTTGGCTATGGGGTTGGATTAAAAAATACGTCTTATCGAACCGAGGATATTATATCGTACGACGACAGCTATTTGTTTGAAAATGAAACATGGACCACACAGAATTTAACAGCGAAGCTGGGATTTCTTTATGTAAATCCAAAAATGTTTGTTGGAGTTAGTTCAAATCTGCTTGTTGACAGGGATTGGGATGATCGATCGGTTCTTTGGGCAAGTTGGGATTTTATTGCTGGTGCCATGCTAAAGCTTAACCGTGACTTTGTATTCAGGCCGGATCTGGTAGTCAAGTATTATCGGGCCGAGTACAATGAGCTGTCTGCTGATAAAAGTTCAAGCTCTTATTTGTCGCCTATTTACGAACCTGGAATTAACCTGCTTTTCAAGGAGATCGTGTGGTTTGGTACAAGTTACCGCCATAAGATGGCTGAAACTTTTTCAGTTACGGTTGAAGCCACTAAAAACCTGAAAGTGGGGTATACTTACGAATATGGAATGGGTGAAGGGGTTAATCAATTCAGTTCACATGGATTAAATATTTCGTATCGTTTTAATCAGAAAGCTTCCTTATATGATTTTCAGAAGAAGTTACGATTGCGGCATGACATGGCAGATGTCATTAATAGAAACTACCTGTATCGATAAGTATATTAATATTTTGAAAGAGAATTAAACAAGTAGCTATGAAGAATATTTACATTTCCCTGATCTTTATATTGCAATTATGCTGGATCGGGACATTTGCTCAAACAGACGGCGGTGTAAGCATTGGAAAAGGTAGCGTTCCGGCAAATCCAAAAGCAATTCTGGAATTGGTTTCAAAAACCAAAGGACTATTAATTCCAAAAATGACCGATACGGAACGAAATGCAATTTTCAGCGGAGCGGATTTGACGGCAAAAGGACTCATGGTTTTTGACGATACGCAGGACGCGTTTTATTTTTGGGACGGTACGGCCTGGAAACCTGTCGCGCCCGGAAATATGCAAACTGTGGCGGGTACTCCGACAATTCCTGGAGTTATCGGTGATTTAGTCTTGGATACTCAAAACTCACTGCTATATATATGTAGCGGGGGCAAATGGGTGAAGGTTAGCGGTGGCAATACCATTTTAGAACCTAAATGGCAGGACCGTATTTTACAACTGGGATCGCAGGATGGTAAAGCAGTAAGTGTGAGCATGGATGATCTTCTGAAAACTATTCCGGCTTCGGACGTAAAGGTAATTCCTAATAGCACGCTTGGCCTGTCATCGGACAATGTGCAGGATGCCCTCATGGAATTGCAAGGTGAGATCAAAACGGCTTCCGGTGGAGGAATGAATTCGGTTGTACATGATGGTTCATTAGTCGGAAACGGTACTACCGGATTCGAATTAAAGGTTGCTCCGGGAGGAATTACGGGTAGTCATTTAGCCGCAGGGGCGGTAACTACACCTGGATTGGACGATGGATCCGTAACGACAGCTAAATTGGCAGACGGTGCGGTAACTGCATCCAAGATCATGGGTGGTGGGAGAGATAAAGTTCTGACAACTAATGTGTATGGTACGACCGAGTGGGTCGATAAATCTTCCGTGAGTGCAATCGGAGGAATTTCGGCAGTGTTCCATGACAATACCTTAACCGGTATTGGCACTCCTGTACAGCCGCTTGGTCTCAACACTAATTCAGTCACAACAAACGAAATTGTTAATAAAACGATCAAGGCGGAAGATCTTGACGATATGAGTGCTCAAGACGGATATTTTCTCAAATTTGAGGGTGGTACCGGTTGGGCCGCGCGTGAGGTATTTTATGATCCAACAATTAGAGGTAATGGAACAGCTGCTTCACCGCTGGGATTGGCAGACGGTGCAGTTACTTCAACCAAACTTGCAGACGGATCAGTCTCTTCAACAAAGATTGCGGATGGCGCGGTTACTTCAACCAAACTTGCCGACAAAGCCGTTTCGGCTCCCAATCTAAGTCAGATGGGGGCGACTTCCGGGCAGGTTTTGCTTTGGGACGGAACGACCTGGAAGCCTGGTACAGCTTACTCTGGAACTGGTGGTGGTGCCAGCGTCAATGTTGATCCTGCTTTTTTTACCGGCAATGGTACGACATTGCCCTTAGGGCTGGCTAACGGTGCGGTTACTTCGGACGAAATAGCTGCCGGAACCATTAGGGCCTCCAACCTGAGTGACATGGGAGCGACTGCTTCCGGACAAGTCATGCAATGGGACGGAACGGCTTGGATTGCCACTACTCTTCCTGTTTCAGCTGCCGATAAAGCCAAACTCGACGCAATAACCGGAAGCAATACCGGAGATGAAACAACAACAAGTATCCTCGATAAATTAGGGGCAACAGCAGTAACCGGCAGCAATACCGGCGATCAGACCCTGTCCTTTGATGGTTCGACAAAAAAATTATCCATCAGCGGTACCGGCGGCAATGAAGTCGATCTTTCGGCGATCGCCGGAACAGGAACCATTAACGGCGTAACAGGAGAAACTTATCTTTCGGTAAGCGGCGAAAATATTCAAGCCGGAGCTGTTGACCTGTCCGGAACTCATGCTACGGGTACCTTGGCAGCCGCCCGCTTTCCTGCCTTAACAGGTGATGTTACAACAACTGCCGGGTCATTGGCAACAAGCCTGAAGGCGGTCGGAACAGCAGGAACCTACCGTTCCGTGACGACCGATGACCAGGGACGGGTGACCGCAGGCACAAATCCAACCACATTGGAAGATTATGGCATTACCGGAACTACCACCGGAGATGTTCTTCAATGGGACGCTTCAACTTCTAAATGGATAAATGCCCAGATTACACCTGGAAACGAAACAATCACATTTACATCTACAGGTGATGTGACCGGAACCACAAGCGGAACGACTTCTTTGACTCCTGCGTTGACCATTGGAGATGGTAAGGTGACTAACGATAAGCTGGCATTCGGAATTGACGCTGCTAAGGTAACAGTTGGTGTTTTGCCTTTATCAAGTATACCTAAAACACTAACCGGAATCACAAGTCTAAACGGGTTATCACTTACTCCACTGCCAACAGGTTTTTCAATTAGCGGAGGGACTACCCCTAAAACACTTACGATAACAGATGATGCAAATGTATCGGGAGACAACACCGGCGACCAAACCATCACCCTTACCGGGGATGTAACCGGGACGGGAACCGGAACTTTTGCTGCTACAATTGCTGAGAATGTATTGACAACAGCAAATTTAAAAGGTGGAGGAAGTGTAAAATTGCCCAGTGGCACTTCTGGTAATGTATTACAATCAAATGGGGATGGAACTTTTTCCTGGTTTGATATCTCGTCAGGAGTCTCTGCTGATCCCTCCTCTTTATCTTTGGCCACCGGTCAGTTTTATATTGGTGACGGCTCGAGCAAAGCTTCGGCCATAGCGAAGAGTTCCATTCCTTTAAGTGGATTTGGAGCAGCAACAGCTTCGGTCGATCTGGGCTCCCAAAAAATTACCAACCTGGCTATTCCAATAGCGGACACTGATGCGGCCACCAAAGAATATGTGGATAATAATATTGATGCCATCCCTGTGGCTACAACAACAGATGCCGGCTTCCTGTCACCCGTTGATAAAGCAAAGCTGGATGCCATTTCCGGAACCAATACCGGCGATGAAACAAAAACAAGTATCCTTGACAAATTAGGGGCAACAACAGTAACCGGAAGCAATACGGGCGATCAGACCCTGTCCTTTGATGGTTCGACAAAAAAATTATCCATCAGCGGTACCGACGGCAATGAAGTCGATCTTTCGGCGATCGCCGGAACAGGAACCATTAACGGCGTAACAGGAGAAACTTATCTTTCGGTAAGCGGCGAAAATATTCAAGCCGGAGCTGTTGACCTGTCCGGAACTCATGCTACGGGTACCTTGGCAGCCGCCCGCTTTCCTGCCTTAACAGGTGATGTTACAACAACTGCCGGGTCATTGGCAACCAATCTGGCAACAGGAGCTGTTGAGGCTTCTAACTTAAAGGGAAGCAGTGGCAGTTTGGGACTTGGGAATTCCGGATTTGTCTTGCAGTCGAATGGGGATGGAACTTTCTCATGGAAGGACATTAGTGGCGGTGTAAGCGTTGACCCATCAAGTTTATCTTTGGGCACAGATCAGTTTTATATTGGTGATGCTTCAAGTAAGGCTTCGGCAGTAGCAAAGGATGCTATTCCTTTAAGTGGTTTTGGAGCAGCAACAGCTTCGGTCGATCTGGGCTCCCAAAGAATTACCAACCTGGCTATTCCAACAGCGGATACTGATGCGGCCACCAAAGAATATGTGGATAATAATATTGACGCCATCCCTGTGGCTACAACAACAGATGCCGGCTTCCTGTCACCCGTTGATAAAGCAAAGCTGGATGCCATTTCCGGAACCAATACCGGCGATGAAACAAAAACAAGTATCCTTGACAAATTAGGAGCAACAACAGTAACCGGAAGCAATACGGGCGATCAGACCCTGTCCTTTGATGGTTCGACAAAAAAATTATCCATCAGCGGTACTGGCGGCAATGAAGTCGATCTTTCGGCGATCGCCGGAACAGGAACCATTAGCGGCGTAACAGGAGAAACTTATCTTTCGGTAAGCGGCGAAAATATTCAAGCCGGAGCTGTTGACCTGTCCGGAACCCATGCTACGGGTACCCTGGCAGCCGCCCGCTTTCCTGCTTTAACAGGCGATGTTACAACAACTGCCGGGTCATTGGCAACAAGCCTGAAGGCTGTCGGAACAGCAGGAACCTACCGTTCCGTGACGACCGATGACCAAGGACGGGTGACCGCAGGCACAAATCCAACCACATTGGAAGATTATGGCATTACCGGAACTACCACCGGAGATGTTCTTCAATGGGACGCTTCAACTTCTAAATGGATAAATGCCCAGATTACACCTGGAAACGAAACAATCACATTTACATCAACAGGTGATGTGACTGGAACCGCAACAGGAACGACATCTTTAACTCCTGCATTGACCATTGGAGATGGTAAGGTGACTAACGATAAGCTGGCATCCGGAATTGACGCTGCGAAGGTAACAGTTGGTGTTTTGCCTTTATCAAGTATCCCTAAAACATTAACCGGAATCACCAGTCTAAACGGGTTGTCACTTACTCCACTGCCAACAGGTTTTTCAATTAGCGGAGGGACAATTTCTAAAACACTTACCTTGGCAGATGATGCAAGTGTATCAGGAACTAACACCGGCGATCAAACCATCACCCTTACCGGGGATGTAACCGGGACGGGAACCGGAACTTTTGCTGCTACAATTGCTGAGAATGTATTGACAACAGCAAATTTAAAAGGTGGAGGAAGTGCAAAATTACCCAGTGGTACTTCTGGTAATGTATTACAATCAAATGGCGATGGAACTTTTTCCTGGTTTGATATCTCGTCAGGAGTCTCTGCTGATCCCTCCTCTTTATCTTTGGCCACCGGTCAGTTTTATATTGGTGACGGCTCGAGCAAAGCTTCGGCCATAGCGAAGAGTTCCATTCCTTTAAGTGGATTTGGTGCGGCTGAGGCTGATGTGTCCCTGGGAGCCCAAAAGATTACGAACCTGGCTACGCCGGATGTAATCACTGATGCGGCGACTAAAGGTTATGCCGACGGTCTTGTTGCGGGAGCCATCACCCCATCGTCAGTTGCCGCAACTGGAACGGTTACCGGTTCCAACTTATCCGGAACCAATACGGGTGATCAGACTTTAAGCTTGATTGGAAGTGACCTGAGCATTTCCGGTGGCAACTCAGTTGACCTTTCCTCGATAGGAAGCAGCGATATCACAAGCGTTACAGCAGGCACAGGCCTTACGGGTGGCGGAACTAGCGGCAACCTGACTTTAGGGTTGGCGCCAGTGGCTAACAAAATGCTCTTGGGGAACAATTCAGGGGGAGACGCAGCCCCAACCGCGTTGAATGCGGTGGCAGTAAAATCGATCCTTGATCTAAGTTTGGTTGAAAACACGAAACTTTCTACTTGGAACGGATCCTCCAATCTTTCAACGCTGGGAACTGTTACTTCGGGAACCTGGAACGGGAACGCCATTCCGATCGCCCACGGTGGAACAGGCGCAAGCGATGCGGCAACAGCGATTAATACATTGTTACCCGATAAAACAGGGAATACCGGAAAAGTACTGGCTGTAACTACAGATGAAACCGGAGTTGAATGGAAGGAAGCAGGTTCGGCAACGTTACCGGTGGCAACAAAAACGAGCTTAGGAATTATGAAAGTAGGAGCTAATCTTACAGTAATTGATGGTACAGTATCTGCAAACTTAATTGCTCATAATCATCCATTAGACCAACTCGAGAATGTATTGGTTATTGGTAAAGCAGCAGGAGACCTTCTTCAGTGGGATGCTGGTGCTTCAAGATGGGTTAATAAGACAGCTGTTGCCGCTATTCCCGCGGCGACAAGTTCGGTATCCGGACTTTTAAGCGCAGCAGATAAGTTAAAGCTGGAGGGGATTGCCGAAGGGGCAAACAACTATGTGCTGCCAAAGGCGAGTCCTACCGAATTAGGTGGTATTAAGGTTGGATCCGGTTTAACCATTTCCGACGGCTTGCTTTCGACAACAGGGGGGACCGGAACGGTAACTGACGTCTCTGTTATTGGTAATAATGGAATTTTAGGCAATGTAGTCAATAGTACAACAACGCCTGAAATCACATTGTCTTTAGGGGATATCACCCCAGCCTCAGTTTCCACCGGGGCAATTTCTGCGACAACAATCACCGCATCAGGATCGATTACCGGAGATATTGATATGGGTAACCTTACCGGGGCGCCTTTGTCTCCAGCACAAGGGGGGACCGGATTGACCAGTTTGGATGCCCTTAAAAGTGCATTGGATTTAGAGAATGTGGACAATACCAGTGATGCTGATAAGCCAATCAGTAATCTCGTTCAGATAGCGTTGGACAAGAAGCTTGATAAGGCTTTATTGGGGATTGCAGATGGCGTTGCGCCCCTGGGCACAGATGGAAAAATTGATGCTGCCTATTTGCCGGCATCAATTACTGGTGATGTCGCTTTCAAAGGAGCGTACGATGTTTCAGATCCGCTACCTCCTGTTGCCGAAAGCACTGGTGATTATTACATTACTTCGGTGGCTGGGACTACTCCCGGAAGTGAACTGACGTTAGAAGTGGGCGATTGGATTTTATCTGACGGTTCAACCTGGTCAAAAATAACCAGGGGAAGTGATGTGTCCTCATTTAATGGCAGGTTTGGGGCCGTTGTTCCCGAAATAAACGATTATAATACAGATATGGTTCAGCAAGGAACCACTAATTTATATTATACAGATGGAAAAGTTGATAACCGGATCAGTTCAACATGGAAAAGTACCAGCGTTGCGAATAATACAGACATCAAATTCCCAACAGAAAAAGCGGTTAAAACTTATGTGGATACAAAGGTTCCCGATTTCTCTGCTGCTACGGCAAACAAGGTATTGACCATCAGTGCATCAGGGGTTTCTACATGGGCTGATCCAGTTGGTGCATCTGTGACGCTTACAGGAGCCGTAACCGGTTCCGGAACATCGACTTTAAATACAACCCTTGCGAATAATATTGTTACTTCCGAAAATATTGCCAATGGAACGATTAAAGGGGAAGATATTGCCACTTCAACCATTAGCGCATTAAATCTGAGTGGAATCTCTTCAACTTCCGGCACACAGGGGATGGCGTTAACATCAGATGGCGCAGGGGGATTTGTCTTTCAGGGAGGAAGTGAAACCGATCTTTCGTATTCACCGGCTGCAGCAAGTGGAACGGTTGTGAGCAGCTCCGGAGATGATGCTACCATCCCGGGGGCAACCGGGTCTTCAGCCGGACTGATGCCGGCTTCCGATAAAACCAAATTGGATAAAATGGCTGATCTGACCGGATCTGCAGATGCCAATAAAGTATTAACTTCCAATGCAGATGGTACTGCAGCAACTTGGCAAACGCCTGCTGCTGGTGGAGGAGGTGCACCTGAGGTATATTATGCAAATGCCGGATTTGAAATAGGTGAATTCGATGTTTTAGTTAAAGGGTGGGGTGGACATGTTACCTGCGAATGGGGGGTTGAACCATTTGGTTGGAATGACCCCTGTTTGATCGTTAGAATTCCGAGTGGTTCCATTGTAGATTATATGCGTATAAATGTTGTGACTCCTAGTGCGCTAAATAAAATCAGAACTACACTTGGGGGCATGTTGAAATTACTAATTATAGACGAATCTGGTAATTATAATAATAGCTTGAACTCAATTCTTCCTCCATCTCAATTTTCAGTTATTGGTATTAATGAATCAAAGCCAGATACGCCTGAAGCTAATTATCCGCATTTGGTTAACACCAAATTGGGCACGACGCAAATTGTCTATGCAGAAAACAACATGCTTGGATTTGCTCTAATGGGGTGGGATGCTATTGCTAGTGGAACTGCTGCATTTTCCTTAATCATGACTTTTTAGGCTTCTAATGAAAAACAGACATCTTTATATTATTACTTTAATCCTTTTGTTTCCCTTAGCAATATTTGGGCAGACAGTAAAACAATTCAATGGCATTTTTGAGATTATCTCTTTTAAATCGGTAGAGGATAAATTTGAAATCGTTGGAAATTTCTCAGATTTAAATAGCGATTTTTTGGCTAGTGGAGTAATGACAAAAGATCAAATTGTTGATGCTGATGGGAATGCCTATGAAATTGCTACAATTTTATCGCTAAGTGGTGGCAGAATTAGCGCTCTTTGTTCCTCTCTGAATGGAGGTGGCATATACCCGACCGGAGGAAAAGGAATCATATTCCGTCCCACAGATAAGGGGTACCCTTTGATTACAAATGATACTCCATCAAACGTTTTAAGTACTGTTATAAATACATCTACTATTTCCATAAATTCAGATCTTCCTTCTTTTCAATCTGGTGAAACTTTGCCATTAGTAGATTTCGTTATAGGAGATGTCGTTAGTTTTAATAGTCAATTATATCAATTAAGCAGGGCCGGTTGGGGTTTATTTGCAGGTTCGATCTCTAATAGTTCAGCCCCAAATATTAGTTATGTCCCATTGCAGCCCCATGGCAGTGTTGCTTACCTTTCAAGGCTCAGCACATACTATGTTTCTGACGGGACATCATGGAATCCTATCTCTTCAGTATCTGAATTGCCTTCAATTCCAAAATTTGGAGATATTTTCTATGAAACAACTGATAATAAATTATTTATGATGTCGTCAGAAGGCTCTAATGGAAGTGACGCCCAATGGATAGATATTAGTGGAGGAGGAATTCCAGAAGGAGAAAATTTTCCGGATTCACCAACCCCAGGTGATCTTTTTTTCAATACAGATAATAATACCCTGTATTTATACAATGCTAATTTTGAATGGGTTGAGGTCTCATCCAATGGATCAACCCCTGCAGATATTATGAATCCGGATACTTCTTCAGCTTCGTTAAAGGAGGGCATGCTATTTTATAATACATCGACACATCAATTATATGTTTATAATGGAACTGACTGGTTGCCGGTGGGCAATGAGCTGGGTGACGGACAGATTTTTGTTGGGGATGCAAGCAATGTTGCTACAGCGGTTTCCTTATCAGGTGATGCGACTGTTTCGAATACTGGGAGTTTGACAATTAAGGATTTAGCTGTCACCAATTCAAAGCTTGATAAAACCAATATTCCATTGAGTGGTTTTGGAACACCAACTGCCAATATCAGTTTAGGTAACGGAACTAAAAACTATAAAATAATCAATCTATTAATGCCTACTGATCCACAGGATGCTGCAACAAAGGGATATATTGACAATTTATTTGCAAATCCATCGAATTCTCTTTCATTGTTAAAAGACAATTTTTTCATCGGTAATATTAATGGGAAGGCTGCTTCTGTTACAAAGAACTCTATTCCTCTCAGTGGTTTTGGAAATCCATTAGTTGATGTTTCAATGGGTGGGAAGTATTTAAAAAATTTACCAGACATATCTCAAACTACCACAGGGCTGGATGACGTGGCAGTAAATAAGAGATATGTGGACAGTCATGTGATATATCCGATAAATATAGGATTGGACCGGGCAATGATATTACAGGGGAATCAGTTCAGTCAAGCTGCTGCCGTTGAGAAATATGAAGTGCCGTTTAGTGATTTTGGAGCAGCGATAACTGACGTCTCTCTTGGAAATTTTAAGCTTACCAATTTGGCTTCTCCTACAGTTGACACAGATGCTGCCAATAAAAAATACATCGATGATTTAATGGCCAGTCCTGCAACAAGTCTTGCCTTGCCTTCTAGCAATCTTTTTATGGGTAATGCTTCAGGAAAGGCCGAAGCAGTCATGCCAAACACCATTCCTGTCAGTAAATTTGGACCCGCTACTGCCGATCTTATTGTGGGAAACGGAACAACCAATTTTAAAATCACCAATGTGGCTGATCCTGTGGCAGCACAAGATGCTGCCACTAAAAATTATGTAGACGGACAGAAAAGCATTATTTATGCCGAAACATTCCCATCTAATCCAAAGCCTGGCGAGATATTTTATTCAACACTTGTAAACCATCTGTACCTTTACGATGGCACTCGTTGGGGATTGATTGATGCATATCTCACTGAAGGTAGCATGTGGGTAGGGAACTCATATAATCAGTCAATGCCTACAAGTAAGGGTGGTATCCCAATCAGCGGATTTGGTGCAGCGGAAGCGGATGTCGATTTGGCAATCAACGGATTATTGGTTTGCATGACCCGGTGATGGCACAAGATGCAGTGACAAAAAAATATGTGGATGATTTAACGGCGTCTTCAGGTTCTCCGGCGTTAGCCGATGGAAAGATTTTTGTGGGCGATGTTGCCGGAGATGCGGCTCAGGTATCACTTTCAGGAGATGCAACCATTGATAATACTGGGAAGATGACCATTGCAGACCAGGCCATCACTGAAGCGAAACTCGATAAAGTAAACATTCCATTAAGCGGGTTCGGCGTGCCCACTGCCGATCTTTCGTTGGGTTCTTTCAAGATCACGAATCTATCGGATCCAACGGCTGATCATGATGCGTCGACCAAAAAATATGTGGATGATTTAGTGGATGGCGTTACTTCTGTATTTCTGCTTCCCAAGGGAAACATGTTAGTTGGAGATGACTCGGGCAATGCAGCTTCAACGGCCAAGAGTGCCATCACATTAAGTGGATTCAAAGAAGCGGAAGCCAATATTTCAATGGGCAGCGGATCTAATAATTACAAGATCATCAACCTGGCCGACCCAACCGGGGACCAGGATGCGACCACCAAAAAATATGTGGACAGCAAAACCGCTGGTTTAACAACTGGGACCACCCCTCCAAGTTCGCCAAACGCGGGAAGTACCTATTACAACACCACCGAAAAGGTTTTTTATGTCTATGATGGTACCCAATGGGTGCCTGTTGATAATAAACTGGCAACCGGTCAATTGTATGTAGGAGATGCGAGCAACAAGGCAAGTTCTACAGCTCAAAGCGCTTTGTCCTTAAGCGGGTTCGGCGTGCCCACTGCCGATCTTTCGTTGGGTTCTTTCAAGATCACGAATTTATCGGATCCAACGGCTGATCAAGATGCAGTGACAAAAAAATATGTCGATGATTTAACCGCATCTTCCGGTACATCCGCACTTGCCGATGGAAAAATATTTGTGGGAAATATCTCCAGCGAAGCCACTCCGGTCTCCCTTTCAGGAGATGCAACCATTGACAATACTGGGAAGATGACCATTGCAGACCAGGCCATCACTGAAGCGAAACTCGATAAAGCAAACATTCCGTTAAGCGGGTTCGGAGTACCCGCCGCCGATATCTCAGTAGGTTCATTTAAAATCACGGATTTATTGGATCCAACAGCTGATCAGGATGCGACCACCAAAAAATATGTGGACAGCAAAACCGCTGGTTTAACAACCGGTACAACCCCTCCAAGTTCGCCAAACGCGGGAAGTACCTATTACAACACCACCGAAAAGGTTTTTTATGTCTATGATGGTACCCAATGGGTGCCTGTTGATAATAAACTGGCAACCGGTCAATTGTATGTAGGAGATGCGAGCAACAAGGCAAGTTCTACAGCTCAAAGCGCTTTGTCCTTAAGCGGATTCGGCGTGCCGACTGCCGATCTTTCGTTGGGCTCTTTTAAGATCACGAATTTATCGGATCCAACGGCTGATCAGGATGCTGCGACAAAAAAATATGTCGATGATTTAACCGCATCCTCCGGTACATCCGCACTTGCCGATGGAAAAATATTTGTGGGAAATATCTCCAGCGAAGCCACTCCGGTCTCCCTTTCAGGAGATGCAACCATTGACAATACTGGGAAGATGACCATTGCAGACCAGGCCATCACTGAAGCGAAACTCGACAAAGTAAACATTCCGTTAAGCGGGTTCGGAGTACCCGCCGCCGATATCTCAGTAGGTTCATTTAAAATCACGGATTTATTGGATCCAACGGCTGATCAGGATGCGTCGACCAAAAAATATGTGGATAACACTATCGCTGCATCAAAAGATAACCTGGGAAATCATACGGCGACACAAAACCTGATGGTGGGAAGTTTCGCCATCAGTAATGACGGTGATCCTGATGATGGTCTGGCTTTTGACAGCGATGGAAATGCAACATTTGGTCAGGACGTAACGGTGAACGGAAACCTTTACACTCCGTCAGATAAAAACTTGAAAACGAAGATTGAAACTTTAACCGGTGTGATCGAAAAGATCGATCAAATGCGGGGAGTTCAGTTTGAATATAAAGATCAGAAAAAGTATGCCTCAGGTATTAAAGTCGGTGTGATTGCGCAGGAACTTCAGCAAATCTATCCGTCGATGGTGATTAAAGGCGAAGATGGCTACCTGAAAGTTGACTATACTCAATTGACTGCTGTACTGATTCAAGCCGTAAAAGAACAGCAGCAACAAATAGAAAATCAACAACAGGAAATTGAAATCCTGAAAAACAGGATGAACGATCTGCAGAAACAGATGGATAAGATTATCTCAAAAATAAAATGATCGGCGCCACTGGCTTACTGAAGTTGATTTCCTTCCGGATGAAGGATTAATGAATAATGGGAACATGGAACAACATCGTGAAAACGAAACAAAGCACAATAGCATGCACAGGAAAATAGAACTTTATCTTTCCTGTTTATGGCTTTTTGTTGCGATCACGCTTTTGTTGTCTCCTCAACTTTATGGTCAAAGCGATTATTTCAGGGTTGAAGCTGACATCCCCCACTTACCGGTCTATCAAAGTACTTCTGATATCATCAGCCCGGGGACCGGCATGCTTGTTTACAGCCGGACCGATCAAAAACCGATGGTTTATACGGGAAACTTCTGGGTCGATTTCTGTTCTACCTTGTATGAAGATGACTCGGCGCAGGACTATTTTACGGTCATTAATGGAATCCCTTATCTCCCTGAAAAGGTTATTTTGCCCTCTTCTCCGTCTTCGGGTGCATTTCTGTATTCCAGAAATGATCAATCGATCGTGGTTTCAGGAGGAAGCGGTTGGGTAAAAATGGCGAGCATGGGAGAAACTACTCTTTTGCCAAACGATCATTTTTCAACGGACAATGTAATTCAAACCTGCTTTTTCCCGGTTTTATCAGCCGACCCTTCTTCTGCGGCAGAAGGAGATATGTACATCAGTATTCCCGAAAAATCGTTTCGTTACTGTAATGGTAGTGAGTGGTTGAATATTGCCTGCCAAGCTTCGGTAACCACGATCCCGGTGACCGACTTGATCGGGGGGACAGGAACCGGCGGCGGTATGGTAACCAGCACCGGCGGGTCAGCAATCACGATTGTCGGTATTTGTTGGGGATTTGCAGCCAATCCTGATACAACGTTGAACACCCGCACCAGGCAAAAAATCACGTCGGGCGACGGACTGGGGCCTTTTACCAGTAGCCTTTCAGGATTATTACCCAATATGACCTATCACGTGCGGGCTTATGCCGTAAATGCGGAAGGAGTGTTTTACGGAGAAGACCTTATCTTCATCACCACGACAACGATTCCGACCATCATTACGTTGGAGGCAAGCAATTTGACCAGTATGACTGCGGAAAGTGGCGGGGATATCACGGCCGACGGCGGGGCACCGATCACCGCCCGCGGGATCATCTGGAGCATGAATGGTGATCCATTGAGTGATAGCGATGCCTTGATTTCTAATGACGGCTCCGGAGTCGGAACGTTTCCAAGTACGTTGACCGGTCTTTTGGGAAATACAACTTATTATGTCCGCGCATATGCTGTTAACAGTAAAGGAACAGCTTATGGTAATCTGGTGCAGTTCACTACCCCACCGCCGATTCCACCGGAACTGAATGCTTTAGTCACGATCAGCGATATCACCGGCGAATCGGCACTGGTCGACGCCAACATCATCAACAATGGAGGTGCTCCGATAACCGAGCGAGGCGTTGCGTGGAGCGCCGATGGGATTATTTTTCAACATTTTCCTTCTTCGGATGACACTGGTTCTGAAACTGGCAATTTTCAAACTTTGCTGGACGGATTGTCTCCCGGAACCACCTATTACATAAAAGCCTATGCGACCAACATTGCCGGAACCGGTTACAGCAGCACAACCAGCTTTGTGACCGCAGCTCCGGCAGTTATCACCACTGTTCCGCCTTCGAACATAGCCGGTTTTTCTGCTTTGAGCGGAGGAATTATTACCAGTGTCGGAAATTCCGATATGACTGCCCGCGGAATTTGCTGGAGTACAGAAAAAGATCCGACGACTGATTTGGCTACAAAAACCAGCGAAAGTATTACCGGCGATGGTTCAGGAACTTTTGCCAGTTCGATGAGCAATCTGCTGCCCGGAACAAAATACTATGTACGGGCTTATGCCGTCAACGCTGCCGGAACTGCCTACGGAAATCTGGATAGCCTGATGACGCTCGATTATCCGCTAGTTACCACGCTTGCTCCTGCTTCTTTTATGAGTAGTACTGCTATCGGCGGGGGTGCTGTTTTGAGCGACGGCGGCTCGGTGATCACCGTTCGCGGTGTTTGCTGGAGCACATCTCCAAATCCCACCATTTCGTCTTATCATACGAGCGACGGAACAGGACTGGGTTCCTTTAGCAGTACCCTGACAGGACTTGCTGAAAACGTCACTTACTATGTCAGAGCCTACGCCCGTAACAGCGTTGGAGTGGCTTATGGTGAAAGTAAAACTTTCATTATTATTCCTGAAGCTCCGGAAATTATCACGCTGGAAGCAAGCAGTGTTACGAGCATGCAGGCCGAAAGTGGCGGCGACATTACCAGTGATGGCGGAAGCCCCATCACTGGCCGCGGAATCATTTGGAGCGTGAACGGCGACCCGTTGGAAGATCCTTCACATATCATGACGGATGATGGTTCGGGGGTTGGCCTTTTCCCTAGTACGCTGGTCAACCTTTTGGGAAACACCACCTATTACGTGCGGGCCTATGCTGTCAATAACGCAGGAACATCCTACGGAAACCTTATTCAGCTCACCACACCAGATCCGATTCTACCTGAATTAAGTTCGGCTACCATTATGATTTATAATATTACCGATGTTTCGGCTGTCGGTAAAATGGAGGTCTTGAATAATGGGGGTGCTCCCGTGACAGCACGTGGTATTTGCATCAGCACTGACCGCGTGACTTATCAATACTATCCGTCGGAAACACTGAATCCAACGGATATTGGGGTATTCATCAGCCAGCTGACCGGACTGGCGCCGGGAACATTGTACTATGCCAAAGGATATGCCGTGAATAGCGCTGGAACAGCCTACAGTAGTGAAACCAGCTTTGTTACCGCATCGCCCGTACAAATTGTAACAATTGCGCCAACCAATGTTACCGGCATCAGTGCTTTAAGCGGCGGGATCATTTCTAGCGCCGGAAATTCAGACATTACTGCCCGCGGGATCTGCTGGGGTACCGAGAAAGATCCGACAACGGATTTACCTACAAAAACCAATGTGGCTTTCGCGGGCGATGGAACAGGAACCTATTCCAGTTCAATCACCGACCTGACTCCCGGGACAAAATATTATGTGCGCGCCTATGCCATCAATGCGGCCGGAACAGCCTATGGAAACTTGGACAGCCTGACAACCCTAAAGTATCCGACTGTCATTACACTTTCTACGGCTTCATTTATGAGTACGAGTGCTGTTGGCGGAGGAAATGTCGTCGATGACGGTGGCGCTGATGTAACAGCCCGTGGGGTGTGCTGGAGTACAGCGGAAAACCCGACCATTTCATCCGCTCATACGTCCGACGGCAACGGGACAGGAATTTTCAGCAGTATCTTAACAGGACTGGCGCCCAATGTTGTTTATCATGTTCGTGCTTATGCCCGTAACAGTGTTGGGGTAGCTTACGGAGAGGATAAAACGTTTATTATCATCCCGGAGGCTCCGGAAATTATCACTCTCGATCCAACCAATGTGACCAGCATCTCGGCGGAAAGCGGAGGAGATATCAGCAATGATGGAGGAAGTCCAATTACTGGCCGTGGAATTGTATGGAGCATCGTTGGAGATCCATTAGATGATCCGGATGCTAAAGTCTCCGACGACGGTTCCGGTGTAGGAGTCTTCCCAAGTACCCTTACAGGCTTGCTTGGAAATACAACTTTTTACGTCCGTGCCTACGCCATCAACAAGGCCGGCACATCGTACGGTAACCTTGTCGTGTTCACAACACTGCCTCCTGTTGCTCCCGAGCTGAGTTCTGCATCCATTCTTATTTCAGAAATCACAGATATTTCAGCAGTCGGGGAGATGGAGATTCTAAACAACGGCGGCGCTCCTGTCACTGCCAGGGGGATTTCTCTTAGCACCGACCGGATTCATTACCACTACTATCCTTCCGAAACAACAAACCTGACCGATATTGGTGTTTTTGTGAGTAATCTGACAGGCCTAGTCCCGGGCACAACCTACTATGCCAAAGGGTATGCGACCAATACAGCAGGCACAGGCTACACCAGCGAGACTAGCTTTGTAACGGCGTCCGTGGCCTCTATTTTCACAATTGAACCAACTGGTATCACTCAAAATACGGCACAAAGTGGTGGGATTATTTCAAATCTGGGAAATTCTGATCTTATTGCGCGAGGAATTTGCTGGAATACAGTCCAAAACCCAACGGTTGATCTTTCGACAAAAACTTCCGAATCATATACCGGCACAGGTTTGGGGACTTACACCAGTGCCATCACCGGACTCATCCCATACACCACCTACCATGTGCGGGCTTATGCTCAAAATAGTGCTGGCATAGCTTATGGCGATGAATATAGCTTTACGACGCTGGATGCTACGGTGCCTGAAGTGGTGACGATTGATGTGATCAATATTGGCGGTGTTTATGCTGAGGCTAGGGGAAGGGTGAACAGTACCGGAGGATTGGACGTCACCGAACGTGGATTCTGCTGGAGTGTGGATGCCGATCCTACCATTGCCGACGACACCTTGAGGGTCGGAAGCGGTCCCGGCAGCTTTTCTGCCCAACTGGAAAATCTGGCTTCGGGAACCACCTATTACGCCCGAGCTTATGGCATCAATGAAAAAGGAATCTCGTATGGCGACTCGTATCAATTTACCACCAAACTGCCGGCAACACTGATCACGACGAAGCCATCAAACATCACGAGCAGTACCGCGCTGAGCGGTGGAACGATCACAGGTGATGGCGGAGATTCCGTCACCAGCCGAGGAGTATGTTGGGGAACATTCCGCAATCCCACCTTGGATGATCATTTCACCATTGATGGCTCTGATGTCGGCATTTTTACCTCCAATATTTCAGGTCTCAACGGAAGCACAAAATATTTTGTCCGCGCATACGCTGTCAACAGTGCAGGTATCGCTTATGGAAATCTTGACAGTCTTTATACCAGCACTTCAACAGTACCTTGGGTGGTAACGAATGGAGTGACCGCTGGCGGGACAACGGCAGTGGTGCAGGGAACCGTATCCGATAACGGAGGGGAAACGGTTGTTGAAAGAGGATTTTGCTGGAGCACGGAGAAGTTTACGACCATCGATGATAATTATATTGTCAGTGGAAGTGGCGATGGTTCTTTCTCTGGAAATTTGATGGGTTTAATCAAAGGGCAAACCTACTATGTACGGGCGTATGCCCGTAACCACATCGGTATTTCATATGGCGATGAATTGTCTTTTGTCACGGCAACCCTGGCAAATATTACTACCAATCCTGTTTCTGAGATCACGGGTACCAGTGCTGTCAGCGGTGGCATCATTAGCAGCGATGGCGGTTCACCGGTGACCGAAAGCGGGATCTGCTGGAACACCACCGGTAGTCCAACGGTAACCAATCCCCATACGACTGAAGGTATCGGCATCGGCGAATTTATTCACACGATGACAGGCTTAATGGCTACCACCACCTACTATGTTCGGGCTTATGCCATTAACGGCGCCGGAATTGTGTACGGAAACCAGCAAAGCTTTATTTCCGGCTTGCCCGAGTTTGCGGTGGTTAAAACGGTTACTCCGAAAAGTGAACCAAATGGTATCTCAGGAACCAGTGGCGGTACCGTTCTGAGCAATGGCGGAACGATTATAAGTTCAGGAGGTATTTGCTGGAGCACCCAGTCCGGTTTTATCCCGGATACCGTACGGGTCAACCGGACAACTCATAATGTATCCGGAAATTTTACATCTACGTTGACAGGGTTGCTTCCTGGTACTACTTATTATGTGAGAGCATATGTTGTTAATGCCATCGGAACGTCTTATGCCGACAATGAACTGAGCTTTACAACGAATTCTGTTCCTGTTGTGGTAACCCTGGAGCCTGATTATTCAACAGTGACCAGCACATCGGTTGTAGCCGGTGGAAGCATCATATCCGATGGCGGCAGCGCCGTTATCCGGAGCGGTGTGTGCTGGAGCACCAGTCAAAATCCGGTTATCGGTGAGAGCAATTATACCTCAAACGGACCAGGCTTAGGCGATTTTACAAGCACCATCACCGGACTGATGGGAAGCAGGACCTATTATATCCGGGCTTATGCGACCAATGCTGTTGGAACGGTCTACGGGAATGAAGTGAGTTTCACAACTGACCCTCCTACCTTAGCTTCGATTATTACCAATCCTGTTACATTGCTTTCTTCAACTTCAGCAAGCGGAGGAGGAACAATTACCAGCAACGGCGGTGCCCTAGTAACAACCCGAGGATTGGTTTGGTGTACCGAACCAAATTTTGAAGCTGATACGATCGTTCGTAATCGCACGGCATCCACAGGTTATTACACCGGTTCATTCACCGACCTGATAGCCAATTTAGCGCCCAACACCATCTATTACCTGAAGGCGTATGTTGAGAACGAGGTCGGCATTGCTTATGGAAATGAAGTTAGCTTTTTTACACCCGTTGTTCCGGTATTGACGACAGCATACGCTTCGGCAACAGGTCCCACAACGGCTACCAGCGGGGGAAACATCAGCAGTGATGGTGGTTCACGAGTAATCTCACGGGGAGTTGTATGGAGCAAAGTAGCCACCTTTGATCCGGACACTGTTATTGTCAACCGAACAAGTAACGGAAGCGGAACCGGATCTTTTGCCAGTTATCTAAAAGGGCTGAAAGGAAATACGACCTATTATATCCAGGCGTATGCCAAAAATATTGCCGGAACTGCTTATGGCAATATGTTGAGTTTTATCACCGATCCGCCCACTTTGCCTACCTTGACTACCCGAGCAGCGTGGTATATCAATGGAACGACAGTTTCAACAGGCGGGCATATTTCCGATGACGGGGGTGAGCCTGTTACTACCCGCGGAATGGTGTGGAGTACGGTTTCAGGTTTCCGCCCCGACACGGTACAGGTGAATCGAACAGCGCAAACCGGCTCCGGTATCGGATACTTCACAACCGGGCTGAGCGGATTGCAGCGTGGAACAACCTACTATATGCGTGCTTATGCTGTCAATGCTGTGGGAACTGCCTATGGAAATGAACTGAGTTTTACAACCTTGGATTTTGTCTCACTGACCACACTGGAACCTGCAGCTTCTTCAACCGGCACTTCTGCAGTTGGAGGTGGTACTATCCAGAGTAATGGAGGTGCACGCATTACCAATGTCGGTGTTTGTTGGAGTACCGGGCATAATCCAACCGTTAGTCTGCATACCAAAACGACCTACGATAGGTTGAGTGGAGACACATTCAGAAGTACACTCACTGGACTGCTGCCGGTAACAACCTATTATGTTCGGGCTTATGCTGTAAACAATCAGGGCGTCGCTTACGGAAATGAAGTCAGCTTCACAACTCCGGCTATTCTGCCTACCATAACAACCAACTATGTAGTTCCAATTACAAAATCATCGGTAGTTACAGGCGGAAATATTACCGACGATGGTGGCGCTGAAGTTACAGCCAGGGGAGTGGTTTGGAGTACCAACTCAAACTTTGATCCTGATACGGTTGTCGTTAACAAATCGGTTGACGGTTTTGGGACAGGTAACTTTTCCAGTACCATTACCGGGCTCAACATGAGTATCAGCTATTACATCCGGGCTTATGCGACTAACAGTGTCGGGACCGTTTTCGGAAATCAGGTTTCGGTAACCATCTTTCCAACAGCTCCGAGGTTGATTACGCTTGAAGTTACCGATGTTGGCGGATACACGGCAGGTAGTGGCGGCGAGATCACCAGCGATGGTGGTGCTGCTGTTACGCTCAAAGGAGTGTGCTGGAGTACGCACACCAATCCTACTATTGATGACAGCCGGACCTACAATGGTTCCGGAACCGATACTTACACCAGCAACATTACAGGTCTTACACCGAACACACTCTACTATGTCCGTGCATACGCGATCAATAAAATAGGTGTTGCTTATGGTTTGGAGAGAACATTTCTTACCGATGCCTTCCCTACTCTGGTGGCTACTGATCCTGTTACTGATATTATTGCCACAACAGCTACCAGCGGCGGCGAGATTACTGATGACGGACGGACACCGATCCTGGCACGGGGAATCTGCTGGAGTATCCGCAATGCCCCAACCATTGCGCTTTCAACCAAGACTGTAGACAAAACCACTACTGGTATTGGTAAGTTTGTAGCTCATATGTCTGGTTTAAAACCGGAAACTGACTATTATGTCAGGGCTTATGCCACCAATGCGGTGGGTACCAGTTATGGCAGCCAGGTTTCTTTCCGAACCCTGGAAGTTATGCTCCCGACGGTGACCACTACAGCTCCTTCTGCTATTGACAGCACCCATGCGGTGAGTGGAGGAGAGGTGCTGAATGACGGAGGTATGCCAGTCAATGTCCGTGGGGTTTGCTGGGGACTTAGTGATACACTTGATCTTGAATCAGGATCGAAGTTGAATGATATTTCAGGCGGGTTGGGAACTTTCGTTAGCAGTATCAGTGGTTTGTTGCCGGGAACAAAATATTACGTGAAGGCTTTCGCGACCAACAGCTTAGGGACAGCTTATGGGAAGCTGGATAGTATGACAACTCAGGCCATTCGCCCAGCAGTTAGCAAGGTCATCATGTCTGGTCTGACGATGACTACCGGAGATGGTTCAGCATCTGTGATCACAGATGGAGGATCACCAGTTACCGACCGTGGACTTTACTGGAATCGTTCAGGCGATGCACCGCCGATTCCGATGCCGGCAGACAGCAGTATCTCCTTGGGAGCTGGTGGTCCGGAGATTGAAGGAACCATAAATGGGTTGGAGGATAATACCACGTATTATGTTTGGGCATATGCGACCAATCAGGTCGGAACACGCTTTAGTCCGGAGCCGGTGACTTTTACAACGCCGACCATTCCGACCGTGATTACCCGTGTGCCGAAATCAGTGGCGCGTAATACCGCTGTTTGCGGAGGTACTGTTACCAGTGACGGAGGTGTTCCAGTGACCTCCCGGGGAGTATGCTACAGCACATCGGGGATTCCTACCATTGATACCTTATTTGTAAAGCATACTTATGGCGGTACGGGGGCTTATTCACTGACGGTGACGGAACTGGAAGAAGGGACAAAATATTACGTACGTGCTTTTGCTACGAATAACATGGG
Source organism: uncultured Sunxiuqinia sp. (assembly GCA_963677175.2). Lineage (GTDB taxonomy): Bacteria > Bacteroidota > Bacteroidia > Bacteroidales > Prolixibacteraceae > Sunxiuqinia. The sequence goes on from CAXXES010000003.1 coordinate 315,716, forward strand.
GACTGGTTATGGGGAGTTGGATAGTCTGACGACCCTGACCATCCCAACGGTGGTCACGGCTGAAGCGGATACTGTATGGAGCAACGGGGCGATCACTGGTGGTGAAGTTGTGGCTGATGGTGGGGCTATTGTAATTCTACGAGGCGTTTGCTGGAGCAGCGATACAATCCCGACAGTCACGCTGTTGACGAAAACAAAGAATGGCAGCGGATTAGGCGAATTTCCTTCGACCATAGGTGGGCTGACACATGCAACTCCTTACTATATCCGGGCTTATGCCACCAATAGCCTCGGAACAGCATACGGTGAAATTGATACCATCGTAACTGCACCTGTTGTGCCTACCGTAGGGGCTGTAAAACTTGATGCTGTTGACGATTCTACCCAAGTCGGGACTTCGGAGATTCTGGATAACGGCGGGGCGGAAGTGACCGTTCGCGGCTTATGTTGGAACACAGAAGGAAGCCCGACATTGGAAGATTCTGTCATTGTCAATGCGGAAGCAGGATTGGGAGTTTTCGGCGATACGATTACGGGCTTGGTGGAAGGACCTACTTACTATATTCGCGCTTTTGCCACCAACAGTGCCGGCACAGCCTATGGTCCTGATGTCAGTAGCAAAAGTTGCCCTACAGCTTTCACCGTCACGCATATGGAAGGATTGGCCGGTGCGCCGGAAACGAAAACGGTCGTGTATCATTCGGTAAGTACGGAGCTTTCCGGAGCTTTACGGTGTTGGCTGACTCAAAACCTGGGTGCTGATCAACAAGCCACTTCAATGAATGACGCAACGGAAGAATCCGCAGGCTGGTACTGGCAATTCAACCGGGCACAGGGGTATAAGTACGACAGCAGTCGTATGCCATCAAATGCTTGGACAGGGAGCATTTCTCAAAGCGCCCAGTGGGGGGCTACAAACGATCCGTGTAATTTGCTGCTAGGGCTGGGATGGCGGATTCCGACATCAACGGAATGGAGCAGGGCGGATGGTGATCCCCAAAATTGGACCAGCGGAACCGATGCCTATAATTCTGTATTGAAACTTCATTCAGCGGGCGTATTGGCCTATAATACAGGAGTAATGGCCGGAAGAGGCAGTTATGGGCGTTATTGGAGTGGAACGCAGTACAACAGTAGTAACGGATATTATCTTAATTTGCTAAATGGGAGTGTGGTGACTTATATGTCCAAAGCTTACGCATTGCCATTGAGGTGTATCCGGGATGGCATTACTTTATCTGTGCCATCTGTAAGCAATGTCGTCATCCCTGATTCAACCATGACCGAAACCTCAGCAGTCGGAATTGCGAATGTGGTGTTGGATGGTGGTGCTGCAGTGACTTCCAGAGGGTTATGCTGGAGTACCACCGGAACGCCAACCATTGCCAATAATTTGATCCCCAGTGGATCAGGAAAAGGAGAGTTTAGGGAAACCTTGTCCAATCTGGAAGAGGGACCTACCTACTATGTCCGCGCTTATGCCACCAACAGCGAGGGAACCGCTTATAGTCCGGCAGTGACCAGTATTAAAATTTGTCCGGCAAATTTTGAAGTTATTCATACGGAAGGTCTGAACGGGGCTCCTGTCAGTAAAACAATTACTTATCATTCTATCAGTACCAATATCTCAGGGAAAGCAGCTTGTTGGCTGACCCAGAACCTGGGAGCTGATCAGGAGGCAGGCGCTTCTACCGATGCCAGTGAAGCCTCTTCGGGTTGGTACTGGCAGTTTAACCGTTCCCAGGGTTATCAGTACAATGGAAGCCGTGTTCCTTCCAATGCCTGGACCAGTTGGACCGGTCGTATTTCGGAAAACGCCAACTGGGCTGCAGCCAACGATCCGTGCAGCCTGTTGCTTGGTTTGGGTTGGCGGATCCCGACGTCAACCGAATGGACCAAAGCGGATGCTCCGCCTCAGAACTGGACCACGGCCGCGAATGCTTATAGCTCGGTATTGAAATTGCATATGGGCGGTTACCTGAATTATAGCAATGGGGCAATTGCCGGTCGTGGTACAATTGGCTATTACTGGAGTTCAAACCAATCAGGCACAACAGCTGGATATTCACTGATTTTACAGGCTGCCAATAGCGCCATGACTTCCATGTCGAAGGCATATGCTTTGCCTGTACGCTGTATCCGGGATGCTTTTGTGAAATCATCACCCATTGTAAGTAATGTGACTGTTGCTGATTCAACCATGACCGAAACAACGGCTGATGGGACTGCCACAGTTGCCTCTGATGGAGGGGCTACCGTAACAGAGCGCGGCTTGTGTTGGAATAATACGGGGACCCCGACGATTGCAGACCAGGTGATCGAATCTGGGGGAGGGACCGGAACATTTACGATAACTCTGGATGATTTGGATGAAACGGTTACTTATTATGTCCGTGCCTATGCGACAAATGCCGAAGGGACCGCCTATAGCCCTTCTGTGACTAGTTTTAAAATATGTCCTGCAAAATTTGATGTTATTCATACGGAAGGCCTGAATGGAGCACCGATCAGTAAAACCGTGACCTATCATTCCATTAGTACCAATATTTCAGGGAAAGCAGCTTGCTGGTTGACCCAAAACCTTGGATCGGACCGGCAGCCAAATTCCATGAGCGATGCCAGTGAAGCGGCAGCAGGTTGGTACTGGCAGTTTAACCGGTCGCAGGGGTATGAACATGATGGAAAAACACTGGTTCCCTCGAATGCCTGGACCAGTTGGACCAGTAGTATTTCAGAGAATTTAAATTGGGATTCAGCCAATGATCCCTGTAATTTGCTTTTAGGTTTGGGTTGGCGTATCCCGACTTATAATGAATGGTATGCAGCTGATGCCGCTCCCCAGTATTGGACCAGTGGGACGAATGCTTATAACTCAATCCTGAAGCTGCATTCGGCCGGGATGTTAAATAATACAAACGGGGCGGTAACCGGTCGGGGCAGCTACGGGCGTTACTGGAGTACAGTGCGATATAATAGCAATAATGCTTATTTTCTGGATCTGTATAACGGCAGTGCAATGAGTTATTTCTCAAAGGCCTATGCTTTGCCTTTGCGCTGTATTCGAGACGCTCTTACGATTTCTGTTCCTGTGGTAAGCGATGTGATTGTCCCGGACACGACGATGACGAAGAATTCAGCGGTGGGTACTGCAACGGTCGCTTCAGACGGGGGGGCTGTTGTAACGGCCCGTGGATTGGTCTGGAATACATCGGGTACTCCAACCCTGGCAGACAGTGTGATCGTTAATGGGACCGGAACCGGTATTTTTGTCACAACAATACCTGAGCTCAATGAAGAGGCCACCTATTATGTGCGTGCTTATGCCACCAACAGTAAGGGTACAGCATACAGCCCCTCGGTGACCAGCTTTAAAATTTGCCCGGTTGAATTTAAAATGATCCATACCGAAGGCTTAAACGGGGCGCCGGTCAGCAAAACCGTGACCTATCATTCCATCAGCACCAATATCTCAGGGAAAGCAGCCTGTTGGCTGACCCAGAACCTGGGAGCTGATCAGGAGGCAGGCGCTTCTACCGATGCCAGTGAAGCCTCTTCAGGTTGGTACTGGCAGTTTAACCGTTCCCAGGGTTATCAGTACAATGGAAGCCGTGTTCCTTCCAATGCCTGGACCAGTTGGACCGGTCGTATTTCGGAAAGCGCCAACTGGGCTGCAGCCAACGATCCGTGCAGCCTGTTGCTTGGTTTGGGTTGGCGTATCCCGACGTCAACCGAATGGACCAAAGCGGATGCTCCGCCTCAGAACTGGACCACAGCAGCGAATGCTTATAGCTCGATATTGAAATTGCATATGGGCGGTTACCTGAATTATAGCAATGGGGCAATTGCCGGTCGTGGTACAATTGGCTATTACTGGAGTTCAAACCAATCAGGCACAACAGCTGGATATTCACTGATTTTACAGGCTGCCAATAGCGCCATGACTTCCATGTCGAAGGCGTATGCTCTGCCGGTTCGTTGTATCCGTGATGCTGTTACGGTCACGATACCATCTGTGAGTGATGTAAATATTCCTACAACGGGAATGACAGAAACAACGGCATCCGGTACGGCCACGGTTGCGTCTGACGGGGGGGATGCCGTGACCGATAGGGGGTTGTGCTGGAGTACATCTGTTTTGATACCGACCATTTCCGATAATAAAATTCAAACAGGAGAAGGCACCGGGACATTTACAGGAACACTCGCCGGATTGAATGAGAGTGCTACCTATTATGTACGTGCTTATGCCACCAACAGTAAAGGCACAGCTTATAGTCCGGCTGTAACCAGTTTTAAGATCTGTCCGGTTGAGTTTGATGTGATCCATACCAAAGATTTAAACGGGGCACCGGTCACCAAAACCGTGACCTATCATTCCATCAGTACCAATATTTCAGGGAAAGCAGCCTGCTGGCTAACCCAAAATCTGGGAGCCGATTACCAGCCGACTTCAATTGATGATGCGAGTGAGGCGTCTTCAGGTTGGTACTGGCAGTTTAACCGGTCGCAGGGGTATGAACATGATGGAAAAACACTGGTTCCCTCGAATGCCTGGACCAGTTGGACCAGCAGTATTTCAGAGAATTTAAATTGGGATTCAGCTAATGATCCCTGTAATTTACTTTTAGGTTTGGGTTGGCGCATCCCGACTTATAATGAATGGTATGCAGCCGACGCCGCTCCCCAGTATTGGACCAGTGGGACGGATGCCTATAACTCAGTCCTGAAGCTGCATTCGGCCGGGATGTTAAATAATACAAACGGGGCGGTAACCGGTCGGGGCAGCTACGGGCGTTACTGGAGTACAGTGCGATACAATAGCAATAATGCCTATTTTCTGGATCTGTATAACGGTAGTGCAATAAGTTATTTCTCAAAGGCCTATGCTTTACCACTACGATGTATCCGGGAGGCAGTTGCCATTTCCAAACCATCCATAAGTGACGTGATCGTACTGACCTCCGATATGACGGACACGACGGCGATTGGTACTGCAACGGTCGCTTCGGACGGGGGTGCTGCAGTAACGGCCCGTGGTTTATGCTGGAATATCACCGGGAATCCTACGACGGCCGATCAGCTTGTCCCGGTAAGTGGCGACTTGGGTTTATTCAGCGGAAAGATGGCTGGTCTGGATGAAACTTCGACTTATTATGTGCGTGCTTATGCCACCAATAGTGAAGGGACCGCTTACAGCCCCTCGGTGACTAGTTTTAAGATTTGCCCGGTTGAATTTAAAATGATCCATACCGAAGGCTTAAATGGGGCGCCGGTCAGCAAAACCGTGACCTATCATTCCATCAGCACCAATATCTCAGGGAAAGCAGCCTGTTGGCTGACCCAGAACCTGGGAGCTGATCAGGAGGCAGGCGCTTCTACCGATGCCAGTGAAGCCTCTTCAGGTTGGTACTGGCAGTTTAACCGTTCCCAGGGGTATCAGTACAATGGAAGCCGTGTTCCTTCCAATGCCTGGACCAGTTGGACCGGTAGTATTTCGGAAAGCGCCAACTGGGCTGCAGCCAACGATCCGTGCAGCCTGTTGCTTGGTTTGGGTTGGCGTATCCCGACGTCAACCGAATGGACCAAAGCGGATGCTCCGCCTCAGAACTGGACCACGGCAGCGAATGCTTATAGCTCGGTATTGAAATTGCATATGGGCGGTTACCTGAATTATAGCAATGGGGCAATTGCCGGTCGCGGTACAATTGGCTATTACTGGAGTTCAAACCAATCAGGCACAACAGCTGGATATTCACTGATTTTACAGGCTGCCAATAGCGCCATGACTTCCATGTCGAAGGCATATGCTCTGCCGGTTCGTTGTATCCGTGATGCTGTTACGGTCACGATACCATCTGTGAGTGATGTAAATATTCCTACAACGGGAATGACAGAAACAACGGCATCCGGTACGGCCACGGTTGCGTCTGACGGGGGGGATGCCGTGACCGATAGGGGGTTGTGCTGGAGTATAATAAGTACTAAGCCAACCATTTTTGATAATACAATTCCTTTAGGAAGCGGTACTGGAATCTTCACCGGCACCATGGAAGATTTGACGGAAGCTTCGACCTATTATGTGCGGGCTTATGCCACCAACAGTAAAGGGACGGCTTATAGCCCGGCGGTGACCAGCTTTAAGATTTGCCCGACTGAATTTAGTGTTATTCATACTGAAGGGTTAAACGGGGCTCCGGTCAGTAAGATCGTAAGTTATCATTCGATCAGTAGTAATATTTCGGGGAAAGCAGCTTGCTGGTTAACCCAAAATTTGGGGTCAGACCGCCAGCCAACTTCTGTGGATGATGCGAGCGAAGCTTCATCGGGTTGGTACTGGCAGTTTAACCGGTCACAAGGGTATAAATATGAAGGATCAACCCTCACCCCCTCGAATGCCTGGACCAGTTGGACCAGCAGTATTTCAGAGAATTTAAATTGGGATTCAGCCAATGATCCCTGTAATTTACTTTTAGGTTTGGGTTGGCGTATCCCGACATATAATGAATGGTATGCAGCTGATGCCGCTCCCCAGTATTGGATTAGTGGAACGGATGCCTATAACTCAGTCCTGAAGCTGCATTCGGCCGGGATGTTGAATAATACAAACGGGGTGGTTACCGGTCGGGGCAGCTACGGGCGTTACTGGAGTACAGTGCGATACAATAGCAATAATGCCTATTTTCTGGATCTGTATAACGGCAGTGCAATGAGTTATTTCTCAAAGGCCTATGCTTTGCCTTTACGTTGTATCCGGGAGGCAGTTACGATCTCCAAGCCTTCTGTCAGTAATGTTTCGATTCCTACCACCACGATGACGAAGACGACAGCGGCAGGTAGCGTTACAGTGTCTTCTGACGGGGGTGCTGCGGTTACCGATCGTGGTTTGTGCTGGAATACAACGGGCAATCCGACAACAGCTGACACTAAAATTGCCGCTGGAACAGGCACCGGAAGTTTTACAAGTACCTTGAGCGGATTAACAGAAGAGCCGACTTATTATGTGCGTGCTTATGCCACTAATAGTGAAGGTACCGCGTATAGCCCGGAGGTAACGAGCTTTAAAATCTGTCCGGTTGAATTTAAAATGATCCATACCGAAGGCTTAAACGGGGCGCCGGTCAGCAAAACCGTGACCTATCATTCCATCAGCACCAATATCTCAGGGAAAGCAGCCTGTTGGCTGACCCAGAACCTGGGAGCTGATCAGGAGGCAGGCGCTTCTACCGATGCCAGTGAAGCCTCTTCAGGTTGGTACTGGCAGTTTAACCGTTCCCAGGGTTATCAGTACAATGGAAGCCGTGTTCCTTCCAATGCCTGGACCAGTTGGACCGGTCGTATTTCGGAAAGCGCCAACTGGGCTGCAGCCAACGATCCGTGCAGCCTGTTGCTTGGTTTGGGTTGGCGGATCCCGACGTCAACCGAATGGACCAAAGCGGATGCTCCGCCTCAGAACTGGACCACAGCAGCGAATGCTTATAGCTCGATATTGAAATTGCATATGGGCGGTTACCTGAATTATAGCAATGGGGCAATTGCCGGTCGTGGTACAATTGGCTATTACTGGAGTTCAAACCAATCAGGCACAACAGCTGGATATTCACTGATTTTACAGGCTGCCAATAGCGCCATGACTTCCATGTCGAAGGCGTATGCTCTGCCGGTTCGTTGTATCCGTGATGCTGTTACGGTCACGATACCATCTGTGAGTGATGTAAATATTCCTACAACGGGAATGACAGAAACAACGGCATCCGGTACGGCCACGGTTGCGTCTGACGGGGGGGATGCCGTGACCGATAGGGGGTTGTGCTGGAGTACATCTGTTTTGATACCGACCATTTCCGATAATAAAATTCAAACAGGAGAAGGCACCGGGACATTTACAGGAACACTCGCCGGATTGAATGAGAGTGCTACCTATTATGTACGTGCTTATGCCACCAACAGTAAAGGCACAGCTTATAGTCCGGCTGTAACCAGTTTTAAGATCTGTCCGGTTGAGTTTGATGTGATCCATACCAAAGATTTAAACGGGGCACCGGTCACCAAAACCGTGACCTATCATTCCATCAGTACCAATATTTCAGGGAAAGCAGCCTGCTGGCTAACCCAAAATCTGGGAGCCGATTACCAGCCGACTTCAATTGATGATGCGAGTGAGGCGTCTTCAGGTTGGTACTGGCAGTTTAACCGGTCGCAGGGGTATGAACATGATGGAAAAACACTGGTTCCCTCGAATGCCTGGACCAGTTGGACCAGCAGTATTTCAGAGAATTTAAATTGGGATTCAGCTAATGATCCCTGTAATTTACTTTTAGGTTTGGGTTGGCGCATCCCGACTTATAATGAATGGTATGCAGCCGACGCCGCTCCCCAGTATTGGACCAGTGGGACGGATGCCTATAACTCAGTCCTGAAGCTGCATTCGGCCGGGATGTTAAATAATACAAACGGGGCGGTAACCGGTCGGGGCAGCTACGGGCGTTACTGGAGTACAGTGCGATACAATAGCAATAATGCCTATTTTCTGGATCTGTATAACGGTAGTGCAATGAGTTATTTCTCAAAAGCCTATGCCTTGCCCGTACGATGTATCCGCGATGGGGTTACTATCACCAAACCAGTGGTAAGTGTAGTGACTGTTCCGACTTCAGCCATGACCATGACTACGGCTGCAGGTACAGCAACAGTCGTTTCCGATGGCGGAGATGCGCTTACCGACCGGGGCTTATGTTGGAACACGACCGGAAATCCAACAACCGCTGACAACAAAATACCTTCGGGGAGTACTATTGGTACCTTTACCAGTAGTATTACCGGTCTAACCGACGGGCCAACTTATTATGTTCGTGCTTATGCTACAAACGGGCAGGGAACGGCTTACAGTTCGTTTGTGACCAGTTTTAAGATTTGTCCTACCTCCTTCAGTGTGATCCATGCTGAAGGTTTAAATGGCGCTCCCGTCAGTAAAACCGTTACTTATCATTCAATAAGCAGCAATATTTCCGGGAAAGCAGCCTGCTGGCTGACTCAAAACCTGGGAGCAGACCGCCAGCCAAACTCCTTGGATGACGCGAGTGAAGCAGCTTCAGGTTGGTATTGGCAATTTAACCGTTCGCAAGGCTATCAGTACGATGGAGGGAGGGTGCCATCCAATGCCTGGACCAGTTGGACAAGCCGTATTTCTGAAAGTGCTAACTGGGCTTCGACAAATGATCCATGTAGATTACTGTTAGGTTTAGGCTGGAGGATCCCGACTTCAACAGAATGGGTAAAGGCAGACGCACCGCCGCAATATTGGACTAGTCCGATTGATGCTTGGGATTCGGTATTGAAATTACATTCGGCAGGTATGTTGGTTTATAATACAGGAGCTCTTGCCGGGAGAGGAGGATATGGTCGTTATTTTAGTTCAAATCAATCTTCCACAACAACCGCATATTTTCTGGAATTAAACGGAGGAAGTAGCGTCAGTACAATTACAAAAGCTTATGCTTTACCGATACGATGTATCCGTGATGGTCTTAGCCTGTCAAAACCTTCGGTCAGTAATGTGTTTGTTCCGACTGGCTCGATGACTGCTAATGCCGCAGTTGGTTCAGCAACTGTTACAATTAGTGGTGGAACCGATGTTACTGAACGTGGTCTATGCTGGAATACTTATGGCAATCCGACTACCGCCGACAGCAAAGTTGCATCAGGGGCCGGAACAGGTAGTTTTAGTGGGACACTTAGCGGGCTGAGTGAAGGTCCGACTTATTATGTCAGGGCTTATGCCATTAATGCTCAGGGTATCACTTACAGTCCGGCGGTAAGCAGTTTCAAAATTTGTCCGACAACCTTTGCAGTTACGCATACTAATGGTGTCAGTGGCGCTCCAGTCAATAAAAATGTAACTTATCATTCCATCAGCAGTAATATTTCGGGAAAAGCAGCCTGTTGGCTGACTCAGAATCTGGGGGCTGACCGGCAGGCCACTTCCATTAACGACGCCACCGAAGTTTCCGCTGGATGGTACTGGCAATTTAACCGTTCGCAGGCATATCAATACGGCAGCAGTCGGGTTCCTGCGACTTCTTGGGTGACAAGTATTTCGGAGAGTGCACAATGGGCCTTGTCTAATGATCCCTGCCGATTGTTGCTGGGCTCCACATGGCGTATTCCTTCGCGTGCAGAGTGGTTGGCAGCCGATGCCCAGCCACAGTATTGGACCAGCGGAACAGATGCATGGAATTCGGTATTGAAGTTGCACGCTGCAGGCATGCTGGTTTATAATACCGGTGTAATTGCCGGAAGGGGGAGTTATGGACGTTACTGGAGTTCGAATCAATATACCAGTTCAACAGGCTATTTTCTGGAACTTTACAACGGAAGCTCCGTGAGCACGATAACCAAAGCCTATGCTTTACCTGCGCGGTGCATTCGTGATTGATTGATTATAATTGTATTTTCGCTGCCGTGAATGAACTGAGAACGGAAATAAATGATTACGATAAAAAAGTGGAAAATGAGAAAGAGCAAGCTTATCCAACAGCGGGCAATTGAAAGAAGGCATTTGGCAAAACCTTACCGGAATCGCTTGTCTACAAATCGTTTTAGCCACCTTGTCTGGGTGTTGTTGAACCTGATAATATGCTACCCGGGCTTAGTCCACGGGCAGGGTCGTCAGGGAGCGGCTCATGTAACTGTTCGACTTCACGGTATCTATGATGCGACGGTTACGCTAACGCCTTATGAGAAAGGACATTTTAAAACAGCTCTGGCAGAGATTCCTCAGGTGAAGGATGATGTTCGGATTGAGATTCCTGAAGCTTTTTTGCCCGGACAATTCCTGTTGCGAATGGACTATCGGCAAAAAGTGGAAGATCAACCTTATCCGGCAGAATTTGTCTTCTTTATGAATCAGGATGATCTTACGCTGGGTATCAATCCGCTGGCCGTTCATCCCGACAGCATCGACTTTGGATCAGACAAAGAAAACCCGGCGTACTTCCTTTTTCAGCAAGAAAACAGTCAACGACGCCAGCAACTGGCCTTGCTCGAACAATTGCTGGCAGGTTACGATTCCCGCAGTGGAAAGTTTTTTAAAGCTTCAATAGAGGAATTTAAAAAGCGACAGATTGATTATAACCAATGGATATCGGATCAAGAGAAACAACACAGCGATCTGTTTATCAGCTCCACTTTTTCATTTCAGAAAGTGCCGAAAACCCAGTGGGACCTTCCGATGGAGCAGCAGGTGCTGGAACAAGGTTCGCATTACTTTGATGAAGTGAACCTGAGCGACTCGCTCATCTTAAGGACCCAAGCTTTTAATGATTTTATAACCACATACATGCGGATGTTCGGAATGCAGGCAACGACAGAAGAGCTCAGAGATTCTTTGTTTACGCACGCCGGACGCCTGGCTTGCGAAAAAGCAAGCCAGGGCCACCCCGAAGTATATGGTTGGATGGTTGATTATTTTTACCAGGGATATGAAACTTATGCCATTGCTTCGGGAATGAAAATGCTTGAAAAGCATATTCAAAATCCGAATTGCTTAACATCAAAAAAGCAGGAAATACTTCGGAGGTTGGAAGGAATGGCAAAACTGACGATAGGAGCTGATGCGCCTGCTTTTGAGGCGGAAATGATGAATGAGATGCAGGTGCGCTTTACAGGTGTATCAAAAGGGAAGAGTTATAGTCTACTGGTGTTTTACGATTCCGATTGTGGGCACTGTACTGATCTGCTTCAGAATTTGAAAAGCTGGCACGAAAAACCTGAGAATAGTGCTTGGGTTGAAGTGGTTACTATTGCTCTGGACGAGGACCGGGAAGCATGGGAAAAGTTTCATTCCCACGAAAATTTTCTATGGACGGACGTTTGGGCGCCGGGGGGGATAAACAGTAAAGCCGCCAATGATTATTACATTCTCGCTTCACCGGTTATGTTTGTTATTGACAAGGATCAGAAAATTCTACAGATGCCTGAATCTGTAACTCAACTGGAATCTTTTTTGAATGTGGACTAAGTGTTTTTTTTAGTTTGAAAGGTCAAGAAGTGCTTTTGCATGACTAAAACCATTGTTTGGTAACTTCTTTTTTGATTTTCTTTACGCTAAACTTTATTAAAATACTATTTTTGAAGTGTTTTTCATGCATCAGATGAAAAGCAAACATTAAATTGAGACGGATGGGGAAGTATTGTGTTACCAGGGAGCGATTTGAAGACAACAAAGAGGCGCCAGTTCTGAGAAATATTATTGTGTCAAAAGGATGTGAGCAACTGATTATTCCTATCCAGGAGATTCTTTATTTTTTTTATGAAAATAAAAGTGTATTTGCCGTTACGGTGGATAATGAGGTCTATTTTTGTGAATTGGCTTTGTCAGTTTTGGATCGGGAAATATGTTCAGCCTTTTTTCGGATCAATAGGCAGGTTATCGTGAGCTATCGTGCGATAAAATCATTTTCGTACATTGAGAATAACAAAATAAGACTGAGTGTGAGTAATGGGCAAGGTCGAGATATGGTTGTAGGGAAAAACAAGGTTTCGAGATTTAAAAACTGGATTATGTTTGATTGTGCTTGCTTTTCACTGTCGAAGAAAGATTCATCTGGGGCGCAACACCCTGATTTTATTAGGAAAGAAGGTCGACTTCACTCAATTGGCGCATAGGCCGTCTTTTGTGACGGCTGAAAAAAAAAGTCATTCAAGGATGGAAACAAATTCAGTCGCTTTTTTTCAGTCTCAAAATTATGCTGAGCTTCCCGCCAAACCCCTTGTTGCTGCATGGAAAGTTAAGAATCCGGAGAATGTGGGGAGTTTAATACGATTGGTCGATAATGTGGGAGGCGACACCTTGTATTTATTGGATGATGAAAATCCCAAGCGCGAAAGTTCCATCAAAAAAACCGCCGGACTAAGTTTTAAAAATGTCAGGCTGGTTGTGACCAGTTTCAATGAATTTCTTCAATCCATCCCCTACGATTATATGCTCGTTGGCATCGAAACCAGTGAGAATTCCACGAATCTATTTACCACGCAACTTCCTGCTAAAGTGGCTTTTTTATTGGGAAGCGAAATGCATGGTTTATCAGATGACCTGATTGCCCGTTGTAAACAAAGCGTTCACATTCCGATGACAGGCCGCTGCAAGTCGATGAATATTTCCCATGCGTTAAGTGTTGTCCTGTTTGAGTGGGTGCACCAACAACTTTTCAGCAAGTGAGTTTTTGTCATCGATTTTTTCTATTTTTAGCAACTATAAATATGAAAAACCATGATCACACTGACGCAGTTAGAATATATCGTTGCCGTTGATACCTACCGGCATTTTGGACGGGCTGCCGAGCACTGTTTTATTACGCAGCCAACCTTGAGTATGCAAATTAAAAAACTGGAAGAAGATTTGGAGATCATCATTTTCGACCGGAGCAAACAACCGCTCATTCCAACCGATGTTGGTAAACGAATCATTGAGCAGTCGCGAATAATTCTGAAGGAGACCGAAAAGGTAAACAACATTGTTAAGGATCACAAGAATTTGATTTCCGGAGAGTTGAAAATCGGAATTATTCCAACGCTGGCGCCTTATTTGTTGCCGTTATTTATCGGCAACTACAAACGAAAATACCCCAATATTCTGATTACGGTTCAGGAGCTGACAACCGAAAATATTGTGGATCACTTGAAACGCGACTTACTTGATGTTGGTGTACTGGTTACTCCGCTCAAAGAGGATTGGATTAATGAGCGTCCTATTTTTTATGAAGAAATGATGCTCTATTCGCATGAGGAGCATCCGCTTCACAATAAAGAAAAAGTGAGGGTCAAAGATATTGCTACCCCCGAAATCTGGCTGCTGAGCGATGGTCATTGTTTCCGTCACCAGGTCGTTAATTTGTGTTCTTTTAAAGGCGCATCGAACGAAAAGTTGCCCTTCCATTTTGAAGCAGGCTCACTTGAAACCCTGATGAATATTATCGATAAAGAAGGCGGAATTACACTGATTCCAGAGCTGGCGTCAGTTGATATGGCGGAAAGTCGCCGGAAGCATGTTCGCAGCTTCAGTGATGTAACGCCCTTGCGTGAGGTGAGTTTGGTTTATTCGCGTCATTTTGCCAAGAACAAACTGGTAGACCTGTTGTGGAAAGAAATGAGTGCGTCAATGCCTAAAGAGCTATTAAATAAGGATCGGGGAACGATTGTCGAATGGAAATAAATTTTTGCAGTTTTTGTTTGATAATTAAAAAATCTTCCATTTCTTTGCATCGCTGAAATCGGAACGGCTTTTCTTAACGAAGACGAAGCTGGGTTTCAGAAAAAATCCTGGCAAAATGTTTGGTGGCTTCAAAATTTGATTTATTTTTGCAGTCCCAATTTCAGGGAAATAAAATGATGGCCCGTTCGTCTAGGGGTTAGGACGCCAGGTTTTCATCCTGGTAGCAGGGGTTCGAATCCCCTACGGGCTACTTAATTAATTTATCAGAAGAAACATAAAATGGCACACCATCAATCGGCAAAAAAGAGAATTCGTCAAGACGAAAAAAAGAAAGTACACAATAAGTACTATGCCAAAACTACGCGTAACGCAGTTCGCGATCTTCGCGAAGTAAGCGAGAAAGATGCTGCTGTAGCAGAACTTCCAAAAGTTGTTTCGATGATTGACAGATTGGCACAAAAGAATCTGATTCATAAAAACAAAGCTGCTAATCTAAAATCAAAGTTAGCGCAGCATATTAGTAAGCTATAAGCAAATACAAGATATCATTGGAAGCCGCGTCATTTTGCCGCGGCTTTTTTATGCTTAAAAATTGACAGTTGCATTTCCTTATTTCTTTGTTTCTTCATAACTTGGGTTATTGTAAGTGAAAAACCATGTACAAAAGACCAAGTATTAAGGAATGGGCCGTTGAAGACCGGCCGCGCGAAAAGCTGCTGACCAAGGGCACCCGTTCGCTTTCTGAAGCCGAATTACTCGCTATTTTAATCGGTTCCGGCAATTCAAAAGAATCGGCTGTTGAGCTTTCGCGGCGAATTCTTCTGGCGGTGAATAACGATTTGTCGATACTGAGCAAAAAAGATGCCTCTTACCTGCTCAAGTTCAGGGGGATTGGAGAAGCTAAGGCCGTTAACATTATGGCTGCTTTAGAGCTGGGCCGCCGGCGAAAAGAGAATGGCGCATCAGTCAAAACAGTGATTGCCAATAGCAGCGACGCTGCCAATTACTTCCGTCCGCTTTTGGAAGACCTTCCACATGAAGAATTTTGGGTGTTACTGCTGAACCGATCCAACACGGTGATCGATAAGTTTATGGTCAGCCAGGGTGGGGTAACCGGAACGGTGATTGATGTGAAGCTGATTTTGAAGACTGCCTTGGAAAAGCTGGCGTGTTCCCTCATTCTGTGCCACAACCATCCCTCGGGAAATGTGTTGGCCAGCGAAGCGGATAAGAAAGTGACCAAAAAGATTAAAGATGCCGCAAAATTAATGGAAATTAGTGTGCTCGATCATGTAATTATCGCGCACGATCAGTATCTTAGTTTTGCCGATGAAGCACTATTATAAATTCAAATCATGATCGTTGTATTTAGTCAGGAGATAACCAACCGATTGCGGTACATCTTCGAATTTCTGTTCGAAGAGATTCTGCGCGTGCCGGTAATCATTACCAACGATTTGCCTGAATTCAATGCCAGCAACTTTCCCAAAATCAACTATTCGCTGCTTCCTTTGGATTGTCTACTGAAAATGCACCCGCATCCGATTCTTTTTCAGCACGACATTAATTTTCAAAGTCTGGAGGCGGTTCCCTACCACGATGAAGTGTATTTTTTTGGATCTTCAGCCGACTCTTTTTTGCCGTTTGATCCTTTTGCGGCCAGCTTTTATTTGGTCAGCCGTTATGAAGAATATCTCATGCGGGAACTGGATCAGCATAAGCGCTACCCTTCGCACCACAGTGTTTTATATCGAAATCATTTGCTGGATAAGCCTGTAGTCAACCAGTGGGCTCAGGTCATCGCTCAAAAAATTAAACGGTATTATCCTGACTTCGTTTACCAGTTTCCCCGTTTTGATTTCCGATCTACCATTGATATTGATAATGCCTGGGCCTATAAAAATAAGAGTTGGCTGCGAACGGCTGGCGCTTTGGCTAAGGGTTTTTTAAAAGGAAACAGACAACAAAATGAAGAACGCATGCAAGTGCTTCGTGGCGAAAAGGAGGATCCGTACGAAACCTACGATTTTATCCGCCAGCTTTATCATGGCCGAAATGAATTGTTGCATTTTTTCATTTTGCTGAGCAAAACAAGTAAGTACGACCGCAATGTTTCGCCTGATAATGAGCAGTTGCAGCAACTGATTAAAGATTTAAGTGAAGACTACGAACTTGGAATTCATCCTTCATACCGTTCAACCAAATATAAAGGAGAACTCCGGCGAGAGGTTAAAACACTGGAGGCGATCATCCACAAAAAAGTAAGATCATCGCGACAACATTTCCTGCGATTGGAGCTTCCCGCCACATACCGGCGCCTGCTTAAAGCCGGAATTCACCATGATTACACGCTTGGTTATGCTGATCAGGTTGGATTTAGAGCCGGAACTTCCAGCGCATTTTGGTTTTATGATCTGAAAAAAGACGTTCCAACAAAATTGCGGATTCATCCTTTTCAGTTTATGGATGTAACCTTGAAAAATCACCTGAAACTTTCACCTGATGAAGCTTGGATGATCATTGGGAAAATCATGCACGAAATTCGAAATTACGGCGGAACTTTTATAAGTTTATGGCATAATGAAAGTTTGTGCGACCAGGGCGAGTGGGATGGCTGGCGAATGGTTTTCGAACAAATGACGAAACAAGCGATTAAATACAAGGATGAATCAGCAACGCATTACCTACATAAAACATGAGGCAGTCGATACGGACCGGTGGGACCGGTGTCTGGAGAATGCACCAAATGCTTTGGTGTATGCGCAATCATGGTATCTCGATAAAATTTGCGATCGGTGGGATGCCTTGGTTTTCGGAAACTACCAGTATGTGATGCCGCTGACTTTTCGCAAGAAATGGGGTATTGTCTATTTGTACCAGCCCTTGTTTTGCCAGCAGCTTGGAATCTTTCCTACACCAACCAAGGAAATCAGTCGTCAGTTTTTGGATGAAGTGTGCGCACGGTTTTCTTTTGTCGAGATCAAGCTGAATGCGATGCAACTTCCGGTTGAAAGTGCCGGAGTTTACGAAGAACGAACCAACCACATGCTTTGGCTTAACGATAGTTATGAGGTGCTGGCCGCAAATTATTCAAAGCACACCAGCCGGAAGCTGAAAAGGACTAAAAAGCATAAACTGAGCCTGGTGAGCAGCATCTCGGCTGAAGAATATATCCGATTCAAAAAAAACAACCTGTCGGTGAACTTGTCTGAAAAGGAGTTGAGAGCGCTGCGTAATATTTTAGCATTTTCGCTGACTCGCAGTCTTGGGCAAATTTACGGCGTTTATTCATCCGGGAACGAGCTTTGTGCTGCTGCATTTTTTGTTCGCAACAAGCAGCGGGTAACCTATCTGAATGCCGCCAGCAGTGCTGAGGGGAAAAAGAATCAGGCCATGTATTTCCTGATTGATCGGTTTATAAGTGAAAATGCAGGCAAGGATTACCTGTTGGATTTTGAAGGCTCGATGGTGCCCGGGGTCGCCCGCTTGTATGAAGGTTTTGGTGCAACGCCCGAAAAATATCACCAGTTTCGGTACAATAACTTGCCGTGGTGGATTAAATGGTTGAAAAAATGAAGATCTTATCCCAAATGATATCGCTGGCCTCACGGCCATTTTCACTTGCGCAACTGAGTTTAGGAGAAAACGTGCCTGTCCTTTTACCTTTCTATCACTTGGTTAGTGATCAGGAACATCCTTTCCAGTATAACTATCGGGTGCTCTCTTCCAGGCGATTTCGCGAAGATCTGGACTTTCTGTTGGAACATTTTGACCCGATTTCGTTGGAAGAGCTTCACTCCGGGGTGAACCTAAAGAACAGCTTTCATCTGAGTTTCGATGATGGCCTGCGGGAATGCTTTGAGGTGATTGCCCCGATTCTAAAAGAGAAAGGGGTGCCCGCAACGTTCTTTATTAACCCGGCTTTTGTCGATAATCATGACCTTTTCCATCGCTACAAAGCGGCTGTGCTGAATCAGTTTTTTGCCAAGAAAGGAGTGATGTCGGATTTGCAAAACACCTATGCCGATCTGATGTCGCTTGATCAAATGGCCGAAGATGTGGGACTGAACTGGCAGGAATACCTGAGCAAGGAGAATCCGTACATGACCCTGGAGCAGCTGTCTCAACTGGAACGTGATGGCTTTACCATTGGCGCTCATAGCTGGGATCACCCGGAATTTTGGTTGTTGGACGAAGAGCAGCAGCTCGATGAAATCAGGGAAAGCATGGAGTGGCTGGTGGCGAACTTTTCACCAAAAATAAGAGCTTTCGCTTTTCCGTTTACCGATTTCGGGGTATCGCATTTTGTGTTCGATGCCATCAGGCGTGAACGGCTATGCGACCTGACCTTTGGAACGGCTGGCGTAAAGCTCGAAAAAGAAAGCAGACATTACCAACGCCTGTCGATGGAGGCAGAGGGATATAAAAGTGCCCGAAACTTGATGAAAGCAGAATATTTATCCTACCAATTCAAGCGGTTGGTCAATCAACATGTGGCAAAAAGAGAATAAAGTATGGAATTGAAAACGATTCGTTTACAGGATTTGGAGACCTTTGGGAGGAGCGAACTTTTTCAGTCGTTCGAAATCAAACCAATAAGCGCAGCCCGAATCCAATCCTATTTGAACAATCCACATGGGCTTCCCGGCGATGTGGTGTTGTATTTATTGCACGAAGAGAATAAGCTGCTTGCTTTCCGGACCTTGTTTGCGGGCAGGCTGATGAATCAATCCAAGCGGTTTGCCTGGCTGAGTGGGAATTGGGTTCATCCCCACTATCGCAGGCAAGGCTACTCGAAGCGCTTGCTGGATGAGGCATTAAAAGACTGGGACGAGCGGCTCATGTTTACCAACTACGCGCCGGAATCGTTGCAGCTTTACCTGAAAACAAAGCAGTTTCAAACGGTATATCTGGATTACGGCACCCGATTTTACTTTTATTTCAGAAGCCGGAAAGTGCTGGCTGGACGGTATCCGAAATTGGCATTCCTGCTTCCGGTTCTCGATTTTTTTATTCAACTGGCAGCCGGATTTACGCACCTGTTATTTCGCCCGATGCGCGTCAGGCATTTCAGCATGAAGGAGTCGAACCTGCCAGATGAAGCCTGCCTGGAGATGGCCGAAGCGAAGAAGGATTCCTACCTTTTTGCCCGGGGACGGAAGGAGCTGGAGTGGATTTTCAATCATCCATGGCTTTCGGCAAGCGATACTCAATCTACGGACAACTATCCTTTTTCGTCTTTTGCCGGACAGTTTAAGTATCGTTCAATCAAGATTTTTCATCAGAATAAGCTGATTGGTTTCATGGTCGTACTGCTGCGCGATGGCCATATGAGCACCGTTCATCTTCAGCTGCCATACGATAGGATGCGGATTGCAGCTCGATTCTTGATTCGTGTGGCAACAAAAAATAAGGTGGAAACACTAACCGTGCTCAATCCGAAACTGGCAAAAGAAATTCAAAAGCGCCCCAATCCGTTTTTGCTTCATAAAAAAATAGAACACGGAATCTATTCCTCTTTCCCTGTTTCATCTGCTATGCGGAAAATTCAGGATGGCGAAGGTGATTTTATCTTTAGTTAACTGCCTGTTTAAAAGAAAAAATCGCTATTTTCGCCAAAATTTTTTGAGATGAACGTAATCAACCTGAGCGACTCCAATTCTATTTTCAATCAATATCTTGCAGAAATTCGTGATCATGAGATTCAACGGGATCCGTTGCGGTTTCGCAAAAACCTCCAGCGTTTTGGAGAAATCTTTGCTTATGAGATCAGTAAAACGTTGGAATTTAAAATCAATGAGGTAAAAACACCCCTGGGAATTGCTAAGGTTCCTAAATTGGTGCAACAACCGGTTTTGGCCACCATTTTACGAGCAGGCTTGCCGCTTCAGCAAGGATTACTCAATTATTTCGACCGGGCTGAAAACGCCTTCATCTCGGCTTATCGCAAATACGATAATCAGGGTGAATTTCATATTGAATTTGAATATCTGGCTTCGCCTGATTTAAATGAGAAGGTGGCCATTCTGTCTGATCCGATGTTGGCATCAGGGGCATCCATGGAAATTGGCTACAAAGCCTTGCTTCAGAAAGGTGAGCCGAGCCATGTGCATTTGGTGGCGATTATAGCCAGTAAAAAAGGGGTTGCCTACGTGCAGGAAGCCATTAAGGCCAAAAATGTGACGCTTTGGGTTGGAGCCATTGATGATGAAATGACCGTCAAATCGTACATTGTTCCCGGGTTGGGCGATGCCGGCGACCTGGCTTTCGGTCCCAAGGTTGATTCGCACTAAAAGACATTCTGCAACATTTGGGTATAAGGGTAGTTGAGCAACGAAAAGGGCAGTGGGGAACAATAACCGCTCGGTGCAAAGCAATAACCGCTCGTCGTTAAGCAATAAGCTCTCCGTGCAAAGCAATAACCGCTCGTCGCTAAGCAATAACCGCTCGGTGCAAAGCAATAACCGCTCGGTGCAAAGCAATAACCGCTCGGTGCAAAGCAATAAGCTCTCGGTGCAAAGCAATAAGCTCTCGGTGCAAAGCAATAACCGCTCGTCGTTAAGCAATAATTGCTCGATACCAAGCATAGTTGATGGAAAAGTTGCGCGGATAAATCAGCCGGGAGAAGGGTTGGCATTTAAAATTGATTCAGGTGTGTTTTCAATGGTAGAATTTTTAATTTTGACCAGTTTGTAAACGAGAGTTGAAAAGCGTTGCGCGAAAATTTATTTCATACGAACCAGGAACTTATTCTTAAACTGAAGGAAGGATCTTCTGAGGCTTTTCAGGAGTTGTTTGACCGATATGGAAAAAGGATTCATCATTTTTCCATGAGCTATTTGAAGAATATCCATGAGGCGGAAGAGATCGTGCAAGAAGTTTTTTTGAAAATTTGGAACGTGAGAGAAGCACTGACATTAGACAAATCGCTTGATTCATATATCTTCACTATCGCTAAAAACGCGATCTTAAATACAATTAGGAAAGCAAAGAACGAGCAAATCTATTTGAACTACATCAAATTGCATCCAACCAAAAATATTTTGCTGGATGAAGAATTGGATTTTAAGGAGTTGGAGCGGGTGTATAAACATTCTATTGAGCAGTTAAGTCCTAGGCGGAAAGCGATTTTTCTTTTAAGCCGGGAACGAAATCTATCCAATGCCGAAATTGCACAATGCCTGGATATTTCTGTTAAGACTGTTGAGAACCAGATGACTTCAGCGTTAGCTCAAATCAAAAAAGAACTTCTTTCAGCCGGATTCTCGGCCTTAATCTATTTCGAATTGTTTCTTTAATTCAAAAAAAAATCAATTCGTAATAGGGGCTAGCTGTCTTGTATGTGTATACCTGTATGAAACGGATAATTTTTCATGAGACCAAAGCAAGGCATCAATTTGAATGAGTACCAGAAAAAAATGCTTTCTGGTGAAATAAACGAAACCGATAAGGAGCAGCTGCAGGCGTACATCAATTCAAGCTATCGGGATCAGAAGCTGGACGATTTGATGTCAAAACACTGGAATAAAATTCAGAATTTCCACACCGGGCAGAACGATCTTTATTTTATCCAACTTAAAAACTGCATCTGGGCAAAAATTTCTTCCCCCAGGCAAGAGCAATCGATTCCGACAAACAGAGGCAGAGCCTGGAAATCTAACCTTGTACGCATTGCTGCAATCTTATTTATTCCCTTGTTGATTAGTTCGGTTTACTTGTCTTACAAGTTGTCCCAATTAGCGGCAACAGCGGATCAGGTAGCCATGCAACAGGTATTTGCCAGTCCGGGGTCGCGCGTACAATTCACTTTGCCCGATCAGAGTGTTGTGTGGCTGAATTCAGGTAGTTCACTCGAATACCCCGTCAACTTTACCCGCCTTGACGAACGAAAGGTAAAACTTACCGGACAGGGATATTTTGAGGTAGCGCACGCTAAAGACCAATCGTTTATTGTCGAAACCGGGGAGTTGAATATTCGGGTTTTGGGAACCTCCTTTGATGTGTCGAACTACTCGAACGACCAGTTGATGAGCTCGACCCTGGAAGAAGGATCAATCGCCTTATTAAATTCACGGGGAGAAGAAGTGGCCCGTTTGTTGCCAGGGCAGCAGGCTAAGTTGGATAAAGACTCACGAAAGCTATACATTGAAGACGTTGATACCCGTTTAACCACCTCATGGAAAGATGGTCGCTTAATCTTTAAAAATGCTCCCTTACAAGAAGTCACCAAACAACTGGAACGGTGGTTTAATTGCACGATCTACGTGGCTCCGGAGCTTCTGGATTCCGGAATTCTTTATACCGCGACTATTCAAGACGAAACGCTAATTGAGGTTTTGCAGATGATTGAAATTTCGACGAACGTGAACACAAAAATTGAAAACAGGGAGGTACGAATTATGGAATAAAATAAAAGGACAGTGTTCGCACCACTGTCCTTTGTGAATCAATCATATAGAAATAATTAATTCAACGAAAAAAACAAATTTATGAAAAAAACTTGGTTCTTATCGGACTACAGGTATTTATTTGCCTGTATCGGAAAAATCTTAAAAATTATGAGATTAACTGTTTTTCTGGTCACCCTAACTTGCCTGCAAACACTCGCTGTTAGCAATTACGCACAGAGTCAGAAATTGGAGCTGAAAGTCACAAAAGCTACCATTGCTGAAGTGTTGGATCAAATTGAAAATCAAAGCGATTACTTCTTCTTCTACAATAATAAGAATGTAAGCCTTGATTCTCAGGTATCGCTTGACTTGAAAGACAAAACGATCAACGAAGTTTTAGATGTATTATTTGCCGGGGCTGACATCAGTTACACGATCAATAACCGACAGATTATTTTGTCAGGTTCTATTCCGGGCAGTTCGCTGCAACAGGAACGAACAATCAGCGGTGTGGTCAATGATGATTCTGGTCAGCCGTTGCCCGGTGTGACGGTTTTGGTTAAAGGAACCATTCGCGGAACAATCGCTGATTTTGATGGAAATTACACCATTCCGAACGTTCCGGTGGGGAGCACGCTGGTGTTCTCCTTTGTAGGGATGCGCACCCAAGAATTTTTGGTGGGCAACCAAAGTCGTATTGATGTCGTGCTGGAACAAGATGCGATTGGAATAGAAGAAGTGGTGGCCATTGGTTATGGCACACAGAAAAAGGCAAATTTAACCGGAGCGGTAGGAAGTGTCCAGATGGAAGATCTGGAAAGCAGACCTTTGACTAATGCCAGCTTGGTATTGCAAGGGACAGTTTCCGGAGTATATGCGTTACAAAATTCAGGAAAGCCCGGAGACGACCAAGCCATTATCGATATCAGGGGTGTCGGAACATGGGGCAATAATGCGCCGTTGATTATTATTGATGGTTTCCCAGGTAGCATGTCTGATGTAAATGCCAATGACATAAAATCAATATCGGTGTTGAAAGACGCTGCCTCATCCGCTATTTACGGGAACAGGGCGGCCAATGGTGTAATTTTGATTACCACAAAGAGAGGAACTCCCGGTAAGATGCAAGTTAGTTACAATGGCTATTATGGCGTTCAGAAGGCAACCAGATTACCTGATGTTTTAAGCTCGGTCGAATTTGCAACACTCGAGAATGAGGCATCGGTTAATTCAGGCAGAGTTCCTAATTTCACCGAGGAGGATATTCAAAAATATGCTACTCACAATGACCCCATGTATCCTGATATTGACTATTTCGACGTTTATTATGGTCAGGCAAACACCCAAAATCATCGCTTGAGTATGACTGGTGGTAGCGATAATTTGCAGTTTGCGTTTATGCTCGGACATTTAGATCAGGACGGTATTATGGTAGCGACCAACTATAAGAAGACAGATTTTCGTTCTAATATTGATGCCTATTTTCTAAACGATAAAAAGTTGAGATTATCAACTAAACTGGCTGGTAATCTTGGAATAAAAGGGGAGCCTACTAGTGTTTGGAATGCTTCATGGTATGCTACTACTGCTGCTATTTATCCTCTTAAAAATGCAGACGGAGAATACATGACAGTCAATGGAGAACTAAATCCATATGCAAGCATTAAAGCTGGTAGTACTGCTGAAACCAAACGCTATAATTTTAGCGGACAGGTAGAGGCAGAGTATGAGCTTACTAAAGGTCTAAGTGCACAAATGACGTATGGGTATAATGTCACCACATCAAATCGGAATGCTTTCAATGCAAATGTGACTTTAGTAAACAGAGATGGAAGTTATAAAACAGAATCATCTGATTTGCGGGTTACAGATCAAACCGATGTTCAAACGATGTTGACGACTTTGTTGAAATACGATAAAATATTTGGTAAGCACGATCTGAAATTGTTGGGCGGTTATTCAGAAGAAGAGTTTAACTATGACTGGCAGGATGGCTATCGGAGAAACTTTGTTAACAATACGCAACGAGTTCTTTCTCTAGGTGATGCTGCCACACAGACAAATGATGCCGGAAGCTACGACTTGGGTTTGCGGTCCTATTTTGGGCGTATAAACTATGTTTATGACGAGAAATATCTATTTGAAGCTAACGTTCGGCGAGATGGTTCTTCTCGATTTGCAAATGGAAATCAGTGGGGAACATTCCCGTCATTCTCCGGTGGTTGGATCATCTCGAAGGAAAGTTTTATGGAGAACCTTGGCTGGCTAAACTCATTGAAACTTCGCGCTTCCTGGGGACGACTTGGAAACGAAAATATAGGTAATAGTCAATTATATACCGCAAGCGACATCCTGAGATCAGGTGTGAACTATTCATTGGGAGGTACCTTGTATTCGGGTGTTGCAGTACGCGATTTGACTAATAAACAATTAACATGGGAAACTTCTCAGCAATTGAATTTTGGTATTGATTTGACATTGGATAAGGGCTTTGAAATGACCGCCGATTATTTCGAAAAAGAAACAAAAGATTTGTTGTGGCCACAGGGAATCCCACTAACAATGGCAAAGAATGCGCCCTATGTAAATAATGGCGAGGTTCAGAATAAAGGGATTGAAGCTTCCTTTACTTACCGGAAAACATTTTCAAATGATCTGAAGTTCCGCGCCACGTTTAACGCGTCGCATATTGTGAATGAAATTACCAAAATGGACCCGGAGCAAATTGGGTCGCCAAAAGCCAAAATAGTTGGTGCCGCCATTAATTCATTTTATGGTTATAAGATGGATGGAATCTATCAGGTTGATGATTTTGACTACGATGGAAGTACCTACACGTTAAAACCGGGTGTGGTCTCTGTTGTTAATTATAACGCGCAACCGGGTGACATCAAGTACAAGGACCTTAGCGGCGATGGCATTGTGGATCCGAATAATGACAGAACAGTAATCGGTAAACAATACCCGGATTTGACTTATTCAGTGAATCTGAGTTTAGATTGGAAACAATTTGATTTTAACGCATTCTTACAGGGAGTAGAGGGCATTCAAGGATATATTTATTACGAAATTGCGATTCCATTTGGTGGCGCTGCGAATGCAGGTGCTTGGTGGAACGATAGGTGGACACCGGAAAATCCATCCAATACCTTACCAAGGCTGACTATGGACGCGGCTCGTAAAGAGGTTCATTCAAGTTTCTATATGCAGGATGCATCTTATCTCCGATTGAAGAACATTGAATTGGGTTATACCATCAGCTCGAGAATTGTTTCCAAGATTGGATTGAGTTCCGTGAGGGTTTACGGCAACATACAGAACGCTTTTACAATTACGAAGTTTAAAGGTTTTGATCCCGAGCAAAACGTTGATCAAACCAGAGCTCAGGCCTTCCCTCAGGTTCGTGTAATGACTATGGGTTTAAATGTTAACTTTTAAAGGATCAGGATTATGAAAATTCTAAATAGAATTATTACAATATTTATTGTTTCATCTGTTTTATTTGGTTGTGTGCAAGATCTTTTGGATAAGACACCGAAAGATGCCTTATCTCCTTCAACCTTCTTCCAGAATGAAACGCAATGTACAATGGCTCTGATGGGAGTTTACAACGCCATTCAGCCGAATGCAACGCCGACTCATTTTTATCAGTTTGAATTTATGTCGGATAATGGCTACTGCCAGGCTCCATGGCAAGGCTCCTATGAAGTTGGCAATTGGACTACCAACTCAACGAGTTGGGCTCCGAACACAAAATGGACAATGGATTATGCTATTATTGCAAGGGCAAATGAGTTTATGCAGAACCTTGA
The DNA here is from genome assembly GCA_963677175.2 of uncultured Sunxiuqinia sp. Taxonomy (GTDB): domain Bacteria; phylum Bacteroidota; class Bacteroidia; order Bacteroidales; family Prolixibacteraceae; genus Sunxiuqinia. Next base: position 342,127 of record CAXXES010000003.1, read on the forward strand.
GGCTGCTCCGGTAAGTGACGAAGTCAAATCTCAGATGGAGGGTGAAGCCAAATTTTTAAGAGCTTATGCCTATTCTGACTTGATTACTTATTTCGGCGATGTGCCGCTCATAACCAGTGTGCAAACACTTGAAGATGCTTACGTGTCGCGAGATGCTAAAAGTGGCATTTTTACTCAGATCCTCAGCGATTTTGATGACGCTATAGCTGTTCTTCCGACATCCTATTCAAACCCTGGTCGTGCAACTAAAGGGGCTGCGCTGGCATATAAAGCTAAAATCTTACTTTTTAACGAAAAATGGGCAGAGGCAGCAGAGGCTGCAAAACAGGTTATTGATTTGGGAATTTATGATTTCTTTCCCGACTACGTTAATCTTTTCACTGAGGGCTATGAGAATAATGTGGAGGTTATTTTTGACATCCAGTATACAACATCACAGACACAACCCTGGCCTGCCCAACCGTTTGTTCTCGGTGTCTGGCCAACATCGAATATCACAGCTGATATGATTGACTCGTACTACATGACTAATGGATTGCCGATTACAGATGCTTCATCCGGTTATGACGATCAGGCCCCAGGAGCTAACCGAGACCCCAGATTAGCCGCTACAGTTGTTTTGCCAGGCTCACAGATGGGTACTGCCCAATTTTTACCAGCCAATGCTGCAGAACTTCCATGCAGTGCCAGGCCTCGGAAGTATGCGGAATACGGAACAAGCGATGTAAATGTTAGTACACTGAATACTATTCTCATGCGCTATGCTGATGTATGCCTGATGCGTGCAGAAGCGCTTGTTGAATCCGGTAGTACCGACCAGGAGATATACGACTTAATCAATGATGTTCGGGTACGGGTTGGAATGCCCTCTATTAAATCTGTTGAAGGTACCGGTCTAAGTCAGGATGAACTCCGCCAAATAGTTCGACATGAAAGGAGGGTTGAGTTATGTATGGAAGGAACACGGTATGGCGATATGCTGCGTTGGAAAGATGAATCACTGGTCCATGATGTTTACGGTTGGGATAAATCGAAGTTATCCGATCCGTCAGATCCCGCGAAATGGGTTTTTACACAGATAAAAGTTGCTGACAGAGTCTTTAATGCTACCAAAGGCTGGTTGTGGCCAATTCCACAAGCCGATATCGATATCAACAAAAAATTGCTTCCTCAAAATCCGGGTTATTAATTAGAAATCAATTGATAAGTGAGGAGCAGGAGCTGGTTTTGTGCCCTGTTCCTCACTTTTTTATGAAAGGCATCAACCGGTTTACGCTTTGTAAATTCACAAAAAATGCCCATTTTTGAGAAAAGTAATTTTTACTTTTAAAGTCGATTGAATCAAACCAAAACAAGCTTGAAATGAAATTGCTGAACTTTTTACTGGCCATGCTGACGCTGGCTACTCTTTCTTCTTGCCAGTCCGAAAAAAAAACTGAACCATTTGCAGAAGGGGAATTTAAAACCTGGGCCCAAACCCCGCCAATGGGATGGAACAGCTGGGATTGTTACGGGCCAACCGTTGAAGAACACGAAGTGAAAGCCAATGCCGATTACATGGCCGATAAGTTGAAAGACTATGGCTGGGAATACATTGTGGTGGACATTCGCTGGTTTGTGGAAAACGACAAAGCCGGTGGCTACAACCAAACCGACCCGCGCTACGTGATCGACGAATATGGTCGCTACCAGCCTGCCATCAACCGTTTCCCATCTGCCGCCGATGGCAAAGGGTTTAAAGAGCTGGCCGACTACATTCACAGCAAAGGACTGAAGTTCGGGATTCACATCATGCGCGGCATTCCGAAAGTAGCGGTGGAGCGAAAATTACCCATAAAAGGAACCGACGGCATTACAGCCGACCAAATTTACAGCACGGAACTGCAATGTAAATGGCTCCGCGACAACTACACTATTCTGGCCGATCAACCCGGCGCACAGGAATACTACAACTCCATTTTTGACCTATATGCCGATTGGGAAATCGATTTTATTAAAATTGATGACCTGTCGCGGCCCTATCATCAAGCCGAAATTGAATTGATCCGCAAGGCCATTGACCAATGCGGGCGCCCGATTGTATTGAGCACTTCGCCGGGCGAAACACCAATCGAAGCGGCTGATCATGTAAAAGAACATGCCAACATGTGGCGCATGGTCGACGATGTTTGGGACACTTGGAACCACATCACCCACTTAATGGATATTAGCCAGAAGTGGTACCCTTACATTGCCGCGGGCACCTGGCCCGATTGCGATATGATTCCGCTGGGGCGCATCTCCATTCGTGGCGAACGGGGTGAAGACCGCATGAGCCGCCTGACTCCTGATGAGCAATATACGCTGATGACTTTGTTTACCATCTTTAAATCGCCCCTGATGTTTGGCGGCGATCTGCCAAGTAATGATGAATTCACCCTTTCTTTATTAACCAATCAGGAAGTGCTGAAGATGCACCGTGAAAGCACCGATGTGCGGCAACTGTTTCAGGAAGATGGCAAAGTGGCGATTACTTCACGTAATCCAAATACCGGTGAAGTTTACCTGGCACTTTTTAATATTTCCGACAGCGAAGCGCCGGTAGAGGTATCGGTTGATCTTGCGGAACTTGGACTGGATGTGGAATGCACGGTGATGGATTTGTGGAGCAACGAAGATTTAGGCCAGGCTTCGGGCACCTTTAGTCAGCCGTTGGCTGCACACACCAGTGGGTTATTCAAATTTAGCCGTTAAGTAATAGAAACGACTACTCAATAGTGATACAATGAAAAAAATCTATTTATTTCTAATCCTGATTGCAGCGATCCTGCTGCAACCAAGCTTGGCCAACGAACCCGATTCGGCCTGGGTGTTTTCGTACGCGACCACCAAAAACCGGGGCGGCAATGGCCTCCACTATGCCTGGAGTATTGACCGGGAAACCTGGCATAGCATCGGACCGGAATTTCGTTTCCTGTTTTCCGATTTCGGAACCTGGGGCGCTCAAAAGCGGATGCTCACGCCTGTTGTGTTTCAGGATCAGCAAGGCTTGTGGCACGCCATCTGGAGTCTGAACCAGGAAGTCGGACAGTTTGCGCATGCCCAAACCCCCGACCTGTATACTTGGGACTCGCAAGATTATCCGTATGTGATGGACAGCAGTAATGTGCTGTTACCCGAAGTTACGTTTCAAACCGAAACCAACAACTACAAAATAAGCTGGCTGAGTGGCGATGCACAGCAAATCTATAAAACCACAACCACCGATTTTAAAAGCTACACGCCTACTGTTGAAGGAACGACGAACGACCGCTTGGACTTGCGCGATGAGGTTTTGATTGATGGCGAAAAGCAGTTGGGAACAGTTTCTAAAGTTTCGTGGCAGCTGATTGACGGTATAATCAAGTTCTATGAATTGAACCAATACAAAGAGATTCAACGGGGTGAACGACTCACCGATGATGCAACGCGTTTTGCGGATTTGGAACCACTGACCGCTGAAATTAACGCGATTCCTGAAAACAGTAAAGCGATCAGCGATCTGTTGATCGGTATCTTTTTCGAGGATATCAATTACGCGGCCGATGGCGGTTTATATGCCGAACTGATGCAAAACCGGGGCTTCGAATACAAGCTTTCCGATACCAAGGGCCGCGACAAGAGCTGGGACAGCAAAAAAGCCTGGAACTTTACCGGCTCCAAAACCGGGTTTGTCATTGACACCCTTTCGCCGGTTCACCCCAACCAAAAGCACTATGCGGTGTTGACCATATCAACCATATCAGAAGTGGGCGAAGCCTTGCAAAATGAAGGTTTTGATGGTATTTCGCTACAAGCCGGCGACCAATATAACTTTTCCGTTTTTGCCCGCGGATTGGATGGCACCAAAGGCAAACTGCTGATTCGTTTGGTGGATGACAGCGGAAAGGTTTACGCCGAAGGAAGCAGCAAGTCAGTTGGCGCTGACTGGAAAAAGCTGGAACTGACGCTCACTGCTAAGGAGACGACTGATGGTGCGAGATTGCAGGTGATCCCGCAATTTACCGGGAAAGTGGCGCTAGACCTGGTGTCGCTCTTTCCGCAGAAAACCTTTAAAGGCCGCAAAAATGGCTTGCGGGCTGATTTGGCGGAAACGATTGTCAAGCTACACCCGCGTTTTGTGCGCTTTCCCGGAGGCTGCGTGGCTCACGGCGATGGTTTGCACAACATCTACCGCTGGAAGAATACGGTGGGCCCGCTCGAAACCCGGCTGCCCGACCGCAATATCTGGAATTATCACCAGTCGATGGGGCTGGGGTATTTCGAGTACTTCCAGTTTTGCGAGGACATTGGCGCCGAACCACTGCCGGTGATTGCTGCCGGTGTGCCTTGCCAAAATTCATCAACCGGTGGACATGGACAACAAGGCGGCATCCCGATGTGCGACATGGAAGCTTATGTGCAGGATATTCTCGACCTGATTGAGTGGGCCAATGGCGACAAAAATTCGGAATGGGGGAAACTGCGTGCGCATGCCGGACATCCCGAACCCTTCAACCTAAAATACATTGGCATTGGCAATGAAGATTTGATCACCGATATTTTTAAGGAACGCTTCGAAATGATTTATAACACCATTCAGGAAAAGCATCCGGAGATTACCGTGATTGGCACGGTTGGGCCGTTCTCGGAAGGAACAGACTACCGCGTGGGTTGGGATTTTGCCACGGAGCTGAACGTGCCGATGGTGGACGAGCATTACTACCAACCGCCGGGCTGGTACCTGAACAACCAGGATTACTACGACCGTTACGACCGATCGAAATCCAAAGTTTATTTGGGCGAATATGCCACGCACATTCCGGGACGCAAGTTGAATATGGAAACCGCCTTGTGCGATGCCTTGCACCTGATCAATGTGGAACGCAATGCCGACGTGGTGAGCATGACTTCGTACGCGCCCTTGCTGGCCAAACACGGGCATACGCAATGGAACCCCGACCTGATTTATTTCAACAACACCGAAGTGTTCCCCACGACAGATTACTATGTGCAGGTACTGTTCGGACAGAACGCAGGCGACCAGTACATCGCTTCGCAAATCAATCTTTCAGACAACAAGAAAGATGTGAAAAAGCGCGTCGCTTCTTCCTTGGTTCGCGACAGCAAAACAGGCGATTACATCTTGAAACTGACCAACTTGTTGCCGGTTGCGGTGGATGCCAAGATCAAGCTGGCTGACCTTCCGATAGCAGAAGGCGAGGGGGTTTTGACCGTGCTTCAAGGCGACCCGACGGATGAAAAGGCCCGGCCCGAAAGCCGTGTCATCATGCTCGGTGAGCTGTTTGAATACAAGTTACCTGCTTATTCGCTTTCAGTCATCCGAATGAAGTCGAAGGAATAGGAGCTAAAACAAATTCAGAAGATCAACTACGACTACTTTAATACTCAATACTATGAAACTAAATTTTATTTGCTTGCTATTGGTAAGTTTTGTTAGCGTCAATTCGCTCTTGGCGCAGGGTGGATTTGGACAGGCTGAAAAGATCAACTCGAATTGGAAATTTGTTCTGCAGGATGTAGAAAATGGAGAGCAAGACGAACTGAATGACCGGCGCTGGCAGACCGTTGATCTGCCCCACGACTGGAGTGTCCGGCAACAATTAAGTCCGACACTGGCCAGTGCCACGGGCTATTTGCCGGGAGGGATCGGCTGGTACCGGAAGAAACTTTTTGTGCCGGGTGAGCACGAAGGAGAAAAAGTGTACCTCTATTTTGAAGGGGTGTACAACCGGAGCGAAGTGTTCGTGAATGGCGTATCGCTGGGAAAGCGGCCCAATGGCTACATCTCTTTCATGTACGATGCCACGCCTCATATCAAATATGGCAAAGATAACCTGATTGCCGTCCGGGTTGATCACAGCCAATCGGCCGACTCGCGCTGGTACACCGGCTCAGGCATCTACCGCGACTTGTGGCTGGTTTATGCCAAGCCAGTTCATTTGGCGCAGTGGGGAGTATATGCCTGGCCCGAAAAGCAGAAAAAAGGCTATCAACTGAATATTGAAGTTGAGGTGGAAAATGGCACCAGCGAGTCAGCGGTTCTGACGATTCAAAATGAATTATTTTCACCTGACAAGAGGCTTGTTGCCAAAACGTCGGATAAACTTATGGTAGAAGGAAGTCAATCCGGGAAAATTCAATCCGGATTAAAAGTGGGTAAAGCCGAACGTTGGTCGCTCGATCATCCGGCTTTATATACGTTGAAAACATCTGTTTACCGCGATGGCGAACTGGTGGATGAAACTAGCACCCAAACAGGTTTTCGCAGCTTCACCTTCGATGCAGGCAAAGGATTTGCGTTGAACGATGAATGGATGAAGATCAAAGGAGTGTGTTTGCACCACGATGCCGGCGTATTGGGTTCGGCCGTGCCCCGCGAAGTGTGGAAACGTCGCTTGCTTACCTTAAAGGAAATAGGTGTCAATGCCATTCGTACGAGCCATAATCCGCAGGCACCTGATTTGTATGAGCTGTGCGATGAGCTTGGATTGCTGGTGATGAATGAGGCCTTTGACGAATGGGAATTCCCAAAACGTAAGTGGCTCCAGGGATGGAATTTTGGTGTTCCGGGCTTTCAGGGCTCCTACGATTTCTTTGAAGAATGGGGCGAGCAGGATTTAGCCGACATGGTGAAACGCGATCGCAATCACCTGTCTATTTTTGCCTGGAGCATTGGCAACGAAGTGGATTATCCGAATGATCCGTATTCGCACCCGGTTTTGGATGGCGGTGGTGAAACCGGATTTACCCAACCTATTTTTGGCGGATACAAAGAGGATGCGCCCGATGCCATGCGATTGGGGGACATTGCCAAACGCCTGGTGAAAGTAGTGAAACAATACGACCAGTCGCGGCCTGTTACCGCTGGATTAGCCGGTGTTGCCATGTCGAATCAAACCGCATACCCTTTTGCTTTAGATATTGCCGGTTACAACTATACCGAAAGTTTGTATGATCGTGACCATGCGCAATACCCCGACCGCGTGATTTTTGGTAGCGAAAACCGGCACGACATGGAAGCGTGGAAGGCGGTCACCTCACGCGAATATATCTTCGGGCAATTCCTGTGGACGGGTATTGATTATTTGGGAGAATCCGGTCGCTGGCCATCGCGCGGCTTCTATTCGGGCTTGCTCGATTTTGGCGGCTTTATCAAACCCCGGGGGTACTTCCGGCAATCGTTATGGTCGGAAAAGCCGATGGCCTATTTGGGAACTTATCCCACGCCCGGTCGCGGCAGCCAAAGCCAGATGAAAGACGTGTGGTCGCAATTGGAGGCCGAAAATGCCGGTGAAACCCACGAAGAAAAAGTACCGTCGATGGATGCCTGGCCAATCTGGAATTATGACGAAGGTCAGTTGATCCGGGTGGTTTGCTACACGAACGCGGCATCGGCTAAGCTGCTTTTAAATGGCCAATTGGTGGGCGAACCCCTGAATTACAATGAAAAGACCGGCATTATTTTTTGGGATATTCCTTATGCTCCAGGTAAGCTTGAAGTTGTGGGAATGGACGACAGCGGAAAACAGGTCAGCCAATACGAGATTCAGTCTTCTGGACGGCCATACGCCATCAAAGTAATTGAGGGCGAAGAAGCGGTTGCGCCGGGCGGAGTCGCTCAAATTACCATTCAGGTGGTGGATGAAGCAGGAATCCCAGTGATGCTGTCGGATGAGGAGGTGACTTGCCAGCTATATGGCGATGCGCGTTTGCTTGGTTTGGAAGCCAGCAACAATTCAGATATGTCTGATTACACCGATAACAAACACCGTGTTTTTCATGGTCGGATGATTGCTTACATTCAGCTTGGTGAAACTCCGGGTGAAGTCAAGCTGAATTTCTCGGCAGACTGGCTGAAGTCAGCAGAAACAAAATTGATCGTCCAATAAAAACTTTAAAATTCGAATTCAATGAAAAAGAAAATACAACACCCCATTCGTATGGCAGGCTTGCTGCTTGCTGTGCTTGCCCTGTTTAGTTCATGCAGCCAGTCTCAATCAGGCGATGACGAGCTTTCTGCTTACCTGTTTACCTATTTCACCGGTAATGGCCCGGGCGAGGAGGCCATTCATTTTGCTGTGAGCTTCGATGGTTACAACTACCGTGCGTTGAATAACAATGAGTCCGTTCTGGATTCGAAGGAAATTAGTACCTCGGGAGGCGTGCGCGATCCACATATTTTGCGTGGAGCCGATGGCTGGTTTTACATGGTGGTCACCGATTTGTATGTGCCCGATATGGGATGGAAAAACTACGCCATGGTGTTGCTGAAATCGAAAGACCTGATCACCTGGGAATCGTCAAAAGTGAATATTCCCGAAGCTTTTCCTGAGGAGTTTGGTGATGTTTGGCGGGTTTGGGCACCACAAACTTTTTATGATGAAACGACCGGAAAATACATGATTTATTTCTCGATGAAGCAGGGAGACGATCCGGACATTATTTATTATGCCTTTGCCAACGAAGATTTCACGGGGCTTGAAGCCGCGCCCAAACAACTGTTTTTTAGCCCCACAAACAATGCGGCGATCGATGGCGACATCATTCTAAAGAATGGGAAATACCACCTGTTTATGAAGTCGGAAGATGGCGAACCGGGTATTAAGCTGGCTCTTTCGGATCAACTGACCGAAGGTTACGAGCTGGTGAGCGATAAACGTGTGGATTGCGAAACCCATCCGGTTGAAGGCAGCGGCATCTTTAAACGGATCGATTCGGACGAATATATTTTGATGTATGACGTGTACACCAGTGGCCGCTACCAGTTTACTAGAAGCAGTGACCTGCAAAACTTTTTGGTGATTGACGAGGCAATCTCGATGAACTTTCACCCGCGCCACGGAACGGTGATGCCAATTACAGGTAAGGAATTGAAGCGACTGATCAGCCAGTGGGGCCGTTTTGATGATTTGCTGGTTGAGGCCAAGTCCGCTTCGCTGAAAAAGCAAAATGTGGTGATCAAGGCGGCTGAAAAGAAGATCTATCTACCCGTAAAGCGAGGAACCGATTTGTCTGCTTTCGATCCGGAATTCAGCGCCTGGCCGGGCATTGATTTTCAGCCCAAAGGAGCGCAGGACTTTTCCGGCGGGGCAGTTGAGTACATCTTCAGTATGGACGATAAGGGCGAAGTGGTTTACCAGGTTTCAGCATCGGAAGACCACAACCCGGTGCTCGAAGGTTTTTATGCCGACCCCGATATTTTGTATGCCGAAAAGACCGGCAAATATTACCTCTACCCAACCAGCGATGGCTTTATGAACTGGAGCGGAACCTACTTCAAGGTTTTTTCTTCGGATAATTTGGTTGATTGGACCGATGAAGGGGTGATTCTGGACTTGAAAACCAATGTGAGCTGGGCCGATCGCAATGCTTGGGCGCCTTGTATTATAGAGAAGAAGATCGATGGCGAGTACAAGTATTTCTACTATTTCACGGCAGCCCAACGCATTGGGCTGGCTGTGGCCGATGATCCAACCGGGCCGTTTGTCGATAGCGGGCAACCGCTCATCGACTACAAACCCGAAGGGATCACCGGAGGACAGGAAATTGATGCCGACGTGTTTACCGACCCTGAAAGCGGGAAAAGCTACCTCTACTGGGGCAATGGCTACATGGCCGCTGCCGAATTGAGTGAGGACATGCGATCGATCAAAAAAAATACGATGAAACTGATGAACATCGACAATACCTACCGCGAAGGGAGCTACGTGATTTATCGCGACGGCACCTATTATTTCATGTGGTCGGAAGACGACACCCGCAGTCCCAACTACAAGGTGCGCTATGCCACTTCCGACTCGCCGCTCGGAACGCTGACCATTCCCGAAAACAACATTGTCATCAGGCAGGATGCCGCGCAGGAAATATTTGCTACCGGCCATAACTCGGCCATTCAGGTTCCCGGAAAAGATGAATGGTATTTGGTTTATCACCGCTTTACCCGCCCCAAAGGCATTGAAATGGGCCGCGCCGGCGGTTTCCACCGCGAAGTATGCATCGACAAGCTGGAGTTTGACGAAAATGGCGGAATCGTTGAAGTAAAACCTACCTTAAAAGGAATAAACCCGGTTGAATAGCCCGGCAAGATGCTTAGTCCCAAAGTAAGCGTTAATCCTCCGTGTTACGCTCTGGGTGTTCTTTGTGCAGCGCTGGGGTTCATACTCGTTTCTGAACCCCGGTTCTGCACAAAGTTTCACACATAGGCAGGCTGTGTAGTACCCAAAACACCTCGGTTAAGGAAAATGCTAGCAATATAGGGCTACACTTGCCTTGCTCCATTCCTCAAATAGTTTGAATCTTTTCCTTTATTCCGTGCCGGCAAACTGCTCCCGCCGGTATGCGCCAATCTCTGCAAGGGCGGTAAACTGTCCATTTTATATATGGAGCTGGTTGAAAGCCTCGATTCGAATGGCTTGTGATTTTGATCAGTCCCGGTAATTTTGTTCGTTCACAAATAATCCTATCCATCCAATTCATCCTGCAAATCATAACTTGTCCCGGCGTGTCGGGAGTTCAGACTTCCTTCCCTGGCGTTTGGCGCTTAAAACGATGTTTCCCTGTTCGGCGCCACGGCTTTGGCCTGCAATGGTATTCTCTCCGTGGTAAAGCTTGCAAATTCTGGAAGCATCCGGACGGCCATTCTGGTATAATCCGGACACTGCCGTCCCTTTTTCAGAGTTTTTCTCAAATGTTCAGAGAACTTTGAGCAATGGAGAGGCCTTCCGATCTTTGTTAAATTCGTACATTTATGGGCAGTAAATATGGAGTTGCTAGTGGACTCTGCTCTGCAATGTAAATGTATGAAACTGATCCTTCGCCATAACTTATTACTTCTGAATGGCAGCGCAAGATGTTTAAATAATGGAATTACAAGTTATTCAAAGCAAAATTCACGAAATCAGGGGCCAGCAGGTCATGCTGGACTTCGATTTGGCTCAACTATACGAGGTTGAGACCAGGGCCTTAAAGCAAGCGGTGAGACGAAATATCGAGAGATTTTCCTCCCGATTTTATGTTTGAACTTGCAGATAGTGAGATCAATAATTTGGTATCACAAAATGTGATACCATCTAAAAGTTATTTGGGCGGTGCTGTTTCATATGCTTTCCTTGAACCGGGAGTGGCTATGCTTTCGAGTGTTTTAAAGAGTGCCAGGGCTATTGAGATAAACATTAGTATTATACGAGCGTTTATTGCAATCCGGAGATATATGATCCAAGCTGCTCCATCGTCACTTTCGGGGGAACTGGAGGAAATTAATTCTACTTTGACACATTCGTAAATCCTTCCTTTATATATGCTCTATTGATATCCGCCTGTCTTTTTACATGTCTGACAAACATTCTATCAATCATTTCATCATCAGGCAATTGCTGAATGAATTTAAAACAAATCCATGCTTTAACGTCCCATGCTGAAAGTAATGGCAAATCATCGAAACAAAATAGTTTCTCTTTCAAAATGAAGCAAGCTGCCATGATATTCAAAGCCACCTGATGTTGCCATGCAACCCATTTGCGGGTTTGAAATTCGTCTAATCCCAAAACCTGCTTACACTCTTTTATGCAATGCTCTACAAAGAAACGCTGTCCTTGCATATAAGCCAAGGCTTTAGGAGTGTATTGCTCAAGGTTGGCATTTGTAAATGAATATTTTATCTCTTCTTCTTCGTTTTTCTTTTTTTGCTTCTTTATTACAAGAAGCCTCGGTTCGATGGCGTTTGTTGTTTTGTTCCAGATAAACACTTTAGCAAAATGGAATAATGCTTTCAATGTACCCTTTGTCGTTTTTCTTACTTTAATTTCTGCCCAGTCATCTTTGTTTAATGCCTCGCAATATTTGTCAACTCGAATGCTTTGCTTATCTGGTTTTATCAAAGAAGGTTTTTTGCCCTTGCCCAGTTTAGGTTCAGGCACTTCCAACAATGGTTCTTCCATGAAAACATGTTGGTCTTTATGTATATCAAACATGTATACATACCCAAGCTCATTGATTCTCCTTGCCAGTTCCGGGTCGTTACCATATAATCCGTCACCACCCACGAAGTCAAAATCAACGCCTATCTCATTATGATGTTCAACAATATCATACGCTATTTCTGTTTTGGTTTTAAACACCCGAAGGTCCTGCGGAATATCGGCCTTATCGCAACGATATTTGTCATCACACCAACCTTCCGGAAGGAAAAGGTGGGCGTCCGTCATAGATGCAAAATCACCATTGCTCAAACAACTCATTACAGCAACCTGGCTATTGGCTAACTTTCCTACGTTCCCGCAGTATTGCCAGCTCACCCCAACGCTCTTATCTCCTTTCTTCACAGTACCAGTTTCATCAATAATTAAACCGGTAAGTTTTCGCTTTGGAAGAGATTTACTTACTTGAATGGCGGATTTGTCTACCACTTTCCGTTCATCCCACTTGGAATGGCTAATAAAATGCTGCATCTGGAAATAGTCCAAATCTGATTGATCCTCGCAAATCCTTTCGATGTTACGATGGTTACTTATGAAAACCCCATGGGCATAACTTTCAGCCTTGTCAAAGAATTTTTTAGTTTTGTTTTGGAAACAACCCTGAAAATCAACAAGATAAGCACCGAGCCGCTTTACACTAGCGGCCAGTGTTTTTCCATAATTTTTTGTATTTTTACGTTGTGTTAAACATTGAAATGAACGATAAGTTTGTTTTTTTGTGATGCCCTGGAATTACTGATTTCAGGGCATTCTTCCAAGCTTTATCCTCATTAAATCAGCAGTTTAGCACGTTTTTTTTAATCTGTCAAAGTAGAATTAATCAATCTATGAGTAATTAATCAATCAAAGTTGTAATGTAGTTAATAGAACACATTTTGAATAGAGCGGATATGTCGCGTTTTTAAAATGCGCATATACTGTTCTTGATGATTTTTTGTTTGATAACCTCTTGAAATTCTAAAGAATGAGATTTTGGATCCACATAATTGGGTGTATTGAAGTTTTATTTGTTCTGGCGATCCTTTGCATCATTAAGTTCCTGGTTTTGCATCTCCAATTCAATCTGATGCACTTCCAGTTCGTTAATAAGCTCTTGTTTATCGACTTCGGAAAGCTTTATTTCCGATTTTAGCTGCTTTTTTTTTTAGTAATAGATTTTCTGCCTTTTGGCGATACATGTCAGCGTTTGTTACTGTTGTGTTGGCATCCTGTAATGCTGTTTTCTTTTTCCCGGTTGTTTGAAGATGTTTGACAATCAGGCTGATCAAATCATCTTTTTTTGCTGTTTTCAGAATATAGTCATCACATCCGGCTTCTTGCGCTCACTGGCCTGTGCTCGTTTGGTTTGTGCAATAATAATCACCGTTTGGTTGAATGTCCTTATTTGGCGGCAAATCTCGAAACAGTCTTTTCCGGATAGGTTGATGTCCATGAGGATCAAACTCAAGGCAGGGTTTCGGCGGCAAATTTCAATGGCTTTAAACCCATTTCCTGTTTTAAAAACCTCGCCTACTGGTTCTTGCACCGCAAGGACGATTAGTAGTCCTGATAACTCGTCATTACTGGCTATTAGTCCCTTACCGCTTCGATTCGACTCCTCTAATACACTTTTGTTGCTCATAATTGATGAAATTTAATTTAGCCCTTCGGTCTGTCCGGCTTACTGCCGTTCAATTACTGGCTATTCCCCGTTTTTTCGTGCATCGAAATGTTTCTGATGATGCATTGAATCACTCTGTAGTCATTCACGATATAAACATTGCTGATAAACTCGACGTTAATTCTTCATCCGGTCGATGTTTCAAGCGGAAGATCTTCGTAGCGTAAGTATTCCTTCTGCTGCAATTCACCAAATCGAACTTTATTTTCATAGATGTCACGAAAGGCGCCAATTTCCCACAAGGTCGTCTTTCGAATAGCCCAGCAAATCGATTAAAAACAGATTCACATCGACAATCCTGCCGGGTTCAGCGTCAAGAATTAAAATTCCGTCTTGTGCCGATTCAAAAAGTCGCCGATAATGGACTTCCGATGCCCTTAATGCCTCTTTTGATAATGGGTTTACTTGTTTTCCCGATTCATCGGAGAGTCCGTAGTTTGATGATAATATCCACATTTTGGTTTGACGGTTTTAAGTGATTATATAGTATACAAAGATCAATATTTCACTTGTAACGGATGTTACATGATTTCGGCAGAAAATTACATTATTTACTGATTTCACGCTTTAGGCGACTTCAACAGTCTCCACCGATCCTGCTGATTTTTGCTGCAGGTTTACCCTTATCCGGCAGCTCCCGTTTGCCCGCAGAAAAATCTGCTTGCTGACGACGACTGCCGCACTCGGATAAAACAGTCAGAATCTTTCATGCAGAACGGGAGAACTTAAATCATAATGCGAAAAAAATACAAAGCCTGTCGGCGAGCGAATTCTTGTTATTCCAGGATTGAAAAAGCTCTATGAGTTCCCCGTTTGGTCAGATCATTGGAGGCGTTAAATACGTGAATCATGTAAAACTAATCTAAAGTTATGTAACTAATCCTGATGATGACAAGTCTATCTTTGTTGCTATAAAATTAATGACATTAAAAAAATTAAATTCATTTACTATGAAAAAGTTAAGAATAATGGTTCTCGTGCTCAGTGCAGCTTTCTTGTTTTCCGGTTGCGCGTCGCTAAATAAAACACAAAAAGGTGGAGCTGTTGGGGTTGTTGCTGGTGGAGCGATGGGGGCTATTATAGGTAAGGCATCTGGAAATACGGGTCTTGGAGCAATTATAGGAGCCACTGTTGGGGGTGCTACAGGAGCTGTAATTGGCAATAAAATGGACAAGCAGGCCAAGGAAATAGAGCAGAACGTGCCCGATGCAAAAGTAGAACGCGTAGGCGAGGGGATCATTGTTGAATTCAGCAGCAACGTTCTTTTTGGATTTGACAGTTCAACCCTATCGGCTGATGCAAAAACAAACCTGGATAAGCTGGTAAAAGTGCTGAATGTTTATCCGGATACGGATATCGAAGTTCAGGGACATACCGACAGCAAAGGTAGCGAAGCATACAACCGCAATCTTTCGGAAGAACGTGCCGGTAAAGTGACCGCTTATCTTACCAGCGAAGGTATCAGTAATGACCGGTTAAGTATTAAAGGATTGGGCGAAACGGCTCCGAAATATGACAACAACACCGACGATGGTCGTTCACAAAACCGTAGGGTTGAGTTTTTGATTACAGCCAACGAAAAGATGAAGGCCGAAGCGGAAAAAGAAGCAGGGAGCTAGAGGAAGTTTACAGTCGCAGTTTTCAGTGGCAGTTTTCAGTAAAAAAGGAAAAATTCATGATTGAAGGTCACAATCTTAAAAAATAAACAGATGAAAAGTAGATTCGTATTAATTGTATTACTTCTTGCGTTTTCAGCATCATTTGCAATTGCCCAGGAAAGATCCAATGTATCATTTGGAATATTGGGTGGAATAAATTTCCAGAATTTGAACGGAGAGCTGTCGAGCGGTGACAAACTTGAAAACGACATGCTATTAGGTTATCACGCTGGGGTTAGTGCCCAGATCCTGATTGCCTCGGAGTTCTATTTTCAACCCGGATTGATGTATTCGATGAAAGGTGCCAAAGACACATATACCGCTTTGGGCAGCGAATTCACCGACGAAATTAAGATCAACTATATTGAAATGCCTTTGAACTTGGTTTACAAAGCTGCCTTGGGACGCGGATTCTTGATGCTTGGATTTGGGCCTTACCTTGCTTATGCCATCAGTGGCAAACAAGTGGTTGAAGGCATGTCTTCAACGTTTGAGCGCGGTGTGGACTATAATGAGTTTGATGCAGGGGCAAATATTTTTGCCGGATTTGAAACGGTTAGTGGCTTGTTTCTACAGTTAGACACCCAGTTCGGGATGCTGAATATTATTCCTGAAGATTCTTCGGATGATCAGGCAACAGCAAAAAATACAGGCTTTGGTCTTTCATTAGGCTATCGATTTTAGATTTGGTTTGAGTTAGGTTTTTTATGTGAAGGTTAGTGTTAGAAGGCCGTTCCCCCAAAAAGGGACGGTTTTCTTTTTTTGTTTATCCGGTGGCCTGATCTGAATTCAATTGATTGTGTTGTTGTTGAATTTCGAAATATGAAGACGGCAATAAATAAGCGACAAAACTGGTGTTGAAGTATTAATTGCCGTTCACTTTAGTGAACAGATTTGTGGAATGCCAGCAGTTAAGAGGGGCTAACCCCATTTCAGTATAATTAATTCCATTTGCAAAGTGCCTGATTCAATAGGCTTATGCAAATCGCTTAATTGTCAGTTGTTTCGTTTTTCATGATGTGTGAATTATGTAATAGATTGTTCTAATTATGTAACACATTACAGAGTCAGTAAGCATAATTTTACGGCAACTTATACGCTAACTTAAAAATTGATATGGGAAAGTTTACTCCTATTATTCAAGTCATTCCGAAAGTTATTCCGAAGGTGCGTGATGCTACGAAGCAGTCCATGACCAGGCTTAGCGAAAAGACGCTGGAGCAAACAGGGATATTCAGCCGCTTTTTAATAGATGTTGCCGATGTCTCACTGTTTATGGCTCGCCTTGTCAGGGAAATGTTTTCCGGTCATTTTGAATGGAAAGAATTTTTTCAGCAGTGTTTTCAAATCGGGTCTAAATCGTTGGCCCTTATCTCGATTACGGGAGCCATCATGGGCTTGGTGCTTACCATCCAGTCGCGGCCGGTATTGGTCGATTTTGGGGCGGTATCCATGCTTCCGGGAATGGTTGCCGTTTCGCTCATCAGGGAAATGGGGCCGGTGATTACCGCACTGATTTGTGCCGGGAAGGTTGGTTCGGGTATGGGGGCGGAGCTGGGATCGATGAAAGTAACTGAGCAGATTGAAGCCATGGAAGTTTCGTCGACCAACCCCATGCGGTTTTTGGTGGTCACACGGGTATTGGCAGCCACCTTAATGATCCCTTTGCTGGTTCTGTATGCCGATTTGATGGGCATCCTGGGAAGCTGGGGCGGAGCGAATATTAAAGGCGATGTAACGTTTTCCTTGTTCTTTTCCCAAGCATTTAGTTCCATTGCATTTATCGATTTTTTACCTGCCGTAGTAAAAACATTTTTCTTTGGTGCAGTGATCGGATTAGTCGGTACTTACAAAGGCTACAATGCAGGGCGTGGAACCGAAAGTGTGGGCAAAGCTGCGAATTCGGCCGTCGTGCTGGCTTCGCTGCTGGTTATTGTTACAGATATGATTGCAGTACAAATTACCGATATGTTAATGTCATGAACACCGTTCAAACAGAAAGAATTGCAACTCCTTCGCCAATAATAAATAGAAGCAAGGAGCCGGTTATTGAGATCACTAACCTGAAAAAATCATTTGACACGCAGCAGGTATTGGTTGACGTTTCCATAAATCTTTACAAGGGCGAAAACCTGGTCATATTGGGCAAATCAGGTTCGGGAAAGTCTGTGTTGATCAAATGTATTGTTCGCTTATTAAATCCCGACGCGGGAATAATTAATGTGTTTGGCGAAGAAGTGGGCAGATTGGGCACCGCAGAATTGAGCGAGTTAAGAAAGAAAATTGGCTTTCTCTTTCAGAGTGGTGCTTTGTATGATTCCATGACCGTCAGACAAAACCTGGAGTTTCCCTTGCGGAGAATAAAAAAGGGCCTGAATGAAAAAGAAATCTCCGAAAAAGTAATTGAGGCGTTGGAAAATGTGGGTTTGGCCGATGCTTTGAACAAGATGCCATCGCAACTTTCAGGCGGCATGCGAAAAAGGATTAGCCTGGCACGCACCGTTGTTGTTGATCCCCTGATTATGCTGTACGATGAGCCCACCACCGGACTTGATCCGGTAACATCGGATGAAATAAGCGAGTTGATTAACGAGGTTCAGAAAAAATACAAAACGTCGTCCATCATCATTACCCACGATATTGAATGTGCGCGTGCCACGGCCGACCGGATCATCATGCTAAAAGACGGTGAAGTTTATACGGAAGGGACGATAGAAGATTTCGAAAAATCGACTGACCCGCTGATCAAATCATTTTTCAAATAATATTAAAATCACAGCACCATGGATAATCACTCA
This sequence comes from uncultured Sunxiuqinia sp., assembly GCA_963677175.2. Lineage (GTDB taxonomy): Bacteria > Bacteroidota > Bacteroidia > Bacteroidales > Prolixibacteraceae > Sunxiuqinia. The sequence continues at coordinate 360,239 of CAXXES010000003.1, forward strand.
TCAAATTTCAAAGTCCGTTTAGGGCTGTTTGTTGCTGGCGGACTGGCGCTATTTGTACTCGCCATATTTATCATCGGCAAACAAAAAAACCTGTTCAACCCGGTTTTTAAACTGACAACTACTTTTTATAATGTCAGTGGGCTGCAGGTTGGAAACAACATCCGCTTTTCGGGGATCAATGTTGGTACGGTTGACAACATCAGCATCATTAACGATTCAACGGTACAGGTTAATCTATTGGTGCGGCAGGAGATTAAGCAGTTTATAAAATCGGACTGTATTGTGGCAATCGGTTCCGAAGGTTTGATTGGCGACCGTTTGCTGATTATCACCCAGGGAAGCGCAGATTCTCCTCTGGTTAAAAGCAACCAGCAACTTGCATCGGTTGAGCCGGTTGAAACAGATGCCATCATTTCCAGTTTACAAGTGACATCAGGACATGTGGAAATTGTTACCAAGCAACTTGCCGAGATTGCCATTAAAATAAACAGCGGGCGCGGCACACTTGGCCGCTTGATACACGATACCATTATTGCAGATAATATTAACCATACCATCGTGAATTTTAAGAATAGTTCCAAAGAAATGGATGAGATGATCACAGACGCCAGAAGCGACGTATCTGCCATTATGGAGAGTTTCCAGGAAACTGCGGACAATGCCGAAGGTTCGACACAACAACTCGAAGACATTATGGTGAAAGTGAATACCGGGCAAGGCACGTTGGGCCGCTTGATTAATGATACGGTCACTTCAAATAATATTGACCAGACCATTATAAACCTTAAAAACAGTACCAAGGGTTTGGATGAAAACATGGAAGCGCTGAAGCACAATATACTTTTCAGGGGATATTTTAGAAAGAAAGCAAAAGAGGCGGAACAGAAGCGGATTGAGGAGTTGCAGCACGAGGTTCCATAAGACATCGAAAATGACAGCACACCTATGTGGTTCAGAAATCTCCTCATACTTTTCATCGTTTCGGTTTCCATCAGTGGTTCTGCATTTGCCCTGCAAACTCCCGAAAAACAAGATTCAACCCGTCTTTATGAAGATAATGAAGTCTATTCGGAAGGTGGCAAATTTACCCGCTTTATGTATCGGCTATTTTTCAAGCCTGCTATACCTGATCCTGTAAAAAGCAAAGGCGGAAAGCAAGTTTATGCGAGGCAGGTTCAACAATCGTACGGTGCCTTTGAAGGGAAAATCATTAGGAACATCACCATCCAAACACTCGATCCGTTTGGCACTTCCATTGCCGACACCATTGATGCATCGTTCAATTGGCTGTCGAAAACCGGAAATAAACTACATATCAAATCTCATGAAGTCACGATTAAAAACCTGTTGCTGATCCATCAAAACCAGGCTTTTGATTCGCTGCTGGTAATAGAATCAGAACGATTGGTGCGCAGCCGAAAGTACATCCGCGACGTTTCCTTTTTTATGGAATCGGCATCACCGGGTTCCGATTCAGTCGATATTTATATTCGCGCATTGGATATCTGGAGTATTATTCCCAGCTTTTCAACGTCAAGTTCGCGCACCACCATTGGTTTTACTGATGAAAATTTTTTAGGGCTGGGCCACGAATTTCAAAATGAGATTGCCCGAAACTATACCGAAGACGATTATTTGTTTCTCACCAATTACTCCATTCCGAACATCAAAAACACATACGTTGGCGCAACCTTGAACTACGCTGTTCGCGGTGACCGTTATTTCAACAAGAGCCTGACGATTGAGCGGCCGTTTTTTTCGCCTTTCACCAGATGGGCTGCCGGGGTTCAGCTGATGCAACAATTCGGCGATGATTCAATCTCCACGGACAATAATCTTTACAGGCAAAATCGGTTTAAGTTTAACGCTCAGGATTATTGGGTGGGAGGTGCCATTCAACTAAATAGAAGCAATACAGCCTATCGCCGGAGTACAAATCTTATTTCGACTATCCGCTTTTTACGTGTTCGTTATCTTGAAAAACCTGAAGCAACGCTTGATCCGCAGCAATTTCATTCAGATGAAAATTTCTATTTGGGAAGTATTGGCGTTTCCGAGCGGAGGTATGTTCAGGACAAATACATTTTTAAATATGGGACCACGGAAGATGTGCCGGTTGGAAGGGTGTACAACCTGACCGGAGGTTACCAGGACAAAAACGCGATTGGCCGGTTTTATTTGGGTGGACGTGTTTCCATAGGTGACTATTTCTGGTGGGGGTTTTTAAGTTCCAATATCGAATTGGGAACGTTCATTCGTGCATCGCATGCCGACCAGGGAGTTATTAAATTGGATGTCAATTATTTTACAGGATTGATCGAAATTGGGCGGTGGAAATTCAGGCATTTTGTAAAACCCCAGTTGACTGTTGGAATAAACCCCTTGTCGTTGGATAGCTTGACGCTCAATGAGGAATTTGGGCTGAGAGGGTTCCGCAGTAGCGAGCTGACAGGTGCCAGCCGACTTTTATTTACGGTTCAAACACAGTCGTATGCTCCGTGGGATTTTATTGGCTTCAAATTTGGCCCCTTTCTCAACTATTCGATGGGAATGCTTGGCAACGAACGAATGGGTTTTAAAAACAGCCCAGTTTATTCGCAATTGGGTATAGGCGTTTTAATCAAGAATGAAAACCTGGTTATGAATTCGTTTCAAATCTCCCTTTCATTTTATCCTAAAATTCCTGGTGTTGGGCAAAATATTTTCAAGACCAACTCATTTTCAACGGGAGATTTCGGGTTTTGGGATTTTGAAATTGGGAAGCCAGCACCCGTCTTGTTTCGATAAAGGAATACAAGTCTATGAGGTTTAATTTTCACTTGAACGAGACGTTTCTCTAAGCAATAGAAAGAATGACAGCAACGGAAAAGCCTCGATCCTTAAGTCCCCCACTTCGCCTTCAGGCGAAAGCAGCGCAGGCCGAAAATTTGGGCCGGGCCGGCGTTGGGTTGTGGGTGGAAGGATGAAATTTTTTAGATTTTTGCATTCTTTTTATCAATGAAAAAGGATGTGCCCGTCCGGCATAAGGACAAAGAAGCGTTGAGAATAGACAAACTTTTTTGCGATACGGCGCATGCTGGCTGGGAGCATTCAGATACTGAGTGGTTGCGCCTTGTTTGATGTCGCGCATTTCAACCCCGGGTTCCGTTTCACTTCACCCGGGGCTATTATTGTCTAACCCTTTCAGGGTTCTGTCGTGCCGGGTCATCCATCGGTTTCCGTAGGTTCACCTACGGCTATTGGTGTTAAGCTCGGGTTTTAATGCTCCATAAACGATTTGGTCTGGATTCGACCCTAACAATATCGCCTGATCCGGAGTTTGACACAAACAAAAAGCCGACTCAAATTGAATTGAGTCGGCTTTTGAGTAATAAATGTCTTATATAATTATAAACTATGCAAGTTTAACATTTACGGCATTTAATCCTTTGCGGCCATCTTGAAGATCGAAAGTTACTTCGTCATTTTCTCTTACTTCGTCGTTCAATCCTGATACGTGTACGAAATACTCTTCAGTTGATGCACCGTCTGTGATAAATCCAAAACCTTTGGATTCGTTGAAAAATTTCACTGTTCCTTTGTTCATAATAGTTGTAATAAATAATAAATACTGGCGCAAAGATACATTTTGTTTTCTTAATAAAATATTATTTTGTAATAATTGTGCCAAGTCTGCTGTAAAAGGCCATCATTGTTTCGACCATTGGTAGTATTATTTTCGACTTATTTGCTTGCTGAATAATATATTAAGGCCTCCGGCATAAACTGTTTTAACTTTCTCATGCGGGTATCGTCCGACGGGTGGGTACTTAAAAACTCAGGTTGCTTTGCTCCACCTGCTGCCGACATGCGTTGCCAAAAAGGAATCGCTTCGCGGGGATCGTATCCGGCCATGGCGGCAAATATCAATCCGTATTGATCGGCTTCGGTTTCCTGCTGACGAGACCAAGGCAACATGGCTCCAAGCTGGCTGCCAATACCGTACGACATCATAAAAAGATCGCTGGTTTGCTGTGGTTTTTGCGATAGAGCGACTTCCAAAGCGGCTCCTCCCAATTGCTGGACCATGGCGCGGCTCATCCGTTCGCTGCCGTGCTTGGCAATAGCGTGGGCAATTTCGTGCCCCATAACGATGGCAAGCGCTGTTTCATTTTGGGTAACAGGCAGCAGGCCGATGTAAACAACCACTTTTCCTCCGGGCATACACCAGGCATTCACGTCGTCACTGGCCACCGTGTTGAATTCCCATTGGTACCCTTCCAGTACTGATTCTTGTCCCTTGCCGTTATAGTACTGCGTAACAGCATTGGCAATACGCGCACCAACACGGTCTACCATGGTCGCACTGCTGTTGCTGGCATTCAAAGTGTTATTCTCCGACAAAAATGTGTCGTACTGGCTCGATGCCATCAACTGTAATTCCGATTCGGGAACCAGGCTCAGCTGGTTGCGACCTGTTACCAGGTTCATCGCGCAACCTCCCGCAATAGCTGCAATAAGTATTGCAAATAGTATGTTTTTCATATGATTAAAATTTGGTGATACATGGTCAACTTCACTGATCCGAAGGTAGGTACACTGATCTGATAAACGCTTACACAACTTTAGTAAAGAGTTACAAGATTCACATATTTTCGAGTGGGTCGCGTTTAAGCTTGAGCTGCTTGTAGCGTGATGGGGTTAGCCCGGTCAGTTTTTTAAATTGATTCGACAGGTGGGCTACGCTGCTGTAGTGCATGAGGTAGGCTATTTCGGTGACATTCAGTTCGTCGTAAACCAACAATTCTTTTACGCGCTCTACTTTGTGAGAGAGCAAAAAATGTTCGATCGTGATTCCCTGGCTTTCTTTGAAAAGGTTGGACAAGTATGTGTAATCGTAGTTTAGCTTTCCAATTAAATAATCTGAAAAATTGACCTTGATTTGGTCCTCGGAATGGTGAACCAACTCGATCACGATATTCTTTATGCGCTCAATCAGGATGCCCTTTTTATCTTCGATGATGGAAAGGCCCGCTTCGTTCAGACCTAGGTTTAGTCGGGCCAGCTCTTCAGCACTGAGGTTCTCCATAATTTCAACTTCACCCAATTCTATTAGAATAAAATGAAGTCCCAGCTTCGAAAGCTCCGACTTCACGATCATCTTGCAGCGATTACTGACCATATTTCTGATGTGAAGTTTCATCCTGCTCTGGCTTTAGGTTAACTAAGTTATTTACAATCCCAACCTAAATACTGATCTAAATGTACTTATTTTCGGGCACCAAATGCCATATCGCATGGGTATATCGTTATTTTCTAAATGCTGAGGTATCGACAACCGACAACAGACATTCCTGATTATCGTCGGTAACAATACCTTCCATGTATACCTGGCACAGCGGCTTATTGTCGTACCCAAGCATCAACTCGCACGATTCTTTGGCCGCGCTGCTAAAAACCCGTTTGAAAAAATCGTTAAACACGGGTCGCGAATCTTCGGAAACAAACAGTTTGAAATTGCTGTTTATCAACTTAAAACGCTTATCTCCCAACAGGTCGGCACCGGTGAAATTCAGTTCACAAATGCTGCCGCTGCTATCGAGTGTGAAATAACCCATTGGAGCCAAATCGTACAACATGGTGTATTTTTCCAGGGCTAATTCGGCTGTTTCATAAGCCTGGCGCAATTCTTCATTTTGCATTTCCAGTTCAATCTGGTGTACTTGCAGCTCGTGCACTAGCTGCGGGGCATTCATGTCCTCAAACCTGGCCTTTTCTTGTTTTTGCTGCAATTTTTCTTCGGCTTTCATGCGCAGCGCTCTGCGGTCGGTTAAATCCGGATCTTCGTTCTGCATCACATTATTCTTTAGTCGTTATCATTATTCCTACAGGTAGTTTCTGTTGATCGAGTATGATGTTTACGGACCACTCAATCGTTGGGTTATTTTTACCGGCTGCCAAAACCCGCACCTTTAATTTGCCATTCTTTGGTTCGCCAAGCAAGTTGTTCAGTTCTTTTTCAGCCTTTTTTTGTGTCGACTCAGGAATGAATAGCTGTATAAAATTTCGACCAGCCACTTCCGTGCTGCTTTTACAAAAAAACAGTTCTGCTTTTGGGTTGAACTCCAGGATTTTATACTCGGGTGAAAGTTTAATGATGACATCCGAAACCGAGTCCAGCAGCAATCGGTTCAATTTCTCGGCTTCCAGCAATTTAGCTTCCAGCTGATTTTGATCGGAAATATTGATGAAGGTGATGACGAGGCCGTCAATCCGGTCGTCGTAAGTGCGATAGGGCATAATGCGAATGGAAAACCATCGCCCGTCTTTCGTCGAAATTTGTTTTTGCATAAAAACAAGGGTGCGCAAAACTTCGCGCGCGTCCTCCTCCAGATCAGGATAATTAAGATCCGAAGCCTGGTCGGTAAATGGTCGGCCTATATCGCTTTTTATGAGTTTAAAAATCTTGGTGGTCTGGTTCGTAAATCGACGAATATTCAGTTCCTTATCAAGAAACAAGGTCGCGATATCGGTGCTGTTAAGCAGGTTTTTCATATCGTTGTCCATTCTCGAATAATCGTCAACCTTTGACTGCAACTCGGCATTCACGGTTTGCAATTCTTCATTCAAACTTTGCATTTCTTCCTGCGAGGTGGTCAATTCCTCATTGGTCGACTGCAGCTCTTCGTTGGTTGATTGCAATTCTTCGTTGGTAGATTTCAATTCTTCCTGCGAGGTCTGCATCTCTTCAATCGTCCCCTGCAAATTTTTGCGCATGTGTCGCAATTCTTTCTCCAAATCTGACTGTTTACTTGCGTCGACGGCTTTTCGGGCAGGCTTTTGCTTACTGCTGTATATCTTGTGCACATCCGTAAAAACAACCATCACCATTCCCCTCAACGGATCGGGCTTATCAATCCATTGAATGGTAAGATCCAGGGTTTGCGAACTGCCATTGGATTCCACTCTTATATGGTGCAGGATTTCTTTTCCCTTTGATGCAAGGATTTTACGAAAAGCAATCGGAAATTCATTGCGTAAACCCTCGCGCAACATGGCAAAAATGTTCAGGTTTGCTTTTCCAACAGCGGGCTCAAGGTATTTCCCCGTTTGTCCGCCAACGTACACAATGTCGCCATTTTCGTTGACCAAAACAGCAGGCGGCGAAAACTGCTGCAGCAACAATTGTTCCGCAGGTGTTTGAATATTTGCGGGCATTTTTGCGGGCATTTCATTTTCGGTGTCGCCGTTTTTTGCTCGCGAAAATGATGATGGAAAATCAATCAGTTCGGGTGTCAAGCTGGTAGCGCAACGTTTATAAAGTTTCAATTTTGAATCAACGGTGGTAAAAAGTGAACTTTGAGTGCCCAGTGATTCGGAGCTGCCGAGTAGCATCAGCCCATCGGGCTTAAGGCTGTAAAAGAACAACCCAATCAATTTTTTCTGCAAGTCAGTGTCCAGGTAGATCAGCAGGTTGCGGCAAGTCAGCACGTCAATTTTGGTAAAAGGCGGATGCATAATAATGTTATGCTGAGCAAACACAATCATCTCGCGTATCTCCGTGTTGATCCGGTAGCCATCTTCGGTTTTAATAAAAAACCGGTTCAGGCGCGATTGAGAAACATCAGTGGCAATATTGACCGGGAACTGTCCTTTCCGGGCGTTTTCAATTGCATTTTCATCCAGATCGGTCGCAAATATCTGTAAGGTAATGCCTCCATGTTTCTTGGTTTTTTCCAGCACTTCCCTGAAAACGATGGCCAGCGAATAGGCCTCTTCCCCGGTAGAGCATCCGGCTACCCAGGCCCGCAAGGTTGATCCGTCTTTTGTGTTGGCGATCAGGTCCGGCAAAATAGATTCCTTCAACTTGTTCCAGATGTGGGGGTCGCGAAAAAAGTTGGTCACGCCAATCAACAGTTCCTTGAAAAGAATGTCTATTTCTGCAGGATTCTCCTGTAAAAAATGCACATACGAATTGATCCTGTCAATTTTATGGATGCTCATGCGCCTCTCAATGCGCCGGTACAAGGTATTTTTCTTGTAAAGCGAAAAATCATTTCCGGTTTGGGTTCGCAGCAGAATAATCACTTTATCGAGTGCACGTTTGTCTTTACTCTCGCTGAACAAGTCAGGATGAAGTGTGGGGATATGCCGAATAAGATCCAGCAGCCTTTTGGGCAAGTCTGAGGCAGGGGCCACAATATCGACGATCACCGAATCGATCGCATTGCGGGGCATGCTGTCGAATTTAGCTGTGGCCGGGTCTTGAGCCATCACGATTCCGTTATTTTCTTTGATGGCATGGAGTCCGATGCTTCCATCAGATCCCATTCCCGACAGAATGACGCCCACACTTCGTTCCTTTTGGTCGAGCGCAAGCGATCGGAAAAAGAAGTCAACAGGTAAGCGAAGCCCTCTTGCTTCCACCGGTTCAAAAAGGTAAAGCACCCCTTTCAAAATCGACATGCTTTTATTTGGCGGAATAACATAGACACAGTTTGACTGAACAGTCATCCGGTCTTTGGCCTGAAAAACAGGTATTTTGGAAACCCGCTGAAGCAGTTTGGGCAGCATCCCTTTTTGTGTTGGATCCAGATGTTGAATAACAATATAGGCCATTCCGCTGTTTTCGGGAATGTTAACCAAGAATTGTTCAAAAGCTTCGAGTCCGCCGGCCGACGCCCCGATACCAACAATTGGGAATAAGCTGATATCCGAATCAGTGGTCTTTTGCTTGCTTGTTTTTGTCAGTTTTTCCTGCACGTGTTGTCCCTTCCTTTGAACTTAAAAATTACATAAATGTACGATAAATTCTCATGGTCTTCGATTTTCGCTGCCAACCATTTAATCCGGCATCTCAGGCTTGCTCGTCACGCCCTCCCGCTGCTGATCGATTCAAAACGCGAAGCAGAACCGGGAATTTCCCGGTCTACACTATTTTGTCCAATGAGGCGGTATTATTTTTCTTGAAAATTGGTTTTATTTTTAAGAAGGAAGACATGGTATCGCCCAGTAAAAAACCCCAGGGTTTCAAAGGTTCAACATGGTCAAAAATAAGCTTGACAATGGCGAGCAGCGGGATGGACAAAAACATGCCAGATATTCCCCATAAGGCGTTCCCGGCAAAAACCACAATGATTGAAAACAGCGCATTGATCTTTACTTTCGAGGAAACGATGATCGGGACAATGTAGTTGTTGTCGATCAACTGGATAATGTAGTACAACACCAACACATAAACCGCGTACATGTCGGAAGGTCTCGGTGGCCAACGCAACAATCATCGGCAAAGCCACAGCAACCAGCCCTCCAATGTATGGAATGACGTTCAGTAATGCACCTATAGTCCCCAGTAAAATGGCATATTCAATTCCCAGTGCCAGCAATGCAACCGAATTCATGACCGCAATAATGACTGCTTCAATAATTAGCCCGGCAAGGTAGCGCTGGACAACCGATTTGGTTTTAGAAATAATGGCACTTACCTGCGCCTGATCGCTTTTGCCAAATACCTGGTGAAGAAAATCGACCAACAACGAATGGTAAAATAAGATGATGAAGACATAAACAGGCACCAAAAGCATTACCATGATCGTATTTCCAATGGTTACTATTGTATCGCCAATGGCTGCTTTTCCGAGATTGAGCATTTCATCTTTACCCTGTTCAATGTAGGCGTTAATTTCTGCCGGGCTTATGTCGGCATAAACCGATAAAGCAGAGATTGCCTGGTTGATGAGGTCGCTAAACCGGTCGACCATGATTGGCCAGGACTGACTAAATTTATTGGCCTGTGATATGATGAGTCCCCCGGCGGCGGCGATAACCAGAAAGGTCAGAAATATCGTAATGATGATGGCAATTACCCGCTTGATTCCCATCCGCGAAAAAAAGTTGATGACCGGATGGAGCACAATCGCAATAATGACCGCAAAAACCAAGGGGACAATAATACTGCGCCCAATGTATAGCATGCTAATCAACACATACAGCCCAATTAAAATGAGCGATGCTTTTGCGTAAAACGGAAGCTGTAATATTTTTTCGCGATTTGTCACGGCTTCTCCTGATTTGCTTCTTTATTGTGCGTAAAATGCTCAAGAACAGACTGCCCGATTGTTTTAATCGTGCCGCCATGCTGTGCGACAAGGTTGGTCACACCAAACTGCAGGATTAGGCCTAAAAGCTTCCTCATCTTATTGCCTGATCCGGCAACGACGATCATTTTCGAGAGGTATCCGGAAACCAGTCCGATGGTCGTTCCCAAAATACTATTGCCCAACGAGGGCGATGAAGTAACTTCGGACAATGCTCCTTTAATCAGGTTGACCGGTTTGAAACTGTCGTAGGTAATCAGCAATTGCTCCCTTAGTTGCTGGCCTTTGGCTGCATGTTCCGCCTCCAGGGTACGAATGGCATCTTGAAGCGCTTCTGTTGTCGTAATCGGGTTCATAGGATTTATTTTAGCACTTGTTTAATCAGCGAATTGCCAACCGTCTGTTTTATCCATTTCCGCATAAAGAAATAGACCACAATTGCCATCATCCCAAAAAAGCCGGCTACAACAAAAAAGCCGTAATAAATTTCGCCCAGCATGTGGCCAATCCAAAGGGCTAAACCAAAATTCAGGAAAAGCGCAAAGAGCGAAACAATGACCAGGACAAGCCCATTAGACGCCAATGATGACATGCCATGTGACATTTGATCCAGGGCTTTTAGCTTAGCCAATTCAATGCTTGTTTTTCCGTAGTCAGTCGCTCTTTCGATGAGCGATTCTATGGAGTTAATATTTTCTTCCATCATTTTTTGGGCGGTATTTATTCAAATAAAAAAAATGGGCCCGCATACTGAAATCAATAAAGTAGAAGCAATTCATGTTTATTGTTTTCAGTTACGGGCTCAAGTGTTGTTGTATACGTAATTTTTTCTGTGTTCAAACAGATGCCGCCTCTTTTTTTGCAGAATTCGAATTGTGCATTTTTTGATCCGCATATTCCGAAACACTTTCCTTGGTCTTTTCAAACCGTTCCAAAAGATCGTCCAGCAATTCGTTGATTTTTTCTTTTACCTCGTCGGTTAAAGCTCCGCTTTGTCTTGCTATTTTTTTGCGTGTAACTGTACCTTTATGTGGTGCGAATAAAACTCCTGTCAACGCTCCGGCGGCTGCGCCTGCCAACACACTTAATAATACATTTTCTGACTTCATAGTTATTATTATTTAATGATGTAATGATTCTAATTCTCCTATTTTGTGATATCTTTTGATTCGAATGAATACTAGAATTGTTTCGTTGTCAAAACAATCTGGTAATCGGGATACTGAACGTCCACTTCATCTCTTCGGTTGTAATAAATATTTGGATTGGAGTAAATGACGTTACCGTTTTGAAAGATGCGAGTAGTTTCTTGGACATGAACTTTGAAGAACTATCAAGCTGCCCAATGTTTTTTGTTTCTTCACGGTCAGTAACCATCCAAATAACATAAGAAAGTTTCGAGGGATCCAATCGTTTGACTTCTGCCAAATTTGTTACCTTCATTTTAATGACGTAGTTCTAATTGTTATCCTTGGTGATCTTGCCAAAACCACGTGCCGCTGGAACAACTGATGAAGCTAAGAATTTATATTTCTTAGCCTGTGATTCAATCGAAAACAGTAACATGATCAAGAAAACTCCCAGAAATATTTTTCGTGTTGCGGAATTAATTTTTAATGTTTTCATTTTGCTTTTTATTAGCATAAAAAATATTCAAATTGATTAATTGCTATTCAGAGAAGTTTCGAAATAATTTTCTCCAATTCTTCTTTTGTTTTACCAAGCTTCAGTTGAAGCCGGGCAATCACTTCTTCTTTTTTACCTTCCAAAGGTACCTGGTCATTGTTTGTTAACGATTCAAATTTTAGCCTGAGCTTGTCTTTGCTCTTTTCCCAGCTACCGTCAGTTGTTATGTCTGTCATATTTTTACATTGAAATGGTGCACGATCCAGATTGTAAAGGTGGGGTTCTTGCAGCTGACAAGCGTTACACATTTATGTAAAAAAGTTACACAATTCACAGACTCAGTATTGGAGTATTGTTTCGGCGGGACAATAAGTAAATCTGCATGCAAAAGCCAGCTCCCGTTTTTCGAAGCTGGCTTTTATATGTTGCCCAGGGTGTTTGGTTCATTCTCACCTATTTCAAGAACAGGAAGTCCGGCACAAATCAGGGTCAACGCATTTAATTTGTGATTAATTTCAGCAGGAACTTGTTGTCCCAGCCAGCCCTGAGCCTTTTTGATTTGAGGCTTCCCTTGGAACCGTTCTTTTTCAATATATTAAGGGCAATTTTGTTGACAAGGGCAAAGTTTTGGGCTGCCATCCCGGCCCTCTTTCTTTGGCTGTCCTCCCCAAAAGTCATGTCCAGTGTCCAGTGCAATGAGTTTTCCACGCCCCAGTGCATCCTGATATATTGGTTAAAACGATCAGCCGAGGTATTCAAACTACTGATGTAGTAACGGGTCTCATGTTCGGTTTTGTCACGGACAATCCGTTGGGTGGTAATTTTTATAATACTTGACAGTCCTTCCCATTTTTCCTTCCCGTGCAAAAACTCCAGGTCGTTGATCACTTCACACTTGCGTGTTTCTATCCGTCCATGTCCTTTTTCGGTCACTTCGTGAATTGAATCAGGTTGCTGCACCCGGAAAATGCTTTCGGTTTCCTCCCTTAATTCTTTTTGGTTCCCTTTTAAGGCCAGCACGTAGTCGCCTTCTCCCTTCACAATGCCTTCTGCTATTTTGGTTTGTGTGCCCATAGCGTCAATGGTTACAATGCAGCCTTTGATATCCAGAATCTCCAGCAATAAAGGGATGGTGGTGATTTCGTTGGATTTCCCCTCCGATTTGCATTGTCCAAGCACCAGCCCGTTGTAGCCGGCCCAGGCATTGACCAAGTGGACCGGAGACTGGCCGTGAAAAGTGTCTTTTGATCCCCTTGCCGTTTTCCCGTCAATGGCAATCAACTCCAGATCAATATCTTTATCCTTCAGCGAAGCGGCCCATTGGGCAAACAGCTTCTCAAATTTTTTGGGATTGAGCATCGAAAAAACCCGGTTGATCGTATCGTGTGAGGGGATGCCATTGGGTAGTTTCAGGAAGGTTTTTAAAAAATCGACCTTGGTTTTCCCGAACAACTCGATCGAGTCCCACGACTCCGCCCCACATAAGACTGCAATGATGGCCAGGATAACAATATCCAACAACAGGTGCTTCTTGTTTCGTTTTATTCTTGGATCGTTCAATCCTGAAAAGTGTTTGTGCAATGATGTTTCCATAGTATCTTGTTTTCCACCAAAACTGGGAAACTACTGGCTGAATGCTGTACCACGGGAAGGACAAGTTATTGACATTCAAAGATGGACATATCAACAAACATTCAAAAAAATTTGGTTTTCACAATTTAAACCCGGATTCATGTTGATAACCTGTGAACAAACCCCACTCAAAAACTGATTTTTTCAAAAGTCATGCGTTGGCCCTGCGGCACCAATGATTCTTTTAAGATTATTGATTCTTCTTTTTGCCCTGGAAATGTGTGATTCTAAATCTGAACATTCATCAGGTAAGTAAACACTCCAAACGCCTTGAGAAGCCATATTACAAGCGCAATCACAACGACAATATTGAAGATTTGTTTGATCTTGCGATCCATTGGAATGAACGAATTGATGATCCACAAAAGAACACCCACAACAAGAATTACAATTAGAATAGATAATAACAATAGTTCGTTCAAAAAAATATAAATAATCAAGCGGCCATTGTGCCGAAATTCAATAGTTCTTTGACATGCTGATGATTTTTAATTGAGTTCGGGTTAATGGCGAACAGCCTAAAAAATCGAGACAACATTAAGCTGTTGTGGAATAGCACTTTGTATGTTGCCATTGAAAATGAGTTTTCCCTGGTATCGGTATTGCTCAATTGCATAACCCTGGCAATATTCACCGTGGTCAAGGCGGTATTGAAATGAAAGTAAAGCTTATTTCCACTTCTTGCCTGCGAGTTTTCGAGTCCTGAAAATTGTTTTGCGTCGCGGAATCCAAATTCTATTTGGAAGCGGGTGTGATAAATGTTGATCACATCAATGGGGGCGTGCATGGTATCGGTTGAAAACAAAAGCCGGTAGATTGTTTTTCCTTTTATATGAAATTCTTCGACAACCAATAAAATGTTTCTACCAAGAGCTTTGGAATATACAATGGCAGAGTATGCCGTTATTCCTTTCTCGTTTTCAACCGGGGTGAAGTATTCGGGATTTAAGCGGGTAACATCAACCTTTTCGACAGGCTTGTGATAGCTGGAATTACAGGATTATGACATAAAACGGATATTCAATTTGATATTAAATGATTTTAGAGCTGTTTTTAGCTATTTCTTCTTATCAACAGCAACCACAACAATGCCACCAACAATTAGCACTAAGCCAACTACTGGCGACCATTGGACCGGATGGTTCGTTTCGGCGTTGATTTGAATCGGGCCTAGATCAACAACATTCTCTTTCGTTACATAATTGAATCCGGTATAGACCATCATCAATATTCCGAGCACGATAAGTACAATTCCTAAGTTCTTCATCTTAAAGTACCCTTCGTCCTTGAATCACTCTAAAGATTACAGCAATGAGGGCAATAACCAGCAAAATATGTATGATTCCTCCAGTATTATAGCCAACAACTCCGATCAGCCATAAAATGACTAATACAACAGCAACGATATAAAGCAAATTTCCCATGATGATTATTTTTTCAAGGTTATCGAATTTTTAATTTTCACGTCAATGCTTAAAGCAACAGGATAAGCAGCAATATTACAATGATTATTCCTCCTGCAGAAAGGTAAATTCCACCGTTTCGGCTATCGGCAACCGTAGCTTCGCCATTGGCTTGCATTTCAGATCGTATGGTGCGAACTTCTTTTCGAAGTTCCCGCTTTTCTGAAGCCGTAAGTGTTGATATATCCATGACTTTTATTTCCATCAACCGATCGATGCGGGCATTGGCTTCTGCTGAATTAACAGTCTCGGTTGTGCTTGTTTCGGTTTCCACCATGTTTGGAATCTTGGCGGTTTCTGTGTCGGCTCTCAAATGGGCGGAAGAAAATAAAAGTACCAGACACGCGATCATTAAGGTTAGTGTTATTTTTTTCATTTTGATGAATTTAATTTGTGAATGTATTTTCACCTTTCAAAGGTCAGCGAATTCAAGCCCAAAAGCATTACACAATTTTGGAAAAGAATTACATCATTCACACATTGCATACCTGTTGATGCAACCAAGAAAACCTCTGTATTACAGAGGTTTTTAATAGATTGAAAAGCTGAAATTGATTACATGCGATCCATGTACCAGTTTAATTGCCTTTCGAGTTTTTTGGTTTCCAAAATGGTTGAGATGATTTTTTTTAGCCGCAGGAAGGCAGTTTCGCTTTTAACAACATAGTCAGTTGCCTTGTGGTGCATGCAGTTGATGGCTACATCAATTTTATCCTGAGAAGACAACATGATCACCGGAATATCCGGGTTGAATGCTTTAATCTCATCCAGTGTGTCCATCCCGTTGATGGCATCGGGTTCCACCCCGTTCATATTATAATCTAAAATGATCACACCCGGGTGGTGTGACAGGCTTTCGATGCAAAGCTGACCGGTAGCAAAGGTTTCGATATCAAAATTGGCTTGCTCCATGAATTCTATTTGCAACAGTTTCAGGAACACGGCATCGTCATCGACCAGAAAAAGTTTTATTTTATTTTTGTTCATGATGCGGTGTTTTTTATCCGGTTTAACTCTACTCTTAATTCATTACAGGCTTGCGTGCAAACGGTTTCGAGTTGCCCTACCAGCCCCGGTATTTCTCCTGTCTGTTGCTGTGTGCTGGCATATTCCTGAACCCTTTTTGCCAGGTTTTCGGATTCGACTCCTATGCCCATGATTGAAAAAGAAGGGATCATTTTATGAGCGGAAGCGTACAGCAGGTTCCAGTCTTTGTCGATCAAGCCTTTTTTCATGTTTGAAATTAAGGATGGTGTTTGTTCCAGATAAGCCGAAATCATTTCCATCATTAGTTTCGGATGCGATTTGGTTCGGCCATTTAAGTATTCTAAATTAATACAGCTGTTTACGATAACTTCATCAATGATTTTTGCTTGCGATTCGCTAAGGTTTTGGGGAGCTGGTTTTTTAAGGAATGCGACTATTTTGCTGTACAATAAGCGTTCGTCCACTGGCTTGGCAATGTAGTCATCCATTCCAATGGCTTTACATTTGGCTAGATCAACAGTGGTCACATCGGCCGTTAAGGCAATGATCGGGAGTTGCAATTTCATCGTGTTGCGGATGTAATCAATTGCATCAAACCCATTTATTTCGGGCATCTGCAAATCCATTAAAATAAGGTCGTAGGTTTTAGCCCGAAGCTTTTCAATGGCAATTTTTCCGTTCTCGGCAATATCGAGTTCAAAACCGAAATCATAGAGTAAGGTTCGCATCAGAAGTTGGTTGAGTACGATGTCTTCAACAACCAGGATGTTTATATTTTCAAGTTCGCTGTCCAACTCAATGACCGCTGAATTAAATTCAGCATCTTCGGAGGTTTTCAGGAAATTTAGCGTAAAGCTAAATGTTGAGCCCTTGTTAACCGTGCTTTCTACGGTCACCGTTCCTCCTTGTGATTCAACCAATTGTTTTACGATAGCCAAGCCCAGGCCGGTTCCACCATAAATGCGTGAAGTTCCGCTTGTCGCCTGCTGAAAGTTCTCAAATATTTTTTCCAGTTTTTCTTCGGCTATCCCAATTCCGGTATCGGTAACTGAAAATTGGATGGTCGTTGTTTTCTCATCTTCGCTTTGTAAATTTACGTCAACTGTGATTTTCCCCTTGTTTGTAAATTTAACTGCATTGCCCACCAGGTTTAAAATAATCTGGTGCAGGCGGACCGGGTCACCAACCAAAACTTCAGGAATATTTTGGTCGTACTCCATGACCAGGCTGAGATTTTTTTCGTGAATTTTTGTTTCAAACAAATGAAGCATGGCCGAAACAGAAGCCGCTATTTTAAAGGGGGTTTGTTCGAAAGTCATTTTTCCGGCATCTACTTTTGCCAGATCCAGAATGTCGTTGATCAACACAATCAATGCATCGCCACTCAGCTTAATGGCTGACAGGTATTTCTTTTGTTTGGCAGTCACTTCGGTCTTGAGTAATACTTTGGTGAAGCCGATAATCGCATTCATGGGCGTGCGGATTTCATGGCTCATATTCGACAAAAACTGCTGTTTGGCTTTCACCGCGTTTTCGGCAATCTGTGTGGCATGTTCTGCTTTTAATTTGGCATCTTCGGCAATATCAACGGCCAGTTCGGCAAATACAATGGCTTCGGTTAGCTCATTTTCAACTCGTTTTTGCTCGGTCGAATCGCGGGCAACAATTACCGCACCCAGCACATTTCCCTGGTCGTCTTTGTAAACCGAACCGTTAAACAAAACATCGGTCAGTTTACCATTGGCGTGACGAAGCGTTAATGGCGAATCGGCAACCGATTCTTTTGCAAATACTTCCTGATAAAACTGATTGGCGTTTAGAGGCTCCGTGAAATAATCGAGAAATCCGGTTCCTTTCAGCTCATCTCGCGATACCCCGGTCGTGCTAACCAGGGCCTAGTTCATGTCAGTAATTTTTCCCTTGGGGCTGATCACAACCAAGGGCGCGCGACTGGCTTCGATCAAGCTGCTGGCGTATTGTGACTGGTGCGACCTCGTTTGTTCCATTTTGTTAGTTATTAGCGCCATCGTTATCCAATAAAATTCCGATATCTTCAATCGGACTGCGTCTTTGACCCTTCAATTTTTTAAAGTGCGAAGGAGTAAGGCCGGTCATTTTCTTAAATTGATTGGATAAATGGGCCACACTGCTGTAATTCATCTTCCATGCAATTTCAGTCATGTTCAGCTCGCCGTAAATAATCAATTCTTTAATTCGCTCAATTTTATGTGCGATAATGAATTGCTCAATGGTCGTTCCTTGTATTGCTGAAAATAAGTTGGAAAGATAGGTGTAATCGTGGTTTAATTTTTCACTTAGGAAGTTGGAAAAGTTAGTTTTGATTAACTGATCTGAATGATGAACCATTTCGATGACGGTATTTTTAATTTTTTCAATCAAAACAGCTCGTTTACTGTCCATCAGCTCAAATCCTGAATTGAGCAAAGCAATTTTTACCTGCTCGCGTTGTTCTTCGGAGATGTTCTCCATAATTTCAACCTCACCTAAATCGACCATAATGAAATGTAGTCCAAGCCTTTTGAGGTCTTCCTTTACCGCCATTTTGCAGCGGTTGCTTACCATGTATTTGATGTAGAGTTTCAAATTATTTTTTTGAGAAGTCTGTGTAAAGGTCACAATATATTCAGGATAAGTGTTACTCAACTTCATGAAAAAGTTACACAATTCACACATTAGAGGAGATGATGTTGCGTACGACGTTTGTGTTCACCAGAAGTTTTTGTCCATCTACCTCTGATCATAGAATCAAGTTTTCGCTGCCGTTTTGGGCGATGAATGGTTACTCTTAAAATTTCCTTCTCCTCAATTTGAACGGAAATAGGTACTTGTTCTCATTTGCATCGTTTCTCATCAATCTCAAATCCCCATCCAATTCACCCCAAATCACACCAACCCAAACCCCCTGTACAATTTTCATTTGACTGCATTTGTTTTATTTATTAAGTTTAATCCTTCGTAACCAGGGCTGTTGAAAATAAAGAAAACAGAAAATGGATGCACTAATACGCAAAGCCGGGCAGATTCTATACCTGTTGGATTTAAGGATCAGGAAGCTGCTTTACTATAGGATTCTTCGAAACCATACCTCCATGATCATCTCTATTTGGATTTTCCTGACGGTGATATCCTTGACGGTGTTATGGGGGCTGGGATATCCGGACGAAAAAGCGATTATGTATTCCATTGGGTTAAGCGTTGTGTTCTTCATCCTGCTGGTTTTAATGGGAGCATATTACGAAGCAAAACGTTTACAAGCCAATGAACTCAACTCGTGCTTTCATTTCACCCGCTCCAATATGAATGGCATCCTCATTTCGGACTTGGGCTTTTCGGAAACGGACCATGAGAACTTGAACCTTGTGCTCAATAACCTCCATCCCAAAAGCAAAATCGACTTCAAACTGGTTTCTGACAACCGGATTGCAGCGGATTATAAAAAACTTCTAAGGGTTATTCATTTACTGATTGTTGGCGGGATCAGGGATTTCAAAAAGGAACAAAAGGAATTGCTCTTTCGGTTTGTGGAGGCCAACTTCACCTTGAATGGATCACCAGTGAACCGGGCCAGTTTTAACTCCCGGTTTTCGGAACTGGTCAATGAAAAGGAACAGGAATTCCAAAATAACCTGGAGCCTTTTAAAAAAGCACTTCGGAAATAGACGGTATTTCTCCCGTAATTACCCCGTAACTGCAAA
>CAXXES010000004.1:0-1868792 GCA_963677175.2 uncultured Sunxiuqinia sp.
GTATTTTCTCCCGTAATTACCCCGTAACTGCAAATACTTTCTTGATGATCAGGCAGATGCGAGCCTATATTCGCTGATGACAATTTGTTGGCACCTGGCAACATGAGTAATCATCAAAAGTATCAACAATGGAAAATGAAGCGATTATTTCAAAAGCAGTTCTAAATGAACTCAAACAGATCAAAAGCCTGCTATTCGAAAACAAAACGGTTTTCAATGTCGAAGATCTCTCGCGGGACACCGGGCTTTCGAAAAGCAAAATCTACAAGTTGTTTAGCCAGAAACTCATCCCGACAGGGAGCAATGCCAACATCCGCCAAAAGTTTTTCTACAAAAAAGACATCGATGAGTGGCTGATGGGCTTTTCCCGCGAAGAACTGGAAAAAGAGGATGCTTTTAACCAGGCCCTTTCCCACAACAGGAAATTCGGGCAATCCCTGTAGCCTATGGAAAAGGTAGCATACATCCGGGTTGGGACCTCCTACTTCAAACAAGTGAACGCACCGACCATTGCCGGTGAGTTCAACCAGGTCCTTGTGCCGTGGAATATTGATACCATCAAACAGGACTACAGGAAGGATTTTATCGGGTAAATTTCTAAGTATGACGGTTTTACCTGTATTCCCAGCCACACCAACTTCAAACAGGTTTGCTCCGGTTTCTATAACCGCTATTCGCCGCTCAGTCATAAATCTGAAGAAGGTACGATTGAAGTTTCCCTGCGTTTTTTGAATCACATTTTTGGAAGCCAGTCTGAACTGGGCCTGGATTACCTGCAATTGTTGTATCAAAAGCCCGTTCAGATTTTGCCGATCCTGTGCCTGGTGTCAAAGGAAAGATCAACAGGAAAAACCACGTTCCTGAAGTGGCTGAAAACCATCTTCGAAAACAACCTGACCTACCTGACAAACGATAGTTTCGGCAGCCAGTTCAATTCGGATTGGACCAATAAACTGCTGATATGCATGGAAAAATACGATTTGGACGAACTGGATTTTTGTCCCTTAGATGCCATGTACGCCGTCAACCAGACCAGGGTAAAAACCGACCTGACCCAAATCAGGCGGTTGCTGAAAAACGAATGGCGATTAAGCCCGAAGGAAAACTCACTTACCTATGAAAAATTTGCCATTTGGAATAAAGGTGATATCACCCGGGAACCCAGCACCGGCCGCTTTTATACCGTGAAAAAGGATTTTTTACTTGAAAATTTTGATGAATTGATGAGAGAATAGATTATGCTGCTGAAAATAAATAAGATAACCTCTCATCAAAACCTCATCAAAGGCTCATCAAAATGAAAAGTGATGAGGATTACTTAATACCAGAAAATCAAAACTGATGAATTGATGAGAAAATGATGTGATGTAAATAACTGACAGAGAGAAGAGTTAGGGGGTATCTCATCAAATCATCAAAAAAATAGGGAGAACACTGCTAATGAAACGAACATGTTGCTCCGCACACAAACACGAATGAAAATAATTTTCAGCAACATGTGAGTTCCATCAGACCATTAAAAAACAAATTATTTACTGATGAAAAAGGAAAAACTACAATGCAAGCAGGCACGTGATATTCTGATCACCGGTTTTTTGAAAAAGTCCGGGTTTTCTCCCCGGCGTGAAAACCATAAGGAAGCCTGGTATTTGAGCCCGCTTCGAAACGAAACCCACCCATCGTTTAAAGTGTCCAAGCCACTGACCCGGTGGTATGACCATGGCCTGGGGCGGGGCGGAAATGTCATTGACCTGGTCATCGAAATGAACAATCATTGCACCGTTCAACAGGCCTTGTCCATTCTGAGCAGGGATATTCCATCTTTCTCTTTTCAACAGCAAAATTCTTTTGCCGTGTTGAAACCGAAAGATGAAATCAAAATAGAAAAAGTACTTCCCCTGAAACATCCGGAGCTGATAAACTACCTTAACTCCAGGAATGTAAATCCACACCAGGCAGCCAGGTATGCCCGGCAGGTGTATTATTCGTTAAAAGGTTCAACTTATTTTGCCATTGGCCTGCAAAATGTTTCTGGCGGCTGGGAGCTCCGAAACCCGTATTATAAAAATTCCAGTTCTCCCAAAAGTTATTCCTTGTTTTCAAGATCAAAAGCCATGCTTTCGGTCACCGAAGGGATGTTTGATTTTTTCAGCCTGCTGACCCTGTATCCCGGCTTACCGCTGAAGTCTGATTTTTTGATCCTGAATTCCCTCTCTTTTGCCGGCCGGATCGTACCGACTGCTGAAAGCTACTCCAAAACCTGCCTCTACCTGGACAATGATCCTTCAGGAAAGAAGGCTACTCAAAAGCTTTTGGAAAAGGTCAAGGGCAGTGTGGATCTGTCCGGGGTTTATGCATCAAAAAAGGATCTGAACGAACTTTTAATAACCAGTCGCAGGCGGTTTCGCACAGGTTTGCGGTAAGCTATTTCAAGATGTGTCTTTGTTGCACAAGACCATCTTGCTTTGCTCCTAAACTCGCAAAGGGAGAAAAATCTTCGATTTTTCCTAATGACAAAAACTTGTAAAAAGATGAGAACACAATACATTTCATTTCGTGTCAGCTACATTGAAAAAAAAGCGGTAGCCCTGGCCGCCAAAGAGACCGGACTGAGCACCAGTGAATTTGCCCGGCGTGCTGCCCTCAATCAAAAAGTAACCCTGCGTTTTTCGCCGCAGGAGCTCGAGGTTTATAAAAACCTCCACGCCTATCACCGGAACTTTAAGTTGATCTCGAACCTGGCCAAAAGCCCGCACTTTTACAAGAACGAGATGATTTTGCATGAATTGCAGGAAGTCATTTCCCTAATCAAACAGCACCTTCAAAAATTTGAACAATGATCGGGAAAGCCAAAAGCATATCGCATATTGCCAATGCGGTCAATTACGCGAGGAACAAGATCAAGGCTGAAGAGATCTGCCGCAACCGGCTTGTTGGTGAAACCGGAACCGAAATCGCCAAGGAATTCCGGGTTTTCCAAAACCTGAATGGACGGTGTCAGCGAAATTCGTTTTCGTTTGTGCTTAGTCCAACGATTGAGGATGGGACCAAGCTTACAAAGTCAGATTTTATAAAGATATCGAGCCAGTTCCTGAGTCAAATGAACCTTACGGATCACCAGAGTATTTCGTTTGTGCATAAAGACAGAAACCATAAGCATCTTCACATCTTTGTGAACCGGATCAACATGGAAGGGAAGGCCCGAAAGGACAACTACATTGGTAAAAAGGCGCAGCGTGTTGCCGAACGAATCGCCCGGGAAATGAACCTGACAACGGCGCGACAGGTGTAGCTGGCAAAAGAAAATAGGTTACGACGGGTCATCGTACAGGCCCATGACAAGATCTTACCGTTGAAGCCGGGTGACATTTTTGAATATGCCCGGCTGATGGAGCAGGAAGGTGTGACAACTCATTTGAAGCAAGCCTCGAACGGCAAAGTGGTAGGGCTGAAGTTCCAGGTAGGAAAAGAATCGATCAAAGCCAGCTCGGTTCACAGAGCATTGAGCGCCGCCAATTTGCAGAAGTTAATCCTGCAAAATCTAAGAATTACCAAATCGCAAAAGACAAAGCAGCAAAACATACCCGACAAAAAAAGAGGATTCCGATTATGAGGAAAAATTTATCACAACAAAAGTTACTGGATGTCCTGACTGAAGAAACCGAAGTTCTTCGAAAAACCAGCCAAAATATTAAAGAGGTTGCCCCTGAAATTGCCAGGCAACTCGACGAATTAAAGAACACCAAATTAAAGGTTGACCTGGATACCGACAGGTTGAAGCAGATACTCAAAGATCATGAACAGGCTTTGCAAAAGAAAGCAGTGATCCCAAGGTGGTTCCTGGTTTTGGTATGGGTGGTGATTGTGTTTTTGTTGGGGGAGGTGGTGTGGTTGATAATAGTGTAGACTGAATAAATTTGGCAATTTCATCCTCCAGATTTAATGTCTCAGCAACCAATAATGGCGATTTTATCAGGGACGGAGGATATCAGCTTAAAAGAAATTCGCAAAAGTAACGTTTTCACCCGTAAAAACGTTACTTTTGCTATCTCTGAAGAGGAATACTAGTTGTATGAAAGTAGCCGATAAAGTTAGGAATAAGATTGAAAAATTACCGGAAGGTTATGTGTTCGGATATGATGATTTCGACATTGAACAAAATGAAGGAAGTGCATTGAAAGTGGCCCTTTTTCGTCTTGTTAAAGCGGGGACAATTGACCGGCTATCAAAAGGTCGCTTTTATAAGCCTCAAAAGGGAATAGTAGGAAATCTAAACCCTGATGAATATGAAATTGTCAAAGACCTTTTATTCGAAAATCAAAAACCTATTGGGTATATAACCGGTTATGGAATTTTTAATCGGTTAGGATTGACGACGCAGCTATCAAATGTAATTCAAATAGGTACAAATTTTGACAAAAAGCAGATTCAACGAGGAAGATACAAGATCAAATTTGTCAGGCAATGGAGCACTATTATAAGTAATAATATTTACTTATTGCAATTGCTGGACTGTATTCGTTATATCAAAAACATTCCGGATACAACAATCAACCAGTCATTTAAACGTCTAACATTTTTGACAAAAGAACTTTCGCCAAAAGATATCAGGACATTTGCCAGCTTGGCACTAAATTATCCTTCCCAGGCCCGTTCACTAACCGGAGCACTGCTGGAAAAGTTAAATTATAATGATTTGGCTGATAAGTTATTTAGAAGTCTCAAGGCAACAACTTATTTTAACGTAAACATATCAAGCGACCTCATACCAAATAAACAAAAATGGAGGATTCAATAATGTTGCACCAACATCCTGAGTTATTTAGAAGCGCCATAAAAGAAACAGCCGACAACCTGAATATCAGGGATTTTTTCATTGAGAAGGACTACTGGATCTCGTTAGTGTTGAAACGCCTTTCAGAAAGTAGATACGTGGATTCAGTTGTATTCAAAGGAGGAACTTCTTTATCAAAAGGATATAAATTGATTAACCGATTCTCGGAAGATGTGGACATTGCCGTTATCGACGTAGCTGATTCTTCGGGAAGTCAATTAAAAACTTAATAAGGACGGTCGAAAAAGAAATTGCAAAGGACCTTGTTGAAACTAAAGTTGACGGAATAACAAGCAAAGGTTCCAGATTTCGCAAATCTGTTTATCAATATCACAAAACACAAAGGAGAAAGATGCAGGAAACTTATCTCAATACGTTGATCGTTGAAATTAACTCATTTGCAAACCCGTATCTCTATTCTAGCCTGGAAATACAAAGCCTGATTGGCGAGTATCTTTATAAAAACAACCGGACAGATTTAATCAGGGAGCATGGTTTGGAACCATTCAAGGTGAACATACTGGACATCAAACAAACTTTTATTGAAAAACTAGGTTCATTGATCCGTTTTTCATTTGCAGAAAATTACCTGGATGAATTATCCGGAAAGATCCGCCATTTCTACGATCTGTATTTTTTATTGAATAACAAAGATTGCAGCAGCTACTTTGAATCGTCGCAATTCATGAACGACTTCAGAACCGTTTTTGCCCATGACCAGAGAGCTTTCAACGAGCCTCAGGGCTGGAATGTTAAGCAAATGAATGAATCCCCAATATTTAACAACTTTGATGAAATTTGGAAAACATTAAAGTCCCAATATGTAAAAGAGTTGTCCTTGTTGGCATTTACAGAAATACCAAGTGAAAGAGAGATCTCAAAAAACTTTGGGAAGATCATAAAAGCGTTTGAATGATACATAATTGCACAAGTTGTCAAAGGAGGTCCTACTCAAACCGGTCACAAAATACCTTCATTTCCGAAAGACAAGCCCTCCGGGTCTTCCAAAGCTTCCGGCATAATGCCATTCATTCCAAAATCGGAGGAGTTAATTTTCCCATTTCACAATCCAATTACAAAAAGACTTAACCTACGCAAGCTCCGGTTAAAACTTTTTGCAATCCCGCATCAACACCTCCAATTTTTGCATTTATTCCTTTTCCTTTTGAAAATCTTTCGAAAATAAAAATGAGCGGTGTTTACAGGTTGGAGATTTCATGAGCGTAGCATATTCCTGGAAAACAGCAAGAAAGGATTACAGCAGTACCTCCATCGCTTCATCTATCAGGGAATTATCCAACTCTTTTAGGTAAGCTTGCGTAATCGCAATGTTTTGATGTCCCATGGATTCGCTGATGATATCGGTCGAAATTCCTTTTTGTTTTAGGCTGTTTGCATAACTGTGACGAGCAACATAGCTTGATAACGGCTTATCAATGCCACACAAGGCAGCAATTTCTTTTAAACGTTTATTATACCTTTTCAGGACCTTTCTTTTCCGGTTCTCTAGGTGGGAAAATGTCATCT
The DNA here is from genome assembly GCA_963677175.2 of uncultured Sunxiuqinia sp. GTDB lineage: Bacteria > Bacteroidota > Bacteroidia > Bacteroidales > Prolixibacteraceae > Sunxiuqinia. The sequence continues at coordinate 6,362 of CAXXES010000004.1, forward strand.
CCTGTTCAAGCAGTATTGGAAAAACATAATCCGTTGGTGTGCTTCTTCCTTTATAAAAGTTGAGAATGTCCTGAACAGGAGGTAATAAGTATTAAGAATAATATAATGTCGTATTTTGTAGGTTTAATGCAATAAAATAGCTATATTTATCTCATTATGAGATATGTATCACTAAAAAAGGAAGAGATAGAAGCACTCGAGAAGCTTCAAAAGAACAGTACTGATAATACGGTCAGGAAACGTAGCCATTGTCTGCTTTTATCCTATCAAAGACGAACGATCACTGATCTTTCGGGCATTTTTGATGTAAACAGAAGAACCATCGAACGTTGGCTTGACAGCTGGGCGAAAAACGGTCTCGACTCTCTTCCCATCCAACCCGGACGAGGAGTTAAGACCCGGCTAAAAGGCCTTGAGCCAGAGGTTGAGAAGCAATTAAAAGAACACAACCGTAACTTAAAAAATGTATTGGCCTATCTTGAGGAACAGCACAATATCGTAATCTGCAAAAAGACTTTGCAGAATTTTTTAAAAGATACTGGGCTATATCTGGAAGAGGGCCCGGCTGTCGCTAAAAAGCAAACGCAACCAAAATGACTTTGAACTTAAACAGCAACAAATAAAAAGCCTTAAAGAATTGGAAGATAGCGGTTACATAGATCTTTATTTTGGCGATGAAAGTCATTTTGGACTTACACCAAATGTGCCATACGCATGGCAAACAAAAGAAAACCTGATATTATTACCCGCTTCCAAAGGAAAGTTCCTAAATGTTGTGGGCTTGATGAACCGCAAAAACAAACTGTTTTTTGAAGTGAACGAAACGACATTCAATTCTGATAAGCTCATCGGTTTTATGGATAAGTTTATGGGGCAAATAGTTAAAAGGACTGTTGTCATACTTGATAATTCACCGATCCATAAATCTAAAAAGTTCATGGCAAAAATTGAAGAGTGGAGAAAAAATGATCTATTGATTTATTTCCTCCCTCCATATTCTCCGGAATTGAACCTGATAGAAATCCTGTGGCGGAGAATCAAATATCAATGGTTGCCTTTTGAAGCTTATCTCAGTTTTCAGAATCTCAAAGAACGCTTGTCGTACGTTTTGAATAATTTTGGTCTCAAATACGACATTAAATTTTAATCGTTACTTATCTTGATTTGAAAGTTCCTTTTTGTTTTGGAACGGGTGTAATAAATCCGGTCATCTGAAATATCACTCCATTTTAAAGATGCCATGTCAGCAAAATTCATTCCCCGGGTGTAAAAGCTGAATATGAAATAATTTCTTGTATCAATCAAAGTAGGATATTCGCTTAAATCCAGTTGTACTACTTTCTGGATATCCTCGAGGTTTAGGGCTTTCTTGATTCCCTTACCCTTGAGCTTTGATACTTTATAAAATTTGAATGGATAAAGATCTTCTTTTATTCGGCCTCTTTTAATTGCACTGTTGAATACGGAACGAATTGATCTCATTTTGACCCCAATTCCTCCATCAGTACCACCTGCAAATTCTGGAAGCATCCGGAACCTGTTCCGGGATTATCCGGACAGTGATTCCGGAAACATCCGGACACTAAATTAGGTCTGTTTATCTTGCTTTTTCAAATAAAGGAAAAGCAAGATAAACAGACATGAAAAAAGTACGAGAATTATTGCAATTAGTTATTTCCCAGGGGCAAAGCTCCCGACAGGCTGACAAGATAGTTGGCATCAGCAAGAGCAGTGCCGGGGAATATGTGAGTGGTTTCAAATTAAGCGGCTTACGTATTGAAGAGATTGCCAATCTCAGCGACAGCGATTTGCTTAGCGCTATTGCCGGGCCTAACAGGGAACAAATCAATGAGCGGTACAGCCAGTTAGTTTCCCAGTTTAGTTACATCGAAAAAGAGCTCAAACGCCCCGGTGTCACCTTGCAACTTCTCTGGCAGGAATTGTTTGATGGCCATCCCAAATCTTACAGCTACTCCCAGTTCTGCTTCCATTATCAGCAGTGGGCCAAGAAACAAAAGGTGAGCATGCACATGAACCATAAATCCGGCGACAAATTGTTTATTGACTATGCAGGCAAGACACTTGAGATTGTTGACCGGGAAACCAGGGAAGTGAAGGAAGTGCAGTTTTTTGTCGCTATACTGGGTGCAAGCTAGTACTCCTATGCCGAAGCTTCGATGAGCCAAAAGAAAGAGGATTTTATTGTTTCGGTGGAGAACGTTCTACATTTTTATGGAGGCGTACCTGCAGCTATTGTCCCCGACAACCTGAAGTCGGCTGTAACCAAAAGCAGCCGTTTTGAGCCAACACTAAACGAAACCTTTCATGATTTTGCCGAGCATTATGATACGACCATATTGCCGGCAAGAGCTTACAGACCACGTGACAAATCACTGGTAGAAGAGGCCGTTAAAATACTCTACCGGCGCATTTACCCATCAGTGAAAGAACTTTTCATTCATTAAAAGAACTGAATGAAGCCATTTGGGAATATCTGAAACAGCACAACAATGCAAAACTCACCGGGGCGCCCACATCACGCCTTGAGTTGTTTAACGAAGACGAAAAACACAAACTCTCACCACTTCCGGTTAAACGTTACGAGATCAAACAAATTGCAATGGTTACAGTGATGCAAAACAGGCATGTATCGCTTGGCAAAGACAAACATTATTACAGTGTACCTTACCAGTACCTGCGCAAAAAAGTAAAAATCGTTTTTACGAAAAGTACTGTAGAGGTCTATCACAAATACATCCGTATAGCCCTGCATAAACGCGATCCGAGACCCTACAGGTATACCACCGTAAAAGAACATCTAGCATCGACCCACCAGTTTGTTACCGACTACGCCAGCGTTTTATCGACTGGGCCGCAACAATAGACGGGCCGGTAAAAGAGTTTATCATCCATCTTTTAGACCGGAAACAACACCCCGAACAAGCCTATAAAAGCTGTATGGGGGTACTTTTGTTTGCAAAGAAAGTGAGAAACGAAAGGCTCAGCAACGCCTGCAAAAGGACACTCAATCACCATGTCTTCAACTACAAAATAATCGACAACATTTTAAAGCGGGGATTAGATAAAATAGTGGAAGACCCCACGCAACAGGAGCAGGAACTCCCTTTTCATAAAAACATCAGAGGCGATAAATATTATCAGTAATCACAAAAAAAAGAGTTTAAAATGAATAAAGTAACACCCAGTAAAATGAAACAGATGAAGCTTTATGGCATGCATGAGGCTTTTAAAACTGCCATTGAAACCGGCAAGACCGACGACTACACCATCGACCAGTTTACATCGATGATGATTGATGCCGAGTTTGACGACCGGAACAACCGGTCACACCGGATTGAGTTAATGGGGAAATCAATAGGGAGAAAAAGGAATATATTAGACAGTAAAGATGTTTAAATTTGTTTAACCTCAACAGCTAAAAAAGAGTTCTTTTTCTGATGGAAAATCATGGTGGTCAACTTAAATTGGAACTAGGTAGTCACTTTCGTCGTTATTTGTACTAATACTTAATTAAACAATAAAATTTTGCTCCCCCGGCAAACGAATTTATATCCCTGCTTTGCCTCTTTGTAAAATAAGTTAAGTTCTATTTTACAACAGCAGATTAAAATCACAAAAGGTTTTAATCCTGCTTTTGTGATTTATACCGGTTAGTATTCGAATTGTGCTTTAAAAAGAATTAGTTCTACTTTAACACATTTAAAATCTTTGATATGAATTGTTTATGTCCCACTGCCTTATTTTGTGACGTTGGTGCATTTGGTCAAAAAACTGTTCTTCGGTCATTTCTTTATAGAGCTTGAAGACGAACCATTTCTTGATGTCGTTGGCCGAAAGCAGCGGAAGTTCCTCGAAGTTTCGTAGTTTTTCCTTGAGTATAAACGAAGAAACCATAAAGTTCAAAGCAACCTGATGTTGCCACGCCAGCCACTTGCGGGTCTGAAACTGGTCGATTCCCAGTATTTGCTTGGATTCTTTGATGCAGTGTTCAACAAAGAACCGCTGAGCCTGCATGTACGCCAAGGCTTGGTGTGTGTATTGTTCCAGATTGGCATTGGTGAACGAATATTTTATTTCAATCGTGTTCTTTGCTGATTTTGTTTTTCGAATGACCAGCATCCGCGGCTCTATTTCGTTGATGTTTTTGTTCCAAATGAATACCCTTGCAAAGTGATACTCCCCAGTCAGTTTCCCTTTGGTTGTATTGCGGACCTTGATCTTTTCCCAATCACCGGGCTGAAGATTTTCCATGTACTTGGTTACAGTCATGTCCGGTGTTGATGCTTTGAGCCTTTTTGGGGCGGGCCCTCTGTTTGATTTACGTTCGGGAAGGAACAGCTCTGGCTGGTCGATGAATATTTTTTGGTCGCTGTGGATATCCAGCATATAAACATAGCCCATTTGGTCGATTGACCGGGCCAGGTTGGCATCGTTGCCGTAATAGCCATCGCCGCCGATAAAATCGAACGAAACCCCGTTTTGAACTTGTTGACGGATAATTTCTTCGGCCAATTCCAGTTTGGTCTTGAACGCCCTGTTCCCTTCGGGGATGCCGGCTTCCTCGCAACGCTCCGGATCCTCGCACCAATCTTGTGGCAGGTATAACCGGGCATCGACCATTGAAGCAAAATCACCGTTGCTCAGGCAGGCAAACACGGCAACCTGCGAATTGGATATTTTGCCCACATTGCCACAGTACTGCCATCCAACACCAACACTTTTATCGCCTTTCTTCACCCAGCCGCTTTCGTCAATTATTAACCCGGTTAACTTCCGCTTGGGCAATACCGAGCTTACCTCTCTGGAAACCTGATCAATAACCTCGCGCTTGTCCCATTTTGACTCGGTAATAAAGTGTTGCATCTGATGGTAGTGGACATTCAGGTCTTCACTGATACGTTCAATGTTGCGTAATTGACTTTGCACAATTCCTTTCGTGTAATGTTCTGCTTTATCAAAAAATTTCTTTGTCCGGTTACAAAATATAGACTCATACGGGACAAGGTGTTCACTCAGCCTCCGGGACAACCAGGCCAGTGTTTTTCCATATGTATTACTTTTTTTACGTGGTGTTAAACATAGCTCGGAACGATAGATTTGTTCTTCGATGACGCCTCTAAAATACTAAAAAACAATTACTTAACCAAATTTAAATCAAAGAAAATCAATATTTTAGAGCCTTTTTTCTAATCTGTTAAAGTAGAATTAGTATCATCCAATACTTTCTTTTATAATGCCTGCCACCCCAAATCCTAACCTGATTTTTTCGAGCGAAGATTCGTTCCTTTTAGCTTTAATGGCACATTCGAAACTTGCGTAATATGAGGATATTTATACGCAAAATACATAAAATGAACACAGTTGATTTTCTTAATTTTGTTTAAAACTCAATCAAAAATATGATATTAGGTATAGACTTAGGAGGAACCAACATTCGCATTGGGCAAATAGAAAATGGTCAGATTATTCACAAGGTTAATGCCCACAGTCCTTCTGACATGAATCTAGATGAATCACTCGCTTATTTAAAATCAATAATCGGTACTCTAGTTACAGAAAATACTACGGGTATAGGTATCGGCGTACCTTCAGTTGTTGATATAGAGAGAGGTATTGTATATGATGTGGCTAATATTCCGGCATGGAAAGAAGTTCATTTGCATGATATACTTCAAGATGCTTTTGGGTTGCCAGTGTATATCAATAATGACTCCAACTGTTTTGCATTAGGAGAAAAGCGGTTTGGTGAGGGAATTCACTTCCGCAATATGATTGGGTTAACACTTGGCACAGGGGTTGGTGCGGGCGTTATTATTAATAACGAGTTGTATAGTGGAAGTAACACCGGAGCTGGAGAATTTGGCTGCATCCCATATTTAAAAGCTACATATGAGCACTATTGCGGAAGTGAATTCTTTTCTGCGTTCCATCAAACAACAGGGAAGGAAGCTGCCAAAAAAGCTGCTACCGGAGATACTGAGGGCTTAAAAATATGGGACGAATTTGGTGTACATATTGGACAACTTATTCAGTCTTTGCTTTTTGCTTACGATCCCGATGCTATTATTTTGGGAGGAGGAATAGCCGAAGCATATTCTCTTTTTACCAAAGGGATGAAGAGGTCAATGTTGTCTTTTCCCTACCAGAAATCATTACAAAATTTACAAATAAGGCTTTCTAAAAATCCTAATATAGCTATATTAGGAGCCGCAGCACTAGTGTAGAGCACAAAAGTGGTTACATGCCTATAAACAACTGATATGAAAAAGCTATTCTTAACATTAATATCTACATTCGCACTTTGTTGTTGTATTACAGCGTGTACAATTGAAAAACAAACATTGACAGATGAAATTTTGTTATCCCGGGATTGGCTCGTACAATCATCGGCTAAGATTGATCAGGATGGAAAAAAACTATCTTCTGAAAATGCATCTGTAGAAGGATGGTATACTGCTACAGTGCCATCGACTGTAATGGGAATACTCACAAATAATGGGGAATATCAAGACATTTTTGTCGGTAAAAACTATCCTGAAGCCGATAAATCTCCTTTTGATGTATCTTGGTGGTACAGAAAAAGTTTCAAGTTTTCCCCGATAGAAAAAGGAAGACATATAAAATTAGAGTTTGATGGTTTAACATACCGTGCAAATATTTGGCTCAATGGACAATTGCTTGCATCTAAAGAAGAAGTTTACGGACCTTTCTGTCGTTTCTTTTTCGACATCACAGACAAAATACAAGAAAACAATGTATTAGCTGTTGAAATATTCCGTGCGCACGATGGAGAACCGAATATAGGTTTTGTAGACTGGAATCCGCGCCCTTTGGATGAAAATATGGGTATTTTTCGAGAAGTAAGAATTGTTACTACCGGCAGTGTGGACATGAGGAGCACTTGGGTAAAATCGAAAGTAAATACTGAGACTCTGGATGAAGCACAGCTCAATATTGAGACACAGGTAGAGAATTTATCTGATCAGACTGTGGAAGGAAAAATCAAGGGGCAGATCGAAAACATCTCGTTTTCTGTACCGGTTTCACTGAAACCTAGAGAAAAGAAAACAGTAACAATCACGCCTAGTGATGCAAAAGAGTTACAAATAAAAAATCCTCGTTTATGGTGGAGCCATGATATGGGAACTCCTGAGATGTACAAGCTTAATTTAAGCTTTATTGTGAACAACCAGGTTTCTGCTCGTGAGAATATAAACTTTGGCATACGTCAGATTGAAACGTATAAAACAGATGAGGGACATAAGGGGTTTATTTTGAATGGAAAAAAAATTCTAATAAAGAGTGCCGGCTGGACAGATGATATATTCTTGAGAGATACTCCTGAAAGTAATGATCTTCAGGTACAGTACGTAAAAGATATGAACCTGAATTCGATACGCTTCGAAAACATATGGGGGAACAGCCAGAATATATATAATTTGTGCGACCAGTATGGATTATTGGCTCTTGTTGGTTGGAGCTGCCAATGGGAGTGGGAAGTATATTTAGGTACACCCGATGATGAATTTGGATGCATCCGTTCGGAACACGATATGAAACTACTCACTCGTTTCTTGCATGATCAGGTAACTTGGCTCAGAAATCATCCGAGTTTAATAGCGTGGATGGTAGGCAGTGATAAACTCCCTCGTCCGGAATTAGAGAAAATGTATCTAGATATTTATTCTAAAATCGATGATCGCCCATATCTTGGTGCTGCAAAAGAGCTTGTTAGTGAGCTGAGTGGCTCTACCGGAATGAAAATGTTGGGGCCTTACGAATATGTTGGCCCTAATTACTGGTTTGAAGACAAGAATTATGGCGGAGCTTATGGCTTTAATACTGAAACAAGTCCTGGACCTCAACTTCCGATACTCGAATCAATAAGAAAGACTATACCAGAAAACAAGTTATGGCCACTGAACGATACATGGGACTATCATTGTACTACTGCACCAAATGTACTGAATAATCTAAACGTACTGAATAAAGCAATAAACGCTAAATTTGGAAAGCCGGATAATCTTAAAGCCTACTTGGATAGGGCCCATCTCCTGAATTATGAGTCAACGAAGAGTATGTTTGAAGCATTCCGTGTTAATAAAGCAGAGGCAACAGGTGTTGTTCAATGGATGCTTAATTCCGCATGGCCATCATTCTACTGGCAATTATATGATTATTACAAAATACCTGTTCCGGCTTATTATGGTGTAAAAAAAGGGAATATGCCTTTGCAGCTTATTTTCAATTATGAGGATAATGGTATATATGCAGTTAATGAAACAATGGATGCTAAGGGAATTATGAAAGCAAAGATTAAAAGCTATTTATTCGATTCAAAACTCCTGTTCGAAAAAGAAATACAGGTATCAATGAAGATGAATGATGTACAGAAAGTCGTTGAAATAACCCCAAAGGAAAATTCATTCTTGTTTCTTTCGTTGTACGACAACCAGGATAAGCTATTAACGGAAAACTTCTATTGTGTCTCTCACACATACGATGAATACGATTGGCAAAATACAGACTGGGTAGGCTCTCCTATTAAGAAATATGCAGACTTCAAAAATATAAAGAAACTGACTGAAGCTCAATTGGATATCGATATCTATCAATCAGTAGATCAAGATGAAAAAGTAATTGTTTTAGAGATTGAAAACACAACATCAACAATCGCTTTTTTCTCTCAATATTTACTGAAGGATGAAAAAGGAGAGGTTATTTATCCGGTATTCTGGGATGATAATTATGTCAGTATCATGCCGGGAGGTAAAAAGACACTAAAGTGTCGTTTTAATGAGAGGCAAATAAATTCAGAAATAAAATCTTTGCAAATAACAGGCTGGAATATCGACCAGCAAACGCTAAAAATCAATTAACAATATCTGCAAAGTTAAAAATGCCAAAATAGTTACGAATTATTTGAATTTTATATTTATAATACTTCTGTTATACATATGGCTAGAGTTATTTTACTAACTGATTTCTCCGAAGAATATGCAAAATTACTACTGAAGGGGATTGTTGAATATTCAAAAGAGCATGAGCCCTGGGTATTATGCAAGATGCCGCTTTCATATCGCGATGTACACGGTATCGACGGAGTATTGCAGTGGGCATTAAAATGGGGGGCTGATGCGATTATTGCGCAATTCTACCCAACAGATAATGTTTCAATATTTAAAGAATATGGTATCGTTGCAATAGCTCAAGATTTCAAAACACGCTTTACTGAAATTCCAAATATCACAGGGGCTCATACCATAGCCGGAAAGATCGGAGCGAATTATTTTATACAGAAAGGATTTAAAAACTTTGCATTTTATGGCTTCAAAAACATTGTTTGGTCTCAGGAACGGTGCGAAGGATTTAAAAACGAGTTAAAAGAAAATAATCTCTGCAATAGTTACTTTGAATACCAAAATGAAGAGTTTAAAGAACTATGGTTTTACGAATCAAAACCACTGATAGACTGGCTGAGAATTCTTCCAAAACCTATTGCGATAATGGCATGTGATGACAACCAGGGACATCATATAACCGAGCTGTGTAAGCAATACGGAATTATGATTCCCGAAGAAATATCAATCTTGGGTGTGGACAACGATGAATCGATCTGTTCCCTGTCCGAACCGCCCCTGTCTTCTATTAATCAAGCGGTGGAAAAAGGAGGTTATGAAACGGCCCGGTTGATCGAGAAATTAACCGGCAATCCCAATGCAGAGTATGAAAATATAATTGTACAGCCAACATCCATAATCACCCGGCAATCAACAGATATTTATGCCACCGAGGATTATCACATTGCTGTGGTTCTTAAACATATCCATCAAAATTCAGATAAAAAACTAAATGTAGATGATATTACAAAACTGGTTCCCCTATCACGGCGTTTGCTCGAAATTAGATTTAAACATGTTACAGGCCTACCTATATACACCTATATCTTAAATCTCCGTATAGAAAAATTTGCACAAAAGCTGTTAGAAAACAATATTCCAATTGTTGAGATAGCTATGGATTTGGAATTTTCGGATTATAAAAATATTTCCCGCCAATTTAAAAAGGCAAAAGGATGTACGCCTTCGGATTACAGACAGGCTCATTCGCTGAAAAAATAAGTAACTACTTTGCGTAATATGAGGATGTTAATACGCAAATTAAGACCTATCCTCTTATGATGTTATCTATCTTTATTACAGACAATTTGATATAAGATATACATCATTATGAAGGCATATTTTACTCTTATCCTTGCATTGTTCCTGAATATTTCATGTGATAAAAACGACAACAATAGCGGAACCAATCCACTTCCTGTTGCATTCACAATTTCGAATCAGGATGATCCTAATTTCCCAAAACTGCAAATTAGCCCGGAGATAAATTCTACAGCAGTAGAATGGGTGTTTCCCGGAAATAAGAGAATAAAAAATAAAGTATCGGTAATCCACTATTTCGGAGAAAAAGGAGATTATGATGTGACCCTTAATTATACCAAAGATGGTGAGGTATATTATTATACGGAAACGATTAATATCGCCCAAAACTCCCCCTATTTTAACCGGGGGGAGGAACTTTGGTGGAATGATGAATTTGATGGAGAACGTATAGATTTATCTTGTTGGAACTATGATGTGGGGAGTAACAAAAATCAGAATCTATGGGGGAACAACGAATGGCAGGATTATACAAACAGCCCTGAAAATTCATTTCTTAGAGACGGAAAACTTATTATAAAAGCTATAAAGTCCGGAGACGGACAGAAAGTTGCGGATTATACCTCAGCACGTTTAACTACTAAAGGCAAAAAGGAAATAAACAGGGGTCGGGTCGAAGTTAGGGCCAAGCTTGGTGGCGGTCGCGGTTTATGGCCTGCTATATGGCTTTACCAATCATCATGGATAGACGGTTACTATTCAGAACTTGACATAATGGAATATGTGGGGATCGATAAAGACATTATCTACTCGGCCGTTCACACCAATAAAACCAAAGAAAAACCCGAAAACCAAATTGGTTCTAATAGAAGAATAGAAGGAGTTGAAGACAATTTCCACATCTATGGAGTTAATTGGACCGAAGGCAAAGTCGAGTTTTATGTCGACGATCCGCATAACCCACATCTTATTTTTTCGGTGGATAACCTGCAAGACAAGAACGAGTGGCCCTTCGACAAAACACTGTACCTGATATTGAATATCGCAGTTGGAGGTGATTGGGGAGGGATGAAAGGTGTTGACGACACAATTTTCCCTCAGGAAATGGAAGTGGACTATGTCCGAATCTTCACAAAATAAAAGAGAAACCTTTTTAACCTAAATAACATATTTAACTTGTATGAAAAAACAGAAACTATGCTTTAAAAAGAAGCGGAATTCGCTTATTTGGCAGGTAACATTCGCAACATTCCTGTTATTGGCCAGTATTCCTGCTTATTCACAACAATCTGTTACAATAAAGGGGGTTGTGAAAGACATGCAACGAGAGCCTGTTATTGGCGCTACCATCAGAGAGAAAGAAAAAGCAAACGGGACAATCAGTGATAACGAGGGCGCTTTTACTCTTAATGTTTCAAGCAGGAATGCGACCTTGGTAATCTCATCAATAGGAATGAGCCCATTAGAAGTTCCACTGGAAGGGAAAACAGTAATCGATGTATTTCTGGAAGAAGATAATATAATGCTCGACGACGTGGTTGTTACCGCTTTAGGCATTAAAAGGCAAACCAAGGCATTGGGATATGCTGTTTCGGAAGTTGGAGGTGATGATATTAGGGCCGGTAGGGAAAGTAATATGCTGAGTGCCCTTTCCGGGAAAGTAGCCGGGGTTGATATCTCCACCACCACGGCAGGCCCTTCCGGTTCTACCAGGGTTATTATCCGTGGTAATTCTCAATTAACAGGCTCTAACATGCCGCTATATGTTATCGATGGGATTCCTATGGATAATACCCAATTAGGAGGAGCCGGTATGTGGGGAGGCTACGATATGGGCGACGGGCTCGCCTCGGTCAGCCCTGATGACATAGAATCTATTTCGGTGTTAAAAGGAGCCTCGGCTTCAGCTCTTTATGGTTCCCGCGCTTCAAACGGGGTTGTTTTGATTACTACAAAATCGGCTCGAAGAAATGAGGGATTAGGAATAGATGTTTCGATGAATGTTAATGCTGTTGTTATTGGAAGATACTTCGATGATTACCAGAGAGAGTATGGACAGGGACGCGAGGGAAGGTTAACCACTCAATATACCGATGCACGAACATCTTCTCAAATGGCATGGGGAGCAAAACTCAATCCAACACTTACTGTTCCTATTTATAATGGTGAAATAAAACCATACAGCAATGTTAATAATAACGTGATGTCATTTTTTCGTACAGGAACAACAACAACCAACTCTGTTGCTTTGTCAAAAGGTACAGCCGACGGTGATTTTCGTTTCTCTGTTTCTGATATGAGAAACTGGGATATTGTTCCTGAATCGGATATGTCCAGGACAACTTTTATGCTAAAAGGAAGTACAAAACTTAGCGATAAAATCAGGGTAGAAGCACGGGCAAACTATACCCACGAAGAGGTAGATAACCGTCCGGCATTATCTGATAGCCCGAATAATATTGGTAACGCTTTGATTGGCCTTGCCCCTAACTTCGATCAGAAATGGCTGAAAAAAGGGTATAAGGATGAATACGGAAGATATAACCAATGGAATGGAAATGAATACAGATTAAACCCTTATTGGATAATTTACGAAATGACTAACGAGTCTGAAAAAGACAGGGTGCTGGGACATGCCCAACTCAGTTACGATCTATTCCCTTTTCTCACGATACAAGCTAAAGCGGGTACCGATTTCTATAAGTTTAAGGCCTCTGAATACACTCCGATGTACACCCCCCGGGTACAGAGCGGTTCAATGGTAGAACGATTAACAAATGTGTTCGAAAATAACTTCGAAGCAATGATAAGATATCAACAGCGGTTTAATGATACCTGGGATGTGTCGGCATTTATCGGCGGAAATATTATGCAGTATGAAAACGAATCTTTTATAAATACAGGAATGGGGCAAGTAGATAAAAATGCCCATTCGATATTAAATTACAAAGATTATACCCTCGAAAAATACCTTTACCGCAAGCAGGTGAATTCTGTTTATGGCGCAGTAAACTTAGGTTATAAAGACTATGCTTTCGTAGATTTTACACTTCGCAACGACATTTCTTCCACACTTGCAAAAAATAATCGTTCGTACATGTATCCTTCTGTTTCGGGCAGTTTTGTCTTTTCTACTTTTTTCGATATAGAAAAAGGTGCGCTTTCTTTCGGAAAGGTAAGAGCATCGTGGGCGAAAGTTGGAGGAGACACCGATCCGTATAAATTGGACCTGGTATATGGCTTACGGTCGTTTTCTTTCCAGGGGACGCCGTTGGGTGAAGTTTCATCTGAAGCTGTGCCTTCTCCCAACCTGAAACCTACATCCACCTATTCTTATGAAGTTGGTTTTGATGTTCGTTTTTTCCAGGCTAGGCTAGGTTTAGACTTCGGTTATTACAATCAAACAACAAAAGACCAGATATTAAATCTGCCAGTTTCAAGAACCTCCGGTTATAACGATGCAACGATTAATGCAGGAGAAATAACCAACAAAGGGATTGAGCTTTCGCTGAATGCGATACCTGTAGAAACACAAAATTTCAGTTGGTCAACAACGGTTAATCTTGCAAAGAATATAAATAAAGTAGAAAAGCTTCATGAAAGTGCAAAAAATTATGAATTAGCATCTGCACGTTGGGCTCAGGCATCCATTTATGCCATAGAAGGAGAAGCTTATGGTGTTATCGTCGGTAAAAAATTCAAGCGTACGTCTAATGGCGATGTCATATTTGAAAATGGCTTGCCTACTTACGATAGTAACCTTTCTGTTTTAGGTAACGGCAATTATGATTTCACGATGGGGTTCTCGAATGCGCTTTCATATAAAAACCTCAGCATTAGTATATTATTGGATATGAAATGGGGGGCAGACCTCTATTCCATGAGTGCCATGCAAGCCCATACCAACGGAACATCCAAAAATACTTTGGAAGGCCGTAAAGAATGGTACGAGTCGGAAGAATTAAGGCTCTCTCAAAATATTTCTGTTGCCGACTGGATTCCAACAGGAGGTTATATTGGGAAGGGTGTTAAAAATATAGGAACAGAGGAAAACCCCGAATATGTGCCCAATGATGTACCTGTAAACCCACAAACATACTATGATAAGATATATCAGAATACACCCGAACCATACATCTACGACGCATCGTATATCAAACTCAGGGAATTGACATTTTCATATAGTGTCTCACCAAGGTTTCTGGCAAAAAGCCCTATCCGCGAAATGTCGATTACAGCTTACGGCAGAAACCTGTGGGTAATCCACACCAATTTGAATAACATCGATCCGGAATCCAGTTACAACAATGGTAACGGACAAGGTTTCGAGTATGGTTCGTTGCCAACCAGAAGAACTTTTGGGTTGGGTATTAATCTGAAATTTTAAAAATACCGATTATGAAACAAATAAAATATATACTGATTTTCACCATATTATTATCCTCCTGGGGATGTCAGGATTTTGATGAACTGAACCAGAACCCGACAAAATCAACAGATATTGATGCCGGACTCATGATCCCGACAATCCAAATGCGGCAGTCCGAAAATCATCAGGAATGGGCCCGGTACTTAGCATATCCTGCCGGTTTTATGAACCAATGGACCGGATATTGGGGAACCATTGAGTACGGAGGCCGGGGACAGCGTTACGATAATTACATGGAACAAATGTGGATATCTTATTATCCGATTATTATCCGCGACGTTGTTGATGCAATAGAACGAACAAACGGACTTTCTGACAAGACGAATGTAAATGCAATTGCACGAATATTAAAAGTCCAGTGTTTCCATAAACTAACCGATACCTACGGAGATGTCCCCTATTTTGAAGCGGGAAGGGGAGCTTTCGACCTTAATTTTACGCCTAAATATGACAAGCAGGAAGATATCTACAATGATATGCTAAACGAACTTAAAGAAGCTGCAGAAGCATTGGATGCCAGTGCCGATGAAGTTACTTACGACCTGTATTATGGCGGAGATGTCAACAAATGGAAAAAGTTTGCCAATTCTCTTCGGTTGCGCCTTGCAATGCGCCTGATAAAGGTTGCCCCGGACAAAGCAAAACAGGAAGTGGAAGCAGCTATTGCGGCAGGGGTATTTCAATCGAATGACGATATTTGCTACATCAAGCACGAAGATTATCAAAATCCATCGGAAGGAATTGGTAAAGGAAATGGACTAGCTCTCAGATTGTCTTATCCCGAAGATCCGCAGAACAATTCTTTCCGTATTTCAAAAGAAATTGTAGAACAGATGGAAAGCACCAGGGATCCACGTCTTTTAATATGTGCCAGAAGCTATTATAATGATGCAGCTATGACAGATATCACAGCAGAAGTAAGGGCTCAAAAGGCCAGTTATGCGGAAATGGCGTTGCCTGCTCAGCATTTCTCGTGGGATGATGGTATCTGGGAACCTGCTATTACAATAGAAATTAACGGGCGTAATGTTACTTTAGATCATAACCAGCAACGTTTACAACCATCAAAATATATTACATCTGCCTATGCTCCTTTTATTCATTTAAGTTATGCAGAAGTGAAGTTCCTTATAGCAGAGGCTGCATTCAGAGGATGGGACGTTGGAGGAGGCACCCCACAGGAACATTACCAGGCAGCTTTAGATGCCGCAGTAAAACAGTGGACTTTGTTTGGTGCACAAATAAACAATGATGAGTTAGAGACATTCAAGTTATTTAATGAACTGAAAGCAGGAACAGAACTAATGCAGATTAATACCCAACTGTGGGTATTACATATTCTCGACCCTATAGAAACGTGGTCGAATTGGCGAAGAACCGGTATGCCCGAGCTTGTATTTAAAAATGTGGAACCGGCCAAAAACAATACGGGAGGGAAATTTCCCCGCCGCTTGGAATATCCACTTGAAGAGCAAATGAAGAACAAAACCAATTACGATGATGCGATATCCCGCATGGGAGGTAAAGATGATTGGGTAAACCACGTGTGGTGGGACAAATAATAATATGTAAAACAAAAAAAGCACAATTATGAATAAGATAAATTCTTTACTTTTCGCAATCTTGTCGTTACTACTGCTTCAGGCTTGTAATGATGATAGCGCCGATAATCCGGCTTTCAGCGATACTGATGTTCCTCGTATATATATTGACTGGCAAAAGGACATGCTGTTTTCTACGGGAGATACTCTGAGATTATATCCCGATGTATCTCCGGCAGACGGAGCAACATATAAATGGACATTGGGTGATAAAGTTATATCTCAGGATAAACATGTAGAATATATTATCGAAGAATACGGAGAGTTCTCTCTAAAGTTCGAAGTAGAACGAAATGGCATTTTTAATTCCCGGACAAGTGACCTTGTTATCGCCAAGCCTTTTGTTCCTAAAGAATACGAGAAAATGGCAGTTGGGTTCCTCAGTATTAACGGAAGTCTGTCGGATGTTAACTGGAATAATATTACACATTTAATCGTGACTTCTTCGGTTGTTCAGTCCAGTGGTTTGCCTGATATTACATTTGATGGTTCTACATTAAATATTCCAACTCTAATTACAGCGGCACATAATAACGGGGTATATATTTTGGTCGAATT
Organism: uncultured Sunxiuqinia sp.; assembly: GCA_963677175.2. Taxonomy (GTDB): domain Bacteria; phylum Bacteroidota; class Bacteroidia; order Bacteroidales; family Prolixibacteraceae; genus Sunxiuqinia. The sequence continues at coordinate 23,131 of CAXXES010000004.1, forward strand.
CTCCGGTGTTCTGGGAAGTTATGTAAATGGTGCGCCAGAGTATGCCAGCTATAATTTTTACAATGCAGCAATAAGCCCTAAGGTTCGGAAAGAGACGATAAAAACGATGGTTGATTATGCCACCGCTACAGGTTTTGACGGTATAAATGTGTATATGGACAAAGCATCGGAGACCGGAGCTTTCAATGATCCTCAAGGTTTGCGCGATTTTTATGAAGAATTAGCACAAACGGCTCCAGAAACAACCGATAGAGGAGAGTTTTATTTATCAATGTCCGTTGTTTCTGGTTGGACAAAAAGTGCTTTAGACGGAGTTGTAACAACAGAAGGATACGACTGGATAAATGTTTTGGCTTTTGGTGCCGAGGACCTGGCTCCTGCAGCTCATTCTCCATTTTGGCTTTTTGCAGATGATGCAGCTTATTGGAACAGCGTTGGCGTTGCTAAAGAGAAAATCATTATTTCTGCTCCTGCCTTTGGGTTGCGTTACCATGGCAATGTAGCCGACTATACCTGGGGAAATCTGTGGGAATATACAGAATATATAGGTTACAGGGCTATTTGCAATGAATATCCGGATGCTCCAAATCGTAATCGAATAGATATAGATAACGGATTATTCTATGATGGAATAAATGAAGTGAAAGAAAAGGCCGAATATGTAGTATCTGAGGGGTACGGCGGAATGGCTTTATGGTCGATCGATAACGATAGCAAAGAGGATGGGGAATCCTTGATGCAACAGATCAGCACCTCATTAGGAAACTAAACATATCGATTGGAAATTAAATCGACACTGTTTCACAAAGTGTGTAATTTAAAAATACGGAGGGTTTAGTTATAGCTGGACCCTTTTTTTGAAACTATACTGCAAACGGTATATCTGCATGCTTAATTTTTCGGACATAGCTTTACCAATGTTTTCTGTTCGCTGGTGGGAATGTATTTAAACTCTATCTAATTATTTTCTTTCATACAAATAAATTTAATTCAATTTTCCAATAGTAAAAGCTTTTTGAAACTGGATTTGAACTCTGTCAAGGGCGGCGGAGGAACAGAGCCGCTTGTTTTACCCCATCCGATTGTGTTCGTTGCGCAGCTCTTTGGCTAACTTCAGGATGAAAACTTCCTGCATATCAAAAACTGCATGCCTTTTTTGGCTATCGTACCAGGTCTGACGGCTATTCCCAAACAATCCATAAATGTCCCTCTTTGAATTAAGCGGATACATCTGCGTCAGTACAATTACTGCTTGGGACCAGATTTTTTTCTGATTTCCAGTTTATAGTTTTTCTCGGCTATGTCGATTAGAGTGTTTAAGGCTACGACCTTCATCTGGTCCAATTCATGCTGTTTTTCCAACTCCTTGATGCGCTTCTCCAGCGCTTTCACATCTGTCCGTTCTTGTACACTCATAAGGGACAAAGATAACTGAATCTGCTCACTGTACTTGGGTTGCCACTGATTTCTATACAACGCATCAAAATGATTAGGCAACTTAAAACGCAATTTGGCCTCTGGAATACTCATCCGTCCCAACTCAATCTCGGATACCAGCCAGCAACGGAAACTGGGCTCATAATTGCTAAAATTAATTTTCTCCTGAACGAATCCTTCCATATTGTCAGTAAGGTTCGGTGTTAACTTTTCCATAATAACTTGTGGGCGCCTCTAAAAACTACATTTCGGTAGTTCCGCGTTTCTTTCCGGAGGCTCAACTGGCATCCAAAAAACCGGACCTGCGCTGTATTTTTTTATTTTTTGTTCATTTCCATGCTCCTGTTTCCTTTTTCAACCTTTTTTTTCGTTGTTGGGCATAGTTATCCCATGCACACGGCTATTTTCAGTTGTGTGCAACGGCTGATATTATAGGCCAGGTTCATCATCCCTATTTTTGCTTTTGCCCTGGCCATGCCTATTGTGCGGACAAATGAACCGTTCATGCTGTTCTCTACAAAGCCAAAAATATGTTCCACCCTTGCCCGTATCTTCGATTTCTCTTTGTTGTTTACTTTTTGTTCTTCGGTCAGGGGTTTGTTTCGGTACCCTTTTTCATTTACCCTGTTTATTACTTTCTTCTTTTCGTAGATTTTTTCCTGTTCTTCGCCCGTGTAGGCACTGTCGGCATACAGCTCCTGCCCCTGGTCTTTTTCTTCCAGCAGTGCTTCGATTGTTTGGGAATCGTGCACACTGGCGTCTGTGACCTCGAATTTTTCTATCAGCTTGGTCTTTACATCTGACTTTACATGGTTTTTGTAGCCATAAAAAGTAGTGTTGTTTTTCTTTGTCCACCGGGCATCCACATCTTTTTGGCAAAGCTTGTGCGGTTTCTCTTTCCATGTTTCGGGCGCGCTACCGGCTTCTTTTATGTGTTTGTTTTCTTCGCGGGTGTTCCGCTGGCGGGGGGCTTCCACGAAACTGGCATCCACCATTTTTCCCTCGTTGGCAAAAACACCGGCAGCATCAAGCGTTTCGTTAAAGGTGGTGAACAGGTCCATGATTGCATCTTTCTCTATCAACTGTTCCCGAAAGTGCCAGAATGTTTTGCTGTCTGGCACTTTGTCGCTCTTCTTTAGACCCAGAAAACGCTTGAAACTTGCCCTGTCTGTTATCTGGTATTCCAGTTGGTCGTCCGAAAGATTATAGAGGCTCTGAATCAACAGGGCTTTAAAAAGCACCAACTTGTCGAAACAAGGCCGGCCTCCTTTCGACCGGTCTTTTGTTTCGTCGGCGAAAGCCTTGTTCAACGGGGATTTGAATATGTTCCAGTCAATATAATTGCTCAATTTTTGTAACGGATCTCCCAGTTTTGTGAGCTTTTCCATCAGGAAGTGGTCGTCGAACAGACCAAGTGAATTGACGTTTTTCATGGTTGCTTTTTTTATACTGCTAAATTAAGCAATTTAAACGACATCATGCTTTTTAAAATACTAACAATCAGATGTTTGTATTAATATTTAGTTTTTAGAGATGCCCTTGTTTTTATTGTCAAGCTATTTCAGACGAGGACACTGAGCAATCCCCAAACAAGAGAAAACTCATTTTCTATGTCAACATACAAGATACTGTTTCACAATACGTTGTTGTTATTGCGATTTTTCCGCCCGTTCGCTATTAACCCGAACTCAATCAAAAATCGTCAACATGTCAATGAACTATTGTTTTTCGGCACTATGGCAGCTTAATTTTTAATGTTTTTTGAACGAACTATTGTTTTAACAACACTTCGTTTAAAACTTAGTTATTTATCTGACTTACAGCGAAATAACTGATTATTTATTAGGTTAAAACCGCAGGGATTTGTGTATTTAAAGTATTAATTACCAGTTAATTACTTTAATTATGGCCACCCCTGTTATTTATGTTATTTATTCAAAAATTGTTCTTGATGCTTTATCTGTTTCTAAAATAAAGCTCAATAAATGCAGACGGGATTTTATGATTGAGATTTTCATGCTATACCTGAGTATCCCTTCACGGATTAACTTTCTCCAGTTAGGCCGTTACAGCCGTTTTGGCGAACAACGTTTCCGCCGCCAGTTCGAGCAAGGGTTTGACTTCTTTGGCTTTAATAAAGCCCTATCAATGCCTTGGATTGGCAGTCGCACCGCTGTTGCCTTCGATCCAAGCTTCATTCATAAATCAGGCAAGAAAACCCCTGGTATTGGATACTTTTGGTCGGGTTGTGCTGGCAGGGCACTTCGGGGAATTGAAATCCTTGGACTTTCGGTAATCGATGCAGACACCCGGTTAAGTTTTCATTTGGATGCTGTACAAACGCCTCCGACAAACTGTCTTCAGGATAACGACCTGTCGTTAATCGATTGGTATGCCGGGGTTATCAAGAACTACATGAAACAGATATTATCAATTACCAACTATGTTGTTGCAGATGCCTATTTCTCCAAGAAAAACTTTGTCGAAAAGATTCTGGGATGCTCCCTACATTTGGTCAGCAAGCTTCGGGACGATGCAGACTTATCGTACCTTTCCACACAACCAAAAACCGGCAAAAGAGGTAGGCCAGCAAAATATGGGGGGAAAAGTTGATTCTACCAATTTAGATCCAGAACACTTCACCCTGATTGAAAACAACAAAGGAATAATAGCATACTCAGGTATTGTATATTCAAAGGCTCTTGGCCGAAACATTTTACTGGTTGTCGAACAGTTCCTGATAAAAGGAAAAACAACTTATCGTCTTTTGTTTTCAACCGATATCCTGCAAGCCCCAATTGATGTAATCGATATTTATCACACCCGGTTCCAAATCGAATTTGGATTCAGGGATGCCAAGCAATCCGCAGGGCTTGAAAACTCGCAGGCAAGAAGTGGAAATAAGCTCAACTTTCATTTCAATACCGCATTGACAACTGTAAATATTGCCAAGATCATGCAACTGAGCAACCCGCAAACCCGGGAAAACCCATTCTCGATGGCAACTTACAAGATATTGTTTCACAATACGTTGTTGTTGTCGCGATTTTTCCGCCTGTTCGCCATTAACCCGAACTCAATCAAAAATCGTCAACATGTCAATGAACTATTGTCTTTCGGCACGATGGCCGCTTAATTATAAATCACTTTTTGAACGAACTATTGGTTTTAAGTGAACCCAATTAATGTCAGAGCTAAAATTTGATCAAAAGAATAACGGATCCACACAGACCAAAACAAGCGTGTCGTCAAGAAAAACAAGCTGGATTGTGGGGCTGGCCTATCCATTTTGGTTGATAAAGAAATGTTATAATCGCTGGGAAGGAAGTTTATAAGCAAACCTCATACATAAATGAACAACCATTTTTCAGATACTTCAATGTTGATTAGAGTCAGTTTTAGACAATACTACTTCAGATGAATCGGACCTTTGGGAATTCAAAATTGATGGTGCATTTCCAATCAATACAATGAGTGAAAAAGGGACAAAAACGTCAGTTTAGCAACGGTATTCTTTTTCCCACCATCTTCAATCTTGGACGCCAAGCTCGTAGCATGCAACTATAAAAAAGCTTTGGTTAAAACAGGTATCAATAGTGAAGTTGAGCAGAACAAAGGTTTTACTATGGTATTCTCTCATTACATTCATAGGTGCATGAAGCGAGAAATCAAGTTTGAAAAAGGAAAAACAGACTACATTCTGTTTCATAGGATTTTGGGATTTAAACCCTTTGATTTCTTATCACTCATGGCGGAGATAGCGATATAAGCTCGCACGGCTCTTGATATGTAAGGATTAAAGTGCTCGCCAGCAGTTAAATAACTATCCTTATATAAGATAAGGGCAGATTTAGCTTTTGTTTTTGCCGACTTTGAAATACATGTTTTCAGTAAGTGTTGGTAAAGAAAGAAAACCAGTTTGTCCGGTATAAAACGTACAATTTTACAGTTAAATAATGTGAATAATTAAGAAATTTATTCAATTATTTTTCATTTCGATCAATCCAGTTGTATGTATATGTTCATAAAATCGCAAAAACAAAAACACTATCTAAAATGTATGGTTAGATATTATTTCACATGTATGGTTTACATAGCTTTCCAATCATGTAATTCACATATTTCATCGCCTGATCAACTCCGAATAAACGAAGAATTTTTAATTAAAAATTCTGCCAAACTTCAAGTCCAATATTTAAGTAATAAAAATACCATAACATATTATCCTATCGATTCCGTAAAGAAAGTTGAAGAAATTCTATTAAAGAATTTCTTATTCATTCCGAAAGATAGTTTATCTAAGGTTATTGCAATAATTACGAAATCTTGGGATAGAAAGGAATTCTTAATAGAAGACAAAAGCTATATAAATAGTTCATTTTTATTGCACCAAGATAGTTTAGCATTAAAGGCTATTGAGAGATCAAGTTGGAAAACATCCATAGATTTTAATGACTTTTGCGAGTATGTATTACCATATAAACTCGATTATGAGATTGTTGATGGGTGGAGGGATTCTTTATATTTACACCATGAGAATTTACTGAGGGATTATCCTAATTTACAGAACCTCGATAACCTATATAATTACCATTATAGAAACACTTTTGAAAAACTTAGTAGTAAAATACGATTAAAGGAATTCTCCCCCCACAAAGTAATTATTCCTGGCTTAAAATTAGTCAAGAAGGAGAGTGCAGTTCTAGCCTGATTAATTCATAAACTCAAATTTCGGATAATTTTCGACAAAAATGACCTGTGTATTTTTCATTGGAGACCAGATCATCCAGTCTGACGAGCATGAAGGCAGGGAAAACCCATGTTTTTTTGTTTCCAAAATGGAAATTTGGCGATATTTTTCCACATGAAGATACAGCTTTCCCATACAGCATCGTGCCGTTCCGGGATAAGTATTTTTTTGTTTCCCTGGAGTACAGGCAGGGCTAAGTACGCAATAAGGACAGCATCTCAAAGGCTTTAATCTGCACCTCTTTGGTGATGCATGACACCGGGAATTCGATTTTTACTTTGGTCTTCATTTCTTTTACCCAGGCGGCTGTCTTAATAATTTTATTCTGAATGGTTTTAAATGTAGCATTGGCATATTCAGTGCCTTTAAAGAGTTCCTTTTGCATTGTGTGCAGGAGCACATAAGCGATTGAATGCAAAAACAGCCTGAACTGATTGGCGTAAAAACTTTTACAGGAGGAGCGGTCAGATTTGAGGTACAGCTTATGTTCCTTAATTCTCAGTTCCATTGAACCACGGGCACAATAGCCTTTTTCGTAAAGCTCTTTTGCCCGGATGCTTAGCAGGTTGGTGACGATATAACGGATGTTGGTGCCCATGGCCGATACCTCGACCTTTACAACTACCTTTTGGGCCGTTTCCCAACTTCCGGCCTGGTACATAAAACTGTGGTAGCGTTTGACAGGTTTGCCGTATTGTTTAAATTCCCTTTTGGCACTGTCTATGGTCACACGGGCCAATTCGTGTAGCTTTTTATTGCCCGATAGACCGGTGATATAACCTGTCAATAGCTGTTTAGCGCACCACTGCATAAAATCTTTCGAAGCAAAATGGCTGTCACCCCTGACGATGATCATTGTCCCGGACCACTGAGCCCGCAGGTGGCAGATCTGCTTTTTCAGCAGCGATGCCACGTTGTTCTGTTTGTTCCTGCGCCCGGGTTTTAAAATGGTGGTGATCAGTTTCCCCAACAGGCCTTCATAGATATGCAGGGGCATATAACAATGATCATGGTAATAATTGTAGAACAAGGCCAGTTCCTGTTGCCCGTAGGTGTTGTTATTGGTATCATCACAATCGATAATGATTACCCCGGGCTGGTGGCTGTATGACGCCACAAAACAATCCAGCAATTGCCTGCCCATGCGGATCAAATCCTTTGGTTCTACAGCGTTTTCCAACCGGCTCATGGTGGGTTGGGAGCCCAGATCATTACCGGTTTGGGGCAAACGTCCGGCACAGGCTTTAAAAATCATATCGCTCCGTAAATCATTGCAGTCATTACAATCTTCGTATCCTGCTGCGATCTGGAAAACCCCCTGGGTGATGAGTTCCTTGATGGTATGCTCAATGTAACGCTGGTCTCTTGCATCTGTTATACAGGAGCTGAACCCGTCAATAAGGCCGATTTGGTTCTCTACTTCGCGTAACAGTAAAAGGCCTCCGTCGCTGCTTATCCGCTCTCCGGTATAGGCCAGTTCGATTTTTTTGTCCGACACCGGAAAAAGATTCAGGATTGGGGTCGCGTTCTCAGAATTATTTTTTATCATTGTTCCAGGGATGTTTGTTGTCAACACCCTAAAAATACTGATACTTCAGCTGTTTTTAGGGGACAAACTCCCTTTTTTATGAATAATTCAGGTTAGATTGCTTTCTTACGGTTGCAATTATATTATTGGCAGGTTGTAAGTCAACGTATACGACAAAGGATTGTGGAGATTACATTTTAGTCGAAAATCATGGTCAGGTAAGCTTGGGCTACTCTCCAAAGTCCGGGGTGCAAATAATACAAGAAGATGGATTTGCCTTTAAGGATTTAAACCAAAACAATAAACTGGATGATTCTGAGGACTGGCGTTTGCCTGTTGAAAAGAGAGCGGAAAGTTTGGTAAAGCTGATGTCAGTAGAACAAATTTCAGGCTTGATGCTCTACAGTGCCCATCAGGCCATTCCTTCCCAGGGAACCGGTCGTTACGGTGCAACTTATAATGGAAAGCAATTTGATGAAAGTGGAGCTGCTCTCAGTGATTTGAATGATACGCAGATTGAATTTTTAACGGATGATAATCTGAGACATGTTCTAATAACTAAAGTCGAAACTCCCGGTATTGCAGCGCAGTGGAATAATAACGCCCAGGCTTTGGTTGAAGGTATTGGGTTAGGAATTCCTATTAATGTCAGTTCTGATCCTCGCCATGGAAGCGATTCGTATGCCGAGTTTAACGCCGGGGCAGGAGGCCGGATATCGATGTGGCCAAGTACCTTGGGGCTCGCTGCTTCATTTGATCCGGAACTGATGAGAAAGTTTGGAGAAATAGCTTCAATAGAATACCGTGCCTTGGGGATTACTACCGCTTTGTCTCCTCAAATAGATTTGGGTACAGAACCTCGTTGGAGTCGTTTTGATGGTACAATGGGGGAAGATCCTGATTTGACAACCGACCTTGCGCGAGCTTATGTCGATGGCTTTCAAACCTCTTCATCAGAATATGAAATTAGTAATGGATGGGGATACCAAAGTGTAAATGCTATGGTAAAACATTGGCCGGGGGGAGGCCCGGAAGAAGCTGGCCGTGATGCCCATTTTGGCTATGGCGCTTATGCTGTTTATCCCGGCAATCGCTTTAACGATCATCTGAAACCTTTTACCGAAGGAGCGTTTAAACTCAATGGCCCAACAAAGACAGCAGCTGCGGTAATGCCTTACTACACTATTTCGTATGATCAGGATACCGTAAATGGTGAAAATGTCGGGAACAGCTATAATAAATACCTGATCAACGATTTATTACGCGAAAAGTATGGTTACGACGGAGTGGTTTGTACCGACTGGAGTATTACCAAGGATGTAAACGCAGTGCATGTGTTTGAAGGGAAAAGTTGGGGGGTTGAAGATTTGTCGGTAGCGGAGCGGCATTATAAGGCTATTGAAGCCGGAGTTGATCAATTCGGTGGAAACAACGAAATGGCCCCCGTGATGGAAGCTCACAAAATGGGTGTAAAAGAGCATGGTGAGGAATATATGCGAAAACGTTTTGAACAGTCTGCTCTTCGTTTACTCCGTAATTTCTTTAAAAAAGGCTTATTTGAAAACCCTTATCTGGATGTACAACAATCTGATTCCATCGTTGGGAATCCTGAATTTATGAAAATTGGATACGAAGCCCAACTGAAAACGATTGTGATGCTGAAGAATAAAAGTCGTGTACTTCCGCTAAAAGAGAAATTAAAAGTTTACGTACCTGAACGGTTTGTTCCAAGCGTAACCAATTGGTTTGGCGTAACAACCAAAGAGCGCTGGGAATGCCCCTTTAATTTGAACGTAGTAGAAAGATATTTTACAGTAGTTGACACACCCGGGGAAGCTGATTTTGCTCTAGCGGGCATCCGAAATCCAGATGGAGGAGTAGGATATGATGTACAGGATCGGGAAAAAGGAGGCAATGGTTATGTGCCCATCAGCCTTCAATATAAAGAATATAGAGCCACAAATGCCAAAACGAAAAGTATTGCAGGAGGAAGCTCATTTGAAGATTTTACCAACAGAGGTTATCAGGGCAAATCGGTGGTAACTTCTAATTATACAGATTTTGAATTGGTAAAGAAAACAAAGAAAAACATGGGTAATAAACCTGTTATTACAGTAATTCAGGTAAGTAAACCGATGGTGTTCGCAGAAATTGAGCCACTGGCTGATGCAATTCTCATTCACATGGGTGTTCAGGATCAGGCATTGATGGATATTATTAGCGGAAAAGCTGAACCGTCGGCATTGCTGCCTTTTCAAATGCCTGCGGATATGAAAACCGTAGAAGAGCAAAATGAAGATGAAGCAAGGGATATGCGAACCTATAAGGATTTAGAAGGCAATGTGTATGATTTTGCATTTGGATTAAACTGGTCTGGCGTAATTAATGACGAAAGGGTAACAAAGTATAAATAGGAAGATGATATTTCAGGTTTAAATTGGTACGTTTGGTCGTTTTATAATGTCGTTTGTAAAATAGATAGAACGGTCAACAATAAGTTATGAAGCATTTATCTATGGAAAGGCCCATCAGCAAATTTTTGTTACATCTGCATCCGAAGAAAGTAGAACCAAAGGCAATTGTTTTTAATCGAACCTTAGGACTTGGTGGCATTGCCGCATTGCTTTTTGTCATTCTCTTTGTCACAGGCATGCTACTTCGCTTTGCTTACGTTCCTTCCGGTGCCGGTGCTTACGACTCCATTGTTCGCCTTCAGCATGAAGTGATCTTTGGACGCCTGCTTCGCAATCTTCATTATTGGAGCGCCATGTTGCTGGTGGTTGTTTCGTTTTTGCATCTGGTTCGGGTTTTTTATTCACAAGCTATCTATCATGAACGACGAAAAAACTGGCTTTACGGTTTACTGCTGTTATTTTTGGTGGTTAGCTCTAATTTTACCGGCTATCTTTTACCTTGGGATCAGCTTTCGTTCTGGGCTGCCACCATTATAACCAATATGTTAAGCTATATTCCGTTTTTCGGAGAATCGCTGGCAGATATAATCAGGGGAGGCGACATGGTAACCGAAGAAACTTTACTTCGATTTTACACCATTCACACCGGTTTATTGCCCTTGGTGATGGTCTTTTTTATGTCGATTCATTTTTGGCTGGTACGCAAGGTTAAAGGTGTTGCGATTCCGGCATCAGAGAAAGCAGAGAAAGTAGATACATCTCCAAACCTGGTTTATAAGGAGATGCTTACGGCGTTAATTGTTGTATTGGTGTTATTGCTTTTTTCATTTTTAATTAATGCGCCGTTATTGGATAAGGCCAAGCCCTTAGTCAGCCCAAATCCGAGTAAAGCGCCCTGGTATTTTATGGGTTTCCAGGAATTGCTTATGCACATGCACCCTGCATTTGCTTCATTTTTGATTCCTTTGTGCGTTATTGTTTTTTTCATCATCATACCATTTATTCCTTATTCCAGGGTGAATGAAGGAGTTTGGTTTTTTTCGCAAAAAGGTAAAAAAATGGTCATATTATCAGCAATATTCACTGTCGTTTTTACCCTGCTGTTGATTATTATTGATGATCTCCTAATCGATTTTAATAAGTGGCTCCCAGGTTTTCCTGTTATTTTTTCGGAGGTAGTTTTACCGGTCTTATTATATTTTGTCCCAACTGTGGGATTTATGTTTTACATGAAAAAAAAACTAGAGGCAAACCGGATGGAATTGGTTCTTGCCTCGGTTACAATAATATTAGTTGCTTATCTCGTAATGATGTTTGTTGGGATTCTTCTACGAGGAGAAGGAATGCAATTAGTTTTCTGAGTAGAGACGGTTTTTGTAGAATGGCTATAACTGATTATCAGTTATTGGGAGAGTTAAGCCGAAAACTTGAGGAATATGGGAAAAATAAATAGGCGAAATTTTTTTAAACGAACACTCTATTTTTTGGTATCTCTTGAATTGGGGTACGTTCTTTTTCGGCTTCTGGGATTGAGAAGAACAGCTTCAATCAAGGTCAGTCATTACGAAGCCGGCGAGATTGCTTTCTTCGAGCAAGGGAGGGTTTACCCATTCGGTGCCGCCAGTTTTTTTCTGTACCGGACGGAAGATGGTGGTTTTATTGCCGTTTCGTCCAAGTGTACTCATTTAGGTTGTATCATTCAATTTAATACCGAACACAATCGTTTCGAATGCCCTTGTCATGCCTCGGCATTTGAGAAAAATGGCAAAGTGATCATGTCTCCGGCCACCCGGGCACTGGATTATTATCCGGTTTCATTTAAAAACAACAAAGTACTGGTGGACATAGGTAGTCCGATTCGACGCGAAAAGTTCGAACAGTCACAAATAGTGCATGTTTAGTTATGGATATCAAGGCGTATAAGAAAGCAATCCAAATATTAGGAATCGCATTGGTTTTGCTGTTCCCTTCTCTCCTGTTAATTAAGCTGAGCTTTTTTAAGCAGCAGAAATATTTGGCTTATACGCAACCAAAGTTTGTTGGCTCAGAAAGTTGTAAAGAATGTCACTTAAATGAATTTAACGATTGGAAAGGTTCGCATCATGATCATGCGATGGATTATGCCAATGATTCAACTGTGCTTGGTGATTTCTCAGATCGAACACTTAATGCGCAGGGACATCCCTATCGAATGTATCGTAAGGATGGAAAATTCTTCGTTTACAGCGATGGCGAAGATGGTGCAATGCATGATTTTGAGGTGAAGTATGTTTTTGGTTACACGCCTTTACAACAATATCTGGTTGAATTCGATAAGGGCCGAATGCAAACCTTGCCGGTAACCTGGAACACGCTAGACAAGAATTGGTACCACATGGCTGATTCTGCATACAAAGACCAGGTCATCGATCACAACGATTGGTTACATTGGACCAACCAGGCACAGAATTGGAATGGGATGTGTGCCGAATGCCATTCAACCAACCTGGTTAAAGGATACGATCCGGAAAAAGATTCATATAAAACGAGCTGGGCGGAAATCGATGTTAGTTGTGAAGCTTGTCACGGCCCGGGTTCGGAACATGTGGAGTGGGCACAGCTGCCGAAATACTCGCAGGTTGACTTTCAAAATTTCGGACTTCAGGTTAAAACCAGCGGTATCGACAATCATCAATATGTCAATTTGTGTGCCCGTTGTCATTCGCGTAAAAGTTCGTTGGGTGATCTTGAATATTCAACCCCCAATATTTACGACCATATGAACCCGAATTTGCCGGACGAACCGGAGTGGTATGTCGACGGGCAGATCAAGGATGAAGACTATGTGTATGCGTCCTTCTTACAAAGCAAGATGTACCAACGCGGAGTGAAGTGTAACGACTGCCATAACGTGCATAGCGGAAAACGTTTATTCGACGGAAACAAGCTGTGTTTGCAATGTCATCAAAAAGAAGTTTACGACACGTATAGTCATCACCATCACAAAACGGCTGGAATGCCCGGCAAAGCAGTCATGTCTGAGTCGGGTGTTGTTTTCGATGTCGGTTCAGGCACGGAATGTATCAACTGCCATATGCATGGAAAATATTATATGGGAGTTGATTACCGACGCGATCACAGCTTTCGGGTTCCACGGCCGGATCTCTCAATTAAAAACGGAACCCCCAATGCCTGTAACCAGTGTCATGTGGATCAATCGAATGAATGGTCCGATAATCAGATTACTGAGTGGTTTGGGAAAGAACGCCGTTTTCATTACTCGCAGGCATTTGCCAGAGCAAAAAAAGGTAACCCGCAAGCCGTTGGAGAATTAAAAGAGATTGTGGGGAATGACCTTTATCCGCCCAATATCCGAAGCCTGGCATTACAGGACCTGGGCACTTATTTCCCGGATTCGCTGGGTGGGATGGCCGGTAATTATCTCAATAACTTAGATCCTTCCTTCAGACTTGCTGTGATACGTCCTTTGCAACAGACAACTCAGCAGAATATTGACCGATTGCTGAATGCACTTATCGATGATACAAAAGCAGTTCGGGTCGAGGCCGTGCAGCACCTGGTTCAGCTTGGAAGTGACAATATTCCACCTAAATATAAAGCTTCTTATAATAGTGCCCTGGAGGAATATAAGCAAGTGCTGTTCTACAACGCCGATTTCCCGACGGGGAAGATTAACCTGGCCAATTTCTATTACTACAGGAAAGAATACCCCAATGCTGAAAAGTATTTTAAACTGGCGATGGAACAGGACCGGGAATTGTATTTTGTGAACCTCAACCTGGCCTACCTGTATAACCAAACCGGGCAAAATGACAAAGCGGAACAGTGTTTCAGAAACTATCTGAAACGGGAATCGGATGACGCTCATGCGTTGTACTCATTTGGATTGTTGTTGAGTGAAATGGGTCAATATGATGAATCTCTTTCAACGCTATTGAAAGCAAGTACGATTGAGCCGTCATATCCCCGGGTGAATCACAATATTGGCATGTTGTACGATTTTATGAAGGAAAAAGGGAAGGCTGAAATTTACCTGAAAAAAGAGATTGATGCGGTGGATGATTTAAATAGCCGTCTGGAATTACTTCAATACTTTTTGAATAATAGTATGCAGCAAAAGGCTCTAAATCTTGGTGCAGAAATACTAAAGGCGTATCCCGATACTGAAGATGTTAAACAATTGATGGAACGGTTAAAGGAACAAAAATCGCAACGGTAGGTGGTTGCCTTGAAAGTACTTGATAAGTAAATCTTTTGTAAAACATGAAAATTAGACTGAACTGATATATTGTTTTACAACAGATTTTTGATCAGTGACAACAGGGAAATGACTGTCGACAACAGGATTTTGACTGTCGACAACAGGAAAATGCGATATAACAACAGGATTTTGACTGTCGACAACACGGAAATGCGATATGACAATAGCATTTTGACTCCTGACAACAGAAAAATGTGATATGACAACAGCATTTTGACTACCGACAACAGAAAAATGCGAGATAACAACAGCGTTTTGATTTACGACAACAGAAAAATGAATATATACCACACATTTTTGATTGATGGCTAAAATAAAATGCATCAAAATTGATTTTTATTAATGGGTGTCTATTCAAATGTTGTTTTTATTCGGAATTATTCAGAAATTTCGGGTTCAATTTGAGAACGAAGGTTACCGCATCATTTCGCATTCCTCTGACCTTGATCTCTGAATGAAGGATAACAGATTTTCAATTAAGGTCACGGACCTGTCTGTTATTTTTGTTATCACTTCGCTCATAGTATATTAGAAGACAGAAATACGACAACAATTATTGCTTAGTACTTAAATATCAAAAACCATGGGAAATCAACTAAATTTTAACAAGGTAGCCATCCGCCTGATATGTGAGAAGATGGAAGAACGGGGCTGGAGCCAGACCCAGCTGGGACAGCGACTCGGCATGAAACCCAGCTCCATTCACCGATTGGTAAACGCCAACACCATTATGGTAGAAAAGCTAAAGCAATTGTCGCTGGTGTTTAACTACAACTTCTTTGAAATCCTGGCTGATCAGCTCGACTTGCCCGAGCCCAAAAAGGTAATCATTAATCCGTCCGACTATGCCGAGTGCCTGGAGCGCATCCGGGAGCTGGAGATTGAAAACCGCACCTTGCTAAAGATCCTGAAGTCGGAGGACTAATTCTTAAAAGAAATCGTCAAACTCGGCTGGCTTCTGTTGACTGTCATTTTCTTCATCGCAATCCAGGTTCATAATGAAGTTCATGGGTTTTTCAAACTCATGGTCTGGTGTGTATTCCAGTGTTTTATCGGCATACACCTTGCGCATGAAACGTCCCCAGACCGGTAAAGCCATGTTGGCGCCCTGTCCGGTTGAAATGTCGTCGAAGTGGATACTCCGCAAGTCGGCTCCGGTCCAAACGCCACCAACCAATTGCGGGGTAATCCCCATAAACCAGCCGTCGGAGTGGTTTTGTGTTGTTCCGGTTTTCCCGGCAACAGGCCCTTCAATTTGCCCGTAAACGGGATGCCAGCGCACGCGTCGCCCCGATCCGCGGTCGACCACACCTTGCAGCAGGTTAACCATCAGGTAGGCTGTTTGCTCATCAATGGCATCGTGTCGCTCGGGACGAAAGCGGGAAATGACATTGCCATGCTTGTCTTCGATATGGGTAACAAAAATGGGCTGTGTGTACACTCCTTTGTTGGCAAAGGTTCCGTAAGCTCCAACCATTTCATACAAAGTAATATCTGATGTTCCCAAAAACATGGATGGAACCGGATCAATCCAGCTGTAAACACCCATTTTATTCATCACATTCACCACCGACTTTGGGTTGAACTGTTTCATGACCCAAGCCGAAATTTGGTTTACCGAGTGAGCCAGGCCCCACTTTAGGGTGACCATCTCGCCTTCGCGTTCGTGGCTCGAGTTTTTGGCCTCCCAAATGGTTCCGTCGGGCATAACAAATTGTTGCCGCACGTTGGGTACCTTGGTGCAGGGCGACAAGCCATTTTGCATGGCCAGCGTGTACAAGAAGGGTTTCACTGTTGAGCCCACCTGCCGTTTGCCGCCTTTCACCATATCGTACATAAAATGCTTGTAATTGGGGCCTCCCACATAGGCACGAACCTGGCCAGTAGCCAAATCCATCGACATAAAGGAGGAACGGAAGAAACTCAGGTAATGTTGAATGGAATCGAGTGGACTCATAATCGTATCCTGATCGCCCTGCCAGGTGAATACTTCCATTTCTACCGGCTGTTTAAATATTTCCTTGATCTGATCAAAATTCTTTCCTTCCAGGCGCAAAACCCGGTAGCGTTCGCTTTGCCGGATGGATCGGTTCAATAAATCATCCACTTCGCTGGCGCTCATATCACCTGAAAAAGGTGGATTGGCCAGCCGTTTCAGGTGCCGGTCAAAGGCGGGTTGCAAATCCAGCTTCAAATGATCTTCCACTGCTTCCTCGGCATATTGCTGCATGCGGGAGTCAATGGTGGTGTATATCTTCAGTCCATCTTCATACAAATCGTAATTGGTGCCATCGGGTTTAAAATTCTTTTTGCACCATCCAAACAGCGGGTTGGTTTCCCATTCCACTGAGTCTTCTTTAAACTTCACCTGCTGCCACGATGCATACTGGCTGCGTTCGGGTTTTGAAGCGCCCATGGTGATTCGCAAATACTCGCGAAAATAAGGAGCCAGGCCCCGCTTAAAATCTTCTTTCTGGTAATCCAGCCCAAGGGGCAACGCCTTTACCGAATCGAACGTCTGCTGGTTAATATACCCGTATCGCTTCATTTGAGCCAGCACAACATTCCGCCGTTGCTTGGTCAGTTCGGGGCGTCGCACCGGGTTGTAGAGCGATGAATTTTTGGCCATACCAACAAACATGGCTGCCTGGTGCAATTGCAACGAGTCGGGCTCGACATTAAAATAAATGCGCGAGGCCGATTTAATTCCCACAGCCAAATTCAGAAAATCATACTTATTTAAATACATGGTCATGATTTCCTCTTTGGTATAGCTGCGTTCGAGCTTGACGGCAATCACCCATTCCTTAAACTTCCGAAACACCAGCTGGAGCTTATTCTCGAAATCCTGCCTTGGGAAAAGCATTTTGGCCAACTGTTGGCTGATGGTGGAACCCCCTCCTGAACTTTCATCTCCGGTTAGAACGCCTTTTACCACACGAAGCAATCCCCGCAGATCGATGCCGGAATGACTGTAAAAGCGGACATCCTCGGTTGCTACAAGGGCATCAATTAATTCGGATGGTAATTGTTCATATTCGATGTAACTTCTGTTTTCTCTGAAATAACGCCCCAAAACAACATGGTCGCGCGCAATGACATCCGAGGCCAGCAAACTTTGAGGGTTCTCCAACTCGCGGAAGGTAGGCATTTCACCCAACTTGCCTTTGGCAATAAAAAAGAAAAGGGCAACAACCATAAGCAAGCCTAACAAGTAAAGCAACCAAAAGGAGTAAGCATATTTTCCAAATTTATTTTTCTCTTTTTCCATGTGGTGTTTTAAGATAGTTTGGGGCAAATATAACGAAAGGAACAAGAATATTATTTTTCCCCTTCGAAAACAAGTTCGTGGGGCAAAGAACCTTTTTAACATCATCAGTTGGCAGAGCGTGTGTAAGTGCTAAGCTATTATTTTTTAAGCTGATTTTTCTCATCCAGCAAGCTATTAATGAGAGTCGAAGAGCAATAAATTAATCATTATCAAATAAATATGAAACTAAAAATATTCATCTAAAATTTGAAGATGGTCAAGCATTTTCTTTTATTTGCAGAAATTTTTAGAAAACAGGAGGTTTTATGCACGAGAATCTGGTTATTGTTGAGTCGCCGGCCAAAGCAAAGACAATCGAGAAATTTTTAGGGAAGGATTATTTTGTTACATCCAGCATGGGGCATATCAGAGACCTCGAGAAAAAGGATTTTGGGATTGATATGAAAAACAACTATCAACCCAAATACATTGTCTCACCCGATAAAAAGAAAATTGTTTCGGAACTGAAGAAACACGCCAAAGATGCCAAAATGGTTTGGATCGCATCGGATGAGGACCGCGAAGGAGAAGCCATTGCCTGGCATTTAAAAGAAGTGCTGGAGCTTACGCCTGAAAGAACACGCCGGATTGTTTTTCACGAGATTACCAAGGAAGCCATCTTAAAAGCGATTGCCAATCCGCGTCCCATTGATGACAACCTGGTGAATGCCCAGCAAGCCCGCCGGGTACTCGACCGCATTGTGGGCTTTGAAGTATCGCCGGTTCTCTGGAAGAAAGTAAAACCTTCGCTATCTGCCGGACGGGTTCAGTCGGTTGCCGTTCGCCTGATTGTAGAGCGCGAACGCGAGATTATGAACTTTGAAAGCAAATCGAACTTTCGTGTGGCCGCGGTTTTCCTTGTGCCCGATAAGAAAGGGAACGCTGTTGAACTGAAAGCAGATCTGAAAAAGCGATTCGACACCAAAGAAGAAGCACAGGCTTTTCTTGAAAAGTGCAAAACAGCTGAGTTCAGCATTGCCGATATTGTTACCAGACCATCGAAAAGAACTCCGGCAGCACCGTTCACAACGTCAACTTTGCAACAGGAAGCCAGCCGCAAGCTGGGATTCTCGGTTTCGCAAACCATGTCGGTAGCCCAACGCTTGTATGAAGCAGGTAAAATCACCTACATGCGTACCGACTCGGTCAACCTGTCGTCGCTGGCTATCAATACAGCAAAAAATAAGATTATTCAATCGCTCGGCGAGAAATACCATCAAGTACGTCAGTACAAAACCAAGTCGAAAGGAGCTCAGGAAGCGCACGAAGCGATCCGCCCGAGTTACATCGACCAGGAAGAAGTGAGTGGCTCGAACCAGGAAAAACGCTTATACGAACTGATTTGGAAACGCACCATTGCCTCGCAAATGGCCGATGCGGAATTGGAACGGACCACAATTAATATAGCTGTTTCAAACAGTCCTGAACTATTTCAGGCAACCGGCGAGGTAATTAAATTCGATGGTTTTCTGCGGGTTTATATGGAATCGACGGACAATGAAGACGACGCCGACGAAAATGCCAGCTTGCTCCCTCCGGTGAAAGAAAAGCAAGCCTTGCGTGCCGAACTGGTTGAAGCCACCGAACGTTTTACCCAACGTCCGCCACGCTACACCGAAGCCAGCCTGGTTAAAAAACTGGAAGAGCAAGGCATCGGACGACCATCAACCTATGCACCAACAATTACCACGATACAAAACCGGGGCTACGTTGTGAAGGAAGATCGGCCGGGTGTTGAGCGCAAATTTATTCAAATGACCCTTGTTAATAATGAATTGAAAGACAAGGTAAAGACCGAAATCACCGGAGCGGAGCGTTCCAAGCTTTTCCCAACGGATATTGGTATGGTGGTCAACGACTTTTTGATCAAATATTTTGACAAAATCATGGACTACCGGTTTACGGCCAAGGTTGAAGTTGAATTTGACGAGGTTGCTGACGGAAACCGGGTGTGGAGCGAGGTAATTGATGAATTCTATAAGCCATTTCATGAGAATGTAGAAAACGCATTAGAAGTATCGGAGCGTACCAATGGCGAACGTATTCTGGGAGATGATCCGAAAACCGGGAAACCAATTTCGGTTAAAATTGGTCGTTATGGCCCGCTGGCACAACTGGGCGAAACTACCGAAGAAGGTGAAAAACCTCAATTTGCAAGCCTCCGCAGCGGACAACACCTGGAAACCATTACCCTGGAAGAAGCCATGGATTTGTTTAAGCTTCCGCGCGATCTGGGCGAATACGAAGACAAAAAAGTAAGTGTGGCCATTGGCCGGTTTGGCCCGTATATCCGTCACGACAATAAATTTGTGTCGCTCGAAAAAAATGTAGATGACCCCTACACCATTGAGTTCGACCGTGCCATTGAGCTGATTGAAGCCAAACGCGAAAAAGACCGTAATGCCCTGATCAAAATCTTTGATGAGGAGCCGGAACTTCGCCTCCTGAATGGCCGGTGGGGACCCTATATTTCGTATAAAAAGAAGAACTATAAAATCGCTAAAGGAACCGAGGCCGAAAAGCTTTCACTTGAGGATTGTATGAAGATTATTGAAGAAGGGCCAAAGCCGAAACGGAAAAAGAAAAAATAATATCTAAAGGCAAACCTCATATGTTTGCCTTTTTTATTTATTTTCATCCGGGCAAAACTTTGGGTCATTGACTATTTTATCATTCATGAAGGTCTTGATTTATTCAGAAAAGTTTTGAAACTTGAAACACGACAATAATAACAGCACAGCACTCAGCGAATGGATACCAAGCTTTATCTGAAACCGGTTGACTTCTCGAAATTTAAACTTGCTCCCTGGACACAGTCAAAATTCAGTTTGGGAAAGGTTCTGGAAAAGAATCAGCTCAAATTACCCCTCGATAAAGCAGAAATTGTCCTTGTTGGTGTTGAAGAAGATCGAAACGCTGTAATCCGGGGTAGTGCCAAGGCTCCAAACAAAATCAGGCAACACCTCTACAATTTAAATCGTATTTCGCCTCGTTTTAAGCTGCTGGATTTGGGCAACATTAAAGTGGGGAAAACAGTTAACGACACCTACTTTGCCGTACGCGATGTATGCAGCAGCCTGGTCGAAAAAGGAAAAACAGTGATCGTGCTTGGCGGTAGCCAGGACTTAACCTTTGGAATCACCAAAGCCTTTGAAGAAAATCCCTTTAACCTGGTCAACATCGATCCAAAATTTGATTTCAAGAAAGGGGTAAAGACCATGAATTCAGAAACCTATCTGAATTTTATAATTGAGAAACAAGCTAATCTTTATGCGCAAACCATTTTAGGTTACCAAAACTATTTTGTAGATGGCCTTGAGCTGGACCACAGTTACGAACTCGGTACCGAAGTCAAACGATTGGGTGAAATTCGGTATGATATGAAGAGTATTGAGCCTTACCTGCGCGATGCGGATGTGCTCAGTTTCGACATTAATGCCATCAGGCAGCTGGAGGCTCCAGGCCAATATTTGGGTTCCCCCAATGGTTTATATGCCGAAGAGGCTTGCCAAATCGGACACTATGCCGGCATGGCCGATCAGCTAAAAGTGGCCGGATTTTTCAACCTGATCCCCCGATTGGATCATGATGATCTGAGCAGTAAATTAATGGCGCAGGTTATTTGGCATTTTATGGAAGGCTTTTACTTCAAAAAAAGCGAAACCCCCGGTGGTAACAACGAGAACTTCAATGAATTTTTACTTGAAATCGATGACATTGACTTGCCACTAACGTTTTATCAAAGTCAAAAAACAGGACGTTGGTGGATGAAAATTTCCGACAAACAAGACACAAATGAGCAAATTATTTCGTGCACCGAGGACGATTATCGTATGGCAGCACAAAACGAAATACCGGATCGTTGGTGGAGGAACATTCGTAAATTAAACCGGCTGGCAAAATAAAAAATGACGGAATCCGTTGAAAAACATGATGAAGCGTTTAATAAAACGGAAGCGATAAACTATTTTTTTCGCTTACTTTGCCCCGGGAATACGGCAATAACGGCCAATTTATGAAAAAAAAATTTTACTTTTTATTTTTATCAATATTCATTACCTTAGCCGCATTCGGTCAGCAAGATCCGCAGTTCAGTTTCAACCGTGAAACTCAGTTGGTGGTGAACCCGGGTTTTGCTGGAAGTAATGAGGCAATAACTGGATTAATATTGAACAGATATCAATGGAGCGGCTTCGAAGGAGCCCCCAAAACACTGTTATTCAGCGTGGAGACTACTGCTAACATATTTGGCGGAAGAAGTGGGGTAGGATTGAATATCATCAGCGATGAATTGGGTTTCTCCAAAAACACTTTGGTGAACCTGAACTATGCTTACCATACAACAACCAGTATCGGAGATCTCGGTATTGGTACTTCTTTTGGATTATTCAATAAATTGATTGATGGGCAATGGATTACCATTGGCAAAGATGGAATTATGGGTGACGGGACTGATGACAAATGGATTCCGCAAACTGAGGTCAGCCAACTAACTTTTGATATCGGATTAGGCTTATATCTGAAGTCAAATGACTATTTTGCAGGCTTCTCCGTAACTCATATCAACCAAGGAGAAATAAAATATGGAGATGGTGGTGAATATTTTCCTTTAATAAGAAGTTACTATTTGTCTGGCGGATACAATATTAGCTTTTCCAACCCGTTATTTGAGTTGCGACCAGCGATCTTTGCAAAATCGGATTTGGCCAGCACCCAGATCGATTTCACGATTGGTTTGGTTTATAAAGAACGGTTCTCTGGTGGACTAAGTTACCGGCTAGATGATGCGATTGCCATTTTAATTGGCGTTGAAATGCTAAATGGACTGAATATAGGCTTAGCCTATGACATCACAACTTCTGCCTTGGGGCGATATGGATACGGATCGCAGGAAATATTCCTGCGATACGCGGTTAATTTTGGGAAGGGTAGATTAAAAAAATATAAAAGTATCCGATTTTTATAAGCTAAACATATGAAAGCAACAATCATAGCTATGAAAAAAATATTTTCTTCAGGTTTAATTCTCGCAACAATTCTGGCCTTGTCCAGTTGCGGTAAATCCGGTAGTGGGGAGCTGACCGGAGTTCAGGGAAGGGGCAAATGGTTTGAACCTGCCCCCCATGGAATGACCTTTGTCCACCGTGGAAGTGTGAATATTGGTCCGAACGATCAAGATCCAGCTTGGTCATCAACACCAACTAAAACAGTATCCGTTGATGCTTTTTGGATGGATGACACGGAAATCACCAACAATGAATACCGCCAGTTCGTCAATTGGGTTCGCGATTCCATCGCCCGCTCATTGGTTGGAGAACAATATCCGGAATTCATGATCAGTGAAGACCGCGATGGAAACATCATTGATCCGCCAAAAATAAACTGGGATGAACGGTTGGAATGGGATAATCCCGACTATATGGATGCTCTGGAACCCATGTATATTCCCAGCAATGAGCGCTTTTTTGGCAAAAAGGAAATAGATTCCAGAAAACTCTTCTACACGTATTACTGGATTGATTACCAGCAAGCAGCGAAAGGAGCTAACAGGTACAATTACGAGACTGAAAGCTATGAAGGTACCGTAATTGATCAGGATGGTGAGGAGCGACCAATCGAAAACCGGTCTTCCTTTATTTTTGGCGAAACTACAGATGTTTATCCAGACACCCTGGTTTGGATCCGGGATTATACCTATGCCTATAACGAACCCTGGACAACCAAATATTTCTGGCATCCGGGATTTGACGATTATCCGGTTGTGGGAGTTACCTGGCAACAAGCAAAAGCCTTTTGCCATTGGAGAACCAAATTGCACAACGACTACCTGACGAGTCACCGGGAACCCGAAATTCAAGATTACCGACTTCCTACCGAGGTTGAATGGGAATATGCTGCTCGAGGCGACAAAGATATTTCCATGTACCCTTGGGGTGGTTATTACACCCGTGATGATGATGGCCGTTTTTTGGCCAACTTTAAGCCCCTTCGTGGAAATTATGTAGAAGATGAAGGGCTTGTTACTCTCAAAGTCGGAAACTATGATCCCAATGGTTTTGGGCTTTACGACATGGCTGGCAACGTAGCTGAATGGACCATCTCGGCCTACGATGAGTCTGCTTACATGTATGTTAATGATTTCAACCCGAACTTCGAGTACAATGCCCGTCCGAATGACGCTCCGGTAATGAAACGTAAAGTGATACGCGGAGGCTCATGGAAAGACATTGCTTATTATTTACAAGTTTCAACACGGAGTTTTGAGTATCAGGATACCGCTAAATCATATATTGGATTTCGTTGTGTTAGATCCTCTTTTGGTAATGAGTTTTAGTCGAACCTTAATTCTGAAGAAATGAACATCGGTGAAATAATACAAAGTAAACGTTGGAAAGTATTTACAGGCTATGTTTATAACCTGGGAGCCTCAGTCGTCTTGCTGGGTGCCCTTTTTAAACTTCAACATTGGCCCTACTCAGGACCAATATTGATTATTGGCCTGACCACAGAAGCATTCATCTTCCTCATATCGGCCTTCGAACCCCCGATGGAAATGCCTCATTGGGAGAAGGTGTACCCTCAACTGAAAGAAGACTATGTGCTGGACGAAGATCAGTATGTGGCAGAATCTAAAACCGGGTTTGGCGATTTATTTCAAAAAGCAGACATCTCTCCTGAATTGATCGATAAGGTGACCAAAGGGTTGACCGATTTGAGCAATACTGCCTCAAGCATAAGCGACATCAGCACAGCTACGCTTGCTACCGATATGTATGTCAAAAATCTAACGTCGGCTTCTGAATCCATGAATGCTTTTTCTGAAATTAGCAACCATGCCAACCACCAGATCAATGAGTCCGTAGGTCATTTAGTGACCTCCTACGCGACGACAGCCAAAAACCTTTCGGAAAACGGGAATCAAATGATGAATAAACTGGCAACTTCTGGAGAAGAATTTACCAACCAACTGACACAAACAAGCAACAAATTAGCTTCTTCCTACCAAAAAGTAGCAGGAACAATTGACACTGGGATGGAAGCATTGAGCAAAAGCTCGGCTAGTTATGGAGAAAATCTTTCGAAGTTGAATAAAAACCTTGAATCGTTAAACTCATCATACGAAAGTCAGCTTAGAGAAACGAACCAACAACTCCAGTCTTCGCAAAATTTCTTTAAGGAAATGGCACAGATGAATGAAATGATCGCCTCATCAACTGAAGAAATAAAGAAATATAAGAACAATGCCGAAGAACTGAACAAACACCTGGAAGCCCTAAATTCAATTTATGGCAATATGCTGGGAGCAATGAACTATAAGAATAAATAAAGAACCGATAAGCTCATTAGCATATGGGAACCAAGAATTGTCCGGAAACTCCACGACAGAAGATGATCAACATGATGTACTTAGTGCTGCTCGCAATGATGGCACTAAATGTTGCATCCGAAGTGTTAGATGCCTTCCGGGTGGTTGATTCAAGTTTAATGCAGACACTCAAAAGTGTTGACTCAAAAAACAACCAGCTTTATGCCTCTTTTGCCCAAGCCTATGAAGAAAATCCGGCCAAAGTGCAAGAGTGGAAGGATAAAGCCGACCGGGTTAAAGCGCTTACCGATGGCTTGACGAATAAAATTACGGATCTGAAGGAGGAAATTATTATGAAATCCGGCGGAACAAACCTGACAGAAGAAGGCGAATCGGTTAATTTAAGCAACAAATCGTTCATGGTCAATACCAAGGGAGATACCATTGTCATTAAGAAAGATGACGAGTTAAATGTTCCTTCCGAAGTCATGATCAGGATGAAGAAAGCAGAAGATCTAAACGCAGACATCGATGAGTTAAAAGAAGCATTTCTATCATTTCTTGAGGAAGATTCCCCCATCCGTAAAACCATTGAGCAGGAGTTGGATACTTCTGACCCTAAAGTAAGACTAAAAGAAGGAGCTGAAAAAAGAACCTGGGAAATTGAACTCTTTGACAATAAGCCAATCATTGCAGTAATTGCTCTTTTGTCGAAAATCCAGATTGACGTTCAAAATGCCGAATCCAATATTTTGACCTACCTCTACAGCCAGATTGATGCCAGCTCATTCAAATTCAACAAGCTGGGTGCGCGTGTAATTGCAAAAACATCCTATGTGCTTGAAGGAGATGTTTACCGCGCTGAAGTATTTTTGGCTGCCGAAGACACCACGCAACAGCCCATCATTTTAATCAATGACAGGCCGCTGAATATTGTGGATGGAAAAGGAATATACGAAGTGCCGGCAACCGCTTCCGGAACATACAAATGGGGTGGAATCATCAAATACAAAACACCTGAGGGAGGCTTTAATTCCTACCCTTTCGAAGAAGAATACACTGTAAGTAAACCTTCGGTAACCATTTCGCCTACCAAGATGAACGTCTTTTACATGGGGGTGCCCAACCCGGTTAGTGTTTCGGTTCCCGGCGTTCCTTCCGAAGATTTGGAAGTGACCGTTACCAACGGAAAGATTCAGCAAGACGGAAAAGACTATTTGGTTTTTCCAACGGCCGAAGACATCAACGGGCGCAATACCAAAGTGACTGTAAACGCAACCATTGGCGGACAACCGCGCTCAATGGGCTCCATGGTCTTTCGGGTCAAGCAAGTGCCCGACCCCGTGGCAACCATTGCCGGACAAGCTAGCGGTGTGATTCGAAAAGAAGATCTCCTGGCGGAAGATGGAATCTTTGCCGCCTTAATCGATTTTGATTTTGACCTGACATTTATGGTCACGCAATTTGACATTACATTTACCGGTGCCGGAGGATACACCAACACCTGGTCGTCCACTTCAAATCGATTTACGGCAGAACAGACCCAGCAATTTAATGCCCTGACAGCGGGTAGTATTATTTATATTGATAACATTATGGCTCGTGGTGATGATGGAACAGACAGACAATTGTCGCCAATCAGCTTTAAAATAAGATAAGCATGAAAAAGTTTTTGATCGGGATAGGAATTATTTGCGGTTCATTTTGCTTTTCAGCAAAAGACACGCAAGCTCAGATAATTGACGGTGCATTTAAACGTACCAATATCGAAAACAGAAAACCCATGGCCTTTTCCCCAATCCGGGAAGCCGATGTGATGTGGTCGAAGAAAATCTGGCGTATTATTGACCTGAGGGAAAAAATGAACCAGATCCTGTATTTCCCAACTACCGATATGGATGGGCGTACAAATCTGATTAACCTCTTTTTACAAGGAATTGAAAACAACCAGTTAATTGCTTATGATGCCCGTACGGATGATGAGTTTAAAGTGCCGATGACCTTTGAACAAGTCAAGGAAGCGTTTGGAGCCACAACCAGGACCCGTTCGGTTCGCAATTTGGAAACAGGCGAAATGGAGGAGCGTGAGATTGTCAGCGAAATCCGTTCCGAAGAAGTCAAGCAGTTCATGATAAAGGAGGAATGGTTCTTTGACAAGCAAACCTCAACGCTGAACACACGTATCATCGGTATTTGCCCCATCCAAGAGTACTATCGTGATGAAGATGTTAACCGGCAAAATGTGCAACGCCGCCAGGCTTTTTGGATTCACTATTCCGAAGCCCGCGAATTGTTGGCAACACATTCGGTCATCAACCCAAACAACACAGCCCAGAGCATGTCTTTTGACGATCTTTTCATCAAACGTAAATTCAACAGTTACGTAGTCAGAGAATCGAATGTTTACAACAACCGGGCAATCAGCCAGTATTTAAGCGGGCGCGAAGCCATGCTGGAGTCCAAACGAATTGAAGCCGATATATTCGACTTCGAGCAAGACCTGTGGGAATATTAACGAAATAACCGTGAATGGGAAAATGCCTTATGAGCCTGACTCATAAGGCTTTTTTCTACTCATAGCGTACAATATTAATTTTTCAGGAAACGTTAACTCAAAGCAGTCCTTTTTGGTAACAGCAAATGAGCAAAAGCTTCTCCATATTAGTTTTCCTGTCATTGATCCTTCTCGTATCGTGTAAAAAGGATCAAACACTCAGCTACCTCTATCCCGAGGAATCCAGGCCTTTTTATGAGCCTTCGCCTTTCGGAATGTCGTACCTTGACAGGGGCAGTTATGTCATGGGGGCCGAAGATGATGAGCTGCAGGGATTTAATACTGCAATTAAACGAGTTTCGGTTGAAGCCTTTTGGATGGATGATACCGAGATCACGAACAACGAATACCGCCAATTTGTCTATTGGGTTCGAGATTCCATTGCCCGGACACTGTTGGCGGAAACCTATCCTGAGTTTATGCTCACCGAAGATAACCGCGGAAACTTATACGAAACACCACATCTGAATTGGTACGACCCGATTGAATGGAGAAATCCGGATTTCCAGTTGGCACTCGAAGAGTTATACATCCCGGAGGAGGAACGCACCTATTATTCAAAATCGATCGATACCCGGAAATTCACATACAGCTATCAATGGATTGATTACAAGCAGGCAGCCAAAAGAAAAAATCGCTATAATTACGAAATGCAATCCTACGAAGGGACAATTATTAATGCAGCAGGAGAAGAAGTTCCGATTGAAAACCGGTCGTCTTTCATTTTTAAAGAACGTGTTCCCATCTATCCGGATACCCTGTGTTGGATCCGCGATTACACCTATGCTTATAACGAACCACTTACCAAAAACTACTTTTCACACGTCGGGTTTGACGATTATCCGGTGGTGGGTGTAAACTGGCACCAGGCCAAAGCTTTTTGTCATTGGCGTACCGAAATGCTGAACAGCTACCAGGCACTTCTGTCGGTGTCATCAACCCATGCCTACCGCCTGCCTACCGAAGCCGAGTGGGAGTATGCTGCCCGTGGAGGACACGAGCGAACCTTGTATAGTTGGGGAAGCTATTATACTCGTAACATCATGGGGTGCTTTAAAGCGAATTTTAAACCGCGCAGAGGCAACTATGTAGCCGACAGCGAATCGAGTACAACAACCATGAAGGTTGGCAGTTTCGATCCGAATGACTATTTGCTATTTGATATGGCCGGCAATGTAGCTGAATGGACCAGTACTGCCTTTAACGAATCAGCTTATGAAAATATAAATGATTTCAACCCTTCATTCGAATACAATTCATTACCTGACGATGCCCCCGCAATGAAAAGAAAAGTTATTCGGGGTGGATCGTGGAAAGATATTGCCTACTACATTCGCAACTCAACACGAAGCTTTGAGTATGAAGACACCACCAAATCATACATCGGTTTTCGTTGTGTTCGCACCTCGTTTAAAGACGAATTCAAGCAATAATAAAGCTTCGGAAAGGGCAATTCGCATTATTAAAGTCAAACAAAAAATATCGGGACAGTTTACATCACTTAATGGCGCTTTTGCTTTCGCTGTTTTAAGGTCAATTACCGATACTTCTATCAAAAATGGACAGAGTGTATTGTTCTCTCTGCAAATTATAGCCAACTTGAAGACTGATTAGTAACCATTATTCAGGCCACCCATAATTTCTGAAAATATCTTAAAGGACCGGACGCGGGTCTGATGGTCGTAGATATGGGATGTGGCCATGATTTCATCGGCTTGGGTAAGTTCCAAAAAAGCCTTCAGGTTTTGTTGTATTTTGTCGCGGCCACCAATCAACGCATAGGTCAGCATTTGGTTGATGTCGCGCTGGAAGATTCCCCAGGCACTTTCGTCCAAGTGGCTGGCGGGTGGTTGCATCAGTTCTCTTCTTCCGGTGATGATTCCCAAGATCAGCCGCTTTAAGGTCGTGGCCTGCTTTTCCGCTTCTTCATTGGTTTCGGCTGCGATTACCTGGCTGCAAACCATCACATAAGGTTTGTCGAGTTGTGTCGATGGCTGAAAGTTTTCGCGGTATATTTTCAATGCAGCTATCAATTGAGCTGGGGCAAAATGGCTGGCAAAAGCATAAGGCAATCCTAGAGCCGCTGCCAAATAGGCGCTGTCGGTACTTGAGCCTAAAATCCACAAAGGAACATCGGTGCCTTCTGAAACAAAAGACCGCACTGTACTTTTCCTGTTTTCGGGAGAGAAATATTGCTGTATTTTCCTCACTTCATTTGGAAAATCGTGTACGGCCACCATTCGGTCTGAGCGTATTTCACGGGCTGTTACCTGGTCGGTACCCGGGGCACGGCCTAAACCAAGGTCGATGCGCCCGGGAAAAAGCGACGCTAAGGTCCCAAATTGTTCCGAAACGATCAGCGGCGAATGGTTCGGTAACATGATCCCGCCCGAACCTACACGGATGGTTGTGGTTCCTTGCGCGATATACCCAATGATGACCGATGTTGCGGCACTGGCCACATTGGCCATGTTGTGGTGCTCGGCTACCCAAAAACGGGTATAGCCAAATTGTTCGGTCTGTTGTGCCAAGTCGAGGCTGTGCTGTAAAGCTTCGGACGGCGAAGACCCTTCGGCCACAGGTGCCAATTCTAAAACGGAGTAGGGGATGTTTTTCTTTGATGCCATAAATAAAATCTACTGAATTACTACTAACAATAAGCTAGCCGATTTGATCAAAAAATATCCAGTAATTTTAGAGGCATCCTGCAAGCATGAAACTGACCGACAAACATGAAGAAGACTTGCATACGTGCCGGCATAAATTTATACACGTGCGTACGTAAATTTATACACGTACATAAGTAAGTTTATACACGTGCGTATGTGAATTTTCATACGTATTAAAACAACACTTACAGTGTGTAAAAATTTCATTACACACGTGCGAAGATTTCGTTACAGGCATACAAAGATTTGACTACACACGGGTGCAGAGTTTGACTACCTTTTCCAAAGGTCGAAACATTGGGATTTTATAAGGTGCCGGGTTTGGGACAGCTCCAAAGCCGCCTATTGCTATGCGGATAAGTCGCGTAGTTTTACGCCAATCCCGGGGCGGTCATTCAGTACAATTTTGCCATCCATCACCTGAACACCTTCAAAGGGGTCGTTGCCAATCAGCAGGTTTCCGTCCAGGTCGGCCCAATCGGCCCTGGGCGAAAGTTGCGCAGCAGCAGCTATGCCGCACGACGTTTCGGTCATGCAGCCAATCATCACTTTCATGTGCAAGTCCTTGGCCAGGGTCAGCATTTTGCGGGCTTCGTGCATGCCCGTACATTTCATTAGTTTGATGTTGATGCCGGAGTACACACCATGCACTTTTTTAACATCGTCGAGGCGTTGCAGGGCTTCGTCGGCTACGGTGGGCAGCGGGCTGTGCTGCGTAAGCCAGGCCATGTCATCAATAGCCGTTTTGGGCATGGGTTGTTCAACAAACACCACCCCTTTTTCTTTCAGCCAAAAAATCAGGTCGAGCGCCTGCTGTTTATCTTTCCACCCTTGGTTGACATCCACGCAAAGCGGCACGTCTGTCATGGAGCGGATGGTTTCAATCATTTCGCGGTCATTGTCGCGGCCCAGCTTCACTTTCAAAATTTTGTAGGGGGCCACTTCTTTTAGTTTTTGGCGAACCACTGCTTCGGTATCCAGACCAATGGTGAAGGAAGTGTCGGGCATGAGCGCCGGATCGTATCCCCAGATCCGGTGCCACGGTTGTCCCATCATTTTACCCAGCAGGTCGTGCAGCGCGATATCGACCGATGCTTTAGCTGCACAGTTTCCGGGTGCTACACCGTCGACATAATCCAGTATGTATTCGAGTTGACCAGGATCGTTAAACTGATCCAGTTTCAGCTGGGAAAGGAATCGCGCGGCTGTCTCGTGGCTTTCGCCCAGGTAGGGAGGCATGGAAGCCTCTCCATAGCCCGTCAGCCCATCGTATTCAATTTCGGTGAGCATCACCGGGGTCATGGTCCGGGAGCTTCCGGCCAGCGTAAAGGCATGCTTTAACCGAAGCTCGTAAGGTTTAACCCGGAGCTGCAATCCTTTTTTAAATGGTTTGTTGTGACCGTCTGACTTGCTCATTGTTTTACTGGTTATACCAGGGGTGGTTTTTAATTGAAATAATTTGTTCGGTGTTGATTGAATTGAGGATCCGGCTTGCGGCGACCAATCCTTTTTTCCGGTCGGGGTCGAAATCCCCGTCTTCGGAATTGAGGCTGTTGATTTTTACGCGCCCCGACGAATGAATGTAGTGATTGTTTCCTATGTACAGGGCGACATGCGTCACGCGCTCCTTGCTACTTCCGAAAAAGAGGAGATCGCCCGGTTGAAATTCGGTGGATTCATTGAGGGTTAAGATTTCACCATAGCGGGCTTGCTGCGAAGCGTCGCGCGCTAAAATGACGGCTTGCGAGCGATAAACCGTTTTTATAAATCCGGAGCAATCCACTCCTTTGGTTGAGGTTCCGCCCCAAAGGTATGGCCGCCCCAGCAATTGCCGGGCTGCCACCAGGAGGGCTGTTGCTTCGGGTTGAATAGCTGCCCATTTCTGAAAAGCCAGGCAATCAGCGGCCTTCACAAAGCCTTCTTGTCCATCGGGCAATTGGATGGACAAGAAGTCCTTGTCCTTTCCGTTGACCTGAAGCAGGCTTCCCAGAACCAGGTCCGATACCGGTTCGCTGGTTTCATCCGCTTTCGACCACAGGGTGCCATTCAGCCGGTTGAAAACACAGCGGTCGCTTTTTTTCCAGCTTTCCAGTTCTGCCAGCGAAAGCCTTGCCAGCGAGCTGCCGGTTATCCAACCGAGGTATTGGTCAGGCGTTTGGATCAGGAACCAGCCGCCGTGTTTGTCCAGCACTTTAACCGGGGTTCCCAACAAGGCTTGTGATACCATTTCGGACGAAAAGGAGGGGTTCTTTCTCAAGTTGGCTACAGAAAGGCTGATCAGTCCCCAGGGTTTTGCACCCAATGCTGATGCCGGTAAAAGGTTCAGGGAATCCAGAAAATCGATGTTTGCGGTTGTCAAACGATCCAGCAAGGACTGGCGGGCTTCGGGCAGGTTTGTTTTTCCCCGGAGTACGATCCGCCCGGCTTCGTTATCTGCCCCGACATCAAAAACCGCCACTCGTTTGTCGGGTGCAAACTGATCGCCTGTTTTTTCGATGAGTCCGTTCACCCGGTCGAGCGTTTTATTCTCCGAACAACCAACAATGAAACCCGCGAACAGGAGTAACAGCGAGCTAAACCGAATAATTTTCTTCATAGACTTTTTTAACAACAACTTTTTCCAAAAAAAGTGAGCATACTAATATTCGAGGCACACGACTTTTCCGTCGAGTACGGAAACCAGCACCCTTTGGTTTTCAACCGGAAGAATGGAATTAACCAGCGCATTTGAAACTTTATACTTCCAGCTCACCTGGTGGGTAGTTTTGTCAATGGCGTAAACGATGCCCACAGCCGTAGGTACAAACACCAGGTTTCCTGCTTCGGTGATCGGCGAGGGGGCAATTTCGTAACCCAATTCTGCCGGGCATTCCCAGGCCAGTTGTTGCTTGTCGGCATGGGTGTAAAACGCATCCACATTCCCTTCGTTCATATTTTTGATGTACACCAAGTCACCGTCTCCTGAAATGCCAATGGACTCACGGCAGGAGTATTCCCCGGAGTCCCATATCTCTTCTCCGGTTTGGGCGTTCAAGGCTGTCATGTGCCGGTCGGGAGCAACGATGAATACTTTGCCGTTGGCAGCTACCGGCCAAACTGCAGCCGGCGACAACATCCGGTTGGTATATTTTTCGCGTTTCCAAATGAGTTTGCCGGTCTGTTTGTCCAAGGCATAAAAGGTGTTTCCCCACGATCCAAAATAGACCAGATCTCCGTAAACCAAGGGGCGGGTTTCCACAAAGTTTTCCACTTCGGTAAACTGCCAGTTTAATTTTCCGGTCAGCAGGTTAATCGAACGGAAAACACCTTCGGAGGAACCGATGTAAACGGAATTCTGATCGATGACGGGCGACGCCACGATGGATTTTTTGCCGGGGAAGGTCCAGCGTAGTTTGCCGGTTTTCAGATCCAGACAATAAATTGAGTTGTCGGTTGAAGCACAAACCACCCGGTTTTTGGCAATGGCTGGTGTCGAATAAATTTTTCCTGAAGTTTGATACCGCCAGGCCTTTTCTCCGGAAGTTAGCTTGAGCGCAACGATTTCGCCTTTCGTGTTGGCGTAAACCGCCAGATTGCCACTGCTGCTAATTGCGGTACCGATGTCGCTGCTGTCTTGCATTTTCCATACAGTTTTCACTGTTGGAAACTGGTCGTTTACTGAATAGTCCGGACGCGGCCATTGGGTGGTGTCTTGTTCAAACTGATGATTTTTTAGCGCCACTTGACACCAAACCTGGTGTGTTTGTCCGCCGGGCGTTCGTTCGGCATAGAACATCGTGTCGCGGGCAATCGTGACCAGGTTGTAGCCGCCGATGTCCTGTTTGGCACGCAGGTTCGATCGGCCCATCACGCCGGGAATGCCTTCAAAGTCGAATAATTTGTTCCGGTGTCCGTGGCCAAGCAAAGTCGCCTGAATATTGCGGGTCTTCAGTTGGTCGATGATTTTGTGCCAGTTGGAAAGCGACTCGTCCAGCGGATAATGATTGACAAAGATGATGGGCTGGTTGGGGTTGGGCATGTTTGCAAGAACCGAATCCAGATAAACAACCTGTTCGCGCGGAACCAGCCCGGGAGCCATGCGCATGTTGGGGCCACTGGCAGTCCCGATAAACAAGTAGCCGTTCTTTTCAAAAGAAAATTCTTCGCACCCGAAAATCCGGACAAAACTGTTGTTGCCACTTTCTGACCATTTGGAATCATGATTTCCCGGGACAATGTACCACGGTTTGTTCAGTTTTTCGATCCTGGTTTTAGCTTCTTTCAGTTCCTCATCGGAGCCAAACTCAGTGATGTCGCCCGACAGGATCACAAAATCGATGTCATTTTGAGCATTGATATCGCTGATGGTGCGCTCCAGGTCTTCCACCGAAGTGTTGCTTCCCACGTGAATGTCGGTCACATGAGCAAATTGAAAGGGTTGCCCTTGTGCATAGCCACAGCTGATGAAAAAAAGAAGGATTAACGTTTTTAATCTCATGGTTCTTCAGTTTCAGCATACAACAAATAATTCTTCCGCATTTGTTTGTACCGTTCCAGATCGGCTGTCCAGCTTTCCCTGATCTGTTCTTCGGTTTGCCCGGCTATGATTTGTTTGCGCAAGGTGTCGGAACCAGCCAGGTTTTCAAAAAAAGCAGTAAAGAAATGTTCCTTGTCAGGAGATTTCTGATAAAATTCAATCAGGTATTTTAATTGGAGCTGTTCTATTTTCTGAAGTTCTTCCAGCGACATGCCCGACAGATCGTATCCGTAGCAGGTGTCATTTTCAAACTTCGGATGCAAAGCCAGCACCGGGATGGATACCGGAACATAGGCATGATCCTGCGGTTTGTACCAAGGCGTGCCGAATTGCTTGAAAGGTTTCCAGGTTCCCCGTCCCTCGTTGACTTCCGCTCCTTCAAAAAAACAAATGGACGGATAGAGGTAAATCGATTTCATATCGGGCAGGTTGGGTGAGGGGACGATCGGCAATTGGTATTTGGTGGCATGGGTGTAGTTTTTAATTTCGACTACCTCCAGCTCACATCTCACCGAATCTTTCAGCCAGCCTTCGCCGTTGATCATCGTGGCAAATTCGCCTAAAGTAAGGCCATGTACCACCGGCACGGTGTGCATTCCGATGAAGTTGGTGAATTCCGTTTGCATCACCGGCCCGTCCACGTAATAGCCGAGCGGGTTGGGGCGGTCGAGCACGATCACCGGGATGTTATTTTCGGCGCAGGCTTCCATTACATTGTGCATGGTTGAGACAACAGTAAAAAAACGTACGCCGATATCCTGAATATCAAAGACCATCAC
Source organism: uncultured Sunxiuqinia sp. (assembly GCA_963677175.2). Lineage (GTDB taxonomy): Bacteria > Bacteroidota > Bacteroidia > Bacteroidales > Prolixibacteraceae > Sunxiuqinia. The sequence goes on from CAXXES010000004.1 coordinate 58,655, forward strand.
ATCAATGTCTTTTAGCATTTCGGGTGCCGGTTTGCGGTTTCTTCCGTAGATCGAGAAGATGGGAATACCTGTTTCCCGGTCTGCGGAACTTTCGATATCCTGGCCTCGTTCAACCTGGCCTTTGTAGCCATGTTCGGGCGCATAAATGGCGGTAATGTTTACCTCATTGGAGAGCAAAAAATCAACCAGGTGGACCGAGTCGATCATGGAAGTTTGGTTAACAACCAAGCCAATGCGTTTGTCTTTCAGCATCGGAAAATAAACCTCCGGCTGTGCAGCACCAACCAACACGCTTTTGGGGGCGTCAGGTTTGATTTTGGAATTACAGGCTGGGGGGATGAGGCCAACCAGGACGAGTGCTAGTATCCACCAATTAGGTTTCATGTGTTTTATCTGCATTTGTTTTGGATGAAAGTTAAAAGAGGCTGCTACAGGCGTGCAACAGCCTCTTGATCAATTGAAGATTTTTCCTATTCCCAACCCGGTGTCTGAGATAAAGTATAACCTTTGTCCATGTACTCTGCGATTTGCGCATTCCCTACAGGGGCAAGGTAAACCCTTTCTGTAAATGCATCCCGGTCTGAAATATTCTCTGGAAGGTAATAGCCTACCATTTCTGCTGCATTGGTGCCATCGTAGGTCACTACTGTTCCATCTTCTTTTTTCACCCTTAAAACATCTTCTTTTTCTTCCACCAGCCACTCCGGAAATTCGGTCTGGAAGTCGATCCATAACCCGAGCATAATGTCTGGATTTTCAGAACCTTGCATGTAGTCGATTTTGTTCCAGCGTTTAATATCAAGCAACCGGGAATGTTCATATACAAACTCCATCCGCCGTTCGCGTCGTATTTCCCATAGTAGAGGCGAAACATCGGGGTCACGGTCCGGGTCGTCAGGCAATTCAGCCAACATCAAAGGAGCGGTTTTTTGAATCCCTTTTTCAATGGCCACATCGTCCAGCGGGCGTTCCCGGATGGCATTGATGGACAGATCCAAGTCTGCTTGGTTTACTGCTGTGCCACCCATTGTTGCCAGTTCTGCTTTTGCTTCGATCCAGTTTAAAACCACTTCGGCTAAACGCATCACGGGTGCATCGTTGGTGTTGGTGTTCGATCCATACATGGGTGGATAACTCGACCCATAATAGGTGACGCCAACGCGGTCAATAAATTTGCAGGCATAAAGCAAGGTGGCAGATTCTCTTTTAGGGGCATCCCAGAAGGTTGCTTCAAAGCGGGGATCACGTGTAGCCACGATGTTCTGAATATCAAGTTCATCTGCATTGGCTACGGTCGACAGTTGGTAAGGTTTTCCATCAGTACATATGAACGATTTTGCGAGTGATAAGTTTGGAGCCTGGGCCTGACCTTCCGTTGTATTGGAATACGACGCGACGTGGTGCGTTATGCTCAAAGAGGCATCGTAATGTCGGTACTGGATTACTTCTTTGTTGCCTGCCAGATCTTGTGAACCGAACAGTGAGCGAAAGTCGCTTGAAAAAGAATATTTCCCGGATGCGATCACATAATCGGCGGCTTCAACAGCGAGTTCCAGGTATTTTTTAGCTTTCTCCGTATCATTCAGATGATATTTCTGCCAGGTTCCTTCAAACAGCATCAGCCGTGAAATAAAGCTGGCTGCAATGTACCGGTTCAGGTATTGGGCGTTTCCATCCGACTCGCGCATATTTTCCATCACATATACGAAATCGTCATAAACCCCATCCATCGCTACGGTGCGGCCGTCCCGGTCTTTATATAAAAGCTCCAGTTCTGTATCGTCGATAACCCTGTCGTAATAGGGCACATCTCCAAATACGCTAACCAGCCGGCTGTATTCAAATCCTCTGAAAAAGCGGGCTACGGCGCTCCAATGGTTGAAGGCTTCTTCGTTGATGTGGACATCTTTCATCCGATCAATCCGGTCGAGGAATACGTTTGCCTTGCGAACCCAGGCAAAATTCCAGGTTGGACCAGCATAGGTAGTCAACCATTCTGAAGACGATCCTCCGCTTGGGTCTATCTCATCTGAAGATTCCCTTGAGGAAGGAGCTTGGGTCTCAAAGCTGGTTTGCTTTCCAGTTGATGTAAAATCATCGGCAAACTTATAGCCGCGGAGGGGTGCATAAGCAGTTCCCCATGTCGAATTGTATCCCACAAAATAATTCGAATAGAACCCGTTGGCAAATAAGCGGAGATTATTCTCCGAAGTCCAATAGGTGTCATCATTCATCTCAGTCAGGGACGATCTGTCCAAATAGTCGTCGCAAGCGGTAAAAACCATGACCAGCGACAATATTATTAAGATTTGTTTTTTCATAACTGTTTCTTTTTAGAAGTTCAACTGAATGCCAACCGACGCACTTTTAAAAGTAGGCGTACCCACGCCGGTACGGCTTAGATTATAGTTTGTATCATTCCACATAGAATAACCTGCAACTTCCTCAGGATCGATTGGAAGATCGCGCAGATTGTCAAAAGTGAAGAAGTTCTCCAGAGAAACATACACACGCATGCTTTTGAGATAGGCTTTTCGAACGACGCTTTCGGGTAAAGTATATCCAAAAGTGATGTTTTTGATGCGCAGGTAAGCCATATTCAGCAAATACCGCGATTGAGGAACCATATTGAGCGTTGTGCTGCTACCTGCCAGGTTGTAGGGGCGTGGATAAAAAGCATCGGTGCGGTCTTCTTTCCAGAAGTCGCCAGCTATGACCTGAGGCATGGCGCCGTCGGAGGCCTGGAATCCGGGAATAGCCAAGAAGCCATTTCCCCAAAGATCACGCTTCCCAACACCCTGAATGAAAATAGAAAGGTCGAATCCTTTATAATCAGAGGACAACCGGAAACTGTATTCGTAACGAGGCGTACTGTTGCCTATGACCTTCATATCGCCATGGTCGTCGATCAGCCTGCTTCCGTCGTCAATTACTCCGTCGCCGTTCAAATCCACAAATTTCACATCGCCCGGACCAAACACGAAGTTCCCGGATTGGATATCTCCCTGGGTGGCCGCGTTGGCATCAGCCAATTGATGGACAATAAAACCATCAGCAGACGTGACTCTTATCAGGTCGTCATTGGAATCATAGGCAAAGTCTTCTGCCTGGTACAACCGGTCGGTTTCATAGCCCCAGATTTCGCCGTAGGTTTTGCCGGCATACCACGAGTCAATACTGTTTGTCGATCCATATTTGACAATTTTGGTTTTGGCATCAGCAATACTTGCTACGAGGTTAAGCCCCAAACCGCTTTTAAAGCGGTGATTGTAATCAAGTTGAATCTCAAACCCATTGGTTTGCAGCGATCCATAATTACCTTTTGGAGCTCCTGTACCATAAGTGGGCGGCAAACCTTCTTGGGGAACAATCATATCTTCGGTGTCACGCTGATACCAATCAACGGTCAATCCCAACTTGTTATTCAGGAACCGGGCATCCAGCCCTACATCAAGGGTGGTTATATTTTGCCATTCAATTGTCGCCGAAACCGATGCAGGCGTACCGAACTGATAAAGCCTTGCTCCGTTGAGCAACCATGTACTGCTCGAACCACTCATGGTTGGAATGTAAAGGGAATTACCAACGGATTGATCTCCAATGGTTCCCCACGACCCCCGCATTTTTAAAGAGCTCAAAGTTGGTTGCAACGATTGCATCCAATTTTCCTCGCTAATTCTCCAGCCAGCAGAAAAAGAAGGAAACCAACGCCATTGTAGGCTAGTCGGAAATTTGGATGTCCCATCATACCGGAGGTTGGCTTCCAGAAGGTATTTCTCTTTTAGATTGTAGTTGACACGCCCGAAAAATCCGAGCTGTGATTCCCAGTATTCATCTCCACCGGCTGTTTGTGTTCCGGTGGCCAAATCAAATTGGGGGTTTTCATAGTCGATCAATTCCTGCTTCCGGGACCAGTTGGATGCCATTTCATAAGCAATCCGGTTCATTCCTGCCATGAAATGGAACGTATGAATATCATTGAGATTTAAATCATAGGTGGTATTCAAATTTATCGTATTCCATTGTTTGTTTTGTGCCTCGCGATAAACATGGTCAGGGTTGGCTCCTGTACCCGTGTACGTGTGCATGTTCAACTCATAGGCAGCCATCGCACCTCCAGCAGTTGAGGAAACGATTTCGCCGGCATCATTGACATAAATTCTATTGCCGCTGTCGTCATTTTTAGGAAGGGCGGCTGCCCAACTGTCACGGGCGGTGTAGCGGGTCCCCGGGTTTTTATTGATATACTCCTGGTTGGCGTGCGTATAGTCAAAGTTGATTTTCCAGTTTTCAAGTGGCGAAATGACAAATCCTCCATTCAGGCTGGTGTAGTTGGTTTCCTGAAAAGCCGTATTGGCTTGGGCGACCTCCGAAACCGGGCTCCGGACCGGATCTCCATCTTCTGTCGATAAAGGATAAATAGGGCTCCAGCGGTATAAATACAACCAAGGGTCAGCCGTTGTGGAGCTGGTGGCATAGGGATATTGTTTGAGCCGCTTGGAAAAGATTGTTCCGGCATGAACGGTCAGCCAGTCATTGACTTCCGTGCCCACACGGACGGATCCATTATACCGTTTGAAGTCATCTTTTTTTGCTGGTTTCATCATGCCTGTCTGGTCGAGATAACCAAAGCCAATATTGTAGTCGGTCTTTCCAGAACGGCCATTGACCGATAGGTTATGTTGATGGGTGGGTGTCCACTCCTCGATCATATAATCGTATGGATCGTATGTCCTGAGACCTAGTTTGAAGCCATCGGCATTAACATACCAGTCGCGCCCATACAACATGGGATTATCGGGTTTGACCACATCTCCCCAGTTTTCCTTCCAATCTCTGGCTTTTTCGTAACTTTCGCGGGTTACTTTCCAGAAAGCCCCTGTGTTGGTCCCTCCAACGCGCTCGGCTGCCAAAATTGAATATTCCAAGGCATCAACTCCTCCCATCTCAATTTTTTTTGAAATGTTTTGAAAGGAAAGATTTGCGGAATAGGAAACGTTAACGCTTTCAATTTTTGCACCTTTTTTACTGGTGATCAGAATAACACCAAAGGCTCCTTTTGATCCGTAAATGGATGCTGATGCAGCATCTTTTAATACAGAAATGGACTCGATGTCATCGGGATTTACAAGCTGAATGGAGGGGATCTCCACATTGTCCAGCAAGATTAAAGGAGCAGAACCTCCTTCAAAGGAAGAAAACTGTCCGCGGATTCTCATAACAGGATCCGATCCAACCTCTCCGCTGGGAATAACAATATTCAATCCAGGGGTTGATCCCTGCAAACCGCGGCCAACATCGGAAATAGGCCTTGACTCCAGAACTTCTGTATCTACTGATGCCACAGCACCGGTTAGATTGGTTTTCTTTTGGGTGCCGTATCCTACTACAACCACTTCGCTCAAATTTTCCACCGAAGATTCTAACTGGACATTGATGGTTGACGCGTTGCCAACAACAATTTCCTGCGATTGCATGCCAATAAAACTGATCTGCAAACTGGCTCCCTCATTAACCGAGAGGCTGAACCGACCGTCAGTGTTTGTGACGGTACCATTGATTGTCCCTTTTTCAACAACCGACACCCCGGGGAGCGGTTCATTGGTCGATTTGTCCCGGACTAGCCCGGAAACCGACCGTTTTTGTGCCATGACAGTTGAGATCACTAGGCACAAAAGAAAGATAAGTAATAAGCCTTTTTTCATGATACAAGAGATTTTGAATTTATTTTAACTTTAAGTTTGGTTCCGTAATTACTGGAACTATATAATGGTGCACGTCATATTTGTTTTGGTTACCAATTATCTTTTATTTATTCAAATCATCAATATTTACGAGGCTAATATCCAATCATTTCTATCTGGTAACTAAATTAAAAAATAAAAACCAAATTGGTAGGATGTAATACAAATTTTTTGATTTTATTTCTCCCCTTACTTTTTATCAAGTATAAATTTTCTTCTGAGCACATTTGCTATCGCAAAATGGTACCCCTCAATTATTTTTGTTTAGTGCCTGTTTACCCGATACCCCAATTTCATCATAAAAAACCTGCAGCATGTTGGTTCGTACATTTAGTTTGCCCAGTAGGTTGCCTTCCCTACTTGGATAAACCCGGTTGCTTAAGAATATGTAGGTTAGTTGGTGTACAGGATCGGCCCATACAAAAGTGCCGGTAAAGCCGGAATGGCCGAAACTTTCGGGACTGGCGCCGGGGCATGGGTAACTTTCTGCCGGCGCAACTTCCTGATTGTCCAGCAGGGGCTTATCGAATCCCAACCCGCGCCGGTTTTGGTTCTGCGGAAACTGCACGCGGGTAAATTCCTGCATGGTTTCTTTGCTCAAGTATTCCCATGCGCCGTACGAACCCATTTGTCTGTACATTTCGGTCAGTTTGGCCAGGTCGTTGGCTGATGCAAACAGACCGGCGTTTCCCGAAACTCCACCCAAAACAGCGGCTGCTTCATCGTGCACGGTACCATGAACCTGCTGCTTCCGGTAGTAGTTGTCGTATTCGGTTGGAATGATCCGGTCAGCCGGAAACTTCTGCAAAGGAGTATAAGTCAACTGGTATGCACCCAGTTTCTGATAGAAATTTTCATCTAGGAAGTCGGTATAATTTTGACCGCTGAGTTGGCGGGTCAGTTCGGGGACCAGCAGAAACGAAAGCCCGCTGTAAACATATTTGCCCGGCTCAGTCAGTTTGGTGACGCGGATATCTTTGTACATCCGTTTCCTGAATTTTTCATTCAGAAAAAGCCCCGGCGCAACTTCCAGTTGATATTTATCCGAGGGTTGAAAAGAATACCATCGCTTTTTTAATTGACCGTCTTTTTCTGTTTCATTCCAGAAGTTCAAATAAGGAATTAAACCGGCCTGATGCGCCAGAATTTCACGCCAGCTCAAATCTGCTTTGTTTGAGCGGTGAAACAATCCTTTTTGCCAATCAGTCCAATAGTCTGAAAAGGGTTTGTCAAGATCAATTTTTCCTTCGTCGGTCAGTTTCAGGACTGCGGCCAGTGCCCCTGAAATTTTGGTCACCGATGCCAGGTCGTACAAATCGCCTTCGCTCACTGGGATGATGTTATCATAGGTGTGATAGCCGTAAGTTTTGTGAAAGATGACTTTCCCATCTTTTACTGCCAGGACGCTGCAACCGGGAGTTGCCTTTTGTGCAATGGCGTCTTCGGCCAAAGAATCAACGCAATGGTTAAGCCTTTTTGAATCAAAACCAACTTCCTCCGGAATAGTGTATTTCATCCTGATTGCTTTTTCAATCGCAAGGCCGTCACCTTCAGTATAATAATCTCCCAGGCTGACCGGCATTTTCCCGGAAGCGCCAATCCCCCCGAAAATTTGTTGAGCGGCCAGTTCCTGTACCAGCGAATCGTTTTGGTAAGCCATGATTAAACCGGCGGGGTTGCTGAAATTCCGCACTTCGGCCAAAGCGTATGGACTGGAGAAAAAGACTTCCACCGACTGCTTTTCGCGGGCAAGATAATTCAGGAGGCCTTCCATTTCATCTGTCAAGCCGTATGGACGCTGGGGCTTCACCCGTTGCATGTTTCCCACCTGCATGGAATGTCGCGTCTTACTTTCGTACAAATAAATACTTGCAATGATCAGGTTAAAGTTTTTCATCTTTTCTTTGACCTTCTCCAGTTCTTCTTTTGAAAAATTTTCAGGTAGAAAAAAGTTTTCGGTCTGCGTATATTTGGACAGCATTTCCTGAAAAGGAGCCGTATTGGAACGGCCAATGGCAAGGCAGGCAACCCGAAGGGTATCCAGATTTTGTAAAGGAATCAGTTGGTTGCGGTTTTCCAGCAGGGTCAGAGAAGCTTCAATGATCCGGCGTTTGGCCAGTTCTGCCTGCGCCGAATTCAGGTCTTTCATGAGGTTTAGTGTTGAAACAGGCTTCCATTCCGAAAGGCCCGCCCAATATTTGGCAGCCAGCACCCGCCGGCATTTCCGGTCGATTTCCTCCTGCGAAATTGTTCCCTGTTCAATGGCTTTTTTGATCCCCCTGATTGTCGTTTCAATATCTTTCGGAAATTCAACGACATCGTTTCCGGCTTTGAGCGCCAGGGTCTCTATTTCGCCGGGTTCGCCAAAAGTGCGGGCCCCGGCCATGTTCATGGCATCGGTAATGATCAGCCCGTCATAATTCCATTCATCCCTGAGAATTTCCTGAATAGTTTTTGATGAAAGACTGGCTGGGATCCCATCCTGCGGATCCAACGCCGGAACATGCAGGTGGGCGGTCATAATCGCTGCAATGCCATTATCCGCAAGTTTCCGGAAAGGGAACAGCTCCGCCGAGTCCAGCCTTGCGCGAGGATAAGGCACCACCGGCAGGGTGAAATGCGAATCGGATTGCGTGTCGCCATGCCCGGGGAAATGTTTGGCTACTGCGATGATGCCATTTTCCTGAAGCCCCTGCATATAAGCCAAGCTGCATTCAGTTACCCGCTGTGGTGATTCGCCGAAGGACCTCATGCCTATGATCGGGTTCATAGGCTGGGTGTTGACGTCGGCAACTGGTCCCAAGCTGATATGCACACCCAGCCGTTTCATTTGGCGGGCCATTTCCTCAGCGGCCTCTTTAATCAATTCTGGCCGGCCCGATGCACCCATCATCATGTTGTACGGAAAAGAAATCACGCTAGGTAGCCTCATCCCCACGCCCCATTCAGCATCCATGGCGATCAGCAGCGGTGTTTGTGCCACCGATTGGAACAGGTTGGTCAGCCGGGCCTGCCGCTCTGGGTCGCCGGTAAAAAAGATGGCTCCTCCTAGGTTGTACTTTTTGATGAGCTCGGCTGCTTGAAACTGTCCGGCTACATCGGAATTTGCTGCCGTATTGATCCAAACCAATTGCGCAATCCGCTGTTCGGGTGTCAAAGAATAAAAAACCGAATCCACCCATTGCTCTTCCAGCAGTTTTTTCATGTCGAATTGTGCGCGCCCCACACCGGTAACCAACATCAGAATCAATAACAGTAATCCAGTTTGCTTCATTTTTTCTCCTTTTATTTGTCAAAAAAACCTCTAGCGGTTGAAATTTAAAATTATACTTTAATGTATACTTTATTCTTATGCAAGATGTAACCAATCAGCCAAAACAAAGCTACATGTGTTAGTGCAAAAAGCAATGAACCGTTCATCGTTCCTGCCAGCGGGACAAAAACCTGCTGGTAAAGCCAAGAGTACCCGTTGAGCATTTTTCCCCCGGGACCTTTAATATGGATCAACCTGGACAAGGTGATGGCCCACAAGCCGGAAAGCGCAAAAATGAAAAGCGGGTTTCTTCCGAAGACCATAAAAAACGATGTCCATTTTGTAAAGCCTTTCAGGTCGATGATCCAAATCAACAAAGCCAGAAACAAAGCCGCCAGTCCGGCGGTGTAAAGTACGTATGAGCTGGTCCAAAGCGGTTTGTTGATCGGGAAAAACTGTCCCCAGATCAGGGCCGCAAGCACGCCGCCAATTCCCCAAATGGCCAACTGCTGTGGGATTTTGCTTTTATCGTTTTGTTTAATGAGCGAGCCGGCCAGGTAGCCGATAATGGCTGTCACCACCGCCGGCATGGTGCTGAGCAAACCTTCGGGATCGAAAGGAATGCCGAAGCCTTTGTACAGATGGTTTTCGCCAAGGATCGCCCGGTCAAATGGGATGGTGGCATTTCCTTCCAGGCTGTATGGATCGCCTGTTCCGAAGAAATAAATGATTCCCCAATAAATTAGTAAAATGCCGGCGCCAATGTAGGGAAGATACTTTTTCTGAAATGAAAGTACAATCAGCGAGGCCAGCCCATATGCCAGGGCAATCCGTTGCAGGACACCCATGATCCGTAGTTGAGAGAAATCTTTGCTCCACTGCGGAAATGAATTCAGGAACAAGCCAATGGCAAAGATCAGGATGGTGCGTCGTCCCAACCTGATGAAAGAATCACGGTTCAGCGTTTGTCCGTATTTCGAGAATGAAAAGAACATGGAAACGCCCACCACAAAAAGAAAGAAGGGGAAAACCAAGTCGGTTGGGGTGCAACCATGCCAGGCCGAATGTTTCAGCGGCGGGTAAATATGCGCCCAACTGCCGGGGTTGTTCACCGTGATCATGGCGGCGATGGTCATTCCCCGAAGGACGTCAAGTGCGAGGTAGCGTTGTATCGTTTGCATCTGTTTCTTTTTTAGTTACCAATAACAAACCGGTAAACGTAATCAATCCGTTTAATATCAATAATTCAAATCCGAATTTGTATCCTCCGAGCCAGTTTTCGGAGTTGATGTTGATCAGGTATGAAATTACCGGCGACAATAATCCGATCAGTGGAACATAGCGGTCCTTCACTTTCCGTTTGGTCAGGATCCCGAAAGCAAACAGGCCCAACAAGGGACCATAAGTATATCCCGCCGCGCTGAAAACAGCTGTCACCACACTTTTATCATTGATCATTCTAAAGAGAACAATCACCAGGAACATCAGGAAAGAAATGCCGATGTGTACTTTCAACCGGGTCAATTTACTTTTGGGTGATTCAGTATTGATATTCAGGAAGTCAATACAGAACGAAGTGGTCAGGGCTGTCAATGCAGAATCGGCACTCGAATAGGCTGCCGCCAGTATTCCTAGCAGGAAGAGAGCGCCAGCCAGTGTCCCGAAATGTTGCAGTGCTAGTGAAGGAAAGAGATCGTCGCTTCGAAGGGGTATTTCCAGCCCTTTCTGCGAAGCATAAACGTAAAGCATGACGCCCAGGCACAGGAAAAACAAATTTGCAATGATGAAGGCCAAACTGAACCAGAAGATATTTTTTTGCGCATCTTTCTGCGTTTTGCAGGTTAAGTTCTTTTGCATCATGTTTTGGTCAAGGCCATTGATGGTGATGACGATGGCCAGTCCGGCTGCAAACTGCTTGAAAAAATTGGTTTTCGATTGCCAGTCCCAGTCGAAAATTTTACTGTAAGGGTGATGTGATATGGTCTCAGCTAAAGCGCCTGCGTCCAGGCTCAGCTGTTTTGAAATGACCCAGATGGTGATGCCAACAGCCCCCAATATAAAAAGTGTTTGCAGGGAATCGGTCCATACGACGGTCTTGATGCCTGCCCGGTGTGTGTACAGCCAGATGAGCACGAGTGTCAGCAAAACTGTTAGCCAGAAAGGAATGCCCAACGCATCGAGAAAAGCAAGCTGAAGAACGCCCGCAGCCAAGTATAGCCGGAAAGAAGCGCCAATGGTTTGCGACAAAAGGAAAAAGAAAGCTCCAGTTTTGTAGGAGCGTACACCAAACCGCTGGTCGAGGTAGGTGTATATTGAAACCAGTTTCAGCCGGTAATACAGCGGGATCAGCACCAGCGCAATCACCCAATAACCTACAAAATTGCCCAGCAAAAACTGCAAATAGGTCCAACCTGTATTGCCAACTTCCCCAGGGACCGAGATGAAAGTTACCCCCGAAATGGTTGAACCAATCATGCCAAAAGCCACCAAGTACCATGGTGAACGGCGGTTGCCGGTAAAAAAAGTGTCGTTGTTTGCATTTCTAGACGTAAAATGCGAAACCGCCAGCAGCAGGGCAAAAAAAGCGAGTATGATAATAAATATTAAAGTTCTGCTCATAAGTTGCTGCTCATTTCTGGTTTGTCAATGTATTTTACCTGTAGGTTCCAACTCCACTGGTCAAAATACAGGTTGCCGCCGTCCCATTCCAGTTCGCCCCGCTGAAAATCGAGGGGCTCGCTGCGCAGGTGTTTTTTCGGCGGGTAAAGTTCCTGTCCATAATCATCATTCACGATCAGCCTGTACGAATCCATTCCATGTATGTAAAATTCCCGAATTTGTTTGTCTACGCTGTTCTGTAGCTTGAAGGACTGGTCGAGTGGCACCCAGCCAGGCCCTTCGTAATATACTTCGCACCAGTCGTGCAGGTTGACATGCCCGGGATGAAGCATAAAACCACTTTGCCATTTTACCGGAATACTCTGCGAACGGGCGAGGCTCATAAACAGCAGGGTTTGCATGCCGCAATCGCCGTGGCCGTAAGTTAATACATAGTCCGGGATATTGGGGATGATGCTGTATTCAAGCGCGCTGGCCCAGGGAATGGTGTCGCTGATCCAGTGGTAAATTTTCTCCACTTTGCGCAAAGGATTGGTTTCGTCACCCACAATTTTGGCTGCAAGCGCTTTTATAGTGGGGCTGAAAACCAAGTGCGGCGGGCGTTCGGCTGTATATTTCCGGAATGTTTCGCTGCTTGTATCGTATGCTTTAATATCTTCTGGTTTTAGGTTGAAGTATTGGGCTGAAGGTTGAACGGCAAACTCCACGCTGAAATTGGTTGGCTGGTTTTGAACTGCTTCTTTCTCGAGATAAAAAGTCCGCTGCAAATAGTCATTGGACGCAAGTTTTACTTCTTCGGGATCGGAAGTCAGCAACTTGAAATTTTTCTGACGGACATTCCCTTCCCGGGGTGCCGGCAACCAGCAACGAATAGTTTCTTCCGCCGGAACGGCGTTGGCTTTTACCTGTACCGAATAGGTCAATACCATTTCCACCGGTAACACTGGGAGTCCCGCCTGCTTGCTTGCACGGATGACTTCCGCTGTATGTTCTAGGCGGAAAAGCTCAAGCTGGCCCGGCTGTTTGCCATCTGCTTTGATTTTTTGTTTTGCCGCCTCTGTGTCAATCCTGAACAGGTTACTGATGGCATTCCTGAAATACCGCTTCTGCCCGTCAATTCGCTTCATTTCCAGCTTGCCGCTTTCCTCCCAGTCAAGGATCAGCGAATCATCCAGCAATTCAAAATAGTTTGCCAGTTGTTTTTTTACCTCTTTTTCGTCCATCGGAAAATCAAGGCGTATGCGGTACATGATCTGTTTAAGCGAATCCAGCTTTTCCAATTGATCGGCGGTTGTCCCGTCCTGCACTTTCAAGGAATCAATGAATTGTCCTGCTTCTAAAAAGCTACCATTATGTATTAATTTTTCCAATTGGGCGAATTGTCCGTTTTCCGGTGAATTTGCACACGAAAGCAAAAATGACAATGCCAAGCAGAGAAAAAGATGTTTAATATTCTGTAGGATGTATGACATGTCGCAAATATAGAAATTCATTTCGTCAATCATTAATCTGTATTGTAAAAAAGACAGGATTTAGGCTTATTTCACAGAAATATGAGCAATTATTTAATGTTAATATACCAACATGGAATATGAGGCGGATTATCAATGACAAATTAATCATTAAAGCGTTTGGTACTGTAACCTTCTTTTTTAAAGAATGAGATGAGTTCATCTAGCTGGTTATACAATTTGTCAGTTCGGGCCGGATCGCTTCCCAGATGGATCAGGATAATGCAGCCGTTTAATCCTATAGGGCTATTTTTCCCGAAATGTTTAAGCTTTTTCAATATTTCCTCCGAAGACCGGTAGTTTTTCATGTCAGGTGTGGTGTAGTCGGCATTTGTCCCGGTTCCTGGCGTAAAGTTGACCATTTGCAGGCCGAGCTGCCTGCTCCAGTCGGTAATGGCTGAATTGTACCATTCGTAGGGCGGCAAAAAATAGTTTGCCTTTTTGGAGTCAATTCCCAAGTCAGCCATCTTTTGATAATTCGCCTTCAGGTCAGCTTCGAATTTTTCACGGGAAAGCAACAACGAATCGCGCTTCTCCCAATCGGCATACAATAAATGTTTATCAGAATGGGCGCCCAAATAATGTCCGTCGGCTTTCAGGCCGTTGATGAGTTCCTGGTTTACGGGATTGGCATAAAAATCTCCTGTGAAGAAAAATGAAGCCTGTGCCCGGTTTTTCCTGAGGGTTTTTTCAATCGTTTTCCCCCCGTCATTAAAATCGTGTGCTGTAAACACCAGGTAAACGTTCCGGTTGGTGGTATCCATCCGGACGATGGCACCCTGACTGTCACCCACAAAGTTTTTTTCCATATGCTGTCCGCGACCTTCCATTTCCAGTGAAGAGAGCAGGAAACTCAGGCTAGCAGTACCGTCCATGGTTGGTTCGTTTGAAGAATAATCACCGATGTCGTCATGATAAACGGCTTTCCCTCCCTGAAAAGCAACATATTCATCGGGTTTCGTCAGGTGGATCCCTTTAAGGCTTTCGTAAATACTCCGGTAAACGGGACCATCGACCAGTCCTCCGGTTGTGGTTTGGCCCAGCTCGAGGGTGATGGCCGAATGCGGTGTTTCGGGATAATCGCCTCCGGCGGGGAGCCCGCAGATCATGCTTGTCCCCCATGGGTTGCAGCCCAGGAGCCAATCGATCAGGGCCGATTCCATTTCCGCATAAGTTTCGTCGCCGCTGATTTGCCGGTAGAGTCGTGCCTGTGTAGCTGCTGCTACGACCAGGTTGTTGGAGCACCACTGAAATGGAATACCAATTCGGAACGGGTCATCGCCGGCGAATTGCTTCAATTTGTGCAGTCCCCGTTCCATTAAAGCTGTAAACTGTTTCGCTGTCGCGGAATCCGACGACTGCGCAAGCCAGGCATGCCCCAGGTTGACAAACGGATAATATTGATAATGGCGGGCACGATGTAGCTCCATCCAGGGAGTAACAGGTTCCAGTTTGCCCCAATATTTGGCTTGTTGCTGAAAACCTTTTTCTCCTGAAAGCTCAAACAGTGAGGCTGCTGCCAGTTCCAGGTCGTCCACATAATTGTCTTCTTCATAAAAATAAGGTGAAACTACGCAGGCGGTTTGGCAAACACCGGGACCAGCTAAAGCGAAGTCCCAGGCATCGCGGGCCTTCTCTGCCATACGCTTGGCAAATGACGGATCGCTTGTTTGAAAAATTTTGGCGCCAAGTGCAAAAGCAGAAGCATATTTGCCTGCTGTAGAAGCCACGCCTGTGCTCCGATTTTTGTGTTTCCCCAAACCCTGCGGTTTTCCGGTGACGAAATAAACGGGCCGTGATTTTCCTAATCCATAGCTGACGGTATCTTCTGTGGGTAAACGGAAACCGCGATGATCGCGGTCGTCAGCAATTTGATTGTACATTTCTTTTGGGGCAGGGTTCATCTTTAGCAGCCATTCCAGTCCCCAGTGGGCTTCATCCAAAATATCGGGAACGCCGTTTTTGCCGGGTAAGCCATCCGCTTGGTAATGATCTGCATACGCTCCGGGATTTTGCTGATAAGCGAAAAGCATTTTATAAATAGCATTGGCAGAAGTAGTTACGTATTGAAGGTAATCAGAGGCGTCATGCCAACCTCCGGTTACATCAATTGATTCGCCTGTGCGGCTGGGGTGGTCAACAATAACACCATCGTGTAGGTGGCATGAGTCTTCTAAAAACGGGTTAAAGCCGCACCGTTGCTGGCGCATGTATTTCAGGATGAAATCGGCTGTGCCGTCATAAACATCAGTTGCAATACGGAACGATGGAGAATTGGTATGACCTATTTTTAGAAAATATCCGCCCGATTGCTGAAAGCCGGAAAAATCAAGTCGGTAGGCACTTCGTTTTCCCCATTCCGAAGCGTTGGCCTGTACCGCTGATGCTTCGAAGACTTGTTTACCGGACAGACTGCTGTAGAGGTAAAAGTTCACAACTTCAATATCTTCATCGCTCATAAAAACTGCTACCTTACGGGAATTAGGTAAGTATCCCAACTGGTTGATTCGAATCACGTTCTCAGCGAAAAGAGTCGTTGGTATGAAGGATACCATTGCACTGAAAAGGAGGGCTTTCAGAAGTTTCCCGGGGAGCATTCTGAAGGTATTCTTTATTTTTTTGGTTTGTTGCATGGGACCTAGGTTTGGTTTGCTGATTCAAATGTAGGGTTAAAAAAATACAAAAGCAAAATTTGTAATACATCTTATAACTTTGCCGAGGATGAGCTAAAAATAATTATATTTGCAGCATGATTCGATTAATAGCTGATAGTGGATCAACAAAGACTGATTGGTTACTGACCGACGGCACAGATCGTGAGTTAACTTTTCGTACAAAGGGAATTAATCCGTTTTTTCGTTCCAGCGAAGATATCTATAGCGAACTTAAGGCTGATTTGTTTCCGCGCACCGGAAGCACGATGGATGAAATTGTCTTTTACGGAGCCGGAATCATTAACCAGGAACGCGGAGATATTGTAAGAACGGCGCTCAATAAGCTCTTTCCCGATGTTCCGGCAGAAGCTCACAGCGACATTCTTGGGGCGGCACGCGCGCTTTTTGGCTCTGGCGCGGGCATTGCCTGTATTTTAGGAACGGGATCCAATGCGTGTTTGTATGATGGGAAACAGGTTCTGGCAGGTATTCCGCCGCTTGGTTTTATTTTGGGAGACGAATGCAGCGGGGCCGTGTTGGGAAAAAAGCTCTTGGGGGACTACTTCAAAAATGTGATGCCTACTGATGTGCAAACCTTGTTCGGAGAGGAGTATTTTCCAACCGAAGCTGAAGTGCTCCGGAAGGTTTATCGGGAGGAACGCCCGAATAAGTACCTGGCGGGTTTTACGCCGTTTCTATCCAAGTATATTGAAAAATCCTATTGCCGCGATTTGGTGACCAACAGTGCAAGGGAACTTTTCGAACGTAATATTAATCAGTTGCCCGAGGCCGAAAAGTTTGATCTTGGATTTGTGGGTTCGGTGGCTTGGAATTTCAAGTCAATAATAGAAGGATTGGCTGTGGAATATGGATTTCAGCAGCCATTGATTTTGAAGGAGCCTATAGCAAAGTTGAAAAAGTATCATGAGAGAAGTGAAGAGTAAACAAGAAAAAATGACTTTGGAAAACGTTACAGAAGCAGATTCATTGTACAACAATCTCGATGAGATGAGTGTGAGGCAGTTGCTTGAAAATATTCATGAAGAAGATAAGAAAATACTGCCCGCAGTTGAGAAGACAATTCCACAAGTTGAAAGTTTGCTTGTGCAGGTTGTGGAGCGAATGCGCAAGGGAGGTCGTTTGTTCTATGTTGGGGCCGGTACGAGTGGTCGTCTCGGGATTTTGGATGCTTCAGAAATTCCACCCACTTACGGTGTTGGCTACGATTTGGTGATTGGCATGATCGCTGGCGGCGACCAAGCTATCCGAAAAGCGGTGGAGGCTGCGGAAGACAACGAAGAATTGGGTTGGCAGGAACTTCAGGATTATGGCGTTAACCCGTTGGATACAGTTATCGGAGTTGCCGCATCAGGTCGCACGCCCTATGTGATTGGCGCGGTAAAGAAGGCGCGCGAGCATGGCGTTTTGACAGGATGCGTTACCAATAATCCGAACAGCGAATTGGCGCAAAATGTGGATATTGCTATTGAAGCGATTGTGGGTCCTGAGTTTGTCACCGGAAGTACACGAATGAAGGCCGGAACATCGCAGAAGTTGATTCTGAACATGATTACCACCACACTTATGATTAAGTTGGGGCGGGTGAAAGGAAATAAGATGGTGAACATGCAATTGACGAATCAAAAGTTGATTAACCGCGGTTCGCGGATGATTATGGAAGAATTAGGCTATGACGAAGCAAAGGCACGTCGGTTACTGCTTTTGCACGGGTCAGTTAATCAAGTCCTGCAGGTAACAAAAAAAAGAATAGCCGGCTCAGGTATTTCGTAAAAATTTATTGTATACCTGCATGTTGCGATCCAGATGAGCCTGCATCTTTTCATTAGCACGATCAGCATCTTTTTCTCGGATGGCATTCACTATTTCTTTATGGTAGCCCAGCGTAATTTCTTTTTCCCCTTCAATGTTGGCATAAATAAAATTGCGCATGCGCGGAAGCAGGTTATGAACAGGCTCCATGGTGACAATAACAAACGGATTTCCCGTTGCACGCGCAACATTTAAGTGGAATTTGTTATCCAGGTCTGATTCCATCTGAGTGTTGTCCGGGTCGCAATTGGCAAACTCAAGCAGGTTTTTCTCCAGGTTATCCAAATCCTCCTCTTTCCTGTTTTGCGCAGCCATCTTGGCTATTTCGGGTTCGAAAGCCAGCCGAACTTCAATGATCTGGCTGATCAGGTTCATGTCGAATTTCAGATCGTAATAAAGGTTCAGCGAATCAATAGCATCCTTCATGTTGATTTTGGTGACGACCATCCCACTTCCTTTTTTTATCTCAATCAGGCCGCGGGCACTTAGCCGGCGCAAAGCTTCGCGAAGCGCAGTCCGGCTAACTGCAAACATTTCGCACAGTTCACGTTCGGAGGGTAATTTTGATCCGATGGGGAGCTTTTTTTCCCTGATCGCCCGCTCAATATTCCGCTCTATTTTTTGGCTCAAAGTCTGGGTCGTGCCAATTTTCTTAAAAATGTCATTCATTGTCTCAGGTATTTTTTCTTTGGGATTGGTGCAAGGTAAGACAAATTAAAATAATTTTTCGGGATTTTATTTTCTTCAGCAAAAAAGAAGTAAAGTAACTATTCTACTTAGGGTATGCCTTACTTGTTTTATTTTTCGTCACTAGTAGATTTCCAATCTGAGGCTATTCCAACCTCAAGGTATTCTTTAGAAATATTTCACGTCTTCGTCTAGTAAATCGCGTAATAGATTGTTTGCCAGTCGGCTGGCGCCTATTCGGAATAGTGATGGGTTGAGCCAGTCTTCACCCAACACTTCTTTGACAATGGTCAGGTAAAGGATTGCATCTTCGGTGGTTGAAATGCCGCCGGCTGGTTTAAAGCCAACTTTCTTCCCTGTTTTTCGGTGGAAATCGCGAATAGCCAGGCACATTTCCAGGGCTGCTTCAGGTGTTGCCGCCGGGTTCATTTTACCGGTTGATGTTTTAATAAAATTGGCGCCCGACTCCATGGCTAAAAACGAAGCATGACGAATTTTTTCAGGTTCGGCCAGTGCGCCGGTTTCCAGAATTACTTTGAGATGGGCCCCGCCAATCGCTTGTTTGATGGTCGTCACTTCTTCGCGGCAGATGACATCATCGTGATCCAAAAAAGCCCATAAAGGCAGCACGATATCAATTTCATCGGCGCCAAAATCAACAGCCATGCGCGCTTCCTTCACTTTCACTTCGATAAAACTCATGGAGCATGGAAATCCTCCGGCTACTGCTGCAATATTCACCTGATCGTCCAGTAAATTTTCCTTCACCGTTCGCACCATGTTGGGGTGCACGCAAATAGCGGCCACATTGGACAGGTTGGGGTAGTCGTTCTCAAAGTCGTTGACCCGCTCGGTAAAAGCTTTCACATGACTGATGGTATCTGTTGAATTCAGAGTAGTCAGGTCAATACAGGAGAAAGCCAGTTCTTGCCAGTCGGAAGTGTTATTGCCTTTGGCGATCGCTTTGATAGCGGCTAAGTTGTGCTGCATGGTTTCCATTGCCTTTTATTTTAGTTTCGGATTATTTTCATGACGGTCTTTGTCCCGCATGGTCTTCTTTTCTACGTTGTTTAAGAATGCTTGGTTTAGGTCAACCCCGGTTTGGTTGGCTAAACAGATCAAAACCCAAAGCACATCAGCCATTTCATCGGCCAAGTTGTAAGGCTCATCGCTCTTTTTAAATGACTGATCACCGTATTTGCGAGCCATGATGCGTGCCAGCTCGCCCACCTCTTCCGTTAGAATTGTCATATTGGTTAGTTCGCTGAAGTATCGCACACCAATGGTTTTGATCCATTTGTCCACCATTTTTTGTGCTTCGGGCAAACTGATTGTTTTGGGTTGTGTGTTCATAATTAATGAAATGGATAATAAATTTGAAACAAATCATGGGGCATTTTGATTGTCAAAATGTTTTATTTTTTGAATCGATGATGATGGTGACCGGCCCGTCGTTAAGCAAGTCAACCTGCATATTGGCTCCAAATTCGCCGGTTTTTACTTCTTTTTGCAAGGTGGCAGACAAGGCATCTACAAACTGCTGATACAAAGGAATGGCCACATCGGGCTTTGAAGCGCGAATATACGAAGGCCGGTTGCCTCTTTTGGTGTTGGCATGTAGTGTAAACTGGCTCACCACCAGCGCATCGCCTGCCACCTCTAGCAACGATTGGTTCATCACGCCATCCTGATCATCAAAAATTCGCAATTGGCTTATTTTTTTCACCAGCCAATGGATATCTTCGCTGGTGTCGGCATCCTCAATGCCCAGCAGGACCAACACGCCTTGGCCAATACTCGACCTGGTTTGTTGATTGATGGATACTGATGCCCTGGAAACCCGCTGAATGACAACTCTCATTTAGTTTATTTTTTTGGAAAGCAAACGATCGTCGAACAAGCTTTCCTTATTTTTGTTTAACTATTTCAATTTAGATCTAAACAAGCGATCGAAACATGAATTTTGAACAAGCAAAGATAATGATTCAACAAACGATTCGAAATAGCGCAGTCCTCGTCGTGCTGCTCTTAGTGGTGCACGGAGCTTTTGCGCAACGGGCTTCCATTCATGGGCGTGTATTTGATGCAGTCAGCAATGAAGGCCTGCCCTTTGTGAATGTGGTAGTTTCGGGAACAACTACGGGGACGGTGACCGACGATGAAGGCAGTTATCATCTGACTGGTCTGGAGTCGGGTTTTATTCGACTGGAGGTGTCGTTTATTGGTTACGATGATGTGATTTCGCCCGAAGTTGAAGTCAGCAACCTGAAACCGGCTTACCTCGATATTGAGTTGGAGCGGAGTAATACGCAGTTAAGTGAGGTCACGGTGTCGGCTTTCCTGTTTCGGAAGACCGAGGAAAGCCCGGTGTCGTTGAAAACTATCGGCATTTCAGAAATTGAAAACAGCCCTGGCGCCAACCGCGATATTTCCAAAGTCATTCAGTCGTTTGCGGGTGTTCAGTCCACACCTTCCTTTCGAAATGATATCATTATCCGGGGTGGTGGGCCTTCGGAGAGCCGCTTTTTTTTGGATGGCGTGGAAGTTCCGAATATTAACCACTTTGCCACGCAGGGAGCATCGGGCGGGCCGGTTGGGATCTTAAACGCCGATTTGCTGCGCGAGGTGAGCTATTATTCCGGGGCGTTTCCGGCCAACCGCGGCAATGCACTGAGCGGCGTATTTGAGTTTTTTCAGGTGGATGGAAATTCGGAAAAGCTTCGCGCACAGGCAGCAGTTGGAGCTTCCGAAATTTCGGGCACCATCGATGGGCCAATTGGAGAGAACACGAGCTACATTCTTTCAGTCCGCCGATCGTATTTGCAGTTTTTGTTTGGCATTTTGGAATTGCCGTTTCTGCCTACGTTTAACGATTTTCAATTCAAGATAAAAACGAAGGTTGATCGGAAGAATGAGCTGACATTTACCGGTCTGGGTGCTATTGATCAATTTGCGTTGAACCTGGATATCGATGAACCAGATGCCCAGCAGCGGTATATTTTAGCATCAATACCGGAGAACGAGCAGTGGACCTATACGGTAGGCGCCGTTTATAAACATTTTCGCGAAAATGGCTACCAAACTCTGGTGGCCAGCCGAAACCACCTGCACAATTCGGCTGTCAAGTACTTCGATAATGACGACAGTTCGGAAGCCAACAAGACCATCGACTATGTTTCGGAAGAAATTGAGAACAAGTTTCGATATGAAAATACCATCCGCTCGGGCAATGTGAAGTGGAACTTTGGGGCTAACCTCGATTTTGTAACCTACACCAATTCAACCCAACAAAAGCGCTACTATCCGGGAGGAATTGAGGACATCAATTTTGATACTGACTTGAACTTGGTGAAATGGGGACTTTTTGGACAGGCCAGCAACAAGTTTTTGAGTGATCGTTTGACCTTGTCGCTTGGGATTCGCATGGATGCCAACAACTATTCGTCGAGCATGCGTTCCTTGTTCGACCAGCTATCGCCGCGTTTGTCGGCTTCGTACCAACTTACTCCCGCCTGGAGCCTGAACTTCAACACTGCCCGCTATTTCCAGTTGCCTCCCTACACGGCATTGGGCTTTAAACTCGATGGCGAATTGGTCAATAAATCCAATGAATTGAAATACATTCAGGCCGATCACCTGATTGGAGGCATTGAGTTTCGGCCGCGTCAAAATGTGATGTTCTCGGTAGAAGGATTTTTGAAGCAATATAGCGACTATCCGTTTTCGGTGAAAGACTCGGTTAGCCTGGCCAACCTGGGTGCCGATTTTGGTGTGATTGGCAATGAAGAGGTGGAGTCGGTTTCGAAAGGAAGGGCCTATGGTGCAGAGTTTCAAGCGCGGATTGCTTCCTCAAACAAATTCAATTTGAATCTGTCGTACACGTGGGTACGTAGTGAGTTTGAAGACAAAAACGGGGAGAATTTTGTTTCGAGCTGGGATAGCCGCCATGTTTTGGTGTTGACAAGTACGAAAAAGCTAAAGCGTGATTGGCAGATTGGAGGCCGCTGGCGTTATGTGGGTGGTTTGCCGTATACCCCTTATGATTTGGACCGTTCAACCCTGGTAGAAGCCTGGAATCTGAATGGAGGCCCCTATCTGAATACGGGTCAGTGGAATACCAGGCGTTTTGATGCGTTTCACCAATTGGATGTCCGCATTGATAAAACTTATTATCTGAACAAGATTACAGCTAAATTCTACATTGACATTCAAAACCTGTATGGTTTCAAGAATCAGGATCAGGATATTTTGGTGCGTGAGCAAGATGGCAGCGGACAATTTGTGACCACCGACAACGGAAGCCGTTACGTGCTGGAGCGGGTTGAAAATACGTCGGGAACGGTATTGCCAACTATCGGAATCATTCTGCAGTTTTAACTACCTTTGACTTCATGCGCGTGATTTGTATTCAACAAAAGGGATTTGACCCGTATTTTAATTTGGCTGCCGAAGAATATCTGCTCAAGAATTTTACGGAAGATGTTTTTATGCTTTGGCGGGGCGAACGATCTATTGTGGTTGGGAAGCACCAGAATGCCTTGGCTGAGATCAATCATCACTATGTTGCCGAAAATAAGGTGAAGGTAGCCCGTCGGATTTCAGGCGGTGGCACCGTTTTTCATGACCCGGGCAACCTGAATTTTACGTTTATAAAGACCGTTGACCGGATTGATCAGGTGAACTTCAAGGTGTTTACCCAGCCGATTGTAGCTGTTCTTAAAAAGCTGGGATTGGAGGCGTACACCACCGGACGAAATGATCTGTTGTTGGATGGAAAGAAAATTTCGGGCAATGCTGAGCATGTTTATAAAAAGCGGGTTTTGCATCATGGTACCTTGCTTTTCGATAGCGAGCTTAGCCAGCTGCGGAATGCGCTGAAAGTGGATTTGTCGCGTTTTAAAGACAAGGCGGTTCAATCGAATCGAATCGAAGTAGGCAATATTACCGCTTTTTTGGATCAGAAGATGGATATCCAGCAGTTTTCAGATTTCATCTTTGAGGGGATTCGTGAAACCTATTCGGACAACCGTGTTTTTCAGTTTTCGGAAGAAGAGGTGGCAGTCATTCAAAAGCTGAGGGATGAAAAGTACGCGACCTGGGACTGGATTTACGGTTATTCGCCAAAATACAAATACAGCAATCAGTTGGAGATGTCTGGACAGACGATTTCGTTTTCGTTGGAAGTAGTTAAAGGAATCATCAACTCCATTGACTTTTTGGGAAAAATATCGAATGAGCAGGCTATTTTGCTTACAAATGCTTTGCTGGATACTCGTCATGATTATTGGGAACTGGAGCAAAAGCTACAAAAAATTAAAGCTGGTTTGGCTCCAATTCCGGTTAATCAACTGCTGGAAGTTTTGGTTTAAACGCGGGTTGAAGTTAAGGAATCACTTCGATTGTTCTACGGGCTTTGCTAATCTGGCCATTTGAATCTACCATGTAGGCCCGGATGATGAATTGCCCCAGTATCTGGCCGGCAGCCACTTCGAACTCCGATCGACCATTCGGGTTCATCTTTACCGCGGGGCTCCAAAACAAGGTGGATGGCTGTTGATTCTGGGGTTCAGACTTTCTCAGCCAGAAATCGCGTGGAATGCGATAATCACCCGCATAAATATCTTCTACAGGGAGTAGTTCCACTTGCTCTGTTAGTTCACCTCGTTTGGTCCAGATTTCAATCAGTCCAACCGAATTTAGGCCCGTATAGCGCTGAATTTCAATGGGACTGGTGGATATATTGATGGTTTCCACATCGAGCGGACTCAACGAATTCAGAACCGAAGCACTGGTCCCCAGCTTTTGTCCGTCAACTACAATCAGGGCACCATCCTGTGCGTTAATCGAGTTGGTCCCTCCGGGGAAGATGATCTTATCTCCATCCAGGCGGTAAGGCTTAATGACTTTCAATACTTCGAGCAGCGATGTCGCAGTTTGCAGGTACTTTTTATACGCAGGCTCATTCATTTCACGATTCTCATGTTCGATTTCAATTTTTGTGAATAAGTTCCTGTTTTTTTGGTAGAAATCGCTGCTAAATTGGGCTTGTTCCAGTGTCGCGTGGGTTTGCAGAAAAGATTGCACCTGATCAAAAATTTGCTCAGCCAATGTTTTTTCGAATGTCACTTTCAGATCTTCACTCCCGTCGGGGCCAATGGCTTTGATGGCAAAATCGTCAAGCTTGTCGGTGTTGATTGCCTGCTGATAAAACTCGCCGTTTTCACCGGTCGAGCTGTTGAGAATTTGCATGTTTTGAGCATTGATAAAGCTGACTTTGGCGTTGGCAACCGATTCACTGTTCCTATTGAAGACCTGCCCAAACACCCCTGATTGTTGGTGCTTGTTTTGCTCGCGTTCTCGGTCAAAATGGATGATGCTGTTCCATTCAAAATTCTTCATTCGGTTGGCAACCAGCAGGTAATTCATGGTGGTTTCCAGGCTTTTGGTTTCCAGCAGACTTTTGGTGTCTGTAAACTGCGTTGAAAGATCGGAGTTAAATAAAAGCCATGATTCACCATGACTTGGCCAGTTTAGGTTTTCTTCGGCCAAGCTGATGGCCAGATTTACCGCCGGTGAGTCATTTTTGCTCTGAGTTTCAAGGGTAAACTTAAACACTTCGCCGGCTTTTACTTTTTCTGGTGCGTTCAACTCAAGCACTGATTCAGCGTGTTTTTCAAGATAGACCAGCCGACTTGCCAGCACCTCTCCATCTTCTTTGAAGGCCGAGATCAGGCTGATTCCATTCGGAAAATCAGTTTTAGGAATTTTCAGGCGCATGGGGCTTTCAAGCTGTACTTCAGAAGCCCAAACGATGGTTTCGCCTTTGTTGGCCAACAGGTGGATTGTCTCTGGCTCTTGTCCCGACCGAACCAGATTGAGATAAATGAAATCGGCATCCGTACGGACAAGAGCCAGCGACAGGCCTTCTTTAACCTGTGGAAGTGCAAAAGTTTGGTTTTCTCCCAGTTCGCTGGTCAGGTGCAGGGTGCATTGCTTTCCTTTTTCGAACGCGCATGGAAGCACGCCAAAACCCGGAATAGAAGTGCTGCCCTGGCTGATTCTAGTTCCGCTTTCATCGGTAATTTCTCCGGCTACTGACACCGGCTGCCCCAGCTTGTTGTGCACGGTAAAGCCGAGCTTTTGGGGCGTTCCGGCAATCAATTGTCCGCCTTCAGGATAAAAGCAAACGCTGAGTTGTTCGTTTTTGACAGGAAGGACGGTTGAAAAATTCAATTCATCTTTTTTCGTTGAAACCACTAATTTAAAGGGGCTTTCGAAGGCTTTGTCGGGAATAGACAAATTGATGGTAGCTTCTCCGGCAGCATTGGTTTTTACTTTTTCCTTCAGAACGAGTTCGTCTTGGTGGTAGAGTTCCGCTTGCAACTTTTCGTTTTTGGCAGGGCTTCCGTTTATTTCCTCGACAACGAAAGTATAGTTGTTTGATTTTCCGGGAACCAGAAATGCTGGCACCGTTGTTTCTTTCAGGCGAAAGGCTTCTTCATTTTTAGGATTGATGTAAATCAGTTTGTAGAAAGCTTCGTTGGCCTTGGATGCGGCAGCTGCGCTGGCAACCAAGACGTATTTACCTTCAATCAGGCCTTTGGGAATGGCTATGTCGCCTTTCATGATGCCCTTTTGCGATTTGAAATTGTGGCCGATGATGCGAACTCCATCACTCGAATACAAGCCAATCTGCACGTCGTTGCTAATCGGTTCCACCATTTGTCCCGTTGTATTGGTGATCAACATCGAAAACCAAATCACTTCTTCTGGCTTGTAAACTTCCTTGTCGGTGATCAGCTGAATCTTTTCGATTGGATAAAACTGGTAATATCCATTCAGCTTTTGGGCAATATCCGAAAGGACAACATTTTGTGACGATGCCGCCAAGGAAATTACGGTGAGGCAGATGCAAAATAATTTCGTTTTCATGGTTGACTTTTTTGTGATGTTAAAGGAATCATTGGCAGGGTACTATTGAGAAAGCTTTCTTGTTCAGGGTGCTTTTTTAAGGCGTTCCGGAGATCTTCGCTTGGTTTAATGACATTATAATTGCCCCAAAAATCTTCATCGTAGCGGGTAATAATTTCACTGAAAATATCGGACGAATCAAAATTTTCGTTGCGCTTGAAACGCCTCAAGTTGGTTTCGCGATGATTGGTAATCAGTAGGTCAGAGATGCTGTGAAAAATTGAGTTAATTTTGTTTTGCCGGCTTTTGACATGAAACTTCACGGACGTTTGGGCGGAGCTCAGGTACCATTTATCATGGTGTTTTTTGTAAGTCACCGTGTAATCCAGATCGATGGGACGAACGTTAAACCCGTGCGGTTTTTTTTTGATTAGCGACCGGCGGGCGCTTTTTTTTCCGTTTCGGCTTAGGCTAAACTCAGCGTGAACCAAGGCAAAGGTTTCTTTATCGATGTAGAGTTCGCCTTCGTAAGTTAAATAGTCAAACTTGCCATCGGGCTTAAAATGAACGATGTAAGTTGGACGATTGATGTAGTCAATCACGCGTTCGACGCTGTAGGTGTAGTATTCGCGAAATTTTTGGTCGATAAACGAATCCATCGTTTTAATCACATCCAGCTTGGTAATGTAATAAGGACCACCCTGCATTTTGAAATCGACCAGCTGAAAAGTGGATTGCACATACGAGCTTTTTCGCCCTTTCAGGTAACGAATCTGGTCCTGCCGGAACGGATTGCTGTATGAAGCTTTCAAAATGTCCATAACAGCCTCAGATACATTGATGTATTCTTCGTCCTGCTTTAATACTTCGCGATAAAACGAAGTCATTAACTGGGTGTTTATCGGATAGTTTTGGCTGATGTTTTCAATCATGTTATCCAGCACCTGCATGGGATCCGTAGCAGTAATCAGCACTTCCCTTAATTGGATTTCAACCGGATCCAGGTAAATATCGAGTTCGTTGTGCTGAAGTGTATCAGGCAGGATGTACAGCCGATCGTAGCCCATGCTCGAAATTACCAGCGTATCTGATTCATACTCCGAAGGTATTTTTATTCGAAACTCACCATCTATATTTGAAATGGTCCCAAAAGGATGTCCCAAAACAGAAATACTGGCGTAAGGAACTTTTTCATGGTTTTGGCTGTTCAGCAATTTTCCTGACAATTCATAATGAATCAGTTGGTTTATGCTTTTGCCGGCCTTTTGGCTTTTTTTCTGGGTAATGATGAGCTGGTTTTTTAGCAGGTTAAAACGAAATTTGTTTCCGAAAACTTCATCCAAAACCTGTTGAATGGATTGATCATCAATGACGATTGACATGGGTTGATCGGTGTTGACCAATACCGGATCGTAGGAAAAGTAGATGCCGGTTTGAGCCGAAATTTGGTTCAGCAGATCAAGCAATCTGCCGTTTGCAATCTCTATCGAAACGTTACTGTCCAGACTTGCAGACGGCTCATCTTGCCCGTTTGTCATGAAGGGCAAGATGATAATGAGAAGGCTTAATGTAAGGATGGTAGATTTCACTAAAAGATTTTTTCCAGATGAAAACTTGTTTTTATTTCGGTTCCATCTCTCAATACTCTCATCTTAATTTTCCGGTCTTCCTTGCTCTGAAAGATAAGATTTATGTCATTTAAAGACAAGGATTTGTGGCTGGTATTATTCACCGATAAAATTTGGTCATTTTCTTTTAAGCCGGCATGGAAAGCTGGTGAGTCATCCCGAATATTATCAATGGTATAAATAGGCAGCCCGGGCATGGGGTTGTAAACTTCCATTCCGCTCATATTGTAATTGAAGTCGTCATTGACTTTACTCGTCGGGCGAAGTTTGATCTGGTGATTGGGATAATCGAGTGTTACGAAAAAGCGTTTTAAAATTTCGGCGCCCAATGTTCCGTTTCGATCATTGGCAACAATCAGACTTTCAATCATTTCGTTGTTGGGGAATGCTACGATTGGCTCAGTCAGAATCAGTGGGCCAACCCAAATTCCGCCGATACGACCTTTTCTTCCATGCAGATCGCCGCTCAGTCCTTTTCCCAGGAAGGTTTCGATATTATTCTTCGGTATCCCAATCCGATCGTCCGACTTGGTTGACAGCCAGATGGCATCGCTGGCGCCCGTGTCAACCAGTAGTTTGACCGGCACTTCCTCGTTTTCATCGGTCATGATGGTCGTGCGCACATAGGGCTTGTTGTGTTCAAAGTGAAGTGGCATCACAATGTCTTTGTTTCGAACCCGGTCGCGATAACGATCAGGGTCAATCACCGTGAGCTTTTCGTTGCTGTAGTCAATTTCGACCACAAAATCCTTGAACAGATCAAATCCAATCAGTCCATGCACTGGAATTCCCAATATTTGAGAAATTTGGAAGTCGTCGCTAATCACCATATGCACTTCCTGGTTCCAGGCCACCAAGCCATCAATTTTCATGGTGTTGTTGCCTGATCGGTAAGCTGTCAGACTATCACCTTCACCCAAACCTTTGATGTCGACCGGATGTAGCAGGTTTAAATTTAGTTTGTTGACAAATGGAAGTTCGGTGATGATCGGAAACCGGACACCTGTATCCAAAATAAAATTCAGCGTGTCAGAATCGTTGATTTGGACCGGGATAATGATCAGGTTGCTGGCCGATTTGAATTTGAAAGTGACTGATTTCTGTCCTGAGTCTTGAAATTCGAAGCGATTTTTACTGGGCTCAAAACGCATTTTTTCTTCGTAATCCACACTTTCCTGCAAGGGGACATAGTTGCGGACGACCAGCAGGTTGTTTTCGATTTCGAAGATCAGGAAAAAGTCTTCCATTAGTTTTTCCAGAACATAGCGGATGGGCTTGTTCGAAATATTGAGGGTAATATTTTTTCCCTCAAGCAATTTTGAGTTGTAGGAATAATCTAAATCAAGGTAAGTGCATATTTGTTCAATGACCTTTGAAAGCGATTCATTTTCAGCATACAGACTGATGTTCTGTTCCAGAATATTATCGCCTTGCTTCTTTTCCTGCGCGGCTGATGGCAAGGCTGAAAACAACCCTGGCACTGTAATGATCAATAGCAAAACGCTGGCTTTTATAACGTGTGTCTTCATGATTTTCATATTTTTGAGATTAAGCGTTTTTCTTCAATAACTGGTAGTGCCCACCGTGTTTTTCGATTTTTAGTCCGTGGGTGTTCGAAATGACCTCCAGAATAAAATCGAGTGTTTCTTTTTCAAAATGAGCATTTAAGAGCAGTTCATCCAACTCGTGGTTCGGAAGTTCAACTTGTACGCGGTAAACCTTGTTTAATTGCTTAATGACTTCAGTCAAGGCTGTTTCAGTGAAAATAAATGTTCGTGTTTTCCAGGCCAGAAAGTTTGGATCATCATTTAGGCTTTTGGTTAGTTGTTTGCTCGAATTGATGAAGGTTCCTTTGTCTCCGGGGTCAAGCGTGATCTTATGGAGGTTTGCCAGTTTCGAAACCTCTACTTTCCCCGATGCTACGATCACTTCAATCCGATCATTCTCCGGGTAAGCATTCACCGAAAAGCTCGTTCCCAAAACTCTCACGGTTGCTTCGCCGGCATGAATGATGAATGGTTTGTGTGGATTAGGCGTTACTTCGAAAAAGGCTTCTCCTTCAATTGAAACTTCACGAATATCGTTGGCAAATTGATCGGGGTAATTAATTTTTGTGTCACGATTTAGGGTCACCAGGGTGCCATCCGATAGCTCTATTTGAGAAAGCCCGGCATTATCAACCATTACCCCGGCCATGTGTGGGTGTTCTGGTTGGCGTTGTCCCACATAATAGGCAGCTGATCCAATAATCAATGCCAGAATGACGGCTGCCGCAACCTTCAGCGTTCGCAAAGCCATGGATGTGGCTTTCGGTTTTTCTCCCCGAATGCGCGACTTCACCTGGGAGAGGGCTCCGGAGGTGTCGTATTTCTTCAGCCGGTAATGCAGGTCGATTTTCTTTGTCAACTGACGCAATTGGCGCTGTTCGGTTTTGTCAACTGGAATTTGGCTGACTTGGGATGCGGGCTCATCAAATAGTTCTTTGGCCAGTAATTCCCAATCTTCTTGTCTGATGTTTTGATTTGCTTTCATCACTCATAAGACAGGGCTGGGAAAAAATACCCTTAATCGAGAAATCAAATATTTTTAAAGATGACCAATCCGATGAAGTAGTCTTTGTAGTCGCGCAGTTGCTCGCGCAGTTGTTTCAGGGCCAGTCCCATTTGTGTTTCAACCGTTTTTACAGACAAGCCAAGCTGGTCGGCGATTTCTTGGTATTTCAATCCTTGTTGGCGACTAAGTTTGAAAATTTGACGGCGTTTTTCGGGTAAGGATTCAATGCTTTCGGCAATTTTGTCGGAAAGGCCGACTTCGAGAAAATAGTCCGATTCATTCACTTGTCGCATGAAACGCTCTTTGACGTTTTCGGCGTGCTTTTCCCTCACTTTCGTATGTTGAATCCAATTTAGGCAATTATTTTTTACCGCATGAAACAGGTAGCTTTTTAAGGAGCGATCAATCTGTAGCTTGGCTCGCTTGCTCCATAAATTGACAAACAAATCTTGAACGATTTCTTCCGCTTTCACATCATCTCCAAAAAATTGGCTGGCAAACAAGCACAACGAGGCATAATACGTGTTAAAGATTGTTTCGAAAGCCTTTTCGTCGCTTTGTCGAAGCTGGTTAAGCAGGTCATTGTCGTGGTGCGTATTCATGCTTGGTGCCTAGTTCAGTCTAAAATGAGGTCGGGCTAAGTTATCAAAAAAATAGACGCTTAGGCAAGGAAAACTTCATTCCGATTGAAAGATTAATTCGTTTTGAATGTAGTTTTGGGTTAACGAAGACCAGAATATACAACAAAGAAGCACTAATTTCGATTGGCCTTCGTTTCAGAAGAAAAGTGAACACTACAAAAGTGGGCAACGTCGCGTTTATCGGGACGAGCATTCATTTTGATCGATTAAAAACAAATTATTAATAGAATGAAAAAAATAATTTTAGGACTGGTTCTTGGGTTTCTGGTTTCAGGAGTTGCCATGGCGCAAGATTATAACACCGCTATTGGATTGAGGGGTGGTTTTGAAAGTGGATTGACGGTGAAGCATTTTATTGGCGGAGAGGCTGCTCTGGAAGGGATTTTGTCAACGCGTTGGCATGGATTCAACATAACCGGATTGTATGAAATTCATAACTATCCGTTTGCTGTTGAGGGATTATGTTGGTATTATGGTTTTGGCGGGCACTTGGGCTTTTGGGACGGCTACCGATCATCCCGGTTTGATGACGATAAAACGTACTCCGTGGTTGGGCTTGATGGTATCCTGGGCTTGGAATACAGTTTTGTAGAGATTCCCATTTGTCTGAGTCTTGACTGGAAACCCGCCTTGAATGTGATCGGGCACTCAGGTTTCTGGGGAGATGGTGGCGCATTCTCAATTCGGTACGCCTTTTAGGTCGATATTTTTGATGATTTTCTTTGAGCTCAGAAAAATTCCATTAATTTTGCATCGCTAATTCAAGCCCGGGTGGCGGAATTGGTAGACGCGCTGGATTCAAAATCCAGTTCTGGCAACAGAGTGCGGGTTCGATTCCCGCCCCGGGTACTTAAAACCCTCTCAAACACCTGTTTTGAGAGGGTTTTTGATTTTTATCAAAAGTGGAATCAAACGAAAAGCTTAGTGCAGACGGGAAGTTCCGACGACAGGAGGAAACGAGCTTGCGAGCTCCACGAGTTACCGTTAAAAACAATTAATCTTAACGAGTGAAATCACCCGCCGAACTTAGCTTTTCGGAAGATGGAGCTTGCGGATAAAAATCAGCCTTGACTTTTTTGTTTACTTTTTGTGTTATGACAAAAAGTAAAATCCGGCTGATAAGCCAACGCATATTATCATTTAGAAAGTCAGCCTGCTTTTTGCGGTTTCTTATCAATCTCCATTTTAACTCCACCCCAATTCTGAATTGAGGGCTTTCTGCTCCACGCCCCATCGAGGGGGATCAGCTGATAACTGGTGCGAAATAATTTACCTAAGACTTTAACGAATTAGGATAGTCGCTTCCCATCGTGTTTTTATATTCAATCACAAAAGTCTGGTATTTAATTTTGGCTTCGTCATTCATTTTTAGTTTCTGCATGGCTTTTATTTGAAAGGCCAATGCGGTGTCATTAAGTGGATCGATGTTGAACACCATATCGGCAAGATCAATCGTTGCTTGGTAAGATTCTACGGCAAAACTTCTCTCCATCTCCAATAATAAAACTGGTTCCAGTTTCTGTTCCGTATCTTCTTTAAATGTATCAAACGAAGGGTCGTCAGTGAGCTTTAAGAACTTACCCCGGCTTAATATTTCAATCAGTTCTTCCCGGTTTTCTTCCAGGTTGTTTGTAGAAGAAATTAGTTCGATGCACCTGGTATAATCGCAATAGAATCCTGCAGATTGAACAAACCTGAAACTACCTTTTTCATAAATTAATTCGATGCCGTCTATTTCCCCCAAAGCCTTACGTAAATGATTGATCGTGACTCCCCGGGAATTCTTTACTTTCGATGCAGGTTTGTCTGGCCATAAGATTTCACTAAGGCGCTGCGATGTGATTCCATCTTCGGTACTGTGCTGCAATATCACACAAAATACCTGTTTCAGTTTCGTACTAAATAAATAGGTTACATCCCTGTTTTTTCTGTCACGTACCATAAAATCTCCAAAAAGATAGATGGCGTTGCGTTTCATCACCATTTTAGCTTTCTTTTCTGCGCCCAGCAAGTGCTGAATGTCATCCTGGTCACTGGCCTGCCTTCGTTTTAACTTCCTAAACAGAAGATAGCCAATGCCAGTGGCCGATGCACAAGAAAGGAGTATGATAGCCCATGTTGCGGCACTGTTGTTTTTGCCTTTGCTGTAACTTACCAACTGCTGGGCTGTAATTGGGGGGAATGCCAGGGAGTAGATTTTCAGGTCAGATGAAATATCATCGTCAAATTCCTGGACGACCGCATATAAATTGTTTAGCGCACTATCGTAATACAGGTTGGCGTTTGTTGTAATCTTATCCGAATAGATAGGAACCGAATCGCCAAGCATTTCGTAACTGCCATCCTTCAACGAAAACCGGTATAGTTTAAGGAACGATTCGGAGAAATGCTCGGGGTAGCATAACGTATAAAAGCTGGAATCGTTAAGAATGACCATCCCCCTTACCGGCACGACATTGTCTTTTTCCCATGGTATGCTCCAAAGTTTTGAAATATGCTTTGTGTTTAAATCTACCTTGTACAGATCGTAATAATATTGGCGCCCGACGGTTTGTTCTCCCGACTCGTTGCCCATCCCGCCAAATATGTATATGGAGTTGGTCTCTTTCAAATATCCGACCGAGGAAAAATAACGTGGGGACAGAAAATCCCCTGAGAAGCCTTCAAGTGTTCCCCATTCCTTTTTATTCAAATCGTAAGAAAAGAAATCCTTACTGTAACGCATTCTTCCGAAACCTCCGAACAGGGTATACTGTTCTGCGGACGGATCGAAATATGAACCATGATGATGCAAGTTGGTCGGTAGTTGTGTCGTATCTTCGGCAGTCCATCGATACGTATCCAGGTCAAGGCCCGCTACGGTCGGTCCGTTATAGGGAGTACCATAATACACTTCATAGCAGTATAGCTTATTCCGGTTTGTGTCAATGAAGTTTGTCCCTAATTTCAATTCGACCGGGCATTTTCCTTCAAAGACCTTTGTTTCGGTTTCACCCGATCTGACGTGGTAGATGTGCAATGAATCGCTGTTGAAATAATAAATTTCTTTCTTCACGGGATTATAATTTGCCCCGGCCACTGTTTTCGATTTAAATGAAGTTTTGTATCTCCAGTGGTATGCATCATTGATCAGCCATTCCGGATTCAAAACTTCGCCGGTAGCTTTGCCGTTGATATCATGAACGGTGTTGCCTTCATTTTCTTCCAGCGCAAAAAGGTATTTTTTTTTATTGCCTACGGAAAGGTCTTTGATGGCAAATGAAGGCACATCGATAATGTGGTCGCTCTTGCCGAAAAGGAGAACCGGATGATAGGTTCCTGGAAGCTCTGCGTTTCCGGTGCTGAACGTTTGGTTGTGTATGGTCAGCTTGATAGAATCTGTTCTCAGGTCGAATGCAATTTTCATTTCAAACCAATGCCTGTCCAGCAATTCTTCTTTGTCCATCTGGGCCTCGATCAGGTTGTTTTTGCCTTCTTCATTAAGTTGGAAGGTGAGGTCACTGCCCTGTCCATCATAGAATAGGTTATAGATCCTGCCGCTGTCTTCATTTTTGATCCGGAGAATATACCCAATCTGCTTTGCAGGATAAAGGGTCAGCTCAAATTCAATGTTAAAGTAGTCCGAGAATGCAACCGTTTTATCAGCAAAAACATTATACGACGTCCGTTGAGATATCGGTTGTTCGCCGCCGCTAAATTTTAACCCGCCCAGAAAAGATTCCTGAAAGGTGGAAAAAACTAAAATAAAGGATAGATAGCAATAAAGTTTTATCGTTATAAGCATGACTTCAAAAATTCCTAAAGGCTCCGGTTACAATCCCGGTAAAGATATTAAAATTCTATCGGGTGAACCAAAACGGATTTTACAAGGTGTAAGACATAATTCCTTGGCGCATGTTGTCCGGTAACGGCTTTTCTACCTGGTTCAAGTTGTCGGACTACTCGTCCAGACTGTAAAAAATGCCCATGATTTTCTTGTTCTTTTAGTGAGTGTATACTTTTCTTTTAACTTCAGGTTCCTGCTCTATTAGTTGCGGGGTAGTTATATATTATGCTTTATCGGATAGTTGCTTCAGTAGTTGCTGTGAGAACATACTTTAGTCCGATAAATTTTAGAATATCCATTTCTCCGGTTATAGCAGTTCTATACCGAAAACAGGATAAAACTGTATATTTTTAAAATAGTCACTAATCCCGGGTATTTGAGGGCACAAGATTTTTTTAACCCCCGAGGGGTAAGCCATTATGAGAGAATGTATTATTATCCCACTAAGACACAAAGGACGCAAAGTTTTTATTTTTTGTGTTCTTTGTGTATTTGTGGGAGATAGATTCAGTAGTCACAAGAATTATATGGAAGATTAACAAATTTTTCTCCTTTTTAACCCGGTTTTAACCCTCAAATTAACCACTCTCCTTCCACATTTGGGGGAATTAAAAAAATGTCCATGCGTAGTGGGCGCCAAATCCTATTGGCATAACAGGGCAAACTCACACTTTAAAGGGTATAAATTTTTATTATTATTATTTCATATTTGAGTATAAATCAGCAGGTTAGTCATTGTTTTTCACAAATAAAATTCATATATTACATTGATAATCAATAAAATACGAGTGTTGAAAACAACAAATGAATTAAGGTCTATTTTTAGTCGAATAGACGACCCCAGAAGCGATATAAACAAACTTCATAAATTAGAGGACATCCTTCTTATTGGAATTATTTCAGTGATTTGTGCGGCAGATACCTGGAAAAATATGGAGACGTATGCAAAAGCAAAAGAAGAATTTTTACGATCATTTCTTGAATTGCCCAATGGAATTCCTTCTGACGACACATTTAACCGCGTTTTCTCATCTATTGACAGTGAGCAGTTTGAGGCTTGTTTTGTGGATTGGGTAAGCCGCCTGGTAAACTTGAGCGATGGCGAAGTTATCCCGATTGATGGAAAAACCATAAGAGGGGCAAAAGCCAATGGAAAAAAATCGCCCTTTCACATGGTAAGTGCATGGGCAACAAACAATAATTTAGTTTTGGGACAGGTCAAGGTTTCTGAAAAGTCAAATGAGATAACCGCGATCCCCAAATTGCTGGAGCTGATTACTGTAAAAGGGTGCACGGTAACAATTGATGCTATGGGCTGTCAACAAGAAATAGCAAGTAAAATAATTGACCAGGGGGCCAATTATGTTTTAGCAGTCAAGGAGAACCAAAAACAATTGCATCAGGACATTATAGATGAATTCAGGTTCGGAAAAAACATTCAGGAAGATATCTCGGAAGAACTGGACCATGGACGCATAGAAACCAGGAGATGCAGCGTGATTACAGAATTTAAATTCATTGAAAATACCGAAGAATGGACGGGGTTAAAAAGCATCATCAAAATCGAAAGTATCAGGGAATTTAAAAACTCCGACAAACCAACTGAATTGGCTACGAGATACTATATCTCGAGCCTGCAGGCCAATGCAAAAAAAATACAGAGCGCAATCCGCCTGCACTGGGGAATTGAAAACAAACTCCACTGGGTCTTGGATGTTGCCTTCTCCGAGGATGCTTCCAGAAAGAGGGCCGGAAATGCTTCCCAGAATTTTTCTGTACTCAGTAAAATCGCTTTAAATCTGCTCAAAAATGAAACATCGGAAAGGCAAGGAATCAAAGGAAAAAGGTTAAAAGCCGCGTATGACCAAAACTATCTGATTAAAATCCTCGGGAAAAAAGTGTGAGTTTGCCCTGATTGGCATAAACAGTTTTTAGTGAGCTAACTAAACATGTCTTAACTTAAAAGCAATTTTCACAATGAAACTAATTCAAATCTTGCGAGCCTTCGTGCTTGTTATTTTGTTGGGGACGATCATCGTTTCGGTGAGCTCCTTCGACAAAAGCGAATCGGCATCCGACGATGGCACGAATAATCCGCCACCGCCATGCGAAATCAACCTGTCGGAGCAAAACCTGCTCCGCGCTATGAAACTTACTGACAAGACCGTCGCTTCCCATTTTACAGGAGGAGAGATGGCTATGGCCAGATACTATAACCCGTATACCGAAACCCGCTCCGAAGAAAAAGGAAGTGTTTGGATGTATACCAGCGCTATTGAAGCGGTAAATGCCATTCTTCACGGCCTGGAGGCGCAAAAGAAAAGCGGGAATGCCGGGCTTTATAACGAGCATTTTAACCGTTATTCCGAACTGCTGGGCAACTTGTATGACAACGCGGATTATTACTTGGGAACCTTCCGGTTAACCTCTTACACCCAAACCAAAGAATGGTCGGTGTACGGCGTGAACAGGGGAGCGTCAAAAGGCTCTGCAAAGGTCGAAGGAATAGAAAACGTGTACGACGACCAAATGTGGCTGATCCGTGAATTGCTCGAAGCCTACAAAAGCACTGACGACAGCCGTTACCTGGAAAAAGCGGAGTACCTGACCGAATATGTGCTTGACGGATGGGACTGCACCCGCGACGCCGACGGGAAGGAAAAAGGCGGCATTACCTGGGGGCCAGGATATATAAGCAAGCATTCGTGCAGCAACGGACCGATGGTGAGCCCCCTGGTCTGGCTGTCTGACTTGTATAAGGGCAAAAGCAACGAAATAACCTACCGCTATATCGATGCCGCCGACAGGCAAACCCGCAAAACAAGGCAGGTAAAGAAAAGCGACTATTACCTGGATTTTGCAAAGAAAATATATGATTGGCAAAAGAAATACCTGATGCGTTCCGACGGCGTGTATGACGATATGATGGGCGGATGCGCTCCCGGAAAACC
Organism: uncultured Sunxiuqinia sp.; assembly: GCA_963677175.2. Taxonomy (GTDB): domain Bacteria; phylum Bacteroidota; class Bacteroidia; order Bacteroidales; family Prolixibacteraceae; genus Sunxiuqinia. The sequence continues at coordinate 96,463 of CAXXES010000004.1, forward strand.
TGAAACGGAAACGATTAACGGCGAAGTGTACCGCAAAGGGATTACCTGTCGCGACCGGGTGGGACCGCCTATTACTTACAACAGCGGTACAATGCTTTCGGGTGCTGCCGATCTGTTCCACGCAACAGGCAAGGCTGTGTACCTCGAAGATGCTCAAAATTTGTCCAACGCCAGTTTCGATTATTTTGCCCGGCTTGGCGAAACGAAACCCGGTTATTATACCTACAATATCGGCGGGTTCAACAACTGGTTCAACGGTGTGCTGATGCGTGGTTACGTAGATGTTTCTACATCTTATATAGAAGTGGCAGAATATCTCAATAGTTTCCAGAAGAATCTTGATTACGCATACGAGAATTTTTTTTACAAAGGGGTACTGCCTACAAACCTACTGGAAGGTTGGAATATCGATAATAGAAAGAATAGAACAGAAGCAATGTTCAGCTTCGCATTTGCAGCAGAGTATGCGGTTCTGGCTAAGTATGAACTTAAAAAGATAAATAGATAGTAGAATTTTGCCAATGGCGAAAATATGAAACCTGAGATCATCTATTAAAACTATAACATAACTAACAAAACTGGTAAAATATGAATAAAACATTAATGCTAAAACTAACGAAAAACCTTTTCTTTCTTTTATCAGGTGTTTTTCTTTTTGTAGGGCTTTTAATTTCGTGCGAGAAGGATGAAAGCGAACTGGGGCAAACATTTGATCCGTCAATACCCATAGAAATAGGGGGATTTTATCCCGACTCGGGAGGCATTGCTACTCCCTTTATTATTGAAGGAAGTAATTTTGGTAGTGATACCACCGATTTGAAGGTATTCTTTGAAGATACGCTCGGAGTAAAGCATCCGGCGGGAATAGTGGGATCAAACGGAAGTAAAATTTATACGATGGTCCCCAAACTGACATACCTGCGTGACATGAAGATCATCGTAGAACGTACACTAGCAAGTGGTGAGAAGGCGGCCGGAGAGGCAGCCGACATATTTCGGTACAAGACACAAACTACCGTGAGCACTGTGGTGGGGAAACCCGAACCGGATAATAATTCAGCCCGAACGATGGGAGGCGATTTTACTTCGGTCACACTTTCCGTACCTTTCACAATTGTATTGGACGATGAAGACAATATTTTTATCGCGGAGCGATTTTGCAATAGTCTGAATGGATTCGAAAGTCAAAGGGTAAAAGACGACAAGGGTAATGATGTGAGCAGCAATATTGTCATGGCGGACACGAAAAGTCAGGCAGTGACGGTTGTCCTGTATAATGCCAATCTTACCAATGCGCCTACGTTCTCCGGCGAAGTAGGGAATGAATCTGTATATATGCCGGTAGATGACGGTTTGTATTATTATCAACTATCTAAAAATCTGAGTTATGCCCCCAGAAGGCGCTCTTTAATCACCACACCCGAAACAAAAGATATCATTGAAGGGAACTGGAAGTATTCATTTGTTGCCAATAAGGTAGATAACATGATCTATTCGGTGATGTGGAAAGGCCAACTGGTCCGCTTTAATCCCTCAACGAGGAATGTTGAGGTCCTGCTCGACAATGTGTTGCCCAATATACCCAATTACGTAGGTCAATCGGGGTGCAATACTTTTTGCATCTTTTCACCCACAAATCCCAATATGTTGTACTTCTGTATGGAAGGATACAATATTATCGGACGTGTAGATGTCTCTCAATTGGCCGATAAGGACAAGGCTACTTATAAAGGTGAATATTATGCAGGAAAAGCAATTATTGAAGGCCCTGTAAACGGGAGCGGATGGGAAGATGGGTTACTCGAGAATGCACGCTTCTTCGGCCCCAAACAAATATGCTTTACGGACGACGGTAAACTGTATATTGCAGACACCGGGAACCATTGCATCCGGGTGATTGATACAACTGTTCCGAAAGAGAAAGCCACGGTCAATACGGCAATCGGATTACCGCAAAGCCCGGGATTCAAAGACGGGGGCCCTGAGTTGGCGAAATTCGATAATCCTTGCGGTGTAGCCGTGAACAGCGACGGGTCCATCGTATATGTGGCCGATACTCGTAACAAAGTGATCCGCAAACTATCCATTGAATAATTGTAAGACAGCATAGATATGAAAAAAATAATATTTTTCACTTTACTCCTGATATGTTCATGCCTTATACGTAGCTACAGTCAGGAAAATACAAACAGAAATCTGGAAATCTCCGGCGTGGTTTTAGATGCTAACAAGGAACCGCTACCCGGCGTTTCCATCTATATTAAAAATGTGCCTGGAGTAGGAACTATTACCGATGTGGAGGGGAAGTTCAACCTGAAAACGGGTTACAGAGAGACCGTGGTTTTTCAAATGATCGGTATGACTTCTGTTGAATATTTTGTAGAAAAAAGCAATAAAAAAATAGAGATCATTCTTAAAGATGACGATCAACAATTGGAAGAAGTAGTAGTTACCGGATTAACATCACAAAAAAAGGTATCAATCGTGGGTGCCATTACCAGTGTAGATGTGAAAGAGCTTAAAACACCAGCCGCATCCCTCAACAACATGCTGGGCGGCCGGGTGGCAGGAGTGATGTCTATGACAACATCAGGCGAGCCCGGGAAAAATGTCTCCAACTTCTGGATCAGGGGTATCGGTACCTTTGGTGCAAATTCAGGAGCACTGGTATTAATAGACGGGTTGGAAGGACGTCTTGAAGATGTGGATCCCGATGATGTCCAGTCGTTTCAAATCCTGAAGGATGCCGCGGCAACTGCTGTCTACGGGGTACGTGGCGCAAACGGAGTTGTCATTGTCACCACAAAGAGAGGCGAATCTGGAAAGCTGCAGATAACAGGCCGGGCCACGCTGCAGGTAAATCGATTGAAGAGGTTACCTGAGTATCTGGGAGCATACGACTATGCAAAATTAGCCAATGAAGCAAGAGCTATGTCAGGCGACCCGGATCTGTACACCCGCCTCGAATTAGATGTCATTCAATCCGGTCTTGACCCTGAGTTGTATCCCGATATTAACTGGATTGACGAGATCATGAAAGAAACCTCCCTGCAGCAACGCTATTATATGAGCGCAAAGGGAGGTGGTGATCTGGCCAACTATTACGTATCTGTGGGAGCACAACAGGAATATGCTGCCTACAAACAGGAAGAATCTAAATTCAAAAAACCTGTAGCCTACAATAAGCTGATGTATCGGGCCAATATTGATATGAATCTCACGTCAAAAACAAAACTCTATTTTGGCGTTGATGGAAACATTACCAACCATACGCTGCCGGGGGCCGAAAATACCAATACACTATGGCATGCCGTTCGTCAGCTCACCCCTGTCATGTTCCCGTTAAGATATGCTGATGGTACATTGCCGACCTATGGTACTTACGATTTGTCATCACCTTATACTACTCTAAATTATACGGGATATACCCGTAACAGCGACTCACGCAACATGATCACACTCAGCCTCACACAGCAGATAGGAGGATTCTTTGAAGGACTTAGCCTGTCGGCACAAGTGATGGCTGATTATCAAACCTATTTTTCCGAATATCGCCGTTTATGGCCCAACATGTACCGGGCGACGGGACGTGATGCAAAGGGAGTACTCATCAAATCACTGCGGATTACGGAATCCCAACTCAGCTATGGCAGCAGCAACAACATGTGGCGAAAGTATTACGGAGAAGCCAAAGCAAATTGGAACCGTTCTTTCGGGGTGCACGATTTGGGAGCTCTTCTATACTATTACATGGAAGATGCACAGGACACCCGCTGGAGAAACAGTTCAGATAACCTGGGTATCAACTCCATTCCCGCCCGCCGGCAGAACGTCTCGGGACGGCTCTCATACGGGTACAACAATACTTATTTCATTGATGGGAACTTCGGCTACACAGGTTCATCACAGTTTGAGTCAGGGCAACGTTACGGTTTCTTTCCTTCCCTTGCCCTCGGATGGGTGCTTACATCGTATGAATGGGTAAAAAACAATATACCTGTGCTATCGTTCCTGAAATTGCGTGGATCATACGGGTTGGCAGGAAACGACCAAATTTCGGGTGCCGCCCGTTTCCCCTATCTTACACTGATTGATAACCGTGCCGCGAGTTATTGGGGATATCGGGGAGCCGGCATTGTTGAAATACAGCAGGGAGCTGATAACCTAAGATGGGAGGTCGCCAAAAAAGCCAACTTCGGAGTTGAAGCTAATTTTTTCGACGACAAACTTAAACTTGTGGTAGATATATTCCGCGACCAGCGCGATAATATCTTTATGCCACGTGTCACCCTGCCCGACTATTTGGGGCTGGTCACTATCCCGCAGTCTAACGTGGGAAGCATGCACAGTTTTGGCTCCGACGGTAATATCTCCTATTTCCATGCACTCAATAAAAACACTGATTTTAATGTGCGGGGTAATTACACATTTTCTCAGAATGTCATTGACTATTTTGAGGAAAATAAACTCCCTTACGAATATATGAGTGTTTCTGGAAAGCCGTACGGAATTATTCGCGGATACATCTCAGAGGGATTGTTTCGTGACAGGGAAGAGATTGAAACGAGTCCCGATCAAAGCGGTTTTGGGCAGGTACGTCCGGGTGATATTAAATATCGTGATGTAAATGGCGACGGGATTATCAACGAAGATGACAAAGTCCCGCTCTCTTACGGCAATCAGGTGCCACGGTTAATGTATGGTATCGGAGCAGATTTCAGATGGAAAAAACTAACCTTAGCCGTATTGTTTAAAGGCGCGGCTAAAGTGGATTATTATCGCGCCGGTCTTGGAAATGATGCCGGTTGGATCCCATTTTACAACGGCGAATTGGGAAATGTAATTAAACTGGCAAACAATCCGGCTAACAGATGGACTCCCGCATGGTACTCCGGTACAACCGAAACTGAAAATCCAAATGCCGAATTTCCACGTCTTTCTTACGGTGGAAATGCGAACAACTCCCAACTTTCTACTTTTTGGAAGCGCAACGGGTCTTATCTCCGGTTGCAAGAAGTAAGCGCCAGATATAAAGTAGACAGCTATTCATGGATGCAAAATCTTGGTCTGCAATCTGTGGTCATAGAGTTTGTGGCAAACAACCTGTTCACCATTGATAAAGTTAAGTATTTCGATCCAGAACAGGCAACTTATAACGGAGGGGTATATCCAATTCCAACGTCCTATACATTTCAAATCTACCTGAACTTTTAATCATCACTCTATATGAAAAGTATATTAAAAATATTGATAACAGTGTTGGGAATTTTAAGCATGACGCTTAGTTCCTGCAGTTTCCTGGATGTTGATACCTATTTTGAAGATACATTCAGGGAAGATTCCATATTTCATAGCATGAAAAATGCAGATGGATACCTATGGAACACACCCAAAGATTTCCCTGATCCCGGGGCAATCTGGGGGAATTCATGGAACCTCGGAGAAATGGCATCTGATGAAATGACGGCCAGATGGAGAGTCGGTGAATTTGCCGGGATCCAGTTTACGGTTGGAGAGATCAACGAAAGGAATGTGCCGGGATCCATGAATATTTGGTATCGTATGTACCGGGTAATTCGTCGATGTAACACGATGCTTGCCGGTGTGGATGGGATAAAAGATATGTCCACACGTGAAAAACAGCTTTATAGCGGATACGTTCACTTTTTACGTGGTTATGCTTATTATCATTTGTTGATGAATTGGGGACCTTGCCTTTTAGTAGGGGACGAGGTATTTCCCAACTCCGAATCGGCAGAGTATTATAACAAAGAACGTGCAACCTACGACGAATCAGTGGACTATATATGCAATGAATTTGCATTGTCCGCGCAGGCTATTCCTGCAGTTTCACAGCAATCAATCAGTTTTTTCGAGCGTCCCACTAAAGGTGCGGCGCTGGCATTAATTGCCAGGTTAAGGCTTTACCAGGCTTCACCTCTGTTCAATGGCGGCGACGCGGCACGCAGAAGTTTTGGGACCTGGACAAGAAAGAGCGACGGCGCATATTATGTGAATCAGAAATACGCCCCTCACCGTTGGGCTGTTGCCGCCGCTGCTGCAAAGGCAGTGATCGATATGGGGCAATACCAATTGTATACTGTGGATGCCGATCCTCAAAATCCGTATCCTATAGCTTCTAATGTACCTACTGATCCGTTCCCTGGAGGTGCGGGAGGAATTGACCCTTTCCATTCCTATGCCGATATGTTTAATGGTGAAGGTATCATTCAAACAAACAAGGAATTTATCTGGGCAATGCCTTCTCAAAGTGTGAGGGATTATACCCGCCATTCATTCCCTGTTTATTTCGGGGGCTGGGGAGGAATGGCCGTGCCTCAACGAGTGGTTGATAGCTACCTGATGGCAGACGGGCGATCTATTGATGATGCTTCTGCAGCGTATCCATATGATCCAATATTGACAAATACCATCGGTGGAAGTGGCAAAACACTGGGCACCTATATATTAAGGTCTGATGTACCGGCTATGTACAATAACCGTGAGGCCCGCTTTTATGCCTCCATTGGGTTTCCAGGTTCTTATTGGCCGATGAACTCTGCATCGCAGGACCCGTCCTATACAAAAAAACAGTTCTGGTTTTCTTACGATGATGTATCAGGGATTACCGGCGCCGGGAGTAACATCAACGACTACAATGTAAGTGGTTATTGCCCGACTAAATATATACATCCCGACGATTCATGGGCAAATGGTAAAGGAAATGTAAAATCTGCATTCATTACCGAACCGAAACCGTTCCCCATTATTCGGTATGCCGAAGTGTTGCTGGAGTATGTAGAAGCGTTGAATAATGTGGAGGGAACAGAAAAAGTGGAAATAATAGACGTTAATGGAGGTGAAACCATCGGAATTACTGTTACACGGGATGTAGCAGAAATAGCCAGGTATTTTAACATGATCCGCTATCGCGCCGGGCTTCCGGGAGCTACTAGTACCCAATTGGCAAGTAGGGAAGAGTTTCAGAAAGTAATTATGAATGAACGCCAAATTGAACTATTCAACGAAGGATACCGCGTTTTTGATACTCGTCGCTGGGGAACCTACCTCGATGGAGATGCCAACTCCTCAGGTTGGAGAGGTCTCAACGTGGAGAGAAACAGAACCGCCAACAACAACAATGAAGGCTTTTTTGAGATCGTGACCATCAATACACAAAATATTCGCGATCGTATTGCATCCCCCAAGATGGTGTTTCTTCCAATACCGCACAATGAATTGCTGAAGGTGCCGGCAATGGATCAAAACCCCGGCTGGGACAGATAAATAGTAATATTATTACTCAATAAACTGATTTGAAAATGAAAAATAGTATAAAAAAAGCTTACTGTATCATACTGGGAGTCGCTATGATAGCCTGTAATTCATATGATTTTGAGCAGGAACAACACCGAAACGAAATTTATTTACTCAGTAATTCTCAAATGATTTATGACAAACAGGTGGCAGATTTAAGTAAAAGTAGTGATACCATATACCTGGTAGCAGGATTAAGTGGTACACTAAATGCAGACAAAGCCTTCCGGGTATCACTTATGGAGGCCGACTCACTAATTCAGGCCTATAATAAATCGAATTTTGATATCGATATCGATCGTTATGCACGTTTGCTCCCTGAAGAATGTTATACAATTCCTTCTTTGGAGGGGAAGATTCCCGCAGGCGAAACGCAAATAAAAATTCCCGTTTATTTACAGAACCTTGACAAGCTCTCTCCCGATTCGATCTATTTTTTAGATTACCAGGTAGATCCGTCGGGAACGGATGCATTCAATCCTAAAAAGGAAGAGGTGTTACTTCGAATATTTAAAGAGAACGAGTTCTCTTCCACGCAACGGAACGTTTATTATAACTATACTTCTTCTTATGTAACAATACTCGACTTGAATAATCCTTTAGTACGGCGACCTACAAGCTCCAACCAGGTATTTCCATTGGGAGGCAATTCTGTTAGGATGATGGTCGGTGATGAGGAACTTGGCGAATATAAAACCGCGTATGACCGGATAAACGAGCAGAGCATTATCATAACGATCGGCGACCAAACATCTAAAAACCCGTTGGCGCGTAATGTAACCATAGCGCCTTATAAAACAATAGACGTGGTTCAACTAACTCCTTTTGAGATATATGACAACACGTTTTTGATCAATATTATCTCTACTCCTGACGGGCGCAATACCTACTATAAAGAGTTTCGCCTACATTACAAGTACAGGTTGAACGAAGTAGATCCATACAAAGAGGTGAAAGCTATTTTACGTATGGAATACAGTCCGAGGGCCGACTTGTTGTAATGCTATCTGCCAAATTGAAATAATATTAAAATAATCCTATGAAAAAATATATATTATTATTCGGATTAATTGGAGGATTGCTAAGTAGTATATTTTCCTGCGCTCCCGACTACGAAACGGAGTTTGAGACAAAATCGCTGGTTGTCCCTGATCAAAGTCTAAGTCCCATTTCTTTCCCAGTGGACGGTGGCGAAGCAGCAGCATCTGTAGAAACAAACGTTGAGTTCACTGAGTGGTTGGCTTCATCTAATGCAGCTTGGTTATCGGTTGACAAAAAAGAGGGCAGTGTAACTATTTCAGCCGGAAGTAACGAAACCTATGCTCCCCGTATTGCCCGTGTAACTATTGAATACGGCCATCAGGCGTACTATATTAATATTACCCAAAAAGGCAATACGCCTTTGCTTTTTGTTGACGGCAAAAGAAAAGGCGTAGTTAAGGAGGTTACAGCAGCAGAAACAATCTTTTCTGTTCAGGTGGAATCAAATATGAATGTAGATTATATCCTGATACCTGATACTGCCAACTTTGTTTATGTAGATGCCGTTACCGACGTTGAAAGTAACGCGGATGAAAAAATAGTAACTTTCAGGGTTGATCGCAATCTGAGTAGAAACGCCCGTTTCAGCACAATAACATTTCAGTCGTCAGACAATTACGATCACACCGCTTCATTTCAAGTCGTTCAGGCGGGGATGGTGTTCACCGAAATCCCATTAAGAATAGATATGCTTTCTTCTAACGCCCAGGAAGTAAGAGAAGGTCCTATTGCCAACCTGTTGGATGGCGATCCGGATTCATTCTTCCATTCTGCCTGGTCTTTTTCTATTGATGAAGCCCACTATATTCAAGTTGTCCTGGATGAGCCAATTGATGGCTGTATTTTTTGGTATCAAAACAGGAATAATTCAGGCGGTAAGGCTACCGATGTTTCGATAATGGTAAGCGCCGACGGAGAGACATGGAACGAAATGACACGCATCAAGTCAGGATTACCGACAGGAGCATCTTCGACATATGAATCTGATTATTACGCTTCGGAAATACCATTTACCTATTTTAGGTTTGTAGTAAATAAGACAACCGAACGTGAGGCTCCTGCTTACTTTAATATGGCAGAATTTAGAATGTACCGCATTCAGGAATAAGCACAGCCGGCAGCTATGAGAAAAAATGGTAAAGATGATTCAAGAACAAATAGAATCATGGAAAGAGAAACCTCCAACTCCCGAAACTTTCGAAAATGGAGACTTCAAATTGATGTTTAATCAAAGAAGGCAACCGATCAAAATAAGATATTTTGAAACCATGAATATTCAAAGGAAATATCGTTAACATGTGATTTGCCATTCGATTAAAATTGGCTTGTTAGCTCTAACTAAAATGTGAAATATGAAAAAAAATCTTATTTTATTGCTTGGCGTTGTTGTCTATGCATCTTGTGCTAATAACAGTAGTCGAGACATTGTCTATTATGAAAAATCTTTTGCAGAAAGCCGACAAATCTCACAGGATTTACAACTTCCATTTTGTATAATCTTATATGATTCATTACAAAATACGCCACAGGAATATTTGGATAAAATTCACGCCAATAAAATACGATTAAATAAAGGTGTGTTTAATTTTATTGATATTGCTGCTGATAAAAGTAAATGGTATAATAAGTTATTGTCACCTCAAACACTTCCTGTGACTTGTATTTTTAGTAGTTCTGGAGAATTAATCGATTTGATTCCCGGAAGCTCGAAAGAGAGTCTTTTATACACAAAAGAAGCTCTGACCAACCAAAAAGCAAACTATGAATTTCATTACAATCAAAAATATGGTAATAATAAATTAAATATCGTCAGTGACATTAACTCTATCCTTCGTTTGAAGTTTAGAGTTGACAATAAAGAAAATGTATTATCGGAACTGGACACTTTACTTAATAAGGCACGTTATCCGTACACGTTATTTTTAAAGCTTAAAAACCAATTGCAATTTAAGGATACTGTTGCAGCAGAAAATACCGCGAAAGAATTGTTGTTATTCGATTCTCCCCGTGATTTGGTGGACTATTATGACGAATTTATGTTTGCACGGCAGGTAATTGATTCAACTTTTTGCTTAGAAACTGGGCCATACATTGATGTAAGTCCTACAGAAATTGAATTAACTGATTGTAAGGTGAATAGTGCAGTTCCAATAACGATTAACATTAAAAATAAAGGGCAAAGGCCATTAAAAGTATCAGATGTTTTAATGAGTTGTACCTGTGTAAAGTTAGTTGGTGAAAAGAAGCATTTAATACTTCCTCAGCAAACTGAGACATTGAATATTGAGTTTATACCCGATGAACCAGGAGAAATATTTAGAGAGGTATACATTGCTTCAAATTCAGTAAATTCTCCTATAAGCCATGTTAAGATTAATGCTTCCGTCAAATGATTTTTATTCCAATTCAATAAATTATCAATCAAAATTATCAGTTATGAAAAAAAATCAAATTTTATCAATTCTATGTTTAATGTCATTGCTCCTATGCAATTGTAATAACTGGGAAAATGAAGAACTATTCGATGAAGTGAAAACTCCAGACGAAACTTATCTTCCTGCTCATGTTGAGGAATATGGCAAGTCAGTTGCAAAAGAACTTCACAACGCTGTAAAAAATCTGAGTAAAATGGGAGTTGATTATTCAGATGCAAATAGTACAATGACCTTCAAAGATCGATTTTTTAACGATTTTTACGAGGCCAGCCCCACGAAGACTAAAAGCGCAACGATAAACCCGATGCAATTGCCTCCAAAGATTTTTGCAGAAAGGGTCAATAATTTAACGCAAATGCAACTTGAGTTTATTGACCGGATAATAAACGAATGCGATAAAAGTAAATCTTATACTGATTTAGCTAAAAGGCTAGTCAAGGTAAATAAAGATATTTATTCTGAGGTTCCAGAAATCCAACAGGAAAGACTATTTACTATTACAGCAGTCTTGTATTATGGAATAAAAGAGATTCAAAATTTAGAGGAACAAGGCTTAATGCCCAGCACGCCTCGAAGCAATTTGGAACATTTACGATTAAAATCAGGGAATGAATCAGGCGATGGCTTTGGCACTTCATGTCGTAGGTTTCTTGCAACGGTTTGGGTTATTGCCGTAGGAGAGCCAACTCCTGCCGGAGAAATTGTCGCATCGATCGCAACTGTTATTGTGGGAGGTATTTTGTTGTACGAAGTTATAGTTTGTGCTGTACAAACAATAGATTGTGCTGCTAAATATGCAGAATGTGTTAATAGTGGTTCATTACCAAGCTGGAAGTGTTATGACTGTTTCGTGTATTGCCAGGGGCAACATGTCTGGGATTGCCCAAGACCATATTAACTTAATGCAAGCTATGAGATTTACTATTCTAAAAATAAATGGAAGGACTTTATACGTCCCAACCGACAACGTAGGAATTGTATCTGCGTGTAATACCAAAGACGGTAGCGAACTGGTATGTTTAGTAAAAGAAAGTACAGAACAAAGAAGATCATTACATATTGGCGATCGCTTAGAAATAGAATTAATAGCACAGAACTCGATTGAAACACCTTCCAAACTTAAGCTGCCGGATAATTTCAATACAGGTTTAGATGAGAATTATGCGAAAAAAGGGACGATAAATTCAGAAGGAATGGAAGTTGTAATAGGATCCCGGGTTTTTTGCATGCCATTCCTGCCTGGAGGAGTGGTATCCGTAATGTTAACAGTTAATAAAGGTAAGAGTACTGTTAATCTGGGGGGAATGACTCCGGACAATGAATTATTGGATTACTATTTTTCAGAGCTAGATGTGGGCGATAATATAATAATAACACTGAAAAATTTGAATAAAATATCAGAACCAATACGTAAACGTAAATTTAAGGATTAAAACGAGGAGGATATGTAAATGATAAGATGATTGGAACGCCAATAATTTAATCTAAATTGCTCTTCCTGAATAAAATTACGGAAGAGCAAATTTCAAACAAAAAAGACAATGATTTATATTGAAGGTATCAAAAATACGAGACTAAAGAAGGATCGAAGTAGTTATCCATACAATATCCCGTCCATCTTCAACCTGGAAGAATTAAAGTTCCGCAAAAGCATAACATTCATTATTGGAGAAAATGGTTCAGGAAAATCAACCTTGGTGGAGGCCCTGGCGATTAAAGCCGGTTTTAACCCAGAGGGTGGAAGCTTGAATTTCAACTTCAAAACCATGGATTCTCACTCGCAATTGTACAACGATATCAGATTGGTCAGGTCTGCTTACCGTAACACTGATGGTTTTTTTCTGAGAGCGGAGAGTTTTTACAACGTAGCCAGTGAAATTAATAACATATTAGATAGGGGGCAAATTCTAAGAAATTATGGAGGTTCTCTTCATGAACGGTCTCATGGCGAAAGTTTCCTTGCACTTGTTCATAACCGGCTTTCCGGTAATGGACTGTATATTTTTGATGAGCCGGAATCCGCCCTGTCAATTAACAGCCAATTTAACCTGCTAATCGCAATTAATGAGTTAGTTAAAAAAAAATCCCAGTTTGTAATTGCAACCCACTCCCCTATATTAATGGCCTACCCTGATGCCGATATTTACCACATCTCAGACAATGGCCATGAACTTATTAATTATGAAGATAGTGAGCAATACAGATTGACGAAGTATTTCATAAATAACTATAGAAAAATGATTGACGAATTAGGGTTTGAATCACAGAAGTAAGTTAAAACAATGAAACGCGATGGATACAAGCTGATAAACTAACCGAAAACAGTAAGTTTTGAGTTAGGGTAGCGAGTTAAAAAAGAGAAGCCTCCAACTCCCGAAAGCCGAAACATTTCGAAAATGGAAACTTCAAATTGATGCTTTATAAAAGAGGCGTTGAAACTTGAACTGATAAACCTCCTTAACTTTGTGAAGTTATGAATTTAAAAAACAAAATAATATCATTCCGTACAGGTTTCTTCCAGTTTGCCAGCTCTTCAAAATATACAGAGAAAAGGATCAACGGGAAATGACAGTGAAGTATGCCAGGGTGATTGTAAATAAAAAAAGTGAAAATCCCATCCTTTTACGGTGACTTCGATCATATCTGAGGCGAAAGATTATCTAGAAGATAATGAAATATCATGCAAAAATTTCGAGATTCATGAAGAGTTCTCATGTCTACTTAGTATAAAGCAATAATTCCTATTCCTATTATTAATGCGAATACATACAAAATGCAGCATTTGATATCAAGCAGGTCAGTATAAACGATCAAAAGTTGATATGCCAAACAGGTGTAGAATTAACTAAAAATACGCTACCAAGTCAGGAGTACCTATCGTATGTTCGAACACCGAAGGGACTCCTGCCTCCATGAGGTTGGGTGGCAATATTTATAAACCTGTTCCGGGAAGCCGCCTCCCATCCAATGAACCGATTAGTTAATTTGTTTTGGAACGGATATATCAAGATGAAATTCAAATGAAATTATTATGAGAAGTTTAAAAAAACAATCAAAAAACCTGGTTATTATTCTTGTATCAGTTTGTATTATTTCTTTAGGAGTTTTTATTCAAAGTTGTAGTAATGAGGAGGACTATATATCCTCTGATGAAATTAATACAATACATGATACTGATGAATATGCTGATTATACGCAAGCAATGAGTTTCTTCAAAGATGAAGTTTTTGAAGCCCTAAATTCCATGAGTGTAGCCGACAGAAATTTTTTCCTTGAAAACATAAATGATGATGAAATTATGACTTTATTTCTGGAAAAATACAATTTGTCAAACAGCAATATCATACTTCAGAAAAGAGCTTATCAATTTATAGTTAATACGGATTTTGATAACTTGAATGAATACGAGAAGAAAGAATTGTTTATGACGAATCCATTAGAGACCCCCGGTAAATACGCTACTATACCGAGATTGAAAAGTGGTGGTGAGATCGGGACAGAACCTTGCTATGATGCAAAGATAACCGCTATGACTATTGAGAATTCTATTGTTTCCGTAGAGATGTTAGGCTGTACGTGTCTTTGGGAAGTTCCTTTGGCTGCTTGTATTTGCTACGCCGCTATAATGGCAAGACATTATGTGAAGCTAAATGAAATAGAAAAAGACTATCAAGATTGCTTAAGTAACAAGTGACTGTTATGAGAATAGTAAGTTATTTAAAAAAATACGGGCATTATATTCCCCTTGCATTTTTTGCAGTTATGTACATTTCACTAATCTTTATCAGGCATTTCAATAAAATAGATATTCCAATTTGGGTAACTTCGGCTACACAAATATGCGTAGGTTTTTCGTTTGTCTATACCCTAACAAAGGAAGCCAAAAAATTTCAAAGCAAAGGCAAATACGGCTCGGTTTACAGGACCATGTTTGCTGCAGGAGTTATTTGTTGTATGTTTATTTTTAATGCATTGCTTGATTTATTGGGTTTTTAATTAAATGACCGTCAACTTATGCAATAAGTGAATATTTTAATTTAGCACAGCCCTTTTGGCTGTGCTAAATTACTGCGACAGAAAGCATGCATTATATTCAGAGTGGGTGTTTCAGTAATTTGGACACCTGTTCAGGTTGTGGATATAGAAAGATAAAATTGAAAATCGATTATAGATGAGTTACCACTGAAAGCAGACAATTTTTAGCGAATGAAAAGACAATTGTTAAATCTTTTGGCTCTTATGCTTTTTACCGGAAGTGTATTCATCAGTTCCGGTAAATTTGTGAATGCCACGAATACGCCAAAGTTTTATTTTGCTATTGCCTTTTTGCTCATAGTGGTTGCATTGGGTGCGATTATTCAGAAATCATTGCGCTTTCGTGGAATCGAAAACAAAACAATCCTTTGGGGAATTTATGCCGTTTGTTTTTTGCAGGCATGCTATGGGCTATTTCAGTTTGTGGGTTGGCTTCCTTCAAATCACTCCGGGTTTGCCATTACAGGTAGTTTTGATAACCCGGCAGGCTTTGCCGCTGTTTTATCATTGGGGTTTCCTATTGCGTTGTTCTTGTTGGCAAAAGCAAAAAAGCTTGAATGGTTATTGACAGTTGCGGGTTTAATCGTGATTGCAACAGCAATATTTCTTTCCGGATCAAGGGCCGGAGTGCTGGCAATAGTCCTCTCATCCGGAGCTTTCTTGCTGGCAAAGAAAAATATACTGCATAGGGTTCGACAGTTCAAGTACTATAAGCTGATATTGTTCTTCCTTGCGGGCTTATTGATCGGTGGTACTTTTCTTCTTTATTATCAAAAAAAGGATTCAGCGGACGGGCGGCTTTTAATTTGGACCGTGTCGGCTGAAATGATAAAAGACAAATCTGTTTTTGGGCATGGTTACCGGGCATTTCAAGCAAAATACATGGACTATCAGGCAGCATACTTTAGAGATCATCCCGATTCAAAGTTTAAACTTCTGGCTGATAATGTGAAGCATCCGTTTAACGAATTTATAAAAGTTGCCGTTGAGTTTGGAATAGCGGGTTTGGCTGTTATTCTCGCGTTTGTTTTGTTTGTTTTGCGGAAAACATTCCGGTCAGAAGATGAGAGCAGAGGGCTTGTTCTAGCAGGATTCGTATCCATTTTTGTTCTTGCTTGTTTCTCCTATCCCTTGCAGTATGTGGCAACCTGGTTGTTTTTCGCATTTTATCTTTCGGTCCTATTGCCCCCAAATGAAATAAGATTGGTAAGCGCTCCCATTGCATGGATTGTAAGAACGACGATTGTAGCGGGATGCTTCTTTGCCCTGTTTCATATCACCAAGCAGGTGCGATCTGAAATAAAGTGGAAGGCTGTTGCAATGAGCTCACTAAGAGGACATACAGAAGAGATGTTGCCGGAATACGGAAAGCTGTATTCCACATTTCTAAAACGAAATCCATTTTTTCTTTACAATTACGGAGCTGAACTGAATGTTGCAGGAGAGGTCCATCAAAGCATCAGCATCCTGACTGAATGTCAAGCGCTATTCAATGATTATGATTTGCAAATGCTGTTGGCAGATAATTATTATAAGAAAGGTGAAACAGAAAAGGCAATTCAAGCCTATCAACACGCTTCCAATATGGTCCCTTGCAGATTCCTTCCAATTTATCAGCTTTTTGGGATATACAAGGAGACAGAAGAAAAAGAAATGGTAGTAAAATATGCGGATAAGATCATAAATAAGAAAGTAAAAGTCCCGTCAGCCACGGTTTCATTTATTCAACGGGAAGCGAGTGAATTTTTAACAGGAGGATTAGAAAAATTATAAGTTATGAGTATGGAAACTCAACTGTGTTATTTGACTGCTTCAATATAAAACACACATTGATTGATATAGAAATGATTGAAAGGATGATGCGTACATTTTGTTTTTTGTTTGTTTTCTTCTTTTTTAATGCTTGTTCCGGGCCTTTTTCCCCGGAAATAGAAGAAGTCCTTCTATTGGCGGGTGACAATAGGGGGGAACTGGAAAGGGTATTGAAACACTATGCCCGTACCCCCGGAGACAGCCTTAAGCTGCGTGCGGCAGAGTTCCTCATCGTTAACATGCCCGGTAAATATTCGGAGTATTACGATGCGCCGTGGAACGACGTGGCTACCGTGAGTCTACGATGGACAAGTTCATCGGATAAGCAGATGGTATTGGATACTTATCGGATAGGCGACCCGGTAATGCGGGAAGATATAAAGTATATTACGGCTGAATACCTTATCAATAATATTGACCTGGCCTTCAAGGTATGGCAGGAACGGCCCTGGGGACGTCATATACCCTTCGATGTTTTCTGTGAGGAAATACTGCCTTACCGTGTTAACATCGAGCCGCTGGAAAACTGGAGAGAAAAAGCCCTTGCCAGTTTTGCAGACCTGGATACTGTGCTGAACAAACCGAAGACAACTTCCGTGGATGCCTGCGGGATTGTCAACCGGCTGCTGCCGCGGTTCCTGATAGACAATGACTTTCCTCCTATGAATTATTCCCAGTTGATGGCTTCGCCCAGGGGGCCATGCGACAATATGGCAGCTTTGGCCGTGTTCAGCATGCGGGCATTGGGCATACCGGTTACGTTTGAATTTACCCCAAGATGGGCATATTTGACATCCGGGCATTCGTGGAATACGGTGCGGGACTCCACGGGGAAACATATCTCTTTTATGGGAGCGGATTCGGATCCTCACCAGTCACATCAAGGCAATTCGTTTACAACCTTTATAAAGCCGAAGGCCTATCGAAAAACGTTTGCCTTGCAACATAATATCCTGGCGGATGAAGCAGATATTCCGCTATTATTGAGGGAACGTGATAATTTTAAGGATGTATCTGCAGAATATGAAGGGTGTACCGATACCGTTACTATCGCTCTCAAATACGCTCCTGAAACGATGGCAGGCTATGTATATCTTGCAATAGATCAGGAGCAACAATTATATCCTATTGCATGGACCCAATATGCCGGTCAAACTGCCAGGTTCGCGTCAATAGGGAGAAATATTATCTACTTTCCGGTGTATTATGCTGATGACCAACCGGCAATGGCAGGAGAGCCTTTCTGGTTGGACGAAAACGGAAAGATGACGACCTTTTCTTCGGACTCTCCTGACACCTGTGTGACACTTCGGGAGATTTTTCCGGGCGACGATCATTTGGAGGTGGTATACTCTCGCATGCAGCATGGTATATTCGAAGGTGCCAATAAACCCGATTTTTCCGATGCCGTATCTTTATGCAAAATAGACAATATCCCCACTGTCTCCTGGTATGATATGGTGTTGAAGTCGCCGGAAGCTTACCGGTTTGTACGGTACAAGTCCCCGGAAAATGCCTTTTGCAATGTCGCCGAAATCGTTTTCTATGGCGATAGAGGTGACCGGTTAACAGGAACAAATATAGGTACGCCGGGATCATATAACAATATGGGATCAACCTGCGACAAAGCATTCGACGGCGATGGCGCGACTTATTACGATGCGATAGAGAATAGTGGCGCATGGACAGGTCTTGACTTTCATGAACGCAAAAGCATCCACCGAATCCGTTGCCTGCCGCGTACGGATGGCAACCACATCTATGAAAAGCATGTGTATGAACTATT
The DNA here is from genome assembly GCA_963677175.2 of uncultured Sunxiuqinia sp. Taxonomy (GTDB): domain Bacteria; phylum Bacteroidota; class Bacteroidia; order Bacteroidales; family Prolixibacteraceae; genus Sunxiuqinia. The sequence continues at coordinate 114,889 of CAXXES010000004.1, forward strand.
CCAACGGACAAAAGACGGATGGACTTCTTGTGGCAAACAGACCGCAACAGGCAGTGGAGTATTGCGATACTGTGTCCCATCCCGGTCATTGTTTTACATGGAAAATCATACACTTAAACGGAAAGGAAAAACATTTTTTATAACGCCCGGTCAGCATGTGCGCTGGCTGCCTTGAAAATCTTACTGAAAAGTCCACTATGAATCAAATGGAAAAACAAACATTCAAATATTAAATTATAGAAAATGAAAAACAGTAGAATGCCCAGGTCTTTGTTGTTGCTAATTATCTTATTTTCAACCAATTGTAATTCAGTTAGTCATCTAAATTCCGAAGTTGAAGAACTGAAAAAACCCAAAATTATCAACATCATTAATTTCATTCGTTTAATTGAACCCCGGGATGAAAGTATTACAGAAAAGGTCCTTTATGAGACTACGGTCAACCAGATTGAAATCATGAAACAATACAATCTTGGAGGAACTTTTTTATTGCAATATGATGCCTTACTCGATTCTCGTTATCAGGATTTGTTAAAAGCACTGCCCGCTGATTCATTTGAAATCGGTGCCTGGTGGGAAATTCCCCAACCATTGGTTGAAAATGCAGGGATGACCTGGCGTGGCCGGTATCCTTGGGACTGGCATGCCGATGTTGGTTTTTCAACAGGTTACACCCCCAAGGAAAGGGAAAGACTTGTAGATACTTACATGGCTGATTTCAAAAATATATTTGGATATTACCCTAAGTCTGTTGGCTCATGGTTCATTGATGCGCATACACTCAATTACATGTACCAAAAATATGGCATCATTGCTTCAAGTAACTGCAAAGACCAACTTGGAACAGACGGTTATAACCTGTGGGGAGGATATTGGAACCAAGCCTACTACCCAAGTACCCAAAATGCCTACATGCCGGCTCAAAATAAACAAAATCAAATTCCTGTCCCCATATTCAGGATGTTAGGCAGTGATCCTGTTCGTCAATACGACAATGGGATTGGGCACACGCATCAGGGCGTAATTACCCTCGAACCCGTTTATGAAGAGGCAGGTGCAGACCAAAAGTGGGTGGATTGGTATTTAAGAGAGTTTGTTAACGGAGAATGTATGGAGTTTGCTTATACCCAGGCCGGACAAGAGAATTCATTTATATGGAGTACGGTAGAGAAAGGGTTTAAGATTCAGATGCCCTTAATTGCCCGCTTGCGTGACCAGAAAAAAGTAAAAGTTGAAACGCTGGCAGAATCCGGGAAATGGTTCAAAGAGCGATATGAAGTTACTCCGGCAACCTCAGTAACGGTAAATGAGGACTTGGAACGAGATGACGTAAAGACCGTTTGGTACAACAGTCGTTTCTACAGGGCGAACCTGTACTGGGAAAACGGAACCTTACGATTTCGAGACATCCATTTGTTCGATGAAAATCTTCCTTCAAAATATTTAACTCAAAGGGTAACCTCCAATGAATGTTATTTCTTTACACTCCCTTTTGTTGACGGCCATGTGTGGAGTTCTTTTGAGGAAGTAGCCGGCTTGCGTTTGAAAACCATAATTAATGGAGAAGAGGTGACGCTTGAGGGGGGAGTTCCTGTAATAACTAATCCTGAGCACGGAATTCTGCATGTTGAATGGCCTCTGAAATCGGTTGAAGGAACTTTTGTTGCCGAATTTGACGAACAACAGATAAAAATGACAATTGAAGGAAATAAACCGGTAGAATGGTTCTGGGAGTTAAATGTAAAAACTGGTGCAGAGCTACCCTTTCAAAGCATAGAAAAGTCTGGAGTTGATTGCGAATTCGATGGGGTAAATTATTCTGTAAATACACTAAAAGGTTCATTTTTAAAGCCATCGAAGAATACAATTCTTCGGATAAGGCCGGATGATAATTCTATTATTTTAAGGTTGAACATTAATGAAAGCGAATAACTCAGCAATAGTTTTAGGAACCAATTGTTTTTATCTAAATAATTCAGAAAAATGAAGAAACAGCTTTTAATATTATTGCTATTCTTGATGAGCAACAATTTACATGCACAATCCGGACAAACATATATTAACAGCCTCCGTTGTGAGTATTTGTCATCCCCGCTTGGCGTAGATTCATCAAATCCTCGTCTTTCATGGATGTTAAATGATTCCAGTCTTGGTGCAAACCAGCATGCCTTCTGGGTGCTGGTTTCAACAGATTCTGTATCAGTAGCTAAAGGGAAGGGCGAAGTCTGGGATTCAGGAAAAGTAACATCGGATGCGATGCTTGTGCGTTTTGCAGGGGAAAAATTATTGCCATTTACCCGGTATTTCTGGTCGGTTTCGGTTTGGAACAATAAGGAAGAAAAGGTAAGCTCACAAATTGCTTCTTTTGAAACCGGAATGATGGGAATGGAGCACTGGCAGGGAGCATGGATTAGCGATAATAAAGATATGTATGAAAAAGCTGCTCCTTATTTTCGTAACCAATTTAAAGCCAGGAAGAAAATAAAATCAGCCCGAGCATATATTGTCGCTGCAGGATTGTTTGAACTGTATGTTAACGGTGACAAAGTTGGCGACCATGTGCTTGATCCTACTTATACGCGCTTCGATCGTCGCAACCTTTACGTTACATTTGATGTTACCTGCCATTTGCAACAAGGAGAAAATGCGATTGGTCTGATACTGGGAAATGGTTGGTATAATCATCAGTCAACAGCTGTTTGGGATTTCCATAGAGCGCCCTGGCGGAATCGTCCGGCATTTTGTTTGGATATGAGAATAACATACGAAGATGGAAGTACCGAATTGATTACTTCGGGCAAAGATTGGAGGACCTCGCTTAGCCCGATTATTTTTAACAGTATTTACACGGCAGAACATTACGATGCCCGTCTGGAGCAACCAGGTTGGTGTAATCCCGGATTCGATGACTCGAAATGGCATGATGTGATTTACCGGTCAGCACCATCAAAAAATATAGTTTCTCAATTACTGCACCCGATACGTCATGTTCAGAAAATTAAGCCTCAAAGGATGACTCAGCTTAACGACAGTACTTTTATTTTTGATCTCGGGCGAAACATTTCGGGAGTAAGCCAGATTACGGTTGATGGTCCGGAAGGGACTGTTTTGCGCTTAAAACATGGGGAACGCTTATACGGGAATGGGCATATTGACATGTCGAATATTGATGTACATTACCGTCCAACTGATGACCAGGATCCTTTCCAAACCGATATTTACATCCTGGATGGAAAAGGTACAAAGACTTTTGTTCCTCGCTTTAATTATAAAGGGTTTCAGTATATTGAAGTTACCTCCAGTAAGCCGGTTCTGCTTTCCAAAGAAAGCTTAGTTGGTTATTTCATGCATAGTGACGTTCCTGTAGCCGGGCATTTAAAAACAACAAATCCAACTATAAACAAAATTTGGTCGGCAACTAACAATTCGTATCTTTCAAATTTGTTTGGCTACCCAACCGACTGTCCTCAACGCGAAAAGAATGGCTGGACCGGTGATGCGCATATCGCAATTGAAACAGGCCTGTATAGCTTTGATGGTATTACAATTTACGAAAAATGGCTGGCAGACCATAGGGACGAACAACAACCAAATGGTATTTTGCCGTCAATTATTCCAACCGATGGGTGGGGCTATGAATGGGGGAATGGCCCCGATTGGACTAGCACCATAGCCCTTATTCCGTGGAACATTTACCTGTTTTATGGTGACCTTTCTTTACTGGAAGCATCGTATGACAATATCAAACGCTATGTAGACCACATTGACAGGATTAGTCCTTCCGGATTGACAAACTGGGGGCTAGGCGACTGGGTGCCGGTAAAATCACATTCGCAGGTTGAGTTAACTTCAACCTGTTATTATTTTGCCGACGCAGTTATCCTTGCAAAAGCAGCAGGATTACTCAACAAACCCAATGACGAAGCTAAATATTCAGCTTTAGCGCGAAAGATTAAAACAGCTTTTAATGAAAAATATTTTCACCCCGAGACAAAAATCTATGCCAATGGTACACAAACCGAGATGAGTGCACCCTTGTACTGGGGACTGGTTCCGGATGAAGTAAAAGGAGAAGTGGCCGCAAATCTGGCTAAACGAGTTGAGGCAGATCAGTTTCATTTGGACGTAGGATTGTTGGGACAAAAATCTATTTTGAATGCTTTGAGTCAAAATGGGTATGCCAATATTGCTTATAAGATCGCATCACAGGAAACTTATCCATCCTGGGGCTGGTGGGTTGTAAATGGTGCCACAACTCTGTACGAAAACTGGGATATCAATGCGCGAAACGATATTTCGATGAATCACATCATGTTTGGCGAAGTAGGAGCATGGCTCTACAAAAGTCTTGGTGGAATTTTTCCCGATCCGCAGAGTCCCGGATTCAAGAATATTATTTTAAAACCATCATTCATCCAGGAACTTGATAGTTCTGAAGTGTCCCACCAATCTCCCTATGGAATAATAACATCGGCTTGGGCACATAATTGGAAAGGGGTAACTTATTCTGTGATTGTTCCTGCTAATTCAACAGCTGATTTTTACGTGCCGGAGGGATACTCAATTAAGAAAACCTGTGAAGCAATAACTCATAAAAAGATTAATTTAGCAATTAAAAATCAGGGGGTGTATAAGTTGCAGGCTGGGGGTTATGAGATTGAGTTGATTTCTAATTCTCCAAAGTAGGGAAAAAAACAGAATAACGTAATGGTATTTAATCTTAACATTAAGATTATATTGCATCTTCCCGTAAGATTAATGAGTTTTTATTCAATTTAACCCAATTTTAACCCACGATTTAATCGTCAGTGTCTAATATTTAGAGCACTTTTTTAAAATTTGGTGTTTGAGTATATTGACTTTAATGAGTAGATTTCGCAAAGTTCAAAGAATGTGTATTTTTTAATATGAAGATATTTAAGACGGTCATTATTGCCTGGACGTTTATTTTTCAGATCACCACAGTGCATGGCAAAACAACAACTAGCAATGGTCAAAAAAGGCCACAGGCGGAGGTTAAGCTTTCAGAGCAAAACCTTTTGCGGGCGATGGAGCTCACTGACTATGCGGTCGCGGCCCACTTCACCGGAGATGGGATGGCCATGGCCCGGTACTATAATCCCTATACTGAAGTCCGCTTCGACGAGACGGGAAGCGTATGGATGTACACGGCCGCCATTGAAGCGGTCAATGCGATTCTGCACGCCCTGCAGGTGCAGCACGAGCATGGCAACTCCAAGCTTTACCTGGCGCATTTTGACCGCTATGCCGAAGTACTGAACCAGCTCTATCAGGGTGCCGACTATTACCTGGGAACGTTCGAGCTGGTCTCCTACACCCAAACTAAGTCGTGGTCGGTGTACGGGGTGCACCGGGCTGCAAAGAAAGGTGCGGCCAAGGTGGCGGGTATTGAAAATGTTTATGACGACCAGATGTGGTTGGTTCGCGAACTGCTCGAAGCTTATAAGTTGACGAACAACAGCGAGTATTTGGAAAAGGCGGAGTATTTAACCGAATATGTGCTCGATGGGTGGGACTGTTCGCGCGATACCAACGGCGACGAGATTGGCGGGATTACATGGGGGCCGGGTTATGTATCCAAACATTCGTGTAGCAACGGGCCCATGGTGAGTCCTTTGGTTTGGTTGCATGAATTGTACAAAGACAAAAACGACGAGATTATCCACCGATACATCGATGCTGCGGACGGCAAAACCCGAAAAACACAGCAGGTAAAAAAGAGCGACTATTACTTGCAGTTTGCTCAAGAAATATACGACTGGCAAAAGAAACACCTGTTGCGGGAGGATGGCGTGTACGATGATATGATGGGCGGCTGCTCTCCGGGAAATCCGCAAACCGAAACGGTCGATGGCGTGACTTATCGCCAAGGCATTGTTTGCCGCGACCGGGTGGGGCCGGCGTTTACCTACAACAGCGGAACCATGCTTTCCGGTGCTGCCGACCTGTACCGGGCAACGGGCGATAAGCAGTACCTGAACGATTCTGAAAAGCTGGCAGACGCAAGCTTTAGCTACTTTGCCAAAGCAGGAGAAGACCTGTCCGGGCATTATACCTACGACATCGGTGGTTTCAGAAATTGGTTTAACGGCGTGCTCATGCGTGGCTACGTCGATCTGCATCCAGCCGTTAAAAAGGTAGACGAGTATATTCATACTTTTCAGCAAAACCTCGACTACGGTTACAACAACTTCCTGTATAAGGGCATCCTTCCTGCCAATTTGCTCGCAGGTTGGAAGGACGACCAAAACGAAAACCAAACCGAGGGCATGTTCAGCTTTACCTTCGCGGCCGAATATGCGGTACTATCACGTTATGAACTGGAGAAATAGAAAAATAAAGCAATTAAAGATGATTAAGAAAATTGGATTTTTAAGTGCGTTGATTCTTTGGAGCTTCGTACTAAAAGTGAATGCACAGGCTTTTGACCCGGTGAGTTACGTCAGTACATTGGTGGGAACCAATTCGAAATACGAACTTTCAACAGGAAATACTTATCCGGCTATTGCCCTTCCGTGGGGCATGAATTTTTGGTCGCCGCAAACCGGAAAGATGGGCGATGGCTGGATGTACCAGTATACCGCCGATAAAATTAGGGGATTTAAGCAGACCCACCAGCCCAGCCCCTGGATGAACGACTACGGGCAATTCTCCATCATGCCCATTACAGGTAAGGCTGTTTTTAATGAAGATGAACGGGCCAGCTGGTTTTCGCATAAGGCCGAAGTGGCCAAACCTTACTATTACCGGGTGTACCTGGCTGATCATGATGTGACAACCGAGATTGCCCCAACGGAAAGGGCGGCCATGTTCCGGTTTACCTTTCCCGACAGCGACAATTCGTTTATTGTTACCGATGCATTCGATAAAGGTTCATTCGTAAAAATCATTCCCGAAGAACAAAAGATTGTTGGATACACCACCCGAAACAGTGGGGGAGTTCCCGACAATTTCAAAAACTACTTTGTCATTATCTTCGACAAGCCATTTTCTTACTTTGCAACGGTCAAAGATGGCGAAATCACCGAGGGCGAAAAAGAGTTTGAAGGCAATCATGCCGGAGCAATTATCGGTTTTGCAACCGCTAACGACGAACAGGTACATGCCCGGGTGGCTTCATCGTTTATCAGCGAAGAACAGGCCATGCTGAACCTGAAAGAATTGGGCGACGGTAGTTTCGACGAAGTTGCCGGTAAAGGAAAAGCGCGCTGGAACGAAGTCTTGGGAAAAATCAAGGTGGAGGATGATAACATCGACAACCTCCGCACGTTTTATTCCAATTTGTATCGCACGGTGTTGTTCCCCCGAAATCTTTCGGAGATTGATGCCGACGGAAACATCGTTCATTACAGTCCATACAACGGTCAGGTATTGCCGGGCTACCTATTCACCGATACCGGCTTTTGGGATACCTTTCGCTGTTTATTTCCTTTCCTGAATTTTGTCTATCCTTCCGAAAATGAGAAAATGCAGGAAGGTTTGGTCAATGCCTACAAAGAAAGTGGGTTCCTGCCTGAATGGGCCAGTCCCGGTCACCGCAGTATTATGGTGGGAAACAACTCGGCTTCGGTGGTTGCCGACGCTTACCTGAAAGGCTTACGCGGTTATGATATCGAGACCTTGTGGGAGGCCCTTAAACACGGTGCCAACAATGTACACCCAACGGTTGCTGCTTCGGGAAGAACTGGCTACGAGCAGTACAACCAATATGGGTACATCCCCAACGATGTAAAAATCAGTCAAAATGTAGCGCGCACCCTGGAATACGCCTACGACGACTGGACCATTTATCGTTTGGGGAAAGCCCTGAATAAGCCCAAAAGCGAGATCGATATTTATGCGCAACGGGCCATGAACTATAAGAATCTGTACAATCCTAAAAATAAGCTCATGGCTGGCCGGGCGACCGATGGCTCTTTTTCCGATTCGTTTAAGCCTACCGACTGGAGCCGCGATTTTACCGAAGGAAACAGCTGGCATTATTCCTGGTCAGTCTTTCACGATCCTGCGGGCTTAATGGATTTAATGGGCGGGCAGCAGGAATTTGTCAACATGCTCGATTCGGTCTTTATCATCCCCGGATCACGTGGAATGGACAGCCGCTCGATGATTCACGAAATGCGCGAAATGCAGGTGATGGACATGGGGCAATATGCCCATGGCAACCAGCCTATTCAGCACATGGTTTACTTGTATAATTATGCCGGCGAGCCTTGGAAGTCGCAATTTTGGGCGCGCGAAATTATGGACAAGCTTTATGCTGCCACACCCGATGGCTACTGTGGCGACGAAGATAACGGGCAAACCTCGGCCTGGTATGTTTTTTCTGCCTTGGGATTTTATCCGGTTTGTCCGGGCAGTAACGAGTACATCATCGGATCTCCTTTGTTCAAATCGGTGAAAATTGAGTTGGAAGATGGCAAGGTGGCCACCATCCGGGCAAAAGATAATTCAAAAGAAAACCGGTATATTCGTGGCATGAAACTAAACGGTAAAAAGCACACCAAAAATTACCTGACCCATGATGAATTAATGAGCGGAGGTGAAATCAATTTTCAGATGAGTCCGGTTCCAAATCAAAGCAGGGGAACCAAGCAAAAGGATTTTCCGTATTCCTTTTCAAGCGAAAAATAGGGTGTGAAAAAGCGAATTCAACATGGATACATGGCCCTGAAATAAATTATGCTGATAACATCAAATGATTAAAAAAGATAAAAATGAAGCGAATCCTCTTTCTATTTTTAGTGCTTGTTGCCATAACTTATGGAACCAAAGCCGAAGAACTAACGGTGGCGTCTTTTAATATACGTTACAATAATTCCTCCGATGCTGATCAAGGAAACGGCTGGAAGCAGCGTTGTCCGGTTATTTGCGATTTAATTCGCTTTAACGATTTCGAGGTCTTTGGCGCGCAGGAGGTTTTGCATGACCAGTTGCTCGATCTGCTTGCCGGCCTTCCCGCGTATGATTACGTGGGCGTTGGCCGCGACGATGGCAAAACAAAAGGAGAATATGCACCAATTTTTTATCAGAAAGATAAGTTCACGGCCTTGGAATCGGGCCATTTCTGGCTGTCCGACATTACCGACAGGCCCAACAAGGGCTGGGATGCTGCTTTACCGCGAATTTGTACCTGGGCAAAACTGAAAGACCTTGAGACTGGGTTCGAGTTTTTCTTCTTCAACCTGCATATGGACCATGTGGGGGTTGAGGCACGGAAGAACAGTGCTAAGCTGGTTCTGAAAAAGATAACCGACATGTGTGGTGATCAACCGGTTATTTTAGCAGGCGATTTCAATGTCGATCAACACAGCGCCAATTATGCCGTTTTGGAAGGATCGGACCTGTTGAACGATGCCTACGAAGTGGCCGGGGTACGCTATGCACTCAATGGGACTTTCAATAATTTTAAGCCCGATATGAAAACAGATAGCCGCATTGATCATGTGTTTGTTAGCCCATTCTTCACCGTTGAGCGTTATGGCGTGCTCACCGATACCTACCGAACCGAAATCAAAGACAGCCAATCTGAGCAATCCGGGAATTTCCCCAGGGAAGTATCGCTAACAAAGTATGTTGCCCGTACGCCTTCCGACCATTTCCCGGTGAAAGTGGTCCTGAGTTTTGATGAATAATCAGTCGTGAAATCAATCTAAGAAAGCCTTATTTTCTGTTCTTACCAATCTTGATATTGACAGTCATCATTTGAATCGAACGCAGCTTATTCTGCTTCACACTATCGACCGAAATTTGCCTGTCCATCCAAGTCATCCTGCAAATTTGGATTCAGACTTTTTTACCTTTTCCAAAGTTCGCAACTGGAAAAGTTTACCAGCAAAGGAAATCCACATGACTGCTTTCCTGGAAGAAAAGATGGCTTACATCCACAATAAAAATGAAATTGTCATTCAATAATCACTTTTCTGTTTACAAACACTTGACCGATCCGTTCGCTTTGGTCAACATTTATTAATGATAATCCATCCACCAACAGTCGTTCCCAATGTGATGCCTGGGTTTCCGAAGTAAGTAGCCAGGCTATTGGCAAATTCCAGAGCGTTGAGGGCAGAAGAAATCATATATGTTGAGGCATTCAAAATCTTTCGCGAAGTGGGTTTATAGCAAATCAAAAAAAGCTGTACCCCGAAGGCTGCAGCTCACTTAATATAACCACTAATCATCACCCAGTCAGAATCAGGCAATGTTGGTGAAAACCTGCTGGACATCGTCGTCTTCTTCAATTTTGTCCAACAGTTTTTCAATGTCTTCCAATTGTTCTTCGCTAAACTCAACCGGCGAGGTTGGTATACGCTGCAAGCTCGACTTTTTCACATCAATCTTCAGCTCTTCCAACGCGTGCGAAAGGGTTCCAAAGCTAGTGTAATCGCCATAAACGTACACAGTATCTTCATTTTGCTCGACCTCGTCCAGTCCGGCGTCAATCAATTCCAGTTGCAATTCTTCCAGATCCATGCCTTCATAGGCTTCAAACTGAAAAACCGCTTTGCGATCGAACATGAATTCGAGCGATCCGGTGGGCACCAGGCTTGCCCCAACTTTGTTGAAATAGGATTTGATATTGGCTATCGTGCGTGTGGTGTTATCCGTGGCACATTCCACAAAAATAAGTACCCCATGCGGGCCTTTTCCTTCGTAGTTTACCTCGGTATAGTCGCTGGCATCTTTCCCTGCCGCCCGTTTTATGGCCGCGTCAATATTGTCTTTGGGCATGTTTTGCGCTTTGGCATTTTGAATGGCCGTTCGCAATTTCGCATTCATGTCCGGATCGGCCCCTCCTTCTTTGGCGGCCATGGTTATTGATCGTGATAATTTTGGAAAGATTCGGGACATGTGCCCCCAGCGCTTTTCCTTGGCTGCTCTCCGGTATTCAAATGCTCTGCCCACAGTTGTTTATTTTTATGTGAATGAAATTTTTTCTACGACTGCAAAAATAAAAATAATCGGGCAACAATACCTGGCTTGAAAACTAAAAAATGCCTTTTTCGTCCACGAAATCGTTAATGGTAAAGTAGAATGTTGTTCCGTGCCCGTAGTCGGAATGAACCCAGATATGCCCACCCAGTTTTTCGGTGAGTTGTTTGGACAAGAATAAACCTATTCCGGTTCCACGCTGCATATTTTTTCCACGTTCTTCCACTTTCACAAACCGGTCGAAAATCACCTCCAAATTTTCGGGGCGGATACCAATTCCGCTGTCTTTTACATAGAAGGTAATTTCTCCGTTGAGGCGTTCTACACCAAATTCAACTTCTCCCTGGTCGGTAAACTTGAGGGCATTGTTAATCAGATTCCGAAGAATTTGTTCCAACCGGAAGGCGTCGGTATGAATGACCGGATCATCTAATTTTAGCTGGTAATGAAGATTCAGGTGGCTTCGCTCTCGCCCCAGCGACCCGGAAAAACTTTGTTTGAGTTTCTCAAAAACTTTGTCGAGACTCACTTTAGTCATGTTGAATTGCAGGGCACCAACTTCAATTTTTGAAAGATCAATAATATCTTCAATTAAAAACATCAGGTACTCACTGTTCTCGTTGATCAGGTTTCTAAATTCCTTTTTTTGCTCTTGGTCGAAACTGTCGTCGCTCACCAACGACGAAAAGCCGACAATGGCGTTCAGTGGCGTACGAATTTCGTGCGACATGTTGGCCAGAAATGCGGATTTTAGCTGGTCCGATTTTCGAGCCTGCAAATATTCTTTGATATAATTGATTTTAACGGTTAGCACAAAAGCCATAATCAAAAAGAGCGAAATAAACAGGCCTAAATAAACATCACTCAATCTAAAATATTCATTGGGGTAGCTACCTGTTAGGTCCGGGTTTCGCCATTCTAAAATGAAAAGGACCAAAACGTTTAAAAAAAGAATGGCTGATACGAATAGCAGCATTCGTTTTTTCCACACAAAAATGTAAAAGGCGTAGAGAATAATAAACATTGCCAATACAGGTCCGCGAGAACCGTAGTTGTAGTACCAGGCAGCATTCAAGGTAATAAGATAAGTCAGCGAAATCAGCAGATACCCCCAGCGGTTGAGCATGTTAAGCCGTCCGATTAAGTAAAAGCCGAAAAACAGGATCGAGATTCCGGCCATCAAGCCTACCATTATCGGTCCAAGTCCCAGAAAGTAATTGGTCACCATGCTGATCAGCCCAAAGAGCGTCATAATCAGACTGGTCAAAATGATTAATCGTTTTTCTAACCCTAATTCTACCGATCCCCCAATGACATGTGAACGGTAGAACTTCTGAAATCCATTACGTAAATCCCCTTGTGTTATCACCGCAGTTGTTTTAAGTTTTCAGCAGATTAATCGCCGCAATTTACAGAAGCTGAAACTAATGATTTATATTTACACCGCAAATGTTCCTTGTTGTTTGGACAGTTTAAAAACAGCTGTTACAAAACAGGAAAAGTCAAATGAATCAGTAATAAGTCCGATGAAAATTCAATACATCTTGTCCATTTTATTGGTTGCCTTGTTTTCATGCCAACCCCAAGTAGCATATATTTCGAATGAAGGTTTTATTTACGGAACCATTTACCATGTGACCTACGAAAGCCCTAAAGGGAAGGATCTTCAAGAAGGCATGGAAGCCGTGATGAATGAGTTGAACCGGTCGATGTCTACCTTCGATTCTACTTCAACCATCTCGAAAGTGAATAAAAATGAAGCGACCGCATTGGATGAGCATTTTGTCACCATTTTTGAGCGGGCACAGGAGATCTCTGAAATTACAGATGGTGCTTTTGATATCACTGTTGCGCCCATGGTCAACGTTTGGGGTTTTGGCTTTAAAAACAAAGAGCAAGTGACGGCTGACTTGATCGACTCGCTGAAGAATCTGGTCGGGTATCAAAAAGTGCAGATTGAGAACGATCAGCTCGTTAAGGAGCATCCCAACACCATGCTCGATGCCAGCGCTATTGCCAAAGGTTTTGCTTGCGACATGGTGGGCAATTACTTTAAACAACAAGGGTGTCAGAATTATATGGTTGAAATTGGTGGTGAAGTGGTGGCCAAAGGAAAAAATGCGAAAGGAAATTACTGGTCGATTGGTATCAGCAAACCCGACGACAACGAGTTTTTCACAGAGCAAAAGCTCAAGGCCATTGTTGAGTTGAAAGAACGGGCGTTGGCCACTTCGGGCAATTACCGCAATTTTTACGTCGAAGATGGCGTGAAGTATGCACATACCATCGACCCGAAAACCGGTTATCCGGTGCAACACAGCTTGTTAAGTACCACTGTGCTGGCCGACGATTGTATGACCGCTGACGCTTTTGCTACCGCTTTCATGGTCAGTGGGCTTGAAAAGTCGATTGCCATAGCCGAAGCGGACCACGATATTGATGTCTACTTTATTTATTCTGACGACGAAGGTAACTTTAAAACTTATGTCAGCCCGGGATTCAAAAGACTACTAAAAAAAGAGTTTGAGTAAGCGTTGGTCGAGACTTCGGCTGCGCATTCCTCTTAAATCACACACGATAGCGGAGAAGTATGGTCGCATTTATTGCATGATTTTGTGGAGAAAGCCAGGAATAGCGGCTATCTCCTCCGTTTTTGGGGAACGCCCGGTCAAACTCAGGAAGTAAGAAGTGTTGTGTGGAATGAATTGAAAGAAGCCAAAGTTGGTTTAATTGGAGTTGACAATCTCGAAGAGTTCTGTCTGTTTGGTAACAAGTGATATGTGCTTGTTTTTTTGTGAAACGTTTGAGCGATTGCGCAAAGTCGTTGAATAGACTTTTAATCGGACTTTAACTGAAATGTGTACCCATTGTAACTTCAATGGTTTTGCTTTGCAAGCAACAAACCGTGGAGTGCAACATCAAGTATGACGCAGTTTAAGAGCTTTGCAAATGTCTAATTAAAATCAGATGCGCGAACGTGATCAAGAGAACCTGGACTTTTTATGGCATTCGTTTTTGGATGGCGATGATAAAGTCTTTTCAGTCATTTATCAGCAGCACATTAATCGACTGCTTGCTTATGGTCACAAACTTTGCCCTAATCACGAGTGGATTCACGATAGTATTCAGGAGGTCTACCTTGATTTATTTCTAAAACGGGAAAAGCTGAACGGAAGAAAGATTGAGAATCTGAAAGCTTATCTGTTTGTAGCTTTCCGGAATAAGCTCTTCAAAAGAATCTTGCAGGAAAAGAAATTTCAAGCACTGCAGCTTGACGGGGAATTGGAAGGCAGCTTGTTCCAAACAGAGTATAACATTCAAAACCAAATTATTGAATTTGAATTGTCAAAAGAAATTAAAGAGGCACTTGTGCAAGCTGTCAATGGCCTTCCTGCTCGACAAAAAGAAATTATTTACCTGAAGTTTGAAGAAGAACTGGAGTATTCGGAAATCTCAGAAATCCTGAAAATATCAATCGAATCGGCTCGTAAATTAGTTTATCGTGCCTTGATAGCGCTTCGTAAAGTTCTTGATCCTAAAATGGTTCAGGTGCTTCTTTTTATTTTTTCAGAAAAATAATCAGTTTTCGTGTCCATGTTTTAGCTTTTGTGGGAACCTCCTTTAAAACAGAACTCTTGAAATGGAGCAATTTCAAAGATATTTTGAAGACCGGAAATTCGTCCGATGGGTTTTACGCCCCGACCGGAATCTGAATGACTATTGGCAAACCTACCTGTCTGATCATCCGGAGGAACAAGAGCCGGTTAGCCAGGCACGAAAACTGATTTTATCCCTTCGAACGAAAAATGAGGCTGATCACGGTAAAGAAGCAATGGATTTGTTTGCTGAAATTCTTCGCGAAATTGATCATCGAAAAAAACGAACCTATTTTCTCAGCCTCGGGGTTTCAGCTTTAAAATATGTAGCTGTTGGCCTCTTTTTCTTTTTTCTTGGCATGACGATTTACAACAATAAAAAGTCAGCAGAGCTTGAAACCCTCTACCATATGCTATCGGAAACCCGAAGTAACAATAGCGATACGCAACTTTTGCTGAGTGACGGGAACCATGTTGCCATTACGGAAAAGAAGTCCAATATTGAATACCAGGATGACGGCAACATCATCATCAATAAACAAGATACCTTGCGGGCCAATGCAAAGTCAAAAAGCAATGAGCTGAATCACTTGATTGTGCCTTACGGAAAACATACCTCGATCAAGTTGCCCGATGGAACCATGGCCTACCTGAATGCCGGTTCGCGACTGGTTTATCCAACTGTTTTTACAGGCAAAACCCGCGAAGTCTTCCTGATTGGTGAAGGTTTTTTCGAAGTTGCCCACCGGGAAGGCATGCCGTTTTCGGTTAATACAAGCGATGTGGAAGTGCAGGCTCTTGGCACCAAGTTTAATGTTTCGGCTTATCCATCGGATAAAATTATTGAGACCGTTTTGGTTGAAGGAAAGGTGAATGTGAAAAAGAACGGCTTTCATGTTATGAACAGCGAATTTCTTTTGGCGCCGAACCAAAAAGCCGCCTACCACAAAGAACAATCGGAAGCAATCATCACCACGGTTGAGGTAATAAATTATGTCTCCTGGCATGATGGCTTTTTAAATTTTACGTCGTCAGATTTGAGCCGGATCATCAAAAAGTTGGAGCGGTATTATGATGTGCAGATTATCTTGGATAACCCGATGTTAGGTTTAAAAACAATCAGCGGAAAGTTAAAACTGGTTGAAGAGCCGGAAATTGTTTTAGGAGTTCTGGCAACAACAGCTTCAATAGAATTAACCAAAATAAATGAAACGACCTATGCTCTGAAATAAAAAAAGCCGGATCGTGTTCCAGCACTCTCCGACTTAAAAGCAGTTAATTATAGTTATAAATTAAACTTGTCAAATGTATGAAAAAATCACGATTGAGGTATCTTCTCGTGAGAAAAGGTATGAATCAAAAGTTAAAAAAGATGAAACTTACATTTCTATTTTCATTTTTGATTTTCACGAGTTCTTGGGCCAATTCGTTCTCTCAGGTAGCCAAGCTCAGTTTAAACCTGAACAAAGTAACCGTTCAGGAACTTATTCAGGAAATTGAAGATCAGACGAAATTTTATTTTTTGTATCAGGATGAAATTTTTCAGAAAGATCAGAAAGTGACCATTCAGGTAGAGGATGAATCGCTGGAATCAATTCTGAAACAGTTTGCTGAACAGGCATCCATTGATGTTGAAGTTACCGACTACCAAATCATCTTGAAAAAGAGGGGGGGCGTGCTTAACAGCTTGATGCAGAAACAACAGAAAAGCATTAGTGGGGTGGTTGCCGGAAATGACGGAAAGCCAATTCCTGGTGTTGCCGTGGTGGTTAAAGGAACAGGTACAGGAACCATTACCGACAATGATGGCTCGTTTCAGCTTGAAATTCCGACTGATGCCGAAGCCTTGCAATTTTCTTTCGTAGGAATGAAAACACTTGAAGTTCCGGTAGCCGGTAAAGTTCAGTTTTTTGTGACCATGAACGAAGAAGCCATTGGCATTGGCGAGGTGGTGGCCATTGGTTACGGAACCTTGAAGAAAAGTGACTTAACAGGCGCTGTTACTTCGGTGAAAAGCGAAAATTTCAACAAAGGTGTGGTGAACTCTCCCGGGCAATTATTACAAGGTAAGGTGTCGGGGGTAAACATCACTTCGTCAAGTGGTGCGCCGGGTAGCGGACAGCGGATTATTATCCGTGGTCAGGGAAGCATCCGGCAGGGAACGGGGCCGCTGTTTGTGGTTGATGGTTTTCCGCTTGGATTGGCCGGAACAGGCTCGGGAGAAAGCCCGCTAAACTTTATTAACCCCCAGGACATTGAATCAATCGATGTGCTGAAAGACGCGTCGGCTACCGCCATTTATGGTTCGCGCGGGGCCAACGGGGTCATCCTCATTACCACAAAAAGTGGTCAGGCCGGTGTGTCGAAAATGTCGATTACATCCAACTTCGGAATTTCAAAAATGGCCAGGAAGATACCTGTCTTTAGTGCCGACGAATTCAGGCGGCAAGTGGTGGCCGTTGGTGGAACACTGGAAGACCGGGGAGCAAGCACCGACTGGCAGGAGGAGTTGACCAGGACCGCCATTACAAACGACCATAACCTGACTTTTCAGGGAGGAACCGACCGGCTGACCTACCGGGCATCGCTCGGATACCTTGATCAGGAAGGGATTGTTCTGAACACCGGCATTAAACGATACAGCGGAAGGGTCAATGCGACACAAAAATTGCTGGACGGAAGGTTGAATGTAGATTTTAACCTGAATGTTGCCATTGAATCGGGTGAGAATGCGAACACGGGTACGCTCGTTTCCGAAATGCTTGATTTCAACCCAACCTATCCGGCTTACGATGAGAATGGCAATCCGGCAAAATACCCCGATTTGATGAACCCGCTAATTGGAGCCGAACTGTTCAAAGACTTCCGGGAAAGCCGGCGGATTATCGTAAACATAGCCCCTTCCTTCAAAATCATTGAAGGACTGGTTTACAAGCTGAATTTCGGTTACGAAAACACTTCCAGCGATGCCGATAATCAACGAACACCCAGCACGGATCCTTTTGAACAGGGAAGGCTGGACCAGTATTATACCAATGGCAGAAATACCCTGATCGAAAACTATTTGACCTACGATCTGGGCCTTAACGATCACCGGGTGACGCTGTTGGCCGGGCATTCCTATCAAAAGACCTTCGACCGCTGGCGGCACTGGAGCGTTGACAACTTCCCGGACAACGGCATTGACCCCCGATACAATCCGGGCTTGGGTCAGGAGATTGACCTGGTTGACAACCACCCGGAGGGCTGGGCGTTGGAGAATGAACTGCAATCGTTTTTTGGCCGGGCCAACTACGGTTACCAGGGTAAATACATGGTAACCGCCACGGTACGGGCCGATGGATCCTCAAAATTTGGTGAGAACAACAAATACGGTGTCTTTCCTTCGTTTGCTGCCAGCTGGCGTATTTCGGAAGAGGATTTTATGGAAGCATCCCGGATCAGCAATTTAAAACTGAGAGCCGGATGGGGACAAACCGGGAACCAGGAAATTCCTTCTAAAATTACCCAGGCCTTATATACCACCCGGATTTCAAACCAGGATAGTTACCCCCTGGATGATTCGGGGAGTTATCCCGCCGGAACAACATTTGTGCGGTTGGCCAATCCCGATATTCAGTGGGAAGTGTCAACTCAAACCAACATAGGGCTCGACTTTGGACTGCTTGACGGAGCCCTGTCCGGAACAGTCGATTACTTCCACAAAGAGTCAAACAACATTTTGCTTGAGGTGGTACCTCCCGATCCGATTCAGCCTGCTACAACCTACTGGACCAATGTGAAGGATATGACCATTACCAATAAGGGGCTGGAACTGGCGTTGGATTACCAACATCGCAACGAGAGCGGATTTTCGTATGCGCTGGGTGGCAATGTTACCTTCCTTGATAATGTTGTTGAGAATTCCCCTTTTACCATTCTTACAACGGGAAATGCTGAAGGATCAGGACTAACAGGAGCTACGATCAATGGTTTGATCAACGGTCATCCAATCGGTTCATTCTATATGAAAGAGTTCATGGGTATTGGCGCCGATGGATTGTCCATCTTCCGGGAGCCGGATGTGCCCGATACGGACGATCGCCGGGTAGTGGGAAGCGCCTTGCCCGATATGATGTATAATTTCTATGTGAATTTAAACTACAAACAGTTTGATCTTAGTGTCAACTTCAATGGCGTATCCGGAAATAAGATCTACGATAACACGGCAACAAACAAGTTTTACAAAGCCAAGTTAGCTAACTCATTGAATACAACCGATGCGGCTATCAAATACCCCGAAGAAAGCATTATCAACTCGTCAACGATTTCCACCCGCTACCTGAAGGATGGAGCTTTTCTTCGGCTAAATAACGCCACCCTAAGCTATAATTTCAATACCGGCTCAATGGGAATTGGTAATACGATCAAGGAGATGCGCTTGTCGTTTACCGGACAAAACCTGTTTGTGATTACCGATTATGATGGCTTTGATCCGGAGGTGAACCAGGATCGTTCAATTGCCGGGATCCAGTCATTTGGAATCGATCTCAATGGGTATCCTAAAGCGAGGACATTTGTTGTTGGTTTAAACGTATCATTTTAATTAATCGAGAAAATGAAGACTGAAATGAAAAATACAATAAAAATTGGCCTGTTGGCATTTTCCATGCTGTTTAGTTGGAGTTGCACCGACCTGGAAGAGAAGATTCTGGATGAGTCTTTAACGGGTGGGGCATTGGAAAGTGACCTGATAATAGGAAGAGTTGCCCCTGCGTATGGCATGCTGCCGGAATTTTACAGGCATACACGATACTTTGCTGTTCAGGAGATTTCGGCTGATGAGGCCATCCTTCCATATCGCGGAGGAAGGGACTGGGGTGACAATGGAATCTATATTGAATTGCATCAGCATACCTATACGCCGGTGCATAGCAATGTTCAGCAATGTTGGGACTATTTGACGGTTATGATTGCAAGGACTGTATCTGCAATGGATGTATTGGTTCCTTTGGCTGAGTCCAATTCTGAAGCCAAGGTATATTTAGCCGAAGTAAGAGGGCTTAGGGCCTTTTACAATATGATCACGCTCGACCTGTGGGGAATAGCATTCCAGAAAGATACACCGGACGAACTCTCAAAAATCCTTCGCGGAAGCGATGCCGTGGACTATATCCAGTCAGAGTTTGAAGCAGTAGTTACTGATCTAAGAACCGATGTTGGCCCCGGACGGCTGACCAAAGGTGGAGCCTGGGCTTTACTGGCGCGCTTGCATCTGAATGCGGCTGTGTGGCGCGATCCGTATTCCACCAACTTCGATTTTACAACGGCCGATATGGATAAGGTGATTGAATACAGTAACCTGGTTATCAATTCGGGGCAATACGGATTGTCGCCCGAGTACTTCGCTAATTTTGATAACGACAACCACACCAACAACGAATTGGTTTTTGCTGTTGATCAGCGGCCGGATTTGAACGGGCACAACCGGATGTCTTATTTCTCCATGTCGGATAACTTTTACGGAAACCCCGAATATCCACAAGCCAATGGGACCGATGGCGCCGCCATTACCTCTGATTTTTATCAGTCGTGGGTGCAGGCTTACGGCGATGTTGATCCGGCCGAAGCCGATGCCCGATTCTATTGGGAAAGAATGGTTATTCCGGCAGATTCGGCTATCGCTGCCGAAGACTTTGAAGTCAACCGGGGCATTTACCGGGGACTTCAGTATGGATTGCAAAACAATGGGCGCAGGCTGCCATTCATCCAAACGCCTGATGGCCGTTATAAAATTGGCAAGCTTCGCGATTGGAGACGGGCTGAGGTAAATGCCTATGTCGATTTTGAAGAAGTAATCAACTTTACCCCTGAAGGAAGCAATTACAATACCGGATTCCGGGTTGAAAAGTACCAGTGGAGTAAAAAATCGGATAGCGGGCGGAACAAAGGCGAAGCTGATTTGGTCATTGTGCGCCTGGCCGACTTGTACATGATGCGTGCGGAAGCCAAACTGCGTAAGGGAGACGCTCCCGGTGCACTGGCTGATGTTAACCTGGTGCGGGCTTCGCGGACGGCCCGGCCCGATGTGACACCTCCACCGCTTACCGAAATGACCGCCGATATCTTGTTCCGCGAGCGTGGTTTCGAATTTTACTGGGAACACCAGCGGCGTACCGATATGATCCGGTTTGGGAAATACGAAAGCACCTGGACTGAGAAGACCAACTCGGATGTTCAACGGCGTCTTTTCCCAATTCCACAGTCTGCCATTGACGGTGCATCAGATAAACCAGACTACCTTGTTCAAAATCCTGGCTATTAGATTGGCCGGTCGGGTTGAACTGTTGTGCGTAAGAGTGAAAGAGAATCCGGGGATCTGTTCTTCCCGGATTCTCTTTTTTTGATTGAATGCAGGATAAGTATAAAACACAATACCTACAATGCGTTGGTCCCGGAAAATCAGGGGAACGGCGAACTGGAAGACAATGCCTACCCAGGCGTTTTCAATCCCCAAAGCGGAAAACACACCTTGACATGCGCCATGGAAGCCCAACTGCATTCCACCCGCCTGTTCAACGAAAACTACTTTGCCTTGATTCAGACCATTGTTTTGGATTCCGTTCCCCGTTTCAACGAGCTTTTTCCGCTTTACGAAATGGAGCATGCCTGGTTGTCCCGAACCGGTTCTTCCGGAATTTGGAACAGCGACGTCTTGCTTGCCGAAAGCTATCGCGATTTGACCCAATGGCATCTGAAGGAACTGGTCCGCTTGCGGTTTTTGCCCGCCGACTGGCCCGAAGACCTCAAGGAATTTTTGCTGAATTCGACCGGAAAAGACTTGTTAATCCATGGATTTCCGGATTGGTCAGGTTGCCGGCTTGCCAACCCAGGTTAGAACGCCTCCAACCTGGGTTAGAATGACGCTAACCTACTTTTTTGCGCCGCATCGCAAAACGTTTGTCATTCTCAATGCTTCTTTGTCCTTCATGCCAGACCTTTGAAAGTATAGGATGAGCCTTCAAGCAAGCGGGCTTGGTTGGCCTACGAGGCTTTGGCTTGGAAAAACAAGGGAAGGAAACAGCAATGGGACTGGCTAAGAAAACCCTGTTTGACGATCCTGTACTCAGGATCGGAGTTGGTTTTTGGGGAGTGACTGATCCGTAGTTTTCCAGCCAAAGCCTCGTAGGTCTTGATCTTTTTTGGTTCCTTTTTGGCATCAAGGCAAAAAAGGAACTGGGGCGTGGGGCAACGCCCCATTTTAGCAGTTGGAGCTTGCTGTTCAAATCCGCGGTTCGGAAACCGCGGCACCCAATTGGCATAGCCCGCCGGGAGATTCCGAATCAACAGACTGTGTCACAATAAAAAATTGTTGTATTTGAATCAAAACAAATATTATATGGCTTACGAGTATGGTAACCGGGAACAAATTACTTTTTTGCCCGACTCAATCGAGAAGTATGTTTTAGAAGATGACCCAGTTAGGGCGTATGATGCTTTTATCGATGCCTTGGGGGCAAATTCGCTTGGTCTGTCGATAGAACCTGACAAAACGAATGACCGAAGGTCAGGAGTCCTAAATCTTTATAATCTGTGTTTTATAAAAATTTGTGGCAGCATACTTTATTATGAGATAAAGTGCCCTCAAGAGGCTTGATTTTCGGCTGAGTGGTGTGTCGCGTTGCGATCCTTATTCAGTCAATTTCACAACAGTTCTTCCTTTTAGCTTTCCCTGAAGCATGAGGTCTATCTTTGACTTCAGGTCTTCGAGTTCAATTTCATTGCCGGTGTCTTCCAATTGTTTTGGTTTCCATTTGTCTGATAGCATTTCCCAGACCTTCGTCCTGTATTTCATGGGGTAGTTTTGAGAATCGATTCCGATGAGTGTCACGCCCCTCAGGATAAAGGGGAAAACGGTTAAATCAAGTTTGGGTGAAGCCACATTCCCGCAACAAGTTACAGCACCGTTTGCCTGGGTGGCTTTAATGATATTTTCAAGAATTACACCGCCAACGGTATCGATTGCTCCGGCAAACAGCGGTTTCAACAATGGTCTTTTATCAAAGTTTTCAATCTCACTACGCAATAATATTTCTTTTGCACCCAGCTGAGCCAGGTAGTCCTGCTCCGCTTCCTTTCCGGTGATGGCCACCACCGGGTATCCGAGTTTGCTCAAGATAGAAACACTTAGTGCCCCAACTCCGCCGGTAGCTCCCGAAACTACGATCTTTCCATCTTCCGGCTTTATCAATTCGGTCAATCGTAAAACGGAAATGCCGGCTGTTAACCCGGCTGTTCCATAAATCATCGCCTCTTTCATGGTCATCATTTCGGGTAACTTAACGGCCCATGCCGAAGGTACCTTGATATATTCGGCAAAGCCACCGTCCGTGTTCATTCCCAAATCATAGCTGGTCACGATGACTTTTTCTCCAGCTTTAAGCGTCCCGCTGGTCGACTCTTCTATGGTGCCAACCGCATCAATACCTGGCGTGTGGGGATAATTTCGTGTCACTCCCCTGTTCCCTGAAGCCGACAAGGCATCTTTATAGTTCAATGAACTGTAATGGACTTTAACCAGAATCTCGTTCTCGCCCAAACTGTCGAATTTCATCTCCTGAATGGAAGCAACAAAGTTCCCGTTTTCTTCTTCAACCCGAAATGCCTTAAATGTTTGATTTTTTTTCATCTTTCGCTGTTTATTTCTGAACACTACCCAAAACAACAGTTGGCAGCCCATAACGTTTAATCAGCGTGATGCTTTTGTGTTGACAGACATCTCCGGCCTGTACTGTTTGAGCCAAGCTTTGCAGTTGGAGCTTGCTGTTCAAATCCGCGGTTCGGAAACCGCGGCACCCAATTGGCACAGCCCGCCGGGAGATTCCGAATCAACAGACTGTGTCACAATAAAAAATTGTTGTATTTGAATCAAAACAAATATTATATGGCTTACGAGTATGGTAACCGGGAACAAATTACTTTTTCGCCCGACTCAATCGAGAAGTATGTTTTAGAAGATGACCCAGTTAGGGCGTATGATGCTTTTATCGATGCCTTGGGGGCAAATTCGCTTGGTCTGTCGATAGAACCTGACAAAACAGGCAATTCCACCTACGACCCAGTTAGCATGCTTAAGATATTAATCTATGGTTACTCGTATGGTTGGCGTAGTTCGCGAAAACTGGAGCATGCCCTGCACCACAACCTGTCGTTTATCTGGTTGTCAGGAGGGTTGAAACCGGATTATAAAACCATCGCCAATTTCCGCAAGAACAACAAGCAGGTGTTAAAAAACGTGTTGAAGCGATGTGTGCGGATGTGCATTAGACTTGACCTGATAGAGGGCAATGTGTTGTTTTTTGACGGGAGTAAGATCAGGGCCAATGCGGGGAATAGTCAGACCAAGAACAAGGAGACGCTGGAAAAATTGCTCAAACATACAGGCCAACGGATAGACCATTTATTGGAAAATTGCCAACAGGTTGATGATCAAGAACAGGACAGTTTTATCAAGATGAACAAGGAACTGCAAAGCAAAGAGAGACTTCATAAAAAGATTAGTGGCTTAATCGAAGAAATGAAGGAGGAAACGACCATTAATGGCACTGACCCGGAGAGTAAAATAATGAAAGGTCGACAGGGTTCCCATTCATCCTATAATGGACAAATCTCTGTTGATGACCTCCACGGACTAATTGTCTCGGTCGATACAGTAAACGATGTTATCGACAAAAACCAACTGGACAGCCAGGTTGAGCAGGCGGAAGAAAACATAGACAAGCCCTGTCAAACAATATGTGCCGATGCAGGGTATTCCAGTGTTGATGCATTGAAACCATTAGTTGACAGCGAAAGGACAGTGATTGTCCCCAATAATAAACAGGCGCAAAAAGAACCCGAAGCCCCAGGGCTTTTTGATAAAGAAAAGTTTAAGTATGATCCGCATAATGATAGTTATACCTGCCCGGAGGGCAAAACATTATATCGTTCTTCCCAGGCAAAAGGAAGCAATAAAATCACCTATCGGATGACCAACTACCGGGACTGTCTGTCCTGTGCGTATTATGGGAAGTGTACCAGTGCAAAGAAAGGCCGGACGATCTACCGACTTGTCAATGAGGCTACCCAACAGCAGCTGGTTGAAACTTATGAGAAAGATACAAGCAAGCAGATATATAAACGAAGGAAAATGAAGGTTGAGCTCCCCTTTGGGCACATCAAACGTAACCTGGGAGTGGGTTCATTCTTACTCAGGGGGCTTGCCGGGATCAATGCCGAACTTAACCTATTGGCAAGTTGCTTTAATATGGCCAGGTTAATCTCATTATTGGGAGGGGTAAAGCCAATGATACAGAAATTAGGCCAAATTAATGGGTGAAAAGGCCTAAAAAAACACCGAGACTGTGTCTGGCTACAAGCCAACCACTATAACCAACAAAAGGAAAATGATTCTAAAAATGAATGAACAATAAATAAAAGAAGAACAGTACCATGATACTCAATGTAACGTGGTACTGAAAATCAAATTGTGACACAGTCTGCAAGTTCGGAATGACGCTCCATCTGCTGGGGGGCGAGGGGTCGCAAGTTCAAATCTTGTCATCCCGACAAAATGACTAACAGTCAATTTCAAAAGCCTGTAAATCATACGATTTACAGGCTTTTTTATTTTTTATTAATCAGTTCGATTTAGACAATTTCAGCAAAAATGAGACCTGTACAGTGAATTAAATGATTCATTAATTTTAGTTCACCAGATTAATTCAGACAGCTGCAAAACAGTGTATTGGATCAATCACTTTGAACCGCATTAGGTGTGTTTGAGTGGCCTTGTAAGAGTGGTTCACCACGATAGAATTCATTTTATTACAAACACTTAGTTGTGTTTAATTAGAAAACAAATAAAAGTATATAACTGAACGTTTGATTAGATCTCTCAATAATTAATTCTGGTTTTGGCCAAAAGGTTACCCCGTATTTTAATTTTTTTTTTGAAAAAAATACCCTGTAGTTCTACTTTGACACATTCGAAAAATCTAACGCCATTCTTAATCTGTCAAAGTAGAAGTAGATAACTTGGGCAATTAAAAATGGTGAGCTGTTTTAATTATTGACAGTGTTTTGGCTGAATCAAACTTATCCTTTGACCCATCAACTAGTCGGTCCATCTCATAAACAGGGGCAAGTAAACCAGGATGGCAATCACCGAAAAGATTAGTCCCCCCATTGCGCCAACAGCGAAAGCAAACCAGAACACTTCATTCTGGCCTGACCAGACGAACGGGATTAGGCCCAAGACTGTGGAAATAATCGTCAGAAAGATGGGGATGATTTTATGATTGAACGCTTTCAGGTATAAACGAGCGCTGTTTTTGCGCCGGCTGTTTTTATAAAAGTTGTTGTAGTCGTTGATAATATATAAGCCGGCATTGACAACAATCCCACAAAGCAGGATAAAGGAAGCAAATCCTCCCTGGTCAAAATTAAAGTCAAACAGGTAAAAGGTTAAAAACACACCGATAAAGGAAACCGGGATCATTAAAATGATCGCTAAAGGCTGTAGCAAAGACTCAAGCAAGATGGAGCAGATAAAATAAATAACCAGGATCACCAGCAGGAGCAGGAAATACTGTTTTTTGTCTTTCCGGTCCCATCCCCAGTCTTGGGTGTAGGAACGTACCGAATACCCCAATGGCAGCTGCCCGCCCAATTCCTCCTCGTGGCGCTCCCTCACAATTTTGGATAAGGGGTTCGGGCCAATAAAATCGTAAGCCACCACCAATTGGTATTGCTGGTTGTTCTTGTGGATATCATTTCCTGATTTCTGTTTACGTATTTCCCCAAAGTTGGACAGTTTCAATTGCTTTTCCCCGATTTCAATGGGCAGGTTATTTAAATCCCAAACATTAAACTGCCCGTAAGCATCGGAAACCATCGATACAGGCTGTAATTCGTTGTCCTGGTATATTGGGGACAGGTTGGCTTTGTAAACTTTGTCTTTCAAAAAAGCATAAAACTGGCCGGGCTCTACCTCGTGCAAACCAAATCCCTCCTTGTTGAAGGCAAGCACATACTCATACAATGCACTGCTGTTCCAGCCGGTTGAGCCGGCAATCTCAATTTCCTTGACCCGTTCATTCTCCGAAAGCCGGGAGCTCAACATTTCAGCATACCGGTACAGTTCATCATAATTGTAGCCTTCCAGGACAATGCGGCTATTCTTATAACCGGTGTTCAGCGCATTTGAAAAGCCCCGGCCAACCCCGTAAACACTCCAGTCGAGCCCGCCCAGGCTGATGGCTTTCGAGGTAATTTCTTCTTTCAAATAATAAGGGAACGACCCGTTTTCAAACTCCGGTTTAAACTGAATGGAAATCGATGCATTGTTGTAGGCATAAACCGAGGTCTGAAACAGATCAATTTCATCAAACTGGCTCAGGTAATTTTCCATCTTTTCCATGGCCTCATTCAGTTGTTGCACGGTACACCCTTCGGGCATTTTCCCCCTTACGTACAACATGGTACGGGAAGGTTCAGAATAAAACGAACTTTCAAAAACATATTCGGAAAACAGACGCAGTGAGCCACCCAGGGCTTTTTCCAGGATCGGCTTGGCCTCTTCGGTAAACCAAATGCTTCCCAGGGTTTGGTTATATTTTTCGGCCCAATAGCTTTCTTTTTCAATTTTTGCAGGCAGCCATTGCACCGGGATCCCAAAAGCCAGAATGAAAAGCAGGATATAGGCCCACTTAAACCGTTTGCTGAACCGGATGGTGCGTAGGTAAAGCCGGCTTAGCCTGACGGTTCGCCTTTTTCGTTTGAAAAATCGTTTGGACGGCCGGGTTTTCAGCCTGGTTTTATCCGTCAAAGCCGGAGTAAACTCCATTAGCGACGGAATAAAGAACAGGGCGATTGCCA
Source organism: uncultured Sunxiuqinia sp. (assembly GCA_963677175.2). GTDB lineage: Bacteria > Bacteroidota > Bacteroidia > Bacteroidales > Prolixibacteraceae > Sunxiuqinia. The sequence goes on from CAXXES010000004.1 coordinate 142,335, forward strand.
TGGATACCGACAGGTTGATCATGATCACCTGGGCAAATTCCACCAGGTTGATGCGTTGTTCCTCCTTTAAGAAAAAGATGATACTAAGCGCCCCGATGGTTGTTAAGGTGGCCGCCAGGATCGCCAGAAAGGCCTTCCGGTTTCCCTGGTGGCGGAGGTGATCGATCATGATGATGCTGTTGTCGATGATGATCCCAAATGAGATGGTAATCCCGGCCAGCGAATACAAATGAATCTCAATCCGGAGGAAATAATAAAAAATGCAGGCGACAACCAGGTTGGCCAGGATACTGACCGTGATCAGCAAAAGATACCGCACACTCCGGGTAATCAGCAGGATAAATGTCAGCAGGATCAGCAGGGAGAAGATGGTCCGCAGAAAGACTTTTTGCAGCTCTTTCTGAATATATTCTGTCGTATCGTTGGCCAACAGCAGCGAATAACCGGGCGGCAGTTTTTTTTGCAGAAGCGTGGCCTCCTGCCTGATTGTTTCGGCCAAACGCAGGTTGTTGACCTGGTCTTCAGGATAAATCACCATATTGATGGTGTTTAGCCCGTTGATCCGGAAATAGGACGAAGGCTGCTGCTCCTGGTAGTTGACTTTGGCCAGATCACCCAGCCAAATCATCCGTCCGCCAACTTTTTTGACCGGAATCGTTTGCCAGTCAATGCTGTCGTTTAATCCATTGGCCAGGTAAAGCCCCGTGATTGTTTCGTTCTCTTCCAGGTGACCGGATAGAACACCCTGCCCCAGGTATTCTTCCCTGAAATAATTTTGAATGCTCCGGGTAAGTTCGGAAGAGGTAATTCCCAGGGTTTGTATCCGGTCGCTGTCATAGTTGATTTCCCATTCAAAAGGCGTAGCGCCGTAAACCTGAACCCCACTAACCCCGGGAAGAACCGACAAACGGGGAACCAGTTGGTTTTCGGCGTATTTTTGAATCAGAAAAGGCGCAGCACTGGCGTTGATCGTGTAGGTCATGATCGGCTGGGTGTTTTGCCCGCTGGTACCCATCGAAATCTCGGGGAAGGAAACCTGCTGAGGCAGTTCGGGATAGGCTTGGCGGATCAGCGAAGCAATTTCGAAGCGCACGGCATCCAGGTTCACCGTCTTTTTAAACGACAGGTTAATGCGGCCCGACCCTTTGGATGAAACCGAAGACACCTCTTTGATTCCTTTCACGGAGCTAAACAGTCCTTCGAGCCGGGAAGTGACTTCCTGTTCAATCACCCGGGCCGAGGCGTCGGGCCAGCGATAGGTGACCGACAAGCCGGGCAGCGAACGTGACGGGTTCAGCTGCACATTGAGAAACGGCAGTACTCCCAATCCCATGATGATCATCAGGATGAAGGCCATGATGACGGAGAAGGAGGAGAAACGATATGGTCTGTAGTTATTCAAATGTTAGTTTCTGTTGTTACTTTTCGTTTCTGTTGTTTCTATTTGTTGCTGCAGTTGCAGTTGTTTCCATAGTTAAATTCTACTGTTGAATCTTGCGGCTTGCAGCCTCCCGTTTCACGACTTTCAACTCACGACTTCTTTTCAGATAATAGTACATCAACGGAACCACGAAAAGGCTAACCAGTGTCCCCAGCACCATGCCCCCAATAACGGCCAAAGCCAACGGACGCTGCAAATCAGACCCTAAACCCGAAGTAAAAAGAAAAGGAACCAAAGCCAGGATGGTTGTCAAACTGGTCATCAGGATGGGCTTTAGCCGCCGGTGACCGGCTTCAACAAGCGCATGCATTAGCGAGTAGCCCTGACTAAGGAGTTGATTCATGGTGTCAATTTTCAGGATCGAATCATTAATAATAATTCCGCTCATCACGATGACACCAATTAGCGACATCAGGTTAATGCCTGATCCTCCCAGTTTTAGGGCCAGGAACGCTCCGAACAGGTCAATGGGCACTTCGATCAGTACGATGAGTGGCAAGCTTAACGATTCGAACTGCGATGCCAGGATAAAATATAGCAGGGCCAGCGAAACCAGAAGGATGAGTGCCAGCTCGCGCATGAGTTGTTTATTGGAGAACAGGCTGCCGGTAAAGCTGACTTCATACAGCCTGTCGGTGTTCAGCTGTTGATTGAGCCGGGGAATGATTTCCCGGGCTTCCTGGCTGCCAACATCGAAGGAAACCGGGTAGTACTCTCCTTCTTTTCCGGCCATGATGGTTTTCAGGTCCTGGCTTTTGACTTCAGAAACCAGGTCGCGCACCGGTATCTGTTCGTTGTTTTTGTTGGTGACAAACAGGTTGCTGATTAAGTCGCCGATGGTTTGGGTTTGATCTCCCAATATCACCGGAACAAAATCCTGGTTGTCAGCGATGAGAAACAGCTGATTTTCGTTGAATGCGCTTTTCAGCTTGTTATAAACGCCGTCAAAAGTTACATCGTAAAGCAGCAGTTTGGCCGGATCGGTATGTAAAACGGTAAACTCATACAGCGGCAATGGCGCGATGGCTTGTCTGGGAACCGCCGCTCTGATGCCCGAGAGAACTTTCTGCAGGAAGGTGACTTTCTGCGGGCCGTAATCATCCGCAGCTCGTAAGCGGGCCACCAAAGGTTCTTCCGTATCCGAAAAGATCATGTTAAAAATATTGCCGGCCTCCTTAAACTGAAAAAGACTTTGAGGATAATGGCTTTCGAGAAATTCCCCGGCTTTTGTGATCACAGGCTCCAGGTTTTCCGGATCGCTGGCTTTTAGGTAAATCACCACCTCAGAAGCGGATGCGGTACTGCTGTGGTCCATAATAAATTGTTGCCGGCCAATCAGGCTGGTATGATCGCTCAGCAGGTCGTTGGTTTGAGCGATCAGCTCTTGCGAACGTCTTTTGTTTTCGTCCAGGTGGATGGGTTCATTCCAGTCAACCAGCAGCAGGATTTCGTCCCGGGTAATGGGTGGTAATTTGCTTTTGTGGAGATCGGCAAAGAGAATGGCCGCGCCAAGCAGGCAAAAGGCAACGACGGTCCACGAAAGGAGCTGTCGTTTCATGACCAGCCGAAAGCCGGCCTGGTAGAGTTTTTCGATCTGAAACAGGTTGATCTTCTCCAAAAAGCGGTTTGGTTCGTTCACGGCTTTTTTTCGATACACCAGCCGGTAATAAACGGGCAGTATTGTACAGGAAACAGCCAGTGAAACCAGCAAGCCAATGGTGATGGCCATGGCCTGGTCGTAAAACAGGGCGCCGGAAATGCCACCGATAAAGATCATGGGAATAAAAACGGCACAGGTGGTCAGTACCGAGCTCAGCATGGGCCGGAAAACCTCGTTGGTACCACTGGAGCAGGAGGAGATGAGTGTCTGGCTGTTCGGGATGTTTGATGCTTCGCGTTTGAGTGCCTGCGGCTGTTTGAAACTTCGCGTTTCTGTGGTTTCTGTTGTCAACTTTGAACTTGAAACTTGAAACTGCGACCGAAGGGAGTCCCGATGTAATCGGGAGAACTTGAAACTTTTTGCTCGTTCCCGGTGCTGGGTGATGTTGTCAATCACAATGATCGAATTGTCAATCATCATGCCGACCCCCAGGATAATTCCGGACAGCGAAATGATGTTGATCGATAAGCCCAAGAGGTAAAAGAACAGCATGGAAATGATTAAGGAAGCTGGAATGGTAATCCCAACCAGAATGGGTGCTTTAAAGTCTTTCATGAAAAAGAACATGATCAAAAAAGCCAGTACCGCTCCCCAGGCCAGGCTTTGTCCCAGGTTAGCGATTGAATAATCCAGTAACTGGGTTTGATTGCGGGTAACGCTGAAACTGATCGCCGGGTAGTCCTGTTCAAAATGACCAACCAGGCCGTTTAATTTTTCTTTTAGCGCCGACATCCGGGCATCGCTTTGCTTGATGATGGCGATGGTAACAGCATCCTGCCCGTTGTGCATTACTTTTCCTTGTTGCTTTTGAGGATGCTCAATAACCGAAGCCATATCCTTTAGTTGCAGTAACCGGTCGTTGACTTTCAGATAGATGTTCTCAATATCGGTTTTGTTTTGCAGGGTGGAGGAAAAACGAATATTGTACTGGTACTGGCCGTCGCGAATCAGCAGGTTGCCCAGCTTGATGTTACTGCTTTCCACCAGGCGGACCAGGGTTTCCTGGTTTATGCCCAGCGAACGGAGTTTCTGGTTGTCGGGGAGGATCAGCAATTCCGAGCTCACCAGCCCGCTCATATCTACCATGGCCACCTCCTGAAGTTGTTCGATCCGTTTTCGAATCACATTGGATGCAAAGCGGCTCAGCTCCACGAACTGTTGAGAAACGGGGTAGAGCTCCGCATTCGCTTCGCGTTCGAGGCTTCGCGTTTGATGCTTCGCGTTTGGCACTTCGTGTTCGATGTTGCGCGTTTGATGCCCTTCGGGCGTTTGAAGGTTCGTGTTTGAGGCTGCGCTGTTTAAACCCTCAAACATTCGACCATTCGAACGTTCAAACCTGTTTTGATTGCCTTCCGCTGTTTGAGGCTGCGCGGTTGGGACTTCATCTTTGGCGGTTAAATTGAGATAAAAAACCGGAATATCCGTGGCATTGGCTTTGATAACCCGCGGACGCTGAATGTCCCGCGGAAGAAAGTTCATGGCCCGGTCAATTTTTTCATTCACTTCAATAAAAGCGAAATCAATATCGGTTCCGTATTCAAATTTCAGGTGGATGATCCCATTCTCATTGCGTGTTTCACTGGTAATATCTGCCAGGTGTGCCACTTGCATCAGTTGTCGGCGGACAGGTTGAACAACCGTATTTTCCAGCTCGCGGGCAGGCGTATTGGGAACACTGACCTGGACGGTAATTTCGGGAATGTCGATATCCGGCATCAGTGATACCGGTATAAACTTCATGGCAAACAAGCCCAGCACCAGGATGGCGATGAAGGTCATGCTAACGGCAATCGGACGTTTGATTAAGAATTCGACCATGGGTTTTTAGTTTCAGGTTGAGGACTTCGTGTTCGATATTTCATGTTTGACGCTGCGCTGTTTGAGGCTCTGTGGGTGTTTGATGTTTCATTTTTGAGGCTTCGCTGTTTGATTGCCTTCGGCGTTTGATGTTTCACGTTTGACACTTCGCGTTTGATGCTGCGCGTTCGAAACTCTCAAACCTTCAAACTCTCAGACTTTCCATCTCACCGCTTAAACTTGCTTCCTTTATGTTCCATACCCTTTAGATAATCCATAAAATGTTTGATCCGAATACTGGACTTTTTCAACTGAGAATAAAGTAACTCAAATTCTTCGTCTGATACATAATCCTGATCTTTAGCCCGGCATAGCTGAGAACGGCATTCTCCCGCCGATCCTTTGGCAATGGACAAAAACTGGATGAATTCTTTGTTCCCTTCACGTTCAAAACCTTCTGCGATATTGTCCATGATTGAGCCGGAGGAACGACGTATTTGGTCCACCAAACCATAATCCCTTGAAAAAAGCTTGTTTCGAGTTAACCGATACACCTCTTTCGATATATTCCTGGCATCCTGCCAGATCTCTAAATCTTCAAAACAATTTATTGTCGCCATAGAACTAATTTATGTTATTATCATTGTAAAAACTCACTATAGAAGTTTCACGTTTAATACTTCGCTGTTTGATTGCCTTTGGCAGTTTGATGCCCTTCGGGCGTTTGATGCTGCGCGTTCGAACCTTTCAAACCCCTCAAACATTCAAACCTCCATACTTTTCAAACATCTCGAACAGCGAAGCGTCAAACCCTTCAAACAATAGCAACAACTACTTCACAACCACCTCACTTTCATGAGCCAGATTCAAGTTCCCCGAGATGATTACCGTATCGCCGGGAGCTAATGAGCCGCCTTTGTCCGGATGGGCGATCACCGAATAAGAAGAGCTGTTCTCAGCCACCGTTTGTACGTAAGTCCAGAAAGCGGTGCCCTGGGTATAGGTAAAGAGCACTTCCTGGTTTTGGCGCAGCACCACCGCAGATTTGGGAACGACCAGCTGGCCATCCATTTTCTTTTCAACCAGCACTTTTACATTCATCCCCTCCATTAAGCCTCCGGGATTACGGAGTCGCGCCTTCACGCCAATCATGCCGTTTTCATCAATCAGCGGGTTAATTTCGGAAACCTTTCCGCTAAAGCTCTTGCTGTTGTCGGCAAACGGAATGATCTGAACCTCATTGTTTAGTCGGATCGATTCAATCTCGTTCTCTACTACGCGGAACTCCACTTCAAATTCAGAATCATCTATGAGCATGCAAAACGCTTCGCCCGTGTTGACCTGCTCATGAGCTTTATATTTCAGGTTGGCCAGCAAGCCATCAAAAGGAGCACTCAAACGGGTAGCCTGCAGGTTGAACTCGGCAGTTTGAATTTGCTGAAGCGCCTCGGAGTAACCCGACTTAACACAAGCCATTTCGTAAATAGGGAGTGGTATTTGGGTGCTGTCCAGGGTATTGTAGCCTTGCCCGATCAGGATGTTCTGGAGTTCCAGCTTCGCCCGTTGCAATTGCACCCTGGCCCCTGACAGTTGCTGCTGGTAGGTAAACGGTTTTAAACTGGCGATCAACTGGCCGGCCCGAACCCGGTCTCCGTTTTTCGCGTTGAGCTTTTCCAGCTGTTCGTTTACCCTGAAACGCAGTTCGCTTTTACGCACCGCTGCCAGTTTGCCATTGTTAATCAACTCTTTTTTAAATGCCTGCTTTTCCAGCACCATGATTTCGACAGGATTTTGCTGTTGAGTGTACTGGCGTTTTTCGGCAGCATCAGTTTCTGCTGGGTTTGAGCGTGTACAGGCCACGATGGCTGTCAGTAGCAGGGTTGAAATAAGTAAGGATCGTGCTTTGTCTTTCATGTTCGGCGTTCTGGTTTTTTCCTGATTCTATTCAGCGTATTACGTTTTGGAAGAAACGTGATTGATATTTTTGATAATATAGATTGGACGTTGGCGCATTTCCTGGATTACTTTTTCAAAATATAAAGATAAAATTGTAATTGTAAGAAATAGAAGAGAAAACGAAATTAGCATTAAAAAAATGATGGAAGTATACCCCGAAGGAGGTGTATCGCCGTATAGGTACATGTAGTGGGTATATAAGCCAAACAAAACGGTGAATACAATAAACACCACCGAAAAAAACATGCTTATCCTTAGAGGTTTATTCGAAAAAGCAAAGATGGCGTTAAACGCATGCTTAAATAAGCGGAATAAAGAGTAGTTGCTTTTTCCGTACAGGCGGGAAGGCGCATGAAAAGGAAGTACAACCGAAGAGAAACCTATGGACTGGATAAAGCCGCGGATGAACCGGTTTTGTTCGCGGTAGCATGTTTTCAGGGTGTCTGCAACCTGCCTGGAAATTAGGAAAAAATCAGTGGCGTTGTTGCGGAACTTAATGGTTGACAGCCGGTTGATCAGCCTGTAGAATAAGGTAGACAGCAGTCTTTTCACCCATCCGTTATCATCCCGCTGGATGCATTCCATGAGGACAAAATCGCTGCCCGCCCGGTAGGCATGAAGCATGTTTTCAATTTCAGCCGGCGGATGCTGCCCGTCACCATCCATACAGATGACCGCATCCCCTTTCGCATGATCAATTCCCGCAATCATAGCCGACTCATGACCAAAATTCTTTGAGAACTCAATGGAGCAGTGATTGATGGTTCGATCCGCATGGGATGCCGTTAACATGTCAATGCGAGATTGAGTCTGGTCGGTGCTTCCATCGTTTACCCAGATGAGCTCAAAGTTTACATGGGTCATTTTTATTAACTCCTGCCTTAGCGATGACCAGAAATTAAGAATTCCTTCCTCTTCGTTGTATAAGGAAATAACTATGGAAATTAGTTTGTTCATGGCGCTTGATCTGATTGATTGGACTCATTGGCTTGAACCTGGCCTTTTATGGATAGTGTTATATATCCGCCGGCAACATTTCCCTCCACCCGTATTGTTTTTATAAAACGGCCAGTATGTTGAGCATCGTAGGTGACTTTGATTTCTCCGGTTTTTCCCGGTTCAATAGGATGGCGAGGCCATTCCGGAGTAGTGCAGCCGCAACTGGTGACTACATTGGTCATAACAAACGGCGTATTGCCTGTATTCGTGAATGTAAACGTACCCGGTTGCGGCTTTCCTTGTTTTAAATTGCCAAGATCCAGTTCGGTATGGTCAAATTTAATGGTGGTTTCATGCAACTCCTCAGTACTATGTAGATTATTCGAACGAACTAGCAAAATGATGAGTGCCGAAGCCGTTAATGCGATTGTAACTAATATGAGTTTTTTCATTTCTATATAAATTCTGGATATTGGACTTTGTTTTATGAATACAATGCTTTGAAATTTAACATATATATTTGGACAACGAACTATTTGAATGAGCTTAGCTTATAGAACATTAACACTTGATTGTCTTCCAGTGTGATCATATCTGCAATGTTCTTCTTTAATTTTGCATATTCACTGTCAAGCGAGCTCTTTTTTTCGTCAATTTTTGCAGACCATGAGAGAAGGTTTGCGGGATTGAACGCAGTTACAATCCAGGAATCATAGGCTGTAATATTGTTACCGTGAAAATAATTCCCTTTCACCATAAATCCCGGACTGCAAATGATCCTCTTGTCGTGCTTCGAATAGAATCCCATGTGCCCGATTCGGACTGAAGCTTGGTAGAACGAAAAAATAACAAAATCATCATTCTCAAGAATACCTCCCAACTGAAAAAAGTCACCCTTCTCCATGTAGTTTTTTAGTTCACTCTTTCGACTGAGATATTTTTCATCGAATCTTTTCTCTCCAAAATCAAATCGGTATTTGGGCCGAAGGCCATCTTTTGTAACTTGGTATACATGATCTTTAAATGGTGAAAAAAAGTAACGGTCTTTATTGTAGGTGTAAAACGTACCTGTTTGTGGAGTGGTAAAAGATACCCGGGGATTGTTAAAAATGGCCGAATTGTATGGGAAATAAGCCTTTGAAATCTGCATTGAAGAATCAAGGTAGAATAAATTAAATTCGTTTTTGAATTTGTGCTTATTGTCTCTGTGGTTTGCGTATACAGCGAATCCTTGATTTGGCATAGGCGTTACTCCCTCGATCCAGAATGGGATTTTCTGTCTTGAAATATAATTTCCTTCCAGATCATATCGAAAAATCCAATACCCCATTAAATCTGTCAATATAATTTGGCTGTTCTCATAATCGATGTCAAAAAAATCTAATTGGATGTATTCTCCTGGTCCATTTCCAACGGATGATATTTTTGAAATATACTGTCCGTTCATATTAAAAAAAAACAATGAATTGGTCTGTCGATCGAGTACGTAAATACGATCCTGAAATACAATCACCTTGTCTATATTTCCGATAAGGGATTCTTCACTTAGTTCAAGCCTGACAAATTTGACGGAATCCAATACATCCGACAAGTCATATTGTTCATAATTGTTACTAGCGACAGGCTTAATGACTGCGACAGGTTCTTCTATGAACTGGCTTTCTTCTATTGCTTTTTTGTTGTCGCAGCAAACTATTATTAGAGCAATGACAAACAGTGCTAATAGTTTCTTTAAGTGACTATTTATTTTTTTTGAAAGCATGATTGAATGATTTTAATTAGTAAACATGTATTCTATTTCGGAGATAGTAGAATGAATTTTTAGATCAACCCACAGGCATCTAGTGAAAACCACTAAAATGCCCGTAGGTTTATGAAAATCTCAAGAATGACTTTGTATTATCGGAAAGACACAACAAAGTAGCTCCAGGTTTCTTAATTGCTAGGTACACAATCCGACTGACATGCGTCGCAGTCATACCATTCATTGCCTCCGGTGCAGTTTTCTTTTTTCCCGAAATAGGTGAATGATACTTCTGCCTCTATGCCAAAGTTGCAGCGTTTTATGTTAAAGAATTTGATGCAGCCATTTACGTCTGCTGTACCTACCCATTGGGCAGAACAATCGACAGGTCTACAGTAAACTATTTTGGTTCTACTCGCAGTCGCTGTACCTGTACCTGTCCCAGTCCCCGTTCCAGTCCCCGTAGTCTGGGCAACCAGTTCATTGCCGGTTAAAAAATACGGGCTGTCCAGTGTGAACTTCACATTGAGGAGCAGTGCCACAAAAAAGATTCCTGCTGCCAGGTATCTCAATCCTTTTTCTATTTTTGTCTTCATAATTTAAAAAAATTTGGTTCAGGATTGTGAGCGTTTGATATTACGGTTAAGCTCATATTTCCTGAGGTTTAGGTGTGACCGGCTTCATCCGGTTGCACCTTTTACTTTAATATTCCTGTTATCGTGCATGAGGCAGCACGTCCGCCGCACCTTTAACTGTCTTACAATTAAGAAGGAAACGTTTGCCGGGTGTTAAGTCATGGTTCAATCCTCCTTTCTTTTTCGGTGGTTATTTTGTTGGATTCTTTATTTTGTCGGGTCTCCGAGATATCATTTTCCAGCGGATTGTTCACGATGGCATCGTGGACTTCTTTACGTTTTTCAATTGCCTCTTCAATATTTTGTCTTAACGTTTCGGTATTCTCCCATTCGGTGGTTCGAACAAACGATTGGACAGAAAAAGCAAGGATGATCATGCCGGCAACAGGAACGATGAATTTGCGCTTATTACGGTACTTTTGGTATAAGTAGTCAACCAGCCAAATACTCACCAGTGCCAGTCCGATTACGCTTAGGTACATATACCTGTCGGCCGTAATGGTTGCCCGGGGCATCGGGAGCAGGTGCAATGCCAGCAACAGGTTAAGCAGGAAAAAAGCAAAACCAAACAAAGGGAGTGTATTTGGCTTTTTCCATAGTGCCCGGATAAAAAACACGACTATAGCTGCCAGCAACGGATAAGTCCAAAAACTTGCAGGCAATTGTTGCCCAACAGGCATCGGGTAAAAATACCAGTAGTAAAGTTTTACCGGAGCTATGAACCGGAAGATATACTGGATCAGGCTATGGGCTCCAAAAACGGCCCGCTGGTAAAAAGGATACGCGCCATCCGTTTCAATATTTCCCAGGTTATTTTGAAGCGAAAAATACCACATGGCTGCGGCCAGTAAAAAGAAAGGAATTTTATCGAGGACTTCCTCCCTTGTGATGATTTTCTTACTCAATCGGAGAGCTTTATATCTTCCCATTACCCAATCGATCAAGACGAGGTTTAATGGAAACAGGATGGCTTGTTCTTTGGATCCGAAAGCCAGCAGGTAAGAGATGAGTGTACCGATATACCAACTTCCTTTTTTGGAATCGAGATATCGAAGATAACATCCTATTCCGGCTAAACAGAAAAAAGCATACAGAACAACCTTTGAAGCACTGATCCAGGCCACCGATTCAACTTGCAGTGGATGAACAGCGAATAGCATAGCCACAACTGAGGCGTATAAGCCGAATCGTTGAGTACTCCATGTGGGTTTTACTTGCTTAAGAATAGTCCGAATAATGGTATAAACCAGGAGCACATTGGCTACGTGAACCAGAAGGCAAGCCGCGTGAAAGGCCCCTGGATTTAATCCAAACAAAGAGTAAATAACCAGGTAAAAAAGCGTATTGATGGGAGAGTATTGTCCGTGGTAAAAGTTTAAGAAATGGTATTTTAAACTATACCACGAAAAATCCATCACAAAAGGTTGTTCGAGCAACATCCATTGGTCATCCCATTTGTATTGAAAATCATTGGAAAAAGTGTGAAAAAATACAATTGTTGTGAGCAAGGGCAACAACAAGCAGATGGATGAATTCAATTTGTTTTGACTATTGAAAAACTGGTCTGTCATGGTGTCGTTTTATGATTTGTATATTTCGGTTTGATTTAAAAATGGTTGATCATTATGGGCTGTTCCAATAAGTGTTTTTATATATAAAGGAGAAAACATTCAAAACATAGACACATAAATTCAATTTTTTTTCATTTTTTTCAATTCGGCTTTTTCAGCTACTTCAGTTTTGTGTAATACCGGCTTCATAAAACATACCTTGTCGTCATCAGCAGATCATTGATTTTATTTTCAACTGATTATGTCATCATAAAGACGACTCTATAATTTGTTTTCGTTCAATTTACTATCCATATTTTGAATGCACAATATGCTGTTAAATATATAAGGGGGGGGGCTAATTCATTGCAATGCCTTTATGCAAAAGCGATTCCTGCTGATTTAAATTGTATTCTATGTTTCTAAACATATCGTGTAGAGGGTCACCAAAGTTGTGGTTAGCGAATTAACAAAGATACACCCTGTTGAAGTGAATTGTTTTCCTGCCCGGCTTTGTCTTTCATGTTCGGCGTTCTGGTTTTTTCCTGATTCTATTCAGCGAATTACGTTTTGGAAGAAACGTGATTGATATTTTTGATAATATAGATTGGACGTTGGCGCATTTCCTGGATTACTTTTTCAAAATATAAAGATAAAATTGTAATTGTAAGAAATAGAAGGGAAAACGAAATTAGCATTAAAAAAATGATGGAAGTGTACCCCGAAGGAGGTGTATCGCCATACAGGTACATGTAGTGGGTATATAAGCCAAATAGCACGGTGAATACAATAAACACCACCGAAAAAAACATGCTTATCCTTAGTGGTTTATTCGAAAAAGCAAAGATGGAGTTAAAGGCATGCTTAAATAAGCGGAATAAAGAGTAGTTGCTTTTTCCGTACAGGCGGGAAGGCGCATGAAAAGGAAGTACAACCGAAGAGAAACCTATGGACTGGATAAAGCCGCGGATGAACCGGTTTTGTTCGCGGTAGCATGTTTTCAGGGTGTCTGCAACCTGCCTGGAAATTAGGAAAAAATCAGTGGCGTTGTTGCGGAACTTAATGGTTGATAGCCGGTTGATCAGCCTGTAGAATAAGGTAGACAACAGTCTTTTTACCCATCCGTTATCATCCCGCTGAATGCATTCCATGAGGACAAAATCGCTGCCCGCCCGGTAGGCATGAAGCATGTTTTCAATTTCAGCCGGCGGATGCTGCCCGTCACCATCCATACAGATGACCGCATCCCCTTTCGCATGATCAATTCCCGCAATCATAGCCGACTCATGACCAAAATTCTTTGAAAACTCAATGGAGCAGTGATTAATGGTTCGATCCGCATGGGATGCCGTTAACATGTCAATGCGAGATTGAGTCTGGTCGGTGCTTCCATCGTTTACCCAGATGAGCTCAAAGTTTACATTGGTTATTTTTATTAACTCCTGCCTTAGCGATGACCAGAAATTAAGAATTCCTTCCTCTTCGTTGTATAAGGAAATAACTATGGAAATTAGTTTGTTCATGGCGCTTGATCTGATTGATTGGACTCATTGGCTTGAACCTGGCCTTTTATGGATAGTGTTATATATCCGCCGGCAACATTTCCCTCCACCCGTATTGTTTTTATAAAACGGCCAGTATGTTGAGCATCGTAGGTGACTTTGATTTCTCCGGTTTTTCCCGGGTTGATGGGATGGCGGGGCCATTCCGGAGTAGTGCAGCCGCAACTGGTGACTACATTGGTCATAACAAACGGCGTATCGCCTGTATTCGTGAATGTAAAAGTACCCGGTTGCGGCTTTCCTTGTTTTAAATTGCCAAGATCCAGTTCGGCATGGTCAAATTCAATCGTGGTATTTTGCAACTCTTTTGAGTCAAATAGATCATTTACGTGAACTAGTCCAAACGTGAGGGACAAAGCAATAAAAGACCCAATTAGAATGCTTAACATTAATCTTTTCATACTAAAATAATTTAGATTTTATTGGTTGTTTGAAACTCCATCTTACTGGGAAGCAGCATACTGCTCTCGGGTGTAGTGGTACGACATTTTTGTTTCATGTAAGCCACAATCATAATTATAGTAGTTTCATACTAACTTCCGTTTTACACCATCCTGTAAATTCGGCCTGATACCATAATGTTAAAGGTTTGTTTTGAAAAGCCGAGTAATCAAATCTACACAGCATCTTTATTTAAGGTCTGTATCAATATACTGCTTCGTTTAAGTTTTGTTAATTTAGTCCATTGAAACAGTCTGTAACTTTTTGTTTTGTAATATTTTTTCATAACTGTCAATTAATAATTTTGACTGATAATTGAATGCGCAAAAGTTGTAAGCAAGAAATCTCGCATCAAAACAAAAACTTGGGATTTTTACTTCCTCGCATGGGGCAAAAATATCAAAGGAGTGCGCAGGTATCAAAATCACGTTGGTATTTAAATTTCTCCTTTAAAAATGTTTTTCCTCATATCTGGAGAGATACGAACATATTTTAAGCTTAACTGGAAATATAAAATAATAGCGCACCCAAAATCGGTAATAAAATTACTACAGTAACCCAAAAGATTTTTTCGCCTTTTGATTTGTTGCTTTTCAATATTTGAGATATTGTAAGTACTACTAATATAATTGTTGGAAGCAACAGAATTAAGAATACTATGTGAGAAGGTTGTAATATACTTAAAATTTCTACCATGATTTTATGTGTTTTATATGCATTAGAACAATTGAAGTTAATCTTTAAAATAGCGTTCGCAAATTGCAGAATAATACTCTTTTGATAATGCAGGTCGAGAAACATCAGGAACAAAAAAATGTCTCACTAACAAGGCTGTGTCGCATACAAAAATGAATACTTCATTCGTTCGCTCAAAGGGAAGATCCAAATTATCCCCATATAAAGCAGTATAGTTGATATTGTGTGCTTTTTTAAAGACTTTTAACTTTCTCGAATTATTATACGAAGTTAGAATCACAATATTATCTCTCCCTATAATCGAATCATATTTACCAATTAGGGCTAGTTCTTCTTCAATACATGAACTACAAGCTAGTTCGGAATACTTAACAAACAATTTACTCTTAGAATCAAACAGTTCATCTAGCTTAATTTTTTTATCTTTAGTATCATACACTATTTTATCCTTGTTAATGACAATGCAGTCATTCATTATGTTATTTCTTAAGTCCTCAGTAGCCATTTTTGTATCCCTTCTTAAATGCGAATAATTATCATGATTTAAAGAATGATCATGACAATCAAAGAAGCACAATGAAAAAATAAGGATAACATTTCGTTTAAATTTAATTCTATTCATTTTATCTTTTTTTAATTGGTATTAGTTAGGCTATTTTCCCATGTAGTGTAATATTAATACTGGATTGTCTGACGGACTAATAGCATTAATAATTTCATACTGTCTTTTAGAAATGGACAATGTCGTAGATTCGATCAAATCTTTGTATGTCGACATCGTAGGGTCGGGATTCTGAATTATACTTAAAAGTTTGTCCTTTATCTTGCTACTGTCGTTTTTTGAATTATTTAGGATGTCGATGATGGATTCAATTTGATATGGTTCAAAGTAACTTACAAACACATCATTATTTCCTGTCATAATGGGTCCTCCCCTAACCAAGCCAGCAAAATCATTTAAAAACAGGTTTGCAAAATACATCCGATTAGTTTTCTTAAAATAAAATCCGTTATATATCATAGAATGATAAACAAACGAAAAAACAAGATAATTCTCGGACTCTGAGAAACTTTTTAGAAATGCATAGTCAGAGTGCTTCAACTTCTCTCTAAAAATATGTTTAGGATAATCAAAAAAATCTTTAGGTATTGTATGTTTTCCAAAATCAATTTGAAACTTAAGAGATATACTATCTGGACTAATCCTAAATATCGAATTGCTGTAGCCTGGAGAAACATTATGCCTGCCAATATTATTGTTAAAGAAATTGTGTCCTCCCTTTGTTAACTTGCCAAATTCAAACTCCCGCTTTAAGATTTTTCCGCTCTTGTCCGCTATTAGTAGATGATGCTTTATCTCCATTTTACTGTCAGCATAATTTGTCCTATCTATGTAAAGGGCAAATTTTTCTGGTGCAATAACGGAAAAAGAGGTGAAGAGGTGGTCAAATTTTATTTCTTCAAAAAGAGTCCCATCAAAATTATAGGAGAATATTTTACGGCTGTTATTGCACCATACCATTATTTTGCCGGAAAACGGATCAATAGCCATGTCATTCGGTTCGTCATATTCCCCTGGCCCCTTCCCATTTTCTCCGATATTGAATAAGTGTTGACCTTCAATATTGAAAACCAGAACCAATTTTCGCAGGACTTGATCCATCACGTATATCCTGTCTCCGTGATAAATTATTTTATCTATTCTTCCTATTAACGATTCGTCTGTTGTTTCAAGTCGTACAATCTTAATGCTATCAAAAATGTCAGAGTATTTCAATCCTGCATTCTCAGGTATCTGGTCAATTGTAATTGTCTTGTAATTCGATGTATCAATCTCCTGTTTAAAACTGGTACTACAAGCCAACATTAATGTCGTAATGAACAGTATGAATATGATATTTTTAATCATGGTTTTTCAAATTTGATAGAATTAGGCAACTCTTTAATGATTATTTGGGTTGTCGATAAGGTGGCGCCATATTAAAAATTAATGTAAATATCAATTGTTCAATGAAAGGTCGACTCGCCAAACGATAATTATTAATCAGTCACCTAATTCTCTTTTTATAATTAAATTAATGCAAGACTATCAAAATTGATATATTTGACATTTTCATTCAATATCAACTTTGTTCGATAACTTCAAATTTAGTAACAGATTTAGTCATTAAATTTATAAGCATCGCAATCTTTGAAACATTCAGAAGTAATGCAATTATCGGTAGCGATCCCATTCCCACAATGCCAGTAATGGCCTTCGTAGTCAGTTGTAAAAGGAGGGATCCCCATGCTTACAGTACAATCATCCTCTTTACATACATGCCCATTGGGTTCTGGATTGGTAGTTGCGGTTTCAGTCTCCGTCTCGGTTCCAGTTCCAGTTCCAGTCCCCGTAGTTTGGGCAACCAGTTCATTGCCGGTTAAAAAATACGGGCTGTCCAGTGTGAACTTCACATTCAGGAGCAGTGCCATAAAAAAGATTCCTACTGCCAGGTATCTCAATCCTTTTTCTATTTTTGTCTTCATAATTTTTAAAAATTGGTTTGGGATCGTGAGCGTTTGATATTACGGTTAGGCTCACGTTTCCTGAGGTTTAGGTGTGACCGGATTCATCCGGTTGCACCTTTTACTTTAATATTCCTGTTATCGTGCATGAGGCAGCACGTCTGCCGCACCTTTAACTGTCTTACAATTAAGAAGGAAACGTTTGCCGGGTATTAAGTCATGGTTCAATCCTCCTTTCTTTTTTGGTGGTGATCACTTTGTGGTCTTTATTTTCTTGGTTCTCCAAGGCTTCGATCTCCAGCGGATTGTTCACGCTGGCATCGTGGGCTTCTTTACGTTTTTCAATCGTCTCTTCAATATTTTGTCTTAAAGTTTCGGTATTCTCCCATTCGGTGGTTCGAATAAACGATTGGGCCGAGAAAGCAAGGATGATCATGCCGGCAACAGGAACGATGAATTTGCGCTTATTACGGTACTTTTGGTATAAGTAGTCAACCAGCCAAATACTCACCAGTGCCAGTCCGATTACGCTTAGGTACATATACCTGTCGGCCGTAATGGTTGCCCGGGGCATCGGGAGCAGGTGCAATGCCAGCAACAGGTTAAGCAGGAAAAAAGCAAAACCAAACAAAGGGAGTGTATTTGGCTTTTTCCATAGTGCCCGGATAAAAAACAAGACTATAGCTGCCAGCAACGGATAAGTCCAAAAACTTGCAGGCAATTGTTGCCCAACAGGCATCGGGTAAAAATACCAGTAGTAAAGTTTTACCGGAGCTATGAACCGGAAGATATACTGGATCAGGCTATGGGCTCCAAAAACGGCCCGCTGGTAAAAAGGATACGCGCCATCCGTTTCAATATTTCCCAGGTTATTTTGAAGCGAAAAATACCACATGGCTGCGGCCAGTAAAAAGAAAGGAATTTTATCGAGGACTTCCTCCCTTGTGATGATTTTCTTACTCAATCGGAGAGCTTTATATCTTCCCATTACCCAATCGATCAAGACGAGGTTTAATGGAAACAGGATGGCTTGTTCTTTGGATCCGAAAGCCAGCAGGTAAGAGATGAGTGTACCGATATACCAACTTCCTTTTTTGGAATCGAGATATCGAAGATAACATCCTATTCCGGCTAAACAGAAAAAAGCATACAGAACAACCTTTGAAGCACTGATCCAGGCCACCGATTCAACTTGCAGTGGATGAACAGCGAATAGCATAGCCACAACTGAGGCGTATAAGCCGAATCGTTGAGTACTCCATGTGGGTTTTACTTGCTTAAGAATCGAGCGAATAATGACATAAACCAAGAGCACATTGGCTATGTGAACCAAAAGGCAAGCCGCGTGAAAGGCCCCTGCATTGAGTCCAAACAAAGAATAAATACCCAGGTAAAAAAGCGTGTTGATGGGAGAATATTGTCCGTGGTAAAAGTTTAAGAAATGGTACTTTAAACTATACCACGAAAAATCCATCACAAAAGGTTGTTCGAGCAACATCCATTGGTCATCCCACTTGTATTGAAAATCATTGGAAAAAGTGTGAAAAAATACAATTGTTGTGAGCAAGGGCAACAACAAGCAGATGGATGAATTCAATTTGTTTTGACTATTGAAAAACTGGCCTGTCATGGTGTCTTTTTATGATTTGTATATTTCGGTTTGATTTAAAAATGGTTGATCATTATGGGCTGTTACAATAAGTGTTTTTATGTATAAAGGAGAAAACATTCAAAACATAGACACCTAAATTCAATTTGATGGAGTTAAACGCATGCTTAAATAAGCGGAACAAAGAGTAGTTGCTTTTTCCGTACAGGCGGGAAGGCGCATGAAAAGGAAGTACAACCGAAGAAAAACCGATGGACTGGATAAAGCCGCGGATGAACCGGTTTTGTTCGCGGTAGCATGTTTTCAGGGTGTCTGCAACCTGCCTGGATATTAGGAAAAAATCAGTGGCGTTGTTGCGGAACTTAATGGTTGACAGCCGGTTGATCAGTCTGTAGAATAAGGTAGACAGCAGTCGTTTTACCCATCCGTTATCATCCCGCCGGATGCATTCCATGAGGACAAAATCGCTGCCCGCCTGGTAGGCGCGAAGCATATTTTCAATTTCAGCCGGTGGATGCTGCCCGTCACCATCCATGCAGATGATCGCATCCCCTTTCGCATGATCAATTCCCGCAATCATAGCCGATTCATGACCAAAATTCTTTGAAAACTCAATGGAGCAGTGATTGATGGTTTGATCTGCATGGGATGCCGTTAACATATCAATGCGAGATTGAGTCTGGTCGGTGCTTCCATCGTTTACCCAGATGAGCTCAAAGTTTACATGGGTCATTTTTAATAGCTCCTGCCTTAGCGATGACCAGAAATTAAGAACTCCTTCCTCTTCGTTGTATAAGGAAATAACTATGGAAATTAGTTTGTTCATGGCGCCTGATCTGATTGATTCGATTGATTGGACTCATTGGCTTGAACCTGCCCTTTTATAGATAATGCGATAGCTCCGCCGGCCACATTTCCTTCCACCCGGATTGTTTTTATAAAACGGCCGGTATGTTGCGCATCATAGGTGACTTTGATTTCTCCGGTTTTTCCCGGTTCAATAGGATGGCGAGGCCATTCCGGAGTAGTGCAGCCGCAACTGGTGGCTACATTGGTCATAACAAACGGCGTATCGCCTGTATTTGTGAATGTAAAAGTACCCGGCTGCGGCTTTCCTTGTTTTAAATTGCCAAGATCCAGTTCGGCATGGTTAAATTCAATGGTGGTTTCATGAAACTCCTCGGCGCTATGTGGATTTTTCGAACGAACTAGCGAAATGATGAGTATCGAAGCCGTTAATGCTATTGTAACTAATAAGAGTCTTTTCATTTTTACTATGATTTTTTTTGTCTGATCGACTTCAACTTTTTGATAAGAGATCTTATGAAAATTATTTTTAATATATCATTGCGCCCGAACCTGAATTAGTATTTCCTGTATGAACATTTTTTTTCGCGAAATATTTTAAGGCATTGTCATTGATTCAGGCTGGATGGAGAGTGTTTCTTCCATCAAATATGGTTCTTATTTAGCTTTTCTTAATACTATCAGATATCTAATCTCCCTCATATTAGTGCGGTTTATGTTAATGTGTTTCATAGTGGTGACTTTTAAATTTGGAAGATATTATTGATAAGTAATTGATCGTGAGCATTGTATCCTCCTTAGTTGGTAAAAAGGAGTCATTTATTTTCAGATTTTTATCTAACACAAAGAAGTAAGGGAACTGCAATTCCTCAAAGGGAATATCTAAAGATTTCACGCTATACGTGTTGAATCGGATATGGTTTGATCTCGTGAAAAGAAATCGATCTCTCACGTTCTGATAATATGCAAACAGAATGATTCTTCCGTCGTCAATACTATCTGTGTATCTGTTCAGCAGATCTAGTTGTTTGTCAATACATGAGTGGCAATGCAAATTGGAATATCTGAAGATAAGTTTTGCTTCATCTATTATTGAATCCAGTATTTGAGAACATCCGTTATTTTCAATTAGCACTAACTTGTTCGCCAAAGTCTGATTGTCATTTTCTAGATTATTGGATATGGCAAAAAAATAATCCCCAGCCTTTTTACTTTTTTCGTATGCTGTGGGATTTGTATGTCTGATGTTCAGATAGATAACTAGCGAAATTCCAATAACAATAGTGCCCAAAAGTAACTTTAAACTTGCTTTCATTTTAAGTATAATTTAAATAAAAGGGGGTTTTGTGTTTCCTGAAGCGTACTTAGCACGAATAAATCAGGATGCGTTGACAAAAGCTCTTTCGAAATTCCTTTATTGATTATCGTGTAGGGCTCCAGTGTAGCAAATAAACAGTTTTCCGTTTCTGAGTGACCAAGAATTGTAAGTGGCAGTTCATTATAAAGCAAACTTTTTTGAGCTGAAACAACCGTTTTTGTTTTTTTATTAAAAATAGCGCTGTGAAAAAGGCCTTTTATTACGTATTCAAAATAAATGTAATTGGATAATTCATAAAAACGGCTGATCTTATATACAAAACCTTTTCTTTTCATTTCATCAATTTCCTGTTCACCATCCGGCTTCTTAACTATTAAATCATCAATAGGGATAAACCGACCATTAAAATCTATTTTATATCTGATATAAATTGAATCCTTTGTCACTTGATAGATACAATCCTGATAATATGGAGGAATCATGTAGAAATCTTTTTTGTGGCGGACGAACCGTTCTCTTGATACAACGTTTAATCTATTCTCGATGTATCGAATTTCTTTATTTCCTTTTTTTTGCTTCACCAAATAGTGTTTTTGCAGATTTTCGATTGGAAGATTAAATGTGTAATAATGCTGGTCGTCGAAATAACAAAGGCTTATAGCCTCTCCGTATTCTCCATTATATATAGAATGAAGGTAAGCTAGTTCAGGATCGTATTTATGAATTTTTCGATAATCGAGGATTACCATGTTATTTTCATTATCAAAGTGGAAATCCTTAATTACATTGTATTGTCCCGGGCCCTTGCCATTCATGTTTAATTTTCTAATAAATGATCCATCTTCCCTATAAATCAATATTTCTTGTAGCTGCAGGTCGAAGATGAATAATTTCTTGTCATTGTATAGAAATTTATGGATTCCACTAAAAACAGATTCTTTCGTAGTTTCTATTGGAACAATTGAAAAGCTGTCAATAAATTCTTCCCAGGGAAATACTTCTTCGATTTCATTAGGGTTGACATGAATTGTTGTCGCGTTTTTTAGCTGTATTTTTTTAGTGTCTGAATTCGTGCAGGAATAAACGAATAAAGAAAGGGCAAATAAAACAAAATTCGATCTTTTCATCTTTTGATAATTTTGGGTCTTGTCATTTACAGAATTCTATAGGCCTTTTTGTTAAGAAATTAATAAATGGAAGAGGGTTACCCTCTTCCATTTATAAAAATATTATGAAACGATTTTTTTTGTACAGGCTTTTGGTGAACAATCTATTGTGCCGGGAAAGCAAATAACCATTGTCCCATCATGTCTGTCTCCATTTGCATCTATATAAGTGCAATCTGCAGGAACATTTTGTTCATCATCAGGGTCTGTTGCCGTTTCTGTCTCAGTTGCTGTCTCTGTCTCTGTACCTGTGCCAGTCCCTGTAGTTTGGGCAACCAGTTCATTGCCGGTTAAAAAATACGGGCTGTCCAAAGTGAACTTCACATTCAGGAGCAGTGCCATAAAAAAGATTCCTGCTGCCAGGTATCTCAATCCTTTTTCTATTTTTGTCTTCATAATTTTAAAAAATTTGGTTCAGGATTGTGAGCGTTTGATATTACGGTTAAGCTCATATTTCCTGAGGTTTAGGTGTGACCGGCTTCATCCGGTTGCACCTTTTACTTTAATATTCCTGTTATCGTGCATGAGGCAGCACGTCTGCCGCACCTTTAACTGTCTTACAATTAAAGCGTAAATGTTTACAGGGTGTTAAGTCATGGTTCAATCCTCCTTTCTTTTTTGGTGGTGATCACTTTGGGGTTTTTACTTTGTCGGTTCTCCGAGGCATCATTTTCCAGCGGATTGTTCACGATGGCATCGTGGGCTTCTTTACGTTTTTCAATCGCCTCTTCAATATTTTGTCTTAACGTTTCGGTATTCTTCCATTCGGTGGTTCGAATAAACGATTGGACAGAAAAAGCAAGGATGATCATGCCGGCAACAGGAACGATGAATTTGCGCTTATTACGGTACTTTTGGTATAAGTAGTCAACCAGCCAAATACTCACCAGTGCCAGTCCGATTACGCTTAGGTACATATACCTGTCGGCCGTAATGGTTGCCCGGGGCATCGGGAGCAGGTGCAATGCCAGCAACAGGTTAAGCAAGAAAAAAGCAAAACCAAACAAAGGGAGTGTATTTGGCTTTTTCCATAGTGCCCTAATGAAAAACGCAACAATAGCTGCCAGCAACGGATAAGTCCAAAAGCTTGCAGGCAGTTGCTGGCCAACAGGCATCGGGTAAAAATACCAGTAGTAAAGTTTTACCGGAGCTATGAACCGGAAGATATACTGAATCAGGCTGTGGGCTCCAAAAACGGCCCGCTGGTAAAAAGGATACGCCCCCTCTGTTTCAATATTTCCCAGGTCATTTTGAA
This sequence comes from uncultured Sunxiuqinia sp., assembly GCA_963677175.2. Taxonomy (GTDB): domain Bacteria; phylum Bacteroidota; class Bacteroidia; order Bacteroidales; family Prolixibacteraceae; genus Sunxiuqinia. Next base: position 165,416 of record CAXXES010000004.1, read on the forward strand.
GCGAAAAATACCACATGGCTGCTGCCAGTAAAAAGAAAGGAATTTTATCGAGGACTTCCTCCCTTGCGAAGATTTTTTTATTCAATCGGAGAGCTTTATATCTTCCCATTACCCAATCGATCAGGATCAGGTTTAATGGAAACAAGATGGCTTGTTCTTTGGATCCGAAAGCCAGCAGGTAGCAGACCAGGGTACCGATATACCAACTTCCCTTTTTGGAATTGAGATATCGAAGATAACATCCTATTCCGGCTAGACAGAAAAGTGCATACAGAACAACCTTTGACGCACTGATCCAGGCCACCGATTCAACCTGCAGTGGGTGAACGGCGAATAGCATAGCCACTACCGAGGCGTATAGGCTGAATCGTTGAGCACTCCATGTGGGTTTTACTTGCTTAAGAATAGTCCGAATAATGGTATAAACCAGGAGCACATTGGCTATGTGAACCAAAAGGCAAGCCGCGTGAAAGGCCCCTGGATTTAATCCAAACAAAGAGTAAATAACCAGGTAAAAAAGCGTATTGATGGGAGAGTATTGTCCGTGGTAAAAGTTTAAGAAATGGTACTTTAAACTATACCACGAAAAATCCATCACAAAAGGTTGTTCGAGCAACATCCATTGGTCATCCCACTTGTATTGAAAATCATTGGAAAAAGTGTGAAAAAATACAATTGCTGTGAGCAAGGGCAACAACAAGTAGATGGATGAATTCAATTTGTTTCTAATGTTGAAAAACTGGCCTGGCATGGTGTCGTTTTATGATTTGTATATTTAGGTTTGATTTAAAAATTGCTGATCATTATGGGCTGTTACAATATGTGTTTTTATATATAAAGGAGAAAACACTCAAAACATAGACACATAAATTCAATTTTTTTTCATTTTTTTTTCAATTCGGTTTTTTCAGCAGGTTCAGTTTTGTGTAAAACCGGCTTCATGAAACATATCTTGTCGTCATCTGTAGGTCATCGATTTTTTTCGACGACGCTGTAAACGATAAAAATATTCAGTGTGCCCAATTTAAACTTGTATGAAGTTGCACCAAGCCCGAATGCTCGTGTCAAATCAGGCTGTATATCAGTATTGTACTCTCTTTGCTTTGTGTCTTTTTTCTGGGGGGGGGGCTCACTGTATTGCCTTTATGTAAAAGGTGTTTGTTAGGGAATTAATTTGTTTTGATTGTGTTTGGTGTTTTTAAACCTGTTTGGCGATGGGTTACCAGAGGCTAAGGTTCGCGAGAAGGCGAACATGTGCCCGGTTGGATTGAATTGTTTTTAAGGCCTGCCCGGACCCGGTCGCCATTTTTCGCGTTGAGCTTCTCCAACTGCTCGTTTACCCTGAAACGCAGTTCGCTTTTACGCACCGCAGCCAGTTTACCATTGTTAATCAACTCTTTTTTGAATGGCTGCTTTTCCAGCACCATGATTTCGACAGGATTCTGCTGCTGGATATACTGGCGTTTTTCGGCAGCATCGGTTTCTGCTTTTGCCCTCCGAAGGTTTTACCATCCTCCCGAAAAATAATGAATGGCTATAGCCTTTTCCAGCTTCTTCTCCAGTTGTTCCTCATCTGCGGTCCCGGCAACGAAATTCCGCACCTCTCTTTTCGACCATGGCGATACCTGATCCGCCGGAAGGATTCTGACATCAGATCCGTTATACTTCTCATATAGGCTAGTCAACATCAGAGGGCCGGTAGAAGCGAGTACATCATGAAACTTATCTCCGCTGTATGGAAATGGAATTGCACTCAGATGTTCAATAATGCACGCAAAGAAAGGATGTCCAGGGGATGTTGCCATAAGTGCGTTATTGAAACAGATATTCTTCCCGAACGCCCGCCGGTGTTCATCCGGCTCCATAGCGAAAAAACATGTTCTCTGTTCCGCGATGCTGTTATCAAAAGATTCGAGGCATTCGTAGTCGCAATCGACGTACATTCCTCCCATTTTGAACAGAATCAGGTAGCGAATCGCATCCCATCGCTGCACAGGATACCGGTAGCCAAAGTATGTTTCGGCAAAGCCCGGGAAATGCTCCTCGACAAGAGCATCCATCCGGTCGCTATTCCATAGTTCGTACTGCCATGATCGGTGATGTTCCTTCCAGGTTTCAGACAACTGAGTATAGAACTCGGGCAAAGAATTCTCTCGCCCTTCCCACACTTGATGAATTATTTTTGGTATCATATTAGGAGGTATAGTTGGTTAATATATATTCCATAAAGGTTCACGACACAAAAGCGCAAATTCTCCAAACGCTCCTGACAGTCAATCCTGACCGGGATCAAAAAAGTTAAATCTGTCAAATCTATTTTCTTCATGTTTATCTTCTGTTTAAAGGTTCTGGTCAAATAAAGACCGTAGCGGATTTATAAACCGGTAGATCATGCGTAAATCTTTGGTGATGATTTCGGCTGTTCCATCCATCTGTTGGATAAATCGAAGATTTTCCCTGTAAGATGATGTCATGCCGCCTGTCAGTTCAATTTCAGCAACATACCCCTTCTCTTCCGGAACCAGTGAAATGGCACGGATACGCCCTTTTAACATCCCAAACTGCATATAGGGAAAGCCGGCCAGCTTAATATTTACCTTTTGCCCAACCTCCACTTTGCCAAACCCGGTCGTTGGAATAACTGCCTTGGCAATAATCGTCAGGTCGCCATGTGGTATGACGGTCCCGATGAGTTCTCCAACCTTCACTTCCTGGTTTTCGCTCCAAACGGAGGTATAAGTGATCCTCCCTTTGACCGGGCTTTTTACCAGGTATTTTTCTTCCCATTGATGCACCAGGTTCTCAAGGTTTTGTTTCGATTCGTCAAGCTCCAAACGAAATTGGGCCAGTTCTTTTTCATGTTGCATTTGTAATTCCACACTGCTTTCCTGCATTTGAAGAATGGTTGATTCGGTGTTTTTCAGGGAAGCTTCAAAACCGATGCAAGCCGATTTTTTCACCAGCAAGGTTTGTCGCGCCTTCTCATATTCACTTTCGCTGATTGCCTGCCTTTCGAATAAGAGGGAATCCCGGCCACATGCTTTTTCTGCGAGAATCAAATCTTTCGTTTGGATAGTTGCTTGTTTTTGTTGGGTTTGATAATACTCTTTTTGCTTGGCGATTTGTTTTTCCAATAACCCAATCTTTTGTGGAATTAGATTTTGTTTCAGGTAATGCCTGAAGTTGTTCCTGTTTTTCAGGAAAGAAGAGTAAGATGGTTGCAATTCGCCCAGCGTAAGCTGGTTTGGCATTTCAAAAACCAACACTTGCCGGTCCCAGGCAGAGGTGTCAGGTACGGCAAGAAGGCCTTCTTTCAGCATCAGGTAATCCCGGTAATTGGTCGGGTTATTGATCAGGGCCACTGTCGTCCCTGCATCAACTTGCTGTCCGTCGCGGACAAACAACAGGTCAATCTTCCCGGTTGATTTACTCAACAGTGCAACGGGTGGGTTTTCAGTAGTCAAAACCATGGGCGCTGTAATGATCTCGGGCGATTTAAAGAAGAAACTACCGATTATGATGCCAAAAAGGATCAGAAAAATGACTGTTAATCCCCATCTGACAATTCCATTCGGGATAAACCCCATCAGTTCCTGAATCTCTTCACTGTGTACTTCTATTCTATTAATCTCTGGCATATCCTGTGATTTATAGAACGCGGATGACACGGATGTTACAAGTATTCACTAATTAAAATTTGTGCTCATCCGCTTTGTCCGTATCATTTTGTGTTCCATCCATTTGTAAATATTTTTCTTTTAAACTCAGGTTCCTTGCCAAAGTTTAGCAATAAGCCTACTTCAATATTTGTGGCTTTTAAATAGTTGATTAATTGAAACTCATGCTCCTCACAAATAGACGCAGTAGCTTTTAATTCAAGAATGACTTTCCCGTCAACAACAATATCGGCAAAATAACTGCCTACTTTGCGTTGGTGGTAGAAAACATCGATTGGATATTGCTGGCAACAATTCAAACCCATATTTTGTAATTCAATCAACAATGCATTTTCATATACTTTTTCAAGAAACCCAAACCCAAGGCTGTTATATACTTTATAAAATGCCTGGATGATTTGACCGCAAAGTTCTTTCTCAATTATCTTCATGTTTTATTTTATTTGAACACGAATAACACGAGTCCTACGGATTTTCACTAACGAATATTGGCGTCCATCTGTTTTATCCGCGCCATCCGCGTTCTATTTCACGTACCCAGTTCCAACTGGTCTTTCACCAAGTGGAAATACGCAGCTTTCCGATGCACTAGTTCCTGATGGGTCCCTTTTTCTACTATTTCACCTTTTTCAAGTACCACAATCTGGTCTGCTTTTTTTACGGTACTTAAACGGTGTGCAACTACGATCACGGTTCGTCCCCTGAAAAACTGGTCCAGGTTTTCCATGATCACCCGTTCGTTTTTTGCATCCAACGCGTTTGTGGCCTCATCAAAAAACAGGTAGTCCGGATTCTTATATACTGCCCGGGCAATCAGCATCCGTTGTTTCTGCCCGGTGCTTAGTCCATGCCCGTCGTTTCCGATCTTTGTCTCGTAGCACAATGGCAACGCATCCGTAAAATCTTTAATATTAGCGGTCGTAACAGCTCTTTCAATTTTATCCTGGTCTGGTATTTCATCGATAATCCCCACATTATTGGCAATCGAATCGGAGAAAATAAAACCTTCCTGCATCACCACACCACAGCGTTTACGCCATTGTCCGGGACTGTAACTATCCAAATTAATATCGTTCAACCTGATTTCCCCTTTGTTGGTTTTATAAAATCCCAACAACAACTTGATCAGGGTGGTTTTTCCGCTGCCACTGGTGCCCACGATAGCTGTCAGTTTATTGGCAGGGATTTCCAGGTTGATCTTCTTAAGCACTTTAGGCGAATGCGGCCCTTCGTAGTGAAAGGTGAGGTTTTTGATTTCGAGCATTTTACCTGCCGGTATCTCTTTAATTTTGTTTTCCTCCGCCTTTTCTTCATTTTCCCTGTCATGAATTTCGCCCAGTCGTTCCAAACTGATTTTGGCATCCTGGGCGGCCTGGGTAAACCCGATAAACTGTTGTATAGGCGCATTTAACTGGCCGATGATGTATTGTACGGCCATCATCATCCCAAGGGTCATGTCGCCGGTAATCACTGCTTTGGCCGAAAGAAATGAAATAAAAATGTCTTTGGCCTGGTTGATAAAGGTTGCCCCAATCTGTTGGTTCTGGCTCAACATCAGGCTTTTTACGCTTACCTTACATAAGCGCGCCTGGATACGTTCCCATTCCCATCTTTTTTGTTTCTCACAGGCGTTGAGCTTTATCTCCTGCATTCCCGAAACCAGTTGCACCACATTGCTTTGATGGGCAGCCGACTGTTGAAACCTTTTGTAATCCAATTCCCTTCGTCTCTTTAAAAACAACAACACCCATCCCACATACAAAGTACTCCCCAGAAAGAACACCCCTAAAATTCCGGCATGGTATGAGGCCATAATAAACGTATAAATAGCCAGGGTGAGCACGGCAAAAATAATATCGATCAGTGATTTGGTCAGGAATGACTGGATGCGGCTGTGGTCGCCAATGCGTTGCATGATGTCGCCGATCATTTTAATGTCAAAAAAGGCCATGGGCAGCTTCATCAGTTTGATCAGGAAATCGGAGATCAGCGAAATACTTACCCGAGTGGTCACATGGAGCATAATCCAGCTCCGGATCATCCCGTTTGCAGTTTGCCTCAGGGTGAGCAGCAGTTGGGCAACCAGCACCATCACCACAAAAGTCAGGTCGCTGTTGCCAATCCCAACATCAACAATCGATTGGGTCAGGAAGGGGAAGATCAGGCTGATGATACTGCCCGTTAACATACCCAGCATCAACTGGATGATAAATTTCCGGTAAGGCCTTAAATATTCGAGCAGGTATAAAAATTTCAATTTCCCTTTTTCATCGGTTTCCTGATGGTAGAAATCAGGGCTTGGTTCCAATAATAAAGCAGTCCCTTCCTTTTCCCCCTCTTTTTTTGTGCTGAGCCAGCATTTCAGGAATTCCTCTTTGGTGTAAGTAAGCAACCCGATGGCAGGGTCGGCTACATAAATAATGGAAGCCCTCTTTCTCCTCCCCCCTCGGGGGAGGTTGGGAGGGGGCTTTTTTTTGATGTCATACACCACCACAAAATGTCGCTGGTTCCAGTGGACAATGCAGGGCAAAGGCGTTTCATCGCGCAGTTGCCCCCAGGTCAGCCGGTAACCTTTGGTTCGGAAACCGATACTCTCAGCCGCATCGCTGATACCCAACATGGAAACCCCTTCGCGGGTAATATACGAACGGCTACGTAAATATTGCAACGAGTAGGTTTTTCCATAGTATTTGGCCACCATGCGTAAGCAGGTGGGGCCGCAGTCCATGGCGTCGAGTTGCTTATAGTGGGGGAATTTGGGCATTGATGGCGGTTTGGCTAAGCTTACGGTTTGGTTGTAGACTGGGAGACTGCTAGCCCCTATCTAACACGCTATTTTCTAGGGTCTAACATGACAAAGGTTGGGTTTGCCGATAGCAAGCTCGTAATTTGATGGCGATGGGCAGATTAATTTAAGAATACATTCATTACAGATTTCATTTTCTTTTAAACGAAACCATGATTTGCCATCTAACAATTCACGATAAATAAAGCGGGTCAAGTCTCCTTTATATGATCCGAGTTTGGGAAGATTCATATTTGCATAGACGGATTTGTCTGCCAAAATTGATAATTTGCCAAAGTCAAATGTATTTAATAATTGATTTGCCATAATTTCGTGTTTCCGTAATTTTGTTCCTAAAATTTCTTCTTTTGTTAGGAATATACAGGCTTCGAAGAAATCGTAATTATTTTCTATAAAAAGTGGCTTTGCTTGCCAGTGTTTAATAGAGAATATTTCACAAAAACTATATGCAGAAATGTAATCCTTGTCAGCTGTTATAATGAATACGAATACATAAACCAAACCCTCAATATCTAATTCTTGTATAATTTTTTTAATCATTTTATCATCTACAGATGAGTCCAATAAAATATAACAGCAAATATTTGGTTTTTTTAGAATGCTTAATTTATCACGACTATTTAGCAAGTGCAAATAATGTATGTAAATATTAGCCTCAATTTTAAAATTAGAAATTTTATGTACAAAGAATTCAAGGTGGGAATATGAGAGTATATTTCCTCCCAAAAAATTGAGAATTTTTATCTCATTTTTTTCAATATCATTTACAACTGCAAGAATTTGTTCTTTTGAAAATTCAGATTTACTCTTTGTGCAACAAACAAACTGTTTGTGTGCAACATTACAATATGAACAATTGTATTCACAACGCCCACTTAGATATAGTGTAAGTTGTTGAAAATTAGTGTATAGGTTGTCCTCTAAAAACTCTTTGCTTTTCTGTATGAGTTCAATCGATTTCCTAATCTTGACTATCGGTGCAAGGGAGAATGGTTTTTTCGTGCACAGTTGAGTCTCAATTAAATCCCCAGAGAATGTTTTTCTAAGAATTCGAATGAAATTTCCAACTTGATTATCTTTTTTTTGAGATTGGTTTATCTTAATACAGTATTTGTTGTTAGGAACAAGTAACTCATCGACGAGTTCGTTTAGCACATTACTTCCAGAACAGAGCCAACCGGATTGTGATAATGAATTGTATATGAGTATCGTATTGTTTTTAGACTGAATAAAGGTGTACGGTTCAATATACAAGTAATATTCTTTCATGACAGTTAAATCCATTCTTTAAGTATTTTGTTAATATTTATTTCTTCTTCAAGGAGACTCACTGTATTTTTTAGATCATTTTTATAATTGGAATAATCCATGACTTTATTACAGACAGGAGTTTTTTTAAAATCTTTAAAGTTAAATATACACTGAGTACAGTGTTTGGCTTGATAGCAGTTGGCGCATTGTGTAATTATTTTTGAGTAATATTTTGAATATTTTTCTGCTATCTTTTCGTAATTTATTTTCATTGAATTCGCATTGAGTCTACCTAAAGAAAATCCATGACTAATCCGTTCGCACGGAAGAAGATTTCCATTTGCTGAAACAAACATTCTTTTTCCAAAAGGTAAGCATGTTCCTGTTGGAAAATATTTTAGGTTGTTTTTCTTTATAAAGAGGTCAGCATAAGTATGAAATACATTTCCACTTAATCTTTTTATGTAATTTGTATTACTGGCATTTTCGGGATCAGGGCAAACTCACACTTTTTTCCCGAGGATTTTAATCAGATAGTTTTGGTCATACGCGGCTTTTAACCTTTTTCCTTTGATTCCTTGCCTTTCCGATGTTTCATTTTTGAGCAGATTTAAAGCGATTTTACTGAGTACAGAAAAATTCTGGGAAGCATTTCCGGCCCTCTTTCTGGAAGCATCCTCGGAGAAGGCAACATCCAAGACCCAGTGGAGTTTGTTTTCAATTCCCCAGTGCAGGCGGATTGCGCTCTGTATTTTTTTTGCATTGGCCTGCAGGCTCGAGATATAGTATCTCGTAGCCAATTCAGTTGGTTTGTCGGAGTTTTTAAATTCCCTGATACTTTCGATTTTGATGATGCTTTTTAACCCCGTCCATTCTTCGGTATTTTCAATGAATTTAAATTCTGTAATCACGCTGCATCTCCTGGTTTCTATGCGTCCATGGTCCAGTTCTTCCGAGATATCTTCCTGAATGTTTTTTCCGAACCTGAATTCATCTATAATGTCCTGATGCAATTGTTTTTGGTTCTCCTTGACTGCTAAAACATAATTGGCCCCCTGGTCAATTATTTTACTTGCTATTTCTTGTTGACAGCCCATAGCATCAATTGTTACCGTGCACCCTTTTACAGTAATCAGCTCCAGCAATTTGGGGATCGCGGTTATCTCATTTGACTTTTCAGAAACCTTGACCTGTCCCAAAACTAAATTATTGTTTGTTGCCCATGCACTTACCATGTGAAAGGGCGATTTTTTTCCATTGGCTTTTGCCCCTCTTATGGTTTTTCCATCAATCGGGATAACTTCGCCATCGCTCAAGTTTACCAGGCGGCTTACCCAATCCACAAAACAAGCCTCAAACTGCTCACTGTCAATAGATGAGAAAACGCGGTTAAATGTGTCGTCAGAAGGAATTCCATTGGGCAATTCAAGAAATGATCGTAAAAATTCTTCTTTTGCTTTTGCATACGTCTCCATATTTTTCCAGGTATCTGCCGCACAAATCACTGAAATAATTCCAATAAGAAGGATGTCCTCTAATTTATGAAGTTTGTTTATATCGCTTCTGGGGTCGTCTATTCGACTAAAAATAGACCTTAATTCATTTGTTGTTTTCAACACTCGTATTTTATTGATTATCAATGTAATATATGAATTTTATTTGTGAAAAACAATGACTAACCTGCTGATTTATACTCAAATATGAAATAATAATAATAAAAATTTATACCCTTTAAAGTGTGAGTTTGCCCTGTTTTCGGGATGCTTTGTTGCCAATTCTTCTTTCTCTTTATTGTTTATGTATTTCAAGCTTTGATTAATGCTCGTATTTAGCATTTGTTCAAACTCCTTTGTTTTTCTTTGATTTACTCCACTTATACTTAGTGGAGAATAACTTGGAATTTTTCCAAATTCATTTTTAAGATATTTAATAACTTCATTGTATAAATTTTTGTTATGAAGTACAGTCATGAATTCTATATCCCGTAAAAAGTAACTTGGGTATTTTTCTTTTATAGTCTTAAGATTTTTATACAGAATTTCAAATGAAGGTTTATTGTTTTGTAATACTCTGTAACTATTATTTTCCGAATCTCCATCAATACTTACAAGAATGTGAAAATGATTTTTAATAAAGAACTCAATATGCTTGTTTAGAAGTATCCCCTTTGTTGTCATGTTGAATTTAAAGTTGCGAAATGGAATGTCTTTAGCTTTAATGTACGAGACAACTTTTTTTATGAATTCCATATTCAGGAGTGGTTCTCCGCCATAAAAACTTATATAAACGGTATTTATAGAGCGGGCATATTTTCGCCAATTTCCTTCAAGGTAATCGAAAACATTTTTGAAGGTGTCAAAAGACATATATCTTTTTTCTCGTTTTTCATAATCACAATAATACTCACCATACCCACAATATTTACAATTTAGATTACAATCTTCGGTAACTTCCAATGTTAATTGTTTAAGATCTATTACTTGCTGCCTGATTGTCTTGGGAAAAATAGTTGGCAAAAATTCAGGTGGATCAATTTCTTTATCAACTTCACCTAGGTGTTTTTTGAGATAGTTAATTTTTTGAGAATAATATTCTTTTTCATCCAGATCAGTCTCATCCTCTCCAATTAGCAATTTCTCCATTGTTGGAGGGATAAATGTTAGTATTTTTTCCTGCTGATTATATAGGTAGGTATTACTATTCGCCGTTTGTACCAATACATTATCTTTCATGTTACGTAGTTTTGTTTATAGCTAAAATAATGTCAAATAGGAATAATGTTTTTATGGCTGCTTTAAATATGCTTTCACCAAAATAGGATTGTTATTTATGTTTGTGGATTTTCTTATTTGATCCAGCTTGCTATTTACCGAAGGCTTATTTGCTTCATCTAATAATTCATGGGGTTGGATATAAAAGTATAATATCCGGGAATCGTAGCTGGAGTTGTGGATTTCCCAGAAATGCAGAGAAGGCCCACCATCCAAATCATTTTTTATTTGTAGGTCAAATGATTTTAATATTTGTTTGTTTCCTTTGTTAAACAAATATTGACAGAGTTGATTGTTGTCAACACCCTTCATTAGCAAGAATTTACTTTTCTCTTTAAATGCAATAATGAACTGTTTGTTATCAAATTTATGGGGGCTTTTAGAGAAATAGTCTTCTGGTTTTAATCTTCTGGAGCCAAAATCAAGGAAGTATGCTCCCCTTATATTATTAAAATCGGTGGTTGAAAATATTGTATCACAGACTTGTTCTTTAAAGAGCAGGTTATCTTCAAAAATATCAAACCATACATACATATTAGAGTATCCACCTCTGGAATATGGCAAATGACTATATCTAAAAGGATGCTCGTAGATTACACTGTCAGTAGTTCTGTTATGGACATAAAACGAAAAATTAGTTGGGTTTATGTCCTCAGGAAAAACAATCATATCTTTCAGAAAGTAGAATTGCCAGAATAGATGTTTGTATTTCATTTCGTCCAAGAATTTACCTTTGCTTGAAAAACGCATTATTCCTTTTGACCATCTATTTGCGACATAGATATTTCTATTATCTATTCCAACGTGAGTCCCATATGCTTCACGAGGTCCTTTCCCTATGTGATAAAGTGACTTTTGAAATTGCCCCTTGGAGTTTAATAGATAAGTTGCTCCTTTATCCCTTATCAATATTAATGAGTCAGATACATGTAGACCTTGTATTTTAGCTATTAGCACACTGTTGGTTGTATCGAGGGGTATATATTCAACACTGTCTGTGATATCTGATAATTTGATTACATCTACTATTTTCGTATTTCTGTCAACATCTATATTAAATGTTTCAAAGCTTTGAGTTTTTGTTTCATCAGCTTGTTCTGCTTTTTGCTTTGTTTTGCAACTATTTATAATAGAGATTAGGCAGAATAATATCAAACAAATTTTTAATGATTTTTTTTTCATGGTGTCTATTTTATAGGGCTACCAACAATCGACATAAAATGTTAATTGCTATGCAATTTAATTGATTGCGGTAGCCCTCTGGTTGTATTAGGTTAACACATAAGTGTACGACATCGTGTCACAAGCGCATAAGTAAGGATCACCTCCCGACTGACTGTAATCATTGTCATAGTTTTCATTAAAGTTATCCGTTGAAGAAGAGGTTCCTGCGCAACCACATTCACAATTTTCCCCTCCCATGAGCTTGCTGAGCTCTCTCTTTTCCATCTCAGACTTGCACATTTGATTTAGTTTTAATTTACCTAATTTTTTCATAATTATTTGTTTTTAAATTTTTACTAATTGAATTACTTTACTTCAAATTCTCATATCAGGGAGGGCAGCCCTTACATAAGTCCAAAAAACGTTATCTTTGCCTTACACCTCCTTTCTCCCGTCTTATTGTCGGAATTAGAAAAGGAGTCTGGGCAGGAAGCGCCAGTTGGTTCAAAAAAATTGCTTCCTGCCCTTCTTCCTTTAATGTCTAAAATATATCGTAGGTCGTCCATTATCTGATGTAATTAACTTAAAACTATCTGTTTGTAAACTGTCATTGTTGCTTCGCCCATATGCCCGGCGGTGTAATGTTTTTTCCATTTTTCCTTGCCGTTTTGGGCAATCTTTTTTGCCAAATCTTTATTCTCGAGCAATACCTTTATCTTTTCATATAGTTTTTCATCATGCACATCCAAACTTAACAATCCATTTTTTCTTTTCGTGACACTACAAATCATGCCATCGATACCATCATTTATAAGTTCGTTCATTCCTGGAACATTTGAAATTACAACAGGAAGCTGTTGAGCCATCATTTCTATGGGAGTATAGCCCAATAGTTCAAAGCGGGAAGGGCATACACCAATTTCCGCAATTCGATATAGCTGCTGTAAGTCTATCAGGGGAAGTTGTCCCATAAATGTCACTTTCCCAAAAATTCTTTTACATAAAAGAAAAAGCTTGGAGAAGTCCCCATTTCCCGCCAATACAAGCCTTACACACTCAAACTCTTTGTGGATTCTTTTAAAAGCCTTTATAAGTGTATGTATTCCTTTGTCTTCACTGAGCCTTCCTGCAAAAAGAATGATACGCTCGTCCCTGTGAAAACCAAATTGCTCCTTCATTTTATCAACATCCTTTGATCGGCGGCGATATTTCACATTCCCAAAACCATTATAGATAACCTGAGTTTTTGAATGTTGAACCTCATAGTGATTACATATAGCCTTTTGGGCAAAGTTCGATATACAAATAATTTTATCGGTTTCTTCCAATATTTCTTTATCGAGGACATCGCCTGTAACTACAAGATTTTCCTTTGTGTCAGGTGAATATTCTAGGTATGAAAAAAAATTAGGAAGAAAGTGCAGGGTATAAACCAGTTTCGCCCCGAACCTTTTCCGTACCGCCATCCCAAACCTGACCTGCCGCCCATAATTTAAATGAAAAACAAGGTTTTTCATACCATATAGATAGGGTGCAATAAGATCGGTACACCGTTGAGCATGCTTATCGAGATCGCTCCTTTTTAGTTTTACGGCTGGGATATGAATGGAAGTAACCCTTTTCTCTTTTATGATTGAATATTCTTTGTAGTATTCACTTTCAAAGTATACCTTGTGCACTGAGATATCATCCCTACCCAATAGGTAACCTAAAAGCTCATTGGCATATGTTCGTGCCCCGGAATGATCAAGGATAACAAAGAAAAGGTTAATTATGGTTTTAGAAGGATGGATATGCAGGGGTGGAGTATAATTTTTTGATACTGAATGAAAATTCGTATTTTGTACATTTTTCGTAGTATTGTAGGTTAAAGAAGTAATTAGACTGGGTCCTGCCAGTCCTTTCAATACACCAAACGCATTATCCTCAGTTTTAAGCCCAAAGTTGGCAGAATCATCATTATTAACACAGTGTTCTTCTATTTTTGACTGCCAATAAAGAGCTTCCTGTCTGTATGTTTTGTCTCCGGTAAGTTGGAAGAATTGCTGGTAAATCCATGCTATGCCAGAGGTTCCGTGCTGAATTGTCACGTCATTGGCAGGTAGTTCTGAGCAAATAATTTTGCGGTCGATGCCATCAAGCAGCTTGGTTAATACAATTTGAAGGTTTGGGCAATTGGGGAAAAAGTGGCTGTCTGGTGCTGGTTGAGCAATCTTTCTGTTTTTTTCTTTTTCTATTATTTGATGCAACCTTGTAAGAGCAAGGGCTAACAGCAAACAATTACTCTGTAGTTTGGGAAACATTCTACCTTCAATAAGTACTTTAGTTAAGCGACAAATCGTGTTTTCTATCTTAAATTTGCCAATGCCTTGCTCATATAGTACGGCTAGAAACCAAATTAGTATGGGAAAGTCCCATAGAAGGTCGAAGTTGTTTGTTACTCCTGTTTTTTGATAAGGAAATATTGTATCAATGATTTGAAGTTTTTTTGAATTTGTTTGAGAATCTACCCCTAATTTTTTTCCAGAAGAATTAAACGTTGCTTTCTCCAATTTTAGAGAATCAGAAAGGTACGCAAGAGATGGTTCTTTTAAAATCGCTGTTACATCACCTGTTCTCTTGTCCAATTCCTCAATAAGATGGAGCAGTATTTGTTTCTTTTCGCAGTTTGATTGGCGATTTCCAATACGGTTTAAAAAATAATACCCTGTTCCCAGTATACCATTCAATATACCAATTTCAGTTGATGTCCCGAAAGTTAGTTCTTTAATTAACCGCTTGTCAAATTCCTCCAGCACTTCATCCGTGTCTGCTTCAATAAAACCGTTTTGTGCGAGGTATTCAATGCCCCAGCCAATGCCCGCCAGTCCGTTTTCAAAATCGAAGGGAGTGTGAACATTAATTTCTTCGTAAATCTCATCAATTAGTTCTCCGGCGTAGTCTTCGTAAACGGAGTTTCCTGTTTCCCTGGCTAGGTGGAAGAAAAAAATGGAGATTCCCATTTTGCCGTTTAGTAAGCCAAGGTTATCAATAAAACTGGAGTTGAGCAGCAGGGCGTTGATAATTCGCTGGTGAATATTGGTTTTTATTTTTTCCATACCGTAAGTGCCATCAGTCATTGATCTGACTCGTAAAAATTGTATGCTTAAAGATAAAAAAGATAACAATCTCTTTTGCAAAGCGTTAAAACTATTCTGTGAGCGTATGCAAATGTGGGCATGAGCGATAAAGATTCATTGGTGTCATCTATTTTTGGTTTATTTCTTTTTTGTTCTGGTTTTTCAAATCTACCTTGCGTGCTGTCTCTTCCGATCGGGTCAGCGCCGGTATCGAATAAGAAGCAACCAAGTATTGGTTTCGGCTTGTTAAACCAAATTTAAAACAAAAAAGTAATCGGAAACAAGATGTTGTAAAACACTAATACACATAATTTAGGACCAATCTGTATCAGATCGGGGGTACAGCGACTAAAAAGAAAAAAAGAAATATTGCATGTTATAAAACATGAATAAGTGAGGGTTACCTTTCTCGAGTTTTCGGAATTAATTTTAATGCCACTGAAGATATCATCTGCTTTTTTGAGGTGGCAATTGCTTCACCTAAAAAATCGGATCAATGCAAAATGAAATGGAAAACCCCCTTGATTTGCTGAAGCATTTGTTTTCGGCAGGAGAAACCATAGAAACGGAAGAGGCTTATGCAAAAATAGAACAGCATACGCTGGAAATAGCGCCTGCCCTGGTTCAGCATCTCTATTCGATCGAAAACGAGCCAAAACAAAGGTTATTTATCCGGAATTTCCATGCACAGGCGGTTGCGTTGAGCGACAAATTGTTTGAAGCAACAGGAAAGAGAGCCACTCATATTCAAAAAGATGGAAACAATTTAATCGATACTCCAAGGTCAGTTTTACTTATTCTGGAGGATTTGCCCGCTTTCATATGGAGCAATTACCCGGTCTGGTGTGACCAAAACCAGAAACTGCCCAGAAAATTGCAGATGACGTTTTTGCTGGAAATAGCAGAAAAACTGGAAAGCTTAAGTTTACCGGGAAGCGATCCGGACCATGGCTTATATGAGAAAGTGAAAGCATCGGTTCAATTCAAACTCAATAAGGATGAATCAACTATTTCTTATGGAATGATGGATTACCTGAACGAGTTTGTCAAGGGGATCGGGAATGTCCGCTCAAGCAACCGGGAGAACTCTCTTTTGATCCCCTTAAAGGATATCCTGATTGCTTTTAATTTTAACTCCCTGCCTGTCGGCCATTATTTAATTTCAGAGATTGACCAGGAGATTCAAAAAACTGCTTCAACCAAAGATAAAATCGAACGACTTCACCATTGGCAAAAAGAAATTAACCAGGTACCGGTGAAGCCCGATTATGCCTTTGATCTTTGGCAGGGTACGATTGGACAGTTTCTCAGTCATTGGGTCGGAGAAGAAATCCGGTTTTATGAAGAGAGCCTTCTCTTGTTTTCGGGTTCGGCTTACCCGATTGAAATAGCGGGATCTCAGGGCGATGGGTTCAAACTTGAAACAGACATGTCGGTCACTCAAATTGCCTGCATGACCAGGCTTTTAATGGAATGCGGCGTAGTAAAAAATAATAATATCCGCGAACTGCTAAATTTTGTGGCAAAGCATACCCGTTCGAAAAAGCAGGTCAATATTTCTGCAGAAAGTTTACGAATGAAATACTACAACATTGAAGAGGCCACCCGGAACGAAGTCATCAAAATAATTTCCGGCTTATTGAAACATGGGAGCCAACCCATGTAGTTTTATCAAGGACCACCCCGAATGCTCCCATCAAATCCGCGGGTTTAATGATATCTATAGAGAAAGAAAAACAACAAGCGATGCATTTATTTTTAGATTAAAATTCAATCGAATTAGGGGTTGTCACCTTCGTGTAACTTGACTCCATAGGTATTGACATTTAATTTAGCGGAAGTTTGTGCCAATCGACAAACTTGTGTACCTGGAAAGATCAAGATAGCGTCAAGGCTTCTTTTGATTTGTAAATTCCGGAGTGAATAAAATGTTAATCTAAAAATTTATCGATTATGATTAAGTATTTCTTACAACCCAACCCAGTTACCCCGGACCCGAATGATCAGTCCGCACGGGTAAGATCCAATACGACCCTGAACCTTCAGGATATCGTATCACTAGCTACCAAACGAGGCACCAGCCTAACCGAAACGGATCTCACCGGAGCAGCCAATCTCTTGTTCGATGTCGCCTGCGACGAGGTGGCCAACGGCAATAATATCACTTTACCATTGGTCAATATCCGCCCAAGTATTAAAGGTGTATTTAAAAGCGCTTCCGACAGCTTTGACCCGTCACGCCATGTCAAAAGGGCCACACTTTCGGCCGGGCTCCTACTCAACACAAAGATGCAAGCAGCCAAAGTTGAGAAGGTTATGGCAGATCTGCCGGCTCCAGTACTGGTGGAATACATAGATGTTAACTCCGGCACCGCCAACAGCCTGCTCACGCCCGGCGGTATTGGCAGCATCACCGGGGAAGAACTGAAGTATAACCCGGAAAACGCAGCCGAAGGCATCTGGTTTGTTCCCCAAGCCGAAGGCGAAGCGGTTAAAGCCACGGTAGTGGCTACGCGAACTGAAGGCAACCTGATGTTCATTGTTCCAGCCAGCCTACAGCCGGGCAGCTATACCCTGGAAGTACTTAAGGGTTACGGCACCAACGGCAGCCTGCGTGCAGGCAGCTTGCACGAAATGCTGGAAGTTAGTTAAGTGATTGCAGCAAACCCTGTCAGGCCTTTGAAAACTGACAGGGTTTAAAAAATAAAAATTAGAATTTCATCTTCCCGAAATTATAGGTTAATATTTCCAAAATATTAAGTTGATATTTTCAAAATTATAGGTTAATATTTCCAAGATATTAAGTTGATATTTTGACTTCATCGTTCCAACTTCAACAAAATGGGCAAGTGATCGCTAAAGCCGCCATGATATTTAAATCCCACGTAAGTCCGCTTTAATTTTTGTCCTTTAAATTTGGTATCCGGCTCCAATAAAAAAGGAAAAGTCAAGCTAAAGAAAAAGCCAATAAATCAACGATTTATTGGCTTTTGATGTCGTTTGAAATCCTAAAAAGAGGTCTCTGGCGGATTCGAACCGCCGTACGCGGTTTTGCAGACCGCTGCCTAGCCACTCGGCCAAGAGACCATGATTTTAACGGATTGCAAATGTAATGAAATTTTCTTCTTTTGAGCAAGAATTTGCTTTGGGCAGGAATAAAACTCCTGGAGTTTATTCAAATTTGTGCTTATTTAGCATTGATTAATGGCTGATTTTTATTTCGACAAGGGTACTGGTCATCTATTTATTTTTAATTTAGCGGGCATTAATCTTTCTGAACTGATGAGGTATTGTCTGTCCACTTTTCTTTTAATTCTGATTATTTCAATTGCTAATGCCCAAAGTAAGTTGTCTTTTGAACACCTTACCATTGAGCATGGCTTGGCGAATAATTCGGTCCGCACCATCCTGCAGGATCAGGAAGGTTACCTTTGGTTTGGAACCTTGGATGGACTTAGCCGATACGATGGAAAGCAATTCAAGTCATTCCGTTACGATCCGGCAGATTCGACATCGATCGGCAACAACAAGATCCGTGAACTTTTACAGGATGGTGCCGGCTACATTTGGGTAACAACGTACGATGATCATGCGCACCGGTTTGATCCGCAGACGGAAACGTTCATCAACTTTCCCGCGGCCCTGGGCAAGGAGTACACCAATTCTACTGTTAGCTCTATTTACGAGTCGTCTCCTGGTGTTGTCTGGATGTATTTGGGCGGCAAAGGATGTGTTCGGATCATTTCCACAGCTCAGTCTCCTGACTATTCAGCTTGGTTTTTTGATTCTGAAAATGGCTTGACTTCGGATTATCTGAATGAAATTTGGGCTGATCAAAATAATGGGCTGTGGGTTGGAACCTACGAAGGAATTAGCTATTTGCCTGATGATCGGGTTTTGGAAAACGGTGTGAGCAAGCCGCAACAGTTTCTTACCGCTCCGGCCATGAGCGTCGTGGTTTTTTGTGAAACTGAAACGGCTGTGTGGGCCGGAACACAAACAGGCGAGCTTTTCAAAATCAGTCATGGCCAGGCTGAGTTGGTTTGGAAAGCACCTGAACTGGATGCCCCTGCACCGCGAATTAGAGCAATGCAGGCTACTCCCGATGGTCGTGTGATTGTTGCTACAGAAAGTGGCCTACTCCTATTGGAAAGTAAAACTGGCCATCAACATTATTTTAATAGGGAAAATAGTAGCTTGAATACCAATCTGCTCGCTTCTTTTTACCAGGATAAGCATGGTGATTGCTGGTTTGTTACCGATCAACGTGGAATCGTTCGTTTTCAGCCCGAAAGCCAGCAATTTACGCACTATCCACTTCAGCCCGAAATTCGGCAATCCATTTTGGAAGGTGAAAAGCAAGTTTTTCAGGAAGACCAAAACGGCGATTTATGGGTGGGAATTTATGGCGGCGGAATTTCGCGCTTCAATCGAAGTTCGGAGGTGTTTGAACAGTTTCTACACGAGGAAAATAACCCCGGCAGTCTCTCATCCAACCTCATTTTGTCGATCGCACACGACCGTTCCGGAAATATTTGGGCCGGAACATACAAACGCGGGGTGAACAAGGTCAATCTGGAACAATCAAATTTTCATTCCATACGGAACAAAACAGGTGCAGAGCGAGATTTCTCGAATGAAGTACGCGCTGTTTTTGAAGATAGCCGCCAGTGGATCTGGACGGGGAATAAAAGGGGAGAAGTGATTGTTTATGACCAGGATTTTCATCTGCTTTTTAAATTGAAGGATCTGTTTCCTGAGATTGAAATTTATTCCGGCGTCTATGCTTTTGAAGAAGATCGGCACCACAACATTTGGATTGGCACCAAAGGCGATGGATTGTTTGTGCTGAAAGATTTACCTGCAAGCTATTCTGCTTCAGCATTCAATAGAACTCAAATTGTTCGCTTTAACACAAACTCAAAACCTGAACGTGGTTTAAGCCACAACGATGTATTTGATTTACATGAAGACCGGTATGGGCAAATGTGGGTGGCACTTTATCATGGTGGTGTTAACATTATTCGAAATCCGCTGCGTGAAGGGCAGGAGGTGTCGCATTATTTGCATAACGAAAATGACAAGTTTGCCGTTTCCGATAACCGGGTTCGTTGTTTTCTCGAAGATCAACAAGGAAACATCTGGGTTGGAACATCGAATGGGTTGAATTTTGTGGACAAGCAAAATGTTACTGACGACAACCTGAAATTTCGGAAGGTTGAACGAACGAATGACTCTTCCAGTTTGTCGTATAATGATGTGATTGGTGTTTTTCAGGATTCGAATGGAACGATCTGGATTGGCACCTATGGTGGAGGAATCAACCGATTGAATTCGGTAAGCCCGGATCAGTCGTTTGAGTTTGATCACATCCAGGAAACCGATGGACTCTCGAGCAACCTGGTACTAAGTATTGTTGAAGATCATCAAGGTTTTTTGTGGGCAGGAACCGACTTCGGCTTAAGCAAGTATGATCCGAAGGCACAAACTTTTGAAAATTTTTATGCAACAGACGGATTGGGCGAAAATTCCTTTTCTGAAGGGCCAGGAATGCAAACCAGTTCGAACAAGCTTGTTTTCGGGCACATTTCGGGCATGGTTTGGTTTGAGACTGATTCTGTTCAGAAATCACAGCGGCAAGTTCCGTTGGTGCTGACTAACCTGCTTGTCAATGGCGAAACGAACAAGGAAAAGCTGACCATGGCGCGGCGATATTTAAATGATTCCACCAATTCAATCCTACTAAAGTACAACGAAAACGTCCTTGCTTTTGAATTTGCAGCCCTCGATTTTAAAGCTCCTTCCAAAATTCTGTATGCCTTTAAACTGGAAGATTACGAGCAAAGCTGGAACAGGTCGGGAAACCTGAACTCGGCTATTTATCGCGAATTGCAGCCGGGCGATTACCGGTTTCGCATGCGGGCATCGAACAGTGACGGAGCCTGGACCAATCCGGAGATGACACTCAATTTGAGCATTGCCCCGCCACCATGGAAAACATCTTGGGCTTACACCGCCTACGTCTTGTTAGCTGTTGGTTTGTTTTGGCTGGCCCGGCGCATCATTTTGGAGCGTATTCGACTCAAGCACGAGGTGCAATTTGAAAAGCAACTGGCCGACGATAAGCTGAAGTTTTATACCAGTATTTCGCATGAGTTTAAAACACCACTGAGCTTGATTTTGGGGCCTGTTGAAGACTTGCTGAGTGGCAGAAATCTTTCACCTGCAGTGGAAAAACCTTTGCGTATGGTGAGACGCAATACGCACCGTTTGTTGGAGTTGATTGATCAGCTAATGGATTTCAGGAAAATTCAGAAAGATTTTTTCAAGGCTACGCCGGTTTCAGGAGAGCTTGTTCTGTTTTTGGATGAAATTTTTCAAACCTTTAAACCATTGGCTGAACGGAAGCAAATTGATTTTTCTTTTCATCACCAAGTACCAGATCACCCGGTGATGCTCGATTTTAAATCGCTTGAGAAAATTGTTTTTAATCTCTTGTCCAATGCGTTTAAACACACGGTGTCTGGACAACGAATTGTACTGAAACTGGAGGTTGGGCAGGCGCAGAAGCAGCTGCAAATTTCGGTTTCCGACGAAGGAGAGGGCATTCACAAAAAAGATTTGCCCCATATTTTTGAGCGGTTCAACCTGGGGAACCGCTCGCGCTGGAAAGATGCATCAAGCACCGGCATTGGCTTGTCGCTGGTGCGCGAGTTCGTAGAAATGCAAGGTGGAGAAGTTTCCGTTGAAAGTACCTTGGGCAAAGGAAGCTGTTTTACAGTGAAACTTCCACTGGTATTTGCTCCCGAAAACGAAATCGGCACTTCTGCGGCACAGCCGGATTCTAATTACACGAAAAAATTTGTGGATGTGGTCGAAGAAGAAGAGTCGGATTCAGATCTGCTTAGAAGGAAATCGGAGAAAGAGAAGGAAACGATTTTGGTGGTGGAAGACAACCTCGATTTACAGCATTACCTTCGAACGAACCTGGCGGCAAACTTTCGGGTATTGCAAGCCGGAAATGGCAAGGTCGGGCTGGAAATGGCAAAAAGGGACGATCCGGATTTGATTGTTTGTGACATTATGATGCCCGAAATGGATGGTATTGAATTAACTCATTTGCTGAAAACGGAATTTCATACCAGCCATATTCCAATCATCCTGTTGACTGCCAAATCGCTGGAAGAGCATAAGATCGAAGGCATTGAAACCGGGGCCGATGACTACATCACCAAGCCATTCAATATGGTTTATCTCGAAAAACGTATTCGGAACATTCTGAAACAGCGCAAACAACTGAAAGAACGTTTTAGCCGCGATTTGAAGACAGAACCCAATGCATTGGCACATTCGACCGCCGATCAAGAGTTTCTGGACAAGGTGGTGCAACTGGTTGAGGAGAATATGTCAGACCCGGATTTTTCAATTGAAACCCTGCTCCAGCATTTTAGCTACGGAAGAACCGTGTTCTATAAAAAGATGAAGGGGATTTCCGGTTATTCGCCAAAAGATTTTCTACGTATTGTCCGGATGAGAAAAGCCGGGAACCTACTGTGTGATCCGAACCAAACGGTTTCGGAAGTGGCTTTCGCTATTGGCTTTAATGATGCCAACTACTTCAGTAAGCAGTTCAAGAAACACTTCGGTGAGAACCCTTCAGAATATCAAAAAAGAATCACCTCCAGTGAGCGCCTCGCACCGCCTGATGAGGCGATTAAATAAATTGGATTGCTGCCATGTTTCACTAACTCCATTGTAAAAATGTTGGAAGAACAATTGTCAAACAGCAATTCTGTTTTGTGGATGTAAAATTCGCTTTCGTCAAAAGGAACAGGCGAATCATGTCTCATTACAAGCGCTTCTTATTTCCCCTACGTGCCCCGCAAATGTCGCGGGCATATCAATAAATCCGATCCAGCCGTTTTTATCAATATTGCTACCATTATTGATGAACCCCCGAAGGAATTAAAGCCGATACTCCGCCAGGGAGAATTCAAGTCAGATTTCTTTCTGGCGGAGTGGTTTGAAGTTGGTCTTCTTTTAGTCGGATGAAGACGAATGAACACTTTTACACCTGTTTGAGCCCAAATAACCAGTTTGTCATGGATATTGTGTACAAAATTACAGGTCTCTTATACATTGTCGCCCATATATTTGTTGGCGAAGAAATTGAGAAATTAAAATGAATTGCCTATGATGAAACGCTGCTAACATTTTCAACCAAAAAATATAAGCTGATTTTTTTGAGGCTGTCCCTCTCAAGTTGTGATTTTAACTTGCGAAGCCTTTACTAAAATTGGAGGAAATAACTGAACGAACTACATAAAACAAACTTAACTATGAAAAACAAATTGAAGCACAGCCTTGTGCTAAAGGAATTTTTGTGCCACTTCTATGAAATGCCCTTATTCTTAGGGATTTATTTGAAAAATAAGCTTACCGGCATTTTTCAATCGTATTCAATACCATTTTTTTACAGTCGTTTGAATCAAGTTTCAGTCAGCAGAATCTGTTGGCCGGAAGTTGGGTTTAAAAATTAATCTTAAAACAGCATTACGTATGAATAAAATGAAATTCATAAAAACAATCGCTTGGGTTTTCATTTTCGTTTTTGCATTGAACTCATGCAAAGACCAAATGGAAGAGCATTATGCTGCTCCGGACTGGCTTAAAGGAAACGCTTGGGAAGCACTTGAAGAACGAGGGAATTATTCAATCTTTTTAAAAGGTGCTGAACTGGCTGGTTTCGAGCCGATCATGAAAGGGAAGAGTTTGGTTACGGTTATGGCTCCAAATGATGAGGTATTCTCCGGCTATCTTTCCGAAAACGGCAAATCTTCAATCGAAGATTATTCTGCTGAAGAACTTCAAAAACTGATCGGATTTCACATCATGTATTATTCTTACGATAAGGATAAGCTTGTGAACTTCAGGCCGGCACAAGGAGATGGCGCACCCGAGGAGGAAAAAGAGTTTGCCGCCGGCTTGTATTATAAACACCGGACCCGGAGTTTGGAGGCCCCTACTGCAGGAAAAGATACTTCGGGAAATGATATCCTGATTTATCACAATGAGGCATTATTACCCGTGTTTTCGCACCGGATGTTTAGCACGAAGAATATTGATGCCACCTATAACTACGAGTATTTTTACCCCAATTCGGACTGGACCGGTGGTAATGGTTTTAATGTATCCAACGCGTCGGTTGATGAATATGAGATCGTCGCGAACAATGGCTACTTGTATCTGGTTGACCAAGTTGTTGAACCTCTGAATACCATTTATGGCGAACTGAAAAGCCGTCCGGACTATTCCACGTACCTGGACTTATATGATTTCTATGCCTACTATGAATTGGACGAGGATCTAACCGCGGACTTTGGCAATGGCAAGGACCTGTATCTTCGCCGGCATGAATTCCCGTTGGCCGACATTGCTTTGGAATGGCCTTCTTCAAGCTATTTGAACGTTCATGCAAATTCGGCTTTGGCTTACAGTACGTTTGCTCCTTCCAATTCGGCTTTCGAAAAATTTATGGAGGAGTATTGGACCCCGGGTGGATATAGCAATGTGGATGAAGTCAGTAAGTTGGCTGTCAGTTACTTGATCCGAAGTACCTATTATCTTGATGCCATTGTCTTTCCGGAAGAAATTTCGAACGGTAGCGTGATAAACAGCTTCGATGCAGTCGTCAATTTCGATGTTGATGCCATTCCTGCAGGAAATCGTGTGGTATGCCAAAATGGTGTATTCTATGGATTGAACGATATGAATCCGCCGGGAATGTTCCGCTCGGTTACCGGACCTGCCTTCCAGAAAAAGAACTTATCCTGGTACTTATATATGCTTGACCCAACAGATTTGTTGGTCAGTTTGTCGAGTGTCGAGTCCAATTTTACGCTGCTGGTTCCGGACAACGCCCAAATGGAAGAAGGGGGTATTGGCTTGGAAGGAGATGAATTGTGGTCTTCGGATGAGGGGGATTATGCCCCGATGAACAATTCGGCCATGATTGAAACCGTGAATTTACACACAGTTACCGGAGGTGCTGGCATCAGTTCTTCCGGAATTCAGGTGCTTCGCACTAATTTTCCATACACCTATTGGTTTGTAAAGGACGGACAAATTACAACCAGTGTCCTGTTTAATAACTACTTTGAGCTTCCTACATCGACAGTTGATTTTTACGATATAACGGAAACAACCAACAACGGGACCGACTGGACAAATGGGAAAGCATACACCTATTCGAGCCCTGAAATCTTCAGGCCAATTAGCTCAACACAATCCATGCAATATCGCTTGGCGATTACGCAGGATGCGACTTTCCCATACTATAAATTCTCACAATTATTGCGCGATGCCGGTTTGGTGGACGCGGAGAACGGTTCGATCACCTTCCTAAACAAAAAGCGTTGTGTGGCATTTGTTCCCACAAACGATGCGGTTGATGCAGCGGTGGCAGCAGGCGAAATACCAGGGGTGAACACGGACGGTACGGTGTCTGACCAGGTGGCTTTGGGTAGGTACCTGCAATGCTATTTTGTGCCTACGGCAAACAATGGGATGAGTACTTATCCATACATTGGTTCCGGCGTGAATGGAGACTACCACACTGCATTGGTTTACATTGATGGTGGTGGCATTACTTACACCCAGCTGTCCATTTTCGATGATGGTCAAAAGTTGAGTGTTCAGTTGAAAGATGCTGGATTTGGAACCGGGGCAAAGGTAGATGTCGTTCCTGATTTCTACTATTTCCCATTCTCCTATAATGATGGTGGTGTTCATTACATTGACGGGGTACTTTAATCTAACAAATGAAACCGATTCACTATGAATAAAATAAAATATTTAATGATCGTTTTTTTGCTCCTCTTTACAGGGATTCTTCAAGCTCAGAATACCAAGGTTCTGTCTGGCAGGGTCTTTGAAATGGTTGACGGAGAAAAACAGCCTATTCCCGGGGCGAACGTGGTGGTGGCCAACAGCCAAAACCGTTTCCTTACCGGGGTGGCGACCGGGGGCACCGGCGAATATAATTTCCGGGTTCCTGCTAATGAAGAAAATCTAAGCATTATCTTCTCATTTATTGGCCTAAAAAGTCAGAAAGTTCCGTACACCGGCCAGGCCATCATTGACGTGGTGCTGGAATCGGAAGACCGGATAGTAGGGGAAGTAACTGTGGAAGGACGGCATATTGACCGGGTGACAGGGATAACACAAAAACAACAGACTGCGGCAACCCAGCGGGTAGATATGGACGAAATCATGTCGGTTTCTCCCGTGACTTCCTTAGAAGAAGCACTTCAGGGACAATTGGGTGGGGTAGACATTATCTCCGGTGGTGACCCGGGGGCCCGAAGCTCCATTCGTATTCGTGGTACCAGTACCTTGAATGCTTCGGCCGATCCTTTGATCGTTATCGACGGAATACCTTATTCAACCGAGATTAATGATGATTTCAATTTTGCAACCGCCAATGCCGAAGATTTTGGTCAGCTGATCAATATCGCACCGACCGATATCGAATCCATCGAAGTGCTGAAAGATGCTGCAGCAACAGCTATTTGGGGAACCAAAGGTGGTAATGGCGTTTTGATGATCAACACGAAAAAGGGGGCTCGGGGTAAAACAAGGTTTACCTATTCTTCAAAGTTTACTACACGGTTCGAACCGGATCCAATTCCGATGCTGGATGGTAACCAATACGTGGCTTTGATGCAAGATGCGATTTGGAATACAGCAAATGCCAAAGGGCTGGCCAACTCGCTAACTGAGCTAGGTTTGTTATTCAATACGCCGGAAATTAACTACAGCCCCAGTTGGCGCTATTTTGACGAATACAATGTCAATACCGATTGGTTGGATGAAGTTCGCCGTACAGCTTTTGTCACGGACAATAACTTTTCGATGATGGGTGGGGGCGATAAAGCTACTTATCGGTTTTCTGTTGGCTATTTAAACGACCAGGGAACCACCATTGGTACCTCGCTCGATCGTTTGACCTCATTGTTGAATGTGAACTATAATTTCTCTGAAAAGCTCCGGGTGGATGTGGACTATAGCTTTACACAAACAGAAAAGACGGGTAATTACGATAGCGGAAAAAGTAGTTGGCGCAACGCCCGTTCTGAAGCCATGTCTAAAATGCCAAACAAAAGTCCTTATTGGATTGATGACGCAACGGGCCTCCGGACGGATGAATATTTTTCGCGCCAAAATATCGATGAATTTCAGGGGGCTTTTACCGGACAAAGAAATTATAATCCCGTAGCGTTGGTGCATGAAGGTTTCAATAAATCTTCCATCCAGGAATCCCGGATTACTTTCCGCATGAATTACTACATGACCAAGGATTTGACCTATACCGGCTGGGCAAGCATGAAATTAAATTCGAACCGGAATGAGAAATTTCTGCCCCAGGTTGCTACAGGTGTTACCGGGGTAAGTGTTTATGCCAATCAAAGTACCGATGCTGTTTCTGATGGGTTCAACCTTCAAACCGAAAACAAGTTGTTGTATCGGAAAAATTGGAATGAGCTTCACAACCTGGTTGCCATGGCCCTCTACCGGACCAACCAAAGCCAGGGATCGAACTATTTCAGTGCCATATCGGGCGCTGCCTCTGCTGGTTTGGCCGATCCTACCACGGGTGGGGCTGTTTCAGGATATGGTTCCGGATCATCTGAAACCCGGTCGATGTCGGGGATCATGAATGCTCACTATACGTTTATGAATCGTTACATGCTGAATGCCACCGTAAACTTTGAAGGGAATTCGAGTTTAGGAAAATCAGAACGCTGGGGCATGTTCCCTGCTGTTGGGCTGGCATGGCAGGCCCAAGAAGAAGAGTTTATTAAATCGCTTGGATGGGTGAATGAAGCTAAGCTCCGCTTGAGTTACGGTGCTTCGGGCCGGTCGCCAAGTGGCGCCTCTCCCTACATCGGTTCATTCCAGGCCTTGGATGAGAATTATATGGATATGACGGCTATTGCTCCGATAAAAATCCAGCTGGATAACTTAAAGTGGGAAACGTCAAGGGAGCTCAACCTGGGATCCGACATCATTTTATTGGACAACAAGTTTACCTTCACGTTTGACTGGTATAAAAAGAGAACCGATGATTTGTTGCAGAAAGATGTGAAGATTCCGGCCTCTACTGGTTTTACCTCAATTAAATACTATAATTCGGGCGAAATTACCAATACCGGTGTCGAATTCCGGGTCGATTATGAGGTATTCCGCAATTCGGATTGGCGGGTTTCCGTGAATGCCAACTTGAACCGTAACGTCAACAAGATTGTGTCTTTGCCTGATAACCTGACACAGGAAGCCTATTCATTGGAAAATGGGGAATATGCGCAACGCCTGGAAACAGGAGTTCCGATTGGTTCTTTTTATGGCTACAAATACCTGGGTGTTTACCAGAATGTGGAAGAAACCTATGCCCGCGATGCGGAAGGCAGCATCATGAACGATATGGAAGGGAAGCCAATCGTTACTCAAAATGGCAACCTACAGGTGTTTCCAGGCGATGCCAAATATGAAGACATTAACAACGACGGGGTAATTAATCAATACGACATTGTTTACCTTGGGAACAGTATGCCGGTATTTACTGGCGGTGGTGGTTTCCAGATCAAATACAAAGACTTCACTTTAACGACTTTCTTCCATGGCAGGGCCGGACAAAAAGTGATTAACAAGGGTCGCATGAACAGTGAAGCCATGTACGGGCGCGACAACCAAAGTACAGCTACGCTGAAGAGATGGCGAAGTGAAGGTGATGACACAGACATTCCAAGAGCCTTGTTTAATTATGGGTACAACTACCTTGGTTCGGACCGTTTTGTAGAAGATGCTTCGTATATCCGTCTGAAATCATTGTCGTTAAGCTACAATATGCCCCGGGAATTAATTCAGAATTTGGGAATTTCAAACCTGAATGTTTTTGTGACGGGCTATGACTTGTTTACCTGGACAAAGTATGCCGGACAGGATCCGGAGGTGAAAATGCCAAGTGCTACAAACGCGTTGGTGGAAGATAAAGCAAACACGCCTATTTCAAGACGTTTTGCAATGGGTGTGAACATTAACTTCTAATCGGAGGATTCGAAATGATAAAAAAAATTAAATACATATTGTTATTAGTAGCCCTGGCCTTTCAGTTTACAGCTTGTAGCGACTGGCTTTCGGTGCTGCCTGAAAACGAACAGGTCAGTGATGAATACTGGACTTCAAAAGAAGAAGTGGCGTCAGTACTGGCTTCAGGATATAAGTACTTGCGCGATGCAGTGCCCAATTTAATTCAATGGGGCGAATTGCGTGGAGGGGCAATCTATTCACCAACGGGAAGTAACTTGCAAACCTTTCAGGTTACACCCGGCAATGAGTCGCTGTGTTCATGGGGGCCGCTCTATAAAGTAATCAACATGACCAACTCGGTTATTGCCAACGCCGAAGCTGTTCGGCAGCGCGACGAAACGTTTGATGAGGCAGTCATGAATTCATACCTGACCGAAGCTTATTACCTGCGGGCCTTAAGCTACTTCTACATTGTTAGGAACTGGCGTGATGCTCCTTTGATTTTGGAACCTTATGAGACGGATAAAATCAGCTATGAGAAAGAAAAATCGTCTGAATCCGAAATTATCGCTCAAATTAAGGAAGATATTACGATGGCTCTTGGGAGCGGTGCAGCAAAAGAAAGATACGAGCAGGATTGGGCAACCAAAGGACGTGGAACCAAATGGTCGTTGCATGCTTTAATGGCCGATGTGTGTCTTTGGAGTGAAGACTACCAAACAGCCATTATGCATTGTAACGAAATACTGGATGCTTCTTCAGCATTCCGCCCGGTATTTGTAACCGACCCAACTAAATGGTACGAATTGTTCTATCCTGGAAACAGCAACGGATCAATTTTCGAAATCAATTGGGATCAGGGAACCCATAACCAGACCAACGATTTAGCGACCCAATTTGGTAATGGGAGTCCCACTTATATCTACTCCGGGCGAATGTTGTTGGACTGGATTGCCGAAACGAACCTGACCGGTGCAAACAATGCTGTCAGGAGCTTGTATGGCGGATGGATACCTGATGTTGCTGACAATGATTATACCAACGCGACTTTAGGATATGTATGGAAATACAGTGGTATTGGCTTACAAAGCCAAGTGAGAAATACGGTGAATGAGCAAGATCCGAATTACATCGTTTATCGCGTTGCTGATATCATGCTGATGAAAGCTGAAGCGATGGTTCTGTCCTCGTCGGATGTTCAAAGCTGGACTGTTGCCATCGACCTGATTAATACTGTAAGGGGCCGTGCTAATTTGCCCGTTCGGAATCCGGTGCTGGAAGAACTCAGTGAAGGAGACATGCTGGAGTTGGTGCTTTACGAGAGAAACATGGAATTGGCTGGCGAAGGAAAACGTTGGTACGACCTGCTTCGTTTTGGCAAACGCAATGGTTTTAAGTACAGGAGTCGGTTCCTCGTCGATAAGGTTGCAGCCTACAGCAAGACGGCAAACCCCGCCTGGATCCGGTCGGTATTGAACAATGACGATGCACTATACCTGCCTATTGAAAAAGGTGAACTGGAAAACAACAAGTTGCTCGTGCAGAATCCTTATTATCAAGCAACAAATTAAAAGGAGATTTCGATTATGAAAAAATATTTGCTAATAAGTATGGTGTTTTTATTCCTATTTTCATGCGAGGATCCATACGAGAAAGAAAATTTTGTGGCGTACGACTTGGATCCTGCTGCCACCTACCTGGAAAATCGCAAGGATGAGTTCTCGAAATGGATTGAAATTCTGAAATATGCCGACCTGTACAATGCCGTTAACCAGGCAAGCAAAACTTTCACCCTTTTTGTTCCCGACAATGATGCGGTAGATGCTTTTTTTTCCAAAATGGGAGTGGACGATGTCACTGAGCTCGAGGTCACTTATGCCAAGGCGTTGGTGCAGTACCATATCATTGAAGGTGAAGTACCGAAAAAAGAGTTTTTAATTGGCGGAAAGCTTACCAAAGCAACCATTTCAGGTGATTACCTGTCGGTTTCATTCGATGATAATGAAGCTTCTGAAGAGAGACTAAATTCAGTTTACCTGAACGAAGAAGCCCTCGTTAATGAATATGCCAATGAAGTGACCAACGGATTTGTTTACACACTGGATGGCGTACTGACACCGCTTGTTGAAACGGTTTACGATCGTTTGACTGAAAACAGCGACTATTCCATTTTCAAGGAAGCGGTAGAGGCAACGGGCTGGGCTGAAATTCTGAGCACAGTTTACGATACGGTTCAGAATAAATATGGTGGGAAAAAGGCTGTGAAGAGAAATTACACCGCTTTTGTCGTTTCCAATGCAACTTTCGGAAATGAGGGCATTGCAAATTTGAATGATTTGGTCGGAAAAATTGGCGCTTCGGACAACTATGAAAATTCAGAAAATGCCCTTTACCAATATGTTGCCTACCATGTACTTTCTTCAACAAAATATATTAGTGATTTGTACATGTTTTCTGCCGGCGATTCGACGGCGATTTGGAGTACACTCGCTTCAAAACAGGTTGTTTCGACCCATAACTTCTGGGGGACTAATTATGTGAATTATGATGAAGCGACCTCCGCGGGGATTGAATTGGTTGCAGGTAAAACCGATATGCCGGCCAAAAACGGAATTCTGCACGAGGTGGATCATTACATGCCTGTTTTTGCACCAAATCCGATGACCATTATTTGGGACGTTTGTGATTTTGATGATGTGGCCTCCGTCGTAAATGCATTCGGCGCTAAGGAGGAGCTGGGAGATATTTACCAGACGGCTCAAAGCGACGAGCACTGGATTGCTTTTTCAAGTGATGCAGTAACAAGCTACACCTGGAAAGAAAACAGTACTGCTGCAAAAGATTACCCGCAATTGGGGTATCTTGTTACCAAAACAAACGATGGCGGGAAAACCAACACCTACGGAGCTTATAACCACAACATGTTAGTTGTGAATCTGGGTTACCTGGGGAATGTAAGTATGCAAACGCCGGTGCTGCTTAAAGGCAGGTATAAGATCGAATTATTTTACGCCAGTGCAGGATCGCTTGCTCCTTTCGTTTCGGGTGGCAGTTTATGTAAAGTGTCGCTTGATGCAACAAACAATGAAGTCTATGTGTACGACGGAGCAAAAGCTTCGGTTGGTATCTACGGGATGACATTATTCGATGATATTGAATTTGACGAGACAGACTCACATCAGTTTAAAATCGTGTTGTTGGACGCAAGGGCAACTACACACGATAAATATCGTCTGCAGTTGGACTACATCAAGTTTACTCCTATTAACGATTAATCTATCGATCATGAAAAGAAAATGTTTATACACCATAGCCGCTGTGATGATGCTGTTTTCCTTTGCTTGTACAGACAAGTGGGATCAGCACTATGCACCCGGCGATAAAGAAGTAGGCAGTGGCATCATCGAAGTGGTGGATATGTCGGCCGAAGCCTACATCCAGTCTGAATCGGACTTGAGCTCCATTGCTGCCTTATTTACAGACCAGAATGTTTTTACCAAAATGGGGGAGAAAGATCAGTTATTTACGGTTCTGGTTTATTCGAACGCGGTGATGGGAGCGGCTCAAATTGACGAGTCCGATTTCTTTGCCAACACCTGTGTCAGCGATTTGGCATTCACACCAACCAAGCTGGTTGATGGCTTGTCCATTCAAATGTGGAATGGCAAATACCTTGAAGTTTCGGTTGAGGCGAATGCCAGTACAACCGATTATTTCATTGCCGGATCTCAAATCGTGAAAATTATTCAGGTGGACAATGGGTTTGTTTACGTGATGGGTGAGCCAATCTATGCACCAAAATCATTATACGAATTCTTGAAAAAGCTGGGCGATGATGATTATAGCCTGTTCAAAGAGTTGGTCTTCAAATACGAAGAGCAGGCGTTTGATCGCGAAAACAGTGTGCCTGTGGGCGTTGATAATACCGGTAATACCGTTTACGATTCGGTATTTGTAGCCAAAAACCTGTTGATGGACCGCTACAACTCGGGTGGTTCTGAAACCTGGAACATGCGCTCCGAGTTTTTTGCCTCAACCGCGTTGATTCCAAATAATACCTTGGTAGAAGGTGCTTTGACCAAAGCCTATCAGGATGTTCGCGATGCTTTGAACCGTGATCCGAATGCCAACGATACGCTTAAATTTGAACAGTACATCATTAAGTCAGCATTTTATAACCGGGCCTTGACTGTGGAAGAGTTAGAAGGGACAGAAGATCTGTATTCTGTTTCCGGCTACATTGAAGGGGAATCGGCCTCAACTCCCGGAGTTCAGTGGAAACCATCGGTTCAAAAAGTAAATACGGTTGCTCCGGTTACCTTAAGTAACGGACTGGCCTACTATACCACGGCACTGAAAATCCCAAATAATGTGGTGATCCATCGCATTAAAAACCGGTTCTACATCTGGGAGTATTGCAATGAAGCACAAAAGGAAGAATACTACAAATGGGAAGGTGTAGGCGATATTTCAATTACAGACGATGACGGGTTTGGGCCAATAGGCCCCTGGCCATTTGTTCCGTATAAAACGGTGAGGGCTTGGCCTACCGACGAAGCCAAGGCTAATGAGAGTGTCTGTTCTGTTGAATTAACCGGTATCTCATTGAAAAAAGATGGTACTGTCGCGGTTGTGATGGTTCCCCCGGGCGAATATCATTTGAGGATGGGCTTTAAGTCGAATAAGTTTCCTCATACCTTTCAGATCTACTTTAATGATGAGTTGGTTAATGATAAAGTTAACCCCAATATTCACTACGACCGTACTAATTTGGGTTTCCCTGAAGGCTATGTTCCTGCAGATTGGGGTTCGGTAACAAACAGGGCGAAGTATTACGATTGTGATGGCGCAGAGATAGGAATTGTAACCATTACGGGAACCGAATTACAACCAATTAAAATTAAAGTGGCAAGTAATGATATAGCAGCAATTGCTGCCAGCGGAAATACAAAAGGTAGATACCAGCTTTACTGTTGGACACTGCGACCCACTGAGAATAATTATTAATGGATAAAGTATTGAATATGAGACACAATAAAATAGCACTGACAATACTATTTGTTTTATTGGTATGTGGATTGTCGGCACAAAATAGAACAGTAACAGGTAAAGTTACGTCGTCCGGCAATCAGGCTGTTCCGTCTGCTGTTATTACAATCAGCGGAACCGAGGGGGTGGTTCAGACCAATGAAAACGGAGAGTTCGAAGTTGAGACAAACAGTCCGGAAGCTATTCTTTCCGTTTCGGCCGAAGGATTCTACGAAGTTTCACAACGCTTACAGGGACGAACAAACGTCAATATTGTACTTGTTGATTTGGCGAAACCAAAATACAACGAGAATTTTGTTTTCCCGTTTCGGAAGCTCTCTTTAAGTACGCAAACATCTGCAGCAAAGAATATTGGTGCAAAAGACCTGGATCAGGTACACACCATCGAGAATGCCTTGCAAGGTGAAGTAGCAGGTTTACGCATTACCAACAAAAGTGGGATGCCTGGCGAAGGCTCCTATATGAATCTTCGCGGGGTGCGTTCCCTGATTAGTAAGAGCATGCCGTTGGTTTTGGTAAACGGGGTGCCCTACCTTTCCGATACCGAAGATTCTCCCATCATTGGCGGTTATTCCCGTGGAATCTTCAATGGCCTGAATGTTGCCGATATTCAGAATATCACCGTATTGAAAGGGGCTGAAGCTTCTATTTACGGTTCGATGGCGGCTAACGGGGTGATTTTGATTGAAACCAATGGCGCTTCTGAGTCGGACAACCTGGAAACTCAAATCAGCTTAACGTCCCAGTTTGGGCTAAGTTGGAACGATGAACGAATTCCGGTGATGAATGGTGATGAATACAAATCCTATTTAACTGATGTTGGTTTGACTTATTATGCCAATATGGCTGATTTAATTGGAGATTTCCCCTTCCTGATAGATGATCCGGATTACTATTACAATTACCTGTATAACAACAGCACCAATTGGCAAGAAGAGATTTATCAACCGTCAATGGTATCCAACAATGTGCTGCGGGTTGAAGGTGGCGATGCAGTAGCAAAATACGACATCTCATTAGGTTATCTGAATGAAGGAGGTGTAGTGGATAATACCAAACGAGACCGATATCATACGCAAATCAATACCAGTATCAATGTTAATCGTAAACTGGACTTGCTGGCCAGTATTGGCTTGGCCTATATGCGGTCTGATTTGCAGGAGCAAGGTTTGATTCAGGAAACCAACCCCATGCTTGTTGCTTACAGCAAACTGCCCATGCTAAGTCCCTATAAAAAGGATCCGAATGGAAGTATTTTGGCCGAGTATGATGTTTATCGCTACGGAGTGAGTAACCCGGTAGCGATTACAAACACCTTGGCTGCCGAAAACAGACAGCACAATGTTAACCTTCGTTTTGGAGCCAACTACGAACTAACGCCAGATCTGGTACTGTCCGGAACCATTGGTTTGTACTACAACTACAACCAGGAAAACATTTTCATTCCAGGTCGTAGCAGTAGCGCCATCGTTTCAATGAATAACGGATTGGCTGAAAATACCGTGCGTTCAGGCGTTGGTGAAGTGAAAAATAGGTACTATAACCTGAATGCCAATTATAAAAAGACACTCAGTTCGGGAAACCAGCTAAATGTTTATGGCGGACTGCAAATGTTGACCAGCACGAATGAATTTGATGCCGGTGCTGGTTACAATACCGCCAACGATTTTTATCAGACATTGAATTTTGTAGAAAGTGGAAGCACGAAATTTTATGGCTACATCAATGAGTGGAATTGGATGAATATGTATGCCCATGGCGACTATACCATGAATAACCTGTTACGGGCTTCAGTCAACCTCGCTGTTGACGGAAGTTCTGCATCCGGGGTTGATGCTTCGCGATTAGGTGTGTTCCCTTCAGGAGGCTTGACGTTTATGGCCAAGAATCTTGGAAGCTTTGCAAACTCAACGTTCCTGAACAAACTGAATTTGCGTGCTGAATACGGACTGACCGGAAACAGCCGTTTCTCTTCAAACTACGGTAAAAATTACTATCAAAGTACGCCCTTTCTGGTTTTGTCAGGGATTGTACGTTCAAACATCCCGAACACCAATTTGAAATGGGAAACAACCAAACAATTGGATTTGGGAGTTGATCTGTCTTTGTTAAGAAACCGGATGGATTTGAATGTAAACTATTTCAATGCAAAATCGATTGATATTTTGTTTGCTCAACCGGCATCTTCCGTTCTTGGTTCTTCAACCTATGTTGATAATTCAGCCGAAATATCGAATTCCGGCATTGAATTGGAGCTATCGGCGATCTTGCTCAAAAGTAAGGATTTCGAGTGGATTGTTGGAGGAAACGTTTCCAGCTTGACAAACGAAGTGAAATCCTTGGGTGCTGTTTCAGAACAACGATTGACTTTGCCTGACGGTGCTGAACTCATTACCCGGGTTGGTGAAAACGCATACAGTTTTTACGGATGGAAAGCGGAGGGTGTATTTGCCTCTCAGGCGGCGGCATCGACAGCTAACCTGAAGGACTGGAGAGGCATTAACTACGAAGCTGGCGACATTAGGTACCAGGATGTAAACAATGACGGACAGATTACCGGGAAGGATAAACAGGTGCTGGGATCTGCAACTCCCGACTTCTTTGGTGGTTTCCATTCCTATGTGCGTTACAAAAACTTCTCTTTGTCAGCAGAGTTTACCTACTCCTATGGAAATGAAGCCTACAATGCAACACGTCGTTCGGTCGAAGCCCTGGACAACTTCAATAACCAGTCAAGAGCTGCGGTTAACCGCTGGCAGTTAGATGGTCAGATCACCGAGATACCAAAAGCGGTTTACGGCGATCCGATGAATAACAACGCGTTCTCATCTCGTTGGATTGAAGATGCTTCCTATCTGAAGTTGAAGTATTTGACCTTTGCCTATGAGTTCGACAAAACGTTCGTTAATTTCTTCCGTTCAGGAAAAGTTTATGTCACGGGTGAAAACTTGTTTACCTGGACGGATTACCTGGGACTTGATCCGGAATTTGCTTATTCCTATTCCGAAGCTTTGCAGGGTGTTGACTATGCAAAAGCTGTCATTCCTCGTAGCGTGAAATTTGGATTTAACCTGAATTTCTAAGCCGGGAAATTGAATTAAAAGCGGAAAAATTGAAATGAAATTCAAAAAATAAACACATGAAAAAAATATTCAAAAATATAGTCGTCATTTTGATGGTGTTTTCATTCGCGGGCTGTGAAGATTATTTTAACACGAACCCGTCCGACATCATCAATTCCGAAGATTATATCAGTGCACAAAGTGAAATGTATTCAGGCTACCTGGGAATCATATCCAAGATGCAAGTTGTGGGCGACCAGTTGGTCTTTATGTCCGATATTCGTGCTGATTTTATGGAACCAACCGTTAATGCTCCCGAAGAACTATGGCAGTTATACAACTACAATTATTCTCAAACCAATCAATACGCCGACCCGGTAGATGTTTACGCTGTAATTATCGCTTGTAATGACTATCTCGAGAAAATGTTTGCTTACCGCGAAGAAGTCGGAGACGCGATGGACAGCCGTACGGAAGTAAACTTTAAGGCCTTGATCAGCGGGACGCTCCGTATTAAAGCTTGGACCTATTTTCAGTTGGCGAAAAATTATGGCGAAGCGATTTACTTTGATGATCCGGTTACCGAGTTAAAAGATGTATCTGACAAAACCATATTCACCGAATTGAATGGTGTTGACCAAATCGTTGATAAATGTTTGGATTTAATTGACAATGGTGTTAATGGTATAGATGGTACGTTAGAAATAAATTGGGGAGACTGGCTTGATCCGGAGAATCCGACTGATGGACAATACCAACATTGGCAGTACATTACCCCAGACTGGTTATGTTTACGTTGCGAACTATTAGTGACAAAAAATGAAGGCTGGGCGTGGATCAAAGATCAAATAATAAATCGTCTGCTGGAGAACTTTTATGAAGATCCATATGTATACAGCTTGAATGCCGGTTGGAACAGTAACTATTACCGAATTTTTGCCGAAGGTACTTACTATCGACGTTCCTCGATTTCCTCGATAATTTATGATTATACAAACAATCAAACGAACGATCTGATTACCTATTTTGGGAAAAGATATCCTGCTCAATATTTAATTCGTCCCACGACCTATGCTATGAGTAAGTATAACGACAATGACAGAAGAGGCCGGTATACTAACTTTTTGAATCAGGATGGAGATACCGTGGTTGGTAAGTATCACGCGAATTACCGTTGGAGGCAGCCTTACCAAAGCGATGCCAGTATCCCTTTATACCGGGGGCATGATCTGCATTTTTGGTTAGCAGAGGCTGAAAATCATTTGGGATATTGGCAACCTTCAGGCACATTACTCAATGAAGGCGTTGCGGGACGCTTCCCCGATCAGGGCGAATTTGACAGAAATAACGATCCTACTCAATGGGATGCCAGATACCGGGACTTTTTACTGCACAGGCTCTACAACAATATTGGAATTCAGGGGGTAGTGAATGGCGACTTTTTTGAATTGCCTGATCCAACCGCCGAAGATTATGAAATGACCGAAGACGAGCGGATTAAAGCTTACGATTTAGCTCTTCTGGATGCTATGTTGCTGGAATTCCCCGCGGAGGGTCGCGTGATGGGAATGCTATATCGTATGGCTAATCGCTATAACGATATGTCAATTATTGCCGACAGGATTGTCCCGAAATACCCCGAATCCATGCAGGAATCCATTCGAGCTAAAATTATGGATGGAGGTTTTTTTATAGACTATGATTTGCAATAAAAAGAGCTTGACTGAAATGGAGCGAAATTGGTTTGGCAGCTTGGAATTTTCCCGGGCTGCCAAATCCGTTTCATTTAGGTTCTGAAAATAAAGACAGGATTGACGGGATGAACAGGTCTGAATTTTATAATTTAAACATGTAAATTTTGTAAATCATGTCTAATATAATAATCTGTCAAAGTAGAATTATAACCATGTATTCATTCAAAGTTTTGCTTTTGTTTTTGTTCACAAGTTTTTCTGTTTCCGCTCAAACACCGGCTTTTCCGGGAGCTGAGGGTTTTGGTAAATATGCCAAAGGGGGACGAGGAGGAGAAGTTTACATTGTCACCAACCTAAATGATTCCGGACCGGGTTCATTTCGCGACGCGATTAGCCAACCCAATCGGACTGTAGTCTTCGAGGTTGGCGGGGTGATCCATATCCAGGATCGCCTTATTTTTTCAGAAAACCTGACCATCGCCGGACAAACCGCGCCCGGCGAGGGGATTACGCTAAGCGGAAATGGTGTTTCATTCACCAATGCCAACCATATGATTTGTCGCTTTATCCGGATTCGTCCTGGTAAGGCGGCTGGAAAAGGCATCGATGCGGCCACGATTTACCAGGGGCACGACATGATTTTTGATCACCTCTCGGTGTCGTGGGGAACCGACGAAAATTTCTCGGTCAGCTCCATGAAGGTGGTGGATGGACCCATGCGGATAACCATTCAGAATTCGATCATTGCGCAAGGCCTGCAACCGCACTCCTGCGGTGGGTTGGTACAAACGGAAGGCGGAACCACCATGCTCCGTAACTTATACATCGACAACCATACCCGCAACATCAAGATGAAAGGCCGTAACCAGTTTGTGAACAACGTGGTGTACAACTGGGGCGGCGATGGCTACATTCTGGGTGGTGGATCGCAGTATAAATCAAACGCAATCATCACCGATAATTATTTTATTACCGGTCCCGACACCAAAGGCAAACCTTTTACACGGGGGAATGAGAATTTTTCCATTTATGCGAAGAACAATCATTTCGACAATAACCGGAATGGAAAGCTAGATGGAACAGTGCTTTCGAAAGAAGCTTATGGAATTGTAACCTGGCTGGAAGAACCGGTTCCCAATTTTCCCGAATTGCAGGCCGAACCAGCAGAACACGCCTTAAAGCAAGTGCTGGCAAACGCGGGAGCCAGCTTCCCGAAACGTGATGCCATAGATCGGTTGCTGATAAAGGAACTGAGGTCGTATGGTAAAAAGGGAAAAATCATAGCCGACGAAAGTGAGCTGCCGGTCAGCATTACCAAAAAGCAATGGTCGCGAAACCACGCATTTGACGCCGACCGCGATGGCATGCCTGATAAATGGGAACGAAAGATGGGCCTTGATCCATCCGATGCCGGGCAGTACAAACTGGATGAAGAATACACCAATCTGGAAGTTTATCTGAACGGGTTATTAATTAAATAGACACAAGATGAAAAAGTTAATCACTACCATTGCCATACTTGGCTGTTTTTGGCTGAGCCTGTCCGCCCAAACACCCGAAGTGCTAAAAAGCGACGGGATCAGCGCCGAAAGTCAGGAACAATATGAAGCTGCAGCCAAAGCTTTTGAAGCTGCGGCGAAGGCTTTTCAGGCACAAAACATTGTTGACACCGTTTGCATCTATCACGCAGGTGCCAACTATGCCCGGATTAATCAGCATGAAAAAGCCATTCCGTTTCTTCAGGAATGTATTGAAATGGGATACAATGTGGGCCGCGCATCGCGTCTCCTGGCGGATGCCTTTTTCAGTTTAAAGGACACCGAAAAGGCTGAAGCCGTTTTGTTAGCAGGTAAATCAAACGTTCCCGAAGAAGAATTTGAGTTCGACAAAAAACTGGCCTATCTGTATTTCAATTCAGGACAGTATGAGAAATCAGCCGAAGTCTTTGTGAAGGTCATCGCTCAGGCTCCGCAGAATAAAAATTACCTGTATTTGTATGGATTTTCACTGGAACGGATCAAAAGATATAAGGAAGCTAGGGCGGTTTTCGAAGAGATGCAGCAACTTTTTCCCGGCGATAAACGGGCAAGAAAAATGATGGGAATCGTCTTGTTTGAGCTAACTGATGAACGGAATACACGCGAGGTTGAGAACTATGAGTCGAACAAAGGCGCTAAGTTGGAGGATTACATCACCACCAAGAAACGGCTCGAGAACATTAACGCGGGATATGAAAAAGCACGCCTGCTGTTGGAAGAATCGTTGAAAGATTATCCGAATGACAAACAAGTCATCCACACCTTGTATAAGACCTACAAAAAGCAGTTTAAGGAAGAAGCAGCAGCTAAAATGAAGAGCCGCTTGTAGCCGATTTATGAAGAGACGGAAAAATCGGCTGCGGGCTACGGTAAATTCTTGCAAAATGCCTTACAACCGCGTCAAAGTGCCTCACAACCATGGAAAAGTGCAAAAAACCGTTGCGAAATGCCTCACGACTGAAGCAAAGAGCCTCACAACCGAAGAAAAATGCCTCATGACCAAGGAAAAGTGCAAAAAACCAGTGCGGAATGCAATCTAACCTGGTCGGATAGCATTTCGCGTCGGTTTTTTACGTTTCGCGCTGGTTTTTCGCGTTTCGCTGCGGTTAAGCCTGAGTTTGTGTCGTTTTTTGACATTCCGCAGCTGTTTTACTCATTTTGCGAGGGAATGATTATGTTTTACCCTGTCGAAAGCTGCTTGGCTGTCGTTTTTGGATCAAATCAACGCTTGAGATTCGTTGGGCGAACTTTTACCATCAAATGAGTCAAAGGATAATTAAGTTGGTATCCGATAAAACCAGTTTGTCATGGGTATTGCGTACAAAATTACAGGAGAAAATAAGCTTTCCTTACCAACTTTGTGAAACAAACTTAAAACTCCGAAAAATTTCGATAGAATAATTCGACTAACCAATGAAAACTTACAGATAAACCATGAACCGTAAACGATTGACTCACTTTCGTGATGATTTAAAAATCTTGTTGGCCTTGCTGCTTTTTTTAGGAATTCAGGCCTGCAATTCTCCCAACGCAGTTTCAGTATTAAACTCCGGCGATGACTCGTTTGCCACCCTTCAAGTTTTCAATCCTTATGGCGAAGGCTTGATCATTTCACATGGTGAAGAAAACGGTGCGATTGGCTACCAAATTGGTGACGAAATCCGCTGGGTGAAAGGTGAACCTGAAGTAAGTATACTGAAAT
Source organism: uncultured Sunxiuqinia sp. (assembly GCA_963677175.2). Lineage (GTDB taxonomy): Bacteria > Bacteroidota > Bacteroidia > Bacteroidales > Prolixibacteraceae > Sunxiuqinia. The sequence goes on from CAXXES010000004.1 coordinate 207,337, forward strand.
CCGGTTCAACTTATCGATGGGATAATGACGATGAAATTGTTGTCCTTGAGGTGATCGAAAAAGACAAAGGACTTGAATTCTCCTTTACACTGGAGAATTCAGTGGTGAAGCCGACTTCCTGGTATTTAAATACAACAGCGAGCTCCAACGAATACTTTACGGGTGTTTTCGAACGGGTGGTTGATGGCCCTCAAACCAAATCGTGGGAAGAAGGAATTACGACCGGCTTGAACCTGCGGGGCGAAAAAGTCGAGGTCAAGTTGAAACCTACTGTATCAGCCTATGCACCTTTTTATATTTCCTCCGAAAACTACGCCCTGTTTGTGCACGGCACCTGGCCCGGCGTGATCGATTTCTGCAAAGAAAATCCGGATCTGGTTCAAATCTCATTCGAAGGGCCCGAGTTTTCCTTCTCATTGATGATGGATGAAAATCCGGCGGAGTTGGTGAAACGTCATGCGCTGGAAACCGGGCCTTCATTTGTTCCTCCCAAGTGGGCATTTGGTCCCTGGCGTTGGCGCGACGACCACCTTAACCGCACCGCTCATTTTGACGGATCGCCGGTAAAAGCACCTTATAATTCCGATTTGGTAGAAGATATTCTGATGATGGAAGCCTATGACATTCCACTAACCGCTTACTGGATTGACCGTCCTTGGGGCCCCGGTGTCCGTGGTTTCGACGATTATCTGGTAGACGAAGAACGGCTGCCTAAATTTGAAGAAATGATTGGCTGGCTTAATCAAAAAGAAGTTGAGTTGATGTTGTGGATCGGCCCTTTTGTGATGGGTGAAATGGCTGACGTGGCCGAAGGGCATGGTTATGACTTGGTGAGTGCCGAATGGAAAGATTCACGTCAGGTATTAATGGACTTTACCAATGAGGAAGCTTGCCAATGGTGGGCTGAAAACGGACCGGCGAAACTGGCAAAAATGGGCGTGAAAGGATACAAACTGGACCGCGCTGATGGCGAAAAACTAAGGGACTCACTTCATCTGAAAACTTCCATCGGAACAACTTATCGCGAAAACTTTAACGATTACCCCCGGCAGTATGTAAAAGCGGCTTATGAAGCGATTCAACCGGTTTTGGGCGATGATTTTATCTTGTTTCCACGGGCGCAGTACACTGGTAGCTCTAAATATGGCGCATTGTGGGCCGGTGATACCGGCAACCCGGATGAAGGCTTGCGCTCCGCCCTTATTGGCATGCAACGGTGTGCGGTGATGGGCTATCCCATTTGGGGGTCAGACACCGGTGGTTATCCAAAAAAATTGGAGCGTGAGGCGACCATGCGTTGGATGGGATTCGCTTGCTTTTCGCCGATCATGGAGGTTGGCCCAACCAACAACCTGGGATTTTGGGGAATGGACTACGAGCCATCATTCGACCAAGAACTGCTGGCAATCTGGCGCTTTTATTCGAAACTCCGGATGAGTTTGGTTGATTACACTTACCATTACGCCCAGGTCGCTCATTCGACCGGAATGCCGGTTGCCCGACCCTTATTTTTGGAGTATCCCGATCAGGAGGAGAGCTGGAACGATTGGGCAACCTACCTGTATGGCGACGATTTGCTGGTTTCGGTGGTGTGGCAAGACGGCAAAAGCGACCATAAACTATACTTGCCTGCCGGCGAAACTTGGATTAACCTTTGGACGAAAGAGGAATTGGAGGGCGGCGCCTATGTTGAAGTTGACGCAGCTCTTTATCAAACTCCTGTGTTCTTGAAAAAAGGCAGTACCTTGGTTCTGCCGGATTTTATTGAGCTGTATGATAAATCAGTCGAAATTACTTCTGTGAAGTATAAAATGAGTGATTTGGAAGCCCGTGAAGGATGGATAAATTGAAAATGGTCACAAAAAAACAAAGGTTTATGGCAACACGAATAGGACAAACAAAGGCATCTTTTTTTATTAATGGGTTTATGATCTGTTTGCTGTTTGCTCTGGCAGGCTGCGGCGCCGGGAAAAGTGGTAAGCAAGTGGAATGGCCCGAAATAACCAACGAAACCAAACCTTGGACACGCTGGTGGTGGCACGATAGCGCAGTTAATCCAACCGACTTGACCGCCAACATGGAAGAGCTGGAAGAAGCCGGCTTTGGCGGTTTGGAGATCACGCCCATTTACGGGGTGAAAGGTTACGAAGATCAGGCATTGCTTTTTCAATCCGGTGAATGGATGGATGCGCTGGAACATACGCTGAATGAAGGCAAACGCCTGGATCTGGGCATCGACTTGGCCAACGCGTCGGGCTGGCCTTTTGGTGGTCCGTGGATTTCGGCTGAAGACGCCTGCAAAAATGTACAATTCAAGCAATACAGCCTGAAAACCGGGCAGCGGCTGAATGAAAAAATTGCTTACATGCAGGAACCATTGATTCGGGCTGTTGGCCACAGGGTGGATCTATCCGAAGTGAAATTCCCGATAAGCAGCAATACCAATTTGAATGAACTGGCACTCGATCAGATTCGGTTTGAAAAGCCGCTTCCACTGCAAACACTGATGGCATACAGCGATGCAGGCGAAGTGCTTGAGCTCACTTCTCGGGTTGATTCCGACGGCCAACTCGACTGGCAGGCACCCGAAGGAAACTGGCAATTGTATGCTGTTTTTCAGGGCTGGCATGGCAAAATGGTGGAACGCGCCGGACAGGGTGGCGAAGGCAATGTGATTGACCATTTTTCGGAGGAAGCGACACGCAAATTCCTGAAAGATTACGACGACAAAGCCCAAGGCCATGATTTATCTGGGCTGCGCGCCTTTTTTAACGATTCCTACGAAGTGGACGATGCCAGTGGCGAAGCGAACTGGACACCCCGCTTTTTCGAAGAATTTGAAGCCCGCCGTGGTTACGATCTGAAAAACTATTTGCCGGCCTTGTTTGGCAACGATTCGGAAGAGAAAAACAGCCGGGTCCTTTGCGATTACCGCGAAACAATCTCGGATTTACTGCTCGATGAATTTACCAAAGTCTGGGCCAGTTGGGCCGAGTCGCACAACGCGCTTGTCCGTAACCAGGCGCATGGTTCGCCTGCCAATATCTTGGATTTGTACGATGCCAGCCACATCCCCGAAACCGAAGGGCTCAACCCCATGCGGATCAAAATGGCCACCTCGGCCGGACATGTTTCGGGCAAACCGCTTATTGCCTGCGAGGCTTCAACCTGGCTTGATGAGCATTTCCTGGCGAACCTGGGCGATGCCAAACAAAATCTCGACCGCTACCTGGCACATGGTGTCAACCACATTGTATATCACGGAACGCCATATTCTCCCCAGGGAGAAGAATGGCCGGGCTGGTTGTTTTACGCGGCTGTGCATTTTGCACCCACCAATTCCTGGTGGCCCGACATGAAAGCCTTGAACGATTACGTCACCAATTGCCAGTCGTTCATGCAAAAGTCGATTCCGAATAACGACATTTTACTTTATTTTCCGATCTACGACACCTGGTCACAGAAAGGGCGAAGCATGCTCGCTCACTTTGGAAAACCGCAGGAACCGCTAACCCGGGAACTTAGCGAATTATTTCTGGCCAAAGGCTACTCGTTCGATTATATTTCGGATAAACAAATCCAGAAACTGACTGCGCAAAACAAACTGATTAAAGCGCCGGGCGCCACTTATAAAACCATTGTTGTGCCGAAGTGTGAACGCATGCCTTTGGCAACGATGGAAAAATTGCTTGCACTGGCTGAAGCCGGTGCGACAATCGTGTTTCAGGAACAGCTGCCAGTCGATGTGCCCGGCATGGCTGATTTGAAGAACCGGCAGCAAGCTTACGAACGTTTGGTGAAATCCATGCAGTTCAATCCGGTGATGAACCTGTCGGTTTTTAGTACGGGCGATGGAAACTTTCTGTTGTGTGACGATATGGAAGATATGCTGGAGATGGTGGATGTTTATCCGGAAGAACTGGCACAGCTTGGTTTGTGGTACAACCGGGTGAAACGGGTGGATGGAACCTGTTATTTTATTACCAACTGGAGCGGCCAACCGGTTGACCAGTGGGTGACTTTGCAAACTTCGGGAGAACACGCAGCCTGGTTTAACCCCATGAACCGCACCAAAGGAAAAGCCAGTGTTCAGAAAGGCGATGAAAATCAATCGCAGGTTTATTTGCAGTTGGCGCCGGGCGAAACTCTCATTCTGCAATGGTATCCCTACAAGGTTCAGTTGGATGATTATCCGATAATGACCCCGGTTTCAGGAAAAATTGAATTGGATGGCGAATGGACGGTTGCTTTCGAAAAGGGCGGCCCCACTTTGCCAACTTCCTACAAAACCACTGCTTTAACCTCGTGGACCGAACAATCGGATGAATTGAAGAAGTTCTCGGGAACGGCCAACTACCAAATTTCATTTGATAGACCACAGACCGAAGCTTCTGCTTACTTGCTCGATTTGGGTAAAGTGCACGAATCAGCTTCGGTCTATCTGAATGGCGAAAAACTGGGAACCTTGGTTGGTACAACGTATCAGCTAAGCATTGATCGGGACTTGTTGGAAGAAACCAACGAACTGGAAGTGAAGGTGTCGAACCTGATGGCCAACCGCATCATCGATATGGATAAAAACGGCGTGAATTACAAGAAATTTTACAACATCAACTTTGCCGCAAACAAGCGCGAGAATATTGGTCCCGACGGGGTGTTTACCGCTGCACACTGGGAGCCGCTCCCATCAGGACTGCTTGGCCCGGTAAGTTTAACACCTTTAGAACTAAAAGCCCAATAAGCATGAAGCAACGAATTCTTCTTTTATCGATCCTCTCTGTTGTTCTGTTGACAAGTTGTCAATCAAAAAATGAGCCTGAAAAAATTGACCGGCATAGCGTGGTTACGCGCAACAATGTGTTGGTTGAAGGCTTCGACTCGCTGGCCTCCCTTTCAATCGGAAATGGTGAGTTTGCCTTTACCACCGACCTGACCGGGCTGCAAACCTTTTACGCCGACTATGAAAATGGCGTTCCGCTGGGCACGCAATCCAACTGGGGCTGGCATACCAACCCCAATACGGAGGGTTTTGACCGCTCTGAAACGCTCAAATATTTTGAAGTTGAAGGCCGGCAAGTGCCCTACCGTCATCAATTGAAAGATAGCCCGCGGGCGCAAGCTGCCTGCGATTATTTCCGCGAAAACCCGCACCGCTTGCATTTGGGAATGATTGGACTTGTGCTGACCAATTCCGAAGGTGAAACTGCGCGACTGGAAGACATCAAACAGGCCACACATCACCTGGACATGTGGACGGGGAAAATCAGCAGTTCGTTTGAGTTTGACGGGCAGCCGGTAACCGTTGAAGTTCTTTGTCATCAGGATCAGGACCAGATTTCAGCCAGAATTGAATCACCCCTGATCGCCGAGGGAAAACTGGCTGTGCAATGGAAATTCCCGTTTGGAGTGGCCGAAAATACCCACGAAGGGTACGACTTTGATTCACCCGAAAAACACCAGTCGGTTTTAACCGAAGTCTCATCCAATCAAGTGCTCATCAATCGTACGCTGGATAACGATCAATACGAAGTAGCCATCGCGTGGAAGGGGTCCGGTTCTGTTGCCAAAACAGATGAACATCAGTTTGTGCTTCAACCCGGAGAGCAAGAAGTGTTTGAATTCAACTGTTTGTTTGCTCTGGAAGTTGGAGGAACAGCTCTGGCTGATTTCGAATCAACCAAAACAAGCAACGAACAGGCTTGGCTAAACTATTGGGAAAACGGAGGGATGATCGATTTTTCGGAATGTACCGATCCCCGGGCACAAGAGCTGGAACGGCGCACCATCCTTTCGCAATACCTGATCAAGATACAAAGTACCGGTTCGTTGCCTCCTGCCGAAACGGGCTTGACCTACAACAGCTGGTATGGCAAGTATCACCTCGAAATGCACTGGTGGCACATCGCCCATTTTCCGCAGTGGAACCGGGAACACCTCATCGAAAAACAACTGGATTGTTACAACGATTTATACGGGCAGGCCTTGCAAACCGCACAAGACCAGGGATACGAAGGTGTCCGCTGGCAAAAAATGCTGGGGCCCGATGGCGAGAACAGCCCTTCGTCGGTCGGCTCCTACCTGATTTGGCAACAGCCTCACATCATTTGGTTTGCCGAGCAAATGTATCAGGCTAATCCAACGGAAGAAACGTTGAACAAATACAAGGACTTGGTTTTTGCCACGGCCGATTTTATGGGCGACTTTCCCGTGTGGAACGAAGCGAAACAGCAGTACGATTTGGCGCCGCCGCTTATCCCTGCGCAGGAGCACTGGTCGCGCGAAACCACAACCAACCCGCCTTTTGAGCTGGCACAATGGTACTGGGGGCTGACAACTGCCCGGCAGTGGCAAGATCGGCTGCAACTGGAGCCGAATGATCAATGGGAGGATGTCCGTTTAAAACTGGCTGTCCCCGATCAGGCTGACGGGGTTTACCTGGGGATTGAAGGTGTGACCGAATCGTACACCAATAGGAAACTGATGGAAGATCACCCCATGGTTTTGGGTGCTTATGGCATTTTGCCAGCCTGGGACAAACTGGATCTCGAGGTGATGCGCAAAACCATGCATCGCATTGCCGAGCGCTGGGACTGGCCTTCGACTTGGGGATGGGATTACCCGATGGCAGCCATGTCGGCAGTGAGGCTGGGTGAGCCCGAACTGGCTTTGGACTTTCTGCTGAAAGATGTTCAGAAAAACACCTACCTGCGCAACGGGCACAACTATCAGAGCGAACGCCTGCGTATTTATTTGCCGGGCAACGGTGGCCTGCTGACCACCATTGGCATGATGTGCGCCGGATGGGAAGGCTCGGAAACGGAAAACCCGGGATTCCCCAAAGATGGCAAGTGGAACGTGAAATGGGAAGACATTAAACCAGTGTTTTAGAGGCTTTGCCCCGAAGGGGTAAAATATTGATGACCCCGGGTAAGCGGAGCGTAACCCGGGGTTGAACAATGCTAAATAATAAGGCGCATTCACCAATGTTTGTTGATAAAGAAATGGTTTCATGCGCCGCATCACGATGATAGTGTAAAGATCCTGAAAAAAACAATAGATTATGAGCTACTCAAAACAACTACTGACAACCGCATTAATTTTGCTGGCTGGACTGACGTCCTGGGCTTCTCACCAACAAAAGGAAGTCCAATACCTTTCCGGGACCGACAATGAGAACACGGTCACTTGGGATTTTCAGTGTACTTCGGGACGGAACAGTGGCGTCTGGAGTACCATCGAAGTCCCGTCGCACTGGGAACAGCAGGGTTTTGGCGAATACGACTATGGCCGCGACTACCGGACCTACGGCAAGAAGTTTAAGTTTTCCGATGAAACAGGAATTTACAAACATCAGTTTTCTGTTCCTCAGGATTGGAAGGACAAGACCATTTTTATTGTCTTTGAAGGATCGATGACCGACACCGAAGTGAAAATTAACGGCGAGTTGGCTGGCCCCGTTCACCAGGGATCGTTTTACCGTTTCCGCTATGATATTTCCGACAAGCTGAAAGCCGGGCAGGAGAACGAACTGGAAGTGACGGTTCATAAAATGTCGTCCAACCACTCCGTGAACCGGGCCGAGCGTTTTGCCGACTATTGGATCTTTGGCGGAATCTTCCGCCCGGTTTACCTCGAAGCGATGCCCGAAGAATTCATCGACCGTGTAGCCATTAATGCCCAGGCTGACGGCAGTTTCTCGATGGACGTGTTTCCGGTGAATCTGGAAAAGAGACAAACCATTCTGGCTGAAATTTTCGATGCAGCAGGGAACCGTGTGCAGAGCTGCGAAACCAAAGCCGGTGCCGGTGATTCACTGGTCACCATGACTTGCCAGGTAGCTCAGGCCAAGCAGTGGACACCCGAAACTCCCACCCTTTATTCGGTGAAAGTGAGTCTGAAAAACGGTAATAAAACCACTTACGAGCTCAGTGAGAAATTTGGTTTCCGAACCATTGAAATCCGTGAGAGTGACGGAATTTATGTCAACGGCACCAAAGTGAAGATGAAAGGCGTCAACCGCCACGTTTTTTGGCCCGAAACCGGGCGCAGCGTCAATGCCACCATCGATTTGAATGATGTTCGGTTGATCAAGGAAATGAACATGAATGCCGTGCGTTGCGCGCATTATCCGCCCGATAAGGCTTTTCTGAATTACTGCGATTCGCTCGGTTTGTTTGTGTTGAATGAACTGGCTGGCTGGCAAAACGCTTACGACACCGAATCGGGGAGCAAACTGGTTCGCGAACTGGTGATCCGCGATGTAAATCACCCGTCCATTATCTTCTGGAGCAACGGAAACGAAGGCGGAACCAACAAGGAACTGGATGACGATTATGCCATTTATGATCCTTCGAATCGTCCGGTCATTCATGCGCACCATCGTCCGGGTAACGATCACAATGGTATTGATTGCAATCACTACGAAACGTATTACAGTTCAAAAAGGATATTGGAAGGCGACTTGATTTACATGCCAACCGAGTTCTTACATGCCCAGGATGATGGCGGTGGCGCCGCTGCCCTGGCTGACTATTGGGAATTATTCTGGCATTCGAAACGGGCAGCCGGCGGTTTCTCGTGGGTGCTGGCCGACGAAGGTTTGGTGCGTACCGACCTGGATGGTACGATCGATGCCAACCGCGTGAATGCGCCGGACGGACTGGTCGGCCCGCACCGTGAAAAAGAAGGCAGTTTTTATGCCATGCGCGAAATTTACAGTCCGGTGAAGATTGCGCTGGACAAACTGCCAGCCGGATTTGATGGACGTGTTCCGATAGAAAACCGTCACCATTTTACCAACCTTAAGGCCATTCGCTTTGAATGGCAGTTGGTGAACTTCAGCTTACCCGAAAAGCGGGGTGTCTATCAAGAAGTGATGAAAGAAGGGAAAGCCGAAAGCCCGGATATTGCCCCGGTTCAAAAAGGAGAATTGAAGCTGGAACTGCCGGAAGATTACCAACAATATGATGCCCTGCTGTTGCGCGCTTTTGCTCCTTCGGGCGACGAAATTTACTGCTGGAGTTGGAAAACCGATGGCAACACCAATGCGGTGGTGCAACTGGTTGAAAAGGAACTGAGCGAAGCGGAGAAGGAACGGCTGAAAAAGCTAAAGGCCCAGGGAATTGAGGAGGATAACATTTTGCCCATTGAGCAGCAGGCCGGAGATGACAAGCTGAGTTCGAAGGTGGAAGTGACCGAAAACGATAGTTTACTAACAATGAAAGCGTCCGGAATAGCGGTGACTTTCAATACCAACACCGGGCTTTTGGTGTCTGTTCAAAATGATTTTGGGCTGCCCATTCCCTTTAATAACGGACCGGTGCTGGTGAGCGGCGAATCTGAATTGATTAGCGTTTCGCATGAGGAAACAGCCCATTCTCACGTCGTAAAAATGACCTATTTGGGTGATTTAAAAGAAGTGAACTGGACGATGTACAACAGTGGCTGGCTGCAAATGGATTACGAATACCAGGTGGATGGCGAACAATATTTTACGGGTGTCAGCTTCGACTTTCCCGAGTCGGACGTAATTGGCGCCAAGTGGCTGGGGCGCGGACCCACGCACGTGTGGAAAAACCGGCTACAGGGTGCCACTTTGGATGTTTATCAACGGCTGTACAACAATATTTTGCCAGGCGATAATTCCTGGGAATACCCGCAGTTTAAGGGATATTATGCCGATGTGTCGTGGATGGAATTTAACACCGTGCATGGTAAGTTTATCATGGTTGCGCAGGAAGACGACTTGTTTGTCCGCCTGTTTGATTTCTACGGAATCTCTGGCCCCAAAAACTACCCGGCCTTGCCAACCGGCAACATTTCCTTTTTGGATGGCATTCCCCCGGTCGGGACCAAGCTGGCGATGGGGATCAGCAACGACACAAAAAGCCTTGGCCCGGCGGGCGAGCTAAACGTGATGGACAAACCCGTAAAGCGAACCTTATATTTTTATTTCGGACTACGAAACTAGATGATGCGGAATCTTTTTGTAACCATACTATTTGCTGCAATTGTTTGGGGTGTTAGCGCGCAACCAATCGATCCTGCCCGTTGGTGGCAGGGAAAAGAGCGGGAGCTCAGGTACAAGCCAGATGGCGAAGCGTTTGTCATTCATAACGGTGACAAACGCTTCTCCCGGGCTATTTATGGAACCAATACCGGCTTCCGTTTCGAGACAAGTGATTTTCCCGAATTTGGGCTGTACATGCCCTACCTGGGAGGAAGCGTGTACATGGCTATTTCCACACCGTTTGGGAAAAGCTGGATTCGTGATCTGGAGTCTGTCGAGTCCCGTTTTAAATCGGGACAGCGTACTTATATTTTGAAAGACAAGAACTTATTAGGAAATGGCACGCTAACCATTGATGCAGTGGCTTTGTCCGACGGCGATGGTTTGGTTGTACGTTATACCGTTGACCAGTTGCCCGAAGGGACCAAAATTCAGTGGGTCTACGGAGGAGCCAATAACAAGCGATATAGCCGTGAAGGTGATCTGGGGGCCGACCCGGAAGATAGTTTCTACATCAAACCGGGCAATTGCCAAGGGAATATTTTCGAAATCATCGGACATCAGGCAAGCGTTTGGTACGGACATCCGTCCAACCCGGTTTCCGACGACACGAATGAAAATACCGAAAGCCGGGAAAAACAGAATGCTCCGTTATCGAAGGTTTATGAGGATTCGAAAAGTATTACTACCACGTTTCCCGTAGGAACGAACATTCGCGAAGCCGATGGCAACCAAATTGACGATCTGGAACAGTTGCTTCAGTCGGAGAAATCTCCCCGTCCGGTAATTATTGCCGAATATGAAATTGATGCGGAGCCGTTTTACATCGAATTGCATAACCCGAAGAGCCGTGCGCCTTTTGCGTACAATGAACTGGCCGACGCTTTTGGCAAAGGGCTAGCTTATCGTGAAAAAATTGCTTCGACCCTTAAACTTCGAACGCCCGATCCGTACCTGAATACGCTGGGGGGAATTTTCTCCGGAGCAGAAGATGCGGTGTGGGAAGATCCGGGCTATTTGCACGGCGCCATTGGCTGGCGAATGCCGCTTACCGGGTGGCGTGCGGCTTACCTGGCCGATCTGCTTGGTCTGCACGACCGGGCGCGAACGCACTTCAACGGCTACATCAACTCGCAGGTGACCGATGTGCCGGTGACTTTGCCGCACTTGCAGGATGAAGAGCTAAACCTGGCGCGCGCCGCCAAAACGTGGGGAACGCCGATGTACAGCAACGGTTACATCTGCCGAAGTCCCAACCGGACGGATATCATGCACCACTACGACATGAACCTGGTTTTTTTCGACGAGCTGCTGTGTCACCTGAACTGGACCGGCGACATGGATTATGCCCGCGAAATCTTTCCGGCTTTGAAGCGCCATATCGCCTGGGAGAAGAATACCTTTGATCCGGACAACGACGGCCTTTACGACGGTTACTGCAGTATTTGGGCTTCGGACGCCTTGCAGTACAATGGCGGCAAGGCAACCCACTCGTCGGCTTATAACTGCCGCGCCAACAAAATGGCGGCAGAGATTGCCAAAAAATTGGGAGAAGATCCTTCACGATACGAAAAGGAGGCGGAGCTGATTCTCACAGCCATGAACCGCGAGCTTTGGATAGAAGAAAAAGGCTGGTGGGCCGAGTTCAAGGATAATATGGGGCATGGCATGCGGCACGACAACGCTGCGGCATGGACCATTTATCATGCGATTGACTCGGATGTTCACGATCCGTTTAAAGCGTACCAGGCGACCCGCTACGTCGACACGGAACTGCCGCACATCCCGGTTTTGGCCAAAGGGCTGGACGACACGACCAATCACGTGGTGGCAACCACCAACTGGCAGCCGTATAAGTGGTCGATCAACAATGTAGCTTTTGCCGAGATCGTTCATACTTCGCTGGCTTACTGGCAAACCGGCCGGCCCGACGAAGCTTTCAAGCTCTACAAAGGGGCGCTGCTCGATGCCATGTACCTGGGTTCCGGGCCGGGCAACATCACGCAGATCTCGTTTTACGATGCCGCCCGCGGAGAAACTTACCGCGATTTTTCCGACCCGGTGTCCATGGCGGTTCGCGCTTTGGTGCAGGGAATGTACGGCATCATTCCCGACCTGATGAACAACCAACTGACCATTCGCCCCGGATTTCCTTCGGATTGGGATTTTGCGGAGATCGAAACCCGAAATATGGCGTATTCCTTTAAACGCGAAGGAAGTACCGATAGCTACACGATCAATCCAAACCTACTGAAAAAAGATATCCGGCTGTTGCTGGAAGTAAAGGCCCCATTGAACAGGGTGCAATCGATCCGGGTGAATGGGCGCGACACGGGCTATGAGTTGGTTGATGAATCAATTTCGTTTCCGCGAATTCGGATTGATGCCGGAGTGGCCCCGGCTTACGAAATTGAAATTGAATGGGCAGGAGAGGCGCTGAAAACTGAGAAAGTAGGGGCTAAAATTGCCCGTGGTGAAACGCTCAATCTTGAACTGCCGTACCTGTCTGAAAAAATATACGATCCGCAATCAGTACTTAAAAATCCGCAAATCCAGAAAGGGGCGTTGATCGGGACCGTTTCGGCTGAAGAAGGCAATAAAACCTTGTTTGTTCAGGTTTCATCGGGCGAAATGCACTTCTGGCTTCCTGTCGAACTGGAGGTGGTGAAGCCTTTGGAAATTCAAAATGATCCGGATTCGGAATTGCTTGTTTTCGATCTGCAGAATCATACCGATAAACCCCTTGCCGGTGAACTTTGGGTGAATGGCAACAACACGGGGACTGTAAAAATTCCCGCTCAAGGAAAAACCCGATACGAATTTGGTTCACCGGTGGCCACATTAGGGACGAATAAAATTGAAGTCAGGGCGGGAAAAATGACGTATGATCTTCGAGCCATCAACTGGAACACCGCCAATCCGTCCGGACAGGAATATTGTCCTGTTTCGATGGCAAACAGCTTTAACGAAAAGGTGCGCGACATCTTCGCTTATGGCAAATACCTTTCGCCGCGCTGGGAGTACACCACGCTGCAGGTACCCACGCAAGGCATGGGGCAGTGGTGCCATCCCAACGATCTGTCGGTGATTGACGACAGCGGAATCCGCTCAATTGCGGCGGCCAACGGCGGCACTTTCACTATGCCGCAGGGTATTCCGTTTGCAACTCCGGGCAGCAAGGATGCCAACAACATTGCATTCACCACTTTGTGGGATAATTATCCGGCTTCGGTTACCCTTCCGCTCAGCGGCAAGGCTTCGAAGGCGTATTTTCTGGTGGCCGCGTCCACCTATCATATGCAGGCGTATGTGCTGAACGGCCAAATCCGGGTGGGCTATGCCGACGGAACCGAAGATGTGCTCGATCTGGTTTTGCCCGACAACCTGATTCCACTCGACCAGGATTTGTTTATCGACGGCTGGGCCTTTTACACCCGGCAGCCCCGTCCGTGGCGGGTGCGGCTGAAAACCGGTGACGTGAGCAAGTACCACGCCGGCGAGTTGGGCGGCCGCATATCGAACGACCCGATTTATGTGGATGGCGGAATGGCCACCTTGCTTGACCTTCCGCTCAATCCGGAAAAAGAACTCGTTTCGTTGACTTTGGAAACAATTGCCAACGAAGTGATTATTGGTTTGATGGGGGTAACTCTTGCACGATAGCAGGACACTGATCGGATGACTTCGAGTCATCCGATCAGTACACAATATAAAAGGACTTGACTATGCAAACACGACGTGATTTTTTACAGCAAAGTTTGCTTGCTGGAGGGGCGCTGCTGGTGTCGGGTGGCCCCGGATTGGCAGCTTCCATTCGCGATAAAACCTATCGGGAACAGGATATTTCTGCGTTTTCGAAGCGACTGAAACCGATGGGGCGCATACTCAAACTGGAAGGTTATTACGTTTGGGGCTGCAGCCCGATTGTCGCGCTCGACGGGAAGTTTCATGTGTTCTTTTCGCGTTGGAATGCTGAAAAAGGCATGGGTGGCTGGATCAACAGTTCGGAGATTGCTCATGCCGTTGCCGATGAGGCCGCCGGCCCTTATCGCAACATAGAAACCATTTTGGCGCCGCGTGGCGAAGGTTTTTGGGATGGCACCACTTGTCACAACCCGCATATTCAGTGGGTTGACGGCAGGTATTGCCTGTTTTATATCGGCAATTCGAACCGGAAAACAAATACCAAGCGCATTGGACTGGCAACCGCCAAATCGCTCAATGGCCCGTGGAAGCGGCCCGACAAGCCATTGCTGGAAGCGGGCGCAGAAGGGGACTGGGATGATCATTGCACATCCAATCCTTCGTTTTTGAAACATCCAAACGGACAGTATTGGCTGTATTACAAAGGCTGGAACAACGAAGAATATGTCAATCCGGTTGATCCGGCCATTCGAGGAAACCGTAAATACGGGCTGGCCATTGCCGAAAAGCTGGAAGGGCCGTATGTTCGGTATGCCGAAAATCCCATCATCGACTATTCGGCTTTGGGCAACAACCGTCAGCTGGAAGATGGCAATGTGTTCCGAGAGAACGGGAAGTTCTACATGCTGGCGCGTGACATGGGGCGTTTTGACCATGAAGTCGGGATCATTCTGCAATCTAAAGATGGCATTCACTGGTCGGAGCCGAAGATTAGTTACTTTGGCGTTTCGCACTACATTGACCAGCCACCAAAGCCGAAACATTTGAGTAAGTACGGCCGGTTTGAGCGCCCTCAAATTTTGATGCAGAACGGAAAACCCACGCACTTGTTTGTCACTACGCAAGGTGGAAAGTATTGGACATCCACTCCTTTTGTTTTTGAGATTGAAGCGGATGTACACAAATAAATAGCATTGATCGGATGACTCAAAGTCATCCGATCAATAAAAATTGAAACGAAAACTCTTTTAAGATGATAAAATTGATCAGCATTTTACTATTGACTTGCCTGTTGGCTTTCGGGCAACAAGAGGCGACTGGCAAACCCACCATTTATACGATCGGCGATTCAACCGTGAAAAACGGGCGGGGCGACGGATCTGGCGGACTGTGGGGCTGGGGCGACCCCTTGGTGCAGTTCTTTGATACCAGCCGGATTCAGGTGGAGAACCACGCCCTGGGCGGAACAAGTAGCCGCACGTTCCGCTCCAAAGGACTTTGGCAGCCTGTTTTAGAAAGGCTTCAGCCCGGCGATTTTATGTTGATGCAATTCGGTCACAACGACGCCGGCCCAATCAACGACGACTTCCGGGCACGCGGAACGATTAAGGGGATTGGCGATGAGTCGGAGGAAATCGACAACCTGCTTACTGGCGAGCATGAGGTGGTGCACAGCTATGGCTGGTACCTACGGCAATACATTCAGGAGGCGAAGGCGAAAGGGGCTATCCCGGTGGTTATGTCGCCCATTCCGCGCAACAGTTGGCAGGATGGCCGCGTGCCGCGAAACGATGAAAGCTATGGCTTATGGGCAAAAGAGGTGGCCCGGACCGAAGGCGTTGAATTTATCAACTTAAATGAAAAGATGGCTTTGGCGATGGAAAAGCTGGGAGAAGCGCAAGTAACCGGCAATTTGTTTTTTGAGCACGATCACACGCATACGTCGGCTAAAGGAGCCGTGTTGGCGGCTTCGCTGATTGTGGAAGGCCTGCATGAGGCTGAGAATTGCCCGCTGAAAGACTTCCTGCTGGAGAATCCATCCATCAACTTCCCGGAAAGAAAGAAGGTCTTCCTGATTGGCGATTCGACTGTAGCTGGTGGTAATGGAGAAATTGTTGGCTGGGGACGTGAGCTGCCGGCCTTTTTCGATACCAGTTGGGTGGAGATTATCAATAAAGCGCGTGGCGGACGCAGCAGCCGCACGTTTGCGCACGAAGGTTTGTGGACGGAACTTGTTCCGATGCTCCATACCGGCGATTTTGTGCTGATGCAGTTTGGGCACAATGATGGCGGAAATATTGACCAAGCCAAATACCGGGGCTCGCTGCCGGGAACTGGTGATGAAACGCAGGAAGTGACGCGTGAGGATGGTTCCAAAGAAACGGTTCACACCTACGGCTGGTATATGGAAAAGTACATTCGCAACACGCAAGCCAAAGGGGCGATCCCAATTGTCGTTTCCATGATTCCGCGTAATAGGTGGAAGGAAGGAAAAGTGGAACGGGCTTCGGACAGTTACGGCAAATGGGCAAAAGAAGTGGCCGAAGAAACCAGCGCTTTCTTTATTGATTTGAATGAAGCCGTGGCTGCCGAATACGAAACGATGGGGGAGGAGGCTGTCAGTGCGTTCTTCCTGGGCGATCATACGCACACCAATGCCGCTGGAGCCCGGTTAAATGCCAAGATTTTGTCTCAACAGATCGCGCGAATAAAGGAATGTCCCCTGCGGGGAGCGGTTAGTGCCAGTGGGCAGTCGCAGTGATCAGTATTCAGTCTCAGTTGCAGTGATCCAGAATCAAGCATCTGGTATCGAGTATCCAGTTACAAATAACCAATGACCAATGAAAAATTTGAAAATAGTTCTGTTTCTGTTCCTGTTCTCCGGCTTTACGGTTTCGGCGCAACGCCAGATGGAACATTTATCGCGTGGGCTGGTAGCCGTGCAGGCAGGGAACGACAGCATTTTTGTAAGCTGGCGCCTGCTGCATTCCGATGCCGATGACATGGCTTTTAACGTTTATCGCCAGGCTGAAAACGGGGCTACGGTTCAATTGAATGACCAGCCCCTAACCGGCGCCACTTCGCTTATGAATGTTGCCAGCTTACCTAATGGGATCTACACTTACCTGGTAAAACCCGTCGGTAGTGCAAATGAAACCGAAGCCGATGGTTCCTATCGACTGGTGAAAACCGGAGATGTGAAGCCTTGGCTCACCATTCCCCTGCAAACACCCGAACGGTACTCGCCCGGCGATATCGCTCCCGGCGACTTGGATGGCGATGGTGATTATGAGCTGGTGGTGCATATGACCGGACGTGGCCACGATAACAGCCATAAGGGCATGACTTCCGAGCCGGTTTTTCATGCTTACAAGCAGGATGGCACCTTGCTGTGGAGCATCAATTTGGGCAAGAATATCCGCGAAGGTGCCCATTATACCCAGTTTTTGGTGTATGATTTTGATGGGGATGGCCGCGCCGAAGTGGTCATGAAAACAGCCGATGGCACCGTTGATGGAACAGGGAAAGTGATTGGCAATGCATCGGCTGACCATCGGAATCAGGACGGGCACATCCTGCGTGGGCCGGAGTTTCTCACGGTGTTTGACGGACTGACCGGAGCCGCATTGGCTACCGTACCTTACCAGGCCAGTCGCCATCCGGAGAAGGAAAATCCGACGCCTGAAGAATTGAAAGCGGTGTGGGGAGACGGCAATGCCAACCGCTCCGAGCGCTACCTGGCCTGTGTGGCTTACCTCGATGGTGAGCGTCCTTCAATCGTCATGTGTCGGGGCTACTACACAAGGGCTACCCTGGCTGCCTACGATTGGCGCGACGGGAAACTGACCCAGCGCTGGCTATTCGACTGTGACGATGGCACGCCCGGCAATCGCGCTTACCGCGGACAAGGCAACCACAGCGTGAGCGTGGGCGACGTCGATGGCGATGGATTTGATGAAATCATTTACGGTGCGGCAGCCATTGACCACGATGGCACCGGGCTTCATTCAACTGGATTGGGTCATGGCGATGCCTTGCATCTTTCGGATTTGGACCCTACGCGGCCTGGGTTGGAGGTGTTCAATATCCAGGAACGTTTTGACGATGCGGGGATGAGCTTTCGCGATGCGAAAACCGGCGAAGTGCTTTGGAAAGTAGCGTCAGTAAAGGCAGCCGATTCGGGTGGTGACAAAGGTGAAGGGCCCGGGCGCGGCGTTTCCTTCAACATTGACCCCCGACACCCGGGAAACGAGTGCTGGGTTTTTGGAGCCGGCATCAGCGGTCTGTGGAATGCGCAAGGCGAAAAGATATCAGAAACAACCCCACGAAGCTGTAACTTTGCCGTGTGGTGGGATGGTGACCTGCTTCGCGAGTTGCTCGACCGGAACCGGATCATGAAGTGGGACTGGCAAAACGAAACCCTCACCAACTTATTGGTTGCCGAAGGTTGCCAGAGTAATAACGGCACCAAATCAACGCCGGCTTTGAGCGCCGACCTGTTTGGTGACTGGCGCGAGGAAGTGGTTTTGCGTACCGAAGACAATCAATCGCTGCGGATTTACACGACGACCATCCCAACACAGCACCGCTTTATTACCCTCATGCACGACCCCATTTACAGGTTGAGCATTGCCTGGCAAAATGTGGGGTATAACCAACCACCTCATCCCGGATTTTATATTGGTGATGACATGAAATTTAAAATGAACGCTAAAACAAACGACTTATGAACTGTCAATTCTGGAAACAAATTACATTGACCAGCTTGGTATTGTTGGGCTTGAACCTTGTCGGGACCATGGCTCAAAAAGTGACCGACTCAACGGCTCCGCTTCACTTGATGCAGCCCGAATACGATACACCCTATGGGCAGCCCGAGGTGGAGGCAATCGAAGAAGTGCTGGAACGGGTTCTCGGTTACCTGGAATCCACTACGCCGATGAAACTGATTGATCAAGCATCCGGGATAGAGCTGGATGACTTCAATAAAATCGATAAAAACACGATATTCAAACCTGGTGATTACCGGCTGATCAGTTACGAATGGGGAGTAACCTATGCCGGGATGCTTTTAGCTGCCGAACAGACGGGCGACATGCGCTATGCCGATTACACCAATAAGCGCCTACGGTTTTTGGAAAACATCCGTCCCTATTTTCTGAAATTGGAGAAAGAACAAGCAGGGGTACGACATGCCATGCACTCGGTCATTCATCCCCATGCGCTGGATGATGCCGGGGCCATGTGTGCAGCCATGATTAAAGCCAAACGTGCGGGGCTGGATGTTGACCTTGATCCGATGATTTCGAATTTCATCGATTATATCAGCCATAAACAATTCCGGTTTGACGACGGCACCTTGGCCCGCAACCGCCCGCAACCCAATTCGCTTTGGCTCGACGACCTGTTTATGAGTGTGCCAGCCCTGGCGCAAATGGGAAAATACACAGGAGAAACGAAGTATTATGACGATGCGGTAAGGCAAGTGCTGCTATTCTCGAAACGCATGTTCAACTACGAAAAAGGCCTGTACATGCATGGCTGGATCATGGGCATGGACGAGCATCCCGAATTTTACTGGGGACGGGCCAATGGCTGGGCGGTCATGACCATGGTGGAGCTGCTGGAAGTTTTGCCGGCAGATTACGCTGGGCGGGACCAAGTGCTTGATTTATTGCAGCGGCACCTGCGTGGATTGGCTAACCTCCAGTCGGGGCAGGGCTTTTGGCACCAGCTGCTTGATCGGAACGATTCGTATCTGGAGACTTCGGCAACCGCCATTTACACCTATGCCATGGCGCGCGCCATCAATCGAGGTTATGTCGATGCCAAAGTTTATGGGCCGGTAGCTTGTCTGGCCTGGAATGCTGTAGCCACCAAAGTGAACGAAAAAGGTCAGGTAGAAGGAACTTGCGTTGGAACCGGTATGGGCTTCGATCCGGCATTCTACTATTACCGACCGGTGAATGTTTACGCAGCCCACAGTTACGGGCCGGTTTTACTGGCGGGGGCTGAAATGATCGAACTGGTTAAAACAAATGAAGTCAGAATTAACGATAGCTCCTTGCAGTTTTACGACGATCAACAGGACAACACCACGGGCTGGAAATTTGATTTCGGATCGGGGAAAGTAAAAGAAGGCTTCACCCGGGTGGATGTAGAATCGGTTTACAGCCCGGGAAAAGGCTTTGGACTGATCAGTGAAAAGCTCGTTCAATCGGTTAAAAGCAATGGGAAAGATGAGCTGACCGGTGATTTTGTCACCAGCGACCATCCTTTTTACTTTGCGGTAGATGTACCTGAAGGGCGGTACAAAGTTATGCTGACTTTAGGCGATCCCAAAGGGGAATCTGTTACCACAGTCAAGGCCGAATCGCGCCGTTTGATGCTTGAAAATATTCAAACCAAAAAAGGCGAAGTGGTGACCAAAACCATTGTGGTAGACGTGCGTACTCCTCGAATCAATGCTACAGAAGAAATCCGCCGGAAACCACGCGAAATGGCCTATTTGAATTGGGATGACAAACTCACCCTCGAATTCAACGGACCGAAGCCTTGTGTTTCCTCGGTTGTGATTGAACCGGTAAACGATTTGCCGGTGATCTTTCTGGCTGGAAACTCAACGGTTGTCGACCAGGAGCATGAGCCCTGGGCTTCGTGGGGACAGCTATTTCCACGCTTTTTAAAGCCGGAGATTGTCGTCGCCAACTATGCCGAATCGGGGGAAACCCTGAAAGCTTTTCAGCGGGAGAAGCGCCTGCAAAAAATACTGAGCGTGATGAAACCGGGAGATTACCTGTTTATGGAGTTTGCCCACAACGATCAAAAACCGGGAGGCAACCATGTGGAGCCTTTTTCGACCTACCAGGACGAGCTGAGGCATTTTATCCGCGAAGCCAGAAAACGGGGCGCACATCCGGTTTTGGTGACTTCGACTAACCGCCGCAAGTTTGACGAGCAGGGAAAGATTGAAAACACGCTGGAAGATTATCCCGAAGCCATGCGCCAGTTGGCGAAAGCCGAAAACCTGCCGTTAATCGACTTGAACGCCATGAGTAAGCAGCTTTATGAGGCGTTGGGTGTGGAAGATTCGAAAAAAGCTTTTGTACATTTCCCGCCCAACACCTATCCCATGCAGCACCAGGCGCTGGCCGATAATACTCATTTTAACACTTACGGAGCTTATGAACTGGCAAAATGCGTGGTTCAGGGTATTCAGCAAAACAAAATGGCGCTGGCGGATTATATTGTTAGCGATTTTGATGGTTTTAATCCATCAGCACCGGACGACTGGGAAAGCTTTTTTTGGCCCGAAAGCTCTTCAGCCGAAGTGTTAAAACCCGACGGAAATTAGCGGGTTCGGCTGACTTGGCAGGGAAAAAATAAGCGAAAGAATTAGAGAGTAATAAATACATTAAAATCATGCTGATATGAAAAAGTTGTTATCTGTTATGTTGTTGTCATTTGTGGTGCTGTCTGCATGTGCCCATAAGCTTCCTTCGAAAGAAGAAATCATGGATAAAATGGTTCTGACCAATGGCTATTTGATGAAAAAATGGCCCGATCCGGGAGTGAATGTGATTACGAATCGGGAGCGTCCAAGTAACCTGTGGACCCGTGCGGTGTATTATGAGGGCTTGATGGCTTTGTATACGCTGAATCCGGATCAAAAATACTACGACTACGCCGTTGCCTGGGGTGAAACGCACAACTGGGGATTGCGCAATGGAGTAAAAACCCGCCATGCCGACAACCATTGTGCCGGCCAAACCTACCTTGATTTGTATGAAATAGATGGACAGCCCGAACGCATCAGGGATATCAAGGCCTCCATTGATTTGATGATGGAAACTGACAAAATTGATGATTGGGACTGGATTGATGCACTGCAAATGGCGATGCCGGTTTTTGCCAAGCTCAGTGTGATTACCGGTGACCGAAGCTATTCGGAGCGCATGTACGAAATGTACATGGATACAAAAGTTACCCAAGGGCTTTGGAACCCGGAGGATAAGCTTTGGTGGCGCGATAGGGACTTTTTGCCTCCATATAAGGAACCGAATGGTGAAGATTGCTATTGGTCGCGCGGAAATGGTTGGGTCGTTGCAGCGCTGGTTCGTGTGTTGGAAATCTTGCCTGAAGATGATCCGCACCGCGAGGAATATCTGGACACCTATTATAAAATGATTGAAGCGTTGGTGCCACTGCAACGCGAAGATGGTTTCTGGGGAGTTAGTCTGCACGACTCCACTCATTTTGAAGGTCCCGAAACTTCAGGAACTGCGCTTTTTGTCTATGGAATGGCTTGGGGAGTGAAAAATGGGGTGCTAAAGAAAAAGAAATACAAACCCATCATTGCCAAAGCCTGGAATGCCATGGTAACTGAAGCTGTTCATCCCAACGGGTTTTTGGGCTATTTGCAGGGAACCGGAAAAGAACCCAAGGATGGCCAGCCGGTAACTTACACCAGCAAACCCGATTTTGAAGACTATGGCTTGGGGTGCTTCTTACTGGCAGGAAGCGAAGTATATCAATTGGCTAAATAAGGCCAGGGTAAATTGAAGATTGATGAAACTCCGGGGAGAAAATATCTCTGGGGTTTCTTGTCTTTTAATGGTAACTGATTGATAGATGATAAGTATGCACGTGTAGTCCTCTACATTCAGGTGTGGTATCAGTGGACGACGACAGTCCAATGTCTCGGTGGATTATAGTCCAATGTCTCGTAGTAGAAACAGCGGACAATTAAGGATTTTAAATGCGATACAGATGAAGCGGGACGAAAAATACCTATTTTCTCAATTGAAATCCGGAAATGAAAAGGCTTTCGAATATTTTTTCAAAACGTATTTTGAACAGCTTTACCAATACGCCTATCAAATTACCAAAGATCAGGTTCAATCTGAGGAAATTGTAGAAGATACCTTTGTGATCCTTTGGGAGAAGCGCAAGCAAATTGATCTGCAAGGTCCGCCAAAGTCCTACTTGTTTCGGATGGTTTATAACCAGTGCCTCAATTATTTTAAACACAAGAAGGTGAATGATAAGTACAAAGCGTTCTTTATGTATCACCAACCAGTATCCGATTTTCCGGACTCTTTTTCCGGCTATCCTTTGGAGACTTTAATCCATCAGGAGTTTCAGGAACTTTTGGAACAATCGATTCAAAAACTGCCCGAGCAGTGCCGCCGGGTATTTACGATGAGTCGCCTGGAAGGTAGAAAAAATAAGGAAATTGCGACCCTTTTAGGGATATCTGTGAATGCAGTTAAGACTCAGTTGATGAGAGGATTGAAGGTTGTTCGATCCGACCTGAAAGATCTGATCGTTTTATTATTTCTGAAAAAATAATTGGTCTTGTCACCCCTTTTCTTTTTCAGGTTGTCGTATTTAATAGAACGCTGTAATTATCTGATCACGGCCCAATGGATAAATTGATTTTAAAATGTTTGCAAGATGAAGCTTCCTTTGAAGAACAAGATGAAGTTTGGACTTGGTTAAACGACCACAACAACTTTGGTCATTATCAGCGTTTGCGCGACTCTTGGCTGGTAAGCGGGATGATCCGTAAAGATTCTGCGTTTGATCTGGAGCAGCGATATCAAAAAGTACAGGCACGCATTCATGCAAACAGGCACGAGCGACCCTCGTTTACGTTTGGACGGATCAACAGCCTGTGGAAAGTTGCCGCCTTGTTTATCTTCGCCTTTCTCATGGGCTTGTCAATTACACAACTGCGATCAAGTCGTATCCTGAATCGTTTGGCTGAAAATCAACACACGATTGAAGTACCCCGGGGGGCCAAAATTAGTATGGATTTGGCTGATGGAACCAAAGTATGGTTAAATGCCGGCAGTCGCCTGACCTACTCCAATGCGTTTAATCTGGAAGACCGTACGGTTCATTTGGAGGGTGAAGGTTATTTCGAAGTGGCTAAAAACAAACGATTTTCTTTTTTAGTGGAGGCCGATGGAGTTGAAGTAGAGGCAGTTGGAACGGCTTTCAATGTAAAAGCTTATCCCGATGAAGCCTCGGTAGAAGCGACCTTGGTGGAAGGAATCGTTGATGTGTCAGAAGGCCGGCAAACCATCCGGCTCAAACCCAATCAAAAAGTGTCTTTTAAGCGCAGTTCAGCCAGAATGATTAGCCGCGCCAATCAGCAGGGCGAAGAAGAATTTGTTGCTGTTGATCCAGAAAAAATTGAAACCGTTGATATTATTCACACAAAGAATATCAACCCCAATTTAGATATATCATGGCGGGGGCAACGTTGGATTTTTGAGCGTGAAAAGTTGGTCGATTTTACCAAAATACTGGAGCGCCGTTACGATGTGAAAGTGTATATGATGGACAACGAGCTGAGCGACTATAAAATTTCAGGCTCCATCCATCAGCAAACCCTGGATCAGCTCTTGAGTGCCATTCGACTCACTGTACCCATTAATTATAAAATCATTAACAACGAAGTAATATTGACCTTGGACAAACGATTGGAAAAAGAATATAAAACGCTTATGAATAAATCTACGAACTAAAAAAAGAGATGGAAGAATAAATTCCCCCATCTCAGGCATGTTTTAATTAAACTCTTTGGGAGTTTCTTGGCAGTTGGTCCCAAAGTAGTTGTTTAACTATTAACGAAGTAAAACTATGAAAAAAAAACAAAAGAGCTCTTCTCTATGGATGAAGAGATGGTTAAAAACATTATTGCTTACGATGAAGCTTACAAGTTTATTCCTTTTTCTGGCGGTTTTTCATGTTAGTGCGAGTACCTACTCCCAAAACACCAGGTTTAGTCTTAAGCTAACAGGGAAGACCGTGAAAGATGTTTTGTTGGAAATTGAGGACCAGAGCAAATTTCATTTCTTGTACAACGATGAGTTTACCGATTTGAGCCGGAAAGTTTCCATTGATGTTACCGACGCTAAAGTGAATGACATTCTGGATGAGTTGTTTGTCGGAGCTGATCTGACCTACAAAATCATGGAAAATAACTTGATCGTGATTACGCCATCCAATGCAGAGATGGTCCAGCCTTCGCGTATTACCGGGCGAGTGGAAGATCAGTCGGGCGCCCCTTTGCCGGGTGTTACGGTGATTGAAAAAGGAACAACCAATGGAACAGTAACAAATTTAGAAGGGGATTATACCATTCGTGTTTCAGAGGATGCCGTGCTGCAGTTTTCGTTTGTCGGGATGGTCTCGGTCGAAGTGCCGGTCGCAAACCAGGGCGAGATCAACGTTACCCTGGAAGAAGATATGATGGGTATTGATGAAGTTGTTGTGGTTGGGTATGGAACCCAAAAGAAGGCGGATATTATCAACTCGGTAGCCACCATGGATGCTGAAAAGCTAAATGAACGCCCGGTAAATAAAGTGGATCAGGCGCTGATCGGTCAAATGTCCGGGGTCCGTGTAAAGCAAACCAGCGGATTGCCCGGGCAGGGATTTAGCATACAGGTTCGAGGTACCGGATCCATTACGGCCAATAACGAACCGTTGTATGTGGTTGATGGTTTCCCGATGGAAGTTTCGCCTCAATCTTCAAGTGGTAGTTTTTCCGGGGGTAACCCGTTGACGAATTTGAATCCCAATGACATTGAATCAATTCAGGTGTTGAAAGATGCCGCTGCAGCCTCCATTTATGGATCACGAGGATCGAATGGTGTGGTTATCATCACCACCAAAACAGGGAAAAGCGGAAAACCGCAGATATCCTTCAATTCGTATTTCGGATGGAACGAGACGGTAAAAAAGCTGGATGTCCTTTCTGCAGAAGAATTTGCCGATCGGCAGATTGAGCACATGAATTATTTCTGGGTTCGTGATCATGCTGCTGATCTGGGAGCAAGCTCATCGCACTCGAATGACCAAAGACGGGCGCTGTTGGGTCTGGACGCAGGGGAATACAACACAAAATATATGTGGGATGATCGCTGGCTGCAGGACGGCCATCCCGGATTGGATTATATTGATTGGCAGGATCTTTTCTTCCGGAAAGGACTGGTTCAAAGTTACCAACTTTCAGCAACCGGAGGAAATGAGACGGTTAATTATTATGTCTCGGGCGATTACCTCGATCAGGATGGAATTGCGATAGGCGTGAATTACAAACGCTACAGTGCCCGGGCCAATATTGAGGTCAGCCCGAACGATAACCTGCGGTTTGGTTTGAATATTGCACCTTCCTATAGCGAAGAGTTGGATCCAAATGTGGAAGGTAAAGATGCCATCACCCACATTGTCGTTGGGATGAACCCTATTGTTGAATCTTCGACCGGCGCCGAGGGAACCAATGTTGGGGAAAATACGAGCTATGCCTGGGGAACATCACGCGTGAGCCCAATTGCTGAAGCTAAAAACGTGGACCGCACAAGCCAGACTTTCCGGAACATTATCACCACTTTCGTAGAATACCAGTTGATTGATGGCTTGAAATTGAAAACGAACGTCAACTTTGATGTGCACAACAACGAAGCCAAACGCTTTACTCCGGCATTTATTACTCGAAACCGCACCGCAAGTGCAAGCCGTTCGGGTTATAATCGGAGTAATTTTGTTAATGAAAATACGCTGAACTATAATAAATCAATTGGCGACCACAACCTCGACTTGTTGGCCGGTTATTCTTATAGTACTTTCAAACTGGAAACCTACAGTATCAGCGGTACTGGCTTCGCTTCGGATGCTATTCCAACCCTGAACGCTGCCTCCAGCACCAGTGGAACATCTTTTGAAACGAAGAATACGCTGATCTCTTATTTCGGAAGGGCGCAATACAATTACAAAAGTAAGTATTTGGCACAAGTTAGTCTTCGTCGTGATGGCTCGTCCAAGTTTGGCGACAACACCAAGTGGGGTGTTTTCCCTTCGGCTTCCGTTGGGTGGCGCATTTCCGAAGAAAGGTTCATGGATGATGTCACTTTTTTCGACAACCTGAAACTGCGCGCCAGTTGGGGGCTTGCCGGCAACAATGGTGTAGGCGACTACGACCAGATTGCACGGCTGACTTTTGCCAACTATAGCAATGGTGGAAATCTCGTCAACGGCATGGTTCCATCGAACTTTGCCAACCCAGATTTGAGTTGGGAGACCTCCGAGACTTTTGATGTGGGTGTTGACTTCAGCATCCTTTCAAACCGGGTGAATTCTTCATTCGACTATTACACGAAACGAAACACCGACCTCCTGTTAAATATTCCTGTACCTACGGCAAGTGGATTTGGAACCGCTTTAACCAATATTGGCGAAGTGCTCAACAAAGGTTGGGAGTTTGATGTAACAACCCGCAATATGGTGGGAGACTTTAAGTGGAAAACAATGGTCAACCTGAGCCACAATACCAATGAAGTGAAAAAATTGGGACCAAACAATACCCCGATCTTTGGCGGTGGATGGGATATCACGCACAATGTTCTCGAAGTTGGGCGGTCCATGTACACCCTGTATGTGGTTCAGCAAGATGGTTTGCTTACAACTGCTGATATTGAAAGTGGCTATCCTGTTTACGGCAACCAGCAAGCCGGCGATCCGAAGTACGTTGATCAGCTCACCGTTGATACCAATGGCGATGGCGTTCCTGATCAGGGGGATGGTGTGATTGATGCCGATGACCGGACCTATTCCGGGCAGCCTAACCCGGATTATGTATGGGGTATCACCAACAATTTTTCCTACAAAGGTTTCGACCTGTCGGTCTTGGTGCAAGGACAATGGGGAGGTGTTCTGTACTCCACTTTTGGACGGGGTATGTACCGAACCGGTATGGGAGCCGTTGAAAATGCCCTTGGAATTGCCCGTGACCGGGTGAGATGGGAAGAAGATAAGGTGTATACCGAAGCTGATTTAGCCGGAAAAACGAGAAAGTCGCCCTCTGTATTTGGACGGATCAAGAATACTGACTGGCTTTTTTCAAACGATTACTGGCGTATTCGGAACATTACTTTGGGATATGATTTAGGTCGTCACATTCGCTCTCACGTCATCACTGGAGCACGAATCTATGTCACTGCCGAAAACTGGTTTGGTGCCGACAAGTATGATGGCGGCTTTAACCCTGAGGCGGTCAACAATAGTGGTGACGATTATGGTGCTTTTCCGCTATCTAAATCGATGGTGTTTGGGGTAAATTTGAAATTTTAACAGCTAGAATTAGAATCATTATGAAAAGAATATGTTTAATACTTATTAATCTGGTCCTCGTTTTCACTGCTTGTGAGGATGACCTTGATCTGGCTCCGATTTCAGAGCCTAGTGCCGCCAATTTTTACAACAACACCGAAGATTTTGAATTGGCAGTCAATGGTGTTTACAATGCGTTGGGTGGTTATCCGGCCAATCATTTGTACCTGTCCGAAGTTCGAAGCGATAATATTTATTCGCCCGGAACCGGCGTACGCGAGTGGAACCCGGTGAATAACTTTGAAAGGACTTTGCAAACCAATCCGTTGATGGCTACCGCCTGGAATTCATCCTACCGCGGAATTTATCTGGCAAACATGGTGTTGGATCAAATCAACGAAGAAAAGGTCGAAGACAGTGTTACCCGCTCTCGGTTGACCGGCGAGGCCAAGTTCCTTCGGGCGTTGCTTTATCTTGATTTGGTTCGCTTCTTTGGAAAAGTGCCCATCTACGACCATGCTTATTCACCTACCGAAGCGCTGGAGATTCCGCGTGCGCCGGTAGCCGAAGTTTACACGCTGATTACACAGGATTTGCAGGATGCAATCAGCAATTTGCCAGCGTCGTACAGTACGCCAGGGAAAGCAAGCTCACATGCCGCTCGCGCCCTGCTGGCCCGGACTTATTTAACCATGTCGGGTCCTGACTATGGAATTGAAGGTCCCGGGCTTGGGGTTGACCGCTATGGTGATGCGTTGACCCTGCTCAATGAAGTGATTTCGAGCGGGGAGTACGGAAGGGTGACCGATTATGCGTCCATTTTTAGTTATACCAATGAAAACAACCCGGATATTGTCTTCGATATTCAGTTTATCAACGACGGCGCAACCGGGGACCGTGGCATCGGAACCATTCTTCCAACCTTGATGTACCTCGAAAGCTATGCGCGTATTACGCTGCCGTTTGCCGGTGGAGTACCCAACGATGGAACTGGCGGTCTTGATCCTTCGGATAACCTGATCAACTCGTTCGACGAAGCCGATGTGCGGGATGACTCATCCATTTTGATGTCATTTATCGATCAAAATGACAACCCGGTCAATTACCCACAATACATTAAATTTTTAAGCCTGAATCATATTCCGGCCGACCGGTTTAACTGGGGAATCAACTTCCCGGTGATTCGATACACCGATGTGCTGATGATGAAAGCCGAAGCCTTACTGCAAACGGGTGGAAGTCAACCTGATATTGATAATATCGTTAATGATGTGCGCGAACGCGCCGGACTCACTGCGGTTTCCAATGTCGATCTGGATATGTTGCTCGAAGAGCGCCGAAAAGAGTTTATGGCCGAAGGTTTGAGGTGGCACGATCTGGTCCGCACCGGAAAAGCCATTGATGTGATGAATGCCTTTGCTGCCAGTGACGATGATGCGGACAAAATCAGCATGGTGGTGCCTGACGATTTGATTTATGCCATTCATCAGGATCAGTTGGAAGTGAAAGAAGGATTATATGAGCAAAACCCAGGATATTGAAATTGCCCCTCCTTTTAGGTAGATCAGTGCACCGTTAGACAACAAATACCCCGGTTTTTCCGGGGTATTTTCTGATTGTTAGCTATCGGATCAACGTCACACTTACTTTCTCAATCTGTCCTCCCATGGGTGGGTTCATCTTCGATATTTTGACTGAAGCCTTGCCAATCGCCGGGAGGTCGGCATAAAGCTTATCCAGGATCCGGGTGGCCACATGCTCCAGCAGATCCGATGGAATCGCCATTTCCTGCTTAATCAGGCTATACACTTTCTGGTAATCCAGTGCATCTTCCAACCGGTCCGACTGTCCTGCAGCCGTACAGTCGGTTTGAATACTGACATTGACAATAAACCGATTGCCAACTTCCTTCTCAATTGGATAATGTCCGTGATAGGCAAAAAACTCCAGGCCTTCCAAATTAATTTGTCCCATTTTGCTTGGTTTTCGTGTAAAAATAGTGGGGCAAAATTAATTTTTCTTTTTCAGAAATGGATTTTATTGAACTTAAAACCCTTTGTGCAGAATCATTTTCTATTTTTGTGGGCTATACATTAATGGAAAACTTCTATGAGCGATAAAACTCCTGAAAAAGAACCGGTGGTTAAAATGAATTTCATCCACCAAATTATTGAAGAAGAGCTGAAAGCAGGGAAGAATGAGGGAAGAGTGCATACCCGTTTCCCGCCGGAGCCTAATGGCTACCTGCACATTGGGCATGCTAAATCCATTTGCCTGAATTTTGGAACCGCTCAGAAGTACAACGGGCTAACCAATCTGCGTTTTGATGATACCAATCCATCGAAGGAAGAAACCGAATACGTTGAATCCATCAAGGCTGATGTTCGCTGGCTGGGCTTCGACTGGGGCGACCGTGAGTTTTACGCTTCTGATTATTTCGACCAACTTTTTGAGTTTGCCGTGAAACTGATACAGAAAGGGAAAGCCTATGTGGATGATCAGGATGCGGAAACCATCAGCAGCCAAAAAGGAACGCCAACCCGCCCGGGAACGGAGAGTCCATTTCGGAACCGGACACCGGACGAAAACCTGGGTTTGTTTATGCGCATGAAAGCTGGCGAATTTAAGGAAGGCGAACATGTATTGCGTGCTAAAATTGACATGGCTTCGCCCAATATGCACATGCGCGACCCCATTATTTACCGGGTGATGCATGCGCCACACCACCGTACAGGTGATAAGTGGTGCATTTACCCGATGTATGATTTTGCCCACGGACAAAGCGACTATTGGGAGGGAGTCACGCATTCCATCTGTACCCTGGAGTTTGAAGTGCACCGGCCGCTGTACAACTGGTTTATCGATCAGCTGAAAGATGGCGAATACCGTCCACGGCAGGTCGAATTTGCCCGCCTAAACCTGACTTACACGGTGATGAGCAAGCGCAAGCTGCTCGAGCTGGTGAAAGACAAGCATGTTAATGGCTGGGACGATCCGCGGATGCCTACCATTTCCGGTCTGCGCCGTCGGGGCTACACGCCCGAATCGATCCGTAACTTTGCCGAACGCATTGGCGTCACCAAAGTGGATGGGATGATTGATGTGGCCTTGCTGGAACATAGCATTCGTGAAGACCTGAACAAGCGGGCACAACGGGTGATGGGTGTTTTGAATCCGCTGAAGGTGGTAATCACCAATTATCCGGAGGGACAAGTTGAAATGATGAGTGCCATCAATAATCCTGAAAACCCGGATGCAGGGAGGAGGGATGTTCCCTTTACACGTGAAATATATATTGAGCGCGATGACTTTATGGAAGATCCTCCGCGCAAGTTTTTCCGCTTGTCGCCTGGACGTGAAGTGCGTTTACGCTATGCATACTATATGACATGTAACGAGGTGATTAAAGATGAAGACGGTAAAATTACGGAGTTGCATTGTACCTACGACCCCGAGACCAAGGGGGGTAACTCGCCCGACGGACGAAAGGTGAAGGCAACTTTACACTGGGTTTCGGCTACTGAAAATGTGGAGGCTGAAGTTCGCTTGTACGATCGCTTGTTTTTGGATGAAGATCCGCTGGGGCATAAGGATCAGGATTTCAAGGAATTTATGAATCCGGATTCGTTGACCATTCTTGATAAATGTTACATTGAACCTTTTGTGAAGCAGGCTAAGCCGCTCGATTCCTTCCAGTTTGAACGCCTGGGCTATTTCAATGTCGACCTGGATCGTTCGGATGAAAAGCTGGTGTTCAACCGCACGGCTCAGTTGCGCGACGATTGGGCCAAATTCAAAGGAAAATAAGCCATTCAATAAGATTAATAAAAGGCAAAGCTCTGGCAGTTTTGCCTTTTATTATTGCTTCTTACCGATTATTCACCCGCATTAACCGATCCTTTTTTCACTACCGGTTGAGTATTGTTTAATTTTACCGCGGGAATCAATAGGAGGAATAAAGATGGAAAATCGACATGACAAGCAACAATGTCAATCCACACAAGAACGAAAATCGGGCGGCTCATTTCTGGGCTTCGTTCTAATAGTTGTTGGTGTTCTTTGGATTTTAAAAGAAATTGGCTGGCATATTGGGGTGCCGGGCTGGTATGCTGTGCAGCAAGCCGGTTCCAGTTTTATGAATATCTTTCATTTTGGTGCGTTAAGCCTTAGCTGGCCTGTTGTTATTCTAATTGTAGGCTTGTTGTTGCTTATTGGTCGGCGGGTGATTGGTGCCTTGCTGGTTTGTTTGTCCATATTTTTATTTCTTCCACACTTCGTGATCATTCCCGGCATTCTTGCGCTTTTGTTTTTGCCGGTTGTGTTGCTGGTGGTGGGTATTATACTCATCAGTAAAATTCTATAATGGAGAGATTGTTGCCTGCTTTTTAAATAGAAGGCGATTTAGAAGACGAATAAGAAATGAATTTGACTATTTTAGATGCGATAAAGACATAATATTATGGAGAACAAAGGGAATAAGCGTTTTTATTTTGGAATTACACTCATTGCGATTGGTGGAATTCTGATTCTTGAGCGATTGAATTTGATACCCTGGAGCTTGGCGGACATGCTGATATCGTGGCAGATGTTGCTCATTGCCATTGGGGTATTTTCGTCGATTGGCGGCAACCGCACGGGGGGAACGATCCTGATTGTGATTGGTGGCTTTTTTCTGGTTCCTGAACTAATTGATGTTCCGCACGAAATTCGGCGTTTATACTGGCCGTTGATTCTTGTCGCTATCGGGGCTGCTTTACTTTTTAGGCACAATGGCTGTAAATCACAGATTGAAAGGGGAGTGGAAGATAAGGATTTTAACCAGTTCGATGATTTTGTCATTTTTGGTGGACGCGAAATTTTCATCAATTCGCAAGACCTGAAAGGCGGACGGGCAACTTCCATCTTTGGTGGAATTGAATATGATTTTAGGCAAGCCAAGCTCTCCCCTCAAGGCGCTTTTATTGACTCCATTTCGGTGTTTGGCGGTTGTGGCATTAAAGTGCCGCTCAACTGGAATGTGCGCAATGAAGTGACTACTGTTTTTGGCGCTTTTACCGACAAACGTGGCGATACCTTCCAGCACAGCCAGTACGATCCTTCTAAGACCATTGTTATTCGTGGATTCACCATCTTTGGAGGTTTCGAGGTTAAGCATGTATAGCTCTGTTTATGAAGCATCCGTTTCTCGATAATAAAAAGCTGCTGTTTTACTACGGTTTATTTTGGTTGGCTATCGGAGTCGCCAATGGCTTGGTTCAATACCTCTGGTATGGTACCGATTTGAACGCAGCATTTTTTTCAGCCTTCACTTTCTTTGTGTTGTACCCGATTTTGGGAGGAAGTATTTGGTTTATTATCAAATACAATAGTCTGGAAGACAAAGATCTGTTGTGGGTGATGCTTTATCACTTAATTGGCGCGAGCATTCTGAATGGAATATGGATTTACCTGACATTTATTCTCACGAAAATCATTGCTCCGGCTCAGTTATCGGAACTATATGAAGCACTTCCCGGCAAGCTCTTTTCCGGTTATGTACTCTACGTGATTTACGTACTTTTTTTCTATTCCATCAATTATTACCAAAGCCTGAAAGAAAAAATTCAGAAAGAATCAGAACTTAAAGCACTGATTCGCGAGGCCGAGCTCAGCGCTTTAAAGTCGCAGATTAATCCACACTTCCTATTCAATAGCCTTAATTCAGTTGCATCCTTAACCATCAGTTCGCCTGAAAAGGCCCATGAAATGGTGATCAATTTATCTCGCTTTATGCGCTACTCCCTGCAACATGATCAGGACGAAACCGTTTCACTGAAAGATGAGCTGGAGAATATTAAGTTATATTTGAGCATCGAAAAAGTACGGTTTGGCCGGAAATTGAATCCCGTTTTCAATATTGAAGAAAGCTGTCAAGGGGTTCAAATTCCCAATATGATTTTGCAACCGTTATTTGAAAATGCCATTAAATACGGCGTTTACGAAGCGACAGAACCGGTGAGCATAACAACAAGCTGCAAGACCGAAAATAATCATGTGGTGATTTGCATTGAAAATGATTACGATGGCGATTCGGTTCGAAACCGGGGCGAAGGAATTGGCTTGCGAAACATCAAGCAGCGCTTGGAATTGATTTATGGATCGGTTGAATTGCTCCAGATAAACGATCAAAAAACAAGTTTTAAAGTTGAATTATTACTTCCAAAAACAATACCGGCATGAAACAAACACTAAAAGCATTAATCATTGAAGACGAAGAGTTAGCCCGCAACCTGCTCAAATCGTACCTGAAAGATCACCCGGCGCTTCAAGTCATTGGCGAGTGCGAAAATGGGTTCGAAGGCGTTCAAAAAATCAATGAACTGAAGCCGGATGTCGTTTTCTTGGATATCCAAATGCCAAAAATAACCGGCTTCGAGATGCTCGAGCTTTTGGAGCATAAACCCGAAATTATTTTCACCACAGCCTACGACCAGTATGCTTTAAAAGCCTTTGACTACAATGCGGTGGATTATTTGCTCAAGCCCTTTTCAAAGGAACGGATGCTGGCTGCCATTGAGAAAGTGGTGGAACGCATTGGGAACAATGAAAACACTCACGACAAGCTGGAGCAACTCAGCACCTACGCGGTGAATGAATACCTCGACCGGATTGTGGTGAAAGACCGGCATAAGATTAACATTATCCCTGTAGAACGTATCCGCTACATCAAGTCGTTGGATGATTATGTGTTGATTTACACGCCTGAAGGACGGCACATGAAGCAAAAAACAATGAAATATCTTGAGTCTCAGCTCAATCCAAAAGACTTCATTCGAATTCATCGTTCCTATATTGTACATGTTGAATACATTGCTGAAATTCAGCAGTATGAGAAAGAGTCCTACGTGGTTATTCTGAAAGACAGAACGAAACTCAAAGTGAGTAAAACAGGCTACAAAAAGATCAAGGACGTTTTGC
This sequence comes from uncultured Sunxiuqinia sp., assembly GCA_963677175.2. Taxonomy (GTDB): domain Bacteria; phylum Bacteroidota; class Bacteroidia; order Bacteroidales; family Prolixibacteraceae; genus Sunxiuqinia. The sequence goes on from CAXXES010000004.1 coordinate 242,069, forward strand.
ATTTTTGAGCTGTCAGTCAAGCGAATTAGTAAAAAAACCAGAGTCCTGTGTAAGTCGCAGGACTTTGTTATTTTTACCGGTTCAAATTCATACCATGAAGAAATTGTTTTTCACGTCTCTCCTGATTATTCCATTGGGAGTATTGGGACAAAACGAAGTTGCTCCCGAAGGCTATAAACTACTTTGGTTTGTCTTAATTTTAGTGGCAATCCCAATCGTTTATTATTTCGTCAATAAGCTTGTGCAGAAACAGGGAAGTCAAAAAAGCAATCTTGTTTCTGTATCTTGGCGAAAACTGAAAATTGACTTACTGAAAGACCGGCCATATCGCCCCAATGTATTAACACTGAAGATTACGAATAAGAGTAAAAAAGATATCGATCTGGAAGCTCCGGTTCTTTGTTTCCGTAAAATTTGGAGCAAACGCAAATTCAAACTCAAAGGCATTAATCGCTACGAAATTTATCCACTTTACCTGGAAGCCGGCAAAACGCATGAACTACGCATTGATCTGAGTGTTTTTCATAGTCATGACCGGAATCTCAAACGTTTTTACTGGGCCAAAGTCCGGATACTGGACACGAAAGGCAAAAAATATTCATCCTCGTATATCACCTTACGGAAAAGCTTGTTTTCATAAATGAGAAATTGGCAATTTAATCATATTGATTTTTCAATCTATCCTCACTACGATGGCGACGACCTGGGGCTGCAATACAGTCCGGAAGCCCTGCAAGTTAAAGTATGGGCACCAACAGCCAAGGAGGTTGAACTGAAATTTTACGAGCGAAGTACCGGTGGAAGGATCGTTCGGCTTGAAAGGCTGCAATCAGTGGCAGACGGAGTTTGGCAGCTTCGGCTGAACGGTGATTTTAAAGGCCTTTTTTACACCATTCGGGTAAATGACGGAGAGTGGCTTGCTGAAACGCCGGGCATTGATGCGCGAGCCCTTGGAACAAACGGTAAGCGGGCGCTGATTTTTGATCCGCAGGAAACCGACCCCGAAGGCTGGGAAGATGATCAGCCCATTGTGTTGGATAACCCGGTTGAGGCTGTTTTATATGAATTGCATGTGCGCGATTTTTCCATATCGCCTGCCTCGGGAATGAAGTACAAAGGCAAGTTTTTGGCATTCACCGAACAAGAAACTAAAACGCCGGATGGGCTGGCTTCAGGAATCAGCCATTTGAAAGAGCTCGGGATTACGCATGTTCACCTGTTGCCCGTTTTCGATTTTTACACGGTGGATGAAAATCATCCGGACGAAAAATACAACTGGGGTTACGACCCGCTGAACTATAACACGCCCGAAGGCAGCTATGCCAGTAATCCGAATGATACTTCGCGGATTACGGAGTTTAAGCGGCTGGTACAAAGCCTGCACGCCGAGGGTATTGGCGTGGTGATGGATGTGGTGTATAATCATACCGGATACACCCGGCGGTCGTATTTTAACCAAACGGTTCCTGGCTATTATTACCGGCAAAACCGCAATGGCAATTTCTCCAATGCCAGTGGTTGCGGCAACGAAATTGCTTCGGAACGGCTCATGGTGCGCAAATACATTATTGATTCACTAAAATATTGGGCTTCTGAATTTCACCTCGATGGCTTTCGTTTCGACTTGATGGGCGTTTATGATGTGGAAACTATGAATGCCATTCGGCGTGAGCTGGATCAGTTGCGCCCCGGCATTTTAACGTATGGCGAAGGTTGGGCAGCCGACTATAGCCCGATGGATGAAAAATACCGGGCGGTGAAACGCAATGTTAAGAAGTTAAATGGCATCGCCTGTTTTAATGATGACATGCGCGACGCCATTAAAGGCAATAATTTTGAGAAGAGAAACCGTGGCTTTGTGAATGGCCGAACCCTGAATGAGGAAGCTGTTAAATTTGGGGTGGTAGCTGCCTGTTATCATCCAAAGATTGTGTACAGCTACGTGGAAAGTTCGCACGAAGCCTGGGCAAAGGAGCCCTGGCAATGTGTCAACTATGTATCGTGTCACGATAATTTTACCTTGTTCGATAAGCTGAAGCAAAGTTGTCCGGAAGCGACAGACGACCAACTTCGGAAAATGCAGAAGCTGGCCCTCGCCCTGGTTCTGACCTCGCAGGGCATTCCTTTTTTACATGCAGGCAGTGAGTTTTGCCGGACAAAGCAAGGTGAGCACAATTCATACAAATCGACCGACGACATTAACCAGATTGACTGGAGGTTGAAGTCGGAGTACCAGGATGTATTTGATTATACCCGGAAACTGATGCTGCTTCGGAAGGAAGTGGCAGCTTTTCGTATGCATTCGGCCGATGAGATTCGCAAGCACCTGCAATTTTCTGAAAATTATGAGCCAGGGGTGCTGGCCTATTCCATCCTGGATTATCCGAATCCGTTTGGATGGAAAACCATTCAGCTGATTTTTAATGCCCGTCAGGAAGCCACAGCCATGCGGCTCGACGAGCATAACTGGCAGGTGGTTGCACGAGAGAATCAAATTGAATTCGATGGGATTGATTGTCTGCTGGATAAGAATGTGACGGTTCCTCCGCTGTCCATGATGATTTTGGTGAAAAATGATTAGAAAATCGCCAGCAACAAATCAATGTCTTTGCTCGAAAGATTGAGCTTTCTACCCAGATCTTTGTTAGTCAAAATGCCATTGTAAATATAAACGCCACGCCGGATTCCGGTCGAGCTTTTAATGTAATTCTGAATGCCTCCAATTTCGCCTACCGAAATAATAATGGGCGTTAACACGTTGCTCAGGGCAATGGAAGCCGTGCGAGAAACCATGGAGGCCATGTTGTGCACGCAGTAATGGATCACCCCGTGTTTTATGTAAGTCGGATTTCTAAGGTTGGTTGGCTTGCTGGTTTCAAAGCATCCGCCCTGGTCAATGTTCAGGTCGATAATTATTGAGCCGTCCTTCATGCCTTTCACCATTTCTTCCGAAACCTGAAACTTGGTATTCGAGTTAAACGACATGGCTCCAAGCACCACATCGGCCGATTTCAGCGCTTTTTTCAAAACATTCGGATATAAAACGGAAGTGAAAATCCGCTGGCCCAGCTTGTCTTCCAGTGCTTGCAGGTTAAACATGTTGTCGTCAAAAATTTTAACGGTCACGCCCAGCCCGAGGGCTGCACGTGCAGCATATTCGGCAGCCGTGTTGGCTCCCAGAATCACCAGTTCGGTAGGCGAAATACCCGTGACACTTCCCAATAAAACCCCTTTCCCGTTTCTGGAATTGCTTAAATATTCGCTGGCAATGGTAACGGCTGTCGATCCGGAAATCTGGCTCATCAGGTGAACAACCGGCAAACTTTTGTCTTCATTTTCCATGTACTCGTAAGCAATGGTAGTCACCTTCTTTTTCATCAGTTTCTGAACCGTTTCCTGGCAGTGGTTGCTCAGGTGCATGTTCGAAATCAGGGTCTGGTGTCCGCGCAGCAAATCCACTTCATCGGCATCAAAAGGCGCCACCCGGATGATGACATCGCATTGGAAAACTTCTTCGCGTTTATCGACCACCACGGCGCCAGCCTCGCGGTATTCCTTGTCGGAGTAACTGGCAGCCTTGCCGGCATCTTTCTCAATGTAAATTTCGTGACCGTACGAGACCAACAATTCAACCGCTTCGGGAGTGAGTGGAATCCGGTATTCAATTTTCGGGAAATCGGAAGGAATGCCGATGGTAATTTTCTTGCCCCTGCGGCGAATTTCAAGCATTTCTTCTTTGGGGAGAAGTAAAGATTTTATTTCCGATTGTTGCTCTTTTTCAGTCATTCCATCACAAATTAGTTGGTCAATTTACTTTTTATATCGATTCTTTCAAAAAGAATCACACGATATTTGCGGTGATCTTACGTGCCGAATTGTCAAGCACCTCAATTTCCACCTTCACCATTTCTTCGGGAAGCAGATCTTCAACATTTTCAGGCCACTCCATCATACAGTATTTTCCGCTGTCAATGTAGTCGTCAAAACCAATGTCCAGGGCTTCTTCCATACTCTTAATCCGGTAGAAATCGAAATGAAAAATTCGCTCGTTGTCAGCGGTGCTGTATTCGTTTACCAGGGCAAAGGTGGGGCTGGTAATGGGATCGATTGAGCCCAGCGCACGGCACAAAGCCTTGATTAAAGTGGTTTTGCCGGCTCCCATTTTTCCATAGAAGGCAAAAAGCCGTTCGTTCGGAAAATGCTTGAGAAACGCTTCGGCCACTTTGGGAAGTTCTTCAATGGTGTTAATTTGAATTGAATACATGTTTTTTACCGTCTTGGTTGCTGCAAATTTAATTCTACTTTAACAATATTACAATCAGCAGTCTGATTTTTTGAATGTACCAAAGTAGAATTAAGTAAAGTTCATTTTAAAAAATACAAAGGCTGAGCTTTGTTCGATTTCTGTTTTCGAAAAATGTATTACTTTTGAAGAAATCACAATTCAAGTTATCATTATGAATCTGCCAGAAAACTTAAAGTACACCAAAGAACACGAATGGGTTCGTGTTGAAGAAAACATTGTTTCCGTTGGAATCACCGACTTTGCTCAAGGCGAATTGGGCGATATCGTGTTTGTTGAAATAGAAACTGAAGGCGAAGACCTTGCTAAAGGAGACACCTTTGGAACCGTTGAAGCCGTGAAAACGGTATCCGACTTGTTTATGCCCGTTGGCGGGAAAGTGCTCGAATTCAACACCGGGTTGGAAGACGAGCCGGAACTGATCAACAAAGATCCTTATGGGAAAGGCTGGATGATTAAAATTGAAATGAGCGATGCCGCCGATTTGGACGACCTAATGGATGCCGCCGCCTACCAGGCCATGCTCGAAGCTTAATTTGCAAGCTTGGGCCATTGTCTGCAAACCGCATAGGTGAATGCCTCCTGTGTGATAGGGTTAGAAAAGTCATTTGCTGTCATTCAATAGTCATTTGTAGTCATTCAGTTGTGCCACTCACGATAAAATGATCTGAAACGGCAAGTATTACGGCTTAAATCGAGTCGATAGGTAGTAAGCAGCAAACAACTAAAATAATTACGATCCCCGGGAAATGATTTCTTCGGGGATTTTTTTGATGGCATTTGCTGGTGGAGGTGATGGATTAGGTTCGGATTACTTTAAAAAGTTGTGGAGGATCAGCGTTATCCTGTTCACAAAACCTTATTTTGTTTTCCAACCTTAGTAGCCCTGTTAGATTTATTCCCCTCCCACCTTATTCAGCTTATTTCTTCAATGGGTGTATAAATTGTTGTATTCAATCTTCAAAAAATAAGGTAAATAAGGTTGTGTCTCTACGTTAATCGCTAGCTACTAAGGTTTAGGGAATAGAAATAAGGTTTTTTATTCAAAGCATTAATTTCGACAGATGATTTGGTTTGGCGCTCAAAATTCTCCCACAAAAATATCAAGTGACCCTTAGGTTTGTTACCCCAACGACTAGGTCGCGGGCCTAATGAACAAGGTCGCGGACCTAATGGACTAGTTTCCGGATCAAAGTGAAATAGGTACGAAACCTTTCCGAAAGTTTGGAAGCTGGGAAAGTTAGCCCGGCCTATTTGTAAAAATGATCTTCTTTCTCTGTTCCGATCACCAAATACATTCCCTGTCGCCATATTGGGTATTTTATGCCTAATCAAACTATAAAATATTTGACTCTCGCCGCCTTTGTCGGAATTCTCATGTTGCATCATTTCGCTGGCTATCTGGGATGTTTTGGTAATGACAGTATCCACTATGCCAGGTCACTCATGATGTGATAAACATGCTTTTAAGGTCACGGACCTATTTGATATTTTCGGTTTCGCTTTTATCACAGATTGTTAAAGACTCGAAACATGACACTAAATTATTCGCACTACTTACTTCTTCGGGAATTGGATTGTTTTTCTTTACTTCGATTGCTTAAAATAGATAAAGCCGATGATTAATGCTCAACGCAAATTTTTTTTGATCTTGCTTCTATTTGGTTTTTTATTACAGCATTATTAAGTATGGTGGATAGACTTAAAAAGATGGGAAGGCATTTAACACTTCTTCTTTGCTGACCTTCCTGGTTTTGCGGCCTGCTTTCAATGCCTTCAGCATGGAGATGTTCTCCAATTCTTCGTCCGTGGCAATGGTTGCATTTTCAACCCCTTTCAAAAGCCGGATTGCTTCGAGTATGCGTTTTGCATTGGATCCTTCTTCGATATTGATTACGATTGTTTTCATTTCTATTTTGTTTCCAACAAACTTACAAATTTTAACCCGAAAAAGCCGAAGTTGCATCGTTGCAAATGTGTTATGGTTTTTGGAACAAGAGGAAGTATGGGCCAGTGTGGGAGCGAGAAGGCTAATTTCTATTTTATCTCAGCATCACCACCAGCTTTTTCAAGGCAGTAATAAACTGGTCAATTTCTTCAAAAGTATTGTAAACGGCGAAAGAAACCCGGATGGTTGCCTGAACTCCGTAGTGATCCATCACCGGGTCGGCACAAAGGCGGCCGGTGCGTACGGCGATGCCCATTTTGTCGAGCATGGTGCCGAGGTCAAACGGGTGAATTCCTTCAATATTAAAGGTAATCACGCCCGATTTTTCGGGCTGCGTACCGTAAATGACCAGGTTCGGAATTTCCAACATTTTTTGGGTGGCGTAGGCCAATAAGCTGTTTTCGTAATCTGCCACCGCCTTTAAATCCAGCTTTTGCAGGTAACGGATCGCTTCGCCAAAAGCAATCACGCCGGTAATGTGTGGGGTTCCGGCTTCAAACTTATAAGGCACTTCGTTGAAGGTCGTGTTTTCAAAAGTCACTTCCGAAATCATTTCGCCGCCGCCCTGGTACGGAGGCATTTGGTCCAGCAGTTCTTTTTTTCCATACAAAACGCCAACCCCGTTTGGGCCATACATTTTATGTGCTGAGAAAACGTAAAAATCGGCATCCAGCGCTTGTACATCTATCGGAAGGTGTTTCACGGCCTGTGCGCCGTCAACCAAAACCTTAACCTCTTGCGCATGCGCTTTGACAATAATCTCCCCGACCGGGTTGATGGTTCCCAAAGTATTTGACACATGGGCCACGGCAATCAGCCGCGTTTTCTCGTTGATCAGCTCATCCAATTTTTCGATCTCCAGCCGGCCATCGTCGGCAAATGGCAACTTGATAATTCGTGCGCCTTTTCGTTTGGCCATCAACTGCCAGGGAACAATGTTGGCGTGATGCTCCATCTCCGAAACAATGATCTCATCGCCTGCCTTCACAAAAGTTTCGCCAAATGAAAAAGCCACCAGGTTGATGCTTTCCGTCGTTCCTTTAGTGAAAATGATTTCTTCGCGCAAACCGGCATGAATAAAATCTTTCACTAAGTCGCGCACAGCTTCAAACTCACTGGTTGCCTGATCGGCCAGGAAGTGGGCTCCGCGATGAATATTGCCGTAATACTCCAGATGCAGCTGCTCCTCCTTCTTTAAAACCGACAAGGTTTTTTGCGATGAAGCAGCACTGTCCAGGTAGATCAGGGGTTTGTTGTAAACTTGTTGATCCAGAATGGGAAAATCTTTTCGTATGCGGGTGATATCGAGTGTCATGGTATTTTCTTTTGCGTGATTATTGAGTTTGTCTGACGAAGTGAGACGCTCAATGAATTCAACACAAAACTAATCTTTTTGATTAAACTTTTGAAAATGAATATTGCCGTTGGCTTTGTCCAAACGCAATTGATCCGATGACTCGAAGTCATCGGATCAATAAGTACCGGCTTTTGCTCCCTTGCCTTTGTTTGGGATTTATCGCGCGGTTTATCTGCGTTTAGCCGAGGTATTGGCTTCGCGAATGTATTGGTTCACCTCGTTTACCACCTCTTGGATTCCTTCTGGTTCGCTCATGGCATATAAGGAATTGAGCACGTTGTTTAACAGCTCGAGCGGGATCTTCAGTCCCTTGAAAGCCGCTTCATCAACAACTGTGTCGTCGGCCGAGCGCACCATGCTTCGTTGTTTCGATACGTCTAAAAAAGCCTGTATATCGCGTTCTACCTCATCTTTCCACTCCACTGCGTGAATGGTTTCCAGGTGCACCTGGTTTTCGGGTTTGCCCAAATCTTTCATCAAACTATCCATGGCGGCCGATTGGTCGTCATAAGGCTCTTTATAAAGCAGCAAACCATTTTTTTCGAACTCTGGCCACAGTGCCTCGCAAGCCATCCGGTAGCTGTCGTTTTCGCGCAACAGGCCCGCCTGCACGTGGTCGCGCAAGGATCTAAAGCTATTATCACGCTTTTTGTCGGCTGCCCGAACCGTTTGGGTAAGCGGCTGTTTGTTCGAGCTGCCAATGGCCTGCACTGCCAGCGCCAGTTTGGCATCAAGCAAACTAAGCGCCGAAGCAATCATGGGATGATCAGGAAAGCGAGCGATTAATAAACTACGGATTTTTTGGGCCAGTGCTATTAAGCCGGCCAATCGAAAGTACGAATACAAAATTTTGACTAACATGATTTTGGAATTTTATTAAATTAATTATTGGGACATAATTTACAACCTTCAAATTAATTTAACAATGCCAAAAACCAATTAAATAGATTTTTTTTCAAATATCTGATTATTTTCTTTTTTTTTTTTTGCTCGAAAATGACAAACCTGATCATTTTTCTTGTTCTCTCAGCCGGCGACAAGAAACTTGACGGTTTTTTTTTCTTCTCTCACTGGGAAATGGAAAACCTGATGATTTTTTTCCTTCCCTCACCAGGAAATAAGAAACCTGACCGTTTTTTTTCTTCTTTCACGGGGAAATGGGCAACCTGATGGTTTCTTTTTCTTCTCTCACCGGGGAATGAGCAACCGAATCGTCCGAAAATCCATTTCCGGGCAGCGACAAACATCCAAACGCCCGCCTGTCGGTCGGGTGGATATTTAATCATCCGCACTCTGACATGCAAGCTATGCTTTATACACAACTCTATGAGTTTTGATCCTCGCTTGAGCTGGACTTTTTTAAAGAACCAGAAAATAAAACCCAAGGAAAAAGTTTCGATCTTTAAGTCCCCCACTTCGCCGTGAGGCGAAAGCAGGGCAGGCCGTCAAAGTCGCCCGGGCCGGCGTTGGCGGGAAGGATTTTTGGCGGGTATCCGGGGTTGTGCGCCGGAGAGAAAAAATCCTGAGGCGGGGAGAAGGATAACTTTGACTAGATTTTTGCATCCTTTTCATCAATGGAAAAGGATGTGCCCGTCCGGCATGAAGGACAGTGAAGCATCGAGGATAAACAAACGTTTTGCTATGCGGAGTCCGTCAATAAAAGCCGGACAAGCGTGCTGGCTGAGAGTATTCAAATACAGGGTAGGGCGTGCAAGAGAGAGCTTCAAGCAACGGGAGCTTACAAGTGAGGGCTTCACTTGAAGTGAAACCCTCACGACCAACCTTTAGGTGAAATTTGCTCCAATCAGGTCAGTTTGCTGGCTTTTAACCGCAGGCTGTTGGCCACCACCGATACCGAGCTGAAGGCCATAGCCGCTCCGGCAATCATGGGGTCGAGCAGAAAGCCGTTGACCGGGTAAAGCAGGCCCGCGGCAATCGGAATGCCAACGGCGTTGTAGATAAAGGCCCAAAACAGATTTTGCTTGATGCCCAGCACGGTTTTGCGTGAGAGTTGCAGGGCTTTGGGAATGGATTCCAGGTCGGAGGTGATGAGCGTCATCTTCGCCACATCCATCGCAATGTCGGAACCGTGTCCCATGGCAATGCTCACGTCGGCCTGGGCCAGCGCGTGCGAGTCGTTGATCCCGTCGCCCACCATCGCCACCAGCTTACCTTCGGCTTGCAGTTGCTTGATAAATTCGGCCTTGTCGGCTGGCAGTACTTCCGCCTTAAAATCGGTGACACCCACCTGCGCGGCCACGGCCGCGGCGGTTTGACGATTGTCGCCGGTAAGCATGTAAACGGCTACGCCCATTTGTTTCAGCCGGGCAATGGCAGCTTTGGATGTTGGTTTCAGTTGATCAGCAATGCCCACAACGGCCAGTACCTGCTTTTCGTTGGCAAAGAACACCACCGTTTTTGCCTAATCCTGCCACATCCGGCTTTGTTGTTCCAGCTCGGGCGTCAACGCAATTGTCCGTTCATGCAGCAGATGACTATTTCCAACGAAGTAGCGTTCGCCTGCTTCGTCGCTTGCTTCCACGCCCTGTCCCGTCAGGCTGTTAAAGCCTTTGATAGGCGCCGGGCGAATCCCGTCCGCCTGAAGCTTGCGAACCACCGCTTCGGCCAGCGGATGTTCCGACTGAGCCTCCATGCCCAGCAGCACGCCGCGTACGTGGTCGCCGGCAACTGCTGACTCAAGTAATGATTGCCCGCGGAGATTTGGCTGTTGAGCTGGGAGCGGAGCGTATTTCGGAGGTGCAGGAGCAAATCCTGTGGCTTTGTGAGGCTGCTTTCATTCCAAACATCTGGGCTACCCAGGTGCTGGAGAAACTCTAGAAAGAAGGAGTTGCCACACGGGCCGAGATTACCGATGCATCAATGGCTGCACGTGCTGAGTGTGTGATGCTCAACAAAGGGGAGAACATGCTCGAAACCGTTTCTATTTTATCGAGCATCCTGCATCGTATGGAGGCACACCAATACAAAAAAAAGGGAACTTTGCGTGCGCTTCGGGTAGCCGAAGGTTTTTTAGATCAAAAACATTTGTTGGCGTAATTTTGTATGATAGCGGGTAAGCCCAATGGCAATGAGATAACGGAAAACAAAACGAAATCAGAAAGTCAAAATCAAATGCTTTTCATTCTATTTTGAAAAAGATTGTGATTATCCAAAAAAATAACCCTAACTTGCAACCAATTAATTTATTAAAATCATGAACAAAGGAACAGTAAAATTTTTCAACGAGTCTAAAGGTTTTGGATTCATCAAAGATGCAAATTCTTCAAAAGAATATTTTGTGCATTCATCTGGTTTAGTTGATAACATCGGTGAAAATGACGAAGTAACTTTTGAGTTGCAAGAAGGTAAAAAAGGATTAAATGCGGTAAATGTTAAACTAGCTTAGTTTAAAATAATTTCAGCAGTTGAAGATCTTAAATCCCGCCATCGGCGGGATTTTTTTATGTCTGAATTTTAATGAAATGAAGAAGAAGCCAGTCCAAAGGCCAACGCAACAACCTGGGCAACAAAACCAGGCGGATGCATTCCGGCAATTCCCGCGGCAGCCAATCCCCCGACTACTAGCAAAGCAATCACCCAGGCAGGAAGTTTGGCAATTTCGGGATTGGCCAGCACGATAATATCCTGATCGATGACCAACTCATTTTTTCAATAGGTTGATTTTTAGGTGTTTTAGATGATGTTTATTCTTTTTAGAATTACTGGTATAGGTTTTGTCTATCCTTTTTGCGTAAAATAACCCATTTAATACATCAAGTCATGAGAAAATTAATCATCATATCCATCCTCTCACTGCTAACAGCAGTTGGAAGCACCGCAAGAACAGAGGCGTACCCGGATGAGTATCTGGGACTGCCGGGAGATAACTTCAACCTCTACGCCACGATGAAACTGTTTCAGGAGTCAGAAACTCTTGAAGATTTTGAGAGAAGTCTGAATGATGAAAATTCACGGATTAACAACCTCGACCTGAATGGTGACAACCTGGTTGATTACATCATGGTGATGGACTATGTGGACGGCAATGTTCACACCATTGTTTTGCGGGCCGCACTTAACCGAGACGAAACACAGGACATTGCAGTATTTACAGTTGAACGTTACAGCGATGAATCGGTTCGCATACAACTTATTGGCGACGAAGCACTTTATGGCAGAAACTACATTGTTGAACCGATTTATGTAGATAGCATGGAGACTCCAAACCCGGGGTACGTTGGGAATAATGGAAGACCGAGTGTTGTTTCAGTTACTACTTATCAGGTTGCTGCATGGACAGTAATCCGATACATCTATCGCCCGAGCTACATTAGCTGGCACTCTTCCTGGCATTGGGGGTATTATCCGTCCTACTGGAATTCATGGCGCCCGTTTTATTGGCATACTTACTATGGTTACCATTCCAATTTTCACAACCATTACTATGCGCATTACCGTCACTGGAATCATCATCGGTACCACCGATACAACGACCATTATTACTCCAGCATCCGGACCTATTCGCCGAGAGTGAAGGTGAGAATAAAAGAGGGAAATTACCGTAGAACCTATTCTCGTCCTGACCTGAGAAGAAAAGGTGAAGTGCTTTACACGCGTTCAAGCCGGCAAAATTCAAGCTCACGCTCCAGTTATTCTGGAAGAAGAAGTGACAGCAATAACTCTTCAACCATCAGGAGCAGCTCAACCAACAGGAACAGTTCCGGCTCTGAAAGACGGTCGGTTTCGAATTCATCGACCCGAACCAGAACAAATCCTACGATCTCCGGGCAAAGCGGAAACAGCCGCAAGTCGACTACAATTCAACCTGGAAGATCGGTAACAAACCCTTCTTCGGGAAGTAGAACAAATGTATCGCGCAGTGCAGAAACCTCCGGCAATAAGACATACAGGGCAGGTTCAAATTCGTCGGTAAGTAAACGAAACGAGGTGTCGCCGAAGTCAAAGACTATAAGCAATAGCAGACCAGCAAGATCATCATCGGTCGGACAAAGAACCAGTTCTCCGAAACGATCATCTACAGCTGTTTCTACCAAGTCGGTTTCCAGCCCGAAAGCCTCACCAAGGTCGGTGAGTACAAAAAGCTCATCCAGTCCACGCAAAGCTGCAGTACGTTCTTCAGGTGGATCGAGCAGCAGAAGTTCAAAAGCGACGAACAGAACCAGCAGTTCAAGAGGTTCATCGAATGGCAGCCCATCACGTCGATAATACCAACAAGATTTATCCCAGAAAAGTAGCAAAAAAGCCCGGGTAACTCCCGGGCTTTTATCTTGACTGATATCTTACTTGTTTCGATTAATCCGGGAAATAGCCGCGGATAATACCCCGTTTGGAGTCTTTTACGAACATCAGTATTTCATCGCGTTCAGGTGTTGCCGACATTTCTGCTTCAATAATTTCAACAGCCTGCGTAATATTTAATCCTTTTTGATAGATGTAGCGGTAAATCTCCTGTACTTCCCGAATCTTGTCGTTGTTATAACTCCGCCTTCTCAAGCCTATGGAGTTGATCCCAACATAGGAAAGCGGTTCGCGGCCGGCCTTGATGAACGGAGGTACATCTTTACGAACCAAAGAGCCCCCGGAAATCATTACATGCGAACCAATATGACAAAACTGATGGATCGCCGACATTCCACCAATAATGGCCCAATCATCAATCATTACCTCGCCAGCCAACTGTGTGCTATTCACCAAAATGACATTGCTTCCAACAAGGCAATCATGTGCAACATGCACATAAGCCATAATTAAGCAGTTATTACCAACCACTGTTTTTCCTCGTGCTGCGGTACCACGGTTGATGGTTACGCACTCGCGAATAGTGGTGTTATCGCCAATCTCCACGGTGGTATATTCACCTTTGAATTTCAAGTCCTGCGGGACTGCACCAATAACTGCTCCGGGGAAAATGCGGCAGTTTTTACCAATCCGGGTTCCGGGCATAATGGTTACGTTAGAACCAATACGGGTACCTTCCCCGATGATGACATCCTTATCAATGGTAACAAATGGTTCTATAACCACATTGTCTGCTACCTGCGATTCAGAATGCACGTAAGCTAATGGTTGTTTCATGCTATAATAATTGTTTTCAATAATTTCTTCAAGCCTTTACAATCTGTGCCATAAAATCGCCTTCGGCGACTACTGTATCTCCAACATAGCAAAGTCCTTTCATGTTGGCAATTCCTCTCCTGATAGGAGAAGTTAGTTCAATCCGGAACAACAACGTATCCCCCGGGATCACTTTCTTACGGAACTTTACATTATCAATACGGATGAAATAAGTAGAATATTTTTCTTTCTTATCATGCAAAACATATAACCCGCCACATTGTGCCATTGCTTCTATCATAAGTACGCCTGGCATGAGCGGCTCATCAGGGAAATGTCCCTGAAAGAATGGCTCATTGACTGTCACATTTTTAATGCCGACAATATAATCATCTTTAATTTCAATTACTTTATCGACCAAAAGAAATGGATATCGGTGGGGTAAAAGTGCCCTTATTTCATTAACGTCCATGAAAGGTTTTTTCAATGGGTCGTAATAGGGGACAGCCTTTCTGGCTTTTTGCTTCTGAATTTCTTTTTTTAGCAGCTTGGCAAACTCCGTATTCACTTTGTGCCCAGGTTTTGTTGCAATGATTCGCCCCTTAATCCGTTTTCCAGCCAAGCTTAAATCACCAACCACGTCAAGCAATTTATGTCGGGCGCATTCATTTTCAAATTGAAGATCCAGGTTATTCAGAATTCCTTGCTCTTTTCTTACCTCAATATGCTCATGATTAAACAGGTCAGCTAAACGATCAAGTTCTTCCTGGCTGATTTCCTTATCCATAATAACGATGGCATTATCCAAATCGCCACCTTTTACCAGATTGTTTTTCAAAAGAAATTCCAATTCGCGAACGAACACAAAGGTACGGCAAGGCGCAACCTGGGTTTTAAAATCGTCCAAGGTTTCCAAAACAGCAAATTGATTGTTCAATACGCTGGAGTTGAAGGAAATCATCACGTTCAGGTTATAATCGTTATCGGGCAAGGCAATGATTTCTGAACCAGACTCCGGATCTCTGTAAATAATCTTTTCAGTGATTTCAAGGTAATCCCGTTCAGCATCTTGCTCGGCGACCCCAGCTTGTTCAATGGCTTCGACAAACTGCTTGGCACTTCCATCAAGAATAGGGACTTCCTCATTGTCAATTTCAATCAGGACATTGTCCAGGTCCATTCCGGTGAGGGCGGCCAGGGCATGCTCAATGGTGCTTAGCCGGGCATTGCCTTTCCCAATAACTGTTCCGCGCGAAGTGTCAATAACCAAACTGGCATCTGCCTCTAAAATTGGACTACCTTCCAGGTCAATCCGTTGAAATTTGAATCCATGATTTTTGGGAGCAGGCTTAAAGGTCATATTTACCTGTACTCCTGTATGTAATCCTTTTCCGCTCAATGAGAATTCGCGGGCTAAAGTTTTTTGCTTCACTGCCATCTCCAAGTCGATTTCTAAAACTTATTCTTTGTTCAATTTCAATTTTAAGTCTTTTATTTCTTTTTGCAAATCGATCAACTGATCCCGCATTTGGGGAAGACGCCGGTAAACCACAAATGATTTTAATGCCTGATCATGATCCATTGCCGGTGCTCCAAGAACTGTTCGTCCCGATTTTATATTGTTTGAAACTCCGGCCATAGCTCCGATTTTTACATTGTCGCCTATTGTTAAGTGACCTGCGATTCCGACTTGTCCACCGAACATACAATTTTTTCCGATTTTTGTTGAACCGGCAATCCCGGTTAAAGCAGCCATCACCGTATTCTCTCCAATTTCGCAATTATGTGCTACCTGAATCAGGTTGTCCAGTTTTGCTCCCTTGCGGATAATGGTCGATCCCATGGTTGAGCAGTCGACGGTTGTATTGGCTCCAATTTCAACATCATCTTCCAAAATCACATTTCCTACCTGTGGAATCTTTTGATACGATCCATCTGGTTTGGGTGCGAACCCAAATCCATCGGAGCCAATCACTGCTCCGGCATGAATTATACAATTGTTGCCAATCACCGATCCGTCGTATATTTTTGCTCCGGCATAAATAATTGTATTATCTCCAATTGTTACGCCTGAACCGATAAAGCTTTGAGGATATATTTTGACTTTGTTTCCCAAGCTCGAGTTTTGTCCAAGGTAGGCAAATGCCCCAAAATAGATATCATCTCCAAGCTTGGCTGAAGGATCAATAAAAGAAGGTTGTTCAACTCCGCTTTTTATTTGTTTGGCTTGCTCATACAAGTCCAATAAAGAGGCAAACGCATGGTAAGGATCTTCCACCCGAATCAGTGTCGCTTTTACCTTATGTTCTGGCTTAAACTCATTCTTAACTAATACAATCGAGGCTTCTGTTTCGTAGATGTACCGCTCGTACTTAGGATTAGACAAAAACGCGAGTGTTCCTGGTTTTCCATCTTCAATTTTCGATACATTATTTACGCTTACATTCTCATCACCTTCTATCGTACCGTGAAGGAACTCAGCGATGTTAAGTGCTTTAAATTTCATATATTTTTTCTTGGCGCGCTGCAAAAATAGGTTTAAATTACTTAATGTCCAATTCTTTCGGGTAACAGACAAAATATTTCCTGACGGTTTGCAGCAAGCTGGAAAGGTTAACATCTGAAGCATCGTTGATCTCTCTAACGGCTCCGTCTTTCATTAAAATGTTAATTTTATCGCTCCCCGAAGCATAGGCGAAATTGGTGATGGAGTCCTGAATCAGAAAATAATCCATCTCATTATTGTCCATTGCCCACCGATCTATAATCTTGTTTTTCAGTTTCGTAATTTCTTTGTCCGAAAAAGGTGTGTTTTGGATTTTAATTCTGAAAAGTTTGCGATTAATAACAGCGCCAGACAAATAGGATAAAATTTTATCTTCATGATATTGCCACTGCTTCATAGCCGAAATCAAATCACTGTCATCAAGTTCAACAAATAGCTCAAGAATATTTTTTTGATTACCAGAATTCTGCTTGGTAAAACACTCCTTCGTAATTTTTCGTTCCAGAAAAACTTTGAGGGCAGGTGTTGCAAATAAATCATGGCCCTGCATCACCAACTCCTTTGCGCGTCGCAGTACCTTGACCAACATGTTTTCGGCCGACAAAACAGTCTTATGCAAATAAACCTGCCAGTACATCAGGCGGCGCGAAATCAGAAATTTTTCAATCGAATAGATTCCCTTATGCTCGATCACCAATCCATCATTACAGACATTGAGCATTTTGATGATACGATCGGATCCGATTGTTCCTTCGGTAACTCCAGAGAAAAAACTGTCGCGGCGCAAATAGTCCAGCCGATCTATGTCCAACTGACTGGCAACAAGTTGGTGCAGAAATTTTTTCGGATATTCATTTTTGAAAATCCGGATCGCCATTTCTAGCCGGCCATTAAATTGTCGGTTCAGTTCCTCCATGAGCAGCAAGGAAATCACTTCATGCGAAATTCCTTCGACCAACGAATGCTCGAGGGCGTGCGAGAAAGGACCATGACCAATATCGTGCAGCAGAATTGCTGCGGTTACCGCTTCCGCTTCATCATCGCTTATTTCAATCCCCTTCATGATTAAACCCGAAATCGCTAGGCGCATCAGGTGCACCGCTCCTATGGCATGCTCAAATCGGGTATGGTTTACCCCCGGAAAGACGATGCTGGAAAGTCCGAGCTGCTTAATCCGACGCAAACGCTGGAGAAATGGGTGTTCAATCAAATCGTATATGAATTCTGATTGGATGGTGATGAATCCAAAAACCGGATCGTTGATGATCTTTTTCTTATTTGTTTTCAAGCTAATAATTGCTTTTTTTACGTGTTACCGGCAAAAATAAGAAAAATTTCATTCCCTGGGGCTCAAGAAGCCTTAGCTGTTTATTTCCAAACACCTATTCCCTGATGGTCAGTTAACTTCCATATTTTGAGATTTGAATTCCTTTTGCTAATTTTGCGCTGACAATTGGAAGAAAGACCGTTTGCAGGGGACCCCAAAGTCCCCTGTTTTATTAGTCGAAATTTATGATTGATAAAAACAAAATCACACAACTCATTGAAGATAAACTTGGTGAAGGCCAGTTTATCGTATCTCTGGACGTGACTCCGGCCAGCCAAATCATGGTTACGCTCGACAGCATGAACGGGATAACCATTGATCACTGTGTTCAGATCAGCAGACTTATTGAAGGAAGTCTTGACCGGGAGGAAGACGATTTTGAATTGCAGGTCTCTTCTGCCGGGCTGGGACAGCCGTTAAAAGTGTATCGCCAGTTTGAAAAAAACATCGGGCTGGAAGTGGAAGTTGTGCTTGCGAACGGTGAAAAATTGGAAGGCGTTTTGAAAACAGCAGATCAGGACGGATTTGAATTGGAAACCACCAAGCGCGAAAAGGTTGAGGGGCATAAGAAAAAGCAACTTATCTCACGTCTCCTCCGTATAGCGTTTGACGAAGCGAAAACAGTTAAAAACATTATAAAATTCTAAAACGAGCGCAAGATGGATACGATTAATCTTATCGATACATTTTCTGAATTTAAAGATCTGAAAAACATTGATCGGGTCACTATGATGAGCGTTCTTGAAGACGTTTTCCGTAATGTGTTGGAAAAAACATACGGAACAGATGAAAACTTCGACATCATTATTAATATTGACAAGGGTGACTTTGAAATTTGGCGCAACCGCGAAGTGGTAGAGGACGTTGATATTGAGGATTCCAATAGACAGATTACCCTTTCTGAGGCCAAGAAAATTGACGAAGACTATGAAGTAGGTGAAGAAGTTACCGACGAAGTCAAGTTAAAAGATTTTGGTCGACGGGCGATTCTTAATTTGCGTCAGAACCTGGCCAGTCGTATTCTGGAGCTGGAAAAGGATCACATCTTCGGGAAATACAAAAGCAAGATTGGCGACATTGTAACCGGCGAAGTTTACCAGGTTTGGAAAAAGGAAATCCTGGTTTTGGATGATGAAGGCAATGAGCTGATTCTTCCAAAAACAGAACAAATTCCTTCTGATTATTTCCGCAAAGGAGATAGCCTGAGAGCCGTGGTTTACAAAGTGGAATTGCGCAACAACAACCCGCTGATTATTCTTTCGCGCACCTCACCGGTGTTTCTTGAGCGTTTATTCGAGCTGGAAGTTCCTGAGATTTTTGATGGGCTAATTACCATCAAAAAGATTGTTCGGGTGCCAGGCGAACGGGCCAAAGTGGCCGTTGAATCATACGATGAGCGTATTGACCCGGTTGGCGCTTGCGTAGGAATGAAAGGATCCCGTATTCACGGCATTGTTCGTGAACTTCGGAATGAAAATATTGATGTAATTAACTATTCAGCCAATGTACAGCTGTTTATTCAGCGAGCTTTGAACCCGGCAAAAATAACGTCGATTAAATTACACGAAGACACCAAACGTGCCGACGTTTACCTGAAACCGGATGAAGTATCGCTGGCTATTGGGAAAGGTGGTCTGAACATTCGCTTAGCAAGCCAGTTAACCGGCTACGAAATAGATGTTTATCGTGAAATGGCAACTGATGACGAAGATGTGAACCTGGAAGAGTTTGCAGACGAAATTGAGGCCTGGATTTTGGATCAATTAAAATCAATTGGTTGTGACACAGCTAAAAACGTCTTGGGTTTAAGCCGTGCCGATCTGATTAAACGAACAGATTTGGAAGAAGAAACAATTGATCACATATTGAAGATTTTGCGCTCTGAGTTTGAGTAATCAAAAACAATTAACCTTAAACTATTGGGATTTAAATAAATTGGATTTAAAATTGCATAGTTTTTTGCGCAAAAGAAAAAAAGATAAAAAAATAGATTGGGTATATGGCAATTGGCAATAAAAGTACGCGACTTAGTAAGGTAGCAAGAGAATTTAATGTAGGAACGAACACTATTGTTGAGTTTCTGCATAAAAAAGGATTTGATATTGATGCAAATCCCAACTCTAAAATTTCAGAAGATGCATATCACATGCTCGAAAAGGAGTATAAAAGTGATATCACGCTGAAAAAAGAGTCCGAAAAAATCAACCTGATGAGTCACCGTAGTAAAAACGAATCTATTTCGCTTGAAAATGCTGATGCTGATGCTGATGCTGAGGATGTTGATCAGGATGATGAAGAAGAGGAAGTGGAGGAAGTACGGATTAAGGATATGAACCCTCCGAAAAAGGAAATTCCGAAAGCTAAGCCGGAACCGAAACCTCAACCTGAAGAAGTAAAGGACACATTGCCTGAAGGAGATAAACCCAAAGTTGTAGGTAAAATTGATCTAGACAGTATTCAGCCCAAAAAACGCGAAGGTAAACCTACCGTTATAAAGAAGAGAGATCAGAAAACGGAAACGGAACCGAAAACAGAAGAAGAAAAGCCAGTCAAGCCAAAAGAAGAAGAAAAGCATCAAGAAGCGCCTAAAGCCGAGGAAAGCAAACCTGCCGAGAAGCCAGTCCAAGACGAAGAAAAGCCTGAGAAAGAAGAAAAGCAAGCTGAACAAATTGAAGATGTTCAGACCAATATTCCCAAAGTTGATGAAATAAAAGTAGTTGGTCGCATTGATCTTTCTTCAATCAACCAAAAAACACGTCCTACTAAAAAGACCAAAAAACAAAAAGAGGACGAGCGTAAAGAACGGGACAAACAAAAACGTCAAACAGGCCAAGATCAGAGCAGAGATCAAGTCCGAGATCAGAACAAAGATATTAAAACCAATGTCGAAAAGCTTTCAGGGCCAAATGTCGTTGGTAAAATTGACATCAAGAAAAAGAAACCGGTGGCTTTATCCACTGAAGCCAGTGCTCAAAACGCGAAGAAGAAACGCCGCCGCATACAAAAAGATTCCGATTCCCGTATCAATGTGATCAAACCAGGTCAAGGACAGCCGCAAGGCCAAGGCCCGGGACAACGTGGGCGCCTGCAACAACAGGGGGGCAAGGGGAAACGAAAAATCATTAAGAAAGAGGTTAGCGAGGAAGATGTACAAAAGCAAATTAAAGATACCCTGGCTCGCCTGACTTCCGGAAAGCAAAAATCAAAAGGATCTAAATATCGCCGTGATAAGCGGCAAGCTGCCAGCGACAAAGCAACAGCAGCTCACGATAGAGAAAGCGCGGAGCAAAATATTCTTAAAGTAACCGAATTTGTTTCTGTGTCTGAGTTGGCAACCATGATGGATGCAAGTGTCACCGAGGTGATTTCGTCCTGCATGAGCCTGGGGCTTTTTGTATCTATCAACCAACGTTTGGATGCCGAAACCATGTCGATTGTTGCTGAAGAGTTTGGTTACGAAGTAGAATTTGTCAGTGCTGATATTTTAGATGGCGTTGAAGATGACGATGAACCGGAAGAAGTTCATGCAAGAGCACCAATTGTTACTGTAATGGGACACGTTGACCACGGTAAAACATCGCTGCTTGACCATATTCGGAGCGCCAACGTAATAGCTGGTGAGGCCGGTGGTATTACCCAACACATTGGGGCTTATCACGTAAGCTTGGAAGACGGTCGGATGATCACTTTCCTGGATACACCGGGTCACGAAGCGTTTACCGCCATGCGTGCACGTGGTGCACAAGTTACCGATATTGCCATTATTATTGTGGCGGCTGACGATGACATTATGCCGCAAACCAAAGAGGCTATTAACCATGCGCAAGCCGCCGGTGTGCCGATTGTGTTTGCCATTAACAAGATTGATAAGCCGGGAGCAAACCCCGATAAAATAAAAGAAGGACTGGCTAACCTGAACTTCCTTGTGGAAGAATGGGGCGGTAAATATCAAAGTCAGGATATTTCAGCAAAAAATGGCACTAATATCGATGAGCTGCTTGAAAAAGTATTGCTCGAAGCGGAGATGCTTGAGCTGATGGGAAATAAAGACCGCAGAGCAACCGGTACCATTGTAGAATCATCGCTTGATCGTGGACGGGGCTATGTGGCTACCGTACTGGTTCAAAACGGAACTCTACACCAAGGTGACATTATGCTGGCCGGTAAATATTACGGTCACATCAAAGCCATGTTTAACGAACGAAACCAACGGATTGAATCCGTAGGCCCTTCAGAACCAGTAATTATCCTTGGATTGGATGGTGCTCCTCAGGCAGGCGATAAATTCAATGTGTTTGAAAACGAGCGTGAAGCCCGTCAAATTGCCAACAAGCGGGAGCAACTGGCTCGTGAGCAAGGTTTACGTACGCAGAAACACATTACGCTGGATGAGATTGGACGCCGAATCGCTATCGGAAACTTCCAGGAATTGAACCTGATTGTGAAAGGTGACGTGGATGGATCAATCGAGGCGCTTTCTGATTCACTAATCAAGCTGTCTACCGAAGAAATTCAGGTGAACGTGATCCATAAGGCCGTAGGCGCCATCTCCGAATCTGATGTGATGCTGGCCACAGCATCCGACGCGATTGTGATTGGCTTCCAAGTCCGCCCAAGTATGAATGCTCGTAAATTGGCCGAAAAAGAAGAAGTGGATATCCGCTTGTACTCGATTATTTACGATGCCATCAACGAAATCAAGTCGGCTATGGAGGGAATGCTTTCTCCGGAAATCAAAGAAGAAATTCTTGGAACAGCCGAAGTCATGGAAGCATTCAAGATCACTAAGGTCGGAACCATTGCCGGTTGTATTGTACGTGATGGCAAAATTCACCGAAACAACAAAGTACGACTCATCCGCGATGGAATTGTAATTTACACCGGAACACTCGGGTCATTGAAACGCTTTAAGGACGATGTGAAAGAAGTTCAGAAAGGCTACGAATGCGGATTGAATATTGATGGATACAACGACATTGAAGCTGGAGACATGATCGAAGCTTTCCACGAAGTTGAAGTCGCTAAATCACTGTAAAGAATCGTTGTGAAACAAATGATAAAGAAAAATCCGGCTTGCAAGCCGGATTTTTTTATTTGTGTTTGGCATTCATCCAAAAAGCTGGAACGAATACCATGTAGTCTTCTCAAAGGGTGAAATTTGAAATAAAAAAGCAGAAACCCGTTTGGATCTCTGCTCCCTCTTCTTTCCCCTCTTTGTTGCTTCCTTTTTAATCAGGTTGCGCGCTATTTTTTTGCTCGTTGGTTTTTTTTTACTTATTTGTCGAAGCATGGATTGGTTTTTCTCGCTTTTCCTATGCGGCACTTGTTGTTTGTTGAATCACTGAAGTCAGTTGATCGGCCTGCATTACGCCACTGCCAGTCCACTTTTTCTGCCCGTTCTGAAAAATCATCAGGGTGGGAACATTTCGAACCTGATATCTCATGGCCAATTCCTTATTTCGGTCGACATCAATTTTTAGGATTCGTATTTGGTCGCCCAACTGGTCTTTTAGTTGTTTTAGGATAGGAGCCATCATCTTGCATGGGGCACACCACTCAGCTGAAAAATCGACTAATACGGGCGTTGTTCCTTGTATGATTTGGTTAAACTTTTCCATCATCCGCTGTTTCTTTCTTTGTCTTTTTCAAATCGCTAACAAGAAAGCCCATCAGTCCGCCGTACAGCGAGCTGGTATGCCAATTCGATTGAATGGGACAGGTTCCGGAGTTACAGCCAATGTAGTGCCAGTATAAAAAACCGGCAAAAGCGCCAACGACTGTTCCGACAATCCGCCATTTATGTTTTTGTATAAATCCTTTCATGGTTTAATATTTTCAGCAAAAGAACAGAAAAACAAGGACCTACGAAGTGACTTGGGTCACATAGGTTTGAAGTTGATTTACTGAAAACAAAATCAGGCTTTAGCATCTATCAACGCGGTGAAGTCAACTTCATTCCGGTGTAGTTTAACCATTCCCTTTTGCTCCATCTTTTTCAGCAAACGCGAAATGACTTCGCGCGAGGTATTCAGTTGGTAAGCAATATCCTGATGTTTGCCGTGAAATTGCTTTTCGCCGGTGGCTTCAAAACGCGAGCGTAAAAATCGTTCGAGCCGTTCATCCAGATTCATGAAAGCAATGGCATCGATCGTATCCAGCAGTTCGTCAAAACGTTTGCGATACGCATACATCATGTACGATTTCCATTCGGGAAAACGGGTCATCCATTCATCCAGAAAATCAACCGGAATCCGAACAATCAGGCTGTCTTGTTCAGCAATAGCACTGATGTTACTTTGCTGTAGTCCCATGCAACAGGTGAGTGCCATACTACACACTTCGCCGGGGTTCAGGAAATAGAGTAAGAGTTCGCGGCCGTCTTTGTCGGTTCGAATCACCCGCAGGCTTCCTTCCAAAATGAGTGGAAAGGATTTAATAAACTGACCTTCGCGAAGAATCTCCTCGCTGGCAGTTATTTCCTGAATCAAGCCGTGTTGTTCAATTTCGTCCAGAAGTTCTTTCCCTAAAAAGGGGAATCGTTGATTCAATATGGGCCTTGTATTTTGCATGCTCTTGCAAAAGTAGCAAGGAAAAAGAAAAAGCAGACTTGAAAAGCCAAAATGCAAACGAAAAGTGTCACGCAGAGTTTAGTTCAAGGTACGATTGCCATGAACATCAGGTGTTGTGGTTTTTCAAGGCTGCTTTGCTAACTTCTAGTAATTTGTTGCTTCAATTTCAAAATATTCCTGCTCGTGTTCGCACGACGGGCATTTTTTTGGCGGACGTTTTGATTCGTGAAGCAAGCCACAAACGCGGCACTTCCAAATCACTTTGTCTTCGCGTTCAAACACTTTCCCTTCTTCCAGGTTTTGGCACAACTTGCGGTACCGCTCTTCGTGGTGCTTCTCAATTTTGGCAATGGTTTTAAAAACCACGGCAATCTGCTTAAACCCTTCTTCCTCGGCGATGCGTGCAAATTCAGGATACAGTTCTGTCCACTCTTCGTTTTCGCCATCGGCAGCCGCTTTCAGGTTTTCCATGGTTGTTCCGATTACTCCAGCTGGGTAGCTGGCCGTAATTTCAACCATGCCACCTTCCAAAAAGCGGAAAAAACGTTTGGCATGTGCTTGCTCGTTGATTGCCGTCTCTTCAAAAATAGCGGCGATCTGGTGCAGTCCTTCTTTTTTTGCTTGCTTGGCAAAAAACTCATAACGGTTTTTTGCTTGCGACTCTCCGGCAAAAGCTTTTAGTAAATTTTTCTCCGTTTGTGTTCCAATAATTGAATTCATTCTGTTGTATTTAAAAGTTTCAAGTTTCAATTTTTTAGAACCTTGAAGATAATTATTTGTCGCAGATTAGCGGAATGCTATGCTATATTTAGAATCATTCAAAAGTAGAAGGCTGGTTTTTCTTTTCTTTAAGTCTCCATTCCAGTATTGTCTCGATTGTGTGGTTACTAAAAAAATTACGACATTTGCATCCTTTAAAGCTAAAATTCATGACAATTGAAAATATACAACAAGAAATAGTAGCAGAATTTTCAATTTATGAGGATTGGATGGATAAATATAGCTATCTGATTGAATTGGGAAATGATTTAAAAGATCTGGATCCGAAACAAAAAAACGACCAGCATTTAATTAAAGGTTGCCAGTCTCGGGTATGGTTGGTTCCGGAATTTAAAGATGGGAAGATTTATTTTGAAGGGGAAAGTGATGCCGTGATTGTCAAAGGTCTGGTTGCGCTTTTGCTACGGGTTGTTTCGGGGCGTACGCCCGATGAGATTATGAATAGCGACTTGCATTTTGTAGATGATATTGGACTGAAGCAACACCTGTCGCCAACCCGGTCCAACGGATTGGTAGCCATGATCAAACAAATTAAGTTATATGCTGTTGCTTATAACAGGATTTCAAGTTAAAGAGGAAAAGCTATGGATGCGAGAATTGATTTAATTATAGACAACTTAAAAGAAGTTTATGACCCGGAGATTCCGGTGAATATATACGATTTGGGCCTGATATATAACATTGATGTGGACGAAAATAACAAGGCCAATGTGATTATGACCCTGACAGCTCCCGGATGTCCGGTGGCCGATATGTTGGTGGAAGATACCCGACAGGCAGCCCTGTCGGCTGAAGGAGTAGAAGATGCTCATGTGGAACTCACCTTTGAGCCGCCATGGGATAAGTCGATGATGAGCGAGGAAGCCCGGCTGGAACTGGGATTCTTTTAAAAGATACAACGAGATAAACTGAATACCCGGTCAAAACCGGGTATTTTTATATCTGCAAAAGTTTGGAAGAACATGGAACAGCAAGAGCAAGTGGCAAAAATTAAGGCAAAGGCTTTCGAGATAGGCTTTCTTGATTGCGGGATTTCCAAAGCTGATTTTTTGGCTGAAGAAAAGCCCCGTTTCGAACGCTGGCTGGAACAAGGGCTGCATGGAGAAATGGCTTACATGGCACGGAATGTGGATATGCGGCTCGACCCGCGCCTGATTTTTGAGGGAGCCAAGTCGGTCATTTCTGTTTTGTTGAATTATTACCCCAAAGAAAAGCAGCGGTTTGATGATGCGCCGGTACTTTCGAAATATGCTTATGGCAAAGACTACCATTTAGTACTGAAAGACAAGTTGAATGAATTGCTAGAATTCATTCAGAATGAAGTCGCTCCCTGTAAGGGGCGACCGTTTGTTGATTCGGCACCGGTGCTCGATAAAGCGTGGGCGGCCAAAGCTGGCCTGGGCTGGGTGGGCAAGCACACGAACCTGATTTCGATGGAGCATGGCAGTTTCTTTTTTATTGGGGAGTTAATTATTGATTTAGAACTGCCTGTAGATAACAAAACCGTGCGCAACCATTGCGGAACCTGCACTCGCTGCATTGATGCCTGCCCAACCCAAGCCATTGTTGCGCCTGGGATAGTGGATGCCCGGCGTTGCATTTCGTATCAAACCATTGAGTTAAAAGGTGGTTTAGATGGAAGGCTGAAGGATAAATTTAAGGACCGGGTGTTTGGTTGCGATATTTGCCAGGATGTATGCCCCTGGAACCTGAAATCGGAGCCGCATCAGGAGCCGGATTTTGATCCGCACCCCAAATTAATGGAGCTCACCCGAAAAGAATGGATGGAGATGGAGAAACCCTTATTTCAGGAGTTGTTCCGTAAGTCAGCCGTAAAACGAACCAAGTTTGAAGGGCTGAAACGCAATTTGGAGTTTATTGAAGATGCTTCCAATTCCGATTGAAGGTGTCACGCTTGAAAATAGAAACCATTGGGTTAAAAAAAAATTCTGCTACCTGATCATTCAATTTGAAAATAAACTACATTTGAAGCATCAAAAAATAAATAAGCGGGAGTAGCTCAGTGGTAGAGCATCAGCTTCCCAAGCTGAGGGTCGTGGGTTCGATCCCCATTTCCCGCTCATTGAAAATGAACAACTTAAGAAAATTTTTCAATCATTTGATTTTTTCGTTTGCACACAACTTGCACACAACTGATATTTATTATCAATCATGAGCACAATAATCTCAACGAGATCGATGTTTTTCAGTCTTGATTATTGATTGATCTCGTTCCAATGATTCCTTCATCTCTGGATCCAAGTGCGGAAGGCATTAGTATCATTACTGCCAGCTTTTGGGTAATTGGCACTAGTTAGTGCTTTAGTGGCTCCGATTCGCTGAGATCTTCTGAACACCACCCGGAGATTGTTTTCCCCGATTTGTTTTACCCCGGATTCTTATGGACACAATAGCTCGTAGCAGAATTAGCCAATGCAATCAACTCTCCAAAAAATAGGACGAGAACCTCAGCCAGCTTTCAAGTTTTTGGGTGCCATGTTCCGGGAAACTTGGAGGCTCCAAGTTTGGCGTTGCAACTTTTCGTGATTCAATGCCTTGTTCTCAACCTTGCACAATTCCTTGGCCATGTCTAAGGTAAGACCGTATTCTAGCGTTGGTCAGAGAACTGGTGTAATTTTTATTTTTTATCAATATGGTGTTAACTTTGCGATAAAGAATAAAGCTATGGGCATCTACACGATCAAGATTAACGAAAAGAGCAAAAAGGCAAAAACCTTTATCAAGTTCCTGATGGACTACGCCCAAAACAACGAGGACGTCAGTGTTGAGCGCGAGCACATTCCCAATGCCGAAACCCGCAAAGCGATAGAAGATGCGCGAAAAGGCAGGGTGAACACCTATGCCTCTGTTGATGAAATGATGGCTTCATTAAAACAGAAAGCCGGTGTACACGATTCAGACAACCAATAAATTCGAAAAGGATTTTGCGAGATGTGTCCGTCGCAACTATGATCTTTCCGCACTTTATCAGGTACTTGAAATTCTTGCAAGCTCCGGTAAACTTCCCCGAGAATACAAGCCCCACAAACTTAAAGGCAAATATACCGGTCTTTGGTGCCACATCCGCCCCGACTGGCTCTTGGTGTGGGAGCAAAACGACAGCCCCCTCACCTTGCTATTCATGCGTACCGGCACCCATTCCGATTTATTTTAGCACGTTCATTTTTTGTTGAATTGTGGAGAAATTTGGCGGCACAATTTGGCGCCGCCAAATTGTAGTTGTGAGGCTTTCTACATTCCTAATTCGTACGCTATTCAAAAAGATGTGAAGCATCTGGAGGAGGCTCCATTGCTTTGTTTTCAGCAGGCATATAGTTCTCATACTCTGGAAATGCAATTGCGATGCCCCAATCGTGCCAAGCACTTTGGGGCCAATCAATAGTCATGGGGTCTGAGAAATCGGTAGTTTCTTCGATAATTGTAAACTCGGTGAATACTTCGATACCTTTTAACATTGGATGCAGTTCTCCAGGACCTCTTAGTTGTCCTGATACTTTATAAACATGATCGAATTTAGTAATTCCACATTGATATGCTGCAGCCCATTTTGTTTTTTTGGAAGAACATACCAATGCTTAGTATCATCTCGAACATAAATCCTATTTCCAGGCTGATCCTCTCCTTGAAGCTTTCTTTGTACGATTTTTTAACCGACTTTCCTTCACGTTTGCAATCTTCAATATGCAAATCAACCGATTTATTCCCGGGCAGTTAAATTTTATCCACCTGCCATCCAACACGGATAATTACAACAACCCTTTCGCTATTCCCTTGCATGGGTTTGCTAACTGCTTGTTTTTCCTGACCCGCTGTGTCGCTATGTTTGTCGCTGAATTTGAGCGTGTTTTACACGTAAACGATAGATGATGGCGATAATATGAAGCGAATTTTGACATTTCTGTTTCTGAGCTTGGTGTTTGTTTTTTTTCAAATAAACAAAGTGAACGCACAACAAGACCCCATGTACACACAATACATGAACAACATCCTCTCGATTAACCCGGCCTATGCCGGATCGGGCGATGTGCTTAGTATGATGGTGATATCTCGCAATCAGTGGGTTGCTCTTGACGGGGCGCCGGCAACACAATCATTCGTTATGCATTCACCGATCACCAAGTACCATATGGGCTTGGGTTTTTCCTTGCTGAAAGACCAGCTTGGCCCAATTTCTCAAACCGGAGCCTACCTGGACTACTCTTACAGTATTGATTTTGCTCACGGCCGGTTTTTGTCGTTTGGGCTGAAAGGTGGTGTTAACTTTTTTGAAGCAGGCCTCTCCGGGTTAGAGACCGTCGATGTCAACGATCCTGTGTTTGCCAACGACATCAACCGGAATTTCCTTCCTAATGTGGGCATTGGCCTCTATTACAATTCGGAACGTTTCATGACCGGACTTTCTATCCCTAAACTCATTAAGAACCAAATTAACAGCACCGACTTTTCGTCAGAATATGTTAGTAGGGAAAATATCCACCTATTTTTTATGGCTGGATATGTTTTTGATATTAACCGAATTCTTAAATTCAAACCGTACGTTCTAACAAAATACAGCCAGAATTCGCCCCTGGTAGTCGACCTAACCGCCCAATTCCTGTTTTACGAGCGATTGTGGCTGGGTGCTATGTGCCGGGTTGGTGATGCCTTGGGTGCTATGTTCCAAGTACAGATTTCCAACCAGTTAAAAGTTGGCTATGCTTATGATGTAACCGCTACGGAATTGGGAACATACAACAACGGGACGCACGAAATTTTGGTGAGTTATGATTTTAATTTCGGGCGCGACAAGGTGAGATCTCCACGATATTTTTAATTAGAAACGGCTCATTGATGAGACAGGCAATACCTAAGATTTTTCTCAGCATTTTTTTTTCTCTTCTGCTTTACTTGCTGGCTGATGCCCAAAAAATTACCATTCGTATGGCCGACAAGAGTTACGCCGACTTTGCTTTTGTTGAAGCTATTGATTTATACGAATTTGCATACAATAAAGACTCGGATAACAGCTATGTAATCCGACGGCTGGCCGATGCCAACCGGCACATCGGGAATACCGAAGAAGTGGAGAAATGGCTGGCGCTTTTAATTTCAAAAGGCAATGCGCAGCCCGAAGACCTGTTCAACTACTCACAGGCGCTGAAAAGCAATGGCAAATATAAGGAAGCTGAAAAGTGTCTAACGACTTATGCCGGTCTTCGACCGAATGACAGCAGGGTTAATATTGAAACTTCTCTGCTGGAATACATTCAGGACTTACACCGTAATCCCAATCGATACGAAATTCGTCCGGTTTCGCTAAACACCAAGGGCTCTGAACTGGGAGCCACTTTTTACCATAACCAGCTTGTTTTTTCATCAACAAAAATGATGAATGGAATCTCCGGGCCAAAATACAAATGGAATGAATTGCCTTACTTCAATTTGTTTATTGGCGATCAGGCTCCCAATGGCGACATCATCAATGTAGAAAAATTTGCTCCTAAATTGGGAACCAGCTACCACGATGGGCCTGTAGCTTTCGATACTAAGAACGACCGGGTGTACATTACCCGCAACAATGTTGGGAAGGGAGGTGGAGCTACCAAAGGAGTACAAGGTGATATCAAGCTCAAAATCCTGTTTGGCGGAAAGGAAAAAGACGAATGGGAATATCGCGGTGAATTTTCGTTCAACAGTGATGACTACTCAACCGGGCACCCATCGATTGATACTACCGGGCAGGTGATGTACTTTGCATCCGATATGCCTGGGGGGCATGGAGGAACCGACATCTATTACTCGGTTTTCAAACAGGGGTTTTGGAGTGCCCCGGTTAACCTGGGGCCCAAGGTCAATACTGCGGAGAACGAAATGTTCCCTTTCATTAACTATGATGGAACGTTGTATTTCTCATCCAACGGTCATCCAGGGCTGGGTGGATTGGATATTTATTCCGCAGTTCCTGAAAATGGCGATTTCAACCAGATAGAGAACATGGGATTCCCTTTGAACAGCCCAAAAGATGACTTCAGCTTTGTGCTTGACGGATCCGGAACGGCCGGCTACTTCTCGTCTAACCGGAATGGAGGACAGGGCAACGATGACATTTATTTTGTCCGCCTCACTCATGTTCCGGTGTTTATTCGCGGCTTGGCTAAAGATCTCATCACCGGAAAACCATTGGCGGGTGCAAAAATCAGCCTGGTAAATGAATTTGCGGATACCCTTTTTACCCAAATCAGTAAACGCACCGGAGAATTTGAGTTTGAAGTTTATAAAGGGCTGGATTATTCCGTTCACGGACAAAAGGAATTTTACTTTGCCAACGACACGCTTGTTTCCACAAAAAATCTACGCTCTGGCGATGAAATCTTTGTCGAACTTTTCCTGGAAATGGAGCTGATTGATGACGGATCGCCCGAGCCATTGTACATGGAAGAAGAAGATGGCAAACCACTTCAGGTACTTGAAGTTAGAGATGTTGATTTTTATATGGGTGACTGGGAGATTAACTCAGATCTTGCCCATACCTTCAACGAACTCATTCAGTACCTGCTTGAATTCCCCGACATGGAAATCCGCATTGAAACGCACACCGACTCCCGGGGTGATGACGAGGAAAACCTTTTGCTGTCGAAACGGCGGGCAAAAGCTATTTTCGATTATATCTGTTGGAAAGGGATTGATCCGCTGCGGGTGGGCTATAAAGGTTATGGCGAAACCCGCCTGCTAAATCAGTGCGATGATGGTGTGGATTGCCCGGAAGCCGAACACCAAGCCAACAATCGAAACATTATAAAAGTGGTGAGGAAAGGCGAATACAGAGGAAAACGAGCGATACGAAATACCTTCTACTTCTAAGTCGTTACCCCAACGGATTCCATCCCTGAGCTTGCAGCTCAATGGCTGTTCCTGCTCCGGTAATCATATTGGTACCGGCACCTTCTTCGGTAATATGTCCGACGATGGTGATATCCGGATCCTGCTTAATTTTGTCATGGTCGGCCAGCGGAACGGTAAAAAGCAGTTCGTAATCTTCGCCACCATTGAGTGCAGCAACAAGCGGATTGATGCTCAGTTCTTCGGCAAATTTACGGGTTTGATAGTCCATCGGGACCTTTTCCTCATAAATACTACAGCCAACTTTCGACGCGCGACAGATGTGCATGATTTCAGACGATAAGCCGTCCGAAATATCAATCATTGCCGTTGGTTTTACGCCCAGTTTTTTCAAGGCACTGATCACATCGCCCCGTGCCTCGGGTTTAAGCTGTCGCTCCAAAATGTAATCGTAGCCTTCCAGCTTTGGCTGCTCTTTCGGATTCACTTTGAAAACTTCATTCTCGCGCTCCAAGAGCTGAAGCCCCATGTAGGCTCCACCCAAATCGCCTGAAACACAAATCAAATCGTTTAGCTGGGCACCACTGCGATAAACCAGGTCTTCCCTATTCGCTTCACCAATGGCTGTCACACTGATTGTTAGTCCGGTCAGCGAGCTGGTGGTATCGCCGCCAACCAAATCTACTCCGTATTTCTCGCAGGCCAGGTGAATACCGGAATACAATTCATCAATAGCTTCTACCGAAAATTTACTTGAAATAGCCAGCGACACCGTAATTTGCCGGGGCTGGGCGTTCATCGCAAAAATATCGGATAGGTTGACAGTCACGGCTTTGTACCCCAAATGTCGTAGCGGAACATACATCAGGTTAAAATGAATTCCTTCGGTAAGTAAATCCGTGGTGACAACAATTTGTTTTCCTTCAAAATTAAGCACGGCAGCATCATCGCCAACACCTTTTACTGTACTTTTATGTTGAATTTTAATGGACTCTGTCAGGCGGTCAATAAGCCCAAATTCGCCTAGTGTAGCAAGTGGTGTTTGATTTTTAGTATTATCCATGTTTTAAATATCAGACCTACAGGTGTGGATTAATTGTATTCAGGTGCAAAAATAGCTTTACTTCCTTATCTTTGCAATTATTTTTAAACTGTCTATTTTAAAGTTTGTTGTTACAAACGGAAAGAGAAACGTGTAAAAAGTGGGATATGGAAGAACAAGATAAGATATTGCAAGAGGTTACTTCACAAGAATATAAATTTGGGTTTGTTTCCGATTTTGAATCAGACTCGATTCCTAAAGGATTAAATGAAGACGTTATTCGGGTGATTTCGGAAAAAAAGGGTGAACCTGAATTTATGTTGCAATTTAGGTTGGATGCCTACCGCAAATGGCTGAAAATGCCCATGCCGGATTGGGCTTATTTGAAAATTCCTCCTATTGATTTCCAGGAAATTATTTACTATTCGGCACCTAGAAAGAAGCCGCAGTACGAAAGTTTAGATGAAGTGGATCCGGATTTAATTGAGACATTCAATAAATTGGGAATTCCGTTGGAAGAGCAGAAAGTACTGGCAGGAGTTGCCGTTGATGCGGTAATTGACAGTGTTTCAGTAAAAACAACCTTTAAGGAAACCCTGGCTGAAAAAGGCGTTATTTTTTGCTCGTTCAGCGAGGCGGTTCATGAACATCCTGATTTGGTAAAGAAATACCTCGGCATGTCGGTTCCGACTTCTGACAATTTCTTTGCAGCGCTGAATTCAGCGGTGTTTTCCGATGGATCGTTTTGCTACATCCCCAAAGGGGTACGCTGCCCGATGGAGCTCAGCACCTACTTCCGGATTAATGCTGCCGGAACCGGACAGTTTGAGCGAACGCTGATTGTGGCTGAAGACGACAGCTACGTGAGCTATCTGGAAGGATGTACCGCGCCCATGCGCGACGAGAACCAGCTGCATGCTGCTGTGGTTGAGATTATTGCGGCGGACCGGGCCGAAGTGAAATATTCGACCGTTCAGAATTGGTACCCCGGAAATAAAGAAGGAAAAGGCGGCGTTTACAACTTTGTTACCAAGCGTGGTATTTGTCGTGGCGAAGCTTCAAAAATTAGCTGGACACAGGTGGAAACCGGTTCAGCCATCACCTGGAAATACCCAAGCGTTATATTGATAGGCGATCGGTCGGTTGGCGAGTTCAACTCGGTAGCCTTAACCAATAACCACCAGCAAGCCGACACCGGAACCAAGATGATCCACATTGGCAAAAACACAAAAAGCACCATTATTTCAAAAGGTATTTCGGCAGGGGTGAGCGACAATTCCTATCGTGGTTTGGTAAAAGTACTGCCCGGGGCAGTCAATTCGCGGAATTTTTCGCAGTGCGACTCCCTGCTGCTTGGCTCAACCTGCGGGGCACACACCTTTCCTTACATTGAAGTAGGAAATAGATCGTCGATTGTTGAGCACGAGGCAACCACCTCAAAGATTGGTGAAGACCAGATTTTCTATTGCAACCAACGAGGGATTTCAACCGAAGACGCCATTGGAATGATCGTAAACGGTTATGCCAAAGAGGTGTTAAACAAACTGCCCATGGAGTTTGCCGTTGAAGCTCAAAAGTTGCTGGCGATTAGTCTGGAAGGAAGTGTTGGATAAATTGAATATAAATACAAACATTTGAGTTGGTTCAGTTCGGAACCTGAAACTCAAATTCCGAAATAATAAATGAATATGCTGACAATAAAAAATTTAAGAGTTGCGATTGAAGGGAAGGAAATCCTGAAAGGAATCAACCTTGAAATTAAAGCTGGCGAAGTACACGCCATTATGGGACCAAACGGTTCAGGGAAAAGTACCTTGGGCAATGTTTTGGCCGGTAAAGAAGAATATGAAATACTGGAAGGTAAAATTGTTTACGAAGGTGAAGATTTACTTGAACTTTCGGCCGAAGACCGGGCCCGCAAAGGCTTGTTTCTGGGCTTTCAATATCCGGTGGAAATTCCCGGTGTGCCGATGGTCAATTTCATTAAAACGTCAGTGAATGAACACCGCAAATTTAAAGGTTTAGCGCCACTAACTGCTGGTGAATTTCTGAAACTGATGCGCGAGAAAAAAGAGTTGGTTCACCTGGATTCACAACTGACAAACCGTTCGGTAAACGAAGGCTTCTCAGGCGGTGAGAAAAAGAAGAATGAGATTTTTCAAATGGCCATGCTTGAACCCAAGCTGGCCATTCTTGATGAAACCGATTCGGGACTGGACATTGATGCGCTACGGATTGTTTCGGATGGAGTGAATGCCTTGAAACATCCCGAACGTTCAACCATTGTCATTACCCATTACCAGCGCTTGTTGGAGTATATTGTTCCCGACTTTGTTCATGTGTTGTATGAAGGCCGGATTGTCAAATCAGCGGGAAAAGAGCTGGCCCTGGAATTGGAAGAAAAAGGATACGACTGGCTTAAAACTCATAATTTATGACATTGACAGCGAATAAAATCGCACTCAGCGAAAAATATATGGAGCTATTTCATGCCCACCGGAGCTTATTGGATGCAGGATCATCCAACTTGCTGAACCGGATGCGTGAGATTGCCATCAAACGTTTTGAGAAAGCGGGAATTCCCGGTTTCAAAAACGAGAACTACAAATACACGAACCTCGAACGGGTTTTCGATAAAGATTACCGGCATATTTTCGAATATGAGCTGGTTGATGTTGACCTGAATGAAGCGTTCCGATGCGATGTTCCGAAATTGGATACCCATGTGGTTCTGCTTGTGAATGGCTGGTATTATGCCAAAAACCAACCCTTGCAGAATCTTCCCAAAGGGGTTGTCGTTGGTGGTTTGAAACAAGTTGCCAACGAACAGCCTGAGTTGGTGCACGATTACTTAAACCGTCAGGCCGCCCTGTCCAACGATCCGATTGTGGCGCTGAATACTGCCTTTGCGCAGGATGGTTTCTTTATGCATGTGCCAGACCATGTGGTTTTTGAAAAGCCGGTTCAGGTAATTAATATTATGCGTTCGGATGACGCTATTTTTGCAACCCAGCGGAACCTGATTGTAGTTGGCAAAAACAGCCAGGCAAAGGTTGTTTTTTGTGACCACACCATGAGCTCCTGCGATTTTCTGACCAATAATGTGACGGAAGTATTTGTAGGACAAGATGCCGTGGTTGATATTTACACCATTCAGAATCAGAATAATCTGGCCAATTCGGTCAATTCGTCTTTCTTTAAGCAGGAAGCCAATTCAAACCTGATGTCGGGTGTGGCGACTTTGCATGGCGGATTGATCCGCAATAACCTGAACGTTGAAATGGCAGGCGAATATGCCGAAGCCAATCTTTACGGCATGTCATTTACCGATAAGAAGCAACATGTCGATAATTTTACCAACATAGAACATGCACAGCCCAACTGCCTGAGCAACCAGGTATATAAATATGTGTTGGATGAAGATTCAGTAGGAGCTTTTGCCGGGCAGATTCATGTGGTGCGCGATGCGCAAAAAACGAATGCTTTCCAGCGAAATAACAACGTGCTGCTGACTGATTCGGCTAAGATGAACACCAAGCCGCAATTAATTATTGATGCCGACGATGTGAAATGTAGCCACGGAGCAACCATTGGTCAGATCGACGAAGAGGCCTTGTTCTATCTTCGTGCACGTGGAATTGGCGAAGCCGATGCCCGCATGATGCTGATGAATGCTTTTGCACATGAAGTGGTTCAAAACATCCGGGTTGAGCCCCTTCGTGACCGTATTGACGAGCTTGTTGAAAAACGCCTTCGCGGTGAACTGGCCTACTGTCATTCTTGTGATCGACATTAAATCAATATCGAATAAACCCCGAGAGCTTCACATTTGTGAGGCTCTTGTTTTTTAATCTCCGCCGGGGATGAAAGCCAATGACTTCCTGATTGTTTAAAATCAACGTTATTTCAAACATTCTGCTTCACGCGGAGCGGTTTCTGCTTTACGCGGAGCGCTTATTGCTTCAATTTTGAGTGATGAATAGCTTTTGTGGAATAATTATTTTCGATACCTTTAGCTTCTGTCTTTATACTGCTGTACATGCTACATTATCTCGAGCTTACAGCTAGCACGTTCTGAAAAACGATTATCATCAACTCAATTTCAACCATTATGAATCGCGAAGAATTATACTGGCTTTTCAAAAACTTTGGCGACGAAATGAAAGCCATGGAAGCCCGGGGAGAAGCTTTTCATGCGAAGCTTTCCCAAGAACTTTTCGACCTGGTTTTTACTTACTGGCCCGAGTGGAAGTTATATCGGGAACAAATGGCTGGCCCCTTGCGCAAGCTGGCAGAGGAATATGCCAATAAAACCATGGAAGGACTGAATTTTGCGGAATACCATTTAGTAAACGACAAACCGGTTGAAAAGATAACCCCGATCCCCAAACCCATGTCCGCAGCAGATGCGGAGGCTAAGGTGCAAAAGCATGTGGCCGAATTTCCAGATGTTCCCATCGAAGAGTGGCGAAGAATCGTTTGGGAAGACTTTGAAGTAGAGATGCGGGCTAATCACTTTGTTCATCGCATTCACAAGCTAATGAAACAAGTGCTCACTGAATTCTATCTGGAAAATATTTTGAAGCTTGAACCGGACCATCTGCTAATGATGGATTATTACCTCTATCTCATGGGGGCCTATCGTTTTTCAGACGCTGTTTACGGGCTGGAGCCCAAGGTTGAGCAGGAAGAAAATCAATCTGATCAGTCTTAATGAATTAAAAAATAAGATAGACTATGGTATTTAAGTAAATCTTTCAATATCTTTGATTAGCTAAAAAGAGATTAATCTAAAAGAAATGACAATAGTTGACAACCCAAGAATTCTTATTGCAGAGGACGTTGAGTCAAATTACTTATATCTGAGTGCTGTGCTGAGCAAGATTAAGGCAAAAATCTATTGGGCAAAAAACGGCAAGGAAGCAGTCGAGATTTTCAAAAAGGAAGATGTTGATTTAATTTTGATGGATCTGCAGATGCCGGAAATGAATGGTTATGAAGCTACCCGAATCATAAAAGCCATTAACCCCGATATGCCGATCGTAGCGCAAACAGCTTTTGCCATGTCCGACGATCGTGAAAAGGCGCTGGAAGCAGGCTGCGACGATTACTTGGCTAAACCCATCAAGTCCAAAGACCTTCTGAATACCGTGGAAAAATTCATCCACGTTTAGTTTTTAAATCGAAAGCCCGGTTTCAAATGTTCCTGACCTGCTTTTTTGAGCAGGCAGGAGAAATATGAAAGGCGATCATCAATCGATTGATAGTATAATAAAATTCATCCGATGGAAAAGAAACAGTTTTTACTCGATCAGCGTTATTTGAAGATGGCCAACATCTGGGCGCAAAATTCGTATTGCAAACGCCGTCAGGTTGGAGCTTTGTTGGTAAAGGACCAGATGATCATCTCGGATGGATACAATGGAACTCCTTCGGGCTTTGAGAATATTTGTGAAGACGAAAACAATCTGACAAAACCATACGTTCTTCATGCCGAAGCCAACGCCATTACCAAGGTGGCCAAGTCGAACAACAGCAGTGAGGGAGCAACCCTGTATGTTACCTCATCACCCTGCATGGAGTGTTCTAAACTGATTATCCAGGCCGGAATTATCCGGGTCGTTTTTACGGACAATTACCGGTTGGAGGATGGAATTAATCTGTTGAAAAAGGCCAACATTGAAGTGGTTCAGGTTGAAACCGGAGAATAAGCAAAGTCATGAATAGAAAACAGATCAGCATTTACCTGCCCATATTAATTGCCGTTTCGGTTATTATTGGAATCTTGCTGGGCAATAATTTGAGTAACAATCAAAGCACCTCGTTTCAGAGTCTGGCACCAGCCAAAAACAATAAGCTCAGCACCATTCTTGAATTGATTAAGCAGGCCTATGTGGATTCGGTCGCAACCGATGAACTGGTCGAAAAAACCATTCCCGAGCTGTTGAAGAACCTCGATCCGCATACGGCCTATATTCCGGCGCGCGACATGCAGGAAGTGCACGAAGAAATGCAAGGTAATTTTGGCGGAATCGGCGTGCAGTTTTCCATTCACAACGATACC
Organism: uncultured Sunxiuqinia sp.; assembly: GCA_963677175.2. Taxonomy (GTDB): domain Bacteria; phylum Bacteroidota; class Bacteroidia; order Bacteroidales; family Prolixibacteraceae; genus Sunxiuqinia. The sequence goes on from CAXXES010000004.1 coordinate 280,880, forward strand.
GTTCAGGTTATTGACGTGGTTTCGGGTGGGCCGTCGTCCCGTTTGGGAATTTTACCCGGCGACCGTATTGTAACAGTCAATGATTCCGTGATTGCCGGGGTGGATATTAAGAATCCGGATGTACTCACGGTCCTTCGTGGAGAGAAGGGAACTAAAGTCAGGATTGGCGTCAAAAGAAAGTCAATACCCGACCTGATCGAATTTGAAATCACCCGGGGCGACATTCCGATTTACAGCATTGATGTGAGTTATATGATTGACGAGACCACCGGTTTTATTAAAGTGAATCGTTTTGCTGAAAAAACCTATGATGAATTTACCGAGGCTATTGCCAAGCTGAAATCGTCGGGAGCCCGGAAGATCATTGTCGATTTGCGCGGAAACCCCGGTGGCTATTTAATGGCGGTGGTTAACATGGTTAATGAGTTTTTACCCGAGGGAAGTCAGATTGTTTACACTGAAGGAAACTCGCAAGCCCGCAAAACTTATACGGCTACCAAAGGCGGCATCGCTCTTGACAATGAAGTGATTGTGCTGATTGATGAGTATTCGGCATCGGCCAGTGAGATTTTTGCAGGTGCTATTCAGGACAACGATCGTGGCATTGTTGTCGGACGCCGTTCGTTTGGCAAGGGACTGGTGCAGGAGCAAATCCCGTTTCGCGACGGCTCAGCTTTGCGGCTCACCGTTGCCCGTTACTATACTCCCAGTGGGCGCAGCATTCAGAAGCCCTATGAAGACGGCAACATGGATTACTACCACGACATTGTGAAACGGGCCGAACATGGCGAGTTTCAGGTGGCCGACAGCATTCAGTTTGCTGATTCGTTGAAATTTGAAACCTCCAGCGGGCGACCGGTTTATGGCGGTGGTGGCATTATGCCCGACTATTTTGTGGCTGCCGACACCAGCGGTTATTCCGACTATTATTCCAAAGTCACACAAAAAGCATTGGTGTATCATTTCGCTTTTCAATATTCCGATATCAACCGCGAAAAGCTAAAGGAGCTGAAAACGGCCGCTGAGTTTGTTGATTACCTCAATCGTGATCAGATCATGGATCAGTTTATTGCCTATGCCGGCAAGGAAGGGGTGAAAAATGATTCGAAAGGATTGGCTGCCAGCAGAAAAATTATCGATACGCAAATCAAAGCCTACATTGCCCGAAACATCATCGGCGAAGAAGGCTTCTTCCCAATTATTAAGGAAATTGATGAAACGCTAAAAGAGGCCATCCGCCTTTCCCATTCAAAAAAACAATTGAGTCAGTTGTTGGCTGTAACAAATTAGGTCTTCGGTCGTCATACAAAGTGTAATGACCCGAAAGAAGAATGACCGTAGAGGATTATAACCAAGCTGTAACCCGGCATGCCGATGCTGTTTTTCGATTTGTGTTGAAGAATATCAGGGATGAAGAAAAAGCCCGCGATATTGCTCAAGACAGTTTTGAGAAACTGTGGATGCATGTGCATTCGGTTGACGTAGCTAAAGTGAAGTCGTATTTGTTCTCAACGGCCTATCATCGAACCATTGACGTGATCAGGAAAGATCAGCGCCAGCAATTATTCGATGACAAACTGTTGTCCGTGGAAGGACACTCCGACCAATACTCAGATGTTGGCGAAGTGCTGAATCAGGCCATTAAACTGTTACCCGACGATCAGCGCTCGGTGCTGATGCTGCGAGACTATGAAGGCTATTCGTATAAAGAGATTAGCGAAATAACAGCGCTTAACGAAGCCCAGGTGAAGGTGTATATTTATCGTGCCCGGGTGTTTTTGAAGAATTATATTGGGAAATTAGATGTACTTGTTTAAATCATGAATATTAACCGGTCAAATTACGAAGTTTATTTTTTGGATTATCTTGATGGAAACCTGCCGGATGATCAGGTGGATGATTTCCTGGATTTTCTAAACAATAATCCGGATTTACGTGACGAGCTAAATGCGGTTTCTTCCCTCACAATTCCGGCGGATATTCACGTGTTTAAAAATAAGGAAGTGCTTCTTAAAAATGAATTGACCGAATCTTCCCCATTCGATTACCGCGCAGTCGCTTTTATGGAAAACGATTTGCCGGAAGAAGATCAAACTGCCTTTTTAAACGAGATAACAAGCGATACGGAAAAGGAAAAACAATTTGACTGGTTTCTGAAAACCAGGCTTCAGCCCGATAGCACCATTGTGTTTCCCGACAAAGCTTCCCTGCGGAAAGAGCCAGCCCGGAAAATCATTCTATTTTGGGGAAGCCGCGTTGCCGCAGCTCTTGTATTGCTGTTTGCTATTTGGGCTGTTTGGGATTTTTCAATGGAGCCTTCTCACCAACTGGCACAAGAGCAGCCCGCTGTTTCCATTCAAAAAGAATTGCCGGAAACGAGTCAGCCGGTTAATCCCGTTTCAGAAAATAAAAATGAGATGCAGTTGCTGGCCCGGGAACAGCAGGGGCCTCCGAATAAGCCTGTCCAGGCTGTTCAACCCTTCATCCCCGTTCAGTCAACGCTTCAACCCGACGAATTAGTCGTTCAGCGTGAAGAGGCACCCGAAAAGCTGGAGCCGCTTGCTTCTCAGCTTGTTGACCATGCTCCGGTGGCCGAGCAGCTTGACTTAGTCGGAATGAAGACTCATAAAGCCAACTCGTTTATAGAATACCTGACCGTTGATGAGTATCTGGCCCAAAAAGTATTGAATAAGCCGAAGGATGAACCTTTCACAATTGGCAGTTTGCTTAGTGCCGGTCTTGATGCAGTTGCTTCGGTGAGCAACGATCGGTTGGAGTATGAAACCAATGCCCGGGGGAAAGTCTCTGAAATTAGCCTGAACACCCGAATCCTGGCTTTTTCCATTCCCCTGAAAAAAGGTCAGTAAGCCTGTAACTTTTCAAAATAGCTAACCGTCCTACAGCTGAAAACAATTAAACAATGATCAGATTTGTTTGCTGAAAGCCAGGCAGGCAACGCACCTTGTAAAATTCTAAATCGAAAAAAATGAAAACAACAGTTTTAACAAGCCTCTTAATTTTTTGTCTTTCGCTGACCTATGCTCAGGATTCAACAAAAATCGGAAGACTGCTGGATGTGAAGGAAAGTGGAACCCGCACTGAAGTAGCCCTTCTGAATAACAGGATTTACATTGATGATAATAACAGCAGCGACACCACCCACATCCGAGTCGGCAGGCGTAAGCTTGAGATCATCGAGCGCAATGGGCGAACAAACATTGATGTGCATCGCGACCGCTCGTGGGATGACGACGATTACAGCTGGAAACGCAAAAAATTCAATGGACACTGGGGCGGATTCGAATTGGGAATTAACTCGTTTTATAATGATGGTAATTTTGGAGGTTCGGATTTCATGGAACTGGACCAGATCAAGTCGCTGGAAGTGAATATTAACTTTCTGGAATACAACATTGTTTTGGCTGAAGATCGGGCAGGCCTGGTTACGGGTATGGGCTGGTCGATGAACAATTACCGATTTGACAACCCGGTGACCTTACAGAGAGTGGAAGGCGTGATTGTAGCAGATCCTATTGATCCGGATGGCTTTAAAAAGTCCAAGCTAACGGTTTCCTACCTCACTATTCCACTCTTGCTCGAGTTTCAGATTCCAGTGAATGATGGATCCAACCAAGTATTTCTTTCCGGAGGGGTAATCGGCGGCTTAAACTTGGGTTCACACACGAAAGTAAAAACCGACCATGCAAAGAGTAAAGATCACGGAAATTTCAACATCAACCCATTCAAATATTCGCTGGCGGGTCGAATAGGGCTGAAAGATATCAGCATTTATGCGACTTACAGTTTGTCTAAGCTCTTCAAAGATGGAGGTGGCCCTGAGCTCCATCCATTTACGATTGGTATTAGTTTGATTAATTTTTAATCGAAATTTTCTGAATATGGAGAAGCCTGCTCGCAGCAGGCTTCTTTTTTTGATTTTCATGCGTAACTTTGTTGGAAGAATTAAGTTATGAAGCAACTTCTATTAATACTTTCGCTCGTGTTTTTTACTGTTGTATCAAAAGCACAATTAAATGATTCCATTGAGGTTCGTAAACCTGCCTGGGGCAATCAGCCTATTATTATTCAATCCCACGGCGTTGTTACTGATGGTTTTAATTACTGGGAAGATGAATTCACAGGACACTGGTCGGGTATCTACCTTGGGTTGAATGGCTTTGCAAATAAGGATTATTCCATGTATCCGGAAGAAGATGCCGGTTTTTTGGATGTTAATTTATTGCGTTCGACCGTATTAAATGTCAATCTGATTCAGTTCTCTAAAAGCTTGCAGCGCACCCGCAATACCATTGGTTTGGTCACCGGCTTGGGCATGGAAATTCAGACCTACTTTCTGGATAAGAAAACGAGTATTGAGCAAGGATCCAGCCGGATTCAACTGGACGACAGGATTTATGATTCAAAACAAAAATCGAAGCTTTCATCCATTTATTTGAGTGTGCCGTTGTTGATCGAATTTCAGGTGCCGGTAAAAAACTATGGCAACCGGGCTTACGTAGCGGGCGGCATTGTTGCCAGTAAACGACTAAATACACACACCAAAGTAAAATACCGCAAAAATGGGAAAAGGGAAAAACTGAAAATGCCGGATGACTTTTATATGCACGACTTCCGTTTTTCAGGCATGTTGCGCGTGGGCTACCGATGGATCAACCTGTATGCCAGCTATGATCTTCAGCCTCTTTTCCAGGATGGTAAAGGTCCTGAGCTTTATCCGTTTTCTTTTGGAGTGGCCCTCATCTCCTTCTAAAAATACGGGCACCTGTTGAATTTCCTTTTTTTATGGCATGGCATTGCTTATTTTAGAGGTCATTCATTTCAATGCAATTTAAATAAATATGACAACGATGAGATTATTACTCCTAAGTAATTCAACCATGCCCGGAGAAGCCTATTTGGATTACCCAAAACAAGAGATTCAGCAGTTTTTAGGCACCAAAAAAGTGAAGGCCCTGTTTGTGCCTTTTGCTGCCGTTACTTTTTCGTTTGACGAGTACGAGCAAAAAGTGAATGAAAGCTTGCAGGAAATCGGGCACGAGTTGATCGGAATCCATCGTTTTGAAGATCCGGTGAAAGCAGTTGAAGAAGCTGAAGCCATTGTGGTTGGCGGAGGAAATACATGGCAGTTGGTTCGCATGTTGCACGATCAGGACTTAATGCAGGCGATTCGGAATAAAGTGCAGCAGGGAACGCCCTACGTCGGCTGGAGCGCCGGATCAAACATTGCTTGCCCAACGCTTCGCACCACCAACGACATGCCCATTATTGACCCGAGAAGCTTCAACACCCTTAGTTTGGTTCCTTTTCAAATTAACCCGCACTACCTCGATGCCAATCCCGAAGGTCATGGCGGAGAAACCCGCGAACAACGAATTTCTGAATTTCTGGAAATCAACCCAAAAACTTACGTGGTTGGCTTACGCGAAGGCACCATGTTCAAACTTAAAAATGGTAAGCTCAACTTAACCGGTAAGTGTTCGGCACGAATCTTTTTGAAAGGCGAGACCCCGTATGAGTTGAATGCGGGCGACGACTTTTCCTTTCTGTTAAGAGAATAGTTCGTTTCGTAGAATTCTGCTGGCTGTTGAATCGATTCCAGCTTTTAGTTTATACTTTTGTCCAACAAAATGCGAGATAAATTGCGTGTCGTGTTTCGGATTCAACCGCTGTTCGTATAGACGAAGGGCAGTAGGATCAATCGGTTTTTACTTTAAAGCATTGCCATGGAATTGTTAGCTAACAGCTATTTTGCCCTGTTCTTAATCATCTTAATTGGATTTATTATCGGTCGGATTAAAGTGAAAGGAATTTCGCTCGATGTGTCGGCTGTTATTTTTGTCGCTTTGGTGTTTGGCCATTTTGGTGTCATCATTCCGGTCGATTTTCAATACCTCGGGCTGGTGCTGTTTATTTTTACCATTGGAATTCAGGCTGGCCCCGGATTCTTTGGTTCGTTTAAAAAGAATGGCCGCGAACTGGCGATTCTGGCCAGCTTGCTCATTTTTAGTTCGAGCGTCATCACTTACCTGGTTTACTACTTTGCCGGAATTGATAAAAGCTTGTGTATTGGCTTGCTCACCGGTTCGCTCACCAGTACCCCCGGTTTGGCTGCGGCGATTGATACCACTGGCTCCCCGCTGGCCTCCATTGGTTATGGTATCGGCTACCCGTTTGGGGTGATTGGCGTGATTCTATTCGTAAGCTTTTTACCCCGCTTTTTGCGCGTTAATGTGAAAGAAGCAGAGGCTCATTATAGAAAGGAAATGTCAGCTGGTTTTCCTGAGATTCTGAAGAAGAATTTTGTGGTTGAAAATGAAAATGTGGTGGGTAAGACCATTGGTGAATTGCGTATTCGCTACATGACCAAAGCAGTGGTTTCGCGTGTTATGCATGGCGAGGTGGCCATTACGCCAGCTCCTGAAACGGCGCTTGACAAGGGCGACATTATTAAGGCTGTGGGAACGGCTGGAGCGCTGGGGCGTGTCAGGCTGTTGATTGGCCCCGAAACCGAAACCGAGATTCCACTCAGCACGCAGTATGATGTGCGTTCGGTGTTGGTTACCAATAAGGAAGTGGTGAACAAAACTCTTGGACAGCTGAATATTTTGAATACCTATAATGCCACGATCACCCGGATCCGGCGATCCGGAATTGATATTTCGCCCAGCCCTTCTTCCAAATTACAGTTTGGCGATAAGTTGGTTGTGGCTTGCAACAAGGAGAGTGTGGAGCAAGTCAACCGTATTTTTGGCGATGACGACCGTCGGCTGTCTGATACTGACTTTTTGCCCATCGCCACTGGCATTATTCTTGGCATTTTAGTTGGAAAACTGAGTATTAACTTTGGTTCTTTTTCCTTCAGCCTGGGATTGACCGGCGGCATCTTGCTCACCGCATTAATTTTGGGACGAACCGGAAAAACGGGCCCCATCATGTGGACCATGACCGGCGCGGCCAACCAATTGCTGAGGCAGTTCGGCTTGCTTTTCTTCCTGGCGGCTGTAGGTTCGAGCGCGGGATCCAGCTTGGTTTCAACCTTTAGTCAATATGGCATCGAACTGTTTGTGTATGGTATTATTATTACCCTGGTGCCGATGATTATTACTACTGTGGTGGCTCGTTATTTCTTGAAAATGAATTTGCTGACTTTACTTGGAACACTGACCGGAAGCATGACCAGTACACCCGGGCTGGCTGCCATTGATGGCATGACCGATACGGACGCGCCCTCGGTCGCTTACGCCACCGTTTATCCGATTGCCATGGTTCTGCTCATTGTGTTTGTCCAGATTTTAAGCTTGATTTAAACTGCTTACATTCGATATGAGTTTAAAAGATATTGAAATTATTGCATTTGATGCTGATGATACCCTTTGGGAAAACGAAAACTTTTTTCGTGATGCCGAAGGTCAGTTTTGTAAAATTCTGAAAGAATATCAGCCCGCCGAAGAAATCATGAAAGAATTGTACCGTACGGAAGTTCGGAACTTGGAAATTTATGGTTACGGAATCAAAGCCTTCATCTTGTCACTGGTGGAAACGGCCTTGCTGGTCTCGGATAAAAAAGTTAGGGCGGAGCAGGTTGAAGCGATTATCGGCATTGGGAAAAGCATGCTGAATAAAGAGGTGATTCTGCTTGACGGCATTCGCGATTTGCTCGAAAAGCTAGCGCCCAACTATCGGCTGGTAGTCGCCACCAAAGGCGATTTGCTCGATCAGGAACGAAAACTGAAAAAATCGGGTCTGTTGAAATACTTTCACCACATTGAAGTGATGACCCACAAGCGCGAGGAAAACTACAGGGAATTGCTGGCGCGCCTCGATATTGAAGCCGGTAAATTCATGATGATTGGTAATTCGATCAAGTCGGATGTATTGCCAGTGATTTCTTTGGGTGGTTACGGAGTGCACGTGCCCTATTACACCACCTGGGTGTTTGAGCAGATGAATCCGGCGGACATCAGAAGTGACCGCTTTTTTGAACTAAAGGAAATACATGATGTTTTGACTTTATTTGAAGGTGCTTAACTTTAGCAAGAAAAACGAATGGAATACCAGGGAAACATCTTAAAAATGAAAACCGAATTGGGCGATCCAATTCAATACCGCCTACCCATTGGCGATCAACAGGTAAACATGAATGAGCTGATTGGTCAGCAGATTCAGTTCCGATTTGCTGGACAAATTAACTGCATTTCGTGCGGGAAGAAAACAAAGACTTCTTTCGGACAGGGCTTTTGCTATTCCTGTTTTCAAACGGTACCTGAAGCCGATGAATCGGTAATGCGCCCCGAATTGTCGAAAGCTCAGTTTGGTGTAGCACGCGATATGGCCTGGGCCGAAGAACACGATTTGATTGAGCATTATGTGTATCTTGCGGTGTCAAGCGAGCTCAAAATCGGCGTGACCAGGTATCATCAAATTCCGACCCGTTGGATTGATCAGGGAGCGAGCAGGGCCATTAAACTGGCTAAAACACCCAACCGGCACATTGCCGGTATTATTGAAGTCTTGCTGAAAAAGCATTTTACCGATAAAACCAATTGGCGGGCCATGCTTCAGAACCAGGTGGATGACTCCATTCAACTGGAAGAAGAAAAAGAGAAGGTCCGCGACCTGATGCCGAAAGAGTTGCAACAGTATTTCTCCGACGAGAACGAAGTGATGGAACTGCACTATCCGGTAATCAGCTATTCGGCGAAAGTGAGCAGTGTCAGCTTCGATAAAAAGCCATTGATTGAAGGAAAACTAACTGGCATAAAAGGACAATACCTGCTTTTCGAACAAAATCAGGCACTCAACATCCGGAAACACAATGGCTACTTTTTGAGTCTTTCTGTTCATGCGTAATTTAAAGTGACAAAGGGGAGAAAACGCATTCCCTGGTGAGCTTTTTTTCATTATTTTTAGCCTTTTAAAGAAAACCTGATGGCAAATGTTATAATTATGGAAAATCAAGATTGGAAAACGATCGGCTTCGGCTATCGCAAAACAAACTACAACGTTCGCTGCTATTACAAAAACGGAGCGTGGGGATCGCTCGAATTGAGCGATTCAGAATACATCAATCTGCACATGTCGGCTACTGCACTTCATTATGGGCAGGAAGCTTTTGAAGGGCTGAAAGCTTTTATTGGAAAAGACGGCAAAGTCCGTATTTTTCGGATGGACGAAAACGCCAAACGCATGCAAAGCTCAAGCGATGGCATTTTGATGGCACGCATGCCGGTTGACAAATTTCAGGACGCAGTGAAGCTGGCTGTGGAAAAGAACCTGGAGTTTGTACCACCTTATGGGAGCGGCGCCTCCCTGTACATCCGTCCATTGCTGATTGGTAGCGGACCTCAAATTGGGGTGAAACCTGCCGAAGAATACCTTTTTATTGTGTTTGTGATGCCAGTAGGACCCTACTTCCCTGAAGGTTTTAAACCTACCGATTTGCTGATTATGCGTAAGTTTGATCGTGCTGCGCCGCAGGGGACCGGAAAGTACAAGGTCGGTGGTAACTATGCAGCCAGTCTGACCGCGGGGAAAAAAGCCAAAGCCGAAGGATATTCCGCTGTACTTTATCTTGATTCGCGCGAGAAGAAATACATTGATGAGTGCGGGCCGGCCAACTTCTTCGGAATTAGAGATAAGACCTACATTACCCCAGAATCAGATTCGATTTTGCCATCGATTACCAACAAAAGCTTGATGCAAATTGCAAAGGATATCGGGCTGAAAGTGGAGTGCCGCAAAGTGCCGGTTGAAGAACTGGAAACCTTTGAGGAAGTGGGGGCCTGCGGAACTGCAGCTGTAATTTCACCCATCAAACGAATTTACGACGACGATCTGGATAAAGAATATAACTACGGTACGGACCCCGGCCCCTGGAGTATCAAGCTATACGAAAAGCTGCGTGCCATTCAGGATGGCGATGCGCCAGATTCTTATGGGTGGGTAACGGTGATTGATTGATTGTCTTAAGCAATTAGCACTTATTTATCTATTTTTTTCTTTCCGGCTTTGCCGGAGCCGGTAAGCTAATGTTATTCGGGCAGATTGGCCAACATGTCTTTAATGCTGGCCCGTTTTCCGTAATCCAAGTCAAATTGCCGATAGACGATGAAGCCATCGCGGTCAATGATGTATGTTGCCGGAACGGGCAGCACGGCTTCTTCCTGCGTATTGGTTTTGGCAATGTTGGCGTGCAGCCCCGACTCAATTCTAGCCTGGTAATCCTGCGTGACCCTGAAATTGACTCCAAAGGCTTCCATTATCTTTCCGTCCGTATCCGAAAGGATCGTAAACCCAGCCTTGGTTTTCTCCCTGGTCTTTTCAACGAATTCGTATGTTTCCGGGGTAACGGCAACAAATGAAGCTCCGCGGTCAATAATTAACTGTGCTGAATCCTGATAAGCCGAAAGATACCGGCTGCAAACCGGACACCAATATCCCCGATAAAAAACCAGCACAACCGGGCCTTCTTTCAGTTTATTATAAAGATTGAAGGATTTGCCATCAGCGGTTTTTTCGGTGAAATCAGGCGCTTTTTCTCCTGTTTTGAGGCCCGAAGGGATGTGATCAGATGCAACGCCGAACTTTTCAGGCTCGGGTTGTTGTGCCCATGCAGCCAAGCTCGCCAGCAACAAGGCAAAAGCAAAAAACGTTTTCATATTTTTATCCTTTCAATGTATAACCTGAAAGGAAATCACTTTGTTTAGCTGTGCTGATTTTTCCAACATGCAAAATTCAACGAAGAGAAAACAGACTGGATGTTTAATAACCTAAGGTTGGTGAATTCGGAATGACTTGTAAATAATTGAAAGCATGTATCTGTCGTGTTACTGCTTATCGTTTGACAATTTTTACTGTTTTGCTGAAAGATTGGCTATTTAGTCTCAGAATGTAAGTACCGGTCATCAAGTTTGCTAAGTCGATTGTTGTTGATTTTCCCGGAGCCAGGATTTCCTTGATCAGGCTTCCGTGGATTGAATATAAATAAGCCTGATCGATCGCGCTGGGTGATTCAAGCCAAATAAAATCGCTGGCAGGGTTGGGATAAACCCGGATTTCGTCGGGTCGCTCAAAGCCCGTATTTTCGGTTACAATGTGGGGTTGCTCAAACTGGCGGGTCGAAAATAGATGGTACTCTCCGGGCGCAAGCGTAAATTGGACTTCAGCGGTAGTCACCTCGCGTGTTGTTTCTTCAAAGTAATTGTACCAGGTGCCCGTTTTTGGAAAGGTGACGGTGATTGTATTTTGCGTTACGGCAAAATTTCCGATAGCAACCACATAGTTTTCGCCACTTTTAAGCTGGAAAGTTTTGGTTTCGCCGGTTAATGAATAGGTGAAATCAGTCGTTTGAAATTCTTCATAGGTTTGTTTCAGGTAGTTTAGTTTGGAAATTACCTGGAAAAGGTCTGTGCGGTTTTCGTCTTCGGTATATTCCCATTTGATTGGCTTTTCGCCCAAACGTCCGTCATAATCAATGGAATAGTCGTAGGCCAATTCGCCAAATTGCCAAATCATTTTCGGGCCGGGCAGTGGAATGAAAAATACGTTGCTCAATTCCAAACGGTCGGTGGCAGTAGCCAATGTTTTGGTATTGTACGAACCCGACGAGTTTCCATATTGTAGCAGTTTGTAGGTCAGACGTTCTTCATCGTGGCTTTCCATGTAGGTGACCAAATTCGCCTCGTTCCAGTTGCGCTGTTTATAAACACCCCAGCTTAGATCGGAATTGCTATTCTGAACATATCCCATGGCTGCTTCGCTATAGTTGTGGTTGCTATTTCCCCAAAGCATGATGCTATAGTCAGCCAGTTCCTTTTCTTCGGAATTATCCGAAAGGTGTTCAAAAATGATAATCGCATCGTCGTTTCGTTCCCAAATTTCGTCAGCCATGCGTTTCAGGTTGGCAATGCGGCTGGCATCGTAGGCGCTGCCCCAGTCGGATGGTCCGTAAGTGGTGTTTGAAAAACCTTTGGTAAAATCGAAGCGGAAACCGTCAATTTGATATTCGCTCATCCAGTAACTGTTGACGCTGTCCACCAATTCGCGGGTCCATTCGCTGTCGTGGTTGAAATCGTATCCCCACTGCGCATCCGGATTTTGGAAATTACTGGTTTCATTGTACCAAGGATTGTTGGCTGCGGGACGGCTGTTTGCCGGGTCCCAATAGAGTTGAGCTAACGGACTCAGGCTGTAGTTGTGGTTCAGCACCATGTCAATCACCACGGCAATCCCACGTTTGTGGCATTCATCCACCAACTTTTTCAGGCTGTTTTTTGGGCCGTAGTATTTATCAGGCGCAAAGTAAAACGATGGGTTGTAACCCCAGCTTGAGTTTCCTTCAAACTCATTCACTGGCATTAGTTCCAATACATTGATGTTGAGATCTTCGAGATAGTCGAGCCGGTCAATCACGTTCTGGTAGCTGTGGTTGGTATCAAAATCACGGATCAGCAATTCGTAAATCACCATTTCATTTTTATGGGGTGCCTGGAAATCGGTGACTTCCCATGAATATTGTTCCTGCCCGGATTGAAGGACCGAGGCGATTCCCTCCGTTTTTTCAGCGGGGTAAGCCGGAAGGTTTGGGTACACTGAACTTTCGATGTATTGATCGTTCCATGGGTCGGCAATCTGATTGGAGTATGGGTCGGCAATCTTTAGTTTTCCATCAACGAAATATTGAAAAAGATAGGGTTGTCCGCTGGTCAATCCATTAATGTCAATCCAGAAAAAGTCGCCATCTTTTTTCATTTGATAGGTTTCGCTGATCTGCCAATTGTTAAAGTCACCAATCACATAGACGAATTCTTTTTCTGGTGCCCACAAAACAAGGCCGGCTGATGTGTCGTCGGGGTAATTGATCCCTTTCCGGTAAGTAGCGGGTTTTGGCTCGAGGGTAAGATCTTCTTTTACATACACGGCGATGGAGTCGTACACAGTCTCCTCGCCGGCTGTTAGTTTGGCAATTAGCCATTGATTGCCTGATGCTGTAAATTGATGGGTGGTTGATACTTCTGTCCCGATGATTTCAGCCAGTTGGGTATCATCGGCATAAAGCCACAAGCTGCCTTCGACTGATGAGCTTGCTGAAATGGTCACGGATTCATTTTTTTTCAGAATGACCTGCTCGTTTGGACTGGTGAGCGAAACATTCAGTCCTTCTTCAAAAACATCCACAAGCAGGTCGCTGGTTTGCTGGGAGGCATCTGCCGAGCGAAAAACAAAAGCCAGTTGAACGACTTTTTCGGTGGAAAGGACACTATAAAAAGTATTGATGTCAGGTGAGATGACCAGCTCATAAATGCCGTCTCCTTTATTGGTGAGCTTGGGTTGGCTGCTATTGGTTCCCCAGGTTCCAATCACATGTTGCCATTCCGTGTTTCCTTCAATTTTCACTCCGGTATGGGCATACAATTCGCCGGTAAACTGGCCGAGCTTGCTGTCCTCCGATGAATCGAAAGTGATTGTCACCTGCTGCGAAGCAGTCGGGAAAGCAGGGTTAGTGGTGATCTGCGCGCGAGTTTGGAAAAAGAAGGAAAACAATACTGAAAGGAGTAATATTCTGGGTCCCATGGCTTTATCGTTTAATGGTTAAATAAAAAGGTTGCCCGAATTGTCAGGGCAACCTTTTTAAAACAGCGGTTAGTTTGCTGTAAGTGTGTACGTAAATCCTGTTGCTGAGTTCAGGATCAGTTCGATGTGATAGTTGCCAGCAGTTACGGCAATGTTGTCACCGCCATATTCCAGCGAACCATTGGCTCCCGTGTCGCCAAAATCAATATCCCATGCGTCGTTGGCCCGGAACTTGATCTCGCCATCGGTGAGCGTAATATCGGCACTCCAAACATATTCGCCTTTCGCGGCAGTGAAGGTCATATCGGTGTCATTATCCCATCCTCCGGGACTGGCTGGACCAATGATCCCCCAGGCCGTTTCAACAACCGAATAAGTCATATCGTTGAAGTTGGTCCGTACACGATAGAATCCGTCAGCGGCGACGGCCAGGTTGTCTTCATCTGTTTGAGCCAGCATGCCGGTTGTGGTTTTACTTGCGGCCCAATCGCCATCCCATCCGGTCGTCAAGGGAACAAATTTAAAGCCGTCGTCGGCCGTAATGTATTGATAGGTGTCGTACACTCCTGATTCTACCATTTGCATGAGCACGGCATTGGCAGGAGTCCAGCCTGCGGCAAGGGCGCCACCCAGAATTTTGGGCGCATCGGTCACCGTGAGGGTTTTGGTATTCAGGTCGACGACCACCAGGTAGTTTCCATCAACCGTTCCCTCATTTTTAATGTTTCCGTCTCCTCCTACAGAGCACCCCACGAAATTATCAAACATGTCAGCTCCAATTCCATTCTCCCAACTTCCAATCTCGGGGAAGAACTTGAACTCTTTTCCGGCTTTCAGTTCAAAATTACCAGTCCAAACGCCTGGTTCAATAATGTTCATGATTAGCGCATGGTCGATTTCCCATGCGGCATCGGTTGCATCGCCCACAATGTAGAGGTTGGATTTTGCTTCCTGAATGGAATAGGTTCCGCTATTCAAGTCTAGCGTAACGATATATCCCTTGCCACCGCCATCAAAAGTGATGTTTCCATTCATGCCTTTCGGACCGATCGCACCCTCAAAGCCATCGCCCCCAAGGTTTCCCCAGTCCAGGTCGCCCCAGCTTGGTTGGCCAACAAACTTGAGCATGGCGCCATCCTTAATTTCAGTTTCCAGCGCATAAATACCTTCTGATTTCATGACCATGGCCGGTGAATTCTCTGGTTCCCAGCCAGCAACCGTGTCGCTATAATCTCCAGCGAGGTATACTTCTGTTGGATCGAATGTATAGGTGGTCGCTTCGTGCATAAACGGAGCAATGGTCAATTCACTATTGGTAAAGTTGGCTTTTACTTCGTACCAGCCGGTTTCCCCGGTAAATCTGAAGCTGCCATCGTCATCGCCGGCTGCTTCGATATTGGATGAAACAGTGGCAAACTTGCCAAAGTTGTAATTAAAGCCATCATCAGTCTGTTTATCAGAAAAGCGGAATGATCCGTCGGTGGTTAACTTCAGGTACTTTTGGAACACATCGCCGTCTTTGTACGACGCCAGCGCATCGGCACTGTTGAAACCGACCGGAGTGGCCGTTCCCATCAGGAAGAGCGCTTCTGGTACAGGAACGTCCAGGTAGGGAGTTACTTTCATTGAAAAGGCAGACGTGTACAAATTGGCCAGGTCTTCATTGGCAAAAGCCCGTATGCGCAATTCAATTTCAACTTCCTCAGCAGGATTGTAGCGTTCCATTAACTTGGCGTTTAACGCGCCAATCGTCACATCCATTTCTGTGGCAGCCGTTCGGTCAAATTCCAGCGGATTGGCGAATTCATCTCCTTTTGTATCCACCTGAAGGGAATACCGGACGCCGATTTTATCGGCATAAGTGGCTTCCGACCAGCTTAGTGAAACAAGGTTTTCACCTTCCAGCCGTTTAAACAAAACCGTGTCGATATCCGTTGGCGGCTCGCTGGTCCAATTGGGTGCCGTTCCTTCAACAATTGAGGTGACCGGCGGTGTCATGAAGTCGTCTTCGCAGGACCATGCAAAAACCGCCAGTATCAGAATTAGAAAAGAGCTTATATTTTTCATTTCTATTGAATTTTACCCGTTTGATTAATAAAGTCTAGCTCGATGGTTTTTTCACCCCCATCAATAGTGACCCTGTCCTGATCACCGCCATCTGCCCGGTATTCGATTTTCCCATCCAGGAAGATAAACTCGGCATGCCACCAGTTGTCAGCGGAAATATAAGGGTGCGTTACATGAAGTCTCAGTTCGCCGCCTAAAAGGCTTTTGGTCAGAACCATCGTTTTACTTTCGGCATCTTGTTGAAACCTGTTCTCTTCGGTTACTGAACTCACCGGCCAGGCATCGACGTTGGGGCCGGTAATATAAACGTTGGCGGGTTCAATCAGGAGCGTATTCGTCGCCATGTTGACACCAACTGTATAATAGCCGGCTGTTCCGGGTACAGGGATATCTTCGCCTCTGTCAGTGGCGTCTCCCAGCGTGTATTCGCCATTAACCGGATCCCCGATTTTTCCAATCACTCCTTTGTAGTTTACATCAGAGCAAAGTTTAAAGGTTCCGGTTGCTTCCATCCATACAATTGTCCAGGAATCATCGGGTTCCTCTGCAACTTTAATGAACTTGAGCTTATTGTTTTGTGCAATGCGTCCAACGCCATCACCAAAAAGGTAGAAGGTGTTGGGGGCAAATAGGATATCCAGATAAGGCGTTGTCGTAAAATTGACGACCGAAGAATATAGGGTGTCAACGCCAGAAAGCGAATAAGTCATTATTCTGGATGAAACCGTCGTTTCTTCGTCTACGGGTAATTCTAACTCCTCAGTCAGAAACTCATTAAAAGCACCCACGGTGAATGAGAATGAATTGCCGGATGCGTTGACATCGAAAGTCGCCGGATTGGTAAACTCCGAGGTAGTAGAAAATTGAAGTTTATGCGTTTTAACAATATTAACTCCGTAAGATGCAGGAGAATACGATACCGTAAGCGTTTCGGATTTTTTAGCCTTTGATATGGCCAAAGTTGTACCAAATCCTTCAATATTGGTTGCAGGGACGTACTGGGAATCATTTAATTTTACGATATCATCGTCTTCGCAGGAAAAAAGCAGCACTGCGAGGAATATTATAAGTATATATCTTAACTTTTTCATTTCGTTCAAATTAGTTTGATTAATAACCTGAGGTTTGTGTCAAGTTCGGATTTGCATTGATATCGGAATTTGGAATAGGAAACAGGTCATATTTTGCATCGATGGAAGTTCCATCCTTAACAGCGCCTTTCCATGGCCAGATGTAGCTTCCGCCTGTCAGTTTTCCAAAGCGTCGTAAGTCAGTTCTCCGGTGGCATTCCCAGTAAAGTTCACGTCCACGTTCGTCCAAAATAAAGTCTAAGTTGAGGTCTGCTTCTGCAATATTTCCCGAATCATCGCCATAAGCCCTTTCTCTGATATCATTGATATAAGCAACGGCCGTTGCCACATCCCCGCCACTGCCGCCGCGAACAACCGCTTCGGCATACATCAGTAAGGCATCGGCATATCGGAACAAGGGGAAGTCGGTATCCGGGTGAGAAAGATTGCTGCCAACAACTCCAGCAGAGCTTATATTTTTGAATTTGCGAGAAGCATAACCGTCTCTGAAATTAAAGATATCTTCAATTTCCAGATTTTGTCCTTCGGTCCAGATAATGGCACGGCGGTCTGTTTGCCCTGAAAGGTCGCTAAACAGGTTTGTAAATGCTTTGGTCATCCGGTTACCGCCCCATCCGCCATCAACGCCCGATTCAGAAGCTGGCATGTCGCCGCCAATGGTCGAGTGAATCAGGAAGGTCATACCGCCCCACGTTTGGGTATGTTCTCCATCACTGGCCAAAGGGAAGATAATTTCATTGGTCCGCAAATGATTGTCGGCCAAAAACAGGTTCTGATAATTTGGCTCCAGACTATATCCGGCATTGATAATCTTGTTGGTATACGTGATACACTCGGTGTATTGGGCTGTTCCGGTGTAGGTTTCGGCATTCAGATAAAGTTTTGACAAGATCATCCAAGCTACTGCTTTATCTGCCCGGCCATATTCATTGGTTCGGGGATCAGCTAAATCATCTTCAATAGCGATTAGTTCACCTTCGATATATTCGAAAAGTTGCTGTGCGTTGCCCTGTTCCGGGAAAAAGAATGATCCAATCGGATCTTTATCGGTAACAAATGGCCCGGTACCAAACATGTCGAGCATGTGCCAATAAGCCAACGCTCTTAACAGGCGGGCTTCCGTGTTATATGCTTTAAACTCATCTTTTCCATTGGTAAGAGCAATGAGGTTATTACAATAGGCGATTTCCAGCGTGATCCGGTAGTACATAGCTGTTATAAACTCATTCGAAGCAGTCCAGTCCATATCGTGGAGGTCGCGCAAGTTGCCATCGTTCCAGGCACAAATGGCTTCGTCAGTTGTCAATTCCTGGTGATTCCACAATTGGCGTATGTAGGACGAAAAGCCACCATTAATACTACTGATATCCGGGTTTCCATCAACGCCGGTTTGTCCGCCAACAACAAAAGCACCATAGCATTTTGCCAACATTCCTTTGTAGGATTCATCATCTGTTAGCTTGTCGGCGGTTAAAAGGTCTTCATCCAACGGAAGCGTGTCCAAATCATTCACACAGGATACCGTGGTTGCCAATAACAAGATGAATATCCAAATTGTATAATTAAATTTTGTCTTCATAATTGTACTCGTTTAAAGATTAAAAACCTACGCTCAGTCCAAATTGATAAATTCGTGGACGAGGATAAACATCATTGTCAATACCATTGTCAACTTCCGGGTCCAATCCGTCATAATCCGTTATGGTAAACACATTCTGTACGGAGGTATATAGTCTGAGGTTCAAGTTAGTATTCGTTTTCTTTTTCAGTAACTCCTTGAAGGTGTATCCCAGTGTAACATTGTCAAGTTTGAAGAAGGAAGCATCTTCGAGAAAATAGTCGGAGTATTGCTGAGCAGTTTCAAATTTAGAATAGTTTATTTCAGAAGGCAGGTTTGTCAGGTACTCATTGACTGTTAACTCCTGGTATCGTGCCCCTACGATCACATTGTTGTAAATCTGTCCGCCGATAGCAGCCCGGGCGTTAAATCCAAAATCGAAGTTTTTATAGTTGACCATCGATGAAAATCCCATAAATACATCAGGAACAGGAGAATCTGCATAGTATTTATCATCATTAGTGATTTGTCCGTCTTTGTTTTGATCGACATACAAACCTTCAATCGGCTTTCCATTCGCATCATACACCTGTTCATATACATAGAACGTGTTCAACGGATGTCCAACGGCATGGATTTGAATCGTGTTTCCGACACCAACACCGCTAATACCTCCTGTTTCAACCCCTCTGTACGAGGCATCGTCATAGTTGGTTAGTCGGGTGACTTTATTTTTGTTGTGCGTCAGGTTGAAGCTTAGTTCCCAGCTAAAATCCGGTCTGCTGATTGGTATCGCATTCACGGAGAATTCAATTCCGTTATTTTCCAAATCACCAACGTTAGTTAGCAGGCGGTCGGTGAAGTTCGTTCCGGCAGGGACTGGAATGGTGTTCAACAGGTCTTTTGTATCCCGTTTGTACACATCAATTGCTCCGGTTAAGCGGTTGTTAAAGAATCCAAAATCCAGACCGATGTTGTAAGTTGTTGTTTTTTCCCATTCTAAGCTTTGGTCATAACCATTCGGACGAATGAGTGTGTAGAATTGGTTTCCCAATTGATACTGGGTTCTGGAATCACTCAGCTGGTAAATACCCATGTAAGGATAGTCACCGCTGTTTAGTTCTTGCTGACCAGTAATCCCATAGCCAAGTCTCAACTTTAAATTACTAACCGCAGAGACTTGCTCCATGAATGGTTCTTCAATAATTCGCCATCCCAAAGCCGTTGACGGATAAAGTCCCCAGCGGTTGTCTTTATGAAAGCGCGACGATCCGTCGTTTCTCAAGGTAGCTGTAATCAGGTATTTATCTTTGTATGCATAGTTTGCTCTTCCGAAGAAAGAAACCAAATAGTTTTCCGTTTCGTCTTTGGAATTTTCAATCACTGTATCAAAGCGGTCTACTTCATAGGCGGAGCCGTATGACCAGAAGTGTTGCCATTCGTAACCGGCCATTGCGTCAACCCGGCTATTGATTCCAGGCAGGTTTTTCTGATAATTCAGGTAAACGTCCAGTAGTTTGTTTTCTCGTTCTTGTGTGTAATCTCTGGCTACTCCCGATGATGCGGTTCTCACCCAAGATGCTTCAGAATCGGTAATTACAGCCCCTTCACTGTCCGATTTATCCAACCCAACTTTTACAGTAGCTGTAATGTCAGGAAAGAAGTGTAATTTATAATTCACTTGTGCATCCAGGATGTAACGGTCAACTTTCGCCTCGTCTCTTTTTTGTTGCAGTTGAGCAACCGGGTTTCGTGTTCCGTTTACATTGCGGGATCCGTCACTTGTTAACCAGGTTGTGTAGCCACCATAGATCCCCGTATTATTAAAGACTGGTTTAGTTGGATCAAACCGAAGTGCATTACCAATAGCGCCTTTATCGGCAAACCGGTTGTCGATGGTCATGTATTTAATCCCTGCATTTAGTTTGAGATGATTGTCAAGAAAACTTGGGGTTAGTTTGAATGTCCCGGTTTTTCTTTCCATCGAAGAAGTTCGTAAGATCCCGTATTGGTCCGTGTAGCCAACCGATGCGCGAATCGGAATAGTGGCAAGCACGCCTGAAGCACTTAAGTTATGGTCGTGGCTGACCGTATTCTGTAAAATTTCTTTTTGCCAATTGGTACTGGCATTGCCCATTAAATTGGGATTGACAGATGAATGCGTCGTAGCCCTATCATTGACAAGGGTGCGGAACTTATCAGCAGACAGTACATCAACATAATCTACGATTTCATTGACCATGACTTTTGAGTCCAGTTGTACGCGTAAATCCTGATTGGCTTTCCCTTCTTTGGTGGTAATCAAAATAACCCCGTTGGATGCTCTTGAACCGTAAATGGCGGTTGATGAAGCGTCTTTCAGAACGGTAACCGATTCAATATCGTTTGGGTTGATAGAGGTCAATACGTTGCTCATACCATCAATCGTCCGGTTGTCAATGGGCATGCCATCCACAACAATCAGCGGATCATTACTTGCCGACATGGAAGAACCTCCGCGAATACGAATCTTGGCTGCCGAGCCAGGAGCTCCGCCTTCGGTTTGAATTCTAACACCAGAAACTTTTCCCATAATAAGATCCTGCGGCGAACTGGTAGACCCCTGGTTAAATTCCGAAGATGATACCGACGAAACAGCTCCGGTGGCATCGTTCTTTCTGATTTGTCCGTAACCAATTACAACGACCTCGCCTAGTTGTTCTGTATCAAGGCGTAAGGCCACATTCAGTGTTGAAGCTTCGCCAACAGCATGTTCTACAGTTGCATATCCAATGTACGAAAATTGGAGGGTTACCCCTTTTTCGACCGTTAGGTTATAGTCGCCTTCAAAATTACTGATAGTTCCGCTTGTTGTTCCCTTCACAACAATGGTAACACCTGGCAGTCCTTCGCCAGTTTCCTGATCGGTAACACGACCGGACAGACTGACTTGCTGGGCGAAAGAAATCTGTGAAATGATCAATCCCAGGATCATCAGTAAGACTTTTAAGTTTTTGCGAATAATCTTCATAATCATTAATAATTAGTTTTTTAATTCACTTTGAGCGTCATGTTCTTCATTCAGTTTTCAACTTTTTTTAATGTTTGATTAACTCTTTTTCACTTCATTTTTTGTATTCCGAGCCACAATGTTAATTTTTTTAACATTAGCGGCATTTGTTCTTTAGCAGGCTTTTTACTGCAAACGTTTGCGGTGACGTTTGCGGCAATCATGTTCTATAACAGGTTGTTACTGGTAGGTAGTTTGTGACTTATGTGCCAATGGTTATTTTTTGAAGAAGAATAAATAAAATACCTATTTTTAGGGTCGGATAAATCAAATGCCAATTCCAGCTATGAGCCAAGCTCAAGTAACAATCAAAGATATTGCCCGCATTCTTGGGGTTTCAGCCTCCACTGTATCGCGGGCTTTGAAGAATCACCCGGATATTAGTGATGCAACTAAAAGGGCGGTGAATGAGTTGGCCAAAAAGCTAAAATACGAGCCCAATGCGGTTGCCCTGAGCCTAAAACACAGCCGAAGCAATACCATCGGGGTGATTATTCCTGAAATTGTCCACTACTTTTTTTCTTCGGTTATTAGCGGAATTGAAGATGTGGCTTACGATGCTGGCTTTACCGTTATTATTTGCCAGTCGAATGAGAGGTACGATCGCGAAGTGGCCAATGTCAAAGCTTTGCTGTCGCACCGGGTGGATGGGGTTTTGGTGTCGGTATCGAAAGAAACGAGCCAATTTGATCACTTGTACGCCATCCAGGAGCGGGGCGTCCCCATGGTTTTTTTCGACCGCATTATTCCTGAAATTCAAACCGACCAAGTGATTATTGATGATTGGAAAGCTTCGTACGATGCCACCAAACACCTGATTGATGGCGGGCGCAAACGGATTGCTCATTTTGCAGGACCGCAAAACCTGTTGTTAGGCCGTGAGCGCAAAGACGGTTACACGCAGGCGTTGAAAGACGCTGGTTTGCCGGTCGACCCTGAATTAATCATAGAGGCCGACAGCTTCGAAAAAGCGATTATCGCCACCAATCGTTTGCTGGATATGGAAACCGTATCCGATGGACTGTTTGCGGTAAACGACCTGACTGCCATTGGCGCCATGCAAACCCTGCAACAACGAGGAATGAAAATTCCAAAGGATATTGCTGTCGTCGGTTTTAGCGACGGACGATTCTCTGGAATCACCGAACCCAACCTCACTTCGGTTGATCAGCATGGATACGAAATGGGGACCGTGGCAACTGAAATGCTGCTGAAGCGCCTGTTGCATCCAAGCCGAGACGAACCTGCCCAGAGCCGGGTGTTAAACGCCAATTTAATCGTCCGCGGTTCGTCGGTGTAAACATCTAATTCTTCCCGAAAATAAACACGTTTAGGATCTCAAAATTTCATGCTTATCATTTTAAATTTCAGAAGCATGATTTCCAAATTTCAGAAGCATGATTTTAGAAAAAGATAAGCATGATTTTTTCGGGGATAAATTTATACCTTGTGGCTATTGAATCTATCTCCTAAAAATATATTCTCACACACAAGGGACACAAAGTTTTAATTTACCGAGAGCTGCCGGATAAGTATTTTAGGCAAATACCCACGACCACATGCAACAATTCATTCAACATCAGTATTTTGAATTTTATCTTTTGTGCTCTTTGTGGGACAAAATACATTGGATCACTTGATATTCTTGCGGGAGAATTTTTAAGCTCCAAATCAAATCATCTGTAGAAATTAATGTTTTGAACAGGATAACGCTGATTCTCCACAACTTTTTAGAGTGATCTAATATATTCTTTCGCCGTAACACGTTTCCTTTCCTGCCGTTTTTGATATAAAATCACTGTTTCTGGTCTGACAGTGGAATAAAATACCTCGGTTATACGGATGAAATTGTAAAAATCGTAAATTTTTTTTTCGGGCCCTGCAAACGTTTGCAATGCGGGTATCAATCCATTTTCAGCGTTCATTTTTGCCACGTGTGCTTCTAAAACACGCTGAGGGGCTTGATTAATTCAGAATTACATGTTTATATTTGTAGCAGTTATTCCGAAAATGACCTACTCTTTTTTACTTCCTTACTGGTGATCGGCAACGGTTCACTCCATTTATAAAATTTATTAAATCAATTCTTTCAATTATGAAGCGAAAACCTGTGCTTAGTTTTTGGCAAGTGTGGAATATGAGTTTTGGCTTTCTGGGCATCCAGTTTGGCTTTGCCTTGCAAAATGCCAATGTCTCCCGAATTTTTCAAAGCCTTGGCGGCGATGTGGACCGGCTGGCTGTGTATTGGCTGGCTGCTCCGGTAACCGGACTGATTGTTCAGCCGATTATTGGTTATTACAGCGACAAGACCTGGGGAAAGCTGGGACGCCGCCGTCCTTATTTTCTGATTGGTGCCATCCTGGCTTCGCTGGCTTTGTTTATCATGCCCAACTCGCCCATGCTTTGGGTGGCGGTTGGCACGCTCTGGATCATGGATGCCTCAATCAACATTTCGATGGAGCCCTTCCGTGCGTTTGTGGGTGATATGCTGCCAAGTGAACAACGAACCCAGGGTTTTGCCATGCAAAGCTTTTTTATTGGTACCGGTGCCGTTGTGGCTTCGCTGTTACCCTACGCCTTAACCAATTGGTTTGGGGTGAGCAACATTGCTGTTGGCGATCAGTTGATTCCGCTTTCGGTAAAACTGTCATTTTACATTGGGGGGCTGGTTTTCTTTCTGGCGGTGCTGTGGACTGTGATCCGGACCAAGGAGTATTCGCCGGACGAAATGAAATCGTTTGAAAAGGAAAAGATTTCCGCCAATCCTTCAGTTAAAATTGAATTAAAATCGCCTTTCGAATTAATGGGCGCTTTTATGCGAAATGGCGTTGGCTTTTTAGTGATTGGGCTGGTCATGAGTTTCCTTTTCTTTCATTTCGAACTCGAAAAGGAGCTATACATTCTAAGCGGAGGTTTGGCTGTTTTTGGGCTGATTCAATTGCTGACCGCCTACTTTACCAAAATGAATAAAACGGATAACGGGCTGGTTGGCATTATCACCGACATGTTGAACATGCCCAAAACCATGGGTCAACTGGCCATTGTGCAGTTTTTTTCGTGGTTTGCCTTGTTTGCCATGTGGATTTACACCACGGCAGCGGTTACCGGCCACGTGTATGGCTCGTCTGACACCACAACGGCTTTGTACAACGATGGCGCTGACTGGGTGGGTGTTTTGTTTGGTGTGTACAACGGGTTTGCTGCCTTGGTGGCTTTTTCGCTTCCAGTGCTTGCCAAATACACGAACCGCAAAATGACACATGCCATTGCGCTCATCTTGGGAGGCATTGGACTGGCTTCGTTTTATGTGATAAAAGATCCGAATTTGCTCATTCTTTCCATGCTGGGAGTGGGTGTAGCCTGGGCCAGTATTTTGTCCATGCCTTATGCCATCCTCACCGGGTCGTTGCCCGCCGAAAAGATGGGAACCTACATGGGAATCTTCAACTTTTTCATTGTTATTCCTCAGATTCTGGCGGCCAGCATTTTGGGCTTTTTTATGAAACACCTGTTTGGTGGCGAGGCGATTATGGCCCTGCTGGTCGGCGGTGCTTCCATGATTTTGGCCGCGGTGTCGGTATTGTTTGTCGATGATGTGGACAGTCCGGATAAATTGAAACGTTAGAAAAAATTGTGAGCGGCTCAGGCTGCTTTAATAAGTTGATAGATCGAATGAAAATAAAAGCATGTCTTTTTGATTTGGATGGGGTGATTGTAGATACGGCGAAATACCATTTTCTGGCTTGGAAAAAACTGGCTGACGAGCTGGGAATTTCCTTTACCGAAGAAAACAACGAATTGCTGAAAGGGGTTAGCCGGATGCAGTCGCTCGAAATTATTCTAAATCATGGAGAAAAGACCTTGACAAACGGAGAGAAGGTTCGGTTGGCGGATCAAAAGAACCAGGTGTACCTCGACTATATCTACCGGATGAAGACCGATGAACTACTTCCGGGAGCAAAAGAATTTATTGAAGAAACGAAGCAAAACGGGATCCTGGTGGCTTTGGGATCGGCAAGCAAGAATGCCCCACTGATCCTGCAGCAATTGGAGATTGAAGATCTGTTTGATGCTGTTGTTGATGGCAATGAAGTGACGGAAGCCAAACCCGATCCGGAAGTTTTTTTGAAAGGAGCAAAAGCTTTGCAGGTCGAGCCTCAAAACTGTGTGGTTTTCGAAGATGCCATCGCAGGCGTTGAGGCGGCCAAAAATGCCGGCATGTTTTGCATCGGAGTCGGCGATCCCGCTACTTTATCGCAGGCCGATCATGTGATTCCGGGCTTTGAGGGTTTTAAGCTGAGTAGCTTGAAAGATCTTTTTGAAGACGATAATGAATTGAACTTAAAAGCTTAACGAGTGAAAGATTACATCATACATAGCGAGTGGAAAGTTATTGAAGAGGGATTTAATCCTAACAATAACCGCGTTTCCGAGAGCATTTTCAGCATTGGAAACGGGCACACCGGGCAGCGGGCGAATTTCGAAGAGAAGTACAGCGGTGACAGCTTGCAGGGGAACTACCTGGCCGGGGTTTATTATCCCGACAAAACCCGCGTGGGCTGGTGGAAAAACGGCTACCCCGAATACTTTGCCAAGATATTAAATGCAGCCAACTGGATTGGAATTCATTTGGAAATTGAAGGAGAAGAACTCGATTTGGCGACTGCTACTGTCCTGGATTTCCGAAGG
This sequence comes from uncultured Sunxiuqinia sp., assembly GCA_963677175.2. GTDB lineage: Bacteria > Bacteroidota > Bacteroidia > Bacteroidales > Prolixibacteraceae > Sunxiuqinia. Next base: position 306,927 of record CAXXES010000004.1, read on the forward strand.
GAGCTGGATATGCGTACCGCTTTGCTTACCCGTTCGTTTGTGGCAACGCTGCCCTCAGGTAAGCAGGTGGAAGTGGTCGCCAAACGTTTTCTTAGCATGAAGAAACAGGAGTTGGGCGCCATTCAATACCAGCTTCGGAGCTTGAATTTCACGGCGCCGGTTCAGATTACTTCCTTCATTGATGGCGATGTGATGAATGAAGACTCCAACTACGACGAAAAATTTTGGGATGGGGTGGAGAAGGAAGCGGAAGGGCAGGAAGCTTTCCTGTGCATGAAAACCAAAAAAACCGGGTTCTATGCCTGTAACGGACAACACACGCGCTTGCTGGTCAATGGGAAAGCCTTGAATGTCAAACCCGAAGTCCTTCAGAAAGAAAAACAGGTGGGCACCGTTTTTAAATTCCTTTTGAAAGAAGGGGAGGAGTTGCTTGTCGAAAAATTCGCTTCCATTACGTCATCGCTTCATTACAAAAAAGAGGCGATGCTGGCACTCAGCAAACAAACGGTGCAGCAAGCGCAGGAAAAAGGCTTCGACCAGTTATTTGCCGAGCAATGCTTGGTGTGGGAGAGAAAATGGGAAACCAGCGATATTGAAATTAAGGGCGATGTTGCCGCACAGCAAGGCATTCGCTTCAACATTTTTCAGTTGATGCAAACGTACACGGGCGATGACGAACGGTTGAATATTGGCCCGAAAGGCTTTACCGGCGAGAAATATGGCGGCGTCACCTATTGGGACACCGAAGCGTATTGCCTGCCTTTTTTCCTTGGGACAGCGCCCGAAAAAATAGCCAAAAACCTGCTGATGTATCGCTATAAGCATCTGGAAAAAGCAATTGAGAATGCCGAAAGGCTGGGCTTTAACCATGGAGCGGCTTTGTACCCGATGGTGACCATCAATGGCGAAGAGTGCCACAACGAGTGGGAGATTACCTTTGAGGAAATCCATCGCAATGGTGCCATTGCCTATGCCATCTACCATTACATCAACTACACCGGCGATCGGCAATACCTGGCGCCTTACGGTTTTGAGGTTTTGCTGGGAATTTCCCGGTTTTGGGCACAACGGGTCAACTGGTCTGAGGCCAAACAAGCCTATGTGATGCTTGGTGTAACGGGCCCCAACGAGTATGAGAACAACGTCAACAATAACTTCCACACCAATAAAATGGCGGTGTGGACCTTGAACTACACCTTGGAGGTGATTGAATACATCAAACGTGATCAGTCTTATTTGTTTGAGGAGTTGATTCAGAAATGGAAGTTCAATGAGTTACAGGAAACGGCCGTCTGGCGACAAATCATCGACAAGATGTATTTCCCCTACGATGAGCAATCCGGGCTTTACCTGCAACAGGATGGCTTTCTGGATAAGGACATTGTACCCGTGAACCAGATGGATCAGAAGCAACGTCCGATCAATCAAAACTGGTCGTGGGACCGGATTCTGCGTTCGTGCTACATCAAACAAGCCGATACCCTGCAAAGTTTCTATTGGTTTCAGGACGAATTTGACCTTGAGACACTCGCCTGGCATTTCGATTTCTACGAGTCGATTACGGTTCACGAGTCGTCGCTTTCTCCTTGTGTACATGGCATTTTGGCGGCCCGTATCGGTCGGCGGGAAAAGGCTTACGAATTGTACCTGCGTACCGCCCGGCTCGATTTGGATGATTACAACAACGACACCGAAGATGGCCTTCACATTACCAGCATGGCCGGCACCTGGATGGCTTTTGTCGAGTCGTTTGGCGGCATGAGGGTCAAGAACGGGCAGTTGCTGCTCGATCCCTTCATCCCCGAATCGTGGGAATCGTATTCGTTTAGGCTAAACTACCGCGGCTCGCATTTGGAAATACAAATGAGTGACGAATTGAAGATTACCAATCACAACCCCGGCTCCGTTTCGGTGACGATTTGGGGGAAAGAATATGAATTAGTTGAAAATCAAAAATTAGTATTGAATAAAGAAGTCAAGATATGAAGCGAATCGGTTTAAGTTTTTTTATCATCGTGGCCTTAACGGCCCAGTTATTCGCGGTTGCTATCGACCGTATTGAACCGCAGTTTTGGTGGGTAGGCATGAAAAATCCGAACCTGCAACTGATGGTGCACGGCGAGAGTCTTGCGGGCAGCCAGGTGCAGGTGGATTATCCGGGCGTGGCACTGAAAAGTGTGACCCAAGTCGAAAATCTAAATTACCTGTTTATCGACCTGGAGATCTCGGAGGAGGCAAAACCCGGAACATTTCAAATTACCTTCACCCAAGGTAAAAGAGATCGCCAGGCTTATGCCTATGAATTGAAAGCACGGAAAAAGGGTTCAGAAAACCGGATGGGCTTTAACAGTTCGGATGTGATTTACCTGGTTACCCCCGACCGCTTTGTGAATGGCGATCCGGGCAACGATGCCTTAGCCAGCATGAAAGAAAAGCCAAACCGGGAAGATAAGGATGGGCGCCATGGCGGCGATATCCGGGGAATTATCAACAGCCTGGATTATCTGCATGATCTGGGATTTACAGCCGTTTGGCTCAATCCGGTGCTTGAAAATAACATGACGCAGGTTTCATATCATGGCTATTCCACCACCGATTTCTATCAGGTGGATCCGCGCTACGGTTCCAACGAAGAGTACCGGGAATTGTCGGAAGAGCTGAAAAAGCGCGATATGAAACTGATCATGGACATGATTTTCAACCACTGCGGCTCGGAACACTGGTGGATGGACGACATGCCCATGAGCGACTGGATCAATCATTACCCGGACTACAAAATCACCAGCCACCGGCGTACGGTCAACCAGGATCCGAATGCTTCGGAAGCCGATCGCAGGGCGATGGTTGATGGCTGGTTTGTGCCGACCATGCCCGATTTGAACCAGAAAAACCCCTTTATGGCCACCTACCTCATCCAAAACAGCATTTGGTGGATTGAATACGTCGGTTTGGAAGGCATTCGACAAGATACCTGGCCCTATCCCGACAAACACATGATGGCAGATTGGACGGCCAGGGTGCTGGAGGAATATCCCAACTTCAATATTGTGGGAGAGGAGTGGAGCATGAATCCGGCCATTGTTTCGTATTGGCAAAAAGGCAAGCAGAATGCCGATGGCTACCATTGCAGCCTGCCCAGTCTGATGGACTTTCCGGTGCAAAATGCCGCCAGCCGTGCAATGAATCACCAGGAGAGTTGGGACAAAGGCCTGATCGAACTGTATGAAGCCCTTTCCAATGACTTTTTGTACCCGGATTCCCATAACTTGGTTGTTTTTCCCGATAATCATGATATGTCGCGTTTTTACACCCAGGTTGGAGAAGATATAAACGCGTTGAAACTTGGGCTCGCGTTTTTCCTTACCACCCGCGGTATTCCGCAAATCTTTTATGGAACCGAAGTGCTGATGTCGAATCCGGGAACGGATGATCATGGCATTATCCGTAGCGATTTTCCCGGCGGATGGGCAGGCGATCCGGTGAATGCCTTTACCGGCAAAGGTTTGACTGCCGCTCAAAAAGATATGCAAAACTACCTGTGCACGATTCAAAACTGGCGGAAGGAAAAAGAAGTGATTCATACCGGCAACCTGATGCATTTTGTACCGGAAGATGGTATGTATGTGTACTTCCGCTACAATGAGGATGAAACCGTCATGGTGGTGCTAAACAAGAATGAAGATGCTCAAGTACTGGAAACAGGCCGCTTTCAGGAAGTGATGGAGGGGTTTCCCAGCGGCACAGAGATCATTCATTCAAACGAAATAAAAGACCTGTCAAGCATTGCTGTTCCGGCGCGTTCAGCGATGATCATCGAACTTAGCAAATTTATATCAAGTGACTATTGAATCTATCTATTTCCCACTACTTGTCCCGACCACTCAGCGATTTAATAGAGCATATCCGTTTTATAATATTGGACATTAAACAACAATAAATGAAAAAGTTAACGGTAAATTCGCTCACTTTAAAAATGGCGGTATCCATTTTTATTATTCATTATATATTTTGGCAGCGAAAGATAAGGTAATAAGGTAAAAATCAAATGTGCAACTTTTTTACTAAGGTTAACAAATTGAAAATAAGGTTTTTATTTTTTAAGAAAACCTTATTTTTCTCCATCAAACCTCAGTAGAAAGACAAACAGGGGCAAAAGCAACCTTATTCCCTTATTAATAAATAAAAAATAAACACTTTGTGTCCTTTGTCTTAGTGGGACAGAGTACTACAATCCCTTCAAATTGAACCTTTTCGACCGTCCGGTTGTTTCTAATATCAAGTTTGATGTTCAGAAAGAGTTTGACGAAATATTTGGAGAAGAGACATTGGGAATGGAAGAGAAGGCGAGCATCGAACTTCAACCATGGGAATACAAGATTTACAAACGATTATAGGTTTTAGTTTAGGTTTAGTTGGTTTATTAGTTTGAAAAGGGTTCGCATTTGCGGCCCTTTTTTTAGTAAAAAACCGCCTTTGCGTACCAAAGCGGTTTAATATAATCGAGTAAGTTGCCGATCTGTAAAGACAGTACTGCAACTTACGGAAGCGCGCCAACCATGAGCTGGCACGCCTGTCTTTATTTCGTTAACATTTGAGCTGCTCTCATCTGTTTCTCAACAAGTACAAATTCCATTTTATAGTCATCCCGCAGGTCGGGTTGGCGGGATCACTTTAGAGAGTTGTGGAGAATCAGCATTATCCTGTTCAAAATATTAATTTCAACAGATGATTTGATTTGTTGCTTAAAAATTCTCCCACAAAAATATCAAGTGATCCGGTCTGCAAAGCAACCAAACCGGTCAAGGCTTTAAAGAAAATGGCTATATTTGGTTTGCGAAACAAAAAAGCCATGAAAATAACTCCTGTCATCTTTGGCTGTATCGTCGTCATCTTAGCTTTTGCCTGCCAAAACCGGGCAAAAAAGGATGACATGCTGTTTGCCGGGGTGGAGCGCCAGCTTAAACAGCAACCCGACAGTGCGCTTGCGCTGTTGCACACCATCACAGACCCCGAAGCGCTCGGCCCTGAGGCATTCAACAAATACCTGTTGCTCGAGATACAAGCAAAAGATAAAAGCAACAACGATATTACCGCCGATACGCTAATTTTTGGGGCAAAAGACTACTATCTGAAGCGCAGGGAATTTTTACCGGCAGCAACGGCTGCTTTCTACTGCGGACGCGTACGCTACAAGCAGGGCCTTATGGAAGAAGCTACCCGCGCTTACCTTGAAGCGGAGCACTTAGCCGCCAAAACCAATGCCCCCAATATAAAAGGACTGATCCAAGGCAACCTATGCACAGTCTGTTTAGAGCAGGACTTACTCGATGAGGCCATGATGCGGGGGAAAAACGCGATGGTATGGTTCAATGCTGCGGAAAATCATAAGAATGAAATAAAGGCCATGCTAAGGGTAGGAAATTGTTTCCTGTATCACGGAGAAGCCGACAGCACGCTTTATTATTGCAGGGAAGGAATGGCTCTTGCCGACCGTTACCAAATACCGGAGCTCCAGGTCATAACCCGGCAAAACATCGCTGTAACATTATTGGAGAGAGGCAATCATGCCTTGGCAAAGTTGTTTTTACAGGAAGCCTTGGCCCTTTCAAAAGAAGACGATACCTCAAGAGCAAAGATTTTCCTAAGCATGGCAAAAGTGTTTCATGCAGAACAACAGGCCGACTCCGCCTTGTATTATATCGGGCAATCCCAGGCCTCAGGCGGCGGCGACCCGTATTTTTTGGCATCGTTGTGGGAGTTGCAGGCGTTAATCGAAGAAGATGCCGGACTATGGCCGCAGGCGTTGGAGAGCTACAGTAAATATATGGACTATGTATTTGAGACATTTGATGACGACAGAAGCGCCGCACTCCTCGATATACAGAAAAAATACGATTACGAACGGCTAAAAAGCGAAGCCGGGCGCAAGGTGATCAGAACGCAGTATACTGCCATCCTTTTGCTGTGCCTGCTTGTATCCGCGTTGGTTGTGACAAGTTACCTGTTTCGCAGGGCGGCCCACAGCCACAGGAAGGTGCTGAAAGCCGAAGAAACGGTGAATTCGCTTATGGCCATTAATAAAAATCTAGCTTCCAATGATAAGATCAGGTATCAGTTCGATATCTTGAAAGACATGATCCTACTCGAAGAATCTTTGAGTCAGGAAAAACGGGAAAAAGAAGAATGGCTGTTCCAAAAAGTTTATAAGATCATGCTCGGGAAAGATCTGTCGAAGAAAGAACGGCTTTACCAAACCCTCAATAAACTTCAATACGGGTTGTATGACAAGCTCCGCGAACGATATCCCAGCCTGACAGAGGAAGAACTGTATATTTGTTGCTTCGCCTGTGTGGAAGGCATGAGAAATATGGATATATCCGTTATCCTCAACATATCTTCTGTGAACATGGTGCAAAAGAAACGTTCCGAGATAAGGAAAAAGACAGGAATGTCTTCGCGCGGCAACTTTCGCAACTTTTTTGATAAGCACCTCTCCAAAAGAATTACGGAATAACAGAGAAAAAAAGCTGACCCTCCTGTGGCAATCAAGAACTGATTATTAGGCATATAGTTTTCGAAGGCAGCAAAAAAAGCCGACCATAACCCTGACCGGGATTGATTTGTGTAAATATAACCGTGTAACTTTATGCGTAGAATTTTTTTTTAAACATGTCTATGAAACGAGCATCTTTAGTCAACGCAAAAGGAGATGATTAAAGTGCGAGTTCCATCTGCCAGCAGGGCGGATCATAGAAAATAAACAATTTAATCAAGATGAAAAAGCTACACACATTAATGCTGTTGTTCACCATCTCATTTGTTTGCTTTAGTCCTGTAATTGAAGCTGGCAATTTTTCGTCAGCAGGTAAAAAACGCGTACGGTTACGGGGCGATTGGAAGAGTATTTCAATAAATTCAGTATCCCCTAACCCGGTACAGGTTTTCCAAAGCGAGCAGGCGTTGGAAATTTATTTCCGAGGCCCTGCAAGAACGGTAGTTATTTCTGTTGAAGGAAATAGCAAAACGCTTTATCAGCAGAATATTGATACCGGGCGCGACAAACAGGTGTTTATCGACCTGTCTGCATTTGAAAGCGGGAATTATACCCTGAAGCTAATCAATGACAAAGCCGGGAGTCTGACCGGGGAATTTATAAAGTAGCGTGATCAAATTTTATTGTCAACTAATTAAAACGTTAAAACTATGGCAACACAAGAAAAAGGCAGTGTAATTGTCGAGCTGTATGACCTGACAATTACTGACCGGAAAGACGACCGTTTTGGTCGTGTAGTCATTACCAAGTCGCTCATCGAAGACGATCTGGTACAAAAAGCGGTTTCGCGGGGTACCGACCTCAATGCGGTCACCCTGAAAGCATCGTTGAACATCCTCAAAGAGATCGCAGTGGAAGAAGTCATCAACGGGGCTTCGGTCAGGTTTGGGCTGGGGTATTTCAATCTTGCGGCAAACGGTGTTTTTGTGGGCGATAATGCCCGCTGGGACCCGTCGCAGCATAGCCTCAGCATTCATGTAAGCCCCACAGCCGAATTTCGTAATGCCGTGAAAACCATTGCTGTTGATGTGCGGGGCATGGCCGCTTCGGGCACAGCCATCAACTTGGTTACCGACGTGGTTTCGGGCGAGGAAAATACCCGGCTTACCCCTGGTGGAGGAGTAAACATGACTGGCAGCCGCATTAAGATTGATGGCGATGGCGCAGGAGTAGGCCTTAGCCTGACCAACCAGGAGACCAACGAAGTAGTCGCCATACCCAAAACATCCATCCTGGTCAACGACCCGTCGAAAATCACCTTTATTGTACCTGCCGACTTGACTGCCGGCGATTACAAGTTGAGCGTCTGTACCCAGTTTACCGGCGCTGGCTTATTAAAGGCTCCACGCACCTATACCTTCGACTATGTGCTGAACGTGGTGTAGTCAGTGAGTCCGATGTGCCTATTATGGGTTCAATGAATTTTAATTGATTAAAAGAATTGATCCGAATTTTGTAAGCCAAGTGAAATGAAAAGCTTTAATGAATACAAGGTCTGTATAAGAGGTAGCCCCGCCGTAGGAAAGTTACGATTTTTTGGGTCTGTCCCAACTTAGGCTTTGGGTCTGTCCCAACTTAGGCATTGGGTTCGTCCCAACTTAGGCATTGGATCCTTGCAGCTTGCAACTTGGAAGTTGTCAGTTTTCAGTTGTCAGTTTTTACGGCTCCTGGCTTTTTTCTGCCTACTGCGACTGCGACTGCGACTGCGACTGAAAACTGCGACTATTCTTTCAGTAGCACCTCCGCCAGTGGTTGGATACTTGCAGCTCGAGGCTTGCAGCTGGTTTCTTATTGTAACTTAAAAAAAAAGATACCGGTCCAAAGGCCGGCATCCATTTAGTAAACTTTAATTATTAATCGGGAGTCCCCACTCCCAAAAACATTTAAAACTATGAAAAAAATTCTACTTCTGGGTATTATTCTGTTCCTTCTTGTCCCAACCATCAGTATGGCACAGTCATCTGTTGAGTTTGCCTACGATAAGTCGGGGAACCGGATCCAGCGACAAGTGATTGTACTCGGCACAAAAAGCGCTACAGTAGCGACAGCCAATAACCCTGAAAAGGATTTGTATGAATGGAAGGAGCAGGAAATCAAGATTTATCCCAACCCAACCGAAGGACTGTTATCGGTCAGTATCAGCAAGCTTGAAAGTCTGACTGAGGGAACCATCGCCGTTACCGACCTGGAAGGGCGGGTAATCCTAACCAGGCGAATAGAATCAGGCCTGACCGCTGTTGATTTGAGCGGCCAGCCCTCCGGTTACTACCTGATGCGAATAAGCGTTGGGTCAGAAACTTCAACCTGGAAGATCATTAAAAAGTAAGATGCAATCACCTGAATTTTAATCATATGAAAACAAAACAATATACGGGCTATGTGCTCGCGTTGCTTCTGTTTGTCCTTGCTGTGCAAGTTGAAGGACAAGCTCAAACGAAAAAGAAAGTGTCAACGCCTGACCTGGAAAACTGGACTGATGAACAGCTCGACCTATGGGAAGATTCAGTAAAAAAGGCTCTTTATCCTGATCCGGAAATCAAACAATCAACGGTCCCCATTGCCGACAAAGCAGGAGAACCGGTTACTGCTGCTGTCAGCAGCCCAAGTATGGAGCCCCTGGCAACCACGCTTTCGGTTACCATCGACCAGAGCAAGGGAGTTGGTGAAATCCCCATTATCCCGGGTACGTCACCAATAGGGGGAGCCACTTACCAGGTCCCGGTTAATGTTTACCCCGGCCCCAAAGGTATTCAACCCCAGCTGGCGGTGGTGTACAACAGTTCCGGGGGCAATGGTCCACTTGGCGTTGGTTGGGGACTAAGCGGCACCTCGAAAATTACCCGGATAAATAAAAGCATCTATTATGATGGGAAACCTGGCGGGATAAGCATAACGAAAAACGATGCTTTTGCTTTGGATGGCATGCGTTTAATCAGGACCAACGAAACCTCAAGTAGCATACGGTATGAAAGCGAACAAGGCAACATCCGGGTAATTGCTTACCTGAGCGGAAGTGTGACCAAATATTTCGAGGTGCTTTATCCCAATGGCAATAAGGGCATTTTTGGTTATACAACTAACACTTCGGCACAATACCTGGAATATCCTTTAACCAGTTTGACCGATCTTCAGGGAAACAAAATCAATTACACTTACCTGTTTTCATACAACTATTACCTGATCCAAAGGATTGCTTATGGCGACAATGGAGGGGCCAGTGTTGAATTTGTATATGATACAACCAGGCCTGACCCTTTCGAATATTACCAGGGAGGATTGCGTATATATGAGAGGCACCGGCTAAGCAAAATTAATTGTAAATACGGCAGTACCATTCTACACACGTATACCATTGGTTATACAACGGCAAAGAACAACTCGGTTGTCAGCCAGATTGACTATTCGGCAGGAGGAAAATCTTTCAACCCATTGGTATTTAGTTATGGCACGGGCAACAGCCTGACCGCCTATAATAAAAGCAATGTCCAGCTCCTGGAATGGTTTAAGGCGGGCAGCTCTCCGGGATTAATACGGGTGGTCAAAGGTAAATTTGATTACGGGTCGGACGACGACGGAATGATTTCATTACCCGAGAAAAACCCTTACTGGAACTATTACCGGCATAAAACAAAATTCAGGCACTCGCGCAACCGTTATGACAACCTTTACACAGGTGATGAAAAGATCTTTCTTTATGCGGGTTTAGCCGGCACCTTTGCCTCTCCTATGCCCAACCTGACTACTGAAGCGGGGTTCGTTGATATCTTTTGTGCCAATGTGGACGGCAAATACGAGGAAGAAGTGGTTAAGGTAAACAATAAGGTAAACGGCAGTTACGACCAGCTGACCTTTAAAGTTTACTCGGCCAACCTTTATTCGGGCTTGGCACTTAAATATACCCGTACCTACAACTTCTCCACCGTACTGACCGATGCCGACAAGGGGAAAAGCATCCATCCCAAGTTTTACTATTCAGGTGACTTTAACGGAAATGGCAAAATGGAAGTGCTGGCCGTATCGAGCCACAACCCGCTTGGGAATACCAGCATCACTTCCAAATGCTATTTGTTCGATTTAGCAAGTAGTTCCAAGCTGTATGAGGGTTACACATTTCCGTATATTCGTGATTTCGTAGGGGTAAGACAAACCGACGAACAGGAGGCCTTTGAAAATACCGACCGCCTGTTTGTGATGGACTACGATGGCGATGGGAAGAGTGATATTTGCCTGATCAATGATGCGGGGACCCATATTTACACCTTCGATGTTTCCGGTTCAACCTATACCATGCGAAAAGTGGCCACTTACACCGGCCTGAAAAAGGGCAGCCTGACCGGGCGCAGCCTGATGCCGGGGGAGTTTGACGGCGACGGGCTGATCGACCTGCTCTTATCGCCCACCTCGGGCAGCAGTTCCTGGTCAATTTATCACTCGATGGGGAACGGGCAGTTTTACCGGACTGGCTTTACCGGTCCATCACGGTCAACTGCCGATAACAACGGGGAACTGTTGCAGGATGTCAACGGCGATGGGCTAACCGACCTGATCAGGTATACCTTAAACGGTTTTTGGACTTACCTGACCAAAAACGGGAAACCATCCTCTTCGGAATCTTACACGTCAAAGACATCCTATTCCAAACTGGTACCAACCAGCATAACCAGCCGGAATGTCTTTAGCCAATTGCTGTGCCTTAAGGACGGCATAGTAACCAAGTATGTCTTTCCACGAGACGACACCCGCGAACGAATGCTGACAACGGCCTATAGTAGTTTGGGGGCCGAATACCGGAACGACTACCAAAAGCTGAACAGCTCGGGATCCGGCGGTAATGGCCCGGTTTACACCAAAGGTTCCGGTGCGGTTTTCCCTTATGAAAATCTGAATGGTCCTTTATGGGCCCTCTCAGGGCGGGAGGTATGGCTGGACGGGCAAAGAAAAGAGTGGACCTCGTATAATTATTACAATGCTGTCATCCATAAGCAGGGGCTTGGTTTCAGGGGATTTGAACGCATTAGCAGCCACGATAATATGCGGGGGCGGTCATTCGTACAGGAAACTGATCCGTACAGGTACTCGATTCCCAAAACCGATGAATCGCCAACGGCTAAAAATACCTACCAGTTTTCGGTTACGGTGCAGTCAAATAAAATACTGAAGACGCGGCTGACCAAAAAAACCACCTACGATAAACTGAAGAAAACAACAACAACAACAAGCAATTACACTTACGATACTTACGGAAACCCAACCCGCGAAGTAGCCAGTTTGGCTGGCGGCATTACAGTAACGACCAACAACCTTTTTTTTAACTCAACCAGCGAGGCCTTGTACCTGTTGGGCTTTCTGCGCGACCAAACGGTAACGACAAGCCGTAATGGAACCAGTTCTTCAACCCGTTTCTTGTTTCCGACGTTTAGCAAAGGGCTCCCGACTGTCAAAGTGAACATGGTTGATGGTAAAACGATCGGGCAGGAATCCTTTGCGTACGACAACTTTGGCAAAGTAAAAACCCGTACGGAAAAGCATTTTTCATCGGCCACATTGACCACCACCTATGAGTATGACACCTTTGGGCGGCTGGTCAGCGAAACCGACCCAATGGGATTTACCACCGAAACCCACTACGGGACCAACGGGTTGCCTGACTATACGAAGAATTACAAGGGCCAGCAAACCAAACTGGTGTACGACGAATTCGGGCGCATGAAAACCCAAACCGACCCGCTGGGACGGGTAACCGAAATCAGCTATAGTTGGGAGGCTGCCGGTACCAATGGATTGTATTGCATTACCCAAACCGCAACAGGGCAGTCAAGCAAAAAAACGTGGTACGATGCCTTTGGGCGCGAGGTTCGCCAAGGTACGCAGCGCTTCGACGGCCTTTGGGCAAAAACCGACAATTTGTACGATAGCCACGGGCGCCTGCAAAAAACATCGTTGCCCTTTACCGGCAGCAGCGCGTCACTTTGGAACACCTACACTTACGACAGCTACGACCGCCCACTATCGGTAACCCAGGCTTCGGGCAAAAAAACAAGCTACGCCTACAATGGCCTTAAAACAACCACAACCAGCGAAGGCATAGCCACCATACGCACCTACGATACCCTGGGCAAGCTGGTAAAGGCAGAAGACCCGGGCGGCTCCATAATTTACACCTTGCGGGCCGACGGGCAACCAGCAACCATTGAGGCGCCGGGCGGGATAATTACCACGATCAACTATGACGAGTACGGGCGGCAAACAAGCATTGTTGACCCCTCGGCCGGCACAACAAGTTACGCGTATGACGTTGCCGGAAACCTCAATAAGCAGACCGATGCCGAAGGCCGGGTTACCAATATGGTTTTCGACGATTATGGCCGGATAACCTCCAAAAGTTGGCCCGAGTTTTCGACAAGCTACAAGTATAACGCCAATAGCCTTTTGGAAACCGTTACCAGCAACAACGGCACATCAACAGCTTATACTTATGATGTTTATGACCGGGTAAAAACCGAAAAGGAAACCGGTGCCGACGGGTATTGGCTCGAAAAGGCCTATACCTACAAAACCGATGGCAACCCGGAAACACTGACCTATAAGACCCAGGACGGCACCATTACCAGCGAACATTATACCTACAATTACGGCGGGCTGGCCGAAATCAAGCTGAATGGCACCACCTCCATTTTTAAGCTAACGGCCCAAAATGACCTGGGGCAGCCAACGGCCGTTACCACCGGCCCGCTTGCGCGCCAGTACGGCTACAACAGCTATGGCATACCAACCGGGCGTACAGCCGGCAGCCTGATGGATGCCACCTACAGCTTTGAGGCTGCCACCGGCAACCTGCTGAACCGAAGGGACAATAAACGGAACAAAACAGAAAGTTTTGCCTACGATGGCCTAAACCGGCTGACTAACTACGGCACACACACGGCCAGTTACGATGATAAGGGCAACCTGACCGGTAAAACCGATGTGGGGACCTTTTATTATACCCACAGCACCAAGCCCTACGCCCTGTCGGGTGCCGACCTGGCCACCAATGCGGTGCCCCTGCGCAACCAAAATATAACTTACAGTTCGTTTGAACAACCATTAAATATTTCGGAAAACGGCTACCTGGCCAGCTTTGCCTATAGTGCCGAAGGCCAGCGGGTAAAGATGGAACTGAAGCAAAACGGTGTTATCCAGTTGGTACGCCATTACCTGGGCGCTTGTTATGAAAAAGACCTGGGCGTTGGCGGTAATAAAGAAAAGCTGTACCTTGGCGGCGATGCTTATTCGGCCCCGGCGGTTTACGTAAAACAGGGCAGCGGCAGCTGGCAGTTATACTACATTTGCCGCGACTACCTGGGCAGTATTACCCACCTGGCCAACAGCAGCGGTTCATTGACACAAGAATTAAGTTACGATGCCTGGGGGCGCCTGCGCGATCCTGGCAATTACACAGCATACGCACCCGGCAGCGAACCCAGCTTGTTCCTGGGCCGCGGTTACACCGGCCACGAGCACCTGCCCTGGTTTGGCCTGGTGAATATGAATGGGCGGCTTTATGATCCTGCAGTAGGGGCTTTTCTTTCGCCAGATCCTTACGTACAGGAGCCGGATCTTACCTTAAGTTATAACAGGTATTCGTACTGTTTGAATAACCCGCTGAAATATACCGATCCGAGCGGGGAAAAATGGAAATGGCCGAAATTTAGATGGCGCCACGCTATTCCAATAATTGGTCAGCTTGAATATGTTATGCAAGCGATAAATGACAATACCGAGAAATTAAGGGAGGAAATGGACAAAGCGGGCGTACCTGATTTTACTATCGGTGGTTCGGTAAATTCAGATGGAAATGTAAATTTCAAAGGCAGCTATAAGGGGCAGGAAGTACTTAATACTGAAAATGTTGATCGAAGTGATGCCGTTCCAAAAGTCAACCAGGCTATTAATGATGCCACAAGAGGGAGGCAAGCATGGTACAGCATCTACAATTGGCCTGCTTTAGGCTCGAGCGCAAGAACAATGGATGCGATTTATGCCGGAGATTATTTGTCTGCTACAGGAAATTTTTTAACATGTGCTGCGGAGGTTTTTACGCTTGGGTATGGATCTACGATGAGTTTGGGCTCTAAAGCTACAAGTGTTGCCGCTAAGGGGGTAACACAAACAGCCACTAAAGGAAGTGGAGCATATTTCCTTGAATTTCAAAGTGGTAAAATGTATGTAGGTAAGGGCTTGGAAACCAGAATGGCAACATCTATTAACCGCATAGAGACTCAATTTGGGGACAAATTATTAAAGTCAACATTTTACCCTACAGCAACTACACGAGAAGCATTCATACTTGAACATCAAATGATGTTGCAGACTGGATATAAACCTTTGTTCTATGATGCTAACTCAATGTTGTATAATAAAATCTGGTCACCAGGTAAAACATTATTAGGCCAATAATATGGAAATTTCAAAAGAAGGATTTAAAACAACGAAGGGAATGGATGGTTCCATTACCCTTCTATTTGATACAAAAAGGTCTGATGAATGTGCAAAATTTGTTTTACAAAACAATATTCGTATTATTTCCTTATATCCTGGCATTTATGTATCAAAAGATTTATCACCTTTATTCGAAATAAAGGATTTTATTGAAGGCTTGTTGCTGGATGAGAATGTAGAATATTCAAAACTGAGTTCGTTTAAAAATTTAAAGTTTTTAAGCATTCCTGACAACAAGAAAGACGTAATAGATTTATCAAATTTCCCTGAATTAGAAACTTTAGCATGTGATTTTTCAGACCGTTTAAAAGGATTAGAGAACGCAAATAAGCTTAGAAGTCTTACAATTAGCAATTATAAAACAAAAAACAAAAATTTGTCAGGCTTTCCAGCATTACCCTCATTGGAGCATTTAAATTTAGTCAAGCCTGATATTAATTCCTTACAAGGCATTGAAAAGTTTACTAAGTTGAAAAGATTGGAAATATATGGAGCTTCTAAACTTGACGGCATTGGAGGCGTTTCAAATCTTAAGTCGCTTGAACAAATTTCCATTGAGAAGAGCAAGAATATTAAAGATTACGAAGCGTTAAAAGACTTATCTAATTTAAAGAAGTTGATGTTAACAGAATCTGGAGACATTAAAACTCTTGCGTTTGTGAAGATGTTACCTAGCCTTGAATTTATTAGCTTTTGGGGAACAAATGTTTTAGATGGAAATATCAGTTACTGCGAAGGTATAAATTACGTTGGCTTTGATAATAAAAAACATTACACCCACAAGCCAGAGCAATTTAAAAAATAAAACATAAAAAGCCTCGGAACTTCCGGGGCTTTTTTTATTTAGATATGCCAAACGATTGTTTGGCTTTGGTATCCCTCTGCTGGAGAGCGACAACATATTCAAGATAATATTATGAATAATCGCAATCCGCAGTATAACGTTTACAACCCTACTTTAGGATTTTAATCAACTTTATAATGAGAAATTTATACTATACGCTTTGGGTTGATATAATAGTAAACTCGAAAGGTTATAAAAATAAGGAACCAAACTGGAAGGCAACAGCATATTTTTTGATAACAGTTGCAAATGCTTTGAACTTCTTTGTTCTTTTATTATGGTTAGATTTTTTTAATATCAATGCACGTAGGTATTTGTTTATTTTCGAATCTAACTCTTTTATAGAAAGTGCATTAGGAGGGTTTGTGAATTTCGGACTACCTTTTGCCATTATTAATTATTATGCAATTTTTTATAAAAATAGGTGTCTAAAACTAATTGCTAAGCATGCTGCCCCTTATAATGGAAGGTTTGCTTTAATATATATCTTGGGTAGCATATTACTTGTGGTTATAACTGTTATTATCACAGCGTAAGAAACCTTGCTCGTCGGGATCTGTCGAAAGCTATCGGCGGTTGGACTGGCTCGTTGGGGTATGCTTAAAGTATGCAGGATGCTGGTTCGGTTTCCCCCAATAAGCGCAAAATCTTATTAAAAACTTTAGAACAACTGGCTAATTTTTGCTGTTGATAATCTGATATTTATGAGCAGTTGTATAGAATATGCCATCCGAACCGTATTTGCGCTGGATTTGCAATCTACATTGGGAAAATAACTTACATGTGCCGGCACTTTTATAAAGAACGCCAGCAGGCCTAAGGAACTAAAAAGGAACCGTTCGCCAACCAGGTGGATGGCTCCTTTGAAATTTTTGCTAAATTGGCGGCGAGTTCTTTGAAAAACTGAAGCAAAGCCTTACGGCCCCGGCGGTTTACGTGAAACAGGGCAGCGGCAGCTGGCAGTTATACTACATTTGCCGCGACTATCTGGGCAGTATTACCCACCTGGCCAACAGCAGCGGTTCATTGACACAAGAGTTGAGCTACGATGCGTGTTCAGTGAAACTTGCTTTTCATGAGCGGAGCAAAATGAAAAACTTAGTTGAACTAATCCCGATAAGCGAAGCGGTTCGGGAGGGGCGCCTGCGCAATCCCGGCAACTATACGGCCTATGCACCCGGCAGCGAACCCAGCTTGTTCCTGGGCCGCGGTTACACCGGCCACGAGCACCTGCCCTGGTTTGGCCTGGTGAACATGAACGGACGGCTTTATGATCCTGCAGTAGGGGCTTTTCTTTCACCAGATCCTTACGTACAGGAGCCGGATCTTACCTTAAGTTATAACAGGTATTCGTACTGCCTGAATAACCCGCTGAAGTATACCGATCCGGGCGGTTATACCTGGGGGATTTTTAAACCATTTGTAAAAGCGGCAAAGTGGGTCGGAAACAATATTAGCTCAGTTGCAACCGGAGTCTATTTGGCTGCCTCTGTAGTTGTGACTGTAATTTGCCCTCCTGCGGGACTTGCCATGCTTGGGGCATACATCGGAGGGGCCCAGGCCAATGGCTGGGAGCTAAATGCAGGGGCTTGGAACTGGAAAGATTTCAGCACCTATGCGGGAATTGTTATAGGCGGGTTAACAGGCTATGTTGCTGGTTACGGATTGGTTCACCCGGGCACTGTCGGAGTAAGGTTTGGAGCGGCAGCAGCAGGTATCGGAGAAATAGGAATTTCAATGGGCAATAATAACTGGGACCTTTCCTGGAGTACGGTTGCCGGAGGCGGTGGCAGTTATAACCTGAACGGACGGAACACGACACCTGAACAGATCGTAGATAGGACCATAGCGGAAGCCAGAAATGGCTGGGCAGTTACTGCTGCTACTGGTTATATGGGAGCTTTACAACTCGATGTGTTTACACCAGACCCAACAGATGCTTTTTGGCCCAAATGGGCAGGCCATGCAGTATTGGGTACTGCTTCTGCTCTTGTCTTAGGAAAAAATTTTGCTGATTATATGTCAAAGGGTGGAAAGCAGGGTTTATGGGATGATGAACTATCCCCATTGCCAGATGCTAAATTAGGAGAATTACTTCGTGAAGCCGCTAGGACTGGTGACAATAAGCTGAAACAAAGGATAGTTCGAGAGGAAAAGAGAAGAGGACAAAGGAATCAACAAAAAAGGAGAAAGTAAATGAAAACAGCACAAGAAAAATTTGATTTTTTTGAGAAATCAATTAATCAACCTGTTTCAGGGAGTAGTTGTATGCTTTTTTTGCAAGATGAGCTCATTAGAAGTAGCTTTATAAATGATTATACTTTCTTTCAAAAAGATGCTAATCATGATTTGTATGTTAATTTTATTCTGAAGAATATAAAAAGCCATGATATTGACTTGGTCTCAGATTTGCTTTCACTTTCAATTAAAATTGGGTTTTTCACACAAATCATTTTTGATAAAATTGAAAATATCTTAGCTAAAAATTCTTACCATGTTGTAAAACTTTCATCATTTGATTATATGAATTGTTTTTTTCATTGTATCCCCATTGAAAGGTATATTCAGATAAGCAATAAGGTGTATAGGAATAGTAAAAATGAACTTGTTATTTTTCAGGCGTGTATAAATCTTTTTGTAGAAGATAAAGAGAAATATTTTCCCGTCGTGCTGAAAACAATTCAAAAAAAGGAAGTTCCAAGTTTTAATTATAGGTTGATGTATAATCTTTTAGAATTTGAACATTTTCGAAATCGAATATCAAAAAAAGATGTAAGTGAAATAAAAAAAGCAACTTTGAAACAAGACTACACGGAAGAAATTATTGCAGAGATTGTTTCGGATGTTAACGATCTTGTCAAATTAATAGGGTAAGCTGGTGGTCGTTTTAAAACGACAATATGAAAAAAGCTAATTTAATGCCCAAAGAAGCTGTCCGGCAAATGCTGGATGGTTTCTTTTAATACTTTTTTCGAAATTCGCTGAACGTTCTTTGAAAAACTGAAGTAAAGCCTTCTCCCGGCGGTTTACGTGAAACAGGGCAGCGGCAGCTGGCAGTTATACTACATTTGCCGCGACTACCTGGGCAGTATTACCCACCTGGCCAACAGCAGCGGTTCATTGACACAAGAGTTGAGCTACGGTGCGTGTTCAGTGAAACTTGCTTTTCATGAGCGGAGCAAAATGAAAAGCTTAGTTGAACTAATCCCGATAAGCGAAGCGGTTCGGGAGGGGCGCCTGCGCGACCCCGGCAACTATACGGCCTATGCCCCCGGCAGCGAACCCAGCTTGTTCCTGGGCCGCGGTTACACCGGGCATGAACATTTGCCCTGGTTTGGCCTGGTGAACATGAACGGGCGGCTTTATGACGGGGCTGTAGGGAGGCTTCTGAGCCCGGACAACTACGTGCAACTGCCCGACTTCAGCCAAAACCTGAACCGCTACAGCTATTGTTTAAATAACCCGCTGACTTATACGGATCCTAGTGGTGAGAATTTTTGGTCAGCATTAGCTTCTGGTTTTAGTTTTGGATTATATGGACTTTGGCAACATAACAATGCAATTAAGCAAGGATATAGTTCTTTAGATGCATATTTGCATGCTGGTGGTTCAACTGCGGTAACTGCATTGACTTTCTATGTTGGAGGAACTATTGCTGGAAGTGGAATCTCTTTTGCAAATACACTTTCGATAGCGGGAAGTTCGCTAACTAACTCTGTAGGAAATTATTTGGTAACAGGAGGAAAATCGGACATAGCTATAAGTTTTGGCATAGCTTCTTATAATTTCACCCAAAAAGATTGGGGGTATCTTGGGAAGAAAGGAAATAGATGGTATGAGGATGTTGGTTACGGCTTAGGTGCGATTGCTAATTTTTCTGATATATCCAAGGGATTCCACAATGATGCAGTGCAACTTCAGACAGAGAATACCCCAAGCATGTATGAAAGCGGAAAAGATAAAATAGGACATTCCCAACTTCTGGATATAGATGGTAACAGTTTGATTGACTTTGGACCAGGGGGTGATTTTTTCAAATTCGACAAAGGAGTAAATAACTGGATTGAATATGCCTCCGAAGGAAGACTAACTCAAACGGTAGATATTACCGGTAATATCTACTCTAATCCTCAAATGATAAGGGGAGTAAATCTTAGTGCCATACAAAGGTATAGTAGTAGATTAAACAACAATCCTGGTTTTTACAATTTTGCTTTGAGAAGCTGTTCTACACAAGCAGCCCGAGCCCTTACATTAGGGGGTGTCCCTGTATTTGGGCTGCATCCATATTTATTGCGTTTCCAGATTTCAACTGGGTTAAGACCTTACATGTTTAATTCCACGTATATTAAAGGCTATTGAAATGAACTACTTACTAATAATCTGTTTGTTTTTTTGTTGTGCAAAGGAGCCAATAAAAGAGGGAGTATTGATTGAAAAGATCGTTGTTTATCAGGACTTTTATAAAGCAGGTACTACTGCTTTACTAAAGAATGTATTTAACAACCCGTTAGATTACAAGGTTGACACTGCATTTATTAATGTAAAAGATGAAGATGTAAATATCTTTGAGTTCGCTTTATCTAATGCGAATGTACGGAAACATAAGCAGATGAAAATCAATGTTGATTTAGCATTGGTTGTAACCATTCAAGGTAAGGGACATTTTTTTGTCATTTCAGAATCTAGTGACATGATTGTAGATTTGACAGCTAATCTGAATTACAGATTAAATGAGGATGTCCTGAAGAATAAAGTAAAGGAATTTATTCAAAAATATAACTAATGAGAACTTCCTGCTATACCTGCTCATCGGGATCTGTCGAAAGCTGGCAGTGGCTGGACTGGCTCGTTGGGGTACGCTTAAAGTATGCAGGATGCTGGTTCGGATATGCCATCCGAACCGTGTTTGCGCTGGATTTGCAATCCACATTGGGAAAATAACTTACATGTGCCGGCACTTTTATAAAGAACGCCAGCAGGCCTAAGGAACTAAAAAGGAACCGTTCGCCAATCAGGTGGATGGCTCCTTTGAAATTTTTGCTAAATTGGCGGCGAGTTCTTTGAAAAACTGAAGCAAAGCCTTACGGCCCCGGCGGTTTACGTGAAACAGGGCAGCGGCGGCTGGCAGTTGTACTACATTTGCCGCGATTACCTGGGCAGTATCACCCACCTGGCCGACAGCAACGGTTCATTGACACAAGAGTTGAGCTACGGTGCGTGTTCAGTGAAACTTGCTTTTTGTGAACGAAGAGAAACGAAAAGTATAGTTGAACTAATCCCGATAAGCGAAGCGGATCGGGAGGGGCGCCTGCGCGACCCCGGCAACTATACGGCCTATGCCCCCGGCAGCGAACCAAGTTTGTTCCTGGGCCGCGGCTACACCGGGCATGAACATTTGCCCTGGTTTGGCCTGGTGAACATGAACGGGCGGCTTTATGACGGGGCTGTAGGGGCTTTTCTTTCACCAGACCCTTACGTACAGGAGCCGGATCTTACCTTAAGTTATAACAGGTATTCGTACTGCCTGAATAACCCGCTGAAGTATACCGATCCGGGCGGGGAAAAATGGAAATGGCCGAAATTTAGATGGCGCCACGCTATTCCAATAATTGGTCAGCTTGAATATGTTATGCAAGCGATAAATGACAATACCGAGAAATTAAGGGAGGAAATGGACAAAGCGGGCGTACCTGATTTTACTATCGGTGGTTCGGTAAATTCAGATGGAAATGTAAATTTCAAAGGCAGCTATAAGGGGCAGGAAGTACTTAATACTGAAAATGTTGATCGAAGTGATGCCGTTCCAAAAGTTAACAAGGCTATTAATGATGCCACAAGAGGGAGGCAAGCATGGTACAGCATCTACAATTGGCCTGCTTTAGGCTCGAGCGCAAGAACAATGGATGCGATTTATGCCGGAGATTATTTGTCTGCTACAGGAAATTTTTTAACATGTGCTGCGGAGGTTTTTACGCTTGGGTATGGATCTACGATGAGTTTGGGCTCTAAAGCTACAAGTGTTGCCGCTAGGTCGAGTACTAAACTCTTGAATCAATTTAATAGTGCTGAAAGCCTTATTAGCGGAGCAGGGAAACTGACTAAGGTAAAAGCAGGAATGCAAGGTTTTGTAAAAGGCGATGGGGCTTCAATATTTAAGGCAATATCACAAGGAGGAACAAGGCAAGCCAACGGAACTGTATTAATGAAAGATGGGACGACTTTATTTAACCATTTTTCGACAAAGACAGGAATTTATACAATAGACATTAATAAAGCAGGTCAAGTATTTAAAATAAGGATAAAGCCATGATAGAGTACACTAGACATATAGAAGAGTACTCAATACATAGTCACTCTTCTTTTACCAATCTAATACCCGAAGAAAAATGGGGAAACAAAGATCTTGCAGAAAAATATTTGCAAAAATATTGGCTAACAGATCAAGAGTATCAGAAAACATGGAAGCCAATACAAAATAGGATATTCAATCAGAACAAGAGTTTCCCTGATCTGATTTACCGCTCTGAATTTGAGGTAATAGCTTTAAGAGGTGGTTGTTTATTTGCAGAAGAAGACTTTAAACAACTTCAAAAAGCAATGGAGAAAGTTGGAGACAATCATTTTGTTATCATTCAACATTCACAAGAGTTTACGGAAGGGGAGCCGATGTTTAAAATGAAATTTCCAGTAAATATTACTTGGGATGAATTAACAAGCGGAAACTACATATCGGCTGTTCTTTTAGAAATGAGCTACAATGAATATTTTGTTTTTAGTAAGAGTGGAAATTGGGGGAAATACTCGGCTAATGATTATGAGCAGCCACTTGACATTATTGGTTTTAAACCTGAATACGAATCAATTTTTAGAGAGCAATTTAAGCAATCTCAAGAAGAATGGGAAGAGATAAAAGAATGGCTGCCGCCAAGGTATAAGGAAATTATCAAATAGTAAAAGCCTCGGAGAAACTCCACTTACCCGTCATAGCGTATCGGTTACGAGGAGGAAGCAGGCGGTCCCCGGTTGCATCGGGGCTGGCTGTTTGTAACAACAATATGAGAGAAGTTAATTTAATGCCCAAAGAAGCTGCCCATTATTGTCGAATGGCTTTTAATACTTTTGTAAAATTCGCTGAACGTTCTTTGAAAAACTAAAGCCAAGCCTTACCCGGCCCCGGCGGTTTACGTGAAACAGGGCAGCGGCAGCTGGCAGTTGTACTACATTTGCCGCGACTACCTGGGCAGTATCACCCACCTGGCCGACAGCAACGGTTCATTGACACAAGCGTTGAGCTACGATGCGTGTTCAGTGAAACTTGCTTTTTGTGAACGAAGAGAAACGAAAAGTATAGTTGAACTAATCCCGATAAGCGAAGCGGTTCGGGAGGGGCGCCTGCGCGATCCTGGCAATTACACAGCATACGCACCCGGCAGCGAACCCAGCTTGTTCCTGGGCCGCGGTTACACCGGCCATAGCCTGCCCCGGTAACCATCGGGGAGCACCTGCCCTGGTTTGGCCTGGTGAACATGAACGGACGGCTTTATGACGGTGCTGTGGGAAGGTTTCTAAGCCCGGATATTCATATACAAGACCCGGATAACAGCCAGTCATTTAACAGATATGGCTATTGTCTGAATAATCCATTGAAATATATTGATCCAAGCGGATATACCTGGCTGAGCCAACTTGGGAAATGGATGGCCAAAAATGCTAAAACAGTAACCATTGCGGCAACTATAGTAGTTGCGGGTGTGGCAACTATTGCTACGGCAGGAATGGCAAGTCCGCTCTTAGCAGCTGCAATAGTAGGGGCTTCCGGAGGATTTGCCAGTGGAGCCGTTGGAACCTGGCTGAGTGGAGGCAGTTTTTGGCAAGGAATGGGGGCAGGAGCTATAAATGGCGCGGCTGCAGGTTGGGCATCCAAGCATCTCGGGAGCTTCGCCATAAATTCTCTTGAAGTTGCAGGGAAGTCAGCTATTGGGGGCTTTTTCTCTGGAGTTATAGGAGGTACAACAGGTGGCTATGTGGGTGGTTTTGCCACAGGACTATTAATGACCGGCAACTTAGAGCAGGCTCATAAGATGGGCAAACAGGGCGCCCTCTTCGGAGGTATTGCAGGTGGAGCATTAGGCGGATACAGAGGATTTAGAGATGCCAAAGCATTGGGAAATAATCCGTGGACAGGAGCCGCTAAATCGGTGACAGAAGGGACTAATGTTGTATATCAGGGATTTGACAAAGCAGGGGTTGTAAGATATGTTGGGATTACAGAAAGAGCACCTGCAATACGTTTTGCTGAACATCTAAATTCTGGTACTGGAAAATCACTTTTGCAATATCGTGTAGTTGATGGAGCAACGGGCTTGTCAAGAACAGGAGCTCGTGTTTGGGAACAGACATTAATTAATCAGTACGGTTTACAGAAAAATGGAGGTTTGTTATTTAATAAAATAAATTCGATTGCACCTAAAAATTGGTCAACATTTGGTATTTATTAATTTATAAACGATGGCGAGAACAAACACAAAAATAGGAGATGTCTTTTCTGTTAAGATAGACGATAACAGTAAGAAATATTTTCAGTTGATAGCTTTTGATTTAACGCAGTTGAACAGTGATGTAATCAGGGCTTTTAAGAAAGAATATCCAATTAACGTCAATTCTGATTTGTCAGAAATCATAAACGGAGAAGTAGAGTTTTATGCTCATTGCGTTACAAAGCTTGGTGTCAAGATGGGCTTTTGGGAAAAAGGTGGGAATGTAACTGATGTGGGAAAAACAAACCATATTTTATTTAGAGATACTAACGATGCAGGTTCAAAGCCGGGAGAACAAATTAAAGTATCAAACAAATGGTATGTGTGGCATATTAACGACAAGGATTTTACTCGTGTTGGGAAATTAGAAGGAGAAAACCGAAAAGCTGAAATAGGAATTGTTATAAGTCCTGACAGTATAGTCCATCGAATGCAAACAGGAAAATATGATTTTGTATATCCAGATTTTGAATAAATGATAAGCTTAAAAAGTATAAAATATTTCATCGTAAGCATATTTGCAATACTTTTTGTATTACTGATAAATAGCAATGCTTTTGCAAATGTGAAGGAAAATATTTTTTCTTTTCAAAACTGTCTGGAAGTTGAGTTAGCAAAGCAAGTAGAAGATTTTGTAATTAGCAATGAGAATTTTGATTGTGATTTTTCAAGTCAAAAAAGCTATATTAGGTTAGGCGAAGTAGAATGTGTCGGGAAGGTGGCAAGAGTTGCCGCTAAGGGGGGGGGAGTTTCCTGGAATAAATCCGGCAAAGGTGCCTAATGGATATGAATGGAAAGGCAAATCGGGTTCAACTCCAGGATCAAAAGACGGCAATTGGTATAATCCAAAAACAGGAGAATCCTTACGCCCTGATTTAAACCATCCAGATCCAATTGGACCACATTGGGATTATAAAGACCCTTCCGGTAAATGGTGGCGATTATTTCCAGATGGCAGCAAAATTCCGAAATGATAAAATGTATGAAAGAAATGAGTAAAAATAAAATACCAGCCCTAGATGATTGGCGTAGGCAAGGACAAGAAAAATATTTAAAGGGAGTGAAACTTGTATTTAAAGATTACCATCCATATCGCATAGGATGGGATCACGACCATTGTGAATTTTGTGGATCAAAGTTTTCATTAAATGAAGGTGATTTAAAGAAAGGATATTCAACAGAAGATGGGTATCATTGGATATGTAGAGAATGTTTCAATGATTTTAAAGATGAATTTTCTTGGCTAGTTGAAAGGTAATCCCCTTGGCGCATTGTAGCAAAGTGTGCCGTGAAGCTAAACTAAAAAGAAGCCAACCGGCAACCGTCGGATGGCTTCTTTTAATACTTTTGCAAAATTCGTTGAACGTTCTTTGAAAAACTGAAGCAAAGCCTTACGGCCCCGGTGGTTTATGTGAAACAGGGCAGCGGCAGCTGGCAGTTATACTACATTTGCCGCGACTACCTGGGCAGTATCACCCACCTGGCCAACAGCAGCGGTTCATTGACACAAGAGTTGAGCTACGATGCGTGTTCAGTGAAACTTGCTTTTCATGAGCGGAGCAAAATGAAAAGCTTAGTTGAACTAATCCCGATAAGCGAAGCGGTTCGGGAGGGGCGCCTGCGCAATCCCGGCAACTATACGGCCTATGCACCCGGCAGCGAACCCAGCCTGTTCCTGGGCCGCGGTTACACCGGCCATAGCCTGCCCCGGTAACCATCGGGGAGCACCTGCCCTGGTTTGGCCTGGTGAATATGAATGGGCGGCTTTATGATCCTGCAGTAGGGGCTTTTCTTTCGCCAGATCCTTACGTACAGGAGCCGGATCTTACCTTAAGTTATAACAGGTATTCGTACTGCCTGAATAACCCGCTGAAGTATACCGATCCGGGCGGTTATACCTGGGGGATTTTTAAACCATTTGTAAAAGCGGCAAAGTGGGTCGGAAACAATATTGGGACTATTGCTACTGTTGCATATTTGGTTGCTGTAGCTGCTGTAACAGTTGCTTGTCCTGTAGCTGGCATGGCCATGTTTGGTGCATATCTAGGAGGGATGAGTGCGAATGGAGGTAAGATGAATATGGGGCGTTGGGATTGGAAAGATCCCACAACCTACGTAGGGATTGGCATTGGTGGTCTGATGGGAGCGTTGGGTGGCCAGATGTTATTTGGCGCTAACGGTGTATTTGCCGGAGGAACAACATTAAATCTTTCACTTTCAGCCACATTTCAAAATGTGGGCGCTGCTTTTGCCAATATCAATATTGGTGCTGCCGGTATATCTTTAGCAGACATTGGGTATGCGACTATTGCTGGTGGTGGTGCTGTTCTTACAGGTATGGCAGTAAAAAGCTTGTTTAATAAACATGGTATAGAAGGAGCTTATCCAACAAATAAAAGTCCACATAATAAAGGTCCATTTTTTGAGGAAAGAGGCAATGCATGGAATCCTAAAATTGAAGGACCAAATAATAACAGCTTTTTACCTAAAGGTAATCCCAAAGCTCCTGATTGGATGGAATGGATAATATATCCTGTTGGAGGTTGGGCTGCGGGGCATGAGCTTTATAAACAATGGAAGGGACCAGATATTCCAGATGTTTCAGCTCCCACTACTACTGATAAAACGCCACAAGTTGGCCCTAAAAAAGAATAATAAATCAGCCCCCTCGCCTAAGGCGAGGAGCTAAATACTAATTATTATGAAATTATTTCAATTATTAAGCAAAATATCTATCATTGGTATATTTATTCTTACGATTCAGATAATTTTCTTTAAAGAATATTTCTCGCAGAGTGCGAATAGGGTGTTATTATACATTTTAGTCGTGTTTTTGGTAATTTTTCCAATAGCAAAAATCTTAAAAAGGAGAGCAACTAAAAATTATGAAAATAAACACAGTTGATCGGATATTGATCTTTTTGGCATTCAATATTTATATGATTGTCAATGTCTTTTTTGCAGTATCATTTGTTGTAGCTGTTTTAAGTTATACGCTATTATCCCATATGCCATTAATTATTGGCTATTTATTTTGGTTTAGCTTCGGGCTTTTTGTTTTTAGTTTGGCCATAAGAAATGCGAATTATTTTTTAGGTAAAAAATATGAAGAGCAGGATGGTTATTACCTTAATTTATTAGATAAACACAATAAGCAGACGGATAGGAAAAAATGAGTATTTCGAGTCCCACCTGCCTCATCTTAGCGGTAGCCGTGATGAGCTAAGCTGTCAGTCGTTTGTAACGACATTTGATGAGAAATTAATTTAGTAACCCAAAGAAGCTGTCCGGCAACTGTCGGATGGCTTCTTTAAAACTTTTTGCTAACATAATTGAGCGTTCTTTGAAAAACTGAAGTAAAGCCTTCTCCCGGCGGTTTACGTGAAACAGGGCAGCGGCAGTTGGCAGTTGTACTACATTTGCCGCGACTACCTGGGCAGTATTACCCACCTGGCCAACAGCAACGGTTCATTGACACAAGAATTAAGCTACGATGCGTGTTCAGTGAAACTTGCTTTTTGTGAACGAAGAGAAACGAAAAGTATAGTTGAACTAATCCCGATAAGCGAAGCGGATCGGGAGGGGCGCCTGCGCAATCCCGGCAACTATACGGCCTATGCACCCGGCAGCGAACCCAGCTTGTTCCTGGGCCGCGGTTACACCGGCCATAGCCTGCCCCGGTAACCATCGGGGAGCACCTGCCCTGGTTTGGCCTGGTGAACATGAACGGACGGCTTTATGATCCTGCAGTAGGGGCTTTTCTTTCGCCAGATCCTTACGTACAGGAGCCGGATCTTACCTTAAGTTATAACAGGTATTCGTACTGCCTGAATAACCCGCTGAAGTATACCGATCCGGGCGGTTATACCTGGGGGATTTTTAAACCATTTGTAAAAGCGGCAAAGTGGGTCGGAAACAATATTAGCTCAGTTGCAACTGTAGTCTATTTGGCAGCTGCTGTAGCAGTGACTGTAATTTGCCCTCCTGCGGGACTTGCCATGCTTGGTGCATACATCGGAGGGGCCCAGGCTAATGGCTGGGAGTTAAATGCCGGGGCTTGGAACTGGAAAGATTTCAGCACCTATGCGGGAATTGTTATAGGCGGGTTAACAGGCTATGTTGCTGGTTATGGATTGGTTCACCCGGGCACTGTCGGAGTAAGGTTTGGAGCAGCAGCAGCAGGTATCGGCGAAATAGGAATTTCAATGTCAAATAATAACTGGGACCTTTCCTGGAGTACGGTTGCCGGTGGCGGTGGCAGTTACAACCTGAACGGACGGAACACAACACCTGAGCAAATCGTAGATAGAGCAATGACGGAAGCCACGAATGGTTGGGCAGTTACTGCAGCAACTGGTTATATGGGAGCTTTACAGCTTGATGTGTTTACACCAGACCCATCAGATGCTTTATGGCCCAAATGGGCAGGTCATGTAGTATTGGGCACTGCTTCTGCTCTTGTTTTAGGAAAAAATTTTGCTGATTATTTTGCGGAACATAAAAGCGGTGCCAGAAATTCAACAAAAGGTAAGCATGAGGATGGACAGGCACGAAAATCAAGAGATTATGGAGGCGAAAAAGGAGACGTTCGAAGAAATCCACCAAGACAAAAACCACCAAAATGGAAGGGCCCGTGGCCTCCTAAAAATGAATATTAATCTATTTAAAGAGAAGTTATGAATGGTGATGATATGTATAATAAAGCTTTAAAAGAAGTTGGTAAAGAGAACGGAGATATTGAGCTAATCCTAAGTTTATTAAACAAAGCAATCGAAAAAGGAAGTTTAAAGGCTAGTTATGCCCTTGGAACTTGGTATTTACATGGCAATAACGTTGAAAAAGATTTAATAAAAGCCGTTGATTTACTTGAGAAAGCCTCAAAAGGTAATATACCCGAAGCGTGTTTTGATTTAGCTGTCTGTTATGAGACTGGAGAAGCAGTCACAAAGGATGAAAACAAAGCTTTTAAATTGTATTTACAAGGAGCTTTATGGGGCGACAAGCAATCCTGTTATGAAGTAGGAAGATGTTACTATTATGGGGTAGGTATTACTGAGGATAAAAGCATCGGGGATATATGGCTGGATAGAGCTGAATTTCTTGGCATTAAGGAAGAAATAGAATGAAAAAATAATTTTGATCTGATAAAAAAGAAGCTGTTCGTTTTGGGCAGCTTCTTTTAAGCCTCTGCCAATTGCTAAAGCATTCATTGAAAAGCTGAAGCCAAGCCTTCCCCTTGGTTCGTGGGCTTTTGGAAAGAGTGTCTTGCTTGGACGAACTTTATTAATGGATAAATATAAAAGAACAAAAATGGCAAAGATTAAACTTGGCAAAATAGCGACAGTTTTTTTGTTAGCTGGGATTTTGTCGATAATAAATTCATGTTCTCCTGCTTTGAAATTAAATTCAGGACGAAAAATAGAGTCAACTTGTAGGCCTGAAAGGCAATTCCACATTTTCAGCGAACATTATGCTTTGAATATAGGATATAAAACTATTGAGAGAATTCATACTCAAGGCAATTTCCTCAAAGGATACAATATTACCGAATCAATTGATTTAATAAAATCGGGATTGTGTACACTGAATGGCAATGCAATAAAGATAATTGATATAAAGCCTCCCAGTCCTTTCGGCTCTCAAAGCTACGACATTGTCGCGGATGTGTTATTACTGGATACGATTCCTGACTTTAGTTTCGTAGTCATAGACAACACATCCAAGATCGATTCTCAATTCTGTTATATTCAAATAACAAGGCCCGAGAGGGTTATAGGAAGTAAAGGTTCATATCCGATTTATATTGACAATGAATATGCCTGTTCTATTGAGAACGATAGTTATACCATAATTGAATTATCTGGTTCTATAAGTAACATCGAAGTGGAATCACTTGGAAAACTATTACCAATACCAGTTATTCAAAAAAAAGGATTCGTAAATAATATCGAATGCATTGTTGGTCTTGCTAATCACCCAAAATTTAACAACATATCAGCGAATAAAAATGTGCCATAGAAGCATTAAGGAGGCACATCGTATTATTGAGTGGATCCCCTGCTCCACCTTTACCACTACCCGGACCTATTTTTCCACAAACAATTCGCCGGATATTGATAATTACAATACGGGAGATGCTGCCTGGTGGAAACTGGACCGGGCTTATGACGGGTTTGGAAATTTGTCGCAGGTTAAAAAAGAAACCACCGGCTTAAGCGCGCAACCCACCACGTACGCATATGACCCGGATCACGGTGTAAGTCTTTTGACTGTAACCGACCCTGCTGGTTTTGGATCCGGGTACACCTACCATTCCACAACCGGGTTGGTGCATACGCAAACCGATTCCACCTACCCCTGCTCATCGGGGTCTGTCGAAAACTGGCGGCGGCTGGACTTGCTCGTTGGGGTATGCTTAAAGTATGCAGGATGCAGGTTCGGATATGCCATCCGAACAGTGTTTGCGCTGGATTTGCAATCCACATTGGGAAAATAATACATGTGCCGGCACTTTTAAAAAGGACGCCAGCAGGCCTAAGGAACTAAAAAGGAACCGTTCGCCAATCAGGTGGATGGCTCTTTTGAAATTTTTGCTAAATTGGCAGCGAGTTCTTTGAAAAACTGAAGCCAAGCCTTACCCGGCTCCGGCGGTTTACGTGAAACAGGGCAGCGGCAGTTGGCAGTTGTACTACATTTGCCGCGACTACCTGGGCAGTATTACCCACCTGGCCAACAGCAACGGTTCATTGACACAAGAATTAAGCTACGATGCGTGTTCAGTGAAACTTGCTTTTTGTGAACGAAGAGAAACGAAAAGTATAGTTGAACTAATCCCGATAAGCGAAGCGGATCGGGAGGGGCGCCTGCGCAATCCCGGCAACTATACGGCCTATGCACCCGGCAGCGAACCCAGCCTGTTCCTGGGCCGCGGTTACACCGGCCATAGCCTGCCCCGGTAACCATCGGGGAGCACCTGCCCTGGTTTGGCCTGGTGAATATGAATGGGCGGCTTTATGATCCTGCAGTAGGGGCTTTTCTTTCGCCAGATCCTTACGTACAGGAGCCGGATCTTACCTTAAGTTATAACAGGTATTCGTACTGCCTGAATAACCCGCTGAAGTATACCGATCCGGGCGGTTATACCTGGGGGATTTTTAAACCATTTGTAAAAGCGGCAAAGTGGGTCGGAAACAATATTGGGACTATTGCTACTGTTGCATATTTGGTTGCTGCAGCTGCTGTAACAGTTGCTTGTCCTGTAGCTGGCATGGCCATGTTTGGTGCATATCTAGGAGGGATGAGTGCGAATGGAGGTAAGATGAATATGGGGCGTTGGGATTGGAAAGATCCCACAACCTACGTAGGGATTGGCATTGGTGGTCTGATGGGAGCGTTGGGTGGCCAGATGTTATTTGGCGCTAACGGTGTATTTGCCGGAGGAACAACATTAAATCTTTCACTTTCAGCAACATTTCAGAATGTGGGGGCTGCTTTTGCCAATATTAATATTGGTGCTGCCGGTATATCTTTAGCAGACGTTGGGTATGTGACGATTGCTGGTGGTGGTGCTGTTCTTACAGGTATGGCAGTAAAAAACTTGTTTAATAAACATGGTATAGAAGGAGCTTATCCAACAAATAAAAGTCCACATAATAAAGGTCCATATAATAAAGGTCCATATTATACAGAAAGAGGTAAAGCATGGAATCCAAAAATTGAAGGACCCAATAATAAAAGTTATTTTCCTAAAGGTAATCCTAATAATCCTGATTGGTTAAAATGGGTAGTCTGGCCAGGCATGGGTTGGACTGCAGGCTATCAGCTGTATAAAAATTTTCCAAAACCAAATATTCCAGCCCCAACAACTACAGATAAAACGCCACAAGTTGGGCCTAAAAGAGAATAAATCAGCCTCTCTCCTGAGAGGGGCTAAAAACTAATTATTATGAAATTGCTTCAATTATTAAGTAGGATATCTATTATTGGTGGATTTACTCTAACAATTCTGGTAATCTTCTTTGAAAAATATTTTTCTCCCAGCACAAATAGAATAATAGCATATATTCTAGCTGTGTTTTTCGTAATTTTTCCAATTGTAGAAATATTAAAAAGGAAAGCGATTAAAAAACATGAAAACGAACATCATTGATCGGATATTAATCTTAATGGCATTCAATATTTATATGATTGTTAATGTCTTTTTTGCAGTATCATTTGTTGTAGCTGGTTTAAGTTATACGCTATTATCTCGTATGCCATTAATTATCGGCTATTTATTTTGGTTTAGCTTCGGGCTTTTTGTTTTTATTTTGGCCATAAGAAATGCGAATTATTTTTTAGGTAAAAAATATGAAGAGCAGGATGGTTATTACCTTAATTTATTAGATAAACACAATAAGCAGACGGATAGGAAAAAATGAGTATTTCGAGTCCCACCTGCCTCATCTTAGCGGTAGCCGTGATGAGCTAAGCTGTCAGTCGTTTGTAACGACATTTGATGAGAAATTAATTTAGTAACCCAAAGAAGCTGTCCGGCAACTGTCGGATGGCTTCTTTAAAACTTTTTGCTAACATAATTGAGCGTTCTTTGAAAAACTGAAGTAAAGCCTTCTCCCGGCGGTTTACGTGAAACAGGGCAGCGGCAGCTGGCAGTTATACTACATTTGCCGCGACTGCCTGGGCAGTATTGCCCACCTGGCCAACAGCAACGGTTCTTTGACACAAGAGTTGAGCTACGATGCGTGTTCAGTGAAACTTGCTTTTCATGAGCGGAGCAAAATGAAAAGCTTAGTTGAACTATCCCCTGCTCATCGGGATCTGTCGAAAGCTGGCAGCGGCTGGTCAGGATTTGCAATCCTGACCTAGTTAACACTGGATTTGCAATCCAAATAATTCATATCTTCACGCCTATGGGAATACGCAACAAGATATCGCCGGGATATACCTATTACTTAACATTAACAATGGTGGAGTGGGTTGATATCTTTACCCGTCCAGTTTACAAACACCTGGTTGTTGATTCCCTGAATTATTGTATTGCCAATAAAGGTTTAAGGGTGTACTGCTGGTGCCTGATGTCGAACTACTTGCACCTGATTGCCGGGGCTGTCGATGAAGAAAGCTTATCGGACATCCTGCGCGATTTCAAGAAGGCTACAAGCAAAGCGCTCGTTGATGCCATAAAAACAGGAACTGAAAGCAGGCGCGACTGGCTGCTGAACTTATTTTGGTATGCAGGAAAGAACAATAAGAAGATACGGCATTACAAGGTGTGGCCCCGAGGCTTCGGGGGGAATGATGCAAAGGAAATCCACCTGACTGCTTTCCTGGAAGAAAAGATGGCTTACATCCACAATAACCCGGTAAAGGCAGAACTGGTGGCAAACCCAGAAGAATATTTGTACAGTTCGGCACGTGATTATGCAGGCGAAAAAGGATTGGTCAACATTGAACTGGTATGACAAAGGCAGTTGCTTTAGTGGGATTGCAAATCCCAAACTACAAGGTCAGGATTGCAAATCCTGACCAGCCGCCTTGGGCAAAGTTGGTGCATATCCGGAGGAGCAGGGGTGTTTATTACGACTGGTACAGCGGCACATACCGTTCTGTTGACTTTGGAAATCCTGAAGTTGGATGGGGATACGCTTATTCGGCGGCCATTGAGCCTTACAGTACTAATGTTCCTGTTCATGGCTCCCGGTTTGGTTCCCGAAACGGGGTATTTGGGGTTTGGCACCAACAAACAAGCGTAAGCGGACAACACCGTGTTGGCGCGGTTGGTTCTGCTGATTTTCAGGCTACCTTTTCCGCAGATGTTACTAGTGTCTTTGTTCCGGTGGGGGCAAACGGTAGGGGATATACAATTGATATGCAAAGAATAGCTGAATCACCTAATGCGACAGTAAGTGAATTTACTGCTTATGGACCAGCCCCTTTAAAACCTGTTACAGGTTATATCTTAGAGCCAGGAGGACCTTCTACAACAACCGAAAATCAAGATAAAAGAATTCTAGCTGGCACCTATTCAGTTGACTCATATACCAGTAAGAAGTACAGCAATCACTATATTGTTTCTAATACTTCAGTATCACAAGACCGACGTATTCTAATTCATAGTGGAAACTATCATTCGAATACTTTAGGTTGCTTATTACCTGGTAGTTCATATAGTATGGTTAGTGGTAATTATGCGGTATGGAATAGTGGCACAACTCTTAATTCCTTGCGTTCGTTGCTTGGAGGCAATAGTGCGACATTGAATATTTACAACATCAACATAATGCCAACTTTTAATTTTAGTAACTGGTAAATTGAATTATTATGAAAAAAATATTATTAATAAGTTTAGTTTCAATATCATTTGTGCTAAACGGACAAAACTTACCAACTTCGAGTATGAAGTTTATAGAAGAAAGCCTCTCGAAAGCAGATGGCGAAAAAGTTGAATTATCTGGGTTTAATAAAGCTAATTTCAGTAAGGTTTGGTTGAAAAATCAAGATGCTGTAATTGGTTATATTGGAGATAATTATCAACGAATACATATTCATTTAATTTCTGTGATTAAAAATCAAAGTGCAGATAATGAATACTTTGTGTATGGAAAATCAAAGGTTAAAAGCAATGAGTGTGATTTTCAAGGTAAATTTACAATTACTCATGTATACGAATTTAACAGGGCTGAAAGGGAAGCTTTATACAAAGAAGCATTAAAGCAAGGAGACCAAGAAGCTATTAGTAAGTTTGGAAAATCGCAAGGCTTTATATTAGCAGAATATTATTTATTCGAGGATTCTGAGCAAAAAGGAAGTGGGCTATTTAAAGGAGTTGTGAAATCCTTCTTTTATGTTGAAAAAGAAGGATTATTCTTTGATGACATAAGTTTAGAATGTGATGATAAGTATAGTAACAATCAATTTGTTGGAGTTTGGCAGAGTTATAATACTGGGGTACAGAAAACATGCAATTGGGGAGCTTATAGAATACCTAATGCAGGTGATTTAGATATTGGAGCTGGTGAGTTTTCCCCAAACACAAAATATTTAGGGAAAGGTTGGGATACTTATTACCGTGCATATAATAAATCAGAAAGTGAAGCTCGAAAAGAAGAAGAAAATAATTGGTGGAAATAATAATAAAAAAGTCCTGCTCTTCGGGATGTGCCAAAGCTGGCTGGCGGCAGCTGGTTTGGATTTGTAATCCGAACCGTATTAGTATGGGATTTGTAATCCCCATTGACCAAATAATTTACATGTGCTGGCACTTTTGTAAAGGGCCGAACAAATAAAGGAGCTGTCCGCCAATGACTGGATGCCCCCTTTGAAATTTTTGCTAAATTGGCAGCAAGTTCTTTGAAAGGCAGCACGGAGTTTTTCATTGCGGTTTCTGTACTGGGTCAGCCTGTCCGCCCGGCAGTTGCAGGATGGCGATGTTTGGCTTACTGGATATTCGGATTGCAAATCCGGGCTTAACAGGGTCAGGATTACAAATCCTGACCAGCCACCTTGATCGATGTTGGTATAAATCTGGAAGAGCAGGTCAACGGCCGCAATATCGGCTGGGGCAGGTGGCTTTGTTGGCGGGGCGCTTTCTGCAGGGGCGGCCTATATTGCCGGTACTGCGGTTACCAGCTTGGGCAACTTTGGCGTTTTTGGCGATGCTTTGCCAACGGCCAAACAGTTCATTAGCGGCTTAGGCCTTTCGATAGCTACTGGTGGAATGATCCAAGGGGTGAATGCCTCGCTGCATGGGCGTAGTTTCCTGACCGGCAAGCTGCCGATGCCTGAAGTAAGGCCCATGCCAGCCCTGCCGTTTACTACCCCCGAGGCCAAATTGAACACCGACGGCATGCGCACGCAGTTGAAAGATATGCCTTCGTCGGTTGAAAAGGGTTCCGGCTCAACGCTCAGCCTCCCAAAACCGGAAATGAACGAGGTGAACTTTGTTTCTCAGAGTGAGAGGCTTGCCCAAAACAGAGCGCTGGGGATCGCAGGAGAAAATGCCGTTGGAACGACTGGCCCTAAAACTGCAATTCAGGTAGCTGGCAGAACCAGAATACCAGATGCACTAACTTCTAGGACTCTAACTGAAGTTAAAAATGTTAAATCACTCAGTTTTACAAGTCAACTAAGAGATTTTCATACTTTCTCTCAACAAAAGGGATTAGACTTCATCCTCTATACCCGACCAAATACAACTTTTTCGGCACCGTTACAAAATGCCGTAAATCAAGGCACCATTATTCATAAGTTTATTCCTTAAAGAGCAATTGTTTATGAAGCAAGAAGATATTTGTAAATTAGAACGTAGGTTTGCAGAACTTTCAAAAGGCCTTAAAAGGTCAATGGAATCAAAAATACCCAATAAGAAAATTACGGCTGCTGAATTACAAGCCCAGCTACAGCAAGATAAAGAATATCAAAAATGGCTTAAGGAAAAAGAAGAAGTAAGAACTGCGCTTGAAGCTGCTTACGCTGATGAGGAAAAGCCGTTGATTGACGATTTGGCAAAAGTTGGTGTAAATGTAATGTCTTCGTGGGATTTAGTAAATACCAAGTCAAGTTACAAGACAGCAATTCCAATTTTGGTAGAGCATTTATCCAAATCCTATCATATTAAGAATAAGGAAGGAGTTATAAGAGCTTTGGCTGTGAAGGAAGCAACGGGTGTAGCCTGCAGATCCATTCTTGATGAATATCATAAAGCCCCCAAAGATAATTTTCACTATCGCTGGGCTTTTGGTAACACTATGGCTGTAATCATTACGCCAGAATTTATAGATGATGTCATAGCGATTGTTCGGGATGAGAGCAATGGAGATTCAAGGCAAATGTTTGTCGCCGCTCTCGGAAAAATAAAATCACCAACGGCCATGGAAGTTCTTGGACAGTTGATAAAAGATGAAAGCGAAGTAATCAGCAAGGAAGCCATTAAAGCTCTGAAAAGACAGGGTAAATTGGAGTGAGTATTCTAGTTTCCGCTATTTTGTAGGCGCATTTTTGCAAATCCTACTGGGAGATAAAACAACCAAAAAGAAGCCAACCGGCAACTGTCGGATGGCTTCTTTTAATACTTTTGTAAAATTCGCTGAACGTTCTTTGAAAAACTAAAGCCAAGCCTTACCCGGCCCCGGCGGTTTACGTGAAACAGGGCAGCGGCAGCTGGCAGTTGTACTACATTTGCCGCGACTACCTGGGCAGTATCACCCACCTGGCCGACAGCAACGGTTCATTGACACAAGAATTAAGCTACGATGCGTGTTCAGTGAAACTTGCTTTTTGTGAACGAAGAGAAACAAAAAGCTTAGTTGAACTAATCCCGATAAGCGAAGCGGTTCGGGAGGGCGCCTGCGCGATCCGACCAGCCAGAATTGTCAATCGACAAAAGCTCTTTCAAACATACGGAAGTGAAATTGTCAATCGACAGCGGCTTTTCCAAATACTTTGAAATGAAATTGCTATTTGACAATCACACCACCTAGATAACCGGTCATTATTGGCAAGTTCTGCCCCCCCGGTCCTCCCTTTTTCAAAGGAGGGCCAGGCATCTATGAATTGAAGATATAAGCTCGGGTGATGAAAGTTTGCCTATGAGTTATATAATGATGTATTAGTAATGCTGCTAACCCGCCATCCTTTATTGATAATTTGCAGGGTATTTGCCCTTTGGAAAGCCAACTTTGTTGCAGTTTCAAATCAATATAATTGGCTGCCAGGACTAATTTATTCAGAGAAGGATTTTTAACTGCAAAAGAGTTCGTCTTCTTGTTGTTACTTTTTTATTAATCCATCGATCTTTTTAGGAACTTTAAGTTTTTTG
The DNA here is from genome assembly GCA_963677175.2 of uncultured Sunxiuqinia sp. Classification (GTDB taxonomy): domain Bacteria; phylum Bacteroidota; class Bacteroidia; order Bacteroidales; family Prolixibacteraceae; genus Sunxiuqinia. Next base: position 345,161 of record CAXXES010000004.1, read on the forward strand.
GCCGATTCGCGACGAGTGAGCAACATGGGAGCCGAAACACCTAACGATAAAGCCATCAATACAAAAAGAGCTTTTAGCCCATTATTTACAGTTTCGATTAATAGTTGGTTAAAAGTAGCATGATCCACTTCACCGGTCAGGCGAATAATACCCATCATCATGCGGTAGGCAAAGGCGCCTGGAACCATGGGAATGACGGATGGAATTGCAAATACAAATGGAGGCGAATGTTTGAAGTGGGCTGCTCCAATGCTCAAAAATCCAACCAACATGGCACCGGCAAATGAACCAAGGATGATACCTCCTCCCAGTTGCATTGTTAATATTTTAGCTACTCCGCCTACCGCTCCCATTATAAAGATGACCCACAAGGTGCGTTTCGGAACATTAAATAAGATGGCGAAGCCAACTGCGGCAAAGCCAAACCAGATCCATTTTTCAAAAAAGGTAACCCATTCCATAACTTAAAATTAGTATTTAGTGTGATGTCACTAATTTTCTCAAATATTGTAAATTAAAATAGAGCAAAGTAATCCAGAGGCAATTGAAAAGGCAATGATTAGTCCATGAATACCTCTCACAATTCCATTCATTAAGTTACCATCAAGCAAATCGGAAAGTGAATTGATCAAGGGAATCCCTGGAATTAAGTATAAAACTGACGTAGCGAAGGCATAATCAGGATGTGCACCAAATTGGAGCTTTACCGATAATCCTGCAATTAATGAGGAAACAAGTGCGGCAAAGAAGATGCATAGATAAGCATTGAACGATTTTTTTACAGCTTCCTGGCGGACAAATAATCCGGCAAAAGTTGCAATAAAAGCTACGATCATTTCGATATAGCTGCCCCCAAAGAGGCGACAAAACGAAGCACCAGCCAGGGCGACCATGGAAAGTGTTATCAAACGAGAATAATGTGGAAGCGATTTCAAACGATCAAGCTCTTGTTGGACCTGGTCAAGCTCCCATTTTTCGTCCATAATTCGCCAGCTCATTCGGCTAATTCCACTAACCATTCTAAAGTTGGCTCCGTGTGGAGAGGTTCGTTTTAAACGACTAAAAAAGTAGTCTTTGTCTTCATCATAAAGTGTAAGCATAAGTGCCCGGTGCGTAATCAGCAATTCGGCGTTATACCCATAACCGTTCGCAATCCGCATAATGGTTATGCGGATTCGTGCTGTGTTTGCTCCCGACGACATCAGTAGTGACCCAATCTCCAGCAATAACTTACACAGCTTATTAATTGTCTCCTCTTTTGAGCTCTTCATAAATCACGTTGATGTTTGATTTCAAGCGGCGAAATAAATGAAAAAAACCTGATTCCAGCTATAAGTGTTGCATCATGCAATCGAATTTAAAGTATTTTTATTGACTACTCGCGATAAAGCATCGATTGTTTCAAACAAGCTGATTTTATGATTTTTATTTTTTATTGAAGGAGTCAGTTTTCAGGAATGATTCCCATCTTTTTCATTAGGAAATTGGCGTTCATGGTGGAGGTCGCCCCGTCTGTTAGTTTGTAGTCAAACAGCAGCTCCTCTTCAGTCAGTTCAATTTCAAAGCACTTGTTGGTAATGTTTTGTGGATAGCTTGTGGCCAACTCGGTTAGCTTTAAATCGTGGGTAGCTACCAGTCCCACTGCTTTTAAAGCGATTAACTGTTCTATCAGTTTAATGGAGCCGGATAATTTATCCTCTGAATTGGTTCCTTTCAGCATTTCGTCGATAATCACAAATACCGGTATGCCGGCTTTAATTTCATACAGAATGGCCTTGAGGCGTTGCAGCTCTGCAAAAAAGTACGACTCGTCGTTTTGCAGGTTGTCGGTGGTGCGCATGTTGGTGAACAACTGAATGGGCTTTAAACTCAGCCAACTGGCATTGGTCCGGCAACCGTTCATGGCCAGAATCATGTTCACACCAATGGTTCGTAAGAAAGTACTTTTACCGGCCATGTTGGCTCCGGTAATAATAGCGATTTGTCCGTATCCGTTCATCCTAAAATCGTTGCCAATATTCTTGGTTTCTTTAATCAACGGATGTTTCAGCTTGTTGGCTGTCAAGTGAAAATCGCCACCTTCCAGCTTGGGTAGTGTCCACTCTGGATGGTTATGATTGAGATTGGCCAGGCTCGACAAAGCATCAAATTCGGCCAGAATATCAAACCACTGTTGAATGCTTTCTACGTGTTTTTTTTGCCAGCGAAAGAGCTTGAGGCTGCATCGCAGGTCCCAAAGCAGCAAGGCATTTAGTGTAAATCCAACCAATACGTTGTGGCGATAATCAAATTCGGCCATTCGTTTCTGAAGTTGATGCACTGCTTCGCTGGCCTTCTCCTGCCCGGTTAGCAAATGGCTCTTTAGTTCGGTCAGCAGCGGAGCCTGAAATTCTTTTTCTTCAACTAAAATCAAGAGTTCGGTATAGCTGGACAAGCGTTTGGCCTGGCTGCCAAATAAAGTATACGAGTCGCGTATGCTTTTTCGGTGAGCATACAGGACGGCACCATTCAGCAGCAGCGATCCTGCAAAAAGCGCCCACGGAACATCGAGAAACTGGCAAAGCCCAAACGAAAGGAAACTGATCAGGGGGAGAATAATCAGCAGCTTACCAACCGTTTCGCTTTCTTTGAATTCAACTTGTTCGGTTATTTTTTTCAGAAATAGAAAATCCTGCTCATCACTCCTGTTGCCTTTCGCTGCAAAGAACTGGCGCCATCGGGTATATTTTTCCAGTTCGAGTAATGCTTCTTGCCGTTTTTTAATCGATAGAACGTCGGTTTCGGGCTGGCTTAGATAGTTTGCCAGGAGCTTTTTCCCCAGTTGGGTTACGGTTCGGTTAATAAATTGGAAGATGGAACCAGGACCAAAAATATCGAGGTCGAAGGTGAAATGATGATGTGGATCGGTAAATTCATAGCCGTCTTCAAACTGGCTGTATTCCTCGCCCAAAGCGACGAGTTCTTTTTTATTGATTTCAATCAGGTTCGAGAAAAGAACTTTCTCTTTTTCTTTTTTCAGAAAGCGCTTAATCCAGTAAAAAAACAGGAACGTACTGATTCCGGCAACCGACCAGGTCAGCCAGGGTGAAATGCGGGGCAAATAGATGAGTGCGAGAATCATGGCAAGAAATGCCGAAAGACGCAAAAAGGCCAGTTGCCTGATTTTGCGTTTGATCCCATGCAGACGTTTTTCGTCATAGGTAAGGAATTGCTCGTACTCTTGAAAAAGCGCTTGCTTCATGTTATAAGAGTTGGGCATGCATCAACTGGTTGGTAACAAGCAATACGGTGAATACAAAAAGCAGGAATACCAGCAAAATAATGCCGCTTTCCTGGTTGCTTAGTCCGGTTTCTGCCAGCTTAGGCATCTTCAGCATTAAAAAATGATTTTCAATCACCAGCAGCAGCTTGTAGATGAAGTGTCCGATCAGGATTCCTACCAGCACGCCGGTCAGCACATCGAAAGGATAGTGGACGCCCAGGTAGATGCGGGTATAGCTGACGAATGCCGCCCAGAAAAAAATGAAGACCTGGTAGCGGCTGTTTTTAAATAGTTTAGCCGTGAACATGGCCACGGCAAACGTGTTGGTAGCATGCGATGAAAAGTAACCGTACAGCCCGCCTTTTCGGTACACGTTGTGTACCAGGTGCCGGATATCCGGATCGTGGGTTGGCCTAAGTCGCTGAACTGTTTCTTTGATAAAAACCGAAAACTGATCGGCGATTAGGATCACTAAAGCAAGCATAATGAAAATGACGACCGCTTTCATCTGGTATTTGCGAATAATGAAATACAGCAGGGTGAGGTAAAATATACCCCAGGTAATGGTTTGAGTAAACAAAGTCATGATCACATCCCAATACGGATTGTGTATCCCATTGAAAAAGAAAAATAGGGACTGATCAAGTTGTTTTATGGATTCGATAAACGGAATCATGAAGGATTTAAAATTTGCCAGATTTTGTCTTTCAGTTGTAGAATTCCCTGGTTGGTGATCGACGAAATAAAGCTGTGGGGAATGTCGCTCAGCTCGGTGCTGATTTCCTGTTGCAGTTCTTCGTCCAGAAAGTCGGCTTTGCTGATGACTAGGTACCGATCTTTATCCAACAGTTCGGGATTGTATTTCTCAAGCTCGTTGAGCAGGATGTTGTATTCGTTCCGGTGGTCTTTGCTATCGGACGGTACCATAAACAGCAGCATCGAATTTCGCTCAATGTGTCGTAGGAAGCGAAGCCCCAGCCCTTTGCCTTCGTGCGCTCCCTCAATAATTCCGGGAATGTCGGCCATGACAAACGACTGCTGGTCGCGGTACGAAACAATGCCCAGGTTCGGAACCAAAGTGGTGAACGGGTAATCGGCAATTTTGGGTTTGGCAGCCGAAACCACTGACAGCAGCGTTGACTTTCCGGCACTTGGAAAGCCCACTAAGCCAACATCGGCCAAAATCTTTAACTCCAGCACTTTCCATCCTTCTTCGCCTTCTTCGCCCGGTTGCGCATAACGCGGAGTTTGGTTCGTAGCCGATTTGAAATGGGTATTTCCCAAACCGCCACGACCGCCTTTAGCCAAATATAGGGTTTCACCATCCTTGGTAATTTCAAACAGGAATTCGCCGGTTTCGGCATCTTTGGCAATTGTTCCCAGTGGGACTTCAATGGTAATATCATCGCCATCGGCGCCAAAACTGCCATGTCCGCTACCCGATCCACCATGTCCGGCATACACATGCCGTTTGTATCGCAGGTGAAGCAAGGTCCACATTTGTGCGTTGCCTCTTACAAATACATGGCCTCCGCGTCCCCCGTCGCCTCCGTCAGGCCCGCCTTTAGGCACAAATTTTTCTCTCCGCAGGTGCGTTGAGCCGGGGCCCCCGTTTCCTGATCGGCAAAATATCTTAACGTAATCAACAAAGTTGTTTTCAGCCATGGTACATTCTTGTGAATGTGCAAAATAAACAAAAAAAGACGAATGCACTTCAATCATTCGTCTTAATATGTTTTTAGGAGATTGGTTATAATGAGCGAACGGTGTTTTTTAAGCGGAAAGCAATTTCTTCAACACTGCCCAAACCATCGATGGGAAAATGTTTGTTTTGAGCTTTATAGTAGTCTTTTATCGGGGCGGTTTTTCGGTTATAAACCGAAATGCGCTTTTCAATGATCCAAACATCCTGGTCGTCCGAACGTCCGGAGGTCTTTCCTCTAAAGAGGATTCGATCAATAAGCTCCTGCTTTTCAACCTCCAGGCAAAGCATGGCCTTGATGGGGGTTTTGTTTTCTTCCAGTAAGATATCGAGCGCTTTAGCTTGGGCTACAGTACGTGGAAATCCGTCAAAAATAAAGCCTTTGGCTTCGGGATTAGCTGAAAATTTGTTTTTAATCATTTCGATGACGACATGATCCGGAACAAGTTCTCCTTTGTCCATCAGTTGTTTGGCTTCGTTGCCAAGCTTCGTTTCGGCCGCAATTTCCTGGCGTAATAAATCTCCGGTTGACAGGTGGATCAATCCGAAGCTTTGAATAAGAAATTCAGCCTGAGTTCCTTTCCCTGCTCCTGGGGGGCCAAATAAAATCAGATTTAACATGTTGATTATTGAATTTTGGTTTCTTTGCACGCTTTTATTCCACCACTTTAAAGATGTCAATCAGATTACGGCCACGCCCGTCATAATCCAGTCCGTACCCAACAATAAAGTCATTGGGAATCTCTATGCCCACATAATTCAGCTTGACTTCTTTGACCAGGGCGTCTGGTTTAAGCAAGAGGGAGGCCACTTGAACTTCAGCCGGCTTATGGGCTATAATTTGTTTGATTGTATTATCAATGGTGATACCAGTATCCACAATATCTTCCAGAACGACAACCGTACGCCCTTCCAAACTTTCATTCAGCCCAATCAGTTCTTTTATTTCGCCGGATGATTGCGCGCCTGCGTAAGATGCCAGTTTTACGAATGAAATCTCTGCGTCGAGCAGGGTGATCCGTTTGAAGATTTCGGCAGCAAACATGAATGAACCATTTAAAATACAAAGAAATAAAGGGTTTTTCCCGGCTAGATCTTCATTCATTTTGTCGGCCATCTCCTCGACGACTGATCGGATTTTTTCGTAGGGAATGAATAATTCGAATTCTTTATCTAAGATTGTTATGTTACTCATTGGTTGTTTTTTTGTTGTTGGAAAGATGAGTTTCAAATCTGTTTATTTTCAATTATTTTAGCTCAGAATTTAAAAAGTACAAAGAAACAAAAATTAATTGAAAAAGATGGAAGCGAAAGTTAGTATCATCATGGGAAGTACTTCGGATCTGGCTGTCATGGAAGGCGCCGCTAAAATTATGGATGAGTTTGAAATTCCTTTTGAAATAAATGCTTTGTCGGCACACCGCACGCCGGAAGAAGTGGAGAAATTTGCTAAAGGAGCTAAAGCCCGCGGGATAGAAGTGATTATTGCCGGAGCCGGCATGGCCGCCCACTTGCCTGGGGTGATTGCTGCCATGACCACCTTGCCGGTAATTGGCGTACCTATTAAAGCCAGTTTGGATGGATGGGATTCCTTGCTGGCCATCGTCCAAATGCCTCCCGGAATTCCGGTAGCCACCGTGGGGATTAATGGCGCTCAAAATGCCGGAATCCTTGCCGTTCAGATGATGGCTTTAGGAGACGACACCTTGAAGGATAAATTGGTGACCTTTAAAGAAGCGTTAAAGAATAAAATTGTCAAGGCTAATGAGGATTTATCGAAAATTAAGTACAAATTCAAAACAAATTAGTTTTTGTTCACATTAAAATTTATAACTTGACGCTGCTTGTTGCATTAGGGTGTGCGATTTACATCCTTTTGTTATGATTAAAAGTTGCGCTATTGTTATTTTTTTGTTGATTTTCGGAACAGCGGAGGGACAGGAGGTTTTTCGTGTCCCTCCCCATTTTCGATCACTTGGCGATGCTAGTGTTAGTCTGCAATCGCCACTTTCTGTGTTGTCCAATCCGGCTGGCTTTGCTAATGAAAAGCAGCTGGTTTTTGGTGTGCAGTATGAAAATCGGTTTCTGCTGAGCGAGTTAAGTACAGCTTCGGCTTTCCTTGTACTTCCTGTGGGCAAAACCAATTTTGGTTTTTCATTTTCACAATTTAGTCAAGATCTATTCGGTGAAACTAAGCTGTCGTTTGCTGTAGCCAAAAAATTAGCGGGGCGTGTGCTGGCGGCTCTTCAATTTCATTATTTCGGTTTGAATTTACCCGAAAATCGGGAGCATGCCACGACACTCATGGTTGATTTAGGTGCTCAATACCGGCTGGGGCCTGATTTCTGGCTGGGTGCACAAATTTTCAACCCCCATCCCATGACCTTGCAAAGCTTGCACCTTGAGTTTGATTATCCGATGGTCATGCGGCTGGGAGTGCATAAAACCTTTGACGAATTGGTTTTAGTTGCCATCGACGTCAGGAAGCAAGACGATCGGCCTGTTGGTGTGAGTTCAGGCCTGGAACTCCGGGTGATGGAGCAGTTACAATTGCGATTGGGCTTTGAAACGCAATGGTCGCTGTTTTCGATGGGAGTGGGGTATTCGATCAACCGGATCCAAACCGACCTGGCGTTTAGTTACCACCAATGTTTGGGATATTCTCCCTCATTTTCAATTTATTATCAACTGCCATGAAACGAATCCTGTTCCTTTTGTTAGGTGTTGTGATGGCTCCGTTGGTTATGAGCCAAACAACAGATTTTGAGTTTCAACCCGAATTGGAAGATCTTGTGGAAACACTGCTGGCCGATGATGAAAATGCCGATGTTGAGCAGTTGATGAATGAGTTGCAATTGTTGCAGGATCGCCCACTTAATATTAACCAGGCTTCCCGCGAAGATTTGGAACGACTTTATTTTCTTTCGTCGTTGCAGATTGATCATTTGCTGACTTACCGCCAACAATACGGGCAGATCTATTCGTCCTTTGAGTTGAACAGCATCGAGGGCTTTGATCCAAAGCTGATTCAACTGTTACAGGTTTTTGTGTACTTCGGCGAAATGGATGCGAGGCCCCGGACTTTTAGGCCCCGGCAAGAAGTTTTGATGCGCTCCATCCGCTTGCTTGAAGAGCAAAAAGGATTTCAGGAACCAGCAGAGTATGAAGGATCTCCTGAGAAGCTGTATTTCCGTTATCGCTTTTCATCATCGCAAGTCAATGCCGGCTTAACGGGAGAAAAGGATGCCGGTGAATCCTTTTTCGCAGGATCTAACCCCAACGGATTTGATTATTACAGTGCCTTTGTGAATGTGGGGCTGGGGAGGGGAAAGCACCAACTCTATTTGGGCGATTACTTGGTTCGCTTTGGACAGGGATTAACGGCCTGGCAAGGGTTTGCGCTTTCCAAGTCGGCCGAGGTGAGTCATGCGGCTAAGTTCAGCCAGGGAATCCGGAGCTATTCGTCAACCGATGAGAATAATTTTCTGCGAGGTGCTGCGGCCAGCCTATCCTTAGGCAAATTTGAGTGGAACACCTTTTTCTCGTATAAAAGTTTTGATGCCAACCGCGACAGTATTGATGGAGCGGCTGTTTTTACTTCCTTTCAGTCGTCGGGCTTGCACCGCACCGAAGGTGAGATTGAAGATAAAAACTCGGTGGCTTCCGTGACTGCCGGAACGAATCTGAGCTATGCTACCGGACGTTTTTCACTTGGGTTTTCCGGAATTCATTCGCAATATGAATTGCTCCTGCATCGCCAGCTGGCCGACTACAATTTGTTTTTATTTGACGGAAAGCAGATCAGCAATCTGGGATTGAATTATCAATGGGGGATTAACCGCTACTACTTTTTTGGCGAGGCCGCATGGGCAAGCACAAACGGATTGGCTACGCTGCACGGGGTTCAGGCTAGTCCGGCCGATCAGGTTGAGTTATCTCTGATCTACCGTAACATCAGCAAAAAATACAATGCGCCCCTTGCGGGTGCTTTTACCGAAGGCCGCAAGGTGAACGATGAGCATGGCTTTTACGTTGGTGCTGTCGTCCGAGCAGCTGCAAAATTGAGTTTGAGGATGTATGCCGATTTTTTTGAACACCGTTGGGTGAAGTATACTACGGCTTCAGCTTCCAAAGGGAGGGAGTATTTGATTCAGGCCTCGTACAAACTTTCTGACTGCTGGGAGGCTTACAGTCGTTATTTCTATGAATGTAAGCCTGTCAAGGCCAATGGAGAGTTTACTAAAATCAACCTGGATCAAACCCGGCGGAAGTTACGGCTGCACGTAAATGGTGCTTTAAGCGACCGGTTCTTATTGAAAAGCAGGCTTGAGTACACCTGGTACGAGCATGAGCAAAGCTCAGTTGGGTGTATGATTTTTCAGGATGTCGGCTATCAGTCAGCACAAAACACAACCAGTTGGTGGTTACGCCTGGCTTATTTCAATACCGATGATTACGATGCCCGGGTATATGCTTACGAAAACGATCTGCTCTACCAGTTTTCAGTCCCTGCTTTCTACGGCAAAGGGCTGCGTTTCTACCTGAACGGAAAAGTTAAAATATGTGAAAAGCTGGATGTGTGGCTGAAGCTTGCAAGAAGCTGGTTTATTGATGCAGAAAGCATTGGGAGTGGCTACAGCCTCATTGAAGACAATAAGCGCACAGAAGTTAAATTTCAGTTAAGATTCAAGTTTTAAGTTGCATTTTATATCTTTGCCGCAAAACCTAAAGGATTGGAGTGAAAATGAGCTACGACGATATTCGGCCTTATGACGACCACGAAGTCAACCACTACATTAATCTGTTGTTGAAAGACGAGATCTTCCAACAAGTACTTCAGTTTATTTATAATGATGAAAAGGAGCTGACCGGAGCTAAGCAAATGTTGTCCAAGATTCAGAGCGTTGAAGAGTTGCAGCTAAACTTTATGTACCCCCTCATTAAAAACTGGATCATCGATAAAACAACCAGCGGTATCAGTTGGAGCGGGCTGGATAAGCTGGACAAGTCAAAAAGCTATTTGTTTATTTCAAACCACCGCGATATCATTCTCGATTCGGGTATTCTGAACTACATTATTGTAACAGCAGGAATGAATACCACGGAAGTAGCCATAGGTAACAACCTCTTGATTTATGATTGGATTCTTCATGTGGTAAAGCTTAACCGGGCTTTTGTTGTTCGGCGAAACCTGCCGGCACGTGAGCTGCTGATGGCTTCAAAAAAATTATCAACCTACATTCGCGATGCCGTGACCAAGCGTAACCGGTCGGTCTGGTTGGCCCAGCGCGAAGGACGCACCAAAGATGGTAACGACCAAACGCAGCAAGCTTTGCTCAAGATGCTGAATCTGAGTAATAAAAAAGATTTTGTAGCGGGATTTCGCGAATTGCAGATCGTGCCGCTTTCGCTCTCATACGAACGTGAGCCCTGTGGTATTTCCAAGGTCGAAGAAATTTATAAGCGCGAAAGCGAAGGTTTTGAAAAAACCCAGTCCGACGATTTGAAAAGTATGGCTTTTGGCTTGACACGTCCAAAAGGGCGGGTGCATTTTTCGTTCGGTAAACCCATTGAAGCTCCGTTGGAAGAGTTTGCCAAAGCAGAGACCCTGAATGAAAGCATCCAGCAACTAGCCAGCTACATCGATAAGCGCATTTATTACAACTATAAATTGTGGCCAAACAATTACCTGGCTGCCGACTTGTTGCTTGGGCGAGATGACCATGCTGATAAGATTGAACCAGCTACTCGTGAAAAGTTTAATGAATTGCTGCAGGATTTGGTGGAAACTATTGGAAGCGGTGATCCTAAGCGTCAGCAGGAGTTATTTATTCAAATGTATGCGAACCCGCTCTTAAATGCCGAAAAGTAGGAAGGCAATACCTTGCATTATATTTTCAGTAAGTCGTTTAAAAAAGTGTTGATTGTTTATCGCTGTAATTGCATGCTTGCCCGGCGTGGCGATCAAATCATCATGACCTTTCAAATGTTAAAGTATCTTCAATGTTCGAGTCTGGCATCTATTTTGATGATTAAGACCTAGATTTAATTGAAAGGTTTTTATTATGAAACAATTAGCGTTGATCTTCCTAGTGTTTTTGATACCTTTCGTCCAATCTTTTGCACAAGAAAGCGACGAAAAGGAGATTCTGGAATTGATCGAAAGCAAACAGTTTAAATTTACAGCACGGTCGGTTACGCCGTTAAGTGGCACCACCATTAATTTAACGTCCACTTACGACCTGGTTGTAGATAGTGCGGAAGTTGAGGCATGGCTTCCGTTTTACGGACGAGCTTACCAGACTGACTACGGCAGCACCGAAGGCGGCATTAAATTTAAAGAGAAAGCCAAGGCTTTTGATGTCAAAGTGAATGAAAAAAAAGAAACGTATGAAATCCGTATCGAAGTTGATACTCCCCGGGATTCATACAAATTATACATTCAGGCGGGCGAAAGCGGATACGCAAGTATGAGCGTAACTTCAAACAGGCGGCAGTCGGTCAGTTACTACGGAATTATTGAAGCATTGGAAGAGTAAAACACGTGCTTTCGCACTTTGTTTCCTGGTGTTTCATTTCTACAGCGAACCAATAAAATTGTTTTTTTACGGCGAAGGGGCTCACATTAGGCGAGCCTCTTCTTTTGTATTAATGCTACTTGATCCGGTGCGAAGCGGGTAAGGAATGAAATGCAAGCGGACAAAAGGCGTTTGTTAAGCCTCCAATAGATAAAGTGTTAGGACGCATTGAATTTTTGATACGTATGGAAATAATTTTTGATAGCTATTAAAAATATTTTTGATACGTATTAAAAAATAATTTGATAGCTGTTAAAATATCAAAAGATAAAGAGGAAAAGACAAACTGCTGGCGTTGAAAAGTTTTAAAGAAGGCTTCGTTTGGCGTATCACCAGCTGATCGATTGTTTTTGGCAGGCTGTTCCGCGGGCTTTATGAAAGTTTGAAGCAAAAAAAATGCGGTCTCTTTTGGATAACCGCATTGGAAAAGAGTTTAGGACTTTCTTATTTGACAGCGACAGCATAGTCGTAAACTTCATTTCCTGAAGCCAATACCACCTGATATTCTCCCGAAGCTAATTTAGAAAGATTAAGTCCTTCGTTCACAGAGAAAGAATTTTCCAATGCTTTGCTGTAAACCAATTCCCCATCTGAATAAATGTATAAGCTTGTTTTTTCACCCGCGTGGTTCAGAAACGCGACGCGCAGAATGTCTTCATTGTATGAAAAGAATGGTGCTGTAAGCTTTTTTTCTTTTCCTACACTGATAGAACCGTGATTGATGGCGAATTCGCGCTCACCTTTCACACCGTCAAGAGCAACAATCAACCGGTATTTTCCGTTTTCCAATTTAGAAAAGTCATAAACTTTCCGGTAGTCAGCCACATTTCCTTCTGTTTCTTTGAAGTAAACCACACTGCCATTCGCATCTTCAATACTGATTTGAAATTTCGTCTCAATATCGTTCGAAATAGCCACTACGGCACGCTCTGGTGTTAAAGGCAGGATGTTTACACGCAAGTTTCCCGTTGCAAGGGCGATGTTTGCAATAACTGTTAAAGCAACCATCAGGGTAATTGTTCTAAATGTTTTCATAGTTTTGAATTATTAAAAGTTCAACATGAATTACGTTACAAACGTAACATGTTTTACAACATGTGTTGCAAAACATACGTTAATGCTGGGTTAAGTTTACGTTTCGAGATGGATAGACAAAATTGATGAATGAAAGATCGTCTCGAATAGCAGTAATTAAAGGATGTTTCAGAAAAGGCGACGACTGTATCAAAAATGATGCCAAGTAATATTACTCATATTAAATCTACTTCAAATAAATGGACATAAAAATATTTCAATTGCTGGACGGAGCAAAACAGGCTGAAGGGTTGACTGTGATCATTGATGTTTTTCGCGCTTTTTCGGTAGCTTGTTATGCCTTCGATGGAGGTGTCTCCAGGATTTATCCGGTGGGGCAAATTGATTTGGCTTACCAGATGAAACTACAGAACCCGGAATACCTGCTGGTTGGCGAGCGGTTCGAGCAAAAGCCTGAAGGTTTTGACTTTGGAAATTCGCCTTCGCAATTGCTGACCGGAGCATTGAAGGGGAAAACCATGGTTCATACCACCAGCAGTGGCACCCAGGGAATTGTTAATGCCACCCGTGCCGATGAAATCATCACCGGTAGTTTCGTGAATGCGGGTGCCATTATTGACTATGTGAAGCAGCAGAATCCGGATAAACTTTCGCTGGTTTGTATGGGCTATGCCTGCCAGTATCCAACCGATGAGGATACTTTTTTAGCCGAATACTTGAAAGCGAAACTGGAAAACCGGCCAGTTGATTTTCCGGCAATGGTTGAAAAACTAAGACATGGGGCCGGAGCCCGGTTTTTTGTTCCCAAAAAGCAGACTTGGGCGCCGTCAGCCGATTTCTATCTTTGTCTGGATCTTAATCGCTTCAACTTTGTGTTGAAAGTTGAACGGGAAAAGGATTTGTATTTTCTAAAAATAATAAAGCATGAAGAGTTATAATTTTGATGAGTTGGTTGACCGGACTAACACCAACAGTGTTAAATATGATGCCCGTAAACAGTTTTTTGGGGTCGAAGATGTATTGCCCCTTTGGGTAGCCGATATGGATTTTAAAACGCCTGATTTTATTATCCAGGCTTTGAAGCAAAGGCTGGAACATGAAGTGTTGGGTTACACCTTTCGCGATGACTCGTACGCCGAGGCCATCATCAACTGGCTGGATAGGCGACACGGCTGGAAGGTCGAAAAGGAGTGGATTTCATTTAGTCCGGGAGTGGTGGCCGGGTTGAGTTTGTCTATTGATACCTATTCCAAGCCGGGTGACGAAGTAATTGTACAGCCTCCGGTTTACTTTCCGTTTTTTGATTCGATAAAAGGGATGGGGCGTCAAATGGTAGAGAACCCGCTGAAGCTGGAAAACGGACGCTATACGTTTGATATTGAAGATTTGAAGAGCAAAATCACGCCCAAAACCAAAATGCTGCTGCTTTGTAATCCACAAAACCCAGGCGGAATGGTTTGGACTAAAGCAGAACTGGAGGCTTTGGCAACTATTTGCCTTGAGCACAAGGTGCTGGTCGTTTCGGACGAGATTCACTCAGACTTGGTTTTTGAAGGGCACCAACACATTCCATTGCCTACCCTTTCCGACGAGATAGCCAACAACTGTGTGGTTTGTATGGCCGGAAGCAAAACTTTTAATATTGCCGGCTTAACTACTTCGTTTGTGGTTATTCCGAATAAAAAATTGTTTGTGCGTTACGAACGGACCTTGAAAGTGCCGCACCTGCACATGGGTAATATCTTTGGTTCGTTGGCGCTGGAAACCGCTTACCGCGAAGGGGCAGGCTGGGTCGATCAGATGGTGGACTATTTGCAGGAAAACTACCGGTTTTTGAAAGCCTTTCTGAAGGAAAACCTGCCGCAGGTGGTGCCCATGAAACCCGAAGGCACCTATTTGATTTGGCTCGATTTTTCAGCCTATCAACTGAGCGATGAGGAATTAAATGACAAGCTGATTCAGGTTGGCGTGGGCTTAAATCGCGGTGTGCAATTCGGCAAGCAGGGAAGCGGTTATATGCGGATCAATATTGGCTGTCCGAAAGGCACACTGGAGCAGGCGCTAATTCGAATGAAGGAAGCCTTCGTCTAAAAGTTTTTTTCAACCCACTTGGCCATTTCCGCTGTATTTTGTTCGAGCATGCAGCGGAAATGTTTTTTCGGGCAGTACTGTCGTCCTATCTTGGAACACGGCTGGCAGCTTAAACCATCAACTTTCTGGATATGCGATGCCGAATGCGGCAGATAGGGCGTCATCCCCAGGTTGGGCGTTGTACTTCCCCAGACCGACAGGATTTTCTTTTTAAAAGCAGCAGCCATGTGCATCAGGCCGGTGTCGTTTGAAACCACCAGCCGGGCATTTTTGACCACCGAGGCCGACTGGTTAATCGTTAGTTGATGACACAGGTTCATGATTTTCCCTTTGGCCTGTTGTTCGATTTGCCGGGCCAGCATGACTTCACTTTTTCCGCCAATTAAAATGCAGGGAAGGTGAACTAAGTTTAGAAATTCCAGGTGTTTTTCAGCCGGAAGTCGCTTGGAGTAGTAGGTGCTCGACAGCACTATAGCCACATAACCTTTTCTGAATTCCTCTGGCAGGGTTTCCGTATCAAAATTTTCTCCTTCGGGAATGAAATAGTCTAGTCCGCATCTATCGTCTATAATACCCAGCAGAGCTACGGCGTGCATCATTCGGTCAACAATATGTATTTTAGGCAGGATGTTGATCTTAAATTGGACCAGCAGCCATTTTTCGATGTTTAGCTTTTTCAAGGTGAACGATTTCTTACGGAGGCTTCGTTTGACGAACTGGCTTCGCAGGTTGTGATGCAAATCGACAATGTAGTCGAAGTTTTCTTTTTGAAGCTGTAGTATCAGCTCGGTCAGGTTTGAGTTCAGCAAATGGATATGATCAATGTAAGGATTGCCCCGAAGCAAATCCTCATGTTTTCCTTTGGTCAGAAAATGGATCTCAGGCTGGTTCAGTTGCTTTTTCAAACAACGCACCACCGGGCTGGTTAATACAATATCTCCGATGGAACTAAACCGTATGATTAATACTTTAGAGCTCAATGGTAAAATAAATACCCTGAACATATTCATCATTCAGGGTATTCCAATTTATTGTGACTATTTTTTATGCGGATTCGGTCAGCACAATAATCTTGTTGTGCTTTACTTCAACCACCCCGCCATCAATATCAAAAAAGCTGACTTGGTCACTTTTCTCAACCACTTTAATTTTGCCTGCTTCCAGGGTTGAAATCAGCGGGGCGTGATTTTTAAGGACGGCAAATGAGCCTTTGGTCCCGGGGAGTTGTACTAAGGTAACTTCGCCGGCAAACACTTTTTTTGATGGTGTTATGATTTCAAGAAACATAGTCCTTTTTTTTAAGCTTCGGCTTCAGCCAGCATTTTTTCACCTTTTTCTATGGCTTCTTCAATTGTACCAACCAGGTTAAATGCCGATTCCGGGTATTGATCCACTTCTCCATTCATAATCATGTTGAAGCCCTTGATGGTATCTTCAATGGAAACCAGTTTTCCTTGCAAGCCGGTAAATTGCTCAGCTACAAAGAAAGGTTGCGACAAGAAACGCTGAACCCGTCGGGCACGGTGAACGATTAGTTTGTCTTCTTCCGATAGTTCGTCCATCCCCAGAATGGCGATGATATCCTGAAGTTCTTTGTAGCGTTGCAGAATTTCTTTTACTTGCTGTGCGCAGTTGTAATGTTCGTCACCCACAATGTCAGCAGTCAAAATTCGTGAAGATGAATCCAAAGGATCAACAGCCGGATAGATACCCAGCTCAGAAATTTTACGGCTCAAAACGGTAGTGGCATCCAGGTGGGCAAAGGTTGTTGCCGGCGCCGGGTCAGTTAAGTCATCAGCAGGCACATAAACGGCTTGCACCGAAGTGATTGATCCATTCTTTGTTGAGGTGATCCGTTCCTGCATTTCCCCCATTTCGGTAGCCAGGGTAGGCTGGTAACCTACTGCTGAGGGCATCCTTCCAAGCAAGGCCGAAACTTCTGAACCTGCTTGGGTAAAACGGAATACATTGTCGACAAAGAAAAGAATATCACGACCACCGGCACTGTCGGAGCCATCGCCATCACGTAAACTTTCAGCAATGGTCAGTCCTGAAAGCGCCACGCGGGCACGGGCACCAGGAGGTTCGTTCATCTGTCCAAACACCAGCGCCAGTTTCGATTTCTTCAGCGCAACCGGATCAACCCTGGAAAGGTCCCATCCGCCTTCGTCCATCGACTTACGGAATTCATCGCCATAGTCAACAATTTTGGCTTCAATCATCTCGCGCAACAGGTCGTTTCCTTCACGGGTTCGTTCACCAACACCGGCAAAAACGGAAAGTCCGCTATGCGCCAGGGCAATGTTGTTAATCAATTCCTGGATCAAGACCGTTTTTCCAACACCGGCACCACCGAACAATCCAATTTTACCTCCTTTTGCATAAGGCTCAATCAGGTCGATCACTTTAATCCCGGTGAAAAGGATTTCACTTTCAGTTGTCAGATCCTCGTATTTAGGGGGTTGGTTGTGAATGGTTAATCCGTCTTTTGGCAAGCTTTTCATGCCATCTACTGTGTCTCCTGTTACGTTGAGCAGACGTCCGAGAGCACTCTGCCCGTTTGGCATCGTGATTTGCGCACCTGTGGCAATGACATCCATGCCACGTCTTAATCCGTCGGTGGAGTCCATCGAAATGGCCCGGACGGTGTTTTCACCAACATGTTGTTGGCACTCGACAACCAGGTTGGTTTTGCCTTCCCTAACAATTTCCAATGCATCGTAGATGCTGGGCAGTTCACTACCTTCCTGATCGAAGCTGATATCAACTACAGGCCCGATAACCTGTACTACTTTACCGATATTTTGACTCATGATAAATAAGTTTCTTCTGTGGGGCCGGAAATTACAAAAACCAGCTTAATTGCACAAATTTTATAGGTTTTAAATTGACTATTGTTTTAACACCAATAGCAAACGCGTCAATTTGCTTAATGTTCACGTTTCATAATGGTTTGGGCCAATAAAATCAAAGGCTTTTTCCGATTTGTTTCTATCTCAACTGCTTGCAATTCTTTTAGCGCAGCCTGGTAATATTCGTATGATTTTTGACGGCTTATTTCCTGTAAGTTCAATTCAGTGTATATTCTTTTTACAGCTACTATTTTTTCTTTAGGGTTGAAGTCTTTTCTACTAAGCCAATGGTTAAGTTGGGCTTTTTGTTCGGGATTAGCCAATTCCAGTGCTTTCAATAGTAAAAAGGTTTTTTTATTGGACAGAATATCGCCTCCTGTTTTCTTGCCAAATTTATCCTGTTCTGCAAAAACATCCAGCAAGTCATCTTGTAGCTGAAAGGCCAGTCCGAGGTTGATGCCAAAACGATAGATCCGATCGGCATCGGCATCTGGAGCCATGGATAGTTGAGCGCCCATTTTAAAGCTTCCGGCAATTAGAACAGCCGTTTTCAACCGGATCATTTCCAGATAGTCGTCAATGCTAACGCTGGTTTTATTCTCAAAATCCATATCGTATTGCTGGCCTTCGCATACCTCCAAGGCAGTTTTCGAGAACAGCTGCGTGATTTTTTGAATGGCAGGGCTTTCTGTTTTGAGCAGGTACTGGTATGCGAGAATCGACATGGCATCACCCGATAGAATGGCGACGTTTTCGTTGTATTTTTTATGAACCGCAGGCTGGTTTCTCCGAATATCGGCATGATCCATAATGTCGTCGTGCAGCAGTGTAAAGTTGTGAAACACTTCCACGGCAATAGCAGCTGGAAGGGCCTGGCGTATGTTACCTTCAAACAAGTTGCAGGCCATTAGAAGCATCGCCGGGCGGAGGCGTTTGCCGCCCATAGAGAGCGTGTATTCGATGGGGTGATATAAATTTGCCGGCTGGGTTTGTCCAATTCTCCGGGCTTCGTGATTGAGCTGATCAACCACCAGTTGCTGTAGGTTTTCAATGGAATCCATTGGCTTCATACGTCTTTTTCTTCGTTGTGTGTCCCTTCAATTTCGAGCTCATCCAACTCGATATCTTCTTCCTCGTCATAGATTTGGAGCAAGGGGTCGTGAAATGATTTTGTTGTAGTATATTTTTCAAGCCCGGCCAAAAGAGCGGGAAGCAGAATTAGGTTTGACGTGATGGCGACAAATAAGGTTAAAGAAACCAATACGCCTAAAGCGGCAGTTCCGCCAAATTGCGAAACGCTATAAACCCCGAATCCAAAGAAAAGGACAACAAAAGTGTACATCATACTAACGCCAGTTTCGCGAAGGGCCAGTTTGACTGATTGCTGGATATTCCAGCCTGTAGCGGTCAGCTCCTGCCGGTATTTGGCCAGAAAGTGAATGGTATTATCGACCGAAATTCCAAAGGCGATGCTAAATACCAAAATGGTGGAAGCTTTGATTGGGATTCCGGTAAAACCCATAATAGCCGCGGTGAAAACCAGTGGAATGATATTTGGAATGAGTGACATTAAAACCATGCGCCAAGAGTGAAACATGAGGGCCATGAATGCTGCAATAAGGAAAATGGCCAAGGTTAAACTGCTGAATAGGTTTTTAACCAAGTACTGGGTTCCTTTAAAAAAGGTTACGCTGGATCCGGTAACGGTCACATCAAATTTGTCGGGAGGGAAAACCGAGTCAACCTCCTGCTTGAAGTCGGTGTAAAGCTCTTCCATGCGCTTGGTTCCCACATCGTGCATGCGAATGCTGATCCGGGTAACCTGTTTGGAGCTATCCAGAAACGAATGTAAGGCACTAATGCCAGCTGCTTCATCCTCATCGCTTTTGGAGGCATAAGCCAGAATGAAATTTTTTTCCTGGTTGTTTGGTAGGTTGTAAAAGCGTTCATTCCCGTTATAAAATGCCTGCTTCGAAAATTTCAGAATATTAAGCAGCGACATAGACGATGATAGTTCATCGTAATTTTCCAGCCGCTTTTCCAGCCGTTCAATCCGCTGAAAATTGCTCAGGTTCATCACCCCGTTTTGTCGTTTGGTATCGATAATGATTTCCAGCGGCATCAGGCCGTCAATTTGCTCTTCAAAATATTTTAGGTCTTTATAAATAATGTCACTTTCCGGGATGTCATCTACCATGTAGCCTGAACTTTTAATCAGTGAAATGCCATAAAACCCAAGCAGCAAAACCCCAATTGCAGACATGTAGACCAGCCGGCGATGATTTTGCGAAATACTTTCAAGGCGGAACACAATACTTTTAAAAACTCTGCTTTCCAGATGCTTAATGTGTCGTCGACCGGGAGGTTTGGCAAAGCTGAACAGAATTGGAATCAGCAGTAGTGAGAGGATGAAAAGCGTAAGAATATTTAAGGCAGCGATTACCCCAAATTGTCGGAGTACTTCGCTATTGGTAATCACAAAGGTGGCAAAACCCGATGCGGTTGTCAGGTTGGTCAGAAAAGTGGCATTTCCGATTTTGATGATCACACGCTGCAGTGCCTTGATGTTGTTGCCATGACTACGAAACTCATGATGATATTTGTTCAGCATGTAGATGCTGTTGGGAATGCCAATCACAATCAGCAGCGACGGAATCATACCGGTCAGCAAGGTAATTTTAAAACCAAACAGGGTCATGGTTCCCAAGGCCCAGATCACTCCGGTAATGACAATCAGAATAGGAAAGAGAACCGCTTTAAACGAACGGAAGAAAAGAAAAAGGGTCACAATGCAGAGCAACAAGGCCAGCCCGCTGAACAAGTAGATTTCCTTTTTTATTTTGATCGAATTGATGACTCGAATGTATGGAAGTCCTGAATAGTGCAGATCTAAGCCGGTGTCTTCGGAAAAGGATTCGCAGGTTTTTTTAATTGCCAGTACGAGTTTTTCGCGCTGTTTCGATTTCATTTTGTCTTTATTAACCGTAATCGCCAGCAAGTAAAAATCGGATTCCTGGTTGTAGAGCAGTCCACGGTAAAACGGTAAGCTGTGAAAAACCGAAGCCAGACTGTCGAGCTGTTGTTGTGATTCAACCTCATCAGGAAAGATCTTCTCAATCTCGAATTGTCGTTTTTCCTGATTCTTCTTTAAGTTGTAGGCATTTGACACCGAAAGCAGGTTTTCAACTCCGTCAATTTGGTCGAGGTTTTCAACCAAACGATGCCAGTCTTCGAAATGATCGAGTTTGAAAAAGTCTGCATCTTGGACACCTACTACAATCAGGTTTCCTTCTTCGCCAAAAAGCTGTCGAAATTGTTCGTAGTCAATATAGGCACTGTCTTTTTTAGGCAGAAGCTGTGCTGCTTCATACGACATTTCAACTTTAGTCGCCTGATAAGCCATGAAGATGGTAACCAGCCCTAAAATTGAAAGTAATAAGCGCCTGTTTCGTAGTATAATTCCGGAGAGCCAAATCCACATAATAAAATCTCGTATAAAAATTACGGCGAAAATAGTTAATAAAACGGGATTACGAAAGTAACGTGAAAGGAGGATTTTGATTGTTCCCGTTTTTGATTTTCACTTTGCTTTCTGGTAAATTGAATTGACAAATCAAATGCGATCACCTCGATTACCCGCTCCTTTTAGGAAAGGAATTGGAAAGAAAATATTATTCATGGTGGTGTTCTGCGTTGGTAAGGCACTTCTTAAATAATGAATCTGATAATCAGTAAATCGTGAGAAGAATAATTAGGCCCAGTTAATCCTTTCTGATTCTGAATTGGGCTTTCTTCCTGAACCTGACGAATAATTTTTCTCACTTTTGTTTTTTCTTTTCAGAAAAGCTGTTATTTTTGCAACGCTTTTGAAAAGCAACCATTCTGAAACTGGCGTAAAAGCCCAAATAAATTCCCTAGTAGCTCAGTTGGTTAGAGCGGCGGACTGTTAATCCGTAGGTCGTAGGTTCAAGTCCTACCTGGGGAGCCAGTACAAAAAGACAACTATTGTCAAATGATGAAAAACCGTGTAAGTCAGAGATTTACACGGTTTTTTTGTTTTTCCGTGAATGCCATAAAAGGCCAAAAAATGCCACTTTTAGGCCTGTTTTGGTTACAATTTGGTTACAGAAAATTTTTAAAGTTTTCTGTAACCATTTTTCGCAAATCTTCATAAGTCTCTGAATTGTCGCATTTTGACTTCGCTCAAGTAGCTCATAAAAATTAGTTTAAACACCTAAAATTTAGCGTTAAGAGTTACAGATTTAAGATTTTCTTCTATGCACGCAAAAACTACGTTGACAGAAACGGGGAAATAAGTGTAATGGTCAGGTTGATGCTGGACGGCCAGAAGGCCCAGTTTTCCTCGCATTTGAAGGTTGATCCGACCCTTTGGGATTCAAAGTTGAACATGGCAAAAGGTAATTCAAAAGTAGCCGTTTTAATCAACGAAAAGCTCCGTGAAATTAGGATGGAGTTGAACCTTCATTATAAAGAATTGAAGCAACAGGGTATTTATTTTACTGTTGACCGGATAAAAGATGCTTATCTCGGGGTAAAGTCTAAAGTCCAAATGTTGCTGGTCGTTTTTTGGGCACATAATGAAGAGTTGAAACTTCGGATTGGAAAAGATATTACAGCAGCAGGAGTCAAAAAATACGAACGTACCTGTACGCGTCTGGGTGAGTTTTTGAAACACCGGTATAATCTTGATGATATTCCCTTAAAAGAAATTGACTACAATTTTATTTACAGCTTCGAAACGTATCTAACGACTGTTTGGAATTCCAGCGTTAATACGGTAGCCAAATATTTACAGCGATTGAAACATATCGTTGTCTTAGCAAAGAATAATGGCTGGATTCCTTCAAACCCATTTGTCAACTTTAAAATCCGGTTCAAAAAGGTTGATCGAGGGTACCTGACTGAAGACGAACTCGTCACTATTATGGAGAAAAAGTTTGCCATCAAAAGACTGGAACAAGTTCGGGATATTTTCGTGTTTTCCTGTTTCACGGGTCTGGCGTATATTGATGTAAGGAATTTGAATGAAAGGGATATTCAAAAGTCTTTTGACGGTCGGCTGTGGATTATAAAAAAACGTCAGAAAACTGATGTTCAGTCGAATATTCTTTTGCTTGATATTCCGAAGAAGATTCTGGACAAATACAAGGGAATGCCAAATGAGAACCGGTTGTTACCCATAATCAGTAATCAAAGGCTAAATTCATATTTGAAAGAAATTGCCGACTTGTGTGAGATTGAAAAGAACCTGACATTTCATTTGGCCAGGCACACCTTCGCAACGACGGTTACACTAGCTAAAGGTGTCCCAATGGAAACCGTAAACAAAATGCTTGGGCATACAAGTATAAAAACGACCCAAATTTATGCTCGGATTACCAATGACAAGATAAGCCATGATATGCAGGAACTTTCAAAAAAGCTTCAGGGGATGGCTCCGGCATTTTCTTTGTGATTCAGAATTAATGAAACAATATATTATAACTTGAGGTGCAAAAGTTGCACCTCAAGTTGGGATGGCCTTATAATAATCCCGTTCTTTTGTTTCTATTCTGCATCATAAATGGTGTATTTCAGAAATAGAACAAATGGTTTTATTGTTAATTATTGATGAGCAGAGCTTATCACAATTTGTGATAAGTTCCCAAAGTCTGTTAAATTCAGTCCTACTTTGCCATTGGTAATTACCGAGCAAGGTGTTGCCATACTTTTCTTGTGATTTTATGTTTGAACTAAATAAGGAAAAACTTAAGAACTTGAGGAGCTAAACTGGCATCCCAAGTTTATTCGGATAAAATTCATTCTTAGAAATTGCCGAAGAAAATTGAGTATTTTATCTTCTGTATCATAAATGAAAGAAATAAACTTACTTATATGATACAAAATATAAAAATTTTAAAAATAAATACTATATTCTCTTCATAGAACTAATTATTCTTCATATCATTGTTGTAAGGTTTGTGCTTACATATAACCTATGAGATATAAAAATATATCAACGCAATCAAACGAACTTCTCTCCTATTTTAATAGGTTAGACCAGCCCTGTTTCACCAATTCAGAAGCATTTAAGGCCTTGCCTAGTTCGAAAGAAACCGCAGTCAAACAACTTCTGAGCGATATGGCAAAAAGAGGGCTACTAATGAGAATAAAAGATGGGCTCTATTATATTATTCCATTCGAAGAAGAACCTAAATATTTTATGCCCGACTGGCACCAACTTGCCAGTTATTTAGTTAAAGGAGAAAAACACTATATCGGGTACTATTCAGCACTCCAGATACACGGACTGATTACACAACCTTCTTTAAAAGAACAAATTGTTGTTGCGAAACAGATTAAGCCCTCTTCATTTTCGGTGAAGGATGTAAAATTTCAATTTATCTACCACAACGAAGATCACTTTTTTGGGTTTAAGAAATTTTGGATTGACGACTATCATAAAGTTCTGTGCTCAGATTATGAGAAAACCATTATTGATTGCCTGTTTAAACCCGAATATGCAGGTGGTATTGTGGAAATAGGAAAAGCAATACAACAATTAAAAGAGAAACTGGATTACGAGAAGTTATACGATTACGTTATACGTTTCAACTCCCAGGCAGTAATAAAAAGACTCGGATTTATATTGGAATTACTGGAGATAGAAAATCCGCTTGTCGAAAAACTGCAAATACAAAAGTCATCGTCCTATGTGATTCTGGATACAGAATTGCCACGTGAGGGCAGACATTGGAACCGATGGAACATTCAGATAAACATTGAACCCAAAACCATAAAATCGGCTATTTATACATGATAAAACCGGGAGAAATACAAAAGAAAGCGCGGGAGGTTGCTGTTCGCGACCAACAAATAGAAAAGGATTATATTCTTTCATGGATTTTACAGGGAATTGCCCAGTACAAAAATTTATCAAAATTGATTGTGTTTAAAGGAGGAACCGTATTAAAGAAAGTATATTTTGAAGACTATCGTTTTTCAGAAGATCTTGATTTTACCCTTTTGGATGACTCAATAACCAACGAGCAGATTTTCGCATGGGTTGCTGAAGTATTTGAGTATATAAAAGAGGAAGCAAATATACCACTCGAAATAATTGATGACAATGAACATGAAGACGGAGGAATAAACTTTTATATTAGTTACGTTGGCCCACTCGGCGGTCATGGACAAAACAAGCGTGTGAAAGTTGACATTTCAAGAAGCGAATTGCTTGTTTTCGAACCTGTTTTAAAAAATCTGCATTTAGGCTATTCCGACCAGGAAGAACACCAACTTTTATGTTACTCATTGGAAGAAGTTTTGGTCGAAAAAATGCGTTCGGTAATGCAGCGTATGCAAGCCCGCGACTATTACGATATCTGGTATTTGCTTGAAATTCAGGAAATGGACATTGACTTTTACATCTCGGAATTTGAAAGAAAGTGTGAAAGTAAGGGTTATGAAGCCAACCTATTTCCCGAAACACTGGAAAAAAGAAAAGCACAATACAAAGGCCGGTGGACAAAATCGATGTCCGACCAAATAAAAGATTTGCCTGAATTTGAACAGGTAGAAAGAGAAGTTGACAGACACATTAGAAAGCTAAATTTTAACTAAAATGACGGAGAGTCAAAAACAGATTTTACAGAAACAACTCTGGGGAATAGCAAATTTGCTTCGGGGAAAAATAAGCCCCGACGACTACAGAGATTATATACTTGGATTTATTTTCTATAAGTACCTTTCAGAGAAGCAGTATTTATATGCCAATTCTCTGTTGGAAGGTGAAGAAGTGACCGATTACAAAAAGGTAATCGACCCTGAATATATTGAGGCAATCCGTGAAGAATCATTATTAAAGCTGGGCTATTTTTTAAAGCCAGGTGAGTTGTTCGATGTTTTGGTTACAAAAGGTAGTGCTTCAGAGGATGAAGATGACGATGATGTAATTGAAAAGAGCAATTACATTTTGGAAGACCTTCAGCAAATTCTGAATCATATTGAACAAAGTACCATGGGAACCGATTCGGAAGACGATTTTCACGCTTTGTTTGAAGACTTAGATTTAAACTCGACCAAGTTGGGAAGAACTGTTGGAGCAAGGAACGATATTATTGTAAAAATTCTCAAGCGCCTAAAAAAGATTGACTTCAAGCTTAAAGAGGTTGATGCTGATGTTTTGGGTGATGCTTACGAATACCTTATTGGTAAATTTGCAGCCAACGCGGGAAAAACTGCTGGAGAATTTTATACGCCACAACCGGGTTCAAAAATACTGGCCAAAATTGTAACTACAGGAAAGAAAAAAATTAAGTCGGTTTACGACCCAACCTGTGGCTCCGGTTCACTCTTGTTGAGGGTTTCAAAAGAAGCTGATGTAAGCGAATTTTACGGGCAAGAACTTAACCGCACCACTTATAATCTGGCGCGTATGAATATGATTTTGCACGATGTGCATTTCCGCCGGTTCGATATCAGGCAGGAAGATACCTTAGAACATCCGCAGCATTTGGATTTGAGGCAGTAGTTGTCAACCCTCCTTTCTCTGCTCATTGGAAAGGCAATAAAAATCCGTTAAATGAAACCGATGAACGATTCAGTCAGTACGGCCGGTTAGCTCTCAATACTAACGCAGATTACGCTTTTGTTACACATATGATTCACCAATTAGCTGATAACGGAACTATGGCTTGCGTTATGCCGCATGGTGTTTTATTCAGGGGTAATGCAGAAGGTGAAATTCGAAAATACATTGTTCGTAATTTAAATAAAAGGACTGGGCCAAAGCGCTGTTTGCCTTCAGCTCAATACGGGAGATATAAAAAGCTTCGATCATTTCATTGATTCTTTAAAAGAGGTATTAATAAACGAATTCGGCACAGATGTTTTTGATGTTCTGGTTAATAACGCTGGTATAGGTATCCATTCTCTATTCTCTGAAACTACAGAGGAGCAGTTTGACCAGTTGATGAATATACATTTCAAAGGCGTCTATTTTCTTACCCAAAAAACGTTGAAATTAATTCGAGACGCAGGTAGCATCATTAACATCTCAAGCGGATTAGCCAGATTTGCCGGTCCGGGATATTCTGCTTACGCTTCAATGAAGGCTGCAATTGAGAATTTAACACGTTATCAGGCCAAAGAACTAAGCAGTAGGAAAATAAGGGTGAACACAGTTGCTCCCGGAGCGATAGCAACTGATTTTGCAGGGGGACAAGTGAGGGACAATGAGCAATACCACAACTATGTTTCTTCGGTGACAGCTCTGGGACGTCCCGGAGTTCCTGAAGACATAGGGGGTGTTGTTGCCTTTTTGTGTACTGAAGATGCTAGGTGGATTAATGGTCAACGCATTGAAATATCTGGCGGAATGAATCTATAATCATAGATATCTAAAGAACTTAAAAAATCTAACCACGAAGTTTATTATGCGGGAAAAATTAATACGTAATTGATTATGAAAAACAAAAGAATCGTTAGTTCGATAATTGTTGGAGTAATGAGTGCAATTGCAGTCATGTTTACTTTTAAATTAGGTTTATATACCTGGGTATTGTTTATGGCGTGGGTTAGCTTTTTCTTATTTGGAAAAGAACCAAAGCAAATCCTCTTCTCATTTATTCAGATTGCTCTGGGGATGGGAATCGCAATTTTAATGACATTAAAAGGTCACTTCCTCGCTGATTTCCTGGGAGATGTCGGTGTTCCAGTTGCAATCATTCTGGTCATGGCTTTGTTTATGTACTTTGTTCCTAAATTAAAGCCAATCAATACAATTCCAGCATATTTTATGGGGATTATCATCTTTTTTGGCACTCACCCCGAGTTAAAAGTGGTTGATTTGGGACTTATCCTTCTTACCCTTATTTCAGGATTCACGTTTGCCTGGTTGACCCATAAGATAGAATTTATTTGGGCTGGGAAAAATTAGAAACTTTGTTCGTTTGATTAAGTCTGTGTCAAGTTATGAATACTTTGTTCCACCAGCGAAAGGAGAGCATTAAAAAATTGTTCGATTTTAATTTGAGATAAGAATATCTAATTTTGTTTAAGAGTATTAATGATGTTGTTTCCACAAAAACGAAGTGCTAAAAATAGATACATATAAACCTGAACAGTTCTCCAATTTGATAGAAAGAATATGGATTGCGGAGAATTTGGAAAAAGAGGTGGAATTAATAATTCCTCCGAATCAATATGTAACCTTAATACTCCCCCTTAATTTCTCCGGATATAAACGAAACCAGAAATGGGTAAATACTTCTCAGATAGAAGGAGTCTCTACTGAAAATACAGTTTTGACATACCCTGCTGGAACAAAACTAATTGGAGTAAGATTTTTTGCTTTTGGCTTATATCCGTTTATTCAGATGCAAGGGAAAGACATAATTAACAACTCACTCCATTGGTCTTTTGAAATTGAAAGCACAAAAAAATTTACTGATGGTTCTCTTGAATATTTCAACGCGAATATCATTAATTCTACTTTAACACATTTAAAATCTTTGATATGAATTGTTTATGTCCCACTGCCTTATTTTGTGACGTTGGTGCATTTGGTCAAAAAACTGTTCTTCGGTCATTTCTTTATAGAGCTTGAAGACGAACCATTTCTTGATGTCGTTGGCCGAAAGCAGCGGAAGTTCCTCGAAGTTTCGTAGTTTTTCTTTGAGTATAAACGAAGAAACCATAAAGTTCAAAGCAACCTGATGTTGCCACGCCAGCCACTTGCGGGTCTGAAACTGGTCGATTCCCAGTATTTGCTTGGATTCTTTGATGCAGTGTTCAACAAAGAACCGCTGAGCCTGCATGTACGCCAAGGCTTGGTGTGTGTATTGTTCCAGATTGGCATTGGTGAACGAATATTTTATTTCAATCGTGTTCTTTGCTGATTTTGTTTTTCGAATGACCAGCATCCGCGGCTCTATTTCGTTGATGTTTTTGTTCCAAATGAATACCCTTGCAAAGTGATACTCCCCAGTCAGTTTCCCTTTGGTTGTATTGCGGACCTTGATCTTTTCCCAATCACCGGGCTGAAGATTTTCCATGTACTTGGTTACAGTCATGTCCGGTGTTGATGCTTTGAGCCTTTTTGGGGCGGGCCCTCTGTTTGATTTACGTTCGGGAAGGAACAGCTCTGGCTGGTCGATGAATATTTTTTGGTCGCTGTGGATATCCAGCATATAAACATAGCCCATTTGGTCGATTGACCGGGCCAGGTTGGCATCGTTGCCGTAATAGCCATCGCCGCCGATAAAATCGAACGAAACCCCGTTTTGAACTTGTTGACGGATAATCTCTTCGGCCAATTCCAGTTTGGTCTTGAACGCCCTGTTCCCTTCGGGGATGCCGGCTTCCTCGCAACGCTCCGGATCCTCGCACCAATCTTGTGGCAGGTATAACCGGGCATCGACCATTGAAGCAAAATCACCGTTGCTCAGGCAGGCAAACACGGCAACCTGCGAATTGGATATTTTGCCCACATTGCCACAGTACTGCCATCCAACACCAACACTTTTATCGCCTTTCTTCACCCAGCCGCTTACGTCAATTATTAACCCGGTTAACTTCCGCTTGGGCAATACCGAGCTTACCTCTCTGGAAACCTGATCAATAACCTCGCGCTCGTCCCATTTTGACTCGGTAATAAAGTGTTGCATCTGATGGTAGTGGACATTCAGGTCTTCACTGATACGTTCAATGTTGCGTAATTGACTTTGCACAATTCCTTTCGTGTAATGTTCTGCTTTATCAAAAAATTTCTTTGTCCGGTTACAAAATATAGACTCATACGGGACAAGGTGTTCACTCAGCCTCCGGGACAACCAGGCCAGTGTTTTTCCATATGTATTACTTTTTTTACGTGGTGTTAAACATAGCTCGGAACGATAGATTTGTTCTTCGATGACACCTCTAAAATACTAAAAAACAATTACTCAACCAAATTTAAATCAAAGAAAATCAACACCTTAAAGCCTTTTTTCTAATCTGTTAAAGTAGAATTAAGCGGATTACTGAAAACACTGACCGGGCAAAGTACTCAGAAACACATTCACGACAAGTTGATTGAAAAAGCCAAAGAAAAATTGTCAACTACCAATTTGTCGGTCAGTGAAATTGCCTACGAATTGGGTTTTGAGCATCCACAATCGTTTAGCAGATTGTTTAAGACAAAAACAAAGCTCTCTCCATTAGAATTCAGGCAGTCATTTAATTGACAAACCTCAATGCCTGTAAAACAGTTGTATTTAAATCGCCTTAAAAAACTTTTTGCCAAATGGCAATTTGTGTATAAACGACATTAACTAACTTGCATCAATGGAAGAGTTTATAGAATACATATTGCAGTTTGGTAATTTAAACAAGCAACAAATAGAGTTACTTACAAAAAAAGCAACAGAATCAGAACTTCATAAGGATGAATATTTTGCTGAGGCCGGAAAGGTTTTTAAGCAAGTGGCCTTTGTCATTGAAGGTATTTTTCGCCTCTGTTATTACAATAATAAGGGTGAAGAAATCACGCGTTACTTTATTGACGAAAATCATCTGGTTTTTAATCCACGCAATGATGAAATTTTCACTGAATATATTCAGGCAGCTACAGACTGCAGGTTGCTTGTATTTTCAAACCAGGACTGGAAAGATATTTCCAATACTATTGTTGGCTGGGATGCCATTATTCAAAAATTAGTTACCATAACACTTACCGAAAAATTACAAAGAAGAAGCCCTTTGGTTGAACAGGATGCTACTACACGCTATTTAATATTTATGGAAAAATTCCCGACACTTGTGAACCGTGTACCATTAGCTTATATCGCGTCTTATCTGGGGGTTACACCATCTTCATTGAGTAGAATACGAAAAAACATTCGCTAAAAGCCCTTTTTGTCATTTGGCAATTGATTTCATTTTTTCACAGACAATCTTTGTACTGTTAATTTAAAAAGCGACAAAAATGAAATCAGTATTAATTACAGGCGGGAGCAAAGGAATCGGACTTGCCACCGCAAAAGCCTTTTTAAAAGAAGGAGCAACAGTTTTTATCACAGGTAAAAACCCTGACAACCTTAAAAAAGCAGAAACAGAAATAAACAACCCTAAGCTGAAACCTATTGTTTCGGACACAACTGATTTATCAAACATTTAAGCATTGGCTCAAACCATTGCTGAGTCTGGGAACAAATTGGACGTTCTTTTTCTGAATGCTGGTTTGGGAAGGTTTTCCCCCATCGAAACGACCTCAGAAGAAGACTTTGACATACAGTTTAATACCAATGTAAAAGGTATGTTCTTTACATTACAAAGCCTTATTGCGCATTTGGCAGAAGGAGCTTCTGTTATCCTTACTTCTTCCGGCGCTTCAGTAAGTACCGTCCCGAATACCAGTGTATATTCCGCAACCAAAGCTGCTATTGACACAATTGGACGCGTAGCCGCAAGTGAATTAGCAAGCAGAAAGATAAGGGTAAACATTATTGCACCGGGCCCCACCGCGACACCGGGTTTCAACAACTCAGTACCGGCAGAAGCACAACAGAACCTACAGGAGCAATCTGCCGCAAATATTCCGTTGAAAAGATTAGGTACACCTGAAGAAATTGCGAACACCGTGCTTTTTCTGTCCTCAGACAAAGCTTCATTTATTACTGGTGCCTGTGTATCTGTAGATGGAGGGATTACATTGCGCGCAAAGGTTTAATATAAATAAAGTTTTGAATTCAATCTCAATAAATGTAGCGCCTGAACTTCTCAGTAAACAAATTTGAACCTCACAACAAAACAGACAGGCATCAACTTCCCGACCTTTGTATTGTACCAAAAAATTAAAGAAATGAAAAATTCAAAAATTGTATTAGTTACAGGAGCATCCTCGGGAATGGGAAAAGAAACCGCCAAATTACTGGCACAAAACGGTTATACGGTTTATGCAGCAGCCAGGCGGGCTGAGAAAATGAAAGACCTTGAAACGTTGAGAATAAATGTTCTGTCAATGGACGTTACTAACGACAGCTCAATGAAAAAAGGCGTTCAGCAAATCCTTGATAGAGAAAATCGTATTGACATATTAATCAATAATGCAGGTTTTGGCGCTTACGGTGCCATTGAAGATGTTTCAATGGCTGATGCCAAATACCAGTTGGACGTAAACCTTTTTGGGGTAGCACGGCTGATACAATTGGTCTTACCCACCATGCGCGAAAACAGATTCGGTAAAATTATAAATGTATCCTCCATTGGTGGAAAATTTGCAACGGCTTACGGGGGCTGGTACCACGCCAGCAAATTTGCGCTGGAAGGTTTAAGCGATGCGCTTCGCAATGAAGTCAAACAATTTGGCATTGATGTCGTTGTAATTGAACCGGGTGGAATAAAAACCGAATGGGGAAACATTGCAATGGATAACCTGACTAAAAATTCGATTCATTCGGCATATAAAACAGAAATCGACAGAATGGTAAAAGTGATGAAAGACCCTAAAATGACAGAGAAAAATTCAGAGCCGGTCGTAATAGCCAAACTTATTTTAAAAGCCATTAGTTCCGAAAAACCTAAAACCCGGTACATTGGCGGATTTATGGCAAAACAGGCCATAATCGGACGAAAGATATTGTCTGATAAAATGTTTGACAAGATGATGATGAGCCAAATGAAGTAATTGTGTTTTTTATTGCAACCATTTTTAAATTTTATGTATGCAAAATTCAATTAGGCATAATATTCAATTGTATTCGTGTGCAGGCGAAGCAGAAACAGAACACGACCCTTTTGTGTATGAACATTCACTTAGCTTTATCACCTCGGGAAGTGCTGAGATTTTCACCAGCGAAGGGGCAATTTCGTACCCGGCAGGAACATTAAGTTTAATCCGGCGAAATCAGTTGCTGAAGGTTACCAAGAAGCCGGACGGCGAAAAGCCGTTTGCTTCTGTTTCAGTGTTCTTAGACCAGGAAACACTAAAAAAATACAGTCTCGAATACGATGTAAAGGCAAACGGAATTTATACCGGCTCCCCCAATGTAGTGCTGGAAGTTGACCCTTTCTTAAGGGGATTTTTTGATTCGCTGATGCCTTATTTTGCACAGCCCGAAAAGCTTACTCCAGTATTGGAACAGCTAAAAACTACAGAAGCAATTGAGCTGTTGCTGCGTAATCCTGAACTTAAAAACTTTTTGTTTGATTTTAGCGAACCGCACAAATTGGATTTGGAAGCTTATATGAACCGGCATTTTTCGTATAATGTTCCAATCGCTCAATTCGCAAAACTTACGGGCAGAAGCCTTTCTACATTCAAACGTGATTTTGTAAAAACCTTTAGCGCAACTCCACAAAAATGGCTGCAACAACAGCGGCTGGAAAAGGCATTTTTCCTGCTTTCGGAGAAACACCAACGTCCATCGGATGTCTATTTGGAAGCCGGGTTTGAAAACCTGTCGCATTTTTCATATGCGTTTAAAAACTATTTTGGACAAACTCCAACGCAATTAAAAGAACAAACAGACAATATCAGACATTAACGACAAAATTTAGTAACTGCAGCTTCTAGAAAGGCGATCGATATCTGGACTTTTCAAGAAAGATGACTGTAAATTTTATGCTCAACTTTGTAGCATTAAAATTTCATACGATGGAAAATAAAAAAGCGTACATTATCACAGGTCCGACTTCCGGTATTGGTTATGAAACCGCGTTGGAGCTTACAAAATATGGTACAGTTGTACTGGTCGGGCGAAATCGGGAAAAATTAGAACAAGTCCAAAAGACCATAAAAAACAAGGGGTACAATGCAGTGTCGGTGATTTGCGATATTTCGGATATGACCAGTGTAAGGCATGCAGTACAATAAATCATTGACCTTGGGCTTCCGATAGTTGGATTGCTCAACAATGCGGGGATTATGCCGTCAAAAGCCACAAAAAGCAAACAGGGCTTTGATATGACGTATGCTATCAATCATCTCGGAGCGTTCGCGTTAACCGAAGCACTTGTGCCTCATCTTCCCGATGGAGCAAATGTTGTGTTTATTGCTTCCGCTATTGAAGACCCTGAACGCAAACCGGCAAAGGTCATGGGAATGAAAGGCGATCGCTATATCTCTGCTGAAGCGAGCGCCAAAGGTGAATGGAAAGAAGGTGGTTCGAAAATGGCAGGCGTAGATGCTTATGCTACATCAAAGCAATGTATTCTTGCTTCCATGTATGTTTTCGCAAAAGAAACGTCAAGATTACATTTCAATGCTGTCGAACCTGGGATAACACGTGGAACAAATCTCGGTGGCGAAAGTACAAATGCGTTTGTTCGCTTCCTGTTTGGATACTTGATGGCGATACTCCCTCCTTTTTCCAGATACAGCAGTACGCCTAAAAAATCGGCAAATGTCATTACACAAATTTTGACTGATACATCAAACAAGAAAGGAGTTTACTTTGACGAAAAAGGGCAACCAATGCAAGGTTCA
The DNA here is from genome assembly GCA_963677175.2 of uncultured Sunxiuqinia sp. Classification (GTDB taxonomy): domain Bacteria; phylum Bacteroidota; class Bacteroidia; order Bacteroidales; family Prolixibacteraceae; genus Sunxiuqinia. The sequence goes on from CAXXES010000004.1 coordinate 379,149, forward strand.
GAGCAGGTAAGAGATACAAAATTTCAAAAGCGTGTTGTTGCCGAAACAAGAGCTTTATTAACGAAAGTATGATTAAATTTGGTGGCAATGAAAGATAATACGGCACATATGCACTATGTAGGGAAAGAAATTTCGCCAGAGCAATTTATTTTTGAATATACATTCGATTATGCCATCAAAGGCGTATTGAATGCTTATGACGGCAGTGAATATGTGTCGTTAAAATCAGGCGAGTGTTGCCTTGCACGCAAAAATCGTTTGGCCTGTTACAACAAACTAAAAGAAAACAACGAATTGGAAAAAGTTTTTGTTTTTTTGATGAAGCCTTTCTCAAAAGGTTTCAGGAGAAATACAAAAGCGAAACGAAAGTATTTGGGTCTGCCAATACATTCATACCAATAAAGGAGAATGAATTATTGCCCAATTTTATTAACTCGTTACAACCTTATTACAATCACGGAATAATAAAAGAACCGTTTGCTGATGTGAAGCGGGAAGAATTATTGCTTATTCTTTTACAGAAACAACCTGGTTTGGCAGGCGTATTTTTCGATTTTGGTATTCCACAAAAAACAAACATGGAAGAATTTATGAATAAAAATTTCAAATTCAATGTAAGTATTGAGCGGTTTGCTTTTATGACGAGAAGAAGTTTATCAGCTTTTAAACGGGATTTTAAGATAACATTCAATGAAACACCCAATCGGTGGATAGTGCAGAAGCGACTACAAGAAGCATATTTCCTCATTGAAAAGAAAAAACAAAAACCGTCAGATATATATCTTGACTTAGGTTTTGAAACATTGTCACATTTTTCGTTCGCATTTAAAAAACAGTTTGGTTATCCACCAACACAATTGTTGAAATAAATACCTTCTGCTCACTATAATTAAAAAAAAGCCTGACACTTGGGCTTCTCAATAATCCAACTTTGGGCTTTTCAACAAAGTAGAATGTATTTTTTATGCTGAACTTTGTAGCATAAAATTTATATGTCATGAAAAATAAAGAAACAGTTTTAGTAACAGGCGGGACTGGTTTTGTTGGCATACATTCCATTCTGCAACTGTTGCAAAAGGGCTATAATGTAAAAACAACACTTCGCAATCTCAACAGGAAAGGTGAAATATTTGAAATGTTGAAAAATGGTGGTATCGACACGTCTGATAGTCTTGAATTTATTGAGGCAGACTTGACCAAAGATGATAATTGGGACGAAGCAGTAAAAGGCTGTGAATATGTGTTGCACGTCGCTTCACCATTTCCGCCGGGTGAGCCAAAAGATGAAAACGAACTGATACGTCCTGCTGTTGATGGTACACTTCGTGTTTTAAAAGCTGCTCGCAAAGCAAAAGTAAAACGCGTTGTTTTGACCTCTTCATTTGCAGCGATTGGGTACAGCATCAATCCTAAAAACCACATTTTTACAGAAAAGGATTGGACAGATGCGAATACCAATATTCCCGCTTATATAAAATCTAAGACCCTGGCAGAGCGCGCAGCGTGGCGCTTTATCAAGAATGAAGGTGATGGTTTGGAATTAACGGTTATCAATCCTGTGGGGATTTTTGGCCCGGTTTTAGGAAACAAATTTTCAAGTTCTATTCAAATGGTAGAACAACTGATGACAGGTAAAATGCCCGCAATTCCGAAACTCAGTTTTAGCGTTGTTGATGTCCGAGATGTAGCTGACATCCATATTAAAGCCATGATAACCCCTGAAGCAAAAGGACAACGTTTTTTGGCAACTTCGGACGGCACCACCTCTTTACCTGAAATTGCTGGAATACTTCGCTCTCAAAACAATCAGTCTGCACAACGAGTCACTAAGAAAGTGATGCCCGACTGGATAGTAAAAATTGTAGCTTATTTTAAACCGGAGCTAAAATCGGTATCTGCTCAAGTGGGCAAAATAAAAACCGTATCAAATGAAAAGGCAAAAAATATTCTGGGCTGGCAACCAAGAAACAAGGAGGTTGTTATTGCTGACACAGCCGAAAGTTTGCTTAAATCTGGAATTGTTAAATAAATTGAATGGACATAAAATCCTGTTATATCGGGACGGAAATATCTCCTGAGCAATTCATCCCGGAACATCTGTTTTTGTATCTGGCAAAAGGTACAATGAATGGTTACGACGGCAATAAAAATTTTACGCTGAAATCAAGCGAATATTGCTTTATTCGCAAAAATCGTTTGGCGAGGTATAATAAACTAAAAGAAAATGATGAGTTTGAAAAGGTAGTTGACCATCTCCCGTTTTTAGTTTTCAAAATTTAGTAAAAGGCTTAACTGTCCGTCATTAGGAGATGGATCTGATTGAGGAAGGAAAGCCCTTGGTGTCATATTGGGCAGCAATACTTTTATTATCGTGCTGATTTTGTAATAGATAAAATTGCGTAGTTCGTACATACGTTCTTTGTTTAGTGTTTTTACCCCACTTTCAAGCAACAGCCTTGTGTGCAGGGATGAAAGCGATGAGTATATGATGCTCATGGCTATTGTAAGTATTGCCAGCATGCTTTGTAAGCCTTCGAATGTTTTGATTTGTATGTCTTCCAGGTTGTAACATTCCTTGATATGTCGGAGGTACTCCTCTATTTTCCACCTAAAACCATAGGCTGTAAATGCTTCTTTGATTACTTCAACAATACTGTCTTTTGGAGAACGTGTCAGTAACCAGCAATATCCGCCATTGGCCCTTTTGGTTACAATAAGCCAAAGATCATGCATCTTGCCCTTGATTTGATACTGGACCTTTATCTCCCCGCATTCATCGACCAACTGGCGCTTCTTACTTTTCTGTATCCTTGTAGCCGTTAATTTCATGAACAACGGCACTTTCTGGCTTATTTTGTTCACTGCCATTTCTTCACCTTTGTACATCAGCTTTGTGGTTTTCTTCAGGCGCAGGTTAAAGTTGCCTTCATTGGCAATAATGAAATCCCTGCAAATGGGACGGTCCATTCCCCGGTCGAATATTGTTGTGACATCTTTGTTAATGATTGCCCCTACTTCGCCCATTGCTTCAAGAACCTCCTTGTTTTCACTTTTTGCGCCATGGTCAAAACTGTAAAGCTTATTGTACAGGGGAGTCATTTCCTGGTCTTTGCTAAAGTGGACTGCATTCATCAGCCAATAGCCAAGGCCAATGGTTCCTTTATCGCCATCTTTCACATAGTCCAGCCCATCCATCATCCTGGCATATTTCTTTTGGATATCAGAACCATCGAACAGGATGTAGTCCCCATGACAGATTTTGCTTTTTACACTGTTCATATGTCCCCGGAATAACTTCATGAAAAAATCTTTCTTGTTATAATGGTTCCTAAAGCGCTTGGTGGTCTGGCTCAACGAGATCGTATCGCAAATGCCTGTGGCTATCTTATTGACCAACACTGTACCTGTCTTGAGTATCCCGGTGGTCATTTCCCTGATACATCGGGCTTCCGGTTTTGTTAATTGACCCTCAAGCTTAAGAAAATAGCGACTGATCTTGTTCTGTACCTGTTTTGTTAATACTTTTGACATGAGCTGGTTTTTAGAGATTATTTGCTTTTGTTTGCACAATAAAAATAACCTTTTTAAACCAGCTTTCCTCATATATAAACATCTTTAAACCCCTGATATGACTGGATTGTAGAGCTTGATCAATCCATTTTTCGGGAGATGGTCAATTTGAAAAGGTAGCTATTTTGTTTGATGAGACTTTCTTAAAACAATTTCAGGAAAAGCATAAACCCGACGTATCAAAGTTTCAATCGAAAGAAGCCTTTTTACGACTAAATAAAAGTAAACTCATTCCGAATTTTATTCGTTCGTTAATGCCCTATTACAATGGTTACGGAAGAATTGATGAAAAGTTTGCCGATATCAAGCGGGAAGAATTATTAATTATATTATTACGGTTACAACCTGAATTGGCTGGCGTATTTTTTGATTTTGGTATTCCTGAAAAAATAAACCTGGAAGAATTCATGAACCGTAATTACAAATTCAATGTAAGTATTAAACGGTTTGCCTATCTTACAGGAAGAAGTTTATCCGCATTTAAACGTGATTTCAGGGACACATTTGATGATTCACCAAGCCATTGGTTAGTACAAAAAAGATTGCAGGAAGCTTTTTTCCTGATTGAGAAAAGGAACGAAAAGCCTTCTGAGATATACCTTGACCTGGGTTTTGAAGACTTGTCTCATTTTTCATTTGCCTTTAAAAGGCAATTCGGGCTGACAGCCACCAAACTGGCTGTGCAGAAAAACAACAATCTCTGATTTTGACAATCTTCTATTTGTCCGTTTATTTTGACTTAATTTTCTCCCGGTGCTGTTTTCCCCATCTTTCCATAGATTCCAGCATTTCGGTAACACTGTAACAATAATTGGTGAGGGTGTACTCAATTCTCGCCGGGTAATCATCATAAACCTTTCGGGATAGTAATAAATTTTCTACCAGGTGCTTTAATTCTTTGGATAAAACCCGGTTGGTAATTCCGGGAATAGAAGACTTTATTTCATTAAACCTGTTGTTTCCGTGATAGATGGAAATTATAATGGGAAGTTTCCACTTACCTCCAATCACATATTGTGTATCCTGTACGTACTTGATTTTATCCTCAAACCTTATTTTTTCTGAAATAGTCATTTAAGTATCCTTTTGTATACAAATATCAAATGTATACTATTTGTCTGTAATTTTGAAATTGAATTCAAAAAATGATTAGAAATGGAAAATCAAAAAGAAAAAGTGTGGTTTATTACAGGTGCTTCAAGTGGTTTTGGATTGGAGTTGGTTAAAATCTTATTGTCAAATGGAAATAAAGTGGTGGCCACGTCCAGAAATGCAGCCAATATTGAAAACCAAGTTAATGACTCCCAAAACTTATTGGCGCTTACTTTAGATATTACATCAGATGTCGATGTTAAAAATGCTATTGCCAAAACAGTAGAAACTTTTGGCCGGATAGATGTAGTTATAAACAATGCCGGGTATATGCTATTGGGAAGTTTAGAAGAAGTTTCAGCCGAAGAATTCCATCAATCCATGAATGTGAATGTATTTGCATTTGTAAATTTGATTCGGAATGCAATGCCTTATTTCCGAAAACAAAAAAGCGGGCATATATTTAATTTCTCTTCGTCTGCCGGTTATTCGGGCGATGAAAATGCTGGAAGTTACAACGCGGTTAAACATGCTGTTGTTGGTTTGTCAGAAGCTTTAGCAAAAGAGGTAAAACCGTTTAACGTTAAAGTAACCATTGTTTCTCCCGGTCTTTTCCGAACCAATTTTTTAGCTAAAGGAGGTTTTTCAGTTACTCAAAATAAAATTGAAGAATACGACACACAACAGAAAGTTGATATCATGAACCAGTTCAATGGACAACAACCGGGAAATCCTGAGAAACTTGCAAAGGCGCTAGTAAATACAGTTGAAGAAGAACATCCGCCCTTGCATCTTATCATGGGGTCGGATGCTTATGAACGGGTAACGGAATATTATCAATCGCAACTGTTGGAACTTGAAAAATGGAAGGAAATCAGTCTTTCTACAAACTTTGAGTAGGTAATTGATGACATTTAAAGTGGTTTGAGTTTCTTCCGTTTATCTGTCTCCATAAACTTTAACACAGCCTCGTAATCTTCGAGCAAAAAGTTCGACATTTTTCCGGTTGGGTTCACTTGGTCAATTTGGCTTCACAGAGGTATGATTTGTCTTCATACCTCTGTTGTTTTAAAGTAATTTTTTAGTGAGGATTATATGAATCAATTTCAGTAATTCGAAGCCCGATTGTCTCATTTTAGTCTGACTTTTAAGCTTTTACCCTGTGATAAATCTACCAACAAACCTAATTAAACGATTGTCTGAACGTCAATGGAGTTTGATTGGTTTTCGACTTAAACAGTTTACTAAATGATTGCGAATGCTCGAACCCGAGTTCGTAGGCAATTTCGCTAACGGAAAGTTCGGTGGTAGAAAGACGCTCCTTTGCTCTTTCTATGAGTTTGAAATGAATATATTGCTGAGCATTTTGTCCGATTAACGAGCGAAGCATGTCACTTAAATAACCGGCAGAAATATTTAGTTGATCGGCCAGAAACCGTACGGTTGGCGTACCATATTGCAAGGTTTGTTGATCGTTGAAGTAAGCATCCAAAATAGCCTCTATCTTTTGTAACAAATCATTATTTACCGTTTTTCTGGTTATAAACTGGCGCTTGTAAAACCGGTTGGCATAATGCAATAAAAGTTCCAATTGGGAGATCACCACTTCCTGACTAAATTCGTCAATCCGGCTGTTCAGCTCTTCTTTCATAATTTTGAACAACGACAGCATCACTTCTCTTTCCTGGTCAGACAAGTGCAGGGCTTCATTAACCGAATAAGAAAAATATTGGTACTGCTTTATTTTTTGAGCTAATGGAAATCCCAGCAAAAAATCAGAATGAAACAATAAAACATGTGTACTCGCGGAGTAATCCTCTTCGACATATCCCACCAATTGATTGGGGGCTAAAAACATCAGGCTACCTTCATTAAAATCATAATGGTTTTGCCCGTATTTCATTTTTCCTTGCTGGTCAGTAATCAATACGATCTTATAAAAATTCAGTACATCATACACAGGACCATTGCTTAAATCAATGTCAGTATTACCGCCGCAATGCGTCATACTAATCAACGGATGTTTTGGTTTGGGTAAACCAGCGGCATCATGAATTTCCGTAATCGTACGAAACCGGATAAGATCTTTCTTCTTTTTCATCCTGTAAATATAAAAACTCAAAACCTATGAAGTTTTGAAAACCTCATAGGCCAGAAGCTCTTTAACAACAATTTACCATGGCAAATGTTCCTGATTAGGTCCCGTAAACTGCCCGGTTACACCACTCTGGTCCAATGCAACACGAACAGGTTCTTTCGAGCCTTCTTCTACCGTATCTGTACCCTGAAAATTATTAAGTGCCGTTGCCGTATAGCCAGGACTCACTGCGTTTATTTTGATATTACTCTTTTCAAGTTCAATGGCAAAAGCAACTGTAACAGCATTCGTTGCAGCCTTTGAAGCTCCGTAAACCACATCATAATTCGATCTGTAAGGATTGTTGGGATTCATGCCTAAAGTGAGTGATCCTAACCCGCTTGAAACATTTACAATACGCGGAGCCTGAGCATTTTTTAATAATGGTAAAAATGCCTGAGTTACCGCCACTACGCCAAAAACATTGGTATCCCAAACAGTGCGCATTTCATCAATGGACGCTAGACTCGGTTTATTCGCTGCCACAACTTCTTCTACTGTTCTGCCCGGTTTTCCCGCATGAGAAATTCCTGCATTATTGACCAAAAGATCCAGTTTTCCATGTTTTTCCTGAATCTCCTTTGCCGCAGCATTTATTGTTTCTTGCTTGGTAACATCCAACTCAATAGCGATGGCATTTTCGCTAAGCTCTGTCGCTGCATTTTTTCCTTTTTCTAAATTTCTCGCACCAACATAAACCGTGTAGTTATTTCCGGCTAACGCTTTTGCAATTTGAAATCCAACTCCGGTATTTGCCCCTGTTACAAGAGCAACTTTGTTTTTCTCTGTTTTCATGACTTTCATTTTAATTAATAATGTAAAGTTATGAGGTAGAAATATTCTCTATGTAGTAGAATCGAGGACAGTTGTAGCCAAATTGAGGATAAACGATTTTTAAAAGGAACTTATATATCGCCGCCCCCCAGAAAAGCCAATAGTATTTGCCTGGTTTTAGACTTAAATGGTCACTGCGTTGATGGACAAAATCCACCTTTACATCTTATTGCGGGGCCAAGGGCTTATAAATGGGTAGCGGAATATTGTCAATAGCAATTTGCTGAACTGGAAAAGTTGAAGAAACTGGTTTTTCTATGAATTTGGAGGATATAAATCAATGTCGTTTAGTTAAGGAAAGCGGCTGAATTAGGCTATTTTACTGGTGTTTTGATAAAAAATAGTTCTTTGAAAAGTTTGTAATTCGCCCAAGGTTGATTATTTTGTAAGGGTATAAAGGGGGTAACCCAAGTATCAACAAAAAACCGGATTATCGGGAAATATTAACGGAACATATCGACTATGAAATTGACAGTAAGCAATTTAGCAGTCGTTTTAAAGACGGCAAAGAAGGGGTGTTTACCCGTAAGAGAAAATTGCCCGTCAAAACAATAATCTTGTTGGTGCTTAAGTTTAAAAGTTCCATACAGCGTGAGTTGGACCGCTTCTTCAAGGAAGCCTCCCAAAGTGACTTCAACATCAGGGAAGTTACCAAGGGAGCATTTACGCAAGCACGGGCAAAGCTGAAACCGGAGGCATTTAAGCGTTTGAACGAGATCGCCGTAAATACCTTTTACGAAGGGGCATCTTACTATGAGTGGCACAAGATGCGGTTGCTTGCAGTTGATGGCACACGCCTGGTTTTACCTAATCACCCGTCGGTTGCCCAGGAGTTTGGGGTGCACCAATTTGGGCCGAAAGCCGACAGTCCCCGCTCCCTTGCTATAGGTTCATTACTTTACGATCCATTAAACATGGTAACGATCGATTCGCAAATAGCACCTTATGCTTCGAGCGAGCGGGACTTGCTGATGGAACATTTGGACAAGGTCAACGCAGGTGATCTATTGTTGCTCGACCGGGGATATCCCAGCTTTTGGTTGCTCTTTTTGTTGAAGGCCAGGGGGATTGAGTTTTGTGTCCGACTTAAAGAAGACTGGTGGCTGAAAGTAAAGGAATTTACCGAAAGCACCGACAAGGAGAGGATCGTAACCTTTGCCCTGCCCAAAAAGGACCGCAACAAGCTGAAAGACTTTCCCCATATGTGGGACACAGAAATAACCTGCAGGCTAATCAAAGTTGAACTCGAAAACGGGGAGAAAGAGGTACTCTGCACATCGCTGACAGATGACCGGATCTACCTTTACAGTGATTTTGAGCAACTTTACCATTACCGGTGGAATGAGGAAGAGGCTTATAAATTATTGAAAAGCCGTATTGAGTTGGAGAACTTTTCCGGCAAAACGGACAGGGCGGTAAAACAGGATTTCTATGCTAAAGTATTTTTGATGACACTTTGTGCAGCCTATGCCCATCCCATTGAAGAAAAGGTAATTGCAGAATACCAAGCCAGCCAGGATCGCAAACACGGACAAAAGATTAACCGGACCAATGCCCTGGCAACCGTAATGGATATGCTGGTGCCAACCTTTATCCATAAAAAATACAAGGAAGCTCTTCATGCCTTTGACTTGTTGATCTGGAACACCCGGGAAATCATCAGACCGGGGCGGATTAATCCAAGAAATAAAAGACCTAAGAAGCCTTATTCGATGAATTACAAACGATTATAGTGAATCACTAACTAAACGACATTGGTATATAAATGATGAAATCACTGAAAAAGCGTGAGTTTCTTCAGTTTATCTATCTTCATTCACCTGTTTTTTATTGTAACGCTGATTTCTCCCGAAGCATTCTCGATTATTGGTTCAGGCAATCCTGTCTCATGCACTTATTTATAATTTGATTGTTCCATTTGTGCATATATGAAAGCATTTGTCCAGGCAGCACTAAAGTTTCTTTAAAGGAGGGGACTTCCTTTTGAAAAGGCATATGAAGCCTGAAATATTTAAATTGCTATTTATTTAAAAAGAATCTGACTGAGGTAGTTTAACTAGCCCCAATGGATACATTTTAAAAAAGCATCTTTTAGTTTCAATTCTACTTTTTTTGATTTAGTTGAGATATATTCCTAAATTTGGGGAAGCTATTTGGCAGTTCTGTGATGTGATGAATTCGTTGCTTTGGGGAGCGGGTTCTGACACATGGGGACAATCAAATGACAGTGTCACGGTTACAACCTGGTTACAGGTCAATTTTTCGAAACCGTATATTGCTGGGAATAAATAAATTAAAGACATAGTTCATCCCCTACCTGGAGCTGAAAATGAGACTAATATTTTGAAAGAGCTTGAAATCAATGGATTTCAGGCTCTTTTTGTTTTAGCGCTCTCCAAAGATTTGCGAAATTTGAAGTTCAGGTTTTTCTTCAATACCTCCTCGGAAGTGAAAGCACATGAAATCCGATGGAATTGTGAGGTAGATCGGATCGAACAGGTGGATTTGCAAGGAAACAAAATTGTCTCGGTGAATACAGAAAAGGGAAGCAATGGACAAATTCTGACAAAACTATCCCTCCCTCAATTTGGTTTTCAAACACTGAAGCTGATAAAAGTGAGATTAAAATAAGTTGAAAGCCAATACAAAAAGCGTTATTTTTGCCGTTTAATAAATTTTGAAAGAAGGATTATGAAGAGGAAAGCGATTCAGAGATTGTTCACCCTATTGTTGGTTGTTTTGGTTTTGGGAGCTTATCAGTTTCTGGAATCGTCTACATACCCCGAAGAGTCGGCGGCGGCTCCGGTAAGGCATTATTACAGCTCGGTTGAAGTGCCCGATTCACTTACATTTTGTGGCGAAATAGTGCCTTTGGAGTATTTCGATATTTACGAGAGCCTGGATCGTGAATTGCTGGTGAACTCTTATTTTCACTCGCAAACCTTACGTTTCATTAAAATGGCGCCACGGTTTTTTTCCATCATTGGCCCCATTCTGGAGGAAAATAACATTCCACAGGATTTTAAATACCTGGCTTTGGCCGAAAGCGGTTTTGATCCTACAGCAGTTTCGCCTGCGGGAGCGGTCGGTTTTTGGCAGTTTATGAAAGGTACTGCCGGCGATTACGGATTAGAAGTCAGCACGGAAGTGGATGAGCGTTACCACATCGAAAAATCGACCTACGCGGCTTGCGCTTACTTGCACGAGTCGTACCGGAAATATGGTAATTGGACGATGGTGGCTGCTACATACAATGCCGGTCGAAATTTTATAGGGCGACAAGTGGAGCGGCAAAAAGAAACCAACTACTACGATTTGTTGTTAGGAGAAGAAACCCGGCGTTACGTCTTTCGGATTCTGGCCCTGAAACTGGTGATGGAAAATCCACGGGAGTATGGTTTTGATGTGCACGAAGAGGAGATGTATCCGCTGTGGAATACAAAAACCATTCAGGTGACAGGACCTGTGATTAGTTTCGCCGATTTTGCGCAGGAACACAATACGAATTACAAAATCCTGAAGATGCTGAATCCTTGGTTGCGTGAGGCTTATCTGATCAATGCCGGTGGCAGAACCTATGAAATTAAATTGCCGGCAGAAGGATTCCGAACAAAAACAAAGTGATGAATATGCAGAAAACAGAAACCGCAGTTATGGAAGAGGAACTGGTGGAAAATGAAGAAAAAGTGGTGGTACACGGTGCTCGTGTACATAACCTTCAAAATATCAATGTCGAGATTCCGCGTAATAAACTCACGGTCATTACCGGCTTGAGTGGGAGTGGGAAATCTTCGCTTGCTTTCGATACCATTTATGCCGAAGGGCAACGGCGCTACATCGAGACTTTTTCGGCTTATGCCCGCTCATTCCTCGGGAACATGGAGCGCCCCGATGTGGATAAGATTACCGGCTTAAGTCCGGTGATTTCAATTGAGCAGAAAACCACTAACAAAAATCCCCGCTCGACCGTGGGAACGGTGACGGAAATTTATGACTTCCTTCGCTTACTTTATGCCCGTGCCGGCGAAGCTTTTTCGTATGAAACCGGTGAGAAGATGGTGAAATATACGGACGACCAGATCCTGAAACTGATTCAGGAGAAGTTCTCGGGAAAGCGGATTTTGGTCATGGCGCCCTTGGTTCGTGGAAGGAAAGGGCATTACCGCGAGCTTTTTGAGCAAATCAGGCGCAAAGGATTTTTATACGCGCGGATTGATGGCGAAGTGAAGGAATTGGTTCCCAACATGCGTGTTGACCGGTATAAAAATCACTTCATCGAAGTGGTGGTCGACCGGCTGGAAGTAGAGAAGGAAAGCCTGAAGCGTCTGAAAGAATCGGTTCAAACCGCCATGACCCAGGGTCATGGTATCATCCTGATTATGGAGCATGGCTCGGACAACATGAAATATTACAGCCGGCAGCTGATGTGCCCAAGCACGGGCATTTCGTATGCTGAACCGGCGCCGCATAACTTCTCATTTAACTCACCGCAGGGTGCTTGCGAGCGATGCAACGGGTTGGGACAGGTGGCTGAAATCGATTTGGAAAAAATCATTCCGGAACCGGAGAAAAGCATTGCCAAGGGCGGGATCGCTCCGCTTGGGCCACAAAAAAACACACTAATTTTTTGGCAAATTGAGGCCTTGGGTGAGAAATATGGTTTTGATCTGAAAACACCGGTTCGCGACATTCCTAAAGATGGTTTGAACGCGGTGTTATACGGAACCAACGAGCGCATACAGCTGAAAAATTCGCCGCTTGGAAGTTCTGTCAATTACATGATGACTTATGAAGGGGTGATCAAGTATATTGATAGCCAGCGTGATGATAATCCTTCGAAAAAAGCGAAAAAGTGGGCCAACCAGTTCGTCAAGGAACGTACTTGCCCCGACTGCAACGGGCAACGACTGAAAAAGGAGTCGCTGCACTTTAAAATCGACAACCGGAACATTTCTGATATTGCCAAGCTCGACATCAATGAACTAAATGATTGGCTGGCTGATTTGGAAGATCGCCTGACCGACAGGCAGCGTCAGATCGGGACAGAAGTGATTAAGGAAATTCGTGACCGGGTGAGCTTTTTGATTGATGTTGGGTTGGAATATTTATCGCTCGACCGTACCTCGCGGACCCTCTCCGGTGGGGAGTCGCAACGGATCCGGCTGGCCACGCAAATTGGTTCGCAGTTAGTTAATGTGCTGTATATTTTGGATGAACCCAGCATTGGGCTGCATCACCGCGATAACCTGCGCTTAATTCATTCGCTTCAAAAATTACGAGATACCGGCAACTCGGTGATTGTGGTGGAGCACGATAAAGATATGATGCTTTCGGCCGATTACATTGTGGATATGGGGCCATATGCCGGCCGTCATGGTGGCGAGGTGGTAGCTGCCGGAACACCACAGGTGATTTTGGAAGCCAATACCCTGACTTCGAAATACCTGACCGGGGAGCACCAGATTACCGTTCCTGAAGTACGTCGGCCTGGAAATGGAAAGTCCATCAAGCTAAAGGGCTGCTCGGGCAATAACCTGAAAGATGTAAATGTTGAATTTCCCTTGGGAAAATTGATTTGTATCACGGGTGTGTCGGGAAGCGGAAAGTCAAGTTTGATCAACGGAACCTTGCAGCCCATCTTGAGCCAGCATTTTTACAAATCGGTGCAGGATCCACTTTCATACAAAAAAATGGAAGGCCTCAAGCATATTGACAAAGTGGTTCAGGTGAACCAATCACCCCTGGGACGGACGCCTCGTTCCAATCCCGTGACTTACACGGGCGTTTTTTCCGATATCCGGGCGTTGTTCTCCTTGTTGCCCGAAGCCAAGATTCGCGGTTATAAACCCGGCCGTTTCTCTTTCAATGTGAAGGGAGGCCGCTGCGAAGATTGCCAAGGTGGGGGCTTGAAGCTGATTGAGATGAATTTTTTACCCGACGTGTACGTGCATTGCGATACCTGTAACGGGAAGCGCTACAACCGCGAAACTCTGGAAGTTCGCTACCGGGGAAAATCGATCGGTGATGTGCTGAACATGACCATTAATCAGGGTGTTGAGTTTTTTGAAAACATGCCGTCTATTCTGCATAAACTGAAGACTTTACAGGAGGTTGGGTTGGGGTACATTACCCTCGGACAGTCGTCTACCACCTTGTCGGGTGGAGAGTCGCAACGGGTGAAACTGGCTTCGGAACTGGCTAAAAAAGACACCGGAATGACGATGTACATTCTGGATGAACCAACGACCGGGCTTCACTTCGAAGATATTCGGGTTTTGCTTGAAGTGCTCAACAAACTGGTTGACCGCGGCAATACCGTGATTGTAATTGAACACAACATGGATGTCATAAAAGTGGCTGATCACATTATCGACCTGGGGCCCGAGGGTGGAAAAGGTGGAGGGCAACTGCTTTGCACGGGCACACCGGAGGAAGTAATCAAAAACAGGAAGTCATACACGGCAAGGTATTTGAAAAAAGAATTAGCTTTATAGCATGTTGCATTACATGAACAAAGAAATCCAATCGTCAGCAATCCGAGTTTCAGCCGCTTTCGATTGCTGATTTTTGAGCCAAAAGAATTATGAAAACGATTGAAATCTATTGCGAAAATAGCCAGTCAACAAAAGCTTATCCCTTAGGAACAACGCTTGAAGAAATTAAAGATGACCTGCAGATTAAGCTGCAAAACCCAATTTGTGGAGCCTTGGTTAATCACAAGGTGAAAGAGCTGTCCTTCACGGTGGTCAAATCCAAGCGAATACGGTTTATCGATTACTCGCATCCTGATGGACGGCGGTTATATACCCGTTCGCTGCTTTTTTTGTTGTATGTGGCGGTCAGGGAAACTTTCCCCCAGGTCAAACTCAAAATTATGAATGGGATTTCGCAAGGTTATTATTGCGAGCTGGTTGGTCTTCAGCGACCCATTACCGATTCCGATATTTTTGAGTTGAAGAACGAAATGCGGCTTTGGGTGGAGCGTGATTTGCCCATTGTAAAGAAAGGTATTTCAACTAACGAAGCGGTGGAAATATTGATTCAGCAAGGGCTGGAAGAAAAGGCCCGCTTATTTGAACAGCAAGGTACTTTGTTTTCCTACCTCTATTTCATCAACGGATTGGCCAACTATTTCTATGGACACCATGTCCCATCAACAGGCTACCTGAGCAATTTTGGTTTGGCAACTTATTTCGACGGGATCTTGCTTCAAATTCCGCAACCTGATAATTTCGACAAGCTTTATCCCATAATCAAACAAGAGAAACTTTTTGGTGTATTTAAAGAGCATAAAAAGCGAGCTCATATTCTGGATGTTCCAGATTTAGGGAAGTTAAACGAGTATACGGATATGGGAAAAAGTGGTGACATCATTAAAATATCAGAAGCATTGCATGAAAAAAAGATTGCTGAGATTGCCAATCAGATTGATGAGCGGCGCGATGAGATAAAAGTGATTCTGATCGCCGGACCATCGGCTTCGGGAAAAACAACTTTTACCAAGCGTTTGGCTGTTCAGTTGGCTGTAAATGGGCTGGTGCCACACATGATTTCGCTGGATGATTACTTTGTTGACCGGGAGAAAACACCGCTCGACGAAAACGGCGAATACGATTTTGAGGCGCTCGAAGCTATCGATATCAACTTCTTTAACGAGCAACTACTGCAACTTTTTAATGGTGAAGAAGTGGAATTGCCCAAATTCAATTTTGCTCTGGGTAAACGGCTCAGCTCGGGTGAGAAACTACGTTTGGGCGACGGTCATCTGCTGATGGTGGAAGGTATTCATGGGAATAATCCCGGACTGACCCCGCATGTGAGTGAGCGGCAGAGTTTTAAAATTTTCTTGTCGGCCTTGACTCAAATTTCATTCGACGACCACAACCACATTTCAACAACAGATAATCGGCTAATCAGAAGAATGATACGCGATAGCATGTATCGCGGCTATTCGGCTGCCGATACCATCAGGCGCTGGCCAAGCGTTAAAAACGGAGAGGAAAAGAACATCTTCCCTTACCAGGAAAATGCCGATGTGATGTTTAACTCGGCTATGGTGTATGAATTGGCTGTTTTGAAAAAATATGCCGAGCCCCTGCTGAAAAATGTGCCTGAAAACCAAGTGGAGTTTTGCGAAGCCAATCGTTTGCTAAAATTTTTCAGCTATATCAAGAGTATTGATGATGCAGAGATTCCACCTACATCACTCATCCGTGAGTTTTTGGGTGGAAGCAGCTTTCGTTATTAACCTGAGTTCGATCTAAGCATCGAAGTTTCTAATGCTCAAAGTTCTTCCGCATTACCGCGCGAAACAAAAAACTTTGAAACACGCCGCGAGTCAGCATGAACAGCATCATGGCCATCCAGAGGGCATGGTTGCCCATCACTGTTGGAGCAGGAAATAGCTTGGCAGAAAGACAAGGAGGCTGGCGCCAAGCATGCTGTTACGCATTTCTTTTGATTCAGTGGCTCCTATGTAAATGCCGTCCCAAATGAATGAAGCAAAGGAGATGATCGGCGTAAGTACGATCCAAAAACGAAAGTCGAGTGCTGTTTCAATCAAAACTGTCTGATTGGTGAGCAGGCTTGAGATCAATTGATTGGCAAAGAGGTAGATCAGGCTGAAAACAAAAGCCAGCAAGCCACCCCAGTAAAAAAGAAGGCGGGTGACTTTCAGGAAGAGGTTGCGGTTTCGTTCGCCTTTGTAGCGACCTGACAATGCTTCGCCGGCATAGGCAAATCCATCAATAAAAAAGGCGAAAAACAGCAGAAATTGAATCAAAATAGAATTGACTGCCAGAATATGATCGTTGATGCTGGCCGATTTTGAAGTGAAAAATGTAAAGACAAAAATCACACAAAAGGTGCGGACAAAAATATCGGAGTTGACTTGAAAAAAGTTCTTCAGGGCTTTGGGATTGATAACCGCCTGCCAGTTCCAATGGTTGATTAACGTCTTGTACGATTTAAAAAACAGGAACAGTCCCACTACAATGCCCAAATACTGGGCAATAAGGGTTCCTAAAGCCACTCCCACCGCGTTGAGGTGAAACGATTTAACGAAAATAAAGCTGAGAACGATGTTGAACACATTTGTAGTGATGGCTGTAATCATGGGGTATTTAACGTTCTGCATGCCCAGAAACCAGCAATTGAATACATAGAGGCCCAAAGTGGCGGGCGCGGCCCAAATGCGGATGCGGAAATATTCGCGGGCAAGCGATTCCACTTCCTCACTACCATTAATTAAATGGAAACTCAGCCACTCAATCGGAAATTGCAAGACAAGAATAAGCAGTCCGGTCAGGATAGAAATAAACTTTTTTCAGTGTTGTTTTTCGAGTGTGTTGAGAATCAGGAAGCAATGGTGGCGGACAGAATTAATGATCGATTGAGGCTATTCAGGATAGATTTTTTCAATAAAATTTGTTTAAATCAGATTTGGTTCGAAACAATTTACCCCTTAGTTTTGTATATAAGGATAAGCGAATTTGAAAATAACAAAAATAAATAATTGACTATGTCATTTGAATTACCAAAATTAAGTTACGAATACGACGCTCTTGAACCATTAATTGATGCACGCACCATGGAAATTCACCATGGCAAGCATCATGCTGCTTATACCAGCAAGTTGAATGATGCTGTTAATGGAACCGAGCTCGAGGGAAAATCAATCGAAGAATTGCTGGCCAACGTGTCTAAGCATTCTACAGCCGTTCGGAATAACGGCGGTGGTTTTTATAACCACAATTTGTATTGGGAAGTTATGGCGCCCGGTGGTGCCCCCCAACCTGAAGGAGATCTATTAAAAGCTATAACTGATTCTTTGGAATCAGTCGACAAATTTAAAGACGCTTTTGCCAATGCTGCTGCAACCCGATTTGGTTCGGGATGGGCTTGGTTGGTAAAGCAGGGTGATAGTTTGGTTATTTCATCAACACCCAATCAGGATAATCCGTTAATGGATGTTGCTGATGTAAAAGGGACTCCGATTCTTGGAATTGACGTTTGGGAACATGCTTATTATTTAAAGTATCAGAACAAACGACCCGATTACATTGAGGCTTTTTGGAAAGTCATCAATTGGGATGAAGTGGCCAAACGGTTTAAAGGTTAGTTGATTTTTGGTTTTTTTCCCCGAAGCAGAGGCTTCGGGGTTTTTATTGCCCTTTTTTTGTGAGTCATTCAACCTAAGGTTATGAAGATCAATGAACTCATACTGTACACCACCTCTTTGGAAGAACAAAAAAAGTTCTATGCCAGCACCCTTGGTTTGCCCTTGCTCGACACCTCTCCAACATCATTTAAAGTAGCTGCGGGCTATTCGTTGTTAATTTTCAAATTGCGTGATTACGCGACGCCCTACCATATTGCATTCAATATTCCTTCTTATCTTGATCCCGAAGCATTGGCCTGGCTTCGTAAGCGGATTCCTGTTTTAAAATACCAGGGAAAAGGTCTGGTTGATTTTGTCAATTGGAATGCCCGTTCCATCTATTTTTACGATGCCGATCAAAACATCATTGAACTGATTGCACGCAAAAGTTTAGGCATTCAAAGTCTGGATTCCTTCGATCATCATGCTTTTTTGTCCATTAGTGAAGTTGGGATGGCGGTAAACGATATTGAAACCACCTACAAGCAATTGCAAAAGCTGTCGAATTTTGAAATTTTCGATGGCGATTTTGAAAAGTTTTGCGCCGTGGGCGACGAGCAGGGCTTGTTTATCATGATCAATAAACATCGGAAAGACTGGTTTCCAACAGGAGACAAAGCTTTTTCATCCGACTTCGACATTGAATTTCAAAACCACGGGCGCTTGCTCGAATTTGCTTTCCGCGAAGGCGAAATAAAAGTCACGATCGAAAGTTAAATTAACTTGGAGTGATTGATTTTTCATCCAATCACCTTGTTGTTTCTTCAGCAAATAAATTGCTGACGGCGTATTAAGCGAGTTCGATTACTGTAATTTCGGGCAAGATTCCCAACCGGCCTTGGTAGCCGATAAAACCAAAGCCGCGGTTGACATACAGATACTGATTCTCTTGCGAGTATAAGCCAGCCCATTGATCGTAAACATATTGCACCGGGCTCCATTTAAAAGCCGGAATGTCAATCCCGAATTGCATGCCATGGGTATGCCCACTCAATGTGAGTACAATGTCCGGGTAGCTTTTGCGCACTTCAGCTTCCCAGTGCGATGGGTCGTGACTGAGCAGTATCTTAAGCGGAACGTCGCCGTTTTCGAGTCCGGCTGTTGCTTTTTGCAGGTCTCCATATTTCGGAAAGCCGGCTTTCGCTCCCCAGTTTTCGATGCCGATTAGCGCCAGTTGTTGTTCTCCGTGCTGCAGCACTACGTGTTCATTCATCAGCAAGCGCCAGCCCATCGCGGCATGATGCTGTTTTAGTTGATCGAGGTTTTGTTTTTTGGCTTCGTCCGATGGCCACGAAACGTAGTCGCCGTAATCGTGGTTTCCCAACACGGAATAGACGCCCAATGGCGCTTTTAGCTTATCGAATACCCGCAAATAGGGCATTATTTCTTTGGCTCGATCATTCACCAAATCGCCTGTGAACAAGATCAGGTCGGGCTTTTGATCCAGAATAGAAGCAACACCTTCGGCGACTGCATCCGGGTCGTCAAAACTCCCCGAATGAATATCCGAGATCTGCACAATGCGCAACCCTTTAAATGCGTCGGGTAGCGATGGGATTGGCACACGAACCCGCCTGATTTGATACCGGTATCGATTCGTCATGCCATACACCAAGCCTGCGGTAAGCGTTGCGCCTAGCAGTAAAGCCGTTTGCGAAATAAAGGTGAACCGGCTGATAAAGCGAGCGCCTTCCGGCACGCCCTCAGCGGGGCTACTTCTAAATTGAGTGAGAAACTTGACGATATTTGGAATAACCAACAGTAAATCGCCAACGAGCATAATGGCGGCCACCAGTATTTTTCCCAGAAAAACACCGATGAGAATATTCACCGTATATTTCAAGGCCAGCGATGGCCAGGCACTTTTCCCATAATTTGGAAGGGCCCATAAACTCCATAAAACAGCGAGTGACAGCACCGCGTAAAGAATCAGTAGTCCCCATTGAAAGTTGCTGTTTGTACTTTTCAAAACAGTCCGCATGGCAACGAACGAATAGTACTCAACGGCAAGTATAAAAAGGCCAAAAAATAATAACTGTTTACTAATCATGTGCTTGTTTTCGTTTTTCTGAACAAATCCTTCCGGTAGAATCAAGGTATGGCAAGCCTAATTGTTCGGCTGAAATCTCCCTTAATAACAGCCAGCTTCACCAGATGGTTGTCTTTTGTTCCGCATTCAAAGGGTTTAAAGCCAGTAATCGACAGAAAACCTTTCTTCTTTAACAAATATTTACAATTTGTCTCAGATTTGCTCCGTACCGTCTGGAATTGCAACTGTACCGCCCAGATTTACCCGGTACCGTTCAGAATTGCAAGCGTACCGTTCAGATTTGTTTCGTACCGCCGGGAATCGCGAAAGTACCGCTTGGTTTTACGACCGTACCGTCAAGTTTTAAGAAATACAAGGGTGATTTGTTGAGCCTGGTTGCCCTGTTTATTTTTGAAACGAACATCAGCTTGCTATCTGTAGTGAAAAAACTTTGGATTTTCACTACGGAAAACACCATCAGGATTATTATGTGGATAAGCAAAACGCCCGGCCAAAATACATCGAAGATTTTTGGAAAGTGTTGGATTGGAAAGTTGTTTCGGAACGGTTTTAAAAATAAAAAAAGGGGACTGCTTAGGTCCCCTTTTTAATTGCGAGTATTTGCTATTGATTCGCCTATCCAGTAATCTATAATAATCTCAATTTTTGTTACTCATGTGTTGTTATGAAATTGAAGATTACTTGTTAAGCAAAGTTTCCATTTCCTCCAGGGTTTTTCCTTTTGTTTCCGGAACCATTTTCCAGACAAAGAAGAAGGAGAGTACACTCATGGCTCCGTAGAAACAGTAGGTCATGCCACTACTGAATTCCATCATGGCCGGGTAGGTTGATGAAATGAAATAGTTGGCTGCCCACTGAGCGGCGACAGCAATAGCTACAGCCTTTCCACGGATCTTGTTGGGGAAAATCTCCGAAATCAACACCCAGGTAATTGGTCCCCACGACATCATAAATGAAGCTGTGTAGATGATGATGAACACCAGCGTGCTGATGCCAATCACTTTCATAAAAGCGAGCGTACCAATGGCGAACATGCCAATAGCCATGCCCACTGAACCAACCATTAGCAGGGGTTTGCGTCCCCACTTGTCAACGGTCATAATCGCGACGACGGTGAAAATAACATTCACTAAACCCATCACCACCGTTTGCAACATGGAAGCGTCTTTTTCGGCGCCCATGCTTTCGAAAATCCGAGGAGCGTAATAAAGTGCTACGTTGATTCCGACAAACTGCTGAAATACAGAGAGTAAAATACCAATCACGATAATCGCCTTTCCGTAGGCAAACAATTTAGCAGATGATTTTTGTACGGTTCCTTTGATATCCTGAAGAATCTGCAGCGCCCGTTCCTTACCATTAATTTTGGTAAGAATTGCAAGTGCTTCATCATCCTTATGGTTCAATGCCAAATAACGTGGCGTTTCGGGTACAAAAAACAGCAGCACGCCAAAAATACCAGCGGGAATGGCTTCCGAAGTAAACATCCGGCGCCAACCTACGGTGTTGATCCACTCCAAGGGTTGTCCGTTGGCAATACCCCAGTTTACAAAGTACACCACCAACATTCCGAAGATAATGGCAAACTGGTTGATGGAAACCAGGCGTCCGCGAATTTCGGCGGGAGCAATTTCACCAATGTACATGGGAACGACAGCGGAGGCTAGGCCTACACCAATACCGCCGATGACGCGGTAAAAGTTGAATGCGTACAACAAGCCCATGGTTGGTTCACCCTTGGTGAAAAAGAGAAACTCGGGATTTCCGGAACCCAGCGCTGACAAGAAGAATAAACCGGCAGCAAACATCAGGGAGCGCCTGCGTCCAAAACGTTTGGACAGTAGGCCTGACAATCCGCCGCCGATAATACAACCAATCAGCGCACTGGAGATGGTGGCTCCGTGGACCCAGGAACTCAGCCCGAGCCCGTCAATCAAGAAGGCTTGCACCGATTTCTCGGCTCCGGAAATGACTGCTGTGTCATATCCAAAAAGCAAACCTCCAAGCGTTGCCACCAAGGTGATGGCAATGATGTATAGTGAGTTTTGATCTTTCATAAGGCTAGATGTAGCAGTTGATTAATTGCTCCATCATTTCCTGTTTTCCGCTGATTTGTTTTGGCTCGCCAACTTCTTTGGCAATAGAATACAAGTCTTCCAAGCTTAATTTGTCGGTCTCAAATTCAGCGCCTTTTCCTGATTCGAATGAAGCATAACGAGCCTTGCGCAGTTTCAGGTAGTCCGATTCATTTAAGATTCGATCAGCAATAACCAGTGCTCGGGCAAAGGTGTCCATTCCGGAAACGTGAGCAATAAAGATGTCTTCCAGGTCAGTTGAATTCCGGCGCGTTTTCGCGTCAAAATTGATTCCACCATCCGTGAAACCTCCAGCGCTGATGATTTCCAGCATCGCTTCGGTTGTTTCGTAAATGTTGGTTGGGAATTCGTCGGTGTCCCATCCGTTTTGATAGTCACCTTTGTTGGCATCAATCGATCCCAGCATGCCGGCATCGCCTGCCATGCGCAATTCGTGGGCAAAAGAGTGTCCAGCCAAAGTAGCGTGGTTCACTTCGATGTTGATTTTGAAATCGTCAGCCAAGCCATTCTTTTCCAGGAAGCCCAGAATTGTTTGCGTGTCGTAGTCGTACTGGTGTTTGGTAGGCTCCATCGGTTTTGGTTCAATCAGGAAAGTTCCTTTAAAGCCTTGCTTCCGGCCATAGTCACGTGCCATGCGCAGAAATTGGCCCATGTGGTCCAGCTCTTTTTTTGTATTGGTGTTCAGCAAGCTCATGTAACCTTCGCGTCCTCCCCAGAATACGTAACCTGTTCCACCCAAAGCGATGGTGGCATCAATGGCGTTCTTTACCTGAACGGCTGCATTGGTGATTACATTGAAATCGGGGTTGGTTGATGCACCATTCATGTAGCGTGGGTTGGAGAATACGTTGGCGGTTCCCCAAAGCAGTTGAACGCCAGTTTCCTGTTGACGGGATTTGGCTTCATCTACCATTTTTGCCAGTCGTTGTTCAATTTCAAAAACCGAACCATCGCCAACCACATCGGTGTCGTGAAAACAGTAGAATGGAGCACCAACTTTGGTGATGAATTCGAATGCAGCATCCATACGCTCTTTTGCTGCGTCCATTACATCCGAAGCGCCATCCCATGGAAAAATATGTGTTCCGGGGCCAAAAGGGTCGCCACCAGTTCCACAGAAGGTATGCCAGTAAGCGACGGCATAGCGAAGGTATTCCTTCATTGTTTTACCACCTACAACGCGGTTCTCGTCGTACCATTTGAATGCCAATGGGTTTCTTGATTCCGGTCCCTCGTATTTGATTTTGTCAATAGTAGGGAAATACGATTTGTTACCTTTAAATACAGTCATATTGCTAATTATTAAGTTGTTATTTTATTGAACTATTGAATTGTCATTGCTTTTGCCAGCTCCGCTTTCCATTCTTCATAAGCGGCTTTGTAGGCTTCCTTATTTTTTTCTCCGGGTACGATGGTTTCTAGCTTATTCAGATTTTCGAAGGCTTCGCCTGCCGATTTGTAGTAACCTGAACCAATGCCTGCTCCGCGAGCTGCACCAATTGAGCCATCAGTATTGTAAAGTTCGATGGTGGCTCCGGTAATTCCGGCCAGCGTTTCTCTGAAAATTGGACTCAAAAACATGTTGGCTTTTCCAGCCCGAATGACTTTCGCTTTAATGCCAATTGTTTCCATCACTTCCATACCATATTTGAAAGAGAAGACGATCCCTTCCTGTGCAGCCCTGAAAAGGTGTGGTATGCTGTGTATGTTGAAGTTAATTCCGGCAAAAGTGGCTCCCGGATTTTTGTTTTCGAGCACACGCTCGGCACCGTTCCCGAAAGGCAAAATGCTAAGTCCTTGCGATCCGATTGGAACTTCAGCCGCCATGGCATTCATCTGTTCGTATGAAAATCCGCTGTTGCCGACATTCTTCTTGAGCCACGAATTGAGAATGCCGGTTCCGTTAATACATAGCAAAACACCCAAACGGTTCGCTTTAGCGGAATGATTGACATGGGCAAAGGTATTAACCCGCGATTTTGGATCGTAGGCCACGTCTTCGCTTATCCCGTAAACTACACCCGATGTTCCGGCAGTAGTAGCAATTTCACCTGGATTTAAGACGTTCAGCGAAAGAGCGTTGTTCGGCTGGTCGCCTGCGCGGTAGCTGATTTTGGTTCCTTTGGCCAGTCCCAGTTCTTTGGCAGCCAGTTCGCTTACCTCACCCTGAACCGAGAATGTCGGTACAAGATCGGGGATGAACGAAGCATCAAATCCGTAGTAGTCAAGGATAAGTTTGGATACTTTGTTTTGCTGGAAGTCCCATAAAATTCCTTCGGACAAGCCACTGGCTGTGGTTTTTATATCGCCGCTTAGCTTCATGGCAATGTAATCGCCGGGCAGCATGATTTTATGAATGCGGCTGTATTGTTCGGGTTCGTTATCTTTCACCCATTTCAACTTCGAAGCGGTGAAGTTGCCCGGTGAGTTCAGCAAACTTGTCAGACATTGTTCTTCACCAATTTCTTTCAGTGCCTTATCTCCAATAGCGGCTGCACGGCTGTCGCACCAAATAATGGAAGGGCGAATTACCTCCTGCTTTCGATCGACCATCACCAAGCCATGCATTTGGTATGAAATGCCGATGGAGTCGATGGTTGATGAATCAACTTTTGACTGAGTCAAAACT
This sequence comes from uncultured Sunxiuqinia sp., assembly GCA_963677175.2. GTDB lineage: Bacteria > Bacteroidota > Bacteroidia > Bacteroidales > Prolixibacteraceae > Sunxiuqinia. The sequence continues at coordinate 403,716 of CAXXES010000004.1, forward strand.
TCAGCTAAGGCTAGTTTCAGGTTTGCCCACCATTGTTCTGGCTCTTGTTCGGCCCATCCGGCTTGCCGGGCTGTAATCTTCATTTCTTGTTTAGGATGGAAGGCGGAGGCGACACATTCGCCTGTTTCTCCATTCAACAGGGAAACTTTGACAGAGGAACTGCCGATGTCAAAACCAAGTAAATGCATAGTTTTAAGCTTATTGTATCGTTAATATTTGTTAGACCGTTCTGTTCTGGTATGCTATGCAAATTTAAGCACAGCATGATGATTTCAAAATCTCTAAATCATGTTATAAAACATATTTCTTTAAAGTGAGCTGCGTACCTTCAATTTGGTGGGTACACAAAAATTAATGGGTTCTCCGTTGGTTACGAATTCGGCGGCTTTCCGGCCCATGAGTTCAAAATCGGTTGAAATGACGGTAATACCGTCTTTTACATATTTTTTCATTGGGGTTTCGTTGTACGAGATCACACCCACTTCCTTTCCTGGAGTCAGTTTCTTTTGGTCGCACTGATCCAAAAAGCGGGCCAGCATCCGGTCGCTCACCATTAGGTACAAGTCGCCCGGCTGAATGTCGAGCAGCTTGGGATTGCGCATCACTTGGTTTTCAATTTGGTGATCCCGGCAGAATGCCTTGAAATAGTCGATTGATTCTTTGGGGTGGTAAGTGAATTCGGGATAAAGAAAAATGAAGCGCTTATATTTTTTTACCTGTTTGATGTTCTTTTCGAAGGCGCCGTACAATGTCTGTCCAAAATCTTGATAAACGGATGAGTTGGTCTCGCGAGAATGTACTTTCCAGTCAATGATCAAGAGCTTGTCGTTGGGGATACGCCGAATGATTTCAGGAACCCGTTCATGATCAAAATTCATTACAATGTATTTCGTGTATTTCCCCACGCTTTCTTTGATAATGGTTTCGAATACATTGATATTGTAGTGGTGAAAATGTAAGTCAACTGTAATGTTTTCCGGCAGGTTTTCAAGAAAGGAACCGTACAGTACTTCCTTGTAGGCTTTAAATGTGTCGAGAAACAAGAAAACTTTGGTGGTTGCTTTGGCCACAAAATAGCCTTTGTTGGGTACCGACTCGATGGTTCCCCGGGTTTTCAATTCAGCATAAGCTTTAAAAACAGTGTCGCGCGAAAGCTCACTTTCCTTGCAAAGTTGATTAACGGATGGCAGAATATCGCCAACCTGCAGTAAATTTTTGCTTATGGCTTCCGTTACTGAGTCGATCAGTTGCTGAAATTTAAGTTGATTGGAAGCAGGATCAATTTTGAAGTGAAATTTACTCATGCATATATAATATAGGTGTTCTGTTCTGGTATGCAAACATACAAAAACGAATCAGAAATCTTCTTTTTCTTTTCTAGGATTCGAACACGGAGTTCATCATGTTCAGAAATGGCCGTTGCGTAAACTGATTGTTTCCTAAAAGAAAGGGGCGATTTTGTTGTGAAATCGCCCCCTAATGAACCCTTAAATAATCAACCCTTAAAAAATAGTGCTTTTATAATGTGGCTTGCGATTTTCGGATTTTCCTTCAAACGGCGGGTGGAGTAGTTAAACCACTGTTTGCCGAAAGGAACATAAACACGCATTTTGTGCCCTGCCTGCACAATCAAATTTCGCAGCTCAGGTGTCACACCGTAGAGCATTTGAAATTCGTACATCGATTGGGGAATCTGGTACTTTTCGATCAACTTGATGGCCTCTTCAACCAGGTGTTTATCGTGGGTGGCAATTCCTGCGTACATCTTGTTTTTTAACATGAACTCCAAGTTTTCCAGAAAATGATTACGAACTTCCTGAAAGTCTTTGAAAGCGATTTGTTTGGGTTCAACATAAATACCTTTGCACAAACGAAAGTTGAGTGGATGGCCGTTGGAAGGAAAGTTGCTAAAGTCAACCAAATCATCGAGTGTACGTCGCAAGTAGGCTTGAATGACCAAGCCTACGTGACCACTGAATTCCTTTTTTAGTTTCTTGAAAAGTTGAAGCTCCACATCAACGCATTGCGAATCTTCCATGTCGATGCGTATGAAGTTGTTTTTCTCGGCCGCCTTTGCAACGATCTCACGCAAATGGCGATAACATACTTCCTGGTCAATGAGCAAGCCAAACATGGTTGGTTTCAGCGAAAAATTACCCCGGATATTTTCGCTTGTAAAGCGTTCGATGATCTCAAGGTATTGCTTTTTGTTCTCCTCAGCCTGGTCGAGGCTGGTAATAAACTCGCCCAATAAATCGATGGTTACTTCCATGTTTTGCTCATTCAGCTTTCGGGAAGCCTCCAAGCCGTCCTCCATTCCTTCTCCGGCAATGTATCGCTTGCTAAACAGCCAAATCAATTTTTTTGGCATGTAAGGAAGCATATCTGCAATCATCTTGTTAAACATGGTTGTACTTTTACTTTTAAGTAATTGGTTTTTTCAGAAATTTAAAAATACGTATTCATACTGCTCGTTTTCAATGATGTTTATCAGCGAATAGGTATGATTTTGCGCATGTTTTTTTATCAAGCATCCCGAGTTGCATTCCCAAAAAAATATTGAATTAAAGCTGTAATCCTAATTATAAATTTTTATTTTTGGCTCGAGTTATTTTGAACCTTAAGCAATAAAAACTTACGAGTAGTTTCCTTAGGGGGCTGGGATGGTAGACATTCACCCTAAAAGGCAGGTACTTGTACACTTGTTCTAAAAAATAAAAAACTAATTATTTAAAAATGAGAAATACTTCATTGATTCTGAACTTGGTCCTGGTCGTTGCAGTCGTTGTTATTTATGTATTACATTTTAGTGGAAAGAGCGGCGGTGAACCTGTTGGTGGAAATTCATCGATAGCGACATCCAACCCTGATTTGAAAATTGCTTACGTAAAAGTTGACTCCCTGATCTTGAATTATGATTTAGCTGAAGAGCTGCATGATTCGTTTACAAAAAATCAGGAAGCTTACACCAAAGAATATACAGAGAAGCGGTCTTCTTTTGAAAAACGGGCAGCAGCTTTCCAGGAAAAAGTACAGCGTGGTGGCTTTTTGACACAAGACCGTGCCGTTCAGGAACGTGATCGTTTGGTCAATGAAGAACAGGAAATTTTGTCGCTCGATCAAGAACTTTCGACAAAGCTTTCGGAAATGCAGTCTGCAAACAACAAGCAGCTCATTGACAGTTTGATGAATTACTTAAAAGAATACAATGCCAATAAAAAATATAGCTATATTTTCAATGCGGGCGATATCCTGATTGGAGACGAAGTGCACAACATTACCAAAGAGGTGTTGGACGCCATGAATGCCCGTTACAGCGAAAAGAAATAAGAAAAATGATACGAGTTGATGAAATCCGGGCTTTGTCCGGATTTTTTTTTGACCTAACTTCCCTGCATGAATTTTGCCAGCCGTTATACCAATCGTAATATCAATTACCCGGCGTTTGTCCCTGGGGTGCCTGCTACTAACCTTGGACTGGTCGTGGTTATTCCGTGTTACGATGAGCCCGAAATTCTGATTACAATCACTTCGTTGGTCGCTTGCCATCCTCCGGTTCAAGATGTTGAAGTGCTGGTGGTGGTGAATCAGTCGGAGGTGAGTCCATTGGAGATTGAACGACAAAATACCCAAACCATTCAGGCACTTGAGGATTGGAAAAAGCATCATCAGCACGCTTTTTTCAAGCTTCATATGATCGTACCTCCGCCGTTCCGGAAAAAACATGCCGGGGCTGGATTGGCGCGTAAAACCGGCATGGATGAAGCCGTACGCCGGTTTGCGGCACTTGATAACCCCCCGGGGGTGCTCATTTCGCTGGATGCGGATACAACTGTTGATCCGAATTATTTTGTTGAAATTGAAAAGCATTTTCAGCAATCGAAAAAAGACGTTGGTGCGACCATCCGATTTCAGCACCGGGTGGATGAACTTACAAATGAGATGCATCGGAACGGCATGCGACTGTACGAAACCTATCTGCATTATTACAAACAGGCGATGGCCTTTACAGTCTTTCCGCAGGCCATTTACACTGTCGGTTCGGCTTTTGCTGTTCGTGCGGATGCTTACGTCAAGCAGGGCGGCATGAACCGCAAACAAGCCGGCGAAGATTTTTACTTTCTGCACAAGCTGGCACAGTTGGGGCCCATTGGTGAAATTACCCAAACGTGTGTTTACCCGTCGGCACGCATTTCACATCGGGTTCCGTTTGGCACGGGCCCTGTTCTGCGAAAATGGATGGAAGGCGACGAAAGCCTGAAGCTCACCTATAATTTTCAGGCTTTTCAGCACCTGAAACAGTTGTTTGACCGGCTGCCTGAAATTTATCATAGTAGCGAGCCGGAACTGATAAACCTGATCCGGCAATTACCTTTACCCTTGGTTTCATTTTTGAAAGCCGATGATTTTGAAAGCTCCCTGCAGGAAATTCGCTCCAATGCTTCACGACCAGATAGCTTCCAAAAGCGCTTTTATGGCTATTTCAACGCTTTCAAAATCCTGAAGTTTCTGAATTTTGTTCATCCTGCGTTTTATCCCTGGCAAGATTTGGATGAAGCCAATCAACAGCTGAAGTCAACTGAGGATTGAGCTTCGAGTGACGAGAATAATGAGTCGAAACAGAATATAAGTCTCCTAAAGATGAAGTTCAGGCTATTCCCCCGGAATATAAATTCTCATCTGTCTAATCATGAGCCAGAAGAGCTGCCGTTTCCTGCAATAAAGTCCAGGCATTTTCCACATGGTGGCGTTTTGTTTGTGTTTGTCCAATGCTCATGCGTAGCCAAAACTGTCCGTTTAAAACAGTGTGTGTCAAAAAGAGTTTGCCACTTTTATTGAGGCTGTTCATCAACTTTTTATTGAAAGCATCGTCGTTTTTATGGCGAAAACAAACCAGGTTGAACGGGGGCTGGTTTAGCAATTCAAACTCGCTTGATTGACTGACCCAGCCAGCAAACTCCTGCGCCAGGCGAATGTGTTCATTAATATGGTATTGCAAGCCTTCAATGCCATAATGCCGGATGACAAACCAAAGTTTCAGGGCTCGAAAACGCCGGCCCAGTTGCACGTGCCAGTCGCGGTAATCAATGACGGCACCTTTCTCGGTGGCCTCATTTTTCAGGTATTCGGGCAAAATGCTGAGTGTCTTAATCAGAACAACTTTATCTTTCACATAAAAGCAATCGCAATCAAAGTTTGTAAACAGCCATTTGTGTGGGTTGAACGCATAACTTTTGGCCAGTTCAAGCCCGTCAAAATACGAACGGTACTCCGGGCAAACAGCAGCCGATCCTGACATGGCGGCATCCACATGCATCCAAATATCGTAGCGGCGACAGATTTCTCCAATGGCCCGAACGGGATCAACGGCATTGGACGAAGTGGTGCCAATGGTGGCGCAGGCAAAAAACGGAATATAACCTTCGTCTAAATCCTTCTTAATCTGTTGCTCCATCTTCTCAGGAATCATCGCGAAATTCTCGTCCACATCAATCACTCGTAAGTTTCGTTCTCCAATTCCAACGATTTTAATGCCTTTTTCTACGGAAGAGTGTGTTTGCGATGAGACGTAGGCGACAATTTTGGGGCATCCACCCAGTTTGTTGGTTTCGAAATTGGTTTTCATTTCGCGGGCACACAGCAGGGCGGTAATCAGCGCGTTGGACGCCGTATCCTGAATGACGCCCCCGCCCTGGCTGGTAGTTTTAAATTGCTGTGGCAATCCCATCATGTCGACCAGCCAGTCCATTACATGGCTTTCTAGTTCGGTGCAGGCCGGGCTAGTGGCCCACAACATGCCTTGTACGCCCAAACCGGCCGAAAGCAGCTCGCCCAGAATTGACGGGCCCGAAGTGTTTGACTGAAAGTAAGCAAAGAAATTGGGCGACTGCCAGTGGGTAATTCCAGGTAGGATGAATTGCTCCACATCCTGCATCATAGAATCAAAACTTTCACCTTGTTCTGGCGCGTTAGGTGGCAGGTTTTTCCGAATGTCGCCATGATTGACCTGCGATAACACCGGGTAATTTTCTACTTGTTCGTAATAGTCGGCTATCCAGTCAATGAGTTTTTTGCCCTGTTCGCGAAACTGCGCGGGGCTCATGTGGTAACTTTGTTGTGTCATGATTAATATCGGATCGTAAAATCGCTGAAATTTGCGGTTGGTTCTATTTGACTTTGGTTTAATTACTCATGGGTTCATCCATCGGCTTTTTACCAAACTCGGCCACCACATCGGGTTGAACGAGCGCCCAGATGGAATAAACGCCAATGGCAGTGCCAACCGGGAAGTGAAACAAATCCAGCACCGATAAAATCAGCACGAGGATGCGGGCCCATTCCTTACGTCGGAATAAGCCCATTCCTCCAATAATACCTGGAATAGCGAAGATGATAAAGACTGTAGCGATCACATTGGCGACAATTGACAGGAAAAGATTAGCTTCAGGCTCATCGGTAAAATCTCCAACTAAATGAAGAATGGAATAAATTAAAAGGGCGAAAAGTATTCCAAAAATGCTGAACCCAATTTGAAGGGCAGCAACGATATTGACGTGTTTTTGCATGGTGTAATTTTGGGGTTAAAATTAGAAAGAATGTTTGAGACTTACACTTGATTTGATACAGATATATGGACAAATGGAACTATTCATAACAGCTGTTCAACAAGATGCTTGATTGTCTGTTTGCAAGAGTAGTAGGATCGTGGTGTAGATCGTCACTTTTTTGAGTATTTTTGCACCAGTTAAAGAAAGGAGAATATGATGGAATTTATTTTGGTTTTAGGAGTAGCAATTGCCTTGGTAGCCCTTGCTGTTGCAGGTTTATCTATCCGGGTATTGCTACAGAAAAAAGGGAAATTTCCAAATCTTCATATTGGAAGTAACAAGCATATGAAACAGCGGGGGATTACCTGCGCCCAAACGTTTGACAAGATGGAGCAGGCCAAAGCAAAACGGCAGCTTACCTTTAAAGAATTATCCCTGATTGACGAAGTAGAAGGTGGATGTTGACTGAAAGGTTTCATGATGTTAGCATCGTTTATACATTTTTCCGGGCAGGCTGGACACCAACCCTTTAAATTCGAGACCAAGTAAGACCGAGGCTAATTTTCCCACAGGCATTTTTACCTGCGATGACAGTAGGTCAATGTACATTTCCTGTCCGTTCAGGGCATCAACAATGCGTTGTTCTTCGGCATTCAGCTCAACAAACAGTTGTTTCTGGATTTTTGATGGTTTGTCAATGTTTTGCTGCCAGCCCATGGCGTATTCCAAATCCTGCAGGTTTTCAATCATCGAAGCTTTATTCGACTTAATGAGTTTATTGCATCCTTTGGAATACGTATCGGTCCTGCGGCCGGGAAGAGCAAATACATCGCGGTTGTACGAATCGGCAATGTCGGCTGTAACCAGGGAGCCGCCTTTTTCAGCCGACTCCACAATGATGGTGGCATCAGCCAGTCCGGCAATGATCCTGTTTCGACGTAGAAAGTTCGTGCGGTCGATCGTCGTTTCGCTTACAAAATCGGTCACCACTCCTCCGTTCTCCAGCATTTTGTCGGCTACCGAACGATGCATGGTGGGGTAAACCTGTTCCAGTCCGTGAGCCACCACGCCAATGGTAGCAACACCATGCTTCAGGCAGGCTTTATGGGCCGCGATATCGATGCCATAGGCCAGTCCGCTTACCACCGTATAACCGCCTCGTTGCGCCATTTCCTGAATTAGTGAATCGCAAAAGTCGCGGCCATAACCGGTGGCTTTTCGCGTTCCCACCATCGACACAATCTTTTCAGCCTTGAAATTTATCGAGCCTTTCCAATACAGAACCAAGGGTGCATCAATACATCGTTTCATGCGAACCGGGTAATGATCGTCCCAATAGAACGCCGTTTGGATCTCATTCTTTCGAATAAATTCAACTTCTTCTTCTGCACGTTCCAGTACGTTGCTCTCTATAATTTTTTGTGCGGTAATACTGCCGATATTGGGCACTTGGATTAAAAGCCGCTTATTGGTCGAGAATATCTCCTTGATCCCGCCAAGCGATGTGATCAGTCTTTTGGCGTTGGCACAACCAATGCCCGGAATTAAAGACAGGGCGATTTGGTATTTGAGTTGTTCTGAGTCAGTCATAGATGAGGTTTTTGGTCATTCCAGGTTTTTGCTCTAGCGCTGTAGTTGCTGTTTTTGGGGAGTGATTTCAACCAAATCATCTCGAATCGTTTGAATATCCTTGTTGCTCAAAGCAGCCAAACTCACCTCCGGATATTCGGCAATGCCTTCTCTTGTTTTGATTTCCAAGTGTAATTCGTGAAACAGGAATGATCGTTCTACCTGGACCTTAAAGAGCCTTTTCTTGTTGAATTCTATGGAGCTGTATTCTTTTCCGAAAAACGAAACAATGGGGTAGTAGCGAATTCTCAGGATATCTCCATCCGATTGGTAATGAACGTAGTTTAAGCCCATGAATTGAAACCCGATGATGAAAAGCAAAAAGACACCACCGTTGATCATGGCAGCCAAATCCATCTCCTTCCAAACAAAAAACAAGATGGGCAGTAGTAACAAAACAGCTATCAGGAAAAAACATCTTTTTATCTGGCGTGATCGTTTTTGGTTGGAAATCTCCATAATTCTTTGATGAATTGTAAATAATCAGGCCATTTTACGAATGATTTTATCGGGCTGAGAAATTAGTTTAACTTTGCCTTCTTCAAAATAAACAGACGCATGGCACCATCAAAAATACATTCAAATATTATCTTTTCCCAAAAGGTGGCGGATGAACTCGAAAAAATCGTCCAACAATTCCCTGCCGGGAAAGTATTTTTACTAACTGAAGATACGCCAAAGCGATTTTGTCTTCCTTTGATTGAAGAGCTCATTGATCGTTACCAGATCAAGCAAACCTGCATTGCCGGTGGCGAAACCAACAAATCGATCCTATCGGTGGAACAGGTTTGGGAGTTTCTGTCAAAAAATGGTGCCGACCGAAAATCATTGCTCATCAATATCGGTGGCGGCATGCTCACCGACCTGGGTGGATTTGTGGCGTCGACCTTTAAGCGGGGAATGGCTTTCGTCAATATTCCAACCACGCTGTTGGCGCAGGTGGATGCTTCGCTGGGTGGAAAGACGGGCATCAATTTCAATGGATTGAAGAATGAAATTGGTGTTTTCAATGAGCCGGATGCCGTCATTATCAACACAAACTTTTTAAAGACAATCGACCACGCGAATTTCCTTTCGGGCTATGCTGAAATGTTGAAGCACGGACTGATTAAAGATCCGGAGCATTGGGACGAGCTGATGACTTATGATTTGGGAGATATCGATTATGAATCGTTGGAAGAAATCATTGCCCACTCGGTTGCCGTGAAAGATTGGCACGTACAAAACGACTTGACCGAAAAAAACATTCGTAAAGCGTTGAACTTTGGACACACCGTCGGGCATGCGTTCGAGAGTTACGCCTTGCACAGCGGGCGGCCCATTTTGCATGGTTTTGCGGTGGTATACGGAATGATTGTGGAGCTTTACCTTTCGGCTAATCGATGTGGTTTTCCGCAGGATCAGTTGGATGAGATCAGCCGTTGGTTGCTGGGCGTCTACGGGAAGTTTGAAATTGAACCATCGGATTATGAAGCCCTTTATGAACTGATGACTCATGACAAAAAGAATGAGGGCAGCCGCATCAATTTCACCCTGATTGCAAAAATAGGGGAGGTGGCCATCAACCAGGATTGTCCGAAGGAGCTCATTTTTGAAGCGCTTGATTATTACTCAAAACTTTAAATTTCAAGTTCCAAATTCCAAGTTTCAAATTCCAATCCGCCAGCATCAACTCGAAACTCGAAACTCGAAACTCAAAATGAAATACCGTCTTTCCAAATCTGATAAGATCATCCAAGGGAGCATTGATCTTCCTTCGTCCAAAAGTATTGCCAACCGTGCGCTGATCATTCATGCGCTGAGTTACAGTCCTTATCCGCTCAAAAACCTGTCGGCAAGCGATGATATTGACGTGATGCAACAGGTGCTGACATCGAACACCAACCAATTCGATATTGGGCACGCCGGAACGGCCATGCGCTTTTTGACGGCGTTTCTTTCGCAGATAGTCGGACAATGGGTCATTACTGGTTCGGAACGGATGAAGCAGCGGCCCATTCATGTGTTGGTCGATGCCTTGAAAGCGCTGGGGGCAAAGATAGAGTATATGGAGAATGAAGGCTTCCCGCCTCTGAAAATCTGGGGCTCGCACTTGAAAGGTAAGGTGCTGGAGCTGGACGGCAGCATCAGCAGCCAGTATATTTCGGCTTTATTGATGATTGCCCCTGTAGTGGAAGGAGGCCTGACCCTTCGCCTGAAAAATAAAATTACTTCGCGTCCATACATTGAACTAACGCTGAAGCTGATGAAGCAGTTTGGCGTTCGCTCCGTTTGGAAAGGCAACGAAATCAGGGTGGACGAGCAGGCCTACCAGGCACGTGAGTTCACGGTTGAGGCCGACTGGACTGGCGCGTCGTATTGGTACCAGCTGGCTGCACTGGCTGATGAGGCAGAGATTGAGCTGAAGAACCTGCGCCTGATGAGCTTGCAGGGTGATTGCGAAATTGCCAGTTGGTTCAAGGCCTTTGGCGTGGACAGCAAAGCCACCCCCGACAGCGTGATCATCACCAAATCAGCGAATATTCAACCCCGGCACTTGCCGCTCAACTTCATTGAAAACCCCGATGTGGCGCAAACCATGGCCATGTTATGTGTGTTGAAAAAAGTGCCGTTTCACTTTACCGGACTGGAAACACTGAAAATTAAGGAAACCGACCGCATTGTTGCCTTGCAAAACGAGCTGGCTCGATTTGGCGCTGAAATCAGAGAACCCAAACATGGCGAGCTGCAATGGGACGGCACCTTCGCGCGTTCCAAAGACGAAGTTCCCTGCATCGCCACTTACCACGATCATCGCATGGCCCTGGCGTTCGCCCCGGCCGCACTCTTTCAGCCCATCGAAATTGATGACCCGGAAGTGATTACCAAATCCTATCCCCACTACTATGCGCATCTGAAGCAGGTGGGTTTTGAAATTGTGCCGGCATAAACTAATTTTTTTAACCACCGGGAAGTAAGGATTGGAGAGCTCACCGGCCGATTTCCGGAGTAAGATGGAACTTGCGAAATGGAACGAAATAAAAAAGCCAATCATGTCATTGCAGGAGAGTAGGGGGATGGCCTGATTCGTGAGCCGCTATTATTACAAAACAATCGTCTTCTATCACAAGCCCCTACACCTCCTCCAGCAACACCGTTCCATACGAAAACCGGCCGCTCTCCGGTACCAGGAGTAAAATCTTGTTATTCACTTTCAGGCGTCTGGATTTGGCCAGATCATCGAGCGCGGTGAATATGGAGGCTGAGGCGATGTTGCCTAAATCAACAAGCTCATTCCTGTGCTTCACCCACTTTGCTCAGCATTCCCTTTACAATGAAGATACGTCCACCATTAGGCTTGCAATTCGTTCACTATCCGGAACATGATAAAAGCTGTGGCAGGCCGGTTCTGCCACAGCTTTTTTCTGTACTATGTGTCATGGGGTGCCCATTAAGTTGGACTGAACATCAATGACAACAGCTGACGGTCACAATAGGGCAAATCAAATCGATAAGCAATCAGGCAATCCTGTTAATGTTTTGTCCCAAGATCGACCCAGACCTTCATTCTCCCGGCATTACGGTTATCCCAAGCAAAGTACGGGATGAAGGTCAGTCCTTGTCCATTCGGTTTCGTCTTCAGGATTTTCATTCCTTCCAGTTTCCTGGCACCCTGGACTGTGGTAAACTGCATGTGTTCATCAACTGCTGCTTCATCCAAATCCGTGTTGTCCTCCTGCTCCAGGCAATACACCAGCGGCCCCCGCTGAACGGCCCGTTTCCCAAGGTTTTCCTTCACCCGGGGATCGGCCGCGACCAGCCCGGCAGGCATATCCAGCCATAAGCTCACCTGGTCGCCCTTCTTCCATTTCCTTTCAATGCCCAAATAGCCGTCTTCCTTTTTAACCGCAGGGACTGTTTCCCCATTCACCGAGGCCCGGAAACCTTTGCACCAGCCCGGTATCCTCATTTTCAAGCCAAAACTGACCGGCGAGGCCGGATCGACAGCCAGGACAACCTTCCCGTCCCAGGGATAATCAGTCGTTTGTTCCAATTTCACTTTTGTTTTGCCCATCTCCAGTTCAGCTTCATTGCCCATGTACAGGTTGACAAACAGCTCCTGATCGTTCTTTAAGTAGATATAGCTGCCAATCGACGGAATAAAACGGGAGACATTGCTCGGGCAGCAGGCACAGCCAAACCAGCGCTGGCGGTGATGGTCCCCGTCCGATTCCAGCGGGTTCACGTAAAAAAACAGGTCGCCTTCGAGCGATACGCCCGGCAGCACACCGTTATAAAGCGACCGCTCCATCACATCCGCATATTTGGCATCTTTCGAGAGCAGGTTCATCCGGTTGTTCCAGAAAACCATCCCGATAGAAGCGCAGGTTTCGCAATAAGCGGTTTTGTTGGGCAGGTCATAATCTTCGGTAAATCCTTCGTTATGTTTTGATGAGCCAATGCCGCCGGTAATATACATATTCCGGTAAACCACATCTTCCCATACCCGGTTGAGGGCCTCCACGTACCCGGGAATATTTTCTTCGGCGGCCACATCGGCCATCCCCGCAAACAGGTACATCGCCCGCACGGCATGCCCTTTAATATCGCTGATCTCCGAAACCGGCACATCATCCTGGCAATAGGCAGGCCCCATTTTTGCATTGCTCCAGATGCCTCCCCTGCCATGCCCGTGCCCCCTTTCTTCAAGCAGCCAGTGGGCAAGGTCGAGGTATTTTTTCTCCCCGGTCACATGGTACAGTTTCACCAGGGCCAGTTCGATCTCCTGGTGTCCCGCTACCCAATGGCGTTTGCCCGGTCCGAAAGTACTGTCCAGGTGATTGGCGAACCGGATTGCCACATCCAGAAAAGTTCTTTTTCCCGTGGCCTGGTAATGTGCAATGGCCGCTTCGACCATATGTCCGCCACAGTACATTTCATGCTTATCCATATCGGTCCACCGCTGGTCTGGAAGGTTCAGCGTAAAATAGGTATTCAGGTAGCCATCCGGCTGCTGCGACTTCACAATTAGCCCGATCCATTTGTCCAGCAAAGCTTCGTATGCCGCGTTGGGATTATTGATCAGCGAATAGGCAATGCCCTCCATGGCTTTATACACGTCCGAATCGTCAAAATAAATTCCTTCATGCTTGCCCGCTTTCATGCCGGCAGCCTTTTCAAAGTTGCTGATGCGTTTGGTCGAATCCTGCATCTGCGCAATGCAGGCCTGCAGGGTCTGATCGGCATGGGCTTTTAAACGGGGAGTCCAGAAGTTGTCTGTAATACTGACCTGGTTAAAAGGCACCGGTTGTAACTGGTATGTCTGGGCCACGGCCGGCCAGCCATAGAAGATGGTTGCTAAAAGTATGAAAATGTTTTTTTTCATGGTTTATCATTTGAATGATTAATTTTTACTTTAAATATACGGCCAGGCAGTGAAAAATGCTCCTTGCCTGGCCGTATCAATGAATTATTGGTAATCGGGATGCTGGTCCAGGTTCGGATTGGTATCCAGTGCCGTTTGCGGGATTGGAAATACCGAACGGTAGCTGCCCTGTGGCACATGCGACAGCCAGCTTTTAGCCGTGTACGTCCCAAACCGTACCATATCCCTGCGGCGCCAGTATTCACAGGCGAACTCGTATCCCAGCTCGTCATAAAGGCCGCCAAATTCAATGCTGCCCTGATCTCCCGGTGCCGTGATATTGTAATTCTCAACATAGCCGTACTGGTAGCGGCTGTTGCCCGCGAGCTGCTGCCCCGTAACCACGGCTTTGGCCGGCTTGTTTTTGAAGGCCCTTTGCCTGATCTCGGTCACAATCGCCGCGGCAGCGTCAGCTTCTCCCATCCTTAACAGGCATTCCGCTTTCATCATCAATACCTGTGCATAACGGAAAAAGGGGAAGTCGTTGTTCATGTTATAGGCAGCATTCATTTCGGGCCTGAACTTGATGATGCGGTATCCTTCATCTTCGGCGGTATATAAGCCGTTGGGAAGGCCTTTCGAATAATTCAGTTGTTGTCCTGCCCGGTCGTACGTACACAAAAGCGGGGTCACACCATCGTCATCAAACTGCGGTCCATGTTCCCAAGTGTCGTCAATACGTGAATCGTCCGGATCATACGTATCGATAAACTGCGAAACTGCTTTTCCGCATCCTGCCCCATAGGGTGTTGTCCTTAGGTTATACTTCTCTTTCGATGCCGCGTGCAGTGTATAATTGATATGCATGCCGCTCCCGTTGATTTCATCATTGGGGATGGCAAAGACAGTTTCCACCGAGGACTCGTTGGCTGCGTCAAAACAATCCGCATAGTTTGTCTCCAGGCTATACCTGCCCGAGGCAATAATGTCATTGCATTCGGACAGGCATTCGTTCCATGCCGTGGTGCCGGTATATACACCGGCATTCAGGTACAGGTTGGCCAGCAATGTTTTTGCTGCCCATTTGTTAAAGCGGCCGTACATCACAGTATTGTTTTCCGGGCTTAATTGGTCGGTTACCCGTTTTATATCGGCCACAATAGCCGCGTAAACCGTTTGCCGTCCTGTCTTTAGCGGCAGTTCCTGTGCGGTTGTTGTGACAAAGGGCACGTCTCCGAAGTTATCGGTCAAAAGCCAATAATAGAATGCACGGGCAACGGTCATCTCGGCAAGATAAGATGCCTTGCTGGTTTCCGAAGAAAAAGGGATTGTCCCTTCTTCAATCTGGGCAATAATCCTGTTGGCATGTATGGCCCCTTGAAACAGGGTATTCCAAAGGTTTTTTACCTGTACCGCTTCGGAAGTCCAGGTATGCAGGTGCATCTTCTTATAGATCCCGCCGTCGTCCCAGCCCGATGCATTGGCTGGCATAACAAGCTGGTCGGTTGTCATTTCCTGTACAGCCTGGTAATTGGTATAACCCCCCAGGCTGCGCATGTTGCTGTAAACAGGGCCAATAAGGGCGGCAATGTCATTTTCCGAATAGCTGTAACTGTCTTCAGTGATGTCGGAATAAACCGTTTCGGTAAGATCGTTACAAGCGGTAAACAACAGGAATATTGCCGGCAATAGTTTTTTGATTATGATCCTCATGATTGTTTCTTTTTAAAATTTAACTGAAAATCCAAAAGTATAAGTCCGGGTGGAGGGATACCGGTCCCGGTCATCATTCCCGGGGTACAGGCCCACACTGTTTACTTCAGGGTCAATCCCGCTGTAACCGGTAACGGTGAACATGTTTGAACCGGAAACATAAACACGCAGGTGGTTGACCGGCCTGTTCTTTAAATTGAAGGTATATCCGATCGTAATGTTGTCGATTTTCCAGTAGTCGCCATCCTCGATAAAATAGCTTACATACTGGAGTTCCTGAAAGTCATTTAACGGCGTTTTCCCATAAACTTTGCCGTAGGTAGATTGCATCACGTTTCCCCGGGTGAGGCTCACAGGAACCGCATAAAACATCTTGGTCATATTCAGGATCTGAAAGGCAAAAGCCCCCCTCATGGTGACATTCAGGTCGAACCGTTTATAATTGATGGTGTTGTTCCAGTTCAGATAATATTTTGGCAGGCCGTTCCCCAGTATTTTTTTGTCTTCCGGTTCCTGTTCGGCTATGGGTTTGGGATTGCCGTCTGCCCCTTCAATGATCCAATAACCATCGTCGTCAATGTCAACCGTTTTGTAACCATAAAAATTGCCGATCTTTTTCCCTTCTTCTACCCGGTGGGTTGTACTTTGGATAGGTTCGTCTGTTGAACCGGTGTCAAAATATCCGCCCGACAGGTGGTACTGGTCGCTCGACAAGGAGACTACCTTATTTTTATTTGTTGAAAAGTTAACGGCTGTTTTCCAGTTCAGCCCGGGCCCTTGTACCGGACTTGCCGCTATCCCCAGTTCCAGCCCCTGGTTTTCCATTTTCCCGGCGTTTGCCAATACCGTACTGTACAAATAAGGCGGGGTGGCGACCATATAGTCCCAAAGCAGGTCCCTGGTCGTTCGTTTATAGAAATCAACATTGGCGGTAAGCCGGTCATCGAAGATGCCGATTTCCAAACCAAGGTTGATCTCTTCCTTCTTTTCCCATTTCAGATCGGGATTGGCATTCGATGAAGGATAGACCGTAGACGTCCACTCGCCGTTGTATTGGTATTTGGTTCCGGTGGCAAGACGGCTCAACGATGAATAGGAGTCGGAGGGTGCAGTACCGGTTATTCCAAAACCGCCCCTGATTTTCAGGGCGCTGACCATTGGTTTCCAGTTTTCCAGGAATGGTTCATTGATGATGTTCCAGCCCGCGGAAACAGCCGGGAAAGCCCCCCACTTGTGATCTTTCCCAAACTTGCTTGATCCTTCGTAGCGGATGCTGGCCATAAACAGGTATTTGTTCCTGTAGTTGTAATTTGCCCTGCCAAAATAACTGACCAGTTTTGATGAACTTTTATTTGAATCCATGCCCGCATTCCCTTTTGCCAGCGCTGCGCCATCCGACAGGTTATTCCAGGTGTACTGGCCGCTCGAAAAGTCATAGTTGTTCATCCAATAGAACTCATAGAGGTACTTCTGGAAACTGTACCCAGCCAGAAAATTGACGTTGTGGTTGCCAAACGACCGGATATAGTTGCCGGTAATTTCAAGCAGGTCGTCAACGGTCCGTGTCGTTCCCCGCGATGCAAACCCTGTCCGGCTGTTTTTGATGCTGTTGATATGGTCGAAAGACTCGGCATAACCGGCGGTTTTGTTGTAAATGTCGTGCGATGCCAGTGCTTTCAGTGTTAATCCGTCCAGGGGAAGTATGCTGACGGATCCGAAAGGCTTAAAATTGGTCACCCTGATTTCACCGGCGGTTTCCCTGATAAGCGATGCCGGGTTGGCATAATTGTTCATGTCGGGATGCTCGGTCCAGTTCCCCCCTTCATCCTTGACCGGGTCGGTTGGGTTATAGATGAGGGCATTGCGGTAAACATCTCCCCTCCAGCTATATCCGTCGCCACCCGAGAAATATTTCTGGTCGTATCCCATGATATTCCCGTTGATCTTAAGTTTCCCGTCAAACATGGTGTGATTGGCTTCCATGCGGGCATTAAATACCTCGTTGTCCGACTTCAGCATCAGTCCCTGAAGCGATTTGTAATTGACATTCATGATGTAGCTGGTTTGGGCATTCCCCCCTTTCATGCTGACATTATGGGTATGGGAAACGGGTGTGCGGAAAATTTCGTCAATCCAATCGGTATCCGATCCGTAGTCAATCGCCCCTGGTTTATTTTGTGCCACCAGCTCCCGGTATTCCGAAGCGTTCATGAAGCGGAGCGATTTTGTGATCGATTGAATGGCCATGTAGCTGCTCCATTCCACAATCGCGGCAGTTTGCAGCCTTGCTTTATTGGTAGTGATCAAAACCACCCCGTTCGTTCCGCGGGTGCCGTAAATAGCGGCGGCAGAGCCATCCTTCAGGATATCGACCGATTCAATATCTTCGGGCGCGACATCGGTCAGGGAGCCCGGTATGCCGTCGATCAGGATCAGGGGTTGTGTTTCGGCGGCCAGGGTGGTCACCCCTCTTAGAACGATCTGGGAAGTGCTGGTCGGGTTGGCATCGGGATTGATAATGCTTACGCCCGCCACCTGTCCTTTAATGAG
The DNA here is from genome assembly GCA_963677175.2 of uncultured Sunxiuqinia sp. Lineage (GTDB taxonomy): Bacteria > Bacteroidota > Bacteroidia > Bacteroidales > Prolixibacteraceae > Sunxiuqinia. The sequence continues at coordinate 421,500 of CAXXES010000004.1, forward strand.
TTGGGCCGCGTCGGTTGACGAACCCTTGACAAAATCGTCCGATTTAACACTTGAAACGGCACTGGTCAGTTCCAGCTTCTTTTGTGTGCCATACCCCACGGCAACCACCTCCTCCAGTCCAATGGTTGCTTCGGTCAGCACCACATCAAGGCGTGTTTTGCCAGCCACCGGCAGCTCCTGTGTTTTCATCCCCACAAACGAAAACACCAGCGTGGCATCATTGGGAACATCAGGCACCGTGTAGCTTCCGTCGGCGCCGGTAATAACGCCCGACATCGTTCCACGAACAACAATCGTAACACCCGGCAGCGGCTGGCCCTGCTGGTCGGTTACCTTACCACTAATGGTGCGGCGGTCTTGCTGCACCCCCTCCGGGCTTGCCCCGGAATCTCCGGCGCGTATAACTGGCGTATCGGCAGCCTCCGCCAGGAAACCCGGGTTCATCAACAGGAATAAGCACAAGGTTATTCCATAAATACACATTCGTTTTTTTCGCGTTTTCTTCATTTTTCAATTGATTTTAGTTGGTAATTAATTATTGATTAGCCCTTCGAAAAAGGCAGTAATTCAGACTGAACACCAAGCCACAAAGACGACAAGACACGAACGCAGGAACGCAGGAACACACGAACGCACAAATTCGTTATCTGATAAATGTCTTCTCCCCTTCGCCCCTTCGTGACTTCGTAACTTCGCCCCCTCGTGAGTTCTCCCCCTCTCACCCTCGTGAGTTCGCGCCTTCGCCCCCTCGTGAGTTCTCCCCCTCTCACCCTCGTGACTTCGTTCCTTCCGGTTCGGAATAGGCATAGCAATGCCATGAAGCAGAAAATCGGTTTCATACTTTTATGATTTTTTAGATTGTTCGGATTGGTGTTTCCCCAAACCTTTAAGGTTTTTCGAAACCTTAAAGGTTTAAAGGCGGAGATCATTCACGTGCGCCCCTATTCTCAGGGGGCCCGTTGGGGAGATAAAAGATGCTTGAAATGAGGCATGACACGCTGGTTTTTTAAAGGTTAAAAACTAGTTGGTGTCTCGTGTAATGGGGAGGCGGTAAAGCCGTATGCCAAAACCGGTAAGCTCAGGCGTGGCCATAAAAAAAGGCGTGGAACCTGACTTACCGCAACGAGGGACTGGTATACCCATGGAGGATAAGCAGGCCCACGCCAATATCGTAACGATATGACGTGAGCACCTTCACTTATTTTGTCTCCTCCGTTGAAAATTACCAGTTTTCGTTGCGAGACTTAAAGTGCGAATGCTTCTAATATTTTTATCTATCGAAGAATCGCAAAACTACATCTTTACAATGTAATTTTGCCAAATGTAATGATTTTTATCAAACGTGGGTAATATCACCCACGTTATTTTTCTTCAATCTGCTGAAATTGCCATTTAACTATTTCTATTATGGTAATTTTTGATGATAAAAATGAATTTCTCCATCTTTTTGGAAAGCGTTTGGAGCATTTTAGAACAGAGCAAAAACTTAGTTTCCGGCAACTTGCCCAGAATTGTAATTTAGATCATAGTGATATCCGCAAAATTGAAAAAGGGAAAAGAAACATTCAATTGTCCACTATTTTAGAATTGGCTAAAGGACTTGGCATACAACCCAAAGAACTTTTTGATTTTGAAATGAGGATTGAAACGGAATAATGCCCCGCTCTTCCGGACATACCCGTTCTCCCGGATATGCGCAAGGCAGGTGTTCAGCTGGCCTGAATTTGCCCTTCCGTCCTCTTGATTGGGGATAATGTCTGAACAGGTTTTAAAAGGTTATAAGATGGACAAGATTACGCTACGAAATGAGGGGTGGGCTAGCAGCCGCTTGCAACGGCAATCCCGAAAGTAGCCTGCTAATTACATATATGTGCCGGAATAAGTCTATACACGTGCGGAAGTAAATCTTTAGAAGTACGTATGTAAACTTTCATACGTATGAAAATAAAACTTTACACCGTGAAAGCAGTACTTACAGTGTGTGAAAAATGAATTACACACGTATGTAAGCAGTGTTTAGAGTGTGTGAAAATTTCATTACATACGGACGTAGATTTGGTTGCACGCATACGCAGGTTTAGCTGCCCACTCCGGCGGGGCTATTGCTTTGCCCAATTATTCTGCAAATGGTGAATCTTCTCCGCTTATTTTGAATGAAACTAAATTATGCCCGATTGACTGATTTGTACTGTATAATTACATAACTTGTGGGACTGAAATAAAAACCGGCATTTTGACACCAATAAAGAAAATCAAGCTAAGCCAGATTATACACAATGGACAACCGGTTGTACAACTTCTGTTTGACTTCGATGCGGAATTGGCTGCGGCAGTTAAACAACTGGAGGGCTGCAAGTGGAGCCAGACTATGAAAAGCTGGTATATCCCGAAGAAGCAATTTGATTTGCACCGTTTTTTTGAAGCATTCCGCGGGAAGGCCTGGGTGGACTATTCGGGGGTGAAGGCTACTGTGACCGATGCCGATCATGATGCTAAAGCGGGCAAGGTGAATACAGGTAAGCAGGCAAAAGTTGAACTTCCTGAAGGCTACCGGGAGATACTGGAGCAGAAGCGATACAGCACGAATACGCAAAAGATTTACATCAGTTATATGCGCGATTTCGCAACCATGTTCCGGAAATATGATTTGAAGGAGGTTACGAAAGATCAGATTAGCAGATATATTCTGTGGCTAATTCGCGAAAAAGGAATTTCAGCCAGCCAACAAAACCAGCGGATCAACGCCATCAAATTCTATTATGAGAAAGTGTTGGGAAGAACAAAGGAATACTATGATATTGAGCGCCCCCGCAAAGGCCGTCATTTACCCGAGGTATTGAGCAAAGAGGAAATAAAGGCAATGTTGGACGTGGCGGAAAATAAAAAACATAAATGTTTGATCGCCATAATTTATACTTGCGGGCTACGCAGATCGGAAGCAATAAATTTGAAGTTAGAGGATATTGATTCGAAGCGGATGATGATTCGGATCAGAGGAGCCAAGGGCGATAAGGACCGATATGTTAGTTTTCCGCACAGCCTACTTGCGATGCTCCGGGATTATCACTCTGAATTCTCAACCCGTACCTACTTATTTGAAGGCCAGAAAGGAGGCACTTACAGTCCCGAATCGGTTTGGAGCGTCATCAAACAAGTTGCAAGAAGCGCAGGTATCCGCAGGCGGGTTTACCCACACATTTTACGACACAGCTTTGCAACCCACCATATTGAACAAGGCATTGACATTCGCTACATCCAGGAATGGATGGGGCACGAAAGCATTAAAACAACCCAACAATATACTCATGTAACGAACGGACAATTCAAATTTAAAAACTTATTGGATGACTTATTGTAATTCAAAAATATTAGCTTTACTACCCCTGTTGAACAGGGAATTAACAGCCCGTACAATAGTGGAATATATGTACTTGTACATATACTAGAACGTTGGTAGCCATGTTAAAAAAAGCCCTACCGTTGATGATAGGGCTGATTTAGATAGATTAGTCTGATTCTTCGAGTGAAAAAAGTTCATTGACAGTTTTGTTAAAGTATTGAGACAATTTTAGTGCAAGGATTGTAGATGGAACATATTTATTTAGTTCAATTGAGTTGATTGCTTGTCTGGTCACGCCAATCTTTTTAGCCAATTCTTCCTGAGTTATATTTTTAATTGCTCGTTCAACTTTTAGATTATTTTTCATGGCTCAAGGATTTATTTGACTTATAAAGGACATAGTAAAAGCGGATTATAAAAAAGATTAAAATCGTAAACATATTGAATATCATAACAAGTAAAAACTCAGTGCTAAAGAAGAATAAAAAGCATAAGGCAAGAATAGTATAATTAATATAGATAGCCCAAACTAGTGATTCTAAACGAATTTTTGCAACAAATTCGTCCTCATGTTTTTCTTTAGAAAATGCAACAAAGATTGCGCCTATCAAAAATAGGATTCCTACAATTGTAGCTGCATAATTACCTTTAACGAATCCAAGAAATGTTGGAGTCTCCGCGAATAACTCTTTTGAGTAAATTGTAAAAACCTTTGAATCAAGGAATTTTAATTTAAAATCAAAAAAAATGATTAAAACCCCAAGGATTGTGGAAGGAATTAATAAAATCCAACCGATTCGTTTGAATTGATTAGGAAAAAGAAATTTCGTTTTCATACATTTATGTTTTAAGATTACGACACAAATGTAATGTATGGATTACATAAAAGCAACTATAAGTTACATAAAGTAATTAATTGATTACATATAGTTTTATAATTAATTGATTGACAAATAAAACACGGCTACCAACAATTAGCCTCTAATCAAGCGTTGCTTGCACACGCTTTGCATTGGAGGCTGTGTTGGACTAAACATGTCCTGCTTGCAACCACTTGCCGATTAGTTGTTTGGGTATAGTGTTTTCAATCCGTTTTTTGGGATTCCCCCGATGCGTATTTTTCGGGTTTCGGTGATGCGAAGTTTGGTTTTATGCAGAAGAAACCGGTATGCGCCGGAGTAAACCAGCAGGTTTAGCGATGTTTCTGAACAAGGCCTGCCTGTTTTAACACCGGTTCTTTGATTATGGACACAGCTTTCCCGTTTACGCCTTTGGCGCATCAATTTAAATCGTACAATGACAGGCATTATCACATTCCTGACAATACATTGACGGGCGGCGCGCGCTCTTTGGGATAGGTTTCCAGCAATTGCAGTTCTCCCCCGCAGTCGCGGCATTTTAGCAGGGACCGCGGGCCAAAACGCAAGGCCAATATCTGCGCCCGCGAAAGTGGTGTTGTCCGCAGCAGCCCTACCCCAAGGTTTTCCCGGATAGCCGAAAGGCTTTGCTTTTTGTTTCGTGAACTCAAAAACCCCAAATGACGGATCCGCCTGAAGTAAGGCGGGACGATGTGATCCAGAAAGCGTTTCAGGAACGCTACCCCGGGGATGGTTTCGGTTTTCTTTTGGTAGCCGTTTTTGCGGTCGCACCAACTAAAGGTAACCTGGCCCCCGGTTACATTCAATATCCGCGCATTGGAGATGGCCACCCGGTGGGTATACCTTCCCAGGTATTCCACCACACTTTCCGGTGAGCCAAAAGCCTGTTTGGCATACACCACCCAGGGCTTTTTGATCAGATCGCGCGGCACCTGCTTTTCTATTTTTCCCTGCCGTTTCAGCCTGCGCAGTTTCTTTGCAAAACGGGCACTGAACACGGCCGACATTTGCTTGACATCAAACAAAAAGTTGCCATCCTGTTTGCTGCTTTTCCACCTGCCGTTTTTATCTATGCCACCTGCCGGAACAATCAAATGCACATGCGGATGGAACCTGAGCTGCTGGTCCCAGGTGTGTAGAATCGCAATAGCCCCGGGCTGTGCGCCGAGCAGCTTGGGGTCGCGGGCAAACAGGCACAAGGTCTCCCACGATTTTTCGATCAGCAGGTTGTGCATCAGCTTGCGGTTGAACCGGAACAGTTCCAGCAGGTTATGCGGAACGGTGAACACCACATGAAAGTATTTTACCGGCAGCAGTTCCTGTTTGCGTGCTTCCACCCACAACTCCTTGTCGATGCCCTGGCAACGCGGGCAATGGCGGTTGCGGCAGCTATGCAGCACATAATGCACCGAGCCGCAATCGCCACACACCATGGCCGAACCTCCCAGTTCGGGGGTACGGCAAACAGACAAAGCCTGCAGCACCTTTAGCTGGTATTTTGAAATGCCTCTTTCTTTTAACAAGGTGGGTAAAAACTTGCGAACAACTGCCCCCAGGGTATTACCGGGAAGCATAACCGTAGAGCTTTTCCATTGGCGCAAACCCGGCCCTGGGGTTCGAGCGGGCGATATGCAAATACATCATGGTGGTGGCGATATCGGCATGCCCCAGCTGGTTTTTTACGCTTACAATGTCCAACCCCATCTCCAGCAGGTGCGTGGCATAGCTGTGCCGCAGGGTATGGATACAAACTTCCTTTTGGATACCTGTCTTTTGGATACATGAACGAAAAGCATGGCGGATACCTTCGCGGCTGATTTGACTTCCGCGGACCTTCCCGTTGAAAAGCCAAGCCTGCGGGTTCGAGGTTGAAAGGTATTCTTTCAGCCCTTTGAGCGTGAGTGGCGAAACGGGGATGTAACGGTCTTTTTTGTGCTTGCTTTGGCGCACGTGTACCCGTTTTCGGTCAAAATCAATATCGGTTATTTTCAGGTTGATAACCTCGGAAATCCGAAGGCCGCAATCGTAGGCAACGGCAAACAAGGCCCGGTGCTTTAACAGTTTGGGCGTTTTCAGGATAAGCTTGATCTCGGCCTGGGAAAACACCACAGGCAACGCTTTACTGCCGGAAACCGGGGGCAGAGCCAGGTAGAGCTTCTCGTTTTTGAACATCGAAAACAGCGTGCGCAGCCCGTACACCAGGTGCTTGAACGAACTCATGCTGGGCTTTTCGTTTTGCCGGATATGGAAAAGGTATTCTTCCATCTGGTCAATCGACAGCTCCAAAGGCGAACATTCGAAGTGAAGCACCATTTTGGATACTTGCATCAGGTAATTACGCGTGCACGACTCGGATTTGCCGGCAATGGTGTACTTGCGAAGGAACTTTTCGCTGATGGTTTTGAACTCGGGAACAGCCTGGCAGGCCTGCTCCATGTAAGATTTTCTGCTCATAATAAATTTGTTTAAAATTAATGAGCAGCAAAATCAACAGATCTCACCAACTATTCCTATTTTAGGTGGAAAATAAGCTCCCGCATAGCGGGTTTAGTTCAACAATGTATATACAAAATAGGCGAAACAGCTGTAAATTCAAGGGTTGTAGCCCGCTTCAAAATTACAACAGTTTGATAAGTTTGAAACCCGCAATCGCCTACTTTGCATATACTAAACGTTAGAGCTCATTTAAACGAATATCATAGGTAATGAAAAAAACACTCCATCTTTTCTTAATAATTGTAACAGTAATTTCTTGTACAGTAAGAAACAATTATAAAGTCCCTGGACGAGTAACAATATCTGGGAAAGTATTAAACTTCAATCCTGAAAATCTAAATGTACATTTAAGTGTGAATCGCTTAGGATTAGGTACATTGCAAATTCATGAAAATTTGGACAGTCTCGGTTATTTTACTGCTACCTTCGAAAGTTACACTCCTACAGATGTATGGGTTCAATACAAAACAAATTTTCTAGTTCTAACTCATCCAGGTGATAGTATTTATGTTGAATTTGATGGAATCCCCCAACAGCGCCCTGAGTTATTAAAGTCAATAAAGTTTGGAGGAAATGCTGTAACACAGAATCAAGATGCTGCAAAGTTTCAATTGATGTATTTTTCAAGCCCAATGCATTACGACTGGGATGCAAAAAAAAAAGCTGTTAAAGAATTCGAGAAGGATGAGTATATAAGCTACTTAGATTCTCTGCAAAATATTAGGAGCAAATTATACAATCAATTTGTAACTGATGTTAATCCAAAAAAGGAAACTAAGATTTGGGCAAAAACTTATCTTGATAATGAATACTATAATGGGATAGCCTTTTATCCAGAAGACCATAAAAGAGCAAATAACCTCAATAACAAAGAATGGTCGGTTCCAATCTCCTACTATGACAGCCTAAAAAAACGATTACCTTTATCAGAATCAATGTTTATAAGTGGTTATGCTTTATCAAATTTTATTAATCGATTTCATTACCGTTATGTTCGAAATAATTTGTGGGAAGAACTAGAAAATCAAAAATATAAATCAAACAACGGATACATTGCTGCACCAAGTAATGTAATGGATTCATTAAAAGTTTTTGGTATTATTAAACACACACCAGACTCTCTTCTACAACAAATGATACTAACTGAATTAGTAAGTCAAAATTTTGAAAAATCAGACATTAAACTTTTTGAAAAATATCGAAATGTAATTGAATCAAATATTAAAGAACCCTTTTTAATAGAACCTTTGCTGGAAAAGTACAACCAAATAAAAGAACGATTAGAGAATCCCCAGATAGCATCTGACGCAATGTTGAAAAAAATTGCTAATTCGTCAGCAAAACAGATTATGGATAGTATTATGCAATCGAATAAAGGTAAAGTTATATATCTTGACTGTTGGGCAACTTGGTGTGGACCTTGCATATCAGAAATGCCGAATTCAAAAGAATTAATGAAAAAAATGGATGCGAAAGATGTTGCCTTTGTATACATGTGTCTAAACTCTGAGGAAAAACTATGGAAGGCATCCCTCGCTGAACTGCAACTAACTGGTCAACATTATTATTTGACAAAGGAACAAAGCACGGACATTGTTAAAGTTTTTGAAGTGAATGGGATTCCTTATTATTTTCTAATTGATAAAAAAGGGGTTATTGTTGAAAAAGGTTCTCATTTAAGACCTAGTGAGGTAAAAGAAAAGATTGATAAGTTATTGAAAGAATAAAAAACGAGTTCTAACAATTAGCCTCTAATCAAGCGTTGCTTGCATACGCTTTGCATTGGAGGCTGTGTTGGACTAAACATGTCCTGCTTGCAACCACTTGCCGATTAGTTGTTTGGGTATAGTGTTTTCAATCCGTTTTTTGGGATTCCCCCGATGCGTATTTTTCGGGTTTCCGTGATGCGAAGTTTGGTTTTATGCAGAAGAAACCGGTATGCGCCGGAGTAAACCAGCAGGTTTAGCGATGTTTCTGAACAAGGCCTGCTTGTTTTAACACCGGTTCTTTGATTATGGACACAGCTTTCCCGTTTACGCCTTTGGCGTATCAATTTAAATCCCACACTTACAGGCATTATCACATTCCTGACAATACATTGACGGGCGGCGCGCGCTCTTTGGGATAGGTTTCCAGCAATTGCAGTTCTCCCCCGCAGTCGCGGCATTTTAGCAGGGACCGCGGGCCAAAACGCAAGGCCAATATCTGCGCCCGCGAAAGTGGTGTTGTCCGCAGCAGCCCTACCCCAAGGTTTTCCCGGATAGCCGAAAGGCTTTGCTTTTTGTTTCGTGAACTCAAAAACCCCAAATGACGGATCCGCCTGAAGTAAGGCGGGACGATGTGATCCAGAAAGCGTTTCAGGAACGCTACCCCAGGGATGGTTTCGGTTTTCTTTTGGTAGCCGTTTTTGCGGTCGCACCAACTAAAGGTAACCTGGCCCCCGGTTACATTCAATATCCGCGCATTGGAGATGGCCACCCGGTGGGTATACCGTCCCAGGTATTCCACCACACTTTCCGGTGAGCCAAAAGCCTGTTTGGCATACACCACCCAGGGCTTTTTGATCAAATCGCGCGGCACCTGCTTTTTGATCTTGCCCTGCCGTTTCAGCCTGCGCAGTTTCTTTGCAAACCGGGCACTGAACACGGCCGACATTTGCTTGACATCAAACAAAAAGTTGCCATCCTGTTTGCTGCTTTTCCACCTGCCGTTTTTATCTATGCCACCTGCCGGAACAATCAAATGCACATGCGGATGGAACCTGAGCTGCTGGTCCCAGGTGTGTAGAATTGCAATAGCCCCGGGCTGTGCGCCGAGCAGCTTGGGGTCGCGGGCAAACAGGCACAAGGTCTCCCACGATTTTTCGATCAGCAGGTTGTGCATCAGCTTGCGGTTGAACCGGAACAGTTCCAGCAGGTTATGCGGAACGGTGAACACCACATGAAAGTATTTTACCGGCAGCAGTTCCTGTTTGCGTGCTTCCACCCACAACTCCTTGTCAATGCCCTGGCAACGCGGGCAATGGCGGTTGCGGCAGCTATGTAGCACATAATGCACCGAGCCGCAACCATTGCACACCATGGCCGATCCTCCCAGTTCGGGGGTACGGCAAACAGACAAAGCCTGCAGCACCTTTAGCTGGTATTTTGAAATGCCTCTTTCTTTTAACAAGGTGGGTAAAAACTTGCGAACAACTGCCCCCAGGGTATTACCGGGAAGCATAACCGTAGAGCTTTTCCATTGGCGCAAACCCGGCCCTGGGGTTCGAGCGGGCGATATGCAAATACATCATGGTGGTGGCGATATCGGCGTGCCCCAGCTGGTTTTTTACGCTTACAATGTCCAGCCCCATCTCCAGCAGGTGCGTGGCATAGCTGTGCCGCAGGGTATGGATACAAACTTCCTTTTGGATACCTGTCTTTTGGATACATGAACGAAAAGCATGGCGGATACCTTCGCGGCTGATTTGACTTCCGCGGACCTTCCCGTTGAAAAGCCAAGCCTGCGGGTTCGAGGTTGAAAGGTATTCTTTCAGCCCTTTGAGCGTGAGTGGCGAAACGGGGATGTAACGGTCTTTTTTGTGCTTGCTTTGGCGCACGTGTACCCGTTTTCGGTCAAAATCAATATCGGTTATTTTCAGGTTGATAACCTCGGAAATCCGAAGGCCGCAATCGTAGGCAACGGCAAACAAGGCCCGGTGCTTTAACAGTTTGGGCGTTTTCAGGATAAGCTTGATCTCGGCCTGGGAAAACACCACAGGCAACGCTTTACTGCCGGAAACCGGGGGCAGAGCCAGGTAGAGCTTCTCGTTTTTGAACATCGAAAACAGCGTGCGCAGCCCGTACACCAGGTGCTTGAACGAACTCATGCTGGGCTTTTCGTTTTGCCGGATATGGAAAAGGTATTCTTCCATCTGGTCAATCGACAGCTCCAAAGGCGAACATTCGAAATGAAGCACCATTTTCGAGATTTGCATCAGGTAATTGCGCGTGCACGATTCAGACTTGCCGGCAATGGTGTACTTGCGAAGGAACTTTTCGCTGATGGTTTTAAACTCGGGAACAGCCTCGCAGGCCTGCTCCATGTAAGATTTTCTGCTCATAATAAATTTGTTTAAAATTAATGAGCAGCAAAATCAACAGATCTCACCAACTATTCCTATTTTAGGTGGAAAATAAGCTCCCGCATAGCGGGTTTAGTTCAACAATTAGCCTCTAATCAAGCGTTGCTTGCATACGCTTTGCATTGGAGGCTGTGTTGAACTAAACATGTCCTGCTTGCAACTACTTGCCGATTAGTTGTTTGGGTATAGTGTTTTCAATCCGTTTTTTGGGATTCCCCCGATGCGTATTTTTCGGGTTTCCGTGATGCGAAGTTTGGTTTTATGCAGAAGAAACCGGTATGCGCCGGAGTAAACCAGCAGGTTTAGCGATGTTTCTGAACAAGGCCTGCCTGTTTTAACACCGGTTCTTTGATTATGGACACAGCTTTCCCGTTTACGCCTTTGGCGCATCAATTTAAATCGTACAATGACAGGCATTATCACATTCCTGACAATACATTGACGGGCGGCGCGCGCTCTTTGGGATAGGTTTCCAGCAATTGCAGTTCTCCCCCGCAGTCGCGGCATTTTAGCAGGGACCGCGGGCCAAAACGCAAGGCCAATATCTGCGCCCGCGAAAGTGGTGTTGTCCGCAGCAGCCCTACCCCAAGGTTTTCCCGGATAGCCGAAAGGCTTTGCTTTTTGTTTCGTGAACTCAAAAACCCCAAATGACGGATCCGCCTGAAGTAAGGCGGGACGATGTGATCCAGAAAGCGTTTCAGGAACGCTACCCCGGGGATGGTTTCGGTTTTCTTTTGGTAGCCGTTTTTGCGGTCGCACCAACTAAAGGTAACCTGGCCCCCGGTTACATTCAATATCCGCGCATTGGAGATGGCCACCCGGTGGGTATACCTTCCCAGGTATTCCACCACACTTTCCGGTGAGCCAAAAGCCTGTTTGGCATACACCACCCAGGGCTTTTTGATCAAATCGCGCGGCACCTGCTTTTTGATCTTGCCCTGCCGTTTCAGCCTGCGCAGTTTCTTTGCAAACCGGGCACTGAACACTTCCGACATTTGCCTGACATCGAACAAAAAGTTGCCATCCTGTTTGCTGCTTTTCCACCTGCCGTTTTTATCTATGCCACCTGCCGGAACAATCAAATGCACATGCGGATGGAACCTGAGCTGCTGGTCCCAGGTGTGTAGAATTGCAATAGCCCCGGGCTGTGCGCCGAGCAGCTTGGGGTCGCGGGCAAACAGGCACAAGGTCTCCCACGATTTTTCGATCAGCAGGTTGTGCATCAGCTTGCGGTTGAACCGGAACAGTTCCAGCAGGTTATGCGGAACGGTGAACACCACATGAAAGTATTTTACCGGCAGCAGTTCCTGTTTGCGTGCTTCCACCCACAACTCCTTGTCGATGCCCTGGCAACGCGGGCAATGGCGGTTGCGGCAGCTATGCAGCACATAATGCACCGAGCCGCAATCGCCACACACCATGGCCGAACCTCCCAGTTCGGGGGTACGGCAAACAGACAAAGCCTGCAGCACCTTTAGCTGGTATTTTGAAATGCCTCTTTCTTTTAACAAGGTGGGTAAAAACTTGCGAACAACTGCCCCCAGGGTATTACCGGGAAGCATAACCGTAGAGCTTTTCCATTGGCGCAAACCCGGCCCTGGGGTTCGAGCGGGCGATATGCAAATACATCATGGTGGTAGCGATATCGGCGTGCCCCAGCTGGTTTTTTACGCTTACAATGTCCAGCCCCATCTCCAGCAGGTGCGTGGCATAGCTGTGCCGCAGGGTATGGATACAAACTTCCTTTTGGATACCTGTCTTTTGGATACATGAACGAAAAGCATGGCGGATACCTTCGCGGCTGATTTGACTTCCGCGGACCTTCCCGTTGAAAAGCCAAGCCTGCGGGTTCGAGGTTGAAAGGTATTCTTTCAGCCCTTTGAGCGTGAGTGGCGAAACGGGGATGTAACGGTCTTTTTTGTGCTTGCTTTGGCGCACGTGTACCCGTTTTCGGTCAAAATCAATATCAGTTATTTTCAGGTTGATAACCTCGGAAATCCGAAGGCCGCAATCGTAGGCAACGGCAAACAAGGCCCGGTGCTTTAACAGTTTGGGCGTTTTCAGGATAAGCTTGATCTCGGCCTGGGAAAACACCCCAGGCAACGCTTTACTGCCGGAAACCGGGGGCAGAGCCAGGTAGAGCTTCTCGTTTTTGAACATCGAAAACAGCGTGCGCAGCCCGTACACCAGGTGCTTGAACGAACTCATGCTGGGCTTTTCGTTTTGCCGGATATGGAAGAGGTATTCCTCCATTTGGTCAATGGATAGTTCCAAAGGCGAACATTCGAAATGAAGCACCATTTTCGAGATTTGCATCAGGTAATTGCGCGTGCACGATTCAGACTTGCCGGCAATGGTGTACTTGCGAAGGAACTTTTCGCTGATGGTTTTAAACTCGGGAACAGCCTCGCAGGCCTGCTCCATGTAAGATTTTCTGCTCATAATAAATTTGTTTAAAATTAATGAGCAGCAAAATCAACAGATCTCACCAACTATTCCTATTTTAGGTGGAAAATAAGCTCCCGCATAGCGGGTTTAGTTCAACAATTAGCCTCTAATAAAGCGTTGCTTGCACACGCTTTGCATTGGAGGCTGTGTTGGACTAAACATTGCTTGTCTGATTCAACTACTTGGCAGTTAATTTTTGCTTATAGTGTTTTCAATCGACTTTTTTCATTCATCGGTCTGAATTACAGGAAAATATACGGCATAAAAAAACATTGAACTACTCCTGTTTATCGAAGGGTTGAAATGTAGTAAATTTGTTTTAAATGGCAGTATTCATTCTCAAATTAAATAAAAAGGATTTTGGATGCTAAATAGACGCGGCAACCTATCGCCAATGGATAGAATAGAAAACAATAAGCTCCCGCATAGCGGGTTTAGTTCAACAATTAGCCTCTAATAAAGCGTTGCTTGCACACGCTTTGCATTGGAGGCTGTGTTGGACTAAACATTGCTTGTCTGATTCAACTACTTGGCAGTTAATTTTTGCTTATAGTGTTTTCAATCGACTTTTTTCATTCATCGGTCTGAATTACAGGAAAATATACGGCATAAAAAAACATTGAACTACTTCTGTTTATCGAAGGGTTGAAATGTAGTAAATTTGTTTTAAATGGCAGTATTCATTCTCAAATTAAATAAAAAGGATTTTGGATGCTAAATAGACGCGGCAACCTATCGCCAATGGATAGAATAGAAAACAATAAGCTCCCGCATAGCGGGTTTAGTTCAACAAATGTATATACAAAATAGGCATAATAGTAGTAAATTCAACGGCTTTGGGCCGCTTCAAATAAGTTTATAACCCACAATAGCCTACTTTGCATATACAAACCGTTGTACGCAAGCCACCAAGAATGAAACATCGTGCTAAATTGATGAGTAAAAAAAAGACAGAGATATTAAGAAACCCCAACACACAAAAGCAAGAGTTTGTCAGCCCTTCCCTGCAAGCTTCGCTTCGCTGTCAAACACATGCTTTTTTCCCAACGCACCATTGCAAATATGATATCACCAAATGCTAAAATTATGAATGACGATAGAGGTTCAATATGGAGGAAATGGGATTTACATATCCATACTCCGTTTTCAGTTTTAAATAATGGATTTGGTAATGACTTTGATAATTATGTAAAAGAAATATTTAAACGTGCAATTGAGAAAAAAATCGCAGTAATCGGAATTACAGATTACTTTACAATAGATGGCTATAAGAAAATCATTAGTGATTACTTAAATAATGAGAAAAAACTTAAAGAGTTGTTCTCAGACTTAGAAATTGAAAGTATTAAAAAGATATTGATATTACCTAATATTGAATTCAGGTTGCACGAATTGATAGATAGTAGGCGAATTAACTTTCATGTAATTTTCTCAAACGAAGTATCTATAAGGGACATTGAAGAACATTTTTTACATGAACTAGATTTCGTGCATGAATCATTACCTTTTGAAAAGGATAACACACGAAAATTAAAGAAAAGCAATTTAATTGAATTAGGTGAAAAATTGCAAAAAGAACAAGCTGAGTTCGTCGGACAAAATGCCTTATTCACAGGAATGCTTACAGCAACCGTACAGCATAGTGATATTTCTAAAATTCTTCAAGATACCAGATTTTCGAATAAATATTTGATTGGAATTCCTTCCGATGAAGATTTGTCAAAAATTAAATGGTCTGGACAAGGGCATATGATTAGAAAATCATTAATTCAAAAGTCAAATTTTCTATTTACATCAGCACCAAATACAATTCAATTTGGTCTTGGTAAAAAACATGATACCCCAGAAGAATTTACACAAGAATTCAAATCTCTAAAACCATGTATTTGGGGTTCAGACGCTCATGATTTTGAGCACTTATACGAACCTAACCTCGGGCGCTATTGTTGGATAAAATCTGATACTACTTTTGAAGGATTAAGACAGATTATTTTTGAGCCAGAAGAAAGGGTATTTATAGGAAAACGTCCTCAGTTTCTCGATACAGTTAATAACAATCCTACAAAATATTTTAATAAACTTGTCATAAAACCAGTTGATACATATAAAGGTAATAATGGAAAATGGTTTGATAATACTGCTATCGAATTTAATAATGGATTATGCGCAATAATTGGCAATAAAGGAAAAGGGAAAAGTGCAATTGCTGATATCCTAGGATTGCTAGGCAACTCAAAGGTATCGATTACAGACCAAAAGGATAAATTATTTTCTTTTTTAAATAAAAGTAAGTTTTGCAAAAAAGGTTATGCCGATAATTTTGAAGCAATTATTTACTGGAATGACGGCATTAATAAATCAAAATTGCTTTCTGAAAATATTGACTTATCAGACAATGAAAGAATAAAATATATTCCTCAAAAATTCTTTGAAGATTTATGCTCAACTGAGGAAGATGCAAATTTCAGAGAAGAATTAAATAATGTGGTATTTTCTAGGGTTGATAGTAAGGACAAGTTGGCAAAAAATACATTTCATGATTTTATTGATTATAAGACCGAACTAATTAATGACGAAATAAATGACTTTATTATTAAGTTGAAAGAACTTAATATTGAAATAATAGAATTAAGTAGGAAGCAATCAATCGATTACAAAACGTCTATCGTTAATAAAATTAAAGGAAAGCAAGAGGAGTTAGATGCACATATTAAAATAAAAGAAGTAATTACAACAGTTAAAAATCCTTCAGAAGACAAAGAACTATCGGAGGAACAAAAAGCTAAGTCTGAAAACATATCCAAATTAACTTCACAGATAAATTACTTACAAAATGAAATAGAAGAATATTCTAAAAAACAAGAAATAATAGAGATTGAAAAGTATGAATTAGAAAGGCTTTTCGAGGACACAAAAGATTTAGAATTGTATATTTCACAATGGAAATCTGAACATATGGAGATTTTCAAAAAGTATGGTTTGGATATCGATAAAATCGTGAAGTTTAAAAATGAAAAGGAATTAATTAAGATTAAAAAGAATGAGAAGGTAATTGAGTTAACTAAAATTGAAAATATTCTTTCCAAAGTCTCAATTACTGACAATGATAATAATGAGATAAGTCTAATTGTAAAAATTGAGAAATTAGTTAAGCAAAAAACTGATATTGAAAGTGAATTAGAAAAACCATTTAAAGATTATCACGATTACCAGCAGAAACTTAAGGATTGGGAAATCAGGAAAAAAGAATTAGAAGGTGATAATAATATAGCAAATACATTAAATTTTTATAAGCATGAGCAGATTTATATTGAAAAAGAACTCGACGGTGAGATAGAAGAAAAGAAAATTGAAAGGAATAATATTACACAAGATATCTATAGAAAAAAGAAAGAAATACAAGATATTTTCAATAGCATGAAAAAATCTATAACAGACTTGCTATCGGAATATTCAACAGACCAGAAAATCACACTTGAAACCTCATTTGAGGTCGACATAAACTTTTTCAAATCGTTTTTTAGTAACTATGTGAATAGATATGGTGATTTCTATCAAAAAGATGATAATTACTTGAGAGAATTAACTCTTAAATATGATTTTGATAAAGAGAATTTGGTGGTTGATTTTGTAAATGATATTATTAACATGGATGTTCATTATAAAGAGAATTCAAAATTGGAGTTTCTAAATTATTTATACTCATTAGAATATCTTAATCCTAGGTATAATTTACGGTTAAATGGTAAAGGTTTAAAAGAATTATCACCTGGTGAAAGAGGCGGCTTATTGCTTATATTTTATCTGATTTTAGATAAAGATGACAAACCTTTGGTAATAGACCAACCAGAAGACAATTTAGATAACCAAAGTGTAAGTGAAATTTTAGTTCCTTATATCCGAGAAGCAAAAAAGCACAGACAGATTATTATGGTAACCCATAATCCAAACTTAGCAGTTGTTTCAGATGCTGACCAGATAATTAGAATGAATATTGATAAAGAGAATGAGTTCTTGGTTTCTCATATTAGTGGAGCAATTGAAAATCCTAATATCAATAAATCAATTGTTGATATACTTGAAGGTAAAATGAAAGCTTTTAATAATAGAAGACTTAAATATCAAGATAAACAGTAGATGATTTCAACCCACACCATCCCTTCGCTCTCAGGCACATTTGGCATTCACACGAGGCTTGCCCTCAATCCCAAAATGCCAAAAGAGCCTTCAAGCCCGTCCCACGCAAACGCACGGACTGAGAAACATTGTGCTAAAATTGAAACTGATATATTAAGAAATAATAAAGGCCAGCGTACAACACGCGGTATAAAACATTGGGGTTTAGGTAGTTATGCAAACTGTATCTCTCGCATCAAAGTTTGTTGTACCTTGATAGTGAAGTGGCTCTGTACTCCCCAACGATTTCATACCGCCAACCGTTACCGCCAATATTGAAAAAAAACCGAGACGCAACTAAAATAATATGATTAAAAGACTTTTTCTAAACGATAAATTTATTCTCGGACTGATTCTTTTGAATTCAGTAATATTATTTATTGGAGCATATTTTCCGTCAGAAAGCGACAAGCAAATTTTGGCAATAATTGACAATTCGATTACAACATTGTTTATTCTCGAATTAATTTTCAAATGCAAAGAATTTGGTTTTAAAGGCTATTTTGAATCGAATTGGAACAAACTTGATTTTGTGCTTATTTTACTTTCAATTCCTGCACTAATAACTTTCGTTTTCAATTTAAACTTTGTCGATTTTAGTTTCTTACTCGTGTTCAGAATAATGCGTGTTTTCAAAGCATTCCGATTTTTTAAATTTATTCCAAATGTTGGAGAATTAGTTGCGGGCGTTCAACGAGCATTAAAAGCGTCGGTATTTGTGTTTTTAGGTTTTGCTGTTTACATCTTTATAATCGGTGTACTTTCGTTTTATCTCTTTCAAAACAGCGGTTCCGAATATTTCAAAAACCCGATGGTTTCACTGTATTCAACCTTTAAAATATTTACCGTTGAAGGCTGGTTTGAAATTCCCGAACAAATTATAAGTGGTTACTCAAAAACCGCAACATTTTTCACTTATCTTTATTTCATATTTGTTGTTTTAACAGGTGGTATTTTCGGGCTTTCAATTGTGAATTCAATCTTTGTGGATTCAATGGTTAGCGACAACAACGATGAACTGGAAAAGAAAATAGATAACCTCGATTCTAAAATAACTGAAGTACTTACAAAAATCAATAACCATGAAACTTGAAAAAATCCTCGACAACGTTAACTCGCTTGAAAAAAATTCATTCCTAAAAATCATTGACAATATAAAATCTTGCAATCCAAAAAACAGCAAGGAAATTGACAAAATACTTTCAGACAGCAGCAACAATTTGAAAGGCGTTGACAGCATTAATATCGCCAGAGTTTTCGACTTAATTAAAGATGAATTTGCGGAAACTGTTAAAGCGGAATTTGTTAATACCACTTCGCAATTAGATATTTTAATCGACATAATAATTAAGGACGGCAACAACATTTTAAAACAAGACTGGCTTGGCAGACTTTACGAAAAAGAGCTGGCGAATATTAAAAAGAAAACGAGAGAATTAAAATCTCAATTGGAAGCGGACAAATCGGAAATTGATGACGTAAGAAAACGTGATTATCAGATTTACAAAGCTTGCGTAGAAACTGCTTATAACAATGACTACGAAAATAACAGAGATTCAAAAATAACCGATGATGAATTGTCAATTTTATTGACTTTGACAAATCAATTGGAATTATCGCAAGAAGAAGTAAAACTAATCAACTACTTAATTATTCCTCCTGAAAAAGCGGATATTGATAATGTTACTACATTCTTAAAAAATATTGGAGTAATATTTTATTCAAAGAAAAACAACTTGATTTATGTTGCAGATGAAGTTGTTAGAGTTTTACGTAAAATCAGGAAGAAAGAAATTGCAGATAAATATTTCCGCCGTGTTCTTAAAACATTAAAAGAATCGCAGATAAATTTAATCTGCCGTAAACACAATATTGATGTTCGAGAACTTGATTACGAATCAAAAATTAAGCAAATAATTAAAGAAGGAATTTCATTTACAAATTTGCTTAAAAATGGAATTCATAAAGACGGTACAAATTTAACCGACAGAAAAAAAGTAATAAACGATGTTTGGGGCAAAGGATTAAAAATTTCGTCAAACCTAAAAGGCGTTACACTTGAAGAAAAAATTGAGAATATAATCCAATACTTCAATGAAATTGAACACGATGAAAAAGTTGGTATTTCTGTTGAAGGTTACGAAAAACTACTTTTAGAAATAAATGAAGAATTGAAGTCATTTAGAAAGTTAGTGCTCAAAGAATTTGAAATGCCAGAAGAAACTGTTTTAAACAGCAGCACACTTTTAGACTTTAACATAAAACCGAGAGATGTTCTCGACATTTTACCGACAGAAGACCTTAAAACATTTATTGCAGCAAAAGAATTAAAATCAAGAGGAGATTTAGTTCTAAATATTTTAGATGCGTACAAAGACGCAGAAAACCTACTAATTGAAAATTACGTTGCAATCGGTTTTCGAAATCTGAATTTATTACGGGAAAATGGAATTGTTATAAAAGAAAGTGAATTAGGTTTAAAGTTTGAGTGTCTTACACAAAAAATATTCGAACAACTTGGTTTCAATGTTGACGAAACTTTAAAGAAAAAACTGAATACTGCAAAAAACAAAATCGACCTTGTTTTAAATTTGGGGAACGATGATATAATTATCATTGAATGTAAAACAGTTAAAGAAAGCGGGTATAATAAATTTAGTTCTGTTTCAAGGCAAATAAAATCATATGTTGACTTGGCAAAAAAGGACGGTTTAAATGTTGTAAAATCGTTGCTTGTTGCGCCCGATTTTAGCGATGATTTTGTTAACGACTGCGACTTAGAATTTGAAATAAATTTATCGTTGATAACAGCAGGTTCTTTGGTAAATATTCTTGACGGATTCAGGGAATCAAAACACAAACAATTTCCTTATCAGCTATTAATGAAAGACGTTTTGATTAAAGAAGATAGAATTCTAAAAGCAATAAAGAAATAAAATACTGGCGGAACAATTAGCCTCTAATAAAGCGTTGCTTGCACACGCTTTGCATTGGAGGCTGTGTTGGACTAAACATGTCCTGCTTGCAACCACTTGCCGATTAGTTGTTTGGGTATAGTGTTTTCAATCCGTTTTTTGGGATTCCCCCGATGCGTATTTTTCGGGTTTCCGTGATGCGAAGTTTGGTTTTATGCAGAAGAAACCGGTATGCGCCGGAGTAAACCAGCAGGTTTAGCGATGTTTCTGAACAAGGCCTGCCTGTTTTAACACCGGTTCTTTGATTATGGACACAGCTTTCCCGTTTACGCCTTTGGCGCATCAATTTAAATCCCACACTTACAGGCATTATCACATTCCTGACAATACATTGACGGGCGGCGCGCGCTCTTTGGGATAGTTTTCCAGCAATTGCAGTTCTCCCCCGCAGTCGCGGCATTTTAGCAGGGACCGCGGGCCAAAACGCAAGGCCAATATCTGCGCCCGCGAAAGTGGTGTTGTCCGCAGCAGCCCTACCCCAAGGTTTTCCCGGATAGCCGAAAGGCTTTGCTTTTTGTTTCGTGAACTCAAAAACCCCAAATGACGGATCCGCCTGAAGTAAGGCGGGACGATGTGATCCAGAAAGCGTTTCAGGAACGCTACCCCGGGGATGGTTTCGGTTTTCTTTTGGTAGCCGTTTTTGCGGTCGCACCAACTAAAGGTAACCTGGCCCCCGGTTACATTCAATATCCGCGCATTGGAGATGGCCACCCGGTGGGTATACCTTCTCAGGTATTCCACCACACTTTCCGGTGAGCCAAAAGCCTGTTTGGCATACACCACCCAGGGCTTTTTGATCAAATCGCGCGGCACCTGCTTTTTGATCTTGCCCTGCCGTTTCAGCCTGCGCAGTTTCTTTGCAAACCGGGCACTGAACACTTCCGACATTTGCCTGACATCGAACAAAAAGTTGCCATCCTGTTTGCTGCTTTTCCACCTGCCGTTTTTATCTATGCCACCTGCCGGAACAATCAAATGCACATGCGGATGGAACCTGAGCTGCTGGTCCCAGGTGTGTAGAATTGCAATAGCACCGGGCTGTGCGCCGAGCAGCTTGGGGTCGCGGGCAAACAGGCACAAGGTCTCCCACGATTTTTCGATCAGCAGGTTGTGCATCAGCTTGCGGTTGAACCGGAACAGTTCCAGCAGGTTATGCGGAACGGTGAACACCACATGAAAGTATTTTACCGGCAGCAGTTCCTGTTTGCGTGCTTCCACCCACAACTCCTTGTCGATGCCCTGGCAACGCGGGCAATGGCGGTTGCGGCAGCTATGCAGCACGTAATGCACCGAGCCGCAATCGCCACACACCATGGCCGATCCTCCCAGTTCGGGGGTACGGCAAACAGACAAAGCCTGCAGCACCTTTAGCTGGTATTTTGAAATGCCTCTTTCTTTTAACAAGGTGGGTAAAAACTTGCGAACAACTGCCCCCAGGGTATTACCGGGAAGCATAACCGTAGAGCTTTTCCATTGGCGCAAACCCGGCCCTGGGGTTCGAGCGGGCGATATGCAAATACATCATGGTGGTGGCGATATCGGCATGCCCCAGCTGGTTTTTTACGCTTACAATGTCCAGCCCCATCTCCAGCAGGTGCGTGGCATAGCTGTGCCGCAGGGTATGGATACAAACTTCCTTTTGGATACCTGTCTTTTGGATACATGAACGAAAAGCATGGCGGATACCTTCGCGGCTGATTTGACTTCCGCGGACCTTCCCGTTGAAAAGCCAAGCCTGCGGGTTCGAGGTTGAAAGGTATTCTTTCAGCCCTTTGAGCGTGAGTGGCGAAACGGGGATGTAACGGTCTTTTTTGTGCTTGCTTTGGCGCACGTGTACCCGTTTTCGGTCAAAATCAATATCGGTTATTTTCAGGTTGATAACCTCGGAAATCCGAAGGCCGCAATCGTAGGCAACGGCAAACAAGGCCCGGTGCTTTAACAGTTTGGGCGTTTTCAGGATAAGCTTGATCTCGGCCTGGGAAAACACCACAGGCAACGCTTTACTGCCGGAAACCGGGGGCAGAGCCAGGTAGAGCTTCTCGTTTTTGAACATCGAAAACAGCGTGCGCAGCCCGTACACCAGGTGCTTGAACGAACTCATGCTGGGCTTTTCGTTTTGCCGGATATGGAAAAGGTATTCTTCCATCTGGTCAATCGACAGCTCCAAAGGTGAACATTCGAAGTGAAGCACCATTTTGGATACTTGCATCAGGTAATTACGAGTGCACGACTCGGATTTGCCGGCAATGGTGTACTTGCGAAGGAACTTTTCGCTGATGGTTTTAAACTCGGGAACAGCCTCGCAGGCCTGCTCCATGTAAGATTTTCTGCTCATAATAAGTTTGTTTAAAATTAATGAGCAGCAAAATCAACAGATCTCACCAACTATTCCTATTTTAGGTGGAAAATAAGCTCCCGCATAGCGGGTTTAGTTCAACAATTAGCCTCTAATCATTTGTTTCGTGAACTCAAAAACCCCAAATGACGGATCCGCCTGAAGTAAGGCGGGACGATGTGATCCAGAAAGCGTTTCAGGAACGCTACCCCGGGGATGGTTTCGGTTTTCTTTTGGTAGCCGTTTTTGCGGTCGCACCAACTAAAGGTAACCTGGCCCCCGGTTACATTCAATATCTGCGCATTGGAGATGGCCACCCGGTGGGTATACCGTCCCAGGTATTCCACCACACTTTCCGGTGAGCCAAAAGCCTGTTTGGCATACACCACCCAGGGCTTTTTGATCAGATCGCGCGGCACCTGCTTTTCTATTTTTCCCTGCCGTTTCAGCCTGCGCAGTTTCTTTGCAAACCGGGCACTGAACACGGCCGACATTTGCTTTACATCAAACAAAAAGTTGCCATCCTGTTTGCTGCTTTTCCACCTGCCGTTTTTATCTATGCCACCTGCCGGAACAATCAAATGCACATGCGGATGGAACCTGAGCTGCTGGTCCCAGGTGTGTAGAATCGCAATAGCCCCGGGCTGTGCGCCGAGCAGCTTGGGGTTGCGGGCAAACAGGCACAAGGTCTCCCACGATTTTTCGATCAGCAGGTTGTGCATCAGCTTGCGGTTGAACCGGAACAGTTCCAGCAGGTTATGCGGAACGGTGAACACCACATGAAAGTATTTTACAGGCAGCAGTTCCTGTTTGCGTGCTTCCACCCACAACTCCTTGTCGATGCCCTGGCAACGCGGGCAATGGCGGTTGCGGCAGCTATGCTGCAATCCTCCTACTGGTCGTAAAACAGTTGAGTTTTTCTGCTAACGTACTTACCTTAGTGTTGAGCTCCGAGTGAAGGCCGGTTTTAGCAATGGTGTTTAAAAAACCCGGGCGCAATCAAGGTCAGAATGTAAAAAGTCAGTGATCCATTTTTTTACTGACTTGGGTTAGAGTTTAATGGTGCCCCCACCATAGGCGGGGATCCCGATCGGAATATTTTCAAAGTTTAAGAGTTACATTCCATGGAGCTTTTTACATTTTAAACATTTAAGATATGGGAAAAAAGCAAATGAGTTTAGAAGTTGTCAATCCCAATGCTGCAGGGATTGATGTAGGAAGTAAAAGCCACTGGGTTGCCATAGGCCAGGATGCAGAAGACATTAGAGAATTTGGTGTTTATAGTGAAGACCATCGGGCTCTCTGTGGTTGGTTATCTGATAATGGAATTACTTCAATCGCCATGGAAAGTACCGGAACCTATTGGCAAACTTTATTTAGTGCCTTAACAGCCGCAGGTTTTGAAGTGATACTGGTTAATGGCAGACAAACCAAAAATGTGAAAGGAAAAAAGACAGATATTAAAGATTGCCAATGGATACAAAAACTACACTGTTTAGGATTACTGAGCCATAGTTTTCTTCCTGATAGTACCACTGAAATAATCAGGACTTATTCAAGGCACCGACAGAACCTGATAAAACAAACCGGACAAACAGTTTTAAAAGTTCAGAAATACCTTCGGTTAATGAATATGAGATTGGATGTTGTTGTCAACGATGTTGTTGGTTTGACAGGAACAAAAATCATAACCGCTTTTATTGCAGGAGAAACAAGTGGGAAAAACCTTGCACAGTTCCGTCATTACAATTGTCGAAAACCGGAAGAAGAGATAGCCAAAGCGCTACAGTACAACGGAAGGGCTGATTACTTGTTTGCTCTCAAGCAAGAATGGGAAACATATTTGCATATCCAAAAACAAATAGATGAGGTCGATGCACAAATAAAAAAACTACTCGAAGATATTATCGACAAAGACGACAATAAAAAGCAGCATGTTGCCAGCAAAAAATCCTATAAACGAAAAAATAAAAATACCATTAGAGGTACTGATATGAACCAAATCTCTTACAAGTATTTTGAAGGGGTCGATCTTATGGATATTGAAGGTGTTAATGATGCAACAATAATGGCGTTAATTAGTGAAATAGGAATGGAAGGAATAAAAAAATTTCCTTCAGGGAAACAATTTACAGCATGGCTCAGGTTGGCTCCTAATAACAAAATTAGCGGTGGAAAGGTATTGAGCCACCACATACCTAAAGGCAGCAGCAGATTGAAAATTGCCTTACGCAATGCCGCCAATGCAATTGGCAACCAAAAAGAAGGGCATCTTTCAGATTTCTTTAGAAGGATCAACTATAAAAAAGGACGACCAACTGCCATTAATGCAACTGCCAGAAAACTTGCAATTATAATTTGGAGCATGGTTGTAAAGGGGCAAAACTATAATCCTCCAACCCAATACATTTTTTTGGATGAAAAAAGAAGACTGGGTTTGGTGAAGAGATTAAAAAAACAAATCACTAAGTTTGAAATTCAACCCGAGCAACTCGGATTTTCAAATAGCTGATTATGTGCACTGTAAGCTTGACGTTAGTCGGAAGACTGAAATAAAAATCGAGGCAAACCAAAATACACCAATAAACCATTCACTATTTACCAATTGTTAATTGTAAAGTGTCCATTGTTTTAGTCCTTTGCAAAAAGGAATAAAAAAAATGAACAATAAAAAAGTATTATTAACAGGCATAACAGGTTTTTTAGGTTCTCATACTACCATTCAACTTTTAAACAAGGGTTATGAAGTAATTGGGACATTGAGAAGCAAAGACAAAATAAATTCTATTAAAGAAACTATTGGCAAACATACACCAAACATCAGTAAACTGACTTTTGCGGAAGCAAACTTAAATGACGCTAAAATTTGGCAAGAACTCACTACAAAGGTGGATTATGTGCAGCATATTGCATCTCCATTTCCACGAGAACTACCCAAGCACGAAGATGACCTCATCATTCCTGCAAAAACAGGAACACTAAACATTCTGAAAGCTGCTGTCGCAAACCAAGTAAAACGGGTTGTTATGGTATCTTCTTTAGGTTCGATTACCTATGGGAAGACAAAAAAAGAATTGAAGAATGTATTTAATGAAAACGACTGGACGGACGTATCAAATCTTAAAGATACAACAGCCTATTATAGAAGTAAAACCATTGCCGAAAAAGCAGCTTGGGATTTTGTCGAAAAAGAAAAAACAGAGCTGGAATTCACGACCATTTGCCCAGGAGCTATTTTAGGTCCTGTATTAGAAAAGGATTATGGGAATTCTGCCAACATTATTATAAGTCTATTAAACGGAAGCCTTCCTGCATTGCCTAGAATTGAGTTTGATATTGTAGATGTTCGTTCTGTTGCTGATTTACTGATCAAAGCGATGGAATTACCACAAGCAGCAAATAATAGATACATCGCAGTATCGGGACATTTTAACTATAGGGAAATTGCACAAATTCTAAAACAATCATATCCAGACAGAAAAATACCTTCGATACTTCTACCCGATTTTGTCACAAAAATATTTTCTTTTTTTCAACCACTATTAAAACCAGTATTACTTGAAAATGTGAGAAGGAAAATTGACACTAATAAAGCAAGCAAAGAATTAAATTGGCTACCTTTATCACCAAAAGAAGCTATACTATCTTGTGCAAATAGCGTGTTGGGAAATCAAATTGTAGTGTAAATGAAAAAATTAGAATCAGCTTTATCTTTTGGTGGTATTCTTTCGGAAAGGGATATTGCTGTTATCTCAAGTTCCTTTCAACAAAAGGAACTGAAATTGGAAGAATATTTTCAGGAATCTGGAAGAACGGCAAATAAGATTTTATTTGTAGAGAAGGGTATTTTAAGGGTATTCAGCTCAGACAAAAAAGGAGATGATGTAACAAAATATTTTGTAAAAGAGTACCAGTTCTTTGCAGATATGATTAGTTATTATTCTGCACAACATGCTACAGATTCAATTCAAGCAGTAACGCCTTGTAGTATATCTTGGATTTACTTTTCTGAGTTTGAAAAACTATATACTAAAATTCCAAGTCTTCCTATTTTCTTCAAAAGCATTTCGGAAGTTACACTTTTAAACAAGTTGAAGGACAATGATTTTCTAAATTTTGGAAATGCTAAAACTAAATATCTTGAATTTATTAAGCGTTATCCAGAATTAGCACAACAAGTTCCGCAACAATACATCGCTTCCTATCTAAAAATCACACCACAATCGTTGAGTCGTATCCGAAAAGAATTGACAAAAAAATAGCGGAAGACAATCTAAAAGAACAAAAAAGCCCGTGCTGCTAAAACACTTAGCCTCTAATCAAGCGTTGCTTGCATACGCTTTGCATTGGAGGCTGTGTTGAACTAAACATGTCCTGCTTGCAACCACTTGCCGATTAGTTGTTTGGGTATAGTGTTTTCAATCCGTTTTTTGGGATTCCCCCGATGCGTATTTTTCGGGTTTCGGTGATGCGAAGTTTGGTTTTATGCAGAAGAAACCGGTATGCGCCGGAGTAAACCAGCAGGTTTAGCGATGTTTCTGAACAAGGCCTGCCTGTTTTAACACCGGTTCTTTGATTATGGACACAGCTTTCCCGTTTACGCCTTTGGCGCATCAATTTAAATCGTACAATGACAGGCATTATCACATTCCTGACAATACATTGACGGGCGGCGCGCGCTCTTTGGGATAGGTTTCCAGCAATTGCAGTTCTCCCCCGCAGTCGCGGCATTTTAGCAGGGACCGCGGGCCAAAACGCAAGGCCAATATCTGCGCCCGCGAAAGTGGTGTTGTCCGCAGCAGCCCTACCCCAAGGTTTTCCCGGATAGCCGAAAGGCTTTGCTTTTTGTTTCGTGAACTCAAAAAACCAACCCGCTTGAGCGAAGCGGAAACGAGGGGCAAGCTGGTAGCCGTTTGCAACGGCAATGTGTATAAGCATGCTATAATCATTTGCCCGGCGTACTTCACGAACTTGCATAAGCTCACTGCTTTTTTAAAAAAAGCGGGTTGGCTTTCGGGTTTTCCAAAAGAAGCCAGGCAATCAGGCATACGTGCCGGCATATATTTACACAAGTGCGGAAGTAAATCGCCATAATTTTCAGAATTACAGCTTAATCTTTCTGAAATTATAGGTTAATCTCTTCAAGACTTTAAGTTAATCTTTCCGTAATTATAACTTAATCTCTTGACGACTTTAGGTTAATAAGTATTAAGAATGATATAATGTCGTATTTTATAGGTTTAATGCAATAAAATAGCTATATTTATCTCATTATAAGATATGTATCACTAAAAAAGGAAGAGATAGAAGCACTCGAGAAGCTTCAAAAGAACAGTACTGATAATACGGTCAGGAAATGCAGCCATTGTCTGCTTTTATCCTATCAAAGACGAACGATCACTGATCTTTCGGGCATTTTTGATGTAAACAGAAGAACCATCGAACGTTGGCTTGACAGCTGAGCGAAAAACGGTCTCGACTCTCTTCCCATCCAACCCGGACGAGGAGTTAAGACCCGGCTAAAAGGCCTTGAGCCAGAGGTTGAGAAGCAATTAAAAGAACACAACCGTAACTTAAAAAATGTATTGGCCTATCTTGAGGAACAGCACAATATCGTAATCTGCAAAAAGACTTTGCAGAATTTTTTAAAAGATACTGGGCTATATCTGGAAGAGGGCCCGGCTGTCGCTAAAAAGCAAACGCAACCAAAATGACTTTGAACTTAAACAGCAACAAATAGAAAGCCTTAAAGAATTGGAAGATAGCGGTTACATAGATCTTTATTTTGGCGATGAAAGTCATTTTGGACTTACACCAAATGTGCCATACGCATGGCAAACAAAAGAAAACCCGATATTATTACCCGCTTCCAAAGGAAAGTTCCTAAATGTTGTGGGCTTGATGAACCGCAAAAACAAACTGTTTTTTGAAGTGAACGAAACGACATTCAATTCTGATAAGCTCATCGGTTTTATGGATAAGTTTATGGGGCAAATAGTTAAAAGGACTGTTGTCATACTTGATAATTCACCGATCCATAAATCTAAAAAGTTCATGGCAAAAATTGAAGAGTGGAGAAAAAATGATCTATTGATTTATTTCCTCCCTCCATATTCTCCGGAATTGAACCTGATAGAAATCCTGTGGCGGAGAATCAAATATCAATGGTTGCCTTTTGAAGCTTATCTCAGTTTTCAGAATCTCAAAGAACGCTTGTCGTACGTTTTGAATAATTTTGGTCTCAAATACGACATTAAATTTTAATCGTTACTTATTTTGGAAATATCAACTTACAATCTCCACCGGGCTGGTTTGGGTTAATTCTGTTCTCCAGAATGCAGTGTGCTTGTTGAAATCTACCAAATCCGATAACCGTCGGTTGCTGTTGATCAGTAGTACCCCGAATGGGGTAAGTATGGAGCCTCTTTATCCGGCACCAATGATTTTGTTCAATTTCGTTCATTCGCAAATAATCCTGTTCATCCAATTCATCCTGTAAATCCTAGCTTGTCCCGGCGTGTCGGGAGTTCAGACTTTTGCGTTTGGTGCTTAAAACGATGTTTCCCTGTTCGGCGCCACGGCTTTGGCCCGCAATGCTATTCTCTCCGTGGTAAAGCTTGCAAATTCTGGAAGCATCCGGACACTGCCGTCCCTTTTTTCATAGTTTCTCTAAAATGTTCGGAGAACTTTGAGCGATTTGGGAGATGGAGAGGCATTCTGGTTCTTGTTAAATTCGTACATTTGAGTTCATCAACGATCACTAATCATAAAAGCAAAATAAGCTAGAAATGGAAAAGGGCAAAATATTAATCTACCAAAACCAGGAGGGGAATATAAAAATAGATGTTCACTTGGAAGACGAA
This sequence comes from uncultured Sunxiuqinia sp., assembly GCA_963677175.2. GTDB lineage: Bacteria > Bacteroidota > Bacteroidia > Bacteroidales > Prolixibacteraceae > Sunxiuqinia. The sequence continues at coordinate 451,134 of CAXXES010000004.1, forward strand.
ACGGTTTGGCTTAATCAGTTACAAATGGGTTTTCTTTTTGTAAAAGACAAGAGAACAATTTCTGAGCATATAAAAAATATTTTCACAGAAGGTGAACTGGAAGAAAATTCAGTTGTCCGGAATTTCCGGACAACTGCATCCGATGGCAAATCATACGATGTAAATTACTACAATCTTGACGTTATTATTTCGGTTGGATACCGTGTGAAATCTCCACAAGGTACCCAATTCCGAATTTGGGCTACACAACGTTTAAAAGAATACATTATCAAGGGTTTTACCCTAAATGACGAGCGCTTCAAGTTGGGCAGTTCGATGAACTATTTCAACGAATTACAAGAGCGCATTCGTGAAATACGCCTGTCTGAACGGTTCTTCTATCAAAAAATCAAAGATATATACACCACCAGCATTGATTATGACCCCAGGGATGAAAAAACCATAGCGTTTTTCAAAGTGGTGCAAAACAAGTTGCTTTGGGCCATCAGCCAACAAACTGCTGCCGAATTGATCTATCGTAGGGCAGATGCCTCTTTGCCACTAATGGGGATGCTTTCGTTTGACAAGAAAAGCAGCATGGCAATCAAAAAAACAGATGTCAGCATCGCTAAAAATTACCTGAACGAAAATGAAATAAAACTATTGGGCTTGCTGGTAGAACAGTATTTGGCCTTTGCCGAAACGATGGCACAGCAACAAACCCCAATGTATATGAACGATTGGATACAACGCCTGGATTCGATCTTTCAATTAAACGGCAGGGAATTATTAAGCCATGCAGGAAAAATAAGTCATCAAATGGCTTTGGATAAATCTGCGATGGAATATGAAAGATACAAAGACGAACAAAAACAGCTTCAAAAAGAACAAAGCCTGAAAGAAATTGAGGCTGACATCGAAAAATTGAAAAAGAAAAGATGAAGTTAGCGCCCTCACTCATTTCATTGCAACGGAAACAGCCTGCCCCGGCAACTTTGGCTAGGAGGAGAGCCGGTAGTGGTTTGCAACAACACTATTGGAAAGCTTCCGGTCTGACACAGCTCCCAAAATTGCATGAGCTCACTCCTGTTTCAAAAATGGGTTGGCTTTCCGGGTTTCCCGAAAGAAGCTTGCCGATAACCTGGCTCCCTATGGCACTATGGAGCCCAGGTATAGACCGACGGAGGATCGACGAAGGATCAACCCTTGGTTTTTTTGCGATTTGATCAGTCCCGGTAATTTTGTTCTTTCACAAATAATCCTGTTCATCCACCCATCCTGTAAATTCGGATTCAGACATTTTATGCGTTTGCTTTTTTAACCCCTTTGGGAGCCAAAGATACCTCGTTGGTCAGCTAGGATGTGTTAATCCGCCTTCGCATCGTTTCCGCTAGGCTCAAACCGAAAGGAAGCTGGTTGTCGTTTATAATTGCAAATTCCTATCGCAGCATCTGCTTTGTCCCAGGCCGAAATATTGTCTCGATGCCATACATCCCCATTTCAGAAATAGGCCCGTATGGGTTACCCGATGAAGCCGGCAATCTTCTGAAAGATCCTTTTAAAGTTTTCGTCGATCAGTTCCTTGTTCTTCTCCGTGACAGGAAAGGGGGTGACATGGTTGTAGGGAAACGGGAAATCATCGGTTTCAACCAGGATGGGAATATCGCGCGCCGCCCCCTGCAGGGTGTTGACAATTTCATAGGGCGGAATGATCGCATCCTGCTTCAGCCCGACAGCCATAACATCCTGTTTCACCCGCCGGAAGAGTGCTTCGCGGTATTCGCGTTTCACCTTGTAGTCGAGCATCGAATAAAAAACATGGCCTTCGTCATGCGGCCCGTCGATGTAGTGTTTCAGGTGAAGGTCACGCGCCATGTGTTTTTCAAAATGCTCCACCAGATATGCATATAGGGCGATGTTGGCTTCGCTGTCAAGAATATATTTCGAAACCGGAGAAAGCCGGTTAAAAACGGCGCCGCCGCAAAACAAGCACAATTTCGATTCGCTGAAGTAATGGTTGTAGTTGGCCAGTTTCAGGATTTCGGCCAGCAAACAGCCAATGGAATAAGCCACGAAATGAAATTGTGCCTGCGGATGGATCAGCGCATTTTTACCTTCGCGGCAGTTTTCCAGGAAGCTGATCACATCGTAATAGGTTTGCAGGCCCGACCAAATAAACCGTTGCGGGCGCATGTGCAAGCGCAGGCTGATGGCCACGTTGGTCAGCGACGAATCCACCACATTGGGAAACATCGCTTTGCGTTTTTCGCTCAGCAAGAACATTTTCCGTTTGTCGCTCCAAACCGAAAGCGTCCGGTTCATGTGAAAAGCTATTGGAAAAAGAATAACTGCACACGACAGGGTTTCGCACAGAAACTGCGCCCAGGGCAGGTATTTGTCCCAGCTTTTTTCGTTGAAGCCGTGAAACAGGAAGATCGCCTTTTTGGCTTTTTTCATCCCGACAGGCATAAAAATGCGGTAGCTGAACTTTTCATTTTCGGCCACATCGATATCTCGGACATAAATCTGATCGGTGATTTCGCCAAGGCTGTTAAAAAACGTCTTCGAACTATCGAAATATTCGCCGTGCAATTCACAGCAATATTGGTCTTTCCCCGGAAGCAACCGGTGGGCATCCGACACGAACTCCTGCCGGTGCATAGCCAGGTTTCCGAAACAAAGAAGGGAGTCCTCCGAACTAAAAACCGCCGGGAGCTGATAAAAAGAATCAAAATAGTTCATGATAAAGCGTATTCAGAAAACACTTCAAAGTTCCTTATTTATTCCTGAAAGAGACCGCAACACACCCTTTCGTTTTTGCAACAAAAGGTGCAAAATGGCCAACTTCACCCTTGAAAGAAAAAATGAAAAGTTAATATGAAGACACTATAAATAACAATATCAATCAAGAGCAGGATTTACGTGCAAGGTCCCCCGCTCCTCATACAGCCTCCGGTACACGTCACAAACAGCATGAGTTCATCCCTGATTTCAACCGCATGGGAGAGGGGAGGTTCACTGGTTTTATAGCAGGCTGGTCGCATGCCTAATGAGGAGGGGCTCCTCACTTTTCCTGATGTGGTGTGGTAGCCATCTGGAACTAACCTGTTGACAAAGTTGCCGCCGGTCTTCTATAAAATACGCTACTTCAGATTTTACATGACACCACTTCTTTTTCCAATTGCCTATTGCCCCAAAGGTGTAGGTGCTCAATAAACGGAATTAATTCTCTACCCGTATCAGTAAGCGAATACTCAACTTTGGGCGGTACTTCGTGATATACTTTTCTGCTTATTAAAAGGTCATCTTCTAATTCACGTAAGGTTTGGGTAAGCATCTTGGTGGTTATATCGGGCAATGTTCTTCTTAGTTCGCCGTAGCGAAGAACAGCTCTTGAACCCAAATGCCATAATATACGGCCCTTGTATTTTCCACCTATGCGTTTGAACGCATAGTCAACACCACATGGCTCTATTATCTGAGTGTTTTTTGATTTATTTTCCATTGTAATATATTGATAGTGAGTGTCGCTTACTTTTTAGTATGTAGGATACAAAAAAGTACATACTTGTTGTAAAGGTACTATAATTCTACTTTTGTAGTTCATTTATAAAAACAAATAAAAATGGATTTAAAATTAAAAGGAAAAGTAGCCATCGTAACAGGTTCTTCAAAAGGCATAGGTGCAGGTATAGTCAAAGCGTTTGCTGCAGCTGGTGCCAGCGTGGTGGTGAATTATGCTACCGATAAAGCAGGTGCAGAAAAAATAGTAAGCTATATTGAAAGTATGGGTGGTAAAGCTATTGCCGTGCCATGCGATGTAAAAAAGTCAGCTGATGTGCAAAGGTTATTTGAAGCAACCCAAAAGGCTTTTGGCAGGCTCGATATATTGGTAAACAATGCTGGTGTTTTTACATTTGAACCCATCGAATCGGTGTCAGAAGAAAGTTTTCACAGGCAATATGATACCCATGTCTTGGGTAATTTGCTTTGCACACAAAAAGCGGTAGATATGTTTGGCAATAATGGCGGAAGCATCATCAATATAAGCTCTACAGTAAGCACTAATCCTATGGCAGGGTTGATAGTATATTGCAGTGCCAAAGCCGCAGTAGATACATTTACAAAAGTTTTGGCAAAGGAATTGGGCCCTAAAAATATTCGTGTAAATACCATTGCGCCTGGTGTAACCGATACCGAAGGCAATCATACAGCAGGCATCATAGGTGGCGACTTAGAAAAACAAATGGTAGCCATGACGCCGCTTGGCCGTACTGGGCAAGTAGAAGACATTGCAAAAGTAGCTGTATTCTTAGCTTCAGATGATGCTGCTTGGGTAACAGGTGAGAGGATTACGGTAGCTGGGGGATTGTTGTAAAAGGCTCATCAGGATATATCCAAAAGCAGATTCCGTCCTGCACCGGAATGAAGCCAAATGCTGGTGCAGGGCGTAAGCTTGCAACCACGCGATGCAATCGCGCGGTAGCTGGGGTAAGTTTCCTTTTTCTCAACCCCCTGATAAATGATTTTAAATGAATGTTCATATTCAATTCCTTGTCAGTTAGTGATTTTTATATTATAAATAATCATTTCGATCTAAATGCTTTCATCTTAAATACCATCATAATACCATACTTCGTCAATACATTATATCGCAAGTTATTGCCTTGTTGGTCTGGCCTCATTTACGGTTCTACCAAAAAATCGTGTAGGTAAAAAACAGACGTTTATTCATCCTCGTTGACAATAACTTTCAATTTACAGAAAGACTTTCAGATAATTTTTCAAATGTCGTTCCAATTATATAAAATATACATAATCAGTCAATTGTATTGGTTGTGATTTCTTGTTCTGTATAATTTTCAAACAGTCTGTGTAAAATACTTTAACATGGCAAGTAATTCGCGAGGCTGGCGTTTTATATTAAAATATAGTAGGAGAATAAATACGGGAATTGAGTTTTAAGGCTCCGTGGATAAAAAAACAGGGGTAGACAAATTATACCCCTGCATAGAAGTTGTATATCCGATTACCAATGAAAGCTGGGGAGTAAGACGATTTTTTGTAAAAGATCCGGATGGAGTAACTCTTAATTTATTATCCCATTTGGAGTAAAAAGACAAACTTAAGATGATGCCGGTTTATAATATTTGTTTTTATACTCCAAGGGTGTAACCCCGGTAATTTTTTAAAAGTGGAACGAAATGCCTTGGTATCAGTATAACCTACTTCAAACATTATCTCCATTTCCTTTATCTTATACTTCCAATAAAAAACCTTCAGACTCTAAAAAATCAGTAATTAAGGTCACGGACCTATTTGATATTTTCGGTTTCGCTTTTATCACAGATTGTTAAAGACTCGAAACATGACACTAAATTATTCACACTACTTATTACATCCCAAATCAGAACAATTAACTCTAAAATCAGCAAAACCGCAACGATAAACAATTTATTTAACAACCTAAAATCACCCCGCATTATAAATTTTCATACAGAACCAAATATAAAAAAGTTACTATTTATGTAATTAATTATAAAAATCGTATAATTGTATCAAAAATGTTTAAATGAACACAAACAATCAAAAATATTCTGATATACTTACCACAGCCAGAGAATTGTTTTGGAAACATGGCTTCAGAAGAGTCACCATCCAGGAAATATGCGACAAGGCAGGTGTAAGTAAAATGACATTCTATAAGAATTTTTCGAATAAAATAGAACTGGCGAAAAAAGTTTTTTCCAATGAAATTAAAGAAGGAATGGAAAAGTTCAATCAGTTAATGGAGGAGAATATTCCAGTGCAGGAAAAAATAAAAAAAATGATCCTTCTGAAAGTTGAGGGAACCAACGATATCAGCCAGGAGTTTATGGAAGATTTTTACCTCGGTACCGAACCCGATCTGCAAAATTTTGTAGAAGAAAAAACGCGTGAAGTCTGGAACGGATTAATAAATGATTGGAAAAAAGCTCAGGGAAAGGGCATTTTTCGTAGCGATTTTAAACCCGAATTTCTCCTTCAGGTATCTTTTAAACTGGTAGAAATACTGAAAGATGATAAATTGGCCGGGTTGTATGATTCCACCCAGGATTTTATCCTGGAATTCGCCCGCTTCATTGTTTATGGAATTTCGAAACGGGAATAAAATGGGGTTCGGAAAATACATAATGTTACCGGGAATTTTGATGCTTCTTTTTTCAGAAATCAAATCACAGGATTTTTTGAATTTTAAAGGACAGTTGTCGGCCTACAGCCATTTCAACCCGGACAATGAAATTCCCTGGTGGAGCGGTGGCCATTACATTCCTCAAATAAACTATGAAATTAAACAACCTGTAAACAAACTAATAGATTTTGAAGCCTCAGCAAATGCATATGGAAATTTGGGAATTCATCCTTTTGATTCTGTCAGCACCTCCGGAAAAATAAAACCCTACCGGCTTTGGGCAAGGTTTTCAACCCGCCAGTTGGAAATCAGGGCAGGCCTGCAAAAAATCAATTTTGGCTCGGCTTCGCTGCTTCGCCCGCTGATGTGGTTCGACCAGGTGGACCCACGTGATCCGCTGCGATTAACCGATGGTGTTTGGGGGATTTTAGGCCGTTACTATTTTCTGAACAACGCCAACATTTGGGCTTGGGCTCTGCTCGGGAACAAAAACACCAAGGGTTGGGAAACAATGCCAACTGTAAAAAACACCCCGGAATTTGGAGGCCGGATTCAAATCCCTGTTTCAAAAGGAGAAGCCGCATTTACATATCATCACCGTTCGGCCAGCAACTTTGAAATGACGGGGTATGACAACAATTATAAAATTATTCCTGAAAATCGGTTTGCATTCGATACCAAACTCGATGTAACCGTTGGGCTTTGGCTGGAAGCTGCCTGGGTAAACAAAAATCGCGATTTGGGAATGTTCACCAACCAGGAAATGATAAACATAGGAATGGATTATACATTTGGAATTGGAAACGGTTTAACTGCCACCTGCGAACAACTTGTGGTTTCAGTTGATAAAAAACCGTTTAACTTTGAAAACACAACCACTTTCTCTCTGCTGAATATGTCGTACCCCATTGGATTGTTTGACAATTTGAGTGCAATTGTATATTATGACTGGACAAACCATTCGGCCTACAACTTTGTGAACTGGCAAAAACAGTTCAACAAAATATCGCTCTATTTTATGGGCTATGTCAATCCTAAAAAATACAATATTCCCACACAGGGAAGCGGTGAAATACTCTTTGCCGGAAGTGGCATTCAGGTGATGCTGGTATTTAATCATTAAATCCGGTGAATTGTAAGTGGTAACATGGTAAATAACTTAAAAGTATAATTATGAATTTTGTGAAGGATTTTACTGAATTGGAAACTTACAAATTGTCCGGAAAAATTTCATTCGAAATAGTACGATCACCGTTCTTCAGAAATGCAAGAATTAAAAAACCATAAAAGAACAATTAAACAATGGAAAACGCATCGATTATCAAAATTGAACAACTCATCAAATCGTTTCCGGTGGGGAAATCGAAGTTTACCGCTTTGAAAGGCGTCAATCTTACATTTGGTGAAGGAGAATTTGCGGGATTGGTCGGGCCCAGTGGTTCGGGTAAAACCACGCTGCTGAATATTGTTGGCTCGCTTGATGTTCCTTCGTCGGGAGAAGCGAAAGTTTTGGGGATGTCAATCGGACAACTCACGGCAAAAGAAGCCGCCAAACTACGAAAGGAAAAACTGGGTTTTATTTTTCAGAGTTACAATTTGCTCGCCGTTCACAATGTTTTTGAAAACGTTGAATTTCCGCTCCTTCTTTTAAATTATTCGGCTGCTGAACGAAAAAAAATGGTGATGGAAGCCCTGGAATGGGTTGGCCTCACAGATAAAGTAAAATCGAAACCGCCACAACTTTCCGGGGGTGAATGCCAGCGGGTTGCCATTGCGCGCGCCATGGTAAAAAAACCATCGATAGTTTTGGCAGATGAACCCACGGCAAACCTCGATGCAGCTAACTCGCACAATATTCTGCAAACCATGGAAAAACTGAACCGTGAGCTAAAAACAACTTTTCTGTTCGCAACACATGACGAAAAAGTAATCAGCTACCTCCGCCGGAAAATTTTTTTGAAAGACGGGAATGTGGACAAAGATGAAATTCAAAACAAAAACTAAAAACCATGAAACTGGCTATAAAACTGGCATACCGCAACCTCATTGGAGCCGGATTAAGAACCTGGCTGAATGTGATTGTATTGTCGTTTTCGTTTGTGGTAATTATCTGGATGAAAGGGGTGATGGTAGGTTGGGATCACCAGGCGAAAACCGACATGAAAAACTGGGAAATTGGAGGTGGACAATACTGGCACGAAAATTACGATCCATACGATCCGTTTACGCTTACTGAAAGTCATGCAGAAATTCCATCAAGTTTAAACGACGAAATTACAAACGGAGCAGTTGTTCCGTCGCTGATTGTAAGCGGCACCATTTATCCGCAGGGACGAATGCAGTCTGTTGCTATTGTGGGAATAAGTCCGAATCAGAATATATTTATGCTGCCAACCGGAAAACTGGATACTGCCACTTCTGCGATTCCTGCTGTTATTGGTTCTATTAAAGCCAGAAACCTTAAACTAAATGCAGGGGATTTTGTTACCATCCGCTGGCGAAATAAAAACGGGATGTTTGATGCCATCGATGTTGTTATTACAGATATTTTTTCATGTAATGTACCATCGGTTGACGCCGGAAAAATTTATATCCCGCTAAGTAAGCTTCAGGAAATGATGGGACTGCAGGGAGAAGCTACCATTCTTACTTTCAGGGAAGAACAATTTGAACGACCTGAAATTACGGGTTGGGTATATAAAAACACTGCAACACTTACACAATCGGTAGATGAACTCATTCAAACCAAAACCGTAGGACAATCTATATTTTACGCCATTTTGCTCCTGCTGGCCATGCTGGCCATTTTCGACACACAGGTTCTTTCTATTTTCAGAAGACAAAAAGAGATTGGCACCTATATAGCACTTGGATACACACGCAAAGAAGTGGTTGGTTTGTTTACAGTTGAAGGAGCCATGCATTCCATTCTTGCAGCTTTGTTTTCAGCGGTTTACGGAATGCCGTTTCTCATTTGGCAGGCCAATGCCGGCTGGACCATGCCCGTTGAAGCCAGCGAATTTGGAATGGCCATGGCACAAACTCTCTACCCGGTTTACAGTGCCGGCCTCGTAATTTCAACAGTACTGATTATTGTGCTGGTAACCACGGCAGTAAGTTACTGGCCTTCAAGAAAAATTGCAAAAATGAATCCAACAGAAGCGTTAAGGGGGAAATTACAATGATAAAATTTCTTTTAAAAGGATTAATCCGCGACAAAAGTCGAAGCCGGTTACCAATTATTGTTGTTTCAATCGGGGTAATGCTGACGGTATTAATGCACGCTTACATTACCGGTTTTATGGGCGACACCATTGAATTAAACGCCCGCTTCACACACGGCCATTTAAAAGTAATGACCAAAGCATACGCGGAAAACGTGAACCAGATTCCGAATGATTTGGCGCTACTTGATGTGGATGAATTAATTTCTGAGTTAAACAGTGGATACCCGGAAATTAAATGGACACCGCGCATTCAGTTTGGCGGGCTGGTGGATGCACCCGATGAAAACGGCGAAACAAAAGCACAAGGTCCGGCCATGGGTTTGGGAATCGATTTTCTTTCAGGAAACAGCGGAGAAGCTGAACGGCTGGATATAAAAAAGGCACTGGTACGCGGAAATTTGATTCAACACCCCGGAGAAGCGCTGCTAAGTGAAATGTTTTCACAAAAACTGGGCGTTAATCCAGGAGATGAAGTGACGCTTATCAGCTCAACCATGAACGGTAGCATGAGCATGTACAATTTCGAAGTTGCCGGAACCGTAACTTTTGGTACTGAAGTCCTCGACCGGGGCGCCATTATTACGGATTTGGAAGATGCACGGAATGCACTCGACATGCAAAATGCCGCCGGTGAACTGATTGGATTTCTGCCCGATGGTTTGTACGATGATGATGAAGCCCTCCGTATTGCAAAATCATTCAACAAAAAATATGAAAACGACAACGACGAATATGCACCGGTGATGAGGAGTTTAAGTCAGCAGGGAAGTATGGGGCAGTATGTTGCCCTCACAAAAGGATGGACAGTTTACATTTCGGCCATATTTATTTTTGCCATGGCGCTGGTTCTTTGGAATGCGGGACTGCTGGGAGGACTGAGACGATACGGCGAATTTGGTGTCAGGCTGGCAATGGGTGAAGAAAAAAGTCATGTGTACTGGACACTGATTTTGGAATCGGTTTTTATCGGAATGGCAGGAACAGTGGTAGGTACTATTTCTGGACTTTTTTTTGCCTGGCTGATTCAAACCTACGGAATCGATATTTCAGGGATGATGCAGGGTGGAGCGATGATGATGCCATCCACCATTCGCGCAAGAATTACCCCGGTGGATTATTATCTGGGGTTGGTTCCTGGGTTGATTTCAACAGTGCTGGGAACCATGCTTGCAGGCATTGGAATTTACAAACGAAAAACCGCTCAACTGTTTAAAGAACTGGAAGCATAAATAAGATATGTGATTAAAGTAGTGAGTAGTGAGAAAAGAAACTTAAAAAACTTAAAAATGAAATCAATAGTAACAACCTGTTTGATATTTTTAACGACACTAATTTTTGCACAACCCGATGCAAACGAAATCCTGGACAGGGTGGATAAAAACATGTCGTCGGAAAACCGGATTTTTGAATCGTCGATGGCCATTCACGGAAAACGAAACAGCCGAACCATCACTTCAAAAACCTATTCCGTGGGAGATAAAAAATCATATACCGAATATTTATCACCGGCACGCGAACAGGGAACCAAAATGCTGAAACTGGAGGACCAATTGTGGATTTATTCTCCTTCTACAGATAGAACCATCCAGATTTCGGGACACATGTTGCGGCAGTCGGTGATGGGCTCAGACCTTTCGTATGAAGATATGATGGATGACCGGAAACTTCAGGATGTTTATAACGCAGAAGTGACCGGAGAAGAAGAAGTTGAAGGGCGAAAAACCTGGATTCTGAAACTTACGGCAAAGGTGGACGATGTGGCCTATGCCTCACGGAAAGTTTGGATTGATACTGAAAGATACATTCCTTTAAAAGAAGAATTGTTCGCCAAAAGTGGTCAATTGCTCAAACGATCAACAATGAGCGATGTGCAGAAAATTGAAGGCCGCTGGTTTCCAGCCACAGTGATTTACAAAGACATGCTCAAACAAGGTGACGGGACTGAATTCAAAATAACAGGCATAAAATTCAATCAGGAAATACCCGAATATATTTTTACAAAGGCTGCTTTAAAACAATAACTGTAATAATTAAAAGGAAAAAGACTTCAGCCGGTTGACAGTTGTCCTTTTCCTCAACTATTGCATTCAAATTCTTTACTTGCTCACCCAAATCTCCTAATCGATTGCATAAAAAATCTTTACTCGCATGGAACAAAGTAAGCATTCGCTGAAGCCCGTAATTTAAGTTTTTTTATTAGTCATTAGGTTTGTTGGTTTGATTTTAAAGACAATCGATATGCTAAATGAGAATAAATTCAGGACAATTTATAGTGTGTTTCTGGAATCCGGGTTGACCATCCGTGATTATTGCGTTAATCAGTAGATGAACGAGGCCAAGTTTTATTATTAGCAGAACAAGTTAAAAGGGCAGCTTCCGCCCTAAAGGAGATTTGTGCCGGTGATTTTTGAAAATAGACGACAGGCATCTCAGGTTCCAGGCTCTCTTCCCAGACCTATCTAAATCCTGTTCACAACCGGCTGTTTCAAACAAAACAATTTCGTGCGAGATAATGTCTAATCCTAAAATTCGGCTAAAGCTTATATCGTTGTTTAAGTCCAGAGTTACCTGGATCAGAAATTGAAACAAAGGAGATTGCTTTACAAATTGCGCGTATTGCAATGCAGAGTCTATTAAGGGATGAAAATTCAACTTATCCATCTTTAATGCATAAACAGTTCTACTGGCATGGACCATAATTAAATGAAATAGCCATATCTAGTGTGAAGATTTAGAATTAGCCGAACTATTCTTGTTTTTTCCATCGTAAGTCCATTCAAAAGGTTTGGCCCGTTCTTTATTGTAAGTGTCAACAGACTCTATTAATTGTTTGGCCAATTGTTCTTTGCTTTGCCAGACAGCCCCTTTCAGTGCGTCCCTGGATAAAATATTAAACCATATTTTTACCTGGTTTAACCATGAGGAGTAAGTTGGGGTAAAGTGAATCGATATTCTTTGTTTCGATTCTATCCATCCCATAACATCCTTCTGTTTGTGAACAGTTAGATTGTCAGCAATTATATGCAGATTCTTCTTTGGGTACTTCCGGTATATTTTCTTTAAAAATTTGAGGAAATTCTGTGAATTGTTTTTGTCCATTGTGTTAGGTTTCGTTATTCCTGTTTTTACCACTTCTTCTAAAAGTTGAGAGTATGCAGTGGCAGAACTTTTGGTTGCTCCTTCTGCAATAGAAGTTTCTTTATCTATTTCTTCTTTAATGTATTTTGTCAAACCAGATACATCAGGAATTAATGGCTATTTCCCGTCAGACATAGAAACAGCTAATGGACATCCTGCCGAAAGGAAAAAGCCTACAGGTTTCTTATCCTGTGATAATGCCTGCCTTAAATATTTAGACTGACGAATGGGATCATGGTAGCTCATAATTCAATTTCATATTTGTTTTACAATTAATCACTTTAATTCCATTAATTCCTCCACTAATACCCCAACCTTCTATATCTATTTGATAGGAGGTAAGCACACCTATGGGTGAATCTTGCTTCAACCCTTCAAAATAGTTAGGCTCTGTAGCTTCACCTTCGCATACGATGAGGTAGTACTTGCGCTTGTTGCGAATATTTTTCTTCCGTTTTTGCTCTTCTCGTGCGAACCTCTTTAGCCGTTCGTTGGAGATCTTTATTTTTCGTGCCATTCCGTTACAATATCTGAGAGGTTACCAATAAACGGAATTGCGCCGTAACGCTCTTCAGTATAATCTTTTTCGAATGAACGGTCTTTTCGGATAGTTTTTCCTTCTTCTTTGTATTCTACCAAAGAGTACATATCGGAAGCACCGAATTGATCCTTTTCAATAAAATAGATCTGGTCCCTGCTGTAGTTACCATAATACAATAAATTAGTATCGTGCGTGGCAAAAATGAGCTGGGCATTATTGGGGTTAAACTGCTTCGAATTAAAGAGCCGGGTAACAGCCAGAGTTAATAGCGGATGTAAACTGGCGTCCAACTCGTCTATTACCAATACTCCTCCGTCATTAAGGACATCAAATACAGGCCCTGAAATATTGAAGATTTTGTTGGTGCCGGAAGATTCCTGGTTCCGCATATCGAATTCTACATGACCAACAATTTTATTCTCGTTGTTATACTTTTTGTGTATGGTCTTAATATCAATTTTGAAAGCCCCTTCCAAATCAGTTATTAATTGCTTTACAAAGCCTTCCGGCATATCTTTGGGAAGTTCTTTTGGATCAAAAGGCTTTTTATTAATGGATATGTCATCAAATCCCATATCCAGTTTTTTATAAAAGTTAAGCAATTTAGGACTGGCTTGCTTATTTTCCAGCATACCGAATGTAAGACCTTTGTACCCTTCATGCGTAAGTCCGGAAATGGTAATAAAATTATTAAACCACAGCATGATTTTTTTTTGCATTTTTCCCATTAAACTGATCTGTTACTGTAAGAAACAGTGCATTATCTCGGGTTCGACCTTCCAGGTCTTTTCCTTCAGGAAAATTTTTCATCACTTCGATGCCATCATATTCCCGAAGAAACATGGGCTTCTCAGCGTTTTTGGGCGCTTCAAACAGCCATTCTGCATGTACCTGTTTATATTTACTTCGAAGCCATACCGATAGCGAATGTTGTCAATGATAAAAATTGCTTCGAAAAAAGATGGAGCTTTGTCTGTTTCCGTACTTAGTAAAAAAGGAGTTACATCCAACTTATCTGCAGATGATTGATCAAAAGACTGTATTACCAGGCGTCGCATAGTGGACATTGCACGAATAAAGTTGCTTTTCCCACTCGCATTTGCGCCATAGATTACAGCCCCTTTTAATAAGTCACGGCGTTCGGCAGAAAATATGTTGGTATCAATGTGCTCCTTAATTGAGGTTGCAGCAAGATTTAATGTCGTTTTTGTTTTAAATGAAAGAAAATTGCTTACTGAAAATTCGAGTAACATACTTCTTATTTTATGAGAATAACTCTCATTTATTTACATATCTGGAATTATTAAAATTCAAGTTATCCCAAATTACCTCATGGGACTCGAACCTATAAATAGCTATTTAGTAGATGATTACACTTTTATTTAAACATCTTTAATTTTAGTTCGAACGCACAAAAGCCCCGTAATAACTACAATTACGAGGCTTTTGGTTTCTTAACGTGAACCCTACGGTACAAAATTCGAACCATTTAGTAGCGGAGTTAAAGCTTTTGGGAGAGCTTGTGGTTTTATAAAATCTATCTGAATTCAAATGGAAACGGTACTTAAGGTCATGGACCTATTTGATGTTTTCGGATTCACTTCTATCACAGATTGTTAAAGACTCGAAACATGACACTAAACTATTCGCAGTACTTACTATACTAACAATAAATAAAATATTTCCTTCTGATGAATCGTATTGAATGGCCCAAAGCGGAGTTATGTCGAACTTTTTGCTTGAAGATTATGAGGCTGTGTTGGAGGTTGCAAATGCTGAAAAGCAGATGTAAGCGATAAAGCATACTACTGGTCTTTCTTATTTTTTCTGAAGAATCCAAAGCTCATACTTCAGCTCCCCTTTTCTACATTTCAGATCCCCATTCATCCGTTTGGGGGAAATCGCCCAAAAAATCAAACAAAAGAGCCTGAAAGCCGTCCTATTTTTGCAAAAAAAAAGACATGAAATATCTCATCATTTTTGCTATTACAGGTCTCCTGTTTAGCTGTACATCAAACAAACAGGCCGAAGACAGCCAAACACTTAGTCTTCCGGTCATCACCCTGCGGGAAGATTCCATAATACTATACGAAGAGTTTCCGACCCGTTTAGAAGGAAAGGTAAATGTAAATATACGGCCACAGGTAGACGGATATATTCAGAAGATTTTTGTAGAAGAAGGTGCTTATGTGAAAACCGGGCAATCACTGTTTAAAATAGATGACCGTTCCTACGTTGAGCAGGTAAATACAGCAAGTGCCTACCTGGATGCAACATTAGCTGCCCAGAAGAATGCGAAGCTGGAAGTAGAAAAATATACTCTACTCAGCCAAAATAACGTTACCTCAGATTTCCAGTTGCGAACAGCACAAGCTCAGTATGAAACAGCGCAAGCTAATGTGGCACAACAAAGAGCAGCATTAGAAGCCGCAAAGATTAATTTGGGCTTTACCTTGATAAAATCTCCGGTAAATGGTTTCATTGGTCGTATTCCGAAGCGTATTGGTAATCTTGCTTCAGCTAGTGATACGCAGCCTCTTACGACATTATCCGAAATAAGCGATGTGTATGCCTATTTCTCGATGACTGAAAAAGAATTCCTCCGCTTCAATGCAAGGTACAAAGGCGATAATTTAATGGAGAAAATAAGCGAGACAGATAGTATTTTCCTGAAGCTTGCGGATGACAGTGATTATCCCTATCGGGGAAAAATACAAATGATTAACGGAGAATTCGAGGCGAGTACCGGTGCAATCAGTGTCCGTGCATCATTTAAAAATCCAGGTTACCTGCTCAGGACCGGAAATACCGGACGTATCATACTCCCTTATACCGAAAAGCAGGTACTACTGGTTCCTGTACTGTCCACACTCGATATACAGGACAAGATATTTGTTGTCCGCCTGAATAAAGAAAATAAATCCGAACGTGTGGCGATTACCGTCAGCCAAAAACAAGGTGATTATTATATCGTGAAATCGGGTCTTCACCCCGGCGACAGGATTGTAAGCCGTGATTTAGAAACAATAGAAGAGGGCTCTATCATTCAACCGCAATAATATGTTACAAAAAATAATAAACAGGCCTGTTTTGGCCAGCGTCATCTCAGTTATCTTAGTATTATTAGGCCTAATCAGCCTGTCCCGATTACCCAGCACTCAATTCCCCGACATTGCTCCTCCTACCATTAATGTTTCAGGATCTTATCCCGGTGGTAACAGCGAGAGTGTCACCCGATCTGTTATTATTCCGTTGGAGGAGGCTATAAATGGAGTAGAAGGAATGGAGTATATCAATTCTACTGCCGGAAATGATGGCTTTTTTTCCGTTACGGTGGTATTTAAGCTGGGAACTAACCCGGATCAGGCTGCTGTAAATGTACAGAACCGTGTTGCACAGGCAAATAGCCTGATGCCACCCGAAGTATTGCAAACAGGTATTACTACAACAAAACAGCAGAATAGTAATATCATGATATTCAATATCGTAAGTGATGATGTAACAAAATATGATGAGCTGTTTCTTCAAAATTATGCCAATATAAATTTAGTGCCGGCGCTCAAAAGAATTCAAGGGATCGGTAATATTATGATATTTGGAGTAAAGGACTATTCGATGCGTATCTGGTTAGACCCGCAAAAACTGACTGTCAATGACCTTGTACCAAGTGATATCGATAGGGCAATCCAGAATGCCAGTTTTGAAGCATCTCCCGGGAGGTTTGGTGCCGAATCGGATGCTCCCATGCAGTATACAATGAAATACAAAGGAAAGCTGAATGATCCCGCTAAATTTGAAAGAATTGTACTGAAAGCTAACCCAGATGGTTCTATGCTACGATTAAGCGACGTGGCAAGAGTCGAATTTGGAGCCTCGTTTTATGACAGTGATAATAAACAAGATGGACAGCCAGCTGTGACACTAATGATACAACAAATTAGTGGTTCAAATGCCAATGAAATAGAAACAGAAGTCAGAGCCTCTCTTGATCAGTTGTCCCAAAGCTTTCCGACTGGCGTTACTTACACTATTATTCAAAGTGCAAAAGAACGTTTAGATAAGTCCATTGATCAGGTAATAAAAACGCTGATTGAGGCATTTATATTGGTTATAATTGTAGTTTTTATTTTCCTACAGAATTTTCGCTCCACATTGATACCGGCTATAGCAGTCCCTGTATCTATTATAGGGACATTCTTTTTTTTGCAACTCATCGGATTTTCTATAAATGTTTTGACTCTATTTGCGTTGGTCTTAGCTATTGGAATCGTTGTCGATGATGCAATAGTTGTTGTTGAAGCCGTTCACACAAAGATAACAGAAAAAGGCATGGATGGAAAAGCTGCGACAAAAAGTGCTATGAGCGAAATTTCGGGAGCTATTGTCTCCATTACGCTGGTAATGTGTGCAGTATTTTTGCCCATTGGGTTTATGGAAGGCCCCGCCGGAATATTTTATAAACAATTTGCATTTACCCTTGTATTTGCAATTCTTATATCGGCTGTAAACGCCCTTACCTTGAGCCCCGCTTTATGTGCACTAATTTTAAAACCTCATGAAAAGAGAGGAACAGACGGATTAGGTTTTAGGGAACGTTTCTTTTATGCGTTTAATACAGGATTTAAACATACGACAAATAAATATTTGGTTATCATTAATTTCTCGATAAAGCATAAATGGTTTAGTTCAGTAATACTTGCTTTAATTACAGTTGTAGCCTTTTGGATGATGATCAGTGCTCCTAAAGACTTTGTTCCTTCTGAAGATGACAGCTTTATTACTTATTCTCTATCTCTCCCGGCAGGTACAAACCTGCAACATACAACTGCTGTTATCAACCGGATCGACAGCGCCATTCGCGTAATGCCCGAAACGCATTCAGTTACAAGTGTATCTGGCTTCAATATGCTTAGTAATAGTTCCGGACCTTCTTATGCAGTGGGTTTTATACGCCTGAAAGACAAAAAAGAGCGAGGAGAGATACAGGATATGGACAGGATTATAGAGGCGATGAGTACGAGACTAGATAAAGTGAAGTCAGGAGAATTAAGCTTATTCCGTAGCCCTCCGGTCGACGGTTTCGGTAATGTTAGTGGAGCTGAACTTATCCTTCAGGATAAAACAGGAGGAGATTTGGAAAAATTCAACAAAATCACACAAACCTTGATCAGCGCACTCAATAAAGAGCCTTCTATATCCGGAGCTTTTACTACATTCCGAAGCGATTTTCCCCAATTCGAGGTAGAGGTGGATGAAGATAAAGCCTATCAATTAGGCACTACACCAAAGGATGTATTAAGCACCTTACAATTGTTTTATGGAGGAAGCCAGGCTGGAGATTTTATCCGTTTTGGGAAACTTTATAGAATTAATATCAAAGCTGAAGGACAATATAGAATGGATGAAAGCTCTTTAGGGCAAGTATATGTGAAAGGTCTAACGGGAAGTATGATTCCGATAAACACGTTGGTAAAACTCAAAAAAGTATATGGTCCGGAGTCGGTAAGCAGGTATAATCTTTTTAATAGTATAGCAGTCAATATACTGCCATCTAAAAGCTATGGGAATGGAGCTTTGATGGAAGCTACTGAAAAAGTTATAAAAAAAGAACTGCCAACAGGGTATGGTTACGAGTGGAGCGGACTGAGCAGAGAGGAGAAACGTTCGGGCGAACAGATGTTCTTAATCTTCGGATTATGTATTCTTTTTACCTATTTTATATTAGCTGCTCAGTATGAAAGCTATATTCTTCCGTTAGCCGTTCTTTTGTCGGTTCCGACCGGGCTGTTAGGTGTTTTTCTGGCAATAAAAATGGCTGGAATAACAAATAATATTTACGTACAAATTGGACTTATCATGTTAATCGGTCTTTTGGCGAGGAACGCAATCCTTATTGTTGAATTTGCGATTCAGGCACGCAAAAAAGGTATACCGATCGTAGCATCTGCCATAGAAGGAGCACGTCAGCGTTTCCGTCCTATATTAATGACTTCATTGACTTGTATTATTGGCTTGTTACCTCTAACATTTGCGACAGGCCCAGCCGCTGTAGGAAACCATTCCATCAGTATAGGTGTTATTGGAGGGATGCTTAGTGGTGTTATTTTGGGCATAATATTTACACCTGTTTTGTATATTCTATTTCAATCATTACATGAAAAAATCATAGGTAAGAAAAAAACGATATAATGTCCCAAAATTATGAACAGAAAGATGAAGTATTCTAAATATATATTTATAGTTTTCGTTCCCTTGTTGCTGACATCCTGCATGATAAGTAGAAAGTATCAACGACCAGACCTTTATGTACCGGAGCAGTATAGGAGCGTGAAAGACGGCATCATTCACACTCAAGACACACTGGTGCATCAGGCTCACCGCTTTTTTAAGAATACGTCATTATTGCTATTACTGGATAGTGCATTCCTAAAGAATAGTGATTTGCTTTTGGCCGTACAGAATATAGCACTGGCGGAAAAGACTTTAAGTATGGTAAAGCTGAACTACCTCCCAGAACTGAACGCACAAATTAACGGAAGCTATACCAAGGCGTCCGAAAACAGTCTGGCCGGACAGTCCGGCGGACACCGTGAGAACAAAGACTTTAATCTTTCGGCCGTATTGAGCTGGGATATCGATATCTGGGGAAAAATAAAGAACGGGAAAAAAGAAGCTTTAGTTAATTATTTGAAAATACAGGAAGTTCGCAAAGCTGTACAGACCAGGCTGGTATCAGATATAGCAAAAGGATATTATAATCTGTTGATGCTGGATGAACAACTCAATATTGCTAATAGAAGCCGGGAATTAAGCGACAGCACTTTACAAATGATGAAGATACAATATCAGGTAGGTGATGCGAATGTGTTGGGTGTCAGACAGGTGGAAGCGCAGTTAGAAGGAAATAAGATGCTTGTATCGCAAATTGAGCAGAGTATAAGTTTACAGGAAAGCGCTTTAAGTGTACTGTGCGGAAACTATGCTTCATATATTAATCGGATAAGACAAGATAATGATGAGTTCCATTCTATACCATCCGAAGGTTATCCGGCATCCTTACTTTCCGCACGTCCTGATATAAAGGCTGCCGAACTGTCTTTGCAGGCGGCGAACGCCCGGGTTGGCATACAGCAGGCGGCGATGTATCCGAATATCAATATTTCCCTTTTTGGTGGACTCAACAGCCTGACTTCCTCAAACTGGTTCTCTGTTCCCGCATCCCTTTTCGGAACCGTAGCGGGAGGAATTACCCAGCCAATTTTTAACAGAAGGAAACTGAGAACACAGTACGAACAAGCGCTTATAGAAAGGGAAAAAGAGGTCATTAAATTTAGACAGGCTGTTCGCGAAGGGTACGCACAAGTATCTGATGCCCTGAAAAATAAAGAAGAAATAGAAAAACAATTTATTTTTGCACGAAATAAAGAAAAGGTACTGAAAGAAAATATATCTTCCATTCAGGTATTATTTACTACAGGAGTAGTTAATTATCTGGACATAATCACTGTACAATCGGCATATTTAGAGGCAAGGTTACAGACTGCCCGGCTATTTATGGAGAGAGCGATGGCAAACGTAGAATTGTATTATGCCTTAGGCGGTGGATGGCAATAATAAAAGATGGAAACAGAGAAACAAAAATATAACTGGAAATTAAGAATAGGACTTAGCGCTTTTGTCCTGGTTACTATTTATGCGATTAATTTCATTTTAAATCCTTACGCATCAACCTGGACAGAGCTATTGAGCTGTAGCAAATTTGAACTTGCCTTTGATCTTTTATTAACGTTACTATTCTGCTGGTTAATTATCGAGGCAAGTATTCTGATCGCAAAATGGTTGGAACGTTTCCTGCCGTGGACCCGTTCTCCATTACTTCGCTTCCTGGTGCAAACTATACTTATTATCTTTTCTACATTGCTTCTTATATATATTCAGGGACAAATATATGAATGGATATTCGGCGATATGCCCCTGACACAGCAAGAGTTACTGGAAACATGGCAGTTCTTCGTAGTTATAATTATCGTGTCTTTATTTGTCAGTGCCGTACACACCGGTCATTTTTTATTGAATCGATGGAAAGTTTCTATATCCGAAGCAAAGAATTTACAACTAAAGGCAATGGAATTGAAAGAGATAGCTATGCAGGCCGAATTGCAATCCCTGAAAATGCAACTCGACCCACATTTTATGTTCAATAATTTCAGCACCCTCTCGGAACTTATCAATGAAGACAAGGAAACGGCAACCCGCTTTCTGGAAAACCTCTCCCGTGTGTACAGATATATGATACAGAACCTTAAAAAAGATATTATCTCCCTGAGTGAAGAAGTGGCGTTTGTCAAAGCATATTGCTACCTTATCCATATCAGGCACGATGATAATGTACAGGTCGTTTTTGATCTGAATGAAGATTCACTGGATTTATATATTCCTCCTATTTCATTGCAACTATTGGTTGAGAATGCCATTAAGCATAATATCGCGACCAAAGAACAACCTTTGGTTATAACAATTACATCAAATAACAAACAAGAAATAAAGGTATGTAATAACCTGCAACGGATTTCCAACACCTTTCCGATAACAGGTATTGGACTAAAAAACATCGCTGACCGATACCGTATTTTATCCGAAGAACATTTACCTGCGATAGAGGAAACCTCCGCTTGCTTTTGTGTTACTTTACCTTTGCTCAATAATACATAAGGTGATGAAAATACTGATTATAGAAGATGAAAAGCATAATGCGTCCAGGTTGCAACGCTTGCTTGCTGATATTTCTTCTGAGTTTGAAGTCGTAGGAGTATTGGAAACTATCAGGGAAAGCGTAAACTGGTTAAAAAAAGAAACTGCTCCCGATGTCATCCTGATGGATATCCGTTTATCCGATGGTTTGAGTTTTGATATATTCGAAAAAGCGGACGTTGTTTGCCCGGTTATCTTCACTACCAGCTACGATGAATATGCGGTCAGGGCATTTAAGGTAAACAGTATAGACTATTTGTTGAAACCCATTGAAAAGGAAGAGTTGGAGGCGGCCCTAGAAAAAGCGGATATAGAAAGGAAAAAGAATGCTCCCGTTTTGGAGCTGGAACAATTGCTTCATCTTTTCAAGGAAAAAGTTCCTGTTTTCCGTAAAAGATTTCTGCTGCCCGGGTTCAACGGATATAAAACGGTGGCAGTGGACGATATAGAATACATCTTTACCGAACAGAAGATTACTTACCTCGTTACACGTGAAGGAAATAATGAGATGTTGGGACAAACGATGGATGAGTTGGAGGATGAATTAGACCCGGAGGTGTTTTTTAGGGCGAACAGGCAGTTTATTATCCATATCAATAGTGTAGGTATGATACAGAACGATATTAATGGTAAGCTAAAGGTTATATTAAAACAAGACCGCTCAGTAGAAATAATTGTCAGCAGGGAAAAAGCTCCTCTACTAAAAAAATGGTTGGATAAGTAAGATTAATGACCAAGCAAATGAATCATGAATGCTATGAATTCGAAAACCGACATCGTACAAAGATTATGGGCGAAACAGCAAATCAGCAGTAACGATGTTGATTACCATGTATGGGAGCAAAAGAGAGAATTCCTGCGAAGGGCGGCCGGGCTAAGCCGTAGCTGTATTTTTACGGTAGATGTATTTAGGGGCAGATATGATTTTGCATCGTCCGGGTTTTCAGAACTGTTTGGCTATGACCAGGAATGGCTCAATTCGATTGAAAAACAAGCTGATTTTTTAGAGGATATGACACATCCCGATGACCTGGACGAGCTGATGAATATGCAGATAAACCATTCTCATTTTATTTATAGCCTTGCCCCTCAAAACCGGAATGATTATAGCAACACCTACAAATTCAGGATGCGTAATTCGCAAAAAAAATACCTGAATGTGATGAGCCGTCAACGGGTAATTCAACAGGATGCCAATGGAAAAGCATGGATTATTTTGGGAGAAGTTAATATTTTGCCCGATCAGTGGCCGTTGGATGGCGTACAGGGAATAACCGTTAATCTGAAAACAGGACAAATTATTAATCCCGCCTATCATATCAATAGTGAACCGACTTTATCGAACAGGGAAATTGAAATTTTAAGATTGGTTCAATCGGGCTATTTAAGCAAAGAAATTGCCAACAAACTTTGCATAAGCCTCAACACTGTGAACAACCACCGAAAGAACATACTGCAAAAATTGCAGGTATCAAACTCAATAGAGGCATTAAATGAAGCTGCAAGAAGAGGGATGCTGCAATAAGCCTAAGGCATCCATTCCAAAACGGCATCAACCGGATTTTTCTTTGACCATTGAATGAAATCAGCATAATTTTTTATGCCATGTTCCAAAACGGCATGGCATATCTGAATTCCCGGCACATTGCTTTTTTCACCCAGTTCGTATTTTATTTGCAGAATGGCTTCTTTTGTTTCCGGCGTAAGCCTTTCAATGAGTTTATCCGTTACCTTCTCAAAAAATCCATCATAGAAAGAACTTTTCCGGATGTGGATAATATCCAGCTTCCAGGTAACTCCTTCTTCAGCTTCGTACCACACATGCCATTCAATACATTCCTCTTTTGTATCCAGCAGGTTTTTATATTGAATATTCTTAACAGCCTTGCTTTCGGCTATGTTTTTCATAAAAGAAAAACTCTTTAATACCATTGGCTCACCGGTATAGATATGAATATCAATATCACGATGGTTCAGCATGAGGTCAGTCTTTAATGAGCCTACAATATTCGCTGTGCCGCCGGTATGACGGCAGCGGTTTACAAGATCAAGGTCATGTAGCACACACAGTGCCGATTGCCTTATATGCTTTGATAATTCAAGTAATTCAGAGTTTTCCATTTGCAACCGCAAAGATAGGAAAATGACGATAAATGGCTATTTGTCGCAATTCCTTCCCCGGGTAACTTTGCAACCCATTTATTCGGAAATTACAGGATTACCCTATGGTATTTAACAAGACAGAACAACAAGAAAAGGAATATCTCTTGCAGATAATTGGCACAATAAAAGATGCGATAAACACTACTGATACATCGGTTAACGAGCATGTTGAAACCCTGAAAGAACACAAAGATTATTTGTGGTCAAATAAAGATATCGACCCCCATGAAATCCGTTCCATGAGAGAAAGTATCCTCAATCATTTTGCCCTTGGTGAAAATGTAATAGCCAGGCGCAGAAGGTTAGGCAAATTGCTGGATATCCCATATTTTGGAAGAATTGATTTTCGGGAAAATTGCCACGAAAGTGAAATGATGCCACTTTATATCGGAATTTACACATTCTACGATTTCAAAAAGAAAACAAACCTTATTTATGACTGGCGGGCTCCTATTTCCGGGATGTTCTACGATTATGAACTCGGACAGGCTTCCTACTCAGCACCTTCGGGCAATGTTGCTGGTCAAATATCCCTAAAGCGTCAATATCGCATCCGCAAAGGAGAGATGGAATACATGATTGAAAGTTCCATTACCGTTCACGATGAAATTCTTCAAAAAGAATTGAGCTCCAATGCCGACGAAAAAATGAAAAACATTGTGGCAACCATTCAGCGGGAACAAAACCGCATTATTCGTAACGAAAATGCTTCTGCACTTATCATACAGGGAGTTGCTGGTTCCGGGAAAACCTCTATTGCACTGCATCGTATCGCCTACCTGCTTTATACTTTTAAGGGTGAAATCTCATCGAAAGACATTCTGATTATTTCGCCCAACAAGGTCTTTGCTGACTATATTTCAAACGTACTCCCTGAACTTGGTGAAGAAACTGTTCCCGAAACAAGTATGGAGCAGATATTGTCTGGTGTACTTGATAATAAATTCAAATACAAGAACTTTTTTGAACAGGTAAAAGAACTGCTCAACAAGCCTGATTCGGGTTTCATTGAGCGGATAAATTACAAAGCCTCACTTGACTTTATTGCTCAACTCGACCGGTTTATTTTACACATTGAAAACAATTATTTCAATGCCACAGATGTGCAATTGACCAAGCATTTTACCATTCCTGCTGAATTCATCGACGAGCAGTTTCGGAGATTTAACCGCTACCCAATGCGCCAACGATTCGAAGTAATGACTGATTATATTCTGGAAATGGCTCAAATTCAATACCGGATTGCAATTACCACAGCCAATCGTAATAAGCTGAAAAAAGAAATTAAGAACATGTTTGCAGGCAATAACGACCTTCAGGTTTACAAAGCTTTTTTTGAATGGATTGAAAAACCAGCGATGTTTAAACTACGAAAGAACCGCACGCTCGAATACTCCGACCTGGCACCGCTGGCCTATCTTCATATTGCATTGGACGGAAAAAAAACTCAAACACAGGTAAAGCATCTGTTAATTGATGAAATGCAGGATTACTCCCCAATACAGTATAAAGTCATTCAGAAGCTTTATTCGTGCAAAAAGACGATACTCGGGGATGCCAGTCAGTCAGTAAATCCTTATGGCTCTTCTACTGCGGAAATTATTCAGAAAACTTTTATAACTGGAGAAGTCATGAAGTTGAGCAAAAGCTATCGGTCAACCTATGAAATTACTGAGTTTGCACAAAGAATTCGGTTAAACAATGAGCTGGTGCCGGTTGCCCGTCATGGTGAACAGCCTCAGATTATCCGGTTTGAAGATAGGGAAGAGGAAACTGCCGGTATTGCAACGTTGATTTCTTCTTTCAGGAAATCGGGCTATAAATCGCTTGGAATAATCTGCAAAACTGAAGCCGAGGCAAAAGAAACATCTGAATTACTTAAAGCAAACACAACAGACATTCATTTTCTGTCCAGTCAAAGTTCAGCTTTTATAAATGGGATAATTGTTATCTCGGCTCACATGGCTAAAGGCCTGGAATTCGACGAAGTGATTATTCCATTCACCGATAAGAAAAACTACAAAACAGAGATAGACAGAAGTATGCTATATGTTGCAGTAACAAGAGCCATGCATCGGTTATCATTAACCTGTTCAGGAGAAGTAACGGGATTGTTAAAAAGATAGTTCATTCATTTATTGATGTAAACATGCTGAAGTATTTATAAACCATCTCTGTTACTTCCTTGCTCGACTTTGATGTATATTTGTACAACTTTGAAAAGATTAATTGGTTATAAACTTTTACTAAAAAACATATAAGAATAATGCACTTGCTTTCAGAAACTGCTGTTTGGAAAACAGAATCAGAATTCATCTTACCTGATGGAAAAATATCAAGGGCCTTAGGAGAAACGTCTATTGTAGTGCAAAAAAGTGAGATAAAAAACAATAGCTGGGTCTCTCTTGGTGAATCCCAAAGGATTAACAATTATTCAATTAAAGTTATTTCGAAAAATGAATTAATCTTTGAATCTCTTAACCCGGAATTGGGCATACAAAAAGGAAAGTTCAACATTGACAGAAACATTATTTATTCAAGATTTATCATTGAAAACACAAATTTAAATGGCTTTGAAATTATTAAAAGAAAGGATAATTTATGCTTTGCAAATGGCGTTTTGTATGATGCTGACAATTTAATAAACTCCTGGAATTCAATATTGACAAAAAAATAAAAACAATTGCCTGTAATGGAAGTTTTTAAAATAACATTTCTGGTATTGGCCTATTCGTTGGGGATTGCAACCCTGATAGTTCAATTCATTTGCTATTTGAAAGATTTAGAATATAAAGAAACGATTTTCTTTACTATAGCGTTCCTTCTTTTAATAATTGCATCTACATTTCAAAGTTTCCTGAAAACGAACAGTCCTGCGCTTTTCAATTTTTCGAAAATGCTTACAAACATGCTCATAGTGGTTTTCGCTGTTTCTATACCTGTAAATATCCACAAAGAAAGAGTCAATAAGCATCGAAAAATCAAAAATAGCATTGTTTTTACTATAGGCTCAGTTATGGCCATATCCATTATACTGCTGAATCATTTTAACCAGCCCTTTTTTACAATCATAATTGTTTCATTGCATCTTTTTTTATCTGTAGTATATTCTATGTTCTTTTTATTGCTTTCAAAACCCGGCCCCCTTATTCAATCCAGAGAGAAATCTGAACGGCTGATTGCAGCAATAATACTGGTAGTTCTAGTATCAGCGTTTGTTCTTTTTGTCGTTAACGTAGAAAAATTCACTCTAAAAGAAATGCAGCAAAACGGTGGCATCATATTGGCTGTTATCTGTATTGTTCTGGCAGCCAGTAAAATTCCAGACGATATAAAAAGACTGGTTCAGTCAGATAAGATTGCTACAGCAGATGAAAATAAATTAGCAACCTTAGGAATTACCCCAAGAGAGCATGAAGTCATACTGCTTTTGATTACCGGAAGAACTTATAAGGAAATAGCAGCAGAACTCTATATCTCTCTCCCAACGGTAAAAACCCATGTATCCAATATCTATTCCAAGGCGAAGGTCAGGAACAGGCTGGAATTATCGAACCTGGTAAAGCAAAATTAGTTAATACCTGTATCTCAATAATATATCCCATATCGTACTTTGGTATGATTTCAGTCAAAACGAAAATATCATACCAATGCCCGATGGTGCAACTTTAATTGTCAGGTTAATTTTGTCGAAAAATGTTTATGAAACCAAAATTAATCTTGTCAATCAGTATTTTGGCAATTATGGCAACACAAGTCACATCGCAAGAGGTAAGCAATACATTAAAGGATAAAATCCTTACCGGTTTCGAAAATCAAATATGCTCCAATAAATCGAACAATACCGGTTTATTGCTGATTCATTCTCCAAAACTCGGGGTACACTGGAAATCTGCTGCACATCCTGATTCTACAGTAATTGTAAATCCCGATCAACCATTCCACTTTGCCAGTATCGGAAAAACAGTAACTTCGGTTATGGTAAGCATCTTGTACGAAAAAGGATTGATTGACTTCGATGACGAAATTTCAAAGTTTCTAGGTGATTCACTGCTGGCAGGACTCCATATTTACAAGGGGATTGACTATTCAAAAGAATTAAAAATAAAGCACCTGTTAAACCACACATCGGGCTTACCCGATTATTATACGGACAAGAATAGATCAGGAACCAGGTTATCAGACCTTATGATTTCTGACCCTGAACATTTTTGGACACCACTTGAAACTATCAACTGGACAAAACAGCAACTTAAACCCAAATTCAAACCGGGTAAAGGTTTTTATTATTCTGATACAAATTATGAACTTTTGGGCTTGATAATTGAAAATGTAACGGGTAAAAAACTATCTCAATGTTTACATGAATTCATTTTTGAACCTTTAGGGATGACCCATACCTACCAGATTTTTTATTCTGAGCCCAAAGAAGAAAGCAAGTACCCAATGGTAGATTTATACCATAAGGGGGTTAACCTTTCAAACGCTAAAAGTATCAGTATGAGCTGTGCCAGCGGTGGAATTGTTTCTACAACGGAGGATATGCTGAAATTCCATAAAGCCATTGTTAAAAGCAAGATAATCAGAAAGGAAACCTTTGAGAAAATGTGCGATTATACCAGAATGGGGCCAAGTATTTATTATGGTTATGGTATAATGAATTTCCGGTTTATGTTTATGCCTAAAAAGTACGATATATGGGGTAATTCGGGTTCAATAGGCGCTTTTATGTATTACAATCCCAAAATGGATATTTATATGATTGGCAGCTTTCATAAAGTCAACTACCAGGTGCAACCAATATTTTATATTTTTAATACCATGAGAAAAATTAATAAAGAACTCAAAAAACAGAAGAGAAATGAAAACAATTGAAGAAAGCGTTGTGACAGCGATGGATGGTTCTGATAAGGAACTTTTCCAATATTTACCTTATATTCTCCAGGACCTTTGGGAAATTGGAGCAGATCCAGTTGCTATAGTCAGATTGGTAAGTAACCATTTTGAGGAATATGGAGACATTAAAGTTCTTGATTTAGGTTGTGGCAAAGGAGCAGTGTCGGTAAAAACCTCAAAAGCTCTTGGATGCAGATGTCATGGGATAGACGCAATTCCTGAGTTTATTGAATATGCCAGGCAAAAAGCAGATGAATTTAAAGTCAGCCACCTTTGCAGGTTCGAAACAGGAGACATTCGGGAAATGATAAAAGAATTAACTGGATATGATATTATAATACTCGGGGCAATCGGACCGGTATTCGGTGATTATTACACAACATTGACAACTCTGGAAAAATGCATCAATAAGAATGGAATTTTTATTATCGACGATGGTTATATCGATGACAACAATAATTACAGACACCCATTGATGTTGAAAAAAAGTGACATATTACAACAGATTGAAGAAGCAGGAATGAAACTCGCGGAAAGCAATATTGCAGACAATGAGTATATTAAAGATTCGGACGACCAAATATTTGAAAAACTAAAAAACAGATGCCAGGAATTAATCGCGAAATATCCCGATAAAGAAACATTGTTTTTTGACTATATTCAAAAACAGGAAATTGAAAATGATGTTCTTGAGAATAAGGCAATAGGGGCAACAATGGTAATTAGGCTTAAAAATTGAAAATACAGTGGTTGAGTTTCCATAGAAAGGAACATTAGAAAATTCACTTTGAAATCTAACCTCTTATAAAAGAGATACTTTCTGGTGTTTATAACTCTATCTCGAT
The DNA here is from genome assembly GCA_963677175.2 of uncultured Sunxiuqinia sp. Taxonomy (GTDB): domain Bacteria; phylum Bacteroidota; class Bacteroidia; order Bacteroidales; family Prolixibacteraceae; genus Sunxiuqinia. The sequence goes on from CAXXES010000004.1 coordinate 480,846, forward strand.
CAAGAAGCATACAGCTACCATAAGCAACACAGCTACCTTACAGAAAGCATACAGAAACTTTACAGCTAAGATACAGAGCGACCAGACGGGTTTCAACAAGCCCAGGTACATTTGCAATTCGCACATTATAGTGCAGCGGGGTGATCGTGCCACGGGGTAATCCTTTCCGCATTTGCATTCGGTTTCCGTTTCAGATTTTGTCTCGATGGAAAATGATGCATTCCAAAATCCCCACTGACACCATATTGTAAAATGTTGCCGACAAGTAAAATTAACCAGAATGAGAAAAGATATTAGTATGACAGATAGAATGAAAGTTGGAATATTAATTTTTAATGAGGTTGAAGTACTTGATTTTGCAGGACCTTTTGAAGTTTTTTCATTAGCAGAAAAGAATAATAAAAAATTATTCAATGTAACTACCATTAGTGAGAAAGGAGAAATTATACATGCCAGAAATGGTTTAAAAATACAGCCAGATTTATGCTTTAACAACGATCTGGATTTTGATATATTGATAATTCCAGGAGGATATGGAGCCGAAGAAATTGAGATTAATAATAAAAGGGTTATTGACTGGATAATAAAACAAAGTGCGAAAGTTAAAATTCTAGCTTCTGTATGTACTGGAGCATTCCTTTTAGCGGAATCTGGAATACTTGATGACAAAAAAGCCACTACCCACTGGATGGATTGTTCAAGATTAGAAAAGGAGTATCCTAAAATTAAAGTAATTAAAGAAACTAGTTGACCATCTCCCGTTTTTAGTTTTCAAAATTTAGTAAAAGGCTTAACTGTCCGTCATTAGGAGATGGATCTGATTGAGGAAGGAAAGCCCTTGGTGTCATATTGGCCAGCAATACTTTTATTATCGTGCTGATTTTGTAATAGATAAAATTGCGTAGTTCGTACATACGTTCTTTGTTTAGTGTTTTTACCCCACTTTCAAGCAACAGCCTTGTGTGCAGGGATGAAAGCGATGAGTATATGATGCTCATGGCTATTGTCAGTATTGCCAGCATGCTTTGTAAGCCTTCGAATGTTTTGATTTGTATGTCTTCCAGGTTGTAACATTCCTTGATATGTCGGTGGTACTCCTCTATTTTCCACCTAAAACCATAGGCTGTAAATGCTTCTTTGATTACTTCAACAATACTGTCTTTTGGAGAACGTGTCAGTAGCCAGCAATATCCGCCATTGGCCCTTTTGGTTACAACAAGCCAAAGATCATGCATCTTGCCCTTGATTTGATACTGGACCTTTATTGCCCCGCATTCATAGACCAACTGGCGCTTCTTGCTTTTCTGTATCCTTGTAGCCGTTAATTTCATGAACAACGGCACTTTCTGGCTTATTTTGTTCACTGCCATTTCTTCGCCTTTGTACATCAGCTTTGTGGTTTTCTTCAGGCGCAGGTTAAAGTTGCCTTCATTGGCAATAATGAAATCCCTGCAAATGGGACGGTCCATTCCCCGGTCGAATATTGTTGTGACATCTTTGTTAATGATTGCCCCTACTTCGCACATTGCCTCAAGAACCTCCTTGTTTTCACTTTTTGCGCCATGGTCAAAACTGTAAAGCTTATTGTACAGGGGAGTCATTTCCTGGTCTTTGCTAAAGTGGACAACATTCATCAGCCAATAGCCAAGGCCAATGGTTCCTTTATCGCCATCTTTCACATAATCCAGCCCATCCATCATCCTGGCATATTTCTTTTGGATATCAGAACCATCGAACAGGATGTAGTCCCCATGACAGATTTTGCTTTTTACACTGTTCATATGTCCCCGGAATAACTTCATGAAAAAATCTTTCTTGTTATAATGGTTCCTAAAGCGCTTGGTGGTCTGGCTCAACGAGATCGTATCGCAAATGCCTGTGGCTATCTTATTGACCAACACTGTACCTGTCTTGAGTATCCCGGTGGTCATTTCCCTGATACATCGGGCTTCCGGTTTTGTTAATTGACCCTCAAGCTTAAGAAAATAGCGACTGATCTTGTTCTGTACCTGTTTTGTTAATACTTTTGACATGAGCTGGTTTTTAGAGATTATTTGCTTTTGTTTGCACAATAAAAATAACCTTTTTAAACCAGCTTTCCTCATATATAAACATCTTTAAACCCCTGATATGACTGGATTGTAGAGCTTGATCAATCCATTTTTCGGGAGATGGTCAATTAAAGAAACTAGATTTGTAGATGAGGATAATATAATTACTTCTGGCGGAATTTCATCAGGAATAAATATGTCATTTCAAATAATTAAAAAGCTTTACGGATATAAAATCGCTGAGATGACGGCAAAAAGAATGGAGTATGATGTTGATATTAAACAATAAAGGATGCCAGTCGCTAATATTTTGGAGTATATGAACGGTCGTCACAGTACTCCCTAGGCTTTTTTATTAATACCTCAGGAAAGAGTAAGCAAAGGAAATATAAAATGTAGTGTTAAAATTTTTTCTGTTATTCTAACTGGTGTGACATGGCCGGCAACACGTGTAACAAAGATAGATGCAGTCAGGTACGACAGTGATATGTTGAAATAATAAAGGATTTCGTTTTAAAAAAACATCGCAAATTTGATGGAATTAAATTCCATTATCGTTTTTTATTTAGTCAAGCATAATGATTTTGCTTCCTTTTTATGATTAAGAAAGATATTGTAACTAGCAATATCATTAATTTAGCAACTATTATGGCCCACCAAATACCGTTTGGGCCAAGTATTTTTGGTAAAAGAAGTATTGTGGATATAACCCGATGCAAGAACCAGCTCCTTCAACCGGTAATAGGCAGGCCTGAGCAGGTCGGCCACATGCTGGAACCTGCCGGTTGCAGGGGCAATGGATATACCTTGTTGTTTGAGGTTAATGATGGGCTGCTTACTTTCTTCAAGTTGCTGTTCATAAGTAGCCCTCTTCGTTTCGAAGTTTTCGTAGCCGGCAAGTTGGCTTTTCAGCTTAGATGCTTCCTTGGAAAGCCGGTCACGCTCCTCCAAAATCTGTTGTGAAAAAAGCTCTTCGCCAAGGGGCATCCTTACTTGTTTTTAATGGCGTGAAGATTCTAAAAATCAACTGTTTGGATGAAAAGCCAGATATTGCGGGCGTTTTGAAGGGTTCCCCATTTTTTTTATTCACCTTCCCATCGGCAGAAACACCGCGAACCATCATCATCAAATCCTGCCAGTTGGTTTGAAACGTATTGGTGCTTTGGTCAAAAACAGGAAGCCTGAAACTGCCCGATTCCTGTTTTATATGGTAGATTACCAAATCGACACATTGCATATGCAGGATTTTTATGCTGGTGCAAAGGCGGTTGATAAAGATGTACACATCACCATTCTGTACATTGTGCCCCATCAGGTTAGTCACCATTCTGCTGAGGGTGTAAAAGCTCCTGCGTATATCGGTGGGATATGAATAAAGGTAATACCGCATGGACGGTGTGAGGCTAAACATCCTGCTACTGCATTGAAAGTAACAGGGACCGGAGCATCTGCGGGTCTGACAAACCGCTCAGGTTTATCCGCACCCCGTTGGGATAACTTATCTCGCAGGAAATTGATTTGTCCTCCGCAGCTGGATTCGAAAAGGCCTCCTTTTGATGTTGCACTGGAGCAGGAGCTTGGGATCGCCTGCCTTTTGATCCGTTCTCCAAAATTACCGGAACAAATCTCCTTTTAGGCGGAAGCTGCCCTTTGAGTTTGTTCTGCCAGTAATAAAATTTGGCTTCGTTCATCTGCTGGTTGGCGCAATAGTCGCGGGTGGTCAAGCCGGACGCCAGGAAATCATCGTAGATAGCCCGGAACTTTTTCTCGTTTAACATGTCGTTTGTTTTTTAAATCAAACCAAGAAATGTGGAGACCGACAGAAAGATTTAAAACATGGGGTTCTGCGAATGCTTACACTCAATACGCACTCATAAAATATTAGGCTTTAACTGTTTTGGTGAAATTACGTATACTGCTATCGGTCTTGGATAAGACACTACAGCCTAAGAGATCATCCACTGCTTAAATAGTGCTGCTTTATTTTTGCTGATATAAATTCGTTCAGGTGTTTCAACCATTAATGAAATCAAGAGCCGATTATCAAACCAAATAGTAATGTCGCTAATATGTTTTTTGGCAATAACAAACTGTTTATTTGCCCTGAAAAATAAGGAAGGGTCTACTACACTTATAATACTATCCAAACTTTTATTATAAGAAAGTTTTTGTCCGTCGAGAAGTATGATTTGAGTAGAATTATCCGTAGTATAGAAGCAGGCAACTTTGTTGAGTGTTACCGGGATTAGCTTGTCATTTACAGGGATCAGTAGTTTCTCCGGGTATCTACCCAAAGGCATTAATTGAGACAACTGACTGATATATTTCACTAAATCATGTTCGTTTAATTTGCGGTATTTTTCAATCGCGCGTTTTACTTCGCTTTTCTCTATCGGCTTCATTAGATAGTCAATACTATTAACCTTAAATGCCTCAATAGCATATTCATCATAGGCGGTAGTGAAAACAATGGGTACTTCAACTGTTATGAGGTTAAAGATGTTGAAAGCCGATCCGTCAGACAAGTGGATGTCCATAAAAATAAGGTCGGGCGCAGCATTGTTTGCCATCCACTTTACGGTTTGTTTTACACTTTCGGTGTTTTCCGCAATCTCGATTGTTTGATCTACTTCTTCAAGTACTTTTTTCAGGTTAATATATGCCGAAGTTTCGTCTTCTACTATCAATACTTTCATGAGTTTTATTTTTTTAATGGCAAATATACCCGAAACATTTCATCTGTTTTTTCTATCCGTATATGTGAATCCATCAACAAGATAAAGCGGGTTTTCAAATTTGTTAAGCCGATTCCATTTGAAAGAGATTCTTCCAATTTTGTATGAATTGGATTAGAGACAACAATTTCTGACTTTTCGTTTACCAGAACAGAAACAATCATCTTGTTTTCGCTATCAATTACATTGTGTTTTACAACGTTTTCAATCAGGGGCAACAGAGATAATACCGGAAGCTTTAGTTTCCTGTTTTTACTATCTATAGCAATATTAAACGAAAGCTTATTTGCATAACGAACTTCAAGAAGATAACGGTATGATTCAAGAAAGTCGAATTCTTCGTTCAATGTTACCAGCCCTTTTTTGTCGCTTTGCAATATATAGCGAAAAACTGCCGATAACTTATTTACATATTCCAGTGTTCGTTCTTTATCATTTTCCCTGACAAGGGAAGAAAGCCCTCCAAGTGAATTGAAAAAAAAATGTGGATTAATCTGGTTTGCCAGGGCTTCGCAACGGCTTTGCAGGTTTTCAACTTTTAATTGTTCTATTTCCTGTTCTTTTTTTCGTTGTTCTGAATACATGGCCAAAATCTGCCCAAGGAGTACACAGAGTAAAAAAACAATAGCAAACTGGAATATCAGGATGTCATTAAAGCTTTCGCCATGTGGGACAATAGCAAATGCAATGAGTATATAAATACCGTACGAAACCAGAACAATCGCAAAAATCCGGCCCAGGCGTTTCGCAAAAGTATCCTTAATAAAGTTACGAACATTGACCTTAAAAGAAATGAAAATGATTATAGAGAAAAAAACATAACGAAAAGCAAACAGAATGAAAAACGGAACTTTTCCGCCGTAAAATTCAATTTCTTCCATATCCCAACGCAAGTAAACAATGTTGGGATAAATAATAAATATTGCCAACAAAAGGCTGGATAATATTATCGATTTTCGAGAAGTAAGTTTATCAATTTGCATAAAAAGATATTTTTACAAAGATAATGAAACACAGTATTATTCGGGGAATAAACTACAACCTATAAAAACCCGGTTTTTCGTTATTACCTGTCATATTTTCGTTTTAGCCAACCAGCTTAAATAATGCTCTTCCTAATTCAATAATTTCACATACAAGTAGGCTTTTTCTGCTATTTTATTTTGCGATAGAATAAGTCAAATTAATTGACATTTATGGACATTGTTGAGACCCAACTATGTTGTTAATAAAATTTAACTATTGAGTGCGCAACTCTTTTGAAGAATAATTCATCTGATGGATGTATTATTCAATTTGTATTATGTAATGAATGAGTTTTAAGTGTTTTGCATATATCTTAAATAGATCAGTGCATTATTAATAAAAATATTGACATAATAAAAAGTGAAAATAAACAACAAACAGAGCATATGCGCATTCGTTCATTATAGCATGGAAGACAAAATCCCCTATAATGTTGAAGTTTACATCAAAGAATTAGCCCGTTTTTTTAATGAAGTTAGGTTAATTACAAACAAACGAAATATTCAAAACCAACATGTCCTTCCTCCCTGTACCCAAATTCATCTCGAAAAAAACGAAGGATACGATTTAGGATTTTTTTATAAGTTTTTTAACTCGATTGATCGAACAGAGTACCATACAATTGCATGCATAAACGACAGTAACCTCTTGATTAATCATCTGGATTCAGTTTTTCAATGGGGGGAAAATCAGACAGCTGACTTTTGGGGAATAATTGATTCAAATGAAAAACCTTGGTTCTCTACACACAAAGATAATTATCACTTTCAAAGTCATTTTCTGATTTTTAGAAATACTGCTATATGTAAGCTTGAAAATTACTTTAACAAGCTAGACATTGATTCAATACTTAAAATTAGAGATGTGAAAGAATTAAGACGCAGGATTATCAACGATTGGGAAATTGGTTTATCCTGTTATTTCAAACAGGAAGGTATTTCGATGAACAGTTATTGCAAGAGCAGAGAATTTAATCATAAGCACAACAAAAAATCGGATGTCAATACCATGCACAAATTACCTGAAGCGCTTTTGCAAGCAAATTTTCCTATAGTAAAAAAAAATGTTAATAAAAAAGCTAAAACAAAGATTTGGCAGGACCAGATATTGGACAAATCTTATTGTTCGATATGGAAATAATGAATGGGAACTAGATAAAATACTTAAAGAAGTAAAACAGTAAAAGTAGTAACAATGAGCAAGGAAACATCTGTTTTGATATATACATATTTTTACCGACAAGGACAGCTAGTTGCCCAGGATCCAATATACCAACCAGTTATCGCTGGAAAAAAACTACTGAAAACACATAGTTCAATGATGGGAGACGACACCGGAGACAATATTTCGGATAAGAACAAACAATATAGTGAACTAACCGGAATATACTGGGTTTGGAAAAATACGACTCAAAATATTATTGGTTGTTGTCATTACAGAAGATTTTTCACAGCAATGCCTGTGCCATTTTTTTATGAATTAAGGTATTCATACTACTGGTTGGCTGGGTTGTACAAAAAAAGACACGGACTTATATATACTGCAAATACAAAGTTCTTCGCATCCCGAATTTTAAACAAAAAACAGGTGCTTGATATTTTCAACACATATGACGCTATTCTTCCGCAATCGAGGAAGTTAAAGTACTCAGTAGAAGCGCACTATTGCAGGTATCACAACGGCAATGACCTAAAAATACTGGCAGCAATTATAGATAAATATTATCCAGACTATAAAGACGCTTTTAGTGCAGTGCTTAAACAGAAAAGAATGTATGCCAATAACATGTTCATTCTTCCTCAAAATTTGTATGAGCGTTTTATTGAATGGTGGTTTGGTGTATTATTTAAATTTGAAAAACATATTGAGGTCGACAACTATGTAGGCTATCAGGAACGCGTTTTAGGATTTGCTGCCGAACGTCTTTTAAACGTTTGGTTCAGCCATGCCAACCTAAAGATAAAAGAGCTTCCGGTTATTTATTTTAAAAAGCTAAAACAAGATTAACATTTTAGCTTATGGTATTTTACGCGTCTCAGATGTCCCATAAAAAACAACCAGCATACGACAACTAGTCAATTGACCATATTAAGCATAACTCCACAAAAGAAAACAGTACATGCAACAGAAAACAGATTTTTTTAAGAAGAACGTTCTTATCTCAGGAGGATTGGGCTTTCTGGGTTCAAATCTTGCCATTAAGCTAGTAGAGCTCGGAGCAAAGGTTACAATAATCGACAGCCTTATTCCGGAATACGGAGGCAACCTCTGGAACATTGAACCCATAAAAGATAAGGTTACCGTCAACATTTCCGATGTTAGAGATGAACACTCAATGCAATACCTGATACAAGGGCAGGAATACTTTTTTAACCTGGCAGGACAAACCAGCCATCTCGATTCAATGAATAATCCTTTCACGGATTTGGATATTAATGCAAAATCGCAGCTTTCCATACTTGAGGCATGTCGTAAATACAATCCCGATATAAAAGTGGTATTTGCCAGCACCAGACAACTTTATGGAAAACCTAGATACCTGCCGGTTGATGAAAATCATCCGGTAGTTCCTGTTGATGTAAATGGCATCAATAAAATGTCGGGCGAATGCTATCATATCGTTTACAACCAAGTATATGGCATAAAAACAATCATATTCAGGCTTACCAATACTTTTGGTCCCAGGATGAGGATCAAGGATGCCCGACAAACTTTTTTGGGAATTTGGGTCAAAAACCTGATAGAAAACAGACCAATCACAATTTTTGGTGATGGAACGCAAATTCGTGATTACAATTATGTCGATGATGTCGTGGAAGCTTTTCTTAATGTTGAAAAGTCAGAGAGCTGGAGTGGCGATATTTACAATTTAGGAAACAACGAACCAATTTCGTTGAAAAGTACGGCAGAACTGATGATAGAAGAGAATAAAGCAGGAAGTTTTGATTTTGTCGCTTTCCCGAAAGAGCTGAAAAAAATTGACATTGGAGATTACTATAGTGATTATACAAAAATCAGTACCCACTTAGGTTGGATTCCTCAAACATCAAATCGTGAAGGCTTAAAAAAAACACTTAAATATTTTCGTAAAAATTATGAGCACTACATTTAGTGAAGTGAAAGTGGACAAAAACCCCCGTATCTTTTTCAATGATTTTCATGCAGAAAGCCTCCCTTACAAAGAAGAAATAAGGGAAGCAGTAAACAGGGTTTTAAAAAGTGGCTGGTATATTCTGGGAAATGAATTACATCAGTTTGAAGAAAATTTTGCCAACTATATCGGAACAAAATATTGCATTGGAGTGGCCTCTGGAACGGAAGCCATTGCCCTTTCGTTAATGGCTGGCCAGATTGGCCCGGGCTGCGAAGTTATTACGACCAATCTTACTGCTTTTCCAACCATAACGGCTATTGTGCAAGCTGGTGCCCAGCCCGTTGTTGTTGATATTTTCGAGAATACAGGATTAATCAACTGGAAAAAAATTGAAGACCATATTTCTGAAAAAACCCGGGCAATCGTGCCGGTTCATCTTTATGGACAAAGCTGCAATATGGCTGAGATTATGATTATCGCTCAGAAGCATGGTTTATTTGTTGTTGAAGATTGTGCTCAGGCTACCGGAGCGACTTTTATGGATATAAAATGCGGGGCAATTGGCAGCTGCGGTGCATTTTCGTTTTATCCTACCAAAAATTTAGGAGCTTACGGCGATGCCGGAGCTATCACCACAAACGATGAAAAGATATATCAGAAACTAATCTCGCTTCGTAATTACGGACAAACACAGCGTTACTACCACGACCATCAGGGCATTAACAGTAGAATGGATGAACTACAGGCCGCGATACTGAACGTAAAACTACCGTACCTTGAAACAAAAAATGCAGAAAGAAAAAACATTTCCCTGAGATATCGACAAGGATTAAAAAAGGTAACATGCTTAAAAGATAAAGATTATGGGCAACATGCAAATCATCTGTTTGTTATTAAAAGCCCCAAAAGAAATCAGTTAATGGAGTATCTTGAGAATAGAAACATTCAAACACTAATTCATTACCCGGTGCCGGTGACCAGACAAAAAGCATTTCAATGGCAAAAAGATGAGGGCTTCCCCGAATCCGAAAAGTTTGCAAATTCAATATTAAGTCTTCCTATTTATCCTGAATTACATGTAAGAAACATTAACTATATAATTGAAGCAATTAATGAATTCGAGGAATAACAAATATAAAATATCAATCATCATCCCTGTTTACAACGGAGCAAGCACAATAGGGAAACTGGTAGACGAGTTAATTAGCAACATTCGTCCACTTTTTCTATTGGAAATTGTATTAATAAATGATGATTCACCCGACAACTCTGAAACGGTTTGTATCTCTTTGGTTGAAAAATATCCACAAATAGTATGCTTTTATAGCCTGTCAATTAATGTTGGAGAGCATAATGCAGTGATGGCGGGATTAAATGAGACGACAGGAGACTTTGCTGTAATAATGGATGACGACTTCCAAAATCCGGTATCAGAGGTTATAAAATTGATCGATTATGCCGTAAACAACAATCATGATGTTGTTTACACCTATTATGCTAAGAAGAAGCATTCGTTTTTCAGAAATATTGGAAGTCGATTTAACGACAAAGTAGCCAATCTGATGCTTAAAAAGCCCAAAGACCTTTATCTGTCAAGCTTCAAAGCATTAAACCGGTTTTTGATCAATGAAGTAATAGAATACAAACTCCCTTTCCCCTATCTCGATGGATTAATTCTTCGGACAACCTCTAATATTGGGAAAATCTTGGTCGAACACAAAGAACGAAAGCATGGACGATCAAACTATACTTTACGAAAGTTATTTTCGCTATGGATGAATATGTTTACCAACTTTTCAATCCTACCTTTACGTATGTCGGTAATCGTTGGTTTTATCTTCTCTGTTATTGGTTTCATTTTGGGTATTTATGTAGTCTTCGAAAAAATAACAAACCCAGATATGCCATTGGGTTATTCATCTCTGTTTTTTATAATATCAATCTATTCCGGCATTCAACTAATTGCCATTGGAATGGTTGGCGAATATCTGGGGCGGATCTTCTTATCACAAAACAAAAAACCACAATACTCCATTCGAAAATCGTTTAACAATGTGAATAATGAATAGACTGGAGTATATCAACATGTACCAACAGGAAACCAGTTACTGGTGGTATCGGACACTTCACCAATTGGTGAAAGAATATGTCTTAAAAAACACAAAAAATAGATCAGATAAAATTTTTGATGCAGGATGTGGTACAGGTCGAATACTCGAAATTCTGAATGAATTTGGCAATTCAAGTGGTATCGATTATTCGGAAGAAGCAATCAGCTTTGCGAGGCAACGTGGATTAAGGAATATTGAACATGGAGACCTGAATACATATTCTTTCGAGCCAAATTCTTTAGATGTGATAATTTCGTTAGATGTTCTTTACCATAAGGGCATTCAAGATGATCTAAAAGTCGTCGGTAAATTCCATGAAGCCCTAAAACCTGGTGGTATCTTAATTCTTAACCTTCCTGCATTTGAATCATTGCGAAGATCTCACGATGTAGTCGTACATACACGAAAACGTTATCACAAATCAGAATTTGTTAACGAACTTAATCAGCTTGGTTTCAGTATTGAAAAGGCGAGTTACCGTCTTCCTTACATTTATGCTGTCATACGACTTGAAAAAATACTCGCACGAAAAAAGAATAAAAATAAGGGTTCAGATCTCCAAACGCTACCTTCCTGGCTAAACGGCCTACTTTATGCTATAGGAACAATTGAAAATAAGACATTAATTGCCGGTTTGAATCTCCCAGTAGGCAGTTCGCTTTTTATAGTCGCTAAAAAACAGTCATAATGAGCAGTCAATTTGTAAGAAAAGATCCTTTCTACAACGAAAAACTTTTCACCCTGTACTTCATCATTCTTAGTTTGTTTGTTTTAGCTTACATGTTCATTACATACCTATTCCCATATATCAGCCCCGATTCGGGCTTTTATTTAAAGATTGCCCACGATATATCGAATGGAGCTTCTTTTTATATTGATATGAATGTTGCTTATACTCCCATGGGGATATACCTTTACTCCTGTCTTTTCAAGTTATTTCCTCATCCTCAATTTTGGATTCTTAACACCTTTGTTATCGTTTTCTACATCATCAATAATGTTTTGATGTATCGGCTTTTGGCATCTTTTAAGCTCAACAGGCAGCTTTGTATATTGCTAGTAATGGCACACTTTTTAGGCTTTTATATACTTCAGGGCACACATATCTTGTTAGAACAATTTGTGCTTCTTTTTCAGTTATTGTCAATTCTGTGCTTACTGAAATGGGATGCTTCAAAATGGTACTGGTTGCCATTTTCGGGCTTTGCATGTTTTTTTGCTTTCTTCTCGAAACAATATGGCTTGTTTATTTTACCGGCAACGGGGTTCTGGCTTTTTGTACGAAGCCAGTCAATCGGCTCTTTCGTTAAGTTGGCAACACTATGGTTTTTGGGGTTTTTGCTGCCGGTTTTATTTACTTTTCTCATATTTTCTATTGAGCAGGCAGTTCCGATAAAAAAGCTGACACAACAATTACTTGGAATTGATATTCTCTCAGGAGATGAGGTTATTACAGGAGTAAACTACACTATTAACAGATTTGCCGAATCCGTTTTAAACTTTCCGATTAAGTCGCCTGTGATAATCATGTTAATTGTTGTTGCTGCGAATAAAAAATTTCGTTTTTTTGATCCCCATGCGATCTTTCTTTTTTTACTCATTCTAGGCGGGGCTACTCAGTTAATATTTGCAAATTACGCCCACTATTATCAACTTATTCTTCCTTATTGTATTTTGGCTGTCGGTTATCTTTATCAATTACAGCCTGATTTTCAAAAAAAACAATTCTTGAAGATTTTAAATATTCTTTTTGTGGTAACCATCCTCTGTTCAGGTTGGTGGTTTCAAAAGGACTTCAATATTTTAAAAAACAAATCCCTGGAACAAGCAACCAATAAAGAAATTCTGAATGATCTACTTCCGAAAGGAAGTAAAGTTTACCTCGACGGGATTCTTCCTCCATATTATTACATTTGTTTGTTTGATTCCCCCGAATTCCACAAGTTAGGATATCGGTTCCCCGAAGAATTAACCCTGGAACGAATTTGCCGTAGTATGCCAATCGGAACATATATCATTGCAAAACCAGGCATCGATAAGAACCAAGCTGTTGTAAATAAGTTCAAAATTATCCAGCAATTGGAGCTTTATAAAGGAGAGTGTTTAATTCTAAAAAAGGTAGCCAATTAGTCGCTAAAAAAACACATCTATGCTCCGCAGGCTTTCGTTATCAGCCTGCATATTTTCGTTTTGCCCGGATATAGAAAACAACCCACATTTTAATTCAACAATTTTACGGGCAAATTATAAATCATGAAGCAATTAATAGTCAGTGTTATTTTTATAATAATCTTATTTGGCAATGCCCATGCTACCGAAAAATTTTCCGGAGTAGTAAAAGGAAAGGTGCTTGATGCACAAACAAAAGAGCCCCTTGAGTTTGTTACCATCAGCATAACAAAAAAAGGAGCTGACGATTATCAGCCCAAAGGTACGATTTCGAACCAGGAAGGAATCTTCACGTTAGGAAACCTGCCTGTCGATACATATATTTTAAAAGCATCGATGATAGGTTATCTTGCTTATGAAACAGATATTGTTATTGCTCCTGAAAATAACATCGTGGATATTCCCCGGATTCTTCTTTCTAAAGATGTAGTTGGAATAGAAGAAGTGCAGGTTAAGGGCATGCGGTCGCAAATGAAATTTGAGTTAGATAAAAAAGTTTTTAATGTCGCTCAGAATATTGCCACAACAGGGGGTTCGGCCAGCGATGTGCTTCGTAGTATCCCATCGGTGAAAGTAGGTAATAAAGGAGAAGTATCATTGCGCGGAAATTCATCAGTAACTATATGGATAGATGGAAAGGCATCCGGATTGTCTTCCCAAAACCGGGGACAGATATTACGACAGTTACCCGCCGAGAGTATCGATAAAATAGAGATTACCACCAACCCTTCGGCAAAATACAGCCCTGAGGGAACAGCTGGGATCATAAATATTGTACTTAAAAAGAATCGTAAAGCCGGATATTACGGAGGCGTGCAGGCAGGTGCCAATTCGCAAGGAGGATACAGCGCCAACACAAACTTTAATTTCAGCAGTAGTAAAATGGATGCTTATGTCAATTTGGGGTTTAACCGCTGGGTATTTAAAAGTGGGGGATATTCAAACCGGCATAATTATTCGGGTATTGATACTACTTATCTAAATCAGGAGTTAGCGGGCAAAGGAACCTGGAATAGTTGGTTCGCCCGAACCGGACTTACTTGGCATGCTACAACGAAAGACCACCTGTCGTTCTCGGGTATGACAATGATTGACCGTGGAACGGATAACAATAGAATTGATTACCAAAGTAACATTGTAGATTTTTATTCCCAAAGCCACCGTATTTCGTCGATGAAGGACGACATGTTTGGTGGTAATTTACAGTTGGGGTACAAGCATGAATTCAGCGACAACAGCAATATCGACTTTTCAGCTTCGTACAACAGGTGGAAAATGAACCAGCCTGCTATTTATAAACAAACTTCAGTGTTTGCAAATAATAGAGAAGTATCCTCTTATCAAAAACAGAATAGCGATATGGATAACCACAACTGGGAATTTCAGGCCGACTATGTCAATACAATCAACAAGAAGCATAAAATTGAAGCCGGATATAAAGGAACACTAGATAAGGATGTCAGCCCGGTAGAAACTTATTCGGGAAGCAGTGAAAGCAAAATCCAGCCTGTTACCAGGCTTTTCAATCGTTTTACCTACAACCAGGATGTACATGCGATTTATGGGACTTACGGAGGGAAGCTGGGTAAATTTTCTTTCCAGGCAGGGGGGCGTGGAGAATATTCAAACATTGTAACCCGTTCGCTTGCGTATAAGCAATCGGAGAAAGATGTAGCCCCTTATAAAACCCACTATTTTAAATTGTTCCCAAGTGCTTTTCTTTCATACTCTCTTCCGAACGATAATGAGGTGCAGTTAAATTATTCGCGCCGGATAAGCCGTCCCTGGGGAGAACAACTAAATCCATTTATGAACATAACCGATTCGACAAATATTTCATTTGGGAATCCGCTTTTGTCGCCTGAATATTCAAACTCATTCGAACTGAATTATATAAAGAATTGGGAAAATCACCTGTTTTCTTTCTCGGGTTATTATAGAACTACAGAAAATGTCATTCAAAACATCAGTTATATGGAGATCAACACAATGAAGACCACTTATAAGAATATTACAAAGTCCACATCGACAGGAACTGAACTTGTTTTGAAAGACAGATTCTTTAATACGATTGACCTTACCACGTCGGTTAACTTGTTTTACTATAAGCTTGATGGATTTAGCTATCTGCCCAAGGGAGCTGTTTCTGCGGTAACTGGCAAAATGCAGGACAATTTTACATGGAACGTACAAATGATTGCCAATATAGCCTTGCCCAAATCTTACACCCTGCAATTAAATGGCGACTATAGTGCCAGACAGGTGGTTGCTCAGGGCTACGAGAAAGCCAATTATTCGTTGGATGCAGGACTCCGAAAATCGTTTGATAAATTTAGTATAAATCTTAGTGCCGAAGATTTATTCAATTCCC
The DNA here is from genome assembly GCA_963677175.2 of uncultured Sunxiuqinia sp. Classification (GTDB taxonomy): domain Bacteria; phylum Bacteroidota; class Bacteroidia; order Bacteroidales; family Prolixibacteraceae; genus Sunxiuqinia. Next base: position 496,403 of record CAXXES010000004.1, read on the forward strand.
GCAAATGGAGTACAGTTGCCAATGGCGCAGGCTTTAAGCAAGTGTCGCAAAACTGGTGGGGAGGTCGGCAATTTGGAGCAACACTAACTTACAATTTTGGGGATATGTCGTCTCATAATATTGAGGACGAAGAAGAGTCTGGTTTTTCGAACCGTGGCAAAGGTCAGTCCAACCGAATGCGGATGAACCGTTAAAAATATCAGATTTAATTTAGCCAAACAGCCCGGAGAGCAAGTCAAATAATCTCTGGATCTCTGTTTTTCTCCATCCCAACTAGTCCTTTGGGCCCGGTTGAGTGTATAATAAAAAAAAGTCATACAGAATTGTGCCGGGCTCAAAAATTACAGAAATAATAGTGCCAATTGTTGTGGTTTATTGAGTTGTAAGAAGTTTTGTGTGAACTATTTATTAGGTGAGCACTCAGACCAAAGGTGGAGGGTATTCATTTGGAGATGCAAAGAATTAAAGAAATTAATGATGAAATATTTTAAAGATTGCAACTATTTAAGTTTTTCCCGATCACTAGGGAGTACATGTTATTACATATTGTTTCTTAAGAACATGTCATGGACAAAGCAGTGATTGAAAGAAAACTGGTAAATGAACTAAAGCAAGGGAGCGAATCGGCATTTACAACTCTTTATAAAATCTATGAAGGAGGGTTGTACAACTTCGTTTTTGCCTTAGTAAAGTTGAATGGCGAAGCAGAAGACGTCGTTCAGCAAACCTTCGTAAAGGTGTGGATTAACCGGAAGTCGATTAATGCGGAAATGAATTTTTCTACGTTTCTATTCACTATTGCCAAAAATACAGCACTCAACAGCTTACGAAGAATAAAAAATGAAAATAGCTACCTCCGCGATGAAATGTGGAAAAGCGTTGAACTTAGCCGATGCTTTACCGACGAAAAAATCGAATATGATGAATTGATTTTCCATATACAAGAAGCACTAAACAATGTTAGCAACCTGAAGAAAAAGATATTTGAAATGAGCAGGAGGAATGGAATGAGTTATAGTGAGATTGGTGAACAGATGGGCATATCAAAATATACGGTAAAAAATCACATTGCCGAAACAATTCGGTTGATTCGAAAAGAAATCGAGAATAACAAACACATCCGAAATTCATTCACCATTCTCCTTTTATTTCTTTTTCACAAAAACAACTAGTCTCTCTTCGTCAGTTAAGTGTATAAGGTATAAAGCAAGCTAAAATGAGTAATTCATCACTGGATAAATATTTAAACGACAAGTGCACCCGCAAAGAGTTTGATGAAGCTCTGGAAATGCTAACCCGCGAAAATTCAGACAAGGATTACAATGATGTTTTGTTTGCTTTCTGGCAAAAGTGCCAGGAAGAATCAGTTGAAGTATTCCCTGAAACATTAAAAATCAGGGAACCAAAAAGAGAAACGAAAAAATATTTACAATTCTTCGCGCCATTAAAAATTGCGGTAATGATTGCAATATTCATTGCCATCGGACTGGTAGTGTCCAAAGTATTGAAACAGGAACCAATAAACGATGCAACTACTTTCATATCTACAAATCAAACAAAAAATATTGATTTAAAAGATGGCTCTTACATTACACTATGTGCTGGTAGCAAGGTAGAACTCGCCGACAATTTTAATGAGCAACGTAATGTTAATTTACTAGGCAAAGCATCGTTTGAGGTAAAACATATAGACAAAACTCCATTTTTCGTGCATACCGATAATATTTGTATTAAAGTTACCGGTACATCCTTCAGTGTTAGGAATTTTAGTAACGAACCAACAGCAACGGTGACGGTAAAGACCGGGAAAGTTGAAGTGAGCTTGGCAAGCAGTATACAAGAGAGCCCCGTTCTGCTTATGCCTGGACAACAACTAATATTTAGTAAAAAAAATAATGACCATTTTTTGCGTAATGTAAATAGTGAATTATATGTCGATATTAAAGACCATGAACTGTATTATAATGAAACACCTCTTTTCGAGGTAATTACCGACATTGAAAATTACTATTCTGTTCATATCGAAGTACAGGATTCTGCATTGCTCGACAGTCGGGTTACAGGTACATATACCAATTTAGACCTTCATGAGGTACTAAAATCGGTATGTTTTATTAATAAACTCAACTATCAGGAAATAAGTCACAACAAGTACAGGCTATTTGTAAAGCATCAATAGTAGAAATCTTATTAATTACTGACCCCTTGAAATTACAATCTATATTTTTATTGTTAATACTTTCACTGGCAGTTCCTTGCTTTGCCTGCGGCATCAATTTCAGCGGTGTGATATTCGACGACGAAACCAACGAGCCAATTCCGTTTGTAAATATCTGGATACCTGGAACTACTATTGGTACTACTTCCAATATTGAAGGGCGATTCATACTTCATACCGATTCATGCACAACAATAAGCTTTTCATCTGTCGGGTATGTTACTCAGTCGAAGCAAATTGATCTTAAAACTATCGATTATGTATGGGAGATTCGCTTGAAAAAAGATATACAGAATATTGCAGAAATCTCGGTAAAACCAGATAACTCATACGACGAAGCCTTGTTTGAAAAGGTGTTAGACCATAAAAAAGTGAATAGTAAAAATCTTACGCTATTCAAAAAATTTAGTAATTACGACCGAACAACAGTATTGTTGGCTGCAAATAAAAATGGAAAATTGCAGAAACTTCTAAAAGTTCCCGACGATGTATTTATTAAAGAAGAAAACGGAACATCATATTTGCCGGTTTATTATTCCGAATCTCTAAAAAATATTACACAAAATGATGATACCGAAGTTGATATTATCTCAGATCACAAAGATGGTATACTACCAAACCTGAACAAACAAATTGAAAGTATAGTATTAAAGAAGATCGCAATTGATTTTAATTTCTATAAAAATCAGATTACTGTTCTCGACCGTGGTTTTATATCTCCGCTAAGTAATATGGCTTTACTCTATTATAACATTTATGTTACAGATAGTTTATTGTGTGATGGAATGAAACATTATAAGTTTAGCTGTTATCCGAAAAATAAACACGACCTGGTTTTTAATGGGTATTTCTGGGTCGAAGAAAGTAGTTTTGCTCTAACAAGTATTAGTGTCACTCTGCCTTCTAAAGCCAATATCAATTTTATTGAAGCGCTGAATGTAAATGTTACTTACGAGAAACATCCCAATGGGAAATGGTTTTATAAAGACCAAAAAACAGATGTGAAATTTTCTCTTGGGAAAAATACATCGCTAAATATTGCCGATAACCAATACGACAACGAAGAACAGGAAGGAAAATTTCAGATTAACAGGGTTTTACAATACATGCTGCAATTGCCAAAAGATACTGTCGAAAAACAAAATAATATTGTACAGAAAAACCCATTTCTAGTTTCCTATAACGAAATTGAACTACAAACGAAAAGCGGGATCCAAAAACTTAAAGAGAATAAAGCCCTAAAACGTATCGATAAAATTGGAGATATGTTTTTATCAGGTTATTATACACAAGGAAAATTTGAAATTGGTCCTATTTTCGATATATACAGTACCAATAAAATAGAAGGGAACAGGTTCACCGTACCAATAAGGACAAGTGCAGCTCTATTCAAGAATTTTACAGTAGGCGGTTACCTGGGGTTTGGAACTCAAAACAATAAAGTTAAATATGGTATCTCTACTGCTTTCCGTTTGCCTTCGAAAACACGAACAATTCTTTCGGCACAATACTCCGATGATTACGCGATAGCATCGAAGAGCCAGTACACGCAGTTTATTCAGGAAAATCCTTACAGTAAGGGGAGTGGTAATTTTATTTCGGCATTAACATCGAAAGAGAGAAATGCTTTTGTCTATCATCAAAAACGCTTTGAAATGAAGTTGGAAACCGACCTTTCAAAATGTGTAGGATTATCCTTAAACCCATATTACAATAGAAATTACAGTTCCGATTACCTGAAGTTTAATGTTAATAAGGTAGATATTGGCAGTTTTGACAATACGGGCATGCTAATTAACTTTCGTTTTGCATTCGACCAACATTACGATGAAACATATTTTGCCCGTGTATATTATGGGAACACGAAGCCAGTACTAAATGTAAGCTTTGATATTGGGAAAATCAGGAAGTTTCCCGGAAACACAAGTTCCCGAAATTTTTATGCCCTTTCCAATGTATCGGTTAAACATCGTTTTAACCTGGGACAGGCATATCTCAGGTATATGGTCAATGCTGGATATATGGTTGGGAATGTTCCTTATGTGCTGCTAGATAAGCCTTACGGCAACAATTCACTGGGTTATTCACGATATTCGTTTAACTTATTAAACTATGCCTCGTTTGCCCATAACCTATATACCAACATTCACTTAAATTTAAATGGTGGTGGTATTCTATTCAACCGCGCTCCGTTGCTATCGAGTCTCAACCTTCGTGAAATTGTATCGCTAAAATGTCATTACGGAACAAGGACAAAACAGCTGGAAAATACAATTGATGTTCCAGAGTTTTATAATCATAAGCAAACAAAACCCTATGCTGAACTAGGCTTTGGGATCACGAATATTTTTAAAGTATTGAGGGTAGAATATGTACGAGTTTTAGGCAACAAAGAAGCAATTAATAACTACGCAATAAAACATGGCATTCGAATGCGTTTCGAAGTTATGTTTTGACAAACAAAAGCATGTTTATGACTAAAATTATTTCAATATTCTTATTGTGTTTGGTGATTAACAATGGTTTTTCTCAGAGCAAACAGAACATTCACCAATTTCCGGAGCCAGAAAGAACGCAGAAACTTCTTTTTTACATACAACGAAGTTTAAACCAAAATACCATCATTTACGATGCTAATTTCGATAAAAAAGGTTTATTGGACATAAAGAATCCAATCGATGTTTATTGGATAAGGTACGACGAAGAAGGGCAGAAAATGCCCCTACGCTTTTTCGAAAAACAATTTGCGTTTGGTGTCAATTGCGAGAAGTTAATAAATTCGGAGTACGATTATAAAGTTACAATTGCAGCCTGGAGCGAAAGAGTTATTTATATTAAGCAGATTTCACCTTTCAAGGTTATTGCCCTTGTCAATATTAAAGGTATTTTCTCTATTCTTGAGCATGTATTTATAGGCTCAGATACTGATGGCCGTTTGACCAGGGCAGAATACATTGAAATATATGGATTGGCACAAAAAACATTAACCAAAAATTACGAACGAATATTATTATAAGATATGTTGTTGCAGTTTTTATTACACGGTATTTTTGTTGGAATTATAATATCGGTACCGGTGGGGCCTGTTAATGTTATATGCCTGTCGCAAACCCTGCAAAACGGGAGAGTATATGGTTTTAAGTCAACTATAGGAGCAACAATTGCCGATACCATTTTTGCCATAATAGCCAGTCTTGGAGTTAAAATCTTCATTACTTTCATTACCAATAACCAAACGATATTCGAAATAGGAAGCGGGTTGGTTATTTTGAGTTTTGGTATTTTTCTCTTTCTTAATAACCAGGAAAATAATTTCTCCAATGAGAAAAATACGGATCAACATTTTGGCAATTATTTTAAGTCATTTCTTTTTACCATATCAAATCCGTTAACTGTACTTTTTTTTATTGCCTACCTTGCTAATTTGCGAACACCAGATAGCGAATTTAGTGCCGGAATAGCCGCTTTCTTTGTTTCAGGTGTTGTGTTCGGCTCTTTAACATGGTTCTATTCCTTATCGGGAATCGTAACCCGGGTTAAAGAAAAAATAAATCTGAAATACTTTCAATACATCAACGTTATTTGCGGATGTATTTTATGTATAGCAGGATTTGTTCTGCTGGTGAAATCGCTAACCACTTGATTTCGCCTGTCAACTAAAAATAAGGTGTAATTGAAAACCTAAACAATAATGGCTAAAACCGAATAATGAAAAATATCAATCCTCGTCAGAAATTGAATTTACATTACAAACAGATGAATAATAGTAACCAAAATAACAATATCACGAATGTCCCACCACAAGTTATTCTTGATAGCAAAGAGCTGAAGAAAATTGCAAAACTCCATTTCCCTGGAGGAGAGCTTATCTGCTCAATTATTATTCGGTTGTTAAAGTTTCACAAACTCAATAAAATTTATCAAGCATATAGTGGTCCGGGTGAACTTCATTTTATTGAATATGCAATTAAAAGCTTGAATTTAAAATATGAAGTAAATAAAGACGCACTACAATATATTCCACAAAGCGGGGCTTTTGTTACCATTTCAAATCATCCGTATGGAGGTGTTGACGGTATAGGTATATTCAAATTACTGCTGCCGGTCAGACCTGATTACAAAACAGTAAGCAATTACATGATGAGCAGGCTACAACCTTTACAGAATAATTTTTTCACTGTCAACCCCTTTACCTCAGGGGAAAATGTAAAAATGAATATTGCTGGAATAAAAGCATCAATGCAACACCTCAAAGATGGTCATCCCTTAGGGTTGTTTCCTGCAGGAGAAGTATCGAGCTATAATAACGATTACCCCGGTATTAGTGATAAAAAATGGGACAGATCGATCATGCGGTTGGTCCAGAAAGCCAATGTCCCGGTTATTCCAATTTACTTTCATGGCACTAACTCGAAGATATTTCATTTGATTGGAAGAATAAACCCATTTTTACGAACGGCAAAAATACCATCGGAATTAATGAATAAATATAAGCACAAAATAAGAATTACAATCGGGAAACCAATTGATACAGACACACAGAAAAACTACCAGACAATTGACGACTATATCGTTTTTTTGAGACAACAAACTTACAGACTTGCTCACAATGAAAATTAAATTAGACTACTCTAACCGGATTCCGGAAAAGGTTGAACCTATTGGAAAACAGATAAACGTAAGTTTGCTGATAGAAGAGGTAAATCATTTACAAAGCACCAATAAGAGTCTTCTTAGAAAAGGAACATTTGAATTGTTTTGTACGAAACATAACGAGGTGCCTGCGCTGATGTATGAGATTGGACGTCAGCGTGAAATAACTTTCAGAAAAGTTGGAGAAGGAAGCAACAAGAGCATCGACCTTGATGCTTTCGATAAAACGTATAGTCACCTTGTGATTTGGGATCATTTTCTCAATCAACTGGTTGGTGCATATCGAATAGGCAATGGAAAAGAACTCATCAAGGAAGCGGGTATCGAAGCACTCTACACAAATACCTTGTTTAATTTCAACGAAAAAATTGAACCCATATTAGCACAAGGCATTGAACTGGGACGTTCGTTTATTACTTTGCCCTATCAGCGAAAAACAATGCCGTTATACTTATTATGGTACGGGATCTTTAAATTTGTCCGCTTAAATCCCTGGTGCAATTATTTATATGGTCCGGTAAGCATTAGTAACAATCTCTGCAAACTTGAGAAAGACAGAATTGTATCGTATATCAACAAGCATCACCAAGATAATACCTATAGTAACTATGTCTCCTGTAAAAATAAATACATTGTTGATTCAGATTACGATTTTGAGAATGATAATCCTGATTTTAAAGAACTAAAGTTGCCTGTGTTATTTCGAAAGTACATACATATTAATGGAAAAATAATTGAATTTAACGTCGACCCGCTTTTTAATAACTCATTGGATGGATTTCTGTTTCTTGATTTTTCGAAGATACCAGATTCGTTCATTGAACGTTTTTATGTTTACGAAGCGGTAGATTCTTTAAAAACAGGAGATAGTATGTTAATTTCAAATGCAAGTAATTGACAGATAGTCGCATAAATAATAATGGCAGGCATTGTGCTTATGCCATTTTGACACTTATGTTATTAGTGCCAAAGGTTACTTTTGCCGGAAACCAACAACAAACTTTCGATTTTCGTTATGAAAATGAATCGTTGGTTCGTATTGTCAGCCACATTCAAACACAAAGCAATTATCGTTTTATTTATAACAGCAGGGAAATAAAAAAGCAGAATCTGAAAATAAGTATAAACCTGGAAGATGCGAGTATTTATGACCTACTTGAATACTTAAAACAAAACTACCCGCTTGATTTTTTAGTAAACAGAAACACCATTTCAGTAGCAGTAAAAGAAAATAAACAGAACAAATCGATTATTGTAAAAGGCTATGTTACAGACATGAAAAATGGAGGACGGCTTGTTGGTGTTAATATATATAATTTAGAACGGAATATTTACTCCACAACCAATAGCGAAGGTTTTTATTCTATCCGCTTACCAACCAATAAAGACAAGCTGTGTTTTCAGCATTTAGGCTATGAAAAAAAAACGGTAGCTTTAAATCTTTCTCGTGATTCTGTTCAAAACATTTCTTTAACACCCAGCGAAAACAAACTACCAGAAGTTGTTGTTGGAACCCAAAGAAAGAGTGTTCAGGCCGACAATTTTAATATCAATACAAATACACTTAGCTTGAATGATGTAAAAAACCAGCCAACCATTGGAGCCGAAAACGATATCCTTAAAATTGTAGAGTTACTGCCGGGCATCAACTATAATAACAACAATCAGCAGGGATACAGTATAAGAGGGAGTTCCGACGGTGCTAATCTCATTGTTGTCGACCATGTTCCTATTTATCAGACCAACCATACGATTGCCAACCTGTCAATATTTAGTCAGGATATTATCCGAAATATTAGTATTCATAAAGGGGGGATTCCTCCCACATTTGGGGGGAAAGCATCGGCATTAATGCTTATAAATACACGAAACGGCAACACCGATAAATTCAGTATGTCCGGAGGTATCAGTAACATCTCTTCGCGGCTAACACTCGAAGGACCTATTCTTAAATCAAAACTTTCTTTTTTGATTTCGGCACGTAGAGGAGGGGAAAATCCTTTATCGACTCTGTTTACCAAAGACAAGAAAATTTACTTTTACGATTTGAATGCTAAAGTTTCGTATAAGCTTAAAAATAATTCTTCATTACTTTTTTCGCTTTATTGGGGAAAAGACAGAGCCTTTTTTATGCCTGACAAGAGTTTCCATACATTTAATCAGTGGCGAACCAATTTGTATTCGCTACAACTCAACCGGATTAAAAACAGCAAACTATCGACAAGACTTAATGGATATTTTAGTTTATATGACTATTCCTATAACCAAGACAAGATGTTTTTAGGAGTGGGTATTTATGATTTTGGAATAGAAAAAGCTTATAATTGGTATATAACATCGTCGTCAACATTGAATTTAGGAGGACAACTGAAGATTCACTCGTTCTTCAACCCTTTTATACAGTCTAAAAATAAACTTAGTGATAATACGATTTATAATGTATCAACAGAAAGTAGTCTTTATCTTCAGAATGAACGAAAATTGAACAATAAAGTTTACCTGAAAGCTGGTTGCCGGGTTTCCCTTTTCAATAAGCTGGTTGATGGGCAGTTTTATAATGCACTTTCATCAGACACCGCTACAGTTGGCAAGGTTATATCAAAGACTGGTTCGCATTTTAACTATTATTTGACTTTTTTACCTTCACTTGAGTTAAACTACAAGCTCTCGAACCAGGCGTCAATAAAGTTTGCTTATAATCGCTCATCTCAATACTTACATCAATTATCCAGCGGAAATACAGAGGGATTAATGTACCGTTTAATCATTCCCTGCAACGACAATATTAAACCATTAATTATCAGTCAGTACTCGATGGGGTTTATGGCTCAGTCAAATAACTCAACTTACGGGTTTACTGTTGAGTCGTACTATAAGTTTATTAATAACACAATCGATTACCGCGATAATGTTTTCCAAATAGATAGCGATAATCCAATTGAAAACTATACGCGACAGGGAAAAGGAAACGCTTACGGAATAGAATTCATGCTGAAAAAAGAAAAAGGCCGGTTAAACGGAACATTGTGTTATACTCTTGCACATTCAGGCAAACGAATAAAGGGTATAAATAACGATAAACGTTACTTATCATCTGATCACATCCCTCACAATTTTTCAATTTCAGCAGTCTATCGAATAAATAAGAAATTAACACTTCTGGCGGACTTTGTATTGCACTCAGGTAGAAGATATACTGATAATAACTTGTCTTCTCCTGAGCGTAATTCTACAAAGTCTCCGGTTTATCACCGGGCTGATTTGGGGATTAGTTATGAACTTAAAAAAACGAAGCGTTTTAATTCGGTTTGGAAATTTTCCATTTATAATGTTTACAACCGTCAGAATGCTTATTTTTTATATGGACAGGAAGAGAAACTATCTGGCAATACTAATCTAATCTCATATAACTTATATGATTTCGCTCCTTCTATTTCGTGGAGTTTTAAGTTTTGAATAAGAATATTTGTACAGTTCGGCACGTGATTATGTAGACGAAAAAGCGATTATTGGATGATGTTATTGTTGTTAAGTAATACCACGCGATGCAATCGCGCGGTAGCGGGGTTGTATGACAAGCTCCGCGAACGATATCCCAGCCTGACAGAGGAAGAACTGTATATTTGTTGCTTCGCCTGTGTGGAAGGCATGAGAAATATGGATATATCCGTTATCCTCAACATATCTTCTGTGAACATGGTGCAAAAGAAACGTTCCGAGATAAGGAAAAAGACAGGTATGTCTTCGCGCGGCAACTTTCGCAACTTTTTTGATAAGCAACTCTCCAAAAAAATTACGGAATAACAGAGAAAAAAAGCTGACCCTTCTGTGGCAATCAAGGACTGATTATTAGGCATATAGTTTTCGAAGGCAGCAAAAAAAACCGACCATAACCCTGACCGGGATTGATTTGTGTAAATATAACCGTGTAACTTTATGCGTAGAATTTTTTTTTAAACATGTCTATGAAACGAGCATCTTTAGTCAACGCAAAAGGAGATGATTAAAGTGCGGGTTCCATCCGCCAGCAGGGCGGATCATAGAAAATAAACAATTTAATCAAGATGAAAAAGCTACACACATTAATCCTGTTGTTCTCCATTTCATTGGTTTACTTTAAACAAAGGCGTGAGCCTGACCGGGGAATTTATAAAGTAGCGTGATGAAATTTTATAACCAACCCATAAATTGCAGACAGGCCCTTCTCCCGCCAGGGAGACAAAGCAGGGTTGACTTGACACCAGTTTTATCACTGTTTAAAAAATCAAAGCTGGGGGATTCAACTTTGAAGGGAAAAAGTTTAACAAATGAAGACGCAAGGCTTTGGGACCAGGCCCCGGAACTTCCGGGCAAAGGTACGAAGCTTCCCGTCCGAAGCACGGAACATCCGGGCCAAGGCACAGAGCTTCGGAGCGGAAGAACAGAACAACCGGACCATGATACGGAACTTTCAGCCGGGGAACAGAGCTTGTGGGCTGAAGTACGAAACTTCCGGACCGAAGTACGAAGCTTTCGGCGGAAGCACGAAGCATCCCGGCTGAAGCACGAAGCTTCCCGACCGAAGCACGGAACGTCGGGGCCGAAGCACGGAACATCCGGGCCAAGGCACAGAACCCCGGGGCCAAGGCACGGAACTTTCAGTCGGGGAACAGGGCTTGCGGGCCGAAGTACGAAACTTGCGGACCGAAGTACGAAGCTTTCGGTTAAAGCACGAAACATCGGGGCCGAAGCAAGGAACATCCCGGTCGAAGCAAAGAACTTTGGGGCCAAGGCACAGAACTTCGCGGTGGAGAAACAGAACAACCGGACCAAGATACGGAGCTTGCGGGTCGAAGCACGAAGCTTTTGGGCGAAGGCCCCGGTTTTCCGGGTTAAAGCAGGGAACGCTTTTTTCAAAGCAGAACGGCTTTCCCTGTCCTGTGAATAGAAATCTTTTTTGTTTAATATAAATTCAATGATTATGTCAGATTATGTACCCCACAGCGATGCCAAATTTGATATCTGGCAAGCTGCATTAGTAGAAATCGTGGAGCCGAAATTGATCGACTGGGGCATTTGGCCCGACGATTTCACCGCTTTGCAAACTTCGCAGGGCGCCTGGGCCGTTGCATTCAGCAAGGCCAGTAACAAACAGAACCGTACCAGTGCCGACGTGCAGGGCAAAAACGGCGCACGCAAGGCTTATGAGAAAGCCCTTCGGACGTTTGTGTCCGGGTGGCTGTCTTACAACAGCAAAGTTGCTGACAGTGACCGCGAACGGATGGGACTGACGGTGAGATCGGACAGCCGCACACCGGTAGCTGTTCCCACAACCCGCCCGACTGCAACGATTGATTTTTCAGCGCGGCTGCAGCATACCATTCATTTTGCCGATGAAACTTCCCCGGCCAATAAAGCGAAACCGGCAGGGGTGCATGGCTGCGAGATATGGATGAAAGTAGGCGGGGAGCCCCCAAAGGATGCCTCCGAACTGGTGTATTTGGCCACCGACACCCGGACTCCTTACCTGGCGAACTTCGATGGTGCCGATGCCGGTAAAATGGTTTATTACTGGTTGCGCTGGATAAACAGCCGCAGCCAAAAAGGCCCTTGGAGCAGTACAACCAGCGCCATGATACCTGCTTAAGCAAGCCGGAAGCCCACAGGCCAACCCGGCTGGAATACAGTGTTACCATCCCGTTTTTAAACTGGGCAGGGAACCTGGAAGAACCATACCAAAATTTCCAATAGCGAATATTCAATGTTCAATACCCAATTCACCCTCCCCAACCCCTGCAGACAGGGCTTCCCCCTCCCTATTTTCATAGGGAGGGGGTGGCAAGCGCAGCTTGCCCGGGGTGGGCCGGCCTGCCGGACTAAATATGGGTAGAAAATGGAAACACACCACTTGTACGATGTTATTTTTAGGTTGAGCACCTTGCCCGAACGGCTCACAGACAAGCAATATGTTGACGGGTTGATTGCGGCCATTGATGGGCGGCTGACTATAACCGAACACCGTCACCGGTATTTGCTGTTAAACGCCGGCCATACTTCCGACTACCTGTACTTTGTAGAGCGGGGCATCGCCAGGGCGTTTTATTTGGATGAAAATGGCGGCCGGGAACTGACCTCCATGATCTGGAAGGAACAAAGTATTGTCTGTGACCCGGTCAGCTTTTTCCAACGCAAAGCCTCCGATGTCAATATCGAGGTAATGCCGGCCAGCCTGCTGATCTCCATCTCATACCGGCAGTTGGAAGATATTTATAAAGCCTTTCCCGAAGCGGAGGTTTTCAGCCGGTGCATTTCCTTGCAATACGTTTATTATCATGCGCAGCGGGCGCGCGAGCTCGTCGGCGCTTCTCCCTGGGAACGTTACCGGCGCTTGCTGAAAACACACCCTGGCATTGAGTTAAGCCTGCCCAAAGAAATCATCGCTTCTTATCTGAATATTGCTCCGCAAACGCTCGCGAAAATGATCAGGGAGCGGGGGCACCCCTGACTTAGGTGTTTCCTGATCTCCGAGCCGGAATCAAGCCTCTTTGACGATTTCTTGTTGCCTCAGGTTAAATGAATTTGTGCACGAAGTTCATTTTTTTCTGAACCTGAATTCGGTTTTTTCTGAATCCAGGTTCATTCATTTCTGAATTTAGGTTCAGGTGTTTCTGAATCCAGGTTCAGTAGAAAGAAAATTGGCTCCACTGCTTTTACAACAGGACAAAAACTGTAAAAAGATGGGGCGTGGAACAAATCAATCCAGGTTTATTTATTGCGGTGCGGTGGGTCGGGCCGATGGCAGGTTTACCGCTGCCCGGCATGCCCCTGTCTATTCCCCCAAAGCGAATATCGGAAAGCAAAACCTATGGCAACTGGCCCTCTTCCGGCGGGGTTTTCCCGCCAATATGCTTCAGGGTGCCGGTTGGTCCGATGGGTTGCCGGTACAGGTGTTTCCCGCCAAAGTGGAAGTTTCAAATCAAAATCATTTTTTAAATTTAAATACAAGCATGATGAAAAAGTATGCATTAGTTTTAATTGCTGTGGTCATGGTATTGACTGCAAGCGCTTTTGTGATTTCAAACAATAGCAAGGCGGAATCGTCCTCCACGTATTGGTTTTTGATGGATGCATCAGGAAAAAGTGTGACCACCACCCAGGTGTCCAGCCCGGATGACCTTTGTCCCGAGAAGCTGGAAGACCCTGATTGTGCCCGGGAGTACAATGAAAGCCAAACAGAGATTATTGGTGGTGTACGCCAGGTAAAAGCTTCGGAAGTGGACAATCACATCGATTTCCGCTCGAAGGACTGAGCCTAAAAAAAGACGCCCTGAAGGGGGGCGCCTTTTGCTGCTAAACTTAAACCCGGGTGGCAACTCCCCGGGTTTGTTTTTGAGAAGCTGCTACCGGTTGTTATTGACCCGCCCGAAGCCCTGCTTGCAGGGCTCCTCCCTCCTTGCTTTTGCAGGGAGGGAAGGGCAGCGCAGCTGCCCTGGGTGGGTCAAATTACGCTATTCCCGGATGTTTTGGGGGATATTGGAAAGTTGGATCACATCATCGGCAATAGGTAAGATGTAGTTGGGGCTGTTAGGCTCCAACTGGTAAAACGTTCCGTCCAGGTTGCGGTAAAGGGTTGTTGCGGTAGAAGGCTCCAGGTTCAGCCGCCTTAAATCCATCCACCGGATGCCGCGAAACAGCAGCTCCTTTCGTCTTTCCATCAGAATTACAGACAAAGCTTCCTGCTGGTCAGTTACACCCAACGGGCTATAGCTTCCCGTTTCAAACCGGGTAACCAGCAGATCATTTAGTATGTTGATGGCCTCCTCCACCAATCCTTGGCGGGCCAGGCATTCTGCTTTGGTGAGGTAACATTCGTCGATGGCCAGCCCGTTGAAGATTTGCAGCGAACCGTCATAGCTTCCTTTAAAAGTATAATTCCCGCTTACCGTCCGGAACCAGGCCGCTCTGCGGATATCATCCGCTGCATACGAACGAAACAAGGTTGAATCCATAATCAGCCGCGAGCTCGCCAGGGTTGAGTAGCGGGTCATGCGACTGTGAAAAATCACTTCGCTGTTATACCGCTCCATCGGGTACGAGGCTTCGGTATTGAGGCTGTTAAAATCAATCAGCTCATAGCCGGCGTCAAGGGTCCGGTCAGCATATTCCAGGGCCTTGCCGTAATCCTGCATGGTCAGGTACACCCGCGAGAGCAGGGCGCAGGCCGCAGCTTTCACCGGCCGGGTTTTATAAGGATCACTTTCCGGAAGCAGTTCCAGTGCATCCAGCAGGTCGGTCAGGATCCGGTTGTAGGTCTCTCTGACCGTTGCCCGGCCAACATGGACGTTCAGATCTGAAGTTAAGCGCAACGGGAGCCCGTAGCCTTCGTTGGAGCCGGACTTGTCGTAGGGGGCACAAAACAGTTGTGCCAGCTGGTAAAAAGCATGGGCCCGGTGAAACAGGGCACTGCCTTTCAGCTGGTCCCACCGGGCAGGCTCAGCGGACGGATCGAGCTCCGCCAGCCCTTCCAGCACATAATTGGCATAAAAGACCTGTTGGTAGCGGTTGTTCCAGTCAATGGAAACGGAGCCTTCCCAAATCGCTTTGGCCCAGACATAGCCGTTTTTCATATACGGGGAAGACAAGCCGTTCCAGCGGTCAAACAGCATATAATAACCGTCCGATGACAGCTCGCCCATGCCGGGTAGGTTGGCATTGTGGACCTCAAAATAATCGAGCATGGCCTGCAAGTCGTCCAGGGTGGATGGAACGACCAGTTTTTTATCCGGTTTGCTGTCCAGAAAGTCGTCGCCGCAGGCCAGCAGGCCCAGTAAAAACAGGAAGAATAATGGTGTTAAGTATCTCATAATTAATTAAAGTGTAATGTTAATACCGAATGAATACGTTGGCGAAGCCGGGTACAACCGGAAGATATAATCCGGGTCGAGCCCCTGCTTGTTGGCCCGCCAGATGATGCCGAGCTGGTTGACATAGCCGTACACCGATACCTTGCTGAAGGGAAGCCACCGGTGCCTGGAGTGCTGCAGGTCGTAGGAGACATTGATATCCTGGAAACGGATATGATCGCCTTTTTCCACCAGGATATCGGCATGGTTGTAGACAAAATCACGCGAGCTGCTGGTTCCCGCCACGGGCATTGACGGTACCTGGGTGAACTGCTCATCCCCCGGCTTCATCCAACGCTCGCTGTACTCTTCATGGCCAATCCAGTTGTTAAAGAGTGCCGAGTAGCTCAGCGACGGTCGGCGGAAATAATACCCGAACTTGTAGCTGATGGTAAAACCCACGGTAAAATCCCCCAGCCGGAAGTTGTTGCGCAGCGAACCAAAATCGGTGGGCAGCGCCGGGCCGCTGTAAACCAAGTCCTCCAGGCTCAGGTTGGACAGGATGGAGGCGTAATCCTTGGTGACCTCCCCGTCCAGGTAGACCTGCGGATCACCGGTCTGTGGGTCCAGCCCCGCCCATTCCAAACTGTAGAGGCTGTAGCGCGGGTTTCCCGGCACAGGGGTGGCAATGGATGAAAAATAACTGGAAATCGTATTGCTCTCATAATCGTAACGGGTAATCTTGTTGGTGGCTTTGCTGTACAGCAACTGAGTGGTCCAGTTCAATTGCCCGATGCGTTGATGCACGTTCAGCTGCACATCCAGTCCCTGTCCCTTCAGGGCCGAGTTGTTGCCAATGAACTCGTTTCGCCCGCCCACACTGTAACCGATGGTAGGGTCCAGCGGCGCGCGGCCAATCAGGTCATCGCCCCGCTTAAGGTAGTATTCAATACTGCCCGACAGCAAATGGTTTTTGCTTTTAAAGTCAATTCCGAAGTTGGCCATTTTGACTTTCTCCCACCGCAGGTTCGGGTTGGGCGGGGTCATCACCTGCACATAAGGCAGGCCGGTCACCGAATTGGTGTAATAATATCCCGTGGCATAAGCCGTGAGCGACTTGTTGACATTTCCGCTGTAACCGTACGTGCTTCGCAGTTTCAGCACCGGCAGCCAGTCCTTTAGCGGGTAGAATGCTTCGGAGCTGATCTGCCAGCCCACACCGGCTGACCACAGCGGTACGCCCTTGTTGTTGGCATCCACCCCAAACAGGTTGGATTCATCTTTCCGGGCACTTGCCGTGAGCATATAACGTCCGTGTAAAGTGTAAGACAGGTTGCCGTAGTATGACCGGTTCCGGTCCGTCAGGTACGTTAAGGAAGACCGGTTGGGAATGGTGGCTGTTGACCCTGTGGGCGAGAGCAGGTAGCTGGTGGTATAGTCCACCCGCGAGGTGGTCAGCAGCTCATCGCTGTAGCCATACACCCGGTCCGACAGGCCGGTGGTGCGGGCCTGCCGGACTTCCGTTCCGGCCAGCACACTGAGCCGGTGACGGTCACCCCAGTTCTTGTCCACATTAAGCTGGGCCCTGCCCGAATGCGAAACAAGGGACAGGTAGCTGTTATCCAGGATGCCGCCCTTGGGAACGGGAAACTGCAGGGTGCCATCCCCGTCGGTATAAGCATACTGGTTGATCATATTGCGCGTGTAATACAGTTCCTGGCTCTGAAAATCACGAATATGCCGGTCCTGGTTTTCGTATTGGTAGCGGCCCTCCACTTTGAGCCAGGAAACCAGGCGGTAGTTAACCGCTGTGTTGATCCGGATATCATCCGTTTGGACCGTGTAATCCTTGTTTTCCAGCTCCTGCAAGGGGACATACGACCAGTCCAACAAGCCGTTGGCCTGCGCCTGGCCCACATAGGCCGTGTTGTAATCACGCACCACCGCCAGCGGGTTCCCGTTATCATCCGCCAGGCGGGCATAGGGGTAAAGGCCGTAAGTTCCCCCGCTGGTTATTGTGGCGCTTCCGCCGTTGTTTTGCGATTGTTTACTGTGGGAATACTGGATACCCGATGAAATCTCCAGCAAAGCTGTGGGATGATAAGTCAGCATGGAGTTGACCGTGACCCGGTCCAGCTCGTTTCGTACCAGGTTCTCCTGGTTTTGGTCCAGTCCGCCGCTTAGGTAATAGCTGACCGCTGATCCGCCTCCTTTCATGGAAAAGGAATGCTGGCGGTTGACACTGTTTTGGTACAGGTATTTGCTAAAGTCCCGGCGTACATCCAGCTGCCGGTACCGGTCCAGCTGCGCCTGGGCTTCCGTTTCGCTGATCTGCCCGTCGCGGCGGGCAATCAACAGCTCCACCACCGGCGACATAGCGGGCTGCGCAGAGTAATCCTCCATCCAGGTGTAATAGTTTTGATCAAACAGGCTTTGTTCCACATCAATAAAATCCGAAGCATTCAGAAACTGCGGGTTGTCGAACACATCCGGCTTGCGGCCAATGGTCACGCTGTTGTTAATTTGAATAGTCATAGGCTGCTCCAACCGGCCTTTTTTGGTGGTAATCACAATCACCCCGTTACCGGCACGTACGCCCCAAATGGAAGCGGCAGCGGCATCCTTCAAAATGGTGATGCCCTCAATATCGTTCGGGTTCAGGTTGTCCAGATCCCCTTCATAGGGGAAGTTGTCGACAATCACCAGCGGGCTTTCCTCCGACTGGATGGTACTCTGCCCGCGGATACTCAGCGAGGGCGAACCGTCAAAGCGGCGGTCAAAGAGCAAAGCCGGGGTGATGTTCTCCAGGCGGCTGAGCACGTCGGTGCTCACCGCCCGGTTCACCAGCCGGTTGTCAATGTGGGTGTAGGAACCCAGGGTTTTATCTTTCGAGAGGGTCTGGTAGCCCGTGGAGACCACCACCTCACCGATGGAGACCACCTCCTGTTCGAGGTAAATGTTCAGCGGGCGCCCGTCGTGAGGGGCATAAACCGTTTGCCGGAAATACCCGACATGGGAAACCAGGAGTGACGGTTCACCGGCAGGCAGGGCTAGCTCAAAATGGCCGAGGCTGTCGGTTACGGCCGATGCGGTATAGCCGGGGGTGGTGATGTAAACGCCGGGCAGGGCTTTTCCGCCGGTTTCAAACACGGTGCCCGTTACCTGTCCTGACTGGGCAAACAGCCGGGCCGGCAATGCCAGGGCCAGGCCAAGGATCAGTAAACAACGAATTTTATTTTGCATAGAATGATAGGATAAATTGTTTTTAATCGAATTGTTGAATCACAAGCAGATCAATCCCGCAGCGTTCCTGCTCAAGGTAGAGTCCGTAGGGTTTCAAAGCAGCGCTAAACAGGCGGATATCCTTCTGGCCGGTTGGGAAGCTGATGTCAATCTCTCCGGTCAGGCCCGTGCAGTCAATCACCGGGAAAGGATCATCCTTGTAGAGGCCGGTCACCGCCCGGTAGAAGTTTTGGAACGGTTGTTTGCGGTACACCAGCCGGTTCGGCTCATCATTGATAATCTCCGGCTTGGTGCTTTTGGAAAGCAGCTTTCCCGGGTCCCCGGTGTGTTTGAGCACCCAGCATTTTACCTGTCGCTTTTCAATGGTGCCACGCAGGTGATGGATGCCTCCAAAGAAACGGTTTAAATCCTCCAGCATCAACTGCCCGGCCCGGGCTTTTTGGTCCGACGGTATGATCAGCTCGTAACAGTAATACCGGTCGCGGGCAGCGGGTGCGTAAGCTGGCACCCCCGGAGGAGGCAGCACTTGTTGCCGGTCAAAATCCTCGATACAGCGGTTGGCTTGCGCCAGGCTCCCATCGCCCAGGTAGCGCATGGCTGTGCGGTACAACTGCACAACGGTACCATTCAGCGCTCTCAGTTTATAGCGGTTCAGGCTGTCGGTGTACACCCCGCCGCCACCAATGCCATCGAGGTAGCCGGTAATCACCGAGTGGTACAGCAGGTCGGAGGCCTGACCGCCATTACCGTCCACCAGCAGGGGACGGGACAGGTCGTAGTCGAAATTGCTTTTCTTTTCGGCCAGTTGGGCCGGGTTGCCCGAGAGCTGGGCCCGGATGTTTTCAGCCGTGACTTCCGCTTCGCCGGTGATGGCCACCACCTTCCCGTCCCTGATCCACACCTCGTGGGGGACATGGTTATGGGGAAACAGCCCGGACAGGGTTGTGTCTGCGGTTACCGATGGCAGGCTGACCTGGCGGGCAGCAAAGAATTTGGCAATGGCGGCTTTGTCCTGCGAAGTGACCATCAGGATTTGAAGCTGGCCGTCAAACTCCCGCTGGAGCTGTTCGAGCCGCGGGATGGCTTCAACACATGGGTGGCACCAGGTAGCCCAGAAGTCCAGGATCAGCAGCTTACCTTCGAAGTCCGACAGGCGGGCGGTTTCCTCAGGATGGTTAAGCACCTCCTTCAGCAGGAGACCGGGCACCGGGTCGCCCGGCTTTAAGGGACCGGACGCTTCCTGCTCGGGCAGGCTGCAATGCACAAAATGCAAAAGCATGCCTGCTGCAAGCAGGATCAACCGTACCGGAATTTGGAGTTTGTATCTCATTATTTTTAAGTTTTGGTTTCGTAAAAAGTAGATTGAACACAAAGCCACGAAGCCACAAAGGATTTGTTATTCGGTAAATAGCTAAGGGCCTTCGTGACCTCGTACCCTCGTGACGTCGTGACTTCGCGCGTTCGCAGATTCGTCCCGTCGGGTTCGGAGAAGGCATGGCAAGGCCAGGAAGCAGAAAATGGGTTTCATACTTTTAAGATTTTTGTGTGTAAGCTGAAGTTTGGTGTTTCCCCCAAAACCCCAGGGTTCCGGAGAACCCTAGGGGTTTACATTTGGGGGTTATTGATGCTGCCCTTGCATTTACGGGGCACGTCTGGGGAAAATAAAGCGTTTAAAACGAGGCATAACACTGGTTGTTTAAAGGTCGATTCGATATCGATTAAAGCCGTTCCCAACCGTAAGGGAGAACATCCTGCTTAAAGATTTTTCTCATTCAACGCCTGTGGATTGTTCCGCTTGCAAGGTGCAGCAACCGGATGAAATGTGGGATAAAAATGATATAAAAAAAGAAGGCGTGAACGATTGCCATTATTCCTCACTACTGGCACCGCAAAGAGCCCTCGTCAGAGAATAAAACAATGTCCACGCCCTTATTTCTAAGGGCGCTTCCATGCTTTGACCTCTGACATTGAATTTTGCGGTTTCGTAGTGAAGGTCAAAAAGCGCTATGTGATTTTCGTATCTTGCGATACAAAACTACTATTTCTTTTTAAATCCGTTATGTCTTCATATGCTGCTTTAATTTGGGTTCACCCAAAGAAAATAAGATTTAACTTGATAATAAAAATAATACAGCGAATAATTATTCTCATTTCATTCTTAATTATTCCATTAATTTCAGGGTTTTGTTAATTTTGATACAAATTGAGAATATATGGAAACAGAAGAAAGGACGCTAAAAAACACGCATCACGGACATGCGGTTAAACGTATTCGCCATACACTGGGTATCAAGCAGGACGCTTTAGCCGCTGATATTGGGATAAGCCAGACTATGATCTCCAGATATGAACAGAAGAAGGTCATTGAGGATGATGTAATCGAAAAAATCGCCAAAGTCCTAGATGTATCTCCAGAATTCATTAAGGAAATGGAAGAAGACCCGGTAACTATTATTATTGAAAATAGTAATATTGAGAACAATACAGGGGCAGCAGGCTATTACATTGCTGGTGACAATATCAATAATAATCCAATGGAAAAAATTGCAGGACTTTTTGAAAAATTATTACAGGCCGAACAAAGGAAAATAGAACTGTTGGAGAAGCTGCTGAAAGAGAGGAAATAGCTTTTTGCAGATGCGACTGCGGCAGTTCATCCCCAACAAAGAATACATCAACTATCAAAAAAGCGACGTAAGGGAAAACAGCCTGTTAAAAAAATACCCTAAGCGAATACCCCGGCGCCATATCCATCTACTTCTGATTGGCAGGGGAAAATGATTAAATAATGGAGTTACAAGTTATTCAACGCAAAATTCACGAAATCAGAGGCCAGCAGGTCATGTTGGACTTCGA
Organism: uncultured Sunxiuqinia sp.; assembly: GCA_963677175.2. Taxonomy (GTDB): domain Bacteria; phylum Bacteroidota; class Bacteroidia; order Bacteroidales; family Prolixibacteraceae; genus Sunxiuqinia. The sequence goes on from CAXXES010000004.1 coordinate 518,195, forward strand.
TTTGGCCGAATTGTATGAAGTTGAGACCAAAGTGCTTAATCAGGCAGTTAAGCGAAATTCAAAACGATTTCCCACTGACTTTATGTTTAAGCTTACACAGGTCGAATGGGGAATCTTGAAGTCACAATTTGTGACTTCAAGATGGGGAGGTTCCAGAAAACCTCCTTCCGCATTCACGGAGCAAGGTCTGGCTATGTTAAGTGGCATCCTCAATTCGGATAAAGCGATTGAGGTGAACATTAATATCATGCGGGCCTTTGTCGCTATCCGGAGGTATATGATCCAAACTGCTCCATCATCTCTTTCGGGGGAACTGCAGGAAATCAAGGAGCGCATTAAAGCCTTGGAAGAGATCGACGAAGACAATGAAAAGAAGTTTGACGACATCTATATCGCGTTGACCCAACTTGCCATGAAGCAACAGCTTGCGGCCAAATCACGCAATCCCATCGGGTTTATAAAACCAAAAGAATGAATCAAAAGCAAGGTTAACCGGAATTTGTCATTCCGGGCTTTTTCAGCTGGTTATTTGTCATCACGAACAAAGGGAACCTTGCAGGCGCGGTTATGCAATCCTTGCTGCGCGATGGGCCAGACAGATGAGTTAAAATATTCCCTTATTGTCGCTCAACTTGGAAGCCTCTGCTTTCAGACCCACCGGGAAAACAATTTATCAACATTCCTTATTATTGATGATTTTTTGTTCAGGATTATTGTAACTTTCTGGCATCAAACAATAAACTAACAATGCAAACAACACCTGAATACCCTCCGGAAATAGACACTCATCAGAAAAAGCAAAACATACAAAAACTATACTCTGAAAGGGGATATAGGATAAGTGTGGGGAAATGTAGCCAAGGTGGAGGTGAGGCAGCAGCCCTGGTCACAAAGCCCGCCAGCTTGCATGGAATGGAAATCCGGGCATTAAGACAGATAACAAGAATGAGAAAAAAGTGTAATAAGTTCGGGGTATTACATAGTTGCCTGCAACGTTAAAAGACAAATAAATAACTACTAATCGAATGGGAATAAGATGGAAAAAAGCAATCTGAAAAATAAGTTTGATATTCCAGATCCTGTATTAGGATCGTTATTTTTAATAATTGTTGTATTATTTTTTTCACCATATATTGGAGGAGTAGATTTTGGGTTCCTAAAAATTCCTTCCTTTCAACCTACGATTTTGGTATTTTTGAAAGTAGCTGGACCAATATTGATAGTATTGTTCATTTTTCTATTTATACCATTACTCAAAATAAAGACAACCACACAAAATCAGACTAGTTTTATAGAGAAAACAGAAATGCATACTCAATCAAAGTATGTACTTCAAAGCACACCTGACATTGTTATCGATGTGCTAAATAAAAATAATATCAACACAAATGGACTAAAAATATACGCCGGGTTTAATATAAACGATTTATATAAGAGGGCTTATATTTTGAACCCTAACTTAAGCGTTGAGAAGACAAATAGTATAATAAATACTGCAAGAGAAACAGCTTTTACTAAAAAATACGCAGCTCCAAAAGAGGACGAAAAACTTTTACCAGATTCAAAACTAAAAGACCTTGGTTTAAAAGAATGGGATTTCTATTTAAATGAATTTATTAAATTAAATGAGGTTGATAATATAGAAAACCTTACAGTCTTGGATGTTGGCATAGGTAATGCTTTTGCGTCACATATATTTTTAAAAAAATGTTCAAATTTATTTGGAGTTGATATTTCAAAAAGAGCACTTGATTATGCTAAAGATAAATTACCTAACGCTCACTTATGCAAAGGAAGCGCTGAAAATTTAACAATGATTAAATCATTTTCGATTGATTTATATATATCTCTAAGATCCTATCAGTCAACTCTCTTTGATATAAAGCAGTCCTTACATGAAGCGTATAGAGTCCTTGCTCAAGGTGGGAGGATCATTATATCGATTCCTTCAATGTTTCTTATCAAAGATGTAGATAATAATATTGTGGGTTATACTAAAGGACTAATTGCTCCCTACTCAAAAACACCTAGTATGGAATATGCATTAGAAATCGCTAATAGAATAAAATTTTATCTAGAATTATTAGGATTCTATGAAATAAGCATTTATAAAGATTCTCCGTATGAAATATATATTGGAGGAAGAAAATAAAAACTACCGGCAAACAAGTTGTAATATGGCAGGCGGGGGTTTTAGCGGTCTGACAAGTCAGACCTTTTGCGCACTTTCCTGCGGGTCTGACACTCCCGATTGCATCGGGACCGCCCGACCACATAGTGTGCCGAGAAGCAGAACATCGGCAAATCTATCGTTCTGCATGCTGTAAATAAGATGGAGGAATCCGGCATCTGCTGGATGAACCTCCGGTGTCGTCTTGCAGGAGGGGGCATCAAACCACCCAAAGGTGCTTTGGTTAAGAGCCTTGGTACTGAGCGTTTGGGAAACGGGTATGTCAAGAGCATACTCAGGTATGGGTATAAGAGCTAAACGGAAGTAAACCGCTGATGAGGAGTCGAGAAGTGGCCACCTTCTGTCAAAAGTTGTAGCGTATGTTATGCAACGATAAGCACAGCGGGCACCTGTTTACTGGCTGTGCGGCAGGCGTCTTTCAGGCGGTAGGACTTATACCCGGGCTTATTTGCGGAACTCGGGAACCAGTCACATTGATGGAAAGTGAAAGGCACAACAGGTACAACCTGGAGGCCGAATAACGATGCAATGTACTGGGACGGACTGAGCCGTAGTAGTGATGAAGCTTCTGTAATGGAAGTGGAGCGAAGGGCTCAGGTTATACAGTCACATAACATTTAACAACTCGCAAGAGGATGACTTTATGGAATGAGACAAAATCAGTACCTGTAAGCCGGGAAATGGTCTGGCTTGCTTACAAGAAGGTAAAAGCCAATGGGGGCAGTTCAGGGATCGATCAGGTTAGCATGGACGTGTTTGACCGGGATCGTTCCGGGCAGCTTTATAAGTTATGGAACCGCCTGTCATCGGGCAGTTATTTCCCGCCACCAGTCAAAGAAGTTGAGATACCAAAGAAAGACGGTAAAGTCCGTCAGTTAGGCATTCCAACCATTGGCGACCGTGTGGCGCAGGAAGTGGTCAAAGCGTATCTGGAACCTAGGTTCGAGCAGCTGTTTCATCCGAATTCGTACGGTTACCGACCGGGCAAAAGTGCCCATCAGGCGCTTGCTGCTGTTCGGGAAAACTGTAAGATGTACGATTGGGTAATCGATTTGGACATCAAAGGGTTCTTTGACAACATCGACCATCAGAAATTACTGCTTGCATTGAAGAAGCATGTGCCGGAGAAATGGTGCCTGATGTACCTTGACCGCTGGCTAAACACTCCTGTTTTGAAGAAAAGCGGGGAATTGGTTCAGGAACAAGGGAAAGGGACACCGCAAGGGGGCGTAGTTAGTCCGCTTCTGGCCAATTTGTTTCTGCATTATGCTTTTGATGTTTGGCTGACCGGATTGAGCCATACTGTACGATTTGTAAGATATGCCGATGATGCAATCGTACACTGTAAAAGCCAGCGACAGGCGCAGTGGATCTTAGCCCGCATTAAAGAGCGGATGCAAAGCTGTGGATTGGAATTGCACCCGGAGAAAACGAAAATCACTTACTGCAAGGATTACCGCCGAAAAGGCGACTACCGAACAGTGAAATTCGATTTTCTGGGTTACAGTTTTCATCCACGCACATGTAAATCCAATCGTGACGGGAAACTGTTTCTTGGATTTGACTGTGCCATCAGCACAAGTTCCAAGAAACGAATTGCCGATAAGATGGAGGAACTGAACATCGTAGGACTAACCCACAAAAGTATTGTAGGGGTAGTCCAATTCCTGAACCCGTTTATCCGGGGTTGGGTAAACTATTACGCAAAGTTTAGGAAAAGTGCGATGAACCCGGTCTTTCATCTTTTGAGCAAGCGTTTGGTCCGCTGGGCACGCAAAAGGTACAAACGCTATAAAACCAGTCCACGCCGGGCCTGGCAGTGGTTTAACCGAGTCAGGGAACAGTTTCCCGGCTTATTTTATCATTGGCAGGTGGGCATAACTGGATGAAACGTTTAGATTTGTATAACAAGAGCCGGATGACGGGAGACTGTCAAGTCCGGTTCTGTGAGAGGCTTAGGGAAATGTCGTTAAGTTAAGCCATCAGATATCTCATTTCATGTTCAAGTATGTTGATGCCCATGATTTTTTGTTAAGTTTTCCAGCGTTTTTTATTGCTGTATTGCCATGTAAATTACGATTGAAAAATCCATTGATATTTTTGAAACTTCAACCTACGCACAATTTGATTTTTAAGCAATTGATTACGTTTGTGTTATTGGATTTCACACTTCATTACAACAGGGCATAGTTACCCCAGTCGGGACAAAACGTATTTCCCAATTACCACTCTTCCTGTTATGTGTAATTTTCTATCTTGGGTTTTTATATGCAGTAGGATATATGCGCTTGCTCTTCCTAAAGTTATGTGGGATTTTTCGGTTTGGCCTTATTATTTCAATATTTGCACAGAATAGTTCAAGTAGCAGAAAGAGATATTCTTTTACCTTACTTGCTGGACGAACCATTAGCAATATTACCGAGTCTTTCATTTTGCTCAATGCCTGGGTAAAGTTTAGTTGGTATGTGGCTTTGCGCCCTTTTGTCTGCTTTTTTATTTTCGCATGGGCAGGAAAAGCAAGTATTGCAGTAAGGTTCCCGGTAAATATCTTGGCATGGAAATCCTGTTTTACAGCCAAAGGGCTTTTCCCTGTAAAGGTTTCAATTTGTGCCCTGGATTTTAGGTGTTTGTACGATTCTTCAACAAACCAACGCTGGTGATACAGGTTTTCAAACTTTTCATATTCTATTTCATCCAAAAGGTTGGTTACCAGTACTTCTTTTTCCCCTGTATCAAGTTCGATACAAACAAAGCGTAGTTTCAATGACTTACTCCCCAGTCCAAGTTTTTTACATTTTTGGTTACTGGCTTTGCTTGCATAAATTTCTGCTATCATTTCTTTTTTACCCGATGCGGCCAGTTCCCTGGCCAGCTTCCATGAACCGACTTTTAAACGTGCACAAAAATGCATCCCTTTTGAAAGCAACAATGCAAACATCCAAAACGAAGCATAGTTCCTGTCAAAGAGGAGTAAATCTCCCTTTTGCAGGTGCCCAATGTGCTGCTCTGCCAGTTCATGTTCTCCTGTGCGGTAATTGTCAAGGCATGCATCAACCACAATATGATTCAGCATATCGTAAGCTTGCGACAGTTTTGCCAATATTATTGGTGTTCCGGTTTCAGATGTGTCGGCCACCCCAAATCCATCAATAATCTTTTCACTCATGGGCAAACGACAGGTAGAACCATCGATGGCTATCAACCTGTAACCGTGCCATTTTTCATACTCAAAATTAGAGTAAAAAAACTCAACCTGGTCGTGGTTCAACTCTTCGAATGCCTGATAGCCCAACTTTTTCCGTGCCTGGCTAAAAGCACTTTTGGTAACTTCGTTGGACGGCAATTCTTTATGGTGAAGTATTTTGAAGAAATTATCCAACTCTGTTTGTAGGGAAGATTTCAGAAGGTTAGACAAGAACAGGAAAACACCGACAAAACTTAAACTCCGCTGTCGGATAAAAGCTTTTGTGTCAGACCTGTGACGTTCTAAAAAATCTTGGGAAAATAACTTTTCTTTCAGCGTTTTAATAAGTTTGGCATGGTTTTTAGTTCAAATCCGATGCCAACTCCGAAACTTTTTTGATGTTTTTTCTGTTCATTATTCTATGATTTTATATTAATAACTACCTTAAATATAGCACTTTAATAGAAGATAAGAAAGTTATATTGAGCTGGATAATTGAAAGTTACGAACATTATTTTCTTAACTTAACGACATTTGAGGCTTAGGGTGAAACTCCCTTTGCCTACTCGACCACCAACCGTTGGGCGTCATTATAACGAGAGCTGTATCAATTTGAATCTATGACTGAACAGAACAATTTAGAATCTATTCTGAAATTATTATCCAAAGAAATGGATATTGGATGTCAGGGATATATTGACGTTGATAATTTTAGAGAATTTAATTTAAAGTTTAGTTACTCCCAAGGAGATGAATGCTTGAATAGATTAGAAAAACTAATTAAAGAAGAAGTATCACCTAACTGTCTTGTGCGAATTGGTAGTGATGAATTTTACTTTTCCTTAAATTCTGATTTTAAAAGTGCAAAAGAGAATATTTTTAATTTATTTAAACTGGTTCAAAATGAACTTGGCTTTACGGTTTCAATTGGTGTTACCGAACAAAAAGGACTTCTTCCGGAAGCTCTTCTTTACAAATTGAAACAGAATACACAAATTGCAAAAATTAATGGGAAAAATAAGTTATACATAGAATGAGATATGCTTTAATTGACAATTCGACATTAACAGGAATTCAGAGGTTACTAGGTGAAATCCCAGTTAAAAATAAAACAATAATTGATAATGATATTATTGCTTTTGAGAACTATATTCAAGCAATATTATTCTACGATAATATTATCTGCATTGACGACTATAAAGAGAAATATAGAAATAATCGTATCAGTTATTTTCCAGAAGTTAGGTTTATTTCGAAGGACATATTTGATTATAATGGTTTATCTGAGTCCGCAAATGAAATAACTAAAAATATCTCTCTTGAAATTCGTGGTGGCAAAATATCGGATAAAGATTTTAAGGAATATTTTGAAAGGTTACAAATGACTTTTCAGTTTACTTGGGATATGTCTTCTAGTGAATTTTTTCTAACTCAGAAAATGCTACTTGGAGATACAATTCTTAGCCAAGACCATTTTAGCGTAATACATTCACTATTATTCAAAGAAAATAATGAACAATATGAAGTTACTGCTCCTTTGCCCGAAAAGCAACCTGTCCTTTTTGATAGTAGAGGAAATAAAATTACAATTAATACGGAGACAGGAAAACTGAATTCATCCGTTGGGGATGGATTTTCTCCTCAATTTAAAGCATTAGTTTCGAGTCTAAACTGGATGTCGCAACGAACTGCATTTTATGTGTTAGCAGCGGAATATTTATGTGCAGATTTATTCATTCAACCAATAAGACAATCATTCTTGCAAAACATAATAAAACGGACTTATCCAAGCTATAAACTTGGCGTTTTTAATGATTTTAGGAATTCTATAAATAATCAATCGGAAGATACAGTAAAACATTTACTGGCAAATTCAGATAATTTCGGGGTATCTGTTGATATTCCATTATTTTCAGCATATTTTGCGCAAAAAACTGGTAATCCTCAAGATATAATTGCCGCTGCGTATAATGAGCGTGATAAAAAGTGTTTCCAAGATGCCAGAGTAAAATTGAGAGAACTAAACCTTCTTTTAGAAGACGGGAAAAGGGGAAAATTTATTCGAGATATTAACCTATTAACAAACTCTATTAATGATAACTTTAAAAGTATAGAAAGCAAATATGGATTAGGTAATAAACAAGGATTTGCAACAAGTCAGTTAAAATTTTTATTCAGTTTTATTCCAAGTGCTGACAATATTAAAATACCGAAAATACTAGATATTAGAGTTAAAGAGTTGGAATTCATGAAACACTTAGTTCCAAGAAAAGGGTTTAATGCAGTTTATAGGAACGTGATTGAAGACTTACTTGAGTTTGACTCACTAGGAAAGTATAAGGATATCTTGATTTCAAAAGTATCATATCATAAAGAAGCTACTTCATATGACATTAAAACAGAAGACCCGAAATATGTAAGAGCGAGTTCTTATTGGAAGAAACCGATGTAAATAAATAACGAACGCCCAATCGAGTAGACTGCCCCGCCAGTAGCTACTGACGGGGAGAGCCTCAAATGTCGTTAAGTTAAGCCATCAGATATCTCATTTCATGTTCAAGTATGTTGATGCCCATGATTTTTTGTTAAGTTTTCCAGCGTTTTTTATTGCTGTATTGCCATGTAAATTACGATTGAAAAATCCATTGATATTTTTGAAACTTCAACCTACGCACAATTTGATTTTTAAGCAATTGATTACGTTTGTGTTATTGGATTTCACACCTCATTACAACAGGGCATAGTTACCCCAGTCGGGACAAAACGTATTTCCCAATTACCACTCTTCCTGTTATGTGTAATTTTCTATCTTGGGTTTTTATATGCAGTAGGATATATGCGCTTGCTCTTCCTAAAGTTATGTGGGATTTTTCGGTTTGGCCTTATTATTTCAATATTTGCACAGAATAGTTCAAGTAGCAGAAAGAGATATTCTTTTACCTTACTTGCTGGACGAACCATTAGCAATATTACCGAGTCTTTCATTTTGCTCAATGCCTGGGTAAAGTTTAGTTGGTATGTGGCTTTGCGCCCTTTTGTCTGCTTTTTTATTTTCGCATGGGCAGGAAAAGCAAGTATTGCAGTAAGGTTCCCGGTAAATATCTTGGCATGGAAATCCTGTTTTACAGCCAAAGGGCTTTTCCCTGTAAAGGTTTCAATTTGTGCCCTGGATTTTAGGTGTTTGTACGATTCTTCAACAAACCAACGCTGGTGATACAGGTTTTCAAACTTTTCATATTCTATTTCATCCAAAAGGTTGGTTACCAGTACTTCTTTTTCCCCTGTATCAAGTTCGATACAAACAAAGCGTAGTTTCAATGACTTACTCCCCAGTCCAAGTTTTTTACATTTTTGGTTACTGGCTTTGCTTGCATAAATTTCTGCTATCATTTCTTTTTTACCCGATGCGGTCAGTTCCCTGGCCAGCTTCCATGAACCGACTTTTAAACGTGCACAAAAATGCATCCCTTTTGAAAGCAACAATGCAAACATCCAAAACGAAGCATAGTTCCTGTCAAAGAGGAGTAAATCTCCCTTTTGCAGGTGCCCAATGTGCTGCTCTGCCAGTTCATGTTCTCCTGTGCGGTAATTGTCAAGGCATGCATCAACCACAATATGATTCAGCATATCGTAAGCTTGCGACAGTTTTGCCAATATTATTGGTGTTCCGGTTTCAGATGTGTCGGCCACCCCAAATTCATCAATAATCTTTTCACTCATGGGCAAACGACAGGTAGAACCATCGATGGCTATCAACCTGTAACCGTGCCATTTTTCATACTCAAAATTAGAGTAAAAAAACTCAACCTGGTCGTGGTTCAACTCTTCGAATGCCTGATAGCCCAACTTTTTCCGTGCCTGGCTAAAAGCACTTTTGGTAACTTCGTTGGACGGCAATTCTTTATGGTGAAGTATTTTGAAGAAATTATCCAACTTTGTTTGTAGGGAAGATTTCAGAAGGTTAGACAAGAACAGGAAAACACCGACAAAACTTAAACTCCGCTGTCGGATAAAAGCTTTTGTGTCAGACCTGTGACGTTCTAAAAAATCTTGGGAAAATAACTTTTCTTTCAGCGTTTTAATAAGTTTGGCATGGTTTTTAGTTCAAATCCGATGCCAACTCCGAAACTTTTTTGATGTTTTTTCTGTTCATTATTCTATGATTTTATATTAATAACTACCTTAAATATAGCACTTTAATAGAAGATAAAAAAGTTATATTGAGCTGGATAATTGAAAGTTACGAACATTATTTTCTTAACTTAACGACATTTGAGGCTGGAGGGGAGGTTCCTCCAGCCTACTCGATTTTGCGGAACGTTGTGTTTAATTTAAACGGAGAGACGCGAATTTCTTAAAGAAAAGGTTGAAAAGTGTAAATAAAAAAAACAGGAAATACTGGAAAATGGATTTCAACTAAATTCATAATTTCAAAAAGCGACTTATCATATGGAATACTTGGGTTCTTGTTTGTGCAAAGGAATTAAATTTAAAGTTATAGGTGACTTTGAGAGTTTTTATTTATGCCATTGCAGATATTGTAGGAAAGACACAGGGTCGGCTCATGCTGCAAATTTATTTTCCTCAACAGCTAAACTAGAATGGATAAAAACGGAAACAGAAATTAAAAGATTTCAACCACACAAAAGTAATCATGTAAAGGCCTTTTGTACAAATTGTGGTTCAGCTCTGCCCAATTTACAAATGGAGGGTATGCTTTTAGTAGTTCCAGCAGGATCTTTAGATACTAAATTAGAAAAACGACCTAATGCACATATTTTTATCTCAAATAAAGCAAGTTGGGATGAGTCGCTGGAAGAAATAAATAAACTTGAACGTTTCCCAGAATAAGAAATAAATATAAAGAAAACTGCTCCTGATTTCTTGTTGATTAATAGACAACAAGAAACAACTTAATGGAGATTAATCGATTTGAAAAATAGAAAAACTAAGCATAATACGCGTTAAAGCGCATGGCTAAGTGTCACACTTGTAGTAAGTTTGATCTAATAAAGCACATTCTTAACCGCCAGAAAATTACTACCTATAAAATTAGCCACGCACCATATCGCTATACATTAGCAACAAATTGAAAAAGAATCCTACCATTGAAAAATTCTTTTTACATAGTCTGTGATTATTCTCTCTTTTTTACGAATAATATAGAAAACAATAAAATATTCTGAGTGGAAAAGGAAAAGTTTATTTCAATCATTAGAGACAATCAAAATCTAATTTTCAAAATCTGTTACACATATTGTAAGAATTCTGAAAATAGAAAAGATTTGGAGCAAGAAATATTATTGCAATTGTGGAAATCATTCAAAAAATTTGACGGACGCGTTAAGATTTCAACTTGGATATACAGAATTGCTTTAAATACTGCGATTTCTTTTTATCGAAATGATTGTAAAGTAAAAGATAAAACTTTACAAATTGATGCATCAATTATTTCTCTTTCCATCGTAGAAGAAAATTCTGAATTAGAGGAGAGCATTTCAATTCTTTATCAATTAATAGAAAAACTAAATGAATTTGATAAGGCATTGATATTGCTTTATTTAGACAACAATAAATATTTGGATATTGCTGTTATTCTTGGAATTTCAGAAACAAATGTAGCTACAAAAATCTATAGGATTAAGAAAATTCTCAAAACACAATTTAGTAACATTTAAAATTTACAATTATGGAATTGGATGAATTAAAACGGAAATGGACGGAATACGATAAAAAGCTCAATGAAAATCTTAAGTTAAATGAAAATCTTCTACTGAAAATGAATCTGGATAAATCAAGAAACAAAATACGAAAACACATAATTTTAGAAGTAATCAACATCGGAATACAATTTCCGATGGCGATTTTTTTAAGCTACATTTCAATTCAATTACTTAATGAACCAGAATTTAGCATTCCCGGATTTATTGCTCTTTTGCTTTTACTCTATTCAATAATCTCTTCAGCAATCAAGACAAATGTTTTTCTGAAAATGGATTATTACAACTTCCCAATAACCGAACTACAAAGACAGCTTACAAATCTTAAGACTACATTTCTTTGGTTTCGAAAGATTGAGCTTATTTTCTTGCCACTCTTAATTATTTCGATAATTCCAATACTATTAAAATCGCTTGCAGGAATTAATGTTTACGAGAATTTATTTGTTTTATTGTTTGGAGTGGCTTTGCTCCTTGTTTTTTCATATTCTGTGGCATACTTATCCAACCGTTCACTCGACAGGACGTTAAAAGAATCAAAAATGTATTTAAAGGAAATAGAGAATTTTAAAAAGGAAGAATAACAATCAGTTGTTAATAAATTGCAAATTGCATTGCGGGGTTCGTGCGGTACGTTGTCTCTGCTCCATTCTTGAGCGTCATGTCCTGTCGGACACTGACGCTCTGTGAAATCCACTCCGGCTCATTAGGATATGCACCAAAGCTGGCGATTAGCGGCTGGTGCGGAGTGTGTCCTGAAGTAAAAGGACGAATTTAGGAATAAAGAAAGTTCTTTTACAATTAGCCTCTAATAAAGCGTTGCTTGCACACGCTTTGCATTGGAGGCTGTGTTGGACTAAACATGTCCTGCTTGCAACCACTTGCCGATTAGTTGTTTGGGTATAGTGTTTTCAATCCGTTTTTTGGGATTCCCCCGATGCGTATTTTTCGGGTTTCCGTGGTGCGAAGTTTGGTTTTATGCAGAAGAAACCGGTATGCGCCGGAGTAAACCAGCAGGTTTAGCGATGTTTCTGAACAAGGCCTGCCTGTTTTAACACCGGTTCTTTGATTATGGACACAGCTTTCCCGTTTACGCCTTTGGCGCATCAATTTAAATCGTACAATGACAGGCATTATCACATTCCTGACAATACATTGACGGGCGGCGCGCGTTCTTTGGGATAGGTTTCCAGCAATTGCAGTTCTCCCCCGCAGTCGCGGCATTTTAGCAGGGACCGCGGGCCAAAACGCAAGGCCAATATCTGCGCCCGCGAAAGTGGTGTTGTCCGCAGCAGCCCTACCCCAAGGCTTTCCCGGATAGCCGAAAGGCTTTGCTTTTTGTTTCGTGAACTCAAAAACCCCAAATGACGGATCCGCCTGAAGTAAGGCGGGACGATGTGATCCAGAAAGCGTTTCAGGAACGCTACCCCGGGGATGGTTTCGGTTTTCTTTTGGTAGCCGTTTTTGCGGTCGCACCAACTAAAGGTAACCTGGCCCCCGGTTACATTCAATATCCGCGCATTGGAGATGGCCACCCGGTGGGTATACCGTCCCAGGTATTCCACCACACTTTCCGGTGAGCCAAAAGCCTGTTTGGCATACACCCAGCTCATCGGGATATGCACTAAAGCAGGCGGTTTGTGGCTGGTCAGGATTTGTAATCCTGACCTTGTAACTTGGGATTTGCAATCCCATTAAACCAACAGTTGCTGTCATACGAACTCAATGTTGATCTGGCTCTTGGGGATATGCACTAAAGCTGGCGGTTTGCGGCTGGGCCGGATATGCCATCCGGTCCTTGTTAACAGGGGATTTGCAATCACCATGGAAGAGGGTAAGCCGTATGAGCGAATAGTTCACAGCCTGTCCCGGATTTTTCGGGATACGGTTTGATTTGTAGCAGGGGGTACTGACAGTCAGCTCATAATTTGTACATTTACGTGCATTAAGCATTGAGAGGGCTGTCAGGCTCTACTCTACTAGGCAACCTAACCCAAACTGCTCAAATAAAAAGATAATGAGTGAAAAAATAAAGACCATTCCTGTAAAAACTATGGATGATAAGTTTAATACTGGATTTGTCATTGGAAAAATATCGTTCAAAGACTTAAATGAGTTTAAAGAAGTAGCAGAATCACACAGAGACGATTATCATTTATTTTTTTTACAAGAAAAAGGGACAACATCTATTGAAATTGATTTCCATAAGTATAAAATAAAGCCATCGTCCGCAATCTACATTCACCCAAATCAAGTACATCGTATTTTGGCAATTAATGATGCAAGTGTCAGCGTTTTGGCAATCAATAATGAAACTTTGAATCCTGAATATCTAACATTATTAGAAGATATAACGCCAGCAAGACCCTTATCATTAAAAAAAGAAACGTTTTCCATCATTTTTGAAACTGCATCACTTTGCATAAAATTATCGGAAAGAAAACACGAAAAATTATATCAATCCTTACTAAAAGACAGTTGTAATGTACTCGTTGCATTAGTTGCTTCACAGTATTTATGGCAATCTAAATCAGCAGACAAGCTTTCTCGTTTTGAGCTTATTGCAAAGGATTTTAAGGCAATATTAGAAGCTAATTTTAGTACAGCAAAAAGACCGACAGTGTACGCTCAAACTCTTAATATTTCCACTGCATATTTGAATGAATGTGTAAAAAAAGCAACGGGTTATTCAGTTTCACATCACATACAACAGCGTGTTATTTTAGAAGCCAAACGAATGCTCTTTCATTCAAATAAATCAATTAAAGAAATTGCAATACAATTAGGCTACGAAGATTACGCTTATTTTTCTCGATTATTTAAAAAAAATACAGGAATAACCGCATTATCATTCCGAAACAAAAACCACGATTAGTCCAACAGATACTCTTATTTGTATAATGTAATTATTTAGAATCATTCTAAACTTTGCGCTATTATTAAAAGTATATGTAATGATATCAAAAATACCAAAGTGGATTGGCGATTTATTAGAAAAATCAATTGGACCAAACTTAACAGTTTTAGAAATAGTTAAATTAACGCCTTCTATTAAGAAAATACGCTTTCAAGGAGATATTTCTAAAATGAAATTTATACATGGTGGTGCAAGTGTAACTCGTGTAAGCGACACAGAATACAGAAATTATACTATTGCATATCACAACATCGAAAAAGGAATTATTGAAATTATTTTTCATGTACACGGGAATGGCGTTGGAAGCCAATATTTTGACAGCTTAAATGTAGGTGATAGTGCACTTATCAGCGAACCAAGGGGACGCAATCAATATAATCCGGAAGTAAAACAGCATTTTATTTTTGGAGACGAAACTTCGTTAGGACTTGCCTGTGCACTTTTCCCCATTTTAAAACAAAATCAACATCAATTTCAATTCTATTTTGAACTGGATGAAGAGAACAAAAACGTTCCCGAACTTTTGGGATTAGAAAACGTTACTGTTTTTCGAAAAGATGATTCGTTCAAAAGTGAAAAGAAGGTCAATGAGTTGCCTATTTTTCATACAACTGACTGGCTATCGGCTAATTTTATTTTAACAGGAAATGTAAAGTCGATTCAAACTTTTAGAAAGGTTTTAAAGCGCAAAATAACAGGAAAAATATTTTCTCAAGGGTATTGGCTTGAGGGAAAGAAAGGACTGTAATCATTCTAATTTATGCGTTTAAAACTTACATCACGTAAGAAATATTAAAACAAATTATTATGGGACATCAACACGAAGAACATCATCATTCAGAGGACAAAAATGGACTTATCTTAGCCTTTTGGCTTAACTTAACTTTTGCTATTATCGAAGTTCTTGGCGGAATAGTTACCAATTCCACAGCGATTATTGCAGATGCTTTTCACGACTTTATAGATGCTATTGCTATTGGAATAGCTGTTTTGTTTGAAAAAATATCGGGAAAGAAACGTTCTTCTAATTTTTCTTACGGTTATAAACGATTTTCATTACTATCTGCTCTAGGGTTATCCTTATTTCTATTGGTTGGAGCTGTTTTTATGATTATAAGTGGAATAGAATCATTTATTCAGCCAAAAGAAGTTAATAGTATTGGTATGCTATGGTTAGCTATTTTAGGAGTTAGCATAAACGGATTTGCATTTATTAAAATAAAAAATGGCAGTGAAGAACATTACCATCACGTTCATAATCATTCTCACGTACATTCGCACAATCACAACAGTAAAGCCATAATGCTTCATCTTTTGGAAGATGTATTGGGGTGGGGTGCTGTCTTAGTTGGTGCACTAGTTATTTATTTTACTGGATGGAACTGGATAGATGGTTTACTTACAATAGCCATTGCTGCTTTTATTTCGTACAACGCAACCAAAAATTTAATTGGCACATTAAAAATAATGCTACAAGCTGTTCCTGAAAATGTGAATATTGAAAAATTAACAACAGAACTGAACAAAATTGAAGGTGTTGTAAGCATTCACGATTTTCATATCTGGAGTTTAGACGGAAGTTACAATGTTGCTTCGTTACACGCTGTGTTAGAAAGTAAGGATAATGGTTCTGAAAATAAAATCCATACAACTATTTTAGACCTCTTTAATAAATATAATATTCAACATCCAACAGTACAAGCTGAAACAAATACAAAAGAATGTAAATTTGTCAATTGTTGAAAACAAGAAAAGGCAGCCGCAACAATTAGCCTCTAATCAAGCGTTGCTTGCATACGCTTTGCATTGGAGGCTGTGTTGAACTAAACATGTCCTGCTTGCAACCACTTGCCGATTAGTTGTTTGGGTATAGTGTTTTCAATCCGTTTTTTGGGATTCCCCCGATGCGTATTTTTCGGGTTTCGGTGATGCGAAGTTTGGTTTTATGCAGAAGAAACCGGTATGCGCCGGAGTAAACCAGCAGGTTTAGCGATGTTTCTGAACAAGGCCTGCCTGTTTTAACACCGGTTCTTTGATTATGGACACAGCTTTCCCGTTTACGCCTTTGGCGCATCAATTTAAATCGTACAATGACAGGCATTATCACATTCCTGACAATACATTGACGGGCGGCGCGCGCTCTTTGGGATAGGTTTCCAGCAATTGCAGTTCTCCCCCGCAGTCGCGGCATTTTAGCAGGGACCGCGGGCCAAAACGCAAGGCCAATATCTGCGCCCGCGAAAGTGGTGTTGTCCGCAGCAGCCCTACCCCAAGGCTTTCCCGGATAACCGAAAGGCTTTGCTTTTTACTACGCGAACCCAAAAATCCCAGGTGACGAATCCGCCTGAAATAAGGCGGCACGATGTGGTCCAGAAAACGTTTGAGGAATTCTGTGCCCAGGATGGTTTGGCTCTTCTTCTGGTAACCGTTTTTACGGTCGCACCAGCTGAAGGTAACATGGGTATCGCTCACTTTCAGAATACGCGCATTGGAGATGGCCACCCGGTGGGTGTACCTTTCCCCGCTTCTCAGGATCTGTCGAAAGCAGTTTGAGTATAGGATCAGTGAAGCATGAGTGAAGGATCAGTGAAGGATCAGTATAGGATCAACCCTTGTTTTTTTGCTATTTGATCAGTCCCGGTAATTCCGTTCATTCGCAAATAATCCTGTCCATCCCAACCCATCCTGCAAATCCTAGCTTGTCCCGGCGTGTCGGGAGTTCAGACTTTTTAGCCTTTTCCAACCCGCAAGGCCAATCTTCAACGCTTGATTCACATTCGAAGCATACAGCTATGACACCGCTATAACGCCGCTAAGACACAGAACGGCTACATTCTTAATGGCCTTGAACTGTCTTCACCCGGTTCATCGGAATATGCACCAAAGCAGGCGGTTTGCGGCTGAGCCGGATATGCCATCCGGTCCTTATTAACAGGGGGATTTGCAATCACCATGATCAGGCCTGGCTTGACAACAACCGTTCATCCAAATACTTTGAAGTCAAATTGCTATTCGACAATCGCACTTCCAAATACGTTGAAATGGAATTGCTAATTGACAATCATTCCCCCCTGCTCCCCCTTGTTTGAGCGAAGCGGAAACGAGGGTAAAGCTGGCTATCGTTTGTAACGACACAGAAATTACAATGGATCTGGTAGAATAAAAGGGTGTATTAGTTGTACTACTAATGGTGTATTAGTAATGCTGCTAATCAAATAAACAAACGGTTATCTTTCCTCGTCATCAGGCCGGGATAAATTCGGCTTAAAACAATTTGTTCCGGCCTTTTTTAACAACCGTAAAACGGTGTTATCGCACAACCAAAGATTTATCTGCTTTTGAATGCAACCTTTTCAAGAATAACTCCGTCTTTTAACCGATCTTAATTAACCGATGATAGTAACCCTATTTGCTTCGCCATTTTTATATCTGTTATGAAAAAACATATGGAGCTTGATGGAATTGCAGAATTACGACAGTTTTTTATTGAAAAGGGTGCCGCAAAAGAATACGCGAAGAATGAATTTTTTATACGCAGGAATCAAAACCATAACCAGATTGGGTTTATCCTCGAAGGTGGGTTCAGGTTCCTGGGATATTCCTCGGAAGGGAAAGAGCAGATTGTAGGCTACAGCTTTGAGAATGACTTTGTTGTTGATTATGCCACCTTCCAAGTCCAAAAACTGCCTGTTATTGATGCCCAGTCCATCAAAAACAGTACAATCCTTGTTCTTACATACGACGAGTTTAATGCGTTTTACGATAATTGTGGCATCCCTAATTTCCGAAGCAAAGTAGCAGAAACCTTATTAAATGATTTTGGCAGCAGGCTACTTTCGATGTATTGCGATTCGCCGGCAGAACGCTATACAAGGCTAATCCATCGTTATCCCGATATTTTAAATCTGGTTAGTTTGAAAGAGATTGCTTCACTAATAAAAACTACCCCGGAAACACTGAGCCGAATTCGGAAAAAACTCCGATCCCTTGATTTGAATCAAGAGTTTTGATTTTCGATTTGGCTATTTTTGTAGATTAAGTTTTAAAGAAAACAGAAGCCATGAAAAAAATACTATTCCTTTTTGCGGTTACAATTACCTTGTTTGCCTGTGAAAAAGATGATGACAGGTTAAATCTTCAATTGAACTTGGAATCATGCGTGTTGGATAACGAGCATAGTTATGCCGAGGTCAAAAAACTAAGCGGAGCTGGTTCATTAAGCGTAACATCATCTGATCCTGGTATTGCCGAAATTCGTTTCGACGATGTGGATAAAAACGTGTTTTACATTATTGGCCATAGGCAAGGCAATGCTACTATTACAGTTGTAGATGCCGATGATAACACAACAGGAGCTGATTTTGCTGTTAAAACAATCGATGTTAATGTTCGTGAATCGATTAGTTATGGAGAATATTCGTCTCAGGAAGTGTTCATGAAAAAAGGAGAATTCAGAATATTTAAACTTCCTTTTACTTTTGATGCAACTGATAGTTTGGTTGGGGTCAACGATTATATTGTTTCTGCGAGGGCCAGTGTTGCACTAGGTAATCAGTTCAAGGTAGAGGCATTATCCAACGGGAAAACGAAATTTCAAGTATTTAAAGGGAGAATAGAGATTTTCTCGGTTTATATTAATGTAGTAAATGAATATGACTTGCTTATTCAGGAGAGAGACAGTCAACTGACTTTTGATCTCCCGTTTATAGCCGGAATTAATGGTATCTCGATTTGGAGAGGAAGCGGCCATTACACAGCCAGGATAGTTGATGAAACGGTAGCCGTAGTCGAGTCTATCACTCCGGATGATGACTATTTTAACCAAGAGAATAATTCTGCCGTAGTTCGGGTGACACCATTAAAAAGTGGCACAACGAAACTGATTGTTACCGATACTGTTACCGGACAAACCGCAAGTGTTGATGTCGTGGTGAATTGATTGTATGTAGCTGAATATCAATTATAATTATTATGAAAATAAAAAACTTATCTGCCCTATTGCTTCTGTTTTCTGTTCTGGTTTTATCTGGCGGATGCCATGATGATGAAACTGAACCGCTTCATTTTTATGACGCTTCGTATGAAGTGCCTGTACATGGTACCCGCCATATTGCCCCAAGAACAGGTTCCGGCGATTATTCTCTCCAGGTAGAAAATCCTTACTTATTTTCGGCTTCGGAAGAAGAAGGTTGGTCAAATCCGGAAGGAACGATAGTGGTTAGGGGCTTACTAACAGGAGAATCAGCACTTACGGTTACAGACAACCGAACTGGAGAAACCGCAAATTTGGCAATTAAAGTAATCGATAGCTATGAGGTTCTTCAGGTATCTACACTTTACTGGGATGATTCTACTTCATCGATTATGGAAAACGAACATCCTGTTTTTAGCAAAATGCCTTTTGTCTTTCTCATCAACAACCAAGCGAGAGATGTGTATTTTGCAGACAGGAAAGGAGAAAACTCGATAACAAGTAATGGCATAAGAATACAGGGGAAAGGTTCTTACTCTTTTACAATGGGAGATGATAAACCCTACCTGACATTGACATATTCAGAAGATGAAAACGGACAGTTGATCGATGATGCTTCTGCGGTTCCAACTCCTCATAAATTTGAGATTACCCAAAGTAGCGAATTCTTGAGGCACCGGCTGGATGAAACCCTGAACCTCGGCTGGGAAACCATTGCCAAAGCTTATCCTGACAGTCTTCGGGGCGAGGCCATTACAATGAAGGGAGTTAATTCAAGCTACCAGCTTGACGGTAAATTTGAGCAAATTGAAATTCCGACAGGCATATTAAACTGAATTTTACTCGAATTAGAATGTTATGATACGAAAGTTATTGATAGCAAATATTATTGGGGCTGTGTTGATTTTTGTTGTTATCGTTGCGGGACGAATAAGCTACTTCGCTTTTATCCAAAGTTTTTCTGAAACAATATCGGATGCCTCGGCAGTGGGGATCATTGGTGGGGCTGATGGTCCAACAGCGATCTTCGTGTCAGGCAGCTTCAATTTGAATACTGCTGCTTTACTATTACTACTGCCATTGTTGTTAGTTGAAATTCTTTTAATAATCAATGTTGTCTATCTGAAAAAATTGGAGAAATCATGGGGAAAATAGTATTTCTTTTGTTTATCCTGGCTGCCTTTATGGGCTGCGTAAAAGAAGAAGATGAAACCGGCCTGGTGTGTACTTCTGGTTGTACAACAGTCAGTGGCCATATTATAACATCGGGCAATGCGCCCTTAAAAGGGGTAAAATTGCAGTTGAAATATATCAAAGAACACTATCTTGCCAGTTACCATTCCTGGTTAAAACGGGAAGCCACAACCGATGCGAACGGTTATTACAGCATGTCTTTCAATATAAAGGATGATGAAGTGCAGTCCTCCAAATGGGGGCAATATTCTTATTATTTTGAGTTCGGGGTTGACTTCAGTAATTTAGACCCTGACAAGTATTTTCTTTCGTACGATTCTTACACCTCCGATTTCTATCACACCAGCCCTTCATTAAAACAGGACACAACCTACAATATTTCATTTTATATGCCGGCAAAAGATTATGTCACTGTTCATCTGAACAATTTCAAATCGGTACAAGAGGGCGACCATTTCGAAGTTCAAACATTCTTTCCGTGGGGATGGGGACCAAAATCCGATGAAAATGACGGCAGTAACCTCTTAAACACTGAATATGGAATCAGCTCCAGTGGTTATGATCATTTTGTAGCAGAAAGCGGGAACCAGGCCTTTCGGGTTCCTGTTGCCCGGAACGATACGAATATTGTCAGGATTATTAAAATGAAGAACGGAGTTGCCAGTTCCGAGGACCTTAAACTGTTTGTTCCGAAGGACAACAACATCGAGTTGTCTTTCGAGTATTAACCCGGATGAAACTCCATTCAATAAAAACTGTATTAGTCTGTAATGCAACCCATAGCCGTCGGCTTAGTGATCTAATTTTATGGTTATCAAATTTTTATACTACATTGCAAACCACCCCCGTGAGAGGGTGAAAGTTTATCTCTCGTTTTATGTTGAATTAAATAAAGGCCTGTTTTTTCTTCTTCATTGTTGGGAAAGCAGGTCTTGTACTTTCCTTTAAGGTTAATTCAAATGCAGACATTCCATTATCGTTTTTTTATTTAGCTAAGCATAATGATATTGCTTCCTTTTAATGATTAAGAATGATATCGTAACCAGCAATGTCATTAATTCAGCCACTACTATGGCCCACCAAATACCGTTTGGTCCAAGTATCTTTGGTAAAAGAAGTATTGCAATGACTTGGAAAACTAGAGTACGTAGTAAAGAGATGGTAGCTGAAATAATGCCATTGTTTAGGGCTGTAAAGAATGCTGAACCCCATATGTTTAATCCCATGATTAGAAATGCTAATAAATAAATACCTAGTCCATGAGATGTAAACCTAAAGAGTTCTGCGTCATAATTTGCAAAAATATTTATCATGGGTTCTTTAAGAACTTCGGAAGTAAAGGTCAAAATTAAACCTGCAAATAATAGCAATTTTAGACTTTTTCTAAATACATTTTTCAATTCAACATGGTTTTCTGAACCGTAATTGTAGCTTATAATAGGAGCACTGCCAATAGAATATCCCATGAACATTGAAGTAAATAAGAAAGTTATATACTGGATAATGCCATAGGCTGCAACACCATTTTCTCCTGCCATTTTCATTAGCTGCAGATTATAAAGTATTGTTACAATCGAGGTAGATACGTGGGTAACCATTTCCGAAGAACCGTTTACTAAAGCTTTGAACAACACCAGTCCATTAAATTTTGCTTTTTCAAATTTCAGTAAACTACTATTTTTCTTTGAAAAGTAGAGAATTGGAATAAAAGCTCCAACCATCTGTCCGATAAGTGTTGCAACGGCAGCTCCTTCGACCCCCCAATGGAAAACTACGATAAGGAAATAGTCAAGAATAACGTTAATTAACCCAGCGACAATAGTAACCTTAAGACCCAACCCCGGTTTCTCTGCAGCCACAAAAAAAGCTTGAAAAGACATCTGTAAAACAAAAGTTGGAGACGTTATCAATAGAATTCTGCCGTAAACCATACACATTTCTAATAATTCTCCTGTTGCTCCAAATGATCTAAAAATAGGTCGTGCAAAAACAAATCCTATTACACCCAAAAGAAAGCTTAATGTAGCACCGGTGTAAATCAACATGGTGAAATACTGATTTGCTCTCAATTTTAGCTCTTCTCCTAGTGTTTTTGTAACAATAGCACTTCCACCGGCACCTATCATCAACCCAATGGTTCCAATACCCATCAAAATTGGCATTGCTAGGTTGATAGCCGCAAAAGCAGTTTTCCCAACATAATTAGAAACAAAAAATCCGTCGACTACAGTATACAATGATGTAAATATCATCATAAGGATGGTCGGTACCGTAAAGCGCAACAATCGCTTATAAGTAAAATGATCAGACAACTGTATTCTCATATTTCTTTTTCCTGAATCTTTTGTTTCGCAATTCATTTTGAAACAACTCCTTCAATAATTATTTGATAATGTGATTTAGGAACAAACTAAATTCAAAAATAACCATAGTTCCGAAATTGCACAAAACCGTTTATGTATTTACTATTTTTAGAACTTGGTTTGATTTACTTTTGCATTTTCTTTTAGAATGTGATACAAAGCATATAAAATATATTTGTCCTTCACTGATGGCTGGTTAAGTTTGACATCAACAAGAAAATGAAAGTTAAATAACTCATATTAAACGAATCGAGAAAGATGATAAGGAATAAAATAGAAACAAAATAGACTTTTGATAAGACCAATATCTCAACCTGATAAAGAATTGATATTTGAATATCGCTCAGATAAAGCGACAAAAGAACAAATTACGTGGTTTCGAGATTTGGAACAAAAAGGAACAGGAATATGGTGGGCAATATGCAGAAAAGATGACCTGCAGTTTCTTGGAGCTGGAGGATTAAATGATTTAGAAAAAGAGAATAGAAAGGCTGAAATAGGATTTTGGCTGTTACCTGAAAATTGGTGTAAAGGGATAATGAAAGAAGTAATGCCAATCCTATGTTAATATGGATTTAAAAACTTATTTTAAATTAAAACCTGATTATGTGGCAAAAACTAATGATTTATTTGGCAAGAAATGAAAAGATTAAATCATTCTTTCAATCAAGAAAAAAGCTTAACCAACTTGCAACTAAGTTTATTGGAGGAAATGATGAAGTAGAGGCCTTAAGCAAGGATAAAAGCCTAATAAGCGAAAATGTTTATACATCTTTATTTTATTTAGGTGAATATGTTAGCGATCTGAAAGTAGTTGACAAAACTATGGATTCATTATTGAAAATTTCAGAAATGTTATCGAAAAGTGGACTGGATATTCACATTTCAGTCGACCCGACACAAGTCGGACTTCAAATAAATAAAACCATTTGTTTTTCTAATCTGGAGAAGCTTGCCGAAAAAATTAAAGAAGATACGACCGATAAACTTAAAAAGGAGAATAAATGCTTTTTAATGATTGATATGGAAGATGGATCTGTCTGTGAAGATACTATTGATTTTTATAACCAGCTAATAAGTAAAGATTTGCCTGTCGGATTGACTCTGCAAGCATATATGCATCGAACAGAAAAAGACCTTCAAGAAACCATTGGCAATGGAGGGAGTGTAAGGCTTGTCAAGGGAGCTTTTGCCGAAAATCGTAAGATTGCGCTTACTTCGAAAAAAGAAGTCAATCAAGCCTTTTATAATCAATCAAAAATGATGTTGTCGTCTGAAGCAAAGAGAAGTGGATTTTATCCGATATTTGCCACTCATGATGACCAAATGATTGACAAGATTAATGTAATTGCATCAGAAAATAATTGGGCAAAGCATGAATATGAGTTTGAGATGTTATATGGAGTAAGGGTTGATTATCAAAAAGAACTTGTTAAAAAGGGATATAAACTGAGATTATATTTGCCTTATGGAAAGGACTGGTGGTCCTATGCTATTAGACGTGTTGGAGAAAATCCTAAAAATATTAAATACTTATTAAGAAATTAACACACACACACACACAATCGCAAATGGTGGGGAAAGTAGTAAATGCCAGAGTTGGATTCCTAAAGAAAATGAGGATGTTAAAGTGTTTATCGGAAGAGTATCAAAGATAATTAGAGAACTGTGCAAATGAGAGAATCTTTACATAAATACATAAGTAGCTACTACATTCAATTGTCGAGAGAAGAAATCAGTGTCTTTGAGGACATATTAACCTATAAAAAGATAAAGAAAAAAGAGCTTATTGCTGAAAATGGTAGAGTCTGCCAGAAAGTTCTGTTTGTCAGCGAGGGATATTTCCGGTTTTATCACATTGATTCTAAAGGGAATGAAATAACGAGTGATTTTTATTTTGCACCATCTTTTATAACATCATACACCAGTTTTATTGCAGGTACTCCCTCTTTTGTTAATGTTCAGGCAATGAGTGATATGGAAGTTCTTGAATTTGCAAAAAAAGACTTATATGGCCTTTACGATAAGTACCCAAAAATTGAAAGATTGGGGCGTTTAATTGCTGAGGAAGTAGTCGTAATTTCCGAAGAACACCTTTTTTTGCTGTTAAATCAGACAGCAGAAATGCGATACAAAAGATTGTTGGAAAAACATCCACAATATGTAAATACAATTCCTCTACAGTATATTGCTTCTTATCTTGGAATAACTCAAGAAACATTGAGTCGGATTAGAAAATCGATCCATTAGTTTTTTTGATATTTGTCAAAAGTTATCGTTTTAATTGAGGGTTACTTTGTTCCGTGATCATCAATTAAAAATGAAAAGAATGAAAATGGTAACTTTGAACATTTGGATTTTTGCATGTATGTTTTTTCTACAGTCATGCGAAAAAGAAGACTTATCTTTCGTAAATGGAGATATTGAAGTTGAAATTGAAACTGGCGACCATTGGTTGCATGACTTCCCTTTACTTTTGGGTTTAACAAAAAAGAATCCACCACAATTTGCAATTTGGTTAGAAGATACTTCAGGGAATTATTTGTCAACGGTTTTTGCAACATATAAAATTGCTACAGAAGGGTGGAAAGCAAATAAGGGGAACAGACGAAAAGAAAGTTTACCTCATTGGTGTTATCAACGTGGTATTGTATATGAAGACGGATTGCTTTTGCCAACAAAAGAATATCCGCTTCCTGATGGTATTACGGGAGCAACACCCAAAGAGGATAAGATAATAAAGATAACTTCTGCAAACCTTGAGAAGCCATTTGTGGTAAAAGCTGAATTCAACCATTCTGTTGACTTTAACGACGATTATCCCAAGAATGTCCAAGAAGGGGATGATGATTACTCAGGAGGAGAAGAAGGGAGCGGACAGCCTGCTGTTATTTATGCAGCAACCATTTATCCCGAGACAAAGCTTGCTGTTCTTGAATTAATTGGGCACAGCAGTCCGGATGGCTCAACTGGAGCCATTTTTCCAGACTTACAAAAATTGACCAGTGCAAAATCCATTGTGAAAAGTATTAATTTGACAATAAAATAAGAGATATGAAAAAAATATTTGCAATTATTTTATTGACGCTCTTATTGACGTACAATACAAAGGCACAAGATAAGAGAATGATGTCTATGCAAGTTTCATTAAACCAGATTGAATTGGGTTTTCAACACAATATTATATCTGATAGGTTATGGGCAAATATTTATACAGGCATAGGTAATCAAGATTTAAATAGTAGTTTTGACGATTTTATACTCGGTTTAGGAATAGGATTTAATGCTTTCTCGAACAAAAAGAATCAGGTTGCAATTAACACTGGTACTGGGTTATATATTCCGAATAACAATTACTATTCAGTAACAGTTCCCTTACTAAATGCAGGTATCCGATATTCAAGGTTTTTTGGTAAAAAAGATAAACATTGTTTATTGGTAAGTTCGGGATATCGATATGGAAAAAGGGATTACAAGCAGGAGTATTTGTCAGATATAGTAAATGTTTCTACTATCGGCACATTTAAAATTTCGCCTTTATATTTTTCAATTGGCTATGGATTTAAGTTTTAACTAATTATGAATATACTTGTAATTAATGGACATCCTGATAGTAACAGTTTTTGCCATGCATTGGCGGAACATTATAACCTTGGTGCCGAAAAATCAGGATATGTTTGTAATTTAATTAATCTTTCGAATCTTGAGTTTAATCCTAATTTGAAATACGGGTATAATATTAAAATGGAGTTAGAACCTGATTTAGTTGAATTACAAAAGTTGCTTTCCAAAGCTAACCATTTGGTTTTTATCTTTCCAACATGGTGGGGAACATATCCGGCATTATTTAAAGGGTTTATTGATAGGATTTTTCTCCCCGGTTATGCATTTAAGTATCAAAATGATTCCCCAATACCAATTCCATTAATGAAAGGAAAAACGGCACGACTTATTACAACAATGGATGGCCCTGTTTGGTACTATTCTTTGTTCTACAAAAGTCCGGGTATTAATTCGTTGAAGAAATCCGTATTACAATTTTGTGGTTTTGAGCAGGTAAGAATAACGATCTTTACATCTCTGAAAAAATCGGCAGAAACAAAAAGAAAAAAATGGTTGAAAGAAGTAGAAAGAATGGGGACTAAAATGAAATAGCTCCAGCAGCCAAACGTTGGTATGCCGTGAGGTGTATTATTATTACTGCAAGCTCTTGCCCTCCAAGCAAGCGTTGCTTGCATACGCTTTGCATTGGAGGGTATGTTGAGCTAACATTGCCTGCTTGCAATCACCTGTTAGACATACTTACAGTTCTTGCTTTGCCAATACCGCAATGCAATTACAATCTTTTCATTTTTAAAGTTTCACGACCATTTTACCTTTGTTCTTTCCTTCAAAAAGATCTAAAAAGGACTGTGGAATATTTTCAAATCCTTCTTTGATTGTCTCTGTAAATTTTAATTTATCCTGGCTAAACCATTCTGCTAGTTGCCTTACTCCTTCAGGATGTTTGTCTGCAAAATCGGAAACCACGAAGCCTTGCATTGAAGAACTTTTCTTCACCAGAAATGGTTGTACACTAATACTTTTGGGCGGTTCGATATTGTTATATACCGAAATAGCTCCACAGTTAATTGTTCGTGAGAACTTATTGATGTTAAAGAGTACTGCTTCAGAAATGTCACCCCCCACATTGTCAAAATAGATATCTACTCCATTGGGACATGCGTTGGCAATGGCTTCGATCATATTTTCGGTGGTTTTGTAATTGATGGCATCATCAAAACCGAATTCGGATTTGAGCATTTCCACCTTCTCATCTGTCCCGGCAATCCCAACTACCCGTAAGCCAAGTATCTTACCAATTTGTCCTGCTACACTTCCTACAGCCCCCGCTGCACCTGACACTAGAAGGGTCTCCCCTTTTTTAGGTTTTCCAATCTCTGCTAATCCCAGGTAGGCGGTAAGGCCTGTCATTCCTAAAATTCCAAGATATGCAGAAAGAGGTGCTTTATCAGGATCTACTTTCATCAATCCATCAGCTTTTACGACTTGTGTTTCTTTCCACTGTAAAAGACCGGACACGTGATCCCCTTTACTGAAATTACTGTTCTTTGATTCTAAAACTTCAGCAATAACCCCGGATGCAATTGGCTTATTGAGCTCAAAAGGCGGTATGTAAGATGGAGCATCGCTCATTCTCCCCCTTAAATAAGGATCTACCGAAACATACTTAGCACTTACTAAGACCTCTCCTTCCTTTAATTCAGATATTTCGGAAGTGGTGAAATCAAAGTCTGTCAATGCAGGCTTTCCTGTTGGCCTGTTCTTTAATGTGATCGTTCTTGTTGTGTTCATCTTTTCTATGTTTAATTATATCTTAATACTTACTCCATGCCATTTCATAAGCATCATTATTTAATTTGAATCGGGCAATGTTTTTCCAGATGATTTTAAAACCATTTTTGACCTAAAAATGTGCCTCGCAATCTTTATGAGGCACATTTGCTGAATGCAGCCTTCACTTCAATATAAACCTGATTTATCAGATCTTGTTTACTATCGAAATAGAGGTCGATGGTTTCCGGAGAAACCTTTGCCATCTTAGTTTCCTAGTAGTATAACAAATTCCAAAGATGAAATGCCAAATTACAGAGATGAAATCTCAAATTACAGATATGAAAAGGCTGATTCCGGACATGAAATGCCAAATTACAGAGATGAAATGATCAATTCCGTTCATGCAAAAGCCGATTCTGAACATGAAATGCCAAATTCCAAACATGAAGAAGCCGATTCGAAAGATGAAATGATCAATTCCGGACATGAAATATCAAATTCTGAATATGAAAAGGCAAATTCTGAATTTGAAAAATCTGATTCCGGGCATGAAATGTCAAATTCCAAAGATTGAAAAGCCAATTCCGGACATGAAATACTGGATTCCGGCCTTGAAGAAGTCAATTCCAAACATGACAGTGTGAGTATTGATTTTACTTTCTTCGAACATTATTTATGGAAAGATAAAAACATTTGGCTCTTTGAAAAAACATTTCTAATATTGAACTGTTATTAATCATGAATGATTCTTAATTAGATTTTATTCAAATGAATAAAAAATTAGAAATAAGAGATTTGATTGCTGAAAAGGGATTAAAAGTTACTCCACAGCGAATGCGTGTCTTGGAAGCTATTTACGAGCTAAATAATCATCCCACTGCTGATAATATTTTAGAATTCATTAGAAAGAATGACCCAAATATTGGTGCAGGGACTGTGTACAATGTTTTGGACACTCTTGTTGAAAATAGCATTATTAAGAAAGTTAAGACTGTCAAAGACATCATGCGATATGATGGAATAATGGAAAACCACCACCACGTGTATTGTATTGAATGTGACTATATAGAAGACTATAGTAATGAAAGGCTTGACTTATTTCTTAAAGAGTTTTTTGAAAACAATCAAATTGACAATTTTATTATTGATGAAATCACAGTAAACATCACAGGAAATTTTATAAGGCATAAGAATATTAAACATTAATTTAAAATTGAATATTATGAATATTGGCTTAAAGAACAATTACAAAAGTGAAATGGTAGAGAAGTTAAATGCATATTTGAGCGATGTGCAAGTAACTTATATGAATGTACGTGGATACCATTGGAACGTTGTTGGTAAACAATTTTTCGCTCTTCACGAAAAATTTGAAGAAATATACAACAACCTGAACGAAATGGCAGATGAAGTTGCCGAACGTGTATTAATGCTGGAAGGAAAACCACTCCATTCTTTTACTGACTATATTAAAATCGCCTCAGTAAAAGAAAGACAAAATGTAAGTTCAGCAAATGATACTGTGAATGCCCTTCTTGAAGATATTGCAATTCTTCTATCAACTGAACGGGAAATTTTATCATTGGCGTCTGATAATGATGACGAAGGAACTGCCAGTTTAATGTCTGGCTTTATTGGTGAACAAGAAAAGATGATTTGGATGTTTAATGCACTTCTAAAATAAAAACTATGGCATGTGTAAACGGTGTAAAACCACTTAAAAAGAAAATTAAAACCGAACAAATAGAAATTACAAATTTAAATAAGGAGGAAAAATCAATGAGTGCAACAATGGTTAGGCAAGAAATGCCTGAATTTGAAATGGAGGCATATGATGCAAAAACAGGTCATTACAAAACCGTATCGAGCAAGGATTATAAAGATAAATGGACTGTAGTTTGTTTTTATCCAGCAGACTTTACTTTCGTATGTCCTACTGAAATTGCTGCAATGAATGCACATTACGACGAATTTCAGGAACTGGGAGTTGAACTTTTGCCTGTTTCTGTTGACTCGAAATTCTCGCATAAAAGATTTGCAGAAACTGAACCAATCCTTAAAGGATTAAAGTTGACATTGGGAGCGGATACTACCTTAAAAGTTAGCCGTGCGTTTGGTGTTTTGATTGAAGAAGAAGGTGTTGCCCTTAGAGGTCGCTTCCTGTTTAATCCTGATGGTGTTTGTGTTGCTCAGGAAGTTCAGGCTGATTCAGTTGGTAGAAATGTTAATGAATTCCTAAGACAAATTAGGGCTTGGCAACATGCCAGCAAAACTGGAGAAGTTTGTCCAGCCGGTTGGAGACCAGGAAAAAAGACATTACCCGTTCAAACAGATGTTGAGAAAATGACAGGTAAAGTTGGAGACTACATAACTTTAGAAGAGATTCTTAGCTAATCAAGAAGCGAATCTTCCCATTCCACCTGCATCTGCGAAAGGAACAGCTTGCTAAAGCACTTGACTCGTCCATATTTAATATTGTATCTTTATTCAAAATCCATTCAACAAATAAAATTACCCGTTTGTTGATCAAGAAATCAGCTCCTGAATAGAACGTCACACTTTTATATGGTGAATTTAACCTTTTAAAAACGCTTGTATGACTGATCCTAAGACGATTCGAATTGGCATTTGCATGGCTGGCGCTGTTTCGGCTGGCGCCTATACGGCCGGAGTCATTGATTATTTGTTTGAAGCGTTGGAACATTGGCAAAAGGCTAAAGACCTGAATTTGCCAGGTGTTCCGAAGCATGATGTGAAGATTGAGGTGTTCACGGGCGCTTCGGCTGGCGGAATGACTGCAGCCATTAGCTCATGTGCCGTTCAGCAATATTTTCCGCACATTAACCCTTCCAATTTCAGATCGCCGGTAACAACAGAGAATCCCTTGTACGATGCCTGGGTTAACCTCACCGAAACGGAGTATTCGGATATGATGGATCAAATGCTGGGCGATGAGGATATCCGGCTGCATCCGGCGCATGAAGTGAAGTCCGTTTTCGATTCGGGTTTTATTGAAAGGGTGGCATCGCGAATGATTGATACGACCGTAAAAGATCCGACAGTGAACCGGCCTTATGTGGCCAGCGATTTGGAAATCCTGACAACACAAACCAATTTACGCGGGGTGAGTTACCAACTGAAATTTCGAACGGCCCTGGGGGAAAGTGTTCACCAGATGACGCGCCACCGGGACTTGGCACATTTTAAACTTACAGCATCGGGCGAGTACGAAGGCAAGGGCCTGATTCCGTTGTCGTTTGATACCATGGAAGGAGTAAACAAAGCTTTGCTGAAAGATGCCGCAATTGCCACCGGTGCGTTTCCCGTAGGACTGAGCCCTCACAAGGTTAATCGCCCGGCGCGCTATTTGCTTGACAATCCGCTTCTCAATAAAACCAAGGATAAAGTTAAGTTGGATGAAACTGCCGATTACTTGTGTGTTAATGTGGATGGAGGAGTCATCAATAATGAGCCATTTGGATTGACAGACCAGATTCTGGAGCGGCGAAAAAAAGATCAGCTACTGGCTGAAGGTAAAAAGGTGGAAGCCCGGAATTACGAGATGGAAAAATCAGCGGCTTCCTTCGATTCAACTTTGATCATGATTGACCCTTTCCCGAGCGATCAGGACTTGGTTGAGGATGATGAACCCCTCGATGCCATCAAGTTTGCAGTGCCTGAACTGTTAAATGCTATGCGCCAGCAGCTCATGTTTAAAGAGGAGGAGCTGTTGAAAGCCTACGATGAGGAAAACTACACGCGGTTTATGGTGTTGCCGGTTCGTTATCAGAATAACGAAAAGCAACCCTATGCCTTGGCATGTGGTGGTTTGGGGGGCTTTGCCGGCTTTTTTAAGAAGGAATTTCGTGAGCATGATTTTTTGTTGGGACGCCGCAACTGCCAGTTGTTCCTTCAGAAATACTTTAGCGTTCCCGAGAAAAAGAACAATCCGATCCTGCGGTTTGGCTACGAGAGAGTCGACCGGTTTCGCGTTCCGGCCAAAGACGGAACTGATTTCTTTTTACCCATTATCCCTGACATGCGGGTTGTTGAACAGTCCGATGGACGCGCCTTAGTAATGGAAAAGGTACCCGAAGAAACCGGCATTGAATATGATTCCGTCAAAATCAGCTTGGAACGGCTGTTGGCTCTGGAGGAAAAAATGGCTGATCGTTTTGGGCTGGTGTTGGAGAATATTTTAAATGGCGAACGAACCAAGACCACCCAGTCTGATTCGAGCGCCATTGTCAGGCGAATCAGAAAAAAGAGCAAGCTGAAAAAGTATCTGCTGAAAGCCATCACGAAAGTGGGAACCAAAGTAGGCATCAATCAAGCTCAGAAAATGATGGCCACTAAGTTTGTTGATGCCGTGATTATTGACATGGAGAAACGAAACTTGCTGATTGATGATTTTTGATTTTCAAGGTAGACAGTTCTTAAAAAATACCTGATCCTGTTTTGAAGTTCAGCCAGTAGGGCCTATTGAAATTTATATTGGTTCTAAATGTCCGGTTAATTGATGAAAGCTGGTGGTTTCTACTGTTTTCCCGTTTGACTGGCTTGAAAATAAAAGTAAATTTGTGGGCAGACTTAAAGACTACAGGCATGGCAAAGAAACACGATCTGGGAAAAAAGATCAAACAAATACGTGAGTCCAAAAAAGTAAGCCTCGAAGAAATGGCTGAAAAAACAAATCTGGACACCGATCAGTTAACAAAAATCGAAAAAGGCGATGTACTTCCTTCGTTGGCTCCGCTGATTAAGATTGCGCGGGCCTTGGGAATCCGGCTGGGTACTTTCCTTGATGACAGCAATAACCTGGGACCAGCCATTGTCAGGGCTAATGAGCACGAAGAAGGGGTTCGGTTTAGTTCGCAGCAAAACGGATCGCGCGAGCACCTGAATTTTTTGTCGCTGGCCTTCGATAAGGTGGGGAGGAGCATGGAGCCTTTCCTTGTGGAGATTGAACCCGGAAAACAATCGGATTACATGCTTTCCTCGCACGAGGGAGAAGAGTTTATCTATGTTTTGGAAGGGCAGATTGAAATTAACTACGGCAAAGAAGTGTATCAACTGGGTGCAGGCGACAGCATTTACCTCGATTCAATCGTGTCGCATAATGTGCACGCTGGTGATGACCAAGCCACCAAAATTCTGGCTGTTGTTTATGCGCCTTACTAAAAGCCAATTCGTTTTTTAAAACCTGAAATCATGCAATTACTCGATTATACGCTCGGCGGAATTTTAGAGAAATACGCTTACGAAACACCCGATCAGGAATTTATTGTTTATGTCGATCGGGATTTACACTTTACCTACAGCCAGTTTAATGACCGGGTGGACAAGCTGGCCAAGGGCTTGATGTATAATGGGGTGGGGGTGGGCGACAAAGTAGGCATTTGGGCCAACAATGTGCCCGACTGGATGACCTTCGTGTTTGCCACCGCTAAGATTGGTGCTGTGTTGGTGACCATCAATCCGAATTATAAACTTGCCGAGCTGGAGTATTTGCTCAAAGATGCCGACATTCATACGCTATGCTTGATTGATAGCTGGCGAGACAGCAATTATGTGAACATGATTTTTGAATTGGTTCCTGAACTTAAAACACATGCCCGGGGCAACCTGAAATCGGAACGGTTTCCAGAGCTGCGGAACGTGGTGTTTATTGGTCAGGAGAAACACCGGGGCATGTTCAACACGGCTGAACTGATTTTACTGGGAGAACACTTGGATGATCTGGAGCTGGAAGATGCCAAACTGAGTGTTGGCTCGCACGATGTGGTAAATATGCAATACACCTCGGGAACGACCGGATTTCCAAAGGGAGTCATGTTGTCGCATTATAATATTCTGAACAACGGCTATTCGGTTGGCGAATGCATGAAATTCACAGCCGAAGACCGTTTGCTGGTTTGTGTGCCACTGTTTCATTGTTTTGGTTCGGTGCTGTCGGTTTGTGCCATCGTTAGTCATGGTGCAACGATGATTCTTATTGAGAATTTCGACCCACTGATGGTTTTGGCTTCCATCGAAAAGGAAAAATGTACGGCCTTGAATGGGGTTCCAACCATGTTTATTGCCGAATTGAACCATTCCATGTTTGAAATGTTCGACCTCACTTCGTTACGTACCGGGATCATGGCAGGTTCGTTGTGCCCACTCGAAACCATGAACGAGGTGATGACCAGGATGCATTGCAAAGACATCATCATTGTGTATGGGCTGACAGAAGCATCGCCAGGTATGACGGCCACCCGCACCCATAATTCACCCGAAGTTCGTGCCACGACCGTTGGTTTTGAGCTGCCCAATGTGGAGGTGAAAATAGTAAACCCCGAAACCGGAGAGGATTGTGCCGAGGAGGAGCAGGGTGAAATATGCTGCCGTGGCTACAATGTGATGAAAGGGTACTATAAAAATGAAGAGGCTACCCGAAAAGTTATTGATGAAGAAGGTTGGCTGCATTCGGGCGACCTGGCCGTGAAAACTACCGATGGTTTTTATCGCATTACCGGCCGTATCAAAGACATGATTATTCGCGGAGGTGAGAATATTTATCCGCGCGAAATTGAAAATTACCTGTTTCGGTTGCCACAGGTGGAGTCGGTGGAGGTGGTTGGTATTTGCAGTCCCAAATATGGAGAGCAGGTGGGCGCGTTCATCAAACTAAAAAATGGACAGCGCTTGACCGAAGAAGAGGTGAAGGAATACTGTCGCGGTCAAATTGCCCGTTTTAAAATTCCAAAATACATTTTCTTTGTGAATGAATACCCCATGACTGCCAGTGGCAAAATTCAGAAATATAAGCTGAAGGAAATTGGACTGCAATTGCTGAAGGAACAAGGCATCGAAGTGGTGTAGCGAATGGCTTGTGAACTTAATCCTTCAAGGTTTTCAGTACCCTGACGGATTGCTGGATTATCTTCGTCCCCCGGATTTTCCACCAAAACTTTTCTTGCTCCCGTATTTGCCTTTACCACGGCCTTTTGATCCCACTTTCCATTGAGGACCTTCTCCAATTTCGGGTGGGAGGGGAGCTTTAAACACTTCGTCTTCAATCAACGATTCAATTTGCTGAAACTTGTACATGTCGTCTTCATTGATAAACGTCAGCGCAATTCCAGTGGTGTTTGCCCGGGCTGTCCGGCCTACACGGTGCACATAATCTTCAGCATCTCCCGGCACATCATAGTTGATGATCAGGTTGATATCTTTGATGTCAATTCCGCGGCTCAACACGTCGGTAGCAACCAAAATCCGAATTTGGCGTGCTTTGAAGCGCATCAACACATCTTCGCGTTCCTTCTGTTCCAGGTCCGACGAAATACCTTCAGCAACAAAGCCTTTCTTTTTCAGCGCCCTCACAATGACCGACACTTTCTTTTTGGTTGAGGTGAAAATCAAGATGCTTGGCGTATCTTCCTTGCCGGCAATCAGGCTTTCAATGAGCGGGGTTTTCTGTGTTTCGTAGCACAGGTAAGCAGCTTGTAAAACTCCTTCGGCCGGTTTGCTGATGGCCGTGCTAAACTCTTTTGGGTTGGTCAGGATTTTCGAGGATAGCGTCCGGATTTTCGGAGGCATGGTTGCACTGTACATCAGCGTTTGCCGCTTGGCAGGCAGGTTGCTGAAAATTTTAATGATGTCGTCGTAAAAGCCGATGTCCAGCATGCGGTCTGCTTCGTCCAGCACCACAAATTCCACGCTGTCGAGCTTGGCAATGCCGTTGTCAAGGAATGAAATAAGCTTTCCGGGCGTGGCAACAATAATGTCCACACCTTTATTCAAGGCTTGCCGCTGGTTTTCCCACTCGCTGCCATCGCCGCCACCATACATGGCAAGGGAGCTGATGCCCAGGTAGTAAGCAAATCCCTGTACTTGCTGTTCAATTTGAATGGCCAGCTCGCGGGTGGGGGCAACCACCAGAGCGCGGGTTTTTCCTTCGGGTAAGTCGGCTATTTTGTCCAGAATGGGTAAAATGAAAGCGGCAGTTTTTCCGGTTCCTGTTTGCGCACAGGCAATTAAATCGTGGCCTTCAAGAATAATGGGGATGGTACTTTCCTGAATGGCGGTGGCTTCTTGAAAGCCCATATCATGAACGGCATCTAAAATGTCATCGTGTAAATCAAAATCGTCAAATCTCATAAAAAATGGAATGTATTTCTAACTATCAGGAAAAAGAATCTAACCTTTTGAGAAAGGTGCTTGTCCGGATTTTATTCCCTACAAAAGTAGTATTTTTTTTTGGGAGTTTAGGGGTATGGCTTTTTTCTGAAAAGTCAGGCGCTGTTAAGCCAGCTAAGCTTACTGGTTAATCGTTTTGCTGGTTTTTACTTAAACCAATTCATGTATCAATTCATCGGTTTGAGTATACTAAACGAATTTATTCTATGTTTCTGTTCTTGTTCAGAAAACGCGTAAGGAATAGAAAAGTTGTCGGATAAAAATGCCTACATTCAAAAAGTTAGCCAAATGATTGCTGAAATGGTTTCAAATTAGCTTGCAAGTTGTAATTTTATTTGATCGTTTAAGAAATTGTTTAGTTATTAGCCGATCAAATGAATGCCAGATTAAGAAGCTGGATTTTTAGCTTTTACCGGCGCCAAAGTGAATGAAGGCTCGCTGTTTACAAAGAGCTTTAAAAAGAAAGAAAATACTATGTTATCATCGATTGTTGAGTTTCTGGTCATGTTAAATCCTTTTGCCTTGTTTCTATATCTGGAGCCGATCAGGAAGGATTTGTCACATCGCGATTTCGTGATGGTCATTTTGAAAGCCACTCTGATTTCGTTTTCGGTTTGCCTGCTTTTCTTTTTCTCGGGCGATCTGTTCTTTCGCCGAATTTTCAATATTGATTTTGAGTCGTTTCGGATTTTTGGCGGGATCATTATCTTTTCCTATGCCTATTTTTTTATTATGAAAGGACAAAAAGCATTGATCATTATCAAGGAAAACCTCGACGATCTGGCTTCGGAGATTGCTTTGCCGTTTATGGTTGGTGCCGGTTCTATTTCGTTGAGTATTTTATTGGCTCACGACCATAACTATGTGGCAGGCTCCATTGCCTTGGTTGCAATTTTCCTCATTAATTTTCTGGTTATCTTTCTGCTTAAAAAATTCAGAGATTCGATTGAAGCGAGGAAGTTTAAAACGGCTTTCGATAAAAACATGGAAGTTCTTTTGCGGCTGAATGGATTTTTTATTGGTGCCATCGGAATCAACATGGTGCTGATGGGCATTAAAAACCTGTTTGATATTGGATGATTTTTAAACCAGAATTGGCTAGATTTGTTGGTATCGTTTAACTCATGAGTAATCAAAATCATCAATATATTGTTCGTGAAGGTTGGATTTCTATTGTAACCAACCTGTTGCTCTTTGGGCTGAAGTACTGGGCTGGGCTGGTCTCGGGATCTATTGCGTTGATTGCGGATGCCTGGCACACGTTGACGGATTCTGTGTCGTCGATGATTGTGCTTATTGGCGGTAAGCTGTCAAATAAGCCTGCCGATGAGGAACATCCGTTTGGACATGGCCGTGCTGAACACATTGCCGCTGTCATTATTGGAGTATTGTTGGCGATTGTTGCTTTCGATTTCATTTTGAGTTCGGTGGAGAAGTTTACCAGCCGTGAAGCTGGAAACTTCGGAACCATCGCCATTGTGGTGACCATTATTTCCATTGTAGGTAAAGAGGCGCTTGCCCAGTACGCTCTTTGGGGGTACCGAAAAACCAAATCGTCAATGTTGAAAGCTGATGCCTGGCATCACCGAACAGATTCCCTATCATCAGTCGTCATTTTAATTGGTATTTTGGTTGGTAAATATTTTTGGTGGATTGATGCTTTGCTGGCGTTAATTGTGGCCCTAATGATTGCCTATGCCAGTTATGAAATTTTGTCGAAAGAAATTAGAAGTCTGCTTGGCGAACGCATCGATCCAGAACTCATCCAGGCCATCAAAGTTGACATTGACGGGCTGCTGGAACGCGAAGTCTATATTCACCACTTTCACCTGCATCAATACGGCCAACACAACGAGTTGAGTTGTCACATTAAGCTGCCGGCTACTATGTCGTTAAATGAAGCCCATGCCATTTGTACGCGTATTGAAAATCGGATTAAGGAAAAATTTGACATGGTCACCACGATTCATCCAGAACCGCAGGAGGAATGAATCCGAAATCGTTGTGTCGTTGTATTGCCGCCAGCTGGCTTCTTTTGTTTGTTGAAAAGTTCTTCCTGTTTGACTTTCATTCATATTTAATATCCTTAAATTAGCGTTTTTTATTTCAAGAGAATGAGAAAAATCCTTTACAGCTTATTTTTGGTTGCTGCCATTGTTGCATGCCAGGATCTATATGATGCTCCGCCACAGGCTTTGCTTGAAGTAAAACTCGTAAATGTAGATACCCTGGATACCCGGATACCAAAAGTTTCGGTTTACGGAGTAGATCAGGACAGCATCTGGATTTACCAGGAGCAAACCAACGTTTTTCGGTTGCCGCTAAGCTTGGAAGAAACAACCAGTTTTGTTTTGTTACTGGATTCAATTGCCGATACCTTGACGATCCGGCATTCCAACGAATTGATTTTTGAATCAGCCGAAAGCGGATTTTACCACGAATTTAAAATATCAGACGTCGGGCATAGCTTTAACCAGATTGACGATTATGAAGTTACAGACAGTATGGTCACAAAAAACTGGCATGAGAATATTGAGCTTTACATTTTTTCTTTGCCTGCTGACGATAATTAGCCTGGGGCAGGAGCGCGATCTTAAAAAGGTTCCAAAACGAACCGATAAGTTTGTCCGGATGGACGGGCTCCGGGTGGGGTTCGATCTTTCGCGTCCGTTACAACACTTATGGAACAAGGGAAACCGCTACGGAACAGAGTTGAGTTTCGATATCGAGTTAATGCCCAATTTATACCCGGTGATTGAAACGGGCTGGGAACGGCTAAGCATTGATCATGATTATCTGGAATATGTTTCTTCGGGATCGTACACCCGGTTTGGTTTCGACTATAATTTGCTGGCGGCTGAACATAAAAAAGATATGGACATTGTGTATATTGGCTTGCGTTATGGATTTAATTTTGCCAACCAGCAAGTTAAGAGATACATGATTGCCAATTATTGGGGAGATATTACCGGACGCATGGGAAAACAGAATTACAACGCGCAATGGGCCGAAGTGGTGTTGGGGATTAAAGGAGAAGTCTTCAGAAATTTTTTTATGGGCTGGAGCATTCGCGGAAAGTTGAAAATTGACCAAAAGGAACTCGATTTGCCGCATGTTTACTTTAATCCGGGCTATGGTCCGGCCGAAAAAGATTTCAACTTTGATATTTCCTATTCAATGTTTTATACCCTGCCATTTAATTTCCGAGGATCACCGAAAGAATGAAGTGACCGAACCCGGGATGATGTTTTTATGTTACCATCCCATGAACACAATGCCGGCTCCGCTAATCAGAATGACCAGTCCGGCGAGCAGATGCAGGTACTTTTCGTGTTTCTTGAAGCGCACCAGCGAAGTCCCCTTATGGCCGAGGTACACCGCCAGCAACATGGTTCCAATGGTGGCTAATCCAAAAATCAGGGCGACCATCAGCATTCCGGCAGTGCTGTGCTGGTAAGCCGGAAAAATCAGGATGGGAATTAGCACTTCGCAGGGGCCAAACACAAAAATTAGAAACAGGATCCACGGAGTTAGCTTGGTATTGTTCGTCTCTTTTTCTTCGGTTGGCAGATGCTGCAGATCGCGAATCTTTTTAGGAAGCAGAAATGCGGGTAAGTGTGAATGGTCAATGCTTTTCGCATATTTGTAGACGCCGTAAAGGGTATAAGCCACTCCAAAGGCGAATAGCAACCAGCCCACCAGTTCACCACGAATGGCTTCAATCGATTCCAACTTGTTGAGGCTAATTCCAAGGGCGATACCCAGAAAACCAATGAGCACAGAACTTCCCACATGTCCCACGCCTGAAATGAAAGTAATCCACATGGTTTTATTGCTCGACCATTGCCGGGCTTTGCTCAGCACAATAAACGGAAGGTAGTGATCGGGACCCAGAATGGTGTGAATAAATCCGAGTGAGGCTGCTGAAATCAAGAGTAAATACAATTCGTTCATCGTCCTGTTCTTAAAGTTTATTAATTAATGAAGCCTGGCAGGCAGCTCCGAATCCATTGTCGATATTGACCACGCTAACACCGCTGGCGCAACTGTTCAGCATGGAAAGCAGGGCTGAAAGTCCCTGAAAGTTGGCTCCATAGCCAATACTGGTCGGTACGCCAATCACCGGTTTATCCACCAGTCCGCCAACCACGCTGGGCAAGGCGCCTTCCATTCCGGCCACCACGATGATGACCCGGGCATTACGAATCAGCTCCAGCTGGAGAAACAGCCGGTGAATTCCGGCCACACCCACATCGTAGACCTTCTCGACCCGGTTGCCCAGAAATTGGGCGGTTTCAACAGCTTCTTCGGCTACCGGCATATCCGATGTGCCTGCTGCTACAACCATGATGTAGCCGTTTGTGCTTGGCTGAGTATCTTGTTTGTAGATTATCGTTTTGGCCAGCGCATTGTATTGGGCACCGGGAATTCGTTCTTTTACGGCTTCGAACATCTCGGGAGTTGCACGGGTAGCCAGTACATCAATGCCTTTTTGGTGCATGCGCTCGGCAATTTGGCTTACCTGTTCCACGGTTTTCCCCGAAGCGAAAATCACTTCGGGCAGTCCGGTTCGTTTGAGGCGGTCGGTGTCAATGGTGGCAAAGCCCATTTCTTCGATACCCCGATCCGGGATGTGTTCCAGGGCTTCGGTGAGGGTGATTTCCCCGTTTTTATATTTCTTCAGAATGTCTTTTGGGCTCATGACTCCAATTGTTTGTCGATTGCTTTTTCAATTTCTGAAAGGCTTAGCTGGTTGGCTTCAGCCAGTTTTTTACAGTCGTCAAACTCGGGTTTTGAGCGGACAAGCTTACCATTGTAAAAACTTTGCTTGATACGAACTGGCCCGTAAGTCGTCTCCAAGGTGGTTTCTTCCCTGCGGAGCATATTTTTTCTGACCCGATATTCGCGAATGCCAATGGAGGTGCTGTGTGTGAAAACGATGGCTTTCATTTTTTCAGTCAATTCGGCCTTGCACAATACCGAAAGCTGAATAGCCGGGCGCGATTTTTTCATGATCATCGGAACCAGCCAAGCATCGCTGGCTCCGGCCTGAAGCAATTGTTCCAGAATGAAATCGTAATGTTCCGGGTTCATATCGTCAATATTACTTTCGAGCACGATGGCTTCTTCCGTGTCTACGTCCCTCACCGCTTTTTCATCTTCCAGTAGATGCACACGCAATACATTGGGCACTTCGCTGTCGCGGTTTCCAATGCCGTAAGCTGTTTTCGCGATGGGCAGGTTGATTTGATCGGTGAATTCATCGACTGTGGCAACCAAAATAGCGGCTCCGGTTGGCGTGGTGGCTTCATGATTTACCAATCCCGTTTTTATCGGAATGTTTTTAACAATTTCGGCGGTAGCCGGGGCAGGCACAGGCATAATTCCATGCGCACATTTCACCGTTCCGGCGCCCAGTTGAATGGGGGAGGACATGACCTTGTCCACCTTCAGGTAATCCAGGCAGATGGCAGCACCCACAATGTCGGCAATGGAATCCAATGCGCCTACTTCATGAAAGTGAACGGCTTGTTTGGAAATATTGTGGACTTTGGCTTCGGCAACTGCAATCAGGTCGAATATTTTCAGGGCATTGATTTTGACTTGCTCTGGCAAGCTGCTGTTGTTGACAATCTCCTCAACATGGCGCAGGTGACGGTGTTTTTCGTTTTCCTGGTTTTCAATGACCACTTCGGCTTTGGTGCCGGAAATGCTGCGTCGCTGGTCGGTTTTTATTTCGAGGTGAAAACCTTCAATATTCAGCTTTTCTAATTCCGTTTTTAGGTAGTTGGCATCCACACCCAGATCAATCAGGGCACCCAGGTTCATGTCGCCGCTGATTCCCGCAAAACAATCGTAATATAATATTTTCATTTTATTGTCAAGTATTAAGTAACAGCTTTTGGGTTCTCCCCCTTCGAGGGAGTTAGAGGGGGCTTTTCAGCACCCGGTTCAACTTACCAGATACCAAGCCTTCGCGGTCTATCCTGACATCTTCGAAACCCACGGCTTTGATTTTTTCAATCACTTCATTTTCCAGCGAAAACAATTTTTCCAACTCGGTTTTTTGCACTTCCACCTGTCCGTAGCTGCCGTAGTGGCGAACCCGAACATCGATAAAGCCCAAGTCGTTAAGGATGTCTTCAGCATTTTCAACCTGTTGCAATTTTTCGCGGGTAATGTGGTGGTTATATGGAATCCGCGAACTCAGACATGGGCTGGCCGGTTTGTCCCAATTGGGTAAATCGAAATGTTTGGCAATCTGGCGCAGTTCTTCTTTGCTCACTTTGCACGCCGCCATGGGTGCGAGAATTTTGTACTCGGCTGCGGCCTGCAATCCCGGCCGGTAATCAGCCAGATCATCCTGGTTGGTGCCGCTTAATACATCGAAATCCGGGTGCTTTTTCTTGACATTCTGCAAATCGTGAAACAGGTGTTCCTTGCAGAAATAACAGCGGTTTTCGGGGTTCTGGTTGTATCGTAGGTCGGTTAGTTCTTCGGTTTTAATGATTTTCAGCTGGATGTCAAAATCCTGACAGAAGGTTTTAGCCAATTGAAAATCTTTGGCTTTCAGGCTTTCCGAATTGGAGATAACACCAATGGCATTTTCCCTGCCCTGAAATTGACGGGCTAAAAACAGCACCAAGGTAGAGTCAATTCCTCCGGAAAAGGCGACAATCGAGCCTTTGCGTTGCGCGTACCAAGCTGCCAGCTGGTTGAGTTTATTTTGAAGTTGAGGCGTTAATTTTTCCATTCTTGTTGTTTTTCATGGTTACTGGGTTGTGGCATTTCTATTTAAAATGATAACATCATCCACGGACAACAATTAATCGGCCCGGCTCATGCTCAGTTTACCGTGCTGCATCCCTTTAATGCTTATCAACTGATCTGCCAAATCTGTTAGCCGGCTGGCAGCACCTTTGATGGCTACAATCTCCATATGTTTTGATTTGTTGAGAATCAGTCGTTGAGTGGACAGGATCTCCTGATGGTAATTCTCCAGGATATCAGCCAACTGATTGAGTATTTCCCGTCGATTTGGATCATACACCAAGGTAACTGAGCCTGCTACATTGTTGTTGCACTGCCATTTTTGTTCAACAATGTTGCGGCTGATCAACTGCCGAATGGCTTGTGAACGGTTGGAAAAACGGTTTTCCTTCACATATTGATCCAAAGCATCCAGCAAGTCTTTTTCGAGTGATACACCAAATCGGGAGACAGTCATCGTAACATTAATATTAAAAAAGGTAACATCATTTACAAAAATAAGAAAAAAGGGATACGCAGATCCTTCACTAACAATTATTAACGAGCGGCTGGCTCTAAAGTGGGAACAGATGGTTTCAGCAAATTCTGCTTCTGTCAGCATTCTTCAATGAGCTTGTATCCTGTGCCCCTTACATTTAAAATGCAGAC
Source organism: uncultured Sunxiuqinia sp. (assembly GCA_963677175.2). GTDB lineage: Bacteria > Bacteroidota > Bacteroidia > Bacteroidales > Prolixibacteraceae > Sunxiuqinia. The sequence continues at coordinate 561,676 of CAXXES010000004.1, forward strand.
AGCAGGATCGGCAGACAGCTTCCTCCGGAGCTTGGTAATGAATACATGAAGACTGCGGGTGGTGAAATAATTGTTGTCTCCCCACAACTCCAGCAACAAACCTTTCGTATGAAGTAACTGGTTTTTATTTTCACAGAGGCGTTTCAGGATCTCCGCCTCCCGATCAGACAATCTGATTTTCGTCCCCGCAAGCAGGAGGTTTCGGGTGATACTGTCAAAGGTATAAGCGCCGATCCGGTAGCAATCTGATTTTTGTTCTTTTTCACAGGCACGGTTTAGCAAGGCTTGAATCCTCACGATCAATTCATTCATTCCAAATGGTTTGCGCAGGTAATCGTTTCCACCAAGCTTAAACCCTTCCACAACATCATCAACCGATGAACGGGCCGAAAGGAACAGGACAGGTGTTTGCTGGTCGGTTTCCCTGATCTGGCTCACCATTTCAAAGCCATCCAGCCGGGGCATCATGATATCGGCCACGATCACATCGGGATGCCATTCATGATATTTCAGCAAGCCATCGTCCCCATTTCTGGCTGTGCATACCGTAAAATCATCTTTTTCTTCCAATGTCTCCCGAATAATCATGGAAAGGGTTAGCTCATCCTCAACCAAAAGTACTTTTATCTTTTCCATCATTGCGGCAAATTGATTGTAAAAACAGAACCTTTTCGGGGATGACTTTTCAGGTGGATTGTTCCTCCATGTTTCTCAATCATCTCCTTCACATAGAACAAGCCCAGACCATAACCCTTCACATTGTGCCTGTTCCCCGCCGGAATCCGGTAAAACTTATCAAAAACCCGTTTCTGATGATGAGAATCTATCCCGATTCCCTGGTCAGCGACAGTAATAATGATGTGACTCCCTTCCTTCCGGGCTTGGATTGCAATGGAGCCCGGCTCATCCGAATATTTGATTCCGTTTTCAATCAGGTTATTAAAAACATGATACAGGTGTGTTTTATCGGCATGGGCAGTGAGCTCCGGGGGTTGCACATCGACCGTGAAGTGGACGTTCTTACCCGAAACAACATGAAACTGGTCGGTCAACGAATCGACCAGCTCCTTTACTAAGACGGTTTCCCGGTTCAACTCAAGCTGCCTGTTATCTTTCCGCGACATGGCCAGGATCCGCTCCACCAATCCGGTTAAATGCATCATCTGCTCTTTGGCAATTGTCAGGTATTTTCGCTGTTTTTCTGTCGGACCCGGCCGTTCAGAGACCAGCAAAGCATCTACAGCCGCATAGGAAACAGCTAGTGGCGTCTTTAACTCATGAGTCATATTATTGGTGAAATCAGTCTTTAACTCTTCTTCGGTTTGCATCCTGCGAATGGTTTTTAGCAGGTATATGAAAATGTAAATGAGTAAAAAAAAGATCACGATGGAAGTTGCCAGGATGCCTGACATCTGTTGAATGACCTGTTTATTTGAGTTTTTTAAGTACAATCGGTAAGCATATTGGTTGTTCGCATCAAAAGGGTACTCATAGGATATATAATTTTCTGAAGTTGGAAAATTTACCTCCGGAATGGACGCACAGACAGAGTCATCAGTCAAATGAACCAGCTGCACGGCGTGCTGTTCCCGGATATCCATGGAATCCAGTACTTCCGTCAGCAAACTGTCATAGACAGCCAGGCTTACCGGCAAGATACGATCAGCGGCCTGATGCATCCCCTTCTGAAGATAGACGGCAAACATAACCGTTGTGCGGGCATTTTCCTTAAACGATCGAAATTCTACCTGCTCCATGGCTCCCTGAAAACTGACATTCACCTGACTGGAATCACGATGTACAACTACGGAAGACTGTCCGGTGGAATCACTTCCGGAACCGGAGGTGATGGTATTTGCCTTTAGCTCGCCGACTGCTTTGTCATACTCAACAGACGATTCAATGCTTCCATGCAGGCCGGGAGTCTCCTTGATCTGTTCAAGCCGGAGGAATAATTCATTCTGATCGGCTATTTCCATGGCCTCATGAATGTTTTTCTGCAACTGATCATTCATGGTACGGTACAAACCTGCCAGCCAATAAACCTGGTATAGAAATACGAAGCACATGGCAGCGCTGACGATGATTGCGGTTGTCCGGAAGGGGAATGTTCGTTTCACCTGTTTAAAATTTGTGCTGCTAAATTAAGTAAACTGGGATAATATGTTGCCGCCGTTAAGACTATTTAAGACTAAGTAAGTCGGTGGTAACACCAAGCGGTCTTTTTTCTCAGGACTTTTGCTCCGGTAATTTAAAAAAAGAACAAAATGAGAAACGTTAGTCTGTTGATGGTTTTACTTTTGATGGCACTTATTTCCAAAGCTCAGTTTATCACGGGGAAAATTGTTGACGATGAAAACAATGAGCCGGTCGATTTTGCTGCTGTTATCCTGCAAACCACAGATTCGGCTTATGTCAGTTTCGCGAATACCGATTCCCTGGGGGTTTTCAAACTTGAGTCGGATCTTCCTGTATTCCGATTGATCGTCCAGCACCTGGCTTATGAAATGTATGAAAATATTTTTCAGGATCAGCAGCCAGGGATCGTTCGGTTAACAAGAAAGGCACACCAACTGGATGAAATTTCAGTTAAAGGGCACCGGGCACTGGTGACTGTTGTTGACGGACGGATGACATACAACATGCGTCAACTCCTGGCAGGGAAAGTAGTCAGCAATGCTTATGAATCATTGCTGCAGTTGCCCGGGATCAGGGAACAAAGCGGGGAGCTTGTACTGGCCGGGGCCAACAGCTTGACAGTAATCATCAATGGAAAACCAACGACGATGACCAACGAGCAGTTGATGGAATTATTAAGGCATACACCACAATCCCGGATAGAAAAAGCAGAAGTCATGTATAGTGCACCGCCGCAATGTCACGTCCGCGGAGCCGTGATTAATCTGGTTATGAAGCAAAATGAATCTGACAAGCCCGACTGGCAGGGGCAGCTGAATGCCGCTTATACCCAACGACATTACGACAGCCATTCGTCTGGAATTACCTTGTTGTATACGGCACCCCGCTTTTCAACCGATCTCCTGTATTCATTTAACCATACGCATATAAGAAGCGGGCTTGACCTGTTTTCTCATCATTTATATGATGGACAGGTTCATACGATCGAACAACAGGATCGGGGAGACAAAGACAGTCAGGCGCATCATATCCGACTGGGGGCCGATTATCGGCTAACGGATAAGAATCTGATCAGCTTTGCCTATACCTCACAACTAACACCGAAGTTGGAAAACAGGGAAATATCGGAAGGGAACTACTCCAGTTCAGTGAATAATAAAAAAGAAACAGACCCGGTGCAGATGCATCATGTTTCTCTGGACTTCACTTCCGGATCTGGCTTAAAAACCGGAATAGATTATACTTATTATAAGAACCATACGTCTCAGGACTTTACTGAGAACAAAAAAGGGAAAGAGGATGCCTTTATCGCCTATTCCAATCAGGACATCAATCGTTTACGTGCCTCAATTGATCAGCAAAACGAACTCTCATCCGACTGGAAACTGAATTACGGAGGACAGTTTCGCTATGCAACCGACCACAGTTCGCAACACTATCAGTCCCACGTGGGGCATGACATGTCGGGCTCGGATACGGATAATAAACTGAACGAATACACCTATGATCTGTATGCCGGCTTTGAGAAAAGTTTCACCGAGAAATTCTCCCTGTCAGCCTCCGTTACCGGAGAATATTATAAACTGGGTGGTTTTAACGAATGGGCTATATTTCCGGCACTCGAAGCAACTTGGCTTTTTTCACCCTCCCATATCCTGCAGTTGTCTTTTTCTTCAGACAAGGTCTATCCTGATTATTGGGAAATGCATGGCTCTATCGGATATATCGACGGCTATGCCGAACTACACGGCAATCCTCAATTGAGGCCATATAAAGACTACTCCGCCCAACTCAACTATATTATCCATGGCAAATATGTCATTACTGGGTATTACATCTGTATGGATGATTATTTCGTACAATTGCCTTACCAGTCTCCGGAGAAACTGGCGCTGATCTATCAAACCACAAATTTCGACAATAAACAAACCGTGGGCGTCAATGTAGTTATCCCATTAAATACCGGTAGTTTTCTGAATTCGCGCCTTACGCTGAATGGTTTTTATGACCAGGTAAAAAGCAGTTATTTTCATGAAACAGCATTTTATAACGATCAGTGGGTAGGCTATTCACGATTGGACAATACGGCTAATCTATCCTCAAAGCCCGATTTTAAAGTTGAAATAGCCGGAGCTTATATAAGCAAAAATATCCAGGGCTCCTCCGAACTGACCGCTTTGTGGAACCTCGATGCCGGCATCAAATGGACTTTTGCCGGGAAAAACGCAGAACTAAGGCTCAAGGGAATGGATCTACTGGATACCTGGACACCTGATTTGACCATGAGGTATGACAAGCAGAACCTCCGGATGAATATTGTTCCCGATTCACGAACGGTAACACTTTCTTTCTCCTATAAATTTGGCGGGTACAAACAGAAAGACCACAAAGAGGTGGATACATCCCGGTTTGGAAAGCAGTGAAAAACCGGGAAAATATTATCTTTGCCCCCATAATGAACGACGTGTTCTTGATAACCACGTAAAAAACAAGAGTCATGAAAAATAAAGTATCGGTTTTATTTCTGTTGGCTGGCGTGTTTTTCGCTGCCTGTCTGTTGATCTCAAATATCTTAGCTTCGAAAATCATTTTGATCGGGCTCTGGTCGGCTCCAGCTGGTGTATTGATCTTTCCCCTGGCTTATATCATCAACGATGTGATTGCGGAAGTGTGGGGCTATGCCAAAGCGCGCTTGATTATTTGGGCTGGATTTGGAGTGAATCTTTTGGCTGTCATCTTTTTTATGTTGGCGATTTATATGCCGGCTGCTCCGTTTTACGAAGCGCAAGAGGCTTTTCAAACTATTCTCGGAAGCTCTGTGCGTATCGTATTTGCCAGTTTGACGGCGTATGTGGTGGGTTCATTCCTCAATGCCTATGTGATGAGCAAGTTTAAGCTGATGACTAGAGGCAAAGGTTTTTCATTGCGGGCCATTGTGTCAACCATTGTGGGTGAAGGAGCTGATTCAATGATTTTCATTACCATCGCTTTTGCGGAGATTTTCCCACTGCCGGTCATTCTGGGAATGATTGTCACCCAAGCCTTGTTGAAAACAGCCTACGAGATTCTGGTATTGCCACTGACCATTGTGGTGGTTCGGAAAGTGAAAGCTATTGAAGGAGTGGATACCTTTGATGAAAATATTTCCTACAATCCATTTCGATTAAAACAAGTGTAATGCGGAAGTCATTGGTCGTATTTTCCGGAGGGCAGGATTCTACCACTTGTCTGTACTGGGCGAAGAGAGTGTTTGATGAGGTGGAAGCCATCTCGTTCGATTATGGACAAAAACACCGGCTGGAATTGGACGTTGCTGAGTCGATCGCCAAGCAGGCCGGGGTGCCATTTCATCTTTTCAGGCTGGATTTACTGAGCCAGCTTACCACGAATGCTTTGACCAATTCGGAGATTGGAGTTGAGCCGGATAAGCCGGCTGATCGTCCGCCAAATACGCTGGTTGAAGGCCGCAACATGTTGTTTCTGACCTATGCAGCCGTATTTGCCAAGTCGAAAGGTATTCTTCATTTGGTAACCGGAGTGGGACAGGCCGACTACAGCGGTTATCCTGATTGCCGGGATGAATTTGTTCGTTCACTCAACCAAACGTTGAACCTGTCGATGGAGTTTCCGTATGAAATTCATACCCCACTGATGTGGCGAAGCAAAGAACAAATATGGCAGCTAGCCGATGAGTTGGGCGTATTTGATTTGGTGCGGAACCAAACACTAACTTGTTATAATGGAATTATTGGTACTGGTTGCGGACATTGCCCGGCGTGCAAGCTCAGACGGAATGGATTGGAAAGCTACCTGAAGAAACAGAAAGCATGAGATCGTCCGCTGGCTTTTCAGTGATTGACGTGACTTTGGAATTTGAAACCTGGAACTTGAAATTTTATGGATAATTTGAAACATTTGGGCAACGAAACCGGGTATGGGTTTGATTACAAACCGGAAGTATTGGAAGCATTTGACAATAAACATCAAGAGAACGATTATTGGGTGAAATTTAATGCTCCGGAGTTTACCAGTTTGTGTCCAATTACCGGACAGCCCGACTTCGCAACCATTTATATTAGTTATTTGCCTGCCCTCAAGATGTTGGAAAGCAAGTCGTTGAAGTTATACTTGTTTAGTTTCCGCAATCATGGCGCTTTTCACGAAGATTGCATCAACATGATCATGAAAGACCTGATTCATCTCATGGAACCGAAGTACATCGAAGTGTGGGGGAAATTCCTGCCGCGCGGCGGGATCAGCATTGATCCTTTTTCCAATTACGGACAGCCGGGAACCAAATATGAAGCACTGGCCTGGCACCGCCTGCAAAACCATGATTTAAATCCGGAGAAGGTCGATAACCGATAGTGGTATTTTTCCAAAAGATTAGTTTATAATTTTGGATTAGTAGCTATAAACAGCGTAAATTGCTTGTTCCTTGATGCGAATTGAATTCTAACATTGATTAAGATGGACAACTGGAAACACATTATGGCGTTTACGTACCCTCATGAAGCACACCTGGCTCAACTTTACCTGAATTCAGAAGGTATTGAAACAATGTTGAAAGATGAGTTCACCGTGCAGGTTTATGGGTTTTATTCGAATGCCATTGGTGGTGTAAAATTGATGGTGAACGAGAACGAGTATGAACAGGCGTTGGCTTTATTGCAGTCCGGCGGTTATGTGGTGAATCATCCTGTTGCTGATCGTATTCTGCAAGTTCCTGTTGTAGCGAAGGCTGACAGAAAGCACTGTCCTTTTTGCAAATCAGACAATATCGAAATCAATAAAGAACCCAATATTGTAATGGTTATCCTTTACTTGATTATTGGAGCCATCTTTCCCTTTTTCAAATCCAGTTATAAATGCTTCGATTGCGGTAAGCAATGGAAGTTTGTTAAGGCCGAGAGCAAGGCCTAGCCGGATGTCGAACGCAAACCGGCGACTCGGCAGAGGGCCTGTCTATTCCGGAAGCCCGATCGTTTGAATTAGCCTGGAGGTGATGAGCAAGGCGGATTCGTAAGCTTTAGCCCATTGGCTCGACCGTGGTCCGGCAATATTGAGGATTTCTACCGGGTTGGTTTTCAGAAAAAGAAGAAGCTCTTCAAGACTTTCATCAATAAAAAAAGGCGACACTTTGAATAGGAAAACAGGTTTGTTCAGGGCGTTGGCCAACTTGTAGGTGAGCAAGGTTCCGCCGGTTAAATCATTTTGGTAAATAATTAAGGTGGCATTCGAGTCGAGTATGTTTTGGCGTGTGCGATCGTCATAATAAACGCTCGCCATTTCCCGCAGAGGATACAACGTAGGTATGATTCCATCTTCGGCCCGTCTTCCGGCCGGACACCAACCACCACACGAAAATCCGGCTTTCAGGCAGGCATCAAGTGCGGCCCGGTCTACGCCAGTTTGTCCTCCACTAATGATTTTTTGAAGCTTCATTCGATAAAAATAATGAATCGAGCGAAAGAATCATTTCTCACGGCGATGATTTAAGGTCACGGACCGATCTATTATTTTTCTTATCACTTCTCTCATAGTTTATTAGAAGACAGAAATACGACAACAATTATTGCTTAGTACTTACATCCGAATGTTACTTGTTGATGTGCTCCGGGTAATCGACTCTTTAATAATTTGCTTGCATTTCATCTGTTAAAATTCGAACTTTAACCAGCTGTTAAAAAGGCGCGCATAGAACTTAACTCAAACCAAGCCGAATGTGTATGAAGTTGAAATTGATTTTTATTTTTTTCTCTTTCCTGATTTCGTCTGTTACCTTTTCCCAAGACGATTTTGTGTCGCTTTTTAATGGTGCTAACCTGGATGGCTGGGTTGAGAAGAAAGCGCCGCGCGATCGGAATTACATGTTTTTTCGGGTGATTGACGGCACCATCATGGCCAATTCGTTAAACAATCCGGAACACGACTATGCCTGGCTCTATTCAGAAAAGGAATATGCTGATTTTGAATTGAAGTTTCAATTTCGGGCATTTAGAACCAGTCGCGGAAACAGTGGGGTGCAGGTGCGTTCGCGATACAACGACGAGGAATACTGGATGAATGGGCCGCAGGTTGATATCCATCCACCGGAACCATGGCGCACGGGCATGATTTGGGATGAAACCAGGGGCAATCAACGTTGGATTTTTCCGAATATTCCTAAAAATGCCTGGGTCAATGAGTCCATGCAGCGAAAGAATCCCATGTTCTATTATGCCGAAGAAACCAACCAATGGAACCTGATGCGAATCCGATGCGTTGGAACATCTATTGAGGCTTGGCTGAATGGCATGAAAATCACAAACTACAAAGGAGAGGGAACCTTGAATGATGAAACCCACCAAACGTTAAACGTTGGAATGAAAGGGCATATCGCCTTTCAAATTCATGAAAAAGATGCCTTAATCATGCAGTATAAAGAGATCTACATTATGGAGTTGTAGCTGATTAAACCGTTTTTACAAGCTTTTTACCAAGTGAGATGGATCATTTCAAATCTTTGTGGAAAAGGGAATCCTTCGGCTGTCAGGCTCAATTCCGGGCACTAACTTTTACAAAAATTCCAAAAAATGACAAAGCTGGCTGCTGATTTTTACAAAAATTCCAAAAAACAACAAAGTTAGCCGCCAACTTTCGCAAAAATCCAAAAAAATAAGAAAGCTGGCCGCCAACTTTCACAAAAATCTGAAAAAACAAGAAAGCTGGTCGCCAACTTTCGCAAAAATCTGAAAAAACAAGAAAGCTGGCCGCTGATTTCTCCAAAATTTCGAAAAAACAAGAAAGCTGGCGACCTGAATTGATCCATTACAAGTTCGATTGACAGTTGATAAAAATACAAGACATAAAAAAGCAGGCGATTAAACCTGCTTTACTAATATTTTGGAGGGACGATCGATTAATAAAACTTCGCCCGGTTATCTTCAATTTCTACCGCGTTCTTTTGTGCTTCGTAAGCCTGGTAGATGGCGCGCGAACCAAGAACCTGGGTTAAGCGGGTTTGTTCGGCCTTTACATCTTCGTCGGTTCCATTAATGATTGAAACGACCTTAATCAAGTAAACACCATTGTTTCCAATGATTGGCGATGAAACTTCGTCCTGAGGTAAGCTGGCTAGTGTTCCAATTACAGCGGGTTCCATACCAACTGCCGGAATCGACGTTGAGTTAAAGGTCAGTCCGTTGGCATCGTTTACTTCAGCATCCAGGCTTTCAGCAATGGCTTCCATATCTGTTCCTGTAGCGGCATCCTTCATTTTCTGAGCAATGGCTTTTCCTTTGTTCAGTTTTTTTACAACCAATTCAACCCGGGGTTTGACTTCTTCAAAAGAAGCGACTCCCTCGTTGGTTTCTTTGGTTAGCGCCGCAACCACAAACTGATCTCCCAATTCGAAAATTGCAGAACCTTCATTGTTGTGCAGGATATCTTTTACGTCAGCTTGGTAAGCAGCACGAATTAATGGACGAGAGTCCTCCAAGCCAGCTACCGCGCGGTCGTTTTCACCAACGGTTGCCAGTTTTTTCGTTAGTTTATCATTGGCAATGGCTTCGGCGAATGATTTGTAGTCTTGGTTATCTGAAACAAAGCGGCTGGCTTGTGCATAAACATTCTGGTAGGTTTGTGTGCTTGGCTCAATGGTACGAGCCAGCGTTGCTAAACGAACCTGTTTTACTTCTTTCCTTTTTTAGTGGGTTGAATCAGGTGAACACCAAACTGGGTGGTTGTTGTGTACAATTGGTTGACTTTACCATTAAACGCAGCTTCTTCAAACGGTTTCACCATTTGGTTTTTTCCAAACCAGCCGAGATCTCCTCCCAGACGTGCTGATCCGGTATCTTCAGAGTACTGTTCGGCTAAAGCAGCAAAGCTCGCTCCGTTTTCAATCAATCCTTTCAGACTGTCGGCCAGTGCCAGTGCAGCCTCATAGCCACCCACAACATCGGGGTTAATCAGGATATGACGTGCCTGAACCGAATCAGGTAAATTTTTAAAATTGTCAATTTTCACCAATCTGTAGGTGCTACCTTCTTTGAATGGCCCATAAACTGAACCGACTTCATTGTTGAACGCAAATTCGGCGATATCATCAGATAATTCTTCTTTTTTCTGATAAACATTTTCGAAGGGAACATCGGAATTCACATTGACGTATTGCTCGTTCTCCGCGATCACTTTAAATTCATCCTTAGCATCTTCTATCCACTTCAGGGTGGCAGCATCGTCGGCCTCAGTGGCTTTTACATCGAAGGTGATGTATTCAATGGTACGGCTTTCTTCTTGTTTGTAATTGTCCTGATGCTCGTTGTAGTACGCTTTCAATTCAGCGTCAGATACTGAAACAGCACTGTCGGGCATGGAGATGTAAGGCAAACGAATGTATTGAATATTCATCTGCTTATTTTTAGCCTCCATGCTTTTTTGCGCTTCGGCCATTGTGGTGTAAAGTCCCTGACGTACCAGGTTGTTGTATTTGGTTTGAATGCGTTCTTCTTTAATTTGGTTTTCAATATAGAGCCAATAAGCTTTTTGCTGAGGTGTTGCATTCAATTCAAGTGATTTCAAAAACTGAAGAACTGCTGATCGATCAACCTGTCCGGTTTGTTGATTGCGAAAAAGTTGTTGGATGATGGGGTGAAGATTGCTACCCTGAACCATGTCAAACAGTTCGTCTGAAGTAACGGTCAGACCCAGATCTTCATAAATGTCACTCATCACAATTTTGCGGACTAAACTTTGCCAGGCTTGCTCACGGATTTGTACCCAGGTATTTTCGTCAAGCTGTGTGCTTCCTGTGTTCATTTTGTAGATTTCCGCCATTTCTTCAACCTGTCGCTGGAAATCAGGGTACTGTACAGATTCGCCATCTATTTCGGCAACTTCCATTTGGTTAGGCCGTAATAGCGAACTGCCTGAGTTAAGAATATCGCCTAATATGAAGGCAACCAAAGCTAGACCAATAATGATCGCTACCAACAATCCTCCCCGATTTCTTATGTTTTGTAATGTAGCCATTGACTAATAGTTATTGAATTATGATTTACTTGTTTTTTTCGAGCTACGAAGATAGTAATTTTAGGAATTAAACCTTAAGATTCATTTTTTATTTTGGGTGTTGTCCAATATCTTAAGGTTTACCAATTCAATTTTGGTGTTGGTTGCTTTTAGTATCTTAAAGCGGTAATGATCAATATCAATGATGGTGTTAATTTTTGGAATGCTTTCGTGGTGGAAAAGGATAAAACCAGCGAGTGTTTCGAAATTTTCTTTGACCGGAAAACCAAGATTGTATTTTTCATTCAGGTCATCCAATTCGATGCGGGCAGATAAAATAAATTCGTTGCTGCTGATTTTCCGTTCAACGAAATCAATCGTGTCATGTTCGTCTTCAATCTCACCGAAAATTTCTTCCAGAATATCTTCGCTGGTCACCATGCCAGAGGTGCCTCCAAACTCATCAACTACAATGGCGATGCTGCGGTGTTGCGAAATAAACTTGCTCAGCAGTTTGCTTGCCGGCATGGTTTCGGGGACAATGAGCACCTTTTTTAGATTTGAACGGATAGAGCCGGGATTGGCAAAAATGGTGGAGTGGTGGATGTATCCAATGATGTTGTCAATGTTATCCTGATAAAACAGGATACGCGAATAGCCGGTTTCAATGAATTTCTGAATCAGGTCTTCCATATTGGAATTGATATCCAAGATTTCCATTTCGGTACGCGGAACCATCACCTCACGGAGTTTGACTTTCGAAAAGTCCAGGGCGTTGCGAAACAGCTTAACTTCATTTTCCAGCTCGTGTTCCCGGCGCTGTTGATCTTCGTCCGACTCATTCACAAAATGATTAAGATCAATCCGGTTAAAAACATTTTTTTTGATGTTCTCGTCAGAGGGTGATTTGAAGATCATATTCAACAGAAATTGGGAAATCCCAATGACCAGTTTTGTGAGCGGCAGAAAAAGGAAGTAGAAAAAAGCTACCGGAACGGAGAAGAAACGCAAAAGGGTGTTTGGATTGATTCGGAAAAGTGTTTTCGGGAAAAATTCGGCCGTAAACAAAATGATGAGGGTGGAGGCAATGGTTTGAAGTAGTAATACCACACTGTCGATCGGAACCAAACGGTAAAACATGGGGCCAAGCAGTTTGGCAAAAGCAATTCCATAAATCACCAGGGCAATGTTATTTCCAATAAGCATGGTGGCGATATACTGTCCCGGATTTTTGGTGAACAAGGACAGTATTCGGGCACTAATGAAGTTTTGTTGTTTATCCATCTCCAGCCGCAGTTTATTAGCCGAAACAAAGGCAATTTCCATTCCTGAGAAAAAGGCCGAGAAGATGATCGTGGTTATGATGGTAATAATCAGGATTTCCATGCGCTGTTATTCTTGAACTTCAATATACAGTGGTCCTTTGGGATTCTTGATTTTCCAGTTGGATAAATTTTGGTCCGACTCAAAACCAATACCAGTAAGCACTTGATCTTCACGAATAATTTTTACAAATTGTTCAGAATAGATCTTTCCTTTCTCTTGTTCCCAGATCAGGTGTTCAGTTTTCAGTGTGTCTCCTTGCGGATTGACAGCCACCACGTTGTTTTTCGCTTCCCACTTGCTTTCGGCCTCATAGTATCGGGCATAGTTTGACGTGATGCTGGCAATTTGCTCCATCTGCTCATTGTAGCGTTCAATTTCCACGCCTTCGGGAAACTCGATGAAAGGATCTTCTGCTTTGTCGAAACGAATGAGTTTGGGAGTGATCAATTTAAACCGGATAATGGTCGAGTCGGAATGGATCATCTCATAGTTTTCGGCTTCAACGCCGGCCATATTTTCACCCGATGAGAATTCTTTTATTTTTTCAATTTTATTGGCACATGAAAAGAAAAGCATTGCAATTCCCATGAGGAGAATTGCAATGCTTCTTTTGTAAAATCGCTGTTGTGTTTTCTTACTTAACACGTACGGTTGTTGTTTCATTAATCCAGCTACCAATTTTATAGCTTTGGCCTTCCGTGAATCCTTCGAAGAACAAAGTTTCCTTGCTAGGGAAATATTGTTTGTAGATGTTGATCTTTTCATTGGCTTGCGCAAATACTTCAGGATCGACACGCTTGGCTTTCTGGTAGTAATCTGTTGCCAACCAGTATAGCGATAGGTGCTCAACATCGGTTTCTCCGTAGTTCTTGCTGTATTGCGCATAGATATCGCCAATTAGGATGTAGGCGCGTCCTGAATTCGGGTTGTTCTCAATGGCTTTACGAGCCAGGTTGCGTGACTTTTGGAAATCGTGTTCCTTGGCAAAGATGAATAAGCCCAACTCATAGCAATACTTGGCCAACAATTCTTTGTCGGTTTCAGCCTCAATCGCGTTATTGTAATATTCTTTAGCACGGTCAAACTGGTCGCGTTTTACAAACAGGCGAGCCATATTAAAGGCTGCTTCTGCTGAAGGATCCAAACTATAAAGTTTATCTGATGCTTTTGCAAATAACGGACTCTCGGTACAATCCCGGCGTTCCAGGATGCGCAACATTTTTTTCAGTTCATCCACGCTTTGTGAAATTTGTTCAAATTGAGGCTCGTAAAGTGCGATTAGCGATTCACAATCAGCAGCACCACTGGTTTGGAACAAAGCATCGATCAAGTCTTTTGAGGCGGTATATTTTTCGCTGTCCGCTTCTTCTTTCAGGTAGTTGTTTACAATTTCAGAGGCTTTCTGGTAGTTTGCTGCCACTTTATCTTTAGGAAGTTCTCCCATCAGGAACAAGCGTTTTGTGGCTTGCATAAAAACAACCAATACGGCAGCTTCTGTTTGATTTTTTTCGAGTTGAATGGATTGTTCCAACAGACCATAGCCTTCTTTCAAAATTGATTTTAGCTGATCATCATCCAGGTTTTCATTGGCTAACTTAAGCTTCAGTAGATCGATGCCCTGACGTCCAAGAACATAACCTTTCTGGTTAAAGTAGGTAATCCGTTTCTCATAAATAGACATCAATGAGTCAATCAGGGCGTTTTTTTCGTTCCAGTCACTGGTGTTCTCGATAAATGCTTCATACATTCGGCCACCATGGATGTATAAGTTTATGGTTGACTTGGGGTATTTATAGTAAACTTTTCTCCAGGGTTCTAAAGCCGATTCATAATCATCCTGCTTGTAGAACTGGTCGTACATGGACAAGTTAGTCATGAAGTCGCGTTCTTTGGCTTTAACCAGTTCCTGGCTTGTTCTGAGATCAACGCCTCCTTCAATAACAACTCCTTCACCTTTGACCGGAATCTCTCCATCAAAACTAAAGTCAATCACATTGCTGTTGTTGCTTTCAATGTCCAGCTTTCTTCGGTCATCAATGAAGGTAAATTCGATGTATTTCGACTTATCACTGACTTCGATTTCATATTTGCCATCAAAGCTGGTCATAAAAGTATCTGACGATTTGTGGGCTTCAACAGTTACCCCGGCGGCGGGTTCACCTCCCCGGTAAACGGTGCCCTTAACAACTCTCTGCGCAATAACGGAAAAGCCTGTCATTGCTACGAGTGCTATCGTAAGCAAGATTGTTTTAGAAAATAAAGGTTTCATGATCAAAATATTTTAGTTACATTTTTTAAAATTAGTCGAATTTACGTTGTACAAACCAGCGGTCGAATAAGTTCAAATATAAGCTTATTTTGGTGTAATTTTCTCGAATCAGGTTGTCCTTGACGGTTCCCCGCCGACCAAATTCTACTGCCAGATTGATCGTTGATTTAGAACGCGTGACAGGTAACCCAATACCAAAACTCATGCCAGTTTCGTTAAGTTGTTGATTATTAATTTTCAAGTATGATTTGTCCATGTGGAAGCCGGCACGATACCGTACCCGTTTTAAGTAGCTTCGAATCGAGGCTTCCTCTGGAATATACTCTGCTCCTATGCTGATACGTGTTTGATTCGTTAATTCCGGAACTGTGCTTCCGTAAAAGCGGGCCTCACTCCATTTAGAGAAGTAGTAGTCAGCGTTAACCTCTAGTTTGTTTAACCGGGCATACGAAACACCAACTCCAATACTTGATGGAAGCTGTATTTTGTCGGGGTCATCGATAAGTGTTTTTATTGAGTCGGTCCGGACACTTCCACCGTAGTTCAGAACTTTTTGCTGTTTTAAAGTATGGAAAGCCGTGAAATTGGTTTTTTTCTCAAAGGTGGCGCCAACGGTTAAAAATTGGTTGTTTTTTAAATCAATGTCGTATTGGGCGCCAAGCAAATAGGCGAAATCACGCACCCGGGTCTGTTCTGTTTCACTGAATCCATATTGTTCCGGATCATCAATAAAATAAATGGAGTTATTCTGGTTGAGTGTACCGAATAAATAATAAACGTTGGCTCCCACCGACAGGGCATCGGTTAGGTTAAATCCTGCACCAAAGTAGGCCTTGGATATTGTTCCTGTTCCGAAATAACTGTAGCCAACCCGTCCGATGCCGGGTTTATTTTCTTCGACATAAATTTCATAGCCTTTGTCTGAATAGGGCAAAACACCCATGGTTGCAGCAGCCCAGCGGGTTACCGGGAAGCTGAAGGAGAAATACCGGAAGTTAAAGTCATTGGTTGTAAATTTATTGCTTTCAGACTTGTATTCCGAGATCCGGCCATCGGCACCAAACTCAAAAATAAACGATAAACTGTCGATTGCTCCGTACGATGCCGGGTTGGCTGAGTTGATCTGTACCTGGTGCCGGCTTCCTAGCGATGCGCCACCCATGCCGGCAAATCGTCCGTAGGAGTAAGGATGGAGATCACCTAATCCGAAACGTGAAAATGGCGATGAAGTGTTATTATTTTGTGCGGATGAAGTCAAACCAATGAGAATGAATAATCCACTGATGAAGATTCTTCTAAGTTTTCTTAACATTATATTCCAGAATTCTGTTTAAACCGATGAGTGTTAAATTAAAGTGTACAAAGATGGAATTTTTTAACTTCTTATCAAAGAATTTAGCATCGCCCCCAGTAATAATGATTTCTAAATTTTCGTAAATAGTGTTAAAGTAATCAATGTATTGCTGAACCTCGAACAGAAGGCCAATTTGTACACCTGCCTGAATGGCCGATTGCGTATTTGTTCCCAGTACAGGAAAATCATCCGTTGGCTGAAGAAGAGGTAGTTTTCCGGTGAACTGATGCAGTGACTTAAAGCGTGTTGTCAACCCCGGCGAGATGTTTCCACCCAGGTATTCATTCTTTGCAGTAATGATTTCATAGGTGATTGCGGTGCCCGCATCAATCACCAACACATTTTTGCCGGGAAACAGTTCGGTGGCGCCAACAGCGGCAGCCAGTCGATCCTTACCCAGCGTTTCGGGTGTTTCATAACAATTGGTGATTGGTACCGGCGTATTGGCATGCAGCTCAATAAAGTTTTCAAATGAGTTTTTGAAGAAGGTTTTTAGTTCTTCGGGGTATTCGCGGACGGAGGAAATAATGGCGTTCTTTAGGTCATCGTGTTCATCCAGCAATACCTGGATATGTTCTGGCTTGAGCTCATCCAGCGGTACATTAAACATGAGGTCACGCTCACTGAACAAAGCCAGCTTGATGCGGCTGTTTCCGATATCGATCACTAAATTCATTTTATTCTTCCAATCGTTGGCTAATATCCATGGCCTGAACCGAATGAGTCAGCGCTCCAATGGAAATGTAGTTCACACCTGTAGAGGCAACCCCCCTGATTCGTTCCAGTGTCATATTGCCTGATGCTTCTATTTTGGCTTTCCCCTGGATGAGTTGAACCGCTTGTGCCATGGTCTCATTGTCCATATTGTCGAGCATAATGATATCGGCCCCGGCGGTGAGTGCTTCTTCCACCTGTTTCAGGTTAGTGGTTTCCACTTCAATCTTAATGGTTGAAGGAATTTTGGCTTTAATTTGTTCTACAGCGGGGATAATTCCTCCGGCCACTTCAATGTGATTGTCTTTGATCATCACCATATCGAACAAGCCAATGCGGTGATTGGTTGCGCCTCCGGTTCTGACGGCATATTTGTCGAGTATGCGGAAGCCCGGCAGCGTTTTGCGGGTATCCAGAATGACGGTGTTGCTACCTTTTACTTCATCGGCGTATTTGGCCGACATGGTGGCGATTCCAGACAGGCGCTGGAAAAAGTTTAGTGCCGTGCGCTCACCGGTGAGCAAAGCCCGGTACGAAGCTTCAAAACGCACCAGGATTGTTCCGTTGCTTACCCTGGCGCCTTCTTCTACCTGCGGTTTCCACACCAGGCTTTCGTCGAGCTGGCGAAAAACCATTTCAGCAATGGGTAGCCCGGCAACCACGCCGTCGGCTTTGGCTAACATATAGGCTTTGCGTCGCGTTGCTGCCGGAATCAGGTTATCGGTGGTGATGTCTCCAGAGGCAACATCTTCTTCCAGGGCCAGATTGATTAACGTTTTGGCTGCTTCAAGTTCGTTGGCATTCATCATTTTTGAATTGGAATAAAAAGAGGTTCTTGATTTTTTTGTTGGACGATATGCAATCTAAAGTCGGGTGATTCGTGTTGAAAGTCTTCGCGGATGTGCCCACCCCGGCTTTCTTCACGTAGAAGGGCCGATCGGGTAATCAATAGACAAATTTGTTGGATATGCCTGGTCTTTAGTTCGTTGTAGTCGACGGCTGTTTGCGGAATCCGTTGGCCAATTTCTTCAAGCTGTTCAATCGTTTCGCGAAGCATTTGCCCGGTGCGGACGATACCCACTTTTTGCGACATTAAATCGGCAATTTCGTTTTTGATATCCAGGAACGCCTGCTCGTTTTTGATGTCGTTGGATAAGGGTTGATGTGCAGCCTGGCTTACTGGCTTGGGGCTGCGTTTGGCGGCTTGCTCACTGGCCCTTTTCCCAAAAACAAGACACTCTAACAATGAGTTGCTGGCCAGTCGGTTGGCACCCATTACTCCGGTTGAGGCTACTTCGCCACAGGCAAAAAGGCCCGGAATATTGGTTTCGCCGTTCAAATCGGTTTTGATGCCCCCAACCATGTAGTGAGCTGCCGGGGCAATGGGTAAGAGATCAGTTGTCATGTCGTACCCGTATTCTTTTAATTTTTTATAAATGGTTGAAAAACGTGTTTTCGTTTTTTCAGCATCAAGGTGTTTCATCGACAGGTAAATGTGCGGACTGTCAAGTTTCTGCATTTGCTTGTAAATCGAAAAAGCCACAATGTCGCGGGGAGCCAGTTCGGCCAGCGGATGAATGTCTTTCATGAAACGCTCGCCATTTGTATTCAGCAGCCAGGCTCCTTCGCCCCGGACTGCTTCGCTGATTAAAAAGGCGTCCTGGTCTTTCATGTAAAGTGCCGATGGGTGAAACTGGATGAATTCCATGTCAGCCAGTTGTGCGCCCGCTTCGTAAGCCAAGGCAATGCCGTCGCCGGTTGCTGTGTGCGGGTTGGTGGTTCGGCTAAATAACCGCGACAGGCCGCCGGTTGCCAAAATACTGGCTTTGCTTTTGAAAATGACATTTTTTCCTGTGCGAAAGTCGACGGCCTGAACGCCGCTGCATTCCCCGCCTTCGATCAATAAGCTGGTTACGGCTGTATATTCGAAAGACGTGATCGTTTGTTGTTCCCGTACTTTTTGTAGCATAAAACCCGTGATTTCCCTGCCTGTGGCATCTCCGCCGGCATGTAAAATCCGGCGCTTGCTGTGTCCGCCTTCCAGCCCCAACACATAGTTTCCATCCACCCGGTCAAACTCCATACCCATATCAATCAGCTCCAGAATCCGCTCACGTCCTTCGGTGACGAGGATTCTGACGGCTTCGTCTTCGCAGAGGCCCCGCCCGGCAACAATCGTGTCGTGAAAATGTAAATTAGGAGAGTCTTCCTTGTCGATAGCCCCGGCGATTCCCCCTTGGGCGTAGTAGGAGTTGCTTGTGTCGAGCTGTGATTTTGTAATGATAGCCACAGTTCCGTATTTGGAAGCATGGTAGGCTGCAGATAAACCTGCCAAGCCGCTGCCAATTACAATGGTGTCAAAATTTAAAATGTGCATTTATTTTGAAGCTTCACATGAATAAGAAGGGCAAAGGTAAATAAAACTGGTTTACACGTAACTTAATTGGTTCTTGTTTTTGAATTTTAAGGGGATGAGTTGAGTACTTGCTTATTTTATTGTGTCTGTTTAGAATTATTTCCATTTTACTGGATGAAGGATTGTAATGATTGTTTGATATTGTACACTATATTTTGTAGCCTGTTTTTTGTCTTTCCTGAAAGAAGGATGATTCCCGATTTTTTGATAGGTTTACAACCCGTGAAATTATTAAGCAGGTTTCTACAATGGGAATTCCTGCCAGAATTTTGGTTTAACGAACAACTTAAAAACAATTAACGGAATAGCATGAATTGGAGAAAAATCACCTTTGTTGTTGTGGCTCTCATCATTTTGTTGGGTGGATCCGCACTATTGTCAAAGCTTTTTATTTCGATGAAACCGGAAGCCGGTACCCGCCCCGAAACGGACGTGAAGCGCTATGTGTCAGCCCAGCAGGTTGCATATAGCGATATTACTTCGGAAGTAACGGCCCAGGGCAGGGTTATTTCAGGCAACGAAGTGGGACTGATTGCTGAAGCTGCCGGAAAAATTGAGGCAGGCCAGGTCAGCTTGAAAAAGGGGGCGTCATTTAAAAAAGGACAACGCTTGGCTACCATTTATAAAGATGAAGTTGAGTTGGAGCTGAAAAGCAAAAAAAGTGTTTTCCTGAATAGCCTGACTAACATCTTGCCTGATCTGAGAATCGATTTCCCGGATAGTTATGAGGTGTTTCTAAAGTTTTTTAATGAAATAGATCTGAATGAAAAGCTTCCCGAACTTCCGGAATACGAAAATGAAAAATTGAAAGTATTCCTGGCCAGCCAAGGCATTTTAAGCGATTACTACAGCATTCGGCAGAATGAAAAGAGGTTGGAGCGCCATTCGATGTATGCTCCTTTTGATGGTACGTTTACCGAAGTAAACTACGAAGTGGGGGCGTATGTGAATACCAACGGACAAATAGCCAAAATGATTCGTACCGATCTGCTTGAGCTGGAAGTACCCGTTGAAAACGGATTTTCAAAATGGATTAAGCTGGGCGACCGGGTCAAGGTGATTAAAAGCGGGCAGAGTGAATTGTATGGCACGGTTGGTCGGAAAGCCGCTTTTGTGGATCAAAACAGCCAGTCGCGGAGTGTATTCGTGAAAGTGGACCCGAAAGCCGGAGCCGAAATGCTGACTGGCGAGTACTTGTCGGTTGCGTTTCCGGGTTATCCCATTGAAAATGCCATGGAAATACCACGGAGTGCAGTGTTTAACACCAACACCGTTTTTACGGTTGTCGATGGTTATCTTCAGAAACAGCAAATTAATATTATCAAAGTCAATACGTCGACTTTAATTTTCAACGGGCTGGAAGAAGGTACTTTCCTGGTCACGGAGGCTCTGATCAATGTAAAAGAACGCACACCGGTTGAAATACTGGAAGCGAAGGCAAGTAGCAGTACTCAAAACGAAAAGCAGCACGATGAGAAAGGCAATTGAGACTTTTGTACGATTTCCGTTTTATGCGAACCTGATCGTTGTATTTCTACTGGTCGTTGGCGGGTTAAGCATGTACACCATGAAAAAGTCTTTCTTTCCTGAAAGGCCTTCAAAAAATATATATGTTTCGGTTTTTTATCCGGGTGCTTCGCCGGTCGAAATGGAGGAGGGTGTTACCTCCCGTATTGAGGAAGCGGTGCGGGGAATTCCCGGAATTTATGAAATAACCTCAACTTCATCCGAAAATTCGGCACGCGTGCAGATTGAAATTACCGGCGACATTGATATTGATGAAACCCTGATTGAAGTGAAAAATGCCGTTGACGGAATTTCCTCGTTTCCATCGGCTGCTGAGCGACCCATTGTTTTTAAGCAACGAACAACTTCGCGGGCGCTGTTCTTACGCATGTCGGGCGATGTTGACCTGATGACGCTGAAAGAATACGCCCAGCAGGTTGAAGAAGAACTGCTGGCCTCCGGTAAAGTTAGCCAGATCGATATTTACGGATTTCCGCAGCTGGAAATTTCGGTGGAAGCCACCGAGCAGGATTTATTGCGCTATGGTTTGACGTTTAACGATCTGCAAAATGCTATTTCGCAGAATAACCGCGATGTTTCCGGCGGCGAAATCCGCTCCATGAAGGAAGAGTTGGTGATTCGACTGCGATCCCGAAGTGCCGATCCCAACAAAATTGGCGACATTGTGTTGCGCGCCAACACCGATGGCAGTCTGATCCGTATTCGCGATGTGGCTGAGGTGAAAAAGAAATTTGCCGATGTGCCCACCAAAAGCTTGCGCAAAGGGAAACCGGTCATCACCATTAGCATTTCGAAGCTGATTGTTGAAGATCTGGAAGAAATAGACCAATACGTTCATACCTACATTGAGGAATTTAATGCGAAGCACCCCGGGGTGGAAGTGGGGGTTACCTTTTCCTTCCTGGAGTTGCTGCATAGCCGGCTCGATTTATTATACAAGAATGGGTTACAGGGGTTGGTATTGGTGGTTATTGCCCTGGCATTCATGCTGAGTACCCGACTGGCCCTTTGGGTGGCCTGGGGAATTCCGGCTTCGTTTCTGGCCATGTTTATTGTGGCCAACCTGATGGGCGTGACCATCAATATGATTTCCCTCTTCGGAATGATTCTGGTGATTGGTATTCTGGTCGATGATGGGATCGTGATTGGCGAAAACATTTTTCAACATTTCGAAATGGGGAAAAGCCCGATGCGGGCGGCCATTGATGGCACGGTTGAGGTTATTCCGGCGGTTGTTACTTCTGTTTCAACTACCATTATCGCTTTTTCGCCTTTGTTTTTTATTACCGGGCAAATGGAGATGATGCGCGAAATGGCCTTCATTGTATGCCTCAGTTTATTCTTTTCGCTTTTTGAGGCTTTCCTGGTTTTACCTGCTCACATTGGTAACGCCAGCGTGCTGAGCGAAAAAAGCATGAAGTCGAGAGAGAAAGGCTTTCGGAAATACTCTGAACGGATGTTTAACTGGTTGCGCGATTACGCGTATGATCGGGTTTTGAAGCTGATTGTGCAATGGCGTTATATCGTCATTGGTATTCCTTTGGCCATGGTGTTGATCACCGCTGGTTTGTTGGGCGGACAAATCATTAAGACCACCTTCTTTCCTCGTATGGAGTTTGATTCCTTCAACATCAACCTGGCGTTTACCCCGGGGCAGGGCGAGGAACAAACGATGGTTTACCTGCAACGATTTGAAGAAGCCGTTTGGGACGTGAACGACGAGCTAAAAGAAAAATATAACGATTCGATTGATATTATTGACAATGCGTTTGTGAATATGGGAACCGCTTTCGATGGGCAGGAAACCGGGGCACACGCCGGAAATATCAACGTCTTTCCCCGAAATTCAGAAGAAACCGGCATCAGCACCTACGAAATCATTAACCGCGTGACGGAGAAGGTGGGGCCTGTGCTGGCAGCCGAGAAATTTACCATCGGGGCACAGGGGCGTTTTGGCGCTCCGGTCTCTATTAGCTTGCTTTCGCGAAATATTGAAGAGTTGGAGTTGGGCCGCGATTATCTGATGACCAGGCTGGAAGAGATGACGCAGCTGAAAGATGTGGTGGACAACAACGCGCTGGGGAAGCAGGAAGTACGCCTTAAATTAAAACCAATTGCCTACATGCTCGGGCTGGATGAAACAACTATTGCCAACCAGGTTCGGCAGGGGTTCTACGGGGGGCAGGCCCAGCGCATTCAGGAAGGCCGAGACGAACTGCGGATTTGGGTGCGTTACCCACGCGAGGACCGCACATCGCTTGGGCAAATGGAACGCATGAAGATAAAAACTGCCGCTGGCGAATATCCGCTGGCCGAGTTGGTTGATTACAACCTGGAACGCGGACCGGTAAATATCCAGCGCTTCAACGGAAAACGCGAAATACGGGTCAGTGCCGAGCTATCGGATCCGGATGCTTCAGTAACCGAAATTTTGGAGCAGATTGAAGCCACCGTCATTCCGGAGCTTGCAGCGCTTCATCCAGGAATTCAAATTGAGTACCAGGGACAACAAAAGGAAAGCCAGCGGAATATGGGCGACATGATGATTTATTTCCCCATGGCCTTTTTGGTGATTGTGTTTATTCTGATGATCAATTTCAAATCGTTCGAACAACCACTGCTCATTCTAATTATGATTCCGCTGGCCGTGCTCGGTTCAATATGGGGCCACGGCATTCATGGTAAACCGGTTTCCATTTTGAGTTTGTGGGGTATCGTCGCACTCACCGGGGTGATTGTTAACGATGCGGTGGTCTTTCTGGCAAAATACAATTTACTGATTGAACGGGGCATGAAAGTTCGCGAAGCTATTGTGGAGGCGGGAAAAAACCGTTTGCGGCCGATCATTCTAACAACCTTGACCACTTCGTTTGGCTTGTTCCCGCTGGTATTGGAGAAGAGTTTCCAGGCCCAGTTTCTTATTCCGATGGCGATTTCGCTGGTTTACGGAGTAGCTTTTGGAACCTTGTTCATTCTTTTGTTTTTCCCGGCGTTGATTATGATTCTGAACGATTTCAGGCGGGTAACCCATCAGTTGTGGCATGGTCGCAAGTTCGAGGCTGAGGAAGTAGAAATCGCTTATCTACACAGTTTAAGAAAACTGGATAACGGTGATAAAGACGTGGATCCTGAAAAACAGATCAACTAATTTGAAAACACTTTTATGCTGACAAATACAAATGGCATGACGAAACGAATAATGATACTGGTGGTTTGTTTATTGGAGATGGTTGCCGCTCAGGCTCAAACAGTCCTGAGTTTAGAAGCAGCAATCAGTAAATCACTCGAAAATAACTACGATATCACGCTGGTGAAACAAGATCAGCAAATTGCTGAGATTAGAAACAACTGGGGTGAGGCTGGCCGTTATCCTTATATTGGCGTTTCGCTTGGTGCCGACTACGCTTTAAACGATAATGCGAACGAAGACTTTGTCCAAAACCGGTATTCGGGCGGACTAAATCTGAACTGGACGCTGTTTGATGGTTTTGCCGTAAATATCAGCAAACAACGCTTTGCCGAGTTGGAGGAACTTTCTAAACAGAACACGGCCATCATGGTTGAAGGAACGATCCAGTCGGTGATTTTGGCTTACTACGCGGTATTGCTCGAAAAGGAACGGCTTAACGTGCTGAAAGAAGTGATGTTGCTGTCCGAAGACCGTTTCAGCAGGGTCGAACAACGGAAAGACTTTGGCTCGGCGGTGACATTCGATGTGTTGCAAGCCCAGAATGCCTACCTGACCGATAAAACCAGTTACTTGTCGCAGGAAGTGGCTTACAAGAATGCCTTGCGCGATCTGGCTTTCCTGATGGCTGACAAAAGCAATACTACTTACGAGCTGAATGATGCATTTGAAGCTATTGCAATTGACTATACCCTGGCTGATTTGAATAGCCAGATGATCGCCAACAATAAAAGTCTGAAGAATCAGTACATCAGTCAGAATTTGCTGGAGAACGCCATCATGGCTGCTAAAAGTTCCTATTACCCAACCCTTGCATTCTCCGGCGGAGCAACACACACGCGTACCGGAAACGATTATGAAAACAGTGGGATTTCCTGGGCCAATGTAAATAATATGTATGGCAATTTCACACTGAGCTATAACCTGTTTAGCGGAGGAACCCGCAAACGAGCGCTTCAGATTGCCAAGCTTGAAGAAGAAAGTGGACTGGTGGCCCTGGAGCAGATGCAGCATGACCTGGATAATAAGCTGGAGAACTTATTCGAATTTTACCTGGTGAGGAAAGAGTTGTTGAGCGTAGCCAACGAAAACCTGCAAGCTGCCCGCCTGAACTTTCAGATTGCCAAGGAAAAGTTCGAAAACGGATCCATCAATTCCTTCAACTTTCGCGATGTGCAGTTAATTTACCAGAATGCCGCTTTACAGGAATTGCAGGCGGTTTATAATTTCATTGATACCCACACGGCTTTGCTTCGCATGGCAGGTACCATTATTCAGCAATACGAATAGTTGTTTAGTTTGTTCGTTAAAGGGTTTGAATTTGTTGCCAAAGGTCGGTGTCAACCGGGATTCCCTTAATCTTGTTTATTCCGCGGGTAATTAAAACGCGTTGACCCGGATAGCGCAACGAGCTTTCGGGGCTTACTTTTTCGGCCGACTGAAAATCATCAAGCACTGCTTGGATGGTTTCCTCCATGATTGGAAAGTTGTCGAGCTGTTTTAAGTCAATGGCAATAAAAACCTGCGACACGCCATATTCCGCTTTATTTTGCAGGCTAAGTGCCGAGGTGGATAGTCCTGCCGAAAGCAGGGTTGCCAGTAAATCAAGCATCAGCGAGAGCCCGGCGCCTTTCCAGTAACCAACAGGCAGTGGACGTCCCGATTCGAGTATTTCGGACGGCTTGGTGCTGAATTGGTTGTGCATGTTAAATCCACCAGGCAGGGGGAGTTCTTCGCCCTGTTTTTGAGCGTCTTCCATTTTTCCGTAAGAGAATTGCGACAGTGCCATATCCAGTACAATCGCCTCATCCTGGTAGGGAATGGCAAACACCAGTGGGTTATTTCCGAGCTTGCATGTTTTTGCTCCCCAGGCTGGCAGGTTGGCAATGGTATTGGTCCAGCCAATAAAAGCGAAGCCTTTTTGGGCGCACTGCCAGCCGTAGGCTCCACCGCGCATCCAGTGGTTGGTGTTGGCCAGAGCAACCAAACCCAGCCCGTTTTCGCTGGCCAGCTCCATGGCACGTCCGGTAGCCTGCACCGCATTGCTTGGCCCGGGAGCCAGTTGTCCGTTCCATTGCTCAATGGCACCAATTTGTGCGGTTCTTTTGGGGTTCGCCCGCGGATTGATGTAGCCTGTTTTGACATAGTCAACAAAGCGGGGAAAACGATTGACGCCGTGCGAATAAACACCATCCAGGCTATTGCCGGCAAAGATGGCGGCACATGTTTTCGCTTTCTCTTTGGGAAACTTCAATTGAATCAGCACTTCGTAAAAGCGCTGCTTCATCATTTCAAACGGAACATGGGTGATGTTTGTGTCAGGCATAGGTTTCAAGTCTTAGAAACTAAATGGAAACTTTGATGAAAGTATGAAAAACAAAAAAGGGCTGCAACAGCAACCCTTTAATTATCTCAGGAAAAATGGCGATTACATTTCTTTGATTTTGATGTTTTTAAACCAAACATCATTTCCGTGGTCTTGCAGGGCAATAAAACCTTCTTTTGGTACATTGGCCCAGTCTTCATTTAATCCGGGGAATTTACTGTCGGCAACCATAGCGTTCCAGTCGTCGGTCCACAAGTGGTATTCAACAACCACTTCGCCATTTTGCTTGTGAACAACCGTTCCCTGGTAGCAAATGATTTCTACGCTGTTCCACTCGCCCACTGGTTTTGTGTTTTGTGGCTTGGCAGGAATCAGGTCATACAACGATCCTGCCATGCGGTTACCGTCTTTTCCAAGCAAAGCATCCGGGTGACGCTCGTTGTCAAGTACCTGCATCTCAGGAGCGGTTTTGTAAATTGGCCAGTCTTCAACTTCTTCGCCCAGGTAAAAAATACCGGAGTTTCCACCTTCTGAAATTTTCCAATCCAGCTTCAGTTGGAAGTTTTTGAATTTCTGGTCGTACAAGATGTCACCACCATCTTCAGCGCCAGCTTCACCTTCGCCCGAACCTTTACACATCAAGGTTCCGTCAACCACTTGCCATCCCGTTGGGAAATGGTCTTTGTTCACCCCGCGCCAGCCTTCAGGTGTTTTTCCATCAAACAAAAGCACCCAACCCGCTTCTTTTTCGGCGGCTGTTAAGGTATTGTCGGCAGCAGGCTCTTCAACCTGGGCTGACTTCTTTTCTGTAGCTTCTTCAGTTTTTTTTGTGCCAGAATTGCAGGCAGTTGCAGTTACTAAAACCGAGGTAAACAGTAGCAAATAAACTCGTCTCATAGGTAATTAAATTTTAGGTTATCGATCTAAATTAAAATGAATTCGAAATGATGGTACGAAATTAATAAAAAACTTGGGGATTTCCAGTATCAGATTCCTGTAAACACGGGGTACACAGATAAAAAATTGATTCGGATTATTTCAATACGGACAATCAATGGACTTGTTTTGCCCGCTGATTAGTAAACAAATGATTGGAAATTAGCTAAACCCCTTATTCCATTGGGTCCGGACGTGGACATAGCGGCGAGGGATGAGTCGAACTTTTTCTGTTGAAAGCGAATTTCTTTTCGTAATTTAGAATGATTTTTAAACTGGTCACACTTGCGTGGCAATATCAAAAAATACGTTATATGAATACTCAAAAACCAAAGCGAATTGGGATTTTAACCGCCGGGGGAGATTGTCCTGGATTGAATGCTGCCATTAGAGGAGTGGGGAAAACCGCCATTGTCGATTACGGAATGGATGTAATCGGGTTTACTGCCGGATTTTCGGGGCTGATTGAAAAAGACTATGTTGAGCTGAAAGAGTCTCACCTTTCCGGGATTTTAACCCTGGGAGGTACCATTCTGGGAACGTCGAGGGAAAAGCCTTATAAAGTCGTCAAAGAAGGGGATATTGATAAACCCGAACTCATCAAGCAAAACTACCAGGAGTTGGGACTGGACGCCCTGGTCTGTATTGGAGGTAACGGAACCATGAAAACGGCCAGCCGCCTGCATGAAGAAGGGCTTAACGTGGTGGGTATTCCAAAAACAATCGATAATGATGTGTGGGGAACCGATGTAACATTCGGTTTCGACTCAGCCGTTCAAATAGCCACCGAAGCCATCGACCGCCTGCACACCACCGCCAACTCGCACCAGCGGGTTATGATTATTGAAGTCATGGGGCATCATGCCGGCTGGATTGCCCTGTATGCCGGGATGGCTGGAGGTGGCGACATCATTCTTATTCCCGAAGTGCCCTATAACATCCGCTCGGTCTGCAAAAAAATCGAGCAGCGTTACCAAAGCAACAAGCCTTATTCTATTGTTGTGATTGCCGAAGGAATTGAACATCCGAAGAAAGTTTCGGCCGCCGCACATGTGGGCGAGGCCATTAGCACTTATACCGGTATTGAAACCCGCGAAACGGTTTTGGGCTACGTGCAGCGAGGCGGAAGTCCAAGCCCGATGGACCGTATTTTGGCAACCCGCTATGGAGCCTTTGCCGCGCAATGCATTGCCGAAGAAAATTTTGGAACGATGGTGGCTATGAGAGACAACGTGCTAACCACGGTTCCATTGGTAGAAGTTGGTGGAAAGCTGAGCCTGGTTGAACCCGATTTTCCACTCATTGTAAAAGCCCGCAAAATGGGCGTCTCCTTTGGCGATGAGTTTGAACTGATGTAATGTTGCGATGAGATCATAAAGAACGATGGGGCCCAAAAGTGACGCTGCCCGTTGACACCGTCATAGTTACTTTTGGGAGACCCCACCGTCTCTTGTTTAAGCCTTGGCTTGGCCTACCACTACCTTGAACCCCCACTCACTGAGCTTTTCTTCATTGCCCCGGTAAGTGACCAAAAGCAGGTCCCTTACCTGCAGTAGCAGGTTGTACATGGTGTCGGGCGTTGCACTGGTTTGACCTGTAGCAAGACCCAGGTTTACCATTGCTTCCTCCATCTTGGCTTCACTGGTTCTTTTCAGCTCTTTGGACTCGTCTCTGAGCTGCTTGCCTTGAGTGAGTTTGCTGGCAAAGACATCCATTTTGTTGATCGATGTCAAAGGACTGGTTTCACCCAAGCTTTCGTGTTTCCGATTGATCGTTTCAGCAAGCGATATGATTTGATCTGGCTTGCCTGCGGGTATTTCGACCCTAACTGTTTTTCTAGTCATCGATAATGATTTAAATTTTAATAATAAGAATTCTTTATAAAGAGCATAGCCGGGTACAGTTCCCCAAGAAATTGGAGGCTTGTCCCGACAACGTCAGGGGGAGAGTTGGAGGGATGCCCGAAAAGTCCTATGTCCGCAGAATAGGAGGTTAAAACCACATGCTTTGAGGTCATAATGTCACACTTTGAGATCAGATCCCCATACTCTGATCTCAAAGTTTCATACTTTGGAACTAAAATGTTGTACTTTGATATCAAAGTTCCATACTTTGATGCCAGGGTCCTATATTTTGATCTCAAAGTATCATACTTTGACGTCAGAGTCTTATACTTTGGGATCAAAGTTCCGAACTTCGACATCAATTTGTGACATCCTGTCATAAAGATGCCTTGCTCGACGGAGAAGATAACCAACCGGGAAATAGGGGAACCCCATGCTTGCTTTGTTTTGTACTCATGTGCAAAGAAGGATTTTCCACGGAAGGACAGGCTTAAAAATGTTTTTTTATCCATACCTTTGCAACATTATCGGGGCCTCGACTCCCCGGTAACTATTTTATAGTTTGAACTAAAAGATACCGTCCATCTGGGCGGTGTCTTTTTTATTTTAAAAGAACTGAAGCCAATTTAATGAAATTTATCTAATTGAATCAACACATAATAACAGGTTGTTGTTATTTAAATTGATTCAAAATAAGAATGGGGGGAGGAGATTGAGCGCAATCCATGGCAGATTGAAATTATTGCATGAGAGAATGATGGCAGTCTATGATAGTTGGAAAAGCGAGCATGACAAATAGCTAGTTAAAAATGAAGTCGCCAGACTAAGTCGCAAAAACCCACTCTTCCGGATATTCAAACCCAGTTAGCTGCTGTATCTAATTTACAAAGCAATTCTGCAACACAGAATTTGATAAAAACAATTTGGCGAATGTATCTAATTAGGTACATTTGTGGAAAAAATAGTATGCCCACTATAGATTTCTTTGACGGAATAAAAATCTGCATTTATGGAGGTGAACACAGACCTCCACATTTTCATGCAATTTATAACGAATTTGAAGTCGTTATTGAAATCGAAAGTAGTAACATTTATGCAGGAGATTTACCAAACAAACAACTTAAAAAAGTATTTGATTGGTTAACTGGAAATTCGGATTGGGCAATGGAAGTGTTTTATGAATTAAATCCAGAATTATTATGAGAAAAACAATTAGAATGCCAAGAATATTAAAAGTAAACTGGATAAAAGATTTATCAATTTCAGTTGTTTTTAATAACGGAGAATCAAGAATTATTGATTTTAGAAAAGTATTAAATAAAATTAATTTGGTCGAAAATTCCCCTGCACGAATTCTTTATGACTCAAAAGAATTTGAAAAAGTGGAATTGGAGGATAATACGTTATCATGGAAAAATGTTGAGCAATACATTACCATGAGGAATAACGAAAAAATGAGGGTTCCTTACCAAATTGGAGCTGACGTATTATTAAAATACAGCCGTCCTGAAAAATCAGAATTAGCATTAAAGATTGGTCGGTTAATTAAAGAATCAAGAATGTCAATGGGTATAACTCAGCAAGAATTGGCGTTGATGAGTGGAACTTCAAGAACTTATATTTCTCGAATTGAAAATGACAAATCTGACGTTGAATTGAGTACATTAAGAAAAATTATTGAAACCGGACTAGGTAAAAGTTTAGAAATTAGTATTAAATAACTATTAGTAACACTTAGCGCCAGCTAACCCTTCGTCATCGCTTAGTGGTAATGCTAGCGAGACTTGTAGGTTCACCTTTTCTCAATCGGTGCATTAAACCTAAAGCCGATGCCGTGTAGGTTAATGATTTTGATATCGGGGTCGCTTTTCAGGTATTTGCGCAGGCGCGAGATGAAAACATCGAGGCTTCGGCCCAGGTAGTAGTCGTCCGATCCCCACACCTTTTTAAGAATGTCAGAGCGGCTCAATACGGTGTTGGAATGTTCGCAAAAATACCTTAGCAACTCGGCTTCCTTGTAGGTAAGGGTGCGTTTTTCGTCACCATGTTGCAGGGTCAGGTTGTCAAAAAGAAAGTCGAAGTGGCCCACCCGGCAACTATTCACTTCATCCGGTTCGCGCTCATCGGTATGGCTTCGTTTCAAAAATACTTTAATGCGAAGCAGCAACTCTTCCATGCTAAATGGCTTGGTAATGTAGTCGTCGCCACCAATGGTAAAGCCCTTGATTTTATCTTCGGTCATGGCTTTGGCCGTTAAAAACAGGATGGGAATCGACTGGTCTTTCTCCCTGATTTTTTTAGCCAGCGAAAAGCCGTCCATTTTTGGGAGCATCACGTCCAGCAGGCAAAGATCGAACGCATTTTTATCGAATGTTTCGTAGCCTTCCTGCCCATCGTCTGCAGCTTTTACATTATAACCCGCCTCTTCCAGGTTGTCACGAATGATAAAGTTGAGGGTTTTGTCGTCTTCAACTAAAAGAATTTTTTTACCGGTAAGTTCCATAGTTATTTAGAAAATGTAATCGTAAAGATACTTCCTTTTGGCGAATTATCAGAGACTTGAATCTCCCAATGATGCCGTTCAATAATCTTCCTGACATAATCGAGCCCCAATCCAAAGCCTTTTACATTGTGAATATCGCCGGTCGGAATCCGGTAAAAGCGGGCGAATATCTTTTTGCGGTACTCTTTGGGAATGCCAATGCCATTGTCGGCAAACTTCAGTTGAATATCCTTTTTGGTTTCGCTCAAAACAACATCAATTTGTGGCGCTTTGTCGCAATATTTGATGGCATTATCAAGAATATTGAAAATGACGTTGGAAAAATGCAGTGCGTCGGCCTGGATTCGCCATTCTTCCACCTCGCTTGTAAAATTGATGGTGTATTGGTGTCCGTTCTGACTGGTTTTAAAATCGGCAATGCTTTTCTGCACAAACTCGTTTAACTCAATCATGGTCAGGTCAAGCTTCAGCCGCTGTTTCTCTATGCTAGCCATGAGTAAAACCTTATCAACCTGGGACGACAGGCGTTGGGTTTGTTCGCTGATAATGTTGGAGTATTCCCGCAGCCGGTTGGGATGATCCAAAATACGCGGATCGGAAATCACCTTAGAGGAGAGATCGATTGAGGCAATCGGTGTTCGAAATTCGTGCGTCAGGTTGTTGATGAAGTTTTTTTGGATTTCGCTGAGCCGCCGTTGTTTGAAAATGACAAACAAGGTGTAGCCGAAAAACAAAATGACAATGAGCAAAAAGCCATTGACTACGTACCAGCCATGCACCTGGCTGCTGTAGTACTTGGAACGGTTTGGAAAAGACACCCCAAAATAATAGGTGTACTTTTCGCAGGTGGGCAGGCCGCATTCTTTCTTGACGGCCTGGGTTTTATAGTATTGTTCGAACAGCGCATCTTCGGCGTCGCATTCATTCGACTGCTTGCTTACCAACAGCGTGCTGGTGAGGCTGTCGTTTTGCTCCATCAGGTGTTTTCCATACACCATCTTTTCGTTTTCGCAATCGTAAATGGCAAATTCAAAATCAACTTTCAGGTTGTGGTTTTTAAACTCCTCAATTAAAAAATGCTCGAGCAAGCCAGGGTGAATATCTTCGTTCACATTCACCACATAATAGTTGTTGGAGATTTGATCTACCGCATTGGGCAGATCCGCTTTTGGTTCCCTTCCATTCACTTTTTGGTTGTACGAAACCAGTTTATGAGCCACAACATTTAAGGCTTTGGTTGTTGATTCATGAAACTTCCTTTCATTTAAATTAACCGTATTTCGAAGAAAGAAAAATTGAATCAGAATAATGCCCAAAACCGAGAATGTTGCCAGTATGATGACATATCTTATCGTGTTTCTTCCCATTCCTTTTCGCTTACGCAATTGACAACCACGAAACTACGGATTCTTTTGAAAAGGATGCATCTGTTAACACTTTATTAACAAAAGTTAGTGATGCATTAACAGTGATGAGGTTGAAGCTTTTATAGATTTGTTGCTTTATCGTAAAATCATTCTGGATTGTTATCTTTGATCGTCAATTTAACAACTTATTCTAAAATATCGGTTATGAAAAATATTTTTGCTCTTTTAGTGCTGTTCACCTTTGCTTTTGCCAATATCGGCTTGGGACAAACAGTAAACGCTAAAATTGATTTTGAAACGCTGGAACATGACTTTGGTTCCTTTAAGGAAGAAGCCGGCCCGCAAACCTACAGTTTTAAGTTTGTCAATAATGGTGCTTCTCCACTCATCCTGAACAACGTTAGGGCATCGTGTGGCTGTACCACTCCGCAATGGACGAAAGAGCCTGTAGCTCCGGGGCGTGAAGGGTTTATAAGAGTAAGTTATGACCCGCGTAACCGGCCGGGCCCTTTCAATAAGACGGTAACCGTTTCGTCGAATGCTGAAAACGCAACCACGATTTTACGAATTAAGGGTGCTGTTGAGCAGCGCGAGAGAACCTTGGCCGAACTATATCCCCGCGAAATTGGGCCGCTGCGCGCAAAAACCAACCAGCTTTCATTTGTCAACATTAATGAAAATGAGGTAAAAACCGAGGAGCTGGAGTTAGTCAACGATACCGATCAGCCGGTGAAAATTGAGTTTAAAACACCTCCTTCGCACTTAACGGCGAAAGCAGTTCCCGAAACGATTCCTGCTAAAGGTAAAGGAAAGATTTCCGTCACCTATGATGCCAAGCAACTCAACACCTATGGCTTTATGATGAACCGGATTTATATGAACATCAATGGTGATTCCAACTACCGCTACTCCATCGGGGTTTCGGCAACCATCGAAGAAGACTTTTCAGCCTTGTCGTCCGAAGAACTGGCCAACGCTCCGGTGGTATCCTTCAATGCAAAAGCGCATGATTTTGGTGATATCAACCAAGGCGATGCGGTAGAATACACCTTCACTATAAAGAATGAAGGTGAACGCGACCTGATTATTCGCAATGTGAAAACATCGTGTGGCTGTACTGCAGTTACGCCGGAGAAAAAAATCATCTCGCAAAATGAAGTGGTTCCGCTGAAAGTCAAATTTGATTCGAAGGGAAAACGTGGACGCCAAAACAAGTCCATCACCGTTATTACCAATGATCCTAAAAATCCAACGACTATTTTGAGAGTCTCAACGAATATTAACGTCGCCGGATAACAACAAAATGAAAAGAATTGAAAGCCGCTTCATATTTTTGGAGTGGCTTATTTTTTTGTTGTTCGGGTATGTTTTACCTTCGTACAAATTTTTTTATCCATGATAACAGATCACGATTACCATCACATCGAAAATGATGGCCAATATAAAGGACTGAATGTCAATAAGGGGATCGACAAACCAGAGACGTTTAATGAAGATTCGATCAGGCGTTTCCTAAAACACAAGCGCAAAAAAGCGATGACAGCCGATGCTTATGTTGAGGGCGTTTTAGCCGGCAACATTAGCACGCTTAGTCAGGCGGTAACCTTGGTTGAAAGTTCGAAAAAGGAACACCGGGAGATTGCCAGCGAAATTATTTCCCGATGCCTGCCTTACAGTGGAAAGTCGCTGCGTATTGGCATTACCGGAGTGCCCGGAGTTGGTAAAAGTACTTTCATCGAATCGATGGGTAAGTTTATTACCCGGCGTGGCGGTAGGCTGGCGGTGTTGGCCATCGATCCCAGCAGCGAACGCTCCAAAGGAAGTATTCTGGGCGATAAAACCCGCATGGAAGAATTATCTTCCGATGCAAATGCCTACATCCGGCCTTCGCCCTCAGCGGGATCGCTCGGTGGTGTGGCGCGGAAAACCCGCGAAACCATTGTGCTTTGCGAAGCCGCAGGCTTTGATACCATCTTTATTGAAACCGTTGGTGTGGGACAAAGCGAAACAATGGTTCACTCGATGGTCGATTTCTTCTTGCTGCTCATGCTGGCTGGTGCCGGCGATGAGCTGCAAGGCATCAAGCGCGGAATTATGGAAATGGCTGATGCTATCACTATCAATAAAGCCGATGGCAACAACATTGAAAAAGCGGAGATGGCCCGTGTGCAGTACCTCAATGCTTTGCACCTGTTTCCGCCAACCGACTCGGGATGGACCCCGAAAGTGCTGACATGTTCTGCCTTTCATCATATTGGTATCGACAAAATTTGGGGCACCATTGAGGAGTACGTCGAATTAGTGAAAAAAAATGGTTATTTTCAGCACCGACGAAATGAGCAATCGAGGTACTGGATGTATGAAACTATTAACGACCGCTTAAAGTCTGATTTCTACCAGAATAATGACTTGAAAGAAATGACGGCAGCCTTTGAACAGAAGGTACTTGGGCAGGAGATGAGTTCATTTGTCGCCGCTCGCGAATTATTGGAACATTATTATCAATCAAAAAAAGACTAACAAATGAGAAATTTAGGTTTATTCGTTCTTGTGTTGCTTTTTATTGCTGGTTGCCAAAGCAATTCAGCAAAATATCAGGTTAGCGGCACGGTTGCCGGGCTTGATTCGGCCATTGTTTACTTGGTGAAAGCAGAAAAGGGGCAAGCAGTGACTACCGACACCACCGACTTGGTGGGAGGGAAGTTCAAATTTGAGGGAAGCACTAAAGTTCCTGAACTGCATTACCTGCGCCTGGGCGACCGGGAGTATTTTGCCCAGTTCTTTCTTGAAAATACAAAAATCGAGGTGGCAGCGTACAAAGACAGCTTGCGTAGCACTAAAGTAACAGGTTCGCCTTTAACCGATACGTTTAACGAGTACCTCGACGAAGTGAAGTTGATGAATGACAAGGTCAACGAATATCAGCAACAGTACTCAGCGGCAGCAGCTAGCGGAAACGAGGATGAAATGGAACGGATTCGAATTGATGCAGAAGCCACCAACGAAAACATGCAGGTTTACGCCAAAAACTTTGTGAAAGAACATAACAGCTCCATTGTTGCTCCGTTTATTACGCTCACCCAGCTGGCTCAGCCATTGGAATATAACGAACTGAAAGAGCTGGTTGATTTGTTTCCGGCCGAGCTGGACTCATCGGTATACACCCAGCAGTTGAAAGAAATTGTGGAGCAAAAAGGACGGACTGCCATTGGCACCAAAGCGCCTGAATTTACAATGAACGACACAGAAGGAAATCCTGTTGCCTTGGCTTCATTTCAGGGAAAATATTTGTTAGTTGACTTTTGGGCAGCTTGGTGTGGTCCTTGCCGTCAGGAAAATCCTAATATTGTCAGCGCTTACAATGAGTTTAAAGATAAAGACTTCGATATTCTGGGTGTCTCGCTCGATCGCGATAAAGCTGCCTGGCTGAAAGCCATTGAAGACGACAAGCTGACCTGGACCCAGGTTTCTGATTTGAAGTACTGGCAAAACGAAGCGGCCCAGATGTATGGGGTGAATTCCATTCCTCATTCCGTATTGCTCGATCCGCAAGGAGTTATCATTGCTAAAAACCTGCGCGGACAGGAATTGCATGATAAATTGGCCGAACTGTTGAATTAATAAGACAATCATAAAGATAAGGCCGGTTCCTTTTGGGGCCGGCTTTTTCTTTGGGCCTTGGCATGTCAATCGGGCGGTCGGTATTCGCTTCTTTGGAAAACTTTTTGCAACTTAAACTGTTTTTTAAAGCGATCAATCAAATTCAGTTAATCAATCATTATGAGTTACGATGTATTAGTTATAGGAAGTGGCCCTGGCGGTTATGTCGCTGCAATCCGGGCTTCCCAATTAGGTTTTAAGGTAGGAGTTGTTGAAAGAGAAAATCTTGGGGGAGTCTGTCTCAACTGGGGATGTATCCCAACCAAGTCTTTACTGAAGAGTATGCAGGCGTTTGACTATGCCAAGCATGCTGCCGATTATGGTGTGAGTATTTCCGGCGAAGTGAAGGTCGACTTTCAGGCCATGATTAAACGCAGCCGCGAGGTGGCAGGAGGCATGAGCAAAGGCGTGCAGTTCCTTTTCAAAAAAAATAAGATTGAAATGATCAATGGTTATGGGCGATTAAAAGCCAAAGGAACCGTTGAGGTTGAAGATGAAAAAGGGAAGAAAACAACGGTTTCAGCCAAGCACATCATTCTGGCAACCGGAGCGCGTTCGCGTCAATTGCCGAACCTGGAGCAGGATGGAAAAAAAATTATTGGCTACCGCGAAGCCATGACCCTGGACAAGCAACCCAAATCGATGGTGGTGGTTGGATCGGGTGCTATCGGCAGTGAGTTTGCCAACTTTTACCATGCCATCGGTACGGAAGTTACTTTGGTTGAATACATGCCAACTTTAGTTCCGAACGAAGACGAGGAAGTAGCCAAAACCTTGGAGCGCTCCTTCAAAAAAGATAAAATGAAGGTGATGACCAACGCTTCGGTGGAGTCGGTTGACACAAAAGGCAAGTTGTGCAAAGTGGTGGTGAAGACTAAAAAAGGTGAAGAAACCATCGAAGCCGAAATCGTTTTGTCGGCAGTGGGAATTGCCCCTAATATTGAAAATATTGGATTGGAAGAACTGGGCGTCGAACTGGAAAACGGTAAAGTGAAAGTCGATGATTTTTACCGAACCAATGTGGAAGGCGTTTACGCCATTGGCGACATTGTTCATGGACCAGCGTTGGCACACGTGGCATCCGCCGAAGGAATTACCTGTGTGGAAAAAATTGCCGGAAAGAACCCGGATCCGATTGATTATGGCAACATTCCCGGGTGTACTTACACCAGCCCTGAAGTTTCGTCGCTGGGAATGACGGAGAAAAAAGCCAAGGAGGCTGGTTATGATATTAAAGTAGGAAAGTTTCCTTACTCAGTCAGCGGAAAAGCAAATGCTGCGGGACAGAAAGAAGGTTTCGTGAAACTGATTTTCGATTCCAAATACGGAGAACTGCTCGGAGCCCACATGATTGGTGGCAACGTGACCGAGATGATTGCAGAACTGGTGGTGGCCAAAAAACTGGAAATTACCGGGCATGAGTTAATCAAGTCCATTCACCCGCACCCAACCATGAGTGAAGCGATTATGGAAGCCGCCGCCGCCGCCTACGATGAAGTAATCCATTTGTAGTACAATAAAGTTTTAGGTTAACATGAGAGCCGTTTCGGGAGATATTTCCGGAGCGGCTTTCTTTTTTGTCGCTTCCCGTTACATGCGATCAGCCTGTTTTTCATGCATTTAATTTCGAACAATTCGTTGATTTTCATGTTTTTGAAGTTTGAGGCCTCGGCCATTTATTGACAGGATAAGGCTCCGGTGCCTGGAAGAGAGAGGTTGAAAAATACTAGGGTCGTAGTCGGAATTGAGTTTCGGGTCATAGGTTTTCTCTATGTCAGGATAGAAACTTCGAATAAAAATCACAGTAGGAATTTTCGTAAATTGTAACTCATAACCAGAAAAATTAATCAAAAATGAAAGACGACACACAATCAAGTACTCCGGGAGACGGCAAAGTTTGGGATGTTAATGAACCAAACAAATGCCCTTTTACTGGAGGAGCAGTAAACAAGACGGCGGGAGGTGGCAGGTCAAACCGAGACTGGTGGCCAAATCAGTTGAATTTGAGTATTCTTCGCCAGCATTCGTCGCGGTCCAATCCAATGGGCGAAGATTTCAATTATGCCGAGGAATTTAAACAACTAGACCTGGCTGCCGTCAAGAAAGATCTTTTCGATCTGATGACCAATTCTCAGGACTGGTGGCCGGCTGACTATGGTCACTACGGGCCATTCTTCATTCGAATGGCATGGCACAGTGCAGGAACTTACCGCATTGCCGATGGTCGCGGGGGTGGGGGATCCGGCTCGCAACGTTTTGCACCGCTCAACAGTTGGCCCGATAATGCCAACCTTGACAAGGCCCGCTTATTGCTTTGGCCGGTCAAACAGAAATATGGAAAGCAGATTTCCTGGGCCGACCTGATGATTTTGGCCGGAAACTGCGCCCTGGAATCAATGGGCTTTAAAATATTCGGTTTTGGTGGTGGACGCGAAGATATTTGGGAACCCGAAGAAGATATCTATTGGGGGTCTGAAGGCGAATGGTTGGGAAACAAGGAACGTTTAGCCGGCAATGAGCTTGAAAACCCGCTTGGCGCTACACATATGGGACTGATTTATGTGAATCCGGAAGGCCCCAACGGCAATCCTGATTCGCTGGCCGCAGCAAAAGATATTCGAGAAACTTTCGGACGCATGGCGATGAATGACTATGAAACCGTCGCGTTGATTGCCGGAGGGCACACCTTTGGTAAAACCCACGGAGCTGCTGATCCACTGAAGTACGTTGGGGCGGAACCCGCCGGTGCAAGCATGGAAGAACAGAACCTCGGCTGGAAAAATACGTATGGCGCCGGGCATGGCGAACACACGATTACCAGTGGTTTAGAGGGGGCCTGGACGAAAACGCCGACCAAATGGAGCAACAACTTTTTCGAAAATCTTTTTGATTACGAATGGGAACTGACCAAGAGTCCGGCCGGTGCACACCAGTGGAAACCCAGAGGACAAGCCGGTGCCAATAGCATTCCCGATGCGCACAATCCAGAGAAGCGCCATGCGCCATTTATGTTGACCACTGACGTGGCTTTGCGGGTTGATCCAGCCTACGAAAAAATATCAAGACACTTTTATGAGAATCCGGATGAATTTGCCGACGCGTTTGCTCGTGCCTGGTTTAAGTTAACTCACCGGGATATGGGACCGATTACCCGTTATTTGGGGCCCGAGGTGCCTCAGGAAGAGCTGATCTGGCAAGATCCGGTGCCAGCCGTCGATCACGAATTGGTTGACGAGCAGGATGTCACTTTGCTGAAAGCGCAGATTCTCGAATCAGGCTTGTCTGTATCTCAATTGGTCACGACGGCTTGGGGGTCAGCATCAACCTTCCGAGGTTCAGATAAGCGCGGTGGTGCCAATGGCGCACGGATTCGCCTGGCTCCTCAAAAAGATTGGGAAGTCAACAATCCAGATCAGTTGGCTCAAGTGCTTGAGAAGTTGCAGGGTGTTCAAAATATCTTCAACGGATCTCAGTCGGGTAACAAGCGGGTTTCGCTGGCCGACTTGATTGTTCTTGGCGGATGTGCAGGAATTGAACAGGCAGCCAAGAATGCTGGTCATGAGTTGACAGTTCCTTTCACTCCGGGACGCACGGATGCTTCGCAGAAAAAAACTGATATTGAAGCGTTTGGTCCATTGGAACCGAATGCTGACGGCTTTCGCAACTACCTGAGAAAAAGAGACAATATAAGTGCTTCAGCCGAAGAGTTGTTGGTTGACCGGGCGCAATTGCTAACCCTTACACCGCCTGAAATGACGGTTCTCCTTGGAGGGATGCGCGTGCTGAATACCAACTTCGATCAGTCTCAACACGGCGTGTTTACCAATCGTCCGGAAGTTCTCACCAACGACTTTTTCATGAACTTGCTTGATTTGAGAACAACCTGGAAAGCAACTTCGGAGGATGAAGCGCTGTTTGAGGGAAGCGATCGTTCAACTGGCGAACAAAAGTGGACGGGCACCCGCGCCGATCTTATTTTTGGATCGAATTCAGAGCTTCGGGCTTTGGCGGAAGTCTATGGATCGGAGGATTCACTGGAAAAATTTGTACGCGACTTTGTGGCTGCCTGGACTAAAGTAATGAACCTTGATCGCTTTGACCTGGCCTGAACTTGAAGCCCAGAACAGCTTGAATTCATTCAGGTTTTGATAGAAAATAGAAACGGGGTGATTTGGAAACAGGTCACCCCGCTTTATTGATAGGCTCAAGCTCCCGCTTCACCGATGGGTGAATTGAGCACAATAGTTGTTTTCAAAGCGTAGCTTGAAACGAGAAGGCCAGGGTGGGGCAGGCATTGATGAGTGGAAGAAGTAAGCAAGTCGCCACTATTTGTACACGACTTCCCCGGCAAGAAATGAATGCGTGATTATTAGATGGAATAGCTGTGATAGTACATAAGCACGATGTCCATTAGTACATGTGTAAGTGAAATATAAGATATGGATAATGAATATCTGTAAAACTACGAAGTAACTGTCTCGTTTCCCTTATGTACAGATGAACTTATGCACCCATGAACATTTTGTTGAGGGCTATTAAAATAATTAAAATAAAACAGCGCACCAATAATGATGCGCTGTTTGTTTATTTCAGATTGATTTACTAATCTTTTGAAAGTGTGTGGCCTGATTACATCATGCCGCCCATTCCGCCACCCATTGGAGGCATCGATGGAGATGGGTGATCTTCTTTTTCTTCAACCATGACACATTCGGTGGTCAGGAACATACCTGCAATTGATGCGGCATTTTCAAGAGCTACACGTGCCACTTTGGCTGGGTCAATCACACCTGTTTCGTATAAATTTTGGTATTCATCAACGCGGGCATTGTATCCGAAGTCGCCTTCGCCTTCGCGCACTTTTTGTACCACAACGGCACCTTCTTTGCCAGCATTGACTACAATTTGACGCAAGGGTTCTTCAATGGCACGTTTGATGATTTCGATACCTGTTGTTTCGTCCTCGTTCTCACCTGTCAGTCCTTCCAACGAAGCAATGGCACGGATATAGCCAACACCACCACCAGGAATAATACCTTCTTCAACAGCGGCACGGGTTGCACTTAACGCATCGTCAACACGGTCTTTCTTCTCTTTCATTTCAACTTCAGAAGCAGCACCAATGTACAGTACAGCAACACCACCGGCAAGTTTGGCCAAACGTTCCTGCAATTTCTCACGGTCGTAGTCTGATGTGGTTGATTCGATTTGACGTTTGATCATGCTTACGCGTGACTTGATGGCTGCATCATCGCCGGCGCCAGCTACTACGGTCGTATTCTCTTTGTCAACCGTAATTTTTTCAGCCTGACCAAGCATCTCCAGGGTGGTGTCTTCCAGTTTCATACCTTTTTCTTCGGTAATTACAGTTCCACCTGTTAAGATAGCCAGATCTTCCAGCATTTCTTTGCGACGGTCGCCAAATCCCGGAGCTTTAACAGCACATACTTTCAGTGAGCCACGCAACCGGTTTACAACCAGCGTTGCCAGCGCTTCACCGTCAACATCTTCGGAAATAATCATCAAAGGACGTCCGGTTTGAGCGGTTTGTTCCAGCACCGGAAGCATGTCTTTCATTGTGCTGATCTTTTTGTCGTGGATCAGGATGAAAGGATTTTCAAGGCTGGCTTCCATTTTCTCAGTATCAGTCACAAAATAAGGAGAAATGTATCCGCGGTCGAACTGCATACCTTCCACAACATCAACATAAGTCTCTGTTCCTTTGGCTTCTTCAACCGTGATGACACCTTCTTTGTGTACTTTTTCCATCGCTTCGGCAATCAACGAACCAATTTCTTCGTCACCGTTAGCCGAAACTTTAGCTACTTGTTTAATTTTATTGTAGTCGTCGCCAATGTTTTGTGCTTGCGACTGGATGCTTTCTACAACTTTGCGTACGGCTTTGTCGATACCACGTTTCAGGTCCATTGGATTGGCACCTGCTGTTACGTTTTTCAAGCCAACACTGATGATCGACTGGGCCAGAACAGTTGCTGTAGTGGTTCCGTCACCGGCGTCGTCGCCTGTTTTGCTGGCTACTTCTTTTACCATTTGAGCGCCAATATTGGCGTATGAATCTGGAAGGTCAATTTCTTTAGCAACAGTTACACCATCTTTGGTGATTTGGGGAGCGCCAAATTTTTTCTCAATAACCACATTGCGACCTTTTGGTCCCAAGGTTATTTTGACGGCATCAGCCAGTTGGTCAACTCCTTTTTTCAGCAAGTCTCTTGCTTCGACATTGAATTTAATTTCTTTTGCCATTGTTATCCTTTTTTTAGATTTTTAGTTTTAATTAAACAATGTATAAAACATCTGTTTGTGACATCAACAAATAATCTTTCCCGTCGATGTTCAACTCCGTACCGGAGTACTTTCCATAGAAGACAGTATCGCCAGCTTTCAATTCCATGGGCTCATCTTTTTTAGCAGCACCAACTAAAACTACTTGGCCAATTTGTGGCTTTTCTTTCGCTGAATCAGGAATAATAATTCCACTCGCTGTTTTTGTTTCTGCTTCCTGTGGTTGAACCAGGATTTTACCTGCAAGGATTTTACCTTTTAACTCTGCCATTTTTTGAATTATTTTTAATTAGACATATTTTTAAATTGACACCTTTGACTATCGAATTTTATGCCAAAGAAGGTAGGGCAACTATTGGCGGATGAATTGAGACATTTTTTCCTTTCCCAAGAATGAAGGAGAAGCCAATAGCTGTGTTTGTATTTGCTTTTCAGGGATTTGTGACTGCATGGCAGTTGTTTTTAAAACCTGACATTTGGGCATAAAAAAAACACTCGGACAGCGAGTGGTTTTATATGGTATGAAGTTAAATCCTTTTATTCGGTAGGTTCTTCTTCGTTTGAAGTATCTTCTTGTTCAGGAGCTGTTAGCGGAAAATTAGGAACCGCACTGGGATCAACGGCATTTTCAATTTGGTTTTGAATAGAAGAACGGTTAAGATCTTCAGCCGATCGTGGGATTAAAGCACTTCCTAAAACGGAAAATAATAATAATGCTCCGGCTAAATACCACGTTGCTTTTTCCAAAAAGTCGGTTGTTTTCCGCACACCCATGATTTGGTTTGAGGACTGAAAGTTGCTTGCCAAACCACCACCTTTTGAGTTTTGTACTAACACAATCAGGATTAACAGCGCACAGGTGATGAAAGTTAAAACAGTTACTAGCGTGTACATGGTATGCTTTATTAATTCATTAATTTTTTTAAGATCTCAATCTGACCGGCAAAGTAAGTACTTTTTTCCGGAAATTTCAAACTTAAATTTTCGTAGGCCTGTATTGCTTTTTGATAATGCTTTTGCTGGGCGTAAATTTTTGCAAGCGTTTCAGTAACAAGCGAATTATCGGTTCTTTCTTCCGGTTCGTCTTCAACTGGCGCTTCCACTTCATTCAATACTTTTTCAGCTTCTTTTTTCCGAATCGACCGGATCAGGTCAACTAAGGTCTCTTCGCGATCCTCTTTCCGATCCGTTAACTGATAAAAGCCCGGAGCCATATATTCTTTCGCCAGCGGATCCTGATCAGCCAGTTCTGAAGTAAGCTTTTCGTCAGCCGTTTCTTCCTGATGTAAAAAATGATACAACTTACGCCGGTCGGCTATTCGGATGGCACCACGCTCCAAATAGCTGTCGAAATCGGGATCGTTCAACATTTTCAGGTTCTTCAGTAGCAAGATCCAGGCTGCCTGAAAAGTGGGGTAGCTTTCCACCACTTCTTTTAGCTCAGTCAAACTTTCCTGGTTCAGTTTTTCAGGATGGTTTAGGTAGTTGTAAAAAGCTTCTTTTTGCATTACCAGTTAGCAATCGACGCATTAAAAATATCTTCCGTCAGTTTGTCCAGAATGAGTACCACCAGTTCTTCTTCAACACTGCTTAAGATGTCGTTGCTGTTGAAATCTTCGTAAGCTGAGAATGTTTTCTCCCAGTCTTCGTCGGG
This sequence comes from uncultured Sunxiuqinia sp., assembly GCA_963677175.2. GTDB lineage: Bacteria > Bacteroidota > Bacteroidia > Bacteroidales > Prolixibacteraceae > Sunxiuqinia. Next base: position 606,195 of record CAXXES010000004.1, read on the forward strand.
ATTCGTGCTGTTGGTGTATTTCACCTTAACCGAAACGGTCAGCCTGGTCTGTGCTGCCAGGTCGCCTTCGGAGATGTTCATTGGGCGGGTTTCGTAGTTCGTGATTTGTCCTTCAAATATCAGGTCGCCGTCTTCATCTTGTTGGTTGAGCGATGTTTGTCGCAGCAGCTTGTCTTGCAAGGCCTCTGTCATTTGCTGGCTGAGGTTGGGGTTAATCAGCCTTGCCCGGTTTGGGAAGTAATAGACCGAAAACGTTTTAACTTCAGGCGAAATGGAAGCTCCTGTAAATGAATAGGAGACTTTGCAGCTTTGAAACAGTCCGTTTCCGGCCAGCAAAAGTAGTGCAACCAGCAAAAAGCTTTTGAGACTATTGATTGATGTCATATTCCTTAATTTTTCGGTATAGGGTTCGCTCTGAGATTCCCAGCTCCTGTGCCGCATATTTTCTCTTCCCCTTATGTTTTTCAAGGGCTTTTTTAATTAACTCAACTTCTTTGTCTTCCAATGATAATGATTCTTCCACAAATTCTTCGGTATCCTGAATGTCTTCCCGGTCAATTGGGTCGTTGTAATGAATGGGGGGCTGGGCTTGTCGTTCCGCTGCTACCGGGTTTTCATCCTGCTGATAAATTTTCCTGATGATTTGCGCATTTTCTGAATGAAAATCAGGGCGGTCGGCGCCATCAACCATCAGGTCGTGAACCAGTTTCTTCAGGTCGTTCATGTCTTTTTTCATATCGAAAAGCACCTGATACAGAATTTCACGCTCGTTAGCAAATGTTTTCTCATCAATTCCTCTGTACAAAGCCGGCAAATGATTGATCGCGCTTGGAAGATAACCACGCATGGCATTGCCGTCAATGTTGCGGTTTTGCTCGATGATTGATATTTGCTCGGTGATATTTTTAAGCTGGCGGACGTTTCCGGGCCAATTGTAATTAGCCAACACTGTCTGAGCTTCTTCGTCGAGCCGGATGGGTGGCATGCGATAGCGTTCGGCAAAGTCGAGGGCAAATTTTCGGAAGAGCAGGTAAATATCTTCTTTTCGGTCGCGCAGGGGGAGCACACGAATGGGAACCGTATTGAGTCGGTAATATAAATCTTCGCGGAACTTTCCCTCCTGAATGGCAATCGGGATATCAACATTGGTGGCGGCAACTACCCGCACATTGGTTTTCAGAACCTTCGAAGATCCTACTTTCATAAACTCGCCTGCTTCCAACACGCGCAACAAGCGAACCTGGGTGGAAAGTGGCAGTTCGCCAATTTCATCCAAGAAGATGGTACCGCCGTCGGCTTCTTCAAAATAACCTTTCCGATCGGATAACGCGCCGGTAAAAGCACCCTTTTCGTGCCCAAATAGTTCCGAGTCAATGGTTCCTTCCGGAATGGCACCGCAGTTTACAGCAATGTACTTGCCATGTTTTCGCGACGAAAATTGATGGATAATTTGAGGAAATGCTTCTTTGCCGGTTCCACTTTCACCGGTAATCAATACTGATAAATCAGTGGGGGCAACCTGAACGGCTACTTCAATTGCACGGTTTAGCGCTAAAGCATTTCCAATAATTGCAAAGCGTTGTTTTATTTCCTGAACATCCATATTTTTGCTACTGAATTTTCAACTGACAAAGTTACAACTTTAACTTTTAAAGCCTTTGTTTTTATTGGTTAAGAATAATGAAGTGTTGCAGGCATGCATATATTTAACAATTTTTAGTTTTTTTGCCTGTAAGCCAGAGCTTCATGTTAGCTTTGTAACTCAATTAAAGTAAAGCGTATGAAGTTTATTGGAATCATCCCCGCCCGTTATGCATCCACTCGTTTTCCCGGGAAACCGCTGGCAATTTTAAATGGAAAGCCAATTGTCCAACATGTGTATGAGAACGCAGCTAAAGGGCTTGACGCTGTTTGGGTGGCTACAGATAACAGCCGGATTGCACAGGCGGTGACAAATTTTGGAGGACAGTTTATTATGACGCGGGAGGACCATCAAAGCGGAACCGACCGATGTGCGGAGGCTGCACAGCTTTTATCGGTAAAGCATGATTTCGATGTCGTGATCAACATACAGGGAGATGAGCCCTTTGTTCGGATGGAGCAGATTGAGGCGTTAAAATCTTGCTTTACTGACGCAGCAACCCAGATTGCGACGCTGGTTAAAGTGATTGATTCGGAGGAAGTCCTTTTCAATCCAAACCGACCTAAAGTTGTTGTGGGACGAAATCGGGATGCCTTGCTTTTTAGTCGCGAAACCATTCCTCATATTCGCGGAGCAGCCAAAAAACAGTGGCTGGATCAGCATGAGTTTTATTGTCATTTGGGTATGTATGCCTATCGAGAAGACGTTTTGCAGCAAATTACCCTGTTGCCTCCTTCGAAACTGGAGTTGGCCGAATCGTTGGAGCAATTGCGCTGGCTCGAGAATGGTTTTGTTATTAAAGTCGCGCAAACCCGCGTTGAAAGCATTGGAATAGATACGCCTGAAGATTTGGAAGCTGCGCGCTTGTTCCTGGAGCGCAAGCACCTTTAACTTTCTGAAATAACAATTTTTTCAATGGTATCTCCCTGCCGAATGGCGTCAATTACCTCAAGACCATCGTAAACTTTGCCAAAGCAAGTGTGGTTACGATCCAAATGGGCTGTGTTTTCGCGGCTGTGGCATACGAAAAACTGTGACCCACCCGTATTTCGGCCAGCATGAGCCATTGATAAAACACCGCGGTCGTGGTATTGGTTATTACCATCGAGTTCACACTTAATTTTATAGCCAGGGCCACCAGCACCAGTTCCGTCGGGGCATCCTCCTTGTATTACAAAGTTTGGAATAACCCGATGAAAGGTCAAACCATCATAAAAACCTTCTTCGGAAAGCTTTACAAAGTTGGCCACTGTTCCGGGAGCATCTTCTTCATAAAAATTTACTTTCATGATCCCTTTGTTGGTATGAATTTCTGCTTGTTTCATTTTTTTAATTTTAATATTTGACAACAAAAGTACTATTTTCGTTTTGCATTTTGGAGTAAAAGCCTTAAATCTGTTGCTCAGGTTTTGTGGCTCGTGTGGATTGTTTTTAGTAATTATTGGTTCCTCCTGTATGAACGTTCCATAAGAATGCTGAGCATTTTACTGTTTTTAAACATTGTTATCGTAAGCGATAGATGGATTAAAGTCAGTTTTTAAGGTATTTTTCATCTTTTCCTTTGTATAGAACAATGGATTATTCATTTTGAAATAAAATAAACAAGATGAGAGCAGATATTAATGAATTTATGATGGCTTTAAAAGCCAAAACACCGGGTGAAAACGAGTTTCATCAGGCTGTTCAGGAGGTGGTTGAATCCATCTGGGATGTATACATTAAAAATCCACGGTATAAAAAAGCAAAGATTTTGGAACGTATGGTTGAGCCTGAACGCGTGATCATGTTTCGTGTGCCCTGGATCGATGATCAGGGTGAAGTTCAAATTAACCGGGGTTACCGGGTGGAATTTAACTCAGCCCTCGGACCGTATAAAGGTGGTTTACGGTTTCACTCTACCGTAACGCTATCCATCCTGAAGTTCTTGGGATTTGAGCAAACATTTAAAAACAGCCTGACAACGCTGCCGATGGGCGGAGGAAAAGGAGGATCTGATTTCAGTCCAAAGGGAAAATCTGACAATGAGATCATGCGTTTCTGTCAAAGTTTTATGACTGAACTTCAGCGCCATATCGGACCAAACACCGATGTTCCTGCCGGAGATATTGGTGTTGGCGGTCGGGAAATTGGTTATTTGTTCGGACAGTATAAACGCATCCGGAATGAATTTACCGGCGTTTTAACCGGCAAGGGACTGGCATGGGGTGGAAGCTTGATTCGTCCGGAAGCAACAGGCTATGGTGCGGTGTATTTCGTGCAGCACATGCTTGAGTTGCTTGGAAAGAAAATTGCCGGCCATACGTTTGCCGTTTCCGGTTTTGGGAATGTGGCCTGGGGAGCAATCATGAAAATTAATGAGTTGGGTGGTAAAGTTGTTACGATCTCCGGGCCTGATGGATATATCTATGATCCGGCCGGAATAAGTGCGGATAAAGTTGATTACTTGCTGGAGTTGAGAGCGAGCAATAACGATATTGTAGAACCCTATGCTGATGAATTTGATGCCGAGTTCTACCCGGGAAGAAAGCCTTGGGAACAGAAAGTCGATATTGCACTGCCTTGTGCCACCGAAAATGAGCTTGATGTGGTAGATGCCAGCGTGCTGGTTTTGAATGGCTGTTTTTTGTTGGCCGAAGTTTCTAACATGGGCTGCACTGCCGAAGCGGCGGAATTCTTGATGGAGAAAATCAGCTATGCTCCCGGCAAGGCTGTTAATGCTGGAGGAGTAGCTGTTTCAGGCCTGGAGATGACACAGAACAGCCAGCGTTTAAACTGGACCCGTGAGGAGGTTGATGCTCGCTTGCACCTGATTATGCGCGAAATTCACGACACCTGTGTGCGTTTTGGGCGTGAAGGTGATCGGATCAATTATATAAAGGGCGCCAATGTTGGTGGTTTCGTGAAAGTTGCCGACGCTATGCTGGCTCAAGGTATTGTTTAGTAGTTGTTTGTCATTTATTTTAAAATCAACGTTTAGCTGGCCATAGGTTGAATTATCAATTAGATAATATTCGGTTTAAGGTTAGCTAAACGAAATTGGTTTCCTTTGAGCCAAATTTTTGAAATGTTGATCGATACACACGCGCATATTTATTCGGAAGAGTTTAATGATGACATTGACGAGGTGATTACCCGGGCCTACGATAGTGATGTCCGGAAAGTAATTTTACCTAATATTGATAGCTCGTCTGTCAAGAAGATGTTGGATTTGTCCGACCAATATCCACAGATCTGTTACCCTTTAATGGGGCTGCACCCTACATCGGTGGGCGAGGATTACCAGGAGGAGCTGGAGTTGGTTGAGTTTTGGCTTAAAAAGAGGAAGTTTTATGGAATTGGAGAAATCGGAATTGATTTGTACTGGGAACGAACTTTTCTGGAACAGCAAATCATTGCCTTCCAGCATCAACTTCAATTGGCAAAGAAATACCAATTACCCGTCGTTCTTCATGTTCGCGAATCATTTAATGAGGTTATGGCAGTTCTTGAAGAAGAGATCGAAATTGGCTTGACAGGAGTATTTCATAGTTTTACAGGTTCGGTTGAACAGGCCGCTCGAATTACTGACTTAGGTTTTAAAATAGGAATTGGTGGAATTGTCACCTTTAAAAACAGCGGACTTGATGAAGTGGTTCGTCAGATTGATCCTAAACACCTGATCTTGGAGACGGACGCACCCTATTTGACACCAACCCCGTTTCGGGGGAAGCGAAATGAAAGCTCCTTCCTGATCCATATTGCCCGAAAAATTGCTGCGCTGCATGATCTTTCCGTACATGAGGTTGCCAAAATTACTTCTGCAAATGCTGTGAATTTATTCGGGATTTAGTGAGATGTTTGCTTAACTTTGAGCTTAAATGCTAGCTAGTGAATAGTCAATCAATACTTATAATATATACTGGTGGAACCATTGGTATGGTTCAAAAAAATGGGCGGGGAGCTCTGGCTCCGGTCCGATTCGATCAAATTGCAGATGAAGTACCTGAATTAAGACGTCTGGGGTGCCATCTGGAATCCATCACCTTTAATCCACCGCTGGACTCGTCGGACATGTCACCCAAAACTTGGGGGCGATTAGCCAAAATGATTCTACAGAACTATCGGAAATTTACCGGCTTTGTTATTTTGCATGGAACCGATACCATGGCTTATACCGCGTCAGCCCTAAGCTATATGCTGGAGAATTTGGATAAACCAGTGGTGATGACGGGTTCACAACTACCCATTGGGGTTTTGCGGACTGATGGCAAGGAAAATCTGATTACAGCTATTGAAATTGCCGCGGCTCACGAAAATGGAACAGCTATGGTTCCGGAAGTCTGTATCTATTTTGACAATAAATTATATCGGGGAAATCGGGTTGTCAAGCGGCATGCCGATCATTTTAGTGCCTTCGATTCTGTTAATTATCCCATTTTGGCTAAAGCAGGAGTCGATATTAAATTTTTTCACGAGAATATTTATCACCCGCTAAATAAGGGAATATTAAAAGTAAGTTCTACCTTTGATGATCGGGTTGTCATTCTGAAAATTTTTCCGGGAATGAACCGGGAGATATTTGAACAAATTATCAATATCACTGGTATAAAGGGAGTAGTTCTGGAGACCTTTGGGTCGGGGAATGTTCCTACACTGGGCTGGTTGATTCGGGTAGTGAAGAAAGCGATCAGGCGTGGGGTGATTTGTGTTAACGTAACACAATGTCAGGGTGGAACCGTGAAAATGGGGCAGTATCAAACCAGTCGTGAATTAAAAATGATAGGTGTTGTAAGTGGTAAAGACATGACCACGGAAGCCGCTGTAACCAAGCTCATGTTCCTGCTTGGGCAAGCTTTGAGCCATGAAGATATCAAGTTGCATTTATGTAAAAATTTGAGTGGGGAAATAAGTGAGTAGCGTATTTCTTTTTCACAATTTTTTTGTATTTTGCACCCCTGAAAAAATTGGTGCCAGGAAATATTGGAGAGGTGCAGGAGTGGCTGAACTGGCACGCCTGGAAAGCGTGTGTACCCCTAAAGGGTACCGAGGGTTCGAATCCCTCTCTCTCCGCTGACAGGTTTAAGTTCTTTCTAATAAATGGAGATTTGTCACCTTCTATGGTAATCAGTGATTTAGGCGTAAGGTCTTTTTTTACAGTCAAATAAAAAACAAATAGTATTATAAAATTAAAATTCAGAAGATTTACTAATTAAAATTTAAAACCAATGATGAGAAAACTATTTGCGTTTATAGCAGTTTTTGGGATGCTTTATATTGGAGCATCGAATAATGCCGTTGCTCAGGACGATACAGCCGAAGAAGCAACAATCGAAGCAGCCGCTCCTGCCGTTGATTTAGCCGCTGATGCGGAAGAAGAAGCTGCAGCTGCAGCCGAAGAAGGCAAATCGCTTCACAGTCAGTTAAAGCAAAAATTTATTGAAGGTGGTCCAACTTTTATGTCTTTTGTTTTGATCTGTTTGATCTTAGGTCTTGCAATGTCGCTGGAAAGAGTAATCTATCTGAACCTGTCAACAACCAATACAAAAAAACTGTTGGTTAAAGTTGAAGAAGGTTTGGAAAATGGAGGTATTGAAGCAGCAAAAGAAGTCTGCCGTAACACACGCGGACCGGTTGCCAGTATTTTCTTCCAAGGATTAGACCGTTCTGATGAAGGTTTAGAAGTGGTCGAGAAAACGGTTGTTTCTTATGGTGGAGTACAAGCTGGTTTGTTAGAAAAAGGCTTGAGCTGGATTTCTTTGTTCATTGCTTTGGCTCCAATGCTTGGTTTCATGGGAACAGTAATTGGTATGATTGCAGCCTTCGACGCCATTGAAGTTGCTGGTGATATTAGCCCGGCTTTGGTTGCTGGAGGTATTAAAGTGGCTTTGATTACAACGGTATCTGGTCTTGTGGTTGCTATGATTCTTCAAGTATTCTACAATTACTGTCTGTCCAAAATCGATAGTATCATCAATGATATGGAAGATGCTTCGATCTCTTTAATCGACATTCTAGTAAAACACAATCTCAAAAAATAGTTTAACTTATGAAGTTAGATAAAATATTATCCATCGTTTTATGGGTGCTTCTAGCAGTTTCAGCCGTTCTGATTGTGTCTATGATGACAAATATCAGTGAGAACGAAGCTGATCCGACTATGGGTGCCTGGATTAACACAAACCTGGTCTGGTCTTACATTCTGTTGGGTATTGGAGCATTTATTGCCGTAATTTTCGCCTTGGCTAATACCTTCACAGATAAGACAGCTGCTAAAAAGGGTGCTGTTGCCCTTGTTTTTACTGCTGTCGTTGTGATTATTTCTTATGTGCTTGCATCTGATGCAATTCCACAATTTTATGGTGTCGAAAAATTTGTTGCTGACGGAACATTGACTCCTTCAATATCAAAAATGGTGGGGACGGGTTTGTATACAACATACGTACTGTTTATTTTGGTGATGCTGGCTGTTGCAGGTTCATCACTGAATAAAGTTTTTAAATGATACATAATTGTAGGTATTAATACAGGAAAATAAAATAATATGGCAAGAAGAGTACCAGAAATACCGGGGTCATCATTAGCAGATATTGCTTTTATGCTGCTCATCTTTTTCCTGGTAACCACCACGATGGATGTTGACAGCGGTTTAGAACGTCGTCTTCCTCCTATGCCACCACCGGATCAAGAGGATGATGATACACCTCCAATTAAAGAACGTAACGTGTTTGTGGTTCTGGTGAATGCAAACAATCAGTTGTTGGTTGAAGGAGAACCAAGCCGTGTTGAAGATCTTCGTGATAAAGCAAAAGAATTTATGGCAAACCCTTATAATGAGGAAAATCTACCTGAAAAAGAAATCAAGAATATTGACTTTTTTGGAGAGGTGGAAGTCACCAAGGGTGTCATCTCTTTGCGAAATGATGTAGGGACCCAGTATGGAACGTACATCGCTGTACAAAACGAGTTGGTTGGTGCCATCAACGATTTGAGAGATGAACTTGCGAAACAGAAGTTTGGCAAGTCGTATGAAAAGTTAGACCGGGATCAGCAAGGGGCTGTTAGAGATGTTTACCCCTCCAGAATCTCGGAAGCTGAACCTAAAAAAGTGGGAGGAAATTAGTATGTCAAAGTTTAGAAAAAGCGGCAGCAAAGAAATGCCACCAATTTCTACTGCTTCATTGCCCGATATTGTATTCATGTTGCTCTTCTTCTTCATGGTTAGTACTACCATGCGCGAAGTTAACTTAATGGTTAAAGTAGGCCTTCCTGCAGCAACTGAATTATCGAAATTGGAGAAGAAGTCTTTGGTTAGCTATATTTATGTAGGAACCCCACATAACCAATACCAGCGTTTATTTGGTTCTGAGCCGCGCATCCAGCTGAATGATCAATTTGCAAGAGTAACCGATATACAGGATTACATTACAAGTGAGCGTGAAGCGCGTGATGAAGCGGAGGTGCCTTTTATGATTACATCGTTGAAAGTGGATGAATTTACCAAGATGGGTATCGTAACTGATATCAAGCAGGAACTGCGCAAAGCTTCGGCCTTGCACATTAACTATTCTTCGCGTAGAAAAGATGACTTATAGTTTTTTTAATCATCAATATAAAAAAAGGAGGGCCTAGGCTCTCCTTTTTTTGTAGTTTTAAGGAAACGACAGAATTATGGCAACACTAAAATTTGATGAAACTCCTTACGAAGTTGTAAGGGACGGTTTACAACGGAAAATTATTCATACCGATCATTTAATGACAGTATTGATTGATTTTACGGATGGGCCATGGGATGAACCCGAACCAAAACATCATCACCCGCACGAACAAACATCTTATATTGCTGATGGTGAAATAATTTTCTTTTGTGGTGGAGAAGAACCACAAAGGCTTAAGGCAGGCGACATGTTTGCCGTTTCGCCGAATGTGCCTCACACCATTCAATTGTTATCAAAAACAGCCCGGCTGGTGGATAGTTTTAATCCATTGCGGGACGATTTTCTGAAATAAAAAAGAGGCTGAATAAGCCTCTTTTTTGCATATTATTTTAACGAATAGCAACCGATTATTTCAAATTCGCTTTGTCACTTCTCCTTATGAACCACTTTCAGGTTCAGTTCATCCAACTGTTGTTGTGCAATCACCGATGGTGAATCGATCATCACATCGCGTCCTGCATTGTTTTTAGGGAATGCGATAACGTCACGAATGGAGTCGAGTCCGGCAAAAAGAGATACCAAGCGATCAAATCCGAATGCAATACCTGCATGTGGAGGTGCTCCATATTTAAAGGCGTTCATTAAGAACCCAAATTGTGCTTCAGCTTCTTCCTTTGTAAAACCTAGCAGGCTGAACATTTTAGCTTGCAATCCCGAGTCGTAAATACGGACAGAGCCTCCGCCAATTTCAACACCATTAATTACTAAATCATAGGCATTGGCCCTAACTTTTCCAGGGGTCGTATCCAGCAAGGCAATATCTTCGGGTTTTGGCGCGGTAAACGGGTGATGCATGGCATAATGCCGTTGCGTTTCTTCATCCCATTCCAGTAATGGAAAGTCAACAACCCACAGTGGTTTGAAAGTGTTTTTATCCATCAGACCTAACTGCTTTCCCATTTCCAGGCGAAGAGCACCCAGCGCGTCCAGCATGGGCGATTGGTCGCCCGAAAGGAGCAGAATCAAGTCGCCAGACTTTGCTTCGCAAGCCGATGCCCACTTTTGCAGATCGTCTTCGCTGTAAAACTTATCAACCGATGATTTAAACGTACCGTCGGCATTACATTTTAGGTAGACCATGCCTTTTGCACCAATTTGAGGGCGTTTTACCCAGTTGGTCAATGCATCCAGTTGTTTGCGAGTGTAGTCGGCACATCCTTCGGCACAAATGGCACCTATAAATTCAGCATCATCAAATACACTGAAGTTATTTCCTTTGACCACATCAGTAAGGTCGTTGATTAACATGTCGAAACGAATATCGGGCTTGTCTGATCCATAGTTGGTTATCGCTTCGGAGTAAGCCATACGCGGAAAGTTTTCTACTTCCACGTTTTTTATCACTTTAAACAGGTATCTTGTCAACCCTTCAAAAGTATTCAAAATATCTTCCTGCTCAACAAAAGCCATTTCGCAGTCGATCTGTGTAAACTCTGGCTGACGGTCGGCACGAAGATCTTCGTCTCGGAAACATTTTACGATTTGATAATAGCGATCAAATCCGGCTACCATCAACAGTTGTTTAAATTGCTGTGGTGATTGTGGCAGTGCATAAAATTCACCTTCATTCATCCGGCTTGGCACGACAAAATCGCGGGCACCTTCTGGCGTCGATTTAATCAAAACCGGAGTTTCAGTTTCAATAAACTCCTGATCATTCAGGTACGAGCGTACAGCATGAGCCATTTTTGAACGTAAAATCAGGTTCTCGCGAACAGGTTTTCTTCGAAGGTCCAGGTAGCGGTATTTCATTCGAATGTCATCGCCACCATCACTTTCATCTTCGATTGTGAAAGGAGGAACAGCCGATGAACTTAGTATTTTCAGATCCGTCACATCAATTTCGATATCGCCTGTAGCAAGGTGGTCGTTTTTGCTACTGCGTTCACGAACCAGGCCTGTGGCTTGAATCACGAATTCCCGTCCAAGTTTTTTCAGTTTGTCGTTCAATTCGGCTGAAGCTTTTTCATCAAAAACCAATTGAGTAATTCCGTAGCGGTCGCGAAGATCGACAAAAGTCATTCCTCCCAGCTCGCGTTTGCGTTGTACCCAACCGGCAAGTGTTACTTCAGTGTCTTGATTTTCCAAGCGTAATTCGCCACAAGTATGTGTTCTGTACATAAAAGGTTCGTTTTTGTTTGACTGCAAAAATAAGTAGATTTTAGCAATTTAAATTGTAGGTTTGTGATTAATTCTGAATCGATTTGAGCGATGAACCCTTTTGATGATGCCTATTTCATGAAGAAAGCTTTTCAGGAGGCCCAACAGGCCTATGAAAAGGGAGAAGTACCTGTTGGTGCAGTGGTGGTGGCCCAAAACCGGATTATTGCCCGAGCCCATAATTTAACTGAAACACTGACCGATGTAACGGCCCATGCCGAAATGCAGGCAGTTACGGCGGCCGCAAACCTATTGGGTAGTAAATACCTGAATGAATGCACCCTTTATGTCACGCTAGAGCCCTGCGTGATGTGCGCCGGAGCCTTGGGATGGTCGCAACTGGGCAAGTTGGTGTATGGTGCCAGTGACGAAAAACGTGGCTTCTCGAAATTTGCTCCAAAAGCTCTTCACCCCAAAACCGAAGTGGTTGCCGGTATTATGGCTGATGATTGTGCCGATTTGATGACGGCTTTCTTTCATGAAAGACGGTAGTTTTTTTGAATTGATCCGCCCCTCTCCTCCGTTTCACCCCGAATCGTCTTCCCCAACCGCATGCTGTAGCCCTTTCCACCAGTCATCTGCTGATCCGTCAGTTGCCAGGGCAAACTCCTGACTAAGCGCAACAGGCCTTTCAATTGTCGGGTTTTCCGGCTTTGCTGCTTCGGTCTCCCCGTCAGGGCTCACTTCAATATTAGGGTGGATAAAAGAGTAGATCAGTCTTTCACAGTGCAAAACAGAAGGCCTTGTTCGAGATCCGTCAATTGTCGGGTTAAAAAATAGGAACAGGAGCCGAAATGAGGGAATGGGCGTACCAAGATGATGCCTGTTCCGGAGCGGCCTATTTTTATCAAAAGTGGAATCAAACGAAAAGCTTAGTGCAGGCGGGAAGTTCCGACGACAGGAGGAAATCACCCGCCGAACTTAGCTTTTCGGAAGATGGAGCTTGCGGATAAAAATCAGCCTTGACTTTTTTGTTTACTTTTTGTGTTAAGACAAAAAGTAAAATCCGGCTGATAAGCCAACGCATCATATTGTTTGGAAAGTCAGCCTGCTTTTTGCGTTTTCTTATCTACCTCCATTTTAAGTCCACCCCAATGATGAATTAATCGCCTCATCAGCCGTTGCCGGGCGTGCTTTTTTCTTTTCTGTTTCTGCGGAAGGCTTTTCGGATACCAGGAAATCGTTGTAGCGTGCCTCGTTAACGGCACCCCAAACCTGACGGCCTGTACGGCAATATTTGACCAGCAGCCGGTAAATCTCGTTGGCCCGGCCGATGCGTTCAAGGGTGGCCTCGATCCTGTCGGAGGCCGCGTCTTCCTGTGCCATGATCGCCTCCTCGTATTCATCCATCAGGTTTTTCAGTTCAACGAGCATTTCCGTGGTCAATCCTTCGCCAGCCAGTTCTTCCTGGTAGCGCTCCGCCCTTCGGTCGATTCTCCGGGCCGCAAGTAGCAGGTTGAGGTGATACAAACGCACCACCGAAGTCGTTCCGAAACTGCGATAATCAGCCGAATGTTGCCCGAAGTGGCTCTCTGCCCGAAACAACAGCCCGGTGAGAATCTCGCGAAGCTGCCCGGCCAGCGCTTCCTTTCTTTGGGTGACCACCACCTTGTCTCCTTCCATCTCCTCATCGGTTGGAAGGTCAGCCCAAGCCTCCAGCTCATTTTCCAGGGCATCCAGCTTGCCGGCAGTGACCCCAAAACAGGCCAGTTGCTCCAGGTCGCGGCGCAAAAACATCAATTTAGTCTTTCCGAAAGTGTAGAAAAAGGTGAGCGGAATCTTAAAATCGGCTTTGGATGACTGGTTTTTCATTTTGATCCGTTTTGGTTAATTAAATATTTTTACGGAGTGTAAAAAAGAAGGTTTAAATTTTTGCCAAAAATATTCCGAAGATTCACAGAAAAACTTCAAAGGACTACTGAATCAATCCGAAAATCGATAGAATTATTCCGAATATCCATAGAATACATCTGGCTTCCAACGAATTATTCCGATTAGAAAAAGAATACATCTGTACATCGGTAGAATCATTTCGAATAGATAAAGAGGAATTCCGAATACTCACAGAGTCATTCCGAACACTTACAGAGACTTTAGAATAGCATTCAAAGTACTTTTTTAACTGTACGGAATTGTCCCGGCGGCATTCCAACCACTCTTTGAAGTATTCGAAACATTCCCGGCGGTGTTCCAACGACTCTTTTAACTGTTCGGAAGGATTTGGGATGATGTCAATCGGTTTTGTCTTCTGGAAAAACACGTTTTCTATCTCCCCAAAAGACATAAAGCACACAAAGAGGGAGAGATTGCAAATAGATAACCCGCCAGCGTTCTTAACCATTGGGTGCCGCGGTTTCCGAACCGCGATCTATTCTCCTTCGTTAGTAACCACAGATTTCACGGATGAATAAGTCCGATGAGAAGTACTTGCTGCAACTAAGTTCAACCCACTCCGGGGTTGTTTGATTGTGGTTGTTCGCTTACTCCCGAGCTTCGCACGGGGTCATTAACATTTCACTCGTTGGGGGAACCGGTTACTTTCGGGAAGTCTATGAATTTAGTAGTTTTTCCACAAGGATTTGAACTGATCCGTTTTTCAAAGCACAGAAAAAAAGAGCCTCCAACCTCGGTTGAAAGCTCCTGTATTTTATAATCGCGGGGCAATTTAACTTCCAAAATCGTCAAACATGACGTTTTCATTCGGAACGCCCAAGTCATACAACATTTTCTGAATGGCGTTATTCATCATCGGTGGGCCGCACAGATAATAGTCAATTTCTTCGGGTTCTTCGTGTTTACCAAGATACATGTCGTGAATCACCTGGTGGATGAATCCTTTCGGTCCATCCCAGTTGTCTTCGGGCTGTGGATCAGATAAGGCCAGGTGGAACGAGAAATTCGGGAATTTCTCTTCAATGGCTCTGAACTGGTCGTAGTAGAAAACTTCTCTCCAGGAACGGGCTCCGTACCAGAAGGTAATTTTCTTATCCGATTCTTTCAGGGTATGGAACAGGTGGAATAAGTGCGAACGCATGGGAGCCATACCGGCACCACCTCCAATAAACATCATTTCGTTGTCATTATCTTTCAGGAAGAATTCACCGTAAGGGCCTGAAATAGTTACTTTATCGCCTGGTTTACGCGAGAAAATGTAAGAAGAACAAATTCCTGGATTTACTTTTTGGAAACCACCATTGACACGGTCAAACGGAGGAGTTGCAATACGGATGTTCAGCATCACTATGTTTCCTTCGGCTGGGTGGTTAGCCATAGAATAGGCACGGAAAGTGGGTTCCGGATTTTTCATTTTCAGGTCGAACATGTTGAATTGTTCCCATTCAGGGCGGAACTTGTCATCAACTTCAATATCTTTGAAGTTGACCTCAATTTTAGGAACATCAATCTGAATATATCCGCCTGATTTGAAATCAAGATTTTCGCCTTCAGGTAAGCGAACCACAAACTCTTTAATGTAGGTAGCGACGTTGCTATTCGAAACTACTTCGCATTCCCACTTCTTAATTCCCATGATTTCTTGGGGGATTTTCAGCTCCATGTCTTCCTTTACTTTCACCTGACAAGCCAGACGCCAATTGTCATTTTGTTCTTTTCGGGTGAAATAGCCGGTTTCAGTAGGAAGAATAGAACCTCCGCCATCGACAACCTGGCAGCGGCACATGGCACAAGTACCTCCACCACCACAAGCAGAGGGAAGGAAAATTTTGTTATTTCCAAGGGTGGTCAGCAAAGTGTCGCCGGGGTTGGTTTCAATAACCTTGTCGCCCTTGTTGATGTCAACCTTGACGATTCCCGAGGGCATCAGTTTCTTCTTCGCATACAGCAAGATCGATACCAGCAGAATCACCATCAACAGGAAAACAGCGATACTGGTAATAACGACTGTCGTTTGAGTTGCTAAAAATATCATTGTTAAGAGTTTTTATCTGATTATAGTTTTATTCCCATGAATCCCATAAAGGCCAATCCCATCAAACCGGTCACAATAAATGTAATTCCAAGGCCTTTCAGAGGAGCCGGAACATGCGAATATTCAATTTTTTCGCGAATAGCAGCAATACCTATAATAGCCAAAAACCAGCCAACACCTGAACCGATGCCATAAACAGAGGCTTCGCCGATGTTGAGAAACGCTTTTTGCTGCATGAATAGTGATCCCCCAAGGATGGCGCAGTTTACTGCAATCAAGGGTAAAAAGATCCCAAGTTGGGTGTACAGTACCGGGGCAAATTTTTCTACCACCATTTCAACGAGCTGAACCATGGATGCAATGACAGCAATGAACATGATGAAACTCAGGAAGCTCAGGTCAACTTCTGCGAAAGTCGGGCTCAACCAAGTTAAGGCTCCTTCTTTCAACACGTAGTTTTCGAGTAGATAATCCACCGGTACGGTTATTCCTAATACAAAGATGACAGCCAATCCAAGGCCGGTAGCCGTTTTAACCGATTTAGATACCGCCAGGTAAGAACACATGCCCAGGAAGTAGGCAAAAATCATGTTCTCAATAAAGATGGATTTAATGAATATGTTTATCAGGTTTTCCATAATTTCTTTTTTTAAGCGGATTAATCTTCAATCAGTTTGCGGTTTCGGCTACGCTGAACCCAAATAATTACACCAATGGTGATCAGGGCCATCGGCGGAAGAATCATCATTCCGTTGTTGGCATAAAAACCACCATTCGCAATGTACCAGCTGGAAGGGATAATGTTATATCCCCAGATGCTTCCTGAACCAAACAGTTCGCGGACAAATCCAACGATAACCAGGATGACACCATAACCGGCGCCATTGCCAATACCATCCAAAAATGCAGGCCAGGGCTTGTTTCCCAAGGCAAAGGCCTCCAGGCGTCCCATGATAATACAGTTGGTAATAATCAGACCCACAAATACGGACAATTGCTTACTAACATCGTATACAAAAGCCTTTAGCACCTGGTCAACCAAGATTACCAAAGCGGCAATGACAACCAGCTGCACAATAATCCTGATGCGGTTAGGAATGGTATTTCTGAGTAGTGAAATAATCACATTGGCAAAAGCAAGTACAGCGATTACTGACAGGGACATCACTAGGGATGGCTTAAGTTGCGCAGTCACCGCCAATGCCGAACAAATACCAAGTATCTGAACCGTAATTGGGTTACTGCTGTTTAGCGGATCGCTCAGCAGCTTCAGATTCTTCTTTGAAAATAAAGGTTCTCTATCACTCATTTTCTTTTATTTTTTCTGGTTCAAAAAAGCATTGTAGGCGTTCAAGTCATCCAAAAGCATTTTCTCCAATCCTTTTGAAGTAATCGTTCCTCCTGAAATACCATCAACCCGGTGCTTCGCCGGAGCTGTTTCGTTTGACTTGGCTACAACGACAGATACTAATGTGCCGTTATCGTAAATTTCCTTGCCTTTAAATTGGTCTTGAAAATTGGCGGTGGCTATTTCAGCACCCAGACCAGGAGTTTCTCCCTGGTGGTCGAATGAGGCGCCGTATATGGTTGACATGTTGTTTTCCAATGAAAGGTAGCCCCAGATTGGTCCCCAAAGACCTGTTCCACGGAGCGGCAAAATATACTTTACACCACCGTCAATCTGACATTCAAAAACAGGCAGCAGTTGTTCTTCTACCGGTTTGGCACGTTCTTTTTTCAAATCAATCGTAAACGCGTTACCTTCAACTTTTTCTCCTTTGGAGTTGACGACGTAGCTATTCACAATTTTTTCGGCGTAAACTTCTTCCGCGTTTTTTACATCAGTTGTAATATTGACCGAAGCCAGAATATTCTGCTTCTTTTCGACTTCAATATTTTTATCCTGAAATGGTTTTAAGCTGATGGCAGCCACCGAAAGAATGGCAGCAACCAAGATCACCATTCCTGATGCGTATATAAATGTGTAAACATTACTGTTCCTATCCATTTTTTTCTTTTTTAAGAGATTAAGCGCTCTGTTGAACTCGTTTTAAACGACGTTTGATATTTCCCTGAACCACATAATGGTCAATGAGCGGAGCAAAGGTATTCATCAGCAGGATGGAAAGCATCATTCCTTCCGGGTAGGCAGGGTTTACCACACGAATCAGAATCGCTAATAAACCAATCAGGAATCCGTAAATCCATTTGCCGCGGTCGGTTTGTGCGGCTGATACCGGATCAGTAGCCATGAAAACAGCTCCAAAGGCAAAACCCCCAATAATCAGGTGCTCCCAGAAAGGCATAGCCATATACGCGTTGACCGCAAAAATATTCAGTAGAATACCCATAAACAGACCACCCAATACGGTGGAAAGCATGATTTTCCAGTTGCCAATGCCAGTGATAAGCAGAATAGCAGCTCCGATGAGAATAGCCAAAGTCGATGTTTCTCCGATTGAGCCGGGAATCAGGCCAATAAAGGCATTCCAAACATTCAGGTCGGTATTCCCCAAAACTGCTTCGGCCATTGGGGTAGCGCCTGTAAAACCGTCGGCCATTTTCTCTACGCCGCTAGCCGAAATCCACACCGAGTCGCCCGACATTTGGGCCGGATAGGCAAAGAACACGAAAGCCCGGGCAACCAGTGCTGGGTTCCAGATATTCATTCCAGTTCCTCCAAATACTTCTTTACCAAAGACTACGGCAAATGCGGTGGCCACTCCGATCATCCACAGCGGGGTATTGATTGGCATAATCAGCGGGATTAACATCCCGGAGACAAGGAATCCCTCGTTGACTTCGTGACCACGAAACTGGGCGAAAATGAACTCAATACCCAGACCAACGCCGTACGAAACAATGATTACCGGCAATACTTTCCACAGTCCAAAAAGGAACAGGTCGAAGAAGGCGGCGGTTTCCAGTTGCCCGAGTGCACCGAAATGCTGGTAGCCAATATTGTACATTCCCATTAATAAAGCTGGGACAAGAGCCATAACCACGATTCCCATGGTCCGCTTCAAATCAATATAATCATGAATATGAGTTCCTGATTTGGAGGTATTTTTCTGAACGAAGGCCAAAGTAAAGAACGAATCGTGAGTAGAATGCAACCAATGGTATTTGGCGCCTTTCTGTACATGTGGCTTCGTCTTTTCAAAAAAGTTTCTTAACGCTTTCATTGAATTATCTATTTTGTTTCAAGCAATTCGATCGGTTATCCTAGTTCTTTAATCATCGAGTTAATCCCTTCGCGCAGGATTTCCTGTACTTTTATTTTTGATGTACAGGCATATTCGCAAAGCGCCAGATCTTCTTCAACTAACTCGTAAATGCCCAGTTGTTCCATCTTGTCAATGTCGTTAACTAAGATTGATTTGAGCAAGTGAACCGGCAGAATATCCATTGGAAGGAATTTTTCGTATTGACCAGAGAGGACAAAAGCTCGTTCTCCGCCGTGCAGATTTGCGTTCAACACATATTCTTTTTTGGGGAATAATTTAGAGAAGAATGCTTTGCTGGCCGAGAATTTATCAACCCCAGGAACGGCCCATCCCATGAACTCGTATTCATCACCTTCTGGAATAACGGTGATTTGCTGATCAAAATAGCCCAGGTAGCCGTCGGTATCAATTTTTGTTCCAGTCAATACGTTCCCGCTGATGATCCGCTCATTCACCTCATTCTTTGTTTTGCCTTTCAATAAACTTGTCAGTAGGGTGCCGTGGATCGTTTTGTAGTATTTTGGTCCTTTTACTTCCGAACCAGTCAAAGCAATGGTTTTACTGAGATCCAGTTTGCCGGTTTCAAATAAGCGGCCTATAAACACCAGGGCTTGCGGGCTCAACGTCCAAATGATATCGGATTTCCCGATCGGGCAGATTTTACTGATCTGGATGCCTACATTTCCTGCTGGATGCGGACCTTCAAAGGTATTGGTCTCAATATTTTTAAGCGATGCAAAAACGCCGGATGATTGCTTGGGTGAAAGCCCCAAGTAAATTTTTCCGTCGGTCAGCTTCTTAACAGCATCAATTCCAGTTTGAAGTGCTGACTTTTCTTTTGAAAACAGAAAGTCAAAGTCAACAGCAAGTGGCGCCGAATCAAATGCCGAAATAACAATGTTGTTTGGAACAACCGATGGTTTTGCCAAAATGCCGTATGGACGTTGTTTGAGGAACGGCCATAAGCCGCTCTTAAGCAGTTGGTCACGAACCTCCTCGCGAGACAACTTGGAAGGATCAGCTTTGGTGAATTCACAGTGCTCGTTTTTCCCGTCAGGTTCAACAACAATCTCTAAAATCTTGCGTCGTTCTCCACGGTTCACGGCATGTACCGTTCCACTAACCGGAGACGTAAATAAAATTTCAGGGTTGTATTTGTCGAAGAAGAGGGCATCACCAGCTTTTACCGGGGTATCAGCTTTCACGCTTAACTTTGGAGTCAAGCCTAAAAAATCAGTTGGCTTAAGGGCGACTGATTTTGGTGCGGGAGCATCCTCAAGAACCGCATCAGCAGCTCCTTTCAGCCGGATATTGAATCCGCGTTTCAATTTAAAATGCTTTGACATGGTAATCCCTTGTTGTGGTTATTATTTTAGGCTGGCAAAAGTACATATTTAAAAAACTTCTCCCAATCTTTGTTTCATAAACTTAGACGAATAGAAATATTTATATACGTTTAACCGTTACCAAGTTTGAATATGCTGTTCCCCCAAAGTTTAGAAACCACTTAAATGTTTAAATACACGTGAAAAAGATAAAACAAATGAAGTTTTTTTCCCCTCTGATCATCATAATTGCCGGTGTTATTTTAACGTTAAGTTCGTTGGCGCAGGAAAGGATTGAGTATGATTACGAGAATGCGGTATTCAAAGAAGAAATAAAATCGGTACAAGCCTATCGTGAAGGCTTTGAATTGAGCTATCCTGTGTATGAATTGGGAACACCAGCCGGACTTGTTTTTAAGTTTGATGATTTATCGGACGAACCTAGAAATTATTATTATACACTCATTCACTGTGATGCTGACTGGAATGAATCCTTCATTCTGCAGAATGAGTATTTGGAGGGTTTTTATGACAATCCGGTGGACGATTACGCACCCAGTTTTAATACTACGATGACATATGTCAATTACCTGATTCGGATTCCGAATGAGAAAGTTCAGCCAACGCGTTCGGGAAATTACGCGTTGGTGGTTTATGAAGAAGGAGACAAGGAGAATCTGGTGCTTACCCGCCGGTTTCATGTGCTCGATCAAAAAGTGAATGTCTCGGGTGTTGTGAAACGTGCTACTTTCGATTCTTTTAAAGGCGATAATCAGGAAGTCGATTTTACGATCAACCATTCTAACTTGCGTCTGGTCAATCCGCGTGACGAAGTCAAGGTGGTGGTGATGAAAAACCGACGTTGGGATACGGCTATTCGTGACCTAAAGCCACTGTTTATCTGCGAAAGCGAGTTGGCGTATGATTATGACAAGGAGAATGTTTTTCCGGGGGGAAATGAATACCGCTATTTTGATATTCGCACCCGCCGCTACAATGGAGAGAATGTTCTGGAAACCAGTTTTCACCGACCCTACTATCATGTCACTCTGCATCCGGATGAGCTGAGGTCGAACAAAAAATATTTTGGCTACCGCGAAATGAACGGTAATTTTGTTGTTGAAAGTCAGGATCGGGTAGAGGATTATGACACCGAGAGTGACTACTTTTTTGTCCATTTCACTTTGCCGCTTGAAGCGCAACTGGTTGGTGGGACGGTCAATGTTATGGGAGCCTTAACCGATTGGAATGTCAACAAAAGCAACGAAATGACCTGGAATTATGAACAGGCAACCTATGAGCTTACCTTGTTGCTGAAGCAGGGATACTACAATTATCAATACGTCTATGTTCCGGAAGGTTCGCTGAAAGCGGATGAAACTGTAATTGAAGGGACCCATTACGAAACAGAAAATGAATACCAGATATTAGTATACTACCGGGGAATATCGGGGAGATATGACCAGTTGGTTGGTTATCAGATTTTAAATGCTGATTTTTAGCGCACCACCTGCAGGGTTCCGTCTCCGTTTTTAAACGGAATGCTGAAATAGAATTCAGAACCTTTGTCAATCATCGAATTCACTTCAATGTTTCCACCCAGGAGCATGCTGTAATGCTGGGCGATTGCAAGGCCCAGTCCTGTTCCTTCGTATTTCCGGGTGGTTTTATTATCAATTTGGTGGAATCGCTCAAATATCCGTTTAATCTGTTCTTTATCAATGCCAATACCCGTGTCATTAATAAAAAACATTAGTCGGTCTTTCCCTTCCATTCGATAGCCAAATTCAATTTCTCCCTGGTTGGTAAATTTAACGGCATTGTCGAGTAGTTTTCTCAAGATTTCTTCCAGCAAGTACTTGTCTGTTGTTACGCCAAACTTCGGATTGGCATTTTGATTGTTCAGTTTCAGACGGATTGGCTTCGAAGTCAAATCAAAGCTGTATTGCCGGTAGAGTTCAACCATCAAGTCGTTGACTTTGCAGAAACCCTCCTTCACCTTCACCTGGTTACTTTCAATTTTCGACAGGCTGATCATGTCGTTAATCATCTCCATCAGTAACTTGCCATTACTGACAATAATATCAATGAAGCGGTCTTTCTCTTCCAAATCAAAGTCGGGTGATCCAACCATCTTTGAAAATCCAATAATGGCATTCATCGGTGTCCTAATCTCATGAGAGATATTGGCAAGGAAGGCCGATTTGAGCTGATCGGCTTCTTCGGCTTTAAGTTTGGCTTCTTCCAGCCGTATCTCAGCGACTTTCCGTTTCGTAATATCACGAGCAATCGAGATCACCGAATTGTCATCCAGGCGTGCAATTCGCATTTCAAACATGGCCGTGCCTTTTTTTACTTCCAGCGCATATTCAATGGTTTCAATGGAGTCTCGGTTAATGGCATCCTGAATACATTGAAATATTTTGCGTGACATTTTTTCCGAAAAGCCCACTTCAAAGATTGAGTTCCCAACAATATCGTCGGCATTAATCTGGAGGAGCTCCGATTCCTTAATCACAAAATCCATGTAGACTCCATCTTTGTCGATGATGAAAAAGATGTCGGGAATGGCTTCAAGCAAAACTTTGTATCGCTTGCGGCTTTCCTGCAACGAATCAATGGTGTGGTGTTGGGTAGTGATGTCATAAAAAATACTGGCTATTTGATTTGGAGCCGGTTGCAGAGAGAAAACTTCAAACCATTTCTCCAGATGCTCAACGTAAAGCTCTGTGCGGTGCCTGTTTTTTGTGTGTAGGTAATAATTATTCCAGTCGAACGAGTTGCGAAAAACTTTTGGGAAAACCACATCGGCATTTACTTGGTGTAATTCACGTGGATTGACCTTAAACATTTTTTGAAAGGCCGGATTGGTTTTCAGAATTTTTAATCCGGTGGGATTGTTCATTTCGTCTTGCTCCAGTTGCACGAGCAGTACGCCTTGTTGGAAAGACTTTACGGTCTTATTGATTTGCTGGTCGGTTTCCAACACTCTTGTTCGCAATTCTTTCAGGTTCAACTCAAAATTGACAGCAACCAGGAATGTAGCGACAAACGCAAGTGAAATTGTCGCGAACGGATTCAGGATGAGCTCTGGTGTAGGCCAATACAGGGATAAAGCATCTTCAAGTCGTTCTGCCTGATATAAATGAAAACCAATCGTTAATAAACTAATTCCAAAATACAAGAGCAGGTTTTTCTCGCTTTTTCGACTGAAAAGAAGCAGGAATAGAAAGCCCGGACCCAATGACCACATCGTGTATGGAATACTGCTTTTTACAGGGTGAGTAGCATATTGGGCTGAAATATAGAAGAAGTAAATGACCAGCGGAAACATGAAAATCGTGCTGACAGCACAATTCGGTTGGGCATTACGCAGACAATATAATCCAACAAGACTTATTGTTAATAAAGACACATTGCCCGGAATGCATTCGTTAACCTGAAAGCCTAAAAGAGAAAGCATTAACTCAATTAATGCATAGAGTAGCCCTAAAAATAGAATGATGTGAAGTCCGGCTATCTTTCGTTTATCTTCACCTGATTCAAGGAGATAGGGCTTTGTAATGAAGTGATAAATTGCTTTAAGCATGAAGAATTTGTGCCGTTAAAAATAGCACTAAATATAGTAAAATTTAGGTGAGAATAGGTTTTGAGGAGGATATAGT
Source organism: uncultured Sunxiuqinia sp. (assembly GCA_963677175.2). Lineage (GTDB taxonomy): Bacteria > Bacteroidota > Bacteroidia > Bacteroidales > Prolixibacteraceae > Sunxiuqinia. The sequence continues at coordinate 629,836 of CAXXES010000004.1, forward strand.
CAGGGCCAACGCATGACTTTTGAAAAAAATAGTTTTTGAGTGGGGTTTGTTCACAGGTTATCAACATGAATCCGGGTTTAAATTGTGAAAACCAAATTTTTTTGAATGTTTGTTGATATGTCCATCTTTGAATGTCAATAACTTGTCCTTCCCGTGGTACTGCATTCAGCCAGTAGTTTCCCAGTTTTGGTGGAAAACAAGATACTATGGAAACATCATTGCACAAACACTTTTCAGGATTGAACGATCCAAGAATAAAACGAAACAAGAAGCACCTGTTGTTGGATATTGTTATCCTGGCCATCATTGCAGTCTTATGTGGGGCGGAGTCGTGGGACTCGATCAAGTTGTTCGGGAAAACCAAGGTCGATTTTTTAAAAACCTTCCTGAAACTACCCAATGGCATCCCCTCACACGATACGATCAACCGGGTTTTTTCGATGCTCAATCCCAAAAAATTTGAGAAGCTGTTTGCCCAATGGGCCGCTTCGCTGAAGGATAAAGATATTGACCTGGAGTTGATTGCCATTGACGGGAAAACGGCAAGGGGATCAAAAGACACTTTTCACGGCCAGTCTCCGGTCCACTTGGTCAATGCCTGGGCCGGCTACAACGGGCTGGTGCTTGGACAATGCAAATCGGAGGGGAAATCCAACGAAATCACCACCATCCCTTTATTGCTGGAGATTCTGGATATCGAAGGCTGCATTGTAACCATTGACGCTATGGGCACACAAACCAAAATAGCTGAAGCCATTGTGGGAGGAAAGGGAGATTATATCCTGGCCTTAAAAGGGAACCAAAAAGAATTAAGGGAGGAAACCGAAAGCATTTTCCGGGTGCAGCAACCTGATTCAATTCACGAAGTGGCCGAAAAAGGACACGGACGGATAGAAACACGCAAGTGTGAAGTGATCAACGACCTGGAGTTTTTGCACGGGAAGGAAAAATGGGAAGGACTGTCAAGTATTATAAAAATTACTACCCAACGGATTGTCCGTGACAAAATCGAACATGAGACCCGTTACTACATCAGTAGTTTGAATGCCTCGGCTGATCGTTTTAACCAATATATCAGGATGCACTGGGGCGTGGAAAACTCATTGCACTGGACACTGGACATGACTTTTGGGGAGGACAGCCAAAGAAAGAGGGCCGGGATGGCAGCCCAAAACTTTGCCCTTGTCAACAAAATTGCCCTTAATATATTGAAAAAGAACGGCTCCAAGGGAAGCCTCAAATCAAAAAGGCTCAGGGCTGGCTGGGACAACAAGTTCCTGCTGAAATTAATCACAAATTAAATGCGTTGACCCTGAGGATATAGTTGGCTCTTTTTTTAAAACTGATATTTATTAGTAAAAAGCTCTTTTTGATTCTATAGTTTTGTTTTTTAAGGGAATACCAAAAATTATTAAAATAAGTTGTTATGCCAAAAGGGTTTTTTAATGTGCCGGTTGCCAAAAATGAGCCGGTAAAAAGTTATGCTCCGGGGTCTCCGGAACGAGTGTCATTAAAAGCAAAAATTGCTGAACTTCGCAGTTCTGAAGTTGAAATTCCGATGATTATCGGAGGCCGGGAAGTGACCACAGATCGTCGGATTCGGATTGCACCTCCGCATGAGATCAAACATACTTTAGGGTATTATTATCAGGGTGATGAATCGCATGTACAAATGGCTATCGATTCGGCATTGGATGCACGGGAGAAGTGGGTTGCCATGAGTTGGCAACACCGGGCTTCCATTTTCCTGAAAGCAGCTGATCTGCTGGCCGGACCATACCGTGATAAATTGAATGCAGCCACCATGTTGGGACAGTCGAAGAACGCTTTTCAGGCCGAAATTGATGCTGCCTGTGAATTGGCCGATTTTTACCGGTTTGGAGTAAAATGCATGACCGATATTTATAAGATGCAACCCGAGTCAGCTGCTGGAATCTGGAACTACAATGAGTTTCGTCCGTTGGAAGGCTTTGTCTTTGCGTTGACTCCTTTTAATTTTACTTCAATTGCGGGCAATTTACCTGTGGCTCCTGCCATGATGGGAAACGTGGCTGTATGGAAACCTTCGAAAACAGCCATTTACTCGGCAGCCGTTATTATGGAAATTTTACAAGAGGCTGGATTGCCTGACGGCGTCATCAATCTGGTTTACGTTTCAGGTCCGGTTGCTGCCAAAGTCGTTTTTGAGCATCCTGAGTTTGCCGGAATTCACTTTACAGGATCAACCGGTGTTTTCCAGGGAATCTGGAAAACGATTGGCGAAAATATTTATAAATATAAGTCATACCCACGCATTGTAGGAGAAACCGGAGGTAAAGACTTTATTTTTGCTGATACTACCGTTGATCGCCAGGCGCTTGCCATTGCGATGGTGCGCGGTGCTTTCGAATATCAAGGGCAAAAATGCTCAGCGGCTTCGCGTTGCTATGTACCCAAAAGTATTTGGGATGATGTGAAAGAGCGTGTGGGCAAGGCGTTGTCCACTGTTAAAATGGGACCACCCGAAGATTTTACGAACTTTGTTAATGCGGTGATTGATGAATCGTCATTTGATAAGCTGGCTGGTTTTATCGATCGGGCGAAAGCTGATGAAGATGCCGAGGTGATTTTCGGCGGAAACTGTGACAAGTCGGTTGGTTACTTTATTGAGCCAACAGTGATTTTGGCTGAAAGGCCGGACTATGAAACCATGGTTGAAGAATTGTTTGGGCCGGTATTAACGGTTTATGTATATGAAGATGAAAAGATGGATGAAACATTAAACATCTTGGATAAATCGTCAATCTACGCGTTAACCGGGGCTGTTATGTCGCAAGACCGCTACAATATTGAGAAGATTACCAAACGACTGGAGAATGCTGCCGGTAATTTTTACATCAACGACAAACCAACAGGTGCCGTTGTTGGTCAGCAGCCATTTGGTGGTGCACGTGGGTCAGGGACGAATGATAAAGCGGGTTCAGTTTTTAATTTTCTGCGATGGACTTCCATCCGGACGATCAAAGAAAACTTTGTACCACCACACGATTATATGTATCCAAGTTTCCTGCCGGATAACGAATAGAAAGCTCGGATATATTATTTAAGGAGATGATTTTGTTCATCTCCTTTTTTTTTGGACGAATATCCGTTACTTTTGGCAGGAGAGAAATTTGAATCAATGAAGACAGTGTTATTATTTATCTGGGGTCGGCTGCGAACAAAATACGGAATCGTATTGGCGTTGTTCGTGTTATGGGTTGGCTTCTTTGATGAAGAGAACAGCATATTGCAGCATTTTCAAAATAAGCGGAAACTGGTTCAGCTAACGGAACAGGAGTCGTATTTGAGAAACAAAATTGTTTCAGATAAGCGCAAAATCCAAGAACTTCAAACCAGTCTGACTAACCTGGAGAAATTTGCCCGCGAGGAGTTTTTGATGAGAAAGGAGAACGAAGATGTTTTCCTGATTGTAGAAGAGGATTAACCTTCAATCGTTTTCCCGAATTAGATTCGATCTATTTCTTAACCAATGGGATGGGAAATGCCTGTGAAAAATCGGCTTAATTTTTGCTAATACAAAAAAACTGTTTGTTTAATGGTTGTTTTTTCATAAATTGAATCAGAATTTTGACAATGATGAACTTGGATACCAATCTGTTTAAAATTGAAAGCAATCACGTAGCACCTGAAAAAGGAAGAATACTGATTGCTGAGCCATTCCTTCCAGGGAGCTATTTTAACCGCTCGATTGTGTTGTTGGTTGCTCATAGCGATAAGGGGGCGATTGGTTTTATTTTGAATAAGAAGATTGACTATCCAGTGAATGAAATTTTGGGTGATTTCCCTGATTTTGAGGCTGAAGTTTATATCGGAGGTCCGGTGAGTACCGATACCATCTACTTTATCCATTCCCTTGGACAATTAATCCCCGGAAGTATTCATGTGAAGGAGAACATGTACTGGGGAGGCGACTTTGATGAGGTGAAAAAACTCATTCGTGAAGGATTGATTTTGCCTGACCAAATTCGTTTCTTTCTGGGGTATTCGGGTTGGGATAATGGCCAATTGGAGGAAGAGATTAAGGGAAATTCATGGCTGGTTTCTGAAATTAAAGAAAACCTGATCATGGTTGATCGCAAACCCAAAAGTATGTGGGTACAAGCCGTTCGCGATATTGGCGGCAAATACATTCTTTGGGAAAATTTCCCCGAAAACCCTTCCTTAAATTAGGAGCAATCTGTTCCATTCCTGATGAATCTTCTTGATTTCCTTGTTGAAGTACCGCTTATTTCTGAATGCTTTGATCCAACGAATCCCTTCAATCGAATTAACTAAAAAAAGTTCATCAGCCTGTAGAAGAGTTTCCTCATTCAACTGATCGGTAAATTGAAAGTCAATTTTCAATCGTTCACTGATCAGTTGAATTTTTTGCTGGCTGATATCAATGTAGGCTCCGGTTTGTGGGGCTGGAGTGAGCAATGTATTTTCTTTCAGGGTATAAATATTTTTTGAAGGTGCCTCCAGTATTGATGCTTCGTCATTCATGAGAAGCAGCTCATCAAACGTTGAGGGTTTCAATTTAGCATTCACAATCTTCCACAACGGTGCCGATCCCAGATCTAACGAAGATAATGGCGAAATCCCTTTTGGAATTTTGTCGAACAGGCCAACTTTTAGCCCCGTCTGGTTGAATTGGTAATCCATGGCATCCATCTCATCTGTTTTGATGAGGTAGGAAATTCCGTTCTCATCTTGGATAAAATAGATGTGTATAAGGGCGCTTCGGAATAATTTGTTTTTGACCAGGGTGCGTTCAATTTGTCGTTTAAGTTCCTTTCCTCTAGATACTAGAAACTGGGGAATTGGCTGGTTGAATAGCTTCAGCTTCAGAGCTATCAAATTTAAGTGCTGGTTCCAGAATGGCATCAGGTTTCGAACAGCACGAATGTGTTCTTCAAAAATCACCCCTTCAAACAGACTCATCGCAAATTGCTGCTCCGAATTTTGAAAAAATTGGCCGTCAATTAAAAGGAAGCTGTCTGACATTTCGATCTTTTCTTTTCGATTAAATGAATGGCACCCAGGCAAATATGCCTGACATTAAGGGTTTTACTAGATCACCATAAATAGCTTGTCCATAAATCGTTGAAACAGGCTGCTGTTGAGTAGAATGGGGAAGACAAAGCCGAAGACTGCCCCCAGAAAATGGGCATCGTGAGCCACGTTGTCATTTTGTTTTCGACCCATGTAATAGGAATAGGCCAGGTAAAGCCCGGCAAAAACAATCCCCGGAATGGGCAAAACGCCGAAAAAATAAATCTTGTTCCAGGGCTCAAAAAAGATGGCCGCAAATAATACCGCTGAAACAGCACCCGATGCGCCCACGGCATTGTAATAAAAATTATTCCGGTGTTTATATAAGGCATAAACGTTGGAAACGAGCATTCCTCCAAAATACAAAACGAGAAAATAGGCATTCGCCATCCGGCCAAAACCATACTCAAAATACATTTCAATAGCACGTCCAAAAGAGAACAGAACAATCATGTTTACAATGAGGTGTTCCCAGTTGGCATGCACAAAACCATGAGAGAAAAGCCGGTAGTACTCATGTTTGTGAACCACTTTGCTGGCGTTAAACTGGAGTTTACCCATGAGGTCGGGCCGGCTAAAGGTAATGATGGAAACAAGGGCTGTAATAGCAATGATAATTATTGTCATGCGTATTTATTCTAGTGTAAAATTTTATAAATCATTTCTTTTTGAAGGTCGCCAGCAGAGGTCGATACATTGCCAAAACCCTTTGATTTCATATCATATTCGCGTAAGGTTTCCATAATGGCAACCAGCTTTTTCGGATTGTACACTTTGGCCGCATCCATATATGAACGTACAAAATATGGTGCGACCTGAAGTGCTGAGGCAACAGCATTGGGGGACTTGTCCGTCAGAAAGTGCAAGGTCAGGATTTTCATGAAATAATAGTATAAGCTGGCAATGGTTCGCGTCATCGGATTGGAAGAAGGGTTAGCTGCAAAATAGTTGATGATTTGATTGCTTTTCAAAACGTTTCGTTCCGACAAAGCGTTCTGGAGCTCAAAAATGTTGTAATCTTTGCTGATCCCAATGTTCTTCTCAATATGTTCGGGAGCAATTTTTGTTCCTTCGGGTAAGGTGATAATAAGCTTGTTGAGCTCGTTGGATACTTTGCTGAGATCGGTTCCCAAGTATTCGGCCAGCATGGCCGCAGCCTGCGGTGCAATGCTGTAATTGTGGGCCGATAGGTAACTGTTAATCCAGGCTGGAAGTTTGTTCTCGTAGATTTTTTTCGATTCAAAAAGCACGCAGCTTTTCCCCAGTTGCTTGGCAAAGCTCTTTCTTTTATCGATGGTTTTGTATTTGTAGCTGATAACCAGGATGGTGGAGGTGAGCGGTGCTTTGATGTACGGTTCGAGCTCTTCAATTTTTTTGATGTTTTGAGCTTCTTTTACCACCACAACCTGGTGATTGGCCATCATGGGAAACCTCCGGGAGTGGGTGATAATGGTGTTTACGTCAGTGTCTTTTCCGTACAAAACATGTTGGTTGAAGCTTTTTTCTGCATCAGTCAGCACGTTTTTACTAATGTAATCTGTAATCTGATCGATGAAATAGCTTTCTTCTCCCATTAAAAAGTAAACGGGATGGTAGATTTTTTTCTTCAAATTGACTAAAATATCTTCGTAATCCATAGTTATAATGAACGTTTAAAATCGTAAATGTTTGACTGACCGTCCGTTGTTTTTGATTTCCATTAACGCATCAATGCCAATTTTGACATGGTTTTCCACAAAGTTTGTAGTCACGGTTTTGTCACTGGCTTCGGTTTTTATCCCCGTGGAAATCATGGGTTGATCCGAAACTAAAAGCAAGGCGCCGGTTGGTATTTGGTTCGCAAAACCAACCGTGAAAATGGTTGCTGTTTCCATGTCGATGGCCATTGCTCGGGTTTTGTAAAGATACTTTTTAAATCGGGCATCATACTCCCAAACACGCTTGTTGGTGGTATAAACTACGCCTGTCCAGTAATCCATTCGGTTTTCGCGAATGGCGCTTGAAACAGCACGCTGCAAGCTGAAGGCGGGAAGCGCCGGAATTTCAGGCGGCAAATAGTCGTCCGAAGTGCCGTCGCTGCGGATTGCGGCAATAGGCAGGATCAGATCGCCCAACTTGTTTTTGCGCTTCAGACCCCCGCATTTCCCTAAAAACAAAACGCCTTCGGGTTTGATGGCACTCAGCAGGTCCATGATTGTTGCCGCATTTGGGCTGCCCATGCCAAAATTGATGATGGTAATATCGCCATTCGAGGCGTTGGGCATATTTTGGTTAATCCCCAAAATGGGTACCTTAAATTGCTCAGCAAACATCTCAACATACAGCTGGAAGTTGGTTAGCAGGATGTAATCAGCAAAGTCTTCCAGTTTGCGCCCAGTATAGCGGGGCAACCAATTGTTAACAATTTCCTTTTTCGTTTTCATCGGGAGAAGAATTTTTTTTGCACTTTTGAACGAAAATCAGGCTGCGTGAATTTCGTTCCGGAGCAAGGTTTTACAAAAATACAACTTTGTGTCAGCTAAATATGTTTACCCAATTAAATTTACCAACATATCCGTTTCGTATCGACCAGCAAGATGGCAAAAATTTGATATTTGATGAAATCCGAAAGAAGCTGGTCGTACTTACTCCGGAAGAGTGGGTAAGGCAGAATTTCATTCAATATTTAATTGGAGAAAAACAATTTTCGGCTTCGCTAATGGCGATTGAAACGGGATTGAAGATCAATCAAAATCAGTTCCGGGCTGATTTACTGGTTTACGACCGAACCGGAAAGCCTTTAATTTTGGTTGAATTTAAAGCGCCATCGGTAAAAATTACCCAGCGGACTTTTGATCAGATTACCCGGTACAACATGACTTTTCAGGTTCCGTATCTGATTGTCTCGAACGGATTAAACCATTACTGTTGCCTGGTTAACCTAGAGAAGCAGTCATATGTTTTTTTGAAGGAAATCCCAATATTTAACCAGCTATTATAGCAAAAGTTGGTAAAGTTCTTCATCGAGCCAGCTGTCCGAAGTTTTAATCCAGTCTTTTTTTGTTCCAACGAATTCAAAACCATTTTTTTTGAATAAGTGGATGCTGGTCTGATTGTCGACCGTAATGTTGGCATACAACTGGTGCAGTCCCAATACTTTCGTTGCGTACAAAGCCATCAGTCGCAAAGCGTCGGTTGCAAAGCCTTTGCCCTGATCCTCTTTATTGTAGATTAAGATACCGATACCGGCTCGCTGATGAAACGGATCAAAGTCAAACAAGTCGATTGCGCCAACTGCGCGACCAGTTGAGTCTTCAATCATCATCCGGAGTTGTCTGGTGTCGAAAATATCGCGGTGAGATTCTTCAATGTACTGTTTTAAAATGTAGCGAGAAAAAGGAGTTAGCGTGTTGCTCACCTGCCATATTTTGGGATCATTTTCCCACTGGTAAATAATTTCTAGATCTTCCGGCTCCAATGACCGAAACCTGATTTGTCCGTGTGCCAGTTTGTTTAATGTCATCGTCCTAAGTTTTTCCAGCCTTGCAAAATAATAAGCGCATCCTGCGTGATGCTGTAATTTTTTGCATAGACCATGTTAATCTTACTTATTTCTGTTTCAGAAAGTTCATCTTGGAGTTTGTCTGCGGGGCTTAATACGCCGGCTTTTATTTTCGGGAGTTCAGCTTCCCTTTTGTTGTTTTGGGTCAGGCCAACCCAGCTTTTTGATGCGAAAAGCACCTTCAAAATATTGGTAAAAAATCCGGTTTTGTTGTGAATGGTCCAGAAAATAAATGGGTAAGTTATCAGAAGAAAGAGGCTGGTAGTCATGTCGAACAGGCGTTTGCGACGTAGGTTGCTTCCTTTTGTAATGACGTTCATCTCAACCATGTATAAGTGGCCGGTTGTGTCAATCGAGTTGCTCCCAATAATGGATAAACTATCCGGAGGTGCAATTTTATATTCGATGTTCAATTTGCTTAAATCGAGCATGGTTTTAATAATTTGCTGAGAAGGCAAATCGGTTGCGCTAAAGATAAGTTCCTCAATCTTATGGATTCGAATGATTTCCTCAAGCTGACTTAGGTTTCCCAAGAAGTTGGTAGCAGCATGATCACGATTGGGCTGAATAATCCCTACGATATTGATTTTCAGGCACGGATGCTGGATCAATTCGCTGATGCGTGTGGCTTCATTTAGTTCAGAAATGATGACGACCCGTTTCGCCCTGTTTTGGGCGAAACGGGCTTGTCGCGAATTGCTATGGCTAAGCAGGTAGCGAGAGCCCAGCAGGTTGATCATGGCCCATGCGGAACCCAACAGAATGAGTACCCGCGAAAATCGTAGGCTTTCGGGTGCCAGCGAATGAAAAATCAAAATGCCAATACTTCCCCAAAGCAGTCCTTTAAAAAGCGGTAGGATCTTGATTGGTTTATCGTATCCTCCGGCGAGCCAAATCCCCGAAATCCAAATCAAAATATAAATGGGCACAACCAACTGCAGAAAGGTTGAAGGATAAAAATCCGGTGTATAGTTCAACTTTTCCCAGTAGGGTAGCAACCATGAAAAACCAATGAAAATGAGTAAGATGTCGATGATTGAAAAAAAAACAGCTTTGGTCATTCGGCTGAGAACGGCCAAGAAAGCCCGAAAGTAGATAGCCAGGTTGATTAACATGGCAAAAATATCGGCACGACCCTTCGAAAAGTGCTTTCGTGCAAAAATGATCATCGCCTGATGAAAGACCTTTACGTAGTTGATGCTGCCTTTTTTTGTACTTTCGCCTTTGTAGTGGATAATGGTTGTGCCGGAAAAATAATAGTTTTTGAAACCTGCCTGGGAGATTCGATACGAAAGGTCAATGTCTTCGCCATACATGAAAAAAGTTTCATCCAATAAGCCAATTTCATTTAAAACCGAACGGCGCAACATCATGAAAGCGCCCGCTAAAACATCAACTTCGTGGGTTTGGTCTTTGTCCAGGTGTCCTAGGTAGTAGCGGGCAAAACGTTTGGAGTGACTAAAAAGGCTGGACAAGCCAAAAATTTTGTAGAAGGCAACCAATGGAGTTGGCAGACCGCGTTTCGATTCAGGTAGAAAACGTCCCTTCCCATCAATCATTTTCACGCCCAGTCCGCCGGCTTCCGGATGCTCATCCATAAAATGGAGGCACTTCATAAGGCTGTCTTCTTCAACAATGGTGTCCGGATTGAGCAATAAGATGTAATCGCCTTTGGCTAGCCGAATGGCCTGGTTGTTGGCTTTTGAAAAGCCTTTGTTGTCATAGTTTTCAATCAGTCTAATATCTGGAAGTTTTTCACGCACCAACTGACACGAACCATCAACCGAATTGTTGTCAACCACGAAAATCTCTGCTTCTATGGACGAGCAAGCTTTTTTTGCGGCATAAAGGCACTGCTCCAGAAAGTACCTCACGTTATAATTTACGATGACAACCGAAAGCTTCATGCCGTAAAGATAACCGAAAAATTCAGCAAAAAATGATGCCATAATTATGGTTTAACTGAAGGGATGCGACTATTGATGTCCAACAACGTTTTAAAAGTTTGTTAAAATTTTTTTAAATATTTTAACATTCACCGAACGTTGATAATTCCTAAAATTGTACCCCGTATCTTCTAACCACAAAAAAATTATGGAGGAATTCTTATGTTATTACGCACAAAAGGATCAAATCTGTTCCTATTGATGATTGTAGGAATGATGTTCACTAATTATCGCGCCGTTTTTGCTGAAGGCACGACTTTGTACACCCCTTACACCAAAATTTCTGTTTCACCCGGACAATCAATTGATTATTCGATTGACGCCATTAATGACAGCAAAGATCTTCAGAATGGAGAGATTTCGGTTACCGGTATTCCCCGGAGTTGGAGTTACAGTTTTAAATCGGGAGGAATGAGTATTGGACAGCTTGCAGTGCTGCCCGGGGAAAAGAAGACACTTAACCTGAAGGTGGAGGTTCCCTACCAGGTAAATAAAGGAAACTACCGCTTCACGGTCATGGCCGGCAGTTTGGGTTCTTTGCCCCTGGTGATCAATGTATCGGAGAAAGGATCCAATGAATCGGAACTTACAAGTGACCAGCCCAATATGCAGGGCAATTCCAAGTCATCGTTCTCCTTTAAGGCAAACCTGAAAAACCGGACACCTGAGAAACAGTTGTACGCACTGATGGCTGACCATCCGCGTGGCTGGGACATCAGCTTTAAAGCCAACTATAAGCAGGTGACATCGGTTGAGCTGGAGGCCAACACAACAAAAGATGTTGATATTGAAATCAAACCACCTGGCGAAGTGGCTGCCGGAACGTATAAAATTCCGGTGCGTGCCGTCACCGGTTCAACTTCGGCCAAGCTGGAACTGGAAGTGGTTGTTACCGGTTCTTTTTCAATGGAACTGACTACGCCAACGGGCTTATTAAGCACACACGTTACTGCTGGTGACGAAAAAAAGCTGGAACTTGTAGTTAGAAACACAGGATCTTCCGAGCTTACCGGAATCGACCTCAAAGCCACGTCCCCTGCCAATTGGTCTGTTGAATTCGACCCAAAAAAGATTGATAAACTTTTGCCTGGGCAAGATGCCACGGCTTTTGCCACGATAAAAGCGGATAAAAAAGCAATTCCCGGGGATTATGTGACTAACATCGAAGCTAAAACCCCGGAAACCTCTTCTAAAATAGCCTTTAGGGTTTCTGTCCGGACCTCTATGCTTTGGGGATGGGTTGGTGTCCTGGTCATCGTTGCCGCGCTTGGAATGGTATATTATTTATTTAGGAAATACGGAAGGAGGTAAATCATGGCCAATCCGATTATCGAACTGGCTGGGCTGACTAAAAAGTACGATTCGTTTACAGCCGTTGACCAACTCGGACTGAGCGTGGAAAAAGGTGAAATATTTGGGTTGCTTGGTCCCAACGGCGCCGGCAAATCGACTACTATTTTAATGATGCTCGGGCTGACAGAGCCATCATCGGGATCAGTTAAGGTATGTGGGATCAATTCGACCACCAATCCAATCGAGGTGAAACGCAGGGTTGGCTATTTGCCTGAAGACGTTGGCTTTTATGACGACATGACCGGCTTGGAGAATATTTTATATACTGCACGCTTAAATAGTATCCCAGAAAAAGTTGCCAGGGAAAAAGCCGCGCAATTGCTTATAAGGGTCGGTTTAACAGATGTGGCAAACAAAAAGACCGGTAAATATTCGAGGGGCATGCGCCAGCGGCTTGGGCTTGCCGAGGTGCTGATCAAAGAGCCGGAGGTAATTATCTTGGACGAGCCAACCTCGGGAATCGATCCGAAAGGGGTGCGGGAGTTTCTGGATTTGATTGTCGAACTTCGGAATGAAAAAGGGCTGACAGTCCTGTTTTCATCGCACCATTTACACCAGGTACAGCAGGTATGCGACCGTGTCGGGATTTTTGTTGAAGGAAAACTGCAAGCTTTTGGGGATATTGAATCGCTGTCGAAAAAATTGTTCACCAACAGCCTTTATCTGATCGAAGCCGGTATTGCGCCAACAGCTTCTTCCAATGGGAAGTATTCTGCCGCTTGGTTGAAAGACGTATTGCTGCCGGTTGAAGGTATTTCTTCTGTTTCGCAACAAAATGGGCTCTTTCAGGTTGAATGTTCCCGGGACTTGTCAGCCGTAATTGCCAAAAAAATTGTGGAGGCAGGCGTTGGGTTGAACTACCTAAACAAAAAAGAATACGGGCTTGATGATATTTATAACCGTTATTTTGAAGGAGGGATAAAATCATGAATGGAAAAACTACTTTATTTTCTGCTGAAAAAAAAGGGCAATGGTTTTCAGGGTTGAAGCTGTTCGTGCGAACTGAAAAGGAATATCAGGCCTCCCGTCCATTTTGGGTGATCGTGGGGAAAGAGATATCGGATTATTTCAGGAGCTGGAAGTTTATCATTCTGGCCGCACTCATTGCCCTTACCTGTATGGGATCAATGTACACGGCACTTTCAAGTATGTCAAAAGCCATAAAGCCGAATGATCTGGAAGGGACGTTCTTCTTTCTGAAGTTGTTTACAATATCCGATGGCAGTTTACCTTCATTTCTTGTTTTTATCAGTTTCCTTGGCCCGCTTTTGGGAATTGGTTTAGGATTCGATACCATCAATTCGGAACAGAACAAAGGCACGCTCAGCCGGTTATTGTCGCAGCCCATTTACCGCGATTATATTCTGAATGCGAAATTCATAGCTGCGCTGATCATGGTCAGCGTCATGTTCTTTTCGCTTGGTTTTTTGGTCATGGGGCTTGGCCTGGTCACCATTGGGATCCCCCCTACCGCAGAGGAGTTTTTACGGATCATTTTCTTTTTAATACTAAGTATTTTATATGTGGCGTTCTGGCTGAATTTGTCGATCTTTTTCTCTGTCAAATTCCGCCAGGCGGCTACTTCGGCTTTGTCGGGAATCGCGGTGTGGTTGTTTTTTAGTATCTTTTTTGGGATGATCATCAACTTGGTTGCCAGGGCAATTGCCCCTTCTGCATTTGCCAGCGAACAACAGGTTGTCGGCTTTCAGAAATTCATTTTAAACCTGATGCGGATCAGTCCGGGCCAGCTTTTCAACGAAGCGACCACAACGCTGTTGATGCCATCGGTCCGTAGCCTCGGGCCGTTGACCATGGAACAAGTAAGCGGTGCTGTCCCCAGCCCGTTACCCCTTGGGCAAAGCCTTCTGCTGGTATGGCCTCAGGTAACTGGCTTAATCGCGGGCACGGTTCTGTTTTTTGCCTTGGCATATATTGGTTTTATGAGAAAAGAAATCCGCTCAAGATAAAGGGTGTACGACAAAATTCCCCTTCTGAAAATATCAATCCGGCAGTTGCCGGATTGAATATCTTATAAAAATAGATTCAACCCTTTTCAGGGTTGCACTTTGTCTCCTCGTATTAACCCCGGATTTCATGCGGGGCTATTCATATTGAATCCCTTCGGGATTTACCTGAAAGCAATCACAATCCAAAAATAAAATTATCAATAAGGAAATTTGTCGTACATCCCAGATAAAATTCTACCGGTGTCCGGTTAAAGGAAATCTTTATTAGAGTTTGAATCATGTCACCCTGATGAAGGAAGGGTTGACAGTTGAAGTGACTACTAATTTACTTTTCCCGACACACCCATACCGGTAGGCTATAGTCCACGAAACAGTAGACTACAGTCCACTGGTATGGTGGACTACAGTCTACCGATATCGTGGCAGATGATCTAACTCCAGCAGTTTGTAGCTGACGAATTAACACCGGATGGCTACTGATAAAACACTTTTAAAATTGAACAAAAGGGTCACTGCCGCAGCGAATCCTCAAAGTTTTGCCGGTTGACAATGGAACGGCCTAAGGTGATTTCATCGGCATATTCCAATTCGTCACCAATGGAAACACCGCGGGCAAGTGTCGATACTTTAACTTTGAAATCCTTCAATTTTTTATAAATGAAAAAATTTGTCGTGTCGCCTTCCATGGTGGTGCTGAGGGCCAGGATAATTTCAGTGATATTTCCACTTCTCACCCGTTCAACCAACGACTCAACCTCAAGATCGGAAGGGCCAATGCCATCCATTGGCGAAATAATCCCGCCCAAAACGTGGTAAAGTCCCTTAAACCGTTGCGTGTTTTCGATGGCCATCACATCTTTGATATTTTCAACAACGCAGACTTCTTCGATGTTACGGGCAGGATGGCTGCAAATATTACAAATGTCGACATCGGATATGTTGTGGCAAATTTTGCAATGTTTGATTTCATTCCGGAGCTGGATAAGGCTGTTCCCAAACAATTCAACTTCTGATTTTTCCTGCTTCAGAAGGTAGAGTACGAACCTGAGGGCCGTTTTTCTACCAATGCCAGGAAGCTTGGCGAATTCGTTAACTGCATTTTCCAACAAGCGCGAAGGAAATTTTTCCGTCATCATATTGTATTCGTTTGATAGGCCTCAAATTTAATAAGAGCCGGATCAAATCCGGCAAAAAGCCTACTTTATTTTAGATAGTTAGCCAGGGTGTCCAACAGCTCCTTCATTTTTATGGGCTTACTCAGCACTTCATTGCAGCCGGCGTCCAAACATTTTTGGTGTTCATCGCTCATGGCATAAGCTGTTTGGGCAATAATCGGAATCTCGGCATCACTTTGGCGGATGGTTCGTGTGGCCTGATAACCATCAATTTCAGGCATTTGAATGTCCATCAATATTAAGTCAACTTTATTTTTTGAATATAAATTTAAGGCATCGATTCCATCTTTAGCCCAAAGAACGGTCGCTTTCGTGTCTCTTAAAATTTCAAACAAATACTCGTAGTTGTAGTCAACATCTTCGGCAATAAGGATGGTGCAATTTTCAAAATTGTAATCATGCGTTGTCTTTTTGGGCTCTGCTTTTTTTGGCGCACTTATTTTGTCGTAGGGGATGGTAAAGTAGAATATTGATCCTTTATTCGGAACTGACTTGACATTCATAGAGCCGCCAAGTAATTTAACCAGCCCGTCAGAGATGGCTAAGCCAAGTCCGGCACCTCCTTCACGGTCTTTTAAGCTGTGAGCGTGTTGAAGTGTCCGGTTGAAAATCGTTTTCAAATGGTCTTTGGGAATTCCCTTACCCGTATCTTCGACATAAAATTGCAGCTTATTTTTGTTGAGCAGTTGGTAACCCACTTCAATGTACCCATTATCGGTAAATTTTAGAGCATTATCGAACAGGTTAATCAGAATTTGCTTTAAACGTTTGGTGTCGGTGAAAATAAAATCGTGATGCTTGAGTTTGGGTTTGCGAAAACGAATTTCAATTTGCTCTTTTTGCTTTCTAACCATCATTTGCTGAAATTGATCAGAGAGCTCTGAGAAGGTATTTTTCAGGGAACAAGCATCTTTCTTGACCTTTAGCTCATTGGCTTCAATTTTTGAGATATCGATAATGTCGTCAATAAGTAGCAACAAATATCGACTGCTTTCTTCAATAATATCAGCATATCGCAATTGTTGGTCCGGGGTTAAATCTCCCGATTGCAACAATTCAGAAAAACCAATGATTCCGTTGATTGGGGTTCGGATTTCGTGGCTCATGTTGGCCATGAAATTAGTTCGTGACTGGTTTTCAATCCGTGTTCGCTTTTGTGATTTGCGTAAATCTTCTTCCATTCGTTTAAATGATGTAATTTCTTCAGAAATCTTCAGGTAATTGGTGATGATTCCATGTTCATCTTTCAGGCTTGAAATGGAAGCGAGCTCCCAGTAGACCTTTCCGTTTTTACTCCTGTTTTTAAATTCGCCCACCCATTCGTTGCCAGAGGTGATGGTGTCCCAAAGCACTTCATAAAAGTTCGTTGGATGATAACCCGACTTTTGAATGTTAGTTTTTTTACCAACCAGCTCTTCTTTTCGATAGCCAGTTATTTTACAATAAGACGGATTGAAGAATTCGATGTACCCTTCCAAATCTGTAATTACAATAGGTACCGGACTTTGCATGATTGCCTGGTGAAGCATGTATAGATCCTCTTGGTGTTTTTTTTCGGTGGTAATATCGAGGTTGGTCCCTAAAACGCGGGTGGCATTTCCTTCGGAATCGCGCAGGGCAGCAGCCCGGGATTTAAACCAGCGGTAAAGCCCGTCTTTGTGCTTTAACCGAAATTCGGACTCGAAAATCAACGCACTGCTTTTCAGGAAATTCTCGAAAGTTCGTTTCACCCGGTTGTAATCATCCGAGTGGATCAGATCCGTCCAGGTAGAAAACTTATCTTCAAGTTCATCTGGATAATAACCTAGCAACGCTTTCCATTTGTGCGAAAGATGCATAGCCTCATCGGCAACGATCCAATCCCATACACCATAGTCCGAGGCTTCGGCAGTTAGCTTATAGCGCTGTTTTTTATAGATGTAGTCTTTTTCAATTCTTTTTTGAGTATTGATGTTGCGAATGACACCATTGACTGCGATGATCTCATTTTTCTCATCCTGCTCAGGGGATAATCCAATGCTGATCCAAAAGGGTTTGTTGTTAAGCAAAAATGAAAACTCCTTGAAAAACGGTTTTCTACTCAATAATACTAAGTCAATCAGATGGTCAACTTCTTCTGAAAGTTCTCTTAAATAACGGACTTCAGCTAAACTCTCACCAATTATTTTTGTAGGTTTAGCCTGAAGAAGCGATAACAAGTTTTCAGAATAATAAGTGTGCCGACGGTCTTTGTCAAAGCGAATAAAGGCTTCAGGATTATTTTCCAAGTCAAAACCATCAGGGAGGACATTGTCCTGAATTGATTCTCTTTCAGGGGTCTTCCCGGGGTGGGATTTCGAATGTTTTTTATCTGGATATTTCATGGGACCGGGTCTTTTTTCAAGCAGTTTAAAATTAGCGAATTAATATCAATAACTATTCGGACTGTTAATTGTTTGGTGCTACTTGTGGAATCAGTTTTGATTTTTCACTTTCAAGTAATAATCATTTGTATTTTAGTCTGTTTTATTTCATGCTTGCTCGGTTCTCATTCAGGCTCACTCCTAGTTTAATTTCAACGACTGGATTGCGAAAATACTCAAAAGTTTTTTATGTGATAGTTTTCGGAAAATCGGGAGTTGCCCCTTCTGTTGTTTTTATTTGCAAATGTTTCAAAATAAGCATTATTTTGCCTTTATCGCGTGTGCGATCAGGGAGGGGGAAAATGAACACTTCGAATTATAAGAATAGGAAGCACAGACCGCATTCCGCAATCGGTATATTATTTTTATCGCTGACTCTAACAGGGATTGGATTCATTGGTTTTGCAGCCCAGAATGAAATGAGTTTCGACTCTTTTTCACAAGAAGACGGTCTGCCAAATAATCAAATCCAAAATATTTATCAGGATCAGAAAGGATGGATGTGGTTAGGAACAAGCCAGGGATTGAGTCGATTTGATGGCTACCAGTTTGTAAATTTTCTGTATTCGGAAGATGATAGCTTAAGTCTGAGTGGCACGCTGGTACGGGTGATTTGTGAAGACAAGCATGGAAACTTGCTAGTCGGGACCGAAAATGGTGGGTTGAATGTGTTTGATCGCGAATTGGAGGTTTTTTATCATCCTTATGAAAATCATCCATTGTTTAAGGACAAGGAAGTTTCGGTGAATGATATTCAGGAAGATGTCGAAGGAAACCTCTGGTTAGGAACGAATAATAATGTTCTGCTTGTTGATACCTTGGGTAATGTTTCAACCATGTCGCAGTCTGGCGCTTGTGTAAGTTTAGCTGGTGAATTTGTACGTGTGTTGCAATTTGACCAGTCTGGAAAATTGTGGGTCGGAACAAATGCAGGGGTTTTTGTTATCAACCCCAAAGACCAATCTGTTGAGCCGGTTCAGTTGCCCATAAAAGATCAACGCGACGAGATTTGGGAGATTTTTCTGGATCCCGATGGCAGCATTTGGATCGGAACCTATTCCAACGGAGCCTTTGTTGTCGATCCTGTTTCAAAAGAAGTGGAATCCGTAAAGCTGGAGCCGAAATATGAGCGGACTAAAACCGTTCGGTCTATTTCTGCAGGTGCTTTTGGTAACTATTGGATTGGTACCCGGGGGGGGGTGTACGTTTACCACAAAAAAGATGGAATGACTGCCTTTTATAGGCACGACGGACGAGAACAAACCTCACTGATTAATAATTCGGTTCTGGATATTTTGCACGATCAGCGTGGCGAAACCTGGATTGGCACCCGTGGTGGATTGAACTTACTGGCAAAAAGTAAGCAGGTCTTTCATAATTATAGTTCTCATCCGTCAGACGAAAGTGATCAATACTTAAATAGTGCTATCGTTTATGCTTTTTGGATTGATGATGAAAACAGAATCTGGATTGGAACAGAGGATGGTGGTGTTAATATTTACGATCCAAAAACGGAATTGTACACCTACTTGATGGCTAATCCCAATGATCCCAATACCATTTCACGCAATTGTGTCAAAGCATTTCAGGATGATCGCAGAGGAAATTTGTGGATTGGAACTTTCCTGGGAGGAATTGATGTCTTGAACTTGAATACACGCCAGATTAAACATTATAAAGCTGATCCTTCCAGGTCAGGGACTTTGGCTGATAATCGGGTTTGGGATTTTTTGCTTGATCATGACGGGAATATTTGGGTTGGAACATCTGCTGGCATTGATCGTTTTGACTGGCAAACGGATCGGTTTATTCATTATCCGCAGTTGGCGGGCGAGGAGCAGGTCAATTGGATCGAACAGGATTCGTACAATAACATTTGGCTGGGCACTACCGATGAGGTGATTATTTACCATGCCGAAAGCAAAAAAATGACGCGCTTTAACGAACATTCCCGATCATTTATGGAAGACTCAAGCGGTCGTTTCTGGATAACGACGCTTGATCGGGGAATTGCGCAATACTCAAGCATTAGTGGTGCCATTCGCTATTACAATGTCGACGATGGCTTGTCGAACAACCAGGCGTTGTGCATCCTCGAAGATAATTTCCAAAAGCTATGGATTAGTACTTCAAACGGCTTGTCTAAATTTGATCTGATCGACGAGACTTTTCAGAATTATACCAGCAAAGATGGTTTGCGTAATAATCAGTTTTCGTATGGGGCCGCCTACAAAAAAGCCGATGGAAATCTCCTGTTTGGCGGTGTTTCAGGCTTTAATCGTTTCAATCCTGCGGAAGTAAAAAGTGCGGATAATGATGTTCCGCTTGTGCTGACTGATTTTCGGGTGTTTAATAAAAAGGTCGATGTTGGTTCAGGTAAAAAAACAATTTTGAAGAAAAGCATTTCTGAAACCAGCCACCTGGTGTTACCCTACGATCAAAATGTGTTTACCCTCGAATTTGCGGCTCTTAATTTTGTAAACAGTGAAAACAACTTGTATAGCTATTACCTCGAAGGATTTGATAAAGAATGGAACGAACCCAGCAGAAGCCGGGCTGCGACCTACACCAACCTGGATCCAGACGACTATGTGCTGCATATTAAGCGTTTCGTTCCAGGAGACGAACAAGCTGGAAGTGAGCTTCAATTGCTGATAACCGTTCTTCCGCCATTTTGGAAAACCGTTTGGTTTCGTGCTCTGATTCTAATGGTTATTGGAGTTTTAATTTATTTTTTGATTCAATTTTTTCTGTATCGAGAGAAAATAAAAAACGAATTGATTCTTGAGCGGATGAGAGCCCGTAAACTGCACGAACTGGATATGCTGAAGCTGAAATTCTTTACCAATATTTCACATGAAATTCGCACACCTTTAACCTTAATTCTGGCGCCGCTTGAAAAGTTGATCGCTCAAAAACTATCGCCCGAAGATGTTCGTGCCCATTTGGATATTATGTACCGAAATACCAGGCATCTGGATCGCCTGATCAACCAGTTGTTGGATTTCAGAAAGCTCGATTCGGGTAACCTAAGGCTGGAGCTCAGGCAGGGTGATATTGTCGCTTTTGTGTCGGATATTGTTGCGTCGTTTCAGGGATATGCGGAAGATAAAGGCATTCAGCTTAATTTCAAAAGCTTGAAGAAGCACTTGATCGCGCAGTTCGATACCGACAAGATTGAAAAAATATTAAATAATTTATTAACTAATGCATTTAAATTTACCGATAAAGGCGGTCGGATTTCGGTTAACTTATCGTTGGTTTTCGATGCCCGTGAGGAGGATTTGTCTACCGAAAATACGGACAGAGAGTTTATTGAAATCACAGTTCGCGACACCGGGAAGGGTATTTCACAAACCAACGCTTCAAAAATCTTTAATCGCTTCTTTCAGGCCAGTGAGAAGGAAGTACAGACGGGAGCTGGTATCGGCTTGTCATTTGTTAAAGAGCTGGTCAAGTTGCACCGGGGCGAAATATTTGTCGTAAGTAAGCCCGGTAAAGGCAGCAAATTCACCTTTCGGATCCCTTATGAAGATGAAAGTGTTGAATTCATGGCGGTGAATGGCGTTGAGCAGGAAGTACATGAAGTTGAAGGGACAACTGTTATTGTGAGCACCCAGGCGGTTGATACGCTGAATTCGCGTATCATGCTAATTGTGGAAGATAACCCAGACGTGAGAACACTGGTCAGGAGCCATTTTGCTTCAAAATACCAGGTGCTCGAAGCCGGTGATGGACGCGAAGGTTGGAACTTGGCATTGGCGACTGTGCCCGATGTTATTGTCAGCGATGTTTTGATGCCCGATGTGGATGGTTATGAATTTTGTAAGAAAGTGAAGAAGGACGAACGAACGTCACACATTCCGGTTTTACTGCTGACCGCGCTTCATTCCAAAGAGCACGAAATTAAAGGCCTGTCGAGTGGGGCCGACGACTACATCACCAAACCGTTTGATTTGCCAATCTTGCAGACTAAAATCGAAAACATGCTGTCGATTCGTGATTCGCTGAAGCAAAAATACTCCGGCGAAATTACGCTTCAACCTCGGAATATTATCATTTCATCGCCTGAAGAGAAGTTTCTGCACAAGGCGGTTGAGGTTGTTGAAAATAATATTGCGGATGCTGAATTGGATATCGAACGCTTTGCTCAGGAAGTGGGAGTTAGCCGGATGCAGCTTTATCGCAAACTTAATGCATTGACGGACATGACCGTCAAAGAGTTTATCCGAAGTATTCGATTAAAGCGAGCTACCCAGTTAATCATGCAGGGAGCAATGACTGTGAGTGAAATTGCCTATGCCGTTGGCTTTAAGGATTTGTCGCATTTCCGGAAGTGCTTTCGCCAAATGTATGGGATGACAGCCACGGAATACAAACAGAAAAATCAGAAGGAGAGTTAGGAGCTTTGAAATATATGAAACAGCAGCGCTTAATTTCAACGTAAAAACGGACTCGTGGATTTGTCGTCGATCAGGCTCCCGCTTTAAACACTTTATTTAGCTTGTTCGGAATGGAGTCCGTTTCTAAAGACTGAACTTCGGTGTTGGTATGCGGTTTTTGAAGTTTGTCCAAACCAACCTTTTCTGTCTTGTTATTCCACGTCCGGTGCAGCGTGGCGTAAATAATAAGGCAAGATAGAAGGGTTAAAAAGTAATAATCTCTCTTTTTCATGCTTGTTTTCCTCTTTTTTGTACTACCCGTTTTTATTTTAGCGCGTGCAAAAGTAGAAAATACCCTTAGCGGCGTTCCACAAGTCGGAAAAATGATTGTCAGAAGCATACGAATTAACAATGGGATAATATTTGCATTAGTCTGTTTTGTACTTTTAGCATTCATTAAAAACGGTTCAAACTTCAAAAATGGGACGAAATAACTTTTTTCAGTTTAAGCAATTTCGAATAATTCAGGAGAAAGCAGCCATGAAGGTGGGGATTGATGGCGTTTTGCTTGGTGCCTGGGCTGGATTGAATGGAGCTGGTAGGGTATTGGATGTTGGGACCGGAACCGGGCTGGTAGCGCTAATGGCTGCTCAGCGTTCGGATGCAATCATTGATGCTATTGAGCTGGAGCCGGAAGCGGCAAGTGAAGCGGCGTTTAATTTTCAGAATTCAAAATGGGCATCCCGGATTAGCCTGTCGGTTGGCGCGTTCCAGTGCTTTCATGCGGACAAAAAGTACGATCACATTATTTCCAATCCGCCATTTTTCGAGAATTCACCGAAATCGAACGATTCAAAACGTACCCAAGCCCGCCATTCAGATAGCTTAAGATTGACAGAATTGCTGGAAAAAGCTGAACAGTTGCTTTCGGAGAATGGAAGAATTAGTCTGATTCTGCCATTCGATAAGAAGGTGCGTTTGTTTGAGCTGGCTTCCGCCTTGAATCTGCACGTGGTTCGTATGGTCCGGGTGGCATCCGATGAGACAAAAACAGCTCACCGCATATTGGTTGAACTTTCCAGGGTGCAGCCCGAATTAGACGAATCTCAGTTTTTTATTCGTGATAAAGCAACTGGGGAATATTCAGGTGCGTATCGCGAACTCACGAAGGAATTTTACCTAGCTTTTTAATCTTCGCTAAACAAGGGTTACAAATGGCAGAAAAGTTTTGTCCATCTTTTGGGCAAAGTTTTGGATGGCTGCGTGGTCAATTTTGCTCACGGTTTGCTCAACTTTTGCGACTTTCCTGACAATCAGTTTTTCGAAAAAACGCATCTTCTCAAAGTTGAATTCACCGCCTAAAATAGCTTCAAATTTAGCATATTGATGTAGCTTTTCGGGAAACGCATTTTCGAGTTGCTGGAAAGCTTGATCGCCTTCGTACATGCAGCAAATAAAAAGACCGAGCTGTTTGCGTCCGAGTTTCTCCAGGTAAGTTTCGCAAAACTCACGAATTTTACGCTGAATCTGTCCGGCATGAATCGATCCACCAATGATAACCCGGTCATAATCTTGGAAATCGGGATTTTTATCTTCTTTGAGGTTTTTGATTGTCACCTCTCCATTAAGCTGTTCTGCTAATTCATCCACAACCTGTTTGGTGCATCCGTGTGTTGACATATAAATGATGAGTGTTTTCATGAATGGAGATTTTCTATCAAAAATAGGACTATTGCCAGAAACAAACGGCTTTTTTATCGGTTAAGTTAAGATTATAATCGGTTAGCAAAGATAAATACAGATTCGGATGTCTTTTTTAGTTGAAATACATTACCTTTGCAGCCCAAAATAGAGATGCTATGTCGATAGAAGTTATGCAAGCAATTAAGATAGATGAAAGTTTTTACAAAGTGAAAGAAGTCAGGAGACTAACGGATGAAACTTTCTCTCTGCGTCTGCCTAAAAGTCGCTTTACATTCAAGGCTGGGCAGCACATTTCACTTGGAATTCAGGGCGATTACCAAAGCCGGGAGTATTCCATTTACAGTGGAGAATATGATGAGTATTTGGAAGTGTTGGTAAAGGAAGTCAAAGAAGGTTATTTTTCACCGAAACTGAGCCATTTAAAGCTGGGCGACTTGGTTGAGGTGAATGGCCCATTCGGAAAATTCCGGATTGACGAAAAAAAAATTAACGATCATAAATTTGTGTTCATTGCCAGTGGAACAGGTATCGCTCCTTTTCGTAGCATGGTGCGCACCTATCCGGAATTGGATTATCAAATTGTTCATGGTGTGCGCTACGGACATGAGGCTTACGATCAAGATGAGTATGAACCCGAGCGTCATATTTTATGTACTACCGGCGATAAAAGTGGCCAGGTGCACGGACGTTTGACGAAATATCTAAAGAAGGAGACCTTTGATAAAACCACGCAATTTTATTTGTGCGGAAACAGCAATATGATTTTTGATGCCCTCGAACTATTGAAAGATAAAGGTTTCGACCGCGATCAGATTCATTGCGAGGTCTATTTCTAATATGAAGCCTGAGGCGAAAAAAAGTAGATTTGAGCCTTTTGCTTTCGCTACGCAGTTGTTTTGAAGTTTTGAATTTGAAATTTGAATTGATGAAGTACCACTTAATTACATTGGGTTGTCAAATGAACCTGTCGGACAGCGAGCGCGTGAGTGCCGTGTTGGAGCAGATGGGGTATGAGCGGACCGAAAATGAGGAGGAGGCAACCCTGTTGGGCATGTTGGCTTGTTCAGTCAGGCAAAAGCCAATTGATAAAGTGTACAATAAGATTGCCCAATGGAACCGAGCCAAGAATAGCCACAGCCTCATCACGTTTATTTCGGGGTGTATTTTGCCGGCTGACAAAGAAAAATTTCTGAAGCTTTTTGACCTCATTTTGCCGATGAGTGAACTGACCCAGTTGCCCGATATGATTCGGAATTATGGTGTGGTCAACGCGGCTTCGTTGCAAGTACCGCAACTATTAATACCTAAAAATGAGCATATTGTTGATTTGTGGCACATCAAACCCAAATACCAGTCTACTCACGAGGCCTTTGTGCCCATTCAAAATGGATGCGATAAATTCTGTACGTTTTGTGCCGTACCTTACACGCGTGGTCGCGAGGTGTCTCGTCCATCGGAAGATATTACCAATGAGGTGCAACATTTGGTAAATCAGGGATACAAGTCGATTACCTTGTTGGGACAAAACGTTAATTCATATGGACTTGATAAAAATGGTGAGGAGATCAACTTTGCCGAGTTGCTGAGACAGATTGGCGAATACGGAAAATCCTCCGGCGAAGAATTTTGGGTGTATTTTACGTCACCTCATCCTCAGGACATGGGCCGCGATGTGATTGAAGTTATTGCAGAATACCCGTGTTTGGCCAAGCAGATTCATTTGCCTATGCAAAGTGGTGACGAGAAAGTGCTGATCAAAATGAACCGCCGTCATTCGATGGATAAGTATCGTAAAATTGTACATGACATTCGCGAACTCATTCCGCAGGCCACTTTGTTTACTGACATTATTGTGGGCTTCACAGCCGAAGGCGAGACGGAGTTCCAGCATACAGTTGATGCGCTGAATGAATTCCATTTCAACATGGCCTATATTGCCATGTATTCGCCACGTCCGGGAGCAGCCAGCTATCGCTGGGAAGATGAAGTTTCGCAGGACGTGAAAAAAGATCGCTTTCATCGTCTGTCCGAAGTGATGAAAATTCACACCCGCAACTACAACGAGCAGTTGGTGGGTAAAACTTTGCGTTTGCTGGTTAACGGATCTGATCGGAAAACCGGTTTCAGCATAGGTTTAACCGAGGGAAAACTTAATGTTCGACTCGACAGGAAAGCGCCCGAACTGATGGGAGAGATTGTGGATGTGAAAATTACCTCGGCTGCTGATTTTTCGTTGAGCGGAACTGTTCAGTCAGAACCAGTTTTCAACAAGGAGAGTGGAAAGCTTTTGGTTCGTTAAAATAGCAAAGTCAGGTGCTTTTAATTTTGTTTCAGTAAAAATATGAAATTAGATCAAACAAATGAGGGACCTTCTTCTCTCCCCTCCTTTGGAGGGGGCGGGGGAGGCCGACGTGTTGCCTTTAAAACATTGGGCTGTCGGTTGAATCAATACGAAACCGATGCTTTGGTTTCCGATTTTGATCAGGCCGGATACGAAATCGTTGATTTTAAAGATGCGGCTGATGTGGTGGTGGTGAATACCTGCACGGTTACCAACCAAAGCGATCAAAAGTCGCGAAATATCATCAGTCAGGCCGCTCGGAACAATCTGGGATCGATGGTGGTGGTTACCGGTTGTATGGCAAACAATTACAAGGAAAAACTAGAAAGTCAGGATAAAATCACCTATGTGGTTGACAACGAACGGAAGGCTAGCATCCGGCAGCTGGTTGATGCCTATTTTCAAGGTGAAATTTTACATCCCTCAAATCTGGAAGGCGATGTTTTTCAGTTTAATACAGTCGATAAAAGCTTACATACCCGCAGTTCAATTAAAATTCAGGATGGCTGCGATAACTTTTGCACCTTTTGCATCATTCCCAAAGTGCGGGGGCGGGCAGTCAGCCGTCCTTTGCCGCAAATTATTGAGAACGTGAAGGACACCTTGGCGAATGGATTTAAGGAACTGGTGATTACCGGTGTCAATATTGGGAGCTACGAGTGGGAAGATAAACGCTTTGAAGATGTACTGGAAGCGATGCTGGATGTGCCTGGCGATTTCAGGGTTCGTATTTCATCGCTGGAACCCGATGGTTTTGGCGATCGGTTTTACGATTTGTTTGAACATCCAAAGCTGGCACCACACTTGCACTTATGCCTTCAGAGTGGCTCCGACAAAGTTTTGCTTCGCATGCGCCGCATGTACGATTTAAACCGGTTTGCCGAAATTGTGGATCGTTTTCGTAAAAAGCGGCCCGATTTTAATTTTACCAGCGACTTGATTGTTGGTTTTCCCGGCGAAACGGAGACCGATTTCCAGGAGAGTTTGGACGCCATCACGCGTTTCAACTTTAGCCATGTACATACATTCAAGTATTCGGTTCGCAAAGGAACTCGGGCCGAACGAATGGAAGATCAGATTCCTGAAAATATAAAAACAGAACGTTCGGCTATTCTGCGTGAAGCCTCAGAGCAACTTCGAGCCAATTATCTAAGTCGTTTTATTGGCTGTGAGCAGACGGTTTTGGTTGAGAAAGTTGATTCTCGTGGATTTGCTTCGGGCTATGGCGAACATTACATTCAGGTTCGGTTCAAAGGCCAAAACATCCATAAAAATACCTTTCAGAAGGTCCGTATTTTAAGGCTTGAAGGACATGGGGAAAATATCGGATTACTAGCCGGGGGGCAAGAAAATTAAGCCGAATTGTTTATCATCGTACCTGTTGTTGGATTAGCTTGAATTAAATCAGATCCACCCATTTGTGTGCGAGATTGATGCTTTTGTACTTAAAGTGACGAGAGGGTGACTGGGGATTGTCTTCTTCCTTAAGATGATTTTAGTGGGCGAAGGATTTTTTTAAGCGTGCTCAGTGAACTAATAGCCTAGTATTTTGTCATAGTAAGAGATTTTTCATTTTTAATTTGTTTAACGATAGTATGGCTAAAGCTCAACAAAATAAAACGCGAAATAAGCCTTCAGGAAGTGAGGCTGAAATCATTGATTATCAGCAGGTAATTGCTGATTTTAGATCGCGGTTGTTGCAGGTCAGCGGCCATGGCCCGCAAAAAGCAGTTGAGAAGCATCAGGAACGTGGGAAATTACTGGTGCGTGAACGGATTAACCTTTTGATCGACCCACGAACACCGTTTTTGGAGCTTTCCACATTTGCGGCTTTCGATCAGTATGACAATGCTTTTTCGTCAGCCGGAATAGTTACCGGCATTGGACTTATCAATGGACGTGAGTGTATGGTTGTGGCCAACGATGCCACCGTAAAAGGCGGAACGTACATCAAAGAAACGATAAAGAAACACGTCCGCGCACAGGAAATCGCCTTGAAAAACCATTTACCTTGTATTTATTTGGTTGATTCGGGCGGGATTTATCTTCCAGAGCAGACCCATGTTTTTCCGGATCGATTTGACTTTGGTCGCGTCTTTTACAATCAGGCCCGACTTTCGGCTGAGGGTATTTCGCAACTAGCCGTCGTGATGGGCTCGTGTACGGCTGGTGGTGCTTACGTGCCTGCCATGTGTGACGAAACCATCATTGTAAAAGGGCAGGGAACTATTTTTATTGGAGGGCCACCGCTTGTTAAAGTCGCTACTGGAGAGGACGTTACAGCTGAAGAGTTGGGTGGGGGCGAAGTGCATACATCGATTTCCGGTGTCGCTGATCATTTGGCCAAAGACGATATGCACGCCATAAAAATCTGTCGCAAGATTGTTGACACGTTGCCGGTGGCTTCAAAACGAAAGATTGAACTTACGCCTGTTGAATCCCCGAACTATCCGGCTGAGGAGTTGTACAATTACTTGTCAATCGACCTGAAGAAGCCAATCAATATGCGGGCAATCGTTGAGAGATTGGTTGATGGCAGCGATTTTCAGGAATTCAAGCAAAACTATGGTAAAACTTTGCTAACCGGTTTTGCAAGGCTCAAAGGTATTTCCGTCGGAATTATCGGCAATCAGAGTTTTTTAACGGCTGAAAGTGCCCGAAAAGGAGCACATTTTGTTCTATTGTGTAACCAGCGGCAGATTCCTTTGTTATTCTTACAGAACATTACAGGTTTTGTGGTTGGGAAAAAATATGAACATGAAGGCATTGCGCGCGATGGTGCGAAACTGATTCATGCGGTTGCCAACTCTGTCGTGCCCAAAATCACGGTGGTGGTTGGGGGTTCGTTTGGTGCTGGAAATTATGCTATGGCAGGTCGTGCATATGATCCCGATTTTTTGTTTATGTGGCCCCACGCACGTATTGGAGTGATGGGGGGAGAGCAGGCGGCGGGTGTGTTGCAAACCATCACGCAAAATGGGGACAACAACAATTTGGTCGAGCAGTTTGAGCAAGAAAGCACAGCTTACTATAGTTCGTCCCGCTTATGGGATGATGGTATTTTGGATCCTGCGCAAACAAGGGACATCTTAGCTTTGGCATTTATGGTTACGCTTAATCAACCGATTCAGAAACCCAATTACGGAGTTTTCAGAATGTAAAAGAAGGAAAAAAATGAGAAACTGGAAAAATATACAATTGATGATCAGCGGACGCCGGGCTAACTTGGTGTTGAGCAGGCTGGAGGTGCACAATGCTCTGAATCCCGAGATGATTGAAGAAATGCATGAAGCACTGGCTGCTGTTTCCAAAATGGAACAGGTGCAGTTTTTGGTGTTGTCGGGCGAAGGGAAGTCGTTTTGCGCCGGAGCAGATATCAATTGGTTTGCCGAAGCGGTGAACAAAGCCAAGTCGGATAGTTGGCAGGAATACCTTCGCATGGCTGAATTGCTGAAAGAAATTCACCAGTTTTCAAAAATTACGATAGCAGCTGTCCACCGCAATGTGTTGGGTGGAGCTAATGGTTTGATGGCTGCGTGTGATTTTGCTGTTTCCGAACGTTCAACCACCTTTGCTTTTGGTGAAATCAAATTGGGAATTATCCCCGCCACCATCACGCCTTTTTTGACCAAACGCGTGTCGGTTCAGAATTTGAAAAAGTTGATGTATTCTGGGGATCGGTTTGATGCTTCGCAAGCACATTTGGTTGGCTTGGTCGATTTTGTAGCGGATGATGGCAAAATGGAGAAAGTTATTGGCGAATTAATAAAAGGATTGGAAACCTCATCGCCTAAAGCGCTCCGGGCATGCAAGCAATTGCTGCTAAAAGCTCAGACGGGTGAGTTAACGATTGAAAGTAGTGAGTACACCGCGGCAGTGTTGGCTGATTTGGTTCATTCCGATGAAGGTCAGGAAGGCTTGCGCGCTTTTCTGGAAAAGCGAAAACCGGATTGGCAGAAACTAAATGTCGTTGAAAATTAATGGGCTTTTTTCAAAAAATATTAATTGCCAACCGGGGCGAAATCGCTGTTCGTATTTTGCAGACTGCGCAAAAGATAGGCATTAAAACGGTAGCTGTTTATGCTTCTGATGATGTGGATTCTTTGCACGTTGCACTTGCTGATGAAGTCGTTTTGCTGGAAGGCAGTCAGTTGAGCGAAACCTATCTCAATCAGGAGAAACTGATCCGGCTTACCTTGGAAAAGGGTGCTCAGGCTATTCATCCAGGGTACGGATTTTTATCAGAAAACGCTGAATTTGCTGAAAAGGTGGAACAGGCTGGCCTTGTTTTTATTGGTGCCACACCGGAGCAAATCCGTTTGATGGGGGAAAAAACACAAGCCATTGCTTTTGTGAAAGCGATTGGAATTCCTGTTATCCCAAGTGTTACCGGATCTATCAACGATATCTTAAGTCATCGCGATGAGCTGGAATTCCCGCTTCTGGTCAAAGCATCCGGTGGTGGAGGTGGCAAAGGAATGGAAGTGGTTCACGATTTGGAGCAGCTTCCGCTGGCTTTGCAGCAGTCGCAACGGCAAGCCCAGCAATATTTTGGAAATGGCGAACTTTTTATCGAAAAATACCTACCCAACGCACGGCATATTGAAGTGCAGTTATTGGGTGACGGCAAAGGGAATGCCCTTCATTTCTTTGAGCGCGAATGTAGCATCCAACGGCGGTATCAAAAGCTGATTGAAGAAGCTCCGGCACAGTCGGTTTCACCCAGCTTGAAAGAAAGACTTTACGAGGCAGCTTTAACAATTGCGAAGAGTACACAATATCGTGGTGCCGGAACAATCGAGTTTCTGGTGGATGACGCAGAGAATTTTTACTTTCTGGAAATGAACACCCGCTTGCAGGTAGAGCATCCGGTTACCGAGCTAATTGCCGGCGAAGATTTGGTAGAATGGCAAATTAAAATAGCAGCGGGCGAAAGTTCCAGCTTGCTACAGAATGACCTCACAGAGAAAGGACATGCCATTGAACTTCGGATATGTGCCGAAGATCCTTTGAAAAATTTCCGGCCAACATGCGGAATCGTGGGTGAAATGAATTTACCTGAAAACGTCCGTTGGGATAGCTTTCTTAAAAAAGGAACACAGCTGTCTTCGAATTACGATTCGCTTGTAGGAAAACTGATTGTTTGGGGCGAAACCCGGGAGGATGCTCTTTCAATATTGCAAGAATCACTTCATAAATTACATCTTGCCGGGCTAAAAACCAATCAAGAGTTTTTAAGCGAGGTTCTGAAACTGGAAGGGTATAAGCGAAATGAAATCAACACGCGTTGGGCTGAAGAGCAACTGCCCGAAATTATCCACTCGATAAAAGGCAAGGCAGAAGATTGGTCGGCAGTACAAGTGTTGTCGGCGTATTTGTTGCATCATTTTTATCGTCCAACAAAATCAATCAATATTTGGAAAGCCTTGGGTTATTGGCGAATGATCGCCCAATTTAAGCTGCAAATCGAAGACGATTGGCATGACATTCAGGTTGTAAAGAAGGAGAACAGCTTGCAATTAACTTGGAATGCAAGGGATTATGACTTAATAAATTGTCAATTTAACGGTTCAGTCATTGAATTTCAATTAAATGATAAAGATATTGCTATCTTTATTTCCGAAGAAAATAAGGCAACCATCGTTCAGCTAAATAGCAAGAGGTTTCAATTAAGGAGCAATCATGTTCTGGATCAGGTGCGCTTAAATAAACTTGAAACTGATCGAAGCGAATTGAAGACTGATCGGATCGTGGCCGATCTTTTTGGGAAAGTGATTGCTGTTTTCGTGAAGCCTGGTGATGTGCTCCGGAAAGGGCAGAATTTGCTGGTGATTGAATCGATGAAGTCGGAATTTACAATACAAAGCCCAGTAGATGCTGTGGTGAAAAATATACATGTTACCAAAGGGCATTTGGTGCAAGACAAGGAATTATTGGTGGATTTAGAATCGTAAAAAAATAAAAGAATCGATATGAACGCATTTTTAAACGAAACTCATCACACACTCCGGGCGAAGGTCAGGGATTTTGCAGAGAAGTACGTTAAGCCTGTGATTGGCGAGTTTGAAGCCAACGAGCAGTTTCCGATAGAGCTGATTCGTTCACTGAAGAGCTTGAACCTCTTTGGGATGCATGTTCCAAAGAAATACGGGGGGCAGGACAGTGATTATTTGTCGTACATCATTGCCGTTGAAGAGCTGGCACGCGTGGATAGTTCGGTGGCTGCTACTTTGGCGGCACATAATTCGCTGGGGGTGGGACCAATCCTTGAGTTTGGAACCGAAGAACAAAAGGCCAAATATTTACCGCCATTGTGTACGGCTGAGAGCTTGTGGGCCTTTGGATTGACGGAAGAAAATGCCGGCTCAGATGCCCAGGGAGTTGAAACAGTTGCCGAAGAAAAGGAAGATGGATGGCTGGTTAACGGCCACAAAAAATACATCACCAACGGGGCTTCGGAGATGTCGGCAGGAATTAGCTTTGTGGCTAAAACAGGCCTTCGCGATGACGGACGGAAAGAATTCACCACGTTTTTGATTTCGAAAGGGACACCGGGATATACCCGCGAATTCATGAAAAATAAGCTGTTGTGGCGGGCTGCAGACAATGGCATGGTTTACCTGAATAATTGCCATGTTCCATCCAGCGATATGTTGGGCGAACGCGGAGAAGGAATCAAAATCATGTTGAAAACCATTGATTCTGGTCGTTTATCTATTGCGGCAATGGGGCTTGGATTGGCTCAGGGCGCTTTTGAGATGGCTTTGCGTTTTGCCAAAAAGCGCAAACAATTTGGCAAAGCGTTGGCTAAATTTCAGGTAATTTCGTTTAAGTTAGCAGACATGGCCATGAAGATTGAAAATGCCCGAAACACCTTATATAATGCTTGCTGGTTGAAGGATAACGGACAGCCGTTTGGAACCCAGGCTGCTATGGCAAAGCTTTACTGTTCACAGGTAGCCAGTGATGTAGCCAGCGAAGCTCTGCAAATTTTTGGTGGTGCCGGCTTGTTTCGCAATGACGAATATCCGATCGAGCGTTTTTTCCGCGACCAACGCCTGCTTTCCATTGGCGAGGGCACTTCGGAGGTTTTGCGTATGGTTATTTCGCGTTCTATTCTAAAAGATTGAGATGGAAAAAGATCGCAAACTGGATCATATTCAACTGGCGTTCGACTCTCAAACAGGATTGCCGCAGCAGGATCTTCGGTTTATTTATGAGCCTATGCTGGCTGCTCACCCTAGACAGGAAGACGTGCCATTTTTGTTTTTAGGAAAGCTGGTTCGGGCACCGTTTTGGGTTTCCAGTATGACCGGAGGAACCGGCGTTGCGGAGAAAATCAACAAAAACATTGCCCGGGCTTGCCGTGAATTTGGCTTTGGAATGGGATTGGGATCTTGCCGAAAAATCTTGTTCGATAAGACACATTGGGCTGATTTTGACATGCGCGATACCATTGGATCCGATCAGCCTTTCTGGGCGAATTTAGGAATTGCGCAGGTAGAAAAATTGCTGAAAGAGCAGAATGAAAAAGCGATTGTCGATTTGGTTGGTGGGCTGAGGGCTGATGGATTGATTGTGCATGTGAACCCGTTGCAGGAATGGTTTCAGCCGGAAGGCGATCGCATTGAGCAATCACCCATCGATACGATTGAACATCTGATGTCGCGAATTCATATTCCGCTGATTGTGAAAGAAGTAGGTCAGGGGATGGGCGATGAAAGCTTGAAGCGACTGTTGAAGCTTCCGTTGACGGCCATTGAATTTGCCGCTTATGGCGGCACCAATTTCTCCAAGCTCGAACTGATGCGGGAGGATCTGGCCGTTCATGAGATGTATCAGCCTTTCGCTTTCGTAGGACAAACGGCACATCAGATGGTGAAAAGTGTCAACCTGATTTTGCAGGAAGTGGAAGAACCACAGTGCCGGCAACTCATTATTTCGGGCGGAATAAAAAACTATTTGGATGGTTATCATTTGGTTTCTTTAAGTCAGTTGCCCGCAGTTTATGGTATGGCTTCTTCGGTATTAAAGCATGCCGCCGGCGATTACGATGAGCTGAGAACCTTCATTGCGAACCAACTGAAAGCCTACCGGTTGGCTCAACATTTTTTGAAGATAAACCCGGAATATGACGGAGCCTAAATTCATAAGTGGATTTTCAAAATTGAATCGCTTGCAGAAAATTCAATGGCTCGTTGAAGCCTTGAATCTGGATGAATCGACAGCAATGCTATTTAGCTTCTTTGAATTATCGGATCAAGAGCTTCAGTCGGTTATTGCCGATTTAAGCGAAAATCAAGTATCCAACTTTCATTTCCCTTTTTCAGTTGCTCCCAACTTTTTGGTCGATGGACAGTTTATGACTTTTCCTTTGGTTACCGAAGAAAGTTCGGTGGTTGCCGCCTTGGCAAAAGCAGCTGGTTTTTGGGCAAAGCGAGGTGGTTTCCACACCGAAGTTATTGGTACAGAAAAAAAAGGACAGCTTCACTTTAGCTGGAAGGGTACTCCTGAAAAGTTAGAAAAAGCTTTTCCGCTTTTGAAAGAACAGTTATTGCGCGACGTCGTTTCAATAAGCCGGAATATGGAAAAGCGAGGCGGTGGAATTACAGCAATCGAGCTGAACTATTTACCTGAAATTTTACCGAATTACTACCAACTGGATGTGGCTTTCGGAACTTGCGACGCGATGGGAGCCAATTTTATCAATTCGTGCCTCGAGCAGTTTGGGAAAAGTCTGAAAAACTGGGTTCTGCTGAATGAAGATTTTGATGGAGAAGAAAGAGAGCTGGAAGTGATCATGGCCATTTTATCCAATTATGTACCCAATAGCCGGGTAAAGGTTTGGGTTGAATGTCCGGTTGTAGAGCTCGAAACTGATCCACAGCAAGCAAAGGTACTTGCGGATAAATTTGTGCGGGCAGTTCATATTTCACGGCACGATGTTTCGCGGGCGGTAACTCACAATAAAGGCATTTTTAATGGTATTGACGCGTTGGCTATTGCCACCGGAAATGACTTCCGTGCACTTGAAGCTGGAGGACATGCCTTTGCCGCTAGTAATGGTCGTTACTGCGGACTGAGCAACGCTGGGATAACTGGCGATAAGTTTTGGTTTAGTCTTGAAATGCCACTGGCTGTTGGTGTGGTTGGCGGTGTGACAAGACTTCATCCGCTGGCAAAAATCGCTATGCGTATTTTGAGACAACCTTCCGCCCGGCAATTAATGGTTTATTTGGCTGTCGCTGGCTTGGCTTCCAATTGGTCGGCCGTGAAATCGCTGGTAACCACTGGCATCCAGCAGGGACATATGAAAATGCACTTGAGTAATATTTTAAGCAGTTTCAGCCTTTCGGATGAACAAAAACGGGAGGCCAAACTTTACTTTCAAGATCGGGAAGTTTCTTTTTTCGAAGTGCAAAAATATTTAAACGAACATGCCGGAAGTTAAACAAACATATCATGCCAACGGGAAGTTGTTGCTGACTGCCGAATATTTTGTTCTGCATGGAGCAAAGGCCATTGCTTTGCCTCTACAATATGGGCAACAAATGGATGTGGCTGCAGGCAGCCGTCAGCAGGTGATTCGCTGGAAGGCATTTATGCAGGAAGGCTTATGGTTTTCCTGTGATTTGAAGCTACCTGATTTACGAATTGTGCACAGTTCAGATACGGAGAAAGCACTGATTCTGCAAGATGCCTTGAAGGCGATTGTGAAGATGAACCCACAGTTTAAGCTGAATGGTGGGCTGGATATTCATACCAAGATTGATTTTCACAACCAGTGGGGATTCGGAAGCAGCAGTACCATGATTGCCAACCTGGCTTCGTGGGCCGGCGTTGACCCTTTCAAACTAAACGACAAGATTTTTAATGGCTCCGGTTTTGATATTGCCTGTGCTTCAGCTGACGGACCTATTTTTTATCAGAAAAATCAGAGGCCCGAACGAATCCATTTGGACTACCCTTTTTTAGATCATCTTTACTTTATTTATTCCGGTACGAAAAAAAGCACACGTAACGAAGTGCGGAAGTTTTTAAAAAGGGGGGCTATCACGTCTGCTCAAATTGATGAGATTAATACGATTTCGGAACGGTTTTACCGGATCGAAAAGCTGAATGATTTTCAGCATCTGCTGGTGGAGCATGAGCAATTGGTCTCCGGCCTTTTGGGTACTCCGGCTGTTAAATCGAGCTATTTCAGCAACTTCGACGGCGAGGTCAAATCGTTGGGCGCCTGGGGTGGCGATTTTTACCTGGTTGCCACGCCAATGGATGAACGGTCTGTGTTGAATTACTTTAAAGAAAAAGGCTTAAGTGTGGTATTCCCATGGAAAAAGCTGGTGTTGAATAATTGTTGATTTGAAAAGATGATGAAAAAACAGTCATATCATGCCTCATGGGAGTGCCCATCGAACATTGCGTTGGTGAAGTATTGGGGAAAAAAAACGGGTCAATTGCCCATGAATGCTTCATTAAGCTTTAGTCTGAAAAAAGCCCAAACCAAAACTAGTGTGCGCATTGAGCCTGCCAGTCGTCGGAATGTTGAGTTTTTGTTTGAGGGAAAACCTTCGGCCTTTACGGAGCGTGTAGAAAAATACCTGGCCGTTATGTCACTGGAGCATGACTGGTTGAATGATTACGCTTTTTACATCGAAAGCGAAAATACTTTTCCGCATTCAACCGGAATTGCCTCCTCTGCCTCGGCTTTTGGGGCGCTGGCCCTTTGCCTCGTTGATTTGAAGCAGCAGGTTAATCAAAGTGAATTTACGTCCCAGCAGTTTATTCAAAAAGCTTCGCGGTGGGCGCGCCTGGGCAGCGGGAGTGCTTGCCGTTCGGTTTTTCCTTCGTTTGCTCTTTGGGGACGTCTGGAAGGTGTTCCAAATTCGACCGACTGTAACGCCATTCCACTCACCGACAAGTTGCATCCCGCTTACCAGTCGTTGCGTGATGCCGTTTTGCTGGTTGATTCTTCCAAAAAGCAGGTTTCCAGCTCTGCCGGCCACGAGCTGATGAATGAGCATGATTTTAAAGATGTTCGCATTTCGCAGGCCAATAAGCACCTCAGCCAATTGCTGGAGGTGATGAGAGCTGGTGATCATCAGCGATTTTTTCAATTGGTTGAAAAAGAAGCGCTCAGCTTGCATGCCCTGATGATGACCTCTGATCCCTCCTTTATCCTGCTGCATCCAAACAGTTTGTCTGTAATTGCAAAAATCCGCGAATTTCGGCAACAAACCGGATTAGCTGTTGGTTTTACAATTGATGCGGGTCCAAACATTCATGTGATTTATTTTGAGCAGGCCAAGCAACTGGTTCATCAGTTTATTAAGGATGAATTGTTGTCTTTAACTGAAGATGGCGACTGGCTGGACGACTGCATCGGTAACGGGCCAAGGAAATTAAATGAATGAAGAAATTTAATGCCAAATTGTTGTTGTTTGGAGAATATGGGTTGATGGTTGGTGCAATGGCATTAGCCGTGCCTTTTTCCCATTTTAAAGGAAGCTTGGAATTTGCTAATGAAACGGCATCAGGCATTTTTAAAAACAGTCAGCTTGAGCTCGACCGCTTCGTGTCTTACTTTCATCACCACCAATTAAACGTCCAGATGAATTTTTCTCTTCATCTGGAGGAAATCAAAAAGGACTTAGGAAGGGGTATGTATTTCAATTCTGATATTCCGCTACAATATGGTGTGGGAAGTTCAGCAGCATTATGTGCCGCTATCTATGAGCATTATGGTAACTATCAGCTAGATCTAAAAGAGGTGAAAGATAAAAAGAACCTGCTATCGGTGCTGAAGAATGATTTCGCAGTGATGGAAGCGTATTTCCATGGACAAAGCTCTGGTTTTGATCCGTTGGTGTCCTTTGTTAATCGTCCGGTTTTGTTGGGAAACAAGCAAATCGACTTACCATCGCCTGAACTGAAAACACATGGCTATTCGGTTTATTTGCTGGATACTGAAGTGAAAAGTCCAACCGCGCCGCTTGTTCGTTTGTTTTTGGATAAGATGAAGGATAAGTCCTTTGAAAAGTGTTTTCAAAAAGAATTTTTGCCAGCCAATGATATGGCTATCCAATCGTTGCTAACCGGGGAAACCCGGAAACTTTTCAAACAGCTGAATTTGCTTTCCATATTTCAGGCTGAACATCTTCAGGAAATGATTCCGGCTCATTTTCGCCAGTTGGTTGGCGGGTTACTGGGTTCAGGTATTCCGGTGAAATTACTGGGATCGGGTGGGGGCGGATTTTTACTTGCCTTTGTACCCGAAGGTGCTATGCTTCCAGAGAAAGTAAAAAGCCTCAAGGTATTCTAAGCCAATCGTATTGAGCTAATCAAATATTTTATTGGATAACTGTTGTTTAGCATATTTTGTCGAAACAGGCAGTATTGTTCAGCTTCCTCGAATTCAGCTTGACCCGGATACAAATCATTGTTCTCAAACGACTTTGTATTAAGGGATGTTTGATTATCTTGTGCCAATATTTTGAATCTCTTGTGGAGAATAGTTTACGAAAAGGATTCTCTGGTTCTTTTTTCGTCGGATTTAAACACAAAAAAGCATGGGGAGAGATGATGTGAGTAGGATGCTGTTTTTTTGTTTATTAATGAGTCTAATGTCCATGCATTCGCTTGGTCAGTCGAATAGCATTGAATTCGACCATTACTCAACAGATGATGGTCTGTCAGGTAGTTATGTAACTTCAATTTTACAGGATAGCAGAGGGTTTATGTGGTTTGGGACTGGAAACGGGCTCAACCGTTTCGATGGGATCTCGTTTAAAACGTATTATTTCGATCCGAACGACAGCACTTCAATTCCGGGAACCTGGGTTACTTCGCT
The DNA here is from genome assembly GCA_963677175.2 of uncultured Sunxiuqinia sp. Lineage (GTDB taxonomy): Bacteria > Bacteroidota > Bacteroidia > Bacteroidales > Prolixibacteraceae > Sunxiuqinia. The sequence goes on from CAXXES010000004.1 coordinate 668,573, forward strand.
TAATGAGGATTCGCGTGGAAATATTTGGGTCATGACCAGCCACGGCTTGTGCCTTTTCAACCGGGGAAAAGATAATTTTTCAAGGAAAGTAATTGCTGTTGAAGGAGAGGCCGTTGACGACACCTATTTGATTGCCAGTTTTATTGATAGTCGTGATATTCTGTGGATTAGCTCCGAGCATGGAACATACCGTGTAGAAATCGCGGACGATGATGTTCATACCAAGCGGATTTTGAACGCCAAACGGTTTTTGTTGCCCGAGGATGACGTATCGGAAGTTTATAAAAGCAATATTTTTTCATTTGTAGAAGACCAGCATGGCGAAATATGGGCGGCGAGCAACAGTAAGGATCTTTTTCGCTTTGACAATGAGAAATTCCAGTTTCTGCCTCACCCAATCGATCATCCCGAAGCCCATAGCTTCAGCAATAATCGTAAAAAGATACTGGAAAGTAGCGATGGTGAATTTTTTATTAGCATAGAGCAAAACGGCCTGATGGTGTGGGACCGGATCACTGATCAATACACTTTTCATAAGTCAGATAGTTCGAAGACAGGCCTTAAAGGCGATGTGCTATTCTCGCTCGAAGAAGATGCCGGTGGAGACATCTGGATTGGAGACCGAAACACTGAAGGAATCAACATTTTTAATAAGGAAACGGGGACATTCAGGTATTGTCAATCTCAGGAGTTGGATTTTTATTCGCTTAACACCAACAAAATCAATACTATTTATCGTGATAACGCAGGCTCTATGTGGGTGGGGACGATTACCGGCGTTGATAAATACAGTCCGGGGAAGCAAAAATTTAAGCGTTATTACAGTAGCCCTGTTCTACCCGACAGGTTGATTTTCAATAATGTGCTTTGTTTTTCGGAAAGTAAAACCGGTGATATCTGGATTGGAACAGACGGCGGTGGATTAAATAAACTGGATTATGAAACAGGTAAGTTTTCCTGGTACAAACACGATCCTGACGATCCGGAATCATTGAGCAGCAACAGTATTATTTCTGTTTTTGAGGATCATGAAGGAGTAGTTTGGATGGGGACATTTCATGGTGGTTTAGCCCGATTGAAAGATGGAGAGTTTAGTGCTTTCCTGCCTGATCCTGCTGACCCGTATGCGATTTCAAACCGAAACATCTGGTATGTGTTTGAAGACAGTCAACGAAACTTATGGTTGGCAACGCTGGATAGCGGGGTGGAGCTCTTTGACCGGAAGTCAAACAGGTTCTATCATTATAGCAAGGGCGAAGGAGATCCATCAAATCTTGGGAACAATTCGCCACTGCAGATCTACGAAGACAGCCGGCAGAAGCTATACGTCGTTGGCAATCAGGGCGTGAATATACTTGACCTGAAAGAACATGACTTTTCGGAGAAACCACCCAAATTGAAGTTTAGGAACCTGTCGTATGCTGAAATGCAAAATAGCCTTAGCAGCAATGATATTGTTTGTGTGCAAGAAGATAACAATGGTCATTTGTGGTTTGGGACGGCCGGATCAGGAATCGATAAGCTGGATTCGGAAACAGGCGAATTTACCAATTATTCAACCAAGGATGGACTGCCGGGCAATTCGGTAGGCTCCATTTTGGTTGACAGCCTGAATAATTTGTGGCTGGCGACCAATAAAGGACTGGCTCGGTTTAATCCTGAAACAAAAGCCGTTGACGTCTTTTCAACAGCAGATGGTTTGCAAAGCAATAATCTAAAGGGTAAAGCGATTAAAACCAGCTGGGGTGAGATGTTCTTTGGTGGAGCCAGCGGCTTTAATTCTTTTTATCCTAAACGAATTCAATACAAAAACCGGCACAAACCACCGGTTGTGATCACTGGCTTAAAGATATACAATGAAACTGTGGGCATTGATGAACGGATTAATAACAAAGTAATTTTAGCTTGCGACATCAGTGAAATGGATGAGTTGGTGCTTAGTTACAAAGAAAACTACTTCACTTTCGAATTTGCTGCTCTTGACTACACCACACCAGAGAAAAATAGTTTTGCCTACCTGATGGAAGGAGTTGACAGGGGATGGGTTGAGGCGGGCACCCAGCGCGCCGCTAATTACACTAGCCTTGATCCAGGCGAATACATTTTTCGGGTTAAAGCCTCGAATAACGATGGGGTTTGGAATGAGGAGGGTACTTCCTTAAAAGTAATCATTATGCCTCCTTGGTGGAAAACATGGTTATTCCGTCTGGTAATTGGGGCATTGATTATTTTTGTGTTCACCCATATTTATTTTTCACGAATTCGCCACTTTAAAAGACAGCGTGTACTGCTTGAAAAATTAGTGTCCAAGAAAACCGATGAATTGCAGCAAATGAATTCCCGACTCCTGGAACAGGCGAACTTTTTGAATAAGACGAATGCAGCTTTGGAAGAGCGACAGGCAAAAATAGAGAATCAACAAAAAGAGCTGACCAGTCAGAAGGAGTCTCTGGTGAAAATAAATAAAGAGCTGCAAAATTTGAATGCGACCAAAGATAAGTTCTTTTCGATTATTGCCCACGATATTAAGAGCCCGTTTTCAGCAATTCTGGGTTTTGCTGAGATGCTAAAGGTGAATTACAAAGAATTGAATGAGGAAACAAAGCTTGAGATTGTTGATATGATCAATACTTCATCCAAAAGTGTTTATCAATTACTGGATAGCTTATTGAAATGGTCGAGGTCGCAGCGAGGGGTCATTGAGTTCAAGCCTGAAGGAATTGAATTGCGTGGGGTGATTGGTGGTGTCATTGAATTAATGAAAGGCTCAGCCGAAAACAAAAAGATTGAACTTGAACTTGAGGTGCCAAAAGATCTATCGGTTTGTGCTGACCTGCAAATGCTGGATGTTATTCTACGAAACCTTATCAGTAATGCTTTGAAATTCACCAATACGGGTGGATGTATTCAGATTCACTCTGAAGTTAGGGGCGATTTTATTCAACTTAAAGTTTCTGATAATGGAGTTGGAATGGAGCATGGGATAAAAGAAAAGCTTTTTGAGATTGATTCGAACCATACTGCTAGGGGAACTGCTAATGAAGAAGGTTCCGGCTTGGGGCTGATTCTTGTCAAAGAGTTTGTGGCCCGGCATGGAGGTGAGATTTGGGTTGAAAGTGAACCGGGAGAGGGGAGCGAGTTCTATTTTACTTTACCTGCTGCTAATTCAGCTTCTGGTAGCCCGGGCAATTAGTACAAGGCTCAGCGGAATCGTTGACGTTCTGGATTAAAAAAAGCCTCGAGGTGTTTTAACCTCAAGGCTTTTTTACTTATGACTTCGTATCAATTTTCCTTCTACTGTGATTTGGTCGTTTGGAGAATTTCTTCTTCCGTTTTTTCTGATTTTTTTGCTCTTCCAGAATAGAGTCGCTGACTGAGCCCACACTCATCTCATTTTCAGCTTTCACTTCCGGAGCCAGAAATTGCTCAATGGGCGGCCTTTTTCCTCGTTTGTTCAACTGAATGATTTTTTTGACATCTTCCAAGTCCAATACTAGCGGCTTAGTTCCGTAAACTTCATTCAGCGTGTACCAGATTTTCTTGTTCAGAATCTCCGTCTTGAAGTGACGGGCCACACCTTTTTCCGTTTCCAGCGCCAGCAATTCATTCGGAAAATCTTCCTGGGCTTCCAGGTAGGTGTCCAATTCGTACATCAGACAGCATTTCAGTTTGCCACATTTGCCCGCCATCTTTTCGGCATTGGGCGACAAGCCCTGCTGGTGTGCGGCATCCGATGTTACACTGTCAAAGTCAGTACGCCAGGTTGAACAGCACAGTTCACGCCCACACGAACCAATTCCGCCAATCCGGCCAGCCTCTTGCCGTGCCCCGATTTGCTTCATTTCAACTTTAATCCGGAATTCACGGGCATACATCCGGATCAATTCCCTGAAATCAACCCGCCCCTCAGCGAGATAATAAAAAATAGCTTTGGAGTTATCACCACGAAATTCAACATCGCCAATTTTCATGTCCAGGCCTAACTCGTTTGCCAGTTGGCGCGAGCGAACCATCACCGGGTATTCCCGTTTTCGGGCAGCTTCCGATTTTTCTTTGTCAGTGGTTGTTGCTTTCCGATAAATTTTGCTCCACTGGTACCGGTCCGGCTTTCTGATTTTGCGCGCAAACTGTTTCTCAGCCAGCGTTCCCACCAGCGAAACAGTTCCTACATCATGTCCCGGGGTTGTGGCTACAACCACCAGATCGCCGATCTTAAGCGGAAGTTCCTCTTCATTTCTGAAGAATTCCTTTCGGGTTCCTTTAAACCGAACTTCAACAATGTTTGATAAGTGTGTTGTATCTGGTAAGTCCTTCAGCCAATCATAGGTGCCTAGCATTTCGGGGCGGTCACCATTAGTATTCACACTACATACACTACATCCCATATGCTTTGTATTTAATAATTTCAGACAAAAATATCTAAAATTAAATCCAATTACTATTTTAATTGAATCTTAATTAGGAATTGAAAAAATGATTTATAAAAATATTTTCAGGATAAAGCGGGTTTAAACCCGCTTTTTTGTTTTTTTTGAATAAAAAAAGTTGTGAAAAAGATCGCCCTTCCGTTTATTCTGATTTTTCTTCTGGCTTTCTCGTTTCAGGGAAGTGCTGTTAATTTAAGTGAGGCTGCCGAAATCAGCGTCTTAACCTGCGGCCCGAGTAAGCAGGTGCATGCTCTGTATGGACATACCGCTATTCGGGTGCAGGATCCGCAGCAGATGTTGGATGTGGTTTTCAATTACGGCGTGTTTAGTTTTAACGCCCCTAATTTTGTGTACCGCTTTGCCAAAGGGAAAACAGATTACCTACTGGCAGCGGAAAAGTATGATGACTTTTACGAAAGCTACATACAAAGTGGCCGACGGATTGATGAGCAGGTTCTGAATCTAAAGCAGACTGAAAAGCAACAAATGCTCGACTTTTTAATTTGGAATGCCCAGCCTGAAAATCGCGAATACCGCTATAATTTCTTCTTTGATAATTGTGCCACGCGAGTGCGCGATATGATTGAAAGTCAGGTTGAGGGCGAGCTGGTTTATGCTGAAGGAACCGGACTGGACTGGACTTTTCGGAAGCATGTCAACGAATACCAAAAAGTACTACCCTGGATTAATTTTGGTATTCACCTCACCTTGGGCAGCCCGTCGGATGAAACAGCAACACGCTGGGAGGAAATGTTTTTGCCAGATTTCATTCTGAAGCATTTTGCCACTGCTCAAATTATAGATGGCGATGTCAGTCGTCCATTGGTGAAATCAACTCGCCTGGTTTACGACTCTGGAATGAAAGAAGCCGAATGGAATCCATTGTCGCCGGGAGTGGTGCTTACTGTATTGCTGTTGGTGGTGTTGTTGGAGAGTTACCGTCAATTTAAAAACAGGCAGGTGAGCGATTGGCTTGACTATGGTTTATTGTTCGTTACCGGATTGATTGGGTTGGTCTTGCTTTGGTTTGTCACGTTCTCGGAACATCCGGCCATGCAAACCAATTACAATCTGTGGTGGGCTGTGCCATCCAACCTACCTTTTATGTTTCTGTGGATGGTCAAAAAATGGCGCCCAGCCCTGTTATGGTATTGGAAAGCATTGGCGGTTTGGTTGATGTTGTTTTTTCTGTTCAATTTTATCATTCCACAAACTTTTCCCCTTGGTTTTTACCTGATTGCGCTCATGATGCTTTGCCGTGCCTTGCTGCATAGTTTTCTGTTTTTGAGAAGAAGACATGGCTGATTGGTTCAGGAGTTTCGAATTGACCATGTTTTGTGATAACAATTTGTTGAAAAGTTTCGCTGAACAAAGGAGGTCGGTTTTTCATTCTTGTAAGCACATCTTATATCTTTGCTGATCATTCAACTTAAAACCCGAACTCGATTTGTCACAATCAAAAAAATATGTTGAAACACCCTTGATGAAGCAGTATTTTGCCATCAAGGACAAGCATCCGGATGCTGTGCTGCTTTTCCGTGTCGGTGATTTTTATGAGACCTTTGGAGAAGATGCGATTAAAGCGGCCGAGATTCTGGGCATCACCCTGACCCGGCGTGCCAATGGCTCTGCCAGCTATGTTGAGCTGGCCGGATTTCCTTACCATGCACTGGACACTTATTTGCCAAAGCTGGTACGCGCAGGACAGCGGGTGGCCATTTGCGAGCAGTTGGAAGACCCCAAAATGACTAAGAAAATTGTCAAACGTGGAATTACCGAGCTGATCACGCCCGGCCTTTCCATCAATGACAACATTCTGGAGCATCGGGAAAACAACTTCCTGGCTTCCGTTCATTTCGATAAAAAGATGGCCGGTGTGGCTTTTCTAGATATCTCAACCGGCGAATTTCTTACGGCTGAAGGTGGTTTTGAATACATCGATAAATTGCTTAATTCCTTCAAACCCAAAGAAGTGTTGTTTCAACGGGGAAAAGGAAATGATTTTGTTGCCTTGTTTGGTGGCAAGTTTTACACCTACACGCTTGATGACTGGGTTTACACACAGGATGCAGCAATGGATCGCCTGTTGCGGCACTTTGAAACCAAGTCGCTGAAAGGGTTTGGAGTACAGGATTTGAATTACGGGGTGATGGCGGCAGGTGCCATTTTGCACTACCTCGACCTGACCCAGCATCACCAGGTGCAGCATATCTCGTCGCTTTCGCGGATTGAAGAAGACAAGTACGTTTGGCTCGATCGTTTTACGATTCGGAACCTGGAGCTTTTTGGGGTGATTAACGAAGGCGCCATGACCTTGGTTCAGGTGTTGGACAAAACCATTTCGCCAATGGGGTCGCGGATGCTAAAACGCTGGATTGCTTTGCCGTTGAAAGAAATATCGGCCATCAATGACCGACTTTCTGTGGTGGAGTATTTCACCCAGCATGAGACAGAGAAAGATGAACTTTCGGATCATATCCGGCAGATCGGGGATTTAGAACGGATTATTTCCAAGGTGGCGGTTGGGCGGATTAACCCACGCGAAGTGGTGCAGCTGCGCAATGCCCTGCGCGTCATTGAACCCATCAAGGATTATGCGGCAAGTATAGACCAGCCGGTGCTCAACCGGATGGCCGAACAGTTGAATCCCTGCAAATCCATTCGCGAACGGATGGAACGGGAGATCATGAACGATCCGCCGGTACTGGTTAATCGGGGAAATGTGATACAGAGCGGGATTTCGGACGAGTTGGATGAATTGCGCAAACTGGCGTATTCAGGCAAAGATTATCTGGCACAAATGCAGGAGCGCGAATCGAAGCGAACCGGAATCACTTCCTTAAAAATCGCTTTCAACAATGTGTTTGGTTATTACATTGAAGTTCGAAACTCGCATAAAGATAAGGTTCCCGAAGAGTGGATCCGAAAGCAGACCTTGGTGAATGCCGAGCGTTACATCACCGAAGAGCTTAAAGAATACGAAAGCAAGATCCTGGGTGCCGAGGAAAAGATACTGGCGCTGGAAGTTCGCTTGTTTAATGAGCTGGTTATCGCCTTGTCCGAATACATTCAGGCCGTTCAACTAAACGCGGTGGTGATTGCCCGCCTGGATTGCTTGTTATCGTTTGCCACGTCGGCTGTTGAGTGCCAGTACAACCGGCCCGAAATCAATGAATCGGTGAAAATCGAAATTAAGGATGGGCGGCACCCGGTGATTGAGCAGCAACTACCCATTGGCGAAAGCTACATCAGCAACGATGTGCTGCTTGATCAGGACGATCAGCAGGTGATTATCATTACCGGGCCCAACATGGCGGGTAAGTCGGCTTTGCTGCGCCAAACAGCTTTGATTGTCTTAATGGCCCAAATCGGCTCCTTTGTGCCTGCGAAGACGGCGAAAATTGGCTATGTCGATAAAATATTTACCCGGGTAGGGGCTTCCGACAATATATCGCTGGGCGAGTCAACCTTTATGGTTGAAATGAACGAGGCGGCCAGCATTTTGAACAATCTGTCAGATCGCAGCCTGATCCTGCTGGATGAGCTGGGGAGAGGAACTTCAACCTATGATGGAATCTCCATTGCCTGGTCGATTGTGGAATACATTCACGAACATCCGAAAGCTAAGGCGAAGACCTTGTTTGCCACCCACTACCACGAGCTGAATGAGATGGAAAAATCATTTGGACGGGTGAAGAACTACAATGTGACCATCAAGGAAGTGGGCAATAAGGTGATTTTCTTGCGCAAACTGGTGCGAGGTGGAAGCAATCATAGTTTTGGAATCCATGTGGCCAGAATGGCTGGAATGCCGCCTTCAGTGGTCAACCGGGCAAGTGAGATACTGGGACAACTGGAAGCAGCAAATCGGAAAGACAGCCTGGCCAAACCGCTGGAAGGAATGGCTGAGCAGCGCGAAGGCTTTCAACTAAGCTTTTTTCAGCTCGATGATCCCGTGCTGAAACAAATTCGCGATGAAATCAAAAACCTGAATATCGACAACCTGACTCCGCTTGAAGCATTGAATAAATTGCACGGAATCAAAAAGCTTTCGGGACTGAAATAGGATTCCTTCCCGAAGCCTTAATTTCTCTGGTTTTTTTAAATATTATTTTTGGAGAAAGAAAAATTAGCGATATATTTGCATCGCTGTTTTCGGAGGCCGGAAGCAGCACGTTCTTTAAAAAAACCACATGCGAGAGTAGCTCAGTTGGTAGAGCACGACCTTGCCAAGGTCGGGGTCGCGGGTTCGAATCCCGTCTCCCGCTCCATTTTTAGGAGTAAGTTTGGTTTAATCCACAACGTACTTTTTTAAAGGATGCCCGGGTGGTGGAATGGTAGACACGTTGGACTTAAAATCCAATGATCATTATGATCGTGCGGGTTCAAGTCCCGCCCCGGGTACTTTTTTTAGGTTATTTTATTGCGAGAGTAGCTCAGTTGGTAGAGCACGACCTTGCCAAGGTCGGGGTCGCGGGTTCGAATCCCGTCTCCCGCTCAACAAAAGGCACCTCATATTTATGAGGTGCTTTTTGTTTTTTGGGGTACCTGTAAACTGTGGAGGATTTCATTTGAAGTAGAAATCATCGGTTCATTTGATCAATAAAACCTAAGCAGGGTGAAGAAAGTGATTCCTTCGCCGCCGGAGTGTGTAGCCATTGGGTGTCGCGGTTTCCGAACCGCGATTGTTGAAGGCTGTCGTTAAAAGCCCAAAGGTTTTTGGATGTGTTTGGGGCTGAGCTTTTTTAACGTTTCGATCGTTGGAAAAGTTTATTGCCAGAGACCGAACTCAATTACGTGAATTAATTTGTACTTTTGGTTATCTGTAAAAATTTTATAAAACATTCACCATGGATACAAATACTGCAACTCCCTTCCCCAGAGTACATCATGGGCGTAACATTAAACGACTACGCGAAATACTCGGAGTAAAACAAGAGTATATTGCAAACGAATTAGACATGACCCAGCAAACCATTTCGAAACTGGAGCAAAAAGAAGAGATTGATGGTGAGGTGTTGGAGAAAATTGCTAAGATTTTAAACATCCCTGTTGATACCATCAAAAATCTGAATGCCGAAGCAACAATCAATATTATTGCAAATAGTCACCACGACAATTCTACAGCTAACTACCATTGCAACTTTAACCCGATCGATAAAGTCATCGAACTCTATGAACGTTTACTAGCTGCCGAAAAAGAAAAAGTGGACATGATAGAACGGTTGCAGGAAGGGAAGAAGTAGCGCAATTTTATTCTTGTGATCTGTTCGTTTATTTGGTCGTTTTTTCTACTCCTCCAGATTTGAACCCATGCTGTGCAACGTGGCCGGATCAGATTACCTGTCCAGTAGCCGCTCCTGCTTCGCCTTGCGTGCTTCAAAGGGCTATTTATTAGCAGCAGACTTTTTACAACTCTTCAAGTTTTTTAATCCACTCATTAAATCTTGGACTTTTTGCTTTAATCTTTTCTAAACCAATTGCTTCGGCTAATATATTTCCATATACTATTTTGTTGAACTAAACCCGCTATGCGGGAGCTTATTTTCCACCTAAAATAGGAATAGTTGGTGAGATCTGTTGATTTTGCTGCTCATTAATTTTAAACAAATTTATTATGAGCAGAAAATCTTACATGGAGCAGGCCTGCGAGGCTGTTCCCGAGTTTAAAACCATCAGCGAAAAGTTCCTTCGCAAGTACACCATTGCCGGCAAGTCTGAATCGTGCACGCGTAATTACCTGATGCAAGTATCCAAAATGGTGCTTCATTTCGAATGTTCGCCTTTGGAACTATCCATTGACCAAATGGAGGAATACCTCTTCCATATCCGGCAAAACGAAAAGCCCAGCATGAGTTCGTTCAAGCACCTGGTGTACGGGCTGCGCACGCTGTTTTCGATGTTCAAAAACGAGAAGCTCTACCTGGCTCTGCCCCCGGTTTCCGGCAGTAAAGCGTTGCCTGTGGTGTTTTCCCAGGCCGAGATCAAGCTTATCCTGAAAACGCCCAAACTGTTAAAGCACCGGGCCTTGTTTGCCGTTGCCTACGATTGCGGCCTTCGGATTTCCGAGGTTATCAACCTGAAAATAACCGATATTGATTTTGACCGAAAACGGGTACACGTGCGCCAAAGCAAGCACAAAAAAGACCGTTACATCCCCGTTTCGCCACTCACGCTCAAAGGGCTGAAAGAATACCTTTCAACCTCGAACCCGCAGGCTTGGCTTTTCAACGGGAAGGTCCGCGGAAGTCAAATCAGCCGCGAAGGTATCCGCCATGCTTTTCGTTCATGTATCCAAAAGACAGGTATCCAAAAGGAAGTTTGTATCCATACCCTGCGGCACAGCTATGCCACGCACCTGCTGGAGATGGGGCTGGACATTGTAAGCGTAAAAAACCAGCTGGGGCATGCCGATATCGCCACCACCATGATGTATTTGCATATCGCCCGCTCGAACCCCAGGGCCGGGTTTGCGCCAATGGAAAAGCTCTACGGTTATGCTTCCCGGTAATACCCTGGGGGCAGTTGTTCGCAAGTTTTTACCCACCTTGTTAAAAGAAAGAGGCATTTCAAAATACCAGCTAAAGGTGCTGCAGGCTTTGTCTGTTTGCCGTACCCCCGAACTGGGAGGTTCGGCCATGGTGTGCAATGGTTGCGGCTCGGTGCATTACGTGCTGCATAGCTGCCGCAACCGCCATTGCCCGCGTTGCCAGGGCATCGACAAGGAGTTGTGGGTGGAAGCACGCAAACAGGAACTGCTGCCGGTAAAATACTTTCATGTGGTGTTCACCGTTCCGCATAACCTGCTGGAACTGTTCCGGTTCAACCGCAAGCTGATGCACAACCTGCTGATCGAAAAATCGTGGGAGACCTTGTGCCTGTTTGCCCGCGACCCCAAGCTGCTCGGCGCACAGCCCGGTGCTATTGCGATTCTACACACCTGGGACCAGCAGCTCAGGTTCCATCCGCATGTGCATTTGATTGTTCCGGCAGGTGGCATAGATAAAAACGGCAGGTGGAAAAGCAGCAAACAGGATGGCAACTTTTTGTTTGATGTCAAGCAAATGTCGGCCGTGTTCAGTGCCCGGTTTGCAAAGAAACTGCGCAGGCTGAAGCGGCAGGGCAAGATCAAAAAGCAGGTGCCGCGCGACCTGATCAAAAAGCCCTGGGTGGTGTATGCCAAACAGGCTTTTGGCTCACCGGAAAGTGTGGTGGAATACCTGGGAAGGTATACCCACCGGGTGGCCATCTCCAATGCGCGGATATTGAATGTAACCGGGGGCCAGGTTACCTTTAGTTGGTGCGACCGCAAAAACGGCTACCAAAAGAAAACCGAAACCATCCCCGGGGTAGCGTTACTGAAACGCTTTCTGGATCACATCGTCCCGCCTTACTTCAGGCGGATCCGTCATTTGGGGTTTTTGAGTTCACGAAACAAAAAGCAAAGCCTTTCGGCTATCCGGGAAAACCTTGGGGTAGGGCTGCTGCGGACAACACCACTTTCGCGGGCGCAGATATTGGCCTTGCGTTTTGGCCCGCGGTCCCTGCTAAAATGCCGCGACTGCGGGGGAGAACTGCAATTGCTGGAAAACTATCCCAAAGAGCGCGCGCCGCCCGTCAATGTATTGTCAGGAATGTGATAATGCCTGTAAGTGTGGGATTTAAATTGATGCGCCAAAGGCGTAAACGGGAAAGCTGTGTCCATAATCAAAGAACCGGTGTTAAAACAGGCAGGCCTTGTTCAGAAACATCGCTAAACCTGCTGGTTTACTCCGGCGCATACCGGTTTCTTCTGCATAAAACCAAACTTCGCATCACGGAAACCCGAAAAATACGCATCGGGGGAATCCCAAAAAACGGATTGAAAACACTATACCCAAACAACTAATCGGCAAGTGGTTGCAAGCAGGACATGTTTAGTTCAACACAGCCTCCAATGCAAAGCGTATGCAAGCAACGCTTGATTAGAGGCTAATTGTTAGCGCAATATAATCATTTAGATTTTTGTTGTAGAGTCGATTCAAAAAATCAAATAAAGTTACTTTTCCCACTACCATTTGCACCAATTAATAAATTAATCGGTGCTAAATCAATTCGTTCAGATTTAATTGATTTATATCCTGATATTTCTATGTAATCCATTTATGATTTTTACTTTAAACTCCAAATTTAATAAATAAACAAGAATTTACCATTAATAGGCGTTCTGAGCTTTGCTGTTTCATTTTTTTTAGCTTTTGACTAACGGTAAGATATGTAGTCTCAAGATATTATCTAATGCTCCACATTCACACCCATGCTGTGCAACGTGGCCGGATCAGATTACCTGTCAAGTAGCCGCCGGCTTTTACAGATCCGGAAGTGCGGCTCATTTTTCTCGCTCCTTCCTAACGATTTCCCTGATGGAAGTTCCGTTTATCAATACGTCTTTTAAGACCGCATCACCGTCTTTAATACTGACTAAGGCATAGGTAACTTTGCTGGTATCACGTAGTGACCGATTATAGGTTTGTTCTGCTGCAAGTGCTTTTGATTCTTCCATATAATACCGGTCAAATGGATAACTGATGGTCAGTTCACGGCTGCCATTTTCTGAAAGGAACCGGACATTGGCTTTCACAAAATCAAGATCATCTGTCGGTGGTTCCTTTGAAACCGACTTTATCTTGGCAAAACCATGACTGTTAGTGGTCAGGTGAACGTAAATCGCTTCTCCTGGTCTCCAGTCTTGGTCATTTTCAACCGCAACTGTACTTTCGTCAAACCGGAGCGTAATAAACTTTCCCCGAAATGGATCATTCGGGTCTACGGGAGCTGCCTTGAACAAATATTCCTTGCCTGCACCCAGTACTTCTTCTCTGTTCCAGATCATCCTGGCCGGAACATAAACTTGTATGATGGCAACAAGTATAAAAGCAGGTAACAATAATTTAGTCTTGCTCATTTGTTTTCCTTTTTTTAAGTATCCGGTAGTTTGCAATAAAAAAACCTGCACCCACTGATATGAATAATAATCCCCTTAACACAAAACTCAGGTCAGTATCAAAAAAACGGCAGATGACCAAAGCTGTAATGATAAGCAATCCGTAGTTCAAGATGTCTAAACGGTCACGCTTGGCCCCATCCCGAATCGTCAGGATACCAATGGCCAGGATATAAAGATTGATCAATACGACCGCGAATGGGGTGAAGATTCCTACAACGAATGTGGCAATAAACAGGATGAAAATTGGTGCTACAGGCTTAATGCTGCTCAACGGTTTACCTCGATACTGCCAATAAAAAAGTCCACCTGCCAACAGCGATAGGATTGTTGCGGCGAAAAATTCGGGGGCTTTCGTTAGCTCGTTAAAATAAGAATCGCCAGTTCTTAAACCGGCCCAAAACCAATCAAAGCTCAAGACCAGCAGAACCACAATGGTACCCAGCGAGCCCAACAATTGATAGCTGTTGTTTCTTGTTTTTTGTTTGGTGAAGAAATCATTGCTTCCGATCAAATAGAACAGTCCAAAGAGACTGACATAGGCAATAAAGATGAATTCACTATTTCCATTTGACAATGTTCCCAGGGTTGCGATCACGGATAATGGAATGGCCCAATGATGAAAAACCATAAAATTGCCCGTCGGATTTTTCTTATACAACCTATAATAATGAGGAATGACGCTTAAAAGAAGCAACCAGTATGGATAGGATTCCCGATACGGATACGACCAGTAGCTTGTATGCTTGGCATAGTAGGTTATTCCAATAATAAATAAGAGTGAGGCAACAGACGAATTCATGACATAGATGAGTGGAAGACAAAGAAGTGACCAGGTGAGCAGGAATGAACCCAGGTCACCTGGAATATTATAAATCTGGCTGACAAGCGAGATGCTTGCTCCAACCGCGAAAAACAAAAATGCGGCCCCGCTTTCTGTCCATGCCGTATTACCCTGCTTTTTGATGATGATGTATCCGCAGAGGATTTGCCCAACAACAAGTGGCAAGAATGCAAAGCATGTTTTCGTCGCCCTCGAAAGTTCGGCCCAATTATGTGCGATTATCAGTATAATTCCAAGTCCGACCAAGATGGCACCCAATATGCCAAAAACGACAAAAAGCCGGTTGGTTGCCTGGCTTCCCTTGTTTTTGTAATAGTTCCGAATCCGCTCAGCCGTTTCCTGGGTGATGACCTCAGCCGTGATTAGTTCAGGGATGTCTTTCAGTATGCTCATGGTTTTGTTTTAAAAGGTTGCCATTGTCTTGAACTATGATTTTAGCTGATTGTTTGATTGCCCAAAAGCAAGCGTAGTAACAAGAGTGAAACTGATTAATTTGTTCATTGTCGTGTTTAATAGTCCGAATAATAAAGCAAGTTCTTTCATTGTTGAAATTTATATCTACCCCAAAATTTGTAATGTGTCAAAGAAGTTAAAGCAAGTATTTTAGCTATTGTCCTGCTTTTAAGTAATAGGTGTTGAATTCTATAAAACAACCACAATAATACCAATAATACAATCGTAAATGGAACGATTCTTATATACCACGGTTGCACATTAAACCTTGTTATATTGTACAAAATGAATGTAGTCATTGCAGAACTTACAAAACTCGTTACCACAAATAATCCGTGTGCTGTTTCAATTGCGTTCTTAGGACAAGAATTCATACACCTCATACAACTTTCACATTTAAAAGTCCAAAATGGTCTTCCGTTAATTAATTTGATTGATTTCACAGGGCAGTTTTTTATACATATTCCACAATTATTACATATGGTAGATGCGTAATAAGATTTTGCAAAGGCAAATCTGCCAGCTAGATAATATAACAAAGATACAGGAGCAATTAAGATATCTTGAGTCAGGTCTCTATAGGAATGAAAATTGGGTTTCCCGGAAAAAATTTTATCGCAATGCTTTTCAAGTCGTTCGAAATTCTTCTTGAAAATAAATTTCACTGCCTTTTCTTTGAGTGCAGGGTGAACTGAAATCCAATTTGAAGGCATATCAAAAGGAATTTGTCCTTTGATTCGATACCCTTTTATTTTTAATATTAGTGAGGAAAGCATAAATGCAACTCCTGTAAGTCCTGGTGTCACAAAACGACCAATTTTCATTCCAGCCCTTGTATTCATCAAAACAATAGAATTTTCTCCTTTAGGAAAATGGGTGATGAATTTCAGAACTATTCTCGGATAGTTGAAGCCATGAATTGGAGATATAAAGACAATTAATGTTTCAGGAGCAATTGGTTCCATTGAATTTAAATCAATTCTAGCGATATTGAATAGTTGGCATTCAATATTCCTTTTGATTGCAAATTTAGAAATCCATACTGCAATTTGTTTGGCGTTACCTGTTCCTGAAAAATAAAATATTACTATTCGTTTCATGTCGGTCATTTGTTTATCCTGCGCCTTCGGACTTGCACCGGTGCTGTGCAACGCTGCCGGATCGAATTGCCGATCCGGTAGTTGCCGGCTTTTTCATATCCGGAGAGTGGGGTTTAATCGTCCAATTTTTACAGCTCTTTTTAAAGATAGGACTTGACTATTTTTACCGTGGCCTTCCTCTGGTTACCGTTATTTCACGAGTGTGTATTTTATTATTAACTATCTTTTTGGAAGTTAATTTTCCTTTATCGAATATCATCTGCAAATAGGGCTTCACTTTCCAGGAATCAAGTGGCATAAAAGGGTCTTCTTTCGTAACTGCTTTTTTCACATATAGCGTATCGGTAAACCAGGTGGCTGGCATAAGTCCAAAGATATCTCCAGGACCTTCGTTTGTCGGTGCATTCCTTTTAGAAAAACGCAAAAAATGCACGCCTGTAAATTTCTCCATATCGGCATCAATCGTTTGTACTTTCTTTGTGCTATCCGGAAAATCAATTTTACACAGATAGAGTTGTTCATCTAGTAAAATCCAGTAGGCCGTATAATCTTTCTCCTTTTTTCCAACCGACCCATAACGAACTGCAGGATATGGGATAATGGTTTCTGTTATGACGATATCTCCTTTCTGTTTTTTAATCTCTTTGGGTTCTTTAGTCTCTATAGAATCACCGCCGAATATGTTTTTATATCCTTTAAAAAACGATAAAGGCGACTTATTCATTAAATATTTGTCTGCATGATCACCGATGTATAATTCATCCGACGTTTTCAATAGCCTCCCCGAAAACTCATCAGCAGAGACTTCTATTGTTTGTTCGTAGGTCTGTGCAAACACTTGCACCAAGCCCAGCAAAAAAATCAAAAATGAAAACGGAATTTTCTTCACAGTTTGCAAGGTACAATTATTTTATATTCCATTATTCGCTAATAGGAAAGTTTTTCAGGTTAGGATAAAGACCTATTGATCTTTTAACCAAGAGGGAATGGGAAGTAAAGTTGTACGATGGGAAATCCCGGCCCGTTGAATGGAGTAAGGCAATCGGTTATCGGAGGCCGAAAAAATAGAACCGGTTTTGACCCACCCTGTCGTGGCAAGCCACGACTTCCCTCCCTTGAAAAGGGAGGGCCAGGGTGGGTTAGGCATTTATGTGTTGAAGAAATAAGCTTGGGTGATAAAAGTTTTCTATGAGTTAAGGTCACGGACCTATTTGATATTTTCGGTTTCGCTTCTATCACAAATTGTTAAAGACTCGAAACATGACACTAAATTATTCGCACTACTTATATAGTAAGTTTCAGAAAATGATCAGGTTTAGAACCGGATGTCTGTTTTCCCCGGTCGGGGATCAATATGCATAGAATAAAAAAGAGCGGTTGTCTGCAATTCCCCAGAGGGGATCAACCGAAAAAAGAAAAGAAAAACTATTCATCCCCGCCGGGGGAACTTTCATCGTCTATCTATTCTTCTATGGATATGAATTCCCTACGGGAATGATGATCCCTCCGTTCCAACCATTGACAATTCTTCGTGTCCTCGTGTTTAAACTTTAAAAGCTGCAACCGCTCTCACTCTCCCACATTCTCACCCTCGTGCCTTCCTGTTCCTTTCCCTTCCGAGCTCACCCGACAGCTTTCTAAGCCAGCCGACGTTCCCGGGCTACCTGCTATTGGGGCATAAAAAAACCTTTGAAGTACAACTTCAAAGGTTTTTTCTATATCGATTCAGATCCCTGATTTTATTCTATTCTATTCAGCTGTTCGGGTTCCAAAATGTCTTTGTCAACCAGGATGCGTCCACAGTACTCGCAAACAATAATTTTCTTACGGTTAGCGATGTCCATCTGGCGTTGTGGCGGAATTTTATTGAAACATCCACCGCAGGCATCACGCTGAACAGTAACCACCGACAAGCCGTTGCGGGCATTCTTGCGGATGCGTTTAAAAGCGGTCAGCAAGCGTGGTTCAATCATGCTTTCAATTTTTTCCGATTTTGCTTTCAGCTTTTCTTCCTCAATCTTGGTTTCAGCGGTAATCTCTTCCAATTCTGCCTTTTTGCGCTCCAAGTCTTCCTGGCGTTCAACCAAAAGTTTTTTTGACGAATCAATGGCTTCTTTTTTCGAGGCCAGCTCGGCAGCAAATTCCTTGATCCGTTTTTCAGACAGTTCAATTTCCAGCTTTTGGAATTCAATTTCCTTGTTCAACGAATCGTATTCGCGGTTGTTCCGAACGTTGTTTTGTTGCTCGGTGTACTTGGCAATTAAAGCTTCCGATTCTTTAATGGCTGCTTTACGGTTGGTAATCGATGTTTCAAGGGTCTTAATATCGTCGCTGTAATTGCTTACGCGCGTTTTCAACCCGGTGATGTCATCTTCCAGGTCTTGCACCTCCAGCGGAAGTTCACCGCGAAGAGTCTTAATTTTGTCAATATCAGAAACAACTGTTTGTAACTCAAAAAGTGCTTGTAGCTTGTCACTAACCCGAACTGATTTGTCGTCTTGGTACTGTGTATTCATATTTGAATGCTCTAATTTTCTTTGTTAAACCAGGTAGTTTACCGGGTTGGTATTCACCTCAGATAAACGGATGGCAAATTTAGGGAATTTTTTTGTAAGTAATTCATAAAAAACTTCTTTAGTGAATTGCTCGCTTTCAAAATGGCCAATATCGGCCAGCACAATTTTGCCTTCCGCTTCGAAAAACTGGTGGTATTTTAAATCGGCAGTTACAAAAATATCGGCCTTGGCTCCAATGGCTTGGGCGATCAGGAAACTTCCTGAGCCACCGCAAACGGCAATTCTCTGTGCTTTTTGATTTCGAAGCGGACTATGCTTGACCACTTGCGCGTCGAACATCTTTTTGGTCAGCCGGAGAAATCTTTTTTCGTCCATTGCTTTCGGTAGTTCGCCAATCATGCCGATACCTACTTGTGGGTGGACATTGTCGAGCGAATAAATATCGTAGGGCACCTCTTCATACGGATGCGCCTCGATTAAAGCCTGAATGACTTTAGTCTGGATATGTTTAGGGAAAATTGTTTCGAAGCGTAGTTCGTTTTCGTAATGAATTTGGCCGGGTTTTCCTGCAAAGGGCTGGGTGTTTTCGCTGCCGCGGAAACTGCCTTTCCCGGGAATGCTGTAAGCACACGAATCGTAGTTTCCAATGTGTCCGGCCCCGGCATTAAAAACTGCTTGTTGTACCTGGGCGGCCTGTTCAAAAGGAATAAACGTCACCAGTTTCTTTAGTTGTCCGGATGCAGGTGAAAGAATTTGGCAATTTTTGAGCCCCAGCTTTTCGCAAATCTTGCTGTTCACTCCGCCATGCACACTATCCAGGTTGGTGTGCGACGCATAGATGGCAATGTTGTGTTGAATGGCTTTGATGACACAGCGCTCCACCTCGTTTTTCCCGGTTAGTTTTTTTAGTCCGCCAAAAATCAAAGGGTGATGTGCAATGATGAGCTTGCTTTTGGTTTCAATGGCTTCGTTCAGAATGGCTTCTGTCACATCCAGGGTGATGAGTGCCTGGCTGATTTCCTGCTCTGGATTTCCAACAAGCAAACCAGCATTGTCGTACGATTCCTGGTAAGACAGTGGTGCAACCGATTCGAGGTACGTTGTGATTTCGTGCAGTTTCATTTTGTGTATTTCCAGTTTTAAATTTGAGGTTTCCTCTATCAAATGCCCCAATAACTAATGGCTAATAACCAATTGTCTAATGACTAATTATCTAATTCACTAATCCATCTTCTCTTTAATTTCGATGAGCATTTGGCGGATCGCTTTTAGCCGGTCAACCAATTCATGTTTGTCCAGCGTGTCTTCTTTATTGTCTTTGAGCTTTTGTTTGGCGCCCTTTAGTGTCAGTCCGCGTTCTTTTACCAGGTGATAAATCAGTTTGATATTTTCGATATCTTCCTTGGTAAACAGCCGGTTACCTTTTTTGTTTTTTTTGGGTTTCAGAATGTCGAATTCATTTTCCCAAAAACGAATGTGCGAGGTGTTGACTTGAAACATGTCGGCCACTTCGCCAATTGTGTAAAAGACTTTCTCTATTTTTGGTTTTTTGTAAGGCACAGCTTACCGGATTAATCGTACGATTGGCCCATATTCGAAGAAATGGCAACCATCTTTTCGTATTCCTGGGGAGTCAGATCCTTGAAATAGAAGTATTGAGGATTAACTGCTTGCCCGTTTTTGTGCACTTCGTAATGCAGGTGTGGCCCCGACGAGGTTCCGGCACTGCCCACGTAACCAATCACGTTTCCGCGTTTTACTTTCTGACCTTCTTTCACGTTGAATTCGTTTAGGTGCCCGTAAAGGGTTTCGTAGCCAAAACCATGGTCAATCACGATCCAGCGGCCGTATCCAACCCGTGAGGTTTTTACTTCCTTGACAATCCCGTCGCCGGTGGCGTATATCTCAGTTCCTGTTGGCGCCGTAAAATCCATTCCGTAGTGAAACCGGCGGATTTTATAAATGGGATGAATGCGAAATCCCCAGCCCGAGGCGGTCCGGTTTAAATCTTTGTTGGAAACTGGCATCACAGCCGGAATGCTTGACAGCATTTCTTCTTTGTCAAGTGCCAGTTTTAATACTTCGTCGTATGACTTGGACTGGATGTAAGCTTCTTTGGCAATCACATCCAGCTTGCGGGCAGTTTTGATCACCAATTCTGAATTCTCCAGGCTTTCGAGTTGTGAATATTTGTTGATCCCACCAAAGCCAGCTTTCCGAACGGAATTGGGAATGGGATCAGCTTCAAAAACAATGCGGTATAAATTATCATCGCGGTGCTGAATATCAGTCAACACATCTTCGATGCTCTCCAAATTTTGGTACAGCAGCTCGTACTGCGAAAGCAGCCGGCGATTTTCGCGTTTTAAACTGCGCATTTTTGGTGTTTCGTAAAATTGAAGAAAAACCACAGACAAAATGATGCTCACCATGATGCTGGTCGAGCTGAACAGTAAAAAACGGTGAATTTTTGATTTTAAGTTGCGTTCAACCTTGTCGTAGCTCAGTGTTTCGGGGTTGAATTTATACTTAACTTTAGCCATAAAAATCAATTTCTTTTTTTGGGAATGAAACAAATTTAAGGATTTAATCTAACTTTGCAAGACTTAAAAAATCAAGCAGATTGACTACCGAACGCAAAAATAACTTATTTATTGGGTTAATGCGTTTAATAAGCTTGCAGTCAAGTGCTTTTTAACAAATTTTAAACGTATTGGCAATCGACTTAGCTTCAGTTTGGTTAGCCAATTCATACCATATAAAAACAAACGATTTAATCATATGAATTCCAAAACAATCAGGAAAGCCTTCCTGGATTTTTTTATTTCAAAACAACATACCATTGTCGATTCGGCCCCCATGGTGGTGAAAAATGATCCTACCCTCATGTTTACCAACGCGGGAATGAATCAGTTTAAAGATATTTTTTTGGGAAACCAGCCTGCCAAATCGGTTCGGATAGCCGACACGCAGAAATGTTTGCGGGTTTCCGGAAAGCATAACGATTTGGAAGAGGTAGGCCACGACACCTATCACCACACCATGTTCGAGATGTTGGGTAACTGGTCGTTTGGCGACTATTTCAAGGAAGATGCCATTAACTGGGCCTGGGAGTTTTTGCACGAAAAAATGGGTATTGCTGCCGACCGGATGTATGCGACTGTTTTTGAAGGCAGCCCGGACGACAAGCTCGAATTGGACGGAGAAGCCAAAAACATGTGGCTGAAACACCTGCCAAAAGAACAGGTGCTGCATGGCAATAAAAAGGATAATTTTTGGGAAATGGGCGATACCGGACCATGCGGACCATGTTCCGAAATTCATGTTGACTTACGCGATGACGATGAACGGGCGAAGAAGCCGGGCGCTGAATTGGTGAATCAAGATCATCCGCTGGTGATTGAAATATGGAACCTGGTGTTTATTCAGTTTAACCGGAAAGCTGATGGTCGCCTGGAAGAACTGCCCGCCAAACACGTGGATACCGGCATGGGATTCGAACGTCTATGCATGGTTTTGCAAGGCAAACAATCGAATTACGACACCGATGTTTTTCAAACCGTCATAGCCAAATTAGCCGGACTTTGTGGTAAAAAATATGGCGAAGACGAAAAAGCCGATATCGCCATGCGCGTGATTGCTGATCACCTGCGGGCCATTGCTTTTGCCATCGCCGACGGGCAGTTGCCTTCGAACAATAAAGCGGGCTATGTCATTCGCCGGATTTTGCGTCGCGCGGTACGCTACGGTTATACCTTTCTGAATTTCCGCGAAGCTTTCATCTACCAGTTGGTGGAAACGCTGAAAGAGAACATGGGCGATGCTTTCCCTGAACTCAATTCGCAACAGGTGCTGATCGAAAAAGTGATTAAAGAAGAGGAAGAAAGCTTTTTACGGACCCTGGAAACCGGCATCCGTTTGTTGGACGAAGAAATGAGCCAGGCAAAGAAAGCAGGCGAAACAGAAGTTTCGGGAAAAAACGCATTCGAATTGTACGACACATTTGGATTTCCATTGGATTTGACGGAGTTGATTTTACGCGAAAACGGACTGACAGTCAACCGTGCGGAGTTTGATTCAGAAATGGAAAAACAGAAAAACCGTTCGCGAAATGCTGCTGCCCAGGAAACCAGCGATTGGGTGGAGTTGAAGAAAATTGACGAAGTGGAATTTTTGGGATACACCACGCTCGAAGCAAACATCGGGATTGCCCGCTATCGCAAAGTCAAACAAAAGGACAAGGAATTTTATCACCTGGTTTTTGACCAGACTCCGTTTTATGGCGAGTCGGGAGGCCAGGTTGGCGATACCGGATATATCGAGGCCAATGGTTTGAAAACAAGCATCGTCGATACGCAGAAAGAAAATAACCTGATCGTGCACATCGCAAAAGAATTGCCTGCCGATCCCACAGCAACATTCAAAGCTGTGGTAAGCAACCACAAGCGGAAACTGACGGCCAACAACCACACAGCAACACACTTGCTGGATCAGGCTTTGCGAGAAATATTGGGTACGCATGTTGAGCAAAAAGGCTCGCTGGTCAATGCCGACCACCTGCGGTTTGACTTCGCGCATTTTCAGAAAATGTCGAAAGAAGAATTGATTCAGATTCAAAGCCGGGTGAATGAGTTGATCCGCCAGAATTTCCATCAGGAAGAAAAGCAGGATGTGGCTTTTGCAGACGCGCAGGAAATGGGCGCGATTGCCCTGTTTGGTGAAAAATATGGCGATCATGTGCGGGTCATCAAATTTGGTGATTCAGTTGAATTATGCGGAGGAACACACGTGCCGGCCACCGGGCAAATTGGACAGTTCATTATCACTTCCGAAAGTGCAATCTCGGCTGGCGTTCGACGAATCGAGGCCATTACCGCCGATAAAGCCGAAGCTTTCATCAACAAAAATATGGATGAACTGTACGAAGTTCGTGGCTTGTTCAATAATACCAAGAACCTAAAAAAGTCGGTTGAAGATTTGCTTGACGAAAATGCCAAGCTGAAAAAGCAGTTGGAAGCTTTTGAAAAGCAAGCCGCAGCTGGTGTGAAAGACGAGTTGAAAAAGAAAGTTTCATCGATCAACGGCATCAATGTCATTGCCGAGAAAGTGGCTTTGGATTCGCCGCAAGCCATTAAAGATTTGGCGTTCCAATTAAAAGGCGAAGTGGACAACTTGTTTTTGGTGTTGGGCGCCGAAATTGATGGCAAACCCAGCCTGAGCATTATGATTGCGGATAAGCTGGTGAAGGAAAAAGGCTTGAATGCCGGACAAATTGTTCGCGAAGCAGCCAAAGAAATGAAAGGCGGCGGCGGCGGTCAGCCCTTTTACGCCACGGCTGGAGGCAAAGATGTTTCGGGTATTGAAGCAGCCATTGCCAAGGCTAGGTCATTTGTTAATTAAACGATCAAAAAAATCAACATACAAAACGGTTCCATCGGTTAATTCAGGTGGAACCGTTTTTATTCTGCTTCGCGAAAGGCGGCAATCAGTTCGTACGCTTTTGGTTGATCTTCTTTGTTGATGATAATTTCAACGGGCTCAAAGCCGCCAGCCGAAACCTGCCAGGGTGCGATGCTTCCCATGAGTTTGTTGCTGATCAGCGTTACAATGCCATGGTCGTTCAACAACTGGTTGATCATTTCGGCATCAATGGGGTTTCCGGTAAAAATAACCATCGTTTCGGAATCGGGCGATTTTATCATGATTTCGTGTATGAGCAATTAAGCCACAAGTTACTTCAAATTCTCACGATTTTTCCTGCAAATCTTCAACTTTCTTACATGTATTTAAGCCAAACGGAGCATAAAGCGGGCAGAAACTGACCATGCTGGTTAGTAAGAACACGCAGGCAAGAATAAGGAGGATCAACCCCAAAGTACCGGCAATCACATTGGTGAAATAAAGGACTGCAATTAAAACCGCAATTACAGAGCGGATTGTACGATCAGTCATTCCCATGTTTTTTTTCATCATTTTTCGTTTTAAGTGAATTATGCTTTTCTACTGTCATAATCGGTTTTGGGTTTCATTGTGCGAAACATATCTTCTATCGGGCCTTTCTCCGGTTTCTGTAAATCCGATAAACCAAAAATCTCAATAAGTGTTAATGTGGTAGTTATTTGGGGGCAAGCATTTTTTTACTCCGGCGAATAAGTTTATTTTCACTTCTTTTTAAATAAAGGCACGTTCGATGAAGAGAATATATCACTTTTTAGTTTCCACATCTTTTATGGGTTTTTTGTTGCTGGTGATGGCTTTTTCGATGGCCATTGCCACGTTTATTGAAAGCAGTTATGGTACGCCGGCTGCCAAGGCACTGGTCTACAATACACACTGGTTCGAGCTTGTGTTTCTGCTGCTCGGCGTCAGTTTGATTCATAATTTTATCAAGTACCGGCAGTACACGATGAAGAAACTGACCGTTGGTATTTTTCACCTGTCATTTATTGTCATTGTCATTGGCGCGGGCATTACCCGTTACATCAGTTTTGAAGGGATGATGCATATTCGCGAAGGCGAAAGCTCTGATTATATTGTGTCGTCCGATTCCTATTTTACGGTGGAGGCCAATGGGCAGGAAGCGAGCGAACGTGTTCTCTTTTCAGAACTGAGTCCCAAAGAATTCAGCCAAAAAATGGAGATTGAAGGGCAGTCTGTTCGGATAAAATCGGTTGGATTTATCAAGGATGCGGTGCGAACACCTGTCGAAAGCCAGGCGGGCAACCCGATTGTCGATTTTGTCATCTCCGCGGGAGAAGGCATGGAGAACTTTACCTTTGGCAAAGGCCAGCTGGTGAATCTTGGGCCAGCTACGGTTGGTTTCGAAGGGCAAGCTGATGTGCGTTTTGAGCAGGAAGGTTCTCAACTGTTCATTGTGGCCGATCGCGACATGGAAATTCGCTCCATGGCGGGTGGTGAGCCCGAATTGGTGCCTGCCGGAACACGGTCCGAAGTAAAATTGATGCACCTCTACGCTTTTGATGGCTACTTGGTATTGGTTAAGAAATTTTTTGAAAAAGCCAGTTTCCGAGTATCTAAAGGCAGTCCTGAAAGTTCGAATGAAGATGCGGTTGTCGTTGAAATATCAGACGGCGAGCGCCAGGCGGTTATCAATGTTTTTGGGCGGGCCGGACAAATTGGCGATCCGGTGACTTACATGGTGGGCAATACCCCGGTTGAACTTACTTATGGCTCCAAACCTGTTTACCTGCCTTTTAGTTTGAAGCTGCATGAATTTCAATTGGAACGTTATATCGGTTCTGAAAGCCCATCGTCGTTTGCCAGCGAAATTCAATTGCTGGATCCGGAGCGTGATGTGAAGCGCGATGTCCGTATTTTTATGAACAACACCTTGCAATACCGGGGCTATCGTTTCTATCAGTCCTCCTACGATCAGGATGAGCAGGGAACAATTCTATCGGTAAACAAAGATTTTTGGGGCACGATGGTCACTTACGCAGGCTATTTACTTTTGACTGTGGGTATGATTCTGTCTCTTTTCAATAAGAATGCCTATTTCCAGTTTTTGGTGCGGCATCTGAAAATGTCGGGGAAAGCCAAAGTGGCTGTTGTTATGCTTGGGCTGCTGCTTGCAGGAAATCAGGGCATGGCTCAAAGTTCGAGTACGGCGGATATTCCCCGCTTGGATGAACAGCTTGTGGAAGATTTCTCCCAGTTGTGGGTGCATGGTCGCGATGGGCGGATTGAGCCGATGTCAACTTTGTCGAGCGAAATTCTGCGTAAACTGAGCCGTAAATCATCGCTCAATGGCATGTCGTCGGACGAAGTGGTACTGAGTATGCACCTTTACCCCGAACGCTGGCGTTCGGTTCAGTTCATCAAGATTGATAAAGAAATTGCCGCCTCCATTGGCGTGCGCGAAAAGTATGCGCGGGTGATCGACCTGTTTGACCTGGATGGAAACTACCGGATTACGGAGCAGGTAAGGGCTGCTTTTGCCAAAGCGCCTGCATTGCGGAGCAAACTGGATAAAGAGTACATCTTTTTGGACGAGCGGATTAACATCAGTTTTATGGTCTTCAAAGGCGATTTGCTGACCTTTTTCCCACCGGAAAACCAAACCGATGCCTGGTGGGCAGTAGGCAGTAATCCGACAGGTTATCCGGCGGCCGATTCGCTGTTTGTAAATCGAAGTTTCAACCTGTTGTCCGATGGAATTAAATCAGAAAGTGATATCCAGCCTAGGCAAATTATGGCGACGGTTGCTGCCTTTCAGAAAAAATTTGGTGCTGAAATTTTGCCATCGGAACAAAAGAAATCGGCTGAAATGCTCTATAATAAATATCAGCCATTTAAACGGGTTTTTCCCTGGTATCTGCTTGTTGGTTTTGTTTTGCTGGTCATTCTTTTTGTGAATATTTTCCGGCAAAAGCCGATGCACAAAATTACCAGATACGGTTTTAGCGGACTGATCTTTTTCGGTTTCCTGGTGCATACACTCGGACTGATTATTCGTTGGTATATCTCGGGCCGCGCACCTTGGAGTAATGGTTACGAATCGATGATTTATGTGGCCTGGGCGGCGATGTTGTCCGGGATTATCTTCGGACGGAAGTATCCGATGGTTTTAGGTACAGCAGCTATCTTATCGGGGATCACCCTGTTTGTGGCCCATCTCAACTGGATGAACCCGGAGATCACTCCGCTGGTTCCGGTGTTGAAATCTTATTGGCTGATGATTCATGTCTCCATTATTACAGCCAGCTATGGATTCCTTGGATTAAGTGCTTTTCTTGGTATTTTGGTGCTGATGCTGTATGTCATCATGAAAAAGAGCAATCAGAAAAATGTCGATCACTTTATCAATCAGTTGACCACCATCAGCGAACTCTCAGCGACCATCGGTTTGTACATGCTGACGATCGGGACTTTCCTCGGTGGCGTTTGGGCCAACGAAAGCTGGGGCCGCTATTGGGGATGGGATCCTAAGGAAACCTGGGCATTGATTTCAGCTGTAATCTATGCTTTCATCGTTCACATGCGATTGATTCCGTCACTTCGTGGGCGTTACAATTACAACCTGGCTACTGTTATTGCTTTTAGCTCGGTGCTGATGACGTATTTTGGGGTCAATTACTTCTTGTCGGGCCTGCATTCCTATGGAAAGGGATCAGCTGACGGAATTCATTGGGCCGTTTATGCCTCCATTGGTGCCATTGCTGTGCTTGCCGTTTGGTCGTATACCAATTACAAGAAGTTTGAGGAAGTTGCCGAATAGATGAATGTCAATGATCCAAGATGTTTGAAATGTTAATTTTGCCCGGTTGACTAAGTTTTAACGAAAACAAAAAACATGGGAAAAGATGTGACGCGAACCTTCGATATTCTTGATTTATGTGAAAAGAATTATCCCCGGGAAGATGCCTTAGCCGGAAAAGGCAATGGCAAATGGTACACTTACTCCACTTCAGAATACAGGGAAAAGTCTCATCAGTTTGCGATGGGCATGCTTGCCCTCGGGCTTCAACAAGGCGATAAGGTTGCCACGGTAACCACCAATCGTCCGGAATGGAACTTTGTGGATATGGGTCTCGCCATGGCTGGAATGGTGCATGTGCCGATTTATCCCACGATCGGAGAAGAGGAGTACCGTTACATTTTAGAACACGCGGAAGCCAGGTATGTGATTGTAGGCGATAAAAAGCTGTTCGAAAAGATCAATCCGGTTGCGCAGGCGATTTCCTCGATTCACGCCGTTTATGCTTTCGAAGATTTTGACGGGTGTCAACACTTTCGTGCAATCATGGACATGGGGAAAGAGCACGAAGCGGAGTGGGCACAAAAGCTGGAACAGATTAAAGAGTCGGTTTCGCCGGACGATTTGGCCACCATCATTTATACTTCAGGAACCACGGGCGTTCCCAAAGGCGTTATGCTCACCCAGGAAAACCTGGTTTCCAATTTCACGACTCATGCCCAAATGCACGATCTGGGTAAAGATCACCGGGTGATTAGTTTTCTGCCGCTTTGCCATGTTTACGAACGCAGTGTCAATTACCATTTTCAATATAAGGGCATGGGCGTGTATTACGTCGGCAACCTGGGGCAGATAGTGGCTGCCATTAAGGAAATCAAACCCCACATGTTTAATTCGGTGCCGCGTTTGCTGGAACGGGTGTATGATGGCTTTGTATCCAAAGGGAAAGAACTAACCGGGATAAAAAAAGTCATCTATTTTTGGGCTTTGAGCCTGACCCGCCACTTCGAATACAACAAAAAATACAACCTTTTTGTCGGCATGCAGGTTCGGCTGGCCGATCAGCTGGTTTACTCCAAATGGCGCGAAGCACTGGGAAACAACATTGTGTATGTGGTTTCGGGCGGAGCAGCGCTACAGCCCCGAATTGCGCGGGTTTTGGGCATGGCTGGCATGCTGACACTTGAAGGCTACGGACTGACGGAAACTTCGCCGGTTATTGCTGTGAATAATCCAGCTTTGCGCGAAATGAAAATCGGCACGGTAGGTCCGGTACTGGATGGTGTGGAGGTGAAAATTGCCGACGATGGTGAGATTCTATGTAAAGGCCCCTCGGTAATGAAAGGCTATTACAAAGCGCCGGAGCTAACCGCCGAAGTGATTGATGACGAAGGTTGGTTTCATACCGGCGATATTGGCGTACTCGAAGATGGGAAGTACTTGAAAATTACCGATCGCAAAAAAGAGATGTTTAAAATGTCGGGTGGTAAATACATTGCTCCACAAATGATTGAAAATAAGTTGAAGGAATCGTTCTTTATTGAGCAGGCCATGGTGATTGGCGAGAATGAAAAGTTTGCCAGCGCACTGATCTCACCCAACTTTGAATACCTTCACGACTGGTGTTCGCAGCATAAAATACACTTCCGCGATAACGAAGAGTTGGTTCAAAAGAAAGAAGTCATCGCGCAACTTTTTAAAGAAGTGGCTGCCATAAATAAAATCTTGGGACAGCATGAAGAGATTAAGCGTTTCCGGCTGGTTTGCGAAGAATGGACCCCGCAGACCGGTGAGTTGTCGCCAACTCTGAAACTGAAGCGAAACGTGGTCAGTAAAAAATATCAGCACATCATCGACGAAATATATGCTTCAAAGCTCAATAACGGCGGCAACGGATTGAAGTTTCCGCGAGTGAAGGTGAATCTTCGTTTCGACATGAATGAGTTACTAAAGAAATTAAAAATATAATACCAAGATAAAAGGCCGTCGAAATTCGATGGCCTTTTATTTTCAATTGTTCTGTGTCTTTAGAATTAGGAGAGCTACATAATCACCCTTGCCCATGGAATGCCGACCAGCAGGAGTACGTAGGCAATGGAAAAGTAGATTAGTGCAGACCCAAACTTTTTTCGTGGCGATGTTGCCTTTTTCGATTTACTTCGTCCGATGTGAACCAAAACAACCGCGATTAGCATCATCAAAAAATGTTCAACCAGGTAAAAACGTAGCTCTGGATTTTTCATCGCTGCCCCCATATTTTGAAAGCCGGCTTTGGTGATCGGGCTGATAAAAAAATAGAGCGCCAGACCGACTAATAACTGGACATCCATAACTGCTGTGAAAATGATACCCAGAATATTGTCTGATTTTTCCCACCGTTTATGACTAAACCAACTCATGAAATATTTTAAAAGCGTAATTAAGGCCACCACTAAAACCAACCAGCGTAACGTGTTATGCAAATGAAGAAATCCTGTGTACATGTTTTCAGTATTAAATTATTCTCCTAAAACGTTTTCCCCGGCTTTTGGTTGAGAATATCTGGTTTAATCGGCTCGACTTCCAAAATCAAAAAATGAACAGCAGCTTGACGGCTAGCTATAATTACCTCTGAATGTATTTGTTAATTGAGTGGTTGAGTTTGTCGCTGTGAATGAACAGAATATCGCGCGATTCTTTTTCGTTGGTCGGCAGAAGCTTGCCGTCCTGAAGCGCGAACGCCTCAAACCCGTTTTTACCGAAAAACTCGAGCATCTGTCTTCTTTTAGCGCCAGCGGTTTCCACCAGCAAAATTGGTTTATACCGATTAATCAGTCCTCTCATTTCCGGTAGAACAACGGTTTCAAAACCTTCAATATCGCACTTAATGAAGTCGAGCTGATCTAAATCACGAAACAATTCACTTCCCCTCCGCATCATGGCTTCCGAAACAATATCCGTCTCAGCGCTTACGGCAGCACTGTTGTCTACAACAAAATGCGACCCCGAACCGATGTAGCCTTTTTTGATCCGCGTGTTGTTTCCAAGTTCAATGGTTTTGTTTTCGTTTCCCAAGGCGAACGGATAAATCTGAAGATTTTTTAGTCGTTTGGTGTTTTGACGAAGAACATTTCGCACGGGGTCTACCGGCTCCACGGCATGCACTTTCCCAGCTTCGCCCACCAGTTTCGAAAAAAGCACGGTGAGGTAGCCCAGGTTGGCGCCAATGTCAAGCACCACATCACCCGGCTTGATCAAATGTTTTAAGAAATAGGGATATTCAAACGATTTGCTGAGTTTTAAAATTCCTGTGTTGAAAGCGAAAAAATAAGCCTTGCTCAATACCAGCAGGTAGTTTTCGAAGGAAAGCGTACGGAAAAGTATTGTTCGGATGATGGAGCCAATTTTCTTCATTGGTTAATTAAATTCTGTGTTTTCGTGAATTAGCAACCGGGCATTTCGTTTTAGGTTGCCCGCAATGCAAATATACTATTTCCTTTGGCTTTGAGCGGATGCGCCGGAATGCAATCTCTGGTGATTGGAAATAGAAGGGCTGCATCTCTTTTTTCAAGATGACTGTCAAGTTTTGTTGGTACGTGTTTCTGAAATGGCTTCCGCATGCGTGGAGAAGCTTTCCGCCTTCGTGGCGGAGGCTTCCGCATGCGTGGCGGAACCGTCTACCTTCGTGGGGGAGCTTGCGGTGTTCGTGGCGGAACCGTCTACCTCCGTGGCGGACCTTGCGGTGTGCGTGCCGGAACTGTCTACCTCCGTGGCGGACCTTGCGGTGTGCGTGCCGGAACTGTCTACCTTCGTGGGGGACCTTGCGGTGTTCGTGCTGGAACTGTCTACCTTCGTGGGGGAGCTTGCGGTCTTCGTGGCGGAGCTTTCCAGGTGTGTAGCGGAGTTTCCGCCGGAGTTGAGGTAATGTTCAGGAAGAGTGTTCAATTAACTGTGTCGAACCCAAAGGGTTCAATATGAGTAGCCCCGGGTGCAGTGAAACGGAGCCCGGGGATCAATGGCACCGCATCAAATCAGGCGCAATCGCTGGGTTTTGAAAAGCGCCTATACCAGCATGCGCCGCAGCGCAAAACGTTTTTTCTCCAGATTAGTTGATTTGTCCTTCCGGACTGGATTTCATTTTTTCCATTCGATGAAAAAACGAAACAAAAAAATCTTGTCAAAGTGATCCTTCTCCCCGCGTCAGGATTTTTTCTTTCCGGCGCACAACCCCGGATACCCGCCAAAAATCCTTCCCGCCAACGCCGGCCCGGGCGACTTTGACGGCCTGCGCTTCTTTCGCCTCCGGCGAAGTGGGGGACTTGAGTGTCAAAACTTTTAGTTTGTTCTCCAACTTTCATTTCGTATAGCAAGGTCGAAATGACGTGAAGATTTACTTGTGTCAATTTAGGGGGCAATTGTAGGGACTGGGGGTGAGGGTGGAGGGTGAACTATAGCCGGATGGCGCGAATCCACCCGGCTATGGAGTCATTGGTGTGGCTTATTCGCCCACCGATTCTTCTTCTTTTTACATGTTGGTACCCATTCGCGCAACGACCTTGCTGAAGGTGAATAGCGATTTTTTAACCGGGTCGTCGTGATAGATTCTCGAAGCAATCTTACAAATGCCAATGACCTCGGTGTAAATATCGTTGAAAGCGGACGCCGCCTCGAGCGACAGTTCGCGCGTGGTTCCTTTTAATACTTCCTGGGTGAGGTTGGCCTGCTGTAAGGTTTCTGCATAGCCGATGGTTGAGTCGATTAACTCAGGATTGGTTCCCTTGGCAACCAATTGGGTTTTCAGATCTTCGGTCATGCCTTTATTGACGCCATACAGCAGGGTGATCACGCCTTCCTGGTCGAGCGAGTTCAGGGATTTGGTGTATCCCAATCCTTTAAGAATTTCTTTGGCATCCTTGCCCATATCTACTTCAATCTGAGTTTTCAAAAAGCCCAGGTTTTTAACCGCTGGTTTCAGGATGTCTTCGACCTGGTCGGTAGCAACACGCAACTCTTTTTGTTTATCCAGCCCCAGGAAATTGGTTGCGGCAGTATCGATCTTACCATTCAGTTCGCTGACATATTCTTCGGTCCAGTTGGAACGCACCAAACTCAAATCAGGAAGATTGTTTGACATGTTTTTAACAATGGTTTTGCTGGCCATAAGCATGACCTCGTCTTTCACTTTGTAATTTCGTTGTGTCATGGATATTAACGTATTTAATGATGAATAAAAATTATTAACACTAAAATTACAGTAAAATTAGATGTCAGTCCAGTAAGATTTTCATGTTTTACAATAGGTTTTTGGGGTGCGGCGGATTTTGAATATGGAAAAGTCAGCGTTTGGTTTGGGTGCGGCGGATTCCGATCCGCCGAAAGTCGCTAGCAGGTTGAGGATTTCGCAGACAAGATAGCAATCGCGGATCGGAATCCGCGACACCCGGGGGCGCTATGCACTGAGAGTCTGACTTCTTTCGGGCATTGTTTTTTTGATGACGGGTTTCGAACATGAAAATGAAAACGAAAAGTATAATTGAGGTGTATGTGCCGGATTCTTACTGCAAAAGTCAGCGTTTGGTTTGGGTGCGGCGGATTCCGATCCGCCGAGAGTCGCTAGTTTGTTGAAGATTTCGTAGACAAGACAAAAATGGCGGATTGGAATCCGCGATACCCCGGCGCGCTGCCCGAAGCATTTGATGTTATTCGTGCCTTGTTTTTTTTCTGATGACGGGCTTCGAACATGAAAACGACAAGTTTGGTTGAGGTGTATGTGCCGCATTCTTACTGCAAAAGTCAGCGTTTGGTTTGGGTGCGGCGGATTCCGATCCGCCGAAAGTCGCTAGCTTGTTGCAGATTCCAATGCAAGGGAATCAATCGCGGATCGGAATCCGCGACACCCCGGCGCGCTATGCACTGAGAGTCTGACTTCTTTCGGGCATTGTTTTTTTGATGCCGGGCTTCGAACATGAAAAAGAAAAACGAAAAGTATAATTGAGGTGTATGTGCCGGATTCCGACTGCAAAAGTCAGCGTTTGGTTTGGGTGCGGTGGATTCCGATCCGCCGAGAGTCGCTAGTTTGTTGAAGATTTCGTAGACAAGACAGCAATCGTTAATCGGAATCCGCGACACTTGGAGCCCCCATCTGCTCCCTTCCTACGAAGTGTCTTTTCTCTCCCAGGCAATTGCCGGAGATTGAGAGAGGCTCCCGATTTGTAAAAACTTGTTAATGCTGTCGTAGAAGTACAGCATGAATTTTCCAATTGAGCAGATTTTAATTTATTTAGCTAATTAAATTTGAAACCCTGGATGAGTCAAAGTACCTGTATTCTTTTTTGTCGATGTGGAGCTGGTGTAATTTCTCGTGAGAAGACAGACCAATTAGCCAACGCTTTTCAACAGTTGGATGCCGATGTGTATGAGTTGCGCGACTTGTGTGCCCTTTCGGTACATGAAAAGGATGTGTTGCAAACCATTGGCGAACGATACGACCGAAAGTTGGTGATTGCTTGTTATCCGAGGGCTGTGGGAAATATGCTGCGGCAAGCCGGAATTGACTTTGGCGGCTTTGAGGTGCTGAATTTCAAGGAGCTCTCGCCGGAACAGATTCTTGAAAAGCTAAGCAATATGTATCAGTTGAAGTCCGGTGAAGCCCGCTACCAGGTGCAGGTTAGCGAACTGGATGTGCCGGCTTGGTTTCCGGTAATCGACCAATCGCGATGTACCCTTTGCGGACAATGTGCCCGCTTTTGCATGTTTGGGGTTTACGCGTACGACAAAAAAAGTTTGACGGTCGTCAATCCGTTGGCTTGTAAAAATAATTGCCCGGCTTGTGGGCGAACCTGTCCAAGCTCAGCCATTATGTTTCCGCGTTTGGCTGAAAATTCGGTACTGGCAGGAGCCATGCCCGGAGAAAAACAGGCTCAGCCCGGCGGGAAAAAGGAGGGTCTGTTTGTCTTGTTGAACGAGCGCAACCAGACACGAAAAAATATTTTCAGGCAGGGAGTGGTGCAAATGGCCGAAGAAGAACGGCGAAAAGCACTGGGAGAAGAGGCCCCTCCTAACCTCCCCAAAGGGGAGGAATAAGAGGCTAAATATTAAACCATGAGTCTCATTATAAGATTGCTCATTTTCAGAAGATTGTTTGTTACGAATATACCAGGAGAAGTGTTATGCTGAAACAATTACTGTTTAGAACCGACAAACGGTGTCTCTATAAGTTTATTTATAACTTGGGAATTAAAGGTGCACTGAGTTTCAACCGCTTTCAGAAACGGCTGAAAAAGGGTGAATTTTTTCCTGCCTTTCACTTTATTTCTGTAACCGACGATTGCAATCTGAACTGCCAGGGATGCTGGGTGATGGGCAAGAAGAAAAACAGTCGGATGTCGGTCGAGCAGCTTGATCAGATCATTACCGAAACAAAAGCGCAAGGCTCCTACTTTTTTGGAATTCTGGGCGGTGAACCGCTGCTTTATAAACCACTTTTCGAGGTGTTTGAAAAGCATTCGGATTGCTATTTTCAGTTGTTTACTAACGGCACGCTGCTGACGCCCGACATTGCGGAGAAGCTTCGGAAGTGTGCTAATGTGACGCCTTTGATTAGTTTTGAAGGCGACGAAGTTGTGGCTGATGTTCGCCGTGGTGGAAAAGATGTATGGCAGCGAACCCACGAAGCGATTGATCATGCGACCAGTGCGGGCCTGGTTACGGGCGTGGCGATGAGCGTTTGCAAGTCGAACCTGGAGCTGGCCATGTCGCCTGATTTTATTAACTCGTTAATCCGCAAAGGCGTCACCTACCTGTGGTATTACATTTACCGGCCGGTGGGCGAAAATGCGACGGTTGAATTGAGTCTTAGCTACGAAGAAATTGAACAACTGCGCTCGCACATGGTGGAGGCTCGTACCAAATACAATCTGGCCATTATTGATGCTTACTGGGATGCCGAAGGAAAAGGATTGTGTCCGGCAGCCAGTGGCTTGAGTCACCACATCAATGCCTCGGGCTATATCGAGCCTTGTCCGGTGATTCAGTTTGCCACCGATCGGGTTGGCGATCAACCCTTGGCGGAAATTTATCGGTCCTCTGCTTTTCTGCAAGATTTAAAAGAAGAAATTCCAAAGAAAACATCGGGCTGCATCATCATGGAAGATCCGCGGTGGCTGGTTGATTTCGTTGAAAGATATGAGGCCATCGACACCTCGGGACGGGACAATGAAGCTGATCGTTTGTGGGCGATGGAGAAGGTTTGCAGTCATGGTTCGGGCAAGCCTATTCCCGAAAAAAGCTGGGCGTATAGATTTGCAAAAAAACGCGCTTTCTTCGGATTGGGCGCTTATGGATAAGAAGATGATTAAAACACAACGACTTTTAAAAGTGCCGACGGATGTCAGGCTGCGCAATACGCTTCGGAAAGAGGCGGCTCGGCTGATTGCGGAAAAAAAAATCGTACCGCCAGCTGACTTTGACCGCCTGGAGGAATTGGCGTCGGAGGTCATTCAAAACCTTGGAGCGGAGGCTGACTACCTGGATTTTGCCATTGTACTTTGCGGCAACGAAATTTGGCGCGAAGTGGTGACGGCCACGCCTTTTGATCGTCGTTTGCTCTTGCTACCCCAATGCCTGAAGAACACGCAATCCTGTCAGGCCGAACTGGATTCGTTAGGTTTAATTTGTGCTGGCTGTAAAGGCTGCCAGATTGATTCGGTGCTGAACAAAGCCGAAGCTTTGGGGTACACCACGCTGGTTGCCGAAGGAACAACGGTAGCCGTTGGGCTGGTTGAGGAGGGAGCGATTGACGCGGTGATCGGCGTGAGCTGCATGCCTGTGCTCCAGCGTTCGTTCGAGCCTGTTTCGCGTGCTGCAGTTCCGGTTCTTGGTTTGCCACTGTTGTACGATGGTTGCGAAAATACGAATGTCGATTATGGCTGGTTGTTTGAAGAAATGCACCAGTTGAAGCCGAATCCGGAGAAACAACCACTTTCGGTTTCCTCGTTGAAAGATCAGGTGCAGGATTACTTTACGGAATTTACGCTGCAAGATTTTTTTCGTAGCCATGATGTGACCGAAAAATTGGCCAAACGCATGCTGGTGATGGGAGGACAACGGATCCGCCCCTTGTTGACGGTGCTGGCTTATCGTTCTTATTCTACTGAAGTTCGCGAAGAAATACAAATGGCCTTGGCCATCATTATTGAATGCTTTCACAAAGCCTCGCTCATCCATGATGATATAGAGGATGACGATGATTTTCGTTATGACCAGGAAACGCTGCATAAAACGCACGGCATTCCAGTAGCCATCAATGTGGGCGATTACCTGATCGGAAAAGGTTACCAGCTACTCGCCAATTTACCGGTTGAGCCGAAACTTCTGGCCGAGTCGTTGCGTGTCGTTTCTTCATCGCACGTAAACCTGGCAAGCGGTCAGGGAGCTGATTTGATGCTTGGTAGTGAATTTCGTTCCATGGGAGTGGATCAGCTGTTGAAGATCTTCACCCAGAAAACGGGAGAAGCTGTAAAGGTGGCTTTGCTGCTTGGCGCGATTCATGGGGAAGCGCCTGAAGCAGAGTTGAAACGCCTGGAAACCTTCGCTGACTGGTTTGGAATCGCCTACCAGATCCGGGATGATTTGAATGAGTTCTGCGAGGAAGATTCGCTGGGGCAAATGCATCATTTTCCCTTTTTGATGGCGTTATTAAACCAACGATTTTCGGAAAACGGGCCCCAAGTTCGGATGGATGAGCTGGAAAAAATGGACGCCATCCAGTTGCGTCAGGTGATAGTTGATGAGGGGATCGACCGTCATGCTGAGGCGTTTTTGAAACTTTACGTCGATAAATGCTACCAAGAGCTTGATCAATTGCAGAATTTGAAACTGAAGCTCAGCTTATACGGCGTGATGGGAAAAATTTTCTGATCGCATCAATCATGAGCTTCGATAAAAACCATAGTCCCATTTACCAACAGTTTATTCATCGCTTGCAAGCCGGCCTACATCTGCTTGACGAGGAAAGTCGACAGGAAATCGCTCGATTTGTAAAAGGCAGGCAACACCGCAGTGGCGCTTTTATGGATCGTGGCGAGCTGCCGGATTTGTATTATTCGTTGTTTGGTTTTTGGCTCGCATCGGCTTTGAATTTGAGTGCTGAGTTGAACCGTTTGAAAGATTTTGTCCGGGACCGGAAGCTAGAAGCCAATCCGGTGGATCGCTTTGCCGGGATGTTACTTCAACAAGCTTTTTTTCAGAAAAAAGAAGGGTCATTCACGTTTTTTAGGGAATTACTCAAGGCTGATCACCCAGTCAATTTTTCATACCAGCTTTTTTTGTTTTTGCTGGTTTTCGATGCCCGTTATGGCAAAAAGCGCTGGCTGTACTTTTTTGTGCGGCTGCTGTTACGCTGGTATAAACCACCAGTGGGCTCGCCTGCCAGTTTGGTTGCCGCTTTGGCTGTTGCACGTCATGAAGTGGGCCTGAATACGGAGAAGATGCAACAGCAGTTGGTTGGCTATTTCAACGAAAGGATTGGATTTAGAAGTTTTGAACAAGTTGAAACGGGCGATATGCTGTCGATGGGTGTGTCGTTGTTTGCCTTGCAGAAAACCGGGTTTGACCTTCGACTGATCGCTCCAACTTGCTTTCAATTTATTGAGCAAAGCTTTGATCAGGGCGCTTTTTTGTCGGGCGATGGAGATGCTACCCGCGACTTGGAGTACACCTTTTACGGCTTACTGGCTTTGGGGTGTCTGGCAGATGATTAAATCAGAAAGTTAACCGTCAGCATATCGATACGTGAATGGATAACTAAGGTCACGGACCTATCTATTATTTTTGTTATCACTTTTCTCATAATTTATTAGAAGACAGAAATACGACAACAATTATTGCTTAATACTTATTTGTGCGACCAAAACCTTCTTTGTACATTTATACGGATATCATTCATTGCAGACAAATGAACAAAGCTTTCCTAAGCAGACCGTTAATAGAGTGAATTGACTGGCAAAAGACAGCATGACAAAACAAGATTTACAAAGCCGTTTTGATGAAGTTTCAAAGATTCTGCTTGAAGAAATGAATCCGCAGGGTTTTTGGACGGGTGAGCTTTCTTCGAGTGCGTTGGGAGTGGCCGTTGCTGTTGCGGCCTTACACTTTCACGATGCAAAGGCACACCAGGCAGAAATTCAGAACGGACTCCATTGGTTGCAAAATCAGGTGAATGCCGATGGCAGTTTTGGCGACACGCCTGAAAGCCCCGGCAATGTGAGCACCAGTCTGCTGGTTTACGCTACCGCCAACCTTTATGCCCGGTCGGAATCAACGGCCAGGTTACAGACTAAAACAGCCGCTTACCTGGCTTCTCAAAACATTGATATTCATTCTGCCCAGGTTGCGAAGGTGATTCTGGATCATTATCAGAAAGATTATACCTTTTCGGTTCCAATCCTCACCCTATGTGGCTTGTGTGGTGTTCCTGGGGGTGAGGCTTTCCGGCACATTCCGCAGTTGCCTTTCGAATTGGCCCTGTTGCCCCGAAAGTTTTACCGGCTACTGAATTTGAGTGTGGTCAGCTATGCTATTCCAGCTTTGATTGCCGTTGGTATTGTGGTTTTTAAGAAGAAGCCATCGAGCGCTTTTGGACGTCTGGTTCGAAGGTGGTCGATTAAGCCGGCATTGGCCTTGTTGCATAAGCTGATGCCGGCAAGTGGCGGGTTTCTGGAAGCTATTCCGCTAACCGCTTTCGTTGCGTTGAGCTTAATTGAAGCTGGCTACCGTGATCTGAAGGTCGTTGAACAAGGCATTCATTTTTTAAAGAAAACCCAGCGTACTGACGGAAGCTGGCCCATTGACATCAATTTGTCAACCTGGGTAACAACTTTATCGGTGAAAGCCTTGCGGACGAAAAAAGATGAAGTACTGACCCCGGAAATGCAAATTCGTCTGGCTGAACATTTGAAAAGCATTCAGAATCGGGATATTCATCCGTTTAACGGAAGCCAGCCTGGCGGTTGGGGATGGACCAACCACAGTGGTTCGGTGCCTGATGGCGATGATACGCCAGGTGTGATTTTGGCTTTGCTTCTACTTCAACCCAAGGAAGAGGTAAAGGAAGAGGTTTTGGCGGGATGCAACTGGTTATTGAAACTTCAAAACAGCGATGGCGGAGTTCCAACTTTCTCCAAAGGGTGGGGGAAATTGCCTTTTGATCAGAGTTGTGCGGATTTGACCGGGCATAGTTTGTTGGCTTTTTCTGCCTGTCTGAATGCATATAGTGGCGAGTTAAGTCCGAAGGTTTTCAAACAGTACCGGAAGGCTTTTCTGCGGATGCTCAGTTACTTGCAGAAACACCAGTGCCGGGACGGGAGTTGGTTGCCTTTATGGTTTGGGAACCAGCACACAGTCGATCTCACCAATCCTGTTTATGGAACCGCCAAAGTGCTGACTTATTTGAATGATGTTTTGTCGCATGGGTGGCTTGATTCGTCCTTTGAACACAAGCTGCGTGATTTGATTCAGTTAGGTGAACAGTTTTTAGTGAACGTCCAGAATGATGATGGCAGTTGGGGGGGCGGCGAAGCAATTCCAGGAACGATTGAAGAAACCGCCTTGTCAATCTCTGCGCTCGCAGGTAAAAAGCATGACGAAGTTTGTCAGGCCGCATTTCGTTGGCTGGATAGAACTTATCAGCAAAACGGATTGAAAGCATCGCCCATTGGATTGTATTTTGCATCGCTTTGGTACGATGAAAAACTATATCCAATAACAAGTTACCTGGAGGCTTTGACCGGGGAGTTGGAGTGTTCCTGACCTTGGGGAATCATCGGCAAGTGTTCTCCTTCCGTGGTGTAATAGCTGCCCATTAAGTTTGCTGTGAGACAGCTGTGTACTGGAATAATTTCAACCAGGTCGCCCACATTTATCAAGTGAAAATCTTTGTAGGTTATTTTCAGAATTCCGTTTTCCTGGGACATATCACACAGGTAATTTTTTTCATCCAACAGTATTTTCTCATTGCCCTGACGGACGACAATCTGACCGTATAGCCTTTTGCCATCGATGTTGATGATGGAATCTTTGGAGATGTGGATGGCTCCACCATAAATCGTAATTTCATTACGCGAGCCATGTTTGGCAATAACCGGGCACACCAACCGAATGGCAATATCTTCAAAATTGCAACTGCCGAGTTTAAGTTGCATCAGGTCGTAAAAGACAAAGTTGCCGGGGCGTATTTCGTCCACTTCGTCAAAGTTTTCGCAAATGCTTTGCGAGGGCGTATCGCCCATGGAAACAATCAGGTCGGGCCAGTCTTTTTTGTAACGGCTTTTGAGCGAACGCATTTTTAGCAGGGTGTCAAAATGGAAATTGTAGATTTCGTGCCGGGTTTTAGCTTTGTAAGTGTGCCCGGCGTGGGTTAGAAATCCTTTGAATTGGATGGCCGGATTTTGTTTGATAATTTCGATCAAATTATCAATCTGGTTTGTTTTACTGGCCATGATTCCTGTACGGTTATGGCCGGTATCAATCTCTATAAATAAACCGACAGGTGATTTGATAAACTTGGACAATTGGGTCATGGCATCCTTGTTTTCAACCAACAGGTTAAGCTTGATTTTTTTAGCCAGCGAATTGATCTGATTAATTTCAAGGATGTTCACCGGAATGCCAATCGTGATATCATCCCATCCGTGTTTGGCGAAATAATTAGCCATCTGCACGGATGATACCGTGATGGTCGCTACACCGGCATCGCGGAACCATTCTCCCACGGCTGCCGATTGGTGGGTTTTAAAATGTGGCCTGAAGAGCAAATTTTTCGCCTTTGCTTTTTTAGCCATTCTTTCAATGTTTCGTAAACATACCTCTTTGTCGAGGATTAGAGTCGGGCGCACAATATCCATAAACGTTCATTCATTTTTGGTTTCAGTAAACTGCTATCCAAAACTTCTCTTTCGAAGAAAAATTTTCGAACGTCCCCCCTCCAGATAATAAAACCAGATGGGTTTTAAGTATCTTATTTTAAAATCGCAATGACTTACTTCAATCGTTGATTGATTTGAAATAAGTCAGCTAAAAGTAATATTTTAACTGAACTTTAGAAACAATTGATCGTGAAAACAAGAAAAAAGAGCCCCGGATTGAGGCTCTTTTTTGTGTTTTATGGATTGAATCTACTATTCTTTTCCGGTGAGAATGGTTTGCGACCGGTTGGGGCCAACCGATGTAATGGTAATTGGAAGTCCGGTTTCGTCTTCAATAAAACTGATGTAATTATTCAACTCTTCCGGAAATTCATTTTGATGTACCATTTTGGACAGGTCTGTGTTCCAGCCGGGAAGCTCCACATAAATTGGTTTCACCTTGTCGTCCAGTTCGAACGGAAATTTATCAACCACTTCTCCGTCAATTTCATAGCCCACACAAACTTTAATGGTCTCAAAATCATCCAAAACATCTCCCTTCATCATGAATAGCTCTGTTACACCGTTGATCATGATCGAATATTTTAACGCCACCAAATCAAGCCAGCCGCACCGTCGCGGACGCCCGGTTGTAGATCCGTACTCGTTCCCGGCATCACGCAATTTCTGTCCGGTTTCATCATGAAGCTCGGTGGGGAAAGGTCCCATCCCTACGCGCGTGCAATAGGCTTTGAAAATTCCGAAAACCTGACCAATTTTTTGAGGGGCGATTCCCAGTCCAGTACAAGCTCCGGCAGAAATGGTGTTTGACGAAGTTACAAAGGGGTAGGAGCCAAAGTCAATGTCAAGCAGAGTGCCCTGAGCACCTTCTGCCAGCACCGATTTGCCTTCCAGTAGTAGGTCATTAACCATGTGCTCGCTGTCGACAAAGGTAAATTCTTTCAGTATTTCAATTCCTTCAAACCATTCTTTTTCTACTTCAATGAGCAGTTCTTTGTAGTCGAACTGAAAGAATTTTTCGAGCAGTTCTTTGTGCGCGTTCGTTCGTTCGGTATATTTTTGTTCGAAATTCTCACCTAAATCGCCAACACGCAATCCGTCACGACCAATTTTGTCTTTGTAAGTTGGCCCGATTCCTTTTAATGTAGAGCCAATTTTAGTATCGCCTTTTGCCGTTTCTGAAGCGGCATCAAGTAATTTGTGAGTTGGTAAAATTAAATGGGCTTTCTTCGAAATATAAAGGTTTTTGCGTAAGTTAAGACCGTGCTTTTTTAATGACTCAATTTCTTTTTTGAAAATTAAAGGATCTAACACAACCCCGTTTCCGATCAGGTTTACTTTATTTTCATGAAAAATTCCAGAGGGAATGGAATGCAACACGTGTTTAAAGTTGTCGATTTCAAGGGTGTGTCCGGCATTGGGCCCGCCTTGAAACCGCGATATGGCATCATATCTTGGGGTTAAGACGTCTACAATTTTTCCTTTTCCTTCATCGCCCCACTGGAGACCTAAAATAACATCTACTTTCATTTTCTATTTGATTTACAAATGTTTCAAACATAATTAAACCGCAGAAATTTAATCTGTTAGAGAGATTGCCTTCTACGGTGCCGAAATGAAAACTATTTGGCGAATAAAATTAAGAATTATTTTTTCATTCGGGCACAAAAAAACCTCTGTTTCACCAGAGGTTGTTATTTATAATGAGTATAAAACAAGTTAAGATTCAATGCTTTTCCCATAGATGTATAAGGTGTGATGGGAAAGCTTAAAATTAAATTTTAAGCAGGCTTCTTCTATGATTTCGCGAATGCGGGGGTCGTAGAACTCCTTTACAACGCCACTGGTGATGTCAATTAGGTGGTCGTGCTGCAGAGTGGCAAATGCTTTTTCGAATTGGGCGATGTTTTTTCCAAATTGATGTTTAACCACGAGCTTGCATTCCAGCAGCAGATCGATGGTGTTGTAGAGGGTTGCCCTGCTTACCCGGTAATTTTTATTTTTCATTGAAATATAAAGCGATTCGATATCAAAATGTCCGTCGCGTGAGTAAATCTCGTCGAGTATGGCGAATCGTTCCGGCGTTTTCCGATGTCCATTTTTTTCAAGGTATTCTGAGAACATATTTTTCACAGTATCTTGCGTTTTATGGTTATCCATATTTTAACCAATTTAAAATAAAGCTCAAAAGTAGTAAAAAATAAGCATTGTTTAGACTAAATAAAAACTAATTCTCGATTTTCTCAATCCGTTCAATGGTGTCTATTCCCTTGATTTTCATTAATCGGAAAATTAGTTTATTCAAGTCGTCGAGGTTATGAATGTAGATAAACAGGTCGCCTTCAAAAATACCATCGTGGGTGTCGAATAGCACCGTGCGCATGTTGATGTTGTTTTGTTTGGAAATGATGTTGGTAACCTCGCTAACAATTCCAACACGATCGAACCCACTGATTTTGATTCGGGTAAGGTAGGAGCGTTTTTTAAAATTGGTCCATTCGGCGGTTATGATCCGGTCGCCTTGTTGCGACATCAGTTTGTTGGCTTCGGGGCAATTTCGCTTGTGAATAATCACATGGTTGTTTGAGGTCATGTATCCCAGCACATTATCGCCGGGAATGGGTTGGCAACATTTGGCAAGTGTATAGTTGGTTTCGTCGGGATCTTCTTTCAATAAGAAGGTGTTTTTCTTGTTAATCTGGGTTTTTGGAAGTTTGAGCTCCAATTCGCTTTCTTCGTCTTTGTTTTTTCCAAACGATAGCTTCCAGTATTTGGCTAGTTTGTTTTCGCGTCGTGTTTTTAAAATACTTTCCAAATCATCAATTTGGATGAACCCCATGCCGACATGGGCATACAGTTGGTCCTTGTTTGATAGGTTGTAGTGTGAGGTTAATTTTTTTAAGGTGTCGGATGATGGTTTGATCTTGTGTTCTTTCAGCTTATTTTCAATGATCTCACGTCCTTTTTCAAGGTGCATTTTTTTGTCCATCTTGAAGGCCTGTTTTACCTTCGATTTTGCTTTGGCTGTTGTCATAAACTGCAGCCAGGAAAGGTCGGGCGATTGGGTTTTGGATGTCAGCAATTCAACCTGGTCGCCGCTTTGAAGGACATAACTGACCGGTACCAGTTTGTGGTTGATTTTTGCACCGATGCAATGATTCCCAAGGTCGGTGTGAATTTCGTAGGCGAAATCGATTACGGTGGACCCTTTGGGCAAGTTAATCATATCGCCTTTTGGGGTGAAAATGACAAT
The DNA here is from genome assembly GCA_963677175.2 of uncultured Sunxiuqinia sp. GTDB lineage: Bacteria > Bacteroidota > Bacteroidia > Bacteroidales > Prolixibacteraceae > Sunxiuqinia. Next base: position 713,267 of record CAXXES010000004.1, read on the forward strand.
TTCGGAGGAGAACAAATTCATTTTGAATTCATCCAGAAATTCCATGGCGTCTGATTCAGGATTTTGAAGCATCTCCCTGATCTTTTCGAGCCATTTGTCCAGTTCTGTTTCGGGCGACTGAATGCCTTTGTATTTGTAGTTGTAGTGGGCTGCAAAACCACGTTCTGCGACTTCGTCCATCCGCTCGGTTCTGATTTGCACCTCCACCCATTTTCCTTGCGGGCTCATAACGGTAACATGAAGTGCCTCATAACCATTGGCCTTGGGAATGGTAATCCAGTCACGAATCCGGTCGGGTTTGGGTTTGTAAATGTCAGTAATGAGGGAAAGAATATCAAAACACTGTCTCTTTTCCGATACGTTTGATTTTGGTTTAAAGACAATCCGAATGGCCATTAAATCGTACACTTCGTCGAATGACACCCCTTTGGTTTGCATTTTATTCCAAATGGAGTAAATGGATTTTAACCGGCCGGAGATTGCAAACTCAATGTCTTCGCTTTTTAGCTGTTCCTGAATTGGCTTAACGAATACATCAATCATGGATTCTCGTCGTTCGCGTTGACTGTGGAGACGAAAGACTATCTGATTGTAGGTTTCCGGCTGTTTGTATTTTAAGCTGAGGTCTTCCAGTTCTGTTTTTATAGAATACAGGCCCAGGCGGTGAGCCAGGGGAGCAAAAATATAAAGTGTTTCGGCAGCAATTTTCAGTTGTTTGGGAAGTGGCATGCTGTCGAGTGTTCGCATATTGTGAAGCCGGTCGGCCAGCTTAATCAAGATCACTCGTACATCATCCGAAAGGGTCATCAGCATTTTTCGAAAATTGGTGGCTTGTTTCGAATCATGCTGGGCGGTAATTTCATCCGATAGTTTGGTCAGCCCATCAACAACTTTGCATACTTTTTCACCAAACAGGTTCTGGATATCCTCGAGCGTGTAGTCGGTGTCTTCCACAACATCGTGAAGAATCGCTGAGATGATTGACGTTGCTCCCAGCCCCATTTCGCTGGATACAATTTGCGCAACGGCCAGCGGATGGATGATGTAAGGTTCGCCGGATTTTCGCTTCACGCCGGCATGTGCACCGTTTGCAAACTCAAAAGCTTTCTGAATGCGCTCTCGTCCATCCTGGCTAATTCGCTGACCGAAGGTATTGGTTAGATTATCGTAATAATCAGCAATTAGTCGCTGTTCTGCTTTCGTCTGTAGTTTGCTCATATATTCGTCACTTCGATCAAAAATAATGCCTTGATAAAAAGAAATAAAATATTGGTATTTCCATACGTTTTTTCTTGAACTGGTAAAAATCGTAATGAAAAATTCAATCGCTGCTTCATATAAATTTCAGGAAATCTGTTTGTGCTTGATTGAAAGATTCAGGAATGCCAATATCTAAAAAATATGTATTAAAAACGCATCCGGCAATGCAAAGTTCATAAGTAGCTTTTTCTATGTAGTCTTTTTCAAATGAAAATTTTCCGGGCAATTGGCGACATGCAAATTTCTTTTTATCCAGAAGGTAAATTCCACCATTGATAAGAGGGGATGTCGATTTTCCCTTTTCTTCAAATTTTTCAATCCATGAATTAAGACCTAAGCGTACGGTTCCATATCGATTTGCGGCTCCAATTTTTTTTAGGGCAATTGTTGTTTCAGCCTCCGTTTTTGTATGCATTTCTGTCATTTTCTGAAGCTCAATAGGGAAAAAGGTATCTCCATTAAAAACAAAAATGTGATCACTTTCACATTTATCCAGCGCTAAAGATATAGCACCTCCAGTCCCAAAAGGTGTGTCTTCAATAGAATATTCCAATTTCAAATTACCAAAGGTATGACCGAAATAATTAGAAATAGTCTCGTGTTTGTAACCAACTGATAGTATAATCTTTTCAATGCCTTCTTGAATAAGAAAATTTAACAAGTATGACAAAAAAGGTCTTCCGTTGATTGGAGCCATGGGTTTGGGAAGGTTAGGAACTGTGTTTCTTAAACGGGTTCCCAGGCCCCCAGCCAAGATGATTGCTTCTTTGGTCATGAAAAAAGGTTTTTTTCAACTTGTTCACAAATGATATGACCAATGAGTATATGGGCTTCCTGGATTCGGGGCGTATTATTTGAAGGTACATTAATCAAAATGTCAACCAAATCTTTCATCTTGCCCCCGGATTCCCCGGTCATGCCAATTGTGAACATACCCGCTTTTCTAGCTTGCTGAAGTGCGAGGATGATATTTTCAGAATTCCCCGATGTGGAGATGCCAACCAAAATATCATTCTCTTTACCAATTCCTTCAATATATCTGGCATATATTTTATTAAACGAATAGTCGTTGGCAACAGCCGTAATAAATGAACTGTTTACGTGACAAGCTTCTGCCGGAAGAGGAGAGCGGTCGATATAAAACTTACCGCTTAATTCTGCTGCAAGATGTTGTGCATCAGCTGCACTGCCTCCATTTCCACAAAACAATACTTTGTGTCCATTTTTGAAGGCACATGTAATTTCGCTGATACTTGAAGAAATACGCTGAACTAATTCCGGATCGTCAATTATTTGTTGTTTAATCTGGATGGCTTCGTTGATTCTTTTCCTGATCATATTATCTCTTCCTATACAGTCCAACTAATCAGACCACTTTTTACAAATTGAAATGAATGAATATTCCCCCCAAATTTATGCAAACTTTCGATAACCTGATATCTTGAATTTCCGGGGCAGTAGAAAAACATAAATCCACCACCTCCTGCACCGGAAATTTTACCTCCTGCAGCACCAGCTTTTAGCGCTGCCTCGTAAAGTTCATCAATGGTCTGATTGCTGATGTCTGAGGCCATCTTCTTTTTGAATTCCCATCCCGTTTTCATAATCTCTCCCATAGCATCCAGTTCATTTTTCAGTAAAGCTTCTTTCATCAATAGGGTCATTTCTTTCGTTTTATGCATGGCATCGACCGATTTATGTGCATTCTGCATGATATTCTTCTGTTGTTTTTCAATGATTTTTGATGATAGCCGACTTGTGCCGGTATAATAGAGAACAAGGTTAAATGCCAGTTCTTTCAATGTTTGATTTTTAATACGTAATGGATTAACAATTACCTTATCATCAGCGAAAAATTCCATGAAGTTGATCCCTCCAAAAGTAGCCGCATATTGATCTTGTTTTCCTCCTGCATAGTTTAAATCAATTCGTTCAACTTGATAAGCTAACTGGGCAATATCATATTCTCCAAGAGGCAGTTTAAGCCATTCGACAAAAGCGCCTATCACCGCGGTAACTAATGTTGATGAAGAGCCTAATCCTGATCCCGGAGGAGCATCAACATAGGTAGTCAGTTCAAACGATAGAGGCCTTTTTACATACTGATGGATAATCCGGTTATAAATTCCTTTTAACAAATCGAGCGTTCCATTGAGCTCAATGAAATCGGTTGAAATCATTGATTCGTTTTCATTTTTATCCACGGCATTAAACGTGATTTTCCCGTCTGTTTTAGGGATAATGGATGCATATGCAAATTTATTAATTGTGGCGTTCAAAATTGCTCCTCCATATAAATCTGAATAAGGCGATACATCTGTACCTCCACCGGCGAGCCCGATTCTTAAGGGGGCCATGCTTCTAATAATCATGATTGGTTTGTTTGATTTAGTAACTCAATTATAGCTTTGACCATGTTCTTCCAGGAGAATTTCATTTTTTCAACAATTGCATTTTTTTCAAATTCCTGTTGACGTTTATCTTTATAGAAATTTATCAATGCTGCCGCAATTTCATTTTCATTGGGTTCAACAACGTAGCCAATTTTCTGATCCGGAATAATTTCGGAAAGACCACCGACATTGGTCACCAACATTGGTTTCTCGAAATGGTAGCCAATTTGCGTTACCCCACTTTGGGTTGCATTTTTATAGGGTTGGACAACCATATCGACAGCACAGAAATATTTATTGACCTCGTTGTCAGCAATAAATTCGTTTTTCATGATCACCTTGTCTTGTAGATCAAGTTTCTCTATTAATTCAAAATAAGGTTTTGGATCTGTGTAAAACTCACCGGCTATGATAAGTTTTATGGGAAGTGATTTGAGTTCAATATTTGAAAAAGATTTTAATAACAAATCAAGACCTTTGTAATCGCGAATAAACCCAAAGAAAAGCAGATAACGATGTGATGGGTCAAGCTTTAAGTATTTCAATGCTGTTTCACGATCCAACTTTTCTCCAAAATTATCAAAGAGTGGATGTGGGCATATTTTACGGGGAATTTCCGGGCGAAAAAGCAGAATATCATCATATACACTTTTAGACATAGCAACAATACCGTCGATTGAATTCATGAAATAACGAGTCAGTGGTTTGTCGCCAATTCTTTTTTCATGAGGAACAATATTATCGGCAATGCAGATTACTTTGGTAAACTTATTTTTTTTGATTCTGCGTATAATTGTTCCAAAACACGGAGCCATGAAAGGCAGCCAATATTTGAAAATAACCAGGTCTGGTTTTTCTTTTCTGATTCGGTTTCCGATATGTATCCAGTTTATCGGGTTAATTGAATTTACTGTTTGTTTGATGTTTAGCCCTTCCGGAGCGTTACCGCTGGCATATTGTGTTTTTCCGGGGAAAAGAATGGCAGGATATTGGACTGTAAATGTTTCGATATTGACTTCCATTCCAAGGGTGATAAACTCACGCGCGAGTCTTTCGTTGTATGCGGCCAATCCTCCCCGAAAAGGGTAGGCGGAACCGATTATCGTTACTTTTTTCACATTTTAATATTTAGAGTTCTTTTCAGCAAATTTGCAACATGTTTATCAATTGGGAAAGTCAATTCGTCAGGATTGAGTGTTTCTCGTTTCAAACAATCCATTGTTCCTTCGCCAAAATGCAAGCCGCCACCGGGGAATTTCGTCATTTGGGTGTTGAGCTGAAACTCGTCGGTGATTAGGATTTCATTTTGATCATTGGTAAAAAGACCATAAACGCGAATGGTGAATTTGGTGGGTGGTGCCTGATTCATTGTTCTAAATTTCGCTCAATAAAATCAATAATTTCATTTTGCTGGTGAGGTTCAAACCAATGGATGGCTTCGTCTTTTCGCAACCAGGTTAATTGTTTCCGGGCATAGTGGCGGGTGTTGCGCTTAATGAGCTCCACCGCTTTTTCCTTGCTGATTTCTTGGTCAAAATAGGCAAACAGTTCTTTGTAGCCTACCGTGTTGAGCGAGTTTAAATGCCGGTGTGGATAAATGTTTTTGGCTTCATTTTCCAGGCCGGCCTGCATCATGTGGTCTACGCGTTGGTTGATTCGCTCGTACAACTGTTCGCGGTCCATATTCAGCCCAATTTTGAGAATTTGAAATGCACGTTTTTTTGTGGTTTCGGTTCGGAACGAAGAATAGGGTTTGCCGGTCATCAAACAAACTTCGAGCGCCCGGATCAGTCGTTTGGGGTTTTTTAGGTCGACTTGCTGGTAGTACACTTCATCCAATTGCTTTAGTTGGAGACGCAGATGTTCAATTCCTTTTTCTTCCAAGTCGCGCATCAGTTTTTCGCGAATTTGAGCATCAACATCAGGCTGAAAGTCGATTCCTTTGCAAACAGCATCAACATAAAGCATGGATCCGCCGGTCATCACCAACACATCGAGTTTGTTGAAAAGTTGGCTGATGAGCCCGATTGCTTCAGTTTCGAAAAGGCTGGCATTATAGTTTTCGAGAATGGAGTGGGAGTGGATAAGATAATGTGGAATTTGCTTTAACTCTTCGGGAGTTGGAACCGCTGTTCCAATTGAAAGTTCTTTGAACAGTTGCCTCGAATCGGCCGAAATAATCTCGGTTTGAAAATGTTTGGCAAGCTGAATACTTAAGTTACTTTTCCCAATTCCGGTTGGCCCCTGAACGACTAGTAATAATTTCTTCATGTGTTGTTTTCGTAGAAGGGCAAAGGTAGTTGTTTTGGGAGAAAAGGGAAGGGGACCCCAGTTAGTCCCCTTCGATTAAGTCCTCCATTTCGCCAAAAATTTCGGTATAATCATCTAAATCACCATAATCGCGGTACCTGTTCTCCTGGTTGAGGATTTCGAGACCCTGGCTCTGTAGTTCTTCTTCCAGCACTTGAGCAGGGGCATCACCTTGTTTATAGGTGACTTTGTTTTCTTGAAGATGCTTTTCCATGTAAATTTCAGTTAATTCAATATAAAAAGATCTGTCATTAAAAAAATCAAATACATAGAGCAAACGTTGCCCTTTGTCTGAGAGGATGTTTTGTAGTTTTGTTCTTCCCATAATTTCAATCCGGGAACTTGTTCTTCCAAAATCTAAAAAAGTAATTTCTTTTTGTGTTCCGTGGTTGCCGGCAGCTACAAAAAATGAAGCAAGTTGATCGGAACTGTACTCGCAACATTGCTGAATGCACCAGTGTAAATCTGCAAAACTACTTGCGCCATCTATTTCAATTATTCGCACAAAATCAGCGTTCTCAATAGACGTTATTTTCAACTGATATACCATTCAATTTTTTTAAATTGTGATTGTTAAATTCCAGAATATGAATCTCTTTAATGTGCACACAGGCTTTTATAACGGCGATTAGTTGGGAAAGGTTAGGCAATAAATGTTAAAAAAGATTAATTGCCAAAATGGCGGTTCTAAACAGTTGGCGGTTCGATTCTTAGTGGCATTCTTTTATTTTTAGTAGCTTCGCTGTTTCGTGATGAATTGAACCGATGCTTCGTGAATTCGATGAATAATTGATTTCTGAATTCGATTTTTCATCGCTTGATTCGTTGGTTTAATGCAAATTATTTTTGAACTTAACACGTTTTTTAATTGTCATGTTATTCTCTTATCAATCGAACGAAAAACGATGCAGTACGGTGGATTACTATACGAAAATCTGAAGATATCACTTCAGTCGATTCGGTCAAACTTGTTACGAACAATTTTAACCGTGTTGATTATTGCCGTTGGAATAACCGCCCTGGTGGGTATTTTAACGGCCATCGATTCCATTAAATCATCGATTACCAAAGAATTTACATTCATGGGAGCCAATACGTTTTCAATTACTTCGCGCGGGATGAACGTGCAGGTAGGTGACGAGCGGGTCCGAACAAAAAATCATGCATACATTAATTATTACCAGGCTCGCGAATTTAAGGAGAAATTTGATTTTCCGGCTTTGGTCTCCGTTTCGGTAACAGCTACGGGGGCGGCCACTGTTAAATATGGATCGGAAAAATCAAATCCGAATGTGACCGTTCGTGGGGTTGATGAAAATTACCTGCTTGCATCGGGCTTTGAAATCGACCGGGGGCGGAATTTGTCGGCTGCTGACCTTGTATTGGGGGCAAACCTGGTTGTGATTGGTGACGGACTGGTGACGCGTTTGTTTGGAAAGAATGAAGATCCGGTGGCAAAGGAAATCAGTATTGGTGGCGGACGCTACCAGGTTGTTGGGACGCTGAAGTCGAAAGGAGGCGGATTTGGCGATGGTGGCGACGAGATTTGCCTGCTTCCGTACTCCAATGTGCGTTCGTATTTTTCCAGGCCGCAAATGAATTTCAATATCCAGGTGAAAGTGGAAAATACCCAGCTTGTTGATGCTGCCATTGGTGAGGCCGAAGGCACGTTCCGGGTGATTAGAAACCTAAGCCCTGCTGATGAAACCGATTTTAATATTGAAAAGAGTGACAACCTGGTGAATATGCTTTTGAATAACATTAAAAACATCACCTTGGTGGCCACCATTATTGGAATGATTACCTTATTTGGTGCAGCCATTGGGCTGATGAATATTATGCTGGTGTCGGTTACGGAACGGACCCGCGAGATTGGAGTCCGGAAAGCAATAGGCGCAAACTCGTCGCTGATTCGGCAGCAATTTTTGATAGAGGCCGTGGTCATTGGGCAGATTGGTGGTGCTCTGGGTATTGTATTGGGAATTTTGGTCGGAAATATTGTTTCGGTGCTGATTGGAAGTGCGTTTATTGTGCCCTGGCTGTGGATTATTACCGGAGTGGTTGTGTGTTTCGGTGTTGGACTGGTTTCGGGCTACTACCCGGCACAAAAAGCGGCGCGAATGGATCCGATTGAAAGCTTGCGGCATGAATAAGTTTGGCTTCTCCCATCAATTTTTGTCCCCCGGCACGAACTTTTCAATACCCGGCATGATCTTTTCGTCCCCAAGCTTGAACTTTTGGTCCCCCGGCACGAATTTCTCGTCCCCAAGCTTGTACTTTTCTATACCAAGCACGAACTTTTCGTTCCCAAGGATCAACTTCTAGTCCCCCGGCATCAACTCTTCAATACCAAGCACGATCTTCTCGTCATCAGGCATCAACTTTTCAATACCAAGCACCAACTTTTCGTCACCAAGCATGATTTTATTGTCATCAGGCATGAACTTTTCAATACTCGGAACGAATTTTTCGTCACCAAGCACCAACTTTTTTGGATTCCAACCTGTTTTTACCAAACAAAAAAAAGGTATCAGTTTCCTGACACCTTTTTATATATCGTCTTCCCAAATTTCGCTTCCGGCAACTGCCGTTGATCTTGGGAGAGCGGGGTTGCAATTATTTTACTGAATCCATGTATTGAATCAGTTCGCAAACTTTTGCTGAGTAACCCATTTCATTGTCGTACCATGAAACTACTTTTACGAAGTTTGGAGACAAAGAAATACCAGCGCCAGCGTCGAAGATTGAAGTACGTGTGTCGCCAACGAAATCGTTAGAAACAACTTGGTCTTCAGTGTATCCCAGGATACCTTTCAATTCGTCTTCAGAAGCCGCTTTCATGGCAGCACAAATTTCTTCGTACGAAGCACCTTTGTTCAAACGAACAGTCAGGTCAACAACTGATACGTCAGGAGTTGGAACACGGAAAGCCATACCAGTCAGTTTTCCATTCAATTCAGGAATAACTTTACCTACCGCTTTAGCAGCGCCAGTAGACGAAGGAATAATGTTTTGTGATGCTCCACGGCCACCTCTCCAGTCTTTCATTGAAGGACCGTCAACTGTTTTTTGAGTGGCAGTTGTTGCGTGAACCGTAGTCATCAAGCCTTCCAAAATACCGAATTTGTCATTCAGTACTTTAGCTACAGGAGCTAAACAGTTGGTTGTACATGATGCGTTCGACACAAAGTTCATTTCGTTGGTGTAAGTTTTTTCGTTTACACCCATAACGAACATTGGCGTATCGTCTTTTGAAGGAGCTGAGAAAACTACTTTTTTAGCGCCGGCGTCAATGTGTCCCTGAGCTGATTCTTTTGTCAGGAAAAGGCCTGTTGATTCAACAACATATTCGGCACCAACTGCTCCCCAGTTAATGTCTTTTGGGTTTCTTTCAGCTGTTACGCGAATCTCGTCACCGTTAACGATCAGTTTGCCGTCTTTAACAGCAACATCACCATCAAAACGTCCGTGAGTTGAATCATATTTTAGCATGTAAGCCATGTAGTCTACATCGATCAAGTCGTTGATTGAAACAACCTGAATAGTTCCTTTAGCGATAGCCTGACGGAAAACAAAACGACCGATCCGACCAAATCCGTTGATACCGATTTTAATTTTTGACATAGTTGATAATTTAAAAATTAATGAAAGATTATTGTTTTGATTTATTAGCTTTTAAGTACTCTTTTTTCAAAGCCCCACAAAATAACTAACTTAAATTAAGAAGATCAAATTTTTCTATTTTGAATTGAATTTTTTGGTTAGGGTTTAAAGTACAGTTAATGTTGACCCATCAGAATTGATGTGTTTCTGAATTGACTGACTGTAAGCGGGGCATTGACATGTTTTGCATGAACTAAATCCCAACAGAAGCAGGAATGCCACTATCATGATCAGTTTTGCAGTTGTTTTTCCCTCCATCGTTCGCGTGCTTTTTTGATTCCACAAAGATATTTCTTTGAATGCATGGTGCAAATTAAAAAAACGGTAAGCTGTGCCTTTTTATTTTCCTGAAGGGAAACCGCCCCGGTTAAAACAGTTGCTTATTTATTGGTTAATTACGTTTAGCTGGTTTTTTTGTCTTTGTCAGAACTGTCACAAAATCAATGCTTCTGGCGCTTGTAGGTTGTATTTGTTTGTGCAAAAAAGGGTTACTTTATTGTGTGAAAATGCTTGTACATTGACAATAAAATTCCTAGGTTTGTGTGAAATGTCTCAATTGGTTACAAAGAATGATGGAATGGGCAAAATCGGTGGTGGGATGAATAACTACTAAAGCCAATTATAAATAATCTAAAATCAAATTATATGACCAAAAATTTTACTCGGTTTCTTGGTTTAACATTACTTGTCAGTTTTTGCTGTCTTGCCTCCTGGAGCTATGCTCAGTGCTCGCTGGAGATCTTCGAAAGTGATGTTGCGTTAGCCAGCACGGTTTGTGACGGTGCTCCGCTAACCTACGAAGTTCAGGGGTACTCAGCCGAACTTTACGAATTCAACTTTAATGGAACTGGTTTTCTTTCTTCGCCTCAGCTTGAGGTTGCCGAAGGTGAAATGTTTACCGTCCGCATTAGGGAAATTGCCACCCAATGTGTTTCGAATGAAATCACAATTACAGCTCCTGATGTGGGCCCACTTAGCTTTACTGTAACAACAGAAGATATCTCCTGTAATGGAGCCAGAGATGGTGTGGCTCACATTGAGATTACAGGCGGCTTTCACGATGCTCAAAATCCCTATGAGCTTCGCGTTTCAAACCAAGGGTGGCGCAGTATCTCCGGTTCAACAAAGTCCATTGTGATGACGAGTGACGCCATCTACGAAATTCGGGTAAGGGATGCTTATGGTTGCGAAGCAGAGGCTCAGCAAATTAGAATTAATGAACCTGCTGCTATTGTCGTCACATTAACCCCTGGCTTTTCTGCCACTGCTTGTCATGCAGACGATGCCGGCAGTATTCTGGCAGAGGTAACAGGTGGTAACGATACTGATTATACCGTTGTTTTGAAAGATGCCAATGGCGTTGAAGTTGAGACTGCCACAGCCATTGGCGGGGTCTATCATTTTATGGATTACCCGGTTGGCAACTATACCGTAGTTGCTGCCGATAGCAAAGCTTGCGAAGGCATGTCCTCAACAACGGTTGTAGGGATCGACCCGATATCGTTTTCAGCAGTGGTGACACAGGACTTGTTGTGTAACGGCGCTGCTACCGGAATCATTTCAGTGACTGGTATTGGTGGAGGAACAGAAGGCGCCGGATATACCGTTGAAGCGTATAATGCTGCTAATGTTTTAGTGGCAACAGCTACAGCGCAAAATGGTGCTGCCAATGTTCCAGATTTAGCTGCCGGCGATTATAGCGTTTTTGTTAGAGATGGAAACGGATGTTTATCCGAAGCGATTGAGCTTAATATATGGCAGCCCGCAACCCCCTTAACGCTTCGGGCAACGCTTGTTCGGAATATTGGATGTACCGAAGATGGTGAATTTACAATTTCGGCAACAGGTGGCGTTGGAGAATACGTTTACTATTGGGCTAAAGTTGATGAAAATACGGGCTCGGTGCCTACCGACATGTTACCCGGTGAAACAACAAGCTGGACTCCTGCCAATGAAGATGGTACCGTAACGGTAATGGTGGAAATTGCTGCAACTATTGTTGTTTGGGTTACCGATGCCAATGGCGAAGGATGTATGGTTGGTGGTGAACTGGCTCCTGAATGGCGTGTTGAAGTTGAAGATGCTGTTCCCCCGGTAACGTTTAATGCAACCATTACTAATCCAATCTTATGCAATGGCGATGCTACGGGAGAAATTACCATTTCGAATATTGATGGAGGCGAAAGCGCAAACTATGTTGTGTCGGTTGATGGGGTTGATCTTGCAGGAATGGTGATCAGCGATTTGCCCGCCGGAACTTATGAAATTAGGGTGACGGAACTTGTTGGAGGATGTTTTTCATCAACCAGCGTTAAAATTACACAGCCCGATGAGTTGGTCATCACCGAGTTTATTAAGGTTGACGGAGTATTCTCCTGTCCTGATGCCACAGAGGCTTGGCTGGAAACTACCGTCCAAGGAGGAAGCGAATCGTATACCTTCCAGCTCTACCAAAATGAAGTTCTTTTTGGATCTGTTGTTAGTATACCATCATTTTTCGTTCCAATTGGCGCAACATACACCGTGAAAGCGATGGACGGCAATTGCGAAGTGATGTCTGATCCAATCGAGATTGAACAGGTGATGGATGTTTCGTTTGCTGTTGAGGATCTGACTTGCTTCGCTGCGGAGACTGCTACGGCTTTGATCTCAGCATCAGGCGAACCAGGTTATACCTTCGAAGTGGCTTACGAACCGGTTACTGGCGGTAGTTTATCAGCATGGATGCCATTTGACGCAACAATTGAATTGGATGGTTTACCTTATAGTGATGCCAATGCAGGCAATTATAATTTCTATGTGCGATATGCGGTGTTCGAATGCGGCGATGCAACAAAAATGTTGAGCGTGGGTCCTGTCGAGAATGATCTAACTGCAACCTATGTTCAGGATGATATTGATGTTACCGTAACACCGGGCGGAGGCGAAGCTCCTTATTCTTATTTGTTGAACGGTGCTGCGGCTACAGGCCCTGACTTTCTTTTGGTCGAGGGTGAAAACACAATCACCGTTGTCGATTCGCGCGGATGTACCTTCGATGTGGTGCTGACAGCTGATCCAATCAGCTTGACGGCTAATCCTGCCTTGGGTGACGATATGACGCAGACCTTTGACGTGGTGCTGACTTTCAACCGTGAGGTTACCATTGCCGCAGGCGATATTACTGGCGGAGTTGTTACTCCCGGAACTGCCACCGAATTTGCAGTGGCAATGAGCGGAGCTGATGATGATGTACTGACACTGACTGTTGGTGCCGGAATCATGGATGCAGCAGGTAACACCTTTGCAGGTGATGAATTTACCTACACCATTGGCGATAATACTGCCCCAACCTTGGTTGATTTTACACCTACCGTACAATTAGAAAATAACCATCCGGAATTTGTCATGACATTCAGCGAAGATGTTGTTCTGACAAGCACAGGTGGAAATCTGACTATTACTCAGGTTGGAGCCAGTGAAGCCCGGCTGGTGATTCCAGTGTCTTCGGATGATATTAATGGCAAAGTAGTGACTGTAACTTATGAGTATGACCCCGAAGTTGGTGGTCTTGATCGTCAGGTCGAGTATTTTGTAAACATTGATGCCGGAGCATTGGAAGATGCTGCTGGAAACGATTATGCTGGTTTGAGTGACCAAACAACCTGGACGTTCAACACAGGCGATTGGGTTACTGATGTTGACGATCAGTTAAACGGCTCGGCTGAGTTCAGTGTTTATCCAAACCCATTCGATGGTTATGTCACGGTTAAAAATGCCAACAAACTTTCACGGATTATTATTTCCAACGTTACTGGTCAGCGGGTAAAAGATTTGGTTAACCCAACTGAAAACATCCAGACAGGTGACTTGCGCAGTGGTATCTACTTTATCACTTTGGTGGATAAAGATGATGCAATTGCAAAAACCGAACGAATAATAAAGCAGTAATAATGGAACTTCTATTTCAACATCGGTCTATCCGTCAATATAAAGCCGAACCAATTACCGAAAAACTGCTGAATCAGATTATCGAAGCCGGAACACGAGCTTCCAATACTGGAAACATGCAGCTATACAGCGTGGTTGTCACGCGCGATGCTGAAAGGAAAGCGAAACTGGCTCCTTTGCATTTCAACCAGCCCATGGTGAATCAAGCACCAGCTTTGCTAACCATTTGTGCCGATATCAATCTGTTCAACCAGTGGTGCCAACATCGCCAGGCTAACGCCGGCTACAACAACCTGCTTTGGCTCATGAATGCAACGATTGACGCTTCCTTGTTTGCCCAGAATATCTGTGTCGAAGCCGAATCGCATGGCTTGGGTGTATGTTACCTGGGCACCGCTTTGTACAATGCCAAAGCGTTTATTGAGGCGCTCGAATTGCCCAAAGGTGTGGTGCCCATTACGGCAATTGTCGTTGGTTATCCGGATCAGGATCCTCCCTTAACCGACCGCTTGCCTTTAAAGGCGGTGATGCATGATGAAACGTATGCTGATTTCAGCAAGGAGCGGGTTGACGAGCTTTTTGCAGCGAAAGAAAGCTTGGCAAGTTCGAAGCAGTTTGTGTCCGAAAATCAAAAGGAGAACCTGGCGCAGGTTTTTACCGATGTCCGTTATAAGAAGCAGGACAACGAATTCTTTTCAGCCAAACTGCTGGACACTTTGCGCGAACAGGGTTTCAAACTGTAGTTGTAAATATAACCGGACTCGGTTTAATCTATTTGATGACGTGCTTGTTGATCAGCTCTTGGAATTCTTGTCGGAAGTTGTTGCCAACCGGAAGTTTATTGCCGTTCACGTTGACCAGGTTTCCCTCAATGCTTTGAATCTGGTCTAAACGGATGAGGTACGATTTATGCGTTCTGAAAAACTGGTCGGCGGGCAATAGCTCTTCCATCTTTTTCATCGACAGGTTGGTGACCAGGTGTTTGTCCTTCAGATGGATTTTAATGTAATCGCCCAATCCTTCGATGTAACAAATGGATTTGAACTCCACGCGGATGGTTTTTTTGTTGGCTTTGATGAAGATGTAGTCCGAATCGTTTTCATCTTTGTGGGCCTGGCGCAGCGAAAGTTGATCTTCTGCTTTCTGAACGGCTTTGAAAAATCGCTCAAACGAAAACGGCTTCTTCAGGTAGTCCAGGATGTTCAGCTCATAACCTTCCATAGCGTAGTCTGAATAGGCCGTGGTGAGAATAACCAGCGGCGGATTGGTCAGGTTTTTCAAAAGCTCCAGCCCGCTTAACCGGGGCATGTTTACATCCAGAAACATTAAATCAACCGGGCTTTCCTTTAACTTACTGCTGGCCTCCAGTGCATTGTTACAGGTGCAAATGATTTCAAGCCCGGGAATGTCATTCGCAAATTGCAAGATTACGTTTTGTGCAAGGGGTTCGTCGTCAACTATTATCGCTTTAATCATTTCGTTGTTTTTAGTATCAGTTCCAATTCAACTTTAAAGATATTTTCTTTTTTGCTGATATCTAAATGGTATTCATTTTTTCCGTAAAGGTATTCCAGGCGTTTCCTGGCATTTTCTAACCCAATACCATGCGCCTTCCCGCTTGGTGGCTGGTTATTTTCGTCATAATTATTGGCTGCTTTAAAATAGAGCCAATCGCCTTTAATCTCAATTTGAATATGAATAAAGGATTCGTCGCAGATTGATTTGCAACTGTGCTTGAACGCATTGTCGACAAAGGGCTCGAAAATCAGCGGGATGATCTGCTTGTCTTGATAGTCGCCCGTTAGTTCAAAACGAACATCGGTTTTGGCTGACAAACGAATGCGTTGCAGTTCAATAAAATTCTGGATGAATTCAATTTCTTTTTGCAAGCAGATGAAGTTTTCGCGCGATTCGTAAAGCACATGTCGCATTAAATCCGACAACTTCAGAATCATCTCGGGTGTTTTCTTCGAGTTGGATAGCGACAGCGAATAAATATTATTCAGCGAGTTGAACAGGAAGTGCGGATTGATTTGGGCTTTCAGCGTATTCAGCTCCGCTTCCAGTTTTTCGCGCTCCACCTTGTTGTACCGAAGTTCAATGTCTTGCATCTTGATCCAATCAGTGACGAACTTAACCAGCGAAGTTACGCCGACATAAAAGCCGGTGGTGAAGAAGTAGGATGAAAACAGTTGGGGGCGGCTAAAATGTAGCAGAAAATAAAGCAGGAGCAGAATGACTAACGACGACGCAGCTAAGGTGATTAGCAACCAGAAGGTATAAAAAATGTAATTTTCGCGCTTCAAGAATACCGGAACCAAAACCACCAGGTTCACATAAACCCCAAGCGCAAAGCCGGCATTTAGAATGATCGCCCGCAGCATGTCTTTGACCGGATTGAAATGGTAATCAGAAACCACATAAAATGAACTGAGTGCGAAAGCGAAGCTACTCAGCCAAAACAATACCTGCAACAGTATTTTAAAGCGTTGGTTGTTTCTGATGAGTACCATCAAATACGGTCTTTACGTTTTATCAGCTTGTTGAAGTAGTATTTAATCGGGTTGGTGTATTTCAATTGTTTCCACGGGCGGCTGCTGTGCGGTTTATGAATCACCGGCAAGGTGGTGACCAGGTAGTTTTTAAAACCGAGTAATTTCGATTTCCTTGAGATGAATACGTCGTACCAGTGCTTTTCGCCCGACAGTTCGGTGAATGAAAAGCCTTTTAGCAAACTGGTCGAAAGCAGGGTGCAGCAAAAACTCAAGCTATGCGACGTGTCGGCAATCGGCTGCTTTTCATTTTTGAAATTCAGATAGGGGAAATTGATTTGTCCCGCTTCGTCGGTTGTTACAGCTCCCAGCATGCCGCAAGCGGTCAGGCTTTGGCTCAGTTCGTACATTTTATCCAGCGTGTCTTTTCGAATGATGACGTCCGACTCCACGATCACCAGCGGAATGTTGAGTTCCAGTGCTCGCTTTTGCGCCATTTGCAACACCAGGTTGTAGTTGGGCGAAGGTGTTTGCGTAAGATCCTCGAGGTTGACCAGTTCGTAGCCAAACGCAGCCCTTTTTTCTTCCAGAATGGCTTTGGTTTCGGGCGAACTAAAATCGTTATAAATCATATGCAGGTGATCGCCATCTGCCTGATGGATCGCCTGAATGGTTTGCAGGGTGGTTTCAATCGAGTCTTTAACCGGAGTGATGACCAATGTCTTAGGCATGTTGTTTGGCATTAAAGGTTAATTCAAATTTCGAGGCCAGGTTTTCCAGGTCTTCAATAACTGCTTGCTGTACGGGAACACCCTTAGCCAGCCGTTCGCGGGTTAAAATCCGCTCCGGGTCACCAGGAATCAGCACCTGATTGCCGGGAATGACTGGTTCCGCCTTACGAAAGGTTCGAATCCAGTTGTCCATGTGTTCTTTGAATTCGTTGGCCGGTCGGAAGGCATCAATTCGGAAAGCACCGAAAAAATGGCCTATTCCATCGCCCACCGGATCGGTTGGTGGCTCCAGAAAAGCCACGAATGGCGGAACCCAGGGGCCGTAGTTGGCGCCCGATAAAACCGACGAGAAAATATCGACCATTGCACCCAGGCAATAGCCCTTGTGGCTGCCGTGTTCGCGGTCGCCACCCAGCGGAAGCATTGCGCCTCCTTTTTTCAACGCAAAGGCATCGGTGGTTGGCTTGCCATCTTTATCCTGTGCCCAGCCAAGTGGAGCGTCTTCGCCTTTGCGTTGCAATACTTCCAGCTTGCCATTGGCTACGGTGGTGGTAGCCATATCCATCACAAACGGTGGTTCATCCTTGGCCGGAATAGCCACGGCAATGGGGTTGGTTCCTAAAAAGCGGCTTTTCGAAAAGGTTGGCGAAACCAACGGACTGGCATTGGTCATCGACAGGCCAATCATATCTTCTTCCAGCGCCATCATGGCATGATAACCGGCAATTCCGTAGTGGTTCGAGTTTTTTACTGCGACCCAGCCACTGCCCACTTGCCGGGCTTTGTCCATGGCAATACGCATGGCTTTGGGGCCGGCAATCAAGCCCAGGGCCAGGTCAGCATCCAGCACCGCTGTTGATGGCGTTTCGTGCACCACCCGCATGTTGGGTTTCGCGTTTAGCCGGTTTTTCTCCCACAGGCGCACGTAGCCACTCAGGCGCGCAACGCCATGCGAATCAACGCCACGCAGGTCTGCCTGGTTAAGACAGTCGGCTGCCAGCATGGCCTCTTCGGCAGCGCAGCCCATTCGTTCAAATACTTGTTGGGTAAATTCTTTTAAATAGGCAGCATCTATAATCATGTACGATTTAATCATTTACGATTTATACTCTTTCATTACCAAAACGGGTTACCAATAACCAATAACCAATAACCAATGACAATCCCTCTAACTTTTCCTAAAAATGTCTCTGGCAGAAGCTTGTGCGATTGGCATAATCAGCAGATCATCAATGTTGACATGCGCCGGCCTCGACAGCACAAAGTAAATACTTTCTGCAATGTCGCGGGCACTTAATGGAGCAAAACCTTCATAAACTTTAGCGGCTTGCTGCTCATCTCCCTTGAAGCGAACCAGTGAAAACTCCGTTTCGATAGCACCCGGGCTGATCGTTCCTACTTTGATGTTGTGAGGCGCCAGCTCAATGCGCATGGCTTTGCTGATGGCATTGACCGCATGTTTGGTGGCGCAGTAGACCGAGCCATTGGGGTACGTTTGAACACCGGCAATGGACGAGATATTCAGAATATGTCCCTGCTGCCGGGCAATCATCCAGTTGGAGATTTCGCGACTCATGTACAGCAAGCCTTTGATGTTGGTATCAATCATGGCTTCCCAGTCGTCCACATTGGCCTGATTGATGGGGTCGAGCCCGGCGGCTAATCCGGCATTATTGACCAGAACGTCCACTTTTTTCCAGTCTTCGGAAAGCGACGCCAATGCCTGGTCAACCTCTGGTTTCAGTCGAATATCAAAACATAAGGTTTGCACCTGGCAGTTTTCATTTTCCAGTTCCTGCCTGATTTTTTTCAGCCGGTCTTGTCTTCTTCCGGTCAAAATGAGGTTGAAATGATTCTCTGAAAGTATTTTAGCGGTTTCGAAACCAATTCCGGCTGTAGCTCCGGTTATTAAAGCAATTTTTTGTTTCATGGATTTTTGGTGTTTGTTTCACAGGAATTAAAATTCCCTTTTTTTTATGGAAAAATCAACTACTTGACTATTTTTGTTTCCATTATCGACATAAAGAAAGGAATGTTATGGCTGAAATTGCTGAAAACCAAGAGGTGTTCTCCATTGATCAGATTGAAGAGCCCAAAGATATTAATGATATCGTTTTTAACCTGATGGTCAACCCAAACCTGGCCCCGGTTAATTATTTTAATGACTTTAGTGAAGAAGGATTTGATTTGGAGAGTGTTGCCAACGGAGAAACCGACGATGCCGGGATTTTTACCGCTGATAACGGACAAATGATGGCTATGACCACGCATGCCTTTCATCACCATCTGGAAACAGATCCGAAAACGGCGATCGAGATTCTCATTAGCCGGGCCGCTCGCCGAATGGCCTGCTATGGCGCCAAGCCCGAAGCCGTGAGCGCGTTCCTCTATCACATCAATATTGCACATCCCAACGGGCAGTTTATCGCTTCGGGAGCCAAACAAGGATTGGAAAATGCCTGCAAAAAATTTGGCATCAAGATTTCGGACCGCAAAATCAGGTTTGACTATTTTAGCGGGCACGGGGTTGTGACACCTACGATTATTGTGAGCTTGATGGGTAGTGTGGAGGATAAAAGCAAGGTGATTACGCATAAGATGAAGAAAAAGGGGAACAATATTTTCATGATTGGAAAATCATTCGATGATATTAGTTCTTCGGAATACCTGGAATTTTATCATGAAATTTTAGATTCGCCGCTACCACAATTCGATATTGATGTTGAAGTACGTTTGCAGCAAACCATGAAGCAGTTAATTGAAAAGCAATTGATATCGTCGGCCAGCCCAATTGGCAAAGGAGGTCTTTTCTTCTCGTTGATGCGTGCAGGAATGCCGGCTGGTTTGGGTTTTGATATTACAACCGATGCCGAGATCCGTCGCGATGCCTTTTTGTTTGGCGAGTCCATGGGACGATTGATTGTAGGTGTTCCGCAAGAAAATGAAGATGACTTTGTTGATTTCATGCAAAGCACCAAACTGCCGTTCTTTACCTTGGGACATGTTACAAAGGGGGAAGTTCGCATTGATGATGAATCGCTGGGTTATATTGATAAAATGATACCGAACGCTGAATGACAGTAGCTCCTTATCAAAATTCTGAACAAAATAAGAAACAGCAGGTCGAGCAGATGTTCGACAATATTGCTCCAAAATATGATTTCCTCAATCACTTTTTAAGTCTGGGAATTGACAAGCTTTGGCGGAAAAAGGCCGTCCGGATTTTGAAGCAGGATCAACCCAAGCGCATTTTGGATGTGGCTACCGGGACGGGCGATTTTGCCATTGCTGCTTCCCGGTTGGACGTGGATGAAATAGTTGGTTTCGACTTGTCGGAGCAAATGATTCGGGTGGGAGAGGAGAAAGTGAAAAAGCTGAAGCTCGATTCGCTGATCCGCTTTCAAAAAGGCGATTCTGAAAACATGCCCTTTGAAGAAGCATCGTTCGATGCCATTACGGTAGCCTTTGGTGTGCGTAATTTTGAAACTCTGCAAAAAGGCTTGGATGAATTTTACCGGGTGCTGCGAAACGGGGGAGTGGCCATCATTCTTGAATTCTCGAAGCCCAAATATTTTCCTTTTAAACAATTGTACCGATTCTATTTCTTCCATATTCTGCCATTGATTGGCGGACTGGTCTCGAAGGATTCATCGGCTTATTCCTATTTACCCGAGTCGGTTATGGCATTTCCTGATGATCAGGACATGCTCAATATTCTGAGTCAAACCGGATTTTCAACGGTGAGTCAGAAAAGACTGACCCTTGGGATTGCAACGATTTATATCGCCCGCAAATAAATAATGATGTGATTTACGTATATTGGCAAGCAATAATTATTGAAAACGACGGTTTTTGATTTAGTACTTAAATTGATCGGAATCAGTGAAAAAGCTTATTAGCATCATCGTCCTTCTTGGTATTTCGGCAAGTGTTTTTGCTCAGCGGCAGCATGTTAAACACCTGACCACTTTCGATGATAAGCCATTGCACTTTGGGTTTACGCTTGGTGTGAATACGATGGACTTTAGGTTTGAACATTACCGGCCGATTGGACAGAATCCAGAAGTTGATGCTACTTGGGAAACACCTTTTACGAACTTAAAAGGACCTCACATTACTGCCCAGGATACCGTGTATGCCGATATTGCGGAGCAGGTTCCCGGGCTGACGGTGGGCATTGTAACCAGCTTACGCCTGGGCGAGTATTTTAACCTGCGTTTTCTTCCCGGCTTGTCGTTTGGCGAACGTCGCTTGGTGTACAACGTACCTGTTTACGATGAAAATAGTCCGGGTGAGTCGCTGGAATACTTTTCCATTAAAACTACTTACATTGATCTTCCGCTTCTCATTAAATACAAGTCAAGCCGGTTGAATAACCAGCGCCCCTACCTGATTGCCGGCCCGGCTTTGCGAATTGATATCTCAAAAACAGGGGTTGAAGATTTGGTTCGGGTGAAACGCGGGGGATTTTATTTCGAAGCTGGTGTTGGCTGGGACAGCTACCTTCCGTTTTTTCGCTTGTCAACCGAACTGAAGGTAAGCCTTGGCTTGGGCAATATGCTGAATGATGGCCCCGATGGCGAGAACCAACGGCAGTATTACACCACCGCTTTAAAAAAGCTGACTTCAAATGTTTTTACATTAAGTTTTCATTTCGAATAAGTTGAAAAAAGAACTCAATATATCGCTGACTCCTAAGCAGGCGTCGGACGAACAGTTTTATCGTTCGGTTATTGCACAGAAATTGGGCCTTGCCGAAACTGACATCACCGCCATTGTGGTGCGCCGTAAATCGATCGATGCCCGGCAGCGGCAAATCCGCATCAACATGGGTGTCGCCGTTTATATTGGCGAACAGCCCGAGGTTGAATCCACCAGTTATCACTATCAAAATGTAGCGCACAAACGCCCGGTGGGGATTATTGGTGCGGGTCCGGCGGGTTTATTCGCTGCCTTGCGTTTGATTGAGCTGGGCGTGAAACCCATTTTGTTTGAGCGGGGAAAAAACGTGAGCGACCGCAAACGCGACATCGCCTTAATTCACCGGGAGCACCTGATTGATCCCGATTCGAATTATGGCTTTGGCGAAGGTGGGGCAGGCACGTTCTCCGACGGCAAGCTTTATACCCGCTCAAAAAAGCGAGGCAATGTAAAAAAGATTTTGGAAGTGCTGGTTCAATTTGGTGCCCATCCTGAGATATTGATTGACGCCCATCCGCATGTGGGAACCGATCAATTGCCGCAAGTCATTCGCGGAATCCGGGAGCAGATTTTTGCATGTGGAGGCGAAATTCACTTCAACAGCCGGGTCACCGATCTGATGATTAAAGAAACAAAGTGCAAAGGATTGATGCTGGCTGATGGCAGTAAGTTTGAGTTTGATGCCCTGATTTTAGCCACCGGTCATTCGGCACGCGATATATACGAGATGCTGTATCGGAACGGCGTTAACCTCGAAGCCAAAACCTTTGCCATGGGTGTTCGTGTGGAACATCCGCAGGCGTTGATCGACTCCATTCAGTATCACCAGGCGCAGCGGGGGCCTTTTTTGCCAGCCGCTACCTACTCGTTTGTTGAGCAGGTGAACGATCGTGGCGTGTACTCCTTTTGCATGTGTCCGGGCGGGTTCATTGTTCCGGCGGCGACAGCTCCCGGCGAAATGGTTGTCAATGGCATGTCGGCTTCGCGGCGCAATTCTCCCTTTGCCAATTCGGGCTTGGTGGTTGAGGTTCGTCCCGAAGATTTGCGCGAATTCCAGCAGCATGGCGTGTTTGCCGGTCTGGAATTTCAGCGGCAGGTTGAGCAGCTTTGCTTCATGATCAACGGGAATACCCAATTTGCACCGGCCCAGCGCCTGACCGATTTTGTGGAGGGAAAGAAATCGACCGATTTACCCGACTCATCTTACCGGCCCGGCTTGATGGCTGCCGCTTTGCACGACAAGTTACCCAAACGAATTGCCAGTCGCTTGCGCGAAGGTATTCAGCAAATCGATAAAAAAACAAAGGGCTTTTTGTCAAACGAAGCGATTGCCGTTGGGGTGGAGTCGCGCACTTCTTCGCCAGTTCGAATTCCGCGCAACGAATCGGATTTCCAGCATATCCGCATCAAAGGTTTGTATCCGTGTGGCGAAGGAGCCGGCTATGCCGGTGGTATTGCCTCGTCGGCCATTGACGGGGAGCGCTGCGCTGAAGCGGTGGCTCAAAATTATTCGACATTTGAATAAAATGGATGCCGGAAACCGGGTCGCTGGCTAGAAAAGAATCAAATTCTACCCGGAAACCGGGTCGCCAGCCAGAACCGGACCAATTTCTGCTCAGAAACCGGGTCGCCGGGCTGTCGAGCACGAATTTCTGCCCGGAAACCCGGTTTCCAGCCAGAAAAGTAGTCGGTTCTGCCCGGAAACTCAGTTTCCAGGCAGAAAAGTATCGAGTTCTGCCTGGCGACTCAGTTTCCAGCGCCAAAAAGGTGAGGGTCCGAAACTCAGTATCCAGCACCAAAAAACGGTGTGCCGGAAACTCAGTTTCCAGAGATCAATTCATCATTGGGGTGGACTTAAAATGGAGATTGATAAGAAACCGCAAAAAGCAGGCTGACTTTCCAAATGATATTATGCGTTGGCTTATCAGCCGGATTTTCCAGGATGTTTTAGCCCATTTGTTATTAAAGTTGGGGTATGCTGAATCGGGAAAGCGCTATTTTTGATAGTTCTTGGCCACATCTGGTCGGAGGATTCGGTTTCCCTTTTGGGCTTTGGGATGATAAGGGCAATGCATGCATCCGTTGGCACAACAATAGCCACGCTTCACCAGGAAACTTTCGGTCATGACACGGTAACCTCCTTTGGTCAGGTAATAATCTTCACCTTCAACCGAATTGTCATCATTGTCGGGATATAAACCATCAAACATTCCCATAAGCTTAGTTAATCGTATTTAAATCGCTGGAGAAAGTGCCCCATGCGGTCGCGTTTGGTTTTTAGGTATCGCTGGTTGTGTTCGTTGGGAGCTACTTCAACCGGAATTATTTCGGTAACTTTCAATCCGTATCCTTCAATACCTACCCGCTTAACGGGGTTGTTGGTCAGCAGTTTCATTTTGTGCACGCCAACGCTTCTCAAAATCTGGGCGCCAACACCGTAGTCGCGCTCATCAGCCTGAAAGCCCAGGTGAATGTTGGCATCAATGGTGTCCAGCCCTTCGTCCTGTAGTTTGTAGGCTGCAATTTTATTCATCAGGCCAATACCGCGACCTTCCTGCATCATGTAAACAATGACACCCTTGCCGGCTTTTTCAATCATTTTCATGGATTTATGAAGCTGTTCTCCACATTCGCAACGGAGTGAACCGAAAATATCGCCGGTCATGCACGAGGAGTGCATCCGCACGAGGATTTCTTCATTTTCCTCCCAACTTCCTTTAATGAGCGCTACATGTTCGGCTCCATTCGATTTCTGGCGGAAAGGAATAATGCGGAAACTACCATATTTGGTTGGTATTTCCACCTCTTCGCCCTGCTCAATTAAACTTTCTGTTTTAAGCAGATAGGCAATCAGGTCTTTAATGGAAACGATTTTAAGGTTGAATTTTTGGGCTACTTCCATCAACTGCGGAAGACGGGCCATGGTGCCATCTTCATTCATAATTTCGACCAGCACTCCGGCGGGTTTTAGTCCGGCTAGGCGAGCCAGGTCAACGGCAGCTTCTGTATGTCCGCTGCGGCGCAATACACCGCGGTCTTTGGCTTTCAATGGGAAGATGTGTCCCGGGCGTCCCAGTTCTTCCGGGTCGGTATGATCATCGGCCAAAGCCTGAATTGTTTTGGCGCGATCGCTTGTCGAGATTCCTGTCGTACATCCGTGTCCAATTAAATCGACCGATACCGTGAAAGGGGTTTGATGCGAGGAGGTATTTTTACCGACCATCAGATCCAGTTCCAGCTCTTCGCAGCGGCTTTCAGTAAGCGGAGCGCAGATTAAACCGCGGCCGTGCGTTGCCATAAAGTTCACTTTCTCAGGAGTAATTAATTCTGCAGCAGTAATAAAGTCGCCTTCATTTTCCCGGTCTTCATCATCAACTACGATGATCAAATCACCTTTTTTGATGGCATCAATTGCCTCGGGGATGGTATTTAAATTGAACTCGTCCATGATCATTTTCTGGTTTCCAAAATGCAGGTGCAAAACTAAGGAAAATTATCCATTTATAGATGACAAATTACATCTTCGCACGTCTTGCTTTTTCCCAGACAACCGATTGCTCGTCTTTGAGGTAGCGGATTATTCCAACAATCGATGCATAATTCATTGCAGCAAAGTAGAACGGAACAAAAAAGAGTTTGAAACGGATTTGCCGGTTTTCAAACAACCAGCCGACACCCGCGATGAGGTACATCAGCGCCTGAGTATAAAATACAAACGTATAAAAGCCCGGGGTCGTCCAACTGTGCTGATCGTGTAGTATGAAGAAATTGATAACAAAGAGCAGAAATAAGGACAGGGGAGCAATGGTCCAGCGAAGCACCTTGTGCGAGATATACTGAAAGCTTAGCCAACCGAAATTGAAAGGATTGAGTAGGCGGGGGAGCCTGAAAATGCTTTGAACCCCGCCGGCAGCAATTCTTATTTTACGTTTAAGTTCTTCGTTGATGCTGACCGAAGCCGTTTCTGTGGCATATGCTTCGCGTGCATAAGCAATGCGGTAGCCTTTGCCTGCAATGCGTAGCGATATGACAAAATCATCGAGCAAGGTGTCGGGCTCCACTTCCTCGAAGAGGTGGGTGCGAATGGCAAAAAGTTCGCCGGCTGCTCCTACAGCCGAATTAAACCGGGCATCCATTTGTTTGATGAACGATTCCAGCCTCCAGTATAAGCCTTCGCCCGATGCGGCAGCTGTGTCCTGTTCTTTTTCAACGATCCGCTTTTCGCCTGCCACGCAACCGGTTTTCGGATCTTGAAACTGGCGCACGATTTCGCGGATGGCGTTTTCAGCTAACAGGGTATTGCTGTCGGAGAAAATAACCAGCGGCGTTTTCACAAACTGCATTCCCCGGTTGATTGCCTGCGCTTTTCCTTGTCGTTCCGGAATGTGCTCCACCTGCAACGGGTGATATTGGTTCAGCAAGTCGGTTGTTCCATCGTTGGACCCATCGGTGATCCACAGGTGTTGAATTTTGTCTTTCGGATAGTTTAGGTTGAAGGAGTTCTGCACTTTTTGTCTGGCAACATCCACTTCGTTGTATGCGGTTACGAAAAGACAGACCTTCGGCAGTTTTTTTTCATCCAGACCCGGAAGGATGGCTTTACCAACGAATGCTTGCTTAATAGTGGACAGAATCCAGATGACGACCGCATAGCCCAGGTAAGTGTAAACAACAACAAAGAATAATATCTGAAACGCGATCTCAAGCATTGAGGTGTTGCTTATAAAAGTCGGTTAGGGATTCGGCAATGGCCAGGTTATCAAATTTTTCGTGAATAAAATCGATGGCGTTTTTGCAAAGCTTGTCGTAGAGGTCCCGGTCTTCAATCAACTTGCTTACACTCTGTACAAACTCACCGGGCTCATCAGCAAGCAGGATGTGTTTGCCTTTTTCAACAGCAATACCTTCGGCACCAATGTTTGTTGAAACGATGGCTTTGCCAAGCGCCAGTCCCTCAATGATTTTTACACGCATGCCGCTGCCCGACAATAAGGGTGCTACCATGATGGCCTTGGAATTCATAAAGGTATAGGCATCTTCAATTTCGCCCAAAAACACAACACTCTTATATCGAAGTTTCGATTGCAGCCAATCCGGAGCATTTCTCCCGGCAACATAGAACTTGAGTTCCGGGTATTTTTGATGAAGCTTCAGCCAGCAATTTTCTAAAAACCACATCAGCCCTTCCTGGTTGGGAGCCCAGTCGAGCGCCCCCAGGTGAAAAACTGACGGGTATTTGAGCTGACCGGCTTTAGGAACCAAGGTTGCCAGATCAATGCCTGTTTGGGTGGTGTGCCGGGGTTTGGTGTTCCCCAGTTGATCTAAAATTTCGCCGTCACGGTCGGTAATCGGAACCAGAACATCGTAGCTGTTTAGATGATTTAATTCAAACTTTTTGATGCGGCCAGCCAGCAACTTCAGGTAGATGCGTTTAATGCCGGGTGTAACCGCAGCTGTGCGTTCCCATATTTCGTGCTCAACATTGTGTGCACGATAGGAGATCAGTGCCCTGGAATGTTGGCGGATAAGCGGAATATATGAACAAAGGTAGAGTCCTTCCAGCTGAATAAGGTCGAATTCCTTTTTCTGCAGGAGCTTGACAAGCTTGCGACTAAATTTATCGGACAGAAACCGGCTGGCATTGTAGGGCAAGTCCGAAAAAAAGAAATTGCCCAATAATCCGGCAACCGTAATCTTTGCCGAAACATCAACCAGTTCAAAATGCATCCGTTCTTTCAGATCATCCGGAATTTCTTGCTTGGTGATGTGGTGCTTTTTGGTGTTCATGGCAATCACATGTACGTCGTGGCCTAAAAGGGAAAACCCTTTCGACATGGTTAACGTCGCAATTGCTCCTCCATCCTTTGGGGGCCAGGGAACTTTATTGCACACCTGGAGAATTCGCATATTAGGAGTTTTCAGTTTTTTCTTTTCGGTTGAATAAATATCTGAACAACCGCTTGATGTTATGCTCGTAAGTTTCAAAGTTTAACAAGCCCGAATCGTTTGCTGATTTGTAGGTCAGGAAGATTCCAAGCGGTAAAAAGAGAAAGGTTGAAAACCACATGCCAGTGGTCATGTTCCACATGTCTTCGCGGGCAAATTTTTCTCCCGAAATGGAAACCATATAGTAGGTGATGAACATGAGAATGGAGACAACGACTGGCATTCCGAGCCCACCTTTCCGAATAATAGCACCAAGAGGAGCTCCAATAAAGAAGAAAATAAGACAGGCAACTGACCAGGTGAATTTTTTGTGCTTTTCCATGCCCAGCTTGTTGATGAATGTCTTTCGATTGTAGAGCTCATTGAGGTTTTGGTTAATCGTTTGGTGGTTCGACCGTGCCTGGCTGATGGCCGTACTGAGCACCTCACTTTGTATGTGGGGTTCCAACGAGTGGTAGATAGAATCGAAATTCACCAACGTGTCAGGGGTTGCCCGGTAATCCTTTTTTAGCGAATCAACGGGTTGGGTCATGCAAATTACAGCATCGCTTAGTGGTCTGGGATAGGTCATTGATACGGCAAATCGTCTGACCCGGGTTTTAAAGTCGGTGTAAAGCGAATCTTCCTGGTGACTCAATTGGTACAGGTTCATCATTTTGTACTGACTTCGCATGCGGTTTTCATCGGTTCGCTGAAAGTCAAAGCCGTCCAATGAGATTGTAATGACTTCCTTTCCAAATGTTTCACGGCTGAACGGAAACGTCCGGTTTTTGCCTCGATTGTTTGGTTCCGTGTTGGTTGCTGCTTGCCCGTTGTACAGGGTCATGATCATGTATTTTTTGTCTTCCGATATTTTCATGAATCCTGAATCGGCAACCGTTACCTTGGTGTTCCCTTTATTGGCTGTGTGATCATAAATCAACAGGCCGTAAAGCATGTTGCTTTTACTGCTTTTACGATCTACTTTAATGCTGTAACCATCAATTTCGTTGGAAAAGACCCCTTCGGAAATGATCATCTCAGGCTTTTGGTTTTTCACACTGTGCAACAGTGCCCCGAATTTTAGGTTCGTTTTGGGCAGAATATTGTTCGAAAAATAAAAGGCAAAAAAGGTTAAAGCAATGGCAACAACAATCAAGGGGCGCATAATTCGAAAAAGGGAAATCCCCGAGGCTTTAATGGCCAGCAGCTCGTAGTTTTCACCCAGATTACCAAAAGTCATGATTGATGCCAGAAGCATGGCCAGCGGAAAAGCCATGGGAATTAGAGCAAAAGAGGCATAAAGCAGGAGTTCGGCTACAATGCTCCACTCCAGTCCTTTGCCAACCATTTCATCGATGTATTTCCACAGGAACTGCATGAGCAGGACAAACACAACGATGAAGAAGGTCATCAGAAATGGCCCGAAAAACGTTTTTAAAACAAATAAATGCAGTCGCTTCATAGTCTATTTTTGGAAACGAATACAAAGCTAAGTTATTTTGGAGAAATAGAAAGTTAAAATCGCTTAACAGCCGAGGATGTGTTTCAGGTTAGCAATCTGCGAATTCCATAATCCGGAAGTTTCATCGGCTTCTTCTTCATCCGAACAATCAATTACAATTAAAGAAACATCACCTGTTAATTCGTCTTTGCTGATTCTAAATTCGAAATAGCTATCCTCTTCATCAACCCAATTGAAGCGAACGAGCCGATCTTCTTTTTGCAGCGTTTTTGCAGCCGTTTGTTCGGCTCCTTCCCAAATGAAGGTGTAAAGGTTGCTTTTGACCTGCACATCGTCGGCAAACCATTCGGCCAGACCCGAAGCGGTACTCAGTCGGTTAAATAGCACTTTAGGCGAACAATTAATTAGGTATTCTAATCGGATTTTAGCTTTCTCAGACATCGGGTTTTTCGTTTTGTGCAATATAGGGAATATGACCCAATATAGCAATCAGTTATCACGGAACACACTAAAAAATGTGTTTTCTTGTGCTTTTGTTCCGCTTTAATGGCGGCGCATTGAAGCAAACAGAAGAAGCAAACAGCTTAGCTTGATTTTTTGTTTGAGAATCCGGCAAAAAAAAATTGTGTTCGCTTTATGGCAACAAAAAATAAATACTATATTTGCAACCGCAAAATGAATGGCGAGGTAGCTCAGCTGGTTAGCGCGTCCCGATCAATATCGGGAAGGTCTACCGGGAGGGGGTAACCAAACAAGAAGTTCAAAATATCATGGCGAGGTAGCTCAGCTGGTTAGAGCGTCCCGATCAATATCGGGAAGGTCTGCCGGGAGGGTAACCAAACAGGAAGTTCAAAATATTATGGCGAGGTAGCTCAGCTGGTTAGAGCGTCCCGATCAATATCGGGAAGGTCTGCCGGGAGGGTAACCAAACAGGAAGTTTAAAATATTATGGCGAGGTAGCTCAGCTGGTTAGAGCGCATGATTCATAATCATGAGGTCGGCGGTTCAAGCCCGCCTCTCGCTACTTGAAAAGGCAGTTATAGAAATATGACTGCCTTTTGCTATTTTTATAGCATATGAAATTGAGGATATGTCTTACTTCGTTTACGTCCTTTACAGTGAAACCTGCGATCGATATTACATTGGAAGTTGTGCCGATATTGAAGCGCGTTTAATTCGGCATAATGCAGGGGCTACACCTTCCACCAAGCCAGGACGCCCTTGGAAGGTTGTTTATTTTGAGCTTTTTGGTAGTAAAACTGAAGCCTTAAAACGAGAGAATTATTTAAAGCGGATGAAAAGCCGGGTCTATATTGAAAACCTGATAAAACGATGAACGAGGTTGCTCGCCCGGTGTTTTCGGCTGGTTAGGGCGTCCCGATGGAATCATCGGGAAGGTCGGCGGTTCAAGCCCGCCTCTCGCTACTTGAAAAGGCAGTTATAGAAATATGACTGCCTTTTGCTATTTTTATAGCATATGAAATTGAGGATATGTCTTACTTCGTTTACGTCCTTTACAGTGAAACCTGCGATCGATATTACATTGGAAGTTGTGCCGATATTGAAGCGCGTTTAATTCGGCATAATGCAGGGGCTACACCTTCCACCAAGCCAGGACGCCCTTGGAAGGTTGTTTATTTTGAGCTTTTTGGTAGTAAAACTGAAGCCTTAAAACGAGAGAATTATTTAAAGCGGATGAAAAGCCGGGTCTATATTGAAAACCTGATAAAACGATGAACGAGGTTGCTCGCCCGGTGTTTTCGGCTGGTTAGGGCGTCCCGATGGAATCATCGGGAAGGTCGGCGGTTCAAGCCCGCCTCTCGCTACTTGAAAAGGCAGTTATAGAAATATGACTGCCTTTTGCTATTTTTATAGCATATGAAATTGAGGATATGTCTTACTTCGTTTACGTCCTTTACAGTGAAACCTGCGATCGATATTACATTGGAAGTTGTGCCGATATTGAAGCGCGTTTAATTCGGCATAATGCAGGGGCTACACCTTCCACCAAGCCAGGACGCCCTTGGAAGGTTGTTTATTTTGAGCTTTTTGGTAGTAAAACTGAAGCCTTAAAACGAGAGAATTATTTAAAGCGGATGAAAAGCCGGGTCTATATTGAAAACCTGATAAAACGATGAACGAGGTTGCTCGCCCGGTGTTTTCGGCTGGTTAGGGCGTCCCGATGGAATCATCGGGAAGGTCGGCGGTTCAAGCCCGCCTCTCGCTACTTGAAAAGGCAGTTATAGAAATATGACTGCCTTTTGCTATTTTTATAGCATATGAAATTGAGGATATGTCTTACTTCGTTTACGTCCTTTACAGTGAAACCTGCGATCGATATTACATTGGAAGTTGTGCCGATATTGAAGCGCGTTTAATTCGGCATAATGCAGGGGCTACACCTTCCACCAAGCCAGGACGCTCTTGGAAGGTTGTTTATTTTGAGCTTTTTGGTAGTAAAACTGAAGCCTTAAAACGTGAGAATTACTTAAAGCGGATGAAAAGCCGGGCCTATATTGAAAACCTTATAAAATAATGAATGCGGATGCTCTTCCTGTGTCTTCGGGCTGGTTAGAGCGTCCCGATGGAATAATCGGGAAGGTCGGCGGTTCAAGCCCGCCTCTCGCTACTTGAAAAATGAAGGAGTTACAAAATGAAAATTTGTAGCTCCTTTTTATTTGCACTCAATTTGCACACAGGTACGTACATCAATGATTAGCAGATTGTCGGTTCAAATTCGTCTGTTGATGCTTGAAAGATAGGAGTTTCAATAATCAACAATACTACCGCATCCTACTTTCAGATAAGTTTTCCATACATAAAATGAATATAGCGGAAAGCTATTGGTAAGATATATTGTGGAAATTGTCAAGGGTCGGCTTGGTTTGAACGCGCAAACAGGAAGTATCACCTATCAGTCCCCCTTCGCTATACTGCGAATCAGTTCATTGGCGATATTCGAGCTTTCGAGTCGCATGATACTTTCTTCTGCGTTGCCAAAGCTCAGCAGGTTGATGCTTCCGTACCAAACAATTTTTTCATCCATAACAGCAAATTTCTGATGGATATTTGATTTAAAGACGACAACTACTCCGGAACTTTTTAACAATTCAATTGTCGTCCGCCAGGCAGTTAAATCCTTGTCTTTGAAATCTTCAGCAGGCCGGGTCACTACAACTACGTTTGCACCCTTTCCGATTGCTGCCTTAAGGTTTTGTATCATCTGCAAAGCCCGCCGTTTTGTTACAAACGGGCTTACGATTAGTATCTCCCTTGACGCACTAATGATATCATTGGAATATACCGGCAAGAAATTGGTTTTATCAAAAATGATATCCGTGGATTCTGCTGCAATATTTTCACCTTTCACCTTATAGCCTATTGATGCATATCCTGTAAGCCGTTTATTGTACATCTTCTCAAGCATCCGTACCCGGACATCAACATAGTCATAAATCAGCGCCTCCTTTTTCGTTTCAAACAGCCGATGAAGCCTGCCCGCGTATTGTTGTAATGTTCCTTTCCACGAAATGGGCATAGCCAGAAACAGGGTGTCAAGCCTTGGCTCATCAAAGCCCTCGCCAATGTACCGACCGGTTGCAACCAGCGTTAGCGGCCTTTCATTTGGGATTTCTAAAATCCGGGCCATAGTCTCCCTGGTTTCCTTTACCCCCATGCCGCCTGTGAGGGAAATTACATCCGGGATTCTTTTGCTGAGTTCATTGGCAAGTAACTCAACATGGGCCGTTCTTTCCGTCAGGACAAGGCAATTCCTGCCATTTTTATGACATTGTACCATATCATCGACGATCAACTGATTTCTTCTTTCATTTTCGATGATCCCGGCGTACAATTCATGAATTGAAATGTCTTTCTCTTCTTTGTCCAACGGCACGTTGAAAGAAGTAAACCGGGGAATTAAATAATGGTTAAAAGGCCTTTTCTCTGCCTGTTCTTTTGCATCATCCCGGTAGCGGATTGGCCCGCATTGCATAAAAATAATTGGATGGTGACCGTCTTTTCGGGTGGGAGTAGCTGTTAGTCCATAAACATATTTGGCGCTCACATTTTTCAATATCATTTCAAAACTGAAAGCAGAAACATGATGACACTCGTCAACGATCACCATGCCGTAATCTTTTACACAATCTTTTACTTCTCCCATCCTGTTCAGCGACTGCATGACAGCAATATCAATTATGCCGTTCAAAGCTTGTTTGCCGCCTCCCATCTGTCCAATAATGCTTTTGCTTTTCCCTCTTTTTCTGGTTTTTTTTTGCAAGTCATCCGGTGACTGGTTAATATTTGAATTAGTCACCGGATGACTAATTTCTTTTTCCTTGATCGTCAAAAAGGCTGAAAGCTTTTCCCTCCATTGAGATACCAGACTGACCTTGTCAACCAAAATCAAGGTGTTGACCTTTCTTTCGGCGATCAGTTTTATGGCTGCCACTGTTTTTCCGAAAGCCGTTGTTCCGCACAGTATGCCATCATCATATTCTAACAACTTTTCAACAGCCAAAGGTTGTTCATCCCGAAGCTTCCCGTTAAATTCAACATCGATGGTTCTGCCATGATTGGTTTTATCGGTCCACGACACTTTCGTTTTCATTTCCCCGAACAGCGCCTTTATATCCGTTTCACATCCCCTGGGTAAGCATAGGTATTCGGATGTTTCATCGGAACAAGATATAATTCTTGGTTTATCAAAGGTCGGCAAGCGCATAGCCTGGGCTTTGTAGAATTCAGGATTTTTGAAAGCAGCCAGCCGTTTCAAGTGGTTTAATGCTTTTTGGGAAAACCCGGCTTTTGGGATAAACAACATATTGGCTTTTACAACTTCTGTTTTTTTTTGGGAAATTATTTTTGCTGATCCCTGTCTTTTTCATGGTTTCCCAAGGTTTGGGTGTTTCTTCATCGTCTGTTTTCAACGTCCCAAGCTCATTTCCAGGGCATAACTTTGATATCAAGTCTTCCATATTCCCTTCGGAAAGCCTCCGAACGGATGATAGAAAAGCCCACTGATCTTCTATCGGGCGAAAATGCTCATCAATGAAGACACTGTTGCTATCTCTTCTTGCTTCCTTTTGCAGGGGCAAAGCGATTAAATTACCGAAACCACCTTTTGGCATGATATCCTGATTCGGGAAAAAACGGTCATAGGATTTAAAAGTGATCTCGTGTCGTTTGTTCATGGCATGAGTTAACAGTGCACTTCCAAATTTGCGTGCTAAAGAAGCCGCAACAGGTTGCTCAAAGAAAAACCAGGCATGAGCCCCATTTCCTGAGCGCGACCGTTCAGCAGCAATGGGGATTTCAAATACGGAGCATATCTCCCCGAGTGTCGTAACATCTTTTTGCCATCCATCATCATCAAAATCAATGGACAAAAACCAGCAGGATTCGTTTGATAGCAACGGATAAATACCGACAACAAGATTTTGCTGACCACGTAAATGGGCATCAACGGTCATTTCATTCAAAGGGAGAAAATCTTGATGTTTGCAAGCCGAGCATTTTACTTTTGGCTTCTGACATATTCCTGGGTTCCATTCGTTTCCGCAGGCAGGCGAATACCCGGCTGTTCCTTTTGCTTTGTTTTCCCATCTTTTGGCATACACATCGTCTCTTCCCCTGAACAACGACATAAAGAGCTTGACCTTTTCGTCGGGACCAGACTTTTTATTTATAAGGTCAGCAGATGTTGAAGGTTTTGTTTCTTCTTGTCGATCAAATAATTCCAGCTCGGAGTTAGCATGATGTTTGGTCGTAATGGTGTGTTTCGTGAGGGGTTCATTCAAGGTGAAGCCCTCACTTGTCTGGCTGCAGGCCGTTTCGATGCCGGGCTGAGCTTTCAGCCTTTTGATTTCTTCTTTCATGCGGTTGTTTTCAAGAAGCAATTGCTGGTATTTCTCGTGCAACGTTTTAAAATCCATATCCTTTTATTTGTCGCTCTCTTTCTAATGGCTATCGTTTGAACCACAGGTAAAATTACGTATTTCTCGGAAGGAATTGATAAATACAACAAAAGCTATGGAAATTATGTTATTTATTATCTACAAAAACAATTGAAATGTATTAATCCGCATGATCCATCAGCCAAAGAATCGTATATGATAATTGAAGGGGTCTTATTTTGACCGTTAGATATAATCAGTTTATTGGTTAAAATACGGGAGAAGTCGAGCCTGGGTTGTATCGTAAGGTTACGGACCTATCTATTATTTTTGTTATCACTTCTCTCATAATTTATTAGAAGACAGAAATACGACAACAATTATTGCTTAATACTTATGTTGCAAGGTGTCAAGGAATTTTTTTTTATTCATTGCAGCCTGAAGTTTTCTAAGAATTTCGATCCGAATGTAAGTTGGCTGATGGTTTGGCTCTGGCTTGGAGGGATTTGAAATCAGCGGGCCAATGCAGTCGAACGCAAAGGGGGAAAGGGGAGGAGCGAAGCTTGCGTTCGTACCGGGATAAATTGAGAGAGTCTTCCCCAAGTAGCCACTTTAGGGAAGCCTCTCAATTGTGCGTTCATGCTTTTCCCTTAGGTTAAAAATGAATTTTATAGCAAATATCAAATAAAGCTCCCATTACATCTCCTTTTTCAATGGCGCTGGTCGATTCATTGTAAAAATACCCAGACTCCCCGGTGTAAAGGCCGATGTTCAGTCCTTTTAAGGCAATTTCGTGAGAAACTTTTTTCCGGTTTATCCGGTAGCTAACCGTTAGGTCTCCACTTATAAAAGGGTCGTATTGTTTGCTGAAGGCTTTTGAATCATTCAGTTTTATTTCATGGCTGATTTCTGAAAGTGCCTTATCGATGGGAGTATAACGTTCTCCGCCCTGACAGGTTAGCCTTAAATTCAGGCCAAAGCGGTTATTTCTGCTCCGCCCTGCGAACCATTCCTTGCCCCACACGCCATTAAAGCTAAATCCACGGTCGTATCGGGTACTGCGCCATATTTTATCGCCACCCATGTACTTCGATTTAAAAACTGACCCAGTAAGTAAATAATACGAACCTTTTTTGAGATAACGTTCCAGCGTAGCATCAATTCCGTAATTTTTTCCTTTCCCCGCATTTAAAAGGATTTTATCGAGATAATAATCATTGAGGTTCAGCACCGAAAAAGAAGTATTGGCCTCCACGGGAACATCGAATAAATATTGGTAATATGGTTCAACTTTCAGGTGAAGAACATCTGAAATATGCCAGTCGTAAGCCAGGTTGAAGTGATGCGCTTTTGCCAAATCCAACTTTTTATTGCCGGGCAGGTTAGTCGTTGAGTTAACCACATAGTAAAAATCCAGTCGCTCGCGCCTGCTGTTTAAGCCATAAGCAGCCGAGAGTGATTGGTTTGGCCTGAAATTCCATTTCATGCTTAGTCTTGGTTCCAGTCCCCAATTTTTATTCAGGTTAAAATACTGGGCATTGAGCCCTGCACTAAGCGAAAACTTTGGAGAAATAGTAAAAACCGACTGCGTGTAAGCTGTCGTCTGAAAACTGTTACCTGAGCCTGTAGCAACATTCTCCATGGGCAAATCCAAACCATAATTAGGCGTGACATTGTAATCCAAATCATAAATCATCCCGGTAACCGTAAGCCCTGTCCTGTTAACATGGCGTGAACTTAATTTTCTGTTGATATAAGAGTTAAGGACAATGTTCCAGTTTTTGTTGGTAATATCTACAACTTGTGTGTGAAAATTCAGCGAATCCACTTGTCCAACATTTTGAAGTATCCCACTGTAGGTGCCGGCAAGCGAGGTTTTAACATAGGCGTCATCGTTCAGATTATATTTATGCGTAATTCCGCCACTGGCTTTTTCCAGCGTTGTTTTCACATCCTGCCGGTCGGCAAAAGATTCCCAGTCTTCTTTATCGAGTGGATCAACATCATTTCGGTCAGTTAGTCCTAAACCCCAAATTGAAAAAGTACCGGCTTTTTTCGTTGGTAGGTTTAGTTTGAATGAAAGGTCCTGGTATTTCAAGTTCGCATCCGCAACCAGACCAGTTGCCGAATACCGGTAATTAAAAATATACGAGCTGTTGTGATTTTTGCTCAATGGTCCTTCCGAAGCGAAATCAATTCCCATCAAACTTACCTGAAATGTATTTTGATGCGTTTGGTTGTTTCCGTTACGCATCTGCATATCGAATGCCCCCGAAAGCGCATTGCTGTATTCTGCGGGGAATGCGCCGTTAAAAAAATCGGAATTTCCCATCACCTGGCTGCTCAAAGCCGAGTAAACGCCACCTCCCAACGAAATCATGTCGGCAAAATGTGTTGGATTCGGAATTTCAACGCCTTCCAAACGCCACTGGGTGTATTGCGGCGCATTACCACGGATGGAAAGCGCATTGCTCGAAATTCCGCCTGTTCCGGCCACTCCAGCAAACGAAGTTACCAAACGTGCCGGGTCGTTAAATGCACCGGCAAAACGGTTGGCTTCTTCCACGCTTAACATGCGCCCCTCTGCCAAAGCCATTGGGTTTATGGCGCGTTCTTTATTTATTTGCGGGCGAACAGTTATTTCTCCAACCGATTGAGTACTCTCCTTTAACGGGATTTCAACAGATGCCTCTCTTGCCGAGGTAAGCAATATTTCCCGGTAAATGTAGGATTGATATCCAACAAAAGAGACTTTAATATTAGCGTATCCCAGCGGAATTCCATGGATAACAAAATGCCCCAAACTGTCGGAGATGGTACCTATTGAATTGGTCTCCAACAGTGCAATATTGGCAAATTCTACTGGCTGTCCTGTTTCTACATCGTAAACCGTTCCGCGTATGGTTTGGGTGAGGCCAGTTTCTTTTGCTTCCTGTTTTTCCTTTTTGGGAATTAAGATAATGTGGTAGCCATTAATTTTGTATGTGAGCCCGGTGTCTTTCATAATTTCTTCCAATGCTTTTTCCAGGCTTACATCGTTTAATAAAAGATTGATTTTTCGTTTCTCGTCTGTTTCCGATTTTTTGTAGGCTATGCTATAATTGGTTTGCCTTTCAATTTCACGAAAGGCTTCTTTTAATGAAATATTATTTTTATGAATTGTAATCCGTTTTTCCTGTGCGATCGACTGCACCGAGAAAAAAAACAGAAAAACAGAAAGGGTAAGAAATGCTATCGCTAATTTTTTTAAGTTCATTCTATTACATTTGTATTGTTGATACTAAGTTACTTTTTACAGAGTTGATTTTGCATCTTCGTTATGAACCGGTAGAAAACGCTAACTTTTTACCGGTTCTGTT
This sequence comes from uncultured Sunxiuqinia sp., assembly GCA_963677175.2. Lineage (GTDB taxonomy): Bacteria > Bacteroidota > Bacteroidia > Bacteroidales > Prolixibacteraceae > Sunxiuqinia. Next base: position 751,393 of record CAXXES010000004.1, read on the forward strand.
TTTTCATAGGCAATATTGTTTTTCGTTTATACTATCTTTTTTTCAATACTATCTTTCCGTTTTTTACTGAAGAGGAAAAATCACCAGCCACATCTGCCAAAACCTGAAGTATTTGCTCAGGGGTTTCTTCCCGTTCAAATTTTATGGTGTAATGTTCGGTTAACAAGTCGATTGACTTATCTATTTCGAAAGAAATATTGAAATGCCGTTCGAGTGTTTGTAATATTTCGCCCAGAGTAGCTTCCGCAAACAAAAGGTTCCCGTTTTTCCAATCGGGGAGATCTTCGGGATTGATTTTTAGAAGCTTCATTTTTGACGTTTGACTGTCGTAAACCAATTGTTCATTCGGCACTAATTGTTGTTTTTGTTGATTTTCAGTCTGAACCTCTATCTTTCCTTCCTGTAAAGTAGCTACAGTCTGGTGCTCATTCGGATAAGCTTTCAAGTTAAATTTTGTTCCCAAAACTTTTACCGTCAGTTTTCTTGTTTCCACCACAAAAGGCATCGATTGATTTTTCGTTACCGAGAAAAATGCTTCTCCTGTTAAACTAACCGAACGTATTTTCTGATTGAATTCCGACGGATATTTTAAAGAACTTCCCGCATTGAGCCAAACTTCTGTTTGGTCGGGTAGTGTTATTTGTTTCGTTTCGCCATACGCTGCCAAAATCTCAACCATTGCAGAGTTGGCATCATGTTGTAGATAAAACCAAATTCCGCTTATTCCGATAAGCAGGATGAAAATGGCAGCCACTCTTGAGAACGTTTTTAACCAAATAGTTTTCTTTTCTTCTGAATGAATGCCAATTTTTTCATTTACCCGTTTTAAAGCATCAAATGTGGTCGCATCCTTTCCTGTGTTTATTGAATCCCAATATTCTTTCGAGGCCTGCTCTAGTTCTTCCGTTGTTGGATTTTTTGCCAGCCATTGTTGAACTTTTTCTTCCGTTTCCAAAGAATACCTGTCGCGTAAATAGAACCGTAGCATTTCGGCCGCATCTGTGTTTTTGTCCGATTTCATATCACTGATTCTTAAAATTTTAAAAGAACTTTTCCACCCGATTCCGGTTTCCAGGTCTTATCACTTTGGTCGTATTGATACTCAATGCCCACTTTTACTTTTGTTTTCTCATTGGAATCATATTGTAGTCCTGCGCCGAAATTAGTCGTTGGGAAAAAAGCACGCAAGTTGAAAGTTGGGTCAGAACTGTTGCCGGGCGTTACATATTGCCCCCAGGTTTGGAATTGTAGTTTGGTTGTAATGGCATATTGCAACAGGAAGTTACTGCCAAAAACAAGCTGTTTGGTTGAAAAAAGGTAACCGTACTGCGCACTAATGAAAGCGCCATACTCTAAAGCAAACTTGTTTGTTATATCGAAGCTCCCCAATGTTCCACCGAAATCCCGATAATCGCCCAGTCCGGGGTACATTGGCAAAAGCAAGGATGAAGAATCTCCTGTAAGGTTGTTTAAATATTTAAGTTCCCAATTGAAGTTAAAGTGTGCTGTCCTTCTGTCAATAGAAACCCAGTGAAGGCCCTCATCGCTATTCCATAGTTCTGGCACTACAAATTGCAAGGGAGGTTGAGCAGGTTGTAGTTGCAGATCCCCTTTATCATGCATCGAACGGGGAACAGAGATTGTGTCTTTTTCTTGTTCCTGTCCCTTTGCCTGAAATACAGATAAAACCTGCACCACCAAAACAACTACCCACAAATGTTTACTCTGCATACTTTTCGATTTTATAAGGAGTACAACTGAGTACCCAAAAGCTCAATGAAAAATTTAAATTTTCTTAAAAAAACTTTTTTGTAGTTGTAGGGAGCAACTCCGTCTTTGCACTCTGAATAGGAAAATCTACCTTCGTTGTTTTATGACAATAATCGACCAGTCTATATTATCAGCATTGCAAAAAGGTAGTCATTCGGCTTTCGAAAAAGTCTTCAATTTCTATTATACGAAGGTCAGGACTTTCATCTTGGGTTATGTCAAAACCATGGTTGACGCAGAAGACCTGGCGGAAGAAATTTTTGTCTGGTTATGGCAAAATCACAAAAGTATCGACTCCCAAAAGTCATTCGACTCTTATTTATACACCATTGCCAAAAACAAAGCCCTCAATTTTTTGAAAAGGAAATACGCAACCAAAACCATTATTGAGATGCAGGCTCCAGCAACTTTTTCATATAGCCCGGAAGAAGAATACATCGCTTTGGAAAAAGCTCTTTTAATTGATATGATTGTCGAGAAAATGCCTGCACAACGTAAGGAAATCTACAAACTCAGGCAACAAGGCCTGACCAACGATGAGATAGCCAACGAAATAGAAACCACCAAACGGAATGTGGAAAGCCAGGTTAGCTTGGCATTAAAAGAAGTACGCAATGCGTTTAGGCATTATCTTATTGTTTTTGTTTAGTATTGTCTTATTAATCTTTCTGTAGCTCTATTACGTGCAATAAATATTGAGAGGGCTGTCAGGCTTTACGCGGCCAGAATAAATTAAATCTATTTTTCAGTAGTAGCGATCCAGCATCCAGCATCGCCATTCATCTTGCCGGAATGGTGCCCGCTTTGAGGACCTCACTCGAGTGAGGCCCTCAATAAATCACTCAAAATAAATCTCTCCATTCATTTGCGCTTAAGCTTCGCTCATCTCAGCAAAATACTTGTAAAACAGCGGAATGGTCTGAATACCTTTGTAGAACTGTTCGAGCGGGTAGTTTTCATTGGGCGAATGAATGGCATCGGCTTCGAGGCCAAAGCCCATTAAAATGGTTTTGATACCCAGTATTTGTTCGAAGGTGGAGATAATGGGAATGGAGCCTCCGCTGCGGTTGGGCAGGGGGCGACGGCCATACACCTCGAAGTAGGCTTTTTCGGCGGCCTGGTAAGCGGGCAGCTCAATGGGGCAGACATAGGCTTGTCCGCCATGCAAGGGAGACACTTCTACCTTAACGGTTTTTGGGGCGATACTTTGAAAGTACGTTTGAAACAATTCGGCGACTTTTTCGTGGTTTTGGTTGGGCACCAAACGCGTGCTGATTTTGGCAAAGGCTTTGGATGGTAACACTGTTTTGGCGCCTTCGCCGGTATAGCCTCCCCAGATGCCGCACACGTCGAACGACGGACGAATGCCGGTGCGTTCGATGGTGGAGAAACCTGCTTCGCCAGCCACTTCGTCAATGTCGATCGCGTTTTTGAAAGTGTCAATGTCGAAGGGTGTTTGGGCCATCAGGGCGCGTTCTTCGGTCGACACCTCCAGCACATCATCGTAAAAACCGGGGATGGTAATGTGTCCGTTGTCATCGGTCATTTGCGCGATCATTTTCGAAAGCACATTGATGGGGTTGGCCACTGCGCCACCAAACATGCCGGAGTGCAGGTCGCGGTTGGGACCGGTAACTTCAACCTGCCAATAGGCCAGGCCGCGCAATCCGGTGGTAATGGTGGGCAGGTCGGGCCGGATCATGGTGGTGTCCGACACCAGGATAACATCGGCTTTCAGCATGTCCCGGTGTTCTTCGCACCATTTGCCCAGGTTGGGCGAACCAATTTCCTCTTCGCCTTCAATCATGAATTTCACATTGCAGGGCAGCGTATTGGTTTTTACCATCAGCTCGAAAGCTTTGGCATGCATCATACTTTGGCCTTTATCGTCGTCGGCTCCGCGTGCCCAGATTTTGCCATCGCGCACTTCGGGTTCGAAAGGCGGCGATTTCCACAATTCGAGCGGTTCAACCGGCATCACATCCATATGCCCGTACACCAGCACTGTTGGTTTTGCCGGATCAATAATTCGTTCGCCATAGGTCACCGGATTTCCATCGGTTTCAAACACTTCAGCATGATCGGCGCCCGAGCTAATCAGCAATTCTTTCCAATACCCGGCAGCCCGGTGCATGTCGGGTTTATGGGCCGAAACGGAGCTGATGGACGGTATGCGGATTAAGCCAAACAATTCATTCAGAAAACGATCCTTGTTTTCTTCGATGTATTTTTCTATTAAATTCATGTGTGTTGTTTTTAGTTTCAGAATCAGTAAAAATAAAGCTTTCAGGGGAGAATGAAGAAGAGAAAACTCATAGAATTCGGATTCAGCCTTTCGCTTGGGGTTTGTGTATCATTTTTGTTGATAAGCTTGGCTTGTTGCAACAGTTGAATGGTGACATCAGCAATGTTATAGAGTAGGGTGAATTGCATGCGGGTAAATCCCTGTTCCGAAGCTTTAACTTGTTGCCTAATTTGCTCCAGTATGGTTTGCAGCTCCTTGTCTTGAGGGTGAATCGTTGATGTTGTGGCTTGGTTCGCTTCCTGAAGGGCTTCCAGGATTTCGTTGGCAAAGTGCAGTAATTCTAAGTTGGGAACTTGCTGCTGCTCGCGATGGGCACCAAAAGCCGACAGGTACGACAGCAAGGCATGGTTTAGGTAAGTCAGGGTGAAGGCCTGTTGTTGAAATTGCTGTCGTTTGTGCGGTTCCACCTGCATGTCCTGCCAGGCAAGCACCAGCGCATTGTCGGCCCGGTGTGCTTCGCGGCGTGCAATCCGGTAATCGAGGTCGTCATCGATTGATGGTTGCTGGTATTCCAGGATGATGGCCCGAAAGTAGGCTGTATTCTTATGCAGCGCGAGATTCAGCAGTTGTGGCAGGCGTTTGTGCTGCCAGTCGGGCCAAAGCAGCCGGACGGTGCCATAAGCCAGGGTGGCACCAATCAAGGTGTCCAACAGGCGGGGCCACATGACGGCTACACCTTGGTTGGCAATCAGGTTGAAGGCGCTAAGCACAAAGATGGTAATGAAGATCACCGAGATGGCATACTTTCGGCGCAGCCAAACAAAAAAGGCAAAAGCTGCTGCCAGTAGCAAGACCAGTTGGCCGGCTACTGTGGGTAGCAACTGAACAATCAGCACGCCGCCAATCACTCCGCTGATGGTACCCAGAATTCGTTGAAAAAGCCGGCGCCGGGTTTCGCTGTAGCTGGGCTGGCACACAAACAGGCTGGTCAAAATAATCCATTCGCCTTTGGCTACGTTAAAGCCTTCGGAAATGGCAAAGCCAATCAGGAAACATAAACTGAGCCGGATAGCATGACGCAGTCGCGGGTGGTTAAAACTGAGCTGGTTTCGCAATCGTTCCCCAAGTGTCCGTTTGTCTTTTGCCAACCGGGGGGCAATGCTTCGTTGTTGGTTCTCTCCTAAATTGATCAACGACTGATGCGAGCGGTTAAGGTTTCGAACCAATAGTGCGAGGGAGTGGGTCTGGCTGGTTCCGTGTTTTTCAAGCTGATCGTTTAATACATTCACCACCCAGCCCAAAGATACCGGGTGACGGTAAGGGATTCCGGTTAGCAGGCTGTGGGCAAATTGTTTGGTAGCCAGTGAAAGTTGAACCAGCGTTTGGCCGATCCCTTCCAGCAGTTCCCGGTTTTCAGGATCGCTACTCAGCAGGTCGTACCGCTCGTGGCTCGACGCAGCCCGTTCGTGCAATCCCTGCAACAGCATGAAGTAGCGCAGGTAGGGTTTCAGCGGGGTATCGTCCTTAAGGGCGTCGCCATAACTGTTCAGCACTTCCTTGCAGTGTTCCAGCGCATCAACCACCTGTACATTTTGAAGGGCCAGCTGATTGCGTAGTTTGCCTTGCAGCTTTTCGTCGCTGGGAAACAGGCTGGCTTTCTGATCGAGGTATTTTGACAGAGCCAGAAAGCCCCGGGCAAGCTGCTCTTCGAGCAAACGCCAGGGATGGAAGTAGAGAAAGCCCAACGAAATCAAACCATAGAACAAAGCTCCTGCCGGTAGCAGGATGGGTTGCCAGTACCAGGCCGGACTGATCTCCGTTCCCAACATGGCATAAATGCCTACGAGGATGGCTCCAAAGGTTACGCCACGGTATCGTTCGCTGAGTCCGCCAATCAAGAGAAATACGATGGTGGAAGCCCCCAGCCCAAGCCCCAGAACAAGGGGATAAGGGCGAAGTAGCTCCACTGCCAGGCTGGAGATTCCGAAGCTGATAACTTTCAACGCCAGCGATTTAATCCGCCCTTTGGGGTGGTCGTCGGTTTCGGATAGGGCTCCGGCCAAAGCTCCCAGCGCCAAGGTGATGGCAATAAACGATTCTCCGGCAATGACAAGCGGAACAGCCAGCAGGGCAATGGCAAAGGTGGCTTTAGCGGCCAACATCAGGTCGGGCCTGCTGAGGAACGCGCGTCGTGCGGGTTCATACCACGATTTATTTCGAAGTGGATTAAGTAATTCGGAAAGCCAGATATTTTCGGGCTGTTTGCTCATTTGGTGTTTGCTTATGCGTGCTTTTTCAGAATCAAAATTAACAAAAAAATCCCGGGCTGCGATTGGCCGATGGTTTTTATTGGATGACCATCGGTAGCTTCAACAGGGGATCATTTCAAATTACCGTGGATGTTTAGCGTTATCCTACTCAAAAACCTTATTGTTTGTTTTTACCTTGTTAGTCCCCACGGTATTGAGATATCCGGCAATGGCCGGACAAGCTAAATAACCGGTCATTTTCCCTCCCTTGAAAAGCTACGCTTCGTTTGTTTGTTCTCAATGCTTCTTTATGCCGGACTTTCGAAAAGGTGTAAAATGAGCCTCCAAGCGGGCGGGCTTAGTTGGCCTACGAGGATTTGGCTTTGGAAAACAAGGGAAGGAAACCGCAAAGGCACTGGCTAAGAAAACCCTGTTTGACGATCCTGTACTCAGGATCGGAGTTGGTTTTCGGGGAGTGACTGATCCGTAGTTTTCCTGCCAAAGCATCGTCAGCCTTGATTTTTTTTGGTTCCTTTTTGGCATCAAGGCAAAAAAGGAACTGGGGTTTGGGGCAAAGCCCCACCGAAGTACATTCGGGGTTCGGAATGGCTTGGTCATTTTCTAACCCTTCCGTTCCGATATCCATCGGAACACTTTCCCTTAAAAAAGGGAAGGAACCCAACCACCTGCGATGGTGCGAACTCCGGTGTCGCGGTTTTCGGCCTACGCTGCTTTCGCCTACTGGCGAAATGGGGGACCTAAGGATAGACACATTCCCGTTAGGTTCCATCTTCTGTTTATTCTAAAAAAGTCCAGATCAAGGGAGGGCCAGGGTGGGTCAGGCTATTTATGAGTTGTAAAAATAAGCTCGGGTGGAAGTGTAAAATGAGCCTCCAAGCGGGCGAGCTTAGTTGGCCTACGAGGATTTGGCTTTGGAAAACAAGGGAAGGAAACCGCAAAGGCACTGGCTAAGAAAACCCTGTTTGACGATCCTGTACTCAGGATCGGAGTTGGTTTTCGGGGAGTGACTGATCCGTAGTTTTCCAGCCAAAGCATCGTCAGCCTTGATTTTTTTTGGTTCCTTTTTGGCATCAAGGCAAAAAAGGAACTGGGGTTTGGGGCAAAGCCCCACCGAAGTACATTCGGTTTTCTGAATGGCTTGGTCATTTTCTGACCCTTCCGTTCCGATGGACATCGGAACACCTTCCCTTAAAAAAGGGAAGGAATCCAACCACCTGCGATGGTGCGAACTCCGGTGTCGCGGTTTTCGGCCTGCGCTCATTCGCCTAATGGCGAAGTGGGGGACTTAAGGATAGACACATTTCCGTTAGGTTCCATCTTCTGTTTATTCTAAAAAAGTCCAGTTCAAGTCAGTATCAAAACTCATAGCGTTGTGTATAGAAGGGTAGCTTGAAAAGGGAGGCCCAGGTGGGGCAGGCTTTTGATTTATTGATCAAACTTCTCCCACTAGAATATCATTTGATCCCGTCTTCCTTTTTCGTCTATGAACGTCATTCTAACAACTGGAAAATAACAAAAGCACCAATCACTTGGATTGATGCTTTCGTTATCGTCTTTTTCGAAATCTTTTACAGCGAATACTTTAGCCACGAGCTGTTTTCCTGGTAATCTACCACCACCAGGTCATTTGTTTGCAAACTGAAACTGCTCATGGTTTGCTGAATTTCCTGGCGAAGCATGTTCAGTCCGCCTTCAATCAGATCACTTCTGAAGCCCTCATCAGCCAATCGGTGCACCATATCCATGGAAATGACCCGGCCAATGACTTGCCCCAGTTCAACCAGCTTTCGCTGCGGAAGTTGCAGATCCAGTTCAAAGTTGAAGAGCCCTTTTAATTGATCGGCCGAGCGGTTGGTCAATTCATATCCCTTCAGGAAGTCGAATAAATTTTTCTCTTTCAGCTTACGCATTTGTTTAACGATTCCTTCTGAAATTTGCGCATACAGAATATCATTCGAGCCTTCAAAGATCTGGAACGGACGACTATCAACAATGCCACGACCGCCTAAATGACTGAGTTTGTAGGCTTGTGCGCCAACCAATTGGGTAAGCGACTGGGCCGCTTCCTGCATCAAGTCGGTAACGACTGATTTCACTGCGTTGGCTTCAATTCCAATTCCGGTCAGGTCATTTTCAATTCCAGCTTTTTTGGCGCTGTTGGAGCACATGGCTGAGCACACCGTGAAAGAAGCTTGCAGTTTCGATAGCCGTTCCTGTACCTGGTCGTAGGCCATGAGGCTCTTGCCTCCAATGATGCGTTGCTTACAATGGGTGATGGCTGTGTCCATAATCCGGTGAATGAATCCAATAGCCATGCCTGGAAACTGCATGCGTGAGCGGTGCAGCAAGTCGAGCATCATTTTCACCCCGGTTGAATGGGGTTGTAAATGTTGAGCTTCCGGAATTTTCACGTCAATGTGGTTTCGTCCGTAGGGAATTTGGTACAAGCCCAGGTTGTCGTAAAATTCTTCTACTTTAATCGATTGGTTCGGTTGCGTGACATCGCAGATAAAAAAGTCGATGTCGCGTTGCAAGTCTCCATCACTATTTTTTCGTCGGGCGGTTAACAACCAAAAGTCAGCCCAACCGGTCAGTCCGGCCCAGTGCTTTGTCCCTTTAATATGGCACTGTCCATCGGATTCCTTAAAATGGGTTTGCATGCTCAAGGCATCGCTTCCAAAGTCGGGCTCGGTAATCATCAGGCCACCCATATTCCCGTTTTCAATAAAACGTTTAAAGACAGGAGCTTTGGCTTCTTCCTGGGCATACTTCCCAACAGGTTGCAAAAATAAAGCAGAGTTGATCCCAAAGGTTAGTGAAAGAGCCAGCGACTCGTAAGATGCCGCTTCCAGCAGGGCCAGATTTTCACTCATCAGGGCGCCCCGTCCGCCATAAGCTTTTGGAATACCGATCGAAAGCGGGTTGCATTCCATGATTTCGCGCAGCACAAAGGGCGGAAGTCCGCGTTGCTGGCTGTATTTGTCAATATCACCCCGCTGGTGATAGACTTGTTTCATTTTTTCTTTAAGTTTCCCTAAAAATTGCTGGATGGGTTCTTGGGTGGTTTTTTTGTTCTCCGGAGAGTTTGTCTTCATCTCAATAATCTCATTCATTCTATGTCTTTTAAAACAAGGCAAATTAGACCTCGCAAAAGTTCAGAACACTTTATCTGCAATTTTGTTCTACTTCGCTCAAATTTAGAATCTCACTTATTATGTGAGTCTATTGTACCTATTGGCGCTGGTGGCTGATCGGTTTTGATTGATGATCCAACATTTATCCGGCTGGATTAACCGGTTGATTGGCCTGGTGAAACTGATTTTGATACTGAACGGGCGAGAGTGAGGTTGTTCGCTTAAAGCACCGGTTGAAGTTGGATAGGTTGTTAAAGCCACTTTCGAAGCATATTTGTGAAACCGTTTGTTTTTCTTCGAGCAAGAGCTTGCACGCATAGCCAATCCGCATTTCATTGACAAACTCAACAAACGATTTGCCGGTTTTCTCTTTGAAATAGCGACAAAAGGCAGTGGTATTCATACCAATATGGTTGGCTACCAAATCGAGTTTAATAGGTTGCCGGTAGTTGGCGTTAATGATGTGCATAATTTTGTCGAGCCGGGTGGTTGACCAGTTATCCAGATTGAGTCGGTAGGTTTCGCTGGCCAGTAGCTTATACTGTTTGGTTATGCCCAGTTTTTCCAGAATCTCCAGGAACAGCAAGGTGCGCTCCAGGCCTTTTTTCTTTAGCAGTTTATTCAGTTTTGGGCCTAAACGGTTGGCTACTTCTTGCTGAAAATGGAGTCCGCGGGCTGCACGCGACAGCAAATCGCGAATGGGCAAAAACTCGGGGTAGTTTTCCAATTGCTCTTTAAAGAAGGAGGCCGGAAAATGAATGACAACAGCGTTGACACGGTAGTTGGGATCATTCAGAAAAAAGGCTTCATCGTTTTTCCAGAAGTGAGGCAGGTTAGGGCCCATCAATACCAGGTCGCCATCCCGAAAATCTTCGACATGGTCGGCAACAAAGCGCTTACCGAAACTGCGGATCACATAAACCAGTTCATATTCCGAATGAAAATGCCAGGGAAAGGTAAAATGCGGAAAATCATCCCATTTAATGTTGAAGGAATTTGTTCCCCGAAAGCTGAGCTGTTCATGCATGATTTTCATACGCAGGCTGATTTAATCAGCAAAAATAGTCCAAATTGTAGCAATTAAGTAGTGCGAATAATTTAGTGTCATGTTTCGAGTCTTTAACAATTTGTGATAGAAGCGAAACCGAAAATATCAAATAGGTCCGTGACCTTAATTACTTATCGACGATTACCCGTGCGGCTACGTAGCCGTTGTAAAAATTCGCATCGCGGTGCTTAAACAGGCTCATCACCTTGTCAAGTTTGTTGGTCAAAATGTCTTTAGCTTCAGCAAACAATTGCTCCAGGCTTTTGGTGGCTTGCACCGAGGCAATGCGGTAGGCCCGGGGCTGTCCGGTCAATTCTAAAAACTGATCGACGCCTTGTTTCAGGCTTTCGATCTGTGGTAGGGCCACTCCGTATTCGGTAGTTAGCACTTCCTGATGATTTTCGGCTTCAGTAATAATTTCCATAATCCGGGGAACAAAGAGGGCGTTGACTGTTTCATACAAGTCGGTATAGGTAGCGGCCATGCGGCTCTTGAGGCTCATATTGCCTTCGATGAGGGCCATCGCTTCCAGGCTGTCATTCAGAATATCGGCCTTCATGGCAATGGTCTTTTTGAGCTGTTTTTTGTTTTTCCCCAAAAACACTTGAGCTCCTTGCTGGGCTTCTTGAGCCTGGTCAATTTCGGCATTAACCAGGATGAAAGCGTTGAAAAACTCGCCAACTTTGGGGATCGATGACCACTTGTCTGCATTTAAATTGAGGAAATGAATAACCGCCTCGTGCATTTCTTTGTGGTTTAATTGACTTCTGTTCATAGGATTTTTTTGTGAATTATTCTGCTAGTTACGTAAAACATTTTCAAAAAGCAATCGTTTCTCCGTATATTGTATTATTAAACTGAATTGGTTATTGTGTTAATATCAGTAAAGTAGTTGTATTTTTAGGTCGTTTGGCCGTTTTTATGTTGTTCAACATTTTTAGTTCTATTGCACATTGCATTCTGTTTGTTCGCAAGCGTTTTCGTTGGATCGAAATAGTCATTCGTATAGTTGAAGTGGTCGTTCGTTAAGCTGAAATGCTGATTCGTTGAGTTGAAGTAGTCGTTCGTTAAGCTGAAATGCTGATTCGTTGAGTTGAAGTAGTCGTTCGTTAAGCTGAAATGCTCATTCGTTGAGTTGAAGTGGTTGTTCGTTAAACTGAAATGCTGATTCGTTGGGTTGAAGTAGTTATTCGTTAGCTTCAAATGATAATTCGTTCGACCTAAGTGCTCGTTCGCTCAAATAAGGGAGCGTACTCAACGTAAAATCGCCAAAATCGTATCATTCAGTGCTAAAATATTACAATTTTTATTCAAGAATGTCGAATGTAGCAGTTTTTCTTTTAAGTTTGGTTGCCTAAATCTGAATGAAGTGAAAACGAAGTTCGATCTGTCAGAACGTAATTTTGCCCTCGCCTTAAAAGATGGGCGATTATATGCTTTTGAGTATTTTTTCGAGAAGTATTCGAAAGTTCTTTTTCACTTTTCATTCAACTTGTTAAAGTCCCGGGTTGAAGCCGAAGAAATCGTTCAAAACGTTTTTCTGAAGATCTGGGAAAAAAGAAGCCAAGTCAATCCCGAACAAGCTTTTCGCTCTTATTTATTCACCATTGCATTGAATGACATCCGGAAATCGTTTGTTGAAAAAGCAAAGCATGAGAAGTTTAAAATTGAATTGTTCGACTTTTTGGTTGGCCAGGCTCACGATTCGGACGAAGAATTAAATTTTGGCTATTATTTAAAGCTGCTGGATCAGGAAATTGACCGCCTTCCGGAGAAAAGGAGAGCAGTTTTCCTTTTGCTGAAGAAGGACGGTTTAACGGTTAACGAAGCAGCTACCTTTCTGAATGTCTCACCAAAAACGGTCGAAAATCAATTGACGGCCGCCATCAAAACCATCCGGGATGCTTTTTTTGAGAAGAAAATTAAGAATTTGTATTTGTTTTTTGTGCAAATGCTGAGCCTTCACACAAAGCAAAATTCCTGATTGCTGAAACAGTCAAAAAAAAAATCACGATTCAATAGGGGGGTCATCCTTTTTTCAGATACTCTGTGTAGTTAGATTATCGAAAATGGGGAAAAAGGAACATCAATTATTGGAGAATTTCATCAGCGATCAGTATTCAAAAAAGGAATATTTGAGTATTCTGAATCAATTTGAGGATGATGATCAGTTTGATGCCATAAGAGAAGAACTGAAGGATCATTGGGAAGCAACAGATGGAAGCATTGTATCGGATGAGATCTACTTGCAGCTCTGGAATAAGACGAAACCTAAAATTTTGCAAAGCGAAATGCACCAGGAAAATCAATGGACATACCGATTAAGGAACGTATTTTACCGGATTGCGGCGGTTCTGATTCTTCCCTTGCTGATTGCTTCATTCTATTTTTTCACTCAGTGGCAAGATTTGGTGCAAAGCGAAACGGTATATGCCGAAATTCAATGTCCGCCGGGCATGCGTTCGCGATTTAATTTGCCCGACGGAACTACCGGCTGGCTAAATGGCGATTCCTACCTGAAGTATCCGGTTCAATTCTCGAAAAACCGGTCGGTTGAGTTAACCGGAGAAGCTTACTTTGATGTCAGGAAAGACAAACATTCGCCCTTCCGGGTGAATGCGCAGGGAGTAGAGGTTGAGGTCCTAGGAACCCGGTTTAACGTGATGGCTTATGATGATTTGCACCGAATTGAAGTTACCCTGGATGAAGGATCGGTTGAAGTAAGCAAGCAAGGAACAAGTCTTAACGAAATTTTGAAGCCCAACGAGCACCTTGTGCTTGATAAAAGACAAAATCAGGTCGCTATACGATCGGTTCAAACCAGCCATTTTACCAGTTGGAAGGATGGAATTCTGGAATTCAGGAATGTACCGTTGGATGAAGTTGCCCGGAGATTGGAACGATGGTACAATTCAGAAATTATTATTCAAGACGATGTTTTAAAGGATATTCCTTATCGTGCAACCTTTAAAAATGAATCTCTGGGGCGGGTGTTGGAGCTTTTGAGCCTTTCTGCACCAATGCGTTACGAAATCATTGAGTCTAAACCTAATAAAGATGGAGTATATGAAAAACAAAAAGTAATCCTCAAATACAAGAATTAAAAAAGAGAGAGAAAGTGGTTCCAGCACGATCTCCCTCCTAGTTATTATTTAAACTGATGTCTAACCAGTTAAACATTTGAATTTATGAAAAAAATCTCAACCTGCAAGACTATAGCATATAGTCTTAAAAAAATGTTACGAATTATGCGCATGACCTTATTTCTGGTATTGGTCTTTGCCTCGCAAATTTTAGCCAATGACCTCTATTCTCAACAAACTAAGTTGAATCTGACCATGTCAAACACAAGCTTGGGAAATGTGCTTGACGAAATCGAAAACCAGTCCGAATTTTATTTCCTGTTCAATCAGAACTTGATTGATATGGATCGGACAGTTAGTGTTTCAGTGAAAAACAAGAATATTAAGGAAGTACTTGATGTTGTTTTTGCCGGAACTGATGTCAAATACGTCATTAGTGATCGTCAGATTGTACTGAACACAAACGATAAACCTGACTTCTTTGGTGTTTCGCAGGTACGAAGGGTGAGTGGAAAGGTGGCCGAGCCCAATGGGCAACCTTTACCTGGAGTGACGGTGGTCGTTAAAAATACGACGGTTGGTACCATTACCGATGATAATGGAGAATACGTGTTGGATGTGCCTGCCGGTTCGGATCAATTGGTATTCTCATTTATTGGTATGAGATCAGTTGAAGAACCGATTAATGACCGGATGACCGTTAATGTTACCATGGAGGCCGATGTTGTTGGTTTGGAAGAAGTCATTGCCATTGGGTACGCTTCGCAAAAGAAGGCCAATATTGTCGGTTCTGTTACTTCGATCACTGGTGATAAAATTGCTTCAATTCCTGCTGCCGACATTAGTAATGCCATCTCGGGAAGGATGCCTGGATCTGTTATCATGCAGCAAAGCGGCGAGCCGGGGCAGAATGATGCCCGTATCTTGGTTCGTGGACGTGCAAGCTTGGGAGACCCCGATGATGCAGACAGAGACGAGGCCTTATCAGCTCCTTTGGTGGTTGTTGATGGTGTACCGGGACGTTCGTTAAATGAGATTGATCCGGTTGATATCGAGAGCATTTCTGTCCTTAAAGATGCTTCGGCCGCCATTTATGGTGCACAGGCTGCTAATGGTGTGATTTTGGTTACCACCAAGAGAGGTCAAACCGGCAAGCCAACATTAAATTACCAGTTTTATCAAGGGTTTATGGCTCCGACTATCCTTCCTGAAGTTACCAATGCAGGTGATTATGCGACTATGCTAAGTGAGTACCAGGATTACGAAGGAAAGCCCAGGTCCTTTTCTGATGAAGATATCGCTTTGTTTTACAGCGGACGCGATCCTTGGGAGCACCCAAACAGCGATTGGGTAGGCGACTTGATTGCAGACTGGACGACCACCAGTAAACACAACATCAGTTTGGACGGTGGAAGTAATGGCATGTATTACTATGTTTCGTTAGGATATAAAAACGAAGAAGCCATTTACAAGCAAGAATCAACGCGATACAAGCAATACAATCTTCGGGCAAAACTGGAACTTCCTGTTACCGATTGGTTGAAAGCATCCATTGATTATGCAGGGTTTCTGAATAATAAATTGTATCCGACCAAAGGTGCTGGCGATATTTATGGGCAATCTACCCGTTTGGTTCCTACGCAATGGTCGTTCTGGCCAACCGGAGAACCCGGACCCGACATTGAGTATGGAGATAATCCTGTGGTTACTTCTACACTGGAAGGCGGGAGCGATGATCAAAAATCATATATAAACCAGACAACATTTGGAGTGACGATTACTCCTCCATTTGTGAAGGGATTGACGCTGAGCGGAATGTTTACCTATGATGTTACCAACTGGTACCGAAAAAGATTTCGCAAGCCATGGACTTTATATTTCCCGAAATGGGACACCGCCGTACGCGACTCGGATGGATTTATTACTGACATGGAGCTAACTCCAACGCTTCGTGGATACTCTGCTCCGGAATTGGTTGAAGACTATGATCGTAGCATGCGAAAGTTAGGGACTGTGAGTTTTAATTACGCCCGTGATTTTGGAGACCATTCCTTTAACCTGTTTGGAGCCTACGAACAAGTGGAGCAGAATGATAACGATTTTGGGGCTTTCCGCAAATATTATATTTCAGAAATTGTTAAAACTTTGGATGCCGGTGGCGACGCTGACCAGGATAACTGGGGCGGGATGTCTATTTATGCCCGCAGGTCATATATTGGGCGTTTAAATTATAACTTTCAGGGCAAATATCTTCTGGAAGCAATCATTCGTCGCGACGGTTCGCTTAAATTTCCCTCGGACAGCCGTTGGGGGAATTTCCCTGGCCTGTTAGTGGGGTGGAGGGCTTCGGAAGAGAATTTCTGGAAAGCGAACCTGGCCTTTATTAATTACTTCAAGTTAAGAGGTTCTTATGGTAAAATGGGAATGGATCCGGGAGATCCGTTTCAGTTTATGAATAAATACATCTTGGCTAGTGGCTTGACAATGGGAACCGGCAAAGTGGTAGAGACTGTTGTTCAGCAAGAGGGGGTGGCCAATCCCTTTATTACCTGGGAAAAGCAAACCACTTACAATTTGGGCTTCGAATCACAGTTGTTAAATAATATGTTCTCCTTAAATGCTGATGCATTTTATAGTAAGCGTTCTGACATTCTTACCTCACGTGATGCCTCTGTTCCCGGTTTTACAGGGCTGGCATTGCCCGATGAGAATATTGCTGAAGTGGACAATCGGGGATTCGAGATTGAAGCTGGGTATCACAAGACCATTAACAGTGATTTTAGATTTGACCTTGGCGGCAATATAGCCTATAACCATAATGAAGTTGTGTTTATGGACGAACCCGAGAGAGCACAACCCTGGCAGCAACGTACCGGACATCCATACGGTGCGACCTTATTGTATAATGCGATTGGAATTTTTGCTGATCAGGCAGCTATCGATGCCTATCCGAGCTGGCCGGGAGCAAGACCGGGTGACGTTATTTTTGAGGATGTGAGCGGTGACGGACAAATTACCAGCGATGACCAGATTTTGTTGGATAAGACTGATGCTCCTGAAATTTTCTACGGAATTACCGTGGATGTTGCTTACAAAAACTGGACGCTTTCTATGTTGGCTCAGGGTCAGGGTACCTACTACCGGATGAATATTTCCGATGGACGCCGCGGTGAAGCAGGGAACTACTTTCAATGGAGCTTTGACAACCGCTGGACGCCTCAAAATATAAATACCGATGTAGCCAGAGCCTACAACCGCGATGATCTTTATTGGGCATTCGATGTCAACAACAGTACGTACCATTACGATAACATGGCTTATTGCCGGTTGAAAAATGCGGTACTCACTTATCATATCCCGAACAGGGTGTTTGGCAATAGTGGCATTTCACGCGCAAGCATCTATTTTGCGGGCAATAATCTGTTTCTCATTTATGCAGCACAAAAGAATTTCGACCCGGAAATTGGAGCACCTATGACTTATCCGGCCGTGAAGACTTTTGCCATAGGCGCGCGAGTTACATTTTAATCATTTAATGAATTTTGAAAATATAAGAGTATGAAAAAAATATTAGGATATTCAATGATGATGTTAGTGCTTTTACTGGCAACAACATCATGCGAAGATGTTCTTGACCAAGAGGCAGTCGATGCTTTTAATGAAGAATCAGTTTTTCAGGATATCAACCTGGCAAAAGCTTATTTGGGAAGATGCTATGACTTTATTGGTGCAGACGATAACCAGGTGTTGGGGCTACGCGAGGATCTTCTGGCTGGTGCCACCGATGAAGTGTTATGTATTCACCGGCCGGGAAGCTACCCATCAGTAAAAGGGATTATGAGCCCGGATCATATGGGACATTTTGGAGACTGGCGTTTTAATTGGACCACCTGGGCATTGTATGGCAACATTAAAAATGTTAACGTTTTTCTCGCCAATATTGATGATGTGCCTGTTGAAACCGAAGCTGAGGAAACATTAAAAGCGAGAATGAAAGGCGAAGCCTATTTCATTCGGGCATTCAATTATGCCAATCTGATGCGCTCGTACGGTGGTGTTGTTTTGGTTGATCAGCCGTATGAATTGGAACAGGATTTCCTGTCTGTTGAGCGATCTTCAATCGACGCCACGCTTGCGTTTATCTTGTCCGATTGTGATGATGCAATTGCTGCGCTTCCGCAAAAAGATGGAATTGAACAGGGGCGTGCGACTCAAGGAGCTGCTGCAGCATTGAAATCAAGAATTTTAAGCTGGAGCACCGGGGAATTGATGAATGGTGGTTATGAACCTTCCAATGAACTGGTTTCCTTTCAATCAGGCTCGCGGAACGATAGATTGCAGGTAGCCAAAGCAGCAGCCAAAGCAATTATGGATGGAACCTATGGTGAGTATTCACTGACCGGTATAACCGACGATCCTCCGGCTACGATGACTGAAGAAGATGTGATGGCTTATGCCGATAATTTCTTTAATATTTTCACCCAAAAGGGAGAGTGGAACAGCGAAGTGATGTGGGGTGTTCAGCATTTGCAGTCGCAGGGAAATACCACGACGCAAAATCGGTGGTGGGGACCCAATGGTTATAACAACTGGGGAAACAATGGGCCGAATGAGCCGATAGTAAGAAAGTTTGAAATGGCAGACGGTTCACCCTTCGTATGGGACAAATATAACCCAGGTGACGACTTTCTTAGAGAAGCTACTGCCGCAGAATTGGAAGCAGATCCGGAAATCAATCCTTATGTTGGGCGCGAACCAAGATTCTATGCTACCGTTTTGTTCGATGGTGCCAAGTGGATGGATCGTCCTGGTGGTGGGGCCAGCCTGGATCCGGAAGGCCGTGTCCAAACAGGTTATTACATCGCTTCGGGCGATACAACGGGAGGTCTGGACACCCGGCAGAGTTTAATAGAATCCTGGAATGGAACTAAAAATGGTTACTACCTTAAAAAATACCAGGATCCGGCTACCGTGGGACAGCACTTCAACAATCAGAATACTTGGATTGAACTTCGATTTGCAGAAGTTCTGATGGACTATGCTGAGGCATGTATTGAATTGGGCGGCGCTGATCTGCAAGACGGAATAGATGCTTTGAATATGGTTCGTAACCGTGCCGGGTTGCCAGACCGGGTGACTTCAGATCAGACGCAAGCCCGTGAATGGTATCGGAACGAACGCCAGTTGGAATTTTTTGCCGAGGGAGATCGTTGGTATATGATGCGCAAGTGGATGATCGCTGATGAGGTGATTGAAAATGTCTACTTGATGAAAATCTATCATTATGCGGATGGAAGCAAAGAATGGTTTTATGATACAGCCAAAAGTGTAGACGACAGAGCTTGGAATGATGCGAATTACTGGTTGCCTGTTTCAAGAACTGAAATCAATAAAGCACCACAACTTCAGCAGAATCCGGGGTATAATTAGTCTCATTACTAACAATTTTTTAAAAGATGCAGATTCAAATAATGGATCTGCGTCTTTTAGAATTAAATTCCAAATCAGAGATATGATCAGATTCAAGCTTTCGTTAATGATGCTCCTGCAATACATGATGTACGCAGTTTGGTGGGTTCCGCTGGCTGCATACCTAACCAATCTGGACGTGAGCAGCACACAGAAAGCCCTAATCTTAAGTTCAATGGCAATCGGCTGTATTGCATCACCCCTGATTGGGATGATTGCCGATCGTTATTTTTCCAGTCAAAAAGTATTGTTTGGTTTAAATATTATCAATGCAGTAATGTTGTTGGGAGCCGGAGTCACACAAAATCCTGACACCTTGTTTCTTTGTTTGTTGATAGCGATGTTGGGTTATATGCCTTCCTGGAGCTTAACAAGTTCAATTGCCATGGCACATTTGCCTTCCGAACAGTTTCCTAAAGTTCGGGTCTTTGGGTCTATCGGATGGGTGGCATCCGGTGTTTTTAGCTTGTTCTTCATTCAGATCTTGAATATGGATTTTGATGGAACAAACCTTCCATTTTATTCCGGAGCTGCTGTCAGTTTATTTGCTGCGTTTACTAATCTGGCATTGCCGGATACACCACCAATGGGTAAAGGGAAAAAAGGCTCACTAGCTGACGCTTTTGGTCTGGGCACCCTGCAATTACTGAAAGATCGGAATTTTGGTTTTTTTATCTTGTTTTCATTTCTCTCCATGATTCCGTTTGCCATGTACTATTCGTTTTTCTCCGAGTTTCTTCTCAACATGAATACCCGTTATATTTCGGTGACGATGAACTGGGGTGTGCTTGCTGAGATGGGATTTCTTCTGCTGGTGCCTTTAGCCATAAAAAAATCAGGACTTCGTAAAGTGATGATATTTGGACTGATTGCACTTGTCATTCGCTACCTTTCGTTTTATGCGGGAGGGATTATCAACCAAGCCTGGATGTACTACATCGGGATCTTAATTCATGGTCTCATTTTCGGCTTCTTTCATGTTGGGGGACAAATCTATATTGATAAAAAAGCCCCTAAGGAATTAAAAGCTCAAGCACAAGGATTCATCTTTCTGATAACTTATGGGGTTGGGCTGCTGGTTGGAAACTTAATTTGTGCATGGATTATCAATCATTACAAAAATACGGGTGGCTATAACTGGGATGCCATATGGGGAACAACAACCTTGATGTCGTTTGCAGTCTTGTTCTTTTTTATACTGTTTTTTAAAAATAAACCGATTGAACTGAATGAAACCTAATTTAATACCTAAGATCATGACCGAAAAATCAAATTTTTCAAGACGTAGATTTTTAACAAACGCCGCAGCCATAGGAGCCGTTGGCGTAATCGGAGCCAATGCGTTGGTTTCGTGTTCCGAGAAGAAAAAAACGGTTGAACTCAACCTTCCTCCGCTGTTGGATCAGGCGCCTGACGGGGCTCCGCTGAAAGCCGGTCTGATTGGCTGCGGAGGCCGCGGTTCGGGTGCCGCACTCGACTTTTTGAATGCGGGCCCTAACCTGAGCATCCATGCCCTGGGCGATGTGTTCCAGGATCGTATTGATGATTGCCGTAACAAGCTGAAAAACCAGGCCAACAACGAAGTGGCTGATGAAAATATTTTCGTAGGATTTGATGCCTTCGAGAAAGTGATTGACTCGGGTGTTGACGTGATCATCCTGGCCACGCCTCCGCATTTTCGTCCCGAACATTTTGCAGCTGCAGTGCAAGCCCGCAAGCATATATTTATGGAAAAACCGGTTGCTGTCGACCCGGTTGGTATCCGCTCGGTGATGGCGACAGCTAAAAAAGCCGAATCGCTTGGATTGAAGATTGTAACCGGCACCCAGCGTCGTCACCAGCGCGATTATATCGAGGTGTACAAGCAGATTGCCAACGGGGCGATTGGCGACATTGTAAGCGCCAACTGTTACTGGAACCAGTCGAAACTGTGGCATCGCAACCCAAATGCCGACTGGACTGAAATGGAATTCATGATCCGCGACTGGGTAAACTGGTTGTGGCTGTCGGGTGACCACATTGTGGAGCAGCACATTCACAACATCGATGTGATCAACTGGTTTGCGGGTAAACACCCCACCAAAGCGGTTGGTTTTGGTTCGCGTCAGCGTCGTGTTACCGGCGACCAGTACGACAATTTCAGCATCGATTTCATGTACGACGATGGCATGCACACGCACAGTATGTGTCGCCAGATCAATGGCTGTGCGAACAATGTTTCCGAATTTGTGATGGGGAGCAACGGTTCGTCGAACTGTCAAAACAAGATTTGGGATGCCAAAGGAACTGAGCTTTATTCGTATGCTTACCCAACCGAGGAAAGCGGTGTACGCGAAATCAGTCCTTACGTGCAGGAACACATTGACCTGGTGACTTGCATTCGAGAAAACATTGCGGTGAATGAAGCCGAGCAAATAGCCATCACCAACATGTGTGCGATCATGGGACGGGTTTCGGCTTATACCGGAAAAGAAGTGACCTTTGATGAAATGATGAACTCAGATATGAAACTGGGGCCCGACACTTACATTATGGGCGAAGTGGGTATGGTTGACAATGTCACCGTCCCAGTTCCCGGCGAAGCTGCTGAATAAACGGCGGCAATTATTACTCAACTGCTACTACTATTTGAAAGGTTTGCCCCAAAAAGGGCAGGCCTTTTATCTTTTCGTGATATTTTAGTTCGCAATAATAATACATACATGCGCAAAAATAATACTGTCATTGATGGATTCGTTGGCATATATTTGTTTGGTTAACTTTCTAATCTAGCGGCTATGTGTGTAAAAATATCACTGTTTTAAATAGAATACTAAAACAATGCGCATTTTGCTAATTCTTTTGTGTCTTAGCGACTTCGCGTTTATTAATTAGAAAAAATGAAAAAAGCATTTGAAGTAAAAAATCCCGATTTTGAGCTGAGCCCAAATACCGGGATGACTAAAAAACATTACATCGAACTGACCAAATATTTATTGGGACGGGCCTTTAAACATGTCGATTCGATTAATACACCATTGAATTTCCCGATCGTTCCCGGGAAAACGTATCCACAGCCCAATGCACCCGACTGGCGCTACCGCTCAGCCGAATTTGAGGCCCTGGAGCGGACCTTCACGCTGGCTGCTCCGCTGATTCATGTCGATTCGGAAACAACAATCAACGGCATCAATTTGCGCGACTACTACAGCTTGCAGATCTACAATGCGTTTACGCCGGGGCACGCCAATTCATTGCCCCTGCCCGAAGAGTTGCCCGATTCGAACTACCAGTTTACCTGCGAGTTTGGCGGTTTGTTTAAAACGCTGTTGCTGATGCCGGACACCATCTGGTCGCATTTCACCGAAAAGCAAAAAGACGAGATGGTGGTGACCATTTCGAAGTGGGCGCATCACCGGACTACGCAAAACAACTGGCGGATTTTCAATATCGTCACCCTTTCATTTCTGAAAAAATATGGCTACGAAATTGATGATGAGCTGCTGAAAAGCCACTTGCTGTGGGTGGCATCCTATCATTCGGGCGATGGCTGGTATCTGGAACAGACGTACAATTACTACTCCATCAGCCTGTTTATTGTTTATACCACCATCTGGAACCGGACATTTGGCGACGAATATTACCCGGAGATTGCTGAAATTATTGAGCAGTCGGCTCAAAAGCTGATGGAGTCGCTCACCAGCTTTTTTGGGCGCGATGGCTACATCAACATGTGGTCGCGGAGCATTTGCTACCGTACCTGGGTTTCGGGCGCTTTCCCGGTTGCTTTTATGTTGAAGGAAAAAACATCGTTGGATGGCGGTTGGGCACGTCGACTTTGCTCGGGTTCTTTGTTGCAGTTCGTTACCCGCGAGGAATTTTTTTGCAACGATATTCCGAGTCTTGGCTTCTACGGGCAGAAAGAGTACATGGTGCAAAACTACAGTTGTGCGGGCAGTCCGTTCCTGATGTTCTTGCCGTTTATCTGCCTGGCTTTGCCCGATGATTCACCCTTCTGGACAGCCAAAGAGAACGAGGGCATGTGGGAAACCCTGGGCAATCAATCGCAAAGGACCATTCTCGAAAGTCCGGGGTTGGTGTTGGTCAATCATGGAAAAACAGGCACTTCAGAAATCATTCCCGGAAAGGTTTATTACGACGACCCCAACTATTCGAAGCTGGTTTACAACACCCATTTCCCGTGGGAAGATCACAATCCGCAGGGCGGAACTTCGATGGAATACAGCTATCGCAGCCAGGATCCGCGAGATGTGCGGGGCGATGATGTCAATTTTTACCTCACAGGATTGGCCGTAGCCAATGATTCGGAAAAGAATCGCGCGTATACCATTTCGCAAAGCATGCTGTTCAATGGCGTCCGCGACGGCGTGTTGTACCGGCAGGCGATCATGCGCAAACCCCCAAACAATGGTGTAGGTTACATTATTGATTTGGCTGAGATCACCATCCCCGGTGGCGTGATCCGCGTAGATCGTTCGCGGCTGGCTTTTGAATATGAACTAACGCTGGGACATTTTGGCTTGCCTCACCTGAATGGTGAAAAGGCAGTAGTGAAGCAATTTGAAGACGGTGATAAAAAGGTGATCACTGCTGCCATTTCCGGTCGCCAGCTTGCGCTGATTACCTACAGTGGCTGGGATTCGCTCGAAAGCATGGTTCACCAAAACCGAAATGCTGAGGCCGACGAAAGCACTGTCATCTATGCCCGGAAAAAGCGCATGGACAAGAATCCGGCAATGGAGCTGATGATTACCGTGATGCTACACAAAATGGATGACAGCGATTGGACCGAAGCGGAATTGTCGCCCATCAAGGAGATTCAAATCATGGATATCATGAAAGGGTTTTCACCCTTGGGAGCGATGATCACCTTGTACAATAATGAAACATACGAAATTGATTTTAAAGATATTGATGGACATCGAACTTGTTAATGAAGGATAAGGGATTGACTATTGGATAGTCTTTCCCTAATAATTCATACTTTTGGATAAAAAAGATGGCTCAGGAAGCAATTAAATTGGAGATTATTGAATGGCTCGCAAAGCTGGATAACGATGAAATCATTGATTAAAATTGGAAACAACGATCAAAATATATTTATAGAATGAAGAATTTTACCAACACCTCCCTAATTCTTTCCCTTACCTTTTTTGCAGCCTGCTCCGGAGGTGGGCAAAAATCGACGAAAAAAGAAGTTGCACAATCTCAATTCACCGGAGCCCAAGGCGAAGTGAAGTTAATGACGCTTGATCCCGGACATTTTCATGCGGCACTGGTGCAAAAAACCATGTACGATCAGGTTGATCCCACGGTGTATGTTTATGCGCCTGAAGGTGAAGATGTGCAGGATCATTTGAACCGTATTGAAGGCTTTAATACCCGTGCCGATAATCCAACCAATTGGGTTAGTGAAGTCTATACCGGCGATGACTACCTCGATAAAATGCTTAGCGAAAAGCCCGGCAACGTGATGGTGGTTTCGGGAAACAATGCAAAGAAGACAGCGTACATTAAGGCCGCAGCTGATGCGGGAATCAACATTTTTGCTGATAAACCGATGGCCATCAATACCGCTGACTTCGCTTTGTTGGAAGAAGCTTTCCAAGTCGCCGAGGCCAATGATGTGCTGTTATACGATATCATGACCGAGCGCCATGAAATTACGACCATCATTCAACGTGAATTATCCAAGATTCCTGAAGTTTTTGGACAGCTGAAAGATGGAACGGCTGAAGAACCTTCCATTACCAAAGAAAGTGTACACCATATTTTCAAGTACGTTGCCGGCAATCCGCTCAAACGCCCCGATTGGTTTTTCGATACCGAGCAGCAAGGCGAAGGCATGGTTGATGTAACGACTCACTTGGTGGATATGATTCAGTGGGAAGCTTTCCCGGAGCAAGCGCTTCAAAAATCGGATGTGGAAATGTTGAGTGCCAGTCGCTGGACAACAGACCTGTCGCTGGAGCAGTTTCAAGAAGTGACGCAGAAAGATGCCTTTCCCGAATTTCTTCAGAAAGATGTGGTGGATGGCAAGCTTCAGGTGTACACCAATGGCGAATTTACTTACAAGTTAAAAGGCAAATATGCCAAAGTTTCAGTCATCTGGAACTTTCAGGCGCCTGAAGGTGCAGGCGATACCCATTACAGCATTATGTGCGGATCGCTGTGCGATGTAATTATCAAGCAGGGTGAAGAGGAGAATTACAAACCCACCGTGTATGTTCGTGCTACGATTGACGAAGGATTGGAAACTTTTGAAGGTGGTTTGCAGAAAGCCATCAACCAGGATATTGCAACCATGTACCCGGGCTTAAAGCTGGTAAAGCTGGAAGACAAATTGTGGAAGGTCGAAGTTCCTGAAGAATATAAGGTGGGACATGAAGCGCACTTTGCTCAAGTAACCGGAAAATATTTGCGTTACCTGACTTTGGGCGAATTGCCGGAGTGGGAAGTACCTAATATGATTACCAAGTATTACACCACCACACAGGCTTTGGAAATGGCGAAGAAGTAGTGGTTGGAACAAAGAAACACAAAAAGGCCTGGCGATTTTCGCCGGGCCTTTTTCGTTATGGTCAACTTCTTATTCTTCCAAGCCGATAATCGCCGTTGTTTGGTGCGATTCGCCGGGAGCCAACGTAATGCAATTGTTGAAGGCATTGGTTGCTTCAACGCAAACAAAGGCTTCGTAACCATCGTCCGGAATGTCCGCCATGACAGCCGTGGCTTCTTTTCCGGGGTTCCACACCGTGGTTACCCGGCTGCCCGATTTGTCCACCTGGATTCGACGGCGGAAAATGGGGTCGGTAATGATCACCGGGGCTTCCGTATTCAAATAATGGCGGGTTAGCGCTTCCGTTATTTCCAGCACCGATTCTTGTTGAACCGCATGCTCTTGGTTGAGCTGGTTGTAATAGTTGATTCCCTGAAGCCCTTCGATCGTGCAGTTTTCAATGCCCGACAAGTTGAAATAAGAATGCAGGGCAGTGCTGTATTCAAAAGGCTCGCCCGAGGTGTTGGTCACCTTTAGGGCAACCTGCAATTTTGTGCCAATGGTAATGACCAATTCAGCCGAAAAATCATAGGGCCAATAGGTTTTGGTTTCTTCGGAAGCGTTGAGCTGGAAGCGGATCAGGGTTTCGCCGTTGGCTTCGGATTTGGTTTCAACAACATCCCAGTACATCAGCCGTCCGAAGCCATGCTGTGGTTTTTGCGGATCGGACGGATGCGGCCCGAACCACGGAAAGCAGACCGGGATTCCTCCACGGATCGCCTTGCCTTCTTCCGAAAAGCTGGTGGGGCTCATCCACAACAATTCCATGGTTTTATGTGGCTTGAAACTCATCACATGGGCACCATACAAGCAGATGTCGGCCTGTGCGTATTTGTTGGACACGCTGATGAATGGCAGTTCGCCCTCCATTTCCATAAACCCGACTTCGCCTTCGATGCTGTATTTTTCATCCAATAAATCAATGTCAATCATGTTTTTCAATTTAATAAATCGCGTTAAACTTTTCCTTCACTACTTCTTTTACTTCCTGCATGTCCATCGTTTTGCCCAGTTCGCGTTCGAGCGAAGTGACGCCGTAAGAGATGAATCCACAGGGATTGATGTAGCTGAAGTAGCGCATGTCGGTGTTTACATTCAACGCAAAACCATGCATGGTCACATAGCGGCTCACCCGCACACCCATGGCGCAAACCTTTCTTGATTTGGCGGGGATTTCAGCATCGAGCCAAACACCGGTGGCGCCTTCCTTGCGGCTGCCGGTCAACCCATAATGCGAGAGCGTAGCGATAATGGCGTCTTCCATTTTTTTGATGTATTCGCGTACGCCAATCTTATAGTATTCCAAATCGATGATCGGGTAACCCACCAGTTGCCCGGGACCGTGGTAGGTGATGTCGCCGCCCCGGTTGATCTTGTAGTAGGTGGCTTCAATCTTCTTCATGAAATCTTCGTGAATCAATAGGTTGTGCTCGTCGCCACTTTTTCCCAGCGTGTAAACATGGGGATGCTCAACCAGTAAAAAGCGGTTGGTTTCGCTGGGCGCATCTTTTGCTTTTTTATCGGCTTGCACCGCCGCCAGAATCTCTTCCTGGTAATCCCAGCAGGCTTTATAGTCTTTCAGACCAATATCTTCGTAATTAAAATTTGCCATCGTCTTTTAAGTTCCAAATTCCAAGTTTCAAGTTCCAAGCGACCGAAGGGAGTCCCGGCGAAGTCGGGATTTCAAATTCCAATCCGCCAGCTGGCGGACGAGTTTCCAGTTTCGGGTTTCCAGTTGTTTCATTATTCAGGCACTTGCATGTTGTTCGGCGCGATAGCTGGAGCGAACCAGCGGACTGCTTTCAACAAAAGAAAAACCCTTTTCGAGCCCGATTGTTCGGTACTTGTCAAACTGTTCGGGGCGAATGTAGGCTGCCACCGGCATATGTTCTTTGCTTGGCGCCAGGTATTGCCCAATGGTCAGCACCCTGCAGCCGGCTTGCAACAGGTCGTCCATGGTTTGCAGTACTTCGGGTTCGGTTTCGCCAAGGCCAAGCATAATACCCGATTTGGGCACGGCTCCTGTTTCGGCAATGGTTGCGATGACCTCCAGGCTACGACGGTACTTGGCTGCACTGCGGATTTCGGGTGTCAATCGCTCCACGGTTTCGAGGTTGTGCGAAATCACCTCAGGCCTGGCGTTGGCCACTTGTACGATCAATTCTTTTTTCCCCTGAAAGTCGGGAATCAGCACTTCAAGTTTGGTGGCGGGGTTAAGCTGCTTGACCGCCCGAATGGTTTCAACCCAAACTCCGGCACCCAAATCAGGCAAATCATCGCGGTCGACCGAAGTAATAACGGCATGCTTAAGCTGCATCAGCTGAATGGATTTCGCGACACGTTGAGGTTCATCCCAATCTACCGGCAACGGTTTTCCGGTTGTTACCCCGCAAAACTTACAGTTGCGGGTACAAATGTTTCCTAAAATCATAAAGGTAGCGGTGCCGCGGTTCCAGCATTCGCCTATGTTGGGACAATTGCCGCTGGTGCATATCGTGTGCAATTGGTGTTGGTTGACCAGGTTTTTTACTTTGGAATAGTTCTCGCCTTTGGGAAGTTCCATTTTCATCCATTTGGGCAGGCGGGGACGTGATTGGAGTTGGTCGCTCATGATCGTAGTAATTTTTCGTGTAAAAGTAAGGGAAATATTGGAGATGGGAAAGGGCGGAAGGGAGAAGGGAGATGGGGAACGGGCAGGGGGCGGAGAGCAATCCCTCTTTTTTTCCATATTCAAGGATAGAAAGCAAATATCTATGGATAGAATGAAAATCTCTTAGAGGATATCTATCGTCCCCTTGGGGGTCATAGAGATCCTCTAAAAGATTCTCTTTCGGGAATAGAAGATCTTCCTTCGGGAGTACAAGATCTTTCTTCGGGAATAGAAGATTTTCCTTCGGGAATTGACCTGACCTAAATATAGCTTGACAGATTTATAAAAAACCCGAACTGGAAAGCCCGGGTTCTTTTAGTATCTTTTTTTGAGGAATGCTTATTTGATACCCATCATCATCTTTTTCAGCCAAGGTGAAAGGGCAACTAAAATCAGGGCGATAATAGCCGACTGGATGGCAATTAACCAGAACACCTGTACTTCCTGCCCCAATGCTGCCTCCAGTTTAATAGAGATGGCTTTCATTTGAGAGGCGACAAAGTTACCGGCTGCAAATGAGCCCATCCAAACACCCATCATGGTTGAAACGAGTTTTGGGGGCGAAAGCTTGGTAACCATTGATAATCCGATTGGTGACAGGCACAATTCGCCAAAGGTGTGTAACATGAACACCATCACCAACCAAAGTGGGCTGACAAGCAAAATTCCTCCGTCGGCCGATCCGGAGGTTGACCGGGTGTAGGCGAAGGCCATAATTATGAAGCCAAGACTTAGCATGATCATTCCCCAGGCAAATTTCATCGGGGTGTTGGGGTTCAGTTTCTTTTTATCGAGTTTAAGCCACAGAATACTGAAGAGCGGGGCGAAAAGGACAATGAAAATGGCATTCACACTTTGAAACCAGGTAGCCGGAATCTCCCAGCTGCCAATCATTCGTTGGGTGTTGTCGCGCGCAAACACATTGAAGGTTGTTCCGGCTTGTTCGAAACCACTCCAGAAAAAAATGTTGAACATGGCCAGCACCAGAATCACTGCTACCCTGCTCCATTCTGTTTTTCCATTGGTGCCGCGGAAAATGCTTAACAGCAAATAGGCGGTAGCACCGGTAGCCAGAATTCGGATCAGCCAGGTGCGAATTGTTTCTGAAACCGAACTCCATCCCAGAATAAGTCCTAAAATCAGCGCGACCAAAATGACAACGTAAATAACAATGCTAACCCAGTCTTGAATAATCAGGCGTACCCTTCCATCTTTTACGGAAGGAGGCATCCCAATAGCGCCAAGTGTATGGCTGCGTATAAGAAACCAGGTTGTTCCAATGAGCATTCCAAATCCAGCCGACATAAATCCATACTCCCATGCGATCTGTTCTCCCAGGTAACCGGCAATAAGCGGCGATATAAACGCCCCCAGGTTAATACCCATGTAAAAAATGGTGAATCCGCCATCTTTCCGGGGATCGTTGTTGTCGTATAATTCACCCACCATGGTGGAGATATTTGGTTTGAAAAACCCATTTCCCATAATCAGGATTCCTAATCCGGAAAACAACAGTGTTTTGCGAAGTTCCAGGTCACCACCATCAGCCATGGCGCTTGCAGCAAGCATAAACTGGCCGATAGCCATTGCCATGCCACCTATGTAAATGGTTTTTCGTTGCCCCAGAACTTTGTCGGCCAGCATTCCCCCCAAAATAGGAGTCACATAAACCAGCCCGGTAAAAATGCCATAGATGGTAAAGGCATCCAGTTCGGCCATTTCAAATCCGCCATTGGCAAATGTAGCCGTTAAGAATAATACGAGTAAAGCCCGCATGCCATAATAACTAAACCTTTCCCACATTTCGGTGGCGAATAAAGAAGACAACCCGACGGGGTGTCCGAAGAAAGCAGTACTCTGATCTTTTGCCATAGCTCTATATTTTTGTATGAGGGAAGCAAATATAAACATCTTTTTGCTTCTAAAGTTGGTCAAATATCAGCATTATTGATTGTTCTATATCTGGAATGGGGTATTTTGCCTGTTTCCGATTGATATTCGCCGGAACGAGAGCTTATGGATTTTGCCAATGTTTTCGTAATTTCGGGCAAAGTCTATTCGTATGAAAATCTTTACCACAAAGCAAATAGCAGCAATTGACCAGTTTACCATTCAAAATGAGCCCATTGCTCCAATTGACCTGATGGAGCGTGCTGCTCTTCAGATTGTCAACTGGCTGATTCATCATCTTTCAATCGAGAAAAAAATACTCTTCTTTGCAGGCCCCGGAAACAATGGGGGAGATGCGCTGGCCATTGCCCGCATGATGGCTGAGCATGACTATACCTGCGAGGTTTACCTGGTCGGTTTTGGAAAACCCCTTCAAGGGGAACCGGCCGAAAATTGGCGCCGGCTTGAAGATCAGGGAAAGGTGAAATTGAATCGAGTCCTGACAGCAGAAGCAATCCCTGAAATTCATGATAAAGCAATCGTTGTGGACGGCTTGTTTGGATCGGGTTTAAGTCGGAAGTTGGACGGTTTGCCACTACAGATTACTACTAAAGTTAATGCCTCCAAGGCGATGGTGGTTGCCATTGATATTCCCAGTGGCTTGTTTGGGGAAGATAATTCTACCAACGATCTGACTTCGGTGATTCGGGCTGATTACACACTGACGTTTCAGTTTCCCAAACTCAGTTTCTTTTTTCCGGAGCATAATGAGTTGTTAGGAAAGTGGGAGGTGCTCCCCATTGGATTGCATCCGGACGTCGTTGCACAAACCGAAACTACTTTTCATTTTCTGAAAGAAGAAGAAATTTCGAAGAAGATTCCGCTTCGGAAGAAATTCTCGCATAAGGGAACTTACGGGCATGCCTTGTTAATTGCTGGTTCGTACGGTAAAATTGGGGCAGCTTTATTGGCTTCAAAGGCTTGCTTGCGCTCCGGAGTTGGTTTGTTAACAGCACACATTCCTCATTCGGCTTATCAAATCATTCAAACGGCACTCCCCGAAGCCATGTGTTCCATTGATGCGTCTGATTTGATGTTCACCGAATTTCCGGATTTAAAGCAGTTCTCTGTAGTGGGTGCAGGCCCTGGCTTGGGTGTTAAGCCCAATTCACAAAGAGCATTGCTCCGCTTGCTGGAAGCATCACCTTCGAAACTGGTGCTGGATGCCGATGCCTTGAATATTTTGTCCATGCATCCGGAATGGCTGGAGTTGCTGCCCGAGGATTCAATCTTAACGCCACATCCCAAAGAATTTGAACGCCTGGCTGGCCCAACTGGTGATTCGTATACCGGCCTGCAAACCCAGTTGGCGTTTTCAAAAAAATACAAGGTCATTGTGGTGTTAAAAGGGGCTCACACCCGAATCACTTCGCCCAACGGAAATGTGTTTTTCAACACGACTGGGAACCCGGGAATGGCCACTGCCGGAAGTGGCGATGTCCTGACTGGAATAACATTGGGACTTCTTGCTCAGGATTTTAACCCACTTGATGCCGCCTTAACTGCTGTGTTTGTCCATGGCCGGGCTGGTGACCATGCAGCAGAGCAGTGCGATGAATTATCATTGATTGCAAGCGACCTCGTCGAGAATCTGGGAAAGGCTTTTTTGCAAGTCAGAAAATAAACCGACGATCTTTCGGGTTATTGTTTCTGTAAGGTGAGGAAAAGTTCTAATTTTGACTTTTGCCTTTTACGATTCATCGTAGGTTGGTTATTTTTGACTTCATTTTAAAATCATAAAGCACATGAGAATCTATTTGATACTATTTCTTTTTTTGGTTTCAACAACCCTTGTTTCAGCTCAAAAAAAGAAGGATGACGGAACCGTTTTGGTGTCAACCGAAGGCGTGATCTACAGTTTGCCACGCACCGGAATACGCATCAATGTAAAGGCCAGGCAAGAGAAATTTTTCCACGGCCCCTATTTTCAATATGCCGAAGCGATGCTTGGATTGAAAAACGCGCCTTCTGCTGATTTTGAGAGCTGGAGCATTACCGATATTCAAATTGAAACCTTTAGCGAAGCTGATCCTGATCAGGTATACAAATCAACGGGTATTGCAGCCTCCATGCTTAACCTGACCGAGTCAGGAATTTTAGCCGGAATTAATTCGGAAGCTGTGCCCGGCGATGTAGCTTTCGCTGCTTCAACCTTTTTAGGCGATACCAAAACACCGGACTATCCGTTTTCGGATTTGTCTTTGAATCCGTTTTTTGAAGTTGGAGACTCCACTGCCAGACGAGCCTTGGTGACAAAGTCGCTGGAAGAAAAAGCGCAGGAAGCAGCCCACACGATAACCAAGTTGCGCAAACGCCGTTTCAAATCATTAGCCAATGCCTACGAGGTGCAGCTTCCGGATGGGCGCGCTTATGAGTTGATGGTAGAAGAGCTCGATAAGCTGGAAGAGGAATACGTTGGTTTGTTTATCGGGAAAACCTACAAAAAGACTTTTGAATACAGCTTCGATTTTATTCCGGGAGAGAATTCTGTTTCGGGTGAAGTGGCTTTCCGTTTTGCTGAAAATAAGGGTGTACTTCCGAAAACTGATTTAAGTGGGAAACCTGTTGTTGTAGATATGAAAAAGTTGGATAACCTGGCTTCGGCACAAGGTAAACTGAACGCAACGGGAGGCCCCAGTGGCGTTTTTTATCGTGTTCCTGGTCAGGCGGAGATCCGGATCATGAACGGGATGACCCTGATGGCTGCTACCCGGGCAACAATTGCCCAATTCGGTACGGTTGCCCCGCTGCCCGAAAGCTTGTTGGATGGAACTTACCGGATTGCCTTTCACCCAAAAACGGGAGCAATAAAAAGCGTACTGGATGTTGAGTAAGGCTTGAAAAGATCATCAAACTATCAAATGGATTGACAACTTTTATTTGCAGTTCATAGAAAATAAATACCACAAATTATGAGTCACGAAATTTTTGAATTGGAACCCAAAAGACTTTGGAAGCATTTTTACCAACTGACACAAATACCCCGACCATCCAACTATGAAGGACAGATCCAGGATTTTGTCTGTCATTTTGGAAAAGAGTTGGGGCTGGAAACCATTAAAGATGAAGCCGGCAACATTATCATTCGCAAACCTGCTACCGCTGGAATGGAAAATCGCCAAGGCGTGATCCTTCAGGGACACTTGGATATGGTGCCTCAAAAAAACAGCGACAAAGAGCATGATTTCACGAAGGATCCGATTGAAGCCTTTGTGGATGGTGAGTGGGTAACTGCTAACGGAACAACACTTGGCGCCGACAATGGCATTGGAGTGGCTGCAGCGATGGCCGTTTTGGCTTCTGATGATTTGGAACACGGTCCACTCGAAGTTTTGTTTACCGCTACCGAAGAAACAGGTATGGATGGTGCCGAGGGGCTGAAAGCCGGAGTTTTGCAAGGTGATATTTTCCTGAATACGGATTCGGAAGATGAAGGCGAATTGTACGTTGGTTGCGCTGGCGGCGAAGATGCAAACATCCGGTTTACTTATTCTGAAGAGAAGGTGCCTGCAAATACCGTTGCGTTTAAGTTGGATGTTACGGGTTTGAAAGGCGGCCATTCGGGCATGGACATTATTTTGCAACGGGGAAATGCCAATCAAGTCTTTTTTCGATTGCTTCATGAAGCGCATGGGCAGGTTGGTGCCCGTTTGGCATCCATTAATGGAGGCAGCTTACGCAATGCCATTCCCCGCGAAGCATTTGGCGTAATCACGGTTGAAGCTGAAAAAGCCGATGAATTGAAGCGAATCGTTGAGGATGAGTTTATACTGATAAAAGCAGAATTGGCCGCCACCGAACCAGAAATAAAACTCGCAGTTGCCGATACAGATTTACCTGATGAATTGATAGATCGAGACACCCAGCTGAGGTTGACCAAAAGTGTATTGGCTTGTCCAAATGGTGTGATTCGGATGAGTGATTCTGTTCCCGGTCTGGTTGAAACCTCGACCAACCTGGCCAGTGTGAAATCGGACTCGGAAGGAAAAACCATTGCAATTGCCTGCCTGATGCGCAGCTCAGTGGATTCGGCTAAAGAAATCCTGGCTAAACGGATTGACGCCGTATTTAGTCTGGCTGGTGCGAATGTGGAATTTT
Organism: uncultured Sunxiuqinia sp.; assembly: GCA_963677175.2. Lineage (GTDB taxonomy): Bacteria > Bacteroidota > Bacteroidia > Bacteroidales > Prolixibacteraceae > Sunxiuqinia. Next base: position 785,669 of record CAXXES010000004.1, read on the forward strand.
CGGGAGCTTATCCTGGCTGGCAACCTAACATGGCATCACCCATTTTGAAAACCATGCAGTCGGTTTATCAGCAAAAGTATGGTAAGGTTCCCGAAATAAAAGCGATTCATGCTGGATTGGAGTGTGGGATCCTTGGAGGAACTTATCCGCACTGGGATATGATTTCTTTTGGTCCAACCATTCGTTTCCCACATTCTCCCGATGAAAAGGTCAACATTGCGAGTGTGCTTAAATTTTGGGATTTTTTTGTTGAAACCTTGAAAAGTATACCTGAGGAGTAGTCATTCATTGGATGAAAAGGATGGTTTAAACCATGAAATAGCTAGTTTGCTAATTGCACGGGCAATACTGCTGAAAATTGACATGCAAGGGCTAAATTAGTTGAAGAATTGAACCATTTTTCGGGAATTGATTCTCGGATTTTCATTTTGAGAGATGACAAAAAAGAAGGTTTTAATCATTGAGGATGACCTGGCCTTTTCGAAGACATTAAAGAATATTTTGGTGCTTAACGGGTATGAGGTCGACGTTACCAATTCAGGAACAGCAGGAATCCAACAGGCCTATGAACGCAGGCCTGATCTAATCTTATGCGATATTAAAATGTCGCCTGTTAATGGCTATCAGGTATATAATATTTTGAAGGATAGTAATTTCACTAACAGGATTCCGTTTGTTTTCATAACTGGGAAATCTGATTTGCGTGAAATTCGGTTTGGCTTGGAGCTCGGGGTGGATGACTATATTGTAAAGCCATTTCAAAATGAGACACTTCTTCGGTCAATCAAAGTCAGGATTGAGAAGTACGAGTCATTGATTAATTTTGGCAAAAGCCGCTATCAGGCGTTTGTGGAAAAGTCGACGAACGGGATTTTTCTTTTTAATGGGGATCAGATTTACGAGATTAATCCGGCATTTTCGAGGTTGATGGGGTGTAACCAAGCTGACGTGGGAAGTTTATCATTTTCTACATTGATTGGACCTGAGAATTTTAAGAAAATAGAAGAAAGGATTGATAAATGTTCGTACGGCTTGTTAAACGACTTTCAGGAGGAAATAGAGATCGAAGTAGCCAAAGGAGCTCGTCAAAATTATACGGTCCGGATTGCTCGAGGGTCTGAGTTTAATGGGATTTCCTTGTTGATTGGCTTATTGGCTCCTGCCGATAAAATTGTTGAGACAGTAAATGTTGCATATTCGAATTTGGTTAGTATTTTGGAAGATTCAGATATTCATTTGACAGAGAGTCTTACTCGCCGTTTGCGGCATGAATTTAACCCGGTAGCTGAGACGGAGCGAAAATCTGGTAGTGTTGGCACCCAGGTGTCTGAAGTTGAATTCTCGAAACGTGAGCTGGAAGTTTTACAGCTTTCGTGCCAGGGGCTTCCCATGAAAACAATTGCTGAAAAATTGTTTATTGCCGACCGTACTGTAGAAAGTCACCGGGCCAATATGATGGAGAAAACTGGAGCCAAAAATGTTATTGAACTCATTATCTTTGCGCTGAGACACAACCTGGTTGATATTTAGCAGGTACAACTTATCACAGCATTCCCGCCCCTATGCACCACGATCAGTTTGCTTTTATTTGTTTATCGATGTACTTCGAATTCATAATTCGCAATACCCCCATGTAGTCCATTTCAAATTCAAGTTGCGATCCTACCTGGTAGTTTTCGTCATTTTTGCCCAAGTCAACAACCAGCATGTCCGATGATGCCCCAACGATTTTCAGGTTTTTATTTTTTAGCTTGATATGGTTCTCATCAATATCCAGCAATCCTAAGTCAATAAGTGCGCGGTAGGAGGTTGCCGACTGGTCAGCGTCATCAAAAATGACGGTTTCGCCCAGCAGGTTTTTTCCCAGCTCGCCAATTGGAGTCATTCGCTTTTTGGTCAGCTCAATAATCTCGGCATAAAGCTGAAATGCGTTATTTTCCATCTGTTCGAAGGTGACATTGTTGTAAACATCAGTTCCTAGAAAAAAAGTTTCGCCTATTCTGAAATGGTTGATTCCCTTGGGAAGCAAGCCTTGAAAAATTAAAGGAACTGTAACTGATGCTCCGCCTGATACATACTGAATTTCCTTGTTGAATTTCGCCTCAAGCAGTTGTTCGTACAAACAAAGCTGAACTAATTTATCATGACTGGGTAAAATACCGTACATGCAAGTTAGATTGGTGCCAATGCCGACTACTTCAATATTGGGCAATTTAAAAACGGAATCGTAAAAGTCGATAAAATCTTCCTGTAGTACCCCTTCGCGTAGCTCACCCATCTCAATCATGATGATTATCTTGTGGGTTTTTCCTTGTTTTTGGGCTTCCTGAGAAAGCCGTTCGATGGTGTCTTTCTCCGTATTAAAACTGATGTCGGCATATTTAACGATTTTCTCAATGGAGTGTTTTGGAGGTGGTTTGATGTAAACGGTTTCAACCTCGTCTGAAATGGATTTAATCATCTTGAGGTTGGAAACACGCGAATCGCACAGTTGTTTGACACCCAAGTTGATTACTTCTTCCAAATAGCATTTGTTGCCACATAACATTTTGGAAACAACTGCCCAGGTGATTCCGTTTTGTGATAACAGTTTTTCAAGGTAATCGTAGTTCTTTCTTAGCTTCTTGGTATCTAAAGTGATAAATGCCATAGTTTTTTTGCCTTTAAGTCTTGGTTTACAGTGAATGGACAAATTGAATTTTAGCCAGCCTCGTCAATTCAAGAAGAAGCTTTGTCCTTTCAGCTTGACTTCAGCGTACAAAGATAAAAGCTTTTATTCGTATCGAAACTAATATTTGTTTTTTCATCGGATTTCTTCATCTTTTACTTCTTGAAAAGTGGGTTGTTTCGTTTTTGTTGTGGGGTGTTATTGGACTTTGTCTATTTCTTATTTGTTATTGTTTGTGCTGCAAACAGCGGATAAATAGCTTATTGTGTTATTTTATTAGTCCTTTCTCTTTCGGTTTTAGAAACCAACCGAAAAACAAGTCTGATGCCAGTTTGTTCGTACGTTTCTTGACGTAGCTTTTTGGGGATACGATATAAGTGCTATAGGAACTATTGTTGCTTTCAAAAAGAAAGTGATGCATTGAATTTTGCATCACTTTCTAAAGTTCTTTGAATTAGTTATTCGGCTGTTTCTTCTTTCAGGTATTTATTCAGAAATTTCAAAATCTCACCGTAGCCGCGAATTTCATTTTCCTTTTTAATGAATCCGTGTCCTTCATCTGGAAAGACGATGTATTCAACCGGCACATTATTGGCTTCGATAGCTTCTACAATTTCATCCGATTCAACCTGCAACACGCGGGGATCGTTGGCTCCTTGCAAAACCATCACCGGGTTCGTCACATTTTCGGCATGAAACAGAGGCGAAATATTGTACAGGCGAACGGAGTCCTCAGTGAATGGGTCGCCCAGTTCGGTGTACAATGCTTCCCGGAATGACTCCCAGTAAGGCGGAATGGATTTGAGCGTCCGGAGCCAATTGGTTACCCCAAAAATATTCACACCTACCTTAAATTCTTCGGGCGCAAAAGTCATGGCAGCCATGGTCATGTAACCACCGTAGCTTCCACCGATGATGCCAATTTTTTCGTCGTCAATATAATCTTGTTCTTGCAGCCATTTTTTTCCCCAGATACAATCTTTCAAGTCTTTGTCGCCATGGTTGCGGTCGTCCATTTTGTAAAAGGTCTTGCCATAACCACTACTCCCGCGGTTGTTTACAGCCAATACAGCATAGCCATGATTGACCAGGTACTGAATTAAAGAAGAATAGCCTGTTCGTGATTGACCTCCCGGACCACCATGTACCCAAACCAAAGCAGGCACTTGGCTATCTTTTGAAGCAGTGAGAGGCTTGTAGTAGATAGCCGGAATTTCCAGGCCGTCGAACGATTCGTAACGAACCACTTCGGCCGAGACCAAATCTTGCGGATCAATTTCCGGATTTAAAGTTTCCGTGAGTTTCTTGAGCTCCTGTGTTTCGAAGTTGTACACATAGATGTTGTTCGGAGCTTTGGATGTTCCGATCGTAAGTCGCAGTAGTTTTTCACTGTCCGAAAAGCTTACAGCCAGTATGTTTCCATCTGGTATCTCCGGGAAGTTAACGGTTTCATTGGTGTTAGCATTTTTTATCAGCAGCGTGTTTTTTCCGTCTTCGTTGATGGCGATTACGCGATATTTTTCGTTTTCGCTCAGGTAACTGTACATCACGTCCCAGTTGGTTTCATACAGGACTTCTTTTTCGCCCGAAGCAATTTCGTACTGCATCAGGTATGCAAATTCTTTTCCCGAATTGGTAATGAAGTAAAAATGAGCATCATCTTTGGAGAATCCGGCACTTCGGTATTCGCCTGGTTCTTCCGATATTTCCGTCATTACTTCGGTTTCACGGTCATACAGGAATAGTTTATTTTCACTTGTTGTAATGGTTTGGCTCAGGGCGAAAAGCTCTTCGTTGTGCGATACTCCTGAGATATCCAGTCCTTCGTCGTTTTGATAGATCATCTCGGCATTCCAGTCGGAAATTGGCATTTTGTAGAGGTCGAAGAACTTTGGATCCCTTTTGTTGGACGTGTAAAACATCGCCTGGTCATCTTCGCTCCATCCACCAAACTGGGCCTTTTCGTCCTCCCCCGGTGTCAGATCAACTGAACTTCCATCTGATTTTAAGAGGTAGAGGTGGTCAATTTCGTTTCCTCCTTTGTCAGACGAATAAATGACGTCTCCGGTTCCGGGAACGTAATCTTCAGCAAAAAAAGATTCTTCCTGTGAGGTGGTAATTTGCTTTTTCGAAGCGTCGGCAATGGCGATTTCGTACACATTGAAAATGCCGGTTTCATCGGTGCTGACCAATAGCTTTGTCTCATCTTCGGAAAAAGCCCCACCTGAGATTCGGGTGTTTTCATAAAACTGTTCGATGGAGTACTTCTTTGAAATGTGTTTTTCTGCCGGTTGAGAGCAGGCTGCCAAAATTAGGATTGGCAAGAGAAAAATCAATTTTTTCATACTGTGCATGTTTATAAGTCTTTAATTTCGGTGACCAGTTTCTGTAGTGTGCTTTTGGCGTCTCCAAAAAGCAGCCTGGTTTTATCATCAAAAAATAAGGCGTTTTCTATGCCGGCATACCCTTTACCCCGGCCACGTTTCATGACAATAATGTTCTTCGATTCGTGCGCTTTGATAATAGGCATTCCGGCTATTGGGCTCGATGGATCGTTGATGGCAGCCGGGTTCACCACATCGTTGGCACCAATGACAATACAAACGTCGGTGCTTGGCATGTCAGGGTTGATATCGGCCATTTCAACCAGTTGGTCGTAAGGAACGTCGGCTTCGGCCAGCAAGACGTTCATGTGTCCGGGCATCCGGCCAGCAACCGGGTGAATGGCATAACGCACGTTTACGCCTTTCGACGACAGCAATTGATCCAGTTCGTGACAAACATGTTGAGCCTGCGCAACTGCTAATCCATAACCGGGGATGATGACCACATTCCGCGAATAAGCCAACAGAACAGAGGCGTCGCTCATGGTAATTTCTTTCATGGTTCCCTGTTCGCCTTCAGCAGCAGCGCCGCCGCCGCCTCCAAACGCGCCAATGATCACGTTCAATAAAGAGCGGTTCATGGCTTTACACATCAGCAAGGTTAAAATGCTTCCGGCAGCTCCCACCAAAATTCCACCCAAAATCATGGCCTGGTTGTTATAAATGAAACCAGCCATGGCGGCGGCAATACCGGTAAAGCTGTTGAGCAGTGAAATCACCACAGGCATGTCGGCACCACCAATTGGCATCACGAAAAGTACGCCATAGAGTAGCGACACAGCCAGCAACAGGTAAATGGCCCAGTTGAGTTCTGCAGGCGTTTGACCCGAAAGCAGGATAAAAAGCGCCAGGCCGAAAGTACCTGCCAGTAAAACTAAATTGACATAGCTCAGGTAGCCCGCGCGGATGTCTTTGACCTTGCCGTCCAGCTTGCCGTAGGCGATCATACTTCCGCTAAAGGCGACGCTGCCAATGATTAGCCCCAGCAAGGTGACCAATACCGAACCCCAATTGTTCATGTCAGCATTGGGGAACTCGAGCAGGGCGACCAAGGCAGAGGCCGCTCCCCCAGTGGCGTTGAAGAACGAAACCAGCTGAGGCATGGCGGTCATTTTCACTTTGCGGGCAATGATCCAGCCGACGGCAGAGCCCACGCCAATGGCAGCCAGAATTATCCAGACATTGGCTGGTTGAATGCCGCCGCCATTGGCATTTTTATGCAGCAGGATGGTGGTGAACATGGCCAGTACCATTCCCGCGCCCGCGTAGAAATTTCCCCGGCGGGCCGTCTCGGGGTGACTTAGTAATTTCAGCCCGAACACAAAAAGCAGGGCCGCTATTAAATAGCTTAATTCGAGGAGGGTTCCTCCCACGGTAAATTCAACACCGTTAAATGTTCCAAGTATCTTATCCATGAGGTCCTCCTATTTTTTCTTCTTTTTAAACATTTCCAACATGCGGTCGGTAACCACAAATCCGCCGACCACGTTGAGGGTTCCAAAAATGACGGCGAAAATTCCGAGAACCAGTTCGGTATTGATTCGACTGGCATCGGCATGTCCAACCAGGATGATTCCGCCGATGATGATCACACCACTGATGGCGTTGGCTCCCGACATAAGCGGCGTGTGTAAAACTGCAGGCACGTTGGAGATGACTTCAATTCCCACAAAGATGGAAAGTGCGATAATGAAAATCGCTTCCTTATACGTATAGAAAAAGATTAATATTTCGTCCATTGGATTTAATTTTTCGGTTGAATGATTGATTTGACGCGCTCGTTGATGATTTCCCCATTGTGGGTGATACAGGTACCTTTAATAATATCGTCATCAAAATTCAGTTCGAGTTTTCCTTCTTCGTCGATCAATACCTCCAGGAAGTTGAGGATGTTTTTGCCGAACATTTTGCTGGCATCCACCGGCATCAGCGAGGGGTAGTTCGATTGTCCAATGATGGTGACACCATGTTCAACAACCGTTTCATTGTCTTTGGTTAGTTCACAGTTGCCTCCGCTTGAGGCTGCCAAATCAACAATTACTGATCCTGGCTTCATGCGGACAACAGCTTCCTTTGGCAGGAGCAGCGGAGCTTTACGCCCCGGTATTTGTGCGGTGCAAATCACCACATTGGCTTTGGCAGCATGATCATTGATTGCTTGTTGTTGCTTTTGCTTAAACTCTTCGGTTTGTTCAACGGCATAACCTCCGGCTGCAGCATCTTCTTTGGCGCCTTCTACTTCCACAAACTTAGCCCCCAAGCTCATCACTTCTTCTTTTACTGCCGAGCGAACATCAAAAGCCTGCACCTGGGCACCGAGCCTTTTGGCGGTAGCAATGGCTTGCAGGCCGGCAACACCAGCCCCAAGTACCAGCACGGTTGCCGGTCGAATGGTTCCGGCGGCAGTCATAAACATGGGGTAAAAGGAGGGAAGATGGTTGGCGGCATCCAGCACTGCTTTGTAGCCGGCAACTGTGGCCTGCGACGACAGAACGTCCATGGCTTGTCCGCGTGTTGAGCGGGGAATGGCATCCATGCTAAATGTTGTGATCCCTTTCGCTGCAAATTGTTTTACCAAATCAGTGTTCCAAAGCGGGTTGTACTGGCTCAGCCAAATCTGTTCTTTGCCGAGCGAGTTGACCAGTTGCTCGTTCGGAGCATGAATGCCAATCAGAAAGTCAGCTGTTTTTAACACTTCCTCACGCGAAACAATGGTTGCTCCGGCTTCTTGGTAGGCTGCATCGGTTGCCAGTGCAGAATCGCCGGCTCCTGTTTCCACACAAACATCTACTTTTCGTTTTATCAGGCTGGAAACAATTTCGGGTAAGAGGGCCACCCGGTTTTCAGAATCTCCCTCTTTTAAGAGTCCAATAAGCATAAACCAGAATATTAAGTGATTATTAGTAACGCTTTTTCTATCTAGTTAAATCAATTTTTGCTGACATGGTTCACGAATATAATGATTTTCTGTTTTTAATGAAGTAATTAGATTTTGAAATTGTGAAAAACTATTTCTGAAAAACCGGGCTTAAATGGATGAAGAAAATATCTTTGCATTCTCATTTAAAAGAAAGAATTATGCAGACTTGGTTTGAGTGCAAAGTGAAATATGTGAAAGTCGATCAGGATGGACGCGAGCGCAAAGTGTCAGAGTCGTATTTGGTTGATGCGGTTTCTTTTACTGATGCCGAAGCCCGGATGATTGAGCAAATGCAGCAGTTGGTTCGTGGCGGCGAATTTTATATCGATAACATCAAGAAATCAAATATCATCGAAATATTTCCTCACGACAATGGGGAGTACTGGTTTAAAGCGAAGATAGGCATTGTCACGATTGATGAGAAGGCGGGCAAGGAGAAGAAAATTAACAACTACTTTTTGATTGCTGCTGACGATTTCAAGCAAGCCTTGCTACGCCTTGAAGAGGATCTCTCTTATATTTTGGTTCCGATTCAGATTTCGGCCATGAACCTGAGTACCATTGTTGATGTGTTTCCGTATTTTAAAGATGAGGTGAACGAACCCTTGCCTCCGCATTTGAAACGTATTGAGTCCGAAGAGAAGCCGGTTGAAAAGCCCGTTGAGTCCCGGCAGGAGGTTGAAGCCGACGAACTGGACGATGAAGACACCGAGTCGGAGCCCGACGAAGAATAAGCACCCGGAGCTTTGCAATTTCGAATTGCTTCGGAAAAAGATAACGATCAAAAAAAAAATCCCGCAAACAACTTGCTTGCGGGATTTTTTTATCGAAAATCAGTTGGACTGCGGAAAGGTTTCCTTCAGTCCAAACATGACCCTGAAAAAGCAGAATTGGTCGCGTTTTAATGGCTCGAAAAGGTAGTAAGCTGTTGCCACACGACAAATGTCTTTTACTTCAGTAAAAATTTCATTGACAGCCAACTTTCCGGATTCGCTTAACCGGTCTGAGGCCACAATCAAGTCAAAGCAAGAGTTGAACTCACGCAGTTGATTGTCAAATTTCAGAATCGTGTCGATCAGCTCTGCCGGAATGGCATTGCTGGTCAGCGTTTGTTTTAATTCCGGAGTCACGTTTTCGTGAATCACCTTCAATAAAAAATACAGACTTTGATAGTCGCCGTTTTTGGCTTCGCTGAAATAGTCATTATAGCCTAAGGCTTCAAAGATCTGTTTCTGAAATTTCTTATCGTCCTTGAAATCAACTTTGATCAAAGCGCGCAACAGGGCAACTTTTCTCAATGACGAGATCATGAGCTCATGCACATACTGCTGTTTGTCGGTGTGTTTGTAGTATTCGTCGGTCGGCAGGAATTCTGCTTTAGTCGTTCTTATTCTCGACAGAAGCGTTTGGGCGTATTCCAAGGTCCAGTCGTTGCGAATAAGGGAGAGTTCGTAGATGTTCTCGTTAAATGATTGAACGATTTTCATGCAAGCCAGAAGCGTTGCATTGGCGGTTGAACATGTTATTTTTTCTTCCATTGGCGTTGGTTTTTGTTTGAATTGATTTTTGAACACCGGAAAAAAGTTACGATAAAACCTGCTCAAAAAAAATGATTAATCGTTTAAAAACGAGAACTATGTTGTAGAATATGTTCCCGGATCGAATTGAGTGGAGGTGTGTTTTGCTTGTAACTTATGTGTTTAGCGTGTTTTCGCTTGCTCATCCAATATTTTCCAGCATGGAATCTGCTGCTATTTAGATTGAATGCAGGTCGTTTTTTTTGTTTTTGTGTGTATGGATAAGCCTGCTTAAAACAAAAACTCCCCGGCAAATTGCTTTGACCGGGGAGCTTATGTTATTTCAATAAAAATGGAATGTCTTACTAATTAATCTTGACCCCACGTTTGCGTTCGGCTTCGCGAAGCAGGATTTTTCGCATGCGGAATGATTTTGGTGTTACTTCCAGGTATTCGTCAGAGGTAATGTATTCCAGCGCTTCTTCCAAACTAAAACGAACGGGTGGAGCCAGCTTGGTTTTTTCATCCGACCCTGAGGCGCGCATGTTGGTTAGCTTTTTCGATTGGGTGACGTTGATGGTTAAATCATCGGCCCGCGTGTTTTCGCCAATGACCATGCCTTCGTACACATCTTCGCCCGGCGGAATAAAAAAGCGTCCACGATCTTGAAGTTTGTTCAGTGCATAGGCAAAGGTTGTTCCGGGTTCTTTGGCAATCAATGAACCGTTTTTGCGGCCTTCAATCGGGCCTTTCACGGGTTGGTATTCGATAAACCGGTGGGTCATCACTGCTTCGCCGGCCGTGGCCGTCAGCATGTTTGTTCTTAGTCCGATAATGCCGCGCGATGGGATGAGAAATTCCAGGTGAATGCGGTCGCCTTTGCGCTCCATATTTTGCATTTCACCTTTACGGGCAGTAACCAACTCAACAACTTTGCCTGAAAATTCGTCGGTTACATCAACGTGCATTTCCTCAATTGGCTCGCATTTGATGCCTCCAATTTCCTTGTACAAAACCTGTGGCTGGCCAACTTGCAACTCATAGCCTTCGCGGCGCATGGTTTCAATCAATACCGATAAATGCAGTACTCCGCGTCCGTATACGGTAAAGGAGTCGGCTGTGGCTCCCTTCTCAACACGCAGGGCCAGGTTTTTCTCCAGCTCTTTGTGTAAGCGGTCGTGCAGGTGGCGCGAGGTGACAAATTTCCCTTCTTTACCAAAGAATGGCGAATCGTTGTTGGTGAATACCATGCTCATGGTTGGTTCATCAACAGCAATTGGATCCAGAGGTTCCGGGTTTTCGAGGTCGCAAATGGAGTCGCCAATGTCGAAACCTTCGATACCAACCAGCGCGCAAATATCGCCGTTTATCATGTTTCCAACTTTCTGACGTCCAAGTCCGGTAAAGGTGTGCAGTTCTTTAATTTTGGTGCGTTTTACCGATCCGTCGCGTTTCACCATGGCAACCTGCATGCCTTCTTTCAGTTCGCCGCGGTGGATTCGCCCAATGGCAATCCGTCCAACATAGGCGGAATAGTCCAGCGAGGTAATCAGCAATTGAGGTGTTCCCGGGTTTGGTTTTGGTTCGGGTATGTGTTCGATAATGGCATCCAGCAGCGGGCTGATGTTGTCTGTTTTATCGCTTAGGTTGGCAGTCATCCAACCCTCTTTGGCCGATCCGTAAATTGTTGGAAAATTGAGCTGTTCTTCGGTCGCATCAAGGCTGAACATGAGGTCGAATACTTGCTCGTGCACTTCCTCGGGGCGGCAATTGGGCTTGTCAACCTTGTTAATAACTACAATGGGTTTCAGTCCCAAAGCCAGTGCTTTTGAAAGTACAAAACGGGTTTGCGGCATGGTGCCTTCAAAGGCATCGGCCAGCAGCAACACACCGTCGGCCATGTTCAGTACCCGCTCTACTTCACCACCAAAGTCGGAGTGACCCGGCGTGTCAATGATATTTATTTTAACATCGTTGTAAACTACCGAAACATTTTTTGCCAGGATGGTAATCCCGCGTTCCCGTTCCAGGTCATTGCTATCAAGAATCAGCTCCTGCTTTTTCTCGTGACCTTTCATCACATTGCAATGGTATATCATTGTATCAACCAAGGTTGTTTTGCCGTGGTCAACGTGCGCGATAATCGCGATGTTCCTAATCTTCTGCATATAATCTCCAAAATTGAGGCGCAAAGATAAACTTATTTCAATTGCTTGCTCCTGTTCAACTAATTTGTTGACGGTAACTTAACAAGGCACAGTCGATTTGGTTTAAGCCCTTTTTAATCCTGCGGTTCTTTTTTTTGTCGCTAATCTACTGTGATTTTTATGCGAATAGATCCTTGTTTGTTACGAAGATGTTTTTTAATTTTAGGGATCATAACCTTTTATGCACGAAAGTGAAAAAATCCAATTTGATAATCAAGCATTTCAATCGGGTTTCTACGATTAATTCTCCAATCTCCTTTTGTACCGATACGAACCGCCCAATGGCGTATAGCGAAGCTTTCATCCTTCTGAGAGCAGTTGGCTGGCACCTGGGATTGCCTTTTGTACCCCTACGAACGGCCCGCTGGCATGTCGGGAACCTTTTGTATCGGTATGAAACCGTCCGGCCAAGTGGTGGGAACCATTCGTACCTGTACGAAACTGTCCGGACGAGTGGTGGGAACCTTTCGTACCGGTACGAAACCGTCCGGCCAAGTGGCGGGAACCCTTCGTACCTGTACGAACCCGTCCGGACGAGCGGCGGGAGCCCTTCGTACCTGTACGAAACCGTCTGGACGAGCAGCGGGAACCTTTCGTACCTGTACAATCACAAGCCAGGCGTCAGACCTAAAAAACAGACAAAACACCAAGTCAGAATCAATACCAATACTTAAACTAAAATGTTATGAAAGTTAGGAATATGGCCTTAAGCAGGCTGAACAATGAGGAGCATTGCCAGTTTCATACTGAATTTGAGGAACTGGTTACCGGGTATACCCCGGAGACACTGAACGTTACTGAGGACTATGCGGCTTATCTGCCGGTGTTATCAACAGAGAAAGAGGTGCTGAACATTTTGGTGACGAGTGCTTTTACCAACGAGAAGGAGGATGCTGACCGGTACCGGGACTCGATTGCTCGCGGAATTACGAATCTGGTTAAATCGGCTACCAAACATTTTAACCCCGAAGTACGGAAAGCCGCTTCGCGCATTCAGATCGTGCTGGATGAATATGGTAATATTATGAAACGCTCGTATGTTGAAGAAACTGCGGCGGTCTCCAGCCTGACCAGCAGGTTGGAGAGCGACTATGCCGATGATGTAGCCTTGGTAGGGTTAGCCCCCTGGATAACCGAATTGAAGGCAGCAAACCAAGGGTTTCAGGATGTGGAGAAGCAGCAGAATGACGAGGAAATCGCAAAGGGAATCTGGCGGATGAAGGAAATCCGGGTGGAAGTGGACGCGGCTTACCGCAAACTCGTTGACCGCATCAACGCGTCGATCATTATTAATGGCGAAGAACTTTACGTTGACTTTGTGAATGAAGTGAACCAAAGGATTGAGAATTATACTAACATCATAGCTCGCAACAAAGGAAATCGCAACCGGAGTAGCAAAAACAAGGGGTCGAAATAATTCGTTAATCCCCTGTAGAAAAACAGGCCTGCGAAAAACCCGACTTGGTGTTTTGCAGGCCTGTTTTTTTTATGCCTCTTTAGCTGTTGGAATTGTGATTGAGCTGTATCGGAACAGATCGCATCTTCAACAGCGTTCCCACCTTGCTTTTAAATTTGGTCCGCCCCGTGTCAACAACGTTGAGTAAGCCAGGTGTGAGCGAAATTTTCAACGGTGACTTGAAAATATAAGGTTCCCCATCAACATGAATCTTTGTTTCCGGGGTATGTATCTCAACTTCTTCCTTACAGGAGATTATCTGGATGTCTTTTTTAGGGTTTAGTATTCCGGTAAGCAGTTTAAAAGCAAAAATGGGGAACATCCAGCGTGGAAACGGGGGCACCAGAACCAGATCAAAATAGCCGTCGGTTGGATTTGCTGATGGTAGAATCACAACATTGTAGCCGAACTGTCGGTTATTGGCGATGTTGATCATGAAAAAGCTGCCGGTTATGGTTTCATTCTTCAGTTGAATGGTGGCATCGATCGGTTTAAATGACCAGATTGTTTTAACTGCGCTTATAAAATAGTTCCAGAAACCACGTCTTTTTTGTTTGGAGAACTGGTGGGCAACGGCACTGTCGAAGCCAATGCCCGAAAGGTGGAACATGTAACACTCGTTTAGTTGAATAAGATCTGCCTTTAGCACTTTTCCCTGTTTAATGGATTTAATCAACCGTCGGATATTTTTGTCAAAACCAAATTCACGGGCAAAGCCATTGCCTGATCCACTAGGAAAGACGGCCAGTGTTTTGTCGCTTCCAGCCAGGGTTGAGGCTACTTTATTCACCGTGCCATCGCCTCCTGCAACAACAAAGACCTGGTAGTTTTCGAATTCAGATTGAATAATTCCAGGACTGTGTTTGCTCTTTGCGATTACCCGGACATCGAGAATTGACCGGTAAGGCTCAAGCTTTCGAAGCAATTTTCGGGCATTTCGCTTTCCGGCATTGGGATTAATCAAAAACAGGATCTCGGCTGGGGCAGCCATATGTTTGCGTGTTGGGTTGATGAAGTATTTTTTTACCATGGTGCTGACTTTTTACTTTAAACAGCAGGATGACAAATGAGGTTTCACTAAAAGGATGTATTTGAGAAAATAAAAGGATAGGTTAACGTTAATTTAAAGTAGGCTTACGCGATGAGCGAAAGGAGAGTTGCGGTAAATGTTTTGAAAAACTAAAAAACTTTGGGTTGGTTGTTTTCGTGAATCTTGAGTTTATACTCATCCATATTGTCCGGCGACAGGATTTCAGTGACCTGTATAAAAGGCAATGGTTTTAAACGGTCTTTTTGTTCCTCATCAAACGGTCGGCGTGTAAAATTTTTGAACCACTCATAAAGGTTGTCGTCGTTGTACACCCGGTGGATATCGTGTCCTTTTCCTGCTAAGCGGCTATAAACAACGGGTGCCTCGCGGGCTTTTAATGCTTCCACCATTCTGTCGGACCGAACAACTGGAACCAGTTTGTCTTTTGCCCCATGAAATACCCAAATGGGTAGGTGTGCCAGGTTTTCAACCCATTCGTCTTTTGCTCCACCACAAAGCGGGGCTATGGCTGCAAATTTGTGCGGATAGCGGTTGGCCAGCTCCCAGGTGCCAAAACCACCCAAGCTCATCCCGGTGAGGTACACGCGCGATGGGTCAATCCGGTGTTGCGCACTGACCTCGGCAAAAATGGTGTCGAGCCAATTTTCGCTGGCCCAGTTTTTACCCCACGGACATTGCGGTGCCACAACAATAAAGTCGAGCTGTTTGCCTTTATCTAAAAAGTAGGGCAGGCCGTAGCGCTTGATCCGATTGATGTCGGTTCCGGAAACGGAGCGGCCATGCAGGTAAAAAATCACCGGCAACAGTTCATTCTTTAAACTGTCGTAATTTTCAGGAAGAAAAGTCAAGTAATTGTACCTGACTTTTTTGTCGATATTTTGTGCTTCTGTATGATGAGATATGGAAACTGTCACTACCAACAGCATCACAACGACGATTCGACGCATATTTTTTTCTGAATTGATGTTGTGAATATAGAAAAAACTTGTGTTCAAGATTCATCACATTGATATTTCTCTAACCAATAACCAATGACTAATAACTAATCAACGAACTTACTTGTGTCGTTTTTTCAGTTCCCGGGCCAAATCTTCAATTCGATAGCCTTTGTGGGTAAGCAGCACAATCAAGTGGTAAAGCAAATCGGCTCCTTCGTACAAAAAGTTTTCATCGTCGTTGGCCATCGCACCAATAATGGTTTCAACAGCTTCTTCGCCCACTTTTTGGGTAATGGTACGCGTTCCTTTTGTAAATAGCGAGGTGGTGTACGAACCTTCGGGCATTTCCTTTTTGCGTTGGTCAATAAAATTCTGCAGGTGTTTAATGAAAGCCAAATCATCCAACTCGTTGGTTTCGTTCCAGCAGGTGTCGCTACCCGTGTGGCAAACCGGGCCAACCGGGTTTACTTTGATCAGCAAGGTGTCATCATCGCAGTCTGGCGTGATGGAAACGACATTCAAAAAGTTGCCGCTTTCTTCGCCTTTGGTCCACAGCCGGTTTTTGGTACGGCTAAAGAAAGTGACCTTTCCGGTTTCCTCGGTTTTGGCCAGCGCTTCTTCGTTCATAAAGCCCAGCATCAACACTTTGTTGGTTTGGTTATCTTGAATAACGGCCGGGATGAGGCCGTTCTGTTTTGAGAAATCTAGTTTTTTGTTCATGTATTTTTTTGTGTTTTAATCGACATACGTCTCTCGTAAGATTGATTTCAGTTCCTTAATCTCTTTTAAATTCAGCAAACGAGTATCCATCGATGTATTCTGCAATACGGGTCATGGCATGCAAGAGGTCTTGAAGATACATTTTATATGTCCGGTCGTGCTGTTTCAATTTACACGTAGTTGACTTGTTTCAGAATACTTTCTTTTATTTGTTCTTTTAAGGCATTTTTTGTGACCAGATCTATCTTTCTGTCAAATATTTTTTCCAGATAGATTTCGAGTGAAAAGAATTTCCATCCAATCGGCTTTTCAAGTTCGACGAGAAGGTCAATGTCACTTTCATCGGTATAACTCTCATCGGAGAATGAGCCAAATAAACCAATTTCCCTGACGGAATAATCTTTGTGAAGAGTTGGTTTTAACTCTTTTAGTTTGGATAGTATTTCATTTTTTGTAAGCATATTCAAAGATAATCATTTTAAAAATACTGTCGCCGTCTCTTTCCAACAGGTTAGCGTATTGGAATACGTTTACTCTTCAAATAACTTTTCAAATCGGGAATGGCAATTTCCTTGTAATGGAAGATGCTGGCAGCCAGTCCGGCGTCAGCTTTTCCTTTGGTAAATACATCCACAAAATGGTCCATGCTTCCGGCACCTCCCGACGCAATGATGGGGATTTTCAGCATATCGGCCATTTTTGCCAACTCTTCATTGGCAAAGCCGGCTTTGGTACCATCGTGATCCATTGAGGTGAACAGGATTTCGCCGGCACCGCGGTCTTCGGCTTCCTTAGCCCAGCTAAACAGCTCCTTGTCGGTTGGAATGCGGCCGCCATTGACGGTCACCGTCCAGTGCCCGTCGTAGTCTTTAGCATCAATCGCCACAACCACAAATTGGGTTCCGAAGTTTCTGGCCAAATCATCAATCAGTTGCGGGTTGCGCACCGCCGATGAATTGATGCTCACTTTGTCGGCTCCGGCACTCAACAGCGCTTCGGCATCTTTGATTTCACTGATTCCACCACCAACGGTGAATGGGATGTTCAATTCGCGGGCAATGCGCTTCACCAGTTCCACAAAGGTTTTGCGGCCTTCATGGGTGGCGGTGATGTCAAGAAAGACCAGTTCGTCGGCTCCTTGCCCGGCGTACAGCGCACCCAGTTCAACCGGGTCGCCCACGTTTTGTATGTTGACAAAGTTTATACCTTTCACGGTCTGACCGTCTTTAATATCCAGGCATGGTATGATTCGTTTTGCTAGCATGTTTTAAATTCCAAATTCCAGGTTTCAAATTCCAAGTTGAAGTGCATCCGTTCGAAGTTCATAAGTGAAATGTGGCGTACAAATGTACTTATGCACTTATGAACTTGCTTATCTCCTTCAAGCTTATCTTATTCTCATAAATGGCCTTTCCGGTGATTACGCCGGGGACGTCCATTTCGTCGAGTTCGTGGATGTCTTTCATTGAGGCGATGCCGCCGCTGGCAATTAGTTCCAGGCCTTCAAATTGGTCCATGATTTCTTTGTACAAGTCGATGCTGGGGCCGGTGAGCATGCCATCGCGGGCAATGTCGGTGGAGATTACTTTCCGAATTCCCTGGCTGGTGTAGCTTTCAATAAATTCGAGAATGGACAATTCCGATACTTCCTGCCAACCACTCACCGCGATCATTTTGTCTTTGGCATCGGCTCCCAGAATGATTTTTTCGGCTCCATAAGTTTCAATCCAGCTCAGGAACGTTTCGCGGTCTTTTACAGCAATGCTGCCCCCCGTGACCATTTGCGCGCCGCTTTCAAAAGCGATTTTCAAATCTTCGTCAGTTTTAAGTCCGCCGCCAAAATCTATGATTAAGCTGGTTTTCGAAGCAATGGTTTCCAACACCTTGTGATTGACGATGTGTTTGGCTTTGGCGCCATCCAGATCAACCAGATGCAGCCGGGTGATTCCGGCGTCTTCAAACATTTTGGCTACTTCCAACGGGTTTTCGTTGTACACCGTTTTTTGGTTGTAGTCGCCTTGTGACAGGCGGACGCATTTGGCGTCAATGAGATCAATTGCTGGGATGATGGTTATTTTATTAGTTCCTGAGTTCCTGAGTTCCTGAGTTCCTGAGTTTTGTTGCATTGTAATTATTTTTCTGAGTTGTAATTATTGATTGAGTCAATAAAGGCTGATAACATTCTTTCAATTTCTCTTGAATCCTGATGCAATTCATCAAAATTTTTATCATCGAAAAATTTCAGATTTCTTGAAATTTCAAGTTGCGTCTGTAATTCAAAAAGTGATCCCATTGCTATTTGAAGAAAACGTTTAAGCTCTTTAGGGGACCTTCTTCCGAAACCTTCAGCAATATTTGAAGGTACCGATACAGCACTTCTCCTGATTTGACTGGTTAATCCGTAATTTTCTTCATTTGGGAAAAACCTTGTTTGTGTATAAATTTTCGTTACAAACGGCATCGCTTTTTGCCATACTTTAATGTCTTTGTAAGTTTTCATATTTGTAAGTTTTTGGGGTTATTGCAACAAAAGAACTCAGGTACTGAGGAACTTTGTTACCCTGGTACTTTTATTTCTTACAGTTTCAAAAAGTTTTCTAATATTTTCGCGCCAACCGGGCCGCTTTTTTCGGGGTGAAACTGGGTGGCGTAAAAATTGTCTCTGTGCAGGGCCGCGCTAAACGGGTTGATATAATTGCTCAGGGCAGCGGTGTGCTCACCAACGGTGGCGTAGAACGAATGCACAAAATAAACAAACTGGTTGTCGAGCGACTCGTCGAACAAGTTGCTTTTTAAGTTGGTGATGGTATTCCATCCCATGTGTGGTACTTTGGTTACGAACCCCATACCGGGTTCGGGGACAAAGCGTTTCACCTTTTCCTCGAAAATGCCCAGGCAAGGGGTGTCCCCTTCTTCGGAATGGCTGCACATGAGTTGCAAGCCCAGGCAAATGCCCAATACCGGCTGTGTCAGTGATGGAATCAGTTGATCCAGTCTTTCTTTTTTCAGATAAGCCATGGTGGTGCTGGCCTCGCCAACACCCGGAAAAATGACTTTGTCGGCTGCTTTAATTTTTTCGTGATCGCCGGTGATTTCAGCCTGAATTCCCAAGCGGAGCAAAGCATTGCTGACTGATTCAATGTTACCTGCGTTGTATTTGATGATGACGATGTTCATGAGTTTTTTTTAAGGTTAAACTTATGTACTGATGCACTTTGTACTGATGTACTATTTCAACAGGTCATCAATTCCCTCCTTCATCTCGTTAAATTCTTCCTCTTTATATAACCGTGTCATGTATACAATTTTTCCGGTTTTGTCGATGATGACATTGCGAGTTACGCCGGCACCTTTTTCGGCATACTGGTAAAAGATACCGCCTTTAGGATCCAACAGTAGGGGATAGGTAACCGGAATGTCTTTCGCAAATTTTTGCACTTTTTCCTTCGGCTCATCCAAGTCAATACCGAATAAGGCAAAGTTTGGATTGTCTTTGTGCTTCTGCCAAATTTCTTTTTCGATGTGCGGCATTTCTTTGCGGCAAACGCCACACCAGCTTGCTGTAAACTGGAGCATGATGACTTTTCCATTGAAATCAGAAAGTTGGATTGTTTTTCCCTCAGCAGTTACTGTCGTAAAATCGGGGGCTTGTTGTCCAATCTTTACAATGTAGCCGTAGTCAGACGGAATCTTTTGATCCGAAACTTGAGCATGGATTGAGTGGGTCAGGAAAACAAACAGAATTACCAAATACTTCATACTTTCTATTTTTAATTGAAAACGACCGTCCGATTGTTGTATACGAGAACTTTTCGCTGCAGGTGTTTAAACACCGCATTGGAAAGTACAATTTTTTCCAGGTCGCGGCCTTTTCGGATCAGACTTTTAATGGTATCCACATGGCTGCATTGTGTCACGCCCTGCTCAATGATCGGCCCGGCATCCAAATCGCTGGTGACATAGTGGCTGGTGGCACCGATGAGCTTTACACCACGCGCATGTGCGGCATGGTAGGGCTTTGCTCCGGCAAACGCCGGCAAAAACGAATGGTGGATGTTGATGATTTTGTTTGGGTATTGCGAAACAAAATCTTTCGATAAGATTTGCATGTAACGGGCCAATACGATGAAATCGATTTTGTGTTTTTTAAGTAAGGCTAGTTCTGCGGCTTCCTGTTCAGCCTTGTTTTCGTTTGTCATGGGCATGTGTTCGAATGCAATGCCAAAACGCTCGGCTACGGGGCGCATAGTTTCGTGGTTGCTGACGATCGCCGGAATTTCAACATCCCATTCTCCGGCGGTGTAGCGCGACAGGATATCAAACAGGCAATGCGACATTTTGGATACAAAAATAGCCATCCGGGGCACATCTTCAGAAAAATAAAGTTTCCAGTTCATTTCCAGTTTCGAACCAATCAGCGTATTGAAATATTCTCCAATTTTTTCGGATGGAATCGCGAAATCTTTCAACTCCCATTCCACACGCATGTAAAAGATCTTTTCAACCCGGTCAACATGCTGATCCAGGTTAATGATGTTTCCGTTGTTCTTGTTCAGAAACTCAGTAACGGTAGCCAGTATCCCCTGCTTGTCGGGGCAGTGAATCAACAGAATGGCTGTATTCTTTTTCTCACGTAAGGGTTTGATACTCTTCATATATTAAAAACTATAATGCGCCTTTGGTTGAAGGCAGTTCAAAGTTAAACACATCTTTTTTAATGGCCATTTTAATGGCGCGGGCCAGTGCTTTAAAGATTCCCTCAATTTTATGGTGTTCATTCTCGCCTTCCGCTTTGATGTTGATGTTTGAAAGCGATGTGTCGGAAAATGATTTGAAGAAGTGAAAGAACATTTCGGTTGGCATATCGCCTACTTTTTCACGCTTAAACTCAGCATCCCAAACAATCCAGGGGCGGCCGCCAAAGTCGAGGGCTACCTGCGCCAGGCAGTCATCCATAGGCAGGCTGTAGCCGTAGCGCTCAATGCCGCGTTTGTCACCCAAGGCCAGCTTGAAAGCTTCTCCCAGTGCCAGTCCGGTATCTTCGATGGTGTGGTGTTCATCTACCTGCAAATCACCGTTCACTTGGATGATCAAATCAACGCCGGCGTGGCGGGCAATTTGGTCGAGCATGTGATCGAAAAAGTGCAGTCCTGTGTTGATGTCGCCTTTTCCGGTGCCATCCAAATTGAGCTCAATTTGGATCTGCGTTTCCTTGGTGTTGCGCTCTACTTTGGCTGTTTGTTCGGGAGCGGCAACCCGGGCGTAAATAGTATCCCAACTGGTGGTGACCAGCGTACAAAATTGTTCCAGCCCCTGCTTTTTCAGCTCATCCGTTAACGAACCATCATTGATCAGAATACCTTTTGCCCCGAGGTTTTTTGCCAGTTCAATATCTGTCAGGCGATCACCAATGACAAAACTGTTGGACAGATCGTAACTACCATCCAGGTACTTTCCCAACAAGCCGGTTCGGGGTTTGCGGGTTGGCGCCTTGTCTTCAGGAAAGCTCCGGTCGATCAGGATGTCATTAAAAACAACGCCTTCGTTTTCAAAAGCCTGAAGCATTTTGTTGTGAGCAGGCCAGAAGGTTTCCTCTGGGAAGGAATCCGTTCCCAAACCATCCTGGTTGGTCACCATCACCAATTCGTAATCCAGGTTTTTGGCAATGAAATGCATGTTTCGGAAAACTTGGGGAAGAAATTCCAGCTTTTCGAGCGAGTCAATTTGTTCGTCTTCGGGCTCACAAATCAGCGTGCCGTCGCGGTCGATAAATAATGCCTTCTTCATATGAGTATTTTGATGTTGTCATTAAACAAGAGCGTTTGTTAGTGAAACGTCATCCTGAACTTGTTTCAGGATCTTTCCCGGAATTCCGACAGATTCCGAAACAAGTTCGGAATGACGAGGTCAGAGGGAGATGGACTTTTTTCAAATCAGTTCATTCAGCTTCTCCAGCAAGATTTGGTTTTCTTCGGTTGATCCTACAGTTATGCGAAGGCTGTCGTCGCACAAAACTACCTTTGAGCGGTCGCGGACAATGATGCCATTTTCAACCAAAAAGTCATAAATGCCACGGGCATCGTACATTTTAACTAAGAGGAAATTGGCATCCGAAGGAAATACTTTTACAACAAACGGGAAGCTGTTGAGTTGTGCCGCCAGCTTTTTCCGTTCCGCGATGAGCAAGTCCACCCATTGGTTTTTATCCGGTTCCTGTTCAATGAGTTCCAATGCTTTTTGTTGCGTGAGCATGTTGATGTTGTACGGATACTTGATTTTGTTGAAGATCCGGATGATTTCCGGACTGGCAAAGGCCATTCCCAGACGGATTCCGGCCATTCCCCAGGCTTTGGAAAAGGTTTGAAGAATGACCAGGTTTTTGTGTTGATTCAGTTCGGCCAGCAGGCTGGCTCCCGGAGCAAAATCAATGTAAGCTTCATCAATAATTACTAATCCTGAAAAGCTTTGGATGAGTTTGATCGTTTCACTTTTGTCGAGCAAATTGCCGGTGGGGTTGTTGGGCGAGCAGATGAAAATCAGTTTGGTTTGGTCATCCGATTTTTCCAAAAGCGCGTCTGCCGAAAAGCTGTAATCCGGATTCAATCGGACTTTCCGAACTTCCACATTGTTGATATCTGCCGAAACCTGGTACATGCCGTAGGTTGGATCGATCGTCACCATGTTGTCTTGTCCCGGCTCGCAAAATGCACGAAACAGCAGATCGATGGGTTCGTCGCTTCCATTTCCAAGGAAGATTTGCGACGGCTCGCAGCCCTTGATGCCGGCGATCTTTTCTTTCACTTTTCGTTGTAGCGGATCCGGGTAGCGGTTGTAGGGTTCGTTAAACGGATTTTCGTTGGCATCGAGAAAAACCATGGCTTCGCCAGTGTACTCATCACGGGCTGATGAATAGGGTTTCAGGTTTTTGATGTTTGTGCGTATGAGTTTTTCTAAGTTCATTTTGTTTATAAGTTGACCCCTCCGTCCCGATAAATCGGGACACCTCCTCTTTGCAGGGGAGGAAAAGGCCGGTGATTATTTAAGGCTTTTCAATCTTAAGCTAACAGCATTTTTATGTCCGTCCAATTGTTCGGCTGCGGCCATCTTTTCAATGACCGGGCCCAGGTTTTGGATGCCTGCTTGGGTGATTTCCTGGAAGGTGATCTTTCGCATGAAGCTGTCCAGGTTAACGCCGCTAAAGGATCGCGCCCAGCCATTGGTTGGCAAGGTGTGATTGGTTCCCGAAGCGTAATCACCGGCACTTTCTGGTGTGTAATTCCCCAGGAAGACCGATCCGGCATTGACTATCTTTTCAGCCACCTTCAGGTAATTGTTCATCGAGAGGATCAGGTGCTCGGGCGCATATTCGTTGATCATCTGAATCATTTCCTCTTCGTTGTTCAAAACAATGGCAATACTATGACTCAAGGCCTTTGTGGCAATTTCCATCCGGCTCAATTCAGCCAGTTGTTGGGTTAGTGCTGCTTCAACTTCATCCACCAGCTTTTCAGAATTGCATACCAATACCACCTGCGAATCTGGGCCGTGTTCGGCTTGCGAAAGCAGGTCGGAAGCAATAAAAGCAGGATTGGCCGTTTCATCAGCCATAACGGCTACTTCGGATGGTCCGGCGGGCATGTCGATGGCCACATCGCTAATGCTAACCAGTTGTTTGGCTGCCATGACATACTGGTTGCCCGGGCCAAATATTTTGGAGACTTTAGGAACCGGACCTGCACCGTATGCTAATGCCCCAATCGCCTGTACTCCTCCCAGTTTGAATATTTTCGTAACCCCCACCAGTTTGGCTGCAAACAGAATGGCAGGATGAATTTTTCCCTCCTTGTTTGGCGGAGTGCATAAGACAATCTCTCTGCACCCGGCAATTTTAGCCGGAATTCCCAACATGAGTACGGTTGAAAAAAGCGGCGCTGATCCGCCCGGAATATACAGACCCACTTTTTCGATACCCACGGCTTTTTGCCAGCATACAACGCCCGGTGTGGTTTCAATCTTTTTCAATTCAGTTTTCTGATTGGTGTGAAACTGCTGGATGTTCGATGCAGCGACTTCAATTGCTGCTTTCAATTCAGCATCCACCAATTGGCTGGCTTCCGCGATTTCAGCATCAGTTACCGCAAATTCACGAATGGAAACTCCGTCAAATTGCTCAGTGAATTTTTGAATAGCCGGCATGCTATCCGATTTGATTTCATCCAGAATGGCTTTGACTTTTCCGGTCAGGCCAGCAGCATTGAATAGCGGACGTTCAAGAATCTGTGACCAGCTTATTTTATCAGGATTTGAGTAGCGTTTCATGCGTCAGTATTTGAATTGAAAACTTTAGTCGTTCGAATTTGTCGTTGGCAGGCTGATTAAAAAATCATCTTTTCAATGGGGACCACCAGAATGCCCTGTGCACCGGCCGCTTTTAGCTTGCCAATGATTTCCCAAAAGTCGTTTTCGGCAATGACCGAGTGCAGCGAGCTCCAGCCTTCTTCGGCCAGTGGCGTTACCGTCGGGCTTTTCATTCCCGGAAGAATGGCCGATATTTCCTGAATCTTGTTGTTCGGCGAATTCAGCAAAATGTACTTTTTACCTTTGGCACGTTCAACCGATTCCATGCGGAAGATCATTTCATCGACAATGGCTTGTTTTTCGGGAGAAAGGGTTTCGGGAGCCACTAAAACTGCTTCGGAATACAGGGCAACTTCCACTTCCTTCAACCGGTTAGACACCAGCGTTGAACCCGAGCTGACAATATCAAAAATTGCATCGGCCAATCCAATTCCGGGGGCAATTTCTACGGAGCCCGAAATCACGTGAATGTCGGCCGTCACCTTATTTTTATCTAGAAAATCTTTCAATATCACCGGATACGAGGTGGCAATCTTTTTACCATTAAACCATTCAATTCCGGGGTAGTCTTCCGATTTTGGAATCGCCAAGCTTAAGCGGCATTTGCTAAAACCCAGTCGTTTGATGATTCTGACGTTTTGCCTTTTTTCTAACATTTCATTCTCGCCAACAATGCCAATATCGGCTACCCGATCGGCTACTGCTTGAGGAATATCATCATCACGAAGAAAAAGCACTTCGAGGGGAAAGTTCTTGGCGGCTGCCAAAAGCTTCCGTTTTCCAAGGTTAATTTTTATGCCGGCTTCTTCCATGAGTTGCATGGAATCTTCATTTAACCTGCCTTTCGTCTGGATCGCAATTCTCAACTGTGTCATATTATTTTAAGTTCAATAAAAAAGGCCTACCTTTCGGTAAGCCTTCTTTGGGTTCATATTCTTAAAACAAAACAAAAGAATTACGGCCTACCATTAAATAGGTTGTGGTGATGATGGCCGTAATGTCCAAGTTTGTTATTCATTTCGTTTTTATTTTGTGCTGCAAGTATAGCGATAAAATGAAAGTGTACCAAACACAAAACTGACAAATTATTACTTTAGGGTGGATTATTATTCATTTTTTAATTTAGAGTTCACATGGCAATCGATTGCATTAATTTGTTATTTTTGAAAAGTTGATTAAACCTAATTCCAATTTGTTATGAAAAAGATCCTTTCCTTTTTTCTGATGGTTTTCTTTGCAGCAACACTAAATGCACAAAATACCGACAAGTTTTTTAAGCCGCGACATATCAAAAGGACCATGAATAAAGCTGCTTATTGGCAGTTGAATTACCCCAAGCATGAATTGTATGATTGGACCAACGGGGCTTTTTATGCCGGGGTTTTTGCAGCTTGGGAAACTACCGGCTCAAAAAAGCTGTGGAATGCCATGATTGACATGGGAGAGGCTAACGAATGGAAGCCCGGTCCACGCTTGCAACATGCCGATGATCACGCAATTTGTCAAACCTACATTGATGTATACCGAATTGAAAAGGATAAGAAGATGATTGAGCCTTTCCGCGAAACAGTGGATGAAATTATGGCAACCCCTTATGAAACCGGCGAAATACGCCCGATTACCTGGTGGTGGTGTGATGCTTTGTTTATGGCTCCTCCTGCTTTGGTCAAACTGGGGTTGACCTTGGACGAACCCCAATACCTGGAGTTTAGTGACCGGCTTTTTATGGAAACCTATGACTTGCTTTTCGATCAGGAGGAAAATCTGTATGCCCGCGATATGAAGTATCAGACCAATTGGAAAGAACCCAAATATGAAGTCAATGGTGAAAAAATATTCTGGTCGCGTGGTAATGGTTGGGTGATGGGAGGCTTGGTTCGTGTGCTGGAAGAATTGCCTGCGGATTATGAAAACCGTGCCTTTTATGAGGATCAGTTTTTGAAAATGGCTGAGAAGATTAAATCGCTTCAGCAGGAGGATGGTTTGTGGCGCGCCAGCTTGCTCGATCCTAAATCTTATCCGGGAGGCGAGGCGAGTGGCTCAGGGTTTTTTACTTACGCTTTGGCATGGGGAGTCAACAATGGCTTGCTCGACAAAGCCGAATATCAACCAGTGGTGGAGAAAGCCTGGATTGGATTGAATGGCTTGATTCAGGCGGACGGACATGTGGGCTGGACCCAACCCATTGGAGCCGATCCCCGAGCCAATTTCACCAACGATAGCTGGGAAGTATATGGCACCGGCGCCTTTCTGCTGGCCGGCAGCGAAGTGATAAAAATGGAGTGGTAAGCATCGGGCCTCAATCAATCGAATTCGAAAATCAGAAAAAGCATCATAAATCATAACAATCAGTGTCTAACATATCGGACGCTGATTGTTGTGATTTCTGATGAGTATTAAACTCTTACGGGTTGTCTCCTTCATCGGCTTACCAGCAGAACTTCGAAGGAGTGAAATGTTCATCACCCCGTGCGAAGCTCGGGGGTCAGCGGACAATTGAGAATGGGCAACCCCGGAGTGGGTTGAGTTTGTCTTGCCGCAGATACTTCTCATCGGAGTTATTCATTCGTGCATTTGTGGTTAATATTAGAAATGGCTGACAGGTTATGCCCCCTCAAATCCTTATCATCCATAAAATCTGTGGTTACTAACGAAGAAGAATAGATCGCGGTTCGGAAACCGCGGCACCCAATGGCTAAGAACTCAGGCGGTTCCTTTTTTTAAGGAAGGTAGCCCAATTTATTGAGCCGAATGGGTCAACAATTAGACCAATCATATCTCGCCAGCAGATTCCGAAACAAGTTACCAACAACAAATTGTTCCATTAAGTTGTATGTTCACATCTTTTTGAATCAGAATTTGTCAAAGATGGTCTGTTTCCCGATAGATTTTCTATTTTTAGGGAATAGAAAAAAGTGGCTCTCGTCACTTCTTCTTTTATAAAAAAGACCAAATATGAATATTAAAATTCAACAAATAGCCGAGCGGCTAAAAGGACTGCGTGATGCGCTTAACCTGTCGGAGACCGATTGTGCCCAGGCTTGCGGTATTTCGCCAGCGCTTTATAGGCAGTATGAAAGTGGAGAATCAGATATTCCGGTCAGTTTCCTGTATCGGTTTTCGTCGGTCTATCAAATTGAGTTGACAACCCTGCTTACAGGCGATGTTCCGCACATGCAAGGTTACTCGGTTACCCGGAAAGGAACCGGTTCGGTGGTTAAACGGCGGAAAGAATACCGGTATCAAGCCTTAAACGAAAGTTTCATTGGCAAGAAAGCCCAACCTTTTGTGGTCACCGTGGATCCCAATCCCAATCCTGATTATGAAGCGGGAACTGGATATCAGCACCAAGGACAGGAGTTCAACCTGGTTTGGAGCGGAAAGTTACAACTGGTACTCAACGGAAAAGAACTCATCCTGAATGAAGGCGACTCCATCTGGTTCGATTCGTCTTTGCCGCATCGCGTACGGGCGCTCGAAGGAAAGGAAGCCAAGTTTTTAGCCATGATTTTTAAAACAGAACAATGATATTAGGTGAACGATATTTGAAGAAAGTGCAGTTTGACGGACTGGCTGATTTTACTGCGAACCTGAAAATACAGGTTCCTGACAATTTTAACTTTGGCTACGACGTGGTAGATGAATATGCCCGCCTGGAGCCGGAAAAGCTGGCCTTGGTGTGGACTAACGATCAGGGTGGCTATCGGGAGTTTACTTTTGCCGATATGAAGATGTACACGGATCAAACGGCTGCTTACTTGCAGTCGTTAGGCATCGGGGCTGGCGACAAAGTGATGTTGATTTTGAAACGTCGGTTTGAATTTTGGTTTTCCATTATTGCCCTGCACAAATTGGGCGCGGTTTGTATTCCAGCCACGCATTTGCTGAAAAAGAAAGACCTGGTGTACCGGAATAATTCGGCCGAAATAAAAGCCATTGTTGCTGTTGGCGAAACAGACGTTTTGGAACAGATAGATTTGGCCATGGACGAGTCGCCAAGCATCAAACATCGTATATCTATTGGTCCAGAAGTGCCGGAAGGCTGGGATGATTTTTCGATCGGAACAACACAGTCATCTGAGTTTGTAAGGCCGGAAGCTGCTTCAAGTAACTCGTCGATCTCGCTTTTATATTTCACTTCCGGAACTACCGGAAACCCTAAAATGGTGGCACATGATTTTACCTATCCGCTGGGACACATTACCACTGCTTCGTATTGGCATAACATTAAGGAAAACGACCTGCACCTAACAGTGGCTGATACCGGATGGGGAAAAGCAGTGTGGGGAAAGCTTTATGGACAGTGGCTGGCCGGAGCTGCGGTGTTTGTATACGATCATGAGAAGTTTCATCCGTCCGATATCCTTCAGGTGATCAGCCAGTATAAGATCAACACCTTTTGTGCGCCGCCAACGGTGTACCGGTTTATGATTCGCGAAGATTTTTCGCAATACGATTTGTCATCGCTGAAATATTGCACGGTGGCCGGTGAGCCACTGAATGCAGAAGTGTATAACCGCTTTCTTAAACTGACCGGACTGCGATTGATGGAGGGCTTTGGCCAAACAGAAACGGTGTTGGCCATTGCGACCTTCCCTTGGATGGATCCCAAGGCCGGTTCGATGGGGATTCCAAATCCTATCTACGATGTTCAGTTACTACATCCTGAAGATCGGCTGTGCGAGGATGGCGAAATTGGCGAGATTATCATTCGTACCAGCGAGGAAGTTCCTGTCGGACTTTTCAAAGAATACTATCGTGATGAAGAAAGGACCAAGTCGGTTTGGCACGGTGGCTACTATCATACCGGCGATTTGGCGTGGCGCGACGAAGATGGCTATTTCTGGTTTGTCGGTCGCACCGACGATGTAATTAAAAGCTCGGGCTATCGGATTGGCCCTTTCGAGGTGGAAAGTGCCTTGATGGAACATCCGGCGGTAGTGGAGTGTGCCGTGACTGCTGCACCCGACGAGGTGCGTGGTCAGGTGGTGAAAGCCAGCATTGTGTTGGCACCCGAATACCAGCCGGGATCAGAAGCCTTGGTTAAAGAAATCCAGGAGCATGTAAAAAATATCACCGCCCCTTACAAATATCCGCGAATGGTGGAGTTTGTTACGGAACTGCCTAAAACCATCTCCGGGAAAATCCGAAGGGTGGAAATCCGGGGCGAAAGCGAATAGCAAAAAGAAACGGGAACCCAATGGGCTCCCGTTTCTTTTTTTTAACCTATGCTTATTGAAGCTGAACCAGCACCACCGATTTGGCAGGTAATTCAACGCTCACTTTTCCATTTTTTGGTTTTTTCACCTCAAACGATTTTAGGGTGACTTTTTCGTCTTGTCCAAAGTCGTTGTAATCGTTCATGTTTTCAGCCGTAATCATTTGCCCGGTTGAAGAAGCAAAATCCTGTCCGGTAATGGTCAGATCAATGTTTTCAGCCTTGTTGGGGTTGAGGTTACACAACGTGATGGAAACCACCCCATCTTTGGTTGAAGCCGATCCATAAACCGAAGGAACTGATTGTCCATTATATTCGTATTGGCCGGTTTTCAGGTTCATCGGAATCAGGGTCGCATCCTGGTGAACGGCATACATTTTAAACACATAATAAGTTGGCGTCAACACAATCTCCTCGTCCTTGGTTAGAATAACCGATTGTAACACGTTGACCGTCTGCGCAATGTTCGACATTTTTACCCGGTCGGCATGGTTGTTGAACAAGTTGAGGTTGATGCCGGCAACCAGTGCATCACGTAAGGTATTTTGCTGGTAGAGGAATCCCGGGTTTGTGCCGGGCTCCACATTAAACCAGTTTCCCCACTCATCAACGATCAGCCCGATTTCTTTATTGGGATCATATTTATCCATGATGGTTGAATGGCGTTCCACCAAGGTTTCCATTTTTAGTGTATTGTTTAAAACAGAAATCCAGCCACTTTCATCAAAATCGGTTGCCGATCCTTTGTTGGTCCAGCTATTGGTAAAGGTATAATTGTGCAACGAAACACCCTGGACCAAGTGACGGTGGCGGGTGGTTTTTTCCATCAGTACTTCCATCCAGTTGTAGTTGTCCACATTTGGGCCGCCCGCGATGCGATACAGATCGCCCCGGCAGTAACCGGCAAAACGGTTGTACAAGTCGGCGTAATACTCGGGTGTCATGTTTCCGCCACAACCCCAGTTTTCATTACCAATTCCCCAGTATTTGACATCCCAGGGCTCTTCACGGCCATTCTTTTTCCGCAAGTCCGTCATGGGGCTAATGTTGTTTGAGGTCACATATTCCACCCATTCCGAAGCTTCCTGAACGGTGCCTGAACCCACATTGATGTTGATGTAAGGTTCGGCTTCAATCAACTCACAGAATTCAAGGAATTCGTGCGTTCCAAAGCTGTTGTCTTCGGTAACACCACCCCAGTGAACATTCACCATGGAGGGGCGCTCGTGTTTGGGGCCAATGCCATCTTTCCAGTGGTAGGTGTCGCCAAAACAGCCTCCCGGCCAGCGTAAGAGTGGAATCTCCATGTCTTTTAACGCGTAGACAAGATCTTCGCGGAATCCGCGGATATTCGGAATTTCAGAATCTTCACCCACATAAATGCCGCCATAAATACAACGACCGAGGTGCTCGGCAAAGTGTCCGTAAATCTCCCGGTTTATTTTTGTCTCTGCCTGATCGGTGTGCAGGTGCAGGGTGGTTTGTCCAATGGTTCCCAGGCTGAAAAGAGTAAACAGCATGAACGCGTAAAAAATCTTCTTCTTCATAAGTTTAATATTTAGGATTTGCTTCAAAAATAATAAAAGTATTAAATACTTTTTAGAGGATGGACGAAAACATTTTCTTTTTGTTGATTACCTACTTCATCAACCGCACTTCATAAATTCCGCCGGTTATTGAGCCGGAATCCGCTTCAAACTTCACTCTCAATTTTCCAACGGACTGCTCTAGAATCTCTTCCGGAATGGTGTAGTCTTCCGTGAAAAATTCAAAGCCTTTGCTTCCATCCAAATTAACTTCAGCAATTAATTGACCGTTCACCAGAATATTGAAATGCCGGTTGTTGTCCAACCCAAAATACATCACGCGAAGTTTTCTGGCCTTCCTGTCTTTATTATCGAGCTCATAGCTGAACCATCCTTGGGCATTGCGCCAGTGGCGTCCTTGGGTTACTCCAATTTGCGACTTTTCGCTTTTGATAAAATGATCCGACTCCGGCTGTTGTTCGCCCGGAAAAACCACATCGATTGTTTGGCCTGTTAACTGCTGTTTTGCTGCCTCTTCGGCAGCCAGCCCTTTTTGCATTTGTTCATACTTTTCGGCTGTTTCTACTTGCCAGTATAATACATAGCGTGATTCGTGCAAGCGGAAAAAGGGAATCAACTGGAGGTCGCTGTATTTTTCGGGTTGCAGCTGGTCAATGGTGAAAGTCAGCGGCTCGCCTTCAACTGGTTTGATTTTTTCGAGGATTTGGTCCGGCTCGCTTAAAATTACAGGCATGTTTTGCAAGGGATATTTTTCGCCATGCGCAATATGTCCTCCCCGGCTGTCGTCAGCATATAGACCAATCATGTCGGTGGTATCCGTTTTGGCTGCCAGTACAATTGGTCCGTGCAGAATGGTGTAGAAATTTTCGCCGTCGGGCAGTTGCTCCAGGCGTGTTTGCATGGGCATTTCCAAGTTCACCACATCACCTTTTTTCCAGCTTCGGTCAATCACCACAAATTCGCCTGGAGAAGCTGTCACCTGTTGGTCTTTTCCGTTTACCGAAATTTTCAAGTCGCCTGCCGAAACCCAGCCCGGGTAGCGAAGGTACAGTTTGAATGCCTGCTTCTTTTTAGGGTTGATGGTTAACGAAGTTTTTCCTTCATCTGGAAAACGAGTTTGCTGGATGACTTCTACATTTTTATCCTTCCAGCTTAAGACTGAAGGGATAAACAAGTTGACGTAAAGATCGTTGTCGCTGTGTGCGTAAATCAGCTCGCCGTATTTGGTGTGATTTTCAAGCCCGGAACCCACACAACACCAAAAACTGGTGTGTGGTTGCGAGTAAACCCGGTAATGCCCGGGCCGCATGGGGGTGAAATAAACAAAGCCGCCATGCTGCGGATTTTGGGTGGACAGAATATGGTTGTACAAGGCCCGCTCGTAATAGTCCATGTATTCTCCCTTCGGTTCTGTCAGGAACAACTGGTTGGTCAGGCGAAGCATGTTGTAGGTGTTGCAGGTTTCCGGTCCCTGTTCGCTGGCAATCATTTCTGAAAAGTCGTCAATCGGATGAAAATGCTCGCGGACGCTGTTGCCTCCAATGGATACCGAGCGGTTTTTCACCACCGTTTCCCAGAAGAAGCGCGCAGCATCGGACCACGACTCATCGCCGTCAACATCGGCGATTCGTTTGAAACCAATCACTTTTGGAATTTGCGTGTTGGTATGCATGCCGGTGAGCTTATCCTCATGTCGTAGCAGCGGTTGCAACACATGCTGATGCGAAAATTGACGGGCCAGTTTCAGGTATTTTTCATTACCGGTGATGGCTGCCACATCGGCAAAAACTTCATTCAACCCACCGTGTTCGCTGCGCAACATGTCCTGAATTTGTTCTTCGCTTAAATTGGACACCAGTTGAATGGCCCAGTCCGTTAGCTTGATGAGCATTTCCCTGGCTTGTTCGCTTTCGCCAAAGAGATAGGCATCGCGGAGGCCGGCATATATTTTATGGATGTTGTAAAGCGGAACCCACTTTTTATTCAAACTGAATGAACCGGCGTCAATATTTCCGTTGGCAATTTCATCCCAAATGGCACGCCCGCCCGGAACGCCTCCCAGGTATCCATCGGCATGTTGGTCCTGGGCACGCTTCAGTTCCGAAAGCATGTAATCCATGCGTTCCTTCATCCGTTCGTCGCCGGTTGAGGCGTACATCATGGCTAAGGCCGAAAGGTAGTGCCCGCCAATATGGCCATCCAAGCCGGTGTTTTCCCAGTTGGTGTAACTTTCGGCTTTAGGTTCTAATCCGGCTTCGCGCAGGTAGGGTGCCAGCAGTTTGTCCACATCTATTTCCAGAATGTATTGCAGGTCGGTTTGCATAGCCTGCTTAAACGGACTGTCCAGCAACTTGACATTGGAAAGATGAAATAACTGTAGTTGGCCGTTTTGAGCAAATAGGGACAACGGATAAAAGCAGAGTAAGAATAAAAGTGATTTGATCTTCATAACAAAACTATCAGGTTAACTTGATTTCATATTTACATCGATCATTGCCCCGATGGATGGACGAAATGATCCTGGCTTCGGCCGGTTTACCCGTCACTCGCGAAAACATCAGTTCGGCAAAGCCTTCAGAGCAGTAGCACAATACAGCAGATCGTACTCCTTCTTTTTGGTTTACCAAAGGACAAACACAAATGTTTTTGTTTTCGTCGGCAAGGACAATCTGCTTCTCTTCGTCGAAAGTAATTACCCAATTCCAATTGCTTTTCAAAAATTGGATAAACTTTTTCAAATTACCGACATAAACTTGCAGTACTTCATCCATCTTCAACTGATCGTAGTGCGCACGCGCGCATTTTTTCATGATTTGGCGTGACACCTCCTCGTCGGTTTGTTCTTCCAGACTGAGCATGAGGGTTGAAATCCATTCCTGCATCAGTATTTTATTGGGATTATGCTTTTCCGCACCAACCGAAGGGCTTGTGGATCCACTCACCAAGGAGGTAAAGCCGCAGAAACAACCTCCTGCGGCGCAGGCCTTTTTTAGAAAGTTTCTGCGGTTTGGGTTCATGATATATTGCTTTTTAAAGTTGCTCCGTTATCCTTTCACCGGTGTAAGTTATCGTTTTTACCGGCTGACTTTCCGTCATACCAGTACCATTTTTTTCATCTACCAGCACCAAGCGGAACCGGCGTTCGGATAATATTCCGGGAAATTCACCCTGACGATCTGAAATGCTGAACGTTTTTTGCTGATCATCCCATTTGAAGGAAATGGTTGAATAAACACCTTCTTCATAGTTATAATTATCGCCTTCATCTTCGTATAGCCTGAATTCACCATTAGCTCCCGGGTAAATCCGGATTTCCATATCGTCAGCTTCCTTTTCAGACGCATATTGCACATCGGGCCCCCAAGGCACGATTGCCCCAGCTTTTACGAAAAGGGGCATGATGTCAATGGGCGTTTCTCGTTCAATGATCTCCCCTCCAGTATATTGTTTGCCGGTCCAGAAATCGAACCATTGGGTATTCGCTGGCAAATAAACGGAAGTAGATTTTACCTCACTGAAATCCTCAACCGGATCAACATATTTATTGTCCTCTTTTTTCGTTTTCACATACATCGGTTCGGTAACCGGACAAACGAGGATCGATTTGCCAAACATAAATTGATTGTCGATATCCAGCGCTCTTTTATCTCCGGCAAAATCCATCACTAAGGCACGCATCATGCTTGAACTGTTGGTTGTTACATCCCAAGAGGTAGAATAAATATAGGGTAACAATCGATAACGGAGATTGATATATTTATCAATAGCATCGTAGGTCCAGTCTCCGGTTTTTCCAAACTGGTATATTTCTCGCGGTGTATCGGTACCATGAGAGCGCATCATAGGACAGAAAGTTCCAAATTGCAACCAACGCACATAAATTTCGTGGAAAGCTTTGTTCTTCACGCCACCGGGAAAGTTCCACACAAAAAAGCCACCAATATCGCTATTCCAGTAAGGAATACCGCAAAGTGAGAAGTTCAGGCCTGCCGAAATTTGCTTTCTAAGAACATCCCAATCGGTTACCACATCACCTGACCAGGAGTTGGCTCCATAACGTTGTTGTCCTGCAAATGCTGAACGGGTAAGAATAAAGACCCGTTTATCGGCAGCAGTTTCTTTTTGATGGGTGAACACACCGCCCACATGTTCCAGCGGGAAAGCATTCCGGACCCGGCGGAAAGAACCAAGGTAAGTCTTGTTGTTGTAATCTTCGTCTTTGATATCCAGGTGATCCGGCTCTGATGAGTCAAGCCACCAGCCATCCA
Organism: uncultured Sunxiuqinia sp.; assembly: GCA_963677175.2. Lineage (GTDB taxonomy): Bacteria > Bacteroidota > Bacteroidia > Bacteroidales > Prolixibacteraceae > Sunxiuqinia. The sequence goes on from CAXXES010000004.1 coordinate 820,921, forward strand.
TGCCCAACGAAAAGATACCATTATTCAGGTGGTCCCAATAAATGTCTCGGGCTTCAGGATGGTAAGCGTCGTACACCTTTACACCCGATGGTTTCTCGGGATCCGGCGGCCAAACGTCTTCTGAACTGGGAGGCCAGGTTTTGAAATCCATCAACATCCCTTTTCCTTCCAGTATCTTGTATTGCTTCGTCAGAGGCCCAAAAGATGCCCAACAGGAAATGATGATATGCGCGTTTAAATCATGCACCTCATCAATCATTTTCTTAGCGTCGGAGAACTCAGGATTCAGGAATTCCATTGCATTCCAGTGGAAGTTGTCGCCCCAATATTGCCAGTCCTGGATGATTCCATCAAGCGGGATGCCCAACTCCCGGTATTTTTTTACCACTCCGACAGTTTCATCCTGGCTTTTGTAACGCTCTTTGCTTTGCCAAAATCCGTAAGCCCAATAAGGAAACATCGGCACCTGGCCCGTCAGTTCACGCATACAGGCAATTACCCCGTCGGCATTACCTCCCAGCATGAAATAGTAGTCCATACAGTCACCCACTTCCGAGTCAAAACTTGTTACAACCTCGCTGTCGACAAATATGGTTGGCGAATAATTGTCCCAGAAAAGGCCGTAACCTTTATTCGATTGAATGAAAGGGATTACCGTTTTCTTGTTATCCTGGATCAGGCGAACGGTCTGGTTGCGCTGCGACATGCGCCGTTCCTGCAACTGTCCCAAACCGTAAATCACTTCGTCCGTTTCCAGTTGAAATTCCTGTTTCACCTCAAATGTGGCGGCATTCAGATCCAATGTTGAAGTAAAAGTGCTTCCGTTTGCTTTTTCAGCTAACAGAAGATTTCCAGTAGCATCTTCAAACCGGACTGCACCGGTTGTTTTATTCACCAGCACGTTCATCTCGCCGGTTGAAAGCGTCAGCAAATCGCCTATTTTTTTAATCTCAAGAGGAACCATTTTGGCTTCTTTAATCACAGTCAGGCTTTTCTTTTCATAGGAAAAACCGGTTTTTGATTTCAGTATACGGGCAATTTTTGGAGAGAAAAATTGAATTTCAATGTCAGTCGAGTCAACTGTTATTTTTAGTCCGTACTGAGTTTTTTCATACCCATGGGGAGAGCAGCCGGCCATCCAAAAAGCCAGAAATACAGAAATCAGATATAAGATTTTTTTCATCGGTCAATGGTTTTATTTTACTTAAAAAGGAAAAGTGAGGAAACTTCAAAAAACTCCTCACTAATTCTTCATAATATTACCTCTTAATATCCGGGGTTTTGCGTCAAATTTGAGTTTGTCAATAATGCTTGGTTTGGAATCGGATATAGATTTCTGTAGCTGCTACTTGCATTATGTGAAAACCAAGATTTAGTGGTAAATACACCGAATCGGATCAGGTCTTGACGGCGACGGCCTTCCTGGCAGAATTCCCATCCCAGCTCATCTAAGAATCTTCCATACTCAATATCATCACCACCTTCATAAGTTGTCTCATAGGTATCACGACGTCCATAATCATATCCACTCCCTACTTCTAATTCCGCATCTGTTATAACTGCTTTTTCAGGGTTATCTTTGAAATCTCTTTCACGAACTTTTGTTACCAAATCTCCAGCTCCAGGTTGATCGGTTCTCATTAAACACTCTGCTTTCATTAACAGAATGTCTGCATAACGAAATAAAGGCCAGTCGTTGCTTAAGCGGTTCGTACTCCCAATGGCATACTCAAACTTACCCCAACGATAGCCATCATACATTGTTGACTCATCAATGCTGGGTACACCTTTGGTATAACTCATTGGTTCTCCATTATCGCTACGTGTAAGAATTTCTCCGGAAGCTGTATATTGTTGTCCATAGATAAAGTTTTCTTTTAAGCGGGCATCATCCGGATCGAACGTGCTAATGAACTGGGGAATGGCACAAACTCCACCCCAAGGTACGTTCGTAAAGTTGTAGGTCGCCTGATTTTCTGAAGCCAGTGTATATAAGTGAAAGTCGAATGCATTCCAGTCTGTCACATAAATTTCATCCTCTGGAAGCGCAAAAATAATCTCTTTGGAGTTTTCATTGTTTGTGATGAATACATCCTTTTGATTGTCTTCCAATGCATATTCTCCTGTATTTTCCGCAAAAGTAATTACTTCATTGCAGGCTTCAATGCAATCTTCCCAATGAGCAGTCTCTGTCCATACTTCGGCATTTAAATATATTTTTGCCAACAATGTGTAAGCAGCCCATTTATTGAAACGTCCATAGTAATAACCACGAGAGACTTCGGAAAGATTATCTATATTTTCAGTAATCTCCTTTATGATAAAATTAAAAACTTCGAGGCGTGACGCTTGTTGAGGTAGATCCACATTCTTAAAATCGGTTACGATGGGGACATTGCCATAGAAATCAACTAAAATATAATAATATGAAGCACGTAAAACTTTCAATTCGGAAATTAAGTTCTCTTTCGCATCCCCTTCTAGCCCGATAGTCCCATCCTCAATTTGTGAAAGTAATCGGTTACATGTAGTTATTCCGTTATACGTGCGTGTCCAGGGTTGCCAGGCGGAGTCGTCATCGGTTGTCCAAGCATGCTGGTGCCATCTTTTGTAAATTCCACCGTCAACCCATCCATTAGGACGAGCAGGTATTACATCCTGATCGGCACATAACTCCTGGCCTCTTACTACTCCGTTCCAAAGCAGCATGGTTTCGCGCCAGGACACGTATGCAGCATTTACTAAGTAGCTAATATCAGCATCTGTTTGAGGATTGTATTGTGAAGCTATAACATTTCCGTAACTGTCATCTTTCAATTCGGTACATGAAGTGAATATTGCCGTGAAAAATACCAGCACACTTAACCCTTTTGATATATTTATTTTCATTTTACACAAATTTATAGTTAGAATTTAACACCTAATCCAAATGTAAATGTCCTGATACTGGGATATTGATCTCTATTGTCGTAGCCAGGATTCAATTCATCATAGTCACTGGTTCCATTACTCACTTCAGGATCAACGCCTTTGTATCCTGTAAATGTGAATGCATTTAATACTGATCCATAGAAACGAACTGACTTGATATACCTGCCAACTTTGTTCAAGGTATAGCCCAATGTGATATTGTCAATCTTCCAATAATCACCGTCCTCTACATAGTAATTATTAAACTCGGGATCAATTTCTGTGTTTAGAATAGATTTGCCAAAAATCAAATTATTAACAGAACTCAAACGGTTTTCCATACGACTATTTTTGGGATTCTCGTAATACATGCGTGCTTCGTTAATAATTTGGTAGTCGAATGCGCCACGCATCGTAATACTTAAGTCAAAGTCTTTGTATCGGAAACTATTATTCCAGCCTGCATAAATGGAAGGAAGTCCATTTCCTATCACTTTCTTTTCTTCGGGGGCACGGGAAAAATCGTCATACCCAACGTGATCTCCATTTCGATCTTCATAAATCCATTTCCCTTTATCATCAATATCTACTACCTTAAACCCCCAGAAGTTGCCAATTTTTTCACCAACCTGGACACGATGAGATTCAGTTTTGACAGGCTCTGCCAACCAGCCGGTATTGAAATAATCATAATCTGTTTTAAAATCGCTGCCATCCAGGCTTTTAAGCTTATTTGCATTTCTCGAGAAGGTAATATTTGTTCTCCACTCAAAATCTTTTGTTTGAACAGGAATGCCCGAAATTAAAATTTCGAAGCCCTTATTTTCCATTACCCCTCCATTGGCCACTGTCGTCGGGTAAACGTTTGGGGGAGTGGGAACAGTATACTCGTAAATCAAGCCATCAACCTTCCGACTGTAAACATCAATGGCTCCTGACAGCCGTCCTTGTAGAGAGGAAAAATCGAATCCGATGTTTGTTTCTTTCTTTTCTTCCCATTTCAATTCCGGGTTTGCATTGGATGCAGGAACAATTGTTTGAAGCCAGGCTCCATCTACATAGGCATATTTATCATATTTGAACATGGCAACACCGAGAAAAGAATCTCCTGGCTGAGATCCTGTCACGCCATATCCTATACGAAACTTAAGGTCGTCGAATATCCGTTGGCTTTTCATAAACGGTTCCTCTGTAATCCTCCACCCTAAAGAAACGGACGGAAAAAGCCCCCACTCGTTATCTGTTCCCCAAAGCTGGCTGGCGCCTTCGTAGCGTAGACTGGCCATTAACAAGTATTTGTTTTTAAATGCATAGGTGCCTCGACCAAAGAACCCAATAAGGTTGGAAGTGTATTTGGAAGAGTTTGCGGTCGCTTTTCCATCTTTCAAAGCTGAGCCAATCCCAATATTATGCCAACCACCGAAATAATCGTCCTGGAATCCATAATTTGCAAAATAGATATCTTCGAAATCATATTCGTCATAACTATATCCTCCCAAAATGCTAAAATCATGATCGTTCAGCTTCTTCTTGAACCGGGCTGTGATCTCTGCTATTTTTCTTGCCGTTGTGTTGGCTCCTACCGAAGACCAACCATCATATCCATCACGTAAAGCTGAGGCATGGTTCAATGTTTCAGAATAGCCATGATTACGATTCGTACGAACATAAGCAAACACAGCGTTGACAGTTAAATCTTCGACGGGTTTAAATATGATGTTAGTATTATAACGCGTTTCTGTATTCTTGACATTCCCATTGCATTCGTTTAAACGGGCGACAGGATTCTCATACTCAAATTTGCTCAAATTCTCATACCAGCTCCCGTCTGCATTTTTTACCGGGTCTGTCGGATTATAAAGAATTGCCTGACGATATGTATATCCATTGAAGCTGCCATTATTACTGGTTGAAGGGAATTTGTTCACTTTGCCAATCATGCCCATTTTAAATTGTAATTTATTGTCAAACATATAGTGATTGACTTGAATACGTCCTTGAAATGTTTCATTGGCTGATTTGAGCATAATCCCTTCCGATGAATTATAGTTGGCAGTTGCAATATAGTTTGTTGATGACGTCCCACCTTGAAATGAGATGTTATGCACATGAGAAAATGGTGTTCGTGTTATTTCTTCTAACCAATCTGTATTGCTTCCATGATCTTCAGACGGATAAAGGGCTTTGAATTCTTCTGCATTCAACATGTCAAGTTCTTTTGCAATTTGAGAAGAGCTTATGTAAGCGTTATATTCCACATTATTGATAGATGAGCCTGTTGCTTTAAACTGCTTGGTTGTAATCAGGATTACCCCATTATTTCCGCGTGTGCCATATATTGCCGCAGCAGAACCATCTTTCAATACATCAACGCTTTCAACATCTTCTGGAGCAACAGTATTCAGGTTCCCGGGGATGCCATCAATCAGCACTAAAGGGGAGGTGTTCGCTCCACCAATCGTATTGGTTCCACGTAATTTGATTTGCGTTGTTGCTGTTGGATCACCACTAGGATTGGTGATTGCTAAACCTGCGACTTTCCCCTGAACCATCTGCCCAACGTCTTTCATAGCTCCTTTATTGAAGTCTTCCGGTTTTACACTTGCGACGGAACTGGTGACATCTCCTTTTTTGATCGTTCCATAACCGATCGCCACCACTTCTTCCAGGCCAATGGTGCTGGCCGATAAAACGACGTCAACGCTCGAACGGGTAACCGGGACTTCCTGTGACTGCATGCCCACAAACGAAAACACGAGGACTGCATCTTCCGGAAGGTTATTCAATTGATAATTACCATCTAGATCGGTGATCGTACCTGTCGTTGTGCCTTTGACGAGTACTGTAACACCCGGGAGCCCTTCACCTGTTTCATCAGTAACTTTGCCCGAAACAGACGGGATGTTCTGTACAAAACCCGAACTTCCATGATTCAGAAAATCGTTGTCATTGTTCAGATACAATACAATTTGACGATCCTTAATAAGATAGCTGGTATTGGTGCCATCAAAAAGTGACTGCAGAATCTCGTCAATGCTTTTTTTCTCCAAATCAATATTTACCTTTCGGTTTACATCAACTTTCCGGTCGTTATACATGAAGAAAAACTCACTTTGATCTTCAATCTGCCGTAAAATCTGCTTTACGGTCGAGTTCTGAGCTTTCAGGTTTAATTCAGTTGTCTGGGAATAACCGGTGGCCTGAACCCCCATGAACGTAATCAGTAGTAGAAAGGTCGTTAGTTTCATAATTCGAATTAATAAGGACCAACCATCCGGTTGTCCATCGTTGTTCCACAATGCTTTTTTTTTCATAAGTTTGTATTACGAGGTTAAACATACCCTTTCGGGGATTGATTTAATTTGTAGAAGGGAAGTGTTGCGAGCACTTTCCTTCTTTTTTTAGACGTTCTTATTGTTTTTGCTTGATATAAACCATTTCATTTTCAATTTTATAGGTCATGGGTGTTGTCAACTGTAGCAATTGTAAAGTTTCCCGTAAACTTTCGGTTTGAATGGTCATCGTATAACTTTCTGAGTCCTGAAGGTTCTCATTCAAAATGATTTTCACGCCATACCATCGTTCCATTTTTTTGACAACGTCGCCAAAAGGGGCGTTATCGAAACGCAACAAGTCATCTTTCCAAGAAGTGTATAGTTTGGTGTTTACTTCGAGGTTTTGCATTTTGCCACTCCGGTTATCAAACTGGTTTTGTTGTCCGGGTTTTAACACTGTTGAGGCGGAAGTCGTTTTATTGATAATTTCAACCGATCCGCTCTCCAGGGTGGTTATTGTTTTGTCGTCCGTTTTGTATGCACACACATCAAATCGGGTTCCATGTACTTTGATATTGGCATGTTTGGTTTCTACTACAAATGGGGACCGTTGATTTTTTTTAACATTAAAATATCCTTCGCCTGACAGTTTCACGCCCCGGTTTGTGTTAAAATCAGATGCATACCGGATGGTCGACCCGCTATTCAAATGTCCTGTTGAACCATCGGGAAGGACGAACTGCACCCTGGAACCCTTCGGCGCTGTAAGTTCAGAATAAGTTGCAGGGAACGGACTTGTATTATTCCAAACAAGGGCACTGGCTATAATTAATGGTAAAATCAGTATGGCAGCTACACGATAATAAATATGGAGAAATTTGTTGCCAAACGATTTTTCAGCCTTTTTACTGTTGATGTCGAAATGGATTTTATTCAGGATGTGCTGTAAATCGACTGGTTTGGCTTGAATATTTTCCCATTGTTTACTGGCAATTTTTTTTAGTTCTTCTTCATTCTTCCGAAGGAAAAAGGCATCTTCCACATAGTTGCAATCTTGCTGGGTTGGTGATGTGAAATACTCCCTGATGCGATTTTCATCTAAATCTTTCATCTATGTGATCATTGATGTGTTATGGATAGTTATATCCACAACAACGGGTTTACACCTAGTGGTGAGATCATTTTTTTAGAGAAACAAGATCGCAAAGAGGATTCCCGGGATATATTTTTGATTCAAATGTTGCCGCAAATACTTTAAAGCCTGGTTCAAATGGTTTTCGACAGTCCTTTTACTGATTGACATTTCCATAGAAATTTCCTGTGTATTTTTACCTTCATACCTGCTTTTTCGAAATACGGCTTTTCGTTTTTCGGGCATGTTGTCAACTAGTTTGTCTACCAAAGCTTTTAGTGAAGCATAATCGACATCTTCATAAACAGAAGCTTCCGGGGCAGTGGCGACGGTATGATCAAAATAGCGATTCAAATAAGCCTGACGCCGGAAGTGCTTCTTTATCGCATTGAACGCGATTGTAAACAGGTACGATTTAAAATTAAGCTTCTCGTCAAGCTGTTCTCTTTTCTCCCAGATCTTACTGAAAATTTCCTGAACAAGTCCTTCTGCATCCTCTTTACTTTTCAAATAGCCATAGGCAAAGTAGTAAAGACGGGAACTGTAGGTATAAAAAAGTTGGTTGAAAGCCGGCACATGGCCCTTCTTTAACTTTTTAATCAGTTCGTGCTCCATATGAAGTTGCTTGTTTTCCAATCCTTTTCTCCTCGGGTTTGTGACAAAAGTAAAAAATACTTTTTATTAGAAATGTGTTGTACAATACATTCTTTTCGAAACAGCTTACAAGTTGCGGATCCGGATTGTTTTTGGCAGGAATCGTCAATCGTTGAAACGGTTCAGGCTAGATTAAAATGATTATAAATAAGTTTTCTACGGAAAAGGAAAATGATTTTTAGAAAAAATAGTTTGATTGTTCTAAAAGCTGATGGAATAACATTTTTAGCGAGCGTTTCCTACCAATTGTGATATTCGTGTTGAAAAAGTAGATTGTCAATTGATCGTGGAAATCGCCGGGGCAGCTGCAATCCTTGAAATCTTTGGCTTGTTTGGCTATATTTGCCTGCCTTGCAAAGAAAATTGGTCATAACCACTCTTTGCTGGTCAACGGATAACGTTGGACGGAGACTATAAATAAAACTGACAAATTTAAATACGATGAAGGCTTATAAGATTATCGTTCTTGCCAAACAGGTACCCGATACCCGCAATGTTGGCAAAGACGCCATGAAAGCTGACGGCACAATTAACCGTGCAGCTTTGCCTGCGATTTTCAATCCGGAAGATTTAAACGCGCTGGAGCAGGCACTTCGAATCAAAGATTCGTTTCCCGGATCGACAGTAACCTTGTTAACCATGGGCCCGGGGCGCGCGGTCGAAATTATTCGTGAAGGAATGTTTCGTGGTGCTGATGACGGGATTTTGCTCACCGACCGCGCTTTTGCCGGATCGGACACGCTGGCTACTTCGTACGCCATTGCGTGTGCACTTAAGAAAGTGGAGGATTTCGATATCATTGTAGCCGGACGCCAGGCGATTGATGGCGACACCGCGCAAGTGGGGCCTCAGGTCGCTGAAAAGTTGAGCTTGCCTCAGGTAACCTATGTGGAGGAAGTGCAGAAAATTGAAAAAGGCAAGGTGTTCATGAAACGGCGGTTGGATCGGGGAGTGGAAACGGTGTCGTGCCCGATACCCATGGTGATGACCGTGAATGGTTCGGCAGCCGATTGCCGTGCCCGGAATGCTAAATTATTGATGAAATACAAGCATGCCAAAACGGTGACCGAACTGCAAAACTCCAACGAAGATTACCTGCATTTATACAGCGATCGTCCTTACCTGAACATTCCTGAATGGACAGTCAACGACATTGAAGTGGATCATGCAGAGCTTGGCCTGACCGGTTCACCAACGAAAGTGAAAACGGTGGAGAATGTTGTTCTTCAGGCCAAGGCGGCAAAAGTAATTACCTCGGCTGATAGCGAGATCGACAATTTGATGCGCGAGCTGATTGAAAGTCACACCATTGGTTAAACCCTAACAAATCAATTATGAACAGCATATTTGTATACTGCGAGATAGAAGATGGTCAGATCGCTGAAGTGAGCCAGGAGTTGATGACCAAAGGCCGTTCGCTGGCCAATGAACTGAAGTGTCAGTTGGAAGCCATTGTCATTGGGCATAAGCTGGACGGAATCGAAAAGCAAATCTTCCCTTATGGAGTGGATACGGTATATGTGGCCGATGACAAAAGGTTGTATCCGTACAGCACGATGCCGCATACTTCCATCATTGTTAAACTTTTTGAAGTGCAAAAACCGCAGATCGCCTTGATGGGAGCTTCTTCCATTGGCCGTGATTTGGGGCCGCGCGTTTCATCGGCTCTGCATAGTGGATTGACCGCTGACTGCACCAGCTTGGTGATTGGCAACCATTTCGATAAAAAACAAGACAAGAACTACGAGAACCTGTTGTACCAGATTCGTCCTGCCTTTGGCGGAAACATCATTGCAACCATTATCAACCCCGACTGTCGTCCTCAAATGGCTACGGTTCGGGAAGGAGTGATGAAAAAGGAAATTCTTGATCCAAAATATAAAGGCAAGTTGGTTAAACTGGATGTGCCCAAATATGTGGGCGATTCAGATTTTGTTGTTGAAATCATCGAACGGCACATGGAGAAAAGCAAAATCAACATGAAAGCAGCGCCGATAGTAGTAGCTGGCGGCTACGGTATGGGATCGAAAGAAAACTTTCAACTGTTGTACGACCTGGCCGAGGTATTGGGTGGTGAAGTGGGCGCTTCACGTGCTGCCGTCGATGCGGGGTATGCCGGACATGAACGCCAGATTGGGCAAACCGGTGTGACCGTTCGTCCCAAGCTATACATTGCCTGCGGAATCTCGGGGCAAATTCAGCACCGAGCAGGGATGGAAGAATCAGCACAGATCATCGCGATTAATACTGATCCGGAAGCACCGATTAATTCGGTGGCCGACTATGTAATTAATGGTGATGTGGGGGTTGTCCTTCCGAAGATGATCAAGTATTATAAACAAAACACTAAGTAGGAGCCTCCCCCGCCCCCTCCAAAGGAGGGGAGAACGAAAAAAATGAATATGAAACGGAATAACCAAAGTCTTTTCTCTAAATCCCTCCCCAACGGGGAGGTTAAGAGGGGCTTCAAAATTTAAATAAAATGGCTAATTATTATACCGATAATAAAGAACTGAAATTCCACCTCAATCATCCGTTAATGGAAAAGATTGTCCGATTGAAGGAAAGGAATTTCTCAGAAAAACAAGTGTTTGATTTTGCGCCAATGGATCATGAAGACGCGATGGACAGCTTCGACAAAGTGTTGGAGGTTGTTGGTGAACTTTGTGGTGATATCGTTGGCCCAAATGCTGAATCGATTGATGCAGAAGGCCCGCGTGTGGAAAACGGCCGCGTGATTTATGCCAAAGGAACGGTGGTCAACATTGATGCATTAAACAAAGCCGGACTGATGGGCATGTCGCTGCCAAGGCAATATGGAGGATTGAACTTTCCAATTGTGCCCTATATTATGGCTGCCGACATTGTTTCGCGTGCTGACGCCGGGTTTGTCAATATCTGGGGTTTGCAGGATTGTGCTGAAACCATTAACGAATTTGCTTCGGAAGAACAAAAAGAAAAATACCTGACCCGTGTTTGTCAGGGCGAAACCATGGCGATGGATTTGACTGAGCCGGATGCAGGCTCCGATCTTCAGGCTGTTCAGTTGAAAGCCACGTATGATGAGCAATCAGGCAAGTGGCTGTTGAACGGGGTCAAACGATTCATCACCAATGGCGATGGGCATATTTCGCTGGTGTTGGCTCGTTCTGAAGCTGGAACCAAAGACGGACGCGGGTTGTCCATGTTTATTCACGACAAAAATGATGGGGGCGTGACGGTTCGCCGGATTGAGCACAAAATGGGAATTATTGGTTCGCCAACCTGCGAGCTGGTCTTTAAAGATGCTCCGGGTGAGCTGGTAGGCGACCGTAAAATGGGTCTGATTAAATACGTGATGGCCCTGATGAATGGAGCCCGTCTTGGTATTGCTGCCCAGTCGGTCGGTGTTTCCGAAGCAGCCTACCGCGAAGCGTTGGCCTATGCCAGGGAGCGTGTTCAGTTTGGAAAGGCGATTATGCGGTTCCCCGCTGTGTACGAAATGCTGGCCAATATGAAAGCCAAGCTGGATGCGTCGCGCACCTTGTTATATGAAACAGCTCGCTATGTTGATGTATACAAAACGTACATGCATATTGCCGAAGAGCGGAAACTGGAGAAAGATGAACGTGAGGAGATGAAAAAATACCAGCGTTTGGCTGATATTTATACGCCGCTCGTAAAAGGAATGGCAAGCGAATATAGCAATCAGCTGGCATACGACGCTGTTCAGATTCACGGTGGTTCTGGTTTTATGAAAGATTATCCGGTGGAACGGATTTATCGCGATGCACGGATTACTTCCATTTACGAAGGAACAACCCAGTTGCAAGTGGTGGCTGCTATTCGAGGGGTGACAACAGGCGCTTACCTTGACCAGATCAGGGTTTATGAGGCGGTGAAGGTTTCGCCTGAGCTCGAACATTTAAAACGCACCTTAATTATATTAACCGATGAATTTGAGCAGGCTGTCAACAAAGTGTTGGCAGTAAATGACAATGAATTCATCGATTTCCATGCCCGTCGTTTGGTCGAAATGGCGGGAAACATCATTATGAGCTACCTGCTTGTGCTGGATTCGAACCGGGAGGCCATGTTTGCCAAGTCGGCTAAAAACTTTATTCGTTTGGCAAAAGCGCAGGTTAAAGCCCATGGCGAATTTATCCGCACGTCTGATCTGAGTGATTTAGGATCGTATAAATTTGAAATGCAATAGTATTACAGATAAAACTGTTGGCGGGGCCTCACTTATAAAGTGGGGCCTTGCTTTTGTGAAAAACGAAGATGGAGACAGGGAGGCGGAAAAAGTTAGCGAGTGGATTTATTCTTCAGTTTGAAGTCCATCAGCTCTCGGGCCAGCTTTTGTTCGCGCACCAACGCATTTTTCCGAAGTGTTTCTAAATCTTCCTGCACTTCTGCCAATCGGTTCTTGGTTTCCTTAACGACATGGTGCCCACGATTGAACAGTGAAAATAAAATCATTGAAACAACAGCAAGACAGATGATGATCCCCCACATAATAGCATTATAAGCTCCTTTGGAAACCTCAATTCCAATAAAGCTCATGCTGTCCTTGGCTTGTTGGGTGCTTGTCAGTTCTGCCTGGAGCTTTTCTATCTCTGTCTTGGTGCTTGTAAGGTTACTTTTTAAGGTCGCAATTTCCTGCAAATGACTATCAGCATCTTGTTTGTACTGGAGGATGCTGTCCTGCGAATTTTTCTTGAGTAATTTGTAGCCACTGATGCTGATTACTTTGTATTCTTCGAAGGTGTTTGATCTTCGGTATAAATGTTCGAATTGGTCATTGATACGAAGGGTGTCAAAAGCGGCTTCAAAGGAAGTGACCTGAGCGAAAGTATTTGTAGTAAACACTATAAATATAAACACGACTAAATATCTGGATAGAAATTTTTTCATAGGAATCATTTGTTTTGTTTTTATCTGAGTCAAATATATTGGTGATTTTTGATTTGGGCACTATGATTTAGCTAAAAAACGAGCTAAAAGCAAAACGGAGGTTCCTGATTTTTAGTATTTGATTAAACCCAAATAACGGCGTTCATTTCATGATAGGGGTAGACCAATCACTTTTTCAGGGAGACAAATTAGCATATCATCAATTGGACATCTGTTTAGGCTTCATTGGGGAGCGAAAAATTATGTGATTAAGTATCTGATTTTGAACTCGTGAATATTATCAGGATAAATACCCACAAAAATATTTTCATTTAGGTATTGCGAGAACAAAAAAGGTATCTATATTTGCAGCCGCTTAGAGAGACATACGGTTATTACCGGATGTTTTGAAAGTGTTGTTCTAACAGGGATTGCGGAGTAAACCGGGGGATAAAAAAAGTTTAAAAAAACATTTGGAGATTCCGAAATAAAGACTTTACTTTGCAGCCGCTTTTAGAGCGAACGTTCTGACACAAATTGAAAGAATCAGCTACAACCTTTTAGGTTGGTTTTCGTAAGAAAGAAGGCTGGTTTAGGGCGAAAAAAAAAGATTAGAAAAAAGCTTTAAAATTTTGCAGAAAACAAAAAGCTTTTTAACTTTGCCGCCCCGAAGAACTGAAAGGGTTTATCCGGAAGGTTAACAGGGAGTTCAAAACAAGAAGAATATTGAAGCGAAGAAATAAAGAGCCGCGGTGCAAGTTGCGGTTATTTTTTGCGACAAAACTAAGTTCATTGAAAATATTGAAAAAGTAGAAAGATAAGGAAGAATTGCGAATTAAACGAGTTTATTCCACGAGCTAGACAAGATTAAAATTTTTATTTACAACGAAGAGTTTGATCCTGGCTCAGGATGAACGCTAGCGGGAGGCCTAACACATGCAAGTCGAACGGGATTCAGTAGCTTGCTACTGATGAGAGTGGCGCACGGGTGAGTAACGCGTATGCAACCTACCTCTTACAGGGAGATAGCCCGGAGAAATCCGGATTAATATCCCATGGTATTTATTTTTCGCATGGAAAATAAATTAAAGATTTATCGGTAAGAGATGGGCATGCGTGACATTAGTTTGTTGGTGAGGTAACGGCTCACCAAGACTACGATGTCTAGGGGTTCTGAGAGGATGATCCCCCACACTGGTACTGAGACACGGACCAGACTCCTACGGGAGGCAGCAGTGAGGAATATTGGTCAATGGGCGCAAGCCTGAACCAGCCATCCCGCGTGAAGGAAGACGGCCCTATGGGTTGTAAACTTCTTTTCTGCACCAAGAATAGGCGCTACGAGTAGCGTTTTGACGGTAGTGCAGGAATAAGCATCGGCTAACTCCGTGCCAGCAGCCGCGGTAATACGGAGGATGCAAGCGTTATCCGGATTCATTGGGTTTAAAGGGTACGTAGGTGGCCCGGTAAGTCAGTGGTGAAATCCTGCCGCTTAACGGTAGAACTGCCATTGATACTGCCGGGCTTGAGTACAGTTGAGGTAGGCGGAATGTGTAGTGTAGCGGTGAAATGCTTAGATATTACACAGAACCCCGATTGCGAAGGCAGCTTACTAAACTGTAACTGACACTGAGGTACGAAAGCGTGGGGAGCGAACAGGATTAGATACCCTGGTAGTCCACGCCGTAAACGATGCTCACTCGCTGTATGCAATACACAGTATGCGGCCAAGCGAAAGTATTAAGTGAGCCACCTGGGGAGTACGTTGGCAACAGTGAAACTCAAAGGAATTGACGGGGGCCCGCACAAGCGGAGGAACATGTGGTTTAATTCGATGATACGCGAGGAACCTTACCTGGGCTTAAATGCAGGACGACAGGCGTCGAAAGATGCTTTTCTTCGGACGGCTTGCAAGGTGCTGCATGGTTGTCGTCAGCTCGTGCCGTGAGGTGTCGGGTTAAGTCCCATAACGAGCGCAACCCTTACCGTTAGTTACCATCAGGTCAAGCTGGGGACTCTAGCGGGACTGCCACCGTAAGGTGAGAGGAAGGTGGGGATGACGTCAAATCAGCACGGCCCTTATGTCCAGGGCTACACACGTGTTACAATGGCCAGTACAAAGGGCAGCTACCAGGCGACTGGATGCTAATCTCTAAAGCTGGTCTCAGTTCGGATCGAAGTCTGCAACCCGACTTCGTGAAGCTGGATTCGCTAGTAATCGCGCATCAGCCATGGCGCGGTGAATACGTTCCCGGGCCTTGTACACACCGCCCGTCAAACCATGGAAGCTGGGGGTACCTGAAGTCTGTGACCGCAAGGAGCGGCCTAGGGTAAAACTAGTAACTGGGGTTAAGTCGTAACAAGGTAGCCGTACCGGAAGGTGTGGCTGGAACACCTCCTTTCTGGAGCTTGGGATAGACATTAATCGTTGGAAGAGCATTTTTTCTTATCACTACTTTTTTATAAAATATAAAGAGCAAAACGCGGAAAGCTGTCAGCTTTAAAGCTTGTAGCTTGAAGCTATAAAAGCTAGAAGAAAAAGACAGTCCCGTAGCTCAGCTGGTTAGAGCACTACACTGATAATGTAGGGGTCCCCAGTTCAAATCTGGGCGGGACTACCAAGTAGTTCCAAGTTTAAAGTTCAAAGTTGAACAACTTGAAACTTGAAACCCGGAACTTGAAACTGATTTTGGGGGATTAGCTCAGTTGGCTAGAGCGCTAGATTTGCATTCTAGAGGTCAAGGGTTCGACTCCCTTATTCTCCACACAGAGACAAAAAAGGTCATAAAGACAAACGTTCATACAATTTAGTGAAAGATAAAAAACAGAAGAAGTCGTCTCCTATTATTGGAATTTGAGACATGGAATTTGAAATTTATCACATGATAAGCCTGGGGGCAATAATAGATGGCGGTTCGATTCCGGCAGTATCAACATTACTTGAAGCTTGAAGCAAAATGCTTGGAGTTAAAAAGTTAAAGTTCTTTGACATATTGGGAAATAAGAGAATGTAAATTACATTCAACCTTAAAAGAATCAAGAGAAAGTTATTAAGGGCGCACGGGGGATGCCTAGGCTCTCAAAGGCGATGAAGGACGTGATAAGCTGCGAAAAGTTGCGGGGATTGGCAAATACGAATTGATCCGCAAATATCCGAATGGGACAACCTGGTCTTCGGACCATCCGATTATGTCGGAAGCTAACCCAGGGAACTGAAACATCTAAGTACCTGGAGGAAGAGAAAACAAAAGTGATTCCGTAAGTAGTGGCGAGCGAACGCGGAACAGCCTAAACCAATATTGTTTCGGCAATGTTGGGGTTGTAGGACCACGACATTCGATAATACATTAAGTGGAATAATCTGGAAAGATTAATCAAAGAAGGTGATAATCCTGTACACGTACCTTGTATTAAAGATAGTGGTATCCTGAGTAGGGCGGGACACGAGAAATCCTGTCTGAATCAGCCGGGACCATCCGGTAAGGCTAAATACTAATGAGAGACCGATAGTGAACAAGTACCGTGAGGGAAAGGTGAAAAGCACCCCGAACAGGGGAGTGAAAAAGTACCTGAAACCGTGCGCTTACAAGCTGTAGGAGTCCCGACTTGTCGGGATGACTGCGTGCCTTTTGCATAATGAGCCTACGAGTTAGTCGTTACTGGCAAGGTTAAGGGTTTAAGACCCGGAGCCGAAGCGAAAGCGAGTCTGAATAGGGCGACATAGTCAGTAGCGCTAGACGCGAAACCTTGGTGATCTACCCATGGTCAGGTTGAAGTTTTGGTAACACAAAATGGAGGACCGAACCAGGAAACGTTGAAAAGTTTTTGGATGAACTGTGGGTAGGGGTGAAAGGCCAATCAAACTGGGAAATAGCTCGTACTCCCCGAAATGCATTTAGGTGCAGCGTCGGTTATGAGTCTTATAGAGGTAGAGCTACTGATTGGATGCGAGGGCTTCACCGCCTATCAAATCCAGACAAACTCCGAATGCTATAAGATGCTAACCGGCAGTGAGGGCGCGGGTGCTAAGGTCCGTGTCCGAGAGGGAAAGAACCCAGACCATCAGCTAAGGTCCCCAAGTGTATATTAAGTTGAACAAACGAGGTCTGATTGCTTAGACAGCTAGGATGTTGGCTTGGAAGCAGCCATTCATTTAAAGAGTGCGTAACAGCTCACTAGTCGAGCGATCGGGCGTGGATAATAATCGGGCATTAAATATACCACCGAAGCTATGGATTACATATTTATATGTACTGGTAGGGGAGCATTCCAGTTGCGTTGAAGCGGTTTCGTAAGGAGCCGTGGAGCGTCTGGAAAAGCAAATGTAGGCATAAGTAACGATAAAGCAGGTGAGAAACCTGCTCGCCGATAGACTAAGGTTTCCTGATCAACGCTAATCGGATCAGGGTTAGTCGGGACCTAAGGCGTACCCGAGAGGGGAAGTCGATGGACAATTGGTTAATATTCCAATACCTTTTGATACTGCGATGGGGTGACGAAGTAATGAAAGATCCGCGTACTGACGGAATAGTACGTTAAAGGGCGTAGGTTATGAGAGGCATAGGTAAATCCGTGCTTTGAGCTGAAACCCGATAGTACCGGGAGCCTTCGGGCAACCGGATAGTGGTCCTAAGCGCTTCCAAGAAAAACCTCTAAGCTTCAGGTATCAAAAGCCCGTACCGCAAACCGACACAGGTAGTCAAGGAGAGAATCCTGAGGCGCTCGAGTGATTCATGGCTAAGGAACTAGGCAAAATCGCCCCGTAACTTCGGGAGAAGGGGCGCTCTACTCCGGTAGAGCCGCAGTGAAAAGGCGCATGCGACTGTTTATCAAAAACACATGGCTTTGCTAAATTGAAAGATGATGTATAAGGCCTGACACCTGCCCGGTGCCGGAAGGTTAAGAGGGGATGTTATCTTCGGAGAAGCATTGAATTGAAGCCCCGGTAAACGGCGGCCGTAACTATAACGGTCCTAAGGTAGCGAAATTCCTTGTCGGGTAAGTTCCGACCTGCACGAATGGTGTAACGATGTGCGCACTGTCTCGGCCATGAGCTCGGTGAAATTGTAGTCTCGGTGAAGATGCCGAGTACCCGCAACGGGACGGAAAGACCCCGTGAACCTTTACTGCAACTTCACATTGATTCTGGGTAAGTGATGTGTAGGATAGGACGGAGACAATGAAGCGGGTTCGCCAGGATTCGTGGAGTCATCCTTGAAATACGTCCCTTTGCTTATCTGGAACCTAACCCCGTTTTGCGGGGGACAGTGTGTGGTGGGTAGTTTGACTGGGGTGGTCGCCTCCAAAAGAGTAACGGAGGCTTCTAAAGGTGCCCTCATGACGATTGGTAACCGTCAGTAGAGTATAATGGTATAAGGGCGCTTGACTGTGAGACTGACAAGTCGACCAGGTACGAAAGTAGAGCATAGTGATCCGGTGGTTCCGCATGGAAGGGCCATCGCTCAAAGGATAAAAGGTACTCCGGGGATAACAGGCTGATCGCTCCCAAGAGCTCATATCGACGGAGCGGTTTGGCACCTCGATGTCGGCTCGTCACATCCTGGGGCTGGAGAAGGTCCCAAGGGTTGGGCTGTTCGCCCATTAAAGTGGCACGCGAGCTGGGTTCAGAACGTCGTGAGACAGTTCGGTCCCTATCTGTTGTGGGCGTTGGAAATTTGAGAGGGCCTGCCGCTAGTACGAGAGGACCGCGGTGGACATACCTCTAGTGTACCTGTTGTGGCGCCAGCTGCATTGCAGGGTAGCTATGTGTGGAAGGGATAAGTGCTGAAAGCATCTAAGCACGAAGCCTGCCTCAAGATGAGATTTCCTTTAAGGGTCGTGGGAGACTACCACGTTGATAGGCTGCAGGTGTAAAGTCAGTGATGGCATAGCCGAGCAGTACTAATTACCCGTAGACTTTCCTTGCACGATTTAAGGTTGTTTGACCGTTTATATTCTTTTCCCGATATGTTAAAATATTTAAGTGTTGTGTACCCCTGGTATTTGCCAGGAAATAAGCAAAACAAAGATTTTAGGTGATTATTGCGGCGGGGCCCCACCTCTTCCCATTCCGAACAGAGAAGTTAAGCCCGCCAGCGCCGATGGTACTGCAGAAATGTGGGAGAGTAGGTCATCGCCTTTCTTTTTAAACCCTGAGTTCTCCAGAGCTCAGGGTTTTTTGTTGATAAAGATCCTGAGAGAATCAGCAGGATTTTAGAGTAGTCTTTTAACTTTGAAATCGCTATGTTCAAAGCTCAAAAAATCAATTGGTTTTACGCGGCGCTAATTTTGTTTATGGTGTCCCTGCCATTTTCCGAAGCGCTGATCTCCATTTCGGGTGTACTGTTGCTGCTGGCTTCTTTTTTTCATCGAAAGCGCCGGCCTGAACTTCTGCCGCTCGCTCAGCAAAAGGAATTCTTACTATTTAGTTCCATCTACCTGGTTTATCTGCTTGGGTTTTTGTTTACAGATGATCAGAAATGGGCGCTGTATGATCTTCAGAAAAATATTCCCTTTCTGATTATTCCTTTGTCGTTTATAATCGCGAAGCCTTTAAGCAAAGAGCAACTGATTAATTTGCTCAAGATCTTTGTTGTTGCGGTCAGTCTGTCGGCTTTGATTACGGTGGTTGGTTTTTACCTGAATGATGAAACATCGGTTTTACGGGCACAGGAATTTGGCTTTATTCATCACATCCGCCTGAGTATGCAGGTTGTATTCTCCCTGATTATTCTATCTGTTTATCTTCATTTAAACTGGACGCGGGAAAAGCGCTGGCTGAAACCTGCTGCAATTGCAGTCATGCTTTTTTTGTTGCTGTTTTTACTCTGGCACCAATCGCTTACCGGCTTGCTTAGCTTTTTAGGCACAACAGTGATTGGCTTGCTGCTGTTGATGTTCCAACTTAAAAAACGAGTGACGAAACAAGTGGTGTTGGCCATCTTGCTGTTGGTTATTTTGCTGCCCGCTGCTTACCTGTATTACGCGGTTAATCGGTATTACGATGTTGATCCGGTCGCGTATGAGGAGCTTGACTCAACAACACGAAATGGAAATCCCTATCAACATGATTTGGATGACCAACAGCTTGAAAATGGGCATTACGTGGGCTTGTATTGGAATGAACAGGAAATGAAAGCTACATGGAACGCGCGGGCAAGGTTGAAATACGACGACCAAGACCAGCATGGACACCACGTAAAGCAGACCTTAGTACGTTACCTGACCTCCAAGAACCTGCGCAAGGATGGCGAAGGGGTCAATCAACTGACCGAAGCAGATATCGGCAACATTGAAGCCGGAATCAGCAATTACCTGCTAGCCCGGAAAGGCTTATCGCTTTACCCTCGTGTTTATGTGAGCATTTGGGAGCTCGATACGTATCTGAAGACCGGCCATGCCAATCACAAGTCGTTGGCCCAGCGCATTGAATACACCAAGGCTGCTTTGACTATTATCCGCGGGCATTTTTGGTTTGGCGTAGGAACCGGCAATTGGAAACAGGCTTACCACGACGCTTATCAGCAAAACCAATCGCAAATGGATCCGGCACAATATGCCAGCGCGCACAACCAGTATCTGAATTACATGGTTAAATTCGGGCTGGTGGGCTTGCTATGGATTTTATTTGCCATCGTTTACCCGTTTGTGATTACCAAATCCTATCGCCATCCAATTTTCTTCCTCTTTCTGATTAGCCTGCTGTTTGCAAACTTTGGCGATTCTAATTTCGAAACCCATGTCGGAAGCAGTTTCTTCGTGTTATTCTACTGTCTGTTTATCGCTTCCGGAAAAGGCGAACCCAGGTTGCCATTGTCTTGAACTATGATTTTATCTGATTTGTTGATGGACTGTGATTTCTTTTCGGTTTCATTACCCGTTTGAATTGCAGTGACGTATTTCCAAAAATAATTTTGCCGGTCAATTCACTTTCAGGATATTCTTTTTTAATCATCGCGTTCATTCAATCACGTAAAAAATCATAGTTCAAGACTTTTTATTATTTCTCCGGGGCGGAGTTGGATTTTTGTTATTGGGTTTGGTCTTTAGAGATGGCAAAGTGGGCGTATTCCTTACGGAGTCCATCAATTTGGTTAAAAAGTTGGGTAAGCGTCGCGGTAGGAGTGTATTTTGCGGATTGCTCAATGGCTTCGCAAAAATCGTTGTAGTTTTCAACCACTGTGGGCTTCAAATCGCTGGCCGAAGGGCCATCGGTTGCTTCCTGCGTGGCGCGCGTTTCCCAAAGTGTTTGATAATTCAGGTTAACCGTGTCCAATTCAGTCATCATATTATCAACGCCGACCGTTGTGGCGTGTTCGATCATTGCCGGGTTAGCATTATAGAGGTCAAACATCTCAATGAAAAGTGACGTCTGGATATTCACCGGTTTGGAATTGACTTTCCAGCATGGCCCCATAAATAGCCTTAGCAAACGTGCCGATTCCTTTTTAACAGGCTCACGGCCTTTCAAGGCGGTGTTTACGTTCCGTATAATTTCAGACCAACGGACTTTGCGGTCTTTCGCGGCATCGTTGATAGCCGGAGTCAGGTCACTTTTTCGCGGTTTCATCATACCTTCGCCCATCATGTCGTTATTGGTTTCAAGCGTGGAAAAGGCAGTGGCTGCAACTGTCCCGATTTCGGCTAGTACAGGCCGGGCATAGTTTAAGGTTGCGTGGCACAGAGAATTGAGTTCTTCGATCGACAAGCGTGCCGTGTAGATCGTGCTAAATTCATTTGGCATTTGTTTAGATTTAAAAGTTATTCATTTACTTAGTCATCAACCGGCATTGATATATCTGTTTTGCATGGACCAAACCATGCCGCCGTTTTTTTTCGCTTTTTTAGACTTCTGCACTTTTCAGAAGCATTTTCAACACCGAAATGTTGCCTCTGAAATTTTCAGAAGCATTCTCAACACCGAAATGTTGTCTCTGAAATTTTCAGAAACGTTTTCACCGATGTTTTTTTGTCTTCTTTGTGGGTGATTCCATCTCTCATGCCTGAATTTTATTTCCCGTTAAACCCTTTTTGAGTCTTCCATCCCAAATTTTTAACCTTGTGAACATTAGAGAGGGTTATTTTTTGATGTATTTTTAGCAAAACGTGTGCTTAACTCGTTTTGGGTATGTTCGACGCCCGTCTCCTGTTAGGTGATCTCCAATAAATTCAAGCTTTTTCAATAAAAAAAGAACTAAGCTAAGTTAACGAAAATGAGTTCAATAAAAAAAATAAAAATTCAATAATTTTTGAGATTTGATAATTAGTCATTGGGGATTAGTCAGTGGTTGAGCTTTGGGATTTGGATTTTGGTTTTTGGAATTTCTTGGCTTGGGGATTGCTTACTTTGGTCGACAGTGTAATAAAAGAATTGGATAGCTATGACCCACCCAGGCATTTTCGCTATAAGAAATGAAGATCCCTCCGTTTCGACCATCAACAATTCTTCGTGTCCTCGTGCCTTTGTGTTCAAACTATATGCTGCAACCGCTCTCGCCCTCTCACCCTCTCACCCTCTCACCCTCCCATATTCCCCCTCTTAGCCGGGCCGATCTGGTTTTTTGGCGGCAATAAAAAACATTCGTACAGTCATTTTGTTGTGCTTAAAGTGAATATAAAATTTTAATGCAATGGAAAGAAGAAATTTTATCAATTTGGTTGGAACAGCTGCTGTTGCTGCACCACTCTTTGGTTCGGCGCTGGCTGCTTGCAGTAGCGAGAGTAAACCTACGGTATTTGAGGGGCATAAGTTTCCTGATTTGCCTTATGGCTACAATGCGCTTGAACCCTATATTGACGCGCAGACGATGGAGCTGCACTACGACAAACATCACCGGGGGTATTTCACCAAGTTTACCAATGCAATTTCGGGCACCGACTTGGAAAAGACACCAATGCCTGAGATTTTTGCCAAGATCGATCAGCAAAGCGTCGGAGTAAGAAACAACGGCGGCGGTTTTTACAACCACCAGTTGTTTTGGGAAAACATGACCCCGGAGCAAACGGCGATGAACGAAGAACTGAAAGCAGCTATTGAAGCTGATTTTGGATCGGTTGACGCCTTGAAAGAGGAGTTTGGCACCGCAGCAAAAACACAGTTTGGAAGCGGCTGGGCCTGGCTTGCAGTTGATGCCAACGGCAAGTTGTTTGTTTCGTCTACGCCAAACCAGGACAATCCGCTGATGAATGTGGTGGAGAAACAAGGAACTCCTTTACTGGCGCTCGATGTGTGGGAGCATGCCTATTACTTGCATTATCAAAACCGCCGGGCCGATTATGTCGACAATTTCTGGAACATTGTCAATTGGGAAGTGGTTGGTATGCGGTATCAAAACGCTTAACAGGAACCGGTTTTTCGCCGGTTTTTTTGTTTCTTTGGATGGCGTAATCGAAAAGCTCATCTATGATTCAGAAAATTGTACTGATCGGCGCAGGTAATTTAGCCACACAACTGGGAAAAGCACTTCGGAATAACGGTCTGGAAGTCGTGCAGGTGTATAGTCGTACCGAAGCGTCGGCCAAAGCGCTGGCGAAGGTGTTGGAATGCCCGTACACCACCAGCCTCGATGAACTGGAGCCCTGCGATTTGTGTGTGGTTTCGGTGAAAGATGATGTGTTGGAAACAGTTCTCCGGCAAATTCAACTGGAAACAATCGTGGTGCATACCGCAGGAAGTATTCCGATGGAGCTGTTGTCCGGGTATTTCAAAAACTTCGGTGTTTTTTATCCCCTGCAAACCTTTTCGAAACAGCGGGAAGTTGATTTTTCAACCATTCCCATTTGTTTGGAAGCTAGTTCCGATGAAGTTTTTGCCGATCTTCAAGCTTTGGGCAAAAAGCTTTCCTCGTTCGTTCAGCCTGTCAATTCCGAAGCGCGAAAGATCCTCCATCTGGCAGCGGTGTTTACCTGCAATTTTGTCAATCATTGCTACCAAATTGGCGACGCTATGTTGGAAGAAAAGGGGCTAAGCTTCGATTTGTTGAAACCGCTGATCCAGGAAACCGCCCAAAAGATCATGGAAATGAAACCCATCGACGCTCAGACCGGGCCGGCGATCCGCATGGATGAAACGATTATAAACAAACACCTGGACTTACTGGCTGATCAACCCGAACGAAGGCAAATCTATCAGTTGGTGTCCGAAAGCATTTACAAAACTCAAAATACCAAGTAACGTATGGCCTTTTTTAAAGACAAGTTGAAAAGTGTAAAAGCATTGATTTTTGATATCGACGGTGTATTGTCACTCGATACCATGGTTTTGAACGAAGCTGGCGTACCGGTGCGCACCGCCAATGTAAAAGATGGCTATGCGCTTCGCAATGCCTTAAACATGGGCTACCAGGTGGGGATTATTACCGGCGGAAACCTGGAGCAGGTCCGGACCCGTTATGCCAACCTTGGGGTCAAATACATTTACATGGGAGTACGTGATAAAATGGTTTGTCTGAATGATTTTATGCTTCAAACCGGTATTAAAGCGGACGAAGTGCTGTACATGGGCGACGATCTGGTTGATTACCAAGTGATGCAAGCTGTTGGAGTGGCGGTTTGCCCGTTGGATGCTGTCAGCGAGATTAAAGAAATTTCTTCTTATATTTCGGATAAGAAAGGGGGCGAAGGCTGTGCCCGCGATATTATTGAGCAAGTGATGAAAGCTCAGGATACTTGGATTAATGAACATTCATATTATTGGAGGTCAATTTAATGGTACCTGGAAACTTACAAAAATATCAACTGATTCTGGCGTCGAAATCACCACGACGCCAACAATTATTAAAAGAACTGGGGCTTGATTTCCAGGTTCATATTTCGGATGTCGAAGAATATTTTCCGCCTGAATTGGGCATGACAGCCATTCCGGAATACCTGGCTGAACTAAAGGCTACGGCCGTTCGAAAAAACTTACCCGAAAATAGCTTGGTGATTGCTGCCGACACCATTGTTTGGAAAGATGAAGAAGTACTGGGCAAGCCCGCTGATCGGGCTGAGGCAATCAAAATGCTTCGGCACCTGTCATCGAGTCAGCACCAGGTCATTACCGGCGTCAATATCCAGTCGGCCACCAAGAAATACTCCTTTCATGCCGTTACTGCCGTTTGGTTTGACGAGCTAACCGACGCGGAAATCGAGTACTATGTCGATCGGTTTAAGCCTTACGACAAAGCCGGTGGCTACGGGATCCAGGAATGGATTGGTTTTGTTGGCGTGAAAAAAATTGAAGGCTCCTTTTTCAATGTGATGGGACTTCCGGTGCATAAAGTCTACCAATTTCTGAAAGAATTTTAGCGGATAAATTCTGTTAACGACTTTGTTAAAGCTATTTCAAGAAAAACAAACGTTTTGAAGAATCCGTTTTGCTGAAAAATTACTGACTGATGAGAAAATTATTCCTGTTTTTTATTGCTGCCGTTTTTAGTCTTTCCCTGTCGGCCAAAGAGGGGATGTGGATTCCAACCTTACTCGAAAAGTACAATATTGAAGAAATGCAGGCGATGGGCTTTCGCCTGACTGCTGAAGATATTTACAGTGTGAACCAAAACAGTTTGAAAGATGCGGTGGTTATTTTTGGACGTGGCTGTACCGGAGGAATGATTTCGGATCAGGGGCTGTTGCTGACCAATCACCATTGTGGATTTTCGAATATTCAGTCGCACAGCTCGGTGGAGCAGGATTATTTGTCCGACGGATTTTGGGCCATGTCGCAGGAGGAAGAATTGCCCAACCCCGGATTAACAGCCAAATTCCTGGACCGGATGGTGGACGTGTCGGATTCTGTTTTTGCGGGAACTGCAGGCTTGGAAGGGGATTCGTTACAGCAAAAGTTGAATGAAAACATCAGCCGTATTCAGCGGAACGCTGCTGAAAATGGAAAATTTGAAGCTGTTGTAAAGCCTTTGTTTTTTGGGAATCAGTATTTTTTATACACTTATCTTGTCTTTCAGGATGTTCGTTTGGTAGGGGCTCCTCCGCAGTCGATTGGCAAGTTTGGTGGCAACACCGACAATTGGATGTGGCCGCGCCATACCGGCGACTTTTCAATTTTCAGGGTGTATGCCAATGCAGATAACGAGCCCACTCCTTACGCGGTAGACAATGTTCCTTACCGGCCAAAAAAATGGCTGCCCATATCGTTGGATGGTATTCAGCCAAACGATTTTATGATGCTGATGGGATATCCGGGCACGACACAACAATACCTGCCATCGCAGGCGGTTGAGCTTATTAAAAATCAAAGCAACCCCGACCGCATCAAAATCAGAACAGCTATTCTCGATATTTTCTCCAAGCACATGGCTGCCGATCCCAAGGTTCGTATTCAGTATGCGTCGAAGTATGCCCGGACCAGCAATGCCTGGAAACGGTGGAAAGGCGAAATTCGCGGATTGGATCGTTTGCACGCTGTGGAGCATAAGGAGGTTTTTGAAGCAGATTTTGAAGTTTGGTACATGCAAAACGATACGCTGGAAGAGACTTATGGCCCGGTATTCCCCCAATTCGAAAAGCTGTATGTTGACCTGCAGCCGTACGAAAAGGCATATCATTATTATCAGGAGATTGTTTTTAAGGGCATCGAAATCTTTAAGCTAGCCGATTTTTTCCCGCGAAACGACCGGGGATGGAACCGGGTGGGTGAGGAGCGTCACGAACTGGTGCGAAAGGCTTTGGCGATAAAAATAGCCGATCATTTTGATGATTACGACCAGGCAACGGATCAGGAGCTTTTTGTGGAGCTGCTTCGGATGTTGCGAAATGATTTGGACGCGAGTTTTTTGCCTGAAGACTTGACGAAACTGTTGGCAAGATTTGATGACGATAAATTGATCCGCAGGGTTTATGCCAAATCCGTATTGGCCGATCCGGAAAAGTTGCAGCAAATTATTTCAGAATTTGATGGCAAGTCGATTGACAAATTGCAAAAGGATCCGGTGGTTGAATTGTTTCAGGCATTAAAGCTGCACTATCAGCGGAATGTCGAACAGGTCCATCAGGAGATTCAGGCGAACATTAGCACTGTTCAGCAAAAGTACATGAAAGGTATTATGCTGATGGAAAAGAACTTTCAGTTGTACCCCGACGCCAATTTTACCTTGCGTGTGGCTTATGGTCAGGTGGAAGGCTATGAGCCGCGCGATGGCGTGAATTACCGTTACTATACCACGCTGAAAGGAATTATGGAGAAGAATAATCAGGATATTCCGGATTATCAGGTGCCCGAAAGATTAAGGTATTTGTACCAGGCGGGCGATTTTGGCGAATACGAAACCAATGGTGAGGTTCCGGTAGCTTACACGGCGTCCATCCACTCAACCGGAGGCAATTCCGGAAGCCCGGCAATCAACGCCCGCGGACAATTGGTGGGCCTTAACTTTGATCGTTGCTGGGAAGGCACCATGAGCGACATCATGTTCGATCCCGATCAGTGCCGGAACATTATGCTCGATGTTCGCTACATGCTGTTTATCATCGATAAGTTTGCCGGAGCTGGTTATTTGATTGATGAAATGGAATTGGTTTCGGAATAATTCAGTTTTCAGTCGCAGTTTCCAGTCGCAGTGGCCAGTTTTTAGTGATACAGCATTCGGCTACAAACCAAAAATTCCAAATTCCAGGTTTCAAATTCCAAGTTGTCCAACAACTGGCTGAAGAAGTGTTCATTCTTAGAATTCAGTATTCATATATGTATGGGCAGTTGTATTAATAGATTCATGAGGGTTTCACTCAAATGTAAAGCCCTCACTTAATCTGCGAAATTGGTATGAATCCCAATCTTGTCTTTTTATTTTGCTTGTACAAATTGAGAGCGTGCTTTTCCATCGTTTTTGATACCTCTCATTTTGCAATAATCGGTTAATTCGTTTAAGTCAATCTCAACATCAATCACTTCTAGTCCTTGTGCAGTTAGTTCATTTTTTACTTTGAGAAAATCTTTGTGCCACTCACTCCACGTGTCATGCATATTTTCCCTGTCATTAATTATTTTTAAGAATCGTTCCCAATCTCTTTTATTATAATATGCCAATTTAATTCCAATCATATTTCAGTTTCGATTTTTAATTAAATTCCCAATGTTATCTGGTGTTTTACATTGTGGTAAGTCAAAGATGCTTTCCCATAATCTATTCTTTTATTTAAAATTCTGGCTCATTTCAGTTATTTGTCCATTGCTTGTTTTCTCATTTCTTTTGGCATTTTTTCTATTGCATACCGTAAAGAAGTCCGGGGCATGATTGCTTTCCTTTTCATCACAAAATCAAACACTTCTTGTTGATGTAATTCACTGGCGGCTTTTAACATCCATCCATAGCCTTTTTGCACTAAATCGTCTTTATCAAGTAACAGGTTCTCTGCAATTTCAAAAATGGAGTCCAGAAACAACCCTTTTCTGGCAGGAATGATTAAAGAAACAGCCGAAGCCCTTCTCATCCATCTATTTTTAGATTTAGTCAGCTTTTTTAATTCCATTAAGAAGTGGGGGTACATTTGAATGAATACACCCATGGAATGGTTACAAAATGTATCACATGATGCCCAATTATTGATGTACAAATCGATCCAATTTTTGAATATTTTAAAATCGGTTGGTTGAAAGCTTTTTCGAAGTGAATAAGTCCAATTGCACGCAATGAATGATTCTTCCAACATTCCGGATTGCCAAAGAATTTCAATGAGCCTAAAAATCTCTGCTTTATCAAATGCTTCTATGTCCTTCAAGCTTTCTTTGCTGATTTTATTAACTATGGGGACTTTTACTCCATAGAACTCAATCTTTTCTTTAAAGAACCGTTGACTTTTTTCTTTTGTCTTGATGTCAATACTTTCTTCAAGTCGATTCCTTATTTTGTCGATAATATTATTCATCGTTCTTGGCAATTTGTTGTTTAACAATGTATCTAGTGCTTATTCATCTTCATATTTTTTGCTTCTGAATTAAAAAAGTCTTCAAGTCGATTTGAACCGTATTGGGGTGCAATACTGTCGTCCGCCATTGCTGTTAAAAAGAATTCTATCGGGCCATAGGTTTTTGAAGATGTAAATGTTCTTAATAACCAAATAGTGAACTTCCTTGTCCAGTCAGGTAGGTGGCTAATTTTAACAGGATTTCCCCAAGCTTTTAATGCGAGTTCAGCCAATTCATTATGGCTGAAAATGTCCATTCCTCCTACCGTTTCTTCTGTTATCCCTTCCTCTATCTTATCCACACAAACTTTTGCTAAGTCCTCTCCATGTATTGGGTTTAATTTAAATTTGCCGTCTCCAAATAAGTATATCCTGCCACCTTTAGCCATATTCAGGAAATCTTTCATGTCAGAGAAAAATCCATTTGGACGTAAAATGCAATGGTTAATTCCTGAGCGTTGCAATTCATCTACAAATTTTTCTTTGGCTTCAAATATTTTTAAATGCCTCAGTTTGTCACCATTTATGGCAGAAATATATTGGAATGCTTCAACCTTATCTTTTAATGCCTCTTTTAATAAATTTGAATTGCCTTGATAATCAACATCCATATAAGTCATTCCGTCTTTTTGTCGAGTAATACCAATAGACGAGAAAACCCAATCAATATCTTTTGTTACTCCTTTTAAAGAATCAGGTTCTGTTACCTGACCAATAAAGAAGTCGTCAACAGATTCAAATTTCTCCTTTTGAGCTTCTTTACGAATTAATACCCTTACCCAGAAACCTCTTTTTTTGAGTTCCTTCACCAGATATTGTCCCAAATATCCGGTTGCCCCTGCTACTAAAACTTTCTTTGTATCCATTTTATTTTTTTTATGACAAAGTTAAAGGTACCATATTCGAAATATCTTGACTATCGTCATGAACGTTTTTTATTAATTCCGTTCATCTGAAATGTTCGATAAGATTTTAATTCCGCTTTTTTTCATAAGCTCACTTGCATTAAAGTCAGTGCAAATACCTGGTTGAAGTTTATAACTGAAATGCATTGAATCATCTTTAATCTCACTATTAAAACTATAGTTTGTAGCTAACATTTTATTCCCCGATAGTTGTGCAAGTTTAATATCGTGTGTTGCAATAATTCCTGATGTTTTGAGCTTACTTATTTGATTAATCAATGAAAAACCTCCTCTATGTCTATCTTCTGAGTTTGTACCTTTAAACATCTCGTCCAAAAGAAAAAATACATTGTGACTACTTTCTATCAGTTTCAGCATTTTTTCAATTCTACTTAATTCTGCATAAAAAGAAGAGATTCCTTCCTTCAAATTATCTTGGGTTCTCATACTTGTATAGATTTTCAGGTTCGAAACCTGCCCATATTCTGCACAACAAGGTGCGCCAGCTAAAGCCAATACAAGGTTTACTCCAACGGTTCTTAAAAAAGTGCTTTTCCCTCCCATATTGGAACCAGTTACCATAACAACATCACCTTGTCCCTCTGAGTGAAAATTATTACAAACACGTTTATTGGAATTTATTAAGGGATGTCCGAAAGACTCAAAATGTACGGAGTTGTTTTTTTCTGTTATCTCTGGAAATGTGTAGGTTGGGTTTGAATAGCAAAAACCTGCAAAACTATTGATTACCTCAAACTCACTAACGACCTCAGACCACGATTCTAAAAACGCTTTATTTTTTGATTTCCATTTTTCTATCCCAATAATCAAGTAAATATCAATTAGTAGAAAACTGTTTAATAGAAGATAAAAATAATTTCCACCTACTGCTATAAATTTTATTTTTACACCTCTTTGCTGAGAGAATTCCAATAATCTGCACAGCCTGTTAATTTCATTGAATGCTGAAAATTTGCTTTTTATGAGTATGGATTGTAATTGGCATAATTTTTTTGACTTGAAACTTTCACTTTCAATTTTATTGATAAGTGTTCGATAACCTCTTAACGTGTTAATATTCTCTTGTGAGGTTTTAACGATATCATCAGCAATGGGTTTTAATTTTTTTAAAATTCTGTTAATAATAAAATAAACAGAAATAAAGGGAAGCAAATAAATAAACCAGTTTGGTGAATTAAAATAGGGTATGTAAAAATATAAGGCAAGAAATGATAGAACCGAAAGGATTATTGCAACTGCTATATATATTCGTCGATATTTTAATAAAACGACAGGTGCTTCTACCCAATCTAACAATTTATAATAATCACTTTTTTTATTTTGAAAGTGCATGCCTGACGCCTGAAAATCTTGCCTCCAATCTAATTTTTGAGAGATTTCTTTTATGGCTTTTTGTCTGTCATGTATTTCATCATTAGGTGCAGGTTCAGAAAGCCATTCGGATAAGCGTATCATACCAGACTCGGTAGTTGTTCTATTGACCAGTTGAAAAATGGAATGTTGTCCAAAAATGTCTAAATCAGAGGTGTAAGGGTGATTGTGATTTATAAATTTATGTCCGGTATCAAATTCTTCCAGATTACATTTTTCTCTCAAAATTTCGGATTCATTTATACCTTTTAGGAATGCTGTATGCTTTTTCAGGAAAGCTGTTTTGCTATAATGTGAGATTGCAACACCAAAACATAATATAGATAGTGGGAAAACAATCAGAATGGGAGTTAATAAATTTAAACTAAACAAGTATATAAGAATGATACTTGAGGTAACAAAAATAAATAACCTAAGAAATGAAATACGATATAATAACTTGCTTAATTGAAGTAGCTTGGCATCATACTTTTTTATTTTATCTCGATAAATCTTCATAGTTTTTCTATTTAAACCCCCCGGAATATTCAATTGCCGTGATAGCTATTCTTCAGTATGGCGCAATAACGTTCTAGTATTTTATCCATTGTTCAGATAAAGGGCTGTTAAATTTAGAAATAAAATTGAAATGGTTGGTGGTTGAGAAAAAGAGGATTCAAATAATAGATAAAATATAGTTGGACTGATCCCCGTCGCCGCCCAAGCTCTTTTTTCCCTCCCCAAGATACTGGTTTTTGCTAGTAAACAGTTCATCCGGTTCCTGTTTATAAATGATGTCTTATTTTAGTAAGCAGTTTCGGGCAGTCCGAAACCTTCCCGATTCACCTCAAAGTCAGCAGCGAGTCGTGAGAACACAGCACCTGGCAGTTTGGAAACAAATTCGGGTAGTATAATGGAGCAGCGGAGCGCTTGGATCACCCCAAAAAGTTCTTTGATAACCATTCGTCGTCCTTCAAACGATTGTCCGCGCCCTTAAAACACCGGAAAAAGCAGTCCGGACACTGAGAAGAGTGCCTGAAACACTTGAAAGAGTAGTTCGAATGCTGAAAAGAGTGCTTGAAACGCCGAAAAAAGTGATCCGAACACCAAAAAGAGTGCTTTGAACACCGAAAAAAGCAGTCCGGATACTAAAAAAACTGCTTGGAACACTCTCCGGAGCAAAAAAGCGGTGTTTCAAGTGCTCCGCTGAGTGTTTCAACGACTCCGGAGCGTGTTTCAACTCGTCGGCTGGGTATTTCAAGGGCAATTTCTTATTTCCGGACCGATCCGGAAGGGTTTTCAAGGGCTCCGGGCAGTTCTCGAACTGCGCAGCAGGCTCTTCCCTGCAACACTGGCGAACAAATATGGGAAAATGAGACAGTCAAGGTTTTACTCCAACGTTAAACCTTGACTGCTGAAGCAAGAACAGTTTCTAAAGGCATGAAAAATTAAAATTCTCCATGCATTTAGGCAGAACCCGGGCGATTTTATACCTTTGTGAGCCTGAATTTGAACAGTTTCACAGAAAATAATTATTAAAAATAAAGAATTGATATGGCATTGATTAATGAGCATTATCTGAAATTGCAAGCGGGCTATTTGTTTCCCGAAATTGGACGACGTGTCAGCGAATTTGCAGCAGCCAATCCCGACAAGAAAATTATTAAGATGGGAATTGGTGATGTCACCCGCCCTTTGGTTCCTACTGTTTTAAAAGCTTTTCATGAGGGTGTTGACGAGCAGGGAAAACCCGAATCGTTTAAAGGATACGGTCCGGAACAAGGCTACGAGTTTCTGCGTAAGGCCATTGCAGAAAATGCGTATCAAGCCAACGGAATTGATATTCCGGCTGGTGACATTATTGTTTCCGACGGGTCGAAATGCGACACCGGAAACATCCAGGAGATTTTTGGAGCATCGAACAAAATCGCGATTTGCGACCCGGTTTACCCGGTTTATGCAGATACGACTGTGATGTCGGGCAAAACAGGAAACTGCCAGTCGAATGGTTATTACGACGGTGTGATTTATATGCCTTGTACCGACAAAAATGGCTTTACGCCCGATTTGCCAACCGAGCGCCCCGACCTGATTTTCCTGTGTTACCCCAACAACCCAACAGGAACCGTAGCCAGTAAGGAAGAGCTGACCAAATGGGTGAACTACGCCCGCAAAAATAAAAGCATCATCTTGTTTGATGCGGCCTACGAAGCTTTTATTACCGATGATTCCATTCCGCGTTCGATTTACGAAATTGAAGGAGCCAAAGAAGTGGCGATCGAATTCCGCAGCTTTTCGAAAACTGCCGGATTTACTGGAACACGCTGTGCTTTTACGGTAATTCCTGAAGAGTTGAAAGCTTACGATAGCAAAGGCAATGCCCACTCGGTGAAAAAACTGTGGTTGCGTCGCCATTCAACCAAGTTTAATGGGGTTTCGTACCCGGTGCAAAAGGCTGCTGCAGCAGTTTACACGCCCGAAGGCAAAAAAGAAGTGAAGGAAGTAATTGCCTATTATATGGAAAATGCGCGGATTATGCGCGAAAGCCTGAATGAAATTGGCTACACCGTGTATGGCGGGGTGAATGCTCCCTACGTGTGGGTGAAAACCAAAGGAGGCATGAGCTCGTGGGAGTTCTTCGACAAAGTGTTGAACGAAGCGAATGTGGTGGGAACCCCCGGATCTGGTTTTGGTCCGGCAGGCGAAGGTTACTTCCGCTTTTCGGCTTTTGCTGATCGCGACAGCGTATTGGAAGCCATGACCAGGATTAAGAACCTGAGTTAAGCGCTGAATAGAACGATATAAACGAAGCCCGGACCAATGATTTGTTCCGGGTTTCGTGTTTTGGGGCAGGTGGTGGAGAAGGATGCTTGTGGGAAAAAGGGATTCTTCGGGTGTTTATGATCTACAAACAAGGTGTGGATCAATTCAAATTCCTGTAGCGAGGCAGTGTTATCCTATTCAAAAAACCTTATTTTCTGGTCCTAACCCTTAGTAGCTCTGTGAGAATTGCTCCCTTCCAACCTTATTCACCTTATTTCTTGTGTTCAATATCTTCATCAAATAAGGTTGTGGTCTTTAGGTTAATGGCTAGCTACTAAGGTTTAAGGAATGAATGATAAGGTTTTTTATTAAAAAGAGTATTTGACTTGTCGGTTAAACCGTTCCCACAAGAATCTGAATTGCTCTCCAATTGTTTCTGAATTCTACCATAAGCATATCAATTGATCTCAGATTTGTTCAATCAACGGCATAATCATTCCGCTATTTCCGAACTTGCAGGACGCCGTGTTAAACAGACACATGGTCTTGCTTGTTAAGTCAAAGACATAAATATTGTTAAAAGCGCTTCAGTATCGGTTGTTTTCGTTCATTTTCAGCCTTAAAAGATTAAATTTGTCACTGGCATGGAAAAAAAGATTTTCATATTCACCTTATTGTGCGTCCTTTTAGGCGGAGGTCAGCTGATAGCACAAGATTTTATCGATGTTGATCCGATACTGATTCACCTCAATGGGCAAATTCTGAATCGGGACGATGGTTTGCCTGTCCCTTACGTACATGTGGTTAACATGCGCAATCATGCCGGAACAACGACCAATACGCAAGGACGATTTTCCATGGAAATGCTGAATGTAGACAGCCTGGCTGTTTCGGCCATGGGATTCATGAAAGAATATGTGCACGTTTCCCCTAAACATCATCCCGACAGTTTGTTTACCATCTGGTTGCGGCCCCTTCGCTTTGCCATTGGCGAGGTTGAAGTAAAAGGACGATCCAATGCCATAGGCATGGAGGGAATTTCAACCGGGAAGCCGGTGAATATCGATCCGGAACTGCGCGGCGATGCCTTCAATACCAAACCGCCCTGGTATGCTGCAGTGTTTTCACCAGCCTCATTTTTGCAATATCATGTCAGTCGTAAGGAAAAGCAAAAGCGCGAAGTGCGAAGTGCCATCATTTCTGAAAAGCGTTGGGAACACCTGTCGCAATACTACAGCAAAGAAATTGTGATGGAGCTGACTGGTTTGGATGAGCTTGAAGCTGATTCATTCATGATCTACTTCAATTCAAAAGGAATATTGAACGACGTAAACAATAACTATCAGGTTCGTGAAGCCATTCTGAATCAGTTTGAATTATATCAACGGGAGCAAGAATAGCCGATAGGAATTTGGAATTTTTGTTGAGAACTAGCGCACATCCTATTCAAAAAACCTTATTTTCTGCTCTTACCTTCGTAGCTCTTTGAAAATTGATCCTCCTCCAACCTTATTCACCTTATTTCTTGTGTTCAATATCTTCATCAAATAAGGTAAATAAGGTTGTGGTCTTTAGGTTAATGGCCAAACATCGAGACAGACAACCGGTAATTACCAACATGTTTTGCCCCACCCTGCCGCGGTCCCGATGCACGTCGGGACGACTTCCCTCCCTTTTCAAGCTACCCTAATTATACACAAATATGATGGGTCACAAGAACGACTAAATTTATCGGCCTCCCCGAGAAAAACGGGTTACCCCAATTGGGTTAAATATCAATAGCCCTTCTTTGTCCTCATGCCAGACCTTCGAAAAGGTGTAAAATGAGCCTCCAAGCAGGCGGGCTTAGTTGGCCTACGAGGATTTGGCTTTGGAAAACAAGGGAAGGAAATCCAACCACCTGCGATGGTGCGAACTCCGGTGTCGCGGTTTTCGCACCATCGCTGCTTTCACCTACCGGCGAAGTGGGGGATCACTTTAAAAAGTTGTGGAGAATCAGCGTTATCCTGTTCAAAAAACCTTATTTTGTGTCCTAACCTTAGTAGCCCTGTTAGATTTACTCCCCTCCCACCTTATTCACCTTATTTCTTAAATGGGTGTATAAATTGTTGTATTCAATCTTCATAAAATAAGGCAAATAAGGTTGTGTCTCTACGTTAATCGCTAGCGACTAAGGTTTAAAGACTGAAAATAAGGTTTTCTATTCAAATCCATTGTGTTCCATCTTCTGTTTATTCTAAAAAAGTCCAGTTCAAGTCAGGATCAAAACTCATAGAGTTGTGTATAAAGGCAGTTTTTTAAGGGAAGGTGGTTTCGATTTATCGAAAGCGAAACGAGTTAATTTGGCAATCTTGACTTGTCATGCGCCAATCTAAATTCTTTTTCCGAACTTTACGACGATTTTAAAACTAGTTATGACAAAGAAATTTAAGTTTGAAGGACGCGACAATAAACCGGAAAAGAAAGCCGACCAAGAGCAGGCAGCTCCGGACAATAAAAAGGTAAGTCTTTTAAAGAAGTCGGATCGGGAGATTCGGCTCAATAAATTCATTGCGAACGCCGGCATTTGTTCGCGTCGCGAAGCCGACCAGCTTATTGAAAAAGGCGAAATAACCATTAATGGTGAAGTCGTTACCAGTCTGGGCTATAAAGTGACTTCAAAGGATGAGGTGGCATACAAGGGGAAGGTGATCAGCGCCGAGAAAAAAGTGTATGTGCTGTTGAATAAGCCAAAGGGCTTTGTCACAACCATGGATGATCCGCACGCGGAGAAAACAGTGATTACCCTGGTGCAGAACGCCTGCCCCGAACGAATTTATCCGGTTGGCCGCCTCGATAAAGATACCACCGGCCTGTTGCTGTTTACCAATGATGGCGAAATGACCAAAAAGCTGACCCACCCCAGCTACGAAAAGAAAAAAATCTACCACGTATTCTTAGATAAGGAATTTAGCCAGACCGATCTGGGGCAGGTGAAAAAAGGGATTGAGCTGGAAGACGGGCCGATTGCCGCCGATGCCATCAGCTATGTTGTGGACGAAGATAAACGGCAGGTCGGAATTGAAATTCATTCGGGCAAAAATCGCATTGTGCGCCGCATCTTTGCCCACCTGGGCTATCGGGTGATTAAACTCGATCGGGTGGTGTTTGCCGGACTGACCAAGAAAAACCTTCCCCGTGGCAAATGGCGTTTTCTCTCCGAAAAGGAAGTAGGCTTTTTAAAAATGACTTAGTGTAATTTCTTTAAAAAGTCAAGACTAATACCATCGCTTTGGAAAAGGAATTTGTTCAAATTATATCACAAAATCAAGGAATCATTCACAAGGTCTGTTCTATCTATTGTGATTCGGAAGAAGACCGTCGCGACTTGTTTCAGGAAATTCTGGCGCAGTTGTGGAAGTCTTTTCCTACTTTCCGGAGCGAGTCCAAATTTTCGACCTGGATGTACCGGGTGGCTTTGAATACAGCCATTACAAGCTTCAAAAAGAATAAACGACAGCCCGACAAAAGCGGACTTGGAATTGAGAATTTTCAGTTGGCTATTGAGGAATACGATCACGAAACCGAAGAGCAAATCAAGCTATTGCACAAGGCAATAGCCAACCTAAGTGGAATTGAAAAATCCATTGTTCTGTTGTATCTTGAAAGCAAGAAATACGAGGAAATTGCGGAGATTACGGGGATTACTCAAAATTATGTGCGCGTAAAGATGAACCGGATCAAAACCAAATTGAAGAAATACATGAACACCTGAATCCAGAGGAATGGAACTGAAAGATTTAAAATCGGCCTGGAATAAATTTTCGTCTGACGATGCCTATAAGCACCAATTGGGAGAGGAAGCGATTTATGATTTGCTGAACAAACGCACAATGAATTTGATTGAGCGGATTGATCGCAACATCAAAATTGGCTTTGGTGTGCTTGTTCTGCTGAGCTTGATGTTTGTTCTGGATGCCTTTTTCTTAACCCCGCGGTTAGCAGCCGGCTATGAACCGACACCCGGCTGGATTCAATGGATGGAAGGCCTTGGCATTTTGTTTATTGCCGGTTCTTTCGTGTATTTTTGGTTGGGTTACCGTGCAGCTACCAACGATTATTCGCAAAGTAACGACCTGAAAAAGGTGCTTCGGGCAATTGTGCGGATGTTGTACGTTTACCGTAAACTTTTTTATTTGGCCCTGGGCATCCTGCTACTCATCATGAGTATCAGTTTTGTGACTGGCCTATACAGCGGAGTCGACTTGAAAGCGCACGAACTGGGAGCAACGCTGATCGATGTGAGTAGTTCGCCCGAAATGATCAGAACAATTGTTCTGGGTATTGTCATTTTTCTGCTGTTTATTACGGCTCTTTTTGCTTTGTTTAGCTGGGGCTTCCGGAAGCTATACGGCAATTACATCTCCAAATTAAAAGAAACATTGAACGAGTTGAATGAAATTGAGTAAGTGTTTTCGGTTGAAGTTTTATTTCGTTTTGTTGTTGCTTGCTGCTTCATTTCAACTGGCCGGACAACCACTTAGCTTGCGTGTTATTGATTCCGAAACTTCCCGGGCACTCCCTTTTGTTAATGTTCTTTTCGATGCCCAAAACCGGGGAACAAGTACCAATATTGATGGCTTTTTTAGTTTGAACAGGGAAGTGGCCGATACCATTTGGCTCTCCTACGTGGGCTATACCAAACAGAAACTGGTGGTAAGTCATTTGCAGGATGGCGGCCGCATTTCATTGTCAGCCTCACCGGTGCAACTGCACGAAGTGGAGATGCTTTCTGGTGAAAATCCGGCTGACATGATTATGCAACAGGTGGTAGCCAACCGGGAACGGCACCGGCCCCAAAATTTGAATTCGTATTATTACCAGTCGTACAATAAACTCACTTTTTCGTTGGAGGATACCACGCGCCAACAACTTTTAAAATCGATGGAGGAGAAATCCGATTCAGGTAACCAGGTATTGAAGAAGCTGGTAGATCAGCAGGATC
This sequence comes from uncultured Sunxiuqinia sp., assembly GCA_963677175.2. Taxonomy (GTDB): domain Bacteria; phylum Bacteroidota; class Bacteroidia; order Bacteroidales; family Prolixibacteraceae; genus Sunxiuqinia. The sequence goes on from CAXXES010000004.1 coordinate 859,690, forward strand.
TGTTTCTGATGGAATCGGTGAGTAACAAGGTGTACCAAAAACCGCAGAAAGAAAAAGAAGTGATTGTTGCCAGTAGGGTTTCAGGATTGGAAGATCCGTCATTTTTTTTGCTGGCCACACAATTGCAGTCCTTCACTTTTTACCAGGATTATATCCGGCTTTTCGAAAAGCAATTTTTAAGTCCGGTTTCTCCAAATTCATGGACCCGCTATTTGTTTATCCTGGAAGAAACCTTGCTGACATTAACGAACGACAGTGTGTTTATTATCCGGTTTCAGCCTCGCAAAGGCAAAAATTTTGAGGGCTTAGAAGGTATTTTGAAAATTAGTTCGGATGGTTATGCCATTGAGTCGCTGCGTGTAAAAGCAGCCAACAATCCCAATAACCGAATTCAACTGTCAATTGAGCAAGTTTACGATAAACTACCTTCGGGTTACTGGTTTCCTAAAGCGCTGAATTCGGAGATTGCCATTTCAGGATTGAATCTGCCGGGAAGTGGTTTTCCGGTAAATTCCGTCAACTTACGGACTTTAGGGAAAACCTATTTGAGTAACCGGCAGGTTAATGCATCACTCGAAGAACAACAATTTCAGGGATCACCACTGGCTGTCGATTCATCGGCTACCAAACAGACGAAAACGCATTGGGAGTCGTTGCGTTCGGTTCCGCTGTCCTCCAACGATTCGTTGATTTACCAGTTTGTTGATAGTCTTGGCCAGCAAAAAAGCTTTGATGCCAAAATGAAAGCGTTGGAATCATTGGCTGACTATCGGTTGCCGGTAGGGAAAGTGGATCTTGTTTTGGATCGGATGGTGGGACTAAATAAGTTTGAAGGTTTGCAACTTGGATTGGCATTGGAAACCAATCCAAAATTCAGCCGGTGGCTGGGCGTGGGTGGTTATTGGCGTTACGGCTTGAAGGATAAAAAGGATAAATACGGTGGCGATGTTTGGTTAAAACTTCATCAGAAAAGTAATGCCAGTTTGTTTTTTCATTATGAGAACGATGTCCGTGAGGATGGAGCCATTCAGTTCTTGGAACAAAAGGAACCTTTTATTTCCAGGCAATTGGACACCTGGTATCGCATAAATTTTACCTACCACGAAATTTGGCAAGCTGGTGTGATAGGGCGTATATTGCCATCGCTTTTGGCAAAAGCGTATTGGGAAAATTATGAGCTGCAAAATCCTGTTTTTGTGGATGAAAATCTGCCGGGCCAACCCGTAAGCTATACAACACTGGGGATGCAATTTCGCCTGGCATTCAAAGAACGTCTGTTTCGCAGACGCGGCGAGATCTACTCTTTAGGTAGCCGCCACCCGGTGATCCATTTCAACTACGAGCGTGCTTTGAAGAACAGTTCGGACCGGGCATATGAGGCGCTTGAATTTAAATTGTCTGATTCCTACAAAATTCGAAATTTTGGAGAGAGTGAATTTGTGCTGCTTGGCTCGTTCCGCGAATCGGGAGGGGTCGTCAATCTTTTGGGCAGTCCGCCATCATCGCGTCCGCAGCTTTTTTCTTTTTACAACAAAAACTCCTTTGCCACCATGCGAATCAACGAGTTTGTAACCGATGAAATGCTAGCCTTGTTTTTACGACATAATTTTGGCTCCCTGCTCTTCAAGTACAAACAGATTCGTCCGGATATTCTGCTGGTTTTCAACGCCGGTGTCGGAACATCAGCCTATGATGATCAGCCTGACTTCGCTTTACGTTATCCGTCCATCTACAAGGGGTATTACGAGGGCGGCTTACTTGTTTCTAAATTGCTGAAAGTCGGTCTGTTTAAACTAGGGGCAGGAGTTTTCTACCGGTTTGGGCCCTATCAGCTTGACTCATTCAAAGATAACCTGGCCTTAAAATTCACACTCGATCTGGCTATTTAAGCGTTAAGATACACGCTCCGTTAAAGCCACTGAGTTCATGTGGTTAATTTCAGATTTTAAATGAGTTGATGTGTTGGTATCGCATGAGCTTTCTTCAATTAATTGTTTATCTTTGCGCCGTTTTTAAACACTTCATTTTTAAATAAATGGCACATAAATCAGGATTTGTAAATATCATTGGAAACCCGAACGTCGGGAAATCAACCATCATGAATTCCCTGGTGGGCGAACGTTTGTCAATCATTACTAAAAAGATGCAAACCACTCGCCACCGCATTAAAGGGATCGTGAGCGGAGAAGATTTTCAGATAGTCTATTCCGACACACCGGGTATTCTGAAACCCAATTATAAGCTTCAGGAATCGATGATGAAGTATGTAAATACAGCCTTGACTGATGCTGATGTTATTTTGTATGTGACCGATGTGGTAGAAAAACCAGACAAAAATGAAGAATATCTGGCGAAAATCAGGAAGTCGAATGCGCCGGTTATTGTGTTGATTAATAAAATAGACCTTTCGAACCAGGGCGATGTAATGAAGTTGTACGAATATTGGAAAGACTTGCTTCCGGCTGCTGATGTGTTTGCTATTTCGGCGACCGAGCGATTTAATATCGGACCAATATTCGACCGCATTCTTGAATTGCTGCCCGAGGCACCGCCTTATTTCCCAAAGGATGAACTGACTGACCGGAATGATCGTTTTTTTGTTTCGGAAATCATTCGGGAGAAAATTTTGTTGTATTACCAGAAGGAAGTTCCTTACTCAGTAGAAGTGGAAGTGGAGGAATTTAAGGAAGAAGACAAAATTTTACGCCTGCGTTGTGTGATAAACGTGGCACGCGACAGCCAGAAGGGAATCATTATCGGGCACCAGGGAGCAGCACTGAAAAAGGTTGGAACCATGGCCCGTAAAGACATGGAAGAGTTCTTTCAGAAAAAAATATTTTTGCAGTTGTATGTAAAAGTGTCCAAAGACTGGCGTGATAAAGACCGGATGCTGGGCAACTTCGGATACGACTTTCAGTAGCGTGGGGCGAGGGGCATAGGGCATGGTGAGCATGCGCTCTGTACAATTTGAAACTTGACCGCCACAGCTGGCGGATAGAACTTGGAATTTGAAATTTGGAATTTAATTAGAAATGAGCAATATAGTCGCAATTGTAGGAAGACCCAATGTGGGCAAGTCAACATTGTTTAATCGTTTGGTAGAAAGTCGGAAAGCGATTGTTGATGAGATTTCAGGCGTAACACGCGACCGGAATTACGGAAAATCGACCTGGAATGGGAAAGATTTTTCGGTGATTGACACCGGAGGCTACGTCATGAATTCGGAAGATATTTTTGAGGAGGAAATTCGCAAGCAGGTACACTTGGCTATTGACGAGGCTGATGTCATTATTTTCGCGGTGGATGTTGAAGGTGGGATCACGGATTTGGATCAGGCAGTTGCTGCTATTTTGCGCCGTGCCAAAAAACCGGTTTTCTTAGCTGTTAATAAAGTGGACAACCACCAGCGCATCATGGATTCGCATGAGTTTTATGGACTGGGTCTTGGCGAGCTGTACTGCATTTCGGCTATGACTGGTAGCGGAACCGGCGAATTGTTGGATGCAGTGGTGACCAACTTCAGTAAAGATGAAGAAGTTGAAGTTGAGACGGGGATTCCAAAATTTGCCGTTGTTGGCCGTCCAAATGTTGGGAAATCCTCTTTTATCAATGCACTGACTGGTGTTGAACGCAATATTGTGACCGAAGTGGCCGGAACGACCCGCGATGCTATTAATACCCGTTACACCAAATACGGGCACGATTTTTATCTGGTCGACACGGCAGGTTTGCGTAAAAAAGCCAAAGTACATGAAGATTTGGAGTTTTATTCGGTGTTGCGCTCGGTTCGCTCCATCGAAGATTCCGATGTTTGTATGTTGCTGATTGACGCCGAACGTGGGGTCGAAAGTCAGGATGTAAATATCTTCAACCTGATGATACGCAACAAGAAAGGCGTGGTCATTTTAGTGAATAAGTGGGATTTGATTGAAAAAGACAATGCTTCGGTGAAGAAATTTACGGAGCAGATCCACGAACGAATTGCTCCTTTTGTCGATGTTCCAATCATTTTTATGTCGGCATTAACCAAGCAGCGGATTTTCAAAGCGCTCGAAGCAGCTGTTGAGGTGTACCAAAACCGCCAGCAAAAGCTGAAAACTTCCAAGCTCAACGAGGTGTTGCTCGAAGCCATCGAACGCTATCCGCCACCATCGATCAAAGGAAAGTACATCAAAATAAAATATGTGACCCAGTTGCCAAGTCCAACGCCATCGTTTGCCTTGTTTGCCAACTTGCCACAGTACGTGAAAGAGCCTTACCGGCGTTATATCGAAAACCAAATTCGGGAGAATTTTAACTTCTCGGGTGTTCCGTTACAAATCTTTTTCAGAAAGAAATAGGTTTTCGTAACGGCTTCATCTATTTCGTTAATCGCTCATGCATGATGAACAAAATGAAAAACACTTGCGTACGTGTCAACATAAATTTGCACACGTACGGAGGTAAATCTCTATAAGTATCGGCGTAAATTTACATGCGTGTGTAAGCAAAATTGTACACGTATGTAAGCAGTACTTACAATGTGTAAAAGTTTCGTTACACACGTGTGCAGAGTTGGCTATACACGTGTACAGATTTGCTTGCACACGTGCACAGGCTTCAACCCGAGATTTGTTGATTTTCACCGTCTGAGTTGGATAGCTGGACTGGCCCTTTTTGTACAGGGCCAGTGGGTTATTCATTTGGATATTCGCCACCTAGAATCCCCGAAATACTCCAGTGGCTGAAACTGTTGCCTTCATCGGCACCCTGATCAATTGCTACCTTGAGTGAATGTTTGCCGGGGCTAAGGTTCGTTAGCGGAATAACATACGGCGGAGTGAGCGTGGCTGGGCACCAGTTCGATCGGCTTAGGTTGCCATTGCCGGCGTTGCCCGATGCCGGATTGTACAGGCGGTAGGTCGCACAATCGGTTCGCCACGGAACCACTTTGTAAAAGGGTTCACCGTCAATGAAAATTTCGTTGAGCTTTGGATTGAACTCATCGCCGCCACCCCAGCCACCATGTCCGGTTGAGGTATAAAGCAGTTGCAGGTTTTCTACGTTTTCAGGAACTTCAAACTCCAGTGTCAGCGAGTCGTTTCGAAATAAGCGGCCGTAATTCTGCCCCAACATTTCCATGATATTGACTGTGAAAAACAAGGGTTGGATATAATGCTTCGGCTCTTCCCGGTCGCCAAAAGAGGGGTAAAAGTTGAGTTCCAGGCTGACTTTATGTCCGCCCTGATCATAGTTTCCGATAAAAACGCCCACCCAGATTTCATCCTGATCGTTTGGCATAACCGAAGTAACGTCTTGTTTGTAGAAGGCTTCGTGTTTCCAGGGATAGTTGTTGATTTCGCGTAGCTTATTAAAGTGGCCCACACCAAACGAAGTGAAAAAACGCATGATCTCTATTGGGCTGTCATAATTTGATGTGCTGGTAATCCCTTGGTATCCTGATCCTTCGTAGTCGGTGAAAATCGGAAGCTGATCCAAGCCATTTTGAAGCGCGTCGAGCATGGATTTTTTATCATGAGTTGCAGGAAGCGTAAAAAAGGAGCCGGTTCTATCGTAGGCATCGCCATTGGACCAACAGGCGAGTTTGGCAAAAACCTGCCCGCCCTTTCGCCAACTTTCGGGCAGTGTAATCCTTTTCACAATCACGCTGCCTTTAGAAAAACGGTAAGTCCGGTTTGATTCCAATTCTTGTTCTTCGTATGTTTCCTGCAAATTTTAAAAATTGATGACCTCGTTCTCGAAAACGGGCAGGATCGTGTAGCTCGATTTGATTTTCAGCTCCTCCAGCTCGCTTGCTGAAACCTCTTTAGCCTGGCTAAACGGATATTCAGGAACCGAGTTCTTCTCCAGTTTTTCAATCGATTTGGCAAGCAGCGTGCGACTTCCGTTGATGGTAACTTTTAAAACCAATGATTTTGTGTCGGGCAAATAAGCCTGATAGGGCGAACCTTTGGCTCCGGTTTTATCCGAGTACCAAACTTATTGCAGATTAATCTTGCAAAAACTGGTTTAAAAATCCACCTGATTCTTTTCGCTGGTTTCCGCCACGTGGCGATAGTTCGGCAATCAATTTGCGGATTGGCATCGACTGTAGCCAAACTTTGCCGGTACCACGCAAAGTAGCGAGGAAAATGCCTTCGCCACCAAACACCATGGAGCGTAAGCCTCCCGATTGTTCAACGTTGAAATCGATGTTGGGTTCGTAAGCGACAATGCAGCCCGTATCAACCCGCAAAACTTCGTTGTTCAGTTGTCGCTCAATCACTGTTCCGCCTGCATGAATAAAGGCCTTTCCATCGCCGCGTAGTTCTTGCATAATAAATCCTTCGCCACCAAAAAAGCCGGCGCCCAGGCGTTTGTTAAAGGTGATGGCGATTTTTGTGCCGAGTGCTGCACATAAAAAAGCGTCTTTTTGAACGATGATCCGTCCCCCCATCATGGCTAAGTCCAGCGGAATGATGGAGCCGGGATAAGGAGCTGAAAAAGCCACGTGCTTTTTACCCCATCCCTGGTTGGCAAAATGTGTGAGGAAAAGTGATTCGCCGGTAATAATGCGCGAACCGGCTGATAATACTTTGTCGAAGAACCCGGCGCGCGGGTTGGAACCATCGCCTAGCTTGGCTTCGAAACTAATGCCGTCTTCCATGTAAATCATGGCGCCAGCTTCGGCGATTACGGTTTCGCCCGGATCCAATTCAACTTCAACTAACTGAACGTCGTGCCCAATAATTTTGTAATCTATTTCATGTGATTGCATAGGAAGTGAAATTTTAAGTTCATTCAAAACCTAAATTTACGAATTGAAGTTAAAGCACGAGCAACTTTTCGATGAAATGATGTTTTTTTTGGGTAAACTAATAGTCCTGGGCTCGCTGGTGTGCTTCGTTAATGCTGGCATTCAGTTCGAAGCCAACGAGCAGGATCAGCGACATGAGGTAAAAAAGCAGCAGAATGACCAACAAGGTTCCGATTGAACCGTAAAGTTTGTTGTACTGCCCGAAATTGGTGATGTAGTAGCTAAATCCAACCATGGTAATAAGGCTGAGGATGGTTGCTAAGGTTCCGCCGGGAGAGATAAAGCGCCAGCGGGTTTTTTTTGCCGGAGCGAAATAGTACAAAAAGGCAAAAGCAAAGAAAAACAAAGCAATGGTGATTACCCATTTCCCGACAGTTAGCAGATAATAGGTGAAAGTATCATTCAATAAACCTTCCTTGTCCATATAATCGATCGCAAATTGGCCACCGGTTATCAGGGTTATGGCCAGTGTAATTAAAATGGAAAGGATGAAAAGTAGCATCGTGGCAACAAGGCGTTGACTTAGCCAGCTTCGGCGTTTAAAGGAGTGTAGCGAAGCATCAAAAGCATTCATCATACTGGCCAGGCCGTTGGTCGAAAAAATAAGGGCCATAAAAAAACCCAGTGACAGCAAATCGCCTCGCTGACGGGTCAGAATGTCCTGAATCGTTTTTTCCACCGTAGTAAAAGCATAAGGGGGAAGTAATTCCTGGATTAGTAGGAACAATTCCACCTGGAAATTCTTGATCGGGATGTAAGGAATCAGCGTAAATAAGAAGATGATGGCTGGAAAAAGTGCCAAGAAAAAGCTAAAGGCAATGGCCGATGCTCGTGTGGTAATGGAACCTTGGGCAATGCTTCGGTAAAAGAAAACGCCTACATCGTAAAGAGCAATTTCATCGAAGCCGGGGAGACTGACTTTTCTTGCCCGAATTAAAAGTTTGAGAAATAAACGCTTAATCTTATGGCTTCGGCGGCTGACGACCATTCAGCTTATTGTTTTTCAATTCGTAACTGATGAATGTAGGCTTTTTGACCCTTCTCCTTCAATAAAAAATAGACTCTGAAAACACCTGTCGATGTTGTCAGATTGCCAATAGCATAACGCGCACCTTCTTTTCCTCCCTGGTGAATAATGGCAAAAAGCTGTGGCGAATTGTTCGAAAAAAACGAGGCAACAATTTGCTTCGCTTGTTCTTTGCTGTAAACATCGTCTTTGTCCAAAACCACCAACTCAATGTTTTCATTGAAATGGTTGGACAGCGTGGATGCATCGCCGGTTTTCAGGCTCAGGATCACTTCGTCCGGGACCTGGGCAAAGCTCATGATTCCGGCAAAGAAGAATACGAGAGCCGGAATTAAGGTTTTAATCCATTGATTTTTCATTTCCTAGTTTAATTTAAACGCCTGTCCTAATGCATAAACTGTACCAAAATACTGCAAGTATGAACTGGATGCATAACTTTGTAAAGTTAGCATTTTTCAGATGATAATGGCTGATCAGTAAGTGAACGATTTTTATACGACCAAAAGATACTTCTTTTCAGTTAGAATGTTGATATTTAGCTTTGCTTTTAGGTTTGAAAAATAATATGAACAGGCAGCCTCTGCTGTCCCAAATTGTGCAGTGTGAAGATTAAATTGGTTGTGATCGGAAAAACGGATGAGCGGTATTTAAAGGATGGGATTGAAAATTACCACAAACGGATTCCGTATTATCTTCCCTTTGAATATCAGGTCATCTTAGATGTGAAGAATACCCGGAAACTTTCTGAAGATCAACAAAAAGAAAAAGAAGGTGAGTTGATTTTGACTCAGCTTAAAGCCGGCGATGAGTTGATTTTACTTGATGAGCGGGGGCAAACATTTCGGTCGGCAGAATTTGCACGATTTTTGGAGAAGAAGATGCTTGGAGGGTTGAAGACCTTGATTTTTGTTATTGGGGGTCCTTACGGATTTTCGGATGCGGTGTACCAGAAGGCTGCCGGAAAAGTGAGTTTGTCAAAAATGACCTTCTCGCACCAGTTAGTCCGGCTTATTTTCAGTGAGCAGTTGTATCGGGCATTAACTATCTTGAAGGGTGAACCTTATCATCACGAATAATTGATCTTAAGCCAGCTTATGGAAAACATCAAAAAATACAGTTTCCTTATTCTTTCACTTGCTTTTTTTGTCTTTGCATTTTTCCTTGAGCATCATGTCCTGCATCATCATCCGGAAGTGAAGTTAATTAATCGGTTTGAACGGAAACTGAATGAACAAAAACAAGTGTTGAGCGATCAACTGGATGAGATTGAGCAAATCATGACCAGTGCTGATTTTGACGGGAACTTTCAATCTGAGTTTTTTCCTTATTCTTCGCTGTACTCCGATCACGGACTTGGGTTTGTGGTGTTAAACGGCAATGAAATCATTTATTGGTCGCACAATCACTTTTCGTTTACTAGCCGGTTTTCGGGCAAAATGGCGACACAGGAGCTGCTGGCCTTGCCGAACGGCACCTACCTGGGCATTAACCGGCAGGTGGATACGCTGAATGTGATTGGTTTAATTCATATCAAGGATATTTACAGCATCGAGAACCAATACATCAGGAATGAGTTTGCTGAGCCCTTTGTGTTGCCAGAAAGCTTCGTTATTCAACGTGAAAAATCAGCTTATAATCTTCCGGTGCGCGATGAAGTGGGTAATTATTTGTTTTCGGTGCTTCCGTCCGGAAAAATAAAATGTACCAATGCCCAGCTCTTACTTCCGGCTGCCCTATTTGTGTTGGGTTTTATATTCCTGTTGATTTTTATACGGAAAATGGTTCTGCATTTCCGGCACGAAGATTTTCTAATGCGGGTCATCATCCTGGGGTTGTCACTTTTCGGTTTTTACTGGATTCATATTTTATTCCGGCTACCCCGCTTGGGCTATGCTTTCGAATTATTTGGTCCCTCGCTTTACGCGTATTCGTTTTGGCTTCCTTCCTTAGGTGATTTACTTGTGTTGGCGGTTTTGTCTTTTTTTTGGAGCATGAATTTTGTTCATGAATTTTCCTATTCGAAGGGGCAAAACCGGACGGAGATTTTTTTAGCTTACTTTTTCAGTTTGTTTGTTTATTTGTTCGCCAATTATTTGATTGGAAACCTCATTCAAAACAGCAGTATTTCTTTTCAATTGAACCGAATTGACGATGTGGATCAGTATAGTGTGATTGGATTTATCATTATCGCCGTGCTCTTTTTCTCCGCTTTTCTGATCAACCTGAAAATTGTAGAATCCAGTATGCGTTATCTTTCAAAAAAGCGCTTTCTGTGGGTTCACCTTTTATTGATCTTCGTTTTTGTTGGCTTGGCGGCTCATTATAAAAACAGTTATCTGTATATGATTTGCCTGTTTTTATTGACCAACTTTTCGGTTTTTGCGCTTGAAAACACACACTTTAAAAAGCATTCTATTTCGTATATCATCTATTTTGTATCGCTTTTTGCTTTTTTTACGCTGATTAATATTCAGTACTTCAACAAGCAGCGTACGATAGAAAGCCAGAGGTTGATGACAGTTACGCTCAATTCTGAACATGATCCGGCTGCCGAAATTTTCCTGACGGATATTCAGCAGGAGTTGAGCGTCGATTCGGTTATTCCGTATTTGTTATCGACGACTTACCAAGAACTGGAGAACTATCTGGAGCGACAGTACTTTGGAGGCTATTTCCGGAAATACGATTTAAAAATCATCTTATGTAGTGGCTCTGATAGCTTGTTAGTTGAGCCAGAAAACGAGTGGGTCCCCTGTTTTCCGTTTTTTGAGGAGATGATTGAGACCTCAGGAACCCGGATTCCGGGAACCAACTTTTACTTCATGGATAATCTGAACGGCCGGATTTCTTATATGGGGCGGATTTTTTATCCTTTGTCGGCCGATTCACTTGGAACATCGGTATTTTTTGAGCTCAATTCGCGGTTGCTCCCTGAAGGTGCAGGTTTCCCTGAATTACTGCTGGATCGGTCGATGGCCAAACCTTATCGCTACCGCCATTTTTCGTATGCCAAGTATTTTAATCATGAGTTGGTGACGCTGAGTGGTGATTACCAGTATAATTACTACATCGACTCGTATGATGTGCGGACCGATAGCTCGGAGTTTTTTCTTGCCAAGTGGGATGGTTACGATCATTTGATTCACGATCTTGGGAAAGGTAATTTTATTATTGTTAGCGGTAAAACATTTGAGGTGATGGACTATCTGATTTCATTTCCTTACCTTTTTGTTTTCTACTTTGTGTTTATACTGCTGGTTGTTTTTGGCGGTAATTCATCATTTCGAAAAAAGGCGAAACTCTACGATTTGAAATTCAAAATACAGGCGGCAATCATTACGGTTGTGCTGGCTTCGCTTTTTGTTGTGGCCGGCGGTACAATTTATTATAATATTCAGGAATATGAAAACCGGCATCAGGATGATCTGAACGAGAAACTGAAATCGATTAGCGAGGAGATCGGAATGAACCTGAACGATGTGCATGAGTTGTCGCCGGATTTGGTTGATTGGCTGTGGCGCGAACTGAATAAGTTGTCGATTGTTTTTCGCACGGATATCAATGTTTTTGGGGTGAATGGAGAGTTGATTGCCTCGTCGCGTCCCGAGCTGTATTTACGCGGTATTATTTCGAACCGGATGAATGCGGATGCGTATTATGAGTTGATTGAAAACTATCAGATAAGCTACTCGCAACCGGAACGCATCGGCGATTTGTCGTATCTGTCGGTTTATGAGCCAATTATTAATGACATGGGCGATTACTTGGGCTTTATCAACCTGCCTTATTTTACGCGGGGCGATGAACTGAAGCAGGAAATATCGACGTTCATTGTCGCTTTCATCAATTTATATGTGCTGTTGTTTTTGGCCAGCGTGCTTGTCGCAGTGTTGCTTGCCGATCAGATTACTCGCCCATTGAGCATGGTGCGCGAAAAACTGAAGGGGATTCAGCTGGTGAAAAAGAACGAGCAGATTAGCTACCAGCGCGATGATGAGATTGGCGCGCTGATTAAGGAATACAATCGCAAAGTGGAAGAGTTGGCCGAGAGCGCCGAGTTACTGGCCCGGACGGAACGGGAACTGGCCTGGCGCGAAATGGCGAAGCAGGTAGCCCACGAAATCAAGAATCCGCTGACTCCAATGAAGCTCAATATTCAGTACCTGCAACGTGCAAAAAAAGAAAAGGGAGCCCATTTTGATGAGTACTTTGAACGGGTGACGCGAACCTTGATTGAGCAAATTGATACCTTGTCGGATATTGCAACTGAGTTTTCCAACTTTGCCAAAATTCCGAAGGCTCGAAACGAAGTTTTCAACCTGGCCAAGCAGTTAACTAAAGTAACCGAGCTGTTCGAATCAAGTACTTACATTGATTTGTCGGTTGAGTTGGATGAGCAGGAGGAATTGTTGGTTTACGCCGATCAGGAGCAGGTTTCGCGTGCGGTGGTTAACCTGATAAAAAATGCTATCCAGTCAATGCCACCAAAGCGAAGTGGAAAAGTGGAAGTTGTTCTGACAAAGAAAGATGATTGGGCTGTGATTTCAGTTCGCGATAATGGCACGGGGATTCCGGAAGACATTCGTCAGCAAATGTTTCAGCCCAACTTTACAACCAAGAGCAGTGGAATGGGACTTGGCCTGGCCATTGTTAAAAAGATCATTGAAAATGCGCGTGGGAACATTTGGTTTGAAACGGAGCTGGACAAAGGTTCCACCTTCTATGTCGAACTTCCGTTGTATCAAGATAATCGTTGATTTTCTGCTGTCTGCGTGTGCGATTTATTCCCAGGCATCCTAAGTTGTTTGCGAAGGCCTGTGGATTCTGATCTTCATCTGTTTTCCTACAATTCAGTGAGTGAAGTTAGTTGTAAAATTCCCAAACGTCTCAGTTTTTCTGAGGCTGCCATTCCATTGGGATTACAGCCGGGAAGGTCTTCGGGAATTTCCATCTTTAGCTTTTGGTAGTGTTTCACCCAGGTGGAATCAAAGTCGCCGCTTTCAGGATCTTTAAAAGTCATTGGATTCAAAGTAAAAATTGAATCTTTTTTAAAAGCCAGGTAAATGAATTCGGAGCAATAATGACTGGTGTCGGATAACACATAGCTGAAGTTGTAGGGTTTCCCGAGCAAACTTCTGGCTTTGGAAATAGCGTTGGGGATGGCAGCATGGTGAGCTTCCTGCAACCGGTACACCGAAACGAGCACTGAATCCCCGTCTGGCTGAGAGAATTTGGTCAACGAAATTTGGCAGGTGCCGCCAATGGGGCTGGCGTGCAGCACATAAACTGAATCGTTCTCAACAATTGCTAACCCGACATGCGAAAAATGGGTTTGCTTGTCGGTTTGAGTAACTTGGTCAATGGCTTGCGATAAGTTGCTTGAGGCGGTTTCCCGAAACAGCAGATCGCCTGTTTTAATTTGGTGCGGATTTAATTGCTGGGCTTCAGTATTGATGCTGACAGTCAGAAGTAGAAGGATGAATAATTGGAATTTCATTTGCTTGTCAATTTTATCGGCATGTTTATCTTAGATTGCATCGGTCGTTTTTCATAAGTCAATTTTTCCCCGCCATTTCTTTTTTTCTCCGGTTTGTTTTTTCGAAGTAATGCGTTTTTCAACCGATGTACGCGTGGGTTTGGTTGCTCTTCGTCTCTTTATGGGTTGAAGGGCTTTTGCTAAAAGAGCATAAAATTTTTCAATCGCAATTTCTTTGTTGCGTAGTTGCGATCGTTCTTTTTGACTGACAATGATCAAATCCCCTTCGGTTGTTAGCTTGTTTTCCAGTTTTTGCTGAAGAACTTCTTTTTGTTGATCAGTAAGAAGTTGTGAGTTTTCAATGTTGAAACGCAGCTTCACGCGCGAATCTACTTTATTGACATGTTGACCACCCGGACCACTGCTACGCGAAGTGCGAAATAAAAATTCGCTGCTTAAATCGGGAATATGGACAGATTGTTTGGTCATAACCAAAACTATTTTCCCATTTTGAAAAGCAATTCTTTTTCTACTTTGGTGAGTGAGTCGTAGCCCGATTTGCTGATTTTCTCCAGCACCCGGTTAATTTCCTCCTGCTTGAGGTTCCGTTGCCGGTTGTACTCGACATCGTCAATAGCTGTTCCTTTGTAAGTCACCTTAATTTTTTGTTTAGGCTTAAACAGTTTTTCTCCTTTGTCCAAAATACTTGAGACGCCTTTGGTGAGATCCTTGTTTTTTCTGTATTGTAAAACAAAGAGCATGCCCATAAACGCGCCACCCAGATGCGCCAAATTGCCTCCGGCATTGGACGAAGCAATTCCGATCACATACATGGCCAACGAAACCAAGGCTATGTATTTCATTCGAACCGGTCCGATAAACAACAGGTTGATGTCATGGTTCGGCGCCCACATAGCAACAGCGATGACTATGGCAATAACTGATGCTGAAGCTCCCAATAGCCTCGAAAAAACAACCATTTCAGTAAATGCAGGAAATAGATTATAAGCCGCAAGGAAAAAGATCCCACCGGCTAAGCCACCCAAGATGTAGATACCTACCAACTGTTTTGAGTTGAAATAGAACAAAAATATTTTGCCGAGCCAGTAAAGCCAAAGGATGTTGAACAGGATGTGCAAAAAGTCAAAATGCAGAAACATGTATGTGAAGAGCGTCCAGGGTTTATAAGCCAGTTGGTTGATGTCGGCTGGAAGCGCAAGCCAGTTGACCAGCGAAAAATCCTTGTTCAATAGGAAGAAGAAAACGTTGAGGATGCGGATAAACAAGAATACCCCCAAATTGATGTAGATCAAACGGGTAAGTACCGATCCTTTTTTGAATGATTCCTTTATTTCGTCGATAATACTCATAGTCACAGATTAGTAGAAGTTTTGCGTATTTTTGTTCCAGTAACGAATGAGCAGATACCCAAAAAGCATACCTCCCAAGTGGGCAAAATGGGCAACATTGCTTCCCGGACGCGACAAGCCCAGATACAATTCAATCAACCCGTAGCCAATCACAAAATATTTGGCTTTGATGGGGATAGGAGGAAACAGCAACATCAACTGCGTATTTGGGAATAACATTCCGAAACCCAACAAAACGCCGAATACTGCACCGGAAGCTCCAACCGTTGGAGTATTTAAAAGTATCGTTAGTTTATCCATGAATTGGTTACCAAAGGATCTATTCATTTCCCAATGCTGAGCGCCAAATCTCATCACTTGATCAATCTGCTCGGGCGACATCTGCGATGTAACCGACTGGTATTCGATCCAATTGACAAAGGTGTGTAAGACAGCAGCCCCCAGGCCGGTTGCGAAATAATAGATAAAAAACCGCCGGGGACCCCAGACACTTTCCAAAATGCGCCCAAACATCCATAGGGCAAACATATTGAACAGGAGATGTGTAAAGCCCCCGTGCATAAACATGTGAGAAACAATTTGATAAGGTTCAAACTTTGGCGACGCAAAGTAATGAAGCCCAAGGATCCGGCTGAGCTCAATGCCCTGCATGCTCATGATGTAGGTTGCCAAAAGCATCAGCACATTAATAATGATCAGGTTTTTGACTACCGGAGGTATGGAGCTTAAGTTGGGTCTGAAATTCTGCATAGTTGAAAATTTAGATGCTGGTAGCAAGAGCCACGCCAAAAGTTGTTTTCAATACAAAGTAAGCAATTCTATAGACAATTTGTCACTTCAAAAGTTTTTCGAAATGTTCAATGGGAATAATTGTTAACACTTGCTTGCCTGTGGGCGAAAAGTTGGGGGTAGAACAGGCAAATAGTTGATCAATTAATTGGTTTATTTCCTCCTGCTTCAAATTGTAGCCATACGAAATAGCCGAAGCCCGGGCAAGCGAAGCAGCCACTTTTTCACGCGCTTTTTCCTTCAAGTCTGAGGCTGAGCTTTTCATATCCTCCAGTAAGGTTTCAATAACCGACAAGGGCGACGAATTGTCGAGCATCCCCGGGGTGCCATTGATGATGAAACTGTTGTTTCCAAAGTCGCGAATGTCAAAACCCAAAGCTTTTAAATCGTCCAAAACCGATCGAAGCAACTCCGCATCAGCTGCGTTCAAATCAAAGGTGTGTGGAAACAACTGTTGCTGGCTGACCGTTTCATTGCTTTCAATGACGGCCATAAAGTTTTCGAAAAGAATACGTTCGTGCGCCCGTTTCTGATCAATAACCATCAGTCCCGATTTCACTGGTGTCAGGATGTATTTGTTTTTAAACTGAATGAAGGTTTTCCCGGAAAACGTTTCTTTGTGCCGAATTTCACCCGATGTTTCTTCCGGTTGCGAAACTGGGAGCTCGTCAGCCGGTTTCGCTTTTTCAAAATCCTGGTACAGTTTTTCCCAATGTTGGGTTTGCGATTGATCCTTTGGAGAAGAGGAATAGGAGCTGCTACCTGATTGTTTTTTCTCCGAATCAAACGGGTTATAGGTGGGATCGATCTTGATTTGTGGCGGGCGGATGTCACCCGTGTTTTTGGATGCCACCGGAATATCAAGGCTGCCGGCCTGATCAAAATCAATGGAAGGAACCACATTGTGTTTTCCCAGCGATTCGCGTACCGTAGCTTTTATCATTTGCCAGATGGCCGATTCATTTTCAAACTTGATTTCTGTTTTTGTGGGGTGAATGTTGATGTCGATATTCTCTGGATTCACTTCGAAAAACAAAAAGTAGGACGGGATGCTGTCGGGCGGTAGAATCTTTTCATAAGCCTGCATCACTGCCTTGTGAAAAAACGGGTGGCGCATAAACCGTTTGTTGACGAAGAAAAATTGTTCGCCAAACGTTTTTCGGGCGTGCTTGGGGTGGCCAATGTAGCCAGTTATTTTCACCAGGCTGGTGTCGGTGTTCACTGGAATCAGGTTTTGCGTGCTGTTTTTGCCAAACAGCGCTACAACTCGCTTGCGAATGTTGTCTTGTCCCAGTTCGTAAACCGGTTGCTGGTTGTGAATTAGCGAAAAGGCAACGTCAGGATTTGCCAACGCTACGCGCTGTATTTCGTTGATGATGTGTTTCAGTTCGGCTGCATTCGATTTTAAAAACTTGCGCCGGGCAGGAACGTTGAAAAACAGGTTTTTCACTAGAAAATTGGTGCCGTTGGCACAGCTGGTGGCTTCCTGCTTCAGCACGTTCGACCCACAAATATGGATCATCGTGCCAATTTCCTGATCATGTTGCTTGGTGTGCAGTTCTACATCGGCAATGGCGGCGATTGATGCCAGCGCTTCGCCCCGGAAACCCATGGTGCGAATGGCAAATAAGTCATTCGCCGCCTTGATTTTTGAGGTGGCGTGCCGTTCAAAGGCCATGCGGGCATCGGTGTCCGACATGCCGCAGCCATTGTCACTTACTTGGATGAGTGTTCGCCCGGCATCTTTCAAATTAATTTTAATTTGTGATGCTCCGGCATCAATGGCATTTTCTACCAGTTCTTTGACAACTGATGCGGGGCGTTGAATAACTTCGCCGGCAGCAATCTGGTTGGCAACCGAATCGGGAAGTAGTTGAATGATATCAGACACAGAAGATTTTTAAAATTTTAAAAACAGGTAAGCAGCAATCGATAAAACAACGATAAGTGTAATCAACCGGGTGTTGGAACGGCGCTTAGCATTCGAGGCAGTTTTAGATGAATTGCCCATAGCCCGACGAAACTGTCCATGGATGTTGGGGCGGTAGTTTTTGTCAAACGTTTTTTTTTCATGAATACCCAATTCTTTTTTAATCCGGTCCTCACGGTTTTGCATTTCCTCTTTTTCTGGATCGTAATAGCGAAAAGGCATGCTGAAACGACGATGGTTGGGTAAATGAAAAAAATTACCGATCATGATTTTAAATTATTGATTGACTCGCAAAATTACAAAAATCAAGCCAGACGATGAAGGGGCTGAAGCAAAAAGTAACCAACGTAAATTCAAGTCACAAATGCGACAACTAGTCAATTCAGTTTCCCTCCACATTTTTTACAAAACAAGGCGTCGTTTTCATGCTTGTCGTGCAGGCAATGCGGGCAAACCTGCGTATTTGTTTGGTTGGATGTTCGGATCATTTCGGCGGTTACAATACCGGTGGGAACGGCAATAATGGCATAGCCGGCAATCATTAAGGCACTGGCCAGCAGCTGTCCTGTTGGTGTTTGCGGCGAGATATCGCCATAACCGACCGTAGTCATGGTCACAATAGCCCAGTAAATACTGGTTGGGATGCTGGTAAAGCCATTTTCTGGTCCTTCAATCAGGTATATTAAGGTGCCAACAATCAGCACCACGTTAATCACGAAGAAAAGAAACACAAATATTTTTTCGCGGCTGGCTTTCATGGCCAGGCTAAGGTTTTTTCCGGCCATGGTGTAGCGGTTCAGTTTGAAGATCCGGAAGATCCGCAACAATCGGATGGCCCGAATCACTGCCAGACTTTGACTGCCGACAAAAATCACGCTCAGGTATGTAGGCATAACGGCAAGAAAATCGATGATGCCATAGAAGCTGGTCACATACCGGAACGGACGTTTGACAACTAGCACCCGAACAAAGTATTCCGCAGTGAAAATTCCCGTAATCATCCATTCCAGAATTCTTAGTAAATCGCTATGCCGGGCATTGATGGAGGGGACGCTTTCGAGCAAAACCAACAGGATACTGATTAAAATAATGACCAGTAAGGCCACATCAAAAAGCTTTCCTTTTGGGGTGTCAGCTTCAAAAATAATCTCATAAAGTTTCTGTTTCAGGGACATGCTCTTTTGATTGGATTCGAGACTAAAGATAAAAAAAATGAACAACAGATTTAAAATTTGCAATTCAGTATCAATCGTTGTATTTTTATGTTTTGTCTAAAGATAAGACTAAATTCCACTTCTATGATGATCAAAACCTTTGCTGCAGCAGTTCATGGTATTGATGCCACTACGATAACTGTTGAAACCGATGTGACCCAGGGGATCAAATTTTTTCTTGTTGGTTTGCCCGATAGTGCTGTAAAAGAAAGTCAGCAACGTATTGAATCGGCGCTTCGGCTAAATGATTTTAAGTGGCCGCGAAAAAAGATCGTTATCAACATGGCACCGGCCGACATCCGGAAAGAAGGCTCGGCTTACGATCTACCATTGGCTGTTGCGGTATTGGCGGCTTCGGAACAGCTGGCTCCTGAGAAACTGGAAAGTTACTTGATGATGGGCGAACTTTCGCTGGATGGAACGTTGCAACCGATCAGGGGAGCCTTGCCCATTGCGATTAAGGCACGTGAAGAAGGTTTTGAGGGCTTTATCTTGCCCAAGCAAAATGCCCGTGAGGCAGCGGTGGTTGATCAATTGAAAGTGTATGGCGTGGAAAACCTGAGCCAGGTGGTTGACTTTTTTAACGATCGGGTGGAGCTGGAGGAGACGATTGTGAATACCCGCGATGAATTTTATAAAAAATTGAACCATACCGATCTGAATTTTTCGGATGTCAAAGGACAGGAAAATGTTAAGCGGGCGCTGGAAATCTCTGCCGCCGGCGGACATAATGTCATCATGATTGGTCCTCCGGGGGCCGGCAAAACCATGTTGGCCAAGCGCATTCCCACCATTCTGCCTCCTTTTACTTTGCATGAAGCATTGGAAACAACCAAGATCCATTCCGTGGTTGGCAAGATCGATAAAGATACCTCACTGATGACCGAGCGGCCTTTCCGGAGTCCGCATCATACCATTTCGGATGTTGCGCTTGTTGGTGGTGGCACTTATCCGCAGCCAGGCGAAATCTCACTGGCCCACAATGGTGTGCTCTTTTTGGATGAATTGCCGGAATTTAAACGCACGGTGCTTGAGGTTATGCGCCAGCCGCTTGAAGATCGGAAGATCACCATTTCACGGGCGAAAGTGTCGGTAGAATACCCGGCCAGCCTGATGTTGGTGGCCTCAATGAATCCCTGTCCCTGTGGCTATTACAATCATCCAACCAAAGAATGCGTATGCGCTCCGGGCATGGTTCCCAAGTACCTGAACAAAATCTCAGGCCCACTGCTCGACCGCATTGATATTCATTTGGAAGTGGTGCCGGTGCCCTTCAAAAAATTGTCGGAGCTGGCGGAGACCGAAAGCAGCGAAGTCATTCGCGAACGGGTGATTCGTGCCCGCGAGGTCCAATCGAAGCGATACAAGGGGATGGACGGTATTTTTTGTAACGCACAAATGTCGTCACGCCAAATTCGCGACTACGTGGAGTTGGACGATGCCAGTAACATTTTGCTGAAAAATGCGATGGAAAAGCTGGGTCTGTCGGCCCGGGCTTACGACCGTATTTTGCGTGTTGCCCGAACCATTGCCGATCTTGAAGCATCGGATCAGGTTGAAGCGCATCATATTTCCGAAGCCATCCAATACCGGAGCTTGGATCGTGAGAACTGGGGTAACTGAAAAACTTTAATTTTCAGGAATCTCCAACGAATCATTTTTCTTCAGCATGAATAATTTTATCTTGAGCCTGCTTAAGGCATCGTATACCAAACAACTTAATGATTGTTAAATGAATCCAATTAACCGTTTAATCACGCTTTTATTCGTCGCGATTCTCATTTGCACATCTTGTGGCGAGAAAAAATCCAAACAAGTACTAACTGTTGACAGTGGCTTTACGCAATTTGTCAGCAGTTACACCAGCGGAGTTATTTCCTGTAAATCCCCTGTTCTTATTGAATTGGCTCAAACCCCTGGGAATCCCGGGCAGCCAGGGACAGAAGCTCCGGGCGAATGGATCAGCTTGTCGCCCAAAGTTAAGGGAAAAGTGCAATGGGTAGATAGTCACACGCTTGCGTTTTTGCCTATGGAGCAAATAAAATCGGATGCTGAGTATACCGTGACTGTGGCTTTATCCAGGATATTGGATGTCCCCGCTGAATACAAGACCATGCAATTTACGGTGAGAACGATCAGGCAATCTTTCAGTATCAACAACCTGGCCATTAGAGCCTATAACAACGAAAGCCTGAAGCTCCAGTTCCTTTCCGGAAATGTGTTTACTTCGGATTGCGCCGACAACAAGCAAGTAGAGTCGATCGTGCAGGTGACGAAAGGGGGGCGACCCCTGCGGTTACTGTGGACACATGATGCTGAAGGGAAGCAGCATTCGTTCCGTGCCGACAGCCTGATTCGTGCCAACGATCCGCAGAAGTTGTTGGTGAAATGGGATGGCACGTCTATAGGCCAAGATAAAAAAGGTCAGGAAGAGCTGGAATTACCAGCTTTGGACGTCTTCAAGGTGGTGGATGTTCGGGTAGTTCAGCAACCTGAACAGCTCCTGCTAATTCGCTTTTCCGACCCGTTGCTGGCGGGGCAAAACTTGGATGGACTGGTACGTATAGATAAAATCGACAACTTGCGCTACCAGCTCGAAAACAATGAATTGAAAGTATATATGGCGTCAAGGCTGGCCGGGGAGCATGAAGTTTATATTTCAGCAGGAATAAAAAATGCACTCAACTTCAGATTGAAAGAGCCGTCCTCGTTGCAAGTTCTGTTTGAGGATATGAAGCCCGCTGTCCGACTGGTCGGGAAAGGAAGTATCCTGCCTTCGTCCGGCGAGCTGATTTTGCCTTTTGAAGCAGTAAACCTGAAAGCGGTTGACGTGAGTGTTATCAAAATATTTACCAACAACGTTCATCAATTTTTTCAGCAGAATCAATACAAGGGAAACGCTGATCTCAAACAGGTGGGGCGGTTGGTACTTCAAGAGAAAATTAATTTGAATGTAGCCGCTTTTTCCGAGTTGAAAAATTGGAACACCTATACAGTTGATTTAGCCAGACTGGTAAAAATTGAACCGGGTGCCATTTACCGGGTTCAGCTACGCTTTAGAAAGGAAGACTCGCTATACGGACAGGAGCAGAGACAGGAAGCTGGATTGGTGTCACCGGCTGAACAAGTTGAAGCTGCGCGTGAACTAAAAATAGAAATGGAAAACTGGGATAGGCCCGGCTGGTATTCTGATTATTATTATCCTAATGGTTTCGATTGGCAGCAACGCGACAACCCGGAACATGTTTCCTATTACAATTCCGAACATTTTATTGCGAAAAACTTGTTTGCTACCGATCTTGGGGTCATTGCCAAGGGCGGCACCGCCAATACCATGAATTTTGTGGTAACCAATCTGAAAACGACAGAACCGGAAACTGGAGTCAACCTGGAAATATACAATTTTCAGAAGCAGCTGATGGAAACAGTCATAACTGGCAGCAATGGAATGGTCAAGGTAGAATTGAAACACAAACCTTTTCTGTTAGTGGCTGAAAAAAACGGACAGTTTGCCTACCTGCGTCTGGACGACGGCTCGTCGCTTTCGCTCAGTAATTTTGATGTTTCGGGTGAAGTGGTGCAGGAAGGTATTAAGGCATACATTTACGGTGAGCGCGGCGTTTGGCGCCCCGGCGATAAAATTTACCTCACGTTCATTCTCGAAGATAAACAGCACAACTTGCCCGATAACCATCCGGTAATTTTTGAGCTGATCAATCCTAAAGGGCAAACGGTCAACCGGCAGGTGAAAACTTCCGGCGAAAATGGCTTTTATTGTTTTACGGCAGAAACCGATTCCGAAGCGCCCACCGGAAACTGGAGTGCTTTGCTGAAAGTGGGTGGGCAAACGTTCCGTGAGCGGATCAAAGTAGAAACAGTCAAACCCAACCGGCTGAAAATTGATCTGAAGTATGAATCGGAACCGCTTTCGATTTATCAGGGTTATGCAAAAGGAACACTGAAATCAGCGTGGCTGCATGGTGGAAAGGCCAGGAACCTGAAAGCCGAAGTTTCGGTGAGTTTTTCAAAAATGAAAACGGGCTTTAAAGATCTCGTCAACTACAGTTTTGATGATCCGGCTAAGGACTTTTATGCCGAAGAGAAAGAGGTTTTCAAAGGTCGGGTGAATGAACAGGGCGTAGCAAATATCGATTTCAAATTGCCTGAAATTACATCGGCTCCCGGTATGCTGAATGCTCATTTCAGCACGCGGGTATACGAAGAAACCGGTGATTTTAGTATTGATATGAAAACTATTCCGTATGCCTCGTATAGCTCCTTTGTGGGCGTGAAGCTGCCGGCTTCGGAATCGAACTGGTACAAAAGCGACACCAACTATCCGCTTGAATTGGTTACGGTGGATTACAAAGGCAATAAAATTGACCGTGAAGGTTTGGAAGTCACCGTTTATAAAGTGGATTGGCACTGGTGGTGGGATGCCGGTGAAGATAACCTGGCGCGCTATGTGAATAACTCCTATCAAAAACCAGTGATGCGCACAAGAGTAAAAACCATCAATGGTGTGGCAAAAGTTCCCTTCGAAATCAAGTATAACGACTGGCACGATAACGGCCGTTATCTGATTCATGTAAAGGATACGGAAAGCGGGCACAGTACCGGGCTGACTGCTTATTTCTCGAAATGGGGATACTGGGCTGCCGAAGGAATGCAGGGTGCTGCTACCATACTGAACTTTAAAACTGATAAAGAAAAATACCAGGTCGGGGAGAAAGTCACGGTCACCATTCCTTCAGGGAAAAATGGGAAGGCGTTGGTTAGTCTTGAAAACGGCTCGAATGTGCTGGATTTGTTTTGGGTGGAAACCCAGGAGAAAAATACGGTGTTCAGTTTTGAAACCAAAGCAGAAATGGCTCCCAATATTTTCGTGCATGTGTCGCTGATCCAGCCACATCAACAGACCTTGAACGATGCTCCAATCCGGCTGTATGGTGTGATCCCGGTTTTTGTTGAAGATCCGTCCACACATTTGGAGCCGCAGCTCAGCATATCAGATGAACTGGCGCCTGAAAAAGATTACGAAGTGAACGTGTCGGAAAAGAATGGCAAAAAGATGACTTACACGCTGGCGGTGGTCGATGAAGGTTTGCTGGACCTGACGCGTTTTGAAACACCCGATCCGTGGCGGGCATTTTATGCGCGGGAAGCCTTGGGCGTAAAAACCTGGGACTTTTATGATGATGTGATTGGTGCGTACGGAGCCCGGCTGGAACGGGCCTTTGCTGTGGGCGGCGATGAGAATCTGGCGGCTGCCAAACGTAAGAAAGCAAACCGTTTTAAGCCGGTTGTTTCCTTCGTTGGGCCGTTCACCCTCGAAAAAGGGGAGAGCAAAAAGCACCGTTTGACGATGCCTAACTACGTGGGCGCCGTGCGCGTAATGGCAGTAGCCGGAAATCAGGGAGCCTACGGGAAAACGGACAAATCGGTGAAAGTGCTGAAACCGTTGATGCTGCTGGCTACTTTGCCTAGGGTGCTTGGCCCGGGCGAAGAAGTAAAATTGCCGGTCAATGTGTTTGCCATGAAGCCTGATGTGAAAAACGTAAAAGTCAGCATTGAGGTGAATGATTTATTCAGCCCGATGGGCGGAAGCTCACAAGAGGTTCATTTTACGGAAGTGGGCGACCAGATTGCAGGTTTCAACCTGAAAGTGGCAGAAAAAACAGGGATTGGTAAAGTGAACGTTTTGGCCGAAAGCGGTAACTATAAAGCCAGCTATGAAATTGAGATTGACGTAAGGCCATCCAACCCGAGGGTGGTGGACGTACAGGAAACAGTGATCGAATCCGGACAGAAATGGCAAACTTCGGTAAAAGCTCCGGGTATGGAAGGCACCAATTCATCGAGCATCGAACTGTCGGGTATTCCACCTATCGAGCTTAGCCGACGGTTGAACTATTTGATTCACTATCCCTACGGATGTATTGAACAGGTAACCTCCGGTATTTTCCCGCAACTCATGCTTGGCCGCCTGATCGAAATCAATCCGGAACAAAAGCAGGAAATCGAAGGCAACATTCGAGCTACACTCAATTTGTATAACCGTTTCCAGTTGAGTGACGGCAGTTTCGGTTACTGGCCCGGCTCTCGCTATTTGTCCGCATGGGGGACCAATTATGCAGGACATTTAATGTTGAAAGCTGAGGAAGCTGGTTATACACTTCCCTTCGGCATGAAAGAAAAATGGCTGAATTACCAGAAAAATGCGGCGCGGAACTGGCAACCTTCAAATGAATACGAACGTTCGCCCCTCATTCAGGCTTACCGGCTTTACACCTTGGCTCTTGCTCAATCGCCCGATTTTGGTGCGATGAACCGCCTGCGTGAAGAAAAACAACTGGCTGCAACGGCGCAATGGCGGCTGGCGGCGGCCTATGCCGCAGCGGGACAACCCGAAGCAGCCGAAAAAATGATCAACCGGCTGAGTCGTGAAGTGAAACCCTACCGGGAGCTTTCATACACCTACGGTTCCGATGTGCGCGATAAAGCCATGATCCTGGAAACATTGGTACTTCTGAAAAAGCATACGGACGCTTTTCCGTTGGTCACCGAACTTTCGGGGCAATTATCGTCGAACGAATGGATGAGCACGCAAAGTACCGCCTACGCTTTACTGGCCATTTCCGAATTTGCGGGAGGAAGTGATTTGCAGCAAAATCCATTGAAAGCAAAAGTGTCCTTCAACAATAAAAAGGAACAAAACATTGAATCGAACAAACCAGTTTGGCAGGGTGAAGTTGGTTTAAAAAATGATCAAACGGCTTCAGTTCGTATTGAGAATCAAACTTCTAAAGTGATGTATGTCCGTATCATGAGCGAAGGCATTCCCATGACTGGGGACACCACTTCGAGCCAGAGTAATTTGTTTATGGAGGTGCGCTACACCGACATGCAGGGCAAAGAACTTGATCCGGTTCGGCTATCCCAGGGAACCGATTTTGTTGCTGAAATCAGTTTGCACAACCCCGGACAGCGAGGTATTTATAAAGAAATGGCATTAACTACTATTTTTCCTTCGGGTTGGGAGATCATCAATAGCCGGCTGAATGATGTGGACAGCCCACTGAAAAATGATGTGTACGATTACCAGGATATCCGGGACAACCGGGTGCTGACTTACTTCGACCTGAAAGGCAATGAGCGGAAAACGTTCCGCATCGTATTGAACGCGGCTTACGACGGCAAGTTTTACTTGCCGTCGGTACAGTGCGAAGCGATGTATGATAACCGCATCAACGCCCGGAAGCCCGGGAAATGGGTGGAAGTAGTGAAGTAGCGGAGGGCAGGGAGTAAGGGACGAGGAGCATGGAGAGAAAGATCCGGGAAAATGACGGTAAAGGAGTCCTCCTGAACTTGTTTCAGGGGTTCTGTCTCGCCTGGGACAGGCCGTGAAAAGAGATCAGGCTGACGGGGACTCAGGTGTGATGACTAAAAAGTAAGCATTGAAGAAGATCAAAGCGAAATATTGGGCTTTTGCAGGAATTGGAGTTGTTCTCTTCTTTTTCTGGTGGTTCAGCCTGCCATTCCCGTTGTTTTCTGATCCAACGTCGACGGTGATTGAAAGTCGAGACGGGGAGTTGCTCGGCGCGCATATTGCAGTTGATGGGCAGTGGCGTTTCCCTGAAGTGGAGGCCATACCGGAGAAATACCAAGCCTGCGTTCTGACTTTCGAAGACCGCTATTTTTATCATCATCCCGGGATCAACCCTGTTTCGTTGGGGCGGGCGCTGATCCGAAACATCAGAAGCGGACGGGTGGTTAGCGGGGGCAGCACCATCACTATGCAGTTGATCCGTCTTTCGCGCAAAGGTAAAGCCCGCACTATTGGGCAAAAGTTGATTGAAATGTCGCTGGCGTTACGTGCTGAATTGTCTTATTCCAAAGAGCAGCTACTCAAACTCTACGTTTCGCATGCGCCATTTGGCGGCAATGTGGTGGGCTTGGATGCCGCGGCCTGGCGTTATTTTGGACGCGGCGCCGAAGATCTTTCCTGGGCAGAGTCCGCCACGTTGGCTGTGCTGCCCAATGCGCCCTCGCTTATTTATCCGGGCAGGCGAAATGAGTTGCTTTTGCAAAAACGTGACAGGCTACTGGATTTACTGCTAAAGCGGGGGACAATTAACGAAACCACCTGCCGGTTGGCTAAGCTGGAGCCTTTGCCTCAGCAGGTTCTTGCAATTCCGCAAACGGCGACACATTTATTGACCCGGGTGTTGGAGGAACATCCTGCCGAGCGGGTTGTTACCACCGTGGATCGGCAATTGCAGCTTCAAGTGAACGATTTGGTGAGGCAGCACCTGGTCGGCCTGAGGGCGAACGAAATTCACAATGCCGCGGTGTTGGTGATGAACGTTGAAAAAGGACAAGTGCTGGCTTATGTGGGTAATTCGCCTGATCGGGGTGATGAGCAGCATGGTGAGCAGGTGGACGTGATATCGGCCCGTCGAAGTTCCGGTAGCATACTGAAACCATTTCTTTACGCGGCAATGCAGGACGATGGCATGATTTTGCCAAATACCTTGGTGCCAGATATTCCAACCCAGATCGGTGGTTTCAGCCCACAAAACTTCAACCTGCAGTTCGAAGGAGCGGTTCCGGCTTCCATGGCGCTTTCGAAATCGCTCAACATTCCTGCCGTACGTATGCTGCGTGATTTCGGCGTTGATCGTTTTTATTCACTTCTAAATAAATTGCATTTTTCAACCTTAAACCAACCGGCCGATCATTATGGGTTGTCATTGATTTTGGGCGGAGCCGAAGTGAATCTTTGGGATTTGGCCGGCGCTTATGCGTCGTTAGGGCGACTGCTGATCCATTATGAGCAGGAAGATGGCTCAGCTTTTATTGATGATTTTAGAAAACCTGTATATCGTGACAGCCTTTTTTCAAAGGAAGAAGCTAAAGGTACACCGGTGTCGGCGGGAGCCGCCTGGTTGACGCTCGAAGCTTTGTTGAAAGTGAACCGGCCGGATGAAGAATCGGGATGGGAATCATTTTCTTCTTCGCGGAGAGTGGCTTGGAAAACGGGCACCAGCTTTGGTTTTCGCGATGGCTGGGCGGTTGGCATGGGCCGCAATTTTTTGGTGGCGGTATGGTGTGGCAATGCCGACGGGGAGGGCCGTCCAGGGCTGACCGGAACTGCAGCTGCTGCTCCCCTGATGTTTGATGTGTTCAACCTGTTGCCTGCCGGCAAGTGGTTCACCCAGCCGGTGGATGAAATGGAACAAATCGCGGTTTGCCGTGAAAGCGGGCACCGGGTCGGAACGTATTGCGGGCAGGCGGATACTCTTTGGATCATGAAAAAAGGCTTGAATACTAAGGCTTGTCCATATCACAAGATCGTTCATTTGGATCCGTCGAAACGGTGGCAGGCAACCACCAGTTGTGTTTCGGTCAATGAAATGGTGCACCAGTCGTGGTTCGTGCTTCCACCGGTGATGGAATGGTATTACAAACGCCGCAATCCTTTTTACCAGTCGCTTCCACCTTTTCTTCCCGGATGTTCCGAAAAAGCGCAGGCAGTGATGGAGATAATCTATCCGCGCGAAAACAACCAGGTTTTTGTACCTGTGCAGTTGGATGGCACGCCGGGTGAGGTGATCCTGGAGGCGGCCCATTCATCCTCTTCAGCCATCATTTATTGGCACCTGGATGCAAACTACTTGGGACAAACAAGCGGAAAACACCAGATGCCGGTGAACCCGCAATCTGGCAAGCACCGGATCTCATTAGTTGACGAGGCCGGAAATTCATTTGAAAAGGAAATTGTGGTGGCAGCCAGATAGAAGCGTCTGCTACTTGGTGATTAGAGCGCAATCCTTCGCCGTGTGAGAGTTACAGTCTCAAAATAAGAGGTTGACAAAAAAGAATCAATAAATCGAATAACCTGACATCAAGGTATTGAGCTGTTTCGGTTTGTAGTAGATTTTACGTTTGTACTTTTTGTACTTGTCCGAGACCTTGGATTCATTCAATACATATTCGGAAAACTCCATAACCTGGTGACCCAATCCGCGTGCAATGGCAATTTCGTCAACTTTTCGTTCCAACTTTTTCCGGTAGGGGTGAAACAGGTAGCCGATGCCAGTGAACACAACTCCCATGGCGGTCTTTTCTTCATAATCCACTACGTGAGCCAACTCGTGCCCAATGATTCCTACCTGGGCATTGAATGGAACATCGCTCAGCAACAGGCCTTTCTCATTCTTCACGCTGGTATCGATGAAAATTTTGTATTTCCGGTTTTCCTTTTTGCAAAAAATAAATCCGGGGGCAGGCCTTGAAGCCATCGTTGTTTTAATATCCTTCCGCACAAATTCAATTTTGATTCCTTTCAGATCGGGATAGTAACTCATGGCAATTTGTGCCTGTTCCTGGTAACTTGCTTCAAGCGCCTTGTGTTCATAGTCTTCATCATGCAATTGTGCCCGGTGAATATTGAAGGAATCACGATAGAAAATTTGAATGGGATCGGGCAGTATGGCCCATGACTGGAATAAAAAGAAACAAAAAAACAGCGTCAACAAATACTTCATATGGCACGAAACTAGCGAATTCCGGTTATAGTTCCAAATGTCAAACAAAACCTGTTTGTTATCATTCAATAACAAATAGGTTTTTTTAATTTTGCATAAAATGTGGAATCCTCGAAACATTTTGGATTCATCAAGGTTTTAATTTCTACACTGATAAAGAAAATTATATGGTTGATAAAATGTCTGATCCTATTGGCCGGCTCATGGGGCTTCGTTATAAATCACATCCCTGGCACGGTATATACATCGGGAAAGATGCTCCCGAGAAAGTGACTGCTTTTATTGAAGTGGTTCCAACCGATACGGTCAAGTACGAAATTGATAAAGACAGCGGTTATTTGCGGCTGGATCGTCCGCAGAAATATTCGAATGTGGTGCCTGCCCTGTATGGTTTTATTCCGCAAACATTTTGTGGCGATGAGGTAGGCGAATACTGCATGGAGAAAACAGGAAAAACCGGCATCAGGGGCGACGGTGACCCGATTGATGTGTGTGTGCTGACCGAAAAAGATATTACCCATGGTGATATCTTGGTCGATGTAAGACCCATCGGTGGTTTTCGGATGATAGACGGCAATGAGGCTGATGATAAAATTATCGCCATACTCAACAACGATGTCGTGTATGAAGGTTATAAGGATGTGTCGGACCTGCCGCCCGTTGTGGTTGAACGTTTGAAACATTACTTTTTGACTTACAAGGATATGCCGGGAAAAGACAATGAAACGGAAATTACACATACCTACGGCGCTGAAGAAGCCTGCGAGGTAATGATGCACGCTATTTCCGATTACCAGAAACGCTTCGACAATCTGGGGAAATTAATGTATTAGCAGGTTTTTTCTACTTAGACATATTTTCAAAAGCCACGGGCAAGTTCATGCGAAGTTTTTACTGATCGTTTAGGTTGTTAACGTAATTTTTTAGGTTCCCAACCTATTCAGATAGGTTCTGGACTTATTTTTTTAGGTTCCCAACCTAATCGTTTAGGTCTTTTACCTAATTTTTTAGGTCCGGAACCTATTCGTTGGGCTGACGAACCCAATCAAGCAGGTCAGTATATACAGTTATTATTATCTTCTTTTCAGATTGAGGTAGGAATAGTCAAAATCATTTTGCCCATCATGAAAGTTTTCCCGGCTAACCGGTTCCCATTCGTCATAGTTTATTTCCGGAAAGTAAACATCGGCATCAAAATCCTGGTGTACAACGGTTAGGTATAGTTTTCCGGCCAGCGGATAAAATTGCCGGTAAATCATGCCGCCCCCAATAATGAACGCCTCGGATTCACCTTTCACTTTTTCAACCGCTTCGTCAATCGACGAAACTACTTCACACCTGTCAAAACAATCGTCAATCTGATCGCTGATCACAATGTGGCGACGGTTGGGCAAAGGCCATTTGGGTAACGAAAGCAAGGTGTTGCGGCCCATAATGATGGTATGTCCCGAAGTGATTTCCTTGAAATGCTTTAAATCGTTGGGCAGGTGAAACAGTAAATCGTTGTTTTTGCCAATCGCAAAGTTCTGCGCAATGGCTACGATAATGGAAATGTTTTTGTGAATCATGAAATTTTTATTTTCTCATTTAATTACAACGAAAAAAACGAAAGACACAAAAAGAGATACGTCTTCGACGTAACTTGTCCGGATTTTGACGGATTGAAAATTGCTCTGCAATTTTCTTTTCGTGTTTTTCGGGATTAGAGTTAATGGCTTCATATCAGTCGTTTAGTTTCTGCCTTAGGATTATGAGCCAAAATTTATCAACAGGCCCAATTCTATGTCAGTTACTTTCAGATAAATCGTTATACCGAAACTTTACCCGGAATGTGGGGGTGTGCTTCGTAGTTGATCAATTCAAAATCGTTAAACTTAAAATCAAAAATCGACTGAACATCCGGGTTGATTTTCATTTGTGGCAGTTTTTTTGGAACACGAGTTAGTTGGAGTTTTACCTGTTCCAGGTGGTTCTGATAAATATGCACATCGCCACCGGTCCAAACAAATTCGCCTGGTTGTAAACCGGTAACCTGGGCCATCATCATGGTTAATAACGCATAGGAAGCAACGTTGAAGGGCACACCCAGAAACACATCGCAGCTCCGTTGGTAGAGCTGGCAGCTTAGTTTGCCATCGGCTACATAAAACTGAAACAGCAAGTGGCAGGGGGGCAGGTTCATTTGGTCAAGCTCGCCCACGTTCCAGGCACTGACAATTAGCCGGCGCGAGTTAGGATTGTTTTTGATCGACTGCGTCACTTCCGAAATCTGGTCAATGTGCTTGTCTTCGGGCGTTGGCCACGAACGCCACTGGTATCCGTAAATATGTCCCAGGTTGCCATCTTCGTCGGCCCATTCATTCCAGATCCGGACACCTTTTTCTTTCAAGGTATTGTTGTTGGTGTCGCCATCCAAAAACCACAGCAATTCGTGAATGATGGATTTCAGATGAAGTTTTTTTGTTGTTAGCACCGGGAATCCTTCTTCCAAATTAAAACGCATTTGGTATCCAAATACGCTGATTGTTCCGGTGCCGGTACGGTCTTCTTTCTTAACACCATGTTTGGTTACATGGTTCAGTAAATCAAGATATTGCTTCATGATAAATCCATCAAGGGGTTCGTGTTCTGCTTGTCATTTTTTGAATGGGGAAAGTTAAGCTTTTTGAATGAACGGGGAAAGGCAAACTTATAAACAATCGGAAGGCAAATATAAAAAAGAGCGCAAGCAAAAATGCTCACGCTCTTTCGATAAATGACCGGTACGATATCATTCAAATACTTCCTGTTCGGCAACAAAACCTTCAGAAATGACGGTCATTCTTACGTTTTGCTTATTTACGACCTGACCCTCCAGCAAGATGGCAGGAACCAAGCGGTGTCCATTGTTAACAGTGAAGCTCATGTTGTCCGTCGGATTTTTTCCCTTGGCTAATTTAACTGCCGCAGCTGCCGCATTGAAAGCCATGGACTCCAGGGGTTTGTATACCGTAATGGTTTGGTTGCCAAACACAATATTTCGAATGGCATTGATGTCAGCGTCTTGTCCGGCAATCAGAACTTTTCCCTCCAGATCATTTTCATGTAGGGCTTGGATAGCTCCACTTGCAAGGGCATCGTTTCCGGCAATGATAGCGTCTATTTCTGCTCCAGCATCTAGCAAGGTTTTGGTAACCTCGTAGCCTTCTTTGGGCTCCCATTCATCGACAAAGCTGTTGGATAGTAGTTTAATATCCCCTTTGTCAACCAATGGTTGCAATACATTCATCCATCCCAGATAGAGTTGAACTGAGTTGTTGTCTTTGGTTGGGCCGCCAATAAGCACGTAGTTTCCTTCGGGCTTTGCTTTTGTCAGAAATTCAGCTTGCTTTTCTCCAATCTGGATGTTATCCGTTGAAATGTAGAAATCCAGGTCGCAATCCCAAATTAATCGATCGTAGGCCAGTACCGGAATCCGGCTTTTTTTGGCTGTTTTTACAATGCCGGCCGCCACTGTTTTGTCAACCGGGATAATCACCAAGGCGTCAATGCCTTCATTGAATAAGTCGAGTGCTTGCTGAAACTGGACTGAAGCATCAGAATCAGCAACTTTAACGATCACAGAACCTCCCAATTCTTCGACTTTCTCAACAAAGAGGTCCCGGTCTTTTGCCCATCTTTCTCGTTCTACTGTGTCCATCAAAAGTCCGACTACGGGCTTGTTGTTACAACCGGAGACAAGAAAGATCAACAAGAAAAATCCGAATATTAAGTTAATGTTTTTCATAACAGAAAGTTTTGAATGATTTTTACATCATATCTTACGTTAATAAAGCATTGATTGTTAGGTATTAAAAAACATGAGCTTGAATGTAACCTTTGTTACATCGCAATCTCATCTTTTTTCAACATTGATTAATAGAGGAAAGGGTATGTATGTTAGGTCGTATCCTGATTTGTGACGGGAGGGGATTAATATTACATTTCCATTAGCCCAAAATCATGCCGATAATGGTGGCCGACATCAAAGAGGCCAGCGTGCCGGCAATTAAGGCAGGCATTCCGTATTTGGAAAGAGTTACTCGTTTGTTTGGAGCCAGAGCGCCAATACCTCCGATTTGAATGCCGATGGAAGCAAAGTTGGCAAATCCACAGAGGATGTAGGTAGACATGATGACGGATTTGTAATCAGCAAATGCGCCGGCTGCCTTCAGCTCCGAAAGGCTGATGTAGCCAATAAATTCAGTCAGAATAAGTTTTTCGCCCAGCAGTCGTCCAACCAACAGAATGTCCTGTTGCCCTACGCCAATGAGCCACATGATTGGTGCGAACAAGTAGCCCATTAAAAATTGAAGCGAAAGTTCGTTGAAGCGGCCATCTGTTCCCTGGGCAATCAGCGTGTTCAATCCGGTCCAGTCGCCGATTTTACCAAAGGTGAAGTTGAACATAGCGATCAATGCAAGAAAAGCTAATAGCATGGCGCCTACATTTACCGCCAGCTTAAGTCCTTCAGACGTTCCGTTGGTAATGGCATCGAGTACGTTGCTCCCAATGCGGTCTTTACTTACTTCAATGTCTTTGTTTACGGTGTCAGGGTTTGGTACCATGATTTTGGCAAAAATAACCGCTCCGGGCGCTGCCATCACCGACGCTGTGAGCAGGTGTTTGGCAAATTCGAGTCGCAGCAGCGGATCGTTTCCACCGAGCATGCCAATGTAGGCGGCTAATACTGCTCCGGCTAGGGTAGCCATTCCTCCGGTCATCACCAGCATGATTTCGGAATTGTTCATTTTAGGCAGGTAAGCCTTGATCATTAGCGGCGATTCGGTTTGCCCCAGGAAAATATTTCCTGCTACCGAAAGTGCTTCGGCTCCTGATAATTTCATGAGTTTGGTAAAAACCCAAGCCAGCGCCCAAACAATTCGTTGAATGATTCCCCAGTAAAATAACAGGCTGGTTAAAGCCGAAAAGAAAATGATGGTTGGCAGAATTTGAAAGGCGAAGATCATTCCAAACTGATCGAAATCGACCAGGTTGCCAAACAAAAATTCGCTGCCAGCTCGGGTGAAATCAAGTACCTTGACAAAAATCTGACCGAAAAAATCGAAGCCTGCGCGTATGAAAGGAACGTAAAGTACACCCAACGCGAGTACAATTTGAAAAATCAACCCGACGCCTACGGTTTTCCAGGGAATATTTTTTCGGTCTTTGGAGAGCAGGGTGCCAAGGGCAACCAGTACCAGCATGCCCAGCAGTCCGCGAAAAATTGTAGTTAAGCTAAAGTCTCTTTCGCTTGACCGCTCGATTAAGATATTGGACGTAGTGGATGCATTCTCCTGAACAACGAGGGTGTCTTTATTTGCTGTTTGAGTGTTTGAGTAAGTTGAAAGGGGCAGTGTAGTCAACAAGCAACATGTTGCCAGGAGGAGGATTAGCAATTTGTTCATTTTCCGGCGGGTATTTATTTTTTACGACGGTTTAACTCGTCTCTGATCTTAGAGGCGCGTTCATAATTTTCATTGTTGACTGCTTCATTCAGCATTTCCTTTAGCTCATTTTCATTGTAACTTTCAAACTCGCTTTTTGAGCCAGAGGTGCCGAACCTGTCCTCAAATTCTACCGGGCTATCTTCCTCGCTGTCCATCACAATACCGGCTTTGTCCAGGATATCTTCGTTGGTGTAGATCGGACATTTAAAACGAAGTGCCAACGCTACGGCATCAGAAGTTCGCGAGTCAATACGGACTTCTTCTTCATCCAACATACAAACCAGTTCGGAGTAAAAAATCCCTTCTTCGAGTTTGTAAATAACAACTTCGGAAACGTTAATATCAAAAGCAAATGCCAGGTTTTTAAACAAATCGTGCGTTAATGGTCGTGGTGGTTTTAATCCTTCCAGTTGAATGGCAATCGATTGGGCTTCAACCGGGCCAATGATAATGGGAATTCGACGGTCACCATTTTCTTCTGCTAAAACCAATGCATAAGCACCTGATTGTGTTTGACTGACTGAGAGTCCAAGTATATTTAGTTTTTTTTTCTGCATAAAAATAGAACATCAACAATGTTTGCAAGCAAATATAACAATAGTTTTAGTGTTTCATTAAAAACCGTAGCTGTTTCTTAAGAGGTCTTGCAATCAAAATAGTCAATAGAACATCTAATTCAATTAGGCTCAGGAAAAAAGATTAGTGAATCTTTGCTTGTCAGTAAAAAATATCTACTTTTGCAGTCCAAAGTTTTCGAGCAGGCTCTAAAAAGAGAAATAATACCCTGTTTCCGCCTGCCGAAGGTAATTATAAAAGATAGAACATGTACGCTATTGTAGAAATTGCAGGACAGCAGTTTAAAGTAGAGAAGGACAAAAAGATTTTTGTTCATCGTCTTCAGGAAGAAGAAGGTTCAAGCGTTGAGTTTGAAAATGTACTTTTAGTTGAAGATGAATCTGGTGTGAAAGTCGGAACACCAAAAGTAGAAGGTGTAAAAGTGAGTGCTAAAGTACTGGAACACATGAAAGGTGACAAAGTGATTGTCTTCAAAAAGAAAAGAAGAAAAGGTTACAAGAAGAAAAACGGTCACCGTCAGTATTTGACTCAGATTCAAATTGAAGAAATAATTGGATAACCCTAAAAACATTAGACCATGGCTCATAAGAAAGGTGTCGGTAGTTCGAAAAACGGACGCGAATCGGAAAGTAAACGACTTGGTGTGAAAATTTACGGCGGTCAGGTTTGCAAAGCTGGGAACATTATTGTTCGTCAGCGTGGAACTTCTCATCATCCTGATAATAATGTTGGTATGGGAAAAGACCACACATTATTTGCATTGATTGATGGAACTGTTGTTTTCAGAAAGAAAAGAGACAACAAATCGTATATCTCTGTTGAACCAATTGTGGCAGCAGAAAACTAAACGATTTTAAGATATGTTTAGGAGAATCTCCTGTCTTTGCGAAGGCAGGAGATTTTTTATTTTATAACTTTGCCTGACAAAATTTAAACCCGTTCAGAAATGCTCAATTTACGTTTTATCCAGGAAAACCCGGAGTTGGTTATTGAAAAGTTGAAGAAGAAGAATTTTAATGCTTCAGCCATCGTTGAACAGATTAGTGATTTGTATAAAGCCAAGAATGAAATTCAGGTGAAATCTGATCAGTTCAAGGCTGAGATGAATCAGCTGTCGCGCGAGATCGGCCAACTGTTTCGCGAGGGCAAACAAGCGGAAGCTAACCAGGCAAAAGAGCGAACTTCGGAGCTGAAGGAGAAGATCAAACAACTGGATGGAGATTTTACTAAAATTGATGAGCAGGTTTTCGAGTTGCAGGTGCAGCTTCCGAACTTGCCAGCCGAACTGGTTCCGGCAGGCAAAACGCCGCAAGACAATGAGATCGTGAAAACGGGAGGTAAAAACCCGGTGTTGGAGGCTACAAAATTGCCTCACTGGGAGTTGGCTGAAAGATATGATTTGATTGATTTTGAGTTGGGCGTGAAACTAACGGGCGCCGGATTTCCGGTCTACAAAGGTAAAGGTGCGCGGTTTCAGCGGGCGCTCATCAACTTTTTTCTGGATGAAGCGCAAAAGGCTGGTTATCTCGAAATTCAGCCGCCATTGATGGTAAACGAAGACAGTGGTTTTGGAACCGGGCAGTTACCCGACAAGGAAGGACAAATGTACCATGTTACAGAAGATAATTTGTACCTGATTCCAACTGCTGAAGTGCCGGTTACCAATTTATACCGCGATGTTATTTTGGAAGCGAAACAGTTACCTGTGAAAAATACCGCTTACAGTGCTTGTTTCCGCCGTGAGGCCGGTTCGTACGGAAAAGATGTGCGTGGGCTGAACCGATTGCACCAATTTGACAAAGTTGAAGTGGTGCAGGTGGCTCATCCGGATAAGAGTTACGAAGTGCTGGATGAGATGGTCGCTCATGTGGAAGGCCTGGTCCAAAAACTTGGTTTGCCTTACCGCATCCTTCGTCTGTGTGGCGGCGACATGAGTTTCACCTCGGCGCTGACGTATGATTTCGAAGTATTCTCAGCCGGGCAGGAACAATGGCTCGAAGTTAGTTCTGTATCTAATTTTGAGTCGTTCCAAGCCAATCGTCTTAAATTGCGTTTCCGCGAGGACGGGCAGAAGAAGCCACAAATTGCGCATACCCTGAACGGAAGTGCGCTCGCATTGCCACGAATTGTTGCTGCCTTACTCGAGAATAATCAAACCCCCGATGGCATTAAAGTGCCGGAAGTATTAGTCCCTTATTGTGGATTTGACTTGATAAACTAGTCACGCTTAATTTATAAGGAATTAATAAAAAAGGCCGAAGAAAAATTTCTGATTTTTCTTCGGCCTTTTCATTCTGTATTTTTTGGAAACTTATTTAACCAGTTTTGAGATTGCCCGAAACTCTTCGGCAGCCGATGAGCGAGTCAATTCAAATAGAATAGATTCATAGGAAGTCATCATGATTCCTTCATGACGAAAACGTTCGGCGGCCAAATCCACATTATCCAGCGAGCGCGACGAAATACAATCCATGACCACCACCGGATTGTAGCCGGTTTCTTTTAGGTCAATGGCCGTTTGCAACACGCAAACATGGCTCTCAATTCCGCAGATAATGATATTTTTGGCTCCATTCATTTTCAGCTGCTCCCGAACCGATGTTTCATCGCAACAGCTAAAGTCTCGCTTTTCAATGGGGCTAAAATTAGTGACGATGGAACTGATTTCTGAAATCGTTTCACCCAACCCTTTGGTGTATTGTTGGGTAACCAGCAGTGGGATGTTGAGAATTTGTAATCCCTGAACCAGAATGGTGCAGTTATTCACCAAAGCTTCGTTTTCGGCCATTGCCGGAACCAGTCGTTCCTGAATGTCAATAACCAATCCTATTGTATTTTCTCGTGTAATGCGCATGGTCTATTTTTTAGTTTGAAGAAGACGGGCCTGGGTTCGTGATTTATCACCCAAATAGCCACCGTGGTGGCGTTTGGCGTAATCTTCATTTGTAAATCCAATTTTCTTCATCATCAGCACCACCAATACATCACCAATAACGGTCATGGTTGTGGTTGAGGTACTTGGAGTTAATCCCAGGGTGCAAACCTCGTCAGGATTCCCTGTGAAAAGGACGGCATCGGCAATTTTTGCCAAGTCACTGTCGGGGTTTCCTGTGATCACCAAAATTGGCAGATTAGCATACAGGTTGTCGGCCAGGTTGACCAGTTCTAGAATTTCGCGGGTTTTTCCAGAGTTTGAAATCAACAGCAAAACATCGTTGGGTTGAATCACCCCCAGGTCACCATGTTGCGCGTCGCTGGGATGCAGAAAAACGGCTGGTGTTCCGGTTGAGCTAAAGGTGGTGGCAATGTTTAGCGCAATTTGTCCGGCTTTTCCCATGCCACAGGCCACCAATTTACCGCTATTTTGGTGAACCCGCTCTTCTATAATACGAATGGCCGCTTCGTATTGGTCAGTTACAGGAATGCTGGCAATGGCCTCAGCCTCCTGTTTAATAAGTTTGATAACTTCCTCTTTCATTTTTATGTTGCCTTTAGAATTTATATTGCTGAAAGGAATCTTCAGAAATTAGACAGATTGGGAAGCTGGATCAGTTTCGAAATCTGTGCGGGCAAAATTACGCTTATTTTTAGCTTTTGCCAATGAAGCCCGCATTTTTAAGCGGAGAGCCCGGATTTTATTTCTGGAGAAGTCGGGTTTGTCACGTTCACTTCCAAGGTGCAATCCAAAGAATGACTTGCTTTAGGGCGCCTCTAAAAACTACATTTCGGTAGTTCCGCGTTTCTTTCCGGAGGCTCAACTGGCATCCAAAAAACCGGACCTGCGCTGTATTTTTTTATTTTTTGTTCATTTCCATGCTCCTGTTTCCTTTTTCAACCTTTTTTTTCGTTGTTGGGCATAGTTATCCCATGCACACGGCTATTTTCAGTTGTGTGCAACGGCTGATATTATAGGCCAGGTTCATCATCCCTATTTTTGCTTTTGCCCTGGCCATGCCTATTGTGCGGACAAATGAACCGTTCATGCTGTTCTCTACAAAGCCAAAAATATGTTCCACCCTTGCCCGTATCTTCGATTTCTCTTTGTTGTTTACTTTTTGTTCTTCGGTCAGGGGTTTGTTTCGGTACCCTTTTTCATTTACCCTGTTTATTACTTTCTTCTTTTCGTAGATTTTTTCCTGTTCTTCGCCCGTGTAGGCACTGTCGGCATACAGCTCCTGCCCCTGGTCTTTTTCTTCCAGCAGTGC
Organism: uncultured Sunxiuqinia sp.; assembly: GCA_963677175.2. GTDB lineage: Bacteria > Bacteroidota > Bacteroidia > Bacteroidales > Prolixibacteraceae > Sunxiuqinia. The sequence goes on from CAXXES010000004.1 coordinate 899,091, forward strand.
TTCGATTGTTTGGGAATCGTGCACACTGGCGTCTGTGACCTCGAATTTTTCTATCAGCTTGGTCTTTACATCTGACTTTACATGGTTTTTGTAGCCATAAAAAGTAGTGTTGTTTTTCTTTGTCCACCGGGCATCCACATCTTTTTGGCAAAGCTTGTGCGGTTTCTCTTTCCATGTTTCGGGCGCGCTACCGGCTTCTTTTATGTGTTTGTTTTCTTCGCGGGTGTTCCGCTGGCGGGGGGCTTCCACGAAACTGGCATCCACCATTTTTCCCTCGTTGGCAAAAACACCGGCAGCATCAAGCGTTTCGTTAAAGGTGGTGAACAGGTCCATGATTGCATCTTTCTCTATCAACTGTTCCCGAAAGTGCCAGAATGTTTTGCTGTCTGGCACTTTGTCGCTCTTCTTTAGACCCAGAAAACGCTTGAAACTTGCCCTGTCTGTTATCTGGTATTCCAGTTGGTCGTCCGAAAGATTATAGAGGCTCTGAATCAACAGGGCTTTAAAAAGCACCAACTTGTCGAAACAAGGCCGGCCTCCTTTCGACCGGTCTTTTGTTTCGTCGGCGAAAGCCTTGTTCAACGGGGATTTGAATATGTTCCAGTCAATATAATTGCTCAATTTTTGTAACGGATCTCCCAGTTTTGTGAGCTTTTCCATCAGGAAGTGGTCGTCGAACAGACCAAGTGAATTGACGTTTTTCATGGTTGCTTTTTTTATACTGCTAAATTAAGCAATTTAAACGACATCATGCTTTTTAAAATACTAACAATCAGATGTTTGTATTAATATTTAGTTTTTAGAGATGCCCTTTAGTGAAACGCTGGACAGACAGCTGTTTTCTTAAGTTACAATCGATTGCAATAAAATAGAATATTTGGACAAACAATTCATTAAAACGGCTGTTGATATGTTATAAAATAGGAGAGAGGGCAGGGTGAAATACTTCCAGATCGATAGATATTTTAATACATTTATACCGAACTAGAATTTTCTAACCTTTTTTAATAAATAATTTATGAAGATACATGAATATCAAGCGAAGGAAATCTTCAAGAAATACGGCCTTCCGGTACCGGACGATGTGCTTTGCCATTCGGTTGAGGAAGTAGAAAAAGCAATGGCAAAGAAAGACGGCATGGTTGTCGTAAAAGCTCAGGTTCTCGTTGGAGGACGAGGGAAAGCCGGTGGAGTGAAGCTGGCCAAAAACAAGCAGGAAGCCATTGATGCCGCAACCCAGATTTTAGGCATGGACATCAAAGGACTGATCGTTAATAAGATATTGCTGGCCGATGCGGTTGATATTGAAAAGGAGTTTTATGTCGGACTGATTAATGACCGGAATACGAAGTCGGTTACCCTGATGGCCAGTGCCGAAGGGGGAGTGGAAATCGAGGAAGTGGCGAAAAATACGCCTGAACTCATTCATAAGTTTCCGATCGATCCGTTGACTGGCTTATTGGATTTTCAGGCCCGTGAAATAGGGATGCAGCTGTTTAGTGATGTGAAGTTGGCTCGAAAAGCGGGCGGCATTCTGCAAAAATTGTACACCTTGTTTGTAGAGACCGATGCGACCATTGCCGAAATCAATCCACTGGTGTTGACGCCTGATCATAGAATTTGGGCGATAGACGGCAAGATGAACTTTGACGACAATGCGCTTTATCGTCAGCCTGAAATTGAGGCGATGCGCGAAGCCGATGAAGATGAACTGAAAGAAATTGACGCTCATGAAAAGGGCTTGTCGTATGTGAAGTTGGATGGAAATATCGGTTGCATGGTCAATGGTGCCGGACTGGCAATGGCAACGATGGACATGATTAAATTGTATGGTGGTGAACCAGCCAACTTTTTGGATATTGGCGGAAGCTCAAACCCGCAAAAGGTAGTGGATGCCATGAATATCCTGATTTCAGATAAGAATGTGAACGCGGTGATGATCAATATTTTTGGTGGGATTACCCGTTGTGATGATGTGGCCCGTGGCTTGATTGAAGCGCTGGATACCATCAAGTCGGACATGCCCATCGTGGTGCGCTTGTCGGGAACCAACGCCGACGAAGGCCTGGCTCTGCTGAAAGAAAAAGGATTGCCAACGGTGCAAACTATGAGCGAAGCCGCTCAAAAAGCTATTGAGTTAAGTGGAGTTCAGGAATCATAAAAACTGAAAAAATGAGTATTCTCGTAAATAAAAATACAAAATTGCTGGTGCAGGGAATCACAGGCCGTGACGGACAATTTCATGCAGCCCGGATGAAAGAATATGGAACCAATATCGTAGCCGGAACTTCTCCGGGAAAAGGCGGACAGGTGGTGGAGGGAATTCCAGTTTTTGATACGGTTGCTGAAGCGGTTAAGAAAACAGGAGCCAACACTTCCATCATTTTTGTGCCAGCGGCCTTTGCTACTGATGCTATTTTGGAGGCGTCGTATGCAGGAATCGAACTGGTGGTCGCTATTTCCGAAGGAGTCCCCATTCAGGATATGATTCGGGTGACCTCCATTATTGAACGAAACGGAACGAAACTGATAGGGCCAAACTGTCCGGGATTGATAACTCCTGACGAAGCGCTGATCGTATTTTACCGGGTATGATTTTCAAAAAAGGAAACATTGGATTGATGTCGCGGAGCGGCACGTTAACTTATGAAGTGGTGAATATGTTGACCATGAATGGTATGGGGCAGAGCACCGTTGTTGGCATTGGCGGAGACCCCGTTGCCGGATTGTACTATATTGATTTGCTTGAAATGTATGAAAACGATCCGGAAACCGAGGCCGTTGTGTTGATTGGTGAAATTGGAGGCGATGCTGAAGAGCAGGCTGCCGACTACATTGCCAAACACATGACCAAGCCGGTGGTATCCTTTATTGCCGGACAAACTGCTCCTCCTGGAAAGCGGATGGGGCATGCAGGAGCGATTATTTCCAGTGGTTCAGGAACAGCTGAAGAAAAAATCAAGGCTTTTGCAAGAGCCAATGTGCCGGTAGCCAAAGAGCCATCTGAAATCCCAGGATTGCTAAAAGAAAAGTTGGTGAAGGTCAATGCATAATATGATAAAATCCCGCTCAACAGCGGGATTTTTTAGTTACCACCATTTTGTTATCGAGCGTTCTTCGAGTTTGTTGAGCAGTGCGATGAGTAACTGGTTATTGTTCTTCATGATACCCTGATCTGCCAGAATTTCCTGTTCTGTTTGGATGTAGGTGTTTTTTTTCAATTCATCGCCGCAAGCCTGCAGCATGTCTTGCAATGAACTGGGTGTAATTTCCAGATGAAATTGCAATCCTAAAACCGTATCAGAATAACTGAACGCCTGGCTTACGCATGCGGCTGAAAAAGCAAGGTGTGTTGCGCCTTCCGGCAGCTTGTAGGTGTCGCCATGCCAATGAAAGACCTTAAACGTTTTTGGCGCTCCATCAAATAGAAAATGCTGCTTTCCTTCGGAGGTGAGCTGCACATCAAACCAGCCAATTTCCTTGTGCTTGTTGCTGAATATTTGGCATCCTAAGGCACTGGCAATCAATTGTGAGCCCAGACAAATCCCAAGGACGGTTTTGTCAGCGGAAATTGCTTCTTTTAGAAAAATCTTTTCGACTTTTAACCACGCGTACAGTTCATCGTCGTATACTCCCATGGGGCCACCCACGACAATCAACCAATCAAACTGGTCGAGCTCGGGCAATTGATAATGATCTTCATAAAAACGGGTATAGGTCAACTGATGCTTTCGATCTTTTATCCAGTTCTCAATCGCCCCCAGACCTTCAAAAGGAACATGCTGAAGACAGTGAATTCGTTGTGTTTTCATCCAATTTAAGGGGTTATGTTGTTGCGATAAACGCTAAAAAAATCCTGCCGGAAACAGGATTTGAAAGCTATCTTTTTTCAAGGTATTCTACGAAATCCTCCATGTTATCAAAATCCTTTTCTTTTTCGCAAGCCGAGGTAATCCAGGTCGACAGGTAGTTGGTCGGGTTGGAGATCAGTATGTATTCCGTATCGGTCTTTTGTGTTTGTGCGAAATCACTTGGATCATACAGGATTGCAGCTCCAATGTTTAGCTGGAAGGCAGCTACATCTTCGGGGTGTAAGCCCCAGGTGGCAAGATAGCCATTGCCTTCTTTGGTGGCTGTTCCTTCATGGTAATTGACACCTGTAGTAAACTGAACCGGCGTGGAGCTAAAAGCAAAAGCTTCGACCTTGGCCTTGCGCAGTCCGGAATAAACAGTTACCCGAACCAACACATCAATGCTGTCGCCTTTGTAAGGCACATTTTCTGAAAGCATTTCCATATACGATTGATTGGCTTCCTTTTTCACACGGGCGGTTCGCTTGCTTACCGGATTGAGCAAAATAACTTGCTGGCCGTCCCACAACCGAACGCCTCCGAGCCCAACCGTTTGACCGACTTTGTACTGATCAGCTCCCCAGCCTTCTTTCTGCTGCTCAGGCGTTGGATACCATTTCGCCACTCCCAGTTCGAGCTGTGGCTTGGTTTTATTGTACACGTCAATAGCTACTTTGTGATCAAAGTAAAGTCGGAAACCCACCCATTCATTTTCTACTGCCGGCCCATGATGCCCAACTTTTTGATACAAATCACCGGCCTGTGACTCAATCCAAGGAACTTGTTCCGGCTTGTCTTTCCAGAATAAACTAACAGCTGTTTTGTTTTGCGCTACTACCTGCATTCCAAGTACTGCGACAAAAATTAAGGCGAATAGTGCTTTCATAATGTATTGCTGATTATTGATTTGAATAACAAAGATAAAAATATCGGCGATGAAATTGCGCCTGCATCAGCAGATAGAGATTTTGTAGTTGGTCAGATTAACGATTGGTCAGAAAATAGGCGATCAGGAAAGCTCCACCAACTGCAATAATTAGAGTAAGTAACAAAGGTAGTTTGGATGACGGAGCATAGGTATTAGTAGCAAGTTGATTGGCATTCTTTTTAAACTGAATGTACGCAAAGATTGCCATGATGAGCCCGATGGCAACCATGATCATGCCAACCGTTGTTCCATGGGCTTTTTCTGAAAAATCTTCCGCTTCAAGAACAAATGAAAGCTGTTTGAGAAAAAGATTAAACTTGGCAATGACAAAGCCAAAGCCCATCAGTGCGATGCTGGTTCTGATCCAGGCAAGAAAAGTCCGCTCATTGGCCTGAAACTCCCTTGATTTATCGTTCGTGTTATTTTCTTTTAAATCGGTCATCTTATTGGCATTAGCTTAATTCCCACATTTGATCGGGAGGTAAACCCGTCCGACCAGTTGTCCGGCGAAAAACGCCCCAACCAAAATGGGATAGGTGTAAAATGCAAAGCCGATGTCGCTGTAAATGCGAAGTAAAATAACGATGGGGACCGGAATATGGATGTAAAGCCACCACATCAAGCTAAACTTTTTGTGTTTTGATCGCAAGTAACCAAAAGGAATATTGATCAGGAAAACCAGGAGGGCTACGATTACAATAGTCATCTGTAAAACTTTGGTTCAAAGCTAATCATATAAATTTAATTCCAAAGCATCGGCTATTTAGATTCTTCGAACTGCTTACTTTTGTGTCGGTTTTGTGCATTGTTATTCAGTAGTTTAATTGCTGCTGTTGGGTGTGGGCTTAACACGAAGTTTACATGAGAAAGGTCTAGGTATCAGGTGTGAAAAATAAGTCTATCTTTGCAGCTCAATTTTTTGCATCGATGGCAAAGGGGTGTATTGAAAAGTAAATTTTATTGTCATCAGTGCTTATTGGGTACGAAGAACTTGTTGTTCTTCGATAAAAATAAATACAATGATGACATTCGAACAGACGGGTATCAAACCCGAACTGCTCAGCGCCATTGCAGAAATGGGCTTTGAGCAACCTACTCCTATTCAGGAGAAAACAATTCCACATCTTTTAAATAACAAACACGACTTGATTGCCCTGGCGCAAACAGGAACTGGAAAAACAGCTGCGTTCGGTTTACCGATTTTGCATAACTGTGATGTGAGTAAAAAAGATATCCAGTCGCTAATTTTGTGTCCAACCCGCGAGTTATGCCTGCAAATTAGTCGTGACCTGGATGCGTTTTCGAAAAATCTGAAAGGGTTTAAGAATATTGCCGTTTATGGTGGTGCCGATATTAGCAAGCAAATCCGCGAATTACGTAGCGGAGGCCAGGTTGTTGTTGGAACTCCCGGGCGGGTTCATGACCTGATCCGACGGAAAGTATTAAATGTAAGCCAAATTCGTTGGATGGTTTTGGACGAAGCAGATGAAATGCTGAATATGGGTTTTAAGGAAGAACTGGACGCTATTTTAGCTGAAACTCCGGCCATTAAACAGACCCTGCTGTTTTCGGCTACCATGCCGCGTGAGATTGCAACCTTGGCTACAAAGTACCTGCATTCGCCCGAAGAAATTTCGGTAGGACGCAAAAACGAAGGTGCTGCAAATGTAGAGCACCACTATTATGTGGTTCAGGCCAGAGACAAATATGCGACCCTAAAACGGGTTGCAGATAATTATCCCAATTGCTATGCGATTGTTTTTTGCCGCACCCGGATGGAAACCCGTGATGTAGCTGAAAAGCTGATGGAAGACGGGTATAACGCCGATGCGCTGCATGGCGATTTATCGCAATCGCAACGCGACTATGTGATGGGTCGTTTTCGTACCGGACAACTTCAAATGTTGGTGGCTACCGATGTGGCTGCCCGTGGATTGGATGTGAATAGCCTAAGCCATGTAATCAACTATAGCTTGCCGGATGACCCGGAAGCCTACATTCACCGAAGTGGACGGACTGGAAGAGCCGGAAAAAGCGGGATTTCAGTTTCGATTTTGCACATGCGCGAAACAGGAAAATTGCGACATATTGAAAAGCTTTTGAATAAGCGTTTTGAACGCAAAGACGTGCCGGGTGGAGAAGAAATTTGCGAAGTGCAGTTGATGCACTTGGTTGATAAAGTGGCGCTGGTGGAAGTAAACGATTTGAAAATTGATCCATACATGCCTGCCATTATGGAGAAATTTGAAGGACTGAGTAGCGAGGAAATTCTGAAGCGCTTTGTGTCGGCCGAGTTTAACCGCTTCTTGGCCTATTATAAAAATGCGCCCGATCTGAATGTACGCGGACAGGAACGGAAAACCTACGACAAGCAACGCGGAGGCAGAGGAAGCGATCGGGGAGACCGGGGAGATCGAGGAAACGATTATGGAAATGACGGTATGAGTTTTAGCCGTTTGTTTATTAATGCCGGCAAAAAGCAAAACCTGAATGCATCGCGACTTTTAGGCCTGATTAATGAGCATTCAAAACGGAAAAATGTTGAAATCGGAAAGATTGATATTCAGCGTAAGTTCTCCTTTTTTGAAATTGATAGCCGTTTTGAGAAAGAATTGATTCAATCCATGAACAGTTCTTCGCTCGATGGGCATTCGCTGGAGGTTGACCGGGTAACCGGAGAGGAACACGTATCGGTTCCGAAAATAAAGAAGAAAAAGAGCCAGATGGATCAGCCGCGAGCCAAACGCAAGCGGACCAAAAGATAAAACAAAAGCGGTGTGAATTAATTTTTACACCGCTTTTACTTTATGCTTGGTTGCTGGCTACTAAGTACTAAGCAATAATTGTTGTCGTATTTCTGTCTTCTAATAAACTATGAGAGAAGAGATAACAAAAATAATAGATAGGTCCGTGACCTTAATAATTCTCAGGAAGTGTTTTAATTGGGGTGAGTTCGGCTTTGCGGATAAACAATTCGGAGCCTTCCGATTGGATTTGAATTTTTCCTTTGTTAAGCGGTTGAACCTGTCCATCAACCAGCATCCCGGTGTTTTGGCATTCCATCACTTTCACGCCATTAACCACATGAATGGCTTTTTGGCCCACACAATAAAGGTCAATAACATTCCATTCGCCAAGCGATTTTTCCTGGTTAGAGCTTTTGCGGGCAATTTTACCTCCGTTTTGGTTTTCGCCAAACGAAAACACGTCCCCATCGGCTGCATAAACCGGATTGTTACCCTCTTTGCGAATGGGGATTTCGGCGTACGAATCGCCCATCATGTAAGCATCTCCCAGGCTTTCGTTCATTAGCTGTAGCTCAATGGAACTCATCCAGGTTCCAAGTCCCACGCCAAACGGGCCAAAACTATGATAAAGCAGTCCGCTGTTTCGGCTGGTATAAACATTTTCTCCGTGCTTGAACTCCAAATGGAGATGATAATTTCCATATTCTGCTTTGGTGGCAATGGACGCATTCACATCACCAGATATCCGCAATAGTTTTTCACCATCTTGCTCCACAATGGAAAATACGGTCCCGGGAGTGGCTGCTTCTTTCAGGTCGTCGAAGCCAGTTAAGGCGGTTCCAATCGAGAAGTCCCAATTGGAAAGATCACTACCATTAAACAACGGTTCTGCTTTTGGTTGGCAGGATGAAAGCCCGATGGCCGCAGCCAAAATAAGGATCAACGTAAGATTTCGAGTCATAATTTTTTGGGTTTATTTGGTAAAAAAAAACTGCCTTATTTCAAATAAGACAGTTTCAAAAATAATACTTTAAATGAGTTAATGAACTTGCTCGGCAATAAGTTGCTGGGCACGGTCTAATATTTTTGTGTCATCAATTAAAACGACGCCACCATTTGGTCCCGGTTCGATATGTAGCCCTACGGATTTTCCACGGTCATAATTTGCGCCTCCAAAATAATTCCTGACGGTTTCAACTTCAAGGTTAAACTCCTGCGCAATTTGGCGAATTGAACCATCAGGCAAGCTGTCTTTAATTTTACGCAATTCATTAAATGTGATTTTCTTATCCATGGCAGTAAAATTTTATGGGTTATTAACTAGATTCTTTAAAAATTCCCTTAAAGTTAAAATTAATAATCTAATAATATAAGGATATGAATTAGGTCACATTATTGACTCGTGCAATTTGTTGGATTTGCTCCTTTGAAGAAACTTTTCAACGAAAGGAGATGCATTGATTGAAGCGGTTTTTGAGCAGATGGATGCGCCAATTGACAGTTTTGATGTTAAAAAACATTTTAACAATTTTTAGCAGTTTTGTGAATGGTCAGACCGTGATCTTCTACACTTGAGTGCTTCGCTTTTTCGGGGGCTGACTTATTTCAGACTGTCATAAATTGCCTGATGCATTGCCGGTCGGATGTTTAGTTTAAAAAGTTTGGGGTTTTCGCGGGTTGGATAAACGCGGTTTGAAAAGAAAATAAATAAGAGGTTGTTTTTAGGGTCAACCCAGGTAAAAGTTCCGGTATAACCACTGTGCCCAAAACTTTCGGGACTGGCATCCACAGCAGGATAGGCATCTTTGAGCTTATTTTTGTAGTTGTCGATAAAGGGTTTGTCGAACCCGAGGGCACGTCGGTTTTCGTTTTTCGGATATTGAATGCGCGTAAATTCGCTTACACTGGCCGAATCCAGAAACTGCTGCCCACCGTAATATCCGTATTGCAAATACATCTGCATAATTTTAGCCAGGTCATTGGCTGTCCCAAATAAGCCGGCGTTACCCGAAACACCCCCCAGCATGGAGGCTCCTTCATCATGTACAAATCCCTGAAGCAATTCTTTTCTGAAAACATTATCCTGTTCGGTAGGTACAATCACATCGCGTGAAAAATGTTTGTAGGCATTGTAGAAAACCGTGCTGGCTCCCAGTGGAGTATAAAATTGAGTATGCAAATAATCTTCGTAGTTGCTGCCGGTCAGGTCTTCAATAATTCGGGGAAAGATGTGAAAACCTAAGTCGGAATAGGTATATTTTCGGTGAGGTAATAATTTGGAATCGCGAATCTCGGAATAAATATGATCGATGTAGCGTTCGTTCATGTATAGCTTAGAGGCGACACGCATGTTAAAAATAGCAGTGGGGTGATCGCTGAAAATAGATGATTTTAATTCCCCGTTCTTCCTGAATGCTTCCTGGTAAAATGGGATCCAGGAAGGCAGTCCAGACTGATGTGCCAAGATTTCACGAACCGTTATTTTTTCCTTATCCGTGTTGCGAAAGTCGGGCCAGTAAAAGGAAAAAGGAAGATCGAGGTTTAGTTTTTTTTCACCATGTAGTTTGATTAAGGCAGGGAGTGGTCCTGTAATTTTTGTTAAGGATGCCCAGTCGTAAATGTCTGACTTTTCCACCGGTCTTGCGTTATCGTAGGTGAAATAACCATAACTCTTATGAAAAATGACTTGCCCGTCTTTGGCGACTAAAACCTGGCACCCCGGATAGGCCCGCTCTTTTAGTCCCAGCTCAGCGATGCTGTCAATTTTCGAATTTAATTTAAAAGAAGAAATACCCACTTCTTCTGGAATGGAGTATTTTAACCTGTTATTTTGAGGGAGGGTTATTCCCTGATTTAGGAAGAAGGTATCGTTGACATTCACCGGGAGTCTGCCATCGACGTGAATGGCGCCAAAAATAGCTTGGGCCGCAAGCTCTTGTGTTATTTGATTTTCCTGGTAAGTAACCAGAAGCCCGGAAGCTTTTTCGGCATTTCGAAGGTAATTGAGTGCATATGGATTGCCAAACAAAACCACAATTTGCGGTTTGTTAGCCAGTGTATTAAGGATTTCGTTGATTGCAGGTGTCAAACCATAGTTTCCTGAAACGCTCAGTCGCATATCGTGAATTCCGCTAATCACCAGATTGTAAGTGCTCAGCTCAAGCTTTAGCTTTTGAATCGCTTCTTTGGTTACGTTTTTGGGTAGGTTGAAAAAATCAATGCTCATGTAGTTGGCCAGCATCCGCTGAAACGATGTTTCGTGATCAGCGCCAATGGAGAGGGCGGCAATTTTCAGGGTATCCAATCGTTGCAATGGAAGCAATTTCCCTTCGTTCTTTAAGAGGGTTAGCGATTGCTCATGCAGCAAGCGTTTGGTCAGCTCGTATTCGGGTTTGTTGTAGTCAGTGTCCAGATTTTTGGATGCGGTCGGGGTGTAATGATCCAGTTGAAGCCACTTTTTCAGAGCCAGAATTTTCCGGCATTTTTGTTCCAGCATTTCTTCTGTTAACTGGCCGTTTTCCAAGGCAGCTTTTACAGCAGCTATTCTGACGGGTAAGTTGGGCACAATTTCCAGCATATCGTTTCCTGCCTGCAAGGCCTTTACTGTCGCTTCTCCGTCCGAAAACTGCTTGCTTACCCCATGCATGTTCATGGCATCAGAAATAACCAGCCCCTTAAAACCCAGGTCATCAATCAGCTTGTTTTGAATCAGGTTGGTTGAAAGCGAAGCCGGAATACCTGATTCCGGGTCGTAAGCTTCGACATGCAAATGGGCGGTCATAATACCACCAATTCCTTGCCCGATCAAATGCTTAAAAGGATACATCTCGACATGCTCCAAGCGATCAAAATCATGCCGGATAACGGGTAGTCCCAAGTGTGAATCTGTTTCAGTATCGCCATGCCCGGGAAAATGTTTCGCGACAGCCAGTATGCCGGCATCCTGCATTCCTTGCGCATACATCCAGCTTTTATGAGCCACCTTTTCCGGTTCTTCACCAAACGAACGGTAATTAATGACCGGGTTGTCCGGGTTGCTGTTTACATCGGCTACTGGTGCGTAATTCACATGAACACCAATGCGCTTCAGTTGAGTTCCCACTTCATAGCCCATTTGGTAGATCAAGCTGTCTTTTTGAATGGCTCCCAGCGCCATTTGCACCGGATATTTTGGCGCACCAGTTAGCCGAAAGCCTGGCCCCCATTCAGCATCCATGGTGACGAGCAAAGGAATTTTGCTTAGTTCCTGAAGCTGGTTGGTGATGGCTAGTTGATTGGCAGGAGTTCCCTGCATAAAAATCAATCCGCCAATGTGGTAGCGCGAAATTTTTTCAAGAATGGCATGTTCCTCAGGTAGTTTCTCCTTGGCGTAAACCTGGGCAATAAACAGCTGTCCAATTTTTTGGTCCAGTGTCATTTGTGTCAGCGTGGAGTCTACCCATGGGTGATTCAGATATTTTAAGAATTCTGGTTGGTTTTGTGCCTTTCCTTGTATTATAAATAAGCAAAGAACCACCGAAAATAGTAGTCGATTCAGGATGTACATAGTTCCATTTTTCAACGGGTAAAATTAGCAAAGATTGACTAAAGCTAAAACTTAGGTGATGCTTTAACCGATGTTTTCTTACCTTCGTGATGAATAGAACGACCATTTGTTATGCGTATTGTATTGATCTTTTTTTTACTGTTTACATGTCAGGTTTCGGCACAGAAAATTCGGCCCGGAGCCGAACGAACAGATTTGTATTTGCCCTTGTTGCAAGAAAAGAAAATTGGGCTGGTAGTTAATCATACTTCCACGGTTGGAGACGATCATTTACTCGACTTTCTGCTGAAACATGAGCTTGCTGTGGAGCGGGTGTTTAGTCCGGAGCATGGATTTCGCGGTGATGCCGATGCTGGAGAACAGATAGCTGATGAGCGGGATCCTAAGACTGGGATTCGGGTGGTTTCGCTGTATGGCGACAACAAAAAGCCGCGACCTGCTGACTTGAACGATTTGGATGTGTTGATATTCGATATTCAGGATGTCGGCGTTCGGTTTTACACCTACATCAGCACCATGCACTATGTGATGGAGGCTTGTGCTGAAAACGGCAAACCCTTGCTGGTTTTTGATCGTCCGAATCCAAATGGCGACTATATGGCTGGTCCGGTGTTGGAACCCAAATTTCAGTCATTTGTCGGGATGCATCCTATTCCGGTGGTGCATGGCTGTACCGTGGGCGAGCTGGCACAAATGATCAATGGAGAAGGCTGGTTGAAGGATCGAATCCAGTGTGAGCTCAACGTGATTCCGGCAGGGAATTACACGCACGAAATGCCCTACTCGCTGCCGGTAAAACCTTCACCCAATTTACCGAACGACAGGGCGATCCGGCTTTATCCTTCCCTGTGTTTTTTTGAAGCCACCAGTGCCAGCATTGGGCGGGGAACTTATTTCCCTTTTCAGGTGATTGGATTCCCCGATGAGCGCTTTGGCGATTTTCAGTTTACTCCGGAAAGCATCGAGGGAATGTCGAAAAATCCGGAGCAACTCGGTCAGGTTTGCTATGGTGTTGACCTTCGGACGCCCTGTTGCCATGAGCAGTTTACCTTGTCGTATTTTCTTGATTTTTATAATCAGTTTGAGAATGAAGCAGATTTTTTAACCCGGGAGCGTTGGTTCAATTTGCTGGCCGGAACAGATGAGCTACTTCGGGATATTCGTGCCGGAAAAAGCCTCGAAGAGATAGAAGCCGGCTGGCAGGAAGAGCTCGATAATTACCAATCTATTCGAAAAAAATATTTGTTATACCCCGACTTTAACTAATTTGGTATGAATTCGTTTCTCGCATTGGGAATTGTTGTTGGTTATTTTGCTTTGTTAATGTTGGTTTCATGGCTTACTTCGCGAAACTCCGACAGCTTCACTTTTTTTAATGCCAACCGGTCTTCTCCATGGTACTTAGTGGCCTATGGTATGCTTGGCGCTACTTTGTCGGGTGTGACTTTTATTTCGGTCCCTGCCGAAGTTGGGAATTCGGCTTTTTCGTACTTGCAGTTTGTTTTTGGCAACTTGGTGGGCTATTGGCTGGTTGCATTCCTGTTGTTACCTTTTTATTACCGGCTGAAGTTGATTTCCATTTACTCGTTTTTGGAGGAACGAATGGGAACATTCAGTCATCGAACAGCTTCGTTCTTTTTCCTGATTTCGAAATTGATTGGAGCAGCTTTTCGTTTGTATTTGGTAGCGGTTGTGTTGCAGTATGCTTTTTTTAGCTCCTTTGGCATTCCCTTCTGGGCCAATGTGTGTATTACCGTTTTTCTGATTTGGATTTACACTTACCGGGCAGGGATTAAAACCATTGTTTGGACGGACACGCTGCAAACTACTTTTCTGGTCATGGCGGTATTGCTAACCGTTTACACGATTAGCAAAATATATGTGACCGATGATTCTTTCGGGGTTTTTCAGCGGGTTTACAACAGCGATTTGTCGCAGGTTTTCTTCTGGGATTGGCGTTCGCCCAATTTCTTTTGGAAACAATTTGTTGCGGGCATTTTCATGACATTGGCTATTAATGGAATGGATCAGGATATTATGCAGAAGAACCTGACCTGCAAGTCGAAAGGGGAAGCCCAGAAGAACATGCTGGTTTTTAGTTTTCTTTTTGTGTTTGTGGTGATTCTTTTTATGAGTTTGGGAGGGATGTTGTACCAGTATGCGCAACACGCCGGAATTGATGTTACCAATGCCGGCGATGATTTATATCCGCTGTTGGCGCTTAATCATTTGAGTAGCGCGGTGGCCATTGCTTTTTTGCTGGGCATTACGGCTGCTTCGTTTTCCAGCGCCGATTCGGCGTTAACTTCCATGACTACTGCGTTTTCAATAGATTTTCTTCATCTGGATGATCTGAAGAATACAACGAAAATGAAATACCGAAAATGGATTCATTTAGGCTTTGCTGCTCTGTTGGCGGTCGTCATTGTCATTTTTCATATTATAAACGATGAGAATGTTGTTATTGCCCTTTTTAAGGCGGCAGGTTATACCTACGGACCCATTTTAGGACTCTTCGTTTTTGCCATTTTATTCCGAAGAAAAGTGCGCGATCGGCTGGTTCCATTCCTGGCTTTGGGAGCTCCCTTGCTTACATTTATAATCTCTGTTTTTTCGAAACAATTATTTAATGGTTATGAATTCGGTTTTGAGTTGTTGATATTGAATGGATTAGCAATGCTTGTTGGTCTTCTTTTGATCTCTGTAAAGAATTGAGCCGATGGATTGTTGAAAATGTTAAAATTTGTAAAAATCATTTTGTACTTTTGGAAGACGATTTCGAAGCTTTGTAGGCGTTAAACCTGGAACCATTAGTGAAAAAAATAGTGCACATAATTATAGCTCTTCTCCTCATCGTAATGGTTATTTCATGCGAAGATGAGAAGTATGTTTCTTCCGGCGAAGTGCAGCTCCGGTTTTCAGCCGACACGGTGATGTTCGATACCATATTCACAGCCTTCGGTTCAACCACTCAACATTTAAAAGTTTACAACCCATACGATCAAAAATTGTTGATCTCTTCTGTTCGACTGGCTAAAGGCGATGCGTCCAATTTTCGACTGAATGTCAATGGAATGGCTGCCAATGAGGTTTTTGATTTGGAGATTCCTCCGAAAGACAGTATCTACATTTTTGTTGAGGTTACGGTTGATCCTACCGGTAATGATATGGCGATGGTTGTTCAGGATTCGATTGAGTTTTCAACCAATGCCTCGTTTCAGGATGTCGATTTGGTGGCTTGGGGACAAGATTTTCACCTGATAAGAGATGCGCGACTGAAAACAACAACCTGGACGGCTGATAAACCTTATCTGGTATACAATTATGCTTATGTGGACAGTGGGGAAGTGCTTACGATTGACCCCGGAGCCAAAATTTATTTTCACAGCAAGGCTGGATTGTATGTGAGAGGCCGGATTAAAGCCTTGGGCGAATTTGGGCAGCCGATCGTTTTTCAGGGCGACCGCCTTGAAGATGTATACGAAGATGTTCCCGACCAGTGGAATGGCTTGTTGTTGTTCTCCGGTAGCCACGATAATATTTTCAACTACACCGAAATCAAAAACGCCAACATTGGTTTGCAGGTTGGCAACATTGAAGATGATGGTTATGCCAGCGTTGAATTGTCCAACACCAAAATTTACAACCATGCCTATGCTGGCATTTTCTCATTGAAATCAAAAATTAAAGCCTATAACTGTTTGATTGCCAATTGTGGATTTTATGCCGCTGCTCTTTTGGTTGGAGGCGACTACGATTTTTATCACACCACCATTGCCAACTACTGGGGTGGTTTTTCAAGCAGTTCAAGGTCAACGGCCTCGCTGGTGCTCTCCAACCTGCTGATCATTGATCAGGCTTCGGGAGGAAGTGTTAGTTACATGGGTGATATGACGAATGCCAATTTTTCCAATAGCATCATCACTGGCAACATTAGAACAAACAACGAGTTGGAACTTGGAATTTCGGATGAAGCTGTTTTCAATTATAGCTTCAATCACTGTTTAATGCAACTGTCTGATACCTTCGATATTTCTGATCCCGATTATTATACGGGAATTATTCGTGGTGCAGATCCAAAATTTAAAGATCCGTTTAAAAAGATGAATTTCGAACTGGATACCTTAAGTCCTGCTAAAGATGCTGGTTTGAAGATGATTGGTCAGCAATTTCCACTCGACTTGCTAAATCAGAGCCGCATTGGCGATGCCAGGCCTGACTTGGGAGCCTATGAGCGCATTGAAAAGGTTTTGAAGTAAATGGTCAAATGGTCTCTCTTCGGAAATTTTCCACCGTCTTTTTGATTCTGGTTTTCATACAAATCAGTCTTCTCGGGCAGCCGGAAGAGCAAGATCATTTGCATGTGCTTTTTTATAATGTAGAAAACCTGTTTGATACCCAAGATGATCCAATAACGAATGACGATGAGTTTTTGCCCGATGGTGACCGGCGATGGAACGACTACCGGTTTTACCAGAAGTTGAAGCAACTGAGCAAGGTCATTTTAAGCAGCGCTGGATTTGAACCGCCCGAAATTATAGGTCTTTGTGAAATTGAAAATCGCTTCGTTCTTGAAAAGCTACTGGATGCTACTCCCTTAAAAAGCCATGCCTATTCAATTATCCACAAAGATTCTCCCGATAAACGGGGAATTGATGTGGCACTTTTGTATCGGTCAGATCGCGTCACTCCGCTATTCTATCAGTATATCCCTGTTATAAATAAACGATCCGAGGTGGAGACGACGCGTGAAATCCTTCACGCCGCGTTTCTGTTGCCCGGAGAAGATACGCTGCATGTATTTTTCAATCACTGGCCATCGCGCTATGGCGGGCAAACCGAAACAGAGCATAAACGTATTCAGGCCGCTTATGCATTGAAAAAAGCAATCGGTGAGGTTTGTGCGGATCATCCCAGCGCAAAGATTGTGGTGATGGGTGACTTTAATGATCAACCCAAAAACCAAAGTCTGACAGCGGGTTTAGAGGCTGTTGCTGCGGATGATTTAAAGATGGATGGCGAGTTGATCAACCTGTCGGCGGACTGGAAGCAGGGAACCATTAAGTACCGGCAAAGCTGGACGGTCTTTGATCAAATCATGGTGTCGGACCAGTTATTGAAAAGCAATGGGTGGCACACCAGCCCGGAATTGGCCTATCCGGTGACTTTTCCTTTTTTATTTGAGCTGGATACCAAATTTAAAGGACAAAAATTAAAGCGAACTTACGTTGGATTTAAATATCATGGCGGCTTCAGCGATCATCTGTCCATTTTGTTGAAGTTGGAACGTTGAAGTACCTATCAACACTTAATTTTCACTCCATTTTAGTTCCCCACAAGCCCATTTTTCAATCGACATCATTCCGTTCCCCGGTCAAAATCGATCGAATACCGCTGAAAATCGGCTATTCACCGATTTTTTAGGCATTTGTTTTTCCATTATTCCAGGGTTTTATAACTTGTAAGGACAAAGATCAACGTTCTTTGAACATACCTGAAACCCTTCTCGTTAATTCCAAATTTCAAAATCCAGGAAACAAATTTCAAGTTTGAAATTCCAAAATCGGAAAATAAAATTCCAAAGAAGAAATTCCAAAGATTAAGAAGCCGATTCTGGACTTGAAGTGTCAAATTCCAAGAATGAAATTTCAAATTCCAAACATCAAATTCCAAATTCTGAAGATGAAGCTTCAAATTCCAAACATGAAGAGGCCGATTCTGGAGACGAAATTCCAAATTCCAAGGATGAAAAGGCAAATTCCGAACATGAAATTCCAAATTCCAAAGGGAAAATGTCAAATTCTGGAGATGAAGAAGCCGATTCTGGAGATGAAATATGAAATTCCGGACATCAAAAGTCAAATTCCGAACTTGAAAAGATGATTTAAATAATTTATAAGTGAGTGTGAAAAAAATGCAGATAGCTATGAAAAGATAGCGTGGTGAAAATTTTCCAATTGGTTACACAATAAAAAAAGAGTGACACCGAATTTGGTGTCACCCCTCTGCAGCTTATTGATAGTAAGTTTCTATAAAACCTCTTCAGCGGGAGTATAAGGCAGCCCGAAAGCATCGGCCACTTCCTTATAAACGATTTTTCCTTCCACCACATTCAGTCCTTTGCGCAAGGGACGGTCATCGGCGCAAGCTTGCTTCCATCCTTTATTGGCCAGCTGAATGGCATTGGGTAAGGTGGCATTGGTTAGTGCCAGTGTTGATGTGCGCGGCACCGCACCTGGCATGTTGGCCACACAGTAGTGAATCACATCGTCAATCACAAAGTTGGGATGATCGTGTGTCGTTGGCTTAGTGGTTTCGAAACAGCCACCTTGGTCAACAGCCACATCCACCATCACGGTTCCCGGGCGCATGGTTGGTAGCATGTCGCGCGTAATTAGCTTAGGCGCTTTGGCGCCTGGAATAAGCACAGCTCCAATAATCAAAATGTGCGTCTGCACCATTTCACGAATGTTGAATTCGTTGCTCATCATGGTGTTCACATTGGCTGGCATAATATCGTCGAGGTAACGCAGGCGCTTCAGGCTTACATCCATAATGGTAACGTCGGCACCCAGTCCGGCAGCCATTTTTGCCGCTTCGGTTCCAACAATGCCCCCCCCAATAATCAGCACTTTGGCAGGCGTCACTCCGGGCACACCGCCTAGTAATACGCCGTAGCCGCCATAGGTTTTTTCGAGGTACTTGGCCCCTTCCTGCACCGACATGCGTCCAGCCACTTCCGACATCGGAATCAGCAACGGCAACGAGCGGTCGTCAAGCTCTACGGTTTCGTAGGCCAGGCAAATGGCTTCGCGCTCTATCATGGCTTTAGTCAATTCTTCCGACGAAGCAAAATGGAAATAGGTGTAAAGAATCTGGCCTTTTTTAATCAGCGGATATTCGGAGGCAATGGGTTCTTTCACTTTAATAATCATGTCGGCTATGGCATAAGTATCTTCGATGGTGGGCAACATTTTTGCTCCGGCCATTCGGTAGTCCTCGTCTGTAAAGCCACTTCCAATACCTGCGGTAGTCTGTACATATACTTCGTGCCCGCGTTTTACCATTTCTGCAGTTCCGGCAGGCGTCAACGCGACTCTGTTTTCGTTGTTCTTAATCTCTCTGGGTACACCAATTATCATCTTATTTTACTTTAAATTTGAATTACTTTGAGTCCAAAAGTAGCCGATTCGGATTTCGAAAAACATGATAAAAAACAAGAAATAGCCTCTCTGATAGACTTGTTTCCAAAAACAGGATAAATTTTATAAGTATCCAAATTGCTTGATAGAATCGCAGTCATTTCAATGTGTAAATGTCAAATTACAAGCAAAGAGACTGTTTTTATTTAAAATTGTTAATCGTATCTTTGCCGCCCTAGCGAAATTATTATTATTCAACATGCCAACAACATCAATTAGAGGAAACAGGATGCCCGATTCGCCAATCCGAAAGCTTGTACCGCTGTCGGATCGTGCTAAAGCTTTGGGTAGAAAGGTGTATCACCTGAATATTGGGCAACCAGACCTGCCCACGCCACAGCGTGCTTTGGATGCCATTCGGAATATTGACCGGAAGATTCTGGAATATAGTCCAAGTGAAGGAATCTTGTCGCTGCGGCAAAAGCTGGCGGAATATTACCACAAGTATAGTATTTATGTTGATGTTGAAGATATTATTATTACCACTGGAGGCAGCGAAGCGGTTACCTTTGCATTTATGTCGTGCCTTGACCCGGGTGATGAGATTATTGTTCCTGAGCCGGCCTATGCCAACTACGAAGCCTTTGCTATTGTAGCGGGCGTGGTAATTAAATCGATTCCGGCCAAAATTGAGGAAGGTTTTGCCATGCCGCCCTTTGAAGAATTCGAGAAGCTGATCACACCGAAAACCAAGGGCATTATGATCTGCAATCCGAATAATCCGACTGGCTATTTGTACACCCAGGAAGAGATGAATAAGATTCGCGACCTGGTTAAGAAGTACGATTTGTATTTGTTTTCCGACGAGGTTTATCGTGAATTTTGTTATACAGGAGCCCCTTATATTTCGGCTTTCCACCTCGAAGGAATTGAGCAAAATGTGATTCTGATTGACTCGGTTTCGAAACGATACAGCGAATGTGGATTGCGTGTTGGTGCTTTGATTACCAAGAACAAGGAAGTGCGCAAAAACGTGATGAAATTTTGCCAGGCGCGGTTAAGTCCGCCATTGATTGGCCAAATTGCTGCCGAAGCTTCGCTGGAGCATACCGACGAGTACCTGCTGAACTCGTACAACGAATATGTGAGTCGCCGAAATTTCCTGATTGATGGTCTGAACCGCATCAACGGGGTTTACTCGCCTATTCCGATGGGCGCGTTTTATACCGTGGCGGAGCTGCCGGTGGATGATGCCGACCAGTTTTGCTCTTGGCTTCTCAGTGATTTCGAATACGAAAACCAAACCATCTTCATGGCGCCAGCATCGGGTTTTTACACCACGCCCGGCCAGGGGAAAGACCAGGTTCGAATTGCCTACGTATTAAATAAGGTTGACTTGGGAAAAGCGCTAAAAGTTTTGGAAGAAGCCTTGAAGGTTTATCCGGGAAGTACGCTCAAACGATAGGGGCGGAGATTGAAAAGTGAGTCGCCGGATGCTGCCTGAATCGGCTATTTTTCGGGCTAAAGTTTGAAATTTTATTGTTGAGGCTGGCTGGCTTTTGCCTGATGGAATTTGTCGAGTTCCTTTTTATTTCCGATTGGGCTGACTATTTTTAGGGCTTAATTTGAAATGTATGCCTTCAATTCAGAATAATCCAAACTTGTTGGTGCAGTACCTTCAAAAACCAGCTTCGGAGTTTACAAAGGAAGACCTGATCCGGTACATCGAAGAACGCGAAATTGAAATCGTTAATTTTCGCTATGCTGCAGAAGATGGCAAACTGAAAATTATCAACTTTAAAGTTACCGGACGCGATGAACTGGATATCATTCTTTCAACCGGCGAACGCGTTGACGGAAGCAGCATATTCTCTTTTCTCGAAGCCGATTCAAGCGATCTTTACCTTGTGCCACGTTATAAAACTGCTTTTTTGAATCCGTTTGCTCGTATTCCCTCGGTCGATATTTTGTGTTCTTTCTATAATCAGGATGGTGAGCCGTTGGAAAGTTCGCCTGAGAATATTCTGAGAAAGGCTCAAAAACAGTTTTTTAAGGAAACCAGCATGAAGCTTAAAATGATGGGTGAGCTGGAGTTTTACGTGGTCAGCGAGGCCAGCGAAGAACACGAAGCTTCGGAGAATGGTTACCAGAGTGGTGAACCGTTTACCTTGCACGAAGATCTTCGGGTGGAAGCTATTAAGCTGATTGCGCAATGTGGAGGTATGGTGCGTTTTGCACATGCCGGAAACGGACGATTTACCCACCACGGCAAACATTACGAACAGCATGAAATTGAGTTTGCCCCGGTTGATCCTGAAGATGCTTCCGACCAATTGGTGGTTGCCAAATGGATTCTTAGGATGCTCGGCTCGAAATACAAGGTGAATGTCACGTTCATTCCTAAAATATCACTCAATCAGCCCGGAAGTGGCATGCACTTTCATTTTGCAGCTGAGCAGGGCGGTAAAAATTGTCTGGTGGAAAATGGGGAACTAACGTCAACCAGTTTACGGATGATTGCCGGCGTTTTGGAGCTGGCTCCGGCCTTGACTGCATTCGCCAATCCAACGCCCATTTCGTATCTGCGTTTCATGCCGGGGCAAAATGTGCCCTGCCATATTTCCTGGGGAAAACAAAATCGTTCAACTTTAATTCGCGTGCCATTGGCCTGGAACAGCAACATTCTTTTTGGGGCTATGCTCAATAACCAGGAACAGGTAAAAGCAGACTATACATTCAGGCAAACCATTGAGTATCGGGGGTCTGATGGATCAGCTAACCCCTATTTATTGTCGGCAGCACTGATCGTTGGTTTTATGAAAGGCTTTTTAGATCACGAAGCCGTTAAAAAGTCGGACGATTATTACTGTCCTGGCAATTTATTTTTGAATGGTCATCAAGATAAATCCGGAGAAAAGCAATTTGACCAATTGCCTATGTCGTGCCGCGAATCGGCCAAGATGCTGGAAGATTTCCGACAGGATTTCGAGGCGAACCAAATTTTTCCAAAGTCAATTATCAATCATACCATTTTAAAGTTGTGTTCATTCAACGATCAGGATTTGAGTGAAAACTTTAAAACCTATGGTGAAAACCAGGATTTACTGGATCTAATTGACGAGTATTTGAATTACATGTAAACAAACAATCTTAGATCATAACCTTATTGTAATTAGAATTTTTATGACACTTATAAAATCGATATCAGGAATCAGAGGAACCATTGGAGGAAAACCAGGCGACGGCCTAAGTCCGCTCGACGTGGTGAAATTTACAGCATCTTATGCCCGTTGGGCCATTGAAGACACAGGCAAGAAAAGTCCAACCGTTGTGGTTGGACGCGATGCCCGTATTTCGGGGGCCATGGTCGAGTCGTTGGTGTGTGCCACCCTTTGTGGCATGGGCTGTCAGGTTGTTAACATCGGACTGGCGACGACGCCTACAACCGAGCTGGCGGTGGTGAAGGAAGAGGCCGATGGCGGAATCATTCTGACGGCAAGTCATAATCCGGCACAGTGGAATGCGCTGAAATTACTGAATGGCAAAGGCGAATTTTTGTCGGCTGATGAAGGCGCTAAAATTCTGGCTTTTGCAGAAGCGGAAGATTTTATTTTTGCTGATGTCTACGACCTGGGAACCATTTCTGAAAAAGACTATTTGCAGGCACATATCGACCATGTATTGAATTTGCACTTGGTGGATGTAGCGGCCATTGCCAAAGCCAATTTTAAGGTGGCTTTTGATGCGGTGAACTCGGTTGGCGGAATTGCCATCCCGGCTTTGTTGAAAGCACTTGGCGTTAAAAGTATTCTGCCAATCAACGAAGAGCCCACTGGCCATTTTGCTCATGTGCCCGAGCCGCTGCCCGAAAACCTGGTAGAAACTTGCCAGTTGATAAAGGAAAACCAGGTAGATGTTTGCTTTGTGGTTGACCCGGATGTCGATCGCCTTTCCATTATCAGCGAAGACGGTAGCATGTTCAACGAAGAATACACTTTGGTTGCCGTTGCCGATTACATCCTGTCGAAAACACGGGGCAACACGGTCTCGAACTTGTCTTCCACCAGGGCTTTACGTGATGTGACTGAAATGCATGGCGGAAGCTACACGGCTTCGGCCGTTGGCGAGGTGAATGTGACCACCCAGATGAAAGCAACCAATGCGGTGATTGGCGGAGAAGGCAATGGGGGAGTGATTTATCCAGCTTCCCATTACGGACGCGATGCCTTGGTTGGAATCGCTCTCTTTTTGACGCATCTGGCCAAATCGGGCAAAACATGCGCCGAACTTCGGAAGATCTACCCGGACTATTTTATTTCAAAAAATAAGATTGAATTGACGCCCGAAATAGATGTGGATGAAGTATTGGTGCAGATGAAGGAAAAATATAAGCACGAAAATGTCAATGATATTGATGGCGTGAAAATTGATTTCGAAAACGAGTGGGTTCACCTCCGTAAATCTAATACTGAGCCGATAATCCGTATTTATGCCGAGGCAGCAACTGCCGATTCGTCCCGCAAACTGGCTGAAAGAATTATATCAGAAATAAAGGAAATCATATTCCATTAAACTTATCTGCCTGATGCAAGTCTATGTTTTAGAACACAATTTTATTGTGTTCTAAAATTATCGCGGAACCTCCGAACCTTTTTAAATAGCGGCTAAGCAGGCATATTACTTCTTTGCAGCTCCGGGTTACAGACGTAGTGAACGAATGAGATTTTCATTTTTGGTGGAATGGAGGAAGAAATAAATTCTAAAAATAATTGCCTTTAATGATAATTGGTACAAATATTGTTAATCTGACCCAGATTAAAAGACGAATTAATTCAAATAGGGCATTACGTGTTGGATGAGTTTAATTCTTCGAAACCGAAAGTTTAATCTAAACGGTAACCATTTTGAAACCCACGAATATCGAAAGTCGAACAATACTGCTAGCTTATTAATTCATGAAACGAGCCATAGGCATCCCATACATTTCGCCATCGGATTTATTTTATAAAAAACTTCCTGCTCGGTGGTATGCGTCGGTTTCAAATTCAAAAAAGATAAATAAATGTTTAGACGATAATTATACAGACCTAATTTGAATAAATGAAATGAAAAACAAAAAGACACTACTCATTGCCCTAGTCCCTCTTTTATTAATCGTTGCCTATTTAATTTTGCAAAGCAGCGACCAAACTGTTACTGATATTACCGTGAAGGTTGAACGGGGCGCATTTGAAATTCAGATTTATTCTTCCGGTGAATTGGAGTCAGAGAATTCTGAGAATATAACCATTCCCGAGAAAATGAAAGACCGCAATTTGAGGATCTACGAACTGACAATCACCGACCTGATTGATGAAGGAACTTATGTTGATTCGGGCGATTACGTCGGTACGCTTGATCACAAAGCGGTGGAAGAAGTGATTAAAAGTACTCAGGATGAGTTGGAAACGGAACTGACCGAGCTTCAGGATGCCAAAATTGATTCGAACCTGAATCTGAGTAACCAACGCGATATCATTATCAATGCACAACTTGATCTGGAAGAAAAGCAGATTGTGACGGAAGAGTCGATTTATGAGTCCCCTTCCGTACAGAAAAAAGCCCAGATGGATTATGAAAAGGCGCTGCGTAAATATGAACAAGAGAAAAATGCTTACCGCCTAAAGCGCGAACAGGAAGAAAACAGGGTTACCCGCCGGAATATTAATTATCGGCAGATTGAAGAACGGCTGAGCGAATTGCAGGTACTGTACAACTCACTTGAAATTTTTGCTCCGAAAACGGGTTTGCTTACCTACTACAAGTATGGTTTTGGCGGAGTAACCAAGGTTGGTTCGCGGGTTACCATGTGGAACCCGATTGTTGCTACTATCCCCGATATGACCAACTTAATTTCGAGAACCTTCATCAATGAAATTGATATTTCGAAAATTAAGGTTGGTTTACCTGTGAAGGTTGGTGTGGATGCATTTCCTGATAAGGAGCTTTCTGGCGAAGTTATCTCCATGGCTAACGTAGGCCAAAACATGCCTAATAGTGATGCCAAGGTTTTTGAAGTGAAAATTAAAATTTTTGACGTGGATCCGGACTTGCGGCCAGCCATGACCACCAGTAATATCGTTCAGGCGATGACTTTGCTGGATACCTTATTTATTCCGCTGGAGGCTGTTTTTTCAAACGACAGCTTGCAATTTGTCTATAAGTCGAACCGCGGTAACCTAGAGAAGCAAATAGTTTCGTTGGGCGACGCAAACGAAAATTATGTTCTTGTTCGGGATGGCGTTGCGGAAGGCGATGATATTTTTCTTTCGACGCCGGACGACGTGGACGATTTGGACTATGAGGGCCTGGAGATTTATGCACAATTAAAGAAAGAAAAGGAAGAGCGTGAAGCGGCGGAGAAAAGAGCCAAAGAAGTCTTTGACAAGGAGGCCGGCAAAAAAGCGCTTCCGCCGGGAGCTCCCTCTGCGCAGATCAGAAATACACTAAACCAGTCAACGTCAACCGGAAATTAGTCAAAACTATGTTGATAGAAAGATATTTTCACGATGTAATCATCGGAATACAGGCCATTTTCGATAATCGGCTAAAATCAATGTTGACTGCGCTGGGGATTATTTTCGGAGTTGCAGCGGTAATTAGTATGATGGCCATTGGAAATGGAGCCGAACAGGAAATTCTGGAACAAATAAAAATGGTTGGTGTCAATAATATTGTAGTTACTCCAACAGCTGTGAGTATTGATGGAAAAGGATCTTCCGGGACTGACGGGAGCAGCTCTGCACGATCAAAATTTAGTAAAGGATTGAGTCTTCTTGATGCCCAGGCCATTGCCGGAGTCATTCCTGCAGTAGATAAAGTAAGTCCGGTTATTTCATTTAATTATTCGGCTATTCTGAATGGTAAAAGCAATCCTGTGGTTCTTGAAGGGGTTGATGCCAGCTATTTTGAGTTGTTTAGCATTAATTTACAGGGCGGCGAGGTTTTTAATGAATCGCAAAGTACTTTGGGCCAACCAGTATGTATTATCGGTGATAACATCCGCGATGTCTTCTTTAATCAGGAAGACCCCATAGGAAAAACCATTAAATGCGGCCAGATCTGGCTAAAAGTTATTGGGGTGGTTGAGAAACGTGATTTTACAAGTTCTGCTTCCGATGAAATGGGAATCAGCAGTTCGGATAACAAGATTTTTGTTCCGGTACAAACGGTGCTGATGCGTTTTAAAAACCGGTCTCTTATCCGGGCCGATGAGGTTGAAAAAGCCAACTCAGGGCAAAATGACGGAAGCATCGTCATTATAGGAGGAAGCTCAGAGAAAGAGCAGGTAGCCGATGAGGACAAGAATCTGAATCAGTTAAGCAAGATCATCATCCAGGTAAAGGAGACGGAGCAGCTGGGAGCGACAGCTAACGTGGTCAAGAGAATGCTGTACCGCCGCCACTCGCAGCTATATGATTTTGAGGTAACAATTCCCGAGTTATTGCTAAAGCAGCAACAGCGCACCAAAAATATTTTCAATGTCGTGCTGGGTGCTATTGCCGGCATCTCTCTGATTGTTGGAGGAATCGGAATTATGAACATCATGCTGGCATCGGTGATGGAACGGATCCGTGAAATCGGAACCCGGCAGGCTATCGGTGCATCGCAAAAAGATATTATTGTCCAGTTTTTATCCGAGTCTACCCTGATCAGTGTTTTTGGAGGTATCATCGGAATTATTCTGGGTGTGGCTTTATCCAAAATTATTACAGCTGTTTTTGATATAAAAACCATCGTATCCTTTTTCAGCATTTTTATTGCTTTTGGTGTTTCGGCCGCTGTAGGAATCATTTTTGGTTACCTGCCAGCTAAACAGGCTGCTGAAAAAGATCCGGTAGAATCACTTCGTTATTAACCTGAAACGATCAAACAAAATGAGAGTAAAATATTTAAAATTAACGTTCCTTCTTTTATTCATTTCTTTTTCATCCCAGGCTCAGGAAGAACACCTGAAATTATCATTGGATGATGTGATTGAGCTGGCCTCCCAACAATCGCTGGATGCTTTTCGGAATGAAAACATGTTCCGGGCCAGCTATTGGGAGTTCCGTTATTACCAGGCCGACAGGCTGCCCAGCCTTTCGCTCGATGCCACGCCGCTTGATTTTAACCGCTATCGGTCGCGCGAATATAACTTTCAAACCAACGAAGAAGAGTACGTTCAACGGGAGTATCTCAATTCCGATTTTGGGTTGGCTATTAATCAAAATGTGGCGTTGACAGGTGGTAGCTTGTTCCTTCGTTCAGACCTGGGAATTGTTAAGAACCTGGGCGACGGGCAGA
This sequence comes from uncultured Sunxiuqinia sp., assembly GCA_963677175.2. Classification (GTDB taxonomy): domain Bacteria; phylum Bacteroidota; class Bacteroidia; order Bacteroidales; family Prolixibacteraceae; genus Sunxiuqinia. The sequence goes on from CAXXES010000004.1 coordinate 926,630, forward strand.
AAGACTCCTATCAATCAACACCGATCAGCATTGGCTACAAGCAGGATTTGAATGGCTATAACCGCCTAAAATGGCAGGCAAAGATTGAACCGTTGAAATATGAAAAAGCCAAAAAGGTATTTATAGAATCACGAGAAGAGCTGGCCATTAAGGCGAACCAACGCTTTTTCAGCTTGGTTTCCGCCGAAATTAATCTATCCATTGCCGAGAATAACAAAGCCAGCGCGGATACCTTATACAAAATTGGGAGAGGACGTTTCCAGGTAGGAACGGTAACTCAGGATGAATTGCTGAACTTGCAGCTTAGTCAGCTGAGAGCCGAACAGTCCCTAAACACCACGAAGCTGGAGTTGCTTCGTGCTCAGGCCGATTTGAACTCCTTTTTAGGATTGGATAAAAACACAAAGATTTCATGCATCGTTCCCAGCGAGGTTCCCGAACTTGAAGTTCAGGCAGGTGAAGCCATTTCGCAGGCACTTGAGAATAATCCGGAAATTATGGATCAGCAGCAGCGTCTGCTGCAGGAAGATCAGCGGGTTGCCCAGGCGAAGTCGGAAACAGGTTTGAATACCAGCATTTCTGCTTCCTACGGATTGGACCAGTCTTCGAATAAATTTGAAAATGTTTACGATAATCCAGGCCAAAGCCAACGCGTGCGACTGGGCGTGAATATTCCATTGATCGACTGGGGACGCCGCAAAGGTGCCTATCAAATGGCTGAATATAGTCGCGAGGTGGTGAAAGCCACAGTGAGGCAAGCTCGCATCGATTTTGAGCAGGAAATTGCGCAAACGGTTATGGAGTTTAACCTGCAAGGAGCACAGGTGCGAAATGCCGCCTTGGCCGATACCGTAGCCCAACAAGGTTTTGAAGTTACTTTCCAACGCTTTCTGATTGGAAAGGTGGATGTGATTAACTTGAACCAGGCTCGCAACGACCGTGAACAAGCCCGAAAGGATTATGTTTTGGCGCTCAACGCCTATTGGCGTTATTATTACACCATCAGGCGTTTAACGCTGTTCGATTTTGCGCAAGGAGCAGCTTTATCCGAAGAGTATGAAAAAATCCTTGAAAACTAAAGGACATGAAGAAGAATAAGAAACTGTTGATTTGGGGAATTCCAACTGTACTGATTCTTGCCACTGTCTTGTTCCTTTTGTTGGATGGGGAAGTAGTTGCCGGAGGAAAAAGTTACGTGGTCAAACGTGGTAAGCTAGATGCCACCATTGAAAGTGTAGGCGAAGTAAAAGGAGAAAAAGCAACCGAAATTAATATCCCGATCGAGATTCGTGATCGAGAGCTTAGAATTTGGGAAATCAAAATTGTTGATATGGTTGAGGAGGGGAAAATAGTAAAGAAAGGCGATTACATTGCTCAACTCGATCAGACAGAAATTTCAAACCGCCTGCGTGATCGTATGCAGGAGAAGGAAAAGCGTGATGCCGATCTGAAGAATGCCAGGATTGATAGTACGGTTAGGCTTACTCAGTTGCGCGAGGAAATTGCCAACTCGGTTCTTGATCTGGAATATAATAAAATTGATTTGGAGCAGTCACACTACGAATCTGAAGCCTATCAGCGTAAAGCACAAATGACGTATCAGAAAGCCGAGCTTCAGGTCGATAAAAAGCGCCGTGACTACCAGCTGGAACGAAATCGTTTGAAGATGCAGGTTCAACGGCATGAGCGGCGTCTGGAAAGCTTGGACGACATAATTGCCCGTTACCAACAAGCCATTGCTGCAACGAGAATTACCACGCCGCAGGATGGCATCGTGATGCTCGGAACAAACTGGAGTGGCACTAAATATTCCAAGGATGATGAAATCAGCATCTGGCAGCCACTCGTTGCAACCCTCCCGGATATGTCATCCGTGATTTCAGAAACTTATATCAAAGAGATTGATATATCGAAAGTCAGTAAAGGCGACAGCGTTCAGATTACCATCGATGCCCTGCAAAATAGGTACTACACGGGCAAGGTGATCTACATCGCTTCGATTGGCGAAGACCACCCGGGTTTTGATATGAAAGTATTTAAGGTAATTGTTCGGTTTCAAGACCGCGATGATGATCTAAAACCAGGAATGACTTGTACTAATCACATTGTTTTTGAACATTATTTGGATCAGCCGCTTATCCCGGTTGAGGCAGTTCATAGTGATAGTTCGCAAAGCATTGTTTATCTCAAAAGCGGTGGTAATGTGACAAAACAACCAGTTGAGCTTGGTGCTGAAAACAAGGGGATGACTGTTGTGTTGGATGGTCTTCAGGAAGGTGACCGAATCTTAATGAATCCGCCGGAAGAAATACTGTAGATCCTATTCAAACCCGTTATCAATCAGTTATTAAATTGTTAAGGTGATTCGATATTTTTAGGCTTTTTGAAAATACATTTTATCTTTGTGTGCGTTTACAATTTTATATAAAACCAAAATACAAAATTATGAAAGTAACAGTTGTTGGTGCAGGTGCTGTAGGTGCTAGTTGTGCTGAATATATCGCAGTTAAAGATTTCGCGGACGAGATTGTCTTGGTTGACATCAAGGAAGGTTTTGCCGAAGGTAAAGCCATGGATTTGATGCAAACAGCCTCGTTAAATGGTTTCGATTCGACCATTACCGGAACAACAAACGATTATTCAAAAACAGCAGGTAGTGATGTAGCTGTTATTACCAGCGGTATTCCCCGTAAACCTGGCATGACGCGGGAAGAACTGATCGGAATCAATGCAGGCATCGTGAAAAACGTAGCTACAAACCTCATCGAACATTCTCCAAATGTAATTCTCATTGTGGTGAGTAACCCGATGGATACCATGGCTTATCTGGCTCATAAAGTAACCGGTCTCCCTAAAAACCGGATCATCGGTATGGGTGGAGCCTTGGATAGCGCCCGTTTTAAGTATCGTTTGGCCGAAGCGTTGGATTGCCCGCAGTCAGATGTGGATGGTATGGTGATCGGTGGTCACTCAGACACCGGCATGGTGCCATTGATTGACAAAGCTGTGCGTAACAGCGTTCCTGTTTCAGAATTTCTGACCGCAGAAAAAATGGCAGAAGTGGTGGAGGCCACGAAAGTTGGTGGTGCAACCCTGACCAAATTGCTGGGAACCAGCGCATGGTATGCTCCAGGTGCCGCCGTTTCTGAATTGGTAAAAGCCATCGCGTTAGATTCTAAAAAGATGTTTGCATGTTCCGCGTTGTTGGAGGGTGAATACGGATTGAACGACATCTCTTTAGGTGTTCCTTGTGTGTTGGGTAAGAAAGGAATTGAGAAGATCGTTGAGATTTCACTTTCTGATGCCGAAAAAGAAAAACTGGTTGCCAGTGCCGAAGGTGTTAAAGCAGTGAACGATCTGCTTGAAGTATAACAATTCGAAGTTAAACACTATATTTAATGCCTCTGCATGTGCAGGGGCTTTTTTTTAGTTTTATGGCGAAAATACCGGTCGAGTTAATTGAGTTGGAGCATCATAATTACCATTTGTTGGTGCAAGGGAAATTTGAAGATGGCGAAAAAGGCTACTGGATTATTGATACCGGGGCTTCAAAAACGGTATTTGATAAACGTTTGGAACAGTATTATACACTTGTTGAACCAGCAAGCGATGAAGAATACCAAAGTGCCGGAATCAGCGAAGGGATGGTTGAAACGGGGGTTGGCGAACTTAGGTCAATGGTATTTGGGAAACTAAAAATCAAGACGCAGAAAGTGGCGCTGATTAACCTGGATCATGTGAACGAAATTTACCGGAAGTACCGGGATGTTCGCATTTGCGGACTGCTGGGAAGCGACCTGCTGAAAAAGCACCAGTGCGTGATCGATTATAAATACGAAACAATTTCATTTTCAAGACCCCGAAAATGAAAGAAACTGTTTTTAAATACCCTCTGTTTTCACGCAATAATTCATGTTCGTTTCACAAAAATGAATATATTTGCGACCTGTTGAATTAAAACCGGGTGAAATTAAAAAGAATCATATCGAAGCAAATTGCACTGCGCCTGCTGGTGTTTGTAACACTCGTAGCCGGAGCAGTGATTTTCGATTTGTGCCATGATCAACTTCCTGAGCAGTTGGTAAAACACCAACAGGATGCTCCGGTGACACAGTTTGATATGTCTCAGGTTTTCTTTTGTAATCCCGCTAGCAGCTTTAAAATTAGTACCGGTTACGACCGATTATTTTCAAAAATCTTATTTACCATTGGGCAGGATAAATTTCTGTCTGCTTTTCACAACCAGGAAGCTTACCATTTGCTGAAGGCAGAATCATTAAAAGAACGTTCCCCGCAAAACCTGATGGTTCATTTCCGTAAATTCATCATTTGTCATCATTCCAGTTCCGATGATAATGCTCCAATTTCGTAAGGTTTATTCGAATTCTTCAATTCGTTTAAGTTTTCATGAAGTTGCCGGTTCCGGCTTGAAATCGATTTCATAAAAAATAAACAAACACATAAAATCTAAATTTTAGACAAATGCAAAACAAAGGATTAATCAGAACTTTTGCCATTTTACTGGCTTTGGTTTGTGTTTACCAGCTTACCTTTACTTTTAAGGCCAAGCAGGTAGAGCGCGACGCCCGCGAATATGCTCAGGGCGATGCAGCAAAGGAGCGGAATTACCTGGATTCAATTGCGGGTGAGGAAGTTTACAACCTTTTAGGAATACGCAATTACACCTACAAAGAAGTTAAGGAGCAGGAAATGAACCTCGGTCTTGACTTGAAAGGTGGAATGAACGTTACGCTGGAGGTGTCGGTGGTCGATTTGATCAAATCATTGTCGAACTACAGTGCCGACGAGACATTCAATGAAGCTATTAAGCGGGCTCAGGAAATGCAGCGCGACAGCCAGGATGATTTTGTAACCCTGTTCGGACGTGCATTCGAAGAGATTGATCCCGATGCCCGTTTGGCAGCGATCTTCAATACCCTGGAGTTGAAAAACAAAGTGAACTACAATTCATCTAATGGCGATGTTTTGCGTGTCATTCACCAGGAAACGGATGCTGCTATCGAAAACTCATTTAACATCATCCGTACTCGTATTGACCGTTTTGGTGTAGCTCAACCCAATGTTCAACCCTTGCAAACGCGTGGCCGTATTTTGGTTGAACTTCCCGGAGTTGATAATCCGGAGCGGGTTCGCCAACTGTTGCAGGGAACTGCCAATTTAGAATTCTGGGAAACCTGGGATAACAGCGAAGTGTATCCTTACTTGATGCAAGTGAATGAGCAACTCAAGGAAATTCTTGACTTAAAAGCTGCCGCTTCCGACGCGGACTCAGCTGAGGTTGAAGGTGAGGTAGTTGCTGAAGAGGACACAACAACCAGCGAAGAAGGGTCGTTGCTGGACGAGTTGCAAACAGAAACAGACAGTGTAGGCGAATTGGATAACATGGCTGATATCACAAGAAATTTTCCATTGTTTGCCGTGTTAAGGCCAAGCACAACAGCTGATGGACAGTTGTACCCCGGGCCAGTGGTTGGAACAACTCACTCCAAAGATACTTCTACGGTTAATACTTACCTGAATATGCCCCAGGTCAAGTCGATTATTCCGCGAAGCATGGATTTCAAATGGACATCAAAAGCCGTGGACGAAGGAGGAAACTACTTCCGCCTGATTGCCATTAAAGTAACCAGCCGCGATGGCCGTGCGCCGCTTGAAGGCGACGTGATTGTTGATGCCCGTCAGGACTACGAACAATTTGGCAGCCGTCCGGAAGTGAGCATGACCATGAACGCGGAAGGGGCTAAAACATGGGCTCGACTAACCAAAGAAAATATTGGTAAATCAATTGCCATTGTATTGGATGATTACGTCCGCTCATTCCCCAATGTAAGCAATGAAATTACAGGTGGACGTTCAAGCATTACCGGTTTGGAAACCGTTGAAGAAGCGAAAGACTTGGCAAACATTCTAAAATCGGGTAAAATGCCGGCTCCGGCACGCATTCTTCAGGAAGAAATTGTTGGGCCTTCGTTGGGGCAAGAAGCTATCAACAGTGGGATGTGGTCGTTCTTTCTCGCCTTTGTGCTGGTATTGGCCTACATGTTGTTTTTCTACAGCAAAATGGCTGGTTTAACAGCCAATATGGCCCTGCTGGCCAACCTGTTCTTTGTGATTGGTGTACTGGCTTCGATTGGTGCTGTATTGACGCTGCCGGGTATTGCCGGTATTGTGTTGACCATTGGTATGTCGGTTGATGCTAATGTGTTAATATATGAGCGGATTCAGGAGGAAAGAACGGCGGGGAAAGGCTTGAAGCTCGCCATTACTGATGGCTATAAAAACGCTTACTCTGCCATTATCGACGGACAGGTAACAACTTTGCTGACCGGTATCGTGCTGTACATGTTTGGATCAGGTCCGATCAAAGGTTTCGCCACAACCTTGATTATTGGTATTTTTACTTCTCTTTTCTCAGCCATCTTCCTAACTCGCCTGATTTTTGAACGCCAGTTGGGTAAAGACGCGAAAATTACGTTTACCTCCAAAATAACTAACAACTGGTTGCGGAATTCTGATATCAAATTTTTGGAAAAACGGAAAGTTGCTTATATCATTTCGGGTGCATTGATTGTAATTTCAATTTTCTCATTCGTAACTCGTGGATTCAACTATGGTATCGATTTTAAAGGTGGACGTACCTATGTGGTTCGTTTCGACGAAGAAGTGAAGGTGAGCGACGTGGGTAAAGCACTGACGGCTGTATACGGAGAAACACCCGAAGTAAAAACTTTTGGCGGAAGCAACCAGGTGAAAATCACAACCGAATATAAAATTGATGAGTTGACCGATGATGTGGACAATGAAGTTGAACAACTCATGTTGCAAGGTTTGCAGGAAGGTGGTTTTATTGATGAAATGGATATGGATACCTTCATCAGTGAGTATCGCATGAGCTCGGCAAAAGTTGGGCCTACGATTTCGGACGATATTAAAAAAGATGCCTTGATTGCGATTTCGTTTGCATTGGTAATCATCTTCCTGTATATCCTTATTCGGTTCCGAAACTGGCAGTATGGATTGGGAGCTATTGCGGCTCTGGCACACGACTCAATCATTGTGTTGGGGATTTTCTCGCTTTTCTATGGGCTGTTACCGTTCTCCCTTGAAATTGACCAGGCCTTTATTGCAGCGATTTTGACCGTGTTAGGATATTCCATCAACGATACCGTGGTTGTTTTCGACCGGATTCGCGAGTACATTGGTTTGCATCCCAAGCGCAACCGAGAAGAGAATGTGGATGATGCCATGAACTCGACCTTACGTCGTACGTTCAGTACCTCTTTAAGTACCTTTGTGGTCTTGCTGGCCATCTTCTTGTTTGGAGGAACATCCATTCAAGGCTTTACCTTTGCCTTGCTGGTAGGGGTTGTGGTTGGTACTTACTCCTCTTTGTTTATCGCAACGCCAATTTCGTACGATACACAGCGTAGGGCATTGAAAGTAGCTGCTAAAAGAAAATAATATGAACAGATAATTTATCCGAAGCCCTGACTATTTTAGTCGGGGCTTCTTTTTTTAAACCGAAAAAGGACTTCGGTTACCGATGTACTGAACTTGTTTGTATATTTGTTGAAAATTTTAAAAAAATGACCCTTCAGATACTATTTATTAGTGGTGGTGAAATTGTGTTGGTGATGATGTTGGCTCTTTTGTTTTTCGGATCAAAAGCTATTCCTGATATCGCCAAAACCTTGGGAAAGGGGATGCGCGAGTTTAAAAAGGCGACTAACGAAATTAAACGAGAGTTTGAAGATAATACCGACGATTTTAAGCGTGAAATCAACGATATTCGTTCAACGGTGAAATCGGAAACCAAAAAAATCAGCCAGGATATCGATCAGGTTTCTTCTAAAATGAAAGACGAAGCGAACAAACTGAACAAAGAGGTTGAGCATATTTCGGCTGAAGCAGAAAGAACAACCACAAAACTTGAAAAGGATGTGGAGGATGCTTCGACCAAGGTTGAAAAGAAAACCACAAAGCTCGAAAAAGAGATAGATGAGGTGGCTTTTGAAGCTTCGCCGGAAACGACCAATATTTCACAAGGTACGGATGAAAAAGTAAAAGATCAGTAACTTGATATGTCATTAATACTTCCAGGTTTAGCAATGTTGCTTAGTTTTTTTTTGCTGGCACGCATTGTTGACAAATTCTTTGTTGTTTCGCTCGACCGAATATCTCTTGATTTAAAATTATCTTCGGATGCTGCGGGAGCCACGCTTATGGCCATTGGATCTAGCGCTCCCGAACTTTTCGTAGCCCTTTTTTCAGTTCTGAAGCCGGGAAACCACGAAGCAATAGGCATCGGTAGTATTGTTGGGAGTGCGCTTTTCAACCTTTTGGGTATTGTCGGCGTGGTTGCGCTGGTGAAAAAATCATTGCTTACATGGCAGCCCGTTGTTCGCGATATTCTGTTTTATTTTGTTGCCGTAGGCCTGCTGCTCTGGGGTATTTTTGATGGTAGTTTCAGCTTGTGGAATGCCATTGCCTTTTTGGGTATTTACGTCATTTATGTGCTTGCCGTGGTGAATTGGCGCAAGCTATTCCCATATAAGGATATGGAATACACACACGAAAATCCAGGCGACGATTGCACCAAAAATGAGAAAGGCAATTGGCTGGATAGAGGACTATGCTTTGTTTTCCCGAACTCCGAGAGATATTACCTGGTATTTATTGTTTCGATTGTTTCGATTGCTACCCTTAGTTGGGTCTTAGTCGAAGCAGCCATCGTATTTTCGCATGTTCTGAACATCCCGGAAGCAATTATCGGCTTAACAGTTCTAGCCGTCGGAACTTCGGTTCCCGATCTTATTTCATCGTTGATTGTGGCCAAGCAGGGGCGGGGAGACATGGCTGTGAGCAATGCCATTGGCTCCAATATTTTTGATATCTTGGTTGGCTTAGGCTTTCCGTTTATGATTGCTATGCTTATTTATGGTGGCGAAATTGCGGCAAGCGGGCAAAATTTGTTCGAATCGACCCTGATTCTGTTCGCATCAATCATTGTCTTTATCCTGCTATTAATCATCAAACGCTGGAAAATCAATTGGGTGACTGGCGTCGTGTTACTGGGTTTATACCTATTTTACCTTGTTCGCGAAATCGCCCGACTTTAGCTATCTTTAGCGTTCATTAAAAATCAATCCGTTTGATTCAGGTACAGAATATAACAAAATCGTTTGGCAAACTTCAGGTGTTGAAAGGTATTGACCTGCAAATTCCGCAAGGAAAGCTTTACAGCATTGTTGGCCCAAGCGGGGCTGGTAAAACCACGCTGCTGCAAATTATGGGAACGCTGAGCAAACCCGATTCCGGGCATCTGGAAATTCGCAAGCAGGCCGTTTTCTCTTTGGGAGAAAGGAAGCTGGCCGCTTTTCGTAACCGCGAAATAGGTTTTGTTTTTCAATTCCATTATTTACTGCCCGAATTTACAGCGCTCGAGAATGTTTGCATTCCGGCTTTTATCGCTAAAAAATCAAAAAGGGAAGTGGAAGGAAAAGCCAAAGATTTGCTTCAGTTCTTAGGCCTGGAAAACCGGATGACCCATAAGCCCGCTGAACTTTCGGGAGGCGAACGCCAGCGTGTTGCGGTGGCACGGGCCCTGATTAATGACCCGGCGGTGATTTTGGCCGATGAGCCCTCAGGAAACCTGGATACCAAAAACCGGGAAGACCTGCACGACCTGTTTTTTCAGCTGCGCGACCAGTTTAACCAAACGCTGGTGATTGTGACTCACGATGAAAATTTTGCCCGCCAATCCGATAAAATCATTCGCATGCGCGATGGGTGGATTGAAGAGTAGTTAGTCATTGGTCATTGGATAATTAGTCTTTTGTCATTTGATTGTCATTAATTTTCATTGGTCGCTAGTGGTTGGATAACTTGAAATTTGGAACTTGAAATTTGGAACCAAACTGACAACAGACAACTGAAAACTCTCAACCGAATAAAAAACGATCCCCATGAACACCGAACTATACCAACTGCTGGAAGAAAAAGCCCGGCAATACAACCAGCTTGCATTCATCGAAACCGATCCGATTCAGGTGCCCAAACAGTTTTCAGGGAAAGAAAATATTGAAATCGCTGGTTTTTTAGCGGCTACCATCGCTTGGGGTCAACGCCCAACCATCATCAGAAATGCGTTTCGCCTGGTAAAGATGATGGATCACAATCCGCACGAATTTTTAATGAACACCAACGAATCAGATTGGATTCATTTTCTCGAGTTTAAGCACCGAACGTTTAACGGGATTGATTGCCTGTTTTTTCTTCGATCGTTAAGAAATATCTACCAAAAGCATGGCGGACTGGAAACAGTTTTCACAACTGGTTACCTTAAAGATGAAAGCATGGCCTCTGCGCTGCGCCATTTTCGGCAAGTGTTTTTTGAAGTGGCTCACGAAACCCGCTCGCAAAAGCATGTCTCGAATATTGATAAAGGAGCCTCGGCCAAGCGCTTAAACATGTATTTGAGGTGGATGGTCAGGAATGATGATCAAGGCGTGGATTTTGGCTTGTGGAACAATATTCCGATGTCGGCTTTGTTGTTGCCGCTCGATATTCATACGGGCAGGCAGGCACGGCAACTGGGCTTGCTCAGCCGGAAACAGGATGACTGGAAGGCTGTGCTGGAACTGACTGAGAGTTTACGGCAGTTCGATCCGCTTGATCCGGTAAAATATGACTTTGCCCTGTTTGGGATGGGCGCTTTTGAATAAAGCTGCGCATTTACTGCCGGTAGGTTTGTTTTGAATTTGTATCGAAAAAAAAACTTAGTTAATATATTCTATTTCTGTACGTTCTCATGGAACTTGCATGTTAGGCATCAGCTCTTCGATCATTTTTTCCATTTATTTTTGTGTTGCCGCCTTTAAATTATTACCGCAAACATGCTCGTTTCATGAGGGAATTGTAAAAACTACATTTAATGACAACGAAAAACGCGAAAGACACAAAAAGGGATACGTCTTCGACGTAACTTGTCCTGCCTGTTTCGGTGTAATCGGGAGCTTTCGACGGAACTTGTCCTGCCTGTCCCGGTGTAATCGGGAGCTTTTGACGGATTGAAAATTGCATGGCAATTTTTCTTTTCGTGCTTTTCGCGCATTTCGTTGTTTAATGTAAGAAATAGGAATTTTGTCGTACACCCCCAATGACCAATGACTGGAAAACAGCAGATGAGTGCAGGGGCGGTCAGCATCCATTGGGCCTTTTAAAACCCTGGGTTGTTGCAAAATTTGTTATTTCGTCATTTGGGCGTGAACTTTTTCTCGAATTGTTTGATATTTTAAAGTGAGTTTGTCATTGTAAACGCAAAGGTCATTGATCGATTGATGTAGTTTGTCGCTTGAATCCGGTTGACTTTTTGCCTAATTTATTTATTCATGATTCAGAAAATTGTCACGCCATTTCAAAAGTTCGTTAAGATCGAGAGTTTTAGTGGCATCCTGCTGCTTTTTGCCACCATTTTGGCGCTGGTGTGGGCCAACTCCCCTTTTGCGTACCTGTATCAGTCCTTGTGGGATTACAAACTTGGCTTCACTTCCGAAGGATTCACCTTAAGCAAGCCCTTGATTTTATGGGTGAATGATGGTTTGATGGCCATTTTCTTTTTTCTGATCGGTTTGGAAATTAAACGCGAACTGTTGATCGGTGAGCTGAACAGTGTAAAAAAGGCTGCTTTCCCGTTTTTTGGAGCTTTGGGTGGAATGATTGTTCCGGTGGCTTTGTTCCTGTTTCTGAATACCAATCCTGAAACGGCTCAGGGGTGGGGAATTCCGATGGCTACCGACATTGCGTTCTCGCTGGCCATTCTGAATGTTTTAGGCAAGCGCGTACCTATTGCCTTAAAAGTATTCCTGACCGCTTTTGCCATTATCGATGATTTGGGCGCCGTGATTGCCATTGCTGTTTTCTACAGTTCCGGAATTTACTGGTCGCTCCTTTTGTATGCATTTGGTCTGCTTGCCCTGCTGTTTCTGTTGTCGTACCTGAAATTTTATTCCAAATATATCTTCTTTATTGTCGGTGTCTTCGTATGGGTTTTGTTCCTGAAATCAGGAATTCATCCAACCATCGCAGGCGTGCTGATGGCTTTCACCATTCCAATCAGCCAGCGGGTTGATGTAAAATCCTATACCGAAAGTATAAGCGGTGTGCTTCAGGGGCTGAAAGTATCTAAGGCGCAGACCGTACCAATTCTTTCGCACCAACAGATTGAGCAGCTCGATGAGCTCGAAGAATGGACGAGCCTGGTGCAGTCGCCTTTGCAGCACCTCGAGCACCGGTTGCACAATTGGGTAGCCTTTCTGATCATCCCTGTTTTTGCGCTGGCCAATGCCGGAATCACGATTAGCACCGATGTGCAGCTCGATACCAGTTTAATCTTGCATATCGTTATTGGCTTGTTTGTCGGTAAAGGAGTTGGGGTGAGCTTGTTCTCCATCATGGGCAAAAAGCTAAAACTGGTCGATTTCCCCGAAGGAGTCAATTACCGCAATATCATCGGTGTGGCTTTGCTTGCAGGTGTTGGCTTTACCATGTCTATTTTTATTTCCAATCTGGCTTTTGCCGATCCGGCTATTGCCGATTCTGCTAAAGTGGGAATTTTGGTGGGCTCCTTTATTTCAGGATTGGCAGGCTATAGCTTCCTGTATATCAACAGTAAAACAAAAACAGCAAAATTATAGCAGAATCCCTGAGTTTGAGGCATCAATTCAACTATCCCTGCAAATCCAAATTGCCGATCAGGGGCGTGCGGCTTTTTCTAAAACATTGTAGTTCGCATAGTTGGTAGGAAATCACTAACTTTATTGCAAACTTATATTTTATGTATTACCATGATGTAGAAAAGATGGACTTCCGTGTAGCTATGGGCTACGAATGGCAGGAGGTTGACGGAAAGCCCCGTTACCGATGGTACAAATACGCATTGAATTCGGTCCACATGATATTGGATTGTGACAAAAAGTTTGATATTGACCATGCCGATTTCTCGGATTTGAAAGTTTGGTACGACAGTGCGGAGTGGGTGGCCAACAACGATGAGGAAGCGTTAAAATACATTTATACCGAACTGGTACCGCCGGTGACTCAAATTGTAAAAGACAAATATATCGAGTGTCTCACCAGCTTGGGCTACTATAAATCGTGTGCAATGGCCATGAAATACATTAAATCGTATCCGGTTCCAAAAGAGCGAACGTTGGAGCGAAAGAAGAAAAAGGCAATCGAGAATATCGAAAAAAGGTTGGTGTTATCACTCAAAAGCATGGACCAAATGCTGGTAAAATTCAAAGCGGAAATTCCAGAGAAACTGAACAGTCCGAACGACGAGTTGCGGCATAGTTTCAGTGTGCTGCTAAATCTGGAGGCCAAGTTTTACGGAGAAGCATCAGACAAAAGTTTAGCGTATATGGAATGGATGCGTTTAAATGCTCCCGACAGCCTTGAAAAAATCTTTTCGATTGAACTTAGTTTGGAAATTAAAAATCAGCTTTTGCAGATGCTAACCGAAAACGAACTCTACCGCCTGCACGAGCTGTTGGATAAAACCATAAAGGTGAAAGCTGCTTCGTTTTACTATGAAATTCCGGCCTATGAAAGAAACCCGCGTGATATTTTGGGTGAGTTTTTTGACACGGATGATGACTAGTATTCTTTCGTTAACGGCTATGGTGATATGACAATATCATGCTGGGCTTGTGAATACAAAAAACGGCTGTTTGGAAACAAATCCGGGAGGTGTAATGGAGCATGGGAGCGCTTGAAACATCCAGAAAAGTTCTTTGATAACCATTCGTCGTCCTTCAAATTATTGTCCGCGCCCTTAAAACACTAAAAAAAGCAGTCCGAACACCGGGAAAAGCAGTCCGAACACCGGGAAAAGTGTCTGGACCGCTTGAAAAAACAGTCCGAACACCAAAAAGAGTGCTTGGAATACTAAAAAGAGTGGTCCGAACATCAAAAAAATAGCTTGGAACACTCTCCGGAGCAAAAAAGAAGTGTTTCAAGTGTTCCGCCAGGTGTTTCAACTTGTCGGCTGGGTGTTTCAAGTGCTCCGCCAGGTGTTTCAACTTGTCGGCTGAGTGTTTCAAGTGCTCCGCCAAGTGTTTTAACTCATCGGTTAAGTGTTTCAACTACTTTGGAGAGTGTTTCAAGTACTCGACTGGGAATTTCAACTGCAATCTCTTGTTTCCGGACTGCTCCGAAAGCGTGACAGAAGAGTCTGGCGGGAGTACTACTAGTCAGGGTTTCACTTCAAGTGTAGCTGATTGCTAAACAAATCGACCAATCCATTTCGAGCATTGAAACCGAAAGGGTCAAAAAGGAGCAAACTAACCGAAGTTGGGGAAACTCGCCGGCGAATACCGGAACAAGTTTGGAAAGATAATCCGTTTGATAATGATCGGTTATTTATTTCGATGTTCGGTTTCAATACCGTGTGGGACTTCGTAGCAGGGAACGTTTTCCGGTTTCCATTCTCCTTTCTCCTTCTGCTCCATGCCCTCTGCTCCTTTCTCCCGTCTCCCGCTTCTTTTGGGAAGATTACCCCCCTTATTTGGTACGTATAACTCGCCCGTGGGACGTTGGCCGACCCTCTTTGGGAATATATAAAAGGCCCGATTTGCTGTTTCAATCTAATTTAGCAGGCGTAAAACTATAGGCACTAAACTTATGGATAAAATGCATAAAGACTTGAAACGGCTTTCCTGGATCATAGCATTCGTTGTGATTGGATTAGTTGTCGCATTGATCATCCTTGTCAATATCATTTTTGTGTGATTTGACAGAAACAAGTTGATGCCTCCTAATTTAATAATAGAGCTATGAACTTATTGAAATTGAAAAGAACTTACCTGTTGCTTGTGATGATTGGTCTGGTGTTCAGCCAATGCACAGCTTCCAAAAAAGCTGAGAAATCAGCAGAAACCCCAAAAGGACTTGAAATGGCCAAACGGATGGCCGATTCTGAAATGGCTCACTTTCCAAAAGCTTCTACAGTC
Organism: uncultured Sunxiuqinia sp.; assembly: GCA_963677175.2. GTDB lineage: Bacteria > Bacteroidota > Bacteroidia > Bacteroidales > Prolixibacteraceae > Sunxiuqinia. The sequence goes on from CAXXES010000004.1 coordinate 941,662, forward strand.
GACTTTAGCCCCGAAGGCAAATGGAGTTATACGCCTGGATTGGTGTCTATGGCTATGATGGAATTGTATGAGGTTTCGGGAGACGAAGCGTATTACGAGTACGCCAAAGGTTACGCCGACCAGTTTATTAATGAAGCAGGCGTAATTGAGCACTACAAACGAAACGATTTCAATATTGACAATGTCAATTCGGGGAAATTCCTGTTCGATCTGTATGCAAAGACTGGCGATGAGCGTTACAAAAAAGCTATTTTGCAATTGCGCGACCAGCTGAACGACCATCCACGCACTTCGGAAGGTGGTTTTTGGCACAAGAAAAGGTATCCGAACCAAATGTGGCTTGATGGCCTGTACATGGGCGCTCCCTTTTATGCCGAGTTTGGAAAAGAGTTTGATGAGCCGGAAGCTTTTGATGATGTGGTTAACCAGTTTGTTACGGTTCATAAACATACCTACGACCCGGTAACAGGCTTAAACTATCATGCCTGGGACGAAAGTCGCGAACAGCGATGGTCCGATCCCGAAACCGGACGTTCGCCACACTTCTGGGGACGCGCCATGGGCTGGTATGCCATGGCCCTGGTTGATGTGTTGGACTACATTCCTGAAAACCACCCGGGAAGAGAAAAGCTAATTGCTATTTTAAATGAGGTAGCTGCTGGCATTAAGAAATTTCAGCACGAAAAAACCGGCCTGTGGTACCAGGTGTTGGACCAGGGCGACCGGGAAGGTAATTACCTGGAATCATCGGTTTCCAGCATGTTTACTTACACCCTATTAAAAGCCACCCGTTTGAATTATATCGATCAGCAATATCGGGCAGTTGGGGAAAAAGCATACGAAGGAATGCTGAAAAACTTCATCAAAGAAAATAAAAACGGCACCATCAGCCTAACTGATGTGTGTTCGGTTGCCGGTCTTGGAGGCGATCCATACCGCGACGGGTCCTATGAATATTATATCAGCGAGCCAGTCAGGGATAATGATCCCAAAGGAGTCGGACCTTTTATCCTGGCTAGTTTAGAAATTATTAAACGCAGGAAATGAACTGGAAAAATTCGATACGACTCTTGGTGCTGGCTATCATTTGGCAAGCTGGAAGCGCTTTTGCCGCAAAAGATTTTGATCTGGTTGTTTCAAAAGACGGTAATGGCGATTTCACAACGGTTCAGCAAGCCATTGATGCGGTGCCGGATTTCAGGAAAAACAATACCACCATTTTCATCAAGAATGGCATTTACAAGGAAAAACTGATTTTGCCGGCATCGAAAAATCAAGTGACTTTGATTGGCGAAAGTGTCGAAAACACAATCATTACCAATGACGATTATGCTTCGAAATTGAATCGGTTTGGTGAAGAAATGGGCACCACTGGATCATCCGGTTTTTTTGTGTTTGGCAATGATTTTACGGCCGAAAATATCACCTTTGAAAATTCGGCAGGGCCGGTCGGGCAGGCCGTTGCCGTACGAGTTGACGGCGAACGCATTGTTTTTAGCAACTGCCGGTTTTTAGGCTTTCAGGATACGCTGTATCCGCATGGCGAAAACAGCCGCCAGTATTACAAGAATTGCTACATTGAAGGAACCGTCGATTTTATTTTCGGCTGGTCAACGGCTGTTTTCGAGGACTGCGAAATCTTTTGCAAATCGGCTGGTTATGTCACAGCGGCCTCCACGCTCGAAGAAACCCCATTTGGCTTTGTTTTTCTTCGTTGTAAAATTACCGGCAGCGCCCCGGCTCACTCGGTTTACCTGGGTCGTCCCTGGCGTCCGTTCGCTAAAACAGCTTTCATTGAATGTGAGCTTGGAGACATCATCAAGGAAGAAGGCTGGCACAATTGGGGAAAGAAAGAGACGGAAGAAACGGCCACCTACGTGGAATACAAAAATACAGGAGCAGGAGCAATGCCCGAAAAACGGGTATCTTGGTCATCTCAATTAACACAGATAGAACGTGCTAATTATAGTTTGGAAAACATCTTCGATGGATGGATTCCGGGAGAACCCCTAAATATTGAATCGAAATGAAACTTAAGGTGAAAATTTTCCTGATGCTAATCGCCGGGCTGGCGGCTGTTTCAGCACAGGCGCAAACCAATGAACGCTCTAAGGTTTGGATAGCCGACAATGGCGATGGAACTTATAAGAATCCGATTTTGCATGCCGATTATTCTGATCCGGATGTGGTGAGGGTTGGCGATGATTATTATATGACCTCGTCCTCGTTTAATTGCGTTCCCGGCTTGCCGGTGCTGCATTCAAAAGATTTGGTGAATTGGAAACTAATCACTTATGCGCTTCCTAAACAATCCCCTTTTGATGTGTTTGATCAAGCCCAACATGGCAATGGGGTTTGGGCGCCCTGCATCCGTTACCACAAAGATGAATTTTATATCTATTATCCCGATCCTGATTTTGGGATTTATCTGACCAAAACGACAGATCCGAAAGGACCGTGGTCGGAGCCTGTTTTGGTGCGTGGCGGCAAAGGACTGATTGATCCTTCACCGCTTTGGGACGACGATGGCAAAGCGTATTTAGTTTATGCTTTTGCGGGAAGTCGAGCTACTGTGAAAAGTGTTTTGCTGGTGAGCGAAATGACCCCGGACGGTACGCAATTACTGGATAACGACGTGGTGGTTTTCGATGGAAGTGAGGCGCATCCAACGGTTGAAGGCCCCAAGTTCTACAAGCGAAACGGCTACTATTACATTTTTGCCCCGGCTGGTGGCGTATCTACTGGTTGGCAGCTGGTTTTGCGATCGAGAAATATTTATGGTCCTTACGAGGAAAAAGTGGTGCTGGAGCAAGGTTCAACCGACATTAACGGGCCTCACCAGGGTGCATGGATTGATACCCCCAGCGGCGAAGATTGGTTTATCCATTTTCAGGACAAGGAAGCCTACGGACGAATCGTTCATTTGCAGCCCATGCGTTGGGAAAATGATTGGCCTGTCGTGGGGGTTGACCACGACGGCAATGGTACTGGCGAACCGGTTACTTCATACCAAAAACCCAATGTTGGCGGTACGTATCCGGTGGTGACTCCTCCTGAGAACGACGAGTTTAATACACACGAGCTGGGCATTCAGTGGCAATGGCATGCTAACCCGAAGCTGACCTATGGTTATCCTTCCGGAAACCTGGGCTACTACCGGTTGAACTGCAAACCACGGCCCGAGAATTTTGTCAATCTGTGGCCGGTTCCAAACCTGCTGCTTCAAAAATTTCCGGCTGAGGAATTTATGGCGACCACAAAACTCACATTCAACCCAAGAGCCGATGGCGAAGAAATTGGTTTTATCGTGATGGGAGAGGACTACCAGTACATCGCCTTAAAACAAGTGGATGGCCAATTAATGGCGCGTGTGGTGCAATGCAAAAATGCCCGTCTGGGTGGAGCAGAGAATGAATTGGATCAACAAAATTTTAAAGGCAATACCATCTGGTTTCGGGTGAAAGTGAAGGCCGGAGCCATTTGTAGCTTTAGCTTCAGTGCCGATGGTAAAAAGTTCATCGACATGGGAGCCGATTTTTCTGCGGTTCCAGGTCGCTGGATTGGTGCCAAAGTAGGCTTTTTTGCCCTGCGCGATGGCGTGACAAACGACTCCGGGACAGTCAATCTTGATTGGTTCCGAGTCGAAAAAGTCAAAAAATGAAAGCGAAACATAGGACAGAATAACCTAAATCGATAGTAAAATGAAAAGGATTGGAAAAATGAAGTTACCCGTTTACTTGCTGATGTTGGTTGCGATGGCATGCCATGCAACAATGCCTGCCCCCGAGGTAACAAACGATATTTACGAGGGGATTGAATTTGAAATGCCAAAAGTAGTTGAGCCGACATTCACCGATTTGTCAGTATCGATTGTCGAACACGGCGCAGTTAGTGATGGACAAACGCTGAACTCGCAGGCTTTTGCCGATGCGATAAGCGAGGTTGCCGAAAAAGGTGGTGGGAGCGTGCTTGTTCCGCGTGGAATTTGGCTGACAGGGCCAATCGTTCTGAAAAGCAACATCAACCTTCATCTTGAGGCCGGAGCCTTGGTGCTTTTTAGTACGAATAAGGATTTGTACCCGCTGATTGAAACCAGTTTTGAGGGATTAAACACTGTCCGCTGCTTGTCGCCTATTTATGGAAAAGATTTGGAAAATATCGCCATCACTGGCAAAGGTGTGATTGATGGTTCGGGTGATGCCTGGCGCCAGGTGAAACGCTCAAAAATGACTGAGTCGCAGTGGAAGAAGGTGGTGGCTTCGGGTGGCATCGTTAATGAAAGTGGAACGAGTTGGTTTCCGTCGGAAAGTTTTAGAAAAGGGTCTGAAATGAGCGACATGAATGTGCCGACCCAGTTTACAACGATGGAAGAATTTGAAGAAATAAAGGATTTCCTGCGCCCGGTGATGGTTAGTTTGGTGAGCTGCAAGAATGTGTTGCTCGATGGCCCGGTTTTTCAGAATTCGCCGGCCTGGAATATTCATCCGCTGATGTGCGAAAACCTGACCGTTCGGAATATTGATGTTCGCAATCCCTGGTACTCGCAGAATGGCGATGGAATCGATATTGAATCCTGCAAAAATACGGTTCTGTATGATTCGAGCTTTGACGTGGGCGATGATGCCATCTGTGTCAAATCAGGCAAAGATCAGGATGGGCGCGACCGCGGCATGCCCACCGAAAATCTGATTGTCAAAAACTGCATTGTTTATCACGGTCATGGCGGTGTAACGGTTGGAAGTGAAATGTCGGGAGGCGTTAAAAATATGCACGTTTCGGGCTGTACCTTTATCGGTACCGATGTTGGTCTGCGTTTTAAAAGCACCCGTGGTCGCGGTGGCGTGGTGGAAGGAATCTACATTTCTGATATCGACATGATCGACATTCCAACCAACGCGATTTCATTCAACTTGTACTATGGAGGCTTGTCGGTTTCTGAAATGCTGGAACAACAAGCCGAAAATAAGGGAGAAGCAGCGATGATGGAAGTGACCGACGAACCCCCGCAATTTAAAGATATTTCGATTAAAAATGTAACCGTCAAAGGAGCCAGGCAGGCGATTTATTTGCAGGGACTTCCGGAAATGAACCTGGAAAATGTGACTCTGGAAAACCTGGTGATGGAAGCTGAAAATGGTTTGTTTTGCATGGATGCCAATGGCGTTTCGGTGAGCAATCTAAAACTGAAAACAACTAAGTTTCCTGCGGTTAATTTTTATAACGCACAAAATGTTTCAATCAAAGATTTATCGGTTGAAACTGGTGGTCAGCCGGTTATTTCGGTAAATGGTTCAAAAACCAAAAATGTGGACATCGTGCTTAGCAAGGATGAAGCTACGGATGATATGCTGTTGCTGAATCAAAATGTGAATCCTAAAGCCGTCAAAGTAATACAACAATAACCGATTACGAATGATGAAAATACAATGGAGTATTCTAATCCTGTCTTTATTCCTGGCAGCTTGTTCGGGCGAGCAAAAACCAATTGATGTGTACATGATTGGCGACTCAACCATGTCAAACAAAAAAGCCGAAGTTTATCCTGAAACGGGCTGGGGGCAGGTCTTTGATCAGTTTTTTGATGAGCAGGTTGCCGTTCATAACCACGCGGTTAACGGGCGCAGTACCAAAAGTTTTATCACCGAAGGGCGATGGCAGACGGTACTGGATAGCCTGAAAGCAGGCGACTATGTCTTCATTCAATTTGGACACAACGACCAAAAACATAAGGATAGCACCCGCTACACCGAGCCATACGGAACGTATTCGCAGAATCTGGAAAAATATGTTCGCGAAAGCCGGGACAAAGGCGCGACACCAATTTTGCTGACCTCCATTGTTCGCCGGAAGTTTGATGAGAGTGGACAGTTGATTGATACGCACGGGGAGTATCCGGAGGCTATGCGGCAAGTTGCTGCCCGGCTGGATGTTCCTCTGATCGATTTGCAGCAAATAACAGCGGCCTTGGTTCAGGAGATGGGGGACGAGTCATCCAAAGAATTATACTTATGGACTGAACCAACTGACCGCTATCCGGAGGGCCGGCAGGACGACACGCACCTTCGCGTTGTTGGCGCTTTAACGGTGGCTGGACTGGTTGTGGAAGAATTGACGAAATTACCACTGGATATAGCGGAATATATTGTACAGGAAGAGTAAAAGAGACGATTGAAGAAAATCGAAGAAGATTATAAATTGGTATAGGTTATTGTCTGAAAAGGCAAGTTTCAATTAAAGTGGAAAGAGGCATTCGAGAGGATGCCTTTTTTTGCGTTCGTATAATTGATTTTCGCTGGAGGTAGATTGAACAAAATCGGGAAGAATGGACTTGAGATATAAGGAAACCAAGTTGAACCACAAAAATGAAAACGATGCAAGCGATTGTTTTAAGTGATTTCGGAGATACTGATAATTTGCTTCTCACCGAAATTCCGCAGCCTGTCATTGCCGATGATGAGGTGCTGGTACAGGTGAAAGCCGTTAGTGTGAACCCGGTGGATATCAAAACAAGAAAGGGAAAAGCGCTGGCCGGAAAGTTGGAAAAGGAGAATCCGCTGATTTTAGGTTGGGATATTGCCGGAATGGTGAAAGAAACTGGCAGCAAAGTCGAAAATTTCAAGCCGGGTGACGAGGTTTTTGGAATGGTAAATTTCCCCGGTCAAGGCAAAGCTTATGCCGAATACGTAGCCGCTCCTGTCAGCCATTTAGCTCTTAAGCCGGCTAATATCAGTTTCCCGGAAGCCGCTGCCGGTACATTGGCTGCTTTGACCGCCTGGCAAGCGATGGTGAGGCATGCCAACGTAAAAGCAGGCGATCGGGTACTTATCCATGCTGCGTCGGGTGGCGTGGGGCATTTTGCAGTACAAATTGCTAAGCAACTCGGAGCTTATGTTATCGGAACTTCATCCGCTAAAAACATGGACTTTGTGCTGTCGCTGGGTGCCGATGAGCATGTCGATTACCAGTCGCAGGCGTTTGAGTCGGTTATTAAACCCGTCGATTTCGTATTGGACACCATTGGTGGCGACTACATTGATCGCTCACTGGAAACGCTGAAGACCGACGGAACGATTGTCAGCATTGTTTCAGGAATGAATGAAAAGGTTAGCGAAAAAGCAAAATCCAAAGGAATCAATGGCTTGAACATGTTGGTTCAATCCAGTGGCGATGATATGAAGTGGCTGGCCGACTGGTTTGAAAAAGGTTTGCTAAAAGCCCATGTTTCACAAACCTACTCTTTCGGGCAAATGGCTGATGCTCATCAGCAACTGGAAGCTGGACACGCGGTTGGAAAAGTGGTGGTGACTTTGTAAGTGTGGTCGAAAATAGGAAAAACTGCTATCTGTGTGCACCCTTCAAGAAAGTGACTCCGCTAGCCGGCATCTTCGCTTGGTTTGCCACGATCAGCTTCTTTCATCTTGACGATTAACGACCGAACCTCTTTCACTGTTTAATTGACAATTCCCTTTGTCCGCGTATATTTGAATAAGAGTTTTAGTTAATAACGAAAGTTTCACTAAAATTAAAACTAATACTTTTTTTTTAAATTTCAGAAGAATAAACCACGATGGGTTGACCTTCTAGGCCAGTTTCCTCTAGGTTATGGAGCACTTTGACCAGTCCATCATCAACTGATTTAATGGTACGCAGATAATCTTAATGTAACGGTTGAGTTTTCAAAGCGCCAACTCTTTTTCTTCGGGCATATTCTAAAAAAACTTGTAAGAAGTATTTACGAAAAACAGACGAAAGGAACTTCCCACTTTTTCAGTAAGCCGATCTAAACAAAAAAGATGGCGACTCCTAAAACGGTAATCACCGCCCCAACCGCTTCCTTCCAGTTCACTTTTTCCCTGAAAATAAGAATGGCTGGCGGAATAATCAGCACCGGAACAATCGACATGATGGTAGCTGCAATGCCGGCTTTGGTGTTTTGAACAGCAATTAGCGAAAAGGAAACCCCGAGAAAAGGGCCAAAGAACGAACCCAGGCTAATGCGTTTCATCGCGGAGACATTCTTCAAGGCTGCCCACACGCGGTGATAGCGCTTCATAAAAACAAGCAAAATCGCGAACCCAACAATCCCTGTCATAACCCGGATTTGTGACGCAGCAAAAGCATCGTATTCGCCCATCCCTTTTTTGCTCAGAACCAAGCCGGTGGCTTGTCCCAGCGAACCACCCAGTGCAAGTAAAATTCCGGGAACCGAGTAGGCCGATGTTAATCGCTTGCGAATTTTCTGTCCGCCATTGAGTGCACTGTTTTCGCGTTTCAAAATCACCATGCTAATTCCCCAAAGCGTAATGATCATACCCACCCAGTTCATAGGCGACAACACTTCATCCAGAACGAAATAAGAGATGAATGCCGTAAAAGGCGGAGTCATCGCCATAATCAGCATGGAGATGCGGGCACCAATCACCACAAAAGCCTGAAACAAGAGCAAATCGCCAATAACGAAGCCCACCAGGCCCGATAGGGCCAGCCAGCCCCATTGGTAGGCTGTAGCATCAAACGGAAACCACATGCCGCGTGAGATCTGGGTATAGATCGCATATATGAAGAAAGCGATCACCAATCGAATCAGGTTGACCGCCAGCGAGCCAACTTTTTTTCCGGCCGACTCAAAAGCCATACTGGTTACTGTCCAAAAAAGAGCGGTTAATAGGGCTGCAATTTCTCCCCAATACGCGATCATGAATTCAAGCCCTCCATTTTATCAGGCCGGATTTGCTGACCGGACAGCTTTTGTTGTAGTTGTCTGCGTCTAGTTAAGGTCACGGATCTATCTATTGTTTTTGTTATCACTTCTCTCATAGTTTATTAGAAGACAGAAATACGACAACAATTATTGCTTAGTACTTATCATTGGAACCTGGATTAAGTTTGCGCCAAAAATAGCTAAATAATTACAGGCAAAAGCAGACAAACACAACGAGCTTTTTAATATTTTCCTGACCGCTCTGATTTCAATGTCAATAGCTGAATCCTGAGCTCATTCGAAATTTCATTCGAATTTGTGTCCGGCATAAGGAGTAAATCGCCGGAAGTATAAGAGCAAACACATTGAACAATTACTACTGCACGTTACTTTCTTATAATTTTTGAAGCAGAATGCACCAATTCATGAAAACATTGCTTTAATTAGCAGGATTAAATCTGGAGAGCGATCTTCATTTTTGTTACTCATGAATGAAAGGCCGTCTAACCAGCGGCCTTTCTGAATATTTTCCGGAAAAGATCAATCCCTCCCCAGCGATAAAATGAAGACCTAAACGAAACTTCTTTTTGCTTCCGCTTACCGCTGAAGATGAACTTATTCCTCTTCGTATTTAATGACCTCTACCGGGCATCCTTCAGCCGCTTCGATGATGCCATCTTCGTTTGATGCCGGGTCGGCGCCTTCGATTACAATCGCCTCGTCGGGCATTTCAAACACCTCGGGACAAACACTTTCACACAGTCCGCATGAAATACATCCTTCTTCAATCCATACTTTTTTTATTGCCATATCATTCAACTTAAATTAGATCAACCGGCTAAATTCATTAATAACCTAACGATGTTTCCCACTGGAATGTTCTCGAAAAGGACAACGCCTGTTTTCAAATTCAAAGAAAGGTGATTACGAAAAAAGCCAGTGTCCTGAGACACCAGCTTTCCACTCATTTTTGGCAAAATGTACATTGCTTCAAAAGCAATGCTTTATCTATACGAGGCTTTGGTTCAACCTATTTTTCAAAAATGGTGCTTTGTTCGTGTACGCCACTCACCGAACGTCCCGATGGGTCGGCATTGTTCTGAAACGAGGCATCCCAGGCTAAAGCTTCGGCCGTGCTGCAAGCAATGGACGGAACCGAAGGAACACATGCCGCAGCCGCATCTGATGGAAAGTGCTCTTCAAAAACAGTGCGGTACAAATACTCTTCTTTTGAACGGGGCGTATTAATAGGAAACCGGAATCCGGCATTGGCCATCATTTCGTCCGAAATCTTCTCTTTGGCAATTTGTTTCAGGGTATCAATCCACCCGTAGCCCACGCCATCCGAAAATTGTTCTTTCTGCCGCCATGCCACGCTCGCCGGAAGCATATCTTCGAATGCTTTGCGAACCACCCACTTTTCCATTCGTCCGTTGCCAGCCATTTTTTCTTTGGGGTTCATTCGCATGGCCACATCAATAAATTCTTTGTCGAGGAAAGGCACCCTTCCTTCAACACCCCAGGCAGCCAGCGATTTATTGGCGCGCAGGCAGTCGTACAAATTCAGCTTGCTTAGTTTACGCAAGGTTTCTTTATGGAATTCTTCCGGGTTTGGTGCTTTGTGAAAATACAGGTATCCGCCAAAAATTTCATCGGCACCTTCGCCGGTAAGCACCATCTTAATCCCCATCGACTTGATCACACGCGCAAGCATGTACATAGGAGTTGCTGCCCGGATCGTTGTTACATCGTAAGTTTCGATGTGGTAGATCACATCGCGAATGGCATCAAGGCCCTCCTGTATGGTGTAATGAATTTCGTGGTGAATGGTTCCGATATGGTCAGCCACTTTGCGTGCTGCTGCAAGGTCGGGCGAACCATCCAATCCAATAACAAACGAGTGCAGCTGCGGCCACCAGGCATCTTTCTTGTCACCTTCTTCCACCCGTTTGGCGGAGAACTTTTTGGCCAGGGCCGAAGTTACCGATGAATCCAGTCCACCTGAAAGTAACACGCCATAAGGCACATCCGACATAAGCTGGCGATGCACAGCAGCTTCCATCGCTTGTTTCAACTCCGGAATACTGGCTTCATTGTCTTTTACGTTTTCATAATCCATCCAGTCGCGGATCCACCAACGTTTAATTTTACCGTCTTTACTGTACAGGTAGTTGCCCGGAGGAAATTCCTCAATTTTAGAACAAATGCCTTCCAGGGTTTTTAACTCGGAGCCGACATAAAAGTTGCCCGATTTATCCCAGCCCATGTACAGCGGGATAATGCCGATATGATCACGGCCAATCAGGTAGGCATCTTTCTCTTCGTCATACAAAGCGAACGCAAATATTCCATTCAAATCATCCAGAAAGTCGACCCCTTTTTCCTGATACAAAGCCAGGATCACTTCACAGTCTGACCCGGTTTGGTACTCGTACCGATCTTTGGTTTGCTCGCGAATTGTCAGATGGTTATAAATCTCTCCATTCACTCCCAAAATCAGCTTCTTATCTTTGCTATACAAGGGTTGACCACCTGACTCGGGGTCAACAATCGACAAACGTTCATGAGCAATGATCGCTTTTTGGCCACAATAAATTCCTGACCAGTCTGGTCCGCGATGCCTTACTTTTTTAGATTGCTCCAAGACCTGAGGCCTTAGCTCCTGCGCATCGGTTTTTAAATCAAATACTCCTACAATTCCACACATAATGCCAATAAATTTAAAAAATGAGTTCTCAATTCGATAATTTCAGAGTTCAAAAATAATCGTTTTGTTTCTAATTTAAAACACATTTTGACATTTGTCTATTGCGTCTTGTTGTTTGTTGTCAAATATTTCACATGAATGTCAGTATTCTTTCATTTTGAAATAATAAAAATGAATGCTACCCCCCTCTTTCATGCCATCCACTTGTTGGAAAAAGTATTAAAAAATAAATTGCCACCCTGCGTAAAGTTGTGGGATCCTTCCGAAATGAATGCAAAAGTTGCCGACTACCCCATTTTAGGCTTCCTCAAAACAAATTGGGTAAAAAAAAATAAGCAACAAAAAAAAGCAGCTCATTTCCGAACTGCTTTTTTTGTATGTGCTATCTGGATTTTTCTCTGTTTACAGGAAAATCAATTGTGTAACAATATAAACAGGCAATAATACGACCAGCGAAAATTTCACGATATACTCAAAGAAACTTGGCATCTCAATTTTGTTTTCTTCGGCAATGGCTTTCACCATGAAGTTAGGCCCGTTACCAATGTAGGTCATTGCACCAAAGAACACGGCGCCTAAACTAATGGCTTTCAGCAATACTTCGGGAATATGGGCAACCAGGGCACTTGCTCCGAACTGGTCAACCATGCCCAGGGCCAGGTTGTGAAACGATACGGCTGTCGGCGCATTGTCCAAAAACGAGCTTAAAGCACCAGTGGCATAATAAAAATGCTGTGGGGTTGATAAGCCAAATGAATGCGCGTTCTCTCTCAGGTACAGCAAAGCCGGAACCATGGTGATGAAAATTCCAAGAAACAGGTAAGCTACTTCGATAATTGGGCCCCAGGTAAACTTATTTTCCTTGTATCTCATGTTGTTGTTGGTAAATACCAGCGATAAGATTGCCATTAAAAGAATCACCCCCTCGCGGATAAACCCCAGGTAGTGGTTATCGTGAATGGCATGAATATATTGCTGGTTCAAAAAAGCGACAGCTAACACAACACCAATAAGAAAAACAAAATTGAGGTTTCCTTTCAACCGGATGGGTTCAATATGCGTACGATCTTCGACAATAGCCTTCACCGGTTCTTTCTTGTGGTAGTAACTATCAATAATAAAATAAATAACCAGCAGCAATGCATTGGCAAACAGCCAAGGTCCTACAAGTCCGAAGAACCAGGAAAACGGCGCGCCTCTCAGGTACAGCAAAAACAGTGGGGGATCACCAAGCGGGGTCAGCATACCACCGGCATTGGCCACAATGGCAATGAAAAAGAGGATGGTGTGCACCTTAAACTTTCGTTCGGAGTTGGTTTTGATAACCGGGCGGATTAAAAGCATGGCTGCACCCGTTGTTCCCATAAATGAAGCAAGCACAGCGCCAATAGCCAGGAACAAGGTATTTATGGCAGGGCTGGCTTCAATGTCTCCTTTTAAGTGGATGCCACCAGTAATCACAAACAGTGCTCCCAGCAAGATAATGAAGGGGACGTAATCAAAAAGCATCTGGTGGATTAACTCGTGATGCAGACCCCGCACAACCAATAAGATTGCCAGGGGGACACCCAAAATCAAAGAAATTTTCAACTTATTTATATTTTCCTCCCACCAGTGATGAAAAAACAAAGGGCCTATTGCGATAAACAGCAACATGGCCACAAACGGTAAGGATAACCACAAGGGCATACTTTCTACAGTTTCATGGTTCATAAGTCAGACGCTATTAATTTTTTATTTGATGCCGAAAATAAAAAATATTCTCCAACTATGCCTTAATTTTATATCAAAACATCTGGATAAGCCCCTTGTCTTATGCATCTTTTCCATCGTAAAATCAATATAAAACCTTTGATTTTCTGATAGAAAAGAGCAAGAAAAAAGGGATCAAAGTCCCTTCCTATATACTCAACTAAATTTAACCTTACACGTTGAAACGGAAATGCATGATATCGCCATCCTGAACCACGTAATCTTTTCCTTCGATGGCCATTTTGCCGGCTTCCTTACAGGCTTGTTCCGATCCGAGAGCAACAAAGTCGTTGTATTTAATCACTTCGGCACGAATAAAGCCTTTTTCGAAGTCGGAATGAATGACACCAGCAGTTTGTGGCGCTTTAAACCCCCGTTTATAGGTCCAGGCCCGAACCTCTTTCACACCTGCGGTAAAATAGGTTTCCAGCTGCAGCAGCCTGTAGGCCAACTTAATCAGCTTATTTACGCCCGATTCTTTCAACCCCAAGTCTTCCAAAAATAGCTGACGTTCTTCAAAGTCGTCCAACTCAGCAATGTCGGCTTCGGTTGCCGCAGCAATCATCAGCATCTCAGCATTCTCATCTTTAATTGCTTCTTTCAACGCTTCCACATGGGCATTGCCCTTAACTACGGCCGCTTCGTCCACATTGCAGATGTAAAGAATGGGCTTGTTGGTCAGCAACTGCAAGTCCTTGGCTAGTTTGGCATCAGCTTCATCCAACTCCAGGGTGCGAGCCGATTTCCCCTGAATTAACACATCCCTGTACATCGAAAGCACTTTAAACATGCGTTTTGCCTCTGGATCATTTCCTGTTTTTGCCTGCTTTTCAACCTTTGCAATACGGCTTTCCACCGTTTCCAAATCTTTCAGCTGCAACTCAATATCAATGGTTTCCTTATCCCGAACCGGGTTGATGGTTGTGTCAACATGCGTGATATTTTCATTCTCGAAACAACGCAGCACATGAATAATGGCATCGGTTTCCCGTATGTTTCCAAGAAATTTATTCCCTAATCCCTCCCCTTTGCTGGCTCCGCGAACTAAGCCTGCAATATCAACAATCTCAACGGTTGTAGGTACCACCCGCTGCGGCTTCACCAACTCCTCCAGCTTAATCAACCGGTCATCGGGTACCGTAATAACACCAATATTGGGTTCGATGGTACAAAACGGAAAATTTGCCGACTGCGCTTTAGCATTCGACAAACAATTGAACAAGGTTGACTTTCCCACATTCGGAAGTCCTACAATTCCACACTTTAAAGCCATGTTGTTTTCTTCTTAAAAATTGAGCGGCAAAGTTAATCCTTTTTGACTATTTTTGGACATCCATTACTCAGGAGCGATCATGATTTAACAAAGCAACACGGCAGGACGAAACCGACGAATTCAATTTCGATTTGCTGTTTGAAAGAAGAAATGCTAAAGTTTTGTTAAATTCATACATCCGGTTAAACAATGGCTGCATAAAGCGATCTATCGAATTGAATCATCCGGTTAATCCATGAAAAGCGACCAGCAAATTTTAGCTGAACTCAAGAACGAAAGCACCAGACAAGCTGCTTTCCGCGCTTTGGTGTCCTTATACAAGGAACGCCTGTACTGGCATATTCGCAAGATTGTACTCAGCCATGATGATGCGGATGATGTTTTGCAAAACACCTTCGTCAAAGTATGGCGCAACATTGATAATTTTCGTGAAGAGTCCGGCTTGTTTACCTGGCTATATCGCATAGCAACAAACGAATCGCTGACCTTCATAAACCAAAAAAAGAAACGGGCGTTTTTAACTCATGATGAAACCAACGACTACATCATTGAAAACTTGCAAACCGACCCTTATTTTGATGGCGATGATATTCAATACCGCTTACAAAAAGCCATTGCCCGCTTGCCCGACAAACAACGCCTGGTCTTTAACATGCGCTATTACGACGACATTAAATACCAGGATATGGAGAAAATACTGGAAACATCGGCCGGCGCGTTGAAAGCATCGTATCATCATGCCGTGAAAAAAATTGAAGAATACTTAAAATCAGAAGAGTAACAGAAATCGGGAACAATCGGCATTAAACTTTTTTAAATTCAAAGAGTCCAAGCGAATGATGAATGAAAAGAAAAACATAGGGACCGAATTGCAAAATCTATCATCCAAGCCTCCATTCAAGGTTCCGGATGGTTATTTTGACAGCCTGGAAGATCAAATTGAAGCCAGAATTGCAGAAGAAACAATGCCTGTTTCGTCCAAAGGAAAACTGATCCGGATGATGAAGCCTATATTGGCAATGGCCGCCAGTTTCGCTCTTATTTTTATGCTTGTTTATTATCCGTTAAGCGTTTTTCTACCCAATTATTTGGCTAAAAACGCCACGATTACAGCAAGTGAAACAGAACCAACAGCCGACGACGATGTGGTGATTTCATACTTTACCAGTTCGGCAAATTCATTTTACGAGCTTTTGAACAGCGAAGAAGAGACACCTGAAAATGAGGTTAATGAGCAGGAAATGCTCGACTATTTAGCTGTCGCGATGAATGAAGCTGAGATTTATGCTGAATTAATAAATTGATCATTTAAAATCAAATGACATGAAAAGACTTATTTTATTTCTTGTGACCATAGTCGCGGCTTCAGGTGTCTTAATGGCGCAATCAGGCCAAAAGCACAATGAAGACTGGATGAAAAAAATCAAAGCAGAAAAAGTTGCCTTTTTGACGCATAAACTCGAACTGACGCCGGGTGAAGCCCAGAAATTCTGGCCTGTTTATAATGAGTTTGAAGAAAAACGTTTCGATATCCACATGAAAAGGAGGTACATGGAAATGGAAACCATGGATAATCTTGAAGGATTGAGCCAGGAACAACTAAAAGAGATATCGCTTGATTTTATCAATCTTGTTCAGCAGGAGGCCGACCTGATGAAGGCATACAATGACCGTTTTTTTCAGGTTTTACCGGCCAAAAAGGTGGTTATGCTTTACGATATGGAAAATGATTTCCGCTCGCACATGCTGAAAGAATACAAGGAAAAACAAAAGGACGACAACCGGTAAGCTGACGATCCAGGCGTTAACATGAGTTCGCTTTTACAAGAAAGACAAAGATCAGAGATAAAAATTTTTGAATGCAAGAGGCCGAAATTTCGGCCTCATTTATTTATGAAACTTTCCATGTTCCATAAAAGTGATGGTTTCATTAATTCCCTCATACATCAGGCAATCCTCGCGAACAAAGGGCACGTGTCTGCGATATTCCCGAAGAAAGTCTTCCAGGTAAGGCGAGGTCTTCTGCGGTTTTCGAAACTCCATGGCCTGTGCCCCATTATACAGCTCAATGGCTAATACTTTCAACACATTGTCCGTCACCTTCAAGGCTTTTGTTGCGGCATTGCCCCCCATACTTACGTGGTCTTCCTGCTCGTTCGACGATGGAATGGAGTCGACCGAAGCTGGTGTGCACAACTGCTTGTTCTGACTCACAATGGAGGCTGCGGCGTACTGCGGGATCATAAAGCCGGAGTTTAAGCCCGGGTTGGCGACCAAAAACTCGGGCAACCCACGTTCTCCGGAAATCAGCCGGTAGGTTCGCCGTTCCGAGATACTGGCCAATTCGGAAAGCGCTATGGCTAAGAAATCGAGTGAAAGCGCCAAAGGTTCGCCATGAAAGTTCCCTCCGCTAATGATTAAATCGTCATCCGGAAAAACCGTTGGATTATCGGTTACTGAGTTGATTTCAGTTTCCACCACGCGCGACACATAGTCTACCGTATCTTTCACGGCACCATGAACCTGTGGAATGCAGCGGAATGAATACGGATCCTGCACATGTTCCTTCTTCCGGCTGATCAGCTCACTCCCTTCGAGCAACTTGCGAAAATTCTCAGCCGTATCGATCTGGCCCGCATGCGGACGAATCTGCTGCACCTGGGCCATAAAGGGCTCAATCAGCCCATCAAAGCTATCCAGCGACAGGGCTCCGATTACATCGGCATATTTTACCACTTTAAAAGCTTTCAGCAAAGTATAAACACCGTGCGCGCTCATAAACTGGGTGCCATTCAAAAGCGCCAGGCCTTCTTTTGCTTCCAACCTGACAGGCTCCCAGCCTTTTTCAGTCAACACATCAGCCGACTTCACTTTCTGCCCGCGATAATTGACGGTGCCCAGCCCCAATAAAGGCAAAAATAGCATGGCCAAAGGTGCTAAATCGCCACTGGCGCCGAGCGAGCCCTGCTCAAACACTTCAGGCAAAATGCCTTCGTTAAACAAATCCAGGATCCGCTGAACGGTTTTCAGCTGTACGGCCGAATTTCCTTTAGCCAGGGCATGGGCTTTCAGCAACAACATCAGCCGGACAATATCCTGCGGAATTTCATCGCCAATATTGCAGGCGTGCGAAACCACCAGGTTTTCCTGCAACTTACTCAGCTCGGCCTTCGACACTTTAATGTCGCACAAGGCGCCAAAACCGGTGTTGATTCCGTAAATCGGATCTTCACTTTCGGCCAGTTTTTTATCGAGAAAAGCTTTTGATTTTTGAATCAACGCGACCGACTCGTCGGAAAGAACCAGTTTTTTCTTTTCTTCCAGAATGGCCTCAATGATTCTGAAGCTGAGGGGTGCAGGACTGATCGTATGAATTTTAGACTCCATCTTTTTTTATTTTAAATCGTTCAACAATTACATATCAAAAAAAAGAAAGCGTCCAATTCACGGGCAGCGGGTGTCACACCCAAACGCCTTTACAGGGCGGTCATCACGTCCAATCAGTTTTGTTCTTCCAGACCACATGTCCGCAAGAACGTTAAATTCAGCTTATTCAGAAAGGATTTTTATCAGTTCTTCGGGAGTGACCAATTGCTGTTCGCCTGACTTCATTTCCTTCAGTGTCAGCTTTCCCTGGTTCATTTCTTCCTCGCCCACCATGACCACAAAAGCCACTTGCTTACGATCCGCCCAGGTCATTTGCTTTTTCATTTTGGCCGGTTCAGGATAGATCTCCGCATTGACCTTACTGGCACGCAACTTAGCCAGAATAGGCAAGCAATAGGCTTCTTCCTTTTTACCAAAATTGACGAACAGCACTTTGGTTGAAGCCACAGCTTCTTCAGGAAACAGCTCCAATTGCGTCATCACATCATAGATGCGGTCGGCTCCAAACGAAATGCCCACACCCGAGACATCGGGCATACCAAAAATACCGGTTAAGTCGTCGTAGCGGCCACCGCCACAAATGCTGCCAATTTGTACATCTTTGGCCTTCACTTCAAAAATAGCGCCGGTGTAATAATTCAGGCCACGGGCCAGGGTCAGGTCCAATTCCACCTCAGTGTTCAGCTCAAATCCAGTCAGGTAGGCAAACAACGTCCGCATTTCGTCCACGCCCTTTTTTCCTGCCACTGAATCGCCAATCACCGCTTCAATCTGATCCAGCTTTTCGGCATTTGTTCCACTCAGCTTCAAAATGGGTTGCAATTTGTCAATCGCTTCCTGTGACACCCCTTTTTCCAACAGCTCGAGGTTTACCTTTTCCAAGCCAATCTTGTCGAGCTTATCAATAGCCACGGTAATATCGATGATCCGGTCGGCTTCGCCAATGGTTTCGGCAATGCCTGCTAAGATCTTCCGGTTGTTGATTTTTACCACCGTATTGATTAGCAGCTGATTGAAGACATCGTTGATAATTTGAACCAGTTCCAATTCATTCAACAACGAATCACTTCCAACGATATCCACATCGCACTGGTAAAACTCGCGATAGCGACCTTTTTGCGGGCGGTCAGCGCGCCAAACGGGTTGAATTTGGTAGCGTTTAAACGGAAAGGAAATTTCGTTGCGATGCTGCACCACAAAGCGGGCAAAAGGTACGGTCAAATCGTAGCGCAAGCCCTTCTCCGAAATCTTATTGGTAAGCCGGATACTGTTGCGCTCCTGCAACTCCTGCTCATCCACTTTCGAAATAAAATCACCTGAATTCAGAATCTTAAACAGCAGCTTATCGCCTTCTTCACCATACTTCCCCATCAGGGTTGAAAGGTTTTCCATCGCCGGGGTTTCAATGGGTTGAAAGCCGTAACACTGAAAAATTTCCTTCACCGTATCGAAAATATAATTCCGGCGAGCCATCTCTACCGGCGAAAAGTCACGTGTTCCTTTTGGAATCGAAGGTTTCTGAGCCATAGTCTGTCTTTTTATTCGAGCAGCAAAAGTAACTAAAAACAGGAAAAGCCGGAATGGATCCGGCTGTTTTCCGTTAGTGAAAAGTTTTTCGATAAGATTTTTCCTACGTTTGGTTTCTGGCTCCTCCCCGTGGGAGGTTAGGAGGGACCCCTAATTCAAAAAACGAATGGCCAGGGATAGCGGTAAAATTCGCCTTCGTTGGCCTTGATAGCCGCTAGGATGGTAAAAACCAAAGCTGCGATACCAATAACAGCCATGAGCAGCAGTCCGATGCCAATGTTATTTTTTACGCAAATTAGGGAAGTCACGGCGAAAATCAAAGGTCAAGTTTTCCTGCGAATATTAAACATTCGCTGTTGCCGATTAAATGTTCTCTGTTGCTGAAACAATCGGCAAGGTTGCCGCAAACATATTCCCCTTTGCCGAAACAATCGGCAACGTTGCCGCAAAGATATTCTCCGTTGCCGTAAAGCCCGGCAACGCCGCCGCAAAGATATTCCGTGTTGCCGCAAGGCTCGGCAAGGCTGCCGAAAAGATATTCCGTGTTGCCGCAAAGCTCGGCAAGACTGCCGCAAAGATATTCCATAGAGAATATTGAATATTCGCTGTTGCCGATTCAATACTCTCTATTGCCGACAGCAGCGAATATCAATCAAGGCGAGGATTCTTCTCAATGCGAATCCGGGCATCGACGGCCAGAATCCGATCGCCTTTGCCCAGCAAGGGATTGATGTCCATCTCTTTAATTTCGACAGCGAATCGCAACATGCTCGACAAGCGAACAATGATCTCGGCAAACTTACGCTGGTTAGCGCCTTCCTGCCCCCGGTAGCCTTTAATGATTTGGTACGATTTCAGGTTTTTGATCATGGACGACGCCTCACAAATGCTCAGCGGAGCCAATCCGGAGGTGACATCTTTCAACACTTCCACCATGGTTCCGCCCATACCACAAAGGACAATGTGTCCAAAGCGGTCTTCGTATTTTGCCCCCAGGAACAGCTCAATTCCGGAGGCCATCTCGGCCATCAGTACCGCTTCGGTTTCCGGGATATTGATGAGCCGGTTAAACTCATGCAGCACGGTTTCCTTATCGTGCACGTTCAGCACGACACCCCGCACGTCACTTTTATGAACCGGCCCAATGACTTTCATCACCAAGGGCCAGCCCAGTTGTCCGGTAGCCTGCAACGCTTCATCGGGAGTTTTGACCACCAGCTCTTGTACCCGGGGAATACCGGCCGCATCAAACAGACGGTGAATAATTTCGGGCGGCTGATAGCCATTGCTGGCCTGATCCACAATCCGGCGGATTTCGGGGATGTCCACCCCATCGAGAAAAATTTCATCGGTATGCGGCTTGAGTGTGCCAGCCACTTTCGCCAAAGCCCGTCCAAGCAAGACTTCGTCGGGGAAGTTCACATTCCCTTCGGACAGAAAATAAGCCACATCGTCGCTTACATTAATCACCGACGGCAGAATGGGATAAATAGGCTTTTTGCAGGTGCGCATCTTGCCGTTCAACACTTCATATACGTCGCCCACCGGGAAAAGGCCCGGGCTTCCGTAAATGACCGCCATCCCATCTACTTCATTAAAATCGTTGTCGCAGGCGTCAATAATGGCGCCCAGCTGTTCGGCATTGCCCGTAGCCAAAAAATCGATGGGGTTCTCAACCGATGACCCGGGAAAAAGCTTTTCTTTCAAGCGATCTTTTTGGGGCGAATCCTGAATTTGGGGAATCTTCAAACCACCAGCTTCCAGTGCATCGGTCAGCATAACCGCGGGCCCGCCGGCATGAGTAATAATGGCCATGCGTTTGCCCTTCATCTCTTTACACATAAACACGCAGCCCACGGTGGTCAGTTCCTCACGTCCATAGCAGCGCACAATCCCCGCCTTCCGGAACAAGGCTTCAACCGCAGAATCGGAGCTGGCCATCGCCCCGGTATGCGACGAAGCGGCCCGGCTCCCGGCATCGCTGCTGCCAGCTTTGATGGCGGCAATTTTGCAGCCTTTCCGAATAAGAGAAGAAGCGTGCTTCAATAGCTTGTCCGGATTTTGAATGCTTTCGATATAGAGTAATTTGACCCGGGTGCTGGTTTTGGGATCAAACACCTCATCCATAAATTCCAGCACATCTTCAACCCCCACCTGGGCCGAGTTGCCGACCGAAAAAACGCTGGCAAAATGCAAACCTTTCGGAATGCCCGACTCCATGATAAATACGGCTGTAGCACCCGAACTGGAAATGAAATCGCAGCCCATTTGGTCGAGTTTGGGAACCGGCGTGGTGAAAACGCTGGCATGTGCCGGCGTGATAATTCCAATGCAGTTGGGGCCAATCAGCGAAGCTCCGTAACGATTCACCGTTTCAACAATTTGTTGTTCCAGTTGCCGGCCTTCTTCGCTTTCTTCACTAAAACCCGCCGAAATGATGATGATGCCCTTCGCTTTTTTGTCGCGGCACAACTGCAAGGTCATTTCGGGACAAAATCGGGCCGGAACAGCCAGAACCGCAGTCTCCACCTCCGGCAATTCGTCGATTGACGGATGAGTTTCAATTCCCTGAACCACTTCGGTTTTGGGATTAACCACATACAAATCGCCTTCGAAATGATTATCCACCAAGTTTTTGAGCAATTTGCCTCCGGGTTTGGAAACATCGTTTGAAGCGCCTACAACTACAATACTTTTGGGCCAGATGAGTTCTCGTGTCAGCATAAATTCAGTCTATTTTCATCAAAAATACGAATTCCCTGTTCATGACTGCTGATATTATTAATAGATTTGGCAACGAAATGGCAAATCTGACAGAACAACGAATCATGGTTCACTGCGACTTTTCAAAGTCGATGAACAACGCGATTGTGCACGGCGTGCAAATGGCCAATATTTTTCGAAAGGAATTGTGCTTGTTTCATCCGTTGCTGCAGAAAGGGAAAGCAGAAAAACTGGCCGTTCAAAAGGTGCTGTCCAAAATTATTCACCACTTGAAAGAAGATCTGCCCGACATCCCCATTTCCAGCCTGACACTGAAAGGCGGGCTGTCCGACTGCATTGACCGGATTGCGGAACAATACGATGGAATCATGCTAGTACTGACTTCGGAGAACGTGAAAGCCAAATTGCCCGCGCTGCAAGTCAGCCAAATTCCGTTCTTGTTTGTCAATGGACACCAGCCCGAATCGCTACGCTACAAAAACGTGCTGCTCCCGGTCGATTTCAGAAAAGTAATGAAAGACACCTCGCTTTGGGCCAGTTATTTTGCCCGCTTCAATAAGGCAGATGTAACGGTTTTTCCTGCGGTGGAAAAGAATAAGGATCACGCGGTCATGATTCGCAAAAACGTAAAGTTCATCAAGCATTTGCTAGCCAACCTTAAGCTTGATTTTCAAATCTCAAACAGTCGCAAGGGGAGTTTCGGATTGCCTTTTGATGCCTTGCAACGCTGCCAGGACGAAAAGCACGATTTACTCATCATCCCTTCTAGTAAAAACATCAGCCTCATCGACCTGATTATTGGCTTACCCGAAGCAAAAATCATCAAAAAGGCCAATCACTTGCCGGTGCTTTGTATCAACCCCAAACGCGATATGTATATTCTGTGTGATTGACCACCCGTTGAGTTCCTATAATTCAAAATTTTATTATTCCTTTGTAAAACGACCAAAAAGACGGTTCGGATAAACCATTCAACACGAAGAAATCATGCGTTTGATCCTTGTAGTTATACTTCTTTTTTTCATGGCTGCTCCCGGTTTTACTCAAAAACTTGAATACGATGTTTTATTTCACGGCATTGGTGACAATCGGGAGTATTTTAGCGGAGTAGCCAACTCGCAAACCATTTTGGGAGAACGAACCAGTTTTGTGGTGGGAACTACCCTGGAAGAAAAGCACGAATTTCGAATTGGGCTGAGCCATCTGTTTGAATTTGGGAGTGAGATCGATGATCAGCAGCCCAAGCTGACAGCTTACTACCATTACTCGGACGAGCAAGCGGAATTTTACTTTGGCGCTTTTCCACGCATGGGACTGATTGATTTTCCACTGGCTTTAATCACCGACACTTTTCTTTATTACCGTCCCAACATCGAAGGATTGTACGGGAAATACAATTGGGACTGGGGACATCAAAGCGGCTTTGTGGACTGGACGAGCCACCAAACCGAAACCAAGCGCGAAACCTTCATGGCTGGCTTTTCAGGCGAAATGCGTTATCAAACGATCTTTTTTCAAAACTACATCACCCTGTTTCACTATGCAGGCACAGCCCTTCGACCCGAGGGCGAAAACATCCATGATAATCTGGGAACGGCTTTTTTTCTGGGCTCCGACCTCGATCAGCTGCTGCCGATGCACAATTCCTACTTCAAGCTGGGTTTGCTCTATTCGAAATACCGCGAACGCCACGTGATGGACGGCTACCTGAATTCGACCAGTCTATTGGCTGAGTTTTATGGCGAAGTCAGGCAATTTGCCTTACGCTCGGGTTTGCATTTTGGCGACGGACACCATATAATGAATGGCGATCGCTTTTATGATGTAGACAGCTATTGGCGCACCGATGTGATTTGGCGATTCATCAGCAGCAAACATGTTGAAGGCCGCTTTAATCTTTCCTTTCATCTGATTGAAGGCAATGACCTGGACCAGTCGCAACAGTTATCGCTGATTTACCGGTTTGGAAACTGATCCGCTGGATGCTCGATATTGGATGCTCCATTACTGAAAACTGGAACTGCCTACTGAGACTTCTTTATCCTGTCATTTGATGGTCATTCAATAGTCATTGATAATCATTCATCGCCAGTGGTTGGACAACTTGGAATTTGCAATTTGGAACTTGCAATTTGTAACATCCGGTACAAACTAAAGGCACAGCTTTATTATCTTCGCAGCTTATAAAATCAGAATCAGATGCAAAACTCTGTATTGTTTCGTTTGCATCGTTTTCAATACGCTGTTTCATGATAAAGAAAAAAAATAAGTCTCTCAAAATCTTTCGCAAACTACATAAGTGGCCTGGAATTGTGATTGCCTTTTTAGCCATTCTCTTTGCCCTGTCGGGAATTGTGATGAATCACCGTCCGTTGTTTTCCAAGGTGGATGTTAGCCGGAATCTGTTGCCTTCGGACTATCATTATAGAAACTGGAATCTGGCGGCTGTTCGAGGTGGGCTGCCACTCGATTCAACCCATTTCCTGTTTTTTGGAAACATTGGCGTTTGGCAAAAAAATGGCGATGAAATTCGTGATTTCAACCAAGGATTTCCAAAAGGGATTGACCAGCGCAAGATTTATCAAATCCGCGCCTTTCAGAATAAACTGTACGCCGCTACACATTTCGGCTTATACATGCGGGAGCAAACCAATGGGGAGTGGCAAAAAGTGCCGATCCCGCTAAAAGAAGAACGTCTGACCGACCTGTTTATCAAACAGGACAGTTTGATGGTTTTAAGCCGTCACTACCTTCTTAAATCGGGTGATGGAAAGGAGTTTGAAATCCTTCAATTTCCAAAACCTGTGAACTACGAACGAAAAACAAGCCTGTTCACCATGCTTTGGCAGTTGCACAGTGGCGAACTATTTGGCTTGTCCGGCAAATTGTTTGTCGATCTACTCGGACTGGTGACCATTCTGCTTTCGATAACCGGTCTGTTGCATTTTTTCTTTCCCAAGATTGCTAAACGACGGCGGGAAAAGAAGAAGGACAACAGCAAACTCACGGCTACCCGGCGCCTCAACCTGCGCTGGCATAATGTAGTTGGTTATGTGTTCATCCTCTTTTTGATTATCAATACCACCGCCGGCATGTTTTTGCGTCCGCCGCTATTGATCCCAATCGCCAATTCGAAAGTGGGACTGATTCCGGGAACACATCTCGACAATCCAAATCCGTGGTTCGACAAACTGCGGCGCGCCACTTGGGATGCCAACTTAAACAGCTACATCTTTTCAACATCAGATGGCTTTTACCTGGCCGATGAAAAGCTGGAAGAGCAGCTCATTCCCATGCCTGTTCAGCCGCCCGTCAGTGTGATGGGCTGCAATGTGCTGGAGCCAGTTGGCCCGACGCAATACTTGGTTGGCTCGTTCAACGGGCTGTTTATCTGGGATATTAAGGAACAAATTGTTTTGGATGCCTTTAGCCAGCAACCTCCTCAAGCTGGCAGCGGGCGCCCCATTTCGGATCACATGGTGGCCGGTTATTTTGAGCTGAATGAGCAGGAGCATTACTGGTTCGACTATAGCCGGGGAATGCTCAGTTTTGAAGGCAAATCAAGCTGGGCCATGTCGCAGGAAGTGTTAGCAAAATCATCCCTGTCACTTTGGAATACAGCATTGGAAGTCCATACCGGACGGATCTTTGAACACCTGCTTGGCCCATTCTGCATTTTGTATGTGCCCCTTTCGGGCTTGTGCCTGATCATGGTGCTGGTCAGCGGCTTTCTGATTTGGTGGAAAGCCTACCGGAAAAAGAAGAAGCAAAGACCAATAAGCCGCTAAGATGCTGAGCGCTCGGCCGACAAAACCAGTGGTAAATGATGTCCGCCAAAAGGCTTTCCATCAAAATTGGCATAATACTTTATGCGTTCGAAGCCGAAATGCTGCAGGAGTGTGTGCAAATCGTTTTTGGGTAAAGGCAGCAATCGTGAAGCATGAAACAGTGATTCGCGGGTGCTTTTAATGACCAGTTCGGTATTGAAAATAATTTTCTCGCCTTCAGAATCCGGTAGGTCATATTTCCGGATAAAACTGATTTTTGGCCCATCAATCAGTGGAAGTTCATCAATCTGCTGATCCAAAATATAATCATAGTTCAGGATTTGAACCAAAAACTTTCCGCCAGGTTTTAGCAATTTAGCAACTACCTTGAAAAAACGGCCAATTTCATCAATCGAATCCAGGTGAACCAAGGTATTTCCAAAGCACAACACAGCATCCAATGAGGATTCATTACAGTAGGAATCGGCTTCGAGCATATTGCCGGTAACAAACTGAAGATCCGGAAAATGATTTTCCTGTTTAGCCAGGGCAATCATCTTTTCATTTAAATCGAGTCCGGTAACCTGGCTGCCAAGTCCGGCCATTTTTTGAGCCAGTTGCCCTGTTGAACATCCGATATCCAAGATTTTCTTACCATCCAACGCGCCCAGGCTGGATAGCACAAATTCAAGCTGTTTTTCTTTCAATGGAAATATCTGGTTGTAATATTGGGCGATGGAAGAGTAAAAAATTTCCTGATCAATTTTCATAGTGGACGGTTTTTTTTATGATTCGCCTGTCTTAGATAGAACCAAGCGTTTAAAAATCTAAATATAGGCGTTTTTTTGCTCCTATCCTGTTGCGTGAAACTTTTAAATGGAACTGCCCGCGAATGGCTTATATACTCCCGGGGTTTCTGTCCTGGACTTCCCGGACAATTCTATTCAGAAGTCCCTGGCAGGCATCTTCCAATATATCCAACACCAATTCAAAGCCATCAGATCCACCGTAATACGGATCGGGAACCGACTGGTAACTTTTGGATTTTGCAAAGTCGGTCATCTTATGAATTTTCCTCAGATCGTTGAGGTTACGCGCCATTTTCTTTAAATCCCACACGTTGTTGTCATCCATGCCAACGATGTAATCAAAAGCATCAAAATCATGGCGCGGCTCCATTGGCCGTGAAATTGAAGTCAACTGGTAACCTCTTTTGATTGCGTGAGTTTGCATACGGTCATCAGCAGGTTCGCCTTCGTGGTAGGTTGCGGTTCCTGCTGACTCGCATTCAACCACGCTTTCCAAGCCCTGCTCCTCAATGAAACTATTAAAAACTGCCTCAGCGCTGGGTGACCGGCAAATATTTCCTAAACAAACAAAGAGTACCTTCTTTCTCATATTGAACCGCGTTTGCCTACAAAATTAATTCATTCTGCAAATCATAAAAGTGATGGACGTAAAAAATGTCTAATGTTATATTTTTTTAACAAAGTCAGGTGAAATGGGCATTCAAGGCCGAAATCCGCGCCAACAAACACGGATAGCTTCATTTAAGTAGCATCTATAGAAAGTACAAGCAGTTTGTTTTCAGATCGTTAAAAACGATACGGAACCCCGGTAATTTTGAAATAAAAATTAAAATACTCAGCTTTGCATTCTGTTTTTTAGAACATGAAAGATTTTACAGTCGGAAGTGAAGCAAAAATTATCCTGAATTTTTCGGTCCCTCTGGTTATTGGCAATCTTTTTCAGAACCTCTATAACATTGTTGACAGCATCATTGTAGGAAATTACCTGGGAAAAGAAGCGCTGGGTGCTGTCGGAGCCTCATTTCCTATTATTTTCACGCTGATCTCGCTGGTTATTGGTATTGGCTCGGGTGCATCGACAGTTGTCTCACAATACTTCGGCGCCAAACAAATGGACAATGTTGCCAAAACCATCGACACCATTTTTATCTTCTTTCTGGTCTCATCGCTGATTGTGTCGGCACTCGGAATATACTACAGCGAGGCAATTTTTGAGCTTTTGCAACTGCCCGAAAAGATTATGCCCGAAGCAGTCAGTTACATGAATGTTTACCTGTTGGGCATGTTCTTCTTTTTCGGATTTAATGGCATTACCTCGATCTTGCGTGGCATGGGCGACGCAAAAACGCCGCTCTATTTTATGGTGATCTCCACGTTCAACAATATTGTGCTGGACATGCTCTTCGTGGTGGTTTTTAAGTGGGGAATTGAAGGAGCCGCGTTTGCCACGGTTATTGCCCAGGCCATTGCTTTTTTTACAGCCACCTGGTACCTCAATAAAAAGCATCCGGTGATTAAGTTGACACTTCGTAAATATGTTTTCGATCGGAATATTTTTAAAAGTTGCCTGCGTATTGGCTTACCCACCGGCTTTCAGCAATCGTTTGTTGCTTTTGGGATGATGGCGATTATGGCAATCGTCAATGGTTTTGGGACCAACGCGGTGGCAGCCTATACCGCGGCCATCCGCATTGACTCGTTTGCCAAAATGCCGGCCATCACGTTCTCATCGGCCTTGTCGAGCTTTACCGGGCAAAACCTGGGTGCGTCGCGCGAGGACCGGGCCAAAAACGGACTGAAAATCACCCTGTACTTTTCGCTGATTTACTCCATCTTCATCTCCATCATTATTATCGTGTTTGGAAAGTACCTCATCAAGATGTTCACGCCTGATCCTGCCGTCATCGCGATCGGGCAGGATTACCTGGTGATTGTTTCATCGTTCTACCTGTTGCTGGCTGTGATGTTTACGCTGACCGGATTTCTGCGGGGGGCCGGCGCAACTTTTATCCCGATGCTGACCACCTTGACCGCTCTTTATGTCATCCGGATTCCACTGGCCTATTATCTTTCTGACCATCTGGGGGTCAATGGAATTTGGTGGGCCGAACCTGCCGGCTGGCTGGCCGGGACCATCATCCTGGCTGTTTATTATTTTAGTGGGAAGTGGCGGGGCAAGGATGTTTTTCAGCAATCGAAAAAGCAAAATCCCCTGTAAGCCTCGCTCTATGGGCATTGCTCTCGAGTTCATATCTTTAAATTATAAGTTACTTCTTTAGAATGGCTACAAATTAAAGGCAACAAACACTTCTGTCTTCCATTTTTTATTTTTCAGCTTATCTTTGTTAGCTTCAAAAGGTGAATCTGGCTAACTGTCCTAAAACATTGAGGTATTCAGTACAGTCACCGGCAATATTTATTATTTTCACGCCTGTTTTTAGTCAATAAGAATCACTAACCGCAACATCGTTGCACTTAATTTTATAGCTTATGAGTAATGTTTTCTTAATTGTTCCAATAGCATCCATACTTGCGTTGGTCTTTGCTTGGTTCTTCTTTAAATCGATGATGAAGAATTCGGAAGGAACTGATCGGATGAAAGAAATTGCACAATACGTCAGAGAAGGTGCAATGGCCTATTTGAGAAGGCAGTATAAAGTGGTGGCTATCGTTTTTGCCATTCTTTTCGTCCTGCTGACTATCATGGCATACTTTGGAGTTCAAAACCCATTTGTTCCCATCGCTTTTTTAACAGGAGGTTTCTTCTCCGGTTTGTGCGGCTTTTTGGGAATGAAAACGGCCACGTTTGCTTCGGCGCGTACTGCTCACGGAGCATCACAATCGTTAAATAAAGGGCTGCAAATTGCTTTTAGGAGTGGTGCCGTAATGGGCCTGGTCGTTGTTGGCTTTGCCCTGCTCGATATCGCAGCCTGGTACTGGTTATTGAGTGAGGTTATTTTCACACCCGAACACCTGGCCAATGGACTTGAATTCCTTGGGCTTCATTTTGTCCATGGGAGTGCTGATTATGTGGCTAACGGTGTGATCACTGAAGCTGGCCAGCGTATTAAACTGATTGAAATCACCGTCACGATGCTTACTTTCGGAATGGGTGCATCTACCCAGGCGTTGTTTGCACGTGTGGGTGGTGGTATTTATACCAAAGCAGCCGATGTGGGCGCCGACCTTGTTGGTAAAGTTGAAGCTGGTATTCCTGAAGACGACCCGCGCAATCCGGCAACCATTGCCGATAATGTAGGCGACAATGTAGGCGACGTAGCCGGTATGGGCGCCGACCTTTACGAAAGTTATGCCGGTTCGATCCTGGCTACTGCTGCGCTGGGGGCCGCACTTCCGGCCATTGTTTTATCTGATTTAACGATCGACCCCGTAAAAGCGGTTACAGCGCCAATGATCGTCGCTGCCATTGGAATTATTCTTTCTATTGTTGGAATATTTATGGTGCGTACCAAAGAATCGGCTACGCAAAAAAACCTGTTGAATGCACTGCTTATCGGTACAGGTGGAAGCTCGCTCTTAATTTTAATTGCCATGGCCGGAATGGCTTATTTTGGATGGGTAACCTGGGGCGTTTTCGGTGCTGTGGTTATCGGGTTGGCTGCCGGTGTCATTATTGGACAGGCTACTGAATTTTTTACTTCCGATGAATATAAACCCACAAAAGGTATTGCGGCACAAGCACAACAAGGACCCGCAACAACCATTATCGATGGGCTTGCCGTTGGAATGTACTCAACCTGGATTCCGGTAGTTACCATTGTATTGGGTATTATGGGATCGTTTTGGTCAGCTGGCGGTGCAAGTCATTTCGCCATGGGTGTGTACGGAATTGGATTTGCCGCTGTTGGAATGCTTTCAACACTGGGAATTACCCTGGCAACCGATGCCTTTGGCCCAATAGCCGACAATGCCGGTGGCAACGCCGAAATGGCTGAGCTTCCCCCGGAAGTCCGCGAGCGTACCGATGCCTTGGATATGCTTGGAAACACGACTGCCGCTACAGGAAAAGGTTTTGCGATTGGTTCGGCAGCATTAACAGCCATGGCGCTTATTTCGGCCTACATGGAAGAAGTGCGTTTGTGGTTTGGTAAAATTGCCAAAGCTGGCGAAGGGTTTATTTTGAAAGGAGAATATGCTTTTTATAACGATGTAGCTCCTGCGGTTGAAGAAGGAATCAAAGCCGTAAAAATCTCTACAGCTTCGGTAAAAGATCTGGCTGCTGCTTACGATATCACCATTTTCAATCCCCTGTTTTTAGGTGGATTGTTTCTCGGATCAATGATGGCTTTTGTGTTTAGCGCCATGACCATGAAAGCTGTAGGCCGTGCTGCCGGGGCGATGGTTGATGAAGTTCGTCGCCAGTTCCGCGAAATTAAAGGAATTATGGAAGGTACTGCTGTGCCCGAATATGCAAAATGTGTGGAAATCTCAACCAAAGGTGCTCAACGCGAAATGTTGCTTCCTTCGTTGGTAGCCATCATTGTTCCTGTAGTAGTTGGTGCATCAATGGGAGTTGCCGGTGTTATTGGGCTTCTTTCAGGTGGTTTAACTGCCGGATTTACGCTGGCTGTGTTCATGAATAATGCCGGTGGTGCCTGGGATAACGCCAAAAAATTCGTTGAAAAAGGAAACTATGGCGGAAAAGGCAGCGAAGCGCATAAAGCTGCTGTTGTTGGCGATACCGTTGGCGACCCGTTCAAAGACACCTCAGGTCCTTCACTGAATATCCTGATCAAACTGATGACAATGGTCTCTGTGGTGATGGCGGGTTTAACGGTTACCTTGAGCTTATTGTAATTAAACAACCCATTGATAAGCCTATTGAAAGCCCTGTGCACCAACGTGCGCAGGGCTTTTTTTTGTGATTAATCCCCGCCAAAATACATCTGGTCAAAATGGAAAAGACCTTCATAAGGGTGTACGACAAAATTCCTATTTATACATTAAACAACGAAATGCGCGAAACCCACAAAAGCAGGACAAGTTACGTCGAAGACGTATCCCTTTTTGGTGTCTTTCGCGTTTTTCGTTGTCATTAATCGTTTCAAAACAACTGAATGACTTTTTAATGACATGAAGTAAGCTCGCGGATATTCATTTTTCCTATCTTTAATGGAATCAACCGAAA
The DNA here is from genome assembly GCA_963677175.2 of uncultured Sunxiuqinia sp. GTDB lineage: Bacteria > Bacteroidota > Bacteroidia > Bacteroidales > Prolixibacteraceae > Sunxiuqinia. Next base: position 973,458 of record CAXXES010000004.1, read on the forward strand.
CGCTAAACAACACAAACTATGAAACAGCTCCTTGCACTTCTTTTCTTTCTGTTTGCAAGCATCTCCTTTGCCCAACAGCCTGTCGGGTCCTTTTCTTCGAGTCAGGATATTGGCAATCCCAAACTTGCTGGATCGGTTTCGTTCGACGATCAAACGCAGGAATACACCCTTAACGGCTCTGGTTACAACATTTGGTTTGAGCGCGATGAATTTCATTTTCTGAACACCCAACTCAAAGGCGATTTCATTCTCACCGCCAACTTTGCGTTTACCGGAGAAGGCGTTGACCCGCATCGCAAAACCGGCTGGATGGTTCGTGCTTCGGGCGAAGAAAATGCCGTGCACTGCTCCGGGGTTTTGCACGGCGACGGGTTGACGGCCATGCAGTGGCGCCCGCTCAAAGGTGCTTTCATGCGCAATCCGGAAGACCAGTTGGTGGCGCCTAAGCCCAACTACCAGATTCTGCAGCTGGAACGTTCGGGCAAGACCATGATTTTTCGTGCGGCGCATCGCGGAGAGCCGCTACAAACCATCGGAAGCCAGGTGATGGAAAACCTGCCCGATGAAGTGCTGGCCGGACTTTTCATGAATTCGCATAATCCGGAAGTCGTGGAACAAGCCAACGTGTGGAACGTACGAATTGACCAACCGGTTGCGGACGATTATCATCCCGGACAAGAAGGCTGGCTGGGCTGCCGGCTGGAAACCATGAACGTATTCAGTGGCAAACGAAAAGTGATTTACGAGCAAGACGACCGCTTTGAAGCGCCCAACTGGATGCCCGACGGAAAGAAACTATTATTCAACCGGAATGGTTTACTCTATACCATTCCGGTTGAAGGTGGCGAATTGGAACAGCTTAACACCGGCTTTGCCAACCGCAACAACAACGACCACGGCATCTCGTTCGACGGAAAACTACTGGCCATCAGTCACCACCGCGAAGGGATGAATGGCGGCGGATCAACGGTTTACGTATTGCCGCTCGAAGGGGGAACACCTCAATTGGTAACGGAAGAAACACCGTCGTACTGGCATGGCTGGGCGCCCAACAACAAAGAGGTGGTTTATGTGGCACAACGCGGCGAAAGCAGTGGGTATAATATCTACAAAAATTCCATTAACGGTGAAAAGGAAGTGGCGCTGACCAACTGCAAACCCGGCGAGCATGTGGATGGTTGCGAATATTCACCCGACGGCCAATATATTTATTACAACGGCAGCCACTCGGGAACCATGCAACTGTGGCGCATGAAACCGGATGGCAGCGCGAAAGAACAAATTACCTTTGACCAATACAACGACTGGTTTCCGCATATTTCGCCCGATGGAAAATGGATCGCTTTTATTTCGTTTCCTCCGGATATCGAATTCAATTCGCACCCATCGTACAAGCGGGTCATGCTGCGGCTGATGCCCACATCGGGCGGAGCCCCAAAAGTAATCGCCTACCTGTATGGCGGACAAGGCACCATCAATGTTCCATCGTGGTCGCCCGACAGCCAGCAGATTTCCTTTGTCAGCAACTTAGGAAAATAGGATTGAATTGAATTCAGGATTGGTGAATCAGCAGCAAAAGAAAAGAGAACCCTGAATGAGACGAAAGCCCCGGTAAAAACGGCGCAACATGCAGCCCGTTGGATAAATCCAGTGGTAATACCCTTTATTCCTGGCGCTTGACTGGCTGTTGTATTGGTACGAAAGCTTCCCTGAGCGCCAGCGGACCGTTCGTACTAGTACGAAAGCTTCCTGCCGGGTGTCCGCGACCGTTCGTATTGTTACGAAAGCTTCCTGCCGGGTGTCCGCGACCGTTCGTATTGTTACGAAAGCTTCCCGCCAGGTGTCCGCGAACGTTCGTATTAGTACGAAAGCTTCCCGCCAGGTGTCCGGGATCGTTCGTATTAGTACGAAAGCTTCCCGCCGGATGTCCGCGAACGTTCGTATCGGTACGAACGGTCCCCACGGTATTGAGATCAAACATCGAGCATGGGCCGGACAAGCTAAATAACTCATCATTATCTACATGTTTTGACCCATCCCGCCGTGGCAAGCCGCGACTTCCCTCCCTTTTCAAGCGACACTTCTATACACAATATGGTGGGTTACAATACGAGCAAAATTTTATCGGGGAAGACTGAAAAAAGGCGAGAACCCAAAAAAGTTCAATATGGATCATCTTGAAACCCGAAACTTAATATCGTTGGTCGTGAAAAAATGTTTAATTTAGTCGCACAAATCCTTAAAAGTAAATTGAATGAAAAGCTACAAACCGTATCTAAGTTTGAGTAAAACAACAAAGAATTATGAGCTTGGCGTGGTGCTATCGGCATCAAAAAGCCAAACCATAACCAGTATTGAGCAGCAAGAAGTGACAACCAATGAGCAAGCCTACTGGGGTGTGATCCTTACCTTGTCGGCACAAACGCAACTGGTAAACGGGCCCGACACACCCATTTTCTCTTCCCTGGTGCACATCCCGCTCGAAAAGGGCGCAGCCTACAAAACCATTAAGTGCATTGCCCGGCAACAAATGGAAGAGGACGAAATGGGACCGCCTGACGATGAAGAATCCGACATCGATTTTACGGATGAAAATTAGTAATTCCAACTTATCTTTAAAAAGGTATCCGTTAATCAAAACAGGATACCTTTTTAAAATTCATTCCATAAGTAACAAGCTTTTTTGTAATTTCACCACCCTTAAGCGTTTCTTCCTAATTCATGGTGATCATGCCAAACCGATGCTTTCTTCTTTTGATTTTATTTTTGGGCTTGACCGGATCGGTCTGTCAAGCTCTAGATGAAAGCATGACTAACACCCTGGAGATTACAAAACAACTCGAAACCCTTGATCAACTGAGGAACCGCAACCTCGACAGCGCCCTGTTACTAGCCAATGAGGTTTACCAACAAGTTTTGGGCATGAATAATCAGGAAGCCATATGGGAAACCCGGCTGAATCAAGGTAGTATTTACTACGAATTAGGTCAAAAAGACACCGCCTACCTGATCCTGAACCAGGTTTTAGACCAAGCTTTGGAACACCAAAACCGACTGACTGAAATCAAAGCGAGGATTAAGCTTGCCGTTAGCCTTCAGGAGGACTACCGTTTCGAACCGGCTGTTAATCACTTAATACAGGCCCAACGCCTGTTACAGGATGCCGATTCCATGGATTTGCGCTTTGCTATTTTCAATAGCCTGGGAACAACGCACCGGAAAATGAAAGACTATCCCAGCGCATTAAACTATTTCAGTTATCTGCAAGAAAACTACCTGTACCAACTGGATACCTTGCAGCGTTTCAGCTTATTTATGAACAAGGGGAATGTTTATGCGGTGCAACGCGACTATGACCAAGCAGAAGTCCTTTTCAACAAAGCCTACCACGAAATTCAGCAAATCGATCATCCCGCCAACCTGGCAACCATCACCTACAACCTGGGCGCTTTGTATTACCGGCAAAAACGCTACCCGGAAGCCGAAGCATTTATTCAACGGTCGCTGGAGGCGAACCTCGAATTTGGTGACCAAGTTAAAATTGAACGTTGCTACCGGGTTTTGGGCACCATTCAAATGGATCAGGACAATTATGCAGAAGCCGAAGCGTATTTTTTAAAAGCCCTGGAAATTGCGAAAACGATTGATCACAAGAAATCCATTTTAGGGAATTATAAGAATTTGCACCTCAATTACTGGCATCTGGGAGACCAAACCAAGCAAGCGGGTCATCTTGAAAAAGCGCTTAACTACTTTCAAAAATGGGCCCATTTAAACGATAGCCTTTACCAGACCGAAACGTCCGAAAAAATTCTGGAGCTTGAAAAGCAGTACGAAACCGAAAAGAAGAACAACCAAATCACCCTGCTCGAAAAGGAAAACCTGCTCAAGGAAGATCAGCTATACATTCAGCGTACGCAGCGCAACTTCCTGGTTATTTTCATCATCCTGGTATGCGGAATCCTGGGCATCTTCATTTACTTCTACTACTACCACAAAAAGGTGAACAGACTACTGCAACTGCAAAGCAAACGCATTTTAAGCCAACGCAATAAAATATCGGTTCAAAATGAAAAACTACAGAAGTCGGTCGACACCCAAAACAAGCTGTTTGGCATTATTGCCCACGACCTGCGCAGCCCGCTGGTTTCTATTGCCAATATGGCAAAGCTGATTGGCTTTTATATGGAAGACAAACGCTACGACGACCTGGAAAAGGCAACCCTAATGATGGAACAAAAAAACGACCAGGTGCTGGAACTGACTGACAACCTGCTAAGCTGGGCCAAAAGCCAGTCGGATGATTTAAACCCGTTTTTCGAGTCCGTTAGTTTGAAGGATATTGTGGAAGATTGCTACGACCTGTACCACCCCATAGCCGAAGCCAAGTTCATTCGCCTAAGCCATGCCAACTCGGACGACCTGGTGGCTTGGGCCGACCGGAACATGTTGAAAACCATTTGCCGCAACCTGATCAACAACGCCATTAAGTTTACCCCGAAAGACGGCGAAATCAACGTAGCCTACCGCCTGAAAGACGAGCTGGTTGAGCTCTGCGTTCAGGATTCGGGGGTTGGAATTGAGCCGGAGCGACTGGCCATTTTATTCCAGGTTGGCCGTAACAAATCAACGATGGGAACCGAAGGTGAAAAAAGCTCGGGCTTGGGGCTGGCTGTTTGTAAGGAATTTGCCGCCGCCTTGCAGGGGACTATCCAGGTGGAAAGCCAAGTCGGCCAGGGCAGCTACTTCTGTGTCAAAGTCCCTCACTTCGATTCCGCCATTCATCACTCAAAATTCAAACAAAAGGAACGGACGAGCAGCGTTAAGCAATAACTGCTCGTTTCTTGTCATGCATTTCTAAAAGGAAAGTGGTAAATTTGATAGCGAAGTTTTTTTAACTGGTACGCAGGCGGATGGTGGCGGGCATGTTTCACGTCCAATCCCCTCATCCGCCTGAACCAACCATTTTAGTAACCCTTAAAATCGCAACCAATGAAGAAGATTTTGTTTTTAACCGGAGATTTTACTGAAGACTACGAAACCATGGTGCCCTTTCAAATGCTGCTCATGGTAGGTTATGAAGTGCATGCTGTTTGTCCTGACAAGAAGAAAGGGCAAACAGTGAAAACGGCTATTCATGATTTTGAAGGCGACCAAACCTACTCCGAAAAACCCGGACATCTGTTTGCCTTAAACTACAGTTTTGCCGATGTTGATGCCACGCAGTACGACGGACTTGTCATTGCCGGAGGTCGGGCGCCGGAGTATTTGCGTCTCAATCCAAAGGTCATCGAAATCGTGAAGCACTTTTTTCAAGCCGATAAGCCAGTAGCCGCTATCTGCCATGGCATTCAGATTTTAACTGCTGCCGACGTTGTAAAAGGCCGCAAGCTGACCTGCTATCCGGCGGTTGGCCCCGAAGTAACGCTGGCTGGTGGCGAATATCAGGACATTCCGGTCGATGACGCGTTTGTTGACGGCAAGTTGGTGACATCTCCGGCTTGGCCTGCGCATCCGGCTTTCATACGTGAATTTCTGAAGGTGATGGGAGCCAAAATTAAATTGTAGCACTTTTCCCAACTTTTTGAAAGAAAGAATTATGCCGACAGCTCTTTGTACTCGAATAAAAATGTAATTTTACAAAGGAATGAATGCCTGAGTGCATTCATTCTAAATTTCTAAAATTAACCTTTTAAAAAGCAACGTTATGGCAAAATCACACGACACGAAGAAAAGCGAAAAAAAGGAGCCTCTTAAAACACCTAAAGAACGAAAAGCTGAAAAGAGGGAGAAAAAAGCGAATCGGTAATTCGTTTTTGATCGATGTTGAGTTCAACAAAAGTACGAATGATCGGGTGTTGAACGTTAAGCCTGATTTGATCAAAGCGAGCGGGTAAATAATAGATAGGTCAGCGACCTTAGCTCTGATGATGGAGCCAAACACAAGGATGTTTGGCTCCATTTTTTTTCAACTTCGTATAACCCAGGCAAGCCAATTGGTGCTTTGATATTTATGTTTTCAAATGAATTGATCTCAGGCTAGCAGTCAACAATCCGGCGGCCAAACGGCGTGATGGCCAGGCTCACCAGCTTGAAATGTTGCTTGGCAAACGGAATTCCGATAATCGTAATGGCAAACAGAATTCCGAAAACGAGATGGCTCAGGGCAATCCAGATGCCACCAAAAACCAGCCAAAGCAAGTTCATGATTGTAGACAGGCAGCCAGGCGCATAATTCATGTATTCAATGCGCTTGCCAAACGGCCACAAAGCCATCTGCGCCATTTTTATACTTTGTAATCCGAAAGGAATCCCGACAATGGTTAAGCATAGTAAAACACCGCCAATAAGATATTCCAGAAAAATAAAGAAGCCGCCAAATACGACCCAAATAACGTTTCCCAATGTGTTCATTTGTTCGGTTTGAATGAGTGAATTTTAAACAGAACGAAAGTAGAACTTTTTGTTTGGACTTGTTCCCATTTTTCGGTGAACGTTAAAAAACCGGTGGTGAACCGGTTTTTTAAGTGCCTTTTGAAACAATCCGAATGTCAGCGTAATCGTTTAAACCTTCCGTAGCTTCCATTTGCCTTGTCTGAAAAGAATCACGCCAATGATGGTCAACAACGATTCGGCGACAATAATAGACATGCAAATCCCGGTAATCCCCAGGTTTAAAGTCATGGACAACAGGTAGGCCAGCGGAATTTCAATCAGCCAAAAGCAAAACAGGTTGATTTTGGTTGGCGTCAGCGTATCGCCACTGCCGTTAAATCCTTGCACCACCACCATTCCCAGGGCGTAGAACAAAAATCCTGCTCCAAGCCAGCGCAAAGTGGTAATCCCACTCTGAAGAACGGCCGGATCGTTAATAAACAAGCCCACCAAAGTATCGGGAATGATTAAAATGATAGTTCCGATAACGCCCATCATGATGAGATTGACGATGCCTGTAATCCAAACTGATTGCTCGGCCCGGTGGGGTTTTTTTGCGCCCAGGTTTTGACCAACCAGCGTGGCTGCTGCATTCGACAGGCCCCAGGCAGGCAGCAAGGCAAAAACAATGATCCGGATGGCGATGGTGTAGCCAGCCAGCACATCGGCACCCAGTTCCGATACCAGCCGGACCAAAAAAATCCAGCTCGAAGTGGCAATCAGGTACTGGAAAATACCACCCACCGAGAGCTTCAGCAATTTCAGCATCACATGGAGGCGAATGCTCAGGTTTTTAATGTCGAGATGGATCCGGCCATTTCCTTTGAAAAGCAGGTAGAATTGGTAGCAAACCGCTGTCCCGCGGCCAATACTGGTGGCAATAGCCGCTCCTTTAATGCCCAGCTCGGGGAAAGGCCCCAGTCCGAAAATCAGGATCGGATCCAAAATCAGGTTGATGATGTTGGCCATCCATAGCACGCGCATGGAGACGGCAGCGTCGCCCGAACTCCGGAAAACGGCGTTGATAATAAAAAGCAGCATGATGACCACGTTGCTTCCAAACATAATCATAGGGTAGGCATAGCCTTCGTTAGCCATACTTTCGCTGGCGCCCATGAGCAACAGGAATTCCTTGGCAAAAAGGAACCCGGGAATGGCCAACAACACCGAAAAGAAAAGCCCGACCAAAATGGCCTGAAATGCCGCATTGCCTGCTTTTCCTGCTTTCTTCTCACCAACACGCCGGGCCACCAGCGCCGTGGTTGCTGTGCTTAAGCCAATGCCAATGGCATAAACGATGGTTAAAACCGATTCGGTGATGCCAACCGTAGCCACCGCATCGGCACCCAAACGTGATACGAAAAAAATATCGACCACGGCAAACACCGACTCCATAGCCATTTCAAGGATCATGGGTACTGACAGGATAAAAATGGCTTTCCCCAGGCTGGTGTCGGTAAAATCGCGCTCACTGCCGGCAATCGCTTCTTTAATATCGGCCCAGAGGGACTTGAAACTGACGGGTTTTATTTTGCCTAAAGACAAAACAAACTTCTTGTTTGACATGAGAATGAATAGTTAAAAAGATTGATAAAAGAATAAATAGACTCAAAAAGGATAAAATGGTTGCTTGCAGCTTGAAAAAGCGTTTAGCAATTGTTCGAAAAAGCAAAGACCGGTGTGGTATATACAATCATCATGATATGGTCTCCTTATTGGTGGAATTCAAAAATACGACTTTTCTTATTTACGAAACAAGCCTTTCTCCTAATTTTATTCGCTTTTTTTGTTTATTGGTTAAGTCTGCGCTTTCAGAAACCGTTTCCTGATGAACCTGAAACTCTTTTTGCTGTTTCTTAGAAATGAAAAGACAGAATCATGAAAAAACTACTGATACTATTTGCGTTTTTTGCTGCTGTTTCATGTCAGTTAAAGACTGTTGATGATCCGGTTAATACTGCTGAAGGGATCTCTGCCGAACAAATCTCCATTGGTGGTGTCCTGGCCGAATTAATACAAGACCATTCAGTGAAGGGAACAAATGCAATTCCACAGACCGGAACCTATAGCAAGGAAATTGGGCGGTTGAGCGAACAACTGGAGCATCTGAAAGCAGAACGAAAAACGTTGGATACGAATCCTGAATTTTCGGAGGCGTGGGAATCGCTGAATGAGGAAATTCTGCATCATTTTGAAGATTTGTCACCAGTTAATCTAAACGATTGGGTCGCTTTGAACGATAGTTTGTTGAAATATACTGAAGCGGTGCGGTTTGCTGATGCCCTGGAGCGGATCGTATATAACCCGATTGGGCAAAATCAGCTTCCGGAAGATCAGATCAAATCGGTTTTTTACACCCGTCTGTACGATCGTATCTATTTCAATTTATACGGAAGTTCAAGTTTGCAATACGAGCATACCACCGGTGGCGTAGTCCGTTTGGTGCAGGACACGAACTATCCGTTTGATGGGGTAATTACCCTGAAAGTGGAGCTGCAGGATACCCGTTACCTGAACTTCTATTTCCGCATTCCCGAATGGGCCGACAGGGCAAGTGTCACTTCTAGAGGGGTTAAATACACGGTGAATCCGGGGCAGTTTACCGAAATAGCCAAGAAATGGAAAAATGGCGAGGAAGTGGAAATCATCCTTGGGATGCGCCCAACGGTTATGGAGCGCGAAGGGACCGATCCTGCATTCGCACTAACCTATGGCTCGCTGTTTTTGAGCTATCCCAGACAGGAAAGTACACCTTTGGTGTTTGCTGGTAGCGACCCGATTCAGTATCTTAACTTTGTTTCTCCCGCCGGGAAGATGCCAACCTTTACTTTTTCAGGCATTCAAGACACAACCTTGGTTTTGCAACCGTATTTTGCCGAAGAAGCAGATACGCTGGAACGTACCGCTTGGATTCGGACGGCAAATTGAGGCTGTCCCTGATGTATCATTGTGTGTTATTTGAATGAGTAGTCAGACAGGTGCCAGTTAAATGTCATTTGTAACTGGTTGATGGCGTAAAACATCGTCAATGACAATTGAATGATGACCAATGACGAAAATGATGACAATTGATCCGGTTGGTGACCGTTAAAAATGAATGGGAACTCGAACGATACGTTTAATTTCTTCTATCTTTGCCCGAAATCAACATATTTATTTTCTACGTGAGGATTTCATCAGGCACACAAGATCAGGAACTGATACCCCTGCTGCGGGAAGGGTCGAAAGATGCTTTTCGGATCTTGTATGATCGCTATGGAATCCGAATCCATCGGTTTGCCTTGGGCTACTTGAAGTCAGAGCACGATGCGGAAGAATTGGTGCAAGACGTATTTTTGAAGTTATGGACCAAACGAAACTCGCTGGATCTGTCTGGTAATATCCGGGCTTACCTCTACAAGGTGGCGGTCAACAGCATTTATGATTTTATCCGCCGGAAAAACCTGGAGCAGGCTTTTCAGGAGTTTGCCGGCGGAAAAACCGATGTGGACGATAGCACCTGGGCTGAAGTGGTTTACAACGATCTGGCAGCACAGCTGGATCAATTGATCGCGCAAATGCCTGAACAACGCAGTAAGATTTTCAAAATGAGCAAGGAAAACGGATTAAGCAATGATGAAATAGCAGAGAAGCTGGGCTTATCCAAACGCACGGTTGAAAACCAAATTTACCGGGCCACTGCTTTCTTGAAAAACAACCTGAAGCAAAATTCAGGTATGACGTTGCTTTTCATTTATCTCTTTTATGCATAAAGATTACCTGAGGGAGAGACGACACAACACCTAAGGGAGAGATGTTCTCCCACACAAAATTCAGATACCAGTATTTTTTTATTGCGCGTGAGTATTCGATCGCATTCGTTCGTACTACAAGAAAATAGAACGGAAGAAATGAGCGATTCGTTGAGATCAAAATTGGAGAAGTTAAGGACCGAATTCCTGTCTGACAAAGAGCGCAAAAAGTTGCTGTCGCTTTTTCATCAGGGAGAGAGGGAGTTTGATTTGAAAAGCGAGCTGTATCAGCAACTCGAAAATTCGCCAGACGAAGTTTGGGATAGGCGGGAAAGCAAGCCAGGTTTCGAACGTTTATGGAAGAAGATTGAAACATCCAACACTTCGGGCAAAATCAACAAAAAGATTCCGCTTCGTTATTGGTCGGCTGCTGCAGCAATTTTGGTCGTTGGCTTGCTGATTGGTAGTTTGATTCAACGGAATGGGTTTGAAATTGTTTCCGATCCCGTTTTCTACACCTCTAAAGCACCTAAGGGATCCATTGCTGAAATGATTTTGCCCGATGGAACCATCATCCTTTTAAACTCCGGTTCTGAAATAAAATACACCTCGGATATGAACGCTAAAAGCCGTGAAGTTTACCTGACTGGTGAGGCTTGGTTCGACGTTCAAAAATCAGAGGATATTCCTTTTTTTGTGCACACTGATCATTATGATGTCCGGGTGTTGGGAACCGAATTCAATGTGAAAGCGTATGCCGAAGATCCGGAAGTTGTCACGACGCTGGAAGAAGGAAGTGTCCAAATTCAATCAACCAAAAATCTGAAACTGAAAGAGGAGGTGCAGCTTGTTCCGGGAGAGCAGCTGGTCTACAATAAAGCCAATAAAACCGTTCAGGTAAAGGACGTTAATCCCAGTCTTTTTTCTTCGTGGAAAAATAATAAACTCATCTTTATTAATATGAATCTTAAGGAGTTGATCGCCTTGTTGGAACGCAAATACGGGGTCGATATTAGCGTTCGGGATCAACAACTACTGAATCATCATTACGATGGAACGATTAAAAATGAGACAATTATAGAAGTGTTGGAAATTTTGAAAGCCACGCTTCCAATCAACTATATCATTAACGACCAGGAAGTAATTATTACAAAAAAATAAACAGGAGGATGCTTATGTGAATACAAATGAAACTGAAACAAAAAGCCGGTCAGATGCTGTCACATCCAACCGGCCTGTAAGTTAATAACAAGGTGCTGTCACACCTATTAATTATTAATCAACAACATTCAAATTTATGAAAAAAATTAAACTTACATTCCCTCTTGTGCGAAGGGAAAAACAAAAGCTGTTTTTAAAGATGAAGTTGACTTTACTTACCCTATTGGTTTGCGTCATGCAGGTTTCGGCCTCCGTGTACTCGCAAACGACGAAACTAACGCTGAATCTTCAGGATAAGAAGATTGCAGATGTTCTGATGGAGATCGAAGAAACAAGCGACTTTCGTTTTTTTTATCAACGGGAGCAAGTTGATGTTGATCGCAAAGTCAACCTGAGAGTGAACAACAAAAGCGTTGATGAAATTCTGAAAACATTGTTTGCTGATCAGGGTATCTCGTTCAGGGTGATGGACGATAATCTGATTCTGCTCACAGCGAGCGATTTTCAGGCCCTGCAAGAACAAACGGTTCGTGGAAAAGTTACCAATAGCCGGGGAGAGTCTATCCCTGGTGCTACAGTCATTATCAAAGGGACAGCGAAAGGAGGTATTACCGACAGTAATGGGGAATACCTCCTGGCCAACGTCCCGGGTGATGCCGTGTTGGTGTTTTCTTTTGTAGGAATGGAAACCCGGGAAGTTGACGTGAACGGCCGAAGCTCGATTGATGTCACGTTAGCAGAAGATGTGATTGGCTTGGAAGAAGTTGTCGCTGTCGGGTATGGTACGCAACGCAAGTCGGATGTGACCGGTTCGGTGGGCGTGGTGGATGCTTCTGATATCTTGGAGCGTCCTTCGTTCAATGCCCTCCAGGGAATGAAAGGTAAAGTTGCCGGTGTGAATATATTTTCCAACTCAGGCTCTCCAACTGGAAGTACCCGGGTGATTATTCGGGGGGTGAACTCCATCACAACCAGTAGCAACCCACTGTATGTGGTCGATGGTGTGGTGATGGAAGATTTCCACCTGGTGAACCCCAACGATATTGAGCGTATTGAAGTGTTGAAAGATGCTTCGTCTGCTGCTATTTATGGCGCGCGGGGTGCCAACGGCGTCATTTTGGTGACCACCAAGCGCGGCGCCAAGACAGGCGAGGTAATCGTTGGTTACGATGGTTATGTTAGTGTTGGTAAAATCCGTAAGAAAATGGATGTGATGAACTCCGAAGAGTGGTTGGAAGTGATTAAGCGAGGGTATGAAAACGCGCCAAAATATCGCGATTACGATCCGGGTGAAGAACCTACTATTGATTTCACGGATCCCCGACTGTTCGATTCAAACGGCAACCCATTATATGATACCGATTGGCAGGACGAAGCTACCCGCACCGCCGTTTCACACAACCACCAGTTGAGCATTCAACAAGGGACTGAAAAATCGTCCGTTGGTGCCTTCTTAAACTATACCGAAACGGAAGGGATTATGTTGAGCTCGTGGATGAAGCGGGTGAATGCAAAAATTGCATACGATGCCAAACCAACCGAATGGCTTGATTTTGGGATTAACATGCTGGTGAATAAAACCTGGGAAAATGAAGTTGAAGAGGGGGGGGGCCATCAAATGCCTCGTCGATCAATGATTGAAGCTGTGCCTATTTTGCCGGTTAAATTTCCTGATGGTAGCTGGGCCAATACCTCAAGCACGACGAATTTTCCGTTGGAAGGAATGGCGAACCCGGTTCATGTTTTGACCACCCAGGAACGCCTGAGGAACCGCACGCAGTTTTTTGGAAACGCCTTTTTGAATTTCCACATTCTGCCGGGCTTGGATTTGAAAACCCAAATCGGTTTGGATAATCATATCCGCCAAAACAAAGAATACAGCCCGAAAGATTTGTTGAATATTTCTTATCCAAATGCGTGGTCCAATGTAAACGATTATGAGACCATTTACTGGCAGGAAGAAACGTACCTGTCTTTTAATAAATCCATCGGTGATCACCGCATCAACTCGGTGTTGGGTATGAGCTGGCAGGAACGGGTTTACCGGGAAAACACCATTAACGTGGAAGGTTTCTCCGATGACTTCTTTAAATACAACAATGTAGGAGCAGCCAACAATCCATCAGCGCCCGGTTCTTATTACGAGCGATGGGCGATGAATTCCTACTTCTTCCGATTTGGATACTCTTACAAAGATAAATACCTGGCAACGGTTACCGCCCGTGCCGACGGTTCTTCGCGTTTCGGAGAGAATAACAAATACGGATATTTCCCATCTGGAGGTTTGGGATGGGTGGTTTCAAACGAAGATTTCATGAGTAACTCTTCAATAATAGATTACCTGAAACTGCGAGCAAGTTATGGTATTACGGGTAATACAGAAATTGACACCTACCGCTCGTTGGCTACCATTGAAGGTGGTACTGCTTTAATTAATGGCGAAAGGGCGAATACGAGTGTAGTAACAAGGCTGCCAAACCCCAATCTGGAATGGGAGAAAACTTCGCAGTTTGACATTGGGTTCAATTTAACGATGCTGAACCAGCGGATAAGCCTGGAAATGGATTATTACTATAAACTAACCACGGACCTGTTGCTTGGTCGTCCGGTTCCACATACAACAGGGTTTACTGAAGTTACAGACAATATTGGCTCAGTTTCCAATCAAGGTATCGACTTCTTGTTGACGACTCAAAATGTTGCGACCAGCGATTTCAATTGGGAGTCAACACTCAACCTGAACTACAACAAAAACCAGATTGAAGAGCTGGGGGAAAATGATGAAGACATCTTCCCCGGGCCTTGGTGGGTTTCCGGTAGCCAAACAATCTTACGTGTTGGCGAATCGCTGAGCTCATTTTATGGATATCGCCGCTTGGGAACCTGGGGGACCGATGAGGCTGCCGAAGCTGCTGCTGTTGGCGCTGTTCCGGGGGTTGCTAAACGTAGTGCCGAACGGGAAATTATTGGGAAAGGCTTGCCTGACTTGACCGGGAGCTTTATCAACCGCTTCAACTACAAAAATTTCGATTTGATGGTTGATTTGCAATTTACCCTGGGCGTTGAAATTATGCAACAATTCTTTCATTCCACCGAAGACCGCACGGGCTATGCCAATGGGTTAACTACAATTCTCTACGATGGCTGGACCGAATCGAACCAAAATACTATGGTGCAGCAGATCCGGAATGCGCCATTGAATGGACAAAACTCGGAGGTCGATGACCATTGGGTGGTGGATGGTTCGTACCTGAGAGGAAACCTGATTTCGTTAGGATACACGTTCGACACCAGCTTTCTGGGGCGTTCAGGCCTGAAATCATGCCGTGTTTTCACCAGTGTTGATAACTTGTTTGTGCTTCACTCCGACGACTTCAAAGGATATGATCCGGAGGCGACCTCATGGACAGACGATCAGTGGGGACAGAACATTTTCTTCTTCCAGTATCCTAAGCCAACAACGGTTACATTTGGTGTCAACGTTAAATTTTAATTATAGAATTTAAACAGCAATACATTATGAAAAAAATACTAATCATTATCATGGCCCTCGCGGCTCTTACCTCATGCGATGATTTTCTTACGGAAGAACCCCGAAGTGAAATGAGTGTGGATCAGTTCTTCAGCTTTCCCTCTCATGCTTACAATGCGGTGAATGTGTTATACCGAACCGGAGCACCAACATTTTATAGCACCGGAGTGTATTCGGGAAGTCGCGTCATGTTGGGCGGCTACATGTCGGGCTTGTTTGACAACGACTACAAAGGACAGGAAGTCCATGTGCAGCACAGTCAAAATCTAACGCTGAATGGGAGTAACCTGGCCGGCTATTTTGATGGCGCCTGGGATGCGTGCTATCTTGCCATTTCGAGAGCAAATTTAGCGATTGCCAGAATTCCGGATACGCCAGACCTTACCGAGGACGAAGTCAACCAACTAATGGCAGAGGCTCGTTTCTTTCGTGCTTTCAATTATTTCTACCTGGTAAAGACTTTTGGCGACGTCCCTCTGATTCTCGAAGCTTACTCATCTTTGGAGGACTTGTATGTGGAGCGGATTCCCGTCGCACAAGTTTATGCTCAGATTGTCGAAGATTTGGAATTTGCTGTCGAGCAGGGTGGCTTGGACAATGTCCCGATGACAGACAATGACTTCCGGATTTCGAAAGCAACTGCAGCAGCAGTATTGGCCGATGTTTATCTGAATGTGAGCGGCTACCCGGTGCAGGATGATAACTATGCTGCAGCTGCAACGGCTGCAAAGTCGATCATCAACAGTGGCAATTTCTCACTCATCGATCATGGTGCCACCGAAGAGCAAAGTGCCTACAATGTGATTCGCACGTCGGATGTTCAAGATGAATACATCTATTCGATTGAGTACGATGCCAGTATTTCAGAAAACTATTGGCAGCCCGCGCTGTCCTATCCGAACAGTGCTACGGCCTGGGGGATTTTTCAATATTCGATTACCAACAATGCCTATAAACCGATGCCAGCGTTTTTATGGATTTATGACGAAACGAATGACTTGCGCATTCAGGAAAAACAGTATTTCCATTCAAGTCTAACCTACATGGATGGGGGCGAAGAAATTACTCAGACCTTTGAGACTTCGCCCTATCTCTGGCATAACGACGAAGCCCTTTTCGAAACAGGTCAGAACAATAAGGACATGGTGGTCTATCGCTATGCCGAAGTGTTGTTGATTGCTGCCGAAGCTATTGCTCAGTCGGAAGGTGTAACCGATGAAGCCATTGGTTATTTGGCTGATGTTCGTGCCCGTGCATATTGGCAAACGGATCGCAGTGCGATTGAGGCGGAACTAACCGGTTTGAGTGTTGACGCTTTTGTGGAAGAAGTATGGAAGGAACGCTTACGTGAACTGGCGCTGGAGTACAAAATATGGTCTGATGTGCAGCGGACACGCATGTTCCCGGTCACCTCTGAAGCCAATAAAGGCGAGGTGAGTTTTGAAAATGTTGTGGGACATACCACGGTTTGGAATAAAACTTTTCAGGAAGGGCATTTGCTTTTTCCAATTTCTGAAAATGAAAGACAGCGTAACCCGAATTTGACTCAAAATACAGGTTATTAATCTTTTTTAGAATTAGACAGCAAGCACCGCCAAAAGTTTTGGCGGTGCTTATTTTTAAAGGTAACTTTAGGGCCGAAAAAAATAAACCCTCAATAAATATGACAACCTTAAGACGAAGCGCAGGTCTCCTGCTACTATTTACGGCGATAGCCGGATGGAACGGATGCTCGCAGCAGAAAACAACGACTGAAAAAGAGAAAATCGATTTTGTAGATCCTTACATCGGATCAGGCGGCCATGGACATGTTTTTGTTGGTGCCAACGTTCCCTTTGGAGCTGTACAGCTGGGACCAAACAACGAAACCCAGGGCTGGGATTGGTGCTCGGGTTACCACTATTCCGATTCAATTTTGATTGGATTTGCACACACGCACCTCAGCGGAACCGGAATTGGCGATTTGGGTGATGTATTGTTTATGCCCGTAGGCGGCAGCTACACGTATGAATCAGACCCGGAAAATCCTTACGATTGGAAGTCATCTTACACCCATGCCAAAGAGGTGGTGGAGCCAGGTTATTACAGCATTTATATTGATCGGCATCAGGTTGATGTCGAACTGACCGCGACGGAACGGGTGGGTTTTCATAAATATGACTTTGAAGAAGGAGACAACTCCAAGTTAATTGTTGACCTCCGCTACGGAACCGGATGGGATCAGTTGACCGAAGGCTTAATCGAACAGGTGAATGAAACCAGTATTCGTGGATTCCGCTTTTCAAAGGGGTGGGCCAACGACCAGCGTGTATTTTTCAGCACCGAATTTTCGAAGGAAATCAAGCGTTTTAAAATCCTTCATTCTTCGGATAAACGAGGGATAGCTACAGCCATCATTGAGTTTGAAGGTGCTGGCGAATTACTGGCCAAAACAGCCATTTCACCGGTCAGCATGGATGGCGCGGCCAACAACCTGGTTAGTGAAATCAATCATTGGGATTTTGAAGCCGTGAAAGCAAAAGCGCAGCAGCAGTGGAATCGTGAATTGGCCAAAATCAACATTAAAACCGGAAACGAAACCGACAAGAAAATATTTTATACAGCTTTGTATCACACCATGATTGCGCCATCACTGTTTAACGATGTGAATGGCGACTACCGCGGAGCTGATCGTGAAGTTCACCAAAATCCAGGTTTTGAAACTTACACCACCTTTTCATTGTGGGACACTTACCGGGCGGCGCATCCCTTATATACGCTGGTTCAGCCTGAGCGGGTGAACGATTTTGTGAATTCGATGCTGGCTGTTTACCAGGAGCAAGGCAAGTTGCCGGTGTGGCACCTCATGGGCAACGAAACCAACACGATGGTTGGTTACCATGCTGTTCCGGTCATTGTTGATGCTTACCTGAAAGGCTTCGATGGCTTTGATGCGGAACTGGCCTTTGAAGCCGTAAAGGCCTTTGCCATGCGCGATGAGCGGGGGCTGGACTTCATCAAGGAAATTGAATACATTCCGGCCGGCAGCCAGGTGGAGTCTGTGGCACGGGCCATGGAATATGCCATCGATGACTGGTGTATTGCAGCGATGGCCAAAGCGATGGGCAAAACCGAAGACTTTGAGCTTTTCGCTAAACGAGCTAAATATTATCAGCACTATTTCGATGAGAACCGGGAGTTTATGCGGGGCAAAATGGCTGATGGCAGTTGGAGAAGCCCGTTCAATCCCTTCTACTCGCAACATCGCGAAGACGATTATTGCGAAGGAAACGCCTGGCAGTACACCTGGCTGGTTCCGCACGATGTGG
Source organism: uncultured Sunxiuqinia sp. (assembly GCA_963677175.2). GTDB lineage: Bacteria > Bacteroidota > Bacteroidia > Bacteroidales > Prolixibacteraceae > Sunxiuqinia. The sequence continues at coordinate 991,625 of CAXXES010000004.1, forward strand.
AAGGTTTGGTGGAACTGTTTGGAAGCGAAGAAGCTTTTATTACCAAGTTAGATAGTTTATTTTCCATTGAGTCGATTAAGGTGGAAGGTGCTTCGGCTGATATTTCCGGCTTGATCGGACAATACGCACATGGAAACGAGCCCAGCCACCACATCACCTATCTATACGCCTATGTGGGGCAGCAGTGGAAAACGGCTGAAAAAGTGCGAGAGATTTGTCAAACTTTGTATTCAGACCAGCCTGACGGACTGAGTGGAAATGAAGACTGCGGACAAATGTCGGCCTGGTATATTCTTTCTTCCATGGGATTTTATCCGGTCAACCCGGGCAACGGCTACTATGTGTTTGGCAGCCCGCTGTTTGATCAAGCGGAAATTTCACTTCCCGAAGGCAAAACCTTTACCATTCAAACGGAAAATAACAGCCCGGAAAATTTGTACATTCAATCCGTTGAGTTGAATGGCGAAGCGTATGACCGTTCGTACATTTCGCACGAGGTCATCGTTAATGGCGGAAATTTGAAGTTTGTGATGGGGCCGGAGCCAAACCGGGCATTTGGTGCAGCGCAGTCAGCCCGACCGTCTTCAGCGTATTAAATGTACCATTCCGATATCAGAAGAAAGAAATAGCAATCAGCCGGTGAGTAATTTTTACCGGCTGATTTTATTAGTTCATAGAACGTACAAAATTGTACCTAAACGCAATGATGAACCGAACACTTTTAAAATTGCGGTCATTATTCAAAATAATTGAAATAACCATGAGAAAATTAACTTTTTTATTAGCCCTGCTTTTTTTTGTGTCGGCTACTAAAGTCGATGCCCAGGATCTGCAACCGGTTGATTATGTGAATACCCTGATGGGTACTGATTCCGAATTTAAACTATCCAACGGAAACACCTATCCGGCCATTGCAATGCCTTGGGGGATGAACTTTTGGACGCCGCAAACCGCTAAAATGGGCGATGGCTGGGTGTATGGCTACGATGCCAATAAAATCCGCGGATTCAAACAAACCCACCAGCCCAGTCCGTGGATCAACGATTACGGACAGTTTTCGCTTTTTCCAATGACCGGAAAGCTGGTCATTCACGAAGATGAACGTGGAAGCTGGTTCTCGCACAAGGCCGAAACCGCCAAGCCGCACTACTACAAAGTGTACCTGGCTGATTACGATGTGGTGACCGAAATCACGCCCACCGAACGGGCTGCTATGTTTCGTTTTACTTTTCCTGAAAATGACGAGTCTTATGTGCTGGTTGATGCTTTCGACCGCGGCTCGTATGTGAAACTGATTCCTTCGGAAAACAAAATCATCGGTTATACCACCCGCAACAGCGGTGGTGTGCCCGACAACTTCAAAAACTATTTTGTGGTGGTGTTCGACAAGCCGTTTGTGAAAAGCGAGGTTTGGAGCAAGGACAAAATTGTGGAAGGCAAAACGGAACTGGAGGACAACCATGTGGGCGCAGCGATCCAGTTTAAAACCAGCAAAGGCGAAAAGATCCATGCCCGTGTGGCATCGTCGTTTATCAGCTACGAACAAGCCGAGCGCAACCTGAAAGAGTTGGGCAACGATTCGTTTGACCAGGTAAAGAAGAAAGGCGCAGCCAGCTGGAACAAGGAGTTATCACGCATTAAGGTTGAAGGCGGAACTGATGATCAGATTAGAACGTTCTACTCGGCCTTATACCGCGTATTGCTTTTTCCACGGAAGTTTTATGAGTATGATGAAAATGGCGATGTGGTGCATTACAGCCCATACAATGGTGAAGTCCTGCCTGGCTATATGTTCACCGACAACGGTTTTTGGGATACTTTTCGGGCTGTCTTCCCTTTCTTCAATTTGATGTATCCATCGCTGAATGAAAAGATACAGGAAGGCTTGGCCAATACCTACAAGGAAAGTGGCTTTTTGCCTGAGTGGGCCAGCCCCGGCCACCGCGATTGCATGATTGGCTCCAATTCCGCCACCATTGTTGCCGACGCCTATCTGAAAGGACTGCGTGGCTACGACATTGAAACCCTGTGGGATGCTGTGGTGAAAAATACTAGGCACGAAGGCCCCATGAGCTCGGTCGGCCGTTATGGCGTTGATTATTACAACGAACTGGGCTATGTTCCTTACGATGTGGGTGTCAATGAAAACGTAGCCCGGACCTTGGAATATGCTTTTGCCGACTATTGCGTGTACCAATTGGGCAAAGCCCTGGGCAAACCGGAAAGTGAAATCGAGATTTTTGCCAAGCGGGCGATGAATTATAAAAATGTATTTGACAAGGAAAGCAGTCTGATGCGCGGACGCAACGAAGATGGTTCCTTCCAGTCGCCGTTCAGCCCGTTTAAATGGGGCGATGCCTTTACCGAAGGAAACAGCTGGCACTACACCTGGTCGGTTTTTCACGACATGCAGGGATTGATCGACCTGATGGGGGGCAAACAGGAATTTGTCACTATGCTGGATTCTGTGTTTGTTGTCCCTCCCATTTTTGACGATTCCTATTATGGTGGTGTAATTCACGAAATCCGCGAAATGCAAATCATGAACATGGGCAACTATGCGCACGGCAACCAGCCCATCCAGCACATGATTTACCTGTACAATTATGCAGGACAACCCTGGAAAACCCAGTACTGGCTTCGCGAAGTGATGGATCGCCTGTATACGCCACAAGCCGATGGATATTGCGGTGACGAAGACAACGGACAAACTTCGGCCTGGTACGTGTTTACTGCGATGGGTTTTTACCCGGTAGCCCCGGCAACCGACGAGTATGTCATTGGCGCGCCACTGTTTAAGAAAATTACCGTGGAGCTTGAAAACGGTAAGACCATCAGCATTGAAGCACCCAAAAATGGGAAAGACAACCGCTACGTTCAGTCCATTGATTTGAATGGAAAGTCTTACAGTAAAAACTACTTCAAGTACGATGAGCTGATGAAAGGTGCAAAAATCAATTTTGACATGGATGATAAACCCAACAAAAAGCGGGGAACCCAAACATCCGATTTTCCTTATTCGTTTTCGAATGAGAAATAGTTGATTGAAAATAAGTAGTTTGAGAGATGAAAAGGTGGAGAGCTACGCGTTAGTTCTCCACCTTTTTTAGTCAGAATTTGAGCGATGGATAAGAATAAGTACGGAGCTCGTGAGTAATTTTGATCAGAATCTTTTATAAAGGATGAAGATTAAAAATCTGGCTCAAAGAATCTGAACAACCGTAGATTGTGTTGAGTCGAAATCATAAAAACGATAAATCAACAAAAAGAAGTTTCATGCAAACAAAATTGTATCTCAGCTTCGTGGTGATTGCCGCAGGACTGTTCCTGGGCGCTTGCCAGCAAACGACTGGAAAGAGTAAAAAAACGGTAAGCTCAGGGCTTCGTGCGCCAGCTTATCCGTTAATCACCATCGACCCGTACATTAGCGCCTGGTCAATGACCGACCAGTTATTCGATGAACCCGTTAAACACTGGACTGGCGAAACGCACTCGCTGATTGGAGCGATCCGAGTAGATGGACAAGTGTATCGTTTTCTTGGAAAAGAAGACATCCCCTGGAAAACCTTGTTGCCTTTATCAAAGGAAGAAGCCTGGCAGGCAAAGTACACCACATCTTCACCTGCGAAAGGTTGGGAGCAAGGTGATTTTAATGATCAATCATGGCAAACCGGAACGGGCGCTTTTGGTACGCCCGGGCACCAAGCTACGAAAACCAATTGGGATGCCGATGATATCTGGCTTCGCCGGGAGTTCACCATGCCGGAACTGGCACCAGCCGATCCGCTTTATTTTGTGTATTTTCACGATGACGATTTTGAATTGTATCTGAATGGGAAGGAAATTGTGAATACCGGCAACCGGGCAAGGAGAGACGTCGTGTTAAGAATTGATGCCTCCTTACTGAATGAATCGGGCGAAAATGTGATTGCCGCCCATTGTCGCGACCGTGGTGGATTGGCCTATGTCGATTTTGGATTGTTTACTGAAAGCGATCAAAAACAGGCTTTTGCGCAAGCAGCCACGCAAACCAAGGTTTCGCTTTCGGCCACGCAAACGCACTACGAGTTTTCCTGCGGGCCGGTTGATCTAAAACTTCAATTTGTGTCGCCTTTGTTACCCGACGACCTTGACTTGTTGTCACGCCCGGTGAACTACATCAATTACCAGGTTGTGTCGAACGATGGAACCGAGCATGATGTTCAGATCTATTTCGAAACCACGCCGGAGTGGGCTGTTAACGAACCCTCGCAGGATGTTGAAGTTACCAAAGGACAGACTGGAGAAATCAGCTTTGTTAAAACCGGAACGATTGAACAACCGGTTCTTCAGAAGAAGGGAGACAACATTCGGATCGACTGGGGCTATTTCTATTTGGCAGCCAATCAAGATGAAAATACTACCCTGGCAATGGGTGATTACTTCAAAGCTAAAGATGACTTCATTCAAACAGGAACGGTTGTCGGTACAAACAAAATGACGGCCAGGCCAAGTAAGCAAATGCCGGCCATGGTTTGCGTAAAATCGCTTGGAACGGTTGCTTCCAATGAAGCTTCCGGCTATGTGATGCTGGCTTACGATGACCTGGAGTCGATCCAATATTTTGGCGACAACCTGAAAGGCTGGTGGACCAAAGAAGGAACCGTTTCGATTAACGATGCCCTTCAGGCTGCCTCAGCCGAGTATGCCCAGGTGATGAACCGCAGCGCCGCGTTTGACAACCAATTGTGGGAAGAAACCGTGAAAGCCGGTGGTAAAAACTACGCCGACCTGTGTGTGCTGGCTTTTCGCCAGAGTATTGCCGCGCATAAGCTGGTGAAAGATACCCAGGGCAATATTTTGTTTTTGTCGAAGGAAAACTTCAGCAACGGCTCCATTGGTACCGTTGATGTGACTTACCCGTCAGCTCCTTTGTATTTGAAATACAACCCCGATTTGCTGAAAGGCATGCTTAACCCGATTTTCTACTATACCGAAAGCGGCAAGTGGACTAAGCCTTTTGCAGCACACGACGTGGGTACCTACCCGCTGGCCAACGGACAAACGTATGGTGGCGACATGCCGGTTGAAGAATCGGGCAACATGGTGATTCTAACCGCTGCCATTGCCGAAATGGAAGGCAACGCCGACTATGCAGCCGAGCACTGGGAGGCACTGACCACCTGGTCCAACTACCTGCTGGAAAATGGGCTGGACCCGGATAACCAGCTGTGTACCGATGATTTTGCCGGTCACTTTGCCCACAACGTGAACCTGTCGGTGAAAGCCATTATGGGTATTGCCAGCTATGGAAAACTGGCCAAAATGCTTGGTAAAGAAGAGATTGCCGAAAAATACACGTCCGAAGCCAAACGCATGGCGCAGGAGTGGATGAAAATGGCCGATGACGGTGACCACTACCGCCTGACTTTTGATCAGCCCGGAACCTGGAGCCAGAAGTACAACTTGGTATGGGACAAGCTGATGGACCTGGATATTTTTCCGGCCGAGGTAGCGCAAACCGAAATTGCCTATTACCTGACCAAGCAAAACAAGTATGGTTTGCCATTGGACAACCGCAGGACCTACACGAAGAGTGACTGGATTGTGTGGACCGCAACTTTGGCCGATGACAAGGAGACTTTCCAGAAGTTCATCGATCCGTTGCATGCCTTTGTGACCGAAACTCCTGACCGGGTGCCCATGTCAGACTGGTACGAAACACCCGATGCAGGACAGGTAGGCTTCCAGGCCCGATCGGTAGTGGGTGGCTACTTTATCAAACTATTGGAGAATTAAAACACTTATCATCAAATCATTCTGAATTTTTTTAACTGCTGCTTGTGAAAACAAGTGGCAGTTTTTTTGGTGGTTTGTTTTGTTTCTAAAATAAATAGTCTAATTTAGTATGTTCAAACATATGAACAAATAAAATAGCTTTTCGAATGAAATTGGCAATTGACCATCAGAGCCCCGTTCCGTTACATGCTCAAGTAGAAGGCCTGTTCCGGAAAATGATTGAACTGCGCGAATATCAGGATGGTGGCTTCCTGCCCAAGGAAATTGATCTGGCCAGGCAACTGGGGATTTCACGAAATACGCTCCGGCAGGCCACAAACAAGTTGGAATACGAAGGTTTGCTTGTCCGAAAAAAGGGGGTGGGTAGCAAAGTGGCAAAAAAGACAGTGACAACCCACTTAGAACATTGGCACAGCTTTACACAGGAAATGAATGAGCGTGGGGTTCAATTTAAAAACTTCAGCTTGAACACTGACTGGGTGGCGGGCGACAAGAAGCTGGCTTCGTTTTTCAAGATTGAAGAGCAGACCCGGGTGTTACGTTTAAGTCGCATTCGTGGTGATGATGCCGGGCCTTTCGTGTATTTTGAAAGTTATTTTCATCCGCGAATCGGTCTTACCGGAAAAGAGGATTTTACGCGTCCCCTATACGAGATTCTGGAAAATGATTTTCATGTGGCGCCTTCCTTGTCCAAAGAAAAGATCAAAGCACGACTGGCAACAAGTATTACGGCCAAGAGGCTTTCCATTGCAGTGGGTGACCCGGTTCTGGTGCGCGAGCGACTGGTTTATGATCCGGGAGACCGGCCATTGGAATACAACATTGGGTTTTATTGTGCCGATAAATTTGCTTATACCATTGATATAAAAAGATAAAAACCATGAAGAAAATTGCCATTGGCGTTGATGTTGGCGGAAGCCATATAAGCAGCGCCGCTTTTAATTGGGAGTCAGAAAAATTTCTGAACAAAACCTTTGCTGAAAACGACCTGGATAACCATGCCCAGTCAGATGTGATCATCGACTCGTGGGGAAAAACCATCGCCGAATCCATTCGGCTGGCCGGAATCGAAAATATAGCCGGAATCGGTTTTGCTATGCCTGGGCCTTTCGACTACCAAAACGGGATTCCGCGTTTTACCGGCGAAAACAACAAGTACGAAAATATTTACGGACTGAATGTTCCGGAAGCCCTGCGAGCGTATTTGAAATTGCCGGCCGATTTTCCTATCCGTTTCATCAACGATGCCACGGCCTTTGCCATTGGCGAAGATTGGGCCGGGAAAGCCAAAGGATCAAGACATTCACTTGCTATTACCCTGGGAACGGGCTTTGGATCCGCTTTCTTAAAAGATAGTTTGCCAGTCACCACCGGAACTGAAGTTCCCGATCAGGGATGTATTTGGCATTTGCCTTTCGAAAACGGCATCGCCGATGATTACTTTTCTACCCGTGGCTTGATTGCACGCTACAAAGATGCTACAGGGAAAACCGTCTCTGGCGCCAAGGCAGTGGCCGAAGCTGCGGCTCGTGAAAAAGAGGCGCAATTGATTTTTGATGATTTTGGGCAGAAGTTGGTCGAGCTGCTTCAGCCTTGGCTGGAGAAGTTTGGCCTTGAAGTGCTGGTGATTGGCGGAAATATTGCTAATGCTTTCAACTTGTTTCAACCGGCCATGGATGAGGCACTTCAAAAGACCGGCTTAAGCCTTCGGATTGATCTTTCGGAGCTGAAGGAAAAGGCTGCCATTATTGGAAGCGCACGCCTGGCTGAACCCGATTTTTGGAAACGGGTAGCTCCTTGTCTGGCAACCATGTAAATATCAATTTTTAACAAGTGAAATCCTAAACCAATTTAATGAGATGAAATCAGCGATTGTATTTTATCTGCTCATCTTCCTTTTGGTGTCCTGTCGGCCTGGAGAAAAGCGGCTGTCAACCGAAGAGTTAGCTCAAAGAGTGCGCGAAAACGAATCCATTGCCTTTACCAAAAAGAAAGCGCTTGAAATAGTAAAAACCGGTTTTAACGCCGGCGATGGTTATGGAGAAGTTTGGATCCGTGATTATAATACGTTTATCGAACTTTCTGCAGAAGTTTATCCCAATGAAACTTTGAAGGAAAATCTACGTGTCTTCTTCCGCTTGCAAGGTGACGATGGGAACATTGTGGACGGGTTTATTCCGAGCGAGTATGCGAAAGAATCGGAAGGGGGTTACGAGTATATCTTCACCGAGCTGGAACCCAATTATGCCGGGCATAAAAATACAGTGGAGACCGACCATGAGACCTCATTGGTACAAGCCGTTTACAAGTATGTGAAGGAAACTGGTGACACCGCCTTTCTGAACGAGAAAATAGGCGATAAGACCGTTGCTCAACGCTTGGAATGGTCGATGGAATGTTTACTGAATCATCGTTGGAGTGATCCCTATGGATTGATTTATGGAGCAACCACAGCCGATTGGGGCGATGTTCAGCATAGCCATCCCTGGGGAGTTTATATTACGGATGACACGAAGTTCTGCCTTGATATTTATGACAATGCGATGTTGATTATTGCATTGAATAATATAATGGAACTTCTTCCCGAAATGAAAGAGAAGTGGAGCTCTATTTGTGATGGTATCGCAACAAACACGATGAAATACCTGTGGGACAGTAAAAATCAAAAATTTATCCCGCATGTTTACCTGTATGGATCTCCTTTTCCTGCTGAATTCGATGAGAACCAAATATACTACCACGGAGGCACAGCTGTGGCCATCGAAGCAGGACTGCTTTCAAAGGAGCAGATTCAGGTTTCGCTCAATAAAATGATTGAAAACGTAAAAGCATCGGGTGCTGGCTCCATTGGATTAACTCTTTATCCTCCCTATCCGGAAGGCTTCTTTGAAAACAAGGGGATGTATCCGTATGGTTATCAGAATGGTGGTGACTGGACTTGGTTTGGAGGTCGCATGATTCAGCGGCTGGTAAAGTATGGCTTTGTGAAGGAAGCCTATGAGCAATTGTTGCCGATGACACAAAGGGTCATGGAAAATGATGGATTTTACGAGTGGTATACCGTGGAAAATAAACCAGAAGGATCCGGTACCTTCCGTGGTTCGGCTGGTGTGTTGTATGTGGCCATCCAGCAGTTGGAAGCGGCTTTGGCTGGTCAGTAAACTCTGGTTTTATGGTTTCTAAAAAAATAAATAAAGTATGATGAGATTTAGATTGTTGACATTCTTGTTTGCCTTTTGGACCATAGGCCGCTGGGCACAAGCACCAAGTTATATCGATGAGGTTGACCCGAATATCGGATCAGCTCATTCCCGATGGTTTTTCTACACGCCGGCTGCCAATCCGTTTGGGATGGCCAAACCGGCCGCATCAACCAACGGGCACTATGGAAATAAGTGGGGCTGGGAAGCTGTGGGATATGATCAGCGGCATACTTCCATCGAAAGTTTTGTGAATTTTCATGAGTTCCAGATTGGCGGAGTGGCAGTGATGCCCACAGTGGGGAACTTGCAAACGACTCCTGGGAGTCTGGAATCACCTGATGAGGGTTACCGTTCACGTTTCTCGAGAGAGACAGAACTGGCTCAGCCTGGCTATTACCGGGTTGAACTCGATGATTACGGCGTTCTGGCGGAGTTAACTTCTACACCCCGGGTAGCTTTTCATCGGTACACCTTTCCGGAGACTAAACAGGCGCATCTAATTTTTGATATTGGCAACCGGCAGGGCGAAAGTGGTGCGGTGACCGATGCTTTTGTGCGCCAGGTGTCAGATTCTACCTTTGAGGGGTTTGTGCAAACTTTACCCGAGTATGTCAAAAATTATCAGGCGGGAGCACAGATCAAAATGTATTTTGTCGCCGAGTTGGATCAGGTGCCTGATGGTTTTGGCACCTTTGTAGGCAAGAAAATCCAGCCATCGTGTGAATCAGTGCAAGGCCCGGGCTGTGGCCTATATTTCAATTTTGAAACCGAAGCAGAGGCGTCGGTTACCGTCAAGTTTGGCTTGTCGTACACCAGCATCGCCAATGCCCGGCTCAACCTGCAAACGGAAGCGGCTGATCTGGATTTTGATCAAGCGAAAAAGCAAGCGCAGGAATATTGGAACAGCATGCTGGGCCGCATTGCTGTTGAAGGTGGGCAAGCGGAGGATCGGGTCAAATTCTACACCGGGCTTTACCATGCGCTTTTAGGACGTGGGCTGGCCAGCGATTGCAATGGTGCCTACGTGCAAAATAATGGTGTCATTGGGCAAATCCCGCTTGACGAACAGGGGAAACCTTTGTATCATCATTATAATACGGATGCGGTTTGGGGAGCATTCTGGAACCTCACCCAACTATGGGGGATTGCTTATCCCGATTATTTGAATGAATTTGTGAACTGCCAGTTGGATGTTTACCGCGATTGTGACTGGCTGGCCGATGGAATCGCGACCTCTAAATTTGTGTCCGGTGTAGGTACCAACTTTATGGGGCAGGTGATTGCCTCTGCCTATAATCGGGGAATTCGAAACTATCCGGTTGATCTGGCTTTTGAAGCGGTCTTGAAAAATGAAACCGGTTGGCAAAATCGCCCAGAGGGAGTGGGCAAGGCTGATACGCAGGTGTTCCTGGAACGGGGCTATGTGCCCTATGCCGAAAATAGTGCCTATTACACCGGATCGTCGGCGGTGGCTTCACAATTTTCGGCTTCGCATACGTTGGAGTACAGCTTTAGCGCCTACGCCGCAGCGCAGATGGCGCAAAGCTTGCAGAAAGATACGGCCTATCAGCAACTCATCGGCCTTTCATCAGGATGGGAAAAGCTGTTCGATCCATCCACAGGCTTTATCACTCCGAAGGACATGGAGGGTAACTTCCTCGACAATTTTGATCCCTATCAGGTGTGGCGTGGTTTTCAGGAAGGAAACGCCTTTCAGTACACCTTCTACGTTCCCCACGATCCTGAAGGCTTGATTGAGAAAATTGGCCGTGAAAAGTTTAATGAGCGTTTGGATTCTCTATTTCAGAAAGCACAGGAAACCGGCTTTGGCGGAGGAAAAAATATAGATGCTTTTGCGGGGCTGGAGAATGTGTATAACCATGGAAATCAGCCGAGTCTGCATATTTCCTGGCTGTTTAACTTTTCAGGGGCTCCGTGGCTAACCCAAAAATGGGTGCGCCAAATCTGCAACGACTTTTATGGGACTGATGGTATTCATGGTTATGGCTATGGGCAGGATGAAGACCAGGGACAATTGGGTGCCTGGTATGTAATGGCCGGTATGGGCTTGTTTGATGTGAAGGGGGGAAGCGATGTTGAACCTAACTTGCAACTGGGCATGCCCTTGTTTCAAAAAGTTCGTATCCAGCTCCATCCGGACTTTTATTCCGGAAAGGAATTTATCATCGAAGTCAAAGGCGATCCGGCAAAGCAGCATTATATCCGGTCTGCCAGCTTGAATGGCCATGCGCACACAAGTTTTCAGCTGCCCTGGAACGAATTTATTCAGGGTGGACATCTGATCCTGAAGCCTTCGGATCAACCCAGCAAGCGTTGGGGGATAGAATAATATAATCAAGGAAAATAAAGAATGAAGAACTACAGAAAAACAGACCAGTTTCTGCGACCAGTAACAAAACCTGATCAGCAAGCCGGGACTTATGATATTTACCCAAGTCTGCGCCTGGCAGCCGGAAGTATTCAAACTGGCTTAAAGGGTATGGCTCAGGCGATCAGTCAGCAAACATGCGTGGTGATTGATGGTTACCAAGGTGTTTTTTTTGAACTGCTGAAAGATGAACTGGATGCCGAACTAAAGGTGCTTGGCAAAACGGTTCGTTGGACGGATGTTTCGGCTGCCTTAAAGCCGGAAATTGAAATTGATCAGTTAATTGAACCGTTTCTTGGCGGCGACGATCCTTTGTTCGGTACCCGGACGAGATTGACCTTAGCCGACTTTTTTGATTCAAAAAAGCTAGAACAGCTCACTCCTTCGGAAGATACTGATCTGGACATCCTGATTGGCTACGGAGCTGCCTTGGCCGGATGGGATGCCTGCTTGGTGTACGTCGATCTGCCCAAGAATGAATTGCAGTTTCGGGCAAGAGCTGAGATGATGACCAATCTTGGAGCTTCCATGGCGAATCACATAAAAACCATGTACAAGCGGTTTTATTTTGTTGATTGGGTGGTCTTAAACAAGCACAAGCAAGATTTGCTCCCTCAAATCGACTTTATGGTAGACGGGCAACAGCCGGACGCGATGAGCTGGATGACAGGTGCTGATTTGCGCAAGGCTTTGCGAACGATGGCGACCAACCTGTTTCGTGTTCGACCTTGGTTTGAACCCGGAGCCTGGGGAGGGCAATGGATGAAGGAGAAGATAGCGGGCTTAAATAAAGAGGTGATTAATTATGCCTGGTCGTTCGAACTGATTGTGCCCGAAAATGGTCTGCTGCTGGAAAGCGACGGCTTGTTGCTGGAAGTGTCCTTCGACAGCCTGATGTTTCAGGAAAGTGAAGCCGTGCTGGGAAAGCATGCGGATCAGTATGGTCTTGAATTTCCCATTCGCTTCGACTTTCTGGATACCTTTGATGGCGGCAACCTGTCCATTCAGTGCCATCCGCAGGTCGAATACATTCAAAAGCATTTTGGCGAAAATATCACCCAGGAAGAAACCTACTATATTTTGGATGCTGCTGCGGATGCGAAATGCTACCTTGGATTTCAGAAGGATATCGATCCCCTGGCTTTTGAAGCCGATTTGACGGACAGTTTTGAAAATAAGAAGCCGATTGACATTACCCGATATGTGCAGGTGCTGGACTCGAAAAAGCATGATTTATTTCTGATTCCTCCGGGGACCATTCATGGTTCGGGGACGAACAACCTGGTGCTTGAGATCAGCACGACACCCTACATTTTTACTTTCAAAATGTACGACTGGCTGCGCCTCGATATGGATGGAACGCCACGCCCCATCAACATTGAAAGGGGAATGGATAATTTGAATTTCGACCGAAAAGGGGATTATGTACGGGAAAAACTCGTCGCTCACCCTTATGTGTTAAAAGAAGGGAACGATTGGAAATTATTCCATTTGCCAACACACGAACAGCATAGCTACGATGTGCATCGCTTTCATTTTAATTCTGAAGTTGAGGTGGAAACAGAAAACAAATGCCACGTCCTTTCGTTGGTGGAGGGAAGCAGTATTCTTGTTGAAATAGCAAGTGGGTTAAAGCAGCGGTTTAATTATGCCGAAACCTTTGTGATTCCGGCAGCAGCCAATTCCTATCGATTAATCAACGAGTCAGAAGGACAGGTCATGGTGGTGAAGGCTTTTCTGAAATAGACCAGGGAGTGATAAAACCGGACCAGTTTAATTCGTGTCCGGTTTTTTTTTGTTTTCGGATCCATTGAGCCGCAGGAAATCATCCATTTTGATTTGGCAGGAGTCCTGAAAAACGCCTATATTTGCCTACCAGAACAGAACAGGTAAAACCAACGTAAGGTCACGGACCTATTTGATATTTTCGGTTTCGCTTTTATCACAGATTGTTAAAGACTCGAAACATGACACTAAATTATTCGCACTACTTATATGAAAAAGATAACATTGATTTTGGCCTTCGCTACAGGCTTGTTTTTGAATGCATTTGCGCAATATGAATTCCCTTTTCAGAATCCGGATTTACCGGTTGAACAACGGGTGGAGGATTTGGTATCCCGTCTGACGGTGGAAGAGAAGATCGACCAGCTGGTGTATACCTCACCTGCGATTGATCGTCTTGGCGTACCCAAATACAATTGGTGGAACGAAAGTTTACATGGGGTGGCTCGTGCCGGTTACGCGACCGTATTTCCCCAGTCTATTTCCATCGCCGCCTCCTGGGACAAGCCATTGATGAACCGGGTGGCGTCGGTTATTTCGGATGAAGCCCGTGCCAAACACCACGAGTTCGTGCGCCGTGGAGAACGGGGTATCTACCAGGGCCTGACTTTTTGGTCACCCAATATCAATATTTTCCGCGATCCACGATGGGGAAGGGGACACGAAACCTACGGCGAAGACCCGTACCTGACCGGACAAATGGGAAAAGAGTTTGTGCTGGGCTTACAAGGCGGCGACTCGGATTATCTGAAAGTGGTGGCTACAGCCAAACATTTTGCGGTACACTCAGGACCCGAGCCGCTGCGTCATGAATTTGATGTGAGTGTCAGCGAACGCGATTTCCGTGAGACGTACCTGCCTGCCTTTCGAACGCTGGTGGTCGATGCCGGCGCATACTCTGTGATGGGCGCTTACAACCGTTTTCGGGGTGAGGCCGCCTGCGCCAGCACCGAACTGTTCAGCATTCTGCGCGACGAGTGGGGCTTCGATGGGTATGTGGTGTCCGACTGCGGGGCTATTTCCGACATTTGGAAATACCATAAATTGGAGCCGGATGCGGCTTCGGCCTCGGCCCTGGCTGTCAAACGTGGCACCGATTTAAATTGCGGCGATTCCTATCCGGCCTTGAAAGAGGCGCTTCAACGGGAACTGATCTCAGAAGCGGAGATTGACATTGCCGTGAAACGTTTGTTTATGGCTCGTTTTAAGTTGGGTATGTTTGATCCCATGGAGCGGGTGGAGTACGCGCAAATTCCTTTCGATGTGAATGACAACCCGGCGCATGATCAGTTGGCACGTGAGGCGGCTCAAGCCAGCATTGTGCTGCTAAAAAATGAACAAAATACCTTACCCCTTTCAAAAAAACTAAAGACCCTGGCGGTGATTGGTCCCAACGCGGACGATGTGCAGTCGCTGTGGGGGAATTACAATGGAATCCCCAGCCGTCCGGTGACTGTGTTGAGTGGTGTCCGCAACAAAGTAACCCCGCAAACGAAGGTGCTGTATGCCCAGGGAAGCCACTTGGCTGAAGGCGTTCCAGCCATGCAGCCCATTCCTTCCATCTACCTGCAAACCGAAGATGGTGAGCAAGGCTTAACCGGGGAGTATTTTGCGAACAGCGATTTCGAAGGACAAGCTTTATTCACCCAAACAGATGATCAGGTTGACTTTGTGTGGGATTTGGGAACACCGGATCCACGCCTGGAAACCGGTCAGTTTAGTATTCGTTGGTCAGGCTATATCGTTGCTCCTAAAACGGGTCTGTATTACCTGAGCGATTGGGGCAAGCCGTATCTGAAAATTACCGTGGATGACAAAGAGGTGACTGGTGGAAACCATGAACACCATGCCACCATCAACCCGGTAAAAATTGAACTGGAAGCTGGAAAACGTTATGCCATTCAGGCCGACTACCGCAACTACTATGGTGACGCAACCGCCCGTTTGCTTTGGGCCGTTCCGCAGGAAAATATGCTGGAAGAGGCTATCGAAACAGCGAAACAAGCCGATGTGGTCGTGCTGACCCTGGGTCTGAACGAGCGCCTGGAAGGGGAAGAAATGCCGATTCATATTGAAGGGTTTGCTGGTGGCGACCGCACCAACCTGAACTTACCCAAAGAGCAGGTAGAACTAATGCAAGCTGTTGTCGCTACCGGAAAGCCGGTGGTGCTGGTACTGATCAACGGTAGCGCCTTGTCCATCAACTGGGCGGCCGAGCATGTACCCGCTATTCTTACAGCTGGTTATCCGGGGCAGCAAGGAGGGAATGCCGTGGCCGACGTGTTGTTTGGCGACTACAATCCGGCAGGCCGTTTGCCGGTAACCTATTACCAGTCGGTGGAACAGTTGCCCGACTTTGAAAATTACGACATGGAAGGCCGTACCTACCGTTATTTCCGGGGAGAGCCGCTCTATCCGTTTGGCTATGGCTTAAGCTATACCACTTTTGACTATGCGAACCTGATCGTTCCTGAAGTAGTGAATGTGAACGAACCGGTAGCTGTTTCGGTAGAAGTAACCAACACCGGCGACCGGGATGGCGACGAGGTGGTGCAGTTGTACCTGACCGATGAAAAAGCGTCAACACCGCGCCCGATTCGGCAGTTGGAAGGTTTTGAACGCGTTCATCTGAAAAAGGGCGAAACCAAGACTGTTCATTTTATCTTGGAGCCCCGGCAGTTGTCGCTCATCAATAAAAAGGAACAACGGGTGATTGAGCCGGGCTGGTTTACCTTGGCTATCGGTGGTGAGCAAGCCGGATTCTCGGGAAGGCTGGATGCCGCAACTACCACCACCATTGCGAAACGTTTTCAGGTGAAAGGAAAAACTACGCCTGTAGAATAAGGTGTTGGCTTGCTGACTATTCAAGCGGTGTTTTGCGTGTCTGTTTGTTTCTTCTGCCGTTCTGCGGAATAAAGCTTTTATATGGAAATTTAGCTAAGGCCATTGAATGATGCTTCAATGGCCTTAGGTCATTAATTTTTTATCCGTACTTGTACAAATGTTGCTGTTTTCTGGGAATAAGTATTAAGAATAATATAATGTCTTATTTTGTAGGTTTAATGCAATAAAATAGCTATATTTATCTCATTATGAGATATGTATCACTAAAAAAAGAAGAGATAGAAGCACTCAAGAAGCTTCAAAAGAACAGTACTGATAATACGGTCAGGAAACGCAGCCATTGTCTGCTTTTATCCCATCAAAGACGAACGATCACTGATCTTTCGGGCATTTTTGATGTAAACAGAAGAACCATCGAACGTTGGCTTGACAGCTGGGCGAAAAACGGTCTCGACTCTCTTCCCATCCAACCCGGACGAGGAGTTAAGACCCGGCTAAAAGGCCTTGAGCCAGAGGTTGAGAAGCAATTAAAAGAACACAACCGTAACTTAAAAAATGTATTGGCCTATCTTGAGGAACAGCACAATATCGTAATCTGCAAAAAGACTTTGCAGAATTTTTTAAAAGATACTGGGCTATATCTGGAAGAGGGCCCGGCTGTCGCTAAAAAGCAAACGCAACCAAAATGACTTTGAACTTAAACAGCAACAAATAAAAAGCCTTAAAGAATTGGAAGATAGCGGTTACATAGATCTTTATTTTGGCGATGAAAGTCATTTTGGACTTACACCAAATGTGCCATACGCATGGCAAACAAAAGAAAACCTGATATTATTACCCGCTTCCAAAGGAAAGTTCCTAAATGTTGTGGGCTTGATGAACCGCAAAAACAAACTGTTTTTTGAAGTGAACGAAACGACATTCAATTCTGATAAGCTCATCGGTTTTATGGATAAGTTTATGGGGCAAATAGTTAAAAGGACTGTTGTCATACTTGATAATTCACCGATCCATAAATCTAAAAAGTTCATGGCAAAAATTGAAGAGTGGAGAAAAAATGATCTATTGATTTATTTCCTCCCTCCATATTCTCCGGAATTGAACCTGATAGAAATCCTGTGGCGGAGAATCAAATATCAATGGTTGCCTTTTGAAGCTTATCTCAGTTTTCAGAATCTCAAAGAACGCTTGTCGTACGTTTTGAATAATTTTGGTCTCAAATACGACATTAAATTCTAATCGTTACTTAAAAATAGATCGATTGAAATTCTCATGGGAAAAAGAATCCTTTCTGGATGGAATGATTTCAAAACAGGAATGCTAATTTTTTGACTAGGGCTAAGATAGAACATAATACCCAACAAATAATAATGTAGAATAGATTTTATTGGCATTAAGAACCATAGAACAATAAAAGCGTCCTGCCTTTACTGATTCAGCACCAAAAATCAGTTAAGCAGGACGTATGAATTTGTATGGAAGAGTTATTTAGTCTAAACCTTTACCCTTTTCATAGATTTATCTTATTTATCCATTAGATTCTTCATGCCATTCATAATTGCCTTCTCCTGAATCTTTGCATAAATCTGGGTGGTTTTTGTATCAGAATGTCCAAGCATTTTGGAGACAACTTCTAGAGGAACACCTTCGTTTAGGGTTATAGTTGTTGCAAAAGTATGTTTGGCCAAATGAGAAGTCAGGTTTTTTGAAATTTTTGCCCGTATTGCCAACTCCTTCAAGTAAGAATTGTATTTCTGATTGCTTAATGTGGGCATTACAGAACCATCAATATCACGCTTGAAAAAGCCGTCATACTTCTTAATTAAACGTACAGGAATAGGCAAAAGTGGTATTAAAAAGGACACACTGGTTTTACAACGGGAATTCTTAATCCATGTGGTTCCATCCTTTGTCTTCACCAAATGTTCCATTTTCAAATTGGTCACATCAACAAATGCCAATCCGGTATAAATGCAAAAAACAAAAAGATCCCGAACATGATCCAAACGTTCTTCCGGAATTTTCATTTTAACCAGTTTCTCTACCTCTTCAATTGTCAAAATATCCCTTTGCACTGTTTTGTAGGTGAGTTTAAATTTGTCGAATGGATTTTTAGTCATATAATCTTCAGCCAAGCCTAAGCGAATCACTTTCCCTAAATTCTTAATGTATTTCATTGTGGAATTGTGATTACATTTTCTTACAACTTTAAAATAATGCTCATAGTCATTCAAGAATTTATAATCTATTCGGTCAAGTACTAAATCATCCTTTCCATAAAGGTATTTGATAAAAGCAGCAACATGTCTTTTGGAAGTGCTATGTCTTTTATAAGTTGCTTTTGCAATGTCAATACCAATAAGCTCTTTTAATTTATTATTGTGAATTTCATAAAGTTCCAGAATCGTAGGCTTATGAATTTCATCAGCATCGGGTAATCCTTTATACCTTGATCTTAGCAGTTCTGCAGTAATCACTTTTCCTTCAATGATAAGGCGATGCCTAATTTCAGTTATCTTGAAGGTTGTTAATTCCAGTAAATCAATGTCGTTTAGTTAAGGAAAGCGGCTGAATTAGGCTATTTTACTGGTGTTTTGATAAAAAATAGTTCTTTGAAAAGTTTGTAATTCGCCCAAGGTTGATTATTTTGTAAGGGTATAAAGGGGGTAACCCAAGTATCAACAAAAAACCGGATTATCGGGAAACATTAACGGAACATATCGACTATGAAATTGACAGTAAGCAATTTAACAGTCGTTTTAAAGACGGCAAAGAAGGGGTGTTTACCCGTAAGAGAAAATTGCCCGTCAAAACAATAATCTTGTTGGTGCTTAAGTTTAAAAGTTCCATACAGCGTGAGTTGGACCGCTTCTTCAAGGAAGCCTCCCAAAGTGACTTCAACATCAGGGAAGTTACCAAGGGAGCATTTACGCAAGCACGGGCAAAGCTGAAACCGGAGGCATTTAAGCGTTTGAACGAGATCGCCGTAAATACCTTTTACGAAGGGGCATCTTACTATGAGTGGCACAAGATGCGGTTGCTTGCAGTTGATGGCACACGCCTGGTTTTACCTAATCACCCGTCGGTTGCCCAGGAGTTTGGGGTGCACCAATTTGGGCCGAAAGCCGACAGTCCCCGCTCCCTTGCTATAGGTTCATTACTTTACGATCCATTAAACATGGTAACGATCGATTCGCAAATAGCACCTTATGCTTCGAGCGAGCGGGACTTGCTGATGGAACATTTGGACAAGGTCAACGCAGGTGATCTATTGTTGCTCGACCGGGGATATCCCAGCTTTTGGTTGCTCTTTTTGTTGAAGGCCAGGGGGATTGAGTTTTGTGTCCGACTTAAAGAAGACTGGTGGCTGAAAGTAAAGGAATTTACCGAAAGCACCGACAAGGAGAGGATCGTAACCTTTGCCCTGCCCAAAAAGGACCGCAACAAGCTGAAAGACTTTCCCCATATGTGGGACACAGAAATAACCTGCAGGCTAATCAAAGTTGAACTCGAAAACGGGGAGAAAGAGGTACTCTGCACATCGCTGACAGATGACCGGATCTACCTTTACAGTGATTTTGAGCAACTTTACCATTACCGGTGGAATGAGGAAGAGGCTTATAAATTATTGAAAAGCCGTATTGAGTTGGAGAACTTTTCCGGCAAAACGGACAGGGCGGTAAAACAGGATTTCTATGCTAAAGTATTTTTGATGACACTTTGTGCAGCCTATGCCCATCCCATTGAAGAAAAGGTAATTGCAGAATACCAAGCCAGCCAGGATCGCAAACACGGACAAAAGATTAACCGGACCAATGCCCTGGCAACCGTAATGGATATGCTGGTGCCAACCTTTATCCATAAAAAATACAAGGAAGCTCTTCATGCCTTTGACTTGTTGATCTGGAACACCCGGGAAATCATCAGACCGGGGCGGATTAATCCAAGAAATAAAAGACCTAAGAAGCCTTATTCGATGAATTACAAACGATTATAGTGAATCACTAACTAAACGACATTGGATAATCATTTATTAATCGGGCTTCGTTAGATTTCCCTTTACATTTCTGAAGTTTTTCATGCCAAATTTCTGTTGCTACACTTTTGCCCAATGAAATTTCAATTCGACTTGAATTAATTGTAATTCTGACGAATAGAGGACCAAATTCTTCATTTGTTACTCTGCTTTTTCTGACAAAAAAGCGAACCGAAAAAGTTTCTTGTTTTTTCATTGCAAATAAATTTAATTTTTGTTTGTAAAAGTATTTTAGCAATGGAAGAACCCGAAACGCAAAGTACTGCATATTAGAGAAATGCGCTCTCAAAAGGGGGCAATTGAGCGAAAAGGTGCTGCCCCCTTTTTGCCCCCTTTGCATATGCATTTTTTTGCAGGAGCTAAAAACAAAAAACTCCTGTAAATGTGATATTTACAGGAGTTTGCTTTGATGTGCATTTTGAAAAAGTGGAGCCAACCGGAGAAGTATCGAACTTATTATTGGAGGATTTTGACTCATTGGCAAACTTTATTAATGGTCAAAAGAGAACTAAAAATCTAAGATTATAAACAGTTAAGCTTTAAGTCATTTTCTTAGGTTTTTATTGAATCCATATTGTTCTTCCATATTTATTTATGATTAGTGACTTTGAGTTTTTGAATATTTGTTAGTTTCCATTTTATGGCTTACAAGTTTTCTGATCCAAGAATATAAACTAATAGCATCTTCGTATAAATATTTTTGTAGAGTGTTCCGGGTAGCGCACCTACTTTGGGAGCAGGGGGTCCCAGGTTCGAATCCTGGTATTGGGAGTTTAAACGGGAACAATTAAGACTAAATGCAAACACTTTTCCGATCTTTTTAGTACCTGAAATGTCAGTCTAAACCATGTCGTGGCAATTCGTAGTACTGTACTTAAGGTATCAACCTGAACTTTTTCCCACGAGCTTACCCAAGAAGCTTGCAAATTCTTGAATATCACCATCAACACTGGCGCGTTCCAGTGCCGCCATATACACATCGCGTTGTTCGACCGGAATAACTGTCCATGAATACCCGCCCGAAGCCAACATGGTATTAAACAGAAAACGCCCGATGCGTCCGTTGCCATCCATATACGGGTGGATATAGACAAAGATAAAATGCCCCAGCACTGCCCGGACACCTGCATTGTCTTCATTGCGTAACAATTCAAACAATGCGGGAATGGCTTCGCGTACCGCTTCGCCACTAAGCGGCGTATGCATTGACCCTTTGATATATACCTGACTGTTCCGGTATCCGGCAAGGTCGGATGGTTTTAATAATCCGGCAACAACACTGGGGGCGAATAATTCCCGGTACCAGTCTGAATGATCGGTATCGGTTACCTCTCCTGCATTTTCCCCGGCCAGGATTTTCTTGATACTTTCTTTTACCGCCTGGAACGCTTGATAATATCCCCGTGCGGCCATGGCATTACGCGCCTCTCTGTCTGCCTCGTTCCCCTCAGGGTTCCAGTTGCCATCTCTTACCCGTTCAATCAGTTCGGCCGTTACGCGATACCCCTCAATGGACAAGGAATGATAGGCATCTTCGGCGTAATGTTTCTCGACCTCTTTCATATAAGCTTTAATATCCGTGGGGATTGCACTGGCTTTGGGGAAATTTTCAATCACAACACCGCGCATCTGGTGCCACATTAGCTTTATGCGGCTGACATACGGAGAATTCTCCCGAACCATGAGAATATGTTCCGGCAGTTTTTCCAAAAAAGGGTCTTCCTCCCGAACATCATATCCGGCGGATTTCATGGTTTTAAGAATGGTATCGGCTATCCGGGCACTGCCGATATTCCGGAATGCCCCAGCTAACCTTCCGGCAATGACACTATGCCCACCATCCAACAGCTTTGCCAATAATACTGAAGCATCCTTGACCATCACAAGACACGCTCTTGCATCAATGGTATAACGGGTAAAGAAATCCGCGCCCACTGCAATTAATCCATTCTCAAGGGAGTAAAGCTGTAGTCCGTTGTGTGTAACCCGCAATGTTTGATCAGGAATGTCAAGCTTGTAATCAAGAATAGAGGTGCCATGCAACAGATTTACAATATTATTATTGGCTTTTGGGGAACGGACAAGCAGCTGTTTGGGAATAACCCGATTGCCACTATGAAGCAAAAGAGATTGGTCTGGTGACAAACACCACTCATTTCCGAAACGCTCATTAAGGTACATAGAGGCAAAATCCCAGAATGACATATACCAGGACGTAGTATTGCCATCACGTTCTTCAGGACGGGTTGAAATGTACCATCCCTTGATAACGTCTTTTATGAAGCCGTTACGTTTTAAAAGCTGCTTATGTGGTGTTTTAAGATCAGATGCCTTGATAACAGCAATGTCTCTATCTTTCTGCAGTTTCTGAAGTTCAGAAAGAGCTTGCGCCAATTTTTCAGATGGTGTTGCCATGATAATGTTCCGTTATTTTTGCAGGATAATCACAAGTACTATCCGCATCATAATTTAGTATATTTACTTGTATCGTATTTAGTACGTGCAAATGTAGTATTTTTAGTATATATCACTGTATTCTTTTTAGTGTATTCTGCGTGATCATCTCTGATATCTTTTCTAACGACATTCTCTCCGTTTAAATAACACTTCATTGAAAGAGTTAATTCCCTTTTGAAAATTAAACTTCAATAATGGTATCAAATTGGATTATTCTGTATATTTGTACGTAACCAACTCATCTCAAATTGATTGAATTTCGATCAAATTTCAGGTGAGTTAAACGGTGAGTTCTTTCTGGAAATATTCCGGTATTTTTCTGATAATAAAATATTTACAGGATATAAGATGAATCCTTTCATCCCGACAAAATAGGATATCAAAAGAAGTTAAAAGCCTGTAAGTTGTATGATTTACAGGCTTTTTTGATTTTTATCGGATCAATTTATATTGATGACTGGAACAAAGCCCGTGGAATAGCAAAGGGGGTCCGGATTTGAAGCAAAAAAGTTTAACAACTTCCGGTTCACCCCTGTCCATTTTTTGGTTCCCACAGCCGGCGATGTTTTCGGTATTCCATGGGTGACAGGCCAAATCTTCGTTTAAAGGCTGTGGTGAAAGTGGAGGGGTTTTTATAGCCCACTTGTTCTGCAACTGCTGCAATGCTTAGTGAGTGGTCGGTCAAATGCCGGCAGGCCAACTCCATTCGGTAGTTGAATAAATAGCTGAAAACGGTAGTGCCAAAAACTAACTTAAAGCCCGATTTTAAGTGGGTTTCGCATAGTCTCACCCGCAATGATAAAGCGTGGATCCCGGGAGGATTTTGGTACGACTCTTCAAGAATGTTGCGAGCTTGGTTGAGCTCGTCGTGGTAACGCCTGAAATCGCCGTTTGCAGAATCTTGTTGTGTCAGGGGAAGTTGCCACTGCAGGGCCAGCAACTCCCGGACTTTGGTTTCGAAGTAGAGGGAGGCCATGTCCCCCGTCGTCCGACAGTGTCCGATCTGCTCAATGATCCTGTTCATTTCCAGGGTGGTGAGAAAATGGGGGGTTTCGAGCTCAAACGGGCGCTTTTGGATGATGTTTCCCGACAGCGAGTCAAACGCACCGGGAAACCGGTCGGACAGCGTGTGAATATAATTGGGCGAAAGACAGATCTTGAAACATTCACCCCGTTCATCTTTTTCCAGCTGGTACCTGGCCTGCACCTCGGGCAAGTAGAAAAAGTTATTGGTATTGGCGGTCAGACCCGTCGTATGGACATGCTGGCATTGGTAGTTGGTTTTCCCCCGCCGCATAAAACAGAGTGTCGCCAATTCGTTTGGTGTCTCCGCGGTCACCGGCACAGGTTCATAGGCCCGGTATTGAATCAACACCGCATGAATCCGGGGTGTTTGCCACTCTTTGACCACCATTTTTACCGGACCGGCATCGATGGATGTTGATGCTCTTTGCGCCAATACTCATTAATAGGCTGGTTGTGCGAGAACAAGTCCATTTCGCGGGCAAAGTTCAACCCCTGGTAGCTCAGTTCAATCGCGAGGGCCCGTTGGTAAATAACCTCTTGAAATCCGTTCCCCAAGGTCGAATGCACCTGCATAGCACATCCAATAATTTTATGGGTCAATGCGTTGATCTCATCCTCATCTCTTAGCGTTGTAATCTTGTCCATCTTTAAATCTTTTAAATCCTGTTTAGACATTATCCGGACACTGAAAGGTACGCTCCCCACCTGTGTTTGGCGTCATTCCGGCGCCCGTCAAAAACGGGCAGGCAGACCCGGTAGCTGCCAGAGGGTACCAAGGAGGCCCATAGCTGGTAAGCTTTCCCAAAGTTTCGAACTTTGGGAAAGCTTAAAAAGTCTGAACCAGGATTTGCAGGATGGGTGGATGGACAGAATGATTTGTGAATGAAAGGAATTACCGGGCCGGATCAGATCGCCAAAAAACCAAGGGTTGATCCTATACTCATCCTTCACTGATCCTATACTGACCCTTTCACTGATCCTACACTCATCCTATACTCAAACTGCTTTCGACAGATCCTGAGGAGCAGGAGAGTGTAAATTCTTATCAGCGGGGTGGTATGTGAGAAATCCTTACATACTCAAGCCAAACTTGCAGCATCGTTCAAAACTCGGCCTCCAATACCTGCTTCAGCAGGGTTTGAAAGTCCGTTTCTGGGTGGCTATGCTCCGGAATCGTAGCCGTTTTTTTGCCGTTTTCGGACAAATCGTACCGGTTGGGTGGTAATGCTCCGGAATCGGTCTGACCGACCGGCGCGATTCCATCATAAATCACATTTTATACCCCAAAATACCCCTGTGAACCCCGTTCTTGGGTCATATCCGCCGGATTGTCATGATTTTTCCTTCTGAAAATTGTCCATTTCATCTGGATTCTCTATAATTTACTGGGTGGTTATGCTCCAGATTATCCAGTTGAGCAGCGGGGTTTCGGATTGTAGGTTTTTTTGAAACCGGACTGGCCCGGTGGAGATTGTAAGTTGATATTTCCAAAATATTAACCTAAAGTCGTCAAGAGATTAAGTTATAATCACGGAAAGATTAACTTAAAGTCTTGAAGAGATTAACTTATAATTTCCGAAAGATTAAGCTGTAATTCTGAAAATTCTGAAGATTTGCTCCCGCACGTGTGTAAACTATATGCCGGCACGTATACCGGATTGGCAGGCTCCTTTTGGAAAACCCGGAAAGCAACCTACTATTTAACCAGATGTAAACCTATGCAATTTGCGAGCTATGCCAAACCGGGAGCTTACAGTAAGTTTCAAATAGTGTCGTTACAAACGACAAACAGCTAACCCCTCGTTTCCGCTTCGCTAAGACAAGGGGCAGGCCGGTTTGCACCAGCTAATTGTCCTGAATAGGATTAATTGATTTCGGGACGGACAAGATTTTATTCATCTCATTCTCATTTTGTAGCATAATCTTGTCCATCTTTAAATCTTTCAAAATCATGTTCAGACATTATCCCCGGTTAAGAGGCCGGAATTGCACCCCGAAATTTCGGGGCCGTCCAGCCGCCGCCTGCCTTCAATATGCCATAACCAGCTCGTTTCCAGCCGCCAACTGCTTTCGGCAGATATTGAAGAGCTGGATGCATATCCCAATGAGCCGGGTTGATCCTATACTCATCCTATACTGATCCTTCACTGATCCTATCTCAAGCTGCTTTCGACAGATCCTGAGGAGCGGGGGCAAAAGTGCCACCATAACGTCCAGTTTTAGAAACGATACCTTTGGCATTTGTGGCTTCAATCCATCGTTTTGGAGTTAAAGCAAAACTGTTTGAACCCGACAAATTTTTAATTCCATCGAATTCGATGGAATTAAAATGGGGGTTGTTAAAAATTTCCCAAAGTCCAACAAACTCAATTGTGCTTCTGTTACGCATTCAGTTTTGCAAAATGTAGTCACTGCGTTCGGCATCTCTGTATCGGGCAATATCGGTTAAGCTGATGTACTCTTCTGCTTTTTCAGCATAAATAAGTATTGCAGTGCCTTTCACATTTATTTTATTGCTCTTTGCCATTTCTTCTAAATTTTATTTTTGCCATTGTATTAGTTCTATTGTGGTTCTGTAAAAATTACACCGTACCATAGAGCCCGTCAGCCCACGCAATATTTACCGCCCATAAATGTACGAATTTGACAAAGATCGGAAGGTGGCGATCCATCTCCCAAATCACTCAAAGTTCTCCGAACATTTTAGAGAAACTTGGAAAGAACACGTAGAGACATCTTTCCGGAAAACCCGGAAAGCCAACCCATTTTTAAAACAGCAGGGAACTCATGTAATTTTGTGACCTGTACCAGGGCGAAAGCTTGCAGCATACTTTAACGATTGCCGTTGCAAACGGCTACCAGTTCACCCCTCGTCACCGCTATGCATAAGAAGGGGCAGGTCGGTGTAATTATTGATCTGTCGTCGTAGACACAATGGGCTTGGAATCGAGATTCATACCCAGAAATGGAAGACGGATACCGAAAAACCAGTAATCCTGATCAGCGCCAAAATTCCGTCCATATCCAACTTGCAAATAATCTTTGAAGGCTGATACCACCAGCCCCATTCCGACTTCAGGATCGTCGTCGTTATCAAAATCGAGGGTGGCCATGTTTATCCCAACTCCTAATTCTACAAAATCGTTGTAAAATGAACTCTTCCTGCTACCCCATTTAAAAAGAACACTGTAAGAGGGATTGAACTGAAACTGTTTATTTGATGCAAACTCTCCGGATACATTGTCAGTCAGTATGAGTGCAGCCTGTATGGAATTATGCAATCCGATTTGATAGAGCCCAATGGTGGTATAATCGATGGTTTTTTCTTCCTGTTTGTCCTGTTCAGGAGAGGATTTTGTCAATACTGCCTTGAATGATAGCCGGTCACCGTTTTTTCTGACTATAGTTCGCTTTAGGTCGAGCGTGGCTTGATCTTTCACATTGTCAAGTGGTAGCTTGGTGACTTCATCTCCCAGTTTCAAAAGCGATTCGGTTATTTTTTCGGTAAAGCTAATTTGCAGGAGACTTTTCGAGTCAAAAATTCCCTTTATAGCTTTGATTTGATCAGCAACAATTTTTTTTCCAGTAGTGTAACTTGTTTTTAGATCGGTTGCTGCAGGTTTTAACAGGGGAACTGTAGAAGTCTCAAGTTTGGCAATGGTATTGGTCAGGGATTGGTTTAATTCCTGAAAATCAGTTAAGACTCTGTTAATAGAATTGAACAGATTTTCCATATAGTCAGCACTTTCCATGTTTTTGGAATCTGCTATCAGAAGCTCGGTTGAAGCAATTAAGTTTGTAATTTCTTCTTTATTCAAATTGATTTCAGATTTAACGTCATCTGAAATGGTATTTATATTGACAACCGTATTTTCAAAAATAGAAATAGGCTCACTGAATTTGGTTTGAAGCGTCCTTTTTAGCGAATCCAATAAGGGAGTCGCTACTTCAAGAAGTTTATCAGTCAATGATTTCAACGCATCTTCATTTGCCTTGACTGCCGTTATCCTGTGTTGCTCAAATGCTTGCTTCTGATCTTCAGGGATAATTGTAATAAATGGAGGTACAAAATAGTATTCTCCTTCCTTGTACGAGTCAAAACCTTCGAGGTGCACCGGTGTATTATTGACAAATGTACCCAGCCTGAAAAATACCTTGTTTTGCTCAACGGCAGTTTTGTATTCAAGCTCAACGGAATTAATTTCCTGCTGTAAGAGATCAAAGATTTTGTTGTAGGTAACCGTTGCATCGCTTTCGCGCACTGAAAGTATCAAATTGACTTTGGCTTTCAGTGGATTGGAGGGCTCGAGTTTGTTCAGGATTTGGAACACTGGCGCTGTGGAGTTTGAAAATCGCTGAAGAACTTTCTGTTTTTCAGCCAGATTGTTACTTGTAACCCGAATATCGTTGATCAAATCAAGGCGTTTGCTTAAATAATCGGATATGCCTTTCATATGAGCTACCGGCAAATCGGATTTGACAGAAAGCCATTTAGCGGCCTCTTCCCTTATCTTTTCAGTATTTATTTCAATATTGATTGAGCTGTTAATGTCGATGTTCGGATTTCTTTTCAGGATAGTGGGATTTTCCTTGTCGAAAACAGGATTGATTTCATAAACATTTCCACCCATCGTAATTTCAGTCATTTTAAATAACGACTGTGCATTCAGGCAGAAATTTGGAATGATCACAAGAATCGCGAGGCAACGGAAATACCAGAAAATTGATTTCATAATAAATTGATTTAGTTATGTTCCAGCATTAATGTAAGCAAGTTCCATTCGAATAAAATCAGGTTCAGGATCACGCTCGATTATGTCCATCAGCTTATTCTCCATCGAGATAGCAATGCCGATATGGTAATTCGGATCGATACGGTCACTATAGAGATCTGCGTTGTCTGTGATTAAGGCCATTAAAGAGGGGAGCAACGCCAAGTCCTGCATCCATACTACTTTTCGGACAATTCCAGAAACAATTCCTTCAGCCCTAATGTCTGCCATCTCGATTGCACTTTCGGATAAAGAATCATTGCCAAAGATCACTATAACAAGGGAGTCATACTTTTGAAGTAATTCAGTTAATTCTTGTGATGCTCCCCGGTTGTCTACTGATAAGATAATTGTACTTTTCAATTCCATACTGATAAGTTTAAATGGTAAATTTTGTGTTTGGTGCTACTTTTCTAAAGTTAATTTGATGCAAGGGCTTTTCAGAACTTAATTTGTAGCTATAATAAATTTTTTCTTTTAAATGTCATAAGCGCTATTCGTTGTAAATGAGTTTCCCCCGCCGCGTTGCGGATCTACACTGATACAAGCTCAATACTGGCCAATCATTGTCTTCTGTAGCTATACCCGACAGCCAATCTTTCTTCTGCAATCTCTTTCGGAATATAAACCAGATGCCCGAATCTCCCTGACAAAAATCAGGATTAGCTTTCTGCACATTTTATACATATTTAGAAAAGCGGGGCTTTTATTATTTCATTTATCATTTACTAGCAGAGAGTTAGTTTTACTTCCATTTTTCTTGCCAATCTTCGGCAATGCCCCTAACAAGTTTGTCTACTTTGTTTTTCATAGAATCATTAAACGAATATTCATAGGTCCAACTATTTTCATTTAGGATTACTTTTCGCCTATAGTCTGGATTGAGTACAAGTTCATCCACTAAATGTTTTATCTCTCTAATAGCCTGTTCTAGAGCTGCGTTGGTTTCTTTTTGTTCTTCGGAGTAGGTGATATTATTCAATTGGTATATAAGACTTAATAAAGTAGAATTATCGAATTCACTGAATATTGGGTTAAAGTTGTAATATTCTGGTTCTAAAGTCTCTTTTATCCCGAAAGTCGCAAGTCTAATATCCTTAATTTGATAAGGTCTAATGTTATCAATTGTCAAAAGCTTAACAGTATTCAATCTGTGTGATATTTCTGATGATATTTTGATTCTTTGTTCGTAATATAGTTTTCTTTTTGTGATCGAGCCTTGAATATTTGTATAGGCAAAGGGAATTAATGTTAGGAAAATGGCAGAGAGAATAAATATCCCAAGGTTACTGTTCCAAAATGTAGAATGAATTTTCATATGTTTATTTTGTTAAATTTAGGTTGCTGCAATTTGCGTATCAGCTTCTGTTTTTCAATTAATTTTGCACCAATTCCGAGTACTCGAGAGGACTATCTATATTCGCTTCACGGATTTCCACTTCGTTCCAATTCATTCTCCTGTGTTAGCAAAGTTTTGATCATCGCAAGTTTCATCTTTTTTTTTGTCTATGTTTGTTTGATCCACATATGTTTTGTTTGACAAACTCAGACTTTCTCTCACTCCCAAAGTATAGCCCCTTATTCTTCAAGGAAAATCATCCAGCAGATTTTTAATCATTTTACAAAACATATACCTGTGGTTATATTGGGTTACATATCAATTCGCTCCTGCATTTACACAAATAAATCTCCGAACACCTTATTTTAGGTGCTTTATTTTCACCATCCTTTAGGTCGATGCAATCCCTAATTTCCTTTAAAACTTATTTTTTGCCCGGTGATTTTTTGGGCCTTCTGGGTTAGTGATGGGTGGCCTTTTATTCTTGACTGTGAAAAGTTACGCCTTTTTCATAAATAATTATCCTTATTTCATAAAAAAGTTTAAAAATTATTTTAATTGTTGGTTTTTGTAGCTGACAGGGAGGTGATAAACGTTTGTCGCAAAGTCTCGTACATCGCCTGTGGTCGCAGTTTTCGGAGGGTCATGTAGGTTTTAATAGGAGTCCTACTGATCAACAGCAACCGACGGTTATCGGATTTGGTAGATCTCAACAAGCACGGTGCATCCTGAAGAACAGAATTAACCCAAACCAGCCCGGTCGAGATTGTAAGTTAATATCTCCAAAATATCAACCTAAAGCCGGGAAGAAATTAAGTTATAATCACGGAAAGATTAACTTAAAGTCATGAAGAGATTAACTTATAATTTCCGAAAGGTTAAGCTGTAATTCTGAAAATCATCGAGGTTTACCTCCGCACGTGTATAATTTTATGCCGGCACGTATACCGGATTGGCAGGCTTCTTTTGGAAAACCCAGAACCCCAACCCCATTTTTAAACCAACAATGAACTCATGCAATTTGGTGACCTATGCCAGGGCAAATGCATACAGCAGGGCTTCTTTTTTATCAAATAAGGAGCGGCACCATGTACACATATGGTGCAGCACCATGTACATATAGGGTGCGACAATATGCATGCGTTTTCTTCCACAAGGTGGTAAAATCGATGAGGAATGATAAGCGGTTTAACTGACCAATCAAATTCCGGCATGCCAGGGGGCCTGCATTAGGTTATGGAGTTGTGCTAAATCAGGCTTTCGGGCGGTTCCATATGAAACAAGTAAACTTCCTCTCTGCTATACGGATTGCAAATCCCCTGTTAACAAGGACCGGATGACATATCCGGCCCAGCCGCAAACCGCCTGCTTTAGTGCATATACCGATGAGCAGGGTCCAGCCTCAAACCGCCTGCCTTGGTGCATTTCCCGATGAGCCGGGATTGCAAATTCTGGCCAGCCGCGCGCCTGCTTTGTGCATACCCAGAAGAGCGGGGCCGGATCAATTCTCCAAAAAACCAAAGGTTGATCCTCCGGTGATCTACCGTTCATCTATGCCTGGGGCTCCATCTACCTGTTTTTCAGACACAAATACGCGAAGGCACAAAGGAATTTCCCTGAAAGGGAAAAATAACAATAGCCCCGGGTGGAATGACGAAGGAATGGAACCCGGGGTTACGGTGCACCCATCTTCTCCCGGCGCATCTAAAGACGTGGTGAAGAAAACAAACCTGTCATGCGCCGAACAGGGAAACATCGTCTTTACCGCCAAACACCTGGGAAGAAAGTCTGAACCAGGATTTGCAGGCCGGGTTGGATGGACAGGATTGTAGAAATTTTGGATTGCAATAATTTGTGGCAGGAACAACCGTACGGTTGCGGTACCAACAACAACGCGATTGGGGCATCAACAATCGTACGATTGTTAGCGTCACAATAACGCGGTTGTGTCACCAACAAAAAATTTAGGATGGACAAGATTTTTATTGTATACCCGTTTAAAATCAAGGCTCTTTGAGCCAAAGTTGATTAATAGCCCATCGGCAATATGGTAGGCTTCGTAATAATTGATTGCTTGCGCTTTGTGTACATCCTCCAACTTCTCGATGGCTTTTATTTCTACCATCACCTTTTCTTCAACAAAAAAAGTCAACTCTTCGTGTGCCGATAGGCTGGTTTCGATAGAACAAGTCCATTTCCATTTCGCGGGCAAAGTTCAACCCCTGGTAGCTCAGTTCGATCGCGAGGGCCCGTTGGTAAATAACCTCTTGAAATCCGTTCCCCAAGGTCGAATGCACCTGCATAGCACATCCAATAATTTTATGGGTCAATGCGTTGATCTCATCCTCATCTCTTAGCGTTGTAATCTTGTCCATCTTTAAATCTTTTAAATCCTGTTCAGACATTATCACCCTGCTAACAAGGACCGGATGGCATATCCAGTCCAGCCGAACGCCTGCTTTGTGGATATCCAGAAAAGCAGGAAGATTTGCTGGAAACCACCCTTCCCGTCAAGCATTACCACCTGGTGTTTACCGTTCCGCACCTGTTGAACACCATCTGCATGGAAGACAGCCAATGGTTTTACGGGCGGCTGTTTTCATCGGTGTGGGAAACCCTGCGGCAGTTTGGCTACACACGTTTTGGTGTCGAAATCGGGGCGGTGTGCGTACTTCACACCTGGGGGCAGAACCTGGGTTTTCACCCGCACATCCATTGCCTTGTTCCCGCAGCCGGAGAAACAGTTTCGGGGGCTATGAAACCCGTTGGCAGCAGCGGGAAGTTTCTTTACCCCGTTAAACAGCTCAGCCTGGTTTTCCGGGCCAAGCTGATGGAGAGCATCGAAAAGGAACTTAAAAAGAAGGGGCTATCAGAAAAGTACCGTCCATTGATCAAGGCCGCATGGAGCAAGCCCTGGTCGGTGCATTGTGAACCCTCGCTGGGCAAAGCCGAACAGGTGATCAAATACCTGGGGCAGTACACGCACCGGGTAGCCATCACCAACCAGCGCATCACCGCAATGGACGATCAGACCGTGACCTTTATGCACAAGGATTATGCCGACGGGGCCAAACAAAAGCCGGTAACACTCGATGGAGTTGAGTTTTTACGCAGGTTTTCCCAGCATATTTTGCCGCACCGCTTTGTGAAGATTCGGCGCTATGGTATTTACAGCAGCCGGGCCAGGGCACTGCGCAACAAACAAAATCCAAAGATGCAGGTCAGCCTGAAGCCCAAAGAAAGTCCGCAGGAACGGCTTCTCCGGCTCACCGGTTTTGATGTGTACCGGTGTCCGTTCTGCAAACAAGGAACCATGTACCGCATCGAAGAACTGCCACGGGTACGCTCGCCATCAGACTTTTATGCCCAGAACACTGCCTGGCACTTGTAATTTTTTACCGTCCCAAACCAGTCTGTACATTTAAGCAGACAGGAATTGTATTATCCAAACCAAGCGAAAACCGGCGAAAACCCAACATCTGTTGGGAACCGAAGCCATAAAGGAAGAGCAAAATGAAAAAACCAGCCGACCCGGTTCGTACTGTGGCCAGAAATCTGTCCTGAAAAAGCAAAGCTGAGAAAACAAAAAAGTATTGATAAGTCCATAGAAAAACACCCGGGCCCCGGATTGTAGTTCAACCGGGGCTCAAAGCTGGGCACTTCGTGCCGCTTAAAGCCCTATTTATTAGCTGTAGTTTTTTTCCCAATATTTATTATTTCCAATTATCAATTTAATTACAAAAGATTGCTCCGTTTTTTGTCTAGCTTGGGTTGCAGGTTTCCATTTTGGCATTTCGGTAAAAAGTTTTTTTAGAGTTGTATCAATATTATAATTTAGTTGCTTATAAAATACTATGTTTTTTAATGTTCCATCTTCAGCAACAGTAAATGAGATATTAACGGTATCAATATATTTATCTTCAAATGCACTTTTAGGCAATACAAATTCTTGAGCAATATAATTGTCAAGACATTCATACCCACCGTTGAAAACTGCCATTTCAGGAGCATAAATATCTCCTAACCCTAGAATCACAAACTGATTCTGTTTCTTTTCTTGCCAATCTTCGAAACTGCAAATGCTTTTCTTATGTGGAAGTTTCTTAGGGGAATATTTAGTTAAATCTAAAGTTTCAAGTTCATATACAATATTTGTCAATTTAATCTGAAATGAACTTGCATTTTCAGGTGTATTAAAACTAAATGATTGATAATTTATATGAGAAATTTCTATTTCATCTTTTGCCTCACTATAAAATTCGACTTCTCCATTTTGATTAGAAAAATAGGAGCAATCATTATGTTTTGTTATTAACCGAACGTTTGAAACTGAGATTCCTGAATTCTCATCTGTAATTTTACATTTAACTAATTTCCCTTTAACCCTTTTATAATTTATTGGGATATTCAATTTATTATTCATAATTCTTACCGGAATGGTTGTTTGAACAGTTACATTTTTACCACTATGACTAGCAGGGATCCATTGAAGTTTATTCAACTCATTTTCAAGTATTTTATAAAAATGTGTCAATTCAGAATTTGTTGAAGTAATAACAGCTTCCCCTTTACATGTTATTTGAAGATTAATATTTGTGTTGTTATTCCTCAATAGGGATTTTGTTTCTGTGTCAATTTGCTTAGATACATTGTCTGAAAATGTGTTGTAATCACCTTTATACAAAGGCATTTGTTGAACTACAAAATATACTAATGTATCACATTCCATGTTTTCTTGACTAAAAAGAACGCTTGAAATAGATAACAAAATTGTAATTAATATAATTTTTCTCATAATATGTGTTTTTTTCAAAATTCTGACTAACGTAAAAAAAAAGTCTCTGATTTTCAGTTGTTTAAGATTTACTCAAATTTATCATTTTTTAGCTCATTTTCGCACCCCATTTTTACGTTAGCAACAGGACTTAATAAGCTCTGGAAGATTAGATAATTTTATTTGTTTTTCTAATCTGGAAGTGCTTATGTGACGAATTACAGCGTAGAGTAGAGCCTGACAGCCCACCCAATAATTAATGCATGTAAATGTACAAATTATGAGCTGACTGTCAGTGCCCCCTGCATCAAACCGTACGTGAACTATTCGCTCATACGGCTTACCGATAGAGTTCTTCCTGTAGCTTTCGCATGGAACTTTAAGCTCGCATATTTCTCGATATCCAGCAAGTGTTTGTACTTGACAAGATTATCGAAAGGGCGCTGGCGTAGCGTTTTATGGGCTTTCCGTCCTTTGCTTTTCAGCCATTTATACAGTTTGTAATCCAAATGCCATTTGATCTGGCTGACCGTGTCCCAGATGTGTGTTACTTTGGTGATGCTAAAGTAATTTAGCCACCCAATCAAAATCCCGTTCAGCTTGTACACCATCGGTTCAATGTTCCAATGCCTGCGTTTCCCCAAACAATCACTGATGTTGGCATACAGCTTCGACCGTGATTTGGTACTCGGGCGGATATTGGTGTAACGTTTGGTGTTCCACTTAAACTTCGATTGTACCATACGGAACTCAAAACCCAGAAAGCAAAAACTACTCTTATTGATGTGCAACAATTTGGTTTTCTTCTGGTTGATATGGAGTCCCATCCGGGTCAGGGTGTTGTTCATACGTCGGAGAATCTTCGGCGGATAATGCTTCGTCTTCATTAACACAAAGTCGTCGGCATATCGCACTATTCGAATGTCCTCCTTGGCATAAACTCCCTCGGGATCGTCGATCAGTTGATCAAATACGTTCATGTAAATATTTGCCAGCAGCGGTGATATTACACCTCCCTGCGGGGTGCCAATCCTGCTTTTGGCCAATTGGCCGTCGGGTTGTTGAATCGGGCTGCGCAACCATTGTTTTAGTAATTTCAGGATACCTGTGTCGGCTAACCGCCCGGACTCAACTTTCATCAGCTTTTCGTGCGGAATCGTGTCAAAGTATTTCGACAAATCGGCATCATAAACAAACTGATAGCCCGCAAACAGGTTCTCCTTAATCTTTCGGATGGCATCATGCGCACTCTTTTTAGGACGGAAGCCATAGGATGTTTCGATGAAATCGGCCTCGAACAGAGGTTCGATCATCATCTTCACTGCCATCTGGACCACCCGGTCACGAATGGTTGGAATTCCCAATGGCCGTTTCTCTTTGCTTCCCGCTTTGTCGATCATGACCCTGCGGATGGCTTGAGGATGGTAGGTTTTGTTAGTAAGCTCGTCTTGAATGCCGGCCAGGAACTGGTTTACACCATCCTTTTCGATCATTCCAAAAGTAACCTTATCAACTCCGCCCCCATCGTATTCCTGCTTGCCCGTTTTTACCCGTCGCCAGGATTCAAGCAATACATGCGGTTGACAAATTTTATCGTACAAACTGTAAGCCTTAAAGCTTTTGTCTTGCTTGGCTCGCAGGTATAGCTTTCGTTGGAAGATACGAACCTTCTCATCAGCCGTAACCGATGGCTTAACTTTTAGATGTAAATCAATATCAAGCAGTTGTTTATCCATAAAAGCTTCTCTAAAGTAAAGCCCCTTCCCTAAAAGTAAAGTTATGTTGTCTTTACAGTCAACGGTACTATGGGCTTCTCCGACTTCTCCTGAAACCACATCCGGACTTCGTTATACTTATAACGGCGTGTTTATGCTTGCCATGCATTGCTACAGGAGACCTCCCGTGTTCATATTTCCTCCGTTTGTTACCACGCCACCCCTATGACTCCGGTAGACCTTATTGCTTCAAACGACTGTTGATCCACAATAAGTGACAGGGTTCGCGACACGTCAACATCCTCCCCAGTCTACGATTTACATCCCGATGGCCATCGGGACTACTATGGGTTCACGCCTTAAGCATTGCGGCTTGGTAACTTAATCCAAAGAACTCCTGGGTAAGCCTCACGACTTAAACAGTCTTTTTCATTACTGCCCGAACAGTCAATTCGGCAGATGGGATTTGCACCCATTGAAGAAAATACGCTTCACGGCGTACCAACGGTAAATTGTATGAGTAGTGGCAGATTGCGGGCTTCTTTCCTGTCAAACCGCTACGCAGTTTGAGCGGGCTACAAACCTTGATATTTAGCACTTTGCCTGCCATTACTTATACAAAATGTTGAACTAAACCCGCTATGCGGGAGCTTATTTTCCACCTAAAATAGGAATAGTTGGTGAGATCTGTTGATTTTGCTGCTCATTAATTTTAAACAAATTTATTATGAGCAGAAAATCTTACATGGAGCAGGCCTGCGAGGCTGTTCCCGAGTTTAAAACCATCAGCGAAAAGTTCCTTCGCAAGTACACCATTGCCGGCAAATCCGAGTCGTGCACGCGTAATTACCTGATGCAAGTATCCAAAATGGTGCTTCACTTCGAATGTTCACCTTTGGAGCTGTCGATTGACCAGATGGAAGAATACCTTTTCCATATCCGGCAAAACGAAAAGCCCAGCATGAGTTCGTTCAAGCACCTGGTGTACGGGCTGCGCACGCTGTTTTCGATGTTCAAAAACGAGAAGCTCTACCTGGCTCTGCCCCCGGGTTCCGGCAGTAAAGCGTTGCCTGTGGTGTTTTCCCAGGCCGAGATCAAGCTTATCCTGAAAACGCCCAAACTGTTAAAGCACCGGGCCTTGTTTGCCGTTGCCTACGATTGCGGCCTTCGGATTTCCGAGGTTATCAACCTGAAAATAACTGATATTGATTTTGACCGAAAACGGGTACACGTGCGCCAAAGCAAGCACAAAAAAGACCGTTACATCCCCGTTTCGCCCACTCACGCTCAAAGGGCTGAAAGAATACCTTTCAACCTCGAACCCGCAGGCTTGGCTTTTCAACGGGAAGGTCCGCGGAAGTCAAATCAGCCGCGAAGGTATCCGCCATGCTTTTCGTTCATGTATCCAAAAGACAGGTATCCAAAAGGAAGTTTGTATCCATACCCTGCGGCACAGCTATGCC
Organism: uncultured Sunxiuqinia sp.; assembly: GCA_963677175.2. Lineage (GTDB taxonomy): Bacteria > Bacteroidota > Bacteroidia > Bacteroidales > Prolixibacteraceae > Sunxiuqinia. The sequence goes on from CAXXES010000004.1 coordinate 1,029,206, forward strand.
ACGCACCTGCTGGAGATGGGGCTGGACATTGTAAGCGTAAAAAACCAGCTGGGGCATGCCGATATCGCCACCACCATGATGTATTTGCATATCGCCCGCTCGAACCCCAGGGCCGGGTTTGCGCCAATGGAAAAGCTCTACGGTTATGCTTCCCGGTAATACCCTGGGGGCAGTTGTTCGCAAGTTTTTACCCACCTTGTTAAAAGAAAGAGGCATTTCAAAATACCAGCTAAAGGTGCTGCAGGCTTTGTCTGTTTGCCGTACCCCCGAACTGGGAGGTTCGGCCATGGTGTGTGGCGATTGCGGCTCGGTGCATTATGTGCTGCATAGCTGCCGCAACCGCCATTGCCCGCGTTGCCAGGGCATCGACAAGGAGTTGTGGGTGGAAGCACGCAAACAGGAACTGCTGCCGGTAAAATACTTTCATGTGGTGTTCACCGTTCCGCATAACCTGCTGGAACTGTTCCGGTTCAACCGCAAGCTGATGCACAACCTGCTGATCGAAAAATCGTGGGAGACCTTGTGCCTGTTTGCCCGCGACCCCAAGCTGCTCGGCGCACAGCCCGGGGCTATTGCGATTCTACACACCTGGGACCAGCAGCTCAGGTTCCATCCGCATGTGCATTTGATTGTTCCGGCAGGTGGCATAGATAAAAACGGCAGGTGGAAAAGCAGCAAACAGGATGGCAACTTTTTATTTGATGTCAAGCAAATGTCGGCCGTGTTCAGTGCGCGTTTTGCAAAGAAACTGCGCAGGCTGAAACGGCAGGGAAAAATAGAAAAGCAGGTGCCGCGCGACCTGATCAAAAAGCCCTGGGTGATGTATGCCAAACAGGCTTTTGGCTCACCGGAAAGTGTGGTGGAATACCTGGGAAGGTATACCCACCGGGTGGCCATCTCCAATGCGCGGATATTGAATGTAACCGGGGGCCAGGTTACCTTTAGTTGGTGCGACCGCAAAAACGGCTACCAAAAGAAAACCGAAACCATCCCCGGGGTAGCGTTACTGAAACGCTTTCTGGATCACATCGTCCCGCCTTACTTCAGGCGGATCCGTCATTTGGGGTTTTTGAGTTCACGAAACAAAAAGCAAAGCCTTTCGGCTATCCGGGAAAACCTTGGGGTAGGGCTGCTGCGGACAACACCACTTTCGCGGGCGCAGATATTGGCCTTGCGTTTTGGCCCGCGGTCCCTGCTAAAATGCCGCGACTGCGGGGGAGAACTGCAATTGCTGGAAACCTATCCCAAAGAGCGCGCGCCGCCCGTCAATGTATTGTCAGGAATGTGATAATGCCTGTCATTGTACGATTTAAATTGATGCGCCAAAGGCGTAAACGGGAAAGCTGTGTCCATAATCAAAGAACCGGTGTTAAAACAGGCAGGCCTTGTTCAGAAACATCGCTAAACCTGCTGGTTTACTCCGGCGCATACCGGTTTCTTCTGCATAAAACCAAACTTCGCACCACGGAAACCCGAAAAATACGCATCGGGGGAATCCCAAAAAACGGATTGAAAACACTATACCCAAACAACTAATCGGCAAGTGGTTGCAAGCAGGACATGTTTAGTTCAACACAGCCTCCAATGCAAAGCGTGTGCAAGCAACGCTTTATTAGAGGCTAATTGTTGTATGCCGTTTTTTATTCTTCAATCAGTTCTTTTTGTATTTTTTGGGGAAGTCCTGCAACTACCAAGTTATACGACTTTCTAATCCATTCTTCCATCAAGTCGTTTGAAATTTTCCCACTTGTTTTCACGCTATTCCAATATTTTTTATTCATATAGTAACCTGGAATCACATCTTCATATTTTTCACGTAATAAAATGGCTTCTTCCGGTTCACATTTCAAATTAATCAACTCGTAGGTTTCAACATCCGTTGCACAAAACATCTTACCTTTAACAGAAAACACCAATGTTTTCTTGTCAAAGGGCATACCTTCTTCTGCACCTTTGAGCGATAAACAAAGATTTCTTAATTCTTCAATATTCATAACTGTTAAATTATTCAACTTTTTGGGCAAAACCAAGAATGTAACCGTTCAAGTCTTTCATGTAAAATTCTTGCATACCATACCAAGTAGTTTTCAACTCGGTTATTTGAAGATTTTTATCTTTTAAAGTGTCGTGAAACTCCTTAATTCCATCAATATCCATATAAAAAGATACGCTTGCCCCAATAGAAAGACCTTGTGAAAAAATAACATCTTCTTTAAAAGTGTCAGTCCGTTGGAAAAATATTTCAACATCGTCTTTTTGCACCATTGCATAAACGTATTCTTTTTCTTCCGAGAAAGATTGTTCAATTCCGTCTTGACTTTCAGGAACTAACATTACTAATTTGAATCCTAAATGTTTAGAGTAAAATTCAACACTCTGTTTCACATTATTCACTTCAAGGTTTGGGGTAAGTTTTTTTGCTTTCATATTATTTGATTTAAAAATTTATTCAGCAAAATTACCCTTGTTCTGTCTTTGATAATTGTAAAAATCGGTCGTTTTTGTTTCTGTAAAGTTCTTTCGGTGTTGTTCCTGCGTATTTTCTTGATTCTTTAATGAAATGAGCTTGATCGAAATATTCATTTTTAGGATACAGTTCTCCATTTGAAATATGTTCATAAGAGGATTTAAAACGAATAATTTTCAAAAACTCTTTTACTGAAAAACCGAATTTTGCGTTGAAATAACGATTTATTTGCCTACTACTCCAAAATACATTTTGAGAGAGTTCTTTCACGGAAATGTATTTGTCCTTATAAATTAACTCAAAAAGTTTCAATTTTCTATTATCTATCTCTTTAAGGTGTTTTATTGATTTGTTTAACTTGTTTGTAATGTCTGCAACAAAGGTTTCAAATTCACTACTTTGGTAATTATTAATATTCCAATAATTAAAAGGCAAAGGCTTAGTTGTATTTAAAATGGATTTAATCTCTTGTTGAAAAAGGTATTCGGTCGATAACAGTTTAAAGCGAATAGCGAAGATTTTAATTGATTTGGGGATTGTCACGTTTACAGGTTTTGTCCAAACGCCTGTAAGTTTCAAGGTTATAAGCGTTTTATCCATAATTTCTGCAATCAGATCAAAGTAGCCATCAGGCAAAATAGTATGCTCAATCTCGGTTTCAGTATTTTCGTATTCCCAAAAACACTGAACAAAATTGTCTAAAAATCCAGTTGGTTTAATCTCTCGATATTTCATTGAAGTGTCGTTCTAAAATGGCATACAACGGCTCGAATATGCGTAGTGCGGGATTTCAAGGCACTTCACCGTCAAACCGCTACTTTGTTTATTAAATGCTTTAAAGTTAAAATTCACCAAATCGCCCCGCATTACGTATATTTATTGTGTGCTGGTTTTATTCTAATATCTTCAATTCTTTCATTGTCTTATATGCAAATCTAGCAGTTGGATAAGTAATTGAACCACCGCCTATCACACCCATTTTTATAGCTTCTATTATCTCTTCTTTATTTGCTTTTTCTTTTATACATCCCTGAAGATGGTAAAGTACGCATTCATCACACTTTGTCAATACAGATATTGCCAATCCAGTTAACTCCTTATACTTTTTTGGTATTGCTCCATTAGAATATACATTATCATCAAGTCCCCCGAATTGTTTGAAGAAATCGTCTGATTCTGTCATTAATTCATTGAGTAACTTTCTCTCTTTATTGAATTTTTCTATATCCATAAGTCTTATTTTACATTTTTCTCTATAAAATCAATTGAAAACGAAACTGAATCAACTGTAAGTTTTTCACACAAATGAGGTGGATTATCTTTTGAGAATCCTTGAGGTCTCAAGTCATTACATAAAATACTTTCTTTTTCCGTCTTATACTTTAAAGCAAAATCTTTACATAAATTCTCAATTTTGTTATTTGAAAAACCTTTAAACTTACCAATCACTCCTATAAAAGTTAAAGTTCCTTCCACAAGTCCACACTGCGCTCCAAACGTTCCAGCCCCATTCATTCCAATCAATGCATCATATACCTGTTGATTAATCGCGATGTTAAAATACTCACTCAATATACTCATTGTTGTGATGGCACAATTATCATTATTAATCCAGTAATGCTTATGTACTAATTCCTCTATCATTAATCAATAATTTTCAGTGCCACAGTGTCTGTTAAACTTGCCTACAACATCTGTGTAAATTAAGCGTCAAATATATTTCTGTTTTATCGCCGGGGAAGTGTAATATATTCCTCCTGTCCGGCACGATATGTTTATACCAATCACCTGTCATCAAAATCCATGTCATCAATGGGGTTCTTAATTAAAAACAGCCTTTAATATCCGGCAACCCTTTGTGTTTTTGGCTCGTGACAAGATTATCTTTTCCTCTCTTTCAACAACTTCTCCAGCAGCGCATTCTTCTCTTTCTCCAACTCAAGCATGCGCTCGTAAAGAGCAGTTTTCTCCTTGTTTAGCTCTATAATTCGATCAACGGGGTCAGAATTAAAATTCTCAATATTGTTTCCGGTAAGAATATGCCCATTTTTCAGAGTATTGTTTTCAATGATGAAAGTTACCGGGTCTTCTTCCAGTCCTTTGATGAGTGCAGGGGTGACATTCAGGGCTTGGGAGAATTTGTCGATCATATCATCATCGATCACCTTTTTCTGTTCGTAGAACGAAACAAGGGCCTGGCTGATCCCCATATCTGCCGCTAAAGCTTCCTGCTTAATGCCCAGGGTGTGGCGGTAACGTTTGATGGCGTGCCCGTGGTGAGTATTTTTCGCTGTTTTTTCTTGTGTCTCCATAATTTTCAGGTATCTGGTTGTTAACAAAAGTAATCAAATCAATTAGATGTTGATAATTATTAAAAGCGAAATCGATTATAAATCGGGGCAAACAGGGGCGGTAGTTTCGTTTTCTGACCCGGTAGAGACGCGATTAATCGCGTCTCTACGGCGGGGGTGTCGTTAATGATTAATATTCCGTGGATATGATTAGGCATGATCACAAATGCACCTAATTCGATATATTGAAATGGACATATTTCAATCCAATATTTCTCGGCGGTTTTTCCTAATTCAGACGTGATGCATCACGTCTCTACTGGGGCCGGCATTAATTTCCAATGTTATAATTAACAGGATATTGTCTGTTTTCAATCCATGTTTTAATGTTTCCCGGTCCGGTTCTGTTGATTCGATGCTACTCCTTCGCTGCCCCTTCGCTGATTTTCCCCAGGTACAGGTGTCCGTTTTGCGCAAGATTTTTCACTGATCCCGGGGTTAGGTTATATTAAAAACAAAGACCTTCACCTGAACCGGGATAAAGGTGATTACAAATCCCCTGTTACTAAGGATCGGATGGCATATTCCGATGAGCAAGGATTGTAGCGTTGGCTTAGAGCGTTTTGCCAATGTGCCTTGAAACGAAAGGATGGTGAGCGATTGCGAATCACACCACATATTCACTTAGCTTTATTTTAAAATGTTCTTGAAACAATGTAACTAGACTACAATATGGTATTCCTTTGTTTGAACAAATTAATGGGAGTTTTTTAAAAGGCTTGTTATCGTTATTGGAACTAGATTCTTCTGTTACCAAAACAGTATCATCAATTCCAAGTTTGTTCTTTTCCTCTAATAAATACAACAAAAACTTTGCATCTGCAGTCTCCAAATATTCATTTTTCGCTTTTTCAAATTCAACTTCATTTAATTTTGATTTCTGGATATGATTAGCAAATTCATTATCAAGCATATTAAAGAATTTTGGATATGGTAATAAACTATTTGTCTTTGTTTGAAGCTTTTTATCACCTATGAAATCTAAAGTCTTAACAACTATTTTTTTTGAAACTAATCCTGCCTCATCAGCAACTTTATCTAATAAGACCATATCGCCTGACTGAATTTTTCCTTTAATAAGATTTTTCAGAGAATCAGATTCTTCAAATGGTATATAGTATCTTACCATTGCTACCAGAGAACTTGTATCAATTAAAAATTTCATTGCAAATAAGTTTCTATTTTCTCTGGATTTATTTTTAGCCTTTTACAAAATTCAGCTTCATTGATAACGCCTTCAAAAAATGCAGATTGTAAAGTTCGTTTTACCAACGGCGAAATAATTGGAATAGGATTTCTTCCTTCTTGCTTGATTCCTAGTTCTTTCTCTCTTTCTTTCTCTCTTTGTTGTTTTTCCTCATATTCCAAATAGGCTTGATGAATTCTATCACGCACTATATTGTACCTCTGTTGGCTAATCCTTTTTGTAACAACCAGTCTTGTATATATGGCAATCTTACTTAACGGTATCTCAAGAGTCAAACTTGTAATGTACTCATCTTGATAATCAGTTTGAGTATTAATATCTGAGATTGAAGATATCATCTTATCATGCTCCCCTGCCAGAAAATAATATGCAAAATCATTGCACCATTTTTCAATCTTGCTCAGAGATACATTTTCATTGAAATCTTCGTAAATTTCTTCAATTTCTTCTGCATTCAATAAGTAATGTCCTAATTCATGAGCTAGTGTAAAAACCTCTCGTCGTAGCGATTTTTGAATCCTCTTTAATACAATAATATTAGGTGCAAGAAAGAATCCATTTATGTTTGCCTTTTCTCTTTTATTATGAGTATCAACGAATTCATAAACAATTACGTTTTGTTCCGATAGATTGTTAATAAATGCTTTCAAAAAATCTTTAATATTTTTCTTTTTACCAGGATATAGAATTTTTCTTAATTCTATAGCAGCATCCTGAGGATTATCAGCGGTTGTGTATACTTTTAATTTTCTATTCAAATCTAAATTGGAAAGTTTTGCTAAAGTAGTTAAGACAATTTTTTCTTCTTCAAATTGAGTAACTCGTTGTTTCGCTCCTAAAGAAAGCTCAGCATTAAATTGGTCTTTTCGAAAAAAAATACTTTCCTCCTTAGATTCAGTAGGAACTTTTGGGTCTAAATAGTAATTAATTCCTTTATTAAAAACAGAATCGAAAGCTTTTAAATGACTTAATTGAATCTCAGATTTAAAAATATCCTCTTCAGTCAGGAGTCTTTTTCTTTTGCGATTTAATTGCAATAAAATATCTTCCTTAGAAAGCCTGTATAGCTTTAAAAGGTGTTCTAATCTGCTAATATTTATTGCAATAGCATTCATCTGGTTTATTTATAAAATTACAAATATATATTTTGTGTCTTAGTTTCAGACATTTGTTCGGCTTTTTTGCTTTCCAAGTTAATAAAATTTACAAAACAAATGATATAGGAAGTACGATTTCTCCGGCAGGTTAAAGTCAATTAGATATTATTTCTCAGAATATATGTTGGAAAAACTGGAAGTAGGTGATTGCGAATCCCCAATTAACAGGGACCGGATGGCATATCCGATTCGGCTGCTATTAGCTTTGGACATATCCCGGTGAGCGAAAATATACGTGTATTTGATTGGAGATATACGGGAAACACGATTGAGTTATGCGTGTATCTTAATCGTGTTATACGTATATCTTGGTTGCGTTATGCGTATATCTTGATTGAGTTATACGTGTATCTTGATTGAGTTATGCGTGTATCTTAATCGCGTTATACGTGTATCTTAATTGAGTTATGCGCATATCCTGCAAATTGGCAAGTAGTGTGATTTCCAACCTCCCGTTAAAAAGCTCAGGATTGCAAATCCTGACCAGCCGGGTTGACCATACCGGTTAAGCCTAACTCCTCCATAGTTTGACGATACCATGACAGGCTTCCCTCGCAGGACTCCTTTACAGGCTATATTGTCTGGACAGCTTCACACAAACCGGTTACCCGGTATGCATGTGTCCATAGGCTACTTGTGATGGAACACAAGGTTTAATCATTCAATGAACGTTAAACAGTTAGTGTAAGCAACTTCTTGTCGCACTACGTGTGGTGTGAGAGGTGCTCCGGTGGGCTAATGGCTCACCGGCCATCTACTCGATTAGGCACTGGCGGTTAGTTTTAACTTCGTTTTCCGTTCAAATATAATGATTTATCTTTTCTGTGCGAAGTGGCGAAAAGGCTCTTTGGCAAAATTTAGTTGTAGCGTTGGCTTTGTGGGTTTTGCCAATGTGCCTTGAAGCGAAGGGGTGGTATCATTGTATATTCTTTTCAATCCAATCAGAAATCAATGTTAGCACCTTTGGCGATATCGTTTCCTTAATTTCTCCATATTCTCTCACCTTCCCCGTATTTGCAGTTTGAAACATATGATTTACACTTTCAATTTTTTTTAACAAATATTTACTGTTTCCTCCTTTTATTAATGCGGTCTCAATTGCAGGTAAATTTTGTTCGGGCAATACCTGAATATCTTTTTCTCCAATTAATGCCAGAACTGGACAAGTAATTTTCTCTAAATCTGTTGCTGGATTATAGTTGATGAAAAATCTGTACCAATCGCTATTGAAGACTGATACGGTATTATTAATCAACTGGATGGTGTCTTGAATAGGCTGTAATGACAAAACATCAAGGTTGTTGTTTAATAACTTTTTTAATTCTTTTTCTGCGATTTCTTTGTCAGGCTCTGATTGTATAATTGAGATTAAATCCTGTCTTAGTTTAACTTGTTTTGCAATGTCGTTACTACTTAATTCCTGAAACATTTTTTCAGTTTGTGCATATATTATTTCCTCCCCCGATATTCCCGAACCTGCCAGCAATGCAATACAGGCTAAATCGCTGTTGTTTGCTGCAACCATTGTGGCAATTATACCACCTTCGCTATGTCCTATAAGTCCAATGTTTTTAGGTAATACATTATTTTGCTTTTTCAAGAACTGGATACAGCTATTAACATCGGTTGCAAAATCGACTGTTGTAGCACTATAAAAATTACCTGTTGATTTACCAACCCCGCGGTCATCAAAGCGCAATACTCCAATTCCTTTTTTTGTCAGATAGTCTGCAATAACCAGAAAAGGTTTGTGACCAAAAATAGTTTCATCCCTGTCTTGTGGACCGGAACCTGTAATCAATATTACAACAGGATATTTTTCAACAGAATCAGGTAATGTTAATGTTCCTGCCAATTTGATATCATCTAATTTGTTCTCAATTAAAACCTCTTTCGAATAATACGGATATGGTTCTTGTGGCGTTTGAGGAAGGTAGAATCCACTCGACTCCGAATTTACAATTTTAAGAGTTAAGGGCATTGGAAGCCCTCTTTGTTTAAATGTGCCCTTTATCTCATCTTTATTATTGCCCATTTTTCCGCTATAAGTAACACCTATCATTGGTATTTTAATTACAACTTCTGATTCTTCGAACGAAACTTCTTTTACAGGCAAACCATAAGCATTTTGGTCGGGACTGTCAAACGTTGCTTTAAATTGATTTTCTGATTCTTCGATATGAAATACAATGTTAAGTTTAGTGCCTTGTACATCTAATATGCCATTCCATTCTCCTGCAAGTTGACAGAAAGCAAGTTTACTTAGTAGCGTAAATAATAGTATGGTTGTATTCTTTTTCATCGTGTTATGGTTTAATTGTTTTATAGCTCTTCGAGTTCTTTTAATGAGTTTTCTATATCTTTTTGAATATTAGAGAATTTGAGTTTCATCTCTTTTTTTAACCACCAAGGTGTTGCCATAAGCAAAACAATAATTACGATGACAAAATATGGGCTTTGTATTATTAAATCGGTGCCCGAAAATTTTATTTGGTTAAAACCCCCAATATCATAAATGTATTTAGAGGTGTAAATTAGTATCATACAAATACTAAAGGTTAGACCAATCAAGAAGTCAATCCTCAATACTTTAGTTAAATAATTCCGAATATTTAGTAAGGAGTTTTTTATCGTATCGGTATGATAATTCTGTTTGAAAAAAGCTAATCTCGAAATATCACGCAACATATTTAAAAAAAGAAAGCCAACAACGATAATTATACCCAAATAGGTATTTGTTGGAAATAATTTACCTAAATCAATTTGCACATAGATAGTTGCTATAATAGTGAATAATAATGCTATGCCGTAGATTATTCCACTACGTTTTGTTCTTTTTTCTAATTTCCTGATTATATGACCACTTTGTGTTGTAATAATCCTTTCAATATTATCTTCAGCCAACTCTTTTCCTATAATTTTTTCATTAGCCAGTGTTTCCCAAATATTTTTTAATTCATTCGTTTCCATAATTCAATTTTTTTTGAAGTTCTGTTTTTATTCGATTTATTTTAACACCGGTGTATGTTTTTGATATTCCAATTATTTCTGAAATTTCTTTATAACTATAATCTTCGAGATAAAGGATTATAATAGCTTTTTCAACCTCACTTAGCTGATTAATTGCCCAATAAAGTTTCTCTTTTTTATCTGATTCTTTATTTTTTTGATAATCGGTAATTTCATATTCAGAGTTGGATAGCTTAGTATATTGAGGTTGTTTTTTTTCTTTTCTCAATATATCAATAGCTGAATTAAGTACTACTTTGTACATCCAGGTTGAAAATTTGGATTGCTTTTTAAAATTTGGGAATGCTTTCCATACTTCAATAATTAATTCCTGTATATAATCTTCCTTTTCTTGTCTGTTGTAAAAGTAGATATTACATACTTTGTGAATTATTCCTTGATTCTGCTGTAATAGCTTTGTAAATTCTTTTTTCAAAATAAATTAGTTTGTTTTACCCAATATGTCGAAAATTTAAGCTCGTTTATTACAGATTTATAAAAAACTTTCATTTTAAATCGATGAAATATTTTGGGCGGAAAGAAAGCAAGTGTGTGGAAGCGAAGTGATGATTGTGGGGTGGGCTGGAACACTCTTGCTTTGTGCGTTGGGACTCATTTTATCTTGTCTTTTTGTTGGTTGGTTTTCATTGTTGCACGGATTTTTTCCGCTTGTGCCTAACGGACAAGTATATGCAAATGTGGGCGATTGCGGGCTTCAAACTTATCAAACCGCGACAATTTAAAGCGGGCTACAGCCCTTGAATTTACTACAATCTCGCCCATTTTGTATATACAATGTTGGCAACTGCCTTTATTTATCATTACGAGTTACTGTCAAAAAGCAAAAGCCTCCCAGCAATACTTTTGTATGTAGGCATATGGAATAACACCATAACCTGCACCATAATAGCTTTGACTAGCCCAGTCTGTTCCCCAACTGTTTCTTAATAAAAAATAACCACCTCCAGGGCTATTTTTATCATCTTGGTAACCGACTAAAGCCATTGAATGCCCTCCATTTTCAGGCTCGTTTGGTAATGGCATAGTAATTCGTCCTGTCCGATATGTTTCTGATGATTGATACCAACTGTCATACACAGGGATAGAAAAGGGAATAATTCGACCTGAACTTAAGGCTTGCTTTAATGCATTAATGTCATTTTGATTAATGAAAAAAAATGTATTTCTAAAAAAAGTTGCGTCATTATCTGCATTAGAAGGTTTGCCATATTGTTGCACACAGGGCATATTGGGATTATATGACCACACACCTTCTCTACACTGTCCTGTATTAGAAATTACTTGCATTGCACTTTTTATCCAGCTACCACATTCATTATCATTTTCTAATATTTTGCTTTCAAAAAAGAGATGCTGTTCTGATAAGTCAAATCGTTTTCCCGTTTTACTAAAAATAGAAAACTCGTTTGCAGATGTTACAGCAAACGATGTGCAAGTTCCTCTATCATTTCCTTGGGAACGAATTGAATTCAGTTGTTGAATGTGATTAATAGAACTAGCAAAAGTAAAAGCAGGAATTGTATCGAATGACTTCACATCATTTAATTTCCTATCTAACTCCATAACTTGGTTAATCTCTGAGTAGATATTACTTTTAAATTTTTCATCCAATCTTTCAACTACTATTGGTTTCCTTGCTCCAAGCGGACAATTAGTTATTTCTGTTTGATTTAATTGCTGAATTTTTAAATCGGGTAATGCATTTTCACAAATACTTTGAAGTTGCGACATTTCTTCATTGGATGTAATTTTTAATGCATCTTTTAAAGAATTCCTAATAGAATCATTTGTGAGTAATGAATACAATTGTTCCCAATCCTTGACTCCATATTTTTCTAATTCACCTGTCTTTTCATCAAATGGATTAGATGTGTTAAATATGTTATTTGATTCATACAATGCTTTAGAATCATCGTCTTTTAGCAGGTGCCCTTTATAAATCGATTTTTTCATTTTTTTAGTCTTTTAGCTCCAGTCTTGTTCTGGTAGTTTTTAAATTGTTTGATTTTTCTTATTTGCTCTTTTGAAAGAGAATTTAGAATTAAAGAAACTATTTGGGTATATCTATCCACGTCAACTTTAAGAAGTTCTTGAAGATTTTTTGACAACTCCTCGTTTAAACAAATAGATGCAAACTCTTCTGAAGTTGTTATCCAATTTTTGGATAACTGATTTATCTCCTCTTTTTTCAAACCCTTGACGTGTGTCAAATCCATTTAATCAAAAATTATATTGTATTCCAATGTAACCTGTTGGTTTTGCAAACTGAAATGTAAGGTCTTTATCAATGTCATCCGTACCTGAAATTTTATCCCCAACTTTTAATTTGTCTAGCTCTTTTACCCAAGTCATTGCTAAACCTCCTGTAATTGCAATCCTTCTCTGTCCTGTTTTTATTCGCAATCCAAAACCTGACATTAATGTTGGAATTCCTGAATTTAAACCAACACCAAGTTGATATAATGGGTGAATTGACGAATTAGGAATGTAGTAATTAAAGTTAATCATTGTAGTTATATTGATATTTCTAACTAAATTTTCGGTAGGTGAAGCAACATACTGAACACCTAAGGAGTCCGATGTTGTTCCATAAGTGTTGTATTTGAAAAATGTAAAGGCAGTTCCAATGGATACTTCTGGAACAAACCTTTGAAATTTTCTAACCCTCAAACTTTTTTTTGCTACTTCTTTGGCTTCTATACTGACAATTTCTTTACTGTCAGATAACTTGTATCCACTTTCTTTTATAGTAACTGAATAAATGGAAATTTTACCTTCCTTAGAAGCTACTTCATTAAGAGGTATGCACCATTTTAACTCATCAGTTCCACCACCAATTGATGCTTTCACTTGTTGATCTTTAACTAATTTATGCGCTGTACTAAGATTTGAAAGCCTCTTTTTATGTTCTTCCAGTGTTGCTGAAAATTCCTTAAGAATTGAATTAAAAATGTATTTTAGAATGAATGGGTCAGGATTTGTGCAGGGTAATGCTTCTACCTTATCTTTTGTCTTACTAATAAACTCCTCAATTTTTTTAAAGTGGGTTTCAATCTTTTCAATGTCGGCACTTGTCTTTTTTATAGTCTCAATAGTTGAACTTTCGTTAGTAAACGGAATTGCTTTTAATTCCATAAATATTTCAGAAATCTCCTCTTTTCGAGAATCAGATAGTTTTTTTTGAATATTTTTTACTGCTACTTTTAAACTATCGAATTCATTGCAATTGGGAAGTGGAGCTCCTGGTGCAGCTGCTGGAGGGGCTAATTTTTGTGGATTAATAACGTCATCAAGAACCCCTATTATTTCACCCAAAGCTATTTCGGCAGCTTCGTTTATAGGGTCAACAATAACTTTTGTTTCCGTGTTGTATGTGTAATTCAGAGGATTTAAGGGACGTAAATAAATGTTAACAGCATTTTTTCGAACTAAATAAATTAAAGAATCTTCCATTGATGTAAAATCTACCTCTTGATCTCTTTTTACATCATCAATCTTTAATTTCTTTTCAGTCAAGTCATATTTTAAGAAAATTCGGTTTCCTTTGTTAACAGGATTACCATTCTCTAAAATGTCAGACGCTTTTTGGGCGAAAGTTGTCTGGTAGCAAAGAATCGCTACCAAAGCGATAAACAAGTTCTTCGTCATAATTGATTGTATTTAGTTTGTATAGATTTATATTCATTTCTTCAAAATTTCAAGATTGGCAGGTCTCTTTTAAGGTTGTTGCCAACGTTCTAGTATATGTACAAGTACATATATTCCACTATTGTACGGGCTGTTAATTCCCTGTTCAACAGGGGTAGTAAAGCTAATATTTTTGAATTACAATAAGTCATCCAATAAGTTTTTAAATTTGAATTGTCCGTTCGTTACATGAGTATATTGTTGGGTTGTTTTAATACTTTCGTGCCCCATCCATTCCTGGATGTAGCGAATGTCAATGCCTTGTTCAATATGGTGGGTTGCAAAGCTGTGTCGTAAAATGTGTGGGTAAACCCGCCTGCGGATACCTGCGCTTCTTGCAACTTGTTTGATGACGCTCCAAACCGATTCGGGACTGTAAGTGCCTCCTTTCTGGCCTTCAAATAAGTAGGTACGGGTTGAGAATTCAGAGTGATAATCCCGGAGCATCGCAAGTAGGCTGTGCGGAAAACTAACATATCGGTCCTTATCGCCCTTGGCTCCTCTGATCCGAATCATCATCCGCTTCGAATCAATATCCTCTAACTTCAAATTTATTGCTTCCGATCTGCGTAGCCCGCAAGTATAAATTATGGCGATCAAACATTTATGTTTTTTATTTTCCGCCACGTCCAACATTGCCTTTATTTCCTCTTTGCTCAATACCTCGGGTAAATGACGGCCTTTGCGGGGGCGCTCAATATCATAGTATTCCTTTGTTCTTCCCAACACTTTCTCATAATAGAATTTGATGGCGTTGATCCGCTGGTTTTGTTGGCTGGCTGAAATTCCTTTTTCGCGAATTAGCCACAGAATATATCTGCTAATCTGATCTTTCGTAACCTCCTTCAAATCATATTTCCGGAACATGGTTGCGAAATCGCGCATATAACTGATGTAAATCTTTTGCGTATTCGTGCTGTATCGCTTCTGCTCCAGTATCTCCCGGTAGCCTTCAGGAAGTTCAACTTTTGCCTGCTTACCTGTATTCACCTTGCCCGCTTTAGCATCATGATCGGCATCGGTCACAGTAGCCTTCACCCCCGAATAGTCCACCCAGGCCTTCCCGCGGAATGCTTCAAAAAAACGGTGCAAATCAAATTGCTTCTTCGGGATATACCAGCTTTTCATAGTCTGGCTCCACTTGCAGCCCTCCAGTTGTTTAACTGCCGCAGCCAATTCCGCATCGAAGTCAAACAGAAGTTGTACAACCGGTTGTCCATTGTGTATAATCTGGCTTAGCTTGATTTTCTTTATTGGTGTCAAAATGCCGGTTTTTATTTCAGTCCCACAAGTTATGTAATTATACAGTACAAATCAGTCAATCGGGCATAATTTAGTTTCATTCAAAATAAGCGGAGAAGATTCACCATTTGCAGAATAATTGGGCAAAGCAATAGCCCCGCCGGAGTGGGCAGCTAAACCTGCGTATGCGTGCAACCAAATCTACGTCCGTATGTAATGAAATTTTCACACACTCTAAACACTGCTTACATACGTGTGTAATTCATTTTTCACACACTGTAAGTACTGCTTTCACCGTGTAAAGTTTTATTTTCATACGTATGAAAGTTTACGTACGTACCTCTAAAGATTTACTCCCGTACGTGTGTAAATATATGCCGGCACGTGTGCCAGCTCGGCAGACTTCTTTAGGAAAACCCGGAAAGCCAATCCACTTTTATCGTAGAGCGAATTCATGCTGTTTTGTGCGCTGTACCAGGCCTAATCTTACAGCATACTTTATCGATTGCCGTTGCAAACGGCTACCAGCTTGCCCCTCGTTTCCGCTTCGCTCAAGCGAGGGGCAGGTTGGGGCCAAGTGGATAGCCAGATTTTTCTCATATCCCAAAGAGCGAGGGCGGAATACACGGTGCGAAAACTGCTGTAACCCCCTATGGAATATACAAAATATTGGCGGTAGTTTTTTCCTTTTTAAATTTTACTGGATTCCAATTATCAATTTCAGGTTGAATTAATTGGGGACTAAAAAATAGTATTTCTTGTCCAATACGTATATTATATGCTGTATGTTTAAATGAGTATTCTTTTTTTTGGCAACCAATGTAAAGTTTTTGTATCTCTGGAACATTATCATAAGATACTATCCATTTAAAATTTGTAATATTTTTAATTGCATCACTTACTTCTTTATGATTTTCAATTTCATAATGATTCATATATAAAGTGCTCGCCTTGTTGAAGTAAGGTGGATCAAAATAGAAAATTACATTTTCATCAATACCCTCATTTTGTATTTTTTCTATGAGTTTTATTGCATCTTTTTTATACAGAGAAATATCCTTTTTACGAGAAGCAATTAATCTTATTCTATCAATAAGTTCAGGTTTGTTAAATCGACAATTCATCAAATAATTACCATCTTGTTCCATACCTCCCATTACTCCTGCATTTATTATCCCTGAACGATTGGTTCGATTCATAAAAAAAGTTGAAAATCCAAGTTCCAACAAATCAGCTTTTTGTTTATTGCTTTGAATCGCTCTTTGTTTATGCCATTCGGTAATAGATATTTCAGTATTTTCAATAAGAGCACATAATTGATTTGTATTATTTAAAACAGAATGCCAGAAGGCATAAATGGATCTATCTTTATCGTTTATGGTAATTTTATTTACATAACCCTCAAATAATAAAAACAAAGCAACAGACGCACCACCGGAATAGGGTTCGATATAATGACCATTTACGTTATTGTCAATACAAATTTTTGCAAAAAATGCTGCTAATTTGTTTTTACCTCCAGGATACCTTAATGGTGAATAAAAGATCATTGAGATTAATTGTGGAGTTTATCACTTAAAATTTCAAATAGAGGCATTAAATGCGCCCACGCTCGTTTATTGTGTTCAACATCAACTCTCGTTTCTATGTTATGAACAGCTAAATCTAATCCCATTTTAATTCTTTCAATATAATCCCTCAAATTTTTTAATGTCAAAGTATCTAATTGTCCTTCTAATTCATGCTTCAGAATATAATCTAACATTCCTTTTAACGAATTATTAGAATAATTTTTATCAGGTGTAAATCTAAGAATATTCATTATAGATTCAGAATCAATTTCTTCTGAAATTGAATATTTTCCTTTTATAAATTTAATTAACGTGTCTACCTTCTTTAAACTATTCTTTTGATTTTCTTCAATACTTTTAATGTTTAAAGAATCAAGTAGGGATTTCTCTTTTAGATAAAAGTATAATGTTTGTTCCAAATAGGTTCTTAATAAAACCGAAAATGCATATTTGTTTTGTAGTGGTAAATGTTTCAACTCAGAGAATAGTGCATCTAATTTTTCATTATCAAAAATGACTTCTTTATCTCTTGGAATAATAATATTCTCATATGCTTTTCTTCTTGATCGCTTTTTCCTTCTTGTTGTTATTTTTTTCTTTTCATCTTCAAGGTTAGCTCTTTCTTCTGCTTTTCGACTTTGAGTTGTGCCTGTGGCATTGTTTTTTGTGAAATCTAAAGTTGGATTGGTTTTCAGTTGTTCAATGAATTTCTTCTTGTCATCTTCTTTGTTAAAATCCCGAGAAAAACGTTCTGCATCAATTAAAATCCTGAAAACTACTAAAAGTCGTTTTTCAAACTCTACACGTGGTAAATTTATAAGTAATTGTCCGTCATCGTTATCAAATTCAATTCCTAGGAATTTTCTTGCTTCATCATATAAATAGAACCTTTCAAGGTTCGTAAAATTAAAAAGTGAAATGTCTATAATTATTCCATCCTCCTTTTCCATGATTTCACTTCCCTCATGAAATAAATTGTATGCTTTTAATGGCTTTAGAATTTTAGGCCTAGTTTCGTTAAGCACATCACAAATATCTTCAATTACTAAACCATCTTCATAGTACATTTCAGCAACAAAAGCATATTGATTTCCTGTTTTCCAGCGGTGTAAAGTAGCACCATTATGTCTCTCATAAATAATTGGATTGGCCAATAGCCTATTGGGAGCAATGTAACATTTCAACCTATTATCCACAGGTATATTATTATTCACAATGTTTTTCAAAAGAATATTAGCTTTGGCTGTTGATAGATATTTTTTGGGATTTTGTAACAGCTTTAATGCACAAGTTCTTCTGTTGCCTTCTAGAACAATCTTTTTATCATTCTCTATGCAAATTATTGGTTCCTCTCCAACAAAATAACCTTCTTCTGAAATTTTCTTAGCAAGCTCATAAACGTCTTCATTTTGAATAAGGGATTTTATAATCTCAGTTTGATTCAAATTATTTCCAAGATGTCTTAATCGTGGATTATTTTTATCCAATTGAAGGGAATCTAATTTGTATTCAAATGTTTCCCAAGATGAGTAATCTATATACATGGGTTTTATTTTAGGTTAGTTTTTATTTCTTTCATGTATTTGTCAATTTTAAATTACCGCGTAGATTAGAGCCTAACAGCCCTCTCAATAATTATTGCTCGTAAATGTACAAATACTGAGTTTGCTGTCATTTCCTCATTTCTAATTCCATTCACGCCGTCTTACACAGCCAGCCATTCCGGGCACCCTCTCGTTTTAGTTTCGCTCAAACGAGGGAAGTGAGAGTTGCGAAATAGCTTATGGGCTTTGCAAAGGAGTTTGAAATAAAGAAATGTGCCTCAATGTCTATGGTTGATCTTGCTCATTTTTATCCAGCGTAGAGGAATCTTCATAATAATGTGTGGCAAAAAGATTGATGACCATTCTGTTGTTTGATCCAGCATTGATATTTATCATTGGCAGATCGTTGGTTAGAAAGAAATTTGCCTCGATGTGGTAAAGATCGGACAAAACAACAGCCTGCTCCGGTGTCAGTTTTGATGTCCCTGCCTCTATTTCAAGATATTGGGAAACGGAAATTTTCAGTTTGTCAGCAACTTCCTTTGTGGAGTAGCTGTGACTTATTCGTAATAAAAATGGAAGATTAGAAGTCATAATAAAGATATTTCTGATGTTTGTTCAAATATAGTTATAAAATATACGTTTTTTTATGATCCTTCTTAAAAAAACAATCTACCTTTTGCCGTTAAGCTTTTCGATAAGTTTCCAAAATTGCTCCCGTTCCTTTCGGAGATTCTCTACTTCGGAAAGCAAAAGTTTAATCTGATCATTTTTATCTGTTAAGATCTCTTCATAATGATGGATAATTGGCTGGGCTTCTGAACTTTCATAATACTTGCCAGTGTTTATTGTTCCAATTCCAATGCTGTATTTGCCGATATTATAGTGTTCTGTTTGATTGTCTATAAAAAAGTATTCCGGATTAACATTATACAACATTGCAAGTTCTTTCGCTCTGTCTATCGTAAGTCGTACTTGTCCTAACTCCAGTTTCGAATACGCGGCTTGAGTTATATTAATTTTATCCGCAACGAGTTCCTGGCTCCACCCCCGGCTTACTCGTAAAGTGCGTAGTTTATTTCCAGTCAAACTATCCATATTTCAGATTGTAGTCTAAAAAGTTGTAAGATACAACTAAAAGTCCAAAATCACAAATGAATTTGTTAGAATATTCATTGAGCATACAACATCTTTACAATGAGTAGGGTGGAGAAAAATCTTCCTCGATCTATGTTTTAAAATTAACAAACAAAATATCCTTTAAAAAGAGATAACATGAGTAACATGTTCTATTCAAATCTAATTTCCTCATTCTGTATACATCCGCCTCCATGAAAATCAGCGGAGACACCTGATCTAATATCCTTCAAGGTTTGGGGAAACATCAATCCAACAATCTAAAAAAATCTTAAAAGTATGAATGCTATTTTCTGCTTCATGGCATTGCTATGCTTATTCCGAACCGGAAGGAACGAACTCACGAGGGTGAGAGGGGGAGAACTCACGAGGGTGCGAGGGGGCGAAGACATTTATCAGATAACGAATTCGTGTGTTCCTGCGTTCGTGCGTTCGTGTCTTGTCGTCTTTGTGGCTTTGTGTTCAATCTGGATTACCAGCTTTTTTCGAAGAGCAAACCAATAATTAATTACCAACTAAAATCAATTTAAAAATGAAGAAAACGCGAAAAAAACAAAAGTTTATGTATGGAATAGCTTTGTGCTTATTCCTGTTGATGAACCCGGGCCTCGTGGCACAGGCTGCCGGGCAGCCGGTTTTTTCTACCGGGGATTCGGGGGCAAGCCCGGAGGGGGTGCAGCAAGAGCGCCACACGGTTAGCGGCAGGGTAACCGACCAGCAGGGCCAGCCCTTGCCGGGTGTTACGATTGTTGTTCGTGGAACGATGTCGGGCGTTATTACCGACACCGACGGAAGCTACACGATGCCTGATGTTCCTGATGATGCCACGCTGGTGTTTTCGTTTGTAGGGATGAAAACACAAGAGCTGCCGGTGGCTGGCAAAACACACCTTGATGTGGTGCTGGCGGAGGAGACCATCGGACTGGAGGAGGTGGTGGCCATTGGCTACGGTACCCAGCAAAAACGCGAGGTGTCGGGCTCCATCACCAATGTGTTAGAGAAAGATTTTAACCAGGGGGTCAACCGCACGGCCGTCGATATGCTGCAGGGGAAGGTGGCCGGGCTGGTTATCACTTCGGGCAGCGGCGATGTCAGCTCGGAGAAGACGGTACGCCTGCGTGGCACTTCTTCGCTTACCGGCAGCAGCGAACCGTTTGTGGTCATTGACGGGGTGCCGGGACTGAGCATGAACTCGGTGGCCCCGCAGGACATTGAATCGGTCAGCGTGCTGAAGGACGCGTCGGCCGCTGCCATCTATGGTTCGCGTTCGGCCAGCGGGGTGATCGTGATTACCACCAAAACGGGCAAGGAGAACCGCAGCGAGATCCGATACAACGGTTACGTGGCTGCCGACGTTATCTCCAACAAACCCGACGTGCTGAC
This sequence comes from uncultured Sunxiuqinia sp., assembly GCA_963677175.2. Lineage (GTDB taxonomy): Bacteria > Bacteroidota > Bacteroidia > Bacteroidales > Prolixibacteraceae > Sunxiuqinia. The sequence goes on from CAXXES010000004.1 coordinate 1,049,982, forward strand.
CGCTTCGGAGTGGCGTGACTACTGCGCCGCGAACAACATCGACACCAAAGGCCTTGACAAGGGCGCCGATACCGATTGGTTCGACGAGATCATGCGCGTGGGCATTACCCATAACCACGACATCTCGCTTTCGGGCGGTGCCGCAAACCACAATTACCGGGCATCAGTCTCGTACCAGGAGCGCGAGGGACTGGTGAAAGACAACTACCAGAACCGGCTGAACGCCCGGCTCAGCTTTACCCAGAAAGCGCTGGAGGACCGCTTCAGCATAACACTGACCGGCGCCCTGACCGAACGCGACTACAGCCCGTCCTACACCGATAATTTTGTGCTGGCCTATAACATGCTCCCGGTATATCCGGTGAAAAACAGCGACGGTTCGTGGTTCGACAGCGAAGAATACGACCAGGGCAACCCGGTGCGCAACATCGAATACAACAAAAGCCTGCATAAAAACAACTTGTACTACCTTAATGCGAAGGCGGAACTGGAGATTGCCGACGGGCTGGTTGCAGGGGTGAACGTGCTGAAGGAAAGGGAGAATGACGACTATGGCCAGTATTACCATTCGGAAACGGAAGCCGGCCGCAATGATAACGGCTATGCCAAAAGGGAAGCGTGGACCAGGGATAAAAAGCTGCTGGAAACCACGCTGAACTACCAGCTGGAACTGGGGGCCCATAAGCTGAACTTCCTCGGCGGCTATTCCTGGGAGCATAACAAGCACCAGCTGGCCGGGGCGCAAAACCGCCAGTTCTCCACCGACTTTTTTGGCTACCACAACCTTGAGGCGGGAGAGAACCTGCTGGCGGGCGACGTGTGGTCGTCGGCCAACATGAGCCGGCTGATCTCTTTCTTCGGAAGGGTGAACTATTCGCTGAACGGAAAGTATATCCTTACGGGCACCATCCGGCGCGACGGTTCGTCCAAATTCGGAGAGAACCATAAGTGGGGGACATTCCCTTCGGTGTCGGCCGCCTGGCGTTTGGTGGATGAACCCTTTATGCAGGCTGTTGGCCTGTTTGACGAGCTGAAGCTGCGGGCCGGTTACGGGGTGTCGGGCAACCAGGATGGCCTGGACCCGTACCAGTCACTGGAACTGTACGGCAGCTCGGGCCAGTATTACGACGACGGCAAATGGTACACGGCTTACCAAATCAGCCAGAATGCCAATCCCGACCTGAAGTGGGAAGAGACGGCCATGTTTAACGCCGGTGTCGATTTCAGCCTGTTGGAACGCCGGATCAGCGGTTCGCTGGAGTATTACCACAAAAAGACCACCGACCTGCTGTACACCTATCAGGTGCCCGTGCCGCCCTACTTGTACCCGGAGATGATCGCCAATGTGGGGGACATGAAGAATGAAGGGTTCGAAGCGGTGATTAACGGCGATGTGATCAGGAAAGATGACTTGCGCTGGACCGTGTCGGTGAACCTGGCCCATAATAAAAACGAGATTACCCGTTTGTCGAATGCCGACTTTGCAACTGAGTCGATCAAGACCGGCGATGCCTGGATCCGCGGGGGGTCGGACAATACCACCCACATCGTGGAGGAAGGCAGGGAAGTGGGCACCTTTTACGGATGGAGGTGCTTCGGGCTGGATGAAAATGGTAAATACATCATGGATGAAATGGTGGACGGGAAAGAGGGCCTGTCGGAAGAAGACCGCACGTATATCGGTTCTGCACAGCCCGACCTGACTTACGGGATCAGCAGCATGCTGAGCTGGAAAAACGTCGAGTTCTCCTTTTTCCTGCGCGGGGTATATGGCAATGATGTGCTGAACTTTTCGCGGATGTCGTACGGCACCACCCAATGGCTGCCGGGCGCAAATGTACTGAAGGATGCTTTGACCAGCGGATTGACCGATAATCCCAAGTATTGCAGCTATTACATTGAGAAAGGCTCGTTCCTGCGCATGGACAATGCCACGGTAGCCTACAACTTCGATACAGCCAATTGGTGGGGAATAAAACAACTGCGTGTTTACCTAACGGGCCAGAACCTGTTCACCATCACAGGCTACGACGGACTGGACCCTGAAGTGGAAATGGGCGGCCTTGATCCAGGCGTGGAAGGACGTGAATATTATCCGAAAGCACGGACGTTCTCCCTGGGGGTCAACCTGAGTTTTTAAGCGTTAATCAATCATGATGAAATTCAAAAAAAAGAAAGAAATGAAAAAACATACCAAACTCATTGTCCTGTTATCAATCGTATCGGCATTTTTTGTTCCGGCCTGCACCGAACTGGACGAAACCGTTTACGACCAGTTGCCGGTAGATGCATACGGGACGACGGACAAACAGATCAATTCGATTATTGCCCCGATCTACCGGACATTCAAAAATGCGTTCGGCAATGTTTGGCTGATGGCCGAACATGCTTCCGACATGTCGGTCACCCCGACCCGCAAAGGCGGCGATTGGTGGGATGGCGGGCAATACAAAGCCTTGCGCCAGCATTCATGGACGCCCGGCACTTCGGTCATCACCAGCGGCTATGACAACTGCATGAATGCCATATCCACCTGTAACCAGATCTATTATACCATTGAAAACAGCGAAGCGGAAACCGACAACCGGGAACAGGTGCTGGCCGGGATCAGGGGCGTACGGGCTTTTTGGTACTACGTGCTTGTGGACAATTGGGGGAATGTTCCCATTGTCACGGATTTTACCGATACCTCAAAGCCATCAACCAGTTCGCGAGCTGATGTTTATGCCTTTGTCCTGTCGGAACTGAACGCGGTCAAAGATATGGTACGTGATGATGTTTCCTCGTCCAGCTACGGAAAGATCACCAAAGGAGTGGTTTATACTTTACTGGCAAAAATGTACCTGAATGCCCAGGTCTGGAACCCCACAGGAGGAACCAAATGGCAGGAGTGCGCCGATGCCTGCGATGTGGTGATGGATCTGGATTATGTCATTGAACCGGATTGGAAAGCCAGTTTTAAGGTGGACAACCAGTCGTCGGGCGAGATTATCCTGCCGGCCATCTTCAGTACCAGCGATGGCGGGAACGGCCTCGCTTCCCGCACCCTGCATTATCTCGACCCGGTTGCCCTGGGGCTGAACATCGGAGCCAACAATGGCATGAGTGCCATGCCACCGTTTGTGCAGTCGTTCGATGCGGCAGACAAGCGCAAGGCCTGGTCGTTCCTCACCGGCCCGATGACCGATCCATCAACCGGTGAGGTGCTGGTTACGGCGCACGGCCGCCCACTTATCCATACCGAAGAGATCAACATGATCTATAACATTGATACTGATGGCTGGGGTTACGTGGAGCAGGAAGAAGGCGCCCGCTGCTATAAATGGGAGTTTGAGAATGGGTTGAGCGGGGATATGGAAAACGATTTCGCCATCTTCCGCCTGGCCGATGTTTACCTGATGAAGGCCGAAGCACTGGTGAGGATGGGGAAAGACAACGCCGAAGCTACCCGGCTGGTGAATGTGCTCCGGGAGCGTGCTTTTGACGATGCCACAAAGCTGAAAGCATCGGTCACCCTGGACGACATTTACCTGGAACGACGCTTTGAGCTGGCCTGGGAAGGTTACGGCCGACAGGACCAGATCCGTTTCGGCACATTCCGCGGGGCCATCCCCGGTTGGAAACCAGAGTCGGATGCCAACCACGAGTTGTTCCCGATCCCGCAAACCGCCATCAATGTGAACCCGAACCTGGAACAAAACCCGGGCTATTAGTGTGCCGGAGCAAAACTACACTAACCAACTGGACCAATGTCCTGCCTTTAACCACCGGGAGTCGTTCGGCTGCCCGGTGGTTTTTCTTTTAGAGCAGTCTATTATTTGTAGCAAAAGAAGTCCTTTCAAATAGTTTAGAAAGGACTTCTTTTTTTGTCAGACAAGGTGCAACGGCATGTACACCTAAGGTGCGGCATCATGCACCTATAGGGTGCGGCAATATGCACGCGTTTTCTTTCACAAGGTGGTTAAAAGCGATGAGGAATGATAAGCAGGTTCTTATGGTGATTACAAATCACCGGTTAAGAGGTGCGGATGACACAGCGCACCAGCCGCGGTCTGCTTTCGAAAGATCCTGAGGAGCGGTGTAACATCATTTTAACCACCAAACGCTAGGGAAACGTCTGAACCAGATAGAATAATTTCCTGTCTCCGCACGTCTGTGAGACCTCCCGTGGTAAGATAAATAACCTTCCCTCCATGTCCCCGCCACATTTACATCCCGGTGTCCGTGTAGCTCTTGGACTTTGGTTTGTTTTGTAACCTTATCCCATTGGTTACGCCTGATGTGGTTCTTGTTCCTCGGGACAGAGGTTTGCCTCCAGCTTCCTTCATGTTCCACCTCACGGTGGACACCTTTGCTCTTAGCTAATGGTTGGCAACTACAAACCCCCATAGTGGCCTTTCACTACCAAGTTATTTACCATGGCACGGCACACAAAGAGAAGCCCGGTTGCTGCCGGGCTTTTCTTTCATTGTGCAACCAATGATTTAAATTTTTAAAAACAAGCTGAATTTCGTAAATATCCGAAAAGCGCATTTTTGAAGAAGGCTCTACATTTGGGACAAATGCTTTTTCCAAATATATCAAAGAACAGCACTGTGGCGGGTTAACAAATCCCAAATTGAGAGGAGCGAATTACAAATTTACACCAAGTGCTCGTTAATGTTAGCTTAAGTCCTGAAGAGTCGGGAGGAAGACGTTATTCTGAAAGAAGACGGATGTCTCCCATTAACCCATAATCCGGTAATTGATAATGTTCGCCAGAGGAATATTCCTTGATATTCCTCCAATGCCATGGGCTGACGAGACCTGGCTGAGGATTATTATGGTGTGGACCAAGCAAACTTTTCAGGCTTCCTGTTATCCGAACTTCAATCTGATTGTCCCCTTCCCTGATCAAATCAGTAACAGGAATACGATCGGTTGAAAGAATAATGGTCCCTGCATGTTTTCCGTTGGCATATACTTCAGCTACGGTTCCCTGCCAGTCGTCCAATCCAACTTCGTAATAAGTCGATTTAGCATCCAGACTGAAATTCTTTTTATAGATCATATCCCATGAATAGAACGGAAGCCCTTGCTCCTTCCAACTACCTTTTTTAATTGAGGAAAGTGGCGACCGGATGCTCCATCCTTTTTTTGAAGGAACAACTGAAAACTCTCCCAGAATATAAATCGGCTCTGTCTCGGCATGAATTTTCATCGGACTACAAGTCAACGTTACAGTATTTATCCCGGATTTAATGAGGTGTCCAATTTGAAACACTCCAAACGAACGGTCTAACCACCATTGTCCCGGAACCGGACTTATTTTTTCTCCATTGATCCATACCGACCACAATTCTGGCCGCTCCACAACAAGCTTTAGCCCTGACCAGTCAAACTCTTGATCTATATCAAAAGAATAACTGGCATCAAATCCACTGTTTGCAGGGAAATTGCTTCTTTCAAGTATTGTCGATTTATACTGGACCGAATGATTCCAAGGATTCCCATCTTCAAATCCATGCTGTTTGTAAATCAACTGGGCAGCTTCATGCACATGAATATCCTTAAACTTCTTTCCTCCAAGCTCCAGATCAACAAAATCGACAGAAAGTACATTCTCCCGTTCCTTTTCAACCATCAATTCACTACTTGCCATTACTTCATTTAAATTTTCCTTTTTTACGAATTCTGGAAAATTGTTCATCTTCTTCTTCGAAACGAACAGCAATAGGCTTTCTGCAGGTTGAAGTGAAAAATTCAGATGAAGTTTCCCCTTTTCGGTTTTGGAGGGATAATGTAAAACCTCACCTGTAAAAGGATCCATTACAACAACATCAACCCCATTAATTATAAAGGTACCTTTAGTTGCCTGTTCCATATCGGTATTGGCAAGAAAAATGAGCTGACCATCTTTGAAAATCTTTCTGAGATGGTATAAGTTTCCACCGTCCTGCTCTGAGAAAGTCAAATCCTGATCAGTTAACAAGAGCTTAATGGCGTCCTTATCAAGTTCATTCATTTTAAATAATCCGGACGAGGTTTCAAAGAGTTGTTGAATTTCAGGGGAAGGATGTCCATCAATCAGGTTTGGTTCTGAAAAAACAATCAGTGTTCCGCCGTTTTCTCTGAATTTCTTTAAAAGATCAAAAGTTTTCCTGTTGAGGTTTTCTGTTAATGGAGGAATGACAATGGTCTGATATCGGCATAATCCGACCCAGAATTCTTTTCCTTCTGTTCTGCCTTGATTTTCAATAATATATTCAGAGCCAAGATCATATTCAAGCTGATTTTTTTCCAGAATGGTCACAAACTGTTGAAAGTGATTTCCGACGTGCATCAGGCTGTCGTACCTTCCTTCCTTGATATAAGAGTCGTAAAGCCAAGCTGTTGTTGTCGGCTCTAATACCAAAACGGCATTTCGCTGAACTCCGGAAGATAAAGCCAGAGAAAGCCTGGCGTAGTAGGTATTCAATGACCGGTAACTTTTCCACCATGGATTGTGATAGGAGAAAGAAGGAGGATAATCATATTTTCTCGCACCGGCAATCGTACTGAATGATAGATGCTGATTCATAAGATTTACACCCAGTACATATTCCCAGTCACCCAATCGTTTTAAATCTTTAAACGTCACTTCCCATCCTGCTCCTCCGTATGTTTCAGACAATGTTCTGGGCCGTCCGAACTGATTTGCAACACTGGCAAGTTCTTTTACCGACCGAATATTCCCAAATTGGGCATTGGGAGATTCTTCGTTAAACTGATTAAAAAGCATATCGATCCCGGGTACCGAATGCCACGCATACATAGCCATATTGTCCGGACCAAGTTGCATGGATGGCCACCCATGTTCCCAGTAGTGACCGGTAAACTTCAATCCGTGCTTTGCATAATAGTCACTGGCAGGCTTCGACCATCTTTCAGTAAACAACCACAGCATTGTTTTAGCATAATTATGTCTGACCTTTTTCCAGTCGCCAACCTGTTTGAACAATGACGGCAAATTTTCCTTCAGATCATATCCCCACTGTTTTCTGAAAATATCGAATAAATCTGGGGTCCACCTTATTCCCCCTGGGGAACTGATTTCGGGTTCATCAGTAAAAACACCGGGAATTGTCTTTCCAAAATCATCACCTGAAACCTGTTCATATCCGCTCATCGTCAATTGAAGAAACTTTTCAGTTACCCCGGGATAAAGCAAATCCACGTAAGAAAACCCACCAAACCAGCCAGATTTGGGGTAAAACGTTTTCTCAAAAAGGAAATAAGATCCTTGCTTCCCCATCTCGTCCCCTACGATTGATGTAATATCCTGAAAGTTTTCCTTTTGTTGCTTCAGAATAAGAAAATATTTCTGATAGTCAGGAGGAATAACATCTGTCTCGAACGGTCTTAACCCCTGTCCCTGATTAAATGATTCCGGCATTTCAGCAGGTACATGCCCTCCGGCAAATCCACTGGGGTAAGAATTCTCGTCATAAATCCAGACCTCCAGCCCCAGTTCTTTCCCCTTTTCTATCGTATATTTAAAAAGATCAAACCAATCCTCCGAAAGATATTCCGTGATTAATCCGGGTCGTGGATGTACAATCACACCTCCACAGGCGGCATCTTTAAAATCCTGCATACTTTGGGCAATTACTTCTTTGGTCATCTTATCGTTCCATACAAAAAAAGGGATTGTTCCGTATTCTTTTGTCGGTTGTCTGAATACCTTCTGAAGAACTTCAAAGTCTGTAATCCGATCAGTAGGGAAATCCATAATTTCTTCTGAACAAGATATATTCAAGAGTAAAGCCCCAATAATGAAGGTACTTATTACTTTGTTCATCATGATTTATTTTCTATGATTAGTAAAATAGTGGTACTTAAAAAGGCAGGAGCACTTCCTGCCTTTTATCACGATCAGTATCCTGGGTTTTGATTCAGGTTGGTATTAATCTGCATTTCACGATACGGAATGGGGTAAATAAGTCGATTTTCAGTAACATTAAAAGCAGATGGCAATATCCAGCCATAAAGACTTTTCATTGTTTGACCAAAGGCCGTCATCTCTTCAATAGCCTGTCCGTTCCTAATTAAATCGGTCCAGCGATGGTTCTCAAAGGCAAGCTCATGGCGGCGCTCTTCTGCAATATTTATTTTCGTCGCCACATTCAAATTGCCCAATCCAGCTCTTTTCCGCACCGCATTCAAGTATGGTAAGGCCTCATCAGCTTTGTTTTGTTCGACCAAGCACTCTGCCAGCAAAAGCAAGGCATCTGCATAGCGGAAAACAGGCCAGTTTGAGTCGGTATTGAATTCCTTGGCATAAGGTGGCCATAAATACTTTCTTACAAAATAATAATAAGTCTTACCCGGAGTTGGTGAGTAACCCACAGCATCCTTCAATGATTCAAAAAAGAAGTTATCTCCGGTCTGAATGCCTTCGGCAACAGCGATTGAGGCATCTAATCTTTTATCTCCTGTTTCATAAGAATCTACCATTTCCTGAGTCGGCACATTCCATCCACCACTTGTATAGGCATAATTATTGGCTTTTATGCCCAGCAAATCATCGGTATTGTCCATTTTAGGGATCAATCGCCAGATAAAATCACTTTGCTGACCAGCGTCCCCTTCCATATATTGAATTTCAAAGATTGACTCCTTATTATTCTTATTATCCGGATTGAACACATCAAGGTAATTATCCAACAATTCGTAGTTCATTTTGGTAATATCCAACAGTTCTGTTTCTGCTTTTGGATATTCTTTTTCTGGTTTTGACATATAGACGTATGCCAAGAGCATTTTTGCTGCTCCTTTGGTTGCACTGCCCGACTGGGGGAATGTTGTTGCTACAGGTAAAGCGGGAATGGCGGTAGTCAGGTCTGTGATGATCTGAGTATACACTTCACTTTCAGATGATCTGGAAAGAAATGCTCCCTCTTCCGATGTAATTTCCTGCAATTGCAATGGGACCCCCCCATAATGCTGGACTAGGTCATAATAATAGAAAGCTCTGAGGAAAAGAGCTTCCCCCTTAATTCTGTTTTTCACATCTTCGGAAAATTCAACTCCGTCAATTCTGGATAATATGGTATTAACCCTTGAAACACCATTAAAATCCTCATTGTACCTGGCAGCAGTGTGAGCAGTATTGGTTTCGTCGTCTAGGAAAAGAGCAAAAACTTCAGTGGACAAATACGGACCGCGGTCTCCCGCATAGTAGGTATAAAAAGTATTATCAGAACGCATTTCATCCATAAAGATGCCATGGTAGGCAATCGTACGTAAGCGCTCATAACTAGCAGCAAGTGCCTGTTCAAAATGAGCTTCCGTTCTATAGAAAGTAGCGGAACTCAGAGAAGTATCCGGGCTTAAATTCAGGAAATCTTCGCTACAGGAAAAAAGAGAGAGTAAGCCGGCAATCATATATAGGATATTTTTCTTCATATTCTGTTGTATTAAAAATTAAAATCTGCATGTTAAAAATTCATGTTTAACCCCAAAGTGTATGTTCTGGGAACCGGATAGAAAGTTTCATCAACACCGAAATGTAATCCGTTCAGTCCATCGCGGCTCACTTCAGGATTCATTCCATCATACCCTGTAATCACAAAGGCATTTTGAACACTCAGATAAATACGCGCATTTTTGATTAAAGCAGAAAACTTCATGGGCAAAGTATATCCCACAGTTATATTTTTAGCCATCAGGTAAGAACCATCGGAAACCCAGCGGCTATTATTGTAACGGAACAATTCGGTCGTGCCGGTCCGTGTTCGTGGAATATTGCCCTTGCCCGGATTTTCTTCCGATCTCCAGCGTTCGGCTATCTCTTTCGTGACATTAAACACCCCATCAATATTCTCCGTCCATTCCAGAACCCGGTTCATGATGTCTCCGCCAACCGATCCGGCCAAGACGACAGAGGCATCAAAGTTCTTCCAGTTAAAGCTGTTGGTGATTCCATAGATAAAATCCGGATTCGGATCGCCAATGAAGGTCATATCATCCATATTGATAATACCGTCAGGAACCCCGTTAGGACCACCAACATCTTTCATTCTTGCTGTTCCAACCATCGAAGATGCATGTTTGGGCTGTGATTCAAGTTCCTGCTGAGTCATGTAAACTCCGTCAAAAACATATCCCCAGAATTGTCCGAGTGGTTGCCCAACCTCTGTCCTGTTCTCATCCCCCTGATTAGCATATCCGCCAATGGGCGTATTGTTAGTTCCGAGTTTTACTGCTTCATTTCGGTTGAATGAAATATTCAGGCTTGTGTTCCACTGAAATTTGCCAACCATATTGCGGGTTTCCAGGCCAAATTCATGTCCCCAGAACTTAAATTCACCAATATTCGAATCAATGCTTCCAAAACCTGACTGATACGGAATATCGGTAGAATACAGCAGTCCTTCGGTGGATTTCTGGTAATAATCATAAACGAAGAAGATACGGTCGTTATACATGCCCAAATCAAACCCAATATCAAACTGTTTGGTGGTCTCCCAAGTCAGATTATCATTCCCAAGCTTGGAGATTGTTCTTCCCGGAACAATCGCATTATTAAACACGTAATTTGATGTGGATACAGTTGCCAGATACCGATAATCACCGATATTATTATTTCCGACTTCACCGTAACTGGCACGAAACTTCATCCATGACAACTCATCCATATTCTTCATAAAGGGTTCATCAGAAACCACCCAGCCGACTGAAACAGAAGGAAAGTTGGCCCATTTGGCGTTTGCCCCAAACCGGGAACAGCCATCCCTTCTAAATGCAAGAGACAGCAAGTATTTACTTTGATAATTGTAATTTAATCTACCAATATATGAAAGCATTGACCATTCAGTATTTGTCGCATCACCAACCCTCGTACTGGCCACATTGATCCATTCAATTTCGTCGTCAGGATATTGTGATGCATTAATGATGCTGGATTCATATGATGTTTTTTGTGCGGAGTACCCAAGGAAAGCACTGATGTTATGTTTTTTTGCGATTGAGACATCATAGTTGAGCGTATTTTCTAAAAGATAGGATAAATGGTTGTTGGTTCCGTAACTTCCAATCGGAGGAAGAGGTGGTGCTGAAAACATTCCTCCACGTGAGGTTGATGGCTGAAACATTCGATTGACTGTATTTCCAAGGTCAGCATTTGCACTGATTTTATATTTTAGACCATCGATGATCTTTAATTCTGCAAAAGCATTGGCCAGTACATTTATCTGTTTGGTCGGGTTCACCCTTTGTTTGAGTACCAAATAATAATTCGCATTTGCAAACATACCCGGAGCACTAAATGAAACCGGATAAGTTCCATCGTCATTCTTGTATTTTAAACTGGGATCCATCAAAAAAGCGGACCCAATAATGTTCCGTCCATTCCCCAAGCCAGGAGTGATCTGGCTTTTCCTATAAGTAACTCCGAGGTTTAGTCCAAACGTAAGCCGATCAGACGCAGTATATATATTATTTGCCCGGGCATTGAATTTTTCTGAGTAAGTATTCAATATTACACCTTCCTGCTTGCTGTAATTCAAGTTAACTGAGGATTTGAGATTAGCCATGCCCGATGACATGGAAAGATTATAATTCTGGGTTAACGCATCCTGAAGAAGAATGTCGAACCAGTCTGTCCCATCCTTTATTTGCTCAGGATGCTGATATTGTTCAGGCACTCCTTCTGTGAAACCTTCATACAGGGCTTTATCTTCATAGTATTCTTTTTTAAACTGAGCAAACTCCTGAGCATTCATCACATCCGGCCTACCCCGGTCAGGAACGATATCAACACCGGCATATGCACTAAATTCGATGCTTTTTTCACCATTTTTCGCTTGCTTGGTCGTGATCAGGATCACCCCGTTGGCTGCTCTGGATCCGTAAAGAGAACTTGCTGCAGCATCCTTTAATACTGTGACTGATTCAATTTCAGTCGGACTTAAAGCATCGATCCCGGTTCTTGAAGGGAATCCATCGATAACAATCAACGGACTGTTGCCTCCGTTTACAGAAGCTTGCCCCCTGATTCTGAATGACAAACCGTTTCCTCCAGGTTCACCCGAAGTCTGGTAAATTTGAACGCCAGCAAATTTCCCCTGAAGCTTTTGTCCAATGTTATTAGTTGGCATATCTTTGAGTTGTTCTGTATTTATCGAACTGATAGATCCAGTCACTTCACTTTTCTTCTGGGTTCCATAAGCTATAGCCACAACCTCTTCAATCCCAATCGCATCTTCCTCCATCAGCACACTAATACTTGTTTTCCCTGTTACAGCAATCTCTTGGCTTCTCATCCCCACAAACGAAAATACCAATGTCGCATCACCCGGAACATTTGGAAGCGAATAACCTCCATCTCCGTCGGTAATAGTTCCCCGGGTTGTGTTTTTTATTACCACTGTAACCCCTGGAAGCGGTGCCCCTGATGAATCAGTGACTTTACCTGTAATGGTCCGTGGTTGTTGTGCCAGGTTTTGATGCGTGCTTAACCCATTTGACGGTTTGATAATGATCAGGTTACTTGCCGTAATCGTGTAGCTGACCCTTTCACCTTCAAATAATTTTTTCAGCACACCATCAACTGATTCGTTGTTCATGCGGATGCTTACTTTCTTGTCCATGTTCAGCTTTTCATTTTCGTAAATGAACCGAAAATCAGATTGCGACTCAATTTGTTGTAAAACCTCTTTGATCGAGGTTTGCTCCATGTTCAGGTTCAATTTGGTGTTCTGCGAGTAAGCCGAAGCCACCACATTCATACTAAAAACAAGTACCAGAAATGTTGTTAGTTTTGTCATCAACATCAGTTTTTTGAGAGCCCTCCGACGAGAAACCCACCATTCATACTTTTTTTTCATAAATTTGCTTTGCTATTAGTTAATTAATACTTCCTAATGTTAGTCCATTAGGGTAAATTATCTGATTGATACGGGGGATGCGCCAAACATTTCCCGTATTTTCTTGTGTTTTCATCGCATGTTTATCTTAATCTCCCTCCCATCGATTAAATAGTTTATGTCACTTAGCTCTCTTAATGCACTGAGCACCTCTTGGATGGTTTTTTCTTCCAATACACCGGTGTAATGTATTTTATTGCCGAGGCTTTCGGGCACGATGTGAATGTCCACGTCAAACCAACGCTCCAAGCGGATGCTGGTTTCTTTCAATGAAGTATTGTCCAAATACATCTTATTCTGGGTCCATCCAACAACATGCGCAAGCTCACCATTTAAATAAGACAAGGTTTGGCTGTTATTTTCAAATGCCGCAATTTGTCCTGATCCGAGAATCAGTTTTTCATTCCTGCCGTTCGAAAGCTCAACTTTTCCCTCAACCAAAGCCGTTTGTACCATTTGGTCTTCAGGATAAGCAGATAAGTTGAAGGTGGTTCCCAAAACTCTCAAATCCATGCCATTGGGGGTGTGGATCAGGAAAGGTTGCTGACCTTTGGTCACCTCGAAAAACCCTTCACCCACAAAAGACACTTCGCGGGTTTTGGTCAGGCTGTTAAAATGATAGGACAAAGATGAACCGGCATTCAGCCTAACTTTTGAGCCATCCGGCAAAACCACTTCGGTGCGGCTGCCGTAATTGGTGGCCAGCTGCATTTTATTTTGTTGGGTTGAAAACTGTCCGGTATAAAAAGCCAATCCAAGAATTAGGACAAGCGATGCCGCCAAACCAATGGCTGAGAAAATAACGCGGTCCAACCTGCGCCTGAATAACTGGGCATGCTGGATTTGACGGTTGACCACCGCCCAGGCTTTCACAGCTTGAAACTTATTGGCTTCAGCAAGTTTGTCGGTGCCTTTCCATATTTTTTGATATTTTTTAAAATCCCTTTTGTTTTCATCCGATGCATCAATCCATTCACGCAATTCGCCTTGTTTGGGAACCCCTTCCGTTGAGCTCAAGTGACCGACAATTTGATTTCCCCTGTTTTTTGAAACTTCCATTTATCTGCTTTTGCAGGAATGACACAGCAAATGGAAAAAGGTCCTATTGGGGTTGATTTTTTATTGAAGCGCTTGAATATTCCAATGCTATTTCAACAACCTTTTGATTTAGTCATGCCGAACTTGTTACGGCATCCGTTGAAAAGTGGGATCCTGAAGCAAGTTCAGGATGACGATGGAAGGCGTTGACATAACTTTAGAAAACATCCTTCAATTCCAAACAGGATTTGAGGTACTGCAATGATTTCCAGATTTGGTTTTTGATTGTTTTTATTGAAATATTAAGCTTTTCTGCAATCTCTTTTTGTTTGAGGCCTTCAACCCGGCTCAATTTAAATACCTGCCTGCTCCGTTCCGGTAAAGCTTCGATGCATTCATTCAAAAATCCGATAAATTCTTCCTCTTCTAAAAAGTCCCGGTCAATAATGGCTTCCTGAAAAGTGATGTTTTGTTGCGACCGTTCCCGGTTGGCCTTTCCCCTGATATAATTTAATGCAGCATTTCGCGAAGCCCGGAACAAGTAAGCTAAAATACTTTCATTAATAACAATCTTTTGACGGTCGTTCCAGAAGCGGATAAACAATTCCTGGACGATATCTTCCGAGGCCGCGTAGTCATTTGTGATTGTAAAAACATATGCACACAGCCGGCCATAATAGCGCTCAAACAAGGCTTTAAAGCTGGAATAATCATCCGTTGCCATCCCTGAAAAAGGTATTTTTTCTTCGTCTTTTTTCACAAAGTAGAGAATTGCATAGGACAATGATAAGAAAATATTGCCTCGGTAATACCATTCAGATGATTCTCCGGTGAATCTGTGAAGTACATCAGTACGGTGTCCATAAGTCCATGAGCAAACAACGATATGAGATATGGATATTGGAAATCTGTAAAATACGAAGTACTGCACCATTTTCCGAATGTACCTATGAACTTATGCACTCATGAACCAGCCGTTTCGTTAAAAATCATATTCAACACCTTTGGGCAAGGGTTGGACTTTTAGCTTCATTCACTTCCCTTTCACTTTGATCACGACGATATCGTTATCTTCATCGTAAAACATGGTGCCGTCGCCACTTTCTTTTAACTCAATGAAATTGATGTGTTTTGCACTCTCAGCGTAGTTTTTTTCATCATTACCTTCCAGCTTTTCTTCCCGAAGTTTTTCTTTGCCAATGCTGCCCAAAGTTAAGGCATTTGATAAAGTCAATGATCCATAAAAGATGGCTTTGTCGCGGCTAAACAAGTAGGAATGTTGCCTTACATCGGACCCGATGCGGAACCAGTTATAGGCAAGCGCAGAATGGTTATACTCAGTGCCGTAATAATACATTTCAGTAACTGGTTTGCCTTCCTCCACATGTTTATTGACCAACACGGTAATCCTTGATTAGTCGTCTTTTGCATAACCTTCAAATACGTGGAAGCCCCATCGTTTTCGGTTTTGTTCGTTTTCATTTCCGCGTACCTGTACCATGTATGGTGTGCTAAGGATGCCGTTGACCGTGGTGTATATGGGCGTCGATTTGGGGTTAAATCCAAAATTGTATCCCCGGTGCTGCCATTTTGCCCAAGTGGTATCAACATTCGAAGATAATTCAACACGAAAAGAATTTGAACCTTCAGACCCTTTAACTAACCGATAATGTTGGTTCTTTACGTTTGCTGTGTCACCCACATTTTGTCCTGATGAAAGATTGGAGCATGTGGCAATGACCAATACGGTGATTAAAAGCTTCATTGTTTAGGATTTTGAATGAGTAGCCAATTTAGCAATATTTTCTTTTATCCGCCTTTTAAATCTGGAACTCCGCAACTTTATATACCTAAAGTGAAATAAGTTCTGTTGATGCATGCCTTGAGGTCACTTCAATGCGATAAGTTTTACTGAAAGGTTCAAAAACAGAAAAGGCTTTTTCAGGGGTATTGTTTTCACCCGAAAGGTGGCTCAGAAAGATTGTTTTTAACTGTTCTCCCGCATGGTTTGTAAGCAATTCAAATGCTTGTTTGTTTGACAAATGCCCCACGGCTGAGGCAATGCGCTGTTTTAGGTAATACGGATAATACCGCCCATGAGCATAAGGTACGGATGACACACCACATAGTCTGTCTTTGAATTGTGTACTCTTTATTGATTCTTCTGTGAAATAGCTTTTATCGCGAAATGGTTCCCAATCCCGAAGAAAACTTCTGTTGCGAAACAGATAATCTAACACCAAAGCTGATTCCTCAACTTTTAGTCTTCAAACTAGCAGGCTTTTCGTATTGTTTCATGTCGTACAGCCAGCGCTTCTTAAACGTATGAAGTATTTTTAAAAATCGTATAGCAGTAAGAGAATAAAATAAAGATAGTCCTTCCCAATTTTATCTTTGAGACGGTTATGCAGTAGACTCTTGAATTGCGATTTTTGTTTCTTTACAGCAACCTCTGAGATGTTTAATAATTTTGCAACTTCTGCGTTTTTCAGGCCTTGCTCAAAACTTAAATCGAACAAGGTTTTATATTTTTCAGGCAAGGCATCAATAGCCTCGTATAGTAATGTTAGTGTTTCCTGTTCAATGAAATTTATTGAAAAATCATTTTCATAATTCTCTATTTGAGCCATGTAGTTGCTTTGAGCTTTTCCTTTTCGGAGAATGCTGATTCCTTTATTCCGAACACAAGTATATATGCTTTTAATTGAAACGGAGAAGAGAAAGAGCGACGTTGTTGGTAGGCTTGGAAAACAGCGTCTTGCACACAATCCTCTGATAAAAAAGCAAATTCATTTCCTAACAGACGCGAAGCATAAATGATCAGTTCCGGGTACATTTTCTCGTAAAAAGAATTGATCGTTCCTTCCTTAAATTCAGCAAATACTTGTTTATACATTTCCATCATACAGTAAATGGAAAAAACTTTAAAAATGTTTCTTCTTGGTTTGTAAAACTAACAAAAACATAGAAAACTGCTCAAAAAAAAATAAAAATGAATCTTTAGGGTATACGAAAAAGGAGTGATTGCGTCTTAACTCTATAAATAAAAATAGAAAAAATGAAAAAGGAAAAATGGATTAGTTTGTTTGTTTTTGGAGGGCTGCTGCTGATTTCTAATATTAGCCAGGCACAACTGCTAAAAGGCGTCATCAAAGCTGATAGTATTCCAATACTTCAAGTTGCCTATACACCAGACGGCGATTTGCTAAGAACCGGGTACCAGCAAATACAGCCAGACAAAGACGGTAATTTCAGCCTCGACATTGATTTACTTACCCAAACCAGTGATGTCGGGGTATATGTAGGTGAGGAAATATTTGGCGCTCACTTGGAAAAAGGAAAAACGACAAGTATTTACCTGGAAAAAAAGAGCGGAGCTCAAAATTTCGAGATAAGATTTAGCGGAGATAATGCCGAATTGAGTGAGATCTATAATGACTATACTCAGGCTTTTGATATTATGAAATACTTTTCCATTGATCCGGATTTAAGTAAATCTTTTCAAGAATACAGAGATATACTGGAGGAAGAATATACTACATTGAAAAAGAAATTAGCCACCGTTAAAGAGCGACAATGCCGGTCTTACTATACCGACCTATCGGAAGGCATGTATAAATGGACCAAGATTCGCATTATTATGGATAAGTCTTTCGATGAGAACAAGCCTTTAAAAGATTCCCCGGAGTACAATGAGTTGGTTAGTGCCATCGACCCGAATGATGAGACAAGTTTCAAAACTAATCTGAGCGTTGCCTGGTTGGGGGGAAAAGCAGAACATCGCATGGACGGTGATAAAGACAATACACCCTATTTTGCTGAATGTATGGATCTTGTTGAGAAACATATCACGAATCCAGATGTACGGACATCTCTTACCCGATACATTCCTTACCTCTACTTTACGTTAGGGGCTGGAAAGGGAAATGTTAACGAATTTTGGAATCGGTTTAAGATCTTTGCGAAAGATTATCCTGAATTAATTAGTCATTTTATCTTACTTAATTATTGTTCCTCTGGTTAATCTGGAAACGTATGTTCAATTGATAAAAAAAGGCTCGATTTCCTATTATTGGTTCGATTTATCTTCGTTAAAAGATCGAGATATAATCTTGTTTGTTAACATAGTGATTGCCACTCCCATATTGGAAGAAATTATTTTTCGTGGCATTTTATTGAAACTATTTTTGAGAAGATATTCGGCAATAAATGCCATAGTTATGAGTAGTATAATATTTTCTATTTCTCATTTAAAGCCGTTGGGAATGATATACTTATTTGTATACGGCCTGGTGTTTGGTTATGCATATATAAAGACGAATTCATTGACAATGTCAATTCTTTGCCATGTATTAATCAATTTTCTCACACAAATCACTTTAGACTCCACTATTATAAATACCAACACCGTATTTTATGTTTTTATAGCAGTTAGCATAAGTTTGTTCCTACTCAGATTTATTATTTCCGAATTAACAAAAGATGACAGATTGTTGACGCTTCATTTAAAGGGCATAAAAAGTGGATTGAAGACTTTAGTAAACAATATGTCGAGCAAAAAAAAGGAGGATTAACTAATTGCTACAGTTTCCAAGCTATATACAACACGACCAAATGGATTGCGGACCAGCCTGTTTGAAAATAATCTCTAAGTATTATCAGAAAACATTTTCGCTAAAATACCTGCGCGACCGGTGCTACATTACCCGTGAAGGCGTTTCGTTGTTCGATATTGGCCGTGCGGCAGAAGATATTGGTTACCGCACGCTGGCCATCAAAGTTGGCTTTGAAGACTTAATGCAAAAAATGCCTTTGCCCTTGGTGATCCACTGGAAGCAAAACCATTTTGTGGTTGTTTATAAGATTAACAGGTCAAAAGTCTATATCTCAGATCCGGCACAGGGGCTGGTAAACTGTACGCATAAAGAATTTAAGGAAGCCTGGGAAATGCACAATGGCTTGGGTACTGTTTTAGTACTTGAAACAACGCCCGAGTTTTTTGAGGTGGAGGAGGTGGAAACCAAAGCCTCTATCCTTCATTTTATGAAATACCTGAAACCTTATCACAAGTATTTGGCACAGGTAGTGGTAGGAATGGTAGCCGGAATACTGATTGGTTTGCTTTCTCCATTTATTTCCCAGTCCATTGTTGACTTTGGTATTGGTTCCGGAAATATCCAATTTATTAACACCATGCTTATTGCCGGAGTAATTCTGGCTATAAGTTCCATGGCATAGGGTTTTATTCAAAGCCGTTTGATGCTATACGTATCAGAGCGGGTGAACATGAGTATGGTCAGTGATTTTTTGCGTAAAACGCTGCGATTGCCCGTCCCTTTTTTTGAAAGAAAAATGGTCAGCGATCTCTTAACCCGGATTGCCGACCATGGGCGTATACAATCGTTTATTATGTCGACTGTTCTTGGGATTTTTATCAATATCTTGCTCTTTATTGTTTACAGTCTGCTGATGCTTTATTACGAGAGCAACATGTTTTTTGTATTCATGATCGGTAACACCCTTTACACAGCTTGGATTTTTCTTTTCTTAAAGCAACGTAAAAAACTGGACAACTTGCTTTTCGAATCGCGTACCAATAACCAAAACGATTTGTTGGAATTGCTTGAGAGTGTTAACGAGATAAAAGTTAACAACATAGCAAACAAACGCAGATGGAAATGGGAGTTTAGCCGGTACAAAATTTATGGACTAAGGGTGAAAAATATGAACTTGGATCAAATAGAAGCAACCGGAGCAGCTTTTATTATTCATATACAAGGATTATTTATTACATACATCGCGGCACTCAACGTAATTGAAGGGACCATGACCCTGGGGATGATGATGGCTGCCCAGTATATTTTAGGGCAACTCAGCGCTCCAATAAAAAGTATGATTGGATATGTCCATTCACTGCAGTTTGCACAGATAAGTTTAAAACGTGTTAACGAAATCATATTAGAGGAAGAGCCGGAGCAATCAAGATCAAACCTTCCAGTTCCTGGTGAGAAGGGAATCAGAATAAAAGGAGTAAGTTTTCAGTATAACCCTAATTTAAACAGGGTTTTAGATAAAATCAACCTCGATATACCAGAAGGTAAGATCACAGCTATTGTGGGAGAAAGCGGTAGTGGAAAAACAACGTTAATAAAATTGTTACTGCGTTTCTACGAAGCAACCGATGGCGATATTGAAGTTGGTGGCGTCCCTCTTGAAAGTATCGAACTGTTTCGGTGGAGAGAGAGCTGCGGAGCAGTCCTTCAGGATGGAAAGCTTTTTAATGATACGATTCTTTACAATATCACTTTGGAAGATGAGGAAATTAACATGGATAAAAAGCAATTGCAGGTTGCCATTCAGCTTTCAAACATCGAAGGATTTGTTAACGAGCGTCCGTTGAAACTCTATACTCCGCTGGGTACAAATGGATCCGGATTAAGCCAGGGACAAAAGCAACGCATATTGATTGCCCGCGCGATTTACAAAAACCCGGACTTCATTTTTCTTGATGAAGCAACTAACTCGCTCGATGCCAATAATGAAAAGCAGATATCGAGAAACCTGGAGAAGATACTGGAAGGAAAGACAGCTATTGTTATTGCGCATAGGTTAAGCACGGTAAGAAATGCGCATAATATTGTTGTGCTTGAAAATGGGAAAGTGGCAGAGCAAGGTGCACACGCTGACCTTGTTAAGTTGAAAGGAATCTATTATAACTTGGTTGCCAACCAGCTGGATTTAGATTAATTCGAGAAAGTAGAAAAAGATACATATGTCAGAAGTTCAACTACGTCAGACTTACCGGGATAAGATATATAATTACCGGCCCTCGTGGATATTAAGATGGGGAGTAACTTTCTTTTTTCTCTTCCTGTTAGTTATTGTCATTGCATCTGGATTTATAAAGTTTCCTGATGTTGTGCCTGCAACGGCAGAAATAACAACGATCAATCCACCAGCTCATTTGGTCTCCAAAATTAATGGAAAAATTGAAACCGTCCTGGTTTCAGAGTGTCAATATGTCGTTGATGGGACCGATTTAGTATTGTTGGAATCGCAATCAAGTTTTGAAGATATTCGAAAAGTGAAATCGTTACTCGCTTTTATTGATAGTATTCATTCGGGGGACAGTTACTCATCTCTTCCTCCACCGGGTGATTTTGAGACAGACTTGAATTTGGGGGAACTGCAAGGAGTATATTCTGAGCTTATGATTAGTTATGTCGAATTCTTTCAATTTCACAATTTTTTGTTTTATGAGGAGAAGGTGAAAGCATTGCGAGGCAAGCAGGATTTTCAGAACGAATATGTGAGTCAATTGACTGATAAGCAAAGACTACTGGATGAGCAGTTTGAGTTGGGTTTAAATAAATATGAGAGAGATTCTCTTATGTTTTTGAAAGGGGAAATCTCTCAAAGTGAACTAGAGAAAAGCAGGCAGTATATCCTACAGTTTAAAACGACATTTGCTGATTTGCAAATGAATCTTATCAATAGTAGGGCCACAATCAACCAGTTAGCCAGTGATCTTGAATTGACAAAACTTGAGTATCTTGAACAAAAGCAAAGAGTTGATACCCGGCTGAGGCAAAATATCCAGCTTTTTAAGGCTCAAATCGAGACTTGGAAAAAAACATATATCTTAAAGTCGCCTGTAGATGGAATAGTGAGCTTGACAACATTTTGGAGCAAAAATCAAAATGTAAAGGCTGGAGAGGTTGTTTTATCGGTAGTGCCCAAAGATTCATTGCAAATAAAAGTAAGGATACAGTTTCCAATCCAAAATTCAGGAAAGGTCAAAGTAGGTCAACGCGTCAATATAAAATTGGAGAATTATCCATATCAGGAGTTTGGGATGTTAGTTGGTCATCTCGAATCGATATCCCAAGTTCCGAATGATGATCTGTTGTATAGTGCGGATGTTTTACTGGATAATGGTCTTGAAACCTCTTATCATAGAAAGCTGCCTAAGGTGCAACAATTGATGGGGGCAGGAGAAATTCAAACGGATGATGTCAGTTTATTGATGAGATTTTTCAACCCGTTGAAGTCAGTTTTTGAGGAGAGGTTTTAAATGAAACAAGCGAATTCGCGTGTAGATTAATTGAACGATCTATCCTGATAATTTATTGAATAGCAAATGATTTATTCGCTCTCTGGTTTCAACCCCATCTCTTCTGCCACCTTCATCATAAACTGAAAGGCTTCGTCGTGGTCGTTATGAATTTCACCTTCCAAAATGGCTTCCTTAATAGCGTTTTTAATGTCGCCCACTTCGCGCGATGGTTGCAGGTTAAAGACTTCCATGATTTCTTCGCCTGAGACAGGTGGCTGAAAATTTCGGATATGGTCGCGTTCTTCCAGGTCTTTTAGCTTTTGTCGGACCAGTTGGAAATTCCGGAGGTAGCGTTTGACTTTCGCTTCATTTTTCGAAGTGATATCCGCATCGCAAAGCGTCATCAGATCGTCGATATCATCGCCAGCTTCAAACAGCAAGCGCCGGATGGCCGAATCAGTCACTTCTTCTTCCGAAAGCACAATTGGGCGCATATGTAAGGAGACCATCTTCTGAATGTACTTCATCTTTTCGTTCATCGGCAGCTTCATCCTTCGGAAAATACCGGGAATCATTTTGGCGCCAACGAAATTATGGGCATAGAACGTCCATCCGATGCCCGGCACAAACTTTTTGGTGCGGGGTTTGGCAATGTCGTGCAGCAGGGCTGACCAGCGCAACCACAAATTGTCGGTATTCGGAGCAATGCGGTCCAGCACTTCCAGGGTGTGGTAAAAGTTATCCTTGTGGCCAATGCCATTCACTTCCTCCCGGCCTTTCATCTGGTCCAGTTCCGGGAAAATCAGTTTTAGCAAACCTGTTTTTTCCAACAGTTTAAACCCTTTGGAAGGTTTATCTGACAGAATGATCTTGTTGAGTTCTTCGATGATCCGTTCGTTTGAGACGATCCGGATTCGGTCTTTATTGGCTGCAATCGACTTGAAGGTTTCCTCTTCAATGGTGAAGTTCAATTGCGTTGAAAAACGAATGGCCCGCATCATCCGTAGCGGATCATCCGAAAAGGTGATCCCGGGTTCGAGCGGGGTGCGGATGATCTTGTTTTTTAAATCATCAATGCCACCAAAAGGATCAATCAACTCGCCGAACCGGTCTTGGTTGAGGCAAATGGCTAAGGCGTTGATGGTGAAGTCGCGTCGTTTTTGGTCATCTTCCAGCGTGCCATCCTCCACGATCGGTTTTCTGGAGTCGTGTTGATACGATTCTTTTCGGGCACCCACAAATTCGACTTCAAGATTCTGATACTTTAGCATGGCTGTACCAAAATTCTTGAAAACACTTACCGGTGTTTTTGGGCCAATTTGGCGGGCAACTCGTTGAGCTAGTTCAATTCCACTGCCTAACGTGACCACATCAATATCGGGTGAATTTCGCTTCAAAAGCAAATCTCTGACAAAACCGCCAATCACAAAGCAAGCTTGGTGCAGTTGGTCAGCTTCTTTGGAAATAATAGAAAATATAGGGTGTTTCAGGTGTTTCTTCATGAATAAATATGACAAATTGTTTGAAACTGCGCCAAAATTACAATTATTTCTCTACCTTAAGGGGAATTCCGGCAGATAAAATAAACGGAATAGTTTTTGATATCGAAATATGTAAAAGTTTGTATATTTGTATAATAAAAACAGATAATCATGTTAGAACATTTAACTAAAGAGACGTTTAAAGAGAAAGTTTTCAATTTTGAGCAAAATAAAGATTGGAAATATGAAGGTGATGCACCCTGCTTAATTGATTTTTATGCGGACTGGTGTGGACCCTGTAAGATGGTGGCTCCGGTTTTGGAGGAACTTCAAAAAGAATATGGCGAAGCCATCAAAATTTATAAAGTGGATACGGAAGAGCAACGGGAGCTGTCGGCGATGTTCGGAATTCAGAGCATTCCATCCTTATTGTTCGTTCCGAAGGACAATCAGCCCCAAATGGCTCAGGGAGCTTTACCCAAGGCTACTTTGGAGCAGGCCATTTCGGAGGTATTAAAAGTTGAAAAACCAGTTCATTAATTTTCCATTTGAAACGGAGGCTAAAACTAAAATTGGTCAAGGACTCGTTCGAGCTTGATTCCGCGAGATCCTTTGATCAGGATGAGTTTATTCTCCAACGGGTTTTGTTTATATAGGTAGTCAGAAAGAAGTTCGACATGGTCGAACTTCTTTGTTTTTGTTCCTGTTTGGGTTGCCGAAAAATCCTTGCCTACCAACAGGATGGAATCAAACTTTTGTTCATTCAAATAGTCCGCAAGTTTTTGATGTTCCTCCCTGGACTCTTGTCCCAATTCAAGCATATCACCCAGAATAACAACCTTGTTGGGTTGATTAATGGCTTCAAAGTTTTTCAGGGCTGCCATCATACTCGTTGGGTTGGCATTGTAGGCATCCATGATGATTTTGTTGCTTCCTTTTGTGATGAGCTGCGAACGGTTATTCGTTGGGGTGTATTGCTCCATGGCTTTTTGGATTTTCAGCGGGTCGACCTCGAAATACAAGCCGATGCGGGCGGCAGCCAAAATGTTTTCGAAATTATAATTGCCAATCAGTTTTGATTTCAGGTAAAGCCATCCTTTTGGGAAAAGTGCCTTGACGGTTAAATAATAGACTGATTCCTGCAATTCGCCACGAAGCTGAGCCTGTTCTGAACTTCCGTAGGTGAGTTGCTTCAATCCCTTGGCCTGCCTCACTAAGAGTTCATTGTCAATATTGATAAAGCAAGCGCCGTTTTTCGTCCGCAGGTAATCGTACAATTCTGATTTGGTGCGAACCACGCCTTCAAACGAACCAAAACCTTCCAGGTGTGCTTTCCCAATATTGGTGATGATTCCGAGGTCGGGATCAGCAATCTGACAAAGTTCAGCGATCTCGCCCGGATGGTTGGCACCCATTTCAACCACGCCAATTTCGGTGTGCTTATTCATAGTCAATAGCGTCAAGGGAACGCCAATGTGGTTGTTCAGGTTTCCCTGTGTCGAGCTTACCTGGTATTTTTGCTGAAGTACGGCAATGATCAATTCTTTCGTGGTGGTTTTTCCGTTTGACCCGGTAATGCCCAACACTGGAATGGCGAGCTGTTTTCGATGGAAAGAGGCCAACTGTTGCAAGGCCTGAAGCACATTTTCAACAAAGATGAATTTTTCATTTTCAGCCAGGTTGTGATCGTCCACAACCGAATAGGTTGCTCCTTTGACGAGAGCATCTGCGGCATATTGGTTGCCGTCAAAGTTTGGCCCTTTCAAGGCAAAGAAGATGCAGCCCCGTTCAATATTTCGGCTGTCGGTTGATACGGTTGGGTTTTTCAGAAACCATTGATAGAGTTGTTCTGTATTCATCTTTTCGGCAAAAATAAAGCCTCATCCGGCAACTGTCGGATGAGGTTTAAATTGTGAAATACTATCTTTTTAGAATCCTTGCGGACTTCCTACTCTTGTCATGGCACAACGAAAACCAATGTCGTTGGTTGCCTGATCTTGCTCGAGGTATCTTCTGGTGCCTGGGATTAACCAATAGGCTCGATCTTTCCATGAGCCACCTTTGAAAACCCGCACGTTGTCTGAAATCAGGGAGGTAAATTGACCAGCTTCTTCCGATTTTAAATACATGTCTTCCGTGGATAGTTGATCTTGCATTGCCTGCCAGTCTGGTCCCTCAATAATTTGAGACTGATAGTCGCCATCTTGAAAGTTCCGGAAATCAGCAATCGTATCCTGCACTAACTCTCCGTATTCGTTTCGCACAAGATTGCCATCGGCGTCGCGCTGGTATTGCGTGAACACATTTCCACGGAACGGCTGAAATTCTTCTACGTCTTCCTGGTTCATCGGGCGGTAAACATCGGCAACCCACTCGTTGACATTCCCAGCCATGCAGTATAGTCCGTAATCGTTCGGGTTGTATGAATTTACTGGCGCAGTAATGTCCGCATTGTCGTTTAATGAGCCAGCCATACCCATCATGTCACCTCGGCCACGAACAAAGTTCGCCATCATATCCCCGCGGTTCTTTTTCGAATCGTCTCTTAAATAACTTCCATTCCACGGATACAGTTTTCTATCGGTCAGCAGTTCGTCTTCAGCATTGCCGATCAAACCGTAGGCGGCATATTCCCATTCGGCTTCGGTTGGGAGTCGGTAGTTTGGAAGTAGTATTCCATCTTCCCACTTTAACTTACGGGCGTTTCCGGCGGCATCTTGAACTGGATCCTCGCCTTCAGTGCCTTGATATAGTCCGGCCAAATAACTGTTGGTGGTGTAAACGTTTTGTCCTCCCTGCGTATTATCATGTTGCAGAACACCACGGTCAACCAGAATTTTTTCATTGACACGGTCTGTTCGCCATTTACAATAAGCATCAGCCTGTAACCAGCTGACTCCAACAACCGGATAATCGCTGTAGGCTGGATGTCTGAAATAATTTTGTATGTAAGGATCGTTATAGCCCAATTCCTGACGCCAAACCAAGGTGTCGGGCAGGGCCAATTTCATTTTCTCCGGGTTGTCCGGGTAAACCCGCTCCAACCAGAATATAAATTCGCGGTAGTCGAGGTTCGAAACTTCTGTTTCATCCATGTAGAATGATGCAACGGTTACGCGGCGAGGTATGTTGTTCCAGTCATACATTACATCTTGTTCTACACGGCCCATGGTGAAAGTTCCACCCTCTATAAACGTTAATCCAGGTCCGGTTACTTGATTGTAATCACCATCAGATTGAAAACCACCGTTATCTGGATTGTTGTATTCCCATCCGGTTGTACTTGATGTTTCCTTAACTTTTCCACCTTTCCCCAACAACCCGCAGCTCATCACTATGAGAGCTAAACCTAAAAATATTAAGGCATTAAATTTTATCATCTGTATTCTCACTTTGATTTTATGATGCACAAATATAACTAAATTGTTCTATTCTTATTGTTCGCGTGATAGAACTTTTTAATGAGAAATTGTTGATTGCTCTTTGTATTTTTGCGATTTTGCAGTTTTTTAACAAAACTTTGAGATTGACTTCGTTTGAACGTTGTTTACAATAATATGAGTTTCTTCTAAATTTTAATTAAAACCGGGAAGTTTGATTTGATGAAAAAGTGCCTATTTTTTGGGGTCATGATTCTTTTGGCTGCTTCTGTTTGGGGACAGAATTTGCAGCGGAAAATAAGCTGGCAGGAAGATGCTGCGGGTTTTATATCGGGATTCCCTGATGCGCTGGTCAATGAGAAAGGGTTGCCGGTTTATCTGGAAACAATTGAGCTGGATGCTTCGAATAAGCGTATTGAAATTGTCAATCCGGTTTTTGAACTGTTGCCAACGAGCTTGAGTAAAAATTATCCCACGCTTCAGGAGCAATTATCGATCGCACCTAAATATATTCGGTCTAAAGGAGAATACCAAGCCATCATTGAATTTGTTCCGTTGATTCGCGAAGGTCAAACGTATAAAAAGCTGGTTTCCTTCGATATCCAAATGACTTCAACGACAGCAAAATCTTCATCATTTCATACAAGAGACTGGAAATCATCTTCGGTATTGTCAGCTGGGAAGTGGGTCAAAATTAGAACGTCCGAGGAGGGCATCCACAAAATAACCTATGCGCAGCTGCGGAGTTGGGGCTTTTCCAACCCGGCTTCGGTTTGTTTATACGGCAACGGAGGGTACATGCTGCCCAAAATGAATGATACATTTTATTTTGATGATTTAGAGCAAAATGCAATTTTTCATGCAAAAGATGCGCAAGGCAACGATTGTATCTTCTTTTACTCGACCGGAGCGGTTCGATGGAGCCCGAATTATGACACGGGATTGTTTTCTTACGAGTTGAACGATTATTCTGATTACGCTTATTATTTTTTATCAGATCAGGGAAACGCGAAAAACATTGGAGTTTCCCAACAAACAGCTGGCGAAATCACTCACCAAACGAGCACTTTCGATGAACGGATTTTTCATGAAGTGGAGCTTGAAAATCTCATCCGCTCAGGACGACGTTGGTTTGGCGAGAAATTCTCCAACGGACAAAGCAGATCCATCACGCTTGCAGTAGACAATCCTGCAAATGGGGAGTTTGCCACGGTGCTTATTGAGGCGGCAGGCAGGTCTGGTAGCAATTCAAAACTCGACGTGACCCTCAATGGTTCCGGTGCTGAGCCGATCAGCTTTTCTGCGGTCAACACAGGCGATGCGATTGCCTTGTATGCTGACTTGGAAAGCAAGTTATACGAAGTAGGTAATCCGGAAAATTCAGTCAACTTAGAACTTAGATATAGCGCCTCTAACAGTACTTCCTATGCTTGGCTGGACTTTGTCACAGTTAATTACAAACGAAAGCTGGACGTGTATGACCAACTGTTGTTTCGGGATTTGGCAAGTGTTGGCCCGGGAAATATCACCGAATTTCAACTGACGGTTTCCGGAACTGGTCTGCAAATTTGGGATGTCACGGATTTTACTTCGCCTGAAGCGGTTTCATTTTCAACAGAAAATGGACAGGCAAGTTTTAAAGTTGAAACGGACAATTTACGCGAGTTTGCTGCTTTTCGAACCAGTGTGGCTTTGCCCGAACCCGAATGGGTGGGGGACGTGAGTAATCAAAACCTGCACCAACTTTCGGGCATGGATATGGTTATTGTTGCCCATCCAGATTTTCTAAATGAAGCGAACTCCCTGGCTCAATTTCACGAACAGACCGATCAACTGGGCGTTGAGGTGGTGACGCCCGCCAAAATTTACAACGAGTTTTCGGGCGGCGCGCCTGATGTTGCCGGGATTCGAAATTTTCTGAAAATGTTGTATGATCAAACCAATTCTTCCCTGAAATATGTTTTGTTGTTTGGCGATGGAAGTTACGACAACAAAAACATTAGCGGACAGGCGACAAATTACATTCTGACTTATCAATCGCCCAATTCGCTGTTACCAACTTCATCGTTCGTAACCGACGATTTTTTTGTTTTGCTGGATGATGGCGAAGGTGAATATACAGGTATGATTGACTTGGGTATTGGTCGAATTCCAGCAAATACGCCTACCGAGGCAAAAATAGCTGTTGATAAAATCAAACGTTACGCCAGTTCAAATTCGTTGGGCGAATGGCGAAATGTGGTCGCTTTCATTGGCGATGACGAAGATGCCAATACGCACATGAGTCAGGCCGAAAATTTGGCAACGATCGTAAACGAAACAAATCCGGCTTTTTATACCGATAAAATTTACTTCGATGCTTACGAAGAAGAATCCACAACAAGTGGTGAGCGCTATCCCGAAGTGACCGACGCAATTAATAATCGGGTAAAAGAAGGCGTTTTGATTCTTAATTATACCGGACACGCGAATGAGACAGCTCTGGCACATGAAAAAGTGCTGGGAACCAATGAAATTGACAACTGGTCGAATAAAGACAAGCTGCCCATTTTTGTGACGGCAACTTGTGGAATTAGCCGCTTTGATGCGGATGAAAAGTCGGGTGGAGAGCACATTCTGTTTAATCCTAATGGTGGAGGAATTGGGCTTTTCAGCACAACAAGGGTCGTTTATTCAAACCCAAATTTTATACTGAATAAAGAATTTTATCAACATGTATTCAGTCACGATGTCAATGGCAACAAACTAAGAATGGGCGACGTGTTGAAGCGTTCCAAGAACGGGATCAACACCGGTATCAACAAGCGAAACTTCACCTTGCTGGCTGATCCGGCTTTGAGCTTGGCTTTCCCAAAATACCGGGTCGAAACGGAGTTTATCAATGGTAAACCCGTTGCGGAGCTAACGGACACAATCGGTGCCTTATCAATTGTTACCATTGCCGGAAGAATTGCTGATCATGCAGGTAATCTGCTGGAAAGTTTTGATGGTGAGCTGATTTCTGTCGTCTACGATAAAAAGTATGCTGTGGAGACCTTGGGTAATGGAGGACAGGCGCCCTTCAGTTTTGAGATGCAGGATCATATCATTCATAAAGGGGTGACAACGGTCACCGACGGGCGATTTGAGTTCTCGTTTATTGTGCCGAAAGATATTTCTTACGCGGTGGGCAAGGGGAAAATCAGCTATTACGCCAACAATGTCACCACCGATGCGCACGGCGTTTTTGAAAATTTCAAGATTGGCGGTGC
This sequence comes from uncultured Sunxiuqinia sp., assembly GCA_963677175.2. Classification (GTDB taxonomy): domain Bacteria; phylum Bacteroidota; class Bacteroidia; order Bacteroidales; family Prolixibacteraceae; genus Sunxiuqinia. Next base: position 1,080,075 of record CAXXES010000004.1, read on the forward strand.
TGCCAATGGTTCGATCAACGACACCGAAGGTCCGCTGGTTGATTTGTTCTTAAACGACCGGGACTTTCGTTCAGGTGATGACGTAGGAAAAAACACGGTGCTAATTGCTGATCTCGAAGATGAAAATGGGATCAACACAATTGGCGTGGGAATTGGGCACGACATCACGGCTATACTGGATAACGACTATGCTAATGGTTTTATTCTGAATGATTATTATCTGAGTGAAAAGGACAACTATAAAAAAGGGCAGGTTATTTTTCCGCTTAATAATTTGAGCGTTGGCGAACATACACTAAAATTCAAGGTGTGGGATGTATTAAATAACTCGACGGAAGTTGAAATTCATTTTGTGGTTGATGCCAGCCTTGAGATTGTTGATGTTGAAGCGTATCCTAATCCGGCTCGTAATTTTTCCAACATCGTTTTTACACACAACCGGCCGGGCGTTTCGTTCGACACCCAGTTGGAAATTTTTAATTTCTCAGGAAGTTTGGTCGATGTTTTAACCCAGCGTTTGGGATCGAATGGAACCAGAAGTTTACCGTTGATTTGGCAAATCAATGAAAGCCAGATGCTAATACGCGATGGAGCTTATTTGTATCGGGTGACCATTACGGCCGATGACGGATATTCAGCCAACAAAACCGGGAAAATAATTATTTCACGCTATTAGTATCTTTGAAAATATACTTTTTCAGATATTTATGCGTTTTCAATTTTGCGTTCTGGCTTGGGAACTCTATAACAATAGGTTTATATTTGCAATTTAATTTTTTGAAACAGTTATAAATGAAAAGACAACTCGCAGTTCTTGTAGTTTTAATTGGACTTGGTTTTATCTCAAACAAGGTGTTTGCACAAGCTTCAACTACGGGAGCTAACACCATTTTAACGGGGGTGCCCTTTTTAACGATTTCGCCCGATTCACGCGCTGGTGCGATGGGTGATGCAGGTGTTGCTTCTTCACCCGATATAAATTCACAGCATTGGAATCCCGCCAAATATGCTTTTATCGGAAGCGAAATGGGCATTGGACTTTCTTACACGCCGTGGTTGCGCAATCTGGTTGATGATATTGACTTAGCCTACCTGGTAGGTTACAAACGATTGGATGACCTGCAGACGGTGAGTGCTTCCTTGCGTTACTTTTCCTTGGGTGATATTTCGTTCATGAGTCAGTTTGGAACTTTCGAGGGACAACAAAGCCCAAACGAATTTGCCTTTGATGTTGGCTATACCCGGCTGTTATCAGAAAAGTTTTCAGGTGCTGTTGTTATGCGCTACATTCGTTCCGATTTAACAGGAGGACAATTAGTTAACGGCGTTCCGTCAACTGCCGGACAATCCTTTGCTGCCGATATTGCTTTTTATTATCAGAATGAAATGCGGGTAAACCGGAAAGAGTCAACTTTATCAGCTGGTATCAATATTCAGAACATTGGTAGCAAAATATCATACACCGATGGCGAAACCAAGGATTTTATTCCAACCAACCTAAAACTGGGTGTTGGATATCAAACTGAAATGGATCAGTACAATACCATCGGATTTTATTTTGATATCAATAAATTGTTGGTTCCAACACCGAATAATCAAAGTTTGACTGATGACAACGGAGTCATTGTTGGTGATGGTTTCAGCCAGGATAAGTCAGTGATTGCCGGTATGTTTAGCTCCTTTGGCGATGCTCCTGGTGGCATGAAGGAAGAGTTGCAGGAAATTACCTTATCGTTTGGTGGCGAATATTGGTATAATGAGCAATTTGCCCTGCGTGCCGGATATTTCTATGAACATGAAAACAAAGGCAACCGGAAGTTTATTACTGCTGGTGCTGGCTTAAAGTTGAACGTTTTTGCATTGGATTTTTCTTATCTGATACCCACTCAGAGCAACCATCCCCTGGCGAACACCCTGCGGTTTTCACTCTCCTTTGATTTCGAATCGTTTAATAATCAGCGAAGATGATGCCATTTCGGATTGGATACGGATACGACGTACACCGTTTAGCACCGGGTGAAAGCCTTTGGCTGGGCGGTGTCCTCATTCAGCACGATAAGGGAACAGTTGCGCATTCCGATGGCGATGTGCTCATTCATGCCCTGTGCGACGCTATGTTGGGAGCCTTGAAACTTCGGGATATTGGCTACCATTTCCCTGATAACTCGGCTGATTTTAAGAATATCGACAGCAGAATATTATTGTCGAAAGTGAAGGAACTGATTGAAGACAAAGGATACACCTTGGGAAATGCCGACATAACAATAGCCGCGCAAAAACCAAAGCTGAAAGACCACATTCCATTTATGGAAGAGAAGTTGGCTGAAGTACTTCAAGCGGATGCTGATGCCATTTCAATTAAAGCTACCACCACCGAAGAATTGGGTTTTGAAGGACGTGAGGAAGGCATATCAGCACATGCGGTTGTTTTAATAATGAAGAAGGAGTTATGAGTAAAAAAACATTGGTCATTGGCGCCAGCGAAAAGCCAGAACGGTATTCAAACAAAGCTATTAAAGCGTTGCGCAAACATGGGCATCCGGTGGTTGCCATTGCTCCCCGGGCAGGGCAGGTGGATGACGTAGTGTTTGATACAGAGAAAAAAAACTATTCCGGAATTGATACAGTCACTTTGTATGTCGGGCCGCAAAACCAACCTGAATTTTATGACTATGTGGAAAAGATCAAACCCCGCCGGGTAATTTTTAATCCGGGAACGGAAAATACAGCCTTTGCCGATCGATTGAAATCCAGTGGTATTGAAGCAGAAGAAGCCTGTACGCTTGTCTTGTTAAGTGTTGGTGCGTATTAAATAAAACATGTATACAACCATTCATACGCTGGACGAATACAATGAAGTGGTGGCCACTGAACCCGCCTTGCTGGTTTATTTTTCAACCGACGAATGTCATGTTTGCAAGGTTCTGAAACCCAAAGTGGGGGAGATGTTAACTAAAAACTTCCCCAAAATTAAACTGATTGATATTAATCTCAATCAGTCGCCCGAAATTGCTGCTCAAAACCGGATTTTTGCAATGCCAACGCTTCAGGTCCTTTTTGATGGCCGTGAGTACATCCGAAAAAGCAGGAATTTTGGTCTGGATGAACTTCGAAATGAAATTGATCGGCCGTATCAAATGATGTTCTCGTAAATTCGTTTGGCAAACAAATAAATAAGCTTACTTTTACTTGTCATTTTAAAGCCTTTGCATTGAGACGATTAGTAATAAGCATTTTAGTCCTTGCCCTTTTTTCCATGGTGTCGGCTCATGGTCAAAACAAAACTTCTGAAATAGATAGTTTACTGGCTCTTTTACCAAATTTGGAAGGAGAAAGTCTGGCAGATGCTTATCTGAGTTTATCAGAAACTTATTTGTACATAACTCCGGTAAAAACCATTGAGTATGCTGAACGCGCTCTAACAATAGTGGGTGAAACGGAATGGTCTGCCCAGATTTGTCATGCCAATTTACTCATCGGAGCCGGTTTGATTTCAACCGGAGAGTTTGTTCAAGGTGAAAAATATGCAGCCAAAGGACTGGCACAGGCTCGCCAACTCAACAATGCCAGGTACATTAGCATCGGATTGAGTGCGCTTTCGGCTTACCATATGAATACCGGGAATTACGACAAGGCACTGGAGTTGCTTGAAGAAACCCGGAGAGAAGCTACGAATGCCGGATTAGCAGACTGGGATGCACGGGCTAAATTCAATATTGGGTCAATTTTGACCAACAAAGGCGACCGGGCCGGCGGACTGCGTTATATGACTGACGCCTTACGACACTTCGAAAATTCGGGGAATAGTATCATTGCCTCGCGAATCATGAATAATATTGCTGTAAACTATCATTCCTGGAACGATTATGATCTGGCATTGGAGTATTACCGGAAAACGCTTCAGACGTACGAACTGAATGGCGACATTCTTGGAAAAGTAGTCGTGCTGAATAATATTGGCGAAATCTATAAGGATAAGGAGCAGTATGATATGGCTTTTCAGTATTTTAACCAGATTTTTGATTTGGCGAAGAAGCATGAGGTAAGTAATTTTTATCTGGCTGTTGGCTGGGTTGGCCTGGCGGAAACATACATGAAAATTGGGAATGATCAACTGGCTCGTCAGTATGCCCAGCAATCCCTCGAAGTGTTTGAGCAAACCAACATGCAGGAAGGGGAAATAAATGCTAATTTGATCCTTGCTCAGGTCAATATGAATGAAGGGAAACTGCAACTTGCCACCCAACTTGTTGATGAATGCCTGGATCAATCGACTATCATTGGATTGAAGGAGTTGACCATAAAAGGTTATTTATTGAAGTCTGAAATTCTTGATAAAAACAGGAGTTACCGGGAATCGCTGGCAAACTATAAAAAATATGTCGAAATCACCGATTCGCTGTATGAGGAAAAGCAAATGCATCAGTTAGCGCTGCATCGTGCCGAGATGGACATTTCGGAGAAAGAAAATGAAATTGGCCTTCTTCAGAAGAATAATGAAATTAAAGACTTGCAACTCGTGAAGCAAAAGAACCAGTCGCGAACCATGATTATTGTCATCGCCTTATTGGTGGCGGTAATTGCACTTTCTCTGAGTTACAACACAGCCCGCAAAAAGGCCAATGATTTGTTGTACGAAAAAAACGAGCAAATACTGGAGCAGCATGAGGAGTTGATTCGGGTCAACCAGACCAAGGATAAGTTCCTGTCAATCATTGGGCACGATTTGCGTAACCCGATTGGTGCGTTTAAAGATGTGGTGAGCCAGCTGGCCGAATTTCCCGAAATGTTTCCTGAGGAACTTCGGAATCAAATTCTAACTGAATTGCGTGATGAGGCTGAGAACACATACTTCCTGCTCGATAATCTTTTGTTATGGGCAAAAACGCAAAAAAACAGTATCCAGTTTAAGCCTGATAAGCTCAAGTTAAACCTGGTGGTAAAGAATAATATCATTTTACATACGCGACTGGCCGAACGTAAGAACATCAAATTGAGATCGAACATTGAGCCTGATGTTTTGGTTTATGCCGATCACAATATGGTGGATCTGATTATTCGCAACCTGCTTTCCAACGCCATCAAGTTTACGCCCGAAAACGGGAAAGTCAGGCTTAAGGTGCAGGAAGTAGAAGACAATAATTATGAAGTGAGTGTGAAAGACACTGGCGTAGGAATCGCTGAAAAAGATTTGGCCCGGCTTTTTGACGAGAACGATCACCTGTCGACCTACGGGACCGACAATGAAAAGGGCTCGGGCCTGGGGCTGATTTTATGTCGTGAGTTTGTTGAAATGAATGGCGGAACCATCCGTGTTGAATCTAAACCCGGAGAAGGCAGTACTTTATCGTTTACCCTGAGTAAATACCGATCGAAAAAAGCTTAAAACAATCCTTCCAGCAATTGATCTGAGCTGGGCTCCGGCAAGCTTACCTGGAGTAGTGGATTGTGATTCATGGCCCGTTTGATAGCAAAGTTTGCCGACGGGTTTCCGGCCCAGTTTCTGCGGGCAATGCCATTGTTCACATCCCAGTGCAACATCAGTTTGATGAGTCGGTCAGCTTCTTCCGAGCCGTTAATGGTTAATCCAAATCCGCCGTTAATTGATTCTCCCCAACCTACGCCGCCGCCATTGTGAATGGAAACCCAACTGGCGCCCCGGAAAGAGTCGCCAATCACATTCTGAATGGCCATATCGGCAGTCAGTGACGAGCCATCGTAAATGTTTGAGGTTTCGCGGTAAGGCGAATCGGTGCCCGACACATCGTGGTGATCACGCCCCAGAACAATCGGTGCCGAGATATTTCCATTCCGGATTGCTTCATTAAAAGCCAATGCAATTTTGATTCGTCCTTCCGCATCGGCATAAAGGATCCGCGCTTGTGATCCCACCACCAATTGGTTTTTTCCGGCTTCCTCAATCCAGTGGATGTTATCCTGCATTTGCGGCTGAATTTCAGCAGGCGAGTGGTTGTAAATGTCCTTTAGAACGGATGCGGCAATGGCGTCTGTTTTTTTTAAATCCGTCGGATTGCATGAGGTGCAAACCCATCGGAACGGGCCAAACCCATAATCAAAAAACAGCGGGCCCATGATGTCTTGCACATACGATGGATAGCGAAATTCACCATGAGTATCGTACATATCGGCGCCGGCCCGGCTGGCTTCCAGTAAAAAAGCATTGCCATAATCCCAAAAATACAGGCCATTGGCCGTCATTTGATTGATGGCCGCTACGTGACGGCATAAGCTTTTATACACTTCGTTTTTGAAACGTTCCGGTTCTTCGGCCAGCATGCGGGTAGATTCGTCAAAGCTCAATCCCACGGGGTAATATCCTCCGCCAAAAGGGTTATGTAGCGAGGTTTGGTCAGATCCCAGATCGACCGGAATTTTCTCCCGCGCCAGTTTTTCCCATAAGTCAACAATGTTCCCCTGATAGGCCAGCGAAATGGCTTCCCTATTTTGCCGGGCTTTATTCATTCGCCGGATCAACGCATCCAGATCGGCGTAAACTTCATCCACCCAGCCTTGCTCGTACCTGGTTTGAGTGGCTTTCGGATTCACTTCGGCCACCACGCCAATCATGCCGGCGATTTTGGCCGCTTTGGGTTGAGCACCCGACATGCCGCCAAGTCCGGAGGAGACAAACACCTTGCCGGCCATTGCCTTGGCTCCCTGTAAGCGGGCGGCATTCATCAGCGTGATGGTGGTGCCGTGTACAATGCCCTGGGGGCCGATGTACATGAATGAGCCGGCAGTCATCTGCCCGTACTGGGAGACCCCCATGGCGTTCATCTTTTCGTAATCATCGCGGCTGGAATAATTGGGAATCACCATCCCATTGGTAATCACCACGCGCGGAGCCTCCGGATGCGAAGGAAAGAGACCCATCGGGTGGCCAGAGTAGAGCACTAAGGTTTGTTCGTTGGTCATCTCCGAAAGGTATTTCATGCACAACCGGTATTGCGCCCAGTTTTGAAACACGGCCCCATTACCGCCGTAGGTAATTAGCTCGTGCGGATGTTGGGCCACAGCATGGTCTAGGTTATTCTGAATCATTAGCATAATGCTGGCGGCCTGCATTGATCGGGCCGGATAATCGAAGATGGGCCGGGCTTTCATTTCGTAGTCCGGACGCAGCCGGTGCATATAAATCCGGCCATAAGTGTTCAGCTCATGGGCAAATTCCGGTGCCAAAATGGCATGTTGATGTGGTGGGAAATAGCGAAGAGCATTTTTTACGGCTTGTATCTTTTCGGGTTTCGAAAGGATATCTTTGCGCTTTGGAGCGTGGTTAATCTCCGGCTGGTAGGCTTTTCGGGGTGGAAGTTGGTGAGGAATGCCTGCTCTGACTTGTTCCTGAAATTCTTCTTTTGTCATATCCCTAATTTTTTGGTTCACCTTTTGAGACCATCGGCCTAACGACAAAATTGCGACATTCCCCGAAAAGAAACAGTGATTTTCGTTCGGTTATATAACATTTGTGAAACATTAAAAAAAGAAGATAAAAATGAAAAAGATCTGGATTATTTTAGCTGTTGTGGCAGTAGTTATATTCATCATGTATTCCTCAGTAAAAGGGACGTACAATACAATGGTGCTACGCGATGAAGCGGTAGATGCCAGTTGGGCGCAGGTGGAAAATGTTTACCAGCGCCGGGCCGATTTGATTCCCAACCTGGTGAATACGGTGAAAGGTTATGCCTCGCATGAGCGCGAAACACTGGAAGGTGTTATTGAGGCACGTTCGAAAGCCACTTCGGTGAATGTGAACCCGGAGAACCTGAATGAAGAGTCGTTGCAACAGTTTCAGCAGGCGCAGGCCGGGCTGAGTTCAGCGTTGAGTCGACTGATGGTCGTGGTTGAGCGCTATCCCGACCTGAAAGCCAACCAGAGTTTTCTGGATTTGCAGGCGCAACTGGAAGGAACCGAGAACCGGATTGCTGTAGAGCGGCGTAAGTTCAACGAAAGTGCGCAGTCATTTAATACCTACATTCGCACCTTCCCCAAAAATATTTACGCCAACCTGTTTGGCTTTGAGAAGAAAGCTTATTTTGAAGCTGAACAAGGTGCTGAAAAGGCACCGGAAGTAACTTTCGATTAAATAAGGAAAACCATGTCAATACAAAACTTTTTTACAGACCAGGAAAAGAAACAAATCACCGATGCGGTGAAGGCCGCCGAGTTGAATACCTCGGGTGAGGTGCGGGTGCATGTCGAAGGGAAATGCCCGGAAGATGTGCTTGACCGCGCCGCTCACTGGTTTAAAACCCTGGCGATGCATAAAACCGAGCTGCGAAACGGAGTGTTATTTTACCTGGCGGTTGACGACCATAAATTTGCCATTTTGGGCGATGCCGGAATCAACGCCAAAGTGCCTGCCGATTTCTGGGAAAACATTAAGGCGCATATGCTTTCGAAGTTTACGGTAGACCGGTTTGCCGATGGTTTGTCTGAGGGCATTCTGATGGCTGGCGAGCAGCTAAAGGCCCACTTTCCCTACCAAACCGACGATGTTAACGAATTATCCGATGAAATTTCATTCGGAAAAAAATAAAACAACATGTTCAAAAAACTTTCATTTCTACTGATTCTATTTGTTTCAATTTCCTCCTTTGCCCAGGATATTCCCGAACGACCCAATCCACCGCGATTGGTCAATGATTTGGCCGATGTGCTTTCCGACGCTGAAGAGCAGCGTATGGAGATGGAGTTGGCGCAGTTTGCCCGCGAAACATCAACCCAAATTGCGATCGTGACGGTGCCCAGCCTGAATGGTAACGATGTATCCGATTTTGCTTTTCAAATAGGTGAGGCATGGGGAATTGGACAAGGCGACAAAGACAATGGTGTGGTGGTTTTGTTCAAACCAAAAGCTGGCAATGAGCGGGGGCAGGTTTTTGTAGCCGTGGGTTATGGCCTCGAAGGCGTGATTCCGGATGCTACGGCCAACCGCGACATTGTGGATAACGAAATGATTCCGCGCTTTAAGGAAGGCGATACCTTTGCCGGGTTGTACAACGGAACCCAGGTGATTATGTCGCTGGCTCGGGGCGAATTTTCGGCTCAGGAATATCACGAAAAAGCCAGCGGTGGCGAAGGTGGGTTTCCGTTTATCCTCCTTTTCTTCCTGCTCTTTTTTGTCATCATCCCGATTCTTCGTGGACGAAGCCGGTATTACAATGCCGCGGGAAAAGGACGCGGAAGCAGCCTGCCGTTTTGGTTGTTGATGGGCGGCATGATGGGCTCAGGACGCAGCCACGGTGGTTCGTTCGGTAATTTCTCCGGTGGGGGCGGAAGCTTTGGCGGTGGCGGTGGTTTTGGCGGATTTGGCGGCGGAAGCTTTGGTGGCGGTGGCGCCGGCGGAAGCTGGTAAGAGTGCTCATCAAATTAAATGATTTAAGTGAAGGAATCCGGAGTAGTCCAGGGAGCAGGTGATTTCTTCTGATTAAAGGCCATTAGCCTTGTACCGGCTTGTTGCACAATTCGAAGGCTGTCCGGAGCCCTTGAAAGTCCTTCCGGAGCAGTCTGGAAACAAGAAATTGCCGTTGAAATACCCAGCCGGGCACTTGAAACACTCTCCGGAGCAGTTGAAACACTCTCCGGAGTAGTTGAAACACATGGCGGAGCAGTTGAAACACTTAACCGAGCACTTGAAACACTCAGCGGAGCAGTTGAAACACTCAGCGGAGCCGTTGAAACGCTTGGCGGAGCACTTGAAACACCTCTTTTTTGCTCCGGAGAGTATTCAAAGCACTTTTTTTAATATCCGGACTGCTTTTTTTTGTGTTCAAAGCACTTTTTTTTGTGTTTGGACCACTCTTCTTATTGTTTCAAGTGCTATGCTGAGTGTCCGGACTGCTCTTCTTGGTATTTCAGACACTCTTTTCAGTGTTCAAACTGCTTTTTTGACTATCCGGACCGATTTTTCCTGCATTTTAAGGGCCCGGCAGACCATTTGAAGCACTCTTTTTCGTGCTCAAAGGACTTTTTCGGGTTTCCCCAATGGGAGTGTTTAAAATTCATTACTCCCCCCAGAATTTGGGGGTGAAAGGGGGCTCACTTCAATATTAGGGTGGATAAAAGAAGAGATTAATTTTTCACAGATCAAAACAGAAGGCCTTGTTAGAGATCCGTCAATTGTCGGTTTAATAAATTGGAACAAGAGAGGAAATGAGGGAATAAGTGTACTAAGATGGTGCCTGTTCAGGAGCGGCCTATTTTTATCAAAAGTGGAATCAAACGAAAAGCTTAGTGCAGGCGGGAAGTTCCGACGACAGGAGGAAACGAGCTTGCGAGTTCCACGAGTTACCGTTAAAAACAATTAATCTTAACGAGTGAAATCACCCGCCGAACTTAGCTTTTCGGAAGATGGAGCTTGCGGATAAAAATCAGCCTTGACTTTTTTGTTTACTTTTTGTGTTATGACAAAAAGTAAAATCCGGCTGATAAGCCAACGCATCATATCATTTGGAAAGTCAGCCTGCTTTTTGCGGTTTCTTATCAATCTCCACTTTAAGTCCACCCCAATGATGAATTGATCCGTTGGCGCGAGGCGGAGGAAATCAACCCAGAAAAAGAATGAAGCCCGAAGTAGGTTGAATAACTGTTGATTGCAGGAATCCATTCCATTCAGATCAAGAAAATAAAAAAAGCTTCATCATTTCTGACAAAGCTTTTTGATTTTTTGGGTGGAAGATGGATTTGAACCCACGACCCCTGGAACCACAATCCAGTGCTCTAACCAACTGAGCTACAACCACCATATCGCATTGCTGTTTGCAAGCGGGTGCAAATATAATATTTTATTTCAGATCAATCCAAGTATTTACTAAGCTTAGGGCGATTTTTTTTGACTAGAAAGTTCAAAGTTTTTCTTTTTCAAGTATTTCTCCTTCCGAATTTAACAGCATAAAAAAACGTTCAAGCTTTTCATTGCGAACAATCAGTTGGTACATCAGCGCCTGCTTCTGTTTGATGGTGATTACATTCATCAGTTCACCCTCATTTTGAACCGCTTTTTTGATGTTGTCGGGAGTTTGTGTCAGCGGCAGATTTATTTTCAGGCTTAGTAGTTCGCCCGTCGCTTGAAAACGTGCAAGATGTTCCATTTCATCGACATAGAAAATGGCTTCCCACTCGTCTCCGGCTTGATTCCATTCGGTGTTAAGCGGGCTGTTAAACATTTTGGCAAAAGCTTGCTTTACAGGTTTCGGAATGCCTGGTACTTTTGTGCCGGCTAATATTTTGGAAAGAAAATTTTTTGCATCCATATTTTTAATGGGTTTGACGACCTATTCGCGATCTTATGACGAAGATTTTGCGAATAGTGACTTTTTGTTGCTTATTCTTCTTTTTGATATAGATCATTGTAAAGATAAATCACTCGTGTTCGTGCTCGTTTAAGTCGCATTTTTACTGCATCCTCGCTGATTCTCAACGTCCGGGCAATTTGCTTTCCCGACAAGCCATCCAGGTATTTCATCAGCAGCAATGCTTTTTCTTCGGGGTGAATCATTTCCAATATTTTCATCAGGTTATCGTAGGTCATATCCTGCAGGTCGGTTTCCGACTCATCAATAATGTCGGGCAATTCATTCTGATTGTTCCAGTTTGGATAATGCAGTCTTTTTTTCAGCCTCAGATAGTCGATACAATAATTATAAGTGATGGCGTAAAGCCAGGATGAAAACAATGCGTTGCCCTTAAAACCCGGAAGTTTTTCATAGGCTTTGGACAAAATATCGTTGGTAAAATCGTTGGCTTGATTTCGGTCTTTGATAAAACTGTAGCATTTTTCGAAAACCTTGCGGTGGTAACGGTTGTATAGCTCCTGAAATAGCTGGCTTTTGCCTTCCTGCAGAACCAAACCGATAATTTCTTCGTCTTTCAATTGTTTAACATTCACTGCCTGCATCGTTGGTTCTTTTAACTCACAGTAATTTTCTGACAATTTTTTTGCTTTCGCGTTACTTTATTGTGTTCCCTCGTCTAAATGTAAATTTCGACCATGAAAAACTGCAACTAAAGTAATGAATGGGATTGAAATTGAAACTGAAATGTAAAAATTGTCGATTAAAAATGAAAACAAAAATGACCTTGGTTTTGACAGCTGTAAGTTTGGCTGTCTTATTTTCAAGTTGTGGAAAAGTTCCACAAACGGAATTGGACGCAGCTAATGCTGCGATTGAGCAAGCCAAAGCTATTGGCGCTGATGTTTATGTACCCGCCGATTTTGCAGCACTTCAAGATTCGATGAATGCAGTGACTGAGCAATTGGAAGTTAAAAAGGGAAGTCTTTTTGCCAGCTTCGGAAACGAAAAAGCGCAATTGACAGAGATTACCGAGATGGCTGCGGCCACAGAAACAAAAACGGGAGAAAGAAAGCAGGAAGTTATACTGGAAATTGAAACCGTGCAAGCCGAAGTAACGTCAATTCTTGCGCAGAATGCCGAACTGCTTACAAAGACTCTAAAAGGGAAAGAAGGAGTAGCTGCTCAGGAGGCCATTAAAAGCGAAAGTACCCTGATCGAAACATCAGTAGCGGAAGTGGAGACTTTGGTTGCCAACAATGATTTGCTGACAGCTTTGGACAAAGCAAAAGCTGCCAAGGAAAAATCGCTGGCGATTAATACCGAATTGAACGAAGTGATTGACAAATACAGTCAGGCTTCAAAGAGATAGAGCTCCCTTTAAAATAGAAAACCAGAATCGGCCTTAGCTGATCTGGTTTTTTGTTTGCATGAAAGCATTCGAAGATACCTATTCCCGTTCCGTTACAACAGGTAAATCAGGATTAGCACGACAGCGACTCCAAAGGCGATAATATTACCTGCTTTTTGTGAATTTTCTACTTTTGCCATAATTTGTCCATTTTTCATTAAGACGTGGCAAGTCGAAAAAGTAACGGTCTTTTTTATCCTATTTTTCTGCATGATTAATTTTTAGCCAGGTGAATTTCGTGGGTTGGATTTTCATAGATTTGCTGCACTTTTTCCAGTTCAGAATTTCTTAACTCATATTGAATGAATAGATGAAAGCATTGCTTACCATTGGTTTATTGATTTTGTCGAATACCTTCATGACCTTTGCCTGGTATGGCCACCTGAAGTTTGGCGAAATGAAGTGGTTCAACAAATGGGGCCTGGTGTCCATTGTATTGATCAGTTGGGGGATTGCGTTGTTTGAATATGCCTTTCAGGTGCCCGCCAACCGCATTGGGTTTCGCGATTATGGCGGCCCGTTTTCACTTATTCAGTTGAAAGTGATCCAGGAGGTGATTACCCTGCTTGTTTTTTCGGTGTTTGCCGTTGTCGTTTTCCGGAATGAAACCTTTCGGTGGAACCACTTGATTGGCTTTGCATTTCTGGTGTTGGCAGTCTATTTTATTTTCAAGAAGTAACAGCAAGCTGATATGATTTCGATAACCCTGTCCTTGATTCGTCTGGTTCAAACTTTTTAGGTTAAACACCTGAAGTTTTCTTAGCACCCGCCCTTGACTGCTGCGGTTTGTATCGGTACTGGCTTATTCATGTTGCTCATGGCTTCAACCAGTTTCTCCAGGTCAATTGCCAGCTTTTGCCGGTAGTTGTAGGTGTGAATCACCTCTTTGGATGCGTTAGGCAGGGGCGCTTCGATGTTCAAGTACAAGTTTCTGAAATCGGACGAAGATTCCTTCAATAAGTAATTGGCCGATTTGCCAGCGTAGTTCGATAGCAGATAGGCTTTTTTGGCTACGCTGTCGTGGTCGGCATAAAAGTAATTGGTCTTTATTTTCTGTTTGAAAATCTTTTCCCATTTCCGGTCGTCAATTTCTTCCAGCGGAATATTGATCGCCAGAGGCAAGTGGTAGCTATCAAATGCTTCGGGCGACCGGACATCAATCACGTTTATCTGGTGAAAGTTGTGGGCAATTTCGAAGGCCAGCTGGTCGGATGTGACCTCCTTAAACGGATATTCCTGGTGCCTTTTAGTCGAACTGATGCGGCTTTCAACGATCGCTTCCTTCGAAGGAGAAAAGGCGACCAAGGCAATCAACACAAAAGCCAATGCACCCGCGATCGCATAATTGAATCGTTTCTTTTTGGTGACTTCTGATTGGCGTTTGTTGATTTTATTTTCAATTAAATGGGTCACGTAAAATGCGACGATAGCCATGGCGGTGAGCAACACGGCAAATGCCGTTTTCGACAGGCCTAGTTGTTCATTAATTAGTATCGGGCCCCAATTTTCGGCCATAAAAATGTCTTCCCACAAAGGGTAGCTTTCAGCAAAGGCAAAAATTCCCAAAGCTGAGCCAAACACAAAAGCAATGGCATCGAGCTTGCCAATGGCCGCCGCGCAAATACTGGTTCCGGGGCAAAAACCGCCAATGATAAAGCCAAGTCCCATGATGGCTCCACCTACTAAGGCTGACCACAGAAATGTTGGGTTGACGTAGATTAAGCTCAGGTCTAGTATTCCCCAGTGTCCGAAAAGCAACACGCCGATCATGGCAGTGATGCCAGCCGTGAAAAATACTTTTAGCACAGTAAAGTCGTAGCCGTAGAATAAGCCAGCCAGTTTTTTTGTCGAAGAAAAGCCAGCCTGTTCGAGGACAAAGCCAAACCCGATGCCTGCCAGCAGGGCAATCACCAGGTTAAATTCGTTGCTAATTAGATAAGGTACTAATGGTCCCATAACCGATGAATTGATTGAATTTCTGAATGATTGAATGAAAATTTAAAGCCATAGTTTTCGAAAGAAATAGGCAAAAAAGTAACCGCTTCCGAAAATGGCCAACATGGTGATGATTCCGCCAAATGATAGGACCGCCATGCCACTTAATGCAGAGCCACTGGTACAACCGCGTCCCAACTGCGAACCCAGTCCGAACAGGAATCCGCCGATGATGGCTGCGATAATCCGCGTGCGGTTGGTGATTTTGGGGCCGCGCTCCAGCTTTAGGCCCATCCGGTTGCTGATCACACCCGAAAGGAAAGCTCCAATCAGCACGCCAACAATCTCGAAAAACAGCCAGTCTTTCAGCGGGCCGCCGGGATGGGTTTCCGCATAGTTTTTTAGGTAAGCGGTGTTGGCTGTATGTTCCGGAGCCAGGTCCGAAACTATTTCCAGTACCACGCTTTTGACACCACCACTGGCACCCAGCCCGCGTCCGGTAATGTAGATGGTCAAAAGTAAAACCAGTCCCAGCAGGACGCCGGCTAAATAGGGATTCATGTATGGTTTTGGTTTCATCTTATTTGGTATTTTTTAATGGTTCATCTTCCAGGTCTTCATATCCGGTCAACATGGCTTTTATGTTCGAAGTTGGCGTTTCGCCAGTGGTTGTCATGTAAACATGGACGATCAGAAAAACCATCAGCAAGATCGCTCCAAGCGTATGCCAAAAAGCAATGCTTTCAAGCGGGTAATCTTCTACCACCACCAGGTTGTTTTGGTCAATGGTTTTGTAGAGCATGTAAAAAATGCCGGAAATGATGGTCATCGGAATCAGAATAATTTTGAAGCTCAGGTAAACCATGCGTTGTAGCGGATTCAGCTTGCTGAGTTCCGTTTTGGTTGTCGGGTGCTTTTCGCCTTTAAAAATTCCAGATACATAAAAGAATAGTTGTTCTTTCAGCTTTGTGGTTGTTGGAATGTATTGTTTCCATTCGCCTGTGGTAATGTGCCAAAAAATGGCAAAAACAATCAGCCCAATGAGCATCCACGAGGCAACCCGATGAAACTGGACTGCTTTTTCGAAGCCGAATATTTCGAATGATCCATGCACTTCAAAGCCGGTGACGGCCAGAAATAGGATGAGCGAAGCCTGGGTCCAGTGCCAGAAGCGTTCAAATCCTTTATAAATATATACTTTTCGCATAGCTTGCTTGTTTTGTTTGAATTGAAGGTTGAAACTTGCTATTTTAGTCGGTTAAATCTTCCTGTCTGTAATCAATTACCTGCTTTTCGTATTTGTCTTTGACGATGGTTGATATAATCCGCATCAGGCCGTGCCCAACAACCGCCAGCAGCACCAGAGCGATTAGCCAGGTTCCGGCGATGTCGAGTGTTTTATTGCGGTCGCGTCCGGGCATGTAAAAGCCGCTCAGGTTGGCCAGACGTCCGTCGCGCGAGTGGCATTCAACACAACTCAAGGCTTGTTCCTTCGGAGCCACCATGTGGTTGACAGGCCAATACATTTCTGTTTCAACAAAGCCGTAATTCCCGCTGAAAGGCAAGCCTACGTCGCGCATCCCTGCAATGGACGCTTTTTTCCAGTCAAAATCTTTCCAGAAAGCGCTGTCGCCTTCGTTTTTGGAATAGAGCTTGGGCTGGATCAATCGTTTGAATTCCTTGTCGTAAATTTGGTCGCCCACATGAATTTTTACGGGAATGATCTTGGAATTTCTATCGTTATAGTCCCCGTACAGCGTGTTGATCTGAACCGGAACCGATGTAATGCTGTCGCCCAAATGATATTGGTCGGCAGTTCCGTTAAACCAGACGTAATCAGGCTTCACGTTTTTCTCCCATTTAAACGAACCTTTCATCGACAGATACCTGTGATTCCCAATAGAGTCTTCTTCATGGTAGGGTTTTCCATCTTTCATTTTTCCGGCTTCGGACCAATGCCAGGCCATTTTTGTGGCATTAACCTTGGCATATTCCGGAATGTGGCATGCCTGGCACGAAACTTTTGATCCATGCCGGTTGAGCACATGGCTGAAGTGTGGTGTGTTGCTGTGGCATTGTTCACATGTTGCGCGGTCGGTGTTGGTTGTTGATACTGAATAGAGCTTTCCGATGATTTGATGATTTTCAGCCGTATGGCAATCCACACAGCTCATGTTCATCCCATTCACTGCCATGTGCACATCCACGTCGCGGGTGGTCGACAGTTGAGCAACTTCCAGATCGCCATGTTTCACATTGTTTCCGCCACCACTAAAAAAGTGACACGAACCGCAGTTGTTTCGTTGAGGCGTTCCAACCGACTGGGCTACTTTTTGAAGATTCACCGTTCGGTCAGGATACCCGGCCATGGATGTTCCTTTTTTGTATTCTTCACTGTTGTCGTGACAAACCATGCAGTCCACATTCAGGGCATTGTTGTAATCAAAATGATCATCATTCATTCCAAATCCGATATGGCATGCAGCGCAGGCTTGTTGGTTCGAGTTTGAGCCAATACAGAAATTGTTGAGCAGGGTGTTTTTCCCGGAAGCTGAAACTCCCCGTCCTTCAACATACGATAGTCGTTCCCAGTTCCAGTGCGACGAAGCCATCACTTCTTTATGGGTTTCTGTGTGGCACGAAATGCAGGCTGCGGTAACCTCCTGTGGTGTTTCAAAGTTTTTCTGAAGGGCAACGAGCTTGCTATGATCTACAGAAGGAGTTGGCTTGATGGCATATTCCTGCTTTAATGTTTCAAGTTTAAGATTGTACGTAGGCGCTTCGTGAAGTACATTAACCAAAATAAGGACAACAGTTATGGTTATAATGGTAAAAAGTATGTTTTTATACATGACTTTCATCGCTTGTAGGTTTTTGTGTAATTCAATTTCGTTAATTAAGTTCTCTCCAGATGCAAATATATCGATATTTATAAATCAACGTATGACAATGTCTATATTATTGGATGTTTAAAGTTCCTGTGTTTGATGTCTGTTTTGTAATCAATTGTTTGTCAGCTCCTTTCGTGTGATGTGATTTGTAATTTATAATAACTCTAAATTACAGGTTGGTCCAATTTTAATAATTAATTTCGCATCTGTTTGTCCTTAATTCATGATTGATCAGATAGTCCATCAGCAATGAAATGCCAGTTGGACAAAATTGATTGATCGTGTGCCGGGTAGCCGGTTTTATTTATAGATTTGGTTTATGAATTTCAAACTGACTCCGGTCTTCTCCTTGCAGCTGTTTCAATTGATGCGGTTTGGAACCTTCATTTTGATTGGAATTGTATTCACAAAAACCAATTTAAGCACCCAATCAATCGGAGAATATGAGCAATTTCTGTTTCTGGCCGGTGGAGTCAGCTTCTTCTGGTTAAATGGCTTGATCCGTGGTTTGCTCCCTATGGCAAAGGAACCACGGAACGATGGAGCATCGCCGGTTTTTAACGCTTTTCTGTTGATTAGCCTTTTTACTCTTTTGGTTGTAGCTATATTGGCAATCGCCGGCAATCTGGTTGGGAGAACCCTGCTGGGTGGTGGTGAAATTCCTTATTTGGGCCTTTTGTTGGGTTACCTTTTTTTTAGTGTGCCGGCCAACCTGATCGAGTACTTCTTTTTACTGCGGAATGAGCCGCAAAAAATTGTCTATTACGGAGCGGTCAGTTTTTTCACGATGTTTTTGCTGGTGGTGCTCCCGGTGCTTTTTGCGCTGGACCTTCGCTTTGTTATGTATGGATTGCTGTTGGTGGCTTTTTTGCGCTACCTTTTCTTGTTGGGCTTAATATTCAGCATAAGAGAAAGCAGGTTTTCCAAGGGTTTTATTCGTGAGCATTTTGGCTTGTCGGCGCCTCTAATTGTTTCAGCCTTGCTGAGTGGATCGGCTCAATATATTGATGGCTTTATTATTACATCACGATTCGACGAAGCGACATTTGCTGTATTTCGCTATGGTGCCCGCGAGTTACCGCTGGTTCTTTTGTTGGCCAATGCTTTTAGCAATGCCATGTTGCCCGAATTTTCCAACAAAACCATGTTGCAGGCTTCGCTGGCTCTCATCAAAAAGGAATCGGGCCGCCTGGCCAACCTGCTCTTTCCGATAACGGCTTTACTTGTTGTGATGAGTCATGAGCTGTTCCCCATTATTTTTAATGCGGACTTTGGCGGAAGCGCCACGATTTTCAATATATACTTGCTGTTGATTATCAGCCGGCTCATTTTTCCGCAAACCATCCTAATCGGATTGAAACAAACTGCAGTTGTTGCCCGGGCCTCTCTTTTGGAACTAATTCTGAATGTATCGCTTAGCTTGATGTTTGTCCGATTCTGGGGAATCTCAGGCGTAGCCTATGCTACGGTAATTGCCTATTTGTTTGAGAAAATTTATTTGGTCGTTGTACTCAATCGCCAGTTAGATATCGCGCCAATAAACTACCAAAATAGTTTCAGGCACCTGTTCTATTCATTACTTTTGTTGGTAATCTTTTTTATTGTTGAGTTTGTAATTTATTGATATGGATATACTTCTTGATAATCCGGTTGTGGATGGACAGTTTCGCGAGCTTCTGATGAAAATCAGGCTATTGAAAAACGGCGAAACCGTTGCGCAAATGAAAGCATATGGTTTGGTGTATAAAATCAATTGGGGCGCATCGGTCATTTCGCTGCGCGAGTTGGCAAAAAGCTATGAGAGGAATCATTTGCTCGCCCTGAAGCTGTGGAACAAGCAATGGCGCGAAACCATGATTTTGGCCACTTTGCTTGATGAGCCTGAAAAGGTGACCGAAGAGCAGCTTGATTTTTGGACCAAGAGTTTTACAACCACTGAAATTGCGGAGCAGGCTGTAGCCAACTTGTTTGTACATACGAAGTTCGCTTATGTAAAAGCATTGGAATGGTGTCGCGGCAAAAAGCACCTGGTCCGATACACCGGCTTGCATTTGATGGGCCGTTTGGCTATGGTTGATAAAAAGGGCATTGATGAGATGTTTGAGCCTTTTTTTGTTGTGATTTTTCCTTTGGTGAAAGATCCGGCTTTGGGACAAATCTTTTACCGAAGCATGTTGATCCTGGCCAACCGAAGCGAGCAACTCAAAGCGAAATGCAGGGAATTTCTAGAGTTGGCGCAAGACATGGACGAAGAGCAGGCTCAAAAAATGGCAGCCCTGCTGTTGGAAGATCTGGCGGAACTATAGATTGAAAAGGCTGATTGGCCGACCTTTCACAACACTTAACCTAAATACAAGATGACTAAACCAACAACTACTAGACACAGGAACAGGCGGCTCCCGTTTTATTTGAGCATTTTGTTGAGCCTGGGCTTACTCGTTCTTCCTTCGTGCAGGGAATCAAATCTTCGTGTTGAAGATTTGCGTGTTGATTATCAGGACAACCCACTGGGCGTGGATTCTCCACAACCTCATTTCTCGTGGAAGATTAAGTCTGAAGAACGGGGTGTTTATCAAGCGTCCTGGCGAGTCATTGTAGGCCAAAGCTTGCAGAAGGCAACCCAGAAAAACGGGTTGATATGGGATTCCGGGAAAATCAACTCCAGGAAAACGGTCAACATCGCCTATGGCGGGGCTGCATTAAAAAGCAACCGAAAGTATTTTTGGCGGGTAGGTGTGATCACGGATGATCAGGAGGAAATCTGGAGTGAGCCCGTGAGTTTTCATACCGGGTTGCTGGATTCTTCGGATTGGAAAGCTCGCTGGATAACAACGAAGGAGGAAATTGTTGATGCCAGTCCGTTATTTCGAAAAGAGTTTTCAATCGAAAAGAAAGTAAAACAGGCTTTCGCTTTTGTAACGGCTTGTGGGTTTTATGAACTTTACCTGAATGACGAAAAAGTAGGTGATCAGGTTTTGGATCCTGCAGTAACGGATTATCGGCAGCGAATTTTATATTCTACATTCGATGTAACCGAGCTTTTGAAGAAAGGGAACAATGCACTTGGCGTGATGCTCGCAAATGGGGCTTACAACCTGCGAAAAACCGAAGGACGCTACAGCTGGGGAAGTGGCGGTGCCCAGTTGGGAAATCCGGCTTTTATCGTGCAAATCAATGTCACTTATGACGACGGAAGTCAAGCTTTGGTCACATCCGATGAATCGTGGAAATATGCAGATGGCCCCATTACTTTCAACAATATTTACGGTGGCGAAGATTACGATGCCCGAAAAGAAGTCGATGGCTGGATTTCGGCTGGATTTTCGGATGAGAACTGGCAAAAGGTAAGCTTGGTAGAGCCACCTGGCGGGCAGTTGAAATCGCAATCAATGCCGCCCATTAAAGTTAATCAAACCCTCGAGCCGGTGGCTGAGACAAATCCGGACGAAGGTATATACCTCTATGATTTTGGGCAGAATATTGCTGGTTGGTGGCGAGTGCAGCTCAAAGGAAAAGCGGGCCAGACTATTCGTATTCGTGGGGCCGAAACGTTAAATGATTCCTTGTTTCCAAAGGCTTTGGAGGAAGGCGACAGGTTAAGCCAGAAGCATAATTATCACGCACAGACCTGGACCGACTACACGATGAAAGGTGACGGGGTTGAAACCTATGAGCCCCGGTTTTTCTATACCGGATTCCGGTATATTGAAGTGGCAACTGACAATCAGGAGGATTTGGAGATTTTGAAAGTGGAAGGCCGCGTGGTTGGAAGCGCGCTCGAACGAAACGGAAGGTTTGCTTCGTCTGACTCGCTTTTGAATCAAATTCACCGGGCTGGCTTGTGGTCGCAAAAAGGGAATCTGGTTGGCTATCCGACAGATTGTCCGCACCGCGAAAAAGGCGCCTACAATGGAGACGGGCAAGTGATTGCTGAAACGTCGATGCATGATTTTCAGATGGCGCCGTTTTATTACAAATGGCTGAATGATATGCGGGATTCACAGGAACCCAACGGACGGATTCCAAATACATCACCAACACTGATTGGTGGCATGGGTGGTGGTGTGGCCTGGGGGAGCGCCTATGTCCTGATTCCATACTGGATGTATCATTATTACGATGATACCCAAATCCTGACAGAGCATTATCCAGCGATGAAAAGGTACTTGCAGTATTTGCAGAATCTGGCCAAAACGGATTCAAAGCCGGAAGAGCCATTTGTCATCAATGACTTTGATGGTTACTGGTATTCGCTGGGCGAGTGGTGTGCCCCGGGCGAGCGCGATGACCCCAATCATGCCGTGGTGAACACCTTCTATTATTATTACAATGTGAAACTGATGGCTGAGATGGCGAAGATTTTGGGACATACAAATGATGTCCGGCAATTTCTGGCTTTGAGTGACACCATTCGACAGGCATTCAATCACCGGTTTTTCAATCCGGAAACCTTGCGTTACGGAACGGATTCAACCTATCAAACCTACCAACTGTTGGCGCTTCACGGCGACCTGGTTCCGGCAGAGCATCGCGAAGGCGTGCTGCAAACCATTGTTGATGACATCAACCAGCGCAATGGTCATTTGCATACCGGTATCATTGGCACCAAATATTTGTGGCCTGTGTTGACAGCAGGTGGATACGGCGAGCTGGCTTTTGTCACAGCAACAAAAAGAACATATCCCAGCTATGGCTATTGGATTGCCAACAATTCAACGACTTTGCTCGAAGAGTGGTCGGGCAGGAATTCGCACAACCACCAGATGTTTGGTTCGGTGGTCGAGTACTTCTATAAATACCTGGCTGGAATTCAGTCTCCAATGGAAGGCAAAACAACGAACGCGTATCAAGAGATTCTTTTAAAACCAACTGTTCCGGATGGTTTAAATCGAGTAGATGCATCGCTGGAAACCGTTGCTGGAAACGTTGTTTCGAACTGGCTGAAAGATGAAGGCTCATTTCGCTATATCGTAAGCGTTCCGGCAAATACCAGCGCAACAGTTGCTATCCCAATATTTAATTTTGAACAGGCGAAAATTACTGAAGGGAACACACTGATTTGGGAAAATGCGAATTTTGTGTCGGGTGTTTCAGGGATTAAGAATGTTACGAAAATGGGTGGTGAGATTAGAATCGAAATTGAGTCCGGGCATTATGATTTTACATTGACTGAACAACAGTAGGATAGCGGACTGAGTTTTTGGGTTTGGCATGGGGGGGCTTTAAAGTGTACAAAATGTCAGTGTTACGAAAATTGGTATGATTTTTATTGTTAGGGCTACGGACAATTTAAAAATAAACAAACTATGAATTTGACAAAATCTTCAAATCCTGCGTTATCAAAGTCGGTATTTAGTCGGGTGCAAACGAGTGCTCAAACCGATGTGATGACAATTGAGGGGACCGTAAATAAAACAGGCCTGATGTTTCTGATTTTAGCTTTCGCCGCGGCGTTTACCTGGCGCATGTTTTTTGGGGTTTACGAGTATGGATCGCCCGAAAGCGCCTTTTCAGTTGTCGCTCCCTGGTTGATTGGTGGCGGAATTGGCGGCTTTATTGTGGCCATCATTACTGTGTTTAGTCCGCGCTACTCCAATATCACCGCTCCCATTTATGCGGTTCTTGAAGGACTTTTTCTGGGTGGAATTTCCGCCTTTTTCGAGGCGCAATACCCCGGTTTGGTCATGCGTGCAGTAGCCCTGACTTTTGGAGTGTTTTTTATTATGCTGTTTCTATTTCGCTCCGGAAAAATACGGGCAACAGGTAAGTTTCGAGTGGCAATCATCGCGGCTACCGGCGGTATTGCGCTGATCTACTTGGTGAGCTTCATCGCGGGCATGTTTGGCGCAAATATTGGTTTTTTGCATGGCAACAGCCTCTTCAGTATTGGCTTTAGTTTGGTTGTTGTAGGCATTGCAGCGTTAAACCTGATATTGGATTTTGATTTTATTCAGCGCGGAGCTGAAGGAGGTGCACCCAAGATTATGGAGTGGTACGGTGCTTTCGGCTTGATGGTGACGCTGGTGTGGTTGTACATCGAAATTTTGAGGCTTCTTTCCAAATTAGCTAGCCGCAATTAAAAGGACGGATATAAAAGAACAGGGACAGGGACTTTGGTCCCTGTTTTTATTTTCTGGCGATATGTTGTATTTTCGGAGCTTTCAAATCAAGTTTAAGATCGATGCAGCTAGTAAAGGTGACTGACAAAAAGCAGGTGGATGCGTTTCACCGGCTTCCTTACTCCATTTATAAAAAAGACAAAAATTGGGTGGCACCCCTGAGAATGATGGTTGAAGACATTTTTGACCCTATTAAAAACAACACCCTGAAAAAGGGAAATGCTTGTCGCTGGTTAGTTTATAAGAATGATAAGCTCGCCGGACGAATTGCAGCCTTTCACACATCTGGCTATGTAGGGCAGTTTGATCAACCAACGGGCGGTGTCGGTTTTTTTGAGTGTGTCAATGATCAGGAAGTCGCCAATCAGTTATTTGATACCGCAAAGGCTTGGCTTGCCGCTGAGGGGATTGAAGCGATGGATGGACCAATTAATCTTGGAGAAAATTTTTTTAACTGGGGCCTGCTGGTGGATGGGTTTGTGCCGCAATGTTTTGGAATGAACTACAATCCAGAGTACTACCATCAGCTTTGGACAAACTATGGTTTTCAGACCTACTATAAACAATATAGTTATCATCTCAATATTACCAGTCCCGATTTGCCGGAGCGATTCTGGAAGATCGCCGCATGGATGGCCAAAAAACCGGGCTATCATTACGAACATTTCACCTTTAAAGATCGTGAGAAATACATTGCCGATTTTATTGACATTTACGACGAAGCCTGGAAAAGGCACGATAATTATAAGTTGATTGAGCCGCAGGATTTGCGCGATATGATTAACCAGTCGAAGCTAATTTTGGAGGAGGAATTCATTTGGTTTGTGTATCGCGAGGGCAAACCCATCGCCTTTTTCATGATGATTCCTGATGTGAATCATTTGATCAAATATTTTCCGAGTGGAAAGCTGAACCTCTTTAAAATTCTTCGTATGCTTTATCTGAAACGAAAGAAAGTCATTCGCGGCTGCCGGGTTATCGTCATGGGGGTCGTCCCCAAATATCAAAAATCAGGAATCGAGTCGGCTATCTTTTACCAGCTTCGCCAGGTATTGCTTCGGAAAAGTTGGTACAATCAAATGGAACTTAGTTGGGTTGGCGACTTCAATCCAAAAATGATCTCGATTTTTGAAGCGGTTGGTGGGAAAAAGTATAAAACGCATCTAACTATGAGGTATTTATTCGACCGGCAGAAAGAGTTTAAGCGCTCACACATTATTGAAGACTAGCGGAATGTTATTTTTTACGTATATTATTTGTCGTATCTTTTCACCCAAACAATTGATCAAACCATGCAATTACAAGTAGTTAATAATTCAGAAAATAAGAAGTTGTTTCATCAGCTTCCCCACTTCATTTATAAGAATGATAAACACTGGGCAGCTCCTATCCAGGGAATGGTTGAGAATACCTTCAACCCCGACAAAAATCCTTCGTTTAAACATGGCGAGGCCGAACGTTGGGTGGTAGTTAATGAGTCTGGCCTCCCGCTTGGGCGAATTGCTGCCTTTGTGAACTATCACAAAGCAAAAACCTTTGAGCAACCCACCGGCGGTTGTGGATTTTTTGAATGTATTGACGATCAGGAAGTCGCTAAGCTATTGTTCGATACTGCCCGCGATTGGCTGAAGGAGCGTGGGATGGAAGCCATGGATGGTCCGGTTAATTTTGGCGAAAACTACATGAACTGGGGGTTGTTGGTTGATGGTTTTATGCCACAGGGTTATGGTATGCCCTACAATGCGCCTTATTATCTGAAACTGTTCGAGAATTATGGCTTTCAGATGTACTTTAAACAGTTCAGTTATCACCTGGATTATTCGGTGCCTTTTCCCGAACGATTTTGGAAAATTGCCGGTTGGGTAGCCCAAAAGCCAGGCTACAGTTTTAAGCATTTCGACTACAAGGATCTGGAGAAGTTCATTAAGGATTTTTGTTACATTTATGATGAAGCCTGGCGTTTTCATGAGCATTTTAATCCGTTGGATCCACAAGATTTACGAGATTTTATTCAGGATTCGAAAGCTGTGCTTGACCCCGAGATGATCTGGTTTGCCTATCATGATGATGAGCCCATTGCCGTGTTCGTGATGGTGCCCGACATCAACCAGATTCTTCAAAAGCTGAATGGTAAGTTGAATTTCATCAACATGCTCAAGTTTTTGTATTACAAAAAGAAAAAGGTGATCAACCGCACCCGGATTTTGATCATGGGCGTGATTCCAAAATACCAGCGCTCGGGTATCGAATCGGCTATTTTTTGGCATCAGGACAAGCTAATGAAGAAGAAACCGCAGTACACCGAGGTGGAACTTTCGTGGGCCGGCGATTTCAATCCGAAAATTGTGGCTTTGTACCAATCAGTAGGTGGAAAACATGTGAAAACCCACTACACCATGCGCTACCTTTTCGACCGGAGCAAACCTTTTGAAAGGGCTCCGATTATTGGGACTGAAAAAGATAAATAAAAAACAGAAAATCTTTGGAAATTAAGAAAGTGTATTTATCTTTGCAACCCGATTGAAATAATGTTGAAAAAGAATCAGCAATGAAAAAAGAAATACATCCGGAAAATTATCGCGTAGTTGCGTTTAAAGATATGTCAAATGGCGAGGTTTATTTGACTAAATCAACTGTTAACTCAAAAGAAACTGAAGTGGTTGACGGCGTTGAGTATCCATTGATAAAAGTGGAAATCTCAAGTAGTTCTCATCCGTTTTATACAGGTAAAATGAAATTGGTTGATACTGCTGGACGTGTTGATAAATTCATGAACCGCTATAAAAAGCACATGGATAACAAGAAGAAATAATCTTTGATTATTACAGATATTTGGGCTTCGCTTTTGCGGAGCTTTTTTTTTGCCCTATTTTTGTGAAAACCTCAAGATGAATTATATCCTTGTTGACGGAAATAACCGCGAGAATCTTTTACCCTTGTGTTTTACACGGCCCGTTGCCGGGTTGCGCACCGGAATACTCACCATTCGTGAAAAGTGGGAGCGCCGGCTGCCAGGTTTCTATTCCTGGAAAACGGAATTCTGGTTGCAGCAAAAATTTCCCTTGCAAACGGCTCCTGATAACTGTTTGATTAATGCGCATGTTTGTCCAACAGATGAACTTGCAAAGCAGGTAGACGCACTGAAAAGCGGACAAGGCATCTTGTTTCAGGGTGAAATGGTGGCTGTTTGTTTAGATGAGAATTTGCTGACTTCATATTTTGAATCTGAAGGCGTAATTGACTGGAAAGAGTTTGCGGGGCCGCTGGATGTGATTCGGTATCCTTGGGATTTGACGGAAGTTAATGCCCGGCAAATTCAGCTGGATTTCGATTTGCTGACAGCGAATCGCGAATCGGAGCCTATCAGTCTCACCAACCAATTGATTCATCCTGATAATATTTTTGCTGAGTCGGGAGCGAAGCTTGAGTTTGCCACCATCAACGCATTAGCCGGGCCGGTTTACATTGGAGCCGATGCGGAGATTATGGAAGGTTCGCTGATCCGTGGCCCGTTCGCTTTAGGAGAACATTCGGTGGTGAATATGGGGAGCAAGATTTATGGTGGCACCACTATTGGACCTTATTCCAAAGTTGGAGGAGAGATCAGCCAGTCTGTCATTACGGGCTACTCCAATAAAGGGCACGACGGGTTTTTAGGCCACTCGGTGCTGGGTGAGTGGTGTAACTTAGGAGCTGGAACGAATGTCTCCAATCTGAAAAATAATTATGAGCAGGTGAAAATCTGGAATTATGCTACCGGAAGGTTTATGAAAACAGGGCTGCAGTTTGGCGGCCTGATTATGGGCGATCACTCCAAAGCCGGAATCAATAGCATGTTTAATACCGGAACAGTTGTTGGTGTGGCCTGTAACATTCATGGCACCGGTTTTCCACGCCAGTTTGTACCTTCGTTTGCCGATGGCGGACCTAGTGGATTTAAATTACACCAGTTGAAATCCGTTTTTGCGACTGCTGCTAAAGTGATGGCGCGACGTAACCAACTGCTTTCCGAATTGGATGAGGAAATCCTGTCCAGGGTTTTTGAGCAAACAGTTGCATTCCGTAGTTTTTAAAATGGACACCATGTCTTTTGGCATGGCTATTGACTAGTATCAGCCCTGAATTATTTTTGGTATTTTTACGCCAGTTTGTCACAACAATCACAGAAAGAAAAGTAATGGGAGAAAATAGAGGACTATCTCTGGGAAATATGATATTTACAGGAATGGCAGATGATGATACGGAAATCATTCCGATTATTGCCGAAGGAACCGAAGAAGAATTGAAAAACTTTCAGGCACCCGAAATGCTGCCAATTTTACCACTGCGAAACACGGTGTTGTTTCCCGGCGTGGTCATTCCAATTACGGTTGGAAGGCAAAAATCACTGAAACTGATCCAGGATGTTTTCCGTGGCGATAAATTGCTGGGAACCGTCACCCAAAAGGATGGTGGTATTGATGATCCGGAGCAAGCTGATTTATACCAGGTTGGTACAGTTGCCCAAATCCTGAAAATACTGGAAATGCCGGACGGTTCTACTTCGGTTATTATTCAGGGAAAGCGACGGTTTAATGTGATGGATTATCTCGAGGAGTTTCCTTATTTCCGTGCTCAGGTGACTTTGCTTGATGAAATTCTACCCAAAGAAAACAGTGCTGAGTTTAATGCTGTGGTTGGTTCACTGAAAGATTTGTCGATCAAAGTTGCCCAATATTCAAGCAACGTGCCGCCCGAAGCCACTTTTGCTGTTAAGAATATTGAGAATTCGACTTTTCTGATCAATTTCATTTGTTCGAATACTGATCTTGAAGTGGAGGAGAAGCAAACCTTGCTTGAGATCGCTGATGTGCGTGAGCGGGGAATTCAGGCCATTTCCTATTTGGTGAAGGAGGTGCAAATGCTGGAGTTGAAACATGACATTCAATCCAAGGTGAAGACCGATCTGGATCAGCAACAGCGTGAGTTTTTGCTCAATCAGCAAATGAAAACTATTCAGGATGAGCTGGGAGGTAACCCGATTGAGCAGGAAATCAACGAAATGAAAGAGGCCGCCAAAGGCAAAAAATGGAGCGAAGATGTTGCCAAGTTTTTTGACAAGGAAGTCAATAAGCTGCATCGCTTAAATCCGGCTGCGGGTGAGTATTCGGTGCAATTTTCCTATTGTCAGACACTGCTTGACCTTCCGTGGAATGAATACACCGAAGATAACTTCGATTTGAAACACGCTGAGCAAGTGCTGGATGAAGACCATTATGGACTGGAGAAAGTGAAGGAGCGTATTTTGGAGCATCTGGCAGTTTTGAAGTTGAAAAAAGATATGAAGGCCCCCATTCTGTGTTTGTACGGGCCGCCGGGAGTTGGAAAAACTTCACTCGGAAAGTCAATTGCGCGGGCGCTCGACCGGAAATACATCCGCATGAGTTTGGGGGGGTTACACGATGAAGCTGAAATTCGTGGACATCGTAAAACATACATTGGCGCTATGCCCGGACGAATTCTTCAAAATATTAAAAAAGCTAAAACATCCAATCCAGTCTTTATTCTGGATGAAATAGATAAAGTTTCGAGCGATTTTCATGGCGATCCGGCTTCGGCTTTGCTCGAAGTGCTGGACCCGGAACAAAATGGCGAGTTTCACGACAATTACGTGGAGCTGGATTATGATTTGTCGAAGGTGATGTTTGTGGCAACAGCGAACACCCTCAACACCATTGCTGCCCCCCTGCGAGACCGCTTAGAACTGATTGATGTGAATGGTTACATTGTGGAAGAAAAGATTGAGATTGCCAAGCGGCATTTGATTCCGAAGATACTGGCAAATCATGGCGTGGAGAAAAGTCAGGTGAGCTTCTCGAAAGAAGTACTGGAGCACATTGTTGAGAATTACACGCGTGAGTCGGGTGTACGCGAGCTGGATAAAAAGTTGGCCAAAGTGATTCGGCGGATTGCCAAGAAAATTGCTTTTGAAGAGCCATTCAATAAAAAACTGACCAAAGATGATGTTCGTGAGTACCTGGGAGTGGTGCAATACACTCGCGAAAGTTACCAGGGGAATGAAATTACGGGCGTCGTTACCGGTTTGGCGTGGACTGCCCATGGAGGTGAAATATTGTTTGTTGAGTCGAGCTTAAGTACTGGAAAAGGAGGTTTAACGCTAACTGGTAATTTGGGTGAGGTGATGAAGGAGTCGGCAATGCTGGCACTTGAATATTTGAAATCGCATCGCGAAGAGCTGGACATTGATCAGAAAGTTTTTGATAGCAATAATTTTCACGTACACGTGCCGGAAGGAGCCATCCCGAAAGATGGGCCATCGGCTGGTGTGACTATGGTTACTTCGCTGGCTTCCAGTCTTTCGAAGCGGAAAGTGCGCAAGAATATTGCCATGACTGGCGAAATCACACTGAGAGGCAAAGTGCTTCCGGTTGGTGGAATCAAAGAAAAAATACTGGCAGCCAAACGGGCCGGCATTAAAGAGATTTTGCTTTCGGCCGATAATAGAAAAGATTTGGAGGAAATTAAGGACGTTTACCTGAAGGGGCTGAAGTTTCATTTTGTCAAAACGATTAGCGATGTGTTGGACTATGCCTTGTTGAAGAGCTAGGGGGACTCAATCTTTCCGATAATTTTGGCTCGCTGTGGCGGGCACAAATCAATATTAAACCAGCGTGAAACGTGCAAAAATATGCTGGTTTTTTAGTTAATTGGAAAGCAATTCAGCTTTTCGAAGAAAGTAATGCTCGACCGGTTCAGTGGTTCTTCAATCACCGTGTTTTGGTGCGTTAAAGTACAAAACCTGTTTTTGCGGTCGACCCGCCGAAGGTACTGCAGGTTGATGAAGGCTGTGCGGTTGGCCCGAACAAAGCTGGGCGAATCAATCTGTTCAATAACTTTATGAAACAAGGTGGTTACCAGTTCAACTGTTCCATTTGAAAGGAAAATGTAGGTGTGGTTTTCCTGTCCCTGAAGTAGCATCACTTCTTCAGGATTGATAAATACAATTCCGTTGTCTGTTGGTAGTTTTAGTTTTTGAATTGGTCTACTGTTACGGATGAAAAAGTCCATCTTTCTTTCCATTTCTTTGCCTTTTGCGCGGGCTTTATAACGGTTGATCACCGAAATCAACTCCTCAGGCCCAAATGGTTTTATAAGGTAGTCCAGTGGCTTAACTTCCAGACTTTTAAATGCATACTTGCTGTGTGCTGTTGTGAAAACAATTTCGGTGGTGAGCTTATTCTCTTTAATGGCTTCGGCTACCTCCAGTCCGTTGGTATCAGGCATGTCAATATCCAAAAAAACAATGTCAGGCATTTTTCGTGTTAGTAATCTTATTCCATGCCTTGGATTGGTCGTTTTATCGATAACTTCCAGCTCGCGGAAAGCTTTCAGGTAAATTTCCAATAACGAGATTGCATCTTCGTCATCTTCAATGATCATTGCCGTTATGAGTTTGTCTTCTACCATTAATGATCTTCTTTCGTCTCGATTTTGCAAAGTTCTTTAATTTGTTTCTTTGAGCCATAAAGTTTGACCTCTTTTTTATTGCCGGTTAAAACGCACGAGTTATCGTAACGGCTCACGCTTTTCAGTTTGTCGAGGTTGATGAGGAAAGCGCGTCCAATTCTGAAAAAGTCGTAATTGCCAAGTATTTCTTCAAGTTTTCCGAGATAAGTGTTTGCCAGTTCAATGGTTCCATTGTCCAGATAAATGTGTGTGTACGAGCCTTCAGCTTTGCAGTATAAAATTTCTTTCGGGTCGATAATGATATGGCTGTTGATTGAGGACAGTTTAAGTTTTGGATCATTTTTTATGTTGGTTAAAAGGGCGTTGAGTTCAGCGTTTGGGATAGCCGATTTTCTGTTTTTGATCGTTGTAATAATGGTTTCAAGTTTGGCCGCATTGACAGGTTTCAGCAAGAAATCATACACTTCATTTTTAATGGCATCGATGGCCATATCGCGATACGAACTGACAATGACAATGTTGGTGTCCAGTTTTTCTTTCTTGATCAGCGAGATGAATTCTGTCCCGTTTTTTCCGGGCATAACCAAATCAAGGAAGACGATTTCCGGCCTTTTTTTCATGAATTTGAAAAGAGCAGATTCGCTGCTTTCTGCTTCATCAACCACTTCAACTTCTGGGTGTCGCCGAAGCATGTATTTTAATACATCTCGTGCCTCTTTCTCGTCGTCTACGATTAAGGCTTTAAGTTTACCTATAGTCATACTTTTTTTATTGGCTTACAAATCTATTAAAAAATACAGCATCAATCGTATTGAATATATCTTCCTGTTGAAAATCTCATCTCCGTGGATCATTCAAAACAAGGACAGTTTTTTTGCATCTTATGGGGCCGGACGAAATTTATAAGTTCATATTTCCAAAATATTAACTTATAATCACAGTAATATTAACTTATAATTACGGTAAGATTAACTTATAATCTTGGAAAGATGAAGCTATAATTTACCGTCTTAAAGAAAAAGACCGTCATTTTGGAGCCGCCTCTTTAAAACTTAGATTTATCCGGTATATTTGCATAAAAGCTTCAGTTTATGATAAAAGTTAAGGGACGAACCAGAAACATCTTGCTTGCAGTGGGCTTTCTGGTTGTTGTATTTCTGGTATGGTACTTCAGTGCGATTGTTAGTTATGTCTTGATTTCTGCTGTTTTATCGCTGATTGGCCGTCCGCTCGTACGCTTTTTTCGAAGTGTGAAACTGGGACGTTTTTCAATATCCAACTCTGTTGCTGCTTTTCTGACGCTATTTATTTTCTGGATATTTTTTATTGGCTCATTTCGCTTTTTAATTCCTTTATTGATTAATGAGTTCGAACAACTATCAACCATTAATATTAATGCGATCATTGAGGTATTTGAAAATCCCATCCGCCAATGGATGGAGTTTTTTGGAGAAGGTGCTGCTCCTGAAAATGATGCCCGACTGATAGCCTTGCTGAAAACACAGTTTGGAGATCAGTTTAATTTTTCGCAGTTAACCGATGTGTTTGGCTTTGTAGCCGGAACCTTGGGGGAAATGTTTATCACCTTCTTTGCTGTATCCTTTATCACGTTCTTTTTTTTGAAAGAAGAAAATATGTTTCGTGACAGTATCTTACTGGTGATTCCTTCAGGTTATGAAGAAAAAGTAAGTCGAATTTTAAATTCCATCTATACTTTGCTGCGGCGATATTTTGTTGGGTTGTTGTTTGAAGTGATCATGGTTGGTACTTTGGTTACGCTTGGATTGACGATTGTTGGAATTGGTTTTAGCCATGCGGTTGTTATTGGGCTGTTTTGTGGTTTGTTTAATGTTATCCCTTACCTCGGTCCATGGATTGGAGCTTTTGTGGGGCTTTTGATCGGAATAGCCATCAACCTGAATGCTGATTTCATGGGTTACACCTTGGCATTGCTCGGGTTTATGTTGCTGGTTTTTGTTGTGGTGCAAGTGATTGACAACATCCTGTTTCAGCCTTTAATTTATTCGAGCAGCGTGAAAGCACATCCGCTGGAGATTTTTCTGGTTATCATGGCTGCTGGAAGTGTCGCAGGAATTCTGGGTATGATTCTGGCTATTCCTGCCTATACAATAGTCCGTGTCATTGCCAAAGAGTTTCTCGATAACCTGAAGATCGTACGGAAACTCACCGAGAACTTAGGTTAGATATATCGAAATTATCTATCGATGATTTATTTTTAATAATTTCAGTCTATTTATTTTTGGCCATTCTTTTATGAAATGATGTTCAGGTTCAGGTACTTAATAAAAGCAGACCAATGACCTGTTATGCTGGCAGCTCTTAAATGATGTCTGGGGATATTTTTTTAACTTGAGCTGGAAAACCTTAAAGTACAAAATTTGTTAATTCTCATGAGTTGCAAAATCCTAAGGTTTGAAAAAAACTTACTAAAGCTTGTAGAATGAAATTAAAGTCCCCTGTTTTACGGAAATCCGGGTTTTCGCCCAAGGTTTTTCTGTTAACTCTCTCCATGTCAATTTTTGTTTTTTCAGCAACGGCTTTTGCTGGAACACAAATGCAACAAAGTGAACAAGATTCAGCAAACAGTGCAGCTGTAGAGCAGTCCTCACCCGCCGATACTGCAACGACCCAGCCTGCAGGGCAGCCATCCGACACTGCCTCGACCGATACAACCAATGCTGTAGAACAGGAAGCTCAGGCTGATACGACAAGCCAGGCCGTGATGGGAGATACCATTTCCACAGACACCGCTTCAGCTAAGAGCGAAGCCGCCCAAGTTGAAAAATTTAGTCATTACCGGAACGACATTAAGCGTGGAGAGCGTTTTTTCAGAGGATTATTGCCGCACAACAACAAACAGGTATCGTGTGCGTCGTGTCACAACATCATGCCTTCTGATACACTGAATTGGAACCCCTCGGCAATGGCTATTGCCAATAAGTACATCGAAAAGGATTTTGATGAATTTAAGGCTGTCGTGATGGAGCCTGGTGATGGTTTGATGGCTGAAGTTCATAAAGGCTATGACTTTGAAGAGGCTGACCTAAAAACGGTCAAAGCCTATCTGGACGATTTGTCAATGCGTGGTCCGGCACCTGTGAAACCTACCATTACACGTTTGCTTTTCTTTATTTTGTTGGGATTAATCATTACCTGGGCTTTGCTGGAGTTGATTTTTTTCCGGAAAATTAAATACAAAGCCATTCCTGTAATCATTTTTCTGGGTGTGTTTGGTTACCAGGTTAAGATGATCTATGAAGAAGGTGTAAGGTTGGGACGTTCGCCGGATTATGAACCAGCACAACCCATCAAGTTCTCACATAAAGTCCATGCCGGACAAAATCAAATCGACTGTATGTATTGCCATTTTACGGTTGAGCAGAGTCAATCGGCCGGAATTCCGCCTACGGACCTTTGTTTGAATTGTCACTCGCTTGTTCGCGAAGGAACCCGTTCAGGAAAGTTTGAGATTGCTAAAGTTATTGAAGCCAGTGAAAATGAAGTTCCAATTGAATGGGTGAGAGTTCATGATTTACCCGATCATGTCTTTTTCAGTCATGCCCAGCACGTGAATGCCGGAAAATTAGATTGTATTGAGTGCCATGGCGATGTGGCAGAAATGGATGTGATCAGGCAGGTGGAAGATCTGAGTATGGGGTGGTGTATTGATTGCCACCGGACGAAAGAAGTTCAATTTGTCGACAATAATTTCTATGAATCATACGAAACACTTCATGAGCAAATCAAAAAAGGGGAAATCGACAAGGTTACGGTCGATATGATTGGCGGAACCGACTGTATGAAGTGTCATTATTAATAAACAACAAACCTATTCGGAATGAAGGAACAATATTATAAAAGTTTGGATGATTTGATTTATGATGCTCGCCTGGCATCTGAGGAAACCGATGCCGGAGACCGGAAGTCCATTCTTCAAATGAAACAGGAATCGAAATCGGCAGGAAGCTCCCGGCGTGATTTTTTGAAGCTGTTTGGTTTTACTGTTGCTTCGGCTGCTATTGCGGCCAGTTGCGAGCAACCGATTCAAAAAGCCATCCCTTTCCTGATTCAACCCGAAAAAATTATCCCGGGAGAAGCCAGTTATTTTGCTTCAACCTATTTTGACGGAATTGATTACTGTAGCATTTTGGTTAAAGTACGTGACGGACGCCCCATCAAGATTGAAGGAAACACCTTGTCTCCGGTTACCATGGGTGGAACCAACGCGCGAACACAGGCTTCGGTTTTGGGCCTTTACGACAACAAAAGACATAAGAATCCGACCTACGAAGGAAAAAAAATAAGCTGGAACGAAGCGGATGACAAAATCATGCTGTTTCTGGATGAGGTGAAAAAGAGACAAGGCAAAGTGGTTATTTTGAGCTCAACTATTATTAGCCCTTCGACCAAAGCAGCCATTCATGAATTTCTGAATGCTCATCCTGGTTCGGAGCATATTCAATACGATGTGCTTTCGGCTTCCGGTATTCTTAAAGCTAACGAGAACACATTCGGACAAGCTTTTGTACCGGCTTATGATTTTAGCAAGGCAGAAATGATTGTTGGTTTTGATGCCGACTTTCTCGGAACCTGGCTTTCGCCGGTTGAATATACCAAGCAATATGTGAAAAATAGAAAGTTGGTTGATGGCGAACGTCGCATGTCGCGCCATATTCATATTGAAGGTGGTATGTCGCTGACTGGATCAAACGCTGATGAACGTTACCAAATTCGACCTTCGCAGGAAAAATTGGTTTTGGCGAACCTACTTCAGGAACTTAAAAAATTAAACGGACAAACAGGCTCATCAATTCCATCATCACCGGTTGATGTTAAAAAGATCGCAGCAGAATTGTCTTCGAAAAAGAGAAAGTCGTTGGTTGTAAGTGGAAGCAATGACGTGGAAAACCAGCTACTGGTTAATGCCATCAATGAACTGTTGGGAAATTATGGAACAACCATCCGTACTGATATTCATTTAAAACTGCGTCAGGGCATGGATGAAGATATGGATCGACTGGTTAGCGAGATGGAAAGCGGACAAGTTGAAGGATTGATTCTTTACGATATCAATCCTGCTTTTGATTATCCTGAAGCTGACAAGTTCGTCAGCGCCCTTAAAAATGTCAAACTGAAAATTGCGATGCCCATTTTGGGTGAAGAAACTTCGGAACACGTTCATTACGTTTGTCCTGATCACCATTACCTGGAAGCCTGGAATGATGCGGAAGTAAAAACGGGCAGTTTTTCGCTGGCGCAACCAACCATTCGACCAATTTTCAAAACCCGCGCAGCACAGGAAAGCTTGTTGAAATGGGCAGGTAATCCGGTCGATTATCATACTTATATTCGGAAATATTGGGAAGATAACCTGTTTTCAGGTTTCGGCGAAACTTCGTTCGACGATTTTTGGAACAGCAAGCTGCACGATGGCATTTTTGAATCGGCCCAAAATGAAAATGAATCGCTGGTCTATCGTGCTGATGCTGCTGAAGCTGCACTGGCTCAAATCAAAACTTCGTCTGGTGGTGATTCCCTTGAACTGGCATTTTATACCAATGTGAGTGTGGGATCAGGCAAACAGGCGAACAACCCGTGGTTGCAAGAACTTCCTGATCCGGTTACCAAAGTATGCTGGGACAATTATGCTGCGGTTTCACCTAAACTGGCTGCTGAGTTGGAGCTGGAAGACGAGCAACTGGTTAAAATTAATGATTTCGGTCCAATTCCGGTCATCGTTCAGCCCGGACAAGAATATAAAACAATTTCGGTAGCCCTGGGTTATGGAAGGCTCAACATGGGCATCCCTGATGGTACCGTCGGGCAAAATGCCTTTCCGCTGATTCAAACCAAACAGGGGGCGAAACAATACCATTTGGAGCAGGTGACCATTGAGAAAGTGCCCGGCGATTATCAACTGGCGCGCACACAATCTCACCATTCAATGGAAGGACGAAGCCTGGTTCGCGAAACAACACTCGAAGATTATTTGGTTAATCCCTCCTCAGGTAATGAGGTACGCGAAACAATCAAGGCGCACATGAAATCATTGTACGCGCAGCGCAAGTTTGAAGGCTTTCACTGGGGAATGGCGATCGATTTAAACTCCTGTACCGGGTGTAATGCTTGTGTGGTCGCTTGTTCGGCTGAAAATAATGTTCCGGTTGTTGGGAAAGAGCAGGTGATCAAGGCTCGTGAGATGCATTGGATTCGTATCGATCGCTATTATAAGGGTGACCCGGAGAATCCGGAGTTTGTTCGCCAGCCGGTGATGTGCCAGCATTGTGACAATGCGCCCTGCGAGAACGTTTGTCCGGTGGCTGCCACAACCCACAGCAACGAAGGTATTAACCAAATGGCCTATAACCGCTGTATCGGTACACGCTACTGCAACAACAACTGTCCATATAAAGTACGGCGCTTCAACTTCTACGACTATACAGGAGCCGATGCCATGCCCGGAAATAGAAAGGATCCGACAGAGATGACGACCGACTTGCGTCGTTTGGTGCTGAATCCGGATGTTACCGTTCGTGCCAAAGGGGTGATTGAGAAGTGCTCATTCTGTGTTCAACGTATTCAGGAGAAAAAATTGACCGCCAAGAAGGAAAACAGGCAATTGCAGGATGGCGACGTGGTGCCTGCATGTGCGCAAGCTTGTCCGGCAGATGCCATCGTTTTTGGTGATTTGAACAATACGGAAAGCCGGATTTCAAAGTTTTTTGCTGATGAGCGTAACTATCACTTATTGGAAGAATTGCACACACTGCCATCGGTTGGCTACCTAACGAAGGTGAAAAATAAAACCATATAACTAAAACGAATTAGGAATGTACACATCTCCGCTCAGAGAACCGTTAATTCGGGGAAATAAGAACTACAAACAGGTGACCGATGACATCTTGTCACCCATGGCCGGCAAACCATCAAAATACTGGTATGCCGGAATTACATTGGCAGGCATTGCACTTATTTTTGGTGCTTGGGCCACCTTTCGAACTGTGTTTTACGGCATTGGAGAATGGGGCCTGAACAAAACCATCGGCTGGGGATGGGGAATTACCAATTTTGTTTGGTGGGTTGGTATTGGCCATGCCGGTACGTTTATCTCCGCAATCCTACTGCTTTTCAGGCAAAAGTGGCGTACCAGTATCAACCGGTCAGCCGAAGCTATGACTCTGATTGCTGTGATGTGTGCCGGTTTCTTTCCGCTCATTCACATGGGGCGGCTTTTATTGGGGTTTTACATTTTTCCGTATCCAAACACCCGCGCACTGTGGGTTAACTTCAACTCCCCCCTGTTGTGGGACGTTTTTGCCATTTCAACCTACTTTGCTGTTTCATTGGTGTTTTGGTATGTCGGATTGATCCCTGATCTGGGAACCGTGCGCGACCGGGCAACAACGAAAATCAGAAAGGCAATCTATGGTTTCCTGAGTTTTGGATGGACTGGCTCAGCCCGCCAATGGTCGCGCCACGAAACTG
This sequence comes from uncultured Sunxiuqinia sp., assembly GCA_963677175.2. Classification (GTDB taxonomy): domain Bacteria; phylum Bacteroidota; class Bacteroidia; order Bacteroidales; family Prolixibacteraceae; genus Sunxiuqinia. Next base: position 1,118,719 of record CAXXES010000004.1, read on the forward strand.
TCAGTTTAATTTTGGCAGGCTTGGCCGCTCCGTTGGTATTATCAGTCCATACCATTGTAAGTTTCGACTTTGCCACTTCGGTTATTCCGGGTTGGCACACCACCATTTTCCCACCCTATTTTGTTTCGGGAGCAATCTTCTCCGGATTCGCAATGGTGCTCACCCTGATGATTGTGACCCGCAAGGCGCTGAATCTGGAAGAATACATTACGCTGAATCATATTGAATCGATGAATAAGATTATTATTCTGACCGGTTCAATTGTGGGGGTTGCCTACCTGACCGAGTTTTTTATGGCTTGGTATTCGGGCGTTGAGTTTGAAACGTACGCATTTTTCAACCGTGCTTTCGGCCCTTACGCTTGGGCTTATTGGATCATGATGACCTGTAATGTGATCACCCCGCAACTCTTTTGGTTTCGAAAGATCCGCAGAAGTGTGCTGTTAACATTCATCATTTCCATCTTTGTGAACATTGGCATGTGGTTCGAACGCTTTGTCATTGTGGTCACCTCGTTGCACCGCGATTTTCTGCCTTCGAGCTGGACCATGTACCGCCCGACGATTGTTGAGGTCGGTTTATATGTAGGAACACTGGGCTTGTTTTTTACTTTATTTCTGTTGTTCATTCGGGTGTTTCCGGTGATAGCAGTAGCCGAAGTGAAAGGTGTGTTAAAATCTTCGGGCGAAAAACATAAAATAACCGATCATGAGTAGATATATAACAGCTTATTATTTGGATGAAGAGGATTTGCTGAAAGGGATTGGGCAAATGAAGGCCAAGGGTCTGGAGATTATGGATGTGCTCACTCCTTTTCCGGTGCATGGCATTGATAAGGCTTTAAACATGCGGCGCTCCAGGTTGACTCGTGTCGCTTTTATTGGTGGAGCTGTTGGGGCTATTATCGGTTTTGGGTTTCAGGCCTGGATTTTCACCATCGATTATCCATTAAATATTGGTGGAAAACCATTTTTTGCCGTGCCTTCGTTTATGCCGGTTGCTTTTGAGCTGACGGTTCTTTTTTCTGCTTTTGCCATGGTAATTGCCTTTTTTGTGAGCAACAAACTGGGACCGGGAGCAAAGACCATTATTCATGATGAACGAATAACAGACGATCGGTTTCTTGTGGTTGTGAAAGTTGACGATAGCCGCACGGACGAAAATATCAGGGAAATTGAATTAGCGCTTGCTGAAGCTGGTGCTGAGGGAATAACTTTAAAAGCATAACATGGTCATGGAGAATCAAAAATTTATATCAACCAAAAAACTTTCAACCCTTATTTATGGGATGATCGGAATTGGTGTCCTTTCGTTGGCAGTTAGCTTTTTTATTGGCACAGCAGCAGAGCGTATTGCCGCCAACCTATTGCTAAATACTTACTATTTTCTGGCCCTTGGATTGATTGGCCTGTTTCTGGTTGCCGTTCACACCATTGCAGAGTCGGGCTGGCACACAAGTATCCAGCGAATAGGAGAGGCCATGAGTTCTTTTATTCCGGTAGCCGGCATTTTAATGTTGCTGCTATTCGTGTTTGGAGGATTACACTTGCTTTATGAGTGGACGCATGAAGATCATCTGGATGAAATTCTGCTTAAGAAAGTTGCGTATTTAAATGCACCTTTCTTTTATGTACGATTTGCTGTTTACTTTGCCGTCTGGATTATACTGGCTCATTTTATTCGTAAATATTCGTTGCTGCTCGATCAGTCTGGCGATTTGAAGTATTACCGGAAATTTCGGATTTTTTCTGCAGTTTTTGTGGTCACCCTGGCCATTACCAGTGTCACTTCGTCGTGGGACTGGCTCATGTCGATTGATGCGCATTGGTATAGTACCCTTTATGGTTGGTATGTTTTTTCAAGTATGTTGGCTAGTGGTACAGCGGTGTTAATCATTCTGTTGATCGTATTGAGGAGAATGGGCTATATGGGGCATGTTAACAACGAGCATATCCATGATCTTGGAAAATACCTGTTTGGCTTCAGCATTTTCTGGGCCTACTTGTGGTTCTCACAGTATATGTTGATTTGGTATGCCAACATCCCCGAAGAAACCGTGTATTTTTATGAACGACACAAAAACTTCAATACGATATTCTACGTCAATTTGATTCTGAATTTTGTGATTCCGTTTTTTGCTTTGATGACCCGAAATTCAAAACGCGGCTCTTTAATCCTGTTGCCTGTTTCGGTGATTGTATTTGTAGGGCACTGGCTCGATCTTTACCAGTTAATTATGCCTGGGGTTGTGGGTGGCGAAGAGTCTGGATTTGGAATACCCGAAGTTGGAATTACCATTGGTTTTGTCGGCCTCTTCTTGTTTGTTGTGTTTCGTTCATTGGCCAAAGCTCCGCTGATTCCGAAGAATCATCCGTTTTATAAAGAAAGTCTTGAATACCATACCCAATACTGATTATGAGAAGATCTGTAAAACTATACCTGTTGCTTTTTGTCGTGGTTTTGTCAGCGGCTTGTACGCGCGATAAAAATCGGCGAGGACATACTTTTTTCCCCGATATGGCTTACTCTCCTGCCTACAAAACGTATTCGGAAAATCCAGTCTTTGAAGACGGGAACACGATGCGTTTGCCTGCCGAAGGAACCATTCCTCGTGGGTTTAAGCCCTATCCTTACGAAGGCCGGTCGATGGATGAACAGGTAAGAGCAGGGCAGGATTTTGTCAATCCATTAGACGCAACGCCCGAAGTATTGGACGAGGGAAAACGTCAATACGAAGTATTTTGTATCAGCTGTCATGGTGAAATTGGTGATGGTAACGGGCATTTATTTACGAGTCGGATGTTTCCAGCCAAACCTCGATCGTTGATTGATGATTATTTGAAGGTTAAGCCGGATGGCGAAATTTTTCATGTCATAACTGTCGGTTCCTTCTCAGGGTTGATGGGTCCTCATGGAGGACAGATCAGCCCGGAAAACCGTTGGAAAATTGTGCATTATGTGCGTTCGCTGGCAACAGAAGAATGAATCTTTCGAATGAGAAGAGCATCCTTTGCAAAACATTTCAGAAGTGGAGCCCAAAATGAAAATCAGAAAAAATACCATTGCCACTGTTCAATATTCCGTCGCCAATGCGTTGGACGGGAAAATACTTCAGCAGGTCTCGGGTGAGGAAATGCAGGAGTTCCTGTTTGGAAATCAACTGCTATTAGAGGTGTTTGAACAGAATCTGCAAGGATTGTCAGCCGGTGAACCGTTTCATTTTCATGCTTCGCAGCATGAAGCTTACGGGCCTGTTGATCCAAAAGCGATTGTTGATTTGCCGCTGACCACTTTTGCTGAAGAAGATGGCCGCATTGATGATGAAGTGGTGCAAGTTGGAAACGTCTTTCCAATGGGTGACAATAAGGGAAACCAACTACATGGTAAAATAGTAAGAAGAGAAAAAGAACGAGTAATCATGGATTTTAATCATCTCATGGCTGGGAAAGACCTGATTTTTTCTGGCAAAATCATTGCCGTACGGGAAGCACTTCCCGACGAAATTCCCGATTAAGCTGGCTTTTTCGTTCTTGCACACTTTTCATTTCCAATCACACACTTTCTTGTACAAAAAGTCAACAGCTAATGTGAAACCGGCAACGGCAGTTTATTTTTTTGCTACTTCATTTATGCAGTAAGCAACTGCAATTATGTAGTAGCTTACTGCAATATTGAAACTTCAAACTGCAACGATGCAATAGCTCATTGCAAGTATAAGTCATTCAACTGCAATTATACAGTAGCTTAAATGAAGACTTATTTTTTGTTGTCTTTCTTCGTGGAGAACAATCTGAAACTGGTTTGTTTCTGATCTTGTTCTTTTTCCGTTTCAAGGTAAATTTCCTTTACATTCTGCGATGGAATTGACGAGGAGTTAATCTCCAAAACATAGGTTTGGTAACCGTCGCACCGAATCAAAACATTGATGGTGTCGCCCGGCAGGTTCCATAGCCGGAATTCGCCATTTTCGTTGGTGATGGTGCCAATCCCAAGTTGATCATCTTCCAGACAGATGTTCACCCCGGAAAGTGGTTTTTGCGTTTGCTTGTCCATCACCTTGCCGTAAACATTGGAGGTTTGTGCACTGCCTGCTGTCGTTATCAGGCATGAAATCACTAATAAACTGAATAAGATAAGTGGTGTTTTCATACGTTATTGTTTTTAAGGGTACGTATGGAACTCACTTTAATGTTTTCACTTCTGCTGTTTTGTTTTATTCAAAATTGGTAAATGAAATTTTAAAGTTTGTTTCCTGGCTTGTTTCCTTGTTGCTGTGTGTAACTGACAAATAACTTGCCAAAGGGTTGCTTCGATGATGATTAAAAGATTAAATATTTCTTCTTTTTAGGCGATTAGTTTTACCATGCGCAGAATCAGTGCTGGAATGAATCTTTTTCACCATTTCCAGTCCATCTTATTTGATCACATGGTATCCTCTTCTTTCTATGGCAGCAGTAATTTTGTCAGGGTCGGTTTTCGAAGGATTATAGACAATACGCGTGGTTGAATCTTCATGGTTGGCTTCAACTTTGGCAATCCCTTCCAGTTCGTTCACTCCTTTTTGAATGGACATTTCGCAGTGGTCGCATGTCATGCCTTCAACATGATAAACCAGCTCAACATCAGCAACCGGTTGTTCGACTGTTGTTTTTGTATCTTTCTGGCTACAGGCTATGGCAAAAAGTCCGGGCAGGATAAGCAGGAAGCTTGTTTTGATGTACTTTTTTAATGAGATCATATCGTTTCTTTTCGAATGGCTAATACATTTAAAAATCTAGATGTATTGGTATAACATCTGATTTTTTTGTTTGTTCATCAACGAAAAAGTATACTGTCGATGATTATGGCAATCATCATGAACAGGTATAAGAAATTGAGTTTAAAGAAGGTGCTTCGTACCTGAAGGTTGTTTTTTATGAGAAGTTGTGAGCTGGTGGAGATCAGCACATAGAAGATGTAAAGCAATAGAATTGCAATAACGACTTTGCTAATCATGATTTTCAGAGCGATGATTAATGCGGCAGCAATGGTCGATAAAATCCAGGTATAGCTCAGGCGTTTAATTTGATTGTCGGTAAAGATGTCCGTTAGACTGGGGTAACCAACCAATTTGTATTCTTTACCGAACATCAAGAGCAACAACCAAAAATGCGGTATTTGGCCGATAAAAAAGAAAACAGCCACCCAGAAAATGACCGGGCTTAACAGATCACCGCCGGTAGCCAGCCAGCCAATGTAGGGTGGCAAAGCCCCAACAAGTGAACCCGGCACGACAGCAAATGCCGTGTATCTTTTTAGCGGGGTGTAAAAACCATTGTAAGAAAGAAGGGTGACTGTGCTTGCGATCAGTGCCGCCGGAGGAAAATAAATCGTTAAAATTACTGCACCTGAGAGAAAATAAAGCAAGGCCACCCAGGCGGCAAATAAGGGTGAAATTTTTCCCGAAGGAATTGGTCTGTTTTGTGTGCGGGGCATGATTGCGTCTATCCGGTGTTCCTGCCAATGGTTGATGGTGCCAGAGCTACACGAGATTAAAAACACGCCTACGCCCAGGTAAAGACCTTCCAGTCCAATGGTTCCTCTATGAAGGGCATAGCCGGTTAGGGCTGATAACGCAACGGGCAAAGAGATACGCGCTTTGCCCAGCTGTAGAATAAGTTTAAGATAGGAGCCAATGGTTTGACGGCTCATGCTATTGAAGTGTTTTCAGGTACTCAATAATTTGTTCAATGTCAGAATCACTTAACTGTCCCTGGTAGCTTTGCATCAGGCCGCGGTTAAAACCATCAACAATATCAGCATCTGGTTCATAAATGGATCGTTTGATGTATTCATCATCAACAGTAACGGTACGTTCGCTTCCTCCCGTTTTCACGGTTACCTCGTGGCCGTAAATTCCTTTAAAGGAAGGGCCGATAATCTTTGATCCATCGGTTGAATGGCAGGCAAAACAACCAATGTTGGTCATAATTCGCTTACCTGCTGCCGCTGGCGAATCTACCTCGGCACTGGCTACTTGTTGTGTGGTGTCAGTATACCATTTATTAAAATCTTCCTGGGGCATTACTTTTACCCAGTTATACATATAGGAATGCTGGAGTCCGCAATATTCGGTGCAGAAGAGTTCGTAAATGCCTTCGTTTGTAGGCGTAAACCACATAAACTTTTCACTGCCTGGCACCACATCTTCCTTGACTCTGAAAGCAGGAATAAAAACGGAGTGGATGACATCCATTGATCGGAGGTTCAGCTTGACAGGCTGATCTTTTGGCACAAATAAGGTGTCGGTTCGCCGGCCATTGTCATATTCGAAAGTAAAGTTCCACATGCGTCCCACGACTGTTATTTCAAAACTATCATCCGGAGCTGTTTTCATAGGCTTCCATCCTGCCCACCCGTAATAAAACATGATGAGCACTAAAATGGTAGGAATGATGGTCCAGATCAGTTCCAACATGTTACTGCCTTTTATTTGTACAGCCTTGGGATGTCGCTTTTTATTGTATTTAAAAATAAAATAAATCATGACTGCTGTGAGGCTGATTAAAAAGAAAAAGCTTACAGCAAGAATAAAAATAAATGCCCGGTCAACTCCGGCAACAAAATTAGAGGCTTGTGTTGATGCTAAAATATACATAGTTTTTTATCTGAAATAGTAGTCAAAAAACGTAACAAGAACGATCGCAATAAATAATAAAAAAACAAATCCGACCATAATCTGAATATAGGCTTTGTCAAATTTTAGGTGCATGAAATAGACGAGCACTAAACTTGATTTTATTGAGGCAAGCAATAAAGCTCCGACAACAGTAAAAGCTCCTAATTCAATGTTAGTAATGGCTATTGACAGAAACGTCAATACAAGCAGCAACAGCAGAATAATAGCGTATAAGCTGTATGGAACGATATGATGTTTTTCATTTTCCATAATTCAGTTGTTAGGTGATTAAGTAAAACAATGGGAACAGGAAAATCCAGATTAAGTCAACCAGGTGCCAGTATAAGCCGGCATTTTCCAACAAGGATGGCCGGTCAGCATGAACCGTGCCGTTCTTTATTCGTGCCAAGGCAAATCCCATGATCACCAACCCGGCAATAATGTGCAGAGCGTGCAGACCTGTCATAACGAAATATAAACCAAAGAACAACACCTCTCCCTGGCTCATTTCCGCTTTCATGAATTCTGAGCCGGGGAAAATTCCATGATCAAATTTTACACCCCACTCAAAGTACTTGTTAACCAAAAATATTATAGCCAACATGAAGGTAATTTCCATCAAAACAATGGTGGTTGCTTTTTGCTTTTTCTGAAGGGCTGTTGTCGACATGGCAATGGTCATGCTACTTACCAGCAGAATGACTGTGTTCAATGCGCCAACGGTCGTATTCAATTCTTCAGCTGCCAGGTGAAATGCATCGGCATTCATGTACCTGTAAACCGAGTAGATAATGAAAAGCCCTCCAAATAGAAGCAATTCAGTAAAAATGAAAAGCCACATCCCGATTTTTGATCCTTCCGGGTCATAGTGCTCATCATGTTGAATAACTTGTGACATAGGTATAGCGTTTATTGATATTCGTAAGGTCCGTCGTTTTCTTTGTACTCAGGAATTTCATCAAAGTTTTCAACCGGGGGTGGTGATGGAACAGTCCATTCCAGCGTTTTTCCATTCCATGGGTTTGCTTCAGCAATCGGTCCGCTTTTAGCTGACCGGAACAGATTAATGATGACAATAATCAACCCTAAGGTCATGACCCACGATCCCAATGTTGACAGAATATTTGCGGCGTGAAATTCTTCCAGATAATCGTAATAACGGCGTGGCATTCCTTGCATTCCCAGGTAGAACATGGGAGAGTACAGGGCCAGGAAACCGATCGTGAAGATCAGCCAGCCAATGTTTGCCCAGGTGGTATCATACATCCGCCCAAACATTTTTGGAAACCAGTAGTGAATGGCACCAAAAAAAGAAAATCCGACACCACCAAACACAATAAAGTGGAAGTGAGCAACCACAAACGCTGTATCGTGCAGGTAAACGTTGGTTGCCAAAGCTCCTACAACCAGGCCGGATAAGCCACCAATCATAAAAACAAAGATGAAGGAAGCTGCCCAGTAAAACGGGGTTTGTACATTGATGGATCCTTTGTACATGGTGGAAATCCAATTGAATACTTTTATGGCGCTTGGAATTGCTACCAGAAATGTTAGTATGGAAAAGGTGTACTGAGCTGTTCCGCTCATTCCGGATGTAAACATGTGGTGGCCCCACACAAAATACCCCACAAATGCGATGGCAAGGGTCGAAACTACAATAACTTTATAACCGAAAATATGTTTTTGAGAGAAGGTTGGAATAATTTCAGAAATAGCGCCCATTGCTGGCAAAATCATGACGTAAACTGCCGGGTGGGAATAGATCCAGAAAAGGTGCTGGTACAAGATTGGATCGCCGCCCAGAGCCGGATCAAAAACTCCAATACCAAAAATACGTTCCAGCGCCACCAAAACCAATGTAATTCCAACGATAGGTGTAGCCAGCAGCTGAATCCAGGCTGTTCCGTATAGTGACCAGGGGAACAGCGGCATTTTAGTCCACGTCATGCCAGGGGCACGCATGCGGTGGATGGTTACAATAAAGTTCAGTCCGGTAAGGATGGATGAAAAGCCCAATACAAAGGCTCCGAAAATGGCGGGCAGCATATTGGCCCCGGTTTTGAAACTATAGGGTGCGTAAAAGGTCCAGCCGGTGTCTGGCGACCCATCACCAAAAAGAACGGATGTGATCACCAGAAAAGCTCCGGCAATGTATACCCACCAGGATAATAAATTCAATTTAGGGAAGGCCACATCTTTGGCTCCAATCATAATGGGGAGCATAAAGTTTCCAAAGACAGCCGGCAGTCCCGGAATCACAATCATAAAGATCATGATAACACCGTGAACCGTGAAAACCGCATTATAATCTTTGGCGTCCATGATGGTTTTACCTGGAGCAATCAGCTCAAACCTCATGGCCAGACCCAGAATAACTCCAACTAAAAACAAGGTCATCATGGAATACAGGTAGAGCAGGCCAATACGCTTGTGGTCGGTAGAAAAAATCCACGCCTTTAGCCCTTTGTGCTTGCCTTTGTATTCCAAATAACTGACATCAGTGGGGATTTTAGAACTTGCTTGCATATGAATGTTCGTTTGTTAAACTTCTCTTCGTTTAGGTTTAAGTACTAAATACAGGAAAATAAACAATGCAAAAAATAGAATGATTGATCCGGCAATTTTTGTCACGTTTAAAACATAAGTTTGCCCAACAGGATCATAAGAATAGCAAAATTGTAAGATCTTATTAATTGTTGGCCCCGATTTTCCTTTGTTGGCTTCAATAATGGCCATTTTGAATTCAAAGGGTAAAAAATAAATTCCATTGAGGTAGCGGGTTATTTTTCCATTGGGACTGATGACCATGACTGATGCGGCATGCAGGAAATCATTGCCCGTTTTTTTGTATTGAAAGCCCACTGCCTTTGTTGCTTTGTCAATGCTGGTGCTATCCGAAATAAAAAACTTCCAGCCTGCACTAATCGCCTCTTTTTTATTGACCAGGTTCAGGTAGTTTGTCTTTTTTCGCTCGGCCAGGTCAAGCGTTTCTGTAGGGTCAAAACTGATGGTCAGTACCTGGTAATCTTCATTTGGTTTCAAATCCGACCGATCCATCACTTCTGCAAGTCCTTCCATTAAAGGGCTACAGATGCCGGGACAACGATAATAAACAAAGTTTAAAATGGTAGGCTTGTCAATCAGGTCAGTAAGTAAAACCCGTTGCGAATCAAGTCCTGTAATGTAAATATCATCTGGCAGAAACTCATCCAAATGCTCAACAACACCAACCTCCGGATCTCCAGGCGCATCGGAGACGGGATTGATCTGCCCAAAGGAGTTGATTTGAAGTATAATGGCAAGATAAAACAACAATTGTTTCGGAAATAGCCTCATATCATTTTTAGCCTCTTGATTTTTGATTTTCCACAAGATAGAAAGACCGACTTACTTTATCACCATAAGAAACCCAAAACCACCACCGAATTTTATAAAAAAAAGAAATTAGACCATTATTTTTTTGAGGTTCTATGCGGTTCTCCTGTTCTTCAATTCTTTTTTGTTTGTCATGCTGTCAGTCTAATATATTCTGCTTCAAGGATTAGAATTTTAGTTCCTTTTATTATTCAGTGGCAGCAGCTGTCTTCCATTGTTCGTTCAACGGGGATTAATTTTTCTGATTTTGGGCTGATATAAGGTATGCCAAGCGACAATCCCCGCAGAATAAACAAGATTCCCAACAGTACAATGAAATAAGGAACGACTTTACGCATTCCGCTTCGTAACCGTGAGCTAATCATGTTTCCTGATAGCGAAATCAGCAACATCATCGGAATGGTTCCCACACCAAATAGAGTCATGAATAAGGCGCCTGCAAAAACATGGTTCGTATTGATTGCACCGGCAATGGCTACATAAACTAGCCCGCAGGGCAGCAGGCCATTGAGTAAACCAATGGTGAACAGCGATTGGTTCGAATGGTTGGCAAAAAGTTTGCGCAAACGTGAAATCAGCCGCCCGGCATAGCCTGTAGATAGAGCGCTGAAGCTTATTTGCTGTTTGAAAAAATAAGGAAAAAGGACACTCAAAATCATGATTACTCCAAGCAAAATGGAGGTCCATTGCTGAAACCCGGTCAGGTGAATACCAGCGCCCAGAAGTCCAAACAGTAAGCCAAGCACTGCGTAGGTTAATGTACGGCCAATGTTGTAGAGCAAGCCGCCAGCAATTTTTGCTCCGGCACTGTGGTTTTTCAAGGGTAAGGCCACTGCAATGGGGCCGCACATACCAATGCAATGAAAACTGCCTACCAGTCCAATGGTTAATGGTGCAATGAAATCAAAGATCATGGTAGTTGTATTTCCAGTTCCTGATAAAAAGGTTTTTCATTCGAAGTCCAGTCCAACTTAACTTTGTAGCGTCCTTTTGGCAGGTTCTTTATTGAGATGGATTGGCTTAATGCGTCGTTCAGCTTGATTGGTAAAGTCAGATCATTTTTCTCACTCACCGGACTGTAAATGTGGATGGTGCCTTCCAGTAGTTCGTTTTGAAACAGTGTTGGAAAATCAATCTGAATAGTCTTCTCCGATTGAATTAATTGAACTGGCACTTCCAGCTTGCTGACATTGTTAATTTTGTCAATCTGGCTTTGGTAATTCACCGATTTCTGGTAATAATCTTTTTCAACCAAATCAAAATCTTGCCTTACCGTGATGGAAACCAGGTAGAGCATAGCCGACATCATAATTAGAAGTGCGATAACAATGCCTGTTCCCCAATTTATTTTTAGCTTCATAATTGACATTTTTAGTTTTTCGAACGATTTTAAGTAGTGCGAATAATTTAGTATCATGTTTCGAGTCTTTAACAATCTGTGATAAAAGCGAAACCGAAAATATCAAATAGGTCCGTGACCTTATTTCGCCTTTACTGGCTTTGAAAGAGGGAATCAGAATAAAGAATCCCCAGGTCTGGCGATTAGTAGTCCAGTGAATTTGGGCCAACAAAGCTTGTCCCGATTTCTTCCACCAATTCTCCATTTTCATAAACCCCAATACGTAAATGCGTATTGGATTTTGTTAGCTGATCTTTCTTTAGGATGATTAGTAAATTACGCTTGGCAACTTTTCCAACTTCAATGTCGAGCTCATCTCCCATAATGATTATTTGTCCTTCGGGCGCAATTAATTTCAGTTCAGCAGTGATCGGTTCTTTGGTCTTATTCACCATTTGCATGTTGTACAAGTTGCTGTAAGCATTGGCTCCGTATTCCTGAAACATGGTTCCCTGCGCACGAATGAGTGTGGTTTCGATATCGCCGCGGTTAATGAATGAGTAGCTGGCCAGACCCACGAGCAATACCAGAACAACAGAATAGGCAATTGCCCGGGCATTCAACACATGTTTTGTCCCTTTCATAATGGAGTTTTCCGATGCATAGCGGATCAGCTCTTTGGGCTTGTTTACGGTGTACATGACCGAGTTGCAGGCATCGATGCAGGCGGTGCAGTTGATGCATTCCATTTGAGTGCCATTCCGGATGTCGATTCCGGTTGGACAAACATCCACACAGCGTTTACAGTCAATACAGTCGCCTTTTTCCTCATTTCTGCCTCTCCCGCGCGGTTCACCACGAACGTAATCGTAGGCCACCACAACGGAATCATTATCGAGCATCACGCCTTGTAAGCGTCCGTAAGGGCAAACCAGCGTACACACCTGCTCGCGAAACCAGCCAAACACAAAATAATGCATGCCGGTAAAGTCCAACACAACAAGCAGGGCCGAAAAATTGGCGCTTGGCCAACTGGACAGATAAGCCTGCACTTCGGAAAAGCCAATGAGATAAGACCAAAAGGTGAGGATGGTCCAAAACGAAATGGATAGAAAAAGCGCATGTTTGATGATCCGTTTAAAAAACTTTTCGACATCCATTTCCTGCTGTGCAAGCACTTGTTGTTTACGACGGTCGCCATCAATCAGGTATTCAATAGGGCGGTACAAAAATTCCATGAACACCGTTTGCGGACAGGTCCATCCGCAAAAAATACGCCCGTAAACAACGGTGAACAAGATGGTGAAAACCAAGAGCGCAATGATTGGGAAAATCAGCAGGTGAAAATCCTGAGGATAAAACGTATTTCCGAAGAACACGAATTTCCGTCCAACAAAATTCAGAAAAAGAAGTGGCTCACCTCCCATTTTCAGGTGTGGGGCCAGGTAGAAAAACAGTAGCAGTGAGTAAGCAACAATCCGCCGGTAGTTGTACAACTTGCCTTTTGGCATCTTGGGGAAAAGCCAGACCCGTTTCCCTTCGTTGTCAATCGTAACCATGTGATCGCGAAAGCTATCTTGTTTATTATCAGTGTTTTTTGCTGCTGAGTCCATGTTTTGTCTTTATGAAAGTCGGTTAACTTTGTGTTCCTTCTTCAGCCTCCAGATCATATTTTTCACCTTCAGGAGCTTTTGGGTTTGGCGGATTGGTTCCCTGCAAACTTTTGATGTAAGTGATGACATCTTGAATTTGCCTTTCAGAGAGCAGGTTTTTGTAGGAAATCATGCCTTTTTCAATCACCCCGGTAATAATCACGTTGTGCATATTCTCCCGTGATCCGCCATGAATCCAGTATTCATCGGTAAAATTAGGGCCAACCAGGCCTTCGCCAAATTTACCGTGACAAACCGAGCAGATTTTTGAGAAGGTCGCTTCTCCGCTGGCTATAATCTCCTCCTGGGTTCGGACAACCGGAGCTGCTTGTTCTTCTTCCTCCGCAACTTCTTCTTCCTGAAGATAGGCTGCCATTTCTTTTTGATATTCTTTGGCCTGAATCACCCGATCGTCTTCAAAAACAAAAACCAAGGTGAGGTAGGAGGCCGCAAAAACAATGCTGGCATAAAACAGATACTTTAGCCAGGGTGGAAGCTGGTTATCCAATTCGCGGATTCCATCAAATTTGTGTCCTTCGAGTAACTGGTCATTGGTTACGTCGTCTATTTCGGGTTGAGATGGATGCTGGTTGCTGTTTTTTTCTTCTGTTATGCTCATAGGGTTCTGTTTTAGGCTACTCCTGGTTCGTTCTAAATTCATCTTCCAGCGGAATTTCGCTCAATCGTCTGACTCTGTTCTTATCCATCCGGATGGTATGCACGGTGACCAGAATGAAAAATACAAAAAAGATCAAAAAGCCAATAATGGCATACAATTCTACGCCAATGATGCTTTGTAAGTGTTCTTTCATCATGGTTTATTCCTCCTCTTCTTCAACTTGTGGTTTCATAATATCCGTACCCAGGCGTTGCACGTAGGCAATCAGCGCAATAATTTCCTTGGTGCTTTCGGTCTCAATTCCGGCCTCGCGTAGGTTTTGGACAATTTCTTTGGCCTGCTCCAGCAGGTCATCGTTCGCTTTGTGCTCGTAGTTGTCAGGGTAGGGAACCCCTAAGCGTTTCATGGCTCTGATCTTTGGTGCGGTCGATTTCATATCGATGTCTTTTTCGGCCAGCCACGGGTATTTGGGCATGATGGAGCCTTCGTTCATCTTTTGTGGATCCAGAAAATGATTGTAATGCCAGGCGTTGGGTTTGTATAGCGGCCCGGTTTTTACACCCTCGCGTGCCAAGTCCGGACCTGTCCGTTTGGAGCCAAATTGGAACGGATGATCGTAAATAAACTCGCCAGCTTTGGAATACTCTCCGTAGCGTTCTGTTTCAGACCGGAATGGACGGATCATTTGTGAATGACAGTTGTAACATCCTTCGCGAACATAAATATCGCGACCTTGTAATTCGAGCGGCGTGTAAGGCTGTACGCTCGAAATAATAGGTACATTGGAGTTAATCAGGTAAGTAGGAATGATCTCAAACACACCGCCAATCAGAATCGCAATGGTTGCAAAAATCAGGAAACGAACGGGTTTGCGTTCTAGAAATCCGTGCCAGCTTTCTGCTTTGGTTTTGACAGCGGGCTGAGGATGTAATGCCGGAGCTTCCACTTCTTCCACTTTAACCAGACTACCTTGTTTGGCGGTTTTAATCACGTTAAACACGAGCATGAGCATACCAATGACATACAAGCTGCCACCAAAGGCGCGGGTGGCATACATAGGAATGAGCTGGGTCACAGTTTCCAGGAAATTTGGGTAAGCCAGATAACCTTCCGGGGTAAATTCTTTCCACATCAGCGCCTGTGTAATTCCTCCAATATAAAGGGGAACGGCATAGAAAATAATGGCAAGCGTGGAGATCCAGAAATGCGCGTTCGCCAGCTTCACCGAATAGAGTTTGGTATTGTACAATCGCGGTATCAGCCAATATAACATACCAAAAGTTAACATGCCGTTCCAGCCCAGCGCGCCAATGTGGACGTGTCCAACGGTCCAGTCGGTGAAGTGGCTGATAGCATTTACGGTTTTCAGCGACATCATAGGTCCTTCGAAAGTAGCCATGCCATAAGCGGTTATTCCAACCACAAACATTTTCAGAACTGGATCTTTCCGCACTTTGTCCCAAGCGCCGCGCAAGGTCAGTAATCCGTTAATCATCCCACCCCAGCTTGGTGCAATCAGCATGATCGAGAAGGTGGTTCCCAAGGCCTGCAGCCAATCGGGCAAAGAGCTGTACAGCAAGTGGTGCGGTCCGGCCCAGATGTATATGAAGATCAATGACCAAAAGTGCACAATCGATAATTTGTAAGAGTAGATGGGGCGGTTGGCTGCTTTCGGAACAAAATAATACATCAGTCCAAGGAAGGGAGTGGTCAGGAAAAAGGCCACGGCATTATGCCCGTACCACCATTGTACCAGCGCATCCTGAATACCGGCATACACCGGATAACTTTTCATCAGGCTATAGGGAATTTCAATGGAATTGACAATATGAAGTACGGCAACGGTCACCCAAGTGGCAATGTAAAACCAAATGGCCACGTAGATGTGGCTCACACGGCGTTGCAAAATGGTTCCAAACATGTTGATTCCAAAAATCACCCAAACTAGCGTAATGGCAATGTCAAGGGGCCACTCCAGTTCGGCATATTCTTTTCCAGAGGTATAGCCGGCTAGTAAGGTAACTGCGGCGGCAACAATAATTAACTGCCAACCCCAGAAATGAATTTTACCAAGCAGTTTGCTATACATGCTTGTTTTCAGCAAACGTGGCATGGAATAATAAACGGCAGTGAAAATGGCATTTCCAACAAAGGCAAAAATTACTGCATTGGTGTGCACGGGCCTGGTTCTTCCAAAGGTGGTATATTCCAGGCTGAAATTCATTTCAGGAATAAAAATCTGCAAGGCTACCAATAAGCCGACCAACATTCCTACAACACCCCACACAATCGTTGCCACGGCAAAATCCCGTGTAATCCTGTTGTCGTAGGTGAACTTCTGTAATTCCATATAGCTATGATTTAAGAGATTGCTTTTTCTGCGACTTATCTTCTGGCAAGTCGCTTTGGTCTTCTTTCGAAGAAACCGGATCATCAAATAAAATGCGGACAGATGGGGTGTAAGAATCGTCAAACTGGCCGTTGCGAACGGCCCAGATAAATGCGATAAGAAAAACGGATGCCACTAAAATCCCAATAATAATCAATACAAATATGACGGACATACCTTCGGTTTTAGTTCATTTTTAGTTTTTGCCTTTGCTTTCGTGCTGCGGGTCACGCCATTTATCTACAAATCAAAATCAAACAACAAGCTTACTTGAACTTTGTTTCCCAAAATAAGCAATTTTTTTGGAAGTGATTAAACCCTCTTTTTTTTGACCATTAAATTGACTGAAAACGTGGCAAATGCGACAACTGTCACGGAACTTAGCGGCATTAGGATTGCTGCAATAATGGGCGATAAATTCCCCTGGATGGCAAATGAAATTCCGATGATGTTGTACAAAAAAGAGATAAGAAACGAAAGCCAGATAATACGCATGCTGGTTTTGGTAAACTGGATGAAACGATGCAAAGCTGCAAATTTGTCGGCCTGCAAAATCGCGTCACAAGCTGGTGTAAAGTTGTAAATATTGTCGGCAATCACCAACCCAACTTTGCTTTCGTATAGCGCTCCCGCATCATTTAATCCGTCGCCAATCATCAGGGCATCTTCGCCATTTTGCTGCAAATTCTTAATGTAGTCCAGCTTATCGGTTGGCGACTGATTGAAATTGAGCCGGGTATGGTCGTGGAACAAAGGCAGCAGGTTTTGCCGTTCCGATTCGTTGTCTCCGCTAATTAAATGCAGCTCGTAGCTCGTTTGTAGATTGGCGATGGTTTCGGCAAGTCCTTCGCGGTAGTTGTTCTCAAACTGAAAATAGCCTAAGGTCTTGTTTTCAATGAAAACCCACACCTGTGTTTTTAACTCTTTGTCTGATGATTGATCGCCCATAACAAAGTATCGGGAGCCAACATTGATTTTTTTTCCTTTCACCATGCCGGTAATTCCGAGCGAAGGAATCTCTTTGAAATCAGAGACTTCATCGAGGGAGGGCTCCTGTATGGATTCGTAAATGGCTTTGCTTAGCGGATGGGTAGAGTGAAAAACAAGCGACTTGATCAGTTGGATTTGTTCGCTGGACAGCTCCTCTCCCCGAAATTCAATTTTAGAAGACTGGGCATGGGTGATGGTTCCTGTTTTATCGAAAACAACGGCTTTAATGCGATAGAGCTTTTCGATTACTGCTGTGTTTTTCAGGTAAAATCCTTTTCGACCAAATTGGCGCATGGTGGTTCCAAAAGTAAACGGAAGGGTGAGTGCCAGCGCACAGGGACAAGCAATAATCAATACCGATGTAAACGCGAACAGCGCCTTGCTTGAGTCTGCAAAGCTCCAGTAGATGGCGGCCGACAGCGCAACCGTAATAATAATGATGGTGAAGTATTGGCTCACTTTGTCCATAATGTCCGAGATGGGAGTTCCGTCGTCTGCTTTTTTGTTGTCCTGATTCCACAATTGAGTGAGGTAGCTTTGTTCCACTTCCTTTTGCACCAAAAGCTCAATGGCACTGCCTATTTGGCGGCCACCTGCAAATACGAAATCGCCAGTGTTCTTTGCCACTGGAATGGATTCACCGGTAACAAAACTGTAGTCGATACTTGCATTTCCCTTTTCAATGGTCCCATCGGTCGGAATCAATTCCTGATTGCGGACCAAAATCCGGTCACCGGCTTTCAGCTCATTCAGGGCAATGGTCGTGTTGCCTTCCGGAGTCACTTTGGTTACTGCCACCGGAAAGTAGGACTTATAGTTGCGTTCAAAAGTTAACGCTTCGTAAGTAATGCTTTGGTACCACTTTCCAATCAACAGGAAAAAAACCAAGCCAGTCAGAGAGTCGAAATAACCAATCTCCTGGTCAGCAATTAGTTCAATTGAGCTTTGAACAAACAGGGTGACTAGCCCAAGAGCAATGGGCAAATCAATGCTGATGATTTTTTTACGCAAACTTTTCCAGGCCGACAGAAAGTAATCACTGGCACAATAAAACAACACTGGCAGGCTGAGTAAAAAACTGAGCCAGCCAAAGATAATTCGGAATTCGACTTCGAGAGTTTCGCTGCCGGGCAGGTACTGCGGAAAATGATAGAGCATGGCATTCAGAAAGCTGAATCCGGCAATTCCGATCTTGATCAGCAAGGTTTTGTTGGTTTTTCCTTTTTCATGCTTTTCCATCGACTGCTGGCTGATTTCCGGAACATAATGAATAGAGGCCAGCAGTTCAACTAGCTGTCGCAGCGTAATTTTTTCGTTGCGAAAGGTGATGCTGACTTCTTTTTTTGGAAAATTAACTGACGACTGAATCACCCCGCGATGCAGGGTGTGCAAATTTTCCAGCAGCCAGATGCAGGATGCACAATGGATGGCCGGAATGAAAAAACGTATTTTGGAAACACCGGAGTCAGAAAAGTCGAGCAGTCCATTTCGGATATCTTTCAGGTCGAGGTACGCAAACTTTTCGTCCGTAGGGATTTGATCGGTTTTTAGTTTGATTCCGGGAGCCGTCTGGATGCTGTAATACTGATCCATCTTGTTCTCGTTCAGCAACTGGTAAACGGTTTGACAACCCCGACAACAAAACGGTTTTTCATTCCAAATAATAGGAACCGGACTGCAATCTTCTCCGCAGTGAATACATATTTGATGATCGTTCTTCAAGAGTTGTGTTTTTAGTTGTTGATTCGATTTTCCAAATAAAACACTTTTTGCATTTAAAGGTTGCAAAAAATTGTGAGGTGTCGGTATCGATTTTTGAGAAATGATGACAACTGGCTAAAATTTTTGGAATAATTATAAGTGAATAATTCTTTATTGTTTTCAGAATGATGGATTCTAAAAAAATTAGTACCCAGATAGTTGATGTATTCATGATAAAAAGATGTAAAAGTCTCTTGGTTTAATCTTCTGGAGTCCTTTGTTTATAGTTGTAGGAAGTTGTTTTGAATTTTTTTAATTTGGATGAGTTTTTCTAAAACTAAACAAAATTACAGAAGCTAATGTGCAACGGAATTTGCTCAAGAGTTTGGCATTTTTATTACGATGGATTTCGAACAATGAGTGGATGGGGAAAGCAGGTTTGGCTGATCATTCTGATCAAGCTTTTCATCCTTTTTTTTGTCATGCGGTTGTTTTTCTTTCCCAACTTCCTGAATACTAATTTTGAAACGGATGAAGAACGAAGTAATCATGTACTGGAAAATTTAACAGAACCAAAAAAATGAACTACCATGTTAGAAACAATTGACTTATCTCTGGTGAACTGGTCGCGGGCGCAATTTGCACTAACGGCCATGTATCATTGGATGTTTGTCCCTCTGACTTTGGGTTTGTCTGTGATGATTGCCATCATGGAAACGCTGTATGTCAGGACGGGCGATCCGGAGTGGAAACGAATCACCAAGTTCTGGATGATTTTGTTCGGAATCAACTTTGCCATTGGTGTGGCAACGGGGATTATTCTGGAGTTTGAATTTGGCACCAACTGGTCGAACTACTCGTGGTTTGTGGGCGACATTTTTGGCGCGCCACTGGCTATCGAAGGTATTTTCGCTTTCTTCATGGAATCTACCTTTATTGCGGTCATGTTTTTTGGATGGAATAAGGTAAGCAAAAAAATGCACCTGACAGCCACCTGGCTGACAGCCTTTGGCGCCAGCTTGTCCGCTTTATGGATTCTGGTGGCCAATGCCTGGATGCAAAATCCGGTCGGTATGCAATTCAACCCTGAAACTGCCCGTAATGAAATGATCAATTTCTGGGAGGTTTTATTTTCGCCAACGGCCATTTACAAGTTTTTGCATACCATCACTTCGGGTTTTGTGCTGGCAGCTATCTTTGTTATTGGCATTTCTGCCTGGTATTTGTTAAAAGGACGTCACCTGGTTTTTGCGCGTAAAAGTATTGTGGTGGCTGCTGTTTTTGGTATCGTTTCATCTATCTATCTGGCGTTTACCGGTGACAGTTCGGCCCGCGACATTGCCCAAAAACAGCCGATGAAGTTTGCAGCTTTCGAAGGTTTATACAACGGTAGCGAAGGGGCTGGCCTCATCGCCATGGGAGTGATGTCGACTACGGATGCGGATCCTTCTAATGAAAACCTGCTCGACTTCAATATGAAAATTGAAATTCCAAACATTCTTTCGTACATGGCTTATATGGATTGGAATGCTTTTGTGCCGGGAATCAATGACCTGATTCGGGGAAATGAGAAGTATGGCTACCTGTCGGCCGATGAAAAGATTGAGCGGGGGAAAGCGGCCATTGCCAAGTTACGAGCTTTCAAAGAAGCTAAAAACAGCGGCGATGAGCAATTGGCGGAACGCTTAAAAACCGAATTTATGGATCCGGAGTTTCAGGAGAATTATTTCCAGTATTTTGGCTATGGCTATATTACCGATAAAAACTTGCTTATTCCGAGTGTTCCCCTGTCTTTTTACAGCTTTCATATCATGGTAGCCTTGGGTTTTTATTTCATCGTATTTTTTATTCTTGCTTTGTTGTATACGGTTCGTGGTAAACTCGAACACCGTCGGGGCTTTTTGCGACTGGCTATATGGACGATCCCAATGGCCTACCTGGCTTCACAGGCCGGATGGATTGTTGCCGAGGTTGGCCGGCAGCCGTGGGTAATCCAGGACTTGATGCCGACAGTGGCAGCGGTAACCAAAATCAGCACAAGTGCGGTACAAACCACGTTTTGGTTATTCGCGGTTATTTTTACCATTTTATTAATTGCAGAATTAAAAATCATGGTTCGTCAAATCAAAATCGGGCCGAAAATGGAAGGAGGGCAGCACTAATGTTTGAAAGTTTATCGCATTTGGCTTTGCAACAATACTGGTGGGTGATCATTTCCCTGCTGGGAGCTTTGTTCGTTTTTCTAACTTTTGTGCAAGGTGGACAAACCTTGATTTACACCATTGGTAAAACCGAAAACGAGCGAACCATGCTGGTCAATACCTTGGGGCGTAAATGGGAGTTTACCTTCACCACCCTGGTTACTTTTGGCGGTGCTTTTTTTGCTTCTTTTCCTTTGTTTTACGCCACTTCTTTTGGTGGGGCCTACTGGGTCTGGATTGCCATTTTGTTCTTTTTCGTCATTCAGGCAGTATCGTACGAATACCGAACCAAACCAGCTAATTTGCTGGGAGCTAAAACGTACGAGGTCTTTCTGTTTTTGAATGGCGCTTTTGGTACCATCCTGATCGGAACTGCGGTGGGAACTTTTTTTAATGGGGCCATGTTTAGCCTGAATGATATGAACAATGTGAATTGGGAAACACCTTATCGTGGACTCGAAGCGGTGCTTACTTTTCATAATGTGGCGCTGGGCCTGTCGGTTTTCTTTTTAGCCCGCATTCTCGGAGCCTTATATTTTATGAATTCGGTGGACAGTTTGCCTATTTTTGAACGCTCGAAGAAACAGGTACTTTATAATGCCATTCCCTTTTTGGTCTTCTTTTTATATTTTCTGATTTGGTTGTTGCTGAAA
Organism: uncultured Sunxiuqinia sp.; assembly: GCA_963677175.2. Classification (GTDB taxonomy): domain Bacteria; phylum Bacteroidota; class Bacteroidia; order Bacteroidales; family Prolixibacteraceae; genus Sunxiuqinia. The sequence goes on from CAXXES010000004.1 coordinate 1,140,296, forward strand.
GAAGGGTTTGCCTACGATTCGGCTCACGTTTCCTTAGAAAAATACAAATACTTGCATAACCTGATTGACATGCCGTTGGTTGGCGTGATTCTCATTCTGGGAGTGGTAGGCGTACTGTACGGTATTGCGGTGTCGCTTTGGAAGAAAAGCACGCGGGGAATTTGGTTTGCCGCTGCCGGAACTGTTCTTACGGTGTTTGCACTTTTTCTGATGGCGGGGTTCAATGGAACAGCGTTTTATCCTTCGGGTTTTAACTTGCAGGATTCGCTGACCATCGAAAATGCCTCTTCCAGCCATTTCACTCTCACGGCTATGAGCTATGTTTCGCTAGGTGTTCCGTTTGTGGTAGCCTATATTTGGTGGGTGTGGAAAGTGATGAACAGCAAAAAGATTGACGAAGCTGAAATGCAGGAAGAAGATTCACACGCCTACTAACCATCAACTATTGAGTGATCAATCGTTTAATCATTAACTATAACGACTATGTATTGGACTTCAATTATCTACCTGCTTACTTGGCCAGCTCTGGTGCTTTTATCCTATTTTTTTGTCACGTATGTGGTGCGAAAATACAAGAAAGTACTGGAACAGGTGGAGGAATAAACCCTCATGTTGCTTTCCATATCAAATTGAAATAAGCCAGAAAAATCTCGTTGTTCGCTGATTAAGACTTCTTGCTGGCTATTTTCTTTTTTTCGGGATGACTGACCGATAGATTTTTTTGCAAAACGATGGAGTTGGGGATGGTAATTCGGTCGCCATCCGCCGAAATGATGTGGACGAAAAAGAAGGTGACATCGTGAACCTGGCCTTCAATGATAAAGTCTTTTTCAAGTACCCGTATGTGATCGCCCAGTTTCATTGGGTGGTTGAAATATAGAATTAACCCCGACGTAATGTTCGAAAGGATTGACCATTGCGCGAAAAAGGCAATACCCAGAATGGTGAGCACCGATGAGATGAAAAGCATGAATTTTTCCCGCTCAATTCCCCAAATGCCTGTTAAGGCAATGATGGCGCTGATGATGATGAAAAAGTTCATGATCTTAAGCGTAATCTTTCGTCGCTGCAGGGTGAAATTAAATTTCTTGAGCGTCCGGTTGATGGAATGCTTAATGATGAAACGGATGGTTAGCAGCAGTACCAAAACGATTACTGTTTGTATAATTTGCAGTTTATAGGCTTCCATAGCTGTTAAATATCTGTGAAATTAGTTTCGCAAAAGTAGGAATTATCCACTGCATTTACGACTCTTGAGGCCGGAGGGGGTACGACAAAATTTCCTTTCAGTAATGATTTCACAAATTTTCCTTTATATTTTTTAATCCAAATTGGGAAACAAATTGTATCAGAATGGAGGTGTTGCGATGATCGGATGGTTAGGTTTCATCGTGAAGGTTCAGGTATAGATTGACTGTAAAACTAAAAACAAAAAAGACCGGAAGAACCAGTCTTTCAATGGATCAAAAAAATCAAAAAAGCGTATTGAACTTAAAACAATCCATCGATTGATAAGTATCGCTCTCCGGTATCGTAAGTGAATGTTAGTATTCTCGATCCTTTTGGAAGCTCTTGAATTTTTTTGGCTACCGCAGCCAACGACGCACCCGACGAGATGCCGATAAACAAACCTTCTTCTTTAGCTGCTCGTTTGGAATATTCGAAAGCGTCGTCTTTGGAAACTTGGATGGTTCCGTCAAGCAGGTTGGTTTTCAGGTTTTCGGGAATGAAGCCGGCTCCAATTCCCTGCAAAGGGTGTGGTCCGGGGTTTCCACCGCTAATGACGGGTGAAAGTTCGGGTTCTACGGCAAAGGTTTTCAGGTTCGGAAAGTGTTTCTTCAAAACCTCGCTCACCCCCGAAATGTGCCCGCCGGTACCAACGCCGGTAATCAGGTAGTCAAATCCTTCCGGGAAATCATTTAAAATTTCCTGCGCGGTGTGATTGCGGTGTGCGGCAATGTTGGCTTCATTGTCAAACTGCGAAGGAATCCATGCGTTGGCTTGCCCGGCGGCAATTTCTTCTGCTTTGGCAATGGCGCCTTTCATCCCTTTTTCCTTGGGAGTAAGCACCAGCTCGGCACCATGAGCTGTCAGAATCCGACGGCGTTCCAGTGACATGGACTCCGGCATAACCAGGATCAACTTGTATTTCTTCACTGCAGCAACCAACGCCAGCCCAATTCCGGTGTTACCCGAAGTTGGTTCAACAATCAATGAGTCTGGTTTTAGAATGCCTTTGCTTTCTGCATCTTCCACCATCTTCAGAGCAATACGATCTTTGATACTGCCGCCGGGATTGGCTTTTTCCAACTTGGTGTACACTTCGTAACCTTCCGGATAAAGGTTGTTAATTCGAACGCTGGGCGTGTTCCCGATGGTCTCAAGGATGTTGTTAAATTTCATATTTGCTGTTTTTAAAGGGTTATTTTAAATAAAAAAGGCCTTCCAATATTGGAAGGCCTGCTGATATCTATGACTAATTAAAATCTTACATCTTAAACATACCTTCCCTGTGTTGTAATCATACAACAGCACATGCACATATTTGGGAAGGTGAAATTCATACAGATTTGTTATTTTACTTATCTGGAACAATTATAAATAAAATATTCCAATAAAATACAATTTGATCTGATTTAATTGTGATAAAAAAGCCATTTAACGATTTCTTTAAGATTGACTTTCTTGCCATACATTAATATACCCGTGCGATAAATTTTTCCGGCAACCCAGATCGTTCCATAAATTGAGGCGATAAGAATACCCATGGATAGCAGCAATTCCCATAATGGAACGCCGTAGGGCACGCGGACCATCATGATGACCGGAGAGGTAAGTGGCACCATCGATGCCCAGAACGCTAAAGCTCCCTCGGGATTTTTCACTACCGGAAACAGAATGATGATGGAAAAAATAAGGGGAATCGTCACTGGAAGCATCAGTTGCTGCGCTTCTTCTTCGTGATCAACAGCAGCTCCAACAGCGCCCATCAGCGAGGAGTAGATGAGAAATCCGCCTAAAAAATAGAACAGGAACGAAAACAGAATGAGCGGAATATTCAGGTTGCCAACCAGGTCGATAATATTCAGAACCGCATTTTCTTGTGCCGCTCCCTGAAGTTGAGGATTGGCTGCCATCATGTTTTGTGATTGTTGCATGAGCTCGGCCTGGTCAGGAGTGAGAAAAACTTGCAGCCCCGTTATAATTAAGAATATGAGGACCAGCCAAAAAACCAATTGGGTAAGCCCAACCAACCCAATGCCGACAATCTTTCCAAACATGAGTTGTGTGGGTTTTACCGATGAGATAATCACTTCCACAATTCGGCTTGTTTTTTCTTCCATTACCCCGCGCATGACCATGGCACCATAGATAAAAACAAACATATAGATAATAAATCCCGCAGCGTAGCCAACAGCCATGGCAATTTCCGTTGAGCTTTTCACAGCACCGCCTTTTTCGTCAACTTTAATGGTTTCCAGTTGAATCCGGGTGCGGGCAGCTTCCAGTTTCTCCTCCAAATCCGGAATGCCCGATTGATCAATGATCACTGCTTTTTTATCCGACTCAATCAGGTTTTCCAGTTTGCCTCCAATCATGTTTTTAATATCGAAGGTCACCTGCTTGTCGGAAAGTAGCCGGGCACGACTGGTGGCTACAATGTCTTCCGGAATATGCAACACCGCATAGTACTTGCTCGACTTGATATCTTGCTGAATGATTTCAAATTCAGCTTCCTGCATAAACTCAAAATTCGTAAAATCGGTGTTCTCCAGTCGTTGGCTGAACTGGCTGGTGGCATCATAAACACCAATAGTCCGTTGCTCTTCGTCATCCTGCATGGCCAACCAAGCCGGAAGAATGGTAAATCCGGCAAAAAGGAAAGGAACCAACAAGGTCAAAATGATGAATGATTTTTTCCGTACCCGCGTGAGGTATTCCCGCTTTAAGATTAAAAATGACTTATGCATGAGCTTGTTTTTTGGGGTTTGCTTGTTCTACAACTTGAATAAAAACTTCATTCATCGAGGGGATTACCTCACGGAAGGAGCGGATTTCCATTTTTTCCATTAGGTTCTGGAGTAGCGAATTGGCGGGCATTTCATGTTCTACCTGAAACTTGATGCGCTGGGTTTGTCCTTTCAATTGGTAATCAATTAACTGAAAGCCATTTCGGCTAAATTCGGCAGTCACGTCGTGGGTAGTACTAGTCTCCACTTCGTAGATGTCTTGTTTATATTGCTCTTTGATGGCATCAATCTGTCCATCCAGTATTTTTTTTGATTGGTTGATCAGGGCAATGTGGTCGCAGACTTCCTCCACGGAAGCCATGTTGTGGGTTGAAAAAATAATGGTGGCTCCCTGTTCTTTTAGATTGAGGATTTCATTTTTTAGCAGCTTGGCGTTGATGGGATCAAAACCGCTGAAAGGCTCATCAAAAATCAGCAGTTTGGGTTTGTGAACCACCGTGATTACAAACTGGATTTTTTGCTGCATCCCCTTCGAAAGCTCTTCCACTTTCTTGTTCCACCAAGGTTGAATTTCAAACTTTTCAAACCAGTGTTTCAGGCTTTTTAAGGCATCGTGCTTGCTCAGCCCTTTCAGTTGCGCCAGATACAAAGCCTGTTCACCTACTTTCATTTTTTTATACAAGCCACGCTCTTCGGGGAGGTAGCCGATGTGTTGAATGTCGCTGGCTTTAAGTTTCCGGCCAAACAACTCAATTTCACCCTGGTCGGGTGCCGTAATTTGGTTGATGATCCGGATCAAGGTCGTTTTGCCGGCTCCGTTGGGGCCCAGCAAACCAAAGATGCTTTGCTCGTTGACGCGAAGGCTGACCTCATCTAAAGCCCGGTGTCCCGCATAATCTTTAACGACATTGGTCGCTTTAAAAATTTCCATGAATATCGTTTTTTGTTTTCAAGAATGGGTTTTATTTGAATGAAAACCAAAGTTAAATAAACCAGTTGAATAATAGTCTATTTTTCGGTAAACGCACGTTTTTTTGCCCTGAAAGGAAGAAAAATCCATTTACTATTTGATTATTTACAATTGACTATTGAATGACCAATTTCCAACGACCAATCCACCAATCCTAATTCACTCGTGTTACCCCGCCTGACACAACAAATTTCATGGCTTCGGAAGGCGGCATATCCAATGGCTGCACAGCAGACGTTTCGATCATATACAATTCGCCCGAAAAGTTATAGGAATGGGGGAAATAAACGGCGACCATCCCATCCATACCAATTTCTTCCAAGCTTTTTTGGGTGAGGAAGCCAATTTTCCAGAGGTTGTTTTCTTTGTTGATTTTCACCAACACCGGCTGGTTGAACTTTTTCTCCTTCCCTACAAAAGCTGAAAATAAATCTTCCAACGAGGTATAAATGACTTTCAATAGCGGTGCTTTTTTTAGAAGCCGGTCAATTAATAGCTTGAATGGGCTTTTAACAATCGACTGCCCCACATAGCCCAGCACGGTCAGCAATATAAAAATAATCAACAAACCAAGCCCAGGGATCGTAAAACCGAACCAGCTTTCCAGTTGGTTGCGCAAAATGCCATCAATCATGTCAAATATCAGGAAAACAATATAAAGGGTGATGGCAATGGGGGCAACCAGCACCAGGCCTTGCATAAAATAGGTAAATAGTTTTTTCATACGTTCAGGAATTTAAGTATTAAGCAATAATTGTTGTCGTATTTCTGTCTTCTAATAAATTATAAGAGAAGTGATAACAAAAATAATAGATAGGTCCGTGACCTTAGCTTTAAAACTTTTGCCCGAAAGTTACAAAATATAGCTGCATGTCGGTTTTGCTTTACAGTCAAATAACCACAGAGCCGAAGGAATGGAAGTTTGCTAACGTAAATGGTAATTTCAGGCAGGGAATGATGGGTTTCAGAACTATACTTATAAAATAATTCAAGTTATAGCTATAATTCAAACTGCATGCTTATAAAGGAAGACAGCAATTACCCCTTTATGGGCATTCCCTTTCCGGAAAAGTGTGGATAGGGCATACTCTTGGTGTTAAGTGGATGCAGCAACGCTCAATGGGTGGCAGTGATAACTAAAGTGGCGGCAGCAAAATTGGCTAAGTCGTGTTCCATTGAAAGACTGTCGCGGAGAGCTTTTGGATTTGTTTATCTTCGTAGCGTGAAAAAAGTGCAGGACATCGTTAGGCAAGATTCTTTCCGGCAGGAAGACTTGGTCGTTTTGCTTCGGGCTGAAGGAAACGACCGGCAAGTGCTGTTTGACGCGGCTCATACAAAAAAACTGGAAGCTGTCGGCAATAAGGTTTTTTTTCGTGGCTTGGTCGAGTTTTCCAATATTTGTTCGAAGGATTGCCTGTATTGTGGTATTCGTAAGAGCAACGATAAAGTGGTTCGTTACGAAGCCAGGGATGAGGAAATTTTAGCGGCTTGTCGATTCGCTTGGGAGAACCGTTTTGGCTCGGTGGTTTTGCAGTCGGGCGAACTTTCGTCTCAAGCCTTTGTGAATCGGGTTGACCGCTTGCTGAAATCCATCAAACAACTTTCGAACAACGAGTTGGGTATCACCTTGTCGTGTGGCGAGCAAAGCCGCGAAACGTATCGACGTTGGTTCGAAAGTGGAGCGCATCGCTACCTGCTGCGCATCGAAAGTTCGTCGCCCGAGCTGTATGCTAAAATTCACCCAAACGATCCGAACCATTCATTTGAAAAGCGACTGGCTTGCCTTGCAGCATTAAAAGACTGCGGCTACCAGGCCGGAACTGGAGTGATGATTGGCTTGCCTTTTCAAACAATGGAGCACCTGGCCGATGATTTACTTTTCTTGAAAAAAATAGATGTAGATATGGTGGGCATGGGCCCTTATATTGAACATGAAGATACGCCCTTGTATGAATTTCGGAATCAATTGAAAAGTAAGCACGAGCGGTTTGATTTGGCTTTGAAAATGGTAGCTGCCCTGCGTTTGCTGATGCCTGACATTAACATTGCGGCGGCAACTGCTTTGCAGGCTATTGATCCTGCCGGAAGAGAAAAGGCATTGAAAATTGGTGCCAACGTGATTATGCCGAACTTGACTCCTTGCGATTTCAGAAAAGAATACCAGCTCTACGAAGATAAACCATGCCTGGATGAAGATGCTGAATTGTGCCGCAATTGTTTGGAAGCGCGGATTGAACTGGCTGGAGGTGAAATTGGCTACGGTGAGTGGGGAGATTCGAGACATTTCTTTAAGCGAAGGAAAATCAGTTTAGAATAAGAAAACAGCTAAAACAATTCGCCTCGCTTTTTCCGGAATTCAAGCTCATGGCGCAGAAGCCATTTTTTTCGCCAAAGCCCACCGGCATACCCCACTAGTTTTTTATTGGAGCCAATCACCCGGTGACAGGGAACAACAATAGCCATTGGATTTTTTGAATTGGCCCCGCCAACTGCCCTGACCAGGTTTTTATCACCCAGCAGAAGTGCCAACTCCTGGTAACTGATGAGCTGCCCGTATTCAATCGTTTCCAACTGTTTCCATACCCGCTTTTGAAAGTCGGTTCCCTGTGGGTTGAGTGGTAGTTTGAAGTGATGTAAACGGCCAGCAAAATAATCATCCAACTGTTGGACGATATTTTCTTTCAGATCTTGATTGAAGTCTGGAGTATTATATTCATGGTCAACAAAATGGATGCTAATTAGCTGCTGTCCATCGCTATCGAATTGCATCAGTCCTATCGGCGAAAGGTATGTGTAGGATTCAGTCAATGGGCTGTCGTTTTCTTTTAATTAACATTTAGGAAACGTAAAATTAACGATAAAAGTTCATGAAAAAATGACTGACAGGAGTCGTTTAAGAGATCCTTTTCGGTCAATCTTCGATCGCACCATAAATAATAGCTGTTAATCGGTCGTAAAACTCACCATGTTTGAAGGGGGTGATTTGGGTCATTCCAACGAAAATAAGCTCTTCTTGAGGGTCAATAAAAAACTTGGTGCTAAAATAACCTCCCCATTCATAGGTTCCGGGTGATTTTGAATTCAGTCCATTGGCTTCCTCGGTGATCAAGCCAAAACCCAGGCAAAACGTACTTCCCGGAATTTGGCTGATACCTGCGCCTTTTTTGTTCAAAGCCACAAACTGGTCGGCAGTCATTAGTTCAATGGTTTTTCTTCCCAAAATCCGGTGTCCGTTATATTCGCCATGATTAACCAATGCCTGGATGAAGCGGGCATAATCCATCGCTGTTGAGGATAACCCGCCGCCACCTGCATAATGTCCCCGGTCTTTTCTTTTCGGATAGTCTAGTAGCCGAACCAAACCATCGTCTTGCTTCATCACTGTTCCATCGTCTGTTTGAGCATAAACGGGAACCAGTCGGTCGTATTTTTCTTTCGGAAGATAAAAATGGGTATCCACCATACCAAGGGGATCAAACAAGTGCTGCTGGAAATAATCCCGCAGCGACAAGCCTGAGATCACTTCAATAACGCGGCCCAAAACATCCATGTTGAGCCCATAGTTGTAGCGTTCGCCCGGATGGAACATTAAGGGAACCTGGGCCAGCTTGTCGATAAACTGCTCGGTTGTCCATGAATTATGAGAGAGGCCCACGCCAAGCATATCGAGTTTTTGGTAGATCGCACGGATTTCATTGTTTTCAAAATCGCCGTAAACAATGCCGGAAGTATGGGTGAGCAGATGGCGGATGGTCATCTGCCGCTGGGGAGCTACGGTGGTAAAACTGGAGTCGGCTGGGTTAAACTGGTTTAAAACGCCTGTCGATTTGAATGCCGGAATATAGTGATGAACCGGATCATCCAGTCCCAATCTCCCCTGTTCGTACAGTTGCATGATTCCGACCGTTGTCACCGCTTTGGTCATCGATGCAATCCGGAAAATATCATCGTTCTGATATTCTTCCCAGAAATTTAATGAGCGGTAGCCAAAGCTTTTGTAATAGGCTATTTTTCCGTGGCGCGCGACCAAAAAAACACCTCCGGGCAAACGGAGATTCGCTATGTATTGCACAATTAAGCTATCTGCCCGGGCGAGACGGTCTTCTGAAAAACCTGCTTCAATGGAAGGTACCTGCGTTAAGGGTAAACTACTTTCTTTCGGCTTGGTTGAGCAGGCGGCGAGAAAAACAATACCGATTAAAATTACAGGTAGCTTAAGCATGCAATCGATTTTATTGATGATTAGGTAAGGCAATTTACACAATCTTGACAAGTTGAGTCGAATGATTTTCCATAAATAAACCACTTCCGAAAAAAAGAAGTGGTTTATTGTTGATTTCCTTAATAACGATCTCGCGCTATGTATTTGGTATGCAGTAAATGATGCGATTTCAGACCCAGAGGTTCGCCCAGAAAATCCTGGTAGATTTTTAACACTTCCGGGTTTTCATGCGATTTGCGTAATGGCATGCCGCTATCTTCAGCATAAATGGCTTCCATTCGTTTTTCGCGAATTTCAGGATTTGTTGGTATTGGTTGTCCGCCGCCGCCCAGGCAACCACCAGGGCAAGCCATGACTTCAATGAAATGATATTGGCTGGTTCCGTTTTTTACGTCATCCATCACTTTTCGGGCATTCACCAAGCCATGGGCAACGGCGCACCTAAGTTCCACTCCATCCAGAAAAGCCCATTCCGCCAGTGGTGCTTCAATTTTTATGGTTGCTTCACGCACACCTTCGATGCCACGAACCGGAGTGATGTTTAGGTTTTCAAAGGGAACTTCACGCCCGGTCACCAGTTCGTAAGCTGTTCGCAGGGCAGCTTCCATAACACCACCGGTAGCGCCAAAAATTACCCCGGCTCCGGTTGATTCGCCCATCAGCCGGTCGAATTTTTCATCGGGAAGCTTTTTGAAATCGATTCCGGCTTGCTTGATCATGATGCCCAATTCGCGGGTAGTAAGCACATAATCAACATCGCGGTAGCCGCTGTCGTGCATTTCCGGACGGTTTGCTTCAAACTTTTTGGCGGTGCATGGCATAATGGATACTGAAACAATATTCTCCGGATCAATTTTCCGGGCTTTGGCGTAGTAGGTTTTTACCAGGGCTCCAAACATTTGCTGGGGCGATTTACAGGAGGACAGGTGTTCCAGAAATTCAGGATACATGTGTTCAATGTACTTGATCCAGCCAGGCGAACACGAAGTTGCCATTGGCAATTTAATTGTGGCGTCTCCGTCCTTTAGTACTTTCTTAAGCCGGTTCAGTAATTCTGTTCCTTCTTCAATAATAGTAAGGTCGGCGGTAAAATCAGTGTCTAGCACAGCGTTGATTCCGAGTCGTTTAAGAGCTGAAACCATTTTGCCTGTTACGCGGGTGCCTACCTCCATTCCCATTTCTTCGCCCAATCCCACTCGCACGGCCGGCGCTGTTTGAACAACCACATGCTTTTCCGGATCCGAAATGGCATCCCACACTTCTTCAATGTAGTTTCGTTCAACTAAGGCTCCGGTAGGGCAGTGGTTTACGCATTGTCCGCAGTTGGTGCAAACCACATCATTCATTGCTTTTTCAAAGAACGAAGCGATTTTCATTTCATCTCCTTTGTAGGCCACTGTTAGGGCGTTTACTCCCTGCAATTCGGCGCAGGTGCGAACACAACGCTGACAGCGGATGCACTTGCTGTCGTCTTTAATAATCGATGGCGAAAATTGATCGATGGTGTAATTTTTTAGAGGGGCCAGCCGAAGGAAATCCTGAGTCATAATTTTATATTCCGAGGCCAGCTCCTGCAATTCGCAGTTGCCGTTTTTATAACACTTGGTGCAGTCGGCATTGTGTTCCGACAGCAGCAGTTCAATAATGTGTTTTCGGGAGTTCCGTACTTTCAGACTGTTGGTTTGGATTTCCATTTCTTCCTCGCATGGTGTGGCGCAGGCAGCTGCGAGTCGTTTTTGTCCCGAAACCTCAACCACACAAACCCGGCAGTTGCCGGCGATGCATAAATCTTTGTGAAAACACAAGGTCGGGATAATGATTCCCGCTTGATTTGCTGCATCGAGAATGGTTTTTCCGGGTTTCATCTCAAGCCCGATTCCGTTGATGGTGATATTTATTTTGTCGCTCATCGCATGTTTCTTAGTGGGTTAGTAAATCATTTCTTCTCTGAAGTTTTCAACAATGGAACTAAACGAGTTGGCAACCGACTGGCCCAAGCCGCATTTCGCTGTAAGCTGCATGGTTTCTGTCAGTTTAAGCAGTTTATCGAGGTATTGCGCTGGTTTGTTGCCTCGTTTTACCGCTTTAATGCCAAAGTGTAGTTGCTGACATCCTACGCGGCAGGGCGTGCATTGCCCGCAGCTTTCTTCGCGAAAGAATTCCAGGTAATTGTCGAGCACATTGTACATGGATCGGGAGCTGTTGAAAAGCATCATGGAACCACCGGTTGGTAGCGAAATGCCGGTTAGTTTGCCACGGTAGCCAATGGTTGTTTTTTCGAATCGTTTGCGGGGAACCAAAAAGCCCGACGCGCCTCCAACCTGTACAGCTTTGGTGTCGCCATCGCCAAACTCGTTGACAAAATCCTGCAAGCTCATGCCCAGTTCAAGTTCGTAAATGCCGGGTTTGGGTGTGTCGCCCGAAACGGAGAATAACTTGGAGCCCCGCGAGTATTGCACGCCAAGGTCGTAGAATTTTTTGGACCCATATTTAAAAATAGTGAAGGTATGGGCTAGTGTTTCAACATTGTTAACCACCGTGGCTTTTCCCATGTAGCCGTTGGAGCTGGGGTAGGGCGGTTTGTTGCGTGGTTCGCCCCGTTTGCCTTCCATCGATTCGAAGAGAGCAGTTTCCTCTCCACAAATATAGGCCCCGCTACCCAGAAAAATTTTTATCGAGAAGTCGTGTCCAATCTGTTTGCAATAATATTCGAACTCCTGAATTGCCTTCGTCAGTTCGGAAACCAAAAATTTGTATTCGCCCCGAAGGTAAATGTAGCCTTGCTTAGCCCCGATTACGTAGCCACAAACGGCCATGGCCATCAGTACTTTATAAGGAACTTTCGATAAGATTTCGCGATCCTTGAATGTTCCTGGCTCACCTTCATCGGCATTGCAAATAACAAATTTTTCGTCCGACGGATCTTCTGCTGTCAGCTTCCATTTCAAACCGGTTGGAAAACCTGCGCCTCCGCGGCCTTTTAACTCCGAACTCATGAGCTCGTTAATTAATTCCCGGGGGGGGCGCTTGAGTGTTTTATCCAGGATTCGTTCCCAGTCGTTTTCATTTTTGAAAATAAAATCAGCGCGTTTTAATTGATAGGAATGTGCAACCATGTTTGTTATTTTTTAAGGTATTCAGTCAAAATTTCACGCACCGACTCTGGCGTTAGTTCGGTATAAATTTCATCATTGATGAGCATGGCCGGCGCTTTGTGACACCACCCGAGACAATTGGTTTGCAGCAAAGAAAATTTACCATCAGAGGTGGTTTCACCCAGCCCGATTTTTAGCATGTTTTCAATGGTCAGCAGAATCTGATTTTTTCCTTTCATGGCGCAGGTAATGGTTTTGCACACCCGAATGAGGTAGGTTCCCATTTTTTTGTGTTCCAGAAATGAATAGAATGTGGCCGTTCCGTACACATCGGCTGCACTCAGGTTTAGCTCGCGTGCAATTTCGATCATGGAATACTCCGACAAGTATTTTTCTTGCTCTACAACACCCTGAAGAATAGGCAAAAGATTTGCCCGGTTTCGTCCGTGTTCATCAGCCAGATTTTTAATTAGGTACTGTACTGGATTCATAAATAATGGAATTAGTTGTTTAGTAAAGTGACTAAATAGGTAATTTGTTGTCAGTAAACGCCCAACTGGAGGCAAGGTCTGTTCGTGAATTGAACTTCGTGTTTTTCGTTGGAGAATCATTTATTCAATTTGCTATAAATTTAGGAAAGCCGAACGAAATAATCATAAGACTTTTATCAGAAAGATTGATTGAGTTGGGTGTTTTTCAACATACTTTGGCTGTTAAAGATTTTTTTTTTGGTTAAAAAAGGGAAAATGGGAGTTACGGCTTGCTTGAAAGATGAATGATTTGAAAATCTTTTCCACGTTCATACTGTCTTATCTCATTCGGTCTTCTAATTTTGCTAAAAATTAAATAGTGATGGCAACTGAAATTGAACGGAAGTTTTTGGTCGACGAAAAGCTGCTGCCTGCAGCCGAGAAGAAAATAGCGATGGTTCAGGCTTATCTGCAAGCAGACCCGGAGCGAACAGTGCGTGTGCGATTGACCGATGAGTCAGCCTTTTTAACCATCAAGGGCAAGCTGGTAGGTTTTTCCCGAAAAGAGTATGAATATCCGATTCCTCCTAAAGATGCCAGGGAGCTACTTGATTTGTCCATTTATCCTCCAGTTGAAAAAGTGCGTCATCTGATTTGGGTTGATGGAAAAAAGTGGGAAGTTGATTTCTTTGCCGGAGCCAATCAAGGGCTGGTGCTGGCTGAGTTGGAGTTACTAAGTGAAAGTGAGCAGGTTAATTTGCCTGCCTGGGTGGCGACCGAAGTTACAGGGCAGGTGAAATACCACAATTCCTACTTATCGCAGCACCCTTATCGGGAATGGAAATAGGATTATGGCTTAATTTTTGCTTGTCTTGCACAAGATTTTATTTGAAGTATCGTTTGTAAGTTAAGCCAAATAAACCGTTGGATTCATGAAGAACAGATTTACACTCGCTGTTATTTTAATCATAACATCTTGCTACTTTAATTCTTGGGCCGACGAAATGACCCGAAAGAACCATTCAGCAGTCGATTCTGTTGAAGTAAGTGTGGAATACCTGAAGTTTTTTCTAGAACAACAAAACGACTGGAAACCCCGGGATATTGAGCTTCTGAAGAGCTTGAAGGGCTTGGTTCATTTTGTTGAAGATGAAAAGATTGATACGATCCTGCATAAACTCAAAATCTACCGCGAGAGCCATGATGGCGACTTTTTTTACCGATCGCCTGCGAGCGTTTCCGATAGCTTAAATGTTGAAGGCTTTCTTCCATATTCGGAAGTTCGCGAACAACTTGATCGGCTGGAGCGCGCCATTGAGTCAACCATTGTTAAAGACCAGATTGCTGTGCCGGAGAAATTGTTTGTGGACATGAACGACAAGGTGAAACTTCTCGAACCAAGAGAAAAGGATGTTTTGCTTCGTGATTCGCTGGTTATCTTACCCGATAGCTTGAAAGGCTTTGATGCATTGCCCGATTCGTTGGTTCGTAGCCCAGACGATTTCAGGCGCCTGCAGCGACTCGATAGCGCGAAGAATGCTTTCCTGGAAACCGCGCGCCTGCAATACAACAGTAATGCTTTGCAATCTTATGTCGATTCGGTGTCGGAGGCTTATCGGAATCAATATGTTTGGGATTATGCACAACGGGCAAAGTTCAATTTTAAGGATTCTGTTAAAACTCAAAATTACCGGGTTTTGGAAAGGTACAACAATCAGGTTATGGAATCGGTAAACGATTCAATAGCTCGGATGATTGATGTTTTGACGAATTATGCTGAGAAAGATTCCATAGAGGTATGGGTGAAAAACAACGAAGGCGATTCCACCCAGGTTTGGTTGCGTAATGATGTCTCGCGTTACAGCCGGATGTTTTTAAAGAATGAGCAGAATGATTCGCTTGGAATCAGGATTCAGAATACGGCTAAAAACAGTATGCAGATTTTTATTGATGATGCGGTGACTTTGAAACGCTTTTCCTCGCAACGTACCAAGGACTATAATTTTGACCAGTTTGAGCCGGAAAGTAAGCTGAGACAGATTGATAAACGATACCAAATTACCACGCCTTGGGTTTTGGGGGGCGATGGAACGGTTGGCTTCACACAAACGGCGGTCAATAAATATTGGAAGAAAGGGGTTGGGTCTTTGTCAACCTTGATGATCTTAAAAGGTTATGCCAACTATTCATACCGAAAAGTGAAATGGGAAAACTCGCTGGAGTTTCGCAATGGATGGATGAAACCTTCGGAAGACAAGATTCAGAAGAATGATGACAAGTTTGAGTTTATTTCGCGCTTTGGCTTGAGTGCCTTTAAAAAGTGGTACTACAGTGCGGAATATGATTTCCAGACCCAGATTTTTAATGGATATAAGTATCCTGATCGTGAGAATAAAGTTTCGGCATACATGTCGCCTGCAAAGACACTGATAAAGATTGGGTTGGACTATAAACCCAACAACAACTTCTCGTTGTTTCTTTCACCCTTTACCTCCAAAACGGTTTCAGTGCGCGATACTGCCGCGGTCGATCCAACAAAGTATGGAATTGAGGAAGGTAAAAAGCGTTACTGGGAGCCGGGTTTGAATGCTGATGTCTTCTTCAAAAAAGATTTCACACCGGATATCTCCTATCAAATGAAGTATAAGATGTTTATCAACTACAACTCGCCATTTACAAATTTTGATGTGGACTGGGAAAACAATGTGGTGATGCGGTTGAATGATTATATGAACATGCGTATGCAGTTGAATTTCATTTTTGATGATAATGTTTTGTTTAATGTGGGAGAGGATAGCGCAGGAAACGCAATTATGGAGCCCCGGTGGCAGGTGAAAGAATTTGTTACGATTGGGTTTGCCTATAAATTAAATAAGCGTATTTTTCGGCGTGAGAAAGTTAATTAACATGTTGAGGCGATTTAGAGTTTACTCATTGGGCTGATCTCATAACATTCAAGATTCGAATTACGACAATAAATCAATTTCATGAAGAATTATAAAAAGTACTTTCGTCTGGCTGCTAATCCGGCTGATATATATAACGCGTTGACCAACCAGGTGATGCTCGAGATTTGGACGGGCGAAGATGCGGTGATGGAAGAAAAGCCCGACACCGAGTTTTCGCTTTGGGATGGAAGTATCTGTGGCAAAAACCTCGAATTTGTCAAAGATCACAAGCTGGTTCAGGAATGGTACTTTGGGGAGCAGGACGAACCGTCGATTGTTACCATCAAATTGCACAAAGATGGAACTGGAACAAGTATGGAAATCGTGCACACCAATATTCCGGACGAGGCGTACGAGAACATTGCGGAGGGCTGGAAAGAAGATTATTTTGATGCGCTAAACCAGTTGTTTGAAGAATAAGTTACTTAAGAAGTTTCGAGTCTTAGGTTCTCCATGCCCAAAACATCAACCTTTACCATAGCCGACACTAAATCGTTTTATTCATATAAAAAAGAAAGGAAAGGTAATCGCCTGCCTGCGACTAATACGCTGGCGATGCCTGCTGAAACCTGAAAGGTTTTTAGAACCCTTTCAGGTTGACTCAACCCGCTGACGGATTCACCCAAACCCGGCTCGTCGCGCCATTTCGGGTGTTGCGGTTTCCGAACCGCTGTTTGTTAACCTGTCCTGGTGACGCTTTCAGGTCAGCCATCCGTCGAAGGTTAGAATTCACTCCTGCGTTTGGCGTCATTTCGGCGCAGACCGGAATCTGTCAGAAGGTACCAAAGAGGCTGTAGCTGGTTTCCAAATAGAATAATTTTTTCCCCAAATCATTTTTCTGTAGAATTGTGTAACTTGTGAAGCGCAAAAAAATCTGTACTACTAATAAACAAAAACAGATCGTGGTACTTGCAGTGAACTTTTAAACGTCGCGGAAAGAATGGAAAATTCAAAAGAGGCCTTTGAAAAACATATCGTCAAGCTACTGGAAGATGAAATCTTTGGGGAGCTTGACCGGGTATATGTCGAACTTTCGGGACAGGAAAATATTAATGAGATTGAAGTTTTTAGTTCCACGGTCATTGATGCCCATGAACGATTGCTTGAGGAAGACAACTTGGGTGAATTATCGGACTATGAAGGATCATCGGACGGCTCACTCGATAAAAATGCTAAAGAAAGAAGAATTGACAGCATCCTTAAAATCGCAAACGACACAAAACATTTCGTAGTTATTGGCCAGCCAGGATCAGGCAAGACCATGACCCTGCTTAAAATATGCCACGACAGTGCAAAATCAGTTTTGCGGGGAGATGCAGGGCAACAAATTCCATTTTATATCCATGCCAACGAGTTTGGTACTGACAACACGTTTCTGGATATGCTTTCAAAAAATACCAGCAGGGAATGGGCCTGTGAAAATTTAAGCCGGGGACGGCTGCAAATATTAATAGACGGCTTAAATGAAATCAATGAGAAATATAAAAAGCAGGCTTGTGACGAGATTAATTCTTGGCTTAGTGGATACCGCGAAAATTCGATTATCATTTCCGAACGCAAAGTTCATTTTGAAAGGTGTTTTGATATTCCGGTCTTTGAGATGGTCGACTTAAATGAATGTCAGGTCAGTGCTTTCATAAAAAATTATTCAGGCAAATATTCCGGTAAGATATGGGACCAGCTAAAACAGGATACCAATCTGCTTAAACTATGCTATAGCCCGTTAATGCTGAAGATGATACTTTCGGTGAGCAAAAACGGGATGGTTCCTCAAAGCAGGGGGTTATTATATGAGTTATTCATCAATTCAATTTTTCAAAGAGAAAAAGAAAAGCAACAGCAGGTCCCGGTTGGTACCAAACGAGATGTTTTGTCATTAATCGCCTTTGAAATGCGGAAAGCTGGGTATGTCAGCCTTTCAATCGCCGAATTTAAACACTTAATCGCTGAAAAACTGAAAGATTTAAACAGTACAGTTTCGGCCACTACGGTCTTCGATGAATTGTTGGACAACCTGCTCATAAAAATAAGCCAAAATAAAAACGTATCCTTCTTCCATGAAACTTACCAAGAGTATTTTTGCGCCGTTCAACTGAAGCGGATATACGAAACATCGGGCGAATTGTGCATTGATTTTAAAGAGAAAACCTGGTTCGAAGCCTTGTTGCTATGCCATGAGATCATTAAAGACAACCAGCAGGCCGTTTCTTTTTTTAAATACATATTTAAAGGACAAAAGGAGACTGAAAGACAAAAGCCAATTGACGACTTTGATCCGTCAGATTTTAATGGGGAGGGGATCAACCTTGCCTGTGCGATTGCCTGTTCAGTCAAGCCGTTAAGGCCGGATATCTATGGGCTTGCTGAAAAATATTTGTCCAATTATCTGATTCTGTGGAAGGATCTGTTCCTGCGAAAAGGTATCAGTGCCATGCCAATCTGGAATTTGTTTGCCGCTGTTGCTTCCCTTGATTCAAGGAAGCTTATTCATCACCTTGTTCATCATTTAAGCTGGGCAACCATTTGGTTGTATGGTGAAGATGAAGACCAGCATGGTGTTTGTGCCTTGCAATATACCGGCCTGGCCGAACAAACGCAAATCCAAAAAATTTCAAACGCGATATGTGACAATACTCCGGATTTTACAAACTTCTATGATATCATTGGTCAATCGCTCGAAGAATATCAATTTTGTGGGTCGATCTACCGTAGATTAAGAAATCTAAGAAAGAAATTATTAAACTCCCAGTCTGAAAACCAGTTAAAGCAATATTATCAGGACAAACCGGAGCATCAAGTTTTTCTGGCGATACTCAAGCATGATATCGATGCCGTAAAAGGGTACTGTTTTGCCGGTTATGATATTTCGAGGAATTCAGGCGTTTTGAAAACGCTCATCGACTTTCACATCACGAAAAAGCTTGCTTGGGAAATTATATTGAGAGAGCTTGGGACATTCCTGTATCATGAGAAACTTATTCACTTGGCCATTAATAAACTATATGAATTTAATCAGCTGAGCGGCTTTTGCACGTTTATGGAATTTTTTCTCGAAAACGGGAATGAAATTTACAGCAAGCACATGCCGAAATTGCAAGCAATCCCATTTTCTCTTCTTACTGAAAAGTTACAAGGCCAATTTGTTCAATTTGGTCATTCCACGCAGGTTCCTTTCCGTTTTTTGGAAGGAAACAAACTGATTATTAACAAAAAAGACGGGCCACATATTTTTGTGAACGAAACCTATTCGGTGAATAAAGGACTGGACGTTCTTATTACTGGTTTGTTGCCAATAAAGCACAAAGGGGGACGGGCAGTCCTCCTATCAAACCAGGAAGTAGAACCAACACAAACGTTTCCGGAGCAAGGCATGATCACGATTCATACGGCACATAACAAGATTGACTTGCCCTATTCAGGTTGCAGGATTACAAAAAGCAAGGATAAATGGGAATTTGGGTTGTCAAACTTCAAAGAAGAAACAGTAAAACTTCAAATCACCAATTGTAATATAACTGTAAATAATGAAAACGGGTGGTTTTTTCATCATTGGTCTGTTCAAGAAATAGAAGATGAAGAAAATTTGATTGTTACGTTTAAAACTTTATGCTCCGCAGAAAATATTTCAGAAATACCGGGCCAAGGTTCTTTGAGTTTATTAAGCAGCAAGTTGGATGTTAAGTCACCTTCAAAATACCATCCCGATATATTGGTTTCTGATCGTGGAATACTGTCAATGTTAAAGAGGAACCTGACCATGCGGCAATACCTGAAATTCATTGGGCAGGTAGGGATCACGTCTTACTTCCATAAAGAGCTGCCCGATGTTCATTACGGCATTATTATCTGCTATTATGAAAGGTTCTTAAAGATTTATTCATTGAAACACCATGAATTTATAGAAATGGTAATCTGTCAAGATGATCTGTCAGCTTACCAGCCGGAAAGAATAGTTGTCATAGAAAATGACCTTAAAGTAAACCTGTTAAATGAAGAAGACGAAGATCTTGACAGGATCGGCTACATCACAAGTGAGATCCTGTATGTGGACGGAAATAAAAGTGAAGGTTTTATTTTGAAAAAAGATTACCCGCATGGCAGTGATTATTTCTTTCATTTTGATAGCTGTGATTTTGTCCCCAAAGTTGGAGACATTGTCAAGTTTCTGCCTGCCCTTAACTCATCAAGAAACTATATTAATGAACCGATAGCCCTGAGGGTCTCAAAAGTCCTGCTTCGTCAGTGCCGGATTTTACACGTAGACTATTTATACGCGAGCTACAATTGTCGTGAAATGCCTGTCGTTGGTAAAGCAATTGACATTGTTAGCGGAGAGTTGCTTTTTTTTCGCATATATCCAAAGCATTTACAAGACGTAAAAAATTCAGAAACACCGATTAAAGAAAATCAGGTTTTTGAATATGTGGTCATAAAAGAAGAACAAGAAGACCAGTTAAAAATAATAAGGTTGGTGGGGCTTTCCGATATCGTAAGCAGAACTGAAAGGTGGGGGGCATAAATTATTATAACAATCATCGGGGAGTTTCTTGTTCATACATGCCCAAAAGCTGGCAAGCTACTGGTTCGTCCGGCAGTTTTGAACAGCATTAGGTGAAACTCCGGGTTTCGCCCTGCTCCTGCTTTTGGCGTCATTCCGGCGCAGGCCGGTAGCTGCCAAAGGGTACCAAGGAGGCCCATAGCTGGTAAACTTTCCCAAAGTTTCGAACTTTGGAAAAGCTTAAAAAGTCTGACCCCGGATTTACAGGATGGGTTGGATGGACAGGATTATTTGCGTACGAACAAAATTACCGGGCCGGATCAAATCGCAAAAAAACCAAGGGTCGATCTATCGCTGAACTACCATTCATCTATATTCAGGGTTCTATCGAGAGTCCGGTCATTGTTGTGAGACTTCTTTCGGAAAACCAGCCCATTTTTGAAACAACAGTGAACGCATGTAACTTTGTACCTTGTGCCAGGCCGAAACCGCGACGGCTTATTCGCGGTTGGTATGATCGTTTTCATTTTCAAGTCGATTCCATTGATCTTTTATGTTCGTCTCTCCATCAAAATAATTGGCTTGCGTGTCTTTATTGAAGATCTCAAAGGATGGGGCAATCAGGATCTTAGCCGAATCTGGATATTCGGCAATATCATATCCCAAATAAGTTCTGATGTCTAGGTAAACACACACTTCAGAGGTGTGGTTATAGAGTTGGTGTGCTCCGGTTTCTCCTTTTCCAAAAAATATTAAGTCTCCGCTATTTACAATTTCCAATCCATTTGGAGTTCGCAATGTTGCAGAACCCGAAATGATCATAAATAATTCTTCTGCGTACCGGTGGAAATGATAAGGAGCTGAATATTGGCCAGGATTCAACTGTCTTAAATCAAAGTTCAGGTTTTCAGGGTTTATTCCCATATTTGCTCGCGACGTATCTGTGAATATCTGGAATGGATCAATCTTATTCGGGCTCGCTTTAAATTCTCTTTGGTCTGATTTTAAAATTGTTGCCATAATTCAATTTTTTAATCAAAAATAATCAAATCTATTCAATTGTGCTTCATTCACTCACTGGTCCCATAGCTTGAAAGCCTCTCCGTCTCCCAAATCACTCAAAGTTCTTTGAACATTTTAGAGAAACTATGCAAGAGCGATTGCAGTTTTCTAGGAGACCTGATCGGGTTTGCTGAATGCTTGCGAAACTTCTCAGTATTTGTTTAAACACTTCCCCGTATAAGTTTCTGAACTTCCCGGTATAAGTTTTTGAATTTCTCAGCAGATATTCTACGCCGGCTCTATATTGCCAGCAAACCTCCTCACGTCCATTTATTGTGACACAATGACACTGAAATACCAAGCTGGCACAATTTCGATCGTTTTGTCGATTACAATCCCTTGCGCACCAGAAAGATTACGCTCTGCACCAGGGTTTAGCGTCATTCCTGCGCAGGCCGGCAGCTGTTGGCTGGTATCGCCATACTCAAAGCTTCAGACTTTACCATAGCGGAATAACGAGCCGTTCATCATTAGGCTTATGTACCGTCCGGTACTAGGCTTTGGGGGTATCCCAAATAGGCGTGCAACCGGCTCCATATTAAACCAATGAACCTCCCATCTTCCATGCGGATTGAAAATCCGGCGTTAACAAGGACCGGATGGCATATCCAGTCCAGCCGCAAACCGACAACTTTGGTGCATATCCCAATGAACAGGGTTGATCCTATGCTGATCCTATACTCATCCTATACTCAAACTGCTTTCGACAGATACTGAGGAGCTGGAGACCACCGTCAACCGCCAGTTTTGGTGCATGCCCCAATGAGCAGGGTTTCAAGTTAATCCATTCCCATTTGTCCAAATATAAGTTCATCTATAGTATCTTTTGTTTTGATGCCAGGCAAATTTTCTATTCTATATTTCATTGACTCTGGCATCATGGATGTTCTAGGTTTAAAATCACCACCCCACCATAGAAACGGATTTTTTATTTTGCAAAGACCTATCAAAATATCTAATCCTTCACGAGCATTTAGTTTATAGCCAATGCTCTTTTCAGAGGTTAAGTTAAATTCAATGCTTGCATCAGCTAGATTTATTTTCTCAATCGTTGGACTATCTGCTTCAAATGAAATGCCTGAGTTATTACTTTGGGAAATAGCTATAACGGTTTTACCTGCTTTGACTATATCTGTAACTACACAATATTCTTTTTGCCACTTTTCGGTCTTCAGAAGTTGCTTTAGAATTTCACCAATTTTTGCTTTATTCGAGATGCGAGTCGTTGTGCATTCCGCCGCATTAAAAAAAATTGAATTCTTTTTTGAAAATTTTATTTCTAATGCTGCCTTTACCAGTTTTGTCCCTACTGAATTTATCGAACCTTTCGTTGCGAGATTAACTTCTACACCTCTTTCAGATTTAAATTCTTTTTGGTCTTTTGAAGGGTCAGGAGAAACTTGGATAATATTCTCATTAAATTCTGGAAAATCATTTTTTAATTTTCCCATTGGTATAAAAATGCTTCCATCCATTATACCATAGTCTCCTAACTCAATTGGGGCACCCGGCTCCCAATTAGCGTAAAGAACTTTAAAATGTTTTTTGACTTCGTCTGCGTAAAGATTTGCAATGCGGCTCATAATCATTTATGTCAAATTTTTGTGCCTACTCTATTCGGTTTTCGGCTGCTCCGTATATTTTTTTCTGCATAAAATAGAGCTTGATAACCCATCCAACAATTATCTCACATTGTACAATACTAGGTGATGACTGGCACTGCCTCCTGTTCTCCCGCATTTACACCAATGAATCCCCGAACACCATCATTGCAAGTGCCATTCAACATCCATGGGTTGTTGATCCTATTCCAATTTCATAAAACTTATTTTTTTTGCCCAGTGATTTTTTGGGTCTTCTGGGTTAGTGATGGGTGGTCTTTAATTCTTGACTGTGAAAAGTTACGCTTTTTTCATAAATAATTATCCTTATTTCATGAAAAAGTTTAAAAATTATTATAAATGATGGTTTTCGTAGCTACCACGGAGGTGCTAAACTTTTGTATTAAAGTCTCGTACATCGCCTGTGGTCGCGGTTTTCGGAGGGTCATGTAGGTTTTAATAGGAGTCCTACTGATCAACAGCAACCGACGGTTATCGGATTTGGTAGATTTCAACAAGCACGGTGCATCCTGGAGAACAGAATTAACCCAAACCAGCCCGGTGGAGATTGTAAGTTGATATTTCCAAAATATTAACCTAAAGTCGTCAAAAGATTAAGTTATAATCACGGAAAGATTAACTTAAAGTCTTGAAGAGATTAACCTATAATTTCAGAAAGATTAAGCTGTAATTTTGAAAATTATGGCGATTTACTTCCGCACTTGTGTAAATATATGCCGGCACGTATGCCTGATTGCTAGGCTTCTTTTGGAAAACCCGAAAGCCAACCCGCTTTTTTTTTTTAAAGCAGTGAGCTTATGCAAGTTTGTGAAGTACGCCGGGCAAATGATTATAGCATGCTTATACACATTGCCGTTGCAAACGGCTACCAGCTTGCCCCTCGTTTCCGCTTCGCTCAAGCGAGTCCCTATGTTTGTAATGCGTGCTTCTAAAAAAGAAGCATAAGCCAAAGAGTATTATTTTTGATTTAGTAATAACCAATAAAAATCAAAGACTTATGCAAACACAAAAGACGGGATTAGATTTTAAAGGACAAAATATTTTTGTCGAAATTGATGTCCATCTGAAAAGCTGGACGGTCACCATACTAACTGACTCCCTAATGCACAAAACGTTTACACAGCCTGCTTGTGCTGAAACATTGTGTAATTACCTGCAACGTAATTTCCCCGAAGCAGATTACTATTCGGTCTATGAAGCTGGCTTTAGTGTTTTTTGGACCCATTATCAATTAAAGGCCATGGGGATAAATAACATGGTTCCCAACCCTGCGGATGTTCCCACTTCACAAAAGGAACAATTACAGAAAGATGACCCGACCGACAGCCGGAAACTTGCCCGTTCGTTAAGGGCCGGCGAATTAACGGCAATATATGTTCCTGGCTAATCGACATTGGAAGACCGGTCACTTGTCCGTATACGGGCCACAATGGTCAAGGACATGGTAAGGTTCAAGCAACGAATAAAATCATTCTTGTATTTTTATGGAATTCCATTTCCTCCTCAATTTGAGAAATCAGGCTCCCACTGGTCGAAACGGTTTATGAAATGGCTTGGCCAAGAAGTCTCACTCCAACATGATTCTGGCACACAAGCGTTAAAAATATTGGTAAAAGAGGCTGAACAACAGCGACAATTATTGCTGGAGGTGCTTTCCATTTCCTTTGTGGCGTATTCCATAGAATCTTGTCAACGCCGCAGGTTCTACTGCCTTTGTTGGTAGTTACCCTTAGAATTGCCAGCAGCTTCCCGTAAAACGAACGGGTAAGCAGGAGCAGGAGAGCTTTAGCTTTGTGAAAATGTTTTGCTTTGACAGCCTTTACGATACGCGTTTGCAGTGACTTAACCGCACGGGCTACTTTGTCCCATTGAATGGAATTCCAGTTTGTCCATATTGTTTCGGATGCACATCCACTGTTAGGCAGATTCATTTGCGTTTTCCTCATTGAAAGTCTTACTGTAAATTTCTCGTAAAAGGGTGCCATAACAGAAGTGGGCATATCAGTTGCATTACGCAACGGCATTGGCTTTCTCTGTCATTCCTTTACCCGCACCTTATTGTACTTTCCTTGCGGGGAGCCTATCCCGGTTGCCCGGGAAAAAGTACGGGCTTACCAAGTTCCACTTACATAACAAACCGGGTTAGGTTCTGCCTCTTTGCCGGGGGAATCGCAATCCATGTAACAGAAACCGCAGAGTCTGTTATCTATACCCCTTACCTTTTGGTCATAGCGTATCATCGTCTTTCGCTATTCTCACGTCACGGCATTTATCAGCAGTTCACATTCGTTAACCATACCGGTCAAGCCTAACTCCTCCATGGTTTGACGATACCATGACAGGTTTTCCTTACGGAAATCCTTTACAGGCTATATTGTCCGGACAGCTTCGCACAAACCAGTTGCCCGGCATGCACGTGTCCATAGGCTACCTGTGATGGAACACAGGGTTTAATCATTCAGTAAACGTTAAACAGTTATGTTGAGCGACTTCTTGTCGCACTACAGTGGTGTGAGAGGCTCTCTCAAATGTCGTTAAGTTAAGAAAATAATGTTCGTAACTTTCAATTATCCAGCTCAATATAACTTTTTTATCTTCTATTAAAGTGCTATATTTAAGGTAGTTATTAATATAAAATCATAGAATAATGAACAGAAAAAACATCAAAAAAGTTTCGGAGTTGGCATCGGATTTGAACTAAAAACCATGCCAAACTTATTAAAACGCTGAAAGAAAAGTTATTTTCCCAAGATTTTTTAGAACGTCACAGGTCTGACACAAAAGCTTTTATCCGACAGCGGAGTTTAAGTTTTGTCGGTGTTTTCCTGTTCTTGTCTAACCTTCTGAAATCTTCCCTACAAACAGAGTTGGATAATTTCTTCAAAATACTTCACCATAAAGAATTGCCGTCCAACGAAGTTACCAAAAGTGCTTTTAGCCAGGCACGGAAAAAGTTGGGCTATCAGGCATTCGAAGAGTTGAACCACGACCAGGTTGAGTTTTTTTACTCTAATTTTGAGTATGAAAAATGGCACGGTTACAGGTTGATAGCCATCGATGGTTCTACCTGTCGTTTGCCCATGAGTGAAAAGATTATTGATGGATTTGGGGTGGCCGACACATCTGAAACCGGAACACCAATAATATTGGCAAAACTGTCGCAAGCTTACGATATGCTGAATCATATTGTGGTTGATGCATGCCTTGACAATTACCGCACAGGAGAACATGAACTGGCAGAGCAGCACATTGGGCACCTGCAAAAGGGAGATTTACTCCTCTTTGACAGGAACTATGCTTCGTTTTGGATGTTTGCATTGTTGCTTTCAAAAGGGATGCATTTTTGTGCACGTTTAAAAGTCGGTTCATGGAAGCTGGCCAGGGAACTGGCCGCATCGGGTAAAAAAGAAATGATAGCAGAAATTTATGCAAGCAAAGCCAGTAACCAAAAATGTAAAAAACTTGGACTGGGGAGTAAGTCATTGAAACTACGCTTTGTTTGTATCGAACTTGATACAGGGGAAAAAGAAGTACTGGTAACCAACCTTTTGGATGAAATAGAATATGAAAAGTTTGAAAACCTGTATCACCAGCGTTGGTTTGTTGAAGAATCGTACAAACACCTAAAATCCAGGGCACAAATTGAAACCTTTACAGGGAAAAGCCCTTTGGCTAGATATTTCGGTGTAATTGTGCCACTTGTTTCGGTGATGTTGTGCCACAAAAAAAGAATGACTTCCAGACCAAAATTATTAAATTATTTGAGTTTTCTTCATTTTGTTTTTCCTCAGCGATTCGCCGGTTAATTCAATCCGGTGAGAAGCATGTACCAGACGGTCTAAAATGGCATCGGCAATGGTTCCTTCCCCTATTGTTTCATGCCAGTTTTTTACCGGTATCTGTGCTGCAATGATCAGGGAGGTCTTGTCGTATTTCAGTTCAACTATATCCATGAGGGCATTTCTTGCCTGGTCATCAAAAGACATTAACCCAAAATCATCGAGTATGAGCAGATCGCTTTTCTCAATCTTATTCAACAGCTTAAGGTAGGTTCCTTCGAGCTTCGAGAGTTTAATTTGGTCGACGAGCCGCGCAAAGTTAAAGTACATGGTTTTGTGTTGCATGGTGCAGGCATTATGCCCCAGCGCCTGTGCCAGGTAGCTTTTCCCTGTACCGGTTGCCCCGGTGATGATCACATTCTCGCCGCGTTTGATAAAATCAAGCAAAGCCAGTCGTTCAAAGGTGTTTTTGTCCAGGGAACGGTTGGCCGAGTAATTTACATCCTGTACCGAGGCGGGGTACCTGAAGCCCGCCGAGGCAATCAGGTTCCGGATACGTTTGTTGTACCGGTATTCCCATTCCTGATCAATCAGCAAGGCTAGGTACTGGTCAAGCGTAAAATCCCTGTGCAGGTTGTTTTGCGTGCTGTTGTAGTAATTTTCGGCCATGGCATACAGCCGCATTTGTTTCATCTTTTCAATGGTGCTTTGATTGTTCATTTCTATTTATTTTAAGATGGTTAATTATAAGATTCAGGGCCCCGTATGTTCATGTGTACAGGAATAGAAAGTTGCTGTGGTGTGGGTTCCATCATTTTATCCATGTTGTTTTCCAAAATGCGTTTGATGGTACGGTAGCTGTACCTTTCATGGGGCAGGGCCATGGTACAGGCTGTTTCAATCCGGTGTTTGTCGAAGGCTTTCTTCAGGCTTAAAATACCCAGTGCCTGCTTATAACCTGTTTCAGGATAATCCTGCTGCCGGATCAATAAAGCGATGTATTCACTTGTTTTTACCCCAATGTTTTGGGCCAGTTTGTTAAAGTATTCCGGGCTCCAGTCGCTGTAAAACCGGTGGGTGCTGCTCATGTGTTCTTTGATGGTCACGTATTGTCCGGGGCGGAAAACCCTTTTATGGCAGGCAATACGCTCAGATCCACAGTAAATCTCAATGGTGTTCCGGTTGTATTGCAGCTCAACCTGGCGGCCAATGTAACGGTACGGGACACTGTAATAGTTTTTGGTATCTGACAGGTAGATGTACCCCATTTTCTGCACCTTGGCCCGCTTGTAATGCTTGACTTGATATGGCTCTGAAGGTAATGGATGAAGGTATTCCTGCTCCAGGTCAACAAACAGTTTGCGACGGCTGGCCTGGTAGGTTTCCATCAGGCAGGCATTGTATCTTTCAAGCTCGGTACCAAGCTGGACATTGAGCTCGTCCAGGCTAAAAAAGGCCATGTTCCGAAGCGGAAAGAAAATGCGTTGATAAACCAGCCTTACGGCCCCTTCAACCATCGCCTTGTCCTGGGGTGAGTACGAACGCGTGGGGTTGATCACGCAGCCGTAATGGAGTGCCAGGTCCTTCAGTGTTTTATTCAAAACCGGTTCGTACTTGCTGGCTTTGGTAACGGCCGACTTTAGATTATCGGGGACAATGGCTTTGGTGCTTCCCCCTAAAAACCGGAAACAATTGTTGATCGAACTGATAAAGTCCTCGCGTCCCTGGCTAAGGCTGGCTTCAACATAAGTGTAGCCACTGCAGGGAAGGATGCCAACAAACACTTCAACCTCCCGGATTTCCCCGGTTGATTTATCAATGACCTGAAGCTTTTTACCGCAATAATCTACCAGCAGGTTGTCGCCGGCTTTATGCATAAACTTCCCGCTTGCTTTGGTTTGTCCCAGCCATACGTTCAAGTGCTCGTTAAACTGGGTATAGCCGTAGCCTTCCGGATGCTTGCAAAGGTACTCTTTCCACAGAACCTCCCGTGTGGCCCCGGGCAAAAGCAGTTGCTGCTTAAAATAGGAGAAGTATTGCGACAGCTCTTCGTAACGGTCAATGTCCGAAGACGTTCGGTTTGGAAAGAGTTCCTTCAGCCCTGCATCGCCCAGCAGCAACAAATCTGCATAGGTGCTGCCCGTAGCTTTCAATTGCCGCACATAATAATTTACCGTATTGCGGTGAATCGATAAAATGGAGGAGCAACTGCGGTTGCTCTCTCCCCTGATTTTTAACTGGATTAATTGTCGTACATCCATAATATCTATCTTTTTTGCGGCCATATCCCTGAGTTTGGTTATCAGCGATAAGATAGAAATCATTCTTCTGTATAATCAGTGGCACAACTTGGCCCGAAACACGTGGCACACTTTCGACCGAAATACCTGGCACAACTTGAACCGAAATGGGTGGCACAACTTCGACCGTTTTATCTATTTGGCTGTAAAACAGGATTTCCATGCCAAGATATTTACCGGGAACCTTACTGCAATACTTGCTTTTCCTGCCCATGCGAAAATAAAAAAGCAGACAAAAGGGCGCAAAGCCACATACCAACTAAACTTTACCCAGGCATTGAGCAAAATGAAAGACTCGGTAATATTGCTAATGGTTCGTCCAGCAAGTAAGGTAAAAGAATATCTCTTTCTGCTACTTGAACTATTCTGTGCAAATATTGAAATAATAAGGCCAAACCGAAAAATCCCACATAACTTTAGGAAGAGCAAGCGCATATATCCTACTGCATATAAAAAACCAAGATAGAAAATTACACATAACAGGAAGAGTGGTAATTGGGAAATACGTTTTGTCCCGACTGGGGTAACTATGCCCTGTTGTAATGAAGTGTGAAATCCAATAACACAAACGTAATCAATTGCTTAAAAATCAAATTGTGCGTAGGTTGAAGTTTCAAAAATATCAATGGATTTTTCAATCGTAATTTACATGGCAATACAGCAATAAAAAACGCTGGAAAACTTAACAAAAAATCATGGGCATCAACATACTTGAACATGAAATGAGATATCTGATGGCTTAACTTAACGACATTTGAGGCTCTCTCCGTCAGTAGCTACTGGCGGGGCAGTCTACTCGATTAACGCCTGTAATTTTTTATCAGTTCATCAATTTTGTTGTAGAAATCATCAGATTCTCCAACAAATTTTGCAATTATTGTTTTGTCTTTGTCAAGTATAATTTTTGTAGGGTAACCTTGTATTCCATACATTACTGATACATCCTTATCTATATCACTGTCATTTATTACATGAATCCAGTCCAAATTATTTTCTTTTACAGAAAGTTTCCATTTTTCTTCAGTGTCATTACATGCAATTCCAATAATTTCTAATTCAGACTTATATTTTTGGTAATAATCTCTCATTTTGGGAAAGCCTTTTATACACCAACCACACCAACTTCCCCAAAAATCAAGAACAATGTACTTGTCGTTTATTGAACTCAACGAAAATTCAGAGCCAGAGAGTGTTTGCAAACTAAAATCTGGTGCAATCTTTCCTTCTACTATATTTTCTTCCGCTTCTCTTACTTTTACATACTTTTGAAATCTTAAGTATTGACTTTCAAGCATGTTTTTAAAAATTCCGTTTTTTATGTCTGCATTTAAATCTTCATAATATTTACCTAATGTATCAAGTCTTTGTCGTGTAAGGTAATAAGCAGTTAATTCTTTGTCCCAATTATTTTTTATAAACTTTAATTCTTCTCTATTGGCAATACTATTAATTTCGTTTCTCTCCTTGAAAAGATTGTTTATTACCTCCTTGTCTCCATTATTTGACATCAGGGTGTCAAGTTGTAATTCAATCTTTGCAGACTGTGACATTTCTTGAATATACCCTTCTCTTAATTGGCTATACTCCTTATTAAACTCTGAACCATTTGCTTTATAGTCTAAATAATACTCGTGAAGTTTACCTTTTATTGTAATATGGTCGTCAGGTTTTATTAAAAGAACAAGATATTTATGACGTGGATAATATGGGGAACCATCAACTCTTTTAAATCCTCCTTTTTTCGGGAAAATAAAAGTCAAGATAGGCTCATTACTTGGAGAATCAAATATGAATTCATCGTTGGTGGAAATTATTGTGTCCGTTAAAGGTTCATTCATTTCATAGAATTGAGAAATAGGTACATATTCCACAAAAATGGTGTCACTTCCTAATCCCTCTATTTCTGCTGTTAAATTATGTTTTTGACTACATGATATGATTGTTAGTCCTAAAAAAAAGAAAATTGCAAAATTTTTAATCTGATTCATTATTTATGTTTTTAAGTTGATTCTGTCTTTTTTTATTATTCCGGCTAACGTTTGGTATAAGAATAGTAGCCGAGTGCGGGCTTAATTCCTGTCAAGTTACAAGAAAGTTGAAGCGGGCTACAACCCTTGAATTTACTACTGTCTAGGCTATTATTTTTATACATTACCGCCATGTGGTTTTATCTTTTTACTAATAATTTGAATAATCTTTCATTTATGTAATAGTTTCCTGTTCCAATTTTTTCTTTTCTCAATAAACCGTCGTCAGCAAGTCTATTTAGGTAATTTGCAGCAGTAATTCTAGATACATTCAAATCGTTGACAATGAATTCTATTTTTGTGTATGGATGTTTAAAAAGATTGTTTAATAAATCCTGACTGTAGAATTTGTAACTGTCTCTTAATTTGTATTTAAACTCTAACATCAAATCCCTAATTTGAATAATTAAATCAATTGTCTCTTTTGATGTTTTTTCAATTCCATGAATAATGAACAGCAGCCATTCTTCCCAATTTTCGTTATCTCGCGTTTGTTGCAGTAATCGGTAATAATCTGATTTATTTTGGATAATGTAATTACTCAGATATAATATAGGAAGGTTCTGTAATCCTTCAAGTATTAAGTATAAGATATTTATTATCCTGCCAGTTCTCCCATTTCCATCATAAAATGGGTGGATACTCTCAAACTGGAAATGAATAATTGCCATTTTTATAAGTGGATCATAATCACATATTGACGGGTCATTAATAAATCTTTCAAGATTTGACATCAATTTATTTATCTCAATAGTGTCTTGAGGAGGTGTATAAATCGTTTCACCTGTTGCCGAACTTTTTAATGAAGTTCCTGGTAATTTTCGGAAACCAGCATTATTTTTTTCAAGTTCTTTTTGAATCTCAATGATGATATTATTAGTAATTAGCTTTTTCTCTTTTACCAACTCAAATCCTTTCTTTAAAGCTGAAATATAATTTTGAACCTCTTTTGCTTCAAGTGATTTAAATGAATCAAGGCTTAGTTCCGATTTATACAAATCGTCATGAGTTGTGATAATATTTTCTATGGCAGAACTGTCTTTTGCTTCTTGTAATCCAAGAGTATTGATTAAAATAATTTGATTGGGAATGGTCGAAGCAATTCCTTTTAGTTCGGCTAACGCAGAGTGTGCTGCAGGTAAACTCTTTAAAACAGTTTTTGTTTCAACATCAATCTTGAGTGGAAGTTCGCTTAATTTCCAATTACTACTTTTCTGATTCATTGTGTAAAGATTTCTATATTTTCTTTACAAAGTTACGCAATAGCGTATAGAAAAACCGATTTTTTTTACAGAAGGTTCCTCGTATGATAATATTTTTTATTTTTCTATACACTGCTGTCTTTTTTCACCATTAGCGGTAACGTCTCGCAAATACACGCAGGGCGGGAATTAACCGATGAACTTCCTACGAGAGTTGCTTTTCAAAATTATTACTTTCCTGTCAACGAAGCTGAAACCCCCGGCTTGCGGGTATTTTGCTGTTGCCAGCTGGTGTTTTTATCTCATAATTTATCAAAATCAGACAATGAGTAACTATCAACTTTTGTTTTATTTCCTGTTCTATAAATTCTCAAGATCAACCATGAAACTCCACTAAGTACAGAATTCGTTTTAGAATACTTTTCCAAAAATTGAAAGTTTCCATTCTCAGCTTTGTCGATTAGTGAATCAAATTTTCTTGTTACATTGTCTTTGTCATTGTCAGAAAGCTTTACATCTGGACCAATAATTCTATTATTCTCCCATTTCTTTGAATCAGAATAATGCAGTCTAAAATTACGATTCCACAATCTACCATATGCTTGTCGATTTTGAATATCTAATCCACGAATGATATACAAAGTGTCAACATTATTTAAGTCGATCGAGAATTGTTTTTCCGCCTTTTGAAAAGCATCTGTCAATTCCAATCGAAGTTCATTTCTATAGTCTTTTTGTACTTTCCTATTGAAATAATTATCAATCGCTCCAGGAATCGATTGTCCATAAACGCTTCCAAAGATTCCAGTCAATAATATTAGCATCAAAACTTTCATATGCACTGTCCTTTACACTGTTCGTTAAGGCACACCCACTTGCTGGCAACGGTCACTTGTAAGTTGTCGTTGCGGATTTCGGAGCTCGTTCCTGTCCTGCCAGACGGAACGATGTTGCGAGAATCCAGCGTACGACACCACACGAACCATGCAATGCAATTTACAATTTGTTGAACTAAATCGGCCTCTGGCGGACAGCCGGAACCAAAGTTATTGATTATTGGAAAATTGGGGCCATGTTTCACATTTAAATATCAACATCATGAAAAAAAAGAAATGAACCTACATTAGTTGAGAAAGCTATCCAAACCATTGATGGGTTTGAGAAAGTGTACAAACTGTTGCATCAGCAGGTTATCCTCCGCGGACAAAGCCGCAGTACCCTGGAGAACTACATCCGGCGTATTGCACAAATCTCGCTTCATTTTGGGCGTTTGCCTGAGCAGGTTTCCGACGATGAGATTAACGAGTACCTTTCTTCGCTGGCCTTGTCGGCCAAATCCCCTTCACGCAGTAATTTTAAACATGCCGTTTATGGTTTGCGGTACTATTTCCGGCTGCTTGGCAACAACAAACGGGCCATTTCCCTGCCCTCGCTGAAAGGGGACACCCGCCTGCCGGTGATCCTGAACCGTTCGGAACTGCGGGAACTGTTCAGTGCGCCAACACTTCTGAAGCACCGAATCGTGCTCACGCTGATTTATTCTGCCGGGCTGCGGGGCCAAGAAGTAATCAACCTGAAACTGTCGGACATCGACTTTGAACGCAAAACCATCCACATCCGGCAAAGCAAGTACAAGAAGGACCGGATCGTCCCGCTTTCCCGGTACATGGGCCAGGGGTAAAAAAGTACATCGCAGCGGAAAATCGGCACGTGTGGCTGTTTAACGGGAAAGAACCCGATGGCCGTTACAGTGTGCGCGGCCTTTCGTGGGTGATGCGCGAAACGCTGAAAAAGACTTCAATCAAAAAACAGGTCAACCTGCACGCGCTGCGGCACACCTACGCCACCCATTTGCTGGAGGAAGGACTGAACATTGTGACCTTGAAAGACCTGTTGGGGCACTCCGAAATCGCCACGACCATGATTTACCTGCACCTGGCCCAATGTCCTTGGATTAAGCCGCACAGCCCGCTGGACACCCTGTACGGTAAAAAGAAATGAGCCGGACCGGGTTTGAACTGGCGGGTGCAATCCAAAAGTTTGGCCGGCAGTTTACTGAAAAGTATCGCCCCAACGCTTATCATCAGCGTATACTGCATGCTTTATCGGTTTGCCGGACTTCGGCTTTGGGCGGCCATAAAGAAGCCTGCGACTGCTGCGGGCAGATCCGTATCAGCTATAACAGTTGCCGCAACCGTCACTGTCCGAAGTGTCAAAGTTCAAAGCAGGCAGCCTGGGTGGAAGATTTGCTGGAAACGACCCTTCCGGTCAAGCATTACCATATTGTGTTTACCGTTCCGCACCAACTCAACACGATTTGTATGCAGGATAGCCAATGGTTTTACGGGCGGCTGTTTTCATCGGTGTGGGAAACCCTGCGGCAGTTTGGCTACACACGTTTTGGTGTTGAAACCGGGGCGGTGTGCGTACTTCACACCTGGGGGCAGAACCTGAGTTTTCACCCGCACATCCATTGCCTTGTTCCCGCAGCCGGAGAAACAGTTTCGGGGGCTATGAAACCCGTTGGCAGCAGCGGGAAGTTTCTTTACCCTGTTAAACAGCTCAGCCTGGTTTTCCGGGCAAAGCTGATGGGAAACATCGAAAAGGAACTTAAAAAGAAGGGGCTATCAGAAAAGTACCGTCCATTGATCAAGGCCGCATGGAGCAAGCCCTGGTCGGTGCATTGTGAGCCCTCGCTGGGCAAACCGGAACAGGTGATCAAATACCTGGGGCAGTACACGCACCGGGTAGCCATCACCAACCAGCGAATCACTGCAATAAATGACAAGACCGTGACCTTTATGCACAAGGATTATGCAGACCGGGCCAAACAAAAGCCGGTAACACTCGACGGAGTTGAGTTTTTACGCAGGTTTTCCCAGCATATTTTGCCGCACCGCTTTGTGAAGATTCGGCGCTATGGTATTTACAGCAGTCGGGCCAGGGCACTGCGCAACAAACAAAACCCAAAGATGCAGGTCAGCCTGAAGCCCAAAGAAAGCCCGCAGGAGCGGATTAAACGGCTCACCGGATTTGATGTGTACCGGTGCTCGTTCTGCAAACAGGGCACCATGCTCCGTATCGAAGAACTGCCGCGGGTACGCTCGCCATCAGACTTTTATGCCCAGAACACTGCCTGGCACTTGTGATTTTTTACCGTCCCAAACCAGTCTGTACATTTAAGCAGACAGGAATTGTATTATCCAAACCAAGCGAAAACCGGCGAAAACCCAACATCTGTTGGGAACCGAAGCCATAAAGGAAGAGCAAAATGAAAAAACCAGCCGACCCGGTTCGTACTGTGGCCAGAAATCTGTCCTGAAAAAGCAAAGCTGAGAAACCAAAAAAGTATTGATAAGTCCATAGAAAAAAACCCGGGCCCCGGATTGTAGTTCAACCGGGGCTCAAAGCTGGGCACTTCGTGCCGCTTAAAGCCCTATTTATTAGGCACTGGCTTTTTTTCTATTTTCAATTATTTATCTTTCAATTTGCAACTATTTTTATTGCTGTGCGATGGAACAGGAACACTTATTGCCAAGTTTTGGGTTGCGTGTCGGCTTGTGCGACTTGGCAATGTGTGTGGATGTTCGCGTTGGCTATTAATGCCTCAAAATTTTTTATTACTCATACCTCAACGCTTCCACAGGATTCCTCGTTGCCGCTTTCCAACTCTGCCAGCTCACTGTTAACAACGCAACACCCAATGCAAAAATGCCTGACAAAGCAAAAATCCACCAGCTTAAAGTTGCTTTGTAGGCAAAGTTTTCGAGCCACTTGTGCATAACGAAATAGGTAATGGGTGTGGCAATGACAAAAGCAATGGCTACCCATTTTACAAAGTCTTTGTTAAGCATCATTAATACTTCGGAAATTTTTGCACCATTGACTTTGCGGATACCTATTTCTTTTGTCTTTTCGTTTGAGATATTTAATACCGTTCCCAACAATCCAAAACAAGAAATAAGGATGGCAACCAAACTGAAAAGGGAAATTGACCGTTTGGCATTGGCTTCTTTTTCATACAAAAGAGTGATTTGGTCATCCATAAAGTAATGATTCATATGTTCAGTACCCATAACCGTACTCCAAGCTTTATTGATTTCAGCAAGAAGCAATTCCCGGCTCTCAGCATTGCCTTTTATCACAATGTTACGGTAATAATCGTTGTCCCCTAAGTAGCGAAATACCAACGGTTCTACAGTGTGGTGCAGCGATTGAAAGTTGAAATCTTTAACGACCCCGATTATTACCATTTTTTCAGTTTTCTCAAGATTGTAGAATTCTTTTCCTACCGGATTTTTGTAGCCCATTTTTTGTACTGCGGCTTCGTTAATCAAAACCGCATTTTTATCGCTTGCCAGATTCTTTGAGAACCATCGACCTTCAGCAATTTGGTATTTTAATACTTCCTGATAATTTTCATCGACCTGAAAATAAGGGAATGGGTATGGCGTTTGGTTTTCCATATCACTAGGAATAAAACTGCCAGTTGTTATTCCTGAGAACGGATTTTGATTTGAACGTGATACGTTTTCAACTACTGATAGTTTTAATAATTCGTTTCGGAGGGCATCATAATGGTTACCGACCTTGTATGCCTGATTGATTACCACAGTGTTTTTAGTGTCGATGCCGATGTCGTAATCGGATATATATTTTAATTGTTTGTTGATACTTATAATGCTTGCAACCAATACAATTGAAACCGCTAATTGACTGATTAACATTGCTCGGTTTAACCAGAAGGTTGAATAATTAGTGACTTTTATGGTTTTCGTTTTTTGTGAAATATGGGTAAAATAAACACCAAGAATAGAGCCGAATATAACAGCAAGTAAACACGAAAACCCGAATAAAGCTACAAGCGGTAAAAGATAGTTGGTAAAAGCGATGTTTGAAAGGTTACTTAATACGGACCAGTTCATTTGAAGTATTAAAGAAAAAATCAAAATGGAAATGCCAAACGCAACAACCGTAAAAATCAACGATTCTGTGATAAATGCACCAATAACATCTTGTTTCGTACCTCCAAGATAACGTTTAATGTTTAGCTGCAATTGATGCTTTTTACCTTTCGAAAAAGCAAATCCCATCAGGTTAAAATAGGCGATAAGCAATAATGCCAAAACAATAACAAAGCTGATATAAATGACCGACATATCGCTTTCTTTTTCAAAACTGGATATATATGCACCGTGTAAATGAATATCGATAAGCGGAAGCAATTTCAGTTTCATCGAATTTTCACTGTCAAAAACATAGTCGAGGTTATAATGCGTTTTTACCCACGGAACCAAATAGTCGGAAATAAGTTTTTGTGATTTTTCTTCGAAAAATTGAGCACTCGTTCCCTGCTTAACTTTTACGTAAGTCAAAAATTCGTAGCTTTCCCAACTGTAGCTGTCATATTTGTCAACATAGCTTTTTAACGGTAACAATGCCGAAAATTTTTGGTGCGAGTTAAGCGGGTAATCCTTGAAAATCCCGGCAATCGTAAATTCCTGTTCATTAACTTTTACGATTTTCCCGACGGTATTTATTGAACCGAAAATTTTTTCAGAGAGAGATGTTGAGATGTATGCCTCGTTGTTTTGATTCAAAAACGACCGTTTATCTCCTGAAATAAAATCAAGCGAGAAAACATCTATAAAAGAATGTTCTGTAAAGAGAATATCCTCTTTAACGGCATTTTCGTATCCATCGGAAATAACCACATCCGATTTATTTTTGGTACGTGTCGTACTTTCCACTTCGGGGTACAAATCTTTTAGGTACGCACCTATCGCCAAAGGACATTCTCCATAAATATCAGAAGTGCCACGATAAATTTCATCAATGTAAACATTATAAATCCTATCAGAATCAGAATTAAATCGGTCGAACGATTTTTGATAAGTAATGTTACAAACCATCGGAATGGTAATGGCGAATGCCAGTATCAAACCAGCTATTTTTAGTGATGGCAACGCTTTTTCGTTTCTAATTTTCCGCCAAACTATTTTGATATTGTTATTCATTAGTTGCTATTGTTATGTTTTTATATCTTTCAACAATCACAATGCCAGTATTGTAAGTGCAGTATATTCAATACTGTAGGCGGTTTGTGTATTTTGTTTGTGTCAAATATTTTTACATTGGGTGTCAAAAATTTATCATTATTGTCAAGTGGTGCGATAGCAAAGAACAGCTCTTTTGCAATTTTGGGTTTGTGTGTCGGCTTGTGCGAATTGCAAATGTGCTGTTTGTGCGTTGGCTTTCTTTTGTTTTCTTTCGTAACAAATTGTTCCATCTTGTTGTCTTTTTTTAAGCGGGCAACGGCGCAGAGAATTAGTCCAATTGGTGATTTTTCACCTTCTTGTTTTTCATATTTATCCAGCCATTTTAAATACAGTTCCATTTGACCTTTGTGTTTGGCTTTGAATTTGTCAATTTTAAGTTCAATTGCTACTAACCTTTTTAATTTGCGATGATAAAACAACAAATCCAGATTGAAGTCGTCTCCGTCAATTATCATCCGTTTTTGTCTTTCCACGAATGTAAATCCATTACCTAATTCTAAAATGAATAATTCGAGTTCTTTCAGAATTGCAGCCTCCAAATCATTTTCCAGATATCCATCTTTTAACTCCAAAAAGTCGAGAAAATATGGGTCTTTAAAAATTCCTTTTTCGATTTTATTACTGTCATAAATTTGGATGTTGGCATTTTCTGTTCTTTCATGAACTTTTTGTTCGATTTGCTTTCTCAATTCTCTTACACCGATTAAACTTCCATAAGCAAGGTTTCCATAAAAGTCTCTTGCTCCCTGCTCTTTCAGCGGAATCAGTGCAAGAAAATGCGACCATGACAAATGTCGTGACAGCGTAACGACATTCTCAATGTCCGGATATTTTTCAGCAAATTGGATCATTCGCCGTAAATTCTTTTCTTCATAATTTTTTCCGAATCTTTCAACTAATTCTCGTGACACAGTAACGACAATTTGTTTTCCATATTCTGCTCTTTTGTTTTGTAAATTATCAGTTAAGATTCGGTTTTCTACATGCCAAAACAATACAGTCAATGAGCTATTTACATGAGAAATTACCTGTGTTTTGGTTTTTTCAATCAGAACAACCAACTCATTTAATAAATTTTGATATTCAAATTTTTCAATCGCCATTTCAATATTTTTCAGTTCACACTTACGACGATACAGTTTTAATTTATGAACAAATCAAACAATGCAGAACCTCTTTTTTCACCATGGTGTATCCCTATTATTGAGCAGGTTATGTTGCGCACCTGTGTTTGGCGTCATTCCGGCGCAGGCCGGAATCTGTTGGCTGGTATCGCCATACTCAAAGCTACACACTTTACCATAGCGGAATAACGAGCCGTTCACCATTAGGGTAATGGAGCGTTCATCATTAGGCTTATGGACTGTCCGGCATTAGGCTTATGTACCGTCCGGTATTAGGCTTTGGGGCTATCCCAAATAGGCGTACAACCGGCTCCATATTAAACCAATGAACCTCCCATCTTCCATGCGGATTGAAAATCCGGCGTTAATAAGGACCGGATGACATATCCGGTCCAGCCGCAAACCGCCTGCTTCAGTGCATATCCCGATGAGCCGGGTGAGCCGGGGTAAGTTGTGGTGATTACAAATCACCGGTTAAGAGGCCGGAATTGCAAATTCCGTCCAGCCGCCGCCTGCCTTCGACATATCCTAACCAGCTCGGGAATTTTACGATGTTGCCGACTTTTTTTGTTGACGTCAACAAATAAATTTCTTGACGTCAGGAAATTTTCGTGGTGACGTCAGGAAATTTCCCTTGTTCATCGGAATATGAAGGAGTGATTGTCAATTAGCAATTTCATTTCAAAGTATTTGGAAGAACGGTTGTCAAGCCAGGCCTGATCATGGTGATTGCAAATCCCCGGTTATTAAGGACCGGATGGCATATCCAGTCCAGCCGAACGCCTGCTTTGTGGATATCCAGAAAAGCAGGGTTAAGCTGTAATTCTGAAAATTATAGCGATTTACTCCCGCACGCGTGTAAATATATGCCGGCACGTATGCCTGATTGCTAGGCTTTTTTTGGAAAACCCGAAAGCCAACCCATTTTTGAAAAGCAGTAAATGCATGCAGTTTTTTGTGCTGTGCCACGGCGATTGCTTGCAGCATACTTTAACGATTGCCGTTGCAAACGGCTGCCAGCTCACCCCTCGTCACCGCTACGCTAAGACAAGGGGCAGACCGGAGCTATCCCAAATAGGCGTGCAACCGGCTCCATATTAAACCAATGAACCTCCCATCTTCCATGCGGATTGAAAATCCGGCGTTAATAAGGTGCGGATGACATATCCGCACCAGCCTCAAATATCATTTTAACCACCAAACGCTTTCAGGTCTGCCAGACGCTGAAAGGTTGCGCCCTGCACCTGCGCTTGGCGTCATTCCGGCGCCCGTCAAAAAGGCCGGGCAGGCAGGCCGGTAACTGCCAGAAGGTACCAACGGGGCTATAGCTGGTAACCTTTTCCAAAGTTTTGAACTTTGGAAAAGGCAGCCTAAACCTGCAGGTGAAGTCCAATAAAAATGTAGCAGTCCTGTGTCTTAGCTGTGTCTTAGCTGTGTCATAGCTGTGTCTTAGCTGTGCTCCGGGTGTGGACCAAGTGCTGACGATTGGCCTTGCGGATTGGAAAAGGCTAACAGTCTGAACTCCCGACACGCCGGGACAAGCTAGGATTTGCAGGATGAATTGGATGGACAGGATAATTTGCGAATGAACGGGATTACCGGGGCGAACCAAATAGCAAAAAAACCAAGGCTTGATCCTACACTGATCCTATTCTCAAACTGCTTTCGACAGATCCTGAGGAGCGGGTTTATAAAATGAGTTAAAAACTCAAGACAGCAAAACCCTTCCCGAAAGTTACCGGGACAGGCTGTCACCGCTACGCTAAGACAAGGGGTAGACCGGGGTAAACCCGAAAGCCAACCTATTTTTAAAAAAGGTGCAGTGAATGCATGCAACTTTGTACCTTCTGCCAGGCCGGAATCTACTTTGG
Source organism: uncultured Sunxiuqinia sp. (assembly GCA_963677175.2). Taxonomy (GTDB): domain Bacteria; phylum Bacteroidota; class Bacteroidia; order Bacteroidales; family Prolixibacteraceae; genus Sunxiuqinia. The sequence continues at coordinate 1,181,516 of CAXXES010000004.1, forward strand.
ATATATTAGGGGAGAGACGGCACACTGTATAAGGGAGAGATGTTCTACCGCATATGGGAGAGGTGTTCTACCACATATGGGAGAGACGGCCTCCTATTCAACCAGTGAACCTCCTCTCTCCCATTCGGATTGAAAATCCGCCGTTAACAAGGACCGGACGGCACCCCGAAATTTCGGGGCGGCCCAGCCGCAAAACGCCTGCTTTAGTGCATATACCGATGAGCCGGGGGAGCGGGTGCAATTAAAAAGCAAATCGCTTACCATGAGATTTTAGTTTTTCAGGCGAAGGAAAAAAGCGTACGTTGCTGGGTAGGTAGATCTCTTTTTGATTGAACTGCTCAATACCGGTAGCCGGTGAGTAATCCTTTATTTTAGGGTTGATCACGACCCGGTATTCAGAGGAAATAGTCAACAAACCCCGGTCAAAAGCTCGATGAAGGGTGGGCGCCAGGGCAATCCCATTGGGGATCGTATCATCAAACGACTCGGCAAACGGGACAATATGGCATGCATCAACCATCGACACCTGGTTGGGCGTTTCGATCTTTAACCCACTGATCGCACAACGGTTTTCATAGAATTGCAAAATAGCCTTTTTAAAAATATGGCTTCGAACAATGATTTCTTCCTCGCGCTCAGCCGGGTTCAGTTGCTCAAACCGTTGAATGACCTTACGGGCATAATTCTCGCCCGGGTCGTACAACATGTCGTTTCGGATCTCATCGGAGGCAGTTGGGTAGTTTTCGGTTATTCGTTGGCCTGTGTTTGGAAAATACCGTTCCAGTAGCGCCTGCTTTATTTCTTCGCGTTGAACTGGATGGGATAAGGCCTGGAACAGCTCCCCAGACAATTGAGCGGTTTGCACCGTTTCCTGCAACGCTTTAAAACTTTTGATGCTGTTGCTTTTAGTCACCGGAATGGTTTTGCCCGGCATGGTTTGTAATTGCCAGATGCCGGATGGCTCCGAACCCAAATGAAAAAATGGCAGTGAAAAGTTTGGAACATGTGGCGTATGCACCAACAGCTTCCAATAATCGTGAAAACCCGTTAATAGGGCTGGACTAATTGGAACCAACGGCTCAAAAAGATAGCCCTTCTCAAATCCATCAATCACCGCCAACAGCAATACGGGCTTATGCGGCGCTTTGCCGTAAGGGGTTTGCCCAAGGCGAAGGGCTTTTAGCTGGTTAAGAAGGGGGGAGTTCATTTATTCCGGTTTAGTTTGATTGTATGATTTCTTTTTTGACCCTGTAAAAATAGCAATTTCGCTACTCCGAATTGTCCAAATAGCCCACGTTTCTTTTGGTGATTGCAAATCACAAGCTAAGAGGTGCGGATGGCATATCGCATGAGCCTCTATCTGCTTTCGACAGATCCCGAGGAGCAGGATAAACGGGTTGCTGGATGGTTGGTAGGATCATAATTTCCCGGAGGGAATAAATATCCATAGAATAACCAGCTATATAATGGAAGTTCCCCAGCGGGGATTGACGGTTTTGGTTTTCTTCTGTTAATCTCCGGCAGCGGCCGGAAAAAGCCGGGGTGATAATTTATTTTTTAACATACAGGCTGCCTGCGAAAATTTTACGATGTTGCCGCCTTTATTTCTTGACGTCAGGAAATTTTCCTTGTCCATCAGGATATGCCCAAAAGCTGGTTCCAGTAGGGTGTTGGGGAGCAGGGGGTTGGCTTATGTTTGTTTCAATTATTTTTCACTAAAATGCCTTTTTCTGTTAACCTGTATTTTTGTTTGCTACTATTAGGTTTTTCAGGTATGGTCAATTCTATTAGGTTTACATCTAATGCTGGTTGCAAATAGTTTTTTCTAAAATGCTCTCTGTTTGCCAAATTTAGTTTGTCTTGTAATTCTTGGCGTGTATGTTCTCCCGTAAATATTTTTATCAATTCTTCGACTTGCGTGGTGACTTGCGTGGTGACTTGCGTGGTAACTTGCGTGGTGACTTGTTCTGTCGCAGGGAGAGTTAAACGTAGATGGCTGTCGGCGAATTTGAAACAGTCTTTGCCATATGCCTGTATAATACGTGGCACACCAGAACCCAATTGCTCAACCATCCCCAAGTCTTTATAAACACGCATAAGTTCTTTGTTTCTTGGTAATGACAATCCATCGAAAAAATCTTCTTGTGTCATTCCTTCGAACAAACCGCCGTAACTGGTTATTTCCAACCTGTCTGAAAATATCTCAAATTTTGGTGGGATTTCGCGGGTATAATCGTTGTGGATAATGGCATTTATAATCGCCTCACGCAATGCGACGGCATTCCAAAGTCTTGTGTCGATACGCTCTTTGGGGGTGATTTTTGAAATAGTTTTGTTTTCAAGTTCCAGTTTATCGATAACCCTTTTGGTTGCTTTAATTAATGAGCAATAGCCATATTCGTTGTTTTCAATTAAATCGACCCTGTCGGTGCCGGAATATTTGGCAACTTTAATAGAAGTTCCATTCTCATCGCCCAACAGATAAGCTACGTAATTCAATTTTTCATCTTCTGTTAACAGTTCCAAATTTTGCTTAAACCGTTTTGTAAGAGTAAGACCTTTTTCTTCGTAATAAATTTTGAGTTGCTCAAAGGTCAAATCCTGACGGTGTGACCTTATTTTCCCAAGAGAATTTCGGGTGCGAGAAGCAAATAACTTGTCAATCATTACCTGTGGCATTGGTTCGGCTGCTGTTCCAGTACGGATAAAGCAGCCTTTTTCTGTCATCCCAAATTTCTTTTTGAAATAAGGCTTTTCTGTACCTCCGGCAACTATTATTTTAATCAGTTCTTTGCCTTCTTTGGTTTCAGTTACTACGTCGAACAACCCCATAGCTGAAGGTAATATGTTATTCTTAATGCGGTCTTTTACTTTGAGCATATCACCGTCAATATCAGAAACCCCCAATATTTTACCTTGTTTGTCGATACCAATGAAAATTAATCCGCCTTCGTGATAATTGAGAAAAGCAATGACTTCCTTTTCAATATCAACATCGGTATTGAGTTCCCGTTTGTATTCTATGCGGTTGGTTTCATACATAATTGCTTGAATCTATTTTTTAATCCTTAATCAATGTTTTATAAATCCTAAAAGTAATAAAATAGCTACGGTGTGTTGGCAAAAAAAAGCTCTTTTGCAAACTTTGGTTGTGTGTCGGCTTGTGCGATTTGCCGTTGAATCGGGTTCCAATGGGCACGGTTGCATGCCCTATCCGCGCTATCGGCTACAGCTTTTGCGAGATCAGGAGGAGCAGGATGTCCTGATACTTCCAGAATTTGCAGGTTTCGGCCCTTTTTATTTCCGCAATCCTGACTGACAGGTTTTTGAAACCTGTCAGGATTAATTTCAAATCCCTATGACACCGAAATACCATGCTGGCACAATTTCGACCGTTTTATCTAGCGTCATTCCGGCGCCCGTCAAAAAGGCCGGGCAGGCAGGCCGGAATCTGCGAGAAGGTACCAAAGAGGCTATAGCTGGGAAACATTGTTTTAACGGCCAAACGCCAGGGATGGAAGTCTGAACTCCCGACACGCCGGGACAAGCTAGGATTTGCAGGATGGGTAGATGAACAGGATTATTTGCGAACGAAAGAAATTATTCAAAATCATTGGTGCCGGATAAAGAGTCTCCATACTTACCCCATTCGGAGTCCTACTGATCAACAGCAACCGATGGTTATCGGATTTGGTAGATTTCAACAAGCACGGTGCATCCTGGAGAACAGAATTAACCCAGACCAGCCCGGTTGAGATTGTAAGTTAATATTTCCAAAATATTAACCTAAAGTCTTGAAGAGATTAAGTTATAATCACGGAAAGATTAACTTAAAGGCTTGAAGAGATTAACCTATAATTTCCGAAAGATTAAGCTGTAATTCTGAAAATTATGAAGATTTGCTCCCGCACGAGTGTAAATATATGCCAGCAGGTATGCCTAATTGGCAGGCTTCTTTCGGGAAACCGGAAAGCCAACCCATTTTTAAAACAGCGGTGAACTCATGAAATTTTGTGACCTATGCCGGGCCGAAAGCTTGCCAATTACCGGCCCCGAGGGGGTCAGCTTGCTCCGGATTATCCACGCCGAAAGGTTACGCCCCGCACCTGCGCTTAGCGTCATTCCGGCGCAGGCCGGTAGCTGCAGGCTGGTATCGCCATACCAAAACATCAGACCTTACCGCCTGCTTGTGACTAATCCGCTGGCGATCGGCCTGCTGAAACCTGAAAGATTTTTGGAAACCTTCCAGGTTGGCTCAACCCGCTAACGGTTTCCCCCCAAAGCCTGCTCATTGCACCCCCGGGTGTCGCGGTTTTTGAACCGCGATTTGTTGGCTTGTGCTGGAAACGCTGTCAAAGCCTGATCCGACTGGTTGGGAGCTGCCATGCGCTGGAAGGTTGTGCTCCGCACCAGGGCTTGGTGTTATTTCGGCGCATGCTGATGTTTTCCCTTCTCACAACTATTGGTGGATGCGCCTTGCTTGCTATCGCCGTTGTCAACCCCGGGTTAAAACCCGGGGCTACAGATATTTAACCCCGCTGGGGTTATGCTGTGCACCAGCGTTTACCGTCATTCCGGTGCCCGTCAAAAAGGGCAGGCAGGCCGGTAGCTGCCAGAAGGTACCAAGGAGGCCATAGCTGGTAAACTTTCCCAAAGTTTCGAACTTTGGGAAAGGTCAAAAAGTCTGAACTCCCGACACGCCGGGACAAGCTGGGATTTGCAGGATGGGTTGGATGAACAGGATTATTTGCGGACGAACGGAATTACCGGGGCGGATCAAAATCACGGGCCATTCGAAACGAGGCTTTCGAACGGCTCCATACAAAACCAAAAAACCTCCCATCTTCCATTCGGATTGAAAATTCGGCATTATTAAGGTGCGGATGACATATCCGCACCAGCCGCATTGTCCACATAGCCTGCGTTTCCTTTTGGGGATTAGAAATCCCCGGTTAAGAGGCCGGAATTGCACCCCGAAATTCCGGGGCCGTGCAGCCGCCGCCAGCCTTCGACATATCTTAACCAGCTCGGGGTTCAGTTGTCTAAAGGAACCTCCCGGACATATTCCACCACGTTGCTAAAGATATACCATCCCCGATTATCACCGCTATCAAACATTTCACCCAGAATCACATAGGATACTAAAGGAGCATTGGGTATATCGTCATCAATAAAGTTCAGTGTGTTTTTGTTAACATCTATGGCAAGCGTTTCGAAATTGTAGGTGTAGGATTCCACAATTTTCCCTACAAATCTGCATACTTGATAGGATAGAATACTGTCATTAGAAGCTGTCCAATTGAGTTCAATTCCCTTTTCTTTGTAGGTGTTTGAACTCAATAATATTGTAGTAATTGGCCCGTCTTCGGGATCGGCATTATCCTTTTCACAAGCTGTAAGAGCAAGGAAGAAAATTAAAACTAGCGTAAACGGTCTGCCCATGGGTTAAGGATTATTTATACATTTTTTGCAACTAATTATTCTCTCAATACAAATGCAATTTTAGAAATAAAAAATCAATTTTCTTTCGTCCCCTCAAGGAACCTTATAAAAAAGACGATCGTGTTTTGCAATTATTCGGATGCAGGATGCATTGCGCAGTTGTTAAATACCTCCAAGTGATTTTTTAATTAGTTGTCACAGCTGGCACTGAGCAGTTGCAACGCAGCTCATCCGATAGAGCCCGCAACTGCTTGTCAAAGTACTGTGCACAGCTGCTCTAATCCCAGAGCGGGGGTAGGCCCTCCGCATTAGGCTTTTAACCAGCTCCACATTTAAACCAATGAACCTCCCCTCTCCCATACGGATTGAAAATCCCCTGCTAACAAGGACCGGATGGCATATCCGCACCAGCCTCAAACCGCTTGCTTTGGTGCATATCCCAACGAGCCGGGTCTGCCAGACGCTGAAAGGTTGCGCCCTGCACCTGCGTTTAGTGTCATTCCGGCGCCCGTCAAAAAGCCCGGGCAGGCAGGCCGGTAGCTGTTGGCTGGTATCGCCATACTCAAAGCTTCGGACTTTACCATAGCGGAATAACGAGCCGTTCATCATTAGGCTTATGGATTATCCGGCATTAGGCTTATGTACCGTCCGGCATTAGGCTTTGGGTTTGACCCAATCGAGGCTTTGGGCTTGTCCATCATTGGGCTTTGGGGGTATCCCAAATAGGCGTGCAACCGGCTCCATATTAAACCATTGAACCTCCCATCTCCCATGCGGATTGAAAATCCGGCGTTAATAAGGTGCGGATGACATATCCGGCAAGCCGCTAACCGCCTGCGTTGGTGCACATTCCGATGAGCCGGATTAGAAAGTCTGAACCATGATTTGCAGGATGGGTTGGATGGACAGGATTGTTTGTTAACCGCCAATGGCTTTCAGGCCTGCCAGACGCTGAAAGGTTTCGCCCTGCGCCTGCGTTTGGCGTCATTCCGGCGCCCGTCAAAAAGGCCGGGCAGGCAGGCCGGAACCTGTTGGCTAGTGTCGCCATACCAAAACATCTATCTTTACAACAGATAGTCTTGGCCCGTATTGCCGTTAATTGTCCTGAACATGATTACTTGATTTTGGGATGGACAAGATTTTTATTGTAGCCCCATTTGGAAACCGGGTGAACACACAGGAGAAGTCCAATAAAAATGTAGCAGTTCTGTATCTTAGCTGTATCATAGCTGTAAGGTAGCTGTGCTCCGGATGTGAACCAAGCGTTGAAGACTAGCCTTGCGGGTTGGGAAAGGCTAAAAAGTCTGAACTCCCGACACGCCGGGACAAGCTATGATTTGCAGGATGGGTTGGATGGACAGGATTGTTTGTTAACCGCCAATGGCTTTCAGGCTTGCCAGACGCCGAAAGGTTGCTCCCTGCACCTGCGTTTGGCGTCATTCCGGCGCCCGTCAAAAAGGCCGGGCAGGCATGCCAATGTTTTCCCGTTTCAAAACTGTTGGTGGATGCGCCTTTCCCATCTACGTATCTTATGACCCCGGGTAATGCTCCCGCTCGTCGCACAACCCGGGGCTACCCACATTTCACCCCGATGGGGTGATGCCCTGCACCAGCGCTTGGCGTCATTCCGACGCAGGCCGGAATCTGTTGGCTGGTATCGCCATACTATACTCAAAGCTTCGGACTTTACCATAGCGGAATAACGAGCCGTTCATCATTAGGCTTATGGACCGTCCGGCATTAGGCTTTGGGTTTGACCCAATCGAGGCTTTGGGCTTGTCCATCATTGGGCTTTGGGGGTATCCCAAATAGGCGTGCAACCGGCTCCATATTAAACCATTGAACCTCCCATCTCCCATGCGGATTGAAAATCCGGCGTTAATAAAGGTGCGGATGACATATCCGACAAGCCGCTAACCGCCTGCGTTGGTGCACATTCCGATGAGCCGGATTAGAAAGTCTGAACCATGATTTGCAGGATGGGTTGGATGGACAGGATTGTTTGTTAACCGCCAATGGCTTTCAGGCCTGCCAGACGCTGAAAGGTTGCGCCCTGCGCCTGCGTTTGGCGTCATTCCGGCGCCCGTCAAAAAGCCCGGGCAGGCAGGCCGGTAGCTCTTGGCTGGTATCGCCATACTCAAAGCTTCGGACTTTACCATAGCGGAATAACGAGCCGTTCATCATTAGGCTTATGTACCGTCCGGCATTAGGCTTTGGGTTTGACCCAATCGAGGCTTTGGGCTTGTCCATCATTGGGCTTTGGGGGTATCCCAAATAGGCGTGCAACCGGCTCCATATTAAACCATTGAACCTCCCATCTCCCATTCGGATTGAAAATCCGGCGTTAATAAGGTGCGGATGACATATCCGGCAAGCCGCTAACCGCCTGCGTTGGTGCATATTCCGATGAGCCGGGTCCTACTATTCGTTGCGGTTTAACGATCCATCCGTTGGACGATCCATTTTTTTGATTATTTCCCGTAGCAAGTCATTGTGCTCTTGTTTCAGCTTAATGAATTTTGTCACCCAAGTGTAAATCAAGTAAAGAACTCCGGCGAAAATCGCCAGGTAAACGAGAACGATCAGAATCGGAAGAATAAACATGGTATTACTCATCTTTTTAAGTTTTAAGTTAATGGTTTAATTTATAATGAATCAATATCTGTTATTTGGTTGTTGTGTTGTTCGTTTTTAAAAGTGTTAATCATCAGGATTATAAATCCTAGCTTAATAAGGACCGAATTTCAAATTCAGACCAGCCGCTTCGCCAAGCTTGTGTAGATCCGAAAGAGCGTGGTGCATATCCCAATGAGCCGGGAATAATCGCTGGGCGCTGCACGCCGCTCATATTCCTATTTATTGGGTATTGTTTTTTTAATATTTGAATCCATTCTGTCAAATTTTTCCCTTATATCAACAGTTGTCCTTAATTCTCTTAAATATTCATTAAAATCATTTTCAATATCCGCCAGCAGTCTCATTGGACTAACTTTAATGTCTAATCCATCAAATTCTAAACTGTTAGAAAATCGATTATTCATAATTATTTTGCCTTGCACCATTCCACTATGAAATAATCCACATCTTGCTTGAGAATAAAATTCTCTCAGATTATACTCACTATGAACACCAGAATACATTCTTTCTAATGCAGCTACAAAGAAATTACGACTATTCCCGTGGCTCTGGATTCCTTGTCTATATTGTTCTACACCTTCCAAATATGAAAGGCAAATCATGAGTACAATAAATCCTTTATTTTTATTTCGGTACTTGATGAGATTAGATGCAGGAGAAAGAAACCAACCTTTAACTTGCCTTTCATAAATAATAATCTTGTCATCAATATTTCTTGGATTTAATTGTTGGTTATTTTTTTCATCAAAAACTACAGGATTATTTTCTTCATCCAGCCATCCAATAATTTCTGGAGCAATATAAATTGGGTCCCTTCTTAGTTTTTTTGACATTTTTTATTTTTTAGTTTGTTAGGTCAAATTATTACTGATAAATAAGTTTTTACATCATGAATTAATTCATTAATGTCTTGATTGAATTGCATAGAAAAATGATTACTTCCCGGGGCATTCTTCATGGTAATCAAATCTTCATCTTTCAACTTTTTGATTTTCTCAATTTTTAAAGCGATTACCTTATTGGAAAGTTTGTCTGTAAAAATGGATTGAAAAAGACTATAAATGTTTGAATAGTCTGCTTTATGTATCGTGCTAGTTCTATTTGGTGTTTTTTCTACCCTAACATCTCTGAATTTATTTATGTCTAAATCAAGGATTGGTTGTAATATTGCTTTATCCTTTTTCAATTTTTTAATTTGGGAATTTTCATTCCATGTTTTCACTTTGTCAAAAACTACAAACAAAAAGGAAGCTAATGAAATTATTATCGCGGCAAAGCTTATGGCCCAAATATTAGACTTTATAAAGTCAAAAAGGGAAAGAAGTATGAGAATCGTTAAAGTCATTTTCTGTTTGTTTTAAATGCATGCAGTCAGTTTTGTTAAAATTGTACACAACGGGCTGGTGCATGTTTAGTAGCGTTTGATCCCTCCATGCGCTTAGTAAATGTGCCGCCGTTTCCGTTTTAAATTTTTTTAGGGAGGGTTTTTAATTCTTAAATTTTTAAATAATGTCAGATTCTCCATTTAATAAATCAAATTATCGTTTTGCTGCTAGAGTTAGCAAAACTACATTAACTAACATTTCAGGTATTCACATGCCAAGATTTAATAAATTTATATCTCATGGCATAACTGAAATGCTTTGTGAACTCAAACGGAATAAAATCAGAATGTGATGATTTTATTCAGGAACTTCAAGCTTAAGCGTTGAAAAACGATAGTGAAGCAGAACATTTACGGTCTCTTCGCCAATAGCAGGTATGTCGTATTCTATGTCAGCAACTTCATAAGTTGATTTTTCATAGATTACTGTTTCACCTATTCTTGGTATGAAGCGAACTTTTAAATCTCTTTTTAGCGGATATAATTTATTATCCGCCTTTTTCTCAAATAAGTTTAATTCAATCATAGTTAAAGTTTTTAGTTAAGTTATATTTTTAAAAAATATCAAGTTATGTTTTCATTATTCCCTAAAAAATGGAGAATTCCAATAATTATTTTTTTATACTTAGCGCAATATTATTTGTTAATATTGGATACAAACTTTCTAAACTTATAAAAAGGATAGAGACCATCCAGATAATAACAAAATGATGCTTATTAGCCACCACCATTTTTGTATTAGTTCAAGTCTTTTTAATTTTATGTCAAGTTTTGCAATCTTATCGTCTCGTTCTCTTACTGTCTTTTGATATTCAAGGCTTTCATTTTGAAGCTCATTGATTCTTCTTTGTAAATCAATGTCTTTGATGTGCTGATCTTTTTGTTGCTGTAATATTTTATAATAATTAGAGTAAGAACCATATTCTCTCAAAACCGATATTTTTTGTTTATCCAGCGAGAACATACTTGATGATTGGTGTCTTTTTATCCACCCCTCTGATTCTAATGTTGCGATTACGTCATCTATTCCCTTATTGTTAAGTTTTTCAATATACCTGAGTTTATTGTCTCGCCAATCTGTATCATCTGCTGGCTGGATGCTGTTTTGCAGTTTATTGATCAAATAGTCTGCATATTCAAGTTCGATTTCATTCATTTAGTTAATAGTTTAGTTTATGTACTTCGATTCAAGTTAGTTTTCCCAACGGTTTTGCAAAAACCGAAAATGTGCGCGGGCAAAAAATTTAAAACAACTTGCACGGACTTGTCCATGAAACACCGCCCAGCTATTAAATATGCACTTTGTTGGCAACTGGCCGTTTCCTCAAAAGCGCAAAAACATGAAATTTAAAATGATACATACTTTTTTGCGCTTTTTTTCGGCTTGTTGCCAACTATTGTGCATCAAATATGGTTGTTATTTCTCTTTTAGCAAAGTCTTTGCTGAATCGTCAAAAATGTCATCCAAGGGATTTTTTATTCCCTCAATATAACGTTTACCTACATGAGTATAAATCTCTGTCGTTTTTGTCAGGCCATGGCCCAATAGTTCCTGGCTATATCTCAAGTCAGTCCCGTTTTCCAGCAAATGCGTTTCCATGCTATGCCGAAAACAATGGATGGTGTATGGTTTGTCAATCCGGGCTATTGGCGCCGTGTACATGGTATTAGGAATATGCCGGTGCGTTGTCTGACTGAGCTTAATGATTTTTTGTGTTGTCCCCAATGCCGTTTTTTTTTTCGATCCCACAAGTTATGTAATTACGCAGTATAAATCAGTGAATCGGGCATAATTTAGTTTCATTCAAAATAAGAAGAGATAGGGGCAGCATTTACCCGCAGGGAAGGTGCTTCCATCAACGACCTTGCTGTGTTGGAGCTTTGAAACGGGTACAGTAAAGACCCGGTGGCTGCCAATGGCTCCGTTTCACCGATATAAAAGAACCTTTTTAATCTTGAGATGAAATCCTTTCCAATATTTCAGGATGTTCCTTCAAATTATAGGAGATGAACTCCTCAAATGAAATGTGGAAACGACTCTCCATGGCAAGTAAAAAGGAAAGCTTGGGATTGGTTCCTCTCTCGTATGAAGCAACCATATCTCTTGTAGCTCCCAATATTTGGCCAAAAGCGTCTTGGCTCATTTTCAAATGTCCTCTTAATGCTTTTATGTTGTCGGATAAAAACATGCTGCTCTTAATCTTATTAAGAGAGTCTTGATCATGTAGAGTTAATTCCGTTTTTGATGGCATTTCTCCCTCCGTTATCCACTCTTGGAACGGTGCTCCTTCTTCTTTCATCAACCAGTTTATATTTAAAGAAGGATAGGTATCAATAATTTTCTTAAGTGTAGAAAATGAGGGTTCGCTTTGTCGGGGACCAACTATTCCATTGATCGTTGTCACTTTGATATCAGTGGCTTCTGCAAAAACATTTTGTCTTCCTTTTGCCAGAATGTCTATTAAAACTTTGATACGATCATTAATGCTCATTTGCTTTTCTGAAATATATTTGTGTATTTTCTTGTCTGTTAATACACATTTGCGTATTTTTACACAGTCATTATAACTCTACAGCCTATGAATTAAAAGCAACTGAGCTAAACCATTTGATCCGGCTACAAAAAGCCCGGAGCAAAAATCTCCTGCGGTCCCGGCAATGTATTGGCGTACACAGGAACCGCAGGAAAATGATTATAGCTAAATTTTTACTTTTATGTTACGCAAAAGCATTTCAAAGTTATGAAAAACGTTTTAAAATCCCTTTGATCGGGTATGCAAAATTTTCATGCTTCCGGAGTTTGTTCCGGGAGTATTGCTTCAAGCGCAATGGTGCTCCCGGCTGGTCGGGAACTGTGCTGGTGGATCATTTTAGCGGCAGGGTACCGATACGCAAAGAATACCTTTACCGGGAGTTACCATTGTATTGTTTCCCATACAAAAAGAGAGTCTGTTCAAAAAACAAGTGTATTAATTTCTAACACTAAAAACCAGTGTCATGCCTCATTTTAAACGCTATATTTTCCCCAGACGTGCCCCGTAAATGCAAGGGCAATATGAATAACCCCCAAATGTAAACCCCTAGGGTTTTCCGGAACCCTGGGGCCTTTGGGTAACTTAATACCTCCGGTTACATAATCTAAAAAATCTTAAAAGTATGAAACCAATTTTCTGCTTCATGGGCGTGGTATGCCTTTTCTTGGGGAGAGGGGGAGGGTGAGAGGGTGTGAGGGTATGAAAGTGAGAAAGTGAGAGGGGGAGAATTCTTTGCGACTTGGCGTCTTGGCGTGCAGTCTGGATTGCAATGCCTTTATCCAACAAACAAATCAATAATTAATTACCAACTAAAATCAATTGAAAAATGAAGAAAACGCGAAAAAAACGACCGGGTATTTATGGAACGGTCCTGTTTATCTTTCTACAGGCCATCCTGGTTTTGCCCCCTTTACCGGCTGGGGCCCAACAGAGAACAATAAGCGGCACCGTCCGTGATAGCCAGGGTGCCCCTATTCCTTTTGCCAATGTGCTGGTTAAAGGTTCGACCATCGGAACGGCAACAAACGAACAGGGAGTGTTTGAACTGTCGGTTACCGGCGAGGTGACCCTGATTGTTACCAGCATTGGCTACCGCGATAACGAGATTGGCACCGGTGGGAGAACAACCGTCAATGTGATCTTGACCGAGAACCAGGTTGCTGTTGAAGAGGTGGTGGTGGTCGGCTATAACGAGGTGGAACGGAAACACCTGGCTTCGTCGATCGAAGTGGTGGACATGGACAAGATCAAGACCCGCCCCATCTTCAAACTGGAAGAGGGTTTCAGCGGCACCGTTTCGGGCGCCTATCTGATGCAGGGAAGCAACCTTCCCGGCGCTGTTCCGGGAACGATCCGCATCAGGGGCCTGAGCACGCTGCAGAATGCCAATCCACTGGTAATCATCGACGGGATGGAGCAATCGCTCACCGACATTGACCCAAACCAGATCAAAAGCATCAGCGTGTTGAAAGATGCGGCATCGGCTTCGATGTACGGGTCAAGGGGGGCCAACGGGGTGATCATTATCGAGACCCAACGGGGCAACGCCAGTAAGTTTGAAGTGAGCCTGCACGCCTGGTCGGCCATACAAAAACCGATTGACCTGCCCGACTTTGTCAATGCGGCCGACTACATGCGGCTGAACAACGAAGCCAAACAGATGCAGGGACAGACCTTGCTTTACACCGACGAAGATATCGGACATGCCGAAAGTGGCGACGACCCGCTGAATTACCCCAATACCGACTGGCTTGATGAAGTGATGCAGCGGCCGGCGCATTCGTACAACACCTCGGCCAATATATCGGGTGGTGGCGGTGTGGGGACCTTCAACCTGATGTTGGGCTATATTGCCGAAAAAGGGTTGAACGATGAAGAAGGCACCGGCAAGTTCAGCGCGCGCTTCAACACGAACATCAACATTGCCGACCGGTTTGTGCTCCTGGCCGACTTTTATGCCCACCAGCTCCAGGTTGACCGGCTGTATGCCAACACCAACGGTCACGGGCTTTACCAGAACGCCTGGAAGATGAACCCCACCCAGGCCATTTACTACGGTTCGGACCGGGAGGAACATTATATGCTGCACAACCAGTTGAACCCGGTGGCCTCCATTAAACACGGCGGCTCCTGGAATGCCATTCACGACCGGGCCACGATTAACCTCAGGCCGCGGTTTTACATTAACAAGAATTTCTCCCTGCAAGGGAATGTCTCGTACATGATCAACAAATCGGCGAACAAGTACAAACGGGAAACTTTTAAGTTCTTTGACGGCGACGGCAAACCGGTCACCACTTGGGCCAACGCTGTCGGTGCGGAGCAGGGCGTGAGTGTGAGCCAGGTCACGGCCCGGGGATTGCTCAACTACGAGAACGACCTTCGCCATAAGCTGGATAAGATCTACTTTATCCTCGGGTCGGAAATCATGAATTACAACTATACCGACTACCGGGAGGTGGCCAAATCGTCATTCTTCACCAAGCTGAACTATTCCTTCGACAACCGCTACCTGCTTGAAGCGACTGTGCGCGCCGACGGCAGCAGCAAATTTGCACCGGGCAACCGCTGGGGGGTTTTCCCTTCGGGTTCGCTGGGCTGGAATATCCATAACGAAAGCTTTATGTCGGCCGTTACGGAAAGCGGGTTACTGAACAACATGAAACTTAGGGTTTCCTACGGACTGATCGGGAATGAAAATGTCGATCCGTATTTGTGGCAGGAAATCGTGAACACCTGGGGATGGACCATGCGTGTGCCCAATCCCGATTTCACCTGGGAAAAGCAAAAGCAGGCCAACGTGGGACTGGATGTTTCGCTGCTCGGAAACCGGCTGGACATGACCTTCGATGCTTACGTGAAAAAGTCGTATGACCTGATCTATTCCGATTTCCCCGTTCCCCCGCTCACCGGTTCTTATTACCTCACCTCTTCGATCAATATTGGCGAAGTGGAAAACAAAGGCTGGGAATTCTCGGCCAAATGGACCGACAAGGCCGGAGAACTGGAATACAGCATTGGCGGGATGGTCTTCGACAACAAGAACAAAGTGCTGAAAGCGGGCTACTCCACCTCCGACACGCTTATTTTTAAAGACAACACCGACAAAATCTGGTACCGCGGCATTGCGGTAGATAATTATTACGGCTATGAAAGCGACGGTTTCTTTAAAGACCAAACCGAAGTTGACGCCACCGCCGCCAAACTGCCCAACACGCTTCCCGGCGATATCAAGTATGTTGACCAGAACAAGGACGGCGTGATCAACAACCAGGACCGGGTGAACCTGGGCGACCCGTTTCCCCATTATAACTACTCGGTCAACCTGGACCTGAGATACAAAAACTGGGACTTCTCGGTACTGGGGCAGGGAGTCGGCAAAAGGAAGGGCCGCCTCAACGGCATGGAAGGCTACCCGGTGCTGATGGACGGTTCGGGCAACAACCTGGGAACGCCCCGGCAGGAGTATATGGACAACCGCTGGACGCCCTCAAACCCAAACAGCCGCTTTCCCAGGGTGTGGACCGGCGCCAGCACCAATGCCTATTTGAGCGATGTGTGGCTGGGCGATGCTTCCTTCTTCCGGATCAAAACCATTCAACTGGGGTATAACCTCCCGAAGGTGGGATCCAATATCCGCAATGTCCGTTTATACTTCAATGCCCAGGATGCCTTCACCTTCACCAAATGGGAAGGGCTTGAGCCTGAACGTGACGGCGGCAACGGGAACTATCCCCGGATGGCAACCTTCAGCCTGGGGGTTCAGGCTACTATTTTTTAATGGACCAATAAATCTAACAACAATGAAAAAAATATTCTTTATACTGATCGCGGTTGTTCTTTGGGGGTGCGAAACGTTCCTCGACAAGACCGACCCCACAGCGACTTCGTTTGTTGAGTTTTTTAATGATGAGGAAGACCTCCGGCGGGTGGTTTACAGCAGCTACCTGGATGTGTTCACCTCTAATGCTGCCCAGCTTTTGTTTTATATGCAGGATGCCAAATCGGACAATGCCTACGGACGCGTGGAGGGCCATCACAGCCAACGCATCGGCAACGGCAACTTCAACAGCAATACCGATGCTTTCCTGTACTATTATGAGCTGCACATGAAACACCTGGGCCGGTTAAACACCTTTATTGCCAATGCCGGTGTTCCTTATGTGGAGGATGAAGCCGTAAGGGAAAAATACCGGAGCATTTTGGAGGCGCTGCGGTACTGGCACTATTTCCGCCTGACTTTCTGGTGGGGTAACGTGCCCTTCCTTTTGGAGCCTGCTTCGGTCGAAGAGGCGATCCAGCCGGCAACGCCAAAGGCTGAGATTTTGGATTACCTGTTTTCGCACTACGAAGAAATTGCCAACAAGCTGCCCAAACAGGTCTATACCACCGATTCGTACATGTTCAACCATTACTCGTTTAAGTCGCTGGTGATGCGTTATGCCCTGTACGATGGACGTTACGAACTGGCTGCCAAACTGGCCAAGGAGATCATGGACAGCGGCATGTGGGAGCTTCACCCTAATTATGGCGACCTGTTCCAATACCAGGCCTGCTCGGACAACCGTGAGTTTATCATGCTCAGGGACAGGGAAAGCTTCGGGGGCGGAAACTCCAATTCGTTCCAGTACCTTGGCCCGCACTACCGCACGGGCAACGGGCAATCGTATGTTGTTCCGCTCAAATCGCTGGTCGATTCGTATTGGACCCTCCAGGGACGGGCCATCGACCAGTGCCCCCTTCACACGAAAAAGGAATATGAGCTGGACCCGGGGCTGAACAGGGATCCCCGGTACAGCCAGAGCATCATGGGACAGGGCGATATTTTCTATGGGGAGGCGATCGATATTTACAACGGGAACAACCCGATGTACTATGAAAATCAGCGGGCCAGCAAATCGGGATACTGGTTTAAAAAGTTTGTTTCGGAAGCCGACGCTTTCAAAAGCGGTGGCACCATGGAATATGGGATCCTCCGGTATGCCGAGGTACTCCTGACCTATGCCGAAGCGAAAATCATGCAAAACAGTATCGACGACCTGGCCAGGCAATGCATCAACGATGTACGCCGCAGGGCCGGACTGGACATGGCGCTGGCCGACGTAACCATGGCCCCGTATGCGGGTTACAACCAGCAACAATGGATTGACCTGGTCCGCAATGAACGCCGCATTGAGTTTGCCGGGGAAGGCCTCCGTTACGAGGACATTATCCGCTGGAAGGTTGCTGAAACGGTGTTGAACCAGCCTGCTTTGGGGCATACCCGCGAAGTGGATGGGGCTTTGGTCTCTTTAAAGATTGAAGACCGTTCTTTCAAAGCGCACAACTATGTATGGCCGTTCCACGAAAACAGCCTGAAGGTAGAACCGGGACTGGAACAAAATCCGGGGTATTAGTTTGTTGGTTTACGGAGGGTGGCTTGGACTAACAGGCCATCGCTCCCTGGGGATTCTCGATTCTTGATTCTTGATGCTGGATGCCGGTTCACTTGCGGTTGCGGCTTATAGCTTTCTGCCTACTGGGACTGGCAACTGGAACTGGTTTTTTCGCCTGCGCCTGAATGAACGCCGGGAGCTTGTCATTGAACGAAAATCACAAAGGCGATACTAACCTGCTGGACCAATGTCCTGCCTTTAATCACCGGGAGCCGTTCGGCTGCCCGGTGGTTTCTTTTTGTTGTATGCACATTGCTTTAACTTATAATTTCGATCAATGCTGTCGACCAATCGATCTAAAAATATCCAGGCCAACGAAGTCGACAAATCATTCAACGGTTAATTGCGATGTTAGTCTGATATCGTCTGAAGAGGCTCCAACCATCACTGTAAAATGCCCCGGCTCTACAACTTGCTCCATTGCGATGTTAATAATCGATAAGTCCTTTTCAGTAATAGAAAAAGAGATTAATTTTTCTTCTCCCGCTTTTAATAGTACTCTGTTGAAATGCTTCAATTGTTTTATTGGTTGAACTGTTGAAGCCACCTCGTCGCGCAGGTATAGCTGTACCACCTCCTCTCCATCGTACTTGCCCATGTTTTTTACCATGAACGACACATTAAAATCAAATCTTCCTTTTTCCTCAATTTTAAGATTGTAATAATCGAATTGAGAATAGCTTAATCCATAACCAAAGCTAAATAGGGGTGTAGCAGGCATTTCAACATAGTCGTGTCCTTTGGGGTTCTTTTTATTGTAATAAACCGGAATTTGTCCTTCATGACCTGGCACAGATACCGGCAGTCGACCGGCAGGATTATAATCGCCAAATATCACATCGGCAATTGCACTTCCTCCTTCCTGCCCAGGATACCAGGCAGTAAGCAGTGCGTCAGCGTTGTCGGCTGCCCAATTCATATTCAGGGGTCTTCCCTGTATATAAACCACAATTAAGGGTTTTCCGGTTCGTTTTAAAGCTTTAAGCAAGGCAAGTTGCTTACCCAGTAAATCAAGTGTCGCTCTGTCGTATCCTTCGCCACTTTCCATATCGCTGATACTGTTTTTTGAAACTACAGCAGCTCCGGTTTCGATATAATTAGTTTTAAAGTCTCTGGCGCTTGAACCACCCACAACAACTACAACGGCATCTGCACGGCGGGCTGCGGAAACTGCTTTGTCAATTTCGGCGGTCATGGTGTCCCGAATGGCACATCCTTTTACATATTCGATGGCCGTTGCATTCAGTTTTGATTTAATACCATCGAGAACTGTTTGAACATTACCGTCGTCCTGAGGAGCGGTATAATCACCAAGCATATTATAGATATTATCGGCATTGGGACCTATTACCGCAATTTTACTGATGCTTTTGTTTAAAGGAAGAATATTGTTTTTGTTTTTGAGTAACACCACTGATTGTTGAGCGGCTTTGCGGGCTAAAGCGATATGCTCAGGTGTTCTTACATTTTCTTTGGCCTCGGCAGAATCAACATAGGGATTCTCGAATAAACCTATTTCAAATTTCAGACGAAGGATTCGTTTTACGGCTGTATCAAGAGCAGCTTCAAGAATACGTTCTCCTTTTATCGCATCAATCAGGTTTAAATAAGCCTCGCCCCCTAAATCAGAGTCTACTCCTGCTGTTAAAGCAAGAATGGCGGCATCTTCTATATTTTCAGCCACAGAATGTGAGCCTTCTAATCCCTCGATACTGCCCAGGTCTGAAACAACAAATCCCTTGAAATTCCATTGATCACGAAGAATGTTGGTTAATAAATAACCGTTGGAAGTGCAAGGAATTCCATCAATAGAGTTATAAGAAGTCATTACAGACAAGGCGCCGGCATCAATAGCCGCTTTAAATGGGGGTAAAAAGTTTTCATGCAGATCGCGGGAACCAGTTAATGTTGTATTGCCGTTATGGCCGCCTTCCGGAATGCCGTACGCCAAAAAGTGTTTTAAGGTAGAAATTACACCTGAACCGCTGCTAATGTTGCCGCCTCCCATTCCGGCTACCATTGCTGCGCCCATTTGTGCCGTTAAAACAGGATCTTCACCAAAAGTTTCTTCCACCCTTGACCAACGGGGGTCGCGTGATAAATCCAGAACAGGACCATAACTAATATGTCCTCCTTGCGAGCGTACCTCTTTTGCAATTACATTTCCAATTTCTTCTAGCAATGGGGGTGACCAGGTAGCTGCAAGACCAATACCGGTAGGAAATACGGTGGTCCCTATTGCCATGTGACCATGAGGCGCTTCTTCGGCTAGGAAAATAGGTATTCCCAGACGTGTATTCTCTATCACATAACGTTGAAGTGCGTTTCCTGCGATAGCTGCCAACTCGGGATTTAAGCCATTCTCAAGTGTTTTTTGAGTCCAGGGATCGGCCCGGTATACAGCCCAGAGCATCCCTATATGTCGCTCCTTTACAAATCGCTCAAATTTGGCAGAATGATTCACCTCAGTTCCGTGTTTCTCGTACATTTCCCATCCCAGCGGACAAAGCAACTGTCCAATCTTCTCCTCCAGTGTCATTCGCGACAACAAGTCGCTGGTTCGTTCCTCCACCGTTCGTGCCGGATCCTTGTAGATCAGTTTATTTCCCTGGGCCTGGACAAAACCGACCAACAGAAATAAAGAAATAAAAATTCGAAATCTCATGATCTTCAGTTTAGGTAAGTACGATAAACTATCACTACCCTGAACCTACAAATTCAAGATAGTGATAGCTGAATTACTCAATCAAATTTCCTAGAATGGGCATTTCTGGTTGTCTACCCACTGTATCGTACCATACGGAACAGCATAGTATCCATGCCCGGTTACGTCCAACACGGTACCGTCTTCCTGGGTTTCACCGTTGAATCGCCAATAGGCAACAAGTCCTTCGCTGGTCGGATCTACATAGCAGATGCCATCTTGCAGTTCGGCAGGGGTACGGACGGTGTTCCAGACGCGGCATTCGCTGATGTAACCATCGAAGAAGCGCTGATGACCGGCTGAACGACCGATGGCAAAAGTATCATCCCAAGTGTGACCATCGTAAGCCATGCTCAGGTTGATGGTACCACCATTGTTCGTTTCTACAAAGTGAATCTGTTCTCCGTCGAGGTAAAGGCGCAGATACTGGCCATCATAAACGGCGGCAAAGTGCAGCCAATGTCCGGTCTCAAATTCCTTGTCTACCCAAGACTCATAGTGGTCTTTTTGGTCTGGGTGAGTGGCTGTACCAATAGACCCCTTAACGAATTGTAATTTGTTGGTGGGATTCCCGGCGCCATCGCCAAAGCGGAAGAGAAAGTTTTCTTCGCAACCGCAGAGGGAACTAATGCCACTTGCACTTCTTGGATTGCTTCCGAAAGTAACGGGAAGCACCTTCATCTCCAGTGTCATTTGTCCGAGTGCCTTTACCGGGCTATCATCGCCACCAAAGCTGGGTATGTCGAAACAGCCTGTGCGAGCCAAGTAAGCAGCCTTGATGTTGATAACTTTGGTCAGCATCAGGTAGGCAGTACGTGAAGTTTCAAGCACATTCAAGTCGCCACCCTCAATAGAAGTGATAGACATAGGCACACAGTAAGAAACGCCTTCTTGCAATTGTTCGGAGTCAGCCGTAACCGCAATTTGTGTAGATACAGCCTTGCCAGCTTCAATCATTACCTCAGAGTTATTTAACGAATAACTTCCGGCGGGAGGTAATTGGCAATTGCGTCCAGTAGAAGCATTAAATGCATCTAGTAAGCCGGGAGCTTCTTCCAGCTTAACCTTGATGTCGGTCTCGGCTTTAGCGGTGGAAGATACTGTAAGGCCGATACTTGACTGGCCGTCAACTAGAAAACGGATGCTATTTGACGACAACGTACCAGTAATATATATTGCGTCACCATAATTAGGTTCTTCGTTGCAGGCTTCAAAGCAGAGCAGAGAAGTTAATAATGCTAATAATAAAGTATATTTTTTCATAACGTTCTAAAAATTATTTTCATAAACATTAAACAGACCACCATAGATATAATTCGGGGAAACGATTCTAATGTATTGAGCCGTAATAGGAGCATAGAATACACAAAATTTTGAATTCGAAGTTATCTCGCCGGCTGATGTCCAATTCGAACCATCATTGCTGGTATAAATAACCATTCCGCTGACTAAACCGTCGTATTCATAGACACCCCCTCCCCAATCAGAATAATCGTATCCATAATAAAGGGTAATGGCATCGAATGTATATTGTTTTCCCATATCGACATCCAAATGGAGGGTTTCACTGTTACTACTGATGGAGCAATAAGTGCTCATATCACCATTGAACATCGCATCGATAGGAGAATCCCATGAACTTACCGAACCATTTGTTGTCGCTGACCACCCGGATTGGTCGGCAACCAATGTACCCGTAATATCACTTTTACCAGCTTCGTGATTCACGTTGTCTTCGATCACCTGAATGGTCAGGTAGGTTGTGTAAACGTTTGTGCTGGTGTGAGCATCTCCACCTTTGGTCGTTGCAATACGCAAAGGAATAAGGTAGCCATTCTTACTGTTCAGTAATGCAAGCTCCGTTTTAGCATCTGTTAGTTTTAATCTCAATGTGTCGATAGCAGCCATGGCACCTGCCGGAATCATCATGGTAGCATTCTCCATCAAGATAGCAGATGTTGGCATTGCTTCATAACGAGTACCATGCTCGTTATTGAAGGCTTCAATCATCGAATTATCAATCTCTACCGTTGCATTAATGTTCTCGCTAGCCTTCTGCGTGCACTTCAATGAAGTTTCAAAGCTAACGGTACTAACGGTACTAATAGGTGTCTGAACAATCTTATAATCGGTTGATTTATCCTGCATATATACACGATTGTACGGGTCACCGGGGAAATCGAAAGTCTTATCTTCACTGCATGAATGAAAGCTCACGATACAAAGAGCCAAAATGGCCACGTATAGTATATTCTTATATAAAGTTTTCATTTGGATCATTCCTTTTTATATTTGATAATTAATGTATAGCTGGGTTTTGAATTTGTATACACTCGCGAAAACGTCCGTATGGACGAGGATTATTCTCGTGCACATTATAGTCGCGATGAATAAAAAAGGCACCAAAGCCACCTTTTTTTCCTGTAACAGGTTGATAGCTTGCTTGCGCATACATCTCCGACATCTTACTTTGCCAATTGTCTCCCATGTTACAACAGAAAACCACTTTCCCGATAGGCCAGCTGGTGCTGGTGCCACCACCATAAGCTTGCTTTAAGTAGTAGTTGCATATATCAACCAAATCAGTTGAAGGGTCTCCCGGAGAATCTACACAAAGCATTTTACCGGTATCAGTCACGTCCTTACCATATCTTTTTTGGATGAGTGCCAAGCGTTCTTCCATTGTAATGTCGGGGTTGGGTCCCATGTACTTAGCCAAATGATTCATAAAGTGGAGGAAGTAAGTACCAGACAAAAAGTCACCTTCAGGTTCGTAGTCGGCATCAAAGCCGTCCAGATCATTCTCGAATACCTGATCGAGGAAGTATTCGGCATACATCTCAATAGAACGAAGGATTGCAGAATCTTTTTCCTCACCATCCGGCATTGCTCTAGCCTCATTGTAGGCAATTTTGAACTCTTTTTCGTCTGTCTCCGCATCGATACGTGTGATGGCTACCGCGAACATCTTAGTACCTTTCACCTTCTGAACAAAACGAATTTCTTCCCAGATATCTGTGTTTTCTTTGGCAGGAATACCACCCCACATAGAGCAGATATCGAGGCTGTCTGGCAATCCCATGAAGCGCACTCCCAAAGAGTTTTGTGCTCCATATTGAGCAAACCATCCGAAAGAAATGGAGTGGTCGCTGGCTTTGTAGTCGCGTAAATTCTGATAATATAGATCACTGTAGGTATAGGGTTGCTGAATTATTTCTGTTTCGATGTCTGTGTCGCATGAATACATCAGTGAGCCCATCGCAACAAGTGCTAATAGATATTTTATTGTTCTCATAATCAGATTAATTGTTAATATTTATTACTAGACTTACTATCATCTCACGTCCCACCAAAGTTTCGTCCCAGCTATGTCGTTGCCTCCCAGGAGGGATACGGCTGTATTTACGTTCTTCGTGTTGTTTGAGTACTCCGTTGTAGGGAACTTGAGTCGGCTAATCAGTTCGCCGCTGGCAACTTCGGTCACACCGTCGTAAGAATAGATTCTAATGAATCCGGGATAACCGGTTCTACGCATTTCGCTCCATGCTTCTTGTCCGTTGGGGAAGAGGGCAATCCACTTTTGAACCATGATCCGCTGTAGTTTTACTTCATCCTCGGAAGTATTGTCCCAAGCGGGAGATAGCTGAGAGAGATGGTTGGCAGAAGTTGTACCGCTGCCGGAAGACACCGGAGCCTGATAGGTAGTAAGTGGCAAACTCGTGTTGTTTGAAATATAAGCATCTGAACCTGAGGCGCCCCATTGTGCAAAAGAAGCGCGTATGCCTTGCTCGTAGTAGCTTTGAGAAGATTCCTGTCCAAGCCCCATTCGCAACGCCGCTTCGGACAAAAGGAAGTAAGCCTCGGAAGCAGTCATCCATTGCATGCCGTCGTCAGAAGCAACATTGATGCCCGAAGCAGCTGCAGAATAGCTGTCTTTGTTGATGTTAGACAGACCATTGCGTACCCCGTGATAAGCACCGTCATTAATCGCTGTACGAAAGTAACGAGAAATACGCGGGTCGTTGTACCCATTCATATAGCAATCCATCGTGGCACTCATTCGCATATCTTGGAAGCTTTCACTTACTTCCCAGATGGGATTGGTGAAAGTAAATGAAGACGTTTGATGCAAAATGGCTGAGTCGTCAGTAGAAGTCATCAAGCCATAGCTGTGATTGATGGCTGCAGTAGCTTCAGTTTGTGCTTTTGTTTCATCGACAAAAGAAATACGCATGGCCAAGCGTAAACGAAGGGTATTAGCGAACTTAATCCATTTCGTGGTGTTGCCGCTGTAGATATAGTCGTAATCTTCCATATACGTCGCCGTGTTGTTGTTGCTATAGGTCGTCAACGCATTGATAGCTTGATCAAGTTCTTCGAAGAACTTGTTGTATATAGCTTGTTGGCTATCGTAGGGAACTTTTGTAGAAGTACCGAATTCGCTATAAGGAATAGGACCATACATGTCAGTAATTCTGCTCATCCCCAGTACTTTGACAATGGTCGCCATAGCCCTGGCGGGAGAATCTTCATCGGTAACATCCACAATCGACTTCCAAGGCTGCATAATGTACGTATAAGCATCGGTGAAAGGAGCGTTGTACCAATTTTGATAGAGCCTGTAATGATCGTTATGAACGGCGGTATAGCTATAGGTATTGATATTGGCAATGTAACTGGCGAAAATGTCTCCCGTCAGCATCTCCGTAATCTGATATTCACCCCCCAGGTCTTCGCCTACAATAAACACTCCTTTTTCCATCTGAGTAAAGAATGCACCTGTGTTCAGGTTATCCTGCGTCATCTGTTCGGGCGTTACTTCATTTGGATTGATATTCCATTTTTCAAATTGGTCGGTGCAAGAGGAGAAGACTAAACTTCCCAACAGGAGCGCACCGCTTATCACTTTCGAATATTTCAAAATTTGTTTCATTTTAATGGTACTTTAGAAGTTAAGTTTTACAGAGAACCCAAGGTTACGCAAGCTTGGCAACATGAAGTAGTCCATTCCACTGAAATGAGTGCCAGTGCTGGCTGTCAACTCGGGGTCATAAGGAGCCTTGCAGTAGAGCATGAAGAGATTATGTCCGGTAAAGGCTACGTTCATATCTTGAATCCATGGAATCCATTTATTTACAGGCAGATCATACCCCACTGTAAGTTCTGCTAAACGAATGTTCGTTGCGCTATATACATACATCGAGCTTGCACCCGTACCTACTGTCTGGTAATACTTCTGAGGAGCGGGAACCAGGTAACCGTTAATCATCACACCACCTGCATCGCGAGCTTCGGCCGACGCCTTAGATGTACCGTAAGCGTCCATCAGGGCTTGTGTCATTGACACTCCTATGCCTCCCACACGGGCGTTAATCAAGAATCCAAGAGAGATATCTTTCCAACGGAAAGAGTTGCGCCACCCCATGGTGTATTTGGGCTGAGCGTTTCCGGCATATATCCAACCGTCGCCACGTTCGCCTGCATTGTTATCAACCGATACCGTATTGTTCACATAGTCCACATCGATGTGTCCGTGTTCGTCAGTCTTCAGTGCGGTTACGTAGAGGTCACCAATTGATCCACCTACGGTTAAACGAGAGATTACATTACCAATACCTCCCAAGTCGAGTACATCTTGTTCAACCATAAGATCCGATGAAAGTTCTGTGGCTTTAAGCAACTTCTTAATCTTGTTGCGATTCAAACTGTAAGTAAAGGAAGTATTCCATTGTACTTCACCAAGCGGCTGATTCAATGCCCAACTGACTTCAACGCCTTTATTATCTACCTGCCCACCGTTAATATAAATTGAGCTATAACCCGAAGAAGCAGATAGAGAAGGGTTAAACAACTGATTGAATGTAGAGGTTTGGTACAAAGAGACGTTGAACTCCAACTTTTCTTTCCAAAAGTGAGATTGCAAACCAATTTCCCATGAATGGGTACGTTCTGGTAAGATATCATTGTTGGGATAAGTAGTGGTAGAAGTAGGCATGCCAGATTCGTAGGGATGTGTCTGATAAGCAATATAGTGAGTAGGAGCGTTGCCTACCTCGCTATAAGAACCACGAACCTTCAAGAATGAAAGTGCATGACTTTTGATGGAGAACAGGTCTGTCAATATAGCTGAAAGTCCTACTGAACCATAAGGAAGATTCTTTTTTTCGGTCCATGCTAAGCCAGATGACCAATCGATACGTCCCGTTAAATCAAGGTAAAGTTTGCTTTGCCATCCCAACTGTGTGTTAGCAAAGAGAGATTGGGTTTGGTCGTGGTAATTCGTTTGGTCGAACTTTGCATTGTTTTGATTGAGGTTTCTTAGCGTAAAGCTGTTGGCCACTGAGTTCAAATCACCACCTACATGGTAGTAACTGTAATTGACGTCTTTAATGCTGGTTCCTACGTTAGCTGACAATGAAATATCACCATAGTACTTGTCGATGTTTAGCATCATATCGCCATAGATTTGGCGGGTTGACTCATCATCTTTATAATATGCACCATATTTTTGTGCAAAAATGGCATCGGTAGAAGCTGAATATTTCTTCTCGTAGTTAGCAGAAGTATAGTCCATCTTAGCGCGTGCGCCCAATGTAATGCCCTTTGCAATGTTGTAGCTCAAACCGCCACTAATCAAAAAACGGTCCTTGTGATTGATGAAAGTGTCGCGATTAACAATCCAATACGGATTTTGCATACCTATACCCATATTTCCCCAAGGCCAATACTGTGTCTTGAACCCTCGGCTTTCATTGTACATTTCAAACAGTTGATAAGTCTCGAGGCTATAGCTGGGCGACATCAGGTAAGTAGCAACGATGGGGTTGAAATACTGTCCTTGAGAAATCATGTTTTGCTCGCGAACATTCATATAACTGGCACTCAAATCCAGAAGCAACTTGTCTTGTAACAAATCGGTAGTGTTGCGGATGCTGAAGTTATATCTGTCGAGCGTATTGTTTTCCACGATACCTTCTGCATTGGTCGCTGCCATAGATAAAAAAGTTTGGTTCTTGTCGTTACCATTGCTGATGGTCAATGAGTTTGTTTCGTTCCAACCTGTTTGAAAGAAGTCCATCGGATCGTAGCTGCTGGATTGAGTCAGTTTCGCTCCCCAACTTTGCAATGAGCCGCTAGTTGCACCATAAGTATTTTGAAACTCAGGCGTAACAAAAGGATCAAAGAAAGAAGTGTTGTTGGAGTAGCTTACACGTAACTTGTCAGCTGATCCCTTTTTGGTGGTAATCATAATGACACCGTTGGCAGCTTCGCTACCATAGAGTGCAGAAGCGGCAGCACCACTCAGCACCGACATTGTCTCGATATCTTCGGGGTTAATCATGGAAACACCATCACCACTCTGTCCCATACCTGTATAGTAGTCCGAAGGCTGAGTCGTTTGGAGAGAAGGCATTGGAATCCCATCGATGACATACAATGCGTTGTTGTTTCCGGAGATAGACTTCGCACCACGCATTACCACCTTGACTCCACCACCGATACCAGAAGCACTAGCATTGATGGATACACCGGCCACCTTACCTGCTAGGCTATTCATGAAGTTGGCATCTTTCACCGCTACAATTTCATGAGCTTTTATTTCTTGTACATTGTATGTTAGAGACTTAGACTCCTTTCTTATTCCCAATGCAGTGACTACAACATCTTCTATCCCGATGGCATTTTCTTCCATCATCAGGTTAATTGAAGATTGATTTCCAACCAGAACTTCTTGTGTTTCATGCCCACAAAAGAAAATACTAAAGTTGCATCAGCGGAAACCTCTGCAATCGAGTAGTCTCCGTCAAAATCAGTGATTGCTCCCTGAGTTGTCCCCTTAATGATTACTGTAACTCCAGGAAGCGGAGCCCCGGAAGAGTCGGAAACACGGCCCGATACAGAAATTTGTTGTTGAAAGGTTGATGCTTGATTTCCATCAGGTATCGTTAGAACAATTAGTCTGTTTTTGATCGTGTAATCAATATTGGTGCCTGCAAATACCGATTTTAGAACTTCTTCAATTTTCGCATTTTGCACGTTAATTGAAATCTGCCTGCTCACGTCAACGATCTTTCCGCTATACATAAAATTGTATTCGCTTTGATCTTCAATAGTAGATAGGACTTCCCGAACTGTAACTTTCTCCATATTCAGATTGAGCATTTTCGATTGCGAGTAACTCTCACTTGCAAAAACACAAAACATGGAAATCAAAATCAAAAAGGCCGTTAGTTTCATAATCCTGAATGTTTGTTTCAACCTGGAAAATTTGATATTCCTCGGTAATTCATCATTTTTTTTCATATTTTTGTATTGATTAGTTTGTAATTCCCTGTATGTCAGACAGAGGTGTTGTTAATCTCTTCAGGGAAATGTTGACGCATTTCCCTGTTGTTTTTTATTGAGTAGTCTATACTATACCATAGGCAAATTATTTTTTTCGGTTAGAGCTCTGTTTTATTATCGTTGTTCTAATATTATTTTCTGCTTAGAGAATGTTCCGTCCGGCATTTTTTTACGGGGAAGGGTCTTATAAACAATTGGAGTTGCAACGGCCATCAGGTCAAGGATTTGGTAAAGAGGTTCATCTTTAAAAGTAACCGTATATATATAATCTTCTATTTCGTCTTTGACCTCAAAATCAACATTAAACATTCGACTCAATCGCTCTGTAACTTGTAGAATAGGTGTGTCTTCGAAAATTAGCTTTCCCTCAGTCCATGATATGTATTTCTCAATGTTCCCTTCCATGCTTGAAATTGAGCCGTTCCGCAAATTGTAATTTACATGCAGGCCGGGCTTCATTGTTCCAAGGTGTTCAGGTTTGCCATTTTTCTTAATCTGCTCTAAGACTACTTTCCCGGAAATAAGAGTCGTTTCAACAACATCATCATCAGGATATGCCAAAACGTTGAAAGTTGTCCCAACCGCTTTGATATTCAGATTTCCTGTTTTTACAATAAATGGTTTTTCTGGATTATGGGTAACCTTAAAAAAGCCTTCACCATAAAGGGTTACTTCTCGAGTATCGCTTGAAAACAAGTGAGGGTATTTAATCTTACTTCCATAATTTAGCTGAACCTCAGAACCATCAGATAATTGAACAACTGTTTTTGATCCTAACGGAGCAATAACCTCAATAGAGTCTAAAGCCAGACTGGCATATTTTGTACTTTCAATTTTCTTTTCAGAAAGTGTGTAAAATAAAAAGGTAAGGACAGGGATCAAAAGAATTGCTGCCGCTCTTGTAATCCATTTTGTTATGATAAGTAATTTTAGAGATTTGCTTACTTTAGCATTAGCATTATTCTTTTTATTTTTCTCGTCTATTCTTTTCTGAATCCTATCAAAGATTACCATATAGTTTTTGTCATCACCCATATCGCTTGTTCTCTGATAGGAATTCCAAGCCTCAAAGCTCCAACGTTGGTTTTCTTCGTTTAATGCATCAGTGTTTATCCACCTGAATACTTCTATAAGTTCAGCATCAGTACACTGATTATTTAAATACTTTATGAGTAATTCTTTTTTCATTTTTTGCCTAAATATGCCTAACAAAAATTTGGGAGGCAATAAAGCTCCCGACTGCACGAAGTGATAAGGATTAGTTTCGTGCTTTTAAGAGTTTCGAAAGGTAATACGCTCAACCTGGTTAATGGGAGTATGTAAAAAATGATCTTTTTTTAATAGAGGAACAGAAATGTAAATAACAAATTAATTGTCAGGCTACTATCAATTCTGGATTTTAAAAAAGCAAGTGTATTAGCGACGTGCTTTTTTACGGTGTTAACTGAAATATCCAGTTTTCTTGCAATTTCATCATGCGATAATCCTTCTTCACGACTTAACTGAAATATTTCTTTCTGGCGCGGGGTCAATTCATTCAATAATGATTGTACCTTGTCTTTTAATTCATGAAAATGGATTTCATCAATTAGATCAGGAGAGCTATTGACGTATTGCAAAGATTTTACGTATTCAACGTATTTTGTCTCATTCGCTTTTTTTCGCAGCATACTGATTGTGGCATTGTAAGCAACAGTAAACAGGAAAGATTCAAATGAAGAATAGACGTCAATTTTATTTCTTGATTCCCATATTTTTACAAAAACTTCCTGAACAATCTCCTCTGCGTCTTCTTTTTGTTTCACGTACTTTAAGACAAACCCAAATAATTTCTTGCAGTATCTTTCATAAATATGGAAAAAGGCAACCCTGTCATCCTTTTGAATGAGTATAAGAAGCTCCTTATTTGATTTTAAGTTTTTCAAGCGAACAAAAGTTGATCTGCAAATATATCTTTTTTGAATGATGTTTGAAATTCAAGTTCATTTTGATTTTATGGCAGAACTTCAGTTAGCTTCTTCATATCCATCAATATTTTTGAATCCAGAATCCTGGCATCGATCTGAGTTGTCTTTATTGAAGTATGGCCCAACATTTTTGAAACCGTTTCAATAGGCACTCCCTTAGACAAGGTAACCGGAGTGGCGAAGGTATGCCGAGCAACATACATTGACAGTAAACCACAATTTTATCTTTATTGCAAAAAGAATCGAGACTTTGTTTTCCAATTATGCTAAATATTTTAGCGGGTTTAAAATCAGGATTTTTTCCAAAATCACAGCTTTAACTGTAATGCATCAACAAGGTCGTGTTCAAAAGGAATATCAATAATATAGAAGTTAATATAATTTGAAATGCGCACCAGGTGTTTTAAAATCAATTGGGTGAAGGTATAATGAAGACAGATCATCTGCAAAGGATCTATGCGTGAGGGTGAAAATCCCCATTAATGGGGATTGTGCTTCGGTACTCGAAAATCTATTTTTGCTTCCAGAAGAAAATGGTGAATCATAAAAGCAGCCGCTGATTTAAAAGTAGAGAAAATAAGGCTGGACAGTAAATATTCATAAAAATAAATATCAAAATAAATCGTAATAAAATATTTGGAATGGGCAGGTATTTCATAATCTTATTCTTTTTGGCCGTCGTGTCGGTATATGGTCAAAACACGAATGACAGTTCGGTTTTTGGCAAAATAATTTCTGAAGATGGTAGTCCGTTGGTATTTGCTACGGTAATAATCAAAGGGACAAAGCTTGGGACACAGACAGACGAAGAAGGTGAATTCGAAATTTATGCCCCCTATGGAAAACATAGCATCTCCGCTTCATTCATAGGCTATGTCAGAGCTTCAAGAATCATAGAAACAAGCCCCGCCAGCAATAGGGTAAAACTTGATCTTGTCCTTAAAGAAAACACTGAAAACTTGGATGAGGTGACGGTCAACGGGAAAACCAGAAAAACTGAGCTTGAGACCCAGGGCTTTGCCATGAATGCTGTAAAAACGAAAGAAGCAAGCCTACGCAACATACAGGCAAACGAATTATTGAACACTACAGTAGGTGTGAAAATTCGTCAAAACGGAGGATTGGGATCGAACGTAGAATATTCGTTAAACGGGTTATCCGGAAGCGCAGTACGCATCTTTATCGATGGTATTCCCATTTCAACATACGGATCTTCATTCAACCTAAACAGTATTCCCCCTTCAATGATCAAGCAAATTGAAGTTTACAAAGGAGTGGTACCCGGTCACTTGGCGGATGATGCCCTGGGAGGAGCCATTAATATTCAGCTCCATAAAGAGGCGAGGACCAATTTCAATGCCTCCGTCTCCTACGGGTCTTTCAACACTTTTCAGGCGAGCGTTAACGGCACCTATCGCTTCGATGAATCAGGCCTTACGGTTAAAACCTCTTTTTTCCATAATTATTCCGACAACGATTATAAGGTTTCAGGCAGAAGTGTTGTGGTTTCGGGTATTGGCGGAGTGCAAACACCTATTACTGCCAGAAGATTTAACGATGCCTATAGATCTACCGGAGGTATGGCACAAATTGGTTTTACCGACGTAAAATGGGCCGATCAATTTTTTGTCGGAGTTACAGGATCTGATGATTATAAAGAAATACAGCACGGAGCCTTTATGACCATTACCCCTTATAAGGATCGGTTTATGGAGTCGGATGCCCTATTAGCAAACTTGACCTATCAAAAAGCAGATCTTTTTATCAACGGATTGGAATTGAATTTACACGGTTTGTATGGCAAACGTAACCGTGCGGTAACCGACACGGTAGCCTGGGCATATAGTTGGAATGGAGAGAGGGCCATTGATTTCAGGGGTGATGAATACCAGTATTCCTGGAGATCCCAGCAAGAAGGAGGCCCTACACTGGCCAAAACTAATAGAAACGTATCCTCCATTCGGACAGGACTATCTTACACCATCAATGATAATCATAGAATTTTACTGAACCACGTTTTTAGCGGAATTGACAGAGAGGATAGTGATGAATTGCGATCGGTCCTGGAAAATACATTCCGTGGAACAAGAGACCTGCGCAAAAACATCTATTCGTTGACCTATGAGTTTAATGCTTTTGAGAACAGGCTAAAAACCAATTTGTTTGGAAAGCATTATCAGCAAAAAACAATGAGTGTTGATCCTGCCATTGAAACTGATGCTGACGGAAACAACCAGATCATAGATGAAGTGGTAAGCAGCAATAAAGAATATGATGGATTTGGTTTTGCTTTGTCCTATGCCCTTTTCCCCAACGTTACACTGTTAACATCGGCAGAAAAAGCGATACGGCTTCCTAATGAAACCGAAATATTTGGTGATGACGGGGATAACGTAGTTGCCAATTCAAGCATCAAGCCAGAACAAAGCAACAACTATAACCTGGGGGTTCGGTTGGGAACCTTTACCCTCAAAAAACACAATTTCAGCGTTTCGACCAACTTCTTCACACGAAATATTAAGGATAGGATCGGCTTGCCCATTGAAACATCCCTTAATGTTGATGATGAACTCATACTATATGTGAATCAAGGGAGTGGCACTTCCAAAGGGGTAGACGCACAGTTGGATTACAACTACAACAAGATTTTTGGACTTAACTTTAATATTTCCCGTTTCGATTTGACCATTGAAAACAGGGGAGTAGAAATTGATGTTCCCAACACGCCATTTTTCACCATGAATGGAAGTTTGAGGTATTCCTTCAAGGATTTGATACAAAAAAACGCAAGATTGAATCTCTTCTATACAATGTATTTTACGGAAGAGTTTTCCTACCTGGTTACCCAGGGATCGAACACGGTAGGTGACGACTTTTTTAAAGTGCCCGAACAATTGACTCAGGATGCCGGGCTTAGTTATACATTCCCCAACAACAAGTTTATCATGAGCTTTGACGTCAAAAATATATTTGACAAACCTGTATACGACAATTTATCGGTACAAAAAGCAGGAAGGGCTATTTACCTGAAATTAAACTATATAATTAATTCTTTTTAACTACTTAAATAACAAATAAGATGAAGTATAAGCTTTTGAATCTTAAAATTCTAGCCTCAGTGTTTATGATAGCCGGACTAATGGCCTCTTGTAGTAGTGATGACGATGATGTAATCCCAACACCTGATCCGGTAGATACTAGATGGATTACTGTTGCTGCAGCCAGAATGGGAGAAAATCCTGGAGATGGAAATGGAGGAACATTAATTTATGCGATTGATAGCGAAGAAGCTAAAGACCCAACAGTGTCCATTGAACCATTTGAAAATGGGTTCATCGTCCCTTCAAACAGAACGGCCAGATTGCAATCTTCTGAGGACGGCAATACCATCTTTAATATCAGCTATGCAGGAGATACAGGCGGTAACTATACCAAATATACCGTAGAGGGTGGACAAACTTTCACCCAAACGGGTACAGCAATCAGTATTGCCCCGTACGTGGGATCTGCTCCCCGATGGATCAAACTATTTGATGGAGACCAAACAGGCGCCGCTGTGTACGTTTCTACAGAACACCAATTTGATGAAAACGATAATTATACTCGTACTGAAGCGACCATGGGGGTGTTAACGCTGGATTTGGCAAACTCACAAATCAATGAGTTCCAGGAGCACAGTATCGGTTTAGGTGCTGAAGAAGAATCCAATGGCTACTATATTTCCAGAATAGATATGCCTGTATTGAACGCTGCTGGTGACAAACTCTATGTCGGAGCTCGTTTGAGCAAGGTTAATCCTGCAACGGCGGAAAGCGAAAGAAACTATGAAATTTTAGGATCCAAAACCATTGTTCTGGATTATCCTTCCTTATTGAATCCTTCTGTCATTACTTCTACGGTAGGTCACGGCAACACTAACGGGTACCGCAGTATCAATGCCTTCCTTTACAACGGAAGCGTTTATCAAGCCAACCAGGGCGACCCGGAAGGTTCTCATATTTTAAAAATCGATGCAGACAACCAATATGACGATAGCTACGACTTTAATTTGGACGAAGCTTTAGGTGTAGAAGGCGCATACATCCTTGCCTGGAGGCCTGCTTCCAACGGGAAAGCCGTTTTAGCCTATCGCCATGCCGGCTCTGCAGAAGGAGTGGCAGGAGCCCAGGGATTTTTTGCGTTGATTGATTTAGAAGCCAAGACTGCCGAAAAGATTGATGACATTCCGTACGACCCCGATTTTTATTTATTTCAATACCAGGGCTTTGCTGTTGATGGAACAGAAATTTATGTGACCCAGGCTCCGGTAGGCGAAAACGGCAACATCTACGTAATCGATACAGAGACTGGTGAAGTAACCAAGGGAGCAGAATTAGTTAATGCTCAAGGAAGCCACTTTATCGGAACATTCTAATCTTTTACAGTTATCAGTTGAATGAAAAGCGCTGTGGAAGATTTTTCTTCACAGCGTTTTTCTACAACAAGAACATCTTTCAATAAATCGAAATAGAATCAAATAATGAAAACACAAACTTTAAGGTTCTTCTTTTTCGGAATAATCACCTTACTGTCAGCTTTTGCAAGTATGGCGCAGCGTGGTGCACAAAATCCGTTTATGGACAGAGACTACTGGGGCGCACATCCCAGCCTTGCCGATATTGATGCCAAAATTGCGGAAGGACATTCGGTTACCGAAGCCAACAGAGGCGGGTTTGACCCCACCACTTTTGCTATTTTTGGAGGAAACCCCGTAGCCACTATCAATCATCTTATAGAAAAGGGAAATGATGTGAACAAACGCACACACGATTCAAGAACCTATATCTTTTGGGCCGCTTCCCGAGGGGATTTAGAGCTTATGAAGTATTTGGCAGAAAAAGGTGCCAAGACCGATTTAAAGGATTCCCACGGATATTCTTTGACCCAGTTTACTGCGACCTCGGGTCAAAGCAACCCGAAGATTTATGATTTCCTTATTGAAAATGGAGCAGACTTAAAGAACGAAAAAGACCATGATGGTCGCAATGTACTTTTAGTGGCCGCTCCAAGGGTGAAAAATCTGGACTTAATTGATTATTTAATAAGCAAAGGGCTTAGCTTAAATACTACTGATGATCATGGCAATGGTATATTCAATATTGCAGCTCAGGGAGGAAACATTGACGTGTTGAAAGCTTTGGTAGCCAGAGGGGTTTCTATAGCGAAAAATCCCAAGACCAACGAAAATGCCATTCTTTTTGCCAGTAGAGGCGGAAGAGGCAGCAGCAACAGTTTAGCGGTTTTTCAATATTTGGAAGGATTAGGGCTTGATGCCAATGTTACCTCAACTGCTGGAGTAACACCATTGCACAACCTTTCCCGGTCTGCCGACGACCTGGCTATCTATCAATATTTCATCGACAAAGGAGTAAATCCGAGTTCGGTCGACAAAGAGGGGAACACGCCTCTTTTGAACGCTGCATCACGCAACAAATTGGAAGTTGTCAACTATTTGGCCGAACAAACGGCGGATATTAATCATACTAACAAGGAGGGGCACGCTGCATTAACGCTTGCCATTCAGAATAACAGTGCTTCAATAGTCGCTTATTTGATATCCAAAGGAGCCCAAACGAATATTTTGGATAAAAAAGGAAATAACCTGGCTTATTATCTTTTTGACACACGCGACAATCCACGCGATTTTGATGAAAAAGTAAATGCATTGCGTCAAGCAGGTTTTGATTTCAAAAAAAAGCAGCCAGACAATAGCACCATTTGGCATTTGGCCATTGCCAAGAACAATTTAGCGCTTCTAAAAAAAGTTGAAGATTTTGGAGCAGATATCAATGCAAAGGACAATCAAGGAAATACTGTTTTGCATTATGCCGCCATGAAATCCAACAATGCAGAAACCCTTAAGTTTTTGGTCGCTAACGGTGCCGACACCAAATCAACCACCGAATTTGGAGAAACAGCTTATGATCTGGCCAAAGAAAATGAATTGTTGAACCAAAACAACGTGAGTTTAGACTTTCTAAATTAATTGAAGAGACATATGAATAGAATAATAAACCGAACATTATCAATTTTGGGACTTGCCCTGGTTCTTTTTTGTTCATCTTCTTTTGTGCAAGCACCATCCACGGTGTCCTACAAGTGTATGATACAAATGGCAAACTATTCAGGTGAAAATGCCTATGTGGTTGTTTCCCTGATGGATGCCAGTGGAGCTTATGTGAAAACGTTATATGTGCAGGGAGATGACCCCGAATGGTTTCCGGATCTTAAAGATTGGTGGGCCTTTAGCCATAGCATAAACGAAGATATTGATGCGGTTACCGGAGCAACTGTAGGAAATGGTGAAAGAAACATTATTTCTTTGGTTGTATATTCTTCACAAATTGACAACGGATATAAGATACGGTTTGAATCTGCTGTCGAAAATCAAGAATACTACACTGTTGATGCCCAGATAGAGCTGAATTCTGCCACCATCAGAAACAAGGTGGACGGAAAAGGGTATATCCGCTATATCCGCATGATGCCAAATTCATAAGTTATGGTTCTTTCGATATGGCGTAATAGCCATTTAATGCTTGCAGTAGTTGCCTCCTTGTTTTTATTGGTCGCGTCAATTACCGGGGCGATTTTGGCTGTTGAGCCTATATCGAATAAAATACGCCCATATGATATTGATCATGCGGACGAACTTACTTTAACCGAGACATTAACAAATTTGAATGCGAGATACGATGAAATCCTATCAATTTCGAGAGACCGCAATGGGTTTGTTAGTGCCTTGGCTATTGTTAACGGAGAAAGTGATCAGTTTTATGTAAATCCTTTTACTGGTGAGAAATTGGCGTCACCAATTGAAAAGGCCCCCATTTTTCAGTTCAGCACCAGCTTGCACCGTTCCTTATTTCTTAAAACATCAGGCCGCTTTCTCATCGCCCTTGTATCTCTTTTACTATTTCTGATTGCCGTATCGGGTATTGCACTTATCGCCAAACGGCAGGGGGGGGGCCGCTATTTTTTTGCACCAGTGGTTCGTGAAAACTTTTCGCAGTTTAGCCACGTAGTGTACGCCCGCATTACATTATTGCCCATTGTTGTTTTGTCGTTGACAGGCTTATACCTATCATTACTGCGTTTCAATCTAATTCCGGAGGAACAGATCGTCCACGAAGTTGATTATGATTCACTGACAGACAACCCGAACATCCCCCTCCGAAACTTCGAATTTCTCAATAGTACCACTTTGGGAGAGCTTAAAGAGTTGGAATACCCCTTTTCAGAATTTGTAGAAGACTACTATACCATCCGTTTAAAGGATCGGGAAGTATTATTGAATCAGTTTAGTGGTGAAATTATTACTGAAAAGAAATATCCCTTTGTAACGATTGTTTCTTCCTGGGCAACTGTTTTACATACAGGTGAAGGAAGTATTGTTTGGAGTGCATTATTAGGAATGGGAAGTCTTTCCATCCCTTTTTTGATGCTTACAGGCTTTATCATTTATTTTAAAAGGCCCAAGATTCGTATCAAAAATAAATATTCCCCAAATGAATGTAGCCATATCTTATTGGTAGGCACCGAGGGGGCTACTACCCTACAATATGCACAAGAATTTCATCGGCAACTGCTAAAAACCGGGATTAAAAGTTATTTAGGCTTGATGAACGACTATGGTCAGTTCAAGAAAATGAAACAACTCATCATTTTCACCGCTACTTACGGACAAGGAGAATCTCCTGCCAGTGCCAATCGGTTTAAGGAGTTGGTAACAAAGAACCACAGCCCTCAACCATTTTCATTTTCGGTTATCGGATTTGGTTCTACTGCCTATCCCAACTATTGCCAGTTTGCCTACGAGGCTTTTTATTTGTTGAAGAACCTTCCAAATGCAGAAAGTTTGGGGGAAGTCCACACCGTGAACAACCAGTCTTTTGAAGCTTTTTCAAATTGGGCAAATCGATGGGCTCAAGCTATGGAACTCAACCTTCAGCTTGAAAAGCCTAAAATACCCCTTCCTAAACACCATGTTTCTAACTTTGAAGTGTTAGACCGAATTGATTTTGAAAAAGAGGATACCTTTCTACTCACACTAAAAGATATTAATGGAACAAGAGCCGTTTCGGGCGACCTCTTGTCGGTCATACCTGAGAAAGATGGACGGGAACGACTTTATTCTATCGGAAACTTGGGGAACAACACATTGGCCATAAGCGTGAAAAAACATACTCAGGGGATTTGTTCAACTATG
This sequence comes from uncultured Sunxiuqinia sp., assembly GCA_963677175.2. Classification (GTDB taxonomy): domain Bacteria; phylum Bacteroidota; class Bacteroidia; order Bacteroidales; family Prolixibacteraceae; genus Sunxiuqinia. Next base: position 1,220,213 of record CAXXES010000004.1, read on the forward strand.
TTGGGACAACTGAAAAAAGGAAAATTGCTATCTGCAAGGGTAGTCAAAAACCGACACTTTTATCTTCCAAAGAATACAAAAGATGTTGTGCTCATTGCTACGGGAACGGGTATCGGTCCTTTTCTGGGTATGATTGCTTCCAATACTGCCAGACGAAAACTATATCTATACTGGGGCGGCAGAACACCCGAATCGCTTGATCTTTACAAAACTCATATCAATAAGGCACTCTTCAAAAAAAGGCTTCATCATTTTACCCCTGCATATTCTCGAATGCAATCCGAAAAGATCTATGTACAGCACTTGATTAAAAAAGATAGGGATAAAATTGCCGATATTTTTAGGAGGGGGGGCTGTGTTATGATTTGTGGATCAATTGTTATGCAGCGAGAAGTAATGAAAGAACTGCGAAACATCTGCAACACCTACTTGAAGAAAGACCTAAGCCATTACCAAAATCGAAAACAGATTAAGATGGATTGTTATTGAAACATTCAAAAAATTTTATGAGTATCATTATTTTGAAATGCTAAGTTGATCCAAGGTCAAAAAGTCTGAACCATGATTTGCAGAATGGGTGGATGGACAGGATTATTTGCAAATGAACGAAATTACCGGCTGGATCAAATCGCATAAAAACAAGGGTCGATCTACTGCTGATCTACCGTTCATCTATACTCCGGGCTCCATAGAGAGTCCGGTCATTGTTGCGAGACTTCTTTCCGGGGTCTCCGAAGAAAAAGCGGCCAATCTGGTATAGGTGCCAGCATATAATTTACACAAGTGCACCCGTGCGTCGGTTTGGCTGGAGACGTGCCTAGATTTGGTTCCACACGGGTGCAGGCTTGGCTACCTTTCCCAAAGTTCGATAACTTTGGAAACGGTTACCAGCTATAGCCTTTTGGGCACTTTTGGGCAGCTACCGGCCTGCCTGCCCGGCCTTTTTGACGGGAGCCGGAATGACGCCAAATAAAATGGTCGAAGTTGTGCCAGCTTGGTATTTCGGTGTCATAGTGCCACAATAAATGGGAGAGGGGAGGTTCGTAGGCAATATGGGGCCGGTTGAAAGCATAATGATGAATACCTCATTGCCCTGCATAGCAGTCTCCCAGTTCGCTGTCTTTGAATTGTCTTAATTCTACTTTAACACTTTCGAAAAATCCGGCTGCTTTTACCCTGATCCGGCAGCTGCCGTAAACAGCCAGATTTTTCTCCTGACACCCTTTAGGGGCGGGGTAAATCATGAGAAAAATCGAACGTAAACCCTAATCTGTTAAAGTAGATATTAAAGTAAATGCATGGGTATATCCTGATCCTGTTAAGGGTTATTTCGTTCTGGTATTGCCTCTGGTTTGGGGCAATATGTTGGATATAACGCCAATAAGTTTGTTTTTGTCTGAAAAATTGATTAAGTTTGCTAAGCTTTCGGCCTGACGAAAGCTTGCGATTCGAGAGAGAGAATGTTGTGGAGTAATAAATATCATTTAATCTATTTATTTATGAAAAAAGTTAGTATTTACTTTTTAGTACTGATTGGGATTGTTATGTTTTCTTGTAATTCGGAAAACGATGACTCTGATCCTCAAAGTGACGATAAAATAGTCCTTCAGTTCGAGGACCTTGACAGCCGCGTGCATATCGACAATGCGGGAGTTGTTGCCAAACAAAGCATGCCTTCAATGCCTGATAATTTCGATGGTACGGATTCCGACGTAACCAAATCAACAACAATTGATGATTCGGATGTTGCCAGTGACCTTCCGTTGATCCTGGTTGCAGAAGTTGATGCGCCTCAATACGACAACTTGGTCTTGCAGGCCACCCACGTGTGTTTCAGCGGCAACTATGCGTACGTATCGTATAACGTGCAGGGCGAACGCTATCTGGGCGCGGTGGAAGCCATTGACATAACTGATCCGGCCCTTCCCCGGGTGGTTAGTCATGCAACTTTTCCCAGTATGGATATCAGCTCATTGACCATCAAAGACGGTATTCTATACCTGGTGGGCGCCCGCGATGTTGATGCCTATGAAGGCGTAACCAAGCCCGCCGTACTCGTTAAAATGGCACTCTCCGACGGCCTGCTGTCCGACAATATCGACTTTATCGAGTTGAGCAGTTATGTGGGTACCGACGTTGTTGCCGGCGATAGTCATTACTATTGCGTTTCGGGCAACACCGGTGCACTGAGTGCTTTCTCGATCAGCGACGGTGCCCTGGCGTCACAAATCGACCAGGAAGACCTGCGTGCCGTTGGTATCGATGGGAATAAGCTGGTAACGCTTAGTGGAACCCAGGGCATACATGTTTACAACATCGGCAGCATGAGCGAAACCCAAAGTTTTAGTGTGAGCAGCGATGTTGTCGAAGCTAAACGGACCATCGACTTCTACAACGGCCATGTGCTGGTTGCTGAAGGTTATGATGGCATGGGGGCTTACCAACTGTCCAACGGTACACAAACACTGGCTATTCCGGTTGCTGAAGCAAGCGGCAGTAACATCGATGTGAACGATATCGTGTGCAATGCTGTAACCGTGAGCGACGGACATATTTTCATGGCCGAAGGCGCTGCCGGAGTAATTGTGTATAGTATAGCAACCAACGGTTTGGATAACCCGGTTGAAATCGGTGGATTGAACCTGGAAGGCTCTGCCAATTACGTAAAAAGCGGTAGCGACTATGTTTTTGTTGCCGATGGCACCGGAGGGCTGAAAATACTGAAAATCGTCAGCGACGGTGAAAGCGACAACAACAACCCAGCGTATGCCTGCAGCACCTACCCGGCATACACCGGGCAAAGCTGGTTCAATGTAAATTCGAACGACAACCAAGCCTACCGCGGGTCATCCAGCCTGGGAGGTATCAATGTTGGTGCGCAACTGATCTGGTGCGGCTCACTGGCGGTTAGCAGTCACATTAATGTGAACTCTGGTGGAGAATTCGCCATGATCGGTTCCCTTGTCGTTGGCGGTGGCTATGGCGATGTTCTAAATATCAACAGCAAGATGATTGTTGAAGGTTCGTTAGTCATCTACGGAAACCTGAATATCAATAGTGGCGGTTCACTTGAATTTGTTGGCGCCAACAGTGCGGTTTACGTATCCGGAACCGTGAGAGTTAATAGCGGTGGAGAAATCACCGGTAGCTACACCGACCAAAGCGGCAACGTAAAACAGTAGGTTTAAATCCTGAAACCCCTACCGATAAATTACAAAACAGTTGAAAACAACCGGATGATCTCCCGTCGTTTTCAACTGTTTTTTTGTCCGGTTGGTTCCCGAATTGGGAGAAAAGGTATTGATCAGCAAAGCGAAAGCCGGAAACTTTAAGGAATGGATGGGGACTTATTATTAAACCGAAAGCCAAAGCCTAACATCAGAAAATTAGGCTCATGGAAATCTTTGATATTATATCCGATGTGGATAAATGATCTCCGGCTAAGCTCAACTTTAAGAGCCATGAGCTGATAAAAAGACTTGAGGTCGCCACCCCGGTGAAGGATGTTAACCCCCATCCCAACACCAACGGTAAAATAAGGCATGACATATTCTGCCCGACCGGATATTCCAAGGGCTAACTGCTTGCTAATCGAAGGCTTAAAAAACTCCTGCCGGGTTCCCATGATGTAATCTTCCGTATAAACGTTTGCACTGCCATCGTAAACGCCGTCAACCGACATCCCCGCACGGAACTTGTATCCGAAATTATACATCGGAGCAAAGTTGAATCCCGTCACCATGTATGCAACAGGCGACGCAACCATCTTATCTCCAGCAATAACACCCTTTCGGCGCCAGGATCCGAATAGCACGAGATCGTAACTGATGTGACGCGGAAACACCGGGATACGCGGTTGATATAACGGATTTATGCCAGCGAAATCTTCTCTGTTAAAATTATAGGTCACTCCAAGGCTTAAACCCGTGGTATTTAGTCCTGCATTTGGGAACTTGGTATTCCCGTTGGAAAAATGAGAAAGGGTAATCCCACCATTCAGATCAAACTGTCGCGAAAGCATCCAGCTCAGATATAAATCCATGTTGATATAAGCATTGACCTTCGAGCCGATCATGACGTTGTAATTATTATCGTAATAATCGTAAGGCTTCCATCCAAACGACAGACCGAAGTTCCACTCGTAGTTCAGCGATAACCGCTGGTTAAACCGGCTAATCCGTGCACCCTGGAACAGGTAGAGTGCAAGCGGATTTCCCAGTTGTTCTCTTTCCCCGAAGGTATACCAGGCTAATCCGACGCCCTGGTATGCTTCTCTGAAAATCCGGCCGCCCATCGTGTTGGGATGAAATTGGAATGAATATTTCAGATGGGTGGAAAGGCAGTTATCGATTGGCTCCCAGTACGCATTTTCTCCCTTGAGAAAAGAATTGGTCGGGAAAATATAGTCGGGCCGGATCTCTAAGCCAACCCGGTGAAAAAGACGCCGCGAAAAGAAAAAGGAATCGACCGCGCTGGAAAGATGCGCTTCCGGTATTTTCAGGTCGGCAGAAACTGGTAATTTGCTGCCGGTCTTGTCTTCTTCCATATTTTCATCTGCCCATTCCTGTGTAAAACCAGTATGAGTAAGAAGAAGCAATAGGACTAAAAGAGGTATCCTTTGCCTCTTTCGTATTTTACTTCTCATATCTAACTTCATTGCTATCTGTTTTTTATTGACCTGACACTGTCGTCCCGGTATTGAAATCATTTCAAATACTACCTTGCTTTTAAGAAGGGCATAAAAATAAACATAGTAGAACACAAAAGATCATATCAGGCTAATTTTTTGACATGAAAGTTTTCTAATGGTCGCCATCGGATTGCCGCTTTCCTATCTTGCCAGTCATTTTTTCTCTGCCAACAAGGCGGCTCTTCAATCATGGCTGGAAATATTGCCGGACAAACCGGGATCGAAGTAAGGAGAATGAATGAATGTCGTATCCTTTTCTGATTTACGCCTAAAGAAAAGAACCTATGTAGGGATCTTTTTTCTTAAAAAAATAAAAAAAGAGTTGTTTTGGTTAAGCTCGGTAATTTATTTTTTTGTAAGTTTAAGAGTCTTTATCGTAAAGATGAATGAATGTCAAATAAAATCAAAATCTATCGGAGCCTTCAATGCATTCCGTCCCTTTCATCCGCTTGCCGGGGAATGCTTGAAAAAAGCGATTCTCTACCTTCTTTGAAAGTTTCGTTAGTTTGTTTGTGTTGTTACCATGGTTTTCTTTTTAGTAATTTGAGTCGATGCCAAAAAGGTGTCAACTTCCAATCAAGTCACAAGAACCGGGATCTCCGGCCCCTCGAAAATAGGCACCACGACTTCGTCAATAAAATAATTTTGCTTCTCAAACAATATTTTAAAAGTTGCTGTTATGAGATTTAGAATTACCCTGAACCGCACCGGCAAACAACGCATGCTTCCTGTTGATTATCAGTATTTCCTGAGCGCCTGGATTTATAAGGTGATTGGCCTGGCCGACCGCGAGTTTTCCAGCTTTCTACATTCCGAAGGCTATTTCTCCGGATACAAACATTTTAAACTGTTTTGCTATTCACCCTTGGACTTTGGGCGGGCCCGCTTCTGGAAAGAAAGAGCTTTGTTCGAGATCCAGCCAGACCAGCTTTTCCTGCATGTTTCCTTTTGCATGGATGAGGTTGCCGAGAAATTCATTATCGGGCTGTTCAACCGGCAGCAACTCTACATTGGTGACCGCTTTAACGGGCTCGATCTGGAAGTGACCCAGGTGGAACGCCTGCCTGAGCCTGCCCTGATGGAAACCGTGAACTATCAGGCCTATTCGCCGGTGGTGGTGAGCTATAAAGAAGAGAACCGGCACGCCTATGCCCAATATATGCCGCCTGTAATGGACGACTATGAAGAATTTTTGAAAGAAAACCTCATCAGTAAATACCATGCAATTCCGAATGCAGCGCCCTTGCCGGCTGATTTCGCTTTCAGCTTGCTGGTGCATGGCGTTCCAAAATCGAAGCTGATTACAATCAAGCCGGGCACGCCGCAGCAAAGCAAGGTACGGGGTTTCGTGTATGAGTTTACGCTCACTTGCCCGGTCGAACTGCACCAACTTGTGTTCGACTGTGGCATCGGAGAGAAGAATTCGATGGGTTTCGGCTGGCTAGAGTCAAGGGATGGAGGGGATTGAGGAGAAGATTGAAGAGATTGGGGGAGATTGATGGGATTGAGGTTGAAACGACGCTTGGTCAGCGATAACAGCGCTGAGGGGTATAATAAGATAAGAGATGAGAATAGAAAAACAAATACGAGTTAACGCATGCAAAAGATTGAACCGCTGACATATGGGAAGTACTACCACATTTATAATTGCGGAATAAACGGTAGCCAAATCTTTCGTCATGCGCATGATTACGAATATTTCCTTGCCGATTATGAACGTTATATTGAGCCTGTTGCTGATACCTACGCTTGGTGTCTGATGGGAAACCATCTGCATTTGTTGTTGAGGATAAAAGAAGAAGATGAGATTAAAACCTTTTTCGAGCTGCAACCACTGGCAGGATTAAAAACAACAAATAAAAGATTACCACTTCCGGAGTCTGCGACCACCGAAAGGTTGCAATTGCCCGTCCCGTCAGTGGCCAACGGCCCTGACGGTGACCATGACGACAAATGGAAAACCCGTAAGCCCAAACCATCAACCCAGTTCTCACACCTCTTTAATAGCTATGCACAGGTATTTAATCAGAAATACCACCGTCGTGGTGCGCTCTTCGAACGCCCCTTCAAGCGTAAGCGAATTCATCATCCAGCCTATTTTAAAAGTGTCGTCCTTTATATTCACAATACCCCAGTCCATCACGGCTTTTGCGAACATCCGCTGGAATATCCGTGGAGCAGTTATTTGACATGCATTTCGATAAAACCGACCAGGCTAAAGCGTGATGCCGTGATTGGGTGGTTTGATAATGAGGCGAATTTTAAACATAGACATAACGACAAAGTAGACCTAAAAAAATTGAAAGATGGTTAGAACTTTAATTAATCCAAAAATAGAACCAGTCGCACCCTACGGGAATTTATAATTTTTAATAGCAACCGATATGAGTATTAAATTTAAAGCAATCCAAAAAGGTGAGCCTGGAGTAATAGGCGGAGGCGAAAAAAAATGGTATGCCAGCCCGGTTTTGGACGGGGAAATGTCGTTGGAAAAAATGACCAAGTCCATCGAAAAAATCTGTACAGTGAGTGGTGCCGATATTCGAGCGGTGCTGTACGCCATGGTCGATGTGTCAATCGAAGAGTTGGGAGAGGGGAGCATTGTTCGCCTGGGTGAGTTGGGCAGTCTCCGTCCCACCTTGAAATCGAAAGGCGTTGCTCAAAAAGCCGATGTTGACCGTTCGGTGATTAAATCGGCCAATGTCCTTTTCACTCCCGGAACCCGGATCAAGGAGATGTTGTCCGCAACTAAGTTTAATAAAATTTAGTTCCGGGAATTTTCCTGCTGTGCCGATTTTTTTTTCACCGCAGGAAAAAAAAATCCCTAACGTGGAAATTCCAATTTCCACAGCAGGAAAAAAAATTTCCACAGCAGGAAATTTTTTTTTCACCGCAGGGAATTCTAAATGAATCCTGACAGGTTTTCAAAACCTGTCAGGATTTGAAAAACAGCGAAACGAACTAAAATGAACGACATGAAAAAATCAGATAAGGAAAAACTACGGGCAATAAGCGAAGATTTAAGCAAGATACTGCCTCCCATGCTCGAAAAAGTAAGGCATTATGCAACCATGAGCAACCGTACGCCCGACGAAGAAAAGGAATACCGGGAACTGATTGACCTGGTGGTACGGGCAAAACCGGCAATCAGTATGCTGAAAGACTATTTTGATAACGAAATCAATCTTAATGCAACGGCTTATTACTATTCGATAAAACAAAAGGCAGAGGATGGTGACCCGAAAGCAAAAGAAATCATTAGCGAACTGGCACCGCTTTACGAACAGGCTTTGCTGGAGCAAATGGATAAAAACTAAACAATCGGTTAGTGTCCGACAGTTACAGCCAGGGCTTTGGTACAATTAAGCAACAACCAAACCTGACAGGTTTAAATACTTAATAACGATGGACGACAACGAAGATTTTGATCCCTTTGAAGGCAAAAGCGAAGAAGAACGGCGCGAACTGGAAGAGTTTGTCCGAGGTTACTTCAGCATCAGGGCCGAAATGAAAAAGCTGGACGAGGAGCTAAAGGTTTATGAAGTCCGGCAGTGCCGTTTTATTGCCCTACTAGTAAAAGATTTTCAGGCGCTTACTGTTGACTTCTATCCCGAATATGGTGCCGTGTTCCCTGGCGTCAATAGCGAGCTCAAAGACCTGGCAGAATTCCTGTTCGATGATGTGACCGACCTTTGCGACCATTACCTTGATGAAAAACCGGGATATTGCCGGGAATTGGTCGAGCCAGAATTCGAAATCACAACAAGACTCGATTTGTTTAAGGACAGGACAGAGATTTCCGCGTACAAGGAAATCATGCAGGTAATGACAAGGAAATTTGAGCAGGATTATGTGGAAGATTTTTATTTTAAAAGCTACCGGAAGCACATCCATCTGCTCCTGAAAAGGCTTTCTATAGAATTTGTTCCTGAAATTTACGAACTCACGGCCCAAGGGTTCAAGGAACTGGATGGTTTTTTATACATCGGAATGGTCCATCTGTTCGATATTGTCCGTGAAGCCAATCCCATCAATCTAAAATCAATCTAAAATTCAATCCATGCAACGTTACATTACCCAACTTACTGAAGACCTGCACGAAATTGCGCGAAAGGCATATCCATTAGGAAAAACAGAAGAAAAAAAAACGGTTTACGACGACGAAACATTTCTCAAACACATAGAGGATGTTGAAAATTACCTGCATGGCGAGCAACTGCTAATTTCAGAAATTACAGGAATCTTACCCGAACAACTGCCACCTCTCGGAAAGCTCAACGAAAGCCAAAAGGAACAATTATCGGTTGAATTGGAGGACTTCCTGGCACATTTTCATTTTTCACTCGATTTTCCCCAAAACTACCCCCGCCATTTGCGCTACCCGTTTATCAAGGATTTTTGGTCTGAAAAACATGCACCCATGCAGTTTGGCACCAGTCACATTGAATTTTGCGAATACGATGAAGCAAACTGCCCGTTTCCAGGATACTGCAGCAATTGCGACGAATTTGAAGACAAAGACCTTGATATGGACAAATTCGAAGGTTTGGATGAAAACGAACTGCCTTTTTAGAAATTTTCAGAGGTTGAAACCACCACAACATCGGCTCCTTCAGCTTGGTAGTTTCTGCAATCATCGCATGTCTTGTTTTCTTTGCATTGAATTTTGACTGAGAATTCCATGCAAATCCTATATATTTGTTTCTAACGGTTAGCAAGCATTCTTTAAATAAAATTGTAGGAAACCAAAAATTGAAGAAAACGTTAAAACGACATCCGGATATTGCGGTAGGTCCATTTGACTGGAGTGAGAAAAATTTCAGCCAGCTTTTTGACGGGTATTATTCTGCTCTTTGCTTTTTTGCGAATAAATATTTAAACGATTTGGATTTATCCCGCTCGCTTGTACAGGATGTGTTTGTTGACCTTTGGATCAGGCGTGAAAAGATAAGCATAAACTCCTCCATCAAATCATACCTTTATCATGCTGTCAGGAACCGCTCGGTCGATTATTTGCGGATAGCCAAACGAAGCGTCAAACTAACTGATGTTGGAGAACAGCATTTTCAGTCACCCTTTGTTGATGCCATTGAAGCAGCAGAGCTGAATGATCGGATCAACAAAGCCATTAATGAATTACCCGAAAAATGCCGGGAGATATTTGTTCTGGGGCGGTTTGAAGGGTTAAAGTACAAACAAATAGCGGAACAACTGAACATTTCGGTCAAGACCGTTGAAATGCAAATGGGCATTGCCTTAAAAAAGTTGCGCATGAAACTGGCAGATGTCCAGTTTGTTAGCTTTTTGCTAAGTGTTTTTATGAAAAAAAAGTAAGCTTGCTTACAGGGTGCTTGTGCTGTTTTTCGTCTCTGGGGTGATTGAATAGACAGACAGCATGGGAGACAACGATCATATTGACATTTTAATTGGAAAAGCAAGCTCGGGGAACGCCAGCCCGGAGGAACTGGCCGAGCTGCGGCGTTTGACAACGAACTCGAATCAACATTCGGAAGCGTTTGAGCAAAGCAGGAACATATGGCAAAACTCCAATGCCTGGCTCTCAGCCAGCGATATGGAGAAAGATAAATTGAAAACCCAACGCAAGCTGACCTCAAATTTATTCCTGCAGATTGAGAAGAAGAAAAGAATGCTTTCGATCTATAAAATCGCAGCGATACTTGCCTTTCCCTTAGCCTTAGCCCTAGGCATTCTTTTTACAGATGGTATGCGGGAAGATGATTCCATTTTGTCCCTTTCGGAGGTGACGGCTCCCATAGGGCATGTGGCCAAATGCAAGTTGCCCGATGGCACGGTCGTTTGGCTAAACTCAGGGTCAACAATGAGCTACAGTACGAATGATTTTAGCTCCGGCAAGCGAGAGATTAGCCTGGATGGCGAAGCTTATTTCAATGTGCACAAAGACAGGCAAAGCATCTTTTACGTCCGGACGCTTTATGCCGATATAAAGGTAACAGGTACATCATTCAATGTAAAAGCGTATGCTGACTCTGAAATGTTTGAAACCGTTTTAAGTGAAGGAAGTGTGGAACTGGACCTAAAACGAAAAGGACAAGAATTTGTGAAACTGAAGCCCGGTGAAAAAGGGCTTTATGAAAAGAAGCAGGGGGAACTACAGATTCAAAAAGTGGATACGGAGCTTTATTCGTCCTGGCGGAATGGCGAAATTATATTCAAAGACGCCACGCTCCATGAGTTGGTGACAGAGCTCGAACGGATTTACGACATCCGGTTTCAGTATAAAGATCCTGCCATGGCAAATTACCGCTTCCGGGGAATGTTTAGTTACAACAAGAACCTGATTGATGCGCTGGAGAAAATCAAGATGACTGCACGCATAGATTATTACATTGAAAACAAGGAGGTTTGGTTGACCCGTAGAAATCTGAAAAAATGATGATATGACACAAAAATGTTGCTGTTGAAATAAAAAGAGGGAATACTTCGACCTATTCCCTCTCAAAAATCAATAGCACAATTGCTTAATTAATTTTTTAATTCTAACATTCAAATTTATGAAAAAAAATCTTGATTCCGGAGAGATGAAAATCTCTGGGTTAAAAAAATTATGGCTTATGATGCGGTTATGCATACTATTGGTTCTATTAGCCTCTGTGTCGGTCACTGCCTCTGTGTATTCGCAAAATGCGAAGCTCACGCTGAAAATGAAAAATTCTAAGATTGCAGATGTCTTTAACTCGATCGAAGAGCAAACGGACTACTACTTTTTTTACAACCGTGACCTTTTTGATGATACACAATTGGTAAATGCAGATTTTGAGAGTGAAGAGATCACGAATATTCTCGATGAACTTTTTACCGGGAAGAATTTAAGCTACAAGATCGTTGACCGGAATATTCTGATTGAAGTGAATCCGGAAAAGCTGATCAGGATGGGACAACAGCCGAGAGAAATTGCAGGTAAGGTAACTGACGCGTTGGGCGAACCGCTTCCTGGTGTGACGATCGCTATTAAAGGCACCGTGCAGGGAACGATAACTGACCAAGACGGAAATTATTCATTGAACAATGTTCCCGGTGACGGCACTTTAGTGTTTTCGTTTGTGGGGATGCGAACTCAAGAAATACCGGTTGCAAACCAAACCAGCATCAATATCGAGATGGAGGAAGACGCGATTGGTATTGAAGAGGTTGTTGCTGTTGGTTATGGGATCCAAAAAAAATCGGATGTAGTTGGTTCTATCTCATCCGTTAATTCGACAGATCTTGAAAATAGGACTGTTACTAATGTAAATCAGGCACTTCAGGGTAAGGCGGCAGGTGTCCAGTTGATCAGTGTATCGTCATCGCCTGGTGCGGAATCAAGTATCCGTATTCGTGGTTATTCGTCAAATGCATCATCAGATCCGCTTTACGTCGTTGATGGAGTACGTGTCAGCAGTATTAATAACATTGATCCGAATGATATTTCATCAATGGAGATATTGAAAGATGCAGCATCTGCTGCTATATATGGTGCAGAGGCTGGAAATGGCGTTGTATTGATTACAACAAAAAAGGGAGAAACTGGCGATGGTAAGATATCATATAATTTCAAATACGTAATTCAATCTCTTGCTAAGAGCGCTGAAGTAATGAATGCGAACCAGTATTTGAATTATATGGTGAGTAGTAATGCATTGGATCAATCTAAAGCCGATACATGGGATGGAACAGATACAAACTGGAGTGACGTTTTATTTGAGCCATCACCGATGCAGCAACATGGAATCAGTTTTCAAAAAGGTTCCGACAAAGGATCTTTATACGCGTCATTAAATTATCTTGATAATGATGGTATTGTGAGAGGAGGAGAAGATACATACCGGAGAATTACAGGGAACGTTAACGTTGAATACGACATTAAGGATTGGTTGAACTTTACGTCGAGTAACGTAATTACGTATAGTCAGAGAAACCAAGTGGCCGAAAATTCGGAGTATACTTCTGTTTTGCGGGCGGCACTGTCACTAGATCCGTTGACCCCGAATACTTATCCTGCAAATAGTCTTCCTTCGTGGATGCAATCACTTGTAGATGCTAATTATAAATTAGTTCAAGATAAGAATGGAGATTATTACTCGATTTCTGATTTTTTGGCTGGAGCCGACGATATAAACCCGAATATTTTGATTTATAGTGGCCATTCCAAAAGTTGGAATCAGTTTATACAGGGAAATACAGCCTTAAATATTAAGCCGATCAAAGGCTTAACAATTACCTCAAGGTTAGGATATCGTTTGGGTGCCAGCAATTCGAATACTTATCAATCAGCGTACTATGCAACAGCTACAAAAAATCAAGACGAAGCAAGTATTAAGTCTATGGTAGGGACGACACAATATTACCAGCTAGAGAATTTTGCTAACTATATTAAAAGTATTGAAAATCACAATTTTGTGTTAATGGCAGGTTCTTCTTTCTCTACCTTACGTGACAACTTTGCAACAACCGGAGGTATGGGGTTGCAGTTTGATGATGAGCGTTATGCATACCCGAATTATTTATCGCCGAGTGCGACAGGATTGATAACAGATGGTGATGACCAGATCACAAAGAAACTATCGTTCTTTGGACGTTTAACTTACGACTTTGATAATAAGTACATGCTTCAGGCAAGTATGCGTGCGGATGCAGCTGATTTGTCAATCTTACCAGAGGCACAGCGCTGGGGATATTTCCCTGCTATTTCTGTAGGATGGAGGATTTCAGAAGAAAAATGGTTTATACAAAATGATGACCTTATTTCTAATATGAAGCTACGTGCCAGTTGGGGACAAAATGGATCGATTGCAGGCCTTACAAATTTCGCGTACGCAAAAGTAATTGTCAATAGTGGTGCATATTCGTTCGATGCCAACAACCCCAGCTATGTTTCAGGCTCAATGCCTTCCTCTACAGGTAACGAGAATTTGAAATGGGAAACCTCGGAACAAACAAATATTGGGGTTGATTTATTCCTGTTAAAAAATAAACTCTCTGTTTCTGCGGATTATTATATCAAGAAAACCAAAGACCTGATTGTGTCAGGCACAACTCCCACGCTAACGATTGGTAATACCGTTTCACCTGTAAATGCAGGAAGTGTTGAGAACAAAGGATTTGAATTTAGTTTGGGCTGGAGAGGCGAGGTCGGAGACTTTAAATACAAAATTGCCGCAAATTTGGCGACACTAAAAAACGAAGTGACTTATTTAGATCCTAGTATTGATCGTATTTCAGGTTTTGAATATAATCGAGCAACAGTTACAGCTTTCGAGAAAGGTTTCCCGGTTTGGTATTTCAGAGGATATCAGGTTGATCATATTGACCAAGCAACAGGAAATCCGCTGTATGTCAAAGCTGATGGTTCGTTGACCGAGACGCCAACCCCGGATGATATGACGATGATTGGTTCGGGTATCCCTGATATTACTTATGGTTTGACCTTGAACCTATCTTATAAAAACTTCGATTTGGTCGTATTCGGTCAAGGGGCTAAAGGGAATGATGTATTCTCCGGTTTAACCAAAACCGATCGTCCGCAGACTAACCGATTAGCTGTGTATTATACCGATGCATGGACAAATACAAATACAAACGCCCAATATGCCCGGATGGACTATCAGGAGGCCTATTATTGGCAAAGCTCGGCCGTTGTATTTGACGGTTCGTATTTTAAGATTAAACAGATCCAGCTGGGATACAATTTACCAGAGAAGTTACTACAAAAAATAAAGCTTTCCAGTTTACGGCTCTATACATCATTGGATGACTTCTTCTTGTTCACTAAATATCCAGGGCTGGATCCTGAAGCATCAAGCGGAACGACTCAAGCCTTGGGTGTTGATATAGGCTCATACCCAAGCCCCAAGAGTGTTGTTTTCGGACTTAATTTATCATTCTAAACTAAACCGTTGAAATATGAAAACTAATTTGATCAAAATATTCGTTGTCCTATTGATGGTCATGGGTGTATATTCTTGTGAAGATACGCTGGATGTTCAGCAACACGGCGCCAGAAATGTTGGCGATTTTTATAAAACAGATAATGAAGCTCTTGAAGGATTGGCTGCAATTTACTACCACGTCTCATCACAATGGCAAATTTGGGACTTCTTTATTGCTAACGGACTTTCTGATGATGCCTATATTGGAGGAGGAGCAAGAGGAAACGATGTTGGGTTGGAGGAAATAAATGAATTCCGCCATAACGCTGATAATAATCGAATGAGTTTATTGTTCCAAATATATTACGCTACTATATATCGTTGCAACCTCCTAACTACTAACATTGATCCGGGAACCGAAAGTATGGAGCAGCAACGCTGCATTGCGGAAGCGAAAGTGATCCGTGCATTTACCTACCTGCGCCTGGTTTCATTCTTTGGAGAAGTTCCGCTTATCGTTAATGAGTTGACAGTAGATTTTGCCCAGCCCTCTGCTACATTGGCTGAGATTTATTCGCAGATAGAGCTGGATCTATCTGGTGCGATTCAGTCTGGCGCTTTATTGGAGAAGGATAACGTGGATGCAAAATTAGTTAACGTTAGTAAACAGCTGGCGCAAGCACTTTTGGGGAAAGCTTATGTGTACGAAAGTACTTTCCTTGGAGTTGACAAATGGAATGAAGCCAGGCAAGCATTAGACGCTGTTATTTCTTCTCAGAAATACAAATTGTTTGAAGGGGAGTATTTGGACCAGTTTCACATTGACGGGCGATTTTCGAGTGAAAGCATGTTTGAAACAAATCGTTTAGCCGATCCTCAGAATCTGGAAGCCAATTATGCACTTACGAGATTAGGGTGGCGTCGGGACCGGTTTAAAAGCGACCAACTAATCGCAACTCAAGCGGCAGGACTTACCGAAATAGCAGGTGAGGCTTTTGGTTTTATGAATCCTAGCTACGAGTTGTATAAGGCCTTTCTTGATATGGAAGGGGCTGATGGTTATCGTTTTAATCAAGTGATGATTACCTATAGACAACTTGACGATATGCCTCTGCAAATTGCTAATGGGAATAATGTCTATGGCAACGCGGGATATTTCCAAAAGAAGTTTATGACGCAGGATAAAGAGAAAGTGGCATTCGTTATTTATGCAACCGATCAGGTTTTGTTTCGACTTGCGGAAGTCCTTTTATTAGCTGCGGAGGCAGAGTTGCCGTTGCACGGAGGAAGCCAAGCTAAAGTCGACCAATATATAGATATGATTAAAAGCAGGGCTGGTATTTCGGATCTTCCGGGCAATTACACTCTAGAAGATTTGCAGAAGGAAAAGCGACTCGAGATGTGCTATGAGTACACCCGTTTCCCTGATTTGGTGAGATGGGGTATCGCTAGGCAGGTTTTGGCCGATAAAGGGAAGAAAATACCTTCGTTATATGGTCTGTTTGATGGCAGTGACAACTCCAATGAAAAGTTTACTGAATTTGATGGCTACAATGTGAAATGGAATGAAACAGGTGGCTCTGGCTATCAGGGGAAGCATGAATTCTTGCCGATTCCCCAAGAAGAACTTAATGTGAATAAGCAAATTACACAGCATGAGGGATGGTGAAGTATGTGATTTAATTTGTGGATGTGGAGTGTGATAAGATTAATTATTGCATTCCCTTCCTAACACCGTTTATCAAACTTAGCAACCTGATAAGTGCCGTGATTTTATCCGGAAGTTTTTCGATTTTAAAGAGCTAATTAATAAACCGTAATCATGACAAAAAAGATTTTTATTTTATACTTCGCTTTAATATGTTCAAATATTGGTATGGCGCAGCGGATTAATTTTTCGATTAATTCGGTGTGGAGATTCCATAAGGGTGCGCTAGAATCCGATGTAAATGACATAAAAACAGGAATGTGGGATATTGTTAATTTGCCACATACTTGGAATGTCAATGACGCTTTTGATGAGAGTCATGGCTATTACAGGGGCGTTGGTTGGTATGCCAAAGAGCTTGAGGTTCCTCTTGAGTGGAAAGGGAAAAGGATTGTTATTTATTTTGAAGGAGCCAACCAAAAGACCGAAGTTTTTGTAAACGGACATTTATGTGGAGACCATGTTGGTGGTTACACAGCGTTTGCATTTGATATGTCCGAGCAATTGAAATATGGAGAGAAGAACACGATAGGGGTAAAGGTTGACAATAGTCATGACGATGATATTCCACCCTTGAGCGCCGATTTCACTTTCTATGGTGGTATTTACCGCAATGTCCGAATCGTTGTCACGGAACCAATTCATTTTGATTTAGTAGACTATGCCTCCGCCGGAATTTTCGTTGAAACTCCGTTGGTTAATGAAGAGACTGCTTCAGCTACTGTGCGGGGAATTATTGTGAATAGCACATCCGAGAAAAAGGAGGTGATTATTGAGACTACAATATTAGATGAAGATAATCGTCTTGTAGGCAAGAAAACGCTTAGGACAGAACTTGTTCCTGACAGTAAAAAAGATTTCTTATTGGAGAACGTTTCAGTCCAGTCTCCGAAACTTTGGAGTCCGGATGATCCTTATCTGTATAGAATTGTAACCCTTATTAAAGAGAATCAAGAAGGCGGTGTCGTTTTGGATAAATTGAGTTTACCTTTGGGACTTCGTTGGTTCAACTTCGATTCTAACGGTGAATTTCAACTTAACGGAAAACCATTGAAACTTATCGGAACAAATCGGCATCAGGATATACAGGGAAAGGGAAATGCGCTTTCGGATGAGTATCATTATAATGACTTCAAACACATAAAAGAGCTGGGATTCAATTTTGTTCGTTTGGCACACTATCCCCAGGCGCCTGAGGTGTATCGCACCTGCGATGAGCTTGGCTTACTGGTTTGGTCGGAGATTCCTATCGTAAACACAATCACCGAATCGGAAGAATTTTATCGGAATTGCTTGAATATGCAAAGGGAACACATTCGGCAAACGTATAATCATCCGAGTATCGTTTTATACGGATACATGAATGAGCAATTTCTTTTACTAGAGTATTCCAGAGCTTCAAAATCAGAAAAAGAACAAAAAGCAAGAAAGATTGTGAAACTTGCTCAAGAGTTGAATGAACTGACCAAGGAAGAAGCACCTGAGCGTTATTCGGTTATGGCTTTGCATGGCAGCCAAACTTATAACGAATGGGGGCTCGCCGACGTGCCGGATGTTGTTGGTTGGAATTTATATTTTGGATGGTATTATCAGGAATTAGATGATCTGACAGAATTTCTGTCGGAGGAACATGCTAAGTATCCAAAACGACCAATGATCGTGTCAGAATATGGACCGGGGGCTGATGTTCGTGTGCATGCCCGAAATCCTGTTGCGTGGGACTATTCCGAAGATTTTCAGTATAAACTTCACGCTTCCTATCTAAAACAAATGATGAATATGCCTTATTTGGCAGGATTTGCCGCCTGGAATTTTGCTGATTTTGGCTCGGAAATACGAAATGATGCAATTCCTTTTGTGAATCAGAAGGGGCTTGTGAATTTCGACAGGACAGAGAAAGACGTTTGCTCGCTCTACAGAGCTTGGTTTTCGGAAAAAACGGTTGTGCACATTGCTTCGCGTAATTTCACCAATAGGGCTGGTGTTGAAGATTCCGAAAGGATTGGAGTTTGTTTGGATTCAATTAAGATATTCTCTAACCATAAAATTGTTGAGCTGAAATTGAATGGTAAATCACTTGGGAAAAAGCAAGTACAGAATTATGAAGTGAATTTTGAAGTGCCTTTTCAGGATGGTGCAAATTTACTGGAAGCCATTAGCGAGGATGAGTATTCCGATCAAATTCGAATAGACTATACAGTTGTCCCGACTAATATAGGGGAGAATGGAATAAAAGAGTTGGCAGTAAATGTTGGATCTAATGTGTCTTTTTATGATCGGAATTGCAGAGTTTTGTGGATGCCAGACAAAGAATATACACCAAAATCGTGGGGCTATATTGGCGGATCACCGTACGTGACAGAGGGGAAACCACCCAAAACAGGCATTTCCAAGAACATATTAGGTACAGACTGTAATCCATTGTATCAAACCTTTGTTGAAGGAATCACAGGATATAGATTCGACGTGCCAGACGGCAAATATAAATTAACGCTGTGCTTTCAAGAATATGTGACGCGTGATAACAAGGATGATCTAATTTATAATTTTTTAAATGGTAATGATCCTGAAAGCGATAAAGGATATCGCGAGTTTAATGTTATGGTAAATGATGAGGTTGTGTTGGAGAATTTTAGTTTGGAGAGGAACTACGGAAGTTTAAGGGCTGTACCGTTCGATTTTGAAATAATCGCGGTAAATGGAGAAGGCGTAAAAGTGGATTTTCATTCTAACGAGGGAAAGGCGTTATTAAGCGGAATACGTATTTGTTTGTTAGAATAATCTATTACCGGGCGAACAGCCTGTTTTGAGATGTAAAAGTCCAGGCAGGCTGCTTGTTTTTCCGGATAATCTAGTACGAATGTCTATGTGTCGTTGTTATGTTGAATACTTATTGGCTGTTTAATATCGCAATCCAGCAATGTGAAAAGGTTATTTGGTGGCGATTGAAGCATTCGTACGCGATCCGTTTGACGACGAAGGCATCCTTTTTATTTACAACAGTAAAAACTGCCCGTCGTTTGGAGACAAAATTTTCATTTTGAGTTTCAGAAATAATATCAATAAAATTGAAGGGGTGGTTTTTCGAAAAATGCCTATCATTGCATTTGATGAAAATGGCAGATACCTATACCGAACAGGAACTTGTAATCCTTCTGAGCAAAAACTCGCCAGTTGCCTTTCAGAAATTGTTTGACCGTTTCAGCCAGAAAATATACAGGTTTTCACTTTCCTATCTTAAATCGGATGTTGAAGCTGAGGAAATCGTGCAGGAGGTTTTCATGAAATTATGGGAAAAACGAACTAAGTTAAAGAGCGACAAATCCTTCAAATCTTATTTGTTCACCATCGCCTTTAATGCCATCAAAAAGAAGTTCAACCAAAAAATGAAGAATGAGAAATATAAGCATGATTTGTTTGAATGGTTAAACGAGGAAAAGCCATCGCTCGAATCGCGGCTCGATTTTGAAACTTTACTGGAAAAGCTGGATCAGTTGATTGAACAGTTGCCTGAAAAAAGGAAGGCGATCTTTTTGCAACGCAAAAAAGAAGGAAAATCCATTCAGGATATTTCAACTGAAATGGGCATCTCCCCAAAAACAGTTAAAAATCAGATCACTGAAGCTATGAACTTCTTAAAGGAATCATTTGAAAATGATGATGTTTCGGCGATGCTGTTTTATTTTCTTTTTATTTTTTAGAAAAAATTAAATTTTCGATAGGACTTTTTCTTCAAACTGGATATAACAGTTGAGTCACATCTCAAAACAACGTGATGAAAGAAAAAGTCGATCCAAAACTGATTGAAAATTACACCAAGGGGCAATACTCTTTTCGCGACCTGATGAAAATTGCCTACTGGTTTGAGCATTTAAAATATCATGCTGAAATTAAGTCTGCTATTGAATCGCATTGGTCCGAATTTGAAGTAGGGCATACGGAGAGCCCCAAAGATCTTTCCACAGTATTCAATGTTTTAAAAGAAAAAATACTTGCCGAAAAAAATCAATTAAGCACTACCGAAAAAATTTATAAACTATATGCACGGGTTGCAGCAATTTTACTGTTGCCCTTGCTTGTCTATTCGGCTTATAGTATTGCCGACCGGTTTTTCATACATTCTGAATTATCATGGATTGAGGTTGTTTCGCCCGAGGGAACAAGGACTCATTTCGAATTGCCCGATGGGAGCAAGGTCAGTTTGAATGGTGGTTCCAGTTTGCAATATGGTGTCGTATTTAATAAAAACAGGAAGGTCAAGCTGGATGGAGAAGCTTATTTTGACATAATCCATCAGGCTTCTTCACCATTTGTGGTGCAAACCGACGTGCTGGACGTGAAAGTACTGGGCACAAAATTCAGTGTGGCTTCGTTAAGAAATGAAAATTCGGTCGAGGTTGTTCTGGAAGAGGGGAAGGTGCGGTTGGAAGGAAAAGAGCGTTCATTTTCAGAAGTGCTGAAACCGAATGAAGGTTTTTTTTACGAAAAGGAAGCCAGATCAGGCAAAATCGTACCGGTAGATGCGCCTTCCCTGACCGCTTGGAAAGACGGTTTCCTGATCTTCCGCAGCGAACCTTTGGGCGAAGTATTAAAACGTATCGGGCGTTGGTATAATGTACAATTTGATATTCAAGACAAGCGGATAGAAGAGTTCAGTTATCGGGCAACTTTTCACAACGAACCTTTGGAAGAAGTACTCCGGTTGATCGCTTTGACAGCCCCGGTCGAATATGAAATAAAAGACCGAAATATGAACACGGACGGAATTTACAAAAAGAAAGTAATTGTGATCAGTCTTAAAAAATAGGAACTATATAAAAAATCAGGAAAGTGGTTGCAACACCTCCCTGATCAGTAATGCCTCAAATGTGGTAAACATTTCTATTAACATTACAAACGTAAATTTATGGAAAAAAATGAGAAACGAAGGGAATTGTGTTGTCATTCCCTGAAAAAAGTTCTTCTTATGATTAGATGGAGTTTAACTTTCTTCTTGTTTGGCATCATTCAGGTTCTTGCGGTGGATTCTTATTCACAGCAAACCAAATTGTCTATCAGTTTAGAAAAGGTAAAGTTGGTAGATGTCTTAAATGAAATTGAGAACCAAAGCGAGTACTACTTCCTCTACAACGAGGATTATGTCGATGTAAAACAAGTCGTTAATGTTCAGGTGAAGGAGCAGATAATCAATCAGGTTTTGGACCAGCTGCTTGGATCAACAGGCATCACCTACAACATTTATGACCGCCAGATCGTGTTGACTACCGGTAATAAGAGTTGGAATGGCGGCACACAACAAAAAACGGTTTCAGGACGAATAGTGGATTCTGCAGGGGAACCTTTGCCGGGTGTTACCATTGTGATCAAGGGAACGAACCGCGGAACGACTTCTGATTTTGAGGGAAATTTTGTCATGCCCAACGTTTCTCCGGATCAAACCTTGGTTTTCTCCTTTATCGGGATGGGTACCGTTGAAGCCGTTGCAGGTAACCAATCTGTTGTTAATGTTGTTATGGAATCCGATGCCATCGGCATTGAAGAGGTTGTGGCGATCGGTTATGGCGTTCAGAAGAAAAAGCTGGTTACCGGGGCGACGATCCAGGTAAAGGGAGATGACATTGCTAAAATGAACACAGTTAGTGTGATCGAAGCTATGCAAAGCCAGTCACCGGGGGTGAACATTACCCAAAATAACGGTTTCCTTGGCGCGGGCTACAAAGTGATCATTCGCGGTCTGGGCACCAACGGATCGGCATCCCCGCTTTATGTGGTTGACGGTGTTCCGGGAGGCAGTATCGACGGACTGGTTCCAACCGATATCGAGTCGATAGACGTGCTGAAAGATGCCGCATCAGCCGCCATATACGGCGCACGAGCGGCTAACGGGGTCATCCTGGTTACGACGAAACGGGGTAAAGCTGGTGTGTTCGAAACAACTTACGATGGCTATTATGGCGTACAGGATTTATATAAAATACCGACAATCCTGACAGCGAAGGAATACATGGGTATACAGGACGAGGGACGTGTTATGGATGGACAATCCCCCTATAATTGGGCGCAAAATCTTCCGGAACATGACTTGACAGCCATAAACGAAGGAACTTGGAAAGGGACCAACTGGCTGAAAGAAATACTCAACAAACAGGCTCCTATCCAGAACCATTCCGTCAATTTCACCGGAGGTAAAGAGTATTCCACTTACGCCATAGGCCTCAACTATACCAAACAGGAAGCAACGATGGGAGTTCCCGGTTCCATTCCGGTAATGGACCGGTACAATGCACGCATCAATTCCCAACATACGATTATAAAGAAAGAGGATTTTGATATGTTGTCGGTGGGTGAAACGCTCAATTACAAATTCCAGCAAACGTCAGGCTCGGTAGCGGTGGACGACATTTATTGGAATTCTGTCCACAATGTATTGGTAATGAGCCCGCTGATGCATGTGTGCAATTCTGGAGGCGATTATTATATGTATCAGGATCAGGTAAAGGACGGGTATAAGTGGGATACCTCGAACAGTGCGAATAAGAATCCCATTGCGTATCTTGATTTCCTGCAAAGCCAGAATCTGAGCAAAAGCCATTATCTCCAGGCAAGTTTCAATGTAGGTTTCCGACCGGTCAAAAACCTGACCTTCAAATCTCAATTCGGCTATATCATGAGTGCATCCAGCTATCGCGCGTACGTTCCTGCTTACGGAGAATTAACCGCCACCTTGATCGGGGTGGACGATGTTGTGACACAATCGATGAGCATGAATAACCGTTGGAGTTGGGACAACACGGCAAATTATATCTTTAATTCAGGAGACCACAATCTGGATGTCTTGGTGGGACAAAGCCTCGAAAAATGGGGAATGGGCGAATCCATTTCAGGAAGTAAGACAAAATCCTCATTCTATGATTTTGAGCACGCCTATTTAAGCAATGTGCCAGGTACATCCACCACACAATCACTCACAGGATCTCCGGCAGGTCAGGGTGCTCTGGAATCCTTTTTCGGAAGGGTAAATTATAACTATAAAGAGAAATATATGGGCAGCATCGTGATGCGTGCTGACGGTTCATCGGTTTTTGCCCGTGGACACCGGTGGGGCTATTTCCCCTCGGCTTCAGCCGGCTGGGTCATTACGAATGAAGATTTTTTGGCAAATTCCAACATTCTGAACTTTTTAAAGCTTCGTGCATCATGGGGACAGAATGGAAACCAGGCCGTAACCACCTTCCAATACATGGCCACCATTGCCAGCAACAATACCTGGGGGGGCTATCCCTTCGGCGATTCCATGGGTGACGCTGCTACCGGATCTTATGCTTACCGTCTTGTAAATCCCGATCTGAAATGGGAAACACAGGAAACATTGGACATCGGCATCGACGCGCGTTTTCTCCGCGACCGTTTAAGTATGGAATTCGACTGGTATCACCGCGCTACTAAGGATTGGCTTGTCACGGCCCCGGTGTTGGCTTCGTATGGTGCCGATCCCGTATCAGTCAACGGGGGAGATGTACTTAATACCGGCCTGGAACTTGGATTGCGCTGGAATGATAAAATAGGCCGTGATCTGAATTATGGCGCCAATCTATCATTTGGGTATAATAAAAATGAAGTCAAAAAAATTGCCAATGAAGATGGTATTATTCACGGTCCTTCCAATGTATTCTGGCAAGGTGCCGACGAGAGTTTTCGTTCCGAAGTAGGAAAGCCATTCGGTTACTTTTATGGTTATCGCAGCTTGGGTATTTTCCAGAATCAGGCACAAATAGATCATTATGAAGGAGCTCTCCTGAACGGAGATAAGACACAGCCCGGCGATGTGATTTGGGCAGACACCGACGGCAACGGCAGTATCGATACCGATGACCGTACCATGATCGGTAATCCTTATCCCGATATTACGATCGGGTTCTCGTTCAATGTGGGTTGGAAAGGGATCGATCTCTCTATAGCGACTTTCGGAGCATTCGGACAACAAATCATGAAATGTTACCGGGATTTCGTATCATCGCCATACAACAATTATACAACCGATATTTATGAACGGTGGCACGGAGAAGGAACCTCCAATAAACTGCCGCGTCTGAGCAGTTCGACAAGCACTAACTGGAATCGTATCTCGGATATTTATGTTGAAAACGGGGATTACCTGAAAATTAAGAATGTTACATTGGGTTACGATCTGAAGAAAACATTCAGGAGATTACCGATGCAACAACTGAAAATATATGCTGCCGCTCAAAATTTATTCACGTTCACAGGATATTCGGGCATGGATCCTGAAGTTGGTTACGGTAGCGGATCTACAGTGGGGTCGGGTATCGATCTCGGCTATTATCCCAGTGCACGGACATTCATGATTGGTACCAACATCAAATTTTAAACCTTATGAAAACATCAACTATACTTACGTTCTCATTGATAATGGCATTCTGCCTGTCGGGTTGTGAGAGCTTTTTAGATACGGAAAACCTGGTGGAAAAAACCACGGCGAACTTTCCTGCAACGGAAAACGAAGCGAATGAAATGCTGACTTCCATTTATGCCAATCTGCTGTTTGAAGATCCCGAATCTTCTTCCTATTTCTATTATGCGCAACTGGCGGGTGATGATTGTTTGGGCGGAAACCTTTCGGGTTCAAATAATTGTGCGACTAATTTCTTGATGTTCACTAATTTAAACACCGTTGGGGGCATCTGGAGCAGATGCTACAGAATGATCAATCGGGCCAATGCCGCCCTTGGTTCATTTGACAATGTAAAAACATGGAGCAGTACCTCAGAACACGACCGGCACTTCGGCGAAGCCTATTTTCTGCGGGCATTTGCTTACAACGAACTGGTGCAAATATATGGTGGGCTACCGTTACGTACCACTACCGAAGCCATCAATATACCGAGGGCATCGGTCGACGAAGTTTACGAACTGATTGCTTCGGACCTGAAGCAGGCGATCGAGCTGATCCCCAATCGTATTTACGCCGCAGGTTCGGATTTGGCAGGGCATACAACCAAGTCCGCCGCGCAAGCCATGATGGCGCGTGTGTTTCTGTTCTATACCGGCAGATATGCAAAAACGGAACTCCCTGGAGGGATTACCAAAGCCCAGGTTATAAACTGGATTGACGATTGTGTTCAGAATTCGGGACACGACCTGGTATACGACCAACGTAACCTTTGGTCGTATACCAACGAAGCTACCGAGACCAATGATGAGAATTACCGCTACAACTATGTCGTTAACAACAACCTGCATTGGGTCGGGAACAGCTCGGTTGAAACCCTGTTTGCCAACAAGCATAAATTGAAAGGCAACAGTTGGACCTATACCTGGTACAGCAACACCGTGGCACAATTCTTTTCCCCTTCCGGTGACAATATGGTAAAAAGCCCCCGCTATGAAAGTTATCCTTTCGGACAAGGATGGGGGGCAGGTCCTGTATCGCCGGCAATGGTCGAAGACTGGAAGGAGTGGTCTGGACAACAAACCTATTTGAACGGGGCAACCGAAGATCCCAGACTGACCGGTTCTGTCTGGTCTTATCGTGCTCTTGATCCGAACAACACCGGGAACGAATTGCTGAACCGGAAATTATCTTCCGATGAACCGGATTATACCGTTTCAACCCGTTATTATGAACAAACCGGATACTTCCAGAAAAAATATATCAATGTCCTTTCTCATTACAACGGGGCGTTCAACCTGTTCGGGCTGCAAATGTACCCTGATGAAAATCCTACGGTCGGCCAATCGTTGAATAATATTGCCGACCTGATCCATATCCGCTTTGCGGACGTGTTGCTCATGCAATCGGAGTTAAAAGAAGACGCTGCCGGATTGAACCGCGTACGCGCCCGTTCCAACCTCGCTCCGGTAGCCTGGTCACTGCAAGCCATAAAGGATGAACGCCGCTGGGAGTTCGCATTCGAATCCATACGCTGGTGGGATTTGCTCCGCTGGTCGGGACCCTCTCTCGATGAGGCCGGAGATGCTTTGAATAAGCAAACCGGATTTACATTGATCAATGCCGCCGAAGTAAAGCCGATGGTAAACTATGACTATAAGTCTCGTTTAAAACAGACTCAGGGATATTGGCCTATTCCACAAACGGAGATCGATAAGGGCAACGGCGTGCTCGAGCAGAATCCCGGGTGGGAACCTGCCGCCCAATTTACGGATTGGAATAACATGTAGCTGATTATTCACTTAAAAATCGAAATCAGATGAAAACTAAATTATATGCCATTTTATTAATGGTTGCAGTTGCATGGTATGCATGCGACCCAATTGAAGACGAATCGTTGAGGGAGAAATACTACGAGAACGTGGGCACTCCCATCACAAAAACCGAACTTGAAGCGGTGATTTCCATTACTCAACCCATACCCAATCAGGACGGAGTAGTTGAGGGTGACCAATATGTTGTGCTCAAGAACAATCGTCCCGAACTGCCGGGAGTCTGGCATATTGAATGGGGTAACGAAGAGAGCAGGAGTACAAAAACCTTAGGAACCGATAACGATACGCTTATCTGTGAAACCAACGATGTTTACGACATCTACTTTGTCGGTATCTCTGCAAACACAGTCGTCCGGACCGACCCTGTTCAGGTAACGGTAACCAATTGCTTCGACCCCTGGCAAACGCTGTTGACCGGCGCCATGGATAAGGCGGACAAAATGGCATCGAAGACTTGGGAGTTCTGGCCAAGCCCTAACAAAAATCTGGTCTACTACAACGGGATGTATGGCAACTGGCTTGTGGACGGCACGGTGAAATCGGTACACGATGGCCTTAACAACTGGGACGGTGGAGGTACGACACTTGCTGCCGCGGGGGCATGGACGATGGTGTTCGAATACAACGGACAGAAGCTGACCACGTATAAGCCTGATGGAAGCGTGAGCGGCACGGGAACTTACGCCTTCTCGCACGACATACCCACCGGCGGTGCGGGGACTCCGCAAGATTATATACTCGGCAGCCTGGTAACAACTATTCCTCTGCCTGGCAGCACGACTTCATGGGAAGTCCTTGGCGATCGTCCCACATACTGGTTGTGGCAGTTCGACGCGGAGCACATCTGTGTGGTACATCCTGCATCGACCTGGGCACAGGGCGACTTCTGGGATAACTCCGCATGGTACGGTTTCTATCAGGTAAAAGAGTAAATTAACTATTGGAAAAACTATTTATGAGAAAGATTCTATACCTTGCAATGGCCACTGTAATTCTGTTGGCAAGCTGTAATGACGATGATTATATAACGGGCATAAGGGCTCCGGGTAGCGAGAGTAATATACCTGAGCCGGTGGAAGGACGCATAGCCCTGGCTTACGTGACATCCTGGAGTACGGTTATCCCGGACCCCACTTACCTGACAAATATCAATTATGCCTTTGCCGAACCCTATATGGAGGGCGGCGTTTACAAAGGGATTTATGTACTGGGTGACGAAAGCCGTTTCCAGCAGATCGTTAATCTGAAGAAAATTAATCCTAATCTGGCCATTTCCATTTCTTTCGAAAACTCACAAGGCGAAGGTTTTTCACAACTTGCCAAATCGGATGAATACCGCAAAGCCTTTGCCAATGATTGTAAAGCTTTCCTGCAAAAGTGGGGTATCGACGGAGTCGATATGGACTGGGAGTTTCCCGGCCTTTCATGGAAAGGTGATCCGAATGCTTATGATGTGGCAGTAGATGTAGCGAACCATGTGTTATTGATGAAGCAACTGCATGAAACTTTAGGAAATCACTACCTGCTTACCTATGCCGGTTATTGTTTGGATAAGCAGCAGGTTACGGGAGGCTGGCGCTATATCGACATTGCAGCCGTAGCGCCTTACGTCGATTTCGTGAATATCATGACGTATGATTTGGATGCAGCTCCCCATCACCAATCCGCGCTGTATGATCCGTCAGCGGTTTCTGACTGTACCCGTGCTGTCCAGGCCTATCTGGATGCCGGTATGCCTGCCAATAAACTTGTGTTGGGTATCCCTTTCTACGGACGCCACTCATGGATGGAAGCTATCAACTACATAAAAATCCTCGAACTTGATCCCCAATCTTACAAAATCGATAACTGGGACGATGCGGCTTTAGTTCCGTATGTCACCCAAAATGGGGTTTACTATTGCGGATACGACAATGAGAAAAGTATCGGAATTAAAGGCGACTGGGTCCTAGGTAAAGGAATGAAAGGCCTGATGTTCTGGGACTATGACGGCGACGATGATCAGGGTACGTTGCGGAAAGCTGTCTGGGAATCGGTAATGAAAAGTGAATAATCACGATCTTCAGGAAGCCCGTATGATATTCGTTAGTACCAATTTCAGGATTGGGCGGCGGACATCGGGATAAAGGATCATTAAAAGAACAGAGAAAATGTCTGTAATCGGAATAGATCTCGGAGGTACGAAAATAAACAGCGCCCTTTTCAGGGAAAACGGCGAAATGGAAGGCTTCAAAAAAGTGTTCCTGCAGGGCAGGAAAGGGAAAGAAGCCGGTGAACTGATCAGAGCGCAGCTGCGCTCCCTGATCAGCGAAAACGCGACGGATACGGATCCGGTAACCGATGTCGGCGTTTCCGTTCCGGGGATCTTTGACCGGAATACCGGCAAGGTCTGGGTCCCCAATATTGAAGGGTGGAAGGATTATCCGCTGATGGATGAGCTGGCGGAAGCCGTCAAGGGAGAGGATATAATCGTTAGCATAGCCGACGACCGGAGTTGTTATATGCTTGGCGAAACCTGGAAGGGAAAAGCAAAAGATTGTAAAAATGCAATATTCCTTGCTGTCGGTACGGGTATCTGTGCCGGCATATTGATTGATGGAAAAGTTCTCCATGGAGCCGGCGGCATTGCCGGCTCGATTGGTTGGCTTGCGCTGAGTAAGCTCTACGAAGAAAAGTATATTTCGTGTGGTTGTAACGAATATTATGCGTCCGGCGAAGGCTTAACGCGGTATGCCAGGGAGGTAATGGCCTCCCGTCCCGATTATGCAGGAGTTTTTCTGCATGAAGAGGTCAGCGCATACAACCTGATCAGGGAATATGGGAATAACGACGAGATCGCCGTGGAGGTGATCCGTAATGCGATTGAATACTGGGGAATGACGGTCGCCAATCTGGTCAGTATTTTCAATCCGGAAAAGATCGTCTTCGGGGGTGGTGTTTTTGGTGAAGCTGTGAAGTTTCTGGGTCAGATCCATGCGGAAGCAAAAAAATGGGCACAACCGGTCGCAATGGAACAGGTCACACTGGATGCATCAGAAACAGGTTCAATGGCAGGTCTTTATGGAGCGGCTTATCTGGCAATGAACCGTTAAGTAAAGCCATATGAACAAAAGGACACGTCAATTCATCGCAACCGGACTGGTCATGATGCTGTTTGGGATAACCATGGTCGTTGTGGGAACCATCAACGACTTTCTGACCTCCGAATACCGCGTCGATAAATTATTTATCGGGTTTTGTGCCTCCATGCTGACTTCCGGGATACTGGCCGGTTCGTTTTTGTTTGGTTCGGCTGCCGAACGGTTCGGTTACAAGCGGATCATGCTTCTGGGCGTGCTCATGGTTATTGCCGGGATCGCAGGCATCGTACAGCTCGGTCATATTGCTGTGATCCCTTACCTGTTCCTGCTAATCGGGTTGGGCGGAGGGATTATTAACGGGGTGACCAACCTGGTTGTTGCCGTGCTCTACCCGGTAAATACCGGTGCCTGGTTAAGTCTGCTGGGCGTATTTTACGGTGTCGGGGCATTCGGCTTGCCGTTACTGACATCCGTTTTACTGGGGCAAGGCTGGGGATACCGCTCCATCTTGAGCTGGATCGGTGTAAGTCTGTTTATCCCCTTTGTTTCAGTGCTGCTATTGCGGTTTCCTGAAGCGAAAAAATCCGGGGGCATGGCCGTTAAGGAGTACTTTAGATTCTTTACTCATCCGGCCATTATTTTCATCGGGTTGTTTCTGTTCTTCCAAAGCGCCGTTGAGGCGATTGTTCCGACCTGGACCCCCACTTATCTTAAAGAGACGTTCGGGGTTGGTTATTCCAACGCTCTTTATGCGATAACCGTAAGCTGCATCAGCATTGCCGTGGCCAGGCTTTTCCTGAGCCAGATCCTGAAAAAGGTGTCCTCTTTCCGGGTGGTACTGGCAAGCTTGCTCATTGTGATTGCAGGGATCGCGATAATGAAACTAAGCGGTTCATTTTGGATGGGATTAACAGGAGTTGGGCTTATCGGGTTGGGACTGGCTGCATCCTTTCCGGTCATGCTCGACTATACTGCAGGGAAATATCCGGAACATACCGGAACCGTGTTTAGTATTGTTATTGGAATAGCGCTGACCGGCAATATCCTGCTGAACCTGCTTACCGGTTATATCTTACAATCGTTTGGCGTAAATAAGTTAAATAGTTTATTAATCCTTTTTGTTTTGATCATGATCGCTTTGTTATATGCGGTCAACTATAGAATAATTAAAAAATGACAATTATGTTAGCAAAAGAATGGTTGAATAATGCCCATGGCATTATGAACAAAATTGAAGAGACACAACTGGAAAACATTAAAAAAGCGGCAGAGATCATGGCCGATTCCATTGAAAAAGAACGCTGGGTTCATACTTTTGGCTGTGGACATGCTACCTTACCCATCCAGGATATGTATCCCCGGATCGGAGGTTTTGTTGGATTTCATCCGATGCTTGAATTACCCCTGACCTTTTTTACAAACATCACCAAGGGAATGAGCGTACAGAATTTTGTCTTTCTGGAACGTGTGGAAGGTTACGGAACAGAGATCATGAAAGGCTACACGTTTCACAAGGATGATTGCTTCTGGTTATTTTCTCATACCGGTATTAATGCTGTAAATATTGATATCGCTTTGAAAATTAAAGAGATGGGGAATAAGCTCATCGTTTTTGGCTCGGCAGCTGAAGCTGAAGGAAAGCAGACCAGGCACTCAAGCGGCAAAACACTTTTCGAACTGGCCGATGTGGTGGTCGATACCTGCGTACCGATCCAGGATGCCTGCGTGACGTTAAAGAATCATTTCGATAAGGTTGGGCCGGTATCTACTTTAGGCTTTGTTACGGCTGTTTGGATGACCGTTTTAACGGTTGGGGAAATTCTTGCCGACCGCGGAGTAAAGCTTTACATCCATCCTTCTCACAATGTTCCCGGCGACACTACAGCCAAGGAACGTCTTGAAGAATGTCTTGCCGTTTATAAGAAAAGAGTTGCAGGAGTTTAATTGAATGATCAGGGGTCATGACCGCAAATTGCCGGAACGCATTTGGGATTCGTGACCCCTGATTCAACTCAGATATGACCGTAAAATAGGATCTTTCGAAAACAAACTATTCATCATGAGACAATTTATTTTAGCAGCCATTGCTTTTACGATCCTGTCGTGTAATTCCGGTACGGAAAACAGCTGGATCAGGATTAACCAGCTGGGGTATATGCCCGATGCCGTTAAAGCAGCGGTTCTGGTCAGCAGTTCCAATATCCGGATCAACCGGTTTTCGGTATTAAGGGCCTCAGATGACCAGGAAGTTTATACATCGGACCAGCTTGCTGAGTTCCCGGAATGGGGAGCTTTTAAAAAGAGCTACCGGCTTAATTTTTCTGAAGTCTCAGAACCGGGAGAATATTATATAAAAGTGAAGAACATTAAGTCGCCTGTTTTCAGAATCGGTACTGACGTCTATTCCGAAACGGCCGATTATATTCTGAATTATATGCGCCAGCAACGTTGCGGCTACAATCCTTTTTTTGACGATTCCTGCCATCAAAAGGACGGATTCATCATCTTTCATCCGGATAAAAGCAAGGATTCGACCTGGCTCGATGTGCGGGGAGGGTGGCACGACGCTTCCGATTACCTGCAGTATGTCACGACATCGGCCAATGCGGTATATCAGATGCTTTTTGCCTGGCAGCAGAATCCGTCGGTCTTTGCCGACAAGTACCAGTCCAATGGAGGCGAGGGAAGTAACGGGATCCCTGATATCCTCGACGAAGCCCGGTGGGGGCTCGACTGGCTGGACCGGATGAATCCTTCAGCCGGCGAGATGTATAATCAACTGGCTGACGACCGTGATCATATCGGATTTAAACTTCCGGCCGACGATACGGCCGATTATGGCCGGGGAAAAGGACAGGGCCGGCCTGTTTATTTTTGCACCGGAAAGCCGCAGGGATCAGAACAGCATAAAAACAGGGCCACCGGCATTGCTTCGACCGCCGGCAAATATGCGTCGGCCTTTGCGCTCGGAAGCCAATTGCTGGAAAAGTACGACCCGGAATTTGCGGCAAAGATCAGAAAAAAGGCTTTTGACGCCTATAATCATGGCAAGCAAAACCCCGGAGTATGTCAGACTGCCCCCTGTGTATCTCCGTACTTTTATGAAGAGGATAACTGGGTTGACGATATGGAACTTGCTGCTGCCCAGCTTTACGTTCTTACCGGGGAAGAAACCTATCTGAACGATGCCGCCGGTTACGGAAAACAGGAACCCGTTACCCCCTGGATGGGAGCTGACACCGCCAGGCATTACCAGTGGTACCCGTTCATTAACCTGGGACACTATTATCAGGCCTATGGCTATCAGCACGGTGATCAGAAGTTGTTTGACGAATATTTCCGGAAGGGAATGGACCAGGTATACGAAAGGGGGAAAAATAACCCGTTTCTGGTTGGCGTACCGTTTATCTGGTGCTCAAATAACCTGGTTGCAGCCATGGCGACGCAATGTAACCTTTACCGCAAGGCAACGAACGACAACCGCTACCGGGAAATGGAACAATCGCTTGTTGACTGGCTGTTTGGTTGTAATTCGTGGGGAACCTCGATGATTATCGGGATCCCGGAAAAGGGTGATTTTCCTTCCGACACACATTCGGCTGTTGTTTCCATATTGAAGAAGCAACCTGTCGGCGGATTGGTTGACGGACCTATTTATCGTTCCATATTCGGAAACCTGAAAGGCGTTCGCGTGTCGCAGGAAGATCCGTATGCACGCTTTCAGTCGTATGTCGTTTACCATGACGATCATGCCGATTATTCCACTAATGAGCCCACAATGGACGGTACGGCTTCCCTGTCATACATCTTGTCTTCGCTGGATGCTGAAGGGAAACAACAGCGTATGAACAACCAATAACAACAGCCTGTTAAATTCGCGACAGGATAAAACCACCGGGCAGAGAAGCGGCCTTAAACACGATTTTTTATACTGGTTTTAATAGTTTTGCACCGGAAAGGATAGTTGGAATCAAACGTGATATCATATGATGAATAGTTACAGAATTACGAAGGGAAGAATTATTTTAAAGGATTCAGTTTTGGACCACCATGACCTGATCGTTGAAAACAATACCATTACAGCGATTACTCAGGATCAGGGCAAGTATAAAAATCTTGAAACGATTGATGCGGACCGGGCCTATATTTCGCCCGGTTTTGTTGAGCAGCACTTTCATGGATGCGGAACGTACGGTTTCGATATCCTGGGTGAATCCGACCTTTATCATATCATTGATTTTCTGAAAGCGAGAGGGATCAATACGTTCGTTCCCACCTTCCAGTGGAACGAAAAGGTGGTGAACGATGTGGCCTGCAGAATAAAAGAGTCTGCTTTTTTACAGCACTATATCCCCGGCATCTACATTGAAGGCCCCTTTATCAGTAAAGAAAAAAAAGGAGGGATTTCAGCCGACTATATCCGGGACCCGGATCCGGTTCTTTTAAAGAAAATCATTCATGATACCCGGGGACTGTTAAAGCTGATGACCATTGCTCCGGAGAAAGAAGGATCCAGAGAACTGTTCGACTGTCTGAATCAAAACGGCATCGTTCCTTGTTTCGGCCATTCGAACTGCGAAATGAAAGACGTTTACATAACCGATCAATATAAAACCAGCATTACACACCTGTTTAATGCCATGTCGCCTGTATCGCATCAGCGAAGCGGCCTGGCCATGTTTCCCTTCCTCAACCGGAATACGTTTTTCGAACTGAACGGAGATGGCGTTCATGTGAACGACGAAGCGCTGAAGATGTGTTACTGTAACTTAAATAAAGAGAGACTGATCCTGACCTCCGATGCGGTTGTCTCTGCCGGTCTGGAATACGGCGAATATGTATCCTATTCGAGGGACATTGTCTCCAATGAAAACGGAGTAAGGTATAAAGAAAATAACGTACTGATGGGATCGAACCTGCTGGTGAATGATATCGTGAAAAGATTTGTCGCGCTGACCGGCTCCCCGGTCTGGGAAGCAGTACGGTTTGTTTCCTTTAATCCCTGTGTGCTTCTTGGTATCGACGACAGGAAAGGCAGCATTGAACCGGGCAAGGAAGCCGACCTGATCTTGCTGGATCAGGATTATAACGTGATCCGCAATTTAAAGCAGACGGTACAATGAGTTCTGGCAATCCGCGTATTTCCGGCAGTTTAACGGCTTCGGACCGTCCGGCAAGCTCAGTCATTCCGGCGACTTCACCGGGCGGGGCCAGCGTAAATTCCCGGTTACCCAGGATCCTGTCTATCGATATTTAGGGGTGATGGTGTTTTTTATTTAAACCCAAGGTTTAGCTTATATTGAAGAAAAGCAAATATGAATTACCTTTGGCCTTTGGTAGTCGCTCACAACTTCCGGCATTTTTTATTTTTGAACGTGTGAATAAATTGGAAATCAATATTGGATTGAAAAATGGGGATCCCGCGGTCTTTGAAGGATTGTTTAAACTGACCCATGCCCGGCTGTTGAGTTATTGCAAATTGTTTGTTGCTGATCCTGCCCAGGCTGATGACCTTGTGCAGGAATGTTTCCTCAAGCTTTGGGAGAAAAGGGATAAAATAAATCGATCCCAATCAGTTGAAAGTTTACTCTTTGTTATGCTGAGGCACCGTTGTTTGAATTATTTGCGCGACCAGAAATTCCTATATGCCGATACCAACATCAACTCAATCAAGGAAATTGAACTGCAACATTTGTTTGAACTCGATTTTTCGGGGGTCGAGAAGAAAGCCTTGGAAGAAGAACTGATTGAAGCGATCAAACAACAGCTTGAAAAATTGCCTAAAAAACGGAAGCAAGTCTTCATCAAATCGAAGGTTGAAGGTTTAAAAAACAGGGAAATTGCCGATCAGATGGGAATTTCCCTCAAAATGGTCGAAAAGCACCTGAGCCAGGCTAAAGCCCAAATACAGAAAGAGTTGCTGGTTCAATTTCCCACCTTGGCCGTTCTGGTTGGTATCATTATATCCTGAAGCCAGTCGAAAAAAGTCAATCAAAACAGGTAGGGTAAAAACATTTTTCGGGTACTCCTCATGTAATACATTTTACATGAAGGCGATCATTAGAAAATATTTGACAGGAAAAAGTACCGGGGGCGAACACCAACAGCTACTGGAATGGATCAGGGAAGATGGCCATTTAAAGGATTTTCAGGAAATAAAAAGCGGGTGGGAGTCAAACGCATTTTATGATACCATGCCCGAAGCTTCCCAGAAAAGTTGGAATGCTGTCCAAAACCAGCTTTTATTTGCTACACAACATAAATTACAAAGATCAACGCGCTATTTGCAGTTTTTCAAATATGCCGCAGTTTTGGTGTTTGCTGTTTTTATAGCAGCTGTCGGCGCAAAACTGACTGGCATTGGCGTGGCTGATGGCCCGTTGCAATACAGCGTAGTAAAAGCTGATGCCGGACAGATCGCGAATGTTGTTTTGCCTGATCAAACTGAGGTTTGGCTAAACTCCGGTTCATATATCAGGTACAGCAATACGTTTGCATCAAAAAACCGGGAAATCGAATTGCATGGCGAAGCTTATTTTAGCGTGACAAAAAACCCGGAAATGCCCCTTATAGTGACCGGTTCGCCCATCGGGGTGAAGGTGTTGGGAACTAAATTTAATGTCTCCGCTTATCCCGAAGACCAGTATTTCAGCGTCACCTTGGAAGAAGGAAAAGTTGAATTGATGTCCGCCAAGTACAAAAACTTCAACAAAGCGCTTGAACCCAATCAATTGGCAGTATTCGACAAAAACACCAACGAACTCGATATTAAGCAAGTCAATGTGGAGCACTACACTTCCTGGAAAGACGGGATGATCAATATTTATAACCTCCCATTGGAAGAATTGGTGCTGAAACTGGAGAAACGGTACAACCAGAAGTTTGTTGTTGAAGAAGATGTGAAACAAATCAGATATACTTATACCATTAAAAACGAACCACTGTCGGATATCCTGAGATTGATGGAAACCGTTACCCCAATTGAGGTTATCCAAACAGGTGATGTAATCAATTTAAAACATAGAAAACAGAAACCCAGATAAAAAAACCGGAAAGTGTTGGTCGCACTTTCCGGCAGTAACTCATTCATCTTAGTCGGATGAACAAATAATTTTAATATAAAATCAAACAAAGTTATGAAAAAAAATCGTAGTTACAGGGGAGAATTGCCTCCAATCTGGAACAAAAAAAGTTTAAGGATTATGCGTTTAACCTTTCTTTTCGTATTTGTGGGGTTGATGCAGGTTTCTGCCAGCCTTTACAGCCAGTCCACAAAGTTGAACCTGACAATGAAAGACTCACGTCTGGAGGATGTTTTGCAGGCTATTGAGCAACAAAGTGAATTCCGGTTTGCTTATAGCGCCGAATACATTGATATGGACAGGCAGGTCGATGTCGATTTAAAAAACAAACCCATAGCCGAAGTTCTTGCTGTACTGTTTGAAGGAACGGGTGTGCAATATTTTATGGATAACCGCCACATCATGTTATATACGGCGGAAGATTCATTTATTCCGAATAACATCCAGCAACAAAGGAACATTTCCGGTCGGGTGCAGGATGCTTCCGGCGAACCGCTTCCGGGTGTAACGGTCGCTATTAAAGGCACCGTGCAGGGAACGATAACCGACCAAGACGGTAATTACTCCTTGAACAATGTTCCGGGGGATGGTACTTTGGTCTTTTCGTTTGTCGGGATGAGGGCACAGGAAGTATCTGTTGCCGGGAAAACAGTTGTAAACGTGGTACTGGAAGAAGAAATGGTGGGCGTTGATGAAGTGATTGTAGTTGGCTATTCTGTTCAGAAAAAATCAACACTGACTGGTGCGGTATCGCCTGTCAATGTCGACGATATGTCAAAGCGCCGTGTTGCTGATCTGTCACAGGCCTTGCAGGGGCAGGTGGCAGGTGTGCAGGTAAGCCAAAGTACCGGTGCCCCGGGCGATGAAATCAATATCCGCATCCGGGGTGAAGGAACCATTGGAAACAACAACCCGCTGTACATCGTTGACGGTGTGCCCACCCGCGAGCTTAGCTTTTTAAACCCGGCTGATATTCAGTCGATGACTGTCCTGAAAGATGCTTCTGCTGCCGCAATTTACGGGTCGCGTGCCTCTGCCGGGGTCATTATCATCACGACAAAAAGCGGTGTAAAAGGAAGGTCTGTGTTTGATGTCAATTACTTCCGCGGTGTTCAAAATGCGGTGAACCTGCCCAGCCTGTTAAACACGGAGCAATACATGAACGTTGTTGAAAAAGCATGGAACAACGCCGGTTACAGCGGGACAAACCCTTATACCGCCGACAAAGGAAGGGCAGATTTTGCTAATACAGATTGGCTGGATGAAGTATTTGAACCGGGCTATTCCCAAAATATCCAGCTCACGGCCAGCGGCGGGAACGAAAAATTGCAATACCTGATTTCCGCAGGCTATTACGACCAGGACGGTATCGTTGTTTTTGATAACGACAAATACCAACGGTATAATTTCAGGACCAATATTAATGCTGATTTGACTGACCGGATTAAAATCGGGACCAACCTGCAGCTTTCCTATGCCGCCCAGGATAAATTGTCGTCCAAAGGCGATGCTCCGGGAATTATCCGTCACGCTTTGCTGCGCCCACCGGTACTTTCTGTTTATAAAGACCCAAGCGACCCGACTTATTCGGAGCGTGACCCGTTTACCGATTTGCCGTTTTACCTTCACAATAACCGAGACAACGGGGGATGGGAAAGCGACAAATACGAGTGGACCCAAAATCCGGTCGCACTGGCTTATTTTACCGACGATAAACGGTCCAACTTCAAGACTTTTGGCAATCTTTATGGCGAAGTGTATTTCTTAAAAGACAAATCACTGAAGTTCAGGACCAGTGTTGGTATTGATTTGAATTTTACCCACAACAAGGCATTCTACCGCAACTTTGGAGATGATGATGGTGGCGGCAATGAGCTTGATCAAGGCACAGGCCGGCAAAACCGTCCGAATGGATTGAATGAAGACCGCGGCGAAGCGTTGACAGTATCGTGGAACAATACGCTGAACCTGAACAAAACCATCGGGAAACATGCCATCAACGCATTGGTTGGAAGCGAGTTTATTACCAATTATGCGTCAAGTATCAACGCGTCAAGAAGGCGTTATGAATATGACACGGAGAAATTCACGTACATCGATTTTGGAAGCACCGAACAGGATTTGTGGAACGGTGGCTCAGGCTCCGAATGGTCATTGTTGTCATTCTTTGCTTCGGCAACCTATGTGTATGATTCAAAATACATGCTTACGGCAAATTTTAGGGCTGATGCGTCTTCACGTTTTGCTGAAGACAACCAGTGGGGCTACTTTCCTTCGATTTCCGCTGGATGGAAACTTTCCGAAGAAAACTTTATGGCGCAATATGACTGGCTTACCGACCTGAAACTTCGGACAAGCGTTGGTCAGCTTGGTAACCAGGAAATTGACAATTACGCCTATCTGACACTTATCAAAAAAGACGGTGACAAATATTTGATTTCCAGATACGGGAATTCCGATCTGAAATGGGAAACAACAATGCAGTACAACTATGGTGTCGATGCGGGCTTTTTCAAAAACAAACTGTACGTGTCGGTTGATTATTTCCAAAAAAACACCACCGATATTTTGCTGCCTATTTCGTTGCCAAAAATCGTTGGCGATGTTCAGCCAACCATTGTAAATGCCGGAGAGGTCAGCAATAAAGGGCTTGAGTTTGGCGTGACCTTTCGGAATAGCGAAAGGGCGTTTAAGTATAGCGTCAATGCCAACTTTTCAACCGTTAAAAATAAGGTGGAAAAATTGCACCCGAACTTGCCCAGCATGATTGGCTCGGTTACCCGCACCGAAGTTGGACAACCGCTAAACGCCTATTACGGATATGTGTTTGAAGGAATTTACCAGAATGATGCTGAAATTGAAGACCACCTTTTTGAGACTGCCAACCCAACGGTGGTTCCGGGCGACATCCGTTTCAAAGATATAAATGCTGATGGCAAGATCGACGACAACGACCGCGGTTTTATTGGTGATCCCAATCCCGGAATTTTGTATGGGCTCAACCTTTCCGGATCATACAAAAGGTTTGATCTGTCTTTCCTTCTTCAGGGAATAGGGCAGGTGGACCGTTACAACGATTCGAAAAAGATCGTAGATTACGATACACGCCCGTTTAACTACACCACCGGGATACTGGACAGTTGGGACGGCGAAGGATCAACCAACAGCCGGCCGCGTGTTAGTTTCACCGATAATGGAAGCAGTAAGATTTCCAGTATTTACATTGAAGACGCTTCATTTCTGCGCCTGAAGAATGTTGAG
Source organism: uncultured Sunxiuqinia sp. (assembly GCA_963677175.2). Taxonomy (GTDB): domain Bacteria; phylum Bacteroidota; class Bacteroidia; order Bacteroidales; family Prolixibacteraceae; genus Sunxiuqinia. Next base: position 1,260,166 of record CAXXES010000004.1, read on the forward strand.
TTGGGCTATTCGTGGTCGAACATTCACAAGTTTGGCTTGAAGAACATCAGGTTGTATGTCTCGGCCCAAAACGTATTTACAATCACCGATTACAGCGGACTGGACCCGGAATCGACCGACCTGATGGACATGGGCACTTATCCGCAGTCGCGTTCGTTCATTGCCGGTGTTAACCTAAGCTTTTAATCAAACCATCAAAAAAAAACAAACAGATATGAAATTAAAATATAACATATTCCTTATCGCAACGCTGTTTCTGGTGAGTTGCGAAGGTTATTTGACCGAAGATCCAATTGGATTGTTGACCCCGGAGCAGGTGAACCTGGAGCCGACAACAACCAGCGTAAACTATTCCGTAAGTTCATCATACCAACTACTGTCAAGTACGTTAAACATCATTGGCGAGTGGGGATGGGATGACGGTACCGTTACCCGGAATGATTTCATTTTACATGATATTGCTTCAGACGATATGCAGAAAAAGTGGAACCCCGATGGTGACCAGGCCTGGATGGACCAGTTCAATAACTTCAGTTTTGTTGCGTCCAACGGTGGTTTTAACGGAACCTGGAGTTACGACTATGAAGGGATTTCGCGGGCCAACACGGCAATCAGCTATTTGACCGATGCCGAAATGATGGGCAAACTAAACATGGACGCATCCTTGAAAGACCGCCTGTTGGGTGAATCCTATTTTTTACGCGCCTTCTACTATTTTGATTTGGTGACCGTCTATGGCGATGTACCTTTGTTGCTGACTCCCCTCACTTCTTTTGAGGAAGTTTACGAAGTCGCAGTCAGGGTTGATCAGGCAGAAGTCTGGGCCCAAATCAGCAGCGACTTGGCCAATGCAAAAGACCTGCTACCAAGCAGCAAATATTCGGTTGAAGCTGAAAAATGGCGTGCCTCCAAAGGTGCAGTCATTGCCATGCAAGCTAAAGTGGCACTGTTTAATGAAAATTGGCAGGAAGTGATCAACTTGGTTGGTGAACTGGAAACCCTTGGTTTTTATCAGTTAAATGCCAACTACTTTGATAGTTTTAGTGTAGCTCAGGAATTTGCTGAAGATGAAGTGATTTTTGCTTATGACCACCAATCTTCCCAAACGCCCCAAAAAGGAAATGGCTTGAATGCATTGATAGGGTGGGGCTTTGTTGCGCCTGAAGCAAACTTTATCGAGGCATTTGAGGCTAATGACCCACGCCTGTTTTATACCGTAGACGTTGAGGCAAAAAATGTGAACAAACTTTTGGGCACCTTGGACGGAACAAACAAAGGCAACGACGATTCGCCGAGCAACCGGATTTTTATCCGTTGGGCCGATGTTTTGCTTTGGAAAGCCGAAGCACTTCTGGAAACCGGTAAACCCGCCGAAGCTATCGGGGTGATCAACACCATCAGGCAAAGGGCACGCAATTCGGTTACGGCAAGCGGGGGCACAGCGCCAGCAGGCACCTTACCCGACCGGAACGTCAATGAAACGGACGCCAATGTAATTGAAGACTGGCTGATCCACGAACGGCGGGTGGAATTAGGTTTTGAATCGCACCGCTACAATGATTTGAGGCGTTGGGGAATAGCAAAGGATTTGCTTGGTTCGCGTGGTTTTCAAGACCACAACTATTTGTATCCTATTCCGCAGGGTGAGATTGATAAATCAGGCGGGAGCATTACCCAGAATGCAGGGTATTGATACTGATTCGTTATTATTATTCATTACAGAAATTAGAAACATGAGAACCTTATTTTTATTAGCTGTCCTTTTTTTGTTTGCCCAGTGCAGTGTCCAAAAAACAGCGCAGACAACCACTTTTCTGGTACCTTTTACAAAGAACCTGGAGGTGAATCCTTGTTTGACCCCTTCCGATACCATCCGGTTTTACTGTCCGGTGCGTGAGGCTGAAGTCCGATGGGAAGAGAAAGATGTTTTTAACCCGGCGAGCGCGGTGAAAGGCGATACCTTGTTTTTGCTTTACCGGGCTGAAGATACGATTGGGAAATATAATGGCACCTCACGGATCGGTTTGGCTTACAGCCTTGATGGCTACCACTTTCAGAAGGAAGCAGAACCTGTTTTATATCCCGATCATGATGAGTTTTTAAAATACGAGTGGGAAGGGGGATGCGAAGACCCGCGTCTGGTTGAAGATGAAAACGGTACGTATTTCATGACTTACACCGCTTATGACGGCAATAAAGCACGGCTTTTTGTCGCCAGTTCAACCGATTTGAGGAACTGGACAAAACATGGCTCGGTGTTTCAAAAGGCGGGAGACCAATTTGTCGATATGTGGTCAAAAGCCGGTTCGGTTGTAAGCCGCCAGGAAGACGGGCGCATGGTTGCCACAAAAATAAATGGCAAATACTGGATGTATTGGGGCGAATCAAATATTTACATGGCAACGTCCGATAATTTAATCGATTGGTCACCGGTATTGGAAACCGATCCGCAAAAAATGCAGTTGGATACCATGCGGCATTACGACACGGCCTTTCAAATTGTGTTTTCAACACGTGAAGGAAAGTTTGACAGTGAGCTCGTCGAGCCGGGACCACCGGCCATAATTACCGAAGAGGGCATCCTGTTTATTTACAACAGTAAAAACAGTCCGTCGTTTGGCGACAAAAACCTGGCTCCCGGAACTTATGCTGCCAGTCAGATTTTGATGGACAAAAATGATCCGACTGTGGTTTTGCAGCGCATGGATGACTGGTTCATCACCCCCGATCAGCCTTTTGAAATCACAGGGCAGGTCAACAACGTCTGTTTTGTGGAAGGATTGGCTTTTTTCAAAAACAAATGGTTATTGTATTATGGCACTGCCGATTCGAAAATTGCGGTAGCCGAGTCGGATGCAAAACTGGACTGAGAAAAATAGGTTAACTGCTCTTGTCAGCGACTAAGATGTTTCTGGCTAGCTTGTTTATTAAACTTGAAAAAGCTGTGGGGTGGAGCATTTTTTTAACCCTCTAACTTCTGTTTATGCCGTAAAATTTGAGATGCTCCCAGTGAACGGATTGCAATAAAACAAGATGATGTTTGTGTTTGCATTTTAATTGAGCTGGATGCGCTAAACCACAGCGAATAAATAGCCCCGGGAACCAAGTGCTCTCGGGGCTTTATTGCTTTTAGCGAGGACCAAAGCCCGCTTTGGCCATAGCTTCTTTCATTTCTTCGCCCGGCCGGAAGTGAATGTTGAAGCTCTGGAGATCAATTGTTGTTTTCGCGGAATTTCAGCTATGGGCTTCAAATGTTTTGATTATATTCAAGCAATGAATCCAGAACTAATTTGAAGGAGATAAAAAGGGCTGGTGCCAGTAGAATCCCTAGCAAGATTAGTATGTTGAACCTAAGAAAATTAGACCAATGAAACTTATTCTCACAACCTGTGTTGCGTTAGCTGGATTGGCTGCGTGCACAACAACTGAAAAACCACGAACTGACCGCTTACCCAATATCGTTCTAATCAATATGGACGATATGGGTTATGGCGATGTATCGTTAAACGGGGCAACAGGGTTTACTACGCCCAACATCGATAAAATGGCAGGCGAGGGAATCGTCTTTACGCATTTCTATTCACCACAGGCGGTGTGTAGTGCATCGCGCGCGGGCCTGCTAACGGGCTGCTACCCCAATCGGGTTGGTTTTGCAGGTGCGCTGGATCACCGGGCGCAGGTGGGGATCAATCCTGAAGAGCAAACTATTCCTGAATTGTTGAAGGAAAAAGGCTACGCTACGGCTGCTTTTGGGAAGTGGCATTTGGGGCACCATGAGAAGTTTCTCCCGCTTCAACATGGGTTTGACGAGTTTTATGGCATTCCTTATTCCAACGACATGTGGCCCAACCATCCGGTCAACAAAAACTATTATCCGCCTCTGCCGTTATTCGAAGGAAACGAGGTGATTGAAGAAAGTCCGGATCAATCGTCCTTCACTCAGAATTTCACCAAACGAACCGTCGAATTCATTAAAAATAATCAGGAGAATCCCTTCTTTGTGTATCTGGCTCATCCCATGCCACATGTTCCGCTCTTTGTTTCCGACGCGTTTAAAGGAAAATCTGAACAAGGATTATTTGGAGATGTCATGATGGAAATTGACTGGAGCATCGGGCAAATTAATCAAACACTGGAACACCTGAACTTGGCTGAAAACACACTGGTCATTGTCATTTCCGACAATGGCCCCTGGATGACTTATGGCAACCATGCCGGCAGTTCCGGTGGGTTGCGCGAGGGAAAGGGAACCACCTTTGAAGGCGGACAACGCGTACCTTGTATCATGAAATGGAAAGGCGTAACGCCCGAAGGAACGGTATGCAATGACCTGACCGCGGGGATTGACATTTTGCCCACTCTCGCAACCTTGGCGCAAAGCCCGATGCCGGAGCAGAAAATTGATGGGGTGAACCTGTCTGAGTTGATCAAAGGTAATTTCGACACCCAACCGCGAACCAGCTTCCTGTATTATTACCGCCGGAACAACCTGGAGGCCGTGCGCAGTGGCCAATGGAAACTGGTATTTGAACACCACGGACGGACCTATGAAAATAACACGCTGGGAAAAGACGGTCAGCCTGGGCAAACGCCGGAAAATGTATTGATTGAGAAAGGCTTGTACGATCTTCGTCGCGATCCGGGCGAACGATACAATGTCATGGAGTTTTATCCTGAAGTGGTGGCTGAATTGCAGACTTTGGCTGATGAAGCCCGTGAGGATCTTGGCGATGACCTGACCGATTCGCCGGGTACAAACCGGCGCCGGCCTGGCCGGGTTGGCGAATAGGACAGAAATCAAAAAGATCATTCCGATAGCAGCTGGAATGGTCTTTTTGATTTTTAAGAGAATTTGTAGCCGCGGCTGGCTTGTTTTTATTGCCTGGTGATTTTAGCAGCAAATCCACCGCCGGGCATCATTGTTACGGTTAACATTTTATTGGACGGAACCGGTATGGTTTGTTTCTTATAGTCACGTGCAGCCCTGTTGGCATTGATTCCGTCGCTGAACAGTTCGAGCTGGTAAGCGCCTTCACCCAAAAAAGAAAGGTCGATGGTCAATTCCCGCTTATCCCAGTTGGTTAAACCCCCTACATACCAGACGTCGTCTTTTTGCCGGGCCATGGCAATAAATTTGCCAATTTGGCCGTCAATCGGCAGGGTTTGGGCCCATACGGTTGGAATTTCAGCAATGAACTGGGTGCTTTCCATTTCGTTGAGGTAATTCGACGGGTTGTCGCAAAGCATGTTGAAGGGAGAATTGAAAATAACATACTCGGCCAGCTGGCGGCAGCGGGTTCCCTGGCTCATCGGGTTGCTGTATACCGGCCGGTAGTTCTCTCGGGTGGCGTTGCGCATCGCTCCCTGAGTATAGTCGATGGGGCCGGCCAGCATGCGAATGTAGGGCATAGTGACATCATAGGTTACCATATCAACCTCAGGAGCCGACCATTTTAACTGCTCCAGGCCAAACACACCTTCAAAATTGATGACATTGGGGTATGTGCGGTGCAAGCCGGTTGGTTTGTAGGCTCCGTGATAATCAATCATTAGTTTGTACCGGGCTGCTACTTCAGCACAACGGTAATAAAAGTCGACCATTTCCTGGTCGTCGCGGTTCATGAAATCCACTTTGAACCCTTTGACACCCATGTCGGAATAAATGCGGCAAACATTTTCGAGGTCACGGTCTATAGCCCAGTAGCCTGCCCAAAGGATAATGCCTACATTCCGCTGTTTGCCGTAGTCAACCAGTTCTTTCACGTCAATTTCAGGAATCACCTGAAGCAGATCAGCCTTCTTGTTCACCGCCCAGCCTTCGTCCAGAATCACGTATTCAATGCCTTGGTCCGAAGCAAAATCGATGTAGTATTTATAGGTTTCGTTATTGATTCCGGCGCGGAAATCGACTCCATAAATGTTCCAGTCGTTCCACCAGTCCCAGGCCACTTTGCCGGGCTTAATCCACGAGGCATCAGCCACTCGCGAAGGTGCGGCCAGTTGATAAACCAGGTCATTGTTCAGCAGCTCCTTGTCGTTTGTTGCCACAGCCAGCACTCGCCAGGGAAAGTTACGTGGCCCCTTGGTTTTGGCTATGTAGTCTTCCTGCTCGGTGACTATTTGCTGCAATTCATTGTGTCCTCCCTGCACCGTTTTTTTCGGATAGGGAGCAAAAAGCCCGCTCAAGGCTGTGTTGCCTGTTTGGTTGATCAGGTAAAGTCCTGGATAACTTTCCAGGTCGGCTTCGGTAAAACACAATTTCTTGCCGTCATTCAGCTCTACAACCAAGGGGAGAAATAACATACGGTCTTTATCCAACTCACTTAATTTCAGGTGAGCGTATGTGTTTTCAAATGAATTGAAGAATTGGATATCAAAATTGTTCCGGTCAAAATCACGCACATAAGGCACAATCGCTGGGTTGTCCTGGCTGAAGTTTAGGGTGGCGCCTTCTTTTTCGATAACTAGTTCATTTTTTGAAGTGCTTACAAATCGGTAGGCTACTCCCTGGTCGTATGCGCGAAAAACCAGGTTGTAGTTGTCTCTGAAAGACAGCACCAGCTCATTGTAGACATCCTGAATTTCGCTTTTTTTGTAAATTGGTGTGGAGATGATTTCGTTGACGCTGTTCGTTTTCTTGTTTTTCAGTTTTGGATTCTTTCCCCAAACGCTTCCGTCGCTTAAGCTCATTGAAATAGGGGAGGAAGCCACAACTTCCGTTTCTTCGTGGGTCACCGAATAGCTGATTTGGTCAGTGATTTCAACCTGAATCTGGAGCTTGCCGTCAGGCGATTTTAACACAGTGGGCTGGCTAAAACCAGCACTGGCCAGTAGTACTGAAAGGATTATTGCAAATGTTGTTTTCATAAGTTGTAGTATTAATGAATAATAGTGACGCTAAATTTACGACTTTATAATTCTACTTTAACACATTTAAAATCTTTGATATGAGTTGATTATGTCCCGCTGCCTTATTTTGTGACGTTGGTGCATTTGGTCAAAAAACTGTTCTTCGGTCATTTCTTTATAGAGCTTGAAGACGAACCATTTCTTGATGTCGTTGGCCGAAAGCAACGGAAGTTCCTCGAAGTTTCGTAGTTTTTCCTTGAGTATAAACGAAGAAACCATCAAGTTCAAAGCAACCTGATGTTGCCACGCCAGCCACTTTCGGGTCTGAAACTGGTCGATTCCCAGTATTTGCTTGGATTCTTTGATGCAGTGTTCGACAAAGAACCGCTGAGCCTGTATGTACGCCAAGGCTTGGTGTGTGTATTGTTCTAGGTTGGCATTGGTGAACGAATATTTTATTTCAATAGTGTTCTTTGCTGATTTTGTTTTTCGAATGACCAGCATCCGCGGCTCTATTTCGTTGATGTTTTTGTTCCAAATGAATACCCTGGCAAAGTGATACTCCCCGATCAGTTTCCCTTTGGTTGTATTGCGGACCTTGATCTTTTCCCAATCACCGGGCTGAAGATTTTCCATGTACTTGGTTACAGTCATGTCCGGTGTTGATGCTTTGAGCCTTTTTGGGGCGGGCCCTCTGTTTGATTTACGTTCGGGAAGGAACAGCTCTGGCTGGTCGATGAATATTTTTTGGTCGCTGTGGATATCCAGCATATAAACATAGCCCATTTGGTCGATTGACCGGGCCAGGTTGGCATCGTTGCCGTAATAGCCATCGCCGCCGATAAAATCGAACGAAACCCCGTTTTGAACTTGTTGACGGATAATTTCTTCGGCCAATTCCAGTTTGGTCTTGAACGCCCTGTTCCCTTCGGGAATGCCGGCTTCCTCGCAACGCTCCGGATCCTCGCACCAATCTTGTGGCAGGTATAACCGGGCATCGACCATTGAAGCAAAATCACCGTTGCTCAGGCAGGCAAACACGGCAACCTGCGAATTGGATATTTTGCCCACATTGCCACAATACTGCCATCCAATACCAACACTTTTGTCGCCTTTCTTCACCCAGCCGCTTTCGTCAATTATTAACCCGGTTAACTTCCGCTTGGGTAATACCGAGCTTACCTCTCTGGAAACCTGACCGATAACCTCGCGCTCGTCCCATTTTGACTCGGTAATAAAGTGTTGCATCTGATGGTAGTGGACATTCAGGTCTTCACTGATACGTTCAATGTTGCGTAATTGACTTTGCACAATTCCTTTAGTGTAATGTTCTGCTTTATCAAAAAGTTTCTTTGTCCGGTTACAAAATATAGGCTTATACAAAGCAAGGTGTTCACTCAGCCTCCGGGACAACCAGGCCAGTGTTTTTCCATATGTATTACTTTTTTTACGAGGTGTTAAACATAGCTCGGAACGATAGATTTGTTCTTCGATGACACCTCTAAAATACTAAAAAACAATTACTCAGCCAAATTTAAATCAAAGAAAATCAACACTTTAAAGCCTTTTTCTAATCTGTTAAAGTAGAATTATAACTGTCAAAACAATGAATATGAAAAAATTATTAGTATTACTTATATGCATCCAATTTTTTAGCAGTTCCTCTGCACAGCAAATCACGTTGACGGGTACTGTTAAATCATCTGATGGCGAGCTGCTTCCGGGAGTAAATGTTATTGTTAAGGGCACAACACAGGGAACTACAACTGATTTTGAGGGGAATTATCGACTAACGGTCAGCGCTGGAAGCGAGTTGATATTTTCATTTATTGGATTCAAAAAAACGGAGGTCTCGGCACAGAACCAGACCGTTCTGGACGTGGTTTTAGCCCCCGACATTAATTCTCTGGATGAAATTGTTGCTGTGGGCTATGGACAAACAAAGCGGATAACCATGACCGGTTCTGTAAGCGCCATTAATGCGCGGGAGTTAAAGTCAATTCCAACAGCGAGCGTTCAGAATGCGTTGTATGGTAAGATGCCGGGTTTCTTTACCCAACAGCGTTCGGGACAACTTGGAAAAGATGCTTCAGATTTCTTTATTCGAGGAGCTAGTTCGTTAAATGAGGCAGGAAATCAACCGCTGATTATCGTTGATGATGTCCAATATTCATTTGATCAGCTCTCTCAAATCAACGTTAATGAGATTGAGAGTATTTCGATCCTGAAAGATGCATCGACCACCGCGGTATTCGGGATTAAGGGCGCTAATGGGGTACTGGTTGTAAAAACACGTCGCGGCAAGGAAGGAAAACCCCAGGTAAATCTCCGGGTTGAGAGTGGCATTCAAATGCCGGTACGAACACCCAAGTTTCTGGACTCCTATCAAACAGCCGTGTTGGTTAATGAAGCCTATAGAAATGATGGGTTGCAACCAAAGTTTACTCAGGAAGATTTGGACTTGTTTAAAAGTGGAGAGGACCCTTATGGGCACCCAAATGTAAATTGGTATGATGAAATATTTAAGAAAGTAGCCTTCCAGCAAAATGCGAACATTGATTTCTCCGGAGGTTCTGAACGCTTAAAGTATTTCATTTCGGGCGGTGCTTTTTCTCAAAACGGCTTGGTGAAAGATTTTAGCGATGCGTTCAATGAAATTAACAATAACTATTTTTATCGTCGTTTCAATTACCGTACAAACCTTGACTTTCAGGTAACAAAAACTCTGAATCTGAGACTGGATATCACCTCCCGTTTTGGAAACATCAATCAGCCCCGAAACCAGAACGTTACCGGGGAGATCTATAATTTTTCCAAGATACATCCCTATTCAGCGCCGGTCTTGAATCCGAATGGAACTTACACGTATGCGTATGATACAGATGCTAAGGATCCTACAATCAATGCACGTTTGGCTAATGGAGGTTACGAACGGATTCGCCGTACTGATTCGAACATATTGTTTGGCGCAACTCAAAAGCTGAACTTTATTACCGAAGGCTTGTCTGCTTCGGGAAGGGTTGCTTATTCCAGCATAGAAGAAAATAACCGGCAATTGTTTCGAAGTTCATTTCCGACCTATCACTATGATCCTGTAAATGATTTGTATACAATTGACCCTCGTGGTCAGTATGCATATGGTAGCTATATGGTATTGGGAAGTCAGAGTAAATTTATAAAAGATCTGAATATTCAGACCTACTTAAACTATGACAAGTCAATCAATGAGATTCATAATTTGAACCTGATGTTACTTTTCAATCGTCAAAGTCGCACGGTAGATTTAGATGGTATGGTCAGCGCGGCTGTTCCTGAAAACTTTCAGGGATACACCGGAAAAATCAGTTATAACTACAAAGAAAAGTATCTAATTGACTTTAACGGGGCGTATAATGGCACTGACCGTTTTGGGAAAGACAATCGGTATGGCTTTTTTCCCGCAGTTGGTGTTGGGTATAGTGTTTCGGAAGAAAATTTCTTCAGAGCCATCTTTCGCAATGTTCAACTATTGAAAATCAGGGCCTCATACGGTTTGGTAGGTTCTGATGTTGCTTTTGGTAACCGATACCTTTACAAGCAAGTTTATGAATCTCAGGGCGGTTATATGTTTGGCGAATCGGTTTGGAGTCCCACTCTTCCTGCAGTTCATGAGGGAAGTCTAGGAAATAACAATGTGACTTGGGAAAAGGCCCGTAAGTTCAACATTGGGATTGATGGGAATTTATGGGATAAGTTCACGTTTACGATCGACTATTTTTATGATTATCGTTTTGATCAATTGGTGGTCAAACAGGATGTACCGGCAATTTTGGGTATTGGTATTTCGCCAAGCAATATTGCTGAAACAGAAAATAAGGGTTTTGATGGGCAGCTTAGCTACCAGACAAAAATTTTCAAGGATCTGCACTTTAACACGAGTCTGGTCTTTTCATTTGCGAAGAACAAGGTGTTGTACAAGGCTGAAGCGGAACAAGCTTATCCTTGGTTGGCTGAAACCGGACGTCCTATTGGACAGCCATTTGGCTACACTACCTTGGGTTTTTATTCTGAAGAAGATATTGCCAGGAATAATGATGATATTGCAGATAATGATATCGCAATTCCTATCAGCGATGTACCTGTTCAGGCCGGAGATTTGAAATATGCTGACCTGAACGAAGATGGGATTATAGACAACTTTGACCGTGGTCCGATTGGGAAGCCAAACCTGCCGAACACCACACTGGGTTGGTCTTTGGGAGGTTACTTCAAAGGATTTACTGTAAACGTTTTGTTCCAGGGTTCATTTAACTACAGCTTCAGTGTTGTTGGTACCGGAATCGAACCGTTTAAGAGCCAGTTTCAACCCATTCACCTGGATCGATGGACTCCGGAAACTGCTGAAACAGCATCTTTTCCACGCCTTACAAGCAACCCGACGACAGTAAACAGTAGTTCTGCCTATATGTCTGATTTCTGGTTGGTTGATGCCTGGTATGTTCGGTTAAAGACGGTTGATGTCGGGTATCAGCTTCCTCAGCAGATCTTACCGTTTAATCTGAATTCAGCCCGTCTATATGTAAACGCTTATAATTTGCTGACCCTTACCAGTTTCGATAAATATCAGCAAGATCCTGAAATATCGACCAATACTGCTGGTGATGCTTATATGAACCAACGCGTGATTAATTTGGGGCTTCAGGTTACCTTTTAACGAAGTTGGTATGGTAGATCAGGGGGGAGTGTAAATACTTCTCCCTGATAAATAATAATAGTTAATAATCGTGAAACGAAGCTAAATTTCAGATAAATGAATATATTTATTTCCATAAAAAAGATGAGTATTTATTATATAATAGTGGCTTTAGCGTCCTTCCTTTTTTCGTGTGAGGATGAACCTAAACCCCTTCCAAGTCCAGGACGGGTTATCAAGTCGTTTAAAATTGAGAATGGTCAGGTTGGGGGTGAAATGATTGACAATTATAGTCATACGCTTAGAGTAACGATCATGTCTTCAGTCGATTTGACTTCCATTTCTCCGACCATTGTGATTTCAGATGGCGCAAGTATATTCCCGGAATCTGGTGAGAACATTGATATTTCTTCAGACTTACAATACACCTATCACGTAACTTCAGCATCGGGTTTGGAGCAGGAGTGGATTGTCTATTTTAAGATTGCCGGCGAAAATACCAATACGGAAGATTACGGTGCCTATATAATCACCAGTTCGTCAAATGAAAATGCCTTGGGGATTCGTGGTGACATTCTTTTTAATGACAAATATTGGGATCATTCGTTGGTGGATGCGGAGCCTGACGAAGCCAGAAAATGGCAAAAATGGCATCTGATTTTTGACTCAGAAGTAAATGGACTAAAATATTTTAAAATAAGAAATCTTTTTAGCGGACTTTACTTGACAGTACCAGATTCCGGTTATTTTAACGGTATTTGTGTTTATCAAGACCAACTGTTGGAAAGTGAAAATATTGACTTCCAACAGTGGCGGTTAAATGGAGTAGGAGATGATTTTTATGAAATCATAAATAAAAGAGGTGGTCTCCCTTTGACATTGAAAGTAAACGAGGAGGGTGATCGTTTAGCTGTGTTGCATACGCAAGGAGAAACAGCTTCTCAACACTGGAAGCTCAATCAAATTCCTTTTGAAAGCTACAGAGACGTTCAAGTACAAAATTTTTTCAGAAGGAATGAGTCTTGGATGGGCTCAGTCGCCTTTGACCAGGGGAACAGTATTCCTTTAACCTGGGGTGACAATGCAGGAAAGATTCTTTGGATAACGGAAGATGCATGGGATGCTGAGCAGATGTTAGGACCTGATGTGTTAAACGGGAATAGTTTTTTCAAATACAATAACTCTATCCTCATCCAGCCTTCAAAAGATAATTGGAATGCTGGAGATGCACTAAATATGACTAATCCAGATACGAAACACCCCAATAGAGCGTATCAAATAATGGATATACAGGATGGAATGGACTGGACCTGGCCTGGCGTCGGACTGGAAATAGATGATAAAGTGTATGTGTACGCAGGAGAAGGGAAAGGTCTGGAGGCTATGAACGATGCTTTATACATCTTGCAGCAGGGTAGTGGTACTTCGTGGACGGTTGAGCGTACCACGCCAGTGAACGTAGGAGGAGCGGATGGGATGGTTCGTGGAGATGATGGCTATGTGTATTGCTACAGTCATGAAGCAAACGATGGAATCGGGTATTCTTCAAATGTATTTGTTCGAAGGTACCGGGAATCGGACCCGCTTTTGGATTGGGAGTTATGGAATGGCAGTGGATGGAGCACTAATCCGTTAACAAAAGTGGCGGTTACGAGCTCAAAGGCAACGACGAGTGTCGGAAAAGTTGGGGATGTATATATAATGATGTCAATGGATATGGGATTTTGGTGCACGGAAGAAAGAAACATCTATCTTTCATATGCCTATAGCCCCACTGGTCCATGGTCTCAAAAGGTCAAAGTATGCGAGATCCAAGAGTACATCAATGGGGATCAAGCCAGATTTTATACCCCGATTGTTCATCCGCATTTCATTAACGATCAGAACGAGTTATTGTTAACCTTCTGTCTGAATTTTAGTGCATGTGACCAAGCATATTCCTATATCGATGAAAATGGGAATAAGGCTCTCAACGCATATTATTACCGGCTCAAAGCCATCAGAGTGCCCTTGTCGCTAATCGGATTGTAACGATCCTGTATGCACTGGAACGCCCTTGCTTTGAATGATGCCAAGTGGCAGAATGCAAGAAACCTGACTCGGGGATTGGTGAAAGGAGAATGGGATGGATTTGGCTGGATGCTTGTTCCATCAACTTTGCCTCAGATGGAGATGAAGTACGATCGCATTCAAAGCCTGCGAAAAATTGAAGGCATGACGGCACCTGCCGGGTTCCCAAAAACTAAAACGGCTGTTACAATTCCAGCGAATTTAAAAGTAACCATGCTGCTCGATCAATCTTACCTGACGAATGCTTATCTATCCCTTAATTTAGATAAAGGAAAAGATGCTCGGATAGGAGTTAAATATGCTGATATTGAGTTTTATCGCACGGTATTAGGTTTGGAAAGGGAAAAAATATAAGCTAAAGGCAGGAGATAATTCTTTCTTATTCGGTTTATTTTGATTTCGAACAAAATCTGGATTTCGCATAACTGAAGAAATATCGAAGCCAAGGGAAAACGATTTTTTTTCTAGCTTTGCAACCATAGCATTGACCTATGGAAATAATGGGCGCACCATCACTGAGAAAAAAGAATTTTGAAAATACCTATAATAGGTTTTTCAATTTTTTTTATGATGTGGCTGTCCAGTTTTTGCATCATGAAGAAGATGCGGAAGAAATTGTTCAGGATGCGTTTATCAAACTGTGGGAAAACGACATTTACCTTCAAACTGAAGAAGAAATAAAAAATTATCTCTTTATCTTGGTGCGCAACCGCTGCCTGAACTTACTTCGAGATAGGAAAAAGAGGATGCAAAATTTATCGGACCACGATTTTCTCATCGCCTCAATCAATTATAAATTATTGAATGAAACGGGTGAAGACATTTTGCTCCACCAAGAATTGTTGGAAATAATTAAGACTTCCATTGCGAAGCTCACTCCACAATGCCGTGAGGTTTTTAAAATGAGCCGTTTTGAAGATTTTTCGAACAAAGAAATTGCCCTAAAACTGGAGATCTCGGTTAAAGCTGTTGAAGCCAATATGACCCGCGCACTAAAAAGCCTTAAAACCGACCTTTCCCCCTATTTGCGAGGGAATGAAAGGAATGGAAACAGTACGGTGATTCGTTCGGTCTTACTTTCATTTTTTTGAACGTTCACATTTTTTAATTTTTCATATAGGGTTTGACACCGTCCTTGTGTTTTTATGGTATTAAGCAAAAAGACAATGGACCGGATCGAACAAATTATACTACATTTTCTACAAAAAAAAGCCAACGCTGACGAATTAAACGAATTAAACGACTGGCTAAAGCACCCCGAAAACAAAAAGGGCATCATTCGGGAAATAAAAATTTGGTTGTGGTCGGGGCAAGTAAAGGATAAATCGCCAAAAGTTGAATTTGCAGAAACTTGGGAACGAATCGAGAACAAGCAACCGTTAATCAAAAGGAAAACGTTACACTTCAATCGGTTTTTGCGTTATGCTGCCCTCTTTCTGGTACTGCTGAATATCGGCTGGTGGGGAGCCCGTTTTTATTACGGCCAGTCGGTTGCTTCAGAAGAACAAATTTTTCAGGTTGCCGCCAACCAGCTTTCAAATTCTGTAGTCACCTTGCCCGACCAAACATTGGTTTACCTTCGAAATGGCTCGAACCTTCAGTATAATTCCGGTTTCAACAAAGGTCATCGCGAAGTATTGCTCGACGGGGAGGCTTATTTTGAAGTTGCCCGTGATGAAAATACTCCTTTTCTGGTAAAAACAGAAAGAGCCAAAATAAAGGTGTTAGGAACTAAATTTAATGTGCTTGCTGAAAAAGGCGCCACCTATTATCAGACAACTTTGGTGGAAGGCAAAGTTGAGTTTGAAACGGGTAATGGCGAAAAGTACATGCTCCAGCCGGACCAAATGATCGAATTTCATACCAAAAAATATACGGCCCAAATAAAGCAAGTAAATACAGAATTATATACGGCGTGGAAAGATGGAAAAATCATCTTCAGGGACGAAACTTTAGGTGAAATTACAAATAAGCTGGAACGTATTTACCATGTGAAGTTCATTTATAAAAAACCAGAATTGGCAAACAAATATAACTTTTCAGGGACTTTCCATCCCGAAACTTCTATTGGGGAGGTGATTACGATGTTGAAAATATCAATCCCGATGAAAGTGCAACGAACAGAAAGGTTCCCTGAGCCCGACTTGATTTATTTGGAATAAAAAAACGGGCAATACTACCAATATTGCCCGCTAAAATAAGGGACTACCAATCCCTTGAAATTTTAATAATTAAAACGAAACGAATTTATGAAAAAAAAATGTGTATGCGTTCCTGAAGCATGGGATTATTACTGGAAAAAAACGTGTCGTATGACGAGACTAGTCTTATTTCTGATTTTAGTGTCCGCTTTTGTTACCAATGCGGGCAGTGTAAGTTCACAAACAGCAAAGCTGACTTTAACCCTCAAAAGTGCCAGTTTATCTGAAATCTTTGAGGAAATCGAAACCCAGTTGAATATTGGTTTTCTGGTTCCCGGCAACCTGCTGAAAGATGAACGTAAAATCAACTTATCGGTAGAAAACGCTACGGTTGAAAAGATCCTCCACCAGGTGTTGGACCAACGGGGTTATCAATTTGAATTTGTAGGAAAGAATGTAGTAATCACAGAAAAGCTTGGTGCCCAGCAGGAGGCATCCATTTCGGGCAAAGTGACGGATTCATCCGGCTCACCGCTTCCTGGAGTGACAGTGGTTGTGAAGGGTACGACCAGTGGAACTGTTTCCGATTTTGACGGAAATTATACTATTTCAAATGTTCCCGCTGATGCCACTCTGGTCTTCTCTTTTGTCGGAATGAAGACGCAGGAAATAGCAGTCGAAGGAAAGACTACTTTTACTTTGGTAATGGAGGAGGAGACGGTTGGAATTGAGGAGGTTGTAGCAGTGGGGTATGGAACTAAATATGAGGGCGAATTGACAGGCTCTATTGCAAAAATAACTTCTGATAAATTGGAGTCACGCCCGGTGACGAGTACGTTGGATGCTTTGCAGGGACTTGTTCCTGGGGTTACAATAACTCGCCAAAGCGGAAAGCCCGGCAGGCAGAATTATGACCTTAAAATTAGGGGTACATCCTCAACAAACGGAAATGTACCTCTGGTCTTAGTTGATGGCATACTTGGTGACATCAATTTAATCAATCCCAATGATATTGATGATATTACGGTTTTGAAAGACGCTGCAGCGGCAATTTATGGCGCCAGGGCTGCGGATGGCGTAATTCTCGTAACAACAAAAAGAGGAAAGGAATCGGAAAAACCACAGGTTTCCTATTCATACAATTTCGCGTTAAAAGAACCCGGCATTATGAAGAAGGCAGCAACAACTGAGCATTTTGTGAAAATGTTTAATGAGGCTAACCGGAATGATGGGGATCCGCAAACATTTTCTGATGAGACGCTCGCCAAAATTGCAGCCAATGATCCTGGGGTTGGTCCTGGAGAAAATTGGAGCGTGGAGTCGTATCCTATGTTTTATCAATCGAAAGATTGGTATGGGGATCTATTTAAAACTTCTCAACGACAAACACATAGTGTGAATATTTCGGGAGGTAGCAACAAGGCGACGTACTTGATTTCTTACGGTCATCTCGGCGACGACGGAAATTTGGCTGCGGGAACAAACTCGTCCAGCAGAGACAATGTCAGGTTGAGTTTGCAAACGGATATTCTTGATAATTTAAAGTTGGACGCTAATATTTCCTATGATTATCAACACATCAAAGAACCTTCGCAGGTCGATGATGCGATCAATAACGGGATCAAGGTATTTTCTTACGTGCCGTTGAGAAATCCGGAAGGAAACTATTATGGCTATCAGGGGTATGAAAATCCATTCCAGGAATTAGAAATGGGAGGAAACAGGGCAACCAAAAATTCGAGACTAAGCAATAACTTTAAACTGGATTGGGAACCAATAAAAGGCTTGGTTTGGACGGGACAGGCGGCTGTGAACATTGAAAGATATGATGATCATGCTTACTATGCAACAAATTATGAGCATAACTGGGATAATTCAATCAATAGCCTGATACGAAATAATCCGAATTCAGCCTATTTTGAAAATTGGAATACGTTATATAAAAACTTCAGTACTTACCTGAACTACGATAAACTGTTGCAAAAACACAGTATCAATTTGATGATCGGTGCATCAAGAGAAAAACTTTCGAGGGAATCAAGGTACATGGAAGGTGCCGATTTTTCTAGCAATGAAATTTTTGTATTGCCATTGTCCGATCCTAAGAACCTAAGCGCTGGTGATTATTGGGACAATAATCCCTGGGCTTTGCTTTCTTACTTTGGACGTGCCAGTTATTCCTTTAATGGTAAATATTATATAGACGGTACTTTCCGGAAAGATGGTAGCTCCAAATTCTCTCCGGATAAGCGCTGGAGTAATGTGTATCCGAGTATTTCTGCTGCCTGGAAAATCTCTGAAGAGCCATTCTTTGAATCAAATATTTCGGATCGTGTTTTAACCCAGTTAAAGATAAGAGCATCGTGGGGTAAAACTGGTAATCAGGATATTAGCGAATTGGGGCTATTTGATTATATTCAACTGATTAACATTGGAGGAAGATATCCGATAGATGGCACCTCTGTATCAAAAATGGCTTCACTAAACGGAATTGCTTCGCCGGAGCGTACCTGGGAAACAATTGAAACCAAGAACTTAGGTATTGACTTGAAGCTATTCAACTCGAAACTAACAGCTTCATTTGACATTTATCGGAAAAAAAACAACGATATGCTGGTGAGTGTGGCTTATCCTTCAACCCTTGGGGCTTCGGCTCCTACATCCAATGCTGGCAGTCTTTTAAATAAAGGCTGGGAACTTACCGGTAATTGGAACGACAAAGTTGGCGATTTGGAATATACGATTGGTTTTGTGTTCAATTATAATACCAATACGTTGACGAGTCTTCAGGGACAGGATACATATGACGTTGGTTTTACAAGAGCGCGCCAGGGATATCCGTTGAACTCTTACTTTGGTTATAAAGGATCAATTATCAGAACTCAGGAAGAACTCGATGAATATGCCTCAAAATATGCCGGAAAAGGGATTGTTCCTGCCACCCAACCCAATGGCTATAAAGGGTTAGGAGTTGGCGATGTTATGTACGAAGATATTGACGGCGATGGTCAGATTACTGCTTATGGAGATAAGACTAAAGGGTATAGTGGTGACGCAGTATTCCTGGGATCACAAGATCCAAAAGTTACTTATAGTGTAACTGGTGGAGTAAACTATAAGGAATTTGACTTTAGCTTTATTCTACAAGGAACAGGCGATAAATATACCTGGAGGGGAAACGGGAATTTTGGCGCTCCTTTGAGGTACTTTTGGTTTCAGCCACTTGATTATTTTTATGGAAAAACTTTTACCGAAGATAATACGAATGCCAAATATCCCAGGTTATCGAATAATGAAACGGTTAAATCAAATAACTACCAGTCTTCAACAGTTTACGTTGAAAATACAAAATATTTAAGGGTGAAGAATGTAACGATCGGCTATACTTTTAGGAATATCCTTCTGGGGAAATTCAATCTCCAAAATCTCAGGATTTATGTGAGCGGACAGGATATTTTTGAATTGGCAAAAGGCACGTGGGGTAATACTTATGATCCGGAAGAAACAACAAATGATCCGAATAAACCTTGGTATTATGAGAATAACTATCCGATGTACCGAACATACTCTTTTGGTATTAATGTGAATTTTTAAAACAATCAGGATATGAAAATCATTTATAATATAAATAGAAATATAGTACGGGTAATTTACCTGATTTTAGTTGTCTTATTTTCTTCCAGTTGCGATGATTTCCTGGACTTAACCCCGCAATCAGAAATTACGGACGTGACTTTCTGGAAGTCAGTAAACGATTTTAAGCTTGCAGCAAATTGGTTTTATTTAAATACACTTGAAGATCCACATTACTCAGGCATAAATAATAATGATAATATGTCTGATATCGCTTTTGGCATGGAGTCTAACCCTGTCAGTTCCGGAAATTATGTGGCTCCCGAACAGGATGACTATTGGGACAATGCTTATTCCGGAATACGAAATGCAAACAAACTTATTGAAGAAGCGGGCCAAACCACCATTGAGGAGGAAATATCGCCTTATTTAGGAGAAGGTTATTTTTTTCGTGCGATGAATTATTTTACGCTACTCAAGTTGTTTGGAGGTGTGCCGATCATCGATCAGGTGCTGGTGCCCGGCAATGAGGAAGTATTTAGAGAACGGGCTTCCCGGGAGACCGTTGTAAATTTTATATTGAGTGATCTGGATCGGGCCATCGCTGATTTACCATCGAAGGATGCTGCAGGAACAGGTAGAATTTGTAAGGAAGCAGCCAAAGCATTTAAAGCACGGGTTTGTCTGTTTGAAGGAACCTGGAGGAAATTTCATGAGACGGGTGATGCAAATACATTATTGGATCAAGCGATTACGGAATCCAAAGATGTGATCGATAGTAAATTGTATTCCCTGTATCAGGAAATGGGAGATGAAAGCTACCGTTATTTGTTTATTGATCAAACAAGTATTGATAATCCAGAATCTGTGATCGCTAAAAAGTATCGCACCAACATTAACGTAAATGGATGGGCTTACGGCGTTTCGTGGGGAAACCTGAATCCAACTAAAAAGATAGCAGATATGTACTTATGTACAGACGGGGTACCAATTGAAAAATCTTCGTTTTTTAAAGGATATGAAATGTGCCGTTCGGAGTTTGAAGACCGCGACCCAAGAATGACTCAATCGCTTATATTACCGGCGAAAAAGGTCATACGCCCGCAGTTTGATATTTACAGACCACAATGGCCCGGTATTGATAACAACCGGAATGTAAACTCGGGATATATGCTTTATAAATTCATCTCGGAAGAACCAATGCCTGGCGATGGCGGCGGTGAGTTTGATTGGAATGTTTTAAGGTATGCAGAAGTGCTGTTGACTTATGCCGAAGCCAAGTTTGAGCGCAATGGCGAAATATTGGATGCTGATCTGGATCTATCCATTAATCTTTTACGAGACAGGGTTGCTATGCCACATCTAACCAATGCCTTTGTTGCATCCAACAACTTGGACATGCGGACAGAAATCAGACGTGAAAGGTCGGTGGAATTGGCTTTTGAAGGTTTTCGTTGGGACGATTTGCGAAGATGGGAAACGGCAGAGACAGAACTTCCAGGATCTATATTAAGTATTAAGGTGACGGGTACACAGTGGGACTCAGAAGTGATAACCATCAATGATAGTAGTTACGAAAGCTTTTTTTCCAGTTTGCCTGCTGATCAATTGGAAAATAAATATAAGGTACTCCAACTCGGATCTCAGCGGAAATTCGACCCGGCAAAAGATTATCTTTTGCCTCTACCAACCAAACAAATCTCGCTCAATCCGGCTTTGAAACAAAATCCAAATTGGTAATTTCAGCTTGGGAAATTCTTTTGTTGAAAATGAGATAGGTAAGTTTGAATTACTTATCTCATTTTTATAGTTTAATTTTATAGATTGTTAAGAATGGAGTCTAAAAGAATAAAAATATTCATTATGAGTCAGTTGCGAAAAGTATTGTTTCTGTCATTTTTTTTTGCCTTTAATTGTTTTTGCATGTCTTATGCACAGGAGACCAGATTACCGACACAATGGACCAAAGCTGCAATGGAGTCTTCTGTTCCCCTGTCCGAATACCCAAGGCCCCAATTACAGCGTACGGAATGGATGTGTCTGAATGGCTTATGGGATTATATCGGTGGGAAAAATATTTCCGATGCCCTAAACCCTGAAAAACCAATTTCCTTTGCAGGTAAAGTTGATAAAATACGGGTTCCCTATTGTCCCGAATCTGTGTTGTCAGGCATTCAGCGCAACCAGGAAACCAATATGTGGTACCATCGTTCCTTTGAAATTCCTGAAGGTTGGCAAGATAAACAAATAATCCTTCATTTTGAGGCCATTGACCATAATGCTGTCGTCTTTGTGAATGGGAAAAAGGCAGGTAGCCACTCCGGAGGCTACGATTCTTTTAGCCTAAATATTACTCCCCGCTTAAAAAAAGGAACGAATAACCTTGTTGTGGCAGCCTATGATCCCAATGATGGCAAAGCGCCGTCGGGTAAAAACGGCCCCCGGGGAGATTATACTTTTTCGTCAGGTATCTGGCAAACAGTCTGGCTCGAGCCGGTGAATAAAGCTTATATCAAAAATATCCGGTTGCTTCCCGACCTTGAAAACAATCGGTTGAAGATACTTGTAAATGCAGAGAACGGAGGCAAACTATCCGTTGTCGCCCTGAATGGTAAACAGGTAGTTTCGCAGACCAACTCAGTTGCCGGTAGTTATTTTTATCTGTCTGTTGAGGACCCTCAACTCTGGTCGCCGGACTCTCCCTTTCTTTACGATTTGCAGATTACTTTATACGATATAAAAGGCAACATTTCAGATGAAGTGGCCAGTTATTTTGGGATGAGGGATTTCAAACTAGGAAAAGTGAACGGGATAATCAGACCTTTACTAAATGGAGCATTTGTTATGCAACTCGGTTTGCTCGATCAAGGCTATTGGCCCGATGGAATTTTAACTGCCCCCACGGAAGATGCTTTAAAGTTTGATATTTTATTCACAAAAGAAGCTGGATATAATCTCATCAGAAAACATATGAAAACGGAACCTAAGCGTTTTTATTACTGGGCGGATAAGCTGGGACTAATGGTTTGGCAGGACATGCCGGCTATATGGTATCAGGATGAAGACACCACTGAGACAAGGAAGATGTTCAGGCATGAACTTAAAGAGATGATAGATGAACATTATAACTCCCCCTGTATTGTCACCTGGGTTCCTTTCAATGAAAATTGGGGGGCCTTTGACGTTAAATCGATTACCAACTGGGTTAAGCAATATGATCCATCACGCCTGGTAAATGGGAATTCCGGCTTCAACAATAATCCACCTTACCAAGAACCTTACGGCGATCCAGGGAATGGTGATTTTGTAGATACTCATATATATGTTGGTCCTTACGGTGCTTCGGTACCTGATGATCATCGCGCAGCATCATTGGGCGAATTTGGCGGTGTTGGATTGTTTACCAGGGGACACATGTGGCCTGTTGAAAATAATGCTTATGCCTACGAACCAACAAGGAGAGCACTTACTGATCGGTACGTGTTTTTACTGGATCAAGTTGGACAGTTAATGAAATACAGGGGCCTCAGTGTAGCCATATACACTCAAACTTCCGATGTGGAACATGAAATAAATGGCTTGTTAACTTATGACCGGGCTATTGAAAAAATAGAAATGGATAGGGTAAAAGCCGTTAATGAGGCTATTATAAGAGAAAGTCGTAAGATTGGATCCATAGCACGTGATCATATCGGCGACTGACAAGGCGTAGGCTTAAAAATTGAAGATGAATGATTCTAAATCGATATTTAAATCACATGAAAAGACGCTCATTTATAAAAAATACGGCGTTATCGGGCGCCGGATTAATAGCAGTACCAGCCCTTTTAAAAGGATCTCCGGACAGTTTATTATCTGGAGGATTACCTTCCTCTGTGATAGGGCACAGGTTTGTCACCCTTTGTATTATGATCCGTACGAGTCCATGGGAAGTTTCACGCGACGTCAAATTGCATCCCCGTGATGAATTCAAATGGCATACGCTCGACGGCGTTCGTTCGATGCGGGAAGCATTTGCAGAGGATAATCCGGATGGTCGTCTTACTTGGGGGTTCACATTAAACGCCTTGGAAGATAAAAGGAAAAATTATTGTGACATTCGCGATTACGTAATTGAATGCCAGCAAAAGTATGGCGACGAGGTCACCTATTTCCCGGGGTATTTTCCAGCGATGTATTTGCCACGAGCCAGGGTGAACAGGGAAATGACAGAAGCCCTTCAGGAAATTTCGGGGTCTGTTGGTAACGGATACAGGCCGCAGTCCGTCATCGGCGGGTTCTTATCTGCCGACAGCCTGATGTATTTGGCAGAAAAAGAGGATATCCATACGGCTCAGGGGGTCATATGGAGCCAGCATGCTATTGACGGAGGAGGGGCGGACGGTTCTCCTTCTTATCCCTTCTATCCTTCAACGGAACATTTTTGCAAACCGGCGCAAAGTGAACATGATTTTATCGACTGCGTAAACCTGGACGGCTGGACGATGGATTTTATTTGCGCCCGGCAAAGTGGTTCAAACGGTCATGCGATCACCGGATATAACAGCCGGCGTGGAGTGGGACCGATTGAAACCTATATTGGATGGGGCTTAGAGCTTGGACACAGGGAAGTGATGCACACCGTGTCTGTTCATTTCGACAAAGGTTTTGAAATCAATAAATTCGGATGGGTGACCAACATATGGGAAGCCCAACTGGTGTATGAGTTTGGGAAAGATTTTATTTGTAATGCGCTTAAAATGTGGGTTGGCGATACGAAAAAACGTTGGCCGGACACCCGTTTTGTCACATTTGGTGAGTTTGGCAATTTATGGAGAAAGCATTACAAAAGCAATGACGAATGGAACTACCGTTTTGTGGAAAGGGGATCGGGCCTGGGTGACTCGTACAATAATCTAGAAATGAAATGGTTCATGAACAAAGAATTCCGGTTAGCTTTACTTCGTGACTGGCACAAAAATACGCCGGAACGTGTCGTCGATTTTACGCGTTATGATTTGCCGGCAAAAGAACCTGTCGATGCAACGCCTCAAAACCCAATTAAAGACTGGAGTTTAATCAACCGCATTAACCAAAAAGGATTGAGATCCAAGGATAAACCGATCCTGTTAAAAGAACTCAACAGTGACGAAAAAAGGTTGATTTCATATTATTATCCTGATTTGAATTTTTAAAAAGCGACAGCACATGAAAAATAATTTGAAAATCGGAAAGGCTGGCATTATTATTCTTTTAATGATCAGTGCACTGTCTTTCTATTCATGCACTGGCAAATATTCAGAAAGTACCATCATCAGAAAGGATCCCCCTAAAATAATCAACATCATCAATTTCATTCGCTTGCTTGAGCCAAGAGACGCAGAAATCACAGAGGATGTGCTTTATCAAACGGTCGTAAAACAAACGGAGATCATGGAAAAGTACGAGCTTGGCGGTACGTTTCTGTTACAATATGATGCTCTGCTTGATTCTCGTTATCAGAAGCTGTTAAAAAGCCTTCCAGCTGATTCTTTTGAAATTGGGGCTTGGTGGGAAGTCCCCCAGCCATTGGTTGAAAATGCAGGCATGGAATGGCGCGGACGCTATCCCTGGGACTGGCATGCGGATGTAGGTTTTTCAACCGGCTACACTCCACAAGAACGGGAGAAGCTAGTGGATGTTTATATGGAGGATTTCAAAGAAATATTTGGTTATTATCCGAAATCCGTTGGCTCATGGTTTATAGATGCCCACACCTTGAATTATATGTATCAGAAATATGGGATCATTGCCTCTTGTAATTGTAAAGATCAACTGGGGACCGATGGTTATAACCTTTGGGGAGGATACTGGAACCAGGCCTATTATCCCAGCAAGAAAAATGCGTACATGCCGGCACAGAACGAAGAAAATCAAATTCCCGTTCCAATTTTCAGAATGTTGGGAAGCGATCCGGTTCGACAATACGACACAGGGATTGGACACGCCCATCAGGGAGTTGTCACCTTAGAACCTGTTTACCCCGCAGCAGGTGGAGACTCTGCATGGGTCGATTGGTATTTCAAAGAGTTTGTGGATGGAGAATCGATGGAGTTTGCCTACACGCAGGCCGGACAAGAGAATTCGTTTGTTTGGCGTTCGGTGAAGAAAGGATTTGAAATACAGATGCCTTTAATTGCCCAACTACGAGACGAGCACAAAGTGAAAGTTGAAACCCTTGCTGAATCAGGGATGTGGTTTAAGGAGAACTATCCGGTTACCCCCGCAACATCAGTTACTGTTAATAATGATTTGGAAAGAAGCGATGTGAAAACGGTTTGGTTTAATAGCCGGTTTTACCGGGCAAACTTACTATGGGAGCATGGTACCTTACGGTTTCGCGATATTCACCTGTTCGACGAAAACCTCCAGTCAAAGTACCTGACCGAAAAAGTAAATTCAAATGAATGCTTCTTCTTTACCCTCCCTTTTGTTGATGGGCATATATGGAGCTCATCCGAAGAAATAGCAGGATTACGACTGAAAGCATTGATTAATGGTGCGGAAGTATCGCTTAAAGGCGGAACCCCCACGATAACGAGTCCTGAACGGGGCACTTTGCAGGTGGAATGGCCACTGGAATCCATTGACGGTACTTTTATGATGGATTTCGATGAACAAAAAATCGAAATGAGGGTCAAATCAGAAGAAACAATAGACTGGTATTGGGATTTAACCACCAAGAACGACGCTGAATTGCCATTTCGAAAAATTAGTCCGTCCGTTGTTACTTGCGAATTTGATGGAATGAATTATGTTTTGAATGCTAAAAAAGGTATATTTTCGAAGCCGGATGATCAGGTAGTTCTTAGGATAAGTCCGGTCGATAACAAGATCCTATTAAACATGGCTGATAGAACGATCCAATAATTGAAGTTTTTCTATTCGCCGGGTTCATTGACTAAAAAGAAACTGAAAGAAATGAAAAATCAAATCACAACAGTTCTATTATTCCTGGTATTGAGCAATTTTATTTATGCTCAATCCAACGTGGTTTCTGTCAGAAACCTTCGTTGCGAGTATTTAACAAACCCACTTGGGGTGGATTCTCCGAATCCGCGGCTTTCGTGGATGATGACCGACCCAAGGCGCGGTGCCAGGCAACTTGCTTATCAAATCCTGGTCGGCACGGATTCAGCATTAATCACGAAAGGTACCGGTGACATTTGGGATTCGGGCAGAGTGGTATCAGAGGCCATGCTTACCCGCTATGCCGGAAATGAACTAGAGCCGTTCACCAAATATTTTTGGTCTGTTTCCATTTGGAACAGTCAAGATGAGAAGGCAAGTTCCTCCATCGCCACTTTCGAAACCGGAATGATGGGAATGGAAAACTGGAGCGGGGCATGGATCAGCGACAACAAAAGCATCAATGAAAAAGCTGCGCCCTATTTTAGAAAGGAATTTGAAGCCGGCAAGAAGATAAAATCAGCGAGGGTATACATCGCGGCTGCCGGTTTGTACGAACTCTATGTCAATGGAGAAAAAGCAGGAGACCACGTGCTTGATCCGACTTATACTCGCTTCGACCGTCGGAACCTGTATGTGACCTTTGATGTAACCCACCAACTGCACAAAGGAGAAAACGCGATTGGCGTATTGCTCGGAAACGGCTGGTACAACCATCAATCCACTGCTGTTTGGGATTTTCACAAGGCACCCTGGCGGAACCGTCCGGCCTTCTGTCTGGATTTGCGCGTTACCTACGATGATGGCCAGACCGAAATAATCACCTCAGGAAAAGATTGGAGAACCTCGCTTAGCCCGGTTATCTTCAACAGCATTTACACGGCAGAACACCAGGACGCGCGGCTGGAACAACCAGGCTGGAGCAAGCCGGGTTTCGACGCCTCGAAATGGAACGGCGTGATCTACCGGTCGGCTCCTTCCGCCAATATTGTTTCACAACTGTTGCACCCGATCCGTCACGTGCAAGAAATACCGGCAGAAAGCATCCGGCAAATGAATGACACCACCTTCGTTTTCGATTTGGGCAGAAATATTGCCGGAGTGAGTCAAATTACGGTGGATGGACCAGAGGGTACTGTTCTTCGCCTGAAACATGGAGAACGCTTGTATGAAAACGGGCACGTAGACCTTTCAAATATTGATGTTCATTACCGACCATCGGACGACTCAGATCCTTTCCAAACAGACATTTATATTCTGAGTGGAAAAGGGAATGAAACCTTTATTCCGTATTTCAACTATAAAGGGTTTCAATATGTTGAAGTAACGTCGAGCAAGCCCGTTCAACTCACAAAAGAAAGTTTGGTCGGCTATTTCATGCACAGTGATGTGCCGCCAATCGGGAAGTTAAAGTCAACCAATCCAATCATCAATAAAATTTGGGAGGCTACCAACAGCTCCTACCTGGCAAATCTCTATGGCTATCCGACCGACTGTCCGCAACGCGAAAAGAATGGTTGGACCGGCGATGCACACATTGCGATTGAAACAGGCCTTTACAGCTTTGATGGAATTACTATTTACGAAAAGTGGCTGGCCGACCATCGCGACGAACAGCAACCAAACGGTGTTTTGCCATCCATCATCCCCACCGGAGGATGGGGATATGAGTGGGGAAACGGCCCGGACTGGACGAGCACCATTGCCATCATCCCATGGAACATCTACCTGTTTTACGGCGATGCATCCTTGCTTGAGGCATCGTACGAAAATATCAAACGCTATGTCGATCACATCACCGAAATCAGCCCCTCCGGATTGACCAACTGGGGATTGGGTGACTGGGTGCCGGTGAAATCAAAATCCCCGGTTGAGTTGACTTCCACCTGTTACTATTATGCCGATGCGATCATTTTATCCAAGGCCGCCAAACTGTTCGGCAAACCTGCTGATGCAGAAAAATATTCAGCGTTGGCACAGAAAATAAAGAAAGCGTTCAACGAAAAGTACTTTTACCCGGAAACCAGGACCTATGCAAGCGGGATGCAAACCGAGCTGAGCGCTCCGCTGTATTGGGGCTTAGTTCCCGCAAATGAAAAAGAGCAGGTAGCGGCAAATCTTGCGAAACGGGTCGAAGCAGACCACTTTCATCTCGATGTTGGCCTGCTGGGACAAAAAACAATCCTCAATGCGTTAAGCGAAAACGGCTATGCCGAAGTTGCCTACAGAGTAGCTGCACAGGAAACCTACCCATCGTGGGGCTGGTGGATGGCAAACGGAGCCACAACCTTGTTGGAAAATTGGGATATTCATGCCCAAAATGACATCTCCATGAATCACATCATGTTTGGTGAAATTGGCGCCTGGCTTTACAAAGGCCTTGGAGGAATTTATCCCGATCAGGATAAGCCGGGTTTCAAAAATGTGATTTTGAAGCCATCATTCGTCGCTGCGCTTGATGGTATCGAAGTGTCTCATCAATCGCCATACGGAGAAATAAAATCGGCCTGGTCACACAAGAAAAAATCAGTTATTTACTCGGTAATTATCCCTGCAAATTCAACCGCTGACTTTTATATTCCGGCGGGTTATGCCATTAAAAAAGCCAGCGACGCCAGATCAGGCAACAAAATCGAGCTTGTAGTGAACGAAAATGATAGCTGTAAGTTGCAAGCTGGAGCCTATGTAATCGAATTAATCAAGTAATTACTCCAAATAACTATAATCTTGATAGTTATATGTAGGCAATTTTAAATATAGAAATCACAACATCTTAAAAATGAAGAATATCACTTTTTTTTTGTGTCTTGTGCTATTAGGGTTTTCAGTAATCGTTTTTGCACAGCTTCCTCCTGTCTTACAAGCAAAGGATCCCTCTAAAATCCGTTCGACCACCTTGACACAAAAATTTCTTAGTCCAACACGCATCGTCTGGAAGTCGGATGAAACCGGGACAAAAGTGGTAAATGCTGAAAGCATTTTAAAACCGGGTATCGGACAGGCCGATTTAAACCAGGGGAAGTATCTGACTCTGATTAGCGATAATGATTCAAAGGCAGGTCTGATCCTCGATTTTGGTTGTGAGGTTCAGGGAGGAATCGAAATCGTGACGACCATTAATAATCAAAATCCGGTTGGATCTGTTCGTGTTCGTTTGGGCGAATCGGTGAGTGAAACCATGAGTGATGTAGGTACTGACGGAGCAACAAACGATCATGCCATGCGTGATTTTGTGGTACAACTTCCCTGGCTGGGACGCATCTTGGTTGGCGAATCAGGATTTCGCTTTGTAAGGATTGATTTAGTTGACCCGGATACAAAAGTTGAAATCAAGGAGATCAATGCAGCATTCAGGTATCGTGACATATCTTACCTTGGTTCGTTTTCTTGCAACGATGAACGACTTAATAAAATCTGGATGACTGGTGCTTACACGGTACACCTGAATATGCAAGATTACTTGTGGGATGGTGTAAAACGCGACCGCTTGGTTTGGGTAGGCGATATGCACCCCGAAGTGATGACCATCAACTCAGTTTTTGGAGATAATGAAGTGGTTCCCAAAAGCCTTGACCTTGCGCGCGATCTGACTCCTTTGCCAAATTGGATGAACGGAATCAGTTCTTATTCAATGTGGTGGTTATTGATCCAACGTGACTGGTATTATTATCACGGTGACCTGGATTATCTGAAAGAGCAAAAGAGATACTTGGTGGATTTACTGAAACTGTTATCGACTAAAATCGATGAGGACGGTCGTGAAATCCTCGATGGGAACCGTTTTCTGGATTGGCCTTCCAGTGAAAACAAAGAAGCGGTTCATGCCGGTTTACAGTCGATGATGGTAATGACTTTTAACGCAGGTGCTGATCTATGTGATGTTTTGGGCGACGCGCAGACTGCATCGCTTTGTAAAGCGGCGGTTGAAAAGCTAAAGAAACATGTTCCCGGTATGGCTGGATCCAAACAAGCTGCGGCCTTGCTTGCGATGTCCGGACTAGTAACGCCTGCACAGGCGAATAAGCAGGTTCTTGACAAGGATGGTGTTCATAAAATGTCAACTTTCTACGGATATTATATGTTGATTGCACGTGCGATGGCTGGTGATTACCAGGGAGCGATCGATAATATTCGTGAATATTGGGGCGCCATGCTGGATTTAGGGGCGACCACTTTTTGGGAAGATTTCGATATCGACTGGACCAAAAATGCAGCCCGTATCGACGAGATTGTACCGGAAGGGAAAGTTGATGTTCACAAAACCTACGGCGGTTATTGTTACGAGCAGTTCCGTCACAGTTTCTGTCATGGCTGGGCTTCGGGCCCCACAAGCTGGCTGACCCAATATGTTCTTGGCGTAAGGGTGCTTGAGCCAGGTGGTAGAAAAATCAAACTTGAACCTCATTTAGGAGATTTGAAATGGGTGAAAGGAACCTTTCCAACACCGTATGGAATACTTGAAATAAAACACCAGAAAGATGCTACAGGCAAAGTAAGAACCAGCTATAAGGCTCCTGAGGGGGTGGAGGTAGTCGAGTAAATGTTTAGCTATATAATGAATTATTTACATCCCGTTGCTTTATTTGGCGCCGTTTGCTTGTTTATCTGGTCAGAATACAGTGCTATGGTGATCTGTTTATAGATCTTGGAGACCTTGATGAAATGTCGAGCAAGGAATTATAATGCCATCTTGTATACTTATGCTTTAAAGTCAATTGATTCAGGCTGGCTTTGGAGGGGGCTATCTGCTATCAGTTAGCCCTTGCGCCATTTTGCGAAACACTCCAGGTGTCATCCCGCTTGTTCTCTTAAAAGATACTGAAAAGTAATAAGGAGACGAGTAATGCAGTCTTTCGGAAATTTCCTTGATGGTCAAATCAGTATTTGCCAGTAATTCTTTAGCTTTTTGTGTTTTGATCAATAAAATGTATTGTGTTGGCGAGCTTCCGGTGTAATTTTTAAACGATCGTCTGAACCACGAATAGCTGACGTTTAACTCACTGGCCAGCAGTTCAGGGCTGATTGTTTCGACCTGCTCACGGATAATCATCCGGGCTTTGTTTATTTTCCGGGCGAGGGTTTTATCTCCAAAGGTATCTGCCCGCTTTTTTTGATAGACCAATCCAAGCATGTGCGATACGCACCCCGAAATGAACTGTTGAAATCCCGGTGTTTCCCGCTTGGACTCCCTGATGATTTGTTGGAAAAGGCTAATGAGGTCTTCACGAAACCCCACCCGGATGATTGGTGAAGATTTTGAAAAGAAGGCATGCTTCATTATTTTGTCAACATTTTTTCCCCGAAAACCTACCCAATAAGCTTCCCATCCGGTGTTTCCCGACGGTTTGTAGGTGTGCCATTCATTTGGAAAAAGCAAAAACAAATCCCCTTCTTGTAGTGCCGAATTCACAGTTGAGGAAGCAAACTCCCCGCTTCCTTTGGTGAGGTAAACCAACTGGAATTCATTTAAAATACGTCCCTTTTGGTAATCAAAGGAATAGGTTTCAGGAAAACCCTCGGGGGGATAATGCCCCTCTGGTTGAATTGATTGAAAACCAGCAGTTGTGACAAATAACCCCCAATCAGTATCCAACTCATAATAGACAGGATAACATGAAATAGAAGGTGTAGTGACAAGCTTCATGGATGTCAAAAATTAAAGTTAATTGATCATTTTTTGAATTTATTGAAACGTAAATAGTTAATAAATTGCAAGATGTCGATTTATTTTGAAAATCAATAAAAATCAAAAATCAAAATTAAACGGAAATCAATGGTGAAAATAGGATTATTTGGAATAGGGCTGGACACGTATTGGATACAATTTGATGGCTTGTTGGATCGGCTGAAAAGTTATCAGCAACAGATTAAAGCACAAATGGAAAACTACGGTGCAACGGTGGTTGATGCCGGAATGGTCGATACCGTTGCCAAAGCCCGTGAGGCCGGTGAACTTCTCAATAAAAACGGGGTTGATCTGGTTTTTCTATATGTTTCAACCTATGCGCTGTCGTCAACGGTATTACCGGTGATACAACGGGTCAATGCTCCGGTTGTGATTTTGAATCTGCAACCGGTTGCCGCCATTGATTACAAAAACTTCAACGCGCTCAGCGACCGAGGTGAAATGACAGGGGAGTGGTTGGCGCATTGCCAGGCCTGTTCAGTACCCGAAATCGCCCATGTTTTTAACCGCTCTGGTATCCGATATGATTTTGTTACGGGCTATTTGAATGATAAGCAGGCGTGGAACGAAATTTATGAATGGATTGATGCTGCAAAAGTAGCACGAACTATGAAGGAGAACAATTTGGGCGTATTGGGCCATTATTACGGTGGTATGTTGGATGTTTATACCGATTTGACCCGGCAATCGGCAGTCTTTGGAAATCATATTGATTTAATTGAAATGTGCGAGCTAGCTGGGTTGAGGGCGGAAGTGACCGGAGAAGAAATTGGAGAAAAAATTATAGAATTTCATAAGCACTTTGATGTTGTGCCCGAATGTACGGGCGATGAGATTGAACGGGCAGCAAAAACTTCTGTTGCACTTGACAAACTGGTTGAAAGTCACCAATTGGGATCGCTGGCATACTATTATGAAAGCCAACCGGGAAACGAATATGAAAACATTGTAACTTCTGTGATTGCGGGAAACACCCTGTTGACCGGAAGACATATTCCCGTTGCGGGAGAATGTGAAGTGAAAAACGCTCAAGCGATGAAGATCATGGATGCATTTGGTGCTGGCGGCTCTTTCTCGGAGTTTTATGCAATGGATTTTAACGATGATATTGTGATACTGGGACATGATGGGCCGGCGCATTCTGAAATTGCCGAAGGAAATGTCAAACTTGTTCCATTGTCAGTTTACCACGGAAAACCCGGCAAGGGGCTTTCGATTCAAATGACCGTAAAACACGGGCCAGTCACCTTGTTGTCAGTGGTTCAGGGACAGGATGATGTGTTTTTGCTGGTTGCCGAAGGTGCTTCAGTGCCGGGGCCCATTCTTGAGATCGGAAATACAAACAGCCGCTATCGATTTGAGATTGGAGCTAAACGGTTTATTAATGAGTGGTCGAAACAAGGGCCTGCCCACCACTGTGCTATTGGAGTGGGTCACATCGCTGAAAAAATTAAAAAGTTAGCACTTTTGCTGAATATCGAGGTAGTTCAGATCTCCTAACCAGATTATTTCTTCGGTCGAAATTAAGTACTAAGCAATAATTGTTGTCGTATTTCTGTCTTCTAATAAACTATGAGAGAGGTGATAACGAAAATAATAGATAGGTCCGTGACCTTAAAAAATAAACGAATAACTTAAACTATGCAAAAAGATCAATTTCCAAAAGGCATCTCAGGGGTGCTGTTGCTAACGCTAGTGATATTGTTTAGCTGTCAAAAAAATGAACCTGTGGACGATTTCATAAATTCATCCATTCAACTCCAAAATTTATGGATAGATCCGCCATCGGAATACCGCAGTGCACCGCTTTGGGACTGGAATGATTTAATAACAGAAGAAGGAATCGATTTTCAAATGGAAGCATTTAAGAAGGCTGGCATTGGGGGTGTGTTTGTTCATCCGCGTCCTGGTTTGATTACTGAATATCTTTCTGAGGACTGGTTTTACCTGTTTGACTATACGGTGCAAAAAGGAAAGGAATTGGGCATGAAGGTCTGGATTTACGATGAAAACTCTTATCCTTCCGGTTTTGCTGGTGGTCATGTTCCAGCAGAAATGCCTGATTCGTATAAACACGGCACCGGATTAAGCATGGAAATTCAGCAGCGACTAAATGTTGCTGTTAGTGATACACTGGCAGTTGTACTGAAAATGGGCGATGCCGGATTTGAAAACATTACTGCTAAGGTCGAACAGGAAAATGGAAAGCAGGGGACGTATTACATTTTCAGAAAAACTTATCCGGGCAAGTCGCCGTGGTACGGAGGTTTTTCTTATGTCGACCTTTTGTATCCGGGTGTGACTGAAAAATTTTTGGATGTTACGATGACCAAAGGCTACGAGAAAAACATTGCTGATTTCGGAAAAACGTTACCAGGCATTTTTACTGATGAACCCAACCTGGAAGCAGCCATGTCGAGAGGTTCGGTACTACGCTGGACACCCGATTTGTGGGACGCTTTTCAGCAGCGATGGGGCTACGATTTGAAAGTGAACCTGCCTTCGCTGGTTGAGGAAACCGGCAACTGGAAAAAAGTCCGTCACGATTATTACGAGCTTTTGGTTGAATTATTTGTTGACCGCTGGGCAAAACCCTGGAGCGCATACTGTGAAGAAAAAGGTCTTGCCTGGACCGGCCATTACTGGGAACATGGCTGGCCAGAACCAACCGATGGAATGGATGAGGCGGCTTTTTATATCTGGCACCAGATGCCAGGCGTTGATATGCTTGGGAACAGACTTGATACTGCTGGACTGGGTGGGCAATTCGGAAACGACAGGGCTGTCCGTGAGCTATTAAGCGCTGCCAATCAGGCAGGAAGAACACGCACGCTGAGCGAAACCTATGGCGGCGGCGGCTGGGAAATGAATTTTGAAACCCAGAAACGGCTGGCTGACTGGCAAGGGGTATTAGGCGTTAATTTTGTAAATCAGCACCTTTCATATTATTCTTTAAATGGTGTAAGGAAATTCGATTACCCACCATCGTTTTCTTACCATGAACCATGGTGGGAACATTACAAGCTTATGGGTGATTATATTGGTAGAATTTCCATGGCGATGTCATCGGGTCAGCAGATCAATACCACTTTGGTACTTCAGCCCAATACAACGGCGTGGATGTATTTCTCGCGGAAGGATAAAAATCCGGCTATCAACACGATCAAAACCGGTTTTAAAAACTTTGTCTATCAAATGGAACAGCATCACCTTGAATACGATCTTGGTTCGGAAAGTGTGCTAAAGGAAATTGGTAGCGTTGATGGGAAAACGTTTCGTGTGGGAAAACGCGATTATTCGCTGGTGGTCATTCCTGCAGAAATGGAGAATATTGACCAGAAAACTTTTGAACTGTTACAAAAGTACCTTGAAAACGGGGGAAAGGTATTGTCGTTTAACAGAAATATTCAATTAGTTGACGGGGCTCAATCGACTCTGGTAACAGAATTGGCCGCTAAATATCCTGAAAATTGGATTGTTTCAGAAAGTTTAAATGATGCCAATACATTGAAATTGCTTGGCCGTGATGAATTTACAATGAACGACAAAACCCAAAATGGCATGCTGTACCATCAACGCAGGATTTTGGACGATGGACAATTGCTTTTTGTCGTGAATTCGAATTCAACAAAACACGCTGCCGCAGAAATTACTGTTGAAGGAAAGTATGTGACTAAACTGGATTTGATTTCGGGTGAAATCTATAGCTATGCGGCAGAAACGGTAAATGGAAAAGTCACATTTCAGGTTGAACTCGATCCGGTTGGAAGTGCATTGTTTACAGTAACCGATAAACAAACTGACGAACCGGAATATATGGTGGTTTCAGGAACAGAAACTACGGTTGAAAGCAATGGTTCGGTTAATGTTAAACGTGAATCGGACAATATTATGATGGTGAATTACCTTGACTTGAAAACAGCGAAGTCGGATAAAAAGGATGTTTATTTTATGAATGCGCTGATTGGCTTGTTCAACGAAAACGGAGTGGAAATGGGGAATCCATGGCAACATAAAATTCAGTACAAAAAAACCTGGCTCGAAATGGACACCTTGTTCAAAGACGATTCGTGGTTCGAAGCCAGTTATCATTTCAACATCAGTTCGGAACTCGATGAAACTGCAATGAAATCAATCCGTGCAGTGGTCGAACGCCCCGAATTGTGGGAAGTGAGAATTAACGGAAACGAAGTTTCGAAAACCGAAGGAAAATACTGGATTGATAAAAGTTTTCCGGAATTTGCAGTCGGCGATTTTTTGAAACCGGGCAAAAATACGTTGACAATCAAAGCCCCGCGAATGCACATTCTTGCTGAAGTAATGCCAATTTATCTGCTGGGTGATTTTCTTGTAAAACCTGCAACACAAGGTTTTGAGATTACAGATGGGGCTATCACTACTTTGGGTTCGTGGCGCGAAGCCGGTTTGCCTTTTTATTCACAAAAGGTAGCCTATTCTCAGAACTTCAGCATTTCCAATACCGATAAAGCTTCCTTTAAAGTTAAACTGAACCAGTGGAATGGCTCTGTTGCTGAAGTGTTAGTGAATGGACGACCTGCCGGATTAATTGCTTGGCAGCCCAATGAGCTGGATGTTACGTCATTGCTGGAAGAGGGTGAAAATGAGATTACGGTCAAAGTTACCGGTAGCCTGAAAAACACTTTTGGATTTTTCTACCAGAATAACGACAACTGGATTTTTGGCCCGCACTCTTGGAATTACGCTCCGGAAGTGAATCCTGCAGGCACTGATTATTTCCTGGTGGATTACGGATTAATGGAACCATTTGAACTGCTGCAGATCAATTAATTAATCTTGCTATTACGTCTGGAGCTTTCTTTTTTCTATTATGAAAATAAATGCAACGATGAATAATTTCTTAATAACGGTTACAGAATTCGAAATCAGAAAACCAATGTTTATTAGGTTTGTAATTCTGATATCGATTGTTGCTTTACTACCATGTTGTTTAACTTTATCGCCTGATAAGCTAAAAGATAATTTTCAAAATCCCCCTGATTCTGCAAAACCTGGAGTTTATTGGTATTTTATGGATGGGAATTTGTCGCGTGAAGAGATGACAAAGGACTTGGGATCAATGAAAGAAGCTGGAATCAGCAACCTGATTTTTCTGGAAGTGGGAATTGGCGTACCCCGTGGCCCGGTTGACTTTATGAGTGAAGAGTGGCAGGATTTATTTGTTCATGCGGTAAAGGAAGCAGAACGACTGGGCATTAAAATACTTCTTGGCGCCGGCCCTGGATGGTGTGGGAGTGGCGGTCCGTGGGTGAAGCCTGAAGAGTCGATGAAACATTTGGTTTTTAGTGAAACAGAAATTTCAGGCAATAAAAAAGTGGATATTATGCTTCCAGTTCCCGACCAGCGCAGCACACCCTGGCATACCTTGAAGGATCCGTATTATGAGGATGTTGTGGTTTATGCCATTCCAAGTTCTACAAAACCTGTAATTGAGGACATCAATGAGAAAGCGCTTTATGAAAGGTCCCCGTATTCCTCTTCTCCAAATGTAACACCGTATTTACCCGCACCGGCAGAATTTGAAGAAACGAAGGAAAATAGAAGCCTCACTCAAAAGGAAATTATTGATGTTTCTGACTTTTTGCAATCCGACGGTCAATTTATTTGGGATGCCCCTGAGGGAAACTGGACGATTGTAAGAATGGGAATTCGGGTTACTGGTGCCAGCACCCGTCCTTCTCCTGAGCCGGTGATTGGTCTTGAATCGGATAAATTGAATGCAAAAGCTTTTGAAAACCATTTGAAGAACTACACCGATATATTGCTGGAGAAGACTTCACCCCGAAAAGAGGGTGTTGGATGGACGGGTTTTCATATCGATAGTTGGGAGAGTGGGGCGCAAAACTGGACCGAAGGAATTGTTGCCCAATTTAAAAAGAGAAGAGGGTACGATCCCGAACCTTATTTTCTTACCTATACCGGCAGGGCGGTTAAAAGCATAGAAATCAGCGAGCGGTTTTTATGGGATTTACGCCTTACTTGTCAGGAGTTATTGTTAGAAAACCATGCGGGATTTGCAAAAAACTATGCCCACAAAAACGGGTTGGAACTTACCATAGAACCTTATGACATGAACCCGGCAGGAGACCTTGACTTGGGGGCAGTAGCCGATGTGATTATGGCTGAATTCTGGAGCAAAGGATTTGGATTTGATACGCACTATGCTGTAGTTGAGGCTACATCTATTTCCCATATAACTGGTCAGCCTGTTGTGGGTGCCGAAGTCTTTACTTCAGATAACAACGAGGCTTGGCAACAGTACCCCTGGTCGATGAAAGACCAGAGCGACTGGGCACTTGCTTGGGGAGTTAATCGTTTCGTCTATCATACTTTTGCGCATAAACCATTGGGAGATGAATATCGGCCAGGAATGACGATGGGACAGTATGGTGTACATTGGGACAGAGGGCAAACCTGGTGGCCGATGGTCGGGGCTTACCACAAATACATCAGCAGAAATTCACACTTAATGCAACAGGGGCAGGCAATTTCCGACATTCTATATTTAACTCCTGAAGGGGCGCCAATGATATTTACCCCGCCTGCCGATGCACTGGAAAAGAATGGCAGCATTCCCGATAAAAAAGGATATGGATTTGATGGTTGTTCACCTAAAATGCTCATGGAAAGAGCTGAGGTTAAAGATGGAAAAATAGTTTTTTCGGGAGCAACTTCCTACGAAATAATGGTACTGCCCAATTTTAAAACCATGACTCCCGAACTTCTGGAGACAATTGCTTCACTGGTTGAAAAGGGTGCCAGGATGATAGGTACACCTCCTGTTAAGTCACCAAGCCTGACAGATTATCCGAATTGTGATAATGAAGTTAAAGTTATGTCGGAAAAACTTTGGGGTTCGCTACATACGCCTGAAAAAATAAGTGAGGTGAAATATGGGGAAGGTAGTATTTATTGGGGCGGCAAATTAAGTATTTTAAATTCGGAATTGCTTTATCCTGGTTATGAGAGCACTGTTGAAATACTGTCTGAAATGAAGATCAAGGAAGATTTTACTTCCGCTAACAATTCAATCCGGTATGGGCATCGTAAAACTGCAGAAAAAGATATTTACTTTATTGCAAATAGAACAAACGAACCACAAAAAACAGCTTGTGTTTTTAGAGCGTCAGGTGAACCTGAATTGTGGTCGGGAGTTGATGGCAGTATAAGAAAGCTAAAGCAATATAAGACAGTAGATGGTGCAACAACCATCGACCTGGAGTTTGTTCCCTACGAAAGTTACTTCATCGTTTTCAATTCAAGTAAAGCCGTTGAAAATACGGTAGAAAATGGCAATGCAAATTTTGAGTCGTTCAACATCCTTAAAACCATAGATGGGGCCTGGGCTGTTTCGTTCGATCCCACATGGGGCGGACCTGATGAAATTGAATTTGAAAAATTGCAGGACTGGACAGAACATGAAATGCGGGGAATAAAATATTACTCAGGGATTGCCACCTATAAAAAGACATTCAGCATCACCAACATCGAAAATAAAAACTCAAAATATTACATCGACCTGGGCGTTGTGAATGATATTGCCAGGATAAAATTGAACGGAAAAGATATTGGTGTTGTTTGGTGTGCTCCATGGCGAATTGACATTTCAAGTGCCTTACAGAAGGGAAATAATGAACTTGAAATAGAAGTTGCCAATCGGTGGATAAACCGCTTAGTTGGCGACAGGCAGGAACCGGATGCAAATGTCAGAACTGTAAAGTTTGAGAATGGTTTGATGGGTGGAAAAGAATATAAAACAGGAAGATACACTTTTACCACTCAGTCAGCGATGTGGTCATTTAAGTTTGAAAAACCTCTTCCTTCGGGATTACTGGGGCCGGTTCAAATAATTCAGACAGAATTGTAGGTGTTGCAATGATTCAATCTTGGTAATCGAAACATTGATCCATCTTTTGCCTTGATTTGGTTGAAGGTAAGATAATAGGGTTCATTAGAAGCATTGATATGGGGCCCTGAGTATAGATCATCGAACGCTCATTGAATGATCACCATCGAACTGATTCTTGCAGCGACGAAATAACACTATCTTTGCGGTATGTTAAAAAATCAGAAAAACATTCTGGAAAAATTAGGGATTGAAGAGCTCAATGCCATGCAGCAGGAAGCACAACATGCCATCCATTCCAAGTCCGAAATTGTATTGTTATCACCAACGGGAACCGGGAAAACCCTGGCTTTTTTATTGCCGTTGATTGCCGGACTGGATCGAAATTGCGAGGAGATTCAAGCCTTGATTATCGCGCCATCGCGTGAGTTGGTCATTCAAATTGAACAGGTAACCCGCGAAATGGGTGCCGGTTTTAAGACCAACGCTGTTTATGGCGGAACCTCATTTTCGAAAGATAAGCTGGAGTTGAAGCATCGACCGGCCATTTTGATCGGAACACCGGGCAGAGTCGCTGACCACTTGCGCAGGCAAACTTTTTCGACCGATGAAATCAAAACGCTGGTGCTCGACGAATTTGACAAGTCGCTTGAAATTGGCTTTGAAGTTGAGATGAGTGAAATCCTGATGGCTTTACCAATGCTGGAAAAGAAGATTTTAACTTCGGCTACACAAAAAATGGCCATCCCATCATTTGCGGGATTAAAGAAGCCAACTTATGTAAACTTTTTGGGAGATAGCCGTTCCCAGCTAAAAATCAAGCGGATTCTTTCGCCGGACAAAGATAAACTGGAAACGCTTGTCCAAGCACTGTGTCATATTGGAAATCAGCCGGGCATTATCTTCTGCAACTTCAAGGATACCATTCAACGCGTGAGCGACTTTTTGAGTACAAAGAAAATTCCGCATGGTTGCTTTTACGGTGGTATGGAACAAATTGAACGCGAACGGGCGCTTATTCAATTTCGCAATGGCACACACCAACTTTTAATCGCCACCGATTTGGCTGCCCGCGGACTCGATATTCCTGAAATCAAATTTATTCTTCACTACCAACTTCCCATGCGAAAAGATGAGTTTACCCATCGCAATGGGCGAACTGCGCGAATGTTTAACGACGGTACAGCCTACGTTTTGCAATGGGAGAAAGAGGAACTGCCCGACTTTATCGGTTCGCCGGGAATTGAAAGGATACAAAAAGCACCCTTACCCGAGGCTTCAGTCTGGACTACCTTGTTTGTTTCGGGTGGACGGAAAGATAAAATTTCGAAAGGAGATCTTGCCGGACTGTTTTTCAAACAAGGTCAACTGAGCAAAGACCAGCTTGGAATTATTGAACTCAAGCAGGATTGCGCTTTTGTTGGCGTTCATGCTTCCGAAACAAACAAGCTGATTCTGCTCTTGGATAATAGCAAGCTGAAAAACAAGAAGATCAGGGTGAGTGTGGCTACCTGATCACTGGATTTTTATTTAGTTACGAATAAGCCAATTTAAACCATGGGGTATTTTTTGAAGACTTCTTCTGATTTCATTAAGATTTCAACATATTGCGCACGCTGATAGGCAAATGGATCTTTCAGGTTTTTGCGCGATAATTTTCCACGAAAATCATCCAGCGACTTGTAGCCTTTGGCGTCCATCCAGTTGGCCAGTTCGCGCAGCACTTTTTCAACAAACGGTGGCTGGTTGCGGTAAATGGCTGAAACCACCTGAACCACATCGGCACCTGCAAGTAACATCTTAATCACGTCTTTTGTATCCGAGATTCCCCGGCTGGCGCAAATACTGGCATCAATGTTGCCGTAGAGCAAGCCTGCATAGCGCAACGAAAGCTGATGATCTTTGGATTGGCTTAAATCCCAAGGGTAGTGGAATAATTCCTCTTCAATATCAATGTCGGGTTGGAAAAAGCGATTGAAAAGTACATAGCCGTCAACACCAACTTCGTCTAACTTTTTGATGAAATTTAAGGTATTGGTATAGAAGGGACTCAGTTTCACACTTACCGGAATTTTCACTGCCTTTTTAATGTTTTTTACAATCAGAA
Source organism: uncultured Sunxiuqinia sp. (assembly GCA_963677175.2). Lineage (GTDB taxonomy): Bacteria > Bacteroidota > Bacteroidia > Bacteroidales > Prolixibacteraceae > Sunxiuqinia. The sequence goes on from CAXXES010000004.1 coordinate 1,302,076, forward strand.
TTTGTTTCTCTTCGATACCGGTACCGCTGACTTCAAAATATCCCGGATTGGCATACAAATTCACTTCCAGGGCATCAACTCCTGTTTTTTCCAACTCTTTGGCGAACTCAACCCATGAAGTCTCATAAATCGCATTCAAACTGGCGATTACAGGAACCGACGAATTCTGTTTGAGTGTTTTTACATTGAAAAGGTGTTCTTTGGGACCGGCGTGCTCCAAATCCGGAAAGATACTGGTCATCTCGGCATGGCGCTCTTCGTACTCGTGCAATTCATCATCAAATTGAAGTGATTCCAGTTGAATTTGTTCTTCAAACAAGGATTTGTAAACGATCGCAGCAATTCCTGCCTCTTCGAGCTGTTTGATGACTTCAGGCTTGTTGACCAGGTTGCTGGCACCTAAGATCAGCGGGTTCTTTAGTTTGAGCCCCATGTAGGTCGTTGATAAATCTGCCATAGTATTGATTTTTACAGGTTATTTTCTGTTAGTTAAACTAAGAAAGTTCTGCTTTTGTTCAAACCGATTGCGGGAGTTTTGGTACAAGCTGCAAGTATCCAGTCTCAGTCTCAGTCCAGCATCAAGAATCAAGAATCAAGAATCAAGAATCAAGAATCCAGCATCAAGCATCAAGAATCAAGAATCAAGAATCAAGAATCGAGTATCGAGTATCGAGTATCGAGTATCGAGCATCGCCCCAAGCCAACAACACCGGTCATCAATGACAAAGAATCAACCCGCCTGCGGATTACCCAATTACGCCCGATCCAAGCAGCTCATTCCCATCGTACCAGGCGGCAAACTGGCCGGCGGTAATGCCGCGCTGCTGGTCATCAAAAAGCATGTAAAGCCCATCTTTACGCTGATAAAGGGTGGCTTTCTCCAAAGGCTGGCGGTAGCGGATGCGGACATCGTAGGTGCGTGTTTCACCCACTGCCATTTTTAAATCAGTGCGTATCCAGTGGGTTTCGGCTTCGGAAATGAATAAGCCGGGGCGGTACAAGCCGGGATGATCGGTTCCTTCGCCCACATAAATAATGTTGCGGTTGACATCGGTTCCAATCACAAACAATGGTTCTTCGTGCCCGCCAATGTTTAGTCCTTTACGCTGGCCAACCGTGTAAAAATGGGCACCGCCATGTTCGCCAATCACTTGACCATTCCATGGTTTATACGGATAGGCAAAACACAATTTCTTAAAATTCTCCGGGGTCTTTTCCACCGCTTTTTTCTTGGCCATAAACTCAGCCGGTACTTCAATTACATTGCCGGTTTTGGGTTCCAGTTGCTGTTGCAGAAAGGTGGGCAGATCCACTTTCCCCACAAAACAAATGCCCTGCGAATCTTTCCGGGTTGCTGTGGGCAGATCTTGTTCGGCGGCAATTCGCCGTACTTCGGGCTTATCCAGGTGACCAATTGGAAACAGCGCTTTGCTCAGTTGTTGCTGGTTAAGCTGGCAAAGGAAATAGCTTTGGTCTTTGTTATTATCTTCACCCGCCCGAAGCTGGTAGATGAGTTGTCCGTCTTTTTCAAGTTCCGTTTTCTGACAATAATGCCCGGTCGCCACATAGTCGGCGCCAAATTTCAGGCACTCATCCATAAAAATATCGAACTTGATTTCGCGGTTGCACAGCACATCGGGGTTTGGCGTGCGTCCCCTGCTGTATTCGTCAAACATGTAATCGACCACCCGCTTTTTGTAGTCTTTGCTCAGGTCTACAATATGAAAAGGCATATCGAGCTTTTTGGCCACCATTTCAGCAATCATCGCATCGTCTTCCCAGGAGCAGCTGCCTGTAAGTGTTCCGGTGCGGTCGTGCCAGTTCACCATAAACAAGGCAATCACATCGTATCCCTGCTGTTTCAGCAAGTAGGCCGCCACGCTCGAATCAACACCACCCGAAAGTCCAATTACTACTCGTTTCATATTCCAATTAATTGAGCGACAAAAGTAGAACGAAATTCGGAATTAGACAATTCGGGAAGAAGGAGACGCAGATTTTTGAGATGAGAGCAGGAAGATCGCCTTTAAACCTTATGAATGACCCACGCGTTCCGCCATTCGGCAGAACACCCTCCCTTTTCGAAAAGGGAGGGCCGTGGAGGGTGCAATGAAAAGCTTGTTGGAAGTCATAAATTCCTGGTATCGACTCACGTAACCCGTTGGCGATAGGCGGAAAGGTCCAACAGTCAGGCGGAAAGGTCCTCCACGAAGGCGGAAACCTTCCCCACGCACACGGAAAGGTCCGCCACGCACACGGAAAGGTCCGCCACGGAGGCGGAAAGCTTCTCCACGGAGGCGGAAAGTGCATTAAAAACACGTCTTGATATGGAATCGTTTCCGGATTTTGGTTGTTATCCTACGAATATCTGAAGTAGTCATAATTCAGCTTGGCCGAAAAAAGACTGAAAGCCGGTAGCTGATCTGGCTATTGACTCTTTTTGATGATATTTCGGGCCATTCCGCGGAAAATAAACAAATGAAATGGCCAGGACAGCCCCCAGTAAAATCGTCCCCAAACGCCTTTTGGGCGGTAGGTAGCCGTTTGAATCAGCCTTTTTTCGTTGTTGGTTTCAACAATCTTAAACTCAAGCCAGGCTTCACCCGGAAGTTTCATTTCGGCATAAAGCAGCAGGCGTTTTTTATGTTTGTCGGCCAGCAAAACGCGCCAGAAGTCCAGGGCATCGCCATTCATAATCTGATCGGGATTGGTTCGACCCCGTCGCAAGCCAATTCCCCCGGAGAGCTTGTCCATGTAGCCTCTGATTTGCCACAGCCAGGTGCCGTAATACCAACCGTTATTGCCGCCAATTGACCAAATCGTACTCAATACTTTCTCTGGGTCGGCAGTAAACGTAACCGATTGTTTATTCCAGTAACAGCCATATTGTGGCACATCGATCTGGTCGGCATAGTTCGGATCAAATTCCGTTGAACTCAAAGCATCTTTCCAACTGGAGTAAACCTGGTTTTGCTTGATTTTGGTGAAGGCGGCTTCCACTGCTTCGCGATAAGTCATGGGCTCGATCTGGAGTAGTTCGGCCAGCGAATTATCTTTTGCAATCACTTCAACTTTCAAACTATTCACCAGGTTAATCGCCAGTTTGTATGAGGTGGAAGTGATGAAAAACAACCAATACGACGATAGTCGGGGAGTCATAATAGGCAAGGTGACGATGCGACGTTTAAGCTTTCTGATTTCGGCATACTGTAGTAGCATGTCGGTATACGAAAGGACGTCTTTTCCTCCAATATCGAAGGTTTTATTGAAACAAGCCTCGTTGTTCATCACGCCAATCAGAAACTTCAAAACGTCGCGAATACTGATGGGATGCGACAAGGTGAGCACCCACTTCGGGGCAATCATGATCGGCAATTTTTCAACCATATCGCGGATAATCTCAAACGAAGCGCTTCCGGATCCAATGATGATTCCGGCATGCAAGGCAGTTAAAGCATAATCGCCTTTTTGCAATTCTTTTTCAACATTGAGCCGCGACCGAAGATGCTTGGACAGGTAAGTGTCGTTCGAGATTCCTCCCAGGTAGATCACCTGTTTGGCTGTTGATTGGCTCATCAAATCCCGGAAGTTTCGCGCGGCCTGGAGTTCCAGGTCTTCGAAATCACCCGAGGTGGAAGCCATGGAATGAATGAGGTAGAATGCCACGTCGATGGCTTTGGGAAAATTATGGCGGCTGTCTGTTTTGAGGAAGTCAATCTCGACCAATTGAATTTGTGGGTGATTGAGCCAATTTTCTTCCACCCGGTCGAGGTTGCGGACGCAGCAAATCACCTCATGTCCCTGTTCCAACAAAAGTGGTAAAATGCGCTTGCCCACATACCCGGTAATACCTGTTAGCAGAATTTTCATGCTTAATTTTTAGAGTTTTAAACAACAGCATCAAAGGATGCTGAAGGCTAATGGGCTTAAGTTACGAATTTTTTCATTCAGAAACCTTACGGGCTATGTGTTGTAAGTAGTGCGAATAATTTAGTGTCATGTTTCGAGTCTTTTACAATCTGTGATAAAAGCGAAACCGAAAATATCAAATAGGTCCGTGACCTTATAAAATGAATTCGGGAAGGTACCTGTTTTTATCTCTGTTTGGTCATTCGGATAATTCGAAAGATTTGCTCCGCGGTGTCGGCCAGTAGTTGTGGGGCTTGGGCAAGGCTTTCTTCCAAACTTAGCGGTCCGTTGGGCAAGGCAAATAGCGCCGTGAACCCCTCTTTGTAGAGTTCGTGGTAGCCTTCGCCCAGAAAGCCGGCAATTCCGATGCAGGGTTTGTTGTGCTTCAAAGCAAGCTGAGCGACGCCCCAGGGCGTTTTTCCTTGTTTGGTTTGATGATCCATTTTTCCTTCGCCGGTGAGTATGATGTCCGCTTGCTGAACCGCTTCTTCCAGACCGGTTTGCTCTTTTACAATGTTAAATCCGGCTTGCAACTTGGCATCGGCAAACGCGACCAGCCCGGCGCCCAATCCTCCGGCAGCGCCACCACCTGGAAGTGTCAACACGTCAACCTGCAAATCCGTTTTGATGATCTGCGCTAAATGCTCGAGATTTTGGTCCAAGGTTGCAACCATACCAGGGCTTGCGCCTTTTTGCGGGCCATAAACAGCTGATGCGCCATGTTTTCCGGTTAACGGATTTGTTACATCACAGGCGGTTTGAATTTCAGTTTCTTTCAGCAGGGAAAAGACAGATGAATGATCAATGTGGGCCAGTTGTTTTAAACTGCCGCCTCCTGATTCGATTTCGCAGCCTTTGTTATTCAGAAAACGATAGCCTAACGCTTTAGCCATGCCGGTTCCCCCGTCGTTCGTGGCGCTTCCGCCAATACCGATGATTAGCTTCCGGCAACCTCGTTCCATCGCATCCCGCATGAGCTGACCCGTGCCAAAAGTGCTCGTTACAAGCGGATTTCGTTCCTCTGGTTTTAAAAGCTCAATGCCCGATGCTGCGGCCATTTCTATGACCGCTGTTTGCTTGTCTGCCAGAATTCCGTACGAGGCATGAATCTCCCGCCCCAAGGGATCGGACACCGGACATGTGATTTTCGTTCCACCCACTGCCGTAAGCATGGCGGCAACAAAGCCCTCGCCACCATCGGCCACCGGAATGCTCGTTATTTGGGCACGCGGGTAAATCCGTTTGATGCCTTCTTCCAGGTAGCGGCATACCTCCGTTGCGGGCAGGCAATCTTTAAATGAATCAGGAGCTAAGAGTATTTTCATTTTCATTTGAATTACGCGATAAAGCGTGTAATGAGCCACATGCTCTGGTATGGTTTCAACTCAATTTCTTCTGTGTTCTGAAGCGTTCGGGTTAGCAGGTCGCGGCTAAACTCCATTAAGCCCGGAGGTAAAGCCAGGTTCTGTTTGCGATTGGTCAGGTTGTAAATACAGACTACCGAGTTTTCCATCCGATTTGTTTTCCGCAAGATACCAAAAAAGGAACTGCCCAGCTTCAACACAAGCTGCTGTGTGTTGGGCGAAAATGCGGCCAGGTTGCGTCTGATCCCCGTCCGGAAGGACAATTCTTTTAAAATTGCCTGGTGTACTGGCCGCTCTTTCCACAAGCTTGTTAATTCTTCGAGCGTGAACTTGCGCCGGTTGATCGACCGGTTGATTCCAGTTGTTTTAACACCCTTTTCGTCATTCTCAATACCAAACAGGTTTAGAAAGTAAAAGGCGGGTACGCCCTGCAACGACAGCATGATGGTTTGTGATTGAAGAAAGCGGGCCACCTGGTATTCATCCGGACCATCTTTGGTACCTTTTAACGCATCGAAATAGGTGACATTGATTTCGTAGGGCACCTCCCGTCCTCCGAGTTGACGCGTGGTGACTCGTGCTCCGTACGTTTTCAGCTTTTCAATCATAGCCGAGGTTTCAGCTTCAGAAATAATTCCTTCAAGCGGACGGATACCAATGCCGTCGTGCGAAGAGGTGAAATTCAAATAGGTCATTCCCTCCTGCGTGCCGCTCAGCTCTTTGGCCCACTGGCTCAGGTAATTCCCGTTTCCCGAATGCAGGGCATGCAAAAGCAAGGGAGGAAGGGCAAATTGGTAAATCAGGTGTGCTTCATCGCCCAGGCCAAAGTAGGTAATGTTCTCCTTGTGTGGCACGTTGGTTTCGGTGAGCAGTAAAGCGCCGGGGTAACAATAATCCATGATTTCGCGGAAGAGCGATACTACTTCATGCGTTTCGGGTTCGTGGATACAGGCTGTTCCCGAAGTTTTCCACAGAAAAGCGATGGCATCAAGACGCACCACGCGGATTCCTTTCGACAGGTAAAAAAGAAATACACTGAGCATTTCCTTCAAGACTTCGGGATTGGCATAGTTCAAATCGACTTGGTCGGCACTGAAAGTTGTCCATACTTTTTTTGGGCCATCTGCGGTTTCGAATGGCGTTAGCAACGCACTGCTGCGGGGCCTGATGACCTGGGACGAATCGAAATCGGCAGGGGGACAAAAGAAAAAACCGTTGCCCGGAGCTTCGTTGTTCTGAAACTGCTTGAACCAAACCCCTTGACTGCTGGCATGGTTGGCTACCAAATCGGCCATCAAAACAAAATCTTTTTCAAGGGTTTCAATGTCTTTCCAGTCGCCCAGATCGGGATTGACCTGGTAAAAATCCATCACCGAAAATCCGTCGTCGCTGCTGTACGGAAAGAAGGGTAGAATATGGATGGTCGAAATGCAGCCCCGTAAATAGTTGTTGCAGAAGTGACCCAAGGTTTCCAGCGGCGATTCTCCTTCGTTTTTCAGCATATCGCCATAGGTAATTAAAATCACTTTGCGCTCGTTCCAGATTTCCTGTCGCTTGGGGTGCGGATTTTTATGCACTTCAACAAAAGCGATAAAATCATCCAGCCACTCTTCCGTTAACTCCTTTTGGTAGATCCGGTTCAGGCGATTGATGAGTTTTGTTTTTAGTCTGATATCCATCGGCACACTATATTTTATTGTCTTCTTCTACCGTTTCATTAAACCGGTCTAATATCTCGGGAATGGCATCCATTACCCTTTTCCAGGAAGGGATAAAGGGGATGAGGTTGGGATTGTCAAGGTACTCAATGCCGGCCCGGTAGATGTTCCCGGCGAACACATCGACGGTTTGTTCTTCTTTATGGCGATCCATGGTCAGTCCATTGATGGCGGCATCGGCAGCGTACTGCTCAACCATGTCGAGGGCCAGCCGGAGGTAGGTAGCCCGCACGGTACGGAAGATGCCTTTGCTGAAAACAGAGCCTTGGGTGGCCAGCTTGGCGTAAATGCTTCGGGCAATGTCGAAACTCATTTTCGAGAGCCCGGCGTTGGGGTCATCGTACGATTCGGGCTGGTGTTTGTGGTCGTAGCCATCGGCAATCTCGACCTGGCAAATCCGGTTGATGGCGTTGTTTCGCTGGACTTCGGATAAGATTCCCACTTCGAGGCCCCAATCCGAAGGAATCCGGACGGTTTTCATGATGTCGGCCCGCATGGAAAACTCACCGGCCAGAATGTACCGGAAATGATCCAGGAAATCGAGGTAATCATTAGCCGGGAATATTTTTTTGAGTGAACGGATCAGCGGCGTAACCATGAGTCGGGTAACGCGCCCGTTGAGTTTGGTACCGTCGGAACGGAAATAATAGCCTTTGCAAAATTTGTAGTTGAAGGTGGGGTCGGCTACCGGGTAAAGCAAACGCGCCAACATCTCCCTGGTATAAGTAATAATGTCGGCATCGTGCAAGGCAATAGCCTCCGAACGTCCTGAAGCGATCATGTAGCCAAAGCAAAACCACACATTGCGACCCTTACCCGGGTCGCCGGTATAAATTTTCTTTTCCTCAAATAATTTTTGAATTTTACGCATTCGCGGCCCGTCATTCCAAATGATCCGGCATCGCCTTTTGGGGGTATTTAAAACCGAGAAATATTGCCTGGCGTGTTGGTATTGTTCCGAATTGGCCCGGTCAAGCCCAATGGTAATTTCGGTGATGTAAGGTACATCTTTCAGGATGTCGACAATGTTTTGCAAGGCCGGCTTTTCCAGTTCGGAATACAGAGCCGGAATAATTAGGCCCATCTTTCGGCGGCGCGAAAACTTGACCAGTTTTTTTTCCAGGTATTCCAAGGTTGAATAGTTCAGGTTGTGCAAGGTGGTTATGCTTCCGTTCTGATGAAAATCTCCCATAGTGTGTTGAATTAGTGGTTACAAAATATCATGGAGTTGATCCAATGCTGTAATCGTGAAATCGGGTTTCATGCCGGACGCTTCCGGATGATTTTTGCGCAAGCGGTAAGCCCGCTGGTCACCGGCAAAAAAGCAGGTTTTAAACCCATGTTGAGCTGATGCGTACATGTCTTTTAGCATGTCGTTCCCAACATAAAGCACCTCGTGCGGCGCTAATCCGCGTTGGCTTAGTGGGTCGATCAGTCCGGCAAAAACAGACGGATCAGGTTTGCTTTTCAGCAGTTTATAGCTAAAAACAGACAAATCTTTTTCGAACCCGTCAATCCATTCCGTTTCTTTCAATTGGCCGTCTAAAAAATAATTCATGATGATTGGCGTATAAAACTGGGCGTTTGAAACGATTCCCAGGGGATACTCCTTTTGCTTTAAAATGGCCAGCGTTTCTTTCATTCGGGGCATGGGCCATACCTGGTTGCTGCTCAGCTCAAACAGAATGGTGAAAAGTCGCGTGTTGGCTTCATCTGAAACAGCAATCAGGCCTATTGCTTCGGCCTGGGCGAGTGTTTTGCCCCAGATATCAACCAAATCCAGTTCGGGAAAGGGCGTGCCGTGTTCGCGGGCTTGTTTTTTGCCCTTGAGCACCTGTTGTTCAAAAAGCGGGTGAATAGCCATCAGCTTCTGTTCGGGCACTTTTATGGCGTAGCCGGCGCCCCGAAGTGCCCGGCTAAACATGCTTGCGTCATACGAATCCTGCATAATGTCGCCCGAAGCCGAAATAAGCAAGGTGCCGTAAATATCAAAAATGACGGACTTAATGGTTTCGTCTTTCCGATAATTCGCTACCGCATCGGTTGGCCGAACAGCTATGGGTTGCAACTGTTTCAAAAACGGGTCAAGCTTTTTCAGAAATGGTGTTTCCATGGTACAAATATTATCTGCTTCTTTTTTTGATTTCTTAAGATAGCGTTCGTTGATGAAATAACAACACTTTGCTACAACAGGGGTTCATCTCTTTACAATTGGATAAGATAAGAAGCAAAATACCTCTTTTTGGATTGGTCCATGACATTTCAGACAGATCCTAACCCAGGTTCGGATGTCTCCAACCTTGTTTTTTTATCCTCTCTCCAACTGGGGCAGGATGTTTCTGATTTTATTTTTTGACTTAAATCTTAAGACAGTAATCTGAACGAATAATACGGTTAACAAAAATCGGATAAAACAAGAATCATTTTTTTGGTTTGGAAATGGGAAAGCTTTAATATTGGCTGTTTGTAATTTAGTTTTTTCCGATTATTAAACAGTTAAGGTCACGGACCTATCTATTATTTTTGTTATCACTTCTCTCATAGTTTATTAGAAGACAGAAATACGACAACAATTATTGCTTAATACTTATTTTATGGCTACCGATCGATTTACCGAAGAACATATAAAAAGACACATTAATTTTTACACGTCTAGCGCGGTAGCGAACCGTGGCCGGCAATTGTATAAAAACGACAAAGTGTTTTTCGATGATTACATCGAAAAAATAGATAGTTGGAAGCTTACCGTTCAAGGCTCTCAAAAATACCAGGTTTCGGTAAAAGGTGTGAACAGCAAGAATATACAAACCAGTTGTACCTGTCCTTTCGACTGGGGAACCATTTGCAAGCACACGGTAGCGGCCTTGCTTTATGTGTCGGCAAATCTGGGTAATCAATCAATGTTGCGAACCCAAAATCAATTGACAGTTACCTTGCCCGTCAGCAAAAGAAATCCCAAAAATTTAGGATATGAAATTCCGGATTATCAGCACATTGATTTCGACTTTGTAAAGAAAAATACTTCTGCAATCGTTTTGTCGCAACTGATGTATGATAACGGCTATGTTTTCTACGATTCTGTTGAGATCACGGCGGAATCCATCACATTTGTTGCCAACGATGCCGACGCGAATGTCCAGTTTTTTAAGGAAGACGGAAAAGTTTACGTGTCATCGTCCCAGGCCGCAGATTCGTCAAGATTATCACACAGCGAAGCGCACTGCCTCAAGCTGATTGCCAATTCGCCCATGCCCCAATTGTTGGATGAGGTCTTTAGTGGCCGGATTATGGCAGAGCAAAAACAGTGGATGAAAAATTACGGACTGTCTGAGACGGCCGATTTTCGCGATTACTTTTCATACGTTTTCACGGAAGAGCAGGGCTTGATGTATTATGGAACCAAAAAAGGAGATGGTTTGGTTCCGGTAACCGGTAACACGAGCGACTATGTTTCCGGCTTACTTGAAAAACTGACGAGTGATAAATTGTTTCTGGAGGAACTTCCGAAAAAAGAACGACGGGAATTGGGCTTTGTCTTCCAAAAAGATACGCTACTTGCTGGCGGCTATCGGGATTATTACGGTGATTTTTATGATGAAAAAGATGAATATTACGAAATCATCCCGATTGTGGGAAAAACCCGGAAGAACGATCCTTCCGGGCTGGCGACGTATATCAAAGAGTACGATGAAGCAATGGAAGACCAATTTATCATCAATAAAAGCGAAAATGCATCAAAGCTTCTGCAATTGATTGATGAAATGAATGAGGATGATGATTTTGATTTCAACCGGATGAAGAAGGCTTTCGAGTATTTGCGAAAGGAAAAGTATGTGTATGGACTGGCCAGAAATGCCGGGCAAATCAGAAAAAAGGATTTGGTTGACATCACACTCTCGCCCGAGCCTTTTGATGTGGTTTTTGAAGTCTCGAAAAACAAAGAATTTTTAAACCTGAATCAAAAACTAAAAGTAGGCGACCTGCTACTCGACCCGAAAGTTTTGAAATCGCAGCCAGCAGATCATTACTTTTATGTGAAGGATAATATCTACCATATGGTGAAAAGCGAGAAGGCGGCACAAATAATAGCTGGTTTTCCCGATCGGGTTAAAATGGTTGCCGCTCACAAAGATGAATTTTATAAAAACGTGGTCGAACCCATCTCCGAAAACTTTGAGGTGAGGTATAAGCAAGGAAGCTTTAAAAGCGAAATCATTGAGCTGGATTTTCATACGAAGCAACTATTTCTTTCGGAGCAAAACGACTATGTGGTTTTTACTCCCTGTGTAGAGTATGATAACAATGTTTCGGCGATGTTGAATACTACCGGCAACAGACTTGTGAAGACCGGCGATATTATTACAGAGTACCGCCGTAATTTCGAACTTGAGAATGACTTTTTGGATTCACTCGCTGAATTGCACCCCGATTTTGAAAGCCAAAAAAGCAGGAAGCTGTTTTATCTGCATTACAACGATTTTACGAGAGATATGTGGTTTTACCGGTTTTTCGACCAATTACAGGCCCTTCAGGTGGAGGTATTTGGGCTGAAAGAATTGAAAAACTTTCGGTACTCGCCATATAAAGGAAAAATCACCACGTCGGTAAGCTCGGGGCAAGACTGGTTCGAAGTGGATCTTTCCGTTAGTTTTGGTGATAACCGTGTCTCGCTGAGCGACATAAAAAAAGCGGTAGTAAACAAACAGCGCTACATTCAGTTGAAAGATGGTTCGGTGGGGGTTTTGCCTTCTGAGTGGTTCCATAAGCTTGAAAAATATTTTAGGCATGGCGAAATCAGAAAAGACAAACTGGAGATTTCCAAACTGCGGTTTTCGGTGATCGACGAACTGTTTGATAAGCTTGACGACCCCGGCGTTTTACAGGAAATAGCAGAAAAGCGGCAGCGCTTAAAAAACTTCAATAATATAAACGAAACCATGGTTCCCAAACAGATAAAAGCTAGTTTGCGGGACTATCAAAAAGAAGGGCTGAACTGGCTCAATTTTCTGGATGAGGTGCAGTGGGGAGGCATCTTGGCTGACGACATGGGCTTGGGAAAAACCTTGCAGATGTTGGCATTTTTGCAACACCAATCAAATAAGAACAGGGGTGTCAACCTGGTTGTTGTGCCAACCACTTTGCTATTTAATTGGGAAAACGAGTTGAAGAAATTTGCCCCCAAATTAAAAGCGCTCTATTACTATGGAGCCGACCGCACAAAAAATACCGGAGATTTTACAAACTACGACCTGGTTTTTACCACCTACGGAATTCTGGTACGCGACATTCAAATCTTGAGTCAGTTCCGGTTTAATTACGCGGTGCTTGACGAATCGCAAGCCATAAAAAATCCGGCATCGCACCGCTACAAAGCGGCTTGCCTGATCAATGCCCAAAACAAAATTGCGCTTACAGGAACACCGATCGAAAACAGCACCTTCGATTTATTTGCACAAATGAATTTTGTCAATCGTGGCTTTCTGGGAAGTGTGCAGAAATTCAAAGAGAACTATTCAACGCCAATCGATAAAGAAGGGGATGAGGGGATGGCCAGCGAACTGAACAAGGTAATCAACCCCTTTCTTCTGCGCCGTACCAAAGAAAACGTCGCATCAGAACTTCCCGATAAGACAGAAGATATTATTTATTGCGAAATGGAAAGTGGGCAGCGCCGCGTTTATGATGCCTATCGCAACGAATTCCGTAACCGCTTGCTCAGTAAAATTGAGGAAGATGGAATGGAGAAATCGAAAATGATGGTGCTGGAAGCATTGACACGCTTGCGCCAGATTTGTGATTCACCTGTACTTCTTAATTCTGATGAAGTGGTTGAAAAACAGTCGGTGAAAATTAAAGAGCTTGTGCGTCATATTACCAATAAAACGGGCAAGCATAAAATTCTTGTCTTTTCACAATTTGTAAAAATGCTGGGGTTGATTCAGGACGAACTGGCCAAGCTGAGCATTGAATACGAATACCTTGACGGGCAAAGCAGCAGCAAGCAACGCGAGCAATCGGTCAATCGTTTTCAGGAAAACGAAAATCTGCGGGTATTCCTCATTAGCTTGAAAGCGGGTGGAACAGGACTGAATTTAACCGCCGCCGATTATGTGTACCTGGTTGACCCTTGGTGGAACCCGGCAGTTGAAAATCAGGCCATTGACCGTTGCCATAGGATTGGGCAAGAGAAAAAGGTATTTGCTTACCGCATGATTTGCAAAAATACGGTGGAAGAGAAGATCCTGACGCTTCAAAATAAAAAGAAGAAAATTGCCGGCGACATTATCCAAACCGATGAGAGTATTTTTAAGAAACTGAATCAAAACGATATTAGCGAGTTGTTTTCTTAGGGTTTTGTTACGGTCGTAATTGTTACAGCAGTAGCAAAATAAATATGGTTGCTCTAAAACTGGAAAAAAACAGGCTGTTGTGGCAGATATGATCTCAGGGATCGCCTTCAAACTTTCAATTGAAAAGTTGTGCTTTTTTTTTCTAAATTGCACGGCATTTTCTAACGCAATGATTGACCAATCTTTAAATACAGGCCTTAAAAACGGAAACTCGTCCAGTTATGATGTGTTGTACTCACTGACGGCCTCTCGTTTAAAGAACTACTGCAAAATTTTTATCAAAGATCAGGTGCTGGTTGAAGACCTGGTTCAAGGTGCTTACGTGCGGCTGTGGGAAAAGCGACTGCTCATTCAACCCGATCGATCAGTCGAAAGCCTGCTGTTTACCATCATTCGGAATCAATGTTTAAATCATATTCGCGATCAAAAATTGGTAGCGGAATCTTTCTCCCTCGATGAATACTCGTGGAGCGAATTGCAACATTTGTATCAAATTGACTTTTCGGGAAAAGAAGATAGCACCTTGGAGGAACAACTGTTTGAAGCCCTGAAAAACGCGATTGACCGGCTCCCGGAACGCCAAAACCAAATCCTGGTCAAATGTAAGCTGGAAGGACGCAGGCAGCAGGAAGTGGCCGACGAATTGGGGATCTCACTAAAAGCCGTCGAGAAAAACCTGGCTAAGGCCAGGACTCATCTGCGTCAGGATTTACTGGCCCGTTTCCCCGAACTGTCCTTACTCATTTTGATGATCCTCCGGTAAGCTGGGTGAAAATATTCGCCCTAAGGGGGTAGGGATTTTTGATGCCCGGTGTATTGATGATGAAAGGGTATTCATTTATGGAGAAGAAAATACAATCCTATTTAGAAGGAAAACTTCCGGAAAACGAACAGGCAGCCTTGCTCGAGTGGCTTCGGGAAGAAGAGCACAAGCAGATTTTTGATTCGGAAAAAGCCCGGTGGTGGAAAGAAAAGAAAAAGAGTAGGGAAGGACGAACATCAGATTTGGGGCAAGTTCGCCTTTGTGAGCGCTTAAACGAAAAGCAGCAACTGAAGCGTTCAGCGCGGTTGCTGAACTGGTACCGCTACGCAGCTATTGCGTTGTTGGTGATTGGCTTGTCAGGAGCAGTATTTGTGTACAATAACTATTTCAATGCCGAACTTCAACTCACCCAAATTCAAACTGAACTGGGACAAATGTCAACGGTGACCATGCCCGATGGAAGTAAAATCTGGGTAAACGCCGATACCAAATTAACTTACAATAACCAGTACGGGATTCAAAATCGGGCGATCCAGGTTCAAGGCGAAGCTTATTTTGAGGTGGCCAGAAATCTGAAGAATCCATTTATTGTCGATTTGGGAGCCATTCAAGTGAAGGTGACCGGCACCCAGTTTGGCATTTCCAATTACGACGATCTGAATGAGATGAACGTGGTGCTGGAGGAGGGGAGTGTGGAAATTCAATCGGCTTCGGATGAATTGATAGTCAAACTAAAACCGGAAGAGCTGGCGGTTTTCAATAAAAAGACAAACACCATCCATACGATGAAAGTAAAACCAGCGCATTATACTTCATGGAAGGATGGAATATTAAATATCTTCGAGTTATCACTCGATCAACTGGTTGTTAAGCTTGAGCGGAGGTATAACCAGAAATTTGAAGTTGATCCCTTGGTGAAGGATCTTCCCTATACATTTAGCATTGAAGGTGAGTCGCTTGCTGAAGTGATTCATCTAATTGAGCGGATTTCACCAGTCAAGGCACAGCAAGAAGGAAATGTTATCAAATTCAAGTATATGAAGCACTAAACTATTCAAAAAAAAACAGGAAAGTGCGGGAACACTTTCCTGTGGTTAACTCTGTCATTGGTAGATGACAATTTTATAAACCTTTTAATTCAGTTCAAAATTATGAAAAAAAAATTAGGAATCTTGGGATTCTTGTCTCCATTTGTTAAATCTCAAACGGGAAGAATTATGCGGTTAACGTTTCTCTTTCTTCTGGCCGGGCTTCTGCAGGTAACTGCAAGTTCATTTGGTCAAAACACGAAGCTCAGTCTCGAGTTGCAAAATGTAGCGGTCCGGGAAGTGATGCAGGCCATTGAAAACCAAAGCAAGTACCGGTTTGCCTACAGTTCTGAATTTATTGATTTGGATCGAAAAGTAGATCTTTCCTTGCAAAATCAAAGTATAGACAATACGCTGAAGGCCTTGTTTGATGGTTCAGGAATCACCTATGAGGTATCGGATCGGTTAATCATGCTGTATGGCAAGGCGGATCGCTTGAATGCTCAACAACGAACCATTTCGGGAAGAGTTACCGACTCCTCCGGCGAGCCGCTCCCAGGCGTGACGGTCGCTATTAAAGGCACCGTGCAGGGAGCCATTACCGATTTTGATGGTAATTATACGCTTTCAAATATTCCCGCTACTGGCACTTTGGTGTTTTCGTTTGTAGGCATGAGGAGTCAGGAGATCGAAGTTGCCGGGCAAAAAACGATCGATGTAACGCTTGCCGAGGATAACCAGGCAATCAAAGAAGTTGTTGTGACGGCCATGGGTATCAAAAGACAAAAACGTTCCATTGGTTACTCAACTACTGAAGTAAACGGCGAAGATATGATTGAAGCCCGCGATCCGAACCTGGGAAACGCTTTGAGTGGTAAGGTCTCGGGGGTAAGTGTTGCCGGTAACGCCACTGGTATTGGCGGATCAAGCCGTGTGATTATTCGCGGTAATGCCTCACTAACCGGGAATAACCAGCCGTTGTATGTGATCGACGGAATTCCTTTTGACAACACAAACTTCTCCAGCGCAGGTCAATGGGGAGGTATGGATATGGGAGATGGTCTTAACAACATTAATCCGGACGATATCGAAAGCATCCAGGTTTTAAAAGGTGCTGCGGCCTCTGCTCTTTACGGGTACCGTGGAGGTAACGGTGCAATCCTTATCACAACCAAATCGGGTAAAGCCAACACCAACGGCTTGGGTGTCGAATTCAACAACAACCTGACATTCAACTCTATTTACGACTACCGAGATTTCCAAACCACTTACGGGCAGGGTACTCAAGGTGTGAGACCTGCCGACCAAACATCGGCTTACCAAACGTACGACCAAAGCTGGGGTGAAAAGTTGGATGGCGGCGATTTTGTAAACCGCAACGGCGATACCGTTCCTTACCAATACGTGGATAACTGGAAAAATTTCTACGGAACCAGTATCGACGAAACAGCTTCGTTGGCCGTAAGCGGTAAAACCGACAAGATCTCTTATCGTTTCGGCGTATCTAACGTGTACACAAAGGGCAACCTCCCTAATGCCAATCTGAAACAACAA
Source organism: uncultured Sunxiuqinia sp. (assembly GCA_963677175.2). Taxonomy (GTDB): domain Bacteria; phylum Bacteroidota; class Bacteroidia; order Bacteroidales; family Prolixibacteraceae; genus Sunxiuqinia. The sequence goes on from CAXXES010000004.1 coordinate 1,318,762, forward strand.
GGCATCAACATGAATACCGTCTACGAGATCACCAAAAAACTTCATTTGACGGTGAACGCCAACTACGTTTTCGAACAGGTGAAAGGAAGAGCGAACCTTTCAGACGGTAACGGAAACACCAACGCTACACTGCAGTACTTGGCCAATAGTTACGATGTTAGATGGCTCCAAGGCGACAACGGAGCGGCAGCAGACGGAACAGAGTTACAGCCCGGTAACAACGTTTACTTCAACAACCCTTACTGGCTGCAATACCGTAAGACAAACAAATCGGATAAAAACCGGACAACTGGTGGAGCTACACTTCGTTATGACATAACAGATTGGTTGTACGTGCAAGGTCAGGTTACCCGCGACGGATATATACTCAACTTTAAACAAGTACAACCCGACGGGGCTGCAGCCGACCCAGACGGATACATTCAGGAATACGAAAGAAACTATTCTGAGATTAACACGAACTACATGATTGGTTTCAACAAAAAACTGAAAGACTTTTCAATCAACACAACCTTCGGAGGAAACACACAACACGATATTACCAAACAATACGGGACTAACGGCGGAATTCGCCCGTTCATTATCAGCGGACTTTATTCTACTTCAAACGTGAATTCTTCAACAAGAACGTTCGCGAAAGTATACTCTGAATACAAGGTAAACTCAATCTACGGAACTGCCGACTTTGGTTACAATGATTGGTTGTTCCTGAACTTCACCGGACGTAACGACTGGTTTTCAACCTTGGATCCCGACAACAACAGCTACTTCTACCCATCGGTAAACCTGAGCTGGATGTTGAGCGATTGTTTGACTTTGCCTTCATGGATAACAACAGCAAAAATCCGGGCATCGGTAGCTGCTGCTTCAAATGGAACCGAGCCCTACCAAACATTGCTGACTTACACATTGAATGACTTTAACGTGCAGGATCAATCAATGGGATACATCAGAAACTCTTCTGTTCCAAATGCCTTCCTGAAACCGGTTCAGATTGAAGAAAAAGAAATTGGAGCGAACGCCTCGTTCTTCGACAACCGCTTGGGATTTGATTTTGCAACCTATCAAAAGAAAACCACAGATGATATCGTTCAGGTGTCGACCAGCGAAACATCTGGTTTTAGTTCTGCTTACAGAAACATCGGTAAAATTCAGAACAGAGGTTTCGAAATGATGGTATTTGCCGTTCCGATTGTCAAAAACAACTTTCATTGGAATACATCTTTCAACTTCTCATACAACAAAAGTAAAGTCCTGTACCTGGGTGAAGGCGTAGGCTCTCTGACGATTGACGGAGCTACTTCGCGTAGCGGAAACGCGACCATCAGCAACATCGTTGGACAATCGTACGGTCAGATTGTAGGTTATAAATACAAAACTGACGATGCAGGTAACCGCGTTTATACTTCTGACGGCCTGCCGGTACGCTCTGACAATGTTGAAGCTCTGGGCGACGGTGTTTTCAAGTGGGTCGGTGGTTTCCACAATGAGTTTAATTACAAAAATCTAAGCCTGGCTTTCTTGTTTGATTTTAAATTCGGTGCCAAACTTTTTTCAGGAACAAACTATAATCTGTACAGCTATGGTTTGCACAAGAATACACTTGAGGGACGAGAAAGTGGCATTACTGTAATAGGTGTGGATGAAAGTGGAAACGACTTTACTAAATCAGGAATCGATGCACAAACCTATTGGAAATGGATCGCTTCAAACAACATTACCGAAGAGTTTGTGTACGATGCCAGCTTCATCAAGTTGAGAGAACTTTCGTTGGGCTACAACTTCTCGAAACTGTTTTTAGCTCAAAATCTGCCTTTCATCAAAGATGTGAAACTATCGTTAGTTGGACGGAACTTGTGGACCATGCTGAAACATACGCCCAATATCGATCCGGAGTCGGCTTACAATAACAGCAATGGACAAGGGCTTGAACTTAACGGTTACCCGGCTACAAGAAATATTGGTTTTAACGTAAATATCAAATTCTAATTGGAGAGGGAAGAATTATGACAAAGAAAATATTAACATATATATCACTTGTTGCATTGATCGCGATTTTCTCAAGCTGTAGCGACTTTGGCAATATGAATACCGACCCGGAAGCGATTACTGCTGATGTGATGGACTACACCCTGGAATTCACCAATGTGCAAATGTACTGCTATGGTACAGAATACGAGGCCTGGCGAAATGGGATGATCTACTGTAGCACCATGTTGCAACACACTGCATCGACTGAAAGTTACTGGGTGGGTGACAAATACACTTACTCTGCCGGCTACAACTCTGCTTATTGGGACCGCATGTATCCGAACGGTGTTCGCAACGTGATCGACCTGCTGACAAACTGGGAAGGCAATGCAAGCTACTATGCAGAGTATCAAATGGCTCGTATTATGAAAGTGTTTTTGTTCCAGCGTATGACTGACATGTACGGCGATATTCCTTACTTGGATGCAGGAAAAGGCTATTACAAGGTAATTGGCTATCCGGCTTACGACACGCAGAAAGAAATTTATACCGACATGTTGAATGAATTAAAAGAAGCGGCAGCCAACCTCGAAGATGCAAGTTCGACTATTGGATCGGCTGACATCATTTACGGCGGCGATGTGGCACAGTGGCAAAAATTTGCTTACTCCTTGATGCTTCGCCTATCCATGCGCCTGTCAAAAGTAGATCTGGCAACAGCTCAAACCTGGGTCGCGACTGCTGTTGCCGGCGGATTGTTTGACAGCAACGACGACAACGCGAAAGTAGAACACCCGGGAGCAACAACTTCTAACAACTCTTGCGAGCCTTTCGGTAAAATATACTGTCACGAAGACCCGAACGCGTATCGCATGAGCGAATCGTTTGTTGATTTACTGAGAAACACCGGTGACCCTCGGTTACGCCTGATTTGTACCGTCGTTGAAGATCCAAGTCTGAAAATTGGTAGCGGCAACTGGCAAATGGGCGACACCATTGCCTCGCACCAATTGGGTATGCCAAACGGCTACGACGAAACAACGGGTGTATCAAGCGCAACTTACCTGCCCAACGCTCCGAATTATCCGGGCAACAAAAACAGCTATTCCGTTGTAAACCGGTACACTTATGCCAGAATCGATGCTCCGACTTTCCTGGTAACTTATGCCGAGAACCAACTGTTGCTGGCTGAGGCTGCATACCGCGGATGGACAACCGGAAGCGCTGAAGATTACTACAACGCCGGAGTAACAGCAGCCATGGAACAATTCGACCAGTTTAGTGATGGCCTGGCTCCGCGTAGCAGCGAAATTGCAGCTTACCTGGCAGCCAATCCGTACAACCAATCGACTGCGTTGGAACAAATTAACACGCAATATTATATCAACACCTTCTCTGACGAATACGAAACCTTCGCCAACTGGAGAAGGTCGGGCTACCCGGAGCTGCAAACAGTGATCTACATTGGTAACGTAACCAATGGAACAATTCCGCGTCGCTTTACTTATCCGGTATCCGAATCGTCAATAAACTCTACAAATTACGAGGAAGCTGTAGCTCGGCTTGACGGTGGCGACAAAATGACTTCTCGTGTGTGGTGGGATGTTGAATAAAGAAAGAACAGAGGGAGGGAATCATTCTCCATATTGAAAGATGAATATGAAGCCTGGCGATGCTTCACGACGCGCCAGGCTTTTATTTGCTCCTTTAGATTATGTAAGATTTTGTAAAATGAAAAAATCGCAGGTTCTCTTACTTTTACTTTTTTTGAGTCTCCCGGGTTTAGGCCAAAAGGTAGGAGATAAGAACAATGGTATTTTGCCTTACAAAAATCCGGATCTTTCTGTCGGGAACAGAGTTCGGGATTTAATCGGTAGGATGACTGTTGTGGAAAAAGTCGGACAACTCCTATGTTTTATGGGTTGGGACATGTATGAGATTCAGGGGAATGATGTCGTTGTCTCCGATCGGTTTAAAACCGTAAAAGAAGAACAGTTAGCCGGTATGTTGTGGGCTGTTTTTCGCGCTGATCCCTGGACTAAAAAGACCCTTGAAAATGGATTAAATCCGGAATTGGCAGCAAAAGCAGCCAATGCTTTGCAGCGCTATAGTATTGAAAACTCCCGCCTGGAAATTCCCATGTTTTTTGCTGAAGAGGCGGCACACGGGCATATGGCTATCGGAACAACCGTGTTCCCGACCGGGTTGGGGCAGGCTGCAACCTTCAATCCCAAACTGATTGAAAAAATGGGGAAGGTAATTGGCGAAGAACTCCGCTTGCAGGGAGCTCATATCGCTTACGGGCCTATTCTTGACTTGGCTCGTGAACCTCGTTGGTCGCGGGTGGAGGAAACATATGGTGAAGATCCGATTCTGGTTGCTCGTATGGGAGAAGCGATGGTTACTGGTTTGGGCAGTGGCGATCTAAATCAACCCGAAAGTGTTATCTCAACATTGAAACATTTTATTGCTTACGGAGTACCGGAGTCGGGAGTGAATGGTAACGCTTCGGTGGTTAGTAGACGCGACTTGCTTGAGAATTACTTTCCTCCGTTTCGCGATGCGATTGAGGCAGGCGCCTTGTCGGTAATGACTTCATATAATTCAATCGATGGGATTCCTTCGACGATGAATAAAGAATACCTGACAGATATTCTGCGCGATCAGTGGAATTTCCGGGGATTTTCGGTTTCCGACCTGTACAGCATTCAGGGAATCATGGGATCGCATCTCGTGACCAAAACCGTTCAGGAAGCAGCAATTAAATCAATAGAAGCCGGGACAAACGTGGACCTGGGAGGGACGGCTTATGCGGAGTTGCGCGAGGCGGTGAAGAACGGTAAGCTTGATGAAAGCATACTGGACTCGGCTACCTGTAATGTGTTGCGTTGGAAATTCGCGATGGGTTTGTTTGAGAATCCTTATGTTGATCCGAAGGAAGCGAAAAAGAAAGTGCACAGCAAAGCCAATATTGCATTGGCCCGGGAGTTGGCCCGGCAATCTACCGTATTGCTCGAAAATAAAGGCGTACTGCCGCTCCGTAAAAAAGGGTTGAAGGTGGCGGTTGTTGGCCCGAATGCCGATGTAATGTACAACCAGTTGGGGGATTATACTTCGCCGCAACCGGCAGACGATGTCGTTACTGTTCTGAAAGGTATTCAGGCTAAAATTGGAGTTAAAAATGTAGTTTACGCCAGAGGATGTGCTATCAGGGACACCACTCAAACAGACATTGATTCAGCGGTGAGCGCTGTAGAAAGTGCTGATGTTACAATTGTGGTAGTTGGAGGCTCCAGTGCCCGCGACTTTAATACAGACTATCAGGCTACGGGGGCAGCAGTTGCCGGCAGTGAGCTGTTGACCGATATGGAAAGCGGCGAAGGAAATGATCGCATGACTCTGAACTTGATGGGAGACCAGTTAAAACTGTTGAAAGCTGTTAAGAGAACAGCCAAGCCCGTGGTGGTGATTTATATTGAAGGCCGTCCGCTGAATATGAACTGGGCTTCGGAAAACGCCGATGCGTTGCTGACTGCCTGGTATCCAGGAGAACAAGGAGGAAACGGGATTGCCGATGTTTTGTTTGGTGATTACAACCCGACCGGTCGTTTGCCGGTTTCGGTTCCACGGGGAGTAGGCCAGTTACCGGTGTACTACGACAAGAAAAATCCGGTTGCCCACAATTATGTTGAAGGTACTTCAGCTCCTTTGTACGCCTTTGGTGAAGGCAAAAGCTATTCAACTTTTCGATATGCGAATTTAAAAGTCGGCGAAGTTGACGATTTTACCTATACCGTTTCGTTCGATTTGACCAATGCAGGAGAGCTCGACGGAGCCGAGGTGCCTCAGTTGTATTTGAGAGATGAATATGCCTCAACGGTACGCCCGATTAAACAGTTGCAGGATTTTATGCATGTGTACCTGAAAAGTGGCGAAACCCGGCAGGTTACCTTCCTGCTGGATAAAGATATGTTTAGCCTGATTGGCGTAGATTATAAACGTGTGATTGAACCCGGAGATTTTATCGTGTCTATAGGAACCTCTTCTGCGGATATAAAACTAGAGTCAAGAATTCACATTGAACGTAAGTTTGAATTTACACAATAAGACAATTGAGATGAAAATAATTTTTTTTCTGGTTGCACTATTCAATAAAAATAAAGGATACACCTAAAAAAATGAATCTTGTTTCGTTACTAAAAATTACAGCAACAAAATGTTTTATTCTCCTGTTTATAATGCAAGCTCAAATTTCAAAAGCTCAAACAGGTAGTGTAAACGAACCCATACGCTATATCGAAGGCAGGCATATTAACCCGTTCACACATGAAGCTGGCTTGCAATATGCGATTGGTGTTGAAAATATTCAAACTTTACGGGTAAACCAGACACATCCTGAGTTAAGTGACGGATATGGTTGGACTTATAATCATGCATCTAATCTGGCATATTGGAATGGTCAATTCTATCAACAATATATTAGTGGTGAAAAGGATGAGCACATAGCACCGGTACAAACGATGTTGATTACTTCTAAGAACGGAAAAGACTGGAGTTTCCCTAAAGTGGCTTTCCCTCTATACAAAGCACCGGAAGGAGTTGAAATTCCAGAAGGATTAACTGGCTATATGATGCACCAGCGAATGGGGTTTTATGTTGCACCCAATGGGCGTCTACTTACCTTGGCATTTTATGGTCACACAGAAAATCCATTCAGAGAAAATGGTATTGGACGCGTTGTCCGTGAAATTTATAAAGATGGCAGCATGGGGCCAATCTATTTTATACGATATGACAGTCAAACAAACTGGAATGAATCCAACACCGCATTCCCATTTTATAAAAAATCAAAAGATGAGGGCTTCCTGTTAGCTTGTAATTCTCTTTTGAACAATAATTTAATGACCCTGCAATGGTTCGAAGAAGACAATGGCGTTGATGGTTTTTATACTTTCAACAAATCGAAGCAAGCTTTTAACTGGTATAAACGAAAAGACGGTAAAATTGTTGGGCTTTGGAAAAAATCTTTTGCTGCACTTTCCGATGACGGAGGCAATACATTCTCCGACCCTGTAGAAGTAAACACATTTGTTATGTCTGGCGGTAAAATGTGGGGGCAACAAACGGAAGATGGAAAATATGCAATTTCGTATAATCCAATAGATCAGACTCAATATCGTTTCCCATTGTCTATTGCAACCAGTGATGACGGCATCATCTATGACAACCTGCTGTTAGTACAAGGAGAAGTTCCTGTAAGACGATTCTCCGGAAGATGGAAAGATTTTGGTCCGTGCTATATGCGTGGTATTATAGATGGAAATGGCAACCCTCCAGGTAAGGATATGTGGATGTCCTACAGTATGAATAAGGAAGATATATGGATATGTCGCATTCCAATACCTATTAAGTACAAAGTAATTGAAGATGTTACCGATGATTTTGAAAATATGGATCTCGCTGGACACATTACTGACTGGAATATTCATTCTCCCAAGTGGGCAAAAGCAAGTTTGATAAAAGAGAATAATGACAATCAATGTCTACAAATGAATGATATGGATCCCTATGATTATTGCCGTGCAATACGAGTCTTTCAGGAAGGAAAGGTAGTTACAGCAAGTTTCAAGGTGAAAGTCATTGCTAAAGATACAACACAATTTGATATTGATATTACAGATCAGTTCGGCAATAGACCTGTACAAATATCATTTGATGCTGATGGTTATATCAAAGCAGCCAAAGGTGCAACAATGAAAAATTTAATGACCTTTGATACTGGGAAATGGTATACCTTTAAAATTGTATATAATACAATTGGTTTAGGAAACTATTCAATAACTATTGACGGTGAAATAATTTCCGAGAGCTTACCTGCCGTAATGGCTGTAAAATTAGCAGAAAGAATTTCATTCAGAACAGGAGCTTATCGCAATTTACCCAACAGAAAGACGCCAAACGAGACAAACGATCCTCCATTAAAGGGTGCTGATGAAAAACAAAATCTATCTAGTTATTTGATTGATGATGTTTTTATCTCGTCAATTAATAAATAGAGGGTTAAGTGCTAAAACCAAATTCTTGTACATAAAACAGTGTAAATTCATTTAGTTAATACAACACTAAGTAGGCTCTGCTGATTTAATAGTATTTTACTATTAAAATTTTGATTATCAACACGGTTTCGTTAAATGCATAGTTTTGTATAAATTGAGGTCAAAATCCTTGCAGTTATGATTGAATACACACCACAAAGCCAATTGAGCTTATCGCTGCATAAAAGATTGAAATTTTCTGATAATACTTGAATAACAATACGATGAAAAAATTAACCAACCATAATCTGATTATTTTATTATTTGCAGTGTTTGTTACAGCCTGCCAATCAGCTAAAGTTCCGCCACCTAAAGCCATTGGACCGGTTCCCGACCAACGTCAATTGGGTTGGCACGACATGGAGCTCAATGCTTTCATCCATTTTACCATCAATACCTACACCAACAAAGAATGGGGATTTGGAGATGAATCTTCCAAATTATTTGATCCGTCAGACTTTGACGCCGAACAATGGGTTTCGGTTTTAAAAGAAACAGGTTTCAAAGGTGTTATTTTAACCTGCAAACATCACGATGGTTTTTGCTTGTGGCCTTCAAAATATACGGATCACGACATTGCCCAAAGTCCTTTTCAGAATGGAAATGGTGATATTGTAAAAGCCGTTTCTGATGCCTGTAAAAAATATGGGCTCAAATTTGGCGTGTACATGTCGCCTTGGGATCGCAACCGTACCGATTACGGACAAGCTTCATACATCGAATATTACCGCAACCAATTACGAGAATTGTTTACTAATTACGGACCGGTTTTCGAAATGTGGTTTGACGGAGCCAACGGTGGAGACGGTTATTATGGAGGAGCCAATGAAAAACGGGAAATTGATCGTAAAACCTATTACGACTGGCCAACCACTCTGGAGATGGTACACGACATTCAGCCCCAGGTTTTATTTTTCAGCGATGCTGGTCCCGATTTACGCTGGGTAGGAAATGAAGCAGGACATGTTGGAGAGACCAATTGGGCTACGATTTCTGCCGACACCTTGTATGCGGGGAAAGCAGGAATTGAAGAACTTTTGAACACTGGCTCGGAAGATGGCAAGCAATGGATTCCTGCCGAAGTGAATGTTTCCATTCGTCCGGGATGGTTTTATCACAAATCAGAAGATTCGAAAGTAAAAACGCCCGAAGAGCTTTTCAATATTTACCTGAGTTCAGTTGGACGAGGCTCAACTTTGCTGCTGAACATCCCACCCGATCAACGTGGATTATTTCAAGAGAACGATGTAGCATCACTACGTGGTTTCCGGAAATTATTGGATGAACGTTTTGCAACTGATTTTGCCAAAGGAGCCAACGTAAAAACTTCCGAAGTTCGTGGCAATGCCGACGAATTTGCAGCAAAAAATGCCGTAGATGATAATCCGGAAACCTACTGGGCAACTAACGACAACACGCTTTCTGCAAGCATTAAAATTGATTTGGGTGAAGAAAAAACAATCAAATACGTTCAGTTAGAAGAATACATCCAACTCGGACAGCGCGTAAAATCATTTACGGTTGAAGCCTGGGAAAACGATGCATGGAAAAGGATTGCTGACGGAACAACCATTGGGAATAAACGCATTTTGAAAACCAATCCGATCGCAACATCAAAAGTAAGAGTAACGATTAACGACTCAAAAGCGTGTCCTGTTATTTCAAATATAAGCCTGTTCTAAACAACGTATTAATTGTTTAAAATGAAAGAAAAAATAATGAAGAAATACCTTTTATTATTCGTTATAACGATGACGCTGGCTGGCATTCATCCGCATCAGGCCAAAGCACAACACTCTGGCTTTTCAATTGAAAACGGCGAATTTCTTCAAAATGGAAAACCTGTAAAGATTCATTCCGGAGAGATGCATTATGCCCGGATCCCAAAGGCATACTGGCAGCATCGTTTCCAGATGATGAAAGCGATGGGGCTCAATACCGTGGCCTCTTATGTTTTTTGGAATTACCACGAAATAGCCCCAGGAACTTGGGACTTTGAAACCGGAAACAAAGATCTGGCAGAATATATCCGGCTTGCAGGAAAGGAAGGGCTGTATGTAATTTTACGTCCCGGACCGTATGTTTGCGCCGAATGGGAATTCGGAGGTTATCCCTGGTGGCTGCAGAATAATCCGCAGCTGGAAATTCGTACCAACAATCAGGCTTTTCTTGATTCATGCAAAACATACTTGGAACATCTATTTGCCGAGGTTGACGGTTTGTTTGCAAGCCAGGGAGGTCCTATCATTATGGTCCAGGCAGAAAATGAATTTGGCTCCTATGTCTCACAGCGCACGGATATGCCGTCGGATGAGCACCACGCATATAAAATGGCTGTTTATAGCCTGTTAAAAGAAACGGGTTTCCCGGAGCCCTATTTTACATCCGACGGCACATGGCTGTTTGAAGGTGGTGCTATTGAAGGAGTTTTGCCTACAGCAAACGGTGAGGGAAATATTCGCAATTTGGAAAAGGCTGTCGACCAATATCATGGTGGTCAGGGGCCATATATGGTGGCTGAATTTTATCCTGGCTGGCTGGACCATTGGGGAGAACCGTTTGTGCGGGTTGACGCAGAAAATATTGTCAATCAAACAAAAACATACTTGGAAAATGGCGTGAGTTTTAATTTTTACATGGTGCATGGGGGAACAAACTTTGCTTTCACCTCGGGTGCCAATTATAATGAAGAGTACGATATCCAACCTGATCTGACCAGCTATGATTATGATGCACCCATTAGCGAGGCGGGATGGGCGACACCTAAATACTTGGCCGTCCGCAGGCTGATGCAAACATTCTGCAACAAAGAACTGCCGGAAATTCCGGAGCAGGTGCCAGTCGTCGCTTATGGGCGTCAACCAGTAAACGGAGGGGCAGACGTATTGAATTGGCTGAAAAAACAACAGCCTGTCATTGAAGACCAGCCGCTTACGTTTGAACAATTGGGACAAGGATTTGGCTATGTATTGTATCGCAAGCGATTTACCCAACCCATATCAGGAATGCTCAGAATCGAAGGACTGCGTGATTATGCGATGGTGTATGTTGACGGGAAAAAGGTTGGCGAATTAAACCGCCGTTTGAATAGCTACGAAATACCTGTAAACATCCCCTTTAACGGCATCCTTGAATTATTGGTTGAAAATATGGGGCGCATTAACTACGGCGCAGCGATTGTTCACAACCAAAAAGGAATCATCTCTCCGGTGATGTTGAATGATTTTGAAATTTCAGGCGGTTGGGAGATGTACAAAATGCCAATGAACGAAGTTCCTGAAGTTAAAAACGCACACGTAAAAGCCGGACGTCCGGTGATTTATCAATCAACTTTCGAGCTTAAAGAAACGGCCGACACCTTTCTGGATATGAGAGGATGGGGCAAGGGGATTGTTTTTGTAAACGGACACCACATCGGAAGATACTGGAACGTTGGTCCGCAACAAACCCTCTATGTTCCGGGCTGCTGGCTTGTTAAAGGCGAAAATAAAATTGTCCTGTTTGAACAGCTCCATGAGAAGGAGCAATCTTTCATTTCCTTTACTGGTCAGCCTATTTTGGATTCACTGAATTTGAATAATTAAAATTGATATTACCATGCAAAAACGCTTCTTCATCTGCCTTGCTTTATTCATGATGGTGCTCTGTTCCTGTTCAACGAAACCGGAGAAATCACAGCTGGCAGCTATTATTCCCATACCAGCAGAGATGACAAAACAAGCTGGAGTATTCCGGTTAACGGAGAACACGGTTATTTATTTTTCGGAGGAAACCCCAGCTGTAAAAAAAATAGCCAGTTTCCTGGCCGAAAAATTTCAAAAAGTAACAGGACACACTTTAGCCACTCAGCTTGTTCCAGAAGATTGGAGCCCAGGAGATGGTATCTTTTTTACAACTGACAGTGCAGATAATAAACTGGGAGAAGAGGGGTATCAACTTACTGTGACTAGTGACCAGCTTATCGCCAGGGCTCCTGCTGCGCACGGATTGTTTTATGCCTGTCAGACCATTCTGCAGTTGCTTCCTTCTGAGATAGAAGCTAGGGAGATTCAGGAGAATGTGGATTGGGCCATCCCCTGTGTTGAAATCCGTGACTTTCCCCGTTACCAATGGCGGGGGCTTCATTTGGATGTAGGACGCCACCTGATGCCCGTCGACTTTCTGAAAAAATATATTGAAAACATGGCCATGCATAAGCTCAATACCTTTCACTGGCATCTGACTGAAGATCAGGGCTGGCGCATAGAAATTAAAAAATATCCTAAATTAACAGAAGTCGGAGCCTGGCGCAAGGAAACATTAATTGGTCACGGAGGGAGCGCCAAAAAGGAATATGACGGAAAAATGTATGGTGGATTTTATACGCAGGAAGAAGTTCGGGAGATTGTTCAATATGCTCAGGATCGCTTTATTACAGTCGTCCCCGAAATTGAAATGCCGGGTCATTCAACGGCAGCAATTGCTGCTTATCCGGAATTGGGCGTTACCGGTAAGCCGGTAGCTGTTGTTACAAGCTGGGGCGTTTTTCCTGATATTTATAACGTGGATGATAAAACTTTTTCATTTTTGGAAGATGTGCTGACTGAAGTGATGGCGCTTTTTCCTTCAGAATACATTCATATTGGAGGTGACGAAGCACCAAAGCAACAGTGGGAAGCTTCAGCAAAAATTCAGCAACAAATCCGGAAGCTGGGTTTAAAGAATGAAAAGGAACTTCAAACCTATTTTATTACCCGGATAGAACAATTCCTCAACGCTAACGGACGCCAGATTATTGGCTGGGATGAGATATTGGAAGGCGGACTGGCCCCGAATGCTGCGGTGATGTCATGGCGTGGTGAAGCGGGGGGTATTGAAGCGGCAAAAAGTAAACACAAGGTGGTCATGACACCAGGATCACATGTTTATTTTGACCATTACCAGGCTGATCCCGAATTTGAACCATTGGCTATTGGGGGATACACCACCCTGGAAAAAGTATATACTTACGAACCTACGCCACCTGAATTAACCCTAGCGGAAGCTGCGTATATTATGGGAGCCCAGGCTAATGTCTGGACTGAATATATAAAAACCCCGGAAATGGTGGAATATATGGTTTTTCCACGCCTAAGTGCATTGGCGGAAGTACTTTGGTCTCCTGTCGAAAAACGAAATTGGGAAGATTTTAAAACGCGCTTGCCAAAACAATTGAAACGTTATGAAGCGCGCGATATCCATTATTCCAGGTCAATTTTCAAACCCTTTTTTGAGTTGGTAACAGATACAGTTGCTACGGCACAGGCTGTCGAACTGAAAACACAATGGGACGGAGGCATTCTCAGATACACCACCGACGGGACTGAGCCAACTGCCGAAAGTCAGGTATACAAACAGAAAATACCATTGGATTCCTGTGTTCATCTGGGTGTGGCCCTTTTTATCAACGGAGAAAAGCAAAGCAGTAACGCGAAATTAATTTGCCCCGAAAAAAAATAAAGATATCAGAAGAATTTTGTTATAAGCAGAAAAAATACCTATAATTCTCCCAAACCCTTCAATCTTATTTTTTCAAACGTATATTAAGCACTTGCCAAACATATACGGAGGATTTTTTCAACAAATACAGAGAAGTTTTCGAGTACCTTAAAATCGGCTTAGATTGGCCTGATTTCAAGATTTAAAAAAAGTCCTGGGAACGAAAAATCAGGGGACTGATAAAAATGCTTAGCGAGGCGCAAAAGTTGCTCTGGCGATGGCTTCTTTCATAATCACATGAAGCCAGGGAGGATCTTGGCGACGATTTGACCAATTCGCCGGGGAGTAATCGACGTCAGCCAGGCGGGGTTGACGAATAGAATTAGAAACCGAAAAGATCGTCTCGATGGAAGTTGGAACGGTCTTTTGATTTTCGACCTTAATTCCAATGCAGGAAAAGCGAAAAGGCGTCTATTGTGCACTCCGGCAGACTGAAGCTGTTGAGGTGGAAACCATTCGGATGGGGCAGGGCAATAAAACCAGCCGCACGGTTGCCTGGACTTTTCTAACTAAAGCTGCGTAGGAGGAATGGGTTAAGAAGTGGTGAGTTCACTTGTACTTTTAATCGAATATTAATCGAACAGTTATCGTTTGATTCTTTACATTTGCGAACCAACTAAAGATTAGCAGCGGGGTGAAAACAGAAGCGCAATATGTTGTGGGTTTAAAAAACGGTGATTATTCAGCGTTCGATGTTTTATTCAAAAAGTATGTAAAAAAATTATATGCTTTTGTCATTAGCATCACCAAAGATTCATTCATGGCTGAGGAAATAAGCCAGGATGTGTTCGCACGGGTTTGGGAGAAAAGGGCACGCATTGATGAGCATTACTCATTCCAGTCGTTTTTGTTTGCGGTTACCTACAACGAAACCATTTCGCACCTCCGAAAAACAAAGGCGGAAAAAATCAAGATTGAATCATTCACTTCATATAAAAATACAAGCACCAACGAAACTGAATATGAGGTTGAATTCTGCAACCTCGAATCCATTACAAGTACCATTATCGAAAATTTTCCGGACAAGCGAAGGCAAATTTTTAAAATGAGCCGCGAACAAGGGTTAACCAATAAAGAGATTGCTCAAGTGTTGGGTATTTCGGTTAAAACAGTCGAAAACCAGATGACGGTTGCCCTGAAAAAGCTCAGGGAAGAGTTGGGAAGAAATGAGTTGTTTGGTTTATTTTTCTACTTTATTTCAGTAGCGTCCGAATAAAATCAATCAAAGTCACCATCAATTTTCTCCTTGCTGGCCTGTCGAAAAATAAAAAGCGACCTGCACAATACCTTGCTAAGAGCAAAATGGAAGGGCTCAGTCAAATAATCATTTCTTTTTTCAAATTGAATAGGGGTTCGATGATGTCGGTTTCGTATTACCTTCAACAAGCATAAAACTGCCCAATGGAGCGAAACACGATTCAAAAATATTTACAAGGAAAACTAAGCCCTGCCAAGTCAGAGAAAATTCAGGCTTGGTTGACTGATCCGGCAAACGAGCGCCAGGGAAGGGAATGGCTGGGTGATGCCTGGACCAACTACGCCTTGAGACTGAAAGGAGAGGAGCCTGATTTTGACAGGATGCTTGGCCGGGTTCATCGTCAAATTAATCGGAAACAAGCCGCCGTGGAACCAAAGCCAGCTGAACGCGCGGTGCTTCACAAATCCATTCCGCTGTTTTACCGCATTGCTGCTGTACTGATCATTCCCCTTTTTATCGCTTCGGCTGTTTTGTTTTACTCCAACATCAGGCTTGGAAGTGGTGAGGTATTTGTGGCAGAACGACAGCTTTACACCAAGCCAGGCACGATTACTCAAATTGATTTGCCCGATGGAACTAAAGTTTGGCTTAACGATGGTACAATGCTGAAATATCCGGAAACCTTCGCAGCCAACGAGCGGCGGGTTTTTGTTGATGGCGAAGCCTATTTCGAAGTTGAATCCGACCCCTCGCATCCGTTTGTGGTTGACAACCCGATGATGACCACGGTTGTCACCGGAACTTCTTTCAACATCAATGCCTACAGCAGCGACAAATATTTTGAAGTTACTTTGGTCGAAGGCCAAGTAAAACTGGAAAAGAACAACCAGAAGTTTGATTTAAAACCCGGCGAGCAAATCCGGTTTGATGTGGCAAAAACCCAGGTCAACCGCAAAAACGTAAACCCGGCTATTTATGCCTCGTGGATCACTGGAAGGCTCGTTCTCGAAGATGAGCCTCTAGGGGTGGCCGTAAAAAAATTGGGCAGGTGGTATAATGTTGATTTCATTATTGAAGATGACGGGCTGTCCGCTTTGTTGTTAACAGCTACTTTTCAGGATGAAAAACTGGAGCAGACCTTGCAGAACATTGTTTTTGCCCTGCCTGTGAAATTTTCGGTACAAGAAGAACTTATAAATAATTCACATAAAAAGACCATTTACCTTATGAAACGATAAAAAATAAGAGCTAACGGGGAATCTTGCACATTCGCCATTAGCTCAAATTAAAGTTAAATAATAAATAACGTTTTAAATTTATGGAAAAAAAATTGAAATTAGAGATTCCATGGTACAAAATACCATGGGTGGAAAAAACACTTATGTGTATGAAATTAACCTATGTCCTTTTATTATTAGGCGTATTCCAGGCTATGGCAACTGTGACTTATTCGCAGTCGGCCAACATGTCCATTAAAATTGAGAACGCGACTGTGAAACAGGTCCTTCAGCAAATTGAAGAAAGTTCTGATTATTACTTTCTGTACAGCAGTAAGTTAGTCGATGTGGAACGGAAAGTAGATATCGATGTAAAAAATGCAAAGATTGAAGCGGTTTTAAAAGAAGTTTTTAAAGGCACCAATACTTCCTACAAAATTGATGGCCGTTTGGTGATGTTACAAGAATCGGGTTCACAAAGTAATTTTCGCTCAGGTCAACCAACAAATATTTCGGGGCAGGTAAAAAGCACATCAGGCGAACCAATTCCAGGTGTGGCGATTATAATCAAGGGTACCTCGTCGGGGACTATTACTGATTTTGAAGGAAATTACTCCCTTCCCAATGTTCCGGGAGATGCTACTTTGGTTTTTTCGTTTATTGGAATGAAGGCACAGGAGATATATGTTGCCGGGAAGTCGGTGATCAATGTTGCCATGGAAACTGAAACGATTGACGTGGAAGAGGTTGTTGTGACTGCATTGGGCATTAAACGTGAGCAAAAAGCACTGGGTTATTCCGTTCAGGAAGTTAAAGGTGAGGAGTTACAAAGAGTAAAAGGGACGGACGTTGCTACATCACTTACGGGTAAAGTTGCCGGGATGTTGATCGAAAACCCGACAGACTTTAATACCACTCCAAAAATCAGTATACTTGGTGAAACTCCATTGATTGTAATCGATGGTATTGCTTATGCCAATAAAACATTAAATGATATTTCTTCTGAAGATATAGAGTCGTTAAACGTGCTTAAAGGACCAACTGCTTCAGCTTTGTATGGTTTCCGTGGGAGATTCGGTGCCATTTTAATTAGCACTAAAAACGGTAGTAGCAATAGTACAGGTATAAATGTTGATGTTTCTTCCAATACGATGCTTACTGCCGGATATTTAGCTATTCCTGAAAAACAAAGTGTTTATGGACGTGGTGAAAATAATACCTATCAACAGACTAAAGACCAATCTTGGGGTGGTGCAATGGACGGATCCATTCAAACACAATGGGACCCAATTGCAAAAGAATATAGGGATTATGCATATTTACCGGTCGGAAAGGATAATTTTAAAAACTTTTTGGAGCAGGGTTATATCACAAATAACAATATAAATGTTGCCTTTAAGCAAAAAAGTATCGCACTCAGAAGTTCGTTAAACTGGACACAAAATAAAGGCCGTTATCCAAATGCCAAAGTAGATAAATATACATACACTTTGGGTGGAGATATCAATTTGGATAAATTCCACTTGACATCCAATTTATCATATACCAGAAGGCATACTCCCAATATGGGGTCAAATGGCTATACTTCCTATGACCCGATGTACACTTTGTTGGTCAATAGTTCGTCAGATTTTGATGTGCGCGATTATAAGGATTATTGGTTAAATCCCGGGGTACTCCAAAACAACCATTTTGGTTATGACATAGCAAATAATTTATATAGCGGGAAAAGCCAGAACAACCCTTATTACGACAGATACGAAAGACTTAATGCAGTAACCCGTGATATTTTCAATGCCGACTTAACGGTAAGTTACGATATAACAGACTGGTTAAAGGCAACCTTGCGTTCGGGGTTCGATTTCTACGGAGATATCGGAAGATTAAAACTGTCGAAAGGTTCCTATACTTCACTTGGTGATACAAGTATTCCTTATTTTACCTACAGGTCCGGATTAACATTTAATGGATCACTAACAGGAGCTTATCTGGTAGGTAAAACATCTGGGTTGAGTACTAACAGTGATTTCCTGTTAACTGGCATGAAAAAATTTGTTGACGATAAATTAGAGGTAGAATATCTTGCAGGAGGGACTATTTTTTATCAGGAAGACGAAAATATTAATGCGGCTACCGTAGGTGGTATATCTGTTCCTGGTTTCTTCTCGTTAGCCGCTTCGGTTAGCCCGGCAACAGTTGCTGAAGAAAGAAGGACACAACAGGTTAATTCAGCTTACGGACGCCTGGCATTGTCGTGGAATAAACTAATTTATTTGGATGTAACAGGCCGTAACGACTGGAGTTCCACCTTGGCAGGACCTGGTGTTGACAAATCAAGCAGGTCTTATTTTTATCCTTCAGTCTCGGGCAGTTTTATTGTTTCTGAATTATTGGGCGAATCACCAAAAAGATGGTTGGATTTATTTAAAATCAGAGGATCATGGACTCAGGCAAAAGATCCCGCAGCCATATATGCTATCAACAGCGTTTATACCTCTGTATCCAGTATTTGGAATAGTGTCAGTGGTACTTATTCACCGGATGTACTTTATGACCTAGAAAATATTCTCCCGTCTGCTACTGACACCTATGAAGCAGGGGTACAAGGTTTTTTCTTCAATAAACGACTGACGGCTGATGTTTCTTATTTTAACAGGCGAAATTATGATGCGCTAACAAAAGGGCCTTTAACCTCTGCTTCCGGATATAACTACATGTATATCAATACTGAAGAGGAAACAAAAAGAAAAGGTTGGATTGTTGCGTTAACAGTAACTCCAGTTAAAAAAACAAACCTGCAATGGGATATGGGTATTAACTGGTCAACATATAAAGAGGTTTACTCCAAATTAGACCCTACGTATTCTGCCAACAAACCATGGGTAAAAGTAGGAGAGCGGGTTGACGCTTATACACTCCGGACGTACCAAACAGTTCCTTCTGGAGAATTTGCAGGGCAGCGTATTTATAAATCAGGACTTTTGCAAAGAGAGAATTTTAGTTCAGTAATTGGGTATAGAAACCCTGACTGGATTTGGGGTGTTAATTCAACATTGCAATACAAGAACTGGAGTTTATTTGCATCATTTGACGGAGTCGTTGGAGGTATGATGTCTTCAACCACTGAAGCATACATGTGGTTACAAGGGGTTCATCCGGAGACGGTAACTCCTGAAAGGGCATTGGATGTGGCTACGCCCGGATCTAAAAACTACCTTGCCAGTGGTGTCATGGTTGCTTCCGGAACATATACCACCGACAGTAATACTGGAGAAATCATTGAAGATACCCGTGTTTTTGCACCAAACGATGTGTCTGTTACCTATAAAGATTATATAAGATCAGTACACGGTGGTACCGCATGGGGGGGAACTGGTTTTGAAGAAGACATCCTGGATAGGACGTTTTTAAAGCTTCGTGAAGTTTCGCTAACCTACAACTTCCCAAGACAAATATTGGCAAATACCGGTTTCATAAAAGGTGCGTCCGTAAGCTTAATTGGTCAGAACGTACTGTTCTGGGCAAAGGAATTTAGATATTCAGACCCTGATGGTGGCAGTGAAAATTTTGCAGATCCATCCTCAAGGTATCTTGGAGCTAGTATTAAAGTTTCATTTTAGAATTAGAACTATGAAAAAATTAGAATATATATTAATAGCTACACTTGTCCTTTTTACAGCATCTTGCAGTAATTTCGAGGAATTAAATACAAATCCGGATAAATCAACATCCGCTACTCCGGATATGCTTGCATCATATACACTGATGCAAACATTCAAACTATCGAATAGCAGCCCTGATGTTTATACTCAAATTACATTGTTTGACCATCATGTAACGAAGTTGGCTTCTACACCAGATCCTGGCCAATATTACTGGGCTCACTGGATATATGGAAGCTTTGGAAAGTATAAGTATTTAACCGATCTCAACGATATGGTTGAGTTTGCTGAGGGAAGCTTGGCTGAACCTTCTTACAGGGGATTGGCTTTGTTTTTAAAAGCATGGTATGGGTTTAACGCCACATTGAGTATGGGCGATGTTCCTTATTCCGAAGCAGGAATGGCAAAAGAGGGCATCACACAACCAGTATATGATAAGCAGGCTGACGTATTTGCACAAATCCTCGACGATTTGAAAGAAGCAGAATCCAATTTTGCACAGGGCGTTAAGTTTAGTGGTGATATAATTTATAACGGCGATGCAGGCAAATGGCAAAAGCTCTGTAATGCATTACAGTTAAAAGTGATACAGACAATGAGTGAAAAAGCCACTGCCGAACAAAAAGCACGTTTTGCTGCCATTGTTAATGCCGGTAACTTAATGACCAGCTACAATGACGATTTGAAATTGGTATATACAGAAAACACCAATGCAACGTATCCTTTTTATAACGGCAATAACCAGCGACTGGATGAAGCTCCTTCAACGATAACCGTAGATGCTTTAAAAACGAACAATGACTATCGGTTGTTCTATTTTGCAGAACCGGCTGCTCAAAAACTGGGAACCTATACTCAATCTGACTTTGAAGCTTATGTTGGCGCTCCATATGAAGAGGATGCGAACACCTTGTCTTTAAATAATGCGGCTGGGATGTATTCTAAGTTGAATTTGCGTTATGTGCAATTTAGGGACAACGATCCTTTGTTGTATTTTACCTATGCCGAACAATGTTTTATTATTGCTGAAGCCATTGAGGAAGGTTGGGTAAGCGGCAATGCCAAAGATTATTACGAAAAAGGCGTGAAGGCTCAATTGTCTTATTATATGAATTTGCCACATACTGCTGGCTTAGTGCATGGTATGGAAATTACCCAATCGTATATTGATAATTATTTCACGGGTGAAGCGGCCTATAAAATAGGTGGGTCAAAACAAGAAAGACTGGAACAAATTTGGATACAGCGTTGGTTGATTGATTTCTTTCAACCCAACAGTACTTATTATTATCAATTCTTACGTACGGGTTATCCTGAATATGTTTTGGATCCTGTAACCAGTTTAAATCAAGACAATCCAAATCAATTTCCAAAACGTTGGTATTATCCAAATAATGAGGTAACTACTAACCCTGAGAATTATCAAAAAGCAGTTGACGAACAATTTGGAGGTGTTGATAACACGATGCAGGTTCCTTGGTATTTGCAATAAGAAATAGAAACCGAATTTGAATAAATTAAAATCAATAGGAATGGGCATCAGGCCCATTCCTTGTTTTAAATGAACAAAGAACATATGAAGAAAATAATTTTAGTTTTACTGATAGGAGTTTTTTTTAGTAATTGTACTAGTAACAAGAAACCAAATGCAACAAGTGAAACTGGCAGTACTGAAACTTGGCAACTGGTTTGGTCTGATGAATTTGATACCGACGGCTTGCCCGATTCAACCCGATGGAATTACGATACCCGTGGAAATGAATATGGTTGGGGGAACAATGAAAAACAGTGGTACACGGTTGCCAATCCTGAAAATTCAAGGATTGAAAACGGCATCCTTTTCATTACCGCAAAAAAAGAACCCACCTTTGGCAAAGATTACAGTTCGGCTCGGTTGACCACCAAAGGGAAAGGCGACTGGTTGTACTGCAAAGTGGAAGTCAGGGCAAAATTGCCTACCGGAAATGGAACCTGGCCTGCCATCTGGATGCTTTCAACTGACAATACTTACGGCGGCTGGCCTAAAAGCGGCGAAATCGACATTATGGAACATGTTGGCTTTAATCCCGATACTGTTTTTTCTACCGTTCATACCGGCAGCTTCAACCATATGATTGGCACACAGGTAGGCAAAAAGATTGGCCTGCCAACGGCAACCACCGAATTTCATGTTTACACCACGGAGTGGGAGGAAAATGAAATCCGCAGCTATGTTGATGGTGAACATTATTTTACGTTTAAAAATAACGGCGAAGGATTCGAAGCTTGGCCTTTCGACCAACCGTTCCACCTGATCCTGAACCTGGCAATCGGTGGCGGGCTTGGTGGCCAAAAGGGAATTGACGACAGTTTGTTCCCGCATACTTTTGAGGTAGATTATGTCAGGGTTTACAAAAAGTAATTAGATCTACTTTGGCGCATTAGGTTACTTGCAGGATTTTCTCCTTATCTACCTCGCCCTTAAGGGTGAAAGGAGAAAAATCCACCTGTGCCCTTTAGGGATTCAGGGTAAAAACAGGGGGATTTTTCGAATGTGCTAAAGTAGAATTAGTTACTGCGAAATTATTTTCAGACAAAAAACGCAAATATGAAGAGTTGGATGGCTGTTTTTCTGGTGCTAAACCTGCAAATGTTAGCAAGCTTCGGACAAGGTTCAAAAAACGCTTGGGACAATACCATCAATAAGAATTGGCCAGATGGTTTTATTCACGTTGAAATAGAATCAAAAGCCGACGGTAAAATGCAGCAGGCTGTTTTTTACAAAACCACACTGGAAAAACAGCAGCCACTGATTGTTTCGCTACATACCTGGAGCGGCGGTTATTTACAGGAAGATCCACTGGCTGCCGAAGTGGAGCTGCGCAACTGGAATTACATTCACCCAGATTTCCGTGGGCCAAACAACAACCCTGAAGCTTGTGGCAGTGAACTTGTGTTGGCAGACATTGAAGACGCCATCCATTTTGCTATAGAACATGGCAATGTTGCCCCTTCCGAAGTGCATATTATTGGCGTTTCTGGTGGAGGATATGCCAGCCTGTTGTCATTCATGCAATTGAATTTTCCTGTGAAAAGCTTCAGCGCCTGGGCACCCATTTCCAACTTGGAAGATTGGTATTGGGAATGCCTGGGACGGGGACTCAAGTATGCCCACGATCTGGAAGGCGTGACGACTGGCGGTGCTGGTTTTGATGTTGCTGAAGCCCGCAAACGTTCGCCCCTTTTTATGGATTTTCAACCTGAACTAAGACAAAATGCTGCACTTCGCATTTACACCGGAATTCATGACGGATACACAGGGTCGGTCCCGATCACGCAATCCATCAACGTGTTTAACAAGCTGCTTCCAGAAATATATCCCGATAAAAGCGGAGAAACGGTTTCCGACAGCCTGAAACTGGTTTTATTGGAGAAAAGATTGAATCCGGGAGGAACTGAAGGAATTTTGGGCGGAAGGAAAATTCATCTTCAGCGATGGCTGCCAAATCTTAGCCTCACAATCTTTGAAGGTAGCCACGAAATGCTGGTTCCTCAGGCACTCGCGCTGATTCCGGTTGGCGAAGAAAACCATCTGCAGCCACTGAATATTCTCACCATCGGCGATTCGAACGGGGCTGCGCAAAATGGCTGGCCGGCGCAATTGAAAAAGCTATTGCCATTTTCAACCATCATCAACCAATCTGTTTCAGGCAATACCATTGGTTCTGATAATTTGGACAACCCCAAACTGAACACGCTGCGAAACATAGAGGATTATCTCGACTCTGCTTTTTGCACCCTAAAGCCAGGACAGAAGCTCGATTATATAGTTTTCGGACTGGGGACAAACGATGCAAAGCAGATATTTGATCCTAAAATTGACGAAGTGCCACAAAACCTGGATTCGCTTTTGACCATGACCATTCAATATCTCAAAAAGAATAATAAAGCCATTTCAAATATTGTCATTCTGACACCTCCTCCAATGAATGAAAGGATAGCGAATACCGAAAAATATGGTGGAGGAAACGGTCGGATCATAAGAAATAACAAACAGTTCAGTAGGGTAGCCCAAAAGCAAGGTGCGTTGTTTATCGACAGTTATTCTCCGCTGAGCGAATCAACTTCAGAAATCACTACCGATGGTGTTCATCTAACAACCAGGGCACAATTTGATACGGCTGGTATAATTGTCAACTTTTTTTTGTACCGTTAATTTTTTTTGTCATGAATTTATCGAATACAGTTATCATACTTTTTTGGGCAGGCATTTTAGTTTCGTCCTGCAACACAGCACAAGAAAAATCAGCCCATATCCACCAACTTCCCGAAACTGCCGATACAAATGTAGTTTTACCTCCCTCATGGGCATTTGGTATTCTATACGGCGCTTACACTAACCAGCAGCAAACCGAAGAGTTGATACAACAAATTATTGAACACGAGTATCCGATTGACGCATATTGGATCGATTCGTGGATTTGGGATTGGGAAAATGAAGGCCAGGGACCAAATAAGTACATGGATTTTGTTGCCGATACTGTTTCATATCCGGATATGGAGGCGATGTGGACGTTTATGGAAGAGAAAAATATTAAAGCGGGCATGTGGATGTGGGATGCCATCATGCAGACGGGTAATGAGGCTGAATATGAAGATTTCAAGTCGAGAGGCTTTTTTAGCGATGAAAAAATCAGAACAGACGGCTGGCACAATGGCGCACGTACAACCATTATAGGCAACAACAGCCAAGAGGTGCAAGGAACCTGGTGTGGCAATATCGATTTTGCGAACCCGGAGGTTGTGGCTTATTTTCAACAAAAAGTACGTCACTTTTTCGATAAAGGGGTCGATTTTATTAAGCTGGATAAAACCGATGCCATTCCGGTTTGTAAAGCCATGTTTGAGCTGTCGCAGCAATTGGGCAAAGAAACCCAGGGACGCGGATTTATTCTTTCGCACAGTCATGGTGTGGATACCGAAGAATACAAACGCTATCCTGGAAAATGGACCGACGACACCCGCTCCGATTGGAATGTGGAAAACCCGACGCATGAGTTTTCACCTTGGCTTCCACGTGTAGCTTTCAAGGAGAACCTGGCTATGTACACCGATACCAATCGGCATTTTCATGAAATTCCATTTTTGGCGAACGATATGGGTGGCTTTTCGATAGGAACTGACGGTGTTATTGATGAGGAACTTTATATTCGCTGGCTTGAATTTGCAGTTTTTGTGCCACTTACCACTGTTTTTTCACAACCCGAAAACCCGTCCGGGAACATTGCTTTTAAGGTTTCGCAACAAGCTGATGCCCTTTTCAGGGAATATGCCCAGCTAAAAACGGAACTGTTCCCATACATTTATTCTTATGCCCACCTCGCGCGTTTGGATGGCGAAAATATAATCCGTCCCGTGCGTCTTTATGAATACCTTTTTGGCAATGAAATTTTTGTTGCCCCCGTTTATGAGCAGGGGGCTACCAAACGAAACATTCTCCTGCCGGAAAATTCCAACTGGATCAATTACTGGAATGGCAATAAACTTAATGGTGGAAAACATATCGAAGTGGCTGCCCCATTGCATCAAATCCCTTTGTTTGTGAGGGAAGGGGCCATAATCCCAAAACGGAAATATGCACGTTCTGTCGAAACGGGAAGCAACCAACAACTGGAACTGCATCTGTATGATGGGGCAGATGGCCAATTCACTTTGATGGAAGATGATGGAACAAGCAACGATTACCTGAAGGGGGTTTATGCCAAAACAGACTTGCGTTTTGAAGCAGGAACGAACACCAGTAAATTGTTTATTGAACCAGTTGTGGGACAATATGAAGGCATGAACCCTTCGTGCGAGTGGGAGATTGTTCTGCATACAGACCGGGAAGTTGATTCCATTATTTTAGGAGAAACTGTGCTGGAATTCAATAAAAAGGGAAGAACATATACATCGAATTCTTTTCCCGCTTTAAAATCTGAGCCGCAGGTAATTTCCATTAGCTATTCAAAATAGACCACAAAACCCACTGAATTTTAAGGAGATAAATTTTGCTGATTGATTATCTTTCTCAAATTAAGCGTAGTGAAATTGACAATTGACAAAGAATCTGTTGCGAACCAAGCGTCTTTAGTTGGTCTTTTTAACAAACTTGGTTAGAATAACAATTTGTTGTCCGTTGACGCGGCCTTCAATTTGCTCCGGATTGTCGTGTACAATTGAGATTCCCCGAACCGCGGTTCCGCGTTTGGCGGTGAAGCTGCTTCCTTTCATATTCAGGTCTTTGGTCAACACCACGGTGTCGCCAGCCTGAAGCGCTATGCCATTGCAGTCCATGTGTTTGGCCTCATGGCCTTGGTTGCTGGCTCCTTCTCCTGTTGCTTTGGCCCACGCCAGCACATCTTCTTCCAGGTAAAGCATGTCCAGCAGGTTTTGTGCCCACACTTCAGCCTTCAAACGATTGAGCATGCGCTACGCCATCACCTGAACCGCGGGCTCCTGGCTCCACATGCTATCATTTAAGCAATGCCAGTGGTTAACATCTATTTGCTCCGGATTCTCGATCTGCTCCAGGCAGTGGTCGCACAAAAGAACGCTTTTATCCACCGCAACGTTGGTTTTTGGTGGAATCTCATAAACACTTAACTCGTTGGTTGACCGGCATAATTCGCATGCTGATCCGCTTCGCTCGTGTAGTTTCTTCTCCAGGCTCATGTTAACGATTGTATTGAATGGTTCTGCTATTTTGTTTTTTTGAAGGGCTCAAAGATAAGCCAGAATAATTGAAATCTGTCATCTTTCTTTTTTATTTCAGAACGGGTGGCTATAAACTGGCCTTTATAGTATAAACAACCCTTCTCTCCCTGGTTGCAATAAGGTTAAATTTTGAAATGGAATTGAAATAATATGCAATAAGAAGATATAGTAGGTACGTTATAGATTTATTCATTTTTTAATGCGATTGAATCCATTTTATAATACGGATTAATTATCCTTGTTCTGTTAAATTACTTGATTATGAGGCTTGCAACATTAATTAATTTCGAGATATTCCAGATTGTCAGGGAGAATCGATATTTTCTTCTTCCTTTTTTTGTCCTTCTTTTTGTTTTAACAGTATTGGTTACCATCCATGGGAATTCGGAAGTATTTTTATTTGTTAACCAGCGCCACTCAGTTTTTGCTGATTTATGGTTTGTAAACTTCACCAAGCTAGGCGATGGCGCGACGGCCTTTCTGCTTATTTTTATTCTGATGTGGGTTTCCATTCGCGAGGCTTTTACCTTATTGGTAATTACTTTATTGATTACCATCTTGATTGCTTTGTTGAAAAGGTTTGTTTTCGCTGATTACGATCGTCCCCTTTTGTTTTTTGGAGAACAACTAATAAGGGTGGTGCCAGGATACAACCCACCAAAACTCCGCACTTTCCCATCAGGCCACGCAGCTACTGCTTTTAGCGTTTATTTGTACCTCTCGTTTTTAGTGAAGCAACGGGGGCTCAAATTTGGTTTTTTCCTGGTTGCCTGTACAATTGGTTATTCGCGTATTTATATTTCAGCACATTTCCCGGCTGATGTCATTGCTGGATCACTATTCGCTGTGCTTATAACCATTCCTACCTATTTTTATTGCAAGAGGATAAAAGCATCGTGGATTGATCGAAGAATCATATTCAATGTCAATAAAATATCGACACGTCAAACCACGCAATCTAAATGAAACCAGCGACCCCGCTACCACTCCGCTTAAACGAGGGCAGGCTGGTGCTGGCACTTAACTCACAATTGGTCGGTTCTTAACGTCCTTCAACGCCAATTGCCTGATTAATTTATGTCCCATATTGCAATGAATATATCGCATAAAGAGACATTATTGCAGTCTCAGAAATACAAAAGGTATCCCCTGAATTACCCCTTTGAATTGTATTCAATGGATGGAAAAGGCAACTTGATGAAAGTCATCCCTTTAAGCATTGTTCGAAGAAACCCGGAATTGGAGTGTATCTTGGTTCAGTCAACATCAAGCGAAAACAGAAACTGACGGTAGCGAATGGTTTCGGGAATGTCAACACCACGGTAGGTCGTTTTATTTTCAAATTCATCATACATGCCGTTGGCGCTATAACCAAAAGCAAGGTTGAGCCAGGAAGGGATTTTCGTTTTTCCCATTAAGTGATGAGCCGAGAAGGAGAACCAGTAGGTATGTCCATTGTAATCATCCATTAAGCGGTCGAACGAGTTGGTTCCCAAGTAACCATTGGCTTTTTGAGAGTAGGAGGTTTCGTGGTAGCTAAACTTGAACTTGATGATTTGCCCACGGAAAACCGATTCCTGTCCCATCACCAACAGCGTCCCGAAAGCATTTGCAGCCATATCGCCCCATGAGAAACCGTACCCTTCGTGCATGCCGTCCATAATTTCAATAGGGGTTTGAAGGACAAGCCCGAGTGTTGAGCCAAACCATAAAGCTTCTTTTCGGCTGAGCCCCTTTTTTCGTAAGTAGTGATACCCGACATAGCTGTAGACGTACGAGCCAAAGGCATGTCCAAACTTATCCACCTGCAAATAGCCTTGGTTATCGTTGTAAAAATGAAACGGAACACGATTTCTGTCTTTATACCAGGTTTCCCCAAGATAACCATTGATCCGGTAAAAAAGGCTGATGTGTAGGCCGCTGCTTTGTAGATCGTTTTCCGTTGGACCTGCGTTGAATCAGCTTTCGCCTGTTGTTCCCCGGCTTTTGAGAATACCGGAAAGAGCAACAGGATGACCGTAAACAGGACCGTAATGGGACTTATTGTCGCAGTGAAGCCCGACGGATTGACCGGGAAGCAGAACGAAGGGCTACAAGCAGATTCCATGTTGAATATTTTGACAGATTACCAAGTACCTACAGGTGGTATATCAATAAGTGTCAGTTTCTTTTATTGAAGAGTGAAGGATGTGTTAAATCTCAATCTTTAGAATTGTGTCAATTTCATTTCTTTTATCTGATGGGATTTGTAGCACGACTCCTTTACCTGATTTTTTGTATTTTACTTTAGATCCATCATCAAAAAAGGTGATCGATTTTATTTTTTGATCCAGCGCCGGGATTTCGAGCGTTTTCTCCCCGAGTTCCAAAACATGGATATAAATGGTGTTGCCTTTCTGGGTCGTAGCTCCCCACTCATTTGGTTTAATGGGGCCTTTACGGGTGTCGTAAATGGCCTCACCGTATTGTTTCAACCAGTCGCCCATAACCATTAAGGTGTCTACATTTTCGGGTTGAATTTTGCCGTTGGGCATAGGGCCGGTGTTCAACAGGAAATTGGCTCCATAGCCGGCTGCTTTAACCATGGTTTGAATCAGCTGTTTCGAAGTTTTGTAATAGTTGTCTTTGATGTTAAAACCCCAACTTCCGTTCATGGTTTCGCACATTTCCAATGGTAACTCAGAGATGGTTTCTGTTTTGTTAAAGCCCATGGTGTTTTCGCCGGGTAAATCACGCTCAAACATCTGGAAATCTTCACCCGGAAAAGGAGCAATGTGGTGATTGCTGCCGATCATGGCGCCTGGCTGTAGGTCGTGAATTAAGTTGTAGGTTTCTTCCAGTCGCCATTCGGCATCGGGTTTATCCCACATCCCGTCGAACCAAATGCCGCCAATTTCACCATAGTTGGTTAGCAATTCCGTAAGCTGGGTGTTCATGTAGTCGATGTATTGATTCCAGTCGCCATTTTTTTTGCGTCCGGTATAGTTTTTTCCTGTTCGTCCGCGTGGAAAATAATTCGGGTGATGCCAATCCAGTTGCGAATAATAAAAGAATAGCTTGATGCCCTGCTTGTCACATTCGGTTTTTAATTGTTTGAGTACATCTTTGCCATAAGGTGTTTGATCCACAACATTGTAGTCACTCACTTTCGAATCATACATCGCAAAGCCGTCGTGGTGCTTGCTGGTAATAGTAATGTATTGCATTCCGGCTTTTTTTACCATCGACACCCACGCAATAGGATCAAACTCGGTCGGATTAAAAAAGGCAGGCAATTTTTCGTATTGCTTAATAGGAATTTCTTTTTGGTTCATGATCCATTCGGCAACGCCCTGGTCACCACCTCCGGCCATTACGGAGTAAACGCCCCAGTGGACAAAAAGGCCAAACTTCGCGTCCTGAAACCATTCGCGGTTTTTCAGGTTCTCATCAGTTGGAGTATAGCCATTCTGGGCAGATGTGTTGATAGACAAAAGCAGGAACATGATCAAGTAATTTAGATTTTTCATAATGAGTTGGTTTAGATTTACTGTGCTGTATCGTGCTGATAAATTTATAAGAAAAATTTGAAATCGACACCTGCCGATTTAAATTTCAGAATCGACGCATCGTCTTTTTTTTTTATCCGGTTTTTCAGCACCTCATTTTTATTTTTCCGGTACCTGTTAACAAGATTCCAATGGTTTTGCTTATCAGTTGTTTGACATGCTTGAATTGTCTTGGGAATTATACTCCTGTTCTTTGAAGTTTTTAGACCAAGGGATTTTTTCGTTTTCCTGAATGTGATGCAGGATTGCATGATGCAGACGTTTGTAATGCTCAGAGCTTTCCATTAACGGAATAACTTCGTGAGGATCGGTGGTTAGGTTGTACAGTCGAAATTTTTCGTCTGGCCTGTTTTGAATCAATTTATATGCTCCTTGTCTTACCGCATAGCATGCCTTTCCCTTGTGATCTCCGCCTTCCCTGCATGTCCAGAACAAGGTTCTTTCTTGCTGAAGTGGTATGTCATTTAGTATGCATGTTGTTAGATCTTTGCCATCAATGATATGGTTCGTCGGAATTTGAGCCAGGCTACACAAGGTAGGAAAAAGATCCATCGTCATGCTGATTTGGTGGGAGAGGCTGCCTGTTTTGATTTCTTTCTTCCAAAAAATACTGGTTGGAACACGGATTCCCCCTTCAAACAGATCAAGTTTTCCACCACGCAGCTTTCCGTTCGACGCACCGGATTCTAAAATTCCTCCGCTGGTGGAAGTGAAAATGATGATCGTATTTTTTAGTTGATCGGTTTCACTTAATGCCTGGATTACTCGCTTGATCCCATCATCCATTTGTTCAACTAAGGCAATGTGCTTCGCTCTTCCGGAATTCAGTGCTGGATTTCGGTTCTGAACTGTTTTTAGGTGGTTTTCATCGGGTTGCAATAGAGGTCCAGGTACATTGTAGGATAAATAAAGGAAAAAAGGTTTATCCGAATCTGCTTCACGGGAAATGAAATTGACCGACCAATTGGAAAACAAATCGGTGATATGACCGGGAGGATTGATTTCATTTTTGTTGAAGCGCATATAGCCTACCCCATTGTGCTGATGGGTATAATAGTCATCTATTTCATCACCCAGAAATCCCATGAAAAGATCAAATCCTTGTTCGTTTGGCAAGTTGGGAGCTTCAAAACCAAGGTTCCATTTTCCGATTAAAGCAGTTAGGTAACCCGCTTTCTGAAAGTGGTGGGCCATTGTCATTCCACACTTAAAATATCCCCAATTGTTTTCTGAGTTGGTTCGGATTGTGCCGGGAACACCAACCAGAGCAGGATAGCACCCCGACAGCAGGGAGGCCTGGGTTGGAGAACTTGTCGTGGAGTTGGCATAGAATTCGGTAAAAATTAGTCCATCGGAAAAGAGTTCGTCAATGGTTGGGGTTTGAGTATCTTTCGCACCCATGATCGATACATCGCCGTATCCAAGGTTGTCTGCGGTGATAATAAGTATGTTCGTCTTTTTGTTCTTCCCTAAAGTTGAAGCGTTGGTATACATGGGATTATGTAGCAGAATACCGATGATGCCGATCAGTATGAATTTATGTTTATAATATTTCATGGCGTTGGACAAAAAGTGTACAAATCAATTTTTTTTATAAAATTATTAAATTGCAAGCAGGTACACACACTTTTTATATGATATAATTCTTAAAAAATTAAACGAACTTAATGTTTAGCTTGTTGGTTAATCTTGAAAACATTTTGGAGGAATGACAATGAAAGTGAATGGCTTTGTAAAAGCAAATCAACATGCACCTAAAATAAATGGTCAGTTTAATGATACTGAAGTTAGAAATTTGGTTGAGACAGATGTCATTGGCGATAGCCATATTGGCACATCCATCGATACACCCATGCGCGAAGATGCATTTGTACTGAGTGATGAACAAAAAATAGCAATCATTCACGGTAAGTTTCGGGAGATTATGGAAACACTTGGTCTGGATTTGCGGGATGATAGCCTGAATGGAACTCCACATCGCGTAGCAAAAATGTTTGTTTAGGAGATATTTAGTGGTTTAAACCTCAAAAACAGTCCTAAAATATCAGTATTTGAAAATAAGTTTCAATACGGTGAGATGCTGGTTGAAAAAAATATCAATTTGAATTCAACTTGCGAGCATCACTTTTTGCCAATTGTTGGTAAAGCTCACGTGGCTTATGTGTCAAGTGGCGAAGTTATTGGTTTGTCAAAAATAAACCGAATTGTTGATTTCTTTGGGCGAAGGCCACAAGTTCAGGAACGTTTGACGGTTCAGATTGCCAGCGAATTAAGAAGGATTTTGAAAACCGAAGATGTAGCCGTCGTTATCGACGCCAAACACATGTGTGTTTCGTCCAGAGGAATTGAAGACGAAAGCAGCTCTACAATCACTGCTGAGTATAGTGGAGTTTTCAAGCGACAAGAGAGGAAAGATGAATTTTTGAAATATATTGCTTTAGGAAAATAATCGGTTTTTACTGATTGAAATGAAACCTCATGCTTCGCAGGAGGTTTTTTGTTGAGAGAAATCCACACCGCCAAAACCTGGGGTGAATTAAAAGAAGCTTTTTGGGAATAGTTCTTGTATTTCTGCTAAAAGAAAAAGTCAAGACTATGAGAAAAACTTTACTTTACCTTACATTTTCAATGTTTATACTACTGTTTGGGAGCGCAGGGGCGCAGGAGGTTTCCATACTTGATAAAGAAGACTATCAAATTGAGAGAATCTATCCAAATCCGGCTACGGAGTTTGTGTTTGTTGACATCTTTTCTAAAAATTATGCCATTGTCCAATTCGAGCTTATTGACATATTAGGTAACACGATCAAAAAATGGGATAAAATGGAATTGACTCCAGGTACACAAAAGATTCGACTCGAATTGCAGCGTTTCAATGCCGGGTTTTATTTGCTAAAGGCTAATATGGACAGGCAGGTTGCTATCAAACGGATTCGTAAACTCTAGTAGCCTTTTGGGACAGATTCACATTTTTTCGGTACTCTCTGATTAACTTCGACGACTTACTGTGGAATTTTTTGCAGGAAACTGTGGTTAAGTCTCCCCTATTTTAATCAGAAATTGGAAAGAGAATTCTCGCGGTATGATATATAGCAGTTTATTTCTCCGACTTCTTTTTTTATCTTGTCTGAAATTCCATGCGGATTGATATGAAGGTGATTTTGGAAAACATCAAAGAATTGGTGCAAGTGGAGGAGAAGGCGAGAGCCTGGGTTGCCGGAAAGGAAATGAAAGAGCTGAAAGTCTTGAGAGATGCCTTTCTTGTAATTAATGATGACCAGATTGAAAACTTTGGACTGATGCAGGACTTCAATGAAAAGCTTGTTGAAGGTGTAGAAATGGTTATGGAAATTGACTGTGCCGGAAAAATTGTGATGCCGGGTTATTGTGATTCACACACCCATTTGGTTTTTGCTGCCAGCCGCGAGCAAGAATTTGTTGACCGGATCAATGGATTAAGCTACGAAGAAATTGCCAGGCGGGGTGGCGGGATCTTAAATTCAGCAAAGCGCACAGAGAAGGCTTCGGAAGATGAGCTGTATTTAACGGCGATGGCTCGTCTCGAAGAAATAAAGCAATTGGGTACTACAGCTGTGGAAATAAAAAGCGGCTATGGTTTAACCGTGGCGTCGGAGTTGAAAATGCTACGGGTTATTAAACGTTTAAAGGAGACCAGTCCACTAACCATTAAATCAACCTTTTTGGGTGCTCATGCAATGCCGCTTGGATACAAAAATAACCGTCAGAAATATATTCAGTTGATTATTCAGGAGATGTTGCCTGAAATTGTCAAGCAAGGTTTGGCTGATTATCTGGATGTTTTTTGCGATCAGGGCTTTTTTTCAGTTGAAGAGACCGCCCAGTTACTCGAGGCTGGATTAAAACATGACCTTCAGCCAAAAATTCATGCCAATGAACTTGGTTTAACGGGTGGCGTTCAAGTTGGAATTCAGTACCAAGCACTTTCAGTTGATCACCTCGAACACATCGGTGAAGCTGAAATTAAAGCTTTGCTTGGTTCTGAAACGATGCCGACAATTCTTCCCGGTGCTGCATTTTTCTTGAACATGCCTTTATCCCCCGTTCGCGAAATGATGAATGCTGGCTTGCCCATCGCCTTGGCTTCTGATTTCAATCCAGGCTCTTCGCCTTCTGGAAATATGAATTTCATTCAGTCGTTGGCTTGCATCAACTATAAAATGACTCCGGAAGAAGCCATTAATGCCTGCACGATTAATTCAGCTTATGCGATGGGGATTGAGCAATACTGCGGGAGTATTTGTCGCGGAAAACTAGCCAATCTGTTTATTACAAAAGCGCTTCCAACCTATGCTGCAATTCCATATTATTATGGAAGCAATCCGGTTGAGACTGTCATCATCAAGGGTGAGATTTATTGACCAGAAAGTATAAACTTAGTTGATTAGAACCTACTATTAAAGAATAAATTATGAATCAGTTAGTTGAGTGTGTTCCGAACTTTAGCGAAGGAAGAAACCCAGCGATTATAAAACAAATAACCGATGCAATTGAATGCGTTGAGAATGTAAAATTGCTTAATGTTGATCCGGGTTACGCCACCAACCGAACGGTCGTCACCTTTGTCGGAAGTCCGGGCGATGTGATTGAAGCCGCTTTTCAAGGTGTAAAGAAAGCCGCAGAATTAATCGATATGAGTAAGCATCATGGTGAGCACCCGCGTTTTGGGGCAACCGATGTTTGTCCGTTGGTTCCAATTGCTAATATTTCGATGGAGGAAACGGTTGGATATGCCCGGCAATTGGCCATGCGAATTGGAGAGGAACTTGAAATTCCGGTTTACTGCTACGAGTTTGCGGCTCAAAATGAAGAACGCCGAAGTTTGGCCAACTGCAGGTCGGGAGAATATGAGGGACTGCCAGAGAAGTTGAAAGATCCAGACTGGAAACCGGATTTTGGCCCGGCTAAAATGAATATTAAAGCAGGAGCAACCGCGGTGAGCGCCCGAAATTTTCTGATTGCTTACAATGTGAATCTCAATACAACTTCAACAAGAAGGGCTAATTCCGTAGCTTTTGATGTGCGCGAAGCTGGACGTGTGAAGCGAGAAGGAAATCCGGTGACTGGAAAAATAGTGACCGATGAAAATGGAGAGCCGATTCGGATTTCTGGTTGTTTAAAAAAGGTGCGTGCCATCGGCTGGTTTATCGAAGAGTATGGGATTGCTCAAATTTCGATGAACCTGACTGACATTACGGTAACTCCAATTCATGTTGCTTTTGATGAGGTTTGTAAAAGCGCAGAAAGTCGCGGTTTGCGAGTTACTGGTTCTGAATTGGTTGGGCTGATTCCTTTGCAGTCCATGCTTGATGCCGGAAAACACTTTTTGAACAAACAACAACGATCCACAGGAATTGCTGACGTTGAGCTGATCAAGATTGCAATCAAATCGATGGGGCTGGATGAGTTGACAGTGTTTAATCCGCGCGAACGTATTATTGAATATATGTTGGAAGATCAATCAGCAAAACTTAAAGATTTGAGTTTACAGGAGTTTGCTGATGAGACAGCTTCGGAGTCGCCTGCTCCGGGAGGTGGTTCAATCTCGGCTTATGTGGGTTCGCTTGGGGCCGCTTTGGGCGGGATGGTTGCCAATCTCTCTGCACACAAACGTGGCTGGGATCATCGTTGGGAAGAGTTCTCCTCTTGGGCTGAAAAAGGGAAAACCTGTCAAAACGAATTGCTCAGGCTGGTGGATGAAGATACGCGAGCATTTAACCGCATTATGGTTGCTTTTGGGATGGCCAAATCAAGCAGTGAAGACCTTGAGATCCGTAGCAAAGCGATTCAGCACGCAACTTTGAATGCCATAAAAGTGCCTTTGCAAGTGATGAAAACAGCTTTTGATTCGATGGAAGTGATTGAGGCGATGGCGAAAATCGGTAACCCCAACTCTGTTTCTGATGCTGGGGTGGCAGCACTTTGTGCACGAACGGCGGTTCATGGAGCTTACCTCAATGTGTTGATTAACCTGGGTGGATATAAGGATAAAGCAGAGGCCGTTGCCCTGAAACATGAAGCGACTGAAATCCTTTACCAGGCCGAAACCCGAGAGCAGTTAATTATAAAATTGGTGATGGAAAAAATCAATGGTGAGCCGTAGTTTATCAAATCACAGGAAATCAGCGATTTTATTTAAGTCTTCAACTTTGTCTTGATAGCCAAGAGACTCATAGCTTTCAATCAGGCTTTCCAGCAACTTTTTAATAATAAACTTGTCTTGGCACGGTTTATAAAAATCGTCTGTTCCAACCTGTTCATGCCGGTTCAGAAAAAACTCAACTTCCTTGCGACCAATAATGGCGCCTTTGTTGGATGGATTGATATAGAACAAAATGGATGATTTGTAGTCGCGACCATAGACTTCATGCGCCATTTCCGGATCGATGTATGCCAGTAACGGGGTTTTAGGAAAGTTGATAAACTGAACCGGAAATCTTAATTCTCTGGCAATCAAGGCGTATAAAATAGCCACTGAAATGGCATTTCCTTTTTTTGTTTCAAACAGTTGATTGATGTAGCAATTTTGAGGTGAATCCAGATGGTTTAGGTTAACGGAGAATTTGTTTGTGTCGTAAAAAATGTGGTTTAACACCGTGATTTTCTCTAGCGAGGTCAGTTTATTGCTTATTTCGAGCCAGACATCATTTGAAATCTTTTGAATCTTTGATTTAATCGCTTTCAATTTGAGATCCGGGTATTGGTATTGGCTAATTAGGAAAAAGCCTTCAAATAAATCGACTTGTTTTTGATTGCCCCAGTTCAGGATTTTTGTTCTGGTTTCGCTGAATTGGATTTGTTGAATGAGATTTTCGATTCTGGATTGTATGAACTCATCCAGGCTGGTTTCCCAGATTTGCTCCAATTGCTGAATAATTCGTCCATCTTCACAGAGCAATTGTTGCTCAACCTCTTCGAAAACTGTCTCGTCCGGATCATCCAGCAAAGCGATTAATGCTTGTAGCCGTTCTTTCTTCATCTTTGACAAATGATTAAGTGGTTAGTTTATCTAAAACAAGCCGGACCAACTTTTCCATATAAGGGTGATAATTTTCGCTGGCTTGTTTTGTTGTTCGGTTGGCGATGATGAGACACACCGTCAGTGCATCATGACCGAGTAGGGCTGAAAGTCCATAAATGGCCGAACATTCCATTTCATAGTTGGTGATCTGGAAGTCATTGTAATAAAAACGTTCAATTTTTTCATTCAAACAAGGATCGGCGGTTTCCAGTCGCAGTACCCGACCTTGGGGGCCGTAAAAACCCGGCGCTGAAATGGTTACTCCGTCATGAAAATCAGTGCCTTTGAGGAGTTGGTATAAGTACTTTGAAGAATCTACAACATATGGTTTTCCCAAGTGTGGATTCCAGTCTGTGTGCACAATGAAATTACGTTCAAAGTCCATATCGCAAACGTGCTCACGATTAGCGTAAAAGTTCAGCAATGCATCAAAACCAATGGCTTTTCGGGATAGTACGAATGAGTTGACTGGGAGGTTCTTTTGAAGGGCACCTGAGGTTCCGATACGTATAATCTTCAGTGAGCGTTTCTCTTCCTTTACTTCTTTTGTCTCCAAATTAATGTTGACAAGGGCATCCAGCTCATTTAGCACAATATCGATGTTGTCCGTTCCTATGCCGGTTGAAATTACCGTAATCCGTGTGTTTTTATAGGTTCCGGTAGTGGATACAAATTCCCGGTTTTTAATTTCGAATTCGATGTTAGAAAAATGGGATGCGATTAATTCAACGCGGCCAGGATCTCCAACCAACAGGACTGTATCAGCTACCTGTTCTGGTTTTAAATGGAGGTGAAAAATGCTTCCGTCCTTATTAATAATCAATTCTGAGGAACCAATCATATGAAAATGATTTTTTGACTAGGTCAAATCTAAACAAAAAAAGTTGATTTAACCAAGTCTTTGTGGTTCTGAATCAAGCATTTTAACAGCTTTTTATTAAGATTTAACTGTTTATTCGGGGATTTCTTTAAAATTCTACTACATTTACTTTTTAGTCAATTTTAAAAAGTCATACCAATGGATTTCAATTTCAAAAAGTCGTATTTAATTATTGCAGGTGTTGTTGTTGTTGCGCTGTTGTTCTTCGGAAGTAGCATGTTTATTACCATTCAGCCAGGAGAGCGCGGGGTTATTTTCCGCCCGTTTAGCTCAGGCTTAGATAAAGAAAGTATCTATATTCCGGGATTTCATGTTGTAGCTCCCTGGAATACCTTGTTTGTTTACGATGTGAAAGAGCAGGCGCGGGAAGAAACAATGGATGTGCTTGACAAGAACGGGTTGTCAGTCAATGTTGATGTGTCGGTGCGGTTTAATCCGATGTATGATAAAATTGGGTACCTGCACGAGGTTTTCGGAACCAGGTATATTGACCAGCTGATTATTCCCGAGGTCCGGTCATCTGTACGTCAGGTTGCAGGACGTTTTACTGCTGAAGAAATTTATTCAACTAAGCGCAGTGAGGTGGAAGCTTCAATTATTGAAGAAACCGGAAGGATTCTTGATAAGAATAATATTGCCATGCGTGCGTTGTTAATTCGTTCTATCAACCTTCCAGAAAAGATAAAAGCTGCTATTGAAACCAAACTGGAAGAAGAACAGGCTTTTTTAACCTACCAATATACCTTGCAAACCGCTGAGCAGGAGGCTGAGAAAAAGCGGATTGATGCGGAAGCGATTGCTCGTTTTAACCGGATTATTGATGAGTCGTTGACGCCCAGTATCTTGAAGCAACGTGGGATTGAAGCTACTATTGAGTTGGCAAAATCGCCAAATTCGAAAGTTGTCGTAATTGGTAGTACGAAGGACGGTCTTCCTTTGATTTTGGGCAATAATTAGAAGGATATTTATCGATAAGCCGGCAAGCCTATGGGGTTGACCGGCTTTTTTATTCAAAAAAATGAAGAAGATTATCAATGTGAATTGAAATGATGATCTAGAAAAGTGCCGATGTATCAGCTGTTTGCCGCATAATTCAATCGGGTTGAAACTGGAATTTTAAACCGGATCAAGTTCTTCAATCAGAGGATACCAGGGAGCTATAATGGCATTCGCCCCAGAATTTTGAATACTATCCGTTTTATCATCAATCACCGGAACTTCTTTCTCCGGTTCATTTTCAGGAATCCGGATTTGTTCAGCCGGAGCAGTGATAATGACACTATCGGTTACGAATGGCTGTTCAATTTCTACTTGGTGAGTTAATTTCAGGCCTAATAAGTAGAAAATTGATGATGTGAGAATAATTAATTTCATAACTGAATTATTGAATGCAACCAAAATTAGGTTTTTTTACTTCATATTTTGGTGATTTATCGACGAACAGTCTGTTTTTTTCTTTAAAAAATGTTAATAAGCCCGTCAATAGCCGATTCACTTTGGAAATTGCTCAGATATCATGGAGATTTGTTACACTGGGCTTTAATGAACTCTTAATTTGCGCGTCAAATAGATGTGTTTTTATAGCTTCATTTAGTCTGCTCGTTTTGCTAAAAGTTCATTTTCGTTGGGGATTGAAAGATCGTGTTTTGGAAAGATGATGCCGGCATCGGCTCTTACCCGATCCAAAATCTCCAGTAAATCGAGTGTGGTTTGAAACGACATCATATCACTTTCAATTTTACTTTTATCCAGGCATTGCATCACATGCGCGGCTTCGTATTGGTAGCCCTTTCCTTCAATGGTTTTAACTGGAACCGCTTCTTCACGCTCCATCCCTTTCTCCCAAATACTGATTTGCGCGTTGGCAAACCATCGCTTATTAAGACGCAGGTAACCATTTTCGCAACAGTATTCCGTTTGAATTGATGAATGAGATGCAAAGCTTGAAACTAGCGACGCCATGGCATTATTGGCGTATTTGAAGCTCATGATGATACTTTCCTCGCAGTTTGTAAAGCCAAACTGGGTGTGGGTTTTTATTTCGGTTGGCTTTCCCAAGGCCACCAGCGAGGCAAAGACAGGATAGATTCCGATATCTAAAAGCGAACCTCCGCCAAGGTCGATGTTGTAAAGGCGCTGGTTGGCATCTTTTTCGGCATTGAAAGCAAAGTCGGAACGCACC
Organism: uncultured Sunxiuqinia sp.; assembly: GCA_963677175.2. GTDB lineage: Bacteria > Bacteroidota > Bacteroidia > Bacteroidales > Prolixibacteraceae > Sunxiuqinia. The sequence continues at coordinate 1,358,827 of CAXXES010000004.1, forward strand.
ATTCTTAGTTTGCCCAGCGTTTCAGACTGGAGTATCTCTGTAGCTTTTAAGAAGGCAGGCTGAAACCGTGTCCAAAATGCCTCCATCAGGAAAGTATTGTTTTCTTTGGCGCAAGCTATCATTTCGCGGGCTTCGCGGGCATTCATGGCAAAAGCTTTTTCACAAAGGGTTGCTTTTTTGTGTGTCAGGCAAAGCAGCGCGTGTTCGTGATGATGTGAGTGGGGGGTGGCAATGTAGACAATGTCGACTTTTGAATCTTGTACCAAATCGGTATAGCTACCGTAGGCTTTCTCAAATCCCAGTTGATTGGCAAAATCCTGTGCTCGGAGTAGGTTTCTCGATGCTGCGGCGTAGAGCGTGGCATTGGGAAGAAGTTTCAAGTCTTCAGCAAATTTACGGGCAATTTTTCCACATCCTAAAATAGCCCAGCGATATTTTTTTGTCATGTTTCATCCAATTTTTGGATGAGCAAGATAAGCAATATCCTACGAATTGATGGTTTATAAAAATAAGCTGGTTTGAGACTGAATCAGGAACCTAGTTTATTTAGCTCAAAAATAAAGGATTGAAGTTCTTTTTTGTAAAACTCAAAATAACTGGTCAGGTCATCAATCTTTTCTAAAATGAAATCATTCAGTTCATCGTCGTTGGAAATATGGGCCATCTTATCCAAAAAATCCCAGCGATGACTTTCAAACCAATTGTCATCGCGCAGTTTTCGACGGCCTCCATAGCGGCTGAAGTAGTAGATGTAAACATCGGAAACATGGTTAACCGAAGGGTCTTCGAGTAGCCGGTTGATCGCCCCCGAAACCGATCGTAACAAAAGCCAGTATCGATTAAATTCCTCACTGAATTCACAAAGGTATTTCAGGTTCTTTATTCTAATATAGAACTCGTGGATTTCATGTTTGATCAGATTGGTTTCAAGCTCATCAATCACATCCGGAATCTGATTGATGAACTCTTCAATGAATTCATTTTTTAATTCCAGATATGTGTCATCTTTTTGATACCTGTATTCGCGATTGAAGTATTTATAAAACCTTTCCGAAGGAGTCATATTGTATTCTATATTCTATTGGTAGGCTAATTTCAGACATTTATTATTAATTGTCGCTACCTTTTATGGAGGAGTTATTGAAACAGTACTTTTGGTTATCAATGTACCTTATACACTGACCAAAGAAAGAGCATTCTATTGATTCTCGGACAATAATTTAGAGAACTTGCAACGTTTAATCAGCCTAAATCAAGTTAATCGTTTGATTTAACAATACTTTTTAGCACGTTTTAATGTAGAACATAAGCTAAACTCGAAATGTTTAGTGCGAAGGCTAATTCTTTCTGTTTTATTTTCAAAATGATAGTTGTTGACTTGCTTTTGCCGGCAACTCCATCTAAATTTACAGACTTAGCAAAAACAGTATTCATGCATTCGAAAAAGAAAGTTCACCCGAGCGAAAAGTCGAGCTTACATTCACGAAATATAAACAGGGGCCGTTATGATTTCAGGCAGTTGGTTGCTATTTGTCCGGAATTGACCCATTTTGTCAGGCTAAATGATTACGGCGATGAATCGATTGATTTTGCTGATCCCGCTGCAGTTAAGGCCTTGAACAAGGCGTTGTTGTTTTCAAACTATGGACTGATTTACTGGGATATCCCGGATGGTTATTTATGTCCGCCTGTACCAGGAAGGGCCGATTACATTCATTACATGGCTGACTTGCTGAGCCGGACTAATGGGGGGCAAATTCCCATGGGCTCATCCATCACCTGTCTTGATGTCGGAACAGGTGCCAATGCCATTTATCCAATTATTGGGACGAAGGAATATGGTTGGATGTTTGTTGGTTCTGATATTGACGAGCTTGCGCTTGAATCCGCCCGTGCAATTATTCTTCGAAATTCGGAATTGACCGAAAAGATTAGTTTACGAAGACAAACCAATTCCAACGATATTTTCAGGGGGATCATCAAACCCGGTGAGCGGTTTGACCTAACGGTTTGCAACCCACCATTTCATGCCTCGCAAGCGGAAGCTGAATCGGGAACCATGCGTAAACTTCAGAATCTGAGTAAGTCGACTGTTGATAAATCACAGCTGAACTTTGGCGGCAGGCATCATGAATTGTGGTGTGAAGGTGGCGAGGCAGCCTTTGTACAAAAAATGATCCAGCAAAGCCGACAGTTTGCAACTTCTTGCTTTTGGTTTTCCACCTTGATTTCGAAACAGGAGAAGCTAAAAGGAGTATATCGAGCACTACGGCATGTTGAAGCTATTGAGGTGGAAACCATTTCGATGGGGCAGGGCAACAAAACCAGCCGCGTGGTTGCCTGGACTTTTCTAACAAAAGCTGAGCAGGAGGAATGGGTAAGTCGTTTACACTTTTTCCCGAAGCGGACAATTACGGGGGGCGTGTTTGTCGACCATTCTAACCAAATCGATCCGTTTGATGGGCTTTGAAATGTAGTCATCGCAACCTTCCTTCATTGCCCGTTTTCGATCCGACTCCATGGCGTAAGCTGTTTGGGCAATAACGGTCAGGTCGGGACGAATCTTTTTGATTTCCTTTGTCGCCGTGTAGCCGTCCATCACCGGCATTCGAATGTCCATCAAAACCAAATCGATTCCCGGGTTCGACTGGCATTGTTCAACAGCCGACAAGCCATCTTTCGCACGGTAAAGATTGACATTGAATTCGTTCAGTACTTCGGCCAGATACAGGTAGTTGAATTCCTCATCTTCCGTAATCAGAATGTGAATTTTGTGTTTACTCATCTCTTCCTTTGTCACGTTTTGAATCGCTAAAAAACAAGTTTTGAAGATACTGGTTTTATTCCTATTTACCAATTTAAAATTCAGAATAGTATTTGGTGCTACAAAGAATTCCTGCGAATGAACTCAAAGGGACTTTTGATTCGTTTAAAATCACGCTTCAAAATCATCTCGGCGGCCATTTGCCCAATTTGATCGTGATTCGTTGAAATAGTTGAAATTCCTTCACACAGCAGTTCTTTTACCGGGCTTTCGTTGTACGAAATAATTCCGATATCGTCACCCGGCACCCACTTTCTTTGTTTGATCAGCTTGATCAGGTCAAACAAATCGTTGTCGGAAATTAAGATGTAAGCTTCGTGTTGATGAATGTTTTTTTCATCTACCGAGTTTAAAACTTGGTACTCGAAGCTGTGAATCTGGTTAAAGATTTGGAACCCGCGGTTAATATATCGCGAATAGTATTCGCTCTTAGGGAAAACCAAATTCAGGCGTTTGTATTTTTTCAGCAGGTCTAGTGCTTCGCCCAGTGCGTTCAAAATGTCCTTGTCGTATTCCTGATATACAACCGGATAGTCGTGCAATTCATCCAGATTCTTATCGATAATCAATACTTTCTCTTTCGGAATTTTCTTGATGATCGGCCCAATTGCTGCCGATTCGTTTCTGAAATGTGGTAAAATAACAAAGTAGTCGTAGTTGGTCAGGTTGTTTATTAGAATGTTTTCGAATTCAGCCAGGTCGTAATTATAAATAAACACGTCAACGCTGGCTTTTGCTCCCATGGTATTAACAAAGGAAGCATATAAGCTCCTTTTGTAGTTGCTGAGCTTATTGAAGATCAGGGCGATTTTTAGTTTTTTGCCGGCGGTAGTTTTATTTACGTAGTAGCCTTTGCCACGAACAGCCGACAAAACTCCCTGCTTTTTCAGGAGCACATAGGCTTTTTCAACCGTATCGCGCGACAGCAGTAATTCTTCGCTGGTTTCGTTGATGGATGGAATTCGCTGTCCCTGTTTGAATATTCCGGCCTCAATGTCGGACAGGATGAGGTCTTCCACCTGCTTGTACTTGGGGATTTCGGAGTCTGAGTCTATTCTTGAAAACTGCGTCATTGTTTTAGGCCTGCAAAATTTAGTGTTCGACATTGGCCCTGTAAAAATAAGAAATCCCGCTTTCACCGAAAGGATAGCACGCTTTATTTGTGTTCTAATTTGAATCGACACGATCCGGGGAATTTACAGCCTGTGATTATAACGAAGCAAAAAGCTTTATCTTCGTTTCTGACTAAATAGAATTTGATGAGAAAACTACGCTTGGTTGTGCTATGTATTCTGGTTTGGCTGACCACATTTTCACAAATCGATAAAAAGGAACAGCTGATTAAAGAAGGCTGGAATTTTGGGGCCTTGCCGGCCGTTACTTTTGACACCGATCTGGGATTCCAATATGGCGCGTTTGTTAACCTGTATCATTATGGCGATGGAAGCCGTTATCCGGATTACAATCATTCACTCTATTTTGAAGTTTCACGTTTTACCAAAGGCAGTGGAATTTATCGTTTTTATTACGATTCGGATCAGCTGATCAATGGCTTGCAAACCTCAATGGATTTGAGTTACCTGACCGATCAGGCTTATGACTTTTACGGATTTAACGGCTACGACGCGGTTTTTAATGAGTCGTGGATCGATGATGAGTCGGCCGATTATGTGTCGCGTGTGTTTTATAAGCACGACCGCAAGCTGTTCCGGTGGAAAATTGACTTGCAGGGAAAAATTACCAGCGATCGGTTTCGTTGGATTGCCGGGTTGAACTTCCTGAACTTTGATGTGGCGTCGGTCGACCTCGAAAAACTCAATAAAGGGAAAAAGGGCGATGATCTTTTACCTGAGGTAGATGGCTTGTTTGGTAAATACAAGGAGTGGGGGATCATTTCGGAAGATGAAGCTAATGGTGGTTTTGTGCCCACTTTTAAGGGCGGCTTGGTTTTCGATACCCGCGACAATAAGCCGAATCCGATGAGCGGGGTGTGGGCCGAGGCGGTCTTGGTGGTCTCGCCTGATATTTTGGGCGCCGAAAGTTCATTTTCCCAGCTTAGTTTAACGCACCGGCAATATTTTACCCTGATTCCAAAGGATTTGTCTTTCGCTTACCGGTTGGCCTGGCAAACAAAATTGAGTGGTGATCTGCCTTTTTATTATCAATCGCAGGTGGTAACTTCCATCATGACCGGATCAACTTCCGAAGGGCTGGGCGGTTCGAAAACCTTGCGCGGCATTCGGCGCAACCGGGTGGTTGGCGACGGAATTTTCTTTGGAAATGCTGAGTTGCGTTGGAAGTTTGCCCGCTTTCAGTTCAAAAATAACAACTTCTATTTTGGACTGAATGGGTTTATGGATTTCGGACAGGTGACCAACAAAATTGATTTCGAACTGAACAATGCTTCTCTCATCGAATTCAGCCTCGCCAACAATGGAAAGGACTATTTTGACCAAGGGGCTGAAGAGATGCATGTTTCCTATGGTGCCGGCCTGCGCGCGGCCATGAATGAAAACTTTATCGTTGCCATTGACTATGGACTGGCTGCTGACAAACGCGATGGCACTTCCGGCTTTTACATGGGTCTGAATTATTTGTTTTAATGACCATCAAATGCCAGAAACATCTCCGTGTAGGAAAATCAATCGCGATTCACATAGATTAGAGCCGGCTGATTAAGAGTTCGCTCAATGGTGCGCTTTGGTTTTTTTCGCCAACCCTTCCGCCTGGCAAATTTGCAGGATGGTTTCACCGCTTGACTCGATATCATTATCCAGCCCAACCGAGAAGCGGACCAATCCTTCGGAAAGCCCAATCTCTCGTTGTACATCTTCGGGAACTTCGGACGAGGTGCTGGTTCCGGAACAGCTAAATAAGGTTTTGAAATAACCCAAACTTACCGCCAGATAGCCCACATCCTGCTCCTGCATTTTTTGCATCAGGGCGTTGGCTTTTTTTACCGTTCCCACATCAATCGAGAGCATGCCGCCATAGCCAAAATCGGGGTTCATCAGTTGGCTATGCAGCTCATGCTGCGGGTGACTCTTTAGTCCGGGATAGTTGACCGGGATGCCGTGGGATTGCAGCTTTTCGGCCAGATGCTGCGCGTTCTTGCTGTGCTGTTTCATGCGCAGGTGCAGGGTATGAATGTTTTTCAGGATGGATGACGAGCGCAATGGATCGAGTACCGGGCCAAGCAACATGGCGGTTCCATCATTCACATTGGACAGCTCGTGAATAAACTCATCAGTTCCGCAGATGGCTCCGGCCACACAGTCGTTTTTTCCGTTAATAAACTTGGTCATGCTGTAAACGACAATGTCGGCTCCAAGTCTTGCAGGTGCGATAATCATGGGGGTGAAGGTATTGTCGACCATGAGTTTGACATCATGTCGTTTGGCAATTTCGGCCAGCCTTGGAATATCCGAAACCTGCAAAAGCGGGTTGGTCACACTTTCGGTGTAAATGACTTTCGTATTTTCCTGAATGGCAGCTTCCACGCTTTCCAGGTTCGAAATGTTGACAAACGTAACATCAATCCGAAATTTCTTCAGGTAGTTCTTCAAAAAGGCAAATGTTCCGCCATAAGTGGTCACGCTGGTCACAATGTGGTCGCCGGTGCTGCAAAGTTGCAACAAGGCACAGGTGATGGCGGCCATGCCCGAAGCCGTGACCCAGGCCGATTCGGTATCTTCCATTGCTGCCAGAACATCAGCCAGGTATTTGTTGCTGGGATTCCAGTGGCGCGAATACAGAAAACAACCTTGCGTATGCCCAAGAAAGGTCTCAAACATATCGTCGCCATGCAGAAAAGTGTAGGTGGAAGAGTCGGTGATGGACGGGTTTACGCCTCCGAATTCGCCAAAATGCCGAAGCTTTTGAATGCGCGCCGCCGGATCGAAAGTTGCCATAGTTCTTTAAGTTTAAATTTGTTCCAATTTAAAGGAATCAATTTTGAAAAAGCATGATATTTCAACAGTAAGCAGGCTATTCTAAAACATCAATTTGCGGAAACGAGCAAGCAAAGCGGGCGCACACTTCATCCCCCACAACAGGTGCTTACGGGATGTCTGAAGCCCGGATTTCGGACGATGCGCGACCGCTTGTTTGCATCGTCATCTTCAAGGGGTTTAAGAGGCGGCGGTGCCGATTGTTCAAGATGAGGATGTCGCTTCATCGAGGTGCCGATGTCGATTAGTCGAGATGGGGATGTCGATCAATCGAGACGGCGGTGCCGACTAATCGAGATGCCGATGCCGATTGAGTTAGATCGTTTCCGGCTTCGATTCGGCCTCGCCGGTAGGTTTGACCAAGCGCCTGATTTTAATGTTGAAATAGGCGAACAAGATGCTCATAATAGGGCTGATGAGGTTGAAGAAACAGTAGGGTAGGTAATCGAAAGTAGCCACATCCAGCACGCGCGATTGGGTTGCCCCACAGGTATTCCAGGGAATCAGGACTGAAGTCATTGTTCCTGCATCTTCCAACGTCCGGCTTAAGACTTCAGGTTTTAGCCCGCGTTCTTCGTAAGCTTTGCGGTACATTCGCCCGGGAACCACAATGGCCAGGTATTGGTCCGAAGCCGTGGCATTAAAGAAAATACAGGTCCCCACTGTTGAACTTACAAGCGCTCCGGTTGATTTGGCCATTTTCATAATTGGGCGGGTGATGCGTTGCAGCAAACCTCCGGCTTCCATAATTCCGCCAAAAACCATGGCCGAAAGTATCAGCCAAATCGTATCCAACATTCCGCGCATTCCGCTGGTGCTCAGCAGATGGTTTACGCTTTCATTTTGGGTTGAAAGAGCTATGTCGCCAAACATGGCTTGCATAAAGCTGATGTACGAGGCTTTGGTGTAGCTCATTCCCCGTCCGGCAACCTCCCAAACCAGTTCGGGTTGAAATATCACGGCAAACACCCCACCCAGCAGGGTGCCAATCATCAACGAGGGAATGGGGGGGACTTTCAATATAATAATCGCAAATAGAATGAACGGAACCAGAAATAGCCAGGGCGATGTATTGAAAATCTCGCCAATGGCCGATTTAACAAGCTCAATGTCGGTAATTGTGGATTTGAATTCATAGTTGAATCCGATAATCAAGAAAACAATCAAGGTGATGACAATGCTCGGAATGGTTGTGAAAAATAGGTACCGGATATGGGTAAACAGGTCGGTTCCGGCCATGGCAGGCGCCAGGTTGGTGGTGTCACTCAGGGGCGAAACTTTATCGCCAAAATAGGCGCCTGAAATGATGGCTCCGGCCACAATCGGTTCACCGATGCCAATAGCCTTGCCAATGCCAAGCAAGGCTACGCCAATGGTAGCAATGGTCGACCAGGAACTGCCGGTAGCCACCGATACCAGCGCACTAACAACAACCGCAGTCATGAGAAACAACCGGGGATTGACGATGTCCAGTCCATAGTAAATCATGGCCGGGACTATTCCACTAATCATCCAGGTACCGGCAAGCGATCCGATCAGTAATAAAATCAACATGGAAGGCATAGCCGAGCCAATGGTTTTGACGACTTGCTTGCGTGTGTGCTCCCACTTTTGCCCGTTGCGGCGGACAATGATTCCGGCAACTGTAGCTGCCAGCAGCAAAGCAATCTGATTTGATCCCGCAAGGGTATCTTCAAAGGTGAAAACATTGGTCGTTAAAAGGACAATCAGACAGACGATGGGGAGCAGGGCTTCCGCTAAATTGGGTGTTCTTTTCATGGACGCCATACTTGGACAACATATTTAACGTTGGTAAATAACGGAATAAATGGCAAAAAATAGAAATTTGCAGGAAGCAATTCATGCTTTACAAGGATAAATAATCACTTTGATTAGATAATTTCCTAAATTGGCGTGGAAAGCGAACGCTTTGTTGATAGCCTCGGAGTGCGGCGTGAAATATGGAGGAATCAGGATATGATGCGAATGAAGTTGGGAAAAATTTTCATTACAATCTTATTTGTAGTCTTGGGATTGGTACGCTTTACTGAGGGGTATGCTCAGAAGGACGACTTTTTTGTTGTTGCCGGCCGGTTGAGTGCTGATGACGGGAACAAAGACAATGGAGAGATTTTAATCATGAAAAATGGTGTTGAAGAACAGACGTTTACTCCTCCCCGTAACGGGCGTTTCAGCTTTGACTTTGAGTACAACAACGAGTTCTACATGACTTTCTTTAAGGATGGGTATTATCAAAAGATCATCATCGTTTCAACGCATGTTCCTCAAAAAGTGTTGGAAGTTGACAATGAGTTTCCTCCTTATCAGATTGATGTTTCGCTTGTTAAGGAAATACCGGGTGTTGACAAAAGTTTTTCCAACAAACCAGCCGGAAGGGTGTATTATAATGCCACGATCGACAATTTTGATTCCGAAGTTTATTTCTCAGATATTCAACTGGAAGAGCAGGCTGCCAATGCTCGTGCGCAGGAACAGGCCCTGACCGAAGAACAGCGGGCGGCACAAGCCCAGCGCGAAGCCGATTACCAGCGAACCATAGCCCGGGCCAATTCACTGACCGCCGAAGAAAAATATGAAGCAGCCATTGCTCAGTTTCAAAGTGCCAGTGGCTTATTTCCTGAACGCGATTATCCCAAGGATCGGATTGCCGAGTTAAACGATTTGATGAGTGCACTGCGATTGGCCGAAGAACGCCGGAGTCAGGTAGAGCAGGACTACCAGTCGAAAATCAGTCAGGCCGATGTTTTGTTTCAAAGCGAAGAGTATGAGCAGGCTAGGGCGATGTATGAGCAGGCCTTAACTTTCCTTCCCGATGAGAATTATCCGAAAGAGAAAATCGCCGAGATTGATGAGGTTCTAGTTGGATTGGTTGAGCAGGCGCAACTGGAGCAGCAGTTTAACGAAACCGTGGACAAGGCCGAAACAGCATTCGGTCGGGGTGAATTTCAGTTAGCACTGGATGGTTTTAACAAAGCACTGGCTTTAAAGCCCGGGGATCAGCAGGTGAAAGACCGCATTGTTGAAACGGAAGAGATGGTCTGGCAACTTAAGCAAAAGCAGCAGTTTGATGCGTTGGTGGCTCGTGCCGATCAGGCTTTTGAGCAAGAAGAGTATGAGCAGTCCAAGGCAGCTTATCAGCAGGCACTGGCCATTTTTCCGCAAGAATCACATCCAATAAGTCAAATTGCCAAAATTGATGCCTTGTTACTTGAAATTCAGAAGCGTGAGGGGATTGACCAACAGTATGCTCAAGCGATGCGGCAGGCTGAGAATGCGTTTAAGGCCGATCAGTTGGAGGAAGCGTTGCGCTTGTTTGGTGAGGCTTCTACCTTAAAGCCCGAAGAAGAATTGCCGCCAAGTCGGATTGCTGACATTGAAAATCTGATTTCGCAACGGCAAGAACTGGCTCAATTGGCAGCCGAAGAGGCACAACAGGAAGCAGCCATCTTGCAGGCTAAACGGGTAAGTTATGAAGCGGCATTGGCCGAAGCGGAGCGCGCAGTGGATCAAAAGGAATATGCAACAGCGAAAAACCATTTGGTGGATGCCTTGAATATTATTCCTGGGGAGCAATTTCCCAGAGATCGGATCGCTCAAATTGATTTGTTGATTGAACAGGAAGCGCTCGCACGAATGGACCAATTGCGGCAGGCTCAGCAGGATTCGTTGCAGCAAGCAAGGCGACGGGCATACGATCAGAAGATTGCATTGGCTGAACAGTCGGAGCAGGCTGAAGAGTTTGAGAATGCGATAAACAGCTATTTTGAGGCGAAGGAAATTTTACCAGCCAATGCTGCCGAAGTGGATCGCCGGATTGAACTGGTTCGTGCCAAAATGCTTGAAAAGCAAGGGATCGAAGCCAGCTACGCCAATTCAATCCGGGAGGGCGACCGTTTATTTGGGAATCAGGATTGGCAAAATGCACGCAGCAGGTACGAAGAAGGGCTTTCCTATAAACCTGACGCGACTTATCCCGCGGAACAGCTTCAATTGATTAGCCAGCGCCTGGAAGCTATTGAAAGTAGTTATGCCGAAGCCATCCGTTTGGGCGATCAGCTTTTTAATGATGAAAGCTGGTCGCAGGCAAGGGCACGGTACAATGAAGCCCTTGCAATCAAACCTCAGGAACAGTATCCGGCTGATCAGTTGACGAAAATAGTTCAGTTGGAACAGCAGCGTGAGCCAGTGGTTGTTCAGCAGCCCGTGGTTGAAGCATTGGTTGTACCGCCAGTTCCAACCACTGTCGTGTCTGATTTGTACGAGGAGTTTCTTACTTCGGCAGACGACAGCTACAATCAACAAGACTACAAAGTCGCACAATATTATTATCAGAAAGCTCTGAATGAAAGGCCAGACGAAAGTTACCCGAAACAACGGATTCGGGAAATTTCAGACTTGATTAACCAGACGATGAGTCAAAACGAGTTGGCCGCTTATGAGGAAGCCATAAAAAAAGCAGATCAGGCTTTTGCTGAAAAGCAGTATAGCATTTCGAAGTTTCATTATTCCAAAGCGCTCGAAGTGAAATCGTGGGAGCAGTATCCGAAAGATCAAATTCAGGAAATTCAGGGTTTGACCAATTCCCTGCTTTCGCAGTTGAAGGAGAAGGAGTATCAGGATTTGATTGCCAAGGCCGATGAAGCCTTTATCAAAAAGGATTATGCTGTAGCACGCGCCTACTATAACCGGTCGCTCACGATTAAGCTTGATGAACAATACCCTAAAATAAAGCTGGAAGAAGTTGCAGTGGTTTTAGAACAACAATTATTGAATGCTGATGAACAGGCTTATCAGAATTTCATTTCGGAAGGCGATAAAGCCATGCTGGAAAATAACTTCAGTGTTGCCCGGTTTTATTATCAGAAGGCTTTGGGCCTAAAACCGAACGAAAGCTATCCGCAGGGACAACTTAAGGTGATCAAAGAAAGCTTGAGCAGCGTGAATTAAGTAGTGCGAATAATTTAGTGTCATGTTTCGAGTCTTTAACAATCTGTGATAAAAGAGAAACCGAAAATATCAAATAGGTCCGTGACCTTAATTGCTGTCGATATGTTGGGTAATCACAGAGTTCAATTCCGATTGATCGACAATTCCTTCTCCTGTCCATTGAACAGAACCTCGTTTGAAAAGAATCAGTGTAGGAATGCTTTTTACCTGGTAGTGGGAGGCAATAAACGGGTTGTTGTCAACATTGACTTTAATAATCCGGATACTTTCCTTAAACGTGCTTTTAACTTCTTTTAAAATGGGAGGCATTTCCTTGCATGGCAGGCACCAGTCAGCATAAAAATCAACCAATACCGGGCGTTCCGATTTGATAATTCTGTTGAACTTCTGTCTCATCTGTTATCTTCTTTTTCGTCTAATAATTCGTAGAAATATCAACCACCTGAATGTTGTCATGGGCAAGAAGATTTCCTTGTGATTGGTTTTTTGTAGATGTGTTACATTGTAGAAGTTTAAACATTGGTAGGCCTGATTGGTTTTGACAATTCAATCGATAATAGTGATAGGCAATAGATTCTGTTGAAAAACAAAAAGGTTATCAAAATCAATTGACAACCTTTTTAATGAGCGGGAGACGAGATTCAAACTCGCGACCCTTAGCTTGGAAGGCTAATGCTCTATCAGCTGAGCTACTCCCGCATTTTAGTTTCGAGTTTTCAGTTTAGAGTTGCTCAACCAGAAACTTTAAACTTGGAACTTTTAACTGTGTAGTGGGGAGAGCAGGATTCGAACCTACGAAGTCATGAGACAGCAGATTTACAGTCTGCCCCAGTTGGCCACTTTGGTATCTCCCCAAGAATATTTCAAACAACAAAATCCATCTGCCAGTTGGCGGACAAATTCCAAATCATCGAGGTTTGGAATTTGGTTTTTTATCAATTGGATTTCTCCTTATTTTGAGCCGAATCTCAGATTCGAACTGAGGACCCCGAGATTACAAATCACGTGCTCTGGCCAACTGAGCTAATTCGGCAAGTGGGTAAGCTACCTGTGTCGCACCGCTACAACCGCCTACCCTTGCTGCCTTCCGACCCTGGGGGGATTCAGCGGGAGCTGGTCGCACAGGACTTACCCGGCGACAAAAGTAGAAAAAATTGGATACCCGGCAAACGAAATCGGTCTTTGGCCGACTTTTTTTTGAGCTGGGTTTTCTAATCAATTATTGATCAGGTATATGTTTTCGCGCTTTTCAGAATTTTATTCGAACTAAATAGCCGCTCTGTAAAGTGTTCTTCTGAAAAATCCAATATATTTGTCTCGTATCAATAAATCATATGCATCATGGAACAAAAATCTACCTTTTGGAAGTCAGCAATGACTTATGGAATTTACCTTGCCGTCGCGCTTATCTTTTACAATGTGATTCTCTATGTATTAGGCGAAAGTATGAATCAAACATTGGGTCTGGTCACTTGGGGGATTATGGCTGTGGGTATTTATTTGTGTCAAAAAAGCTATCGCGATAGAGAGTTGGACGGCTACATCGACTATGGCAAGGCGCTGGGCTTTGGTGTGGCTATTATGCTGTTTGCAGGAGTTTTGAACTCGCTTTATTCGGTCATTCTTATGAAAATCGATCCCAGCCTGATGGAACAAATCCGTATCATGCAGGAAGAGGCGCTGATGAAACAGGGTATGTCGGACGATCAGATTGAAATGGCCGGCGATATGATGAGTAAACTTCAAAGTCCACTAATCATTGTCCTTTCAAGTCTATTCTCCTTCGCGTTAATTGGATTTATTATATCTTTGATCACTTCGATTTTTATCAAAAGAAAAGAGGATGAAAATGCTTTTGATGAAGCAATGGAAGAGGTCAAATCTGAAGAATAAATTAAGCATGAACATTTCCGTAGTTATTCCTTTGTTTAATGAAGAAGAATCGTTGCCGGAGCTGATAAGCTGGATTAAGCAGGTAATGGATACCAACAAGTTCACTTATGAGATTATTTTGGTTGACGATGGGAGCAATGATCGTTCCTGGAAAGTGATTGAAAGCTTAAATCGGGACAATCCAAACATCAGAGGCATTAAATTCAGGAGAAACTACGGGAAGTCAGCTGCTTTATACGCTGGCTTTGCCGAGGCCAAGGGAGAAGTGGTGATTACCATGGATGCTGATTTGCAGGATAATCCAGAGGAAATTCCGGAAATGTACCAAATGATTACCGAGCAGAACTACGATCTGGTTTCGGGATGGAAGAAAAAGCGCTACGATCCTGTTTTATCGAAAAATATTCCCAGTAAATTTTACAATTGGATTGCCCGCCAGATGACGGGTATCAGGATTCATGATTTTAACTGTGGGTTGAAGGCTTACCGGAGCCAGGTTATCAAATCGATCGAAGTGTATGGCGAAATGCATCGTTACATTCCGATTTTGGCTAAATGGGCTGGATTTAAAAGGATTGGTGAAAAGGTTGTCAGGCATCAGGAACGGAAATACGGCGAGACGAAATTTGGGGTGGAGCGGTTTATCCGTGGGCCATTGGATTTACTTTCCGTTATTTTTATTTCAAGGTTCAGCAAAAAACCGATGCATTTCTTTGGCGTGTTGGGCTCCTTGGTATTTTTGGTGGGTCTGATTGCCACGGTGACCGTTGGAGTCAATAAGTTGGTTGCTTTGTCACATCATGTGGTAGCTCCACGGATAACCGATAATCCTTATTTTTATCTCGCTTTGACGGCCATGATCATTGGGACACAGCTTTTTTTGGCTGGTTTCATTGGTGAATTGGTTTCGCGAAACTCAACGGACCGAAACAAATACCTGATAGAGAAAAAGTTGAGCCAGGACTGAGTTTCCGTTTCTTAGAATTTATTTCCGTACTTTTTTAATCGCCGTTCAATTAGAAACCAAAAAGGATATTCGACTCTTTTTAAGAAATTGTGAAAAGTGCGTTGAACGCGGATCCCAAACGATAAGCTGTGTAAATAACAGGTAGCTTTGCCGGATGATTAAAGAGCAATACAACAATGTTCCATTCAGTCCTGCCAAATCGCCTGTGTTTTATGGGTGGTTCATCGTGTTGTGGGGAACTTTGGGGATTATCATGAGTGTGCCTGGCCAAACGATGGGCGTTTCAACTTTTACCGATCATTTGATTGATGCTCTTCGATTCGATCGGAATGAGCTAAGTCTGGCCTATTTGCTGGGAACCATTGCCAGTTCTTTTATGCTTACCCGCGCTGGAAAACTCTACGATAGAATTGGCGCCCGATGGCTGGGAACGATGATTGCAGTTGCCTTAGGTTTTGTTTTAATTTACCTGAGTCAGGTAGATCGGATTGCCTTTAGCTTAGGACGAATAATGAATATAGGGTCTTTCCAGTTTTATCTGAGCTTCTTAATCATCACGATAGGGTTTTTCATGTTGCGATTTACCGGACAAGGGGTATTGACCATGCTTTCGCGAAACATGATGATGAAGTGGTTTAACCGCAAGCGTGGTTTAGCCAATGGGATTAGCAGCGTATTTGTTTCGCTGGGCTTTGCCGTTTCTCCTCTGTTTTTTGATTTTCTGATTGAAAGCTATAGTTGGCGTTGGGCGTGGATTTTTATGGCGATAGTCGCAGGTTTTGGCTTCAGTATCGTTGTTATGATCTTTTTTCGTGATAATCCGGAAGATTGCGGATTGGAGCAGGACGGAGACAGCCACGAAGATGTTGAAGAGCAGCAACGGGTGATGCATCGGGCCGAGAAACAATTCACACTGAAAGAGGCCCAGCGATCCCTGCCTTTTTGGGTATTGGTTGTAGCCTTGTCGATGCAATCGCTCTACATTACCGGCTTTACCTTTAACCTGGTTTCTATTTTTGAATCGGCCAATATGGATAAAACAGTGGCTCTGGCTGTTTTTTTGCCAACTTCGGCCATTTCTGTTTTTATCTCGTTAGCTGGTGGCTGGCTGAGTGACCACATTAAAATCAAATATTTGTTGCTGTTCTTTTTGTTTGGGCAAATCATTTCGTTGGTTAGCTTGTCCTTTTTATCGCCCGGATTACCTTATGTTTTCATGATTATTGGGAATGGAATTGTTGGTGGCTTGTTCAGTGTGTTGACAACGGTCGTCTGGCCCCGGTTCTACGGACGGAAGCACCTGGGGGCAATTAGCGGGTTTGCCATGAGTTCCCTGGTTTTTTTCAGTGCCATGGGGCCCTTGTTGTTTAGTTTTTCTTTTACCGAACTTGGATCATACGCCTGGGCCGCGTATGCATGTTTGGCCATTGTGGGAGCCAATTTTATAGCAGCTTTTAAGGCCGACAACCCACAAGAAAAACTTGCCCGCTAATAGTCAGGTTTTCAGCAGGAACTTTATCTTTGTTGGAATAACCAACAATACCTTAAATCATGAAGAATAATACGTTTTTAGCTGTTTTTTCCTTCGCGGTACTTTTGCTGGCTTCTGCCTGTCAGAAAAAAAATCCCGACGAGTGGGTTTCGTTATTTAATGGCGAAAATCTGGATGGATGGGAAGCGATGGAGCATCCGGAATCGTTTCGGGTGGCCGATGGTGCCATTGTTTGCCAGGGAGACCGGGCTCACCTGTTTTATACCGGCGGACCTCAAAATGGGATTTACAAAAATTTTGAACTCAAAGCCATGGTCATGACCACACCGGGTTCTAATTCCGGCATTTTTATTCATTCAAAAAAACAAGAAAAAGGTTGGCCTTTAAAAGGCTACGAAGTGCAGGTGAATAATTCGCATCAGGGATCAGAAGATTTTGTAGAACTGAAAAAAACCGGTAGCCTTTATGGTATCCGCAACGTGTATTACCCCACAGTCGACGATAATGAGTGGTTCGAAATGAGGGTGAAAGTGGTAGAAAACCTGGTTGAGATTTTTGTGAATGGAAAGCAAGTGGTAAATTACATTCAACCTGATCAGCCTGATCGTGCCCGAAATGACAAGTATAAAGTGCTGGATCGTGGTTGTTTTGCTTTGCAGGCGCATGATCCCAATAGCACCGTTTATTTTAAGGATCTTCAGTTGAAAGTACTGCCGGATGGCGATACATTAATTCCGCCTGTAGATAAGGAATGGGACAGTAAAATTACCAAACTGCATATGGCCAACTTTCCGGTCATCGATTTGCATGTACACCTGAAAGGCGGATTAACCATTGAGCAGGCTGCAGAAAATTCAATGAAGCTTGGAATCAACTATGGCATTGCACCCAACTGTGGGTTGAAGTTCCCAGTCACGGACGACGAATCACTTTATGCCTATATGGACACGGTGAAAGGTCAGCCGATCTTTCGGGGCATGCAGGCCGAAGGGCGTGAGTGGGTCACCTTGTTTTCGCCTGAAGCCATTGCAGAGTTCGATTACGTTTTTACGGATGCCATGACCTGGACTGACGATAAAGGAAGGAGGATGCGCTTGTGGATTCCCGAAGAGGTTTTTGTGGATGATGAGCAAGATTTTATGGAGCAATTGGTCAGCCGTATTGAAGCGATTGTTTCACAGGAGCCGATTGATATTCATGTCAACCCAACCTATTTGCCGGAAGTGCTTGCCGATAAGTATGATGAACTTTGGACTGACAAGCGTATTGATCGTTTCGTTAAGGTATTGGCCGAAAATGATGTCGCTCTGGAAATTAACTCCCGCCTGAACTTGCCATCAGAGAAGATTTTACGGCGTGCAAAAGAAGCCGGGGTGAAGTTCACTTTTGGAACCAACAATGTTACGCCTGAATTCGGGCGTTTGGATTATTCTCTGGAAATGGCAGAAAAACTGGGACTAAGCTACAAGGATATGTTTATGCCTAAACCCGATGGACAAAAACCGGTTCAAACCAAAGGATTGCCAGACAAAATTACAGGTTAAAAATAGGATACGTTTGACCGCAAATTCTCAGTGATTTCCTTGAGTTCAACGGATGATTTTATAAGTTTTACAATATTTTCAGATTTGAATCCGGAAACATTGATGGTGAGATCAAACATTTCTTCGGGGTGCTTTTTGTTAAGGTAATGCTTGCGAAAAGTATCCCGTTTCTTTTCTGTTTCAGTGATGAATTTGAAGGCTTCATCGGTGGAAATATTATTTCGGGAGACAATCTTTTCAATACGCCACTCCAGTGGAGCTTCAAGCCGAATATGCAGGGAATGTTCAATGTCCTTGGCGATGATATGTCCGCCACGCCCAACAATAATACAACATCCATCAACCGCAAATCCTTTAATCACTTCTTTGACTGTTTTTAGAATAACCCGGTCGCTTTTGTACATTTTCGCATTAAATGCTTCCAGTATTTCATCGAATGTGGAATGCTCATTGCGGGTAAACAGCCGGCTGACTTTGCGTGGATCAAGCTCTAACTGTCGGGCGCTTTCGTGTAAAACCTCCTTGCTGATGACCTGCCATTTTTTGCAAATAGCAAATTCATTTAGCGTTTGGGCAAGCTTGCGGGCAAGTTTAACACCTCCGCATCCCACCTGTCTCGAAATCGTAATCACCGGACCTGCAACATGGCTTTCCGGGCGGCGTGCCGGCGAAATTTCGCCGAAGCGCTTATTCATGTAATTTAGCAAAGAATTTTCCATGACATTTAATTTTGAAGTTTATCCAGTTTTACGAATTCATAATAAATCAGTTATATGTTTGTGAGTAGGAAAAAGCTCAGCTTTTTTTTGTAATTTACCGGGAGCCTTGTCATAAATCATAAACAATCAACAGAATTGTAGCTACCTTTCGAATTCGTTTAATTAAAAATATTAAGCCCATGTTTAATCGAGATATTTATATTCAAAGACGTAGTCAGTTAAGAGAGAAAGTAAGTGGAGGCCTGATTCTAATTCTGGGAAATTCGGACTCGCCCATGAATTACACGGACAACACCTATCATTTCAGACAGGATAGTACGTTTTTGTATTTTTTCGGACTTGATTTTCAGAATTTAGCTGGTTTGATTGATGCTGATTCAGGAGAAGAAATGCTTTTTGGTGATGACTTCACCATAGATGATATTATATGGATGGGGCCCCAGAAAAGCATGCAGGAGAAAGCGGCCCGGGTTGGAATTAAAAAGGCCATGGCTTATGAAAAGTTGTTCGCCCAAGTTGGCGACGCAGTGAAACGTGGACGAAAGATTCATTTTACGCCGCCATACCGGGCCGAGAACCAGTTGTTGTTGCAGGAACTTACCGGAGTAGTTCCTGCGCAGCAGAAAACCGAAGCATCGTTGGAACTGATTCAGGCTATTGTGAGTTTACGTTCCATCAAAGATGAGGGTGAAGTTGAAGAGCTGAAAAAGGCGGCGGCTGCCGGTTATCAAATGCATGTTGCGGCAATGAAAATGGCTATGCCCGGAATCTGGGAGCAGAAGATTGCCGGAACCATTGAAGGTATTGCGCTGGCCAATGGTAATCCGCCAGCATTCCCGATCATCCTTTCTCAAAATGGTGAAACATTGCATAATCACGATCATTCCAACATTCTGGAAGAAGGCAGACTTTTACTGGTTGACGCAGGAGCGCAAACCAGCATGCATTATGCTTCTGATTTTACGCGCACTTCGCCGGTTGGAGGGAAGTTTAGCCAGCAGCAGCGTGAGGTTTATGAGATTGTTTTGGCAGCCAATAACCGGGCGACCCAATTGGCAAAACCGGGCGTTAGTTATTTATCCATTCACATGGAAGCTGCCAAAGTGATTGCTTCGGGACTGAAAGCCCTGGGGCTGATGAAAGGCGATGTGGATGCAGCGGTTCAGGCGGGTGCCCACGCTTTGTTTATGCCTCACGGCTTAGGTCACATGATGGGGCTGGATGTTCACGATATGGAAGACTTGGGACAAATTTATGTTGGCTACGATGATGAAATCAGGCCTGTTAATCAGTTCGGAACGGCTTCGCTACGTCTTGGACGAAAATTGCAGACCGGCTTTGTGATTACCAACGAACCGGGCATTTACTTTATTCCGGCTTTGATTGATCGGTGGAAATCGGAAAAAACAAACCACGAGTATATCAACTTTGATAAGCTGGAGGCCTACCGCAGTTTTGGGGGAATTCGTTTAGAAGACGACTTGCTGATTACCGAAACAGCTTGCGAGTTGATTGGCGAGCGTATTCCAATCACTCCCGAAGAAGTAGAAGCGACGGTCAGCTAAGTTCACTGGTACGTAGATGGGCAAGGCGCAATCACAAGGTATTTGAATGCTCCCAGCCAAAGCATCGTCAGCCTTGATCTTTTTTGGTTCCTTTTTGGCATCAAAGCAAAAAAGGAACTGGGGTTTGGGGCAAAGCCCCACCGAAGTACATTCGGGGTTTGGAATGGCTTGGTCATTTTCTGACCCTTCCGTTCCGATGTCCATCGGAACACCTTTCCTTTTACAAGGGCAGGAAATCCAACCACCTGCGATGGTGCGAACTCCGGTGTCGCGGTTTTCGGCCTACGCTTCTTTCGCCTACCGGCGAAGTGGGGGGCTTAAGGATAGACACGTTTCCAGTGTGTTCTATCTTCTGGTTCTTAGAAAAAAGTCCAGTTCAAGTCAGGATCAAAACTCATAGAGATGTGTATAAAAGGGTAGCTGTCCATGGGGAGCAATCCATTCTGTTAGGAAATATCTATAATATTATTGGGTGCCATAGATATATTCTAAAAGATTCT
The DNA here is from genome assembly GCA_963677175.2 of uncultured Sunxiuqinia sp. Lineage (GTDB taxonomy): Bacteria > Bacteroidota > Bacteroidia > Bacteroidales > Prolixibacteraceae > Sunxiuqinia. Next base: position 1,379,249 of record CAXXES010000004.1, read on the forward strand.
TCTTCGGGAATAGAAGATTCTCTTTCGGGAGTAGGGTAGGATGCTTCGGGAGTAGGGTAGGATGCTTCGGGAGAAGGGTAGGATGCTTCGGGAGAAGGGGAGAATGCTTCGGGAGAAGGGGAGAATGCTTCGGGAGAAGGGGAGAATGCTTCGGGAGAAGGGGAGAATGCTTCGGGAGAAGGGGAGAATGCTTCGGGAATAGGGTAGAACGCTTCGGGAATAGGGTAGAACGCTTCGGGTAGAATGCTTCGGGTTTTCCTTTTTGTGTCTTTTGCGTTTTTCGTTGTCATTAAATCCGGGTTGATTTGTGAAATTATTGCTGAAAGGGAATTTTGTCGTACACCCTCCCTGAATCTTCTTATGGCAAAATGAAGGAATTTTGTATCTTGTACGCCCAGTTTATTGAAAGAAAAATGAATACAAATGGGAACTTCGCCCGCGAATCTTTTGAAGAGATTCTCAAAAGTAGAGTTGAGATAACAGGAATAAAGTACATCAAAGATATACTTTCCTCCCTGTCGTCAGTTATTTGCATCCTGAATGATCGGAATCAAGTGGTGTTTTCGAACGATACCATGTTGGAAAAGTACAACCTCGATTTGGAGGAGCATGTGCTGGGAATGCGTCCCGGAGAGATTTTCAATTGTGTGAATGCAGTCAACGATACAGGCGGATGTGGCACCACTGAAAAGTGTGAATACTGTGGTGCAAAAACAGCATTTGAAGAGGCGTGGAAGCAATCTAAAAAAGTTGTTCGTGAGTGCAAAATAACCTCTCAAAGAGATCAGGAAACTTTTCAACTCGACTTAGAGATCACGGCTACTCCCATTGAATTTGAGAAGAAATACCTGATCGTATCCATTGAGGACATCACGGAACGTAAACGAAAAGCCTTATTGGAGCGGCTCTTTTTTCACGATGTGTTGAATCTTGCGGGCGGGTTAAGTGGCATTTTAGAATTAATTCCTGTGCTTTCGGAGGATAAAAAGGAGAAATACCTGGAGATTGCCAGCTCGTTGACTGAGCAGATTATTGATGAGATTCGAGGACAGCAGCAAATGATGAAAGCAGAATCGGGCGAGCTTCACCCTCATTTTGCCCCGGTTAAAATAGACCGTTTGCTCAGTAAGCTGGTCGATCAGGCTCGTTTCCATGTGATGGCTCACGAAAAGCACACGGAAGTTGTCAATCAAATCACTGATAAAGAAATTGTGACTGATCAAACCTTGTTGACGCGGGTATTGGTTAATATGATCAAAAATGCGATGGAGGCTATTCCCAGGGGGGGCACGATTATTTTAAAGGCGAAGGATTGTGGAAATTATGTCCGGTTTAGTGTTTTCAACAATACTTATATGGCGCATGATGTTCAGATGCAAATTTTTCAGCGCTCTTATTCTACCAAAGGTCACAACCGGGGAATTGGAACTTATAGTATGAAGTTGCTTGGCGAGAGGTATTTACAAGGAGTTGTTGGCTTTTCGAGCATCGAAGCAAAAGGAACTACTTTTTACATTGATCTTCCGGTTTCGCCTGAGGAGCTTGGTTAGGTTGAATCTTGTCGCCCGATGCTTTTAAAATGAGTCTGAGTGACTGGTCAAAAGTAAAATACTTCCACAGCCAGTTGATGAAGATCAGAAGCCGGTTTTTGACCCCGACGATCGACATCAGGTGGACAAACATCCAGGTAAGCCATGCCAGTGCCCCTCCAAAGCGGATAAAAGGCAAATCAACCACGGCACGGTTGCGTCCAACGGTAGCCATCGATCCTTTATCTTTGTATTCAAACTCAACCCAGGTTTTGGATTCTCGTTCGCGTGTCAGGTTATCGGCCAGCGTGTTGGCTTGCTGCAGTGCAACCTGGGCAACTTGTGGATGACCTTTTGGGTATTTGGGCGTTTCCATGTAGGCGATATCTCCCAGAGCAAATACCCTGTCCATCCCGTCAACCTGGTTAAAACGATTGACTTTGATGCGCTTGCCTCTTTCTATTTTATCTGCGCTGATTCCTTCAGGCATTTGGCCCTCAATTCCAGCCGCCCAAATCAAGGTTTGGGTTTGAACCGGGTCGTTGTTTTTTAAGCTTGCCGTTTGCCCGTCGTAGCTTGTTACCATGCGCGACAGCAGTACCTTGATCCCCAGTTCTTCGAGGTATTTTTTTGCTTTTTCGCCGGACTGGTGGCTCATTCCACTCAATAAATGGGGCCCGGCTTCAATCAAGGTAATTTCCATCAAACTGAAGTCGAGATCCGGGTAATCTTTGGGGAGAATAAATTTTTTCATCTCGGCCAAAGCGCCGCAAACCTCCACTCCGGTGGGGCCACCGCCAACAACGAGTACGCTCATTAGCTGGCGTAATTCTTCGCGATCGCGCAGGGTGACCGCTTTTTCAAAATTCAGCAAAATACGGTTGCGCAGGTATAACGCTTCCGAAACCGACTTCATGGGTAGGCTGTAATCCTGAAATCCCTGGTTGCCGAAAAAATTGGTATTGGCGCCGGTTGCAATTACCAAATAATCGTACCACATGGTTCCAAGGCTGGTTGTAATTATTTTTTTCTCCGGAAGAATACGTTCTACCTCGGCAATTCGAACGTACACGTTTTTTATCTTCTGAAAGACTTTCCGTAGAGGAAAAGAGATGGAGCTGGGTTCCAAGCCCGAGGTAGCTACTTGGTAAAAAAGTGGTTGAAATTGGTGGTAGTTGTTGCGGTCGACCAACACAATTTGGAAGCCTTTTTTATACAGTTTCTGAGCAAGTTTGAGCCCGGAAAAACCGGCTCCAACAATAACTACCCTTTTTTGATCTGTTTCTGGAATATTAACTGGCATAACAATTTTTTTTCACCAACAAACCACGCGAATGATTGTTGTGGCGCATTGGTGAAAAGATTCGTCTTGTCCACATTTAAGGGCTACAGCGTAGCGAGAGTGAACACCAATTGCCTGCCCCGTCTTATTATAACTGGTTTGGAATAAACCGCAGCTATTTATTTTAGAAAATCTTGTGCTTTCTGCAAAGCCAAATCAAAAGTAGATAAGATCATGGATGGATCCAGCAGCTCTAAAACCTTGTTCTTTTCCAGTTCTTTCAGGACTTCAGGGCGAACTCCGGAAAGAATAACCGTGGTGTGCGAATGATGCAAATCTTTGATCACATCTCTCAGGTTATGCAGTCCGGTGGAATCGATGAACGGAACGTGGCGCATGCGAATGATCAGGACTTTCGATTGCTGCCCAATGTTTTTTAAGGTGGCACTGTACTGTTTGGCCGAAGCGAAGAAAAAAGGCCCGCTGATTTCATAAATTGCCACACCTTCAGGTAACGTAGCATAATTTTCAAGCACGTCGCTGTCAATTTCCATCTCGGTTTTGGTTCCGGCATCAGCCATCCGTTTCATAAACAAAAGGGCCGAAAGGACAATGCCAATTTGAATGGCGTAGGTTAAATCGACCAAAACAGTAAGGAAAAAGGTGACTAACAAGATTAAAATGTCAAAACCCGATCCTTTCAAAATGGACGCAAACAAACGCCATTCGCTCATGTTGTAGGCCACCACGATTAGAATTCCTGCCAGGCACGACATGGGGATAAGTTTTGCCCATTGGCCTACAAACAACATAATTAGCAGCAGGGTAATGGCATGAACAATGCCTGATACTGGAGTTCGCCCACCATTTTTTACGTTGGTTGCTGTGCGGGCAATGGCTCCGGTTGCTGGGATTCCACCAAAAATAGGGGTGATCACATTGGCAACTCCCTGGGCAATAAGCTCGGTGTTGGAGCGATGATTGCCACCAATCATCCCATCGGCAACAACCGCTGATAGAAGTGATTCAATCCCTCCCAACAGTGCAATGGTGAGGGCAGGAGCGAGGTAATTGCCCAGTTTGCTGAATTCGATGGAAGGAAAAGCAAGCTGAAAACTCTTTGGAATCTCGCCAAAAACAGACTCAATGGTGGTAACCGGCAGGTCGAACAATTGAACCATCGCAGTAATGAAAATGATGGCGACGAATGATCCCGGTATTTTGCTGGTTACTTTTTTGAAAAACAAGGTGATGAAAATTGTGACAAGTGTGATTCCTAAAGCCATGGGGTTGAATGATCCAATTTCGGCTAAGTAACTGCCCCACTTGGGTAAGAAATCAGCCGGCAGGTTGGTAATTTCCAGTCCCAGCGCATCCTTGATTTGGGTGGTGAAAATGACCAGGGCAATGCCGCTTGTGAAACCAACGATGAGCGGGTGCGGAATGAACTTGAGTAAAGAACCCAGTCTCAGGAGTCCAAATAAAATCAGGAAGACGCCTGCCATCATGGTTGAAATAATTAGTCCGTCGAGCCCATGCGTTTGTACAATTCCATAAACAATAACAATAAAAGCTCCGGTTGGGCCGCCAATTTGCACCCGACTACCACCTAAGGCTGAAATCAGCAATCCGGCAACAACCGCGGTAATTAAGCCTTTCTCGGGCGAGACTCCGGAGGCTACCGCAAAGGCAATTGCCAGAGGTAGCGCAACAATACCAACGATAACGCCAGCAAATAAGTCTTTTGAAAGCTGTTTTTTCGTGTAACCGTGCCTGAGAACACTGATTAATTTTGGATTGAATAAATGGCCCATAAAATCATTGCTTGAATTTGAAGGCGCAAAGGTATGCACAAATCGCTGCCGTTATTCTCAGCAACCCTTATTATTTTGAAAGACTAAAGCAAGATGATGTTTAAACTTCTGCCTTTGGCTTTTAAAGTACAATTGACTGTTTTTTAAGAAAAATGAATAATTTTGCACCCAAATTGTGTGTGCAATAAGATGAATAAATTTGAGGTGAAAGAAGAAATGGGTATTATTCAAACCTGTTTTTTTGGAGAGACAAAGTTGGAAGACTTTGTAGCGTTTTTTGAGTTAATTGTAAAGATGGAATTACCGGGGAGGATTAGAATTCTGCATGATCACCGAGGGGCAACTCCAGGACTAAAGCCTGCTGATCTGGATGATCTGGCTGAATTGATTATCAGGCAGCTGTCTGAATTTGAGGAGGTGAGAGTCGCATATATTAGTAATTCGCCGATCGGAATCGCATTGGCTATTTTGCTTAAAGACAGATTATCCGGGGCAAAAATAAAAGCGAGAATTTTTTATGAAAAAGAAGCCGGATTCAATTGGCTGAAGACATTTAACTGAAATTTAATGATCCAGAATGATTTTATTATTGCGAAGATCTTCAAGGGTTACGCTTTTAAAGTAGTCAACAATCATCGTATTTAAATTCTCCCAAAATCCCTTCACCTTACAAATTTCCCTGCGGTCGCAGATAAATCCTGTGACCATACAGTCAATCACACAAATACCTGGATCAAAAGCATTGTAAATATCAAGCATGGTTATTTCTGCTGGCGGACGGGTTAAAATGTAGCCGCTTTTTTTCCCTCTCAGGTTAATGATTAAGCCGGCCGTTTTCAGTCCATGAATAATTTGGTCGAGGTATTTGACTGACAATCCTTGGTTTAGGGCAATGTCCTTTTGGAAAACACCACTCTGCGATTGATCCTTTGCAATTTCAAGCATTGCACGAATTCCATACCGGGTTTTGGTACTAAATTTCAAAAGTCGATCTTTTTAGTTTTTATGAAAATAAAATTCTAAAACTAACAAACTGATACCAATATATCAACCAAGTGCTTCCAGAATTTGTCGACAGTATGAATATTGATCCGTTCGTCGGGTGAGTGAGCGCCTAAAATGGTTGGTCCAATGGACACCATGTCCAGTTCTGGGTACTTTTCGAGAAAGAGGCCACATTCGAGTCCGGCGTGAATGGAGCGTACAATTGGTTTTTGGCCAAATAGCTTGATATATGAGTCGACTGCAATTTTGAGAATAGGGCTTGAAGGGTTAGGAGTCCATCCAGGGTAGCCATCGGAATATTTGACTTCGGCGCCAGCCAATTCAAAAACCGAGCGAACCATTTCGGATGCAAAATATTTGCGGCTTTCAATCTCGCTGCGCTGGCTGGTGGTTATTAGCAAGGTCTTTTTATCAACGAATTTAACTGATGCCAGGTTGGTTGAGGTTTCAACCATTTCTTTCATACGGGTGCTCATTTCCAATACACCATGAGGGCAGGCATACAATAAGTTGAGTAAATTTTCCTGGCTGGCCTGTGTCAGCACTTTTTCCGGAATGATGGTAGAGCTTTGGTCGACAACCAAGTTGGGTTCAGTTCGTTCGTATTCAAACTCAACATCAGCCGAAAACATATTGATCTCAGCAACCAACTGCTCTTTTTGTACGCTGGGCACAATTACTGTAGCAGTTGCTTCCCGTGCAATGGCATTGCGCAGGTTCCCTCCATCAAAATCAGCTATGCGAACGCCATACTTCTGAATGGCCAGCCATAGGAAGCGGGTCAGGATTTTTATAGCGTTTCCACGTCCCTTATGGATGTCATCGCCAGAATGGCCGCCCATCAACCCTTTCACCATAATTTTCATGGCAAACGATTTTCCCGGCGTCTTCTCTTTTTCAATCGTCAGTGTTCCTAATGTATCGATTCCTCCAGCACAGCCAATAAATAACTCGCCATCATCTTCGGAATCGAGATTGATTAAGATCTTTCCGCTCAAGAATCCGGTTTTTAAAGCAAAAGCACCGCTCAATCCGGTTTCTTCATCCACCGTAATCAGACATTCAATTGGTCCGTGAACAATATCGTTTGAAGTTAGAATGGCCATTTGGGCCGCCATGCCAATACCGTCGTCGGCACCCAAGGTTGTTCCATCGGCTTTCACCCATTCGCCGTCCACCACCGGAATAATGGCGTCGGTATCAAAATTGAATGTTTTGTCACTGTTTTTTTCACAAACCATGTCCATGTGCGATTGCAGCACGACGGTGGGCGCATTTTCTTTCCCTGCTGTTGCTGGTTTGCAAATCAATACATTGCCTATGGCATCCGATTTGGCTTCCAGTCCTTTTTGTGCGGCAAATTTGAGCAGAAAGGCGCGAATTTTTTCTTCTTTTTTTGATGGGCGGGGAACTTGGCAAATGGCTTCAAAATAGTTCCACAAGGGTTGTGGCTGAAGTTTATCGAGTTTATTCATATGAGGTATATTTTCAACAGAGAACAATTCTCAGCATAAAATGATTAGTTGTATTTGTTGAAATACTGACTTAGCCGATCAGTTAAGCGACTGTAGATTGGCCTGGTAAATTCGACAAACAAATCCTGCGGCCCTGGCGGGGGAACAGCTCTATTGTTGATAATACGGACCTGCTGTTTGGTTAATACTCCTTCATCGCCGACAAAAATGCCGTATTGATTTCGCCATAAAAACTCGCCCGGCACTTCTTCACTCAAGATCAGTTTTTGTGTCTGAAATTCTTCAATCTTTACATTGAGCAGCCCTTGTGATGTAACTTCATCAGTAATAATTTTGATTTTCCCTCTCAGTCGTTCCTGGCGTTTTTCAATACGTGTGGAATCACGGCTGACCTTCACTTCGACTTCGCGCTCGACTACACGGTCAAGGGTTTCCTCTTTTTCAAAGTGCTGTGGTTGTCCTATAAAGAAGTCATAAAATTCCATTCGAACGACCATGTCGGGATATTGAACTTTTTGCTTGTTTGCTTCTTCGGGAGTGTAAAATGCGACAAACCCCGAACTTGGAAAGCGCTGCTTCATCCGGTTAATCACTTGTTCGTAAAAGAATTCAGACGACAATTCATAGCGTTTCAAAGGCAGTGCAACTGATTCAAGAATGACGTGAATGGTTGCTCGGTCTTTGGCTTCATACATTTTTTCCAAAACATCTTTGTATGAGGGAATCAGGTTGTCGGCCTGTGAGAAGTGGTAATAAGCATCTTTGGCATCTTCGCGGCTTGGGCGCGATAAGCTGATGAGACCGGCTTGGTAGCGTTCTTCAGCTGCCCGCTCGGTGGCCTGGTTTAGCTCAGAAGTGTACATTTTGGGCGATGGTACCAGGCTGCGGGCTGCCGGAACTCGTCGGATGAGGTTGCTCAGGTGATTGACCCTGTTCATGATGTTAAGCGTTTTTCCCCACTTAAAGGCGTCATTGCTACTCAGAATATGATCAATTTCTTCCTGGTAATAATCCATGGCCAGTGAGTAACCATTGCTGACTACTTGTTTGGCTTTTTTATTGTTTGGGTCGCTACTAAGGCGATTTACCGCTTTTTCTATTGCTTCAATATAATCGCCCCGATCCAGTGCTTTTTTCCCTGACGAGCAGGATCCAAGTAAAAATATCACTAAAATGAAAGACCCCCACTTTTTCATATGCCTTAAGCTGTTTGTTGATTGAACAGGCTAAAAGTAATTATTTTTTTTATGCATTCTCTTTTTTTGTTACAGGGTATATGCCAGCCGCAGCCCTTGTATCCGTCCCGAAGAAAATGGAAGGATGGCCACCCGTTTGGTTTTGTTGTGTTTACCACTCACCAGGTTTCCCACGGCAATCCCCAATGCAGCACCTCCAACCACATCGCTTAACCAGTGTTGGTTATCGTAAATGCGAGATAAACCTACGACAGTAGCAATCGAGTAGGAGATGATTGGAACAGTTGGGGAGTCGGAATACTGGTTTGCAAATACGGAGGCGACCGCAAAAACCGCTGTCGTGTGCCCTGATGGTAAGCCAGAACCTTTAAATGGGCCATTGAACTGAAATGGATCTTCTCCGGAGTTCGGACGCGATCTGCCAATTAATTGTTTGGGAATTTGCAGGAGCAGGGCGGCCAATACAAAGCTTTCGCCTGCCAGCAATGCGGTTGATTGACTTTTACCATTTTTTGTCAGCAAACCATAGCCCATCAAGCCACCCACTATCGCCAATGAATACTTCTTTCCCCAAGGTTCCAGAAAGTTGGCAGATATCCGTTCGCCTGACCTGCCGGCATGTTCATTCCAGTTTTGAAACGCCTTTTGCACGGGTTCATCAACCAGAAACAGGCTGGCCACCGATGCTGAAACCACACCAAAAGTTGCCCAGTCGCGCCCGTCCCAGTGGGCAGGAGCAGTAAATAAGGTTTTGGTATCATCCCACCCTTTTTTGATAAAAGCCCGGTTTAATTGAAGCGAATCAATTTGGGCGGCTAGAACAAGCGGTGCCAAAAACAAAAACAGCAACAGTTTACTCTTCTTCATAAATTTAAAGGTAACAGTCTAAAGTGATCAATTATTTCAAAAGCTAAACTCACAAATCAATAAAAACCGGAACACAAGAATCGACGATTTATGATGCTCAACTGGAAATTTTGTTACAATTATCACAACTTTTGTCGAAGGAACCAAATTTTAATTTTGGGCGATTCTTGTTTCCATTTAAAGACAAGTTCAGATAACTTTGCCGGTAAAAAAATGATGCTAATGATTGAACAGGCAAATTACGATAAAACCTATACCCAAGTTGATTTTTTGAAAGAGCGGCCTGCTGGTTGCGAGTTTGACGGCTGCCGATTTGTGAATTGCTCATTTTTGAACAGTGATTTGATCGGAACTGATTTTCTGGATTGCAGCTTTGAAGATTGTAATTTCATGTTGGTCAAACTCAATGCAACTGGACTCAAAGATGTCCGCTTTAAACGTTGTAAACTGATGGGATTTGATTTCAGCTTGTGCAGCGATTTTCTGTTTCAGGTGGCGTTTGACTCGTGCCAACTGGATTATGCGCTGTTCGCCAAAAAGAAAATGAAGCAAACCCGCTTTGAGCATTGTTCGCTAATTGAGTGTGATTTTACAGCATGTCAGTTAGCTGAATCAACATTCGAAGATTGTATTCTCACCGGGTCAACCTTTTATCGAAGCAGGCTCGAAAAAGCAGATTTTCGAACAGCAATCGGCTATACCATTGACCCGGAAGAAAACTATCTGAAAAAGGCCCGGTTTTCGCAGTCCGGCTTAGTTGGTTTACTTGAGAAATATGATTTGCGAATTGAAGCATAAGGCTTGAATCTTTCAAATCGCCTGGGGTATCTGAAAAAATGTAGACTCATTTATTGCCCCCCCCCCGCCAATTTAATACTTCTGAAGGGTGATGACTTTCAGCTCTTCAGCCTCGGGCAAAGAAATTTTCAACTCTTGAGCCGTTAAGTTAGCAACACCCCGTACAATTTCGCCGCTTGGATTACTCCATTCCAAGGTGAAAACATCGCCTAAGCCTGACGGTGTTAGCGTTCCGATCAATGCTAAATTGTCGTAGCCAAGCAGTTCTCCATTCAGAATAATCAGTTTCTTCTTTCCATTTCCTGCATCAACCAAGTCAATAAAATAAGTGTAGTTGTAGAAAAGCATGGTCGGTTTGTACACGACTTCCTCTGGTTGATTTATGCTTGATAAAGTGGTTGCCGGCATCGTTGGGGCTTGTTGTGAAACGACAGGCTTTTCAGTGGGAGTTTCTTTGGCCACCGGAGCGACGGTGGGCGATGCATTGGGATTCACCGGAATATCATCCAGTTCGCTTAACGCATCGCTGATAGCCTCGGCATAGCCTTTTCTAAATTCTTTCGAGTTTCCGGTTCCTTCGCGCCACCAGATTACCTGGTTTCTGCAATCTCGCAGCTCCACCTTCAGTTTGTTTTTAAACATGTTTTTTACGGGAACAAGGTTGACGGTTAGCGCATCGCAATAATCTTCTTCCATGTCGGCACCATGAAAAGCATGGGTCAATGTTTTTTCATTGAATACCTTTTGAAGTGCGGTACTAACACCATATGGATTAAGATCTTTGCCGATTTCGGGGAATTGAACGGGAATAATGATGCATTTGTACCGTTGCTGCGAAAATGCGAACAGGCTCAGGATGATCAATCCGCTTAGGATGAGGTATTTTTTCATAAGATCTTTTTGTTTTGAATATGATTTGTTTCAGCTAGCCAAACTAGCAAAATTTTCAGTGCTAGTCAATACCACCCGAAAAAGTCTATATATTATAAATAATAGGTATTGTTCGAACTATCTGGTCTATTGATGTGTTTTCAATCATAGATTTCTCAATTATGCGATTCATATAAGGGATTATCCGAACAATCCGGACATTTTTTGCATCTCGGGACAGATCGAAGAATGAAAACTTAAAGTGGCGGCTGTGCACGATTTTTATCGATCTGAAGCAGCCAAAGGAAGGGTAATTTAATACGATATCAGGAATGAATCATTTCATTATTGATCAGGCCGGGGATGCCATTATTGGTCTTGATTTGGCAGTAGAAATCAGATACTAACTAATTCATGAAATTCAGCAAGATTTGTCGTCCCGGATTAAAGATACAAACACAAGTTTTGAAGTTGGCAGCTTACCAAAGGTTCAAGGGTATCAAACCGAACTTCGCTTGCTTTTTCAGAACCTGATTACCAATGCCATTAAGTTTCGTAAAAGAGACACGGCTCCTCAAATTAAAATATCGGCACAAAAGGAAAAGGGGTACTGGCAGTTTGAGGTGCAAGATAACGGCATCGGTATTGCCGATAAGCACAAGAAAAAGATTTTTGTGATTTTTCAGCGTTTGCATACACGGGATGAATATGATGGAACGGGCATTGGGCTTGCCCATTGTCAGAAAATTGTAGATCTGCATGGTGGTAAAATCTGGGTTAATTCAACCCCCGAAAAAGGAAGTGCATTTTGTTTTACCATTAAAACTGAAAACGAATAATTGTAATCAAATGAAAACGAAATTGAAAAGCATTTTATTGATCGATGATAATGAAGCCGATAATTTTCTTCATACGCTTGTTATTAAAGAGGCCGCTTGCACGGATCATGTGGTAGCCATAAAAAGTGGACAAAAGGCCTTGGAATATCTACGAGAGACAGAAGAAGGACTGCACCCGCAACCCGATCTCATTTTCCTTGATATCAATATGCCGGGAATGGATGGTTGGGAATTCCTGGAAGAATATAAAAATCTGATAAACACCAAAAAAAGTCAAATTGTTGTGGTTATGCTTACCACTTCGCCCAATCCGGATGATCAGGAAAAAGCCAGGCAAATTTCGGAAATCTCCAAATATGTGAACAAGCCTTTGTCTCAGGAGATTCTGGATGAAATTATGAAAGAATATTTTGCCGGAAAGCTTTAAAATACGGCATGTATTCATGCTTATGGAAGGTGTTTGCCAAAAGTGCCCGTAAAATAACCTTTGCTTTTATAGCCAGGGTGAATTGGCGGTTTTGATCAGCTGGCCTTGCCCAGTTTTATAATAGCTCAATCGTGGGAGTAAAGTTGGAAAGGTTTTGAGATGGTAAGTAGTGCGAATAATTTAGTGTCATGTTTCGAGTCTTTAACAATCTGTGATAGAAGCGAAACCGAAAATATCAAATAGGTCCGTGACCTTAATAGAACAATTGTGCTGTTATTTGTTTATTATCTTTGTAGTCACCGGAATCGAATTGGTGAAATTCAGGTGTGTAGTTGTTTCCAGAGAACTGAAAGAACTCCAGACCATTCAGTGAAATTACTATAAATAACCAGTATGAAACGAACAGGCATTTTAGTTGTTAATCTCGGAACCCCAGATTCTCCGTCATCAAAAGATGTTGGGATTTATTTACGCGAATTTTTAATGGACGGGCGTGTTATCGACATTCCTTTTTGGAAACGCTGGTTGTTGGTCAACCTCATCATTGTACCTTTTCGGGCGCCTAAAGTATCGGTCGAATATCAGAAACTTTGGATGGAGGACGGCTCTCCGCTTTTTGTTTACGGGAAAGCTTTGGTAGCCAAATTACGAACCCATTTTTCGAATGATGTAATCGTTGAACTAGCCATGCGCTACCAGAATCCTTCCATAGAACAAGGTTTGCAAAAACTTCGTGAAGCGCAGGTTGATGAGATTATTGTCTTTCCGCTGTTTCCACAATATGCTTCGGCAACTACTGGTTCCATTGCTGAAAAAGTGATGGCCATTGTGCAAAAGTGGAATGTGATTCCAAGCATTCAGTTTGTGAACAGTTATCACAATCATGAGCAGTATATTCAGAATTTTGCTGATAAGGTGAAACACGATATGCTGAAATATGAGTCTGGCCACATTCTGTTCAGTTACCACGGGATCCCGGAGCGGCACTTGGACAATATGAATGAAGCTGGAGCAGCTTGGTGTAGTCATACCGGAAACAAATGCGCACATTGCAATGCCCGCAAGCCTTATTGCTACCGGTCGGCCTGTTTTGAAACGACCGATTTGATTGCCCAAAAGCTGGGGCTGGATGAAGTGAAATATACAACATCGTTTCAAAGCCGGCTGGGAAAAGATCCGTGGATCAAGCCATACACCGATGCAACAATCCAGGAACTTGCCGAAAAAGGCAATAGCAAACTGTTGGTGGTATCGCCATCGTTTGTGGCCGACTGCCTGGAAACGACGCTGGAGATTGGCGAACAGTACCGCGATTTGTTTATGGAACTCGGCGGAAGTGAGTTTCACTTCACCGAAAGCCTGAATGCGGATGATGATTGGGTAAAGACGGTTTACGCTTTGATTAGTGAAAAGATGGGCGTGTCTCCTGATGGCAATGATACCGCGAAGCGCATTCGTTTTCCTTCGGACTTGAACCAAATGGCTGGGGCAAATTAGGGATCATTTCAAATATTTGGGATAACAACAAGAATCAGTAAACTATTCAATATAGAGACGTGTCTTGAACGCAATCAAGGTTCGAACGAGTACAACAAGCCCTCCAGCCAGGTGGGATTATTTGTTTCCGGGTAACCCATACCGCAGAGCGGATAAATGTTCAGCGAAACCCGATTAATCCAAAACAGGCCCGAGTAAATGAACATTCAGCCTGAGTAACAAGAAATACTACCCGAGTAATCGGAAATGCAATCCGAGTAACCGGAAATGCCATTCGAGTAAGCAGAAATGCAACCCGAGTATTACTCGGACAGCTAAAAACCTTACTCGGACGAGTAAAAAGTCTACTCGAAAGGCATAAAACCTTACTCGACTGCCTTCAACCCTACTCGCCTGCCTTCAAACCTTACTCGACTGCCTTCAACCCTACTCGCCTGCCTTCAAACCTTACTCGACAGCCTTCAACCCTACTCGGGCTTATGAAATCCTTACTCGGCCAGTTTCTGTTGTAATCGGGACTGTTTTCAGAGGAACAGGCAGTTGCCGCTTTGCTCAAATGTGGGCAGTATAGGTTTGGGCTAAAGCCCGGCTTGAGTCGGCGTAACTGCCCGGCCTTAAAGGGCCGGGTTACTGACTGGTGCGGCCCCCACAGTTAGCGGAAGAAAGATAATGAGTCCCATCGGTGAGTCCCCCGGCTATGACCAAGGCAGAAACGAACGATCAGCGATCCCCGAATTCCGCTGGGGCAGGAGCACCATCAGTAATTTCCGGATTCATCTGATGAGAAGCCAGCGACAGCATCAGTAACCTCGGGATTATTCCGATGGGAAGCCAAAGACGGTATCAGTAACCCCCGGATTTATCCGGGGGAGACCAAACAGCCTGCAACGATGGGGCTTTAGCCCAAAACCGATTTAATATTGATCGCTACTCGTAGCTTGCGAGTAAGGGCTTCACTCGAAGTGAAACCCTCACTATTCCAGCCTCCGTTCGCTATCCAATCTACTTTTTTCCAGGATTGTATTTGAAATAGTACAGGTTGTTCATCGCACGAATGTGTGCTGGGATTTCCCGAATGCGGGTGTCAACCACATCTACCAGCATCAGGTTGCGGCAGCTGCTTAGGTTGGGCAAATCGGTTAAGGCAGCATTGCCATTCAAATGTAACTGTTCGAGTTTTGTGCAGTGGGAGAGTAGCGAGCTTACTTCTTGCAGGTTATTGTTTCGGACAGATAAAATCCGAAGGTTGGTCAGGTTGTTAATCCAGTTTGGCAGCTCGGTAAGTTGATTGTTGTCAAGGATCAACACTTCAACGCCCGGTAAATTGGCGCGTATCGGCACTTTCTGCAAGTTTTGGTAACTCAAATCCATGATTTGTTGGGGCGTGCTGGTGATTCCGCGTCCTTCAAAGAGTTCCACCGGATTGCTTTCCTGCGAAAACACGGATAAGCTCATCAGAAGCAGCGCTATGGGTAATAGTTGTAGTCGTTTCATATTTCTAAATCATTGTTTCTGTATGAATAACGTATATATCGCACGTTTCGTTTCTAAAGGTTGATTTAATGATTTGATTTGGTTGTGTGGACCTACCTTATAAGGTCACGGACCTATTTGATATTTTCGGTTTCGCTTCTATCACAAATTGTTAAAGACTCGAAACATGACACTAAATTATTCGCACTACTTACATAAATTTATAAGTTTTGATTTTCATTTGTTAATCTATAAATAAAGTTGAAATAACAGCGGAATCGCATTGTATGTCGTTCTTCGGGCTCAAATCCGGATTTTACAGATGACAGGGCGATATATTTTTTTCTTCGTTATTATTGGCTGCTTTTTTAACACTTCATTGGCGTTCAACCATAACGAAATTGAGCAGTTTACGACTGATGATGGTTTGCCAAGCAATACTGTTTTAGGTATCGCCCAGGATCAGTTGGGACGTATTTGGTTTGCAACTTATGATGGACTGTGTTTTTACGATGGGTTTGGTTTTCATACTGTTCGTCCTTTTGATGGCCTTACGAAAGAGCCGCTTGCCCTGGGCAGCATCATGGATGTAAAAGTTGATTCCCTGGGAAATGTATGGGCGCTGTTTGAAAATAATCACTTGATCCGCTTACTTGGTGATCAAGGAATGTGTAAATTATATCCGCAGTATTTTGATTCCAAATATGCAGCGTTATCACTTTTTGTTGACTCAAGCGGAACATTCAGTTTTAACTATAATGAACATCGTTATCGCTACGATTCAAAAAAGGATTCCTTTGCAGAGGAAGGACAGTTCGTGCCGGGAAGCTTGTCGTCGGAAAAGGATTCAATCGAAAACGGATTGGCAGAAATTGACCCGCTCGCGGAATTGTTTTCCTATTCATTTTCACCGGATCAAGTTCATGTCTGGATCGCGACCCGGAACAAAGGGATCTATTTTATCCCCAATCGGAATTTTGGTTTAGCCGTCCATTACCATCAGGATGCAGCGCTTCCGTACAACATACCGAATAACGAGGTTTATTGTGTTCTTGAAGATCGATTGGGTAATGTTTGGGCCGGAACAAAAGATGCCGGAGTTTGTGTGGCATTCAACAAGGAAAATCAATTCACCTATATTCCTGATTATTCGGGTTCAGAGAATCCGGTGCAATCGTCTGTCCGGTCAATTTTTCAGGAAAGCAATGGTAAATTATGGGTAGGAACCTATAACAGCGGGATTTTAGTTAGCAAGGGAGATGGTTTTGAAAAGCTTGATCTCTCGCAGGGGAGCAGAAGTAAAGAGTGGAACTGGATTAGGTGTATTTATCAAACCCGCGATCAGTTTATCTGGGTTGGTACCTATGGCGGTCTTTGCCGAATTGATCCTGTGACAAAGGAAAAGAAATATTGGCCCTTTGGCAAAGGAAATCAATTTCCAACCAATGGCCGGATATACAGTATTGCCGAAGGTCATAATGGGAATTTGTTTTTGGGTGAATGGGGCAGTTTAGATTACTTTGACCGATCCAGCGGGAATTTTACAAGTCTGGATACCTTGACGGAGTTGAAAGGAGCAAACATTCGGAAGCTTTACCTTCAACAGGAAAAGCATCTGTGGATTGGGACTGAAGGCCAAGGTGTTTATGTTTTGAATACTGAAAATCATCAAATTGAGCAGCACTATTTTGTTGAAGCAACAGCCGGTAACCGTTTAGTAACGAACAGCATTTTTGATATCTATGAGGACCAGGCCGGAAGTATCTGGGTAGCATGTTTCGGTGGTCTTAATTGTATAGACCGAGAGGGAAAAATTCAGGATTACGGGTGGCTGAATCAGAAAATCTTATCGGGAATAATCTACCGGATTTTCAGGGATGATAAGAAAGAGCTTTGGTGTAGTACCCCAAAAGGCTTGCTGAAAATCTGTTTGGAAACACATGAGCTTCGGATTTATGATCGGGAAGATATTGACCTGATAAGCGAGTATTCAGAAGGCGCTGCTTTTCAAAGCCCGAAAGGCGATCTCTTTTTTGGAGGAAGCAATGGGGTAGTCAACTTCCACCCGGATTCTTTGAAAATTTCACTAAATGTACCAACAATTTTGCTGGAGTCAGTTTCCATGAATGGAAAGCAAATCGATGATGTTGCTTATTCCCGCGATTGTGATTCGGTTTTTACTTTTAATTCATGGGAAAACAATTTATCGGTTGCACTGAAGGCGATTCAGGTCAATACGCCGCATAAAAGCAAAATAGCCTACAAACTATTTCCGGAGGATAAGCATTTCCGGATCTTTGAAGGGGCGATCCGACAGATCGATTATTTAAAGCTGCCACCGGGAAAATATCGCTTGCTTGTTAAAACGGCTAATGCCGACAACCGCTGGTCGGCACCCTCTCCGGTATTCGATTTCTCTATCGGAAAGCCTTTTTGGATGGAGATTTATTTTTGGATCGTTATGCTGGCTGGTTTTGGCGTGGCTGTCATTGTTTACAGCCGCTTGCGCATTCGAAAAATTCGGAAGGAAAACCTGAAACTGGAGGCAAAAGTAGCTAAGCGGACAAAAAAGATCGAAAGACAAAAAAGACAGCTACAGGAAATTAACCACTCATTGGAAGAAAAGAACGCCGAAGTTGCTGCTCAACGCGATCAGATTTTGGCTCAACGCGATCACTTGTTGGAAATGCACCAGAAATTGGAGGAGTTGAACTTGATTAAAGAGCAGTTTTATATGAATATTTCGCATGATATCCGAACCCCCTTGTCTTTGATGAAAATGCCTTTAAGTGAACTGATCAAGAGCCCGTTATTACCTGGTGAGTTTCGACCCAAATTGGAACAAATACAGCGAAATTCGGAATATGTTGTGAAGTTATTGGAACAGGTGCTCGATAAAAGGAAATTGGAAACAGGAGGTTTGCAACTGGTTTACACACAGGGCGATGTTGTGGATATCTGTTATTCCGTGTTCAAACAATTTACAGAGCAAGCCAAAATGAACGGGTTGGATTTTCAGTTTCTTTGTGATGAAAAGGAATACCAATGCCGGTATGATTTCGATAAGTTGCAACAAATTGTATTCAATCTGCTTGCGAATGCCTTGAAATTCACTCCCGAAGGAGGACGTATTCATTGTCAGTTGAAGGTAAACGAAACAGAGCTGGAAGTGGTGGTTGCCGATAATGGGATTGGTATCCCTGCCGACCGGATTCAACTGATATTTGAGCGCTACTACCAGGTTGGAAAGTCAGTGCCCGGCAAAAATTCCGGTTCAGGTATTGGCTTGTCTTTGGTCAATGATTTTGCAAAACTACTTGGGGGACAGGTGTCTGTAGAAAGTTTGGCGGGTGAAGGCAGTACCTTTCAGGTTCATTTGCCTCTGTTCAGACCATTATCCGGATCAGAATCTGGTCTGGCTGAATCGGATTCAACAGAAGTTCCAAATCAAGCCGGTGAGCGGATCCTGCTGGTTGAGGATCATGATGAGTTTCGCGAATATATGAAAGGACTATTATCTTCCAGCTATACTGTTGTTGCTTGTAAGAACGGGATGGAGGCTATTCGGTTTCTGAATAAACAAGGGGGAATTAAGTTGATTCTTTCAGACTGGATGATGCCCGAACTGGACGGGATTGAATTCTGCAAACTCGTCCGGAAAGATTCCCGTTATCAAAATACGCCATTTATCATTTTAACGGCTTTAAACCAAAACGAAAATCGCAAGGAAGCGCTTTTAGCCGGAGTTGACGACTTTATCACAAAACCCTTCGATGCTGAGTTGCTGGATATGAAATTATCGAATTTGCTGAATCGCGACCAACGGCTGATAAAAGCTGTAAGTGTTGATTTGGCCATTCAACCCGAGGATGAAAAGGTGGAAACCTTTGACGACCGCTTTTTAATACGCTTAAAATCGGTGGTTGAGAAGAGGTTGTCCGATCCTGACTTTGGACAGGCTGAGCTGGCCTCTGAATTAGGAATGAGCACAATGCAGTTTTATCGTAAACTGAAGGATTTGGTACAGATGACGCCAACTGATTTTATCCGGTCGGTTCGGATTAAGCGAAGCAAACAACTGTTGATTAAAGAAGGCATGACAATTAACGAAATCAGCGATCAGGTTGGATTCAATGATCCGAAGTATTTCAGCCGTTGTTTTATCAGGGAAGCTGGGATGAGTCCTTCAAAATACCGAGAATTGCAAGCCGAAAGTGTTGACCCCTCTTCCATTTGATTTTATCCCAAAATCACCCTTGTGTTAAGTCATGATTAATGCAAGAAAAGTCCACCTTTAAAGGGCGAATCATCTACCTGCTGCAAGCTGTATCCACCATTTTAGTTAAATCTGTCCCCTCCGAAATTATCAATTCCGGATACTTTCACGATCAAATTTTCGATCAGTCGGGTAACCGGAAGGTCGCATGTTTTTTTTCAAGAAAAAAAGAAAGTCCAAAGTCTTATTCTTTAAAATCAAATTTTAGAAAATGAAAAAATTAACATTCTTGCTTACACTTGTTATTTTGTCTGTGACGGCAATGGCGCAAACAAAGCTAACAGGGGTTGTCTTTGAAAAAGGAGACCAGCCTCTTGTCGGAGCCAGTATCCGGATAAAGAATACCGTTGAGGGAACAATAACTGACATGGAAGGGCGATTTTCCTTCGAAACAAAACTTGAAAAAGGGGAGTTGCAGATTTCATTTATCGGTTTTCAGACCGCAGATCGTGAATTTGTTGGTTCACAGAATTTCAAAATCTATTTGGACAATGAATCAACAAGTTTAAATGATGTACTGGTAATTGGTTACGGGTCTGCACGAAAGAGTGATCTCACCGGAGCCGTATCAACGGTTTCCAATATGGATCAGATTTCCAGTCGTCCGGTGGCAAATATCCAGGACTTTTTGCAGGGGAATCTTCCTGGTGTTACCGTTCAACAACAAGGTGGCGACCCAACCAGTACGCCAACAATCACTATTCGTGGTATTGGATCTGTAAATTCAGAGTCACCGTTATGGGTTGTTGACGGAATGCCTTATTATGGCGGTAATCTGAATCCGAATGATATTGAATCGGTAACTGTTTTGAAAGATGCTGCTTCTGCTGCTATTTATGGCGCTCAGGCTTCATCGGGGGTAATCGTTGTTACAACAAAGAGTGGTAAAGCGGGTAAGCTTTCGCTTCACGTTGATGTGTATGCCGGCATTCAAAAAGCTGGTAATTTGCCGACTCCTTTGACTGCCGAAGAGCAAAATCAGGCTTACAATACCGCGGCTGATAATAGCGGTGCCACCCGTGATCCTTCCCGCGATATTGCGCAAAACCCGTGGGGTGCAGTAAACCGTACCAATTGGATTGACGCGATTTTCAGAAATGCTTCTGTGTATAGTGCCAATGTTGCTTTAAGCGGAGGGAGTGATCAAGGGGTTTACAGCGCTTCATTTAACTACCGTAAAAAAGAAGGTTTACTGATTGACACCTATTCCGAACGAATTGGTATACGTGTAAAGTCTCAATACAATTTGACTGACAAGATCAGGATCGGTGAAAACCTCTATGTTTCCAATGAAGAAGCGGTTGGTACAAACACTTCTTCCAGTTATTCCGGAGCAATTATCAATGCCGTTTATATGCCTTCGGCGGCTCCGGTTTACGATGAGAACGGTAATTTTCATGGGGTTGCTCCTGAGGGCTCTGCCTATGCCGGGTCTTATGGTGATGTTTACAACCCGGTTGCATTGCTGAAACGGACAACAACAAACAATCCAACGACCTATATTGATGCCAATGTCTACGGTGAAGTTGATCTGCTTGAAGGACTGAAATACCGCTCGTCTTTCTCATTGAGCCAAAAGGATTCTGAATACAAAAAGTTTACACCAAAAATTCCGGAAAGCGGGCGTCCATCAGAAATGAACTACCTGAACCAAAGTTGGTCGAAACGTAATAAATGGATTTGGGATAACCAGTTGAGTTATACTCAAACCTTCGACAAACATCATCTTGATTTTACAGGTGTTTACTCTGCACAGCATACCAAATACGAGTATAACTCGGTGAATGCACAGGATTTCGCACGGGAAGAAGATTGGTATCATTACCTTGAGAATGCCGGGTCTATCAATTCATACTCAAGTGATGCCTACGAAGATGCGCTGACTTCGATGATCGGACGTATTCGTTACAATTTCGACGATAAATATTTCCTGTCAGGAAGCATCCGCCGGGACCAGACATCGCGATTGAGCAGCAAGAATAACAGCGACTTGTTTCCTTCTGCATCAGCAGCCTGGAAACTGAGCAATGAATCATTCCTGAGTGGTATTTCATGGATCAATTCAATGAAAATACGTGCTTCCTGGGGACAAATTGGTAATATTCAGTCGGTAGGCTATTATGCCTATAACGTGCCAATGTCTTCTCAACGTCCGACGCTGGGTGAAGGCAATGCTCAGCAGGTTCCGGGTTACTACGTGAAACAGCAGTCAAATCCTGATCTGAAGTGGGAAACATCCGAATCATCTGATGTGGGTATGGATTTGTCCTTATTCAAAGGAAAACTTGAAATTACCACCGATTATTTTGTGAAGAATACGAACGACATGATCATGACCAATGCCGCCAATGCACACACAGGTGTTAATGATGGTCCAACATCAAATGTGGGAACAGTTGAAAATAAGGGGTTTGAATTCTCAGCTCTGTATAAAGGACGAATTGGAGCGCTCAGCTATACGGTCAACGGAAACTTTTCAACGATTCAAAATAAACTGAAAGATTTGGATGGCTATACCAGCAGTTATATCTATCACAGCGACAATGTGCGTTCAACCTTGTATCCTTTCCGTTCAGAGCCAGGGCAGCCATTGTATGCCTACTACTTGATCACCAGCGACGGCGTTTTTAAATCGCAGGCTGAAATTGATAGTTATACCGGAACCGACGGAAGTTTAATTCAACCCAACGCCAAACCGGGCGATTTGAAATTTGTGGACTCAAATAAAGACGGTAAGATCAGCAACGACGACCGCACGTTTAAAGGCTGTGCTTTTCCTGATTTTACATACGGCTTCAACTTTTCTGCCGACTATAAAAATTTCGACCTGGCTTTTACTTTTCAAGGTGTTTCGGGAGCTAAATTATTTAACGCTTACAAGTTCACAACTTACAATGCCGCTCAGCAGGGGTATAACCTGGACAACCGGGTTCTGGACGCCTGGTCAACCGATCATGTGAATTCTGATATTCCAATGTTGCGCGTTGACGATCCAAATTCAAACTTTGGAACAAACTCAGATTGGTATTTGGAGAACAGCTCATATCTGCGGCTGAAAAACCTGACAATTGGCTATGATCTTCCGGCTTCACTGATCAATAAAATTTGCAAGGGAGCTTCTTTGCGGACTTATTTCTCAGGAGAGAACTTGTTTACCATCACCGATTATTCCGGTATGGATCCCGAAGTTGGAGGAATTGGTCTGGACGGGGGCACATACCCGGTCGCCAAAACCTATTCTCTTGGCCTGTCATTCAAATTTTAATTAAAAAAAATATTCCAATCATGTTGAAAAAAAATAGATTAAAGATTTTGATTCTGGCTCTGCTGGCGGGAGCTGTATCTTGCTCCGATGATTTTACAAGCCTGACTCCGCTGGGAAGTGCAACCGAGTCGAATTATTTTCAGACTCAGGCGGATGCAGAAGCTGCGGTAAATGCCATGTACTATTACATGGGAGACGAAGACATGTTTTCGCGAGGCTTTATGTGGTACATTAATGCTTCGGATGATATGATTACCGGTCGTATCAAAGCTGAGGCTGATAACATCAAAAACTTCATTCTGACCGGGGATGAGGGTTATGCCAGTTGGATGTATCCTCAATCCTATAAGATTATCCGCAGGGCCAACGATGTTTTGTCCAATGTTCCGAAGATGGATTTTGATGAAAGTCTGAAAAACCGTTACCTGGGAGAAGCTTACTTTATGCGTGCCTTCCATTACTTCTGGGTGTCTTCAACATACGGGAACGATGTTAGCGGTGGTGTTCCGATCGTGACGGTGGATAACATGAAAGACACCCGGTTTGAACGACCTGCCTCGGTTACCGATAATTATGCCCAAATTGTGGGAGACTTGACTAAAGCGGCGGAATTATTACCATTGTATACAGAGTACGCATCAGAAGACAAAGGTCGTGCGCATAAAGATGCCGCTTACGCATACCTGGCCAAAACTTATTTATATTGGGCTCAGTACGACGAAACGAAATGGGCGAAAGTGGTTGAATTCTGCGATCAGGTGACCAATTCGGGATCAGGTCGTGCGCTCATTGATACGGATACGCCTGACCGCGATTTTCGGGCAGTATTCAAATACCAAAATGAATTTGGTCCGGAATACATCTGGTCAGTTACTTCCGGAATCGACCGCGGCAGCAAACTGGTTGGTGTGATGCTCGAAAATAAAGGTTGGGGGGTTTACAACGGCTGGGGCTACTATACGCCAACAGAAGAATTGTACGATGCTTTTGAGGATCAAGACTATCGTCGTCCGGCTACCATTCTGAATTTTGGAGACGAATTTCAGTTTTGGGGCGAAAGTCGCCGGTATTATTCAACCAACTCGCTTTCTGGCTTTCAGTTCAACAAATACATGGATATCTACTCCTATGCCGACCCGATTGGCAATAGTTTGATCAATGCCAACGGCGACGCGCTTTACACCATTCAGGATGTGCCAATTCTGCGTTATGCTGAAATTATCTTGATGAAAGCTGAAGCGAAACTGAATTTGGGGCAGAATGCGGATGCTGAGATCAATGCCATTCGTAACCGCGCCGGCTTGGCCAATAAAACAAACTGTACCATGGCTGATTTAAAACAGGAACGCCGGGTTGAGTTTGCCGGTGAATTTGCCAATCGTCATCGCGACCTGGTTCGTTGGGGCGATGCCCAGGCAACGTATGCACAACCACTTCACGGTCGCATTCATACCGATAAAACAGACCCCGATTCACCTTATACAATTGAACAGGTATGGCCGGCCCGGAACTATAAGCCGGATGTTCACAATGTTTGGATTATCCCCAACGAAGTAATCGAGAGTTCAGGTATAACTCAAAATAAAGGATGGTAGACTTAAATTGAAAGGAATACCACCGGTACTTATTGGCCGGTGGTATTCTCTGTATATTGTTCGCCAGAAGTTTGATAAACGATTTTTCCGGCAGCAACATATTCTTTCCACTAACAGATATTAAAAATGATAAATGTAAAGATTAGAACACGAATCATATTTTTCGTGCTTCTTTTTGTGTGCCTGCAAGCTTGCCAGCAGAGCAGGTATGAGATGCATGAAAAGATGGTGCAATATGAATCAGAATATTGGTTTGACCACTCGATTTCTCACGTTCTTTTAAACCGGATGGTCAGTGCCGAGACGCAAGTGGTATGGAGTACTACTTTTCATACCGCAGCACCGGTTCCACTGGGAGCGGTCGGTCCTCAGCGCTTTGTGACGAAACTTCAGGGAGTTTTGCAGAACGATTCCCTGGGGCGTGTGCTTAAAGAAGCGGTGGATGAAAAGCTTAATGTTATCCTGGTGATCGGCGATGGCATGGGGAATATGCACATGGCTTTGCCGATTTATAAGCGATATGCCGAGAGGAATAGTCAACCCACCACGTTTGAACGCATTATGAGTGAGGGATCGTGCGGGTACCTGTATACCGGAACAGCCGATGGCTTGGTGACTGGTTCAGCAGCGTCGGGAACGGCTATCGCTTGCGGTCAAAAGACATTAATGAATATGGTGGGGGTTGATTCTACAGGAGTCCCCATGGAGAGCGCACTTTCATTAGCCGGAAGGAATGGCTACAAAACAGCTTTGGTAAGCGATGCGGCAATAACAGATGCTACGCCTGCGGCATTTTATGCCCATTCGATTGACCGCGATGACGAAAATAAGATCGCGGGTCAACTGGCTGCTTCAGCCGAGGTTGATATAATTTTGGGCGGTGGTCTTTCTCATTTCATCCCCGCTCAAACTCAGTTTTCCGATTTTAAGGCAATTCCGGACTCACAAAACTTTAACTCTGCCCGTCGGGATTCATTGAACCTCATTTCCCGGTTTCAGAATCAGAGCTATCAATTTTGCTATAACAATACCGGTTTAGCGCAAATTTCGTCAGCCAAAAAATTGTTGGGTTTATTTGCAGGAGGTGGTCTTCCTGCCCCAATCGATCGGGATTCCGGTACTCTGGATATCCCAACAGTCTTGCAAATGGGACATAAGGCGTTGGAGTTAACCTCGGGAAGTGGAGCTCCCTATTTTATCATGATCGAATGCGCCCGAATTGACTGGGAGTCGCATGATAATGATCTGGGTGCTGTTTTCCGGGCCGTTGAAGAAATGGATCGGGTACTTCAGCTTGCTTATGAATATTACCAAAAGTCGCCTGGAAATACTTTGCTGGTTTTTACAGCTGATCACGAAACCGGGGGTTTGGAATTTGCTTACCGGAAGATGCCGGAAGAACAAGCGATGCGGAGAAAAATGAAAAATGGGGAAGAATGGGTCAATGTAACCAACCCATTAACCTATGAAAACTATCTGTCAGTATTGAGTCGCCAAAAGAAGACCGTTTCCAGTGTGTTGAGTAAATCGCATTCCACCAGCGAACTGATGAATAATGTCAAAGAAGAGTTGGGCATTACCCTAAGTGAGGAAGAGGCAGCATTATTATTCTACTCGATGACCGGTTACAAAAAATATAAAGATTAAAGCTCGCACCATTGTGATATCACTTAACGGAGGGATAAATCGCGGTTCGGAAACCGCATCATCAGCATGTGCCGCGCTACTTGCAACTTGTAGCTAACCTCAACCCGCCAACGGATTCCGAAACAAGTTCGGAATGACGCTCCAATTGCAGGGATTCGCCTTCAGGGTTCAGCCAGACATATCATCAGCGGATTCGTTAGCGTGCCGCGCAACTTGCAGCTTGAGGCTTGAAGCTACCCTCAACCCGCTGACGGATTCCGAAACAAGTTCGGAATGACGCTCTAATTGCTGGGATTCGCCTGCTACGAAGTGGTCGACTTGGTCAAAGCTATTTTAGGAAAGGTCAATTCCCGAAGAACAATCTTCTATTCCCGAAGAAGAATCTTCCATTCCCGAAAGGAAATCTTCTATTCCCGAAGAAGAATCTTCCATTCCCGAAGGAAGATCTTCTATTCCCGAAGAACAATCTTGTATTCCCGAAGGAAGATCTTCCATTCCCGAAAGAGAATCTTCTATTCCCGAAGAAGAATCTTCTATTCCCGAAAGAGAATCTTATAGGGGATTTCTATGATGCCCTGGGTTGATATAGAGATTCCCTATAGGATAGACGTGCTACCCATGAATATTTCCATGTTATCTCTGGATGTGGAGTCGGTGGACTGGTGTTATTTCAAATTTGTTTTCAAGAAATCGGTCATTCGTTTGTACAGGTGCATGCGGGTATTTCCGCCGGAGATGCCATGATTCCGGTTGGTGTAAATCGCCATGTCGAACTGAATGTCGGCTTGAACCAGGGCTTCGGCCATTTCCATGGTATTTTGCAGGTGCACATTGTCGTCGGCCGATCCGTGAACCAAAAGCAAGCGCCCAGTTATGCCTTCAGGATGGTTCAGGGGTGCGTTTTCGTTGTAGCCGTCCGGGTTTTCGCGCAGCGTACGCATAAAGCGTTCGGTGTAAACCGTATCGTAAAACCGGTAATGGGTAACCGGAGCTACTGCAATACCGGCTTTAAAAAGATCTCCGCCCTTTTCCATACAATGCAAGGTCATAAACCCACCGTAACTCCATCCCCAAATGGCAATATTGGCGGCATCAACATAGGGTAGGGTGGTTAGGTATTTTGCGGCTTCAATTTGGTCGTCCGACTCGTATTTCCCAAGCTGCATGTAGGTGAGTTTGCGGAAATCTTCGCCACGAGCGCCGGTTCCCCTCGGATCGACACAAACGACCACAAAACCTTCCTGTGCCAAGTAGTTGTACCAGTTGACCGACCATTTGTCTTCCACTTGCTGCGAGTTGGGGCCGCTGTATTGGGTCATAACCACCGGATACTTTTTGTTTTCGTCAAAGTTGGCAGGTTTAATCATCCAGCCGTTGAGGCTAATTCCTTCCGACGTTTCAAAACTGAAAAACGATTTTGGCTGGATATCGTATTCGGTCAATTTGTTTTTCAGGCTGCTGTTGTCTTCCAGCACGCGCACCAGCTTTCCACTGTTGTCGTATAAGGTGAATGTTTTTGGAGTTGCCAAGTTGGTGTATTCATTAATGAAATACTGAAATTCATTGCTGAAAACCGCTTTGTTGGTTCCTTCAATCGGGCTGAGCAGGCCTTGTTTCTTTCCGTCCAGGCTGGTGTAATAAATTTCGCGTTGCATGGGCGACTTTTTGGCGGCCTGGTAGTAAAATATCTTTTTCGTGTTATCGAAGCCATAAAAGTCGGTTACATCAAACGCGCCATCGGTCAGTTTCCGGACTTCAAACCCTTGCCGGTCGTATAAATACAGGTGCGAATAGCCATCGCGCTCGCTGTTCACCACAAAATAATCGTTGTTTGGCAGAAAAATAAAGTCATCAAAAAACGCTTCAGCAATATATCGGTCGTTTTTTTCAGAATAAAATAAATGGGTATCGCCGGTAAAGGGGTTGGCAAATAACACATCGATTTTATTTTGACGGCGGTTTAGACGCATCACCGCCAAATCATTGGCGTCGGCAGTCCATTTCAGGCGTGGGATGTAAATGTCGGTTTCTTCGCCTAAGTCAACTTCAACCTTGGTTTTCGATTTGACATCGTAAGCG
The DNA here is from genome assembly GCA_963677175.2 of uncultured Sunxiuqinia sp. Classification (GTDB taxonomy): domain Bacteria; phylum Bacteroidota; class Bacteroidia; order Bacteroidales; family Prolixibacteraceae; genus Sunxiuqinia. The sequence continues at coordinate 1,407,183 of CAXXES010000004.1, forward strand.
AAAACCGAAACGACCGAATTTTTTTCTCCAGCCTTCGGATATTTGTAGGCATATTCGCCAGGGTAGCTTGCGTTTGCCTCAATGGAAGGTGCTTCGCCCTGGAATAATTTCATTGAATATTCCCTTACATCCGTCTCGTCAAAGCGGATATAAGCCAAAAACTTGCTATCGGGCGACCAGGCAAAAGCTTTGCTGAAACTGAATTCTTCTTCATACACCCAATCCGGAACACCATTAATGATTTCGTTTTGTTTGCCATCGGTGGTTACCTGGTTCTCCGTTCCAAACCGGATGGTTTTTATAAACAGGTTGTTATCTCTTACAAAAGCAATGCGTTCTCCGTCGGGCGAAAAGGTCGCTTCCTGCTGTTTTCCTTTGGACGACAGTTCCGTCAATTCTTCGGTTACCGAGTTCCACAAATAGTAATTAGCCGTGTAGGAATGCCTGTAAATATTTTCTTTTTTGGTCGTTAAAAGAATTTTCGTTTCGTCCTGGCTAAACGAGTAGGCGGAGAAATGATTGATCGCCGGTTGCTCAATTTGATTCAGATCAAAAACAGTATCAACTTTTTTACCATCTTTGTAGCTGTACTTTACGATCTGCCTCTCATTTTCGAGGGTGGTGTAATAGAGTCCGTTGGCTGATGAGTGAAGACCTTCAACTTTTTGCTCCTGAAACGTGTTTCGTTGTTCGAAATCGGCCAGGTTTAATTTTTTTTGAGCAATGGATGGGTAACCAATGGAGAGAAAAAGGAATAAAGTAAAGACGATTCTATGCATGGTAAAACTTATTTTAGCCGTCAAAGCTTTGTTTTTTTTTTGAAACATGAAAGTTGAAAACAGTAAAAATTTGAAATATAAGTTTTCAAATCATGAAATAATTACAACGTAATTCCGGCTGATTTGTTGGATTTAAATAAGGAGATATTGATTGAAGTGATTAGATAGGGAGAGATTTAGTATCAACAAATTTTAAAACTTATGAAAAAACTACTGGTTCTTATTTTTTTAGTTAGCGTGGTGAAAATCACCAGCGCTCAGTCCGATGTTATTGAGTACTTAAAGGCGGGTACCGAAGATGCGGCTACGCTCATTCAACCTTACCTGGATCCCTTTGCCAAGGGATTGGGCGATGGGTTAAACAATGGCTGGTATTATACGGCTGAAACACACCATCGGCTTGGTTTTGATTTTTCGGTGAGTGTGAGTGCTGTTAAAGTACCTGGCTCAGCTAAAACCTATGATTTGAGTCAGTTGAGTTTCAAGAATATTGAATTGGCCGACCCCGACGATGCGATTGCACCAACCATTGCCGGAGATGAAGTGTCGGGGCCACTACTGAATCTTTTAAATCCAAGTAATCCTGACGAACCCACCGGTACGTATATTAATTCGCCGCAAGGCCTGGAGTTGGATATTATTCCGGTTCCGGTAGCCCAGTTGGGAATTGGCTTACTGCCGCACACCGATGTGTTGGTGCGCTATGTTCCCAAACTGAAGTATAATCATGGTGGCAACGATGAGGATGAAACCCAGGTTGGCCTGTTTGGAATGGGCGTGAAACACAGTTTCAAAGATTGGATTCCAGCCATTAAGCACTTACCGTTTGATGCGGCTGTCTTTGCTTCCTTTTCAAATATTTCAGCCACCTCCGATATCGATTTTTCGCCTAAGGATTATGACGGCGTTGATCGGCCGGACTATGTGCAGGATGAGAATCAACAGTTGGATATTGAGACAAGCACGATGAAATTTGGCCTGATTGTTTCGAAGAAAGTGGCCTTTATCACCTTTTTTGGGGGAGTTGGAAACAGCCGGAGTAAATCCGATATCAGCTTGACTGGAAGGTACCCCATTGTAAGCGACTATGTGAATGGAGAAATTGTTTTTGAGGACGAAGTTAATCCGGTCAAGCTGAAGTTTGATTCGTCAAATATTAGTTTGGATGCGGGTTTTCGCTTAAAAATGGCCTTCTTCAATATTTTTGCTTCAATCAATAAGGCGGAGTACACTTCGTTGAATGCCGGACTTGCATTGAGTGTGCGATAAAACTACCCACATATGAAAAGAACAAAAGGGTGCCGATTGGTGCCCTTTTGTTCTCTTAAGACTTCTAAATTATTGGGTAACACTTGTCGCGGTCAGCTAATAATCGTTATCTTTGCAGCCTTGAAAATAAAATCCATAATTCAATACGGATGATTAAAATAACATTACCAGATAACAGTGTTCGGGAGTTTGAAAGTGGAATCACCGGCCTGGAGATCGCAAAAGCGATAAGTAATCGGTTGGCAAAAGATGTGTTGGCCATTTCGGTTAACGGCTCGGTTTGGGATTTGAACCGCCCAATCAACGAAGATGCCAACATCAAGCTTTATACCTGGGAGGACCGCGAAGGCAAGGACACCTTTTGGCATTCTTCGGCTCACCTGATGGCGGAGGCAATCGAAAGTTTTTACCCGGGAACCAAATTTGGTATTGGACCTACCGTTGATACCGGGTTTTATTACGATATCGATTTACCGGAAGAAAAACAGCTTTCAGAAAAAGATCTGGAAAAGATTGAGCAAAAGATGATTGAACTGGCTCGGCAGAAAAATGAGCTGGTTCGTCAGGATATTTCGAAAGAAGATGCGTTGCGCATGTTCACTGAAAAGAAAGATGAGCTGAAGCAGGAGCTGATTAGCGAGTTGGAAGATGGAACCATCACCCTGTACAACCAGGGCAACTTTACCGACTTGTGCCGTGGACCGCACTTGCCCAACACCGGCTATGTAAAAGCAGTAAAACTGACATCAATTGCGGGAGCATACTGGCGTGGTGATGAAAAAAATAAAATGCTGACCCGCGTGTACGGCGTGACCTTTCCGAAGCAAAAACTACTGGATGAGTACCTGGTGATGCTGGAAGAAGCCAAGAAACGCGACCACCGGAAAATTGGGAAAGAAATGGAGCTGTTTACCTTCTCGCAGGAAGTAGGACAGGGCTTACCCATGTGGCTGCCAAAAGGAGCCACGCTTCGTCAGCAGTTGGAAGACTTTCTGAAAAAAGTACAAAAGAAATTTGGCTACGAGCAGGTCATCACCCCGCACATTGGTGATATTAATTTATACAAAACTTCCGGCCACTATGCCAAGTATGGTGCCGATTCGTTTCAAACGATTAAAACTCCCGCCGAAGGCGAAGAGTATATGCTGAAACCGATGAACTGCCCGCACCACTGCGAGTTGTACAAGTTTAAGCCTCGTTCTTACAAAGATTTACCCGTGCGCATGGCTGAGTTCGGTACCGTTTATCGTTACGAGCAAAGCGGCGAGTTGCATGGCCTAACCCGTGTTCGCGGATTTACACAAGATGATGCGCACATCTTTTGCCGTCCCGATCAGTTGAAGGAGGAATTTAAAAAGGTGATTGATATTATCTTCATCATTTTTAAAGTCTTGAATTTTGAAGATTATACCGCGCAAATTTCCCTGCGTGATCCGAATAAGCCGGAGAAGTACATTGGATCGACTGAAAATTGGGATAAAGCAGAGCAAGCGATCATTGAAGCAACGCAGGAAAAAGGCTTAAAAACAACCACTGTGTTGGGCGAGGCTGCTTTCTATGGGCCAAAACTGGATTTCATGATTAAAGATGCTTTGGGTCGAAACTGGCAGCTGGGAACCATCCAGGTAGACTACAACCTGCCGGAGCGTTTCAAGCTGGAATACATTGGCGCCGACGATAACCGCCATCGTCCGGTGATGATTCACCGCGCACCCTTTGGATCGATGGAGCGTTTTGTGGCTGTTCTAATTGAGCATACAGCTGGGAAATTCCCTTTGTGGTTGACACCCGATCAGGTTGTTATTCTGCCAATTAGTGAAAAGTACAATGAATATGCAGAAAATCTTTCAGGTTTTCTAAATAATTCCGATATTCGCAGCTTAATTGACGACCGGAATGAAAAGATCGGTCGTAAAATCCGGGATAACGAGTTGAAACGTATCCCGTATTTGTTAATAGTGGGTGAAAAAGAAGCAGAATCGGGTACGGTTGCCGTAAGAAAGCAGGGAGAAGGAGATCAGGGAACGATGACCAAAGAAGAATTTGCTGAATTCATCAACAAGGAAGTGAAAGAACAATTAGCATCATTTTATAACTAAAAAGAATAGGAGGTTTTTCTTATCGCAATAAAAAAACGCCCATATCGAGGAGGAAGAAGAGTGGACACTGCTCCACAGCACAATCTCAATCAGCGTATACGTGCTCAGCAGGTACGCCTAGTTGGTGATAATATCGAAAACCAAGGGGTTTATTCCTTATCGGAAGCTTTAAAGATAGCTGATGAAATGGAATTGGATTTGGTTGAAATTTCGCCTAACGCAGATCCTCCGGTTTGTAAGGTTATAGATTATAGGAAGTTTCTTTATCAGCAAAAGAAGAAACAAAAAGAAATGAAAGCCAAAGCCGTACAGGTTGTGGTCAAGGAAATTCGGTTTGGGCCGAATACCGATGATCACGATTTTGAGTTTAAGCTGAGGCATGCTGAGAAATTCTTAAAAGAAGGGTCAAAAGTGAAGGCGTATGTGTTCTTTAAAGGTCGGTCGATCTTATTTAAAGAGCAAGGCGAAATTTTACTTTTGCGTTTTGCAACAGAATTGGAAGAACTTGGAAAGGTTGAGCAAATGCCCCGCCTGGAAGGGAAAAGAATGACCATGTTTATTACACCTAAAAAGAAGAAATAGCATTCTTCGAATATAAAAATTAGACAGATGCCAAAAATGAAGACAAACTCCGGCGCAAAAAAGCGGTTTAAATTAACCGGCTCCGGGAAACTGAAAAGGAAGCATGCTTTTAAAAGTCATATTTTGACTAAAAAAAGCACCAAGCAGAAGAGAAACCTAACCTACTGGGGAACGGTTGCCAAATCTGATGAGAAAAATGTGAAGCTGATGCTTAACATGAAGTAATCAAGTCCTTTTCGAATTTATTTAGAGTTTATAACAGAGGGATTAGCCGTAAAGATCCGGCAGCTGCCGGACGCTAGCCACTCAAAAATTAAAGATTATGCCAAGATCAGTAAATCACGTAGCATCTCGGGCTCGTAGAAAAAAAATCCTCAAGCAAACAAAAGGTTATTGGGGTGCCCGTAAAAACGTTTGGACAGTAGCAAAAAACGCTCACGAAAAAGCATTGGTTTATGCTTACCGTGACCGGAAAACAAAAAAGAGAAACTTCCGCGCATTGTGGATTCAACGTATTAACGCTGCAGCGCGTCAGGAAGGTTTAAGTTATTCTCAGTTAATCGGTTTGTTGAAGAAAAATAATATTGACATCAACCGGAAAGTATTAGCTGATTTAGCGTTGAACCAGCCTGAAGCATTCAAAGCTGTAGTTGGAAAAGTAAAGTAAGTAGAAATTACAGGTGAAATAAAGAGTATAAAAAAACCTCGCAACTTGCGAGGTTTTTTTATGTCTTCTTTTTTACAGGACGACCCACTGGTTGGTTTTTGCACTGGCAACAATACCGTCCATCACGGTCATGTTTCCAATGGCATCTGATAATGGGGTGGGCACAGGCTCATTGCGCAGGATGGCGTGCGCAAAGGCATCGCCCTGCAAGGTGTACTGATCAACCGGATCGAAGACAAACGACTCGGTTTTCTCCTGTGTTCGCAGGGTAATCCTGGTTGATTCATTTGGTGGCGCATTCACTGGTATTTCAATTTGAATGTGTCCCTGGTCTCCAAAAATGTTGGCTTGTTGAAAAGGCATAAGCTGCGTGGAGCAAGTAAAGGTAGCGCTTTTCCCCGACGAGAACTGTAACATTCCCGAACTCAGCCGGTCGGTTTCCATCACCGGGTCAAAATCCATTTGTCCAGCAACTTTTACAGGTTCTTCATCAAAAATGAATCGTGAAAAAGAAATGCAGTAACAGCCGATATCCATCAAGGCTCCGCCGCCAATGTCGGCTTTATTTCTGATGTTTTCGGGATCAACGTTATGGTACGAAAAGAAGGACTGAACCGTCCTGACTTCCCCGATCTCACCACCTAGAACCAGCTCAAGCGCTTTTTCCCATTGAGGATGGAAACGATACATAAAAGCTTCCATCACTTTGAGTTCAGTGTATTTTTTTGCAGCTTCGGTCAGTGCCTTGGCTTCGTCGGCATTCATGCCAATTGGTTTTTCACAAAGCACATGTTTTCCCGCTTCCAAGGCCTTTATGGTCCAGTAAATATGCAAATGGTTGGGTAGTGGATTGTAAATGGCGTCAATATCCGGATTTGACAGCAGCTCCTCGTAGGAGGCGTATCGTTTGGCAATGCCTAGTGAATCTGCGACTTCGTTGGCCCGCTCAATTGAACGAGAAGCAATGGCGATCACTTCACAAAAATGGCCTTTTTGTAGGGCCGGAATAACTTTTTGAATTCCAATTTTGGCAGTACTTAAAATGCCCCATCTTATTTTTGTTGTCATAGTCTGATTGATTACTTTTTTCCTTATATTTTCCAGTCAGGATTACAAGGTAGGGAAAAAGTGGAGGCGATAAAAGAATTTTAAAGAGATGTTTTTCGACTTTGTTAGAAAAGCCTCGGTTGAATTATGTTGCCGTTGACTGACGGATGAATGTGTCTGTTCAGAATAATTTCAAAAAGTTTTACAGTAGCCAAAGCATCGCCCCCTGCCCGGTGCCGCCCATCAATCGGGATTTCTAAATCATCACAAAGCTTGCCGAGTGAGTAGGACGAATGTCCGGGTAAATATTTGCGGCTCAGTTTTACGGTACACATGGTTTTCCTTTTGTATTCGTAGCCCAAGCGCCGGTATTCCTGTTGGATAAAACGATAGTCGAAACTGGCATTGTGGGCAACAAAAGTTGTCCCTTGTGTTAGTTCAACTACTTTTTTGGCAACCTCATAAAACCGGGGTGCATTAGCGACCATCTGGTTGTCAATCCCTGTTAGGTTGGTAATGAAATAGGGGATGTGGCATTCCGGATTGATTAAACTCACAAAGGAATCGACCACCTTCGTTCCGTTGTGAATATAGATGGCAATTTCTGTTATTTTTCCGCTCTGTGCACTTTGACCGGTTGTCTCGATATCTACAATACTAAACAAGCTATCCTCTTTTTTTGGTGAAAATAATAAAAATGCTTTAGCTTTATTGAAAATTGAAATTTAATGATTCAGCGGTTTGGAAAATCAGAACCAATTGCTCCAAATGATGCGGAAGCTGGTCGTGCGCAGAACAGGCGAGTAGAGATTGAAGAAGATAAATAGACTTGAATCGATTTGATAACGATTAAGAAAGCCCTGCGAAAGCGGGGCTTTTTTTGACTTGGCATAGAGCCTGCATTTCAGGTGGAAACTATTATCTTTGCAGTTCAAAAAAAGAGACTATGATCGCGAACTTGTTTAATAGTTGCATGATCGCTTACATCTCAGTACATTGAAATTCTTCAAATACGACATTAAATAATTCACAGTACTTATGAATATTGACCAAATCATAAAAGATAAAATAGTTGAGGCTGTTCATTCGCTTTATGGACAAACAATCGAAACCGATTCAGTACAAATTCAAAACACACGAAAAGATGTAGAAGGCGATATGACCGTGGTTGTTTTTCCGTTTCTGAGGTTTTCCCGCAAATCGCCGGAGCAAACGGCAGCGGAATTGGGTGAATACCTGAAAACTCATGTCGATTCTGTGGATGATTTTTCAGTCGTAAAAGGTTTTCTGAATCTTCTGATTTCGAAAATCTACTGGCTGACAGTTTTGGAAGATGCAGCCAATGATGATCAATTTGGCTTTTCTGAAGCTGATGAAGCATCCCCCCTGGTTATGGTCGAATATTCTTCGCCCAATACCAATAAGCCCTTGCATTTGGGGCATATTCGAAATAACTTGTTGGGATACTCTATTGGTGAAATCATGAAGGCCAATGGGAACAAGCTTGTAAAAACCAACATTGTAAACGACCGCGGGATTCATATCTGCAAATCGATGTATGCCTGGCAAAAGTGGGGAGAAGGTAAAACTCCGGAAAGCACAGGAGTAAAAGGAGACCACTTGGTTGGCGACTTTTATGTGCTGTTCGACAAGCATTACAAAGAAGAAATTAAAGAGCTCCTTGCCAAAGGTTTGAGCAAGGAAGAAGCAGAGCAACAGGCGCCATCCATTGTCGCGGCGCGCAAAATGCTGCTGAAGTGGGAAGCTCGCGATCCGGAAGTGATTAAACTGTGGGAAATGATGAACCAGTGGGTGTATGATGGATTTGAGATCACATACAAAGAATTGGGAGTTGATTTTGATAGGATTTATTACGAGTCGGATACTTACCTGGTAGGTAAAGAGGAAGTTTTACGAGGGCTGAAAGAAGGTGTTTTCTATCAGCGCGAAGACCAGTCGGTTTGGGTCGATTTGACACAGAACGGGCTGGATGAGAAAATACTGTTGCGTAGCGATGGTACTTCGGTTTACATGACCCAGGATATTGGTACAGCCAAGTTGCGTTTCAATGACTACAAAATTGATAAAATGATTTATGTGGTTGGAAACGAGCAAAACTATCATTTCCAGGTATTATCTGTTTTGTTGGATAAACTTGGTTTCGACTGGGGAAAAGGCTTGCACCATTTCTCTTATGGCATGGTTGAATTGCCCCAAGGGAAAATGAAATCGCGTGAAGGAACGGTTGTCGATGCGGATGATTTGATGGCTGAAATGATTGAAGTAGCCCGAAAAACTTCCGAAGAATTGGGTAAGCTCGAAGGCTATACCGAAGAGGAATTGGCGGAAACCTATAAAACGATTGCCTTAGGAGCCTTGAAATATTTCATGCTGAAAGTGGATCCCAAAAAGAATATGCTTTTTAATCCGGAAGAGTCAATTGATTTCAACGGGAATACCGGACCATTTATTCAATACACCTATGCCCGTATTCGATCCGTTGTCCGAAAAGCTGAAGCTAATGGGATTCAATTGGCTAAAACGTTGGATTCCAGTATGAAACTTTCAGATAAGGAGCAGGAGTTGATCAAATCCTTGTCACTTTTCCCCGCCACTGTTAAGGAAGCAGGCGACGCATACAGCCCCGCTATTATTGCAAACTATATTTATAGTCTGGTGAAGGAATTCAATCAGTTTTATCACGATCATTCTATTTTGGGGGAACAAGATGAAGCTATCCGGAATTTCAGGTTGGTACTTTCGCAAACCATTGCCAATGTAGTAAAATCAGGTATGAATTTGCTGGGGATCAAAGTTCCGGAACGGATGTAAAAAGAAAAAAGGGGGTCGAAATTGACCCCCAGATTTCTACAGAATTGCGATTCGTGAAAAAGGGACTTTATTTTCTCGTTGACACAAGCAGCTTTTGTGTTCTTTGATTAAGGCTGCCCGGTCAGAACTAGTGAGCGAATTAATGTATTGAATTCTTTCAAGTAAACTTAGTTGTCGGATGTTTTTGTAGGCACATGTTTCGGTTTCCTCTTGCATTGGACAATCAAATACAAGTCCGTAATAATATAAATTATATTCTTTTATCATCCCTCCATTTATCTATTCATGCACTAAAAGAGTTTACACCTGTTTATCCTGTTTTGCAGAAAAAGGTAACCCCTTAAAACGCTTTTTTTTAATTAAATTTTAAAAAATGCCTTTATTTTATTTTTGTATTTTTGCTGCAACTTGAAAATAAATCAATACGCATACGAATATGTTTGAGAATTTGAATGAAAAACTGGAAAGATCATTTCAGTTGCTCAAAGGGCAAGGACGAATAACCGAAATTAATATTGCTGAAACGTTGAAAGAGGTGCGTCGCGCATTGCTCGATGCCGATGTTAACTTTAAAATAGCCAAGTCATTTACCGAAACGGTCAAAGAAAAAGCGCTGGGGCAGGATGTTTTGTCGGCTGTGAGGCCCGGCGAGATGATGGTTAAGATTGTGCATGATGAGCTGGCCGTGTTAATGGGGGGTAAATCTGTTGACATTAACCTGACTGGAAATCCGACCGTGATTTTGATTGCCGGTTTGCAAGGTTCGGGTAAAACAACCTTTTCCGGAAAACTTGCTAAATTGATTAAAAGCAAGCGGGGAAAACATCCATTGCTGGTGGCCGGTGACGTTTATCGTCCTGCAGCGATCGATCAGTTGAAAGTTTTAGGAGGACAGATTAATGTGCCGGTTTATACCGAAGACGGTAACAAGGAGCCCGTGAAAATTGCTCAGGCTGCCATAAAATATGCCAAAGCCAATGGACACGATGTGGTCATCATTGATACGGCAGGTCGTTTAGCGGTTGATGAAGAAATGATGAACGAGATCAGCGCGGTTAAACAAGCTGTTTCTCCACATGAAATTCTGTTTGTTGTTGATTCCATGACCGGGCAGGATGCTGTTAACACCGCCAAGGAATTCAACGATCGGCTGAACTTTGATGGAGTCGTGCTTACCAAGCTTGATGGTGATACCCGCGGTGGTGCTGCTCTGTCTATTCGCACCGTTGTGGATAAGCCAATCAAATATGTTGGTACGGGTGAAAAAATGGAAGCGTTGGATGTGTTCCATCCTGAACGGATGGCTGACCGTATTTTAGGTATGGGTGACATTGTGTCGCTGGTTGAAAAAGCCCAGGAACAATTTGATGCCGATGAAGCCCGGAAATTACAAAAGAAACTGGCCAAAAATCAGTTTAACTTTGATGATTTTCTGAAACAAATTCAGCAAATCAAAAAAATGGGGAATATCAAAGATCTGGCAGCTATGATTCCGGGAATGGGCAAGGCGTTGAAAAATATGGATATTGATGATGATGCTTTCAAACACATCGAAGCCATTATTCATTCCATGACCCCTGCCGAGCGCGATGATCCATCCTTGCTGAATGGGTCGCGCAGAAAGCGCATTGCCAGTGGAGCCGGAACAGACATTCAGGAAGTCAATCGCTTAATCAAGCAATTTTCAGAAACCAGAAAAATGATGAAAATGGTTTCGCAAGGAAAAAACATGGGGCGTATGATGGGAAATTTACCAAGAAGATAAATTCAGGAAAAGAATAACATGAAATTAATTGACGGAAAACAGACCGCAACGGATATCAAAAAGGAGATCGCAGTTGAAGTGCATGAAATGATTGCAGCCGGGGCCAAAAAACCTCATTTAGCGGCAGTTCTGGTTGGTCACGATGGTGGTAGCGAAACCTATGTGGCTTTCAAAATTAAGGATTGCGAAGAGGTCGGGTTTAAGTCGAGTTTAATTCGGTTTGAAGACGATGTGACAGAGGATGAACTTCTGGCCAAAGTTGATGAACTGAACAATGACGCAGACGTGGACGGATTTATCGTTCAGCTTCCACTGCCCAAGCATATTTCAGAACAAAAAGTGATTGAGGCTATTGATCCGAAGAAAGATGTGGATGGTTTTCACCCCATCAATGTTGGGCGCATGGTGATCGGTTTGCCTTGTTTTGTGTCGGCCACTCCCGATGGGATTATTGAACTACTGAAACGCTACAATATTGAAACTTCAGGTAAAGATTGCGTTGTGGTTGGACGAAGCAACATCGTGGGACGTCCCATGAGTGTTCTGATGTCGCAAAAAGCCTTGAACGCTACGGTTACGGTTGCTCACAGCCGAACAAAAAACCTAAAGAAACTGTGTGCCAATGCAGATATATTGATTGCAGCCCTTGGAGCTCCCGAATTTATAAAGGGCGATATGGTTAAAGAAGGTGCCGTGGTGATTGACGTAGGCACAACCCGGGTCCCATCAGATCAAACCAAATCTGGTTTTAAACTAAAAGGCGATGTCGCTTTTGGCGAAGTAGCAAATAAATGCTCGTATATTACACCGGTTCCGGGAGGAGTGGGGCCAATGACGCGTGTTGCTTTGTTGAAAAATACCCTTCTGGCAGCTAAGCGGGAAATTTACAACTAGATTTTTTTTTTAAGATATTGCAAGAAAGGTGGCTTACTCAGTCACCTTTTTTTTGATTTGATTGTTTAATTTTATATCGAAATTCAGACAAAGATGAATATGAGAAAAATAAATTTCTTGGATGTTACAATTGCTATTTTATTAGCATTTTTTGTGCAATCGTGCAGCACTGTTCCTTTGACAGGCCGAAACCAGGTTAATTTATTGCCTGAGTCAAACCTGGTTGAAATGAGCTTGACAAGCTACGATCAATTTCTCGATACCAATAGAGTATCAACCAACCAACAACAGCTTGCTATGGTCAAGCGAATTGGTGTAAATATCGCCAGAGCTGTCGAGCAATATCTTAAGGATAATGGATATGAAAGCTATTTGACGCACTTTCAATGGGAATTTAATCTGGTTGAAAATGACGTGCCCAACGCCTGGTGCATGCCTGGAGGGAAAGTGGTTGTGTATAGCGGAATCTTGCCGCTCACCAAAACGGAAGCAGGTTTGGCCGTCGTTATGGGGCACGAGATTGCTCACGCTGTTGCTCGGCATGGAAACGAACGGATGAGCCATTCGATGTTGATTCAAATGGGTGGAATTGCGTTGGGAGAAGCCCTGAAGGAAAAGCCGAATGAGACACAGGCAATATTCTCGTCGGCCTATGGAATCGGTTCTCAGGTAGGAGTGATGCTCCCATTTTCGCGACAACATGAGTACGAAGCCGATAAAATGGGGCTAATTTTTATGGCTATTGCCGGATATGATCCACAAGAGGCAGTTGCTTTTTGGCAACGAATGGCAGAAAACAGCGGACAAAAACCGCCTGAATTTTTAAGCACTCATCCCGTAGATGCCAAGCGTATCGCAGCTTTGAATGAAATTATGCCAGAAGCGATTAAATATTATCGGGAGAACAGATAATGAGAAAAATCGTTTCTGAAAAAATAAATTGCTGTTTATTAACAGTTTTAAGCTATTTTCAAAATAAATTTTTACATTTGATAGTTCAAAATAGGATATAATTTAATTACGTGAATGATGGAAGGCTTTGATAAAAAAGATGACATGCAAGAGGGTGACAGCAAATTTAGAGAAGAAATCTTTTCAAAAGCTGTAAGAGCTGGGAAAAGAACCTATTTTTTCGATGTAAAAGCTACTCGGAAAGATGAGTACTATTTGACTATGACTGAGAGTAAGAAACGTTACGATCAGGAAGGTAATTTTCACTTCGAGAAACACAAGATCTTTTTATATAAAGAAGATTTTGAGAAGTTTTCTGATGGGTTGAGTGAAGTCATTGACTTTATTAAAGCCAGTCAGTCAATGGAAGATGCAGAGATTGAAATTGATATGACAATGTCTGAGAATGAAGACGATGATGTGATGGCAATAAAAGATTATACGAATGTTGATTTTGATGACCTAAAAAGCTGATCGCAATTTTTAAAGTATAGAAAAAAGGCTGCTTTTTAAGCAGCCTTTTTTTATGCAAAAGCGCGTTCTTTTTTGATATTTTCGTAGGCTTGATTCACTTTCTGGAACTTCTCCTTAGCTGCATTCTGAAAATCAGTCCCCAAATAGCTAACTTTGTCAGGGTGATATTTCATAGCCATTTTTCGATAAGCCTTTTTAATTTCTTCATCCGAAGCAGATTTATCTATTTCCAATATTTTATAAGCTGAGTCGGTATCCGGAACAAACATCGATTGGATCGACTCCAAATCCTTTGCACTGATGCCCATATTTTGAGCAATCAGTTTGATCATGTTCAATTCTGTGCTGTCAATTCGTCCATCGGCCTGAGCAATACCAAACAAAAAATGAAGGAGCTGCAGACGTGAGGAATAGTCCATGTTTTTTTGAATTTGCCTGCAAACATCAGCAACCTGAATGTTCTGATTGAGCAGGTCACGCAGCATTTTAATAGCGTCCTGTGCCGAACTTGTTCCAAACGATCGAATAAAAAACTGCTTCACGTAGTCAAGTTCCGATTTTAATATTTTGCCATCGGCTTTCATTACGGCAGCTACCAGTACCAGCAAGCTCATTACATAGCCGCCAGTAGTTGTTGTCCTTCTTGTTTGGGGGGGGTGTGTTCCGTTTTGTGTAAGGCTATCGGCTTCGCTGTCTACCATCGAGCCAACTACAAATCCGACAATTCCTCCTATTGGACCGAAAAATGCCCATCCTAATCCACCAGCTACCCATTTTGCAAATTTACCCATGCTTTCTAAATTTTTGATCCAATTCAATTAATGCGGGAAGTACAAGTTCCCGATTGTCATTTTTAATTATAAAATCAGCCAGCTTTATTTTTTCTTTATCCGGCCATTGTTTTGATATTCGTTCTTTGATTTGTTGTGAAGAACTTTGATCTCGTTTCATAACCCGTTCAATCCGTTGTTGTTCAGGAGCCGTAACCAGGATTGTATAATCCATCATTTCGTAAAAGCCACTTTCAAACAGTATTGCTGCTTCATGAATAATGTAAGGTGATAGCTGACGCTTACACCAGTCGAAAAAATAGTTGCGTACTTCGGGATGAATAATCGCGTTAGCCATTTGCAGTAAAGGTGGTGAATTAAAGATCATGGCAGCCAGCTTTTTTCGGTCAATCGTCTGATTTTTCAGGTAAATGTCTTTGCCGAAGTGGAGCATCATTTTGCTACGAACCAGTGACGATTCGTTCATGATTCGCTTGGCTTCCAGGTCGGCATTAAATACCGGGATTCCCATCATCAAACTGAAAAAATGGCAGATGGTTGATTTTCCGCTGCCAATTCCGCCTGTAATTCCTACTTTAATCATGCTTTTATTTTTCGATGAGGTATTCAATTTTCATCGGCAAAAAGTTGACCGATTTTAAATGAGGGGGGATTTTTTCCAACTTAACAGGTAAATAATCTAACTTGTTTAGGATATCAGTATAAGAAACCGATGCCTTAAAATCTGAAGAATCGATTTCTGAAAACAGACTTAGACCAATCATAAAGCTGACTTTTACTTCGGCTGGAAACAAGTTAATTTTGAGATTGTCAGGGATGCTATCTATTGCTATTGGGATGGAGAGTTGCTTCTCTGTATACTCTTCAACAGGAACTTGAATCGTCACCCGTTTAGGATTGAATCGCAATATTTTAATTTCCTGGAGTGCGGTGGTACGTTGAACCAATTGGTCAAGTTCTTTAAAGTTTTGCAAAACGGTTTTCACCCCCGACAAAGTGTCGAGTATTGTTTTGGGGCCGTGTACTTCAACTGAGTCCGGGATTACAGTAATTTCATCATACAAATAGTGCTGTTTTTTAAGTCGAAAGTTTACATTTGCAACAACTTTTTTCTTTTGGGTGATGATTTCGTCGAATTGAAAATAAACGGTATCCGGCTGGATGTCAGTGATATTTAACTCGTTGCTTATCTGATCCGCCATGTTTTTTTGGTATTGCTTACTAGGAATGCCATAGCGTAATTGGCTCTGATTGGTAATCATTTCTCCGGCAATTTCACCAACATTAAAGACCAGGGGCGAAAAGGCCATGCTTAACTTATACCGAAGCAAAGTAAAGCCGAACGAACGAACATCGAGCACAAATTGCTTTGGAGGATCATTAACCAGCATTTTATTGTCAGGCATGTTGGTGTAGCGCACCGGAAAAGTCAGCTCAACGGTATATTCTTTTTCAAGGGCATTTAGCACCCAAAAGGTGGAAGCGATTCCCACACAAATCAAAAAGATGACCAATTTCCGTTCATTCTTGATCTGAAATTTTCGAAAAAAGCTTTTTGCCTTATTTATCCATTTATTTTCCACGAAATCAAAGATAAAAAAAAGGGTTGACTTGTGGCCGACCCTTTCCGTCTTTTGATCAATCTAATATTATTTCTGCGGAGTTACATCCGACATGTCTTTCACTACGGCGCTTTTGTCAACACGTAGTTTCACATTGTCATCAACCTGCAGCAGCAGGTAAGTTTCTTTTATTTCAACAACTTTACCGTAAATTCCACCAGTTGTTACCACTTTGTCTCCTTTGGCAAGACTTTCACGAAATTTCTTCAAATCTTTTTGACGTTTTATCTGTGGCCTGATCATGAAAAAGTAGAAGACAACAATGATCAGGATCAAAGGTAGAAATGTTGTAATTGGGTTTTGTTCGGCACCCGGCTGCGGGGACATTAATAAGTAGTTCATCTTTTTATTCTTTAGTTTTTACTGTATAAATTCATTAGCTCATTATCTACGGTTACTGCAATTGCAAGCTTGGTTATTGCACGCTGCGTGTTGGCGTAAATCATTATTTCCTTGTAAATCCGTCCTGTTTCTCCGGCACTGTTAAATACAACTTCAATGAAATCTGACGTTCCCGGATCAATTGGTTCCTTCGGAAAATGGCTGGTCACACAGCCGCAATCGCTTTCAATTTTGTCAATAATCAGTGCTCCGTCGCCATGGTTTGTAAACTGAAAACTATAGGCTACAACTTCACCAGCTTGCAAGCTTCCAAAATTATAGAATTCTTCCTGAAACTCAAACTTTGGCGCACCACTGTTTGTCGTTGTTTTGTCCGAAGGGTTGCTGTTTTTGTTCTGGCAACCTGCAAGGACAAGCAGCATAAGGATGGCGATTAAGTTTCTCATGAAGGCGAATCATTGTCTTCGCCAATTAATCCCCGACCGGCTTTCAGGATTTTGTTTTCTGTTTTCAGTGCTTTTAAAGCCTTGTCCAGAATGCCATTAATAAAGTTCCGGCTTTTCTTGGTGCTGTAATATTTGGATAATTCGATGTATTCGTTCAGTGTTACTTTCGTTGGAATGGAAGGGAAATATATAAATTCGGCAATGGCCATTTCCAGGATTAATTCGTCAATGAACGCAATTCTCTCAACATCCCAATTGACTGTATGTTTTGTGATTATGCCTTTCAGTTCATCGTGGTTCAGCACGACTTTACGATAGAGGTCTTTAGAAAACTGGCGGTCCTCTTCATCTTTAAACATCGGAAGTAATGCCTGGTCTTCGCGCGTGTATTCCTTGAATTTTTTTAGGGTTTTAAGGGTCATACTCACCACAAAATCAAGGTCATCATTCCAGTAAATGCTTTGTTCCTCCAGAATGCTGTCCATGTCTTCCGACTGAAGAATGACTTCGGCAATCAATTGCTCCACAAATTTCCGGTCAGCCAGGTATGAATCATCCGCAGCTTCCATATAGCTTTTGTAAAAATCGCTGGTAATTAAGTCGGTGTATAATTTCCGAATCAATTCAGGCTCATTCACCCAGCTTAACTTCGACTGGGTAAGGTATTTATTCAAATTCTCATTCGTTTGTAATTGGGCAATAAGCTGGTTGCGGATGAATCGATTATTGGGGTTCAGGTCTTCTTCCGTAGGAAAGTGTTTTTTCTTTCTCAGCTCAATCACCGATTCAGCATGCTTGCTGATTTCAATGACCAAATCCAGTAAATAATGATAGAGGTCGTATGTTTTTTGGATACTGAAGAAGAGTTCTTTCTCGGTATTGCTAATTGATTTGTCAGGTGTGGAATAGAAGGCGTATAAAACCTGCAAAACTTTAATGCGAATAATTCTTCTGCTAATCATTGTCTTAGAACTAGTTTTCTTTTTGAGGCTGGCAAAGTTACACAATTTCTTTTCTGCTGTTCATCATCTAATCGTTTTTTTCATCCTTTCTCTCATAATCTTCGCCGGTGTGTGGGCTTGTAAAAAAAATGGTTTGCTGTTCGTCATCTTCTTTGGGTTCGTCCTCCCATTCGAAGTGTGGTCGTTGCGGCCCTTGGTTGCGGTAGTAAATGCTGAGCAATAATCCACTGGCTGCGCCCCACAAATGGCTTTCCCATGATACCCCTGGTTTGAGCGGGAAGATTCCCCAGAACATGCCGCCGTATAAAAAAACGACAATAATGGCGATGGTAAGCAGTTTTACGTCGTTCCGGAAGATTCCGCTAAAAAACAGAAACGATGCCAGCCCGTAAACCACCCCGCTGGCCCCGATGTGCCAAGCTTCGCGGCCACCCAACCACACACAAAGGCCCGACAGAAAATAAACCAGAATGAAAATCCGGTAAGCCAATTTCCGGTAGAAATAGAACAAAGCCAGCGAAAGTACAAAAAACGGAATGGAGTTGGCCGCCAGGTGTTTGTACCCGCTGTGGATGAAAGGCGAAAAAACAATGCCTTTCAGTCCTTTAGCTTCCAGCGGGTAAATACCATAAACGGCAAACTCGATATTCAAGGTCGATTCAACTAAAAAAACCAACCAAAAAGCGAGCAGAAAAAGACTGGGAATCACCAGGCTATGTTTGAAAATTTTCTTTTCAAGCTCCGGATCAGTCGATTCGTGTTTTGGCGGATAATAGTTGAATAAGGGCATTTAAATCAGTGTGTCAATTAGTTGCACAAAGCCATAAATATCTTCTTCCGTGGTATCGAACGAGGTCATCCAGCGGACTTCGCAGGTGGATTCATTCCACACATAGAAAAAGTATTTCTCCTGAAGTTTAGGAATCACTTCTTTCGGAAGCATGGCGAACACGCCGTTGGCTTCCGTTTTTTGGGTCAGTTTTACTTTGCCGGTTTTCAGTACTTCTTTTTCAAGTAGCTTAGCCATTTGGTTGGCATGCGACGCGTTGGCTTTCCACAAATCGTTTTCGAAATAAGCCAGAAACTGGGCACTCACAAAACGCATTTTAGAGAAAAGCTGCATGCTTTGTTTGCGAATATATTTGGTGTTTGTGGTCAGTTCAGTGTTAAAAAACACAACCGCTTCACCCATAAGCATGCCGTTCTTTGTTCCGCCAAACGAAAGCATATCCACACCGGCATCTTTCGTAAATGCTTTAAATGAAAGTCCAAGAGCAACGGCGGCATTGGCAATGCGCGCTCCATCCATGTGTACTAACATATCGTGCTGATGAGCGAGCTCCGTAATCGCATTAATTTCGTCCACCGAATACACAGTTCCCAACTCGGTTACTTGCGAAATGGAGATTACTTTGGGCTGTGAGTGATGCTCGAAATCGAAACCATGCAGGTATTTCTGAATGCCAGCCGGCGTAATTTTCCCTTTTTCGCTGGGAACCGGTAGCAATTTGCATCCGGTAAATTTTTCAGGCGCGCCACATTCGTCCACTTCAATGTGGGCAGTATCAGCACAAATAATGGAATGAAACGAATTGGTGACTGTTGAAAGAGCCAGCACATTAGCCCCCGTTCCATTAAAAACGAAATACACATCGGTTTCAGTTCCAAATTCTTTTTTGAATAGGCCAATCGCTTCCCGGGTAACAGGATCACCGCCATAACCAACCTGATGTCCTGTGTTGGCTTTTTCGATTGCTTTCAGAATCTCCGGATGAACTCCGGCATTGTTATCGCTGGCAAAACCTCTGCTCATAATACGATTTTTTGTAAAGGGTTTAACAATTTAAAGGTACTCGTGTTTTTACTTTACTGTCGGTTGTTCAAATACGTTTTTTGTAAAAAGGATAGCATTTGACACCGGTATTGTAAGTGCTGTGAATTATTAATTGTCGTGTTTCGAGTCTTTAGCAACCTGTGACCGAGACTAGACGGAAAATAATTAAATAGGTCTGTGACCTAAAGGCAGCATAAAAGAAAGGAAAAATTTGATCTGAACAAATTCAGAATGAAAGAAAAAATTAACCTGTTTTGGTTTCGCCGCGACCTGAGGATACCCGACAACCATGGGTTTTACCAGGCGCTCACCTCCGGCAAACCGGTGTTGCCGGTGTTTATTTATGACACTAATATCTTGAATGATCTGAATGATGACGACAGCCGGCTGGAGTTTATTTCAATGCAGGTGAATCGCTTAAAAGCCGAGTTTGAGCGAAATAACAGTACTTTGTGGATTTTTCATGGCAAACCATTGGCTGCCTTTAAGCGCCTTTGGGTGGAGTACGAAATTGATACAGTTTATACCAACGAAGATTACGAACCCTACGCCCGCGAGCGCGATGAACGGGTTAAAACCTTTTTGAATTCGGGCGAAGTAAATTTACGGCCATTCAAAGACCATGTTGTTTTTCAGAAGGATGAGGTGGTGAAGGCTGATGGAAAGCCTTACACCATTTTTACACCGTATAGCAAAAAGTGGTTACAAAAACTAAACGATTATCCGCCCGAAAGTTATCCTTCGGAAAAATACCTGCAAAATTTGCTGAAAACAGAACCGATGAACGATGTCAAGCTTCGCGACCTGGGTTTTCGTAAGGGATCGATTGTGTTTCCTGAAAAAGAGCTTGATGTTGAATTGCTAAAGGATTATGCCTCGCAGCGCGATTTTCCGGCTCAGGATCGTACTTCCAGGCTGGGCATTCACCTGCGTTTTGGAACAATTAGCATTAGGCAGCTTACCCGGAAAGCAATGCTCTTTTCTCCGGTGTTTTTGAATGAATTGATTTGGCGCAACTTCTACATGGATATTCTTTGGCACTTTCCGCATGTGGAAAAGCACGCGTTTAAACCGGCTTACGATTTGATACACTGGCTGAATTCTGAAAAAAATTTTGAGTGCTGGTGTGACGGTACAACCGGTTATCCGTTGGTTGATGCCGGCATGCGACAATTGAACGCAACGGGCTATATGCACAACCGCATTCGCATGGTGACGGCCAGCTTTTTGTGCAAACACCTGCTTATTGATTGGCGGTGGGGCGAAGCTTACTTTGCCGAAAAATTGCTGGATTATGAGCTGGCTTCCAACAACGGCGGTTGGCAATGGGCTGCCGGAACAGGTTGCGATGCCGCGCCATATTTCCGGGTGTTTAACCCAAGCCTGCAAGCCCAAAAATTTGATTCAGATCAAAATTACATTCGCAAATGGATTCCTGAGTTTGAAAGTTCGGACTATCCGCGGCCCATAGTCGATCACTCAATGGCCCGGCAGCGTGCCATCGATACCTATAAGAAATCGCTGGCCGGCAGGTAGCTGTTTCTTTTGTGCGATCGTGTTATCGTTAACGATTTCACCTTCTCCAAAGCTTGGTAGAAGCAAACAGTTTCGATATCTTTTCAAAGGATATGAATAGCTAAACAATTGATATTGATGCCGTTTAAACGATCATTAACAGCTGTGTAATTGACATTGGCATCAGCTCAAAGAGCATTAACAGTCGTGTAATTGATATTGACATCAGTTCAACGAGCATTAACAGTCACCCAATTGACATTGACACATTTTTTCAATGTCAATTGACTGGTGAAGCCTGAAATGATTGTTGATAAAGAACGGGTGATTTTGGTTTGTTGAACCATCAAAAGAAGTATTTTTGCAGAACCATGGAAGAATTATCAATTGTGAAAGAGCACATCGTTGCTGCCCGCGATTTTCTAGAGAAATATACCGCAGGGTTTTTAAATCATCCGGATCGGGAGATTGCTGATTTAATGGCTTTACGCAGAGAACACTCTTTAAGAGTATCCAAGCTGAGTGGCCAAATTGCTACCAACCTGATGTTGGAAGAGGAAGATATTCTGCTGGCCGAACTGATTGGGCTTTTGCATGATCTGGGACGTTTTGACCAGTTTCAGAAATACCAGACTTTTGATGATGAAAAGTCAGCCAATCACGCTGAACTGACTGTCGCCATATTGAAGGAGCAAGCTTTCTTTACCGCTTTGCGGGAAGAAGAACAACAGCTGATTAGCCAGGCTATTTTAAATCACAACAAAGATGGCATTTCGTTGAAAGACGACAAGCTGGTGATGACTTACAGCCAGATTTTGCGTGATGCCGATAAACTGGATATTTGGGATTACTGCGTGACCAATTTAAAGCGTGACGGAAATTTCAAGCACAGCGCCATCAGTTTAAACCTTCCGGCTAGCGGATTGGTTAATGATAGCATTATCCGAAGTATCCAGAGTCATAAGCAAGCTAAACGAAAGGACATGCAATCGGTCAATGATTTTAAGCTGATGCTGATGTCGATGGTTTTTGATCTGAACTTCAGGGTGAGCTTTCATTTGTTGAACGAGAAGCAATTGATTAAAAAGCTGTACGAATCCATGTCAAAGAAGGACGTGGTGATCGATGCTTACCGGGAACTGCGGCTTTATATCGAAAACAAATTTGTGGTTTGATGAAGAAAAAGCTAGTGATACCAGCAGTCAAAACAGAATGGTTGGTGCGATAATCAATGAATAAATAGAGGATTAGTGATGGGAGACCGATTGGTTTGTATTTGTAACATGGTTTCAGAAAAAGAGATTATAGGCGCCTTGAAAAAGGGAGCCACTTCAACAGAAGATATTCAATATGCCACCCGTGCCGGAACAAGTTGTGGCAAATGTTTGATGACCATTGACCAGATTCTAGAAGAATATGAGTTGAATGCTGCCATCAATCCGCAGCGAAAACTGGATTTATAAAAAAGAGCCGGCAAGTTTCAATCTTGCCGGCTCCCTTTTACCCAAATGTTTTGTTTGGAAGCGATGAATGACAATTATTGACCGTATCAGAAGACCACACAGGTTGGTTTCCGGACGATCATTTGGTCCATTCAGTTACCTTCTTCTTCCTGCCCAATTAACAGCTCCGGCGAAATGCGCCTGAATTTTAGGATCCTGGAAAGCTTCGTGGGTGTGTCCGAATACCGAATAGAAAGAACGGATGCCATCGAACTCCTGCCACCAAATAAGTGGGTGGTCGCCCATTTTCCACTTGTCATTGTCCGATTTGGTAATGGTTGACTCGTCCAGGCGTGCCAGCACATGTACCTTTTCGCGTGGATTGGATTTGAAACTATACCATTCGTCAAAAGTGGTGTAGCTGTCCATTCCTTTAAATGGGGCCATGGAAGGGTGATCGAAATCTTCAAAAATAACTTTTCCTTCCTGAGCCGGCGGATGGGTCAGAAAGTAGGCGCCGTTTAATTTTCCGTACCACTCCCAATCGTATTCGCAATCAGCCGATGCATGAACACCAATGAAACCTTTGCCGGTTTCCATAAAGGTTTGAAAAGCTTTTTGTTGTTGTTCACTCAGCACATCCTGCGTTGGATTTAAAAAGACCACCACATCAAAATTGACCAGAAAATCCATGGTAAACAGCTTGGCATCTTCGGTAGCTGTCAGGTTCCAGCCTTCCGTTAAGGCGAGGTCGCTAAACATTTTTATTCCACTTGAAATGGATTGGTGTTTCCAGCCATCAGTTTTGGAGAAAACCAACACGTTCAGTGTTTTTGCAGGAAAGTCTTTACTGGGTTGTGCGTGTACCGTAAAAAGGAAAGCAACACAAATCAAAGCGAAGAGAAATTTTTTCATTCGTATGTTTTTAGGTTTACGAATACAATAATACAAAAAAAGGTTGTTTCCTTTGGAGAACAACCTTTTTTAATTCTTAAAATGGGTTTCTTACATCAAGAAACTGAGCAGGATTCCCGCGCCAATTGCTGAACCAATTACCCCGGAAACGTTGGGGGCCATGGCATGCATCAGCAGGTGGTTGGTGGGGTCTTCTTTCAATCCCATGGTTTGCACCACGCGCGCACTGTCGGGAACGGCAGATACTCCGGCTGCACCAATCATGGGGTTGATCCGGTTCTCTTTCTTGTAGAACAGGTTCATGATTTTTGCTCCAATAACACCTCCGGCAGTAGCAATTACAAACGAAATTGCTCCCAAAACAAAGATCTTAACCGACGAAGGAGTCAGGAAAATATCGGCTTGGGTTGACGCGCCAACAGTAATTCCCAGCAAAATCGTAATGGTATTGATCAGGGCAAAATTTGCCGTATCAGCCAAACGCTTGGTCACTGTTGATTCTTTCAGCAAGTTTCCGAAGAACAACATGCCCAGCAGCGGAAGGGCTGAAGGTGCAATATAAGCTGTCAGGATCAAGCCAACGATGGGGAACAGTATTTTTTCCAGTTTTGAAACCGCCCGTGGAGGTTTCATCCGGATCAAACGTTCTTTTCTGCTTGTCAGCAATTTGATCACCGGTGGTTGAATTACCGGGACCAAAGCCATGTAAGAGTAGGCAGCAATCGCAATGGGTCCAATCAGGTTTTGAACGACTTGACCATTGGCCATGATGTTAACCCCGTTAGCCAGCTTCGATGAGATAAAGATCGCCGTCGGACCGTCAGCACCACCAATAATACCAATGGCACCTGCTTCGGGTGGAGCAAAGCCCAACCAAAGTGCTCCCAGGAAGGTGAGGAAGATCCCAATTTGCGCGGCAGCTCCCAACAGCATCAGCTTGGGGTTTGATATGAGCGATGAGAAGTCGGTCATGGCTCCAATTCCCAGGAAAATGAGTGGAGGGTACCAGCCTTGAACGACCCCTTGGTACAGGATGTTCATCACCGATCCAGGCTCATAAATTCCCAGTTTCAGGTTGAAGTCAACGGCTTGAAACATTGGGATGTTACCAATTAGAATTCCAAAACCAATGGGCACCAGCAGCAAAGGTTCAAAGTCGTACTTAATGGCCAGAAAGATAAAGATGAACCCGATACACATCATTAGCATGTGTTTCCAGGTGGCATTGGCAAATCCGGAGAATTCGTAAAAGTTAAACAAACCCGAAACGGCGCCCGAGTAGTTTTTGTATTCGTAGCCATCACCGGTCAGTTTGCCATTGTTCAAACTTAGTTCACGCGTGCCAAGATCTAAAACTTCATCTGTTGTGACATAGCCATTGGTCTGGGCATTCGGATCCATATTCTTATTCAAGTGGGTAACCGTTTTTGGATTGAAATCCATGACTATTTTTCCGTTGTCAATGCTCCATTTTCCTGAATAGCGTTGCTTCAGGGAGTCCATTGAGAAAGTATAGTCGCTTGCAAAAGAAAGTGTTTTGTAGCGCTTTGCTGAATCAAAATCTTCCTTTTTATCCACTTTAGGATTGAATGTCGGCGAAGCCACGTAACCATCGCTTCGGTTAATCCATTTCCCGCTTATGATCGTTTTCGCTAAATCACTGTTGTCATCAGCCCTCATAAAAGAAGGGAGAAGCAACAGGAATGCAGCGATTATAAAGCCTATTTTTTTCATTATTCGCTGATTTTTTTAGCTAATTTCCAATAAAACATCATCCTGTAACACGGCATCTCCCTCTTTGACTTTGATGGTAGAAATTTGGCCATCTTTTTCTGCGAGGATCTGATTTTCCATTTTCATGGCTTCCATCACCAGCAGTTTATCGCCCGACTTCACCTGGTCGCCAACAGCTACATTCATTTTGAAAATGGTTCCCGGCAGGGGCGCTTTTACAGCCGTTCCACCGGAAGATTGTTGTTTTTTGATCTGGCCTTCACCGGGTTGCTGAACAACCGGCTTACGCACGAGTCTTGGTGTTTTGGTCGATTTTACTTCGCCTTGAATGACGACTTCGTATTTCGTTCCGTTAACTTCGATGGTGGCAATGTTGTCTTCAATCTCTTTGATATGGACATCGTATTGATCGCCGGTTATGGTAAATTTATATTTTTTCATTTGTTGTCTTATTTAGCAATACATTGGTTATCGCGGCCAGTTGTTGGTCACACTATATATTTTTGAACTCCAGGGCGAATACGCTTTGCGAACCTTTTTAATGGTTACAATATTACTTTCCTCGTCGTGTTGATTTTTGAAATGGAGAAAAAGCGCCATCCCAATTGCAGCGGTCACGTTTCCTTCAATATGACGTTCTTTATCCCCATCTTCACTGTGGTGTTTTTCACGCTTCGGTTGTTTCTTTTTGAAGTTCATGTTGATCAGCTTAGGAAGGCGCAGAAATACAATGACCAAAGCGGCCAGTGCCATAAATACGATCATAAAGCCAACCAAGGCAACAGTCCAGCCGAAATCCATGAGTGGTGATAAAAGAATTGATAAATTATTCATAATTATTCGGTTATAATGGAATGTTTGAATGTTTCTTCGGTGGATTGACCAGTTTTTTGGTGGCCAGACTTTGCAGCCCGCGAATAATCCGGATCCGGGTATTTCTCGGTTCAATCACATCGTCAATGTATCCGTAAGCAGCAGCCTGGTATGGATTAGCAAATTTCTCTTTATACTCAATTTCGTGTTTGGCTTTGAACTCAGCCCGTTCTTCCGGATCTTCAATCGATGCCAATTTACGTCCTTCCAATACTTCAACAGCTCCGGCAGCACCCATCACAGCAATTTCAGCCGATGGCCAGGCGTAGTTTAAGTCGCCACGCAGTTGTTTGCACGACATCACATCGTGTGCTCCACCGTACGATTTACGCAGAGTAATGGTAATTTTTGGAACGGTAGCTTCGCCATAGGCAAACATCAGTTTGGCGCCATGAATGATAATTCCACCATATTCCTGTCCACTTCCGGGCAAAAATCCGGGAACATCAACCAAGGTGATGATTGGAATGTTGAAACTGTCGAGAAAGCGAACAAAGCGGGCTGCTTTCCGGGAGGCTTCAATATCCAATACCCCGGCCAGGTAGTTGGGTTGGTTGGCAACAATACCGACGGGTTGTCCGTCGAATTTGGCAAAACCCACGACAATGTTTTTGGCGTAGTTCCGGTGTACTTCCAAAAACTCACCATAGTCAACCAGCGAATGGATGACATCTTTAACATCGTAGGGCTGATTGGCATTGTCCGGGATAATTTCATTTAGCGAATCTTCCAAACGGTCAATAGGATCGTCACATTCGGTTGTTGGTGCATCTTCCAGGTTGTTTTGAGGTAGGTACGACAACAGTTTGCGGATCACCAAAATTCCCTCTTCTTCATTTTCAACAAGGAAGTGCGAAACTCCTGATTTGGAAGCATGAACTTTACCACCACCCAAATCTTCGATGGAAATGTCTTCGCCGGTAACCGTTTTAACAACTTTCGGCCCGGTAACAAACATGTACGAGTTTTCCTCGGTCATCATGATGAAGTCGGTGAGGGCAGGAGAGTACACCGCACCTCCGGCACAAGGACCAAAGATGGCGGAGATTTGTGGAATCACCCCTGAAGCCAGAATGTTACGCTCAAATATTTCAGCATAACCGGCCAAGCTGGTTACCCCTTCCTGGATCCGGGCGCCGCCACTGTCGTTGATTCCGATAACCGGAGCGCCAACTTTCATGGCCATGTCCATCACTTTGCAAATCTTTTGTGCAAAGGTTTCGGAAAGCGAGCCTCCAAATACGGTGAAATCTTGCGAGAATACGTAAACAACGCGTCCGTCAATGGTTCCGTGTCCGGTAACTACGCCATCTCCCATTACTTTGGTTTTTTCCAGACCAAAGTTGGTACAGCGATGAGTGACAAACATGTCGAACTCTTCAAAGCTGCCTTCGTCCAGCAGCATTTCAATGCGTTCGCGGGCAGTAAATTTACCTTTGGCGTGTTGGGCTTCAATTCGTTTGATGCCGCCGCCAAGTTTGGCTTCCGCGCGTAACTCAATTAGTTTGTTTATTTTATCTTGATTGCTCATTATATAGGAATAAATAGTTGTTTTTTATTTTTCGCTGCAAAACTCGGTTAATACGCCGAGGGTTGATTTTGGATGTAAGAATCCGATGTTTAAGCCTTCAGCCCCTTTTCTGGCGGTTTGATCAATTAGTTGAATGCCGTTTTCTGAAGCTTGTGTCAATGCTTCGTTCACGTTGTCGACGGCAAAAGCCAAGTGATGAATTCCTTGCCCTTTCTTTTCAATAAACTTCCCAATCGGGCCTTGCGGATCGGTCGACTCCAACAATTCAATCTTGGTGTCGCCTACTTTGAAAAAGGCAGTTTTTACTTTCTGGTCGGCAACTTCTTCAACCGCGTAGCATTTCAGTCCCAGTACTTTTTCGTAGTACGGAATGGCTTCTTCCAAGCTGTTGACTGCAATTCCAATGTGTTCAATATGTGATACTCCCATGATCTATTATTTTTTATAAAAATGCTTATTCTTTATTTTTTCTGTACAAAATGGTAATGAGAACCAAAGCGGTCAAAGGCTGCCTTGTCCAGCTCTTCGCGATGGGCTGGGTGAGCAATTGATATGAGCAGACGGGCGCGTTCCTGCATGGTTTTACCATATAAGTTAACAGCTCCCTGCTCAGTAACCACCCAGTGCATGTTGGCACGAGTGCTTACCACGCCTGAGCCGGGAATCAGAATAGGGCTGATTTTAGAAACCCCCTTGGCAGTTACTGAAGGTAACGCGATAATGGGTTTTCCGCCTCTTGAATGCCCGGCGCCACGGATAAAGTCAATTTGTCCGCCAACACCTGAATAGTGTTTGATTCCGATTGAATCGGCGCAAACCTGACCGGTTAGGTCAATGGCCAGCGCCGAGTTGATTGCGGTCACCTTATCATTTTGACGGATCACGTGCACATTGTTGGTATGGGCAACATCCATCATGGCTACCATCGGGTTGTCATCAACAAAATCATATAGGGCTTTTGTTCCCATCAGGAACGAAGCCACCATTTTTCCTTTGTCGATGGCTTTATGTTTTCCGTTAACCACACCTTTTTCAACCAAAGGAAGAATTCCGTCGGCAAACATTTCGGTATGCACTCCCAAGTCTTTGTGGTTTCCCAATTGCGCCAATACAGCGTTTGGAATTCCACCAATACCCATTTGTAAACAGGCGCCATCTTCAACCAGCTCGGCCACATTTTTACCAATCTGAATGTCGGTATCGCTTAGCGGAGCCATGTCGTGCGCGTAAAGCGGGCTGCTGTCTTCCACAAACAAATCAATTTCATCAATGCTGATCATGGCATCGCCCCAAGCTCTGGGTACATTGGGGTTGACGGCTGCAATCACCACATCGGCACATTCGATAGCTGCTTTGGTGGCATCGACTGAGGTGCCCAGCGATACAAAGCCATGCTTGTCGGGTGTTGAAACCATGACCATAGCTACATTCACTTTCAGGTAGCCTTCGCGAATCAGCTTTTGTGTTTCGCTCAAAAATACCGGAATGTAATCGGCATAGCCGGCCTGGGTTTGCTTGCGCAGGTTTCCGCCAACAAAAAATTGTTCCGAAACGAAAATACCTTCAAACTCGGGGTTGGCATACTCAACACTGCCTTCAACGTGAATGTGCTGGATCTTAACATCGTAAAGTTCACCAGCACGTCCGCGTTCAACCATTGGTATGATAAGCGCATGGGGCGTAACAGCCACACTGCTGAGGTGAACGCGATCACCGGATTTTATAACTTTGACTGCTTCTTGTGGAGTAATGTATCTTATTTGCTTCATAATTGTGAATTAGAATAGATTGTGCACTGAAATTTGCAGCAAATATAAAGATTTCTCAAGCAACCATCAGTGAATGAATCCTTATTTAAAAGGGGTCTACACAAGAGCGCTCTTGTGTAAACTTAATGTTAAGGAAGAGCGAGAGATGACAGAAATGGCAAATCAACAACACGAGCATCCAGCATCCATCTCGAACAACGTTAATAGAGTCATCTGTTAGATTCATGTCATTCGTTGAATCTGTGGTTAACATCACGGAATGGTTGCCAGACCTTGACTGCTCTTCCTTATTCATTCGCTCCGTTATTGATAAAACCCCATCTCCTCAATATATTGCCATGTTTTGGGTGGAATGAAATGACGGATATCTTTCCCATCGGCCAGAGCTTTACGGATAAAGGAGGAAGAAATTTCCATAACAGGAGCATTGATGAATTGAATGTTGGGGTGATTTAACAGGTTCTCTTGCTCAAATCCCGGACGTGGGTAAACCAGTATTTTAAAATCGGATAAAATAATCTCAACGTTTTTCCATTTTTCGATGTAAACCAGATTGTCAGCTCCCATTATCAGGTAAAACTCGTAGGACGGAAATTTATCTTTCAAATACATTAAGGTATCGATGGTGTAGGAGGGACGTGGCAGGTTAAATTCGATGTTTGATGCCTGAAATCGGAAATCATGATCAATGGCCCGGTTGACCAATTCGAGCCGTTGGTAATCGTCAAGCAGACTTTTCTTTGTTTTAAATGGACTTTGCGGGCTTACCACAAACCACAACTGGTCAATTTCGGAAAACTCAACCAGATAATTGGCAATGGCTAAATGGCCAATGTGGATGGGGTTGTAGGTTCCGAAATACAGTCCGACTTTCATCCGTTGCGTTTAGCTGTTTATAAAATCAGTGACCAATTTTTCTGCGTTAGCCAATGTTACAGGTAAGTCTTCGCTAACTAAAACCACATCGAAATTGGGTGCGAACGTTAATTCATAGGCCGCTTTTTCCACTCTTTTTTCAATCACTTCTGCCGAGTCAGTCGAGCGTCCTATGAGCCGGTTGCGCAGTTCTTCGATAGAAGGAGGCTGGATGAAAATAGCCAAGGCCTCGTCTCCATAATATTTTTTGATATTGACACCTCCAACAACATCCACGTCAAAAACCACATGCTTGCCTTTGTTTCGGATGCGTTCAACTTCTTCTTTTAACGATCCGTAACAGGTTCCCGGGTAAACTTCTTCCCACTCCAAAAACTCGTTGTTGGCCACCTTTTTCTGAAAATCATCCAGACTCAGAAAATAGTAGTCTTTGCCATGTGTTTCGGTATGACGCGGCACACGGCTGGTAGCTGAAATGGAAAACTCCAGACCAAAGTCCTGCTTGAGCAAGTGCTTCACAACGGTGGTTTTGCCTGCTCCCGAAGGTGCTGAGAATATGATTAATTTGCCTTTCTTCATGTTCGGTTAAACGTTTTTGGGGCAATCAATTGTTTATTCGTATTGTCACTAAAGAATGTTCAGCATTTGTTCTTTGATCCGCTCCAGTGAATCTTTCATCTGCACCACAATCCGCTGGATGTTGCTCTCATTGGCTTTACTTCCCAGGGTATTGATTTCGCGGCCGATTTCCTGTGCTATAAACCCCAGTTTCTTACCGGCGGCTTCGTTGCTTTCCATCGTTTCCAAAAAGTACTGGCAATGGTTGATCAAGCGGACTTTCTCTTCATTGATATCGAGTTTTTCCATGTAGTAGATCAACTCTTGTTCAAATCGATTTTGGTCGTAGCCGCCGTTCATTTTCATCTCGTTCAGGCCATCGGTAATCCGGGCTTTGATGTTCTCCAATCGCTGTTTTTCATAGGGCTCCACCTGGTCTAAAAGCTGCATGATTTCCTGGATGTTCGATCGGATGTCTTTTTCAAGAGCAATGCCTTCCTGCGTTCGAAATTGATCCACCAGATCGATCACCTTGATGACTTGGGCATAAATCGTTTCCCACTCTTTTTCGTCCAATTCCTCGTAAACGGTTTTTACCGTATCGGGCAGGCGCATGATTGATTCCATGATTTGGTTTGAAACTGGCAAACCCAGTTTTTCCTGGATGCTGCTCAATTGCCGGAAGTAGGCCAAAACAATGTTTTCGTTGATGGCTGAATTACTTTCTGTTCCCAGGTTTTCGAGGTAGAGCGAAAAATCCATCTTTCCACGAATCAGTTTTTCATTCATTTCCTTCCGAATCACCAGGTCTTTTTCCCGATAAAGTGCAGGAATTCGCGAGTTAATGTCCAACTGTTTGCTGTTGAGTGTTTTCAGCTCTACGGTGATTTTCTTGTTTCCAGTTTCAAATTCGGCTTTTCCGTAGCCGGTCATCGATTTGATCATGCGGTAATTTTTAGTTGATCGCAAAGTTAGTATTCCGGAATTAATATTTCCAAGGCCTGAGGATTTATTTCCACGTTTATTTCCTTCAATCGTCCAATAAGTTCCCCTTCAATTTGGAGTTCTTTTCTTCCGTAGTTTTGGATGGCGGCTTTCTATCGGGCGTTGCATATTGGTGCTGAATGTACCCATGATTTTGGCCGAGGATACGGTTGAGGTTGCCCGGTATGCGGTAGCGAATAGCTTGATCTCGATGGGGTCGGTCGACAGTATTGTGCTTGATGCTCACGAAGATTTGAACGTTTAAACATCAATCACCTTAAGAGGAGTAAAAATGCTGCCAAAAGAAAATAGCGAGCGATTGCCTGCCTGTTCTTACCCCTTATCTAAGGGGTGATAGCCCCTTGCATAAGGGGTAATAGCCCCTTACCTAAGGGGTGATAACCCCTTGCCTAAGGGGTAATAGTCCCTTACCTAAGGGGTGATAGCCCCTTGCTTAAGGGGTAACAGCCCCTTGTCTAAGGGGTAACAGCCCCTTCGGAAGGGGTAAACGCTCGATCGAAAGCACAAAAAAAGAATCACCGAACAGGCAATCCTCAATTTTTTTTTAGGGTCTTAAGATTTTAAATATCATCCTCATCCACTTCGTTGTCGTCGTCCTCATCAGTCGAGTTATCTTCCAAACTTTCAGCAATGTAATCCAGCTCCGAGTATTTGTCTTCATAAATGGAACGTGACTCATCTTTCAAGGTACCCTCATCGTCGTAATCATCATCATCGCTGATGATGTCTTCAGCCTGCTGTGTCGTCATTCGCACCAGGTAATACTTTTCATCTGTTTCAAATGGCAGTGCACTTACAAGCAAACCATCCTTGTTGGTAAATGTAATCAGGTGCTGGCTGAATCCTTCAGGATACACCAACTTAATTTGTTCCTGGATTTTATTTTCCAGTTTTTCGAAATCTTTAATCACTCTTGGTTTGCTGACAGCCATCGTTTTATCCTCCGTATCTTTTGAGCCAAAGCAGGCAGTTATTATCTGTTTTTTTATCTTTTAAACTTGTCGAAAAATACAAAAATGACTCAATAAAAAAATAGGTTTAATTGCATTCACGCTGTTTTTTTTGATTTCCCCCCATATGAATCCAAACCTGTGTCATTGCTTTGCTGTTAAGTTTTTGATTGTTAGTCATTAACCTAGATTGTTATTTGATCTTTTTTTATGCGGGGCATCGTGCTGAGGTCAAAAAAAACATTGATCAGACCGACTTCTTCAAAAGCAATCAGGTCCTTTTCGGTGATCCGGGCTTCATGAATTTGCCTTTCAGCGAGCAATTTCTGACGTTGGGTTCCCTGCAACAAAGGCTGATCTGGTGTCCACCATTGTTGACCCTCAAAAAAGACCAGGTTGCCAATAAAACAATCGGTAATCAGTCCTCTTTTTATAATGATGATTTCATCGGCCTGGCCACGTTGGTTGTAAAGCGCCTGCAAATTTGAACGGTCGGCATATTTATAGGCGTATTTAATCGAATCATCATATATCACTTGTAAGCTTTTTATTTCGCGGGGCTGGTGCGGAATGAATTCAATTTTGTTGATCGTTTCGCCATAGATGATCCGGCATCGAAAAATTCCGGTACGGCAGCTTTCGGGAATCACAAGCAGCTCTTTTAAATCCAGTTCCGGTAGTGAAAACAGTTCTTTCCTGGCTTTATTGAATCGCCAGTTGTGCCATTGCAAATTGGCCGGCTTTCCGTTTTCTATTTTTATGGTTTCAAGCAAGAGGGACATACACTTTCTTTACCATTTCTTCGTATTCCTGTTGGCAGTTACTCTGAAAGGTGATTCCGCCGCCACTTTTAAAAATCAGCTGTTCATTTTGCTGTTCAAGGTAGCGAATTAAGACGCAGCTATCGAGGTTCTCGCCATCAAAAACACCAAAGATGCCCGTGTAATAGCCGCGATCGTAGTTTTCGGCCGCTTTAATAATGTCCACCGTTTTCTTTTTGGGTGCCCCGCTGATTGATCCGGCCGGCAAAAGCCTGGCAATAATATCGCCCAGGTTTTCATGGTAATCAGGCGCCAGCTTTCCGGTAATCTGCGAACTCATTTGCAGCAACTCATTCCGGTTTGATTTGATGTGGTCGAGGTAGCGGTACTTTTTTACTTGCACCTGGTTGGCCACCATGCTCAGGTCGTTCCGGATCAGGTCAACAATCGTGTTATGCTCGGCCAGTTCTTTCTTATCGTTTTTCAGAATAAAAGGGGCGTTTTCCAGGGTCGCATCAATGGTTCCTTTCATGGGGAATGATGAGATTTCAAGGTTCTCAATCCGGATAAAGATCTCGGGCGAAAAACAAACAAACTCATTTTTCAGCATGATCTTATAGGGCGAATGGCTGGAGTAGAAAATTTCATCAAGCGAGAGATTGGTCTCTACACGGCTGGGCATGGTGAGGTTTAACAAATAGCTGTCGCCACCATGCAGGTGATGTTGCACCAGCTCAAAGGCCTTCTGGTAGCGGGCATAATCAACCGGACAAACTTCCCAGCTGAATGGCTCAGTTGTCTTTTGTAGTGGCTCAAAGTTGGTGTGTTTAGGCGTTTGCCAAAGCAGATGTTTCCGGCTTTCGTCCCATTCCCACACCTGGGGTTTCTGAAAGTCGAAGTCAATCAGGAAAACGAAGGGCTGCCTCGCTTTGCCCAACTCATTCATCTTAATAATGGTATGTTGCTTGCTGGTTTGCATAAAGGTTGCAAAGATAGAAAAATGCCCTGCAAATCATCAGTGCCATATTTGCTATTGTCCAGAAAAATTCGGGATTTTAGCTGGGCAATTTCCACTGCTTTTGTAGATTTGTGGTTCAATCTGTACCTATGGGAATTACTGAACGAATAAAACAAATAAAAGAAGAATTGGACGAAGGCGTTTGCCTGGTGGCGGTTTCGAAAACCAAATCCAACGAAGCCATTATGGAAGCTTACCAAGCGGGGCAGCGTGTTTTTGGTGAAAATAAAGTGCAGGAGCTGGTCAAAAAGCAGGAGGAACTGCCCAACGACATTGAATGGCACTTTATTGGGCATCTGCAAACCAACAAAGTCAAGTATGTCGCACCATTCATCAGCCTGATTCACGGGGTTGATTCGCTAAAACTTCTAAAGAACATCAATAAAGAAGGACGAAAAAACAAGCGGGTGATTCCGTGTCTGTTGCAGTTTCATATTGCTGAAGAAGAAAGCAAATTCGGACTTGATTTGGCCGAAGCCGATGAATTACTGTCCAGTTCGGACTTTGCCGGACTCGATTTTGTAGTGTTGCGCGGGGTGATGGGCATGGCTACTTATACCGATAATCTGAATCAGGTTCGGAAAGAGTTTCAATCGCTTAAACACAGTTTTCATCATTTAAAAGAAACCTATTTTCAGAATCAGCCATCATTTTCCGAAATTTCGATGGGCATGTCGGATGATTATCAATTAGCTGTTGGAGAGGGGAGTACCATGGTTCGGGTGGGAAGCAAAATCTTTGGCGAACGGGAGTATCACTGAATAACATCAAATTAGACTGTATTTTTTAATATATTCGGATCACTAAAAAAAGCAAGATGGTAAATTTAGAGACAACATATATGGGTTTGAAATTGAAGAACCCAATAGTAGTGGCCAGTTCGGGCCTGACCAACACAGTAGAGAAAATTAAAGCGCTGGAAGAGGCCGGAGCCGCAGCTGTTGTAATTAAGTCGCTTTTTGAGGAGCAGATTAACAGCGAAGTGAGTCACCTGATTAATAAAGATCCGCAAAACCTTTATCCCGAGGCCGAAGACTATATTTGGAATTATACCCGCAACAATTCTATCACTGCCCACCTGGAGTTGGTGAAGGAAGCCAAAAAAGTAGTTTCCATCCCAATTATTGCCAGCATCAATTGCGTCAGTTCGAAAGAATGGACAAGTTTTGCCCATGATTTTGAGAATGCCGGCGCCGATGCGCTTGAGCTGAACTTGTTTGTTGTTCCGACCGATCGGAAGCAGTCGGGTGCTGACATTGAGCAGTTGTATGTTGATGTGTTGGCGAAGGTGAAAAAGGAAGTCAGCATTCCGGTAGGGGTGAAAATCGGGTTCTACTTTTCAAATCTGCTCAATATGATTGAAAAGCTGATGGCCAATGGCGCTGCTTCTATTACCATGTTCAACCGTTTTTACGAACCCGATATCAACCTCGATAAGTTGGAGCTTTCGTCCTCCGAAGTGTTTAGCTCTCCGTCCGAAATGAGCCGTACTTTGCGTTGGGTTGGCTTGGTGAATTCGGCGCTTCCAAAACTTGAAATTGCAGCATCAACCGGAATTCATGATGGGGCGGCAGTTGCCAAGCAATTGCTTGCCGGAGCCCGGGTTACGCAGCTTTGCTCGGTGGTTTATATCGAGGGAGCCCAGGCGCTCCATGGCATTCTGGCTGATTTGGAAGCTTTCATGGAAAAGTGGAATTTCGAAACCATTGATGCTTTCCGCGGACGCCTGTCTTACGCCAAGCTTGAAGATCCGATGTTGTACGAACGTGCTCAGTTTATGAAATACTTCTCTTCTAAAAACTGAGGAAAATCTCATGACTATTTTGGTAGCTAAAAGAGACGAAAGGACGCATGGAAACCTCCCGGGAAATATGTCGAAAAAGTCCGGTTGGAAACGGCAAGGTGTCGGCTGGAAGAAACACGGTTGACCCTCGATGAAATATCGGGCGAATGTGGTGTTGGAAGCGCTGATGGGTTACGCCGCTTATTTCTGCGCCATATGCAATCAACTCCCAGTGAGTGTCGGAGAAACTTTTCGACCGCTTTGGCATCAAACGCTGTGAATTAAAAATCCACAGCGTTCGGGAGATCTCTGTGTCCACTGTTTATAAACGGCAACCGACTTCCCATCTACAATCAATTCCTGATCTTCCTGATCAACTCTTTTGCTAAAAGTTCCCTGAACAGAATCGTATTTCAGCAGATACGCCAGCATGGATGGAGCACTTAAATCGTTAATGGCAACGACTTCTAGTTCATCATTTTTGGTAATCTCACGGAACGCCAGACGTCCTATCCGGCCAAATCCATTGATTGCAACTTTGATCATAATGCGTTTTTTTTAAGTTCTACGTCTTATTTTTTTACCATACAAAGTTACCATAGACTCGGCTTGTCTCAAATGACAATAATCCGACAATATCTGCCATAAATATGCGTAGAACAAAATTCAATTATCTTTTGTGGTTAAATAATTTCATATGTATTTGTAGTCAAATAGCTATACAATGAAAAAAGATGCAATGTATTTTTTATTTCGTTTGATTCTTGGGGCGTTCAAACCTGAAAAGTGTTCATGCAATGATGTTTCCATGGTATCTTGTTTTCTTCCAAAACCGGAAAACTGCTGGCTGAATGCAGTACCAATACAAGGACAAATTATTGACATTCAAAGATGGACATATCAACAAACATTCAAAAAACTTAGATTTTACGATTTAAACCCTGAGTCATGTTGATAACTGGTGAACACACCCCATCCAGAACCTGATTTTTTCAAAAGGCATGCGTTGACCTTGGTCTGAGTTCTGGGGTGTATTATATTTTTATTTATTAATTCTTTAATGGATTTTTTGTTTCAATATCTCTTTTGTAATTCCACTTCTTATGATTAATGGTCTGATTCTTACCGATAACACTAATTTAACAAAGGAGTAAAGAATAATTGAGCGTTTTATATTTTTCTTAATTTAGCAATTCAAGATTACGCGTGCTAATGAGTTTACAAAGGAGAAGTTTTGAAGATGAAAGAGGTTTATTTGCTCGCATTGGAAATAGTGATGCGATTGCATTTAGCCAGGTTTTTCATGCATATAACCGGCGGCTGTATCCCTTCGTTTTCAAATTAGTGAAATCAGAAGCATTAAGCGAGGATATTATTCAAGATATTTTTGCAAAACTATGGACGAATCGGCATCTTTTGTCGAATGTTGAAAATCCCAAATCCTATATATTTACAATTGCTGCCAATGTGACCAAACAGCAGTTGAAGTTGCTGGCAAAAGAAAACCGGCTAATGACAGATTCAGCATATTGGCCTGTTAGAGGCGAATCTAATGATACTGAAGAAGTCATTTTTCTTAATGAGAGCGAGCAAGTTTTAAATGATGCTGTTGGAAGCTTACCACCTCAAAGACAACTAATTTATCGATTAAGTCGCGAGGAAGGAAAGAGTTATGAGGAAATTGCAGCAGAATTAAATATATCGAAAAATACCGTTAGAAATCAATTGGTTGAGGCTTTAAAAGTGCTCCGTAAGGCGATGCATAATGCTGCAGGCCTTATCGTAGCTTTGCTTATTTATTTAAAATGACCTGGTTAAGCGATATCCGAAATCCTATCGGGGTGAGGAAATAAAGAGATATCGGGTTATACCAATATCTCTTCATTTTTATATGCAAAATAATTTTTTTTTTACTTTGCAATTTCGGGCATAAGCACAAACTTTGCGAAGTTTTTTGTATCAACAAAACGCTTCGCCGCTTTTTTGATGTCTTTCTTTGAAAGTTTATCCAATAATGATTTCTCTTCTAAAATTTGTTTTAAATCTTCATGATTTTCAGCATGTCCGGAAAGGTATGATAACCAAAAGCCATTTGTTTTCATGCCAATTTCTGCTTGCCTTTTCGCTTCGTTTATATATTTGGTAAAGTCCTCGTCTGAAGGCCCGTCTTGTTTGAGCTTTTTTATTTCGTCTAAGGTTGCATCCACCAATTTATCCACATTGGCAGGAGAACAGCCAAATGAAATATAAAAACCATAGCGATTGGCCGGATATTTAGTTGTACTGGATTTTACACTCGGAGTGTAAACTCCTCCTTCCTGTTCTCTTAAACGTTCAATTAAGTGAAATTGTAAAATCTCTGACAGGGCATTAATTTTCAGATTATTTTTTCTCGTATATTTATAATTCCCACTAATAATCAGTTGTACAGTGGCTTTGTCTTCGAACCCTTTATAAACTGTTTTTTCAATATGACCTTCCGGAATATGGATATCCAAATCGTTGAACTGTTCTTTTGAATAAGAAGATGGTAATGAACCAATATACTTTTCAAGTAGTGGACGAATAGAGTCAGATTTAAAATTACCAACGAAGAAGAAATTAAAATCAGAGGCATCGGCAAAACGTTCTTTATAAAATTTATAGGCTTTATCTAAGTCAATAGCATTTAATTTCTCCAGCGTTGGTCCTGTTTTTCTTGGATTGTTATTGCTGATAATGGCAGCTATCGTATCAGCAAATACATTTTGGGGACTGGCATACCGATTGGCGATAACCGTTTTCGAGCGGTTTATAATATTGCTAAAAACAGTGGTGTCTTTTCTTGGCTTTGTAAAATAGAGATGAACTAACTTTAAAGCAGTGTCTAAATCTTCATAAGTGCTGCTTCCAGATATCCCTTCGCCTAATTCACCAATGAAAGGACTTACACTAATTTGTTTTCCACTCAGTAGTTTCGAAAGCTGAACAAGGGTGTGATTACCTAAGCCCGAGGCGGAAAGAATGTTGGTTGCATTGGCAATGGACTGATAGTCTTTATCAGAATAAAGAGAGGTTCCCCCGGCACTATAGGCTGTGAAGATAATTTGATTGTTCTGATAATTCGTTGATTTTAAATAGACTTTCACCCCATTACTTAAGGTCATTGTGGTAACATCTATGCCGGAAATACTATCTTCATTGATTACAGTCCCTGCTACCGGTTCGTGTTCCATAAGCATAATGCCTGCAGCCGGGTCAATATAAGTCAGAAGATCGCTCTGTTCTGCTTTTTCCATCCACTGCTCGATGGTCTGTTCGGAAGGTAAAGAATCTTTTTTTGCTTCGGGAGCCATCACAATAATATCGCGGTTTTTATTTGGCATCAGTTCATTGATAAGTTTTTTAAATTCATTAAGATGAATATCATTCAAAGATTTTTTCACTAATTGATATTCTCTATCGATACCTGGTGCTGCGATTCCCTGTAGGAAGTGGGCTTCGTATTCTTCGGCATAGCTGGCCGAGCTTCTTTTATCTTTCTCTTTTACCATCGTTTTAAACGAACTCAGATAGTTGATCTTTGCACGGTTGAATTCACTTTTAGTAAATCCATCTCTTTTAATTCGGGCAATTTCTTGCCAGATCTCATCAAATCCTTCTGATAGTTTTTGGGGCTCGGCTTCCACCTGAATCGAAAACATATCCAGTCCTCCCATAAAACCGGATAGTCTTGCATTTGCACCCATAAATGGAGGGTTTGGCTTTTGTGAAAGTTCTCCGAGGCGGGCTGAAAGCATGGTGTTAAAAAGTAGTCGAAGGATGGATTCTCTATAATCTTCGGATGTTTTTATGACGAGTTTAGGATGTTTGTAGGCAATCATAACTGAAAATTGTGTCAACTCCTCATCCGTAATAGCTATGAATTGATTTTTACCGTTTAAGGTGATTGTATAGTCTTTTCGTTCTTTCGGATTTTGAGGCATCTTTAAATCCCCGAAAAGTTCTTTTACCATCTTTTCGGTGTTTGCAACATCAATGTCTCCAACAACAACTAAAGCCTGTAAATCGGGACGGTACCAGTCGCGATAAAAGCGTTTGATCGCTTCAGGTTTAAAATTAACCAGAATCTCTTTTTTCCCAATAGGTAGCCGATCAGCATAGCGAGAATGATTTAATAAAACGGGTAAATACTTTTCTTGTAAACGTTGAGAAACACCTTTGTTAAGACGCATTTCCTCAAGGATTACTCCCCGTTCAGCATTAATTTCGTCAGTATCTAATGTGGCATCCTGCGCCCAATCTCGCATGATTTGTAATCCATTTTCATAAAGGTCTGTATCATCTGTCGGTATGGGGAGCTGATAAACGGTATTGTCAAAAGTGGTGGCTGCATTGAGGTCGGCTCCAAAGCGAACACCGGATTTTTGCAAGTATTCAACAAGCGTGTTTTTAGGGAAATTTTTTGTTCCATTAAAACTCATATGCTCCATAAAATGAGCCAATCCCTGCTGGTCATCGGTTTCTAAAATAGAACCGGCTTTGCATACTAAATAAAGGGTTGCACGATTCTCCGGATGATTATTTTCCCGAATGTAATAGGTAAAACCGTTGTCTAATTTTTCATAATTAACTGCACGGTCTAACGGTAGAGGTATTTGTGCGATAGCAATTGAGCTCCAAAAGCTAAGAAGCGTAACTAAAACTGCGAATTTGTTTAATCTTTTTCTTTTGTATTTTTTCATCATTTTATTTTAATTCTTCTTAAAAATTCAAATCAATGTATTTGTTCGATGGTGATTGTTTCTGCGTGATCCGGATTTTCAAAAGTTTTTTACGCATTGAAATCGAGAATTTTTTCATTTTGGATGATCATCATTCCATGTCGATCATCGCTAATTCCTTCTTTTGAACGGTAATGATACGTTGGCACATTTCCATTCATCTCAGTTGGCATATAAGTGTAAGAGATATTTTTTGCATCTTTTTTTAATTCTTCGCCTACTTCAACAATATGAGTAGAAATTATAAAAAAGCAATTGCTGTGTTTTGACAATTCTTTGGAAATTGCCAGGGTACCGTCATAGGCATCTTTGACATTAGTTCCTTTAAACAGTTCGTCAAAAATGACGACCAGGTTCTTCGGTGAACTAATTTCTTCAGCAATATTTTTAACCCGAAGCACTTCGGCATAGAAGTGACTGTATCCCATATCCAAATTGTCTGAAACATTGATGGAGGTATAGAGCCCTTCTTTGACAGAAAAAGACATAGACTTAGCCGGAACCGGAAAGCCCATGTGTGCCAGGTATGTATTGATAGCAAAAGTTTTCATAAACGTAGATTTGCCGGCCATATTGGCGCCAGTAAGAAAAATTACGTTATTATCGGCATGCATGTCTATGGTATTGGGAACAGCGTTTTTCAAACATGGATGGAAACCATCTTTTATAGACAAGACATTTTCATTGGCTGGCATTGCCTGTGCGTAGGTTAAATTCTTCGTCGCCGATACATTGGACACTGCGATATTAACATCAATGGCATAGATTAGCTGCATCAGGCTGTCCATTTCGTTTTGCAGTTGTGCACGCAGATGGTAATCGAACATCAGGACTTGTATGAATGAAAGGCTCATTTTTACATCAACTCCATCCATCCAGTTTAGCTTTTTGCTTTCAAATATTTGCTTTGCTTCCTTTAGCTTATCTGAGAAAGAATTTTTTGGATGGTCGTCAAGCAATTGATTGACAAAACTCTTCAACTGTTGCAAGATAACGATCGCTGACTTTAAGCCTTTGTTAACTAGCTCAGCGTCCTCTCTTAATCCCAACATGCTTAAAGCCTGTCGGCGTATAGCTTGCGTTCCGGCACCGAAAAGATTGCTGACCGTTCCTCCAAGCAGATAGCTTTCAGTTGTTTCCAGCTCTTCTTTTTTGAACGGAAAATCCATCTTTCTGCGTTGGAAATACCGAAATGTTTCGCTGCGATCGGTTATTTCTTTTAAAGAACTTAATGGCTGTCGAAACATTGCCTCTAAAAGACGCTCGCCTCCTGCTGTTTTTGTTTTATTGAAAAGACTAAAAACGGAGTTTTTCTTAAATTTTCCCTGAAGATTTAAATCATCGGTTGTTTGTTTATCAGTAACAAACGGACTGTCAGAATTACGCTTGTTAGGATTTTCCAGAATGTCGATGATCTTTTCATTGTTGATGATAACCATTCCATGACGATCCTCCGTAATTCCTTCTTCCAGTTTGTAGGTATAAACCGGTTTTTGATTCCGCATTCGGGTTGGAAGATAGATAAACCGGACATTGTCGCAGGTATTTTTTAATGCTTCACCGGCTTCGATAATATGGGTTGAAATAAGAAAAACACAATCACTTGTTTGGGCAAAAGTGGTTGATAATGCCACTGTTGCCTCATAAGCATCTTTAACATTGGTTCCCCTAAATAATTCATCAAAAATGACAAAGAGTTTTTTCGATTGAGCCAATTGCTGGGTTACTTTCTTTATCCGTTTAACCTCGGCATAGAAATGACTGTAACCCATTCCCATATTATCCGGAAGGTTGATCGTTGTAAACAAACCTTCCATAACCGGAAATTCCATTTTCTTTGCAGGCACCGGAAATCCAATGTGGGCCAGAAAAACTGCAATTCCCATTGATTTCATGAATGTAGACTTACCGGCCATGTTCGCACCGGTGAGGAAAATAATGTTGCTGTTTTCATCGACCAA
Source organism: uncultured Sunxiuqinia sp. (assembly GCA_963677175.2). GTDB lineage: Bacteria > Bacteroidota > Bacteroidia > Bacteroidales > Prolixibacteraceae > Sunxiuqinia. The sequence continues at coordinate 1,449,993 of CAXXES010000004.1, forward strand.
CAGCTTATTTGTAACAGGCTTTTCCAGCATTGGATGATAGATGCCTTCCAGCTTCAACATTTGGTTGTCAGCCTGGTTGGGAGTGGGGAAAGAGAAATTCCGTTTTGTAGCCACGCTTGCAACAGTCATGTACACATCCAGCTGATAAATAAGTGTCAGCAATTTGGTAAGTATATCTTTTTTCTCGAACCTTAACACTTGATCCTGTGCTGATTTCTTCTCCATGCCTGTATGCTTTTTATCCGGATCATTCAGAATGATTTTTAAATCTTCATCCTGTAAAATAGTCCGGATACTTTCGGCTTCTTGTTGATAGGGGCTCCCGTTTCCGTTATTTATTTGCGTTAAAAAACCTGGAAAAGTATCTAACAGGTCGATAAGTGTATTGATCCCTTTGATTATTTCTTTGTACTCCGTATCGGCTCCAACCAGATTGTTGAACATGCGCCCAAGCTTTCTGTCATCAACCACAAGCCGGCTCCTTTCATCTGCATTTCGAAGATATTGTTCTGCGATGTCAAACCAATCTTCCCTGAAAGGAAAGAAGATATTTTGCTTCTGAAAGAAACTGATGGTTTCGCTTCGTTTTCTTATCGCTTGTTGGTTGGATAAAGGATACCGGAACATTTGTCCCAGCATTTCCCCACCACCTCTGGTATGTGTTTCATTAAAAATTCCGAAAACTGATTCTTTCCCTTTTTTATCGAGTAGCGATAAATCGTTAAATGTTTGTTGATCAATGAAAAAGCTCATAATTACCTTCCTTTCCTGCGAATCCAGATTACTACTCCAATGATGATTCCAATAATTGGTAACCCCCATTTAAAAAACAGGTTGAAAAATCCCCAACTCACTGGGCCAATTTTTAGCGAAGTATCAATTGGTTCCGGATGACGAAGATCAACAGGGATTTCTCCGTCTGACAACCACGAAAACGCTGCGGCAACCATATTGTAGTTTGCGGTTTCTACTCCATTGCGTTGTGTTCCTAGCTCGCCATTGCTTAACCAATCAGCATCACCCGTAATAATTATCTTCTGATCTTTCCCTTTAATATTTCTGGATAAAGCGATAATTGGCGTATAAACCCCTTCTTGCTCTCCTTGGTCAGGGGTAAGGTGAACAGAACCAGTTTCAAAATCTGTTGTTTCCAGTTCATTCCAATAACCTATAGAATCCGTTTGAAATAAAATATTGATATTAAATCCTTTTTCTTTAGCTCCAGAATAGTCAAGAGCAGCAGCCCCGGGCATGCTTAATACCGTTTGACGGCGAAACATGTCTTTTAAATAATAAGATGAGTCGGCGGCTGACTGAGTTGGTTTGAGCAGCATCAAATCTTTTTGGAATTGGGATTGGTCATCCACTAATCTCCCAGGCAATAGCTTAACACCGAACGAGGTAATTAACTTGTTAATCTCATCCTGATTGCCCGGTTCTCCTGTTATTAGCAGGTTACCGCCTTTGTTTACAAAAGCCATTAAATTCTCATTTTGCCGCTCGGTAAATTCTTGTTTAGGATCAGCAATTATTAGGATTTGGATATCGGCAGGAACTGCATTATCAAGTGCTACCATTTCAAAATCAAATCCTTGATTCAGCATGGAGTAACGGAAGGTCTTCTCGCTGGCAATCATGCTATAATTGCGATCCTGGAGCCCTTCAATAGCTCTTTCGTTTTGCCCCTGAGCAAACCCAACCACTGGTAAATCCATGACGAGCTTTTTGATGGCTGCTGAAGTTTCTGATTCCGAGGGATTTCTTTGCATATCATTGAAAGTACGCAAAAATGTTTCTTGTCCATTCTCCCTTTTGAGTAAACGAACAAAGCGAAAATTTTCATCCTCCAGGTTGATATCCTTTTTAATTGAATCATATGGAAGAATATTAAAATTCCAGTCGTTCATTTCTGTCAGGGTGTCTACTAATTGCTTTTCCGTAAGATTGGGAAAGCGTCTCTCCAGTTGTTCGTTTTTTGTACGCTTATAGTAATAAGTGTACTTCATTTTTATTTCTGGTTTGAAGCGGATATATTTCTCAAACAATTCAAAATCAAATTTATAGGTATAAGGAAGAACGGTGTATGCTGTTGGGTCAAGTACGTTGTTATAAGCATGAATTGTAAAGCCGCCATCCAGTCTATTTACGATATCCTGACTGCTTTGCGAAAGTGTATTGGCTTTTACGTAAGTCGCATCATAATATTTCTTAAGCCCCGGCTTTGAACTAAAATATCCTAAGGTAACAGCCACAATACATACCACTGCATATTGGCTTAACGTTTTAGCCCAGTGAATTTTTTGTCGGTTTGCATTTAACCGGATGATGCTGAAGAAAAGGAATAATGAGATGATGAGGATAAAGTAAAGAACGTCTTCACTGGTAATTAACCCGGAAATAAAGCTGCCACTGCGACCAAGCAATGATAGCCAGTACGTTATATCTCTTACAAAGTCGATGCTTTGTCCAACACTACCGATGTAATTAAGTATTGCCAGAATGCTTAGTGTACCAATAGCGGCTACAATATTGTACGATGTCAACGATGACATAAAAAGTCCAATTGCAGCATATGCACAAATTAGCAGATAAATTCCAAGTAAGCATGTTAATATAAACGGTATTCCTGCATGATCGATTGTGATCATCCCAAATATGCCCCAAATGCCCAGAATCCCAGTCATGATCAGACCGAAAATCATTAACGATAAATATTTCCCCAGAATGATCTGTGAATTTTTTATTGGCGAAGAATACAGTAATTTAATGGAGCCACTACTTAACTCGCGGCTAATGATATTCATCGTTAACAGCGGAATATAGAGATAGATATAAGAAAGCACCTTGGCATAAACACCGCCCCATCCCGAATAGATAAAATAGGTTGCTCGATTGAGAGGATATCCCATGTGCAGAACTCTCATTTGTCCATCAAATCCAGCGGTGAAAACAGCTGCTGATTGGAACATGAATATGATTAAAATCAGCCATGCTACCGGCGAGTAAAAGAGTACCTTGAGTTCGGCTTTTGCTATATTATAAATTGTTTTCATGTTGTATCGGTATAAGCACGATGTGCTCAGTTTGAATGTTCGTTTCCTTATTTTGTTAATTCGGCAAATATCTTTTCCAACGAGTTTTTTTCCATAGAGACTTCGGTTAATCGCCATTTGTTCGCTACGCTGGTTTCGACTAATTGTTCAATCACATCCTGATCGTTAAAATGCAATCGGTATCTGAAGCCGCCGAGTTCTTCTCCTTTTTCAATGCCAGGAATTGCCAGTAATTCATCAAGGTCGGGAGAAGCAGCAAGAGTAACGGTAAGTGTGTTGGGAACAATTAAATTATCAAAATCGCTCATCGAACCAGAAAAAATCATAGCGCCTTCTTTTATCATCCAAATGTGATCGCATAGCGCCTGAACTTCTTGTAAAATGTGAGTGGATAAAATAACAGTTCGTTCTTCGGCAATCTCTTTTATAATTTTTCGTACTTCTAAAATTTGGTTGGGATCGAGTCCGTTTGTGGGTTCATCAAGAACGACTAAATCCGGTTTGTGGATAATGGCCTGGGCAATTCCCACTCGTTGCTGATATCCTCCGGAAAGGTTACTGATTAGACGTTTTTTGAAATGTTTGATCCCACATTTTTCCATCACTTCTTCAACGGCCTCTTTGATGAAAGCCGGAGACATCAGACGAATGCTGGCAGAAAAGGTCAAAAACTCTTCAACAGTTAGGTTTGTTTGGAGTGGAGGTTTTTGAGGGAGAAATCCAATGTGTTTTTTCGCTTCCTCAGGATGTTCGCCCAGGTTGATTTCATTGATAAAAACATCACCTTTGGATTGTTTAATTACACCACAAATGATGTTCATGATGGTGGACTTTCCGGCGCCATTTGCACCCAGTAAACCATAGATTCCATTCTTTTTCAGGTCGAAGTTAATATCGCGCACTGCCCATTGTACACTATATCTATGGGATAGATTGATTACTTTAACGATTGATTCATCCATTTTTTATATGCCTACTTTATAGTATTGAATTGCTCTTAATACTGATGCTTTAAGTCTGTTTTGAGAGCAGATCTGGATCCAGTTTTAGCTGGATCCAGGATTTAATTGTTTTGCTGTTGATATTAAATTATTTCGGGGGAGAAAATTAATTTCGAGGGTTGGGAGCCAACTCCGGATTTTGAACAATGTATTTTTCAGCGATAGGAAATACATATTGATCACTGTTTGGTTCCAGTGTATAGTTTTCTCCTAAATACTGATGGATAACTGTTTTTGCAAATCTCGGATCTTTATTCAGCCTTTTTAGGTCGAACCAACGGTAACCTCTTCCCATTAATTCAAGTCGTCTTTCTTTTAAAACCAACGCTAATGCTTCTTCATCATTGGATGCGCTTAGTGGAGAATAATCCTCTGGTTTAAAACGGTGTTGACGTAAATTGTTAATAACCGCCATTGCTTCATCTCCTTTTTCTTGTCTGGCCAAACATTCTGCTTTTACAAGCATCATCTCGGATACACAAATGCCGGAGTAATTGCCCTGATAGAATATCCTGGGACGATAGTAAACGCGCCCCTCAGCAGGTTTCCACGTGAGGTTGCTGCCTGGGTCTGTGAAGAGCTGATAACGAAGATCGTTAGCGGAGAACATATCTATGAGCTCCGGATTTAATTGAAAATCAAGCGTACTGTTTGATAGAATTTTTGAGAAGATAATTTCAGGATCTTCGTATTTCCGTGGCAAGCCCGTCGCATTATCTTCATAATCGGCAAGGTTAATTAGCGTGTTTTGAATAGCTAATGTACTGTCTGCATAGGCTAAAGCCAACTCATAATCTCCTTTTTGAAGATTGAGACGGGCCATAACTCCATAGGCTGCTGTTTTGGAAGCCATTTCAGTATTTTTCTGAAATTCAGGAAGTACCGCAATGCCTGATTTTAGATCGCTCTCAATTTGATTATAAGTAGTTTTTACAGATGCCCTCTCTAACGAAGTAAAGAAATCCGGAGTTAATAGTAAAGGAACGCCAAGATCCGTATCTGCTGTGCTTTCATCGTATTGTTTAGCATAGATGTTAACAAGACAATAATAAGCGTAAGCTCTTTGTATTTTTGCCTGAGCCAATATATCCATTTTTTCATCTTCGGTGCCTTCTTCGCTATCCATTACCCCGTCAATAATTTCATTGCATATTTGAATTTGTTTGTAGAGCAGGTTCCACTCTAAGTCTTCGGCGTCAATCCATATCTGGTCGGCCCAGGTATAATCTCTTGCGTCCGTTTCCTGTTGAAAAATATAATCTTCATTTTCAACAAAAATATCATCAGACGCAACCTCTGGATGGAAGAAACTACGTTCGAATGTATACGTGTTATTTAACAGGTACTGATAGTCATAGGTATAATGTAAAACCCTTTTTCCGATCTCGTCTATTTCAACATATTTACGGCAGCTATTTCCTGCAATAAGTATTGTTATGAGTAAAGAAAAATATAATATCTGTTTCATTTATTTATTTTTTATGCTCAAGTTTATTGTATCACTGGATATTAAAAGGAGACATTTAAGCTGAATGAAAATCTCTTAGATGGTCGCAAACTTGTGTAAGTTCCACTGAAAATATGTTCAGGGTCTAGTCCTTGATCATTTTTAGTCCATATCAAGCCCAAATTTTCTATCGAGGTGGCGATGCTCATGGATTGAATAAACCTCAAACTTTGAATCACCTTTGACGGCATTTGATAGCTCAGCGATATACGTTGCATACGGATGTAGCTTCCGCTAATTACATTGATATTAGCATATTTATATCTGTCTACACTCGTAAAACTGGTATGCTCCATCCCCGGAATGTTAGTTGTTGCTTCATCTCCTGGATTTCTCCATCTGTTGACCAATGCATCACTATTGGATATGAATCCGGAGAAATAGCTACTTGTCGGATATTGACCAACATTGATGTTATCCACTAAAACTTTATTTCCCATAGAATAGTTCGCCTGCAAGTATAAACTTAGTTGCTTATAGCGAATTGTGGATGATAAGCTACCAAAGTATGGAGGAGTTTTTCTGCCTGCATATTCAAAATCTTCAGGTTGAAAGGAGATGCTACTCATATCTGATGTGATAATTTCACCTTCAGCATTGTAGATTTGTGATTGACCTTGCTCATCCAAACCGGCCCATCGGTAAGTAAATAGATAATCGACAGGATAACCTTCAATTACACTGGTGCTTGTAGGACTCGTAATGGTATTAGGGAAACGATTGTCGGTAACCTCATTGTTATTGTATGAGAACACGAAATCCAAATTCCATGTCCAGTCAGCCGTTCTGACCGGGACACCTTCTAAACTAAATTCATATCCATGTCCGGCCAATGTTCCGGTATTATAAGTTAAATCCGTTTGTCCATAAGTGCCATTGATCGGCAAAGTTACTAATATACCTGAAGATCGTTTGGTATAGGCGTCGAAAGTTGTTGATAATCTTTGGTTGAAAAGTGCTATATCAAGTCCAATGTTAAAGGTTTTTGTCTTTTCCCATCCTAAATCTCTGTTGCCAAGGTATAGGCTCCCATAGGGTAACCCGGTGTAATAATCGTTTCCGGTAATTGAAATGGTAGACACATTTGAGCCTCCTCGCGGCGCTGTTCCTCCTGTTCCATATGATAGTCGTAGATCAAGACGATCCAGAAAATTAGCATTTTTCATAAATTTTTCACCCCAAGCGCGCCACTTGAATCCAGCAGACCAGAGAGGTTGTGCCCGGTTTCTTCGGTTAACTCCTAGCATATTGGTGTCGTCGAAACGAACACTACCAGAAAAGAAATAACGATTGAGGAAGGTATAATTCGCATTACTATAGTATGACAAATAACGCTGGCGTGATTGGAAAACGGAGCCGTCGTAATAGCCTAAGACAAATGTGTAGCCATAGATATTATTATAAGGTGTTGTCGGATTATATGCCTTGGAGCTCGACGTAAGCTCATCGTATCCATAACGGGTTTGTTTATATCCGTGTGCTTTTGATTCTCTTATTTCGGAACCTGCAATAATTGATAAACGATGGATATTAGACCAGCTTTTGTCAAAATCAAGTTGCCCGCGTATCGAATAGTCTTCACTGAAGGTATTACTGGTTTTGTAAATTCCTCCCGTTGGAACACCATAGACTTGTTGACCATTGGCATCAATCGTGGTTCCTTCATTAATCAAATCTCTTGTAGAGTAGCTATCTTCATTCTCTAATTTCCTCCATTCTGTATTAAGCCTCTGGTAACTTCCTGAAATACTAGCACTAAGCCAGCTGGTGACTTCGCCGGATAACCGAGTGTTAATTCTGGATGCATCTTTATTATAAATTGTATTGTTATAGTTCAATTCATCTAAAGTGTTATAAGTCCAGGGCATATATCCTTTCGATGTAAAATCGTTGATAACATCAGAAGTAAATTTCAAGTAACGATCAATTGAATTTCCATTTTCATCCACTAACATATCGTAGGGGCGCAATCCGAAGATGCCAGGAGTCATAGCTTGTATCGAAGCACTATTAACTTTACTTTTAGAAAAAGTTTCATTAATTCCAGTCGCTAACGTAATTCTGTCATTAAATAATTTTGTGGTAATATTAGCCGTAACGCTGTACTGATTTGAATTATTACTTTTAAAAGCAGGCTGGTTATCAGAATAGCCTCCGGAAATATAATACTTGGTTTTCTCATTGTTTCCTGAAACGGACAGGTTATATTGCTGGGTTACAGATTCTGTTAGCAGATAATCTCTTACTTGAGAGGTATTATCCTGGTTGGCGAGGGTCGAGAGTCCTTGATTCATTTGTGCTTCGGTGATCTCTCCACGTTGATGTGCAAACATTAATGTCATCGCATCGCTTTCGTTTGCATACCGCCAACCAGAAGTTGGATCCGTAACAAATCCCAGATCGAATATTTCCTTTTCCAGATCGATATATTCGCTTGAATTCATGAGATCAAGTTTGCTTAAATCTGACGGAGCACTAATGCTTAAATTGGTTGAAAAGTTAACCACTGGATGATTTTCTCCTCGTCCTCTTCCTTTCTTTGTTTCAATAACAATCACTCCGTTGGCGGCCTGTGATCCCCAAATCGCTGCTGCAGAGGCATCCTTCAGAAATGAGATGCTTTCGATGTCATTGGGGTTCAATGCACTTAATATGGCATTATTGGTACTAACGCTGCTTGTTCCGGATAGTTCCGTTTCGGGATAATCAGCCAGGCTTTGTTTAAGAGCCGGGAATCCATCAATAACTACCAGCGGTGGCCTAGAACCATAATAGGTATTTGTTCCGCGAATTTGAATCTCATTATTTTCCACATCAACTCGAACACCAGGCAATTTATCCTTGAGCCGATCCATTAAATTGATATTGGGATTGGATTCAATTTCTTGGGACGAAATTGTGCTGAATGACCCCGTGGTTCTTTCTTTTGATATTTTTTGATAGCCGGTACTTAAAACATCCACGCTTCCAACTTCATTTGTCAAAAGTTCCATGGTAATTTCAAGATCACTTTGGCCTGCTAATAGAACTTCCTGCATCTTAAACCCGACGAAAGAAACCAAAAGAATCGCGTCACTGGAGGCTTTAATGTGGAACTCTCCTTTAGAATTCGTAATGACTCCCTGCGAGCTCCCTTTTACCTGAACCACAGCACCTGGTAAAGAGCTACCATCTTCGGTTTTTACGGTTCCCTTCACAATCGTTTTTTGTGAAGATACTGATGAATTCTGCTCTTTCTTTTGCGCAACAACAATTGTTTTTCCAACAATGGAATAACTTAAAGGCTGATCTTTGAAACACTGTTTTAAAGCGTCTTCTAAACTAATATTTGACACATCGATATTTAAACGATGGGCTTGTTGGAGTAACCGTTCATTATAGAAAAACTGGTATCCACTCTGGTGTTCAATTTTGCTGAGTATTTCTTCTAAGCCAGCATTTTTTTGAGAAATAGTAATTTGTTGAGAATAAGCGCCGGCCCCAACGCTTAGGTGAAAACACACAACAATTAAAAAGGTGGTAATTTTCATCACTCTAAGAGTTTTAGTCCATAATTCCTTTCGCCGTAGGCAGAAAGGTTTCTTTCTGGTTAATAAATCCATATATTTGTAAGGTTTTGGTGATAGGATAAAATCGTTTTGAAAAATGTAAAAAAGCCGGAACATTAACCGGGAGTGGAGCAAGCACTTCCGGTTTTTTTCTTTCTGCTTTTAAGGGGTAATCTATTACAGCTGAGCAAGATGATTTCGTAGATCTTAAGGCTTATGTATCTGGTCTGCGAGTCATAGCTGAAATTTTTTGCTAATTATTTTATGTTTGTTTTTTGAGGAAATGATGGCATTACTGTCAGCGTTTTCCCTTCTATTTTAAAATGAACTTCACTTAGCTCTAATATCTTGAGTAATTGAGATAGGTTTGCAGAGCGAGGAATCGTTCCGGAAAATTTATCCGTAGTCGGTTGATCTTCGTAAACTATGTCAACGTCATACCATCGAGAAACTTGTCTCATAATCGTATGGATGTCTGCACTCTTAAATAGAAATAAACCATCTTTCCATGCCGTTGCTTGTCCATCATCCGGAATTACCGAAATCTTGTTATTGGGTTGAAGTTGAGCCTGTTCTCCTGGGATTATTTTTACTGATTTTCCATTATGGTTGGCAACTTGAACTGAACCTTCGAGTAATGTTGTTTTTATATTTTTCTCATTAGCATAGGCCATTACATTAAAATGTGTTCCTAGTACTTTAATGGTAGCAGCATTACGTTGGCTGCTTTGTGGAAATGTAATATGAACGATAAATGGTTTTTGAGGATTTTTTGCCACTTCAAAATAAGCTTCGCCTGTGAGGCTAACTTCTCTTTGTTTGCCAGTAAAAGATGTAGGAAATTTAATTGATGATGTTGCATTTAGCCAAACCCGAGAACCGTCTGGTAATATAACTTCATATTTCCCTCCTCTTGGTGTTTTTATTGTGTTGAACATCGCTTGAGCTGGTTCTTGGTTCTTGGACTTATAGGATATTCTTCCATTTGCCAATTTGATGATCTCCACATTGCCCTGTTTTCCTAGCATCCCTTCTTTTGTATCATCTAATAAAATAGTAGAACTATCACCTAATGTAAGGATCGCCTTATTAGTTCCCGGCGATACATCATTTTTGTATCGAACAGAAATATCGACAAGATCTGTAGTGCTTAGCTTTGTGTTATTATTTGTAATAATCCAGTAGGTGGATATAAAAAGTGATGTTGCAATAAAAACTGCGGCAACTGATCTGAGCCATTTCTGTCTTTTCACTCTATTGTTCCGGGTGCCTTTGTTATGTTCATAATTAGACAATTTTGAATTGCTGCTACTTGAAATTATGATTTGCTGAATCATTCCTTCCCATTTGGCTTTGTCGTAATTCTCATCAGGAGGCATTGATTCCAACATGTTCGTTAAAAAACGAGTCAAGTCTTCCTCATTTTCCGACTTTCTCATCCACATGAAAAGTTCATTAACTTCTTTTTTGGAAGCTTCTTCCTCAGCATATTGGGCTAATAAGTATTTTATTCTACTTCTATTATTTGTCATTTTAAATTAGCGTTTCATTACTCTCACTAATTACATTAGTTGAGATTTTGAATATGTTTCTATTTGTTTGTTTTTATAAGTAAGAGTCGATTTTTTGTAAGAAGGACTATTGGGATATGATGAAAAATAGCATTTTTTTGAAAAAAGCTATCAATTAGCTATTACTGAAAAGATGAAAAGTTAATTAGAAATCCCTCAATTACTCAGAATATTGGTTTTTGACAGGATTACAATACCATTAAGGATTAAATAATTAACAAAGAATTTTTTTGATCAAGCCAACTTTAAACTAAAGCTGTATTATTTCCTTACAGAACCTTAGGAATTCTTCGCCTACCACTTCTTCGTTGGTAAACGGCCTGTAGATATCGGCTGTATTAAAAAATGCACACCCAATTCTTGGGCTTTCCTGGTTAATTTGATGGCATCTTTTTTATCTGTGTTATTTCTGACAAAAACATTTTTTCAATGCCAAGGTCTAACATCAAACGCAACAAATCATGATACAAATTGCTAATTGTCCTACCATTTATATTGTTTTTCAAAAATTGAACATGAACAGAGGCAAAACATTGATAAGCACAGCAAAAAACGGTTCAGTTCAATATCAGGGTAGATAAAAGAATAGATCAATTTTTCATAGAGCAAAACAGAAGGCCTTGTTAGAGATTCGTTAATTGTCAATTTAATAGATAGGAACAGGAGAGGAAATGAGAGCATGGTGTACTAAGAAGGTGCCTGTTAAGGAGCGGCCTATTTTTATCAAAAGTGGAATCAAACGAAAAGCTTAGTGCAGGCGGGAAGTTCCGACGATAGGAGGAAACGAGCTTGCGAGTTCCACGAGTTACTGTTAAAAACAATTAATCTTAACGAGTGAAATCACCCGCCGAACTTAGCTTTTCGGAAGGTGGAGCTTGCGGATAAAAATCAGCCCTGACTTTTTTGTTTGCTTTTTGTGTTAAGTTACCACATTAAAAAAATGCTATATGAGAAAGAAACAGTTTGTTTCTTAAGAGAGACAAAAAGTAAAATCCGGCTGATAAGCCAACGCATAATATTATTTGGAAAGTCAGCCTGCTTTTTGCAGTTTCTTATCAATTTCCATTTTAAGGCCACCCCAATTTTGAATTGATCCAAAGGTCATGAAACGAGCCATGGACTTTGTTCCGAAGCGCTAAAAAAAAAAGAGCTGTTCCGAAGAACAGCTCTTTTGCACGGGAGGAGCGACTCGAACGCCCGACACCTGGTTTTGGAGACCAGTGCTCTACCAACTGAGCTACACCCGTGTTTGAATGCGAGTGCAAATATAGTAATTCCTGAAAAACTACCTAGAAAAATAAAATCGATTTGTTAAAAAAGAGCATGGTTGGTTATTGGGCATTGGTCATTGGTCATTGGCCATTGGTCATTAGTTATTGGTCATTCAATGGTAAATGGTAAATAATTAAATAGTAAATCAATGTCGTTTAGTTAAGGAAAGCGGCTGAATTAGGTTATTTTACTGGTGTTTTGATAAAAAATAGTTCTTTGAAAAGTTTGTAATTCGCCCAAGGTTGATTATTTTGTAAGGGTATAAAGGGGGTAACCCAAGTATCAACAAAAAACCGGATTATCGGGAAACATTAACGGAACATATCGACTATGAAATTGATAGTAAGCAATTTAGCAGTCGTTTTAAAGACGGCAAAGAAGGGGTGTTTACCCGTAAGAGAAAATTGCCCGTCAAAACAATAATCTTGTTGGTGCTTAAGTTTAAAAGTTCCATACAGCGTGAGTTGGACCGCTTCTTCAAGGAAGCCTCCCAAAGTGACTTCAACATCAGGGAAGTTACCAAGGGAGCATTTACGCAAGCACGGGCAAAGCTGAAACCGGAGGCATTTAAGCGTTTGAACGAGATCGCCGTAAATACCTTTTACGAAGGGGCATCTTACTATGAGTGGCACAAGATGCGGTTGCTTGCAGTTGATGGCACACGCCTGGTTTTACCTAATCACCCGTCGGTTGCCCAGGAGTTTGGGGTGCACCAATTTGGGCCGAAAGCCGACAGTCCCCGCTCCCTTGCTATAGGTTCATTACTTTACGATCCATTAAACATGGTAACGATCGATTCGCAAATAGCACCTTATGCTTCGAGCGAGCGGGACTTGCTGATGGAACATTTGGACAAGGTCAACGCAGGTGATCTATTGTTGCTCGACCGGGGATATCCCAGCTTTTGGTTGCTCTTTTTGTTGAAGGCCAGGGGGATTGAGTTTTGTGTCCGACTTAAAGAAGACTGGTGGCTGAAAGTAAAGGAATTTACCGAAAGCACCGACAAGGAGAGGATCGTAACCTTTGCCCTGCCCAAAAAGGACCGCAACAAGCTGAAAGACTTTCCCCATATGTGGGACACAGAAATAACCTGCAGGCTAATCAAAGTTGAACTCGAAAACGGGGAGAAAGAGGTACTCTGCACATCGCTGACAGATGACCGGATCTACCTTTACAGTGATTTTGAGCAACTTTACCATTACCGGTGGAATGAGGAAGAGGCTTATAAATTATTGAAAAGCCGTATTGAGTTGGAGAACTTTTCCGGCAAAACGGACAGGGCGGTAAAACAGGATTTCTATGCTAAAGTATTTTTGATGACACTTTGTGCAGCCTATGCCCATCCCATTGAAGAAAAGGTAATTGCAGAATACCAAGCCAGCCAGGATCGCAAACACGGACAAAAGATTAACCGGACCAATGCCCTGGCAACCGTAATGGATATGCTGGTGCCAACCTTTATCCATAAAAAATACAAGGAAGCTCTTCATGCCTTTGACTTGTTGATCTGGAACACCCGGGAAATCATCAGACCGGGGCGGATTAATCCAAGAAATAAAAGACCTAAGAAGCCTTATTCGATGAATTACAAACGATTATAGTGAATCACTAACTAAACGACATTGAATAGTAAATAGTAAATAGTAAATGGTTGAATGGTTGAATGGTTTCTTCCATTTACTGAGACTGAATTCTGCGACTGAAACTGGTTCTCATCTTCTCCGCCTCCCACGCTCTCTCCCTCTCATCTTCCCCATTACAGGCCCAGAATCAGGTCAATCAGTTTTTCATCGTGGTCGAGGTTCATTTTTTTTCGTAGGCGGTATCGGTGATTTTCAACGCCCCGGACCGATATGCCTAAGAGTGGCGCAATTTCCTTGGAAGCCAGATTCATACGAAGGAAGGCGCATAAGCGAAGATCTTTGGCTGTCAGCTCGGGATACATTTCCTTAATTGTATTCAGAAATTGTTCGTGAGCCCGCTCAAAGTTGGTTTTAAACAATTGCCAGTCGTCTTGGCTGGTAATGTTTTCTTCAATCTTGCGGGTTAAATGGTAATAGTATTTATCGGGGTAGCGCGATCCCAGTTGTTCTTTTTGCCGGGCCGCAATTTCTTTAATCTCAAGCAGCAGTTCGTTTTTTTTGATGATCGACATGGTCGAGTTGGCCAGCTCTTTACTTTTGTGTTGCACTTCGTCTCGTAACTTTTCATTCCTGAGCCTGATAAGTTCCTTTTCACGTTTTTCGTGCTCCAGCCGCTCTTTCTTCCGGGTTTGTTGAATTCCCCAAGTTCGAAAACCAAATAAAATACCAATAAAGGCGAATAAATAAATTGTTCGTGCATAGTTGGTCAGGTACCAGGGGGGCGCCACTTCAATCAAAAGCGAATTCACCTGGCTTTCATTTCCCCACTGGTCAACTGCCTTAATAAGCAGCTCGTACTCGCCGGCAGGGAGCCGGTCGAAACTGAATTGAGGTACCGATGTCCTTTCTGTCCAGTCCTGATCCAGTCCTTTCAATAAGGATTGAAAGTAGATTGGATTGTGGGTATATAAAGGAAAGGAGTAGTGTAGCTGTACGTTGTGGTATTTGTATTGAATAAAGATCTCCTGCTTGTTGATGGAGCCAAGGGTTGTTTGCTGGCGGGCGTTGGTCAGTTCCAGGGTGTGCAGTTTAGGGTGAAATTGACTAATTACCGAAATCGTGTCCTTGATTCCCGCGTCGAGCTGGGCAATTCCGTTTTCGAGACAAACAATCGCTTTGGTAGCGGTGAGGGGCAGAATATTTTCAAAATCGTCGATGAGTTCATTCCCCGAAAATAAGGTGCGGGGGTAGGTTTTAACTGCTTCAACCGAATTGTTGAAAATCCGGAACAGACCGATTTCACGATCTGTAATCAGCCAGTAATGATGATCGGGAGCCGCAATAATACGGCTGGCTGCTGCCAGGTCTTTCAGTTGCTCGTTTAAAAAATGATAAGGAATGATCGAATCTTTTAAATCGTCGTAGGTGTAAAGCATTTCTTCGGTGGTAAACACAATCCGGTTTTCGACCTTGAAAACATGGAGGGAATGATCTTTTTTAAATACCGAATTCAGTCCGTAGTATCGTTTGTTTATTACACTGTCGCGCTTGTTGTTCAGCTTAAGCCGATAAATTCCGCGTCGCATATGGCTGGCCCAGATGTCGCCCAGGTGATCGATCTCAATGTAGCGAATCAGGTCAACAAAGCCTTTGATGGTTCCGTCTTGAGTGTAGGAGCCATTTTCCTGCTTGAGCCGGATGATGCTCGAATAGGTTGAAGCCAACAGGTAGCCGGCTTTCATCGGATCTTGCCGAATGGAAAAGCCTCCTGCTTCTTTGGAAATGAAACGCTGTTCTCCGTTTTTTAGCTGAATCACGCCATCGTTGTGCCCTGCGAAAAGGTGGTTGTCATGAATGTGGATATCCCACACCTGGTCCTGGCTTTTCGGCACCAGTTCGTATTCCGACTGGTCGTCATATAAACTGCGGGTGAACAAGCCCTGGTTTGTTCCGAGGTAAATCTGGTCTTCAAAAACAGCTGCATCATACACCGCTCCAATGTTGGGAATGGGTTCAATCATAAATCCCAGATCGCTGGCGTTGGAGATAAAATCGATGCCGCTGTCAAGCGCCAGCCAGATATTGTTGAACTGGTCGGTTGAGATGCCCAGTACCGTGTTGTTTTGAAGTCCGTTGGAAGTATTGTAGTTGGTTATTCGGTTACCATGCTCATCAAACACCACAATTCCATCTATGATGGTGCCAATAATGAAGTGCCCCTGATCATCGATGTAGCCCCGGTTCACTTCATTTTTTCTGAAATACTCATGCCATTCCCGGTTCCATTGCGTAATGGAGTTTCCGTCCCAAATGAAAACGCCATTTGAATTGGTTCCAATCATCAGTCGATCGCCTGGGTAGGGGAGAATAAAGCGGATCATGATGTTTTCGAAAAGTGGCGACTGGATGTAAGGAACGGCCCGCCCATTTTCAATTTTTAAAATTCCATGGTTGCGCACGGCAAGCAAAATGTTGTTGCCCACCCGGTGCATGGTATAGGTAAAGCCGGGCAATTCAACCGGTGTAATTTGATCATCGCGGTACATCAGCACACTGTTGAAGGAGTGGAAATAAACTGCGTCGTCAAGCATGGCAATGTTCCAAAATTCTTCGTTGTCTGAAAAATATTGTTCGGCTAGTTCGTTCAACGAGTAATAGTGTAGTTCGCCGGTTTCGTCCACTTTCCAGTAGCCCAGTTCCCGGTAGCCGCTGGTATAAATCAGTGAGTCGGAGGCGGCTAGTACCGATCGTAAGATGGTTTCGTTCGGAAGCGGGTAAAGCTTCCAGTTGATGCCGTCGAACTCCAGTAAGCCATTGTGGTTGGCAAAATACATAAAGCCATTGGGACACCGGTCAACCGACCAGTTTTGTTTGGCAGCCTGGTAGGTTTCCTTCTGGAAGTTCTTCACGGTATTAACCCTCGTATTACCATACGATGTGTTTTTTTTGAAAAGCATCGGGCCTGCCACAACATTCCCGATAATTAGCAGCAGTAGCATGTAACTTCTCATTTCCTTTGGTTTTCTGGTCCATTAAAACACCTGATTTCTTGCCACGCAATTGTTTGTTGCCCCGATGATCAAGACCGGCTAAAAGCAAGAAATTACTCTGCGAAAGTAACAATTTATTGTTTTTACTGATGTCTGTTCATATACAGTAAACGATATATTAATGCTGAGATCATGTTTTTTAACAAATTTTAGCACAAACATGTTGTACAGTATACGATCAAAATATAATAAAATAGAAAATTTCAGGAGTGATATAATGCTGTTCGTTAGATGTTTATAGAGTCATCTTTTATTCAGTGTGAGGTAATGATGAGTTTAAAAAGTCACTTCATCAGCTTGTGTGAATTAGAAGTGTATGTGAATTTTTCTTAAAAGCATTCTTGCGCTGTAGCTTAGCGCCAATAAACTGATCAAAAAAGTATACTATGAAAAAACTAATGTTTCTTTTTTATTTGATTTTATCGGTTACTACTGTTTTCTCGCAACAAAGTGAGGTAACCGGAACGGTAACAGAATCGGAAACCGGAGAACCCATTCCCGGGGTTAGTGTTACTATTAAGGGAACTACTTCTGGAACAATCACCGATTTTGAAGGGAACTATACCATTCAGACAACAAATAATGATGTCCTGGTTTTTAGTTTTGTGGGCCTGCTGAGTCAGGAAGTTGCTGTCAACAATCGTACGACGATTAACATCCAGTTGGAGCAATCGACCGAATTGCTTGGCGATGTAGTTGTTGTTGGTTACGGAACACAAAAGAAGGCCGACTTGACCGGTTCTATCGGGAGTGTATCTTCCGGAGATATTTTAAAACAGCCATCACTTAACGCGGTGCAATCAATTCAGGGTAAAATAGCTGGAGTTAATATTATTAGCAGTGATGCTACCGGATCCTCGCCAACAGTGATTGTTCGTGGGTTGGGAACCGCTTTGGGGGGACGTGATCCGTTGTATATTGTCGATGGTTTTCCGGTCGATAATATTAAAAATATCAGTTCAGCGGATATTGTTTCTATGGACGTTTTAAAAGATGCATCTTCAGCCTCTATTTACGGAGTCCGGGCTGCTAACGGAGTAGTTTTAATTACCACCAAGAAAGGAAAGACCGGAAAATCAAAAATCAGTTTTGATTCTTATTTTGGAGTGAAAGGCATACTGAACCAGGTGAAAATGGCCAATGCTGACCAGTACATTGAGTATTTCAACGAAAATCAGGCAGGACTGGGTGAAAGCTGGTTATTATCTAAAAATCAAACTTATAACACAGACTGGTACGATGAGTTGACCGACTTGGGAATTTTTAACAACAATGTTTTCTCTTTGTCAGGAGGAGGTGAAAATGTTGATTATTTCCTGAGTTACAATTATTATGATGAAGACGGTATCCTTGAAGACCAAACATATCAACGGTCTACGATCAGGAATAATAATGTTTACAAATTATTTGATGACCGGTTAAAATTTACTCAAAATCTGAATATTTCATTCTCAAAAGAAAACCCGAAACCATCTGGTTCATTTAATGAAGCTTACAGGCAATCGCCTTTAGTACCGGTAAAATATGGCAATGGCCGGTATGGTATGCCTTTCGTCAATACCACAACCGGTGTTGTTTCCTATGAAGGCAATCCCGGAGAATCGATCGGATCACTAAACTCTATTGGCAATCCGGTTTTTACCGTTGAAAATACCAATGAATTAAATAAAACATTAACTCTTCAGGGGGGATTAGAAGCAGAACTGGCCATTACGAAGAATTTGAAATTTAATTCGCGTGCAGGAGCCACAAAATATTATTCAACAGTTCGAAACTTCAATAATAGCCTAAGTTCCTGGTTAAATGCAGACCCAACAAGAACTGAGACACAGTTTGAAGCCCTTAAAAGTGCAAATTCCGGTGTTACTGATTATGCTGATAATTCCTTGTCCGTAACAGATATTGAAACTTACCGATGGATATGGGAAAACTATTTGACCTTTAACCAAAATTTTGACAAGCATCATATTGAGGTTACTCTTGGAGCATCCAGGGAAAAAACAGGAATTGGAAAAACAATTTCGGCAAAAGGATATGATGTGCCGGATAAAGAACAATACTGGAATGTCGATTTAGCATCTGATGGTTATGAAAAAGTAGTGGGGCAAACCTATTACACCCCTTCGTCCCTGGCATCTTACTTTGGACGTCTGCAATATAATTTTGACAGTAAGTATTATTTGACAGCAACACTCAGACGAGACGGATCCAGTACGTTCAAAGACAGCGGCGATTATTGGGGCACTTTTCCTTCTGTCGGTTTAGGATGGACGATTTCTAAAGAGCGTTTTTTACGCGATATTAAAGATTTAAATTACCTGAAAATTAGAGGTACATGGGGCAAACTTGGAAATCAGGATGTTCCTTTAAATGTGTCACAAACACTCAGTTCAACGGAAAGTAGCAATTACAACTACGTTTTCGGCCCGAATCAGGATTTGGTGTATGGAGCTGCATTTGGCACACCAGCCGTAGGATTGAGTTGGGAAATTACAGAGGAATGGAGTATTGGTACTGACTTTAGTCTTCTGGACTACAAGTTGTCAGGAAGTATCGATTATTATAATAAAACAAATACGAATACGATTTTGGATGTTTCGCCCACCTTAAATTCAGAATATTCAGACAATTATTATGCACATGGAGCAAAGGTTGTGAACAAGGGGTTTGAATTTCTTTTGGAGTGGAAAGATGAAATTTCAAGGGATTTGTCCTATGACGTCAGTGTAAACTATTCCTACAATAAGAATGAAGTTACCGATGTGAAATCAGCTTACGATGGAGCAACTGGCGGAAGTTTAAACAACGGTCAGATTACAAAACAATTAAAAGATGGTCAACCGCTTTATGCATGGTGGATGTACGAAGTTGAAGGTGTTTGGCAAAATCAGGATGAAATTGATAGTAATCCTCATGTTGGAAGTCCACTCCCAGGTTATCTGCGGTATAAAGATCAAAACGGAGATGAAGTCATTGATGACAAGGATAAAAAATATTTTGGATCATATATTCCTACTTCCAATTTTGGAATTCATTTGGGGATTAATTATAGAAGATTTGATTTTAATGTAGATGGATATGGTGTTGCAGGGAATAAAGTCTACAATGGATTAAAGGGAACCCGGATCAACGGAGGGGAAAATATTGCTTACGACACCTATAAAAACAGATGGACAGGGGAAGGCTCAACTAATACAAATCCCGGTGCAGCCAGAGATTCATACGCATCCAATTATTATTTGGAAGATGGATCTTTTTTTAGAATAAATAACATTACCCTTGGCTATACCCTAAACGACCTTGTGATAGACCAGTCCAGATTACGGTTCTATTTTACAGCACAAAATCCGTTTATCATTACTAAATATTCCGGTTTCTCTCCGGAAATAAGCTCTGATGGTAATCCAAATAGTACAACCGGTATCGAGTTGTCAGCGTATCCATCTACCCGGAATTTCATTATTGGTGTGAATATTCAATTTTAAAAACCGTTCAAACGAATAGATTATGAAAAAATATTATATAAGTATGACATTCCTGATGTTATTGATGATCACGGGATGTAATGATAGCGATTTCCTTAATATAGATTCTCAGGAAAAGGTGGAAGCCAAAGACAGTGAGAAGATTTACGAACCGGAAATGTATGTGAATGGTGTCTATGGGATGTTTACTGATTGGAACTATGCATTTTCCTTTTTAGGAATTACTGAAATTATTTCTGATAATGCAGATAAAGGAAGCTCTCCGTCTGATACAGGAGGAGACAAGGATCTTCTGGATAATTTGACATTTACCAGCACTGCAGGTACTTTTAGTGCTATGTGGAAACACTGGTATAAATCAATTGGACGCGCTACCCAGGCCATCGAGTATACCAAAAACTATGGACTTACCGATGAAGCGTATAAAAACAGACTGATTGGAGAGGCTAAGTTTTTACGCGCCCTGAATTATTTCTTTCTGGTAAGAGGTTGGGGGGCAATTCCTATTCAGTCTGAAGATTTAGTAAGAAGAGCTCCCGTTTCTGAGGTTTATACCTATATCGAACAAGATTTGCTGGATGCGATTGAAGTTCTGCCGTTAAAAAGTGATTATGCAGCAGCAGATCTGGGCCGGGCAACAAAGGGCGCCGCGCAGGCATTACTCTCAAAAGTATATTTGTATCAGGAAGACTGGCAAAATGCCTATGATTATGCGACTACAGTGATTAACTCCGGTGGATACAGCCTGGAATCAGATTATTCTGTACTGTGGCGCGCATCATCCGAGAATGGCGTAGAATCATTATTTGAATTTCAGGGCAGAGGCGAATCAACGGCACATGGTGTCCAACAATATTCTCAAACACAGGGTGCCCGCGGAACCAGTGGCTGGGGATGGGGATTTAACGTTCCTTCAACAGATTTGCTCGATGATTTTAATGCCGAAGGTGATGCAATCCGTAGGGATGCAACAATCATTTTTGCCGGCGAAACAATGTGGGACGGACGTTATGTTGATTCTGCCGTTGAAAATCCCATGTACAACGAAAAGGCTTATTCAAGTGCCAATACAAGTTCTGCTGATACGGATAAAAATATCAGGTATTTACGCCTCGGTGAAGTTTATCTTATTTTGGCTGAATCGGCTAATGAATTAGGTAAAACCAGTGAAGCATTGGCAGCGTTAAATGTAATACGGGAAAGAGTTGAATTGGATGATGTTACAACTTCTGATCAGGATGGATTGAGGAAAGCGATCTGGCACGAACGCCGCCTTGAGTTGGCTTTTGAGCATGACCGTTGGTTTGATCTGGTTCGTACCGGACAAACAGCCGAAGTAATGCTGGCTTTAGGCAAGCCATTTGTTGTTGGGAAACATGAATTATTCCCAATCCCTGAAGAACAATTGATTGAAACGCCTGATATGGAACAAACCTCAGGCTGGTAATTAGAAAAAGAGAAATGATGGAGAAGAGGTATCTTGTTTTTGTTTTGTTGACCATTGCACCTGTTTTTTTCGGGTGCAATGGAAGCAAAACGCCGTTGAAAGCAGAAGCAATAAATTCAACACCCGTAGCTTTCTCTGCTGAAGAAGAAGCCCTTTTGGATACGGTGCAGAAACAAACCTTCGAATATTTTTGGGATGGTGCAGAACCTCATTCAGGATTGGCCCGTGAACGTATACACCTGGATAATGTATATCTCCAGAATGATCAGAATGTAGTTACATTAGGTGGTTCCGGATTTGGGATCATGGCAATTTTAGTTGGAGTGAAACGTGGTTTTATTACCCGCGAAGAAGCTTTCTCCCGTTATCAGAAAATTGTTGATTTTTTAGGTAAAGCAGATCGTTTTCATGGTGCTTGGCCGCACTGGCTCGAAGGAAAAACAGGTAAGGTCAAACCATTCAGCAAAAAAGATGACGGTGGCGACCTGGTGGAAACGGCTTTTATGATTCAGGGCTTGCTAACGGTGGCCGAATACTTCAAGGATGGCAATGCCGAAGAAAAGCAACTGGTGGCCGACATTAACCAACTGTGGGAAGAAGTAGAATGGGATTGGTACACGAAAGGCGAAGATGTGCTCTACTGGCACTGGTCGCCCAACTACGGATGGGAAATGAACTTCCCGGTTGGTGGCTACAACGAATGCCTGATCATGTATGTGTTGGCTGCTTCATCGCCTACGCACCCTATTGAACCGGCTGTTTATCACAAAGGTTGGGCACTGGATGGCAAGATTGCCGAAGACACCATTTACTACGGCATGAGCTCTGTCCTTAACTTTTATGAGCACAGCGATGACCCGACTGGACCACTTTTCTGGGCGCATTATTCGTATTTGGGATTGAATCCGAGAGGCTTGTCCGATCAGTATGCCGACTATTGGAAGCTGAACCAGAATCACGCGTTGATGCATTACGAGTATGCGCTGGATAATCCCAAAGGCTTTGAAGGTTATGGCGAAAAGCAATGGGGGTTGACCTCCAGCTATTCCATGCGGGGTTATGCTGGCCATCATCCCGGCGACGCAGATTTGAGTGTTATTTCACCAACAGCCGCTTTGTCGTCGTTTCCTTATACACCCAAAGAATCAATGCAGTTTTTGCGATACCTCTACACCGAAGCCGACTCGCTTATTGGCGCCTACGGCCCGTATGATGCATACAGCGTTTCGAGTCAGTGGTATTTGCCTCGCTACCTGGCTATTGACCAGGGGCCAATTCCGGTGATGATTGAAAATTATCGTTCTGGATTATTATGGAATTTATTCATGAAAAATACGGATGTACAGAGTGGATTAAAAAGACTCGGGTTTGTAAGCACAAAAATTAAGCAATGACGTATTGGCAATTATCCATATTAACCTTGTTTCTTCTGCTCTCCTGTTCAGATGGTTCAGATAGCCTGGACGGGGATGACAGTAGCGGAGATGATACGGAGATTGTGGTCGATTTGACTAATGACGAACTTTTGGATTTAACTCAGGAGGAAACCTTCAACTATTTCTGGGACTACGCTGAAGCTAATTCGGGTGCTGCACGCGAGCGCTATCTGCCTTCTGATGCGACACTGGATGAAAATACCGTAACAACCGGAGGTTCCGGATTCGGGCTGATGGTTCTTATCGTTGCGATTGAACGCGGATTTATTACCGCAGACGAAGGTTTCAGCCGGATTGCTCAGATACTCAGTTTTTTTGAAACAGCCGATCGTTTTCATGGAGCATGGCCCCACTGGCTGGACGGCAGAACGGGGAAAGTGATCCCTTTCAGTGAAATGGACAATGGCGGAGATTTGGTTGAGACATCTTATCTGGCACAGGCTTTAATCGTTGTTTATGAATATTATAAAAATGGCTCTTCCGAACAAACGGAACTTGCAAATAAAGCGGACGAACTGTGGAGAGGAATCGAATGGAACTGGTTTACGCAGGGAGAAAATGTTTTGTATTGGCATTGGTCGCCCGACTACAATTGGGATATCGGATTGAAAATACAAGGCTATAATGAATGCCTGATTACGTATGTGCTGGCTGCGGCATCTCCGACTTTTCCCATTTCAAAGGAAGTTTATACGAATGGATGGGCCAGCTCTGGTTCTATTGTTTCTGCAAACACCCAATATGGTTACCCCCTGATCGTTAAGCATGTTGGTGCAGAAGAATATGGAGGCCCTTTATTTTGGTCTCATTATTCATTTCTAGGACTTAATCCAAATGGATTAGCTGACGAATATGTCAACTACGGCGATGTGGAGACCAATCATGTGGAAATTAATTATTCTTATTGTGTCGAAAACCCACTAGGATACAGGGATTATGGTGTCAATTGCTGGGGACTGACAGCTAGTTATTCCCGGGATGACAATGGAGGTCTGACTTATGCCGCACATCATCCTGGAAATGATTTGGGGGTGATTGCCCCAATAGCTGCTTTAAGTTCGATGCCTTATACTCCGAAAAAATCGCTTGCAGCTTTACGTTATTTCTATTATTTAAAAGGTAAATTAATGGGGTCCGCCGGTTTTTATGACGCATTCAGTCCGCAACAAAACTACTGGGTGGCTGAAGCGTATTTGGCGATTGACCAGGGACCGCTTGTAGTGATGATTGAAAATTACCGGACGCAATTGTTCTGGAATCTGTTTATGCAGAATGAAGATGTTCAGAATGGATTGACCGGACTGGGATTTACTTTTTGAGTTGTTCAACCACGTAGACATAACATGTCCACTTTTTGGCGGATTGAAAATGAACAAGCTATGAGATTGGATTGAAATAAAAACACATGAATCTTAAACAAACTGAATATCAATAAACGAGAAAAAATAAGCAGATGAAACAACGACATTTTTTCATACTGATTTTGATGATGGCTAGCTTTGTTTCTGTTCAGTCTTCGCTGGCACAATCGGTTCAGTCCACTACTTATTGTAATCCGTTAGATATCGACTATACCTACATGGTTTATAATTCAAATCGGAATATATCGTACCGTTCAGGTGCTGATCCGGCGGTCGTTGAATTCCGGGGCGAATACTACCTGTTTGTTACCCGCTCGTTTGGGTATTGGCGCTCGACCGATTTGGTGAACTGGGATTTTATTAAGCCGGCTCAATGGTTTTTCGAAGGCTGCAATGCTCCTACTGTATTCAATTATAACGATTCTCTTATTTATTTTGCCGGTGATCCTGCCGGTTATGGGAGTGTTCTATACTCTGATGATCCTAAAAGCGGGAAATGGACGCCAACGGCTTCGATCACCAATAATATTCAGGACTCGGAGTTATTTATTGATGATGACGGAAGAACCTATTTATACTGGGGATCATCAAATGTACATCCTATCCGGGTGAAGGAGTTGAACAAAGATGATCGAATGCTGGAGACCGGTGTTCAAAAGGAGCTGATCAATTTGGTGGAGGACGAGCATGGTTGGGAACGATTTGGCGAGAATAATTTCCATCCCATGCTGAAAGAAGGGTATATGGAAGGCGCATCGATGACCAAGCACAATGGGAAATACTATCTCCAGTATGCTGCGCCTGGAACCCAGTTCAATGTATATGGCGATGGGGCGTATGTTGGTGACTCGCCACTCGGGCCTTTCACGTACATGAAAAATAATCCGATGAGTTTCAAACCGGGTGGTTTTACCAATGGTGCCGGACATGGCATGACGATGAAACAAAACAACGGACAGTATTGGCATTTTGCCACCATGGCTTTGGCTTCCAACTCACAATGGGAACGCCGTCTTTGCATGTTTCCTACCTATTTTGACGAAGATGGCTTAATGTATTCGAATACGCATTACGGCGATTACCCGCGATTTGGTCCCGGCCATCCAACAAATCCGGGTGAGCATTGTGGATGGATGTTGCTGTCGTATAAGGGAAAAACGACCGTTTCTTCGGCATTGATGCAGATCCGGAAAAGCACTTCGGGCGATAATGAATCTGAAATTTCAGAAATACCAGTGGTGACAAACAGCGATGGCCAGATTCTTTCAGAAGTGCTAACAGATGAAAGCCCAAAGTCCTATTGGGTGGCAGCGGCCAACGACGATCAGCAATGGGTGAAAATAGAACTGCTGAATCCAGGAACAATCCACGCGATTCAACTGAATTATCATGACCATGAGTCGGGCATTTATACCCGTACCGAAGGGTTGCGGCATCGCTTTTCTATTGATGTGTCAGATGATGGCACCAACTGGCAAACCGTTGTTGACCGGCGTGATAGTAATAAAGATTCACCCAACGCCTATATAGTCCTCAATCAGCCTGTTCAAGCAAAATTTATCCGGTACGAGAATGTTGAAGTTCCAGGCAACCATTTAGCCTTGTCCGAAATCAGGGTGTTTGGGACTGGCTTGGGGAAAGTCCCAAAGAAGGTGAAAGGCTTTACCGTAGAACGCGAAGAAGACCGAAGGGATGTTTCCTTTTTATGGGACGCGGTGGAAGGTGCCCAGGGCTATACTATTCGCTGGGGAATTGCTTCGGACAAATTATACCTGTCGTGGCTTATTTATGATGCCAATGAACATTTAATGCGCTGTCTTGACCGCGATACACCCTATTATTTTTCCATCGAGGCGTTCAATGAAAATGGAATTTCAGAGAAATCGAAAATTATTAGAGTAGACTAAAATAAGTGATCATGAAGAAGTTGATGTATATGTTCATGGGGGTAATCCTGATGATTTCCTGTCAGCAGCAAGCCAAGGAATCCGATATGGACTCGTTTATTAGTGAGTTAATGAGAGAGATGACCATGCAGGAGAAAATTGGTCAGCTGAATTTGATAACCCCTGGAGGCGGAGTCCCAACTGGGTCGGTCGTTAGTACAGGTGTTGAGGAAAACATTAAAGCAGGTAAGGTTGGTGGTATCTTTGGTGTTTCTGGTCCCGATAAGGTCAGGCAGGCCCAGGTGCTGGCTGTTGAGGAAAGTCGTCTTGGAATTCCCATGCTTTTTGGTTCCGATGTGATTCATGGCTATAAAACAACCTTTCCTATTCCCTTGGGATTGTCGGCGAGCTGGGACCTTGAGCTGATTGAGAAAACTGCCCGCATGGCTGCCAATGAGGCTACTGCCGACGGGATTTTCTGGAATTTTTCTCCCATGGTCGACATTGCTCGTGATCCGCGCTGGGGACGGGTAGCCGAAGGAGCTGGCGAAGATCCCTACCTGGGATCAAAAATTGCGCAAGCCATGGTTTGCGGTTACCAGCAAGATGATTTGAGCAGTCCGTCAACCATGATGGCAACTGTCAAGCATATGGCTTTGTATGGCGCTTCGGAAGCTGGTCGCGATTACAACACGGTGGATATGAGCCGCCAGCGGATGTTTAACGATTATCTGCCTCCTTACAAAGCTGCAGTTGATGCAGGGGTGGGCTGTGTCATGTCGTCGTTTAATGATATTGATGGAATTCCCGCTTCAGGAAACAAATGGTTGCTGACGGATCTTTTGCGCGACCAATGGGGGTTTGACGGTTTTGTAGTTTCTGATTACACTTCGGTGAATGAAATGATTGCCCACGGATTGGGCGATTTGCAGACCGTTTCAGCCTTGGCGCTTAAAGCCGGTTTGGATATGGATATGGTGGGCGAAGGATTTCTGACGACTTTGGAAGAATCGCTTGAAGAAGGAAAAGTGAGCGAACAAGATATCAATACAGCCTGCCGCCGCGTGCTTGAAGCGAAATATAAACTGGGATTGTTTGATGATCCGTTTCGCTATGTCGACAGTTCTCGTCCGAAGAAAGATATTTTGACGGAAGGAAACCGCCAGCTTGCGCGTGAGGCTGCCGCTCATTCGTTTGTGTTGCTGAAAAATGATCAGCAGGCATTGCCTTTGAAGAAGTCGGGAACGATTGCTTTGGTCGGGCCGCTGGCTGATAATAAAAACAACATGCTGGGAACCTGGGCGCCAAACGGTGATCCACAACTTTCAGTTCCGGTTTTGGAGGGAATGAAGAATGTGGCTGGTGCCGGCGTGACGATTTTGTATGCCAAGGGCGCTAACATTTCGGATGACCCGGAATTTGTTGGAAAAGTGAATGTTTTTGGGCCTCGAATCGAGATTGATAAACGCTCGCCGGACGTGATGCTGAAAGAAGCCTTGGCCGTTTCTGCCAAAGCTGATGTGATTGTGGCGGTGATTGGCGAAGCAACTGAAATGAGCGGCGAATCGAGTAGCCGGACCAATTTATTGCTTTCCGAAAGCCAGAAGAAACTCGTCAGAGCCTTGGCGCAAACCGGGAAAACGCTGGTGCTGGTCACCATGAGCGGCCGTCCGTTGGCTTTGGTTGAGGAAAATGAACTGGCCTCTGCGATGCTGCAAACCTGGCATCCCGGTGTTGAAGCTGGCCACGCGATCGCCGATGTGCTGTTTGGGGACTACAATCCTTCAGGAAAACTTACAATGACCTTCCCCCGGAATGTCGGGCAGGTGCCAATTTATTACAACCACCGAATGACTGGCCGGCCACAGGATGGTGACGAATTCTCCAAGTTTAAATCTAATTACCTTGATGTTCCGAATAGTCCGCTGTTCCCGTTTGGTTATGGCTTAAGCTATACCACGTTTGAGTATAAAAATATGAACCTGAGTCAGACTGCAATAACGAAGGACGAAACGCTGGAAGTGCGCATTGATGTGACCAATATGGGCGATTTTGATGGAGAAGAAGTTGTTCAGCTTTATGTGGGCGATTTGGTCGCTTCGGTTACCCGGCCTGTGAAAGAGCTGAAAGGTTTTAAAAAGGTGGCTGTGAAAAAAGGTGAAACGCAAACGGTTCGCTTCAACTTAAGCGCTGACGATCTTGCCTTCTACAATTTTAATATGGAACGGGTAACTGAGCCGGGACAGTTTCAAGTTTTTGTTGGCGGCAGTTCCAATGCTCCCAATGTAAAAGAGTTTACCTTGGCTGAATAAGTAAGATAGGAACTAAAGCAAAATACAATGGAACGAGAGAATAATCGATTGAAGACAATAGCAACAATAGGCTTGGGGGCCTTAGGTCTTTTATCCGCGTGCACACCGGCTGAACCTGAACCCGGTCAACCCAATATTGTGTTTATCATGAGCGATGATCATGCTTATCAAGCCATCAGCGCTTACAGTAATCACCTGATTGAAACGCCAAACATTGACCGGCTGGCTAAAGAAGGCATGCTGTTTACAAACGCTTGCGTGACCAACTCCATTTGTGCGCCTTCGCGTGCAACTATACTCACCGGAAAGCATACGCATATTCATGGTAAGATTGACAATGTTTTCCCTTTCGACACATCCAATGTGACTTTTCCGCAACTGTTTCAGGATGCAGGCTATCAAACAGCCATGTTTGGGAAGCTACATTTCGGCAATAATCCCAAAGGTTTCGATGAGTTTATGATTCTTCCGGATCAGGGTGACTATTATAATCCTGATTTCATTACCAGCAAGGGAGATACAACAATTATGGGTTATGTGACGGATGTGATCACCGATCTGACTTTGGACTGGCTTGGAAACAGACGAAAGAAAGATAAGCCGTTTTTGCTGATGTATTTGCATAAGGCGCCGCATCGCGAGTGGATTCCGGCCGAACGCCACTACCGGGAATTTACGAAAAAAACCTTTCTGGAGCCCGAAACACTGTTTGATAATTACGAGGGGCGTGGAACGGCTGCCAAAGAAGCTGAAATGAACCTGCTTAAGCACATGACGATTTCGGCTGACAACAAAATTTATCCTGAAGTAGCCGATGAATTGGGTATAAAAGAAGCATCGGACTGGGGAAAGAATGTATTCCTGCAAAAGTACCGGCGACTAAATCCAGAGCAGAAAAAGGCTTACGATTCGGTTTATGAGCCCATTAATGAAGCGTTTAAAGAAGCTTACCCCAACATGAGTGACGAAGACCTGATGCGATGGAAATACCAGCGCTACATGCAGGATTACCTGGGTTGCATCGCTTCGGTTGATGAGAATGTGGGCCGCGTACTGGATTATTTGGATGCGAACGGATTGAGCGAAAATACCATTGTGGTTTACACGTCGGATCAAGGCTTTTACCTGGGCGAGCATGGTTGGTTTGACAAACGCTTTATTTACGACGAGTCTTTTAAAACGCCATTGTTGATTCGCTGGCCGGAGAAAATTCAGGCAGGATCGGTTTCTGATGAAATGGTTCAAAACCTCGATTTTGCGCAAACCTTTTTAGCTGCCGCCGGCTTGCCCCAGCCTAATGAAATGCAGGGTGAAAGCCTGATGCCCTTGTTGACCGGACAAACTGATCAGTGGGATCGGGAGGCGGTATATTACCATTATTACGAATATCCAGGTTTTCACATGGTCAAGCGGCACTATGGCATTGTTACAACTGAGTACAAATTGGTCCACTTCTATTATGATGTCGATGAATGGGAATTGTACGATCGCAAAAACGATCCGCTGGAATTAACCAATGTTTTTGACCACCCGGATTATGCTGATGTGGTCAAAAAGTTGAAGGAACAATTGACTGAGTTGCGCGCCCAGTACAATGATTCGGAAGATTTGGATCAGAAATTTATTGAGAAATATAAAGAAAGAGGGTTGATAAAATAGGAAAATGAAGGTGGATTTGTGATTTTTAAAGCTGTCTGGGATGTTCCGACAGCTTTTTTTTATAGCATTTTGATGTGGGTGTTGGCATTTTCGGATCAACAAACAGGATGCCAAGGTCATGACTTATTACATACTCTAATATTAAGAAAATGACAAGGTTATTAACTAAAAAAGAGCTGTAAGCAATTTGCTTACAGCTCTTTCGTCGGCGGAGAGAGAGGGATTCGAACCCCCGGATCCGTGAAGATCAACGGTTTTCAAGACCGCCGCATTCGACCACTCTGCCATCTCTCCGTAGATGTGGCGGCAAAAGTATAGGATTTTTTTTAAACTCAAAAATATTCAACCAAAAAAAAACTTTTAAAATCAAAAAAAAAAAGTTGAATAAAGGTTGCATAATTGAATCATATTTTAGAATTTTATAAAGCGTAAAATTTAAGCTTTCAAAAGCATTGATTTTACTAAGGTTTTAGAAAGTTTAAATTCTTTTTTCATGCCTTCAAGTAAAGATGTAGTTGTTATAATATTATTTTAATTAGTTATTTTTTTAATCCTAAACAAGTTTTCTTATGAACAAAGCTCAATTAATTGACGCAATTGCTGAAAAAGCTGGTCTAACTAAAGCTGATGCTAAAAAAGCATTGGACGCTTTCGTAGAATCTACAACTGACGCCTTGAAAAACGGTGACCGTGTTGCATTAATCGGATTCGGTTCTTTTGCTGTAGCTACTCGTAGTGCAAGAACAGGAAGAAACCCACAATCAGGTGCTCCTATCGAAATTCCTGCGAAAAAAGTCGTAAAATTCAAGCCAGGTGCTGAATTGAGTGACGCCGTGTAATGCGTGTCTTTGAATAGATAAAAAAAGGGAGGCTTTTAAGCCTCCCTTTTTGATTGAATCAACTTTTTTGTTCGGTTCTCTTATTTTTTTGTTGATAGAATATTTATATCCAGAGCGCCGGTGATTTTGCCAACGTTTACCGGGTCGATTATTCCCCGGATGCTAATCAGGGCATTGTCATCGCCTCCAACAACCAAGAGTAATTCAGAAAACTTCCCGTCTCCGGCATCTCTGGCAAAAAAGCGGACAACCTCATTTGCTTCGGTAACTTCCATCAAAACTTCATAGTCGTGATTTTTGAAAAAGCCATCGGCTTCCAGTTCTTTGTAAAAGTCGAGCGAGCGATTGAGTTCATCGTCATCGACTGCCAAGATTCGCACGCCATCTAAGCCTGAAAGTAGATCCGATTCGGCGGTACCACTATCAATTTTACTGGCAAAGCTTAAAAGTGCTCCACTAATATTGACGGTAGTCAACCCTTTTTTGTTGGCATATTTCTCAAACAACTTGTCGACCGGGCTTTTTTGTGCCATTCCTAAAAGTGGAATGAGACAGATCATAATCAATACGAGCTTTTTCATTGTTCCTGTTTTTTTAGTTTTTTATTGATTTTTTCCATTTCCTGTATTTCCTGAAATCCTTTCTCCAGTTTATTCAGACTTCTGTTGAGAGGCTGTGACGCCTTGTTGATTATTTTTACCGGCTCAAGGCCTTCCATTCCTTTTTGGTAGTGCCCGGCTACGTATTGCAGGGCTAATACAGCTTCGGCATAGGCTTGGTCCGGATCAGAGTAGGTGTCCTCCCATTCAGCCTTTCCTGTGTATAAGTTAACTGCCAGCAAGGCAATCAAGAGTGCGGCGGCAATTCCGCTAACCGTTTGCCACAGCCAGCGATAGTGTGTTTTTTCACGATGTTCATTTTCAAGGATATAATCCATGATATCTTCTTCCAGTTTTTCATTTCTCCCTTCGTTTGAAAGTTCCAGTATTCCAACAAAAAATCGCTGGTATTTCTGTAATTCAGGGGCAATTGTCTGCGAGTTAAAATAGGCGGTCAACAACTGCTCTTCCTGTTCGGTGCTTGTTCCTTCAAAATATTTTTGCAGTATTTGTCTGACTTCTTTCAGTTCCATATTCTTGGTATTTAAATAATTCATTTCTCACTTTTTTTCGTGCCCGCGAAAGGTTGACACGAATGGCATTGACATTTAGTTGGGTTTGTTCTGCTATTTCATCATAGGTTAATTGTTCAATATCCCGCAGCTGCATAATTTTTTGTTGTAATTCAGGCAAATCAGCAATCAACTTCTTAATCAACAAAGCCGATTCAGATCGATCAAGTTCTTCATTCAGGTCACTCTGTTTTTCATTTTGCCAGTCCGTTTGTTGTTCTTCCAATGAAAAAGTCCGGTTAGCCCGTAGTTTGTCGTAGCATTTGTTGCGGGTCATTCGCATAGCAAAGGCTTCCATGTTTTCAACCCCATCCAGTGTTCCCCGTTTTTGCCAAAGCTTCAGGAAAACGTCCTGCACGACATCCCGGGCTTCTTCATCATTTGGGGTAAACCGCAGGGCATACCGATGGAGCTTATTACTTAATGGCAGAACCAATGTCTTAAATTCTTTGGCTAACATGTTTTTAGTTCGTTCTTTTCTGCTTTCAAAATTAAGACGTTGGCGGATGCTTTTCATTACATCAGATATTTATTTTTAAGGTCACGAACCTATTAAGGCGTTTCTTGATTGCTGTTTGCAACTGCGCCTAAAGCAAAATTGCCATCCGAACCTCTGTTCAGATGGCATTTTGAGTGTTTTAAAAATATACGTGAAGGTTGAGTGTGTTCTTGTTTACATGAATTGCTGCGTTGATGGACTCAGTTGTTCGTTTGTTGTCGTGAGGTTTTTATTTTACCTCGATAATGGCGTATTTTGAAATTTTCCAAAATTCTTGTGGATCTTCAATCTGAAGGTATGCAACTTGCCCCTCTTCTTCTACCATCGTGTACGAGTTAGCTGGATGTTCTGAGATAATTTTCGCTCTCTTTGAGTGCAATGGAATTGTTTTGGTTTCACGAATATCTAACTCAGTAAAATATTCATCGTCAAAGTTTTCCTGAATTGTTTTGTTTTGTCCAATCCACAGAAAACCACCTTCTTTGGTCAACAAACCCTTTTCTTTCAGTTCTTTGTAGGTTCCGTAGGCAATGTGAGCTGTGTTCAATTCCGTTGTTTTCTGGTCAATAACATTCAGTTTGCTTTCAATGGTGTCGGTTTGTTTGGCAATTTCAAACTCCATGGTTTCCACTTTTTCGCTTAGGTCTGCAACCATCAGATCTTTCTCTTCAATAACTCTTCGCAGTTCTCCCATTTCTGAACTTTGGTCATTGACAGTTTGCGTAAGTGAAGCGATTTTTTGTTTGAAGCCGTTGAGTTGAATTCCTGAGCTTTTCAATTTTTTATCCAACTCTTCAATGTGTTTGCTGCTTCCTTCCAGCATTTGGTTCATCAGGTTGATGTCGGCAATAATAGCCTCTTTTTGGTCAACGCCACCTTCTTTGTTTTGCTCGAGGGATAGTTGTTTTCGCTTTTCTTTAATGAATTTTAAATTGTTCTCAATGTTATTAAAAGCTGTGACCAGCTCATTAACAATTGAGTCCCGTTCCTCAATCACTTCATTGAGGCTTGTATTTTCAGTAGCTAATGACTCAACTTCTGATTGTTTTTGCGTGTAAACATAGATTGTTCCAATTACCGCGAATACAACCATGACTAAGGCGGTAATAATAATTCCGAATTGTTTTTTTCTTGTATTATCCATGATTTTTTCCTCCATTCATTTAGTTTTTCGAAGGGAATTAGTCAATGGATATGCCAAAAAAAATCAACTCTGTTTAGTGACTGTTTTTTAAGTGTTTATGTTTCTTAGGGGGGTGGGGTGGTGGTATTTTTTTCTATCAAATTGAACAGGCGTTTCGCAATTTGATAATCAAAAAAAATAGCTATTCCAGGTTTTTCTCTTCTTTCAACATCCGGTAGATGGTTGCTACGCCAATATCCAATTTGTCGGCTACCTGTTTAATATTATTGTCATATTTGGCTAAAAAGCGATTGACAATTTCGATGTTGTATTCGCGCATGCTCCTCTCTTCGGTCAACAAGCTGTCCATCATATTTTGGCTGCCAAAGACCAGACTTTCTTCGGTAATTTCATTGGTGTCAGATAGTGTTACAGCCAATTCGATGATCGATTTTAGCTCGCGAATGTTTCCAGGAAACGAATATGAAAGTAATTTTTTGCTGGCCGAAGCGCTGAGTGTTCGTTCGGCAAGCTGGTTTTCTTTGCAAAATGTTTGAATGAAGTGTTTGGTTAGAATGATGACATCATTTCCGCGGTCACGCAGCGGAGGAAGCTCAATGGGAAGGCCAAAGAGTCGGTAGTACAAATCCTGTCTGAAGTTTCCTTGATTCACTTCCTCAATCAGGTTTTTATTGGTGGCAATAATGATCCGGCAATCCGTTTTTATGGGCTCATTGCTTCCCACACGTATGATTTCTTTTTCCTGCAAGGCCCGCAGAAGTTTGGCTTGAAGTGAAATATCCATTTCTGCCATTTCATCCAAAAATAGGGTTCCGCCACTGGCTTCTTCAAATTTCCCGATACGTCGCGAACTGGCACCGGTGAATGAGCCCTTTTCGTGGCCAAACAACTCGCTTTCAATTAAATCCTTTGGAATAGCTGCTACGTTGACTGGTACGAATGGTTTTTTTGCCCGGGTTGAATTGTAGTGAATGGCTTTGGCTACCAGTTCCTTGCCGGTACCCGTTTCTCCCGTGATGGTTACAGAGATGTTGGTGCGAGTCGCTTTTTCGATTAAAGAGAAAATTCGTTCGGCTGCCGGACTGTTACCAATGATGGTATTCTGATAGCTGTATTTTTTCTTAACTTCCTGGCGGAGAGAGACGATTTCTTTTTTCAATCGACTTCCTTTCCGGATGTTGTTCACCGTATTAAGCAGGCGTTCTTTAATGCCGGATGATTTGACGATGTAGTCGTAGGCGCCATGTTTGAGCAGTTCAACGACTACTTCAATGTCGTTCTGCTCCGAAATCAGGATGACCTGGATGTCCTCGTTAATGGCTTTGATTTCTTTCAGAACGTCTAGCCCTTTCATGTCGGGAAGGCGGTAGTCCAAGGTAATAACGTCCGGTTCTTTGTTCAGGTTTTTAATGCAGTCTTTTCCACTGGCAAAAGATTCAATTTCGTAGTCCGGAATTAAGGATAAATTATGGATGAGCAGTTTGTTGTACCAGTCATCATCTTCAACAACAAATATTTTAAAGGGTTTATTATTGTCCATATGCTAACTGCAAGTTCCAACGAATTGATCGTTTCTTTTCCAAGTACAATAGTATGGAAATAATTTGTGAAATTGGAGGGATTGTTGAGGTATTTTGTTCGGACAGTGAGCAAGGAAAAATCCCCCGGGCAGGGAAGATGCCCAAGGGGGGATTTAATTAAAACAGAATATATAGAGCTGACGAAATATTCATTTTCAATAATTTGACGCATCTTCCCGAATGAACTCTTCGAGCAAGGTGGTGCACATGAAATTTGTAAACTGATCTTTTCTTATAAATTGGGTAGCACCCAATTCAAGGGTTTGTTGTGCCGTTTGGTAATTCTTTTTTTCCGAAATAATAACCACTCGGTTTCGTTGGTCACTTTCGATTTTCTTTAAGATGTCGGACGCATTTTTGTTATTTCCCAAGAAATAGTCGATAAAATAAACTGCCCGGGTATTACTAAATTCATTATTTTGAAAATTTCGAATAAAACTTTCGGCTGTTTTGAACGAATAGAGCTTGATTTTAGCATGGTACAGAATTGTCAGGTTTGAAGAAAAATCGTTCAGTACTTCAACCATCAATTTGTTGAAATATTCATCATCGTCCACGACCACCACGGAATACTTCTCCGTTGACGGGAAAAATAAATCTAGAAATGTGCGGCGTTCTTTTTGATTAACTTCTTTCATCATGTTGGCTGTTTTTTTGCTAAAAGCAATCTGTTGCCAGACTATTGCAAGAGCAATGCCAAAGGCTGATTGAGTTGTTTTTGATTTAAAATTATCTCATTATTAACATGTTGGTTGTTTTGCTTGGAGCGGCGATTTTCTCATTTTGAGAATGCAATTCTTAATTTGGCCTTAAAGTTGGCGCAGCCGGGTTTAAAAGTCATTAATCAACAGCGTTCTTAAATAGTTGTTGACCTTTTGAACTTCCAGCTCAACCTCCTCGAATAGGAGGGTAATTCGGTGTTCGTTCTGGCTGATCTCGGCCTCGTGTTCTATTTCCTTTATTTTGCGATAAAGGCTCAATGCTTTAATGTGTTTGGCTGGGGCAGCCATCTTGTGAGCATATTCACCCACAACTTGCCAGTTTTTGATATTTAGATTCTTTTGAATTTCCTTCACCCCATTTTCACTCGATTGAATAAAAATCTCAACCATTTCTCGTACAAATTTGGTATTTCCATTTGCCATGCGCTCCAGATCACTCAAATCAATTGATGTTTTTTGAGCATCTTCTTCTTTGACACGTTGAACGGATTCCGCATCAAGTGTTTGCTGTAAAACATTAAGTAGATCCTTTTCTGCAAAAGGCTTCGACAGGAAGTTATGCATGCCTGCTTGCTCACATTTCTCAATATCATCAGTTCGGCTGGCTGCTGTTAGTGCAATGATTTTGGTTTGCTTATCGTGTGCGACAATCTGTCGGCTGGCTTCCATTCCGTTTAAAATTGGCATGCGGACATCCATGAAAATCACGTCGAAATGCTTTCTATTGCACAAATCAACAGCTTCTTGTCCGTTGGCTCGTTCGGTTACCTGTATTTTCCACTTCTCCAGAATTCCTTTGAGCAGGTAGCGGTTAAATTCTTCGTCATCCACAATTAAAATGGAAAGATGTTCAAGCCTCTGAGGCACGATTACTTCTGTAGTTTCGGACTGTTTTATATTCTCCGGGTTTCCTTTTTGATAGGGTATTTTTATTGAGATCATGGTTCCTTGATTTAGTTCGCTGTCAATTGTAATATTCCCTTCCTGGATGTCAACCAGTTTTTTCACGATGGAAAGGCCTAAGCCAGCTCCTCCTTGTTTTTTTGTCATGTCGGTTTCCAATTGCACAAAATCATCGAAAATCATATTGTGGTTTTCTTTTGAAATACCAATGCCGGTATCAATAATCTGAAAATTAACCCAGACAGTTTCTGTTCGTTTTTGACTTTGTGTAAAAGCTTTCAAGGTAACACTGCCATCGTCGGTAAATTTAATGGCATTGTTTAGCAGATTAATTAGAATTTGCTTTAACCGGAAAGCATCGCCCCGCAGGATTAATGGCGGCAAATTCTTGATGTCGAGTTTTAAATCGAGTTGTTTGGCTTTCGCATTTCCTTTGTTTAAGGTAATGACCTCTTCCAGAAGTTGATTGAGGGCGAAATCAACTTTGTGGAGTTGAAGCTTCTGGCTTTCAATTTTCGAAAAATCCAACGTATCATTAACCAGTGAAATCAGGTGTCCGGTTGAGCTGTATATAATTTCCAGGTCTGTCTTTTGTTTCGGATTATTGGTTTTCAGTATCAACTGTTCGGTTAAACCATAAATAGCATTAATGGGTGTACGCATTTCGTGGCTTACCGTGGCTACAAAAAGCTCTTTGGCCCGGGCCAGCTTTTCAGCATCGGTTTTGGCTTTGCGAAGAATGGTTTGGTAAGCCCTCGATTTATTCAAATGCCGGTAAAAAATGAGCAAAACCAGCAACATTAGGATGACAGCCCCAATCGTGAAAAAAGCCAGACGTTTGTAGGTGATTGCAGCCAGACGGTCGGCTTCCTGGGTTTTGACAAGTAACTGTCGTTGCTCTTTGTCTTCCAGCTCGTTGGTTTGCGCTTTTAGCAACTCGGTGAGCTCAATGTTTTTTTCGAGCAAGGCTTTTTCCCTGACCGAGAGTATTTCGGTTGTTGCTTTGATTTGCTGTTCAAATTCAGCAATTTCCTGTTTAATGGTTGCCTTTTCAATCCGGTTAGTATCAACGGCCTGAACAGGAGATTCTGCCACAATCGTATCCTGATCTTTCTTTTTACCGCCAAAAATCCGTTTCAACAGACCCTGTTTTTCCTGTGGTTCAGGTTCTTGTGTAACCGCTACCGCTACAACCGTAGTGTCAGGTTCCGTTCTTGAGCTGTCGATTCGGCTATACAATTCTGAAAATGATTCGTGGGCTTCTTTTCTGCTGGTATGAAGTGCAAGTATCTTTTCCCAAACCATTAGCTTTTCGTTGGTCAGCGAACGAATTGAGTCAATTTGTATTTTCTCTTCTTCACTGGTTTGCGAATAGTCTGCAAGGGCGGTTAATCGTTCATGAATAGCCTGATTGATTTGTTGATAGGGATGAAAGTATTTTTCGTCGCGGGTTAAGGTATATAAACGAACGGTATTCTCAACTTCCGTCAAGCCAGACTCAATGTCTTTAATAAGAAGAAGTTTGAAGTCGGGACGCGCTTCTTTGTGAATTGAATCAACAATTTGCGACAGGCTTTGGTATACCAAAAAGCCCGAGAAAATGACGGCCATCACAATCAGCGCTGTCAAAAGTGTTACCTGGAATTCAATTGTTACTCGTTTCATTTATCTGCTTGTTTTGAATCTTTTTCTTTTCTTAACTTCTGATTTTTGCATGGTTAGGCAATTGTTGTGCCGCCGATGAGCTAAAGTTTATAAAATACTAAAAGTGAGAATAAATATGTTGGCATGTAAAATGAACTATCTTTCGCTTTTTTCTCATTTTGAGAATTTTGTTTTCATTTTCTACCAATGAAAATTTAGGAAATTACGAACGGTGTTAATGGCTATTTCAGCGGCCAGTTGTTTTGGAAAATTAACTTCCCAGACTAATCAACAAAATTCCGGCTAAAATTCCAAGCAGGTAGATTCCTTTTTGACGAATATTGCTTTCGCGAAACAGGAAAGCGCCGGTTACAAAGGCAATTAATACTCCACCACGGCGCAAGGCCGAGATAATGGAAATCATGGAATCTTCGTAACTCAGGGCATAGAAGTAGGCAAAATCAGCCAAAAGCAGAAAAACTCCGATGGCGGGAATACTCCAGCGCCATTCAAATGGAATGCGCTTGTGCTTTGGCTGAGACCAGCGAACAGCAGTTAAAATTGGCAGCATCACCACGACCTGGTAAAAAGTAAACCAGGCCTGCACCGCCAGCCGATCAATTTTTCGAATGATAAATTTGTCGTATAAACCGCTTGACGCACCAAGCAGTGTCGCACCAATGATAAAGAGAATCCATATATTTTTTCGGAAATGGATGCCTTCCAATTTTCCCGCTGTTGAAAGTAAATAAAAGAAAACGAGTGTTGTGATAACGCCACTCCATTGAAGCCAATTCAGGCTTTCGTTAAAAATCAAAATAGCGCCGATTAAAGTCCAGATGGGGCCCGTTGCCCGAATTGGCGTGACGATGGTAATGGGTAAGCGTTTTAAGGCGCTGAAAGCTAAGATCCAGCTGGAAACCACCAGCATGGTTTTTAGAAAAATCAATCCATGTTCCCGAAGGGTGATGGGGGGCACATAGAAGTGGATGGATTGAAAAAAAGCAGGAAACAGCCACGAACCCAAGGTTGGCGGAATGAACAAAAGCGCACCGGTGATGGCCGAGATCAAGAGCACTGGAAAAACGGCGTTCCCGTTTACCGAGAGCTTTTTGAACACATCATAAATCCCCAGTAATAAAGCTGACAACAAAGCCAAAACTACCCACATTTTCTTTGTGTTTTGAGCTGCAAAGCTAGGTGCTTAATTTTGATTCAGGGGGTATCTGCTTGAATTTGTCTTCGAGGTTTAAACATTCCTTAATTCGGGATGCTTATCTGCATCTTTTCGAGCTGGCGCCACCACCTCCCCAAAACAGCATGGTGCCGATCAGGAATCCAAAGTTATACCCAAAACCGGTGTTGGGAAAAGCATACAGTTCGTAGTCGGTAAACATACTGGCGATAAAGCTGAACAGGATGATAAACCCATGGAGCAGGCCGTGTAAAAAGCCGGGAGGATTGGTCACATTGCTCACTGACTGCGTGGCACAGGCCGTGAAAAGAATCCCGGCGGCTGCGACAAAGATGAGGAGGTACAAATTTTTTTTCATCGGAATTTAGTTTGAAGGGTTAATCAGTTCTGCTATCGCGTTTTGTTTATGCAATTCAACTTTAGTCAAACTGTTTTTGTGCAATTTTATTCATGAACTTTGAAGTTACCTCCGAGCCGTCAACACCGTACGAATCGACAACGGTTCCTTTTTCTCCGGAATTGGTTTTAATAGCATATAGAATGCTCGTATCCGATGGGTTCGTTTCTCCTTCAAATCGATGAAATTCATGTAGTTCAACCTCCGAAGGAAGGTAATGCTCTGTTTTGCTTTCCTCCAGTTGTCCGTATCGGTTAACTCGGCAATTATGCGTGTAACCACGACTTGCCAAGTTTTTAAGGGCTTCTACAAGTGTACTGTACTGATTATTCTTATTCATAGTAACAACACTTTAATGGTTTATTTATCTAATTTCTTTTTTTCTGATGAAGTATAGGAAACACCCCATTGATGGCCAAAGAGAAAGTCGTTGACTTCATTTCGATCTGATTTCTTGTTTTCCTGTTTCTGAAGATCTTCCGGCAATTGTTCCGAGGTTGCCTTTTTTCCAATGACAAACATGGTGAGCGGTTCAAACTCTTCGGGAACATTCAGCTTTTCAGTGACTTCTTCGGGCGAAAAGCCAGCCATCTGGTGTACAAACAAATCTAAACTGGTGGCCCGTAAAGTTGATGCAGCCATAAACGCTCCCGAGTCATAGAACCGGTGCCGGTTTTGTTTTTCGTTTTGGGTAAAATGCTTTTTTCCTAACACCACACCCAGACAGGGGGCTGTTTTAACCCACTGTTGATTAAACTCACCCAGGCAATCAAACAGTTTGTCGTAGTGAGCATCATCTTTCGATGCAAAAATGACTCGCCAGGGCTGTTCATTATAACTGGACATGATGGTCCGCCCAGCGTCAAATATTTTCACAATGGTTTCCGTCGGTATTGTTTCATCCGAAAAGCTGCGTGGACTCCATCGGCGTTCAAGTAGTTCGAGCAGGCATAACTCCTTTTGAATGAGTGTGTTTTTGTTGTCTATGTTTTCTGTTTCTCTTTTCATTTTATTCCTTTT
This sequence comes from uncultured Sunxiuqinia sp., assembly GCA_963677175.2. Lineage (GTDB taxonomy): Bacteria > Bacteroidota > Bacteroidia > Bacteroidales > Prolixibacteraceae > Sunxiuqinia. Next base: position 1,491,278 of record CAXXES010000004.1, read on the forward strand.
CTAATGGTTTATACAAGATGGATAAGAAGAAAAAACCTTGCCAAATTCATAGTAAAGAGGGAACGAGGCTTTGTACTTGCTCTGTATATACTTGTTTTTCAGGTTAAGGGTGGCGAATGGGGCGAGTTCTGGTATTCTCAAGAAATGGTATTCAGGTGTGGAAATGTGGAACTAATTCCACGTTCCGTAATTGAAGCGGGCAGGGAAATCAACGTTCGTTTGTTTTTTCCGGTATCGGCTTTCTTTTTTTCCGTCCGACAACCAAAACTGCTCCGACTAAAATGATGATTGCCCCCAGAAAGGAGAGCAGAGAAAACCGTTCCGCTTCAATCCAGCTCACATCCATTTTTGTGAGCATGCCCATCACCGCAAAGGTAATCATGGGATTGAGGATGACGATGATACTGACTTTGCTGGCCTGCGTGTACTTCAAAGCTTGGGCCAGGCAACTGTAGGCAACCAGCGTGTTAACTCCCAGAAAAACAAGAATGACCCACCAAATCCAGCTGAGTTGCAACAGTGGGGCAAAGTCAACAAATGGCAGGTAAATGATGGCCGGAAAACCAAACAGGAACAGGTTTAAAGTCCCGGTGGTATGCGAAAGTACCAGTCGTTTCTGCAGGACGGCATAGATTGCCCAGGCCACGGCACCGCTAAAGGCCAACAACACCCCCATGTTGTACTGGCCTTCCTGTCCAATCATCAGTTTTATTTGCTGGCTGTAGAAAAAAGCAAAGCCGACCGCCGCGATGAAGAATCCAAGCATCTGGACTTTTCTGATTTTCTCTTTGAAGAAGATAACACTGGCCAAGACCAGGAGAATCGGGCCGGTTTGAATCACCAACTGGGCATTGCTTGGGCTGGTATAATGAATGCCAAGCATAAAACCCAGGTAGTTCCACGATAAGCCGATGGCTGCCAAAACCAGCAAGCGCGGCGGGCGAATCAGAATGCGCAGGCTTTTGGGGTGCCTGATCAGCTGCCAGCCGGCCAACAGGGTAAATGCCACGACAAAGCGAAACCACACGATAGTTTGCGGAGCCACTTCCTGAACTGCTATTTTCAGGAAAATAGCCAAAAAGCCCCAAAAGAAAGCCGTAACAATGGCATAGGCAATGCCTTTTTGGTTGTTGGTCATAGCTAGATGCTTGATACTCGATACTGGATCCTTAATACTGGATTACCGCGACTGTGCGTTGGCTATCTCTGTGCAACTTTGTGGTTGAAAGATATTGGACGCAGATGACGCGGGTTGTTTATGATTTTTACTCGATATACTGGATTACAGGCGACTGGGACTGCGACTGAACACTTCTCATGTCACATGCGAATTCACCTCCCGTTACGCGAAACTTGCGCTCCAGCTTTCTCGCGCTACCTCAGTTTCGCTTCCAGCTCCCGGTCAAACTGGAAGATCAGCTTTTGCATGATTTTATCGATTTGTTTGTCGTTCAGCGTTTTTTCGTCGTCGCGCAGGCTGAAGCTTACCGCATACGATTTTTTGTCTTCCGGAATTCCCTGCCCTTCGTACACGTCGAACAAGTCGACCGAGCGCAGTAGTTTCTTTTCAACTCTGAAGGCTAAATCGCGGATTTGTGCAAACTGCACTTCTTTGTTCAGCAACAGGGCCAAATCGCGACGCACAGCCGGATATTTGGGCAACTCAGTAAATAAGGTCTTGTTGTTACGCTGCTCCAGGATGATCTGATCCATTGATAAATCGGCGTAATAAACCGGATTATCAATTTCAAACTGCTTTCTCAATTTGGAGTGAACGATTCCGAATTCAGCCAGCTTTTTGCCGTTGCGGGTCGAATAAATCAGGTCTTCAGAAAGCAATTCGTTGCTGACACTGTCGGCATTCAGATTTTCCGCTTTCAATCCCATTTTAGCCAGCAGATTTTCCACATAGCTTTTTAGTTGAAAGAAGCTGCTTGCCGCTTGAGGTGCGAGCCAGCTTTCTCTTTCCTTTTCACCGGTGATAAATAAAGCCAGGTGTTCTTCCTCGCGGAAGTTTTTCATCACATCGTCTTTTAGATCGGTGCCGTTGTGGAAATAGCAGTTGCCAAACTCATAGAGTCGCAGGTCGGCATTCTGGCGGTTGGCGTTGTAAGCAATGGCTTCCAATCCTCCGAATAGTAAGGTTTGACGCATCACGCCCAAATCATTGCTCAGCGGGTTGAACAGTTTCACGGTGTGCTCATCGCTTAAGGTTTGGCCGTTTTCGTAGTACGACGCTTTGGTGAGCGAGTTAGACCAAATTTCGTTGAAGCCCTGTGCCGTGAGCATGTCGGCCATGAGCTTGCGGATTTTTACCGGGTCGTGCGGTGCCGAATACTGCAATGATGCATTCACCTTGGTCGGAATTTCCACATTGTTGTATCCGTAGATTCGCAGGATTTCTTCAATCACATCGGCCTCGCGTTTTACATCCACCCGGTAAGGCGGAACCGCGAGTGACAGGCCGGTTTCAGTTTCCTGCTCAATATTAATTTCCAGTCCTGCCAAAATCAGTTTAATGCGTTCGGCTCCCAAATCTTTTCCGATGAGTCGTTTGATATTGGCATAGCTCACGTCCACTTTGAAATCTTCGATTGGCTCAGGATAGATATCCACAATCTCCGAAGAAATCTTTGCTCCGGCCACTTCTTTGATCAACAGTGCCGCCCGTTTCAGGGCATAAATCACTCCGTTGGGATCTGTACCGCGCTCGAAGCGGAAGGAAGCGTCGGTATTTAAGCCATGACGTCGTGCCGTTTTCCGGATGTAAACCGGGTCGAAGCAGGCCGATTCAAGGAAAATACTGGTGGTTGTGTCTTTTACGCCCGATTGAATGCCGCCGAAAACACCACCGATACACATGCCGGCTTCGGTGTTGCAAATCATCAGGTCATCTTCGTGTAAGTCACGCTCCACTTCGTCGAGGGTGGTAAATTTGGTTCCGGCGGGCAGGGTTTGCGCCACCACCTTATTGCCGGTAATCTCGTCGGCATCGAAGGCGTGCAGCGGCTGACCGGTTTCAAACAACACGTAATTGGTAACATCCACCACATTGTTGATGGGGTGGAGGCCAATGGTTTTCAGGCGGTTTTGCAGCCACTCGGGCGACTCCTTAATTTCAATTCCGGTAAGCGTTACACCGGCATAGCGCGGGCAGGCTTCCGGATTCTTCATTTCAACCGGGATTTCCAGGCTGTGGTCATCGACTTTAAAAGCATCAACCGATGGTTTCGTATAGCTAATTTTTTGCTCCTGCTTCAGGTAAGCCGCCAAATCGCGGGCTACCCCAATGTGCGAGGCGCCGTCAATCCGGTTGGGGGTCAGGTCCACCTCAACGGAATAGTCTGATTCAACATTGAAATATTGGTTGGCCGGTGTACCAACAACCGCATCGGCTGGCAACACCATAATGCCGTCATGGCCAGTTCCCAGCCCGATTTCATCTTCGGCGCAAATCATTCCCTGCGATTCTTCGCCACGGATTTTTGCCCGTTTAATGACAAATTCACCTTCGCCGCTGTAAAGCGTTGTTCCTACTGTGGCAACCACCACTTTTTGCCCGGCCGCTACATTGGGCGCACCACAAACAATGGGCAACAGGTCGCCGGTACCGACATTTACCGTTGTTTTGCTGAGGTGATCCGAATTGGGATGTTTTTCGCAGGTCACCACTTCGCCAATCACCAGGCCGCGAAGTCCGCCTTTGACGCTTTCAACTTCTTCAATGCCACCAATTTCAAGGCCGGTTTGGGTGAGTATACCCTCCAACTGCTGTGGGGTCAAATCAGTGTTTATATAGTCCTTTAACCACTTGTAGGAAATCTTCATAATTGTTTTGCTTTAAGCTGAATTTGAGAATATCAGTCTTTTTGAGACCTGCAAAAGTAAACATTTTTTGGGCGGAGGCAAAGCTGGAAATCTGGAATAATTGGGGTGAAAGCGGAGAAATGGAATACGCTAAGTCCCCCACGGTATTGAAACCGAACATCGAAATCCGTCAAGGGCTGGACAAGTTAGATTTCTGGCCCTTGTAAAAGAGCTTGTCCCGAACTCGCTTCGGGAAAAGGTGTTCCGATGGACATCGGAACGGAAGGGTCAGAAAATAACCAAGTCATTCCGAAACCCGAATGTACTTCGGTGGGGCTTTGCCCCAAACCCCAGTTCCTTTTTTGCCTTAATACCCATAATAGTAGCCACCATATCCATATCCTTCTTCAACCTGGATCGTGTCCATTGAATAGGGTTGATGGATTTCTTCAAAAACCAGCTTTTGGTCATCATTGAAGCCGGCAAATATTCCTGCTCCATTTTTTATATTGGAATAAACGGGTACCGGTTCTGAAAAGGGATCGTCGTGATAGTAATCGTACAGATTTACATATTTCAAGTGGTTAAATAGATCTCCCGACAGTTTTTGGAAATGGACGATATACTTTTCATAGATCATTCCGTAATTGCCGTTGGATGAAGAGAAGTTTGCCTCGAACCTCAGGGTGTATTCTTTTCCGTTGATAAGTTCGTCAGAGAAAATAGCGTAATCATTGTCAGGCCCCGTTTCCACGTCTCCGTATTCAAAGTTGCTGTACAGGCTTTTAAAGACGGGGTCGTCTAAATTGATGTAATCTGGTTGCCGGAAGCGGTAGTAAACGGTGGCGCCATGTTCATTCCTGGCGGAAAGGAGCTGCTCCCGAAAGACAATTATGCGGTAATAATCGTTTTCCGGCGAATCTTGGAATGTAACCTTTAACTCCATTGTTTTTCCTCCCCACTCATTTTCAATTGTTGTTGTGTCCGTTTTTGTGACTTCGACAGGTACTGGCACTGCCGTTTCAGCGTTTAGTTCTTTTCCGTTGGCTTTTATGTTGAGCCGATATGATTTTCCGCTTTGAGGGGTGAAGGTCGGTATCACATAATAGCCTCGGTCCTCGTAAGCCTGCCCTATTTCAGTGCCGTCCTCAAACAAAATTACCTGGGCATCGGCTACAACCTGATACTTGGCTTCTTCCAATATTGAACGACTTTTTGTGAGCATCACCACAAAAGTGCTGTCCGGACTTAGAATACCATTGACAACAATTTGTTGCTCTGTGTCCGCTTCTTCAAAATCGATCACTTTGGTACAGGACACAAAAAGGATGGTTGATATGGCAATGATTGGAATAAGATATCTTTTCATGATTTGGCGATTAAAATTTGTAGCTATAGGAAAATGAAGGAATAATTGGGAATAAGCTGAACTGTTTCAGCACCTGGCTTTTTCCTGTTTGCTGAAACTCCTGCTGGGAGGCGTTGTCAAAATAAATAAAGAATGGATTTTGACGCGAATAGGCATTGTATAGGCTGAGGTTCCAGGTCCGGATACCATGTTTTTTGATCTTGTGAAAGTTAAACCCAATGTCCATCCGGTGGTAGGAGGGCATGCGATAATTGTTCCTCTCTCCGTAATACTCGTATTCGCCTTGGTAATTTGGTGTGTTGGGAATGTTTGGTTTGTTGACTATTTGGGTTGGAAGGGTGACCGCGTTTCCAGTGCCGTAAACCCAGGTCAACCCAATATCAAACTTTTCCGAAAAGCGATGGGTCATGACAACGCTGACATCGTGCCGCCGGTCGTAACGGGCGTCAAACTTTTTGCCCCAATTCAGGTTTTCAAACTGCCGATTTGACCACGACAAGGTATAGCCAACCCAGCCCGTGGTCTTTCCCGTGGTTTTTTGAAGCAAAAGCTCCGTTCCGTACGACCAGCCTTTGCCCATCTCCACTTTTTCTTCCCAATCGGTGGAGGCTCCTAAGAATGATGCACCTTCTTTGTATTCCAGTAAGTTTTCCATTGATTTGTAAAATCCTTCAACGCTAAGATCAATGCCCTTTTTGATTTGGTAAACTGCTCCCGATGCAAATTGATACGAGCTTTGTGGTTTAACCTTTTTGGTTGTTGGGAGCCATAAATCGGTAGGCAGCTCAATCGTTGATGAAGACAATAAATGGATGTTCTGGTTCATTTTTGAATAAGCAGCTTTAAAAGAAAGCCGGTCGTTGGCCATGTACCTGGCAGACACGCGTGGCTGGACTGATGTGTAGCGTTCCCCGTCAACCCCAAAACTTGATGCATGAAGTCCCAGGTTTAGGGTTAACCGGGAGCTGATTTCGAAGTTGTCTTCGAGATAAGCGCTGATTTCATTCGCATAGCGATTTGAATTGCCATAAGTGGTATCAATATCAGAGGAATGGTCAAGGCTTTCTTTGTAGGCCATGATGCCCGGTTTAAAGGTATGATGGATATAATTGCCTCCAAACTTAATCCGGTGATGGGGGACAGGGTAATAGTCAAAATCTACTTTAACACCCATGTCTTCAATTCCCGATTGATAATCCATTCTAAATTCGTCTCCCTTTTTACCGGTGGTCTTATTGGTTGCCGATGTTTTTTCCCGTATGTCGAATGAATAGCGACTGTAAATAAGTGTGGTGTTTGCGAAAAGCTTATTGCCCGGCAGGTAGTTCCACCGTAGGGCTGTGGTTATATTTCCCCATCCAAGATGAAACTTTTCCTTATCTTCCCATTCTTCATTATTCTGGTGGTAGGTGTCATTGTATTGCGACGAGGCTTTGTCGAGTCCGGTGTATGCACTCAGGTAGAATTTGCTCCGGTCCGAAACCCGGTGGCTGATTTTCATATTTAGGTCGTGAAAGAAATAGCCGCCAGCCCCGTCTCCATCGGAGCTTGATTTGATTAATGGGTAGGCCAGCAGGTCTGCGTAGGTTCTCCGTGCCGACAGGTTAAATGTTGTTTTACCTTTCACCAGTGGACCTTCGAGATTCAGTTTGGATGAAATCAGTCCAATGGAGAAATGTCCATGAATTTTCTGGTCATTCCCGTCTTTCATCCTGATGTCCAGCACCGACGACAGGCGCCCGCCGAACCGCGCAGGAAAACCCCCTTTGTAAAGGGAAACGGTTTTTATGGCGTCGGGATTGAAGACCGAAAAAAAGCCAAACAAGTGGTTGGCATTGTAAATCGGGACATCATCCAGCAAAATCAGGTTCTGATCAGGTCCTCCGCCACGAACATACAAGCCGCTTGTACCTTCGGTTCCTGATTGCACTCCCGGAAGCAACTGGATCGTTTTGATTACATCGGCTTCGCCCATAAAGGCGGGCAAGCTCTGGATTTTTTCAATCGAAATCTCGTCTTTACTTATTTGGGTGCTCCTCAGCTTTGATTCAATCTGGTGGCCAACTACCGTTACTTCTTCAAGTTCGGCCTGTAACGAAAGTTTAAAATCAATCACCGTGTCTTGGTTCAATTCAATACGAATCTGTTGGGGTTGGTAACCAACATAAGAACAGACAATGGCGTAAGTTCCCCTGGGCAATGTTAAACTATAAAATCCATAGTTGTTGGAAATGGTGCCCTGCAAACTTTCTGGTTCATAGATGTTGGCATTTAGCAGGCGTTCTCCGGTCGACTGGTCCGTGATGTAACCGCTCAGGGTGACGGTTTGTGCTGTTAAGTTGTAGAAAAAAAGAAAAAAGAAGAGCAAAGTAAAACATCGGATCATGGCTGCTGATTCAGTGGTTTTTGTTTATTTGAAATAGTCCTACAATGAAGAAATAGGGGAGGATCAATAAGGTGACTCGTTGTCAGCCGCTGTTTTGCGTTTTCATGTTTGAATCTTTTTCTAAAAAAACCACACCAATCAGTTGACTGGTGTGGTTTAGTAATTTCATTATGGATAAAGTCTCAATAAATTATCTGCAACTCTGAAGTTGCCCAATTTTTTCCCATTGTGGATCTGGGTGCAAAACAACCGTCAGGTATAACCCATTGTCGTTATTTAGCACCGTCGAATTTCCGTTTTTCATGTCTGCCTGAATCTGATCGGGGGTCAGTTTATACATTCCTCCGGTAATGGCGTCAACAGCCAGTCCAATCAATCCGCCAAAAACAATGTTTCCGACAATCCATCCATCAACCTTGCGGGTAAACGTTGTTTCGTACGGCAGGTAACCATCCAGGTTAATCTCAACGGAGTGATGATCTTTTCGCGACAAAGCGACGGTGATCGGTGTTGAACCTTCGTTACGACCATCGATAACAACCAACGCTTTGGTTGGGCTGCTCGAAATTGATACACTTTGTTTTGATCCGTGAATGATTGTCGCACAGTTCGAAAACGTTAATAAAAACAAGGCAACGAGCCCCAATGATAAAACTTTTTTCATGTTAAAATGATTAAGTGAGATTAATTGATTCTTATTAAAAGAGTGATTCCTTTTGTATCGTTTTTACGCTTTTATGCCCAGTTTTTCAAGCAGCTGGGGTTTGTCGGCCAGGGCAATCTTCGCTACCGTGTAGTAGAGGCTCATCCATTCGGTGATTTTGTCCATGGCCTGATCCCGCTCGTCGGTAGCTTGTTGGGCTTCGCTGCTTTCTTTCTTTTGAGCGGCACGCAACAAGCCCAGGTTGGTTAGTTGATCCAGGCCGGCCTGCAACGTTTCGGCCGTGATATTGACCACCGAAAATTTACTGACGACCTGTGGTGTGGACAAAGCGTTTTCGTAAAAGATCCGGGCTTGGTTTGCCAACTCGTCGTAGCTCCATTTCCGCTCCCCGTTCAGGTTAAGCATCTCCAATATTCCGTTGTCGTTGGCAAATAACTTGCGACCTATTTTAATGTGGGGCATATAGGTGCCGTATTTAAATTCTTCGAAAGCTTCTTCCACCGCGATCGTGGCCGCGTATTGTTCGCCGTATTCTTTCTCTTGTTTAACATTAAACTGTAGGGCTTCGTGTAAGAGCGTCGTACCTTCAGCAATTCGTTCGGTGTCGTAGTTGAACGTTTGCGTTGCTTCCAGAATTTCAGGATCAGTAGCATTGGTTAGGGTTAATTGGTAACCTCCCAGAGTCTTCGCGATTTTTTTGTTTGCCATAACTGTTAATTTTAAGATTATAGTTTTATTTGAAATCTTTGTTTAGTCCTTCTTTTGCCGTCAACTTTTCAATCCTGCTCAGTAACTTTTGGTCACCAGGCTCCAACTTTTGGTCATCAGGCAGGTATTTTTCGATTCCAGGCTTGAACTTTTCATCCCCAAGCAGCAACTTTTCAATACCAAGCACGAACTTCTCGATCCCAGCCATGGATTTTTGGTCACCAGGCTCGTATTTTTCGATCCCAGGCATGAACTTTTCGTCATCCGGCTCGAACTTTTCAATCCCAGGCTCGAATTTTTCGTCACCAAGCATGAACTTATGGTTCCCAGGCACAATTTTTTTATTTCCTTTCATAACTTTTTGAGATTTGCCGGCCAGCTTTTGTCGATCAAAATCAGACTAAAGCACTTGTTAGCTAAATGTTTGTTGGGTTGATTATATAGACGGGTTTTGACCGGGATAATTTGATCTTTGAAAGGTGTTTTTTTCATGTTCGTTTTAAAGCGTTGATTTGCGACGATTAAATTAAAACATTCGGTTCTACGAAAAAAGAAAAAAGTGAAAAAAGATATGAACTGATCATTTTAGGCCCAAAAACATGCTGAAACTCCGACGAACGAACTTTTTGACCCTAAATTCATCATCAAAAATGATCCGTTTTTTATGTGATCCTAACGAATATCAGCAAGAGGATGTCGTATTTTTACTATTTTTCGGCTCAAATTTTTCAAAAAAATAACCCGGAAGAACATGAAGAAAATTAATCCTGTTTTATTGCTTATTCTGGCTATTTTTGTTTCCTGTAATTCATCAAACGAAACAAAAACAGCCATGGACAATCCATTTCTGAAACCATACGACACACCTTTCGAGGTACCTCCTTTTGAACAGATTGAAATTGCGCACTATTTGCCTGCTGTTGAGGAAGGAATTAAACAACATCAACAAGAAATTGAAACGATTACAAAGAATTCGGAAGTGCCCACTTTCGAAAATACCATCCTGGCTTTTGATGAGTCGGGCGATTTGCTGGAACGCGTAACCACGGTTTTTTATAACCTGAACTCGGCCAACACCAACGAAGAAATGCAGGCTTTGGCCCGCGAAATTTCGCCCAAAGTAACCGAGCATAGCGACAATATCATGCTGAATAAGGACTTGTTTCAGCGGGTAAAAGCGGTTTACGACCAGCGCGAAAGCCTGAACCTGGATCATGAACAGATGCGCGTGCTGGAGAAGTATTACGAGGATTTTGAACGCAGTGGCGCGAATTTGTCGGACGAAGACCAGGCCAAACTACGTGAGTTAAACCAGGAGTTGTCGAACCTGCGCCTGCAATTTGGCGAAAACCTGCTGGCCGAAACCAATAAGAATTTCCAGCTGGTGGTTGACAAGGAAGCCGACCTGAGCGGCCTGCCCGAAGGTGTGATTGCCGCTGCTGCCGAAGAAGCCGACAAAGCTGGAATGACTGGCCAATGGATTTTTACGCTCCAAAAGCCGAGCTTCATCCCCTTCCTGCAATATGCCGACAACCGCGACTTGCGCGAAAAGATTTACCGCGGCTACTTTATGCGGGGCGATAACGATAACGAATTTGACAACAAAGAGGTGTTGGCTAACATGGTGGAGCTGCGCCAGGAAAAAGCCCAATTGCTGGGTTTTGAAAACCACGCGGCCTACATTACTGACAACAACATGGCCAAAACACCGGAAAATGTGTACGATTTTCTGTATAAACTTTGGAAACCTGCCCTGAAAGTTGCCAAGCAGGAACGGTCCGAAATGCAAGCCATCGTTGATCGTGAGGGCGGCAACTTTCAGCTCGCGTCATGGGACTGGTGGTATTATGCTGAAAAACTTCGCAAAGAAAAATATAATCTGGATGAAGAGGAGCTGAAACCTTACTTCAGCCTGGAGAATGTGCGTGAAGGTATTTTCCATGTGTCCAATCAACTGTATGGTATTCAGTTTGAGCGCCGCGAGGACATTCCGGTGTATCATCCCGAGACGGAAGCCTGGGAAGTGAAGGAGGCCGATGGTTCGCATATTGGTATTTTATATATGGATTTCCACCCGAGAGATGGAAAGCGGGTAGGAGCGTGGAACACCGGCTACCGCGACCAGGCGTACAAAGACGGAAAGAAAGTTCAGTACCCGATTACTTCGATTGTGTGTAATTTTACCCGCCCAACCGGCGATACACCCGCGCTGCTCAACTTTGATGAGGTGACCACCTTCTTCCACGAGTTTGGACATGCCCTGCACGGATTGTTTACCGACGGGCCTTACCAGCGCACAGCAGGCAACGTGCCCCGCGACTTTGTGGAGCTGCCTTCGCAAATTATGGAAAATTGGGCTGCCGAACCCGAAGTGTTGAAAGTGTATGCCAAACATTACGAAACCGGCGAGGTGATTCCGGATGAGCTGGTTCAGAAACTGGTCAACAGCGGTCATTTCAACCAGGGTTTTGCTACGGTTGAATACTTGGCTGCCGCCTTGCTCGACATGGATTGGCACACGCAGGAGTTTACCGGCGATGTTCGCGCTTTTGAGAAAACGGCGCTCGACCGTGTGGGTTTAATCGATGAAATCATCCCGCGTTATCGCAGTACCTATTTCTCACACATTTTTGCTGGTGGCTATTCGGCTGGCTACTACGTGTACATTTGGGCTGGTGTGTTGGATACCGACGCGTTTGCGGCGTTTAAAGAATCAGGCGATTTATTTAATCCTGAGTTGGCAGCCAAGTTCCGCACCTTGCTGGCCAAATCGGGCTCTGACGAAGGCATGGTCATTTACCGTAACTTCCGGGGGCAAGATCCTTCACCCGAATATTTATTGCAAAAACGGGGACTGAAATAATTTCATTTAGATTAGGTAAGTAGTGCGAATAATTTAGTGTCATGTTTCGAGTCTTTAACAATTTGTGATAGAAGCGAAACCGAAAATATCAAATAGGTCCGTGACCTTATTTCAACCAACCAGAGGACTGAGTGCGGAATAGGACTATTCCGAAAAAAGTGATTAATTTGCATGCTTATTCGTTTGGTCGATCGATTTGTGAGAGAAAACACTCGTTTAAAACGGCATTTTCAAACTATAACCATTCATGCATTATGAAACTCTGGGACAAAGGTACACCTGTAAATAAACTCATCGAAGATTTCACGGTTGGAAAAGATCGTGAGCTGGATCTCTACCTGGCTAAATTTGATATTCTGGGCTCCATGGCCCACACCATCATGCTTGAGTCAATCGGCTTGCTTGAGCAAAACGAACTGGAGAAGCTGATATCCGAGATGAAAGCCATTTACCAAAAGGCTGAAAAAGGAGAATTCACCATAGAGAATGGAATAGAAGACGTACACTCGCAGGTGGAAGCGCTGCTTACTGAAAAACTGGGTGATGTAGGTAAAAAAATACACAGTGGACGATCAAGAAACGACCAGGTGTTATTAGACCTAAAACTGTTTACCCGCGAAGAGATCTGCCAATTGGTTGAAGCGACCAACGAATTATTTGACACGCTGATCAACCAAGCTGAAAAATACAAAGACCAACTCATGCCAGGCTACACCCACCTGCAGGTGGCAATGCCTTCTTCGTTTGGCCTTTGGTTTAGCGCTTACGCCGAAAGCCTGGTCGACGACCTCATCCTTTTGCAGGCCGCCTTTAAAATTACCAACCAAAATCCGCTGGGCTCAGCAGCAGGATATGGCTCATCATTCCCGCTCGACCGGCAATTAACCACCGACCTTTTGGGCTTCGACTCCATGAACTACAATGTGGTTTATGCGCAAATGGGCCGTGGAAAGATGGAAAAGACCGTCGTTTTCGCTATGTCATCCATCGCTGCTACCCTTTCAAAACTGGCCTTTGATGTTTGTTTATTTATGAGCCAAAACTTCGGATTTGTTGCTCTTCCCGATGAACTAACCACCGGATCGAGCATCATGCCACACAAGAAAAACCCGGATGTATTTGAATTAATCCGCTCGCATTGCAACAAACTACAGGCCCTGCCTAACCAAATCACCTTAATGGTCAACAACCTGCCAAGTGGCTATTTCCGCGATCTGCAAATCGTTAAGGAAGTTTTCCTGCCCGCGTTTGACGAACTGATGAGCTGCCTGAAAATCGCCAACTTCGCGTTGGGTGAAATGACAATCAAGGAAAATATTCTGGAGGACGACCGCTATCAATACCTGTTTAGTGTTGAAGATGTCAACCGGCTGGTTCAGCAAGGAGTTCCCTTCCGCGACGCTTATATCCAGGTTGGAAAACAGATTCAGCAAGGCGAATACAAACCAAGCAAACAAGTCATACACTCCCATGCGGGAAGTATCGGAAATCTTTGCCTTCCCGAAATTCAAGAAAAAAGAAATAAGATTATTGATTCGTTTGACTTTGAGAAAATGGATTCGGCGATCAAAAAGCTATTAAAATAAGTGACACTGTTAATAAAACGTTATTTCTAAAATCCATCAATATCAATATGACATCTGTCCTTTTTTTTTGTAACTCCTATGAATTTCACCTTTTTATAAAATAAAAACCAAAAATCAAAGACATTCTTTCATGTTTTTGAACATGCAAAACAGGACCGACAATTGGATATTATTCAATTAATAGCTATTTTCGCTTTCACTTCATAAGTATTTTGCGGGTTTTGCTTAAAGATTTAAAGTAGTTGAAAATTATTCAATCTACTCGTGTTGTGTCTTGTAATGATGTACAAGACTGGTGTGATAAATATTTAAATGAATAAAGAATGCAGTTAAGATTTCCAAAAACGCAGGGATTATATAACTCTGCCAATGAACATGACAATTGCGGGATCGGATTTGTGGCTCATATTAAAGGTCAGGCCTCTCATGATATTATATCCAGAGGACTTCGGGTACTTGAAAACCTTGATCACAGGGGAGCAACCAGTGCCGATAATGCGACAGGTGATGGTGCAGGTATATTGATGCAAATTCCTCACGAATACATCAAGTCTGTCCTGAAAATCAGTGTTCCGAAACCAGGCCAATACGGCACCGGCCTAATATTTTTGCCTGGAAAAGAAAGCGAAGCAGATATCTGTCTGGATATTCTCACTAAACATATCAAGGAAGAAGGCTTGGAACTCATCAGCTACCGCGATGTTCCGGTTGACTCTTCAGCACCTGGCGAAATTGCCAAACTTACTGAACCAGTTATCAAACAGGTTTTCATCAAAGCAAACCTGGAGCCCGAAGCCCTGGAACGCAAGCTATACCTTGTTCGGAAACTGACCGAAAGAGCGGTGGCCAATTCAAACCTGAAACACAGGGAAGGATTCTACCAACCAAGCTTATCTTCCAGAACAATCGTTTATAAAGGAATGCTTACCCCTTTTCAGCTCAGTGAGTATTTCAAAGATCTTCAGCACGAACGTTTCAAATCAGCTATCGCGCTGGTTCACTCGCGTTTTAGTACCAATACTTTTCCCACCTGGGATTTGGCCCAACCCTTCCGTATGCTTGCTCACAATGGCGAAATCAATACGGTAAAAGGAAACCGAAAGTGGATGGAAGCTCGCGAAGCCTTGTTGAAATCTGAGATTTTCGGGGAAGACCTGAAGAAACTCCTGCCTGTGGTTGAAGACAACAAATCCGATTCTGCTTCATTCGACAATGTGCTGGAATTCCTGCACCTGACCGGACGTTCGCTGCATCACGCCCTGTGTATGATGATTCCTGAATCGTTCAACGAAAAGAACCCGATCCCGGAGACCTTAAAAGCCTTCTACGAATACCACTCTACCATTATGGAACCTTGGGATGGTCCGGCTTCCATGGTATTCTCCGATGGACGTTACATTGGTGGCACGCTCGACCGTAACGGCTTGCGCCCCTCACGCTATGTCATCACCAAAAATGACCTGATTGTAATGGGGTCTGAAGTGGGTGTTCAGCAATTCCAGCCTGAGGAAATTGTAGAAAAAGGACGTCTTCGTCCCGGAAAGATCTTACTGGTCGACACTAAACTGGGCATTATCATTCCCGACAAGGAAGTAAAAGACCAACTCAGCAAGCGTAACCCTTACGAAATGTGGTTAAGAGAAAACCGCATGCGCATGAAAGATATTAAAGTCAAAAAACGTGTCCCTTCTGAAATTGAAGCGTTTGAAACCCTGTCACAGGTTTTTAACTATTCAAAAGAAGATCTGTACGACCTGATTCAACCCATGGCTATCGGCGCTGCTGAACCTACCAGCTCGATGGGTAACGACACGCCTTTGGCTATTTTCTCCGAAAAGCCACAGCTTTTCTTCACCTATTTCAAGCAAATGTTTGCGCAGGTAACCAACCCTGCCATCGACCCAATCCGGGAAGGGCTGGTTATGGCTCTAACAAACTACATTGGCTCCCTGCACTCCAATATTTTGGTTGAAACACCGGAGCATTGCAAGTTGATCAAATTTGACGGACCACTGATCACCAATACCGATCTGGGAAAAATTAAAGACCTGAAGGATGAGATGTTTACCCATAAAACCATTTCGATGGTTTTTCCGGTAAACGGCGGATACAAAGCTTTTAAACAGGCATTTGACAACATGCTTGAAATGGCTGAAAAAGCGGTTGATGACGAAATGAACTTCATCATCCTGTCTGATCGCAAGGTTGACTCAGAGCACGCGCCAATTCCGTCGCTACTGGCTGTTGCAGCCGTACACCATCACCTGATTTCGAAAAAGAAACGGATGCAAGTGGGCATTATTGTAGAAACAGCCGAAGCCCGCGAAGTCAACCACTTTGCCTTGCTGCTGGGCTACGGTGCCAGTATCATTAACCCGTACATGGCTTTTGCGGCCGTCGACCGACTGGTAAAAGAAGGGAAAGTCGAGCTGGAATATAACGATGCCCGTAAAAACTACATCAAAGCGATTGATAAAGGCCTGCTGAAAATCCTTTCTAAAATGGGAATTTCAACACTCCGCTCCTACCATGGAGCTCAAATGTTCGAAGCGATGGGGGTCAGCCGCGAACTGGTGGACAAATACTTCACCGGAACAGCTTCGCGCCTGAGTGGAATTGGATTGGAAGAAATTGCTGAAGAATACAGCCGTTTCCATCGGGCTGCCTATAAACAACATAGCACAGCCGAGAAATTCCGCTTTGAAAGCTCAGGTGTTTATGCCTGGCGGAAATACGGCGAACACCATGCCTGGAACCCGGAAGTGATCGGGTTACTACAGTGGGCAACCCGAACAAACGATTACAGCAAGTACAAAGAATACAGCGCCCTGATTGATCAGGACAACAAAAAGCCCGGTTTCATTCGCGGATGCTTTAAATTCAAGCAAAACCCAATCTCGCTGGATCAGGTTGAACCTGCCGAAAATATCATGAAACGTTTCGTGACCGGAGCCATGTCCTATGGATCCATCAGTAAGGAAGCACACGAAGCTCTGGCCGTAGCGATGAATACCGTGGGCGGGCGAAGCAACACCGGCGAAGGTGGCGAAAGCTCCGAACGTTTTGGAACCATCAAGCAAAGCTCAATCAAGCAAGTTGCCTCCGGCCGTTTTGGAGTAACCAACAACTACCTCACCAATGCCCAAGAACTGCAAATTAAAGTTTGTCAGGGCGCCAAGCCAGGTGAAGGCGGGCAGTTGCCAGGGTTTAAGGTTAATAAAATCATTGCCAAACTACGGAACTCCACACCAGGAATTACGCTGATTTCGCCTCCTCCTCATCACGATATTTATTCGATTGAAGATTTGGCTCAGCTGATTTACGACCTGAAAGTGACCAACCCCAGAGCCAAAGTATCGGTGAAACTGGTTGCCGAAAATGGTGTGGGAACAGTGGCCGCCGGTGTCGCCAAAGCGTTCTCCGACTTGATTATCATTTCGGGGGGTGAAGGTGGAACAGGAGCCAGTCCGGCCAGTTCAATTAAACATGCCGGTTTGCCTGCAGAGATGGGTATTGCCGAAGCACAGCAAACCTTGGTGATGAATAACCTGCGCGGACGTGTCAAACTACAGGTTGACGGACAGCTGAAGACTGGTAAAGATGTGGTTTCTATGGGATGTCTCGGTGGTGAAGAATTTGGATTCGCAACCTCGGCACTGATCACCATGGGATGTATCATGATGCGCAAATGCCACTTGAACACCTGCCCGGCCGGTATCGCCACGCAAGACAAGGAATTAAGAAAACGTTTCATCGGAAAATCCGAATTCGTCATCAATTTCTTTCGCTTTGTAGCTGAAGAAGTGCGTGAGTACATGGCCGAAATGGGAATCACCAAATTCGAAGATCTTGTTGGACGTGCCGATCTGCTTGAAGTTGATGAAACAGCCACCAACTGGAAAATGAAAAACATCGATTTCTCACGGGTATTACATATGCCGGAAGAAGCTAAGAAATACGATATCCACAACACGCATCCAAACCTGAAATCAATTGATGACCACCTGGATCATAAATTGATCCTGGATTCGAACAAAGCAATTAAAGGGAAAGAAAAAGTTTGGATTTCGCATCCCGTCATGAACACCGACCGGACGATCGGAGCCATGCTTTCGGGCGAAATTTCGAAACGCTATGGAGAAGAAGGATTACCGGATGATACCATCAACTGCACTTTCCTTGGAACGGCCGGCCAAAGTTTTGGGGCTTTTCTTGTAAAAGGAATTAATTTCCGACTGGAAGGCGATGCCAATGACTACACCGGGAAAGGTCTTTCGGGCGGTAAAATTGTCGTGGTGCCACCAGCAGGAACAAGCTTCAAACCCGAAGAAAACATCATCATTGGTAACACAACCTTTTATGGCGCGACCAGCGGAGAAGGTTATATTCGCGGCGTTGCCGGCGAACGTTTCTGCGTGCGTAACTCCGGTGCAAAAACAGTTGTTGAAGGGACCGGCGACCACTGCTGCGAATACATGACTGGCGGACGGGTTGTTGTACTGGGAAAAACCGGACGTAACTTCGCTGCTGGAATGAGCGGTGGAATTGCATATGTGCTCGATGTTGACGGTGATTTTGACTATTACTGCAACAAAGGCCTGGTTGAGCTTTCGCCCGTTGAAGACCGCACCGACATTGATGAGCTACAGGGCATGATCAACAAACACCTCATCTATACACAAAGTTCTTTAGCGGCAAAAATTCTGACCAACTGGGAAGAATACCTGCCAAGATTTGTAAAAGTAATTCCGTTCGAGTACAAAAAGGTGCTTGAAGAGCTAAAACTGAGGGAACTGGAACGTAAATTACAATTGACGGAAGATGATCCATCACGTCACGAATAACAGTTAAAGAACACATTAAAAAAACAAGAAAAGATTATACGACTATGGGAGATCCTAGAGGGTTTATGAAAACACTCCGCAAGGAAGGCGGATACAGACCTTTAAACGAAAGAATATATGATTACGGGGAAGTAGAGCAGACCCTGAACGAAGAAGACAGAAGATTGCAGGCAGCACGTTGTATGGATTGTGGCGTACCTTTTTGTCACTGGGGCTGCCCGGTCGGAAGTAAGATTCCGGAATGGCAGGACGCCATTTACAACAAAAACTACGCAGAAGCCTACGAAATTCTTCATTCAAGCAATAGCTTTCCGGAAATGACCGGCCGCGTTTGTCCGGCTCCATGCGAAAAAGCATGTGTGCTGGCCATCCACAACGAGTCGGTTACCATTCGTGAAAATGAATCATCAACCGTTGAAAAAGCTTTTGACCTGGGACTGGTGAAAGCCAACCCGCCTCAATTTCGGACAGGTAAGAAAGTGGCTATCATTGGCTCGGGACCTGCCGGACTATCGGCTGCCGACCTGCTGAACCATGCCGGACACGAGGTGACTGTTTATGAAAAGAACGATGCCATTGGAGGTTTACTCCGCTACGGTATTCCTGATTTTAAACTGAACAAAGGAATCATTGACCGCCGTTTGGCGATTTTCGAAGAGGAAGGCATGATTTTCAAAACAAAGACTCGTGTTGGAAAAGATATCTCGAAAGAAGAATTGCTGAATGAATACGATGCCGTTTTGCTGGCTATGGGCGCCGAACAGCCTCGTGACCTTGTCACTGAAGGACGCGAACTGGAAGGTGTTCATTTTGCGATGGAATTCCTGACCCAGCAAAATAAAGTGGTTGCCGGGAAAAGAGTCAACCGCAGCAAACGTATTTCGGCTGAAGGAAAACATGTTCTGGTGATTGGTGGCGGCGATACCGGCTCCGACTGCGTGGGTACTTCTATCCGCCAGAAAGCGGCCAGCGTCACACAAATCGAGATTATGCCGAAGCCGTCGGAAACCCGCTCTGATAACAATCCCTGGCCCTACTGGCCAACCACCTTGCGGACTTCCAGCTCACACATGGAAGGTTGCAACCGGAAGTGGGCGCTTTCAACCCGCCGCCTGATTGGGGAAAACGGGCAGGTAAAAGAAGCCGAAGTGGTGGAAGTTGCCTGGGACAAAGATAAAGACGGACGTTGGATGATGTCGGAAGTTCCCGGAACAGAGCAGATTCTAAAAGCAGACCTGGTTTTGTTGTCCATGGGTTTTACCCAACCGGTACACAATGGCTTACTCGAAGAACTGGGCATTGAATACGATGCGCGTGGGAATGTGAAAGTCAACAAGCAAAAGCAAAGCTCGATTGCCAAAGTGTTTGCAGCCGGCGATGTTGAGCGCGGTGCCAGCCTGGTGGTTCATGCCATCCAGTGTGGCAAGGATGCTGCCGCCGCAATCGATGATTTTTTAAGCTAGAGGATAACAATTCGTTCTACAATATCACAACTCGTAATACAAAAGGCCTCGCAATTTTTGCGGGGCTTTTTTGATGGGTGCCACATCAAAGGAGGTATGATTATTCGATGATCCTGGTCGAACCCTGCAAGAGCCACACGTTTTGACCCACCCTGCCGCGGTCCCGATGCACGTCGGGACGACTTCCCTCCCTTTTCAAGGGAGGGCCAGGGTGGGTCATGCAGTTGTGAGTTAAAGCCATAATTATGAGCGTGAGGAGAAATCATAAGAGTCCCCGGGGCATTAGCTTAGGCTGAAGAGAAAGGGCTGGCGTGTTTAGCAAACCCCAAAGCGTTTCCAAAAACCTTTGGGTGTTTAAATCAAGCACAACAAACCACAGCACCCGGAAAGCTGCACCGGCCCCCTCTAAACCGCGATTCGTCAGCGAGCCGCGCTACTTGCAGCTTGTAGCTTGAGGCTTGAAGCTAACCACAACCCGCTAACAGATTCCGAAATAAGTTCGGAAAGACGCTCCAATTGCTGGGATTCGTCTTCAGGGTTCAGCCAGACAGATCGCCAGCAGATTCGTTAACCTGTGTGCTGTGCTACTTGCAGCTTGAAGCTAACCAATTCCATGAGCGACTTAGTAATTTTTTAACATACAATTAACGATTTATTCGGTTTACAAATGCCCTTTTATGGCATTATATTTATGAGAGGAGACTGATCCCTGATTAACAAATAACAATTGAGGATTGAACCCGAAACTGAAAATTTCGAACTGATTATGAGTAATACTGGTCAACAGAATAAAAAGAAGAAGCCCATAGCCGATTATATGCCGGAAGAACGGGAGCGGATGCGGGAGGAACTGCTGCTGATCCTCCGTAAGTGCGCTGACGGAACGGCTACTGAAAAGGAAAAACGGATCGGCAACCGGCTGAACACCTATATCCTGATAAACGATATTCGGTCAACGGAGGAGAATGCCGAAGTCCCGGTCGGTGCTGACCGATCTGAAAAAGAAGACCGGATTTGGAAAAATATCTCCCTGAACTACGGCTTTAATGAAAACACAGGCTTGGAAGAGCTTGTCAGAATTCCCGGCAAACGGAACCGCATGGCGGCATGGCAAAACGTTAAGAAACAACCGGAAAAAACAACAGCAATGAGCCGGATGAACGGATTCCGCCGATATGCTGCCATAGCCGCCATGCTGACCGTGATTTTCTGTTCGGCGGCCTATTTTGCTGCAAACCGGTTTTTAGTGCAGGAACCTACGGTATACCAAACCGCCGGTATCACGGAAGAAGCGATCCTGCCCGACGGAACCGATGTTCGTTTAAACCAGGGCAGTGTGCTGACGATTGCCGACAGCTACAACCGCAACGCGCGTGAAGTAAGCATGGAAGGCCAGATCTTTTTCGATGTCGCCAAAGATCCGGATAAACCATTCATCATCAGGCATGGGGAGCTCACCACCAAAGTACACGGAACATCGTTCGATATTAAATGCTATCCCGAACTGAACGAAAATGTGGTGACTGTGCGTACCGGCCTGGTGGAAGTTCGCCGGGGAACCGAATTGCTGGCCATGCTGACCCCTGGTAAAAAACTGAATTACAGCATTCTTACAGGGAACTACGAAGTGAAAGATATTACATGGGACGAAACGGTCGGATGGCTAGACGGTCGTATCATACTCGACCATGCCGATATTAACGAGCTGAAACTACAAATAAAACAACGATTCAATAAAGAACTGGTTGTTACGGAACAAGCCTTTGACGGAGATGTCAGGCTGTACTCTTCATTCAACAAGGATGCCACGCTTGAACAGGTGATGGAACGACTGGGCATTCTGTATGGTGTGAAATTCACCACCGACAGTAGCCGGGTGATTGTGTACCGGTGATTGAGATATAGAGCCCGCTGTGCCGGGTAAGCGCAGCGCCAATACATTCGTCGTGATTTATAGCATTGTATTTTCCCCGTTTTGGGGTGAACAGGGAATTCCTTGTTCCTTAAAAAGATTGATTTTAAGTTATAACAAATTATAAAACAAATACTTAATAATAAATTGATTGAAAAAATGAAACGAAGAAACAACAAAATGAATGTCCGAACCCTGCTGTTCCTTGCGGGGATCCTCTTGTCACCTGTCTGGTTGTTAGGGCAGGAAATTAACCGTGATTTTCCGGCCCAGGACCTGTCGGAGCGAGTGACACAGATTGCCGGGGCCGCCAAAAAAACGATCACGTTCGATGCCAACCAAATCAGGAACATTAAGGCGGCTGCCCTGGAAGCCAGAAACAGCAGCGTGGACCAGGTATTAGCCGGTAGCCTGCGTTCAACCGGATATTCATTCCGTCAGTTGGCCGATCAATCGTATATTATCTATAAAGAAACAAGCGCCGATAATAAAACAGGCCGGGGCTCCCTGTCAGGCACCGTATTCGACGAACAGGGCGAACCCCTCCCCGGCACCTCCATCCTGTTGGCGGGTACCACCCTGGGAACGGTGACCGACCTGAACGGACAGTACACCTTAAAGCAGGTGCCGGCCGGCACGCATGTTATCGAAGCCCGCTTTATTTCCTACGAAACTCAGCAGGTAAGCGAAGTGAAAGTCACCGGTGGCAAAACCACCCGGCTCGACCTGGTGATGAAACCAGCCAACGAAGAGTTGGGCGAAGTGGTGGTAAAGGCCGGTTATAAACAAGCCTCGGCCGAGGGGCTCTATGCCCGCCAGAAAAGCTCCATTCAACTGGTGGACGGCATCAGTGCCGACCTCATTAAAAAGACCTCCGACAACAATGTGGCACAGGTGCTCAAACGTGTTTCGGGCGTAACCATCGATAAAGGCAAATATGTAACCGTGCGTGGCATGAGCGAGCGCTACAACAGCGTGCAGCTCAATGGCGCCTCGCTGCCCAGTACCGAGCCCAACCGCCGTAACTTTTCCTTCGACGTGATCCCGGCAGCACTGATTGACAATGTAACCATTGCCAAAACTTTTACCCCCGATATGCCGGGCGAGTTTGTGGGTGGTTTTGTACAAGTGAATACCCTGGCCGTGCCCGATGAGCAATTTTTTAACATGACGGTAGGTACCGGCATGAACACCAACAGCACCGGCAAGGATTTCCGGAGCAACAAACGCTTCAGCGACGACTACCTGTTTGGCGGAATAGACGACCGGAAATGGTACACCGACCGTACCGAGGAGGCCTCGCTGGTGAATATTGAAAATGCCGGGCAAAAGAATACCTATGGCTTGCGCCGCTATACTGCCGCCCCGGTACAGAACTACGGGCTAAGCGTGGGCTTGCCTTTCGACCTGGGCAACAACCAACGCCTGGGCGTGGTGGCGGCCCTCACTTACCGCAACGAACAAACCATTGAAGATATAACCGAAGCGCACATGATTACTCGCGACAGCCTGTACCGCGCCGGTTGGCGCAACCGCTTTGTAACGGCTACCGGGGCGGTGGGCAACCTGGGCTGGGAGATGCCCGGCCACAAAATTAACTGGCGCAACCTGTTTAACAACCGCTTTACCCATACCAACCAGCAACGCTTTATTCATAAATATTACGAAGGCTACAATTTTGCCCAGCAGTACAGCGTAGTGCTGCAAAGCCGCCTGTGGCAGAGCCAGTTGGACGGCGAGCACCAGCTGTTTGGCAAGCACTTGCAGTTGAACTGGAATGCCTCGTACAACAAAGTAAGCCGGACGAATCCAGACGACCGCCTGGTAACCGGAAGTGCGTTGTTGGGCGAAACAGCCGCTGGTGAGGAGGTGTTTCATTGGTTAGGTTCATTTGTTGGCGGTGGCTCAGGTAACTCGTTAAACATTGGTGCCGGACATATCATGTACAGCAAGCTGGACGAAACCAAGAAAAACGCGGGAGCCGACCTGGCCTATAGCTTTAGCCTGGGCGGCAACCGCCAGAAACTAAAGGCCGGCTACCTGGGAACTTTTCGCAGCTCTGATTTCGAGCAACAGTACCTGAAAGGGATGTACACAACCAATGCCGATGATGCAAGGGATTGGTGGGGATTATCGCCGCAATCGATATTTACAACTGAAGATTTTGCCGATGGCCGCCTGACCTACGTGATATCGGGTATGCAGGCGGATCGTGCTGATTATTACACCGGTAAGCAGGACGTGCATGCCGCCTACGGAATGGGCGAGTTTACCCTGTTGCAAAAACTCCACCTCACGGCAGGTGTACGGATTGAAAAAGCCAAAACCGAGGTGACCACCCAAATTTATAAGTCGACAGTGGGCCGAGTTGACAGCCTGGTGACCCTCGATAAAACCGATTGGCTTCCTGCTGCTGCCCTGGTGTATAACCTAACGGCCAACCTGAACGCCCGCGCGGCTTACAGCCGCACCCTGGCCCGGCCCGACTTTCGCGAGCTTTCCTACAATACCTATTACAATGTGGACGACCGCGTATGGGTGATTAACCTGGGGGCGCTTAGGCAATCGGTTACTGATAACTACGACCTGCGCCTGGAGTGGTTTCCCAGGGCCGGCGAGGTAATCTCCGTTGGCGCTTTTTACAAAGAATTTACCGACCCCGTGGAGCTGGTGACCCGGATGACCAGCGACCAGCAGAATTTTTACATGTACTCGGCCAACCTTGACCAGGCTACGGCCAAAGGGCTGGAATTCAATATCCGCAAGTCACTGGGCTTTACGGCTCCGGGTACTTTCCTTGAAAACCTGTACCTGGGTGGCAATGCCACCATCATTGAAGGCGATGTAACCTATAACCTCGACGAGGTGCTTGATATGCCCAATATAAACGCAGCCGACCGCAACCGACCGCTACTGGGGCTGTCGCCCTACACGGTAAATGCAAATCTGGCTTACGAAGGCCCGGTGTTTGGCGCGGCTGCAAATTACGGCCGCAACGGGCGCCGACTGGTGACCTCGGGCGAGGAAGACAAATACGACCAGTACGAGGCTTCGCGCGATGTGCTCGACCTGCAACTATCGGCCCGCTTTATCCGCCAAAAATTAGAAGTAAAGCTCAATGTATCCGATATACTTAACCAGGACATCATTGTGTACCGCAATACGCGGATTGTTGATTCTTCAGATGGTACTGAATATGTAGACCTAACGGATGATCTGGACTACAACGACGGCGACCAGGTGATGAGCCGGATTAAAAAAGGGGTGAACCTGTCGTTATCGGTTAGTTATAAATTTTAAATAAAACAATTAAACAGATATAACATCGTACAGACCGCTGGCAAACACCACTCCGGGAATAAGCTAACCCGGGAAGCAACGTAAGCAGTTGGTCTTAATTAAAAACACCAAAGCCAGGCAAGCAGCATGCAACGAAAAACAACATCCGAAAAAAGCCCGGATTGTCCGGAAGGGCAACCCAGGCCAGCAAAATGGGGAACGATTCCCCGGACGTTCCGCTTTCTGAATGAATTGTTAGAAAAAAAAATGAAAACTAAAAAAGTATTTTAAGAAAAAAACATCATTATGAATTACAAAAGTTTAAAATCAATCGTTTTTAGCCTGGTGGTCGCTTTTATGGTCATTGGGTTTCAGTCCTGTTCGCAGGATGATGAGTTTAGTCCCGAAACAGTTAAAACCCGGGCTAAACCAGTGGTAACCATTGCTGCCGATTCGGTAATCAGCTCCAGTACAACCTGGTCGAGTACCAACGATTACCTGCTGCAGGGTAAAGTTTGGGTAAAAGCACCTGCAACTCTGACTATTGAGGCTGGTACCATCGTCCGCGGTGCTTACAATCAGGATCTCTTAAAAGCCTCGGCTTTAGTTATTACCCGAGGCTCGCAATTAATCGCCAATGGTACAGCAACCAACCCCATTATCCTGACTGCTGATGAAAATCATCAGTTCAAAGGTGGTTGGGGTGGTTTGGTGCTTTTGGGTGATGCCCAGATTAACCAATCGCCTAATCAGTTAATCGAAGGAATTTCGACCGGTGAAGTGCCTTCGGGGGTTGACGCTACTTATGGTACCAATGTAACCACTTACAACAACCAAAGCTCGGGTACGTTGCGGCATGTACGCGTTGAATATGCCGGAGCAAGGATTGCTGAGGCCAACGAGCTCAATGCCTTTACCTTTGGCGGAGTAGGTAGTGGTACTACAGTAGAGTACTGCCAGGCTTACTATGGTGCCGACGATGCTTTCGAGTTTTTCGGAGGCCGTGTTAATGCCAAGTATCTGGTAGCTACAGCCTGCGACGACGACGCCTTCGACTTCGACTTCGGTTACCAGGGTAAAATCCAGTTTGCCGTGGCTACCATCGATGCTGCACAAAGCTATTCCAGCGATCCCAATGGGATTGAATGTGACAATAACGGTTCCGGAACTGATGTAACACCCTACACTCACCCGGTACTCAGTAACCTAACGATTGTAGGTACATCAAACGGACAGATTGCTGGTGGTGGTAGCCCCGCAGGTTATTTATACAATGGCGCCCGTTTCCGCAGGTATACGCAGTATACTTTGGTAAACAGTGTGATTTACGGATATCCTACAGGGGTTTGGCATAATACAGCTCAATCTTCTACGGATTCCATCACCATTGCCTATAATGTGGTGGCTTCAGTTCCTGCGGGTAACGAATATGTTGGATTTGCTGCAAACCCTCCGGCTAGCAACAATCTTATCAGGACTGCAACAACACTTATACTAAACAACCCATGGGGAAACCCATATACAACCAATGCATTGAAACCAATCGGAGCTCCGGCTAATACAGCTGGTTATGATATCAATGCAGTGGATAGCTGGTTTGATGATACAGAGTATAAAGGTGCCATTAACAAAACGGGTGACAACTGGTTAGTTGAAGGAGAGTTTGACGGCTGGATTCGTAACTGGTAGAGGGGTTCGGAGTTAGTAATATTTAGTTTTAAAATATTTGGCTGGGCAGTAATATTGAACTGCCCAGCCTATATTTATAATTTTATCATTCTACAAAAAAATGAAGAAATCTATTTATCTGTTATTGATTATACTGGTTACAGGCTTGGTAAGCTGTGAGAATAACGAAGCTGAATTTGAAAATCTTGATTATTATAGCCTAAATACTTCGTTTGTTTATCCAGATGATACCGGAGATAATTATGTATTCCTGTTTAATGGCGATACGTTAAGCCCAGCTGGTTTGAGTTATATCATATATGTTGCGGCCAGCCACGAGGGTACGCTCGAAGTGGTAGAAAAGGGTCAAACGACAGCTGAATATAGACAGGAACTAATACTATCGGAACATACAGCATTACAGTTTATTAAACTGACGGGGCAGCCTGTTGCCTTGTACGAAGCCGACCAATACACCACTTTTTCGGTCAACCTAAGCTATACTGACGGTGAAGCCCCTTCGTTGTATACAATACTGTTTAACGGGCAGGAATTAGCAAATAGTGAAGCAACCTATATCCGTATCGATCAATTGACCGGAACATTGGAAATACAGAAAGAAGGCGAAACTGTATTCAGCCAGAAGGTAACCATTACTCCTGAAAAAGCATTGAATTACCTTCAACTATCAGAAACGGAATATTTAATTGTTCCCGTAAGTGATGAAACAGCGCCGGAAGAACCGATGAGTAAAGTCCGTTTCTTTTATTTTTCCGAAGGCATTCCCGAAGCGGAAGAAGTGGAATTGACTTTGTATTACATGTACCGAGATTATGTTACTTTTGAGAATGTGGCAACTTTTACAATGAAACCGGGAGAAATAACCGACTATGTATTGGTAGACTGGGCAAAAAGATCTGACGGGGATGGACAACGTATGCGAGCTGTTGCATATGACTTGAAAAATTTAACCACAGGTGAAATACTGGTGGATCATGCCAATCAGGATGGCGGAAACTTATATGGTAATATCAGTGATAACTTTGCAAGAAATACTTACAAATTTGCTACCGTGCAATTAATAAATAACGGTACTTACGGTATTATACCTATCGGAGAATGGTGGTAACCCTGTCTGACCTTCGTTTGTAACGAAGAAGGGGGATAATGGTTTGGGGTTTTCAACCCCCTTGTTGGACGATGGCAGCGGAAACTTTAAAATACAAACATCAAAAAAAAACTAATTTATGAATAAACTAAACGCCTGGTTGCGGCTTAACCAGCTTACCGAAGACAATTAGTAATACGACTAATGGTGTATTAGTCGTGCTGCTCATCAAATAAGCAAACGATTATCTGTCCTCTTCATCAGGCCGGGACAAATTCGGGTTAAACCATTTTGTCCCGGCCTTTTTTAATAACAGCCAAGCGTAAAACGTGTTATAAACGAAAAGAAGAACAACTAATAAAACAGAAAGATTATCATGGCCGCGATCAGTAAAGCAGGGCATAACTGGTTTATGCAACGCCTGGAAACCAGTGCCGCTCCCGTGCAGCAACAATTGGTGAAGGACGAACTCAAACAACTTCAGAGTCTATACCGGGAATACCAGGTTAAAATGGGGCAACTTCAACAACTTGCCGGGCAGTACGAGGCCACCCGCCAAAACATCCGCCTCAAGCTCCGCGCCCAACAACAAGCCGCCCGGAGAAAAGGGTAATCTAACCATTAAAATTTCAATTTTTATGAACACGCCACAGATCATGTCGCCGTCTCTATTGCTGTTTCTGCAGGTAGAGATACCGTTATGGTTGCTGGTTGGGATCATTATCCTTTTGGGTTCAGTGATGTGCCTGCAGTTGTACCTGGCAGTGAAAAAGATGGAACAGGACCGCCTTGCCGGAGAAAACGGAACCCGGGAGGAACACCCGTCCGGTCTTTTATCCGGGTACCCGATGGTGTATCTCATCCACAGCCGGATCAAAGACAAAAGCTACCTGGAAATTATTTCGATAGGTACGGTATTATCCAACAACGAAATTGCATTGATGTATTCTGACAAGCTAAAAAAGAACAGGAAACAAACCTAATAAATAGGTCCGCAACCTTAGTACTGCTAATCAGATAAGCAAACGGTTATCTGTCCTTTTCATCCAACTTCAGAGTCTATACAGGGAATACCAGGTTAAAATTGGCCAACTTCAGCGTATGCTGGCTTCGACAAGCTCAGCCGGCGCAGTAGCGACAAGCTCAGCAACAAGCCGCCCGCCGCAAAAAATAAATTCGTTTGAAAACCGAGTGCTCAACTCGCTAACATATTCACCCGAAACCCGGCTTGTTGCACCACTGGGTGTCGCGGTTTCCGAACCGCGATTCGTTAGCGTGCCGCGCTACTTGCAGCTTGCAGCTTGAAGCTAACCACAACCCGCTAACAGATTCCGAAACAAGTTCGGAAAGACGCTCTAATTGCTGGGATTCGCCTGCTGCTTTTTATTTTAACACAAAGACGCAAAGACACAAAGAATTTCCCGGGAGGGGAAAAATATCAATAGCCTTCCGATTTCATCGGAACAGGCGGGGTAGAGCGATCCGAAGGGAGCGGCACCCCGGGATCGCAGCACCTCTCTTCAGCACCGTCCGTGAACCAAAGCCGCAAAAAGTACCATCGCCCCCGCGGACGGAAAAGAGAAGAAGATTTAACCACAGAGGAACAGCACCGGTCCCCCCTAAACCGCGATTCGTCGCGCTGCGCTACTTGCTACTTGCAGCTTGCAGCTTGCAGCTTGAGGCTTGCAGCTAACCACAACCCGCCAACGGATTCCGAAACAAGTTCGGAATGACGCTCCAATTGCTGGGATTTGCCTCCTGCCTTTTATTTTAACACAAAGATGCGAAGACACAAAGTTGATGAAGGACATTCGCCCCGAGCCATTAGCTTAGGCAGATGAGAAAGGGCCGGCGTGTTTAGCAAACCCCAAAGCGTTTCCAAAAACCTTTGGGTGTTTAAATCAAGCACAACAAACCACGCCACCCGGCAAGCTGCACCGGCCCCCCTCTAAACCGCGATTCGTTAGCATGCCGCGCTACTTGCTACTTGCAGCTTGAGGCTTATAGCTAACCCTTAACCCGCTAACGGATTCCGAAACAAGTTCGGAATGACGCTCCAATTGCTGGGATTCGCCCCCTGCCTTTTATTTAAACACAAAGATGCGAAGACACAACGAATTTCCCCGGAGGGGAAAAATATGAATAGCCTTCCGATTTCATCGGAACAGGCGGGGTAGAGCGATCCGAAGGGAGCGGCACCCCGGGATACAGGCGCCTCTCTTCATCACCGACCGCGAACCAAAGCCGCAAAAAACACCATCGCCCCCGCGGACGGAAAAGAGAAGAAGTGATCAGTATCCAGTCCCAGTAGGCAGCAAGAGCAAGCCGCTCGCCGCAAAAAAAAGCTAAATCTGTCATTGCTCGATATTTGCTTGTTTAACAGGGAAAACTGCAATCAGAGGTTCGACTCTTACTTATTCATATTCAAAAACTGAAAGAGCATGTATGTCAGAATAAAACGGATTCGGTTTATTTGAAATTTTTGTAATTTTGCAATATGTGTAAGGAAAAATTAATCACAGGAATAAAAGTTACTCAACAGATGAGTAAAGCCAGAAGTATTCTGAATAGTCAGGTTATTCCCAGAGAGGAATTGTTTCAAATTCGTAAAAGGGAAGGTAAACTAAGTTCTGAACTTATTAGCGCTTTAAAAGCAAATGCCTGATTTAATAATAATTGCCGGATGCAATGGTGCAGGTAAATCAACTTTTGCTTCTTCATTTTTGCCGGAAGGATTAACCTCTTTCGATTATGACAGATTATTTCTGAATAAATACAATAATCTTCCAGATAGTGAATTAAGAGAACAATTCGCAAAAAATCAGGCAACACAAGATTTTGAACGTTCTATTGGTAAAGCGTTATTTAATAATACCGACTTTTGCTATGAAACTAATTTTGATTCACATCCGATATATTGGGCTCAGAAATTTAGAAAAAATGGGTATCAGATAAACCTGATCTTCTTTTGCTTGGATAATCAAGAAATTGCTAGACACCGAATTCAAGTGCGTACAGAATTTAGAGGGCATTTCGTTGATAATAAGACAATAGATTTGAAATGGAAAGCTGGATATAAAAACGTAAACTTACATTTTTCGATAATATTCTATTCGTGGATAATTCAAAACAGAATGTTGTTTACACCAATCTTTTACAGATTGAGAAAGGAGAAATAGTTTTGATGAAAGATAAAATACCAGACTATTTTAAATGTCGACTGCCGGATATTTATGAACTAATTAAAAATGAATAGTGTGTAGGCTGTCCTTGGCTCGGGACAGAGGCAGATGACTGATCGAGATTCGTCAGCATGCCGCGCTACTTGCAGCTTGAGGCTTGCAGCTAACCTCAACCCGCCAACGGATTCACCCGAAACCCGGCTTGTTGCACCACTGGGTGTCGCGGTTTCCGAACCGCGATTCGTTAGCGAGCCGCGTTACTTGTAGCTTGCAGCTAGAGGCTTATAGCTAACCTCAACCCGCCAACGGATTCCGAAACAAGTTCGGAATGACGCTCCAATTGCTGGGATTCGCCCCCTGCCTTTTATTTTAACACGAAGACGCGAAGACACAAAGTTGATGAAGGACATTCGCCCCGAGCCATTAGCTTAGCTAAAGAGAAAGGGCTGGCGTGTTTAAATTTTTAAACCGCTAAGCGCCTTTACAGCTGCAGTGCTTGGTTTAAACGCCAAGGTTTTGGAAACGCTTTGGGGGTAATGGGATTACAAGTCCCTCGTTAAACGGTCAGGATTGCAAATTCTGACCAGCCGGGGGTCATCCCTGTTTGGGTTGTTGTGTTATCAATTTTTCAAATTCATTGAATTTTATCATGCTTGTATTTTTAACTTTTTTGAGAACCAATAGGTCCTTATCGCCCGTAATTAAAAAGTCAGCTTCTGAATCAATTGCCAATGAAATGAGGTAATTATCTTTTTTGTCCCGGCAGAGGTCTACTTTCGTTTTTATGTCAACTTTTTCTGACGATTCATCGAGTAACTCAAAAAACTCCATGACCTGATTGCGGGAAAAATATTTTTGAATTTTTGGGGTTTCGAAGACTTCTAATAACTCCTGTACCTGCTCATCACAAATAATTATTTTGACGGATTGAGAGTCAATGTAGTACTGGAGTCTTTTTAAGCTTTTCCCTATCAGAAATGAAATCCAAATGTTCGTGTCAATAATTATTTTAGCGGATTTGCTTTCCTTTTTCATATCTGTTCTTCCTAACCGATTCAACTTCTTGGGTAATTTCGTCTAGCGACAACCCATCATTACGTGTCGTTTGCAAAAGCTTATTAAACCGTTTTAGGAATGTGGATTTCCTTAATTCATAGAAAAGCTCCAATTTATCTTTATCATCCAGCTGATTTAAAATCTTTAAAATCTGGCTTTTTTTTAATTCGATTTGGATTGCTTTCATTTTTGTCAATTTTATGATTCAAACTTAGCAAAAGTCATGCTAACATGCAAAAAACTTCTTGGTATGAATCTCCCGGCAACCAATCAGCTTTCTACCCACACAAAATCAAGGTATTCTTTTATATTAACTCGTGAACAACGAGCTCAAAAAGGCTGTTCCCCCAGCAACCAGAGCAGCAAGGGCAGCAAGGCTTTCAGTTTGCCGGAGTCGCCTGCTTCATAATGCAAGGTCAGTGCACTGCGGAGGGTGGACAACACTGCGGAAAGATTGTTGGAAACCGTGCTCTCGGCAACGCCGAGTGTATGGGCGGTTTCTTTAATTGATCTGTTCTGATGCAACCGTAACTCAACGATACGCCTTGCAAGCTCCGGCATTTTTTGGAGCAAGCGATCAATAAACTGCTGAATTTCGGTTGCATTCATTTCCTCATCGATATGCGTGTATGACAGTTGCGCTAATTGTTCGGAGATCAAACGATCGTTTGCAATTTCAGGGCGATTACACTGTTTGTGGAAATACCGCAAAACACGGAACGATACATTTTTCATCAACGATTTTCGGCTCATCCCGGCATCGTCCACCCTGATCAGCTTAGGAGAAATCCATACATCTGCCCAGAACTCCTGCATCAGATCGGCTGTTACATCCCAATTTCGCACCCGGGAATTCGTCCATCCCGAAAGAAGCTTATGATAACGCAGATACAACTCCCGGAAAGACCCTGCATCTTTTCCCGCTATCTGTTCCAAAAGTTCCTGATCGGTCATTCGTTGATTCTTTCATTTTGGTTCGCCAAAACTACGTATAAATCATTGTTCCCCTTGTTACATTACCGTTAATTTTGCAACCTGAAAGCCTGGCCATAAAAAGAACACCGTAAACACCATGAAATTAACGGTAATGAACTGATTGTAAGCAATGCAACAGAAATGAAACAATTTTGTAACTAAAACTTCATCGATTTCAGAAGTAAATTTTCCCTCCTTCATATGCTATATGGATGAAGCCCCGGCAAAAGGAGGGCGAAACGGAAAAACAGGAATACCCAATCGTATATTCAGTGAAAACGAAAAAGAGTAGCAAAAGAAAAAAGAATGCCTTGGACGAAGCGGTTGCTTTAATAGAGCGTTACCAAAAAGGCACGGCAACGCCCGTGGAATGCGAAGCGCTCGATACATGGTCTCCGGGAACTGACAAGATCGCACATGAGCCTGTAGATGAACGGCAATCCGCCCTTTGCGAAGCAAAAGTTTGGCACCATCTGTCTGTGCGATTTCATTTGAATGAAACAGCGTCCTCCCGCCGCACCTTTCCCCTCTTACGGTTGAAGTTATCCCGGTATGTGGCGGCGGCCCTTGTGTTGCTGATCGGTTGCGGGGCATGGATGATCTACCAGCATACAGCCAAGTTGCCAGGGCAGGCAAGCCCAGGCATGGCTGATGCCCGCCATGCCTGGATAACCGACGGTCGTCACCAGACAGCACTGACACTTGCCGACGGCACTGTGGTGCAGGTGAATGCCGGTAGTCGCCTGGAGATTTCCGAAGCGGTTTTTAATAAAGAACGGCGCGAAGTATGGCTCACGGGCGAAGCCTTTTTCGAGGTGGCAAAGAACCCGGAAAAGCCGTTCATCATTCACACCGGTAAAATACAGACCATCGTTCGGGGGACCTCGTTCAACGTGAAGGCCTATGATAAGTTTGGCGAGAACGTCGTGTCGGTGCGCGATGGACGGGTAGAAATTGCAGCGAACGGACAGGCGATTGGTGTGCTCACTGCCAATCGTCAATTGAAATATAACGTTACCAACAAACGCGTGGAAATTACCGATGCCAACTGGCGTGATGCTGCCGGATGGACAGAAGGACGGCTCGTCCTTAATGAAGCAAGCGCGGATGAATTGTGTTTAAGGCTATGGCAACACTTCGGTGTGGAACTGCAGTTTGCGCCGGGTATCTTAGACGATGCTTTGTTCCATTCTTCTTATCCGCCGGAAGTAAGCCTGGACAATGTGATGGAAGATATATGCATTGTTTACGGACTTAAGTACGAAAGAAAAGGCAACCAGCTGATCCTGTTGCATATGTAATTTCATATCAATTAAATAACTGAATACAGCCAATTATTAAATAGGTGTCAAAACGACGCCGCCAGGCCATGCTATGGCTTTTAACAAACGAATAAATCCATCTTAAATCATTTGTAAACAACAAAACGAAAAATGAAGAAGTCTATGAACAAAAAGCAACAATTATGGTGCTTCCTCCTTGCGGTATGCTTCCTGCTTCCGGCAGTAATCCACGCGCAGACATTAAAAGGGAGTTTCCCGGCCGAGTCACTGGCAGAAAGGATTACCCGTATCGCTAAAAACACAGGGCAGAACATTGCTTTCGATAAAAACAAAGTGAAGGAAATCCAGGTGACTGCCCTCAATGTCGATGGTAAAAATGTGGAACAGGCGCTTACCAGCAGTTTATTCTCTACCGGCTTTGCTTACAAAAAGAAAGCGGATAATACCTTTGTCATTTACGAAAAGAAGGCGGACGACACGGAGCCTGCCAAAGATAAAGGTAAAGGCTCGCTGTCGGGCACCGTATTCGACGAACAGGGCGAACCCCTCCCCGGCACCACCATCCTGTTGGCGGGTACCACCCTGGGAACGGTGACCGACCTGAACGGACAGTACACCTTAAAGCAGGTGCCGGCCGGCACCCATGTTATCGAAGCCCGCTTTATTTCCTACGAAACTCAGCAGGTAAGCGAAGTGAAAGTCACCGGTGGGAAAACCACGCGGCTCGACCTGGTGATGAAACCAGCCAACGAAGAGTTGGGCGAAGTGGTGGTAAAGGCCGGTTATAAACAAGCCTCGGCCGAGGGGCTCTATGCCCGCCAGAAAAGCTCCATTCAACTGGTGGACGGCATCAGTGCGGACCTCATTAAAAAGACCTCCGACAACAATGTGGCACAGGTACTCAAACGTGTTTCGGGCGTAACCATCGATAAAGGCAAATATGTAACCGTGCGTGGCATGAGCGAGCGCTACAACAGCGTGCAGCTCAATGGCGCCTCGCTGCCCAGTACCGAGCCCAACCGCCGTAACTTTTCCTTCGACGTGATCCCGGCAGCACTGATTGACAATGTAACCATTGCCAAAACTTTTACCCCCGATATGCCGGGCGAGTTTGTGGGTGGTTTTGTACAAGTGAATACCCTGGCCGTGCCCGATGAGCAATTTTTTAACATGACGGTAGGTACCGGCATGAACACCAACAGCACCGGCAAGGATTTCCGGAGCAACAAACGCTTCAGCGACGACTACCTGTTTGGCGGAATAGACGACCGGAAATGGTACACCGACCGTACCGAGGAGGCCTCGCTGGTGAATATTGAAAATGCCGGGCAAAAGAATACCTATGGCTTGCGCCGCTATACTGCCGCCCCGGTACAGAACTACGGGCTAAGCGTGGGCTTGCCTTTCGACCTGGGCAACAACCAACGCCTGGGCGTGGTGGCGGCCCTCACTTACCGCAACGAACAAACCATTGAAGATATAACCGAAGCGCACATGATTACTCGCGACAGCCTGTACCGCGCCGGTTGGCGCAACCGCTTTGTAACGGCTACCGGGGCGGTGGGCAACCTGGGCTGGGAGATGCCCGGCCACAAAATTAACTGGCGCAACCTGTTTAACAACCGCTTTACCCATACCAACCAGCAACGCTTTATTCATAAATATTACGAAGGCTACAATTTTGCCCAGCAGTACAGCGTAGTGCTGCAAAGCCGCCTGTGGCAGAGCCAGTTGGACGGCGAGCACCAGCTGTTTGGCAAGCACTTGCAGTTGAACTGGAATGCCTCGTACAACAAAGTAAGCCGGACGAATCCAGACGACCGCCTGGTAACCGGAAGTGCGTTGTTGGGCGAAACAGCCGCTGGTGAGGAGGTGTTTCATTGGTTAGGTTCATTTGTTGGCGGTGGCTCAGGTAACTCGTTAAACATTGGTGCCGGACATATCATGTACAGCAAGCTGGACGAAACCAAGAAAAACGCGGGAGCCGACCTGGCCTATAGCTTTAGCCTGGGCGGCAACCGCCAGAAACTAAAGGCCGGCTACCTGGGAACTTTTCGCAGCTCTGATTTCGAGCAACAGTACCTGAAAGGGATGTACACAACCAATGCCGATGATGCAAGGGATTGGTGGGGATTATCGCCGCAATCGATATTTACAACTGAAGATTTTGCCGATGGCCGCCTGACCTACGTGATATCGGGTATGCAGGCGGATCAAGCTGATTATTACACCGGTAAGCAGGACGTGCATGCCGCCTACGGAATGGGCGAGTTTACCCTGTTGCAAAAACTCCACCTCACGGCAGGTGTACGGATTGAAAAAGCCAAAACTGAGGTGACCACTGAAATTACTAGCTGGGGAGATGGATACCTTGAACATGTTGACAGCCTGGTGACCGTTAATAAAACCGACTGGCTTCCGGCTGCTGCCCTGGTGTATAACCTAACGGCCAACCTGAACGCCCGCGCGGCTTACAGCCGCACCCTGGCCCGGCCCGACTTCCGCGAGCTTTCCTACAATACCTATTACAATGTGGACGACCGCGTATGGGTGATTAACCTGGGGGCGCTTAGGCAATCGGTTACTGATAACTACGACCTGCGCCTGGAGTGGTTTCCCCGGGCCGGCGAGGTAATCTCCGTCGGGGCCTTTTACAAAGAATTTACCGACCCCGTGGAGCTGGTCACAAGGATGACCAGCGACCAGCAGAATTTTTACATGTATTCGGCCAACCTCGACCAGGCCACTGCCAAAGGGCTGGAATTCAATATCCGCAAGTCATTGGGTTTTACAGCCCCGGGTACTTTCCTCGAGAACCTGTACCTGGGTGGCAATGCCACCGTCATTGAAGGCGATGTAACCTATAACCTCGACGAGGTGCTTGGAATGCCAGAAGTAAACGCAGCCAACCGCAACCGACCGCTACTGGGGTTGTCGCCCTACACGGTAAATGCAAATCTGGCTTACGAAGGCCCGGTGTTTGGCGCGGCTGTAAACTACGGGCGCAACGGGCGCCGACTGGTGACCTCGGGCGATTATGACAAATACGACCAGTACGAGGCTTCGCGCGATGTGCTCGATCTGCAACTATCGTCCCGCTTTATCCGCCAAAAATTAGAAGTAAAGCTCAATGTATCCGATATACTCAACCAGGACATCATTGTTTACCGGAATACAAGGATAGACGACAGTTCTGGAGGCGTTGAATATTTAGATCTTACCGATAATATGGACTATAACCCGGGCGACCAGGTCATGAGCCGGATCAAAAAAGGGGTAACCCTGTCGTTGTCGGTGAGTTATAAATTTTAAAAATTAAAATAAAATGAAGAAATCTATTTATCTATTATTGATTATACTGGTTACAGGCCTGGTAAGCTGTGAGAATAACGAAGCTGAATTTAAAAATCTTGATTATTATATCCTAAATACTTCGTTTATTTATCCGGATGATACCGGAGACAATTATGTATTCCTGTTTAATGGCGATACGTTAAGCCCAGCTGGTTTGAGTTATATCATATATGTTGCGGCCAGCCACGAGGGTACGCTTGAAGTGGTGGAAAAGGGCCAAACTACAGCTGAATATAGCCAGGAACTAATACTATCGGAACATACAGTATTGCAATTTATCAAAATATCCGGACAACCTGTTAAATTATATTCTGCTAACGATTACACAATTATCAATAACCGTATTACTTTTCTAGGAGAAGAATATAAAACAGTATTTAATGGATATGAGTTAACAAAAGGGCTAAATTATTACCAAAAAAGCAGTGGACTGAGTGGTGCTCTCGAGATTTACAAAGATGGCATAGAGCAGCCGATTTATACACAGCAACAAACTATTGCTGAAACAGGCGAGACTGTTATTGCTCTGGTGCAATTAGAAGAACAGGTGTTTTTGAATGTACCTGAAGATATTGAACCTGATCCCGCATCGGATCAACAAGTCAAAATACGGTTTTTTTATACTTCTTCAGCTTTGCCCGATGTAGAGCGCATAAAAATTATTGTCTATGATTGGGGCGATTTTTCAGTACATGGAGAAGTAGAAATGAACGTAGGCGAACTTTCACCATATATAACGATAGATTGGTCGAGCTTGACGGAAGGTGGCGGGCTATGCCAGGACATTATAAATGTAGCTACAGACGAAAAAATAGTAGATGCTTACGAAGATCTAGAGGCAGTTATTTCGATAGAAGCAGGACTGAAATATAAAAAAGCAACTTGTATGATAGGAGAAGGAGGTGTAAAAATATCACCAATTGTTGGTTTCAGCACTAAATGGTAAATAAAATACAACTACACACTTTGCTGGTATTAGAAGCTTTGTGACGATATAAGTTAAATATTCAATACTGAAATTTGGAGGTCTCTTCATCATCAATCTACCCTGTCTGTCCTTCGTTTGTAACGAGGAGATAATGGGTTGGGGATTTCAACCCCCTTGTTGGACGATGGGAGCGGATGGAACCAATCTTTTCAAAAGATAGGTTCCTCTGTACTCCTTTGCTTGATTTGTACAAACATCAAAAAAAAACTAATTTATGAATAAACTAAACGCCTGGTTGCGGCTTAACCAGCTTACCGAAGACAATTAGTAATGCTACTAATGGTGTATTAGTCGTGCTGCTAATCAGATAAGCAAATGGTTATCTGTCCTCTTCATCAGGCCGGGACAAATTCGGGTTAATCCATTTTGTCCCGGCCTTTTTAAACAACAGCCAAGCGTAAAACGGGTTATAAACGAAAAGAAGAACGATCAGTAAAGCTCGGTACCGTTCAGATTTGCAACTGTACCGCCAGATTTACGATTGTACCGTCCGGGATTGCTCCGTACCATCCAGATTTACGATTGTACCGCCCAGGATTGCTCCGTACCATCTAGATTTGCAACTGTACCGCCCAGGATTGCTCCGTACCATCCAGGATTACTCCGTACCATCCAGATTTGCAACTGTACCGTCCAGATTTACGAGCGTACCGCTTGGTTTTATGAGCGTACCGTCAAGTTTTAGGAAATACCGGGTGATTGCGCCTTTTGTGTTGTCGCGCATTTCAACCCCATTGATAACCGATTTTTCTCGAAGAAGCCGAGAAATTTAGTAGTGCTTGTGACCCATCATATTTGTGTATAAAGGCAGTATGTTTGTAAAAGCATAAGTCTTCGAGATTTAGTAACTTGAATAGTGATAATCAATTACAAAACACTAAAAATGAAGACTTATGGAGACTAAAGTTAAAAGATTAAGTTTTAAAGGGCAAAAGATCTATGTAGGAATTGATGTACATTTAAAAAGTTGGACTGTGACAATTTTATTGACGCATACATTCATTAAAACTTTTTCACAAAATCCGAGTGCGTCAGAATTAGCTGACTACTTACGAAAGCATTTTCCAGATGGCGATTATTATTCTGCATACGAAGCTGGTTTTTGTGGTTTTACACCACATCGGGATCTGGAATCACAGGGCATAAAAAGCATTATTGTGAATGCTGCTGATATTCCAACTACAGATAAGGAACGTAAGCAAAAAGAGGATCGCCGTGACAGTTTGAAGATTGCAAAATGCCTAAGGAATGGGGACCTCAAAGGCATCTATGTCCCGAAAATAGAAACAGTTGAGTTTAGAAGTTTAGTAAGATTCCGCAAAACCACAGTAAAAGATATAGGCCGTAATAAGTCGCGGATAAAATCCTTCCTGTATTTTCATGGGGTGCCAGTTCCCCCAGAATTGTCCGGGGCCTCAAGGTATTGGTCTGGCAGATTTACCCAATGGCTATCGACAATAGAGTTAACAACAGCCGAAGGAAAAATGGTACTGGAGAAAACATTAGGGGAAATACAGTATCTAAGAAACAATTTATTGGAAATTGACCGTAATTTAAGAAAGATGCCCAAAGTTGGAAGGTATTCCAGGTTTTTACAATTGCTTTTAAGTATACCGGGGATAGGCTTGGTTTCAGCAGTTACGTTACTGTCAGAATTGGAAAATATTACCCGCTTTACGAATCTTGACAAGTTGTGCTCCTATGTTGGTTTAGTACCGTCAACTTATAGTTCCGGGGAGAATGATGGCACCGGCCGTATAACACCACGCTCGAACCCCCAGTTGCGAAGTGTCATAATAGAATGTGCCTGGGTCGCGATAATCCATGATCCAGCTCTTTCCCTGAGGTTTAATGAACTTTGCCAACGAATGAAAAAGAATGATGCCATCATTCGCATCGCCAAAAAACTATTAAACAGGGTAAGGTACGTAATGAAAAATGAAACAGAATATGTCTGTGCAGTTGTTTAAAATAAAGGACAGTTTAAAAAACATTCAAATATCGGGAAGACTGTTAAAGCTACCCTGCAGCCCTTAAGGTGTCTGCTCTATAAAGGCCACAGCTTTCCACTATAATGAAATTAAACACTGAAATGCAGCTTCAAACGAAGTCTGTTGATAGAAGGATGTTTTTATAGACTGTGAATAAATAGCCAAGAGGGAAACCAACGGCGATGTTTTATACCGAAGGTTTTTTAAAGTTTTACTGGGTGTCGAACCCAGTAAAACTTTGCCAAGAGGAGAAAGCCTTCAGGCTCAGTATTGCCCGAAGGTTACTGAATCAATAACGAAGAAAATAATAAGCACCTGATTATTAAAAGAAAAAATCCCTGAAAATTTGGATTACAACATAGAAGGGTTGTGTGTTGACTTCGGGAGTTGAAAATAAAAAAGGAAGCCAGCTGACCTCCTTTTTTATTTGCGAATCGTTTATTTTGTCTTATCTGGTGCTTCCGGTACTGGAGGCAGCGGTTTGTATTCTGTTTTTACCTTTTCTTTGATCACTTCAATGGCTTTCTCTAATTGGGCATCGTTACCCAGGTATTCCTGGTATGGATCATTGTCCAGCACGATGTCCGGATCGACGCCGTATCCCTCAATAATCCACTCGCTTTTTTCGGATGAATAAGAAGCAAACTCGGGTTTATTCAATTCAGCGCCGTCAATAAATGGAAGCGAGCCGCTGATGCCGACAACGCCGCCCCAGGTGCGGGTTCCAATGACGGTTCCGAGATTATAGTGTTTAAAGGCGTAGGGGAACAAGTCGCCATCCGAAGCCGAGTAGCGGTCAATCAGCAACACTTTGGGGCCAAGCATCATTTGTCCGGGAACCGGAGTTGGATGCGTGGCGTTGCGCCGGATGTTGGCTCGCTGGGCAACCCGCTGCAACCGCTCAATCAGCATGGGCGAAACATTGCCGCCACCATTGCCGCGGTCGTCAATGATCAGGCCTTTTTTATTGAGCTGCGGATAGAATAATTCGGAGAATTGGTTCAATCCGTTCATGCCCATATCGGGCACATGGATGTATCCTACGTCTCCGTTGGTCGCTTCATTGACCTTCTTAATGTTGGTTTGAACCCAATTGTAATAATACAAGTTCGACTCATCGGCAATCGGAGTAACCAACACTTGGCGGGCTCCCGCTTCCGAAGGTTTGCTGTTAGTTGTTAGCTCCACTTCCTTGTTGGCTTTTCCAACCAGCAGTGAGAACAGATCCTGCGTTGATTGGGTGCTGACGCCGTCAACGGCAATGATGTAATCGCCTGTTTTAGCATTTACACCTACTTCTTTCAATGGCGAGCGCAAGCCTTTATTCCAGTTGGCACCATTCAGTATCTCATCAATTTTGAAATAACCCGATGGGTCGGCACTGATCCTGGCTCCCAGCAAGCCGGTTTGAATCCGCTTGGGTTCGGGCCGGTCGCCACTTTGCACGTAGGCATGACCCACATTCAGTTCGCCAATCAATTCGCCAATAATGTAGGTCAGGTCGTCACGGTGCCGGGCATACGGAACCAGCACGGCGTATTTTTTGTGCATGGCTTTCCAGTCTAGTCCGTGCATGTTTTCAACATAGAAGAAGTCACGCATTTGACGCCAGCTTTCGTCGTAAATCTGTTTCCATTCGGCTTGGTAATCTACCCAAACGTTCATGTTCGACAGGTCAATGGTTTCGTCCAGGGTAACTTTGGATGTTGGTAAGTCGATAACGGCCCATTTACTATCTTGCACAACCAGTATTTTATTGTGGTTCGCAGAGATCCCAAAATTGAATTTTCCCAAAACGGTTTCTTTCTTCTTATCCAAATCATACAGTTTGGCATTGCGGTCGTCGCTGTAGTCGATATAATAAACCTTGTCGCCCACACAGGCTGCATTGTAATAGTTTGATGCAGAAATTGGAAGCGATATAATCCGGTTGGAAAGCCCTTCGAAATCAATTTTTACGGTTTTGTCGTCAGCTTTTTCTTCCTTCTTGTTTTCTTCTTCTTTTGAATCTGTTTCAACCTTGATGGTGTCGTTTTCAGGGGCAAACGGCGATTTGGTTTCATCCGCTAAAATGGCCAGGTAAATGCGCGACATCTTGGTGTAGGCATGATTCCATTCAGTTTGGCTGTAAGTTGGGTTGAAATCGCGTGCCGAAACAAACACGATGTATTTGCCATCGCTTGAGAACGACGGAGAATCGGAATCGTACCAGTTGTCGGTTACTTCGTGCAGTTTTTTGTTGTCCACAGAGTAGACCATGATTTTAGAGAAATGGTTATCCGACGCCTCACTAAATGTAATCCATTTGCTGTCGGGCGACCAGTTGTATGCTCTGATTAAACCGTATTCGGAAGTTTGAACAGTGGTTGTTTTTTTCGAGTCGAGTTCGACATAGCGGAGGCGGTGCTTGCGGTCGGACCACATAATTTTTTTGCTGTCGGGCGACCATTCGAGGCTGAACTTGTAAGTGTCGGCATCTTTGGTTAACTGGATCGCTTCGCTTTTGCCTTGCTGGTCCTGAATGTAGACCTCAAACTCCCCGGACTGGTCACTCAGGTAGGCAATGTATTTGCCGTCGGGCGACCATACTGTACTGCGTTCGTGCGCTCCCGGGGTTTTGCTTAGGTTGTAGGTGATTCCTTTTTTGGCCGGAACATTGAATACTTCGCCACGGGCCGAGAAAACAACACGCTCGCCATTGGGAGAAACATCGCCATCAGTAATTCGTTTCGAGGCATCCTTCCACTCGTTACGAGCATCTACAAAATCGTTGTTAATGTGGACCGGGATTTTTACGGGTTGCTTTTCGTTCACATTCATTTTGTAGAGGTAGCCGCCGTTTTCAAACACAATGTAATCGCCTCCAATCGAAGGAAACTTGACATCGTACTCGGTGAAATCAGTCACTTTCTCAACAGCTTCAGTTTTGGTGTTGTACACGAAAATATTCATGGTGCGATCGCGGTCGGAAAGAAAGAAAATCTTGTCGCCAGCCCACATCGGAATAATATCCTGCGCTTTATTTTCAGTCAGGTTTTTCACTTCTTTTGAGTTGAAGTCGAACAGCCAGATATCGTCAGCCATTCCACCTTTGTAATATTTCCAGGTGCGGAACTCGCGAAAAACACGGTTAAATGCCAGTTGCTTTCCATCGGGCGAGTAGCTCATAAAACCACCTTCGGCCAGGGGAAGTTCTGTTGATAAACCGCCCTCTACCGGAACCTGGAAAAGCTGTCCTTTAAACGAGTTGAAGCTTTGCTTGCGCGAACGGTAAACGATGTTTTTGCCATCGGGAGTCCAGCTCATGACAATGTTGTTGGGCCCCATGCGGTCCGAAACTTTGTCGCGGCCCAAGGTAGCTGTGTGCGTCAATCGCTTGGGAGTTCCTCCACTGGCTGGCATGACAAACACTTCGGTGTTACCATCGTACTGGCCGGTAAAAGCCAGCTGGCTTCCATCCGGTGAAAACCGGGCAAACAGTTCGAAGCCAACATCATTGGTTAGTTTCCGGGCTGTGCCGCCCTCCGCATCAACGGAATACAAATCACCGGCATAGGTGAACACGATTTGATTGCCGGAAA
Source organism: uncultured Sunxiuqinia sp. (assembly GCA_963677175.2). Taxonomy (GTDB): domain Bacteria; phylum Bacteroidota; class Bacteroidia; order Bacteroidales; family Prolixibacteraceae; genus Sunxiuqinia. Next base: position 1,535,345 of record CAXXES010000004.1, read on the forward strand.
TGGCAGGAAAACGAAGCAGTCGCGCTTCATCGGTTTCTGCCGAAACGAGGTTGATTCCCAGCAGGAATATAAAAATACTTGAAAGATAAATTTTAAACATACGGATTCAATTTAATTTATATGAATAAGGTTGTAAGTAAAATCAACAGTGTATTGGTATCATTTGATCAGTTCAATTACAGTATGAATACGAAACAATTTTGTTTTGATAACAATTTGGTTGGCTGAAAGGTTATTTCTGTATAAAGTAAGGCTGCCACGGATTGATTTATGAACAGATTCTGTAACTATTTGTCCTTCTTTGTATACCGAATTCGTACAATTCGATGAGTCTGAAATTGAAAAAAACTACCATTGACTATGATTCAACTGATTATTATCCGCCACGGTGAAACGATTGAAAATGCCGGCAATATTTGCCAGGGGCAACAACATGGGTGCTTGTCTGAATTAGGAATTCAGCAGGCCCGGAATTTAGCTTCCAGTTTGAAAGATGAGTTGATTGATGTGGTGTATTCAAGCGATTTGCAGCGGGCGATGGATACGGCCAACGAAATACTGAAGTTTCATTCGGCACTTAACTTACAAACCGACCCGCTTTTGCGTGAACGTTCGTTGCCTTTATGGGAAGGTAAACCATTTCCCAAAAACTGGAAGTGGGAGTACTTGCCCCAAGGCTCAGAAACAAATGAAGATATGATGAACCGGGTCTCCCAATTCATTCAGAAACTACTGGCAACTCACGATGGACAATGTGTGGTCGTGGTTACACATGGCGGGTTAATCCGGGCTTTTCGAACGGTGATTGCCAACAAACCAGCCACCGACTATTTTTCGTGGGATGTGAGTAAAAATACTTCGGTGAGCCGGTTTGAGCTGCATGCGGATGGGAAGCACAAACTAGTGGAAATGAACAACACCGATCACCTGGATCTGGAAACGCCGGGAACTGCTCAATTGTTTTCTTAAGCAGAAAATTAATAGAAGATTAAATTCTCCGGATATTGAGTGGAGTGTGTTCCGCAGAATTTCTAGCTGCAAAAAAAAGTGTAATTTCGCCCCTTGACTTAATGAAAGGAATTATGAGACTAGATAAACACCCGGACGCAGAGGCATTGATTTTTGACTTAGATGGAACGCTGTCCGATTCGCTCCCCATCCACATTGCTACCTGGTACGCGGTTTGCGAACACTACAATTGCAAATTCGACTCGTCAATCATTGAAGAAATGACCGGTATGCCCACCATCGAGTTTGCCCACCGCATTATTCGCGATAATGGGTTGACGGGCGTTGACCCGGAGGAAATGGTACGTATGAAACAGCAGTCCTTTTGGAACAGCATCGATAAGCTTCGTCCGCACGAGTCGGTGATCAGTTTGGTGCATCAGTATCATGGTAAAATTCCGCTGACTGTGGGCACCGGGGCCAGCCGTACAAGTGCCGAGTTGCAACTGAAAGCCTTGAAGATCTATGATTTGTTTGATGCCATTGTTACGGCCGATGATGTAACCGAGCACAAGCCTTTACCGCAAACCTTTTTGAAGTGCGCCGAGTTGGTTAAAATTAATCCGGAGAAGTGCCATGTATACGAAGATGGAATTTTGGGTATGCAAGCTGCAAAATCGGCCGGTATGTTTTTAACCGATGTGCGTCCGTTCCTGAAAAATTAGCAGCTCCATATAGCTCGACCCCATGCAAAATTACTGGTTGTCGTTATCTACCATACTTCCGCTTTTCCTTGCCGTTTTGGCCGGTTTGTTTTTTAGCCGGACTAAGTCGTTTAAAAAAGAATGGATTGATGTGTTGAATGACTATGCGCTGTGGATTGGTTTTCCGGCGCTGATCCTGGTGGCCTTGTTTAAGCTGGATGTTCCTTTGGCGGAGTATATCGATCTGGCTGCATGGAATTCGGCTTACATTGTGTTGTGCATGCTGCTGGCTTTCCCGGTGGCCAAACTTTTCCGGTTGAGCACCGATACCTTGCGTACCTTGATTTTGGCTTTTTCATTTGGCAACGTGTCTTACTTGGGCATTCCGGTTTTGATGAATGTTTATGGCACGGGAATTCTGGCCGAATCGACTTTGCTGTCGGCGGTTTATTTGTTTTGGCTGTTCACCTTGGGGATTATTTTGGTTGAAGTGTTGGGCGAGCACGATGTCAATCCGCTTGTTGTGGTGAAGAACCTGCTTCAGAATCCGCTGCTTATCGCTGTTTTGCTTGGCTTACTGGTTTCAATTTTGAAAATTGAAGTACCGGAAATTTTGGTGAAAGGCCTGGATTTATTTGCTACCTCGGTAACGGCGGTGGTATTGTTTTCGCTGGGACTGTTTTTGGGAACGCACCCGTTTGGAAAGTTAAAAGAGTGGTTACCAGTGGCAGCGTTTTCAATCGCTATTTTGTTGGTTTTGCCTTTGGTATTTTATGGTGTGGTTCGGTTTTTTTTTGTGTCGTTCAATGTTCGCTCCAGCATTTTGGAAGCCGCCATGCCCATGGGATTAACGCCGTACGTTTTGTCGGTGAAATACAAGTTGAACGCAACCTTTGCTTCGAAGGTGGTGGTGTTGAGCACGATTTTGAGTGTGTTAACGCTTCCCTTATGGATTCAGATCCTTGGCTAAATAGTTGTTCAGTTCGAAGCCGATTCGCTCAAAATCAATTTCCTTGCCAATAAAGACAAGCCGGTTTTTCGGCGCTTCACCGGGCATAATCAGGCTGCCTTCGGAATAGCTTGTGCCTCCGCCGACTGATTGCACCACAATTTTGTTGGGGTTGTTTTGCGTAAAGAGGATGCCTTTGATGCGATAGATTTCGAGTTGATTGATGGCCGCAAAATAATCGAACCAATATTTGAACCGCTCCAGTTTAATATGGCCTGAAAATTCGTGGGTGAACGTGGTATACTTTTTCGATTCGACCAGGCGAAACATGAAGGGTTCAGCCATTTTCTGTTCCAGGCTTCCCTGCACTGTTTCTGCAAAATTTTCGAGGCGAAACTCGCTGTCTTTTCCAAATTCCGTCGCCATTGATTGGGCTGTTCCATTCCAGGCGGCCAGTCTTTTTGCGATGTCGGCCAGTGTGTTTTCCGAAACCAGATCGGTTTTGTTGATGATGAGCAGGTCGCTCAGGATAACCTGCAATTGTTGTTCGCGCTCACTCATTTGCTGCTCAAAATTCTGGGCATCAACCAGGCAGACACTCCCGGCAAGCGTATATTTTTCTTTTAACTCCTGGTCTTCATAAAAAGGCTTGATCACATTTGAAAGATCAGCTACTCCGGTGGTTTCAATGAGCAGGTAGTCAATTTCACCGGCCTTTTCGGCCAGGTCGAGCAGAGTTAAGGAGAATTCGTTGGAAATGGAACAGCAGATGCAGCCATTACTTAAGTCGAAAATATTCTCACTCCGCATACCCACAATCAAATCCTGATCGATGGACTGCTGTCCAAACTCATTTTCAACCAAGGCCAGTTTCAGGTGCTGGTGATTGCGGATCATTTCGTTGATAAACGTAGTCTTTCCGGCTCCCAGAAAGCCGGTGACAATAACGACGGGTATTTTTTGATCAAGTTCCAAGTTTCAAAATTTAAGTTCCAAGTTTCAAATTCCAAATTCCAAGTTTCGAGTTTCGGGTATGTTTCAGAATTTGTTTGCTCCATGCTGGTGAAGATTGCAAAGCGATTGGTCAGCATTTGCATTTCCCAGGCGTTTTTCTTTTCCTTCACTTGTTTCTTCCATGTCCTGCGGCACATTTTTGGTTCCTTGAGGTGCTTTTCGCTTTCCTCAGTGTTCATTTTGTGTTCCTCAACATGCTTTTTGCTTTCCTCAGTATGATTTCTATGTTCTTCAATATACTTTTGGCATTCCTCACCGCGCTTTTTCTTCGGCGATTGCTAATCATTAATACTCATTCGGGCAAACGGAACGGCATCCTGCGCCGCAAACTGTTTTTTCTGGTATTTATAATAGCCGGTAATGGCAATCATAGCGGCATTGTCCATGGTAAAAGCAAACTTGGGAATAAACAGGTTCCATCTGCGTTTTTCGGCTTCGGCTTTCATTGCATTTTGCAAGCCCGAATTGGCCGAAACACCGCCACCAACGGTAATTTCTTTGATGCCGGTTTGCTTTGCGGCCTTCACCAGCTTATCCATCAAAATATCGATGATGGTCTTTTGGAGCGAAGCACACAAATCGGCCTGATTTTCTTCAATAAAGTTTTCGTTTTCCTTGATTTGGTCGCGCAGGAAATACAGAAAGCTTGTTTTTAGTCCGCTAAAACTGTAATCCAGATCTTTGATGCGGGGTTTTGAAAATTCGAACGCATTGGGGTTACCCTCTTTGGCCAGTTTGTCGATTAGCGGACCGCCGGGGTAGGGCATGCCTATCACTTTGGCGCATTTGTCGAATGCTTCGCCGGCTGCATCGTCAATGGTTTGGCCAATCACCTCCATCTCCAAATGATGCCTGACAATAATGATCTGGGAATTTCCTCCGGATACCAGTAAATTGAGGTGTGGAAACTTTGGCTCGCGAAATTCAACGCCTTCTTCTTGAATGAAATGGGCCAAAACATGCCCCTGCAGATGGTTGATTTCAATCATTGGAATACTGGATGCCAGCGAAAAACCTTTGGCAAATGAGCTTCCAACCAAAAGCGATCCCAGCAAACCCGGGCCACGGGTGTACGCTACGGCCGAAATTTCGTCGCGGCTGATTCCGGCCTGCTTAATGGCCTGGTCGACCACCGGCACGATGTTTTGCTGGTGCGCTCGCGAAGCCAACTCGGGCACAACGCCGCCATAGGCTTCGTGAACTTTTTGGCTGGCTATAATATTAGACAGCAAAAAACCGTTACGAATAATAGCGGCCGAGGTGTCGTCGCATGATGACTCAATTCCTAAAATGATGGTATCTTTTTTGTTATTCATGAAAACCGATTTTCTGCGTAGATTCAATTATTTTAACTGTTGATCCTAACGATTTACGTGGAATTTAGTTTATTTTGTTTTCAATTTACTGAGGCGCAAAATTATCAAAAAATCATTTAAAATAGTACTATGGGTTTTCGGGATCTTGGTCGTCCTGATTCTGGGGGCTTATTTGGCTTTCCAGACCAGCGTTGTGCAAACTTTTTTGGTCAGGCAAATCGCCAATAACCTTTCGGAACGACTGAATACAAGGATAACATTGAAAAGTGTGGATATCCGTTTTTTCAATGAGGTTATTCTGAACGAATTTTTGGTTGAAGATCAACAGCAGGATACTTTATTCTATGTGGGACGGATGGTTGCTTCGATCGAAGATTTGAGTGTGAAAAGGAAAATGATCAACCTTTCGGCCATTGACATGACACAGACCAAGATCTTTGTTTCTCTTACGGAAGCGAACCTGCCCAATTATCGATTTATTTTCGATGCGCTGCGATCCAACAAGAAGCGGAATAATTGGGATATTATCTGCCAAAATTTCCTTTTCAGTGATACCCGATTAGGTTATTCTTACTATAAAACAGAAAAGCCAAAGACCATTGATTTGTATGATATTCACTTGGATGTGAGCGATTTTATATTGCACCACGATTCCTTGTCGTTCAACATTAATAACATGAGCCTGGACGACCGTAAAGCTTTTCATCTAAGTTCGTTAAGTACACAACTGGTTTCGTCCAATCATGTGGTAAAACTGCAAAACCTGCGGGTTTCTACACCGCATTCGGCTATTGTAAATGCCGATGTTACAATTGATCAAACAGAAATGAAAGCCGGCAAAGATTTTTCCTTTTTAAAGCTCGACGTCGATTTGAAGGAAACGGTTTTAGATTTTGTTGACGTGGGGCAGTTGGTGCCTTCTTTGCGGGGAATGGATTTGAAAATAGATCTTTCGGGACGGGTGTATGGAACGATTGCCGACTTAAAAGCCAAAGACCTGCAAATGAATATTGGCCAAAACACCCGGTTGGTCTGTGATTTTTACTCCAATGGATTGCCCAATTTGGATCAGACCTATATCTCACTTGATTTGAAAAATTCCACCGCTGATTTTAACGATTTGAGCCAGATCAAATTGCCGCATTCTTCAGAGGCTGACTACCTCGTGTTTTCTCCTTTGCTGCATGATGCAGGTATTATTCACTACGAAGGAAATTTTACTGGCTTTTTAAGTGATTTTGTAGCTTATGGTACCGTTCGCTCCAACTTTGGACAAATTAAAACCGACCTGTCTTTTGTCCCATTAACAGGAAACCGGCTGAAAGTCAATGGAAGTTTAAAGACAGTTAATTTTGAGTTAGGCGAGTTTACCCAGATGGAGAAATTTGAGCAGGTAACGTTCAATGGTAAGGTGAATGGATCATTTCACAAGATCAAACGCGCTTTCGACGTGGCTGTTGAAGGAGTTGTGGATAGCTTGGTCTTCAATGACTATAAATTTAAAAATCTCGCGCTTGACGGAACAATTCAAGATAAGAAGTTTGAAGGGAATCTCTCAATTCAAGACCCTAACCTGGAAGCTGGTTTTGTAGGCAAGCTGGATTTTAATGCACCAGTTCCGGAATTTAATTTCGAGCTGATGTTGGAAAGTGCTAACCTCAAAGCCCTGAATATCGATCACAACTATGAAAAATCCACGCTGTCGATGGTATTGAATGCCAATTTCAAGGGGAACAGCATTGACAACCTGGACGGTAACATTTGGGTCGCAGAAGGGCAATACCTAAACGAGCACGATACTTTGCCGCTTAATAGTTTAAGTATCAGTACTTATTATGACGATGTCGCCCATCTTCGGGTTCATTCCGATTTTGCCGATGCTCACATTGCCGGCAACTATTCTTTTCTAACCCTTTTCGGAAGTTTTAAAAATTTGATTCATCGTTATTTGCCCTCCTCAGGAATTGAGTTCAACGAAAAAATGACCATGAACCAATTCAATTTTGAGGTCATGGTGAAGGATATGGAATCTCTTACGAAAACGTTGCTTCCTGAGTTGTATTTGGGGCCTGCCGAGATTATTGGGCGTTTTGACGACCGAAAACTTACCCTTGATTTGACGGCTGATATTCCGCGAATGGAATACCGGGATTTGGTGTTCAATGGCTATTCGTTGTCTGTTCATACCAATGATAAAATTGAATTGAAAAATCGGCTGGAAGAGTTGCAGCTGAATGAAAGTCAGAGTATCTACAACTTGTCCATCCTTGCTGATGCGGCAGATGACCGGCTGAACTCGAAATTGGTATGGAATAATTTTCATGAAGAAACATACAGTGGTGAGCTGGAAGCTCAAATCGATTTTCTAAAAAACGGTTATGACCGGACACACATTGAAATGGAGGTTTTACCATCGCGGATTTATGTGTCGGATACCCTTTGGACGGTGCATCCCTCGCAAATAACGATCGATTCAACAAGAATTGCTGTTAATAACTTTCAGATTTCGAATCGGAATCAACGATTTTCCCTGGATGGAGTTGTCTCGAGCGATGAAAGCGACCGGTTAATTTTAAGTGTGAACGAGCTGAATCTAGGACATTTGAACTCATTGATTAACAGGAATATTGAAGTTGAGGGGACTTTGAATGGTTCGGCCAGTGTGTTTGATGTATATGAGCGGGCGCTTTTTTTATCTGATTTGAGGATCAACAATTTGAGTTTTCGGGAACATGAAATTGGTGAGCTGAGTATTGTTAGCAAATGGGACCGGCAATCGGAGGAAATTCAGTCGGAATTGCAAATTGACAGCAAGAATCACCAGGCTTTCTATGCTTATGGTACTTACACTCCGGCTAACGACTCGATTGACTTTTTTGCGAGTTTGAATGATTTGTCGCTAGCCATTTTGCAGCCGGTTTTACAAAATAGCTTTCAGAATGTTCGCGGCCGGGGCACCGGCGATGTTTGGATTCACGGAAATTCAGAAAAGATCTTGCTTGATGGCGATGTGCTGGGTTTAGATGCCGGTTTGGCATTGAAAGCACTCCAGGTCGATTATTACTTTAGCGACACAATCAGTTTCCGCTCCGACTCCATTGTATTTGATCAAATTCAAATAACAGATTACCAAGGCAACAAGGGCGTTTTTGATGGCTCCATTCGTCACGATAATTTTGGAAATATGGATTATGACCTGACTTTGCGTACTTCCCGGTTGATGGCCATGAATACAACTTTCAGAGATAATGAACGTTTTTACGGAAAGGCTTATGCCAAAGGTATTTTGGAAATTTCAGGACATGGAAGAGACATTACCTTAACGTCGGAAGCAACCAGCTTAAGCGGCACATCCATCAATATCTCGTTAGATTATGAAGCGGAAGCAAAGGAATATGATTTCATTCAATTTTTGAGTAGCGAAACACAGGACGCCGAATCAACGGAGCAAAAAGTGCGAACCGAAAAATCGAATGTTAAGATGAATTTTGATTTTAATATTACACCCGATGCACTGGTTCAGCTGATTTATAATTCGCAGGTTGGCGACATGATTCGATCGCGGGGAACAGGTAATTTGCAGGTTCGAATAGATCCGGATTTCAATCTCACCATGTTTGGTGAATACCGGGTAGACCAGGGTGATTATTTGTTTACGCTGCAGAATGTGATCAATAAAAAGTTTGAAATAGCCAGTGGAGGAACTATCCGTTGGAGTGGAGAACCTTATGATGCCATTATTGATCTTGAAGCCATCTATCGTTTAAAGGCTTCCATGACCGAGTTAAAAGATCTTTTTGACGAGTCTGGCGAGAAAGTGGATTATACTCAGCGAATTCCGGTTACGTGTGGTATTTCTCTTACCGAGAACCTGAATAATCCGTCAATTGCTTTTGACATTAATTTTCCAACTGCCGATGACCGAATAAAAGATATGGTTCTGCAATTTATCAGTACAGAGGAGGAGATGAACCGACAGATTTTGTCGCTGTTGGTTTTAGGTCGATTTTATACCCCTGAATATCTTCGTGGATCCTACCAGGCTTCTAATTCCAACGTGGTCGGATCGACAGCCAGCGAGCTGTTTTCGAACCAACTTAGCAATTGGCTTTCACAAATTAGCAACGATTTTGATATCGGAGTGAATTATCGGCCCGGCAACCAAATGTCGGACGATGAAATTGAACTGGCCTTGAGTACGCAGATTTTTAATGATCGGGTTACATTAAATGGAAATATTGGCAATAACAGTACTACGAATGCTGCCCGTTCCAATAACAACAACATTGTTGGCGATTTCGATTTAAACGTAAAATTGACCAACAATGGGAAGCTTCAACTGAAAGCCTATAATCGGTCCAATAATAACCTGATTTATGAAACTTCACCCTATACCCAGGGCATCGGAATCTCATACCGTGAGAACTATGACAATTTCACGGAGCTCTGGCATAAAATGATACGATTGTTCGGAATCCGTCAAAAAGAGTGAGGCACGAAAATTGTATATTAGCTGTCGATTTGAAACGGGTGTCTGATGTTCGGACTTTAAGTAGTTACTTTGTAAATATTCATTATTTTTGAGGGGTATAATAAATGCTTTTATACCTCGTTTTTTATGTGTTCCTCTAAATAAAAATTTATGTTTGGAAATATTATTTTACAAGTTTCGAATGCAGCCGGCGATAGTCTTGATATAATGGCAGAATCAGCAGGTCAAGATGGAATTGTAACCAGTTTTTTTGATTTAGCATTAAAAGGAGGGTGGATTATGATTCCCATTCTGGTACTTTCCTTAATTGCAGTATTCATTTTTCTTGATCGATATTTTGCCGTTAAAAAGGCAGGTAAGGTTGATTATTCGTTACTTGAACGCGTGAAGGATTACATTTCGCAGGGTAACATAGAAGCTGCATTGTCGTTGGCTCGCTCGCAAGACAACCCAACAGCCCGGATGATTCAGAAAGGCATAAGCCGGATCGGCCGACCGATGGCCGATGTAAATTCAGCGATAGAGACTGTCGGGAATCTTGAAATTGCCAAGCTCGAAAAGGGCTTGCCAGTTTTGGCCAGTGTGGCTGGCGGAGCTCCTATGATTGGTTTCCTGGGTACGGTCATCGGGATGATCCAGGCATTTTACGATATGGCTAATGCGGGTAGTAATATCGACGTCACATTGTTGTCATCTGGAATTTATCAGGCGATGGTAACAACGGTTGCAGGGTTGACTGTTGGTATTATCGCTTATTTTGCTTATAATATTTTGGTTGCCAGTGTGGAAAAGGTAATTTTTAAAATGGAAGCAGCCACTTCGGAATTTCTTGATCTTTTAAATGAACCAGCTAGATAACACCAATGGCCTTAAAAAGAAGAAATAAAGTTGATGCCAGTTTCAGTATGTCATCTATGACTGATATCGTGTTCTTGTTGCTGATCTTCTTTATGGTAACTTCCACTTTAATTGCTCCTAATGCATTAAAGTTGTTATTACCACAAAGTAACAATCAAACCGCAGCAAAGCCGATGACCACGGTTTCCATTACAGCCGATTTGAAGTATTTTGTCAATACCGGCGGGGAAGTTGAGCGGGTTGCTTTTCACGAGATTGAACCTGCTTTGCAATTGGCTATTGGCGACAACCCGGATGCTTATGTGTCGCTGCATGCTGATAAGTCAGTTCCGATTGAGCAGGTTGTGAAAATAATGAATATTGCGAAGAGGAATAAGTATAAAATGATTTTGGCCACTGCGCCGGAAGGACGTTAATGAGCTACATTGAAAAACATAAAAGGGGATTTGCCGGAACAATTATTTTCCACGTGCTTGTTTTGATATTGCTCCTGTTGTTTGGATTTTTCACCAAACTTCCATTGCCGGGAGAGGAAGGTATTCTCGTCAATTTTGGTAACTCGGATCAGGGAAGTGGGTCGCAGGAATCTGCACCAAGCAGGCAAACATCACCTCCTGTTGTTCAAGAGAAAAAAGTGGTGACACCGCCGCCAGTTACGCCGCTGCCGTTCACGCCAGTAGTTTCACAGCCTGAGGTTAAGGAAGAAGTGATGACACAGGATTTTGAGGAAACTGTTGCTATTGATGCGGCCAAAAAGAAGCGCGAAGAAGCGAAAAAGCGCTTGCAGGAGCAGGAAGACAAAAGAAAAAAGGAAGAACTTGATCGTCAGCGAGAACTAGAACAAGAAGCACAACGCAAAGTTGAACTTGAACGTCAGCGTCAGGCGGAAATAGAACGTCAACGATTAGCTGCGGAGGCAGAGCGCCAGCGTCAGGCTGAAGAGGAACGGAAGCGAAAAGAAGCCGAACAACAAAAAATTGCAGAAATCAATAATCGGGCATCGAATGCTTTTGGTACCGGGGGTGCCGGAACAAGTGATTCGGAAAGTACCGGACAGGGAGTTTCGTCCCCGGGAGGAAACCAAGGTTCGCAGAATGGTTCACAAAACTCTCCGAATTATGGCGATGGCGGCGGACAAGGAGATGGAATTTCTTTTAGTCTGAAGGGGCGTTCAAGGAAATTATTACCACTGCCCAATTTCCCAGGGAATGAAGGCGGCGTTGTCGTAGTTCGGGTGACGGTTGACAAGTCTGGTAAAGTAACCAGTGCCGAACCGGGTGTTCAAGGATCAGACACCCAAAATGCTCAACTCCTGAATGAAGCAAAACAAGCTGCTTTGAAAGCTCGGTTTAATGATGATCCGAACGCTCCTGCATTTCAGCAAGGCACTATTACTTATCGCTTCATATTAGATTAATATACGAGTTTTATTCGTTCCAGATTTTCCAGGCTTTCTCGGCTTGCAGGTGAAGCATTTCCAGCCCGTTTTTAGTTATTGCTCCCTTTGCTTTTCCTTTTTTCAGAAATAACGTTTCCTCAGGATTGTAAACCAAGTCGTAAAGCACATGATCTGGCGTGAGGAATTCATAAGGAATCGCGGGGCAGTTGTCAACATTGGGATAGGTTCCCAGCGGAGTGGCATTGATAACAATGAGGTGATCCTCAAGTAAAGCTTTATCAATTTGATGATAGCTCAGTTCGTTGTCGCCCAGTTTATCTTTTGTTGTTGCAGAGAGGTATTCAATTTTATTTCTATTCAGAACGTATTTGATGGCTTTTGATGCACCGCCGGTTCCCAAAATCAGCGTTTTTCGGTGCCTGGATTTCAACATTGGAAGGATTGAATGCTCAAACCCATAACAATCGGTGTTGAACCCTTTTAGCTTAAACTGATTGTTTAAGCGGATAACTTTGATCGTATTGACGGCTCCCACTTCGGCGGCCTGGTCATCAATCTTATCAAGAAAAGGAATGATTGCTTGTTTGTATGGAATGGTGCAATTGAGTCCCGCAATGTGGTCATTCTTCTTGAAAATATCTGGAAAATCATCTATTCGATCCAGTTCAAAATTCAGGTATTCATAATCTGTCAATTCCTCCTTTTTAAATTTTTCTTTAAAAAATCCCTTGGAAAAAGAGTGTCCCAATCGATAGCCAATTAGTCCGTATGTTTTCATTTTTGTATGCGCTTGGATATTCCTTCAACAATAATAATAAGAGCAAATCCGGCAATGGCCAAGCTTATAGCACCCAGTAGTTGAGATGAATTTCCGGTCAATGCTTCGTAATTTGCAGGCAGAATGTTTTGTTCCAAAAGCGGCTTTACTTCTCCGTGGCGGTCTGTAAATGTTTCAAGAACCTCTTTCCACGGCCAGACTTTATTTAACGAACCGATCATAAAACCCGCAAGTAAGGCGATGGTTAAATCGTAATACCGTTTTAGAAGCCAACTGAGTATGTTTGAAAACAGAACAATTCCGATTGCGGCACCGGTTAGAAAAACAGCAATAACAGGTAAATTAAAACTCGAAACAGCACCTAAAATAAATTTGTACATTCCCAGAAGTACCAAAATAAAACTACCGGAGATCCCTGGTAAAATCATAGCGCAGATAGCGATAGAGCCGGATAAAAATACAAACACATAACTGGTGTGAGCTTCAGTAGGAGTGATTACGGTTATAAAATAGGCGATAATAGTGCCGGCAGTAAGCGCGATAAAAGTTACCGCATTCCAGCGTCCAATATCTTTGCCAACATAAATTGCAGAAGCAATGATCAATCCAAAGAAAAAAGACCAAATTAATATGGGATGATGATTAAGCAGGTATTCCAAGCCTTTGGCCAAGGATAAAACGCTAATGCCGATACCTAGAACAACGGCAAATAAGAAATTGCCATTTATTTCATTCCAGAAAGCCTTGAATTTACCTGTGAATAATAATTTCAACGAGTGGAAGTTGACGGATTTTATAGAGTCAATTAATTCCTGGTATATTCCGGTAATAAATGCAATTGTGCCGCCTGAAACTCCAGGAACAACATCTGCTGCCCCCATTCCCATACCCTTCAGTGCAAGAAGAAGATATTCTTTTAACGATCGATTCATAGTTGTTTTTTTGATGGAAAGCAAAAATAGGATAGGAATTAAGAAAAAGAAAGATTTAAAGAATATTTTAATCGAATTTGACCATAAAAAACATCAGTAAATCATAATCTATGATTTGAGTAAATTGACGGTGTGACAAGCGACAACAGCGGCAGTTTCAGTTCTCAGGCGACTTTCGCCCAGGCTAACCGGGATAAATTGCTTTTGAAGAGCTAGTTCAACTTCCTCTTCCGAGAAATCACCTTCAGGACCAATCAGAATTAAGTTGAACTGGCTCGAGACAAGCTCGTTCTTAAGTTCCCGCTTATTCTGGTCATAACAATGAGCGATAAACTTTTGGCCATCAAAATCCGATTTCAGTATGGTTTTCAGCAGAGTTAACCGATTTAGCTTTGGCAAATAAGCTTTTAGTGACTGTTTCATAGCCGAAATAATCACCTTTTCAAGTCGTTCGTTTTTAATCATTTTTCGTTCTGAGTGATCGCACAAAATCGGAGTAATTTCATCCACTCCAATTTCGGTGGCTTTCTCAAGAAACCATTCAAAACGATCAATGTTTTTTGTAGGTGCTACGGCCAAATGTAAGTAGTGATTTCGTTTGTTGAATCCACTTATTTTTTCTGTGATTTCAACTTCGCATCTTTTTGGATGTGCATTGACTATTTGAGCCTCGAAAAAATTTCCGTTGCCATCAATCAATTGAATTTTGTCACCATTCGCGAGTCGCAGAACACGAACAGCATGCTTCGATTCTGTTTCGTCTAAATAGAAGTTAGAATCAGTGATGTATGGCGTATAAAATAGCTGCATATGGATTGTTTTTACAAAAATAGCAAAATACAGTTCGACAGAAAGGAACAGAATGAAATATAAATCCCCGGAATTTCATTGCTGATTTTCCGGGGATAAATTCGTTTGTCGATATTTTTAAAATCTTATTGTTTTGTCATTCTGGGTGTTAAGTGGAATGCTAGGTCGCCACCCCGGGCTGAAACCTCTTTCCAGCTTTCAACAGCAAAATCGACACCAACAGTTGAGCAAGTTGGCATGTCACTATTGAATAACTTGACTAGATTATTGGTTAAGTGATAAACCAACGGGTTATGGCCAAAAACAAAAACGGTTTGTACTTCTTCGGAAATTTCACGCAAAAGATCAATAAATTCTTGGGTGGTCATCCCCTCATATAATTCGTCTTCAATCTGGATTGCATTAATTTGATAGTGAAAATTTTCAGCATAAATTTTAGCTGTTTTTAGAGCCCTCTTTGCTGGGCTTGAAATAATCAGGTCAGCTTTTACCCTATTTCCCATTAATTTTGAACTAATCCGATTCGCATCATCTTTTCCCCGATCCCGAAGTTTTCTGCTAAAATCATCATCATAGCCGTATGGCACTGCTTTCGCATGGCGAACAATCACAACTCTTTTCATTCGATTAGTTTTCTATGTTTGATCATTAATGTAAACTTAAATTCCGGCTAAAAATCGGTATAAATAAACAATTTTTCAATTAAAATTACCCTATTTTTGAAAACCTATAGACATTAAATTATCCTGATGAAAAGAATAGGATTACTATCAGATACACATGGTGCTCTTAGTAAACGCATTGTGCGATTTTTTGAAAACGTTGATGAAATATGGCATGCCGGCGATATTGGCACGGAAAAATTGGCAGACGAATTAGCTGAGTTGAAACCCCTTCGAGCAGTTTACGGGAATATTGACGGACATGTATTGCGAAGGATGTATCCCGAAACTCTTCGGTTTTTCTGTGAGGACGTTGATGTGCTAATAACCCATATCGGAGGTTATCCCGGTCGATATGAACCAAGAGTTCGGAAAATGATATACTCCAGTCCTCCCCAATTATTTATCTCTGGACATTCTCACATCTTGAGAGTAATACATGATAAGAAATTTAACTGTTTGCATATCAACCCCGGAGCTGCCGGGAGTAACGGATTTCATAATGTTTGTACCGCAGTGCGTTTTAAAATTGACGGCAAGAATATTAAAGATATGGAAGTATTGGAATTTGAACGATCAGAATTTACTAATATAGACTAAAATGACTACTAATAAAAAATATAGAATAATTGATGTATAATTTTAAAATATAGAATTAAAGAGCTATATTTGGCTTGTGGAAAAGATTGCCGTTATATCAGCAGATATTATAAATTCTTCAAAGTTTGAAGAACATGCTTTTATTGATACGATGCACGTACTTGAAGAACCAGCCGGGAATTATTTGGTTAATCGGGGAGAACCTGTTTTGTCGAGCCGGGGAGATAGTTTTCAGTTGATGACAACAGATGTGCAGAACTCTTTTATGAAAGCCATCTATCTAAAATCCTACTTTAAAAAGAAACGAATCAATCTAAAGAACAAGCAAGGCAGTGGTGTTGTTGACATTCGCATTTCATTGGCCGTTGGCTTATCGAAAACAATTCCGGAACATATTGGAAAGTCGATGGAAGAGCCATTTGTGCTTTCCGGCAGGGCACTTGATCAGATGAAAACAAAAAAGCAAACATTCATCATCACTACTAGTCGTGAGGAATATAATAAAGAGCTTGAATTGTTGTGTGCATTTTTAGACAATGTTTTTGACGGCTGGACACTGGCACAGGCTGAAGTTATTTATTATCTTGTTCAGGGATTAAAACAAACCGAAATTGCAGATCTGTTGAATCTATCTCAGCCGTCGGTAAGTAACCGGATTCAACTTGCCCGATGGAATTTAATTGATAAAATGAATAGGCGCTTTGTTGAAATCATTGAAAAATTATAATGGTAATGATTCTACTTCTTCGATTATTAATTGCTCATTTAATTGCTGATTTTTTATTGCAACCAGGGTCGTGGGTGAAAGATAAAAATGAGAAAGGAATAAAATCATCAAAATTATTCTTTCATGTGCTGGTTGTTACAGCGCTATCTGTTGTTTTTACCTTGGATTATTTTTCATGGCAAATTCCCGTTTTTATTTTCCTGTTTCACTACCTGATTGACCTGGCTAAAATTTATCTCATGCCACATAAAGTCAATCAATTAGTGTGGTTTCTACTCGACCAATTATTGCATGTTCTGACTATTGCACTTGTTGTTGCAATCGTCGGTGAATATTTATTCGATTGGAGCACTGCCTTTATCACTTTATTTTCAAACCAAACATCGCTTGTTGTATTTCTAGCCTATCTTTTTGTGATTTGGCCGACAATGATAATTGTTAACTTGGCTACAAAACGCTGGCAAAATCAAATAAAAGAAGGAGTTGGACCGAGCCTGCCAAATGCCGGTAAATGGATTGGAATTTTAGAACGTGTGCTTGTGTTAACATTTGTACTTACAGCACAATTTCAAGCTATTGGATTTTTAATTGCCGCCAAATCAATTCTTCGAATTTCGGTTAAAAGCGAAGACAGCGCTCGATTGCTTTCGGAGTATGTGTTGATTGGTACCTTTATCAGTTTTACTATTGCAATTTTAATCGGACTGCTTACCAGTTCGATGCTGTAGGCATAGGATTAAATTCAATTACTTTTGAAAGGCGCAGGCAATCCACTTATTACGTTCCTTTATTTCAATTTTCGTTAGTAGCAATTCCGATGCTCTTCCTAAAATGTCTTCCAGGTCATTTTCGTAAAAACCACTAACAACCAATAACCCACCTTCATTTAAAACCGAGGTATACCTCTCAATATCTTGAAGAATAATGTTTTTCTGGATATTCGCCAGAATTAAATCAAATTTTTGTTGGCATAGAAGCATAGCGCCGCCGATAGAAGCTTCGAGGTTGTTGATGCGATTCAGACGCGAATTTTCGACTGTAGCTTCAAAAGACCAATTGTCAATGTCAATGGCCGTAACACTTTTTGCTCCCAGCATGGACGCGTAAATTCCCAGAATTCCTGTGCCACACCCCATATCTAAAACCGTTTGTCCTTTTAAGTTGATTTCCGAAAGATGCTCCATCATCAGGCTCGTAGTTTCGTGGTTGCCCGTTCCAAAAGCCATATTTGGTTCAATCACAATTTCGTACTGAACTTTGGGATATTCTTTGTGAAACGGAGCACGAATCAGCACCTGATTGTTAATCAATAAAGGTTGAAAGTAGTTTTTTTCCCATTCTTCATTCCAGTTGATGTCCGGCATTTCTTCCTCCGAAAAATCAACTTGAAATGGAACTTCAGAAAGACAAGTTTTGATGTCATCTGCAGATACTTTATTCAGAGGAAAGAAAGCATTCACCTCATTCGTCGTTTCATCAAAACTTTCAATATCGAGTTGCGAAAGGTAAGCGATCAAAATTTCACGGTTGGGTTCACTATCCGGAGATAGCCTGAATGCTGCTTTTGTATATTTCATTTTTTTAATGGCAAAGGTAAAAAAAGCCATCCGGCAAAAACCAGATGGCTCATTTAATATTTAGTGTCAGCCTTTAATGGCCTAGTATGAATTGATAATAGCCAGAAAATCTTCAGCTTTTAATGAAGCACCACCAATTAGTCCGCCATCAATGTCTGGGTTCGCAAACAGTTCGTTAGCATTTTTGGGGCTACAGCTTCCACCATACAGAATTGAAGTTTCTTCAGCAACCTCAGCGCCAAATTTATCAGCAATCAATCCGCGAATGAAAGCCAGCATTTCCTGAGCTTGCTCTGAACTTGCAGTTACGCCGGTTCCAATAGCCCAAATTGGTTCGTAGGCGATGATAATTTTCGAGAAATCTTCAGCAGAAAGATTGAAAACGGTTTCCTCCAATTGGGTTTTTACGAAATCGTTTTGTGTTCCGCCTTCACGAATATCTAAAGCTTCTCCGCAGCAGTAAATTGGAGTCAAACCGTTTTCCAGCGTGAGTGCTACTTTCTTGTTCAGAATTTCGCTGGTTTCGCCGTAGTACTCGCGTCTTTCGGAGTGACCTAGGATCACATATTCGGCACCGGTTGACTTGATCATCGCTGCTGAAACTTCACCAGTGAAAGCACCCTTGGCTTCGGCTGCACAGTTTTGTGATGACACACCAATACGGTTTGTATCAACTGCATTAACCACACTGGTAATGTGTGTGAATGGCGTTCCAAGAACGACCACGACATCTTTGGCACCTTCTTTAGTAACCAGTTCGTTTACAGCTTTCGCTAATTCAATACCTTCCTGGACGGTTGTGTTACATTTCCAGTTACCGGCAACAACTTTTTTTCTCATGTGTTTTATTTTTTTGATGGATAGTAATTCTATTTTCCGAGCAAAATTAAGAAAAAGGAGATGAACACAGCTATATATTTAATAGTTGATTTTAGGATTTAACTTTTGCTTAAGCCGGTTTATCAGAAGTGAAACGGTTGCTGGATTATTTGTAAAAGAGAATCCATTGCAAATGAAATTTAGCCTGTTTTGAGTTTTGCGATCAATATAGTTTTATAATTGAAGTCAAATAGCATCGCTAAGATAGTATCCAAATTGTGTTTTTCAACAGGTTTAAGTAGCTTGTTTAACCGGATTATTCTTCGAAATTGCAGTAAGTGCCTTGTCGTTAGTGTGTTCGAGTTTTGGCTGTTGTTGGGTAAGCAGATAGGCCAGAATGAAAAATCTCATATATTTATGTATTTTAGCCGCTAAACAAAACCTTAAAAGTATGGGGCGTCTTTGTGTTCTTTTAGGGAGCGATTTTAGTTCTCAGAAATTCATCCCTTTGATGGATGAGTTTCAGGAGATAAATTTCTTGTATTTTAGCAGCTATAATCTGGTTGTGAAAGCCATTTCTCATGCCAATCCAGATGCCCTCTTAATTCATGAGCCGGATTATCGTCAGATTATTTCGGCCCCCCAGTTTAACGATATTGGTAGTTTGAACGTGCCGCTCATCCTTGTTTCGGACAAGAAATACGATGATAAACCGGCAGGTTCTAATGTTCACGTCTTACCTGAAGATTTTACGGGAGCCCGATTTCTATCTGTGTTTAAGGACGAGATTAAGGCAAGTCCGGTTTTAGTACATTCTGAAAAAATCCTTGATTTAATAGTTCATCACATTCCTATAGCCCTTTTTTGGAAAGATAAGAACCTGAATTATCTTGGCTGTGATCAGATCTTTTGTAATGATAGAGGTCTAAATAACCCGGTCGATGTTATTGGGCTAACGGATTTTGATTTGTATCCGGCTGATGTTGCCGCAAACAACAGGAACATGGATAAGGAGGTGATTCAATCGGGGGAGCCGCTGCTAAATTACGAGGAAGAGGAGGTTATTGCGAATGGAAAAGTTGAGATTTTGCGCAAAAGTAAAATTCCAGTTAAAGATTCAACGGGCGAAGTGATTGCCGTTATGGGGCTTTACGAACGTATTACCAATCAAGTTAATGTTCAGGAAAGTCTAAGGGACGAGCAGCACTACTTGCAAATGCTGATGGATAATATCCCGGATACGATCTATTTTAAAGATCGGGATTCCAGGTTTTTGCGTGTCAACAAATCTCAGGCACAGACAATTGGATTGAAAGATCCGAAGGAGGCTGTAGGTAAATCGGATTTTGATTTTTTTGAAATGGACCATGCCCGACAAGCTTTTTTGGACGAGCAGGCTCTAATGGGGAATGGCGATCCGTTGATTAATAAGTTGGAATATATCAGGACTGTCAATGGACACAGATATGTGACGACCTCCAAAATTCCTATAAAAAGTGAATCAGGAGAATGTGTTGGAATGGTTGGGCTTAGTCGCGATGTAACTACAGAGCAATTGATAAAGCAAGAACTCAGACATGAACAAGAGCTTTTGAGTTCCTTGATGAATAATATTCCGGATCGAATTTATTTTAAGGACACTCACTCCCGGTTTGTTCGGGTAAATAAAGCTCATTTATCTTCTTTAAGGATAGAAGATGATCAGGATATTATTGGAAAAACTGATTTTGATCTTTTCCCGAAAGAAATAGCAGAGGACTTGTATGCCCGAGAGAGAACGATTCTTAAAACAAGCATTCCGGAAATTAATTATATTGAGAAAACAATAAATCCGGATGGATCCACGGTGTGGGCGTCTGTTACCAAAGTGCCAATTCGGAATGAGCGGGGTGAAATAATCGGGCTTGTTGGTATTTCGCGTGATGTTACCAAGCAGGAGTTGGCCAGACAAGAGTTAACCCAGGCCAAGGAAAAGGCTGAATATGCCAATAAAGCCAAAAGTTTGTTCCTTGCCAATATGTCGCATGAAATCAGGACTCCCATGAATGGTGTTATTGGTATGGCCGATATATTGAGGCGCACCAATCTTGTGCCTTTTCAGCGAGATTATCTGGATATTATCATCAAGTCAGGGCAGACGCTACTGTCGATTATTAATGATATTTTGGATTTTTCAAAAATCGAATCAGGGAAACTGGATTTGGAATTTGCTCCGGTTAACATTCGTACGGTAATAGAAGAGGTGGCTGATGTGCAAATTATCCAGGCAAATCAAAAGTCGCTCAACTTTTTGACTTATGTTGACCCGGATATTCCCGAATTTATTTCCGGAGACTATGTTCGGTTAAAACAGGTGATTACAAATCTTTCGAATAATGCAGTGAAGTTTACGGCTAAAGGAGAGGTCTGTGTGTCAGCTGAATTAGTGCATACAACAGGTGAGGAACACGAGGTTTTATTTATCGTTAAAGATTCCGGGATTGGAATCCCCAAAGTTCATCAGGATAAATTGTTCCAGTCGTTTACCCAGGTAGATAGTTCAACAACACGGAAGTTTGGCGGGACTGGATTGGGCCTCGCTATTTGTCAGAAGCTGGTAGCAGCAATGGGCGGAAGAATTGAACTAAAAAGTGAAGCTGGTAAGGGAGCAGAATTTTCTTTTCGGTTAACGTTTAAGGAGACTAACGGAAGAAAGGATGGTTTCAGGTTTAAAATTGGTTCGTTTGAAAACTTGCATGCTTTTGTTGTTGATGATAACAACACCAACCGCAAAATTTTCAGAGAATATCTTGTACGTTGGAAAGTGAATGTTCATGAGGCTTCCGGCGGCAGTGACGCTCTGGCTGAAATAGCCCGGCTGAAAGAGGAAGGAATTTCGATTGATTTTGCGCTGTTGGATTTCCAAATGGCAGAGATGGACGGTATTGAACTGGCCCGAAGATTAAGAGAAATTCCTTATCTCGACTCGCTGCGAATCATTTTGGTGTCATCAGTAACTGATGCGATAAACAGGAATGATCTGTCAGAGTCTGACTTTGATTTCTACCTGAATAAGCCGGTAAAGCTACAACAGTTATATCAGGTCATTGCCTCAGTGATTGGGAAAACTAAAAGTAAGGAAGAGGTGGATCAGAACATTGAAGTGTTCAAGGCTGATTTGCAGAATAAGCGGATTATGATCGTGGAGGACAATCACATTAATATGAAGGTAGCCCTGCATTCGATCAATAGTTTTTGCCCAAACATTTGTATGGCTTATGATGGAAAGCAAGCCGTTGAGCTCTTTCAGAAAGAAGAAATTGATTTAATTTTGATGGACATACAAATGCCGGTGCTTAACGGTATTGAAGCCACCAAACAAATCCGGGAGATTGAAAAGCAGCGCAAAGTCACTCATCCGGTAAAGATTATTGCCATGACTGCGAACACCATGAAAGAGGATGTTGAATATTGCCTCGAAATTGGAATGGATGCTTTCCTAGCCAAGCCTTTTCGGGTTAATGATCTGATTGAGGTGCTTAATTTCGATTAGCGGAAAGCTGAAGTTAGGCCCCAGCGGAAAGCTGGCAATCTAAAAGCTCAGCGAATGCCTGCCGTCTTTTACTTCAGTTAAAATCAAACCTCAGCTTCATTGTTAGTTTTCCACCGTGCATTTTTGCAGCGCTAAATTGATTTGGTGTTGATTGAGGGCCGAGTCGTGTAGCTTCCATAAACTTCGTTCCAATGGCATTGATTCCATGCAGGAAAGAAACATCACCTGCCGGAAATTCAAGCTTTGTTCGTGCTGGAGCTGCGGGTTCATCAGGGGTGAGCATGCGCAGAAAAATATCGTTGCTATGCACATGCACTTCCATCAACCGTCCATCTCACGTAGTCATCGTTTTCGTACGTCACTTCAATTAGCAAACGATTATCCGCGAATGAATGGTTAACATGCTTCAATTCATCAATCCTTCAACCCATTGTTTCATCAATTCTTCAATTTGTGAATCGGGATCAAGTCGAAATCGCTATGCGGGAGCTTGTGTTCTTTTAGAAATTCTTGATTGAGCAAAAACAATTTGCTGTTGTATTTGTCCTGAGGAAAGGTATTTTCGGGCGTGAAATCTTCATCGTCAAACTCGGTAAAGTTCAGTTCGCAAGCCGACAGTTCCCATTGGTCATTATTCATAAAAAGAAGCGGCAACCCATGTGTCCGGCAAATAATGGGGCGGTATTCATAAATCTGGCAGGCGTGGTCTTTCAGAAAAATACAGCTGCCATCAACCGATTCCTGCATCTCCACCGGTTGATCTTTCAGCGCCTGTTGCATCGCGTGAAATTCGATGGGAAACACCTGGTAGTCCATGCAACACAGGTCGCAGCCTTTTTTGCAGGCGAGATGTTTCTTGTGCATTGTAGCAAGCTTTTCCGTCAGCTGGTCCACCTGCTTGCGGAATTGGTGGTATTTTTCGAGTTTGAATGTCATTGTATTAATTTGCTGACAAAAGTAGGAAAAGCGAAACAGCTGGTCAATGAATGGCGGTTGTTAATTGTCGTGTTGCCCGAAAACGATCGATAAGCATGACAATGAAAAGGAATGACAGCACTTGACAACGAGAATTGAGCCAACGCGCGAGCAGGTAACGATCAATTCTTTTTCAAGCAGAAAGCGCTCCTTGCCAAGCAATAAGCGCTCGTCGCCAAGCAGAAGCCTCTCCGCGCAAAGCAATAAGCGCTCGGTGCTAAGCAGAAGCCTCTCCGCGCAAAGCAATAAGCGCTCGGTGCTAAGCAGAAGCTTCTCGTCGCAAAGCAATAAGCGCTCCGTGCCAAACAATAAGCGCTCGGTGCTAAGCAGAAGCTTCTCCGTGCCAAGCAATAAGCGCTCGGTGTCAAGCAGAAGGTTCTGCCCGGATAGCAAAAAGGTGATCCGAACAAAGCAATTCGTCTTTCGTGTTGAACGATTGGTTTGACCACCTAGGTTCGCTGTTCTTGTAGTAGCACACATTGGCTACTATGCTCAAAAACATGTTTTGGTTGGCTACCCTTCTGAATGCCCTGTAATTATTACTTTTTTGGTGGGGTGAGATGGGGGCTGGCCAGCTGATTAGCGAAATGATTGTGTTAATTATTTTCGCAAAATGTTGGGTCTTTGGAATAATTGTATTAACTAGTCCAACAATTTAAAAAAGATAGCCAATGGAACAAGATCAAACCAATCGTAAAGAAATGTATGATTCCGTAAATCAGTTTATGGATGCATACCCCGAGAAATGGAGTTCGATCCCGAAAGTGGGCGAATTTAAAAACGAGCTGACCGACCTGATTGCACGAATCGAGACTGCCGCCGCAGACCAACAAAAGGCGCAGGTCTATTTAACCAAAAGCAAGACTCAACTGAAAGCTACCGTGGCTCGAAAAGCCGATATCCTGAATGACAGCCTGGAAGCCATGGCTTTGGTGAATGGCAACGATGAACTGGCCGCCCGCATGAGCGACAGTTATTCCGCCTTAAACCGCTTGCGCAACCTCGATTTCATAACGAGAGTGCGGGAGATTATTCAAAATGCTGATGAGCATGCTGATGAGCTTACGACTACCTATGGGGTAGCCATAACGCTGGTGGACAGCCTGAAAACAGATAGCGACCAGTTTGCCGAAATGAACGGCCAGCCACGGGCCTATAAGATTGCTTCGATACAAGCTACCAGCGAGCTGAAAAACCTTTTTACAGAGGTAAACCAGCTGTTAACCAAAGGGCTGGATAAGGTGATGACCATCTTTAAACATAGCGATCCTAGCTTTTATAAAGGGTATCTGGCAGCACGTGAAGTGATAAATAATTAAAACATACTTTGTAATTTTCATGCTTATTTTATTATACTGATTAATGATTGAACAAAGACCCGGTGGCTTCGGCTACCGGGTTTGTTTTTTAGCGTAATACAAATACGAGAGGTTTTTTTTGCGACTAAGCTGGACTATTAACAAATACGTCTTATTATTCACAATAATCGGTTTTCAGAATCATTCGAATGTTTCTTCCTGAGGAATTTTTATCTTTGTGACGTGTTATATAACATATCACTTAATCATTAACCGATTCAACATGATTTTATTCTTTAAAACCCTTCAAGGCAGCATCATTGCTGTTCAAACCACTGTTTCCTTTTCCGACAAAGACATACAAAAAATGAACTGGTTGCTTGGTGAAGCAGCATTGATGGAGGCCGACAAACTAAGCGGTTTTTTTGTTGGCCCCCGAAGGGAAATGATCACGCCCTGGAGTACCAATGCGGTTGAAATTACCCAGAATATGGGTTTCGAAGGCATTGTGCGGATGGAAGAGTTTGTTGAAGTGCCAGACCGTTCGGCAGGCTACGACCCTATGCTGAAACGGTTGTACGAAGATTTGGATCAGGCGATTTTTACAATCAACAAAAAGCCGGAGCCCATCCTCGAAATCGATGATATTGCAGCGTACAATGAGCAGGAAGGACTGGCGCTGAGCGAAGATGAAATCAACTACCTCGATTCGGTTGCCGAAAAAATGGGGCGTAAGCTGACCGATGGCGAGGTGTTTGGCTTTTCGCAGGTCAACTCGGAGCATTGCCGTCATAAAATTTTCAACGGAACCTTTGTAATTGACGGGGTGGAGCAGGAGATGTCGCTCTTTCAAATGATTAAGAAAACTTCAAAAGAAAATCCCAACCTGATTATTTCGGCCTACAAAGACAACTGTTCTTTTGTGCAAGGGCCGGTGGTGGAGCAATTTGCACCCAAAACACAAGATAAACCCGATTATTTCGAGGTAAAAGAAATAGAAACCGTGCTTTCGCTGAAAGCCGAAACGCATAACTTTCCAACGACTGTTGAGCCGTTTAACGGGGCAGCAACGGGAACTGGCGGAGAGATTCGCGACCGGATTGCCGGAGGAAAAGGCAGCTTGCCCATTGCCGGAACTGCGGTGTACATGACTTCTTATCCCCGAACTGAAGATGCCCGCAGCTGGGAGCAGGCTGCCGAAGAACGTCCGTGGTTGTACCAAACGCCGGAAGAAATTCTGATTAAGGCATCGAACGGAGCCAGCGATTTTGGTAACAAGTTTGGACAGCCGCTAATTACCGGTTCGGTACTCACCTTTGAGCATTTCGAGAATGACAAGAAATACGGTTACGATAAGGTGATCATGTTAGCTGGTGGTATTGGCTTTGGCGCTAAAAAGGATAGCCTGAAAGATAAGCCAGGCATAGGCGACAAAGTGGTGCTGCTGGGTGGCGACAACTACCGCATTGGAATGGGTGGCGGCGCTGTTTCGTCGGTTGCCACCGGTGAATTTGCAAACGCGATTGAGCTGAACGCTGTGCAACGGGCCAACCCCGAAATGCAAAAGCGGGCCTACAACGCCATTCGTGCGCTGGCCGAATCGGACGACAATCCCATTATCTCCATTCACGACCACGGTGCCGGCGGACACCTGAATTGTCTTTCGGAGCTGGTGGAAGAAACCGGCGGAAAGATTGACACCAGCAAATTACCTGTAGGCGATCCTACCTTGTCGCAAAAAGAAATTATCGGTAACGAATCGCAGGAGCGAATGGGCTTGGTGATGCGCGAAAAGCATGTGGATTTGCTGAAGAAAATTGCAGATCGCGAGCGGGCGCCGATGTATGTCATTGGTGAAACAACCGGCAATATGCAGTTTACCTTCGAGAATTCGAAAACCGGGGAGAAACCGATTGACTGGCAATTGGCTTACATGTTTGGAAACCCGCCCAAAACGGTGTTGACTGATACTACCGAAAAGGCCAATTTTGCAGAGTTGGCTTACGATCAGGATCAAATTGAAACGTATTTGGAAGATGTGCTTCAGCTGGAAGCGGTTGCCTGTAAAGACTGGCTGACCAACAAGGTGGACCGCTCGGTAACCGGACGGATTGCCAAGCAGCAGGGAGCCGGTAAATTGCATCTTCCGCTAAATAATGTTGGTGTGATTACGCTGGATTATCAGGGAACGAGTGGTTTTGCCACAACCATCGGTCATGCTCCGATTGCCGGAATGATCAATGCCGAAAGTGGTTCTATTCTTTCGATCGCCGAATCGCTGACCAACCTGATTTGGGCGCCCATGCCGGATAAAATGAAAAGCGTTTCGTTGAGCGCCAACTGGATGTGGCCGGCAAAAAACGCGGGCGAAAATGCACGGATATACAAAGCGGTGAAAGCGGCCAGTGATTTTGCCTGTGCCTTGGGGATCAATATTCCTACGGGAAAAGACTCCATGTCGATGACCCAGAAATATAAAGATGATGTGGTTTATTCGCCCGGGACGGTGATTATATCTGCGTCGGGCGAAGTGACGGACGTGAAAAAGGTGGTGGAGCCGGTGGCGGTTAACGATACCAGCAAGCCGCTTTATTACATCGATTTTTCGTCAACTCCGCTGGTTTTGGGTGGAAGCGCTTTTGGACAGATCATCAATAAATTGGGACAGGACGCGCCAACGGTAGCCGATCCTGCGTACTTTCTGAAAGCCTTTAATGCTGTTCAGGAGTTGATTGAAGACGAGTTGATTTTGGCCGGACATGATGTGGCATCAGGCGGATTGATGACCACCTTGTTGGAACTGTGTTTCAGTGATAACGCAACTGGCTTGAACCTCGACTTGACTGGTTTGGGCGAAGAGGATTCGGCCAAGGTGTTCTTCAATGAAAACCCGGGAATTGTGATTCAGGCAGCTGATGCCGAAACACTCGAATCCCAGTTGAATGCCGCTGGTGTGAGCTTTGTCAAAATTGGCCAACCTGCCGGTAAACGTGCTTTCACGGTGAAGAACTTCGATGCTGAATTTGATTTGGATATTGACTCCTTGCGCGAGTTGTGGTTCAAATCGTCTTACCTGATGGACCGCAAGCAGAGTGGGGAAGAGCTGGCCCTGGAGCGGTTCAAGAATTATAAGCGAAATGAGCTGCATTACGATTTCAAAAACTTCACCGGAAAAGCAGCTGACTATGGCATCGATTTGAATCGCCGTACGCCAAGCGGTATCAAAGCGGCTATCATCCGCGAAAAAGGAGTGAATGGCGATCGCGAAATGGCTTACATGATGCACCTGGCCGGGTTGGATGTAAAAGATGTACACATGACCGACCTGATTGCCGGACGCGAAACGCTGGAAGATATTAACCTGATTGTGTTTGTTGGTGGCTTCTCCAACTCCGATGTGCTGGGCTCTGCCAAAGGATGGGCAGGCGCCTTTAAATACAACGAGAAAGCCCGCATTGCTTTAGAAAACTTTTACAAGCGTGACGATACGCTGAGCCTTGGGGTTTGCAATGGTTGCCAGTTGATGGTTGAACTTGGCCTGCTTTATCCGGAGCATGATAAAATGCCCAAGATGTTGCACAACGAATCGCATAAGTTTGAATCGGCTTTTGTGAATGTGGAGATTTCCGAGAATGACTCGGTCATGCTGAAATCAATGGCCGGCATGAAGCTGGGGGCTTGGGTTGCACATGGCGAAGGGAAATTCAGCTTACCCTATGCCGAAGAGCAGTACCACATACCATACAAGTATAGTTACGATTTCTACCCCGGAAACCCGAATGGATCGGACTACAATACCGCTTCCGTCTGTTCAAAGGATGGTCGCCATTTGGCCATGATGCCGCACATGGAGCGGGCCTTTAAGCCCTGGCATTGGCCGTATTATCCGGACGACCGGAAGAAAGACGAGGTGGCGCCGTGGATTGAAGCTTTCGTGAATGCAAGGGAATGGATTAAAAAGAATAAGCATTAAAATATTACTAAATCAATTTAAATCATGAGAAGAAGTATTTTATCAGCCATCTTAATGGCAGTTATCACGCTGGGTGCAATTTCGGCTTCAGCTCAAAAAGAAAATCAATTAAGCAAGAAAGAGAAAAAGCAAGGTTGGGAACTGTTGTTCAACGGGAACGACTTCGATGGTTGGCGGCAATGTAATGGTGAGACGATGCCTCCAAACTGGACCATTGAAGACGATGCCATGAAAGTGCTTTTAGGTGAAGGCAAACAACCCGGGCATGGTGCCAATGGCGACATTCTTTATGGCGAAAAGAAGTACAAAGACTTCGAGCTTTCAATTGACTGGAAATCCAGTGATCAGGGAAATTCCGGTATTTTCTACTACGTGCGCGAAGTTCCGGGCAAGCCCATTTATTTTGCAGCTCCGGAAGTACAGGTGTTGGATAATGAAAATGCCTCGGATAATAAGATCGATACGCATCTTGCCGGATCGCTGTATGATATGGTTGCTGCCGACCCGGCGACAGTCAATCCTGCCGGCTCGTGGAATACAGTGGTGATTAAAGTGAAAGATGGAAAAGCGACCCATAGCATGAATGGTAAAGAAGTCGTGTCCTATACTTTGTGGACTCCAGAGTGGGATGAGCTGATACAGAATAGCAAGTTCAAAAGTTTCCCGGGATTTACCGAAGGAATTGCCCGCGAAGGTTATATCGGCTTGCAGGATCACGGTTACCCGATTTGGTTCCGCAATATTAAAATCAGAAAATTATAGCAAACGGATAAGCCGGTTGATGCTTGCAAAAGGCAAGGTGCAAAAATGAAAAGACACTTTCAGGCCGGCTAGTTCCTGCTGAAAGTGTCTTTTTTGCATTCACAGTTTAATATTTAGAATGGTGTTAAGTAGTGCGAATAATTTAATGTCATGTTTCGAGTCTTTAACAATCTGTGATAAAAGCGAAACCGAAAATATCAAATAGGTCCGTGACCTTATTTCTGATTTCATGTTCGAGAATCAGCTATTTTTTTATCAAACTGAATCAAAGTTCATTAAAAATCAACATATTTGTAATGAACAGTTAGTGATAGATGAAAGCTTTTATTTTGAATATATTTTTGGTGGTTGTTTTTGTTATCTCAGTAAACGGCCAGCCTAATGCGGATAGTTTGTTGATAGAGCTACCGGAATTATCGGGTGCTCAGCGCACTGAAGCTCTGGTCCAACTGGCCCTTAATTACGCGAGTACCGACAGTGTTCAAAGCCTGTCTTACGCCAACGAAGCCATTGGTTTGGCCAGCTCTGCCAGCGATTCCTTGCTGCTGGGGATGGCAATTTTCAATAAAGGCGAATGCTATTATTACTTTGATGAGTATGAGCTGGCTTTACAGCATTATAATCTGGCTCGGATGATCTTTGAGCAACTGAAAGATTCTGTCAATCTTGGTGAATCGCATAATGCCATTGGTTTGGTGTACCATTATACCGGCGAGTATAATTTAGCGGTCACTCATTTTTATAAATCGCTGGGGTATATCGAACATGAAGTGTATGCAAAACCGGTGGCCAATGTTTATTCAAATCTTGGTCTTGTCTTTTCACGGATTGGTGAACCCGAGCGAGCTGTTTACAACTATCGCTATGCATCTCGAATCAATACCGGGATCAAAGATTCGAGTGGCCTGGCAATAAGCTATAATGGGATGGGCGTATCGTTTTATAATCTGCAACAATATGATTCCGCCAAAGTGTACTATCAAAAAGCGTTGAACTTGTTTCAACAACTGGAGAATCGTCAGCGCGAGGCTATTGTGCTAAATAATGTCGCAAACATCTATGTTAATACTGGCGATAGTTTACAACAAGCATTAAGTTTTTATGAACAGGCCATTCGTGTGTTTGATGAGTTGGGTGATTTGAGAAGTAAGGCCTATACGCTGGAAGGGCTGGCAAGCGTACATCGTGAATTGAACAACTATACAAAAGCGATTGCTAAATTTCAGGAAAGTTTAGACCTTATTAAGGAGAATGGCTACGACTATTATTTGCAACAGCTTAATTATAATGATCTTGCATTGACTTATGAGCGAATGGGGCGTATTGATGATGCCTACCAAGCTTTCAAATTATACAGTTCGTTTAAGGATAGTTTGATGCGGGAGGAACGACTGAATCAAGTTGCTGAACTCGAAAAAAAATATCAGGCCCAGGAAAAGGAAGCTGAAATTGAACGATTAAATTCCTCAAGGCAAATCGATCAATTGAAAATACAGCGAAACGAAGAAGTTCGGGTTTTCGGAATGATTGCTATTGTGTTGCTTCTGGTCACAATATTTTTAATTTCAGTGGCTTATCTGAACAAAAGAAAGCACAATGAAATTTTGAGTTGCAAGAATGAACGGATTGAGGATCAACGGCTGGAACTTGAAAAATTGAATGCCTCAAAGAATAAGTTTTTCTCCATCATTGCGCACGATTTGAAGAATCCATTTCATACCGTGATGGGATATGCTTATTTGATCCACAAAGAATCAGACCAGTTTTCGGAGGAGGAGAAGAAGAGATATGCCGGTGATATTTACCGGTCGGCTAATTCTATTTTCAGGCTTCTCCATAATTTATTGGACTGGGCGCGTTCTCAAACTGGGGCATTGTCTTATACGCCTCAGAAAGTTGGCTTTCTGGAGGTTTATGAGGGTGTTGAAAGTCTGATTAAGCCAGTTGCCGAACAGAAGAAAATTAGTTTACACACAGAAATCCCCGAGGATCTTCAAATCTATGCCGATCCGAGAATGCTGGAAACTGTTATGCGAAATTTGATAAATAATGCCATAAAATTTACTCATCAAGGCGGGATGGTAAAAATCAGAGCTAAAAATGATGGGCATGAGGTGATTGTTTGTGTCGAAGATAATGGGGTCGGAATACCATCTTCGGATATGGATCGTCTGTTTCAAATTGATTCGAAGCTTAAACGAAAAGGAACTGCTAATGAAGATGGTTCCGGACTTGGACTCTTGGTTTGCAGTGAATTTATTCAAAAAAACGGAGGCAAAATCTGGGTTGATAGTCAAAATGGAAAGGGCAGCCGGTTTTTCTTCTCTGTCCCTAAAAGTGGTTAGCCAACTGATGGCAAAATCATGATTCTATAATTGATCCTGTTTTAGAATTCTCCCTCTTCATTCAAAAAAACAGCTTCTGTTGCAAATTTAAACTATTCAACCAACATTGCCTTCGCCAATTGATCTGATTTTTCTTTCCCGGAAAGCTCTTCTACAAGTTGCAGTGCAAACGTTAAGGCTGTTCCAACACCTCTTCCGGTCACAATATTATCAGACACACTGGTAGGCGTGTTCAGGATCTCGGCTCCATGCAATTCGGTTTCAAAACCAGGATAGCAAACGGCTTTTTTATCTTTCAGAACTCCCAAGTGACCAAAAACAAGTGGGGCGGCACAAATGGCTCCCAGCAATTTTTTATCACGATTAAACTGAAGAATTTGTTTTTGCAAACCTGGGTGACGATCCAGGTTTTTTGCTCCCGGCATACCTCCCGGTAAAACCAGCGCATCGATGGTTGAATAATCCAACTCGGAAAACAATACATCGGCGATGACTGGAATTTGATGCCCTCCGGTAACTTCGGTGGATTCGGTCATTGATACTGTAATGACTTCAAGATTAGCTCTCCTTAAAACATCAACGATCGTTATGGCTTCAATCTCTTCAAATCCGGTTGCTAAGTGAACAGCTATTCTTATCATGGCTACTTCATTTTAAGTGTTAAGGTACGGAGCTCTTAAAAATAAAAAAAATGGCTCGTAATGAACGAACCATTTTTTGTACCCGATATGATCCCTTGATGAATACTAACAACTAGTTAGCATATTCTTTTAAAGCTTTTTCCAATTTTTTTCTGGTAAAGAAAATTCGACTTTTTACTGTTCCCAACGGAAGATTTAATTTGTCGGCGATTTCCTTGTATTTGTAACCGTCTAAAAACATCTTGAAAGGCACTTTGTATTCATTTTCAAGTGCATTGATATTTTTGATAATTTCCTTTGAACTGTAGAATGAATCCGGTGAAGGATAGATTTTATCTTTCGAAAATTTAAGATGAAAATCATTATTCGCACCATCAAATGTACTTTTTGCTTTCACGTTTCTACGATAATTATTAATGAACGTGTTTTTCATGATGGTATAAATCCACGCCTTGAAATTGGTGTTCTGCGTAAATTTGTCACGATAAGTTAGCGCTTTCAAAAACGTCTCTTGTAACAGATCTTGTGCTTTTTCCTGATCGGCTGTCAGGCTAAGTGCATAGTAAAGCAATTTATCTTGCAATCCTAGCAGTGCGTTGTTAAATTGAACTTGTGTCATGGCAGCGTGTTTTTTGATTATTGTTTAGAACAAATATAAATAACGATTACGATTTTAAAAAGGATTATTTGATCTTTTATTATTCGATTTTATTTATTCCTGATAAAAAATATTGATTGCGTTTGATTTTTAGTGTATAATAAGTCACCATGGAGTTTGCATAAATTTGTTTGACTATTTGCTTATACCTTCAAATAACTTTTTTAACAATTACTGTGCGGAATAATTTTCATGGCGAAATAGCTCGCTTCTTCATTATTACAAGATATTGATTGTTAGTTAGATGTTTTTTTGACCTCGGTTTGAATGAATCGGAATTCGTAAGCTGTTTTCATGTATTAAAAAATCTACAGTTGAGGTGTGGATTCCACATGTTTCCCACCAAAGCGCAGGCGTTGATTTTTGCATTGAAAGAATTGTTCTGGGATGCTCAATGATTCTAAAAAAACTCTTCTGCTGATTTAAGGAGTGGAAGGATGCAACTTTTAGGTCTTAAAAGATATTTCTACATTTGCGGCTTCTGATTACTTATTCGTAATTAAAATCAATGAAAAAGTTAAATTTTAACCACAAAAGAGCTGGCATACTTGTTTTCAAGCGATGGGGTGGCCAAAAGTATTCTTTGTTTCAGGCACTTAAAAAGCAGGTTCGCATTGCCGTTTTGGCTGTGACTTATTTTTTTGTTGCCGGAATCAATGAAGCTGTTGCCCAACCTGAACGTTCGGAAGTGAAGATGGAATTTGACCTCGATGAGATTGAGGTCAGTGCACAGCGAGCGCCTGTGACGTATTCTCAGGTGGCGCGGATTATATCCGTGATTGAGAAAGATCAAATTGATGCGGCTCCGGTCAACAGTATTCAAGATCTCCTGGAGTATGCATTGAGTGTTGACATCCGACAACGGGGAACACACGGCGTGCAGGCTGATGTTTCCATCCGGGGAGGTTCCTTTGATCAAACACTCATCCTTTTTAATGGAATTAATCTTTCCGATCCTCAAACCGGCCATCACAACCTCAACCTGCCGGTTAGTTTCAAAAGTATCAAGCGTATCGAAATTTTGGAAGGCCCGGCGGCTCGTGTTTACGGTCCCAACGCTTTTTCGGGGGCAATCAATATTGTTACTGAACCTTCGGAAAACGATCAAGTCGGGATTGATTTGAGCTATGGCGAACACGACCTGCGGGATATCAATGTTTCAGTTAACAAGCAAGTTGGGACGCTGCAAAATTTTGTTGCTTTCAATCACAAGTCTTCGGATGGCTACATTGATAACACCGATTTTGATAGTTATAATGTATTTTATCATGGGCTGCTCAATGTTGAAGCTGGTCAACTTGATTTGCAAGCCGGGTTTTCGAACAAAGCTTTTGGTTCTAACAGCTTTTACACACCGGAGTACCCGAACCAGTTTGAAGAAACCAAAACGACCTTTGCTTCGCTGAAGTTTGAAACGGGAGAGAAACTTCATTTCACCCCGGCTCTATATTGGCGGCGTCATCAGGACCGGTTTGAATTGTACCGCGAAAGTTTGTATGAAAAAATGGAGGACGGGTACTATACATTTGAAGATGATACCATTCCTTCGTGGTATAGCGGGCACAATTACCATATGACAGATGTGCTGGGAACTTCGATCAATAGTTGGTTTTCGAGCGATTTGGGAAAGACGGCTTTTGGAGCCGAGTTTCGCTCTGAAAATATTTGGAGCAATGTTTTAGGCGAAGCTATGGAAGAACCGATTGACGTGCCCGGCGAAAAAGACCAGGAATTTACTAAATCACATTCGCGGACCACCGTTTCTTCTTTTGCTGAACACACCTTTTATCTTGGCCGGTTGACGGCTTCGGGCGGAGCTATGGCCAACTGGATTTCAGACTTAAATTACGAATGGAACATTTACCCCGGACTGGATTTAAGTTATCAGCTTACCGATGCACTGAAAGCCTACAGTTCTTTCAACAAGTCCTTGCGCATGCCTACCTTCACTGATTTATATTATAACGGACCAACCAACAAGGGAAACCCGGATTTAAAGCCAGAGAAATCAACTACCGTTGAGGGTGGTTTGAAGTTGAATAATCGTTTTCTTCATTTACAGGCTGGCTATTATCATCGGGTTGGAAAGGACTTGATTGACTGGGTTCGGGAAAGCGAAGAGTTTCTGTGGGAGACCCGGAACCTGACCGAAATCAAAAGCAATGGTTTTGATTTCATTGCGGCGTTGGATGTTCCAGAACTTTTGGGACACCCATTTTTCATTCGGAAAATTAATATCAATTATTCGTATAACAAGCTGAATAAAAGCCAAAGCAACTTTTTGTCGAATTATGCGCTGGATAACCTGAAGCATAAGTTTGTGTTTTCGGTCGATCAAGAAGTCTGGAAAAACTTACAGGCTTCCTGGAATTTTCGGTTTCAGGACAGGAATGGGACTTATGCCGAATTTAAAGACACCCAGTATGTTGGTGAAGCCGATTATGAGTCGTTTTGGTTGACTGATCTGAAGGTTTACTGGAAAACAGACAAGTTGCAAGTGTCCGGCTCCGTATCCAACTTGTTTGATCAGCGGTACGTTGATTTAGGAAATATTCAGCAATCCGGGCGTTGGATTAGTTTCGGAGTAAACTATCAGATTGAAATAAATTAAGTATCAAATCAGAATAAGTAATCAGGAAATTGAGAGGGCACTCGCGTTGAGTGCCCTTTGCTTTTTTATGCCAAAGTGGCTACCATCACTGCCTTGATTGTGTGCATTCGGTTTTCGGCCTGATCAAAAACAATGGAAGCTATACTTTCAAACACATCCTCCTTCACTTCCATCGATTCAATTTTAAATTTATTGTAGATGTCTTTTCCCAGTTTGGTTTCGTAATTATGAAATGCCGGCAAACAATGCATGAATTTGACGTTTGGATTTCCGCTTTGTTGCATCACGGTGCTGTTGACCTGATAGGGCATAAGCAGCTTGATGCGTTCTTCCCAAACGTCCTCAGGCTCGCCCATCGACACCCAAACGTCGGTGTACAGAAAATCGCAATCTTTTACTGCTTCATTGACATCCTCCGAAATGGTAATCTTCGCGCCGGTTTGCTGAGCAATCGATCGGGCTGTTTCCACCAATAGGCTAGCTGGCTGACAACTTCTTGGAGCGGCTGCCCTGAAATCCATGCCCATCTTGGCAGCTCCAATCATCAACGAATTGCCCATGTTATTACGAGCATCGCCCAAATAACAAAATTTAATTTCGCTCAGTGGTTTATCCGAGTGTTCTTTCATAGTTAAAAAGTCGGCCAGAATTTGGGTTGGATGAAATTCGTTGGTCAAACCGTTCCACACCGGAACGCCGGCATATTGACCGAGTTCCTCAACAATTTCCTGCCCAAAACCACGGTATTCAATGCCGTCGTACATGCGCCCCAAAACCCTTGCGGTATCTTTCATTGATTCCTTGTACCCAATTTGTGATCCGCTGGGACCGAGATAGGTGACGTGTGCTCCCTGGTCAAAGGCAGCTACCTCAAAAGCGCAGCGGGTGCGAGTAGATGTTTTTTCAAAGATCAAGGCGATATTTTTTCCTTTCAGCAGTTGCTCTTCCGTTTTATTGTATTTGGCTGCTTTTAGTTTCTCGGAAAGCTCCAGCAGGTCGGCAATTTCTTCCGAAGTAAAATCCAGTAATTTCAGAAAATTGCGATTTTTCAGATTTGGTATCATTGTATAGGTTTTTGGTTATCGTAATTCATAGTGATTTTCGATCCGTAGTTTTTGTCTTCCAGTTTTTTTGCCTCGGTAATCACACTTTTTTGGCCTCCTTCTTTAATAAACTTCAGGCAGGCTTTTATTTTAGGAGCCATGCTTCCCTCGCCAAAGGTACCATTATTTAAATGTTGAAGCGTTTCAGCATAATCCAGAAACTCCAGTTTTTCCTGGCTGGGAAGGCCAAAGTCTTTGTAAATGAAAGGCACATCGGTCAAAATATAAAACTCATCCGCATGAATTGTTGAAGCCAGCAACGCCGAGGTCATATCTTTATCAACAACGGCGTCAAGGGTCCGTACATTTTTTTCTTCATCCAGATAAACCGGTATGCCTCCTCCACCCGCAGTGATCACCATGTTTCCTTCTCGAACCAGACTTTCAATAATCTCCTTGTTAAGAATATCGATTGGAGCTGGCGATGGAACAACCCGTTGCCAGCCGCCCTGATGTTTGGGGCTGGGTTTAAAATGCCACCCTTTTAGTTCATTGAGTTGGTTCGCATCTGCTTCGTTGTATATTTTCCCGATACGTTTAGTTGGGTTTTGAAAAGCTTCATCGTTAGGGTCAACAGTTACCATACTGATTACCGAAATGATGTTTTTATTGATGCCATGTTTGTTTAAAACGTTACGCATCATACGTTCAATCATGTAGCCAATTCCTCCCTGCGAGTCGGCAACGCAAACGTCCAATGGCATCGGCGAAATATTGTACAAGGTTTCTCCCGCGTCGTTGCGCATCAGAATGTTTCCAACCTGAGGGCCGTTTCCATGCGTGATCACCAGGTTGTAACCATCATTGATCAGGTGAACCAAGTTTTCGAGCGTATCGGTTGTGTTGCGCTCCTGTTCTTCAATGGTTCCGGTTTCAGTGTCGCGTAGCAGGGCATTGCCTCCAAGCGCAACAACAGCTAGTTTTTGAATCATAGTTGTTTCTTATTAATCAGCAAGCCGAACAAACATAGGAAAATCCGGGATAAAATAGTATGATCGAATGAACTGTTTTTCTCCTGTTCGTTGTACAATTATCGTGCATCCAATTGATCACAATAAAATCCGGTTTCTTTTGATAATTTAAGCCTTGTTCAGGGCACCATAAGCTGTCTAAATTTCGTTAACTTTGCAGTCGAATTTTGAAAATGACCTATGGCAAAGAAGATCCAAAGAAAGCAGGCACCGAAGAAAACCAGCACATTTAAGCGAGTTAAATCTTTTTTCACAGGAGAGAAATTCAAGTATACCATTGGGTTACTTCTGTTTGTATTTGGTCTTTATTTATTGATCGCCTTTATTTCTTTTTTGT
Organism: uncultured Sunxiuqinia sp.; assembly: GCA_963677175.2. GTDB lineage: Bacteria > Bacteroidota > Bacteroidia > Bacteroidales > Prolixibacteraceae > Sunxiuqinia. The sequence goes on from CAXXES010000004.1 coordinate 1,573,136, forward strand.
TTGCCGGGCATGCCGATCACAGTAAGTTGGATTTATCATGGCGCGAGCTACTTGCCAATACCGATATCAAGGTTCAGAATAAAGCCGGAAAAACCGGTGCTTATTTAAGTGAAGCCATTATTAACAGGGGATATGGAATTTCCTCGTTTCTGTTTGTTTTTATGCTGTTTGTAACCGCATTTCAGTTTTTCAACCGTCCCTTGTTTCGATATTGGCGAACAATGCTTTTGTCATTTGTAAGTATGGTTTGGATTTCGTTGTTTACGGGATTAATCATGATGAATGTGCATACAGATACCTTCCTTTATCTTGGGGGCGAAAATGGTTATTTTTTAGCCGTTTGGCTGAGTTCCCTGGTTGGTTATGTAGGTACATTTTTTATTCTGATTGTCAGTTTGTTTTTGATTATACTGTCTACTTTTGATAACTTTATTCCTTTTCTTAAACGTCTGTTTGGACGGAAAGAAACGACGGTTTCGGATGTGCAAAGTCAGGTTGACCAGCCGACGGAAGTGGAGCCGGAAGATAGTATTCTGAAGGTGATTGATGAAAATGACAAGCTTGAAACGATTTTTAATCCAGACAGTGAGAGTCTGGAAATGGATACTGCCCTTGACCGGAAAAGAATTCAGTCCAATGTTAAAGAGCAACTTTCAGGGAGCAGTAACGCAAAGGAGACCGATGAAGATTTGGAGATGACCGTGGAGAAGGTGGAGGAGGAGATTGATGAAAATTATGAGCATGAGGCAACCGAAGATTATGATCCTACTTTAGATTTGTCGAACTATCAGTTCCCATCCATCGATTTGTTGGATGACCATACATCGGGCAACGCAGAGGTGAGTAACGATGAGCTGATTTCAAACAAAAACAAGATTGTTGAAACGCTGCGTCACTATAAAATAGAGATTACTAAAATTCGGGCTACGATTGGTCCAACCATTACACTATACGAAATTGTGCCTGCTCCGGGAATTCGGATCGCCAAAATCAAAAATCTGGAAGATGATATCGCACTGAGTTTGGCTGCTTTGGGGATTCGAATTATTGCTCCTATTCCCGGTCGCGGAACCATTGGCATTGAAGTGCCCAACCAGAGGCCCGAAATTGTTTCGATGCGTTCCATCATCGCATCGAAAAAATTTCAGGAGAGTACGGCCGATCTGCCAGTGGTACTAGGAAAAACGATTTCGAATGAAACGTTCCTGATCGATTTGGCCAAGATGCCCCATATTTTGGTTGCTGGTGCTACCGGACAGGGCAAGTCGGTTGGCTTGAATGCCATTATTACCTCCTTGCTTTATAAAATGCATCCCGCCCAATTGAAGTTTGTCTTGATTGATCCGAAGAAGGTGGAAATGAGCTTGTACTCTTCCATCGAAAGGCATTTCCTGGCAAAATTGCCCGATGAGGAGGAACCGATTATCACCGATATACAGAAGGTGAAACATACTTTGAATTCGCTCAATAATGAGATGGATAACCGTTACGATTTGTTGAAAAAGGCGCATGCGCGGAATATTAAAGAGTATAATAAGAAATTTACCGGTCGCAGGTTGAATCCTGAAAAAGGCCATCGTTACCTACCCTATATTGTGGTCGTTATTGACGAATTTGCTGATTTGATTATGACCGCCGGTAAAGAAATTGAGTTGCCAATTGCCCGGATTGCACAGCTGGCTCGTGCTGTGGGAATTCACATGATCATTGCCACCCAGCGTCCTTCGGTCAGTATCATTACGGGTGTTATCAAAGCGAACTTCCCAACCCGGATTGCTTTTAAGGTAGCCTCGATGATCGATTCACGGACGATTTTAGATACCCCCGGAGCCAACCAGTTAATTGGTAAGGGCGATATGCTGATTGCCACTGGAAGTACGATTTCGCGTTTGCAGTGCGCATTTTTGGATACTCCTGAAGTAGAACGGGTATGCGACCATATTGCAAAGCAACAAGGTTATCCCACTGCTTTTCTGCTGCCGGAGTATGTTGGCGAAGATGAAGGCAATTTGCCGGGAGCTGCTGATCTGGGTAATCGCGATGAATTATTTGATGATGCGGCCCGTGTTATTGTGGTGAATCAAATGGGATCGACATCTATGATTCAGCGGAAATTCTCGATTGGGTACAACCGTGCCGGCCGAATTATGGATCAATTGGAGGCTGCCGGCATTGTCGGGCCCAGCGAGGGAAGTAAGGCCAGACAGGTTTTGCTTCAAGATGAATATAGTTTGGAACAATTATTGAATAGCCTGTAGGAATTTTAAATGATACGATGAAAAGACTGACAATTTTAATGACCGTAGTTTTTTGCTGGAGCATAGGCCTGGCTCAGCAAGACGAAAAAGCCAAAAGCATTTTGGAAAAAGTGACCAGCACCACCCGAGGATATTCCTCTATAAGCGCATCGTTTAATTATGTGTTGGAAAATAAAGCCGAAGGAATTCACGAAGAAAATAAGGGAAAAATTTTAATGAAGGGCGATCAGTTTCACCTGGATCTTTCGCAGTTGGGCATGGAGATTTTCAATAATGGAAAAACCGTTTGGACGTACATGAAAGATGCCAGTGAAGTAACGGTTGCTGATGCTGATGACGAAATGAATGAGATGATGGATCCTTCGAAATTATTTACCATTTACGAAGAAGGTTTCGACTATCAATTCATTGAAGAGAAAACGATGAATGGTGTTCCGGTATACATCATTGATTTAATTCCTGAAAGCGAGGAAATGGAATACTCCAGAATCAGGATTCAGATTGATAAAAACCGTATGCTGATTCGGCAGGCTGAAATGATTGGACGCGAAGGAAACAACTACATTGTTTTGGTTGAAGATTTGAAAACCAATGTTCCGGCAACTGGTGCTGATTTTGAGTTCGACCCATCGAAGCATAAAGATGTTGAAGTCATTGACTTACGATAAGTAGAGTAGCTTAAAGCTTGTGTTTCCGCACAAAAAAATCCGGACTCATGACGAATCCGGATTTAAAAATTAAATTCAGGTCGCAAACCTATTCTTCTTTCTCTTTATAGGTCAGACGATCAACTGTTGAGATTTCCATAAAGGTTGATCCGCCACCAATTCCAAAGCTTCCACCAACATATATCACCATGTCGTTTTTATTGAGTTTGCCTGCTTTTTCAAGTGTTTTGAGTGATGAGCGAACAATTTTAAACTTATTTTTCTTCGGCTCAATCAATATTGCACGAACGCCATATGATAAAGCTAGCTTTCGCGCAACGTTCATATCGTAGCAGCTGGCATAAACCGGGGTTTTTCCTCGAAATGCAGCCAGGTATCGAGCTGTTTTCCCGGTTAGCGTATTGGTTACAATCGCTTTGGTTTGCAATTCATCCGATGCTAAAATGGCAGCTTCAGCTAAATAAGCCACAACTTCATTGTTCACAACCGGTAAGGTAATGTCGTTTCGTTTATCTTTACTTCCTTCTACCTGGTTGGCAATGCGGCTCATGTATTCAACTGCTTCAACCGGGTATTCGCCATAGGCCGTTTCTCCACTCAGCATCACAGCATCGGTTCGGGAGTAAATGGCATTTGCTACATCACTGACTTCTGCTCTTGTAGGCCGTGGGTTTTCAATCATCGTGTGCAACATCTGGGTTGCAATAATCACTGGCTTTTTACGCTGAACAGCTTTTTTGATCAGTTGGCGCTGGATTCCCGGAATTTTTTCGGCTGCAATTTCAATTCCCAGGTCACCACGGGCAACCATAATTCCATAGGCATAGTCGAGAATTTCGTTGATGTTGTTCACACCATCCAAATTTTCAATTTTAGCGATAATTTCAATTGGGCTATTGTATTGGTCTAATTGTTCCTGCACTTTCAGTACATCTTCTTTGTTTCGAACAAAAGAGTGGGCAATAAAATCCAGCTTGTGCTTAGCCGCAAACTCAATAAATACCTTGTCTTTTTCTGAGATGGAAGGTAGATTAACACTGAAGCCCGGCGTATTAACACTTTTCTTATTCTTGATTTGTCCGGCGTTTTCGACCAGGCACAAAACATGATCGTCAAATCGCTCCTGTACGGATAGTTCCAATTCTCCATCATCAATCAAGATAATTCCGTCATCTGGAATCTCGGCATGGAACTGATTATATGAAACAGTCATTACTTTTCTGCCCTTTTTGCTTGTCCGGACTAAGCCTGACACTTCAACCAATTCTCCTTGTTTTACTTCCAACGGAAGATCAATATTACTTGTCCTGATTTCCGGTCCTTTGGTATCAACAAGGATCGCAATCGAGTCGGATACCGACCGGATGTTATTGACCATCATTAATGCTGTCTCCTCGGTAATGTGGGCTGTATTCAGCCTGGCAACATTCATCCCTGCTTGATATAAGGCTTTTATGAACTCGGGTTCGCACCTTCTATCCGATATCGTAGCGACAATTTTGGTATGTTTCATTGCTGTTATTTTAAATTAAGGTTGGCAAAATTAGACTTTTTTCTTTACTGCAGTAGAAATCGATCTTTCAACTCCGCTAAATGATTTTAAAGTTAACCTTGACGAAAACTTTCAATCCCCAAACGGTAGGAATTAAGTCCAAATCCCATGATGCTTCCAATACACACCGGTCCAATGATGGATTCGTGCCGGAAGCTTTCGCGAGTCAGAATGTTTGAGATATGCACCTCAACAACAGGAGTCGTTACGCCGGCAATAGCATCCCGGATGGCTACCGAAGTATGCGTATAAGCTCCGGCATTGATGATGATACCATCATGATCGAACCCGAATTCATGGATCTTATTAACAATTTCGCCTTCAATGTTTGACTGGTAGTACGCTAGATTATGCTGCGGATAAGTGTCTTGAAGTGTTTTGAAGTAGTCATCAAAAGATAAATCACCATAAATATTCTTTTCTCGTTTGCCTAAAAGATTTAAATTTGGTCCATTGATTAACAATATTTTCATTTTTATTGTGGTTTAATTAAAAATTTAGTAACTTTCGCAAGTCGAAGGGCGTAGTGATAATTATGTATTCTTGGGGAAGAAGCTATTTATCGTTTACGTCTGAAAACAACAGAACCAAATTTACTAAAATTGATTTGAGAACAAATTTAAATGCTTTTAATTATGAAATGGGAAGATAGCAAAAAAGGTTTTGAGAATTTCTTGAGGCTGGAAAAATCTTTATCTCAGAATTCCATTGCGGCTTATGTGAATGACATTAACAAGCTAATGGTTTTTTTGGATGGAAGTTTTAAAAAGCTGGCACCTGAAAAGGTGAAGTTAAATCACTTAAGAAGTTTTGTTGAGCACCTGAATGATCGTGGCGTTTCGCCAAGAACCCAGGCGCGTACAATCTCAGGGATTAAATCATTCTTTAAATACCTGCTGATTGAAGGGAAAATTCAAGGTGATCCAACAACACTGCTGGAATCGCCAAAAATTGGCCGTAAACTTCCGGACGTTTTAACGATGGAAGAAATAGACACCATTATTGATGCCGTTGATCTGGAGAAACCGGAAGGACAGCGTAACAAAGCCATGCTGGAAACTTTATACAGCTGTGGATTACGCGTTTCTGAGCTGGTTAATCTGAAGGTTACCAACCTATTCTTTGAGCAAGGCTTTGTCAAAGTCGAAGGAAAATCAGAGAAAGAGCGATTGGTTCCGGTAAGTGAAAAAGCCGTCGTTGAGATCAATAAGTATCTTAATGGGTATCGGAAAACGTTGAGAATTATTCCGGAAAGCGAAAATGTTTTATTTCTGAACCGCAGGGGTAAAAAATTAAGCCGTGTCATGATTTTTACGATTATTAAAAATCTGGCCCAAAAAGTGGGGATGGATAAAAAAATTAGTCCACACACTTTCCGTCATTCTTTTGCCACTCATTTAATTTCAGGGGGAGCCGACTTACGTGCTGTTCAGGAAATGCTTGGACATGAGTCAATTTTGACGACAGAAATTTACACGCATTTGGATCGTGACTATTTGAAATCAACCATTAGTCAATTCCATCCAAGATCTTAAGAAATTACCTGGTTCTGTTAATGATTTCTTAACATTTTAAGTTTGTAAATTATTCGACGATAGAAGACTGCAAAACAGCGCATTAATTAATGCGCTGTCTTTTTTTTCTGGATTAATTCTGAACTTCTCGCGATTTCAAATTCCTTAGCCGAGCTCATCGGAAAAATAAATTATTTTTGTCTTCCGAGATAAAAAAATAGTTTATTAGAACTATTCAATCTTTGTTGGAACTATTAATTTTTAATTGTTGGATATGAAAAATTTAGATTTGTCGAAGTACGGCATTGTTGATGTTAAGGAAATCGTACATAACCCTTCTTACGAGTATTTATTTGAAGAAGAAATGAAGCCTGAGTTGGAAGGTTTCGAGAAAGGTCAGTTAACAGAGTTGGATGCCGTAAATGTTATGACCGGAGTTTTTACCGGCCGTTCGCCAAAGGACAAGTTCATCGTAATGGACGAAACCACCAAAGACACTATTTGGTGGACTTCGGAGCATGCAAAAAACGATAACAAACCGACTACTCCTGAAGTTTGGAGCGATTTGAAAGAATTGACCACAAAACAGCTTTCAGGTAAAAAATTGTTTGTTGTTGACACTTTCTGCGGAGCTAACGAAGATTCACGTCTGAAAGTTCGTTTCATTATGGAAGTAGCATGGCAGGCACACTTCGTGAAAAACATGTTTATTCGTCCTACCGACGAGGAGTTGGAAAACTATGGTGAACCTGATTTTGTATCGTTGAACGCTTCGAAAACAACAAACACAAAATGGAAAGAACACGGATTAAATTCAGAAGTTTACACTGTATTTAATCTTAGCGAAAAAATGCACGTAGTTGGTGGCAGCTGGTATGGTGGCGAAATGAAAAAAGGTATGTTTGCCATGATGAACTACTATCTTCCACTGAACGGAATGGCTTCGATGCACTGCTCGGCTAACGTTGGCGAAGAAGGTGATGTAGCTATTTTCTTTGGCCTTTCAGGAACAGGTAAAACGACTCTTTCAACCGATCCTAAGCGTCAGCTTATTGGTGACGACGAACACGGATGGGATAACGAAGGAGTATTTAACTTCGAAGGTGGTTGCTATGCAAAAACGATACACCTCGACAAAAAATCAGAGCCAGATATTTATGCCGCGATCAAACGAAACGCTCTGTTAGAAAACGTAACAGTTGATGAGAATGGTAAAATTGATTTCGACGATAACTCTGTAACTGAGAATACTCGTGTGTCGTATCCTATCTACCACATTGACAATATTGTCAAACCTGTATCAAAAGCAGGACATGCTAATAAAGTAATTTTCCTTACTGCTGATGCATTCGGTGTAATGCCTCCTGTATCGAAACTTACTCCTGAGCAAACCAAATATCACTTCTTGTCAGGATTTACTGCTAAATTGGCCGGAACTGAGCGTGGTGTAACAAGTCCACAACCTACTTTCTCGGCTTGTTTTGGTGCAGCTTTCCTTTCACTTCACCCAACGAAGTACGGTCAGGAATTAGTAAAGAAAATGGAAGAACACGGCGCAGAAGCTTATTTGGTAAACACTGGATGGAATGGTACAGGAAAACGGATTTCGATCAAAGATACCCGTGGTATTATCGATGCTATTCTTGACGGATCGATTGAGCAAGCCGAAACTAAAATTATACCAATCTTCAACCTTGAAGTTCCAACTTCATTGCCGGGTGTTGATTCTAAAATTTTGGATCCACGTGATACTTATGCTGACGTTACTGAATGGGAAACAAAAGCAAAAGATTTGGGTGCCCGCTTTATTAAGAACTTCGATAAATACACGGATAACGAAGAAGGTAAAGCATTGGTTGCTGCTGGTCCTCAATTGTAATTTAACTGATTCAATCATAGGAAAGCCTTGCACCTTGGTGCAGGGCTTTTTTTTGTGCCGTGCATCGTAAATAAACCCGCCTACCTTCGCGGTACTTGGTTATTGATCCGATGACTCCAAGTCATCGGATCAATAGACACCCCGGCATTTTCTTACTGAGCAGGTGACTCGAAGTCACCTGCTCAGTAGCTTGCTCAGCTCTGTCGCTTACTCCCCATTTCCGGAGGCCTATGCTCTGCCTGATCGGGCGGCTGTGGTTGCTTCACGGATGTATTGATTGATTTCAGCCACGGCCCCGCGAATGCCTTCCAGGTTGTTCAATGCATACAGCGAGTTCAGTACGTTAACCAGCAGTTCTACAGAGGTGCGCAATTGCATTAGCGCGTTTCTGTCAGACAGGGTATCATCCACCGAACGGACAACGCTACGTTGGTTCTCGGTGGCTACAAAAGCCTGGTTGTCGCGGTCCAGTTCATCTTTCCACTCCACGGCATGAATGGTTGCCAGGTGTTCCAGATTTGTGGGTGTCGACAAATCCACCAATAAGCTATTAGCGCTGGCTGTTTGCTCGTCGTAAGGCAGGTTGTTCAGTGTTGTTCCGTTCTTTTCGAACTCCACCCATAAGGCTTCGCAAGCCAAGCGGTAGGCTTCATTTTCGCGCAGCAGTCCCGCCTCCACGTGGTTGCGCAACGACCGGAAACTATTGTCGCGTTTCGAATCGGCTGCTCGTACCGTTTTGGTAAGCGCTTGTTTGGTCGTACTACCAATGGCTTTAATAGCCACCGCCAGATGCTCATCAAGCTGCGCCAGCACGGGGCCAAGCATCAGATGATCGGGAAATCGTTCGATCAGTAAATTACGGATTCTTTGGGCCAGGGCTGTTAATTGGGCCAGTGAAAACAAGGAAAAAAGAATTTTAAGTACCATAGCGTATAATTTTTAAAAAAATTTGTTCGAACAAAAGTTACAGCCTTTTATTCTATTTGACAATGACAAAACCGAATTAAATACCAATAAAATGACTTCTTTTATTTTCGGACGTCTGATTTTCAGCTCTCATGCTCAAAGTCGGCGACTGATTCTTCCATTTTTTCAGAAAAACAGAAAAGCTGGCGGCAAACTTTCGCATTTTTTCAAAAAAATAACAAAGCTGGTCGCCAACTTTCGCATTTTTTCAAAAAAACAGAAAAGCTGGCCGCGGATTTTCGCATTTTTTCGAAAAAACAACAAAGCTGGTCGCAGATTTTCGCATTTTTTCAAAAAAATAACAAAGTTGGTCGCCAACTTTCGCATTTTTCACAAAAAACAGAAAAGTTGGCGGCTGAATTTCATTCCGACAGGCAGGCTTAAGCGTCTTGCTGGTCAATGATTTGATCTAAGCAGGATTCGAGTGTGGGGTGTTGGTAAGCGAAGTTTTGCATTTCAAGCCGTTTGGGAAGAACCGCCGGATTTTTCAAAATCAAGGTTGACGCTTTACCAAAAGCCAATTTTAGTGCCACCGCGGGTACCGGGATCATGGCCGGACGATTAAGCTTTTTTGCCAGAATTTGGGTGAACATTCTGTTGTCGATTTGCTGAGGAGCCACCAGATTATAAATTCCCAGATAACGTTCGTCGGAAACTGCTTGCATAAAAGCCTGAACCAAATCGTGAAGATGAATAAATGGAAAAGGTTGGTTCCCTGTGCCAATTTTTCCTCCCAAACCCATTTTGAAAATGGGCAAGACTCGTTGAATAAACTGGGAGTCTTTGCTTAAGACAACTCCAATTCGAAAAATGACCTGGCGAATCGTGTCCGGCAAATCAACCAAAGCGTCTTCCCAGTCGTCGGTTACTCGGGCGGCAAAGTGATTGGCAAATCTAGAGCTGGTTTCATCGTGAACCATACCTTCGCGATAGATGCCAACTGCCGAAGCCGAAACGAAGGTTTTGGGCTGCATTTCTTTTGGCAGGCTGTTGATTGCCTTCGTGAGATTTTTAGTCGTTAGAACACGACTATTGTAAATGATCACTTTATTTTTTGAAGTCCAGCGCCTGATGATAGGAGATCCGGCAAGGTTAATCACACCATCGGCACCGCTTAGTTGATCCGCCAGGCGCTGAGGATCACTGTATAAAAGTTTCCGGTGGAGGCTTGTTACTTCAATTGCTTGTTTCTTAAGTCCTTCGGTTATGTTTTGGCCAAGAAAACCACTGGCCCCTGTCATCACTACTTTCATTTAGGTATCAATCTTAATATTCACTGTAAAGACAAAATTGTTAGTTGAAAAGTTCTTACCCGTAAGTCCTAATTTGGCTCTATCGTTCCGTTTTATTTATCTAATTTTGCCTTTTCTAATTTCGATTAAAAAATGACTTCAAAGAATTTGAATAAGATACAAACAAAGAAACGAAAGCCAACAACTAAACGTGGGAAAAGTAAAGCAAAGCGAGGGAAACGGAGAATATGGTTAATACTTCTACAGCTTTTTGCTGCGGCGATAATCTTGTTTTTTACCTTTTTTATGCTCGTTTACCTGGGAGTGACAGGTCATGTTCCCAGTTCGAGACAGCTCAACGAAATTAAAAATCCGCAGGCATCGGAAGTATTTTCGGAAGATGGCAAATTGCTGGGGCGTTATTATGTGGAGAACAGGAGTAATGTTCGTTTTGACGAGATATCGCCCAATGTGATTAGTGCCCTGATTGCTACTGAAGATTCCCGTTTTTATGAGCATCGGGGAGTGGATGAAATCGCTTTGATGCGGGTGTTTTTTAAGACCATTTTATTGCAGAACCGCAGTTCAGGCGGAGGCAGTACTTTAAGCCAGCAAATCGCTAAAAATTTGTTTCCCCGAAATAACATGTGGATTTTTAGCATGCCGGTTAATAAGTTGCGCGAAGCTATTATTGCTTATCGGTTGGAACGGATTTATTCTAAAGAAGAGATCCTTACCTTGTATTTGAATACGGTTCCGTTTGGTGAAAATATTTTTGGAATTGAAGTGGCTTCGGAACGGTTTTTTAGTAAAAGCCCCAAAAATTTAACGGTTGATGAGGCTGCCGTTTTGGTTGGCATGCTCAAAGCAAATTACACCTACAATCCAAGAATCAATCCTGAACGGTCGAAAACACGACGTAATGTGGTCATCAGTCAAATGGTGGCCAATGATTTTTTAACAGCGGCTGAAGGGGCTGTTTTTCAGGCAAAGCCGCTGGAGTTGAAATACCGGCGTATTTCATACAACGAAGGTCCGGCTCCGTATTTTCTCGAAATGCTTAAGCCCGAATTGCTGGAGTGGTGCGCCAATCATAACAAGGAAAATGGTGAGCCTTATAATTTGTATACGGATGGGCTTAAAGTAGAAACGACGGTTAACTATGACTTTCAGTATTTCGCTACGCAGTCGGTTCAGGAGTACATGAAAAACCTTCAGAATGTATTTGATAACCACTGGAAGAATGCAGATCCCTGGCGTGGGGATGCCAGTATTTTGCAACGGGCAGTTAAACGTTCGGAACGCTACAAAGCGATGATTGCCGATGGAAAAACAACCGATCAGATTGATGCGGCTTTCAACCAAAAAATAAAAACCAGCCTGTTCACCTGGGATGGGTTGAAGCATGTGGAAACAACTCCAATGGATTCAGTAAAGCATTACCTGAGCTACCTGAATGCGGGTTTTTTGGCGATTGAGCCGTCAAGTGGAAACCTGAAGGCGTGGGTAGGAGGAATTGATTTCCGTTTTTTTAAATACGATCATGTTATTTCGAAACGGCAGGTTGGATCGACCTTTAAACCTTTTGTTTATTTGGCGGCATTGGAGAACGGCTTAAGTCCGTTTGATTATTATCCGAATGAGAAAAAGGTTTACAAAGAGTACCAGGATTGGTCGCCAAGTAATTCGCATGACGAATATGAAGGCTTTTATTCGATGGAAGGAGCTTTGGCACAATCACTCAATACAGTGGCTGTTGATGTGTTGATGAAGACCGGCATTGAGGAAACCATTTCAACTTCAAGAGAATTGGGTATTGTAAATGATTTGCCCGAATTTCCATCGCTGGCATTGGGAGTGGCCTCTATGAGTTTAAAAGATTTACTGGTTGCTTATGCTACTATTTTAAATCGTGGTATTCGTGTTCAACCCAACTACTTGATTTCAATAGCCAACAACCAGGGTGAAATACTCGAAGCGTTTTTTCCGGAGCCAGCAGAACCGACCAACCTGAATGCGGTGAATTGTCAGATTGTAACTCGTATGATGCAGTCGGCGATTGACAAGGGAACGGGAGCTTCCATTCGTTCCGTTTATCAGATTCCCGGTGATTTTGCGGGGAAAACCGGAACAACTCAGAACCAATCGGATGGTTGGTTCGTCGGAATGACCCCCAGCCTGGTAACCGGTTGTTGGGTGGGAGCCGAAGATCCCGGAGTTCATTTCCGAACAATTACTTACGGACAAGGAGCATACATGGCTTTACCCATTGTGGGAAAGTTTTTTCATAAACTATATCGCGATTCCCGCTACAAGAACATGCAGCATGCTTCGTTCCCGTCTTTGGATGACCAATTGCTTGCTGATTTGAACATTCCACCCTATAAGGAATTGTTTGAACTGGAAGGAGAAGATAACTTTATTGAGCGCCTGTTTGCCGGCCAGTCGAAAGAAGATAAGTTGAGAGAAGTCAGGAATCCGGAACAGGTCAAAGAGAAACCAAAAGTTTGGGAAACAATCAAAAGTATCTTTAAAAAGAAAAAATAGTTTCAATCCTTATTTCAGTTGCCTTTTATTACTTTTGCGCTCAAATGGAAAACAGGTTACCATTCATTGTTCGTTTTCACCGTTGGCGTTTACGACACCTGAGCGAACGTCGGTTTGTGGTGATTTTAAGTGTGGTCATTGGTATTATTGCCGGACTTACTGCCACAGTTATAAAAAACACTGTTTGGCTTACCGAACGATTGGTTCATACCCTGACCACAGGAAATAATGTGGAGCACTACAGTTATTTTATTCTTCCGATTATAGGAATTTTAATCGCGGTTTTAATTATAACCTACCTGGTGAAAAGTCCTGTAAGGCACGGGATTCCGAATGTTTTACACAGTCTTTCCACGCGGCAGGGCGAACTGAGCAGACACAATTTATACTCTTCTGTTTTAACCTCGGCATTTACTGTGGGCTTTGGCGGTTCCGTTGGGTTGGAGGGGCCAACGGTAGCTACCGGCGCGGCCTATGGCTCCTGGATTTCGCGAGTGGCTCGTTTGAGCTATAAAAATACAATTCTGATGCTGGCTTGTGCTGCGGCGGGAGCAATGGCAGCCATCTTTAAAGCCCCAATTGCTGCTATCGTTTTTGCTGTTGAAGTCATCATGATTGACTTAACGGTTTTTTCATTGGTTCCTTTACTGCTGGCTTCGTCGTCCGCTGTGCTGACCTCCTACTTTTTTATGGGGCAGGACGTGCTTTATCCGTTTTCGGTTGAAACCAGTTTTGAAATGAGCGATCTGCCGTACTATATTTTGTTGGGGATTCTTGCCGGTCTGGTTTCGGCCTATTTTACCAAAATGTACCTGAATGTCGAAAATATCTTTGAAGGCATCCAAAGTAAATGGACTCGCCTTGCCGTTGGTGGTACCGGACTCGGGGTATTGATTTTCTTTTTTCCGTCGCTTTATGGCGAAGGTTACGAAGCGATCAATATGTGTCTGGAAGGCGATTTAACCTACCTCTATAACAATTCGCTGTTTTTAGGACTGAAAGATCAATATTGGAGCGTGTTTGTGCTTTTGGCAGCGGTTGTTCTTTTAAAAATTGTAGCAACCACCTTAACGTTTGGAGCTGGTGGTATTGGTGGCATTTTTGCCCCAACTTTGTTTATGGGAGCTAACACAGGGATGTTATTCGCACAATTTGTGAATATAACTGGCATGAAGCAGTTAAGCATCAATAATTTTGCTTTAATTGGCATGGCTGGATTAATTGCCGGCGTATTGCAGGCTCCTTTAACCGGAATTTTCTTAATTGCTGATATTTCAGGAGGCTACAAGTTGTTTGTCCCTCTGATGATTGTGGCTACCTTCGCCTACCTTACCGTGAAGGCATTTGCGCCCAATTCGGTTTATCACATTCAGCTGGCTAAGCGCAAGGAACTGATGACGCATGATAAAGATTTGAATATCATTCGGATGATGGAAGTGAAAAAGCTGTTGGAGACTGACTTTGTCATTTTACGACCGGATTCAACTTTAAGAGATTTAACTGAAGCCATTTCGAAAGCACACCGGAATTTGTTTCCTATTGTTGACGAAGAAGGGTATTTAAAGGGAATGGTGAAAATGGATGACGTAAGGCATCTTATTTTCAAGCAGGAGTTGTACGATAAAGTCCATGTCAGCCATTTGATGTACTTACCCGAGCATTCAATTTCGACAACTGATTCGATGGAGCAGGTTGTAAATAAATTTGAATCAAGCGGGCGGTACAATTTGGCTGTAATTGATAAGGGTAAATACATTGGCTTTATTTCTAGAGCGCGTGTTTTCTCTTTCTATCGGAAAAAAATGGCAGACTTTTCACACGAATAAGCAAAAAATGTTACAAATAGCGAAATTGAAAATGAGTGTATTGGCAAAGCAGCTGATGGGTGCAAAAAAACTGTACTGGATCAGTTTTATTATTGGAATTGTTAGCGGCTTGGCGGCATTGATCTTGAAAAACCTGATTCACTTTATAGATGCCAAATTGGTTGGCCACTCGGTTATTACCAGCGAAAACTATTGGTATTTGGCTCTTCCTGTCATTGGTATTATCATTACCGTTTTAATTATCCGCTACTTTGTAAAAGATGATATTGGGCATGGTGTCTCAAGAATTCTGAGTTCAATCTCCCAGAACAAGGGAAGGATAAAACCACATAATTCATTTTCTTCTATGATCACCAGTGCCTTTACCATCGGGTTTGGAGGTTCGGTAGGAGCTGAGGCTCCTGTGGTTTTGACTGGTGCATCGATTGGCTCTAACCTGGGGCGCTTCTTCAAGCTTGGGCAAGCCGATATTATGCTGATGATCGGATGTGGCGCTACCGGAGCGATTGCCGGTATTTTCAAGGCACCGATTGCTGGTATTGTTTTCACCCTAGAGGTGTTGATGCTCGATCTGACTATGGCTTCATTGGTACCACTTTTAATCTCTGGAATCACAGCTGCGGTTATCGCGGTCTACTTTATGGGCGATGCTGTGTTGTTCAAGTTTAGTGTCATTCATGCGTTTGAGGCTAATCATATTCCGTACTATATTTTATTGGGTATTTTTGCCGGCTTGCTTTCGCTCTATTTTACGCGGGTAACCATGTGGGTTGAAGGACGGATTAAAAAGATCCGAAAGCAGACCACCCGCTTACTTTATGGAGGGCTTATACTTGGAGTGCTGATTTTCATATTTCCGCCGCTTTGGGGCGAAGGGTACTCTTCAATCAATAAAGTGTTTAACGATATGGGCCCCAACTTGCTCGACAATTCCATGTTTTATGGTTTTCGCGACAATCCCTGGTTTTTTGTTGTATTCCTGCTTTCGCTTCTTTTTTTCAAGGTTATTGCCATGTCGGTAACAACCGCCAGCGGTGGGATTGGAGGTATTTTTGCTCCAACCTTGTTTGTCGGTTCTATTGGGGGCTACTTTTTGGCTTACCTGCTTAATCACGTTTTTGGATTGAATTTGCCTCTGGATAATTTTGCTTTGGCTGGCATGGGTGCTATGATGGCTGGTGTAATGCATGCCCCTTTGCTTGGAATCTTCCTGACAGCTGAAATAACGGGTGGCTATGAACTTTTCTTTCCATTGATTATTTCAGCTTTGGCTGCCTATATCACCATTATGCAATTCGAACCCCACTCGATCTATACCAAACGACTTGCTGCCGAAGGTCAGCTGGTTACGCATCATAAGGATAAAGCGGTTTTGCATTTTATGGAAGTGGGCGAGTTGATCGAAACGGATCTTGAAATTGTTCGCCCAGATGCGACTTTGGGGGATTTGGTGCAAGCAATTTCACGTTCTAAACGCGACTTATTTCCTGTGGTTGATGAAGATGGTATGTTGAAGGGAATGGTGAAAATGAATGATATCCGTGATATCGTTTTTAAACAGGAGCTGTATGATACGGTTTTTGTTAAAGATTTGATGTATATGCCAGAGTTTTTCATTTCGCCAAATGATACAATGCATGTTGTGGCTGAAAAATTTGAAACCAGCGGACGGTATAACCTAGCTGTCATTGATGAAGGAAAATACATCGGTTTTATTTCGCGGGCAACTGTGTTCTCCATTTATCGCGATACCGTGCGTACGTTTTCTCACGAGTAAGCTTCGCTGGCCTCAACTAAGTAGGAAGCTGGGAGGCGCCTTCCCCATGATAAGAAAATCAGTGGCAGATGGTTAAATTTGAGGAAATCTTTGTTGACGAAAAAAATGACTTAACTTTGAGAAATGATCGCATGAACGAAATTTTTTCAGGTGGCAAATCAAAAACTAAATAGCTTAATCACACTTTTAAAGGAAGATTTGAGGTTTTTACTGAGTATTACCTTTGGAATCTTTCTGTTCATTCTGTTCTTTCAACCCTTTCCACTTGAGCATTTTGATTTCAACAACCGGCTTCTATTTGCCGGGGGGGTTGCGGCTATTATCTTCTTTTTCCAGGTTTTAATCCGGGGTGTGTTCCGAACCTTTATTCCTGATCATCATTTTAAGAAAGACGAATTGCTTTTACTTTCTTATGCCCGAATTTTTCTGATCACAGCTTTAAGTTCTTTGGCTGTTGCTTTTTATCTGCGTTATGTCGGCTCTGTCACCATCACGTTCTACGAGATGTTTAAAATTATTCTAATTTGCCTTGTTTCACCGGTCATCCTGAACATTTACGATCGATTTACTACGCTAATTATGCAAAACGAATTGTTGATGCATGACAAAGAAACAATCTTAAAAGAAATTCAACATTACCAGGACGATTACCAGAATCAATCCATTGAGTTTATTTCGGAATATGGAGCAGAACCGCTAAATCTACCTGTAGCAGACATCATCTTTCTACGCTCGGCTGATAATTATGTTGAAGTTATTTACATGGAAGGAAATGCAGCTAAAAAGAAGCTCATTCGAAATACCCTGAAAAATATAGAACAACAACTGAAGCCATTTCCCAATTTTGTTCGATGCCACCGCACCAGCATTGTCAATTCTTTTCACATTGAAAAACTGAATCGGAAATTCAATAATCATTGGCTTAAGCTCAATGGGTTTAATGAGCCGGTGCCGGTTTCGCGCCAGTATTTGTTGACGATTAAGGAACGTATTTAAGCCTTTAGGGGCGAATGGCATTGGCGGTCTGCTAGGTTTATTCGACCCAAACTGCGGTGGGTCGCCGTCGTTCAGCTTCTGTTAATCCCTTTTCATATTGAGTCTTCTAGTTCTGGAGTATCTTTGTGAAGATTGATACGAAATTACTTTAGGTCATGGATCTATTGTTGATTTGTTGTGTCACATAAATTGCCCGTCGGTAACGACTCAAATGATAATACAGGATTTGCGGATCACTAAATGAGCCCGTAGATGACTTTGAAAAATAAAAAGTATAGTGAGATGAAAACACAAGTAATAAAATTTCCAAATACCAGCCAGCAGGAATTCGTTATTGAACTCAGAAAACAGATTTTCGACTATTTCGAAGAAAATAAAATTTCGAAATATGGTAACACCAGTATGTTTTTGAAAACGGCATTTATGTTTTCTTTATACTTGGTTCCTTATTTTTTGATGGTTTTTTCAGTTGTGACCAATCCTGTTGCTATGTTCCTGCTATGGGGAGTAATGGGCCTGGGGATGTCTGGCATCGGGTTGTCCGTTATGCATGATGCCAACCACAATTCCTATTCGAAAAATAGAATGGTCAATAAAATCCTATCCTATTCGCTCAACTTTTTAGGCGGTTTTTCACACACTTGGCAACACCAGCACAATACCTTACATCATCACTACACCAACATTGACGATCATGATGAAGATATTGACCCGGGAAAGGTTTTGCGGCTTTCGCCCAACAAACCACGCTATAAGTTCCATCGATTTCAGCATTTTTACGCTTGGTTTCTATATGGCTTGATGACTTTGATGTGGACAACCAGTAAGGATTTTAAGCAACTACATCTTTATTCGAAAGATGGCGTTTTGACCGGGCGAAATAAAACCTATTCAAAGCTGTTGACTGAATTAATCGTGTCGAAGGTTTTTTATTATGCGTATATCCTGGTCATTCCGATTTTGATTTTGCCGGTGGCTTGGTGGATGGTGATTTTGTTTTACCTGACGATGCACTTGATTTGCGGGTTTATTTTGACCGTGATTTTTCAAACGGCACATGTGATGCCTTCGTCTCAGTTTCCAATACCCGATGAAACAGGTGCTGTTGACAATAACTGGGCGATTCATCAGCTGATTACAACCACCGATTATGCACCCAAAAATAGGTTGTTTTCCTGGTTTGTTGGCGGATTGAATTACCAGGTTGAACATCATCTGTTTCCGGCGATTTGCCACGTGCACTATCGGAATATCTCGCCATTGGTGAAGGAAACAGCCCGAAAGTACAATCTGCCTTATCATGTTCAGCCAAGCTTTCTCAGAGCGATTGCAAGCCATTTTAAAATGCTCAAAACATTGGGGCGCGCTGCTTGAATTTTAGATGGAGCAACTTTTGTAAGGTGAGATTATTTTGCCACCTGCTTGAAAACGCTGCTGTCAAACAAACGCATCATACCGGAGAGCAAGGCCAGTATTCCGGCAAAAATCCCGATCACTTTTTCAATCGAAATTCCCTGTGATATTAGCACGAAAGCAGCGAGCATGATGAAAATCAGCAGAATCAGGTAGCGCATGTTATGCCAGCTGCCTTTTTGGTTCAGCTTACTTTCCAGGTTTTTAAATTCATCCGGGTTGATGGCATTGTTGATGAAGTATTTAAAACTTTGCGTGTACAGGCGTGGGAAAGGTTCAGGAATAATTAAGCCTTTTATTACCAGTCGCTTGATGAGGTACTTATTCTTTAGATTCATAATTCCATCGTCGGCTAAATCAAACAAAATGAGCTTCTCAATATTGCATAGGTTGTTCCAGATGTGCTGATAGCGGGGTTCCATTTTATATTCAATATCAAGAATTCGTTCTTCCAGCCCTTTGTGATCTTGCCCTTCATTAATTGATTGTCTTTCAAGAACAGACTGGTGAAACAATGAATTTCCGTAGTCTTCACGTTCTTTTGCTTTCTGATTGGTGTTGGCTGCTATCAAGTTGGTTTTTGTATATGGATCATCACTTTCAGTTTCCTTGTCAGGAACAAAATAGCCGGAGTATTTATTGAAGGTTTTGAAAATGCTTTTCCAGCTTTTTCTCCAGATGAAAAGTTGTGATTTTTCTTCTTTTTCCAACTCATTTTCGTTCAGGTATTCATCGTAGTATTCATTGATGAAGTCAAATTCAAAGGGAAGTACCACGATCACTTTCCCTTCAGCATGCTGATTCAGTTTCATCAACCGGGCTAGAATCAAGTCATGTTTTTTGATGTATTGGATACATTGATCAATATCGCTGATCCAGATTATTTTTGAATGCCCCGAAATCAGGTAATCCGGCTGAAAGCCAGGGTCAATCAGTTTATCGGCATGGATGATTTCCAGTGTTGGTTTTTCTCCTTCAGCAGGAGCTTCTGAAGTTTCAATTAATTCACGAATCATTTCCAAGCAGTGCTCTCCATCATACGAATCGAGTAGTATTCGTTTAATTTCTGTGTTGAACAGGAGACTTTTCAGGGAGTGTGTTTCGGGTACGATCCGAATCGCAGGATTGGTGTTGAGTATATTTTCAGCCATGTATTGGTACAATTCCCAAATCACCAAAGCGACCAGCAGAATGGATAACATGAGGTACAAGAGCCAGTAGCTGGAAGTTAACTTGATGTAATCAGGGAGCTTGGTGTGAATAATCCCTTCAAAGCCAGTATGTGCATATTCAAGTTCGTCGGGTGTTATCAGTTCGCCAATCGCATGCTTATCTTTCAAATAGGTCATCAAATAATTGTCGTTCGAAATTAAATCAGGCAAGTGCGAATAAATTAAGTCGCCATTTAGGTGGTGTGACTGGGAAACGGTCAATAAATTTTGGTTTACTACACGGCTGGTGTCATAACTGGTTATCTGTAACTTGTCGATTCCGTTACCCTGAATTCGTTTATACCAGGGCTCTTTGTTAAAGGCTTTAAAATTTTTGGAAAGCTGCAGGTTCTGAAATGCAATGTATTGCATTTGCTCCCACTTTTCAATTCGTCCCTCTTGTTGCTGAATAACCCAGTAATATTGAATGACCGGCACAACTGACAAGGATGTGAGCCAGAGAATCATAAAAGCGCTGTACACCTTCTTAACAGCTCTTGGCGAAGGATTAAAAGCGGGTTCGCCGGCAACTTGCTTGATGGACTGAGTTTCTCCCAGCCGAAAAGGAATCAGCGGGAGTTTCTCGAAAACCCTTTTGTGTTGAGGCAATTGGCCAAACCGTTCGTTGGTCGTGTAAAAGACAAATCCGGATAACAAGATGGTCAGCATGATCGGAATGATCACAACAGGACTCGGATTGAGCTTCCAAAGCAGCAAAACAATTAGCAGCGTGGTAATCGCCAAAATCAGTATTTCAGCCCAAAATGATTTAAGGCTTGCTTTATTGGTTTTGCTTTGGTTTCGCCCCAAAATGGTCATGGCAACAAAACCGGTATAGCTGATATAAATGAGTTGATAAACAAGCATGGTAATAGGCTTGTCAATGGAGAAGCTGCCAATAACCTGAAAGATAAGAATGGCTCCCAGAATAAACATGAGTGCTTTGTATTTTAGGTAGTTTTGAGTTTGCAGCAGCAGCCAGCTTAACGACCAGCTGCGCATTTGCAGAAAGTCGGCTTTTGCATGTGCCCATCGCATGATTAGCACACCTGTACCAATACAAATCAGGGTGATAACAAGAAAGTAGAAGGTGAAAAGAAAGATACGTGCATTTCGGTTGTCGATTCGATCATGATCCAACAGGGTGATGTGGTACAATGGGGCATCAGCCACTGGTTTGATCCTGGCCAGCCACTCTTTTTCATTATAGGAGAGGTGAAGCGTTTCATTTATCCGTAATCTGATAGCGCTGAGGAGTCTGGGGTCTAACTCGCATTCTTCCAGAAAGTTCTCATGCAGGTTTTTTGATTGGGTGGAATGGAACTGTACTTTGCCTTGTTCGTCAATCACCAAAAATCTGATGTCTTTGGGTAGAACCTGGTGGTAAAGCGATGGAATGGGCGAAGTAATTGCGAGTACGGGAGCATGACTTGGTTCGATGTCTTCGCGTAGTAAAAACGAAATGGCTGTTTCCTGATAGCCCGTGTTATACGACTTGATGGATTCGATAAAATAGTGCTCATGGTTGGCATTTAGCCAGCTTCTTTTTGGATCAATGGCATTTCGAAAGTACCCGCGCTGACTGAGATCAACGGTCACGGCATCTGAAAAGACTGTTTTGGTCACCGCTTTTGAAACAATTCCTGCTGAGTCTAATAGAATAATTTCATTGATCGGAACCGGCTTTCCAATGAAATGAGCAGGTATTTGAGTGAAATTCTCGTCCGAGTTCAGGCTCTGCCTGATAAAGAAAGCAAAACTTGCAGAGTCTGGATCTTGCTTGCTCGTAATGTCTTTGTAAAGATGAACAAGAGCATTGAAATCGGAGCTTACGTTGTGAAATAGTGTATCAGAAACCAGTTCAATACGTTTATGTTGAATGGTCTTATCTTCAATCTGATTTTTCAATAGGCTGATAGCAATCAAAATTAGCAAGGCGGTGCTTAGTAAAACGGATATAATTGTCCCGTAAGCGTCGGCAACTTTCAAACGTTCCAGCCGGTTGATCATGATGATTTTCAGCATAGGAATACTGATCAGTAAAAGCAGCAAAATCCCAGAAATAACAATTAGCAGCTGGCTGTTGATGGTCCGTGTCTTTTTCTTGAACTCGTTGGCCGAAATTACGCCGGCTAAATAGATTTTTGCATCTGCAAATTCGATGGGCAGAATCATTAGTCGTTGTTTTTGCCCCCGGATTACAATCGTTTCAATAACACCTCCCTGATGGTTTTCGGCGCTGTCGCATAGAGCTTTGGGATTGGTGATATCATGGATAACATCCTTCTTCGAGTTATGGATGACCATTTGCCTGTCAAGCAAGATAATGTTATCCAATAGCCAATCAAATTTGAGACCTTCCATTAGTGTTTGAATCGGGACCTTGTAAATGAAATTTTGGTCGGGCACGCCAAACTGCTGGTCGAATTTTTGATTGAGGTTGTCGATGGTTTTGGGCAGGATCTTATTAAATCCGGCATCGTGCGGGATAATCAGGAATTTTCGGTCGTCCGATAAAACCGGAGTTTCGGGCATTAGTGAATCCGGAATCTGCTCGGCCTGGATGTTGGCATCCAAACTACCAATCACCTCATACAGGTTGATTATTTCTCTGTTTGTAGCTGATTCGGCCGCGCCAGACTTTCCGGCACTTCGTTTCAGATTGTCGAGGGCTTTTATCGCCGAATCGTTCCGCAGCTTGTCGCGAATGGTGTAGTAGCCACCATAATTTTTCAGGTGTGTTTGATAGTAATCGAATTTTCCATACAGGTTGTTTCCATATTCTTTCAGAATACGAAAACCACGTTCCTGCAAAACTGATTCCTGCTGTGGAATGTAGAAGAAAAAATAGGATAAATAGAGAACCGAAATGGAGAGTACAATGACGATCCAGCTAATGTTATTGATATTCTTGTTGGCCTTGTTCTTCATTGGGTTTGCCGGTTACTTTGTTTAACGTGTGCTATGTGCAGCTAAACATGTATACAATATACGGCATTACCAGACCAAAGTCAATGATTTTGAGGCTTATCTTGTTTGTGTTCAATGGAATGGCTGATCGATTCATGGGCATTAACAACCGAGAATCGCACAAAAGACTGGAATACTTACTGGCGTCAACCGATGGTGTTTTTAGACAAATAAGCCAGAGAGGGACTATTTATTGAACTTAAGTATGCTAGTGGTTCGGTAGTTAAACTTAGCTCATACTGTTGTAGTAAGAGAAATAAATCAGAAAAAAAATCGTGGTAAAAATGAGATTGACAACCGAAAATGCATTCCAATCGAGCCAAATAACCGGTAGAAAAAGCATCGTTAGCTGAGCGCCAAGGTAAAAGAGGAGTCCGGCTTTCTGCCATTTTCTTATTTTAACGACCCCCACAAACGAAAGCAGGCAAAGCGCCATCAGCAGAAGAAAATACAGGGGTGTTATCCGATCCATGCTGGTCGAATTGGTGACGCTGATAATCCATGCTTTGGCCGGATTAAAAAACAGGGCGGCCAGGCCAAAAAGCACGATTCCAAGTCCACCGCCAAGCAGGCTTAATAGGGAGGTGGAAACAAATAGTAAGGGTTGATTTTCGTTGGTTCGTTGCATGGCGTCTTTCATTTTAACTCAAAAGTATCGGTTTGTTTTGATCTCTGGTGTTGGGGCCGGAAATGACTGGCTGCTTATTTTACCCACGCAAATTTAAAACTAAAAAAGAAACCTCCGCATGCCAGAGGTTTCTTTTTCGAAACGTGTTTTTTCGATAAGTGCTAAGCTGTTCTGTCTGTTAGAAAAGCCAGCACAACCGGCTGAACCAGACTGTCAATCAAAAAGAACACTATTGGCTTGTACTGATGATTTTGTTTTTTTGTTACCTCTTACAGTTGGAGAATAATTTATGTGGCAGGCTGCATCCCTGATGAAAGCCGGTCTGCCTGAAGTGAATTCCGGTCATAGCGGTCTGGGTGCAGGGCTGAAAGATTGAACGCCGGTACGCGCTCCGAAATCAAATCACAAATTATTTGTCCGCTTACCGGAGCCAGGCTCATTCCCATCATAGCATGGCCGGTGGCAAACAGCAGATTCCTCAGCTTTTGGGTTCGGCCAATGTACGGAACACCGTCGGGGCTGAGCGGTCGCAATCCCTCCCAAATGGTAAGCTCATCGAAAGGGGCCGGAGAAAAAGAGGGAATAGCTTCTTCGGTGCGTTTAAGTATGGCTCGCACCCGGTTATTTCTGATCTGTCCAATTTGTCCGTTAAACTCCATGCCACTCCCAAGCCGGACAACATCACTAAAGGGCGTGATGGCAACCCGGGCTTCAGTTAAAATCAGCGGCCTGCGCAGTTGAAGTGTGGTCTTGGGAAAATCAATGCTGTATCCTTTTCCCGCGATCACCGGCAGTGAAAGATTGACCATCCGGGCCAGGGCAGCCGAGTGGGCGCCACAGGCAACAACAACTTCATCGGCTTTATGGTAAGCTTTTTCCGTTTTCACCGCTGTGATTTTACCTTTGGAAACATCCAATTGAGTGACTTTACTTTGATAGTGAAAGATTACGCCTTGTTGTTTCAGCCATTGTTTTAACCAGTTCAGGTGTTTTTCAGGATGAATGTGTCCATCCGTTTTGTACCAAACGGCTCCGGCTATGTTCAGGTCAACGTCGGGTTCCAGGGCTGATATGGCATCCGGAGAAATCGTTTCCGTCGGGATGCCCAGTTGCCCGGCCAGTTTAGATAGTTCAAGCTCTTCTTCAAAACCTTTTGGCGTGCTTGCTGCAATCAATAAGCCTTTTTCCTGTAGTTCCGAATTGGTTTTATGCATGCCGGTCATTTCGGCATAGAGCTTTTTACTAGCATTGTTAAGCTGAAGTAGCGTAGGAGCTACTCCGTTGGCTTTCCGGGCGTTCGACGCTTGAATAAACTTCAGGAACCACGAAATATTTTTCATGTTTCGGAATGGAGGAAGAAACACCGGGCTGCGACGGTCAAAAAGCGCCTGAATCCCCGTCTTTAGCATGGCAGGCGAGGCCAGTGGAACAAAATGGCTGGGCACAATGACTCCACAGTTTCCGTATGAACAGGCGCTCCGGTCGTTTTCGGGAGTTGCTTCCAGTATTTCCACTTCGTGCCCTTCTTGCCTTAAAAAGTAGGCGCAATGCAGCCCAATGGTGCCGGCGCCAATAATAACTACCTTCTTTTTCATACGCTTATAATTGACCGGTTACACGAAAGCCATGAGCGTAAGGATCATCGTCATCAATAATGATCTGATTGTAGCCAGTGATGACGGCCCATCCTTCAATGCCGGGTACAATGGCATCATAATCCCCGATTTTGATGTGCTCTTCCACGGTGCCGGTAAATTGACTGCCGATGATACTTTCGTGCAGGAAGCGCGAACCCACCCGGAGCTTGCCGTTGGAAAACCATTGCGCCATGCGTGCCGAAGTTCCTGTTCCGCAGGGGCAACGATCAATCGCCTTTTCGCCATAAAAAACCGCATTGCGGGCATCGGCTTTTCCCGACAACGGATTGCCGGTCCATAAAACGTGGCTCAATCCCGCGATCTTCGGGTTTTGCGGGTGCTCAAACGTATAGTTTTCGTTCAGTCGTTTGCGAATTTCGCCACTGAAAGAAATCAGCTCATCAGCCGAGTAGTTTTGCATCCCGGAATAGTTGGCTTGTTCATCCACAATGGCATAGAAATTACCGCCATAAGCTACATCCACCGTCAGTTCTCCCAGATGAGGACTGTCTACCTTCAGGTCTTTTTTGTACAAAAAGGATGGGACATTGATGATCTTGACTGATTCGACTTTGCCGTTTTTATTTTGTTTGAAATGGGCGACAACCAGTCCTGCCGGTGTTTCTAGCCGAAGTTTTCCGGGTGTTTGCGGGGCGACCAGTCCTTCTTCAATGGCAATGGTGACCGTTCCAATGGTGCCGTGTCCGCACATGGGCAGACAGCCGCTGGTTTCGATAAACAGGATGCCGGCATCATTTTGTGGATTTTCGGGCGGCAAAATAAAACTGCCCGACATTTGCTCATGTCCCCGTGGTTCGAACATCAGTCCGGTGCGAATCCAGTCAAACTCACGCATGAAATGTTCCCGCTTTTCAAAAATTGATTTTCCTTTCAGCGGGGGAACTCCTCCTGCAACAATCCTGACCGGGTTGCCGCAGGTGTGTCCGTCAATACAAAAGAAAGTTTTTTTTGCCATCGTTTCGACGATTTAAGGTCACGGACCTATCTATTATTTTTGTTATCACTTCTCTCATCGTTTATTAGAGGACAGAAATACGACAACAATTATTGCTTAGTACTTAAATTTGCTCTTTTGTCCATTCATTATTGACCAAGCGCCAAATGTTCAGCGGGTTTTCATCCTTCAATTCCTCAGGAAGCAAATCCTGCGGAAAATCCTGGTAGCTCACCGGACGTACAAACCGCTTGATGGCGGAAACACCCACCGAAGTAAAGCGGGAATCGCTGGATGCCGGAAAAGGTCCGCCATGTTGCATGGCCGCGCACACTTCAACGCCGGTTGGGACGCCATTGAAGAGCAAGCGTCCGCATTTTCCGAGCAAGGCCGAAATGAGCTCTTTCCGGTTGGCCAATTCATCAGGAGTTGCCTGTATCGTTATTGTTAGCTGGCCTTTTAAAGCCTGAACAACTTCTGCCAATTGCTCATCCGTGTCGCAAGCAACCACCAGGCTAAACGGGCCAAACACTTCTTCGTGAAGGTTGGGTTGGGCAATAAAGTCGGCTGCTTTTACCAATCCAACTGCCGGGCCGACTTCGCCTGTGGCTGGTGTCTCGGTTCTTGCTTCAACGCTGCTAACTTCAGAAAAGGAAAATACCTTCTCCGAGTTTAGCTGATAGTTTTGGAAGACCTGGTCACTGAACATCCGGGCTCCGGGGGCCGCTTTTACTTGCTTGCCGATCTCCTCAATGAAGGATTCAAAGCCCTTCCTTTTGGTGGTGATAATCAATCCCGGATTGGTGCAAAACTGGCCGGCGCCCAGGTTGACCGAGGCTACAAGCTTTTCAGCAATGGCGGTATGGTTATCTTTTAGGGCTTCCGGCAAAATAACAACCGGGTTGACGCTTCCCATTTCGGCAAAAACCGGAATGGGCTCGGGGCGTTGGCTGGCGAGTTTCACGAGCGCCATTCCTCCTTGTTGCGAACCGGTAAAACCAACAGCTTTGGTCTGTGGATGCTGGACCAGCAATTGTCCTGATTTGTGGCCGGAATCCTGGATGAGTTCGAATACACCTTCCGGCAAGGCAAATTTTTGCAAAGCCTTTTTGATGGCTTTGGCAACCAGTTGGCTGGTTTTCGGATGTGCCGGATGTCCTTTTACGACGACCGGATTGCCGCCTGCCAGTGCCGAAGCAGTGTCGCCCCCTGTGGCTGAAAAGGCCAGGGGAAAGTTGCCTGCACCAAACACCACGACCGGCCCAACCGGAATGAGGAGTTTTCGGAGATCGGGTTTTGGAATGGGACTTCGTACCGGATCGCCGGTGTCAATTGTTGCTTCCACCCAGGAGCCATCTTCCAGTAAATCGGCAAACTTGTTCAGTTGTCCTGTAGTCCGGTTTTTTTCACCACGTACACGCCCTTCAGGAAGGTTTGTTTCGTTCATCACCGTATGGATCAGTTCATCTCCCAGAAGGTTAATCTCATCGCCAATTTGTCTCAGAAATGCCGCACGTAGCTTTCCCGGAACGTTTTTGTAGGATTCAAAGGCCCGGGCGGCCTGTTCCATCGCTTGACTAATCTGATCTGTTAATTCTGTCATATCTTTTTCTTTTTAAACAAATGAAGCGATTGCCGGTCTGTTTTTCAGTGCATTTTCAATGATTGCGCTTACCCGGGCGCGTTCTTCACCGGCGATTTTTTTACGCGGGGCCCGGATGTGTTCCGTGCCAATCCCGGTGTAGACTTCGGCCAGTTTGATGTATTGCACCAGCTTGGGATGAATATCAAGCTCGAGCAGGGGCATAAACCAGCGGTACAGTTTGACCGCTTCGTCAAACCTGCCGGCTTTGGCCAACTGGTACAAGGCGACTGTTTCCTCAGGGAAAGCACATACCAGTCCGGCAACCAGTCCGTCGGCGCCAAGCATAAGGGTTTCGAGGCACAGGGTGTCCACGCCGCCCAGTATTTTAAACCGGTTGCCAAAAGCGTTGCGCATGCGGACCACATTGGTTACATCGCGGGTCGATTCCTTCACCGCTTCAATGTTGGGTACCTCTTTCAGGCTTTCGAACATCGCGATGGTAATCTCAATTTTATAGTCCACCGGATTGTTATATAGCAGAATGGGGAGGCTGGTGCTTTGAGCCACTTCCGTGAAATAGGCTACGGTTTCGTTCGCATCGGCTTTGTACAGCAGGGGCGGAAGTAACATCAGGCCGTCAGCGCCATTCATTTCAGCTTGTTGGGCCGCCTCAATGGCCCGTTTGGTGCTCGATTCCGCCACATTCATAATCACCGGAACCCGGTTTCGATAAGGCTGAAGCACTTCAACCAATTGCAGCTTTTCGGCAGCACTTAGGGTACTGGATTCTCCCAGCGATCCCCCGACAATGATGCCCGAAACGCCTGATTCAATTTGAAAATCAATGTTTTTCAGGAAAGCAGGAATGTCCAACTCCCCATTCTCCGTAAACTTTGTTGTAATTGCAGGATAAACTCCTGTCCATGTTGGTTTCATCTGATATCTTTTTTTCGATTTGTAATTCTACGTCAAAGTTACCGGATATTCAGGTCTGGTATTTCGCTGATTTTAACCTGAATTTGAACAATATTATCTTATTCTAGTTTCATGTGAATAAATCAAGGTAAGATCATGATATGAAGGCCATACGATTTGTTATTCCGAAGACCAGTGGCAATTCATTCCGGGTGCAGGTGGACCGGCAGCCGTATTTCTACGATTCGATTCATTACCATCCGGAGCACCAGGTGACTTTACTCCTGAAAGGAGAGGGGACCTGTTTTATTGGCAACCATGTGGAGCGATTCGAACCCGGCAATGTTTACCTGATTGGAAAGAACGTGCCGCACGTGTTTCGGTCGGATGGCTCGTATTATGATCCGGCCAGTCAGCAGGAATCGCATAGCATTTCCATCTTCTTCAAAGATGAAACGTTTGGCAGTGCGTTTTTCGAAATTCCGGAAATGGCCCACATCAAACGTTTGCTGGAGCTAGCCTCCATGGGGCTGAAAATTTCAGGAGAAGATCGTCAGCAGGTTGCCGATGGGGTGCTGGCTTCCCGCGAACAAGAAAGCTTTCAGCGTTTTCAGAATCTGCTTTCCATTCTCGACCTGTTTGCCAATTCCACCAGCCTGAGCACCTTGTCATCGGTGCGTTATACCCATCCGTCGAAGGAATCGGATCACGAACGGATCAATGTTGTTTTTCAATTCTTATCCTCTCATTTTAAATCGGAGATCAGTTTAGCTCAAATCTCATCCATTGCCAGCATGACCCCCAATGCGTTTTGCCGGTATTTTAAGCAGCGTACCGGAAAGTCTTTCTCTTCCTTTTTAATTGATATGCGTGTAGAATATGCCGGAAAGCTGATTGCCGGCAGTCACGATAGTTTTGGCAACATTGCCATTGCCAGCGGCTTCAACAGCATTTCCTATTTCAACAGGCAGTTTAAGCGGGTAACAGGTATTACTCCGTTGATGTACCGAAAAAAATACCGGCACGATCTTGCTTCGTAACGGAGACAACTCACGATTGGTATAGCTAGGAGCTCCAATGTTAAACGTTCAAAAAAAATAGGTGTTTGTTAATTTCTATTCATTTCTCATCGCAGTAAAATGTTTTACCTTTGGGCTTTAATTCACTATTGAAACATACATCAGAGATGAAAAGAGATCAACTTGTATTTGACATTATCGAAAAAGAACGCCAGCGCCAGTTGAGCGGGATTGAATTGATTGCTTCGGAAAACTTTGTGAGCGAGCAGGTGATGGAAGCGATGGGTTCTGTGATGACTAATAAATATGCCGAAGGCTACCCAGGTAAGCGCTATTACGGCGGATGCCAGTTTGTAGATTTAACCGAACAACTGGCCATTGACCGCCTGAAAGAACTCTTTGGCGCTGTTTATGCCAACGTACAACCTCACTCCGGAGCGCAGGCCAATGCTGCCGTTTTAAGCGTGATCCTCAATCCGGGCGATAAATTTCTGGGGCTTGATCTCTCGCACGGCGGCCACCTTTCGCACGGTTCGCCGGTCAATTCATCAGGTATATTATATCAGCCCATCGCCTACCACGTCAAGGAAGAAACCGGTTTGGTTGATTACGACGAAATGGAGGCTTTGGCGTTAGAGCACAAACCCAAGCTGATTATTGGCGGTGCATCGGCTTACTCGCGCGAGTGGGACTACGCCCGCATGCGGAAAATTGCCGATGAAGTAGGCGCGATGTTTATGGTTGACATGGCTCACCCGGCTGGTTTAATTGCTGCCGGACTGCTGGAAAACCCTGTAAAACATGCGCACATTGTGACATCAACCACGCACAAAACCTTGCGCGGGCCACGAGGGGGTATCATTCTAATGGGCGAAGATTTTGAAAATCCGTTTGGTTTTAAAACGCCAAAAGGGGAAACCAAAATGATGTCAGCAGTGTTGGATTTCTCTGTATTTCCAGGACAACAAGGCGGACCGCTGGAGCATGTAATTGCTTCGAAAGCCATTTCTTTTGGCGAGGCGCTCGATCCTTCGTACAAGGAATACCAAACACAGGTAAAAAAGAATGCGTCGGTTATGGCCCAGGCGTTTGTTGACAAAGGCTACAAGGTGATTTCGGGTGGAACCGATAACCACAGCATGTTGATCGATTTGCGGACCAAATTCCCTAATTTAACGGGTAAAGTAGCCGAAAATACATTGGTTAAGGCCGACATTACCATCAACAAAAACATGGTTCCGTTCGACAGCCGTTCGCCGTTTACTACTTCGGGCTTGCGGGTTGGAACACCAGCCATTACCACGCGTGGTTTGAAAGAAGACCAAATGGCCGTGATCGTTGATTTGATTGACGAAGTATTAAGCGACGTGGAAAACGAAGCGGTAATCAAAGCCGTGCGCGAAAAAGTGAATAAAATGATGAAAGACCTGCCATTGTTTGCTTGGTAGTTGTTTCTCTATCCTAACAATATTTAGAAGGCGCTCCGTGTGGGCGCCTTTTTTGTTGATGTGTATTCGTTCGGAATAGTGAGGGCTTCACTTCGAGCGAAGCCCTCACTCACAAGCTACAAATACCCCTTTCGGTAATCGCATGAAGGTTTATTAATGGCCTCGATCAAAAAAGGAGGCGTTAACAAATCTTGAAACCTTCCCCGGCGAAGAAGCGAGGAATAAAGATTTGTTTAAAGCTTCCCCGGCGAGAAGTCGAGCGTTGAAGGTTTGTTTAAAGCTTCCCCGGCCAAGAGTGGAGCTTTAAAGGTTTGTTTAAAGCTTCCCCGCCAAAGAAGTGAAGCGTGAAGATTTGTTTAAGCTGCGACCGGTAAAGTGTAGAGGCTTCAAGGTTTATTTATGCTGAAGAACATGGTTCATTGTTCAATGAATATAGGTTGATTTGTTATAACTTGCAAGGACGTAAAAAAATAGACCTGCTATAAGCCATCTTTCCGGCTTTAAAGGTACATCAATCAATACTCATGTCTAATCAATAAAGAAAACCATTATGATTGAAAAATTACACTACAATAGTCGCGCAACAGAAGTTAATTCTGTTGCCAGTCGCATTGTTGGTGCATTCCCAAAGACCAGTTTAAGTAGTGACGCCTATTTGACGGACTTTATGACTGGTTTGGAAGATGAAGTGGCGCGGCTGACTGCCGCCATAAAACGAATGAAAGCAGAGTCGGAACTGGAGGCGCTGGATGAAGTTCGTGATGATAAATTACGGGCGCTATTCTTTCTGATACTGGGCTTGTCTTATCATCCTGATGCTGAAATAAAAGCGGCGGCCGCCAAAGTGCTTGCTGTGCTTAACCACTACGGGCTGTCGATTTTAAAGGAAAGTTATGCGATCGAGTCATCGCTGGTTGATTCCTTGCTTGTCGATTTAAGCCAAGCCGACTTACAGGATGCCATTGCTCTATGCTCGGGATGTGCTGAATTAATTGCCACTGTGCAAACTGCGCAGGATAATTTCAAAGCTAAACACCTGGCGTACGAAGAAGAACAGGGGGAGGAAAGCACCCTGGAAACTGCCACAGCCATTAAAAAGCAAGTGATTGCCCAAATCAACCAGAAACTGGTGGTTCATCTTCGTGCTATGGAGCAGTCGCAACCTGACACCTATGGGCCTTTTGCCCGCACGGTAGCCCAAATCATTGCCGATAACAACGAAGCAGTTAAAAGGCGTCGTCCAAAAAACGGCGCAAACTAAATAGGCGTTTTATTTGGCTTTTATTATGATGGGGATGTCATTTTCGAAAGAAGATGGCATCTTTTTTTATTGATAAGATAACACGTAGTGACCCGCTGAGTGCGGGTTTCACTCGAAGTGAAGCCCTCACAATCAACCAAATTACCAATCCGTTCGTTTAATCCAGTCAACTACAAACTTGGCGTTTTCGTAGGGAATGTCGGGTAGGAAACCGTGTCCCAGGTTGAAGATCCACTTGCTGTTTTTTCGGAAGAAGGGCTTAAACTTCTCCAGCTCCAACACAATTTCTTCCTGGCTGGCGTACAAATGACGCGGATCGAGATTTCCCTGCAAGCCAACTTCAGCATGCACTAGCTCACGCGCATCTTCGATGGGCATTTGCCAGTCGATGCCCACAAAATCGGCCACGTCGGGAGTTACATATTTTAGTCCGGTGCCAATTCCTTTTGGGAAAAAGATAAAGGGGGTGCCGGTTTCGCGAACGGCCTGGCTAATTTGCTTCACAGCAGGCATAAACAGTTCGTTGTAAAGCTCAACGGGAATGAGGTTGGCATGCGTTTCGAACAACTGGAACGCATCGATGCCATGCTCAATCTGCTTTTTGGCGTAAACCACCGACAAGTCGGCAATGGCATCAATCACCCGTTTGGCTTCTTTTTTATGTTGAAACAAAAACTTAATGGCATCCGGAAAGTTTGGGTTCGAGCTGATTCCCTGCAGCATGTAGCACATGGTCGTCAGCGGGGCGCCGCAAAAGCCAATCAGCGGTATATTTGCCGGTCGCTGGCGGATAATTTCGTCAATGGCAGCGTAAATGTATTCGAGCGTAGGCGGGTCGGGCTTGAGGTGGTCGGCGGGCTTGGCCAGCCCTTTCAGCGGTTTGTTGAAAACCGGCCCGTGATCGGTAAACTCCAACTCCATACCCATAGCATTGGGAATGACCAAAATATCGGAGAACAAAATGGCGGCGTCAACCCCCAAATCGTCAATGGGCATCAGTGTCACTTCGGCAGCCAGTTTGGCGTCGTCCATCAATTCGCGAAAGGTGTATTTTTCTTTCAACAGATTGTAGTTGGGCAACACACGCCCGGCCTGGCGCATAAACCAAACCGGTGGCCGGTCGGTCTGCTTTCCCTGTAGCGTATCTAGAAATATGGATTGCATGGTATTAGTCATTAGTCATTGGTCATTGACTCAAAATAGTAAATGGTAAATAGAAAAATAGTAAATCGTTTTACACGTTTTTCAGCGCTTGCTCATTGGCCGCAATAATTCGGGCTATGTCTTCATCGGTGTGTGCATCCGAAATGAAGAGGCATTCGAATTGCGATGGCGCCAGGTATATGCCACTTTCCAACGATTTCTTGAAATAGCTGGCGTACCGGGCGGTATTGGATGTCATGGCGTCGTCAAAACTTTTCACTGACTCGTTTTCGGTGAAGAACAAGGTCATCATGGATCCAATCCGGTTAATGACACCAGAAATGCCGGTTCGGTGCAGGTTCGCTTTAATTCCTGCTTCGAGCATAGCCGCTTTCCGCTCCAGCTCATCGTAAATCGAAGGATTGTTTTTCAGCGTGCTGAGCATTACCGTTCCGGCGGCCATGGCCAGCGGGTTTCCGGAGAGCGTTCCGGCTTGGTAAACCGGGCCATCGGGCGCCAGTTTGTCCATAATTTCGGCACGGCCTCCATAAGCGCCAACAGGCAATCCGCCGCCAATGATTTTCCCGAGGGTTGTCAGATCGGGTTCTACGCCAAAGCGTTGCTGAGCGCCGCCCGCCGCCAAACGGAAGCCGGTAATCACTTCATCAAAAATAAGTAGGGCGCCATATTTTTCGGTAATTTGCTTCAAGCCTTTCAGGAAACCTTCTTCCGGTAGTACCAAGCCCATGTTTCCGGCAACGGGTTCAATAATGATGGCGGCAATGTTGTCGCCGTGTTTCTCGAACAGCGTCTCTACCGATTCCAAGTTGTTAAAATCAGCGGTCAAAGTATCTTTTGCCGACGCTTTGGTTACGCCGGGGCTATCGGGTAAGCCGAGTGTTATGGCGCCTGAGCCGGCTTTAATCAAGAAGCTGTCGGCATGTCCGTGGTAGCAGCCTGCAAATTTCACTACCAAATCGCGGCTCGTAAACCCGCGGGCCAATCGCAGGGCGCTCATGGTGGCTTCTGTTCCCGAGTTTACCATCCGCACTTTCTCTACCGAAGGAACCATGCTGGTGATCAGTTCGGCCATTTCATTTTCAATGAGGGTAGGGGCGCCGTAGCTGGTTCCTCTCTCAGCTGCTCGCTGAACGGCCTGCACAATTTCTTCGCGGGCATGCCCCAAAATCATAGGCCCCCATGAGGCCACAAAATCCAGGTATTCGTTTCCGTCAATGTCCCAGATTTTTGCGCCTTTGGCTTTGGCGATGAACACAGGATCTGCCTGCACGCTTTTAAAGGCGCGGACCGGCGAGTTCACTCCGCCGGGTATGAGTTGTTTTGCTTTTTGAAATGCTTGTATGCTTTTATTTAGTTCCATCTTTCAAATGTTTACTCCGGCTACCGCCGGATTTAAATTCCAAATTCCAAGTTTCGGCTTGCTGCGGACAAGTTCCAAGTATCCAGCATCTGGCCTCTAGACCCGATTTCCTTTTTTGAGTTCGCTTAATACAAATTCTTTGGCGTGGTAGGTGATGATTACGTCGGCACCAGCGCGTTTCAGCGAAGTCAGGATTTCCTTGATCAGTCGTTGCTCATCAATCCATCCATTGGCGGCAGCGGCTTTCACCATCGAAAATTCACCGCTCACATTGTAGGCTACCACAGGTACATTGTAGGTCAATTTCACGCGGCTGATGATGTCCATATAGCTCAGCGCGGGTTTTACCATCACCATGTCGGCGCCTTCGTCCAGGTCGGTTTCCACCTCGCGCAATGCTTCGTCGGCATTGGCTGGATCCATTTGATAGGTGCTGCGGTCGCCAAATTTTGGAGCGCTTTCGGCAGCATCGCGGAAAGGCCCGTAAAAGCCGGAAGCGTATTTGGCCGAATAAGCCATGATGGGGGTATTGAAGAATCCATTGGCGTCGAGCGCTTCGCGGATGGCAGCCACGCGTCCGTCCATCATGTCGCTGGGGGCAATAATGTCGGCTCCAGCTTTGGCCAGCGTAACCGACTGCGCAGCCAGTGTTTTCAAAGTGCTGTCGTTATCCACATCGCCATCAATGATGGTCCCGCAATGCCCGTGTGTGGTGTATTCGCAGTTGCACACATCGGCCACAATCATCACCTGGGGCAGTTCTGCTTTGATGGCACGAATCGCTTGTGGCACAATCGCATCGTGCTGGCAGGCCACTTCGCCGGTTTCATCTTTCTCTGCCGGAATACCGAACAGCAGGATTTTGTCGACACCTGTTGAAGTGTAAAGGTCTTTGACTTCATCAACCAGCCGATCAACCGATAGCTGGAAATTGCCAGGCATGGATTTAATCGGATTGCTGATATTTTCGCCGGGAATAACAAAATACGGCATGATTAGGTCGTCGCGGTTAACTTCTGTTTCGCGTACCATGTTTCGGATGGTGGCGGTTTTCCTTAGTCTTCTGAGTCGTGTGATTGGAAAGCTCATATGGATAGTTTTTAAATTTTTACTTTCGATTGATAAAAATGAATGGTTGTTTCGGCCAGGTCTTTGTAACTTGGTTCTGTTGCTGTAGCCAAAGGTTCTGCCTTATATTTTCTGATTTCGGACGTTGTGGTCGTTCCGATGCTAATGAAACGCAATTTTTCGGGTGTTGTTTTCAGTCTTTGGATCAAGGCCCGCACCGCCGACGGGCTGGTGACAAGAATAACATCATACTGGTCCTTTTCGATTCGATTAAGTACTTCAGCATCGACAGTCGGAGCAGGATTAGTTTGGTAAACATTGACCCGGTCAACCTGTGCTTTTGTTCCCAGTTTTTGCTGAAGCGTGTCGGGCGCGAGATTTCCCAGGATCACCAACACTTTTTCATCGTCTTGAAGTTCGGATGAAAACTCATTGACAAAATCATGAGCTGATTTGCCGGAGCCGACAAAAGCTGACTGTAAATGAAAATGCTCCAGCTTTTGGGCGGTTTGTTTGCCCAGCGCTGCAATTTTGCAGGGAACTTTAGTATAGCTATCCGTGAATGGTTGCACGGCATTTTTGCTGGTAAAAATCAACCAGTCGTATTCGTTGATATTTCTTTCTAGCTGAAAGGGGAGTGGCGAGATTTCAATAACAGGCATAGAAAGTACGCTTGCACCTTCGTCCGTGAGCATCGCTACCAGCTCGTCTTGGTTCTTTTCGGGATAGGTGCAAATAACGACCCTGCCTTTTAATATGTCATTCTTCTGTGTCACTGTTTTATTGATACTAGATGCTGGATATTCGATTCTGGATATTCAATGCTTTTCAGTCAATCGGCGTTGGGCGGATGCTGTCGAGAATTTCTTTGCCGCCTGCATCTAAAATGAGTTGGGCCAGCTCAATGGCTTTTTCTGAGGCCTCTTCGAGAGTTGATTCTACCGACTTGCAAATGCGGACTTTTCCATCCAGGCTGGCCACCATGCCTGTTAATTCTATTTTGTCGCCATTCACTTCAGAATAACAACCCACCGGAACCTGGCAACCACCTTCCAGTTCGCGCAAGAGCGAGCGTTCGGCCAGCGTAGTTGATCGGGTCATTTCATCGGTAATGGCATCCACCAGAGCTTGCGTGTGGTCGTCGTCTTCCCTGATCTCAATGGCCACGGCACCTTGACTTACTGCAGGAAGCATGATGTCGGTATCCAGAAATTCGGTGATCACTTCGTCATAGCCCAGCCGCAAGATGCCGGCACCAGCCATAATCAGGGCATCGCAATGGCCGTCGTTCATTTTCTTCAACCTGGTTTCCACATTTCCACGAATATCCATAATTTGCAAGTCCGGATTGTAATGAAGCAGCTGCGCTTGTCTCCGTAAGCTGGAAGTCGCAATTTTATCGTTGGCTGTAAAGTCGGCAAGTTTACGCCCGTCTTTTGAAATAAAAACATCGCGGACTTCAGCCCGTTTCAACATGCCGCCAACAATCAGGTTTTCGGGCAGTTCAGTGGGCAGGTCCTTCAGGCTGTGTACGGCCAGGTCAATTTTATTATCGTACAGTGCCTGCTCGATTTCTTTGGTGAAAAGACCTTTGTCTCCAATTTTCGAGAGCGCTACGTCCAGGATCTTATCTCCCTTTGTCTTGATTATTTTCAGCTCAAACTCAAGTGTGGGATGTGCTTTTTCCAGTTCACTTTTCACGGTTTCAGCCTGCCAAAGGGCTAATTTGCTGCCTCGTGTTCCTATTTTGATGGTCTTTTTAGTCATGAGAAGGAGTGAAAAGGTCGTTGATAACTTTGATGTATTCGGTCTTGCGGCCGTTGTCGCTAATGTTTTTCAAGTTGCGAATCATGGATTTAACGAGTTTTTCAGCCATGTGCTTGCCATATTTTTCCATGTTTTGGTATTCCTCTTCGTTATGAAACTTTTTGAAGATGGCCAGCTCAGACTGGTTAATTTCATTGACACCCAAAATAATATTTTGAATGGCCGGTGACAGATTTTGAACTGAAAGCCAGTCAGCGAATTCATTGGTTTTCCTGGCGATGATCTTCTCAGCGGTCGCTATGTAAGTTTTCTTTTTCTCCATGTTCTGAGCCACCACTTCTTCCAGGTCATCAACATTATAAAGGGTAATGTTTTCTTGTTCTGCAATGTTGGGATCGATGTTGCGCGGTACCCCTAAATCGATAAAGACAGTCTGTTTTACGGTGTTCGCGGTGCTTAAAGCTTGTGGGGTGACTAAAGGGGTTTTGCAGGCGATCGAACTCACCACAATATCGGCTTCGTGCACGGCTGATTCCAGTTCGGTGAAACTATGCGCATTGCCGCAAAAACGTTGGGCGAGCTCCTCAGCTTTTGAGGTAGTTCTGTTGGTAACCACAATGTTTCGACAACCTTTTTTGTAAAGGTTTTTGATGACTAATTCGCCGGTTTCGCCAGCACCAATCAGTAATATTTTTTTATCGGGAAGTTGTTCGAAAATGCTGCTGCACTTTTCAACGGCGGCATAGCTGACCGAGAAAGCACCTGTGCTCATCGCTGTTTTTGTGCGGACTTGCTTTCCGGTTTCCAGTGCTTTGTGAAACAAGCGGGTGAGTATTTTTCCGGCCGAGCCAATTTCTTCGGCGTGATTGATGGCTTCCTTGATTTGCGAAACAATTTGGTATTCGCCCAGCATCATTGACTCCAGTCCCGAAACAACTCGAAACAGATGATTAACAGCCATCTTGGTTTCGTATTGATAGAAATGTGATTCGAATCCGTCTTCTTCGTCAATGTGTTTTTTCAAGTAGTGAAAAAGGATATGAAAAGCTCCGGGAGAACAGCATTCTTCGGCGGTGAAATACAATTCGGTGCGGTTGCAGGTAGAAATGATGACAAGTTCACCAATATTCTTATTTTTCAAAATAGTTTGCGATAAATCGGTGTACTCTTCCTTATTTAGAGCGAATTTTTCGCGAATATGTACAGGTGCCGATTTATGACTTAAGCCTACTACTCCAATCATGCGTGTCGAAAATAAATGAATGTTTGGTTATTGATTTCTTGAATGAATGTACTAAGAAATCAAAGCTGGAGGAGACAAGCCACAGTAGGTGTGATAAGTTTCAAATGAATAGTTATGATGTACTAAATTAAAGGTCGTTTTGCTCCGTGGGTAGTAGATCAAAAAATCAGTAAGTTGTTGCATTACAGCTTGCCATTCGATCTGGTCGTTGGAGACAATTTCATCCGTCTGGTGAAAATGACAACAGTTATCCGTTTTTACTTCTTGCTTGTAGGGGTGTTGGTATTGGATTGTTTTTTCGGCGATTACCTCGGTTTCCTTATCAGCCTTCATGTTTACCCCCAATGTGAGGACAAACAAAGCCCCCATTAATAATAGGTAGGGCATGAAAGAACCGGCTAATCCAAGAAAAAACATAGTGACCGTTTAAATTTGCAACAACAAAATTAACAATGTCTGTCGAAAATGAGGTATGATTCTGTTGATATTAATCAATTAATTGACATGTTTCACAATCAAGTTTTGACGTTTTGCTCGACACTCATTGTCTGTTCTGCTTTATACGTCATGGATAATTAACAATGTTGGTGGGCTTAAGTTTTTATTAAGGCTGGATTTTTTGCGATCCTCAAATTCGGGAGAACAATCGGTAGCAGAATTGGGCGCCTACCATGCCTGGGACTGTTTCATTTAAAATTTTGAGATCGATTTCGATTTTTCTATGACTTCGTTCCGGATTTTCTGATAATAAGACAATCCGTTATTTCTGCGGAACTTTGTACCATTTGTTGATCGGAGTCGGCGGTGTGTAGCTTTTTAAGTAGTTGATTGCTTGCTCGCTGTTGTTGGCGATGAAGTAGAGCTCACGGTAAGAGGTTTTTGCAAAGTTTTCTTCATAGGAACGTTCAAACTGCTGAAATAAATGGTTGTAGAAACCATTGGTGTTGACAAAAACAATGGCCTTGTTGTGATAGTCGAGTTGTTTGAGGGTGATTACTTCCAGAATTTCTTCCAAGGTTCCAAAACCTCCGGGTAAAGCAACGAATGCGTCCGAGAGTTCCCGCATGATGGATTTGCGCTCCATCATATCTTTGGAAATAATGAGTTTCTGCGCATATTCTGAAGCCAGTTTGTGACCGTTCAGTTTTTCGGGCAAAATGCCAATGGTTTGTCCTCCTGCGGTAACCACTTCTTTTAATACAGTTTCCATCAGTCCCACGTTCGCGCCTCCATTTACCAAGGTCATTTTATGTTGACCAATGAGTTGCGACAACTGAACGGCTTCGTTAATATAAACCGGGTCGATAGCGTTGCTTGAAGAAGAGAAAACACAAATCTTCATTTTATTGGAATTTAGTGAAAAGAAGAATGCCATCTTTGAGGACGGCATTCTGTTATTTTGGTTTTAAACATCAATATTGGCATATACCGCATGATCCTCGATGAATTGTCTTCGGGGAGGTACTTCATCGCCCATGAGCATGCTGAAAATATGATCGGCATCGGCTGCATTTTCGAT
Organism: uncultured Sunxiuqinia sp.; assembly: GCA_963677175.2. Classification (GTDB taxonomy): domain Bacteria; phylum Bacteroidota; class Bacteroidia; order Bacteroidales; family Prolixibacteraceae; genus Sunxiuqinia. Next base: position 1,613,514 of record CAXXES010000004.1, read on the forward strand.
GGTTACCTGGCGAAGGGTGCGGCTTTCAGGGTTCATTGTGGTCGACCAAAGCTGTTCGGCGTTCATTTCACCCAGACCTTTGTAACGCTGGGTATGTACCGCCGATTCTTTTCCGTCAGCCCACTCGTTAATCAGGTTAAAGCGTTGCTGGTCATTCCAGGCATAGGCTTCCCGCTTTCCTTTTTTTACTAAATATAAAGGTGGTGTGGCAATGTAAAGATAACCGGCCTTGATCAGGTCATTCATGAAACGGAAAAAGAAAGTCATAATCAGCGTGGCAATGTGGCTTCCGTCCACGTCGGCATCGGTCATGATAATGATTTTATGGTAGCGAATTTTCGTCATGTTCAGGGCTTTGGAGTCGTCCTCAGTTCCAATTGAAACGCCAAGAGCCGTGAAAATATTCCGGATTTCTTCGTTGTCGAATACTTTATGCTGCATGGCTTTCTCTACATTCAGGATTTTACCCCTTAATGGCAGAATGGCTTGAAAGCGCCGGTTTCGTCCCTGTTTGGCAGTTCCGCCTGCCGAGTCACCCTCGACCAGGTAGATTTCGCATTCCGAAGGGTCTTTGTCCGAACAGTCGGCCAGTTTACCGGGTAGTCCGCCACCCGACATTACATTTTTACGTTGCACCAGTTCGCGTGCTTTGCGTGCTGCATGACGCGCCGTAGCTGCCAGAATCACTTTGTTGACAATGGCTTTCGCTGCCCTGGGGTTTTCTTCCAGGTAGTTGGAAAGCATTTCACTCACGGCTTGGTCAACCGGAAGACTGACTTCGGAGTTTCCCAATTTGGTTTTCGTCTGTCCTTCGAACTGTGGTTCCTGCACTTTTACCGAAACGACTGCTGTTAGCCCTTCACGGAAGTCATCGCCATTGATGTCGAATTTTAGTTTTGAAAGCATACCCGACGTTTCTGCGTATCCTTTCAGTGTGCGAGTTAGCCCGCGTCGGAAGCCCGTTAAATGGCTACCACCTTCGATGGTGTTGATGTTGTTAACGTAAGAATGAATATTCTCAGAAAATGAAGTGTTGTAATGCAAGGCGATCTCAACAGGAATGCCTGCTTTTTCAGATGCAATATGGATGGTTTCATCAATCAGCTTTTCCCGGGCACTATCCAGAAATTCAACAAATTCCTTCAATCCTTCTTCTGAAAAATAATCGTCTCTCTTGAAGTTTCCTTTTTCATCCGTTTCGCGTTTATCGATCAATGCCAGCCGGATGCCGGCATTCAGGAATGCCAGTTCGCGCAGACGAGCTGATAAAATTTCGTACTTAAAAACGGTGGTCAGGAAGATGCTGTCATCGGGCTTGAAGGTGATGATTGTCCCTGTTTTTTCGGTTTCACCAATCTGCCTGACTTCATATTGTGGAAAACCCTTATGATACTCTTGTTGCCAAATTTTTCCTTCGCGGTGTATTTCAGCTGTTAGTACAGTCGAAAGAGCGTTCACGCAGGAAACCCCAACACCGTGCAATCCACCCGAAACCTTGTAGCTGTCCTTGTCGAATTTTCCACCGGCATGCAAAACAGTCATTACCACTTCAAGGGCCGATTTGTTTTCCTTGGTCATTTTCTCGGTAGGTATACCGCGACCATCATCGGTTACCGTGATCGAATTATCTTCATTAATGATAACTTCAATGTTATTACAATAACCAACCATGGCTTCGTCAATGGAGTTATCGATAACCTCGTAAACCAAGTGGTGAAGTCCTTTTTCATTTACATCGCCAATGTACATTGCCGGACGTTTACGCACAGCTTCCAAACCTTCCAGTACCTGAATACTGTTTGCAGAATAGTTTCCATTTCCGTTATTCTTCTTATTTTCTAATTCACTCATCTATTGTATGTTTGGGTTATTCAAAAATCATCCTGTTTGTCGTATAAAACGATAAACACATCACTAGCGTCAGATTACTTGTTCTAACGCGAAAATTCAATTTTTATATTGGGCTGATAAGAAAAAAAGTGTCTAATTTTCAGTTGATTAAATATCATTCTGCACCTCAAATTCATAACGAACAAATATAAGAAAAATATGCATAAAAACGGCCTGTTTTCGGAAAGGAAAAGGCTAAAGTTTTCAACAGAATATTAAAACACAACACGCTGTAAAATAGTTTGTTGTGTGCTTGTTCAGATGAGGATGATTTTCGTTACTTTGTTTTTTGCTGCGATCCTACTTTTAAAATGAAAAGCTGGCGCCAACAAGCAGGTTGAAACCCTGTTGCGCATAACCTAGCCAATTTTCATATTTCTGAAAAGCAAAATTGTTGGCACGTCCAAAGAAACTTAATTGAGGACTGTATTGATATTCGACACCAAAGTTAAAATCAACATAGGAAGAAAGCGTGTAGTTCATCTTATCAAGTTGGACAGGGCTTACGCTGTTGGATAGAGGATCGAATACTTCACGCTGTGCGTAAGCCTGTCGCCTGCTGACAAAGAAGATATCGGCATTGAATCTCACGGGGCCTTCCGGGTTCAGGATGGTCGAAATTCGCCATTCAAAGTCGGGTTTGTGCCAAGCCTGTTCCAACGAATCCAGCTTGTAGCTGAAGTGTTTTCCCTGGACATGGAAATTGACCAGATCGGAGGCTGTGTAGTAAAATTCAAAGCCTAGAGTCAATTGTTTGAGGTCATCGTAAAAAACATCAAAGGTATTGGATCTGGTGAGCAGATGCTGAGTTTCTGATGTTTCAAGGATTTCTGTTTCTTTCAGGATGTAAAAGTGTTCATCTTTTATGTTGGCGTAATCCACCTGTGCGCGGTAATTGAAGCGTGGCGTGAATTTACCTTTGATTCCGCCGGTTAAGATGTATTGGTATTCGGTGTGGCGGATATCTTGGGAGGGAGTCACAAAGCGGTTTTCGGCGGCAATGGCCGAATAGTGGTTTTGCTGCAAGCGCCCGTCGGCTCCTGCAAACAAAGTCATCATATTTTCAACCGGCGACCATTCTGCTTTTATGTTGGGCGTAATCAGAATCCGGGCGTCATCATCGTCGTCAAGCAAGGTAAAGGTGTGGATGCCGGCCTGCAGTTTGGCGATGTCGCCCTGCAACAGGATTGCCGGGCTCAGGTTGATCAGAATTTGTTGTTTATCTCCAACGGCAGAGTTAATTTGCTTGACAATGCCGTCGGTTTTTAGATAATCGACCGATGCGTTTAAAAGGCCTTTGAAGGTGTCGTAATCTTTCTTAAAGCCAGTTTCTACTTTGAGAAGATTTTCGGTCTGGTCGGTTTTGTTTCCTAAGTGATGGAAGTACAAATTCAAATCGTAGTTTAAATCAGCTCGGGTATCTTCATCGTTATTCAGGTTGAATTGAAGGCCGCCTTTTGAGAAAGCTTGCTGCTCATTCCAGTATGGGAACAGGGCTTTTTTTTCTTCGTTGGAAAGCTCTTCGCCTGCATAACCATAATAGCGGTGGGCCTGCCGGTCGAAAAAGAGTTTGGTGTTGAGAGCCGATCTTCTGAAAAAATGTTTGGTAAATAGCTCTACTACATTTTCACTGCGGGGCGCATCCACTTTGTCATCATTAATCAATTTGACTGTTCCGTGCGATGACAGGTGTTTGAAGTGCAGTCCCAAAATTGAGTTTTTGCCGGCTTCCGTGTTGAAAAAAAGTTCGCCATAAGGGGTTTGGTAATTGCCAACTCCCGCTTTTAACAGCCCTTTGCCCAGTTCGGCTTTACGTTCGTCTACCATTTGAGCGGCTTGTACCGGCTCAATTTCAAAAGTGCTGAATACCGGCTGTGTGTTGATTTTGTATTCAAACACTGGCTTTTCTCTTTTTTCATCCTGAATTTTGGGAATGTCATTGATTTTAAACACATCCGAAACACTGGGTTCGTAGGCTTTCACCACTTCAACTTCCTGCCGTAGGGTCGTGCTATCCTGCTGCGCTGAGGCTGTGAAGGAAACCAGAATGATTAACAGAATAGCAGGAATATAGTTAAGAAATGACTTGCTCATGTTGCTTGATTTTACTGTTCGTTAATGTTGATTTGCATTGGACTTTTCCCTTCTTGCTCTTCTTGCTCATCCAAACTTTCGAGGTGTCGTAGTTTGGCCTGGCCAGTCTCAATGATACCATCATCGGTTTTCTGGTAATTTTCAACAATACTTTTGAGGGTGTGTCGGGCCTGAAAACGATCTCCCTGGCTGAGGTAAACATCAGACAAAAGAATAAAGCTTTTGGCCAGCCAGTACTGGTGGGGTGTGTTTTTCGAAATAAAATCCATCACTTGCTCTTCGGCTGCAGTGAGCTTGTTTTGGTTGAACAGAATTTCGGTGAGTAAATATTTGGCTTCAGCGCCTTCTTCTGACCGGGTATCTTCGGCCAGATTGCCCAAAATTGGTAACGCTTCGTCAAATTGCTTGCGTTGATAATAGGATTTTGCCAGCTTGTAATTGGCTTCACGTTTCAGTACATCGGTTAGCTTTTTGGAGCCCAGCAGCATTTTTGAGGCTTCAATGCAGGCTGGGTAGTTGGCCAGTTGGTAATGGCAACGCATTTTTCCAGCCCGTGCCCTTAGCAAGTTCCACTGGGTATTTGAAATACTTTCAAGCTGTTTATAGTAACTCAGCGCTTGCTCGTAATTTGATGCGTTAAATTGTAATTCCGACGCTTTTTCCAAAGCAGGCTCGGTGAAAATATTGTCGCCTTTGCCAAGCACAAATTCATAATCTTTTAGGGCCAGCGCATATTCTTTATCCGCATAACGTTTTTCGCCCAAATAGAAATGCGCATTCAGACTAAAACTTCCGTTGGGATACTGGCGCAGGTAGCGTTCCAATTGTGATTTGGCTTGCTCATCGTGAGCCATATAGGATTTTTCGGCAGACAGGTAAGTCAATGAATCCTGCTCTGAAACCGACACCTGAACGCCGGAACCGAGCCGTTCGGCATAAGCAAAGTAGGCATCAATATTATTGAGTTCGATGTAGTTATTTTTGATTCCGAGTAGGGCTGACTGTGCTTCCGGGCTGTTGGGATATTCCTCTACCACCTGTTTGTGCGCGTTGAGCGATTGATTAAACTGCGACTGGTTGTACAGGACCAAACCCAATTGCAATATGGCTTTTGGGCGGTAGCTACTCTGCGGATGGTCGCTGATGATGTCGCGATAATAACCTTCAGCGGTTTTGGCCTGTCCGGTTCTTTCGTACGAGTGGCCCAGTTCATACAGGGCATCATCAAGCAATCCGGAGTTGGGGAAGGTTTGGACCAGCGTGCGCAGGTTGCTTATTTTTTGATCCTGGTTGCGCTGAATGCCCAGGCATATTGCCTTTTGAAAAAGGGAATAATCGGCGTCGTACTGTTTGAGCCAGAATGCCTTTTCGTAGTTTTTGATGGCATTGCGGTAATCACGGTTCACAAAATAAGAATCACCTAAACGATTGAATGCATCGGCTACTTTTTGATCCTGATTGTCACTGTTTTTATCCAGGTAGACTTGGAATGACTGACTTGCAGCGGTGTAATCCTTCAGTTTAAAATAGGCGTACCCCAAGTTGTAATGTACGGTTTGAAATTCAGGACGGGCGTTGGCTCCGGGAGTTCTCAAAAATTGGTTGAAACCACTAACGGCCTGCTGATATTTTTCAAGCCGGTAATTGGCCTCAGCTTTCCAGAACAAGGCTCCGGCTTTAAACTCGCTACTTTGTTCTCCATTGGCAAGCGACTGGTCGAACAGGCTGATGGCAGACTCGTAATACAGATTGTTGAACAGTTCCAGGCCACGATAAAAAGTGACTCGCTGGTACGCTTTTCTTATCGAATTGCTTTTTACCTGAATTTTCTCAATCGATTCAATCGCTTCCTTGTAATTGTTGGTCCCCATGTAAACGTTGATTAGGTAATCGTAAGCAGCATCATTTCGTTCCGAGTTCGGATAAAGGGCGATGTATCTGTCAAACGCCTTGATGGTTTCGTTGAATGGCGAGTAGGAGAGTTCATAAGTGATTTTGGCATAGTTAAACAGGGCATCCTCCTTTATTTCCGGATTGAAATCCAGTTCCGATGCTGATTCGAAAGCCACGCGGGCTTTGTCTTTCTGTTCGGTTTCAATATAGCTGTCAGCCAAATGGTAGTATGCATTTTGCGCCAGTTCGTCTTTTCCTCGCGAGGCGATTTCTAGCGGAGCAATAGCTTTGCTGTATTGGCCAGTTGCATGGTAACAGTATCCCAGCATGTAGTTTTCTTCGCGAACCCGGCTGTTGGTGAACTCAATATAGGCTTCGATGTAAACAATTGCGTTGGTGAAATCATTTAAATGGAAATAGCTGATACCAATTATTTTCGCCAATTCGGGCTTTTTGTCCTCCGAAACTTCGTCCAGCAAAGGAATGGTGAATTCAATCACCTGATCATATTGACCCCGTTTGTAATAAATCTGGCTCATGTAAAAAGGAATCACCTCGGCAAAGGCAGGGTTGTCTTTCAGTTTGTCGAACTCCGACAAGGCGGCATCATAATCTTCCTTTAAATATTGAATATGTGCCCAGTAGTACTTAGCCGGACCAGCGTACAAGTTGTTGGTATCTTTAATTTTTTCAAACGCATCTTCGGCTAACTCATATTTCTCGGTCTGAAAATAGGCGTAGCCTTTCTGATAATGAACTTTTATTTGGTCCTGCTTGTCCAATGTCGCCGGCTTCAGGTTTTCATACGAGCGAAGCATTGGAGCATATTTGCCATCGTTAAATTGGCTGCTTCCCAATTCAACCCAAGCTTTGTTGGTGTATGGGCTTACGGGGTGGTCTTCAAAAAATTTTTCAATCAATTCTTCACCGTTTTTGTTTTCCAGGCGAAGGGCGCAGAGTGCTTTGTAAAACATGGCTTCCGACTGAATTTCTGATCCCTCGTCGGCTCTTTGGCTAATAGTAGTAAATAGTTGTTGGGCAACAATGAATTTATTTTTGGTAAAAAGCTCCTTGGCTTGATGAATGTCGGCTTCGAGCGAGGGGTAGTAGGCTGTTTCCTGTCCGTAGCCGGTAATCCAAATGCAGCCCCACAACATGATGAACAGCAAAATTCTTGTTCTCATAGACTTTGTTTTATTTTTGGCTAAAAATAACGATTCTGTTTTCTTTTCAATCGGATTAACGCACTGATTTCTTAACAAAAAACTGTTTGTTTCTCCGCTTTATTATCTGGTTGTCCAAAAAAAATTAGATTTGTAGTCAATAAACAAATGTTAGCTTTATGAGTGCCGATTCAATTATTTCGCTTCAGGGCGTTGATGTGTTTCAACAAGATCAATTAATCTTAACCCATGTTAATCTGGAGATTAAGACAGGAGAGTTTGTGTATTTAATTGGAAAAGTGGGAAGCGGAAAGTCCAGTTTGATTAAGGTTTTGAATGCCGAACTGGATCTTTATACGGGTGAAGCCAAGGTTGCCGGTTTTAACTTACGGAAGCTGAAAAGTTCCGAGGTGCCATTTCTGCGCCGCAAATTGGGTGTGATATTCCAGGATTTTCGTTTGTTGACCGACCGCAATGTGCACGATAATTTGTCGTTTGTGTTGAAAGCCACCGGATGGAAGATCGAGAAAGCCATCGAAAACCGGATCAACGAAGTGATGGAGCGGGTAGGCATGAAGTCGAAACTGAAAAGCATGCCGCATGAGCTTTCCGGCGGTGAGCAGCAGCGGATCGTGATTGCTCGTGCCATTTTAAATGATCCGGATATTATTTTAGCGGACGAACCCACCGGCAATCTGGATCCGGAAACTTCGGACGAATTAATGACGATTTTTAAAGAGATTAATGCGCAAGGCAAAACTATTCTGGTGGCCACGCACGATTATCACATTTTAAATCGCTACCCGGCACGCACCTTGGTTTGCGCCGAAAGCAAGCTGAGTGATTCTTCCAAAACAGAAACCGAAGTTGATTTCTCTGATTTGCTGGAAGAATGAATACTGGTCATTAGGGATTAGTCATTACTTCAACTTTTCAAAAATTTCAAACAGCACTTGTTCTTCATTCTCCCAGCACAGGTCGTGTGCGGCCAATGGCAGGTTATTGTACCATTTCTCTCGAAGTTCCCAGTTAAATAGAGCCTCATGGAATTGTGCCGCCATTTGTTGTGGGTCGTGGCTTTCCAGTATCATTCCAATTTGGTAATCATCTACAATCTTTTTCATTTCGGGTAAGCTGCTCACCAAAACCGGCACTTGTTGCTGGATGTAATCGAACAATTTGTTGGGAAGAGCAAAGCGATAGTTCAAGCCCAGATCTTCCTCAACCGATAGTCCCAAATTGGCTTGGGCGGTGATAAATTTCATTTCTTCCAACGGAATTTTGCCCAGAAAGCTAACCCGGTCAGACAATTTCAGTTCGGCTGTCAATTGTTTCAGCGCAAGGGTAATATCGCCATCCCCGGCAATCAACAGGCGGGCGTCGTCGATATACTGCATAGCTTTGATGGCGTATTCCAGGCCCCGCCCGATGTTTAAAGCGCCCTGATACAGAATGATCTTGCGATCGTCGGTGGCCAGATTTTTCTCGTGTGGTACAATGATCAGCTCTTCGCGGTGAGGCAGGTTGCGCACCACCCGGAATGGTGTGCTGTATTTTTCGCGGTAGCTGGCCGCAATTGATTCGGAAACCGTGTAGGCATATTTCAATTTGGGTAAAATGGCTCGCTCAATGCGTTGCCAAATAGCCTGTTTCACAGGTCGGCCGAGCAATTCAGGAACTTCGGTGAAAAATTCATGACTATCGTAAACTAAGGGTTTGCCTTTCAGTTTCGAAGCTAAATGATTGGCGAGCAGACTGTCCAGATCGTTGGACAGAAAAATATCGGCTTTGCGAATCTGCAGAAACAGAAACAAGCGAAAGTTATATTCGGCGTAAAAGAGGGGGCCCTTTCTGAAAAAAAGCTTCATTCGGTGGGTTTTGTAAGGACGCTGATCCAATTTTTTGCTTTTACGAAGCTTGCGACCAATCAGCAACACTTGGAAAGACATCTTTTGTAAGGTCAGAGCCACTTTATGTACCCGGCTGTCGGTCACCAAATCATTCGTAACAGATACAATAACTTTTTTCAAGGTGTTTTTTTGCTTTTGTACAAAAAAAACGAAATTGAAAGAGCTTCTATTATCTTTGCGCAAAAAATTCTATGATCCGTTTTTTCGAAAATTACTCCCTCAAGAATTACAATACGTTTGGCGTTGATGCCAAATCCCGCTACTTTTTTGAATTTACTGAATTGGAAGATCTGACTGAATTTCTTCAGGCAAACACTTCGTGGAAAGATGACCCCGTTTTTTTACTTGGAGGAGGAAGCAACCTGCTTTTTGCGAACGATTTTGGTGGATTGATCATTCATCCGAACGTGCGGGGAGTGCAGGTGGTACACGAAACCCGCAACCAGGTTTGGCTTGAAGTTGGTGCAGGTGAAGATTGGGACCGCTTTGTAGATTACTGCGTGAGATCGGAGTATTACGGATTGGAAAACTTGTCCCTGATTCCCGGAACCGTTGGTGCTGCCCCGGTGCAAAACATTGGTGCCTATGGTGTGGAGGTGAAAGATTTTGTCGATACCGTTAATGGCTTCGACCTGGAAACCATGAGTGCGTATTCCATTCCTGCTCAACAATGCAGCTTCGCTTACCGGAACAGTATTTTCAAAAATGAGTTGAAAAACCGCTTTATTGTGACTTCCGTTATTTTCCGGCTGGAAAAGTTTCCGGAATTTAAACTCGATTATGGTACATTGAAAGCCGAAGTAGAGGTACGTGGAGAACTGCATCCCATTCATGTGCGCGAAGCGGTGGTGGCTATTCGCCAATCGAAATTACCCGACCCGGCCGAGCTGGGCAATGCAGGAAGTTTCTTCAAAAACCCAGTTGTTGATCATGAACTTGCCGGGCGTTTGAAAGTTTATTTTCCTGAAATGCCAAGCTTTCCGGCTGAAGACGGGAAGACCAAGCTGGCCGCGGGTTGGTTGATCGAGCAATGCGGATGGAAAGGATTTCGTGAAGGCGACGCGGGAGTGCACAAGCACCAGGCTCTGGTTCTGGTCAACTATGGACAGGCAACCGGACAAGAGTTGTTCCTGCTTTCAGAAAAGATTAAAGCTTCGGTGGCCGAAAAGTTTGGCGTTGAGCTGGAGCCGGAAGCCAATATCCTTTAGCGAATATCCTGCCGCTTACGACAAAGGGCATCAAATTATGAGGGATCGTGCCGGATTCTGGAATTTGTGATCCATTCTTCAGCGGCGTGGGGTGAGAAGCTAAGCCGAAAGAAAATACCGGAGCAAAACAGAAAATTCCGCTGCGAAATGAGAAAAACCAGCGCAAAATGGCATACGACCTGGTTGTGTCCCGTTTTGATCCGGTTGTATGCCTCTTTGATCCGGTTAGTGACCTCTTTGATTCAGTTGAGTGACCTTTTGTGCCGGTTTTTTGCGGTCTTTCCCGGTTGTGTCGCGTTTTGCAATGGTTTAATTCTGTGTGATTGCGAAACTGCTTTTCTTTTTCGATCAGCTTCTTTTTTGTTTCCACACATGAATATTGCAACTGCGACTGAATCACTGCGACTGACCACTGGAACTTCACTCTGCCAGTATTTTATCGGCCATGGCATTTGCCAGCTCAATACACTGCTGATATTTATCCGTTTTCAAGGCACCTTTTTCTTCCACCGGATCATATACCAAATCCCATTTGATGTTGTCGGCAAACTTCACCAGGTTTTTTACACCTCCCCCATTCCATGCAAAATTTCCAAACACACCCAGGTAATGATCTTTAATACCCATATGCTCAATGGTGGTCAGCAAAGTCTGCACGTTCGGGAACATAGCATTGTTGTAGGCACAACTACCGACAATAAAACCTTTGTATTTGAAAATATCGTTGATAATGTACGAGGCATGTGTCTTCGAAGAATCGTACACGCGAATGTCTTTAATGCCCCGCTCGCTTAACTGGCGGGCAATGACCTCGGCCATTTTTTGCGTGTTTCCATACATCGAACCATATACAATGATTACCCCCTTATCGGTATCGTAGGTGCTCCACTTGTTGTAGCGGCTCAACACCCAGTCCAGATCAGTTCGCCAAATTGGCCCATGAGTCGCGGCAATCATTTGAATGTCGAGCGGTGCCAGCTTTTTGATGGCACGTTGGGTATGCGGACAATATTTCCCTACGATGTTGGTGAAATAGCGCATGATTTCCACTTCATAAAAATCGAGGTTAATCTCATCATCAAAAACACCACCATCCAGCGTTCCGTAACTTCCGAAGGCGTCGCCCGAAAACAGAATTTTATGTGTTTCATCGTAAGTAACCATCGTTTCGGGCCAGTGAACCATAGGAATCATCTGAAACTCCAGCTTCACCTTTCCGAGATCAAGGGTGTCGTTATCGTAAACTTCCAGGGTATTGTCTGGTTTGAAGTAAAAGCTTTCGACAAAGCCGAAGGTCTTTTTGTTTCCAACCAACGTGATGTTTGGATATTTGGTTTTAACAGCTTTAATCGCTCCCGAATGGTCGGGCTCCATATGATTGATGACCAAATAATCAACCAGCCGGTCGCCAATAATTTCCTCAATTTGGTCGAGGTAGTCGTCAATAAATTGGCGTTCCACAGTGTCAACCAAGGCGATTTTTTCATCAACTATCAAATACGAATTATAAGAAACCCCATGCGGAATGGGCCAGATATTTTCAAACAGATTGGTCCTGCGGTCGTTATAACCCAGGTAGTAAATATTTTCAGCAAGTTTAACCTGATGCATAGTTTTCGATTTTTTTTGAATGACTTCTGGGCACGAAAATACGGATTTTAGCTTAGATCGATGCCTGACCGTTTTCAATTCTTTAAAAATTAAGGTAAAACTCACACAGCTTTAAAACCGCAGAAAAGTTTATTTTTGTGGCTCAAATTGAAATGATATGAATTTAAACCCGAATAACCGCTTGTATCTTTTTCCAAGGCTTAATAAATGGCTGATCATTATCTTCGCCATCTCCTTTATCATTGCCGGCTTACGCGGTTACCAGCTTTTTCAGTACATCTTTGCCGAAAACATTGATCATCCCGGAAGTATCACCATTGACAGGGAAGCCACTTACCAGGATGTGCTGGATTCGCTGAACACGTACGACATTATTGAAAAAGAGAAAGCGTTTCAATGGGTGGCGAAAAAGAAAAAGTATCCGTCCAATATTAAAGCAGGGAAGTATGTTTTTGAAATGGGAATGAACACCAACCAAATTGTGAACCGGCTGCGGGCAGGCGACCAGGAGCCGGTGACAGTTACTTTTAACAACCTGCGGTTTATCGATGAGCTGGCCGGATCGGTTGCCCAAAAAATTGAGCCCGACTCGCTGGAACTGCTTCAGTACCTGAATGACAGTTTGGTAATCAGCAAACACGGCTTCGACCAACATTCGTTTCACGCCATGTTCATTCCGAATACCTACGAATTTTACTGGACCACAACCCCGGAGCAATTTGTGGAACGCATGGCGTCGGAATATGAGCGTTTTTGGAATGACGATCGGATGGCTAAAGCCGAATCGTTGGGTTTAACACCTGTCGAAGTGTCAACGGTGGCATCCATTGTTCAGGAAGAAACCATTAAAGCCGATGAAAAAGCCCGGGTGGCAGGTCTTTATCTAAACCGGATCAAACGGGGCATGTTGTTGCAGGCAGATCCTACGGTTAAATTTGCTTTAGGCGATTTCGGGATCAGACGCGTGCTCAACATACACCTGAAAATTGATTCTCCTTATAACACTTACATTTATGCCGGATTACCTCCGGGGCCCATCAACTTCCCCGAAATTTCCAGCATTGAAGCCGTTTTGAATGCCGAAGATCACACCTTCCTGTACATGTGTGCCAGCGACGAATTCAATGGTTACCACAATTTTGCAAAAACCCTGCGCGAACACAACAATAATGCCCGTCGTTATCAGGAAGCGCTGAATGCAAGCAAGATTTGGAAGTAAATGCGTGTCAAATTTCAGTAGCTTTTTAACGCTATTTAAGACTCTTTCTGTATTCTTGTTATGAATTAAGGAATCTTAACAAAAGCAGGATGTAGCTTTGCGATCAAAAGACGATGAGGCTTCTCCTGCTCTGTTTTCTCCTGCTCGGCATTTTAACTGTCGCTGGTCAGGAAGTCCCCGAAACCATTGTTTTCACCGGTTATGTTTTTTCTGAAGACTCCGTTCCGGCCGAGAATGCCCATCTGATCAATTACCGCGACATCAAAATTGTAACAACCGACAGCACCGGTCGTTTTACCATTTTTGTTGAGGAAGGCGACTCGCTGATGATTAATCATATTTCGCTGCAGGCGCGTGTGATACATGCCAACAAACTAAAACCCGCAGCAAACAAAATCTATGTCGCCTACCGCACTTACCAGCTTGATGCTGTGGGATCTCGCGGTTTTGAACGGGATTACCACAATTTTGAGCAAAACATGAAGAAACTTAACCGGGAGCTTCAAAATCTGGGCTATGGAAAAGTACAAACCGCAAGGGGCAATTACGACAATCCTTACAATCCTCATAAAACAAATCCCGGACTGACTACAACTGTTGGTGAGCTTATTCACCTGTTTAAAAAGAAGTAGTTAAACGCGGCAATTGTTATCTTTGAAGCTTCAAAAAAAGAAACAGCTTGCAAAGCACAACGAAAAAGGACTATGACAATAAAAGGAGTAATTTTTGATTTTAACGGAACTTTGTTTTGGGACACACCTTTCCATAATACGGCTTGGAACCGATTCCTGGAAAACCACCAGATTGAGCTGAGCGATCAGGAAAAAAACGAAAAAATTCACGGAAAGAATAACCGCGATATTTTCACGAGCCTTTTTAATCGGGCAATTAAGCCCGAAGAACTCAAGCGGTTTATCGACGAAAAGGAACAATTATACCGTGACATCTGCGTAAGAGAGCAGCAACCGCTGGCCGACGGAGCCATCGAATTGTTCGAATTCCTAAAAGAGAATAATATCCGCTACACCATCGCCACCGCTTCGGGACCGGAGAATGTGGGTTTCTTTTTTGAGCAGTTCGATCTTCACCATTGGTTTGATTTAGAGCAAGTGGTTTACGATGATGGCTCTATGCGGGGCAAACCCGAGCCCGACTTCTTTCTGAGAGCCATGGAAAGGCTGCAATTGAAACCCGAAGAGTGCCTGATTTTTGAAGATTCCATTGCTGGAATAAAAGCAGCAGAAAATGCAGGTGCCGGAAAAATCATCATCGTTAATTCAATCCAAACACACTACCGCCAGTTTGAGCACGAAGTCATTCGCACTTTTCGCAATCCACTCAGAACGTGGTTCGAATCCGCCTAGAAGGTTGCCTATCATTGTAAGCATTCAAAGCAGTTGATGTTTTAATGCAGATTTGGTATTATATGATAAAATGGGCGGTTTTCAGTTTGTTTGTAGCGGTGGGCTGAAAAGCTTGGCCACATCTTTCCAGTCAACCAGTTTGAAATTTTGGGGCATTGCTTTTCCTCCATCATCATTGTAACCATCCTGCACAACAAGCAAGCCATGTTTGAACTGATCGTTTAAGGCATGGCTGTAAATTTCTATTCCATCGGTTTCCTCGGCACCGTCAATTTCACCATCAGTAATACGGAAGCTTCTTAAATAGTTGTGAGGTGCTTTTCGGTCAAATACGGCGTAGGAGTAGTTTCCCTGGCTTGATGCAAGCAAGTAACCATTTCCGTCAGGTAAATAATAAATGGCCAGTCCTTCAATATCGTAACGGATATTTTCATTGGTTTCTTCGGTGCTTTTGGGCAGTTGGGTCCCTTGTATATCTCCATCCGGCTCGGCGTCAAATTTCCAAATACCGTTCACCTCTTCGCCAATAAAAACCACCTGGTTTTCATCGTCGGCAAACATTCCCTCGACTTGCGTACTGAGCTCAAATTGGCGTACGAGCCTGGCATCAATTTTACCATTGGTCGGCATCAGTTCCCATTGTTCCACTTCGCTAGCTTTGCTGTTTATAAAAGCAAAGAACTTACCGGTTTCAGGACTTTTAAAGAGGCAGAAACCATAAATTTCATCTTCCATCTCCGAAATAAGCTCGTGGGCAGCAAGATCATTTAATGAGCCATCTTTGTTTATTTTATACACCGATATATTTTGATGGCTTCTGTTGCTGGCGCAAACCAGGTCGATGGTGTCACTCCCGAGAACGAACCCATATCGAAGGTCCACATTGTTCATCAAGCCATCTTCATGATAAAATAACTGCTCGCCCTGCAGGTTGTAAACGACAAGTCCTCCCTTTTTGTCCGTACCGATAATCCGGCTTTGTTCCGGATTACTTGAATTAAGCCAGATGGCAGGATCATCGGCTGCATCTTCCTTGTTTGTTTGGGGCACCGGAGTTGTTTCGGCTAAGGCAGTTGTTGTTCGTTGAATCTTTTCTGCCGCCTTTTTTGAACCCTCATTCTTGCTGTCGCAAGCTACATGTCCGATGATTGTGAATATTAAAAAAGGAATGTAATTCTACTTTAACAGATTAGAAAAAAGGCTTTAAGGTGTTGATTTTCTTTGATTTAAATTTGGTTGAGTAATTGTTTTTTAGTATTTTAGAGGTGTCATCGAAGAACAAATCTATCGTTCCGAGCTATGTTTAACACCTCGTAAAAAAAGTAATACATATGGAAAAACACTGGCCTGGTTGTCCCGGAGGCTGAGTGAACACCTTGTCCCGTATGAGTCTATATTTTGTAACCGGACAAAGAAATTTTTTGATAAAGCAGAACATTACACGAAAGGAATTGTGCAAAGTCAATTACGCAACATTGAACGTATTAGTGAAGACCTGAATGTCCACTACCATCAGATGCAACACTTTATTACCGAGTCAAAATGGGATGAGCGCGAGGTTATTGATCAGGTTTCCAGAGAGGTAAGCTCGGTATTGCCCAAGCGGAAGTTAACCGGGTTAATAATTGACGAAAGCGGCTGGGTGAAGAAAGGCGATAAAAGTGTTGGTGTTGGATGGCAGTACTGTGGCAATGTGGGCAAAATATCCAATTCGCAGGTTGCCGTGTTTGCCTGCCTGAGCAACGGTGATTTTGCTTCAATGGTCGATGCCCGGTTATACCTGCCACAAGATTGGTGCGAGGATCCGGAGCGTTGCGAGGAAGCCGGCATCCCCGAAGGGAACAGGGCGTTCAAGACCAAACTGGAATTGGCCGAAGAAATTATCCGTCAACAAGTTCAAAACGGGGTTTCGTTCGATTTTATCGGCGGCGATGGCTATTACGGCAACGATGCCAACCTGGCCCGGTCAATCGACCAAATGGGCTATGTTTATATGCTGGATATCCACAGCGACCAAAAAATATTCATCGACCAGCCAGAGCTGTTCCTTCCCGAACGTAAATCAAACAGAGGGCCCGCCCCAAAAAGGCTCAAAGCATCAACACCGGACATGACTGTAACCAAGTACATGGAAAATCTTCAGCCCGGTGATTGGGAAAAGATCAAGGTCCGCAATACAACCAAAGGGAAACTGACTGGGGAGTATCACTTTGCAAGGGTATTCATTTGGAACAAAAACATCAACGAAATAGAGCCGCGGATGCTGGTCATTCGAAAAACAAAATCAGCAAAGAACACGATTGAAATAAAATATTCGTTCACCAATGCCAATCTGGAACAATACACACACCAAGCCTTGGCGTACATGCAGGCTCAGCGGTTCTTTGTTGAACACTGCATCAAAGAATCCAAGCAAATACTGGGAATCGACCAGTTTCAGACCCGCAAGTGGCTGGCGTGGCAACATCAGGTTGCTTTGAACTTTATGGTTTCTTCGTTTATACTCAAGGAAAAACTACGAAACTTCGAGGAACTTCCGCTGCTTTCGGCCAACGACATCAAGAAATGGTTCGTCTTCAAGCTCTATAAAGAAATGACCGAAGAACAGTTTTTTGACCAAATGCACCAACGTCACAAAATAAGGCAGTGGGACATAAACAGCTCATATCAAAGATTTTAAATGTGTTAAAGTAGAAGTAAATCGGCTGTATCTTCATTGTTCTTTAAGTTTATAAGTCAAATTTTAATCCTATATTGATCCGCACATCGTAAAACTCTTCCTGCATGGTGTAGTTTGATTTTCCCTGGTAATAAAGAAGCGGCGTGTATCGCAGGTTGTTGGCCTCAGCAAAAAAACGCAGCTTTTTGCTGAATGCATAACTGGCGTTTAAATCCAGGTAAGTTACTTTGTCGTAGTAACGGTCTTCAAAAGCTTCACCGCCAACCTTATCAATAAAGTCGCTGGCATGGTTGTACGAAACCCGTGCCGAGAGCTTTTTCCCTTCGTAATACAACGAGGCGTTGAAGTTGTTTTGAGGCGTGCCAGGTAAGGACAGGTCTTCGTCTTCACGTCCTTTAATCCTGAAATCGCTGACTTCGGATTTGGTGTAGGTATAGTTGGCGTAAAAACCCAACTGGCGAAGGAATCCAGGCAGGAAATCTAGCTGGCGCTGAAATGCAAATTCGAAACCAAGCAGGCTTGCGTTTCCGGCATTAATTGGCTGCTTAAATTCATCCCAGGTATTGTCTGCAAAGCTATAATCGTCTTTGACTTCTTCAACGATAAAATCTTTGATGTTTTTATAGAAAACGCTCCCGGAAATAATCCCAACGGTTTGAAAATAATGTTCTATCATCAGGTCAAAGTTCATGGATGAAGTGGGTTCAAGCTCAGGATTTCCAATGCTGACCTTGTTATCCTCACGCTTGATTTCAATATGGGGAACCAAGTCGAAATACCGTGGCCGCGCAATGGTGTTTGTCCATGCGGCTTTTAATTGTGTGTTTTCATCAAAAGAATACTTTATTAGCAAGGATGGAAGGACGTTGGTGTAGCTGCTTTTTTCAACATCTGTCTTTTTTAGGCTTTCAAAATGGCCATCTTCATCTAAACTAATTTCATTACCGGAATATTTTAGCTTGGTATTTTCCATACGTAAACCCGCAACCAAATCCAGTTTGCCGATTTTTTGATCAAACCGGACATAGCTCGCAAATACATTCTCTTTTGCATCAAAATTGCCACCCAGTTCTTCCGGATCTTGCTCTTTCTCAAATTGGGAAGCATTGTTTAAATCCAGATTGCCCAGGAATTGCTTTTGAATGAATGTTCCGGTTTGGTAGTCGCCTGCCAGGAAATCATCTTTGGTTTGAACGCTTGTTTGAGAAAATGCCTTGTTGTTAAAATCAGTCTGATCTTCGGGTGAATATTTATAAAAGTCGTTATCGCGGTTTTTGCTTTTTCCTTTGTATTTCGCGCCAAACCTCAACATACTTATTGAACTTTTTTGTGACAGCGGCAGTTTGAAATCAAGGCCAACAATTTTGTCAATATCTTCGGTATATTGGTGTTCTTCCGTCAGTTCGTCAAATTTCCAGTTGCTGCTAAAGTCACGGGCAGCGGCTTCCTGAACAATCACTTTTGGTTTTTGGGTGTCCGACAAGTCCTGGTCAATTGTAATCTTTTTATATACATATTGCAAATACCGCTCATTGGGACGGTCTTCGTTTGCTTTGGCATAAGCGCCTTTCCATTTAATGCCCAATGCGCCAAGCTGATGTTCCTCCTTCAACGAAAAATGGACTGTTCGTTGGTCTTCGAGCCGGGCATCTTTCTTTGTTCCGGCTTTTAATTCTCTTTCGATTGTTGAATTGCCCGGCTTATCCAGGTTTTTATACACAACACGATAACGGTTTTCCCAATCGTTACGGTGGTTATACATCACTTTGGCGTCAATTTTATTGGAGGCATTAAATGCGTAATCGAAAGCAGCCGAATAACTCTGTCGCAACCGCTGAACATTGTATTGCCTGACTTGAAATTCTTTCATAATCATGCCGTTGCCACTTTTATCCCATTCGGCCTCAATGTTTTCGGAGCCTAATTAGTGGTTTTGGTATGAACCAGCCAAGGTCATCCCCAGCTTCCCGTCGATAAAACGGTCGGCGTAAAGAAGTGAAAGGTTTTCGGCAGGTTTATCGGTGAGAAAATTATAGGTGGCCCCGACCGTCCCGGAAATCCGCTGGGAATAAGGGTTCGATTTGGTAACCAGATTTATGGATCCACCAATGGCATCTGCATCCATATCTGCCGTAACCACTTTATTGACTTCCAGGCTTTGGATCATATCTGCAGGGACCAGATCAAGTTGAACGGAACGGATTTCAGCTTCTGCCGAAGGGATCCGGTCGCCGTCAATGGTCACTGAATTGTATTCTGGAGCTGTTCCGCGGATATGTCCAAAACGGGCTTCACCCTGGTCGTACTGCACATTGATACCAGGAATCCGTTTCAGGGCATCACCAATATTAGCGTCAGGAAAGCGTCCAACCTGATCTGATGAAATAATATTGTTGATATTGATACTATTTTTTTGTTGGTTAAATGCTTTTGATTGTCCCTGAAGGGCGCCGTTTACAACAACTTCGTTAAGTTCGATACCAGCTTCAAGCTGAAAGTTGGCCATACTTGTTTCGCCAATTTTTACCTGTACTTGTTTTGCCTGGTCTTTAAAACCAATATATCTTACAAAAACCTCATACTGCCCTTCATCGAGTTTGACGATCCGGAAATAACCATTGGCGTCGGAGACTGCTCCCTCGTGGATGCTTGGAATAAAAACAGTTGCGCCAGGAAGCGGCAAATTTTCTTCATCAACAATCCGGCCGGAAACGATTCCTTTGTTTCCTGGTCAGGATTGCTGGTGGCAAAAACTGTTCGGTTAAAAAGAAATAAACTTAAAAATAGAAGCAAGATAAATTTTGTTCTCATTTTGTATGGATTTTGGTTTTTCAGCGTCTTTCCCAATAAAAAAGAAATGCCTGGTTTTAATTTAGTTTCATCTTTCATTTGAGTCGGGTCAAAATTAGATTGCATCCATACGGGGTATGGTTATCTGTCTATTAACGAAATGCTAAGTCATGTAAATGTTTATTGTTTTGTAACAAACAACATATTAGCTTATTGAGATAGTCTCAGATGGTTATTTGAATTTTAAGAAACGAAAGCCATTTGTTAAAAGAAGTTTAAATGTGGTCGGTTATAGTAGCTGATTAAGAGGCTGTTATTGTGGACGCAAGGTGAATGGTCTACTTTAAATTTACCTTAGTAAAATGTTTCAAAATTGTTACAGTATAAAATCGATAGTCGATTTTTATTCGGACTCTCGGATGTATACTGGAGTTGGCGGGCAACCGGAGCACATTGAATATCCGCTCCATATTAACACCGGATTTTCCATCCCAATTTACCGTAAATTGAAATCAGAGAATTCAACTATTTAATCAAAGCACTTTAGTGGGAGCGTAGCACCGGCCAGCTCCAGAATAAACCGGTTAGTTTATTATTTGATAAAAAATGGGGACAGTTACCTTCTACAATTCTTTTGCAAATCACCCGGTGCCATAACCCCATTATTTCCAGAATTGATGAAAATGATGTACCGGTCCGTGACCCTTCCCGATTTCGTATACCGAACCTTTAACAATAGCTTGGCTGATGTAGTCTTTTGCACTGCGAATGGCATCATTCAACGGTAACTGCTTGGCCAGAAACGAAGCCACTGCTGACGAAAACGTACAACCTGTTCCGTGCGTATTCCGGGTAGCAATTCGTTGCGAACGGAGTTCAATGATGTTATCTGTTTCGGCATTGTAAAAAACATCCACCAACTCGTCTTCTGTCAAATGACCGGCTTTGAGAAGTACCGATACTGTCCCGTTACACGACAATTCTTTTACCACCATAGGCAAATCTGCTTGCCGGGAAATCTTCCTTCCGGAAAGGATTTCGGCTTCGGGGACATTAGGCGTAATTACCCTCATCATGGGAATCAGTTCATTTTTCAAGGTTGAAATGGCTTCGTCCTGTAAAAGCTTATCGCCCGATGTTGCTACCATTACCGGATCCAAAACCATATTTCGGATACCATACGGGAGCAAAGTTTCTTTAACCGCCCAAATTAGTTCAGAGGAGTGCAACATACCTATTTTTATGGCATCGGTTCCAATATCGTCTAGTACGGATTTAATTTGCCCTTTCACAAAGTTGATAGGCACCGGATGCACCCCGAAAACCCCTATTGTATTTTCATCAACAATAGCAGTTATGGCTGTTGTGGCAAAACAGCCACATGCCGAAATAGTTTTTAAATCAGCCTGGATGCCGGCACCTCCGCTGGGATCGCTTCCGGCTATGCTTAAAACGCGTTTATAGTTCATTTTTTGTTTCTCTTTTAATCTTTAAAAAGCCAATTTGGTCCCGGTTAAACAGGCCATTGTTCCAATCTCCAGGCGCTATCCCAGAACATCCACTCCATTTTAAAAGACATTTTGAAGGCTTGGTCCATCAATTCACGCCGGGCAGGAGTCGTATTTTCGGCTGCTTCGTCACAAATGGCAATTACTTTTTGTACAGCAAGGGCAAAATCTTCGCCTCCATAGGTATCAATCCACGGTTGATACGGATTCTCATTTCTTGTTTGGTTTTCCAAAATGTAATCGCCCACTTCGTTGTACACCCAAAAACATGGAAGCACCACAGCCAATGCCTCTTCAATAGAAGCGCCAGCCAATTGCCGGTACATGTGCCCGGTGTAAAGAGCGCAGGTTGGTGTGGGCTCAACATCTTGATTCACATCCTTTAAATAGTACTGATGCAATGCCTGTTCTACCGAGACGGTATCGGACGAAAACTTTATAAAATCTTCGCGCCATTCTTTCCTGTCGAGTTTTACGGCAATGCCCGCTAAAATTTTCCCATACGCTGCCAGGTAAAGCGCATCCTGCTGCAAATAGAAAATAAATTTCTCCTGAGGCAGAATTCCGTTCATCAATTCATTCAAGAAAGGTAATTTCAATATTTCCGCGTAAACAGGCGCACACTTGCGCCAGGCTTTTTCACTCCATTTCATAGGTTTATTTTTTAATTGCATTTTTTAATAATTCAGCAGCTTGACGTGGGTTTTCGTCCGAAGAAATGGCGGAAACCACTGCAATTCCGTTTGCTCCATGAGCCATGATCTGGCCCGCATTTTCGAGATTAATTCCGCCGATGGCTACATTGGGATGACGGCTAATAGCACTGACCGCTTTTATCCCTTCCAGCCCAAAAGGTTTGAACGTGTCGGTTTTGGTTGGCGTGACAAAAACCGGAGAAATCCCAATGTAATCAATGTCCAGGTGATTGGATTCCTCGGCCTGCTGCATGGTTTCAACCGACAGCCCAAGTATTTTATCCTTGCCTAAAAGCCGCCGTGCAACGTTCCATGGCAAATCACTTTGCCCGATATGTAAACCATCGGCATCCACCGCTAGCGCAATATCCAGCCTGTCGTTAATAATAAGCGGAACTCCTGGTGCTTTCAATATTGCTTTAAGCCGAAGGCCCAGTTGATAAAATTCCAGTGAGCTGCAATTCTTTTCACGCAACTGTACCATGGTAACGCCGCCTTTTACAGCTTCTTCCACAACACAATCCAGCGGACGGCCAAGCGACAAGTCGCGGTCGGTTACCAGGTATAAGCTTAAATCGAATGATTTCATGTGTTATTCTCATTTAACCGATAAAAACATCAGCAATATCTTTATCAGTCAGGGTGTATAATGTGTCGATAAAGTGCATTTGCAAACTCCCCGGGCCAGCAGATTTTTTTGCAGCAATTTCACCACAAATACTCATGACTGCCATTCCGTGAGCTGCTGCAAGCAAAGTATTTTTATTCACCGCAGCAAAAGCTCCCAAAACAGCTGTTGCCGTGCAGCCCATTCCGGTAACTTTGGGCATCATAGGTGAACCGTTTTTTATGGAGATAACATGTTCTCCATCGGTTATAAAATCCTCGGCACCGCTGATGACCACTACCGTCGCGGTTTCACGGGCCAGGTTTTTGGCTGCATCCAAAGCAGCGTTGGCCGACACTGTGCTGTCAACCCCTTTGGTTGCCACATTCTCTTTGGCCAATGCCATTATTTCAGAAGCATTCCCGCGAATAAGTGTGGGTTTGCATTTATAAATAATCTTTGAAGCTACCTGGTTGCGGTAAGGAGTCGCCCCAACGCCCACGGGGTCAAAAACAACCGGAATCCCTTTGGCTGTTGCCGCGATTCCTGCCTTAACCATTCCATCAACCCAATGCGGACTTAAAGTTCCCATATTAATTACCAGCGAAGAAGCAATAGTGACCATATCTGCCACTTCCTCAACAGCATGTGCCATTACAGGCGAAGCGCCAATAGCCAGCAACGCGTTGGCGGTGTTGTTCATTACAACAAAATTGGTAATGTTGTGCACTAAAGGATTGTTAGCCCTTAAAGCCGATAAATCTGCTGAAATCGATTTTGCGTTTATCATTGTGGTTGTAATTTTTCGGTTGTATTAAAATAATTTACGGGCACAAATGGCGACATAATCTCCGCGATTGTATCCTTCACAAGGTTCTTCTGCTGTGTTGTTTGAATATATGGGGTGGTGGGTAAGGGTCTGGGCGTATTTGAAATCGGAGAAGCCCGATTTTTGCAACATCTCCACCTTTTCTGCAGTTGTTCGCCAATTGGCTATTTTTACAAATTCGATGGGATACGGGTCTTCCGGATGAATACCTTCCAGCAAAGGATGTTCCCAGGAACCAACGGCCTTTGCCAAGTTGTATAACAAAGCATACGAACTTTCCTTGGGCACGTCAACCACTACTACTTTTCCTCTCGGGAGAAGTGCAGCAAAAGCTTTATCAAATGCCGACTGCAAATCAGTAATGTAACTGGGCGTGCCGTTAAACAAAACCGTATCGTATTTTTCTTTTCCCAACACAGCCTGTTCGATGGTGGTTATCTCTACTGTCATCCCCCGTTTTCGTGCAATCTCCGCCATTCCTTCTGATGGTTCCAACCCGGTTTTTATTGAAATGCCAAAGTTTTTTTCCAGCATCCTTTCGAAAAGGCCGCTGCCACAACCCACCGAAAATATATTATCAGAACTCTCAAGAAAATGTGCGACCAACTTTACTTCGGAATAAAGCACATTGGTGTTTTTTATAAACCATGCATCGTATTTCGATGCGTGCTCGTCGAAACCATTTTTGATATTTTCACTCATTGCAAATGTTTTAAAATAAAAAAACCGTCACGCAGAAATGCGAAACGGCCTGTATTCTTGTTTGTTGTAAATTCAAATACATTCCTCGTTTCCCTCCGCTGTTATGATACATTTCAGGTTCCAGGGTATAATCTCAGCCTGCCCACAGCAGACACCCCTAACGAGATGTGGCAAAAGTATTAATTTTTTACCCGAATGAAGAACAAAACACAGGGCCAACGCATGACTTTTGAAAAAATCAGTTTTTGAGTGGGGTTTGTTCACAGGTTATCAACATGAATCCGGGTTTAAATTGTGAAAACCAAATTTTTTTGAATGTTTGTTGATATGTCCATCTTTGAATGTCAATAACTTGTCCTTCCCGTGGTACAGCATTCAGCCAGTAGTTTCCCAGTTTTGGTGGAAAACAAGATACTATGGAAACATCATTGCACAAACACTTTTCAGGATTGAACGATCCAAGAATAAAACGAAACAAGAAGCACCTGTTGTTGGATATTGTTATCCTGGCCATCATTGCAGTCTTATGTGGGGCGGAGTCGTGGGACTCGATCGAGTTGTTCGGGAAAACCAAGGTCGATTTTTTAAAAACCTTCCTGAAACTACCCAATGGCATCCCCTCACACGATACGATCAACCGGGTTTTTTCGATGCTCAATCCCAAAAAATTTGAGAAGCTGTTTGCCCAATGGGCCGCTTCGCTGAAGGATAAAGATATTGATCTGGAGTTGATTGCCATTGACGGGAAAACGGCAAGGGGATCAAAAGACACTTTTCACGGCCAGTCTCCGGTCCACTTGGTCAATGCCTGGGCCGGCTACAACGGGCTGGTGCTTGGACAATGCAAATCGGAGGGGAAATCCAACGAAATCACCACCATCCCTTTATTGCTGGAGATTCTGGATATCAAAGGCTGCATTGTAACCATTGACGCTATGGGCACACAAACCAAAATAGCAGAAGGCATTGTGAAGGGAGAAGGCGACTACGTGCTGGCCTTAAAAGGGAACCAAAAAGAATTAAGGGAGGAAACCGAAAGCATTTTCCGGGTGCAGCAACCTGATTCAATTCACGAAGTGACCGAAAAAGGACATGGACGGATAGAAACACGCAAGTGTGAAGTGATCAACGACCTGGAGTTTTTGCACGGGAAGGAAAAATGGGAAGGACTGTCAAGTATTATAAAAATTACCACCCAACGGATTGTCCGTGACAAAACCGAACATGAGACCCGTTACTACATCAGTAGTTTGAATACCTCGGCTGATCGTTTTAACCAATATATCAGGATGCACTGGGGCGTGGAAAACTCATTGCACTGGACACTGGACATGACTTTTGGGGAGGACAGCCAAAGAAAGAGGGCCGGGATGGCAGCCCAAAACTTTGCCCTTGTCAACAAAATTGCCCTTAATATATTGAAAAAGAACGGTTCCAAGGGAAGCCTCAAATCAAAAAGGCTCAGGGCTGGCTGGGACAACAAGTTCCTGCTGAAATTAATCACAAATTAAATGCGTTGACCCTGGAACAAAACACGAGGAAAGCCAGTAATTTTAAAAGTGTTTCATCATAAATCATTCAGTAGCATTCTGTACTAATTCGTCCGCAACAAACTGCTGGGAGTAGATCACTTATCACGATATCAGTAGACTGTAGTCCACCGGTATGGGCATATCTGGAAAAGTAAATTAATTTTGAAATTGTTCCTGTTGTGCCGTTTTAGGACTTTCGTAGAAAAGATGTGCAACAATCCAGCTTTTGCTTTCTTCGGCAACCAGGTAAACCACCGGGACTACAATAAGCGTCAACAACATAGAACTGGTCATTCCACCAATTAATACCCATCCCAGTCCGCTTTTCCACTCGCTGCCGGCGCCGTGTGACAAGGCAATCGGCAACATCCCGACAACTGTTGATATAGCCGTCATCAGGATGGGCCGCAGACGGAGTTGGACAGCACTGACAAGGGCTTCTGTAATTCCCGTTCCTTCTTTTCTGAGCGAATTTGTAAAATCGACCACCAGGATGGCATTTTTTGCCACCAGTCCCACAAGAACGATAATGCCCAGCATACTAAATATACTTAACGACTGTTGCGACAAAGCCAGTGTATACAGCGCTCCGATGATGGAAAGCGGAATGGAAAACAGTACCACAAAAGGATGCAGGTAACTTTCGTACAAGGCCACCATAATCAGGTAAACCAAAACAATGGCAATCAGCAAAGCCGCCCCAAGGCTGCCAAAGGCGTCATCCTGGTATTTCAGGTCGCCGTAAGGCAACCAGGTCACGCCTTCAGGGAAGTTTGTCTTATCAAGCAAGGCAAAGATGTCGTTGCCGATGTCGCCCACGGCTCTTCCAATAGCCTGCGATTCGAGGGTAATGGATGAAATCCGCCCGAAACGTTCCAGCTTTGAAGTTCCACGCTGTTCGGTAATGCCGGCAAATTGTTTCAGCTTAACGGTTTGCCCGGAATTGTTCAGAAAAGTGAGGTTTTCCACATCGCTGACCGACTGACGGTTGATAGCATCGAGACGGACATTGATGTCGTACTCGTAGTCGCCGGAGTGGAACTTGCTGTCGGTGTTCCCGCTGAATGAAGTTTGAATGGTTGCCCCAACCACTTCGGGCGACAAGCCCAGCCGGGCCATCTTATCCTTGTCAATTTTTATCACCACTTCGGGCGAACCGCCTTCAATGCTCAGCTTCACGTTGTTTGTGCCGGGGATTTGCACAATTTCATGACGCATTTTTTCGGCAAAAGCAAAAAGCGTGTCCGTATTTGCCGCCTGAAAAATAATTTGTACCGGGGCTTCATCGGCGCCCCCAATCATGCTCACCACCGCCGACCGGGCTTTTACATCCGGAACCGTTTCGTTGATTTCGCGTTCCAGTCTTTTTACGAAAACAGCAGATGACTGTTCACGCCGGGTTTTATCGACCAGCTTGATGTTGATTTCCGATTTGTAGTTCCCGCTTTGTGACATCAGCATGCCCGAGGTGCTTCCCACGGTTGTATATACGTCGACAACTTCCTGTTTTCGACTGATGATTTCTTCGATTTTCCGGCTTGCCTGGTTGTTTTGCTTCAAGGTGAATTTTTTGGGATATTCAACCGTAACAATACACTCTCCCATGTCGCCGGCACTGATAAACTCGGTTCCGATAAAACCACTGGTCGTTAACAAAATAGAGCTGATAAACAAAAGTGTTGCCACACCCAGCGTTACAAATTTGTGCCGCAACGACCAGTTGAGCAGGTGCATGATCAGTTGTGAAAAGCTGTCGACGCCTTTTTCGAACAGTGTAATCAACCTTCCCCACCATGTTTTACGGTTCAGCTTTTCAAGTTTTGAAAAACGCGAGGTAAGCAGGGGGACGGCTGTAAATGCTACCAAAAGACTTAGCAACACGGTGATCACAATAACCATGGCAAAGGGCGCGATGATCGGTGAAATCATACTCTCGGACAAAGCTACCGGGAGAAATACCACGACCAGTACCAATGTGATGGAGACCACGCTGAGTCCGATTTCTTTCACTCCGTCGACGGTGGCCTGCCACCGGCTTTTGCCCATCTCGAGGTGCCGGTAAATATTTTCGAGCACGACAATGGCGTCATCCACCAGGGTTCCGATGACCAGCGACATGGCAAGCAGGGTCATCAGGTTGAGGGAATATCCCAGCAGGGTCATGCCGGTAAAGGAAGCGACCAGCGACAAAGGCACGGCAATCATGACAATGATCGCATTGCGCCCGCTGTGAAGGAAAAAGAACATGATAAAGGTGACCAGAATAACAGCCAGCGTCAGGTCTTTACCTACCGAGCGGGCTGCATCGAGAATGATTACCGAACCATCCTGTGGGACGGTAAACTTCAGGTTGATGCCCGAATATTGTTTTTCCAATAAAACCGTTTCGTTTTCAACGGCATCACAAACCGTAACGGCATTGGCATCTTCCTGCTTTTTGATTTGCAGTCCGACCGCCTGTATCCCGTTGACCCGGTAAATAGTAGAAGCATCTTTCTCTGCATCTGTTACTTCTGCAATATCTTTCAGCTTCATCAGCGAACCATCAGGCATTTGTGAAACGGTCAGGTTTGCAATATCAGCTATCCGGGTATATTTTGACGACATTCGTAACAAAGTCTGGCGGTTGGTATTTGTAATTTTTCCTGCCGGGAATTCGGTGTTGGAAGCCTGTATCGCCTGCACCACCTGCAATATCGATAGGTTGTTGTTATCCAGTTTGTTGTGGTCGATATTGACCTGTATTTCCCGCTCGGTTCCGCCTATAAGGCTGATTTCACCGACGCCTTCGATTTTTGCCAATGCCGGGATGATGCGGTAGTTCAACTCATCGTACAATTCAGCGGCGGGTATACCAGCGCTCACACTCAGGGTCATTATCGGCAGGTCGTTCACTGAAAATTTCGAGATGGAAGGCTCCAGCACCTGTGGCGGAAGCAAACTTCTTACCGATTGCACTTTACGTACAGCTTCATTTACCACTGCATCGATATCCGCCTTTTGCTTTAGTTCGACAATGATCATGGAAATTCCTTCCTGGGATATGGATCGGACGGTTTCCACATTGGAAAGCCCTGATACTGCTTCTTCGATACGCTTGGATACACTGTTTTCTACTTCAGACGGCCCGGCGCCCGGATAAACGGTGGAGACGGTAAAAACCGGGGAGGCGAATTTCGGGAACAATTCGTAGCTCAGCGAGGTAAAACTCATAACCCCTAGAAATACCAGTACGATAAAAATAACGACAACCAAGGTTGGACGTTTTACAGCTAATTCAGATAGATTCATGTTTTTGATTTTATTGGTTTAAAACACGGACCCTGGTTCCGTCCTGAAGGTTGATTTGCCCGAAAAGCACCACTTTTTCATCGGAAAATAATCCTTTTGTTACTAAAGCCTCGGTTTCGTTCAATGAAACTGCTTCTATTTTGCGCGAAACGACTGTATCGCCCTGAAGCAGATAAATAACGGCGTCATGAATACTCCCTTCAATGCATTTCCGGGGAATGACCAAACCTCCTTTTACCTCAGCGGTTTCGAAGCCGACAGTTCCGTTGAGCCCTTCCCGGTACCGGCTGTCATTTTCTTTCAGGCTGATTTCAACTTCATACCTGCCCGACAGATCGGGGACCACGCCGATACTTTTTACTTCACCCGGAAATATTTTATCCGCGATGATATCCAGACGGACATCCACGCGTTGTCCTTTTATAATTTGCCGGATATTATTCGCTGCGATCCTCACCACAAAAACCATTTTATTTTCTTCGAGGATGGAAAATACCTTTGCCGAAGTCAACAGGTTATCGCCGGTTTCGACAAACCTGCCGGCTATTGTTCCGTTTACCGGCGATTGTATTTCCGTATTCTCCAGTTGTTTTTTCAGGCTCGTGAAGTTTGCCAGGGCATTCCGGTAATTCAGTTTTGAGTTTTCCAGTTGCTGTTTGGTTACTGCATCGCCACCCGCCAGGTTTTTATAACGCTCCAGGTCCTTTTCCGCATTTTCGAGCCTTAGCTTAGCCAATTCAAACTGGCTTTCGATAACACCGCGTTCTACCCGGACCAGCGTTTGCCCTGCGGAAACCTGCTCTCCTGGTTGCCCGGTTGCAAAAATTATCTTCCCTGACGTTTCCGACAAAACCGTAATCCCGCTCCCCGAGCGAACAGTCCCGTTTTCCAGCAGAAGCTGTGTCGGTTTACTGACACCCGGCTTAACCACTTCCACCGGAATAACGGAGCTGTATTCACTCATGGCTTTGAGTTCGTTATCCAGATGTTGCTTATTGTTGAATAACTTGTAGCCCAACAGCAACACGATCGCGAGGGCTGCTAGGATTGTTCCGTATTTCCGAATTGTTTTCATTGCTATTGCTGTTTTAAAAATTGAGTAATTCACCTTTTGCCTTTTTCAGGTCCAGCCTGGCGTTTTTTAACTGCATCAGGGCGTTGTAGTACGACAATCGTGCTTCGGTCAGGTCGCTTTCCGAAAGAAGCAAATCGGAAAGCGGAACCACCTGTTGCCGGTATCTCTGTAAACTGATGTCGTAGGTTTCTTCAGCTATTGTCATGTTTTTCTCCTGTCGGAGCATGGCCGTGCGGCAATTGTTGTATTGCCGCACAGCATCGGTATATTCTTTCGAGAACAGGTTGATGGTGTTTTTTCGGGTGTTCTGCAACTGCATCAGTTCGATATGGTGTTGTTTTATTTTGAAATGCTTTTCAAAACCGTCGAATACCGGGATATTTAAGCTGATTCCCACGAATCCTACTTTAAAGAACTTATCCTCTCCGCCTTTGAAGAAATCAAATTCGTTGCGTTGTCCCTGGTAATAATATTGCCCAAAACCGGAAAGGGTAGGCAGGTAGGCCTGCTTGTTGCTTTTGAGCGACAACCGGGAGATATCCGTTTGTTTGTTGAGTCGTTGTATTTCGGACCGGCTGTTAAAATCGACCGGTTCCCGCACGGCCATTGCCGGTTCAGCAGACAGGGAATCGGAAAGCGAAATTGGAAGGTCCGGTTCCATGCCTGTCAAATACTTTAATAATCCGAGCTGCTGCTGATGTAGCTGTTCCAGGTTATCGATCTGGGTTTGCAGGTTGTTTTTGTTTACCTGTACCCTGGCATGGTCCACTTTCCGGATGACCCCGTTGTCGCTTTGCAATTTGGAAATCTCCAGTAAACGGTTGGTATTTGACATCGTTTTGGAAAGCAGATCCACCTGCTTTGCCGTGTTTTGACATAGGAAATAAACCTGCGAAACCTGGTAAACAATTTCTTCTTTTTGCTGCAGCAGCGAAAGTTTACTTAAGTTTTCCATTTGCCGGGCCAGTTTAAGCGAAGTAAAATAGCTTTGGTTGTACAGTACCTGGGTGGCTTTAAAGCCGTTGCTCCAGTCGTATTTGGTACCAATTTCGACAGGAATCAGCCCGCTTTGTCCGAAAAGCTCGCCAGGGACAATCATCTTCGGAATAGCATAATAGTAGCTGAATGAGCTGTACCCTTCCAGTTGCGGGTAAAGTTTACTTTGGCTTTCCTTGAATTGGAACTGTGTTTTCTGCTGTTCGAGTTCAGCATTCTGTACCTGCACATTTTTTTCAACCGCCAGGGAACAGGCCTGATTAAGCGACAAATCCATAATTGTATCTTGCGCAGAAGCATTTATTAATCCAAGTATCACAAATGCCAAAGTGAGTATTTCTTTTATTTTCATCGTGTTGTATTGTAAACCGAACATTCGGTTTGCTGTTAATTAAAAAATAAACCGGGCGTCCGGTCTGTATTAGTTAAAAAATTTTTAGGCCTTTATTTGCTCATAAAATTTATTCCAGAGATGTTGAAAGGGTTTGACCATATTTTCAATGGTTTCCCCCCTCATAATCATGTGCATTCCTACGCCGTCGCTGAGGTACATAAACAGTTCGCCGATTTCCTTATTTGTCATCTCCGACTTGATTTCACCTTTGCTGCGTGCACGCTCCACAGCTTCGGTCCAGTAGCCAATTTCTTTATTAAACTCTGTTATCATTCTTTCCCTGAATTCCGGGAAAAGTTTTAAGGCATCGAATATTAGTGAGAAGTAGTTCAGGGTAATGGACGCCTCGCTCTGCCCAATATCAAAATTTGCGAGGTATTTCCTGGTTAGATTTATGGTGTCGTCAATATAGTCATGGTAGAACTGGTAAAATGATTTCTTGGAGTAACTTTCATAGTTGTGGAAAACCTGCTGAAAAAAATAATCGAGCACTTCAATAAAAAGTTGCTCTTTACTTTCAAAATAATGATAAAATGCGCCTTTGGATAAGCCTGTTTCCTTTACAATCTCCTTCATAGTCACTTCTTTAAAGTTCTTCTGAAGAAACAGTTTGGAGGCAATCAACACAATATGTTCTTTCGTAGTATTCATAAACCGACCGTTTGGTCTTCAAATATAGGATATAATTTTAAATTGGATACAAAATTCCGAAAAAAAATCACTCCAATATATCGTTAATCAAAAGACTTAAAGGGGCATTTTTTGATTGCTATGTTTGTCTGACTACTTTAGAAACGGATAAATTGATCTTTAATGTGCGTTTATGTAGGCTGTACCATTTTTTATTCGAATGCTTATTGACTGATTCTTGTTGAACTTATTTTCATTAGTTTACATTTTATGACTGATCTGGTCTGAAAACATTTTGATAATCTTTAAAAAAGCTGTTAAAAAACATGAAAAAAACTGGTTACCTTTTAGTTGGAAAGGGAATTAACTAGTGCAAGATAAAATTAGAAAAAGGTCGTAAAGTTTGATTATTGTGGTGTTGGATAGTCTTGTTTTATCTGTGAAACGATCCGTTGCCCGGACGTAAAAAGAGGAGGTACAACATCCACTAATCGAAAAACCTCCTCTTTTATCCATCTTCCGGGTTGAGACAAAGCGGTGTTTCTCAGAAACACATTAAGTTTATCAGACATTCAGTTTCGAGATTCATAAAACGATTTTGATATGATTGAACTTGCTCTTTTCTTCTTAAAAACTCAGCTCAATAATTACCTGAAAATACGAACCGGTTCAGAGGATAAGGTGGAATTGATTCCGATTTTCGATAAAAATGAAAAACTGCAGGTTTCGAACCTGGCGATGACCCTGGTCAATATTGAAGAGGAGCGGGTCATGAAAAATCAGAACCTGTATCGCGAAACCCCGCAGGGTACCATCGCCAAAACCGATCCGAAAGTGATGGTGAACCTTTACGTTTTAATCTCGTCCAATTTTGGGGAAGATGAGTTTGGTTACCGCGAATCGCTGAAATTCATTTCTTACGTGATTAGCTACTTCCAGTCGCACAGCCTTTTCACACCAGCCAACTATCCCGATCTGAATGATCAGATTGCCAAGCTAAGTACCGAATTGGTTACCCTCTCTTTTGAGCAGCAAAACAACTTGTGGGGAGCACTCGGAGCCAAACAGATGTGCTCGGTGATGTATAAAGTGAAGTTGCTGGCTATTTACGACGACAACATCAAGATGGATGCGCCACCGATTACCGAAGCTAACCTTAATCCGTAAGCCATGCAGTTGTTCAATTACCAGAAAATAGTGGAACTGCAGGTTTGGAACGATTACTACCAGGCCTTGCAATCCGGCGACTTTCAGTTTATACCTGAACAGGCTACCCGGCGTATTTTGCGCAACCTGGGACTGAAACAAAAAGATGTAGCTGTTGGTTTCCGGCTGTTTGCCGCTGTTGATGAAACCGGCAAACTACAAAAGGATATGGTTTCGGTGCCGTTTAAACTGGTATTTTTAATGCACCTGAATAATCCGTTGTTTGTCAACTTCTCCAATTTGCCTTTTGATCCAGGCGCCTCCAAAGTCTATTATTTTTCGAACCAGGCCAACAACAAGCGCGAGGTTTTTAACACCGGCTCCGATTCCTTGTTGTTGAACCAAAATGATACCACCTCTTCGGCTGATCAGATCAAGACGTCGGGAAAGGTTTACAGCTACATTCACGATGGAAATGCCGGCAATAAGACGGCCGAGTTGGTATGGATGGATACGGATGAGGTGGTTGCGTCGCAGGAGCTGGCCCCGGTAGACGAACATTACAACTTTCAGTTTCAACTCGAAGGCTTTTCTGCCGGACGTTACAAGTTGATGCTCGATGGTGGCGAACTGGACCGCTTTTATTATGCCGGCGAATTGGCGCTGGCCAGTTACTTCGGTGTGGTCGAGCTGTTTAGCCAGGTTGATGTTGGCTACAAATGGTTTACCAACGCCGGGCTGGTTTCTTCCAAAACCTACCGGTTGGCCTTTAAGCGCCGGGAAACCTTATGGCGCTACAAAGTAATTAACCGCAACGAACTGGAATTGATTAACCCGGGTGTTCGCGAAACCGACACGCCCTGGGAATTTACGCATAGTGGAGACCATGTTTTTGTTTCCAATAATCCCATACCCCTAAAAGAAGCGCCAATAAAAGGAATCGCTTTGCGAAGCGACCAAACAGATGCGGCTTCTGTCCTGATTAACGATCTGCCAAATCCCGGTCCCGAATTGATTAAACCGGATCCGGGCGATCCTGCTACCATTTATTCAGATATCTATGTTTATCTCTGACGTTCAAAATTTAACTAATTATGGCCAAAACGTACAAAACTCCGGGCGTATACATCGAGGAAATCTCCCTGTTGCCTCCGTCCATAGCAGAGGTTGAAACTGCTATCCCGGCTTTTATCGGCTATACCGAGAAAGCGAAAAAGAACAACCAGTCTTTAACCAGCGTGCCCACCCGCATCACGTCCTTGCTTGAATACAAGGAGTACTTTGGTGGCGCTCAACCCGAAACGGGTATTGTTGTCAACATTGACGATACCTATGACACATCGGGTAATTTAACCCGCACCATTGAAGTGCCTGAGCCAGCTACCAAATCGAGCTTTTTGATGTACTATTCGCTGCAAATGTATTTTGCCAATGGGGGCGGACCGTGTTACATTATTTCGGTTGGCGACTATTCAGCCACCATCGCTAAAACTGATTTGGGCGCCAACGGCGGATTGGCCGAACTGGCTAAGGAAGATGAACCTACCCTGATTGTTTTTCCCGACGCGACCGGTGTTTCAACTGTTGCCAACTTCTATGGCCTTTACCAGGATGCATTGACCCAATGCCAGAAGTTGCAGGACCGCTTTACGATTTTGGATACCTACAACCAGGCTTCCGGCTTTGCCGATACCTTGCGTTCCAACATCAGTATGGGAACCGAATACCTGAAATATGGCGCGGTTTACTATCCCTGGTTAAGAACCATTTTGCCCTATGTTTACAATGAGAGTGATGTGAGCATTGCCCATACCGAAACGGATCCTCCGGTCGGTACAACCAGCTACGATGGCGATAAGCTCAGCGACATTACCGCCGACATGGAACTGTATAACCTGATTAAGGTGCAGTTGGGCAAGTTGAGTGTCACCTTGCCACCATCAGCTGCTGTGGCTGGTATTTATGCCCGGGTCGACAGCAACCGCGGGGTGTGGAAAGCTCCTGCCAATGTGGGTGTCCGCGAAGTGATTGGCCCCGACAAAAAAGTGACCAGCGAAGAGCAGGAAGGGCTGAATGTTCATTCAACCGGAAAGTCAATCAATGTGATTCGCTCCTTCTATGGAAAAGGAACCCTCGTCTGGGGGGCGCGTACCTTAGCCGGAAACGACAACGAATGGCGCTATGTTCCCGTTCGCCGGTTTTACAACTTCGCCGAAGAGTCCATCAAAAAGGGAACACAGTGGGTGGTTTTCGAACCCAACGATGCCAATACCTGGGTACGCGTAAAAGCGATGATCGAGAACTTCCTGACCAAACAATGGCGTGCCGGAGCTTTAGCGGGCGCCAAAGCCGAAGACGCCTACTTTGTGAAGGTGGGCTTGGGAGAAACCATGACCTCGCTCGATATCCTGGAAGGACGCATGAATATTGAAATTGGGATGGCAGTTGTTCGTCCGGCAGAATTTATCATCCTCCGGTTCTCTCACAAACTGCAGGAATCCTAACACGAAAACCTTTATTAACTGATTTAAAAACGAAACATTATGGCTGAATATCCAATTCCAAAATTTCATTTTCAGGTTGAATGGGCAGGTACCAAACTCGGTTTTTCCGAAGTGTCCGGCCTCGATGTCGAAACGGAAGTAATCGAATACCGCGATGGTTCTATGCCGGAGTACAGCAAGCTGAAAATGCCGGGCATGCAGAAGTTTTCCAACATCACCCTCAAGCGGGGCGTTTTTCAGAAAGACAACGAGTTTTTTGAGTGGTGGAACACCGTGAAACTGAATACCATTGAGCGTCGCGACATCATCATCAGTTTATTGAACGAGGAGCACGCACCGGTACTGACCTGGAAAATTAAGAATGCCTGGCCTGTTAAGGTGCAAAGTACCGACCTGAAATCAGACGGAAATGAAGTCGCCATTGAAACGCTCGAACTGGCGCACGAAGGTCTGTCAATGGAAATGAGCTAAACCACAACGAACATGGACTTTACCTATCCACCTGTTGGATTTCATTTCTCTGTTGTTTTCGAGCTGCTGCCACAATTTCCCAGCGACTTTCGCTTCCAGGAAGTGGAAGGCTTGTCGGTGGATGTGGAAACGGAAGAATTCAAGGAGGGAGGTGAAAACCGGTTCACACACCAGCTTCCTACTCGCACGAAGTATCAAAACATCGTGTTGAAGCGGGGCATGTTTACCGGTTCCGGAATTTTACTGTGGTGCCGTAATGCCATTGAGAGTTTCAACTTTCAACCCACCAACCTGACCATTGCCTTGCTCAATGCGGATCATGTTCCGGTGGCCGCCTGGTATGTGGTAAACGCTTACCCCGTGTCGTGGTCGGTTTCCGGCTTCAATGCTTCGGAAAGTAAAGTGGTGGTCGAATCCATCAAGTTGCAGTATAACTATTTCAAAATCCTCAAAATCTAGCGCTTATGCCGGTTATTGTACGAGAAATTGTAGTCAGGGCAAACGTGTCGGAAAACCCGCGCGACGAAGCCGGCGCATCTCCCCTGCGTGACCAAAACTCACGGGAGGAGCTGATTAAGGAGTGTGTGGAGCAGGTCATGGAAATTCTGAAACAAAAAACGGAGCGATAAAATGGAGCTATTTACCGGCCTTGAAGGAAAACTGACCAAGATGAAAATCAACGTCTGCGAAAGCACCGAACCGTTTAACCCGCGTTCGGGCGATGATTTTGAGTATGAAGTATTGGTCAATCCCGAACAGATACAACAGAAGTTTAGTACGGTGTTCGATGAGTCGCAAGCTGATGGTACGACCGGAGCTGATGTTCGTTTCCGGGTGCAAAAGCCGCAGAATTTCGAAACGGACCTGCTGTTCGACGGAACAGGCGTTTTGGCGAACAGTCCACTTCCGGGCGCCAATATTTTGGGTTTAAAAACAAGCGAAACAGTGGATGATCAGCTTGCCCGGTTTAAAAACATTGTGTTTAAGTACAATGGCGATACGCATGCTCCCAACTTGCTTCAAATTCAGTGGGGAAGCTTTTTGTTTCGGGGAAAGCTGAAGGATCTGACCATCACCTATTCCTTATTTAAACCCGATGGTACGCCGCTTCGAGCCAAAGCCAAGTGTTTGTTTGTTGAGTCAATGGCTGACTCCTTGCGGGCAGCACGTGAACGATCGGAATCGCCAGACTTGACCCATGTGCGGATTATAAAGGATCAGGAAAATTTGCCTTTGATGGCGCACCGGATTTACAACGATCCGGGTTATTACCGAGAAGTGGCCAAAGCGAATAAGCTACGCAGCTTGCGGCAGATTCCGGTGGGCACGCGAATTCATTTTCCGCCAATTGATAAAACCAAACGATGAGTAGCGAGCGCAACATACCCATTTCTTCTCCTTCAGAAGTGGTGACCATCACACTTTTGATCAATGGTGAGTCCATTCCCGATACTGTTGGGATCATGGGAATCCAAATTGTTAAGGAAGTGAACCGGATTGCTTTCGCCAAAGTAAATATTCGCGATGGTTCGGCGTCTGACGAGGACTTTGAAATCAGCAGCGGCGCCTTGTTCCTGCCCGGCAACGAGCTGGAAATCCAGGTGGGCTACAATTCCGAAGAACAAAGCTTGTTTAAAGGGGTGATTACCAAACATGCCCTGAAAACCCGTCGAAATAATTCGTCGCTTTTGATGATTGAATGTCGCGATAAAGCCTATAAAATGACTTTGAACCGGAACAGCCGGTACTTTCACGACCAGAGGGACAGCGATGTTTGTGAGCAGTTGGCCGGAGAAAACGGGTTGGAGCCGGATGAAATCGAAGCCTCAGACTTTACCAACGCTCGTTTGGTTCAAATGCACGCAACGGATTGGGATTTTTTGCTGAGCCGTGCCGATGCCTGTAACAAGTTGATTTTAGCAGACGATGGCAAACTTAGCTTTAAAGCACCTGATTTAAGCGCCGCGCCGGTTTTGAGTTTAACCTACGGAACGAATATACTGGAGTTTGAAGCCGAAATTGATGGCCGCAGTCAGTATGCCGAAGTGAATGGCCAATCGTGGGACAACACCAGCCTGGAAGTGCTGGAGCTGGATTCGGCCGATGATGGCAGCACCGAATCGGGCAACCTGAGCAGTTCGGATTTAGCAGAAACAACAGGCGTGGCGAAATTTCATCTCAAACATGGCGGACAGTTAAAGTCAGATGAATTGCAATCCTGGATTGATGGCAGGAAGTTGAAAAGCAAGCTTTCAAAAATCAAGGGACGTTTGAGCTTTCAAGGTTTTCCGGATGTGAAACCGGGACATTTGATTGAGCTTATTGGCTTGGGCGATCGTTTCAACGGGAATGTCTTTGTGTCGTCGGTGAACCACGAAATTTCGCGCGGTGGTTGGACCTCACACGTTCAGTTTGGCTTGGATGAAAACTGGTTGGGCCATCACCTGAAGGATGCGATGGATCGACCGGCTTCAGGTGTTTTGCCGGGAGTCAATGGTTTGCAAATCGGCATCGTTTCGGCTTTGGAAGGCGATCCGGATGGTGAATTTCGCATCCAGGTAAAATTACCGCTGGTTTCCAGCCAGGACGAAGGAATCTGGACACGAATTGCCACCCTGGACGCCGGCAATAACCGCGGCAGTTTCTTCAGGCCCGAAATTGGAGATGAAGTCATTGTTGGCTTTTTGAACGATGACCCGCGCGACGCGGTGGTACTGGGCATGCTAAACAGCAGCTCGAAGCCCGCCGCTTTTGAGGCTAAGGACGACAACCATGAAAAAGGCTACGCCAGCCGCGACGGACTAAAGCTTGTTTTCAACGATCAGGAGAAAAGCGTTACAATTAGCACACCTGGAGGAAAACAACTGCAATTGAGCGAAGACTCAGGCGATATTTTGCTTGAAGATGAAAATGGAAACAGCATCACTATGAACAGTTCCGGCATTACCCTGGAAGCCGCCGCCGATTTGATCCTGAAAGCCGGAGGCAACCTCACGTTTGAAGGAACGAATGTGGAGATGAAAGCTTCGGCGAATATGACTGTGGAAGGATCTGGAATGACCGAACTTAAGTCGTCGGGGGTGCTTAAAGTGGAAGGTTCATTGGTGCAAATTAACTAAAAACGAAAACGATGCCACCAGCAGCAAGAGTAGGAGATATGCATGTTTGTCCGATGGTAAACGGAACAGTCCCACATGTTGGCGGACCGGTCTTGCCACCAGGATGTCCGACAGTATTAATTGGTGGCATGCCGGCCGCACGCGTGGGCGATTTACTGACTTGTACCGGCCCGCCCGATACCATTGTTGCAGGCTCAGGCACTGTGTTGATCGGTGGTATGCCTGCTGCCCGAATGGGCGATTCAACAGCACACGGCGGAACAATCATTATTGGCTCCCCTACAGTGATTATCGGAGGTTAATCATCAAGTATCGAGTATCAAGCATTTTGCATCATGGAAAACAACGAACGATATACGTCATTTTTAGGAACCGGCTGGAGTTTTCCACCCACGTTTTCGAAAAAAGCAGGGCAAGTCAACATGTCGTCCGACGAAAAAGACATTGAAGAAAGCCTTGAGATTTTATTGTCTACCCGGCTGGGTGAACGGATCATGCATCCCGATTATGGTTGTGATTTGACGGATATGATTTTTGAGCCGCTAAGTATTTCGGTGAAAACCTACATTTCCAACCTGGTCGAAACCGCCATTTTATACCATGAGCCGCGAATTCTGCTGCATAAAATCGATTTGTATAACGATGGTGAAAATCAGGGGTTGGTGAATATTTTGCTTGAGTATACGATCAGTTCGACCAACTCAAGAAAGAACTATGTCTATCCATTTTATATCAATGAAGGCACAAATGTGAAGAAATGAGAGAATGTAACGATCCCATACCAATTCTTGTCCGCGATGGAACCAGCCAGAATGCGCGCTATCCAAACGATTTGGATCCCGCTTCAGTACAAATTGACGGCCGTTCGGAAAGCGACTTGATTGACTATGCATACAAATTTGCGGGGCTGCTCAATTTTTATGATCTGGAAAACCAGGTCGATGGCGACTGGCAGGCTTTCTTTCAGCAATTAAAAGATCATCCTGTTGCGGCTCTAACCGGAGACCTGTCGCCCCAGGCCAGTTTGTTCCTGTCTTTTCTTCGCTTATTCAAAAAACAACAGGACCAGCTGAATGGCCTGACGAAAAAGCACCTGGATACGTTTTTTTGCGATGTCCTTCGGATTCAGCTTAAAGGCCCTGTTGCCGACCAAGTGCATGTATTGTTTGAGCTGGCCAAAAATGTGGAGCCAGCTTTGCTTCAGTCCGGAACCACCTTGAAGGCTGGTAAAGATGAAGCGGGGCAGGAGTTAGTTTATGCATTGAATGAGGATATCATTATAAATCATGGTACAGTTGAAGCCATCAAATCTGTTTTGGCAGATCCGGCGAACAACCAGTTGGTGCATGTCGGCGAAGCTGCCAACACCCTGGACGGACTGGAGGAGGAATTGCCTGACGATGATGCAAAGTGGCCGGCATTCGGGAAAACCAGCTTTGCCAAAGCCGATGTTGGCTTTGCGCTGTCCAGCCCTGTTTTATGGCTTCAGGAAGGAACACGAAAGATCACCATCACCCTGACTTTGCATGCCGATGATGATTTTGATATACCTGCTTCTGTTCGTAATCAAGCTTTTAAAATTTATTTGAGTGGTGAGGAGGAATGGTTGGGACCATACCATTCAAGCCCTTCCCTGAGAAAAGTATCCGGACGCTTTCAAATGCAGCTGATCCTGGACCTTCCAGCCTCGGAAAAGCCGGTTGCCTATTATAACAGCGCGGTCCTGGATGGTAATTTTCACTCAATCTTCCCAATGATGAAGGTTGTTCCGGATACTTCTTCTTCCGCTTACCTCAATGCCTTTTTGCAAGGGGTCTCTCTTGAAAGTGCCAAAATTGATGTGGAGGTTTCGGAGATCGAATCACTGACCCTTCAAAATGATCAGGGCACCTTAGACCCGGCCAAGTCCTTTCTTCCCTTTGGTTCGGAGCCTGTGCGCGGTTCATCGTTCGATCTGGGGTATGAAGAGGCTTTCACCAAAAAATTGAATGAGTTCAAGATTCATGTTGATTGGATGGATGTGCCGTCATCGAACCTTCGGAGCTATTACAGTGGCTATTCGCTGTCGAACAACCAGTTTAAGGCCAGCCTGAGTTATCGTAACAAAAACGACCAGATCAGCACGAAAACGATTAACCTGTTCAATACATCGAATAACCAAAGCCAGGCAAGCTACACAGTTTCCGAAAATCCGCTGCTGGTTTCGCTCATTCCGCAGGTTTTGATCAATGCCCAGTTCAATTTGTCTGCCGGATCGAAGAGCTTCAATCTCATTCAGAAGAAATACAATTTGTTTCCGGGAAATAAACTGGAGAGATTTAAGCTTCCCAGGTTGCCTGTTCAAACCGGAACACCCAAAAATGGGTTTGTCAAATTTGAATTACTCGATGATTTTCTGCATCGCGATTACCGGCAAAAATACGTGAAAGCTACCGTTGAATACGTTGAAGGATCACTTGTTTTGCCCAAGGAGCCTTATCAGCCCAAAATAAAAAGCATCTCGCTCGATTACCGGGCATCTTCGTCAACCGTTAATTTTAGTCAGACCAGCGAAACGGCTTATCATGAAAAAGATGTGGAGTTTTTTCACTTGGGCGCTTTTGGTCAACGCGAAGTGCATGGCTATTTGTTGTCGAAGGCAGATTGGCTGTCAGCAAATGAAGTTACCCTGATGGCGGACTATTCGCAGCAAGGCGAGCTCTTGATTGGTTTGAAAAATATCACGAAAGGACAGATCCTAAACTTGCTGATACAGGTGGCCGAAGGGAGCGCCAATCCCCAAAAGGAAAAGGAACCGGTCAACTGGTCCATTCTGGTGCATGACTATTGGATGGAACTCCGGTCAGACGAATTGCTTGCCGATGCGACCAACGGATTGCTGAAAAGCGGGATTGTGAAAATCAATTTGCCGACGGAAACCGGAGCCACACACAACTGGATGCCGGAAGGATTGGTTTGGTTACGGGCTTCGGTAAAGGCTAATCCCGATGCGGTTT
The DNA here is from genome assembly GCA_963677175.2 of uncultured Sunxiuqinia sp. Classification (GTDB taxonomy): domain Bacteria; phylum Bacteroidota; class Bacteroidia; order Bacteroidales; family Prolixibacteraceae; genus Sunxiuqinia. Next base: position 1,655,831 of record CAXXES010000004.1, read on the forward strand.
GCCAGCTAACAGGGATTCACACCCAGGCTGGCCAGGCTTCACTGGTTGATGCAGAAAAGCATCCGGAGCATTTGCGAACGCATTTGAAAGCCGAAACGATCAGCAAATTGCTGAAGCCAAACGGAGCCGTTAAAAAAGTAAAACAACCGTATGCCAGCTTTGGCGGTCGGTCGGAAGAGGAATCCAAGGCTTATTACACCCGTGTAAGTGAGCGCTTACGTCATAAAAACCGCGCCATCACCTTGTGGGATTATGAGCGCTTGGTGTTGCAGGAGTTTCCGGATATAAGCAAGGTCAAATGCCTGAACCATACCTGCGAAACATTAAGCCGGGCGCCGGGCCATGTGAATTTGATTGTCGTTCCCGACTTGCAAAACAGGAACGCGGTCAATGTCCTTCAACCGCGGGTGAGTAAAGCGGTACTGGAAGATGTCCGGTCGTTTATTGAGCAACTGGCTCCCTCGCTAATCAAGATTCATGTAAATAACCCGCTTTACGAAGAAGTTCAACTAGAGTTTGAAGTAAAGTTCCGAACGAGCTATGAGTTTGGATATTATCACAAAGAATTGAATCGTGAGCTGATTGAATTTTTATCGCCCTGGTCAACAGGAAGCCAGAGCGAAATTCATTTTGGCGGGCGAATTGAAAAGTCGGTTTTGCTCAAGTTTGTTGAAACCCGAAACTACGTTGATTTCGTGTCACATTTCAAGATGGTTCATCTGGTTTCGGACAAACAGCCGCTTGATGTTGAGTGGGCCGTCGCAACAAATTCGCGCGCCATTTTGGTTTCGCACAGTAAGCATATCATTCATAACTATAATAGCTAACGTCTATGAAAGAAAGTCCGGTCATAGCGAAACTAAACAAGCAGGATAAGCATCCCGGGAATTACTATTGGTTGCGTTCCGAAGGCTTGAAGCATATTCAGGAACTATCGGGGCGTGTGTGGACGGATTACAATACACACGATCCGGGGGTGACCATTCTGGAAATTTTGTGCTTTGCGCTCACCGACCTGGATTACCGCATCAATTTCCCGATTGCTGATTTGTTGGCCGAAGAAAAAGACAATGAACAGGCTATGCACCAGCAGTTTTTGTCGGCAATAAGAGCCTTACCCTCACGACCAGTGAGTATCGCCGATTATCGCAAGTTACTGATTGATATTCCCGGCGTAAAAAATGCCTGGCTGCAAAAGGGCGAAGGTGAAATCCCTCTTTATTTCGATAAGGAGAAAGAGGAGCTGACAACTTTGACAGGTGGTTCAACATCGCTTGAACCGATTGAGATTAATGGCTTATATCGAGTACTTATTGAATTTGATGAGGACCTGGGGAATGCGAACGAAAAACAGGTTTTGGCTGAGGTTTACCGTCGCTTGAACGCAAACCGGAACTTGTGTGAAGCTTTTACCGGCGTGGATGCCGTCATTCCTCAGGACTTCATCATTTGTGGTGAAATTGGTTTGGCTGCCGGTGTAACTATTGAAAAGGTAGAGGCCCGGATTCTTTTCGAAGTTCAGAATTACCTCTCACCGTCTGTTCGTTCTTACAGCTTGCAACAGCTATTGGACAAAGGCAAGAAAGCTGAAGAGATTTTTGAAGGGCCTCTGTATCAGGACTCAGATCAGTTGTTTACTGGTGGATTTACCGATGATGATGAACTACAGGCATCCAGCTTGAAAGCAACGATTTACCTGTCCGATTTGATTCACCTGATCATGGATATTGATGGGGTTGAGTCGGTTCGCGATTTGATCATCAAACCCAATATGGCTCAGTTACCCGAGAACTGGGACAAGTGGGTGGTTTCGATTGAAGAGAACAGGCAGGCGCGGCTTGATACCGATTTGTCACGCTTTGTATTCTACAAGGATTTGCTGGCCTTTCGCTCCGATCAGGAGCTGGTTGATGCCGAACTGGCTCAATTGAATGCCGCCGAAAAGGCCGCGCAGGAAGCAGTAAAGGTTAGTGATTTGCCCATGATTAGCGGGGAATTTGTCGATCCGGCTTCGTATTTCTCAGTAGCCAGCGAATTTCCGGTGAATTATGGCATTGGCGAAATTGGCTTGCCCGGCAATGCATCCAATGTGCGTAAAGCCCAGGCCCGGCAACTGAAGGCCTTCCTGTTGTTTTTCGATCAATTGATGGCCAATTATTTCGCTCAATTGTCCCGGGTGAAGGAGTTGTTTTCAACCGATAGCGCCATTAAGCAGACTTACTTCAGCCAACTGGTGGAAGGGATGGAGGACCGGGAAAATCTGTTTGCCGATTGGGACAATGTATCGGAGCAATTGAAACAATTAGGCGAAGATGAAGCCTTGTTTTATACACGTCGCCACCAGTTCCTGGATCATTTGTTGGCCCGGTTTAATGAGCAGTTCAACGACTATGTTCTGCTGATGTATTCCCTGTCGGGCGAATTGGCCGAACGCGATGAAATGATGGAAGACAAAGCCAACTTCCTGCAAAATTACGAATGGATCTCACGGCATCGGGGGGGAGGATTCGACTTCACCTTGAAAGATGAATTGTGGGATACCCTCAATGTGTCGGGGCTGCAACACCGGGTGGCCAACTTGCTTGGTATCCGAAACTACAAACGGCGTGATCTGGCGCGCATTCATTACGACATTTACGATGAAAAAGATGATGATGACCTGACGGAATACCGCTTTCGGGTGATCGACAGCGAAACGGATAAAATTTTAATCAGCAGCAGTACCCGGTACCTGGATAAGAATGATTGCATTGCCGAGATGAAAGCCTGCGTAAGTTACGGGGTCGATCTGGAAAATTATGAATTGAAAGAGACAAGCGACGGGCGCTACTATTTCAATATAACGGATTCGACCAAAGAAGTGATTGGCCGGCGGATTGAGTATTTCGAAACTCCCGAAGAACGGGCCGACGCGATCAAGTATCTGCGCCGCTTTTTACGCGCAAACTACAACAGCGAAGGACTCTTCGTAGTTGAGCATGTATTGCTTCGCCCACATGTGAAAGGACATCCGGTGTTTACGATTTGTTCAAGCGATGATTCTGATTGCATTTTTAAAGATCCGTATTCGTACCAGATTTCGGTGGTCTTGCCGGCTTGGGAAAAACGATTTCAAAACATGGATTTCCGAAAGTTTGTGGAAAAAACGATCCGGCAGGAAACACCGGCCCATATCTTTCCGAAAATTTGTTGGGTAGACGAAATCCAGTTGTCCGAGTTTGAAGAATGCTACCAGGAGTGGTTGTTTGGCCAGGCAATCTTTCCTAAAGAAGCCACACAGTATAAAAATGCGTTGGGCAATTTGCTGGATATTCTGATTCGGTTGAATTCGGTTTATCCGCAGGGAACTTTGCACGATTGCGTGGATGGTGGTGATGAGAATCCTATAATTTTGAATTTAACAAGCCTGGGATCGATGAAAAATAAGGATCAGAAAGAATGACGCTATCGAAAATAGACAGGATAAATGATAAGCAAAAGCAGCAACTTTTTAAGAAACAGCATCATGGAAGATAATTTATTAAAATTGAAAAACAGACTGGATTATTTCCCGGTGTTTGAGGAAAATCAGGTCTTAACGGAAGAACAGCTCAACCAGGTGGTGACTTATCTCGATCAGCAAACCCGTTTGAGCCGTCGGAATTTACATGGCTACGGAACCGTTTGTGGTTTACATCTTAGCATGGTTAACCGGCAGATCCAGCTTTCCAAAGGTTGTGGGTTAACCAGTGACGGCGATTTGCTGGAATGGCCCTCGGATACGACTTTCCCAAACGTCAGGCTGTTTAAGGATGAGCATGTCAAATATCCCATGTTTCAGAATGCCGTTGTTTACGAATTGCTGCCGGCGGGAGTAAAAAGGGAGGAGCAGTTTAGCTTTACCCGGTTTAGCCAGCAAACGGAGAAAAAGCTGAGTGATTTTGCCGCCCTGCTTTATCTGGAAAGCTATGTGTTCGATCCGGACATATGCACCGGCGGTGACTGTGACAACAAAGGGCGAACACAGTACAATCAGTTGCGGGTGCTGTTGGTTCCAAAGTCAATGGCTTCGAAGCAGGTTAGCTTACTTTCAGCCGGCAAATCCTTTTTCCAGCTCAGCAAACTTTCGATTCAGCGTTTGGTGCTTACGCCCGGATCGATTGATAGTTATACCAAGCTGGCCAACGCTTATCAATCGATCATTTCATCAACCAGTCAATCGCTGCAAGCAGCTCTGAAATCAGCCTATTCGCAATTAAGTTTTCTGCTTTCAGATTCATTTAATAGCCAGGATCCGACGCCGGGATGGAATAAGAAATTGGCCCAGCTGGCCGGAGCTTCTACCACTGCAGGCAAGCAATACCGGTATGCCTTTCTCAAAGACCTGGTACAGGCCTACAACGAATTTGCAGACTCCTGCTACCAGTTGAATGTGGCTTGTTTGCCGGATATTAACTTGTCGCCCAAACATTTGTTTATTGGCGATGCCGCTGTGCAGATCGAAGATAAGAAAGATCCTTTCCGCCAGCATTTTGTGGAAACCCCATACCAATCTTACGGAAAAGAAAGGCTCCGGCAGTGTTTGTTTCTTTTCAAGCGAATTGGCGCTCTCATTGGGGCCGCCGATTTTACGGATCGACAAGCGCTGAAGATTACGCCCTCAAAATTGCATGCCAAGGTGGGCGAAAAGGCGATACCAGTGTACTACCAGGTTAACAGCGAAGTCAGGCTCTTTGAAAACTGGGATTTCGAACGGTCACAAAAGGATGAGGAGGCTGGCATTTATTCGTACCACGCGCCGGAGTATTCGCAATTGCCCGAGGTTCGGAGTCCGCTGAGTTATGATTTGACAGCTTACGATCATTTCCGGGTCGAAGGACATTTGGGACAGCCATTCCGGACGGCATTTGAAACGCTGCAAAGCATGATCCGGGCGCACAACTTGCCGATAAAAGTGCTACCCATTATGATTGAAACGGATTTAAAACGCGCGTGGGTGTGGCCGGGCTTGAAGTATTATGGGATGGACATTCTACACAAACTTTACCGCGATGAACTGGTCAACAATCTGAATGAGTTAAAAGTGTTCAATGTGGAGCTAAACAGCAAGGTGCAGGCAGCCAATGATGAAGAGCTGCCTCCATTGAATATCGAATCCAATTCTCTGTCGGTGAAAGCATTCACGGCGCAGCAAACCAATTTGGTCAACCAGAAAATAACTGAAACGAAGAGTTTTCTGGCCAAATCCATTGTTGACTTTGATCATGCTTCTTTCGAAAATAATTATAAGCAAGTGGTGTCTCAGGGAGCGATGCTCAACAAAGGCATTAAAGGCGTGACATTCGCTTCGGCCTACACACCGCTTGAAAAAACGGTGAATAATATCAACTTCAGCAAGCTGAAAGGACTGGCCGATTTGATCAAAAACAGGGGGGAGAAAGACAAGGAGAAATCGATGCTTCAAACCTTTATTGAAGGGCATCCAGGGCTGGAACACACGGGTGGCGTGCCTCGCGGCGGAACATTCGTTTTGCTTTACAGCTCGTCAAATGGCACGGTCGTGGCCGATATGAGTCTGCCATACTGGTATGTGGATGAGCCGGTTTCGGAAGTACCCGAAGAGTCGGATGTTTCGGACAACAACCTGGTGCTGGACTGGAAGTTCAACAACGACCTTTTTGTGTACACCAACCAAAACAGCAAGCTGAAAGACAGTATTTCGAAACTGAACCTGCAGCTCGATCAGTATAAGTTTGATCTGGATACACAAAAAACCAATCTCAATTCGTATCAGGGAAGTATTAATACGCTCATTCAAACCATCCCCAACTACCAAATTGACTATGGAAGTATTGGCGGTCTTAACACCAATGTGAAGGATCGTGAGCTGGCCAATAACCTGGGCTTGCTTAACCAGATGAATGAATACAAAATGCGCCTGGAAAACCAAATCAATACTGGCGGCGCTACTGATGCGGAAAAGGCGGTTTACAATGATATGGAACTGGTCATGGCCGGCATTGTAGAAGACACGATTGTAAAAACCTCCAAAACATCGACTGATATTACCAAGGATAGCGATGAAGCCAAATCTCTGGAAATGATAGCTAATGTGACCAAGAACCTGAAAAATGAAGGTGCCATCAGTAAAGTGCGGAATACCGTGGAGAGTATCAAAACAGAATCCACAGCAAAGGAGTATTACTCAGCCAAGTTGAATATGTTTAATTTTTAAATTGAATAACACTCCACGATTATGAAAAAGGCCAATACACATATCATTCAGGATTTTCGGATAGAGTTTGACCTGGAGAATCAGAAAAGTGGTAAACAGGTATTGGGCTCGGCCAATGAGCTGTTGAAAGCTAAGATCATTCCGATCACCGAACGGGTTTTAGATGAATGGGCCGATGAGAACAGGCATATTCAGCTGGATCGTTTGGAAATTGACTTGGGCACCATTCCGCTGGATGAATTCATGGATGCCTTACCCGATGCCTATGAGAAGCAAATCAAAGAAACACTCAAAAGGCTTTTCAGTCGCGATACAACGGGAACAAAAGAAAAGATCCGGCAAGGCCGGGAAACGGATGCTTTGTTGGATCAGCTCCTTTTTTATCTGAAAGAAGGCTTTTGCCCCTGGCATCATCATCAGGAAGCTTATAAAACGCCTGATGATTTGGTTGTACTGGTGCTCAATTCATCCAAGACAAATTTGAAAGAGCAGCTCAAGCCTTTGCTCAAACATGATGATCTTGTCAACCGGCTGGTCGGTTCACTGGAACCCGACACGCTGGATCTGTTGCTGGCTGAATTGACCTTTTCGGATGCTGCTACCCAGGCCCTGCTGCTGACCGGAGAGTTAGTCCGGTACGGTCATCTCAGGCAGTTGCAATTTAGTCGCGACCAAGTTGGACTGGCGGTTTACCGGCAGGCATTTCGGAGGGCTACCCGTGACGTGGTGATCTTTTCAGGAAAAACTGTTGCTCTTATTTTGCACGACTTGTTTCGTGTACTGGATTTGGAAAGGGACCAGTGGGCGGAGTTCAGCAGTGAATTTGTGAGCTTTGCCCAAAATGAGCGGTTTTTCTCGCAATTCGAAGATCTGCCAGACCAATTGCAAAAAATTGGAAAGCCCGGCTTTTCGGTTCAGGTTAGGCTCAGTCCGGACACCAAAAAAGACGGTGAGTTGGAAACAGAACGAGAAGCGCATGATGCGCCTGATTACGAACCAGAAGCAAAGGAACAAGAGGAGCATGATTCACTTGTGTGCAACCTCAACAATGCCGGCTTGGTGCTGCTGTATCCCTACCTCAAAACGATTTTTAGCAGACTAAAGTGGCTGCACAAAGAACGATTTGTCAGTAGCGATACGCAATCCAAAGCGCTATTGCTGACCGATTACCTTGCTTTTGGCGGGGAAGGTGTAGCCACCGAAAACCAGATGATCCTCAATAAAATCCTTTGTGGTGTTGAGCCGAAAGCATCGTTCAATCCGCTGCTTATTCTTTCTGAAAACGAAAAGCAGGAAGCCGATGACCTGCTCAGTTCAGCCATTAAACATTGGGTGGTGCTTAAAAATACTTCGCCCGAAGGTTACCGTCATTCGTTTTTGAAGCGCCACGGGGTGCTCAAATTTCGGGAAGAAAGCTGGCACTTGCAGGTTGAACGCAAAAGCTACGATATGCTTCTTGAGTCGCTGCCCTATACGCTTAGCTTGATTCAATTACCGTGGATGAAAAATAAACTGGCTGTAGAATGGTAACAGAAAGCTTCATCCGAAATGCCTCGTCATTGGAACGTGAACTGCAATGGTTTACAATGGTTACCGACGCGCGCTTAAAGCTTTACCTTAAGCAGGAGTGCGCCTTCGAATCGATCTTTGACATGGAGCCGCCGGTGTATAAAACGAATGAGTCTATTTATTCCGAGTTTATTCAATACTACCATTTGTCGTTTGCCGAGCGGGTGCTGCTTGTTTTGGCTTTAGTTCCGCATATCAAACCCGAACTGCTTGATCCGCTCTTTGCATCGAACGGACAAACCAACCGAGGATGGACCGAGTTTGGCGGCATCCAGGGAAAAAACCACGGGGGGTTTATGCCGACTGGCGAGACCTTCATTTTTATCATGACTGGCGGCTCACTAAAAGATCGTTTTGCTTTGACGGACGTTTTCGGTGCTGAACATGTCTTTGCCAAGCACCAGATTTTACAGTTGGATCATGCGCCCGATGGCGAGCCTTTCTTATCGGGCACGATTCAGATCTCTCGCGATATTTTGGATTACCTCACTGTTGGCGAAGTTCACCAGCCGGTAATGAGTTCACGCTTTCCGGCCAAGCGGATTACCACGGAGCGCGAGTGGGGCGATTTGGTGGTGGATGAGAAAACGTTTCAACAGATTGACGAGATTAAAACCTGGCTCGACTATGGAAACGCCTTGCTCTATGATTGGGGAATGAGTAAAAAACTGCGAAAAGGTTATCGCTGTTTGTTTTACGGCCCGCCGGGAACCGGTAAAACCATGACCGCCTGTTTGCTGGGTAAGGATACCAACCGCGATGTATACCGGATTGATTTGTCGCTGGTGGTTTCGAAATACATTGGAGAAACGGAGAAAAACCTGTCGAATATTTTCAATCAGGCCGAAAACAAAAACTGGATCTTGTTTTTTGATGAGGCCGATGCACTCTTTGGAAAACGAACCAGCGTTTCGGATGCGCACGACCGCTATGCCAACCAGGAAGTTTCGTACTTGCTGCAACGCATTGAAGATTACAACGGGCTGGTCCTGCTGGCTTCAAACCAAAAGGATAATATGGACGAAGCGTTTACTCGTCGGTTCGACAACATCATCAACTTTAGCCTGCCGCGTCCCGACCAGCGACTGAAAATCTGGGAGCAGGCGTTTGCAGCGAAATCGACCTTAGCCGGCGATATTTCGCTTAAGGAGATTGCCAAAGGCTACGAACTCTCGGGTGGAGCAATTATGAATGCCGTAGGCTACGCATCGCTGATGACTTTGAAAAAGAACTCGCACGAAATCAGTAAATCTGATCTGATTGCCGGGGTAAAAAAGGAATATACGAAAGAAGGACGGACGGTTTGAGGGCATGATATGGAAGGTTGTCAATTATGAAATTAAAAAACAGAGACGATATGAAACGGAACACACAGGAATTAAGTGAAACACGAAGCAGGGCCGTTGCCAATACAGTGAGCCCGGTTCAAACCAAGCGAAATAACGATTTGCCCGAAGAACTGCAGGCAAAAATGGAAACCTCTTTTGGCTCCAATTTTTCGAATGTCAAAATTCATAAGAATTCAAAACAAGCAGCCAAATTGAATGCGCTTGCCTTTACGCAGGGCGAACAGATTCATTTTGCTCGGGGGCAGTTTAATCCTCATTCCAGTAAAGGAAAGAATATGATCGGTCATGAATTCACACATATTGTACAGCAACGAAAGGGAATTGTCCAGCCTACTGGAATCATAGCCAAAAACCATTTATTAAATGATAGTCAAAAATTAGAAAATCAAGCTGAGAGGTTTGGAAACAGGGCCGTGAATGGCAGTGCTGTAAATTTAGTTTCTCCACCGAATTTTGCTAGTTCTAAAGTGATACAAAAAACACCACCCGCTGCGGCAGCTGGTCTTTTTGGAATTGCAGGCCTGGAAGCAGTGGAAGCAATTACTTTGGGTTTGACTGCGGTTCAAGTTGGAGCTATGGGGCTACAACAATCTGGTAATTTGAGTTATTCACCAACTCATGTGTCCCGTTTAATGGAGGCAGAACCTAAACCTTATAGTCGAAGTTATACACACCAACTTTTTGGTGCGTTTGCTGAAAGTGGTTTTGGGAATGATTTTTCAAGAGCACAGTTTGAGTTAAAAGTGGATTCGAATGACTTTGGCGAAATTGTCGCCTTTGTCAGAAAGAATCAATCTCGAACTACCTCATTCGATAAATCTTCAATGTATGTTAATTTCACCAACTTAGGAATGTATCCCCGACAGGGCGGGGAACGTGACCCCAGAGCTTGGCCAATTCGAATGTCATATGAAGGCAATTATAACCCCTACGGAAATGGTAATTGGGACTTTCAGGGGCAATTCGAATTTAATGCTTTTGGATATTTCAAAATCTTGGAACATGAAGTCGTCTCCCGGTCGCTTCTGGATATCGCAATCTTTGGGTCGCCCGACGGCTATGTGTATAAATACGGAAATAGACTCTCGTATTCAATACCAGAACTCCCTGAATCGCAGCGTCGTATTCTTGATGAACGATATGCGGATGACCCAAACTTCAATCCGGGTGAGTAGGTGTCCGCTTTTAATCTTAAAATTTGGAAATCGTCTGACATCCACTTCACGCATCATTTCGTAAATGCTTTCGAAGATTTGTTCGACATAGACACAAATATGATGGGGTCACAAGAACGACTAAATTTATCGGCCTCTCCGAGAAAAACGGGTTACCCCCACGGGGTCAATATGAATAGCCCTTCTTTGTCCTCATGCCGGACCTTCGAAAAGGTGTAAAATGAGCCTCCAAGCAGGCGGGCTTAGTTGGCCTACGAGGATTTGCCTTTGGAAAACAAGGGCAGGAAATCCAACCACCTGCGATGGTGCGAACTCCGGTGTCGCGGTTTTCGGCCTACGCTTCTTTCGCCTACCGGCGAAGTGGGGGATCACTTTAAAAAGTTGTGGAGAATCAGCGTTATCCTGTTCAAAAAACCTTATTTCTTAAATGGGTGTATAAATTGTATTCAATCTTCATAGAATAAGGCAAATAAGGTTGTGTCTCTACGTTAATCGCTAGCTACTAAGGTTTAAAGACTAAAAATAAGGTTTTCTATTCAAATCCATTGTGCTCTATCTTCTGGTTCTTAGAAAAAGTCCAGTTCAAGTGAGGATCAAAACTCATAGAGATGTGTATAAAAGGGTAGCTGTCCATGGGGAGTAATCCAACTTATTAGAAAATATCTATAATATTATTGGGTATCATAGATATATTCTAAAAGATTCTTCTTCGGGAATGGAAGATCTTTCTTCGGGAATAGGGTAGAATGCTTCGGGAATAGGGTAGAATGCTTCGGGAATAGGGTAGAATGCTTCGGGAATAGGGTAGAACGCTTCGGGAATAGGGTAGAACGCTTCGGGAATAGGGTAGAATGCTTCGGGAATAGGGTAGATTGCTTCGGGAGAAGGGTAGGAAGCTTCGGGAATGGAAGATTGTCCTTCGGGAATAGAAGATTGTTCTTTGGGAATTGGGTAGAATGCTTCGGGTTTACTTTTTAAACGAAAAGGTCCCTTTTGTGTCTTTCGCGTTTTTCGTTGTCATTAAATCCGGGTTGATTTGTGAAATTATTGCTGAAAGGGAATTTTGTAGTACTCCCATTTTCTTTGACTATACCTCCATCTATGCTTTTTTATGGGGCCAACGCTGGAAACCGTTTAACATCTACTTCGCGCATCATTTCGTAAATGCTTTCGAAGATTTGTTCGACATTGGGTTTGGAAAAGAATTCGCCATCGATGCCGTAAGCTGGCCGGTGTTCTTTGGCCGACAGGGTGCGTGGTGCGGTGTCGAGGTAGTTGAATGCTTTTTGTTCCTCCATCACTTTTTGCATCATGTAGGCTGTTGCTCCTCCGGGCACATCTTCATCCACAAAAATCACTTTCCCCGTTTTTTTGATCGACTCCAAAATGCGGTGGTTCACATCAAAGGGCAGGAGGGTTTGTACATCAATTACTTCAACCGAAATATCCTTTGTTTCCAGTAATTCAGCCGCTTTAATGGCATGGTTCACATTCCAGGCGTAAGTCACTAAAGTCACATCGGTTCCTTCAACCATCAATTCAGGAATACCAAGCGGCACTTTGAATTCGCCCAGGTTTTCGGGCAGATGCTCTTTCATGTTATAACCCTTGAGGGGCTCAATAACCAAGGCCGGATCGTTGGCTGTCAACAGGGTATTGTAAAAGCCGGCTGCCTGGGTCATGTTGCGCGGAACGCAAATGTACATGCCACGCAACGATCCTAAAAGCATTTGCATGGGTGAGCCTGCATGCCACATGCCTTGCAGCTGATGTCCGCGGGTACGCACAATTAAGGGGGCGGCCTGCTTGCCTTTGGTGCGGTATTGCATACTGGCTAAATCATCGCTCAGGGTCGAATGCGCATAGATGAGGTAATCGAGGTATTGAATTTCGGCGATGGGGCGGAAACCCCGTATAGCCAGACCAACACCTTGTCCGATAATGGTGGTTTCCCGGATTCCGGCATCTGAAACACGCTGAATACCGTACTTTTCCTGCATGCCTTTCATCCCTTGGTTAACGCCGCCCAATTTTCCGGTGTCCTGTCCAAAGGTTAGCAGGGTTGGGTATTTCTGAAATAGGACATCGAAATTTTCATTCAGAATAGTGGACCCATTAACTTCCGGAGCGCTTTCGCTGTACGAAGCCGGTACGCCTTCAACTTTTAAAGCTGAATCATTGCCTTCGCGATAGAGTCGACTGTTATATAAACCGCTGCTTTTAACTTTGAACTGTTCAATCCAATGATGTAATTTCTGCCGTTCTCCGCCAACACGTTCATCGAGGTGAATGTCGTAAAAAATTCGCTGGGCAAAGCTCAGGTATTTGCGACGGGTAGGGAAGATGCGCTGCTTGATTTCAGCCAGTTCTTCCAGGTGGTCGATGGCTCCATTTGATCGTTGTTTTAACAGGTGAAGGATTTCCTGTAGGAGCAACACTTCCTCGGTGTAGCCACTCATAAAATTTTCCCAGGCATTCTTTCTGGCTTCTTTGGCCCGGGTTTCAGCCTTTTTCTCAATGGCATTGAGGGTATCCATATCGGCCTGACCCGTTTCAATCAGCCACAGTTTAAACTGGTAAATGCCATCGTACTCTTTTTCCCATTCCAGGCGCTCCTTGCTTTTGTAGCGCTCGTGCGATCCTGAAGTAGAATGGCCCAGCAACTGGGTTACTTCCTGCACATGAAACAGCACCGGGGTATGATTTTTCCGACACTTTGAAATGCCATCGGCAAAGGTCTTCACCAATTCAGGGTAGTTCCATCCTTTGCAGGTGTAGATTAAAATTCCGTTGGTATCCTTTTGTTTTTGAAATCCTTTTAATGCTTCCGAAATGCTGGATTTGGTTGTCTGTAGCTCAATGGGAACACTGATCCCGAAGCCATCATCGTACACCGCAACAGCAAGCGGTACCTGCATCACACCGGCTGCGTTGATCGTTTCAAAAAACATCCCTTCCGAGGTACTGGCATCGCCAATGCTGCCAAAGGCTATTTCGTTGCCCGTAACGTTGTTGTTCAGGTGCTTTTTCAAGGCTTTGTCTTTCCTTACAATTTTGGAGGCTTGCGCCATACCAAGCAGGCGGGGCATTTGTCCGCCCGTTGAACTAATGTCGGAGCTGGAGTTGAAGCGGGTGGATAAATCCTTGATTTCACCCTGCTCGTTAATATTGGCTGTGCAAAAGTGGTTGTTGAAGTTTCGGCCACCGGTGGATGGATTCCTTTCATCATCGGTGTCACCATAAATCATGGCGAAAAATTCTTCGGGTTGCATCAGTCCAAGCGCAAGCATGAAGGTTTGGTCGCGGTAATATCCCGAACGCCAGTCGCCTTTTTGGAAGGTTTTGGCATAGGCAATTTGTGCAATTTCCTTTCCATCTCCAAAAACACCAAAATGTGCGCGTCCATTGTGTACCTCGCGTTTTCCCAGAATGCTTAATTGACGACTTAAGTAAGCGATATAATAATCGTTCAGAATTTCTTCGGTCTTTTTGTCCCTTGTGATGAGCATTCCAGCTTTTTCTAAAAGCATTTATCGTAATTTAGTGATTAAGACTATTCGGTCTGAAATACATTAAACAACGTTCGTTCGTACGATTTGTTTAGTTGCCGCAATATTCCGGGCAGTCTATTCTGAAAGATATTATAATGGAATGTTTCCATGTTTACGTGGAAGATTGGACCTGCGCTTGTTGTGCGTCATTTCCAGTGCATTGATGATTTTGATGCGTGTATCTTCCGGATAAATAATTTCATCGATATAACCCAGCGAGGCAGCCCGATAAGGGTTGGCAAAAGCATCGCGGTATTCTTCAACCGCTTTAGCTTTCTCTGCATCATTGGTAATATCGCGGTTCAGAATGTTGATGGCACCTTCGGGTCCCATAACGGCAATTTCGGCTGTTGGGAAAGCATAGTTAATATCGCCGCCAATATGCTTGCTCGACATCACATCGTAAGCGCCACCATAGGCTTTACGGGTGATGAGCGTAATTTTTGGCACCGTTGCCTCGGCAAAAGCATAAAGCAATTTGGCGCCGTGTTTGATAATGCCGCCAAACTCCTGCTGTGTGCCCGGTAAAAATCCCGGAACGTCAACCAGCGTAACCAGCGGAATGTTGAAGGCATCGCAGAAACGCACAAAACGCGCGGCTTTGGCCGAGGAGTTGATGTCGAGTACGCCCGCTAAAACAGCCGGTTGATTGGCTACAATGCCTACCGATTTTCCTCCAAAGCGCGCAAAGCCGATAACAATATTAGCTGCGTAGTTGGGTTGTACTTCCAAAAAGTGCTCATCGTCAATAACTTTAAGGATGATGTTTTTCATGTCGTAAGCCTTGTTGGGGTCGGTTGGAACCACATCGTGCAGGGCATCAATTTTACGGTCAATCGGATCGGTGGTGGTTTGAATGGGGGGTTCCTCCATGTTGTTTGAAGGAATAAAACTTACCAATTCGCGTACCATCATGATGGTTTGTTCTTCATTGTCGCCCGAAAAATGAGCCACGCCACTTTTTGATGTATGCGTGACTGCGCCGCCCAAATCTTCTTTGGTCACATTCTCGTGGGTTACGGTTCTAATGACATCCGGTCCCGTGACAAACATGTGGCTGGTTTCGTTGACCATGAAAATAAAATCGGTCAGGGCAGGAGAGTAGACCGCCCCTCCGGCACATGGTCCCAGGATTGCACTGATTTGCGGAATCACACCCGATGACAGAACGTTGTTGTAAAAAATGTCGGCATAACCGGCCAGACTTTGTACACCTTCTTGAATCCGGGCACCACCAGAATCATTAAGGCCAATGAGCGGAGCTCCGTTTTCGATCGCCATTTTCTGGATTTTAACGATTTTATCGGCATTCGACCGGCTCATCGTTCCACCAAAAACGGTGAAGTCCTGGGCAAAAACATACACCAGACGGTCGTGAATTTTTCCGTAGCCGGAAACTACACCGTCGCCGCGAAATTTCTTTTTGTCAATACCAAAATCGGTGGCCCGATGCAGCACAAACTTATCAATCTCGTTGAATGTTCCCGGATCCAGCAACTCTTCGACACGTTCACGCGCCGTTTTTTTTCCGGCGGCATGCTGCTTTTCAATTCGTTCCTGGCCACCACCTACTTCTGCTTCTTTATTGAGTTGTTCTAACTTTTCAAATTTGCCTTTTAAGTCCATAGTTTTTTTAATTAATCAATTTCAATCAGTACCTGGTTTGATTCTACCGTGTCGCCATCAGCAACGTGGACTGCTTTGACAACCCCATCGAGCGCGACTTTGTACTCACTTTCCATTTTCATGGCTGCAATGATGACGGCGGTTTGTCCTTGGGTTACTGATTCACCTTCTTTTACCAACACTTTTACGATTTTACCTGGCATGGGCGCGGTAATCTGCTTCTCACTTTGTGCGACTGCTCCAGCTCCTCTGTTACGGATGTATCGTGCTTCGGCATCGATGATTTCCAGGTCGTAGGTATTATATAAGGTGTGAGCCGTATACGATTTTGGCTTTGGAGACGGTACCAGGGAAATATTGTGCGAACGGTTGCTCTCAATGATGGAAAAGGATCCCTCATCATTATGCATCAAGTCAACATTGTAAACCTTATCATCGACCATAATCTCGATGAGATTTTCATTTTGGTTTAATATTTTAACGGATGCAATTCGGTCACCTAGTTTTATTTCAATAGGCATAATGGTCTGTTTTATAAACGGTCAAAATTCTTTTGGTAAGTGTATTTCTTCCACCGATTCTTTGCCGGGTTGAGTTCTTTGGTTGGAATGACTTTGTTTTTCCGGTTGATAAAATCGAAGTAGGCAGCAATGATCACCATATCCTGACTTTCGTCTGCGCTGGAATCATCTGCCAGTAACGTGTTTCTATTCTTTTCTATGAAATTGGTGTCATAGTTTCCACTGACAAAATCGGCTGAGTCCATGATTCGTTCCAGAAACTTAAGCGAGGTTCTGATTCCCGTAATTTTATACTCGTAGAGGGCTCTTCGCATCCGTTGAATGGCCTCGCTACGTGTTTCGGCCCACACAATCAATTTGGAGATTAGCGGATCGTAATGAATCGGAATTTCATAGCCCTCATACACATAACCATCGGTGCGTACACCTAATCCAAGGGGCTGTGTAATGGTATGAATTTTTCCAGGACTCGGCATGAAGTTGTTGTCTGAGTCTTCCGCGTAAATGCGGCATTCAATAGCATGCCCTTTTTGTTCAAGCTTACTTTGATCCAGGTTTAGCTTTTGTCCCTCAGCAACCTGTATTTGCTTTTTCACCAAATCAATGCCGGTTACCCGCTCAGTAATGGGATGCTCAACCTGCAAACGGGTGTTCATTTCCAGGAAATAATAATTG
This sequence comes from uncultured Sunxiuqinia sp., assembly GCA_963677175.2. Classification (GTDB taxonomy): domain Bacteria; phylum Bacteroidota; class Bacteroidia; order Bacteroidales; family Prolixibacteraceae; genus Sunxiuqinia. Next base: position 1,672,511 of record CAXXES010000004.1, read on the forward strand.
AGGTCATTGTCCACTAAAAATTCAATCGTTCCGGCACCTACGTAGTTCACCGCTTTGGCGGCATCTACAGCATGTTTTCCCATTTGCTCGCGCAATTCCGGGGTCATCAATACGGATGGTGTTTCTTCCACCATCTTCTGATGCCTTCGCTGGATGGAACACTCGCGCTCAAATAAATGAACCACGTTGCCATGCTCGTCTCCCAGCACCTGAAACTCGATGTGGTGTGGCGATAGGACATACTTTTCAATGTAAACGGCATCGTCGCTAAACGAGGCAAGCGCCTCGGAACGGGCAGCCCTGACCGAAGAAACGATGTCCTCTGCTTTTTCGACCAGGCGCATACCTTTACCACCGCCACCGGCCGATGCTTTAATCATCACTGGTAAACCAATGCCCTTAATGGTTTCAATAGCTTCATCTTCCGACTGAATGGCTTCTGTGGTTCCGGGAACTACCGGAACTCCTGCGGCAATCATGGCTTTTCGAGCTTGAATTTTATCACCCATTTTTTCAATCACTTCGGGAGTTGGCCCGATGAAAATGATGCCATTGTCATTGCAAAGTTTGGCAAAATTGGCATTTTCAGATAAAAAGCCGTAGCCCGGGTGAATGGCATCGGCTTTTGATTGTAAAGCGACTTCAATAATCTTATCAGCTTTTAAATAACTGTCTTTTGACGGGGCCGGACCAACATGATATGCTTCGTCAGCATAGCGTACGTGCATGGATGTCCGGTCGGCATCGGAAAAAACAGCAACAGATGCAATACCCATTTCACGGCAGGTGCGCATGATACGGACAGCAATTTCACCCCGGTTAGCAACCAGGATTTTGTTGATCTTCCTCATAATTAACTTTTAATACCTCTAATATTTGTCTTATTAGTTAGTCTGGTTATTGTCTTTAAGTCTAACTTAAAAACCATATTCACCTTAAAAAGTTTCTCAATATCCTGATTAATTCTTTCATTTTTCAAAAAAAGCAATGTTTAAAAACCTACTTGAATAATAAATTATGTATTTTTGGTAGCTTTTAGAGAAAAGTTATGTTCTGCCAAAAATCATGCCTTCTGGTTTTATCTGTGCTGGTCAGTCTTTGCTGGGTCAACGCTATTCAAGCACAGCAGTCTGGCAGTTATACGTTATCCTCCGATTCGCTTGTCAATCAGGTTGCCAGTATTAAAAAAGTTTACTACGCGTCGTTTACAACTGAAAAAGTAAAAGTTGATGGTGAATTGGATGAGCCTTGCTGGAGTAGTGGTCAGTGGGGAGGTGGATTTGTTCAGCAGCAACCGCTGCAGGCGCAAGCTCCATCGCAGGAAACGGAAGTTTGCATTTTATACGACCGGAATAATCTTTACATCGCAATGCGCTGTTATGATAATGAACCGGAGAAGATCCGGCCAATTTTAAGCAGGCGCGATGAAATGAACGGTGATATTGCGGGAATTGTTATGGCGGTGAAACAACCAAGAGCGTTTTCGCTTCAGTATTATAACAATCCGTATGCCTCGGTTGGGAGTATCGCAATTTCAGGCGAGTAAATGATGGCAGCATAAAAATATATGACAATGTCTTTATGATGAAATTTAGTGATTGGTTCTCGTTATAAGTAGTGCGAATAATTTAATGTCATGTTTCGAGTCTTTAACAATCTGTGATAAAAGCGAAACCGAAAATATCAAATAGGTCCGTGACCTTAGGTTTTCGTTTGTTTAAAATAAAATTGAATTCGTGAGATTTTCTGATTATATCCCGTTGTATAAAAAGAGCCTGTACCTGGCTTTTCCTGTTATTTTATCGCAAGTTGGGCAGGTAACAGTTAGCTTGGTTGATAATATGATGGTTGGGCATGTGGGAACCATTGAGTTGGCCGCTGCTGCTTTTTCTGTCAATATTTTTCATATTGGCATGTTGTTGGGCATTGGAATTACCATGGGACTAACTCCACTGGTTGGCCATGTTTACAGTCAGAAGAAGGAACAACAAGTGGGCGAATACCTGAAAAACGGCTTGTTTGTGCATAGTGTGGCAACTTTGCTGATTGCTGTGATTATGGCTTTTTTAAGCCTCTTTCTCAATCGGATGGGGCAGTCCGAGGAGGTTGTAAGGCAGGCTGTTCCTTACTATCTATTGTTGGTAGCTTCCTTATTTCCCATGCTGCTGTTTTATTCATTCAAACAGTTTTTAGAAGGCGTGGGCAATACCAAAATTGCCATGTACATTACACTCACGTCCAACTTAGTCAATATTATTTTGAATTATTTGCTGATTTACGGAAAGTTTGGATTTCCTGAGTGGGGGCTCAACGGTGCCGGAATTGCCACGCTCATTTCCCGGATAATCATGCCCGTGATGTTAATTCCCTTCATTTTGAAAAATAAGCAGTATAAATGTGAATTTCGCATTGCCTATCATGCCCGGATTCAAATGAAATTGCTGAAAGAAGTGTTTGCTGTTGGTTTTCCGATTGGCTTGCAAATTATTGTTGAAGTAAGCACGTTTAGCTTTGGTGCTATCATGATGGGGTGGATTAGTAAGGAGGCGCTGGCAGCGCATCAGGTAGCCATTGGGTTGGCTTCATTCACTTACATGATCAGCCTGGGGCTGGGGGCAGGAACTACTATTTTGGTCAGTCATAATCGCGGACTACATGATCCATTAAAAATGCGAAGGAGTATTTATGCGTCGTTTCATCTGGTTGTTATGTTTATGTCGGTGATGGGTATTTTATTTGTGCTATTGCGGCACCAGTTGCCGTTTATTTTTACCGAAGATTCCGAGGTGATTTTAATTGCGGCCAACCTGTTGATTGTGGCCGCACTTTTCCAGATATTCGATGGTATCCAAGTTATTCTGTTAGCTTCGCTCCGCGGATTGTCTGATGTGAAACACCCCATGTTTATGGCTTTCATCAGCTATATGGGGCTAGGTTTGCCCATTAGTTACCTTTTCGGGATCGTGCTTGGCTTTGGAGCAATTGGTGTTTGGATTGGTTTCCTGAGCGGACTGGCTTTTGCCGCTTTACTCTTCTCTTTTCGATTAAGGAAACACCTTTATTTCAAATAGAAAAGCCTCAATCTTTTCGTGTCAACAAAACGGTTGTTGGGCGTTCCATAATATCGCGGGCGGAGAATGAAACTTCTACCTGATCAGGCAATGTCACACCTTCGAGCTTGCGTTTGGTTGAGATAATCACACCATCCGGGTATTCGTCGAAAAAGTTGGCAAACTGATCGGCTTCCAGGTATTCAATTTCCTTTTGAAGATAGAATGAGAAGGATGGATTGAACTTTTCAAAATAACGAATCTCTTTTCCTTCCAATAAGTGAAGGCTTTGAGCTACCGGGTTTTCCTGGTCAATGCGAGGAAAAACCAAGGCAATAAAGCTAAGTGCTCCCAAAATACTGCTCACCCCAATGAGCCTTAGGGCCATCTTTAATCGTCTCTTGGAGAACCAATAATACGCAACGGAAAAGCCCAGCGGAATAGGTAGGAAATACCAGGCCAGGTAGTTCAAATGAGCCAATGCCGGGTCGAAACTGATGCCGATATAAAGCGCCGGAATCAGAATGACGCCAAAGATTAGCAGGACGATCATGCTGGCCTTGGGTTTGGCAAAGTTGAAGTTGAGCTGAGCCAGCCATAAGCCCAGCAATATGGCAAAATAAGGGTAAGCTGGCACGGTATAGTTGGGCAGTTTGGTGCGCGAAATGGAAAAGAAAGCCACAATCGTAAGTCCTGCAACCAGGCTTAGCAAGGTGAAATCATCTTTTCGATTGGCAAAGGCCCTTTTTAAGGCTTGAACAATAAAGGCAGAAAAGGGAAAAAGTCCGAGCAAAACAAATAAAATGGTGATCAGAAAGATGCCGCCATGTCCTTCCATTTGGCTGGAAAAGCGCCCCAGGTTGTGTTTGAAAAAGAAACCATCAGTCCAAATACCGTTGGTTTTAATGTGAACCAGAATGTACCAGGGCAAGGCGATCGCCAAAACAATGATGGCTCCCAGAAATGGTCGCAGTTGCTTGATCTCGCTCCAATTAAAGCGTTTGCTGAAAATCAGAAATAGAAGAAAAATTAATCCGGGCAAGCCGATGGCAACCGGCCCTTTCGACAGGGTTCCCAAGCCAATTGAACCATAGAGCAGCAACAGGTAGATGAAGCGTTTTTCTTTAACAGCCGCATAGAATGAGAAAATACTGGCGGTGAAGAAAAAGATCAAATAAGGGTCGGGAACGGCCAAATGAAACTGGATATTAAGGTGGATGGAAGCCAATAAAATAAAGACAGTCCATAATCCCGCTTTTTCAGAGTGAAAACGGCGGACAAACAGAAAGCTTATCAAAATTGTTAAGGCCCCAAAAACAGCCGAAAAGAAACGCGCGGAAAAGGCATTCACCCCAAAAATAGAATAACTCAGCATCATGAAAAAATAATGTAAAGGCGGTTTGTCAGTACGCAGTTCGTGGTTAAAGGTAGGCACAATCAAGTCGCCGCGGGTAAACATTTCGGCAGCGCAGGTTGCATTCTTTGCTTCATCCAAAATATAAATGCTGCTGCCTCCAATATTGAAAAGGTAACTTACTAAAGCAACCAAAAAAATAAACCAGGGATAGTATGTGGGGTTATTCAATCGCTTGAGCATGGGTAAGCCAAATTTTTAATGATGATTCTATTCGATAACTTTCAGCCTTTTTGCTAATTTCGTCTCGCTAAATAAAACAATTTCGGCAAAGATATCCTTTAATCACCATAAACAGAAAATCATGAAGCAATTAAGTGTGGTTATTTGTGTTTACAACGAAGAGTTAAACATCCGACCACTTTGCGAACAACTAAAATCGGCTCTCAAAGATTTTGATTACGAAGCCATATTTGTTGATGACGGATCGACTGACCGCACGCGCGAAGAAGTGAAGGCGATTAACGATGAGCATTTTTTGCTGCTGGAACTAAAGAAAAACTACGGACAAAGCTCGGCGCTGCAAGCGGGTATCGATGCCGCTTCGGGTAAGTATGTTGCTCTAATTGATGGCGATTTGCAGAATGATCCAAACGATATTCCAATGATGTTGAAAATGGCAATTGACGGCAAATGGGATATGGTTGCCGGCGTTCGGGCCAATCGCAAGGACGGCGCTTTTTTACGCAAAATCCCAAGCAAAATTGCCAACTATCTCATTCGCGAAGCTACCGGAATCCGGATGAAAGACTTGGGGTGCACCTTAAAGGTATTTACTAATGAAGCGATTAAAAGTATCCATATTTATGGCGAATTACACCGGTTTATTCCCGCACTTTTAGCACTTGAGGGTTCTACCCGGATAACCCAGGTAGATGTGAATCACCGGGCACGTGAGTTCGGAAAATCAAAATACAACCTGAGCCGTACTACGCGGGTTTTTAGCGATTTAATTTTGATGGTTTTCTTCAAAAAATATATGCAACGACCGATGCACTTCTTTGGGGGAATCGGAATTGTCACTTTCGGAATCGGTTTGTTGATCAACTTTTACTTGTTGGGTTTGAAGATTTTGGGATACGATATTTGGGGAAAACCAATTTTGATTCTGGGCATGCTGCTGGTGATGGGAGGGATTCAGTTTATGACCATTGGAATTATGGCTGAAATTTTAATGCGCACCTACTACGAAGGCCAAAACAAAAAGCCATACCGGGTACGTGGGCTCACGGTTACCAGCAAGCAGTAGGAGGAATTTGGTTCAGGTCGTGCTTCGTTCTCCCTTCGGGTGGGTAAAGTAAAATCGCGATCCTTCATTAACAGCGGACATCACCCAAATATGTCCCCCGAGTTTTTCGACAAGTGAACGTGTGATAGAAAGTCCCAGACCAGTACCTCCTTGGTTTCGCGTTATATGTTCTTCAATTTGCTGAAAGGCCGAGAAAATTCCGTTTTGTTTATTGTCCGGAATTCCAATACCGCTATCTTTTACAAAAAACTGGATCATATCATCTTCGCGATATTTGTACCCAAACTCGATGGTGCCTTCGTCTGTAAATTTCAATGCATTGCCCAGCAGGTTTAAGAGAATTTGTTTTAAGCGGACTTCGTCGGTTGAAAGCACCAATTCCTGAACATCACAATCATTGGTTAAAATCAGTTGCAGGTGTGATTTTTGGTTGGTTACCAGCTGAATTTTAACCAATTTATAAACATCAGCCAGAATTTTGTTGAGATTATGCATCTGCTTTTTGACGACTAACTGATTGGCTTCAATTTTACTTAGGTCAATAATGTCGTTGATAATGGTAAGCAGATGTTTGCCACTGGTTTGAATATGATGGATAAACTCTTTTCGGATGGTTTCATCATCATGATATTCTTCTAATAAAGATGAAAAACCCAAGATGCTGTTCATTGGTGTTCTGATTTCATGGCTCATATTGGCCAGAAAAGCCGATTTCAACCGGTCGCTTTCCTCGGCTCTATTTTTAGCTTCAATCAGTTCCTGTTCGTTCTGAACCCGATGCGAGATGTCATGAATAATGACATAAACAAATGTCGTGTCATCAAAGACAATTGTTCCGTTATGAATTTCAACATCTTTGATCCGGCCATCCTTCAGGTGATGTTTTTGTTCGAAATGACTGTTTCGTTTTAGCGATTGATTGAAAAATGCCTTGATGTCGAGCTTTGGAAGCTGGCACAAATCCTGAAAATAAAGTTGTTTAAGTTCTTCTTGCGTGTAGCCATAAAAACTGGCAGCCGCCTTATTGGCATCTCTAATTTGCTGCGTTTTGGCATCAATAAGCAGCATCATCGAATGGTTTTCGTTGAAAATATTCAGATAATTCTCGGCAATCATTCGAAACGATTTTTCTGCTTTTCGTTTGGTGTTAATTAGGTAGATAACCAGAAACAGTAAAAAGAAGAGAATCAAAATAACAGCGATAATCTCAATCAATTTGGTCCGGGCAATTTCAACATTCATTTGTGGCTGGTTGAGCAAAAGCATCCGCTGCGGAACCAGAGGCAGGTTGATGCTGTGTTTTTTTACTTGGTTGTAGTCAACAATACTTGTTGTGGTTAGGAAATTGTTTATCCCAGGATTTTCCTTCAGTTCCAAATCCATGTGATAAGCTTTTTCAGGAGAAATATCGTAAAGAACTAACTCTGATTCCTGATCAATATGAAAGTTTGCGTTGTAGGAATAGATAACAATTATTCTTTTTTGTTCAGACTGTCCCAGACAAGAAATAGAACAAAGCAGTATGACGCTAAGAATCAGGTATGCGGCAGATTTTTGCAAAGGAATAGCTACTTTTTAGAAATTGTTTAGTAAAATAATGCATAAAAGTAGCTTTTTTTGCCGATGTTAAAAGATCATTCGTCCTCATTTTCTTTTATTCCGAAGGTATTTTTTGCACCACTAAAAATGGACTTCCACCAATAGTTGACAATCGATTTTTGCGGATCTCTTGTAAAGCTAATTTCATCGGGAAGTAGGATGCTAGTGCGAGGATGTTTAGACCTCAAAACCAGATTATTAGTTAGAAAGCTCAGGAGCTTTGCTTCTCTGGTATCTCCGTCTTTTTGCTCCAGAATGGTGATTTTAAGGTCGTCGTAGGCAAATCGGAGTTTTCCGTCGGCCTGAATTTGGTTGGCTGTAAAGTTAAAATCGAAGCGGTTAAGGTGCCCCGAACGAACAGCGATTCCTGCTGCATTTCGGGTCACCGGATTTAAAATTGTTAGATCAAATGGCTGAAGCTTTCCCGAAACCGTGAAGCTGTTGGTTGACGACGAAAGATCGTATTTCATCGTAGTTTCAAGCAGGGCTTCGCCCATGAGCAACGTATTGGCTTTTACGTTTAATTCCGGTTTTGCATTCAACAGATAGGGGAGGTTGGTTACCGGAAACGCCCGGATATTCATCTTCTCAAAATAGACCAAACCTGGCAAGGGCCTGTCTGCTGTTTGTTCTTCATAGCGAATGGTGTAATCGTTCAATTTAAGGGTGTCGAAATAAATCGGAAGCTCAAGGTTTTTAATTAACTCCTGTGGTAGTTTGGTGCGTTTTTCAGTATCATCTGCAGTTCTTTTATCACGGTAAATATTAAGGGATCCGCCACTGGCAATTAACTGTGATGCAGTTAGTTCACCTTGATTGTACCATCTTTCCAGATCCAAATTCAGTATGTCCAAACTGCTGATGGTTCCCTGATAATGATCGGCCTCAAAAGGGATTACTGTTTGAAATTGTTGTTTGCTGTATCGTGGATTAATTTTGATGTCGGCAATGGATAAATGGTTGTTCTGGTTGCTGAACTGAATATCGCCCAAATGAAAGTTATAGTGATTTGCTTGGTCCGAAAAAGCGTAGTTCTTCAGATTCAGTTTTACTGATTTTGCGCCTAACAGACGATCCGTTGGGATGGTGTCCAGGGCAAATTCATCCAGCTCAATTTTTAGATTGGGGTAACTTTGCCTTTGTCCCTGACGAATCTGCACCAGTTCTGCATTATTTAAGTGAATCTTGCTGGCTGCAATTTCGTTGATTATGGGCGAAATGTCGGATGGTATCTTTAGCTGATATAAATTTATCTTAGAGTCGTTGTTGCTTGTTTCCCTGATTGTTAGCTCTGGGTTGTCAGCCTGAATGGACTCAAATTTCAGCCTTTGCTCATTCAGCACTTGTTGAATATCCACTTTTTCGAAATTCAGCGACGGAATTTTCAATTGAATAAAACCCGTTTTAGCAGTGCTGATCGTGTTTTTCAAAAGCAGGTTGCTTACTGTCAGATTTTTTTCACGGGTTGAAAAATGAAGTTGATCAGCGCTATAATCAACGTTTCCTTTTTTAGGCTTAAAAACAACTCGACTCAAAGTGGTTGAAATGTTATCTGAATTGAAAGTTGCCGGCTGGTTTGGTCCCTTGCTGATCAAGCTGTTGTTATCACCAACCATTGAAATATCGGAGGTTAGGACGATCGATTCATTAAACTCATCGGTGTTGAATAGCTTGATTTGTCCTTCTGTCAATTCAAATTGCGTGATCGTTAGTTGCTGCATTTCCTTAGGCAGGGGAACTTCGATGTCCTGAAAAACCACTTTCTTTTGAGGCCTTTGCGAGCGGTAAAGATTGATGCTTGGTTGATGGATTAAAACCCGGTCTACATCCAGTTTTTGTTTAAAATAAGCTTCCTCCAGATCAACGCCCTGCAGCCTGATTTCGGGAATATTAATATGAAAATGCATGGGCAGGTCGCCATAAACCCGGCTACTGATGTCGGGATACAAAATGGCATTACGAATATAGATTTCAGATTTTTTCGATGAAATGCCAATTTCGCTGGCCTGCAGGTTGTGCACATCATCGGACAACTGAAACAGCTGGTTTTCGATTTGCAATTCAAAATCATCGGCAAAAAACAAGCGGCTCTTTTCAATTTCCGTTTCATTCAGCAAAAAGTTCTCCAGCTCCACGCTAAACTTGTTGTTGAACGAACTTGTTTTTCCTCGCCGGCTGTGTGTAACCAACTCGATGTTGCCATTTGGGGCCGCGATTTTTCCAATGGAAATACTTTCGATATAATTGTTTAATAGCTCATATAATTCACGCGGGCTGGTCTTTTTTGTTCTGGTTTTGGGGTTTGAAAAAACTTCCAAATAAATGCTGGGTTCAACGATTGAAAAATTATTGATATGCAGGTTTTTCCTGAAGAAAGCCTGGTGAATGTTGGTGTTGCTTAAAATAAGGTATGGAATTTTAATTTCGTAGATTTGCGAGCGATTGTATCGTTTCAGCAAGCGGGCATTTTGTCCCGGTGCATCAGGAAACAGGTGCAAATTTTTCATGCTTGCCCGGTTGGTATGCGACGACACCTCAATTTTATCAATCTCCAACCGGTGAATCTGATCAATCAATTTCATGTTGTAGTTAGAAAAAGTCAGATCGATATTGGTGGCAAAAAAAAGTTTGTCGGTTCGTTCGGCACTGATTGAATCGAGCGAGAAATCGGTCAATTTAAAGTTGAAATCAGACGAAATTACACCGGATCGTTGCGGTCCTTCATCCGTATTGATCACAAACCGGCCCCGATCGAATTCAACCACATTGGCATATACCCCTTTGATGTAGTTTCGAATAAATTGGTAGAGCAAGCTGTTGGTTTCTTGTTGCTCTTTCGGCTTCTTCTCTCCCTGGTTGATGATTAATGAAGGGCGAAAGGCCAAAACGGACTGCAGCGGCATTTCGCGTGTATGAAACAGCTTTTTCAGATCGATGTCGATTAAATGGATGCTGTCGCATGTCATGTCGACGGTCGTTAATTCTGTGTCTGGGTTTTGGCTCGGTTTAAGTTGTAGCTGATTGGCCTGAATGAAATTGTTTTCGGTGTTGACAATTATATTTGTCGCGTCAAAACGATGCACTTCATCGTTCATTAAAAGGTAATAGTTGTCGATCTGCAAGTATAAGTTTTCCGAATAAAGAATGCGGTCTGGATCATTAAATGAATGATCGTTGAGCTCAAAGCTGTCTAGCTGAACATTCAAATCATAAAACTCCTGGATACTTAATTTGTCCTCATTTTTTCTTTCAATTTGCAGTTTGCGTGCATTCATTGAAAGGTGGTTGATGCTTAGTTGTTCAAATTCTCCTTCAACCAACTGAAATAGATCGAATGCTTTTACTTGCCTTAAATTAATTCCAGGCGCGTCTTCATGAGGAACCACTTTAATGTTGGCCCGGTTCAAAAACAGAGAATCAATATGGATGCTGTCTGTTTGAAACAGGTTTTTCAATTGTTCCGACTTAATGGAAATGTCCGGGATTTCAACAAAATACCGGGTGCGGGTTTCCAGGCTGTTTGGGATTGGGGCTAATTGGATTTTGGTTCCCTTGATGTCTTTTTTTTTCAGTGAATATTGAATTTTTTGAATGGTGAGTTCGTGAATGCTATCGGCCAATGTTTTCCGGTAGTTGTCGATGCTCAAGAAAATATCTTCGGCCCGGAAAAAATCGTTGCGCCGGGTCAGCGTAGCCGGATCAGTATAAAAATTGGTGACTTCAACATCGAAATTGAGTCCTTCAAGGCGGTTTCTTTTTTTCTGATTTGTAAGCTGCTTTTTAATGAAGCTGGCATTGGTCAATTCAATTTCGTCAATGGAGATGGACTGAAGATTCGAATTGAAAAGCGATTCTAATCGCCGGACAAAGTTAAGCGGACTTTTTGCTTCCGAAGTTGCCAAGGTGTCTTTGGGAATATTCCATGCCGGCGAATTGATTTGTAGTTTTTTAATGTGAAGCTTTTTGTCGAGCAGAAGTTCTATCAGGTTGATTTTTCGTATGGCGAGTGTTTTGGCTTTTAGAAAGTCGATGTTGACAGAATCAGTTTGTTTTTTGATTTCAATTCCATTTAAGATTAAGCTCCGTGTAAACACATTGACCGATAAATCATTCAAGTATAAAGAGTAAACGCCCTGCGTTTTTTCATTTAACTGTGAGTTGAGTTCGTTTTTAACCAAGCTTTCAGCAAAAATAAGAAGGAGCAAACATGCCAGCAATACCAATACTAAAACCGTTGCCAATATCCAATTGATCAGTCGTTTTCGTGTTTTATGTTTGGTCTGGTTCATCCTTTGTTAACTATCAAACTAAATGCAATGTATACTTGAGACCAATTTTGCAAAAAAAGTTGCGTATTCAAAGGAAAATCTTGTTTTCATTTACTTCATACCGAATAAAAATGAAAGGTGTTATATAACGCATTAATTAAAAGAATACTAAAGCTCATTTTTTTTATTTTTAGACCGACGAACTTAAGCCTGATGATACAATGGATAAAAATTCTCAATTTGTCTTTCAAAATAATCATATCTAAACGAATAATCTAAAAATCTGAATTTATGGAAAATCTGAATCAAAAAAGACTTTTTATCGCCAGTTGTCTGGCCTTGTTGGTAACCGCAATTACGTTTGCAATCCGGGCAAAAATTGAAGGTGTTTTTTCAACGGACTATGGCTTAACCAAAGAGCAGATTGGCTATGCGTTTGGTCCGGCGTTCTGGGGTTTTGCACTGGCTATGTTTTTTGGAGGTTTCATTATCGATCTGGTGAAAACCAAAACAATTGTGTGGTTGGCATTTGGCATGCACTTCGTGGGAATTATCCTCTTGTTGCTGGCTCGCGACATGACTTCGCTGTTTATTGCCAATGTCTTTATTGGTTTCGGAAATGGTAGTGTTGAAGCCGCATGTAATCCTCTGGTGGCTACTTTATTTCCAAATAACAAAACCAAAATGTTGAATCGCTTTCATGTCTGGTTTCCAGGAGGAATTGTCATTGGCGGCGTATTGGCCTGGCTGGTCATGGATATAGCGGGTTTGCGTTGGGAAATCCTGGTTAGCTTACTGTTTCTTCCGCTGGCTATTTATGGTTTTCTGTTCCTTGGACAAAAAATCCCTGAGACGGAGCGCGTAACCAGTGGTGTTTCCTATAAGGAAATGATGCGAAATATTGGCGCTCCATATACCATTATTTTAACTGTTCTATTGATGATTTTAGCTGCTTCAATTCCTTCACTCAGTTTGAATTTTGACAGTGCTTGGCCATATATTATTGTTGGGATCATTGTTGTTCTGGTTGTTGTTGAAGGAAGATTGGTTAATAAAATTACCCTGCTGTTTCCCTTGGTGCTGTTTGCCATGTTGTTAACCGCTTCCTCTGAGTTGGGTACAACGCAATGGATCAATGCCTTGTTGATGACTAACGGTATTAATCCGATGATTATTCTGGTTGTGGTTACCGGAATTATGGCTGTTGGTCGCTATTTTTCGGGTGGATTAATTCATCGCTTAAATCCAATTGGTGTTTTGTTGGGCTCAGCCGTCATTTCTGTGGGCGGCTTGCTTTTGCTTAGCATTTCGAGTGGTGCGGCCATGACGCTGGGAGCCGCGGCTGTTTTTGCCGTTGGCGTTTGTTACTTTTGGCCGACCATGATTGGAGTGGCGTCAGAATACATTCCCAAAAGTGGAGCTTTGGGTATGTCTATTTTGGGTGGAGCAGGTTTTGTGGCCACGTCCATGGTACTCCCAATTATGGGAAAATCTATTGAAACCGCCGGGCCGCAAATTACCCTTCGTAACATGTCGGTTTTGCCACTTATCTTAGTTGTTGTTTTTATCGTTCTTTATCTGCTTGTTAAAAAGAAAAAGACGACTGCACTATAAAAAGAAAGAATAGCCAAGGGTGATTAACTGAAGGTATAAGGCTGTTTCCAATAGGTTCCGAACGAAATTATAAGTTAATGTTTCCAAAAGATTAACTTATAATCGTGGTGGCATTAAGTTATAATTTCCGAAAGATTAACCTATAATTGCAGCATCTTAAACAAATCAAATATTGCCTTGTTTTTTTTCAAAATAAAAAATCTAATGTATGAAAATTATTAATCTGTTGTTGTTGTTGTTGTTGTTGTTGTTGTTGTTAGTGGCATTTGTAGCATGCAATAACGATTCTCACAAACTCAATACGATTACTGCCGACCCGGATAACGGCGGATTAAGCTTACCTGAAGGGTTTTGTGCCTTGGTGGTGGCTGATAACCTGGGACAAGCACGGCATATTCAGGTGAATGACCAGGGCGACATTTACATATCGTTGAATCGATTGAATAATGGTGGCGGAATTGTATGTATGCGCGACACAACCAATGACGGTCGGGCTGACCTGATTCAATATTTTGGAGATCATCACGGAACCGGAATAGCCTTTTGGGATAACCACCTTTATTTTGGGTCCGATACTCTGGTGGTGCGATATCCGATGGTTTACAGTCAGCTTCTTCCTCATGATGGCGAAGAGGTCGTTGTTAAAGGCCTTCCAACGAATAATCAGCATGAGGGAAAACCATTAGCTTTTGATCAAGAGGGGAATTTGTATGTCACCGTGGGTGCGCCTTCAAACGCTTGCATGGAGCAGACCCGCACCATGGGCTCTCCGGGAATAGATCCGTGTCCGTTGCTCGAGCGGCATGGTGGTATCTGGAAATTCAAGGCCGACGAGCTGGAGCAAGATCAGGAGGAAGACGGAGAGCGCTACGCAACAGGTATCCGGCATGCCGTGGCTATCGACTGGAATGGAGCCGAAAACACCTTGTATGCCTTGCAACACGGGCGTGATCAGTTGCACCAGTTTTTTCCTGAGCTATATGATCAAAAACAAAATGCAGCGCTTCCTGCCGAAGAATTTTTATTGGTAGAAGAAGGATCCGACTTTGGATGGCCTTACTGCTATTACGATCCTATGAAACAGCAAAAAGTGTTGGGGCCCGAATATGGTGGCGATGGAAATGAAATCGGGCAGTGCAACACCAAAGATGATCCGATCTTGGCTTTCCCTGCACATTTGGCACCGAATGATTTACTTTTTTACACGGGCGACATGTTTCCCGAACGGTATACGAATGGCGCTTTTATCGCTTTTCATGGATCGTGGAACCGGGCTCCGGAAGTGCAGGAAGGGTATTACATTGTTTTCGTTCCTTTTGAAGGGAAAATACCATCGGGCGATTGGGAAATATTTGCCGATGGCTTTGCTGGCGTTGAGCAGGTCAAAAGCCCAAGCGATGCCAAGTACCGCCCGTGTGGTTTGGCGCAGGGTCCAGACGGCTCGCTGTTTGTGACCGACGATGTGAAAGGACGTGTTTGGCGGATCATGTACAATCCGGCTATTTAACTCTATTTATAAACGAAAATTTATACGTAGTGAGGCAGTTCTCTTTTTATTCAACTTTTATAATTTTACTCGTAATCAGTTCCTGTAAAGGCGAAAACTCTTCCAATAACCATCCACGTGACGTTGAAAGCTCTGAAAAATCTTCCAGTTTGGATGATGCTCAACCGGTAGTTGAAACGCACCCGGGTAAAGCCGTCTATCAAAAATATTGTTTGACTTGTCACCAGCCCGATGGTTCAGGTGTTCCCGGCATGTTTCCGCCGCTGAGTCCGAATGAATGGATTGCGGATCAAGATAAGATGATTGAATTGATGCTTAACGGACAAAGTGGAGAAATTACCGTGAATGGCCAGATTTATAACAACTTAATGCCAACGCATGATTTTTTGTCAGATCAGGAAATTGCTGATGTGATTTCATATGTCCGATCGAGTTTTGGAAATGATTTGGAGCCGATAAGCAAAGAGGAAGTCGCAGCTGCTCGCTAAAATGGAAGTGACCCTTGCCTGATAAGTTGACCAGCCTGCGTTTTCAGTTGTCATCGTCTTCAAAATCCGGCACTGGATTCCCATTAAGCCTAGCTAAACTGTTTCGGCCACGCTGCGATCTGACGGTTCTCAACGGATGGGAATTAGCACGTGGTCAAACCCCAAGTCGGCAATTTGCTTCAGATAAGCACCCTGAAATGGATTGCCCCAAGCTTTTTCGCTTGGGGTTTCAAACATATTGACCAAGTTAATTCCCCGGCCAAGTTCCGCATTTTTTTCAAAAGCTGGCGATTGCGAAAAAACCGACTTGGCAAGTACGAATAGAATAATGATAACCGTAATTTTCATGATTGATTTGGTTTACGGGGAGCGGGTTACCTCTGGTTTCATCAGCTCCCATAAAATTACCTGTCTAGGGGAACGGGTTGTCCTTGAATAGCAAAACGGGCAAAAACTTTATAATTCAGTTTGATTTTTTTAAAGGAGATTGCTGGTTCTTCTGCCACTTCAGCTTCATCCTGAAAGGACGCGACACCTCTGATCATCATTTTTTCACCAAAGGGCTGGCTATAGTTTTCACGTTCCTGAATAAATAACGCTGAACCAACTTGCTGGTCAATCGCTTCGAGCAAATAGGACGCCTTTTCCCTGGCATTTTTGATTGCTTTTATTTTGACTTCCTTTTTGAAGTCTTCCATCTGGCTGTGGTCAACTCGCTGAATGTAGGCGTTGGCGACATCAATTTCATCCAGAATCTCCCAAACATCGGCCAGTTCTTGTGTTGAACTCACTTCAAGGATGTAGTTTTTCGAGGCCAGCACATCCTTATTTTTCCGTTTGATGGTTACATAGTCTGCATCAGCATCAGCCAGCGAAAGCTTTGTCAAATCGAATTGGTTGACTTTCAGATGCTGTTTCATTTTCTTTTCCAAATCTTCAATATTGATTTTAGTTTTACCATCATACCGTTCTTTCAAGGTGAATTGAAGAAAAATCTCGTCCGGAACGATTTCCAGCTCACCTTCGCCGGTCACTTCAATATAAGGTGTTGAATGCAGTGGGTTGGGTTCTGTTTGTGCAAAACTACTTACCGAAAAAAGAAGGAGGATCAAAACTAGTTTACTTGCTTTCATGATTGATAATTTTATTGTTTCTAATGAATTCATTTTTATTAATTTGTTTCAATGGTTGAAAAATCTTTTCTGGTCGGCTAAATTTAAGTATTATCTTTAACAAAAATAATTCTGTATGATACCATTTTTAACGCAAGTTGCCCGCTATTTATATTTAACCTACGGTTCTGACCTTCACCGGATTTCGCTGGTATTTCCGAGCCGACGCGCCAGTGTTTTCTTTCATGCCTATTTGAATGAATTGGTGAAATCGCCCATCATTGGACCCGAAGCGATCACGATTGATGAATTGGTTTCACGGATGTCGGGAATGCAAATATCAGACCAGATTAGTTTGATCCTGCATTTACACCGGGTTTATGTTTCTGAAACAGGACATGAGGAAAGCCTGGACGATTTTTTCTTTTGGGGCGAAATCTTGCTCAATGATTTCAACGATATCGATAAGTATCAGTTGGATGCGAAAGATTTGTTCCAAAACATTAAGGACATCAAAGAAGTTGAAACCCGCTTTGACTACCTTACGACAGAGCAGAAAAAAGCGATAGAAGCATTCTGGGGAAATTTGGGACGTACGGAAGGTTCGGTGAATCGTGAGAAGTTTATGGCCGTTTGGAATAAGCTGCCAGTCATTTATAAGCGTTTTCGAAATGAGTTGTTGGATAAGAATGCCGGATACACGGGGCTGGTTTATCGCGAGCTGATTGAGAAAAATGAACGCGACAAGGTTGCCTTGCCGGAGGGCGATCAGTTTGTATTCATTGGCTTTAACGCGTTAAATCGTTGCGAAAATAAACTGTTCAAGCAATTTCAATCGGCTGGGAGGGCCTTGTTCTTTTGGGATTTCGATGAACAGTTTTTGAAAGATCCGGCGCAGGAAGCCGGCCTTTTTGTCCGTCGCAACCGAATTGAATTTCCAGCTCCTGAAGAATTTATACTGGATGAAGGCGTACAGAAAAAACAGAAAATTAGCTTGGTTTCGGTTCCGGGACAAGTGGCGCAGGCACAGGTAATCCATCATCCCACCTTGTTTCAGGAAGAGATTAAAGCCGATCGGTTTGACGATACGGCTCTGGTACTTTCAGACGAGAGTTTGCTGGTTCCGGTTATTTCCTCTGCTGGGTCACGCTTTCGAAAAATCAATATTACGATGGGCTATGCCCTTCAAAATACACCTGTTTACAGCTTGATTTCGCTACTGATTGATTTGCAGAAAAACAGTCGAAAACTGGATGGCGAGCCCGCTTTTTATCACCGTCCGGTGCTGGCTTTATTAAAGCACCAGCTGATTGCCAATGATGAAACCAAGGGCTTGGTGTCTGAAATCCGGAGTAAGAATAAAATCCATGTTCGACAAAATGATTTGAATCGGAATGAGTTATTGAGTTTAATTTTTTCACCTCAAACAAACTGGAAAGCTTGTGCTGATTATTTGATGGAAATTATCAGGAATCTGGGGTTGCGCTTTTCCGGTGCCGAAAATGCGCCCGTGAAATTGGACGGGGAATATTTGTATCAGGCTTATCTGTCCATTCAACGCCTGGTGGATACGCTGGATGAATTGGTTGATCAAAAAATCTCGGTGGCTTTGTTTTTCCGGTTACTGATTCAGCATTTGCAGCGGGTTTCCATTCCGTTTGAAGGTGAACCCCTAACCGGCTTGCAGGTAATGGGATTTTTGGAAACACGCTTGCTGGATTTTAAAAAAGTGGTGCTTTTCTCGGTCAACGAAGGTAAAATGCCCAAGTCAACACCAGTGCATTCGTTTATTCCCTACCATCTGCGAAAAGCTTTTGGGATGCCGGCTTACGAGGAGCACGACGCCATATATGCTTATTACTTTTATCGCTTGCTGCATCGTGCCGAAGAAGTGGTACTGGTTTATAATTCGGCCACCGATGGATTGAATTCGGGTGAAATGAGTCGGTATCTTTTTCAGTTGAAATATGATTCTGAAGTTCAGCCTAAGGAGTATTATTTTGATTTCAATTTTAAATCATCGGGTAATGTGCCAATCTCCATTCCGGCCACAGTAGCGCATCAGGAAAAATTACTGCGAAATTACACCACACGTAAGCTTAGTCCAAGTGCACTAAACACCTACCTCGATTGCAAGTTGAAATTCTACTTCAAACACATTGCCTTTATCAAAGAATCGGAAGAGGTGCTAGAGGATGTGGATCCGCGTTTGTTTGGAAATTTGTTTCACTACGCCATGGAAATGCTTTACCAGGATTTTGTTGGCAAGGAAGTGCAAAAAGATCATTTAAAGGCTTTGCTGGTCAATAAAGCTAAAATTGAGCAGGTGATCCGCGCTGCTTTTGCCAAAGAATATTACAAGGACAAGGATTTGAATGAGGTGAGGATAAGCGGTAAAAATATTCTGGTGAAGGATCATTTGGAGACTTATCTGCACCAGTTGTTGTTGAATGATTTGGCATTTGCTCCATTTAAAGTCATCGCGTTGGAAGGCAAATATGAAGCCGCGTTTGATTTGCTGGTGGGAGAGAGGATGCAACAAATCCAACTTGGCGGAACCATTGACAGGATCGATGAGACAGTTAATGGTACGCGCATCATTGATTATAAGACTGGTCGTAATTTGAAATTGAATTTTAGAGAAATCGGTCAGTTTTATGAGCGCAATAAAAGTGGTCGCCCCAAGGAGATTTTTCAGACCTTGGTTTATTCTGAGATTTTCAAACGCTCAACCGGAGCAAGCAATTTGTTGCCCACGATTTATAAAATTGATGATTTCTTTGATGATGAATTTCATCCAGAAGTGATTTATGGAAACGATCTTTTGAATTACCAGCAGATTGGGGAGCCTTTTTGCGAAAGTTTGGATGAATTGCTGGGTGAAATGTTCGGCACTGGTCATGTTTACGATCAAACTGAAGACGATCGAAAATGCCGCATGTGCCCGTACAATGTGATTTGTCGCCGCGGTTAATCTTTCAGCAAATCAGGCCGTAGGAGTTTGGTGCGTTCATAAGCTTGTTTTTCTTTCCATTCATTGATTTTCCGGTCGTTGCCGCTGATCAGCACTTCGGGCACTTTCCATCCATTGTAGTCGGCTGGCCGGGTGTAAACAGGCGGGCTTAGCAGATTATCCTGAAAAGAATCTGTCAGGGCCGAGGTTTCATCTGAAATCACACCTGGAATCAACCGGACAATACTGTCGGTTATCACTGCTGCGGCCAGCTCTCCACCAGTCAAAACATAATCACCGATCGAAATCTCGCGGGTGATCAGGTGTTCGCGAACGCGTTGATCGACACCTTTATAGTGTCCGCAAAGAATCATGAGGTTTCCTTTTAATGACAGTTGGTTGGCGATTCCCTGTGTAAACTGCTCGCCATCTGGGCTGGTGTAAATAATCTCATCGTACTTCCGCTGAGCTTTTAGATGTTCTATCGCTGCCTCAATGGGTTGAATGGTCATTACCATGCCAGCGCCGCCGCTAAAGGCATAATCATCGGTTCGCTTGTGTTTGTCGGTGGAAAAATCACGGATATTATGCATGTGTATTTCAACCAAACCTTTCTCTTTTCCTCGTTTGATGATGGAGTGATTAAATGGGCTTTCCAACAATTCCGGAAGTACGGTTAAAATATCAATGCGCATGGTTCTGAATTTTGTGCAAAAGTAACAACATTTCGTAAATTCAAAGCGGCGAATTTACAATCAAGACATCCAGATACTTGAATAAGATGACATAATGGCTTTGTTTTTAATTCGAATCGGTAATTGTGACTTGTTTTAGGTGCGTGGTTTAAATTATTTGTCCGATTTTTGTTGCTGGAATAAATCTTGAAATGGGACAGACTGAAACAAATAAAATGGTATAAATACAAACAATTAGGAGGAAATAAATTATGAAATTAGTTAATGTTAGTCGTCCGGTTTATCAGGCAAATCCAATGGATACTTTGTTGAATGATTTTTTCAAGGCCAATTGTACAAGCGATCGTTTAGAAAAGGAAGAATTAGCTTATTCTCCGTCAGTCAACGTACTTGAAAATGATACTGAAGTTGTTCTGGAACTTCTTGTTGCCGGCTATTCCAAAGATCAAATTCAGCTTGCTGTTGAGAATAATGTTTTAATGGTGAAGGGTGATTTTGATGAAAAAGAAGAATCAGCAACCGAAGACACCAACGAATTGAAATATTCACACGTTGAATTTGAAAGGAAAAATTTTGAAAAAAAGTTCAGGCTTTCCGATAAGTTAGATCAGGAAAAGATTCGTGCCGAAGTTAACAACGGAATACTTAAAGTAACCTTGGATAAGAGAAAAGAAGCGATTCCGGTTAAGCGTAAAATAGAGATTGGATAATTTCAAATTATTTGAAGTAATAAGCAGATGCCACTTGATCAAGTGGCATTTGTTGTTTCTAAATGGATGTTTTTCTTACTTTATTGCTGATTTCTTTGAGTATTCGTACATTATATTCTATTTTCGTATGCGAAAGGGATCCTAGTTCTCTGATAATTACTTAGTAATTTAAAAATTTATTACATGACGCCTGAAGACCTGAAAAACTCAAATGATGAGTTAAAAGCAACACCGGAGGAAACTGGTGCTGCTAATACGCCAGAATCGAACCCGGAAAATACCTTAGAAAAGCAGCAAGAAGAGGTTGAAAGCTCCGAAGCCGACGAGGAAAGAGTACAATCCTTAGCGGAAGAACAAGCTGAACAGCCCAACGAACAGGAGGCTCCTGAGGTTGTTCAGGACGAAGTCGTCAGCGAAGAGCCTGTGTCGGAAGAAAACGCGGAGCCTGAAATGGAAGTAGCAGGAGCTGAGGCTGAGGTTATAGACGAAGATAAAGCAGAATTAGAGATAGATGCCCCTGTTGGAGCTGGAGCAGCTGAAGAAAAAGATGACGTAAAGCGTGAAGCTAAAGCTCCTGAAGAGTCGAGCCGCTCATCGGTTGATTATACCGCGCTGAATGAGGTGGAGTTGATTAATGCTTTGCGCGAGTTGCTTGGAAAACATGCCGACGACGATATCAAAGCCGATATCGACAGCATTAAAATCAATTTCTATAAAAAGCACAGGGCTGTGGCCGAAGCCGAGAAAAAACAGTTTTTGGAGGATGGAGGTAACGAAGAAGATTTTGAACCGTCCAACGCGATTTATGAAGATGATCTCCGAAACTTACTACGTGATTTCAGGCAGCTTCGGAATCAGCAACACCGGCAAATGGAGGATGAAAAGGAGGAAAACCTCCAGCGTAAGTATGAAATCATCGATGAAATAAAAAATCTTGTTAACCGCAAGGAATCAATCAATAAAACATTTCAGGAATTCAGGGATTTGCAGCAGGAATGGCGCGAAATTGGTTTGGTTCCACAATCTAAACTAAAAGATTTGTGGGAAAATTATCACCATCATGTCGAGAATTTCTATGATTACATTAAGATCAACCGCGAATTGCGGGATCTCGATCTGAAAAAGAATCTGGAATCGAAGCTTATTCTTTGTGAAAAAGCGGAAGAGTTGTTGGTGGAGCCGTCGATTATCAAGGCATTCAGTATTTTACAGAAATACCATGAACAGTGGCGTGAAATTGGTCCGGTTCCCCGCGAGAAAAAAGAAGATTTGTGGGAACGTTTCAAGGCAGCCACTTCAAAAATAAATAAGAAGCACCAGAGGTATTTCGAAGGAAGAAAACAGGAGCAAAAGACAAACCTGGAAGCAAAAAATGCGCTTTGTGAAAAAGCGGAAGAAATTGCCAATGCCGAAATTTTAAACCATAAAGACTGGGATAAAAGATCGCGTGAATTGGTTGAGTTGCAAAAAGTTTGGCGTACCATTGGTTTTGCTCCCAAAAAAAATAACAACCGGATTTACGAACGTTTCAGAAGCGCCTGCGATCAGTTTTTTGATGCCAAGCGCGAATTTTACGCACAGAACAAAGAGCTGCAGATGAATAATTTGCAAATGAAAACGGATCTTTGCGTTCAGGCCGAAACTTTAAAAGACAGCACTGATTGGCGTAAGACAACCGAAGAGTTTATCCGGATTCAGAAAAAGTGGAAAGACATTGGTTCGGTTCCGCGTAAACATTCCGATCCAATTTGGAAGCGGTTTCGAGCAGCCTGCGATTACTTCTTCGATAACAAATCAAAACATTTTCATCATGTTGATGAAGAGCAATTTGAAAATTTGACACTGAAAAAGGAACTGATCGAAGAGGTTAAAAACTATAAGCCATCAAAAAGCGAGGATGTTAATCTTGAAAGCATCAAAGAATTCCAACGTCGCTGGACGGATATCGGCCATGTTCCTTTTAAAGATAAAGATGTGGTGCAGGACGAATTTCGTGATGCTGTTAACATGCATTTTGACAACCTCAAAATTGACGATCAGAAACGAAGTTTGTTGAAGTTCAAAACGAAAATTTCGAATATTTCGGGTACACCCCGCGGAAATAATAAAATGCGCTTTGAACGCGACAAATATGTCAGCAAGTTAAAACAGCTCGAAAGTGATTTGATTCTATTGAATAACAACATTGGATTTTTTGCCAATACCAAGAATGCTGAATCGCTGATTGATGATGTGAATAAAAAGATACAGGATACCGAAGAGAAAATCGAATTCCTAAAGGAGAAGATTAATATAATTGATTCAATGGATGATGAAGATTAACTTCAAAAAGAAAGACCCGCTAATTTCAGCGGGTTTTTTAATGGTTAATTCGAATTATAATAAGCCCATTTTAAAGCGCAACAATTTTTATTGATTAACTTTGTGCGTTTTTAAGAACTATTAAAAATATACGATTTTGTCAGCAACCAAGTACATCTTTGTAACAGGAGGTGTAACCTCCTCCTTAGGAAAAGGCATTCTAGCCAGCTCGTTGGCTAAGTTATTGCAAGCTAGAGGTTATTCTGTTACCATCCAAAAATTGGATCCTTATATCAATGTTGATCCGGGAACGCTAAATCCTTATGAACACGGCGAATGCTTCGTTACCGAGGATGGTGCAGAAACGGATCTGGACCTAGGCCATTACGAACGTTTTTTGAATGTGCCGACCTCGCAGGCGAACAATGTGACAACCGGGCGGATTTACCAATCGGTGATCAACAAGGAGCGTCGGGGAGATTACCTTGGGAAAACGGTGCAAATCATTCCGCACATCACCGATGAAATCAAGCGGAAAATCAAGTTTCTTGGAAATAAGCGCAATTACGACATTGTGGTGACTGAAATTGGCGGGACTGTTGGCGATATTGAATCGTTGCCATACATAGAAGCTGTTCGCCAGTTGAAGTGGGAGTTAGGCTCCAATGCATTGGTTATTCACTTAACTTTAGTTCCCTATTTAGCTGCTTCGGGCGAATTGAAGACCAAACCGACGCAACACTCGGTTAAAATGCTGCTCGAGAATGGAGTTCAGCCCGATGTTTTGGTTTTGCGTACCGAACACGATCTGGGCATCAGCATTCGCAAAAAGGTGGCTCTTTTCTGCAATGTTGATATTGATGCGGTTGTGCAATCGATCGATGTTCCCACGATTTATGAGGTTCCAAATAAGATGCTGGAAGAAAAGCTTGATCTGACGGTATTGAAAAAACTAAAATTGCCAACTAAAAACGAGCCTGATTTAAAAGATTGGAATGAATTTCTGCGCAAGCACAAAAATCCAGAGCAGGAAGTTGAAATTGGTTTGGTAGGAAAGTATGTTGAATTGCAGGATGCTTATAAGTCGATTGCCGAAGCCCTGGTTCATGCCGGAGCCACCAACCGGGCGAAAGTTAATTTGAAATGGATTCATTCTGAAGAATTAACACCTGAAAATTTTGAAGAACAGCTGAAAGGCCTGGATGGAGTGATTATAGCTCCTGGATTTGGTCATCGTGGCATTGAAGGAAAAATTAAAGCCACGCAATATGTTCGCGAAAACAACATTCCATTTTTAGGAATTTGTTTAGGAATGCAAATCGCTGTTATTGAATATGCCCGCAATGTGTTGGGAATGACTGGGGCCGATTCAACGGAGATGAATGACAAAACCAATGCACCCGTTATTGCTCTGATGGAGGACCAAAAAGGGATTTCGGAAAAAGGCGGTACCATGCGGCTTGGTGCTTACGATTGCCACATCGTCAATAAAAAATCGAACTTTTATAAAACCTACGGGAAAACGGATATTCGCGAGCGTCACCGGCATCGTTATGAGTTCAACAACCATTACCTCGAGGCTTTCAAACAATCGGAGATGAAACCCGTAGGAATCAATCCGGATACAGACCTGGTTGAAGCCATGGAGATTATGAGTCATAAATGGTTTATTGGAGTTCAATTCCATCCGGAGTACAGCAGTACGGTTTTAAATCCACACCCACTATTTGTTGCTTTTATTAAAGCGACTTTAAGCTCTAAATAAAGAAAAAACTTTAAGAATGGATAGAAATACGATTATCGGGATTGTGCTGATTTTTACGATCCTGATTGGATTCAGTTATTTAAACCAACCCTCAGAAGAAGAGATTGAATCAGCTAGAAGAAGGCAGGATTCCATAGCACAGGTGGAAGCATCGCGTGCAAAAGAGGCAGAGGCTCAAACTCAAATCAGAGCAATGGAGCAGGATGCCCAATCTGACGATGTCACCGAAGGAGATTCGTCAGTGGTCTCCAATAATGGAAGAGACCAGTTTGGCGTGTTTGGTGAGGCCGCATCGGGAGAAGATCAGTTCATCACCTTGGAAAACAACCTGATGAAGATTACCGTTTCTAGTAAGGGCGGTAAAATTTATTCGGTCGAACTGAAAGGTTACCAAACCTACGACTCTTTGCCTTTAATGTTATTTGAAGGTGATGACAATTTGTTTGGATTCAACTTCTTTTCCGAAAACCGTAGTATTCGTACCGATGATTTATATTTTGTCCCATCAGTCGATCAGAAAAGTTTGGTTGTAAGTGGCCCCGAAGTCCCCACAGGAAAAGAAGGGCGTTTAAAGTTCAATGCAGAAAATGGAGGGGAAAGTAAATCGTTGAGCATGCGTCTGAATGCCGGAAACGGACGATACATGGAGTATAAATACACGTTGGAATACAACTCCTGGTTGGTTGGTTTTGATGTAAGCAATGTCGGGTTGAATGACTTGCTATCGAAGAACACCAATTATCTGAATTTCAACTGGGCTTTTGCAGCACCACGTCAGGAGCGGAAATCACAATATGGTGAGGACCGCTACACCACCATCAGCTACAAGTTTTTTGAAGATGATGTGGAAAAGCTAAGCGCCGCCAAGTCGAGTGAAGAAACCTTGAAGACAAAGGTGAAATGGATCAGTTTAAAGCAACTGTTTTTCAATTCAACCATTATTGCTGATGAATCGTTCCCGACAGCCGATGTTCGTTATGAACATTTGGAAGACGACCCCAAGTATGTAGGTCGCTACTTCACTGATATTGCTTTTCCTTATGAGGGAAATCCGCAGGAAAACTACAACATGCAGTTTTATTTTGGGCCAAATCATTATACGACATTGAACCAGTATGACTTGTCGCTGGAACGCTTAATTGACCTGGGCTATGCGATTGTCCGTCCGGTTAACAAATACCTGATTATCCCAACCTTCAACTTTCTGATGAAATATATCGATAGTTTTGGGATTATCATTCTGTTACTTACAATTTTTATTAAGCTGATTGTTTTCCCTTTTACCTACAAGTCGTATATCTCACAGGCTAAAATGCGCTCGTTGAAGCCGGAGATTGATGAACTGAACGAGAAATTTGGCAAAGACAAGCCCATGGAGAAACAGCAGGCAACCATGGCTTTGTATAAGAAAGCGGGAGTTAATCCGATGGGAGGCTGTTTGCCTATGTTGCTACAGTTTCCAATCCTGATTGCTATGTTCTTTTTCTTTCCAACCTCAATAGAACTGCGTCAGGAGAGTTTTTTGTGGGCCACTGACTTGTCCTCGTACGACTCAATTATGAGCCTGCCGTTCACTATTCCGTTTTATGGAAATCATGTCAGCTTGTTTTGTTTGCTGATGACCGTGACAACTGTTATTTCAACAAAAATGAACTCACAGGCGGCCACTAGCCAGCAAATGCCAGGTATGCAAACCATGATGTACCTCATGCCGGTGATGTTCCTGTTTATTTTGAATAATTATTCATCAGGTTTAAGTTATTATTACTTCCTGGCAAACGTTATTACCATTGGACAAATGTATTTGTTCCGCCACATGATTGATGAAGATAAAATCAGGGAGAAACTGCAAGCCAATAAAAAGAAAGGGCCAGCTAAAAAATCAAACTTCCAGAAGCGATTGGAAA
Source organism: uncultured Sunxiuqinia sp. (assembly GCA_963677175.2). GTDB lineage: Bacteria > Bacteroidota > Bacteroidia > Bacteroidales > Prolixibacteraceae > Sunxiuqinia. Next base: position 1,699,143 of record CAXXES010000004.1, read on the forward strand.
AGATGGCCAAAGAAAAGGGAATGCAACTTCCAAAATAATCATTCAAATGCTGCCAGTTTTGGCAGCATTTTTTGTAAATTATCGTTCGTAACTTTAAAACACAAACAATGTATCAATATCAGGTTGAAATACAACGGGTAGTGGATGGCGACACTTATGACATCGACATTGACCTGGGTTTAAGTGTGTGGATTCGTAATGAACGCGTCCGCCTTTACGGCGTAGATACACCCGAGGTTTACGGGGTGAAAAGAGATTCGGAAGAATACTTGTTGGGAGTGGCGGCTTCCGATTTCGCCAAATCACTTATTCGAAAAGGGACGCTGGCAGTGGTGGAAACCATCAAGGACAGCAAAGGAAAGTATGGCCGCTACCTGGCTGTTCTATACATTCGTGTCCCGGAGGAACTATTGGCCGGGCATGACAACATCCGGGCTATCGCTGATTTCTATTGTCTGAATGATTTGCTCGTAGCCAAAGGGCTGGCAAAGCCTTATTTTTTATAATTGTCCTGGTTGAACGCGATTATGGTTTTGAAAAAAAAATATCACTGAAAATGAACAACGATGACAATGAATAAATTAATTCTTTTAATGGCAGTGGGAACCGGATTTTTCCTGAGTTCCTGTACCAACAATCCCAAACAAGAGGAAACAATGAAAAGCGAAATTGCGGTGAAGGCTGATGCATTTGTTTCGTTCGAGCTGTCAACGGATCTTTCGGTATTGACCGAAAAAGAGAAACAGATGTTGCCTCATTTATTCAAGGCGGCAAAAATCATGAACGAGATTTTCTGGATCGAAGCCTTTGGCGATAAAGAATCGGTTTTGGCTCAAGCTTCAGAGCCGGCAATGGAGAAATTTATCGAAATCAACTACGGGCCATGGGAGCGGTTGAATGACAATCAGCCTTTTCTTGATGATTTTGGCCCAAAGGTGGCCGGAGCAAACTTTTATCCGGTTGATCTGACGAAAGAAGAGTTTGAAGCCTGGGATGAGCCCACGAAAACCAGCCAGTATACCTTAATCCGACGCGATGAGGAGGGGAAACTGAAAGCCATCCCGTATCACGAAGCTTTTCAGGAACAGATCGGCGCGGCGGTTGAAGCGATTCGCCAGGCGGCGGAGTTAGCCGAAGACCCCGGACTGAAGAAGTACCTTAAATTACGCGCAGAAGCTTTGTTGACCGACGAGTATTATGAAAGCGACCTTGCTTGGATGGACATGAAAAGCAACACCATTGATTTTGTGGTTGGGCCCATTGAAAATTATGAAGATCAACTCTTTGGCTACAAAGCAGCCCACGAAGCTTTTATTTTAGTGAAAGACAAAGCGTGGAGCGCCCGACTCGATAAGTATGCTGCCTTGTTGCCCGACCTTCAAAAGGCGCTGCCAACTCAAGAAGTCTATAAAAGCGAGACACCCGGCTCGGATTCGGACCTGAATGCATACGATGCCGTATACTATGCCGGTGATTGTAACGCCGGAAGTAAAACCATCGCCATCAACCTGCCGAATGATGAGCGGGTTCGCGCCAACAAAGGCAGTCGCAAATTGCAGTTGAAGAATTCCATGCAAGCTAAGTTCGATCAAATTTTGATGCCAATCACCGATTTGCTGATTGCGGAAGATCAGCGGGCGCACGTCAAGTTTGATGCCTTCTTTGAAAATACCATGTTCCATGAAGTGGCACACGGGTTGGGACTCGGAAATACAATTGACGGACAGCAAACTGTTCGTGAGGCACTCAAGGAAGCCTACACTTCCGTTGAAGAAAGTAAGGCTGATATTTTGGGACTTTGGGCTGTTTATCAGTTAAACGAATTGGGTGAGTTTACTGACAAGGATCTAATGGATAACATGGTTACTTTCATGGCCGGCATTTTCCGTTCGGTCCGCTTTGGAGCCGCCAGCGCCCACGGAAAGGCCAATATGATTCGTTTTTACTATTTCCAGGAAAAAGGAGCTTTTGAGCGCGATGATACGACAGGAACCTACCGCGTGAATTACGAAAAGATGAAACAAGCCATGTTGGATTTGTCAGACCTGCTTCTGACCATACAAGGCGACGGCGACTATGAAAAAGCCAAAGCGATGATTGAAGAAATGGGATTTATCCGTGAAGGATTGCAAGTCGATTTGAATCGAATTGGTCAGGCTGGAATTCCTGTCGACATTGTTTTTGAACAGGGACCTGAAGTACTCGGGCTGTAGAAATTTTAAAAGAAGGAAAGGGAAACGCTGGCGTTTTGAGCCACTGGGTGTCGCGGTTTCCGAACCGCGATTTTTTTTCTTCGTTAGTAACCACAGATTTTACGGATGATAAGGATCTGAGGGCTCATAACCTGATCGCTATTCGAATATTAGTCACGAATACATGGATGAATAACTCCGATGAGAAGTACCTTTCGTAAGATAAATTCAACCCACCTCCGGGTATCAGCTTTCAATGGTATTAATTTTAAACAGAATGGCATAATTGACCGGCAAGGTTGACCGGATTGTTTGTGCCGAATTGGACAAAGGTTTTCCGGAATATTCGGAGTGTATCTTTGATTAGTTTGAATCGCTTGCTCTGCATATTACTTCCGTTTGGTTATTCGATTCCATAATTTCTTAAAAGGGATCTCATGGCTGGTAACACCCTGGTCGCTTATTAAATAGGCAAAAGGATGTAAGCCGGGAATGTTCTGCATAACGATCTTCAGGATCGCCAAACAAGGAATCACAATCAGCATACCGGGAATTCCCCAGATCATATTCCCCAGTAACAGGCTTAGAATAATAGCAAGCGGATTGATTTTAATGTTGTTTCCGACCACGTTGGGGGTGATGAGGTTGTTTTCGAGAAACTGAACGATACTGAACAGGATAAAGATTTGTAGCACGACCTGAAACGGACTGGCTGAAGTGAGCAAAACATAGATAATCGGAATCAGGCCACCAATAAAGGTTCCGATGTAGGGAATCAGGTTCAGGAGCGCGGCTAAAATCCCAAACATTAAAGCATGGCGAACGCCAATGATAAATAGTCCGGTTGTGTTCAAAATTGCCAGAATCAAAACAACAATTAATAGCCCGCTCATGTATTTGGTTGTTATGTTGGCTATCTGTCGCAAAATATCCAAGGTTTTGCGTTTGTTTTTTCTCCCGGTAAGCCTGAAGATGAAATAGGCTGTTTTGGTGCGGTAAAACAGCAGAAAGAAGGTGTAAACCGGTAGCAAGCCAATTTGGAATAAAGTGGTGGTGGTGGCGCTAAACAAATTTCCAACTTGCGATTCCCAGGAAGAAAGAAAATTATCACTGGCCTTATTGAAATAATGATCCATCGTGTCTGGATTCACACCGATCCATGTTTCGAGCACACCTTGCAGGTGATCAATCTTGGTGTCCATCTGGTCCTTTAGCTCGCCAAAATCAATGGTCATGTTTGACAGCTTGGCTGATAGAAAGAGGCCGGCGCTTCCAAAAATCAGGATGGTAGCCAGAATGACCATAATGATGGCAATTCCCCGATGAACACCCCGTCGCTCAATGGCCCATACCAGCGGATAAAGCAAGTAAGCAAAGAAGATGCTAAGGGCGAACGGAACCAGTACATTTTTTGCTAAAATCAGGAATAGAACGAAAATCGAAATAATAAATAAATTGAGCGCTGTTCGTATAATTAATTCATTTTTCATAGTTCATTTGTTATAAGTTATTTGGGGTGAATGAAAGAATTGTGCCAGTTGTATAAATGCCGGAAAAGAGCCAAATTTGGCATGTTTTTCTGATGACGATTGGCCCGTACAGCCCCGATTTTGGGGAATAGTGTGGAATTTTATCCCCGAAAACAAAGGTTCGTACGGTTGGGACTGAACCAATTACACGACTGGTATAAAATTCGCATATTTCGCATCTGTTTGGGCTTGATTGAATACAAACCAGGGAAAACGTTTTTATGATCAAAGAATTAGTTTAAATTGGCAAATCCTTTTGTAAGATATTTTCAGGTATGTTAAAACCTTTTCGGCGTAGTCTCTTCTTTTTGCTGATCTTTTGTAGTGGTTATCAACTGGCTGCACAGGAAAACTATGAAGTCAGACGGGTTGACTTTCATGGAAACAAAACATTGGATTCCGATTTTCTGCTCGATCGGATGGCCATAAAAGAAGTGTCTTATCTCGAAAAACTGATTACCAAAGAACAGCCATTTCTTTTTAACCGAAGACTAGTGGAGCTTGACATGGAGCGCTTAAACCGGATTTACCAAAGCGAAGGTTTTTTAAATGCTGAGGTCATGCTGGATCCGCTGGAAATCAATGAAAAAAAACAAACAGTAAAAATATCCATCCAGGTTGAGGAAGGCGAACCTGTGCTGATTGACAGTGTGGCCATTGTGGAAAATGAAGCTTTGAGCGGGATCAACCTCGATTCACTTCAGAAAAAGATTTTCCGCGAAATGGAACTGCTAAACGGAAAGCGGTTCCGGGATGAATGGATTAAGCAAGATGCGCAGGTGATTGAAAATGCCTTTCGTAACCTTGGGCATGCGTATGTTAAGGTAAGCTACGAGCTGGATTTGAGGCCAGACGAGTTTAAAACCAGCATTTTTTATTCGGTTAAGCCCGGGCCGGTCAGTCATTTTGGTGAAACCCGTATTGAGGGGCATAAGCATGTTGAAGAAGCCTTTGTCCGGAAGCAACTCAGTTACAAGGAGGACGATTTGTACAACAAGTCCTTGTTGACCGAAACCCGCGAAAATTTGTATTTTTTGCAGCTTTTCCGCATTGTTTCGGTGCAGCCGCAAACCGATGCAGCCACACAAAAGAGCCCGATTCCGGTTAAGCTTTTTATTGAAGAGACACCCCGCCTGACCACCCGTTTTGGCGTGGGCTATGGTACCGAAGATAAATTCCGGACTTTTCTGGACCTAAACTATCGTGGTTTTTTGGGAAGTGCCCGGCGCATCCGGCTCTATTTAAAACATTCGGCCCTGGAGCCTTATCATATCAGTTTAAAATGGATTCAACCCCAGTTTCTGGGAAAGAAAAGCACCATTTCCATTAACCCGTTTCTTAGCCGAAATTCGGAACCGGGCTACGAAACCCGGACTTACGGCTTGAATGTTCCGGTTACCTACCGTTTTAACAGGCGGATGAATAGCACCGTAACCTATTACTTCGAAGAAGTGGAACAACGGGTTGAAGAAGGCGATGTGGAGATTCCGGGCCGTGAAGATGATAAGTTCGCTTACAGCAAGTCGGGGATGCTGTTCAGTACCGTCTTCGATAATTCAAAGCCCAAGTTCTCGCCCGAGGAAGGTATGAAGGTTTCGCTTGGCTTTAAACTGAACGGCTATGTGTTTGGAACCGATTTTAATTACACACGCCTGTGGGGAGATATACGCCATTACCAGAAAATTGGTGATTGGGTGCTGGCGCTCCGCTTGATGGCTGGTAACATCAGCTCGCCCGACAGCAGTGGCTTTATCCCTGTTGAAGACCGTTTTTATGCCGGTGGTAGTAACTCGGTGCGTGGTTGGAACCGGTCGGAGTTGGGACCCAAGCGGGAAAGTGGAACACCTTTGGGTGGTAATAGCATTGTTGAAGGAAATATCGAGTTTCGCTATCCCTTGTTTTGGCGCCTCAGTGGCGTTGCTTTTCTGGAAGCAGGGAATGTTTGGCGAGAATCGCTTACCTACCGATTGAATGATCTGGGTTATGCCGCGGGGGGCGGGCTGCGTATTGAAACACCCATTGGCCCGATCCGGCTCGATTTGGGTTTTCCGGTGTGGAACGAAAAGCGAAGCCCGCAGTTTTTCATCAGCGTTGGGCATGCGTTCTAAAGAAAAGAAGGATACGAATGTAAAAGGAATATAGCCACGAATGAACAAATGAAGAAAGTAATCACATATAGTTTGCGAATCCTGGGGTATTTGGTACTGCTGGTTCTGGTTGTTTTACTGCTGGCTGGCTTACTGATTCAGATCGGGCCGGTGAAACGCAAGCTGGCTGATTTTGCGGGCAAGCAGGCTTCGGCTGCCCTCAACGGTCAACTGACCATTGGAGAGCTGGATGGCAACTATTTTACCAACTTGCAACTGCACGATATTTTACTGATGGATGACGGTGATACGATCGCTTACATTGGTGAACTTAGCCTGGATTACACCTTGTGGCCCTTGTTGCACAACAAACTGCAGGTTTATTCGGTCCTGATCAGCCGGCCTTATTTTTACTTGGGGCAGCAAGCTGATTCAACATGGAATGTTCAGCAGCTCGTTAAACCTTCCGAAGAAAAAGCCGATACCAGCACGACTCCCTCCACGTTTGAGCTGGATGTGGCGCATTTCGAACTTGCGGAGGGCAGTGTTCGCATTCATGCGTTTGATACCTTGATACCACGTCGGGTTGAAAATTTGAATACCAAACTGAGCCTGCAGTACTCTTCCGAAGTGCAAAAGCTGGTGCTTGAAGAATTTTCACTGCATACCAAACAGCCGAATATAGAGCTGCAGCAGTTGGCTCTTCAACTTAACCGGAATCAGGAAGTCATTCAGCTTTCCAACTTTCACCTGAAAACAGCCCGCAACCAATTGGATGGAAGCGGGAATTTTTCCGAAGTTCCGGAGCGCAAGGGAGCGGCCAAACTGAACAGTGAACCTCTGTCCATACAGGAGTTTGAGTTTTTCCTGTCTGGATTTGAATTGCCTGCTTCGCCGGTGTTTAGGCTTGACGCCTCGATGGATCAGGATGTTGTTTCAGCAACCATTGACCTTGAGGACGAAGGTCAGCTGATTCATTTGGACGTGATTTCTTCAAACCTGGCGGCTTTCCTTTTTGATCAGGATGCGCCGATTCTTCAATACAACATGGACGGCACTTTCGAGAACATTGATCTGGCACACTGGCTGGGCAATTCCGAATTGAACTACCTCGTGAATGGCCAGTTGACCGTGAATGGGAGTGGAACGGATTTGGAAACGGCAGTGACCAAGCTGGAAGGTAATTTCAATGATTTGTTGGTGGATGGACGGCCGGTGGAGGAGTTGCTTTTGAACGTTGATTTGGATCGTGGCAACATACAGGGCGTGGTTCAGGGTCGAGGTGATTTTGGTTCGTTTCACCTAAAACCTGAGCTGGAAAATCTACAGGGTGAGCCGACCTATTCTTTCGAACTAAGCACCGAAAAATTTGATTTGGCACCATTAACCGGCAACGATAGCCTGAAGTCGGATCTGAACCTGCTGGCCCGGGTGAAGGGAAAGGGCTTTGACCCAAAAACTTTGCAGGCCGAAGGTGAAATTTGGTCGAGGAAATCCAGCTTTCAGGACATCCAGTTGGATACCCTGTTTGCTGTACTTGCTTACGAAAGGGAAGCGGTGCATATTGATTCGCTAAGGCTCGAAACCAAAGGTTTGCTGGTGGAGGCCAGCGGTGATTATAGCCCGAGAGGCAGTTCAGATCTTTCGCTGGTGGCTTCATTCGATGGAGTGGAGGAATTCGCAGCTTATATTCCGATGGAAGATTTTGCTACCAGCGGAGAGATTCATGCACGCTTGTGGGGAACAACGGATTCGCTCCACTTGGAGTCGGTGCTGGAGCTGAACCAAACCTCCTATCAGAGTATGACACTGGACCGTTTGCTTGTGGATGCAAAGGGTTTGCTTGCCGGGAATGACACGACGATCAGCGCACAAATCCGGGCCTACGACTTGTTCATTGATAATTTTACGGTCGATTCCCTGTCTTTCAACGTGGAAGCAGCTCCGGATTCGGTGTTCCTGGACGGGCAAGTGGTGAGCGATGAGCTGACCACTGGTTTACAGGCGGGCCTTCGGTTGGGCGATGTAATGCGTATCAGCTTAACCAAATGGCAGATTGACTACCAGGAGCAGCACTGGACTTTACAGGACGCACCGGCAGTTTTTGAAATTGATTCGATTAACTACCGGATCGACCAGTTTAAGCTGGCTTCGGGAACGGCCGACACGAGCCAGTATTTGGCGGCTCAGGGAGTGATTAGCCGGGAGGGAGCGGAAGATTTCAACTTGCAGGTTGCCAACATCGATTTGGCGCAACTGTTAAAGTTGATGGGGCAGGATCTAGAGGCTTCGGGCCTGATTAACTTGTCCGTGGATTTGTCGGGAACGGCTGACGACCCACTTGTTGAAGGTGATTTTGGGTTGGATGAGGCAGTGATGAATGAGTATCGGTTTACTGATTTTGGCGGAACGTTCGCTTATTCGGGTAAACGCCTGGAAATGGACGCACAAATTATACCACAGGACAGCGGGAAGTTTGTCTTTTCGGGAACCATTCCGTTTGAGCTGATGCTGGATAGTATGGGTGTTAAGTTCAACCCCAAAGACTCGTTGGATGCTCGCCTAACCATTGAGAAATTTCCATTAGCCATTTTGCAGATGGTTAATATCGGGGAGGGAGTTTCTGGCTACATAGAGGGCGATGTTACCGTCAAAGGAGCGATGGAATCGCCCGACCCGGAAGGTGGTTTCCATTTGGTGGATGCTTCGCTGAAAATACCTGAATATGGGGTGGATTACCGCGAAATCAAGTTCGGAATTGATTTTCAAGGGGAAGAAGTTTTGTTAGATACGTTGCTCATTCGCTCAGATGACGGAACTTTGACCGGTGGTGGACGAATCGGATTTAGCTCCGACTTTTACAAGGGCGATGTGAATGACTCCGAGATCAAACTGCAGTTTGATAAATTCAATCCGGTCAACCACAAGCAATTCAATATGCAGGTTTCGGGTAACGCCAGCCTCGGAGGATCAAAAGATGATGTGAAGTTTGACGGCGACCTGAACATTCCGCAAAGTGAGATCTTTTTGCCAGCCATCTTTAACCTGATGGGGAAAATGGTTGAGAAAGAGATGCCCCAGCCCATTTTAGTGCGCGAACTGAATGCGCTTGAATCGAACACCATCGACTCCATCAATATTTCGGAGATTGACACCACGGCGACCGACAGCCTGAAGTTTGACTACTTCAATAATTTAACCGGCGAAGTGCGGTTGAAGATTCCGAAAAATACCTGGATTAAGAATGAAGACATGCACATTGAAATTTCGGGCGACCTGGAATTCATTAAGCACAAGCAATTCTTCGAGCTTTTTGGTTCGGTTGAAGTGGTGCGCGGGCAGTACGACCTGTTGGGCCGCACCTTTATGATTGAGTCCGGCACCATCAGTTTTCAGGGAGGTGAAGAGCTGATGCCGCGAATGAATATCACCGCCAACTACACGTTCCGTAATACGGAGCGGGTACAGCAAGAGCTGAGTGTGGTCATTAGCGGAACGGCCGAAGAACCTGAGGTCAGCTTTACCATGGATGACAGCAGTGTGAGCGAAGGCGACGCTTTGTCGTACATCCTGTTTGGCAAGAGCATGAACGAGTTGAGCATGGATCAGCAGGAAAATGTGGCAGGCGCCGGCAGCATGGCAGGGCAGGCAGCAGCCTCCATCCTGTCGTCGCAGCTAACCAACTTTTTGGGCGACAAGATCAACGTAGATTACATTGAAGTAAAGAGCGAAGGCAACTTCGAAAATGCGACGGTGGTCGTGGGAAAATACATTACCAACGACCTGTTTGTGAGCTACGAGCAGCGCTTTGGCGAAACCGATCAGAAAGACATGGCAAAGTACGAAGTGAAACTGGAATACGAACTCTTTCGCTTCCTGTTTTTTCAATTGAATAACTCTTCCAACGACAGTGGTTTTGACGTGATTTTTAAGGTCGATGCGGAGTAGTGGGAATACCGGAACACGTTGGGACGAAGTTTTCAGCCTTGCACTGTTTTTTCCCAGGCTGGGCGGCTTGGTGAGCCATGACTAAATAGTCACGCCTCCACTTCTTCCGGGGAAGTCGTGACTATTTAGTCAAAGCTCAACTTCTTGCTGGGGACGTCATGACTAAATAGTTAAAGCTCGACTTCTCGCCGGGGAAGCCGTTATTAAATCTTCACGCCTCGCTTCTTTCCCGGGGAAGCTTTAAACAAATCTTCACGCATCGCTTTTTTGCCGGGGAAGCTTTAACCAAATAGTGACGCCCCGCTTTTCGACCAGGCAAGTTTTTAAAAGTTGTTGAAGCCTTTGTTTTTTCGGGAAGCCATTACTAAATGTGCCCACGGTCATCTGCTCAGTGATGCGATTCGTGAGAGTTTCACTCGAAGTGAAGCCCTCACTGGCATGCGATTCCGCTTATTGATCGGATGATTTCGAGGTCATCCGATCAATAAAAAGGACAACCCCCCCCGGTTTAACTTACAGATCCCGGCCTTTGCCGGGATGACGGCTGGGACAGCAAGCATAAAATCATCAATCGTAAATAGCTCAATCGTAAATCCTTTCAGCTTGTCTTCCGGTAGCGCCAAATGGAGAGTCCCAAAAAGGCGGTGCCAATGATGGTCAGCGAAACAAACTCATCCAGCAAATCGAAAAAGCCGGAGCCTTTAAGCACCACCATCCGCATGATGCGCATAAAATAGTAGATGGGGTTGATGCGGTTGAGTGTTTGCGCCCATCCGGGCATGCTTTCGACGGGGGTGAAAATGCCGCCCATCAAAATAAAGATCATCATAAAAAAGAAAGTCACAAACATCACCTGCTGCTGGGTTTCGGTAACAGTGGAAATGAAGAGTCCCAGCCCCAGCACACCCACCAGGTAGAGCGCGGCAAAGCCAAACAAGAGCGACAGGCTGCCCACCATGGGCAAATGGAACACCACCCGGGCAATGACCAGCCCAAAAGCCAGGTCGAACAGGGCGATAACCAGGAACGGAACCAGCTTGCCCAAAATAAACTGGTACTTTTTAATCGGGGTGACGTTGAGCTGTTCGATGGTGCCAATTTCCTTTTCGCGCACCAGGTTCATACCCGACAAAAACATACCGATAATGGTGACCAAAATCGCCAAAATACCCGGGGCCATGTACCATTTGTAATCCAGCTCGGGGTTGAACCAATAGCTGTCTTTCACCTCAATGCGCTTGGGTGGGTTAAATTCGGGCAGGCTTTTCCACTCGGCAATCACCGCTTTGTTGAAGCCACTGAGGATGCCCAAAGTGTAGGAATAGATGAGCGATGCTTTGTTGCCGTCAATGGCATTGATCAGCAATTGCACCTTCGCTTCATCTTCCCGAATCAGATCGCGCTCAAAAGCCGGGGGAATCAACATCACAAAATCGGCTTCTTCTTTATTGAAACTGCTTTCGGCGTCCTGTACATCAAACGAGGCATCGTAAATATTGAAAAACGGAGAGGCTTCGAACCGCGACACCAGCTCGCGCGAAGTTTCGGACTGGTCTTGGTTTACCACATAAATGTTCACGTCTTTCAGGTCGTAGGTGGCCGCAAAAACCAGCACAAGCATTTGCACCAAGGGCAATAAGAAGATCATCGGCAACATGGTTTTGTTCCGGAAAACCTGGATGAACTCTTTTTGAAGGATGTATTTTATTGTTTTCATTTTTTTAAGTTTCGGGTTACGAGTTTCGGGTTTCGAGTCTCGCTACTCACTACTCAAGTCTCACTACTCAAGCCTCACTTTAAATTTCCGGACGGCAATGGCGGTAAAAACTGCCGCCATCGCAATTAAAATCAGGGTTTCTTTCCAGACATATAGAAATCCGGTTCCTTTTAGCATGATGTTTTTCAGGATGACGATAAACCAGCGTGGCGGCATCAGGTTAGACAGGACTTGCAGTGGCACCGGCATGTTTTCAATTGGGAAAATAAAGCCCGATAATAAGATGGTGGGCAGCATCAGGCCGATCATGGAGATGAACATGGCCACCATCTGGCTGTTGGCAATGGATGAAATAAGGATGCCCAGGCAGAGCGCCATCAGGATGAACAGGATGCTTTCGGCCATCAGCAGTATCCAGCTTCCGTTGATGGGGACTTCGAAAACAAAATGCCCGATGAGCAGTATGATCACCGCGTTGATGACCGATAAGGCCAGGTACGGCGCTACTTTCCCTAAAATGATCTGCACAGGCCGTAGCGGCGAAACCAGCAGAATTTCCATGGTTCCCAGCTCTTTTTCGCGGGTGATGGAAATGGAGGTCATCATGGACGAGATCAGCATCAAAATCATGGCCATAATGCCGGGCACAAACATGTACACCGATTCAAGGCTTTCATTGTAATACATGCGCACTTCGGGTTTGATTTGCATGGGAAGCTTGACTTCGCCCATTTCTTTCAGGATGTAGTCATTGATAATTCCGGAGGTGTAACCGGCCAGTAGCTTACCCAGGTTGGGATCGGATGCGTCGGCAATGACCTGCACATTGGCTTTTCCCTCGCGTTCGAGGCTTTGGGCAAAGTCAGGTTCAAAAACCAGCACTTCCTTCACCTGCCCTTTTTTGAAAATGGCTTCCACTTCTTCCGTGCTTTCGAGGTACTGGTTGAGCACAAAATAGCCCGACGACAATAACTTGGCGGTAATTTCCTGCGTCACTTCATCTTTCGACTGGTCATAAATGGCAATGTGAGCGTCCTTGATTTCGTTGGTGATGACCGTCCCAAAAAGCAACAACTGGGCAACCGGAATCCCAAATAAAATAATCATGGTCCGCACATCGCGAAAGATGTGCAGAAATTCTTTTTTTACAAATCCGAAAAGGCGTTTCATTATAAAGTATTTAGTAGTAAGTAGAAAGTCGTAAGATGTCTGTCAGTGAATACTTTTTTGCAAGCCTCTTATCATACGCTGAATCTCAATTAGTCCATTTTCCATGTTGCCTAAGGCATCAGAAGTTATAAACCCAAACTCTTTTGCTAAAACTAATTGTGTTTCCAATTCAAAGCTTGAACCAAGTGAAATTGACAAAAAGTACTTAAATTCTTTTTTTGAATCGCGTCCGGCACCTTCTGCTATATTCGATGGAATAGAAACTGCAGCCCTACGCATTTGTTGGGTCAAACCATATTGTTCTACTTTGGGAAAATTAGTCGTTAGCAAATAAACCTGCTTGACCAACTCAATACTTTTTTGCCAAACCTTTAATTCTCTAAAATTATTCATAGCCCTAATTTTAAATTTATTATTAATACTTCTTACTTACGACTTTATACTTACGACTCTTTCCCTACTCCCCTCGCCAGCTTCAGAAACACCCCATTCATATTTTCCGATTCAAACTGCTTCTTCAGCTTCTCCGGGGTGTCGAGGGCGGCAATGCGGCCATCTACCATGATGGAAACCCGGTCGCAGTACTCGGCTTCGTCCATGTAATGCGTGGTCACAAAAATGGTTTTTCCTTCGGCCGCAGCTTCGTAAATGAAGTCCCAAAACTGGCGGCGGGTAATTGGATCAACGCCACCCGTTGGCTCATCCAGAAAAACAATTTGCGGATCATGAAAAATAGCGATGGAGAAAGCCAGTTTCTGTTTCCATCCCAACGGAAGCGAAGCGATCAGCTTGTCGCGCTCCGATTCCAGGTTCAGCTTTTTGAGCAGCACCTGTTCCTTTTCTTTCCGTTGCTTGACCGAAATTCCGTAAATGCCCGCGTAAAACCGGATATTTTCGGCGATGGTCATGTCTTCGTATAAGGAAAACTTTTGGCTCATGTAGCCAATATTCCGCTTGATTTGCTCCGTTTGCTTGTACACGTCAAAACCGCCTACTGTAATTTCTCCGGAAGTCGGGCTCGACAATCCGCACAGAATGCGCATGGCGGTTGTTTTTCCGGCTCCGTTGGCTCCCAGGAACCCAAAGATCTCTCCTTTGTAAACTTCGAAATTCAGGTGGTCGTTGGCCGTAAACGAGCCAAACTTTTTGACCAGGTCGCGGACGATAATGACGGGATCTCTTCTATTGGAAGAGTTTTCAGTTGCACTCTCAGTGGGCGTGTCTAGCTTATTCTGATTTTCTGTTTTCATTTGCTTTTTTTTGAAATCGTCATTTAAAACCTGTTCGTGTGCGGCGCATGAAACTCTGTCACTTTTATAATCTTTGGTGGATGAGCCTTTGATGGGGTGCCTCGCTCTTATCCCCGGGGCGCTGCCCCGGGCTATTGTTGTTTCGCCCTTTCAGGGCTCCCTTCAGTACCAGAACACCCAGCTGCAAGCTCAACTCGAAATTCGAAACTCACGACTCCCCACTCTCCAGCATCAAGCCCATAAACACATCTTCAATTCCTGGATTGGTTTCAAAGACTTGCAGTTTTTCATGCTTTTTGCTCATCAGGTAGTGCTCCAGTTCAACGGCTTCCATATCATCGTCCACCGGCGTAACATGCACAAATTGTCCGAAGGCATAGGCCGTTTCCACTTTTTCCCAGTCGCGCAAATCGAGGATGAGCTGGTACATGTTTTCGGAGCGGGCAGCCAGCAGCGTTCGGGTGTAGTTCTCCACAATGCGCGCCGGACTGTCGATTCGCAGGATCTCGCCTTTTTGCATCAGGGCCACACGGTCGCAAAGTCCCGCTTCGTCCATGTAGGGTGTTGAAACCAGCATGGTGATTCCTTGCTGTTGCAGCTTTTTCAGCATGTCCCAAAATTCCTTGCGCGAAACCGCATCCACGCCTGTGGTGGGTTCGTCGAGTACCAAAATCTCAGGTTTGTGGATCAGCGCGCACGACAGCGCCAGTTTTTGCTTCATCCCGCCGGACAGTTTGCCGGCCAGGCGATTCTTAAACGGTTCAATCTGCACATAGATATCTTTGATCAGCTCGTAGTTTTCGGCAATGGTCGTTCCGAAAACCGTCGCGAAAAACGCCAGGTTTTCCTCCACTGTCAGGTCCTGGTAAAGCGAGAAGCGGCCGGGCATGTAGCCGACCAACCGGCGAATCTCCTTGTAATCCCGAACCACATCCAAGCCGCTCATCTCTGCTTCTCCTTCGTCCTGAATAAGCAAGGTCATCAGGATTCGCATGAGCGTGGTTTTTCCAGCCCCATCCGGCCCGATCAGTCCAAAAAGCTCGCCCTTCTTTACTTCGAAGGAGATGTTCTTTAGCGCCTGGGTTTTGTTGTAGAATTTTGAGATGTTATTGACAATCAGAGCCTCCCCCTGACCCCCTCCAAAGGAGGGGGAAAAGAACGGCAGACTATTGTGCTTTTTATTCATTTTCTTCATTTTGTTGACAACCAATATTCTCTGAAACTTACCGAAATCTGGGAAAGCGCTCTTACTCCCCTTCTTTGGAGGGGGTGGGGGAGGCCAGTCTGACTTCGCCGGGCATGCCGATTTTAAGGCGTCCATCGTTTTTAACAGCGACTTTCACGGCATAAACCAGCTTCACCCGTTCTTCCTTGGTTTGAATGATCTTGGGTGTAAACTCGGCTTGCGGCGAGATCCACCTAACTTCGCCGGTTAAGGTTTGGTTTTTTGTTTCATCCTGGTCAATCACCACTTCAACCTGCTGGCCTAACTTGACATTGGGCAGTTGTGCCCCGCTGACATACACCCGCAGATCAAGCTCCGACAGGTCCCCAAGTTTGACGATGGCCTTTCCAGGGGCGGCCATCTCGCCCAATTCGACGTATTTTTCAAGAACAACACCACTCATCAGGCTGGTGATAAAGGATTTTTCCAGTTTGTCCTGAGCAATGGCCGTCTGCGCCTCAAGCACTTCCAGCTCACTGTTGATGGATATAAATTGCGTATTCAGGCTTTCCAATTGCTTTTTCATTACCTGCATCTGTCCGTCCACATCGTCCACTTGCTGTTGAGTGGCAGCCTGGTCGGCAAAGAGCCTGTGTACGCGTTCCTGGCTAATCTTCAGGTTTTGGATCTGTTCCTTTTGGACTTCAACCTGTGCCTGAAGGTTCACTTTCTTGCTGGCCACTGCCCGCTGTTGCGCTTCCAGTTGCTTGATTTGTAAGCTTAGTTGAGTGGTGTCGACCACGGCCAGTAAATCGCCGGCATGAATCTCATCGCCCAGCTCCACCGAAAAGCCGATAATCTTGCCTGCCACTTCCGAAGAAACCAGGATTTCATCGGTTTCGAAATTGCCATACGCATCGGATTGCTTGTCATTTTGGTTGCACGACCAAAGTGTAAGTAGAGCTATTGCCAAAAGATATTGAAGTTTCATATTTGTCAGATTTAATCGTTCGTTCCCTGAATATTCCGGTAATTGATTTTAGCAGCTTCCAACTGCACTTTATGTGTTTCGAAGGTGATCCGGGCGCCCATTTCTGCGTTTAAGTCTTGCAAATAATCTGAGGCTGTAATTGTTCCGTTTTCAAGCTTTGAGGCAGCGCTTTTCGTAATTTGCTCCTGCAGTTCAATGAGCTCCCGGTCACTTTCAAGTAGATCTTGTATTTGTTGAATTTTTCGGTATTCCCCGTCCAGGGCAATGCTGATTTGGCGCTCAAACTGGTGCTGCTGCGTGCTGACCAGTTGTTGCTGAAGTTGAATGACTTCCCGCTCGCGTCGGGTGCTTTTCCAGTCAAAGGCCGACCAGTTGACACCAAGTCCAATCAAATAGAAAGAGTCAAATTCATCGTTCAGCATATTCAGTCCGGGACGTCCGTAGCCCGCTTGTCCAAAGCCAAACAGCTTCGGGTTTCGTTTCTTCTGAAGCAAATCGGACGAAGCCGCCAGCACATCGGTCTGTTTTTCAAACAAAGTCAGCTCTGGTCGGTTGAGCTCACCGGCGAGGCTGGTCTCATTGGTTTCGATCACCAGGTGTTGTAAATCGTCCAGGTCCTTGCCAGTTAAAATTGCCAGCGCCGACAGCACAGTTTCCCGTTTCGACCGCAGCTCGATTCTTTGTTGCTTGATTTTGACCAACTCCGCCAAAATTTGATTCAGTTCTGATTGCAACAGCGTTCCGTTTTTTACAGCCGATCCCATTTGGTTTTTCCGCGCTTCCAATGTTTCCTGCTTTTTGTCCAGTAAATCGAGGTTTTGCTGAACCAAAAAGCTGGTAAAAAACAGGCTGTTGACCTGCTCTTTTACTTTGTAAAGCTCCACTTCCACACTTTGCTGATTGGTTTTCTCTTTTGCTTTCTCCAAAATTTCATTGGCTTTGGTCAGCCCGCCATCCCAAATGTTCTGTTTCACATCCAGGTAGAGTTTGTATTGATCTTTGGCAACTTCGGGAATATCAACGGAAGGGAGGCTTAAGCCAATTTCCGTGACCTCCGATTGATAAGTTGCCTGTGCATTCAAACTAAGCTGAGGCAGGTAATTGATTCGGTTATTCTCCAGCTTCAGCTCCGTTATTTGCTGATAAATCGCTTGCTGTTCCAGCAGTGGATGGTACTCTCGTGCCCACTGCTGACAATCAATCAGCGTCACCTGTTCCTGGGCCAGCACCAGTTGAGCCGGAAACAACAACCACAGAAATAATTGTCGTCTAATTTTCATTGCTTTTCTGCTTTTGCTTCAATTTCAATGTTTCTTATTTTTTACTCCGGGGAAATTGCCCGAAGTACAAATTGTTTCACTTCTTGTTTGCGCTCCAGCAAAAAAGCCTGGACCGCTTTTTCGTCTTGGTTGAAAGCAACAAAACTAATGACTGGTTTTGCGACAAAGGGGAAAACACAGAGCCCAATCACGTTCACCACCAAATGCTCCGGTTTCATGCGTATAATTTCCCCTTTATCCATCGCTTCCGAAATCATTTTGAAAATAGGCCTGGGGGAAAAACCATGCTTTAGCACTAATTTGAAAAATATGGACGGGTCGCGGTTCACTTCTTTCAAAATAAAAGCAGGGAGATACGGATATTTAAACAATAAATCCAGGTAAGTATCGATTACCTGTTTTACTTTCGAAACAAAAGCTTGATCTGATTGAATAATTTGTCCGATTTTGGGGAATGCAAAGCCAATGATTCTACTAAAAATAGCATCGAACAATTTGTCTTTGCTGCGGAAGTAATAATGCAATAAAGCTTTGTTTATCCCAGCTTCATCGGCTATTTCCTGCATGCGGGCGCCCTCCATGCCTTTTTTGATGAAGACGTTCTTGGCTGCGTCCAAAATCTTGTCTTCTGTGTTGTCTTTTTTTGTATTCATCTGATCCGAGTTTTGCAAATTCAATTTAGAAATCAATTCCTGAGTTAACCATATGGTTAAACTGTGTGGGCAAAACTAGGCGCTTCGAAAGTAAAATGCAAGTATTTTAATCAAAAACTTTAACCAGATGGTTAAAATTATTCTTTTGAGAACGTTTCGGCTTCCTGTTTGTGGGCATGATCGTGTAACCCAATGAAAAAATTAACTTACAGGTATTCCAGATTTTATTATCTTCACGACTCAACTAAATTACTACGAATGAAAAAAATAGAATTTAAAAAACAAGGCTTGCTATTTCTTCTTGCAAGTGTGTTCGTTATTGGCGCATGCCAATCCAAAGAAGAAGAAAAAGGGTGGATTCAACTTTTCAATGGAAAAGACCTAAATGACTGGCAGATAAAAATTGCCGGACATGATTTGGGTGAAAACTACAACAATACGTTTCGGGTTGAAGACGGCCTGCTGAAAGTTCGTTACGATCAGTACGAAAGTTTCAACGGTGAATTTGCACACCTGTTTTACAAGCAAAACTATTCACACTACAAAATGAGGGTGGAATACCGTTTTGTGGGTGATCAAGCTACCAACGGGCCGGGTTGGGCTTTTCGTAACAGTGGCATTATGATCCACGGGCAGAGTGCTGAAAGCATGGAGAAAGACCAGGATTTTCCGACCTCAATTGAAGTGCAGTTACTTGGTGGGAACGGAACCGACGAGCGTACGAACATGAACCTGTGCACACCGGGAACCAATGTGGTCATGGATGGAGAATTGGTACTTGACCACTGCATTAATTCCAGCTCGAGAACCTTTCATGGTGACGAGTGGGTAACAGCTGAAATTGAAGTTTGCGGCGATTCCATCATTAAACATATCATTGATGGACAGGTGGTAATGCAATACACGCAGCCACAGCTGGATGAGCGCGATCCTACCTATCAGAAACTGCTGTCGCCGGACGGAAATAAATTATTAAAAGGTGGTTCCATCTCTTTGCAAGGCGAAAGCCATCCCATTGATTTCAGAAAAGTTGAGCTGCTCAACCTGGGTGATGACTGCGAATAGATTCGTTTGACGATCGAATTAATCGCGGAACCATGCAAATCCATTCAATAGCAGGCTACCGTAAAAGCGGACATTCGTCTTTTACGGTAGCTGAACATTGAAGTCAATTATCAGCTAACACTCACCAAAGGCATGGCGCAAAACCTGTCCGAACTGAAACTGGAAGCGGAAAAGCCGGATTAATTACCCAACAGCGCTTTTTCCTTGCTTATACGCTTTGCCCTGCGGTTGGAGTAATTCAGGATCAGCAATGCCGAGGCAATCACCAGCATCCCTAACACCGAAACCAGGTCGGGCGATTCGTCGGGGATGATCATCCAACTTAAAATTGCACCTGCAACCGGAATTAGGAATTTCCAGGTATTGAGCACCGACACTTTTACTCCTGGACGCTGCAACAGGCTAAACCAAATGGTAAAAGCAGCAGCCGACAAAAAACTCAACCAGGCCAAGGCAACAAAATACTCCACGGATACCGCTTTCAGCCCGTATCCTTCAATGGGAATAGAAATAAGAATCAGGCCGATTCCACCAAACAAAAGCGACGAAGAGCTCAATACCGTTGGTGCAAGGTCTTTTGGTTTTTTGGCCACCCATACATTGGAAAAACCCGAAGCAAAATTATTCATCAGCAACAAGGCTACGCCCAGCATGCTGATTTTGACACCTGATGGCAACTCACTGCGCCCCAAAGTAATTACCGCTACCCCAATCACACCCAACAAAATACTGGTGCTTTTCAGCCAGTCCATTTTATCATCATGAAAGCTGAAATGGGACACCACCGAAATAAACAAGGGCGATGAGCCAATAATCATAGCGGCTATGGAAGCTGGCAACAAGGCAACTCCCGAATAGAAAAACATGTATTGTATCACAGTTTGAAGCACGGCAATCAGCAAAATGAATCGCCAGTGTTCCACCAGTTGTTTCCGGTAATTGCCGTAGTTGTTGAAGTACAGCAGCAACATCAGCCCCGAAATGGTGAACCGAACGCCGGCAAACTGAAACGGGCTGTGATACTGCAATCCGATCTTCACCCCAACAAATGCTGAAGACCAGAGCAAACTGGCAACAATGGCGAGAAAGATGGTATTGGAAAATAGATTTTTCAAGTGATTCTGGATATAATGAGGCGTTTTTCGAGCACTAAGCACCGGCGACAACCGTGTAAAACTCCGATTCAATAAAATATTGACAAGCTAATGCCTGCAACTTTTCCGGCGTAATGTTGATCAAAGTTTGATAATACTGCTCGTGAAAGCGATGATCCAGCCCAAAATCGGCTACCGAACGAAACGACTGAGCCTGAGCAAAAGGTCCGTCAAAATCGCGGATAAACTCGCCCAGCAAATACTGCCGTACGCGTTTCAACTCGTTCTCCGAAACTGGTTCTTCCCGCAGTCGTTTTAACTCTGCAAACACTTCGGTAATGGTGTCGTTCACGTAGGCTTGATCGGTTTCTGTCGCAATCACAAGGTAGCCGGCTTCATTCAAACTAAAAATAGAAGAGCCGATTCCATAGGTATAGCCTTTCTCCTCACGAATGTTGGCCATCAGTCGCGAACTAAAGTAGCCACCTAGAATAGTATTCAACACTTGCAGCCCATGAAAATCAGGTTGATCTTTCTTAACCATCAGGCAGCCAATTCGAATGGCCGATTGAATGGCGTCTTTCTTTTTGACCTGGTGTCCTTTTTTGTCAGAAGACTGAAGGAAAAACTCAGGTAGCACCATTTTTTCTCCCTGCCAATCATCGCCACCAAAATGGCGGTTTAACAACCCCGACAACTGCGGGTCGGTGTTGCCGGTTGCCAGAATCCGGCAATTACCCGACCGGTAGAATTTGGCGTAGAAATTATATAAGTCATCCCGGCTGATGGCATGAAAATCTTCTTTTTTGACTTTCTGCGAGTAAGGATGCTGATTTCCGAAGAGAACCTCCGAAAACTTTTTCTGGCACAGCACTTTTACCTTTTTATTCTCTAGCAAGAAGCGTTGCTTACGCCGGTTGATCAAGGTTTCAAACTCGTGTTCTTCGAAGGACGAATGCTTGATCAAATCTTCTACAACCGGAAGCAGATGGGGCAGGTGTTTATTCAGGCTGATCAAACTAATGGTTCCAAAATGGTGATCGACCACAAACTGGATGTACGCCCCACGGAAATCCATGATTTCGGCAATCTGAGCCCCCGAATAGCGTTTGCTTCCTTCCTGCATCATCGCGTTGGCCAGCGCCGATTGTAATGGCTTGCTTTCATCCCAAAGCCCGGCATCAAAAATAAAATCGAGGCGGGTCACTTCCTGTGTTCCCGCATTCAGGATATGAACCGGTAATTTGTTGTCTAGCTGGATGGCTTGGGGTACCAAAATCACAGGCTTGGCGGCTTCGGTTATTGGGGGTTGTTTCGTGCGGTCAATCATTTTCTGGCTAAATAATTTAGTTGTGAGCAATTGGTTTCCTGAAAAAGCTGTTGAGCTTGCTGCATCAAATCGGCGCTAGTCACCGACCGGTAAAGGTCTACTTGCTCATTGATGCGTTCAGCCCGGTCAATATTTTCAAAATTAGCCAGCTCCTGAGCAATGTTCAGGTAGCTCATTTGTGAATAAACCAGGTTGGCTTCCAGCTTATTCTTAATTTTTTCGAGTTCTACAGCCGATACCAATTCGGTTTGCATGATTTTCAATTCCTTCCAAATGGCTGATTTTGCCTGGTCGATGCTTACGCCATCAGCCAACTTCCCCGACACAATAAACAAGCCGGGGTCGTGATCGCCTGAAAGGTAGGCGTCTAACTCCACAAACAGTTTCTGCTCCTTTATCAGCCGCTGGTACATTCGTGAGCTGTTTCCATTGGACAGCACATCCGAAATCAAGTCGCAAACATAGTATTCGTAATGCCGGCGGTCGGGCATGTGGAAAGCCAGGTACAAAGCCGTATCTGGCACGTCGCGCTCCACCGTCTTCTCCCGGAACTCCGTTTGAACAGGTTCTTTGGGAAGGGCTGCTTTGGAAACCTTCCGGTTGGGAATTGGTCCAAACCATTTTTCCGCCAATCGCAGGCATTCGTCCGGATTTACATGACCGCTTAAAATCAGGGCGGCATTATCAGGCGCATAAAACCGGAAGAAGAAATCTTTCACCTCCTCCAAACTGGCATCGGCAATGTGGCTGATTTCCTTGCCAATGGTTTGCCACTGGTAGGGATGAACCTGGTAAGCCAGTTCGCGCAGCAGCGGCCACACATCGCCATAGGGCTGGTTGAGGTTGCGCTGTTTGAATTCTTCAATGACCACATTTTTCTGGATGTTTAGCTTTTCTTCCGAAAAGTCGAGTTCCTGCATCCGGTCCGACTCCAGCCAGAAGCCTGTTTCCAGGTTTTCCTTTGGAATGGTGAGGTAGTAATTTGTTAGATCGTTGGTGGTGTAGGCATTGTTTTCGCCGCCTGCGTGTTGCAGTGCTTCGTCGTAGTCCGGAATATTTTTGGTTCCGCCAAACATGAGGTGCTCAAACAGGTGGGCAAAGCCAGTCCGGTTGGGATTTTCGTTTTTTGCCCCTATATGGTAACAAACATCCAGTGCCACCATGGGGGTAGAATAATCGGGATAGATGAGTATTTGAAGCCCGTTTTCGAGCTGGTAACGTTGAAATTTGATCATAGATTAGAATGAGAAATTAGCACCTTCAACAAGCTCGCGGCGCACTTGTTCATATTCTGAAATGATGCGTTTCATCAGATCAGCAACTGTAGGAATATCTTCAACCTGGGCCGAAACCTGACCGATTTCCAGCTCCCCTTCGTCTAGGTCGCCTTCAAACATGCCCTGTTTGGCACGCCCTTTACTCAGTAGTGTTTTCAGTTCTTCGGTATCGGCACCACGCAATTCAGCTTCGTTTACCTGTTTGAAAAAATCGTTCTTCACCAAACGCACCGGAGCCAGCTTTTTCAAGGCCAGTTTGGTGCCACCTTCGCCCAGCCCGGCAACCAGCTGCTTAAAGTTTTTGTGTGCCGACGACTCCTGCGTGAGGGCAAAGCGCGAGCCGATCTGAACACCGTCGGCTCCTAAGGCCATGGCTGCCAACATCGCCCGTCCGCCGCCAATTCCGCCGGCTGCCAATAGCGGAAGTGTTGTTGCTTTCCGCACCGAAGGAATCAAACTTATGGTCGTAGTTTCTTCCCGGCCATTGTGCCCGCCGGCTTCAAAGCCTTCGGCAACAATTGCATCAACACCGGCTTCTTCGCATTTAGCAGCAAAAGCAGCACTGGAAACCACATGCGCCACCAGGATTCCGCGTTCCTTCAGCCAACTGGTCCACTTTTTCGGACTCCCCGCTGATGTAAAAACGATGGGTACTTTTTCGGCTACAATCACTTTCATGATTTCCTCAATCTGCGGATACAGCAGCGGTACATTCACTCCAAAAGGTTTGTCGGTGGCTTTTTTTGTTTTCTGAATGTGTTCCAGTAAGGTTTCCGGATGCATCGATCCTGAGCCAATGAGCCCCAAACCTCCGTTATTGCTAACCGCCGAAGCCAGTTTCCAGCCACTGCACCAAACCATTCCACCTTGAATAATGGGGTATTTGATTCCGAAAAGTTCTGTTATTCTGTTTTGCATTTTGTTTTGTATTCTGAAAAAAAACTGTTGTGAAAAAGCAGGATGATTAATGAGAATGTAAAGGTAGTACAAATGCAGATGATAAGAAATGATCGGGAGAATACCTAAGTGGGAGGAACTGGAAAATCAAGATCAATCAAAATTCTTTGTTTTCAAGTGCAGGTCGCGTTGTGGGAAAGGAATTTCCACTTTGTGTTCACGGAATTGATGATCGATTTCAAAACGCAAGTCACTTTTGATGTTTTCGACCACAAAGTCGCTGGCCGTCCAAAAATAAAGCTCGAAATCGAGTGACGATTCTCCAAAATCCTTGAAGCGAACAAAGGCTGCCGGAGTCTTTACAATCTGGGAATGGCTTTTGGCCGCCTCAAGAAGGATGCGTTCAACCAGTCGGACATCGGAACCATAAGCAACTCCAACTCCCACATAAAAGCGCGTTACATCGGCATTGTGACTCCAGTTAATAACTTCTTGCCCGGTAAAACGCGAGTTTGGAACAATGATCACCACATTGTCGCGGGTCAGAATCTTAGACACGCGCACGCCAATATCCAGCACCCGGCCAACTACGCCTTCCATCTCCACCACATCATTGACTTTAACTGCCCCGTCAAATAAAATAATGATTCCAGAAAAGAAATCATTAAAAATATGCTGCAAACCAAAACCAACGCCAATCAGCAGGGCTGAAACGCTGGCAACCAATAAGGTTACTTTAAATCCCAGCGAACCGATAACGATGATGATACCGACCATCCAGATCGCATACTTGACAATTTGCAGAAAAGACTTGCCCCGGCCAATTTCCAGCTTTTTGTTTTCAATTCGTGAATCGAACCAATATTCAACGGCGAAAGACAGGACGCTAATTACGTAGAGTATGATCAGGATCATCAGTATATTGTACACACGAAATCGGAATTTTTCGTCGGCATACAGTTCATATCCAAGGACGTATGATACCTGTACATCCAGTACTTTTAGGATAAGCAGGAAAACGATTGCCCACACCAGCAGCCGGCCTCCCTGGTATAAAAACCGCGTAAAGCGCAATGAAAGATGCTTTTGGGTACTCAGTTTTCGTATGAGCCGGCGGGTCGTTTGCATTAAGATAAAGCCGATCGTCAGCAAGGCTGCAATCATAATTAAATCAAGTAGGTTAAACTCAAAACTACCGGATTGAAACAAGATGATATTTTTCAGGCTAGTCAACATCGTCAATATCAATAATAATATTTTCCAGAACATTACTCAAATCGATCACAGAAATTTGCTGTGTGAGTTTTCCCATCTGGGCAACCGATATGTTTCCGGTTTCTTCGGAAACAACAATGGCAAAAGCATCCGTATTTTCAGTAATTCCAACTGCTGCGCGGTGTCGTAACCCAAGCAGAGGGTTCAGATCCTCCTTGTTGGTCAGTGGCATGATACAGCGGGCAGCCGCTATCTTGTTCCGGTTAATAATAACCGCGCCGTCATGCAAAGGTGTATTTTTAAAAAAAATGGTTTCCAGCAAAGCATCCGAAATTCGCGCATTAATTTTTTCTCCTGTGCGGACATAGTCTTTGAGTTCCGAATTTTGTGCAATAACAATTAAAGCTCCTGTTTTGGTCTTGGCCATGTTTTCGCATGCTCTTGAAATCATTTTAAGATGCTGTCCGGAGGCGGACTTGGCTTTGTCTGAAGAAAATAACTGCTCAATGCTTAGAAAACGGTTGACCTGCGGATTGCTTCCTATGAGCAACAGGAAACGCCGGATTTCGGGCTGAAAAACAACAATCAGCGCCAAAATACCCACACCGATAAATTGCCCCATGAAAGAACCCAGAAGTTCCATGTTGAGGGCTCGCACCAGCAACCAGAAAAGGTAAACCAGGAAAAGGCCAATAAAAATATTGAATGCTACGGTTCCTTTAATCAGCAAGTAAAGTTGGTAAAGCAGAAAAGCTACCAGCAGAATGTCTAAAACATCCAGAAACCGTAAAGTGATAAATAAGCTCATAAATTAGTTATATCTTTTAGCTTGGTAAAAATGCGGACCGACTCTGCCGCTTCTTTTACATCGTGTACCCTTAAAATATCGGCTCCACCCAATAGGGCCATGGTATTTGCTGTAATTGTACCACCCAGGCTTTCTTCGGCCGAAACGTCGAGTAATTTTTGAATCATGGACTTTCGGCTGAGACCAGCTAGCACAGGCAGTTGAAAAACCTTAAAAGAATCCAGCCTGTTCAGCAGATCGTAATTGTGATCAACCGTTTTGCCAAAGCCAAAGCCCGGATCAAGAATTACATCCTTTACGCCAGCCTTGGTTAGTTTGCGTACTTTCTCAGAAAAGTATTTTGAAATATCCTTAATAATATCCTCGTACTGCGGGTCGTCCTGCATGGTTTGCGGTGTTCCCTGTATGTGCATTAAAATATAGGGCAAGCCCAACTTGCCAACTGTACCAAACATGTGGGCATCAAAATCACCGCCCGAAATATCGTTTACAATGCAATCGCCGCATTCATCTACAATCCGCAAAGCCACCCACGAACGGAAAGTATCAATGGAAATGGCGGTATCGGGAAACCGTTTTTTGACGGCGGAAACTGCCGGCAGCAAGCGGGTCAGTTCTTCTTTTGTCGATATGGCGTCAGCCCCGGGGCGTGTTGAAACAGCGCCAATATCAATGATGGAGGCTCCTTGCTCCAGCATTTGTTCAGCGCGTTGCACGATCGCATCTTCGGTAGCATATTTGCCACCGTCGAAGAACGAGTCGGGGCTTACATTTAAAATTCCCATCACAATGGGATTACTTAGATCGATAAGGTGGCCATTCAGGTTGATCGAATGTTTTCGTTTGAAAAACTTGCTGGCAGAACTAGTGATCAACATACAACATAAGAATTTGATGAGTTCGACAATAGTTCTTACAAAAGTAAGATAAAGCCAACAAAATACGCATTTAATTTCTATTTTTATGGCTCAATTTTAAAAGCTGAAGATGGAAAAAACCATTCAACAATACAATCACGTCATCGAAATTTGCGAAGATATCTTTTTAAAGAAAATGACCGACTACGGTGTGGCGTGGCGTATTTTGCGCCCAAGTTCAATGACCGACCAGATTTTCATTAAAGCCCAACGGATTAGAAGCATCGAAATGAAAGGCACCATGAGAGTGGATGAGGACAGTCGCTCGGAATACATTGGCATTATCAACTACTGCATTATGGCGCTAATTCAGCTTGAGAAAGGCATTGCCGACGACGATGATTTGACACGGGAAGAAACTCACGAGCTTTATCTGAATTATTTCAACCAGGCCAAAAGCCTCATGCAAAATAAAAATCACGACTACGACGAAGCCTGGCGGCAGATGCGAATCAGCTCCATTACCGACTTAATCCTCATGAAAATCAAGCGGACCAAACAGATCGAAGATCATGCCGGGCAGACGATTATCTCGGAAGGAATAGACGCAAATTACCTCGACATGATCAATTATGCTGTTTTTGCGTTAATAAAGCTTGAATTTAAAGCGTAAATACAATGAAAACTTTTTGGCACATCGCACGCGTCTTACTTGGGTTGGTTTTTATCTTTTCGGGTTTTGTAAAGGGAATCGATCCCTGGGGAATGGCTTATAAGTTTACCGACTATTTCAATGCCTGGGGCATGGAATCGCTGACCAGTCTGGCTTTTCCACTCGGAATTTTGCTATCTGCCGCTGAGTTTATTATTGGTGTGGCGCTCGTGTTAAATGTTTTCATCTCGTTCTTTTCGGTGCTGAGCCTCATTACAATGGGTTTTTTCACCATGCTTACGCTCATCGTTGCCATTCAAAATCCAGTGACCGACTGTGGTTGCTTTGGCGATGCCCTGATTTTGACCAACTGGGAAACCTTTTCCAAAAACATCGTTTTTATGGCTTTTGCAGTGGTGGTGTTTGCGTATCGAAAGCAATACAAGCCTGCGTATTTCCCTTTAATTGCCACCATTATGGCCGGAGCAACCGTGCTTGTTTTTGCCTACCTGGTTGATTATTCGTACACCCACTTGCCGATTATCGATTTTCGCCCATATAAAACCGGGGTCAATATTGCCGAAGGAATGACAGTTCCCAATGATGCGCCGAAGGATGTTTACGAGAATACGTTTCATTATAAGAATAAAAGTACCGGCGAGGTCAAACAATTCAACCAGGAAAACTACCCGTGGCAAGATACCCTGAATTGGGAATTTGTATCGATGGAAGATCCTGTGCTTGTTCAAAAAGGCTATGAAGCACCCATTCACAACTTCTTTATTGAAACGCCCGATGGCGAGGATATCAAAGATTTTTTCCTGTACGACGAAAACTACACCTTCTTCTTTATCACCTACAACCTGGAAAAGGCAAATCTATCGAACATGCCTGCTATTAATGAGCTGGCCCGCTATGCCGAAGAAAAGGGCATGAACTTCATCGGGCTTACTTCGTCGATGTTTGATGAGATTGAGGAATTTCGGGCTGAACATGACATCCGTTTCGAGCTGTTCAATGCCGATGAAATTACGCTGAAAACCATGATCCGCTCGAATCCGGGGCTGATGCTCATCAAAAATGGGACGATCATGGAGAAATGGCACTATAACGACATTCCGACCATTGACGAATTTGAAATGCAACTGGCATATTTCAAGCAATTGGGAAAATAAATCCGAACAGTGCAGTTCATGAAATTCTTTCTATTTTTTCAGGTTTTTATTTTTTTCATTCGATGAAAAGGATGCAAAATCCTGCGCTTTAGGACCAATTTTGAGGTCAGAGTTACATGCCGGAACAAAAAAGAGGAGTGTTTCAACTGCTCCGCCAGGCGTTTCAAGTGCTCCGCTGGGTGTTTCAAGTGCTCTGCTGGGTGTTTCAACTACTCCGGAAAGTATTTCAAGTACTCGGCTGGGTATTTCAAGTACAATTTTTTGTTTCCAGACCGATCCAGAAGGGTTTTCAAGGGCTCCGGGCAGTCCTCGAACTGCGCAGCAGACCCTTCTCTGGTGGACTTTACTAAATAAAAACCGGCCTCAGGGCCTCACAATTATAAACTTTAAAAATTAATAACATGAGAAAAAAAGAAGTAACTGTTAAATTTAACATCGCTCTTTCTTTACTGTACACCTTTGCCATGGCCAAAGTAGGTTTTATGATGCGCGATTTGGTCGAGTTTATTAAATACGGGGTTACCGAGGAAAAACTGAACGCCCTAAAGGCATTGCTCAGCGACTTTGCCAGCATCCCGACCGATGAGGAGCTGCGGGGGGCGCAGGTAGTGGCTACCCAAGGAAAAGATGAGGCGGGCGTGCAGCTTCGCGATTCTGTTTCGGAGATTATGCAACGTGTGGAAAACAAGTTTGGCACGGCCTCGGGTAACTACCGGAAATTTGGTGCTTCCGGGGTGAGCGATCTCGATGGTGGCAAGCTGAGTTATGCTGCCAAGCGGGTGAGGCGCGTGGCCGAATCGATGTTGCCCGAGTTGGAAAGCGAAGGACTGACCATTGAGATTCTGGGTGAACTGGACATGCGGCTGGAAGCGTACGAACAAGCACTGGGCATCCAGGAAGATGCTATTGCCGACCGCGACATTGCCACCGAAAACCGCGTGGAAAAAGCCAACGAAATTTACAGCTTGTTGGTGAAGTATTGCAATACCGGCAAACAAATTTGGGAAGATACCAACGAAGCCAAATATAACGACTACATTATTTCCGACACGCCAACCGGTACGTCCAGCGGCACCCGCGCAAAGGGAGCTAACGGGGAATTGTAACAACTATCGTCATATTGAGCGGGTGACTCCGGGTTGCCCCCTCAATGAAACAAAGCACAAGTCCGGATTCAGAAAAGTTCGGCTTGACACTAGTCAGGGTTTCACTTCAAGTGAAGCCCTGATTGCTGAAAGAAAACCTTATTTTTTTCTCTGCTAAAAAATGAACACTTTTGAGCAAAACAAATACGATGGAACGACAAGCCTTTTTAACCTTGACAACCAGTTCGCAATGGATTTTATTTCTAGCCATAGGGCTGATTATTTTTTCGTGGATCGAAAAGAAACGACTGTATCAACAGCTTGGGCAAGGCGCGTTTGTTTTGTTGGGTTTGTTCGCTTTGTGGATCCTGCTTACCGATCAAATTGTGGTGCCGGCTGTTGGTCCTGATCAGGTGGTACCAGTTGAAGCACAGGCATTGAGCTATTTCTCAGGACTGCTGATCAACGGGCTTGTGGCGGTAGTCGCCTTTTTCCTTGGGCAGGCCAAACCGCGCTGGGCCCGCTTCTTCAACATGGGCCTGGTAGCCATCGGCCTCGCTTTATTCTTTATGGTGTACCAGTTACAACGCGTGTAAGCCGGGGCTGAATGCAAGATGCTCGGATGCTTGAAACTTGAAACTTGAAACTTGAAACTGGCAACTGCGACTGAAAACTTATTTAGCCAGTGGAACTTGGAACTTGCAGCTGCGACTGTTCTCTTGCAACAAAAAAGGCTGCCCCTTTTGGAACAGCCTTTTGCTATCTTGTGAAAATGGGGATTGCCTATTGTTTCGAGTCTTTGCAAGCGTTGTAGATGCCTTCAAATAACTCTTTGGCATCCGAAGCAGCCATGGCCGAAAAAGCCACACGGATGACATTATTCAGGTTAATGATCCCGATGCTGTATTTGTCAATTAAAATTTTGCGGATCTTTTCGCCGTCCAGTCCTTCGGCTAGTTGCACGCACATAAAGTAGCCCGAGTTATAGGGCAGCGCTGTAAAGTATTTGGCGTATTTTTCATCTATTAAAGCTTCCTTCACCGCGTGGTAGCGATTGTTCATGATCTCAAACTTTTCGGCTTTCTGCTCCTTGTAAGCCTCATTTTCGAAGGCGCTAAGCAGTAATGACTGTGAAATATTGGCCGCGTTGGAAATGTTTCCACGCACGGCTCCGGCGGTTTTGGCTTCCAGGGCTGTGTACAATTCGGCATCGCCTCCTTTAACTCCGTAGGTCATAAAACCAACGCGGAATCCCCACACGTAGTCTTCTTTGGTTGGACCGTCCACTTTCAGGGCCAGCACATTTTCATGCAGGTCGCACAGCTGGGCGAAGATACTTTCGGTTTCAATGCCTTCTTCGTAAACCAGTCCAAAATACGCATCGTCAGAAAACACCACAATCTTGTTTCCTTTTTCTGCCGATTCCTTAATAATAGCAACAATCTCTTGTTGTTCTTCAACGGTCGGGGTGTAGCCGGTTGGGTTGTTAGGGAAGTTCAAGATCAGTACTTTTTTGCCAATTCCGCCTTCCTCCAGCTTGGCTTTAAATGACTCCAGGTCAAATCCACCATCTTTAAATAAGTTGAATTTATTGATTTCGGAACCGTAGGCGTGATTTAAAATCAGGTTGTAGTTGCCCCAGAATAAATCGGGCACAATCACTTTTTCGCCTTCGTCAACAAACAGGTAGCCCGCCATGCTTACACCATGTGTTAAGGCATTGGTAACAACGGGTAAGCTGATTGTTTTATCTTTTAACGATGGGTTTTTTTCATAAATCATGCTTTGCCATTTGGCCCGGATATCGGGGCGGCCAAAGCTTGGAGCATAAGGAAAAACGAGTGACGGGTCAAGTTTTATATTGGATTCGATGCTTCCCAAACGCATGGGGCTACCGTTATCTTCAACGGCTGCTCCAATGGTGGCATTAATCCGGGTGCCTTTTGCATCGGCAGTTTGTCCTAATATTCCTTTTTTGGGGAAGAAAATGTTCTTTCCTTTTTCCGACAGAAGATCGTAAATAACTGGGTTTTTAGCTTTGATAATTTTGTTTAATTCCTCGGCTTGTGGATTCATATTGATTGATTTAACTGTTTTTGAATTGCTTCCTAATTCTTATTGTGGACAAAATCGGCTGCAATTTATTAAAAAAACTTGACTCGATTTGCTTCTTCTTTCAAATTGAAACTCAGGATTAGCTTATTTTTACAAATCGTAATTTGAAAATCGAACGGTGGCTGTTCTGGTTTCAATTTGTAATTACTTCAATAAGTCTTCGTCCCGAATAATCATCACAATGGAAGCGTGCGGCAGTATCTGAAAAGGAATCAGTCAACCAGTGGTAGGGTGAAGCTGACGGTGGTTCCTTCGTCGGGCACACTTTCGATAAAAATTTCACCTTCATTCTTCTGTACAAATTCCTTGGTCAGGATCAGCCCGATCCCGGTTCCCGGCTCCTGCATGGTTCCTGGGTTTGAAAATGACAGCGAGGAGTTGAACCGTAACAAAGCTTCATGGTTCATTCCCACGCCGGTATCGCTGACGGTGATAAGCATTTTATCGTCTCGTTCCTGGGCCGAGATGCGGATTTCGCCTCCGGGATGTGAGAACTTAATGGCATTGGAAACCAAATTCCGAAGGATGGCGCTGGCCATATGATGATCGGCAAAGATTTCCGAATTGCTTTTCATTTTCAGAAAGATCAGCAGTTTTTTTTCTTCAATCAGCGGGTTAAAAAGCTCAATCACCTCGCGGTAAATTCTTTCAAGTTTGAAAGGCTTGGGAGAATAAGGAATATAGTCCATCTGAACGGTTGACCAGGTCAGCAAATCGTGCAGCAGTTTATAGTTGTGTTTCGACACGTTGGCCATGTTCTTAATAAGCTTGATCCTTTCCTCCTTGGACAATTCATCGTATTGCTCGTTCAGTAACGACGAGATGGCCATAAAACTTCCCACGTGGTCGCTAAGGTCGTGCGAAATGATTGACAGGAACTTCTCCTTATTCACGGCCAGGTCTTTGTATTTCTGCTGACTCGATTTCAGCGAGATGGATAGTTTTTCCAGTCGGTTGTAAAGGATTTCGAAAACAAACTCGTTGGCAAATGCCATGGCTGCAATAAACAGAAACACAATGGAAAGCCGGCAAATCAGACTGAAGTTGTAGTTGGGACACCACGGTTGATCTTGCAGAAAATAATAAGCCAGGGCGTTGGCAATAAAGAACAGGATCAGGGCGATCATTCCACGTTCTTTGCCTAAAATCAGGATCACCGGCAAGGGTAGCATTAAGGCGAAGGCAATGCCCGATTTGTTGCTTCCACCCGTCAAAAGAAAGTAGGTGCTGATGGTGAAAATAATGAGCACAAAAATGAGGGATGGAATCAGGAGATCCTTTTTCTTTTTCAACAACCAAAAGGTAAGACCACCAGCGACAAGAGAAACGCTATTGAAAATAGCCGTTTGGTAGTTTGCTTTGTAAATATTGCTGATGACAAAAATGCTCAGCGCAACGAAGAACATGTAGAAGAACAGATTCAGCAGGATGCTTTTTTTCTTCTCTTCCAAGCGTTCGTACGAGGTATCGTCAACATTGAAAATGAATAATTTCAAGTAGTAGTTTAAGAATTCGCTCACGGGGTTCAAATTTTTATACTAAAATAGCCAATTCGACAAACTATTGCACCACGAAAAAAAACGATTTTAGGCTGGTGAATTATTTATATTCGCCCAACACGTCTGAAAGAACCTCATAACCATCGGGTGTAACCAAAATGGTGTGTTCATATTGAGCTGATAACTTTCCGTCGCTGGTGCGGGCTGTCCAGCCGTCGGCTTTGTCAATCCTGGTTGAGGCACGGCCTTCGTTAATCATGGGTTCAATGGTAAAGGTCATGCCGGCTTGCATGATGTCGCCGGTGTTTTTGCGTGCAATGTGGTCAACTTGCGGGGCTTCGTGAAACTCCAATCCCACACCATGACCGCAAAATTCGTATACCACGCTGTATTTTTGTGCTTTAGCATAACGGCCAATCACAAAGCCGATGTTGCCGACATAATTGCCGGGCCTCACCTGCTGAATACCTAAGTCGAGGCAATGTTTGGCGGTATCGATCAATCGACGGGTTTTGGCCGAAATCTCGCCGGCAGCATACATCCGGCTGGTATCGCCATAGTACCCATTAAGAATGGTGGTGACATCAATGTTCAAAATGTCGCCTTCTTTTAAAATCTGGGTTTCGCCCGGAATACCGTGGCAAACCACTTCGTTAATCGATATGCAGGTGGCCTTAGGGTAGCCATTGTACCCAATGGTAGCTGGTATGGCTCCGCAATCGCGCACAAATTTCTCTATTTTATCATTGAGAAATCCGGTACTGACGCCTGGTTTCACAAATTCTTCAATCATCACCAGCGACTGTCCTGCCAGTTGACTGCTTTTTCTTATCCCTTCAATTTGCTCGGGTGTTTTAATTATGATATCGCTCATTCTGTTTTTGTAGAAAAATTTTTCGCAAAAGTCGCAAAACGTTCTTTATTTTCAAAATTGAACAATAACTTTGTCCAAAAGTTTAAAAAAAAGCCAAGCAGATGAATAAATATACCCAGGAAATTAACATTGGAGCCTATCATACCAACCAATATGCGCAGGCATCGGTCACGTCCTTGTTTCATATCATGCTTGAAGCTGCCTGGGCACATGCCCGGGTGATGGAGTGGGGGTACGACGATTTGAAAGGCAACAACATGTTTTGGGTGCTGTCGCGGGTTTATTTTGAGTTGGAGAAATACCCTTTGTGGCAGGAGAAGATTACCTTAAATACCTGGTCGGCCGGAACAGATGGGATGTATGCTTATCGCGAATTTATTCTGGAGAATGAACAGCATGAGGTTTTGCTCAGAGGAAGTACGGCTTGGCTGATTTTGAATATGCAAACCAAACGTATTTTTAGGCTGCGTGATTTTCGGGACACTTTTCCTCGCCTCGATGGGCAGGATGTTTGCCGCAATCCACAACGGATTAAACCCCAAAATCGCTCGGAAAACCTTTGCTTCTATCCGGTTTTGTTTAGCGAGCTGGATGTGAACAAGCATTTTAACAGTGTGAAATACCTGGAAAGGGTGCTCGATGCGTTTGGCATTGACTTTTTGGATCGGTTTGAGCTGGCCGATCTGGAAGTGAATTATATGAAGGAGGGAATGGCTGGCGACACCCTGGCTGTGGATACGAGCCGGATTGATGATACCCGTTACCAGTCTACCATTGTGCGCGAATCTGATGGTGCCGATCTTTGCACCATGATTCTTCACTGGCGAGAGCGAAACGTGTGAAGTCTGCGTTGGTCGTCGTCCGCTTATCAGTAAAACAAAATTCGTTGATTTGTTTCGATTAGCTTTCGAGCCACTGGTTGATTTTTTCCAGTTTTTCTTCCAGCGGCATAAACCCGTCCAGCCAGTGGATTTTGGTGCCGTGTTTTTCCATTCGCCTGAACCAGGTCATTTGGCGCTTGGCAAACTGGTGAATGGCGATTTCGAGTTTGGCAAACATTTCCTCGTAGCTTATTTCACCAATCAGGTGCAGGGTCAGGTATTTGTATTCCAAACCGTAATAGGTGAGTTGTTCGGGAGTCAGGCCTTGGTCAAGCAGACGTTGCACCTCATCCAGCATGCCATCATCGAGCCGCTGTTTCAGTCGTTCGGTAATTCGTTTGCGTCGGTGCTCCCGGTCGTATTTTACGCCTACCACCAGACTGTTGATTTCAGGCATGTTGTTACTCAGCTTCGGATTTTGATTTAGGTAGGTTTCAATTTCGATGGCCCGAATCACCCGGCGGCGGTTTTCAGTGTCGGTGGTGTTGTGTTGTTCCGGTTTCATGTCAAGTAGTATCCGAACCAACTCGTCCAGGCTTTTGGGGTCCAGTTCTTTCCGCAATTCATGATTTTTTGGAACCTGGATTAATTGATAATTATTTAAAACCGCTTCAATATACAATCCGCTTCCACCGCATAAAACCGGAAATTTGCCCCGTTCGGTAATGTCGTTATAAGCCTTTAAAAAGTCATTATGAAACAGGTACACATTGTATTCGAATCCGGCATCTGCAATATCAATTAGATGATAGGGAATTGGTTGACCTTCGATTTCGTAGTCCTCGTAGTCTTTTCCGGTACCCAAATCCATGCCCCGGTAAATTTGACGCGAATCGGCTGAAATGATTTCTCCGTCAAGTAGTTTTGCGGCATGAGCGGCAACCGTCGTTTTGCCCGATGCTGTTGGACCGAGTATGGTTAGCATGTGATATTTTTGTTGTTTCATCGATATTTTTCTTTAAGGTTTACAAAATAATGTATTTTTGTGACGCAAAACCAGAAATTATGGATTTTAAAGGACGATATCGGTTGCTTTTTCAAACCAGTGTGAACGTGTTGAAGGAGCCGAACAAGTTTTGGAGGGGGGAGAAGGAAGAAGTAAAACCGGAAGTTGTGTTCTCAGATTACTATCTTCCGCTCGTGTTACTGGTTGGCTTGGCTGTCTTTGTTGGCGAGCTGATTAAGGGAAGCGAGGTTTTATTTAGTTACGCAGTTGCTAAGTCCGTTCGTGAAATAATCAGTTACGTTCTCCAGTTTTATCTGTCGGTTTATTTGCTCAACGAGTTGTTGACAAGTGTGGGAGGGGTGAAGAACAAATTGCTTGTGACTCGCTTGGTTGCCTATTCATTCTTACCTTTTCTAATCGTTTCTTTTTTAACCGGACTGTTTCCGGGCTTATATATTATAAACTTGTTGGGACTGTATGGCATCTTCTTGTTCGTACAGGGAGTCAAGGGGAGTTTGAATATCGTTCCGGAAAATCAGAATCGGTATACCATGCTCGCCTTGCTGTTGATTTTTCTTATCTTCATCCTTTTGAATGTATTCAGTTGGAAATTATTACAAGCGTTCTACGGTTATGGTGCATAAAAAGCAAAATATTAATATAAAGAATAAGCGGGCCTATTTCGATTATGAGATTTTGGAGAAGTTTATTGCCGGTGTTCAGTTGGTTGGCACCGAAATTAAATCCATACGGAATGGAAAAGCATCAGTGGGTGAGGCCTATTGCCGGTTTTCCCGCAACGATTTGTATGTGGTGAACATGAATATTTCGGAATATGATTTCGGAAATATCAACAACCACGAAGCCCGTCGCGACCGGAAACTCTTGCTGAATAAAAAAGAGCTGGAAAAACTTCAAAAGAAAATGAAGGAAAGTGGGCTGACCATTATTCCGCTTCGCATGTTTTTAAACGACCGGGGTTTGGCCAAACTTGAAATTGGCTTGGCAAAAGGTAAAAAAACACATGATAAACGCGACACGCTAAAGGAAAAAGATGCCAGACGCGATATGGATCGCGCCATGAAATTCTAATTTGTAATAAACAGACAAAAAACTCTCCTATTCACTTGCATCTGTACCTCTGTTTGTCGTAACTTGTAGCTTCTTAGTTTTTTAACGATAAAAAAATAGAATGCCATGAGCAAGTTTTTACCCTCAATCATGATCCTTTTTTTTCTAGTAGCCGTTTCCGGAACTACCTCTGCACAAGGATTCCTCAATAAACTGAGCAAAAAAGTGCAGGACAAGATCGAGAACAAAGTGGAAGATAAGGTTGATCAAAAAGTTGACGAGAAAGTTGACGAAAGTCTGGATAAAGTTTTTGAAGGAGATGCGGAAGACGACGCCCCTCGCAGTACTTCCGAAAAGCAAAATGAGCGACTTCAGAAGATGATGAAAGGCATTGGAATGTCGGGCGAGCCCGTGCCCATTGAAAATGACTATGCTTTTGACTCCAAGCTCCAGATGCACATTGAATCGTATAAAAAAATGGAGAAAAGGACAGCGATGGAGAGTTTGTCACCTATATCAATCCCAATGGGAAAAATTTTGCCTACGAGTTTATTGGTGGCGATATGAAGCAAAAAGGTCAAGGCACTTTTATCATGGATTTTGAGAATAAGGCTATGATCATTCTTTCCGATGAAAATGGCGAGCGGCAAGGTATTGTGTATGGTTTTGACATGGAAGGACTAACCGACACCGGATTTGATACGGAAGCTTACGAAGATCTGGAAGATGCGGATTTGACCAACATGGCAATGAGTCCTTACGTGGAAAAAACCGGGAGGACAAAGACGGTTGAAGGTTACCGCTGCGAAGAATACCGCTACGACAATCCGGAAGACCAGACCAAAGCCAGCTTTTGGATTAGCAAGGATGTGAATATTATGACACGTGATTTTATGAGCACCATGATGAAATCAGCCACTTATTCGCATGGCATGCCGTGGGGATTTGTTATGGAGTCGGAGTCGGAAAACACACGAACAGGCGAACGCTCTGTTATGCGCGTAACCGATATTGACACCAAAGCCAATAAGCAGTTTAGTATGTCAGGTTACCAAATTACCAACCTTGGGTCGATGAAAATTCCGGCTATGGTGGAGGAGGAATAAGTAGAAAGACTTTTTTCAAGCTTATGCGGGATCAGTTCAAATCCTTTTGTGAAGAATGAAGAAGAATCCGGTCACTGTGTGTCCTCGATGCCTCACTTTAACGTGAAACTGTCATACTTTGACGTGTAGCTACTTCGCTTAGACGAGATCAATTCAAATTTTTTCGGAGAATTAGCCTATTCCTATTCCCAACGAAACGTGAGCACCGAGTCTTTTTTTTCGTTTTACTGATTGAGTTAAGCAATTTCCATGTTCTCCATCGGGATAATCGCTTGGCCTTTGTACCGAAGTATTAGGTTGGCAACAGCCAGTGTGTCTTTTTCGCAATAGCGAATGATGCGGTCCAGATCTCCGTCGTGGTAATAGACCTTGGCTACCTGGCTGCCGTCAATGTCGTCTTTGGGTGTTGGAATATTAAAAACCGCACAAAGCAAACTGAGTGAGGTGTAGTTTTTATAGTCGCCAAACTTCCACAGTTGCAGGGTGTCCATCAGTTTATCTTTCAAATCCCAGGGTTTCATCCCGGCAATATCAAGCGATTTGGGCAAAGGTAAGCCATTGATCAGTGTTCGCCGGGCAATGTAAGGGTAGTCGAACTCCTGCCCGTTGTGAGCACAGAGCCGCTTGCCCGGATGCGACATGAATTTGTTTAACATATCGTTGAACTGGGAAAGCAGTTTCTTTTCATTGTCATCGTAAAACGATTTTACACGATAAAAACGCTCCCCTTGTTTTTGAGTGATTACGCCAGCCGAAATACAGATGATCTTTCCAAATTCGGCATAAATTCCCGCCCGTTCATACACCTCGTTCGGCCCTTGGTCTTCGGTACGGAAATAGGTTGATTTCTTGTCCCACAGTTTTTTGAAATCCTCCTTCAATTCACTGAATTCAGGATATTGTGGAACTGTTTCAATATCGATGAAAAGAAGGTCTTCGACGTTTAGATCGTTCAACATAGCTAGAGGTATTGTTTGATGAAATTGGTTAAGATGTTGATGGCCACCGTATTGTTTCCACCTTGGGGAATGATGATATCGGCAAATCGCTTGGTGGGTTCGATAAATTGCAGGTGGCTCGGCCTGACCGTTTCTTCGTAGCGGGCAAGAACTTGTTGCACGTCGCGTCCGCGCTCAATGATGTCGCGCTGGATCACCCGGGAAAGCCGCAAGTCCGAGTCGCAGTCAACAAACGCTTTAATGTCGAGCAGTTTTCGGAGTGACGCATTTGATAAGACCAGGATTCCTTCAACAATCAACACCGACTTCGGGCTGATGGTGTTCGTTTCGGGTTGCCGGGTACAGGTTAGATAAGAATAGGTCGGCTCTTCAATGCTGTTGCCCGCTTTCAGTTCCGAAAGGTGTTTGGTTAGCAGATTAAATTCAATGGAATCAGGATGATCGAAGTTGATCTCCTTACGCTGCTCCATCGGGATGTGGCTGCTGTCGCGGTAATACGAGTCTTGGGAAATTACCGCCACTTCATTTTGTGGCAGTTGCTCTATAATTTTTCGTACAACGGTGGTTTTTCCAGAACCGGTACCTCCGGCAATTCCAATAATGATCATTTCGAATGAAATTTTAAGTAAAGATAAACAAGCCACATTGATTTCCATTATTCCTCCTCCGATTTATGGTTCAGCGGTTGGAAAATGTTAACTTCGCAGGCGAAAGATAAATCCCTTATTAAAAATTACAGACTATGATTAATCACGTGGTTCTTTTTAAATTGAAAGGATATCCTGAAGCAGAAAAGGAAGCAGTGCTGTGCAAAATAAAAGAGGCACTCGAATCCTTGAAAGATAAAATTGAGCAGGTTAAACATTTAGAAGTTGGTTTAAACTACGAGCTAAATGCCAAATCGTATGACGTTTGCCTGATTTCCCATTTTGAGTCCGTGGCCGATTTGGATGTTTACCGGGTTCATCCGGAGCATATGAAAGTGGTGGAGTTAGTTCAGGAAACTACCGTTGAACGCGCAGCAGTTGATTTTGAATTTTAAGTACGTATTGAAAGAAGATAACGCATGGAAAAATTATATCCTTTGAAGTTTAAAGCTCAGTATTTGGACAAAATATGGGGCGGACAAAAGATGAAAACGCACTTGGGGAAAGATTTTGGAAATCTCCCCAATTGTGGTGAAAGTTGGGAAATCAGCGGTGTTCAGGATCGGATTTCGGTCGTTGAAAACGGTTTTTTAGCGGGCAATAACCTGGAAGAGCTGATTGAGATTTATATGGGCGAATTGGTTGGCGACCGGGTGTACGAAAAGTTTGGCGTTGAATTTCCGCTGCTTATCAAGTTTATCGATGCGAATGATGACCTGTCAATTCAGGTGCATCCAAATGATAAACTCTCAAAAAAGCGCCACCAAGCCTTTGGCAAAACCGAGATGTGGTATGTAATTCAGGCCGATCCGGGATCAAAGCTTAATTTGGGTTTTAAAGAAGAGTTAACCAAAGAACAGTACCTGGAGAAATTTGAAGCGGGGCAGTTGATGGACATCCTGAACTTTGAAGAAGTAAAGCCGGGAGATGTGCTGTTTATGCCTGCCGGACGCGTTCATGCTATTGGTAGCGGAATTTTACTTGCTGAAATTCAGCAGACCTCAGATATAACTTATCGCATCTATGATTTCGACCGGAAAGATTCGGAAGGCAACACCCGTGATTTGCACACCGAGCTGGCTTTGGATGCGATCGATTTTACCGTTCCGGATTCATATAAGACAGAATACGAAATAATTAAGAATGAGCCGGTTGAGGTAGTGAAATGCGATTATTTTACAACCAATGTGCTGGAGCTGGACAAAAAGCTGGAGTGCGATATTCATAAGCTGGACTCGTTTGTCATTTATATTTGTATGGAAGGAGCTTGCGAGCTGGACTATTCGGATGGTATAGTAAAACTGGAAAAAGGAGAAACCATTCTGGTACCGGCAATGCTGGAACAATTTTTTCTGAATCCTAAAAGTAACGATGTCAAACTTTTAGAAGTTCATTTGTAAAAAAATAAAGTCAATGGAGATCAAGAATGCCCGCTTTTTAATGAGTAATTCGGATGTGCAGAAATGTCCGGAGCCCACCAAGCCCGAGTTTGCTTTTATTGGCCGGTCGAATGTAGGTAAATCTTCATTGATTAATATGCTGACAGGACAGAAAAAGCTGGCCAAAACCTCATCGCGTCCCGGAAAAACACAGCTAATCAATCATTTTTTAATTAATGAACAATGGTACTTGGTTGATTTGCCGGGCTATGGTTATGCCAAGGTTTCGAAAAAAAGCAAAGAAAAATTTCAAGCTTACATTGTTGATTATGTGCTAAAGCGTGAAAACCTGTATTGTCTTTTTGTGCTGGTCGACGCAAGGCATGAACTGCAAACAATTGATATGGAATTTATCAATTGGCTTGGCGAAAAGGAAGTCCCTTTTGCATTGGTTTTTACCAAATCTGATAAGCTGGGAACCAGTAAATTGGCTAAAAAAATTTCGGACTATAAAAACCAGTTATTGGAACACTGGGCCGAATTGCCTCCGATGTTTATCAGTTCGGCTGAAGATGGGGCCGGAAAAGATGACATCCTGGGATTCGTTGAAACAAGTATGTCAGATCTCGATTAGCCCTGTAGATCAGTTTTTTAATACATTGTCATCTTGTGACTTTTGTCAATTTTAAATAACTTACAAGCGGTGTCTTAAGGTTATTTTAAAGATTTTTTTACCTTTGCGCGCAATCCCAAGCTACAAAATTAAAAGAGATAACATGTCTAAAAAGGCTCCTTTAAAGATTTTTACAGGTACAGCAACAAGGTATTTAACTTCCGAGATTTGTAAGAGTGTTAATGTTGACCTGGGGAAATCTTCCTGCCCGGTTTTTGCCGATGGCGAATTTGAACCCTGTTTTGAAGAAACCATTCGTGGGGCACACGTTTTCATAGTCCAGTCAACCTTCCCAACAGCCGACAACTTACTGGAGTTGTTGTTGATGATTGATGCAGCTAAACGCGCATCAGCGTACAAAATTATTGCTTGTATTCCGTATTTTGGTTATGCACGGCAAGACCGGAAAGATAAACCACGTGTTTCCATTGGTGCAAAACTGATTGCCGACCTGTTGTCTGCTTCCGGAGTTGACCGTATTATTACAATGGATTTACATGCTGATCAGATTCAGGGATTTTTTAATGTTCCGGTTGATCACCTGTTTGCATCGGCTTTATTTATTCCATTTATTCAAAACATGGGATTACGTGATATTGTGATTGCCTCGCCCGATGTGGGAGGAACAAAACGAGCCAATACCTACGCCAGAATGCTTGGAACCGACATGGTTATATGCCACAAATCGCGTGCGAAGCCCAATGTGGTTGGTAGCATGACCTTGATTGGCGATGTGCGTGATAAGGATGTGATTATTGTCGATGATATGATTGATACTGCAGGAACCATTGCCAAAGCTGCTGGCCTGATGACTAAGGAAGGGGCCAACTCGGTTCGTGCATTTGCAGCCCACGGTTTATTGTCCGGGCCTGCCTACGAACGTATTGAGGAATCGGCTTTGCAGGAGGTTTATTTTACCAACTCAATTCCACCTAAAAAAGAATCAACGAAGATTAAGTACATTTCGGCTGCTGATGCATTTGCTGAAACCATTCAGCGAGTGTATAAAAATGAGTCGATTAGTTCGCTATTCTTTAAATAATTTGATACATTTGCACCGCTTTTTCCAACGGCATCAGGGTTATGTATGCTGTTTGCCCTTTTAACAAAAGGGAGGACTGAGTATCATAATAAACTAAAAATTTTTAAAAATGAAATCAATTGCAATTAAAGGCCTTCTAAGAGAAGGTCTTGGTAAAAAAGAATCAAAAAAGTTAAGAGTTGAAGGCAAAGTGCCATGCGTTTTGTATGGTAACGAAGCTCCTATTCATTTTGTGGCAGATGCCGGCGATTTTCGTCCGTTAATTTACACGCCAAATGTGTATTTAATTGATCTGGAAATTGATGGGACTACCTATAAAGCCATTATGCAAGATGTTCAGTTCCATCCGGTTGATGAGCAAATTCTGCACGTTGATTTCCTGAGAACAACAGAAGATAAGCCTATTAAAATTGAAGTTCCAATTAAAGTGACTGGTTATGCCAAAGGGATGCGTTCAGGTGGTAAGCTGAAAACAAACCTTCGTCGTTTGCGTGTAAAAGCCTTAGCGAAAGATCTTCCGGATACCATTTCGATTGACATTACCAACTTGGGGCTGGGTGATAGCTTTAAAGTAGAACAATTGAAATTAGACAACATTGAGTTCTTGAATAATAAGTCGGTACCGGTTGTTTCTATTGTGATTACCCGTGCTGCACGTGCTGCTCTTGGAATGGCTCCGCTTCCTGAAGAAGAAGTGGAAGAAGCTCAAACAGAAGAATCATCAGAAGAATAAACTTTGGGAATGACCTTGGCTGGTTCGCCGGTAAGGGCATTTCCTCCGT
The DNA here is from genome assembly GCA_963677175.2 of uncultured Sunxiuqinia sp. Classification (GTDB taxonomy): domain Bacteria; phylum Bacteroidota; class Bacteroidia; order Bacteroidales; family Prolixibacteraceae; genus Sunxiuqinia. The sequence continues at coordinate 1,742,554 of CAXXES010000004.1, forward strand.
GTCTTCAGCAATTAAATTTATTAAGGTATTTAACGGATGAAGTATTTAATTGTAGGACTTGGAAATCCGGGAAGTGAATATGAAAATACCCGGCATAACATAGGATTTAAAATATTGGACGCTCTGGTTGATGCGTCCAATATTAGTTTTAGTGATAAGCGTTACGGCTATGTGGCGGAATATAAATTCAAATCTCGTACGTTTATTCTTTTAAAACCAACTACTTATATGAATTTAAGTGGGGGGGCAGTTAATTATTGGTTGCAGAAGGAAAAAATAGCTTTTGAAAACCTGTTGATTTTAACCGACGATCTGGCCCTTCCGTTTGGAACACTTCGCCTGCGGGCTAAAGGAGGCGATGCCGGGCATAATGGTCTGAAAAACATCCAGCAGGTAACCGGACGTAGTGATTATGCACGCCTGCGTTTTGGTATTGGCGATGAATTTCGTCCGGGGCAGCAGGTTGACTACGTATTGTCGGAATGGTCGGAAGATGAAGTTAAAGAGTTGCCCGAAAAAATTGACACTTGCATCGAGATTATTCAAGGTTTTGGAACCATTGGAATTGCCCGGACAATGAATCAATTCAATAAACGCAAATGACATGGGAGAGCAGGTTCGTGTTGATAAATGGCTTTGGGCAGTTCGTGTGTTTAAAACACGGAGCATGGCCACGGAAGCGATCAAAAAGAGCCGTGTGTTTATTGACGACCAGCCTGTCAAGCCTTCACGGGTTATCAAAGTAGGCGATGTAGTAAAGGTTCGGAAAACACCAGTTGCTTATAGCTATAAAGTGTTGCAACTGGCCGGTAAGCGAATGGGGGCCAAGTTGGTTTCCGACTATATGGAAGATGTGACCCCGAAAGAAGAACTGGAAATTTTGGAAGTTCAAAAGAATTCGGGCTGGTTTCAGCGCGAACGGGGCACCGGCCGGCCCACCAAAAAAGACCGGCGAGACTTGGATGATTTTTTTGAAACAGAATAATTATGCTGATAGCACAAGACAAGCGAAGAACAAATATGGCCGAGTATATTCTTTACCTGTGGCAGGTTGAGGATTTGCTTCGGGCACTGAATTTTGATCCGAATCAAATTGGGAAAACGCTGGTTGCCCGCTTTGAGGTGGATGATGATACCCGACTTGAAATTTACGATTGGTATAAAAACCTGGCCACGATGATGGAAAAGGAACGGGTGACGAAAAGCGGCCATTTACAGTTTATTTTGAACTTAATTGACGATCTCAACCTGTTTCATATTCAACTTCTTCAGTCGGGGAAAGACCCCCAATATCCGGCATTGTTTCAGTTGGCAAAACCTGTAATCAATGAGTTCAAGTTGAAAAGCGCAGACAAGGATGAGCATGATATCCGGATGGCTTTTCAGGCGCTTTACAGCATTATTTTATTGAGGTTACAGAAAAAGGAAATATCGACTTCAACCCAAACCGCCATTGACCACATTAGCAGAATGATGGGGCACTTGTCAGCTCGCTATTTACAGCACGAAAAGGGAAAATTCGAAATTTAAAAAAACCGATCGGCGTCTTCTGGATTCGGCAGCATGCAGTTGTTTCGTTGACCGAACCAATTGAAGCGATTTGTAGCAATCAGCTCGTATAGGTAGTCGCGCCAGCTTTGTGGTAAAATTCGTGCAACAAGCAGCAATTTGAATAAACCTCCCAGATGAGCAGCGATCTTTAAAACGGCTTCCGATTTGATGTAAAACTGTTCGTTTTCAACTAAAATAATCGAGTCGATTGTTTCAGGAATAGCCAGCTTCGTTTTAATTTCCTCACCAATATCCCCCGTTAGCGGAGCAAAGAGAAATTGCTTTTGATGATCAAATTTCAAAATTAGTTGAACCGATCGGCTGCACAGATGGCAAAAGCCATCAAATAAAATCAGGGCTTTATTTGGAGGTACTGACTTCATTATTTATTGTTTCTGAAATCGGTTTGCAAACCTTCGGCCAGCCAGTTGGCCAATGCTTGGCGGTTATTACTTTGAATAAACCGCTGCTGGTCTCTGAAATGATTGATGTTCCCCAACTCGATAAAAACCGCCGGTGGGTAACTGTATTTTAAAACGTACAGGTTGCGGTCGGATACCGTGCCATGATACCCTCGGTTGGGTTGGTGAGTGTCGTATTTATTTTTGAACGTTTGTTGTAGATTATTAGCCAATTTTTTGCCGGTTTTGCTGCGGTGGTCATGATAGAAAAACACGTCAATATTTTCGCCTTTACTGCGGGAGTCAACATGAATGATGACCAGTCGTTGAAAACTTCCTTTCTGCTTAAGTGATAGTTTATTTACAGCATCTTTTCGTTGTTGCAGTCGTTTGAGATGGTTTCGCGGAATCGGCAGGTCGGGGTAGCAGGTTTCATCTTTATCCGGCTTTAGGTAGCTTTCATCCCGAATGCCATCATTTTCATCTCGGGTAATCATGTAAACCAAGGCTCCATGCTCAATCAACCGGCGGGCCAGGCGCAGGGTAACATCGTAGGCGTACTCGTCTTCGCAAAGTGTGTGGTTTCCGTAACGGCCAACAGCCCCTGGATCGGGGCCTCCATGCCCGCTAAGCAAGTAGTAAACGGCTCCCTGAAGCGAATTGTCAATGGGGTTCACCTGTTCGTTGGTTTTTCCAAAGATCGGATAAATTGCGCCACCAGTTGCAGCTGGTTGACTAACTTGTTCTTTTTGTGGTAAAGTATAGGTTCCTCCGGCAAACAAGGCGTTGTCTTTGCCCAACTTGCCTTTATTGAGTTCAATAAAAGCATTCAAATGCTCCGAAGGTGATAAGCCATGTCGCTTTAACAAGCTGTAGATTCCTTCACCATTTTCAGCGACAGTTGTTTGATAATCCTGAGCCTGCATGGCAGATACCAAAACAAGCAAGAAAAAAATAAGAGCCGAAAATTTATAGGAAAGTCGCAAAAAAATGACTGAATGATGGTACCTCATGGAGTTAAATCTGTTTTGGTTAAAACGAAATGCTTAGTTTAATGTTTTGTAGTAAGCGATGAAAATGTAATTTTGAATAAATCTATTTTTTATTTCTGAAATATAAAACGAATGCGCAATCCAGTTATCCTCATTACCCTGTTAATAATTCTATTTTCGTGTAAAACACCACTGGTTATCAGTGATGTGGAGAAGGCGAATATTTCCAATGATTCGTCGGTCATGGCATATAATACTACTATTGCTGAATTGGTTGTACCTTACCGGCAAAATTTGGAAGGCGATATGTCGAAAGTTATTTCAATTTCGAATGAAGAATTGACCAAATCAAAACCTGAAAGTAAATTGACTAACCTGGTTGCTGACATGCTTCTAAATGCTGGCAGGACTTTCTGTCGCCTAAACAATCAAGACATTGTTCCCGATGTGGCTTATGTAAACTATGGAGGACTGCGTGTTTCGCTTCCAAGAGGAAAAATAACGGTTGGCAATATTTATGAACTGATGCCATTTGAGAATGAAATGGTGCTGTTAAAGTTGCCCGGTATAACGATGGACAAGTTTGTTCAGCAAATTGCGCTTAGGGGAGGCGATGGCGTGGCTGGTATGCGACTGGGAATCAGAGAGAATAGAGTTGAAAGCCTGGAGGTCGGCGGGCAAGAATTTGATATAAACAAGGACTACTGGGTAGTTACCAATGATTATATAGCCGCGGGAGGCGACGACATGAGCATGTTGGTCGATCGCAAGGAGTTTATTAAAACCGGACTGAAGATTAGAGATATGATGATAGAAGAATTGGAGAACGAACATCAGAGTGGAGGACGAATTCAGGGAATATTGGATGGGAGGATTTATTATGAATAGCCGAAGAAAATTTATTCGCGATTTGGTTGGCGCGTCAGCAGGTTTGGGAATGATGCACCTGCCAGCCGACTTATTGGCGAAACAGGATTTGGTTAGCATGAGCATTTTGCACACCAACGATATTCACTCTCATATCGATCCATTTCCCGAAGATCATTCCATTTATCAGGGGCGTGGCGGACTAGCACGTCTGTCGGGATTGGTTAACCGGATCAGGGAAGCTGAAAGGAATGTTTTACTGTTCGATGCCGGAGATATGTTCCAAGGCACACCTTATTTTAATTATTACAAGGGCGAACTGATTCTGAAGGTGATGTCGGAAATGGGATACGATGCCGGCATGATTGGAAATCATGAATTTGACAATGGGTTGGATGGAATTGAAAAGTCAATTGATTTTGCCAATTTTCCATTGGTGTGTAGCAATTATGATTTTTCGAAAACACGCTTGTACGATACTTTTCCGGATCATACCATTTATCGCAAAAACGGAATTAAGGTTGGCGTATATGGGCTTGGAATTGAGTTGGAGGGTTTGGTAGGAGCACAACAGTATCTCGAAACCGAATATAAGGATCCGGTGAAAGTGGCGCTTGAAAAAGAGTTGTTCCTGAAAAATGAAAAGGACTGCGATCTGGTCATTTGTTTGTCGCACCTGGGACTGCAATACAAGGAAGCAAAAATATCGGACACTTTGCTGGCCTCAGAAACCCATCATACCGATTTAATTATTGGCGGACACACCCATAGCTTTCTTGATTCGCCAATGGAGTTAAAGAACGCCGAAGGAAAACGGATTCTTGTGAATCAGGCCGGTTGGGGTGGAATGGTTTTGGGGCGTATTGATTTTATTTTTGACCGCAACAAAAAAGAGGAAAAACAGATCTTATCACAGAATATACCAGTTAGCTAATGAAAAAGTACCAGCTCATTTTGTTGACTATATTGAGTGGTATTTTGTTGAGTTTACCTTGGCTCGAACTGTTTCCCGGATGGATTTTATTTGGTGCCCTGGTGCCTTTGTTGTTTGTTGAAGACCATTTTTTTCGACAGCGGGCAACGCTTCCGGATGTAAGTTTTCTCCCGTATGCTTTTCTTGGTTTCTTTCTTTGGAATGTGATGACCTGTTGGTGGATTGCGCATGTTGCTCCTTTTGGTATGGTGGTCATTGTTTTGCTGAATGCCCTGATGATGGCTATCGTTTGGTGGCTTTTCCACAAGATGAAACGGAGTTTTAATGCCAGCTTGGGGCAGGTAGCGCTGCTGGCTTTTTGGTTGGCTTTCGAGTACCTGCACTTTAATTGGGATATGGAATGGCCTTGGCTTACCCTGGGGAATGGCTTTGCAAACCAAGTGGAGTTCATTCAATGGTACGAGTATTCAGGAGCAATGGGAGGTTCGCTTTGGCTTCTGGCTGGCAATTTGATCTTGTTTCAGGGGCTGAAAAATCTCGTTCACGGACATCGTTTGAAGGCCGCATCAGGTTATGCCAGTTTATTCCTTTTGGTGGTGCTTTTGCCAATGATGCTATCCCAACAACGGTACAATAATTACAACGAAGCAGGAGCAGCTTATGAGGTGCTTATTGTGCAGCCCAATATCGATCCATATCAGGAGAAATTTGAAGCAGGAACAGCAGATCGTCAGCTAAAAACTTTATTGCGTTTAACCGACTCGCTGATCACCGCGACTACGGATTTTGTTGTTGGCCCAGAGACCGCGCTGCAGCCGATGGTTGAAAATGAGGGGCTCCGTCTTGATCCACAGCTCACGCACTTCTACAGACGGATGGAGGACTATCCGAATTTGAACATTGTGATAGGAGCCACTACCCGTCGTTATTTTGAGGAAGGAGAGGCGCTTTCGGAAACGGCTCGGAAGGATTCGACACAAAAGCGTTACTATGATCTTTTCAATTCCGCTTTACTCGTCAATCGCCAGTCAGACATTCAAATCTACCACAAAAGCAAGCTGGTGAGCGGAACAGAAAAAATGCCATTTAGCCGCTATTTCTCTTTTGTTGAGAAATTTATTGTTGACTTGGGCGGAACTACCGGAAGCCTCGGAAAGCAAGCTGAGCCAGCCAACTTCTGCAGTGTGTCAGGCTTGAAGGTGGCTCCGGTTATTTGTTTCGAGTCGGTTTTCGGGCAATATCTGGGTGAGTTTGTGCAGCAGGGTGCTGGTCTTATTTTTATTCTTACCAACGATGGCTGGTGGAAGGATTCGCCAGGTTATCGTCAGCTGCTGGCCTATACCTGTTTGCGGGCAGTTGAAACTCGCCGAAGTGTGGCACGTTCGGCTAATACTGGCGTTTCTGCGTTGATTAACCAGCGTGGGGATATTGTGAAATCAACGGATTGGTGGACCGAAGCGGCATTGAAAGGTGAACTTAAAGCCAATCATAAAATGACGTTTTATGTGCAATATGGAGATTTTGTAGGACGGGTAAGCGCGTTTGTATCAATCCTGCTTTTGCTGTTGCTTTTGGTGCGAAGGCAAACGAAGCACAGTTATTAACAAGACAAAAAAATCCGCATTAATTCGTTTGTGTAAAATCCCTTATCAAAAGGATTTGAGTGCCTGGCCGATCAGACTTCCACCGGTAGTTATACTACTCATCCCGATGAACATCGGGACTACAAGGCCTGTCTTTACGTCCAAAAGCGTGCTCGGTTCAATGTAAACTGTTGAATTTACCAAATTTGAATTAATGCGGACAATATCTTTGTGAAAGAACGTTTACTTGGTTCAAATATAGGTTTCAAGTACTGACTTTCCAAGCAAAATCATTGATTTAATAACATTTCATGAATATCTCGTTGATTCATAATGAGATTGAATGACAAGTTTTTTATGCCATTAACTTTCTTGTTTTTTTTGCGTACAAATGCCCGTGAAAAACCGATGGTTGTAGTTTTGTCTGGCTTTTAGACTCTTTGATTTCTCGAACACAAAATCATTGTTCTTTTTGTTGAAATAATTTTGCGAAAGCCAAAAGTAGTTCTATATTTGCACGCACATTCAAAACGGGCTTATCGCAAATGAGTGCATTAGTTCTACGAGTACTGAGTTAGGAGATTAAAAAGTTTAGTCACGATATTTCTGGAAAGATTTGTGACTGGCTGATCTGGATATTAGACAGAGGTACTCTTCTATTTTTAGATTGAATAATTTTAGGATTTATCCATTAAGGAGAGATGGGTGAGTGGCTGAAACCACCGGTTTGCTAAACCGGCGTACGGGTCAAACCGTACCGGGGGTTCGAATCCCCCTCTCTCCGCACAAAATATTTTCGGGATGTAGCGCAGTCCGGTTAGCGCACCTGCTTTGGGAGCAGGGGGTCCCAGGTTCGAATCCTGGTATCCCGACAGATTAAAAATCAAGGAGTTAGATCAATATCTAGTTCCTTCTTTTTTTGTGTGGGTACAACATGGGTACAACATTTTTGGGATCAAAAGAAATTAAAAGCCTTACAAAAAAATTGAGAAATGTGTTTGTTGCAGCCTATTACTTCCAATAAAAAAAGGGAAACGAGACGAATAAAGCACTTCATAGATCAATTGAAAAACACTAAAGATTATTGTATTCTTCATCGGAGACAGGTTCAAACCAAACTACTCCTCCAACATCGAGATTTAAGCTAAAGGCCAGATGTGCAAATTCGGTATCGGGAGCTGCTCCATGCCAGTGTCTTACGTTACGCGGGATTTCCACCGCATCACCTTTTTTCAATGGTTTGTGTCGTTGGAAATGGCGGACAGCTTCACTCTTTCTGAAAGTCATCGGGAGAGAGTTGTCCGTTTTCGGTTGTCAGTGAGAACTCCAAGTTGAGGAACGCTGTCAGGTTTTGGGGTTTCCTATAAATCCTACGTTTCCTATATCCAATTTGGTGGTATTGTGTAATTGTTGTGCTCATGTAATGCACTTTTAAAAAACTAGCTAACCATATTTTCGTCAGTGGATTAACCCGCTATTTCATACAATTGTGCCCATTGATCAATGCATCGAGGAAGTTGTTATTTTCATCATTAATCGTGATTTTTGCCGGGTGTTCGTCAAACCATTTTACGGTATCGGCAATCCCCTTTTTAAAAGGTATGGCGGCAGTGAACCCCGGAACAAATCTTTTTATCTTGGTGTTGTCGAAGATCACACTTTGGGCCTTATCGCCGTGCAGGTTTCCCCGCATCCATTCCCATTCCATGGTGTCGGCAATCCTGCAAATGCAATCGGATGCCATGTGCACGGCGTTCAGTTCTACCCCGGCCGCCTCCGCAACTGCTTAATAGATCTGGTTCCAGTTAAGTATTTCGTCTGAGGTGATGTGGAAAGCATGCCCAATTGCCTGCTGATGCCCCAGAAGTCCGTTGAATCCTTTTGCAAAATCAATGGAGTGGGTAATTGTCCAGAGCGAGGTGCATGGTGAGCGCAGAGCCTTGATTTCGGCTGCATGTAGATTTTGAAATGAATTCAACAAGAAGATAAGGAGAGTTGCAAGAAGAATATTTTTCATGTGGATTCCAAGATTTAAGTTATCGATTTTTTGTATTTGCATTTCTATTTCAAATCATCTCCCTCTTTCTTAATCATTCAAGTAACCATGTTTTTGAAGAAACTGATCCGAAAGTTTTAAAATCTTATCATAGTTTTCAGTCAATTCTTTCACGTAATAAAAAATGGGATGACCCGCACCTTGAAAAAGGTGAAGTTCGCAAACTGCTCCGGCTTTTTCCATTCTGTTTTTAAATTTTTCAGCAGTTTTTACAGGAATCAGCTGATCTCTGGCTCCCACCAGAAAAAGTGTTGGAGGTGCAGTTGAATCAATGTTGTGTAAAGGAGATATTTCCTGAAATCGCTTTTTCATTTCCTCCGGACCATAACCATTTGGGCCATTGTCGATAACAGGGTAATAAAGCAGCAGCAGATTGGGCTTTGAGCTTATCGCAGTTTTTTCGCTGCTATTTTCTTTTATAATTCCGGTTGCAGCCGCCAAATGTCCGCCTGCAGAAGCACCAGCAGCCGCAATTCGATTGGGGTCAATATTCAGTTCTGAAGCATTTTGCCGAAGCCATCGAATAGCATCTTTCGCATCTTCAAAACTGTCGAATGGGGTTGTTTTGTGCAGGTACGAAATGCGATATTCGGCGGTAACAGCGACCATCCCTTTCGATGCATAATGTGCACATTCACGGTAAAATTGCAAGGGTGTTCCCAAAGACCAACCACCTCCGAAAAAATAGATAATCGCCGGACGAGGTTCTCCTTTTTTTCCATTTTGAGACTCAAAGATATGCAGTTTCAAATTGTCAGAACCCAGTTGCTTATAGCTAACCAACTTTGGTTTGAAAACTTGTTCCGCAGGTTTTAATAATTTCTTTAGAGCGACAAACCAGACTTCGGCCATCTTTTCTCCCCCGACTGGATTGGGGTGGACTTTGTCGGCAATGGTGTGTTTTTTCCGATCAAAACCTTTTGCCTGATCTACCAGAATAACTTGTTTGCTATTCATTTGCCTGACCATTTGGGCAATTTTCTTATTCAGGCTTGGGATGTAGGAGTACTTGGGCAATTTCCCGCTGGGGATAACCTTTGCAACCAAAATCTTTGCATCGGGGTTTATCTTCAAAATTTTCCGAATAATCGACTTTTGAGCATTAATTATTCCTGAAACCGGGTTTTCGGTATCGAAATGGTTGTGGCCGGCATGCAGCAGAACGATATCTGCCGGATATAAGCGATATATACTGTCAATATGCTGATCCAGAAATTCGGCAGTCTTACCGCTAAAGCCACAGTGATTCAGTGTTCCAATCCGGCATTTACCAACCCGAGGGCCTATAAAATTAAAATGGTACTCGGCGGCGAAAAGTTTCTCCCAGAGAGGGAAAAGATACGATTGAAAATTCTCTCCCCCTTCGGTGATCGAATCCCCAAGTCCTAAAATAGTCACTCTTTTCCCTGTTTTCCCGTCGTTGTTTGGTGTTTTTTCTCCATGTACAGCAAAAACGCTAAGCTGTATGAACACAAAAATTAATAAGTACTGCAATAGAGAATTGAATTGTCTGATTATCATGTGTCTGACAAATTATTGCTTTAATATTGCTTTCTCAACCAATGGTTACATAACCTTATAGCCAGCCAAATTTGGATGAACTCTGTCTTTGGTCAGTTCTTTTTGCTCGTCGACCATCGATGAATAATAGTCGACATATTAGATGTTGTTCTTTATTGCATATTCCTTTATCCATTTGTTTAGGGCAATGATCTTATCTACCGGGTTAATTTCAGATCGCCACGGGAATTAATCCCGTTTTGCCTATCTGATTTGATAAATACTGAAGAAAATGCCTTACACCAACAAGGAATTGACTATCACAAATGATAAATAGAAGATCATTATCGCACCCTTACGTATGATTATTAATCAACGAGGAGCATATCATACACAAATTCATTCTTGGTCATATTTTCTGGTCTAAGCGGCTTCTCACCCAACATGCACGATTTGAATTCCACATTCCGGATCGCGTAATCAGGGCTGGCGCCGCCCAACAGGATTTGTCCTCCGGGCGAGGTAACGTTTATAAACTTAAGCCCATTTATGTTTCCGCGTTCATCGCGGTAGCCATTGTCGTTCGAATACCTGGTTTTTTCGATTCTCACATCAATAAAAGAGTTAATCTTGCCCCGTGTTTCAACGTGGAAATTTTCGAAAACGATGTTTTCGCAGGTTGCCCAATCGCTATGGTCGCTGCGTATGCCAGCATTAATGTGTTCGAGCACATCAATATTCCTGAAAATAATATCCTTGAACAATTTGGTTTCCATTGATGCGCCCACACGTAGCCCGTTTCCGGCATGTGCATTATAAATCACACAATCTTCGCCAATACAGTTTTCAGTAGGAGGTTCCCCGTTTCGGATGGCGTCAACGGCATGCCAGCCAAAGCCATCGTCGCCGCAGCCAATAAAGCAATTGCTTGCCCTAAAATTTGTCACTCCGTCAATGTCTATTCCATCGTTATTCAACCCGAAGCTCATCAGGTTCATGTATTCCACTTCGACATCGTTACACAGCACGAAGAGGCTTTGCCACCATTCGCCGCTGCGTAAACCAATTCCTTCTATCTTTATATTCGACGAATTCCTGAATTCCAATCCGCAAATCTTTTTTGGTTTATCGGTAAAGCCACGCGCATCAAGTATTCCCCGGCCTCTAATAGTCACATGCTGTACCCCCTCGCCATAAATTCGGCCTTTTACCACCGCACCCTGTTCAAGGTAAATGGTTTGTCCGGTTTGTGGTTTAATTTCGCCAACTTCATGTACTCCTTTTTTGAAATAAAGCACGTTCTGGTCGTTAAGATCAGGAATATCAGTTTCAGGGGGAGTCTGAAATAAACACAATGGCTTAAACTGATTGATCGTTACCATTAGCATTTCAGGTTTGTTTACCGAAAAAGTTAGTTTTTTGCCCGATACTGTTCCCTTGATGTTTTTGCTGAAAGGGCGAATTTCAAATTTTGAAATGGGCTCGGCTGCCTCGATTACTATTTCAGTTTCATTTTCGACAGTAAATTGGGCGGTATGAAAAATGCTGTCGCCGAAACAATGCTCTTTGGCAGTGAACACCGGTTGACCGTTCACTTTCACTTTAAAAGCATCGCTTTCATGAAAAGTCTCATACACCACAAAACGTTCAGAAGATGCGCTCTTCTGGCAACTTGAAAATATCAACCCGGTAAAAATCATTCCGGCTAAAATTCCAAACATCATAGCGCTTGGGAAAGACCTGCTGAATTTAGAAACAGTTGTCCTCATAGTTTTCTTTATTTTCTGTTATTGAATTCAATACTTCGGTTAAAACTTAGTTATTTGTCTGATATCCAGCAGAATAACTATTAATTTACTAGGTTAAAACAGCAGGGGTTTGTATCTTTAAAGTATTAATTACCAGCTAATTACTTTAATTATGGCCACCCCTGCGATTTATGATTTATATTCAAAAATTGTTCTTGACGCTTTATCTGTTTCCAAAATAAAGCTCAATAAATGCAGACGAGATTTTATGATTGAGATTTTCATGCTATAACTAAGTATTCCTTCACGAATTAACTTCCTCCAGTTAGGGCGTTACAGCTTTTTTGGAGAACAACGCTTCCGTCGCCAGCGAGCAGGGGTTTGACTTCTTTGGCTTTAATAAAGCCCTGGCAATCGCAATGCTGTTGCCTTCGACCCAAGCTTCATGCATAAATCAGGCAAGCAAACCCCCGGAATCGGTTACTTTTGGTCGGGGTCTGCAGGCAGGGCACTGCGGGGAATCGAAATCCTCGGGCTTTCTGTAATTGATGCAGACTCCAGGTTAAGTTTCCATTTGGAAGCAGTCCAAACGCCTCCGACAGCGTGCCTGCAGGATAATGAACTCTCCTTAACTGACTGGTATGCGGCTGTAATCAAAAAGCATTTGGAACAGATCAGTTCTATTACCCAATATGTGGTTGCAGATGCTTATTTCTCCAAGAGAAACTTTGTCGATAAGATTCTGGAATGTTCCCTTCATCTGGTAAGCAAACTCCGCGAAGACGCAGACCTATCGTACCTTTCAATACAGCCCAAAACCGGCAAAAGAGGCCGGCCAGCAAAATATGGCGGAAAGGTTGATGTTACCGCTTAAATCCCGAATACTTCACCCCGGTTGAAAACGAGAAAGGAATAACGGCATACTCTGCCATTGTATATTCCAAAGCTCTTGGTAGAAACATTTTATTGGTTGTCGAAGAATTTCATATAAAAGGAAAAACAATCTACCGGCTTTTGTTTTCAACCGATACCATGCACGCCCCCATTGATGTGATCAACATTTATCACACCCGCTTCCAAATAGAATTTGGATTCCGCGACGCAAAACAATTTTCAGGACTCGAAAACTCGCAGGCAAGAAGTGGAAATAAGCTTTACTTTCATTTCAATACCGCCTTGACCACGGTGAATATTGCCAGGGTTATGCAATTGAGCAATACCGATACCAGGGAAAACTCATTTTCAATGGCAACATATAAAGTGCTATTCCACAACACCTTAATGCTGTCCCGATTTTTCAGGCTGTTCGCCATTAACCCGAACTCAATCAAAAATCATCAGCATGTCAAAGAACTATTGAATTTCGGCACAATGGCCGCTTGATTATTTATATTTTTTTGAACGAACTATTGTGAATTACAGTAGCTTATTAATGAAATTGCCCCCGAATTTCGCGAGCAATTTCGTAATAACCAATTATCTATTTTTGAAACCTAAAATTCCTGATTATTAATAGCCAGGGTTTTGAGTGAGAGTTGCGCCTAGCCCCTTATAAGTATCAATCTCCTGTTGTGGTATCGGGCACAAGTAATCTCTCGACTTGTCAAATTTCCGTCCTAGTGCATTTGGAAATCTGGAATCTGTATTGAGATCGTACTGCGATTCAATTCCTGTGTATGACACAAAACAATCGTCATCAATTTGCGGAACTCCAGTTGCTGTTTTCGGGTTCAGTATCCTACCGTAAATAGTCACTGGCATTACTTTCTCTGCAATTTTCCATCTCCGGATATCAAATAGTCTGAAACCTTCATCAGCAAGTTCCACTTTACGTTCCCTGCGGATTAGCTTACGTAGCTCAGCCTGACTGGTTGTAGTAACTGACGGGTAAGCGCTTGTATTTGCAACTTCAACCCCGTAAGCTCTGGCTCTGACCCGGTTTATTGCTGATAAAACTGTATTGTCGATTTGTCCCAACTCAATTTTTGCTTCAGCATAAGTTAGCAGAACCTCCGCATAACGAATCAAAAGAAAGTCGCAGTCAGACCATATCTGATTTATTTTCTGGTATTCTTCAATTGTGTATTTTTTCCACATGTAACCGGTGAAAGTCGCAGCCCAGATTACTTTTCTACAATTGTTATTATTCCCAATTATTTTACCGTTGGCATCGCGCAATTTAATACTGTCTGGGTGACTCTCAAATTTCTGATCGGCCCAAATTGTGCCGGGTAAAATAATCGATGCGCTTAAACGGGGATCTCTGTTTGCAAACGGTTGTTTTGGATCGTAAACTGTTGATTCATCGATGGGCTTGCCGTCGATTGCTTCGTATGAGTCGATCATCGATTGTGTAGGTACATTGGTACTGTAACCACTTTTATTTCTTGAACCCTGAGAACGGGTAAACCATGAAGTTTTAAATCCGTCCATGTACGGCATCGCCAGGATTGCCTCAGAAGAACCTTCACCAGCCAATCCGAAAAGAGCTTCATAGCTGGCGTGTAACTTATATCCCATTGCCGATTCATTGTCGATGATCGTTTTGGCAGCGGCAGCGGCTATGTCATATCTTTTGTTGTAAAGGGCAATACGCGTTTTAAGTGCCAATGCAGCTCCTTTGGTAATTCGGTTTTTGTCTGTTGTTCCCCAGGTGTTGGGTAAGGTGTTCGCTGCGACGTCAAGATCGGCCAACAACTGATCAACTATTTTCGATTTTTCAACTCGCGGAACAAGTGCATCTTCAACACCGCCAAATACCTCAAGAACGAGCGGTACATCGCCATAAGTTTCTGTCAAAAACATGTAATGATAGGCTCTTATTACCAGTGCTTGTGCCTGAATTCGGGCATAATTTTCTTCGCTGGTATTGTCTTTAGCCCTTTCCATGTATTGAAGCAAAGCATTGGTTCTTCCAATGGCTTTGTAATGGAAGGAATAGTTGTTTTTATAAATGGCTGAAGTAGCGCTGTGAATCCCTGTCCCCAGTTCTCCAAAAGCATCTCCGCCTTCGAATCCGCGGCTAACTGCGATGTCGGTTGCCGAATTGTCCATCAAAACTGGCATGGGTAAATCGTATTTACCCGTATAACCTAGAGTACTGTATGCGCCCGTTAAGGCAAGTTCCAGTTCTTTTTCGTTGCTGTAAAAAGTTGCATCAACCGGTTCCGTAAGAGAGGCGAGATCAAGCAACTTTTTATCGCATGAGACGAGTCCTAAAGCAGCGAGTACGTATATGAATACAATATATTTTTTCATCTTTAAAGTTTTTCTGAATTAAAATTTCACATCAATACCTACAATGAAGTTTTTGGTGATCGGATAAATGGCACCTTGAGCACCGTTTGGAGTTAACGGATCAATGCCTTCAGGTAGCTTATCGAAACAGAACAGATTTTGTCCGGAGTAATACAGTCTAATGTTTTGAATTGAAAGCTTGTTTGTAATAGATTTAGGTAAGGTGTAACCCAAAGTAATATTACGAACACGGAGGTACGAAGCATTGAAAATCCAAGTGCTGCTGGTTTGAATGTCGTTGCTTCCAAAGCTCGTTGGAGCAATTTTTGGGAATTTAGAATCTGTGTTCTCAGGAGTCCAGAAGTCGCTGGCTTGCCAATCCTGTATTTTACCGGCATTGAAAAGTGGCCATACCAGATCGCCACCCAGTAAAACGTCACGTTTGCCAACTCCTTGCAGTGATACATTCAGGTCAAATCCTTTGTATTCTGCATTAATATCAAAACCATAGGTTAAGGTTGGGAATGGGTTGCCCAGTGTAACCCTGTCATCCGGGTTAATAACTCCGTCAGCCTGATCTGCCACACCGTCTCCGTCCGAATCAATGGTTAGCTGATCTTTGTATTGAATATTTCCCACATTTAAAGTACCAAACTGAGAAGGTGCTGCATCAATCGAAGCCTGATCCTGGAAAATACTGATGGATTCGTAGCCGTAAATCAGGTTGATCGGGCTTCCTACCTGAATGATATTGTTTCCACTGATGATAGGGCCAACTCCGGCAAGGTTCGTAACTTCATTTCTTACATTTGAAATATTCATGCCTATGCCGTATCTGAATTCCCCTATTCTGTCCTGCCAGTTGAGCGACAGATCAAAACCTTTGTTTTCCACATTCCCGGCGTTTTGTGTTGATGGATTTAGCCCGATGACCAAAGGAATGGGTAATTGCAATAAAATGTCTTTGGTTTCCCGAACGTAATATTCAGCCGAAAGACTCAGACGTTGTTTAAACAAGCCTGCATCAATCCCAAAATTCGAAGTCTCTGTAGTTTCCCATTTGATTTTTTGGTTAGCCAATACATTTTGGGAGGCTCCCGTTGTAACTGCACCGTTGAAAATATAGTTGCTTCCACCCAAAGCGATTGACGAAGCATAAGGGAAATCGCTACCAATTTGCTGATTACCCAATTGACCCCACGACGCCCGAAGTTTCAGGTTCGAGAATACGTTCAGGTCTTTGATGAAATCTTCTTCGGAAAGTCTCCATCCGGCAGAGAATGAAGGGAAGGTTCCTACCCGGTTTTCTTCATCGAAACGAGACGATGCATCACTACGGATGTTTGCTTCAAAAAGGATTTTGTCCTTGTATGAATAATTCGCACGAGCAAAATAGGATACCAGACTTGAGTGTGTTGCTGAACCGCTGTTGGCGTCATTTTCTTTCGAACCGGCGTTTAATACCTGATAGTCCTGCAAAATGAAATCAGTTCGCGAAGCTGCGAATGTTTCGTACTGGTATTTAATGAATTCGTAACCACCCAATACCGATAGCTGATGATCTTCAAAGCTCTTTGAGTAGGAAATCAATGCGTTGAAATTGTCAGTAAACGAACGGGAGTTGCTTTGCCTGAATTGATTTCTGTCGGGCATCTGCCGGGTTGTTTTGGCATCCCAGTCTACTATGGTGTTGAAGGTACGAATGAAAATTTTACGATAGCCGTTGTAAATTTCAGGAGCATAGATCATCGAAATCTTTAGTCCGGGTATCGGGCTGTAATTTGCTTTTATTTTCCCCTGGAAATTATCCATGAAACCACGGTTGTAACCGCCATCGGTAACATAGGCGATTGGGTTTGAACCAGTCCACGCGTCACCCCAGGTACCATCAGAATGAACAGCACTGTAAATAGGAGGTACACGGTAAGTTTGTTGTATGATCATATCGAGCCCTACCGTGGGTTCATTATTAATTGCTTTCTGAAAATTCAGGTCGAAATTCACGTCAAATTTGTCAGACACTTTAATGTCGGTATTGAAACGGCCATTGTAGCGTTTGAAGTTATAACTTAAAATGTTGGCACTTTGGTCGGTATATGAGATGCTTCCCATGAAGCCCAGTTTGCCGGTTCCGCCGTTTACATTTAAACTGTGGTATTGTTGAAAACCATTTTCGGTGAACACTTCTTTCACCCAGTCGGTGTCAGGATATACATCCGGATTGGACAGGTTATTAGCGGCATAAGTATTTACGTCTTCCTCTGTATATCCGGAAAGTCTCATGAAATCGAGTGCTCCCAGAAATTCGGGTTGTTGGGTTGGTTTCTGCCATCCAAGGTAATTTTTATAATTGACGGTCATGGCGCCTTCTTTCGCGCGTTTGGTCGTAATTAAAATGACACCGTTGGAGGCACGTGATCCGTATATCGATGCTGAAGCTGCATCTTTCAAAACCGAAATATTCGAAATATCGTTTGCGTCCACTCCATTTATATCACCTTCGATACCATCAATCAGAATAAGAGGGTCGTTGGAAGCACCGATAGAGCCGATACCGCGAATGCGGAGCGTGGCTTTGTCTTTTCCCGGCTGTCCACTTGATTGAACAGCAGTTAATCCGGGAACCAGCCCAACCAAAGCCTGTGATGCCATTGCCACCGGTTGACGGGCAAGCTTTTCTCCGTCAACGGTTTCAACTGAACCGGTCAGGTTTACTTTCTTCTGGGTACCGTAACCGACGGCCACCACTTCATCCAAACCAATGGTCAATTGTTTCAGCTGAAGATTCACTGAATTGGTGTTGCTTACATCTACTTCCTGACTTTCAAAGCCAACAAAAGAAAACACCAGAAGATTATTTCCAGACGGAACAGCGATTTTGAAATTCCCATCAAAATCTGTAATAGTACCCATGGTGGTACCCTTTACGATCACAGTCACACCAGGAATGGCCTCCGAATTCTCATCGGTCACACGTCCGGCAATACGCTTTTCCTGTGCAAACAGCACCGTAAAAGACAGCATCAAAATGAGTAGCGAAAAGACTTTTTTCATAGTTTTTAGAAATTAAATTTAGGACATTAATCAATATATAATTCAAAAATTGATGCAGGTACATTCGAATTTGGATGTTCAAATTCGAACTTTAAGAGTTTCGCATTCAGGCCATTTTCATCAGTCACGCTACCTGTTACGGGTCTTTGTTGCGCCCGCGCCGTGGTGCTAAGCAATAAACCAAAAACAAAGATCGCTAGCTTTTTTTTCATAAAGTTTGATTTTAATTATAGTTAGTATTCATGCATACAATCTCAAAAACAGTGGCTGGAACTTGGCTGCTAGGATGCTCAAATTGGAATTTCAATTCAGAACATTCTATCTCCCGTTCAAAATCAATATGATTTATAGTTTGATAGTTCCCACTCTTTTCAAATAGGAGCTTATTCTCTCGATCAAGAATTCTATAGTTCCTAACGCAGAATGGGATAACATCTTCAGGATGCACCATCAAAACACTTTCCAAGGGGTGATCGTAATCGGTATCAAAAAACAAGCTTATTCTATTTATCTTTTGTGGTTTTTCCCAACTCACTATCAGTTCCGGAGCACTATCGTCCAGACTTGCCGCCCATGCATTGGTTCTCAGATAAGGCCTTACATATCCATTCGTTATATTGCTTTCGTTAAATAATTTGATCGAAGGCGAAACAGTAAATGCAAGATTTTTTCCATCAGGACGGCGTTTTGGAGTCCAGAATTCAAAAGAATCAACACCGAGTCCTTCGGGTGGTTCCTGTTTCCCAAAGTTGGAAACTGCTTTATTAATTATCTGAAACAAGGCCAATGTTCCGCTTAAACGCTGTTCGCTTGCTTTTACTTTAACATTTTTGGTTGGCATCAGAAGCAGAAATGCATATTCGTCTGATTCAAGAGTCGTTTCGAAGGAGAAAGTCAGAAATTGGTTGCCTTTGCTAAGTGGTATTTCTATTTTTTCCAATTCAATATCGGGCGTGTAATTTCCTGCTTTTGACGATTTCCTGAGTTGGATTTCAATATTACATTCTTCCTGTGATATTACAAATATTTTGAACTCATATTTTTTCGACGATTCTAGAGGCAGCAGTTGGGCAAAACCTGCTTCGAGCCCAACCCAGTCTCCATCAAACGGCATTTCGTTTAATTCATAAGTACTCGATGCTTTAATTTTTGGTTTTTCAACCGGCAACTGGGCGTAATCGATGGGCATACTTGGAATGCTTTGGCCGGTTAAATTCAAACGGTTTTGTAAGTTGGCTAAATATTTAGGTTTTAAAACTTCTTTCGTATTTATTCCATTTTCCGCACAAATGACTGCGGCAAAGGCGGCAGCCTGTGCTCCATGGGCCGAAGTTGCCATGACCCTTGTTGATGCAAAGGCAATATGTGTGGCGCTGATAATTCTTCCGGCAAAAAACAGGTTATTAATCGTTTTGCATGTCAGACTTCTGTAAGGAATTTGATATATCCCCTTGGTATGCCACTGGTTACAACCAGGCAGTTTGCTGTAAACCCCATCAGCAGGATGAAGGTCGAGCGACCAGCCGCCAAATGCAACCGCGTCGTGAAATTGCCTTTGTTCGACCAAATCCTGTTGTTTCAACATGTACTCCCCTTCAAACCTGCGGCTTTCACGCTTACCCGGGATGGTACCTACCCACTCGAGCGTTAAGTTTTCGGCATCGGGAAAATTGCCTGAATTCTTAATGTAATCCCAAGCGCCATAAACTACTTTCCACAGTTCCCATTTAATTTTCTCGGTTTCTTTTACGGTATCATCATAACGTCCGCCATATTCAAACCACCAAAACTGGCACCCGTTCATTTTGCTGTTTATAGTTTTGTATCGTGGGATTTCCTTAATGTCTTTCAAAGCGAAAGCGGGCGGAACATATTTGACGGGATGCCCAGTATCTTTGCTGTAAAAATAGATGGTATGTCCAAGCATTTCCCCGTATTCTTTGTCAGGAGCAAATAACTCTCCAAATTCTTCTTTAGCTTCTGCTCCCATCCGGAAGGCCGCACCGGATAAAAATCCTACAATTCCATCTCCTGAAGAATCAATAAACAATGGCGCACTTAAAAGGTATTCAGTTGAAGTTTGACTGCAAAAAGCCTTAACACTTTCAAGGGTATTTTCATCCTTTTTCTTAACTTTAAATACGGCCGTATTGAGAAGAAGAGTAATATTAGGTTCGTTGGTTACCTTTTCAAGCAGGATTGTGTCAAGAATAATTGCATTGCCTTCCTTGTTCCTGTACAAGTTTTCAATGAGAATTTCATCTACCACGCCGCCTTCCCTTGCCCAACGATTATTGTTTCCCATGTGTGATGTTGCACCCAGAATCCATAACCGGACTTCACTGGAAGAGTTTCCTCCAAGAACCGGCCGGTCCTGAACCAGCACTACTTTTATTCCGGCGCGAGCAGCTGTTATTGCAGCACAGGTACCTGCCAGTCCACCACCAACGATGATCAAATCCTTATTGTAGGGGATTTTATAATTCTCTCTCGATTCGGTTTTATGTGATTCTTTTATCATTCGATTTACTTTTTCCTGGGGTTAATAAAAAGCCCGACAACAATAATTGCGAGCCCAGCCGTGAGAACCAGCAATCTGCCGGTATTTGCAAATATTCCAATCGCCATAATCAGGATTCCAGTACCTATGATTCCTATAGAAATAACTTTTCGCCCATGAATATTCTGTGAGTCTGGCTCAGATTGCTCTATAATACTAGCGTCCCGATCTGTTTTTATTTTCTGATACCGATTAAAATCAAAATTCACTTTTTGTGTAAAATAATACCACAACTCGGAAAGTATCAGTACCAAAACCGGCGCCCCAACTCCAAGCATCATTTCCTGCCCCCGGCTCAGCGAAAAATCAAGTAAATAGGGGTTCGCGAATTTGAAAACTAAATTAACCGCGAGACTTATCAGGGTCGCTAAAAGAATACTTCTGCCGGTTTGCCGTTTCGAGAACAACGACCATAAGGGAGGTAGATATAATGCTCCGCCGGTTATTGCTGCAACACTTAATACCACTTCAACAATTCCACCCATATTTTGAACCAGAAGAGCCACCACGATGGTAAGCAACCCAAACCCAATGGTGGCCAGTCTTGCTACTTTCATCAAATGCCTATCGCTTACGTTGGGTTTTACATTTTTATACAGATCGTTGGTAAAAACTCCGGCTGCAATATTTAAGGTCGTGTTTACCGAACTTGACGTGGCAAAAATCATGGCTCCCAGCATTAATCCCAGCATCCCAACTGGAAGTACCTCCTTGCACATCATCAGATAAGCGCCTTCGTCACCAAAACCTGTCAGACCAGGACTATAGACTTGAAAGATCATAGGGGGCAACATCCAGATTATCGGGCTGATTAAATAGAGTGAACCAAACAAATACCCCACTTTCCGGGCATCCTTTTTTGTTGGAACGCTTGTGTAGCGCTGGACATATGCCCAATTTCCACTAATAAAGAACAGGTTGTATAATCCAAAAGCAATTATAAATCCAAACGTATATTCTCCGCTAAACAGCTCAAAAAACCCTTCCGGCGAATTCTGAAGAAACCCGGCAACCCCATCAACTTTCTGGAAAGCAAGCGGCACCACGACTAATACTGCAGCCGTTAGAATTATAAACTGCAAAACATCAGTAACAATTACAGCCCACAATCCTCCAGCAGTGGTATAAAGAATAATTATTGCTCCTAAAACAATGATACACCAGTGAATCGGAAAACCGGTTGATACTTCTACAATTTTAGCAACAGGATAAAGAAAAGCACCCGTCGTAAACATTGAAATCAACAGGAATAAATAAGAATACAGTTTTTGAACCTTTAGGCCCAGTCGCTGAGTAATGTATTCTGCTGCAGTTAAGACTTTGGCGCTATGCCAACGTGGAGCGATAAAAAAACCAATGATAAATCCGGCGATTGCCATTGTCCATTGAATGGTTACCGACACCAAGCCGTTACTGTAAGCAATCGATCCCCAAACCACAAAGGTGCCGGCGGAGAAAAAACTCATAAAAAGCGATAGCCCGTTAATCCACCACGGAACAGCTCCTCCCGCTGCAAAAAAGTTTTTCATATTTTTTCCTGAACCGGAAAATGACAAACCTATGATAAGAATTCCGACTGAGAAGATGATTATTACGATGTAATCCAGCAGATGCATATCTTAAAGCTATTTTGATTTGTTTTCAATGAGTTTAGTGGGAACTAAAGTAAGCAGAGAACAGCTTGCTCAAGCTCAAAAAATATGTTTTTATCGTCGGAAACGTTTCCGGAAACGTTTTTTTGTTCCGGAAACGTTTCCGAAAAACCTTTAAACAGATTCGCTATCTTTACCTTTCCTCAAACTGATAAACTGACAAATGAAACATATCACCATAAAAGATGTTGCTAAAGCGTTGAACTGTTCCATTTCAACAGTTTCCAGAGCGTATAATGACAAATATGATATTCATCCGGATACACGGGAGAAAATACGAAAAGTTGCTTTGGAAATGGGATATTCACCCAATCCCATTGCACGGAAACTAACCCAGCGACATACATACATCATCGGTGTTGTTGTCCCTGAATTTATCAATCCCTTTTTCCCGGAGGTTATTATTGGGATTCAGGATGTTTTTTTGAAAAAGGGATACCAGATATTAATAATGCAGTCGAACGAGAACACTGATACGGAACTCGAAAATATAAAGACGTTGGAGAATAATTTTGTTGATGGCATAATCCTTTCTTTATCAAAAGAATTATGTAACATTGATTGCCTTCAAAGCTTAATCGAAAAAGAATTTCCCATTGTTCTCTTCAATCGTGTTAACGATTCTCTTCCAGTTTCAAAAGTAGTGTTTGACGATTATAAATGGGCATTTTTTGCGACTGAACATCTAATAGAACAAGGCTATAGGAATATTTATCATTTTAGCGGACCTTATTACCTCACGCTGACCAAAAAAAGGATTAGTGGATTTCGCGATGCCATGAACAAACATAAATTGAAGGTTTCCCGCGATCAAATTATTGAAACCGGATTATTCGTTGAGGATGGAGATAGAGTAATGGAAAGCCTGATAAATCAAGGAGCCATCCCTGAGGCTATTTTCTCATTTAATGATCCTACGGCCATCGGTGCTATGAAAATGCTAAAAAAATACAAATTTAAAGTTCCGGAAGATGTCGCCATCGTTGGTTTTTCGGAAAGTAATCTTGCTGCACTGGTTGAACCCGCATTAACCAGTGTGCTTCAACCCACCTACGAAATGGGTGTGCATGCTGCAAATCTTTTATTAAAGCAAATAGAAAGTGATTGCCATGCCGAATTTGAAACAATTGTATTAAATGGGAAAATCAATATCAGGGAATCTTCTGTACCGGTAAAGTAAATGCAATTAAACAGGATGCAAAAACATAAAATAAGCATGAATAAAATAGCAATTATCGCATTTAGTGTGTGCAAATCAGCGTCGTCATTAGTTTTTGACGTTACCGGCTTACCCCAAACGAGTAGCGGGAGTTGAATTCATGCTGCATTTATAGTACCTCCTGGTTCTTTGAGGTAGCTAAATTGCCTATTAATCTGTTTGCTGATACCAGACTGATTCTGCCAGACTTTCGGAGTTATTCTTGTTGATTTTCTATTATCTCTCCATCATTCCGAAAATTCCCCACCCAATTCGACCCAAAATCCACCAATCCTCACCACGAGGGCAATTTTCATTTGACAGCATTTGTTTTATTTATTAAGTTTAATCCTTCGTAACCAAGGCTGTTGAAAACAAAGAGAACAGAAAATGGATGCACTAATACGCAAAGCCGGCCAGATTTTGTACCAGTTGGATTTAAGGATCAGGAAGCTACTTTATTACAGGATCCTTCGAAACCATACCTCCATGATTGTCTCTATTTGGATTTTCCTGACAGTAATTTTTTTAACGGTATTATGGGGACTGGGATATCCAGCCGAAAAAGCGGTTGTGTATTCCATTGGGTTAAGCGTTGTGTTCTTCATTATGCTGGTTTTAATGGGAGCATACTACGAAGCAAAACGCTTACAAGCCAATGAACTCAACTCTTGTTTTCATTTCACCCGCTCCAATATGAACGGTATCCTCATTTCGGAGTTGGGCTTTTCGGAAACGGACCGTGAAAACCTGAACCTTGTGCTCAATAACCTCCAGCCCAAAAGTAAAATCGACTTCAAACTGGTTTCCGACAACCGGATTGCGGCGGATTATAAAAAACTTCTAAGGGTTATTCATTTACTGATTGTTGGCGGGATCCGGGATTTCAAAAAGGAACAAAAGGAATTGCTCTTTAAATTTGTGGAGGCCAACTTTACTTTGAATGGATCACCGGTGAACCGGGCCAGTTTTAACTCCCGGTTTTCGGAACTGGTCAACGAAAAGGAACAGGAATTCCAAAATAACCTGGAGCCTTTTCAAAAAACACTTCGGAAATAGACGGTAATTGTCCCGTAATTACCCCGTAATCGAAAATACTTTCTTGATGATTTGACCATCTCCCGTTTTTAGTTTTCAAAATTTAGTAAAAGGCTTAACTGTCCGTCATTAGGAGATGGATCTGATTGAGGAAGGAAAGCCCTTGGTGTCATATTGGGCAGCAATACTTTTATTATCGTGCTGATTTTGTAATAGATAAAATTGCGTAGTTCGTACATACGTTCTTTGTTTAGTGTTTTTACCCCACTTTCAAGCAACAGCCTTGTGTGCAGGGATGAAAGCGATGAGTATATGATGCTCATGGCTATTGTCAGTATTGCCAGCATGCTTTGTAAGCCTTCGAATGTTTTGATTTGTATGTCTTCCAGGTTGTAACATTCCTTGATATGTCGGAGGTACTCCTCTATTTTCCACCTAAAACCATAGGCTGTAAATGCTTCTTTGATTACTTCAACAATACTGTCTTTTGGAGAACGTGTCAGTAGCCAGCAATATCCGCCATTGGCCCTTTTGGTTACAACAAGCCAAAGATCATGCATCTTGCCCTTGATTTGATACTGGACCTTTATTGCCCCGCATTCATAGACCAACTGGCGCTTCTTGCTTTTCTGTATCCTTGTAGCCGTTAATTTCATGAACAACGGCACTTTCTGGCTTATTTTGTTCACTGCCATTTCTTCGCCTTTGTACATCAGCTTTGTGGTTTTCTTCAGGCGCAGGTTAAAGTTGCCTTCATTGGCAATAATGAAATCCCTGCAAATGGGACGGTCCATTCCCCGGTCGAATATTGTTGTGACATCTTTGTTAATGATTGCCCCTACTTCGCCCATTGCCTCAAGAACCTCCTTGTTTTCACTTTTTGCGCCATGGTCAAAACTGTAAAGCTTATTGTACAGGGGAGTCATTTCCTGGTCTTTGCTAAAGTGGACAACATTCATCAGCCAATAGCCAAGGCCAATGGTTCCTTTATCGCCATCTTTCACATAATCCAGCCCATCCATCATCCTGGCATATTTCTTTTGGATATCAGAACCATCGAACAGGATGTAGTCCCCATGACAGATTTTGCTTTTTACACTGTTCATATGTCCCCGGAATAACTTCATGAAAAAATCTTTCTTGTTATAATGGTTCCTAAAGCGCTTGGTGGTCTGGCTCAACGAGATCGTATCGCAAATGCCTGTGGCTATCTTATTGACCAACACTGTACCTGTCTTGAGTATCCCGGTGGTCATTTCCCTGATACATCGGGCTTCCGGTTTTGTTAATTGACCCTCAAGCTTAAGAAAATAGCGACTGATCTTGTTCTGTACCTGTTTTGTTAATACTTTTGACATGAGCTGGTTTTTAGAGATTATTTGCTTTTGTTTGCACAATAAAAATAACCTTTTTAAACCAGCTTTCCTCATATATAAACATCTTTAAACCCCTGATATGACTGGATTGTAGAGCTTGATCAATCCATTTTTCGGGAGATGGTCAATTTCTTGATGATCAGTCATATGCGAGCCTATATTCGCTGATGACAATTTGTTGCACCTGGCAACATGAGTAATCATCAAAAAAACATCTGCCATGGAAAATGAAACCATTCTTTCAAAAGCGGTTCTAAACGAACTCAAACAGATCAAAAGCCTGCTATTCGAAAACAAGACAGTTTTCAATGTCGAAGACCTCTCGCAGTACACCGGACTTTCGAAAAGCAAAATCTACAAGCTGCTTAGCCAGAAACTCATTCCAACGGGGAGCAATGCCAACATCCGCCAAAAGTTTTTCTATAAGAAAGACATCGACGAGTGGCTGATGGGCTTTTCCCGCGAAGACCTGGAAACAGAAGAAGCCTTTAACCAGTCCCTTTCCCACAACCGAAAATTCGGGCAATCCCTGTAGCGTATGGAAAAGCTAGCATACATCCGGGTTGGGACGTCCTACTTCAAGCAAGTGAACGCGCCGGCCATTGCCGGCGATTTCAACCAGGTCCTTGTGCCATGGAATATTGATACCATCAAACAGGACTACGGAAAGGATTTCATTGGGCAAATTCCCAAGTATGACGGTTTTACCTGTATTCCCAGTCACACCAACTTCAAACAGGTTTGCTCGGGTTTCTATAATCGCTATTCGCCGCTCAGTCATAAATCTGAAGAAGGTACGATTGAAGTTTCCCTGCGTTTTTTGAATCACATTTTTGGAAGCCAGTCTGAACTGGGCCTGGATTACCTGCAATTGTTGTATCAAAAGCCCGTTCAGATTTTGCCGATCCTGTGCCTGGTGTCAAAGGAAAGGTTAACAGGAAAAACGACTTTCCTGAAGTGGCTGAAAACCATCTTCGAAAACAACCTGACCTACCTGACAAACGATAGTTTCGGCAGCCAGTTCAATTCGGATTGGACCAATAAACTGCTGATTTGCATCGATGAAGTTCTCTTTAACAAGGAAGAACTGACCGAACGGATTAAATACCTCAGCACAACCAACTACAATAAGCTGGAAGCCAAAGGCAAGGACAAAGTTGAAGTTGAGTTCTTCGGAAAATTTATCCTGTGCAGCAACAACGAAGACAACTTCATTAAAATCGATGCAGCGGAAGAACGGTTTTGGGTCAGGAAAATCCCAAAGTTCAAAACGGAAGACACCGGCTTGTTGAGCAAACTGGTCCGGGAAATCCCGGCTTTCCTGTTTTATCTGAAAGGCAGGAAACTCAGCACCGAAGAAAGCAGCCGCATGTGGTTCCCTCCTTCAAAAATCAGGACCACCGCTTTACTGAACTTGGTGAAACACAACCGGAGCCGGGTTGAAAAGGAGCTGGCCAATATCCTGCTGATGGTGATGGAGAAATACGATTTGGACGAACTGGATTTTTGTCCCTTGGATGCCATGTACGCTGTCAACCAGACCAGGGTAAAAACCGACCTGACCCAAATCAGGCGGTTGCTGAAAAACGAATGGCGATTAAGCCCGAAGGAAAACTCACTTACCTATGAAAAATTTGCCATTTGGAATAAAGGTGATATCACCCGGGAACCCAGCACCGGCCGCTTTTATACCGTGAAAAAGGATTTTTTACTTGAAAATTTTGATGAATTGATGAGAGAATAGATTATGCTGCTGAAAATAAATAAGATAACCTCTCATCAAAACCTCATCAAAGGCTCATCAAAATGAAAAGTGATGAGGATTACTTAACACCAGAAAATCAAAACTGATGAATTGATGAGAAAATGATGTGATGTAAATAACTGACAGAGAGAAGAGTTAGGGGGTATCTCATCAAATCATCAAAAAAATAGGGAGAACACTGCTAATGAAACGAACATGTTGCTCCGCACACAAACACGAATGAAAATAATTTTCAGCAACATGTGAGTTCCATCAGACCATTAAAAAACAAATTATTTACTGATGAAAAAGGAAAAACTACAATGCAAGCAGGCACGTGATATTCTGATCACCGGTTTTTTGAAAAAGTCCGGGTTTTCTCCCCGGCGTGAAAACCATAAGGAAGCCTGGTATTTGAGCCCGCTTCGAAACGAAACCCACCCATCGTTTAAAGTGTCCAAGCCACTGACCCGGTGGTATGACCATGGCCTGGGGCGGGGCGGAAATGTCATTGACCTGGTCATCGAAATGAACAATCATTGCACCGTTCAACAGGCCTTGTCCATTCTGAGCAGGGATATTCCATCTTTCTCTTTTCAACAGCAAAATTCTTTTGCCGTGTTGAAACCGAAAGATGAAATCAAAATAGAAAAAGTACTTCCCCTGAAACATCCGGAGCTGATAAACTACCTTAACTCCAGGAATGTAAATCCACACCAGGCAGCCAGGTATGCCCGGCAGGTGTATTATTCGTTAAAAGGTTCAACTTATTTTGCCATTGGCCTGCAAAATGTTTCTGGCGGCTGGGAGCTCCGAAACCCGTATTATAAAAATTCCAGTTCTCCCAAAAGTTATTCCTTGTTTTCAAGATCAAAAGCCATGCTTTCGGTCACCGAAGGGATGTTTGATTTTTTCAGCCTGCTGACCCTGTATCCCGGCTTACCGCTGAAGTCTGATTTTTTGATCCTGAATTCCCTCTCTTTTGCCGGCCGGATCGTACCGACTGCTGAAAGCTACTCCAAAACCTGCCTCTACCTGGACAATGATCCTTCAGGAAAGAAGGCTACTCAAAAGCTTTTGGAAAAGGTCAAGGGCAGTGTGGATCTGTCCGGGGTTTATGCATCAAAAAAGGATCTGAACGAACTTTTAATAACCAGTCGCAGGCGGTTTCGCACAGGTTTGCGGTAAGCTATTTCAAGATGTGTCTTTGTTGCACAAGACCATCTTGCTTTGCTCCTAAACTCGCAAAGGGAGAAAAATCTTCGATTTTTCCTAATGACAAAAACTTGTAAAAAGATGAGAACACAATACATTTCATTTCGTGTCAGCTACATTGAAAAAAAAGCGGTAGCCCTGGCCGCCAAAGAGACCGGACTGAGCACCAGTGAATTTGCCCGGCGTGCTGCCCTCAATCAAAAAGTAACCCTGCGTTTTTCGCCGCAGGAGCTCGAGGTTTATAAAAACCTCCACGCCTATCACCGGAACTTTAAGTTGATCTCGAACCTGGCCAAAAGCCCGCACTTTTACAAGAACGAGATGATTTTGCATGAATTGCAGGAAGTCATTTCCCTAATCAAACAGCACCTTCAAAAATTTGAACAATGATCGGGAAAGCCAAAAGCATATCGCATATTGCCAATGCGGTCAATTACGCGAGGAACAAGATCAAGGCAGAAGAGATCTGCCGCAATCGGCTTGTTGGTGAAACCGGGACTGAAATCGCCAAAGAGTTCCGGGTATTCCAGAACCTGAATGCCCGGTGTCAGCGGAATTCATTTTCGTTTGTCCTTAGTCCAACGATTGAGGACGGGACCAGGCTTACGAAGTCAGATTTTATAAAGATATCGGCCCAGTTTTTAAGCCAGATGAATCTCGCGGATCACCAGAGTATTTCGTTTCTGCATAAAGACAGAAACCATACGCATCTTCACATCTTTGTGAACCGGATCAATACGGAAGGGAAGGCCCGAAAGGACAACTACATTGGGAAAAAGGCCCAACGTGTTGCCGAACGGATCGCACGGGAAATGCACCTGACAACGGCCCGGGAAGTACAGTTGGCAAAAGAAAACAGGTTGCGACAGGTCATCGTACAGGCCCATGACAAGATCTTACCGTTGAAGCCGGGTGACATTTTTGAATACGCCCGGCTAATGGAGCAGGAAGGTGTGACAACTCACCTGAAACAGGCATCAAACGGCAAAGTGGTAGGGATTAAATTTCAGGTAGGAAAAGAATCCATCAAAGCCAGCTCGGTCCACCGCGCATTGAGCGCCGCCAATTTGCAGAAGTTAATCCTGCAAAATCTAAGAATTACTAAATCGCAAAAGAGAAAGCAGCAAAACATACCCGACAAAAAAAGAGGATTCAGGTTATGAGAAAAAATTTATCACAACAAAAGTTACTGGATGTCTTAACTGAAGAAATCGAAATTCTTCAACGAACCAGCCAAAATATCAAAGAGGTTGCCCCTGAAATTGCCAGGCAACTCGAGGAATTGAAGAACACCAAATTAAAGGCTGATCTGGATACCAACAGGTTGAAGCAGATACTGAAAGATCATGAAGATGCTTTACAAAAGAAAGCGGTGATGCCAAGGTGGTTCCTGGTTTTGGTGTGGGTGGTGATTGTGTTTTTGTTGGCGGAGGTGGTGTGGTTGTTAGTTGTATAGGATTTGCATGCCTTCATAGCAGGCATGATTAAACGTAATAGATGATTAGTATTTCTCATTCTGTATCACGTAGGTCAGGATAAAGCTGACTTTTTAACTTCAAAACATGAATTTCTTTGAGCAATTCATTTTATTTGTAATGCATGAGAAACCAAATAGTGATATCAAATCCAGGCAATGACGAAATGGGTGCTTCTTTCCGTTCGCTTCTTGAAGCGTTAGAGCAAATCGGAGAAGTTCATCCAGAGGATGAGTTGTTGATTGATTTACATCGGCTCTCTTTCGTCCACCCATTCTTAATTTTGCCCATCTGTTCTTTTATCTCAAAGTTACGGCAGAATAATGTCACTGTAGGAATTAGATATGGTGCCGCTACGAGAAGTTATTTGGAAACGGTATTATTTCCAGAAGGATTTGATGCTATGAATACAAGTGACTGGGACCGTCAGTTATCTAATTTCCAAAACAAAACATATCTTCCGATTTGCCAGATTCCTGCAGCAAGGGGCACGATCACGATCAGAGAACAGCTATTGGCTACTTTTGAGAACATCCTGCTTCATCAGCTAAAACTATCAGGGCAAATGATTTCTGTCGTGAAGTATCTGATCAGTGAAGCGATGGATAATATAGTGGAGCATGCAAACGTCAGTAATGGTTGGATTATGGTACAGAACTATCCGAACAAAGGTTTTTTGGATATCTGCATCCTGGATACCGGACTTGGGTTATTGGGATCATACAAAGCTTTTGATGTAGCAGGTATAAACACTGACATTGATGCTTTGGAGCAGGCCATCAATGGTAATAGCACGAAACAAATTACCGAAACCCGTGGATACGGTATTGATACTTCGCGCAGAATGTTGGTGGATGGATTAAAAGGAAAATATTTTCTTTTTTCCGGATCAGCATTTTACATCTACACGAATGAGCTTGAACAAATTACCCCATTGAACCGTAATGTAAAATGGACAGGAACCATGCTGGCATTGCGTGTTCCTAATTCAGTACCAGTCGGTTTTGATTATACTGCGTATTGAACTAAATCCGCCTCTGGCGGACAGCCGGAACCAAAGTTATTGATTATTGGTAAATTGGGGCCATGTTTCACATTTAAATATCAACATCATGAAAAAAAAGAAATGAACCTACGTTAGTTGAGAAAGCTATCCAAACCATTGATGGGTTTGAGAAAGTGTACAAACTGTTGCATCAGCAGGTTATCCTCCGCGGACAAAGCCGCAGTACCCTGGAAAATTACATCCGGCGTATTGCACAAATCTCGCTTCATTTTGGGCGTTTGCCTGAGCAGGTTTCCGACGATGAGATTAACGAATACCTTTCTTCGCTGGCCCTTTCAGCCAAGTCCCCTTCACGCAGTAATTTTAAACATGCCGTTTATGGTTTGCGGTACTATTTCCGGCTGCTTGGCAACAACAAACGGGCCATCTCCCTGCCCTCGCTGAAAGGGGACACCCGCCTGCCGGTGATCCTGAACCGTTCGGAACTGCGGGAACTGTTCAGTGCGCCAACACTTCTGAAGCACCGAATCGTGCTCACGCTGATTTATTCTGCCGGGCTGCGGGGCCAAGAAGTAATCAACCTGAAACTGTCGGACATCGACTTTGAACGCAAAACCATCCACATCCGGCAAAGCAAGTACAAGAAGGACCGGATCGTCCCGCTTTCCCGGTACATGGACCAGGGGTTAAAAAAGTACATCGCAGCGGAAAATCCGCACGTGTGGCTGTTTAACGGGAAAGAACCCGATGGCCGTTACAGTGTGCGCGGCCTTTCGTGGGTGATGCGCGAAACGCTGAAAAAGACTTCAATCAAAAAACAGGTCAACCTGCACGCGCTGCGGCACACCTACGCCACCCATTTGCTGGAGGAAGGACTGAACATTGTGACCTTGAAAGACCTGTTGGGGCACTCCGAAATCGCCACGACCATGATTTACCTGCACCTGGCCCAATGTCCTTGGATTAAGCCGCACAGCCCGCTGGACACCCTGTACGGTAAAAAGAAATGAGCCGGACCGGGTTTGAACTGGCGGGTGCAATCCAAAAGTTTGGCCGGCAGTTTACTGAAAAGTATCGCCCCAACGCTTATCATCAGCGTATACTGCATGCTTTATCGGTTTGCCGGACTTCGGCTTTGGGCGGCCATAAAGAAGCCTGCGACTGCTGCGGGCAGATCCGTATCAGCTATAACAGTTGCCGCAACCGTCACTGTCCGAAGTGTCAAAGTTCAAAGCAGGCAGCCTGGGTGGAAGATTTGCTGGAAACGACCCTTCCGGTCAAGCATTACCATATTGTGTTTACCGTTCCGCACCAACTCAACACGATTTGTATGCAGGATAGCCAATGGTTTTACGGGCGGCTGTTTTCATCGGTGTGGGAAACCCTGCGGCAGTTTGGCTACACACGTTTTGGTGTCGAAACCGGGGCGGTGTGCGTACTTCACACCTGGGGGCAGAACCTGGGTTTTCACCCGCACATCCATTGCCTTGTTCCCGCAGCCGGAGAAACAGTTTCGGGGGCTATGAAACCCGTTGGCAGCAACGGGAAGTTTCTTTACCCTGTTAAACAGCTCAGCCTGGTTTTCCGGGCAAAGCTGATGGGAAACATCGAAAAGGAACTCAAAAAGAAGGGGCTATCAGAAAAGTACCGTCCATTGATCAAGGCTGCATGGAGCAAGCCCTGGTCGGTGCATTGTGAACCCTCGCTGGGCAAAGCCGAACAGGTGATCAAATACCTGGGGCAGTACACGCACCGGGTAGCCATCACCAACCAGCGAATCACTGCAATAAATGACAAGACCGTGACCTTTATGCACAAGGATTATGCAGACCGGGCCAAACAAAAGCCGGTAACACTCGATGGTGTGGAGTTCCTGCGAAGGTTTTGTCAGCATATCCTCCCGCACCGCTTTGTCAAGATCCGCCGCTATGGCATATACAGCAGTCGGGCCAGGGCACTGCGCAACAAACAAAACCCAAAGATGCAGGTCAGCCTGAAGCCCAAAGAAAGTCCGCAGGAACGGCTTCTCCGGCTCACCGGTTTTGATGTGTACCGGTGTCCGTTCTGCAAACAAGGAACCATGTGCCGCATCGAAGAACTGCCACGGGTGCGCTCGCCATCAGACTTTTATGCCCAGAACACTGCCTGGCACTTGTAAGCCTCTGCCATCCCATATTGACCTGCCCTCGTTGGGCGGACGGGGAAGCTATTGCCCAAAACCGGCAATAATGATAAAAAAATGCCAACCAATGATCATGAAGCGGAAGAAGTCAACAAAAGCTGTCGTCAATCAGGTAGGATTTGCCCGGGATGAAGCCCACTGAATCTTAAAAAACTGATCGTGTCCAAGCCCAGGCAAGCATGATAAGTCCATAGAAAAACACCCGAGCCCCGGATTGTAGTTCAACCGGGGCTCAAAGCTGGGCACTACGTGCCGCTTAGAGCCCTATTTATTTTGAATAGATTTTGCGATTTAATAAATAAACAATACTTTTGACCATGATGAAACAAGTCATTAACATACAGGAATATTTGCCAACTACGATTACTTTCCGTGACGCGATAGAAGTGTTGAAAAGTCGTTTAGATGTCGTTGACTGTTCTTCGTTCGTTTTTAATTTCTCAGGAATTGATTTTGTTTCCCGCGCCTTCGCAGACGAATTACTGCACTATATCAAGAACAATAATTTCTCAGTTGAATTTGAGAATACCAACAAAAATGTTGCTGAAATATTAAAGGCGGTGAATAAAAATCGAAGCAAAAGAAATAGTTCATTTCATAAAATTGCCGTAACGCAATTCAAGCGCAAGGAAGAACTGAATAATTTCTTATCCTTGATCTAATTCCCAAACCTTCCCCAAAGATTTCTTCATTTTCGAAAGACAAGCCTTCCGGGTTTTCAAAAGCTTCCGGCATAAAGCCATTCATTCCAAAACCGGAGGAGTTAATTTTTCCATATCACAACCCAATTTCAAAAAGAACGAACCTACGCAAGCTACGGTTAAACCTTTTTGCAATCCCGCATTAACACCCCCAATTTTTCCATTCATTGTTTATTCCTTTTCCTTTTGAAAATCTTCCGAAAATGAAAAGGAGCGGTGTTTACAGGTTTGAGATTTCATGAGCGTGGCATATTGCTGAAAAACAGCGGAAAAGCTTACAATAATACTTCCATCGCTTCATCAATCAGGGAATTATCCAGTTCTTTTAGATAAGCTTGTGTTACTGCAATGTTTTGATGGCCCATCGACTCGCTGATGATATCGGTCGAAATTCCTTTTTGTTTCAGACAATTGGCGTAGCTGTGACGCGCAACATAGCTTGATATCGGTTTATTAATTCCGCATACGGCGGCGACTTCTTTTAGTTCCTTGTTGTACAGTCTCAGTATTTTTTTCTTTCGGTTTTCCAATTGAGTTGGCGTTAATTTATCCCTAATTAAAATAGGAAATACGTATTTTGTATCGCGAGGCCTGTTCTTGTAGTAGTTTAGTATTTCCTGAACCGGCGGAAGAATCTTGATATGGAAGTTCGTTTTTGTTTTAGAGCGTATGTAATAGATTTTATCGTCCGAAATGTTATCCCAGGTCAATTTCATCATATCGGCGAAATTCATTCCCCTGGTAAAAAAACTAAAAACGAAATAATTCCGGGTGTTTATCAGGTGTGGATGCTCACTCAAGTCCTGGCTAAATATTTTTTGAACATCTTCAAAGGTTAGCGCTCTTTTGATGCCTTTGCCTTTCAATTTCGAAATTCTGTAAACCGTGAACGGGTATGTTTCCTTTTTTATTAGTCCTTTTTTGATGGCGTTATTGAAAAGAGCCCTCAAAGTCCGCATGCGAACGCTGATTCCTCCATCGGTCCCATTATTTGACCGGAGATGGATTTCATACTTTTCCAGGAAGGCGGGGGTGATTTCTTCAAAATACAAAGGCCTGTTTTTGTTGAACTTTTTAAGGGATGTTGAAGTATCCCGGTTCACCCTTGCGTTTCCGGTATTTCCGGATTTAATCATATCGCTGATGACTTCTTCCCAAAAATTGAAAATATTTTTGTAGGTTGGATTTGAATTGACCCGCATAGCATTTTCAATGTCAAAAAGACTGTAATATCCTTTTTGCTGCTCCAGTTCCGTTACAATTTCTATTGCCCGGTCTACAAATTTCAGGAGAAGTCTGTTCTTCTTTAAATAATCCGGAGAATGCTTATTAAACTTACCTTGTTTTCCATCCCATTCTTTTTCCAATGATGTATAGGGAGTGCGGAAAAATATTGACTTTCTGTCTTTGGTAATTCTCAGATAAACCGGATATTTACCGGAGGATAGCTTTTTCTTCTTTAAAACTGTCTTAAAACTAATCATTTGGAATGAATTTTGGGTACAACATAGGTACAACAAATGTACGAATAAAGACAAATATATGCCAATAGTTGATGAAAGTAATTTTATTAAAAGGTTGATATGCAGATAAATGAAAATAAATAAAATGTAATGAATATTTAATTTGTCTGCTTTGGGAGCAGGGGGTCCCAGGTTCGAATCCTGGTATCCCGACTTTTTGGGAAATCAAACAACATCAAAAGCCCGCAAACACCAGTGTTTGCGGGCTTTTTTGATTTTTTAACATATCATTTTAGACCATAGAAAACCAGTTCCCACGTGAACTATAAGGTGACCTAAACATTTCATTAACTTTAGGTCACTTTTGCTTCTGTATACCTAATATATACAGGCACTACAGAAGATTGTGGTATAGCTCCATTTGACATCTTTTGACAATAAATGGAACTTTTCAGGTGACCTGTTTCGTGACCTTTAATTTGGTTTAATCTATTTTGATATGAAACGGAAAACATTAACTGCCACATTCGGAGTCCATTTCGTCATTCGTAAAGAAAAGGCAAAAGATGGTAAAGCCCCTGTCTTTGCAAGGGTTACGGTGAATAACCAGCGTTGCGAAGTATCGATTAAAAAATCGGTACCGATTAAAGATTGGGACAGCAGAAAAGGAAGGGTCAAATCGTTGACGGACGAATATAAAAATCTGAATTCCTTTCTTGAGCAAGTACGGACTATTTTGGTTGAGCACTACCAGGATTTGGTTGTTGAAAACGAAGAAGTTACACCAGATGCTGTTAAAAGCCGGTTTTTAGGCCTGGAGGATTCGAAGTATTCGTTGCTGGAGTTGTTTGACTACCATGACAGCCACAACCAAAAAACGCTAAAGTGGGGAACGCTGAAGAACTACCGTACGACAAAAAACTACATTGAACGGTTTCTTAAGTCTCACTCAAATAGAAAGGATATTCCGCTTAATCGGCTAAACTATCAATTTATCTGCGATTTTGAGAATTTTCTGAGGAACTATCAACCCTTAGATCATCATGCACCTTTGAGCAATAACGGGGTTATGAAGCATTTGGAAAGGCTCCGAAAACTGGCAAACTTAGCGGTTCGGATGGAGTGGATTAAGAAAAATCCATTTGCTGCCTATCGATTGAAATTCAAAAGAGTTCACCGGGATTGTCTGACTGAAAAGGAACTTGAACTCATTGAGAACAAGGATTTAAAAATTGAAAGGCTAAGATATGTCCGGGACCTGTTTGTTTTCAGTTGTTATACCGGAATTTCCTATGGCGATGTCATGCGCCTCGCCCCAAGCAATATACAACAAGGGATAGATGGCGATCTATGGATCTTTACCAAACGGGAAAAGACTGACAATCCGGTACCTGTCCCTTTATTGCCAAAAGCAGAAGAGATCATTGAGATTTACAGACAACATCCCAAATCGGTTTCGAGGGGATCTTTATTTCCTTTGATCTCCAATCAGAACCTGAATGCTTATTTAAAAGAAATAGCTGATGTTTGTGGAATCACAAAGAATCTGACATTTCATTTGGCCCGTCACACTTTTGCCACTACGGTAACCTTAAACAACGGCGTCCCCATTGAATCAGTCAGCAAAATGTTGGGACATTCCAAACTGAGTACAACACAAATCTATTCGAAAGTGATGGAAGTGAAATTGAGTCATGATATGAATGGATTAAGAAAGGCACTGGCAAAAAGAAGCAATGGTTAGATTTACTGACTGAATAACAGCGCCTTATAAGGCGAGAAACTTAGAAATTTTAATCGTCTGACAAGGTACTTGGACTATACATTTTACTGGAATCTAAAAATTTAAATTAGATTTGCATCTGAGCGATTAATCTTAATCTCATTATTAATAATGCCAAATACTCGAAATAAAATACGGTTTGATAACGGAGAATCGATTGATTTCGATGATTTTTTCAAGGAGAACTTTGCTGTTTTTTCTTCTTTCGCATATCGTTATATTCCCAATCCAGACATTTGCGCAGATATTGTTCAGGAAGTTTTTATCACTTTTTGGGAACAGAAAAAGGTTTTTCCCAATCTCGTTTCCCTGAAGGCCTACTTGTACACTTTAATAAGAAATATGTGCCTAAACCATATAAAACATGATCTGGTAAAACAAAAATACCTCCAGGAAAGTCAACCGACAATAGGATCTACTGATTTTTTTTTGGAAGGAATCCTTCGAAAAGAAGCGAATGGAATAATTTACGATGAAATAAATAGGCTACCCCTGATGGAAAAGAAGGTATTGTTATTATCATTGAAGGAATACTCCAATGAACAGATCGCCAATGAACTAAATATAAAACTAACCACGGTCAGGACACACAAATCAAGGGCTTATCAGGTTTTAAGAAAAAGGTTGGACAATCTTATTTACCTGATGATGACCTTAAACAAAAGCTTCTTTTGTAAACCTAAGAATTAATTTTCACAAAACTTTTTTTTAAAATTTCAATCCTTATTCTTTTCATTATCAGCATAATGCAAAATTTATTGATTTTTATTTGATCTTCTTGTAGTCGCATTTCAATTCTAAGTTGTTTTCAGGGTGTTTAAAGAAATTTTTCTTGGAAGATGAAAAGCAAGCTGCATAGTTCAATTGTATTGGGTCAATTTATTGGAAAATATTTGACAAATTCTGAATCACCTAAAGAGAAAGAGGTTCTGATTAGCTGGGTTAATGAACAATCTGAGAATAAAGAATTGGTGAATTCAATTAATTCCAGCAAGGAACTTGTTAAGGAATACGAGATCATGGATTTATTCAATCGAAAAGCGGCTTTGGAAAGATTTAAAGAAAAAATACTTCTACAATCAAAAACACGGGAATTGATTCGTTGGAGAATTGCTGCTTCTATTTTTGTTTTGGTAGGAATGATCGGCCTTTTATATTTCCTATCCGGCAATTTCTCTAGAGTAAGCGAAAGTCCAAATTTATACACTTCAGTTTATACAGAAAACGGGCAAAGGTCTAAAGTAGCTTTACCTGATAGTTCAATAGTTTGGCTAAATTCAGGCTCGACACTTTCGTATCCTAATGACTTTTCTGGTCAGAATAGAAAAGTTATCCTACAAGGACAGGCATTCTTTCAGGTTACCCACAAAAAAAGCGATCCTTTTTTAGTTCAGGCAAATGGTCTTGTTGTTACGGTACTGGGTACAAAATTCGATGTGAATGCATATCCTGAAGAAAATGAAATTGCCGTTGTGCTTGAATCAGGCAAGATTGAACTTACACACCAAAACCTCAAATCATTCTCCTACACGATGAACCCCGGAGAAAAGGCGACTCTAGGTCTGTCCGATAACAGCAAAATAAAAATAAATTCTGTTGATGCCTCTGTTTATTCATCATGGAAAGACGGAAAACTCATCTTCCGCAATTCAACGATGGGAAATGTGGTTGAAAAACTAAGAAGATGGTACAATATAGACATCGAGATTACTGATCCTGAGGTATACAACTCAATTTTCTCAGGAACAATAAAGAATGAAAGCTATGAAGAAGTTTTCAGACTGATTGGAATCGCTTGCCAGGTCGATTGTAAAATAGTACACCATTACGAGAAAGAAGCTAAACCCCAGATCACTATTTCAAAAAGATAAGTAATTGTATAATTAAAATCAGGGCTTATGGAATAAACTAAAACGACAAAAAAAAGGAGATGCGATAACATCTCCCTCTTACTTTTTAATGCCCCGTAGTTTCCAGCTTCAGAGGCAATCAACTTGAATTTTAAATAATCCAAATCAGAACAAATTTATGAAAAAAAATTATTGTGAATCGATTTCCGGGGAGCATAATTTCTGGAAATCCAAATTTTTAAGGAAAATGAGGATTGTTGCGTTTTTGTTATTGGTTAGTATTACACAAACATTTGCATTGGAAAGTTATGCTCAAACCAAACAGTTAAGTCTTAATTTAAGAAATGAAACAATTGTTAACATCCTGAATAAAATAGAGGATCAGTCCGAATTCTATTTTATGTATGATGCGACTATCGTTGATGTTGATCAAAGAAAAAGTATCATTTGCGAAAATCAACCGATAACAACAATTCTCGATCAATTATTGGAAGATACTAAAATTGTATATGAAATCAGCGATCGTCAGATCGTACTTACCTCCGCACAAAAAGCAGAAGTTGGTCAGTCAAAAACCATCTCCGGCCGCGTCACTGAATCTTCCGGTGAACCATTGCCCGGGGTAACAGTTTTGGTAAAGGGAACTACCCAAGGTTCAATTACCGACTTTAATGGAAATTATACCATTCCCAATGTTCCAGCTGGCAGCACTTTGGTATTTTCGTTTGTGGGGATGAAAAGCAAGGAGATTGTCGTTGGCAATCAATCATTGATCAATTTGACGATGGAGGAAGATGCAGTTAGCGTGGAAGAAGTTGTAGTGGTCGGATATGGTACGCAGAAAAAAGTGTCTGTTACCGGATCGATAGCTAGTATTAATGGAGATCAATTGAAGAAAGCGCCGGTTAGTAATATCTCGAATTTGCTGTCGGGACGTCTTCCAGGTTTGGTTACCTATCAGTCCAGTGGTGCTCCCGGATATGATGATGCGACAATGTATATCAGGGGAAGAAGTACTTCGGGAAATAGCACACCTACTATTATTGTAGATGGGGTGCAACGTTCATTCAATAATCTTGACCCCAACGAGATAGAAAACATTACGATCCTTAAGGATGCAGCTTCAGCTGCTGTTTATGGAGTGCAGGGAGCGAACGGTGTAATTTTGGTTACTACTAAAAGAGGAGCGAAAGGCGCTCCGAAAATTTCGTATTCAACTTCTTTGTCAATGAATAGAAACACCAGGTTCCCGGAATTTCTTAATGCTCCCCAATATGCCTACTACCATAACAAGGCCAGGGAGATGGATGGATTGGTACCTTTATTTTCTGAAGAGGATGTTGATAAAATTACGAATGGAGATCCAGATGGTGTCTTTGGAAATACAAACTGGGTTGATGAATTATTTAATAACAATGGATTAACCAAGTACCACAACCTTTCGCTGGAAGGAGGAAATGAGAAAACTAACTATTTTGTTTTGTTGGGATATTATGATCAAGAAGGAAGTGTTGGGAATTTCAATTTCGAGCGGTATAATCTTCGTTCTAATATTGATACTAAAGTAGCAAATAATTTCACCCTTCGTTTTGATTTAGCAGCTCGTCTTGAAAAGAGAAACAGACCGTATTATGGGGTAGGTAAGAATGACTGGAACAGTTTGATGCAACAAGCTATTAGGGCACACCCATATATTCCAGCATATACCCCGGAGGGAAAACCAACTGGTACACGACTCGGATCAAACATTGTGAATCCAATAGCAGCTCGCGATCTTTCGGGCTATGTAGACCGAACAACCCCTGTTTTTCAAAGCAATATATCATTGATCTATGACGTCCCATTTATTAAAGGATTGTCTTTTAGTACAATGGCTGGTTATGACAGGGACTATTTTTATGAGAAAATATTCAATAAACCATATAAGTTGCAAGTGTTTGACATCGCAACGAAAAGTTATCAGGAACAGTGGGGGCCCAATGCTCCTTCGGGTCTGGCCGAGTTAAAGGAACGGTTTAGTCAGGGAGATAGACTGACCCTCAATGCTAGTTTTAATTATTCACGAAATTTTTCTGAAAAACATGACCTCAAAGTATTGTTACTTTATGAACAATCCTCAAGAGGAACCAATCAATTTCAAGCAGTAAAACGGGATTTTGATTTTCTTGAGCTGCATGAACTTGATTTTGGGAAAGAAGTTCCTGAAGCCAAAGACATTTCTGGGAACAGTGGAGAAAGCCCCCGAGCAGGATTTGTTGGACGTGTAAATTATGGCTACAAGGAAAAATATTTGCTTGAACTCGCTGCAAGGTATGATGGATCATATAAATTTCACAAAGACCATCGGTGGGGATTTTTCCCAGCAATGTCGGTTGCATGGAGACTATCTGAAGAAGAATTTTTCAGAAGTGCATTACCGGCCTTCGATAACTTTAAGATTAGGGGTTCAGTTGGTGTATTGGGAAACGACCAAATCAGTGAGTACCTTTTTTTAAACACTTTGAAAATTGATCAGTATTCAACCATCATCGGAGGAACGTTGCAGAACAGTGTTTATACCGCCTCTGTTCCCAATGTAAATGTGACTTGGGAAACCACAACAACCTATAATATTGGTTTTGATTCTCAGTTATGGCAAGGATTGTTGGGTGTTGA
Organism: uncultured Sunxiuqinia sp.; assembly: GCA_963677175.2. Lineage (GTDB taxonomy): Bacteria > Bacteroidota > Bacteroidia > Bacteroidales > Prolixibacteraceae > Sunxiuqinia. The sequence continues at coordinate 1,784,375 of CAXXES010000004.1, forward strand.
ATTTGATTGGTTCTACAAAGTGACAAAAGACATCCTTCAAAATCAAAGTGGAGTCTATCCTCCGTCAATAGGAGGGTACTTCCCGAGTGTCGTCAATTCAGGAGTTGTTGATAACCGCGGGTTTGATTTGTCCATTTCACACGATAGAGAAATTGGCGACTTCAATTTTGGCACTAGACTAAACCTGAGCTGGTCCAGAAACCGCATTATCAAAACAGATGATAGTCCAAACACCCCAGATTATAATAAACTAACCGGGCGAAGTGTTGGAGAAAAACATGGATTAATTTCTTTAGGGCTATTTAAATCAGATGAAGAAGCACTAATGTACCCATCGGTAGTGGCTGGGGTTGAGGGGGGAGATATCCGTCACGAAGATTTAAATGGAGACGGAAAGATCAATTATGGACAGGATCGGACATGGATTGGGAAAAGTAACATCCCTGAGCTTTATTTTGGGTTGAATCTGTATGCAAACTGGAAAAATTTTGACTTTAGCGCGTTAATTCAAGGCGGTGCAATTTGCGACATTGCCCTTATGGGGTTTTATCCGAATGTCGGCTATAGTGATACAGAATTGACCCGGCCATTCTACGGAGGGGGAAATACTCCGTTTTATTTGGTAAAAGATAGCTGGACTTATGATAATCCAGATGGAAAATATCCACGTTTAACTACACTTTCCAGAACGAATAACGCGTGGGCTTCCACATTTTGGATAGAAGACGCTTCTTATGCGCGTTTGAAGAACGTTCAGCTAGGTTATAGTTTCTCCAAGAATTTGATAAGAAGAGTTGGTATTGATGATCTTCGCCTGTATGTGTCTGGGATGAATCTACTCACTGTTACGGGACTTAAATATGTTGATCCTGAAGCACCTGATGTAAATAACGGTTATTACCCTCAGCAGATGACCTTTACCATTGGCCTCAATTTAACTTTGTAATCGAAAAACTGTATCGTTATGAAAAAATATAAAATTATAGGAAGTTTTATTATTCCTCTATTGTTTGTGTTTGGTTTTTATGCATGTGACGATTATCTAGATCCACAGCCCCATTCGAGTTATTCTGAATATATAGCTTGGGAAAACAAGGAAACAGCGAATATTTATTTGAATAGTTTCTATAAGTATTTGAGGGAATATGGTTCTCTTGGAACCGGTCACTTTGGAGGGCTTAACACCGACGGATTAACTGACATACTAAAATATGGAGCCTACAATCCAGGTGCGGGAACTGCTAATGTATATGCCTATGAGCCGACTAAAGTAACTCCTGATCAAAGTGGGGGACTTGTCGTGTGGAACCAACTATATGAAAGAATCCGGCGTATTAATGTGTTTCTGGAAGGACTTGCCACCTACGGAACTTTTGACGAGCAAACTACTCTTCAGATGGAAGCCCAGGCGCGTTTTATCCGTGGGTATTTTTATCATTTACTTACTCTTCGGCATGGCAGTTGCGTGTTGCTCGACAAACCGGTAACAAACCCGGATAATCCCCGGTCCCCTGAAAGCGATTGTTGGGACTTTGTTGAAAATGATTTAGATTTTGCGGCCGAGAACTTACCTGCAGAATGGCCTGCTTCAGATGAAGGAAGAATTACTAAGGGAGCTGCATTGGCAATGAAGTCGAGAGCCATGATTTATGCGAAACGATGGGATAAGGCCATTCAGGCAGCCGAAGGAGTAATCGCTTTAAAAGAACAGGGTATTTATGGATTGGCGTCAGCTTATAAAGATGCGTTTGAATCCCGGGATTTGGGAAATAAGGAATCGATTTTGGAATTTAGATATCAACGGCCAGATTTGGTTCATAACTGGGATTATGATTTCACACCAAATGGAGACAATCCAGGTTATGGTGGGAAAGCTTGTCCTACTCAAGAATTGGTTGAAGGATATGAAAACGTAGATGGGGAGATGGTAAACTGGACTCCTTGGCACAATGGAACAACAAACCAACGTCCTCCCTATAGTGAACTTGAACCTCGGTTTCATGCCTCGGTTTTATATAACCAGGCAGAATGGAAAGGCCGAAAAATTGAACCTTATGAAAATGGATCAGACGGATTTATGGAGTTTGGATACGATGACCCTAAAGGAAGGACAACCACAGGGTACTATTTAAAAAAATATCTGGATGAAAGTAATACGGACCTTGCAACAGATAAAAGCGAGCAGTCTATTATAGAAATCAGATATGCCGAAGTTCTCCTGAATTATGCAGAAGCTTGTGCAATGGCCGGAGGCAAAGAAAGTGAAGCAAATAATGCCATCAGACAAATTAGAATGCGGGTTGGACTGCCTTATCAGGACATTAGTGGAAATGCACTGCTCGAAAAAATTAGACATGAGCGGAAAATTGAATTGGCTTTTGAAGGTCATCGTTATTGGGACTTAAGACGATGGAGATTAGCAGATGCAGTTTTGAATAATGTGCGTTTTCATGGCCTAAGGATTGAAAAGACGGGCCCAGATAGTTTTACCTATGAATACATCGAATGCGACAATAAAGATCGCAAATTTCTGGATAGGTTATATAATCTGCCGCTTCCTAATGCGGAACTTGTCAATAATACAGCGATTACTCAAATTGAACATTGGTAAAAATGAATAACATGAAGAATTATATTATATTATTAGGATTGTCATTTGTCATCCTATGGGGATGTGAAGAGCCCCAGGACTTTTCAACTTCTTATACCGGTGATGGTATCCAATTGGTGAACGCAACATTTTTAGACGGCAGTGGCTCATTCTATGCTGAAGGTGAACCTCCTTATGGTGATACCATCAAAATTGTTTTTCCGTATTATTACCCGGTGGAGAGTAACAATGAGATAGATATCTCACAAATGCGGGTCTCTGCTAACTTGCCTAACAATGTCTATATAGAGCCTAAGCTTGGGGTGTATGACTTGCGGACCCCAATTAATGTGACGGTTATTGCAGCTAATGGTCAGAAATACAACCATGTTATTGTTGGAGATATTCGAAAAAGTTCGGAGGCACAGATATTGGATTTCTCGTTGCCTGACGCACAATTAACCGGATTTATAATTGAAGAAGAGAATCTAGTTGGATTAGTTGCTGGTGGTATGGACCTGAATAATCTCATACCTTTGATATCTGTTTCCCCTCATGCAACTATCTCACCTGATCCTTCGACAGCACAAAACTTCAACGATCCTGTTGTATATACTGTTACTGCGGATGACGGTACTGAGGTTGAGTATACTGTTCAGATCATTCAACCTAATAAAATCGCTCATGGTTTCAGACCTGAAAGCATGAAATTATTGTGGCAAAAATCTTTGGTTGATCTTGGCGCCTTTTCCGAGCACCGGAATTTTTCCATGGGAGTCACCGATGATTACTTGCTGGTACAAACCAGAGGAGTGGGTATTAAATTCTATAACCGGTTCTCCTCAGAGTATGTTGGAGAATTGAATTTGGGCGCCCTGGGAACTTCTTTATACGCCATAACCTCAGATAACAACAACCACATATTGGCCTGCAACCAGGTCCAGCCAGGTGGTAATTTCATGATTTACAGATGGAATGATGTTTCTGATACGCCAGTTAAGTATCTCGAGTGGACCAATGATCAAGTAAAGGATGTAGGTAGAAGAATATCTGTGAGTGGCGATCTCGAAGGTGATGCCCTTATTTTTGCATTTGTTGCAGATGCGAACGTTATTTTGCGGTGGCAAGTAAGCGGCGGCTTATTGGTTTCTGAAACACCGACAGCTCTTCCGTTTGATACTAATCCGGCATGGAACAAAACGGTTGATTTTGCTTCGGAGGGAACACAGCCAACGGATAATTTCTTTCTTTCAGGATGGAAGCCTGCACGCATCTCCTATATTGACGCTACAAATATGACGACTGTCGCCACTGCAGATGTCGCCGGATACCAGATAACACATGCATTGGATTATGTGGAATTCAATAGTGCCAAATATTTGGCTGTAGCCGATATCATTACCTGGAATGGAAAAAGTTATATCTACGATGTAAGTAGCCCAGCTCTGCTTGCCACACCTAAAAGTGATCCGAATTACAGCAGTGTAAGAGTTTTTGCCTCTTCAGCAATTTCCGGATCTAATAACGTCGCGGCGGGAGGAGATGTCTTGTTTAAGGCATCCGAAGACGGTTATAAATTGGTATTGTACTTTATGGTGACTAACGGGTCCGTTGCTGCCTATGAGTTTGATAATATTGATTTAAATAATATCTATTAGCAAATGAAGGGAGCCCTAATTAATGGGCTCCCTTCATTGAACTTTCCAATTAGAACAAGTTGTTAACCCCCGAATTGCTGTAAATTTAAAGGAAGAGTTCAGCATAAAGAAATGGTAATTTTTAGATTGATAAAATTATGTTTATGAAATACAAATATCAGTGGGCTTCTGTATTATATATTTTGGCTGCAGCTCTATTCCTTGTGTCATGTGGAAAAGACGATACTCCTGAAATGGAATGGGAATGGGAGGAGACTATAGAAAATTCAGAAAAGCCAAGATTTATTTGGATCGATGCTGCTGCCAACTTTCCAGATTTTGCGAATAGTAAGGAAAATATTAGACGTGATTTGACGCTAGCAAAAACTACTGGTTTTACTGATGTGGTTGTTGATGTTCGGCCAACGAATGGTGATATTTTATTCAATTCGCAGACAGGAACCCAGGTACAATGGCTGGGAGCTTGGCTCCCTGGCGGATTAACAAAAATCGAACGTACAGAAACTTGGGATTATCTGCAAGCTTTTATTGACGCTGGGCATGAACTAGGGTTAAAAGTTCATGCGGGTTTCAATACGATGGTGGGCGGCAATTCAACTTCGCTTGGCTCTGAAGGATTGTTATTCAGGGATGAATCGAAAAAGGAATGGGCAACCTCCTTACTTACGCAAGCAGGAATCGTAAATTGTATGGATGACCCTGCAACCGGAACAAAGTTTTTTAATCCGGCGCACATCGAAGCTCAGAACTATATATTAAGCTTGCTTGAGGATTTAGCTGCTTATGACGAGTTGGATGGAATTATTCTGGACAGAGGTCGTTATCTTAACCTCGATAGTGACTTCTCCAATTATTCAAAAGGGAAATTTGAGGCTTATATTGGGGAGTCCGTTGCCAATTTCCCCACTGATGTCATGACAGTTGGCACAGTCGTAAATCAGCTTCCATCCCCTCTTCCTATCTATTTTAAACAGTGGTTAGAATTCAGAGTGAAAGTCATGCATGATTTTATGGAACAAGCACGAAATAGAGTGAAAGCTGTAAATGATGACATTTCATTTGGGGTATATGTTGGCGGCTGGTATTCATCATATTACGGAGTAGGGGTTAACTGGGCAAGTCCCAAATACAATACGGCTTCCGCCTATTCATCTTGGGCGACAGCAAAATATAAAGATTATGGGTATGCTGATCAGATGGATATTGTTTTGATTGGCGCATATGCAAGGCCGACGCGTGTATATGGAACTACTGAATGGACAATCCAGGGATTTTGCTCCAATGCAATGGCGAAAATTAAAGGAGATGCACTTGTTGTTGGTGGACCTGATGTTGGAAACGGTGAGTGGGCTACTGCCGGCGATGAAGTAGTTAATACGGCGATTACCCAGTCGGTTGATGCAGCAATTAATGGTTGTGATGGTTATTTTCTTTTCGATATGATCCATCTTAAAAAAAAGAATCAGTGGGAATATGTTAAGGCTGGAATAGACCAAATTTTGGAAAAAGAGTAGTCAAATTATTTAAAAACACTAGTTGACGAGAACATGAATAAGATATTTTTATACTATTTACTAATCATATTTGCCTTGTGTGGTGGCTGTGCAACAAAGGTGAAATCTGAAATAGAAGCAAAGACTAAGATAATGTGGTTTGATGCAAAAGCAAACTTTGAACGTTTTAGTTACCCTGATTCTATTGATTTTTATCTGGAGAAAATTAAAAGGATTGGTTTTACGGATGCTGTAGTAGATGTACGTCCGACATCGGGGAAGGTGCTTTTCGAAAGTAGATTCGCGCCAATCATGCGAGAACAAAGAGGATTTGTTCGACCCGATTTTGATTATTTAGATCATTTTATTAGAAAAGCTCACGCACTCGGACTTAAAGTTCACGCCTCCGTTAATGTTTTTGTTCCATTTAAGTATTGCTCCGAAGACAGCATAGAGAAATCCTCCATAGTTTATACGCCACAGAGGGAAATGATTGCGGCAGAGAAGTCACAATATTCAGCGACAGTTAATCCGGTAGATATAGAATTTCAGGAGCATGTATTTAAATTATTAAAAGAATTGGTAGTAAAATATCCCGATTTAGATGGGGTTATTCTGGATCGTGTTCGCTATGGTGGAATTATGGCAGATTTTTCAGAAATGTCTAAAGCCCAATTTGAAAAGTATATCGGAGTGGATGTTTCCTCGTTCCCGTCTGACATTTATGAATGGAAAATAGATGAGAATGGAAAATACACTTATACCAAAGGAAGGTTGTTTAACAAATGGCTTGAATGGAGGGCTAAAAATATTTATGATTTCATGGATCAAGCACAACAGGTAGTTAAAAATTCAAATCCTGATATTTCATTTGGAACATATACCGGTGCTTGGTATCCTTCTTACTTTGAGGTTGGTGCCAACTGGGCAAGTAATCGGTACGATGCTTCTCTTGATTTTGACTGGGCTACAGCTAATTATAAAAACTTTGGTTATGCAGAGGTTCTTGATTTATTCATGGTAGGAAACTACTATAAAAATGTGACCAAAGAGGAACATATAAAAACTAATCAGTTAGTTCAAAATGAAACAGACAATAAAGCTTACCGTGGGCTTTGGTATTGTGTGGAAGGCTCCTGTGAAAATGTCAGGGAGATAATGAAAGGTAATCCTTTTCTTGGAGGAGTGTTAGTCGATAAATACTATGATAACCCTAGACAGTTAAAAAAAGCCATAGCCATGAATCTTCAGGTCGCTGACGGTTTAATGGTTTTTGATATCTCACATGTTATAGAAAAAAATTTGTGGAATGAAGTCATACAGGGATTTATAATCGCAGAGAACTGAATAATTTTCACACAAGTAAAATCGTGACCCATTTTCAATAAACTAAGCAGAAATATCTATTCTCTCTGTTTTCTTGTATCTGATTGGAGATAAGTGAGAATTAGGTTTTTTATTTGCTAATCAATCGCAATAAATTGATTAATTATGATACAATTGTCTCTAAAATATACTCTTTTATTTTTAATCGTCTTCATTGTGTCATGCGACGCAGAAGAATCTTCAAGAATATCCAATAACTATACACAATACGTTGATCCTTTGTCAGGGACGAAACGTCCTGGACAAACAATTCCCTCAGTAGGAATTCCATTTGGAATGACTCAATGGACACCGCAAACTCAATTCACTGAAAGGCATGCGATACCTCCTTATAAACACGATGAAGAGTTTTTTTGTGGGATTCGTGGTACGCACTGGCTCAGTGGTTCTGCCGTGAAAGATTATGGAAGTTTTTCGATTATGCCAATTATGGGTAAACTAAAAACGGGAAGAAATGAAATTCGATTGCCATATTCTTCTGTCAATGAGGTTTTTGATCCAGATTATTATCGTGCTGAACTGGACGAATATGGTATTTCGGCAGAAGTAACAGCCTCTGCCCGATGCGGGATGATCAGGCTTACCGCAGAGAGAGCAGACAGTCTTTTTATCCTCACTTTTCCAAATAACGACCAAGGTAACGGGCTCGTCAAGGTTGATGTGAAAAATAATGAGATTGTTGGTTACAACCCTGCTGTGCGAGCGTATGCCGGATGGGGCAATCCTGCCGGGATCAATGGATATTTTGTTGTTCGTCCTGACAGGAAAATTCAGATTAAAGGAACATTTAATGGTTCGGTGCAATTTCCTTCCGACAGTATTATGAGTCAAAAAAATATTGGAGCCTATATCGGTTTTAGTGTAAAGCAGGGTGAAGAGATTGTTCTCCGGGCTGGTACGTCCTTTACAAGCATTGAACAGGCGCGAAATAACCTTGATGCAGAAATCAAAAGAATCAAATTTGGAGAGCTGAGAGAAAAGGCTGCTTCCGAATGGGAGCAGGCTCTAGGTAAAATAAAAGTAACCACTGAAGATACTGTATCACTTAACATATTCTATACAGCTATGTATCACAGTATGCAACAGCCTCGTCTTTTCAGCGATGTGGATGGTTCGTACCCTCGTTTTTCACGGCAGTATGACAATGGGAAATTGGGGAAAAGGGAAGAATATTACGATGATTTCTCCATGTGGGATATCTACCGGGCACATCTTCCTTTATTTGAAATATTGGATCCCGAAATGACGAATAAGTGGATTCAATCGATGCTTATCAAAGGGAATGACGGTGGATGGCTTCCTATCTTCCCTTGCTGGAACAGTTATACCAGTGAAATGATAGGGGATCACGTAATCTCTTACATTGCTTCTGCCTATTTGAAAGGGATCCGTGACTATGATATACAGGGAGCTTATAGCCTGATGCGCCAAAATGCTTTTGAAATACCGCGCTCTGAGGAGGACTACATTGATGGAAGAGGAAGAAGGGGGCTAATGTCTTATCTTCAATATGGATACATTCCATTGGAAGACAAGGTGGACGAAGCGCCAAACCCACATAAGGAAGCCCAGGTTTCTCGTACAATCGAATATGCATATGACGACTATGCATTGGCCCAAATGGCACGTGCATTAGGGAAACAATCTGATTACGAGAAGTTGATAAAACGCTCCAATAATTATAGGAATGTTTTTGATAGTAATTTAAATATGGTTCGTGGAAGATATGCAGATGGAACCTGGTCAGAGCCTTTTCAGCCCGATTACATGCATTACAAATATATTACAGAAGGCAGCCCTAGGCAATACACTTTCTATGTTCCACACGATGTTCCCGGGCTTGCCCGATTAATGGGAGGTCGTGATTCTCTTGAGACAGCTCTTGATAGTGCTTTTACTGATAATCGACACTGGCATGGTAACGAACCCGGACACCAGACTCCCTTTTTATATAATTATACTGCGTCACCCTGGAAAACACAAAAGAAGGTAAGGGAGATTCTTTTAAGCGAATATGACGTCGGTCCAACAGGGTTGAGTGGAAATGATGACGGAGGTCAGATGTCTGCCTGGTATATTTTTGCGGCTACTGGTTTTTATCCTGTCAATCCGGTATCTGGAGAATACCTACTAAGTTCCCCTCTATTTGAGAAAGTAAGCATTCAGCTTCCTGATAATTTAACAATGGATATTATTTGTCATAAGGATACCTCAGAAGCAATTTACATACGGTCTGTTAAACTTAATGGCAAAGAATTTCCTCGCAATTTTATCACTTACAAGGAACTAATGGAAGGAGGGATATTAGAATTCTTTTTAACAGACAAACCGGGAAGTTGGGGAAGTACAGAAGAAAGCCAACCCTCAGGGTTGATCGTTTGCTATGAATGATGACAATTCTTAACCGAAAACAACAGAATGATGAAGAAAGTATTTTTATTGATTTTTGTTATTGTATTTAGTTGCTTTTCTCTTTTTGCCTCGCACTTAAGACTTCCAGCCCTCATTGGCGATCATATGGTACTTCAGCAGCAGGCTAGTGTTTCTGTATGGGGGTGGGCAGAAGCCGGAGCGAAGGTTAAACTGCTGACCGGATGGTCCCCCGGAAATGCAGAGACTTATGCTGATAAGGATGGTAAGTGGGAATTGAAGCTCCTCACGCCAGAAGCAGGAGGGCCTTACGAAATAGAAATTCAGGCCGATACGACAATCGTTTTAAAAGACATTCTTATCGGAGAGGTCTGGGTGTGCAGCGGCCAATCCAATATGGCAATGCCATTTAAAGGGTATACGTCCAGTCCTGTAAATGGGAGTAACGATTATATAGCCCATGGAAAGAATAATAATATCAGACTTTTCACGGTAAAAAAGTCATATAGTATAGATCCTGAAGAAAACTGTATTGGGAAATGGTCCGTGTCAAATCCACATGATGTCTCTGAATTTAGCGCAGTAGCTTATGTTTACGGGAAATATCTTCAGGATGTACTGGGGGTTCCTGTCGGATTAATTCATTCGACTTGGGGTGGAACCCCTGCACAAGCATGGATGGATCATTCTACCCTCCAAAACAGGTTTGATGAAGTGGATTTATCGGTACTGGAAAATGAAAAAGTGACCGTGATTTATCCTACTGTTTTATTTAATGCAATGATTCATCCGCTTTTGAAATATTGCATGAGGGGAGTGATCTGGTATCAGGGAGAGTCAACGATTAATCGCAGAAATCCTGAATTATATTCGAAATTGTTCCCTGGCCTGATACAAAACTGGAGAAGCCGTTGGGGACAGGGTGATTTTCCATTTTATTTTGTACAAATAGCTCCTTATAAATACGATTCTATTAATTCGGCCTATCAGAGGGAAGCCCAGCTAATAGCCATGAAAAACACAATTAACACAGGAATGGCGGTAACTCTTGATATTGGTGAATATGACAATATCCACCCAGCAGAAAAAATAATCATAGGGAAGCGACTTGCATATTGGGCTTTGGCTAGAACTTATGGAATTGAAGGGATTGGATACTGTGGTCCGATCTACAAGGAAATGTCAACGAAAGATAACGAAGTAATTCTAACATTTGATTATGCGGAGAACGGCTTTAGCACCTTTGGAAAGGTCTTGGATGGTTTTACGGTAGCGGGAGAGGACAAAGAATTTTTCCCAGCGGAGGCAACAATAAAAGGAAGTAAAATTATTGTCTCAAGCGAGCGAGTTCCCCATCCCATAGCAGTGAGATATTGTTGGGAGAACTTTGTAGTTGGTAGCCTCTACAATACGAGTGGCCTTCCGGCATCATCGTTTAGAACAGATAACTGGTGAATGATGATCGTTCTAAAAATTAGAAAACTTTAATAGGCAAATAAAAGGTGAAAAATGTGTAGAACGAGTCTAATATTATCCATAATTCTGTTAAGTTTCTCTATGGGACACGCCTCGGAGTTAAGATTGCCGGCATTAGTTGGTGATCATATGTTACTCCAGCAACAAAGCCCTGTTACTATATGGGGGTGGGCAAAGCCAGGGACAAAAGTGACATTGCAGGCTAGTTGGTTGTCCAATAGAAACATAGTGAATGTAAATGGTGAAGGAAAATGGGAATCAATTTTTTATACCCCTAAAGCCGGAGGCCCATATGAAATCGAAATAAAATCGGATACAGTTATAGTTTTGAAGGACATATTAATTGGTGAGGTGTGGGTATGTAGCGGCCAATCTAACATGTTCATGCCTCTCAAGGGTTATCTCTCTCAACCTGTTTTGGGAGGCAATGACTACATCGCTCAGAAAAATAATAAAAACTTACGTGTTTTTTCTGTAAGAAAGGCATACAGTCTCACTTTACTTGATAATTGTGAAGGGAATTGGACTGATTCAAATCCTAAAGATATTGCTGACTTTAGTGCGGTCGCTTATTTTTTTGGAAAATATCTACAAGAAATATTAAATATTCCCATTGGATTAATTCACTCTAGTTGTGGAAGCTCTTACATAGAGTCATGGACTGCAAGAAATGTTCTAGAGGATAATTTTGAGAAATTGGATTTCTCGTATGTAGACACCGTTGATCAACTGGGGCCTGCAGTTCCTACTGTTTTATTTAATGCGATGATTAATCCATTACAAAAGTATACTATCCGTGGATTAATATGGTATCAAGGAGAAGCCAATCGCTTTCAACCGGAGCTTTATTCTCAGCTTTTTCCTGCAATGATTCGTGATTGGCGTGAAAGATGGCGGGAAGAGTTTCCGTTTTATTTTGTGCAGCTGGCTCCTTTTGGCAGGAATGTGCCTGATAATTCTGCAGCGATTTTTCGAGAAGTACAATTGAACACTATGCTGGAAGTTCCCAATACAGGAATGGTTGTAACTATAGATATTGGTGAGCGTGACAATATCCATCCGGCAGAAAAGATGTTAGTAGGTAAGCGTCTTGCATACTGGGCACTTGCAAAGACATATGGAATGAAAGGTATTGGTTATTGCGGGCCCGTTTATCGGGAAATGACAATACAAGGAGATGAAGCAATCTTGACATTTGACTATGCGGAAGATGGCTTCAGTACTTTTGGCAAGGTACTGGAGAACTTTGCCGTGGCAGGTGAAGATAAGGTCTTTTATCCCGCAAGAGCATTAATCAAAGGGAAGGAATTAGTCGTATCGAGTGATAGCGTTGAAAAACCGGTTGCTGTAAGATATTGCTGGGAGAATTTTGCGGTAGGCAACCTTTATAATACACGGGGTCTTCCAGCATCATCGTTCAGGACAGATAATTGGTAAAACATGTTAAAAAAATAAAATGAATATTAGACTAGCAATAACATTATTGTTTTTATTATGGTTATTTAATCCTGTTTTCTCGTTTGCAGGTCATGTCCCTACTGTTGTTGTTTACGACAAACACTGGAAAAATCTAAAGTCAGCATTTACTGAACAAAAATTTGAAATAGAAGATTTTAAATCTCTTTTGGATTTAGATCCTCGTTCATCTCTTTGTGTTCTTAACGCTCGTGTACGTGAACATGATCTCCCAGTCATTTCTGAATATGTAAAAAAAGGTGGAAATATAATCAGTCTTGGACCTAGCAATGTTTTTACTGCGTCTAATGAGGTTCAATTTCGTCATTTAATTTATGATCCATCAATATTAGAAAAAGAGGTTTTGCATGATAAAATGCAAACAAAGATGCAATTCCAAATATGCAATGATGCTCGAAAAGGAAAGAGGGTAAAATGGACTCTGGATGAAGTTGTTGATGATGCTTTTGTTTCAATACCGCTATCCTGTACATCGTCGTTGGCAAAAAGTGGAATTGCTGTTAAAATTCAGGGAGATGGAAGTCTTGATATGTTGACATTAAAAATTATAGATAATAATAATAATTGCTGGATTGCTTTTACTGAATTAGGGACAAAATACACAACTCATGAGATTCTATTCGCTAATTTCATGCCTGTTTCGCCCAATGAAATAGACATTAGGGAGCTTGATCCTAATCATGTCAAACAATTGAAAATTGGCCTTGCCCGTAATGTTACCGGGGCAGAATATCATGGAATATTTTATACAGGAACTATCGAGCTTTTGACATATTCTTCTCCTCAACATCCTTCTCCCGATATCCTTCTATGGAAAGTTCCTTTGAAAACCATGAGGGGAAAATTACCGGAATGGTTGGAGGGTTTCCCCTTTTTGTCTTATGGCAAGGAGGACAGAAGCAAGGTTTCCTTTACCGCACCAGAATTATGTGGGACAGCTGGTGGCCTTTTGGATAAAATTTCGTATGGGCCGCAACGTGTCTTGAAAGGGACAGAGCTTAATATTCCTGAAGCAAAGTTGGCATATTATGGTGATTCGTATAACTATGCAACAATTGGAGTTTTAACCTGTGGCTTCCTGAAAGAAACAACAGAAACGAACACGGATATTGTAACCTTGGCTTCACAGGTTTTAAAAAAGCCTATAATTCTCGACATAGAACCGGTTCTTGATTCTGCTAATTATCATTTCGGCATTCGCTTAAAAGTGAGAAATCCTTTATCTGTAAATACCACAGCCACGTTAAGGGCATCTTTAAATAATATTACCGAAATAAATGAGAAGGCAGAACTAGAGGCAAGGAATCAAACCTTTGTGACTGTATACTTTGGCTCAATAAATGAGAATTTCCCGGTGGCAGATTTCAATTGGGATATTACGCTTACATCTTCGTTTGGAACAGACCAACTGGGAGATCATATCAACATTAGAAGGACATTAGAAACTCTTGCAAACCATTTTGTGCATTTACAATCATTACTTCACACAGGGCAATACAGTCGTTGGCTTTATGTTGACAGTTATATCGCCCGTATGTTAAGTGCTTTCGGAGTTACTCAGGACGAGCCAAGCTATTCAAATTCGGCTACGTGTTGGGCAGATATGATGACTTTTGTCCAAAACCCCAACGGGACGTCTCCGATGGGGTATGGCATGAAAAGTGGAAGCTATTATGTTGCTGATTTGGGTAGTATTGCTTTAGGAATGGCGCAGCTTGCTGCATCTACCAATGACGGAGAGAGAAAATCAAGATATTTGGATTACTGTGAGAAATATTATAAGTGGCGCCAATCTTTCTTGATTACCCCCGAGAAATCAGAACGACTTCAGTTTTTTCATGGTAAGAATGCAAAAGGAACAACACCTGGAACATATGGTATTGGCATTGTTACGCGTGACTTTATATATACGCCAGATCTCACCCCAGCACAAAAAACATTTTCGCATTCGTGGAAAGAGGAAAGAAGTGATTGGTATCCATTGGCTTGTTCGCTTGGATTTTTAAGTACTTTGAGTGAGCTTGTTCCGAAATCTGTTTATCTGCAAACATTAAAAGATGACGTTAGCACTTTTTTTAGGACGGAGACATCAGTTGCAACTGGTTATAGTGCTGAAGGAGTAGTATATGCCCATGCTTTTGTCAGTGACCCCACATTGCAGAGTCAAATTGAAGGTGCCTTGAATAATGAATTTTTATATTATTTCAAAAAATCTGGAGCTACACGTTTTTGGTTTGAGAATGGGGCAAGACAGTCTCTCAGTTTATTGGCCCTTGCATATTATCAAGATCAAATTGCGTCATCCCCTTTGACACGTGGTACTGTTTTAAGGACAATCTGGGAACTTAATTCTTTTGCATCAGCTCATTCATTGTGGAAAGTGATGAGTGTATACCCTAAAAGCACCTATGGGAAAGGGAATAATGAAGCAACAATGCTTTTGGCGTTTAGCTCCGTATTTTTAATGGAACTTATTCGTCCCGGCTCGTTGATTTCAATAGACCAACGCAGTTGCAATGTTGTAGGGCAATAGTCAAATCTCAAACAAGTAAAAATGACAAATAAAATTAAAATATTCAACGGAAAACTTATTACTCCAGGTGGGATAATTCAGAACGGAGCGGTGGTAATCGAAGACAATCGTATTATTGAAGTGAAATCAGGAAATATTAAAGTTGAAAATGCAGTCGAGGTTGATGCCGAAGGAATGTATATATCCCCTGGATTCATTGATATTCATATACATGGGGGCGGCAATTGTGATTTTATGGATGGTAATGTTGCCTCGTTTCTTAAAATTGCAGAAACACATGCGAGATACGGTACAACATCGATGTTACCAACAACACTGACTAGTACAAAAGAAGAATTAGCGAAAACTTTGGCAGTTTATGATGAGGCGTGCCGTCAGAATAATGAAGGAGCACAGTTTATTGGAATGCATCTTGAAGGACCGTATTTTTCCTATAACCAGAGAGGGGCACAAGACCCAAAATATTTGCGTAATCCTGATCCGGCAGAGTATAAGGATTTGCTTTCACTTTCAAAAGCTATTAAGCGCTGGAGTGTAGCACCTGAATTGAATGGGGCAATAGAATTTGGACGTTACTTAGTGTCGAAAGGTATTGTACCGTCTATAGCACATACGGATGCTATTTACGAAGAGGTTGAGAAGGCCTTTGAAAATGGATATTCCTTGATTACACATTTGTATTCAGCCATGTCTGGAGTTACTCGGAAAAATGCCTTTCGATATGCTGGTGTTATTGAGAGTGCATATCTTATTGATGAGATGCACGTTGAGATTATTGCAGACGGAGTTCACTTGCCGGCTCCACTTCTAAAATTAGTATATAAAATAAAGGGACCTGACCATATTGCATTAGTCACTGATGCGATGCGAGCAGCTGGAATGCCGTCAGGTGAGAGTATATTGGGGAGCCTTGATAAAGGACAGAAAGTAATTGTTGAAGATGGTGTAGCAAAACTTCCGGATCGAACAGCTTTTGCAGGAAGCGTAGCCACTGCCGATCGGCTGGTTCGAACCATGATAGATATGGCAGGAGCCAGTTTGTTTGACTCTGTGAAAATGATTACCACAACTCCTGCCCGGATTATGGGCGTTCACACCAGAAAAGGTTCACTTCAGGTCGGGATGGATGCCGATTTGGTAATTTTTGATGACAACATTACTATCGAAAAAACCTTCGTAATGGGCAACCTAGTATACTCACGTTAAATCGGAACAAATTTATATTCAACGACAAACATAATAAAAAAGAGATGATTGCAAACAGTAAGATTGATCAATTATCAGTACAGATTTATCAAGACCGTTATAAAATGGGTAAAGAAGCTGCAAAAATGGCATCAAAAAAGATTCAAAGGCTATTGGACAAAAAAGAGACAATAAATATGATTTTTGCCGCAGCACCATCCCAAAACGAATTTCTTGAGGGATTGATTAAAGAGAATAACATAGACTGGAAAAGGGTTAGGGCGTTTCATATGGATGAGTATGTTTATTTGGATAAAGATGCACCTCAGGGGTTTGGAAACTATCTCGAGGAACGGATATTTGGAAAGCTTCCTTTCAAATCTGTCTTTTACCTTGATGGAAATGCAGATGACTTGGAAAATGAATGTTTTCGTTATTCGGAACTGCTACGAAAATATCCTGTAGACATTGTATGCATGGGAATTGGAGAAAATGCACACATTGCTTTTAATGATCCGCATGTAGCCGATTTTAATGATACTAGACTTGTAAAAGTGGTTGAACTGGACAATGCCTGTAGACAACAACAGATAAATGATGGATGCTTTACCAATTTTGATGAAGTTCCCTCGCAGGCGCTTACTTTGACAATTCCCGCGTTGATGAATGCAGAATATGCTTTTTGTATTGTTCCCGGAAAAACAAAGGCAAATGCGGTGAAGCATACTTTGCATGGGCAAATCAGTGAGATTTTCCCGTCAACTATTTTAAGGAAACATTCCAATTCTGTTTTATTCCTTGATATGGATAGTGCAGGAGAGCTTAACCTCGAAAAGATTCAATTTTAGAATTTTTACCTCCACAACTTCCCAGAGTTTTGGATTTTAGACTAAAAAAGCAAGAGATCGAGAATCTTAAATTTTAATAAATGAAAACAAAAATAAAGCCTTTTCTTTTGTCAATTTTGCCTGGCATTTTTTTAATTGGGTTTAATATAGGTACAGGCAGTGTAACTGCAATGGCCAAAGCGGGAGCAAATTATGGTATGTCATTGTTATGGACCATTGCTGTATCTTGTTACATTACCTGGTTCCTTATTAATGCTTATGGGAAATTTACAATCGTCACTGGAGAAACCGCCTTAGAGGCTTTTAAAAAGCATATTCATCCCGCGGTAGGGATCTTTTTTATCATTGCCCTAACAGCAACAGTCAGCGGAAGTGTCATAGGAGTAATGGGAATTGTGGCTGATATTTGTTTTGAAATGTCTAAGACATTCATTGAGGGGGGAATTTCCCCTATTTATTTTGCCGTTTTCTTTGTCCTTTTCGTTTATATTCTTTTTTTATTGGGGGAAACGGCCACCTTTGAAAAAATTATGGCTATTGTTGTTGGTATTATGGCACTCAGTTTCTTGGTGAATTTCTTCATAATGATGCCTCCCGCAAAAGATATTCTGTCTGGCTTAATTCCAAGGATTCCTGATAAAATCGATGGCTCTGATCAGATGCCGCTTCTGGTTGTCGCCTCTCTTGTGGGAACTACTGTCTCTTCCGTGCTGTTTATTGTGCGTACGACCTTGGTTAAGGAAGCTGGTTGGAAGCTAAAAGATTTGCGCATGCAGCGTCGTGATGCTACTGTATCAGCAGCTATGATGTTTTTAATTAGTGCTGCAATCATGGCTGCTGCCGCAGGAACTCTTTTTGTTTCCGGAATCCGTCTTGATAATCCATCTCAGATGATAGGAATTCTTGAACCTATGGCTGGCAAATTTGCTTCGGTCATTTTTGGAATGGGGATTATCGCTGCTGGAATTTCGTCACAATTCCCCAATATTATGCTCTTTCCAATCATCTTCAGCGACTACAAAGGAATCGACCTCAATATGAAAACTACCAATATTCGAATTATTGTTTTCTGTATTTCTTTGTTGGGGTTGATTGTTCCGATATTTCGTGCCTCCCCGATACTGGTAATGATTATTTCTCAGGCTTTTGGGGCCGTTTTATTACCAGTTACAGTTTTATGTCTGCTTGTTTTGGGCAATAACAAAGTATTGATGAAGGAATACAAGATTGATACAACTGCAAATGTATTATTGGTACTAATATTCTTATTCGCAATTTATATGGCAAAAAATGGCTTAGAGGGTATTGCAGGAATGTTCCCGATTCGAAACTAGATACAGTGGATTATTTCGCCATAAGTTTAAATGATAGTCCAAAAAAAGATTAATTAACACTTTTCTATTTCACTAAATACTTAAGCTTTCGAGTTGGGAAGCAGTAAAGAATTTGAAATCTCTCATGTTAATTTCGTTTTGTATGAGAACATATAGCGATCAATATAGCAAGCGGTTGATAATGAGGCCTACTGTTGAGGAAGTCTCCAAGGTCTTCTCTAGTTACGAGCCCATGTTACTCAGTATCTGGCAGTATATAATTACAACTTTTGCCGAAGAGCCTGATTATCCGTTTTTCAATACTAAAATAGATACCATTTCAGGTGAAAACCTTCACCATTTTGTCGGAGAAATTGATCTTTTTGGGAAGGAGACCATTTATGGATGGATTCAGGGGAGAGGCCTTGAATCCATTGCGAAGCATTACCTATGGGTCAGCAAGGTTAAAATACTTGATGAAGCTGAAAAAAAATATTTTAGAGATTACTCATTAAGTTTGCTTAGAGAGGTTTCATATAAACTGAACTCATTCAGAAAAAAGAATAATAGTCGGCTTTTTTTCTGGATGGATCAGAGCGGGAATGCTTTTCGATTAAACGAAAACAACAAAAAGGAGATTCTTAGTCTTAATCCTGATGAATCAGGTTATAGCGATCTGTTTTCAGTTAAGGGTTTAATTATAAGCAGTTTTCTGTTAAAAGATGAAGAATTGGAATCGGAAGCAAAGATTTATTATGACTCAATAATTGATTGCCTTAAAAATGATCGCTTCCAGACAGACCAGCAGCAATTTGATCCGAAGAATAATGTGATATTTGATTCGAATAAGATTTCCTACGGTCCCAAAATGATTGGGCTGGGCATATGCACTTTGTTTTATGAACTATATCGTGAAAAAAAATATGTGGATGACGGGTTCTTTTTAATTCATGAGATTTTATCAAAATTTGCCAATTATGATAATAAATTTCCTTCTTTCCATAAATATGATATCCCTGAGTTTGTTGACCATGAAGGTAAACCTTTTTCCGAAAACGGGCAAGTGCTTAGCTATCCCGGACATGCGATAGAGCTTTGTGGATTTATCGGAGATTTTTTTCATACGATTGAAAGAGGAAATATAGTTTCCAAAGATCAAAAAAAATACATCAATTGGGTCTATTCCATACTTCCCGATTTTTTTACACACAACTTCAGATTGGGAATTAAACCTGGGTATGGCATATATAAGTCAGTATCGTTGGAGACATGTAATGCCATGAACAGTGACATGCCGTGGTGGGCGCTTCCCGAAACACTCAAGGCTGCCGCCCATATTTATACAATTGCTCCCGAAAAACAGAAAACGGAGATATTATCAATTATAGCTGAGGCCTCAAATACATTTCTTAGTCGATACATTAATCCCGGGGTACATTGTATGGCATATCAAACTCTTGACGAATCAGGAAATCCAATACGGGCTATTCCTGCCACACCGGATGCAGATGTTGGGTATCATACCGGTCTTTCAATCATTAATTTTATGAATGTATGGGCTGAAGTAAACGGGCAAGACTTAGAATCCATAACTTGAAAGTAAACACTGTTATTAATCAATAAATAGATTCCAATATGAATTTACAAAAAACGAGTTATAGCTTCCTCTTGCTGTTACTAATCTGTGTAACAAACTACGGCAAAGCACAAACCATTTCAATCATTCCTAAACCGATGAGTCTAAAAGTCCTCGATGGAGATTTTGCTATTACAAGCTCAACGAGTATTGAATTTGATAAAAGAAACGATGAACTAGATAATATTGCCCAGTTGTTTCACAGTGATCTCCTGGAATTTTATCATGTAGATTTACCTACTAACTCAAGAACTCAAAAAGCAATCAAGTTTCAAATAGAACCAGAATCAAACTTTGGGAACGAAGGCTATTCACTAATAGTCAATCCAGAAGGAATCCTGATCTCAGCATCAGCACCTGGTGGTGTTTTTTACGGAGTGCAAACTCTGAAACAACTTTTACCTGTAGTTCCTTCAGGTGATATTGTAGTTCCTTGTGTTGAAATTAAAGACGAACCAAGATTTAAATGGAGAGGTCTAATGCTTGATGTCTGCCGTCATTACTGGCCTGTATTTCAAATTAAAAAATTACTGGACGAAATGGCTCTGTTTAAGATGAATACTTTTCATTGGCATTTAACCGAAGATCAGGGATGGCGTATTGAAATAAAGAAATACCCAGAGCTTACTAATGTCGCGTCATGGCGCAACCAAACAATTGTTGGTCACAAAAACGAGTCAAATACTTACGATGGGATTGGCTATGGTGGTTTCTATACCCAAGATCAAATTCGAGATATTGTAAGTTACGCAAAAGAACGCTTTATTGACGTGGTGCCTGAAATTGAAATGCCGGGTCATTCGACAGCAGTATTGGCAGCCTATCCTGAACTGGGATGCACTGGGGGGCCCTATGAAGTAGCGATGACATGGGGCGTTTTCAAAGATGTTTATTGTGCAGGAAAGGAGCAAACGTTTAAATTTCTTGAAGATGTTTTGGATGAGGTTTGCGAGCTTTTTCCTTCCCGATATGTTCATATTGGTGGTGATGAGTGTCCAAAAGATCTATGGCAAGAATGTGAGAAATGTCAAAAAAGAATAAAAGATGAAGATCTGAAGGATGAACACGAACTTCAAAGTTATTTCATAAAACGAATTGAAAAATACCTTGAGTATAAAAATAAAAGATTGATTGGCTGGGATGAAATCCTTGAAGGTGGAATTGCTCCTGAAGCTACAGTTATGTCATGGAGGGGAATTAGAGGTGGGATTGAAGCTACTCAACTTGGACATGATGTTATCATGACTCCGACTTCACACTGTTATTTTGATCATTATCAAAGTAAGGACAAAGAATCTGAACCTTTGGCTATTGGGGGTTTTTTGCCCTTGAAGAAGGTATATAACTATGAACCGGTGCCGGATGACCTCAATGAACAACAAGCTAGCCATATTCTCGGGGCACAGGCAAATGTATGGACGGAATATATCACCAATATCCCCCATTTAGAATACATGATCTTTCCTCGTTTGTGTGCTTTGAGTGAAGTAGTGTGGAGTACTCGTGAATCAAAGAATTTTGTTGATTTTCAAACACGTTTGGAAACCACATATCTTCGCCTTAAGCTGTATAATATCAACTATCGTGACTACCGTTAACGGTCTAAATTCGGTTTCATTAAATCATCATTAGAAAGCAAGGTGGTACAAAAAATTTTAGAGATCAATATTCATTATTTATTTAATTAACTTAAAACTTTTAGATTATGAAAAAACAATGTGGATCACTTATGGTAATCGCAGGATCTGTCCTTGTGTTTGTATTTCTTCTATTTCCGTCCTGCGATTTGGGAATAACTGAAACAGAAGACGGTTTAACTGTGGACATGGATATCCAATATCTTCTTCAAAACGGAATTCCCCCGGAAGATATTGAATGTGTTAGCGTCCTTGATGCTAACAATTTGAACAGAATAGCTCATCTTAATAACTTAAACAGGGAACAGGTAAACGCCTTTTTTTACTCGTTTGTTGAAAAACATGAGGATTCAGAGGTAAAATATGTTGATGATAAACTACCAATAGAAGCTGTTTTGCTAATGAAAAACCACGATATGAAGCTAGCCGAGAACCATGAGCCAAATAGGTTGAAGTCGTATTGCAGTAACTGGGGAGCATATACATTGACTGGGCAAAATAATGGAGCAGGATGGGTAGTGCGTTCAGAGCCAGGGTATAATCATGTGTCTGGGAAAGCGACACTACCTACCTACGATGTAACCGACAACGATATCCCCTACATGTTTTTCGGAGCTCATAATACCAATGGGACCATGTATACTGATGCTGGTATTATGTATGTTAACAGTACAGATGATTGGAGAATGTTCTACAGCCTCAAACTTAATGGCGTGCATTATTGGCGATCAGATCTCTCACTACCTTCTGATATTAATCAATTTCACATTATATATGATATTGAAAATATTTTTACTTCAGGAATAGGCAATGAGGAAAGGATTACACTAACTGTAGTGGGGTTGCCTAGTTGGGAAACATTGGGTACTTATACTGCCCGAACTGGGAATAACTATGTTGACTCTGATTATTCGAACCTACAAGTCAACAGGAGTATCACCTTGGCACAAAAAATAGAAAACCTTTCCAATGACGCAGCTATTGCACACGCTAAATGGACCGATGTATACATACATTCCCCAAGTGGTTACAGTTTGTGGGGATGCGGCCAGACCAGCGCCGCAGGGAAATATTATAAGCCTGAGCATTGGGGCAAGATAACTGTGCATAGCTACTCAAAGTGGAATGCAGAAGACATTACAATTTATTATCATGACTGGTAGGATACCTTGTCTCCAAAAAGTCTAAGATTATTTTTCATAAACCAGATCCTTTTTTTTGATTCAGTTACAACATCGACTTCGTACGGTGTTGTGGCTGACTTATTATAAAATCTTCATGCATAACAGAATTCCAAAAAGATAGAGGGTATTCCCGCTAACATGTTTGAGGAATGAGAAAGAGTCAAGAGAATTAGTTAAGGTTTATGTTGTATCCTAGATTCAATACTTAAATAATATCAAATATTATATTTATAAATAGTTTAACCTTTTTTTTATATGAAAAAACGCAAAGAAAATCACAACACTTTTTCTAGTGACACAATAAGTATAAAAGTTCTTTTTTGTCTTTTCCTTACAAGTATGCTTTCTTTGGATAGTCCGACAGCCAAAGGTCAACTTTTATCTGATCAGCTAAAAAATGAATTCAAGAATGCCGCTTTGCGGGCAGCTGACTGGATTGAGACTAATCAGATTAAAACCAATCATGATGCAAACCAGGGGCGGATAATGCTAACGTATGACTCAGAGACAGAAACTGCCGACTATCGACAAGCTGGAAGTTGGATGCAGGGAGTATCAATCATGGGATTACTTATGGCTTATCACCGAACGGACGACGCAAAGTATTTCCAAGCGGCGGCTCGTACTGCCGAGTATGTTAAGACATTGCAAATTCTCGATGCCCGAAATTTTACAAGCTTTGGTGCATTTCGTGAATATACCCCACAGACTGAGTGGATTTATCCAAGAGATGCCCTCACTGCCTCGTGGTCTATGCTATGGATGTACGAAGAAACAAAG
Source organism: uncultured Sunxiuqinia sp. (assembly GCA_963677175.2). Taxonomy (GTDB): domain Bacteria; phylum Bacteroidota; class Bacteroidia; order Bacteroidales; family Prolixibacteraceae; genus Sunxiuqinia. The sequence continues at coordinate 1,807,940 of CAXXES010000004.1, forward strand.
GATCCAGACTATTTCTACAGAGCGAAAATTTTTAATAGGTGGTTCGTAGATCATGTCATGAAGAATGGCTGGCCCGCATGGAAATGGTCCGTTGTTGACAATGAGCACGATTTTCTGCAAGGTTCATTTCATGGAGGATCAGCGGGATATTTTTATGATTATGCTCGGGTAACAGATGACCGTTCTGACATGTCTAAGGGATTGCGGGATATTGCGGATGAATACATGAGTAAGTTTCTTCAACCTGATGGCAATGTCAAAGTAATATACGATGCAGAAAAGGGGAGATATATTGAAGACGGGAAATTGCAGGCAGGAATGCAGATTATGCATCGCCACAACGACGATTTTGGCTCTATTGCTTTGTTGCAGGCTTATGTTGCAACGGGCGATGAGAAGTATCTGAAAAGCGCAGAGGCTTATGCCGAATGGTTAATCTCGGAACAACGCCCCGACGGAGGATACGGGGACCCAGATGTCCCGCCAGCTGCTGCTACTGGTCCAATTTTGCTGGTTGATCTTTACAAAATTACAGGTAAAGAAAAGTATCTCAAGTCTGCTATTAATGGGGGTAGATATTTATTGACACAGCAGAATGAAGATAAACTCGAACCGCGAACATACGGTGGCGTCTGGGGCTATGGTTTAAAAAAATGGTGGGGAACAGGGGAATATGGAATGTTGAACCTTAGAACATCCAGTTATGCTATTATCGCATGGTTAAAGTTGGAAGGTGTGGAACAAGGGCCCTATTTTTCACCGTTTGACCGTAAAGGGAGCTTACCAGAAAGTCTACAAATGATAAAATAAGCATTTATTGATACTTACCTTGAACTAGTATTTGGTTAGAACTGGAACGAAATTAAACGAATATAAATTGCCACAACTATTGCGATTCGTTGAAAGGCAAGTTTTTTAGTATTAACAGTTTAATTCATAACCATGGAAACATATTGTCAGATCGCTACTGACCTTGAAAATGATTTGTCTGGAATAGGTGAAATTTCGGATAAATTCCCGGAGCAAATAGAGTATGCTACCGGACGTTGTAAATTGGCGCTGGATCATCTGCATGAGCTGGTGCTAAAAAAGGGATTTCCCGATAAGAAATCAGAAATCCTGTTTTTTAAGAAGACCAACCCGTCAGTTTGCAGTAAGCTCATTTATTATCAGGCTGTTTTCGATCTGGAAAGCATTCGTCTGAAGCTTGACAGCGAAAGCGTCAGGAAATATTTTAGGCGGGAGCAGAAAAGGATTCTGAAGTACATGAAAGATCACAAGGTAAAAGTCCAGTACTACCGTTGTGGTCATTGCCATCTTGATGAAAAATATTTTTTACGGGATAATAAAGAAATTCCACTAGAGGTGAAGGATAGTCACTCACTGATGGACGAGGACTTCTTTTCCTGGCATGACCACACGTTTTCCACCATCATGGCAAACGAAATGCTCCTTGAATACATCAAAAACGAAATGAAAAAACTGGACCATTGTCAGGGAGATAATTTGCCACAATCGAACCTCAAATGGACTGGAAACAAAATAGACGTGCAGGAACTCCTTTATGCCATCTATTTTGATGGCTCTGTTAATGATGGCAAGGCCACTATCAAAGAATTGGCTGAAGCCTTCGAGTGGATGTTCAACATTGAACTTCAAGAGCATATTTATGGGACTCCGGAGCAATTAGTTAAGAGAGCTGATCCCGTCAAGTACCTCACTCACTTGATGAATATACTGACACGAAGAATTAACAATAAGCTTAGATGACCGATTGAATGATTATTTGAATCTGTAATACCATTAACCCAATTTAAGGATGTTTACTATCTTTGCGAAAGATAAGACCGATAGAATCTCATCTGGATAAGAGATCCGGATGAACTGACAATATAGAAAGCGTTGGCTTTTTATTCGTGATTCCTAAAACCGCCAGTTTTAATTTAAGTCACAGGAATAAAGAGTCCGATGTCTGCGTCTTTGGCGTGGCTCGGATTTGACTGTGACTAGGACCCTGGCGGTTCCGTGGAAGCACCAAGTTCGCAGTCACGCCTCTTTTTTTATTCGAATTCTGATAACTTACCATCAAAAAACAACTACCATGTCAATACTTGATACTAAAAAAATCCGGCAGAATGCCGATTTGGTCAATGCCATGTCCAAATGCCCGTTTGGAGAACCAGTTGCTGATTGCCCATTTATCCCCTACTATGAAATGAAAAACGAGCGGAAACAGGTTGCTCAGATCGAAACCATTTCCCAAGAAAAATTGGATGAAATGCGCCAATTTCACCGTACATGCATGCGGGAACTAATGAAAACCCGAAGGGCCAATTTTCTGTAATCTTGGTTCGTATCTAATTTGACGATTAACCATATAAAGCTCCACCTCAGTTTACATGGGTAATAATTCTGCTTGAAAGCTTGCAACTTTGAAGGAATTCAAAACAAACCATTCAAAGTTAAATTGTTATGCCTGCAGAAATTGTTACAACTGACGATCTCCGGGAATTCAAAGTCGAACTGCTCCGGGAATTCAAAAGAATGCTAAAGGAACACCACGGAGAACCCACGAAACGATGGCTTAAATCCTATGAAGTTAAGGAGCTTCTAGGGGTTTCATCCGGTAAACTTCAACAGATGCGTGTCAATGGAAGCCTGCCTTTCACCAAGATAGGGGGAATGATCTTCTATGATTATGCAGATATACGCAAAATGCTGGAAGAGAACCAAACGAAGAACCATTCCTCTTTCAGTTCTTTCAGATGAACTACATTAAACACCTGAACGGTTTTTTCGAACGGGTTTCGGGCGACGGGAGATTGACTGCATATCACATCAGTTTATATTTAGCCGTTTTCCAACTCTGGAACCTGAACCGCTTTGCCGGAAAGTTTCCCATCAACCGTACCGAACTGATGATACTATCCAGAATCGGATCTGTGAACACTTACGCCAAATGCATCAAAGAACTTGATCGATGGAGGTACATCAGGTATTTCCCAGCAGCCAACCGGCACTGTGGAAGTGAAGTTAGCTGTATCAGATTTGATACAGGAGGCAATACCGGTAGTGGTACTGGTAATGATACTGCAAGTGATACCGGAGGTGATACACTTATTAAAAGAATAAACAGAAAAACAGGAAACAAGTCACCCGATCAAATTTTTCAAAATGGGGAAAGAAGAAAAATTAACGGGCTTAACCACTACCACGTCAACAATGACAAGGATTATTCAGAGCCCCTTTGACGAAGTGGCTGAATTCAAAGATGGATTGTTCCATTTCAATTTTCAGTTGAGCCTGAAGTGGATGGAAAAACAGGGGAAAATCCTGTTTGGGGATCACTTTCGCATTTATCCGGCGGATCAACCACTGATCTACAAATTGTTGGTTTACGCCATTGGCGATCAGGAAAGTTGCGCCCAATTCGGGATCAGCCTGAGAAAGGGAATCCTTTTGATCGGGCCCGTAGGGGCTGGAAAATCAGCGCTAATGACCATGACTAATTACTTTTTTCCTCCGGAAAAGCAGTACCGGATCAAGGGGGCCCGGGAAATCAGTTTTGAGCTGGAAAAGGACGGCTATTCGGTGATTAACCGCTACAGTAAAGGCTCGGTTCGAAACCTGAATGGCAGAATAATTCCTCAGGTTTGGTGTTTTGACGACCTGGGGGTGGATAACATTCAAAAGTACTTTGGTACGCAGTGCAATGTGATGGCCGAGATCTTGCTTAACCGCTACGACCTGTTTGTTTCCCGTGGGGTGCTGACCCATGCTACTACCAACCTTTCCGCCCCGGAGTTGGAGGAACGCTACGGAAACCGGATCCGCTCCCGGATGAGGGAAATGTTTAACCTGGTGGCTTTTGATAAGGACGCCAAGGATAAACGCTATTAATATAACTGTTAGGTACTCCTGCGGCCTGTTCGCTCCGTTGGCTACGCCACGGCGCTCACAAGCCTCGGTCAGCAAAGAAAGACGCCTGCTTCGTTTCCGCTACCGGCACCAGACCAGAGGCCTGACTAACCGTTCCGCTATCCCTTAGCAGGCAACTTTCCGGTTTGATTAGGTTTAATTCTATATTTTTCCGTTTATGGTGGTGTTTTTACAGGTTATCCCTGTGCCCCGGCACCATCGCTCCGCCTCGCTCAACCGCTTCCTTTATCCGTACGCTACCGCGCACGAAACCAGTCGCTTTTTCACTCACCGTCGCTCCGGAGCCGTGATGCACCCCGCGACAAGAGTCGCCCCGTTTGTTCCGCTTCGCTTCACTCCCGGGCGACACTTGCCTGAGCCCACCCGCCAGCCTCTACAAATTGTTCTTTGAGGTAAAAAGGTTTTTGACCATCCAAAATCAATCAAAACAAGCCATTATGGGTTGGTTCGGTGCCTGTTTGTTTTTGGTATTGTTCGGGGTGGTCATCAAAGCCTTTTTTGCCTGATGGAGAACTACGCGGTCTGAAAGCGCACCAACTTCGGCATATTCCAACAGGTTTTCAGGGCTGATAGGCAGGCTGAAAAGCCAGTGCCAAAATCAAAGTATGGTGAGAAGTCTTTACCTTGAATGTCGCAGTTCTGTGTCTTAGCTGTGTCCTAGCTGTTGCTTCCAATAAAATGGGTTACTTCAACTTTGAAATAACCCATTTTCATAGCGTAATGTTTGATAATCAGATTTCTCTTTCCTGTTCGGTAAGGTTTCCCGGAATATCCATGTCGGATACCCGGACAATGATTTTATCCCCTTCGAGCGATTCATTAGAGGCTGTTGCTGTATATCTCCACCAGATGCTGCCTGGCTGTAGTATGGCGGAACCACTTTCTACGGCAGTTCCATCAGAATTTTGGATGGCCACAGTCACTTCTTTCACTTCAAAATCATCGACGGCACGGACCTGAATGTAACTGTCGGGTTGGCCTGTGTAGTGGCTCAGGTCGATTTCATTAATGCCTGGTGCATTTAAGAAATCGGCGACAGCTACGTTGTAAGCGGATTCGTTTTCTTTTGCCGAAGCTTTGTAAGCTGCTTTCGTTGCTTCATTGGTAATTTAACAATTTTGCTTACTGCTCTTTCTTCATGCTGTATAAGTCTTTTTAGAATGGTCGTTTCTAGATTATCGATAGCTCCTATGTATTTTATATTTGTATTGCCGAAAATTTGGTCAAATATGATTTTGGACCTTTCTAAATGGAATGTCGAAGTGATTATTGATAGCTCTTTATATTCAATTTCAGATAGGATTTCTTTTGATTTTACGGCGTCGTCTACCGTATTTTTCGATAAAGCAAATGGTAAAAAGGAACTTTCTTTTAATCCTTTTCTCACTAAATAGTTGCTTCATAATCCAATAAGGATTTTTTAGCTGCATTAACGCCTTCTTCAATTAACAATGATGATTTTCTAAAATCCAAAATACTATAATTCCTAACCGGGACTTGGATCATGATATCTGGTTTAAATACATCAATGGAATTTTTTACATTTTTTTGGATTAAAATTGTCACTGCTTCTATCATTAAAGTAAACTGATTTATTTTTCTCATTTGTTCCCCTTTCTCTCCAACTGAAACCCCTATTAGAATATCTTCAGGATGTCTTTTAACCTGGTTAAGCGGTAATGGATTAATCAAACCTCCATCAAGCAACAATTTATCATCCTTTTTAAAAGGTTCAAATATAAATGGTAGTGATATTGACGCACGAATAGCATCAACAATATTCCCACTTTCGAAAATAACTTCCTTCTCATTTAGAATGTCAGTGGCAATGGCAGTAAATGGCATGGATAAGTCTTCTATATTTTTATTACCAAACAATTTTTCGAGTTCTTTACGTATTCGATTGCCTTTAATAAGGCCCTTTCTGTTCAATGTAAAGTCTACGTAATTAAAAAGATTCCGGCGATTCAGATCACACATTACTTTTTTGCATTGATCTAAGCTATCAGAAGCAAAAGCAGCTCCGACAAGAGCGCCCATTGAGCAACCCGCTATTGAGGAGATATTATAATCTTGCTTTATCAACTCTTCAATAACTCCGATATGTGCTATTCCCCTGGCTCCGCCAGTTGAAAGAACCAAAGCAACCTTTTTCTTCATTTTACCATGTTATTTATTAATCAATAAAATCGTACTAACATTACTCTATCACTCAGGAGTAACCATAGTTAATTTTGTCGGTAATCCCCGATAAATATTGATCTAATGTAATTGCACAGCTCATTTCAATATTTTTATCTGCTTTACCTAGCAATTCAATTGTTAATCCATTCCGACCACAATCACATTGATGTTGTTTGTGAATGACTCCTACATCCCTTGTCTGTACAAAACAAGGGTAAGTCATAATTGTAGGATCCAATACGCAGACACGCCCTTCTTTATTTGATTCGCATATAGCATTATCGTCTAACGATCTTGCATAGGTATATATATGAGTCGGAATGTGTTTAATATTAAACTTACATTCTATGGCCATTAGGTTAGTTTCTATAAATCCGTAAATATCACGAATCTGTTCTCGATTGATTGAAACCCACTTTTGGCACATCTGGCTAAAATCATCTTTGAGGATAATTTTCCCATCAGCTTTTTTCCACCCCCCCAATGGTCATTATTCTATTGGTATCTCCAAAATCGAGATTTATCTTATTTGCCTTTAAATATTCTAAATAATATTTTAAAATAAATGGTGGCCCCACAAGATAAATTGGTAATTTACCGAGCCATTTGCTTACATAATCCGTTGCTTCTCTGAATCTAAATTCATCTGATTCATCAATAACATAGTAGCGATCTGCGTAAATCGATCCAAGAATGCCAAGCCCCCTTAACATTCCCAGGTTAGGCGCAGAGATAATAGGAGGTGTAAAAAAGACAACAATTGGAGAGGGGTTAAATCTTGAGTCAAGCATTTCAGTAAATAATGAAGCGATAGTCATAATTGCCATATCATTTGTATATGAATCCCTATATGCTTTTGTGTGCTCTCCGCGCAAACCAGTTTCATGAAATTCTATTTGTTTGTATAAGGACGGCAAAGTCATTATCCCCTCCATTCTTTCATTTGTGAAATAATCTATAGGTATTAATGGTATTTTTGTTAGATCTTCATGTTTTTTTAAGGACAGAGGAGTAAATCCCTCCTTATCGCACACCCTTTTGTAAAATTTATTTACAGAATAATGAAAGTTAAAAGCTTTTTTTATTGCACAGAGTCGCATCTCTTCTTGTTCATAAAAGGATGAATAGAATGCGAAGGAACTACTATTAATGTCTCTATATAAACTGTCTATGTTATATTTTAACATTATCTCTCTTAATTCTTTTGATCTCATAGCTGCTACTGTTAAACAATGTTCAATTCTGCAATTCTAAGATGATTCCAATTTGCTTTCAATATAACTAAGTACTTCGTCTTGCATTTTTGAGATAAAGAAATGGCCACCTTCAAACATTTTAAAATCACACTCGGCTCCAGCAAAATTTTTCCACATGAAAATACCTTCATGAATTATACTTTTATCTTCCTCTCCATACAAAACGCTTAAGTTGCAACGTGTACGGACAATCTCTTTCTTGTTGTATGTTTCATATATCTCAAAATCAGATCTTAATTGAGGCAATATAAAATTTAACAAATCACTATTGGCATATATCTCATCCGGTATTCCCTGATAGCTATATATCTCTTTCAAAAATGCTTCATCAGGAAGATGGCTAATCCTAATGAATCTGTAATTTGGAGCTTCTCTTCCTATAATAAAAATATGCTTCGGATCACAATAGCCTGTCCATGTTAGTCTTTTATATATCTCATACACTACAAGACCTCCCATACTAAAGCCTAATAGTGCATAATTCGAATCTTTTATTTGGTGAGAAAGTATTTTGTACACATCATCGATTAAACCATCAAAGTTTTCATAAAAATCTTCATCAATTCTTATCCCTCTACCTTTCAATTCAATCGGTACAACTTCAATCTCAGATTTTATATGCCTATTCCATTTTGAATATAAACTTGATGAACCTCCTGCGCATGGAAGGCAAAATAGCTTTATTTTATTCGTCATAACATAAAATCTACTTTTTATAATTGCTAACTATTTCTTCAAAGGACATTAATTTTTCACCTTTAATACCAATCTCAATACTGTGAAGAAATTTTTGATTTGCGATATTGAATAGGCTTTCAATTCGTTTAAAGTCCATATCCCCAATTGAACACAAACCAATACCGTTTTCTTCGCAAACTTGAGTAAGAGTAGCTACCATGATTCCCGTATCAATTACAGCATAATAGAAACCGTTTCCTCCATAAATTGGCATACTGACATTCGGATTAAATAAAAAATAGATGCTCACCGCAGAACCATTAAAAATCTCTTTGTTTTTGTGGTATGAAGAACTACCATCAATTGTGTTTGAGTTTATTAATTTCAGAGAATGACTACATGGGTGATAATAATAAAGTCCCTGGTCTATATTTTCTACTCTGTCGACTTTAACATATAAATATGTATCAATAGGATAAAGGCCTCCTGCACTAGCGTAATTATATGAATACTTTCCATTTTGATTTCTTTGTTTAAAGGTTGACATCAATTTAGAAAACACATTAAATTCAATGGCTTTGGATTCTTCAAAGTTCCTCCAGGTTCTTCGCTTAGCTATTTGAGGGATTTCTGACTCTTTGAGCGTAACTGTCTGCCCATTTCCTCCCAAATCCCTTTTCATTATATTCTTTTTAAAATCCCTGTATTTAATTCTACTTTAACAGATTAGAAAAAAGGCTCTAAAATATTGATTTTCTTTGATTTAAATTTGGCTAAGTAATTGTTTTTTAGTATTTTAAAGGTGTCATCGAAGAACAAATCTATCGTTCCGAGCTATGTTTAACACCACGTAAAAAAAGTAATACATATGGAAAAACACTGGCCTGGTTGTCCCGGAGGCTGAGTGAACACCTTGTCCCGTATGAGTCTATATTTTGTAACCGGACAAAGAAATTTTTTGATAAAGCAGAACATTACACGAAAGGAATTGTGCAAAGTCAATTACGCAACATTGAACGTATCAGTGAAGACCTGAATGTCCACTACCATCAGATGCAACACTTTATTACCGAGTCAAAATGGGACGAGCGCGAGGTTATTGATCAGGTTTCCAGAGAGGTAAGCTCGGTATTGCCCAAGCGGAAGTTAACCGGGTTAATAATTGACGAAAGCGGCTGGGTGAAGAAAGGCGATAAAAGTGTTGGTGTTGGATGGCAGTACTGTGGCAATGTGGGCAAAATATCCAATTCGCAGGTTGCCGTGTTTGCCTGCCTGAGCAACGGTGATTTTGCTTCAATGGTCGATGCCCGGTTATACCTGCCACAAGATTGGTGCGAGGATCCGGAGCGTTGCGAGGAAGCCGGCATCCCCGAAGGGAACAGGGCGTTCAAGACCAAACTGGAATTGGCCGAAGAAATTATCCGTCAACAAGTTCAAAACGGGGTTTCGTTCGATTTTATCGGCGGCGATGGCTATTACGGCAACGATGCCAACCTGGCCCGGTCAATCGACCAAATGGGCTATGTTTATATGCTGGATATCCACAGCGACCAAAAAATATTCATCGACCAGCCAGAGCTGTTCCTTCCCGAACGTAAATCAAACAGAGGGCCCGCCCCAAAAAGGCTCAAAGCATCAACACCGGACATGACTGTAACCAAGTACATGGAAAATCTTCAGCCCGGTGATTGGGAAAAGATCAAGGTCCGCAATACAACCAAAGGGAAACTGACTGGGGAGTATCACTTTGCAAGGGTATTCATTTGGAACAAAAACATCAACGAAATAGAGCCGCGGATGCTGGTCATTCGAAAAACAAAATCAGCAAAGAACACGATTGAAATAAAATATTCGTTCACCAATGCCAATCTGGAACAATACACACACCAAGCCTTGGCGTACATGCAGGCTCAGCGGTTCTTTGTTGAACACTGCATCAAAGAATCCAAGCAAATACTGGGAATCGACCAGTTTCAGACCCGCAAGTGGCTGGCGTGGCAACATCAGGTTGCTTTGAACTTTATGGTTTCTTCGTTTATACTCAAGGAAAAACTACGAAACTTCGAGGAACTTCCGCTGCTTTCGGCCAACGACATCAAGAAATGGTTCGTCTTCAAGCTCTATAAAGAAATGACCGAAGAACAGTTTTTTGACCAAATGCACCAACGTCACAAAATAAGGCAGTGGGACATAAACAATTCATATCAAAGATTTTAAATGTGTTAAAGCAGAATTAATTGGGTCTAAAATTAATCCTTCATCACATGGATTACTTACAAATTGTTCGGTTGCTTTAAATAAATCAGTATAATCAGGAAGATTTTTGATAACATAACCTTTCCTTAATGATAATTCTAAAAAAGAATTTAAACTATCTATCTTGTCACTTGGTAATTCACTGTATAAATCATCGATATTTATTCCGTCCTGGGTTAGAAAATAAAATTTAGGAAAAAGTTCTATGCCCGGATACAATGAGCCATCGATTAGAAGTTTTTCATCGCTTATTTTCCATCTGCAAGAAGGGTTCCAATAAATTTTTGTTTTTGAGTCTTTTGGATTATACTTTTCAATTTCTTCAACTTTAGTATTCTCATTGATATAATTAGCAATGCCTGATATAGTTGGATTTTTATAGAGGTATGCAATAGGTATTTTCAATCCAAATTCTTTTTCAACACTTACTACTGCCTGATAAGCTTGTAACGAATCGCCTCCTAAATCGAAGAAATTATCATTTATGCCAATGTCATTTAGCTCAATTATTTCCTTCCATTGGTATAATAATTTCTTTTCTACTAAATTTAGGGATTGCAGAACTTCCTTTCTATACTTATTTTCATCAAAACTGGGATTAGGCAATTTGCTTCTATCAACTTTTTGATTCCTGGTTAATGGCAACTCCTTAATGTTGACCAGAGTGAATGGTACCATATATTGAGGAAGTTTTCTTCTTAAATAATCTTTTAATTCATCATTGGAAATAGAATTTGTATTCATGCTGCCGTCTTTCACATAATATGCAGCAATTCTTTTGTCTCCAGGTGCATATTCAAAAACTGTGGCAACAGAATGTTTTATTCCGCTAAAATTATCTAAATGACATTCTATTTCACCTAATTCTATACGATGCCCCCTTATTTTAACTTGAGAATCCTTTCTACCCCTAAATTCAATATAACCTTTACGGTGCATTATCCCATAATCGCCAGTTCTATATATGTATCCAAGATGAGGATGGTTAATGAAAGAATATTCCGTCTTACTTTTTTCGCTAATGTACCCCGCTGCAATCCCCTTGCCTCCAATGAAGATTTCTCCTTCAACTTCCAAGGGACACAAATCAAGATTAGAATTTAACACATACATCTTTTGATTACTCAATGGGTATCCATATGGAATACTCTTCCAGCTTGAATCTATTTTATTGATTGGATAATAAATTGACCAAATAGAACCTTCTGTCGCTCCACCTAAACTAATTACATTTGAATTGGGAAAATATTTCTTTATTTTGTCTGGGAGTGATACCGGAATCCAATCGCCACTTAGAAGAACATTTTTCAAGCACTCATATTTGACGAATTTTTTATCACTTTTGAATAGACTTTCAATCAAAAGATTCATAACTGAAGGGACGGAGTTCCAAAATGTAATCTGATGCTCTGAAATCATATCTGAGATGTTATTTACATCCCTTATGTCTGGTACAATATATAATGTCGCACCAATACTTAAAGCGCCAAAAATGTCATATACAGACAAATCAAACCCCATAGAGGAAAGGCCAATTATTTTATCATTCTGAGTAACCTCAAACTTCCTGTTAATATCAATAATCGTGTTAGTTGCAGATTTATGTGTAACCAATACCCCTTTGGGATTTCCAGTTGATCCGGAAGTAAAAATAACATACGCTATACTGTCAATATTACTGTACCCAAATACTTGCGAATCTTCAATCTCTCCAATATCATATTTATTAAAGCTATCTGTATCTAAACAGATTTTAGAATTGCACCGCATTAAAATATAATCAGCCCTTTCTATAGGTAGGCTCGGTTCAATAGGAACATATGCACCTCCTGCTTTTAAAATCCCCAATAAATTTACTATTGTGTCAGAATGCCTACGGACTATTACACCAACATATTCGGCAGGCTGCAAACCTTGTTCAATTAAGAAATTGGCTATTTTATTACTTCTAATATCTAACTCTTTATAGGTATATTCTTTTTCATCGCAGACAACACAAACTTTATCTGGGTGCTCATTGAGTTGCGTGTAAAATAACTGGTCTAATGTGTTTTCACACAGACAATTATCTGTGTCATTATATTTTTCAATGAACTTTAGATCATAATCCGGAATGACAACCTTTCCAACTTCACTTGTTTCAATAAAACTATGGATGAGTTGTTTGTATTGTTCAAACATTATGCCGACAATATTTTCATCAAAAACGTCATCTACATAATCCCATATAATTGATAATTGATTGTTTATATCCGAAACCTGATTATCTAGTAGTTCGTTCATAAATTAACTTGACATTTGAATCGTTTCTATTTCTTCTTCGATTTTATACTTCCACTTGAAAACAACAGGTTCCTGGTTTATTTCTTCTATGCCCTGATAGATCCTTTGCTTGAGCTCCGCTTTACTTTCAACCCGGATATGTCGGAGAAAGGATCGGGTTATTTTGCTGAAAAACATTTCGATCATGTTCAGCCATGAACCATGTGTCGGGGTAAAAACAAATTCAAATTTACCGGGAACTGTGTCTAAAAACTTCATCGTTTCTTTTGATCGGTGGGCGGAATGGTTGTCCAGAATAAGGCGTATTTTCCAATCGTCCGGGTAGTGGTCGATAAGCTTTTTCAAATACTTTGTAAATTCGGCACTCCTGTGCTTGTCTTCAACCTGCGGTATGACCATTCCGTTATGCATATCAATACCGGCAAGCAAGGATACTGTTCCCAATCTTTTGTATTCATAATCCCTTCCCAGGGTTTTGTGTTTGCCAGGTACGGGCAATAATTGCGGAGCAATATTTTTTATCGCTTGTATCCCTGGTTTTTCATCATAGGAAATGGTCGTGTATTTTCTCAAACTGCCCTTCTTTTTCTCTTCTTCTTCCTCCTGGACGTTTGTTAATTGTATTTCTTTATAGATAGCCAGTACTTGTGCCATTTTTTCTTCAAAATTCTCATCCCGTTTCTCCAGATAATAACTGATTTTATGGGGCTTTATTCCCGCTTTGTCCAAAATTCCATGCAATAGGCTTTTCCCTGCGTTTTTCAATTTGGGATAGCCTTCTGCCTCACAGGTCTTTTGAATATGTCTGGCCAACAACCTGTACGTCCATACCTCATAGGAATATCCGTATTCTCTGGGTGAACTACATGCCAAATGGATAACCCATGCTTTATCCTCATCGCTGATTACAGGACTTACCCCTCTCCCTGATAAATCTTCCAGCCCTGCGATCGGGCCAAAAGCAAAAGCTTTATCCAAGACTGAATAAACCGATTCCCTGCTAAGACCAACTTCCTTCGATATTTGTGCTACCGGTGTATGCTCCATATAAAGTAAAAAAATTCTTGCCCGCTGAACTTTACGATATTCCTCGCTCTTGCTTTTCGATATCTTTTCCAATTGCTCTTTCTCTTTCTCTGTACACGTAAGATTGCCCCTTTTCTTATATTTATCTGCCATAGCTTTTTTTGGCATAAAAATATGAAAATCATACGACAATGTCAAGTTATTTTAAGAACGTTATACTAGTATTACTTGTGGAGTTTGACTTAATCCATAAATAAATTTCCCTAACCGTTCTTCTTCCTCAATATCTTCAATTCCTTTATCATACAGCATGCTTGTAAAGACTACGGGAGTTAAAGCTTTCGTTCCAAGATTTCTGTGTTTAGCCAACTCACGAAGCAATCTTACTCCATCATAATGTCTATGGCTCAATAATTCAATTATTTTATGCTGATAAAATTTAAGTTTTTCCTGGGTAGTCCCTTTTAGTTGCTTGTCAATATCCATCAAAATCACAGAAGTGAAGTCCCCCATTATCTTACTTACTTCTTTATTAAATGGATAACGATTAAATACCGTGATATTTAAGCTATATTTATCTTCCTGAGTCCATAAATTCAATACTTCAGCATACATCGCACAAAGTGCCATGGTCGGGGTTACATTCAGCCCATGGGAGATTCTTTTAAATTTAATCCATTCGTCATGAGGAAGGAAATATTGAAGTCTTTTGACGTGCGGCTTTTTCACTTCTGATATTAATTTTTTTAACGGAAGCGTGGGGCCTAAAGGTAAAGTGTCAAGACGCTTTAGATGATATTCCTTCGCTCTTTCATATCTTTTGGTCTCCAATAGTTTTTCATAGTCTGATATATAATCCTGAAATGTATAATTCAATTCCGGAAGTTTTTTTTCAATATCATAATAATGTTCTAATAACTCAGATTCCAGTAAGCGGATACTAAAACCATCGCCTATAAGCATATCATAACTAAAGAATATATAATTTCCCCCTTCAGTAAGCTTGAATGCTTTTAATTCAAACAAAGGCCATGCGCTTGGATCAAATACCTGATGTGATAATTTTTCCCTTTCTTTTTTAATTAAAGATTCTTGTTTATTTTTACTAAATGAACTAATGTCCAAGTAGTTGATATTGTAGACGGGGATTTCACCAAGAATAACTTGCTGTTGATTCTCCAAATTAAAAACGGTATGCAGGATTGGGTGTCGTACAATAACTTTATTTAGAGCTTCATTAAGCTTCGGGATATCCAAAGAAGATTTAATCTCCGAATACAAATGTGTACCTACACCTCCTAATTCGAAATTTTCATTTCTTCCAACCAAATATGCTTTCTGAATATCAGTTACCCCGAACGGTTCATTCTTATTTGTCATCATTAAATATTGAGTTCCTTTGATTTTTCTTCAACTAACTTGGCTATTAAAACTACATTTACATTTTTTGTCATTTCCTCAGGTGTAATCTCAATATGATAGACGTCCTCTATGTTTTGTGCAATTTCTAATACACCTAAAGAGTCTGTACCTTGTTGTATTAAGCTTTCATTAACGTCAAGTACATCATTCTCTAATAGTTCGGCAATGATTTTACTTATTGTAATTTCTACCTCAGTATATTCATTTATGTTCTTTCCTGTCAGGTTAAGAACTGAACCATTTTCAAGTTTTACTTTTTTTGTCTCCATAGTTTTCTATTTTTAGTTTGGTTAATAATTAGTTGGGCTACAAAAATGTTATAGCTACTTTCACGGAGATTCAATCAACAAGATTAATGTCAACATATTAGGGTTAATTGTCAAATTATCTTTCTTCCCTAAAATCAGTATTTCAAACAATAGGGAATTTACTTCCACCACTTTGGTGGAAGTAAATTCCCTCATAAGCTAAATTTCCTTTTCTTTTTCGGTAAGGTTTCCCGGAATGTCGGATACCCGGACAATGATTTTATCCCCTTCGAGCGATTCATTAGAGGCTGTTGCTGTATATCTCCACCAGATGCTGCCTGCCTGTAGTATGGCGGAACCACTTTCTACGGCAGTTCCATCAGAATTTTGGATGGCCACAGTCACTTCTTTCACTTCAAAATCATCGACGGCACGGACCTGAATATAACTGTCCGGTTGGCCTGTGTAGTGGCTCAGGTCGATTTCATTAATGCCTGGTGCATTTAAGAAATCGGCGACAGCTACGTTGTAAGCGGATTCGTTTTCTTTTGCCGAAGCTTTGTAAGCTGCTTTCGTTGCTTCATTGGCAATTGCATTTTTCGCATAAAGCACGGCTTCCTGAAATTTGACCCTGTGCTGTTCCTGTGCTTCACTCCATTCGGTCACTTTCTTTTTCGGGGCTTTTGCTACATAAGTCTGTCCGCCACGGTTGCGAAACACGATCAGGTTACCCAGCTTTCCGCTGAGTCCCGTTGTTACGATGTTGTCTCCTACTTTTGCCATAATTTGTTTTTTTTTATTCTAATTATTTATAGTTGTTTCAGTATGTTGACTCATCCTGTGTTCAATTATATCTTTAAATAGACAGCACTGGGTATTGATGTTTGTTTGCAAACCTGCGATACCGTATGTTTGGTATAATTATTTCAAAAATATTCTTTTTTATTCGACATACAGGCAATAATTTATGCGACTGTTAGCAGTGCCGTTCCGAATGAAAATCTTCCACTCTCCGGAACCATGAGCAGGATTTTGTCTCCTTTTTGCAACTTATCGGAATGAAAAAGCTCTTCCAAGGCGACAAATATGGAGGCAGAACCGATGTTTCCAACCGATGTCAAATTGGTGAACCACTTGTCCAATCCAATTTTGACATCCTGTAACACCATTTCGTCATAAAGCAGATTGTAGAAGTACATTGAGGAGATATGCGGGATGAAATAGTTGATTTTACTGATATCTGTCCGATGTTCCCCAAGTGACCGACGTATGTGTTGAACTAAACCCGCTATGCGGGAGCTTATTTTCCACCTAAAATAGGAATAGTTGGTGAGATCTGTTGATTTTGCTGCTCATTAATTTTAAACAAATTTATTATGAGCAGAAAATCTTACATGGAGCAGGCCTGCGAGGCTGTTCCCGAGTTTAAAACCATCAGCGAAAAGTTCCTTCGCAAGTACACCATTGCCGGCAAATCCGAGTCGTGCACGCGTAATTACCTGATGCAAGTATCCAAAATGGTGCTTCACTTCGAATGTTCGCCTTTGGAACTATCCATTGACCAAATGGAAGAATACCTTTTCCATATCCGGCAAAACGAAAAGCCCAGCATGAGTTCGTTCAAGCACCTGGTGTACGGGCTGCGCACGCTGTTTTCGATGTTCAAAAACGAGAAGCTCTACCTGGCTCTGCCCCCGGTTTCCGGCAGTAAAGCGTTGCCTGGGGTGTTTTCCCAGGCCGAGATCAAGCTTATCCTGAAAACGCCCAAACTGTTAAAGCACCGGGCCTTGTTTGCCGTTGCCTACGATTGCGGCCTTCGGATTTCCGAGGTTATCAACCTGAAAATAACCGATATTGATTTTGACCGAAAACGGGTACACGTGCGCCAAAGCAAGCACAAAAAAGACCGTTACATCCCCGTTTCGCCACTCACGCTCAAAGGGCTGAAAGAATACCTTTCAACCTCGAACCCGCAGGCTTGGCTTTTCAACGGGAAGGTCCGCGGAAGTCAAATCAGCCGCGAAGGTATCCGCCATGCTTTTCGTTCATGTATCCAAAAGACAGGTATCCAAAAGGAAGTTTGTATCCATACCCTGCGGCACAGCTATGCCACGCACCTGCTGGAGATGGGGTTGGACATTGTAAGCGTAAAAAACCAGCTGGGGCATGCCGATATCGCCACCACCATGATGTATTTGCATATCGCCCGCTCGAACCCCAGGGCCGGGTTTGCGCCAATGGAAAAGCTCTACGGTTATGCTTCCCGGTAATACCCTGGGGGCAGTTGTTCGCAAGTTTTTACCCACCTTGTTAAAAGAAAGAGGCATTTCAAAATACCAGCTAAAGGTGCTGCAGGCTTTGTCTGTTTGCCGTACCCCCGAACTGGGAGGATCGGCCATGGTGTGTGGCGATTGCGGCTCGGTGCATTACGTGCTGCATAGCTGCCGCAACCGCCATTGCCCGCGTTGCCAGGGCATCGACAAGGAGTTGTGGGTGGAAGCACGCAAACAGGAACTGCTGCCGGTAAAATACTTTCATGTGGTGTTCACCGTTCCGCATAACCTGCTGGAACTGTTCCGGTTCAACCGCAAGCTGATGCACAACCTGCTGATCGAAAAATCGTGGGAGACCTTGTGCCTGTTTGCCCGCGACCCCAAGCTGCTCGGCGCACAGCCCGGGGCTATTGCGATTCTACACACCTGGGACCAGCAGCTCAGGTTCCATCCGCATGTGCATTTGATTGTTCCGGCAGGTGGCATAGATAAAAACGGCAGGTGGAAAAGCAGCAAACAGGATGGCAACTTTTTGTTTGATGTCAAGCAAATGTCGGAAGTGTTCAGTGCCCGGTTTGCAAAGAAACTGCGCAGGCTGAAACGGCAGGGCAAGATCAAAAAGCAGGTGCCGCGCGATTTGATCAAAAAGCCCTGGGTGGTGTATGCCAAACAGGCTTTTGGCTCACCGGAAAGTGTGGTGGAATACCTGGGACGGTATACCCACCGGGTGGCCATCTCCAATGCGCGGATATTGAATGTAACCGGGGGCCAGGTTACCTTTAGTTGGTGCGACCGCAAAAACGGCTACCAAAAGAAAACCGAAACCATCCCTGGGGTAGCGTTCCTGAAACGCTTTCTGGATCACATCGTCCCGCCTTACTTCAGGCGGATCCGTCATTTGGGGTTTTTGAGTTCACGAAACAAAAAGCAAAGCCTTTCGGCTATCCGGGAAAACCTTGGGGTAGGGCTGCTGCGGACAACACCACTTTCGCGGGCGCAGATATTGGCCTTGCGTTTTGGCCCGCGGTCCCTGCTAAAATGCCGCGACTGCGGGGGAGAACTGCAATTGCTGGAAACCTATCCCAAAGAGCGCGCGCCGCCCGTCAATGTATTGTCAGGAATGTGATAATGCCTGTCATTGTACGATTTAAATTGATGCGCCAAAGGCGTAAACGGGAAAGCTGTGTCCATAATCAAAGAACCGGTGTTAAAACAGGCAGGCCTTGTTCAGAAACATCGCTAAACCTGCTGGTTTACTCCGGCGCATACCGGTTTCTTCTGCATAAAACCAAACTTCGCATCACGGAAACCCGAAAAATACGCATCGGGGGAATCCCAAAAAACGGATTGAAAACACTATACCCAAACAACTAATCGGCAAGTGGTTGCAAGCAGGACATGTTTAGTTCAACATACCCTCCAATGCAAAGCGTATGCAAGCAACGCTTGATTAGAGGCTAAGTGTTTTACACAGTATTTTATAATAAATTCCTTCAATAACCGGATATCTTGTTTTAGTACAAATATTCCTTCGTTTATCCATTTGCGGCTATCAATTTCTTTCCACCCCTTAAGCTCCCCGCTTGCCAACCTTTCGGCTCCCATAAACATACAAGCGGGTAACTCGTGGGCGTAAGAAGCCATATCTATCCATTCAATTTTCAGGGATTTTTCTTCACGTGGGAAATTTTCCATTAAAACGGCACCTGCTCCATCAGAAAGCATAAAGCGGAGAAATTCTTTTTCGAAAGCCATGAACGGCTCCTTTCCCAAATTGTGTGCGTTCTCATACTCCTCGTCGTAATTTTTCGATAGCAGGCACGGAGAGGGCAATTCAGATGCACAACATACCGCATTGGGCTTATCGCCTGTTGCAACAGCTAAATATCCCGTTTTTAGTGCCTGGATACCTGACAAGCAAACTCCAGACAAGGAGTATATTTCCATTGGTTTGTTTTTCAGGAGCCCGTGCACCATCTAGAATAAGCCAGCCCTTAATCAACGTAGTGTAAAACATACAGCAAAGACCGCTGAAGGACTAACAATGACTTGGACAGGCGACCCTGCCATAGTGAATCTTACATTGCCAAAAGAACGTGAAGAAGATGGCATGTATCAAATTATAATTAAGACTAATAATATTGAAGATATCTCGATTTAATATGCTTCAGGATATATTTAAACAACTTGACAAAATTATCTCGAAAGGCGGTGGCTTTACGGAAGTATGGGGAAACCTAACAATTGACAGCAGTTATTATGCTGATCTGTTGGTTGATATTCAAGGGCTGTCCGCTTGCTTGAAAGCATATAATAATCTTCTGGTTCCTCAAATAAGGGTAGGTTCGGATTTAATAGAGATTGATGAAATAGATGATTATTCAGGATGTCAATTTACAATTGTGATCAACAAAACAAACTTGAAAATAATAGATGACTATAGCGTGCAGTTTTTCTATGATTTGGATTCTTTTGAAGACTGGTTAAAAAATATATCTCCATTTAAGAAGTTATCATATTTAAAGATTAAAATAATTGTACATGAATTAAATACATCTTGCGGAGGCCCCAACCTATTAATCACAGGAGATTTTGATGAAGCATTTGATTCTCAAGAGGAGTCACTGCCAATTAATCCTAAAATATCTGACCATGTAGTAATTCCTAATGGGCAAAACCTCGCTTATAATGTTCATGAGTATTTAATAACATTCATAAATAAAAGAAAAAGTAAACCGAAAACGAATTATTATGATTTTTGCTTAATCTATTCTTGTGCAACATTGTGCGGAACCTTTGTAAATGAACTAGATGGTATTATTGTGATTCTGCAGGGTGTGAAAAGAATAAAAGTGTCATTGTACAATGATAAAACAGAAGTAGACCTAAATTTTTCCCTATTATTAAAAGAAATAGTTGAGTGGATTTATCAAGACAGTGATAATGCGAAAATCGATATTCGTCGCAAGTTATTTTTGGATCGGATAACCCTAGATATTGATTATGAACAGCCTTTACTTAATGAATTACCCTTAATAGCAAAAAGCGGTTTCGATCAAGCAAAAGAAAGATATAGTTTTGTTATGCTCGAAAGAAGAGATGCTTATGCAAAAGAATTAGCAGTTCTTCTTAAAGATTTAAAGTCACAGTCTGAATTATACTCAACTAAACTTCGTTCTCTTTTGGGAAATCTGGCTCGAGATGTTCTTGCAGGTATTCTTTTGGTTGGATTTTCGCTTTTTACCAAATTCAAGGAGATAGAGGCCCTGTTAAATTACGAAACATTGGTAAATGTAATCTTTAAAGGATTAGCTTTATACTTTATGGCTTCGGCTCTGATGCAATTGATAACGGATATTTCCGATGTAATTTTGTCAAAAAGAGAACTAAATTATTGGAGCAAATGTACTAGTGAGACTATGCCAAAGAAAGAAATAGATGGGCACATGAGAAAAACATTAACTCCAAGACTTTTCGTAACATCAATAATTTACTTGTTATTAATAACTCTGTACGCAATAATTGCTCGTGTGACATGGAAATTCCCGGAGATATGGGATGAATTATTCAAATGATATGATAATAAATAATTACGATACGCAGATTGAATCATTAGCTATCCACTGGGTAGGGAACAAAACTAATGATGACGGGACGATTTTAGCTAAATCAGATATTAAGCTTACTGAAGGCATTTCTTCAGCGTTGTTGAAATATTTTATTTCGTCCATCAAGCATGAAGAATTATATAGATTTACTCATAATTCTGATGTTAAAATGAATGAAGTATATAGTTATGTTTCTAAAATATTTGATGATCCTACAAGCTTGCATGAGCAGTCTTTATTACTTGCAAAATATTTGTATGAACTATCCGAACACCCAAATATAAAAGTTGGCGAGTTCTATGTAGCATATTTTAGAAACTGCGAAGTTGACAACAGAAATACTGATGCAGTTGGCATTTTTAAATCTGAAAATAAAGATACGTTTTTAGAAGTGCATCCCGACAAAGGGTCTTTCTTTGTAGAAAGCGGACAAGGAATAAATATTAACAAATTAGACAAAGGGTGTCTCTAGATAAAACGGTCGAAGTTGTGCCACCCATTTCGGTTCAAGTTGTGCCAGGTATTTCGGTCGAAAGTGTGCCACGTGTTTCGGGCCAAGTTGTGCCACTGATTATACAGAAGAATGATTTCTATCTTATCGCTGATAACCAAACTCAGGGATATGGCCGCAAAAAAGATAGATATTATGGATGTACGACAATTAATCCAGTTAAAAATCAGGGGAGAGAGCAACCGCAGTTGCTCCTCCATTTTATCGATTCACCGCAATACGGTAAATTATTATGTGCGGCAATTGAAAGCTACGGGCAGCACCTATGCAGATTTGTTGCTGCTGGGCGATGCAGGGCTGAAGGAACTCTTTCCAAACCGAACGTCTTCGGACATTGACCGTTACGAAGAGCTGTCGCAATACTTCTCCTATTTTAAGCAGCAACTGCTTTTGCCCGGGGCCACACGGGAGGTTCTGTGGAAAGAGTACCTTTGCAAGCATCCGGAAGGCTACGGCTATACCCAGTTTAACGAGCACTTGAACGTATGGCTGGGACAAACCAAAGCAAGCGGGAAGTTTATGCATAAAGCCGGCGACAACCTGCTGGTAGATTATTGCGGTAAAAAGCTTCAGGTCATTGATAAATCAACCGGGGAAATCCGGGAGGTTGAAGTGTTTGTTGGCATCCTTCCCTGCAGTGGCTACACTTATGTTGAAGCCAGCCTTAGCCAGGGACGCGAGGACTTTATCAGTTCGATCAACAATTGTTTCCGGTTTTTAGGGGGAAGCACCAAAGCCATTGTCCCCGATAATCTAAAGTCGGCCGTTACCAAAGCCAGCAAGTACGAACCGGTTTTGAATAAAACACTGAAGGACCTGGCACTCCATTACGGCTGCGTGATCAACCCCACGCGTTCGTACTCACCCCAGGACAAGGCGATGGTTGAAGGGGCCGTAAGGCTGGTTTATCAACGCATTTTCTTTCCGCTTCGGAACATGGCCTTTTTTAGCCTGGACGAGCTCAATGTCCAGCTTGGTACCGAGCTTGAAAGATACAATGCCTGCCTGATGGAAACCTACCAGGCCAGCCGTCGCAAACTGTTTGTTGACCTGGAGCAGGAATACCTTCATCCATTACCTTCAGAGCCATATCAAGTCAAGCATTACAAGCGGGCCAAGGTGCAGAAAATGGGGTACATCTACCTGTCAGATACCAAAAACTATTACAGTGTCCCGTACCGTTACATTGGCCGCCAGGTTGAGCTGCAATACAACCGGAACACCATTGAGATTTACTGTGGATCTGAGCGTATTGCCTGCCATAAAAGGGTTTTCCGCCCCGGACAATACGTGACCATCAAAGAACACATGAGCAGCACCCACCGGTTTTACAGCGACTGGAGCCCGGAATACTTTAACAAACTGGCCCAAAACATTGGGGTAAAAACAAGTGAATACATCGCTTTATTGATCCGGCAGCAGGATTATCCTGAAACAGGTTATAAGCAGGCACTGGGTATTTTAAGCCTGAAGAAAGCCTTCGACAAACACCGGATTGAAACAGCCTGTACCATGGCCCTGCCCCATGAAAGGTACAGCTACCGTACCATCAAACGCATTTTGGAAAACAACATGGATAAAATGATGGAACCCACACCACAGCAACTTTCTATTCCTGTACACATGAACATACGGGGCCCTGAATCTTATAATTAACCATCTTAAAATAAATAGAAATGAACAATCAAAGCACCATTGAAAAGATGAAACAAATGCGGCTGTATGCCATGGCCGAAAATTACTACAACAGCACGCAAAACAACCTGCACAGGGATTTTACGCTTGACCAGTACCTAGCCTTGCTGATTGATCAGGAATGGGAATACCGGTACAACAAACGTATCCGGAACCTGATTGCCTCGGCGGGCTTCAGGTACCCCGCCTCGGTACAGGATGTAAATTACTCGGCCAACCGTTCCCTGGACAAAAACACCTTTGAACGACTGGCTTTGCTTGATTTTATCAAACGCGGCGAGAATGTGATCATCACCGGGGCAACCGGTACAGGGAAAAGCTACCTGGCACAGGCGCTGGGGCATAATGCCTGCACCATGCAACACAAAACCATGTACTTTAACTTTGCGCGGCTCGTCGACCAAATTAAACTCTCGAAGCTCGAAGGAACCTACCTTAAGCTGTTGAATAAGATTGAGAAAAGCGATCTGCTCATACTCGATGATTTTGGGTTAATGTCTTTTGATGACCAGGCAAGAAATGCCCTCATGGATATAGTTGAACTGAAATACGACAAGACCTCCCTGATCATTGCAGCACAGATACCGGTAAAAAACTGGCATGAAACAATAGGGGAAGGAACCATTGCCGATGCCATTTTAGACCGTCTGGTACATGCTTCTCACCGGATTGAATTAACCGGCGAATCGCTGAGGAAAAACAAAATGAAGAAAACTCAAATAATTTAATAATTTTGGTCTGGAAGTCATTCTTTTTTTGTGGCACAACATCACCGAAACAAGTGGCACAATTACACCGAAATATCTAGTCTCATTTACAATGTAGATGGAGAAGCTGGGTATGTAGTATCTGCAATTGATAATACTAATAGAGGACATGAGGCCAAATATTGGATTGATAATTTTTTGCATATTATTCCACGAAAAAACGAGTACTACAACACTCAAAATCTGATGGCCATGTGTAAAAACTATGTTGTAAAACAATTGTCAAATGAATTTGGAGTTACAAAGGCAGACCAGGCAGAATTTCTCAATCGGTCAGCTCAATATTTCAAAGAGAACGACAATTTTAGTATAAACAACTTTACAAACGACGTGATAGCCCAGCCAGAAATTATAGAAAGTTTCAAACTTTTTAGACAATCTTATCAGGAGGATCACAACGTTGAAATTTTAGATGAGTTTTCTATTTCTTCTTCTGCCGTAAAAAAGCAAGCCCGTAGCTTTAAAAGTGTGATTAAACTTGATAAAAATTTCCACATCTATGTTCACGGAGATAACCAACTCATAAAACGTGGTTATGATGAAGTTACCAGAATGCACTATTATCAGCTTTTTTTAAAGAAGAAATGTAGTAGGAATATTGATGGGAGTGGATATCCTTGGTGATATTCACTGTTTCATTTAAAACTAATAGTGCGATGATCTATATTCAAGCTATAGGACGCCATATCAAGAAATTACTATCTAACATGATATTGATTTATCTCTTCCTATTAATCCTTCGCTGAGACAATTTTTTCCAGATCTGTCTTAACGCATTTACGTCATCCCTCGAGAACCCATGATGTTTGATCAATAATGCCTCATCTACCATATCCAATACTTCTTCAATTTTACGTTTGCGAATCAGTGCATCAACTTTGTTAAAATCCAAATCTAAATCGCCAAAAACTGGAATTTGTATTTCTTCAATCTCTGTAGGTTCAAAAGTCATTACGCCACCGCCATAACTACGTCCGGTGATTTCTGAAAAGGCAAACGAAAGTGAGTTTAGGAATGAAATAGCTGCCATATTTCTATTTACGCCTTCTTTAAATCTTACCCTGTGAATGGTGTCTGTGGAAGATGCTCCGGTTTCGTTTAGGATCAGTTTAGGATAGTCGCCTACTTGTCGCAATGCAAAAGCATCCGGCACCCATAAAGATGGAGTGATGTACCAGCGTTTTCTTATCCGGGTTTTGTAGCCTGTGTTAAAGCCTTGTTGCTCTCCATATTCAATATATTGCTGGCAAACTTTTGGTAGCTTCTCAAAATCTTCATTGGGAGGGATGAACAAATGAATCGCATTTTGCGCTTTGGAATTGTCGGAAAAATCCTTTTCAGAAAATGTAATGCCCTTCAATTGGTTGGATTTACTAGCAACCGGAATGGTATATTTTTTCAATTTCCATTCTTTTACCTGCTCCTCTTTCATCATGAAAAATTCATTTCTGCCAGTTACCAACCCAACATCTACTTCCATGATGTCTCCGCAGGTTATAACCCGCTTATCTTTTTTCAATCTTCTTAAAAGATTGATTTCATCCTCGTTGAGAAAGTACTTTGTCCATTTTTCAGTGGTATGATCTATAGGCTTCACATTCGAACCGTTGATTGCCTTGAAATTGATTGTATTTAGTTCTTCCAGGTTTTCACACTCTATTACTCTTACTCCTTTGCCACTTTGTACTTTCTTTTCGCAAAGCAGCAACACCACTTCTTGTTGAATATTGGCAAAAACCAATTTCTTGAATGTGATGATGGTGATACGTTCAAAAAACTTAGAGAGAAAAACCCTTGTTTCCGCTGCATACTTCACCTGGAACAGTTCGGCTGGAATCACCATGGCCATTCTGCCATTATCCTTCAATAAGGAAGCGGAAACGACTAAAAATGGAACCCAGATATTGGTGAGTTTATTGGGGTTCAAGCCAAGATTCTGCATCATGCCAATAGCCAACTTCCGGTGCTCTTCGGGAAAACTTTGATAGCGGATAAATGGAGGATTACCAATGACCGAATCATATTTTTCTACTCCATTATTGCTGATATAATGGAAAAAGTCATTGTTAACGATGGTATTGGAATTCAAGCCCAAATTGGCAGCCCTGGCTTTGGCTTTCATTGATTCATCTTCCAACAATTCAATTCCTTTAATCCGACCCTTTAGGTCTTCTCCTTCAATCCCTAGTTCTTTGAACCGAAGTATGGCCGATTCTATAAAATTTCCATCACCACAGCTTGGTTCTAAAATCCGCTCAGTGTTTATGTCAATACTCCATTGACATAAAAAGTCAGCAATAGCCTGAGGAGTATAATAACCACCTCTTAACTTTTGAGCACTTATGCTTTCTTTTACCTGTCCCATTATTCTTCTATTTCTGTGGTGAACATATCATCATTCATAACCAGGCTAAATTCCTCCTCGCTGATGCTATACAAAAGGTTGATGCTTTGAATTAATTGATCAAAGAGCGTATGCGCTTTTCTTTGGAGCACCGTTCTTTTTGATCCATAAGCTGCACTTTTTAGTTGTACTTTAGTTTTGATCAAGGTTTCTACCAGTTTAATAATGGTGTTGTATTTTTCTTTTTCGAAAGTATTATCGAAATCAATCTGTCGAATAGGAATATTTTCAATAAACTGCTTGCCGTGAGAATAATAAGCCCCTCTAAATTCACTTGCACCAGCTTTGACCATATTCTCAAACAGAGGATGCGATAAAATACCGAGGAAGTACAGCAGTGAATAATCTGATCGGTTAATTAATGCATAATATGGGCCGTTTCCTCCACCAGTGAATTGGAGATCATTATTGTCAAGCGCATAGGGTGGACTGGTTGCTAAAACAGACCAAACAAGTTTTGGCGTATTGTGAAATCTTGTCAGGCTTTGAGAACGTCCAAATTGATACCATTTGGGGTTGTTCCCTTGCAAGCTTCTTTTCTCCAATTGCGGCTTATGCTCCTGTAAATATGACCAGGCAAGCGGAAAGTTGCTTTCAAAATACTCTTCACTGAATAAATAGGCTCCATCACTTTCAACCGAATAAGGAAATATAATGTGGGCATTGGCTGATATGGTTTCGAATAAACCAAATGATAAGTCATAAATAGCTGGAAAACATATTCCTTTTTCAACCTCCCATCTTATTCCATTTTTGGTAAACCTATATGTATCTGATGTTTCACTTTCCGGCTCAAAAATGTAAATCTTATCAGCGCTTGTTTGTAAACCCACACATATTTCTGCCAATTCTTTTAACGGAACAGACTGCTCAGAACGAAGCTTGTTAAAGACTTTTTCAGTGTCCGGTGAAAGGAATATCCATGGATTAGCATTGAAAGCATCTGTTTGGTATGAAACAAAGGCATTTTGTTTCTCGAGCAATTCAGGTGTGATTTTTCGAACTCGCTTAAATTGGAAGTCTGTCTTTTTAGCTTTTTGAAGAATTAAGATAGCCGTGTATGTCGATCGATCCGGAAATACCTGTGTAACCCCAAAGTGTGTGATTTTTGAAATTTGACTGTTCGATGTTATAAACTCTCGTAATGCTTTGCCACCTTTGATAAGAAAAAATTTATGCGGCACAATGTAGCCAAGCAACCCATTTGTATTTAAGAGGGCAATGGCTCGTTGAATAAAAACATAGTATTTATCAATGGTTTCCTTTTTAGCAACACTGTATCCAGAGATATTTGATTGATAATACTTGATTTCCTCAGGAGCATATTTTACAAGATTTTGTATTCTTACATATGGAGGATTGCCAATAATGGCATCAAAACCCTTACTCTCCTTTAAAAAAGTGAATTCTATTTCCCAATCTAAAGGTTTGACATTATGCAGTAGTTGGTCGTTTTCAAGTGCTTCTGGCATAAACTCAAAGAAGTTGGAATCAACCAGTGAGTTCCCACACTTAATATTTCCTTTGAGACTTGGTAGAACTTTTTCGGCATGTTCATTAATGAAGTTGTCAACCGTGGCTTTATTTTCTCCTTCCAAAAGTTTTAGAAGCAAACTAAATTCGGATACTTCTGTGGCATAGGGGTTTATATCAACACCATAAATATTCTGCTCAAGAATGTTTCGCTTAGCTTTAAGCGTAAGTGCAAATGTGGTCTCATTTAGTTGGTAAACCAACTCATTACTACTCGCATTTTCTTCAATTAGTTTTTCCAGAACTCTTTGCTGCATGAAGTCATAGGCAGAAATAAGGAAGGTTCCAGAACCACAGCATATATCTGCAATTTTTATTGTGCTAATCTCATCAAAGGTTTTCCCTGTCGTTAATGGAGATAAGGTGTCTTTAGTGATTTGCTCTACAATAATTTTAGGAGTTGGAACAACACCATTGGATGCAGAAACTTCCGGTTCTTCCAGAATGGAGAGTTGTCTTCCTTCTTCGAGAACAATACGGCTTCCCAAAAATCTTTCGTAGATCTGGCTTAAAATTGTCGGGTCAACTACAGAAAAATCATATGGGCTTAATGGATAATAGAGTTCATTAAAAATCTCGATTAGTACTTTAGAGTCAATGTCAATTTTGAGGGAAAGCGTATCTTCAATAAAATCGAACAGACCAGAGTTAAATTTCTTATCCGACTGTTGAAAAAGATGCTTTAGCTCATCATAGCTTTTGATATTTTTCAGTGTTTCAAACTTTTCTATCGTTCGGTCTTCACAAATTCTCAGGAAAATAATCCGGTTAAGCAGCCTTTGAATCAAAAAGTTAATGTCTTCATCATCCAGACTCTCATTTTTCTCAATAGCAGTAACGGCTAATTTTTGCCGCCAATCTTCTATTTGTTTTAAGAAATAGTCATCAAAAGTTTGTCCTTTTCGCTCATAAATGGAAAACAGGTCGTCTAATTGACCGGAATTAGCAGAATTAAACGATACCAGTTGCTGAATCTCGTCAAAGGCATCAACATATTCTTCAAAACTGAAAATTCTGACCCGGGCTACTTGTTCATTTTCCGAAACATCCGGTTTAAACCTGCAATCATAGATAATAAGGTGTTCAAAATTGGTTAGAATCGAAATACCAAGGTTGGCGTTCCAGCCGTATCTTCTCGTTTGAAAAGCGGCTTTGGCAGATTTTAAAATGTTAACCGAAGGTTTTTTGACCTCTACAAATAGTTTTCTGGTGCCATTGATACGTAATGTGTAATCGGGATTCTTTTTGGTTGTTTCGTCTTCTACCTCAATATATTCTTCCTGAATAACATCTCTCAGGAATTGCGTTTTTCCTTTATCATTGTCCACATCCCATCCAAAACACTTCAAAAGCGGATCAATAAAGTCGTTACGCACTTGCGTTTCATTGTAAGTTGTTTTAAGGCAACTTACTCTGTCCGAACGATATCTTTCTAGAAGTTCTTGAATGGTCATTGCTCTTCAAAATCAAGTGAACCTTGTTTTAGGTTCTTATTTTTTAAATATTCTATTTTCTCTTCAGCAACCTTCAATATTTCTTTGTGGTTGTTTTCAGACAATAAATCAAAAGCAACTTTATCACTTAACAGAATCACTCCCAATTTTTCCTCACTTTCTTCAAATAAATTAGCCAAAGTAGGTAACATTTCTTTATTTGCAGATCTTTCACCTCTTTCGATCTTGCTTAATGTTGATGGGTCAATATCTAAAGTAGCAGCAACTTTTCTCAGAGGTAACCCACTTTGTTCCCGTAACTTTCTGATATGCTCACCAAATGATTCTTTGCCATTCATCATTATTGTCTTGAAAAAAAAATTTGGACATGTTTTGTCAAAGATACAATTAAAATTTACTCCCTCTATGAACTTACTTTTTTTATTTTTAGAATAAACGGGCTGCACCCGAGAGGCAGAACAAAAAAAGTACTTTTTCGGTAAAGTAAAGAGAACATAGGGCGCGTTTATTTATTTTAAAGCACCTCGCGTTTCGAGAACGTTGGAGTGGCAGAATCCGGCGGTGTAGAAGGCCTGTTTACTTTAATTGTTAGTGGTATTGGAAAATCAACCCCTAACAAAAGAGCTTCGCCTTCTCCTAAAACAGGCATATATGCAAGTACATCCCGATTTGCAGCTGCACAGGCACTTTCTACTGTTTTCTTGTCATTCTCGTTGATCAGACGATGAACTATGAATGATCCCATCTGGCTAAGTGTGCCTTGTGGAATATCTCTAGGCATTTGCGTTGCTAAGCAAAGAAACAAGCCATATTTCCTGCATTCTTTCGCAATCTGATCAAAGGCATTCAGTTCAATGGTTTCAAAAAATTCATCCTTGATCTTTTTATTCAAAAATTGATGCGCTTCATCAATAAAACAAACGGTCGGTGCCTCTTTAAATCTTCCATCCCGGGCAAGACTCAGTAATTTATTTCCAATGGCATTTGTCAGAATTTCACGAATCTGAAATTCATAACCGACAGACTTGAAATCAATATACAATAGTTTCTTATTATTCTCCTTAACCAAGAATCCTTCAAGCATTTTGGAAAACTCTTTTGGATTATCAGCGGATTTTTCAAAGCCGAAGCTATTTTTGAAATACTTGTTGTTGAGAAGACTTCTAATTCTTACCACCAAGGATGTGCAGTGCCCAATAGTCGCCTTATCAAGACTGCCCCACATTGATGTATCTTCGATATTACTTCGAAAGTCTTTGTTGCTTTCATAAACACATTCTTTCACTAATTGTGATTCCAGATTCTTGATGTCGATAGTTAGGTAGCTGTTATCGATGACCTCTGAAAATTCACTTGTTATAACTGAAACAGGTCGTTTCTTTTTTAACTCTTTTACTAAAACTCCATTCTCAATTTTTATCGACAGATTATTTTGAAACTTGAATTCGCCATCTCCTAAATTCTGAAATGCGCCTGATGCATCGTTCAAAATGATGTCACAAATTTTTAGTGATCTGATTGCGTCGAGTAACTTTGGTTTCTGAGTTTGCTCAGATGGCTTTAAAATACTAAAAATATCATAAATAGTAAGGTGAGAATAATGGAGAAACCCGCCATCGTAAGTTCCGAATTCGATTGATTCGGTTGTTTCGGGTTGGGTCTTAAAGTAGGCATATTCTCCTGTCGCATCAATTAAAATGATTTTTGCGTCACTCTTTTGAACCTCCTGGATTAGCTTGGCAACGGTCCAACTTTTACCCCCGCCGGTCGTACCTACAACAACACAATGTCGTCCGAAAAGTGCGTTTTGGGAAATTTCAATTTCTGCACCATTTGAAGTTAATTTCCCTAAACTAATAAGCGGCTCTTTCTCTTTATGATCCTCTTTAACGCCAAAATCCTTGACATAATTTTGTGGAAAAGCCTTAGAACATACGTATACCTTGGAACCAATATTCGGATAAATGCCGATGCTTTTTGTTACCTTCTCTGGATGGTAGGTGTCAAAAGCCAGCAGTAATTCAATCCTTCCTGAAGGATGGAAGTCAGAGTTATGACGCTCAAAATCGCGTTCACTTAATTCCTTTCTTTCCGCTTCCGGCAACGACAAATCTAGTATTCGTCCAATAAATCCATAGCGCTCTCCTTCGATTACAACGAAATTTCCGAGCATTCCACCACAAAATTCTTCGCTATTATGGATGAAACTGTTCAGTAAGTTGGAAGAAGGAAAATGGATACGAATAAATTGAGGCATTATTTCCCGGACATATCCGAGAAAATAATTATGGTTGAACGGGCTGGTTGACATGATTCTCTGTTTTTTGAGAGGAATAAACTTTGTTGGAAGGATAGTTATTAACAAAATCGCTAAACTTCTCGTTGATGATATAAACGTTTTCTTTTCCGATAAATCTTTTTAGATTACTGTCCCCTTCAATCGGTATTCCAACTCTTCGACAATCAAGGCACTTGTAATAATTACATATCAATAATGTAAAATTTGGATTTTGACTTACAGCCTCAAAAATGACATTCGATATATGTTTATCGTATAAGCTAAACCCAACTACAATGAGCAATGTGTTTTCTTGCCGCAAATAACTTTGAAACCGCGACATCATTTCGAAATAGGGTTGCTCATACGAACTTTCATATTTGTTGGACGCTGGATAAATGATACGTCTCTTACTTTCTTCGCCTTTATTAGTTGAATCAGCAACAATGATATCTCCATCCATTCCCTCAAACCAATCCAACGAGCCATGCATTTTGTATAGATGTAATACTTTGGGAACAAAACTTTCCTCATTTTTAATTCTGCTTTTTTCCCGATATACAATATCGTAGTCAAAATTAGTTCCGCTGAATTGACGAGGCATTGTAAAAGAAAAGCCATCTATCAGGGTGACTCCAACTTGCTGTGCCGCTTGCTCAATCAAGGTGTCATAATTCGTGGTAAAAAACTTAACCCTTGGTAATTTTAGGCTTCGATTGACAACTTTGTCTAAAAACTGACTGTGCAAATTGCCATCAACCTCAAGCCAGCACTCATCAACTATACTCTTTTCAATAATTTCGATAATATCTTTCAATGGTTTTTTCTCTTCCTTCTTCGCTTCACCTTCACCACTTATACCAGCGTCATATGCAACAAAATAATCTTCGTTAAACTTCAGCAGCATATAGGCTTTTGATAATAGTTCTTCCAGATCATTTTCTGTATTAAAGCCTAAAGCCTCTTTTAATGCATTAAAGACCGGTTCAGTAACCTTTTTTTCTGCAGCCCTCCATAATCCGTCTCTATCTTCTCCACCAGCTTTTGCATGTCTTTTCTTTGAACCTTCTTTTGAGATGCCCGCTCCCGATAAGATGATTAAATTTTTGTAAGCAGCATTTTTAAGTAATTCAGAATAAAAACTTCTCATTTTATCTTGAGCAATTTCTAATAATTTTTCAGGGGCAGCAGTTTCATTACTTGGGTCTTCTTGTTTCCAAGATTTTCCATTAATAAAAACATCATTTTCCAGGACATAAACCTGGGATTCATTACTAAGTAGAAAATAGTCTCTTTGAGGTTCAGCCATATCTTGTGATCTTTAGAAGTAATCTTCGGGATTTCCTGCGTTAAAACTAATCAATAAAATTAGTATAAACTTCATTTGATACAACATCTATCTTTTCCGAAGTCTTCAACATTCGTTAATTATAAAGTTTAGGCTATACTTCCAAGTAATATCTTGAAGATGAGAGCTAAATGCAATTTTCTTTTATTAAAAAACACTTTGACTTATGCATAATGAGTCTGTAACGATGTATGTGTAATAAGGCAACGAGGTTTTTAGCGATTATGTAACCGTTTTTGAAAAAATTATATTCGAGTCTTGATAATATCATGGAAAAAACAATTAATGTGATCGCCCGATAGCGATTCAAACTGACCACCTTTGACGACGCAAACTGACCACCGTTATAAAAGGTGGGTTCATGCTTTTCTGGAGAAATAACCGGCTTAGGAGGACTTTGAATAGTTATTGTCCTGACATGCATTGTCCATCTGCCATTCCCGTCAAATATACTGGCACGGTAGAAACGGTATTGGGGCACCCCTTCGCTCCGGTGCTTCGCGTTCGGTCATTTTCCGGAATCGTTTGCCCCAAGAATAAACAGGATTCATCTGGAGATTTCCCATCTTCCTCCTTTATCAGGGCCGATACGTTTCAATTTACCTTCTCTCTTTAACTTTTCAATTTGTTTTGCTATTGCCCTTCGGGTAATATTGAGCTTATCGGCCATTTCTGTTGTGGTGATAACGCTATTCTCTTGTACTAACTGAAGAATTTTCTGTGAACTTTTCTGTGAACTTTTCTGTGAACCTTTCTGTGAACTTTTCTGTGAACTTTTCTCACTAGGAAGTTTCACTGTTTCCCCAGATTCATGAACAATATCTTCAGGGACTGTCAGTTTATACAGTGCATCAAAAACAGTGACCCCAAACATACCAATCTTTTTATAATCGAATATTGCTTCAGAATTCCCGTTGTCTGCAAGTTCCTTTTTCACCCTGGCAATTCCCCGGTTAAAGCGGTTTACGTAGCCTAAAACTTTCATGGCTTCGGCAATGACAGGATTCCGATAATCATTGACATTTGGAAAATTTTCGGGGCGGGCATTCCCATATAACCCACCTGGATTAATAATCTCAATCCGGTCTTTATATTGATAAAATTTAATAGGTGCATTCGACTCATAATCCCTGTGCATGACGCTATTCATGAGTAGTTCGCGGATAGCCCATTTGGGGAAATTGAACTGTTTCTTCTCTTTTAGGGCGGTGACCGGAACAGGCTTTTGCTGAACAATGGCGTATTCAAGAAAAGAGTCCAGTTCTGATAAAATATGAACAAGATTGCCCGAAAACTTTTTCTCGTTAATGGGATCATCAGCTTCAGTTAAACCATCAAATTTTACGTATTGAATGTATGCTCCGGGAATATATCTTTCGACCTCATTTCCAAAAAGCAATAAACCAGCGTTGGTTATTGCGCTATAATTTGGACTGAAAAAACGGAGACTAGCCAGTTTTTCTGTCAATTCCCTGTGATCATCGGCAAGCAGATCATTGTCAATAGCCTGTGGTAAATAATTCTCGGTAAATAGTTTCTGGTTGATGCTATCTGCCCCAAGGCCAAGTGAAGGACGGACATCAAAGGTACTGACATTGGAGGCCCTTCGTTCAATCAGGATGCGTTCTTCCATGTCGTTCGCCACAGCTTTACGCGGTCCTACCCGTATCCATGTTTTTCCTTTGTACCTTACCGGGGGAAAAGGCGAAGGCTGTATCTCTATGACGATGACATCTCCATGTACAAATGAAAATACAGACACAGACATAATTGGTTGGGGCAGGATGTTTCCGTCAGAACGAAGTCCTCCTAAAGATTGAAGTAAGCGGTCACTGGCTTTCAGTCCGGACAGAGTACCATTATCATATACACCTATAAATAAATAGCCATTTTTGGCTTTATTGGATAGGTCATTTGAGAAAGCACATATAGCCTGGGCAAATTTTGAGGTGTCGGTTGTGGAAGTAGTCCGTTCAATCTGTTCCGATTCCAGGTCAACCAGCATAGCCTGTACTTTTTCCTTGTTTAGCCCTATAACGCTCATTTTTTTGATTTCGGTTTAAAGTTATTGCCTTCAAAGTTAATGATTGCTTTAATAATGCAGTCTTGATTTTTATTTGAATTGAGATTTTGGCAATTATACATGGTTTAAATCCTCCATTCCCAATTTCCGTCAAATTTACCTGCACGGCAGAAACGGTAATCGTCTGTCCGGAAAGTAAAGTAATCAGGTTTTATTTTGGTCATGACCATTACATCTGCATTTTGTAATTTGCATTCCCTGATAAACGACCAATACCGGGTGAAGACAGTAAATGAAGTGGATAAAAAAAGTTCATGAAAGACAATTCAGGCTCTCACCGCATGAATCACGCCAAAACAATCCGTTCCAAAGGATACCAATAAGTCTTTTGCACTATTTTACCGGTTATTACCTTGTCATACCCCAGGTTCATAAAATCGATGATCTGATCTTCCTTTGGGAAGAACCGGTGGCAATAACGGGGAAAAATATACTGAGGAACGATCCCGATAGAATCATTCCCGGTAACCATATGTAAGATTTCTTCTGCGTCTGACAGTTCAAAAGGGATGTTGTTGTCATAAAGTGCAACTGCCATCTTTAAAGTTTCTTCCACCCGGACAATACTTGAACCCGTCAGTCGGACTTTCCATTTGTCCTGCACGTCTGAAATATAAAGCGAGATATGGGTTGAATTTCCTCCCCTGCATATTTCCCAGGGATGACCGCCCAACCAGGCCGAACTGTGGTACCATTCCTGAAAAGCCAACGGCGATTCTTCGGTAAGCTCTCTTAAACCGCCATCCCTGCCATCGGCCATTTGCAGGTACTTTTCCTTTGGCGTCAATTGAACCTGTGAATTTTTGAAATAGCCGTTGGCATCGTAGCAGATTTCACAAATCTTGAAAAATTCACCGGCAGCCATTTTCTCTACCAAAAGAATATCGTGATTTTTCGTTTTCTCAACAACTATTTTAAGCTTATCAATGCTTTCATCGCTTAAATCCTTATCCGGACGAATGGCTTCATCACCCTGTACCTCCCAATAATCTTTCCTTTTTATCCGACCGAACCGCTTCGACCAGGACAGATTTTGCTGAATATACCGATTGTAGGCAGCTTCATCTTTTTTCAGTTTACCTGTTTCGCTGACCACTTTTCTGAGAAGCCAATCAGCAAACCGGTCAAGATAACCGGGATCAAAAGCGGGATCTTTTGCCGGTGGTTCATCCTCCCTGATCGAAACAATGAGCTTTTCGCCTAAATGGAAAAACAACTCGTTTTGATATTTGGCAGTGTCAAACCTGTACCAGATGGTTTCTTCCAGGTAATAATCTTTCCAAAGTTGTTCAAACTCTTCGAAGGTTTCCACCTCACCGCTTTCCTTATATTCGTCATAATCGCCAAAAGCAGAGATTGGTCCTCGCGAGATTTCAAACCAGGTATGCCTGTTTTCATCGTTCTCTCCCGGTTTTATGCAACTGAAAATTTTATATACCTCCTTCAATTTCAGATACGAATCATTTGAAACGTGACTACTTTCAAAATGAGCATGTTCGATCATCGCATTTATTTCAGGCACAAAAAGTTCAGTTGCATCCATCGGTAATGAAATTTATTTATTCATGCAGCATTTTTTGTATTTCTTCCCACTGCCGCACGGACATGGATCATTCCTTCCTGTCTTTGGTGTGGGGGCAACAGGTTTTGGTGTTGCCCGGATCGGCTCATCATAACGAGGAAATACGGTTTCTTTACTGTTTTTCGAAGATTTAAACCGTTAATTCCTCATATTTTTCAAATATCGGGGTAAATTCTTTTTTGTGTTCATATTCCGGTTTCCGGTCAATGTCCTTTTTTATGTCTTCAAATGAACCTGCGATTCCCTCTGTAACATATCCGGATTCATAAAGTTGTTCAATTTTGTCCATCAGTTCAACGCCCTGCAATTCTACTGCTTCCCAAACAAGGAATCCGTTGAAGTCGCTGTCTATTATTCCTGAATCAGGATTTGCACTGATAACGGTGCCCATAACGGCGTCAAACCACCCGATCACTTCTTTCCTTCGTTCCGGGTAATGAAGTGCAAGTTGAGATACCGAACCAACCACTTCGCCGCGCGCATAAGTGTCAATATCCGGCGTTAATACAAAATCCTGCAACTTATCGAGTTGATTTTTGCCGGTTTTCAGAAGCGTTTCCCAAAAATCCTCTGTTAACAGGTCGAAGTACCAGAATTGAAGAAAATCACTGTCCTGCCTGAAAGTTTTCAGGATCGCGTCCAGAACCTCATCAGCTTCCAGTTCGCCCAGAAGGTAAACAGCATGGCAGGCAAAAAAACATTCTTCTTCTTTTAGTTTCCCCGCTTCCTCCAATTCCCAGAAATATTCGTAGCGCAAGATGATGTCTTTCAGGATGGTTACCAAATCTTCGACCAGGGTTTTTCGGGGTAACGAAAGGATTGTTTCCAGTTTTTCCTTTTCTATGTTCGTATCATACTGATATAACCATTCTGTTTCGGGATGGTTAAAAACTGGTTTTTCGGTGGTTTGCAAGGATTGATAATTTCCTTTGGCTCTCACTTTTATTTTCGTCTTTTCTTCATCCTCAAATCGCTTGAATCCCGCTTCCAGCCTTTTAGGCATCAGATGGCGCCTTGCAGATTCGGTATCGGGATGTTCCGGTGCAATTTCTTCCAGAATCTGCAATCTTGTTTCTGCCTGCTCCAAATCGCCGATAGCTGCAAAATACATGATTGCCAGCTTAAAAAAGCCGGTTACTTCCGCCAGGTGAAACAGGTCGCGGTCGGGATACAGGCTTTTTAGTTCCATATCCTTTCCCAATATTCCGGGCACCATTTTGGGTTTGCCATCGTCGATCATCTGATGGGCTTTGTTTAACAGGCCAAAAAGATAGTGGGGATGTTCTTTTAAAATCCATTCGTTTACTTCAGTTCCTTTTTTAAAGTTGCCCGATGACGTATAAGCCGCAGACAGGTAGTTTTTCAATTGCGGGTTTTTTGGATGGCGTTCAATCAAGTGGAGCAGTTTACTAATGACCACTTTATCCTTTTTCTGTATTTTGGGGTACAACTTTTCCAATTCCCATTTCAGCGATGGGGTAATATGATCCTGAATGTTGTGAAATGTAGAATCGGTCGTTATCTTATAACCGGATCTTTCGAATTCTTCGTACATCTTTTTTAACTTTTTATTTCGAATCACGCTCATTTTTGAGATTTCAAACTTAAAAACTTTTTGGGAGATGCCCGTTCCCAATTCCCGTCAAATTTACCTGCACGGCAGAAACGGTAATCGTCTGTCCGGAAAGTAAAGTAATCAGGTTTTATTTTGGTCATGGTCATTACATCTGCATTTTGTAATTTGCATTCCCGGATAAATAACCAATACCGGATGAAGACAATAAAAGAAATGGATAAAAAAGAAGTTTTCATGAAACAATTCAGATTACCGCGAAAGATAAAAAAATCGCTTAAAAAAGGTTTATGGCTGTATCCCCCGGATGAAAAAGGAAACTCCCTGATGGCCAGTCCTGCCAAATCCCAGGAAGATTTTATGGCTGTGAAAAAGCGTATTGCAAGGAATCTTTTCGACGTGAAAGAATCAAAATTAAGAAGGACGAAACTACAGAAACAACTTGACAAAGAAGTCATTGTCCCCGACGAGGAGCTAAGAAATTATGTGGATGAAATTCTCAGGGAAGATCTCCGGAATTCGTCGTATAATAAATTAATAGAGGCAAAGAATAACCCGAAAGCCACTGTAGCTTATTACAATTTCGTCAATGCATACCATCTGTGCAAACAGGGAGATGATTCATTTGGCAATATCTGCTGCCTGCCCGTTGACAAAGCAAAGAAATTACTAAACAACAGGAAGAAATTATAGCGCAGCAGGTTTGGTAAATGCAAACTTGAAAAACATACTCTGAACATGAAACTCACAGAAGAACAAATAGAGGAAATTGCCGACAACCTGGATTGCGGGATGAGATGTTTTTACAACCTTAAAACGGGCGGGATTAAGACATTGCTCAATTTTGACAGCTGGATTGGCACTGACGAGGAACCCTGGGAAGAAGAAGCAAAGGAGATTGATGAAAATTGGGACGATTATTTTGAATTTGAAGGATTTGAGACCCATGAATCTTTTCGGATAATGGCTGATTTTGCAGAGCGTATTGATGACCCGAAACTACAGGGTCAATTGATAAATGCGTTAAACAGGCCAAAACCGTTTAGGAACTTTAAATGGCAAATTGATAATTCCGGAGAGTACAGGCAACAATGGTTTGATTATAAAAAAATGCGCTACATCCAGTGGGTTAAAGAGCAAATTGATTTAAACGGGAAGGATTTTAATGAATAACGTGGATTTAGAAAAAGAGGTTAAAAGACTGGTACATTCAAATTGTTACGAGAAAGGATATGTTTGTGCGGTAGATATGCTTTTGCAACTGGGCTATCTTACCAAAGATGATTATGAATCCTGGCGGTTTGGACGTGTTGACTACCTTGAGAAAGTATGCAAAACCAACTTGGGGAAGCTGAGTTTCATTAACAAGCTGATCGGAAAGTACTCGGGCGAGTTGGCTTTAAAAAGTTCCTGGACTGCCTACAACCAATTCGGTAAAGGGATAAAACGCCGGTTGCGGTTTAGTAAATCAGGGGATAAAACAATTGAGGATAAATATGCTACTCATTATATTGATACAAAAAGGATTAATGAATTAGAAGAGATGAAAGCAAGCTTATAATTACGTTTTGTCAATCATACATACAGACAATGACCAGTTGTTGATATTTAGAAGTCATATCAAGGTGAAACATGTAATATTTTAGAATCCGGATTCCGTTATCTCTTTAAAAATATTGCGATATTGGTACTGTGAGTACAAATAATGAAATAAAAATAAAGAACTTCCGGATTCCTTCTTTTTGGTCATGAAATTTTTGTAACAGATTAAATTCAAATTTGCTTGGAAAATATAAAAACTCATTCTATTTTTACATCAAATTATGTCACATGGGGTAATTATTGTCCCACATGTTAATACTAGATGTAATGCCAAGAACCTATCATTCAGTAAATATTAACAGGGACCAACAAGAATTCTTGAGGCTCATGGATGATCACGAAATTGAAATATTCACTATCTCGGAAATTGAGGAGATACTGAATTTCAGGTTTGATGATTTGAATGCTGTCCTTGAAAACCTTGAAAAAAAAGGCTTTTTGTCCCGCATCGAAAAGGGGAAATATTGTCGTGCCAACTTCCGCGATGAAAAGGTGATTGGTTGTTTTATCTCAGGGGACGGAGCTATTGCTTATTGGTCTGCTCTTAATTATCACGGGCTCACTGAACAGTTCCCTAATATCCTGTTCATCCAGACCTCAAAAATGAAAAGGGACAAGGATATATTTGGCACTACTTATAAGTTCGTCAAAACAATTCCCCAAAAAATGACCGGCATAATACAGGAAGGCTACGGGTCGCGGACATACCGGATTACCGATGTAGAGAAAACCATAGTAGATTGTTTTGACTATCCGCAATACTCCGGCGGATATGCTGAATTGATCAGGGGGTTCAATCAGACCCGGCTCGATAGTGACAAAATGATTACATATTGTGATGCAATAAGTAACCTGGCTGTCACAAAGAGAATGGGATTTCTCGCAGAATTGCTAAAAAAGGATGATTTAAAACCATTTGTTGTTTATGCCAAAGGAAAAATCAATTTGCGATACAATGTATTTGACCCATTAGGAATTGAGAAAGGTGAATTTGTGAATGAATGGCGGTTACGTTTAAACATAACCAGGGAAGAAATATTAGATATTTGTAACAAACAGTACTGAGAGATGATATTACAGAAGGAAATAATTACTTTGGCAGCAAAGCACGGAGTTGTAAAATCCACGATTGACAAAGATTGGGCTTTAGGGCATTTTCTCGATGCCATCTATTCGGTAGGGGAAATACGGGAAAATCTCATTTTCAAAGGCGGTACCTGTTTGCGAAAATGTTATATCCCGGATTACAGGTTTTCTGAGGATCTTGACTTCACGTCTAATAATCAGAATTTTAAGCTGAAGGAGAGCCACCTTGCTGAAATTACTTCACTTTTGTTCCAACGGGTTGGGATGTTGACCCATATTGAGTCTTTGAAAGACCTGAGATATAGTGACCAGTTAGTGGGATATGAAGCTATTGTGAAATTCTGGGGAGCCGATCACCCCAGAAATGAGACGCCACCTCCCCCGCAACGCTGGCAAACAAAAATCAAGATGGAGATTATTCTTTACGAATCATTGTTGTTTGACATCCAGCATAATGATTTGGTTCATGGATATTCTGACACGCTTACAGAAAACGCGAAGAGAATTCCGTGTTACTCAATCGAGGAGGTGTTATCGGAAAAAATGCGTGCCTTGGTACAGCGTTCTTATACCGCCCCACGTGATTTATATGACTTATGGTATTTATCCCGGCATTATAAAGATGTAGACCTGAAAAATCTGAAAAAGGCATTCTTGAAAAAGATGGAATTTAAGGGACATACCTTTTCCGGCATTAGTCAATTGCTAAATCCGGAAAATGACAAACCGTTAAAAACTGCATGGAAAAACAGCCTGGGACACCAGATATCAGGGGAACTGCCAGAATATGAATCCGTAAAGCAGGTATTGAAAGATTGGTTCTACGCATTTCTAGTCAATGAGTAATTTAGCAATATGTCAAGGTATTAAGAATCCTTCAAGACCAGTAAGAATTTGCACCCAACTTTCAACTTAACTTATTTTTTTTAATCTTCTTTGTTTAAGGGGTTATTTGGAGTGCTTCTTATACTCAAATTTCCGACAAAGGTATTAATCGCTTCCCGGAACGGTAAAGGGGAACTCGCTTTTCGTGGCTCGTTTCCTTCGGATGCGTTCAGTTTTTTGCTTTGTTCATTGTCAATGAACAGGTTAATTCAGAGAACAAAGAGGTTCGCAAAAACTGACATGCACCCCGTTGACCTGATCCGGGACAGCTCAATGTGTCACGCCAAAAATTTAAGTTTAACGGCGTGCCAGATGCTATTATAAGTCCGCAGGGCAAGCGGCGATCTATTATGAATGATATCAAGAATTTAAAACCAATTTCAGTTTACTCTACAAAACAGGCCGTTGATGATGGTTTTCTGATTCAAGTTGATCAAAAGATTTCCAAGGAAGCTGGGATTCGTCATCCGGTTTACCTAACCCGTTCAGTTTGGGATAAATATGTTGAAATTCCTAAAGGGATGAAAGTTTATCAGAACCAGGAGGGCCGGTTGTGGGATGTACTGTTCATGTTTGCCTATTTCGCCCGGAAGGAATCTTCTTCCCACTTGCTGTTTAAGCTATTGGTCCAACTGCCAGATACCGGTGATTGGGAGCAGAACGAAAAAGTAACGGACAGGTCGAACCGGCTGTTGCGGGAAGTCACTCTCAAAGCCTTGATAACAGCCCGCGATTTTGATGATCCATCGCCTGCGATTTTCATTATGAAACCATCTGAAGATTGACCAATGCTGATGATTATTGTCAGAATAAAATGATAGGAGGTATTGATGATGAGATACAAAGATGATCCAAGACAACTTGCCGTACGTTATCCATGTCATTGCGAAAAGTGCCAGGTTCGTTTGCCCCGTGGTACTGTGGCCTATTACTGGCCACGAACCCGCACACTGCTATGTTCTGATTGCGGAGAGCCGGAATTCCGAAGTTTTCTTTCGGCTGCGGCCGATAAAGATGTGTATGCCGGAAAGGGAAATCCTTTTTAAGCAAGATACCAGGGGCCGAGTGCCCCTTTTTTGTTCGTTCTCTTTTTCATGAAGATCTGTTGCAAAAGTTCCAGCCTTATTGAACGATTTGAGAAGTGATCATGACTTTTTGAGGATTTGTGCCAATTTTTCAGTAATCATATATTTTCCTGTTTTAGGTGCGCCCACGAAACTTATAAATCCAATATCCCTGAGTATTTTCATATCTCGTTGGGCAGTTGCACGCCTGATAGTGTAATCTTTCATCAGTTGGGGTAATGACAGGCCTTCATTCTTGAAGATTTCCAATAATTCTGTCTTTAGCCGATCTTTCACAGCATCATTTACAGCATCATTTACGGCATCATTTACGGCATCATTTACAGCATCAGCATCAATTTTATCCTCTTTTTTAAGAGATGTATTGCTTCCTGTAACCCTAAAATCTCCAGCTTCGGTCCTAAAAGTATATTTATTGGGAATAGAAATGATTGTAGTGAAAATGTCACCTTCTTTAAAAATGGGTTCTGATTTTCCATAAAGGTTACCGAACTTAAAGACATTTCTGACCCCGGAACCAAGCTCATCAGCCTGTCCGATCTGCTTAAAAACCTCCAGTATAATTGGATTTTTCGGATGGGTATAAAAATTATCAGCATTAATGATTCCAGGAATATATGGTTTGTTCCAGTTTTCAACAACTACCTTTTCTTTCTCTATAACCAATCTGGAGGGAAATGAATTTAAAAATTCGCGGTGAACCAACGAGTATTTACTCTTGTATCATTTTTAGTATATACAAATGTAGTGTCTTTAGTATATTCTGATTGATCATCTCTGATATCTTCTCCGACGATATCCTCTCCGTTTCAATGACACTTCATTGAAAGCGTAAGTTCCCT
Source organism: uncultured Sunxiuqinia sp. (assembly GCA_963677175.2). Lineage (GTDB taxonomy): Bacteria > Bacteroidota > Bacteroidia > Bacteroidales > Prolixibacteraceae > Sunxiuqinia. Next base: position 1,851,841 of record CAXXES010000004.1, read on the forward strand.
TTTAAAAATTAAGCTTCAATAATAGTTCAAATTGGATTATTTTGTATATTTGTACGTAACCAACTCATCTCAAGTTGATTGAAAACGGATCAAATTTCAGGTGAGTTAAACGGTGAGTTCTTTCTGGAAACATTTCGGTATTTTTCTGATAATAAAACATTTACAGGATACAAGACGAATCCTGGTATCCCGACAGATCAAAGATTTTTTAGTGTTTTTGAATATTACAATCTTATTTAAATCTGAAGTCAAGTTTGAAATCATATAGCCATGGTATTTTCGGGTTAATCCCTTCTTTAGCCAATATATCGGGCATGTTGATATAGTCTTTGGTGTTTATATGCTTTTGTGGGCCGTAGAATGTTACAATAATGGTGTCATCTTCTACCCTGATGTCTCCATCGGCCCAAGCAAGCACTTCTCTGGCAAGGTGCCTGGCGTCCCATTTTTTGTATTCCCCCTTTAGTTTAGTCCTAAGCTGGTATGTTGCTGCCTGGGCTATCATAGAAAAAGCCAACCTGGCATACCGTATGTTTAGGTTTAAAGTAGCGGCCCTGTTTAGCCCCATGTCGTTTTCGAACCTGAAAAATTCTTCCACGCTCCACCTTTGTCCGTAATTTTCACAAATAAGGGTTTGTGCATCTTCGGGGGAAGTTGTAAGGAAAGCATTATAGGTAAAATCCTTTTCGGCCTCACCCGTCCTCTGGGCAATAAGCCGGTAATGTTCGGCGTGCCCTTTAAAACCAAAAGATGTTTCAGCAACAGCAAAGCCTGCCCATAATGGCTTGTAGTCCAATCCTCTGATAAGTCCTTGCACCCTGGGCGTATTTAACGCGGGGGTTAGCAGGTCGAAGTTTTCGTGCAGGTTGACTTGCTTGAACAACTCTTGTGTGAAGTGTTCTTTATCGGCCAATAACAATGAAGATGACTTTATGATCCTTGCGGTAGAACTGAGCAATGTGGAGGTTGACCTTGTTGTGGGCACACCGGTAGATGCCATTGTCGCCATTACCGGTTGGCCGGTCCGGGCGCATACTGCAAAAAAGGTTTGCACCATTTTTTGCGATGGGGCACCGGGCACTTTTCGCTTTTTTGCCATCCCCCTTTTTGTGCTGCTGACAATGCGGTGCGGATCTATGGCAATTATTTCTCCCGGGTAATGCCCCGAAAGTTCTCTTTGTATACCAAGATTGACCAATAGCTCCCTGGTTTGCTCCACTGTATGGCTGTCCATCAGCAGATGGGCTTGTTGGTCGGTAACCAGCCTGCCCATTCCGTTGGCTAGTTGCAAACCTTGGTGCCCAAGGGAATTCTGCTTCCTGACCCTGTTTATACAGAGTGCGGATTCATTTACTATCTGCAAGGCAATTCTTGGGCCTAAGTCAAAGTCGTGCCCGCCTGTCCATCCTTTTAGCAGATCCCATGCCCCCAGCCGGTGGAGCTCGGGCACCAGGAGCCACAGCCCTGCAGAGGTGCCCGAAAACTTTTTGGGTGAGCATCTGCCTGAATTCCCGCTCATTGACACGGGGTGTCCATTTCTTTTCTGTGCAGAGACGTTTGGTTTTCTGTATCGTTATTTTAACTGCCTTGTCTTGCGGACTTGCTTTATGTAGCCCTTTTTTTGAAGGCCGTATTCGTTAATGGTCCTTTCCACGCTCCTTTGGCTGATGTTGTGCCCTGCTTGCTTCATCTTTTGGGCGATTACTTCGCTGCTGGCCTCAGGGTCGAGAAACCGGTGCCTGATAATTTGTTTGTCAATCTCTTTGGTGCGCCTGTAATTGGCTTTAGGCCCCTGTGGCGAACCTGCCAATCCTTTACTGCCCTCTGTATCATATACTTTCTTTATAACATAGAAGTGCTCACGCGTATAGCCAAAATCCTTTGCGGTTTCTTCTATTTTGGCATCCTTGTTTGTTGCCGCCTCGAATAACATCAAAAGCTTCCATGCTACCTTGTCGTTTGGGTCAACAGTTATTGAAACGCTACCGTTCAACGATTTTAAAGATACTCTTTTTTGCATAGTTCGCTCTCTTTTGTGCAAAAAGCTGAAATCGCAAGGCTTTATTGCAAATTTTGTAATTAAGAATAGTGTAAGAAAATCTTTGGTAATCATCGGGGAGCACCTGCCCTGGTTTGGCCTGGTGAACATGAACGGACGATTGGACCTCATCTACACCAATGGTTGCAGGCGATAAGGTCACATCAATGACTGACCTCCCGTTAACAGCAACCTCCTGTGTCTTCATACCAACAAACGAAAAAACAAGTTATTCGATGCTGGGCATAAGCTGTTGCACAAAAGAGAGCGAACAATGCAAAAAAGAGTGTCTGCAAAATTCTTTTTTTCATACGATAGTTTTTTGATTATTATTTAAGTCAACATCAACAATGAGTTTCATTTTTACAAATATTAATAATGCACAAATCAAAAGCTTCTGGAATTTTATTCATAACGCATTAAATTTTATCAGAGAGATGTCGAAATACGTCATTAAAATAGTCATGGTGGTTAATATATGTTCACTAAATAATTGAGGATGCGTTAATCTGAAGCATAGTGTAGGCTAACAAATGGTTATTTAATCTATAACTGAAAGCGATCATAAGCGCCACTCATTTCATCGTGGGTTCCGACAGCAATTAGTGCCAAAACAAAAATTACAACAACCAAAATATTTATCCACCAATTTTTCATCTCAGTTCTTTAAGGCTCTTCTTTTTATTCTTCTTTTGGAGTATAAAATGATCGAACAATTCACCATCAGCCGTATAGGCACCAAATTCCAGCTTCCCGGATGTTATGGTTATCGCTTGATAAAGTTGCAAGCCGGCCCCTTTTTTCTGCATCCACATTTTATCACCTGCTTCATACATTTTAGCCCCGCTTACCGATACTACGTAAACAACAGTAGGCTTGACTTCTGGATTGTCCGATGCCATGCCTCTTCCATAGGAGTGGTCGTGCCCAGTGAGCACCAGGTCAACGTCATATTTTTCAAGTAAGGGCTGAAAATGTTCCCGCAGCTGGGGATTGTCTCTTGATTCTTTTGTCGAATAAAACGGAAGATGAGTCGTCACAATGACCCATGCTTTGGTGTTGGACGAAAGCACTGAATCGAGCCAAGCTGTTTGACTTGTGATTTCATATCCGTTTTCATTTTCCAGTTCATTCCCTGTAGCCGAATCAATGGAAATTAGTCGTAGGTTTTTATAATCGATAAAAAAACAGGTTTCTTCCAAACCCTTCGGCCCATTATCTGGTTGTGTAAATTGATTCCTCCAATGCGGATCAAGCACCAGGTCGTTATAGTCGTGATTTCCCGGTGTCATCATTTGGGGAACTGTCGAGTAGATAAAACCACCTGCGTCAAACCATTCCTGCCATTCTGAATCCCTTCCGGTACGGTTGATCAGGTCGCCTCCATGAAGCATAAAACTACAATTGGGAACCTGCTGATAAGCTTTTCGAATGACCCGCGACCATTGGGATTTAATGCCATTTTGCGTGTCCCCAAAATAGATCATCGAAAAAGTACTACCTACATCCGGCGTCCTAAACTCATTCCACTCGCTCCAGCTGCCCTCGCTGCCAACACGATAAATATAGGTTTCACCAGATGTTAAACCGGTCAATAAACAAGCATGTTGGTAGCCCGTTATTATAGGTTCATTTTCATATGAATAAGTAACTAGCGTTGACTCAGCGCTCACCGACCTGCTTTTTTCTTCGGCAACCGGTCCGGGTCCGGATAGCTGGAATTTAGATTTTGTTGTCAATATTTCTTTAAAACCACCAATGAATGATACTCGCCAATAAACATCATCCTCTTTGTTTGCGGGTGTTCGGGCCCCTGACTTGTTGCATCGTGTGTTTGCGTAAACTGTGGTTTTAGGGATTAGCAGGGGTGTAGAAGAAGAACTCCTCGGTTGGCAGTATCTGCACTTCGCCATCGTAGCCATCGAAGGCCCAGCCAAAGGCAGAAGGCCCATCTTGACCTTTCCAGCCGTTTCTTCCGTTGGGGTTTCCGTTTCCTCCAGTACCCCCATTTCCTCCGTTGCCGCCTGATCCGTTGCTGCCCCCGGTCCCTCCGTTGCCGTAGGCCTCGAATAAATGCCGATATTGCAGGGCATCGTCGGTAAAGTGCAGAAAGATATTTCCGCCGTAGCCACCAGGTCCCCCGAGGCCGCCCGCGCCGCCCCAACCGCCATCGCCACCATCTTCACCCGGCTCCTGATGCTTGATCTCAACTACGACCTGTTCCTGAACGTCTTTCCACACTTCTTCTTCAACCTCAACTTCCACTTCAATTTCTTCAGGTTTTCCTTCGCTGTTGACAATGGTTTTCTTTTCTTTTTTGATCTTTTTTTCTTTGAAAGGTTTCCTTACGGTTTTCGTCTCTGTCCGGTATTCGGTCCACACGCGTCCGTTTTCGCCATTTCCTCCTTCACCGCCATTGCCGCCACTGCCACCATTGCCACCGCTGCCCCCGTCCGATCTGACTTCAAGGCCGCCGCCTTCAGGATTGATCAGGTAGCGGTACGATTCGCCGCTCCACAAATTTTCGGCATAAACATACAGTAAATTGACATGCAGGATGGAATCGTGGTAAAGATCTGCCCAAACGCCAATATCGGGGCCATCCTCTCCTGGTTCGCCGTCCTGCCCATTTTGACCGTCGCCACCGTCATTGCCAGTGTTTCCGCGGCTCCCGCTGGTTCCGGAGAACCCATTCATCCCGCTCCGGCCCCGAAACGAAAGTTGATAGTGATGCTTATAATCAAGTAGCACCGGGAACGTATCGGCTACGTCCGGGTTGCGGAGCGAACGGATATAAAGTGCCGCTGTATGGCCTTGGATTTTGGTGAAATCGGGGTTGATGGTGAAAGACCCACGGTCCCAATATCCGCCTGTGGAGTGAAAAACAAAATTTTCAGCTTCTTTTTTTCGGTTTAAATGATCATAAACCCGAGTTGTGCCATCATTAAATTCGCAAATGAGTTTTCCTTCGATACGGTAGCCTGGTGCCTTGTCAAAAGGCTTTTCAGGGACAAACGAAATCTTTGACTCATAATTTAGTGGTACCAATTTTTTTACAATTTTCTCTGGTTGCCTGCGGGGCCAGGCACTGATTTGGATGTATTTTCCTTTCGATGGAACAAGGCGTTCGTTTACTTTGACTTGGCCGGCAAAATCGGTCCCCCCAGTAACCTCCACTTTGTATTTCCACCAAAAAGAATTTCCCCCGGCTGTACCTGTTGTCTTTTTGATCTTTCCGTTTTTGTGCCAAGCTATGATTCCGATGCGGAAAGATTCGCCGGGAAGGATGGGGTGCTGGTTGTCAATTACAATTTGAATAGAATCGGTTTTTGAAGAATATGCTGGCTTAAAATGGCTCAGTAAAAGTAAAAAACATAGCAGGGTGGTTAAGGTGGGGCAGATTGTTCTCATTGTTGAAAGTTTTTAGGAGATAATAAGCTTATGTTTTCAAAAATCGTTCCAATTAAAGGGTGTTTTTTGTGATTTAAAATACCAAAATGGCATTCAATTGTCACAGGGGGAACTTTTGTTCAGTTCTTAACCCGCAAGGCTAATCTTCAACTCTTGATTCACATCCGAAGCATACAGCTATCTTACAGGAACCTTACAGCAAAGATACAGAACTGATATATTTTCAACTGGCCCTTACCGGTTTTCAGCTGGGTGTATAGACCATTGAACGATCAACCTTGGTTTTTATGAGTTTGACTTGGCGGCTACCGGGTGTCATGCAGTTCTTGTTGACGCAGGATCAGGATTCTCATTCGCATGGGAGAGGGAAGGAGCATCTCTCTAATATGGAGTTGTTCGCAAGCCTCGTTTCTCGTTGTCATGAGAAGCTGGCTTCCGGAGTCATTTTCTTTTTAGTTCGTCCCCCCTTTCGTTTCTGCCAATCGAAATTGATTTCCTCAAGCAGTCGTTTCCTTTCAGGATCTAATTTGTCCTGGTCAGAACGCATGCGAGAGACCCATTTCCCGAGTTTCTTGTTTCTCTTCCATTTTGCCGGAACCCGGGTGTCGCCGTATTTCTTTTTAAACTCAACCAGAAGCTGAAACATGTCGGTCCATGGTACCGGTTTTTTACGGACGATATGCCAATGAAAGCCTGCTTTATTCAACAGGTCTGTTTGTTCTTCAGTTAATTCATATACTTTGCGGCGTGTTCTTGAAACCCAATGGCCTAACTGTGGATTCTCCTCCCAATAATAAGGAACACGGGCATGTCCGTATTTTTCCTTAAACAAAACAAGCTGATCGTACATTTTCATCCAATATGATTCGTGGATGTTCCAGGCAAACCCTATCCGCTCAAGCTTTTTGATCTTCCAGTCTGCGAGCTTGCCCGTTTGTTTTTCTTTTCTTTGTATACATGTCCAACGTTCCAGGGGCCAATCGATACGTATGGAAACCTGAATTTCACCATATTGCTTTTTGTATGCTTCCAACCTCTGGTAATTTCTTTTCCATTGATCATCATATTTTCTGAGTTGAAGCTTCCAGGCTTCGTTACTCCAAACAAATCCCGTGTCTTCCAGTTTTTTCTTTTTCACTGGGTCTAGTTTCCCTTTTTTTGCTAATGTTCTTTGAGTGCTCACCCAAGTACCCAGCGAAGGATTTTTCTTCCAGTTTACTGGCACCTGACAATCACCGTATCTCTTTTTATATTGTTCAAGTTGGTCGAATTTTTCCAGCCAGTATTCTTCCTGTAAAATAGTGCAATCCCAAATAAAGCCAATTTCGTTAAGTTTTTGTTCCCGGGTTGCAGGTAGCCTGCCGTTGGATTTTAAAGTTCGCTGGCGATCCACCCAGCCTGCTAAATGCTGATCAGGATGTGTTACAGGAACTTTACAATGGCCATATTTATTTTTAAAGGCGACAAGCCGGTCGAATTTATCTTCCCATTGGTTTTTATATACCTCCCTGAAATCCCAAATAAACCCCATCGCATCTAGCTTGTCTTTGCGGTTTCTTTTCATATTCCCTTCCGCAACTCTGCGTCGCTGAACAGACACCCAGTTACTCAGTTGTTTGTTTACCTTCCATTTTTGCGGGACATTGCAATGGCCACGTTCCCGATAAAAATCTTTTAGCTGAATATACATCTCGTGCCATCTCCAATCACGGACGTCTTTAAATTCCCAATGTACACCAAGGGAATCAAGCTTAGCTGTTTGATACTCGCTTAAAGCGTTCTTATTTCTCACTTGGGCGATCAGCCATTCATGGAGTGATGCATACTGAGGATCTGTGGCAGGCACATGTGCATGTCCGTATTTTGCAAAAAAACGTTCCAAAACTTCAAACTGCTCATACCAGTAATAGATATAATCAATAGAAAAATCAAAGTCTATCGCTTTTAGTTTGTCTCTGAATTCCTTTGGTAACTGGTGTTTTGCCCTTTTCTGGATCAGCATCCATTTCACCAGCTCCTGATTCTTTTTGTTGTCCGGCAGAACGTTACAATGACCATGTATATCCTGAAAGAGGACTAACTCATCATAAAAACAGTGCCATTGAACTATTGCTTTTTTTGATAAAATCATAAACTATAGTGATCGTTCACGACTACTCATGCGAGTAGTTATTTCTAAAATAATTCGCATAAAATTATCAAATAAACAGACATGTATTTTAGTTTTTCAGATTTTTAACAGATCGTTTTTGCAATCATTGTTTTATTATAATTTTAAAGAATCTCTTTTCCTAACTTTAAATGCTATGGGTTACAGCATTAGGTTGATTCCTGCTCTCCTGCTCCCCCTTTTTTTGAAGTATTGTGACGCTGGAGTCTTCCTGCAGGGGCAGCTGTTGACCCGATATAGTATTTGTCGAGTTTTTCTGAATAGATAATATAGCAGAAATACATAGGCTTAAAAAAAGAAAAGTCACCCGGTTTTCCGGATGACTTTTGTGGGCGATGAGGGATTCGAACCCCCGACCCTCTGGGTGTAAACCAGATGCTCTGAACCAACTGAGCTAATCGCCCTTTATTTTATTCTTAACTTGTAATCTTTTCTGAACTCACCCCCTTTTCAGAAAGGCGTTGCAAATATAAATCCTTTTTTCGCTCTGCCAAAAGAAAAATTTAAAATTTTTAAGAAAAATAATCAGCTACTACAAAGGTACTGCCACCTATAAAAATCAGGTCTTCTGGTTGTGCCAATGACCGGGCTTTGGCAACTGCTTCAGGAACAGAAGAAATTACATCGCCATGAAGGCCGAAAGCTGTGGCCTGTGTCGCTAAATCGCCAGCTGGGAGTGCCCTGGGAATTTTTGCCTGGGTGAATAGATATTTGGCATCCTTTGGTAAAATAGCCAATACCTGATCCAATTTCTTATCATTCACCATACCCAAAACGAAGTACAGATCTTTCCTGGGGGTTGTTCTAATTTGTTCAACCACGTCCGCTAAGCCCGCTGCGTTGTGCGCTGTATCGCAAATCACTAGCGGATTGCTACCAATAATTTCCCAACGTCCTCGCAATCCGGTGTTTTTTGAGGCATTGGAAAAGCCTTCATAAATGGCTTTATTTCCAATAGTCCATCCTTTTTCCTGAAGTAGCTCAATCGTTTTTAGCACACCTGCTGCATTCTTGCGTTGGTAGTTTCCCAGCAAATCCATTTTCAAGTCGGGATAAGCCCGTTGTCCGTCTTTATTGAAATTGAAAACCTGTTTTCCCTCGGTCAAAAACAAGGAATAGCCCGATTGAAATTCCCGGTCGGCAAAGTAAAGGGGGCTTTGCTTTTCGTTGGCTACAGACGTAAATACGTCATAGTACAATTCGTTAAATTCTGAAACGACAACAGGAATCGATTTTTTAATGATTCCTGCTTTCTCAAAGGCAATTTTCTCTATTGTATTGCCTAAAAGCGCGGTGTGGTCTAAGCTGATATTGGTGATGAGTGATACTTCGGGACGAATAATATTGGTTGAATCAAGCCGGCCGCCAAGCCCCACCTCGATGATGGCGATGTCGATTTTTTGATTTCGGAAATAATCAAAAGCCATCGCCACCGTAATTTCAAAAAATGAAGGCTCGAGTTGCGCCGTTTCATTCATTTTTCTGAATTGATCAACAAAAGCAACGACATCCGTTTCTGAAATCATTTCGCCATTAATTTTTATTCGTTCACGAAAATCGATTAAATGAGGCGAAGTATATAGGCCAACTTTGTAACCAGCTTTCTGCAACACCGAAGCCAACAAATGCGAGCACGAGCCTTTGCCGTTGGTTCCGGCTACATGCACACTCTTAAAATCATGATGCGGAAAGGCAAACAGCTTGTCCAGAATTAGGGTGTTTGCAAGGGTATCCTTATAAGCGGCTGGTCCCGTGCGCTGGTACATAGGCAAACGGGTATATAAAAAATCAAGGGTGTGTTTATAACTTGTCATTCTGAATCAGATATTTACTGTAAATTTTCTTTTAGTGTTGATAACAATTGTTCTGCTTTGGTGTGGCACTCAAACTCAGGTCAGCTATTTTTTCTACATTTAGCAAAAGCAAAATCTGAGATTATGGCAACAACGAAGACGGCTAACACCAAAGTATTTGTACTTGATACAAATGTTATTTTGCACGATCACACGTGTATTTACCAGTTCAAAGATAATGATATCATTCTTCCGTTAACAGTTTTGGAAGAGCTCGACAAATTTAAGAGAGGAAATGATCCGATCAACTTCCAGGCACGCGAATTTGTGCGAATTTTGGATGGAATTGTAGGCGAGAAACTGTTCAATGGAGGAATCCAGTTGGGTGAGGGGATGGGGAAATTGATTATTGCAACGGGTAAACCTTTTACCGAAGCTATGAAGCAATCCTTTAAGGACGATATCCCGGATCACCGGATTCTGGCGGTGGCCGAATTTGTGAAGAACGATAATCCGGATCGCCAAACCATCCTGGTTTCGAAAGACATTAATTTACGGATGAAGGCGAAATCGCTGGGACTCATGTCTGAGGATTACCAGAATGATAAGATTAAGGATCCACAGGTTTTTGAAAAGAGCATTACGGAGATTGAGACTTACAAAGATCAATTGATTGAGCGATTGTACAACGAAGGATCTTTCCCGATAGCAGAATCTGAAATCAGCGGAAAGCCGGTTCCCAACGAATATTTTATTCTGAAAGGAAATAAATCGAGTGTTTTGGCTCGTTTCGACAGTGGCTCGCAACGAATTGTTCGGATTGAAAAACGAGTAGCTTACGGGATTAAGCCCCGCAATGCCGAGCAAACTTTTAGCATCAATTCTTTGCTGAATCCCGATATTAAACTGGTATCGCTCACCGGGAAAGCCGGTACCGGCAAAACCCTGCTGGCGCTGGCCGCAGCGTTGGAACAGAACAAGCAGTACGAGCAAATTTTGCTGGCGCGTCCCATTGTTGCGTTGAGCAACCGCGATTTGGGGTATTTGCCGGGCGATGCCACCGAAAAGATCAGCCCTTACATGCAGCCGCTTTTTGATAACTTGTCTGTTATTAAGCATGCGTTTAACCCGCGCAGCCAGGAATACATGAAAATTGAGGAGTTGCTGAAGGAAGAACGGTTGATGATTACGCCGCTGGCTTATATTCGCGGACGCAGTTTGTCCAACGCTTTCTTTATTGTGGATGAAGCACAGAACCTGACACCGCACGAAATTAAGACGATTATTACCCGGGCGGGTGAAGGCACCAAGATGGTTTTCACGGGCGATATGCAGCAAATTGATTCGCCATACCTCGATATGAAATCAAACGGACTGGCTTATATGACCGACAAAATGCGGAGTCAAGAACTGTTTTCACATGTTAACCTGGTAAAAGGCGAACGCAGCTACCTGGCCGAATTGGCTAGCGATCTCCTGTAAGTGTTTGAGGATTTACACACGTATGTAGCAAAATTTTCACACACTGTATGTGATACTTTCACAGTGTGAAAATAAATTTATGCACGTGTAAAAGTTTACTTACGCACGTGTAAAAATTTACGTTGGGACGTATGTAATGCATCTTCAATTTCAGAACGCTCGTTTTCTCCTTTTGTTTCGGGGTGAAATCATCTGAAAAGTCATGATTTTAATTGGTTTATAGTCGCTTTAAATTCCCTGCGGATTGAGAAGTAAATTTGGACGGTTTTTTAATTGGTATAAAGCTTTCAGAAATAAATAACATGGGAAATTTTGAAGTCGGGTTGATTTAGGCGAATTTCGAACTAAAATTTAAAAAAATGGATTTACAACATATTTGCAAAACAATGGAGATGGTGGCCAAATCGGCCGGACAGTTTATTCGTGAAGAGCGATCGAAAATCACCAACGACGATATTGTGCTAAAGGGAAAGGCCAGCTTGGTTACCTATGTTGATAAAAATGCCGAGGCGATGATCGTGGACGAATTGCGGAAACTGATTCCCGAAGCAGGTTACATTACTGAAGAAGGAACAGCTACCGAAGATGGCGAGCAGCTTAAATGGGTGATTGACCCGCTGGATGGGACGACTAATTTCATTCATGGGATTTTTCCGCATTCGGTTTCCATTGGCTTAATTGATGGTGACGAACCCATTGCAGGCGTGGTTTACGAAATTGGGCAGGACGAGCTTTTTTCGGCCTGGAAAGGTGGTGGTGCCTGGCTCAATGGAAAACCCATCGCTGTCTCCAAATGCAGCACGCACGAAGATGCTTTGCTGGCCACAGGTTTTCCGTATTACAATTTTGAGATGCTGAACGATTACCTGCGTTTGCTGGAGTTTTTCATGATTGAAACGCGTGGCATGCGCCGCATGGGATCGGCCGCAGTGGATATGGTTTACGTGGCTTGCGGACGTTTTGATGGTTTTTTCGAACATGCCCTGCATTCGTGGGATATTGCTGCCGGAATTATCATCCTGAAAGAGGCCGGCGGAAAGGTTTGCGACTTCAAGGGAGGCGATAACTTTCTGCATGGGAAAGAGATTATCGCATCAAACGAAAATTATTTTCCTGCCTTTTTCGAAAAAGTAAATCACTATTTAGGCTAGTTTTTTTGCCTTGGTTGTTGTACAAAGTCAGCCAATAGACTAAATTGCACAAAAAAGCAACAATGGCTGAAAAAGAAATTACCCTACTCAAAAAACAGCGAGAAAAGCTGACGGAGAAAAGCTTCGATCTGGAAGCATGGAAAAACCAGACCACCCTTTTCCTTCAACGTATTTTTGGTGCCAACCACAACATCGTGAAGATGATTGCTGAATTGAAGTATGATTATTCAAGCTGGACTTTGCGCGATGCTACTGGCAATGAAAAAACGGATGACCCGGTAAAAATGCAGGCCGACGAAATACTGGAGGCTGCTATTATGGAGTTGGAAAACTTGGGATTGCCGGAGCAAGAATCATCGGTGGACAAAGTGTGGGAGTTCATGGAAGAAGAGTTAACCGGGAAGCAATTCAAGGAAATTAAAGCCATTCTCGACTCAGGAAAGAAAAATAAATTGGCGAAAGTGCAGGAAGTGCTTAACAGGTTGGAGAAAGAAAACCTGATTAGTATTCTTTCCCGGATTCTGATTTCATGACTATCTTTGCGGCATGAGTTCATCCCGTGTTGCCATTGTTATTCTCAACTGGAACGGCCAAAAGCTGCTTGAACAGTACCTCCCCTCAGTGATTCAGCATAGTCAGGACGATGATGTTGAGCTTATTGTCGCTGACAATCATTCCACTGACGAATCCGTTTCGTTTCTTCAGGAAAACTTTCCGCAGGTAAAAATTTTACAGCTCGATCAAAACTACGGGTTTGCCAAGGGTTACAACCTGGCGCTTCAACAAATAAAGGCGACTTACTATATTTTGTTGAATTCGGATGTGGAGGTAACGCCAAACTGGATCAATCCGTTGATTGAATTGATGGAGCGTGACGAAACAGTGGCTGCGGTTCAGCCCAAGGTGCTGAGCTGGCAACGGAAAGATGAATTTGAGTATGCCGGAGCAGCCGGAGGTTTCATCGATAAATTGGGCTATCCGTTTTGTCGCGGGCGAATTTTGAATGTGGTTGAGAAAGACGACGGGCAGTTTGACCAGGTAACCGATATTTTTTGGGCTACTGGTGCCTGCATGGCGATCCGATCCGACTGTTTTCACCAGGGCGGTGGTTTCGATGCCGATTTTTGGGCGCACATGGAAGAAATTGATTTGTGCTGGCGCCTAAAGAACAGAGGATACAAAATTCAGTTTACCCCTTTCAGTAAAGTTTATCACTTGGGTGGTGGGTCACTTTCATATGATAATCCGAAGAAATTGTTTCTGAATTTCCGAAACAGCCTGTGGTTACTGTATAAAAATCTTCCAAGACATAAGTTTTATAAAGTGATTGTGGTGCGAATGCTACTGGACGGAGTGGCCGCATTTAAACTCTTGAGCGAGGGAAACGTTAGCGGCTTCACGAGCGTAATTCGTGCGCATTGGGCTTTTTACCGGTCGCATCGGCAAATCCGACACAAGCGCGAGGCTTTGGAAAAAATGGCAACGTCAACATGGCCCGATGAAGTGCTGTGCAAAAGCATCATCTGGAAATTTTACCTCGAAGGGAAAAGAACATTTCGCGAAGTTGAGCAGTAAGTAATGCGAATAATTTAGTGTCATGTTTCGAGTCTTTAACAATTTGTGATAGAAGCGAAACCGAAAATATCAAATAGGTCCGTGACCTTAGAATTCCATTGGGCTGATCATCTTCAAGTCACAAATCCTTTGTATCTTGATCACAATTAATTCGTTCTTGCTATGTCCTTAATTCACGCGTATAACATTTTTCCTGCAACAAAGAAAGTCGAACGGCTCGCTGAAGATCATATCAATGATCCGATTCCGGAGCATGCTTATCAATGGCTGCAGTTTGATTTAAATTTGCCGGACAGCTCCGCTATTATTCATTCGCTGGAAGGTGCCGACGAGTTGTTTGCCGATGCTTTGCTGAAGGAGGAAACCCGCCCGCGAATGTCGATTTCGAACGACGATATGCTCTTGATTTTGCGTGGCGTAAATCTGTCCGAAGGGGCGGAGCCTGAAGACATGGTTTCCATCCGCTTGCTGATCACAAAGAACAGGATCATCAGCTCTCAGCGACGCAATGTTTTGTCAATCGATGATGTTATTGAGCAAATTGAAGCGGGCAATCCACCAAAGTCAACCGGGCATTTCCTTGTTTTCCTTTGCGAGCGATTGGTTTTCAGAATGAGTGATGTCATGGAAGATATTGAAGACCGGTCGGCTGAGATTGAAGAGCTGGTACTCGACGATGAGGAACATGACTATCGGAATGAAATTCATAATTTGCGCCGCCAGATCATCCAACTGAAACGATTTTTGGTGCCGGAGCGCGACGCCTTGTTGAAAATTCAACTCGAAAAAACCAGTTGGATCAACGTGAAACAACAACTTCGATTTCGTGAAATTACCGACCAGCTGATTCGTTACCTCGAAATGCTGGATGCCGCGCGCGACATGGGAACGGTAAGCCAGGAAACCTTGTACAACCGGCAAAATGAACAGATGAACAAGCGTATGTACGTGTTGACAATTGTGGCGGCTTTCTTTTTGCCGCTGGGCTTTTTTACCGGATTGCTTGGTGTTAATCTGGCTGGTATTCCAATGGCTGAGAACCCATTTGCTTTCGCTGTTTTTTTTGCGATCCTTTTGCTTCTGGTTGGTTTTCAGTTTTGGCTGTTTAAAAAGAAAAAGTTTCTATAATAAAAAAGCCCCGTTTTTACGAGGCCTTTCCATTAAGTAAACTTAAACCTACTAAACTATGAAATTTCGATCATTCGTGGAGCTTGTGTTTTATGTGTTTCCAGCTTGGGAAGCGAGATTTTGAGTACGCCATTTTTGTGTGTTGCTTTAATCTCGTTGGCATCAACACCTTCGGGGAGCCGGAATGAACGGCTAAATGACGTGTAATTAAACTCACTGAAAACAACTTTTTCTCCGTCCTTTTCTTCTTTAGTTTCTTCTTTTTTCGAAGAAACTGTCAAAACATTGTCTTTCAGATCAATGTGGAAATCCTTTTTGTCCAGACCAGGAGCAGCCACTTCAATCTCAAAATTGTCTTTTTTCTCGTAGACATTGACCGCTGGGTTTGAGTTCCATTCGGGTTTTTCAAAAACGTCATTCCAGAAATTTCTTCCAAAGAAATCATCAAATACATTTGGAAGGTTTGTTTTGTTTCTCATCAATGGTAACATGGTTAAATCCTCCTATTTTTTTGTTTAACATTTAATGACAACGTTTTGAAAATATCAAAGGCTATGCCAAGCAGGATGATTACGTTGTTTTGGTCCGTTGCGTGTAAATAAGTGGACATTTTGACTGTGATAAAGTCAAATTTTCATTGTTTAAGTACTAAGCAATAATTGTTGTCGTATTTCTGTCTTCTAATATACTATGAGAGAAGTGATAACAAAAATAATAGACAGGTCCGTGACCTTAATTTGTTGGTGCTGAAATATTTTCATGTTTTTGATTGTTTGATGACTAATTTAGAATGCAGAGTTTACTTTTTCTTTTCTACCTTTGTAGCGTTGTTTACGCAATGGGGTGTCCAAAATTTACGGACTGAGATCATACCCAAAGAACCTGATCCGGTTAGTACCGGCGTAGGGAGGGCGATAGGGATTTATTCCTACCTCATTGGTTATTTATTAACCAAAATTATTAAAAAATGAAACGATTAGGATTAATGCTGCTGATGCAGTGTTTGTTTGTGTATTCGTTCGCACAGTTTTCGGTAAGCGGAAAAGTGACGGATGAATCGGGTGAAGAACTGGTTGGTGCCAACCTTGTTTTGTCTGGCAGTTATCGAGGGACATCAACTAATGAAGATGGTATGTACCAGTTCAAAAATGTTAATGTAGGAAACTATACCCTGAAAGTTTCCTACCTGGGTTTTGAGCCCAGGAACCTTCACTTGCGGGTGGATGGCGATACGAAGCTGGATATCGAGCTGAAATCCCGACACATTATGGCCGAAGAAGTACTAGTATCGGCCACACGGGCGGGCGATAAAACGCCGGTAGCTGTTTTTGATTTGAGTCGTGAAGATATTGAGACGCAGTCTTCAGGACAGGATATTCCTTATTTATTAGGTTTGTCTCCGTCGGTTGTAACTTCTTCTGAATCGGGAACTGGTATTGGCTATTCAGCGCTGCGCATTCGGGGAACCGATCCTTCACGGATCAATGTAACAATCAATGGTATTCCTCTCAATGATTCGGAATCGCAAGGAACATTCTGGGTAAACATGCCAGACTTTGCCAGCTCGGTTGATAATGTTCAGATTCAGCGGGGTGTAGGAACTTCCACCAACGGAGCAGCTGCCTTTGGTGCAACCATCAATTTCCAGACAGAAACCTTTAATGCTGAACCTTACGCAGAGATTCAAAGCTTGGTTGGATCATTCGGTACCAATAAAAACAGCGTGAAAGTTGGTACCGGACTAATCGATGGCAAGTTTACCGTTGACGCGCGCTATTCCAAGCTGAATTCGGATGGGTATGTTGACCGTGCTTTTGTGGACCATGAGTCTTACTTCCTTAGTGCTGCTTACTATACTGAGAATAGCATGGTCAAGGCCAACATCATTAGCGGAGATCAGCGCACTGGAATTAGCTGGTGGGGAAATCCAGTTCCGGAGGAAAATCGGCGATATAATCCAGCGGGTGAGTATACCGATGAATTTGGCAATAAGCAATATTATAAGGATCAAACGGATAATTATTTTCAGGATCACTATCAGTTATTCTATTCTAGTCAGTTAGATCGGTTTACCAACTTAAATTTTGGCTTGCATTACACCGCAGGAGAAGGCTACTATGAGCAATACAAAGAAGATGAATCGTATGCTGATTATGGGTTGGCCAATGTTATCTTAGGAGGGCAAACCTTGGAGCAAACTGATT
>CAXXES010000005.1:0-35585 GCA_963677175.2 uncultured Sunxiuqinia sp.
AACCCGCCATCCGCTGGCGATTGTCCGAAACGAAATTGTTGAAATATTTGCCCGCTTAGGTTTTACCGTGGCTGAAGGTCCTGAAATAGAGGATGACTGGCATGTGTTTTCTTCCCTGAATTTTCCTCCGGAACACCCGGCACGCGATATGCAGGATACCTTTTTTATTCAGAAAGATCCGGACGTATTGTTACGCACACATACCTCGAGCGTGCAAGCCCGTGTGATGGAAAAAACACAACCGCCAATCCGAGCCATTTTCCCAGGACGCGTGTTCCGTAACGAAGCCATTTCGGCCCGTGCACACTGCATATTCCATCAAATCGAAGGTTTGTATGTGGACGAAAACGTGTCGTTTGCCGACTTGAAACAAACCTTGCTGTATTTCTCGCGCGAGCTATTTGGCGAAAATACCGAAATCCGTTTGCGCCCCTCCTATTTCCCGTTCACCGAGCCATCGGCCGAAATGGACGTGAGTTGTTCCATTTGCGGTGGAAAAGGTTGCAACGTGTGTAAATACACTGGTTGGCTCGAGATTCTGGGCTGCGGCATGGTCGATCCAAACGTGCTCGATTTGTGCGGAATCGACTCAAAAAAATACACCGGCTTTGCCTTCGGAATGGGGATCGAGCGCATCGCCATGCTGAAATACGGCATCAAAGACATCCGCCACTTCTTCGAAAACGATGTGCGGTTCTTGAGGCAGTTTGAGGGGACGTATTAATCGTCACTCACACCAGTAGCTCAAACAACTCTTCCACTTCTTCAACAAAATAATCGGGATCGAGCGCCTGAAGTTCTTCGCTGTTGCCAAAGCCGTAGCCCACGGCAATGGTGCTGATTTCATTGGCCTTTCCGCCAATTAAATCGTATTTCGTATCGCCAATCATGACCACTTTTGCTGAAGGGGTGATCTGGTTGCGATCCATCAGCTCGGTGATCAGTCCGGCTTTGGTATGCCGACCGCCGTCGCCTGCTCCCTGCGAATCAACCAGGTAGCGGTCCAGCTCGAAATGTCGCAAAACGGTTGAAACAAATTCATCCTTTTTTGAGGTGGCAACAAAAAGCTGCTTTCCTTGCTGCTGCAATTCTTCCAGCAATTCCAGTATGCCGGGGTACAATTCACCTTCGTATAAGCCCCGCTGGCTATAGTATTCACGAAAAAGCTTGACCCCAAGATCTACCTGTTTGTCATCAAAGCCCAGCACCTTTTTCAGCCCATCCTGAATGGGCGGCCCGATCAACTGGTCAACAATTTCGGCTCCGTTCAGGTCAATGTGCATTTGGCTAAGCATATAGTCGAGCGAATTGTACAGTCCAAGCTTGGAGTTGATTAAGGTTCCATCCAGGTCGAAAATCAGGTGTGAAAAATTGGTCATACTTGCTTATTTTCAAGACAAAGTAAACGGAAAATATTGAATCTTTGAATTGCCTGACTCTTGCGGCAGTCAAATAAAATTGATTTTTGGGAGATAGATCAAAATGTCTTATCTTCATTACCAATTTTAACTGAATATTTATGGAACTTCTCTATCCGCCTTCAAAACCTCAAATCCCTTGGCAGGGAACCGTATTGGGCATCATCGGAGTGTCCCAAATTTTATTCTCCATCTTGTTTCTTTTTATCGCTTTATTTGGAATTGCTGTTGGGGGACTGTTTACTTCATTTGCGATTCCTGATCTTGGTGCAATGATCCCATCGCTTGCGATTGGTGTGGTTATCCTTCTATTGTTGTTTATTGGCTTGCCGCTTTTCATTTTAAAAGTGGTGGTAACCATTGGCATTTTTAAAGGAAAACGCTGGGCAGTGGTCATAACCATCGTTTTTGCGGCACTTGGATTTATCGCGAACATGGGGAACTTTAATTTCATCTGGTTGGTTTTCTCTGCTGTCGAGCTAGGTTTGGCCATTGTCTGTTTGAACGACCCGTTTTACAACCAATCCAAGTACATTCACGACCAGTCCTATCGACCAAATTACTAGCCGTGTGACCCGTCATTAAATAAATGTAAAGTCTACAGCCAGAGACTCAGCAAGTAAACCGTAAGTATAGAAACTATGCCTTGAAAAAAGGTTGTCACCGTGTGCGTTTTGGAGCCAGTTGCAACCGACATTTTGCTGAATTGCGTGACGACCCAAAAAAAGCTGTCGTTGCCATGCGAAATGATCATGGCGCCGGCACCAATAGCCATGACGGTTAGCGCTTTGCCTGTAGCAGAATCCAGACCAAGCCCGGGAAGCAGTTTATTGTTTTCGAAATAGTTTTTTGAAAAAATCTTCAACCCGGTCCACCGGTTCAATCTGAATTTTGAATTTACTTCGATCCAGTCCCTTGCCGCTTTTGGGAATAAAGATTTTCTGCATGCCCAGCTTTTCAGCTTCAGCAATACGCTGCTCCAGCCGGTTAACGGCGCGGATCTCGCCAGACAAACCCACTTCTCCTGTAAAACACAGTTTGTTGTCAACCGCTAGGTCGAAGTTGGAAGAAAGGATGGCCGTGATTACCGCCAGATCAATGGCCGGATCGTCTACTTTCAAGCCGCCGGCAATATTGAGGAACACATCTTTGGAAGCCAGTTTAAAGCCGGCACGTTTCTCCAACACGGCCAGCAACATGTTCAGGCGGCGCAAATCAAAACCCGTAGACGAACGTTGCGGGGTTCCGTAGGCGGCCGTGCTCACCAGCGACTGAATTTCAATCATCAGCGGACGGTTGCCTTCAATGGCACCCGAAATGGCTGTGCCGCTCAGGCCTTCGTGGTCTTTGTTTATGAGTAGTTCCGAGGGGTTACTCACCTCGCGCATGCCTTCATTATTCATCTCAAAAATACCCAGTTCCGAAGTGGAGCCAAAGCGGTTCTTGATAGACCTCAGAATCCGGTAGAGGTACTGGTTTTCGCCTTCAAACTGCAAAACGGTATCCACCATATGCTCCAGCACTTTAGGACCAGCAAGGCTTCCTTCTTTGGTAATGTGACCGATTAAGATGGCCGGAATCTGCCGCTCTTTGGAGAATTTCAGGATGCCGTTGGTGCATTCTCTGATTTGGCTGACGGATCCGGGCGACGACTCAATGTAAGCTGTTGAAACGGTTTGGATGGAGTCGATGATCAGCACTTCTGGTTCCAGGTGCTCGCAGTGGGTAAGGATATTCTCGAGCGATGTTTCGCTTAAAAAGTAACAGTTGTCATTCTCTCGCTTCAAGCGGTTGGCTCGTATTTTTATTTGCTGAATGCTTTCTTCACCCGATACATACAAAATCCGCTTGGATTTCAGATCGAGGGCGACTTGCAACACCAGCGTTGATTTTCCGATGCCGGGTTCGCCACCCACCAGCACCAACGACCCGGGAACCAAACCACCGCCCAGAACGCGGTTCAGTTCCTTGTTGTGGCAGTCGATCCGTTGAATTTGCTCCGCGCTCACCTCTGTCAGTTTTTGTGGCTTGGCGCCGCTGGCCGTCCGCGAGCTCAACGGGCTTTTAGTTTCTTTGACCACCGCTTCTTCTACGTAGGTATTCCACTCTCCACAGTTGGTGCATCGCCCCACCCATTTGGGCGACTGGCTGCCACAATTTTGGCAGGTATAAACGGTTTTCAATTTGGCCATGTCAGAGGTTTTTAATTTTTTCAATTAAGGCTGAAGTGGAAATGCCTTCGCTCATTTCAATGGTTTCAACGCTTCCACCGCGCGCCAGCACCAGATCGTGGCCGGCAATTTCTTCAACAGCATATTCACTTCCCTTCACCAATACATCGGGCTGAATGGCTTTGATTAAGTTGTAAGGTGTTTCTTCGTTGAACAACACCACAGCATCAACCATTTGCATGGTGGCGATTAAGGTGGCTCGTGATTGCTCATCCATCAACGGGCGATTTGCTCCTTTAAGCCGATTCACCGACTGGTCGGTGTTGAGCCCAACAACAAGTTTATCGCCCAGCCGAGCCGCCTTCATCAGAGAGTCAACATGACCACGATGCAGCAAATCGAAACAGCCATTGGTAAAGACCAGCTTGTAGTTGTTTGTTTTCCATGTTTTCAGCTTTTCAAAAAAAGCTTCAAAAGAGGGGTAGATTTTCTGGGAAATGTCGTTCATGATTTAGCTGAAACTTATTCAGTAAAAATAAGAAAACCCCGAGGCTAAAAAAAGCTCCGGGGTTTTAAATATGGTTTCAACCAGGTTTAAACAATTTTATTTGTTTCGATATCCGGAAATACCAGACTGGGTTTGAAGGT
Organism: uncultured Sunxiuqinia sp.; assembly: GCA_963677175.2. Classification (GTDB taxonomy): domain Bacteria; phylum Bacteroidota; class Bacteroidia; order Bacteroidales; family Prolixibacteraceae; genus Sunxiuqinia. The sequence continues at coordinate 4,238 of CAXXES010000005.1, forward strand.
TTTAGCTTCTTCAAAGTCCATGGTGGCATACGAAATAATAATCACCACATCACCCACGGCTACTTTCCGCGCAGCAGGCCCATTCAGGCAAATCACTCCCGAATTTCGCTCGCCCTTGATGACGTATGTTTCCAGCCGCTCACCGTTGTTGATATTCACCACCTGAACTTTTTCATTTTCAATTAGGTTGGCTGCATCCATCAAATCCTCATCAATCGTGATACTTCCAACGTATTGCAGGTTCGCTTCGGTAACACTTACCTTATGTATTTTCGATTTACAAACTTCAATAAACATGTTGTAACTTTTTTAATCAAATACAATATTATCAATTAACCTGACCTCACCACAATGAACAGCTACGCATCCGACTTTGTTTAGTGGGCTTTCCCAGCTGGTTATTGCATTAAGATTCTCATCATCAGTTATTTCAAAATATTCTGTTTCCAGAAAACGATTTTGATCAATCGTATCAACGACCCACTTTTTGAGGTCTTTTACACTCATTTCTCCGGCTTTGTGTCGCGCGGCTGTCAGCGTTCGGTGAATGTGCGTCGCATTCTTGCGTTGCTCATTGCTCAGCCGCTGGTTGCGCGAGCTCATAGCCAGGCCGTCTTTTTCGCGCATGATTGGACACGCTACAATTTCGACCAGCAAATTTAACTGTTTTACCAGAGCTTTTACAATAACGAACTGTTGAAAATCTTTCAGCCCAAAAAAAGCTTTGTCGGGCTTTACCATAAAAAGCAGTTTACTAACGACTTGCGCCACCCCATTAAAATGACCCGGCCTAAACTGTCCTTCCATTACCTGTTCCAGTTTGCCAAAGTTGAACTGGCGGGTATCTGGTTCGGGGTACATGGTTTCCACCTCAGGGGCAAATACCAGCTGGCAGCATGTTTCATCCAGCATGTCAAGATCCTGATCCAGTGTTCTCGGATAATTAATTAAATCATTTTCATCATTGAACTGAGTGGGATTGACAAAGACACTAACAACGACATAGTCAGCCTGTTGTCCGGCAACTTCAACCAGTGACATGTGCCCCGAATGTAAGGCTCCCATGGTGGGCACGAAACCAATGGTTTCTCCCGCTTTCTTCTTCCGATCAATCAGTTCTTGTAATTCTGTTATTTCCTTTATTACCAGCATGCAGGACAAAAATTAGAGATGCAAAGTAAATAAATAATTCAAAACAAACGGCAGTCCCACTTCTTAAGTTTTTTTAAGATACCCGTAACTGCCTAAAATTGAATATTCGCGATATTTTTACTAATTTCGCATATTCAAATTCAGCTATTTTTCAATGGAAAAGAAAAGAGTATTATTTATCTCTCAGGAAATTACACCTTACCTTCCAGAATCAGAAATGTCGGTCAAGTCGAGGTTTTTACCACAAGGCGTTCAAGAGAAAGGCCGCGAGATCAGGACGTTTATGCCGAGATATGGTAATGTGAATGAACGCAGAAATCAGTTGCATGAGGTAATTCGTTTATCCGGGATGAACCTGGTGATAAACGATGCCGATCACCCGTTAATCATCAAGGTGGCTTCCATTCAGGCTGCCCGTATGCAGGTTTATTTTATTGACAATGAAGATTATTTCCATCGAAAGGAGATTTTGAGAGATAAAAAGGGAAAAGAATTTGAAGACAATGACGAACGTGCCGTGTTTTTTGCACGGGGAGTATTAGAAACGGTGAATAAACTCCGCTGGGCTCCTGATTTGATTCATTGTCATGGTTGGTTAGCCTCACTTGTTCCACTTTATATCAAAAGGGCGTATCGTGATGACCCTTTGTTTGCCAATTCAAAAGTGATCTATTCGGTATACAATGAAAACTTTAAAAGTTCGTTAAGCCCTAATACAATACGCAATGCGATGTTAGAAGGTGTTACTGAAGATGATTTAAAACTTTTGAAAAAGCCGACCTATGAAAATATGAGTAAAATCGCGATTGAATATGCCGATGCTATCATTCAAGGCAGCGAGCAGATTAATCCGGATTTGGCTGCATATATTCAGTCCAAAGAAAAATTATTTTTAAATTATCAGTCAGAGGAAACTTACATTGACGCCTACAATGATTTATACGACAAGGTGATGTAAGGTGTGAATAGACTAAAAAACAATGTTTACGTGAAAAGAAAACTAGAAAAATCAGGGAAACTAGCGATAGTTTTTGCCTTATTGGCTTTTATTCTGTGGAATTGTAAAGAAGATCCGAACAGTATCGGAATGGAATTACTGCCGGGATCAGATCTGAAAACAGTTGATTTGGCAGTTGATTCCACCTCCATCAAGGCTTACACCGAAAAGGATCTCCGGCTTCGTACCGACGAGCCAAATTTTAATTTATTTGGGACATTCAATGATCCGGTTTTTGGGAAAACAACGGCTGATTTGGCTTTTCACGTTCGCCTGGCTACCTATCCGAATTTTGATGAGACCTTCCAGATGGATTCGTTGGTTTTGTACCTGCTTTATAAAGAAATGTATGGCGATACCACCACCATGCAGTCGCTGAAAGTTTATGAGCTCACCGAAGATATTTTTATTGATACCACTAATGCCACTGGTACAGGCGACTATCCCTATTATCAGGATGTGGATCTGAAAGCACTGGCTAATAATCCAGCGATTGGTGAGTTGGATTATTATCCGGTCTTTCGTCTGGATTCAACCAAAAAGGATACCTTGATTCAGGAGCTGGCGATCAAACTGGACAACAGTTTAGCAGAGCGACTGATTCAGGCTGATTCGCTGGATATGGTGGACAACGAAGCTTTTGTGAAATTTTTCAAGGGGCTGTACGTGGAGTCACAGGATATCAGTAATGATGGAGCATTGATGAGTTTGTATACCTTAGCTACCGGTTCAAACTTAACCATACACTACACCAAGGTGACAGATACTTTGGTCACTGACTCACTCCGATTTGTTTACCGAATCAATGCCAATTCTGCCCGAATTACTAGCTTTCGGCATGATTATTCAACGACTGAATTTGCAGATCAACTGGTGGAACATCCCGAGTCGCCTGATAGCTTAATTTACCTGCAAACCATGGGAGGACTGCGGGCAAAGCTTGATATTCCGACGTTGGAGAACTGGAGAGATTCTGTTTCCGGTGTCAACAATATTATCATCAACAAAGCTGCACTGGTATTTCAGGTGGACACCGTGGCATCGGATTACCATCGATATCGGATTCCAGCCGATTTGATTCTTACCGGGATTGATGAAGAAGGAAAGGAGTATTTGCCAGCTGATTTTGCCTTGTCATCCAGTCTGTATGGAGGAAAGTATAATTCGACCAACGCAACTTACACATTCAACATCACCCATCATTTGCAGAATATCATTAATAATAAGGTGGATAATTATGGATTTTACCTGGCGCCTTCCTTTCGGAATGAAAAAGTGCGGCGGGTAGTTCTAAAAGGGGCATCAAGTCATGCCGGAATTCGCCTGCAAGTGACGTATACCAAATTGAACTAACGCAAACAATCCATTCCACGATAAAATCAACATGAATTATGTGCGGAATAGTAGGCTATATCGGAGATAAAAATGTATATCCAATCCTGCTCAAAGGATTGCAAAGACTAGAATACCGGGGATATGATTCCGCCGGTATTGCTATTTATAACAGTTCCCTGAACGTGTATAAACGTAAAGGGAAAGTAAGTGAACTGGAAGCTTTTGTAGCCGACAAAAACATCCAGGGACATCTGGGCATAGGCCATACCCGTTGGGCAACACATGGTGAGCCAAACGATGTGAATGCGCATCCGCATCAGTCCATGCACGGCAACTTTGTGCTGGTTCACAATGGTATTATCGAGAATTATGCCCGGTTGAAAAAGGATTTGACAGCCAAAGGTTTTGAGTTCGAGTCTGACACCGACACCGAAGTGCTAGCCAACTTAGTGGAATACTTCTACCTGATGGAAGAGGTTGAAGATGCAGAAACTGCAGTTCGCCTTGCACTCTCGAAAGTGGTTGGCGCTTATGGAATAGTGGTGATTTGCAAGGCCGAGCGCAACCGGTTGATCGCCGCCCGAATGGGTAGTCCGTTGGTGATTGGCATTGGTCAGGGCGAATATTTTCTAGCTTCGGATGCCAGCCCCATAGTAGAATACACCGATAGCGTGATTTATTTGAATGATGGCGATGTGGCGATTATTGAGAAAAATAGCCTGACCCTAAAAACGGTACAAAATATTCCGGCTAATTTTAAGATCACAAAAGTCGATTTAACTATCGGTGATTTGGATAAAGGTGATTTTGAGCACTTCATGCTGAAAGAAATTTTTGAACAACCCAAAACCATTTCCGACACTTATCGCGGACGGATCAGACCCAACCAAAACGACATTGTGCTGGGGGGATTGATCGATGTTTTTCCGAAGATAGCAGCTGCCAACCGGATCATCATTATTGGATGCGGAACATCGTGGCATGCCGCTCTGGTTGCCGAATACCTGATAGAAGAATATGCCCGTGTGCCTGTTGAGGTTGAATATGCTTCGGAGTTTCGTTACCGCAAACCGATCATCCGCGAAGGCGACGTGGTGATTGCCATAAGTCAGAGTGGCGAAACAGCCGACACGCTGGCTGCGCTAAAGATGGCCAAATCAAAAGGCGCCTTAATATTGGGCATTTGCAACGTCGTTGGTTCAAGCATTGCCCGCGAAACCGATGCCGGCGTTTACACCCATGCAGGCACTGAGATTGGCGTGGCTTCAACCAAAGCGTTTACCGCTCAGGTAACGGTATTAACCTTGCTGGCTTTCAAATTGGCAAAGGAACGGGGTGAAATTGATCAGGAGTTTTACGAAATGCTGATTGGTGAACTGTTGGCCATTCCTGAAAAACTGGAAACCATCCTGCTGGGCCATCCTTATATTAAGACGGTGGCCGAAAAATACAAGGATGCAATGAATGCGCTTTACCTGGGCCGGGGATACTTGTTCCCTGTTGCCTTGGAAGGGGCGCTCAAGCTGAAAGAGATTTCCTACATTCACGCCGAAGGTTATGCAGCCGGCGAAATGAAGCATGGTCCTATTGCCCTGGTGGATGATAATCTCCCGGTGGTGGTGGTATCAGCCAAAGACAGCTATTACGAGAAAGTGGTCAGCAACATTCAGGAGGTGAAAGCTCGCAAAGGAAACATTATTGCGGTAGTAACCGAAGGCGATAACGGACTGCGCAAAATGGCCGATGACCTGTTTGAAGTACCGGAATCACATCCGGCAGTGGCGGCCTTATTAACGGTGGTTCCGCTTCAATTGTTTGCTTATTACATTGCGGTGGCGCGTGGATGCGATGTGGACCAACCCCGGAACCTGGCCAAATCAGTGACCGTGGAGTAAGGTTCAGGCGAAACTTGCTACGTCGGTTAAAAAAATTGTGAAGTCTGCAAAACGAACTGAATTTTGTATGTTTGTACGGACGTTGAAAACATGAAAAAAATCTTTCCCATACTTTTTTTTGCCTACCTCGGATACTTGGTTTTCACCACTTCGTGTGCCAACCCCGGAATGCCAACTGGTGGCGCAAAGGACTCTATTCCACCAGTAGTCGTGCGGACAATTCCTGAGTTTAACGGGCGAAATTATAAAGGAACGGAAGTTAGCCTTACCTTCAATGAGTTTGTGATCAGCGATCAGCTTCGGGAAGCTTTGGTGGTTTCTCCTCCTTTGAAAAAAAGGCCAATGATTCGGACAAAATCAAAGACGCTGACAATCGATTTGGGCGATGAGCTTAAGGAGAACCAAACCTATTCACTCGACTTTAAAGATGCCATTGCTGATAATAACGAGAAAAATCCCCTGGAGGATTTTCGATTCTCTTTTAGCACCGGCCCCGACTTTGATAGCCTGATGATTGGAGGCTATGTGAAAGATGCCAAAAACCTGGAGCCCATTGAGGGTGCTGTGGTTATGCTTCACTCCATGAAGGAGGTGGGGGCTTTTAAGGACAGTATTCCGGACTACATTGCCAAAACCGACAAAGAAGGTTTTTATCTGCTTAGTAACATTGCTCATGGAACCTACCGCCTGTATGCGTTGCTTGATGCCGACAATAGCATGACCTACAACCAGGAATTGGAGCAGATCGCTTTTCTTGATTCTCTGGTTGTTCCGCAGGATTTGGTCTTACCAGATTACGAATCGGAACTCAACTCAGAAGATACCCTTAGCATCAAGGACAAACGGAGGGATGCCTTGGAAACACCCTTCTTTCTAATGCTTTTTGAAGAAGAGTTCTTTGATCAGTACCTCGATGATTACAAGCGTGAACGGGCAAATTTGGTTCGGTTCAATTTTTCGGAGTCAATAACCGACTCGTTTCAAATTGAGTTGCTACAACCAGCAAAAACTACTGATGACTGGCATTACCTCGAATACAACGCCACACGCGACTCGCTTGTGTTATGGGTTACCGATACGGTCTTAATCAATTCAGATACGCTGAAAATGAAGCTGAGCTACCAAATAGCAGACAGCCTTCAGAACCTGGTGATGACCCACGACACCTTGCTGCTTAATTATTCAAAACCCCAAGATACCAGCAGACGGAGACGGAAAAAGGAGGACGAAGATCAGCCTGAACCCATTCCACATATTACTTTTAAGCACAATTTGAAGGGCAAAGGTTTTGATGTTTACAGCAACATTGTCCTGGAGGCTCCGGAGCCACTGGAATCATTCGACTGGTCCATGATCAGTTTGTACCAGAAAGTAGACACGCTGGAAGAAGCACGCACATTCGAGATTTGGCAGGACTCTCTTTCGGCACGGAAGTATTACATCCGTTATCCCTGGGAGTTTGAAGAGGAATACCGGTTTCAGATTGATTCGGCTGCTGCCTATAGTTACTCCGGACATCCAAACAACATGCTCAATCAACGGATCGGGATTCAGGAAGAAAGCTATTATGCTAAAATCATTTTAAATATTAGTGGATTGATTGATTACGGCATCGTTCAGCTTCTGGAAAATACAGAGAACGAAAAAGTGCTGCAGCAAATCCGGATTGCTAAAGACAGCGAAATTGAATTCCCATATCTGAAGCCCGACAAGTATAAAATTCGTCTGATCCTGGACTGGAACAAAAACGGGGTATGGGATACCGGAAACCTGGATGAAGGCATTCAGCCCGAACAGGTCTTGTATTTCCAAAAGATTCTGAAACTTCGCTCTAATTTTGAGGTTCGGGAAGCCTGGGCATTGCCGATGATTCAATACGAGAAGGAATTAATTGATGAAGAAAAAGAAAAAGAGGATGCCAAAAATAAAAGGAATAATACCCAACCGAAACGAGAGGGTTCCCGCGATTTTTAGCTTGCTTTTCTTTTTGGCCGTTTTTCTGTATCCATCACACACAAGCGCACAAAACGGAGCCAATCAGGCATTCTTGCCTGGTGAAAAACTTACCTATGGCGCTTATTACAACTGGCATTTCATATGGGTTAACGCAGGTGAAGTGATCTTTACAGCCGATACCATTCGACACGCTTCACAGAAGAAATGGCTCTTTACCGCCATAGGTAAGAGCTTTAAGGCATACGACCTGTTTTATTCGGTGCGCGATACTTTCGTAAGCCGGGTAATCTACGAAGGGCTTAAACCCAATTACTTTATCCGGAAGGTGAACCACGCCAAAAGCTCGACCATGCATGAATATGCGTTTGATGATGCACAGCATAAGATTTACTCGCATATCAAACGTGAGAAGGAAGACCCATTTCGTGACACGCTGATGTGGAAAGCAAATACAGCTGACATGTTGAGCACCGTGTACCAGTTTCGCGCTTACGACTTTGACCGCCTGAAAAAAAGGGAGAAAGTTAATTTTAGCATGCTGGTTGATAACAAGACAGAAGATTTGTACTTTCGCTACCTGGGGCAGGAAGAAGTGAAAACGCGTAACGGGCGGAAGTTTCGATGCTACCATGTGTTAATTGCTTTGCTGGGTGGCGATTTTTTCCCTGATGGTGAACACATGAACGTGTGGTTTACCGCCGACCGTAACCGGATTCCGGTGAAAGTGGAAACAAAAATACTGGTCGGATCGGTCAGCGCCATTCTAACAGACTTAGAACACATTAAATATCCATTAACTTCAGAAATTAACTAATTATGGCAAGCATTCGGGATCTTAAGAAAGACATTGATTACTTGGTTTCAATGGTCGTGGTTGACTGTTTTCAGTACGCCAATTATTTTGAAAATGCTGACAAGGAAGCAGCCTATAAGATTGTGCAGAATATCATGGGTAAGCATGCCGATCTGCGCAGACGTATCAATCATCCCGATGGAAAAGACAACCCCAAGCTTGTAAAAAATCACTACCGGAAAGTTGGAGAAGATTTGCTGGTGGTGTGCGACCAAGCTTATGCCGAACTGGCACAACTGCTGGAAAAAGAAGCTTAGCCCTTTTTTTCAACCAATTGAAGTGTTTTATCCGCAATCACCTGCCCGTCGAGGGATGTGATTAAACACCATGGCCCCAGCTTGTCTTCGAGTGGTTCCCAAATGCAGTCGCCCAAAAAGAAGCTGTAGTCGTTGCTGTTGATGTAATACTCGCCCGTAAAATCCCGTGCGATAGTTCCCTGCTCATCTTTAAAAGGCGGGTGAATGATTCTAAATTCCAGTTTTTTCCCTTTTCCTTTCCGAATTTTCAGCAGATAGCCAAACTCAGTTCCGATTTCGGCCTGAACGACCTGGGTGATCTCCAAAATTCGGGGAAGTTCACGGCTTGTTCGATCCCATGCAGTATACTGACCATAACTGTGTAATTCAATATCGAGCTTTTTCTTTGCCAAGGGTATGTTAAGTTTTTGTCTTTTGTAATTAAGAATAATTCCAAATAGAAAACAGTTTTTATATTTGCGCACTCAAATGATGCGCTTACGCAAATATATAAAACTACTTATTCTTCTGGTTTTGCCAGTCTACTTGGGTTTACTGGCCAACTCCATGAGCAATATGCACCTGCATGTGCTTTCAAACGGCATGGTTGTAAAACACGCGCACCCCTTTAACCGTAAAGCAGACAGCCAGGAGCATCACTCACATACCGACACAGAAGCCTGTTATTACCAGGCGTTTTTTCTCGATTATTTCGACACCTCCGAGCCGATACAACCGGTCATTGTTGAGGTTTCTGCAGCTGAAGTTGCAGAATTTCCCATCGTGCTCAACTATCCCTTTCAGAGCACCAATCCGAATTACCTTCGCGGCCCGCCCAACTCATAACTTGTAAGGGAAAAACCCTTCATTTTATGTAAATCGTTCCGTTTTATCGGCACTATTTACCAACTTTTAGGGATTGTCATCTACTTCAGTGGGTATAATTTTGTATCCAGGAAATCATCCCGAATAATCACTTGATCGTTTTTCTATTCCAGATGGAATGGAAGGAACGGAAAAAACTTGCATCAACTCGATATGAAAAAATTTTATTTTGTGGCGCTTATGTCACTGACCTATTTCCTGGCTTATGCCAAAGATATTCCAAAAGAGAAGTTAGAAGACACCATGCTTTTTGGTGATGTGCGTTCCGGCGAGGAGCACATTCCGTTTGCAACCGTGATGGTGAAAGGAACCACCATGGGAACGGCTGCCGATGCCAGCGGACACTACAAGCTAGTGGGCATTCCCGAAGGCAAACAGCAGGTGGTGGTTTCGGCAGTGGGCTTTCAGCCCCGATCGTATGATCTGAATTTTAAAATCGGTGAACCTGTTACCCTGCTGGCCGAGCTGAAGGCTGACGACATTGGCTTGGAGCAGGTGGTGGTTTCTGCCGACCGGAGCGAAAAATCGCGCCGCGAAGCATCCACCATTATCAGCACCATCAGCCCAAAACTGTTTGAAAGCACCCAAAGTGTGACTTTGAGCGAAGGCCTGAATTTTACGCCCGGCCTGCGTATGGAGAACAACTGTCAGAATTGCGGTTTCACCCAGGTGCGCATGAACGGACTGGAAGGACCCTACTCGCAAATCCTGATCAACAGCCGACCGGTGTTTAGCGGACTCGCTGGCGTGTACGGGCTGGAGTTGATTCCGGCCAACATGATTGACCGGGTCGAAGTGGTTCGTGGTGGCGGCTCGGCCTTATTTGGCAGCAACGCCATTGCCGGCACCATCAACCTGATCACCAAGGAGCCGGTACAGGATATTTACAGCATCAACAGCTCCATGTCAGTCATTGGCAAAAATGGCGATACCGATTTCAATTTAAGCATGAATGGCTCCGTTGTAAGCGAAGATTACCGCTCGGGCATGAGCTTTTACGGCTTTAAACGCCAGCGTGACCCGTATGATGCCAACGACGATGGTTTTTCAGAAATGTCGGACATTGAAAATAGTACGTTCGGCGCCAGCTTTTTTAAGCGGATGGGACTTCGCTCAAAAGTAAACCTCGATTACTTTTTTATCAATGAATCGCGCCGGGGAGGTAGCGATTTTGATGTGCCAAACCACGAAGCCGATATTTCGGAAGCTGTGGATCACGAAATCAACTCGGTGAACCTCACTTTTGACCAGTTCATGCGCGATCACGATAAGCTCAGCTTTTTTGCGGCCATGCAGCATGTTGATCGCGGATCGTACTATGGAGCAGAGCAGGATTTGTCGGCCTATGGGCATACCAAAGACCTGGCGTATTCGCTGGGCTCGCAGTACCATCGCGATTTCGATCGGCTTTTGTTTTCGCCGTCGGAACTGGTGATGGGTCTGGAAATGTCCGGCGATGACCTGACCGACAAGAAGCTGGGTTACCTCGATGTTGAAACGATGGAACATGTAGGTACCACTACCATCACTGATCAGTCGGTAAAAACCTACGGATTTTTTGCCCAGAATGAGTGGGTAACTGAAAAGTGGCGTTTGTCGTTTGGCTTTCGGGTCGAGCATTATGCCATCACTGACCAGGCCGATTCGAATGGCGATATTTCCGGCAATGTGTTCAGTCCGCGGGCCAGTGCGCTTTTCAACCTGACGGAAAACGTGCAGCTTCGTTCGAGCTTTGCCAAAGGCTACCGGGCCCCGCAAATTTTCGACGAGGATTTACACATTGAAACGTCGGGGGCACGCCGGGTGATTCATGAAAATGACCCTGACCTGGAACAGGAGAACTCGCACAGCGCCACCTTTTCGGTCGATATTTCGCAAACCTTTGGGCGCTGGCAAACGCAACTGCTGGCCGAAGGCTTTTACACAGTACTCGAAAATCCTTTCACCAACCAATACGGAACGCCCGATGAAAACGGGCAGGTGGTTTATACCCGCACCAATGCCGACGATGGTGCTAAAGTGCAGGGTGTAAACCTGGAGCTGAACGCTTCGCCGGGAATCCGATGGATGCTGCAGTCGGGCTTTACCTTTCAACAAAGCAAGTTTGAAAAGCCACAGGAGTTTAACGAGCGCCGATTTTTCCGTACGCCAAACAGCTACGGTTACCTGGCCTTGAGCTATTCGCCCACGGCATCCTTTAAAGCTTCGGTTACCGGAAACTATACCGGCAAAATGCTGATTCCCTATTTCGGGAACACCCTGGCCAACCCGAAAGAAGGACAATTGAACGAGGTGGATCCGTTTTTCGATCTGGGACTGAAAATAAGCCATGACTTCGAGCTGTCCAGTGATTTGTCGCTGCAACTGTACGCTGGTGTAAAAAACCTGTTTGATGCCTATCAGGATGATTTTGACCATGGCATTGACCGCGACCCCGGCTACATTTACGGACCGCTTTCACCCCGCACCATTTATTTTGGAATCAAACTGGGGAATATCTTTTAAACCATACGCTTCATCGCCTTTCAAGATTGGGTGTACGAACCGCAGCAACAGCAGCGTCATTCCGAACTTGTTTCGGAATCTACCGGACAGGCAGGACAAGTTACGTCGAAGACGTATCCCTTTTTGTGTCTTTCGCGTTTTTCGTTGTCATTAAATCCGGGTTGATTTCTGAAATTATTGATGAAAGGGAATGTTGTCGTACGCCTTTCAAGATTTGACCGCCCACAAAATAATACTAATTTTGTGGGCGTTGTTTATAAAACAATAAATCTGGAAGTATGGGCGATTCGAAAATGAATAAAAAGAAAAAATTCTCACTGGGTGATACCGATAAGGAAAGGCGCAATAACTTGATTGTGATTTTCCTGGCGGTCATTTTAATTGTTGTCGTGGTGCTGTTTTTTATGCAGCGGGGCGAACACAAACAGATTATGCAATCGTTGAATTCTGAGAAAGACTCCATCCAGGTTGAGTTGAACGAAATCATACAAAATTACGATAGCCTGAAAACGGATAATGACACGGTCAACTCGCAATTGTTTATCGCCCAAACCAAGGTGAAAGACCTGATGCTGGAAATTGGACAGGTAAAGAAAGCCAGCTACGCGCAAATTGAGCAGTACCGCGAAGAGGTGGGATCGCTGCGGCGTATTATGCGGAATTACATTGTGCAGGTCGATTCGCTGAACCGCCGGAACCAACAGCTAATGGAGGAGAACGCCCAGGTGAAACAGGAATATGCCCAGATTGAAACCCAAAAGGTACAGTTGGAAAAAGACAAGAAACGCTTGTCGCAGCGGGTTGAAAAAGCGGCTACACTGGAAGCTCAGGGGCTAACTGCTTTTGGAATTAACTCCCGGGGAAATGATGTCAGCAACAGCTCGAAAGCCGAGAAAATACAAGTTAACTTCACCTTGGGAAAAAACATTACTGCCCAACGCGGCGCCAAAAATATTTATGTCCGCATCCAGCGGCCCGATCAGATTCTGCTGCTCAAGTCGAAGAACGACCTTTTTCCATTCGAAGATTTGCGTATTCAGTACTCGGCCATGCGCGAAGTAACTTACGAAGGCAATGACTTGCCGGTGAATATTTTTTGGGACAATACAGGGGAGCAGCCCCTGATTCCCGGCGAATATACCGTCGATATTTTTGCCGATGGCAACAACATTGGAACAACCACCTTTTCGTTTAAAAAGTAAACCCGAAGCATTCTACCCTTCTCCCGAAGCATTCTACCCTATTCCCGAAGCATTCTACCCTATTCCCGAAGCATTCTACCCTATTCCCGAAGCGTTCTACCCTTCTCCCGAAGCATTCTACCCTACTCCCGAAGCATTCTACCCTATTCCCGAAGCGTTCTACCCTTCTCCCGAAGCGTTCTACCCTTCTCCCGAAAGAGAATCTTTTAGAATATATCTATGATACTTCAACTTATTATAGATATTCTCTAATAAGTTGGGTTACTCCCCATGGACAGCTACCCTTTTATACACATCTCTATGAGTTTTGATCCTCACTTGAACTGGACTTTTTCTAAGAACCAGAAGATAGAGCACAATGGATTTGAATAGAAAACCTTATTTTTAGTTTTTAAACTTTTTAAAGTGATCCCCCACTTCGCCGGTAGGCGAAAGCAGCGTAGGCCGAAAACCGCGACACCGGAGTTCGCACCATCGCAGGTGGTTGGATTTCCTTCCCTTGTAAAAGCTACCCTTATACACAAATATGATGGGGTCACAAGAACTATTAAATTTATAGGCCTCTCCGAGAGAAACCGATTACCCCAACGGGATTAAACAACAATAGCCCTTCCGATTTTATCGGAACAGGCTGGGTGGAGTGAAACGGAACCCGGGGTTGAAATGCGCAACATCAAACAAGGCGCAACCACCCGGTATTTTGAATGCTCCCAGCCAGCATGCCTGTCCGGCCTTTATTGACGGACGCCGCATCGCAAAACGTTTGTTTATTCTCAATGCTTCTTTGTCCTAATGCCGGACGGGCACATCCTTTTTCATCTCATAATATTTTTGATTTTATAAGGTATTCGATGGAACTCGCTCATAATGATTCTCCTGTGTATAAAGACTTTTACATGCTCGTTTCATTGATAAAAAGGATGCAAAAATCTAGTCAAAGTGATCCTTCTCCCCGCGTCAGGATTTTTTCTTTCCGGCGCACAACCCCGGATACCCGCCAAAAATCCTTCCCGCCAACGCCGGCCCGGACGACTTTGACGGCCGGCGCTGCTTTCACCTTAGGGTGAAGTGGGGGACTTAAGGATCGAAACTTTTCCGTTGGGTTCTGTCGTCTGGTTCTTTCAAAAAAGTCCAGATCAAGGGAGGATCAATATGCATAGAGTTGTGTATAATGGTAGTTGGAAAAGGGAAGGTGGTTTCGATTTATCGGAATCGGAAGGGTCAAAAAGCAAAACAATAGCCTTGGTTCATCTTATTAACAGGTTCCGAAACAAGTTCGGAAAGACGCTCCATAAGTTAGGGTTTGTCCGTCCTGCGAGGAAAGAACGACCTGCTAACGTCGTCAGCTTGCGACCAATGGGATCAGGCTTTAGAAGCGGTTAAAAAAATTGATGGAATCCGTGTCATTTGTGGATCAACAATCGAATGGCCGCAGGCCATGAGCTATTCATTCGTGCATTCGTGGCTAGCACCCGAATGGACTTTAGGTCATGATTTCCAATCCTTATCATCTGTGTTCTCTGTGGTTAAAAATAAACAAGAAAGAATCGCAGTTCGAAAACCGCGACACCGGAGTTCGCACCATCGCAGGTGGTTGGATTTCCTTCCCTTGTAAAAGCTACCCTTATACACAAATATGATGGGGTCACAAGAACTATTAAATTTATAGGCCTCTCCGAGAGAAACCGATTACCCCAACGGGATTAAACAACAATAGCCCTTCTGATTTTATCGGAACAGGCTGGGTGGAGTGAAACGGAACCCGGGGTTGAAATGCGCAACCACCCGGTATTTTGAATGCTCCCAGCCAGCATGCCTGTCCGGCCTTTATTGACGGACGCCGCATCGCAAAACGTTTGTTTATTCTCAATGCTTCTTTATGCCGGACCTTCGAAAAGGTGTAAAATGAGCCTCCAAGCAGGCGGGCTTAGTTGGCCTACGAGGATTTGGCTTTGGAAAACAAGGGAAGGAAACCGCGAAGGCACTGGCTAAGAAAACCCTGTTTGACGATCCTGTACTCAGGATCGGAGTTGGTTTTCGGGGAGTGACTGATCTGTAGTTTTCCAGCCAAAGCATCGTCAGCCTTGATCTTTTTTGGTTCCTTTTTGGCATCAAGGCAAAAAAGGAACTGGGGTTTGGGGCAAAGCCCCACCGAAGCAGCATTCTGGTTTCAAAATGGCTTGGTTATTTTCTGACCCTTCCGTTCCGATGGACATCGGAACACCTTCCCTTAAAAAAGGGAAGGAACCATAAAAAAGTGGGATATGCTTATTATATCCCACTTTTTTATTTAGAACAGTTACTTCCTCAATTTCCGGATTTCTTTTACCAGTTTATGGTTTTTGCCCAACAAACCAGCTACCAGCTCCACAGCATTCGAGGCACTCGTATAAGCCTGTGTCAATGTTTGCTGAGCTGCCTTGGTGGCATTTTGTGCGGCAATCTCTGCATCTGTCTGGGCCGCTTCGGCAGCGTTGGCCCCATCCAGTTCTTGCTGTAGTTTCGCAATCAACTCTGCCGGATCGTAACCGGCGGCGATCATTTCTTCGGCACTATTCGTTATTAAAAGGATAAATTGGGATACAAAATCCCGCTGTTGTGATTCTTTCAAAGTAGCCATAAATAGACATTTTTGGATTTTAAATTATTGCCAGATCAATGATGAAACGATCTGGATATTATCGCAGAACAAGTTAAACTGATTGCTGTTAAATGTCAAGATGTTTTTCAACATATTTTAATCACAGGTGTACACATGCGCCAAAACCAGCCCATTTCACTGTCCAATTCTTTATTGACCGATTATTTTGTATTTTCGATGAAGCAAAACCCAAACGAATAAATCATGACTTATTTAGCAAACGACAAGCGTTACAACACCATGACCTACAACCGATGTGGCCGCTCGGGCCTGAAACTTCCGGCGGTTTCACTGGGCTTATGGCATAACTTTGGGGGTGTTGATGTGTTTGAAAACGGCCGCGCCATCCTGCGTCACGCCTTCAACAAAGGCATTACCCACTTCGATTTGGCCAACAATTACGGCCCACCTTACGGCTCGGCCGAAGAAAACTTTGGCAAACTCTTTAAGCAGGATTTTCGCCCTTACCGCGATGAGCTGGTGATTTCGACCAAAGCTGGCTACGACATGTGGCCCGGCCCTTACGGGAATTGGGGCAGCCGCAAGTATTTACTGTCGAGCCTCGACCAAAGCCTGAAACGCATGGGACTGGATTATGTGGATATTTTTTACTCGCACCGTCCCGACCCGGAAACGCCGCTTGAAGAAACCATGATGGCGCTCGACCAGGCGGTGCGGCAGGGAAAAGCCTTGTACGTCGGGATCTCGAACTACTCGGCCGAGCGCACCCGCGAAGCAGCACAAATTCTGCGCGACCTGGGAACACCTTGCCTGATTCACCAGCCCAAATACTCGATGTTTGAGCGTTGGGTGGAAGATGAACTGCTGGATGTGCTGGATGAAGAAGGTATTGGCTGTATTCCGTTCTCGCCACTGGCCCAGGGCCTGCTTACCGACAAATACCTGGACGGCATTCCGGAAGGATCAAGGGCAGCTAAATCATGGGGATTTCTGAAAGCGGAACAGGTGGAGCCTGCCCTTGACAAAGTGAAACGGCTAAACGAAATTGCCGTGCAACGCGGACAAACACTGGCTCAAATGGCCCTGGCCTGGATTATGAAAGACCTGCGGATTACTTCGGTGCTCATAGGCGCCAGCTCGGTGCAACAATTGGACGATAACATGAATATGCTCGATTATCCGAACTTTTCGCAAGATGAACTGAACCGGATTGATGCGATTCTGAAAGGCTGAAAAATTTGCCCCCATGGATTGGCATACCATCTGAACGGTGGCTATTTGATAGCCACCGTTTTAATATTTATAAACTCGCGGATGCCAAAAATGGAGAGCTCGCGCCCAAAGCCACTTTCCTTGATTCCTCCGAAAGGCAAGCGCGGGTCAGATTTCACAAAATCGTTGACAAAAACGCAGCCGGCATCCAATCCCTTTTCAGCCAGCCGCTTTCCACGATCTAAATCGCTTGTAAACACACCTGCTCCCAAGCCAAAAACGGTGTCGTTGGCAATCCGGATGCCTTCCTCTTCACTTTTTACCTTGAACAATGAAGCCACCGGACCAAACAACTCTTCGTCGTAAGCGGGCATGCCGGGCTCAATATTTTCAAGAACAGTAGCCGGATAAAAAGCGGCTTCGTGCGCAGGAATGTAGCCGCCGCAAAGAATTTTGGCCCCCTTGGCAACGGATGCACTGACCTGCCCGTGAAGCTCATTGCGCAAATCAAGGCGGGCCAACGGGCCAATAGCTGATTTCTCGTCGTTCGGATCACCATACTGAGCGGCTTCCATCTTTTTCACAAAGACATCGCGAAACCGATCGTAAACCTGTTCAACCACAATAAACCGCTTGGCTCCAATGCAACTTTGTCCGGCATTGAGCAGGCGGCTGGCGGCACACAGGTCGGCAGCTTCTTCAATATTGGCGTCCTCCAAAATCAAATAGGGGTCGCTTCCACCCAACTCCAACACCGCTTTTTTCAAAACAGATCCGGCAACAGCAGCAACCGATTTGCCCGCTGGCGTGCTTCCGGTAAGTGTGACCGCCTTGATTTTCGGATTCTCTATGACCTGCTTCACCGATTTTCCACCAATCAGCAAACTTCGGAAAACATCTTTCGGAAATCCGGCATCCTGTACCAGTTTTTCAATGGCCAACGAACAGCCCGGCACATTGCTGGCGTGTTTTAAAACGCCTGTGTTGCCCGCCATTAATGCTGGCGCCAAAAAGCGGAACACCTGCCAAAAGGGAAAATTCCAGGGCATCACTGCCAATATGGTACCCAGCGGTTGAAAGCTGACAAACGATTCGGAAGCATCGGAGGCTATGGTTTCGCGTTCTAAAAAGCGAGCTCCGTTTTCGGCATAATAACGACAAACCCAGGCGCATTTCTTAATTTCACCCAACGCTTCCTTCTTCACTTTACCCATTTCTGAAACAATCAAGTCGGCCAGGGATTCCTGCTGTTCGAGCAGTTGCTTTTCCAATTGTAGCAAATGGTTTGCACGCTCCTCAAAACTGCTTTGTTTCCACAACTTAAAAGCCAGGTCCACTTCTTTAATGATATACTTGGCATCAGCATCTGAATGTTCAGTATAGGTTTCAATTACTTTATTGGTAAATGGATTGATTGATTTCATGTGTTTATTTTATTTTAACGCAAAGTCGCGAAGTCACAAAGAAATGATCGAAAAAAGAATCAGCGAACTACCTTCAGGCGAACTTGCGATTCCACTAAACTTTTGTGTTTTTCAAAGCTACAAATAAAAAAAGAGCCTTTCAATTCTATTCGTTGCGCTTTGATTGTTTGAAAGAATCTCTAAATTTGGTGATGCAACCAAATGTGTTTTTTACTTGAAAAAGATCCCCCTTCATATAAACGACGACATTTTAATTCATAAACTGCGCAAAGGCGACCCCATTGCTTTTGAAGAGATTTTCTCCAAATACAGCAACAAGCTATACCAGTTCTCCTTCTCCTACCTAAAGTCGGAAGCTGATGCCGAAGAGATTGTCCAGGATGTTTTCCTGAAACTGTGGGAAAAAAGGAAAGCCATCAAAACCGAGACTTCGTTTCAATCCTACCTGTTTACGATCACCTTGAACTTCATTAAACGGCAGTTCAACCGGAAAGCGCGGGCCGACCAATACAAGCACGAGCTGGCAACTCATTTTTTTGAAGCGAACGACCAGGTAGAATCCTCCATCACCTATCAGGACCTTTTGAACAAACTGGAAATTCTCATTGACCGGATGCCTGAAAAGCGAAAGCAGATATTTATCGAACGTAAACAACACGACAAGCCCGTCAAGCAAATTGCCGAGGAGCTGGGGATTACCGCAAAAACCGTTGAGAACCAGATCACCCGTGCCCTGAACTTTTTAAGGGACGAACTGCAAAAAGAAAACTTCGGAGGCTTTCTCTTCTACCACCTTTTTGTCCGCCACTAAAAAAAATATTTTCATCCGGCGTGGGGGATACACCCCTTTCAAGGATATAACAAGCAAACAAGGCAAATACTGAGCAGGTGACTCGAAGTCACCTGCTCAGTAAGCCCAAAACCGCCATTGTGAAAAAAGAAATCGACAGCAGCATTTTATCCCGGTACCTCGACGGTACCTACTCTCCTGATGACTATCAGCAGTTGAAAAGCTGGTTTGAAACGCAGGATCCGACGGAGCCACTTGACACCCTGATTCAAAAAAACTGGCAGGAATTTGAAGAACAACTTCGCGGTAAAGACCTGAACTTCATCCTGCAAAAGGTCCAACGTCAAATCTACCTCAACGAAAAAAGACAGACTAAAAGCCTTTGGCATTTTTACCGGCAGGTAGCAGCCGTGTTGCTGTTTCCAATTCTGCTGCTCTCCGCTTACCTTTTTCTAAACACTAAAGAGGCGCCCAACACTGCCTGGGCCGAGATCCACTCTCCCATTGGCGCCCGGACACAATTTCAGCTTCCCGACGGAAGCTCAGGCTGGCTAAACAGCGGATCAACAATCCAATACCCGGTAAACTTTACCAACCGACAAGTTAAAATTACGGGCGAAGCTTTTTTTGATGTTGCCAAAAAGAATGGCAAACAATTTATTGTGCAAACTCCTGCCTTGGATATCACGGTATTGGGTACAAAATTCAACGTTTCGGCTTATTCTGAAGATGATTTTACAGAAGTTGTCCTGGAAGAAGGCTCGGTAAAACTAAATGGTAAAAGCAGTACATTCTCTGAGTCATTATCGCCTAATGAGCGGTTTGTGTTTGATGCTGAGCAGAAAACAGGGAGAATTGTTCCTGCCAATGCCAGTCTCCACTCCGCCTGGAAAGAAGGTAAACTGGTTTTTCGTGACGAACCGCTTTCAATCGTTTTGAAAAAGATGGAGCGTTGGTACAACGTGCAATTTGTGATGGAAAATGAGGAATTGCAAAGTCACATCTACCAAGCCACCTTCCAAAATGAAACCCTGGAAGAAGTGCTCAAGCTGCTTGCCTTTACAGCGCCAATCACCTATAAAATACAAGATCGGGAACTAAAGCGTGATGGAACCTGGTCGACAAAGACAATTCTAATCCGCAAAAAAGAAAGGAGATAACGATAAAAAAAATCAGGAAAGTGCGGACACACCTTCCTGACCTAAATAATGATTAACAATATCTATTATTAACCGTAGAACTGTAAATTTATGAAAAAAATTCTGAATCGATGGACAGACCTTTGGTGTGCCCTTAAAAAACCATTACGAATGATGAAATGGAGTCTATTCTTATTCATTATCAGTATCTTTCAAGTACAGGCCATTTCAGGCTACGCACAGAAAACCGAACTTTCACTGGATTTTAAAAGCACCAGCATCGAAAAGATTCTCAATGAAATTGAAAACCAATCAGACTTTTATTTTCTGTACAATAAAAACCTGATTGATGTTGCTCGTGAAACCAACATCCAGGCAAAAAATCAGCAGATTGAGGTCATTCTCGACCAGCTTTTTAGTGATTCGGACATTAGCTACCGGATCTTTAACCGGCAAATTGTTTTGTCTGCGAAAGACAACCCAACCGCTGAGTTCAGTTCCCAAATTAAAGATGTATCGGGCAAAGTAACAGACGCTTCCGGTGAACCGCTTCCCGGAGTCACGATAATTGTAAAGGGAACCACTAAAGGAGCAATCTCAAACTTTGATGGAAGTTACACCATTTCAAATGTACAGGCAGACGAGACTTTGGTGTTTTCATTTGTGGGGATGCGTACGCAAGAGATCGCCGTGGCCAACCAAACAAGTATCAACGTGTCCATGGAGGAAGACGCCATTGGTATTGAAGAAGTGGTGGCCATAGGTTATGGAGTGGTCAGAAAAAGGGACTTGACCGGTTCGGTTTCTTCGGTTAATGCTGAAGAAATTGCCCGCACTTCCTCCAGCAATGCCATGCAAGCTTTGCAGGCCCAAGTTCCGGGACTCGACATTCAGCAATCCGACGGACAGGCAGGCTCAGGTATTAACCTTACCCTGAGGGGTAATCGTTCGATATCGGCATCAAACAGCCCGTTGGTTTTGGTTGATGGGATCGAATACGGCTCAACGCTCGATATCAACCCATCGGACATTGAATCGATGGATGTTTTGAAAGATGCTTCCTCAACGGCAATATATGGTACAAAAGGAGCCAACGGGGTGATTATTATTACCACCAAACGAGGAAGAGCGGGCAAGACAAAGATTAATCTGAATGCCTATGTTTCCTCCAATTCCCCAACCCATGTGCCAAAAGTGATGTATGGCAGAAAGCAAGTTCAAATGCTTGTTGATAAGAAAAATTACGCTGATGACTATGCTGCCTTTACTCAGTTTTTTCAAGACAATGGAGTGTACGATAACTCTATATGGGGAACCCATGATTATTCCATTGATGATATTTTAACGGAAAGCCTGGATGACGGGACCACGGAACGTGAAATTTATGACAACGGTTCGTATACTGATTGGTTGGATATCATCCTTCAGAACGGTTTAACACAGAACTATGAGTTGTCCGTTTCGGGTGGAAACGAGAAAACCAATTTTAACCTGTCACTGGGAACCATGTACGAAGAAGGTCTGATGAAAGATGATGCCCTGGATCGATACAATGTCAAAACCGTAGTTGACCACAACATCAATGATTATATTAAAGTGGGATTGAATGCTTTATTAACGTATAAAAGCCATGACTCCCGTAACTCAAGTGTCTTTGGACAATCGTTGAAAATGTCCACCATCACGCATCCTTACCTGTCGGATGGTACGATCAACGAAAACCCTAACCCGCGCTATGCCGCCCACGTGAATCCGCTGATGGATGAACTTCCTGGAAATTATCAGCGTAATATCGAAAGCACCCGGGTATTTTCCAATGGCTACCTGGAGGTGAAACCCGTGAAAGACCTGGTTTTGAAATCAACCTTTGCGATTGATCGCTCCAACTCCCGCAATGGTTTGTATCAGGATTTTAAAAGTGTTGCCCGCCATCAATCACCGGGAACATCTTATATCTCCTCTACCTGGAACGCATTCACAAAATATACTTGGGAAAATACACTCACGTATGATACTGATTTTGGCGATGCAGACCACAGTTTGATTTTTCTTTTGGGCCACAGTATGAACCAGAGTGTCACGGAAAATACCTCAACCTATGGCGATGCAGGCGCTGAGCACTATTACCAGAGTGCCTTTTACGATTTATCCAAGATCAGTACCCCAACGACAAGGTCCAGCTATGTAAAGCAGGCGATCATGTCGTACTTCAGCCGTGTCAATTACATTTTCAAAGATAAATACCTTTTAACTGCCTCCGTTCGTGCCGACGGTTCCTCAACCCTGGCCGAAGGAAATAAATGGGGTTACTTTCCATCGACTGCCGTGGCTTGGCGAATGAGCGAAGAGTCTTTTCTAACAGATACCTATTGGCTCAATAATTTGAAATTACGTGCCAGTTGGGGAATCTCCGGTAATGCGGCGGTTGACCCCTATCAAACACTACAGGCATTAAGCTCCTACCCGGTCTATTATTATCTTGGAGCGAAGGATATTGCCGGTAACATACCCGATCAGTTGGGTAACCAGGATTTGAAGTGGGAAACAACTAACTCCATCAACTTTGGATTGGACTTTGGCATGTGGGACAACCGTGTTTCCGGTAGTATTGACTACTACATCAGCAATACTTCTGATTTGTTGCTCTACCGTTCGGCTCCGGCATCTTCCGTATTCCCGACTGTTATCGCCAATATTGGTGAAACAAAAGGACAGGGTTTAGAAATTGCCTTAAATACATCGGTTGCCCGCTCCCGCGATTTTCAATGGGATATCAACTGGTCCTATTCAGCCTTTAAAGACGAAGTTGATAAATTATACGAAGGTGTAGATAAGGATATTAACGGAAATATTGCCTACATCGTCGGTGAACCGGTTAGTGCGTTTTACGACTATGAGGCTGACGGCAACTGGAATGTCGGTGAATTTGAAGACTATATTGCCGACTGGGAAGCCCGTCATTCTGGAGAAAGTGCAAACTATCTTTCCAGCTATGGAACCCCTGGAACAATCAAAGTGGTTGATCAGAATGATGATGGCACCATTGATGATGAGGATAAAATTATTTACAACCGGAGCCCAAAACATATTTTTGGGGTGAATAACTCGGTCCGTTACAAAAATTTCTCACTCTCTGTTCTTGTTTATGCCCGTACAGGTGGGTATATTGATTATGGCTTGAATACACAGTTAAATTTTGAATCGGCCAACTGGGCTGACCTGGACTACTGGACCTTGGATAATCCGGAGGGTAAATTTCCGAACCCGGGCTCCCTAAGTGCCCCTCATACCAATTTTGGAGGCGCTCTTCGTTATGAAAAAGCGAACTATGTGAAAGTTAAAGATATCACCTTGGGGTATAACCTTCCGAAAACTTTAATTGCCCAGGCGGGCTTAGGTTCTGTAAAAATCTATGGTTCATTGAAAAACTTTCTGACTTTCAGCAATATTGACAATTACGATCCCGAACGTGGCGGTTCAATCAACTTCCCCTTAGCTAAACAAGTCGTATTTGGAGCCAATATTGAATTTTAACCTAACAAAAAGCATATTCAAATGAAAAAGACATTATTTATATACCTCTTAGCAGGAACTTCAATCTTCGGCAGTTTAACATCCTGCCAGGATTTTCTGGAAGAAGAAAATAAAACTGGCGAGACAGCTGACTTGACCTATTCATCCAAAACCGGGATCGAGGGCCTCGTAGCTTCATGTTATTCTTTTGCGCGTGGATGGTACGGAAAAGAAGCTGGCTTGGGCCTGTCGGAAATGGGAACTGACTTATTTTACTATGGTTACGATAACAAGCAAAAGTCATTGAATTCCTATAACGTGACCCCAGTCAGTTTGGATGGTAACAACAGCGACAATGCCAGTTTAGACCACTACTGGGAAATGTTTTATGCCGCAACAGATGTGTGTAACAATGCATTGATCTATATCCCGGAGAATACGGCCATCAACGAAACTGCCAAAAGTCAGTATATGGGCGAGGCTTACTTTATGCGTGCATTCTATTATTTCCACATGGTCAATATCTGGGGGCCTATTCCTTACAACAGCGAACCAGTAACGTCAATTTCCACCGACCCCGTACGTGTACCCGAGGAAGAAGTTTACAGTAATATCTTATCCGATTTGGACTTGTCTATTCAGGCATTTGAGGATGCCAGTTATATGACGAAGGCCGATGGACGTGCCAATTACTGGGCTGCTCGCGCCCTAAAAGCCCGTGTGTTATTGTATGCCGCTTCCTGGTTGGGAGAATCCAGCATTTCAACCAATGCGTCTTACTCCGGTCAAAACCTCTACTCACTGGCCCAAGCCGAAGCCCAAGCTGTGATTGGAAGCGGTATCGCCTCGTTCTATGCCAACTACGAAGATACCTGGTCGATGAATAATGAAGATGTGGCTGACAACCAAGAAGCGATCTTCGGAGTAACTTATTCGTCCGATATTTCGTCAAGCGTAAACACCATCCCCAAACGTTATAAAACGGACAAATCCGGCACCAAACTGGATTATAATTCACTGATCACCCGAACCGGTTATAGCCGCGGAGGTAGTGCTATGTTGCTCCAGTTCGTTGGCTTGTGGAACAACGGAGCGTCTGACTTGGGCGGTAACGGAAAGGAAATTTTCGTTCGTGCTTTATCTTCTGAAAGCACTCAGTACATTATCAATACAAAAACCGGAGAAGAAGTTTATGTGGCTGAAAAATATTCGCCATACAGCCGTGGCTTTACCCGTTATTTGCCTTCGATGTACTTGTGGCAGTTGCTGGAAGAACATCGGGCAACAGACCAACGTACCGAAGCTACTTTGTTGGATGCCTACACCATTGCTCCGGGATTGGAAGGTAGTGCTACCAAGTATCCGATGATTACCGATACCGCGATTTACTACTGCGCGTTAAATGGCGATTCTCCCGAAGGACAGGCCATGCAAGCTTGGGCCAAAAACCGCTACCGAATTCAGTTTATGGTAGGAGGCGATATTCCTGTTTACACCTCAACCAATCTTTCCCAAGCTTTGCCGACCGAATCTGCCAAACCCGTTTCGGATGTTTACGGAGATGATCGTTTTAACACCTATAAAATTGGTGGCTGGACCTCGTACCCGGGGATCAAAAAATTCCTGAACAATGTGTTTGATCCGGCCTACCCAACGCATGATATTTCGCCGCGTGATGCCATCGTGATCCGTTTAGCTGAAATGTATTTGATAAAAGCTGAATGTCAGCTGAATGTTGAAGGTGGAGCCGCTGCCATGACAACCATCAATGAGTTGCGTGAACAGCGTGCCAAGCCGGGAACTGACAATACCTTGACCGGAACGGCTACTCTGGAAACAATTCTGGAAGAACGTGCCGTTGAACTTTGTGGTGAACAACAACGCTGGTTCGACCTGAAACGTACCAAAACGCTGGTTACCCGAGTAAAAGCATACAATGCGCAAGGTGCGGCCAATGTTAAAGACTACCATTTGTTACGCCCGATTCCTCAAGCCCAACTGGATGCGGTGACCAATCTCGGCTCTCAAGGACAAGGTTTCTGGCAAAATGATGGTTATTAAGTTAATAACAAGCTGTCTTTCTTAAAAGGAAGAATATTAAAATCCCAAAAAGCAAACCCTGTTTTTTGGGATTTTTAATATCTGTTGCAAGTAAGATTAAAAAAATGCCTAAAATTGCAACTCAATTACAACCTTGGGCATTGCAGGATAACCATAAAATATCAGACGCAACACTGATTCACGCTATAAAGAGAGGCGACCATTTTGCCTTCGACCAACTATTTTATAAATACGGGCCCATGCTTTATGCATTTATTGTCAGCATCCTAAAAGATGAACCGGAGTCAGAAGAAGTGGTACAGGATATTTTTTTGAAAATCTGGGAGAAACGAAAAGAATTACAAACAGGATATTCGTTTAAATCCTATTTATTTACCATTGCCTACAATGCCACAAAAAAGATTTACCGCCAAAAACTTCTGGATAATAAATATAAGCAGGAGGCTGCGATTGTCATGGGGCAAAACAGTTCGTCAGACCTCAGCGTGGTCGAATACCGTAATTTGCTCGATTACGTGGATACCATCATCAACCGTTTACCGCCCGCCCGCCGCGAAATCTTCATCATGAGCAAAAAAGAAGGTTTAAAGAATGACGAGATTGCCAAGGCCCTGAATATCTCGGAACAGACCGTGAAAAACCAACTGGTTGCAGCCCGTAAATTTCTAATTGCCCAATCCAAAAAAGACAATAACGGGCAGGGGGTTTTGTTTTTCTCAATCTTTCTATAAATTTTTTCAATTCGCGTAGTACGCTTTCCTTACTTGTGGATATAATAAGAAAGCAAGATAAAAAATGAAGTTTCATGTAGAAGCCATAAAGAAATATTTGCACGGGCGTTTTTCGCTTGACAACAAAGCAGCAGTTGATGAATATTTCACCAATCAGCAATATTCTTCTAAATTAGAAGATGTTTTAAATGGTCATTTCAACGAATTGAAAAACACCCAGGCCACAAAAGATTTATCGCCCTTGCTCCATCAAATCAATCACAAAATAGGGCACCATCCAGCCAAACAAACAAATACACTGATAAGGTTGTGGCAAGTTTATGCAAAAATTGCAGCGGTTTTGTTGGTCCCGATGGTCATCGCTACTTTTTATTTTTCCCATAATCAGTATAGTAGACCAGCAGCTTCATGGGTAGAGGTTCATTCACCTTATGGCGCACGCACGCAGTTTTCACTTCCCGACGGGTCAACCGGCTGGCTAAACAGCGGTTCAGTCATCAGGTACAATACACAGTTCCATGCAAACAGAAAGATAGACTTGAATGGAGAAGCATATTTCGATGTGGTAAAAAACCCCCGCTCGCCATTTCAGGTCCACACCAGCTCGGTCGATATCAAAGTGTTGGGCACTTCATTTAATATCGTTTCATACGATGTAGATTCCGTTGCTGAAGTAGTTGTGACATCGGGTAAGGTAGAAGTTGTGACAAACGAAAAAAACATGAAGCAGCATTTGCTGCCGAACGAGCGACTAGTGTTTAACAGCTTAAAAAACAGTGCCCATAAATCGGAGGTTAATGTGCAGAACTATACCTCATGGACAACAGGCAAGCTGATTTTTCAGAATGATAACTTGGATGAGGTAACCAGAAAACTTTCGAGATTCTATCATGTCGGGTTTACCATTGACCAAAATGTTGACCGCTCCCAATCGTTCAGAGCTATCATGGAGAAAGAAAACCTGGAAGAAGTATTGCGTTACATGAAACTGACCATGAATATCGATTACAACATACAGGAGCGAAAAACCAACAGCGAAGACCTGCTCACAAAAAGGGAAATTTTAATAACAGCTTCGGCTAAAAAATAAACAACGATGTAGAAAAGTAAAGTAAAAAAGGGAAGTGCTGCAAACACTTCCCCATAATTAGCGAGTTATCAAGCATTTTAATTACTCAACTAAAATTCAAATTTATGAAAAAAAACCGAATGGGGCGTGAAGGGATGTACCGTCACGTTAAAAAAACTCTTCGAGTTATGAGATTATCCATGTTTTTGTTATTGGCAAGTTTTGTACAGCTTTTAGCGAACAATTCGTTTGCACAAAAAACAAAATTGTCAGTCGATCTTAAAAATGCCAGCATCGAATCGGTACTACTGACCATCGAAAACCAATCGGCTTACAAGTTTATTTACAACCGGGAGAAGGTGGATGTCGAATCCAAGGTCAGCATTCAGCAAAAAGAAAAATCAATCAACGAAATTCTGGATGTGCTGCTCGAAAGCAATGGCATCAATTATACTTTTTACGGGAACCAAGTTATTTTGACCAAAGGCGACGAAATTAACCCGCTGCAACAAGACAAAACGGTATCGGGAGAAATAATCGATTCTTCAGGTGCCCCGCTTCCCGGCGTTACAGTAGTTATGAAGGGAACTATGCAGGGAACCGTTACAGACAAGGAGGGGAATTATTCAATTTCTAATATTCCAGGGAATGCTACATTGGTTTTTTCGTTTATGGGGATGAGGACACAAGAGATTGCAGTTGGTAACCAATCGACTATCAATTTAGTTATGGAGGAAGATGCCATTGGAATTGGAGAAGTTATAGCGATTGGGTATGGTTCCATGGAAAAGAGGCAAGTAACCAGTTCCATTGCTTCCCTTACGGAAAAAGACCTGCCTAAGGGCGTGGGCGGTTCGTCGATTGCTACCGCACTGCAAGGCAAAGTCGGAGGCCTGGTCATGTCGGGAACCGCTAGCCCAAATTCGGAAAATACTTTCCAATTGCGCGGTATGGCTTCGATCAACACATCGCGCGCGCCGTTGATTGTCATCGACGGAATGCCGGGCGGTGATATCCGCACGCTGGTACAGGAAGATATCCAGTCTATCGATGTGCTGAAAGATGCTTCTGCCGGGGCGATCTATGGCACCAGGGCTACCGGTGGTGTGATTCTCATTACTACCAAACAAGCAAAGGCGGGAACGCTTAAGATGAGCTTGACCAGCGAAGTGTTGTTCAAAAAATCGTTTGGCAAGCCCGACATGCTCAATGCTGCCGACTATGTCAATACGTATGGCGGCGCTAAGAATGATGAAGGGTACGATACCGACTGGTGGGACGAAGCGATGAACGACAATCCTACATCCAATCGCCACATCCTGACCCTGCAGGGAGGCGCTGAAGCTGCCCGTGTTTACGCTACCGTGATGTACGACGACAACCGTGGCGTGCTGCGCGGCGATACCAGAAAAGATTACTCAGGACGTATCAATGCTGACTTCAAGGTACTTGACGGATGGTTGGACATTGCCACCCACATCAGCTACCGGCAGGCAACACGTAATCAAAACAAACCGTCCATTGAAGGCATCATGCGGGCCAACCCCACCCAAACGCCGTATGACCCTACCAGCCAGACGGGATGGAACATCTGGACTGACGGTGACAATACAGAAATGAACAATATTGGCGAGGCCGCGCTGATTACCGACGAAGGAACAGACAAATGGTTTCGCCCCGACGTATCGCTCAAACTGAATATCAAACCCATCAAAGGGCTCTCGTACCGCCAGACTGTGGCCTACGAAAACCGGCAATGGGAGCGCCACTACTATCGCTCGATGTTCTCCCGCGAAGAGTTAAGGGCCGGACGTAAAGGTTGGGCGGATATGGACTTCAGCAAGACCGAACTGCTCAACACCGATGGATATCTTTCCTATATCAATAACTTTGGAGATCATTCTGTCAATGCCGTTGCAGGATACAGTTACTTCGAGCGGAATGACGACAATTTCTCGGCTGCTAACGGTAATTTTACCAACGACCGCATAAAATACTGGAACCTTGGAGAAGGCACCTACCTGAAAGAGGGCCTTGCAGAAATTAGCTCAGGCAAAGGCATCACCCAACGCCTGCTGGCCTACTTTGCCCGCGCCAACTACTCCTATAAAGACACCTATATGGCTACTGCCTCCATCAGGAGAGAAGGATCAAGCAAGTTTGCCGTAAATAACCGGTGGGGAACCTTCTGGGCGGCATCGGCTGGATGGCGCCTGTCTAATGAAAGTTTTCTAAAAGACGTCAATTGGGTGAGCGACCTCAAACTTCGTCTTGCTTATGGCGAGACTGGTAACGAAGGTTTCTCGGCCGACTATGCCGCTTTGATGTATGGCTCCGATACCCGTTGGTTAATGCCCGACGGAAGCTGGGCCATGAGCTATGGCGCCACCACTAACCTCAACGACAAGCTCGGATGGGAAGAAAAACACGAATGGAACATTGGCCTCGACTACTCGTTGTTCAACAACCGCTTGTATGGTAAATTCGACCTCTACCGCCGCGCTATCGAAGGATTGATATACAGCGTAGAGGTACCGCAACCGCCCAATACCCAATCAAGTATGTACAGAAACATCGGTACCATGGAAAACAAGGGATGGGAATTCGAGATTGGCGGCGACATCGTGCGTTCACGGAACTTCAATTACAGTTCTTCGCTCAACCTGAGCCACAACAAAACCTACATCGGTTCGCTTTGGGGCGACCAGACCTATATTAACGGTGCCAATGTCAACAATTGGGTTGAGTATGCCCACCGTATCGAAGAAAACGTGGAAGTGGGCAGCTTCTTCCTCTACCGCTACGCCGGTGTCAGCGAAGGAAGGTTTCAGATATACGACAAGGACAACAATGTGATCTTCTCCGATGACGGAAAAGTAGATGACCGCGTCTATCAAAAAAGCTTCATGCCGACAATCATAGCCGGTTGGTCCCACAACCTGAACTATAAAAACTGGTCATTCAGCGCCACCCTCACCAGTTGGATAGACTATGACCTCTACAATGCCATTGAGTTGGAGTACGGCTTGAAAAACGTTGTGCAGGGCAATATGCTCTACGACGCCATCAACAAGAACGGAGAAATTACCGGGCGCCCTTCGCCCTCCGATTATTTCCTCCACGACGCCACGTTCCTCAAGATTCAGAACGTTTCGCTGGCATACACCCTGCCTATGAAGAGGCACACAAACCTGATGGAAAGTATCAGGGTTTACGTCACCGGAAACAACCTCTATACCTTTACCAAATACCCCGGGCTGAACCCTGAAGTGGATATCACCGGTTGGGACGCAGGTATAGAGAAGAAAGGCGACATCTATCCACAGACCCGTACTTTTACCGTTGGTCTTCAACTTAATTTCTAATTGTCAATTATAAAAGAGTATGAATATGAAAAATACGATTAAGCGAGAGCAGAAACCAAACACGTTTGAGGCTCTGCCGAGTGTGCGTATTTTGCGCGCAGCGAAACGATATAAATTTTTAATGGCTTTCATAGCCGTAATGGCATTTTCTACCATGTTCCAGTCCTGTGAGGTGGAACCGGAGTACTACTCGCAATCGGTGCCTGAAATGTTTTTCGACACCCAGCAGAAGGTTTATCAGCGCATGGGGCGCCCCTTCACCCACTGGGCGTGGTGTATGGCCGACGGGCAAGCCCATTCTAATTTCATAAGGCTTCAGGAGTTCACCACCGATGAGATGCTTGTCCCATCGCGTTACAATGACTGGTACGATGGAGGCGCCTATTTGAGAAACTATAATCACGACTACACACCAACCACTCCGGG
>CAXXES010000006.1:0-1240919 GCA_963677175.2 uncultured Sunxiuqinia sp.
ATTTTTATCCCATCAACATTTGGAACATTTATATCAAGTATAAAACAGGAAAAACCCTCTGTTATATTATCATATGCCTCTTGTCCATCTTCAAAATTAAATACTTTATAACCTTTTAATTCTAATCTTTTCTTTATAGTAGTATTTAGTTTTTTATTATCTTCTAGAAGGAGTATTTTCACTGTTTATCCTTTATTATGATGCAATTTAAGGGTAAATACAACATATTTACCTTTATTTTGGGCTGTAATTAATCCACCCATTTTATCTTCAATAATTACTTTTGCCATATAAAGACCAAATCCTGTTCCATCACTTTTTGTTGTAAAATATGGTTCAAAGATTTTATCTATTATTTTTTCATCAATATTTCCACCATCATCCATTATCTCAATTGTTGTAAAATTTTCACAACTTGAAATATTAATGATTAGATTATATTTTTTTTCAGAATTTTTTTCAATGATTTTATTTTTTGCATTATTAATTAGATTTAATAAAACCTGTTT
This sequence comes from uncultured Sunxiuqinia sp., assembly GCA_963677175.2. Taxonomy (GTDB): domain Bacteria; phylum Bacteroidota; class Bacteroidia; order Bacteroidales; family Prolixibacteraceae; genus Sunxiuqinia. The sequence continues at coordinate 510 of CAXXES010000006.1, forward strand.
AAATTCATTTTCATAACCATATATAAGAAGTTCGGACTCTTCATGGTCATAGTTTAGTTTTAACTTAATATTTGAGTAATAGATTTGTTTTCCAAGTATCTCAAAAATCTCTTGAAATGATTCTCTAATTGAGAAAAGTGTTTTTGTAGTAGAGGGTTTCAAAAAGTTTCTAAAGTCAGTTAATGTTTTTGACATATATTTTAATTGAATCATTGAATCATTTACAAACTCTTCAACTTGGGTATCTTTTAACTCATTTAACAAAAATGAAGTTTGTATATCTTGAACTTGTGCAGACAATTCTACTAAAGGTTCATTCCATTGGTGTGCTATTGCAGCAACCATATCTCCCATCTCTGCTAATTTAGCTTGCTGAATAATAAATTGTTTTTGTTGAATTCTATCTGTAATATCATCCATAACGCATACTATTCCCCCTATTGAGCCATCATTATTTAGATAAACTGCTTTATTTATAATTATGTGTTTCATATGATTGCTAGGGGTATGCAAAGTCATCTCTGAGGTGTTTGTTCCTAGTGTTGCCATAATCTCCTCATCAATTCTTGCATTTTTAAATGCAATCTCTGGTGGGAAAAAGTCCTTAGCTGTTTTTCCTATAACTTCATTTTTACTCATATTTACTAATTCAGAAAAAGCTTTGTTACAGCCTAAAAATTTACCCTCTTTATTTTTATAATAGATTGGGTTTGGCAGGGTATCAACAAGAACTTTATCAAATTTAATTCTATTTTGTAATGCTTTCTCTACAACTTTTCTTCTTTGGATATTTGCTCTCATAGAAAAAACCATAATTAAAAGCACACCTATGATAGTAATAGTTATCACTACAAGTTTAGTATATTTTTTTATAAAACTATGGGGTTCATTAATTATCTCATAGTTTTTAACTACCCCTTTGATATCCAAATCAAATCTATTTGTTTCATCATAATCAAAAAGGTATCTATTAGGTGATTTTTCAAGGATTGGAATATTTTTTATTTTTGTCCCATTTAAAATTCTCAAAGCCATATTTGATACAGCTTCACCTTGTGCTACAGCAGAAGTCATAAGTCCACCTACAACTCCATAATCTAAATAAAAATCCCATAATCCATAAATAGGTACTTTACTTGCCTTTCTAATCTGCATAACACTTTGTTTATATGTAAAGAATTTACCTGTACTATCTTTAAATAATAAAACTAAAAGTATTGCTGTATCATTAACATTTAGATTTGTTATTTTTGTTTTTAGATGTTCAATATCCATATTATCAATATATTCTATATTAACTTTTTTGAATATTTCTCCATTATAGGGGCAAGGTCTTTTTTCATAGCAAGACCAGTTTTAGATTGATCATTTATGATAATTAGATTTTTTATATTTGGTTGAAGGTTTAAAATAAGTTTGAAATTTTTTTCTAAATCTACTTGTTCTACAACCCCGCTTATATTATCTAATAAGTTTTTATCTTTTGGAAGTTCATTTTTTTAAAATTGTTGATTCCACAAAAAAGAAGGGGTGTATCTTTAAAAAGTTCTTTATAGTATTTCACTGCAAAATCAAAAGCATTGTTATCACTAGCTATTATTAAATCAAACTTTCTATTGGCTAATTGCTCTTTATATAAAGCATAAAGTTTGTCAATATAACTTGAACTTTCTACCCTTTTTGTATCCATATAAAGGACAGTAAGTTCAACATCTTCTAAGTCCTTAAATTTTTTCTCAACTTCATTTATTATATCATCACTCCATTTATACCCTTTGTGATATGAGTTTAAAAATAGTACTTCTTTACTTTGGGCATAAAGGAAGTTGATAAAAATAAAAATGATAAGTAAAAGTTTTTTCATGTTTACCTCTGTTAGGTATATATTATTCTACAAATATAACATATCCAGACTTAGGTCCATGCGCTCCTATAACTAATGATTGTTCAATATCTGCAGTTTTAGAAGGTCCACTTATAAATGCACCATATGTAGAATCATCAAAACTAATTTTTTCATAAGCTTCATGCATATTATGAACAATATTGTTTTTATCTACAACAATAATTATATTTTGTGCAATAAAATATAAACTTCTATGTCTATTATCTTTATTGCTAACCCAAACAGCACCATTTTCAGCTACTGCAAATTCACCTTTAATAATTGCTAAATCTATATCTTTTAGGTTATGTGGGTCAAGCTCTTCATTTGCTTTAAAGTTATCATTTGTAAAATATTCACTATTTGATGCAATCATTTTTTCATCGGGATATAATGTTGATACTGTTTTTTCAAGCTCTTCTTTTTTTATAAATAGTGCATTTCCCCCTACACTTTCTAGCATCGTAGAGAACTTTTCATAAGGATTATCAAATTTAATTCCAAAATTTGTATAACTTGGTAGCTCACAATCTTTTACTTTGTTTTTGTTTCTTATATTTGCAAGAATCTGTTCTTTACTTGTCATTTTGAAATTCCTCTTTATATAATTCTTTAAAACTTTTTGTTGGCATATTTGGTATATCTCTTTGTTTCCCCCATACATTCAATCTATTATAGATTAATGACTTTGGAAGAATAGGTACTATTTTTCTAGCAATTTTTCCTAATAATGAAAATAATGTTGGTTTATTCATAAGCCAAACGGCAGCTTGCATACCCAATCTTTTTTTATTTGAGATTATATTTTGCTCTCTTAAATCTTGTCTATGTGTATATAGTTGTGAGTCTAAATCAATTTTTACTGGACATACATTTGAACATGAACCACATAAAGAACAAGCAAAAGAAAGGGTTTTGTGTTTTTTAGGATCTCTAAAAGTACTTAGTGTTGAACCAATTGGTCCAGGTATAACATAGTCATAAGAGTGTCCACCACTTCTTCTATAGATAGGACAAGTATTCATACAAGCACCACATCTAATACAATTCAAGGCTTTTTTATATGATTCAGATTGTAAAAATGGTGTTCTTTTATTATCAACTATTACAATATGCATCTGTCCACCTTTAATTGGTCCATGAAAATGTGAAGTGTAAGAAGTAATAGGTTGTCCTGTTGCACTTCTTGCTAGTAATCTTGTAAATACACTTAAATCTTCAAGTCTAGGGATAATTTTTTCTATTCCCATGCAAGCAATATGAAGATTAGGAACACTTGCTCCCATATCTGCATTTCCTTCATTTGTACAAACTACAACTCCACCTGTTTGTGCAATTGCAAAGTTCACACCAGTGATACCAGCATCAGCATCTAAAAACTTTTCCCTTAAGTGCCCTCTTGCTGCTCTTGTTAAATATGTTGGATCAGAGTTGTTCTCATCTGTTCCAATTTTTTCATGGAAAGTTCTTGCAACATCCTCTTTTTTTAGGTGAATTGCAGGTAAAACAATATGAGAAGGGGGTTCTTGTCTAAATTGAACAATTCTTTCTCCTAAATCTGTATCAACAACCTCTAAGCCTTTTTCTTCTAAAAATGGATTTAGATGACACTCTTCTGTTAACATAGATTTTGATTTAACTACTTTTTTTACACTGTTTTCTTTTAATATTTTATATACAATTTCGTTGTGCTCTTGGGCATCTTTTGCAAAATGAACTTTTATACCTCTTTTATTTGCATTCTCTTCAAACTCTAAAAGGTATTTATCAAGGTTTGCCATTGTATGGCTTTTGATTTGGTCTGCATATGTTCTTAAGGTTTCCTAACAAGCACGCAATCGCAAAAAAATAAAAAGTGGAATTGATTACGTTCTGCCTTTATGCAGACTCAACCACAAGAATCCATTTCTGAACACAAAACGATAAAAAACAAAGGGGATCTGATAAATCCCCTTTGTTACTAACTAATTAAACTAAAAACCAACAATTTCGCTATCTATTTTCCTGGTCTGCTATCTCCTCCACGCTCACCGGGGGCGCGTCTATTTTTCATTCGTTCCTCACGTTGTTTTTGCATTTCATCAAATTTTTCAGCTTGTTCTTTTGTCAGCATCGCACGAATTTCCTTATTTCTTTCTTCCATTTTCTCCCTCATTTTTGGAAATAGCTCGCGTCGCTTTTCGTCAGTAGCACTTTGCATTTGCTCGCGAAGTTCGCTGAAAGACTCCTGAAACTTTTCATTGATAGCAGTCAGCTTTTTTTGCTGGGCTTCATCCAGACCAAGCGTTTCAATTAACCGCTTATCCCGTTCTTCCTGGCTCATACGTTGGCCCTGGCCTCCTGGCTGAGCGTAACTCATGCCAACAGTGGCAATCAGCACGACGAATAATACATACAACTTTTTCATTTTGTTTCAATTTAGTGTTGTTATTTGAATTTGATGGAACGAGCCGTTTTCATATGGTTCCTTTTCAAAAAGAATTTGTAGCGCTTGTTTCATCGGTTATTTTTTGATGATCAACCTATTGACTACTGAATAACCGTTTCGTTTAATCCTGATCGATTTTCTTTCCTGAAAGATTGCACTATTTTTACAAAAAATGTAAATCCATGCAAGCAATGCTATTTGCCGCCGGGCTTGGCACGCGGCTTCAACCGCTCACAAACAGCAAGCCCAAGGCACTGGTCGAAATCAACGGAAAAACTTTATTACAACGAAGCCTCGAAAGTCTAAAAGCGCAAGGGATCTCCGATGTTGTGATCAATGTGCACCATTTTCCTGATCAGCTCATCGATTTTTTGCATCAGCACAATCACTTCGCTATGAATATCCAAATTTCGGATGAGCGCGATGAACTGCTGGATACCGGAGGCGGAATATTAAATGCCATATCATTATTTAAACCAGACGAACCCATTTTAATCCTTAATGTGGATGTGCTCACCAACCTATCGTTTCGCGAGCTGCTCCACTTTCATCAGCAGGAAAAGGCGCTGGCCACCCTGGTCGTCAGGAACCGGAAAACTTCGCGTTACCTGCTATTTGATGACAAACATCAGCTGACCGGTTGGAAAAACGAACAAACCGGTTCCACTAAGATTTCCAGACCCAACGAGTTCCCGCAATCCACTCCTTATGCTTTTAGCGGCATTCAAATCATTCAACCCAAATTACTGAACCAAATCCACGAGAAGGACAAATTCTCGATTATCGACTTGTATTTACGCCTGGCCAAAACCGAGATCATCAAGGCCTTTGTGGATGAAAACTCGGCTTGGATGGACTTAGGGAAATACGAACAAATGGGCGAAGCCGAACGCCTCGTAAAAAAACTGGAGCAGGATCCGCAATAATTCAGCAGATTAATGCAGGGTAAACAAAAAACGAAGCATCTCGTTAAAATGCTTCGTTTTCTTTTGAAATCAAATTGATCTTTTAGTTCGAAGGAACAAAGACGACATCAATCAGATCAGCGTCATCAAAAAAGTCGGCAGCGAATTTCTGAATATCCTGTCCACTCATCTTTTCCAGAATTTCCTCATAGTTGGCTGGATCAGCAGAGTTGATGCCATTGAAATAATAGTTATACAATGAACCCAACCAAAAGCTGTTGTGCTCACGTGACTGTTCGCGGTCTTTCAGCAAGTTTTTGATTGTCTTATCAAAATCAACAGCGGTTGGCCCCTCGGCAACAACCTTATCAATCTCGCGATAAATAATCGATTTCAACTGATCGGCCCGCGCGGGATCACAATCGAATAAAATACGCATGCTGCCCTTGCTGACAGGGTATTGACTCACGCCACTACCAATACCCACGCCGTAGGTGCCGCCTTCATCTTCTCGAACGGTTTCGGTAAAACGCAAGTCAAGAATACCTTCCAGAACTTTAATTGCCAAAATATTCTCCTGTGTGTAATCCATATCATTTTCATAACGCACATTGACATTGGCTTTCGGTGTCGTTAGAGGAACAGGAATCACCTTTTTCGTTTTTCCTTCCGGAGGGCGGACACCATGGTCTTTCCAGCTTTCTTCCCTTTCCGAATCGGTCAGTGAGCCCAAATATTTCTTGGCCATTGTTTTGGCAGTTTCCTCATCAATATTTCCAACGATAAAGAAGGTAAAGTCACCGGCATCCTGAATCCGGTCGTTGTAAATTTTTTGAATATCTTCAAACTTGACATCCTGAAGATATTCCGTATTCATGGTTCTCACACGAGGATGGTAATCAGCCATAATGAACGATAACGAATCGCGCATAATTTTTGTCGGATCTTTTTCCATGTTGGCAACAAAGGCCATATAGCGGGACATTAAGGCATTATGAGCTTCTTCATCAAAACGGGGTTGCTCAAAATAAAGATAAGTCAGCTGCATCATGGTTTCAAAATCCTTCGGCGTAGTTGATCCGTTGAAACCCTCCGTTAAAGCACCAATTGTTGGTGACAGGGAAACCTTTTTGCCAGTCAGCATTTTCTGCAAAGTAATCGCATCAAAATCCCCCACTCCGTAAGCATTTATAAAGGTGGACGTCATATCAGCCGATGGCACATACTCATCGTCCCACAAGGATGAACCGCCTTTGCTGAAAGCCGTCAATGTCACATTATCCTTTTCGTAATCCGCATGGCGATAAATCACCTTCACATTATTCGCCAGGGTCCATTCAACGGCATCAAAATCCTTCAGCTTTTTAGTTTTGACAATTTCTGCTCCTTCCAACTCCTCGCTGATTAACGACTCACCCGAAACGGTATCTTCATAAGGATCGATTTCCATGGTCTCCACTTTGGCGATGATGCTTTTCGCTTCTTGTTCCGAAAGGTGCTCAGCATCCTTCGGGCCTGTAATCACGATGGTCCGGTTTTCTTGCTTAGTCCATTCTTTGGCTTTTGCCGAAATTTCGTCAACCGTAATGGTCGGCATCACCTCGTTGGCAAATTGGTATTCCTTCTCAATGCCCAGAACCGGCTCTTTAACCAGGTAGTTTTGTGCATACTCACGGGCATAGCTGTCGTTCGATATTTTATCGCGCTCATTGTAACGATTCTCCAAACTGGTGAGAAAATTAGTTTTGGCCCGCTCCAACTCGCCTTCGCCAAAACCATATCGCTTAATCCGCTCAGTTTCGATCATGATGGCTTCGAGCGCCTTCGCTTCTTCATTGGTGTTTGCTGTTACATTGATACTATAAGCATCATAACCACGCACCAATCCTCCGCGTCCTGTACGGCCCGAAACAAAGGGTGGTGTTCCCTTTTGCAGCAACTCCTGGATGCGCATCCCCGCCATGGCATTGTACAATGATGTGATGTATAAGTCTCTTAAGTCGGTATAGCTTTTGTCCTGTCCATCTTTATTTTCATCAAGAATATAAATATTGATCTGCGACTGGGTAGCTTCGTCATCAGTGGCCAACACATAATAGGTTTCTTCGTGATCCGGAATCTTAAACGTTGGCCGTTCTTTCGGATTTTCAATTGGTTCAATGGTTGAAAACAAAGCTTTCACTTTTTGTTCCACTTCATCTACATCCACATCACCCACAACGGCAATCGCTTGCAAATCGGTCCGGTACCAGTCGTGATAAAACTGACGCAGCGTTGCCGGGTCATGATATTTAATGACTGTTGTATCTCCTATAACATCTCGCTCGGCCCATTTCGAATCTTTTAATACCACTGGAAGCCATTGTCTCAACATCCTAAAATTAGCGTTACGGCGGGTCCTCCACTCTTCACTAATTACCCCACGCTCCAGGTCAATCTCATCTTCCTTCAATAACAAAAAGTCGCACCAGTCATGTAAAACCAGCAAACAAGTATCAACCAGCCCTTCATGGGTTGTAGGAACCTCGCTCAGGTTGTAAACCGTTTCATTGAAAGCAGTATAAGCATTGATGTTGCGCCCAAATGCCACACCATGCTTTTCGAGCGTGTTCAAAATACCTTTACCTTCAAAATTCTCGGTTCCGTTAAAAGCCATGTGCTCCAGGAAATGGGCCAGCCCATTTTGGTTGTCCTCTTCGAGCAAGGCTCCAACATTTTGAATGATGTAAAAACTCGCCCTGTTTTTGGGCTCTTCATTGTGCCTGATATAATAAGTTAAACCGTTATCCAGCACACCTTTCCGTACGCCTGGCTCTTCAGGAACCAGACGATTCAAATCAAAACCGGTTTGCGCGGAGGCAATCAGCGCAAACAGAAAAAAAAGCAGTGTCATTCGTTGTTTCATTCGACTAAAATTTAATTTTTAAATAGGTTAGCTGTATTTGCAGTTTATTACAAGTATTCGATGCTTTTTTTATTTAAGTAATACGAATAATTTAGTGTCATGCTTCGAGTCTTTAACAATTTGTGATAGAAGCGAAACCGAAAATATCAAATAGGTCCGTGACCTTAAGTAAAATTTTTAATATCAAAAATAAGTTTTCTGATTAAAACTTGCACAATCATTTAACAGAAAAGATCTCTTTTTTTTGGAATCTCCCAAAATACTTACACTAAACTTTCATTCTTCCTTTGAATAGCAGCTCAAATCCTTATTTTTGTTATTGACTTTTTTGAACGATCATCCGCCGTTTAATAATCGGCAAAATTGACTACTACTCACGATGAAACGAAGAAATTTTTTACAAACCGTGCCCCTAATCGGTGCCGGAGCTTTATTGACCAACGGCGTAACAGCCAGCGAAAAGAAAACAGACATCACCAATCACCGCGAATACTGGATCAAGCTCATGGATCAACTGGCCGGACCTTTACTCAAGGCTGGAAGTAAGCGCAAGCTAAAAGCAGACATGCCGGTTGAAACAACAACAGGCGCTAAGGAAAAACCATCGACTTATCTCGAAGGGGTTGGCCGGCTTTTGGCTGGTATGGCTCCCTGGCTTGAGCTGGAGTCCGGCAATTCCGACGAAGCAAAACTGCAGAAAAACTACCGCAAGCAAGCCCTTGAAACAATCTCGGGCATTGTCGACCCAAAATCGCCGGATTACCTGTTTGACCATATGGAGCCCCAAATGCTGGTTGATGCCGCCTTTTTGGCCCATGCTTTTTTGCGTGCACCCAAGCAGCTTTGGCTGGCCCTCGACAGCAAAACACAAACGCAGGTAATTACCGCCTTTACCGCAACCCGCGAGGTAAAGCCATACTATTCCAACTGGCTGTTATTTAGCGCCATGGTCGAATCTTTTTTCCTGGACAACGACCTGCCCTTTGATATTATGCGACTGGACTTGCCCGTAAAAAAACACCAGGAATGGTACCTTGGCGACGGATTATATGGCGATGGGCCGGATTTTCATTGGGATTACTATAATAGCTATGTGATTCAACCCATGTTGATGGACATTGTGACCGTGATGGCCAAAAAGAAAAAAATCAATTCAAAAGAAGTGGAAACCATTGCCAAACGCTTCACCCGCTATGCAGCCATCCAGGAGCGACTCATTTCGCCTGAAGGAACTTTCCCGGCCATCGGGCGTTCCATCGCCTACCGGATGGGCGCTTTTCAGCATTTGGCGCAAGCCGCATTACAGGAACGACTACCTGAAGATGTTCAACCCGCGCAGGTGCGCTGTGCCCTGTCGGCCTTGATGAAACGACTGATGGAAGCACCGAGAACCTACAATAAAGATGGCTGGCTGAATATCGGGCTGGTGGGTCATCAAAATGCTTTAGGCGAACACTATATTTCTACCGGTAGCTTATACCTCTGTTCAACAGCTTTATTGCCGCTGGGCTTACCTCCTGAAAACCCGTTTTGGGCTGCCGACGATTCTTCGTGGACTTCAGTTAAAATTTGGAATGGCAAACCCTTAAAAGCAGATCATGCATTATAATAGGAGGAATTTAAAAATAACGATCGGCATCCTGGTCCTGGCCTTTGTCATTGGGTGTGCCCCACACGAAAAACCAGGGAAGCCCCTTTCAGCGGTCATCAACGAATCGCTTGCCTTTGCTGAAAAACAAAGCTTGCTGATGGCGCAGTCACTCAAAGATCAACCAACCCGCCTGCCCAAAACAATTAACCAGCAAGGCGAACTCGAAACCTGCGGCTCCGAATGGTGGGTTAGTGGATTTTTTCCCGGAGTGCTTTGGTACCTGTATGAAAACTCCGAAGATGAACAAGTAAAAGAATGGGCCACCAACTACACCCTGCGTGTGGAAGATCAGCAATACACCACCGACAACCACGACGTAGGCTTCATGATCTTTTGCAGCTTTGGAAACGCCTACCGGCTCACCCATAACGAAGCTTACAAGGAAGTGATTGAAACCGCGTCAGAATCGCTGATTACCCGCTTCAATCCAACGGTGGGCTGCATCCGGTCGTGGGACGAAGCGCCCTGGAGTAAACAATGGGAATATCCGGTGATCATTGATAACATGATGAACCTGGAAATGCTCCTGTGGGCTGGAAAAACTTTCGACAATCCGGAATTTACCAAAGTGGCTGAAACGCATGCCAACACCACTATGAAGCATCATTTCCGGGAAGATTTTAGCAGTTACCATGTGATTTCTTACGACACGCTGACTGGTGAGCCCGAAGCCAAACACACCTCGCAGGGCTATTCGCACGAGTCGGCCTGGGCGCGCGGACAAGCCTGGGGTTTGTATGGCTATGTGATGATGTACCGCGAATGGGGAAACCAAGCTTATTTGAAACAAGCGGTGAATATTGCTGATTTCATCCTGAATCATCCCAATCTGCCGGAGGATAAAATTCCGTACTGGGATTTCAATGCGCCGGATATTCCGGATGCGCTGCGCGATGCGTCGGCCGGGGCCATCATCTGTTCGGCTTTAATTGAGTTGAGTGGCTATGTGTCAGGTCAAAAATCGGACGACTACCTGGCCGTTGCCGAAAAGCAGCTCCGCACCTTAAGCTCTCCCGAATATTTAGCCGATCTTGGGGAAAACGGCAACTTTATTCTCAAACATAGCGTGGGGCACATGCCCAACGGAACTGAAATCGATGTTCCGCTAACCTATGCCGATTATTACTATGTGGAAGCTTTAATGCGAATGAAAAAACTCAAAGCTTTTTGAGGGAAAAAAGTGTTCCATTAGAAACTTTTCCCTGTCATCCACACATGGTGCCACATAAAGGATAAGGTAATCCGAATCCATCCAATAGTCAGCCACGAATTCACGAATAAAGTAACGAATGACACCGATTACGCGAATTTTTCATGCAAAATTCAATCACTATTATTCGTGAATTCGTGGCTAATCATTCCAATAGCAAACGCCCAAAGGTTATAAAAACACTTTGGGCTTGAGTGGACTGTCGCTTATCACTACGATATAACTCATAGGAAAACGTTCACCACCCAAGCTTATTTCTTCAATTTATAAATGCCTGCCCCACCCTGTCCCTCCCTTGAAAAGCTACGCTTTATACACAACTCTATGCATATTGATCCTCCCTTGATCTGGACTTTTTTGAAAGAACCAGACGACAGAACCCAACGGAAAAGTTTCGATCCTTAAGTCCCCCACGTTACCCTAAGGTGAAAGTAGCGCCGGCCGTCAAAGTCGTCCGGGCCGGCGTTGGCGGGAAGGATTTTTGGCGGGTATCCGGGGTTGTGCGCCGGAAAAAAAAATCCTGAGGCGGGGAGAAGGATCACTTTGACTAGATTTTTGCATCCTTTTTATCAATGAAACGAGCATATAAAAGTCTTTATACACAGGAGAATCATTATGAGCGAGTTACATCGAATACCTTATAAAATCAAAAATATTATGAGATGAAAAAGGATGTGCCCGTCCGGCATGAGGACAAAGAAGCATTGAGAATAAACAAACGTTTTGCGATGCGGCGTCCGTCAATAAAGGCCGGACAGGCATGCTGGCTGGGAGCATTCAAAATACCGGGTGGTTGCGCCTTGTTTGATGTTGCGCATTTCAACCCCGGGTTCCGTTTCACTCCACCCTGCCTGTTCCGATAAAATCGAAAGGGCTATTGTTGTTTTTCCCCGTTGGGGTATCCGGTTTTTCTCGGGGAAGCCTATAAATTTAATCGTTCTTGTGACCCCATCATATTTGTGTATAGAAGGGTAGCTTGAAAAGGGATGGAAGTCGTCCCGACGTGCATCGGGACCGCGGCAGGGTGGGTCAAAACTTGACAATAATGACCGGTTATCTAACTTGTCCGGCTACTGACGGATTTGTTTCAATACCGTGTGGGACTTAGTGAGTCATTCTGTCCGACAACTGCCGGATCAGGATCTGCCGGCGAATTACTGAATGTCCAAATGTTAGACTCAATTGCTCACTGAGACTGAGCACTGCAACTTCTTCGTCCGATCCTCAAACGCTGGTGGTTGGCCCCTTGGAATTTGGAACATGGAATTTGGAATTTTAAACTTGTAGCTTGATGCCCGATTCTTGATGCCCGATTCTTGATTCTCGATTCTTGATTCTCGATTCTTGATTCTTGATTCTTGATTCTTGATGGCCACGCCTATATCAGTGGTTGGACAAACTCGAAACCCAAAACTCGAAACCCGAAACTTGAAACTCAAAACTCGAAACACAAAGCCTATCAAAACTCCAGCGTTAGCTGAACAGCTTCCTGCTGAGGTTCATCGAAGTTGGAAATGGTGAGCCCCAGCAAGCGAACACCTTTGACAAAAGGGTCCTCCTTCTTGAGCAACTGGATGGCCGTTTGGTGCAAAATAGCCGCCGAGTCAAGCTTAGCGATCAGCGTTTTGCTGCGCGTGATCTGCTCAAAATCGGAAAACTTAATTTTGAGTGTTAAGGTACGTCCGTACTTTTGTGCCCGCTGCAGCCGGCGCCAAAGTTCCTCCTCAATCTTCTGCATTTGCTCCGTCAAATCGTTCAACAAATAGAAATCGGTTCCAAAGGTACGTTCGGCCCCCAACGACTTGCGTTCGCGCGAGGAAATCACCGGACGATCGTCGATGCCCCGCACAATGTTGTAATAATACACTCCCGACTTGCCAAACTGCCTGATCAACTCCTGTTGCCCGAGCAGCTTAAGGTCGGCGCCAAAGTATATGCCTTGCCGGTTCAGTTTTTCAGCCGTTACCTTACCTATGCCAAAGAATTTGCGCACTTCCAGCTTTTCGATAAACGCTTCGGCCTCCGCAGGTGTAATCACAAACAAGCCGTCTGGCTTTTTCTCATCCGAAGCGATTTTAGCCAGAAACTTGCAATACGAAACCCCGGCCGATGCCGTTAACCCGGTTTCGGCTTTGATGCGGTGTTTGATTTCTCGGGCAATCAATGTAGCCGAAGGTTTGCCTTTTTTGGCAAAGGTTACATCCAGAAAAGCTTCATCAAGCGAAAGCGGTTCCACCAGATCGGTGTACTCAAAAAAGATTTCCCTAATCTGTTGACTTACCACCTTGTATTTGTCGAAGTTGCCACGCACAAAAATCAGATTGGGACACCTGCGCTTGGCCACCACCGATGGCATGGCCGATTTCACCCCAAACCGACGCGCCTCGTAGCTGGCAGCAGCCACCACTCCCCGGTTCGAATCGCCACCAACCACCACAGGCTTACCACGCAAGTCGGGATTGTCGCGCTGCTCAACCGATGCGAAAAACGCGTCCATATCAACATGAATAATTTTGCGTGCTGGTTCTTCCATAGTTTGCCCGATTACCTTAAAAAAGCAAATCAAAAGTAGGAAAAATTACAAATCATGACTTTTTCGACGTTCAAGGCCACAAATTCTGGAGAAATTGGTCGTTCAAACGGATCTTTTTGATGTCGCTATTGATCAATATAAGTTCGTTCGTCGGAGATATAGCCTGTTTTAGGCCCCAAAATGATCAGTTCATGAAAAAAACCAAAAATTGTTGGGATATAAAATTACGATGCGCTAAATTCATAGGCTTAACCTTTAAACCCAATGCTCAGTATGAAAACAACGCGTGCGACTTTCCATCAAACTCCTCAAAATCGATTCTACCCGAATTATACAAATAGAAATTCTAATCGACTGGTATTAACTGGCAATGAAATGGCATTGGAGCAGCCAATGGAGTGGGTGGAAAATAAAAACTCCCACCGAAGCGGGAGTATAGGTTTTAAACCTTCGGCATATAGCCTTATTGTGATAAGATGTAAAACAATTTATTATTTAATCGTAGCGAAGGTAAAGAATAAATTGAATACGAAACAACAGAAATAGAAAAATAGACAAAAAAAATACAAACTCATGGCTAAAATACTCGGACTGGACCTCGGAACTAACAGCATTGGATGGGCTGTGGTAGAAACATTGAATAACAAAGATTTTGGATTACTAAAAGAAGGAGTAAGGATTTTCTCAGAAGGTAACACTGCAAAAGATCGAACTGCAAAAAGAGGAATACGTAGATTGTATTTTCGCCGACGACTAAGAAAGATAGAAACCTTAAGAATTTTAAGTGAGTGTGGATATTGCCCTACCATTTCTACAGAAGAATTAAATAATTGGAGGAAGCATAAAAAGTACCCGATTGAGAATAAAGACTTAATTAATTGGTTAAGAACAGATAATATCGGAGGTAAAGGAGATAAGCAACAGCAGATTAAAAATCCATATTATTACCGTTTTAAGGCAGTAAAAGAGCCAATATCGAAATATAATGTGGGCAGAGCTATTTACCACTTAGCACAACGTAGAGGTTTTTTAAGTAATAGCTTATCGCAAGAAAGTGACGAATTGATTGTTTTAGTAACCAATAAGATAAAAGAAAAAATTGAAGAGACGGAAAATAAGGAAGAGATTCAAAAAGAGATTAAAGAAATATTCAATGGCTTGGATGAAGAATTCGCCAAAGATTTAAAAGTAAAAAAGCTTACGAAAGAGATTCACAAATTAAAAGGGGAGAATTTCATTCAAGATGTTGAAAAGCTTATTAATAAAAAAGAAAACCTTGGAGTTGTCAAAGCGGGGATAGAACAATTGTCAAAAGAAATTCAAATTAGCGGACATGAGTATTTAGGGGAATACCTTTATTTTCTGTATCAGTCTCATAGTAATGTTATTAATAATAAGCAGTCGGTTGAGTTTTACAATAGCTTTGTTGAAAAATTTAAAAATGAGAATGATGCCAAGACTGAATTAACCAATAAAATTCGTACAAGATATATTGGAAGGAAAGTTCATTATTTAAGGGAATTTGAGCAAATATGCAAAGTACAAAATTTAGAAAAGATAAAGACGAAAAACGGGAAAACACTAAAAGAAGAATTAGAAAATGCACTGTTTTATGTAAGGCCCTTGAAATCGCAAAGAGGAGCATTAGGAAAATGCAAAATGCAAAAAGACAAATCTCGCTGCCCGCTGTCACATCCTACGTACGAAGAATTCAGAATGTGGCAGTTTATAAATAATATAAGATACAGAAATAGAAAAATTGAAAGCTCTCAATTCGAACATCTTTCATATGATGACAAGATGAAAATAGTTCCTTTATTTTTTCGGGCAACCAATTTCAAGTTCAATGAGGTAATCGCCAAAATCGATCCTTCACTGGAAACTTATGAATTTAGCCATCAAAAGCAATTCGAAGAAAAACCGAAAGATAGCCTTACAGTCGAATCCTGCCCTACAATCGCCAGACTGGTTAGTATTTTTAGGCATAAAGGCAATTGGGAAGATATTAAAAAAACTACATTCCGTTACTGCGCAAATGATAGAGATGGTAATCCGAAGGTTGATAGTAATAACAAACCAGTTGAAAGCAAAATAGATATTTATGAGGTTTGGCAGATTCTATACCGCTCTAAATTGACGCGAAATAATGAAAATTATCTGAGGCAATTCGGGAAAGAAAAGTTGAAATTGACAGATGATAAAAAGGCTTCCGATTTTCAAAATCTTGCAAAAAGACTGAAAGAAGGCTATGCCATGCTAAGTTTGAATGCTATTAAGAAAATACTCGACTACATGCTTCCACAGAATGAGAATAGACCTGGATATATTTATTCTCACGCTGTTTTTTTCGCAAATATGAAATCCATAGTTGGTAAAAGTATTTGGCAGGAAAATAAAGATAAAATTATTGCCGATATAATTCAGAAATTGGATTTACAGCAAAAGGCAAATGATAAAAACACGTTTGTAAACTCTCTTTTGCGGGATTTTTTCAATCAGCCTGATGAAGATAAGCACTTTCCATATGATGATTATACGTTGGATAATTCTGAAAAGAAATTGATTGAAATTAAAGCTATCGAGTACGTTGGGAGCTATACATGGAAAGAATCACCAGAAGGATTTAAGAAAGAATTTTTAAACTTTGCTGAAAATGAGTATCAATTATTCCTTAGGAATGTAAAGATAAATGGAAATAAATCGGATTATTTTAAATCCGTTACTCGAAAAGATAAAGTCATTAAAGATTATATCAAGGCGTCATATCTGGAAAAACTGTCAATTGCCGAATTGAGGGAAACTTTTAACATTAAAAACCTAAAGCTTTCAAAAGAGGAAATCGTTGATAGACAATTGGGGAGATTGTATCATCCCTCCGAAATCCATTTGTATCCGAAACCGAAAGTTATATTTGATGTTAAGGGGAATGAAAAATTGATAATGCCATCTCCTTATTTACCTGATATTAAAAATCCGGTAGCAAACCGCACCCTTCATAAATTAAAAGGATTGATCGAATATCTCGTTGACAATAACATTATCGATGAAAGAACTAATATCCACATTGAAGTAGCCAAAGAGATTAACGGGGCGAATATGCGAAATGCGATAACGCAATTTCAACGTGATCGGCAACAAGAAAACGAAAAATACCGGAGATTGCTGGAAGAATTTGAAAAACCGGTAAATATAGACACTACAGAAAAGGTTGTCTTATGGAAAGATCAACTTGAAAATCAAACTGTTTTTTATGATAGTTTAAAGGAGTTTATTAAACTAAAAGATTCGAAAAAATTAGATAACACACAAAAAAAAGAACTTGATGTTTTAAAAAGACGGCTGTGGGACGAACAAAAGGGTATTTGTATGTATTCGGGTGAAAGCATTTCTATGAGTCAGTTATTTCAGGATGGAGTAGTTGAAATTGAACACACTTTCCCACGAAGCAGAATCCCCGATAATTCTTTGGAAAATAAAACAATTGCATTAAGAGAAGAGAATCAAAATAAAGGAAGTAAAATTCCTTATGAACTCGGTCCGGAAAAACATGCTAAAATAAAGGGGCGTTTGTATTTTTGGAAGAATAAGATTGATGATTTAAGAGCCGACTATCAAAGGCTGGAAAAACTGGTTAGGCAGGATCTGTTTTCAACACCTGAGAAAAGAGACGTAGCCATTCAGAAAAAATTTCATAAAAGAATGGAATTGGAGTACTGGACAAATAAAAATGGAACCGGAAAATATGATAGATTTCTCGCAAAAGAAATAAGCAAAAAGTTTAAAAACAGTCAACTCAATGATACCCGCATCATCACCAAATACGCATCAAAGTATTTGGAGACATATTTTACTAAAAAGCCATTTATTTCTCAGGGCGTACTTGTGGATACCTTTAAAAGAGAATGGGGGGTACTAAGACAAGATGAGAAAAAAAGCCGGGCAAAGCATATTCACCATACTGTTGACGCAATTGTCATAGCCTGCATGACTTACAGGTTCCGTGAAATTATTTTGAAACGATATTACAAAAGAAAAGAACGAGGTGAAAATGTAAGTCTAGAAGTTCCTTTTAAGGATTTCGCCAATAGACTGAGAAATGAAATAGAGGAAGAAGTACTCGTAGAGAATACCTTTAAAGATAAAACCATCAAACAATCTCTCAAAAAAGTGCGCCATCGTGGCAAAATAGCGCATAAGGAAAAATATAAAAAAGATGCTGATGGCAATTTTATTAAAGACAAACGAAACAGGAAAATCGTTACAAAAAGATATTATCGGCTCAAAAAAGGCAGACAACTTCCTTCCAATCAAATTGAAGGTTTAAAAGAAGGCGAAGATTATTTTGCTGAAGTAAAAAAGAACGGCAAAACGTGCTACTACGAATTTGTATATGATAAGAATGGACAAAAAATCCAAGAGTTGGTGCCAATTTATAGCAAAGGAAATACTATCAGGGAACGTATTCACGAGGACTCCTTTTACGGAGCAATAAAGCAGTTTGATATAGAAGATGGAAAACTTCAAAAAGGTGAAGACGGGAAAATTAAATTGAAGCAAGACAAAGATGAAAAGGACAAGATCTTTTATGTAATTCGAAAGCCATTGATTTATGATTCAAGTGGAAACAAAGGGTTCAAAAACATAGACCAGTTAAAAACAACAAATATTGTCGATCCTGTTGTTCATGAGATGCTTCTTTTACAGGCAAATGAAGCTGAAAATTTTTCTAAAAGTTTTGATGACGGTTATTATATGTTGAAGCCAAAAAGAATAGACAATAAAATTGAAAAGGATGAAAATAACAACATCGTATTCGAACGAGACAATGAGGACAAATATAAAAAAGGCCCATGTATTAAATCAGTAAGAATTTTTTCAAAGCTCACAGACCCAATCAAACTGAAACGTCAGGTCTTTGAGTCAAAAATACAACACAAGTATAAAGAAATGTACTATGTAAATAACAAGAATAATTATTTGTATGTGGTTTATGAAAATTCAATGAAGAAGGGGGAGTTAAAAGCGGTTGTTTTTTCATTATTTGATTCTGTTAAAGGAGAAAGAGAGAGCTTAGAACTAGAATCTCGGCCATATCCAGATAGTATTGAAGTGCTAATCGGTAAAAATAGGATTAATTACGAATTACTAACACGGAATAATAGGGATGTTGTTTTGAAGAAGAATCTTCATGTATTATTTAAGATTGACAAGGAAGAAACAATAGAGGATATTCTTGAATTATCAACTAAGGAAACTCATAATCGATTGTACAGAATGGAAGGATTAAGGAAAGACCTTGTATATGATGAAGAAAATAAATGCTATTCCAGACCAGGCACAACGGGTCAAATTGAGTTGAGACATCACATGACTGGCAATAAATTCAACAATAATTCTGAAATTGAAGGATTGCAAGATATCTATCGTAGATATTTTGGAAATAATAAAAAAATGCCAGATTCAGTTACTGAATTCAAAGTTGAATATCCATTCCCATTTTTATTAATGAGTTTGAATAAAATGGATGTTTTTATCGAAAGTATTGATTTTGAACTAACACCATTAGGCGAAATTCGCCTTGTGAACGAACCTGCGAAGCCCTAACTTTTCCAAAGGTTGAACCTTTGGAAACGCTAAGGCTGCCAAGCAGCGATGACAACAAACAAAACTTAGTATGAACCAAAAAATTGAAAAAAGGATGGATACTCCGCCATACCAAATGACTTAAACCTGCTTTTATGCCGCTTGACCACGTAAATTCGACGTTTGACGATGTCAAAACAGGATAAACGGCTGCAAAATGCCTAAAATGAATGCGAAATGGCACGCAACCGCGTCAAAACGTGAAAAATCGGCGCAAAACAGTAGCCGGGTTCGGCAAAACGCAAAAAACCGCTGCGGAATGCAAAAAACCGCTGCGAAACGCGAAAAACCGCTGCGGAATGCAAAAAACCAACGCGAAATGCAAAAAACCAACGCGAAATGGGATCCGACCAGGTTGTGAGCCATTTCGCAACGGTCGGAAGCACTTCGCAACGGTCGGATGGCATTTCGCAACGGTCGGAAGCACTTTTCCGCGGTTAGATGGCATTTCGCAACCAATTGTTTCGAACCGCAGGAGCTTCCAATGTAAGCGACATCCACTGGTGCATAAGTCTTGGTTTCCTTGAAACCTCTTCCTGCTGCCGCTGGCAGATTATACGTTTTTTATTTTTATTCCTGACTTTTAAAAGGAAAATCTAAACGATGAATTTTTCGAAATTTAATAAACAAGAACTATTGTTTCGGGGCGGAATCATGATTAACAACAGCCTGGGCGACCAGGTCGTTTTAGACGCCGTTACCCCGATGGGATATGATGCAGTGAAATTGCAAGAGGGCAAGGCCCTTTTGTTGGACTCTGAAACGCTCTATGAAAGTCAACTCAAAGAATACGGTGATGTTGATGAAGCTCAGAATCAATACAAATCGAAACGTGCCCAAGGCGAAGCCAAATATAAAATGATGTTGAATCTCGCACGGATCGCATTTAAAGATGATGTGAAAGCCACCACAACGCTGCAACTGAACGGGCGACGGGCAGGCACCGTTAGTGGATGGTTAAAGCAAACCCGTAATTTTTACCGTGCCATCCTCGCCAACGAGGAATGGAAAGCATCCATGGCTACCTTGGGACAAACTGAAGAGATCCTGACCACAGCCCTCCAGGATGTTGACCAGATCAACGAACTTCAGGAAACAATCAACAGGGAGCAGGGCGACGCTCAAAATGCTACCCAAGTGCGCGACATGAAGTTTGAAGAACTGATTGACTGGCTCGCCGACTACGAAACAGTAGCCCGGATTGCCCTGGCCGACAAACCTCAATTGCTCGAAAAACTGGGCATTGTGGTGCCAAGTTGATCGATGGAAATCAAAAACCTTCAAGGTCTTCGAGACCTTGAAGGTTTAATATTCAAGAGAAACACCCGAAGGTCGAAAAGACACTTCGGGGTTGGAAAAAACCTTCGGGCGTCTTTCAGACCCCGAAGCGTTTAACCCTCGAAATAGTTAAACCATGCTTAAACGAACCCTCTTCTTCTCCAACCCCTATTACCTCAGCTTAAAAGACGGCCAATTGGTTGTTCAACCGAAAGACGAAGCTGCTGAAGCCAGCTTTTCCAAAGTCGAAAACTTTGGAAAAGGGATCAAGCCTATAACTGTTCCGGTGGAAGATATCGGCTTTGTGGTGCTTGATCATCCGCAGATCAGCTTTAGCATGAAACTGATCGAGTTTTTGAATGCCCACAATGTGGCGGTGGTTTTTTGCGACAGCAAGCATATGCCATCATCCATGCTGCTGAACCTGGAAAGCCACAGCTTGCAAAGCGAACTGTTCAGGGCGCAGATTGACGCTTCGGAACCCTTGAAAAAAGGACTGTGGAAACAAACCATCGAAGCCAAGATCCGCAACCAGGCCGCCATGCTCGAAAAACAGGGACACAAGGGCCACGAGCTGCGCGCCTACGCCAAAAGCGTGAAAAGTGGCGACATTGAAAACCGCGAAGGCCTGGCCGCCCGCATTTACTGGGGCCGGCTGATCGGCAACGGATTCTACCGCGATCGCTACGGCGATCCGCCCAACCACCTGCTCAACTATGGCTACATCCTGCTTCGCTCGGCTGTTGCCCGGGCGCTTTCGGGCTCGGGACTGCTGCCCACACTGGGCATTCATCATCATAACAAGTACAACGCCTTTTGCCTGGCCGACGATATTATGGAACCCTACCGCCCTTATGTGGACCAACTGGCACTGACGGTTTATGGCGATTATCCCGACGAACTGTTTCTGACAAAAGATATAAAGGCTGCCCTACTGAAACTGATGACAACCGATGTCATTATTAACGACAGCAAACGCCCGCTAATGGTGGCTTTGTCGCAAACCACGGCCTCGCTAAGCCGCTGCTTTACCGGCGAAGGCCGAAAAATTGTTTATCCTGAATTTAGTTGAAATCTAAACCTTCAAGGTTTTGGAAACCTTGAAGGTTTAAAAAAGACGATGATGGAACAAACCCGTTTAAATGCCTATCATATTATGTGGTTATTCGTTTTTTTCGACCTGCCGGTCAGTACCAAAAAAGAACGCCGGGAAGCCACGCGTTTTCGGAAAGATTTGTTGAAAGACGGCTTTTCGATGATGCAGTTTTCGGTGTACAACCGGCACTGTGCCAGCAAAGAAAGCGCCGACGTGCATATGAAACGGGTAAAAAGCTTTGTGCCCCAAAAAGGACAGGTCAGCATCCTTTCGGTCACCGACAAACAGTACGGCAATATTGCCAATTTTTGGGGAAAAGGAACCGCCCCCTTGCCCGAAGGCCCAAAACAACTGGAAATGTTTTAACTTAGGGGCTGGGATTTGACCTTTTCCAAAGTTTTGAACTTTGGAAAAGTTACGATCCCTCCCCTTCCGTTCTTTGACATGTTGGTTTTTTCCACTACTTTCGAACCGGTAGAATTAAAAAAATTACGCGTCAAACTACTTCTTCGGCCTCAGCCAAGTGTTTTTCCAATTGAAAAACCCGCCGAAACCCCTGTAAAATCAGGGCTAAATCAACCGAGGTTGTGGTTTGATGTAAAACAAGCAAGACTTTCAACATAAATTCTGAGTGTACTGAAAATCTTAGGGTTGTGGTTTGATGTAAAACAAGCAAGACTTTCAACCCAGCTCCTTCATTATATAAACCGGATGACGTTGTGGTTTGATGTAAAACAAGCAAGACTTTCAACTTAAAGCGGCAAATACCATTTTCGGTTCCCGTTGTGGTTTGATGTAAAACAAGCAAGACTTTCAACCACTCAGCGGCAGATGCCCAACTTGTGAGTGTTGTGGTTTGATGTAAAACAAGCAAGACTTTCAACCCCCATCATTGTCTGTATCGGCATATCGTAGTTGTGGTTTGATGTAAAACAAGCAAGACTTTCAACCAGCAACCGGCTGATGGACGAACGGCCCTAGTTGTGGTTTGATGTAAAACAAGCAAGACTTTCAACATTTACAAGCACTACGAACATACAAACACTGTTGTGGTTTGATGTAAAACAAGCAAGACTTTCAACTCTCATGTTTGTCATGGGATACATGACGGCGTTGTGGTTTGATGTAAAACAAGCAAGACTTTCAACCTTCAACCGGCGACTGCAACTCGGATTGAAGTTGTGGTTTGATGTAAAACAAGCAAGACTTTCAACTGTTGCCATTTTAATTTACTTTATTCATGAGTTGTGGTTTGATGTAAAACAAGCAAGACTTTCAACACCTGAAAAGAATTCAATTGATTGATGAGAGTTGTGGTTTGATGTAAAACAAGCAAGACTTTCAACCAAGAAGAAATGAAAGAAAAAGAGATTACTGTTGTGGTTTGATGTAAAACAAGCAAGACTTTCAACAGGATAACGAGCAATGCAGGGATGCAACTCGTTGTGGTTTGATGTAAAACAAGCAAGACTTTCAACATGATCAAGAACCCAGATGACAATAGTCCGGTTGTGGTTTGATGTAAAACAAGCAAGACTTTCAACACGTCTCGGATTCTTACGCTAAACAGTTCGGTTGTGGTTTGATGTAAAACAAGCAAGACTTTCAACAAACATCATTTTTTTATATAAAAACTTGCAGTTGTGGTTTGATGTAAAACAAGCAAGACTTTCAACTCCTCAGCAATCCGAAGGATGCACTATTGTGTTGTGGTTTGATGTAAAACAAGCAAGACTTTCAACCATTGCAAGCTTGACAATTGACGTTGATGAGTTGTGGTTTGATGTAAAACAAGCAAGACTTTCAACTATCTGAATAAAAAGCCCACTTTGCTATATGTTGTGGTTTGATGTAAAACAAGCAAGACTTTCAACTCCTTCAGAAAGTCAAGCTGATTCATGTCGTTGTGGTTTGATGTAAAACAAGCAAGACTTTCAACTGTATCGCTGCATTGGTAAATTTTAATATGTTGTGGTTTGATGTAAAACAAGCAAGACTTTCAACCTACGGGTCATTTCATTTGAGCTTAACATCGTTGTGGTTTGATGTAAAACAAGCAAGACTTTCAACCGGTTATTTTATCAACTCCATTCGCTACTTGTTGTGGTTTGATGTAAAACAAGCAAGACTTTCAACTGATATGTAATTCCCATCCGCATCAACCCAGTTGTGGTTTGATGTAAAACAAGCAAGACTTTCAACTGTGTCATTGTATATATTTTAAAAGTTTATGTTGTGGTTTGATGTAAAACAAGCAAGACTTTCAACTCGTGGTGTTACTTCTCTGTTTATAACCCCGTTGTGGTTTGATGTAAAACAAGCAAGACTTTCAACCATGAGTTCACTGGTATTGGAACAGTAGCAGTTGTGGTTTGATGTAAAACAAGCAAGACTTTCAACATGACCGAGCAGCGAATGAATGTGTATTTGGTTGTGGTTTGATGTAAAACAAGCAAGACTTTCAACCGCAAAACGGGCAGATCATCACACTTGTGGGTTGTGGTTTGATGTAAAACAAGCAAGACTTTCAACGCCATTCTGTTTCAATAACATAGCTGTATGGTTGTGGTTTGATGTAAAACAAATAAAGCTTTCATCTTTTGGATTTTGGAATTTCTTCCGCGCAACGCCGTAAAGGCACTATTTTTTCACATAACGCCCAACGGTTCTAAAAGCACTTTGGGGTTGAGTGGACTGTCGCTTATCACTACGATATAACTCATAGGAAAACTTTCATCACCCAAGCTTATTTCTTCAATTTATAAATGCCTGACCCACCCTGGCGCTCCCTTGAAAAGCTACGCTTTATACACAACTCTATGAGTTTTGATCCTCACTTGACTGGACTTTTTTAGAATAAACAGAAGATGGAATCTAACGGAAATGTGTCTACCCTTAAGTCCCCCACTTCGCCGATAGGCGAAAGAAGCGTAGGCCGTCAAAGTCGCCCGGGCCGGCGTTGGCGGGAAGGATTTTTGGCGGGTATCCAGGATTGTGCGCCGGAAAGAAAAAATCCTGAGGCGGGGAGAAGGATCACTTTGACTAGATTTTTGCATCCTTTTTATCGAATGGAAAAGGATGTGCCCGTCCGGCATGAGGACAAAGAAGCATTGAGAACAAACAAACGTTTTGCGATGCGGCGTCCGTCAATAAAGGCCGGACAGGCATGCTGGCTGGGAGCATTCAAAATACCGGGTGGTTGCGCCTTGTTTGATGTTGCGCATTTCA
Organism: uncultured Sunxiuqinia sp.; assembly: GCA_963677175.2. Taxonomy (GTDB): domain Bacteria; phylum Bacteroidota; class Bacteroidia; order Bacteroidales; family Prolixibacteraceae; genus Sunxiuqinia. The sequence goes on from CAXXES010000006.1 coordinate 25,272, forward strand.
ACCCCGGGTTCCGTTTCACTCCACCCTGCCTGTTCCGATAAAATCGGAAGGGCTATTGATATTTAACCCCATTGGGGTAATCGGTTTCTCTCGGAGAGGCCTATAAATTTAATAGTTTTTGTGACCCATCATATTTGTGTATAGAAGGGCAGCTTGAAAAGGGAGGGAAGTCGTCCCGACGTGCATCGGGACCGCGGCAGGGTGGGTCAAAACTTGCCAATAATAACCGGTTATCTAACTTGTCGGGCCCTTGACGGATTTGTTTCAATACCGTGTGGGACTTAATGAGTCATACTGTCCGCCAACTGCCAGATCAGGATCTGCCGGCGAGTTACTGAATGTCCAAATATTGGACGAAACTGACCACTGAGACTGAGCACTGCGACTTCTTTATCCCATCATTCATTACCAGTGGTTGGATCCTTGAAATTTGGAACATGGAATTTGGAATTTGCAGCCTGTAACTCATTGCTTGCATTCATGACTGACAACGGCCCAGTCGCAAGGCATCGGCGGCATCATTTAAGGCTGGAAGGTCAGCTTCGAAACTGCCAGGTTTTTGTTTCCACCGTTGCTTATGATTGTCCAGCCACGCTTTTTTAGTTCGCGCCGCAAATCAGAAATTAAAAAGCCATGGGCCACCAACACCGTTGTTTCGTCTTTTTCAGATAATTCAATTAACAGATCAGCGGCGAGTTTCCTCCTTCGGTTGGCCTCCATCCGGCTTTCGCCTTTTTTGTTTAAATGAATGGCCCAAAAGAAACGCGACAATACTGTCCAGGCTTTATAAGGCAAGGGAAGCACGGGCACTGAAACAATCGACAAATCATACTCATTGAATAGCGTAAATGCCTGGATGCTGTCGTTTTCAGGAAATAAAACCGCGGCGGTTTGCATGGCTCGGGGAAGTGCGCTGCTATAAATGTTTAAATTATCGCCTTCAACTTTTTGAAGCACTGGCGTAGGGTCAAAATTTTCAATTGGCTGGCTGTCGTAACTGTCCAGTATTTTATCGGCCCTGTTTGAAGAGCACAATGCTGGTTTGTCCAAATCAACAGAAGCATGGCGGATCAAATAAATCACCAGTTGCTGATTTGCCTGACCGTAGCCGGAGAGCGCTACCAACGAAAACAATAGGAAAAGGATTTTTCTGCTCAAAACTTAAAATTTAAACTCACCTGGACCATATTATCTTCGTCGCTCCAGTTGTAAGTGGCCGTTAAAATAGTCAATTCAAATGGCGATATCCAAAATCCGCTGCCATAACCTTGATGCCATTTATTTGAATGCTCACCATCAAGCCAAACCCTGCCGGAATCATAAAAACCTAAAACACCCAATTCACCTTTGATCAGGTAGGCTGAAAAATCAACCAATTTATAACGCAATTCAGTATTCTGGTAAATAGATTGGTCACCGTAAAACCGATCGGCAAGGTAGCCACGCAGGTTGGTCTTTCCGCCAAGCTGCGCTGCTTCCAAAAAAGTATAATCGCCAAAGACAGCACTTCCCCCCAAGCGAAGTGCAAGGACGGCCCGTGGGTCTTCTGTGAAACTTACATAAGCACGCACATCGGCATTTAATTTCAAAAACTCCTCTTGCTCGCCATTCAATTGAAAATATTGTTGCCCGCTAAGCGAAAGCTCAAGCCCCCTTTGAGCATTCACTTTTTTGTCCAGGTTAGCGTAGTAATAAGACAGTTGGAAGCCTGTAAACAACTGCCGTCCTAAATCGGACGGCGAAAGGCCATTGTTGCTCAAATCGGCAATAAACCGGTTGGGCTCTTCATTTTCTTCAACATTTGAACGTTTCAAAAATACACCGGCCAACAACTTACTTTCGTTGACCGAACCATCTTTGGCTTGTTTAAAAGCGGTTTTTCCCCAACGGTGGCCCAAACTGTATTCAAGTATCTGCTGATTGGCCCTGAGCCGGTAATAACTGTCAGCAAAGCGGCCATCTTTTACGCTTTCATTCCCCCATCCAAAATAATTCATGGCATAATCAGGCGCTTTCAATTGAAACGAAAAATGATGATCCAGCCCATTCACTTCGCTTTCCGAATCATATAAATATTTAAAATTGAAAGCACTTGTGCGCATGGCATAATTGGCCATCACTGTTTGTGTTATATTTCGCCGGAACTTGTATTTATAGAAAACAGGACCTCCCCCGATAAACAGCCCGTCGTCGGGATTGTATCCGGTAAAGATGCCCGGCTTTACCACATTGTGCTTAAAATTCAGGCGGTCGTAATGGTTAATCTTCTTTTTATCCGAGAGTTTGATACGCGTATCTTTCGCTGCGTCCAAATAAGTGTTTTTTTGCTGATCGTAAACGAATACCTGTTTTCCGAAGGTTTTAACATACGAATCATTGCGAACCGAATCTTTGCCTTTTCCACCAGTGATCCGAATGACTGGTCCTTTCCCTACCCTTCCGTCGAGCTTAAAAACATCATCATCATCCAAACCATAAAGCCTGATTTCACTGGTTTCATCCGTATTGAAAATCCGATGGTAATAGCGTTGTTTCGTGTTGCGCTTTTTTGAGAGCTCAAAAATGGAGACCTCTGTTTGCTCATCGTTTAGGCGGTTAAGCTGAAATAAATCCGCCTCATTGGTTCCGACAACATCCACCTTTTTGGCAAGCGATAAATAATGTTGTCTGGCCATTGTTTCAAGATTCTCCCTGCGTTTCTTTAATATGGCCGCTGTTTGTCCGGCACGCAAAGCTTGCACTTCAATGGGAAAAGCCGCCATCGCCTCATCGATTTTTTCGTCAGTCAGCGATTTTTGCAAGCTATCGATGGTCTGTTTCCATGTCTGCCAGTCGGGCTGGGACAGAAACGTGCGATCGAAATAGCGGGCATTAAAAGTCAGCCCATCCATGTTTTGTGTGATAGAATCGAACCCCTGAATTTTTGGCAAAAGCCATTTCCGAGCAGCCAGCCAGGGAATAATCCCTTCATTGACATAAAATGCCTGATCGCGGTCTCTTGGTATTGGCTGATAAACCATCTTCCCATTTTCCTTAAATGAAGCCCAGCGCCACTGGTCATCATGCCGATCCCAATCGTTGATAAAGGTATCAAAAAGCCGCGCCTTCAATACCGCTTGCTGATCAGCCCGATAGTCCGGATCATCGTACATTTTCTCCAGCACGTCATCGGTTCCAACGATGTCCTTTGAAAAGCCAAAGCTCGCCTGGTCTGACCAATCTCCGGATGGGCGTTCCTCAAAAAGAAACAAGCTTTCAGACAAGTCTTCGGCGTATTCTTTCAAGCGCTTATCGTTTGGCACATACACAACTTCCGGATTGGTGTGATAAATACCTGCCGTTTCGGCCAATTGGGCCACCGGCAAAGCAGCATAAGGGTTTGATGCAGAAATATTGTCCTGCACAATGTCAACAGCAAAAGTATGCTGAAGCTCGCTGGGGATGGCTCCTTCAACAAATTTCTCAATCGATCGCAACACATATTGCTGGCCATTTTTAGCTTCCAGTCGAAGCGAACGGGTTTGTTGCCCTCCTCCTCTTTTTACAATCTCAAGTCCGCCATGCATTTCTTCAATATTGAAAACGGGCACTTTAACCGGGGTTGACCAAACTTCGCGGTAGTTTTTGCCCATCCATTTATAAGCAGAAGTCGGCGACATATACTGATGACTTGCCGGATGAAGGATGCTGTCAGGAAAAAAATCGTTTTCGGACATGGTCGCTTCATGAGGTTTTTGTTTTTGGAAAGTGTATAAATCTTCCCTGCAGTCCGCGCTACTCAAATCGTCAATTGAAAAAAACAACAGTTCAACCCTCCCGTCCTGGTAAAAATCGAGTCTGGAATAGCCCGCATCACTGCTTCCACAAACGACTTTTTTCTTATCCAGGTAACCGCCTCCGTTGAGCGAACCTCCAATCACCTGATGGACTTCCTTCTCCTTGATGTACTGAAAGTTTTGCTCATGCGAAGAGGCATAAATGACGTTAGGAAATTCCTCTAATATTGAAGCCAGTTTTTTGCTGAGCTTTTTATAATCCGGATGTACCAGATCTGCCCGAGTCCCAAGGTATTTACGGTACGCGACAAATGGAAATGCAAAAACATTGGTCAATGTGGGGTAATTTCCACCATACTCACCATAAGAAATGATGGGATGATAGCCGACAACAACCACCTCTTTGTTATCGTTTCGCCTCAAAATATCCTGCAAATTCAACCAAACATCCTCTTCATCTTCCAAATCACATTTACCAAAACGTGTATCATACGGGTGTAGCCACCATTGCGTATCCAACAAGACAATGGTCAACGAATCATTAATATTGACTTCGACAGGCCCGGGACAGCCCCAGTCGGGCATATAAATCTCTTTGCCTTCAAGCTGCTTGTGAATGGTCTTGTATTCCCATTTCACCATATTTTTTCCTTTTGATGAGCCATTCTCCCAGTCGGCTCGCCCCGGGACAAAAGCAATTGGTCCGTTAAAATCAAGAAGCTGGCCAACCAACGATTCGTTAATCAGTCCATCAAAATCATCAGAAGAAATATCAGTTTGCCTTGGATAAACATTATTTCCAAGAAAAACGAGTCCTTTTTCGTTATGATTGTATTTGATGATGGTATTGAATAAATCAACATGCCCCGGATTTGAAGCCTCGTAAATCCCTGCATGGCCAACCATAAAAAGACTAAATGCTATTTGATCATCCGGTTGTCCATAACTGTTAAAAACAATTAAATGGCTTATCAAAAAAAGAAGTAATTTTCTCATGTAAAATAAAATATTCAAATTCGTACTTTCAATAAAAAAAACAAGTATGACAATTGTTGATCAGGCAAAACATTTTATTATTGATTATTTTCAACAGAATAATGATCAAAAATTCACCTTTCACACGCTTGAACATACTCTTCGTGTGGTTGCCCAAGCTGAACTCATCGGCAAACAAGAGGGATTAGGTGAAAGTGAGCTAGCGGCTGTTATCGTTGCTGCCTGGTTTCACGATTCCGGGTATTTGGTACAACTCGAAAACCATGAAGAAGCCAGCATTGATCTGGTTCGATCTTTTTTCAGTGAAACCCCTCAAGGTACAGACTTTGAAAGCTTGGTTGAAACATGTATTCGCATAACAAAGCGCGACCGGGAGCCCCAAATCCTTGCCGAAAAGGTCATTCTTGATGCCGATATTTCCCATATCACCGATGAAAACTTCATTGTCATTTCCAAAAAACTCAGGAAAGAACGTTCCAACTGTGAATTGCGGGCAATTTCGCCGCTTGACTATTGGCAGGAAACATTGGCTTTTTTAGAAAAACAACAGTTTTATACCGCTTTCGCCCAGGTAGAATTTCAGCCGGCAAAAGAACAAAATACCAAAAGAGTCAGAACGTTGATCGCCGAACTTCAACAAAAAGGAAAAGGAAAACCGAAAGAACGTTCAACAAATCGTGGCGTTGAGTCCATGTTCCGCCTGACTGGTAATAACCAAATGCGCCTGAGCGCCATCGCCGATAAAAAGGCCAATATCCTGATTTCGATTAATTCAATATTATTTTCGGTGTCGGCGGTGGTAGCTACAGCAAAACCCTTTGGAACAGCCGAACTTGCTGCTCCTGTAATTGTTTTATTTATCGCCAGTTTACTATCGCTTATTTTTGCTATTTTATCCTGCCGCCCCCACCTGGGCAACTGGAAATATTCAGAAAAGGATATCAAAGAACGTCAGGTCAATTTACTCTTTTTCGGTAATTTTTTCCGTATCCCTTATCTCCAATATGATGAGGCTGTGAAAGAAATGATGGATGATTACGATTACCTGTATACCAACATGATCAGGGATCAATATTCGCTGGGTTTATCCTTGACACGCAAATATAAACTGCTTCGCATAGCTTATAATATTTTTATGTATGGATTTATTCTGTCTGCCATTGTTTTCATTATCAATTACCTGATAAAAGGGCAACTGGTAAATTGGCTGGCCACTTTTTAGTTCTTCCTGTTCAATCGAATAAATATCAACTGGTTTTTGCTTGCCGATCAGCATTTTACCTTCAGCCTCCATTTTAACCTTGTAGCCTACTGACACCTCATTAAAGTCATCAACAAAGGCGCTGGTAACCAACAGTGGTTTATTGTAACTCTTACATTGCTTTTGAATCCGCGCAGCAGTGTTCAAAACGTCGCCATGAAATGCAATTTCGCTCTTCAATGTGCCTACTTCCGATACCATAATCTTTCCCGTATTGATTGAGGCCGTAAAGTTGGGAATCACTCCAAACTCTTTCAGAAAATAATCGGCATAGCTATTTAAAATAGCTGAGAACTCGAAATAAAAGTTAACAGCATAACGAAAATTCCTTTTCTTATTTGATGGCCAACTCAATACCACCTCATCTCCCACTATTTGGTATTGCATTGCACGATACTTAATTTCCAGGATCCCCAGATGCTTAAAACACTCCTGAAGAAAAGCACTGTATTTCCGGTGTCCCAATAACTCGGCATACCTGGTAGAAGAAATCAAATCGATGAACATAAAAATCCTGTCTTCTTCTCTAGGGGTACGATAGTATCCTGATATAATGAGATAAAAACTTTCAAAGCCAACTTTTTGCCGAATGGCTTTATAAAAGTTGATAAAAGATGAAATGATCACACCAATTGTGAATAGATATAAGGTTGTTTTATTCAGGAAAAACCACTTGATCAGGTATAAATACTCCGAAATGTCGGTGATAATCTTTGTATGATAATGATAAATGGAGATCACAAGAAAAACCAAACCCAAGAGAATAATAACAAATACAAGTCGCCAAATAAACAGCACACCTAAACTCTTTTTCGCCAAAAGTTCGTAAAATACAACGTCTTCAAACAGCCACGAGCCAACGGCAACCAATGAAGCCATAGCGGTTAAAGCCAGTCCATTTTGATGCATCACCTGGAAAACCCGCGCCCCTGTCTCGCCTATTTCAGGATCAATCAGATAATTTAGAAAGATGAATATCCTGACTAAAATATTCCAGGCAAACAGATTAAAAAAAAGTTTGCTTAGCAGCCAAATAATTCGGGGCTTTAGATTTTGCGGAAGTATAACGATATCCGATTTTTTATGTTCCTTATCTGACATGGTATTTTATGGCTTAAAAAGTACGAAATAAGTAAATCCGAACCGAATTGGCACCGGAAAAATAGGCCTACCTGATGAATTCATCGGTGAAGTGATACCTTCCTTTTTCATAAAAACAAGCAGGACTTTCACCCCCCCCCATCAACGTTCGGCTGTTGTTCTAGTCTTTAACCCGGCTAAATGCCAACGTTTTTACCATCCAGTCGGGCAACGATTTTCGGGGGTCTCTTCCCTTTAGATTCATGAACCAGCCGAGCTTTTCAATAATCGGCAGTTTGTGCGTTTCTACAAATTCAATGGGTGTACCATCCGGATCGGAGATGTAGGCGAAATGCCCGGCAGCGGTGCCCATATCAAAACTATCGGCGCTGTTTACGGTAAACGGAAAGCCTTTTTGTTCACATTCGTCTTTCAGAAAATCCATACCAACAATATCGAAGCACAGGTGAATGTATCCGAGCTCGCCCCAAATGCGATCCTGGTAAATCTTTCGCGGTGTTCGTTCAAGTGTTTGGATTAGTTCGATTTGAGTGGGCCCCAGCAACTTGCTAAAAGGACCTGTCCGGGCTTTGTGCTTCAACAAAACACGTCGGTATTTTTGATCTCCGCCAGGCAGTACCTCCAAATCGGCAAATTGGCCGGTTTCATCAAAAACCACTTGATCATATCGCAGAATATCAACATACACTTTTTTGGCTTCTTCCATATCCGACACGCCAATCACCGCCCCGGCTACACCACCGGTAACTGACTTCTGTTTCCGATAGTGATTTTCCTCCTCAACCACTTCAAAAATGTTGTTGTAAGGATCGCGCAGGTAATAGTGCCAATGATTTTGCGGGTCACGGGTCAAGCCGCCCAAAATATTCAGTCCCTTAGCCTGATGCGCCTCAAAAGCCTTTTGAACATTCCGGCATTTCATCTTACAGATGAATATCCCCGTGTCGCCCAACTGAACGTCAAAAACAGGCGGTTTTGGTACGATATTGGTATGTTGCCAAATCTCAAAACCTCCGCCACCTTCCATGTTCATGGCCAGGGCAGCATACCGGTCGCATTGCTGCCCGTTGGTATAAGGCAACATGAGCTTGGCTGTTGCGGTATCTTCAAACACCTTGATGTCCATTCCAAACACCTTCCGATACCATTTCCACGCCTTTTGGGCATCCTTAACGCCAATTCCAACTTGTTGAATGCCACAAATATTTTTTTCCATATCACCTTTATTATAATGAATCGTTGTACGTTAGTTTTTGATTTTTGTAATCAGTTGATGAAACAAAGCCGGTAAAAAACGCCGAATGTACACCATCACAATTTCCTTCTTCCCCACCAGCAATTCTTTTCGCTCCTGCCTCACTGCTCTCACAATACGGGCAGCACATTTGTCTGCCGAAAGTCCGTTGGCTTGTCCGTCATCCATTTTATTGTATGACAGTCCATCTTTTGTCAGCGCATTTCGGGAGATGTTGGTTTTAATCCGGCCGGGAGAAACAATGGTGACCCGGATGTTATCGCTGACCAACTCGGCACGCAAGGCCTCGAAATACCCCTGTACAGCATGCTTTGAAGCTGAATACGCCGTACGCATGGGCGCTCCAAATTTGCCGCTAATACTGCTCACCACTACCAGGTGTCCGGACTGACTTTTCAGCATGTGTGGCAGGACCAATTTGGTTAACGCGACCATACTGAAAAAGTTGATCTCCATGATGCTTCGGTCATTTTCCAGCGGTGTTTCCCGAGCCAGTGAACGCTGACTCCGACCGGCATTGTTGATTAAAATATCAATCGAACCAGCTTGCTCCAAAACAGCTTTTGTCACCTCCTCAAACTGGTCAACAGTAGCAAGGTCAACTGGCTGCACCCAGCATTTTGACGTGAACTGCAGACATCGGATTCTCACTTCCTCGAGCTTCGCAGCGTTCCGGGCCGACAGCACTAAAAAAGCCCCTTCTTTTGCCATTGCATAAGCCAGCGCTTCTCCAATTCCGGATGATGCACCTGTGATCCAAACAACTTTTTCTTTCAGATTCTTCATAGGGTCAGTGTTGCGCTTAACAAATATAATATTTCTACCCAAGCCGGCAAACGATGCTTGAAGCCGAAAATCGATTTACAAACCAGCTATTTGGAAACGTATCTAAAAAAATCCGCGCGTCTCCCTCGCTAGAAACTCATCTCGGCCCGAAACCGGATTCCATCCTTATCTGCAAAATCGCGATTAACAGCGCTATTAGCAAGCTGACGGACATACTCAACCCGCAGTACTTTGAAAATATTGGTTAAGCCAAACCCGATCTCGGCATAAGGAGCGTTTGGATTGCTTGTATAATAATCAGGCAACTGAAACACCCCTTTGTAGTCATCATTAAGTTCCCCGTAATGACTTTTGAGCGAAATGATCTCGCGTAACTTCAACCTTTTAACGAGTGGTATCCTGTTCAGAACAATCCCGCCACCGTTGAAATGAAGATGTGCATTGGTATACAGGTTATGAGCAAACGAAGCATGATGCAAAAGATTGAATCGATATTTGGCGTACCCCAACGACATGGAACCAACAGGCTGATCCAGTAAATCGTAGGGTGCATCGCCAAACAAATAGCCGCCATTCACCATATAGTTCATAAAGACCAGCCCCATATTCAGCCGCCCTTGCACGGAACCGTGAAACTGAGAATAAATGCCCGGCTTTTCGCCCGTCAGCCCCGGAACGGAGGTTTTTCCGATATCCCAACTCAAGTTAATCACCGGAGTTGGTGTTGTATAGTAAATCCGGTCAAAATAGAATTTATCGTAATGCTGCCCAAAGGGAATCCGAAGATTGAATAAAACCCCGTAATTTCGGTATTCATCATGTTCAACAGCATTGCGGATAAACCGAACATTTGGCGTAGCTGAACTTAACAACAGATAGGGAGCTGCTTCCAGGTGGATATCATTCTTTGCGTTATACTCCAACCTGAGTTCATAGCTTTGCTCTTCCTTCAGGTAAGGGTTACGCTCACTTGTTGTTACCGCAGCGATAAAATTTCCATTGCCCTTATTATTGGGATTCTTTTTAATGAATCGAAGGTATTTATCCTGGGTAACCAAGGTGTAGTCGTTGAAATAGCTCAACCGGAAAATGAATTTATCAGTTGACAGGGGTTGGTAAGTGACATTCGCCCCGTATTTAAACGCCTTGTTTTTGGTGCCATACCCCAGAAATCCGCCGACCGAAAAATTCTCCGACATTTGTTCGCTGGTCCTTAAAGGCAAAGTAAGCCGGGTACCTTCGATCGTATTGGTACTATAAATGTCGAAAACAGGGCCAAAATCGATTTTACCAGCATTGAGATAACCCGTTAATGCCAAACCGCCAACCGCATCGATACTTCGAACTACCTTTTGCTCTTTCAGCTTATCCACACGAGAATAAGAATCATCTCTTACCCCTTGGGCAATAAACTCAGGCTGACTGGCCCATTCCTGCCCCTTAACATCGTTCAGACGCGGGGACGTAGAATAATGAATGGATTTATTTACCACCCAATTTCCACTCGAAATATTATCAATGCGTTTCGAACTGTAATTGGACACCGAATCTTTATTTAAACTTAAGGCCAGGTTGATCGCAATTTCCTGCTCATCGTAAAACCAGCTGCCTTCGGGTAACTTTTTGTAAGTGACATGGCTTTTAAATCCATTTACAAAGTTCAGGTTGGCCTCTTTGGCGATGTAGGCGTCCATCTCTGTTAAGGCAAACGTCTCATCTTCAATGACAAAGTGTCCGGCAAAAAGCGGGTTGTACTTATTCTTTGGAGCATAGGAAAAATGGAAGTACTTTTTATCATCAATCACGGTACTGTCATTCAGGTAAAGATTGTAGTACAACAAAGCCGAATTGCTTAGCGGCGACACAAAACCCCGATCCAATATATTCACCTGATCTTTGTAAAAGTCCAGATCCACAGCAATGTTCAAGAGGATTAAACTCTCAATGGCCTGGTTTAACCGGGGAAAAATACCGTCCTTTTTATTAAAAACCGTAACAACACTGTTGTTGGTTATACGATTGGCCTGTTCGGCGAGGTAGATTGGCGAAAAGCGCAGGTTCTGATTTTCGGATGCCACGGTCACTTCATCCAGGTTATCAATCAAACGCGAGATATTCGAACTTGTGTCAACGGCTAAATAGACCGTGGTATTTGTCAGTGTTTTGTAATTGACAATCCGTTGTATCCGTTCGCTGTTTTCCTTTTTATGTTTGAGTATTTGCTCGAACAAAACTTTCGCGCGGGGGACTTCAGGCTTGACTGTCACCTCACTCACCCGTTGAACATGCTCTTCCATATACACCATCAGCGGACTATCGCCAATTTTTCTTACAGGAATCACCTTGGGGAAATAGCCCACCGATGAGATGTAAAGCGTGTCGCTTTCCGATACCGATAAGTGAAAATAGCCCTCAACATCGGCCATCGTTCCCTGCATCGTTCCTTTAATTAAAACATTGGAAAACGGAATGGGCTCCCTGCTTTTTCCATCCTGCACATAGCCAGATACTTCCTTTGCACTTATTAGGTCAAAGCTAGCTATGGTCACTATGAACAACATAATGAATATACGAAACATAATTTCAGAAAGATCTTTGTTATTTCTCTTCTTTTATCAACCAATAAATACCTTTTACACCAATCCGGATATCATCAAGCTTCAACAGGACAAAGATCTTTTCAATGTAAGCAACCACGCCCCAGCCAATGGCCAGGTGATACATCCAGGGATAAAACCCAAAAACAAATAAAACGAAAAAGAAAATGCTTTGAACATATCCTGCGGAAACAGCAGAATAAAGGTGTAGCCCCGGGATTTTTCCAAAGCGGTAGAAAGCCACGATATAGCTCAAACCAAATACCGCCAGAAACAGATATAGTATCCAGGCATGCGGCGCAATTTCGGTCCACTTAAAGATAAACAAGCCCAGCAACGCCATTGCATAAGTAAAAATATCGGCCAGGTTGTCGAGTGCTGCTCCAAAATTGGTTTGAAGCTTAAATATTCGTGCGATATTACCATCGAGTACATCGCTGACTAAACTGATACACAATAGGACGACAAACCAGCTTTCGCGGCCGGTAAGCGCCATAAACAGGATGACCGGAAAAACAAGAAGCCGGTAAAGACTGATCAGATTGGGAACATTCAAAACATTTTCCCCTTTCACTCGTATTTGTTTCATTTTTGACAATTAAAATTCTAGTAATGTATTTGTTAACAAATTATCGGATTGGAAACCAAGCCTTGACTTACCGATAAAGTCAAACGGCAACCCCCAGATTTTGCTTGTCCTTTTTTCCAGACAGGCCGGCAATAAAATAGCGGAGCATGCTGTCGACCGCCTGTTCATCAACTTCATTATCGATGCCAACCATCACCGAATCCAGATTCTTCGTATCAAACAACAGGTTCGTTTCTGCATATCCAACGGTAAACGACATGCCTCTGGAAATAATTCGTTCAAAGGCATCCATCTCCGTTTTTTTTAGATTCTTGGCCGGAACAATATGAATTGGCAAAAGCTTATTGAGACTCCCAATAATCTGACTGTTTTTTGTTGATTTTTTGGCTACAAAGTTCATGATCACCGGCAGCTGTGCTGTCTCTACTGTTCTCACCAAGTAGTTAACCACGATATCAATCGGAATCAGGTTCTGTGTTGAATCCGGATCAACGCAAACCCGGATCGTTTTATTGGGATATCGGTTGCCCAGGCTGTAAACCCGCTTTGCAAAGTCAAAGATACCATAGTCGGTTTTGGTCACTCCCGTTTCGCTATTTCCAACAACTTGCGACAAGCGCAAGATGTGCCCGTTTAAACCCGCTTCATCCCGATATCTCTGAATAATATTCTCAGCCAATCTTTTCGACTGTTCGTAGTAGTTTCTGAAACTTGAAATTTCCTTGTCCGGATAAAATTTTTCTTCAAACGGACCGGTAAATTTCCCGCAGGAATAAGCAGTACTTATAAAAAAGAATCGTGAACCTTGTCCGGTATACTTTAAAAACACCTTAATTGAATTCTCAAGGCCGCCGAGATTTGTTGTGAAGATTTCTTCCTTCGATTTTGAATCGTATTTTAAACTGGCTGCAAAATGCAGGTAATCTACTTCCCCTCTAAAGATACCAACCAACTCCTCGGGAGGAATTGAAAAATTGTCATTGTGCAAAGTATATTCATACACCTTCAGATTCCTGGCATCCACTTGCTCTTCATTGCTCATTTCTGAAAGAATATTGTTCATCCTTTCCTCAGCAGAATGCTTATTTTTTCTTACAAGGGCAATGACCTTGTAATTCTGTAAAAGCAGTTTATTAATAAAATTAGCGGCTACATATCCGTTCGCTCCATTGATAATGATCGTTCTCATGCTTCTTGTTTTTATTATATTTTTGTCAATACGTGTCTTTAATCTTTAAAATAGGCCATACAATTAAATTCTACAGAAATAAAACCAACATCAATACCACACTTAAAGGAATCGTAAGATTGTCAGAGCCTCTCCAGCTAATCAATTCGGCCAGGGTACTTGTAATGGCAATCGCCAAAGCCAGCCAAAATGTTTTCAGATCGAATAATTCCCTGTGAAAATAAAGTGCGATGATGCTGGTGATAAAACTGGTTACCAAAAATGCCCCCGACCCCAGCCATGTCTTATCCAGCTTTTGACCAAATAGCTTAATTCTACCGTTATACTCAGTGATATTGATGCCCAGGATGGCCGCCATGGGATCGCAAATGGCAAGAATCAACATGGGCAAAATAAACAGAATTCTATTTCCCAGTAGGTCGCCTATTAAAAATGTGACATAAATTGAAAGAGGCAACAGGTAACTTCCGATCGATTTTCGCTCAATATCATGAATTGATTTGAGCTGCTTACTGTATTGTGTGATAAACAATACTGCAAAAAACAGCAGGGCCAGCACCAAAACATACCCATGCGATGGGAAAATATAAGGAAATGGCACCACCGCCAAGGTAGCCGTAAAATGAGCAAACTTACGGGTGATTTCACCTTTAATTTTAAATCGCCTATAGTTGATCTCGTTAAATGCGAGTAAAAGAACAATTCCAATTAAATAAACAAATGATAGTATAATGACATTTCCCATTCCGTCTTTCCTTTAAAAATTCAACATATAAACACAAAACACGACCCAAGCACCTCCGGCAATCAAGCTGTCGAACCGATCAAGAAAACCACCATGCCCGGGAATTACTTCGCCAAAGTCCTTTTCATTGAATTTCCTCTTATAAAATGAAGCCGCCAAATCGCCGCCAAAAGCAAAAACAACGATACCGACAGCCAACAAGGCAGACAATAAAGAAGTACCGCCATACAACTTACTCAGCAGCAAACTGCTTGCAAGCGCAACGACACCCCCACCGACTAATCCTCCAACTGTTTTTTCCGGACTTATACTTGGAAATAGCTTTCGTCTTCCCCAAAGCTGTCCGGTTATTTGGCTAAAACTATCGAATATGGAAAGAACCAAAAACGAAAACAAGATCAGTTCTTTTTGCAGTCCGCTAAAAAAATAAAAACCAACAGCCAGAAAAATGAAAACAATTAGTGCAACTAAAAAGAAGCCTTTTTGTTTAAAACCAGCTTTACCAAACAGCTTCAGCAGCTCAAAAAAGCCGGCAACAATAATCAATGCCGCCAGATAGCGAAACACAACAGGCTTCAAAACAATACTAAAGAATAAGAGATTAATAATGAAAAAATAGGTCGCGAATTTCGTGTAACTTTTCCGCGCAGTCGCGGGATCTTTTTTCCTGTTGATAAAAAAGAAGCCAATTCCGCCAAGAAAAAAATAGATTAAAATAATCAGGTATATTGTTTGAGTCATTATTTTGTTTTTAATCACGTTAACGAACAATCATCAAAATACCTATAGCCACCATGACAATGGCATACAGGTACCTGACTTTATTCTCAGAACGATCCGTTTTTACTTTAGTTAAAATTTTTGGTCCCAAAACGGCTCCGGCAATTGACCCGGCTGTTAAAAAATAAACCAGCATCAGGTCGATTTTTCCAACCAAAAAATGAGCTCCAACCGCAAACAGTGTGTTCACCAACACCACCATCAGCGAAGTGCCGATAACCAGTTTGAATGGAATTCCCATCGAAAACAAGCCCGCCAGAACCGGTGCTGTTCCACTTGTTCCGAAAGTGCCTGTAATAAAGCCGGCAAACAATCCGAATATTGATCCTTTTACACGCTTTCCAATCCCAGCATTGCCAGGCCAAAAGGTCTTGCCGGCCTCGGCCCGCTTTTTTCTCCAGGTACCCAGCACCATGTTTAAGGCAATTAATATGGAGTACACCCCAAACCCGGCCTTGAGCTGTTCGGGACTAACCATACCGGTAATACGGGCTCCTGCAAATGCACCCAAAATACCAGTCAATGAAAACATCAGTCCTATTTGAAAGTTGATATTGGTTTTGCGATAGTGCCCCAACGCACCAACCATACAAATGGGTAAAGTAGCAACCAACGACGTAATTACCGCTGTTTGAGCCGGCACTCCAATTAAAAGAGTTAGGATAGGAAGAAAGAAAAAACCTCCGCCACCGCCGAGCATGGTTCCGAACAGCCCAATAAGAAAACCAACCAATGGGAGGATAAAATAAACAGGCTCAATGGGAGAATGAAAAATCATAATTATCAATTTCAGTGAGAACGCACCAGATAAATCTTCGCAATTGGGTGCTCAAGGACGGTAGAATCCAGAATTCCATCTTTATACCGATATTCGTTTGTTCGGCGTCCTTTCTCATCAGTTATCACGTAAGTATTTTCAGCATTACATTGAATCGACTTCATTTCACCGCTCCGTTCATTGTATATGTGCGAAACCCCTCTGGGCTCATTAAAATACAACAAACTTCCGCTATAAGTAATATTTTCATGCACCAATGTTGAATCACCATCCTTGATTAGGAGGTAGCCCTCATCCTTTTTTAACAATCGTGTGTCTGAATTAATATTTTCGTTTTTTATTGTTTGCACGTGATACTCCAATAAATTTCCTTGTTGATAATGGCTTTGTTGAATGTATTTCACCTTGTACCTGAAAATTATTTTAACCTCAATATCAGTTACTGCCTCCACACTCAGGTCACCGTCTACCGATTTCTGACTAACCGTGAATTCGCCAACATGCATTCCTAAAACCCGAATTTGGTATTTCGCGGTATTGTTAACTGCCTTTGCAGAAACATCTCCTCCATAGAGAATCACGATCAGTAGGATCAAAATAAATTTCGTTTGCTTCATCATAAATTCGAACCATTTATACACTTTAGAAAATACAATTTAACAGGATAAAATGAATATTGTTTCAATTGATAAATTTTTCGGAGACTTGATACATTCTAAAACTGTGTTGGACGTTTTTCAACAACGCCATCAAAGCCCTTTAAATAATAGATATTGACATCAGGCTGCACCTTCTGCCCGCGGTAGGTCCGTTCTTGTTTTGTTACCATTTGAATTGTTTGTGATGACTTTCTGACTGACTCGGGCAACGGTTGGGAGGAGACATAAAGGGCATCATAACCCTTGTGTTCAAATTGATCAATCCCTGGCCACAAGTCGAACTGGTTCATTCTTCTTCCATCGTTGACACAGTATGTCTGCGGGTTACCATCCACATAAAAAGACAAAACCGAGGCAATGTGATAGCTGTCACTGAAGATGAAAATATTATCCGGGCCCAACTTATCCAACACCTCGGTCACCTTCTCTCCCAACTGATCCCAGGCGGCCTGTCTGCTGTATATATCCACTGTCGGGGGATAGAGGTTTTTCATTCCCAGCGTATCAAGTGCCGAAGGAAAAGATACCATAAGCATTAAGATACCGGTAATGCCAACATAACGCAAACGTTGCTTATTGTTGAAAAAATGGGCCAGCGAATAACCGACTAATAGTGGAAGCGATGTAAAAGCAAAGAAAGTCCAATTAATGTAATTTTTTTTGATTGAAAGCACCAGGAACAGGCCCCATACCAGCAGTAATGGGACCAGCAAAAAAATTACTGCCTTATAGTCGCTTGTCAATTCTTTATTTCTCCACTTTTTGTAAAGCTTGTAATAAACCGGCAGAAAAATGGGAGAAATACTGAGCAACTGCCCGCCAAAATATTCAAAAATCCGCCCAATGGATCTCAACCAGCTACCATGAGGCTTATAAGCGCCCATTAATCCAAAAATGTGTCTGGCCCCCACAAAATCCCGGGACAAGTTCCAGAATAAAACAGGGGTGCAAATAATAAAGGCGATAAACATCGACACATAAAACCGGGGCATCTTTAGCAGGTTCCTGTCTCCCAGCCAGCCAATAAAAACCAACGAAGGCACCCACAAAAGCATGGTGTATTTGCTGATAATACCCAGACCGAGCGTTAGCCCAGATAAAACCCAGTATTTTAGTTTGTCTTTCTGCAGGGCATGCAAGCAAAAAAGCATATTTAAGGACCAAAACAGAACAAGCAATGTATCAGTTGTAAATACTTTAGAAACAAAATGATAATGCGGCAACACAAAAAGAACAATGGAGGACCAAAAGGCTACTTTTTCATCCTTGAATAATCTTCGGGCAAGTGCATAATGAATAAACGGAAGGATAAAGCCAATAGCAATGGCATTTATCCGGATACCAATAACGGTATCCCCCAGAAGCATGGTCGAAAGATGATTGGTCCAGGCGATCAGCGGGGGTTTTGAATAGTAAGACCAGTCCACGTGTTTCGACCAAAGCCAGTATTGGGCTTCATCGCTGTTCAACGGCATGGGATTGTGCAAGACATCAAGGAGCCGGACAAGCAACAAGATGACATTTATCCCTAGAATAAAAAAAGCGCCGTATTTTGTATAGAAATTCTTATTCATCACTAATTATCGTTTATTGACAGGTATCGAATTTTTTTAAGATTCCATACTCCCTCAGTGTACCATTTTGTAGACCACAGTCCACTTCTATTTTGCTTAAATCCTTTTCATCGACGAAATGCAAAATTTGACCATCCAGTTAAACCAGACGATCAAAAATAGGAACTTTAATCTTTGCGTCCAAACATCTTATTTTCGTTGATGTTTTCCAGCAATAGCAGGCCTGAAGGGGTTACAACAGACCGTAGAGAATAATAGATCAGATCTTTGACCAGCACTTCCGGGTCGGAATCATCTCCATGAGAAATCGCTGCATTGGTTATAATACTCGCTGAAACACTGAGTAATAAGCAGCAAAATGGTCTGATTTCCAATACTGGAATGAACAGCACTTCCTCTATCCCTTTTTCCAATACCCCGCCTACTTTTTCATAAACCAGTTTTTCTATCCCATAATTGAAAAGGCTGTACTGGACAGGATAGTATTTTTTTAAAGTCCAAATTGCTGTAAGACGGTTACATTGCTCTAAAAAAAAGTACCTGTACAGGTTAAAGAACGCTTCTATTGAGTTTCCCGATTCAAAAAGAATATGATCCATTTGTTTCCTAATCATTCGTTCCAGTTCGTGAAGTACTGCCGAAATAAGTTGTTCCTTACTTTGAAAATGTTCATAAATTGTCTTTTTCGACAGATGCCCCTCAAATGCAATGTCATCCATCGTCACGCTTTTGAATCCATAGTGAAGGAAAAGTTCCGTTGCAACGTTAATTATCTTGAGCCGTGCTGTTTCCATGATTGCAATGATTTTGTAGTTTTAAAAATGATTGTCCATTTCTATACCCAACTTGTGCTATTGTAGTGGTCATTGGTCGTCATTTTAATATTTCACCTCAGTATATCATTTAAGAGAATTTTATTAATGTCGTTAAAACCAATACCCCAAATTCGCCGAGAAAGTCAGGTCATCGCTTAAATCGGAATAGCCCAGTCCAATATCCACTGGTCCGAATAGTGTTTTCATCGAATATTTAATACCTCCACCATATACCGTGTTTGCCTTTGTCCAGTTGGCAGGCGAACTTCCCTGCTGCAACATATTGAACATAAATGAAACATATTGAGATTTGGAAAGCTTTAACCGAAGGCCCAGCAGCCCAATGGCGGAATAACGATCTGCCACGATAACCGGGGGTAGTCCATAAAAAGGAAGGTGATAACTGAAATATTGTGAGTAAGAATCTCCGCCAATGAACGTAGCTTTTGCCATCAGATAATCGGAACTAAGCAATGCACGGCCATACAGATTGAATAAAAGGGTCGTGTTGTGCCATAAAGGGATTACATTCTTCATTTTTAGAAGAAGGGTAGAATTAACTTTTTCGTTCTTAAAATCTGCATCCAAAGAAAACTCAGTATACAGGTTTGTTCCCCTCGACGGGAAATAGAAATCGTCCATGTTGTCCAGTAAAAAATACGAGAAAACACTTGTGTTAAACCGGTCCACTGTAGTTGCTGAAACATCAGAAAAACTGCTACTCTTAATGTAAGCATCGCCACCAAAGTATTCCTCCTGTAAACCAAGCCCTAAATTATACTGTCTTAGAAAAGACTGGTATAGGTAAATTGATCCTGAAGCATAAAACAAATCTGCATTCATAAGTTTGTCGCCTTTTTCATAGATGTCGTAATTCTGATACTTTCCCTTTATTTCCGCTCCTACAGTAGGGAAGTCATTTTTATTTGTTTCAGCCATCATGCTAAATCCCGGATTGGCCGACAATTCAGCGGTAGCAGATAAAAGTCCGAATGTATTCGAGTAGTTTTTTCGGGTTACGTTTAAAAGTAAGGCCGCCGCATCGGTTGTATTGACCTTGAAGCCAATATTCATGAAAAACTCTTTCTCTGTAGTGATGTATAGCTCCAGTATTTTTCCGCCATTCGCGTGATCATTGAGTGTGAAATAAATCTTTTCAAAACCTCCGTAACCGTAAATACGGTCAATGGCATTTTTGATTTCCTCATAGGAATAATTGCCTGGAACCGGCAAATTGAGCCTCTTCAGAAGAAATGCTTCATTCAGCTGTTTGGCTCCTGTCAAATGCACGTCGTCGATCTGCCATTTGTCAGGAGCGATAAATACGCTTGATTTTTCCCTGGATCTCAGTTGGTATTTTTCCTTCAATTCCTTCAGTTGTCCCCGTACCAGCCCGGCAGCTTCTCTTCCGCGCAGAATCAGGGTATCTGCGGCTTCACCGGTAAAGCTTGAAACGGAGTAGCCGGTAATGTTGGGACGAATGATCAAATCGCAAATACCGGTATTGGCAGCACCTTTTTCCATTCCCAGGAAATTGATCATCTGACCAACGATCTCGCCCATTGATTTGATTTCTTTCCGGGTATAAAAACCACCCCGTATGTCAACGCCGATAATAATATCGGCCCCCATTTCCTTCGCCACGTCGGCAGGGAAATTATTGACAATTCCTCCGTCAACAAGGATCATCCCATCTCTTTTAGATGGCCCAAAAACCCCGGGGATGGCCATGCTTGAGAACATGGCTGAAGGCAAAAACCCACTCTTCATCACCACTTCCTCCCCAGTTTCAAGGTTCGCCGCCACGCAGGCAAACGAAATGGGCAATTTTGAGAAATCGGCGTCTTTGGGAACATTTCCTGCCAGCCCGCAAAATAGGTTCATCACGTTTTGTCCTTTGATTACCCCCAGGGGAAGGCTTAATTTTTTGTTATCGCCATACGGGAGTGAAAACAGGTACCGCTGATTGAGCTCCTTATCATTTTCGGACAAGTACTGACGAGGAACATCGTCCGATAAAATGGCTTCCCAGTCTTGCTTTTCAATAATTTTGTGGATATCATCGGCGCTATACCCGATTGAATAGAAACCACCAATCAGGCTGCCGATACTGGTGCCTACGATAATGTCGATGGGAATTCCTTCTTCCTCCAAAACTTTCAGCACACCGATATGGGCAAACCCCTTGGCTCCGCCCCCGCTTAAAACGACTGCTACTTTAGGATAAGGAACCGAATCAGTAGCGGATTGAGCCTGTATCGTTTTTGATAAAAGCAGGGCCAATACCAGGAACAAAAACTGAAAGAAAAGCTGTTTGTTGATCAATTTCATAAGCTTACATTTTACTGTTTCTGTTTACCAAGTCAATGTTATATTCTTTAGCATTATTCATAAACCGACCGTTTGGTCTTCAAATATAGGATATAATTTTAAAATGGATACAATTTTTCATAAATCTGGGACAGACAGGTTCACGACACTTCCCGAAACGCTTGCTTTTTTCCATGATATCAGTACAATAAAATGATACTCCAGTTATCTTCGTCTCCGTATAAGAAAATTTTGTTTTCGCGGGCAAGCCAACCTAACGCCATTCTTACCTCAGAGCCTTCCATAATTAAATCTTTTTTGATGTCAGATAGGGTCCTTTCACCTTTTTTGTCCAGGTATCGCCAGATTCGTCCGGCAGTATTACCGATGTCTGTTTTTATCATAGCTTCATTTTTTATTGGTTCTGGTAAATAAAGCCCCTGCAACCAATGGCTTCATGGATTTTATGGCAGGGGCTTGATTGTTTTTCTGTTTCTCAATTTTTAAATTTTAATAAACTTGTTGAGCAATGGCCTGTTTGTAATAAACCTGCCGGATTTGATAGGTGCTTTTGGCATCGACCAATCCATCCTGTGCCTCCTGAAAAATGGCCTGCGCTTCGAGCAAGTCAGACGTTGAGAGGATCCCTGCCTCGTAATTGTCGGTGATCACCTGGAGGTGTTCGCGAGCTTGTTCGTCCAGCGATTCGGCCACGCTGATCTGTTGATAGCTCTCAGTCAGTTCTTTGTAAGCCTTCTCCATTTGCAACTTCATTAATTCCGATTTCTCGTCCAGGTTGTTTCTGGCCACATCAATTTTAATTTCATGCTCCTTTAACTTATGCGAACCTCCCCACCAGTCGGAGATCGGGATGGACAAGGTTGCAAATGCAATTCCGTAGGTATTTTGCTCATCGGCAAAATCCATGTATTGACCTTGTACGCCTACGGCTAGTTGCGGTAAAAACTCGCCGCGGGCCAGGCGTTTTTGCAAAATCCCTGCATCGACGGCCTTGTTCAACAGTTGATATTCACTTCGGTTTGTGAGGGCTGTTGCAGGCGGTAGGTACAACACTTCAGGCACAACGGTACTAAATGCAGTATCCTGTAATCGAATATTCTCTGAATATTCCACCCCAATGTGTTGGCACAGGGCCATTTTAACCAGCGAAATTCCATTTTCAAGTTTGAGTCTATTTGCATTGGTTTCATTGATTTTCAATTGAATTTTCAACAAATCGCTTTTTTGAGTTAACCCGGCGTCGAATGAAACCTGAACGTCTTCCAATAAGCTATTGAGAAGGATTTTATAGCTCTCCAGCGTTTTTCTTTTTGCCTGTAACGAAACCAGCGACCAATAGAATTCTTCGGTTTTCACCACAACATCGCGGGTACTGAGGTTCAGCGTTTCTTCGCTCACTTCTTTGCCCAGTGTGGCAAGTTTATAACCCGAGCGGATACGGCCACCTGCATAAACCGGTTGTGTGGCAGTAAGCATTCCCACATTCATATAATCCAGTGCTTTTAATTCCAATCCCGGAACATGGGCGTATTGCGTGGCCAAGGCCAAGTTTTCCAGCTTGCCGTCATACACCGGCAAATTCATTTCCGGAGTATTGATGTCAATCAAATAATCGTTGGCTTGAAATGCAATCGCCTGGGCATTCACTTTAGGAAAGAAATTGGTGAAAGCATTCTTTTCAATTTCTTCCGACTCATTGATCTTCATCCGGGCTTCCTTTAACCGCTTATTATTCTCGATGGCATAAACCTTACACGAATCGAGCGTTAACAGTTGAGCCGATACAGGCAAGGCTCCCAGTCCCGCAATCAGCATAAGCAAAATATATCGTTTCATTTTTGTTTTCATGTTGAATAGATTAAATGGAGGCAAGTTCTTCCTTGTTAGGTCCGCTGCCCGAAACTTTCCAATACAGTACCGGGAGAACCGTCAGTGTAAGCACCATGCCCACGATCAGTCCAAAGCAGATCACTGCCCCCAACGGCCCCCAAAGCGGCGAGCGGCTGACAATCATAGGCACAACACCCATTGCCGCCGCCATGGCCGTCAGAAAGATAGGCCGCATCCGCCGCTTTCCGGCAGCTATCGCTGCTTCCTTGTAAGTATAGCCTTCGTGAGTTACTAAGTGCATGGCATAATCGACCAGGATGATACCGTTACGGACAACAATGCCTGCCAATCCCATAACGCCGATGAAAGAAGTCATGCCAAAAGGGTAGCCAGTAAGTTTTAAACCCAGGGCGGCGCCCAAAATACTCATTAGCATGGTCGACATGATCAGCAAGGCCCTTCGGGTTGTTTTAAACTGGATAATCAGAATGAAGAAAATAATTAAGATACTGGTGCCCAGCGAATAACTGAGCGGAATCATGTTTTCGATGGTTGCTTCGTCGTCACCTCCGTATTCCAGCGAAAGGCCAACAGGCATGTTCAATTCATCAATTTTGGGTTCTATCGTTTTAAGAACTGTCGAAGGGATGTAACCGCGTTGAACTTCAGCTTTCACAGTAATGGTCCGCACGCCGTTTCGTCGAGCAATGTGTCCTTCGGTCCATTCGGGTTTCAAGGAGGCAATTGAACGGAGAGGCAGTGATTCCATCGTCAAGGGAGACGACACGTAATGGTTTTCAAGGTCATCAATATCATCACGCTGATCTTCCGCTTTCAACAGAACTACGCTTACTGGGTAGTCGCCTTCCCAAATGGTTGTTACAGGAAGGCCATCCAGCGATGTCATTAACGATGCGGCAACCAGTGTTTTAGCGTATCCAAGCTGCGAGGCCTTATTCCGGTCGAGCTGAACGCTGATTCCCTGCCGCATTTCGCCCCAATTGTTTTGTACTAAGGTAATACCGGGACTGGCTTTAAGAATTTGTTCCACTTTCTCGGCCGTTTGCTTCAAATCAGTTAAGCTGTCACCTGAAATGCGTATTTCAATCGGCGCTTCAAAATCTTCCAGGGCCAGTTGTTTCCATTTGATTTCTGCTTCGGGAAAAATATGGCTGTATTTTTCGGAATATTCGTGTAATATTTCAATAGTTGCTTCATTCGAGATGGTGTTGACCATTAGTTGACCAAAGTTTTTGGCCGCCATGTGCGGGGCATACAAATCGTTGAAACGGGGAGAGCCCGTGCCTACAAAACCAGCAACATTGGTTACACGCTCATCGTTTAAGAGTAGCTTTTCCAAACTGTCAACCACGGCCTCTGTCTTGTCCAGTGAAGAACCTTCAGGCAAATAGATTTCAACCGGAAATTGACTTCGTTCCATGGCCGGAAATAGCTTTTGGTCAACGGTCATGAAGATCAAAACTCCTAAAACAACTGATAAAGCTCCTAATACCAGTGTGGTTCTCTCATTTCTGAAAGTCCAGTCCAGCATAGAATCGTAAGTATTTTGAACCCGGTCAAGGAAACTTTTCTGATCATTCCCGGTTTCTGCCGGTTGTTTATGCAATCCTTTTTTGATGAACACGTAACACATAAACGGGACCAGTAAAATTGCCACCATCATGGAAACTCCCAATGCAATGCCAATGGTCACCGGGAAGGTGCTGATGAAGTCGCCCGCCATTCCTGTCATGAAAAGCATCATGGGAAAGAAAGCGACAATAATGGCAGCAGTGGCCGACAGTACCGGAATGAATAATTCGGTTGCTGCTTTCCACGCAGCGTTCCAGGGTGTTTCATGCTGATCGAGCTTCTCGATGTGGCTGTCGATCACCACGATGGCATTATCAACCACCATGCCCAGTACCACGATCAGCCCAGCCAGCGAAACGATATGCAGCTGAATACCTACCAGTTGCATAATGCCGAGTGTAATCAATATGGATACAGGAATGGTCGCACCGGCCACAGCAGCAACACGAAAAGGCAATAAAATTATGGTGACGATAATCACAGCCAGGATAGCCATGAGAAATTCAACCATAAAATGTGAAATAGAATGATCAACCACATCCGGCAAATCGGAAATGATGTTGATTTGTACATCATCGGTTGTTTTATCGGCAAATTTTGCCATTGTTTCTTTTACATCGTTGCCGAATTGGACGATGTTGTTGCCTTTTTGCATTTCGAGCGAAAGCAGCAGGGCACTGTTGCCATTGTTGCGGATATAGCTGTCCGGGTCTTCATATTTCCGTTCAACATAAGCAATATCTTTTATCCTGACTATATTTCCTGCCGGATCAGTATAAATGATCTGATTTAGCAGATCCTCTTCCGACTCAAAACGCGGAGGCAGATGAACCGGAAGAACCAACTGACCGTTATCCAATTCGCCCGAATAAATCAGCGATTCCTGGATTTTAAACGAGGCAAAGATTGTGGTTGGATCCACATTGTATTCGTTCAGTTTCTCCTGCCTCACGCGCACGTAAATATTTTCGTGTTGCGTTCCATACCGCTTTATTTTCGAAACAGAGCTGATCTTCCGGATATCAGATTCCAAATCTTTCAACACTTCTTCCAGTTCGCGGTACGACTTCTTCTCCGATGACATGGTAATCAGCAGGGCCGATGTGTCGCCAAAGTCGTTGCTCCCCACCAGCGCCAAAACCCCTGTGGGCAATTGCATTTTCAACTCATCAAGGCCGTGCCGCAACTTCGACCAGAACTGGTCGGCATTTCGCACATTGTCATTTAGTTCCACAAAAATGGTCATCATTCCTTCACTGGAACTGGACTGGGTCTTTTCCTTGTTGACTTCTTCGTAGCCAAAAATGTAATTTTCAACGGCCGTTGTCAGTTGTTCTTCTACCTCAAGGGAGGTAGCTCCCGGATAAATTCCCACAATGACTCCTTTTCGGATAGTAAACTCGGGATATTCGCGGCGGGGCATATTCTTTAGTGCAACGATTCCGAGAACCATCATGCACAGTACGAATGCCAGGATAATCTGCCGGTATTTCATGGCAGCTTCAACCAAATTTATTTTTTTATTCATCTTGTTTCCATTTAAAAAGGATAGCCCAAACAACTCGAAGTGCTACAGAGGGATTCGGGATTTAGGGATTGTTGGTTGGGACTATCCTTTTATACTGTTAGTTGAATTTGATCATCGAATTGTCGGATAATTTGTGCTGCCCTTCAACTACAAACCACTCACCCGGATGAAGTCCGGACGTAATACAGAGTTGGTTGTTGATGATTCCTGAAGTTTTGATAGCCCGCCATTTTGCCCGATTGGATTGTTTGTCGACAACAAACAGGTAGTTGCCATGTTGCCCGTCTTTCATAACCGACTGCATTGGCACCAGTAATCCCGGCTCATTCCCCTCGACCGGCATTTCAATTTCGCATACCATCCCGGGCCTGAGGGGCAAATCCTGATTTGTGATTTTCAATTTTACTTCGAAGGTCTTTGAAATCTGATTGGCGGCCACCCCAACCTTGTCAACAACAGCTTTGTACTCCTGACCAGTCAAGGCTGAAAAGCAAACGGTAGCGGTTTGTCCTTTTTGTATTTTATTGATCTCTGTATCGGGTACCGAAATACGCACCTGAATATCATTGACTGAAATCAACTTAAAAGCGCTTATTCCGGGCATCACATTGGCTCCCTCTTCAATATTCCGAATGCTGATCACCCCGTTTTCGGGCGCCGTAATCGTGCAATTATTCAAAGCTTCCTTTGCAATATTAGCAGACGAGTTGGCTTGTTCAAGCTTGGCCTTTACGTCTTCCCATTTAATTTCGGGCAAGCTCCCTTTGTCGTACACCGTTTTCAGTCGGTTATAAGCATCTTGTGCCTGTTTTTGCATCGCTAAAGCCGCATCGTACGAACTTTGTACCGAAGTTTTGTCCAGCTCAGCCAGCACTTGCCCCTTACGAACCTGGCTTCCCTCGTCAACATAAATATGAGCGACTTTCCCGGGCAACTGAAAGCTCAATGGAATGGTCAGGGCAGGCTCCGACAGCCCGCTATAGTTGAGCAAAAACTGGTTACTTTGTAGCCTGGCCTCAAGAACTTTAACCGGAACGACGGCTTCCTGGCTACCCTTTGCATTTTCCGTCTGCTCTTTTTGCGAGCAACTCAAAACCAGCAATCCAATAGCTAAAATGAGAATCTGTTTTTTCATTGTTTCATTATTTATTGTTTCATTACTTATTCGTTCTAAATACTATATTCGTTTTTTAGTCGATTTTTGATATTAAAAAATAGCCCTAACCAGAGTTATCGCTATCTCGTGTTAAGTCAATGCTCGTCAGAAAAACCTAAGCGGTATTTTAGTCGGTATTTGATAAAAAAATTAGCAAAATATACGCGGCGTAATTAGGTACACAATCTGGCTCATTCTTTCTTCATCGTAAAAGCCATCCTTCTCCATTCCATACTGAACAAGCCCATAGAACGAGGCCAGGAACATTTCTGCCTGCCAGGGAATATCCTCTTTGGCTGTTTCCAATTCACCTGAGTCAAAGCCATCCTCCAGAATACGGATGATATAAGCTTGCTCAAATTCCATCATTTTGAGAAAATGTTTTCTGGCAACTTCCCTAGAGCTACTTTCCTGCTTCATCACCCGGTATAGGTTTGCTTTATTGAAAACTTCCTTGTGAAACTCCAAGATATAAGCAATGAGCTTATCAATCATACCTTTATGTTCTTCCACCTTGTTCTTGACGTACTTTCTCAAATTGAGCATTTCCATTTGAATCACCGCATCAAAGACTTCTTCCTTGCTTTTGAAGTAATGGTAAAGGGTACTTTTGGCTTTCCCGCAGTCTGCTGCTATTTCGTCCATGGTAGTCTTTTTCAACCCGTACTGTTGAAATAGTTGTTGGGCCTTGCTTAAAATTTCATTTCTTATAATCTCATCTTTTTCCATCACAAATACTATTTATCGACCAAATTCGTTTTTCGGTAGCGAAATAACTAAAAGGAATTTCATTCTCCAAGTAATTTGATGTTAAAAAATCAACAAGTCATGTTTTTTTAACAAACAGTTATAATTTCCAAACCCAATACACAAGCCATTCTACTCATCACCAAATGGAAACGGCTCAGAAGGCACGCGGGATTCGGAAAGGAGTGCTTTCATTTCTTCAACAATCTCGCGATGTTCGCTGGCCACATTGTTTTCTTCGCCCAAGTCTGTTGTCAAATCATACAGTTCGAAGGTCTGTTTTTCGGGATTAAATACCTGATAGGTAATAAATTTCCAGTTTCCTTTCCGAATGGCCTGACGTCCGCCCTGCTCATGAAACTCCCAATACAGATGATCATGTTGCTGCTGAGCTTCTTCGCCAAGCAAGGCAGGCAGAAATGAAATGCCCTGAATATTCTGAGGGGCTGCTGCTCCAACCATTTCGGCAAAAGTTGGCAGCACATCCCAAAAAGCGGACACATGATCCGATACGCTTCCGGCAACAATTTTGGCAGGCCAGCGGACAACCATCGGTACACGAATACCTCCTTCATACAAATCACGCTTGTAGCCTTTCAAGGGGCCATTGCTATTAAAATAATCCGGATGGGCGCCACCTTCCAGGTGCGGCCCATTGTCAGAAGTAAATATGATCAAGGTATTTTCATCAAGTCCAAGCTCCGTTAGCTTGTCCATCACCTCACCTACTTGCTGGTCCAGCAATGTCACCATGGCCGCAAATGCCGCATGCGACTCTTCCTGGTAGCCATAAGCTCCTTCGCGAAAACGTGCGTCACCCGGCTTTGCCCCCTGATAAACATGCTCAGGCAAATACTTGCCCCGGAATTTAGCCATATATTCCTCCGGAATCAGCAATTCGGCATGGGGAATCACATTTGGATAAAACAAAAAGAAGGATGTATCTTGATTCTCTTCGATAAAACGCAGCGCCTGCTCATGAATCAAGGTCGCCGCATAGGTTTCAAACTGATCCCCGGCATTGCCTTCCAATTCAATTTTCTCCTGGTTGTGCCACAAATGCCCGGGATAATAATTGTGCGCCAAACTCTGGCAGTTGTACCCGTAAAACTCGTCAATGCCTTGCTTGTTCGGATCTCCTTCAGTATCCACAAAGCCCAGCCCCCACTTGCCAAAAGCGCCGGTAACATAGCCTGCTTCTTTTAAGATTTCGGGCAAAGTAAGCGATTCGGCAGGTAAGGGCCACTGGCCTTCGGGATCCCAACCTTTGTTCCCGCGAATCGGCGTATGCCCGGTATCCAGCCCGGTCAACAGCGATGAGCGTGACGGAGCACAAACAGTCGTGCCGGCATAATGCTGGGTAAACAGCATTCCCTGGCTGGCCAGCCGGTCGATATTTGGTGTTTGAAACTTTTGCTGTCCGTAACAACTGAGGTCGCCATAGCCCAAATCGTCGGCCAGGATATAGACAATATTGGGTTTTGTTGCTTGCTTCTCCTTTTCGGTAGAAGTTTGGCAGGCCGTAAAAACAGACAAAGCGGCCAGGCCACTGAAAATCGTTTTATTCATCTTTTTAAGATTGATTTGAGTAGTAGACTTTTTTAGCATGACCAAAATAAACAATAATGCCCCAACAACAAAGCTGCCGGGGGAATATGTACAAAATCTTCACTTGATCAGGACTTTGCACTACGAAGCAGACGACAAAATACAGGGTTATAAATAAGTTGGGTTACACCATACGTAAAATTTTCGCAAAAAAACCTGAACAACCAAGAACCCAAAGGGTTCAATATTAACGGAACGAACACCATCCCAAGCCCGGAGCGGGTTGACCAACTCCTGATTGCAGCAGTACGATCAGGATCTGCCAGCAAACCCAACGGCGGTTTAAGTCCTCAAGCCCCCCACTTCGCCGAGAGGCGAAAGCGGCGATGGCCGAAAATTTGGCCCGGGCCGGGGTGGGCTTGTGGGTGGAAGGATAAAATTTTCAAGATTTTTTCCTCCTTTTCATCGACTGGAAAAGGAGGTGCCCGTCCGGCATCAGGACAAAGAAGCATCAAGCATAAACAAACGTTTTACAAGGCGGCATCCCACCATAAAAGCGGATCAATTCATCATTGGGTGGGCTTTCTATTCTTTCATCCTCCCAAATATTGAAGTCAGCTAAAGAAACCCGTAAGGGTTCAATATTCATCACCCCAAAGAATTTGGGGGTTGAAACGGTACGGCCTTCCGGACAAGCTCGAAGCGGGTTGAATATCTAAAAAGTACCTGTCGCAATCTAAATTCAACCCACTTCCGGGGTTGTTTGTTTTTGGGTTGCCCGATAGCCCCCGAGTTTCACACGGGGTGATGTACATTTCACTCCTTCGGAGTTTTCCGGCGGAAGCATATATGAGTGAGGAAATAAGTAAGAGTGATCCTAAACCGTCACACAGCCTTCCGAAGCAGTAGATACCAACTGCACATATTTCTTCAGGATTCCGGAAGTCGCTTTGCTCGCTGGCTTCACCCAGGATTTTCGGCGTTCGGCAATCTGCTCTTCACTCAAATCAACCGACAGTTGGTTTCGGGTGATATCGATGGTGATCACATCGCCATTTCGAAGCAATCCAATCAGCCCACCTTCAACCGCTTCGGGAGTAATGTGTCCCACCACAAATCCGTGTGAGCCGCCGGAAAATCGGCCATCGGTGATCAGCGCCACATCTTTGCCCAAGCCAGCTCCAATCACAGCACTTGTTGGTTTCAGCATTTCCGGCATGCCCGGCCCGCCTTTGGGCCCCGAATTGCGGATCACAATCACTTCGCCTTTTTGCACTTCAGATAAAATTCCTTTGATGGCTAAAAATTCATCTTCGTACACCCGCGCTGGCCCGGTAAACGACTCGCCCTCCTTCCCCGTAATCTTGGCCACAGCGCCATCTTCGGCCAGGTTACCATACAAAATTTGCAGGTGCCCGGTCTTTTTGATCGGATTACTCAAAGGCCGGATGATTTTTTGATTCTGATCCAGGTCTTCCACCCGTTCCAGGTTTTCACCCAAAGTTTTCCCGGTTACCGTCAGACAGTTTCCATCCAGAAAACCTTCCTTCAACATAAACTTCATCACTGCCGGTACACCACCTTGATCATGCAGGTCTTCCATCAGGTATTCGCCGCTGGGCTTTAAATCCGCCAAATAGGGGGTGGTATTGCTGATTCGTTGAAAATCATCAATCTTCAAATCGACACCCACCACTTTCGCCATGGCCACCAGGTGAATCACCGCATTGGTCGATCCACCCAAAATCATAATCAGGCGAATGGCATTTTCGAAAGCCTGCTTGGTCATGATGTCCCGGGGCTTGATATCTTTCAGAAGCAATGCGTTGATCGCTTCGCCCAGCTGAACGCACTCCGATTTCTTCTCCTTGCTTAAAGCCGGATTTGACGATGTATAGGGCAAACTCATGCCCATACATTCAATGGCAGCGGCCATGGTATTGGCCGTATACATGCCCCCGCAAGCACCTGCTCCCGGAATGCAGTGCTGAATAATCCCCTTGTAATCGTCGTCGTTCATGTTGCCTTTGATGCGCTCGCCATAAGCTTCAAAAGCCGACACAATATTCAAATCGCGGTTCTTCCAACGCCCCTTTTTCACCGTTCCGCCGTACATCAGGATCCCCGGACGGTTCAGCCGCCCCAAAGCCATCATAGCCCCCGGCATGTTTTTATCGCAACCCACAATCGGGATCACCGCATCGTAGAACTGGGCGGCAACAACGGTCTCAATCGAGTCGGCAATGATTTCGCGCGAGGGAAGCGAGTACTTCATTCCTTCGGTGCCATTGGTGATCCCATCGCTGACACCAATGGTATGAAAAATCAATCCATATAAATCTTTTTGAGCATCCACTCCCCGCTTGACCGCGTCGGCCAAACCATTCAAGTGCATGTTGCACGGATTGCCCTGAAAGCCGGTGCTCACAATCCCCACCTGCGCTTTTCGGAGGTCACTTTCGCTCATGCCAATGGCATAAAGCATGGCTTGCGACGCCGGAAGCGTCTCATCTTGGGTAATTTTTTCGCTGTATCTATTCAATTTCTTTTCCATAACAATTTCATTCAGCTCGTTAATACTGATTTGTTAACGTTTCCTGTTGAATATTGTTTGGAAGGGAAAAAGGGCTAAAACCTACCTATTTTCCTCAGAGAATTGGCGCCCTGCGCGAATCGCCTTCAGGTTGACTTCAACAATCTGCTCCCCTTTTCGGGCAAATACTTCGCGGATGCCATCTTCCAATTTCGCAAAATCGATGTCGATAAACGGGCTGGCAGCGCCAAGCATCACCATGTTTGATGCACGGGCATTGCCGGCTTCCTTCGCAATCCGATCGGCATCAATGGCGATAAAACGGGGAAGCTTGTGAATTTCCGCCATCACCTTTTCGTAGTCCGGATAATTGGGAATATTGACAAAAGGCGTGGTATTGGTGACCAGGTAGCCCGTTGCCGAAAGAAAGGGCAGATAACGCAGCGATTCCATCGGTTCGACCGACAGAATCAGGTCGGCGGTTCCCATCTGAATTAAATCCGAAGCGATGGGTTGATCGGAAATACGCATGTGCGAAGCTACCTCACCGCCACGCTGGCTCATGCCATGGGTTTCGGCTTGTTTAAGGTGCAGGTTGTTTTCGAGGGCGGCTGTTCCCAAAGCGGCGGCAATGGATAAAATTCCTTGTCCGCCAACGCCGGCTAATATGATGTTTGACTTCATTTTATTCAATTTTTAATGATTGGCTTGACGGCTTATATTTCTCTTGCGACGGCTGGCCCGCTGAATACATTCGCGGCGCGGAATAATCACCGAAACGCCATCGTATTCCAGCTCCTCGCGGAATAGTCTCACCAGCTCGGCGTGATTTTTTTTCAAAGGAACAACAACATGAATATGTGCCGGATCAACACCCAATCCTTCGCAAATGCTTTCAATTTTACCAAAGGCTGAAGAATCCTGTCCGCCAGTCATGGACACCGATTCATTGTCAGAAATCACCACGGTGATGTTTGATTTCTCATTCACCGCATCGAGCAGGCCTGTAATTCCCGAATGCGCAAAAGTAGAATCGCCAATGACAGCCACTGCGGGGATCAATCCGGCATCAGCCGCGCCCTTCGCCATGGTAATGGAAGCGCCCATATCAACACACGAACTGATGGTTTCGTAAGGAGGAAGAGCTCCCAGCGTGTAGCAGCCAATATCCGAAAACACGCGTCCTTTGCCATAGTCGGCCAGCACTTCGTTCATGGCTTCGTAAGCATCCTGGTGACCGCAGCCCTGGCACAAAGCCGGCGGGCGGTTGGCTACCACCGCAGGAACCTGAATGCCCACGTAGGTTGCTTTACCCAATGCTTTCGCTACGAAATCCGGGTTCAGCTCGCCATCGCGCGGCAAAGTCCCATCCAATCGGCCTTTGATTGGCGTTCCGCAGGCAAAATAGCCTTTCAGTTGTTCTTCAACAAGCGGATAGCCTTCTTCCAAAACCAGAATCGAATCACATTCCGCTTCCATTTTCTTCAGTTGTTTTTCGGGAAGCGGGTACTGCGAAATCTTCAACACCGGACAAGGACAAGGCTCATCCTGATAATTCTCCATCAGGTAGTTGTACGAAATTCCACAGCAGATAATTCCCATGCTTTTGTCGGCTGCATCGTGGTATTGGTTGTAGTTCGATTCCTCAGAAAGTTTCACAAACGAAGCTTGCTTTTCGAGCAGCGACTTGTACCGCCGGCGTGCAATGGCCGGAAGTAGCACAAACTGACGCGGATCTTGCGGCATGCTCAGCTGGTTTTCATCCAACACCGGCTTACGTTCCACCCCGGCCCTGGAATGAGCCAGGCGCGTGGTTATTCGCACCATCACCGGCACACCGGTTTCTTCCGAAAGCGCAAAACCCTCGCGGGCCATGTCGTAAGCTTCTTGCTGGTTCGACGGCTCGAGTACCGGAATCATGGCAAACTGCCCATAGTACCGCGAGTCCTGCTCATTCTGCGACGAATGCATGGACGGATCGTCGGCAACAGTGAGCACAAAACCACCATTTACACCGGTAATGGCCGAATTAATAAAGGCGTCGGCCGCCACGTTCAGCCCCACATGTTTCATGCAGGCCATGGTTCGCTTTCCGGCGTAGCTCATGCCCAAAGCCGTTTCGTAAGCCGTTTTTTCATTGGCCGACCACTTGCTGTGTAACTGGCGCTCAATGGCCAACTCATTCTCCTGAATATATTCGGTGATTTCCGTTGAAGGTGTTCCCGGATAGGCATATACGCCCGACATCCCTCCGTCAATCGCGCCCTGCCCAATGGCTTCAACTCCAAGTAATAAATGCTTTTGCATACGTTTGATTTATTGATTTCGCTATGAAACTTCAAAATTAACAGTCCAGACCTTAGAACCAATATAAATTATCAGGTTTCGGAAAATCAAGACTTTTTAAAACAAAGCCCGACATGAATGCTGAGACTGGTGTAAACCAAATGCTTTAGCCTACAACTGAAAATACCCGCCCAGTAACTTTTCAGATTTACTTATCAATTTTTCATATCTACTTACCAACTTTTCATATATAATTACTAACTTTTCATACCTGTTTTACAATTTTTCATACTTACTTTCAATTTTTTCATATCTACTTTTATTTTCTTTATATTTGCTTTCTATTTTTTCACAATTGTTTTCTTTTTATTCATGATTATTTATTTTTTTTCATAATTACTCACTATATTTTCATATAAAATTAATTTATTAACAGATTAACTATTAAAAATTTCAGATAAGCACATTATTTTTTGTATATTGTCGAAATAATTAGAAAGTTTTAACTCAAAGATTTGCTTATGAATAATCAACTTGACTTTCACCGCGAAGCACTCCGGATGATTAAACAAAAAATGGAAGAAAAAGGCTGGAATCAAACCAAATTGGCAGGTTTGCTGCACGTGTATCCCAGCGCGGTTTTTCAAATGCTCAACGGCAGCACCATGAGTCTGGATAAACTCAAAGAGTTGTCTGGTATTTTTGGATACAACTTTTTTATTGATTTGGCCGACATGCTTGATTTACCTGAACCAGCGAAAGAATCGGCCCCAACGATCGATCATTCTGCTTGTGAGGAACGGATTCAGGAGTTGGAAATCGAGAACCGCACCCTGCTAAAAATACTGGGTCACACCAAAGAACTATAAGCGGTTTTGGATTTGGAATTTGAAACTTGGAACTTGAAACTTGGAACTTGGAACTTGGAACTCAACCTTCCATTCGAGGAAAAACGTCGCCGGGATAACTGATGTCGGCCAGGAACAAACCCTCGGCTGGAGCGGACGCGCCGGCAAGGCCACGGTCCTTGGCAGCAATGATTTCTCGAACTTCCGTAATCGTCAACTTGCCGCGTCCCACTTCAACCAGCGTCCCCACAATGGCGCGCACCATGTTGCGTAGAAAGCGGTCGGCCTGAATGGTAAACACCAGCCGATGCCCCTCGCGAACCCAGTTGGCTCCGTAAATTTTACAATTGTTGGTTTTCACGTCAGTGTGCAGTTTGCTAAAGCTGGTAAAATCGATGTAGTCGAACAAAACCGCGCAGGCCGCATTCATTTGATCCACATCCAGCGGGCGGTTAAAATACCAGGAGGTTTCCTGTGCAAACGGATCTTTGCGTTGGTTGATGAAATAATGATAGGTGCGCGAAGTGGCATCGAAGCGGGCATGCGCATCGGCATTCACTTTGCTGATGCGAAAAATAACAAGGTCGGCCCCAAGAAAACTATTCATTTTATAGGCAAAATCCGGATGATCGAGTGCGGTTTTATCCGAATCGAAATGCGCCACGAAGTAGCTGGCATGTACGCCGGTGTCTGTTCTTCCGGCGCCGGTAACAGCAATGGCTTCGCGACAAACCGTAGTCAAGGCTTTTTCCAACGATTCCTGCACACTTATCGCATTGGGCTGAACCTGCCAGCCATGAAAACGGGTGCCATTATACGCTAACTCAATAAAATAACGCTGTCTCAAAATCAGTCAATTTTCGCAAATGTAAAAAAGATATCACAAAAGGCTGAATGGGCGGCTGAAATTATTAATTTTACAGCTCTTCCAGAGGAAGGTTAACTTAACAACTTTTAACAAAGTTACATCCTTTTTAGTAGATGATTGAAGTATTTTCGTCAACCAAAATCGAAACAAATATTTAAAATATGGATCAAGCAGTTGATATTCGTGAATTGAATGATAGAATCCAAAAGGAAAGCTCTTTTGTGGATTTGATCAGCATTGAAATGAACAAGGTCATTGTTGGCCAAAAACATTTAGTCGAAAGTTTATTAGTTGGCTTGCTTTCCGGCGGCCATATCTTACTGGAAGGGGTGCCCGGACTGGCAAAAACCCTGGCCATTAATACGCTGGCCCAAACCATCAGCGCCGATTTTGCCCGCATCCAGTTCACGCCCGACCTGTTACCCGCCGACTTGCTGGGTACGTTAATTTACAGTCAGAAAAACGAAGAATTCATCGTTAAGAAAGGGCCAATCTTCACCAATTTCGTATTGGCCGATGAGATTAACCGGGCACCGGCCAAAGTGCAGTCGGCCTTGCTGGAAGCCATGCAGGAACGCCAGATCACCATTGGCGACGAAACCTTCAAATTGCAGGAACCATTCCTGGTCATGGCTACCCAAAACCCAATTGAACAGGAAGGAACTTACCCGCTACCCGAAGCACAGGTTGACCGTTTTATGCTGAAAGTGGTGATCGACTATCCGAAGAAAGCGGAGGAAAAACTGATTATTCAGCAAAACCTGCTCAAACAGTTTCCAAGAGCCACCACCATTCTAAAACCACAGGATATTTTAAATGCCCGCGATGTGGTGAAAGATGTTTATTTGGATGAAAAAATCAGCCAATACATTGTCGACATCGTATTTGCAACACGCGAACCCGCCGAATACAAGCTCGAAAAATATGCCGACATGATTTCGTACGGAGGATCGCCCCGCGCAAGTATCAGCCTGGCACAAGCATCCAAAGCGTATGCGTTTATTAAGCGCCGCGGATATGTTGTTCCGGAAGATGTGCGTGCCGTATGCTACGATGTGCTACGCCACCGGATCGGGCTCAGCTACGAAGCCGAAGCCAACAACATCACCTCTGAAGATATTATTACCGACATTTTGAACACGGTTGAAGTTCCGTAAAGGGAGTTTTGAGTTGCGAGTTATGAGTTGCGAGTTGGGCAACCTGAAACTTTAAACTTTGAACTTTGATAAACTTGTAAGTATGGAACACACGGAGTTATTAAAGAAGGTACGGAAGATCGAAATTAAAACGCGGGGGCTGAGCCGGAATATTTTTGCCGGCGAATATCACTCGGCGTTTAAGGGGCGCGGAATGGCCTTCAGCGAAGTGCGCGAATACCAGTTTGGCGACGACATTCGCAGCATCGACTGGAATGTGACTGCCCGCTACAACAAGCCGTACATCAAAATATTTGAGGAAGAGCGGGAATTGACAGTCATGCTGGTGATTGATGTCAGCGGATCGCGTGACTTTGGTTCGCTCGATAAATTCAAGAAGAATGTTATCACCGAAATTTCGGCCGTTTTATCTTTTTCGGCCATTCAAAACAACGATAAAATCGGTGTGATTTTCTTTTCAGAAAAAATCGAAAAATTTATTCCGCCCAAAAAGGGAAAATCACACATTCTGCGGATTATCCGTGAGTTGATTGACTTTGAACCGGAAAACAAAGGCACGAACATTACCGAAGCCATCCGATACCTGACCAACGCCATTAAAAAGCGGTGCACCAGTTTCATTATTTCCGACTTCATTCAAAATGAGCCGGATTTTGACAAGGCGCTTTCCATTGCCAACAATAAGCACGACATTGTGGCCCTGCGCATCTATGATCAGCGTGAAACCGAACTGCCGCCTATTGGCATGGTCAAGCTGAAGGATGCAGAAACCAACGAATACATTTGGGTAGACAGCAGCAGCAAAAAGGTTCGGGATAACTATGCCCGCTGGTGGCGCGAAACCAATCAGAAACTAGACACGGCCTTCAAAAAAAGTGGCGTGGACTATGCCAACATCAACACCAACGAAGACTATGTGAGATCGCTGATCACATTGTTCAAAAAGCGGGGGTTAAAAGCATAATAAGCATGAGAGGATTAAAATACATAGCGGTTGTAATCGGACTGGTTCTGGTTCAAACATCAACCGTTCAGGCACAACGCATACAGGTCCGGGCAGTAATCGATTCAACTAACATTTTGATTGGCGATCAGATCAACCTGCGGATTGAATTGGACCAGCCCGACAATGTCAACATTGAATTTCCGATCATAGGCGATTCGCTGTCGTCCACCATCGAAGTAATTGAACAGTCGCCGCTGGACACCTTCGAACTGGACGAAGCCAACCAGATTAAAATCATCCAAAATCTGACAATCACCTCGTTCGACAGCGGAAAACAGGTGGTTCCATCGCTTCAGTTTCGGCTACAATACGACGAACTGGCCGATACCTTTGAAACCCTGCCAGCCGAGTTTTTTGTCCACAGCATGCCCCTCGACACCACGAAAGGACCGGTTGATATCAAAACACCCTACCAGGCCCCGGTAACCTTAAAAGAAGTTACACCTTATATTTTAGGTGCAATTTTAATTGGCGCCTTGCTCTTTTTCCTGTTTTACTACATACAGCGAAGACGCAAGAACAAGCCTATTTTTGTGAAACCGGCTAAACCCAAAGAACCGCCGCACATCGTTGCCCTTCGTGAGTTGAACCGGATCAAAGAGGAGAAGCTGTGGCAAACCGAAGATATCAAAACCTATTACAGTTTGGTGTCGGACACCTTGCGAACGTACATCGAAGACCGGTTTAACATCCAGGCAATGGAGTACACCACCCACGAAACGATCCGGGCTTTTGAAGAACACAAAAACGTGATTTCGGCAAAATCATTGGAAGAACTGAAGAACATACTCAGCCTGTCTGATTTGGTGAAGTTTGCCAAGTACAACCCGCTGCCTGACGATCATAACCTTACCTTGATGAATGCTTACTTCTTTGTGAATCAAACAAAACAGGAAGACAAAAAAACAAGCCAGCCAAAAGATGAGCGGGAAGGCGAAGATGTTGATTTAAAATAACAGAAAGATGATGAACGGAATAACATATAAAAATCCGGAGTTTTTTTACCTCTTACTGGTATTGATTCCCATGATCGTGTGGTACTTGTTTCAGTATCGCAAGGCGGGAGCCAGCATCCGGTATTCCAGCGTGAAAGGATTTGCCGGTTTATCGAAAAGCTGGAAACACTACCTGCGGCACCTGCCGTTTTTACTGCAACTGGCCGGCATCGCCCTACTGACCGTTGCACTGGCCCGTCCGCAGTCGTCTAACAGTTGGCAGGATGTGACCACCGAAGGAATTGACATTGTCATTGCCTTGGATATTTCCAGCTCAATGTTGGCCCGCGACTTTCAACCCAACCGGCTGGTGGCCGCCAAAAATGTGGCTACGGAGTTTATTTCCGGCCGCCGCGACGACAAAATGGGTTTGGTTGTATTTGCAGGCGAAAGTTTTACACAGTGTCCGCTAACCACCGATCATGCGGTACTGATCAATCTTTTTAAGGATATTGAAAGTGGCATGATCGAAGATGGAACAGCCATTGGGAACGGGCTGGCCACCTCGGTTGCACGACTTAAAGAAAGTGACGCCATCAGCAAAGTCATCATTTTGCTGACCGATGGTGAAAACAACCGGGGCGAAATAGCGCCGGAAACCGCTGCAGAACTGGCGAAAACGTTTGGCATTCGCGTGTACACTGTTGGCGTCGGATCCATCGGAAAAGCCCCCTACCCTGTTCAAACACCTTTCGGCACGCAAATGCGCGATGTGGAAGTGAAGATTGATGAGGAAA
Source organism: uncultured Sunxiuqinia sp. (assembly GCA_963677175.2). Taxonomy (GTDB): domain Bacteria; phylum Bacteroidota; class Bacteroidia; order Bacteroidales; family Prolixibacteraceae; genus Sunxiuqinia. The sequence continues at coordinate 65,336 of CAXXES010000006.1, forward strand.
CCTTGCAGAAAATAGCCGACATTACCGATGGACGCTATTTCCGCGCCACCAACAACGAAAAGCTGGTTCAGATTTATGAAGAAATTGATCAATTGGAAAAATCTAAAATGGACGTGAAAGAATATAGCCGGAAAGACGAAGAGTTTGACCGCTATGCCCTGCTGGCCGGAATCATTTTGCTGACAGGCTTATTTCTGAAAACCACCTTATTTAGAAACATTCCTTAAATGGAACAGACTATGGAAATGTTCAGATTTGCACATATCGAATACTTATACGCACTGGTAATCATCCCGGTGCTCATCATCCTGTTTTGGATAACCCGCCGGAGTCGTCGCAAGGCGCTGGAGCGCTTCGGAAACAAAGAAATCATCAGCCAGCTGATGCCCAATGTAAGCCACTCGCGTCCGGTTTTAAAATTCATCATTTGGCTGCTGGCGATCAGCGCCATCATTGTAGCCACTGCCCGCCCGCAGTTCGGCAGCAAGCTTAAAACCGTCAAGCGCGAAGGTGTAGAACTGATTATTGCTTTGGATGTATCCAATTCGATGCTGGCTGAAGACATTCAGCCCAACCGTTTGGAACGATCAAAACGAGCTATTTCGCGTTTGGTCGACAACCTAAACGATGACAAAATTGGGCTGATTGTGTTTGCAGGCGACGCCTACACGCAATTGCCCATCACCACTGATTATCCATCAGCTAAACTATTCCTGAACGCCGTCAGCACCGATATTGTGCCTCGGCAGGGAACAGCCATTGGCGCCGCTATTGAACTGGCCTCGGTTTCCTTCAGCCCCCAGTTTGGAGGAAATAAAGCCATCGTGATCATTACCGATGGGGAAAACCATGAAGACGATGCCATTGGAGCGGCCACAGCTGCTGCCGAAAATGGAATCATTGTGCACACCATTGGAATGGGATTGCCGCAAGGAGGCCCGATTCCGGTAGTCCGAAACGGACAACGAGATTATCGCAGAGATAAAGAGGGCAATGTTGTGGTAACTAAATTGAATGAGGAAATGCTACAGCAAGTTGCCGCTGCCGGAAAAGGTATTTACGTACGAGCCAACAACGCACAAGTAGGCTTAAACACCCTGTTCAACGAGATTGATAAAATGGAAGACGCAGAAATGGAATCGCTGGTTTATTCCGATTATGAAGACCAATATCAATGGTTTCTGGGATTTGCCATGCTGATGCTACTGTTTGACTTTCTGATTTTAGAACGGAAAAACAAATATTTGAAAAACATCAAACTATTTGGATGATGAAGAAAAAATTAATGACACATAGCGGAATCATACTTTTCCTGCTGGCACTGGGATTAACCACCCAGGCTCAAAACGAACGCAAGTTTGTGCGGCAGGGAAATGAAATTTTTGAGCAAGCATTGCAAGACACCACTATGCTTGATACAACAGCTTTTAGTCAGGCTGAAACAGCCTACCGCAGAGCATTGGAAAAACGCCCCGATGACTTAAAGTGGAACTTCAATCTGGGCGATGCCCTGTACAAGCAAATGAAGTTTAATGAGGCCATTTCTAAATTTGAAGAAATTGCTGAAAAGAGTGAGGATAAACTCGAAAAATCACGAGCCTATCACAACCTGGGCAATTCGATGATGATGCAAGACAAACTCGATGAAAGTATTGAAGCCTACAAAAAAGCTTTGCGCAACAACCCGGAGGATCTGGAGAGCAAATACAACCTGGTTTATGCCATGAACCTGAAAAAGCAACAAGAAGAGCAACAACAGGATCAAAATCAGGATCAAAATAAAGATCAACAAGATCAAAACGAGGATCAAAAACAAAATCAGGATCAGCAAGATCAGAACAAGGATCAAGGGCAAGATCAAAAAGATAAGAATCAGCAAAAACAAGATCAGAATCAAGACCAGCAACAGCAAAAACAACAACCGCAAGAGCAAAAAATATCGAAAGAAAACGCGGAACGGTTGTTGCAAGCCTTGCAAAACGATGAAGAAAAGATTCAGGAAAAAGTAAAGAAAGCCCAGGCTGCCAAAGCGGAACAGCGCCAAACCGACAAAGACTGGTAGTTGATTAATTTCTTACTTTTGTAAAAATTAAAAATTGTAGTATAACTGAGTAAAATGATTAAAAAACTCCTGTTTACACTATTGCTTCTCATTCCGGCCTTTTTTGCCGAAGCCGACGCCGTAAAGTTTACCATGTCGGGGCCCAATGTGGTTTCAGTTGGCGAACAGTTTCGTTTGTCGTTCGTCTCAAACGAGAATGGAACCAACCTGAAATTACCGGATATTTCAAACTTTGAAGTGTTGATGGGGCCATCAACATCCACAAGTTTCAGTAGTCAAACAATCAATGGTGTAGTCCGGCAGTCTTACACCCATTCTTACATTTATATTCTGCGAGCCAAAGAGGAAGGAACTTTTACCGTTAGACCGGCGTCCATCACCATTGATGGCAAAGTTTACGAGTCCAACGAATTGACCATCCAGGTGGTAAAGGAACAAGCATCACAAGGCGCTGCAGGAACCCAGCAACAACAGCAACAATCATCAACACCCAGCGGAACGATACGCAAAGAGGACTTGTTTGTGAAAGTTGAACTGGACAAGGGCAACGTTTTTCGGGGCGAGCAAATCATTGCTACCGTGAAGATTTATGTTTCTCCCGAAGTTCCCATCACCAGCTTCGATGACGTCAAAATCCCCTCTTACGCCGGTTTCTGGACACAGGAAATTCAAATACCCAACCAGATTAGCTTTTCCCGTGAAGTGTACAACAACAAGATTTATCAGGTTGGCGTGCTGAAAAAGACCATCCTCTTCCCACAACAAACCGGCCAGATCACCGTCGATCCGTTTGAAATCACCTGCATGGTGCGGCAGCAGATCCGGCAACAGCGCAGCTTTTTCGACGATTTTTTCGATAACTTCCGAACCGTTCAGGCCAAGGTTGTGAGCGATCCGGTTAACATCAAGGTGAAAGAATTACCATCACGGCCCGACGGCTTTTACGGCGGTGTCGGAAACCTGAATTTCGCGGCAACGGTCGATAAGCAACAGCTGAAATCAAATGAAGCAGCAACCCTGAAGATCACCATTTCGGGTAATGGAAACCTGCGACTCATTGACGCTCCCGAAGTAGCGTTTCCGGTAGATTTTGAGGTTTACGATCCAAAAACAAACGAAAGCTTGAATGCTACCAACAATGGATTGAACGGAACAAAAACCTTCGAATACCTGTTTATTCCAAGGTTTGCCGGCGACTACACTATTCCACCGATCAAATTTGCCAGCTTCAACCCGGCAACTGGTCAGTTCAAACACCAGCAGTCGCAGGAATTTGTACTGGCCGTTGAAAAAGGCAGCGACGACCAAAGTGCCACCGTTACCAGCGCCTACTCCAAAGAAAATCTTCGCCTGATTGGCAAGGATATTCGCTACATCAAACAAGGCAAATACAAGCTAAAAGAGAAAGAAGCACTGTTCTTCGGAAGTACCGCCTTCTACCTGATTTATCTGGCAGCGTTGCTGGCATTCGCCGTCATTGTGCTGATCTATCGCAAGAAACTGAAAGAAAACGCCAATGTTCTACTCATTCGAAATAAAAAAGCGAACAAAGTAGCACGCAAACGCCTGAAAGAAGCCGCCACCCATCTGAAACACAATAAAAAAGAAGAATTTTACGAAGCGGTTTTGAAAGCTTTCTGGGGCTATTTAAGCGACAAACTGAGTATTCCGGTAGCCGATATGAATCGTGTAAATGCTACGGAAGCCCTGAAAAAACGCCAGGTTACAACCGATACCATTGAGGAATTCATTCACATTGTAGATACCTGCGAATACGCCCGCTACGCGCCAAGTGCTGTTGAAGGAACTATAGAGGATCTTTACCAAAAAGCAGCTCGACTGATGGGAAAACTGGAAAAACAAATTCGTTAAAAACTGAGAAAATGAAGACGAGCTTTCAAATCCTATTTATATTGTTTCTTTCCTGGAGTGCGGTTGCACAAGAAGGCCTGCTGGAAAAGGCTAACGAGCATTACACCAATCAGGAATACGAAGAAGCCATTGCCGCCTACCAAGAAGTTTTAAACGGCAACCGGGAATCGGCCGAGGTTTATTACAACCTGGGCAATGCCTATTACAAAAACGGACAAATTACACCTGCCATCATCAATTACGAACGGGCTAAACTGCTGGCTCCGAATGACGAAGACATCCAGTTTAACCTCGAACTGGCCAACCAGCATGTCATTGACGCCATTGATCCGCTTCCCCAGGTCTTTTTTGTGCGCTGGTGGAACAACCTGGCCAACAAATTTCCGGCAGATGGCTGGGCCAAAATCAGTGTCATTTCCTTTATTTTGTTTCTTGTTTTAGCCGGCTTATTCTTCTTCACCCGAACAACAGCAATCAAAAGGCTTTCGTTTTGGGTAGGAATTTTAATTGTAGCCATTTCCATTTTTAGTTTTAACTTTGCCGCACGGCAGAAAAAACAGATGACCAGCCACAGCTTTGCAGTAATCGTGCAACCAAGTGTAACCGTTAAGAGCTCGCCTGCAGAAAGCGGAACCGACCTTTTTTTGATTCATGAAGGATTAAAAGTCGAACTAAAAGATAGTTTGGGAAGTTGGAGGCAAATCCGTTTGGCTGATGGGAACCAGGGATGGTTACCAGAAAACAGCTTGGAGAAAATCTAAAAAATGCCGGCAACAGCCGGTTTTTTATTGTTCGAAACATTTTTACAACCATTTTAAACGAGCGTTGTTTTATTCATAAATTTAAAATCATGGCTTATAATTTACTTAAAGGTAAAAAGGGGATCATTTTCGGTGCATTAAACGCCGATTCGATTGCTTGGAAAGTTGCAGAACGTGCTTTTGAAGAAGGAGCGACATTTACATTAACGAATACTTCCGTAGCCCTGCGTATGGGCGAGACCGCAAAACTTGCTGAAAAATGCGGCGCTGAATTAATTGAAGCAGATGCGACCAATGTTGAAGACCTCGAAAACCTGGTCAAAAAATCGGTGGAAGTTTTAGGTGGAAAAATTGATTTCATCCTGCACTCCATTGGCATGTCACCCAATGTTCGTAAAGGACGGCACTACAGCGATCTGGATTACAATTATCTGGATAAAACGCTCGACATTTCTGCTATTTCTTTTCACAAAGTATTGCAGGTTGCACGCAAACTGGACGCCATTAATGAATGGGGGTCTGTTGTTGCACTGTCGTATGTTGCCGCACAACGTACTTTCTATGGCTACAACGACATGGCCGATGCCAAAGCGCTGCTTGAATCAATCGGACGCAGTTTTGGCTACATTTACGGTCGCGAACGCCATGTTCGAATCAACACCATTTCGCAATCGCCAACCGTTACCACTGCCGGAAGCGGCGTAAAAGGAATGGACAAATTGCTGGATTTCGGAGACCGGATGGCGCCTCTGGGTAACGCAACCGGTGATGAATGTGCCGACTATTGCATCACTTTATTCTCCGATTTGACCCGCAAAGTGACCATGCAAAACCTCTTTCACGATGGTGGTTTTTCCTCCATGGGAATGAGCCTGAGAGCACTGGAGCAATATGAAAAAGGATTGGGATGTGATTGCGAATGCGGCGACGCTGGCAATACGAATCATCAATACGATTAATTTTGAGACCATATAAAAAACATTGAAAAGCGAAGCCGGGAAACCAGCTTCGCTTTTTTATTTAAGATTTCAGAAACCGGATGTCATCCTGATAGTCAATCTGAATATCTTCGTGCAACTTCGCCAAAACAGACTCAATTTTTGCCACCTGACGTACATCAATATTTCGCAAAGCGACACTTCGCGACAAAGGAATCTTTGAAATCCTGACTTTGCGACAAAAGTAAATGAGTAAATCCAACTCAGTAGTTTTAATGCCGGAGTACTTGATGTATTTGTTGGTATCGCGCAAAATCTTACGCAAGCTTTTCTTGATGAGGTATGTACTCCTCCGGTTCATCGTGGCAAAACCAGCATCAATCTCTTCCTTTACTGAGTCAATGTAACCCTGCTCATTGTCGGCTTCGAACAACAGATAAGTCAGCAACTCTTTATTTTCCTTTTTGAATTTTACCAAACGAATGCACAAAGCCTGCAACTGCTCGGGAGGATAAATTTTCAACTCATCGCGTAATTCTTTTAAAGAGGAAGCTTTCATGTGTTTTCAGCTAAGCATTTATTCTTCAGAAAGAAAATCAGCCGGAAATTCGATTGGTAAAAGCTTTTCTCCATTTCCAAGCCGGATCCAGCTGCTGAATGCCCTTTCTCCTTCTTTCAGAACAATCACCCGTGCACCATTGGGCAAATCGCCATAGGTGGTCTTTCCTCCGGTAAAACGCCCGTATGTCAAGGCGATTCCATGCAGGTAAGCCATATAATCATTCACATGGTCGTGCCCAACAAAAGTACCCATCACATCGCCTGCATGCAGCATAGCAGCAAACATTCCGGTATTGATAGCCGGGGCACATTCATCCTCAAAGCGAACACCAATAGCTGGATTTTTCTCACCGCCATAAGCTTCCCGGTATTCAGGCAGTGGAATATGAAAAAAAGCCAGGGCTGGCAATACACTTCCATTCTTCATCTTCTGATTTCGACTTTGCTCAAGAAACCAATTCACCTGATCGATCTGAAACCAGCCATAGCCTTCAATACCTTCGATGGTGCTGTACGCATTTGAATCCATACAATAAAGCAGGGCGGCATTGTCACCGGTCGTGGCCGACTTGATTTCCAACACGTAATTGCCGTAGCCGTTCACACCCTTCACTTTAGGCTGCAATAAGCTATAGGGCATCCGTGTAATCAGTTTAGTCAGTTGCGCCCGCGAAACCCCATTCTCATCATCATGGTTTCCAAAAACTACGGCAAACGGAATTTCCCGTTCAATACAAGGCAATGTTGCCAGCTCCCAACCTTCTTCCACCGGTTTTCCGGTTACAATGTCACCGGAGTAAACAACCAGGTCAGGCTGCTCCATATCCAGCACTTCGGCCATGGTTGCAAAGGCCGCGTCAGAAGCTGGGTCTCCGGCTTTGATGTGCGTGTCAGTAAACTGAACAATCTTAAACGTTTTATCAGGAAGAAATTGCAAGTTCACATCCTGCGCCACAATCGACTTAGTCAAACTCAGTAAAATCAGAAACATAAAATTTAATCGTCTTTTCATTGCTTAGTCCTCTCTATTTTTGATAATCCGGAATACTCCTACAAACCTACAGAAAAGCTCATGTTTTATGGGTAGTGGAATTTTCCTAATGCCTATTTCTAGTTTATTTCTTTATCCTTATTTTTATCGCTTCAAATTACAAAACTTTCTACCCGAAAAACAAGCCTTTGGATATTATCAAATTGATAAAAAAGATAATCAAAAAGATAATTTCAAGGTAATAACAAAATTGCGGGCAATACGTTAATAACAAACAATGAAAAAAATATTCAACCACATTCCATTTGGATTCAAAATAGCAACCACAGCACTTTACGTTCTGACCGTTGCCGCTTTATCCCTTCTGCCTGCCAGCGATTTACCAAAGGTTCACTTGTTTCCCGGAGCAGACAAATTGATTCACACAGGCATGTATTTTATTCTTTCCTTCCTGATTCTTTGGACCTTTCATGCAAAACATATAGCCCGATGGAAATTGTACAGCTTTGTTGTTGGATGGGGATTATTAATGGAATGCCTACAGATATTAACGAATGCCGGCCGAAGCTTTTCATTTTACGATATCATAGCCAACATCACCGGGGTTCTGCTGGGAATTGTGGTATATAAATTTCTGAATACCAAATTCAATCTGAATCCATTGCTTTAAATCATAATTGGCTCAACTTTTTCAATGAAATCAAGCGAAACATCGGCAAAAATCGAACAACCCAACTTATCAAAGCGCAGAACGATTCGTTTCTTACCCCGAATTTCAGAAATCTCTCCTTCAATTCCCTCCAGAGGGCCTGCAAGTATCCGAACCTTTTGCCCTTTAGCAACATTTTCATTGGTAATATGAACGGAAGCATTGACTTTTTCAAGAAATAATTTCAAATCATCAATTTGCTTTTCAGGTATTTCCGCTGCCTTCCCATCAAATATAATGTAAGCCATTATGCCATTTGTTTTAAGCACCTCGACATATTCCCGACAACTGACATACACAAACAAATACCCCTTTAGCAATGGTTCTTCAACCAGTTTTACACGATCACTCCACTGCTTCTTCGAAACACGAAGAGGCAGATACGCCTCAATTCCATGATAAGTCAAATCTTCCAATGCTCTTTTTTCGGCTCTAGATTTTACATATACGGCATACCATTTGTAATCCCCTTTTCTCATCATATAAAAATATTATTACCCAATGACGCAACTGTTTTTTCAAAATTTCATCTAAATATAAGTTGAATCGGGGTTACCATTGGAGGGTTTTCAGAATTCATATATATACGACCCGAATCTATTCCGGCACAAAGGTATGAATTTCGGTGATTGGCTTTAGGTAAAATATTAAAATAGAAACCAGAAAATATTGGAAAATTCTGTTGAATTAGAAGCATACAAAAACGACGAACACACTGATAATGAAAAGAAAACCTTTTAATAACATTAAAATCTGTTAAAAAACATACAAAAATTATATTTTTGCAACTTCAACCCAAATTTTATGACTGAATACTTATTAATCATATTCGCTGCCGTTATCGCTAGCTTTTTATTTACGTACTTAACCATCCCCCCAATTGTACGCATATCAAATGAAAAGCATTTATTTGATATTCCGAATTCAAGAAAACTGAATACGACCGTTGTTCCAACATTAGGTGGCGTGGGCATTTTCATTGGTATCAGCCTGGGATCTACGCTATTCATGGGGAATCTCCAATTCACAGAGCTAAGATATATTTTTGCTGCTCTGCTAATGCTTTTTTTCATTGGATTGAAAGATGATATTTTGGTTATTTCCGCTCGCAAGAAGTTATTGGTTCAAATTATGGCAGCGGCTATTTTGGTTGGCTTGGGAAACATTCAAATTACGAGCTTGTCTAATTTGTTTTATTTCGACCAGATTAGCATCTGGTTCAGTGCCCCACTCTCATTCATGGTTTTGCTATTCATTATCAACGCGATGAATCTTATTGACGGCATTGATGGATTAGCCGCCGGAATTTCAATTTTTGTGTCAGGAATATTGGGAGCTTGGTTTTATGTAAACGGGCATTTTGAATACGCCATACTGAGTTTTGCTGTCACTGGAAGTCTATTAGCATTCCTGCGATTTAATTTGTGGGGTGGCGATAATAAGGTTTTCATGGGCGATACCGGATCCTTAATTTTGGGAGGATTAATGGGAATTCTGATTATTAAATTCCTCAGTTTTAATGCAACAGCCCCATCGTTATTGAGAATGCAGCATGCACCGTCTTTTGCTTTGGCCTTGTTTATCGTTCCTGTTACAGATACCCTGCGGGTGTTTTTCATCCGGCTATATCAGAAGCGATCACCTTTTTCACCTGACATGAATCATATTCATCACCTACTGATTAAATTGGGTATGGGCCATATCCAGGCTAGTTCATTTCTGGTTTTATATACAGCATTCTTCACTTCGTTTACCCTGGCCACAGCAGCCTATTTATCTAGCACCGTCAGTTTCCTGCTCCTATTGAGTATGAGTTTTGGGGCGATTGGACTACTGAAAAGACGGGCCAGTCATATCAAATTCAAAAGAGATCGCCAAATCAAGCTTACGCGAAAAATTCTGTCAACAGGGATCGCGAGTCAGGAAGACCCTTTTCGCTTTTTGGAAACAAAAAAGAAAATCTATCAAAATTAATTGGGAGCTAGTTCAGGTTAAAAGCGATGCTGAATTCAGCGCCAAAAGCTGAATCCAGCAACGAGCCATGATCGTAAGCCAGCTTAAGGGAAAAGGCCAGTGGTTTTTGCGGAAGTGAATACTCCACTTGGGTGCCAAGCGACAAAAGTTCTTTTGGCGAGTGATACTCAGCCCCATGTTGCCCGTAATGTTTGGAATAAGTCACCAGGGTTTTCCAGCTTAAATTATCCGAAAACCGACCACACATCCCTTGATGAAGCGCCCACATACGGGTGTTGGCAAACCCCATAGAAACACCTTCGTCATTAATTCTGGGAATAAAAAGCGGAAGTCCCATCATGCGTTGATAGCTCACAAATCCGGAACGGTAAACACTGTTATTGAAATAATTGTCCCGGCCATTGCCAATGACTTTTCCCGGATGATCAGGGTCCGGCTCTTTATGGAACCGCCCGCTTTGATCCCGGGTGTTGACGTATTCAAGCACAATAGACTCCAAAAACTGTCGCTGTTCGGTTTTCTTCCAATGAAATCCCCACAGGCCATCCGGCGCATTTTCAAGACGCATGCCCGATCCATCCTCCCAAAGGTGTTGCCAATAAAAGCTTAGCTGATGTTTTTCGTTATGGTGTTGCAAGGAAACGATGTACTGTCCCAACTGGTCGCCGGCCACGTTATCTTGGTCGGTTTTGGGAGCATCCTCACTTCCCACCTTACCGAAAACATACCGGAAGTAATCTTCAAAGCCCGGCAATTGTCCGTATTCCGGAGAGTTGCCGCCCCAATACACCCAATGATCCATGCCGGCTGAAAATGTCCATTCCGGAGAAATCAAATAGTGAATATCCAATCGTTTGTGATGCAAACTGGCATGCTCCACGACCCGGTCGTCCAGTAGAAAATATTCGTTGTACTCCGGGTCAAAGGAAAACCGGCTTAACCAGCCATGGGTAAAGAGGTGAAAGTCAATTGCTCCAAATCCAATTCGGGGCATTGGCCGGGCATTGTTCGACAAAAACAAGTTTCCGTTGGTGAGTGAAAGTCCATTGGCAAAAACGGGTTCCGATTTAGCCCCCAAATGCAGATACCATTGCTTCAGATGTATTCGTCCCCAATATTCATTTGGCTGAAAGACGGCATGCTCTGACAAGCGGGCTAACAAACTCAAACCATAGGAAACCGTTAGTTTATCTGCTGACTCCAGAGGCTTCCGGGACAGTTGTAATAAGAAAAGCTGTTGAAATGAATCTTCTGTATGAATCGTTCCAAGCTGATTGCTTTGCAACCAAAACGGGACTTGTTCTCCAGACGAAACCAAACTTCCGGATTGAAGGGTGATGGAAGGCTTTTCATCGACCACCTGAGCCAGCAAACTGCAAGACAACAGGCCGACCGTGAAGAGCGAGAATAGTTTTTTTTTCATGGGTCTTAAACTCGTTCGACATTGCTTTGGCAATATCATAAAAACCACACAAACGATTCTGGCATCGTCTCATGCCCATCGTTTGTGTGGATTCTAATAAAAAAGCAGACCTGTAAGCCGGGTTCTGTACCCTCCGTCAAAAAGTCCGGAGGGCCTCTATCATTTATCTGGCCGTAGCATCACTGCTACGATCTAGCAACCTACCCCTCACGACTTCCGACAGCGTCGGAATGGGACGGGCCGCCCCTGGTCGTGATATATTTGGTCTTGCAACCCAAGAGGTGTACGGCTTCCGAAGTCACCCCCGGAACCGGTGAGCTCTTACCTCACCTTTTCACCCTTCCCACAACGAATCGTGGCGGTTATTTTCTGTTACACTACTGCAAGCTTTCGCCCGCCTTCCCATTAAGAAACTTGGTACCCTGCGTTGCCCGGACTTTCCTCCTTCCGGCTAATGCCGAAAAGCGATAGAGCGGTCTGCGGTGCGAAATTATGAAAATCAATGAATTTTTTATCCTTCCGGATCATTTATTTTCGTAGAATAACCATGGTCGCGCCATAGCCATATTCCTGGAAACTGGCATCCTGAAAAGCGTATCTTTTATATCGATGCGATAGCTCACGACGCACCTCTTGTTTCAGGGTTCCATTGCCCAAGCCGTGGATGAACACCACTTTCTTCACCTGCTTTTTGATGGCTTCATCCATTTTCTCATGAAAATGGGTCAACTGCAAGTCCAGCATTTCCTTGTTAGATAAGCCTGTGGTGCTGTCAAGCAATTCATGAATGTGCAAATCCACTTCGAGCAAATCGGTATTTTCAACCACCGGTTTAGGTTTTCGGGCAGGTTCCTTGGCACGAATCACCTGTTTCACCTCTTTTTCTGTCAGCACTTCAACAACCTGTTCCATGGTGCTTTGATTCAGTTTGATGAGCATGGCTTTCTCGCTGAAAAAGTCGTTGGACACAAAACTTCCCGACTTATAAAACTTCACCGGGTTCACCTTCACCGAAGCTTCTACCGGGCGCTCCAAACGACTGGATTTTTCGCGGTAGCAAATCAACTGAAAAAAATACTCCGGCAATCCGGCCAGATCAACCTGCGCAATAGAATCGAGCCACAGCTTGGTATTGGGTTCCAGCTCGCCAGCCTCTTTGGTTTCATAGTCCATGCCATCAAACTGCGAAAAATGATACAGAACCGAGCAATTACTATCGTTGATCAGGTAAAGTTTAATCGACCCATCCAGCGGATTCCGGCTATCTTCGGGTACAAAGGCCAGTTGAAAGTTGGGTTCATCGTTGCCTTCAATCAACACAGCCTCTTCTTTCGCCGGTACTTTCTCCGGCTCCTTTTTGCCCGGCTGGGCCTGCGCCACAAAATCTTGCACCGATGGTTTCTTAACGGCTGCCAGTTCATCACTCACCACGACCAACTCCGAAACCAGGGTGGGAATTTCAAAACCATCGTCGTTTTCAACATTCACCAACGACTTGCTCACTACTTTGGTCACGATGCCTCCGCCGACATCATTCATAAATTTAACCCGATCGCCTACTTTTATCATTACATTCTAATTTTACCCCAAAATTAAGAACAATTTCTACCGAAAATAATTATTCCGTACTTTTGCGGCCCATGAGTGACAAATCGTCCATAAAACCGGTGTTTGACCAAAGTGCGCAAGCCTTAAACTACGAATTGCCCGATGAGCGGATTGCTAAATATCCATTGGCTGAGCGCGATGCTTCGAAGCTGTTGGTTTGGAAGAATGGGCACATTGAAGATGCGACCTTCAGCGCCATCGCTGATTTCCTACCCGGGAATAGCTTGTTGGTTTTCAACAACACGAAAGTCATTCGCGCACGACTGCCTTTTCAGAAAAAAACCGGCGCTCAAATTGAGATTTTTTGCCTCGACCCGGCTCATCCGTCCGACTACCAGCTTGCTTTTCAGCAAACCAACCGTTGCAGTTGGAATTGCCTGGTGGGCAACCTGAAAAAATGGAAGCAGGAGCCCCTGGAACGGTTGGTGGAGGTGAATGGAAAACCGGTAAGGCTTGTGGCTGAAAAGCTGAGCCAATCGCGGGAGCACGTGCTGGTTGTGTTTAGCTGGAATGATGCTTCGGTTGATTTTGCTTCGCTGATTGAAGCCAGCGGAATTTTGCCCATCCCTCCCTATTTGCACCGAGACACCGAGGCCAGCGACCTGGAACGCTATCAAACCATTTATTCGAAGATCAAAGGATCGGTTGCGGCGCCCACCGCCGGACTGCATTTTACGGATTCGGTTTTTGCTTCGCTGAAAAAGAAGAACATCAGCTGTGCCGAAGTGACTCTACATGTCGGGGCCGGTACCTTCAAGCCCGTAAAAGCGGCCACCATTGCCGACCATGAAATGCACGCGGAGCAGTTTGTGGTGTCGCGCCAATTGATTGAACAACTGCTTCGGAAAGAAGGCAAGCTTATTGCTGTTGGAACCACTTCCATTCGCACGCTGGAAAGCCTGTATTGGCTGGGAGTTTCAGTGATAAACGATGCCAGCCAGTTGCCCGACAAGCTACATATTGAACAATGGGCGCCCTACCAAACAGCGGATCAACAGCCAGCCAAAGTCGTTTTAGAGGCACTGATCAACTATATGGATCGCCACCAACTGCAGGTTCTGATGGCTTCCACCCAAATTATTATCGTTCCCGGCTATCAATTCCAACTTGTTGATGGCATGATCACCAACTTTCATCAACCGCAAAGCACGCTGCTGCTGCTTATTTCAGCCTATGTTGGCAACGACTGGCAACGCATTTACCAACACGCACTGGACCACGATTATCGCTTCCTGAGTTATGGCGACAGCAATTTGTATTTGAAGTAAGCCGAAAGGAATGCTGAAACCGGCCATCAACGCACGATAACCGCTTCTCAAGAGGTTTGGGCTAAAGCCCGACGTGATGTGTCGCAACGTCCCTGCCCTGAAGGACAGGGTTACTGAAGCGTGCTACACGGTGGACTTATCCGAGAGCAGGCCAAATACACCATTACTAACCTCCGAATCCAAGCGAGTCAGTACACAATCACGAATTCAACTGGGGAAGGAGCATTATCAGTAACCCCAGGTTAGTGTTTATGGCATGAATGGTGAAATTCGGAGTGCCGGATGGCCTGTTTACGGTATCAATGATGAGATCCGGGATGCCGGACGGCCTGTTTACGGCATCAATGATGAAATCCGGGATACCGGATGGCGTGTTTACGGCATCAATGATGAAATCCGGGGTGCCGGATGGCCTGTATACGGCATCAATGATGAGATCCGGGATGCCGGATGGCCTGTATACGGCATCAATGATGAGATCCGGGGTGCCGGACGGCCTGTGTACGGCATCAATGATAAAATCCGGGATGCCGGAGGGCCTGTATACGGCATCAATGGTGAGATCCGGGATGCCGGATGGAATTCTATATTCCGATAAACATACAAACTCGCCGGGTATGTCAAACCGACTTTCCATGATCTCTCGAAAGCTGGCTACGGCTGGATCGGATCTGCCATCCGCCCAGCTTGCCAGTGAGGGCTTCACTCGAAGTGAAACCCTCACTAAACCACCTACCTCGCTTATCCAGATCTGCCATCCAATCCTCAGCTAACGGTTGATTTGCAGCAACTACCAATACAACTTTAGCGCACAAAAAAAGGAGCATGTTGCCATACTCCTTTTCCTGTTTTATGCGAACGAGCTTATAACTCGCGAATCCAGATGTTTCGGAAGCTCACCGGGTTTCCATGATCCTGAAGAATCAGTGGGCCGTCACCATGCGGTTTAACCGAATATTCCGGGATACCGATGTATTCCGTGGGGCCGCGCAGCTCAACATTGTTCTGCACCAGCACGCCATTATGAATCACAGTCACACGAGGGGGCGTAAAGTACGTTCCGTCGGCCTTGAAGCGTGGAGCGGTATAAATGATATCGTAGGTTTGCCAAACGCCCGGCGCTTTGCAGGCATTCACCAACGGAGGATGTTGCTTGTATACGCTTCCGGCTTGCCCGTTGCGATACGTACGATTTTCGTAATTATCCAGCACCTGCACTTCGTAAATTCCTTGTAAAAAAACCCCGCTATTGCCACGTCCCTGGCTTTCGCCAACCACCTCTTCGGGCGAGCGCCACTCCAGGTGCAACTGGAAATCTTTAAACTCACGCTTGGTCTTGATGGTTCCGGTTCCGCTTTTCACGGTTGCCACTCCCTTGTCGAAGTTCCAGCCCGGCTCTCCGCCTTCACCATTGGTCCATTCATTATCAAAAGCCTTGTCAGCACCCAACAACACAATGGCATCCGATGGCGCGTCCATGGGGCTTTCGCCCGGGTCAATCACACTTACTTCCGGATCCCAGACTTCGGTCATTTCAGGCACCATATCCGGGCGTTTCTGGGCAAAAACGCTCACACTCATGGCAACAAAGAGTACAAATACTAACTTTCTCATGGTTCAATTCAATTTAGTTTGATAATTATAGATTTAGTTCTTGCATAATCCCATCGATCTTTAGCTCAGCCAATCGCTCCACTTCGTCGAATTCCTCGCGGCTGTTTAGTTGTCCGGTGACTTCGAAATAGAATTTGATTTTTGGCTCGGTTCCTGACGGGCGAACTGAAATTTTGGTTCCGTCTTCAGTAAAAAACTGGAGCACATTCGACGTGATTTTCTGATTGATCTTCTTGCTTTCACCACTAAGCAAGTTTTTATCGGTTAAATCGGCGTAGTCTTTCACCACTTTCAGGCGGCTGCCACCCAATGTCTTGGGAGGGTTGGTCCGGAAAGTCACCATCATTTGCTGAATTTCGTCGGCCCCAGTTTTCCCGGGACGCACGATGTATTTCATTTTTTCTTTGGAATACCCATACTCCAGGTAAATATCTTTTAGCAGTTCGAACAAGGTCTTGCCCTGGTCTTTGGCCCAAGCTGTAATTTCGGCCATTAAAGCACAGGATGACACCGCATCTTTGTCGCGTACAAAATCGGCTGGCATAAATCCAAAGCTTTCTTCGCCACCACCAATGTACTTTTTGGTTCCTTCATAATCGCGAATGACTTCGGCAATGTATTTAAAACCGGTATACACATCGAAATATTCAATTCCATTCTTTTGAGCAATCTCGGCTATTTTTTCGGTTGAAACGATTGTCTTTACGATGAATTCATTGCCTTTCAACTGACCATTTTCCTTCATTTTTGTCACAATATAATAAATGAACAGCAAGGCCGTTTGATTTCCGTTGATGATGAAAAACTCACCCGCGTCGTTTCTGACGGCTACGCCAATCCGGTCGGCATCCGGGTCGGAAGCCATCACCACATCGGCATCCACTTCATAGCCCTTTTTAATCGCCATTTCCATAGCAGCCGGTTCTTCAGGATTAGGTGAAACAACGGTTGGGAAATCGCCACTCACGACATCCTGCTCTGGCACATTGAAAATATTATTGAAGCCAAAAGCCCGCAAAGCTGCCGGAATCATCTTCACTCCTGTTCCATGAATCGGGGTATAGACAATTTTCAGGTCTTTGTGGCGGGCCACCACATCGGGTGAAATGGAAACCGTTTTAACCTTCGCTAAAAATCTCTGATCAATCGCTTCACCAATGATTTCGATCAGCTTCCTGTTTCCTTCAAATTTGATGTCTTCGGCTTTAACTTTTTGAACCTCCTCAATAATATTCACATCGTGTGGCCCAACAATTTGCGAACCATCTTCCCAGTAGGCTTTGTAGCCATTGTATTCTTTGGGGTTGTGTGAGGCGGTAAGAATAATGCCGCTTTGGCAACCCAACTCGCGAATCACAAACGACATTTCGGGCGTTGGACGCAAATCTTCAAACAAATAAACTTTGATTCCGTTGGCAGCAAAGATCTCGGCACTCTTTTCGGAAAACAGGCGGCTGTTGTTCCGGCAGTCGTAGGCAATGGCTACTTTTATCTGATCCAGATCAGTAAATACTTTATTCAGGTAGTTGCTCAACCCCTGGGTTGCTGCACCTACCGTATAAATATTCATGCGGTTGGAGCCAACGCCCATAATTCCACGCAATCCACCGGTTCCAAACTCCAGGTCACGATAAAATGAATCGATTAATGACGTTTTGTCTTCCTGCTCAAGTAAGCGTTTTACCTCGTTGCGGGTTTCCTGATCGTAAACATCACTTAACCACGTTTTTGCTTTTTTTATAACTGCATCTAAAACTTCGCTATTTGCTGCCATATCTTTTAATTTTTTAATTCGGTAATACATTTTTTCAGGCTGTCGCGCCAGTATGGAATTTGAATACCAAAAATACGCTTAATTTTGGATTTATTCAGCACACTGTAAGGCGGACGGGCGGCTGGCGTGGGGTATTCGTCCGAAGAAATGGGATGAACCAGACAACTGATTCCATATAATTCGTGAATTTCCTTGGCAAAATCATACCAACTGCAAACCCCCTCGTTGGAATAGTGATAAATACCCGGTTTCCAATCGCAGACCTGATTTTCGGTTTTTGAAATAATTGTTAAAATTGCTTCGGCCAAATCGGCGGCATAGGTTGGCGTTCCCACCTGGTCGCAAACGACACGCAGTTCATCGCGATCTTCACCCAACTTCACCATGGTTTTCACAAAGTTTTTCCCAAAGCTGGAATACAACCACGAAGTTCGGATCACCATCGCCGTGGGTGCTTCTTTCAGCAAAGCAATTTCGCCATTCAGCTTGCTCTTTCCGTAAATAGACTCAGGATTGACCAAATCATTTTCGGTATATGGAAGAAACGAAGTTCCATCAAAGACATAATCGGTCGAAATGTGGATGACCCGGGCATGGATTGCACTTGCCAGCTTTCCAAGTTGTGCCGGCACTTTGGTATTGATCAAAGCCGCCATCTCAGGATCCTCTTCGGCAATATCCACGGCGGTGTATGCCGCACAATTAACGACATAGTCCGGTTGTTGCTGATCAAAAAACTGAGCGAGTGCCGCTTGATCGGTCAAATCCAGCTCACTGATGTCTGTCAACAAAAACTGGAAATCCTGAAACCGATCAGCAAGTCGCCTGATTTCTGACCCTAACTGTCCATCTGCTCCTGTAACAAGAATTTTTGTCATAGCTTAAAAGTTGTATTCGGCCTCCCTAAACAAAGGATTTGCCTGATCTTTACCTGAAATTCGAGCTTCTTTTTCGTCCACTTTCCAGTCGATATTTAATTCCGGATCGTTGTAAACAATGCCCCGCTCTGATTTTGGATCGTAATAAGCATCACATTTATACGCAAATACAGCGGTTTCACTCAGTACCGAAAATCCATGCGCAAACCCGCGCGGAATAAACAGCTGTATTTTATTTTCATCACTTAACTCAAGGCCGTACCACTGACCAAAAGTTGGCGAATCTTTTCGCAGATCAACGGCCACATCAAACACGGTTCCTTCAATCACCCGGACTAACTTAGCCTGGGCGTGTGGGTTCAACTGGTAATGCAATCCACGAATGACACCCCGTGTCGATTTGGATTCATTATCCTGTACAAAGGAAGTGGTTATCCCAGCCTCTGCCAGGTTTTTAGCGTTAAATGATTCTAAAAAATAGCCCCGATCATCTTGAAAAACCCGGGGTGTCAGGACCAACAATCCGGCGATTGGTGTTTTTGTAATTTCCATGAACAACTAGAATTCAAATTAGAATGAAGTAATTTTTTTATTGGCCAAATTGAAAAGATATTGCCCATACTGGTTTTTCTTCAGCGGTTCGGCCAGTTCCAACAACTGCTCTTTGGATATGTAGCCTTTCTTGAAAGCGATTTCCTCCAGACACGACACTTTCAGCCCTTGACGCTGTTCAATGGTCGCAATAAAGTTTGAAGCTTGCAACAGGCTGTCGTGTGTTCCGGTATCGAGCCAGGCAAATCCGCGTCCCAACAGCTGAACCTTCAGACGCTGTTCTTCAAGGTAAAGCCGGTTCAGGTCGGTTATTTCCAGCTCACCACGAGGCGATGGTTTCAAGGATTTGGCTTTCGCAACCACATCGTTGGAATAGAAGTACAAGCCCGTTACGGCGTAGTTCGATTTAGGTTCTTTCGGTTTTTCTTCAATTGATAAAACCTTGCCGTCATCGTCAAAATCAACCACCCCATAACGCTCCGGATCGTTCACATAGTAACCGAAAACCAAAGCGCCATCGTCAAGCGATCCGGCTTCTTTTAATACTTGGCTGAAGTTATAGCCGTAGAAAATATTGTCACCCAAAATAAGGCAAACCTGATCGTCGCCAATAAAATCTTCGCCAATCAAAAAGGCCTGGGCCAATCCGTCGGGTGAAGGCTGAATGGCATACTCCAACTGAATTCCGAATTGTGATCCGTCGCCCAGTAAATCTTCGTAAAGGGAAATGTCCTTTGGCGTTGAGATAATCAGAATCTCCCGGATTTCAGCCAGCATCAACACAGACAAAGGATAATAAATCATCGGTTTGTCGTAAACCGGAATGATCTGTTTCGATATCGACTTGGTGATCGGATATAAGCGCGTACCGGAACCTCCGGCTAAAATAATTCCTTTCATATCTAATTTGCTTTTAATAATTCATCAAAATATGCAATTGTCTTTATCAAACCCTCCTCCAGCTGAATTTTGGGTTCCCAGCCATTCAGTTTTTCTTTGGCTAGCGAAATATCGGGTTTACGCTGAATCGGATCATCTTCGGGCAACGGCAAATAGGTAATTTTTGACCGGCTACCGGTAAGCGAAATGATCTTCTCAGCCAGTTCGAGCATCGTAAATTCATGTGGATTGCCAATGTTTACCGGCCCCAAAAAATCGTCCGGTGTTTGCATCAGACGTTTTAAGCCATCCACCAAGTCATCCACATATTGAAAACTCCGGCTTTGCATGCCATCGCCAAAAATGGTGATGTCTTTGTTTTGTAAGGACTGAACAATGAAGTTTGAAACCACCCGTCCATCATCCGGCTCCATTTTAGGCCCGTAAGTATTAAATATGCGGGCTATCTTAATAGCCACCTGGTTTTGCGCGTGGTAATTAATAAATAACGATTCGGCGCATCGCTTTCCCTCGTCATAACACGAACGCACACCAATCGGATTGACATTGCCCCAGTAGCTTTCGGGCTGTGGATGAAGTTCGGGGTCGCCATACACTTCGCTGGTTGATGCCTGCAAAATCTTCGCCTTGACCCGTTTGGCCAACCCCAGCATATTGATGGAGCCCATAACCGAAGTTTTAATGGTCTTGATGGCATTGAACTGGTAATGAACCGGCGAAGCTGGACAAGCAAGGTTATAAATTTCATCCACCTCAATATAAAACGGCATAATCACATCGTGTCTCACCAACTCGAAATACGGGTTACTGAGCAGGTGAACCACTTTTTGCTTTGCCCCGGTGAAAAAATTATCCAGACAAATCACTTCATTTCCCTCGGCCAGCAATTGCTCGCAAAGATGTGACCCAATAAAACCGGCTCCTCCAGTTACTAAAATCCGTTTTTTTCGTGCGTCCATTTACATTTTAATTTTCTGATATGTACCGAAAATCATCTTCCGGAATGATCCGATTAATGATCTCCAGAGCCGACCACCAGACTGCGGTACCGACAGGCTATCAAAAGTAGAAAATAATTCAATCTTAACAATAAAAAACCGGCTGCAAAACTAAGCAGTTCATCGGATTGTTGTACGAAAAAAGACCAGATAATTCGAAAAAAAACGCACATCTCTCAAATTCGGCTGAAAATCCCTAAAAAACCGCTGAAAACCTTTGATTTAAAGCATATAAATCCTAATTTTGCCGCGCATTTAACAAATATAAAGTCTAACTTATTAATTAATTGATTATTACATGACAGAAGAAAAGAAAGAGAACCTTGAACAAAAGGAAGAGCTCGAACAACAAAATGTTGCAGACGAAACACAACAAGCTGAAGCTACAGCCGCTGTTGAAGAAACTGAAGAAGTAAAAGAAGAAGTTGAAGAAGTAGAGCCCGTTGCAGAAACAGAAGTTGCTGAACCGGCTACTGAAGAAAAAGAAGCAGAAAAAGCAGCTCCTGCTGCCGAATCGGAAGAATTTGACTGGGATGCACTGGAAGCCGACGACGAAGGTTTTGCAGGCAAAAAGAAAAAAGAATTGGTTGATCTTTACGACAACACGCTGAACACGGTTCTGGAAAAAGAAGTACTGGAAGGTACCGTTATTTCAATGAACAAACGCGAAGTCGTTGTTGATATCGGTTACAAATCAGACGGTATTGTAAGCTTAAACGAATTCCGCTACAACCCCGAGTTGAAAGTGGGCGACCCGGTTGAAGTTTATGTGGAGAGTCTGGAAGACAAAAAAGGACAAATGATCCTGTCGCACAAAAAAGCACGTGCTGTCCGCTCTTGGGATCGTGTGAATGATGCGCTGGATAAAGACGAAATTATCAAAGGATACATTAAGTGCCGCACCAAAGGTGGTATGATTGTCGATGTATTCGGAATTGAAGCTTTCTTGCCAGGTTCTCAAATTGATGTGAAACCAATCCGCGACTACGATATGTACGTAGGCAAAAACATGGAATTCAAAGTGGTTAAAATCAACCAGGAATTCCGTAACGTGGTTGTTTCGCACAAAGCATTGATTGAAGCTGAGCTTGAACAGCAGAAAAAAGAAATTATCTCGAAACTGGAAAAAGGCCAGGTATTGGAAGGAACTGTTAAAAACGTCACTTCGTACGGTGTATTCATCGACCTGGGTGGCGTTGACGGGTTGATTCACATTACTGACTTGAGCTGGGGACGAATTTCTCATCCGAACGAAATCGTTGAATTGGATCAAAAACTGAACGTGGTAATCCTTGACTTCGATGATGACAAAAAACGGATTGCTCTTGGCTTGAAACAATTGACTCCTCACCCATGGGATAACTTGGATGACGAATTGAAAGTTGGCGACAGCATTAAAGGAAAAGTGGTTGTCATGGCTGACTACGGTGCCTTTGTTGAAATCGCTCCCGGAGTTGAAGGCTTGATCCACGTATCGGAAATGAGCTGGTCACAGCACTTACGCAGCGCACAGGACTTCCTGAAAGTTGGCGACGAAGTAGAAGCTCAAATCCTGACTTTGGATCGCGATGAACGCAAAATGTCATTGGGTATCAAACAACTGAAAAAAGACCCATGGCAGGAAATCGACACCAAATTTGGTATCGGAACCAACCACAATGCTTCTGTTCGCAACTTCACCAACTTTGGTGTATTTGTTGAAATTGAAGAAGGCGTTGACGGCTTAATCCACATTTCGGACCTGAGCTGGACCAAAAAGATCAAACACCCATCTGAGTTTACTTCAATTGGTGCAGAAATCGAAGTGGTTGTATTGGACATAGACAAAGACAACCGTCGTTTGAGCCTTGGGCACAAACAATTGGAAGAAAACCCATGGGATGTATTTGAAACAATTTTCTCTGTTGATTCAATCCACGAAGGAACCATTATTGAATTATTCGACAAAGGTGCTACCATCACTCTTCCCTACGGTGTTGAAGGATTTGCAACTCCACGCCACCTGGTAAAAGAAGATGGTTCAAAAGCCAGCCTCGAAGAAAAACTGGATTTCAAAGTCATTGAATTCTCAAAAGCTGCCAAACGCATCATTCTTTCTCACTCACGTGTATTCGAAGATGAGAAAAAAGGTGAAGACACAGCCAAAAAGAAAGCTCAAAGCAAGCAAACTGCTAAAGCAATGAAAGCAGTGAAAGAAAACAACCAGGAAAAAACAACCTTGGGCGACATCAGCGAGCTGGCTGCTTTAAAATCTCAAATGGAAGCTGAAGAGAACAAAGAAAAATAGACCGATCCCTATCAATCGTTTCAACATAAATTCGTAAATTTCGTTCCATGGAATTTGAAATTACAAAAAAAGAAGATCACGTTGTAATCAAGATACTTTCGAAGAAACTTGATACCAATAATGCTCCCGAATTGAAATCAGAGTTGGTTATTTTAGGCAATGGCGAGGTGAAAACCATCATATTGGATGTAAGCAACTGTAATTACGTTGACTCATCTGGTTTAAGTGCCATTTTAGTTGCCAACCGGCTTTGCGAAGACTCAATCGGAACATTTATTCTTTGCGGTCTTCAACCCGATGTTGAACATCTGATACGCATTTCGATGCTTCATACCGTTTTGCTTATTACAAAAAACGTGGACGAAGCAGAGAAACTACTGGTAGAAAAGGGCAACTTATAACAGGATTTCCTGAATGCAAATGCCTTTTCAACTGACAATTCTGGGAAGTAGTTCAGCAATGCCTACTTCCAAAAGATACCCAACCGCTCAAGTGCTCAATGCGCTTGGGCGGTTCTTTTTAATTGACTGCGGTGAAGGAACCCAACACCAGATTCGTAAAAATAAAATCGGCTTTGGGCGACTCGACCACATCTTTATTTCGCACCTGCATGGCGACCATTTTTTCGGGTTGATCGGTTTCATTTCAACCCAGGTAATGCTGAAACGAACTAAAGATTTACATATTTTTGCTCACTCCGAATTGCAACGCTACACCCAGTTTCAATTGGACTTTCTGAACATGGAAGAATTGGGTTTTCGCTTGGTGTTTCACCCGCTCAATTTTAAAAAGCCTCAGCTCATTCTCGAGGACGAAAAGCTCAGTATCACTTCATTTCCGCTAAAGCACCGAATTTCATGCTGTGGTTTTCTGTTTCGTGAAAAAGAAAAAGAACCAAACATCAAAAAAGAGCTGGTAAAAAAACACCAAATTCCCATTCGGGAAATTAAAAACATTAAAGCAGGAGCTGGTTTTGTAACCGAAAACGGCGAAACAATCCCAAACCACGAATTGGTCATTCCTCCTGACAAACCACGTTCGTTTGCTTTTTGTTCCGACACAGTTTACCATGAAAAAATAATTCCCGTCATTCAGGATGTTGATTTAGTTTACCATGAAGCCACCTTTGCAGAATCGGAAAAAGACATGGCCAAAACCACTTTTCATTCCACAGGAAAAGACGCTGCATTAATTGCCCAAAAAGCCAAGGTTGGTAAATTGTTGATTGGCCATTTTTCGGCCCGCTACAAAGATCCTCAGCTTGTTTTGGATGAAGCCAGAGCCATTTTCCCTGAAACGAATGCAGTTGAAGAAGATGAGGTATATTCTGTTATCCGCTAATAACTCTCGGAAAACAATTCGTTTCCACACCCCGATCAATCCTTTTCGCCCTCAAAAAATTCCTTATTGAAATTCACCAGGAACAACTCTTTCACCGGCCGGGTAAACGCGGTATAAAGCCATCGCAGGTATTCCACGTTCAGCATATCTTCCACCAGGTAGCCCTGATCTACAAAAACAGCATTCCACTGTCCTCCCTGCGCCTTATGACAGGTAACGGCATATGCAAACTTCACTTGCAAGGCATTGAAATACTCATTCGCCTTAATTTTTTCCCAGCGCTTCTTTTTGCTTCGAATATCAACGTAGTCTTCAGCCACCGCTTCAAACAACCGCTGACTCTGTTCAAAACTGAGCGAAGCGGTCTCAATATTCAAGGTTTCCAAAAGTATTTTACAGTCGATTTCCAAATCGTCGTAATCGATGAACTTCAGGCATACATTGGCAAACCGGAAGCCATACAATTCTTCGTAGTTGTAGATGGACTGGATTTCAACAATGTCGCCATTGGCAATAAAATCGAGCCGCACATCATCGCCCAGCCAGAAGTAGTTATTTTTCACAACCATCAGCAAATCACCAATGGTAATATCGGATTCCTTGTAAAGAATGGTTGAACGAATCCCTTCGTTAAACTTATTGGCTCGCTTGTTTGAGCGGGTAATCACCATGGTTTGCTGCTCCCCGTACTTGTCGTAACAATCCGAAATTTTCTCAATCAACTCGGCTCCTCCAATACGCTGAATATCCTCAAAACCGGAAAGCTCGATGGGAAAATAATTTGGATGAAAATACGATTCATTAATCAACGAACGAAGCTGTGTTGCATTGTACAAGATTCCGGAATCCAACTCCTGCCTGACCACATCGACCAACTCATGATGCATCACCTTTCCACCGTACATTTCAAGCTCCGACACATTTAGTGCCGGACTAATGTCCATTCCAACCGGCGGAAGCTGGGCGGTATCGCCCACCAACACAAGCTTGCAGTTTTTCCCGGCATGGACATATTCATACAAATCATCAAGCAGCTTCCCCGATCCAAAAACAGAACCTTCAGCCGATGAATTGGAAATCATAGAAGCCTCGTCAACAATAAAAAAACAGTTTTTAGCCAGATTCTTATCCAGAATGAATTTTCCAAAACCATCGGTAGTGGATTGCTGCCGGTAGATTTTTTTATGAATGGTATAGGCACTCTGTCCGGTGTAGGAAGCCAGAACTTTTGCAGCTCGCCCCGTTGGAGCTAAAAGCACCGATTGAAATTTAAAGGATCGAAGTGTTTTAACCAAAGCATTGAGCATACTGGTCTTACCTGTGCCTGCATAACCTTTCAGTAAAAACAACACATCAGGATCTCCAATGGTAATAAAATCAGCCAGCTTCTCCGACAGCAATTTCTGGCCTGCTGTTGGTTCAAAACCTAAATTCTGACAAAGATGATCTTTCAAGTGTTTTTTCAACATTCCTGCGAAATTAAAACTATTCCACGGATAGTAATTTGATTTTTTTTATAATTTTGCATGCAAACACAAATCTAATATTAAAAAATTACAGATGAAGACAGTTATTCAGATCGTACTTATAGTCGCTGCAATCATCCTTGCATACTTTATTTACCAGAGTATTGAAAGGCCAATTGAGTTTGATAAAGCCAAAGATGCCAGATATAAAGTTACTGTTGAACGCTTAAAAGATATCAGGAAAGCGCAACTGGCCTTCAAAGACGTGCATGGACACTTCACTGCCGACTGGGATAGCTTAATTAATTTCATAAAAACTGATTCACTTCCCTTAGTGCGGAAAATTGGAATGCTTACCGATAGTATGTTAGAAGCTGGAATGACTGAAGAAACAGCCATCAAAAAAGGCTTGATTATCCGCGATACGCTTAAAATTAGCGTCTTGGATACCTTATTTGGGGCTTCCTATCCTGTTGAAAAAATTAAAATGGTGCCGGTTAAGGATACCGTTGCTGAATTTCATCTTGGCACCAATATCATTACCACTGGATCTGGCATTCAAGTTCCTGTATTTGAAGCAAAAGCTCACAACAACACCATTTTGAAAGACTTAGATCGTCAAATGGTTATTAACCTGAACGATCAAAGACGTACCAACGGTAAGTACCCGGGGCTTAGAGTAGGTTCATTAACTGAAACAACAAATAATGCCGGTAACTGGGAGTAAAAATTTGGTATGCAGCACTTATTGCTTGTTGACGAAACCTTTGATTTAAATTTCATACAAGAATATCATTTATCCATCCAGTTTAGTCTGGATGGATTTTCTTTTTGTATCCGCGATGGACTGCAAAATAAATACATCTATCTTTTTCATAAAGAATTCTCAGGCAACCCCAGGTTTCTTTATCGCAAACTACAGGATATTTATTCTGAATTCGATATTCTCGAGGCAGAGTTTAAATCGACCCAACTGATTTACTCTTCACCTGGAAAAATGGTGCTCCTGCCCGATTTTCTTTTCGATGAAAAACAGGGTATGGCAGCCTATCAACTAGGGCTTGAATTAGCAGAAGACGATGAACTTTATTATCGGCCAGTCAAACCATTTAAGTCGGTCCTTCAGTTTGCAATTTCAACAAAAGTAAAACGTTTTTTTGCAGACAAACATCCGGGTTCAATTATTCAAAATGAAATTGTACCACAACTGTACCACCACTCAAAAAAATCAAGTCCTCACTCTCTGATGGACATCCAATTGTATAAACATCAGTTAACCATTACCCTCATGGATGAGTCTATTCGCTTTTTCAATTCATTTAAATACCGAAATGACAACGATTTGCTTTATTACATCCTACATGTCGTAAAGACAGAAAAAGTGGAGGACATCAAAATACAATTAAGCGGGAGAGTAAATAAACGTTCGCCTATTTACCACCAGCTGCGACAATATTTTAAAAATGTTGCTATCAGCACAAGAAGTAGCGAGGTTTATTACAGCTATTTATTTGACCAACTCCCTGATGCCCGTTTTGTTAATCTTTTAAATTACCTGGCATGAGAATCGTAGGTGGAACTCACAGAGGACGACAGTTTAGTCCTGGAAAAAGCTTCAAAGCCAGACCAACAACAGACATGGCAAAAGAAAGTCTATTTAATATCTTAACCAACCAAGTCGATTTTGAAGACCTTAAAGTGCTTGATTTGTTTGCCGGAACAGGAAGTATTTCTTTTGAATTTTTATCGCGTGGATGCACCGACATCACCACGATTGAGCTTAACTTCCAACACCATCAATTTATTCGTTCAGTTGTCCAAAAGCTAAGTGCCGAAAAGGCAATCCGGGCGATTAAAGGAAATGCTTTGGCGTATTGTGAGCAAACGACCGAAAAGTTTGATTTAATCTTTGCCGATCCACCTTATGATCATCCTCGGTTCAATGAAGTTCCGGCGCTAGTCTTCAACAACGATCTTCTAAAGCAAGATGGACTATTCGTACTCGAACACTCCAAGTATTATAACTTTTCCGAATCGGAAAAATTTGTCGAAACCCGTCATTACGGAAGTGTTCATTTTAGCTTTTTCAGATAGTTCTTTTCAATCGAAGCCGCCGCAGCAGGTTATGTTATAAAGACCGGAAAATCTATGGATTAAACATATCGGGTGTAAAATAACCCAAAATATTATTGGCCATATCAATCTGAGACTGTGCATCAGTATGGTTTGGTTCAAGCTCTAAGACCTGATTGAACGCATTGATTGCCCGCCCCCATTGCTGCTGTTTGTATAAAATTTGCCCCTGCAGGTAATACAGTTCGGCACAAATCGGCTGTTGATGAAGCAAGTGTTCAATCTGCAGAAGTGCTTCCTCCAATTGATTTGACTCCACTTGCCTTTTTATGTGATTCAATTCTTCAGTCATCTTCCGGTATTCTATTCAATCGGTAAATTGAAGCCAAAATTACAAACCTTATTCAAATAAATCGCAATCTGAAATGACAACAGACCATCCTTTCAAAATCGTTAACATTTTTCGTCTCTGAGTACAGACATGCAGATATGGTGTAAACCTCCAGGCAGCTTGCGTGTTTAATTCATACAAAACAAATCGAAACTGAATAATGGAAAATACGATACACGATATTTCAGAATGGATTAAAACCAGGGAATCTACTTTTGTAAATGGGTTGAAAGAAGGAAGTCAGATTGATGATTCCGTGATCGAAAAACTGTTGGAAAATGCCAGCTGGGCGCCTTCGCATGGCTTGGTGCAGGCGTGGCACTTTAAAGTTTTTGCTGGCAATGGCGTGAAACGCTTTTTCGGTGTTCAGCAGGAAATTTACAAGCAGATTACACCTCCTGATAAATTTTTCGATTTTAAATACCAAGCATACAACGACAAATGGAAGCGGGTTTCGCATGTCATCGCCATCATTGCTAAACGCGATCCGTACAAACGATTTCCGAAACAGGAAGACATTGTGTCGGTAGCCTGCGCCGTGGAAAACATTTACCTCAGCCTGAAAGCATTTAAAATTGGTGGTTATCTGAGCACCGGAGATATTTGTTACTCCAATCAGATGCGCGAATTTCTACAACTGGAGGCAGAAGACACACCCATTGGATTTTTCATTTTGGGTGAACCGGATGAGTTGCTTCAACGTCCAAAGCGAACCCGGATTGCTGCCAGCGACAAAACCGAATGGATCAGAAAATAATTATTAAGATTATGAAATACAATCAATTGGGAAACACCGGCGTATTCGTTTCAGAGCTTTGTTTGGGAACCATGACCTTTGGTGGTCGCGGCTATTGGGAAGCCATCGGCAAAGTACCGCAGAACGAAGTCAATCAACTAGTAAAAACAGCCATCGATGGTGAAATTAATTTTATTGACACAGCCAACGCCTACTCCGAAGGGCTTTCAGAGACCATGCTTGGCAAGTCGTTGAAAGATTTGGGAATTAACCGGCAACAATTGGTGATTGCCACTAAAGTGCGAATCCGAATGGGCCCCGGAACAAACCAGGTTGGACTGTCACGCTTACACATCATGGACTCGGTTGATGACAGCTTGAAACGAATGGAGCTGAATCACATTGACCTGCTCTATATTCACGGTGTTGACCCGCTGACGCCCCTTGAAGAAACCATGCGTGGACTGGAAGATGTGGTGCGTTCAGGTAAGGTACGTTACATCGGCATCAGCAATCACCCGGCGTGGATGGTAACCAAGGCCAATGCCATTGCTGAACGAAATGGCTGGACCAGGTTTTCTGCTGGACAATACTACTACAGCCTGGCTTCGCGCGATATCGAACGCGAGATCATTCCAATGGCACAAGCTGAAAACATAGGAATGATGCCATGGAGTCCATTGGCAGGAGGTTTTCTTTCCGGAAAATTCACCCGACAGAAAGAAAAGGCAGGTGGCAGCCGCCGTGATGAATTCGACTTTCCTCCATTGGATAAGGTAAAAGCGTACGACATTATTGATGTGATGCTCGCCATTGCTAAAAGCCACCAAGTTTCGGTGGCACAGGTTGCTTTAGCCTGGATGCTGAAAAAACCGGGTATCAGCAGCATTATTATTGGGGCAAAGAAAATGGAGCAGTTAAACGACAACCTCGCTTCGACACAGCTTGAGCTTACCGATGCTGAGATGGAGCAACTGGATGCCATAAGTGCCCTTACTCCAGAGTATCCGGCATGGATGGTTGAGCGGCAAATGCGTGACCGATTTCCTCAATAGCAAAGCTATTCATCAGAAATTCATGAAAAATCTCTCAGAAAAGAGGGATTTTTCCATTTATATACTGGCCTAGAGATCCTAAGTATCGGCTCGTGACACGTTGAGCACGCCTTTAATATTTTGCAGCTTGTGCATCAAAAAGTCCAGGTGTTCCAAATTATTAACAAAAATACGCAAGGTCCCTTCGAA
This sequence comes from uncultured Sunxiuqinia sp., assembly GCA_963677175.2. Taxonomy (GTDB): domain Bacteria; phylum Bacteroidota; class Bacteroidia; order Bacteroidales; family Prolixibacteraceae; genus Sunxiuqinia. Next base: position 95,757 of record CAXXES010000006.1, read on the forward strand.
CTCGCCATTCACCGAATCAATGTTGATCGAACGCATTTGGACGCCAATATCCTTCGCAATGACATGCGAAATATTGACAACAATACCCGCCTCGTCGGTACCCGACAAGCGAATGGTTGCCTGAAAAGAGCTACGCTTTTTTGAATCGCGCCACCGCGCTGGAATCACCCGGTAAGGATACCGCTCAAACAGCTGCTTGGCATTGGGACATGAACGGCGGTGGATTTTAATCCCATCGCTGATGGTGACAAAGCCAAAAATCGGATCGCCAAAAATTGGATTACAGCAGGGCGCCAGCTTATGATTGACGTCTTTAATATTGTTGTCAATCACCAAATAGTCGTTCCCACTGGAGAAATCAAGGTCTTTCAACTGCTCCACAGGTAGAATCTCTTCTACTTTCTGCCTGGCTGTTGCTTCAGTTTCCTTTTCGCCAACCAGCTCTTTAATTGCAAGCGGCTCTATTTTCCCAATCGAAATATTATAATACAAATCCTGCGCCAGCTTCAGGTTGTAATGCTTCAAAAGCATCCGGATCAGGTCATCGTTGTAATCAATCTTCCAGTTCTTCAATTTCCGAAGCAAAACCTCTTTCCCTTTATCGGCTTCATTTTTGCGTTCTTCGTTGACACTGGCCTTAATGCGCGATTTGGCTTTGGTTGTAATTACAAAGTCAAGCCAGTCGAGCTTGGGCTTCTGTTTGGACGAAGTGTCCACTGAAGCCTGATCGCCATTTTTGAGTTTATACCGCATGGTCACTTTCCGGCCATCCAACATTCCTCCAACGCAATGATCTCCAACTTCAGAATGAACTTCGTAGGCAAAGTCAAGCAGGGTAGCTCCGGCAGGCAAACGTTTCAAATCGCCTTTCGGAGTAAATACGAAAATTTCATCATTGTAGATGTTTGTGTTGAAATCATCAATAAAATCGACAATATTCAGATCCGGATTTTCTAAAATCTCGCGAACATTGGCCAGCCAACTTTCCATTTCAGTGCTGGCCGATCCCCCTTTGTATTTCCAGTGCGCGGCGAGGCCCTTCTCTGCAATCTCATCCATCCGCTTGGTTCGGATCTGAATTTCAACCCATTTTTTATGTGGCCCCAATACCGTAGCATGCAAACTCTCGTAACCATTTGATTTTGGCACGGTAATCCAGTCGCGCATCCGTTCGGGGTTCGATTGATACTCGTCGGTAACAATGGAATACACCTGCCAGCAATCCGATTTTTCCAATTCTTGTTTCGAATCCAGAATGACACGGATCGCAAACAGATCATACACTTCATCGAAGCTTACCTTACTGTTTTGCATTTTTTTCCAGATGGAATTAATCGCCTTGGTGCGTGCTTTCATATCAAATTGAAAACCGCGGGCTTTTAGCTTTTCCTCAATCGGCTTGACGAACGCGGCGACAAAGTTTTTGCGTTCCTCTTTACTTTCTTCCAACCGGTCGGCAACATATTGGTAGGCATCCGGATTGGTATATTTCAAACACAAATCCAACATTTCGGAATTGACATAATATAAGCCTAAGCGATGAGCCAAAGGCGCATACAGGTGGGCGGTTTCCAATGCAATTTTCTGATGAGAACTAGCTGGATAATCTACCAAATGACGCATTACGTGCAGCCGATCAGAGATCTTAACCAAAATAACCCGAACATCGCCGGCCAGCGCCAGCATCAATTTCCGGTAGTTCTCCGAATGGAGGTCAACCGTATCAGTTCCCAAGGCGTTGATCTTCGCCATCCCTTCCAAAATACCGGCGACCACCGGTCCAAACCGACGTTCAATAATCTGCAAATCCGGACGGTTGCTGAGCTTTTCATAAGTGACATTGTGCAACATTCCGGCAATAATGGAGCTCACCCCCAGCCCTACTTCTTGAGCCACCACTTGGGCGACTTCGAGCGAATGGACCAGGATCAGGTCTCCATTGGGCCAAGTATTTTCACCCAGCGATTGCCAAACAAAGTCGAAAGCCTTTTCTATCTCAATCAGTTCATCAACAGAAGGGGAATTTTGGCAAGCTTCCCTTAATTCTAACCAAGCATTTTCTATTAATTTATTCATTGCACCGGATTTTTTGGATCAATCGTAATTGGGTTAATAAAAAAGGCCACCCAATACAGGCAGCCTTCCAATAATCTTCAAACGAAATTTCTTATTCTGCCTGTGTTGCATCAACAAAGGTACGGGATTGTAATTCACGGTTGAGCATGAAAACCCCATTTCCTTGTCCGTCAATCAAACGCAAATTATCAAGCAATTCATTCACATTGGCTTCTTCTTCCACCTGCTCGTCAACAAACCAGTGCAAAAAACTTTGCGTAGCATGATCGCTGTCGGCAACTGCCACATCCATCAACTGATCAATCATCTGAGTTACCTTCTGCTCGTGCTCTAATGTTTTCTCAAAAACATCAATAATTCCATCGAACTCAATGGGGACTCCGGCAATCGGCTCCAACATCACCCGGCCATTACGTTCATTCACATAATCAAATATTTTCAATGCATGCGAAAGCTCTTCTCTGTATTGCACTTTCATCCAGTTGGCAAAACCAGCTAACCCCTTGTCTTCTAAATAAGCTGACATGGATAGATAAAGGTAAGCTGAGTGCATTTCTGCATTAATCTGTTTGTTCAGGGCGTTTAAAACTTTTTCTTTAAGCATAGTGACCTCCTTTTTATGTTTTACTCAAAAATACTAAAAAACAATTGATTGGCTCTTCTTATCGCTTCATTTCAGGAACGGTTAACAATGGGTTAAAATCAAACTCAGACTGCTATTCGCCAAAATCCAGATTAAATCGCTGTTTGAGCATAGCCAGATTCGGATTCTTCTTCACCATTTCGGCCAGCTTTTCGTTTTCTGAATACGGTTTGTACTCTGATTCCTGAACAACAATATCTGTAATTAGTTCGATGCTTGTATTTCGCAGTTCCTTTCGCAACCAAGAAACCAAATCAGGCTTAATTTTATTGATCTCTTCCAGCTGCACAGAATTATCAATAGGCAATTTAAGCTTGTGCTTGTCAAAAATTTTCGGTGTCTTCGAAAGAGTGGCTTTCAAGTTCGGACGATCGTTCAGTCGCCCCAAGTATTCGGCCCATTTCTCAGCAAACTGTTCCTGCGTAAAGGGTTCAGTGAGCTGTTCTCCAGCGTAATATTTCAGCTTTTCCTGAGCATCTTCCTCTCCCCTTTCAGCCAGTTTACCCGAAATCGCGTCTTTGATGGAAGGGGTATAACCGCTTCCGCGCTTCTTGATCATCCTTTTTACCGGCACTTTAGCCGGAACCTCAATCTCACTTGATGCTTTTTGTTCTGTGGGTCGAGTTTTTGATGCGCCGAGGTTTTCCTTCGTCACTGCAGGTTCCTGAACACCCGAAAAAATAGGCTCTAACTCCTGCTGATCACTTTCGTCAGCTATTTTTTTTTTAAGGTAAGCTGTGCCATTTTAATCAAGCTCAACTCAACCAGCAAGCGTTTGTTCTGGCTGGTTTTGTATTGCATGTCGCATTCGTTGCTAATTTTCATGGCTTCAAGCAAAAAGCCGGCATCGCAAATTGTTGCCTGAGCTTTGTACTTCTCCCGGATTTCGCCGCCAACTTCGAGCAGCTGCACGGTTACCGAATCTTTACAAACCAAGATATCACGAATGTGGCTGCTGAGTCCATTAATAAAATGATGTCCGTCGAAACCATGATCCAACACTTCGTTAAAAAGCAACAGCGCTTGGGGCACATCATTTTTCAGAAGTAAGTCAATCAAGCGGAAATAATAGTCGTAGTCCAGCACATTCAGGTTCGAAATTACATCTTTATAAGTGATCTCGCGTCCCGAAAAACTCACAATCTGGTCGAAAATTGAAAGCGCGTCGCGCATGGCGCCGTCGGCTTTGTGGGCGATCACATTCAACGCTTCCGCCTCAATAGCCACCTGTTCACTTTTAGCCACAAAACCCAAATGTCCGGAGATATCAGCAATTTTTATCCGGTTGAAATCAAAGATCTGGCAACGTGATAGAATCGTTGGAATGATCTTGTGTTTTTCAGTGGTTGCCAAAATAAAAATAGCATGCTTGGGCGGTTCTTCCAAGGTTTTCAGAAAAGCGTTGAAAGCAGCTTGCGACAACATGTGAACCTCATCGATAATGTAGATGCTGTACTTGCCAATTTGAGGAGGAATGCGAACTTGGTCCGTCAAATTCCGGATATCATCCACAGAATTGTTTGAAGCGGCATCCAGCTCGTGAATATTGTACGAACGGCTGCTGTTAAACGCTTGGCACGATTCACACTGGTTGCAGGGTTCGATTTCAGAAGTGAGGTTCTGACAGTTAATTGTTTTCGCGAAAATACGGGCACAGGTTGTTTTCCCAACCCCTCGAGGGCCACAAAACAAGTAAGCATGAGCCAACTGGTTATTTTTAATGGCATTTTTCAGGGTCGAAGTAATCGATAATTGGCCAACAACCGTTTGAAAGGTATCGGGCCTGTATTTTCTGGCAGAAACAATAAAATTCTCCATAATATCATTTGATGAAGCCCAAAGATAAACATTTTGAGAGGAAATTCAGGGGGAATTTATTAACAAGAATTAAGAACTTCAGCGGTTGCGGGCATCAAACTTTTTTCGCTTCTTACTGTTTTAGATGAAGTTAAACCAAACAACAATAGATCATGAAAAAATTAGCTTTTTTATTCACATTTATATTCCTGGCTTCATTCGGATTTAGCCAAACAAACCTGTACGATTTCAAAGTTCAGGATATTAACGGTGCCAACTTTGATTTGAACCAACTGAAAGGGAAAAAAGTACTGGTGGTCAATACGGCATCAAAGTGCGGTTTGACGCCACAATATGAATTGCTACAGGAATTATACGACGAATATGGTGGCGATCAATTTACCATCATTGGTTTTCCGGCCAACAACTTCAACGAACAGGAACCGGGATCGAATGAGGAAATAGCAGAATTTTGCGAACGCAACTATGGGGTTACTTTTCTCATGATGTCGAAAATTTCGGTGAAAGGAGATGACATGCACCCGCTTTACCAATGGTTGACCCAGAAAGAAAAAAACGAGGTTTCAGATTCCGAAGTGAGCTGGAACTTCCAGAAATACATGATTGATGAAGAAGGCCACTTGGTGGATTATGCCGAACCCCGAACCAAGCCTAACGACAAAAAAATCGTGAACTGGGTTAAAGGAGATTCATAAATCTGCAAACAAAAAAATTGCTCCCGCAGCGAAAAAGACCGCAATAATTTGTGGTCTTTTTTTAGTTCGCTTTTGGGTCTAGTAATTCGTCAGGCGAGGACAACTTATTTATTGTCCAATTTCATGCGGATGTTAGTAATTTTTTGTTGCCGTTCCATCGAATAGTTTTGACTCTTTTGCTCAACATACTCCAGCAAAACTAAAGCCTTGTGATAATAGATCTGCTGGCGCAAAAAAGTCTCATCCTCCAGTGCCACGTCGCCAAGTTGCTCCAGCAAGCAAGCAAACTGCACCAAATTCTCATGCGATAGCAGTTTCTCTTCCAGCACCTCGTTGAAAGACGAATCTTCCAGAAAAAGTACATCATTTAACTCCAAGCCAAGTTCACACTCCAATTCTGCCCTCACAGTTTTTAGTTGTGCAGAGGGCTGATGCTCTTTTTTCAGGCGAAGAATCAACCGCGCCAAAAAAGCCCCCATTTCCTGTATTTGATGGATCAAATAGTCGCGCCGTTCCATAATCAACTTTAAAAATTAACAAAACATGAAGTTGAGCACAATTTAATCAAAATGGAACAAGTTGATATCGATTAAAGTGTATTATTTTTGTTTGCATGAAACTCGAAAAATCGTTACTCATTCTATTGACTTGCCTGCTCCTTTCCACTCAATCAAATGCACAGCGAAGCAATGCGAACGTGTTTGGAAGTGTTTCCGGAGAAAATGGGCAACCGATAGAACTGGCCAATGTGACGATAAAAAACCTGCCGATTGGCACGGTGACCGACCGCCAGGGAAAATACCTGCTCCGGGTTCCAGCCAACCAGGAAATCATCCTGGTTTTTTCGTACACCGGCTATCACACACAGGAAAGGCCGATTCGCGTGAACCGTGAAGAACGACTAGAGCTGTCTATTCAGATGGCTATCAATACTGAAGAAATTGAAGAAGTGCAGGTTTCGGGCCGACAAGGCAGAAACGGCAACATGAACCGAATTAATCCCAACTTCACCAACAACATGCCCGACGCGACAGGCAGTGGCGTGGAAGCCCTGATCAAAACACTTCCCGGCGTTTCATCCAACAACGAACTGAGCTCGCAATATTCGGTGCGTGGCGGCAATTTCGACGAAAACCTGGTGTATGTGAACGACATTGAAATCTACCGCCCTTTCCTGGTTCGCTCCGGCCAGCAGGAAGGTTTGAGTTTTATTAATCCGGACATGGTATCAACCATTGGGTTTTCGGCCGGCGGTTTCGATGCCAAATATGGCGACAAAATGGCTTCGGTACTGGACATCAAATACCGTAAACCCACAGAATTTAATGGAAGCGCCAGTGTCAGCCTGCTGGGCGCGACGATGCACGTGGAAGACCTGAGCAGGAACAAAAAGCTGAGCTACATCGGTGGTGTCCGCTACAAAACCAACTGCTATTTACTCGGCAGCCTAGACGAACAAGGTGAATACGATCCCAACTTTGTCGATATTCAAACGTACATCACCTACCACTTTTCCGACCGGTTTGACTTTTCGTTCCTGGGAAATGTGGCCCGGAACAACTACCATTTCGTCCCCGAAACACGGGAAACAACTTTCGGGACTTTTCAAACGGTCTACAACACCAAAATCTATTTTGAAGGTCAGGAAAAAGATCAGTTTGCCACCTCGCTTGGTTCGCTGTCGGCCAATTATCATCCCAATAACCAGCTCAACCTGAAATGGATTGTGTCCGCTTTTCAAACCCGCGAAGAAGTGAACTACGACATTCTGGGTGATTATTACCTGAATGAGCTGGAGCGCGACCTCGCTTCCGAATCACATGGCGACAGCGTTCTCAACCTGGGCGTGGGCACGTTCCTGAATCACGCCCGAAACAAGCTATCGGCTGATGTTTTCAGCTTTTCACATAAAGGCGCTTACAACAGCGCCAGCCACTTGCTGAATTGGGAAATCAAGTTTCAGATTGAAGATATTCACGACCGGATGAACGAATGGGAAATGCGTGATTCGACCGGCTACTCGCTCCCCTACGCTGATGACGAAGTGACGCTTTTCCGGGTGATCAACACCAACAACCAAATGCGCACCAGCCGGTTTTCGGGCCATTTGCAGGATACCTATTCAGTTCCCATCAGCAAGGGCGAGCTGTACTTTACGGGCGGACTCCGTTTTCACTACTGGGATTATACCGAAGAATTTTTGCTGAGTCCCCGCTTTGCCATCAACTATTACCCCGATTGGAAAAGCAATTTTGCGTTTCGCCTATCCGGAGGAAGTTATCAGCAACCGGCTTTCTTTAAAGAGTTAAAAGACCGCGATGGCAACATCAATCCCGCTGTAAAAGCGCAAAAGTCAACCCAGTTCGTGTTGGGCTCCGATTACCTTTTCCAGGCTTGGGACCGTCCGTTTAAAATCACTTCGGAATTGTATTACAAGTACTTTTCGCACCTGGTTCCTTACCAAGTCGATAATGTGCAGATCCGTTATTTGGGCGACCAGGAAGCTACCAGCTATGCTGCCGGGCTGGACTTCAAGATAAACGGCGAATTTGTGAGCGGCGTCCAATCGTGGGCCAGCCTTTCGCTGCTACAGACCAAGGAAAATATCGTGGGCGATGGTCATGGCTGGATTCCTCGTCCAACAGACCAAACCCTCAACCTCAGCTTGTTCTTTCAGGATTATTTCCCCGGAAACCCGAGCTATAAAATGCATCTGGCCGCCTTTTACGGCTCGCGCCTGCCAACCGGCCCGCCCAATGGCGAGCGTTACCAGGATACCTTCCGGATGCCGCCCTACCGACGTTTAGACATCGGCTTCTCCAAAGTCCTGATTGGCCCCGAAACCCGAACCAACAGCAAACTGCTCGCCCAGGTAAAAGACTGCTGGCTGAGCCTGGAAGTACTCAACCTGCTTGGCATCAACAATACCGTTTCGTACTTTTGGGTTTCGAGTCATAGCGGCGATATGTTTGCCGTGCCGAATTACCTGACGAGTCGAAAATTAAACCTCAAATTAACCGTAAAATTCTAACGTATGAAACTTCCTGTTTTTCAAGTTGACGCTTTTGCTAAAGAATTATTCCAGGGAAATCCGGCCGCTGTTGTTCCATTAACCGAATGGCTGACTGATACCATCATGCAAGCCATCGCCCTGGAGAACAACCTGTCGGAAACCGCTTTTTTTGTACCCACGCAAGCGGGCTTCGAAATTCGCTGGTTTACGCCAAAAGCCGAAGTTGACCTGTGCGGACACGCTACTTTGGCCTCGGCACATGTCATATTCAACGAAGCGGCTTATCCAAAAGATACGATATCATTTGGCAGTAGCAGCGGCGAATTGACCGTAACGAAAAAAGGTGATTTGCTGGAACTTAATTTCCCGGCGGACGAAATTCGCCCCATCGAAGAACCTGCAGCGTTAACCAAAGCATTGGGGAAAAAGCCAACTGCTTGCTATATGGGGAAAACCGACTATTTGATGATCTACGAAACGCAGGAAGCCATTGAGCAGCTCCAACCGGATTTCGCCGCGCTTGCTCAAACGGGTGCTCGTGGAATCATCGTGACAGCTCGTGGAAAAGAAGTGGATTTTGTCAGCCGCTTTTTCGCACCTGGCGTTGGCATTGACGAAGATCCGGTGACTGGCTCGGCGCATACCACGATGACACCGTACTGGACTGAAAAGCTTGGTAAAACAGACTTGTCGGCCAGGCAAATCTCCGCGCGTGGTGGCCAACTGCAATGCCGCTTGCAAGGCGACCGAGTGCTGATTGCCGGAAAAGCCAAAACCTATTTACGGGGCGAAATATTTTTGGCCTGAATTCGAACGAAAATAGATGTTGAACCTCAAAACATTACTCTAAAAACTTTCAGAACTTCCTCTTGTTTGAGTTTATAGTTGAAATAAACTTAAGAACCAGAAGACTATGGAAGCACATCAATATACCAACGAACTCATTCACGAAACGTCGCCTTACCTGTTGCAGCACGCGCACAACCCCGTCAAATGGATGCCCTGGGGTGAAAAAGCATTAAAGCTGGCCCGCCAGGAAAACAAACTGTTGCTCATCAGCATTGGCTATGCCGCCTGCCATTGGTGCCATGTCATGGAGCACGAATCATTTGAAGATCCGGAAGTGGCCCGGGTGATGAACCAACATTTTGTGTGCATTAAAGTTGACCGCGAAGAACGGCCCGACGTGGACCAAATCTACATGAGCGCCGTTCAACTGATGACCCAACGCGGCGGCTGGCCGCTTAACGCCATCGCCCTGCCCGACGGACGTCCAATCTGGGGAGGAACGTATTTTCAAAAAGAAGTTTGGGTAAACGCGCTGGAACAAATACAGGCCTATCATCACGAGCATCCGGAACGAACCTTGGAATATGCCGAACGCCTGGGCGAAGGAATCCGCGAAAGCAACTTGGTTCCGATTAGTAAAAATAGTCAGCCGGTGAAATTGTCCCAACTGGAGGCTGCAGTTCAACAATGGAAACCACACTTCGACCGGCAGGAAGGCGGCAGCCAGGGTGCACCCAAGTTTATGATGCCCAACACCCTGCAGTTCCTGTTGCGTTGGGCGCACCAGATGGATGACCACGAAACACAACATCATGTGGAAAATACCCTCGATAAAATGGCGATGGGCGGTATTTACGACCAGCTTGGTGGCGGTTTTGCGCGCTACTCAACGGATACACAGTGGAAAGTCCCGCACTTCGAGAAAATGCTGTACGACAATGCCCAACTGCTAAGCCTTTATGCCCAGGCTTTTCAAAAAACAAAAAAGCCCCTGTACCGGGAGGTCGTGGAACAAACCATCGAATTTCTGAAACGGGAATTGCTCTCGCCTGAAAATGGCTTTTACTCGTCGCTGGATGCTGACAGCGACGGCGAAGAAGGTAAATTCTACGTCTGGCAAAAACCAGAATTGCAGAATTTGTTAGGCGATGAGTTTCATCTATTCGCCGACTACTACCAGGTAAATGAAACCGGCTACTGGGAAGAGGGCAACTACATTCTGCTTCGGAAACAGGCAGACGAAACCTTTGCGACAAAACACGAATTGTCGTTGGAGGAGTTGAAACATAAAATTAGCAAATGGCAAAAAATCCTGCTTCCGGCTCGGGAACAGCGGATTCGTCCGGGGCTGGACGACAAAATTCTGACTTCGTGGAATGCGCTGGCCATTTCCGGTTTGGCAGATGCCTACCAAACCTTTGGAAATGTCGATTACCTGGAATTGGCGGAAAAAAACCTGCTCTTTCTGAAAGAAAAACAACTGGATCCGGACGGTGCGCTCCGGCATTCCTATAAAAACGGAACCAGCAAAATCAACGGTTTCCTGGAAGACTATGCCTTGCTCATGCAGGCACTGATTGATTTGTTTGAAACAACGGGTACGCTCACTTACCTGGAAGACGCCCGACAGTTGGCCGATAAAACCTTTCTGGACTTTTTTGATCCGGAGAAAGATTTCTTCTACTTCACCGCCATCACACAAACCGATTTGATTAACCGAAGTATTGAAGTGCATGACAATGTGATTCCTGCCTCCAATTCCGTTATGGCAAACAACCTGTTCAGGCTGGGCCATTTGACCGGGCAGACCAATTACCTGAAAATTGCGGAAGCCATGCTGAGCAAACTGGTTGAAGATTTCAGGAACTACCCGTCGGGCTATTCCAACTGGCTGCAACTGGCGCTTAACTATACCGGCAATCAATTCGAAGTGGCCGTCTCCGGAAAAAAAAGCCACCTCCAAATTACACGAAATCCAAAAGTATTACCTGCCGAATGCCTTATTTTGTGCCGGAACAGGGATAAGTGATTTGCCGCTTTTGAAAGGCCGCCTGGCACCGGGAAAAACACAGATTTACGTGTGCCAGAACCAAACTTGCCAATTGCCGGTTGAAACAGTTTCAGAAGCGCTGAAATTAATGCAGGAGTAGATTAATCGTCTGGTAAAATATTTTTTACCCGCCCTACTTCACCGGTCTCCAATTGCACCTTAATACCATGTAGATGATTAGGCGATTTGGTTAAAATCCGCGCCACATAGCCTTCGGTCAGTTCGCCTGTTCGCTGGTGGTGCTTTTGTACAATCTCCACACGACTCTCAATCTGTATGTTTGCTCGCTTCGTACCGTTCATTTTTTGTTTCGAAGAAACAATTATTTCACCAGATTTTAAAATCAAATTCAAATTGTGAATAAATATATCAAATCTTAACTAGCACGCCCCCTTGCATGTTATCAGATATTTTTATCTTTAAACGAAATTAGAACAGCTGTTTATCTGTAAAAAGATCGAAGCATGGAAGAAAATAAGCGTTGGGTATTTTCGAAAGCGAAGGCAGGCGATAAGCTTTCCAAAAATTCGGGCGAGGCCATTCACCTGGAAAGTTGCCCTGAAAATGGGGATAATTGTCAGGCACATCGTGCAATCATTAATAAATGCCTGAATAACTCGTTCGATAGCTTTTTACAAAGCCAGTACGAAAAATCAATCAACGAGCTGAAAGTCGCGTTTGAACAAACGCTGGATATGGAACAAAAAACCTGCGCCAAATGTGCTGAACTTTTTCGTTTAAGAATTACCACATCGCTGGAACAAATACAGGGAGAACTTCAACAAATGACTTCCGGATTTTTTAAGAGCACCCGCCATAAACCAAGCCTGAAATACGCCACAACCGTAATTAACGAACTGAAAGAGAGAAAAAAATTAGTCAACTGATTGTTTTTAAATTTTAAATATTACTTTTATCCATCAAATCCAATTTTTGGATGTGATGTTTTCTATATTTTTGAGAGGTGAGGTAGATTATTTTTTTGAGCAACTTAATATAGAGATGATGAAGGAAATGAAGGGATGGATTTTTTCACGAACGAAAGCCAATCGTGAAAAAAATGGAAAATTCGAAGCTATTCAGTTTGTTAGCTGTCAGTTCAATGGCAGTAAGTGTTTGAATCAGCGTACAAAAATCAACCAATGTTTATTTAAGTCTCACGATTCTTTTGTTGATAAAGAATACGATGATTCCATTGCAGAATTAAAAGCGGCGTATACCGAGACACTCGATATCGTGGGTTCTCCATGCGCAAGTTGTGCTCACCTGTTTCGACACAGAATTACCCAATCCATGGAACAAATTCATGGCGAACTGGAGCAAATGACAACCGGTTTTTTTCGGTCGGACTGCCACAAACCCAGTTATGAGGTGGCTAGTACCATGATCAGTGAGTTTCGGAAAAACGCATAACCCCCGTTGTTTCACATCAGGGCAGTCACTCGTAATAATTTTTTCCGTTCACACATTCAGCTTTTTTACTTACCGAACTTAAGGCTATCGCTCAAAACGGCGTGCTGAAATTATCATGTCTTATCCCGATTCATTCGCTGTGACCACGATTGATCGAAATCACTATCTTTGGCATTCAAGATGGAAGAAATGGAGAAGGATAGCAATTCGTTTGTTCTCCTGGCCTTACAAGAAGGTCAGGAAAAGGCTTACGATTATATTTTCAGAAAATACTACAAAGCCTTATGTGCCCAGGCCAATGCCTATGTCAGCGATTTAGATCTGTCGCAAAGCCTTGTTCAGGACTGCTTTATCCGCTTTTGGGAAAAACGCCACCAGGCAACAAGCATCGAAAACCTGGCGTCCTATTTCTCGTTTATGGTGCGCAATAAGTGTATTGATCATCTGCGGAAAGAACACCGGCTCCTATCCATCGAAAATTCAAATCTGGATGAACCTGATAGCCAGGAATCAGACACACTGCTATTATCACACGAATTCGAAGAAAAATTGGTCGAAGCCCTGTCTGCCCTACCCGATCGGTGCCGGACAGCCTTTGAATACAGCCGATTTGAAAACTTAAGCTACCCCGAGATTGCCCACGAGATGGGAATCTCCGTCAAAGCCGTTGAAGCTTTAATAAGCCGTTCCCTGAAAATTCTGCGGAAAGAACTGAAAGATTATCTTCCGGTGCTAGCCTTCTTGCTTCGCATCATCCCCTAAATCAATTCAGGATGAAAATATTTACGTTCTAATGTAGGGTGCTGCCCCTCCGGTTTCGTCCTAATAAAAAGCGGAGGATAAGAACTGTGAATAAAAAAGAAATCGAATCATCACTGATTAAGTACCTGAGCCAAAAAGCGGACGAGGGAGAAGAGCGAACAATCAAGGAGTGGATGGAGCAATCGTCAGAAAATAAGCGTTCGTTTGAGGCCTACCAGAAACTCTGGAACGATTCGAATAAGCTGATGATCCCTAAAAAAATTGATGTGGAAGCCGCACTTCAAAAATCAAAAAAACAAATTCCCCAGTTTCGCAAAAAAACCCGCCGGCTTGCCTATTGGCCGCAGGTGGCTGCTGTGTTGGTGCTTTCCATTGTTATTTCCTCAGTCTTCACATTCCTCGTTAAGCCAAACTTTAACAACCACGAGCAGGTCATTTATCAGGAAATAAAAGCCGCCTATGGTACCCAAACTAAACTGCAATTGCCTGATGGAACCGCCGTTTGGCTCAATGCCGGAAGCCAGCTAAGCTTCCCCATTTCCTTTAAGAACCTGGATGAGCGGAAAGTTACACTAATTGGCGAAGGTTTCTTTGAAGTAACAAAAAATACCCAACAACCTTTTGTTGTTTCCACATCGAAACTGGATATCAAAGTGCTGGGCACTTCTTTTAATGTGAATGCCTACGAAAATGAAAACAATATTACCATTGCCCTTAAGGAAGGGAAAGTGAGCCTGGAGCAACAACGCAAGGGAGGGAATCAGGAAATTTTAAACATGAACCCTTCGGAAGTGGCGAGCTATGATATAAGAAACAACAAAATCATCCATTCAACAGAAACCGATTTGAACCGATATATTGCCTGGAAAGACGGCCTGATTGTTTTCTTCGACGACCCGATGGGGAGAGTCATCAGTCGCTTGGAAAACTGGTACAATGTTGAGATTGAAGTGAACGACCAAAAGCTGTTGGAAGAACACATAACCGGAACCTTCAACGACAATTCGCTGGATCAGGTACTGCACCTGTTGAGCCTAATGTCTCCGATTGACTATCAATACATAACAGATAAAAATGGTATGAATAAGCAAAAAATTATTCTATCCAGAAAATAACAGAAATGCCTATGTAAAAAACCCTTTAAAAAAACAGGAAAGTGTTGACGCACTCCCCTGTTCAAGTTTTCAACCTGAACGGTAAATTCAGGCCAATTAAAATTGTATTAACGAATACGTTACAAATCTATGGAAAAAAATGTAAACGTGCTGACGATCTTGCAAAAGATCGTTCGCTTAAGAGTTTTTATTATTATGAAACTAACCGTATTTTTTGTCTGCTTATCAGTTTTAAGCAGCATCGCTTCGGGAACCTACTCGCAAAGTTCAAAGATCTCTTTAAACTTGACTCAAACATCGATTAAAAATGCATTGAAGGAAATTGAAAACACCAGCAACTATTACTTTCTCTACAACAACGATTTAATTGATGTTGAAAAAAAAGTGAGTGTTAAAGTTGACAACCAAAGCATTGAAAAAGTTTTGGATCAGTTATTTGAAGGCGAAAATATCAAGTATACGGTATTGGAACGCCAAATTGTGATTACACCAACACGTGAAAGAACTACATCTCTCGTATCACAGGCTACTACAACCGGAACGGTAACAGACAGCTCCGGGCAACCTTTGCCGGGTGTAACTGTGCTAATTAAAGGAACTGTAAAAGGAACCATCACCGATTTTGAAGGGAACTACTCCATTGAAACGTCTCCGGGCGAGGTGCTGGTCTTTTCTTTTATTGGTATGGCAAGCCAGGAAATTCCTGTTGGAACACAAAGGACTCTCAATGTAAGCATGACTGAAGAAATCATCGGTGTCGATGAAATTGTCGTGGTTGGCTATGGGGTGCAGAAACGCTCCGATATTACCGGCTCGGTTACATCGGTATCTCAGGAACGGCTGAGCAAGTTGCCTGTCTCAAATGTCATGCAGGCCGTGCAAGGCTCTGTTTCGGGAGTTAACATTCAGCAAGTTTCTTCCATCCCCGGCGAGGCACCTTCGATTCTGGTTCGGGGTGGTGGATCACTCACAGCGTCGACCGATCCGTACGTCGTAGTGGACGGTATTCCAATTACAAAAATGGGAGGCTCAATCAGCGACATCAACCCCAATGACATTGAATCGATTGAAATCCTGAAGGACGCTTCAGCAACTGCTATCTATGGTATGAATGGGGCCAATGGCGTCATATTGATCACAACAAAAAGTGGTGCCACCGCTGAACCCCGAATCAGATACTCAGGGTATTATGGAGTTGAAGAATTTGCTCATGTTCCCGAAATGGTATCCCCCGAAGGCCTGCTTGAACGTTATGCCGAAGGAAACCGGATGAATGGTTCTCCATTATACCAGGCTCCGGTGAAATATCAATACGAAGTGGAAAACTACGAAAACGGTCATATAATTGACTGGATTGATGCTGTCTCCCAAACGGGTATTCAACAAAACCACAATATCAGCCTTTCCGGAGGCAACGAAGATATAAACTACTACATTTCGGGTGATATTTTGGATCAGAAAGGTGTTGTGAAAGGCTACAATTACAAACGTCATTCTTTTAGAACAAACATTGACGCGCAGGTTACCAGCTATTTGAAGGTAGGAACAAATTCATTGATTGTTGCGCACAACAGAGATGGTGGCCGGGCCAACCTGTTAAACGCAGAGGCCATGAGTCCCTACGGCAGAATGTATGAAGAAGACGGATCTTATACTATTTATCCGATGTTTGGCGAAACATTGTGGGCCAATCCGTTGCTTCCAACGACGACAAATCCTGAACGTCGTGAGTTCAATATTAATTTGAATGGTTTTGCTAACGTCACATTTGGGGATATCTGGAAGCCACTTACAGGTTTAACTTATAAATTAAATGCCGGCTATTCATATAATCCGCGACGAACCAACACCTACACCGGTGAAGATCAAAACGACCTGCTTGGAACTGCTGAGATTCACAATTACGAAACTCAGGCTTACACCGTTGAAAACATTTTACGCTATGACCGCGACATCAACAAGCATCATTTTGACATTACCGCTGTTTACTCCTCACAGGAACGAAATTACATGGACAACTGGGCACAAGCACGCGACTTTGTCAACGACAAGTTGGAATGGAACAGAATGCAGGCTGGCGCAAGCTCCAGTGTCAGCTCCTATGCCGACCGATATGCTGCCTTATCACAGATGGGCCGTTTGAATTACTCGTTCGACAGCCGTTATCTGTTTACGTTTACCGTTCGTCGTGATGGTTCATCTGTATTTTCAAAAGGCCTCAAATATGGTGTGTTTCCATCCGTAGCACTCGGATGGAATATGCGTCGTGAAAATTTCCTAAGTAATGCAGACAACATCACGAACTTAAAACTTCGGTTTTCATACGGTAAGTCAGGAAATGAGGCTGTTGGAGTGTACCAAACATTTACTACGATGCGTGATGTACAAATACCGTTTGGTGGAGCAACCAACATTGCCATGATTACTGACCGATTAGGTAACAGCGATTTAAGTTGGGAAACCAAAGAGAGTTTCAACCTCGGATTAGATTTCGGGTTCTTTAATAACCGGATCAATGGAACGCTTGATGTATATTCCGCCACCAACACTGACCTGTTGCTGTCACGGAAATTACCTGCTGCTTCAGGATTTCCTGAAGTAACTGCCAATATTGGAGAAACATCGACTGAGGGTCTGGAATTAACCTTAAATACAGTGAATATCGCTTCAAACGATTTTCGCTGGAACAGTTCTATCGTCTTTTCTACCAATAAATCTGAGATCGTAGAGCTATATGGAGATGGTAAAGATGACTTAGGTAGTGGCTGGTTTATAGGTGAACCTATCGGAGTGATCCGCGACTACAAAATGGTGGGTATATGGCAAGAAGACGAAATTGCCAATGGAGACCACCTGGATTGGGATCCGGTTGCCAAACCGGGTGATGTAAAATTAGAAGACATTGGTGGCCCTGATGGAGTACCCGATGGAGTTATCACAGACGACGACCGTGTAATTCTTGGGCAAACTGCTCCAAAGTGGACAGGGGGATTGACCAATACCTTTACTTATAAAAACTTCACCTTAAATGTATTCATACAGACTGTACAAGGCGCCATGCGTAACAACGCCCATATTGGTATGGCTTCTGATGAAATAGAGCGCAGGAACAGTTTTGCTGAAATCGGTTACTGGACTCCGGAAAACCAAAGCAACGAATGGCGTTCGCTGAATAAAAATTCCAATTCTCACGGCTACCGGTTCCCAGTAAAAAATAACTTTACCCGGATAAAAGATATTACACTCAATTACGATGTACCCAAAAGGATTTTGGATACAGCAGGAATAAACGCTTTAAGCCTGTATGTTAGTGGACGTAACCTCTATACTTTCACCGACTGGATTGGATGGGACCCTGAAGAAAGAAGTGACGGCAGAGGTTCAGGAGACTGGTCGATCAATTACCCGAGTGTAAGAACAATTGTATTCGGTATTAATCTAACATTATAAAGCTTCCAACGATGAAAACGAATAAAATTCACATCTTATCATTAGTAATGGCGCTTATGGCGATCGTCATCTCATGTAGCGAAGATTTTTTGGATGAAACACCAATGTCGTCGTATGCACCTGAAACACTATCAGATGAAGCAGGTATTGAAGCTGCTTTAAAAGGATTGCACTACAATTTTGGAACGATATGGACCTGGGCTGGACGTCAGGGCTGGACTGCCGTCTGGCACGAAGGAACCGATGTTGCTTCGCCGGGAGGAATAGAAGGCGTAGAGATCCCTTTCTTTCAGTACGAAGAATTAAACGCCGAAAACGCTGCCGTTAGTCGTATGTGGGAAAGGTGCTACCTGATCATCAACAATGCCAACACCACATTGACAGCCATTGGCGAAGATGGCGATCCTGAAAAGATTGGCGAAGCCTTATTCTTCCGTGGATATTGCTACAATATTCTGGCAACACTTTACGGCGATGTCCCTCTACTTACTGAGCCAACATCGTCAGCACGAACCGATCTGGTGCGTACCCCCATTGCGCAAGTGAACGACCAGATTATTGAGGATTTAAAATTCGCAGCGGGTAATTTGCCGGATATTGAGAGTACCGTTAACGAAAGCCGTGCAAATAAGCACATGGCCCAACAATGTTTGGGAGAAGTCTATTTACGTGTTGGTGAACCAGCTTTGGCGGAAACTGTATTAAGCGAAGTGATCAATAGCGGACTTTTCTCACTTGTTGAAGATCGCTATGGTATTGCCCTGGGCGTTAATGGCGACTATTTTAGCGACATGTTCAAATTCGGGAACCAACGACGCTCTCAGGGAAATACGGAAGCGATATGGACTTTTGAACTGGAATATAACAAAGGTGGTATTTCCGGCGGTTTTACAGATGCTCCCCAGCAACGCCGTAACTGGGTGCCGGCCTATCACAATGTACCTGGAATGACCTACGTATACGACGGTGTCGGTAATGATTTCGTGCATCCTTACGGAGGTCGTGGTAATGGTCGTATGCGCCCAAGTGATTGGGTTAAATACCAGTTGTATGAAGATGGTGACATCCGCAACTCGGAAAATAATATCACCAGAACATTTTACTATAATGCACCCGGCTATAGTGCAACGATTGGGGTTGATGCGAATGGCTACCGGGTAGCTTCAGATTCACCAGAGGCTGTTGAGGTGATTGAAGTTCAGGAAGGTGACACCGCAGTGCTAGCAGCGAGCGATACCTTGGAAGTTGCTTTCCCTTATACGCGCAAATGGGATTCGTTCGATCCAACCGACCAATGGGGTTGGACCAATATCAAGGATTTCCCAATGATGCGATTGGGTGAGACGTACCTGCTTCGGGCGGAAGCTCGTTTCAAACAAGACAATACTTCTGGTGCTGCGGACGACATCAACCTATTACGCGACAGGGCATTTAAAACGGCTCGTCAGGACAGTGGAAACCCTGATTTGGGGAAAGTGAGTTCCTCCGATATTACAATGGATTTTATCCTCGACGAGCGCGCTCGTGAATTGTTTGCCGAAGAAAACCGCAGGATAACACTGATGCGGACAGGTACATTAATTGAACGAGCAAAACTGAACACAGACAGTTCGATCAAAGGAACCATTAGCGGTTTAGATCCGCGCATTCTGTTATTACCCATCCCGCTAAGTGAAATTCAGCGCAACAAAGATGCTGTTTTAGAACAAAACCCGGGCTACTAACCGAGCGAAACCTTGGTTTTCAATGTGCAAAACCAAATAAAAGTTTAAATTTGCCTCATGTCGCACTTTCGGCATGAGGCTTTTTTCAACGCTTCAATACGTTATTTAACAGACTTCAAACATGGTTTACCAACTAAAATCACAGGTACTGAAAATTGTTTCCCTTTCTCTTTTCCTCGTTTGGGGATTCTGCATCCAGGCAGCAAACCGCCCGGAAAACAACCAACCCACCCAACTTTCGGTCAACCTACTCACCAATGCCGATCAGGTTTTTCTGAATGGTTATCCGGTTCAAACATCCTTGCATAAGGCCATTTCACACCGGGAAAATTTTCAGTTCACGGAGATTGCCCAACGACAACCGTTTTTCGGCTGGGTGGTCAATTCCAATCAAAAAAACACCATACAAGTGGGCTACCAAATCCTGGTCGCTTCGTCGCTCAGTCAGATACAAAATCATACAGGCGACTACTGGGATTCGAACAAAGTTGAAAGCGACCAGTCGATTAACCTAAGCTACCAGGGAAAGGAGCTCCTGCCCGACTTCGTGTATTTCTGGAAAGTCAAGACCTGGGACAACCACGGCATGGAATCGCCATGGTCAGAAATCTCCCAATTCAAGATGGCTCCGGAGCTTACCGACTACGCCACTGCCCGCTATCCGTTGCAAAAGCAGGATGACTACCCGGAGGCTATTCAATCAATTTCAGATAATCTTGCATTCATCGATTTTGGCAAAGCCGCTTTTGGCCGTTTGCGGCTGACCCTGGATGGGAAAAAAGGAGAAACAATCACCCTGCGGCTTGGTGAAGTAGTAAAAGACAATCGGATTGATCAAAATCCCGGAGGAAGCAGGCGCTACGCCGAATACCAACTTGACTTAAAAAATGGCCGCAACACCTACACCATTGCCATCGCACCCGATCGGCGAAATACCGGACCCCGCGCCATTCCCATCCCGGCATACATTGGCGATGTGTTGCCTTTTCGCTATTGCGAGATTGACGGTTACAACGGATCGCTTGAAAAACATCGGATCATTCGCGAATCGGTGTTTTATCCTTTTGATGAATCGGAATCCTTTTTCACCAGTTCCGACACCATCTTAAACCAGGTTTGGAAATTGTGCAAATACTCCATGAAGGCAACCTCCTTTGCAGGCGTATATGTGGATGGCGACCGCGAACGCATTCCCTACGAAGCCGATGCGCTCATCAACCAGTTGAGCCACTATGGTGTCGCCCGCGAATACAGCATCGGCCGTTACACCCACGAATACCTCATTCATCACGCCACCTGGCCCACCGAGTGGATTTTACAATCGGTACTGATGGCGTGGATCGACTATCGCTACACCGGAAATAAAGAATCGCTGGAAGAATTTTATTCCGATTTAAAGGCCAAAACCTTGTTGCCTCTGGCCGACGACAATGGCCTGATCAGCACCCGTACCGGGAAAGTAACGCCCGAAGTGCTGCAATCAATTCACCTAAATGACCAGCTACGCGACATTGTGGACTGGCCACACACGGGCATTCTTGGTTTGGGTAAAAATGAGGCAGGAGAAACCGATGGCTTTGTGTTTCAGGATGTGAATACGGTGGTCAATGCCTATCATTATTATGCCTTGAAAGTGATGGGCACCATTGCCAGGCAATTGGATAAACCCGACGAAAGCGATTTTTACAACCGTCGTGCCGCCCAATTAAAGAGTACGTTCAATGCCAAATTGATCGATCCGAAACGGAAGATCTATACCGACGGCATCGGGACCGATCATGCTTCGTTGCATGCCAACATGTTTCCCCTCGCTTTCGGGTTGGCTCCCGAAAAGAATGTAGATGAGATCAACGCGTTTATCCGCTCCCGCGGAATGGCCTGCAGCGTCTATGGTTCGCAGTTTTTAATGGACGCGGTTTACGATGGGCACAACACCGGATACGGCCTGGAGTTGCTCACCTCAACCTCGGAACGAAGCTGGTACAACATGATCCGGGCGGGTTCGACCATCAGCATGGAAGCCTGGGATAACAAGTACAAACCCAACCAGGACTGGAACCATGCCTGGGGAGCTGTTCCGGCAAACATCATCCCGCGCAAGCTGATGGGCATTGAACCGCTGGAGCCTGGATTCAGCAAAATACAGATTAAGCCCCAACCGGGCGGTTTGAAGCAGGTCGAAATCAAACATCCAACCATTCGTGGCGAAGTTTTGGTTTCCTTTCAGAATGAACCGGGAAAAAGCTTTCAGCTGACGGTAAGCATCCCGGCAAACACGACGGCTGAAGTCTACCTGCCTTTCTGGTCAAAAAAACAGGCGGTTACCATGAACGGACAAAAAGTGGACTTCCGCAATACAGGCAAATTTGTCCGGATTGAAGGAGTCGGATCAGGTACGCACGTCTTCGAAGTAAATTTATAGTCGAACAGCAGTTGAAGTGATCGTTCCGTTAAAACAAGCCACAGCGATGGGTGAAAACTTGATTTCAATCCTGATTTTCCGCTTCTTTGCAGACCGAAAAAACAAGGATGGAAATTCAAAACGAAAGCAAGTGGGTTAAAAAGCGGCTGGTGCTCATCCTGGGAATCATTTTCCTGGCCTTCAACCTCCGCCCGGCCATTACGGCTGTGGGACCATTGATTGCCACCATTCAGAAAAGCTTGGGAATTAACAACCTGGAAGCAGGCCTCCTGACCACCATTCCGCTCATCGCTTTTGCCGTTCTTTCGCCATTGGTTGCCAAATTCAGCCGGCGCTGGGGCAACGAAAAAACGCTTTTCCTGGCCTTGCTCATTTTGACCGCCGGAATCTTTATCCGGTACTCACACCAACTGGGGTTTCTTTATGCCGGAACTTTAATCATTGGCTCAGGTATTGCCGTGATGAATGTGTTGCTTCCCAGCGTCATTAAAGCCGACTTCCCGAAACGGATTGGCCTGATGACCAGTATCTACACCACAGCCATGTGTGCCATGGCCGGCCTGGCTTCGGGAGTAAGTGTCCCCTTGGCCGAAGGTGCCGGATTGGGATGGGAAAAAGCATTGGTCCTATGGGGATTTTTGGCCATCATTGGTATCGCCCTATGGATTCCGCAATTGAAAGCCAATCAATCCAGCGCCAACAAGCAGCCCGCAGCCTATTCCCGTCAATCCATCTGGAAATCAAGAACGGCATGGTACATCAGCCTGTTTTTTGGCTTTCAATCGTTCGTTTTTTATTGCCTGATCGCCTGGCTTCCGGCCATCTTGCTCAGCAAAGGAATGGATGAAAACACAGCCGGATGGATGCTGTTATTTGTACAGATCATTGGTTTGCCCTCGACCTTCTTCGCCCCCATTATCGCCTCCAAGCTGAAGAAGATGGGAACGGCAGTTGTCGTGATTGGCCTGATCAACCTGCTGGGTTTTGGAGGACTGATCGCCTTTCATCAGGCTGGCTTCCTGATCGCCTCCATTGCTATGATCGGCCTCTCAACCGGGGGAAGCATCAGCATCGCCTACATGATTATCAGCAGCAAGTCCAAGGATTACCAGCAAGCGGCTGAGCTTTCGGGAATGGCGCAAGCAGCAGGCTATTTCCTGGCGGCCTTTGGTCCGGTGTTGTTGGGATTCACCTTCGACCAAACCAACCAGTGGCTTGAGCCCATCCTTATCATCTTATTGGTCAATTCCTTCATGGTACTTTCCGGAACCCGTGCCCTGCATTCGAAAGCAAAAATCAACGAAGACACTGTTTAAATTCCAGCGACTTTCGTACCAATACGAACGGTCCGCTGGCTCCCCGGGAAGCTTTCGTACCAATACGAACAGTCCGCCCCGCATGGAGGGAAGCTTTCGTACGAATACAACAGCCAGGCGGGCACAAAAAAAACAGGCACAAACACCAAATCAGCATAAATAAGGTCACGGACCTATTTGATATTTTCGGTTTCGCTTTTATCACAGATTGTTAAAGACTCGAAACATGACACTAAATTATTCGCACTACTTATTTACACTTGTTATTTGAAAACCATCAGGATAATCTGCGGTTACCAACGAAGAAGGAAAAATCCCCTTAACTACCCAAAGGTTTTGGAAACGCTTTTGGGGGTACTCAACCTGCTGACGGTTTCACCCGGAGCCAGCGCAGTATAACCCCACCTCCTGAAAGAGGAAGAAAAATAGACCAAACCACCTCCCTCCCGGTAACTCGGGAGTACTCCTCCTTGCCAACTACCCTTCTATACATAAATATGATGGGCCACAAGAGGCAAAAAAGGAACTGGGGTTTGGGGCAAAGCCCCACCGAAGCAGCATTCTGGTTTCAAAATTGCCTGGTAATTTTCTGACCCTTCCGTTCCGATAGATATCGGAACACCTTCCTTTAAAAAAGGGAAGCCTTCGGAGAAAGCCAAAGGGGCTTTTATTAACGTCACGTTCAATACACATCCACATGCCAACGACCTTCTTCCATCAGCGAATTCAAATAATTCTCCGATTCCTTTTCCGACAGGTTTCCCGCAACTTCAACAAGTTCCCGAATGGTTTCCCGAACGGCGTGCCCCATAGCCACCGATCCACAGACATACACATGGGCGCCTTGGTTTAACCAGTCAAAAAAGGTCGTCCCCTCCTGGCGGATTTTATGCTGCACATACACTTTCTCGTCCCGGTCGCGCGAGAAAGCCAAATCCAACCGACTCAGCCGGCTGGTGCCAAGCCAGTTTGCCCAATCTTCCTGGTAAAAGAAGTCATGCTGCTGACGTTTCTCACCAAAGAACAGCCAGTTTTTTGATGGAACTTGATGCACCGCCCGTTCCTGCATAAAGGCGCGAAAAGGCGCTACTCCGGTTCCGGCGCCAATCATAATCACCGGAATATCAGGCTGCCCGGGCAAACGAAACTGATCGTTGGGTACCAGCTGGATGGAGAGCGATTCGCCAACTTCCAGCCATTGGTTCAGGTAACCTGAGCAAGCTCCTTCGCGATTGCGCCCACGGCTCGAAAAACAAACTTGCTTCACCGTCAAATGAACTTCACCGGGATGGGCCTTCCAGCTGGAGGCAATGGAGTAAAGCCGGGCTTGCAGTTTCCTGAAAACGGGAACCAGCTCTCCCGGCTCTGCTTGAGTCGGAAAGTCTGCAAGAAGGTCAGCAAGGTCGTGGTCTTTCAAATAGCGATTCAATTCTTTTTCGTCAACCAAAAGCGCCTCCAATTCAGACGATTTGGCTATCGACTGGTAACGGCTAAGCAATCCTTTACTCAGGGTGGTCAGCTCAAAGGCATGGGTGAGAAACCATTTAAAGGAATGACTTTGACCTTCGTAATCAACCTGCGCTTCTTCGTCACAAGCCAATTGAGCAATGACTAACTGAACCAGTGAATCCGGGTTTCTGGGCACAATGCTGACCGAATCGCCTGGCTGATATTCAAAATCCGGATGATCAACCGACAACACCACATGGAAGGTCGCCGAATCCGACCCCTCATTCAATCGGCATTTTTTGCGAACGACCGCCTGAAATGTTTTACGCTGTGTATCTGCATCAATCTGCATGCTTTCGGACTTCTCACCACCATAATTTTGCAAGACAGACAAAACGCCTGAGAGCCATTGGCCAGCAGCCTGATGAAACTCCACATCACAATCCACGCGATCGTACAAGCGGGTACCGCCCAACTCCTGAAACCGCCGGTCCATGTCCTTACCGGTCTGGCAAAAGTATTCGTAGCTGCTGTCGCCCAAGGCGCAAACAGCATAATTCAACTGATTGAGCCGGGAAACCTCTTCGGAAAACAGGAAGCGGTAAAACCGGCTGGCCGACTCCGGTGGTTCCCCTTCGCCATGCGTACTAACCAGCACCAGTAAATGTTGTTCCTCCTGCAATTGCCTGAAATCGTATTTCGCCATATTCACAACCCGCGGTGTGAACTCATTTTTCTGAAGGTACTTTTTCGCCTCTTTGGCTAAAAATTCCGAATTGCCTGACTGTCCTCCGTAAAGTATCGTCAATACAGCCTGGTGACTGACTTTCTTCTTATTTAATAGCTTCTTTACTGCTGATGCAAACATGTTTATTTCGATTGAATGAATATGTCATGGATCTGTTTAAAAATAGAGTGATTAGCTGAATAAAGGCTTGCGCCGTTGCTTTCGTTTATTCCACCACACCAGAAAACCGGTTACCGGCAGCGAAGCACAAAACAAGCTGATCAAAAAGGCGATGATCTTTCCGGGAATTCCTAAAATAGCGCCCACATGGATGTCATAATTCGCGGTGATCAGCTTCTCGCCCGTATTTTTATCCTCATGTTTTCGTTCTTTTAGAAGTTCGCCCGAATATTGGTCAAACTGCAGCTGGTTGGTCTGATAATACAAACCCTCTTTCTGCTGGACGTAGACATTGAAAACGCCCAGGCTATCGGCAGGCGGCGAAAGCCTGAATCCGGCGGCATCGGCATAGCGAAGACGCGTCTGTTCAACAGCCTCATCCATCGGGCTGACAATAGAAACCGCCGCCGGCACTGACTCGGCCAAAGAGCGGTCGGGTGGCGTTGTGGTACCTGCCGCCAACACGTAAATAAACGCCTGAAACCATTTAAAAGACCAAACCATACCCGTGAATGCAATGATCAGGGCGATGAATGTACTATAAAACCCGATAACATTATGCAGATCATAATTCTTACGGTGTCCCGGTGTTGCTTTTGTCCAGCGGATCCAAAACAGATTTTTGGCACTTTTAAAGCTTTTTGGCCACCACAAAACCAAACCGGTAATGAGCAGCATAACAAAAATCAAGGTGCTCCATCCAACGATGGGTTGTCCGATGGGGGTGGTAAACAACAAACTCCAATGCAGAAACTTAATGATGTTGAAAAAATCCATTTTCTCATCATAAGTAACCAACACTTCACCACTGTACGGATCAATATACACCGACTCATAGTGCTCGATCATGCCAAAATAAGTTACTGCATCGGCATTGCTTTGGTAGCTTGAAAACACCCAGCTTTTCCGGGGATCATTCGATATCGTGGCCCAGCCAATCGTCTTCCCGTTACCCAAATGTTCCTCGGCCTGCTTCCAAGCCTTACTCACCGGAATCATTTCTCCCGCCTGCTGCTCCGTATACATGGCTTCTTTCCGGATCAGCCCGTTAATTTCTTTACTAAATACATAGATGCATCCGGTCAGCGAAACAATCAGAACGACGATTCCCGAAGCTAAACCCAGCCATAGATGTATTTTTCCGATAAATGTTTTAAGCATGGTACCTTCTTTTATGAATTCGGATTTTAGGGTGAATTTCGATTAGCAAAAATACAGTCTATCGAATCTTGCATCAATCCCAAGAAATAGTGATTTATGATGTGAGAAATACAATTCGGACATCAACTTTTCTACGTCAATTTAACCGTTTCTCAAACTAATTGAGTAATTTTGTTGCTCAATTTGCTGACACATTATAGGTGTCAGTTTTTCTTTTTTACACCTAATAATGTGCTTAGCCAAATGGGACTGAGGAGGCGGAGCTGTGAGAGGCCGGCACGTAACAGTCCCCGTAAACAGTTACAGTGATCAGTCACAGTAGCCAGAAAGCTGCAAGAAGCCAGTGGCAAACTGTCAACCGAAAACAGTTTCGAGTTACAAGTTGCGAGTTATCCAACCACCGGCGAAGAAGTAACTGGAAACTTTAAACTAAAAACGAACATACGAACGCACGAACACACAATAACTGTCAACCGATTACCGACAACCGACAACTGAATACCGACAACCGTGACTGAGACTGAGACTGAATACTAATCCCCATGCTTGATGCGTTAATTACATCCAAAACACGAATAAAGATCTTACTCAAATTCTTTCTGAACAAGAGCAATAAAAGCTATTTGCGCAGTTTGGAGCAAGAGTTTGGCGAATCGTCCAATGCCATCCGGATTGAACTGAACCGCTTTGAAGAGGCAGGATTGCTCAAAAGTTACTTTGACGGAAACAAGAAGTACTTTCAAGCCAATCCGGACCATCCCCTGTTTGGCGACATTCACAGCATTCTGCTTAAAATGGTCGGGATTGACACCATTGTCGAAAACATCGCCCAAAAGCTGGAGCATGTTGAAGCGGCTTACGTGTCAGGAAACTTTGCCCGGGGCATTGATTCCAAAACAATCGAACTCATTTTAATTGGCGATCAGATTGACAGTAAGCTCATGAATAACTACATTCGTAAAGCCGAAAAAATTATCAACCGAAAGGTTCAGTACGCGCGAATCACACAAAGCGAAAAAGACGACTATTTAAACCATACACCGGCCCTGCTTATTTGGACCAGCGATAAATAAAATGATAAACAAATAATAGCAACAAAAAACAAAGCATGATACAAGGTAAAACGTTCAAATTAATCTGGCTGATCAGTCTGTTAGCCTGCTACCTGATTCCTACGGCCCAGGTGCCCGCCAATACCGATGTAAATAACCTGAGCGACCAACAGATTCAGCAAATTGTTGACGAGATCACCAACCGGGGACTGACTATGGAACAAGCCATTGAGCTAGCCCGGGTACGTGGAGCCAGCCAAACGCAAATCAGCCAGCTGCAAAGCCGCATCCGCGCATTGCAGAATACAGGACAAACCTCCGCTGGTGAAACAACAGGGCAACAGTCGGAAACTTCCGTTTTACAAGTAGACTCACTTTCTCAAAAAGCTCCGATTGAGCCGTCTCCCCGAAACAAAAAAATCTTCGGCTTTAACTTTTTCAACAGCAAAAACCTGACTTTTGAGCCATCAGTAAACATACCCATTCCTGAAAATTATGTACTGGGAATCAATGACCAGCTGGTCATCAACATCTGGGGAGCCAGTCAGCAAACCTACCAACTAACAGTTGACAACAACGGAAGCATCCAAATCCCAGACCTGGGACCGGTTCAGGTAGCCGGGCTGGAGTTTCGTGAAGCTGAGAATCGGATTCGGCAACGTTTGGTAGCCATCTACAGCGGCATGGGCGGAGAACGGCCCAACACCTTCGCTGAAATCGGAATCAGTAACCTGCGATCCATTAAAGTAAACGTGATTGGCGAAGTCAATGCACCCGGAACCTACACACTTCCAGCCACCGCTTCCGCATTCAATGCACTCTACCTGTCGGGTGGACCGAATGAAAACGGCTCCTTCCGAAACATCCAGGTCATCCGCCAAAATAAGGTCATCGCTCAAATCGATGTGTACGATTTTTTGATTCATGCCAATACCGATAACAACATCGCCCTGCGCGATCAGGATATCCTGTTTATCCCCACTTACAACAAGCGGGTGGCGGCTACCGGAACCTTTAAACGGGAAGGCTACTACGAATTGAACGATCAGGAAAGCCTGAATGATCTGCTCAGCTACACCGGAGGTTTCTCGGATCATGCCTACCACGACCGTTTAACGATCACGCGAACAACCGGAAAACAGTTCAAAGTACTGGATGTTATAAAAGGTGAATTTGACAGTTTTATCCCTCATAATGGTGATTCCATTGTTGCCGGCGAGATCATTAGCCGTTACGAAAACCGCGTGAGCATATCAGGAGCTGTGTTTCGTCCCGGAAGTTTTGAGCTGAGCGAAGGCATGAAACTCTCGGAACTGATTACCAAAGCTGATGGCGTCAAAGAAAGCGTTTACAGCAACCGGGGTGTGATCATTCGCCTGGGCCAAGACCTGAGTCCGCAAACCATCGCCTTTCATGTGCCCGACATCCTAAACGGAACCGACGACTTGCTTTTGAAACGAGAAGATCAAGTTATCATCCAGGATATTTTCAGCATGCGCGAAGCCCGTTTTGTACGCATCTACGGGGAGGTTCTCAACCCCGGACAATACCCCTACCGCGAAAACATGAGTATGAAAGACCTCGTGTTCCTGGCCGGTGGATTTACTGAAGCAGCCAGTGAATCGTTCATTGAACTGGCCCGCCGACGCAACTACCAGTTGGCCTCCGAAATGTCGGATCAGCTGGCTAGCCTGCATCAGTTCACCATTGGTCGTGACTTGGTCATCAACGAGGAAGATGCCCGGTTCAAAATTCAACCCTACGATTACGTTTATGTGCGTAAAGCTCCTTCATATAACCAACAACGCACGGTCACCATTCAGGGTGAAGTAGCTTATCCCGGCCCCTACAGTATCAGTAGTAAAACCGAACGGGTTTCAGATCTGTTGAAACGATCCGGCGGACTTACCCCGCATGCCTACAGCAAGGGAGCCGTCCTTAAACGGAGGCGCACCGACGATGAGATCACCAAACAGTCAATGCATACCACTCTG
The DNA here is from genome assembly GCA_963677175.2 of uncultured Sunxiuqinia sp. Taxonomy (GTDB): domain Bacteria; phylum Bacteroidota; class Bacteroidia; order Bacteroidales; family Prolixibacteraceae; genus Sunxiuqinia. The sequence goes on from CAXXES010000006.1 coordinate 125,606, forward strand.
AATGACAGCCTGCTCGAATCTGCCCAGGAACAGTTGGCCGACAACTACAAGCTGGAGCTACGCTTGGAAAGCATCCTCGCGGAACCAGGCTCTATTTTCGACTATGTACTGCGCGAAGGAGATGAAATTATTGTTCCGGAAGTGACTCAGGAGGTGAAAATATCAGGCGAAGTACTCAACCCGATCGGACTGGCTTACCAGGAGAATAAATCCCTGCAATATTACATCGACCGCTCCGGAGGCTTTAGTTCCAATGCCAAAAAAGGGAAAGTATTCGTTATTTACAGTGATGGAACCACCGATGTAACCAAAGGGTTGTTTAAACGAAACTATCCCAACCTGGAACCTGGAAGTCAGATTGTGGTACCGCAAAAACCGGAGCGACCTACAGGCGATCAAACCTCAAAATGGTTGTCCATTGCCAGCGCCTTTTCATCCATTGCCATCGCCATTGCCGCGGTACTGAGATAAGTTGACGAAGACACGTTTGGGCGAATTCAAGAAGACACGAGATCATAAAAAACGCAAATACTAAACAATGAATTTAAAAAGGATACAATGGAAAAAATAACGTCACATAAAGATTTGAAAGTCTACCATGAGGCCTATCAGGCAGCCTTAAGAGTTCATGAGTTAACCAAGTCATTTCCTTCTGAAGAAAAATTCGCATTGACCGATCAAATCAGGAGAAGTTCAAGGTCTGTTTGTGCTAATCTTGCTGAAGCCTGGAGAAAAAGACGGTACCCCAAAAACTTTGTTTCAAAATTATCTGATTCAGAAGCTGAGGCTGCAGAAACGCAAGTTTGGTTGGATTTTTCTAACTCGTTCAATTACATCAATGAATCTGTCCATAAGGAACTATACGACCAATTTGAACACATCATTGCGATGCTAATCAATATGAGCCGGCATCCCGAAAAATGGACTCCAAAACAAAAATAAATTTCGCAGGTGCTTCACCTTCGATCGTACCACCGTGCCTTCGTAATATCGTGCCTTCGTAACAATTCATACACATGACAACTCCAAACAAACATTCCTCCGCTCCGGCTAAGCCGACTGCTGCCGACGACGAAATCGACCTGATCGCTTTAGCCAAAGATCTCTGGTGCGGTCGGCGCACCATCATCAAATACGTCCTGATCGGAATGCTGATCGGACTGTTTCTGGCACTCCTAAGTCCGAAAGAGTACACCGTGCAAACCACCATGGTTCCCCAAACGGGGCAAACAAGCACGTCCAAGCTGGGAGGACTTTCGTCTCTGGCAGCGATGGCTGGATTCAACCTCGATATGAGTAGCGGCACCGAGACCCTCTCGCCGCTGGTATATCCCAAAATACTAAAGTCAGTCTCTTTTCAACTGGAACTGATGAATACGCCGTTCGAAATAGCAGAATTGGATCGTCCGGTCAGTCTATTCGAGTACTATACCGAACACCAAAAAGCAGGCGTATTGGGCAGTCTGAAGAAATACACCATCGGCTTACCCGGCACCATTCTAAAAGCATTAAAAGGAGAGAAACCTGAAGCAGCTCCTGGTGGTAGCAGCGACTTGATCGCCCTCAATCAACAACAGGAACAGGTACTCGAAACGATGAATCAAAACCTCTCCCTGGAAATTAACGACAAAGAGGGAATTCTTACACTGTCGGCCCGTTTTCACGATCCTGTATTGGCCGCGCTGGTAGCCCGCAAAGCACAACTCATGCTCCAACGTTACATCACTACCTACCGCATTCAGAAAGCGCAAGAACAGCTGAACTTTATCAAAGACCGTTACAGTGAGAAAAAACAGGAATTCCAAGATGCCCAAGAGCGACTGGCCCGCTTTCGCGATCAAAATCGGAATGTGTCCTCGGCCCTCGCCCAAACCGAAATCGAGCGTCTGCAAAGCGAATACGACATTGCCTTTTCGGTTTATTCCGAACTGGCTAAGCAGCTCGAACAAGCGCAGATAAAGGTCAAAGAAGATGCGCCGGTATTAACTACCGTTGAGCCAGTACGGGTTCCGCTTCAAAAATCAAAACCCAACCGCCCACTGATCCTGATTATCTGGACCTTTCTGGGCGGAATTGTTGGTGTGGGCATTGTCTTCGGACGGCAATTCCTCTCGACCATCAAACAGCGCTGGAACGAAGAGGAAAGTCAGTGAGTTTTGAGTTGCGGGTTTCAAGTTGCGGGTTGTCCAAGTTGCGGGTTGTCCAAGCACAAGCAGAGGATCAATTCGAAACCGAAAACCGATAACAGCCCCAGTGATCCCGGTAGGCAGAAATAGCAGGGAGCAAGGAGCAGGGAGCAAGGAGCGAGCAACCAATGACCAGCAATGACAATTGAATGACGACCAATGACCAAGGCACGAACACGCGACAACCGAAAACCTGACAACCGATAACTAACAACTGATAACTGTTAACGATACAACAAACAATTAAAATTTTCAAGCTATGTTTCCAACACAAATCTCAAAAATAGCCTGCATAGGAGCAGGATACGTTGGCGGACCTACCATGGCCGTCATTGCACAACAGTGTCCACATATCCGGGTCACTGTCGTTGATATCAATCCCCAGCGCATAGCCGACTGGAATGATGAAGACCTGTCGAAACTTCCGGTTTACGAACCAGGGTTACCCGAAATAGTTGCTGAAGCCCGCGGCCGCAACCTGTTCTTCTCCACCGATGTGGAAGGAGCCATCCGCGAATCAGAAATGATTTTTATATCGGTAAATACCCCGACCAAAACCTATGGCGTAGGCAAAGGCATGGCTGCCGATCTGAAATACGTGGAGCTGTGTGCCCGCCAGATTGCCGAAGTATCCACCACCAACAAAATTGTCGTGGAGAAATCGACCCTGCCCGTTCGCACGGCGCAAGCCATCCGGACCATTCTGGATTCATCTCAACCAAGCAACAACCAGGCCCCCCAGTTCTCGGTCTTATCCAATCCCGAATTTCTGGCTGAAGGAACAGCCATGCAGGATCTGTTGCATGCAGACCGGGTGTTAATTGGAAGCGAAGATAATGCAGCTGGCAAACAAGCAGAGCAGGCCCTGGCCAACATTTACGCCAACTGGATCCCCCGCAAGCAGATCCTCACCACCCGAATCTGGTCTTCGGAGCTATCTAAACTGACAGCCAACGCCTTTTTAGCTCAACGAATCTCCAGCATCAACTCCATCTCCGCCCTCTGCGAACGCACCGGCGCCGACGTGGATGAAGTAGCCCGTGCCATCGGTATGGACTCCCGCATAGGCCCAAAATTCCTAAAATCATCAGTCGGCTTTGGCGGCTCATGTTTTCAGAAAGATATTCTCAACCTGGTGTACCTCTGCCGTCATTTTAACCTTCCCGAAGTCGCCGACTACTGGGAACAGGTCGTCAAACTGAACGACTACCAGAAACATCGTTTTGCCAAACAAATCATCGACAGCCTGTTCAATACGGTTTCCGGAAAGAAAATCGCCTTCCTGGGCTGGGCCTTTAAGAAAGACACCAACGACACCCGCGAATCAGCAGCTATTTATGTGGCCGACGAGCTGTTGCAGGACCGGGCCGAAATCCATGTCTTCGATCCCAAAGTCACCAAAGAACAAATTTTCCGCGACCTGGAATACCTCTACCAACTCAATCCGGCACAAGCCATTAGCACCGAAGCCCTGCACAAGCTGGTTCATGTCCATTCCGATCCTTACGAGACCCTGCAAAGTGCACATGCCATAGCTGTTTTAACCGAGTGGGATGAATTTAAAACCTACGACTGGAAAAAGATTTACACACAAATGCTCAAGCCAGCTTTTGTATTCGACGGACGAAACATTTTAGACAGTGCAAAAATGCAGGAAATTGGTTTCGAGTTGAAATCAATCGGGAAAGGGTAAAGAACAGTCGCAGTTGACAGTCGCAGTAAGCAGAGCGTGGCTAGCGGCAAGCTCTCAAAGCCAGCCGCTGGCCACCACTCATGCACTTTTCAACTGACAACCGAAAACCGAAAACTGGAAATTAAAAACGCTAAACTGACAAGGGCCATCTGCGTCTCTTTTCATTAACCGCAAAGGCGCGAAGTCGCAAAGAATTTCCCCGGAGGGGAAAAATATCAATAGCCCCGGGTGGAGTGAAACGAAACCCGGGGATAGAAAGTCCCACCTCTCCCACCGGCCGCGAACCAAAACCAATAAAAGCGCCAAAGCCTCAGCGGACGGAAAAGGGAAGAAGTGTTCAGTGATCAGTCCCAGTAAGCAGAAAGCCGCAAAAACCCAGTTTCGTGTTTCGAGTTATCCAACCACTTGCGAAGGAATAACTAAAAACAGTCCCAGTCGCCAGTCGCAGTAGGCGGAAAGCTGCCAGTAGCAACCAAACTGATTACCGAAATTCTCATGTCCAACAAAGCAAACCTTTTACAAAAAATAGTCACCAACACCGAAGTCATCGGGGTTATTGGCTTGGGCTATGTAGGGTTACCGCTGGCGATAAACTTCGCCGAAGCCGGGGTGAAAGTCATTGGATTTGATAAAAATCCCGACACAGTCGATCAAATCAACCAAGGAACACACCACACCAATGATATCCGAGATGCTGTACTTCGGGAAGTCGTCGACAACATCCGGATAGACGCAACCACCGACTTCAGCCGGATCAGCAAATGCGATGCCCTGCTCATTTGCGTACCCACCCCACTCGACCGCTTTAAAAAGCCCGACATGAGCTACATTGAAAGCGCCTGTACCGAGATTGGACGCCACATGAAACCCGGCACCTTCATTAGCCTGGAAAGCACCACCTACCCCACCACCACCGAAGACCTGGTGCTCCCCCTGATCGAAGAAAGCTCGAAACAAAATAAACTGCTGACCTCCGGCATCCTCCCACAAACAAACACGGCCCCCATTGTCCCCCTCATGGAGGGGGACGAGGAGACCTTTAGGTCGACGGAGGGGGGCATTACCGGGAAGGAGGACGAGTCCCGGGCAATCAGCAAAGAGGGGGTCAATCCCCCACAAACCCATTTTAAGCACGGACAAGACTTTTGGCTAGCCTACTCGCCCGAACGCGTCGACCCCGGAAACAAAAGCTTCCACACCCGCAACACGCCCAAGGTATTGGGAGCCATGACCCCCGATGGATTGGAAATTGGACAGGCCATTTACCACAAAGCCATCGACCACATCTATCCTGTCAGCTCGCCACGTGTAGCCGAAATGGTCAAGATTCTTGAAAACACCTACCGGCTGGTCAACATCAGCCTCATCAACGAACTGGCGCTGCTCGCCGGAAAAATGGACATCAACATCTGGGAAGTGATCGATGCCGCCAAAACCAAGCCCTTTGGCTTCCAGGCTTTCTACCCCGGCCCGGGCATCGGCGGACACTGCATCCCGCTTGACCCTTTTTATCTCGAACACATTGCCAAACAATACAATTTCGACCTCAGCATGATCCATGCGGCAGGACACATTAACAGGCGCATGCCACACTACATGTACATCAAAATCGCCACCGCCCTAAACCGGCACCAAAAAGCGGTAAACGGAAGCCAGGTGCTGTTCCTGGGCCTAGCCTACAAAGCCAACATCAACGATGCACGCGAATCACCGGCCTTGGAAATCATGAACATTGTGGATCACAAAGGCGGAAAAGTACAATACCACGATCCCTATATCCCCGTAGTACAGACAGGGCATGCCCTGTCTCATGCCCTGTCTCAACAACCAAAAACGTTCAATTCAATTCCACTCACAGCCAAAGCATTAGCCGAAGCCGATGTCGTGGTGCTAACCACCAACCACCGTGTCTTCAATATCGAATTCATTCAGCAACATGCCCGGCTGATTGTCGATCTAAGGAATATGGTCAAAGAAGCCAGTGAGAATGTATATAAACTATAGCAAGCCACCAGCTTGAAATTCCAAGTTTCATGTTCCAAATTCCAACCACCGGGAAAGCAACTGAAAACTCTAAACCGAAATGACCAACTTTTTTTCTAATTTTGAATCATGCGTTTAACCAACACCGAAATAGCAACCATTAACAAACTTGTTCGAAAACATTTTGGAACAGATGCCCATGCTTTTCTTTTTGGATCAAGAACCGATGACCGCAAAAAAGGCGGTGACATTGATCTTTTAATCAAAAACAACGATGAAAGCCAGTTAACACTGACAGCAAAAATCCATTTCCTGGTTGAATTAAAACAGATGATCGGCGATCAGAAAATAGATGTGGTTTTTGACAATCAGCAAACACGGCTTAAAACCCATTTTTACCAATCAATCAATCAACAACAAATTAAACTTTAACAAAACCGAGGAGGCCTTCCTATGCATGTCCCGAAATCAAATCAATTGTACGAAGCTGTGCTGTTATGTACGATTCATGAGGAACGAATGCGCTTTGCCTGGGGAAAAATTGAGTCCCTTTTTCCGTTAACAACCGAAACATATGAAGCGCTCGAACCAGAGATGTTAAGCTTTTTTGACCAGCTAGTCTTTCGGTTTTCGAAATTGCAAGACAACATGGGAGGAAAACTATTTCCAGCATTACTCGAAAACTTAGGCGAAGAAGTCAGAGGAAAACCCTTTATCGATGTGCTAAACAAATTGGAAGAACTGGAATTGCTGAGCAACAGCAACGATTGGCTTTTGTTACGCGAAACCAGAAATATCGTCACCCATGAATATCCGCACGTAACCGCCGAAATCATTCATGGACTAAACCTTCTAAGCAATCACCAACAACTGATCCGGGAAATCTGGCAACACCTGAAGAAAACAATCGACACCCGCTTTACCGCTTAAAAACAAGCCGGGTAAAGCGTCACAAAATTCAGTCAACAGTGGCCAAACCGATAACAGTTTCGAGTTGCAAGTTTTCCCGATAACACCGGGACTCCCTTCGGTCGCAGTTTCGGGTTGTCCAACCACAGGCTAAGGAGAAACTGAATACCGATAACCGATAACCGAGACCAGTTCCAAGTTCCAGGTTTCAAGTTCCAGGTTGTCCAACCACTGGCGAAGAGAAACCGACAACCAACAACCGAAAACTGACAACCGAAAACAGTCCCAGTGGCCAGTCCCAGTAGGCTGCAAGCCGCTAGCACGCACTCATTCACTCATGCACTTTTCAACAAACTACTTACAAATGCTTTCTCAATATATTTTATTAATTTTAAGTCGAAAACAAAAATAAAATGGAAACCATCATCCGGATAAAAAAGAATAAACCCGCCTTTAAGGCGCTGATCCTTTTGGCGAAAGAATTGGAAAAATCTGACCAGGGAGCCATCTCAATCAGCGAAGTAAGCAACCGAAAACAAAAGTTTGATGTTATTGAACCCGTCAATCGCGATGAAGATCTTTCAGATTCCTTTAATCAGCTCATCGATTTCTCCCCCATAGATGAGTTAAGAAAACAAGCATGGCCAAAAATTTGATATTGGTTGACAGTTGCGTGTTGATCAGGGCATTCCGCAAAGATGTCGAGGCAAACAAGGACTTAAAGACCATTGAGCATCGGACAGCCTATTCCGATATTACAGCCTTGAGTTGCAGGTTGGAGCCAATACCCCCGCAAAAAAGGCCGCTTTCAGCAAAATCTTTGACTCCTATTATCGGGTGCCATTGAGTCCCAAAATTGCAGACAAAGCCATTCAGATCATGCAAACCTATGTAACAGGGCAAAAAGTAATATCAGTTCCCGACTGTCTGATTGCTGCCACATCCATCGTAAGCGGCTACCCCCTGCTGACCTACAATAAAAAGGATTTCGATTCCATTGCGGGCATTTCTTTCTTTAAATAATTCGGAATTGCCCAAGAGAACGAAGACGGGGAAAAGAGAACGTACGAACGCACGCGACCAACGGGAGTCCCAATACAATCAGCGATTTCTTACAGGGTATTCATTTTAGTGCAAGACGCATAATTTACTCATTTAGAATTGGTTAATCTGTTTTTAAATAGAATTAAATATGGCGGCATTTTTTTCATTATTAATAAGGGAATAAGGTTGCTTTTGCCCCTGTTTGTCTTTCTACTGAGGTTTGATGGAGAAAAATAAGGTTTTCTTAAAAAATAAAAACCTTATTTTCAATTTGTTAACCTTAGTAGAAAAAGTTGCACATTTGATTTTTACCTTATTCCCTTATCTTTCGCTGCCAAAATATATAATGAATAATAAAAATGGATACCGCCATTTTTAAAGTGAGCGAATTTACCGTTAACTTTTTCATTTATTGTTGTTTAATGTCCAATATTATAAAACGGATATGCTCTATTAAATCTTTGAACAATCGGGACTCCCTGTGGTCGCAGTTGTCCAACCACAAGCGAAAGAGAAACCGATAACCGATAACCGAAAACAGTCGCAGTGTCCAGTCCCAGTAGACAGAAATAGTAGGGAGTAGGGAGCGAATAACCAACAACCAACAACTGATAACCGATAACTGATAACAGTTTCGAGTTGCAAGTTTCGGGTTTCAAGTTGTCCAACCAATGGAGAACTTACGAACGCACGCGACCAACGGGAGTCCCGATACAATCGCATCAACAAACCGATAACCGACCGACAATTAATTGGACATTTCAGATCGAATTCATACCTTTAATCGCAAATTCAAACAAACATGGAAGCGCTTAAAATCAAAATATTAAACCCAAAAGCCAGAAAAATTATTCAAGGCTTGGTTGACTTGAAGCTGATTCAGATTACCGAAGAGAGCGATTCAAATCAAAAATTTCGCCAATTACTTAAAAAATTGCGAACCTATTCTACCGAATCTCCCTCACTCGCTGAAATCACTAAAGTTGTTGAAGAAGCAAGGACCGAACGTTATGAAAGGAAATCAACCCAAGGTCATTCTTGACACCAATATTTGGATTAGTTTTCTCATTTCGAAAAAGCTCAGCTGGCTCGACAAGCTATTCTACCAACAAAAAATTCAATTGCTTTTTAGCCACGACCTACTGGCCGAGTTTTTAACCGTCATCCAAAAACCAAAGCTTAAAGATCTTTTTCCTCCATTCGATGTTGACCAATTAATCCAATTAATCGAGCGATACAGTCAATTAATTGCGATACAATCGAACATACAGGCATGCAGAGATCCAAAAGACAACTTTCTGCTGAACCTCGCCATAGATGGAAAAGCCGATTACCTGGTAACCGGTGATTTGGATTTACTTGACATGCAAACAATCGGAAAGACTGAAATAATCAGCCTTGCAAACTTCAAAACCGCCATCAGCAACCATTGACTACCAATGACGAAGACACGAAGGTACGAAGGTACTCATGCACTTTTTAACCACCGAGTTACACAGAGGAATTCACTGAGTTACACGGAGAAAAGAGAATGCACGAAGAATAGGCACAGGCGAAAGCAAAGCCCCCACTCATGCACTTATAACACAATCATAAACAATCAGACCGAATCTGCGCCATCTGATTTCATCGGAACACGTGGGTGCAGCGAAGGGTTACAAAGCGCCCAGCCCCTTGCCGGCCGCGTACCAAAGCCTTAAAAGCACCATCGGCGCCGCGAACGGAAAAGAGCATCAAGCATCAAGAAAATCCGCCAACAGATTCCGAATCAAGTTCGGAATGACGCTCCGACTGTTGGGGGCAGTTATCAAGGATCAAACATCGAGAATCAAGATCCAACCACCGAACTTGTCCCGATAACGGGAGTTACACGGAGAAAAGAGAACGCACGAACGAACAACCAAAAACCTATTTTAGCAATTCAATGAATAAAGCTATATTTGTTCAATCAAATTACTGTGACAATGAATACTAAAGTCGAAAAAATACGAACGGTTAAAACCTTAACAGATGCTTTAAAAAAAGTAAAACCTGGTAAACGTTTCAACGCCGCAAAACACCTCGGAAAGGTAAAATGGAATGAAGACCCCCTCCAATTCCAAAAAAAAATAAGAGATGAATGGGATTAGTATAGTTTCTGACACAAATCCACTGATTTATTTGCTTAACGGCTCAAAAAAGGCAGCTAATTATCTTGATGGGAAACAGATATGGATTTCTGTAATTTCCGAACTGGAACTATTCGGCAAAAAAGGATTAACAAAAGTTGAAATGAGAGAAATTGATTCTTTGATTGACAATTGTTTTGTTGCCGAATTAAATACTGGAATAAAGAGCATTACGAAGAATTTACTCCAAAGCGTTAGTATAAAACTTCCCGATGCCATTGTGGCAGCAACAGCAATATATCTCGATTTACCCTTGTTAACTTTTGATTCCGACTTTGCCAGAGTACCACGACTAAAATTATTTATTCTGGAATAAAAAATTAACACCACACTGGTAAACCGACAACCGACAACCAATCCCAATCTTAAACAATCCGGTTTATCTGCGCCATCTGCGTCTCTTTTTCTCTTTTCTTTAAACACAAAGGCACCAAGTCGCAAAGAACTTCCCCGGAGGGGAAAAATATCAATAACCCCGAGTGCAACGAAGTGAAACCTGGGGATCAGATGCACCCCGCTCCCACCGGCCGCGAACCAAAACCCGCAAAACGCTCCATCGTCGCCGCGGACGGAATCGGGCATCAAGCATCCAGGAAATCCGCCAACAGATTCCGAATCAAGTTCGGAATGACGCTCCGATTGTTGGGGGCAGTGATCAAGGATCAAGCATCAAGATCTAACCACAAAACTTGTCCCGGTAACGGGAGGAACACAGAGAAGAGAGAATGTACGAAAGCACGAGGGCATGGAGAACTCGCAGTGATCAGCCTGGTAGGCAGATAGCTGCTCCGAAAATTAACGAGTCTTGGGGAAGCTGCTTATTTTATTAATGAAATTCCCGAGCTAATTGATGGCCGATCTGTTTTCAAAATCATATCTTTGTGAATAAAATATTGCGGTTATGAAACTTACAGTGAATATAAAAGAGAAAAGTAAGATCGCGGCGTTTCTTAAACTAATCAAGAAGCTTGACTACATAGAGATCGTTGATGTAAAGGACGGGATGGGGGAACTCCCATCGGAGCACCGTGATTTGCTGGATAAAAGGCTTCAAAGAATTGAGAAAGGCGAAGCAACTTTTAAGAACTGGGATTCGATCAAGACAAAATATGAAAACAAAGCGATTTGGTATCGAAATTTCAGATGAAGCCGAAATTGATTTTGACAAATCCTACCAGTACTACTATTCAAAAGAAAGCCCCAAAGTGGCCAATTCCTTTTATAAACAAATCAATTTAAGCCTTGAAATTCTTAAACAACATCCCGCTTCATTTCCCCTGGCCTATAAAAATGTTCGGAAGTACGTGGTGAAAAAATTCCCTTTCGTAATTTATTATCAGTTGGTAGGTTCAGCAATTCGCGTTATTGCTATCTTCCACACAAGTAGAAACCCGGAGATCTGGAATGACAGAATATAGAACACGGAGGAAGTTTCCAGCCTGTCCCGACCCCTCGTGGACCTGTCCCGAAACCTCGTGGATCGCAGTAAGCAGAAAGCAACCAGAAGCGCCCGGCCAGCTGCCAGCTGCAAGTCGCAACTGAAAACTAAATTCCAAGTACTTTCTCGATATATTTTATTAATTTTAAGTCGAAAACGAAAATAAAATGGAAACGATCATCCGGATAAAAAAGAATAAACCCGCCTTTAAGGCGCTGATCCTTTTAGCCAAAGAATTGGAAAAATCTGACCAAGGAGCCATCTCAATCAGTGAAGTGAGTAGCCGGAAACAAAAGCTTGAGGTTATTGAACCCGTCAATCGAAACGAAGATCTTTCAGATTCCTTTAATCAACTCATCGACTTTCCTCCCTTCGAAGAATTAAGAAAACAAACATGGCCAAAAATTTGATATTGGTTGACAGTTGCGTGTTGATCAGGGCTTTTCGCAGGGATGTCGAGGCAAACAACGACTTAAAGGCCATTGATCATCGGACAGCCTATTCCGATATTACGCGGCTGGAGTTGCAGGTTGGAGCCAATACCTCCGCAAAAAAGGCTGCGATAGGTAAAATATTTGACTCCTATTATCGGGTGCCATTGACTCCTAAAATTACAGAAATGGCCATTCAAATCATGCAAACCTATATAACCGGACAAAAAGTAATATCAGTGCCCGATTGCTTGATTGCTGCCACATCAATCGTAAGCGGCTATCCCCTGTTGACCTACAATAAAAAGGATTTCGATTTCATTGCTGGCATTTCTTTCTTTAAATAATTCAGGATTGCCCATGAAGCCCATGACGGAGGTACGAAAAAGTGACCAGTTGCCAGCCACACCTCGGAGGCCTGTCCCGACCCCTCGGGATCCCAGTAGCAGTAGGCAAAACCGCCAGCAGCAAGATTTAAACGCGAAGTCGCAAAGTCGCGAAGAATTTCCCCGGTGGGGAAAAACAACCATAGCTTTCCGTTTTCCTCGGAACACGTGATGCACACCACAAACGAATAAACCCTGAAAGGGTTAAACAACAATAGCCCGGGGCAAAGCGAACCGAAGGAGAGCGGCACCCCGGGACAGAAGCACCCACCTCCTTGGCCGGCCGCGAGCAAAAGCCTATAAAAGCACCATCGCCCCAGCGGACGGAAAAGAGAGCAGCCAGTCCCTGTGAACAGAGCATCAAGATCTAACCACAGAGTTACACAGAACTTGTCCCGGTAACGGGAGGAATTCACGGAGAACACGGAGAAACGAGAACGCACGATATCTAACAACCGATAACGGAAAACCGATAACAGTCCCAGTTGCCAGCCACTCCTCGGAGGCCTGTCCTGACACCTCGTGGTCGTCACCAATGTCCAATGTCCAATAACCAATAACCATCAATGACAAACACGAAGAACAGGCACAGGCCAGCCCCCACTCACGCACCCATGTACTCATGAACTCATGCACTCATGCACTTTCAACTCAATCATAAATAATCTGCGTAATCTGCGTCTGATCCACAGAGTGGACTAAGGCACAAAAACCGACAACTACACAAAAACCCGAACGTTTCTGACTTTTTTGTTCCTGTATTTGTTATAACTTTGAATGGATCTTAATTAAAAAGAACAGGATGAACACGTATCGTTTTAAAACAAAAATATCTAAGACCGGAAAGATCAAGGTACCGGACAGTTTGGCCCTTCATGATAAAGAAGTTGAAGTCACCTTGGTTCCTAAAGCACATCAGTTCAGGAAAAAGCTTAAGGCGAAAGATTTTGTGAACCGATGGACTGGTTTCTTACAATCTCCTGATATTGAAAATAGTCGTTACGACTACCTGATGAAGAAATATAAATGAAGAAGGTTCTTTTTGATACCAACATCATCCTGGATATTGCTTTGAACCGCAAGCCTTTCGTTGATTTATCAGCAAGATTATTTGAGCTTATTGACAAGAAGAAAATCAAGGCATTTGTCACGGCTTCAACTATCACCGACATCTATTATATCGCTAAAAAAGACCGGGGAAACGAGATGGCCATTCAGTTTATCCAGAACTTATTGGAAATAGTTGAAGTATTGGGGGTAGATAAAGATGTAATTATAGATGCCCTTAACATGGAGATGAATGATTTTGAAGATGCCGTTCAGGTATCGGCGGCCAAGAGTAACGAAGTAGCGACAATTATTACACGAAACAAACCTGATTTCACAAAATCGGGATTAGAAATATTCACCCCTCCCGAATTTATTGAATCACTAAAATAAAACCGGTTACGTTTTTCGGTTGTGCCGCCGTTTTAACCAGCACCCGATAACAGATCTCAGGCACAGTCGCCAGCCTGTCCCGACCCCTCGGGCTCCCAGTAGCAGTAGGCAAAACCGCTAGCAGCAAGATTTAAACGCGAAGTCGCAAAGTCGCGAAGAATTTCCCCGGTGGGGAAAAACAACCATAGCTTTCCGTTTTCCTCGGAACACGTGATGCACACCACAAACGAATAAACCCTGAAAGGGTTAAACAACAATAGCCCGGGGCAGAGCGAACCGAAGGAGAGCGGCACCCCGGGACAGAAGCACCCACCTCCTTGGCCGGCCGCGAGCCAAAGCCTATAAAAGCATCACAGCTGCCGCGGACGGAAAAGAGAGCAGCCAGTCCCTGAGAACAGAGCATCAAGATCTAACCACAGAGTTACACAGAACTTGTCCCGGTAACGGGAGGAATTCACGGAGAACACGGAAAAAAGAGAACGCACGGTAACTGGCAACTGATAACTAAAAAAACACTGATACCCATTGTACTGACCACTGAAAAGCCGTACTTTTGGAAAGACAAAAAGTAGAGACACCATGAATAAAACAACCATAGATAAACAAAAAGAGCTCGCCCGCTTAGCCCTTACCACCGACGACGACGAAGTGATAGCCAAAGTTCTTCACTATGCCAGAAAGTTGATGAAAAAGCAACCCAAACCGCCATGTCAATATACGATTGATGAAGTAAAAGACGGCATAAGGAAATCGATCGACGAGGTAAAAGAAGGAAAAACCATCAGTTACGAAGACGTTTTAAAACGTTACGGACTATGACCAAAATAATCCTAACCGACACAGCGCTGAACGATTTGGATTCAATCTACTATTTCCGGGAAAATCCAACCGCGAAACGAATGGTAAAAACAATACTGAAAGAAATAAAAATCCTTCAAAGGCATCCTGAATCCGGATCTATAAATCATTTGTTTGCTAATGAAGAAAAAAGAATTCGCGCTCTTGTTGTAGCAAAAGGTCGATATAAAGTGTTGTATTATCTGGAACGAGAACAGGTGTATATTGCCCGGCTATGGGATTGCCGAAGAAACCCCGAAATAACCAGCCCATAAACACTGCCCGCGGACGGATATTAGCGCCAGTAGGCTACAAGCCGCAAGCCCCGGAAACCAGCACCCAGAAGCAAGCTGCAATTTATCCTGTGAAATTCACGGAGTTTACCCTGTAAATACCAAAGGGAAGATTTCACAGGGTGAGTATTTCATAGGACCGAAAACAGTCCCAGTTGCCAGTCGCAGTAAACAGTCCCAGTAGGCAGAAAGCTGCAAGCCATCCCGATGACACCGGGACTCCCTGCGGTCGCAAGCTGCCAGAAGCCAGCAACCAATGACCAATTTACCAATGACGAACGTACGAACGCTCGATAAACTGACAACTGACAACCGATAACTGACAACTGACAACTGATAACCGATAACCGATAACAGTTTCAAGTTCCAGGTTTCCCGATAACACCGGGACTCCCTTCGGTCGCAGTTTCAAGTTGTCCAACCACAGGCTAAGGAGAAACTGAATACCGATTACAGATAACCAACAACCGAAAACTGACAACCAACAAACCGACAAACCGACAAACCGACAACCAACAATTTATCCTGTGAAATTCCCGGAGTTTACCCTGTGAAATACCAAAGGGAAGATTTCATAGGGTGAATATTTCATAGGACCGACAACTGATAACTTCTCGATCATCAATTCATTCGCTTCGCTAAGCGCAGAAAATATTTATCTTTGTATCAAAGTCATCCGAATGAAAGCAATAGAAATTAAATCAAAAACAGACAAATCCGGTCATTTAAGGATCGATTTTCCCCTGAACAAAAAAGACTGTAAAGTACGACTGCTCATACTTATTGAGGAGGAGTACCCGACCAATGACGAAGAGCAATTATGGATGGAATCGGTTACACAAAATCCTGCCTTCGATTTTTTGAGTGAGCCAGATGAAGATATTTACAAACCCACAGACGGAGAACCATTCAGTGCCTGAAATTAAGTCCTCAATCGTGCTTGTGCCGTTTCCCTTTGATGATTTTTCTTCGTCAAAAGTCAGACCGGCACTTTGTCTAACCCAAGGTGTTGGCCAATACAAGCATGTCATCATTGCGTTTATTTCAAGCCAAATACCGGTAAAACAGGAAAAGAGCGATTTGATGATCATGAAACATTCAAACGAATGGAAGAGTACAGGTCTGGCAGTGGATTCAGTCATTCGTTTGCACAAACTGGTATCTATTCCCCAGTCGATTATAAAACGAAAATTAGGGTACATCAACCTGAAAACCCAAAAGGAAGTAGAACATCGTATCCGTCAGCTTTTCGATATCCGCTAATCTGCAGGTCATGAGTAATGAGTAGCAAGCGAGAACCAGGCCCAATAATCACCCTGCCCCGAAACCTGGCTGCTAGCCATCCCGATGTCATGGACTCCCTGTGGTCGCAAGCTGATGGCCGCCAGAAGCCAGAAGCGAGCACACTAATGACCAACAATGACAACTAAATGACGACCAGTGACGCACGACAACCGATAACCGATAACCAACAATTTATCCTGTGAAATTCACGGAGTTTACCCTATGAAATACCAAAGGGAAGATTTCATAGGGTGAATATTTCATAGGACCGAAAACTGATAACTAACAATATAGAAACAGAAACAAGGAAACCGAAGACCCAAGGATCTCCAAGATCAAACAAATTTGTAAGTTTGTAAAAAGATAAAAACGATGGATTCAATAATTATTAAACCAAAAGACAAAAGAGAATTTAACTTTTTTGTGGAATTAGCCAACAGACTGGGTGTAGAAATAAAAACTACCGGCGATTATTTAGACGAAGAACTTCTAAATGATATGGAAAAAAACAAAGAAACACCATATATTGAAAAAGAAGAAGTATTAAAAACGATTCAAAATATTTTAACCGAAGATCAAGCCGGATACACCAAATGAAAGTCATTTTTTATGCAGGATTTAATAAAGATCTTGACAAAACAAAGGATAAAAAGCTGGCCTTGCTGGTTCTTCAAACCATCCAATTATTCCAGCGGGCTAAAAAGCTGGAAGAAATTCCAAATGTAAAAAAGCTAAAAGGACATCCGAATGCTTATCGATACCGAAAAGGCAACTATCGTATCGGGTTCTTCGTTGAGAATGATACACTAATTTTTGCTGCATTTGCTCCCAGAGGGAAAATATATCGGAAGTTCCCGTAAATCAATCTAAAACTTGCTGTACAAAACCGCGTGGCCGGCAACTACCAGTCGCAAGAAGCATCAACCATCCAGTAACCAACATCAACCATCAAGAAGCGAGTTTCAAATTCCATGTTCCAAATTCCAAGTTGTCCAACCAATGACGAACGCACGACAATTTATCCTGTGAAATTCACCGAGTTTACCCTGTGAAATACCAAAGAGAAAATTTCACAGGGTGAATATTTCATATTACCGAAAACTGTCTTTTTTTTCTCCCCACAAAAAAGGATGAATGTGAAAATTATAGTAACTTTGGCAGCAGGTTTGGAAGGCAGGCAGAAAGCGGATTTTAAACGCCAATACTCAATCCATTAACCCGAAAATCAGCTATCTTTGAGTTTTTCTAAATTGAAACAAACCAAACTCATCGTTAATTTATGAAACATGGTCGAGGAAGAGAGCAAAAAGACGGATATAATTATAATAAAATAGGAGTTTGGAGGCAAAAAAAGGGAGCAAATGGCCCTAAGCCATGCGACTGATTGGAACGGATGAAGAAACAAGCATCGGCAAATTATCCGCATTAATGAACAATTCTTTTGTCCGCTTTCTCATCTTCATATTTTGGATTGACTTTACACACATGGGCACGGATATATCAAAATTGTTGTGACAACCTAATCCTTAACGATCATTCTTTTCAACAAAAAACACAAAATGCTATCACCAACTAATAAACGCATTGGAAAAAACACAATGATGTTATACACAAGGCAAATAGTAATTCTATTGGTTGGTCTGTATACAGTTCGCGTAGTTTTAAATACCCTGGGAATTGATGATTATGGAATTTACAGTGTAGTCGGCGGCATTGTTTCGTTTTTTGCATTTCTTAGTGCGACAATGGCTTCTGCAACACAACGTTTCTTTTCTTTTGCACTAGGTCAGAATGACCTTGAAAAGCTAAAAAAAACGTTCACTATAAATTGGGTTATCTATGGGTTCATCGCTATTATAGCTTCAATACTGCTTGAAACCGTTGGCCTTTGGTTCATAAATGAAAAATTGCAGGTCCCCGCAGATAGATTTGATTCTGTTCTCTTGGTTTTCCATTTTTCCTCGATAACATTTATCACTACGATACTCACAACACCGTTCATGTCAATTATAATTGCACATGAGGACATGCAAATCTATGCATATCTTTCAATTGTCGAGTCTGTGATGAAACTAGCTTTAGTATTCTTACTTGTCTATATACCCGGAGACAAGCTCGAACTATATAGCGCTTTACTTCTTGGAGTCTCACTTGTTAACATGATTATTTATATTGGAATTTGTATAAATCGATACAAGGAATGTCAATTCAGGAAATTTTATTGGGAAAAGGAGTTAATGCTTGAAATAGTAGCTTTTACCAGCTGGACACTGTTTGGACAGCTTTCCTCTGTCATGAGAAACCAAGCAATTACGATTCTCTTAAACCAGATGTTTACCCCCGCCGTAGTAGCTGCAAGGGCAGTTGCAACGAATATCACCAGTCGTATTAATGTTTTTTCCAACAACTTTAATGTTGGACTTTACCCTCCTATAATAAAATCGTATGCCACTGGCAAAAAAGAAGAAATGTTTTCATTATTGTTTAACGGGTCTAAAATTACTTTTTTCTTAATGTGGGTGTTTGCTTTGCCAATGCTCTTGGAGATGGAAACCATTCTAAAACTTTGGCTAAAAACTCCCCCCCCCGAAGCTGTTCTCTTTACGAGGCTGTCTTTAGTTGAAATCCTGATTAATTCATTAAGCTTGCCCATGACAACAGCTGCAAGGGCGCCTGGAAAGATGAAAACCTATGAGTTGACGCTTGGCTCGATACAAATTTCAATCTTTTTAGTGGCTTGGATTATTCTAAAATTGGGAGCACCTGCGTATTCGGTCTTTATAGTTGCTATTGTGGTAACCTTAATCATGTTTAGCGTCCGATTGGTGATTGTTCGAAATTTGATTGGCCTACCAATAAAAAGTTTTTTAAACCAAGTTATCTTCCGAGTATTATTAATAGCTCTGTTTTCAGCTGTACCATCTTATATTTTTCATGCAATTATTTCAAAAGAGCTATTCTCCTCAATCATATCAATCTTTTCAAGTATTATATTTTCCTCTATAAATATGTATTTTTGGGGATTAGACAAAAAATGGCGCAATAAACTAAGACATGCAGTTACATATCAAATTCTTAAAGCACTTAATATTGAATCAAAAAATTGAAAGTAGTAATGAATCATAAAATTGGCAACAACATAAAAATCCCACCTTTATTTTTGGGGACATACAAACACAAAAAATACACAATATTAAAAGAAATCGTGGAAATTGGGCTAAGGCATGGTATCGTTGGATTTGATTCTGCTCCTTCTTATAATACTGAGAAACTACTGGGAAAAATAATAAGAGAAAATCTTAATGTTTCAGCAATAAATAGGTCTAACCTTTTTATCTCAACTAAAATAGATCCCTGGCAAATGCAAAGTTCTAATAAATCAATTGATTACTACGTAGATCAAGCCATCAAAAACTTGGGAATAGATTATTTAGACCAGCTATTGATACATTGGCCTATCCCTGACTCTTTTGAAAATACATGGGATTCATTCGTTAAGATATATGAAACAGGTAAGGTTAAAGTAATTGGAGTATGCAACGTAAGAAGACGACACTTGCTCGATCTTATGGATATAGGAATACCCCCCATGGTAGTTCAAAACGAACGGCACCCACTACGTACAGATGAAGACACTTTGAAGTTTTGCCAAGACAACCAAATAACATACGAAGCATATTCTCCTGTAGGACAAATGAATATCCAACTTCAGAATTCCAAAACGCTCAATAACCTGGCATTAAAATATAATAAATCCCTAGGGCAAATAATCATGCGATGGCACATTGAAACAGGTTCCGTTCCTGTTTTTATGACTACAAAACCTAGTAGGATAAAAGAATATACTGAAATTTCTAATTTCTCATTAGCTGATGAAGATGTTAAATCAATTTCGTCATTAAACAAAGACTACAAAATATTCCTCGAATCAATATCCTGCCCAGGATTCTGAAAACCAAAACAGAAAACAATGATTAATTTAAGTAAAAAAGATCTCCTTCTCGCGTTAATTCTATTATCTGTTATTGTATTTACTTTATTAAAATATAATTCCATCTTTAGTACTGCAATTCTATTTTTTTCTATAATTCTATTTTTACTAAACCATAAAACAAAGAAAATCGCTAAAGAAGGGTATCAGGAGGAACATATAGACAAAAGAAATTTTGAATATCTACTTTTGGGCTCTTCGTCCGTATGGGCATCCATTCGTGAAAATAAGATTCAAAATGAGGAGTTAGTATCTTACGCATTTTTTTCAAGAAGTCTAAATGCCTCCTTTTTGATACTTAAGCACAAATTTAGTTACTTGCGACGAAATGGGAAAGTCTTAATCTCTATAGATTGCTCTGATCTCGAATCATGCATATCAGGGAAGTTACACTTCCCCGATATGATGTTATTACATAGAATAACATTGAACAAACTCAAAATAAGTCACTTTTACCTTAAATATTCATCTTCATTTCCAATAATATTTGTTCCACTATACTCATTTAAATTGCTTCGATTAAAAAAATACTTAAACAATAGTTTACCAAACAAAAAAGAACTAAACAGAGACCAAGACATGAAACGGATTAGTGAGTTGCTTCTTGAGATGATAGAATTTTGCCATCAAAGGGAATTGGAACCTAAAATATTTCTCATAAAATCCATCAAAACGGAATCATACGCATCCGCAATACAAAAAGAGATAACCTTGAACAACAAAGGCATTAATATCGTTTCAATTTCAAACGCTGATCAAATACTTAAAACAATACATGACTGAACTAACCCTCAATGTGAAAATTAATTTAACAATAAGACAAAAAAGATGACAAAATATTACACTGACGAAAAAAATGCTCAAATTGTTTTAGCGGTTTTAAAAGCAAACGGAATAAAAAGAGTTGTTGCATCACCAGGAGCAACGAATATCACAATGGTTACGTGTTTCCAAAATGATCCTTTTTTTAAAGTATACTCCGCAGTAGATGAGCGCTCTGCTGCCTACATGGCATGCGGACTAGCTGATGAAACAGGAGAACCAGTTGTTATTAGCTGTACTCAAGCTACTGCTTCTCGCAACTATTTACCTGGTCTTACTGAAGCATATTATCGAAAACTACCAATTTTAGCATTGACTTCTTCAAGGTCAATATCTCAAGTTGGTCATTTAGATGCGCAAGTGATCGATCGGTCTGTACTCCCTAAGGATGTGGCTAAGCTATCTCTTACTCTCCCAATTGTTAAAGACGATGAGGATATATGGGAATGTGAAATGAAAGTAAACCAGTCAATCTTAGAACTAAAAAGGCACGGAGGAGGGCCAGTGCACATCAACATACAAACAATATATAGTTCCAATTTTGATATTAAGGAACTTCCTGAATACCGTATTATCAAACGAATCACTCCCTTAGACAAGTTCCCGGAACTCCCCATAGGGAACATCGCAATTTTTATTGGATCTCATCTAATGATGAGCAAAAGTACAATGAATAAAATAGATGCCTTTTGTAGAAATAGAAATGCACTCGTATTTTGTGATCATACAAGTAACTATAAAGGACAGTATCGAGTGCTGACAGCACTCGCTTCTTCTCAATTGATGACAAACAAGAAATTTTTACGCCCCGATATCCTTATTCATTTAGGAGAAGTAAGTGGCGACTACTTCACGCAGGGCATAGGTGCTAAGGAAGTTTGGAGAGTTAGTCCCGACGGAGAGATCCGAGACAGGTTTAAAAAATTAACTCATGTATTCGAAATGCCCGAACAATCGTTTTTTGATCACTATATTTCAGATATTTCCAACTCTGTTAATTCATATTTTCAAGAGATTAAAGACTATTGCTCTGGATTATCATCAAAGGTACCTGATTTACCTTTCTCTAACATTTGGGTTGCATCACAGCTTGCTCACAGAATTCCGGAGAATTCAGCTATTCACTTTAGTATTCTGAATAGTTTAAGGGCTTGGAATTTTTTTGAGCTTCCATCCTCGGTAAATGCATCTTCAAACGTTGGTGGATTTGGCATTGATGGAGCTGTTTCAACACTGCTCGGAGCATCTTTGGCTAATCAAGATAAGCTGTATTTCGGAGTCATTGGTGATTTAGCCTTTTTTTATGACATGAATGCTCTTGGTAATAGACACCTTGGTCGAAACCTACGCATTCTGCTAATAAATAATGGGAAAGGCACCGAATTCAGACAGTATAACCATCGTGCTGCTTTCCTAGGAGAAGACGCCGATGAGTTTGTAGCAGCGGATGGACACTTTGGCAATAAATCGCAAGTGTTGGTCATGCATTATGCGCAATCTTTAGGCTTTGAATATATTTCAGCGGCTAATAAATCAGACTTTAATGAGGTATATGAGCGTTTTATAAACCCCGAAATAGCAGAAAAACCAATATTATTTGAAGTATTTACAAATTCAGAAGAAGAAAGTGATGCTCTTGAAGCAATTATGCATATCGAAACTAATGTTAAGGGACAAGCCCAAAAGATAGTAAAACAAGTTCTTGGGAAAAATACGATTAACCTATTAAAAAAAGCTACAAAAAAATAACGACATAAATTCTTATGAGAATCCAAATTGATGGCACCAATACTCAGAACAAGGGTGCCGAACTTATGGCTTATACGATAATCGAACAAATTGAAAAAAAATACCCAAATTCGAGTATATTATTAAACCTTTATGGAAAAGACTTTAACTACGGTGAATGCAAACCCAAGTTAATACAGCCTTCTAGACTAAGACATTTTCGTTACCCTAGAGCTATATTATATCGCTTGAGATTGCCTTATAAATATTTCACTGACTACTATCCCACAAAAAATGTAAATCTATTGCTCGATGCCAGTGGCTTTAAGTTTGGGGATCAATGGAAATATTCCGACAAATATCTTAATAACCTTGAAGATTATTATAAAAACTTAAAGAAAAGCGGATCTAAAATTATCTTGCTTCCTCAAGCTTTTGGACCTTTTACCTCTGATTCTAGTAAAAGAAGTCTGGATATCTTAAATAAATATGTGGATATATTTTTTGCGAGAGAGGCATTGTCCCACAAATACCTAATTGAATCGGGGATAAGCACCACTAGAATATATGAATATCCAGACTTTACAATAACCGCAAAAGGCTATATTCCAAAGAAATACGCACGCTTAAAAGGTCATGTATGCCTTATCCCAAATAGCAAGATGCTTTCTCATTCTAAAATAAATTTTGATAATTATTTTCAACTTTTTTATCAGGTAGTAAAGAAGAGTTCCAAGTACGGAACAAAAGCTTTTCTACTTAATCACGAGGGTGAAGATGACTATAGACTATGCCAAATGATTAACGAAAAGCTTGAAAGTAAAATTCCTATCGTCAGCCAATTAAATGCCCTGGAAGTAAAAGGAGTTATTGGGAATTCTCACATGGTCATTTCCTCCAGATTTCATGGCGTATCGAGTGCATTGAATCAAGCAGTTCCGTGCCTGGCAACCAGTTGGAGCCACAAATATAAATATCTATTTCAGGAATTTGGATTAACTGACAATATTCTCGACGTTTCAAAGAACATAAACTTTGACGATGAAAGGATTAATCAAGTTCTAAATCCAGAGTCTAATACAAAATTAAGAGAATATTTATTTTCTCAAAAAGAGTCACTTTGCGAGAAAATTAAAAATATGTGGGAAATAATTTGGAAAAATGCCAACTAATACCATGAAGCCAGCAATAGTTATCGCAACCTATAACCGACCAGAATCGCTTTATCGGCTATTACATTCAGTTGATAATGCCATATACGAGGAGCAGGATATTCCTCTTGTTATTAGTATAGATGGAGGCGGAAGCTGCAATACTCAAATACAAAGCTTGGCGGAAAAGTTCGAGTGGCCACATGGACAAAAAAAAATAATCTGTTATAAAGAGAACCTTGGATTACGTAAACACATCTTATCCTGTGGTGATTTAAGCGAAGAATATGGAGCCGTGATTGTGCTGGAAGATGATATTTTTGTTGCTCAGCATTTCTATGGCTATACTCAAAAGGCTATTCAATTTTACCATCCCGACGAGCGAATTGCTCAAATATCTCTTTATTCCTTTAGTACACACATTCATACATTACTTCCGTTTAACCCATTACGAAGTATGTATGATACATACTTCGTACAATACCCCTGTTCCTGGGGACAATGTTGGACAAAAAGCCAATGGAAACATTTTAGAGCTTGGTATAATGAAGGTCAGGAAATAACTAGTTCTGACGAAATTCCAAAACATATCACAAAATGGCCAGATTCATCGTGG
The DNA here is from genome assembly GCA_963677175.2 of uncultured Sunxiuqinia sp. Taxonomy (GTDB): domain Bacteria; phylum Bacteroidota; class Bacteroidia; order Bacteroidales; family Prolixibacteraceae; genus Sunxiuqinia. The sequence goes on from CAXXES010000006.1 coordinate 150,006, forward strand.
TTAAAATATTTTATAAAATACCTCGTTGTTTCAAATAAGTTCGTTGTATACCCATACTTAAGTTATTCCACTAATTTCAATGATGCAGGAGTTCATAATAAATCTGACCAAGGGCTTTTTCAAAGCCACATTGCAATAAGTACGGAACAATTAAGATTTGCCAAATTTGATGAAACCGCAATAACATACGATGTCTATTTTGAAATAAGCAAATACTATGTAGTAAAAAACAACAAACACTTACAAGATTTTAAATATGATTTTGAGATTGATTTATACGGTGTTAAATATGAAGATGGGATTAATGCCAGCTATTTATTATCAACAAGAAAATGTAAAAATCCAATAATCGTTTTCCCGTTATTATTAAAACCAATTGAGTGCAACCTAATACAACAATTGGATACAACAGAACCATATATATCATTGGCACAAACAGTGGATTTTAAAAATAAATCTCCGAAGATTCTGCTGTGGGAATACTTCACCTTACCATTATCTTTTGAATTAAGCGTGAAGCAAATTTTAATGAAATTTTGGCAAAAAATAGCTTTAAAAATTAAGGACTCATAAAAGTATGAAAGCAATAATATATGGTCTACAATTCTATTTTCTCAACTTTATGATTTCCTATTTCCCGTCTCAATGTGTTCGCAAGTTAATACTTCGAATAATGAGGATGAAGATAGGCAGGAATTGCGCCATTTATGGAAAATTTGAGATTCGTAATCCCTGGAAAATCACAATTGGGAATAATACATCTGTTGGGCATAGGGCTACGTTAGACGGAAGAGGAACTCTAACTATTGGCAGCAATGTAAATATTTCTTCAGAAGTAATGATTTGGACTTGGCAACACAATTATGATTCTCCCTCTTTTGAAATTGTTTCCAAACCAGTCATAATTGAAGATTATGCTTGGATTTCAGCGAGGGTAATTATCCTACCTGGCGTAAAAATAGCAAAAGGCTCAGTTATTGCAGCTGGCGCTGTCGTAACAAAAGATACTGAACCATTTACCGTTTATGGGGGCGTACCTGCGAAGAAAATAAAAGATAGAAGCAAGGAACTTAATTATTCTCCAGTAGAAGGCATTATCCCATTTATATAACAGTTTAGAATGCTTTTAAAACAAACTATACCTTTAGCTATACTGTGGATTCTCTCCACTATTCTGTCTATTTTTGCAGGACCTCATCAAATAAATTACTTGGTATTGGGTCTTTTACTTGTTACTCCGATAGTATTTTTCAGTCTTTTTCATCGAATTAACAAAGACTCTGATCTTCTATTAGTTACCTTTTTTTTGGCAACTTTATTATCTGCCATTTTTCATCAGGATTCATTCCGCATCTCTACCTTATTATATACTTTCCTTTATATTGTTTTATTTATCTGCTACGAGAAATTTATACACGATGGCTTTTTAACAGTGCATCATTATAGTAAAACACTAAAGACAATAGTCGTTGCTTACTTCGTCGTTCTTGTGATTCAACAATTTTGTGTATTTTTTAATTTGCCCTTCATCTTTAATTTCATAGCAGGAGACACAAGAATTATGAAACTAAACGCGTTAGGGCCAGAACCATCTCATTCTGCTCGGTTTGTGTTAGTGGCATTTCTGTCGTTCCTGATTTCCTCAAATATTACAAAAGAAGAATCCATCTCAATAACTGAAAGTATTAAACAACATAAATTTACTTGGACAGCGTTTGTCTATACCATGATCACAATGGGAAGTGGTTTTTCAATGGTCTTATTATTTATTTTCCTTCTACGGTTTCTTCGAATAAGAGTATCCTTTAAGCAGATTTTTTCGATCTTTTTATTCTGCACGGTTATGATATTCATACTATATTATTCAGAATTTGAACCGATAATCCGAGTTAAGTCGTTCGCGAAAGCACTCATTTCCCTTGATCCCAAACTTTTAATGAGTGCCGATCATAGTGCGTCTGTCCGCATTGTTCCAATCATCGCTTATTTTCAGAACTTTAGTCTAATGAATATAAATTATTGGATTGGATATGGTACCGATTATACAGTCAACCTAGTCCCAACTATAATGCCCGGCGTGCCTCAAGGTTCTTTAGCGGGCGGCTTTTTCCCTGCATTCTTTTTTGATCGGGGACTAATCCCTGCAATCATCATACTTCTCTTTTTTAAAAAGTATTGTTTGATCAAATTTTGGGCATGGGATAATCTAATTTTTGTCTTATCCATATTCGAAGTTGGTATAAATACTCAATTATTTTGGTTCATTGTTTTTGTATATTTTACCAATAAGTATTTCCTCCAAAAAAAGATAGAGAGCGCATCAAATCTGCAAGAAATAAATTAAATGAGAGAGAACTCAAATTTTTAAGATGAAACGTATATCAATTATTATAGCGACTTACAATGCTGACAACTTCCTGGCAAAGTGTCTTGAAAGCATTACCTCTCAAAAAGAATCTAACATTGAGATAATCCTAATTGACGGCGGTTCGAAAGACAGCACTGTCGATATAATAAAATCTTATAGCGACGTAATCGATTTTTGGATATCAGAAAAAGATAACGGTATATATGATGCATGGAATAAAGGAGTAAAAAAAGCCAAAGGCAAATGGATTATGTTTTTGGGAGCTGACGATGAACTGGTGCCAGGTACCCTTCAGAAATACCTTGATTTTATTAATAATTCACCCAAGAAATTTGACCTAATATCTTCCCGGGTACAAATGATCGATTTTAAAGGCAGAAAAATACGGGTCATTGGTTATCCTTATCAATGGCCTCAATTTCAAAAAAGCATGCTAATTGCTCATCCGGGTTCACTCCATTCGAAAAAACTCTTTGATACCTATGGGTATTACAATACGAGTTATAAGATTGTAGGTGATTATGAATTTCTACTCCGAGCAGGTTCTAAATTGAAAGCTGCATTTCTTCCTGAAATAACAGTTATAATGAGAGAAGGTGGGGCTAGCGATAGTATTAATGCTGTATGGGAAGCCCAGAAAGCAGCATCTACAACTGGAAGGTATAACAAGTTTTTATCAATATTGAATGCATACTGGACAATCTCGAAATTTAGAGTTAAAAAAATTGCCAGAGGCATCGGACTAAATGTCTACTTAAAAAGATAATTGATGAAAGAAAATTTAGAACTTTCAAAAAAAGTGCGCTTATTTGTTGATGCTCATGTCTTTGATGGAATACCTCAAGGAACGGTCACTTTTATTGCTGGGATATATTCAGAACTCGTGAAGGACGATCGGTTCGTGATCTATGTAGGCTCTTCTGATTATGAAAAAGCACAGAACTTACTTCAAAGTAATAAGTTCATCCACTTAGAATATAAAACGCATTCTAAGTACATCCGGCTTTTGTACTCGATACCTGCATTGCTAAAAAAACATAAGATTGCCTATGCACATTTTCAGTACATAACACCTCTTTATAAACCATGTAAGTATATTGTCACAATTCATGACTTACTTTTTCTTGACTTCCCCAAAAGCTTCCCTTTGACCTACAGGATCAAAAACTCTTTGCTTTTTCGCTTAAGTGGGAAAAGAGCTGATATCTTAACAACGGTTTCCCATTACTCTGCAAAAGCTATCGAAAAGCACTTTCGCATCAATAGGAAAAAGATAATAATTACTCCAAATTCACCAAATCTATCTTCAATCAAACAACAAGAAGCTTTGCCGATACTAGAAAGAAAAAGCTTCATTTTATATGTCAGTAGAATCGAACCAAGGAAGAATCAGGCTCTATTACTGAAAATATGGAAAGAATTAAAGTTAAGTGAGAGCAACCTTCATCTTGTTTTTGTTGGCGCTTCAGGAGTTGATGATCCCAACTTGTCTAAAACGCAGAATAACTTATCCAAGGAAGAACAAGCCTATGTTCACTGGTTAAGCCACATACCCAATAAACAACTTAACTGGTTGTACAATAATTGTAAATTATTCGTTTTCCCTTCTGAAGCCGAAGGATTTGGCATACCTCCCTTGGAAGCAGCTGTTTGCGGAGCCAAAGTCTTATGTAGTAATAGAACAGCAATGGAAGATTACACCTTTTTTGGAGACTTCATGTTTGATCCAAGGTCTGAAACTGAGTTTAAGGAAAAAATGAATTTTGCATTAAAATCTGAGTTTCCACATAATTATGTAATGTCAGCCATAAGAGAAACATACGACTGGAAAAATATAGCCCGAGGCTTTGCTAATGAAATTATCAACAAGAATGCACACAAGTAAAAAAATTGCAATCATTGGGACAGCCGGTATCCCTAGTAAATACGGTGGTTTTGAAACGCTAACCGAATACCTCACGAAACATATTGGAACTAAAATAAAAATCACGGTCTATTGTAGCTCAAAAAAATATAAAGACAAATTACTAAAGCATAATGGGGCAACATTAAGATATTTGCCGCTCGACGCCAACGGGATGCAAAGCACCGCATACGACATTCTATCCTTATTTCACGCTGCTCGTTCCCATGATTTAATTTTAATATTGGGAGTGTCAGGTTGTATTATTCTTCCGCTATTTCGGTTGTTTTATCCTAAGACAAAATTGATAATCAATATTGATGGGTTAGAACATCGGCGAGAAAAATGGAATAAACCGATTAAAAAATTCCTAAAATATTCAGAAAGGCTGGCTGTGAAATTCGGCGATGTTATTATATCGGATAATAAAGCTATTCAAGACTACGTACTCGATGAATACAAGAAAACCAGCAGAATGATTGCATACGGTGGAGACCACGCACAGAAAGTCCCATCATCACCAGAAGTGATCCAACAATACGGAATCCCTAAGGAGTACGCATTTAAGGTGTGTCGTATTGAGCCGGAGAACAATATCCATTTGATTTTGGAAGCCTTCAGTCATTCTCCACTTCCTCTGGTTATTATAGGTAATTGGAATAAAAGTGATTACGGAATAAAACTGAAAGAAAAATATAAATCTAGCGCTTCAACTATCTTACTAGATCCAATCTATAATCAAAATAAATTAGATCAAATCAGAAGTAACTGCAAAATTTATGTCCATGGGCACAGTGCCGGAGGAACCAACCCTTCGCTTGTTGAAGCCATGAGTTTAGGGCTTCCTGTGTTCTCCTTCGATGTTTACTACAACCGGGAAACCACTCAGAATAAAGCAAAGTACTTCAAAAATAAAGAAGAACTTGTACGGCTAATCCAAAATATTTCTGAACCTGAAATTCAAAAGTTGGGCAATGAAATGAAAGCAATAGCCGACAAGGAATACACTTGGCAAAAAATCGCTAATCAATACTTAGAACTATTCAAACAGTACTATACCCCGCCCTGTCAATAACGTCAGACGTGACAGCCTCAAAAAAAAAATCCGTGGTTCGGAAAACCCTACGAAAATTGATTGATATAAGTACCTAAAAGAGAAGCATAGTGAAAAAAACAGTTTTCTTGCTTATTGGCCGCGATAATTGGCAACAAGATGACTCGCTCAACCATGTATTGCTAAGTCATTTACGAAAATACAACCACAAAATAATATGGGAAGACCCGGCCGGCGCTGCCTTATATCGCTTACGTAATTTTGAGCGTAATTTCAATGGGAGATTACCGGCAGCCATACAAAAGCTAAATGTGAGAATGGTTCAGGTTCTTTATGGGTTTACACACTGGCATTATTTCCACTATTTATTAGCAGGGCGACGTGATACTTCCATCGAGTCACGATCCCGGAAACTAAGAAAAACAATTACTGATCTGAGTGAAAAGTATGAAATCATAGTCATTTCCAGATCATCGGGAGGAAGAGTAGCGTCGGTTGTTGCTGATGACTTAAAAATTAAACACATCATTTGTTTGGGCTACCCCTTCAAACACCCCGACAAGGGCACAGAACCTGATCGATATCTGCATTTAGCAAATTTGAAAACCCCAATGCTAATCATACAAGGCACAAAAGATGAATATGGTGGTTTGGAAGTAAAAAACAAATATGCACTCAGTACAAGTATTGACCTTTTATTTGTAGATGCTTATCATGATTTCCAAATTAATGATGACGATTGGGAAAGGGTTCTCCTCAAAATTGATGAAATCGTAAAAAATTAAACTTTTCCAAAACCACCGGCTCACGTGCGATTGTATCGCATGATTATTCTTAAACACCGCGATAAACAAGAAAGGTGGTTAGATAATTGGCACTTAGCCCGTGGGGCTTTAATATCAATAGAAAGACCGCGATTTTTAATGATTGAAAAATTCCCCGTCAGGGGATAAACACAAAACAATGAACATCATACAAACAACCATTCCCGACGTGCTGATCTTTGAACCCAAATTATTTGGCGATCACCGGGGATACTTCTTCGAATCATTCCGCCAGGATGTTTTTGAAAAACATGTTGGCTCAATTCATTTTATCCAGGACAATCAATCCAGATCATCCTATGGCGTATTGCGCGGATTGCATTTTCAGCGTCCACCCTATACCCAGTCCAAATTGGTTCGTTGCATCGAAGGCGAAGTGCTGGACGTTGCCGTAGATATCCGGATCGGCTCACCCACCTTTGGAAAACATGTAGCCGAACGCCTGTCAGCCGAAAATCAACGCCAGTTGTGGGTTCCCCAAGGATTTGCCCACGGCTTTATTGTTCTGAGCGAAACGGCGGTATTTGCCTACAAATGCGATAACTACTACGCCCCGGACTATGATGGCGGCCTGCTTTGGAACGATCCGAAGCTGAACATCGATTGGTTAATTCCGGAAAGAGACATCCAACTCTCAGCAAAAGATCAAACACAACCACCCCTGGGTACCATCGATTGCTTTCATTACAAAGCCTTTCAAAAGGAAGTGGTCTATTAACATGCTTTCAAAAATCGCGGTTCGGAAACCGCGACACCCGGATGACACCCAACAACGCCAGTGGTTGGTCTTCCTTCCCTTTTTTAAGGGAAGGTGGTTTCGATTTATCGGAACCGGAAGGGTCAAAATAAACCAAGCATAAAAAACCACCTCCCCTGCAACCCGCTCCGAACCAGGTCCTCACCCTTCGGGGGAGTTAGAGAGGGCTCCTACTTCTTCCCCTCCAGCAAACGTTCTAACATGGCCACTTTTTCCTTTTCGGCGGTTAGTAAACGTTCATAAAGCTCAACAACTTTATCGACCGGGTTAAAATTGACGTTATTGGCAAAAAAACCATGTCCTTGATTATCGTAGAAAGTATTGATGTAATTGGTGGTCGCATCGTCGTTCAGGTTTTTAATGGCATCGATGGGCACGTTTAAAACCTGGGCAACTTTCTGCAACACTTTATCGTCAATCTCTTCTTTTTGTTCCAGTTTCGAAATCGTTTGCTGGGTCATGTCCAACTCAATGGCAATAGCTTCCTGTTTTACGCCGAGCATTTCACGCAGCCGTTTAATGTTACGCCCATGATGTACTTTGGGGGAGGGAGTTGCGGTATTTGTATCCATGGTAAAAGTTTTGTAAAGTTTTTTCAGATAACCAAAAGTACAAATTATTTCATGGATTTAAGTTCGCTCCCCGGCAATAAACTTTTCCAAATAGATAAAACGGTCGAAGTTGTGCCACCCATTTCGGTTCAAGTTGTGCCAGGTATTTCGGTCGAAAGTGTGCCACGTGTTTCGGGCCAAGTTGTGCCACTGATTATACAGAAGAATGATTTCTATCTTATCGCTGATAACCAAACTCAGGGATATGGCCGCAAAAAAGATAGATATTATGGATGTACGACAATTAATCCAGTTAAAAATCAGGGGAGAGAGCAACCGCAGTTGCTCCTCCATTTTATCGATTCACCGCAATACGGTAAATTATTATGTGCGGCAATTGAAAGCTACGGGCAGCACCTATGCAGATTTGTTGCTGCTGGGCGATGCAGGGCTGAAGGAACTCTTTCCAAACCGAACGTCTTCGGACATTGACCGTTACGAAGAGCTGTCGCAATACTTCTCCTATTTTAAGCAGCAACTGCTTTTGCCCGGGGCCACACGGGAGGTTCTGTGGAAAGAGTACCTTTGCAAGCATCCGGAAGGCTACGGCTATACCCAGTTTAACGAGCACTTGAACGTATGGCTGGGACAAACCAAAGCAAGCGGGAAGTTTATGCATAAAGCCGGCGACAACCTGCTGGTAGATTATTGCGGTAAAAAGCTTCAGGTCATTGATAAATCAACCGGGGAAATCCGGGAGGTTGAAGTGTTTGTTGGCATCCTTCCCTGCAGTGGCTACACTTATGTTGAAGCCAGCCTTAGCCAGGGACGCGAGGACTTTATCAGTTCGATCAACAATTGTTTCCGGTTTTTAGGGGGAAGCACCAAAGCCATTGTCCCCGATAATCTAAAGTCGGCCGTTACCAAAGCCAGCAAGTACGAACCGGTTTTGAATAAAACACTGAAGGACCTGGCGCTCCATTACGGCTGCGTGATCAACCCCACGCGTTCGTACTCACCCCAGGACAAGGCGATGGTTGAAGGGGCCGTAAGGCTGGTTTATCAACGCATTTTCTTTCCGCTTCGGAACATGGCCTTTTTTAGCCTGGACGAGCTCAATGTCCAGCTTGGTACCGAGCTTGAAAGATACAATGCCTGCCTGATGGAAACCTACCAGGCCAGCCGTCGCAAACTGTTTGTTGACCTGGAGCAGGAATACCTTCATCCATTACCTTCAGAGCCATATCAAGTCAAGCATTACAAGCGGGCCAAGGTGCAGAAAATGGGGTACATCTACCTGTCAGATACCAAAAACTATTACAGTGTCCCGTACCGTTACATTGGCCGCCAGGTTGAGCTGCAATACAACCGGGACACCATTGAGATTTACTGTGGATCTGAGCGTATTGCCTGCCATAAAAGGTTTTTCCGCCCCGGACAATACGTGACCATCAAAGAACACATGAGCAGCACCCACCGGTTTTACAGCGACTGGAGCCCGGAATACTTTAACAAACTGGCCCAAAACATTGGGGTAAAAACAAGTGAATACATCGCTTTATTGATCCGGCAGCAGGATTATCCTGAAACAGGTTATAAGCAGGCACTGGGTATTTTAAGCCTGAAGAAAGCCTTCGACAAACACCGGATTGAAACAGCCTGTACCATGGCCCTGCCCCATGAAAGGTACAGCTACCGTACCATCAAACGCATTTTGGAAAACAACATGGATAAAATGATGGAACCCACACCACAGCAACTTTCTATTCCTGTACACATGAACATACGGGGCCCTGAATCTTATAATTAACCATCTTAAAATAAATAGAAATGAACAATCAAAGCACCATTGAAAAGATGAAACAAATGCGGCTGTATGCCATGGCCGAAAATTACTACAACAGCACGCAAAACAACCTGCACAGGGATTTTACGCTTGACCAGTACCTAGCCTTGCTGATTGATCAGGAATGGGAATACCGGTACAACAAACGTATCCGGAACCTGATTGCCTCGGCGGGCTTCAGGTACCCCGCCTCGGTACAGGATGTAAATTACTCGGCCAACCGTTCCCTGGACAAAAACACCTTTGAACGACTGGCTTTGCTTGATTTTATCAAACGCGGCGAGAATGTGATCATCACCGGGGCAACCGGTACAGGGAAAAGCTACCTGGCACAGGCGCTGGGGCATAATGCCTGCACCATGCAACACAAAACCATGTACTTTAACTTTGCGCGGCTCGTCGACCAAATTAAACTCTCGAAGCTCGAAGGAACCTACCTTAAGCTGTTGAATAAGATTGAGAAAAGCGATCTGCTCATACTCGATGATTTTGGGTTAATGTCTTTTGATGACCAGGCAAGAAATGCCCTCATGGATATAGTTGAACTGAAATACGACAAGACCTCCCTGATCATTGCAGCACAGATACCGGTAAAAAACTGGCATGAAACAATAGGGGAAGGAACCATTGCCGATGCCATTTTAGACCGTCTGGTACATGCTTCTCACCGGATTGAATTAACCGGCGAATCGCTGAGGAAAAACAAAATGAAGAAAACTCAAATAATTTAATAATTTTGGTCTGGAAGTCATTCTTTTTTTGTGGCACAACATCACCGAAACAAGTGGCACAATTACACCGAAATATCTATCCAAAACCCAAAAACGTTGGAAAAGTTTACCCCAAAGCGCTTCCAAAACCACGACACCCAATAAATTAATACACCAAGCGGTTCCGGGCAACGCAAGCGGGTTAAAAACAAAAATTAGGCTTATTTTTGTACGCATGAACGAACTAGTTATAGCTACGCTCGATTTTTCCTGCTACTGCGCGATTCTATCACGTAATTGTGGCAATTTTGAGAGTAGTACTGGTCCAGGAGTTGCAGTTTCCAACTGCAACATTACTTAAAAACACAATTAAATGAACATTCTCACCATTATCAATCAACCGGAAGGGCGCAGGCTCGAATTAAAGGAGTCGATGCCAGCTCGATCCGATCTGTCGAAAACAGTTGTTGCCTTTGCCAACGATGCCGGTGGTGATCTATATATCGGGGTCAGGAATAAACCGCGTGAGATTACTGGTGTCCCCGAAGAGCAGCTGGTCGGACTGGAGGAACAAATCAGCAACATCATCCATAACAAATGTTATCCTGGGATATTGCCCGATATTTCATTTTTAAACATTGACAACAAACAGCTCATCAAAGTTTCGGTGTACCGGGGAAGCGTGCCTCCCTATTACCTGAAAGAAAAGGGAAAACTGCAAGGCACATACATCCGGGTGGGGTCTTCGAACAGGTTGGCCGATGAACCCATTATCGCGGAGCTGGAGCGAAGAAAACGAAATATTTCGTTCGATGGAGAGATCGCTATGGAAAAACCGGCCGATGCCTTAAACACGGAATCCTTCCAGGCTGTTTTTCTCGAAAAGACAGGAGAAAAGCTAACGAAACAAACACTTAAGAAGCTAGAACTCATAAAATTGACTCAGGGGATAGCCTATCCAACCCATGCATTGGTTTTGTTATCAGACGACGATTTACGCAACTCCCTATTCCATTTCGCAAAAGTGGAATGTGCCCGTTTTAAAGGGGTGAGTTCGGAAGAATTTATCGACCAAAAAAGCATACTTTCAAACATTGCCCGACAGGCCGAAGAAGCCTATAATTTTGTACTGCGGCATATCAATAAAGGGGCTGTTACCGAAGGGGTCTATACCGTATCAAGATGGGAGTACCCCGTCAATGCCATTCGTGAGGTGATCCGTAATGCCATTGTTCACCGCGATTATTCATTAACCGGAAAAGATATAAAAGTGGCTGTTTATGATGATATGGTCGAAGTGACCAGCCCCGGACTGTTACCGCCGTCTATCGATTACGCGGACATGGAAAGCCGCCAGTCTGATGCCCGCAACAAAGTGATAGCCCCTGTGTTTAAACATCTGGGAGTAATCGACCAGTGGGGAAATGGGCTAAAACTTATTGCAGATGAATTAAAAATATATCCCAACATCGAATTTAGCTGGAAAGAAGTGGGCTTGTCATTCCAGGTACAGTTCATCAAGTCAAACTATAAAGCGCAACAAGAGCTGGGGCAAGAGCTGGGGCAAGAGCTGGGGCAAGAGCTGGGGCAAGAGCTGGGGCAAGAGCTGGGGCAAGAACAAAAAGAGAAGACATTGTTTAGCTTAATTCTTATCAAATTACAAGATGGTCCGCTTTCCCGAAAAGAATTGATGCAGTCATTAGGTCTTAAAAAAGTATCGGGCCATCTAAATAGGACCCTCACCAAATTACATTCGCACAAACTAATAGAACAAACAATACCCAGTAATCCCAACCATCCGGGACAAAAATTCCGGTTAACAGAACGTGGAACAATTTCCATACACTTAATTGGTTAGTGTCCAGATTCATGACATCCGTGTAAGCTGTGATTACCAACAAAGAAGGAAGAATCCGCGGTTCGGAAACCGCAGCACCCAATGGCTCAAAACCCCTTGGCTCCCGCGCGATTGCATCGCGTGGTTATTATTAAACACCACACGAAAGGATTCGTGCGGTAGCGGGGATTACCCACGTACATTGCGTGAAAATTCAGGAGGAAGGTCAGAGGCCAGCGATCAGAGAACAGTTAAAGTGTAAAACGAAATGCACTCAAAATGTAAAACAAAAACTGGTTAAAGTGTAAAATGCCAAAATTTACTATATCTTTGTGTTGTAAATGAAGCATATATGAAGTACTATATCAGAATAGTAGAAGAAGAAATCAAGCAAAAATTGCAAGCCTCCGGAGCTTTGTTGATTAAAGGCCCTAAAGCTTGTGGAAAAACTGAAACTGCCAAACAATTTGCTGAAAGTATGCTACAAGTTGATCAGGATGAACAGGTACCCATCGTTATGAGCGTTAATCCAAAAATTTTACTGGAAGGTAAAACGCCCCGATTAATTGATGAGTGGCAGCAACAGCCTAAGTTGTGGAATTATGTCAGGCACGAAGTGGATGACCGGAAAAAGAAAGCTCAATTTATTTTGACCGGCTCAGCAAATCCTGAAGAAGAAATAAAATTGCACAGTGGAGCCGGAAGATTTACTGTTGTTGAAATGCAGACGATGTCATGGCAGGAAATGGGCTATTCTTCAGGTATAGTTAGCCTCAATGCATTATTGCAGGGCGAGGCAATAGCATATTCAGACAATAGTCTATCCATTGAATTGATTGTTGAAAGAATGATTAAAGGAGGTTGGCCCGCGTTGCTAAACACTTCTCTTAATGAGGCGATTCTGTTAAACAGAAGTTATGTCGATTTGCTGGCAGAGGCAGATATGAGCCGGGTTTCAAATGTGAAACGTGATCCTCAAAAAGTTCGTTCTTTGCTTCGTTCCCTTGCCCGGAATATTGCCACTTTAGTTGATAATACTACCTTGGAAAAAGATATTAAAGCTGTTGAAGATACCGATTTATCGCGCCCTACCATTATTGATTACCTGAATGCTTTGTCGCAATTGATGATATTTGAAGAACAACCCGCATTTAACACACACATACGCTCGTCCGCTTCATTGCGCAAATCTCCTAAAAGACATTTTTGTGATGTTTCGCTTGCAATTGCTGCATTAAAGTTAGATAAAAAAAGATTGATGAACGATTTGAAATATTGCGGATTTCTATTTGAATCACTTGTATATCATAATCTTAAGATGTATGCCAGAGCAAATGATTCCGAAATTTTTCATTACAGAGACTCAACAGGTTTAGAAGTAGATGCAATCATTCAACAAAGTGGCGGGGCATGGGCTGCATGTGAAGTTAAACTTGGAATAGGCATGCTCGATGAAGCTGCAAACAATCTGCTGAAATTTAACGAACGAATTGATGAGAAAAAGTATGGAAAACCGGCATCCTTGAATATTATAACCGGAACAGGAATGAGTTTCGTGCGACCTGACGGCATAAATGTAATATCATTGGCTTCGTTGGGTAAATAAGTGCTACGTAACAGCTGGAGGATCATGTGTAGCAGTTCCACGCACGAACCGCCTCCATCATTTTAGCAAAAAACTACTTCCTTTCTCTCAACAGTTTTTCAAGAAGTGCGTTCTTTTCCTTTTCCAGTTCAAGCATGCCCTCGCTCCCGCGCGATTGTATCGCGTGGTGAATCTTAAACACCACACGAAAGGATTTGTGCGGTAGCGGGGGTAGCGGTGGCTGGCGTATCGAGCAAACCCCAAAGCGTTTTTTAACCTTTGGGCGTTTAAACCAAGCACCCGGCCACTGACAAATGTAATCCTGCCCCTTTAACGCGGAATTCGTACCCGGCCCGTAGCCTGCCAGTGAGGGCTTCACGCCAAGTGAAACCCTCACTACCCCGTCCACCTTCGTCTCATTTTGGCGGCAACCATGGCAAATTCATGATGCCGGAGGCATCGCATGTTTATAGCATAATGAATGGTTAAAAGGGATTCGACGGGGTCGTACTGGCTCACTTCAACATTAGGGTGGATAACAAAACAGATCAATTTTTTACATCACAAAGCAGAAGGCCTTGTAAGAGATTCGTCAGCTGTCAGTTTTCGGTTGAGCTGGTTTGAGAACCTGAGGAGAGGACACGAAGATATGAGTGTTCTACGACAGTTGTTGTTTCGGATCGGCCTATTTTTATCAAAAGTGGAATCAAATGAAAAGCTTAGTGCAAGCGGGAAGTTCCGACGACAGGAGGAAATCACCCGCTGAACTTAGCTTTTCGGAAGATGGAGCTTGCAGATAAAAATAAGCCTTGACTTTTTTGTTTACTTTTTGTGGCAAGACAAAAAGTAAAATCCGGCTGATAAGCCAACGGATAATAATTATTCGGAAAGTCAGCCTATTTATTGCGGTTTCTTATCAATCTCCATTTTCAGTCCACCCCAATTATAAATTGATCCGTCAGTATTCCCCATCCTTAAATTTTCACGTGGAATTTTGTACCGCATAGGCGATTAAACAAGCAGGGGTTCTCGTCAAAATAAGAAAGGAAAATGCTAGTTTTTAGGCAATTCAAGGTCTTTACACACCTCCCGCAGCACCTCACAAGGATTGACATCAATAGCCAAAGCGATTATATAAAGTTCACTTACCCTCAGTTGGGTAGTTGGATTATTTACGAGCTCACTCAAACGGGTTTTACTGATACCCGTCTTCCGGGATACATCCGCCCGGTTGATTGATTTTTTGGCGAGGTAAAGTCCTAATTCCGTCATCAATGATACATTTTAAGGACATAAAGTTAGATTTTCTGACAGAAAATTCCGGTTTTCTAAACAATCATTTGTTGTTTTGTCTTCTTTTAGGTAATTTAGTTCCGAGTTTCGGAACACTTAATCCTAAAACAAGAACCTATAAAACAACCTAAGCTTCATCAACTCGAAAGTAAACCAGGTAAGCTTTAAAATGATAAACCGATGAACACAAATGAAGACAAACTTATTCAAAACCTGAAAGACCATGCAATGGATCATGAGCCAACTTTGGAACCTCATCCGTTCTTTAAGGATAAATTCCAGGTAAGTTATTTTTATGTCGACGATCATGCCGATCTGCTATCCACCGTAAGAGCACTAATCTTTTTGTGTCACCGTGTTCTCGACCCCGAGTTTTTCGAGAACGAACCCTTTGACAATACAAACAGGTATATCCGCCAAGCGCTTATATTGGCCAACAGGCTAATGCCCATGGGAGAAGAAGCGTTGATGGATCACCTGAATTGTTATTTCAGGGAAGAAGGCCTGCGACAAAGACTTGGCAAAAAGGAATAGGAAGAAGATTATCGTTTAGCAATAAATGCTTACCTTAGTTAACCCAAATCAAACGACTTTGAAAACAACAACCGATCATCTGCCCCCCGACAAGCAAGCCGAACTGCAAACCATAGTAGCGGCTATTGAAAGCCGTTTTCCTGCCGGGATGATAATCTTGTTTGGCTCGTACGCACGGGGCAACTGGGTGGACGACCGCTACAAGGAAAACGGAACAACTTACGAATACAAAAGCGACTATGACATCCTGGTTATGCTCGACACCGAGGCGGTGGCCATCCGGAAAGAGAGCAACAAGCGCTGGCAAAACAAAGTGCGTCGCGATACCGGTCGGGAATTCCCGCTCAACGTGATCTTTCACGGGATTGACTACCTAAACGCCGAGATCGAAAATGGCAATTATTTCTTTGTGGATATCCTGAAAGAAGGGATCATGCTATACAACAGCGGAAAGTTCCAACTTTCCACACCCAAACCTTTGCATCCGGGCGACCGGAAACACAAGGCGCAACTATACTTTGACAAGTGGTTTAAAAACGGCGCAGATTTTTACAGACAGTATGAGTATGCATTTAATATAAGTGCTTTTGATATTGCAGCATTTTTACTTCATCAGGCCACGGAACGCCTCTATGCCTGTGTTTTGTTAGTGTTTACCGACTACAAGCCCAACCAGCACGACCTGGAAAAGCTTGACCGGCAAGCCCACAAGATTGACGTTCGGTTTAAAACAATTTTCCCACGGACAACGCCGGAAGAGGAACGCCTGTTTACCTTGCTGAAAAAAGCGTATATTGACTCGCGTTACAAGCTAGATTACAGCATCAGCCGCGAAGATTTGGAATACCTTTCGCAACGGGTAAAACTATTACGCGAATTGACCGAGCTGGCCTGTAACGAAAAGATCGCCAGCTTTGTATGAAAGTCGATGCAGTGGCATGACAAAACCAACAACGAAATAAACTGAAACTAAATTCAACCACTATGGATATCATGGATACCGCCCGTTTGAACATCAAGAAGCACCGGACACTGAAAGGCCTGCGCCAGCAAGACATGGCCAACAAACTGCATATGAACATCCGCAGCTACCAGAGCCTGGAAAATGGCGAAACCAGGCTCGACCTGGAACGACTGGAGCAAATTGCCAAGGAGTTGGACCTGCCATTGGAAGAGTTGTTAAGGCAAGATGGTGTTTTTATTCACCAAGAAATAAAAGAAGCTGGCTCCGGCACCGGCCCTGGGAACATCTACCATCAAGGGATCGAAAAAGAAGTTCTGGATAAGCTGTTAGCCTCTAAAGATGGTGAAATCCAACGCCTGGTGGACGAAATAAAATACCTCAAGGAAAAAATTGACCAACTGTTGAGCAAGTAAAAAGGAAGCCATCAATCGCGGTTCGGAAATCGCGCCACCCTGACCCTTCAACGCAGAATTCGTACCCGGCCTGTAGCCTGCCAGTGAGGGCTTCACTCCAAGTGAAACCCTCACTACCCCCGAGCTGGGAGGTGTTCCCCATCCTGACCTCTTAACGTGAGGTTTTGCACCGCATAGGCACTTAGCGGTTTCTTCAACCCGCCAACAGATCCTGACCCGGCGGCTGCCGGACAGGATGACGCGCCAATAGCCGGGGATTCATGCGGTAGACAGAGGTATTTAGCAAACCCCAAAGTGTTTTTAAAAACCTTTGGGCGTTTAAACCAAGAATAAAAAACCACTCCCCCCGCAACCCGCTCCGAACCAGGTCCTTCCCGACGTACGTCGGGAGAGTTAGAGGGGGCCTCTGAGGGGGCTTCTGACGAGGCTCCTCCCCTACTTCTTCCCGTCCAGTAACCGTTCCAACATGGCCACCTTTTCTTTTTCGGCTGTTAGTAAACGTTCATAGAGTTCAACAACTTTATCAACCGGGTTAAACGTGTAATTATTGGCGATAAAACCATTCCCTTGGTTGTTGTAGAACGTGTTAATGTAATTGGTTGTCGCATCGTCGTTCAGGTTTTTAATGGCATCGATGGGCACGTTTAAAACCTGGGCAACTTTCTGCAACACTTTATCGTCAATCTCTTCTTTTTGTTCCAGTTTCGAAATCGTTTGCTGGCTCATGTCCAACTCAATGGCAATAGACTCCTGTTTTACGCCGAGCATTTCGCGCAGTCGCTTAATGTTACGCCCATGATGTACTTTGGGGGAGGGAGTTGCAGTATTTGTATCCATGGTAAAAGTTTTGTAAAGTTTTTTCAGATAACCAAAAGTACAAATTATTTCATGGATTTAAGTTCGCTCCCAGGCAATAACCTTTTCCAAAACCCAAAAACGTTGGAAAAGCTTAGCCCAAAGCATTTCTAAAAACCTCACTAAAAAAAAACTTTTGCTTTTATTTTGAATCTTATATCTTTATAAATCGTTATTAAGTACATCTATCAAAAATATCATGAATACACTCAAAGTAAATATTATCAATGAAGATGCAATTCTCATATTGAAAGGAATGGAAAAAGCAGGTTTAATTTCGCTTCCGGGAAAAGCGACCAAAAAAAGCAACTTTCAAAACAATTAAGAGGAACAATTTCACCCACCAGGGCTAAGAAAATGATGGAGACCATCGAAAAAGAACGTTCAGAATGGGATCAAAGGTATTAATCGACACGAACATTGCCATTGGATATATTGGTAATCGTCTTGATATAAACATGATGGACAAACTCGACCGTATTTTTGATGATACCTATCATCAATTAGAAATTTTAACACTAAAGATTTCAAAAACATAGATGGCTTAACACTATTCAGTTTTTAATTCCCTTTGCAACCCGACCGGTCAGAATTTGCAGTCCCATTCAGCCCAAAGCCTTTCCAAAACCTTCGAGTGTTTCAACGAGCCTCTAAAATCGCGGTTCGGAAACCGCGGCACCCGGATGACACCTAACAACGCCAGTGGTTGGTCTTCCTTCCCTTTTTTTAGAGCTTGTCCCGAATTCGCTTCGGAAGAACTTGTCCCGACCCCTGGCTCCCGCGCGATTGTATCGCGTGGCTATTCTTAAACACCACACGAAAGGATTCGTGCGGTAGTGGGGTCTGGCGTATCGAGCAAACCCCAACACTTCGAGGCCAAAATCGTGGCCTTTAAGCCAAGCACCACACCCGCCCCGTCAACGAAGCCCTCTTATCCATTCGTGCATTCGTGGCTACCCTAACCCTTCGAATGACCGCAGGTCATGAACCCTCAAACCACTAAACGCGGGATTTGTATCCGGCCCGTAGCTTGCGAGTGAGGGCTTCACCCGAGTGAAACCCTCACTACCCCGCCTACCAATCGTTTGAGCGAAGCGGTAACAGCCCAGGGGAAGTCAACAAGATAGATTGAAGGCGCACAGGAAAGGTCAGTTGAAAGACCAAACATAGCTGCGCCGCAAGGCAAAACCAAGCAGGCATCAACAACTTGAAACCTGAAACTGTAAACCGCATCATACCCAACCCGCGTCATCTGCGTCCAATGCCTTCAACCATCCAACCATCCAACATCAAGTATCAGTACCCTTTTCTATGTGATCTATGTGTCTATTGTGGTTTTCATGAATTCTAATTTATTAGAAGAACCACTACGAATACTGACAAGTTTCAATCCCACATTGAGCATCAAGCATTATTCCCCATCATAAAAAATCAGAAGCAATCTGCGTCATCTGCGTCTATTTCTTTAGTCCGGGGTTTTGCACCTTTTAGAAGCACTTTTGCATGCTTTAGAAGAGATTTTGCATGCTTTTTTCCAGTTATCGGTTGTCGTGCGTTCATTATTGGTAGTTATTCCATTGTCATTGTTGGCTATTGGCTTCTTACTGCCTAAAGGATCACTGACCACTTCTTCGGTCTTCGTGTTAAAATAAAGTCCATCAGTTCGGGAGTACATGAGTGCACAAGTAATGCATGAGTGTCTATTGGAGGTATAAGGACAGGAAGTGCGGAGACCTAGGCGCTCAGGAACTTTGGAACTTCAATCTGTAATAATTATTGATAAAACTTTTAATAATTCATTAGTCTTTAATCGTTCTGTAACAATCTTGTTCTAGTTTTGGGAAAACCATTTTCTATTTCTATGTCAACTAATGCACATGAAAAATTGAATGATAAAGAGCTGCTGGAGGCAATTGCTGAAAGGAATAGCAAAGCATTTCACACGCTTTACAAAAGGTACAAGGATTTTGTCTACCAGCGAATTTATTACAGGATTGATCGCAAAGAAGAGGTTGAAGATCTTGTTCAGGATTTCTGGTCGTCGATATGGGAACGCCCCGTGAAAATTAAAACAGATTCGGCTGTCTATTTCCTGATCCACCTGATCCTCGTTTGCCTGAGCCGGTATTACCGATCAAAACGTGGGGTAAGTCCTGTTGAAATTGAAAACTTCAGGGGAGAACTGCACGAACTGCAATATACACATGTATTTGAGGATTTGGAGGCCGAGGAGCTTTTCGCTCTTATTGAGCAAAAGAAAGACAATTTGTCGGAAAATGAGCAACAAGTATACGACCTTTGTCAGAAGCAAAATTACTCTTTCAGTGAAGCTGCCATTCTGATGAAAACAACAGAGCAAACGGTGAGGAATAAGTTTAACCGTTCGTGCAGGATGATACGGATGCAACTGGAACAGTATTATTCGTTGAACCCGGAAATTCCCGATCCTTCATTAAAAAAAGTAGTATGAATACGCGAAGAAATGCCTGCTTGCTGTTGTTCGCCGTTACCTTGATCCTGACGGGTTGCAGGGACGACGATGGAATTGTGCCGGAACCGGTATCATATACCACCCTGATCTATATGGCGGCCAACAATTCAATGGACAGCGAAGTGGATTACACGCTGAGCCAGTTAAAAGCGGGAGCAAAATACAGCGGTGGAACGCCGGTGGTTTATTTAGACCGGAAAGATGCCGCCCCACGACTGTTCAGCCTGTCTGCAGAAGGAGAAGAAATCCTGCTGAAGAGTTATGCGGAAGAAAATTCGGCCAGTGCCGAAACGCTGCACCGGGTGATCAATGAAACCAGGGAGCTGGCGCCATCCGACCAGTTTGGTCTGGTGCTGTGGTCGCACTCCATGGGGTGGGTGCCGTCGGGGTACTCGCACCAAACACTCGCTTCCACATTCAAAGTGGCAAAGACTTTCCCCCTCACCCGTTATCTCGGAACAGACGATGATCCGGGCAACGACGGTACATCTTATACCCAGGTGATGGAAATCACGGATATAGCGGAAGAGCTTCCGGCAGGTACTGCCGAATTTATTCTTTTTGACGTTTGCCTAATGGGAAGCGTGGAAGCTTTGTACGAATTGCGACATACTTGTAACTACATGGTTGCCGCGCCCACTGAAGTACTGGCCGAAGCCGATTATGATGCTTCGGGAATGCCATACGACGAAGTCCTCCCCCTGCTATTTGGAGGGAAAGAAGAATTGGCAAAGGCTTGTCAGAAATATTATAACCATTATAATGGGAAGTCGGGTTTATTAAAGTCGGCCACCATCTCGCTGATTGATTCGCGCGAACTCGACGTGTTGTATAGCATCACCTCCGGAATACTCAACGGAAAACTATCGCAGCTGGAAACGCTGGATGTGAGCAAGCTGCAGGTCTATCATACCTCAAGCGTGCCGCAGGTATTTTTCGACCTCGCCGATGTGATAAAACAGGTCACCACCACTGCAACACATGCTGCCTTTGAGGAACAACTGAATCGTACGGTAATCTATAAAGCCGCAACAGAAAAATTTGTCAATGTATCAATCGATCAGGATCATTTCAGCGGACTGAGTATCTATGTGCCGTTGGCCAAATGGCAGGGAAATACAGAGTACAATTACTATTTTACATTGGGATGGTCGTCGGTATACTGAAAACCATCAGCAAATCCGCCTTCGAATGGATAAAGTTGATGGCTAACCAGCTTGTTTTCGGGAGAAATCAGGTCGATGTAGTAGAAATCAATAAAAAAAACCGACCAGAACACTGATCGGTTTTTCAACGATTCTTATATCGGTATCTTATCTATTCCCACTCAATCGTTGCAGGTGGTTTCGAACTGATGTCGTAAACCACGCGGTTGATTCCCCGCACTTTGTTGATGATTGCGTTGGATATTTTGGCCAGAAACTCATACGGCAAATGCACCCAGTCGGCAGTCATTCCATCGGTTGACATGACAGCACGCAGTGCCACCACATTTTCGTAGGTCCGCTCATCGCCCATTACGCCGACCGACTGCACCGGCAACAGCATGACACCAGCCTGCCAAACATCGTCGTACAAATTCCACTCGCGCAAGCCATTGATAAAAATAGCATCGGCTTCCTGCAAAATGCGCACTTTTTCCGGCGTCACATCGCTCAAGATCCGAATGCCCAAGCCCGGTCCCGGAAACGGATGACGGCCCAGTAGTTCTTTTTTGATGTTTAAAGCTTTCCCCACCCGTCGAACTTCATCTTTGAAAAGCAAGTTGAGCGGCTCCACCACTTTCATGTTCATTTTTTCAGGCAGGCCACCCACATTGTGGTGCGATTTAATGGTTGCCGACGGGCCATTCACGGAGACTGATTCAATCACATCGGGATAAATCGTTCCCTGGGCCAGCCATTTCACACCTTGAATTTTGTGTGCTTCGACATCAAATACTTCAATGAAGTCGCGACCAATGATTTTCCGTTTTCCTTCCGGATCGGTCACCCCCTTCAGATCGTCCCAAAACTTTTGTTTGGCATCTACACCAATTACATTCAATCCCATATCTTTATAGGAGTCCAGTACCGACTCAAACTCATCTTTACGCAGCAAGCCATTATCCACAAAAATACAGGTCAAGTTTTTACCGATAGCCTGGTGCAACAACACACCGGCAACCGATGAATCTACACCGCCCGACAAGCCAAGCACCACTTTATCGTTGCCCAGCTTTTCCTTTAGCTCGGCCACCGTGGTTTCAATAAACGAAGTTGGGGTCCAGTCTTGCGTGCAACCGCAAATGTCAACCGCAAAATTTTGCAGCAGTTGCTTGCCTTCGGTGGTATGGTAAACCTCGGGGTGAAACTGAATAGCGTAGGTGGCTTCGCCTTCAATTTTGTAGGCCGCGTTCTTGACATCAGCGGTTGACGCGATAATGGTATAGTTGTCCGGCAGACGGTCAATCGTATCGCCATGCGACATCCAGACCTGCGTACCCAAGGTCATTTTTCTAAACAGTTCACTTTCCTGATCGATAAATCCGAGGTTGGCCCGGCCATATTCGCGCGAATCGGATGGCAGTACTTCGCCTCCAAAATAATGCGCCATATATTGTGCACCGTAACACACGCCCAGTAAAGGCAGTTTGCCTTTTATCTTTGAAAGATCAGGCTTGGGTGCATTTTCATCACGCACCGAAAACGGACTTCCACTCAGGATCACGCCTTTCACACTTTCATCAATTTCAGGATAATGGTTATAAGGATAAATCTCACAGTAGATATTCAATTCGCGCACCCGGCGACCAATCAATTGGGTGTATTGCGAACCAAAGTCAAGGATCAGAATTTTCTCTTGCATGAATCTGTTTTTTTTTGGATGGGGCAAAGATAAACAAATCCTCCAAAGCTGCTTAAAAACTTCGTGAACGAAAACAGTCACTTAACAAATAATCAACGAACTACTTGTACCCGCTTGTTCAGCTTCCGGAGAATAAAAGGATAAAGAACCACCGCTGACAGAATCACCGCAGTTCCAACATAAAAGCCGGTCGACATGTATTCCGAATCCTTGAAAATGAAGTAAGCCATTGCAATCCCGTAAACCGGCTCCAGATTGACGGCCAGTACCACAGAATAAGCCGACAGGACTTTCATCACATCAATGAAGACCACGTAGGCATAAGCCGTGCAAACGATGCCCAGAAGCAGCAACCACAACCAATCCATGGACGCGGGAGCAACAAAGCCAGACGAAAGCCTTCCGCTCAGCAAAAGAAAGATCGTGATGCCTGCAAAGCCGCTGCCCATTTCGTAAAAACTAATGGCAACCGGGTTGTATTTGCTGATGAATGTTTTGTTGATCACGATAAATAATCCGGCCAGAAAAGCCGAAGTGAGCGCGGTAATAATCCCCCATTTGTAGCGAAATTCGAATTGAAAAATGAGGTAAAGGCCCAGAATAATGATCAAGCCAATAAGCACTTCGACCCAAATAATACGGCGTTTCACAATGATGGGTTCGAGGATGCTGGTAAACAAAGTTGTTGATGCCAGGCAGCCCAAAGTGACCGCCACATTAGAAATTTTGACCGCGTGAAAAAAGGTGATCCAATGGAAAGCCACCACCAGACCAACACCCAGCATTTGCCAAATGGCACGCGGAGGATAGGCGATTGATCGCTTATGGTATTTGAGAAACAGTCCCAGAGCCACAAAAGCAATAAGCATTCGGTACCAAACCATTTCGGCAGCAGGCACAGTAATCAGTTTTCCAAGAATGGCTGTAAAACCATAGATGAAAACAATGAAATGAAGCTTGATGTGGTTTTTCAACAGATCACTCATACCGGTCAATGTCAGCATTCGTTTTGTAGCGTGCAATTTACGAAAGACAAGGTGCACAATGCCAATGATTGAGATTTGCCTTTTGGTCCACTGTATAATTTTCAACTCAGGCTTTCAAGATTAGCCCCTCAAGCAAAGCAACATAAAATTTAAAGCCTGCTTCCATTTCCGAAGGCCGAATGTATTCATCGGCTGTGTGAGAACGAGCGCTGTCGCCCGGTCCGATCTTGATGGATTGAAACGGCATCACGGCTTGATCTGAAGTCGTTGGCGAACCATAATAAGTCAGCCCCAGTTCCACACCCCGCTGAACAATTGGATGACTAAGCTCAATCCCTGAGGAATTTAGGCCAAAGGAACGGGCTTTGACATCCGACTCAATTAAACCAGCTACAATTTCAAACGCCTGCTGGTTGGAATAATGTTCGTTGGTACGCACATCGACCACAAAAGTACATTGGTCGGGCACCACATTGTGTTGCGAACCGGCATTGATTTGGGTAACCGACAGCTTCACCTCACCCAGCACTTCCGATTGCCGCTCGAAACGATAATCCCGCAACTTCTGAATGTCGTCTACGGCTTTATACAGGGCGTTTTCACCTTCATTGCGGGCAGCGTGACCTGCTTTCCCGTGAGCAGTGCAGTCGAGCACCATTAGTCCCTTTTCGGCAATAGCCATTTGCATTTGCGTAGGTTCGCCAACAATCGCCAAGTTCACCGGCCCCAAATCATCAATCAGGCTGTCCATGCCATCCGGTCCCGAAATTTCTTCCTCAGCCGAAGCCGCGTAAATCAAATTGAATGGCAAGTCATTCTTCTGGTTGAAATGAATAAATACGGCCAGCAGCGTCACCAGCGACGCCCCGGCATCATTACTTCCCAGCCCGTACAAGCAGTCTCCGTCCAGTTCGGCGCCAAACGGATCTTTGGTCCAGTTTTTTGCCGGACGAACCGTGTCAACATGCGAATTCAATAAGATTACCGGAAGGCCTTCTTTCCAGTTCGTATTCTTCGCCCAAGTATTATTCTTCTTGGCTTGAAAGGCAATTCCTTTCTCTCGCAGGACTTGCCGAATCAATTCGGCGGCTGGCTCTTCTTCCTTACTAAACGATTGAATTTGGATGAGTGTCTGTAATAGTTGAATGTATTCCTTCATCTTTGTCATGTGGTTTTTCCTGAATAAATAGGGTTTTAAAAATACGTTTTTTCTTTCAGGTGAAACAGTCGAGAACAAAATAAGGTCACGGACCTATTTGATATTTTCGGTTTCGCTTTTATCACAGATTGTTAAAGACTCGAAACATGACACTAAATTATTCGCACTACTTAGTACTCACCGATAGAAATAAAAAAGCTGCAACCATTCTCTTACAGCAAAATGTTGCAGCTCTTTTTCGCTTAGTCAAACACGTTATTTACGCTTTTCGAATTCGGCCAGCGCTTCATCCAGAAAACGAACAAAGTTATCCGGGTTTAAATCGTAAGCTTTCGGATCAACCAGCAATTCGCCTTCAGTATCGGTCAACACGTAATAGGGTTGCGCATTCACACCAAACTTGGTAATTTGGAAGTCGGCATATTTTTTCCCCAAGGTCTTTTTCACTTTGCCATCGTAGCTCGATGTCACCCATTCACTTTCAGGTAATTTCGATTTGTCATCCACATACAAGGCGATGATCACAAACTCATTCTGAAGCCGTGCCAATACCTTGGGATCAGACCAAACGGCTGCCTCCATCTCACGACAATTCACGCAACCGTGCCCCGTAAAGTCGATGAAAACCGGTTTATTCAATGCTTTCGCACAAGCCATTCCTTGTTCATAATCAAAATAGCCATCCAGCCCGTGAGGCAAATGCAGGAACTCACCAAACTTGGGTTCTTCGCATTGCTCGCTTCCTTCAAAAAAACCAATATTTCCACCGGTGGAACTAACCAACCGCACCTCGTCGCGAATAATCTTGTGCAAATCAAAATCGTGTGTGCTTTGTGGTGGAACATAGCCGGCAATCGCTTTCAGAGGCGCTCCAAACATGCCCGGAATCAAATAAACCACGAAGGAGAATGAAGCAATGGCCATCATGAGGCGGGGAACGGAAATGAATTTCAAGTCGCTGTCATGCGAAAACTTCAGTTTTCCCAACAAGTACAAGCCCAGCAAGGTGAAAATGACAATCCAAAGCGCCAGGTACACTTCGCGGTCGAGAATTCCCCAATGATAAGTCTGATCGGCAATACTCAGGAATTTTAAGCCCAGCGCCAATTCCAGAAAGCCAAGGACTACTTTCACCGAATTCAGCCAACCACCCGATTTGGGCAGGTTGCTTAACCACCCCGGGAACAGGGCAAATAAAGTAAAGGGCAAGGCAAAAGCCAGAGCAAATGCAAACATACCGACAATTGGCTTCAAAACAGCTCCTCCAGCCGATTCTACCAAAATAGCGCCGACAATGGGTCCGGTACATGAAAACGAAACCAACACCAGGGTCAACGCCATAAAGAAAGAACCTAAGAATCCGCCTTTGTCCACTTGCTTATCCGACTTATTGACCAGCCAACTGGGCATAACGATTTCGAACATGCCGAAAAAAGAAAAGGCAAAAAGCACGAAAATGATAAAAAACAGAATATTGGGAAGCCAGTGTGTACTCAGCCAGTTGGCGGCATCGGGACCAAAAACCACAGCGACCAGTGTTCCGACAATCGTATAAATAGCAATAATTGAAAAACCATAAAACGCCGCATACAGACGCGATTTCAGCTTCGACTCGCCGCTATGCATGAAAAAAGAAACGGTCATCGGAATCATCGGAAAAACACAAGGTGTAAGAATGGCAGCCAAACCAGCTAAAAACGCGAAGAAGAAAAACAACCAAAGCGTTTCCGTCGAGCCTTCCTTGCCCTTATCGGTCAGGATCCGGGTCGTTGCCTTTTTTTTTTGATCCCCGGGCGCTTCAATCTGTCCGGTACCGCTCTCCTCTGTGTCGTTAAAGGCAAAGCTAAAATCAACTTCTGTGGGTGGCAAACACATTTCATCATCGCAACACATGAACTCGACATAGCCAGAAATAACAAGCGGATCATCGGTCTTTAAGCGAATGGTTTGGACGAACTCCACCTGATCACTATAAAACCGCAAGTTCATTTGAAAAGTCTGATCAAATTTATCCACCGGCTCCGGGTTCTTTTGCAAATCGCCAACGAATTCAAATTGAGTGGTATCTTCGTAGTTGATTGAAGTAGGCACCGGTCCACCTTCAGGCAGATAAGTATCATATAAATGCCAAGTATCTTCGATGGTCGCATTAAAGATGAGTTGAACCTCTTTGCCATCTTGTTTCGAATCGAAGCTCCATTTTACCGGTTCCAGTATCTGACTAAATGAAGTGAATGACAAAATAAGAAAGGTGACAATTAAACTAAGTTGCTTCATTAAATTTGAATTTGAGTTTGTACAATACAAATGTAGATAGGATAAATGGGAAACAACCTAACAATTAGCGACAGAACTGGATGGTTATTGGATTGAAAAAAGGACTAGACCCCCTCTGAAGCTATTGTTCTTGATCGTTGTAAAGCCTGATTGCTTCTTTGCGATTAGAAACACTCAATCTTCGATACAGACTATTTATATGAGTCTTTACAGTGCTTAACTCAATAAACATCTCATTGGCAATCTCCTTATTGGTTTGTCCGGATGCCAAACTTTCCCAAATTTTTAATTCCTTTTCGGTAAGCAACGAACGATAGTCAACGACATCCTTTTTATTTGATGATTGGCGTATTTTAAAAATCCAGATTAGTAACAATAAGATCACCAAAGCCTCACCGGCAATAATCCAGTCTCGCCAAGGCTTTGTAATTCGTGGAATCTCGCACACCAGATCACGATAACCAACCAGGTTAGCCAGCATATCATTGTAGGCATAAGTATAAATATGCGATGGAAAATCCTTTTTCAACCGATCCTGAAAATTGAAATAAAACTGGCTGCTTCGCAGAAAGTCAGTTTTAGGATCAACAATATGGTAGATGGTAAACAAAGCGACCATCGAATTTTCACAGCTATCTACAAAACTTCGAATGTATTTATTGAGACTCTGAGTTTGAAAATCTCGCTTCGCGATCGTATTAATCGTATTCAAATGCCGCTGTTTCTCAAAATAGCTCTTTTCAAATTGATTGATTTTGGAATTTATCTTTGCCCCTCTTATAATCAAAGAATCAAAAACGGAGTTCTTGTCGGAGCTTTCTATCTCTATTTTTGAAGAATTATTCAATACCAAGTGTGCAAAATTGCGTACTGAATTGGTGTTAAACTCAACTGCAGAAAGATTGTTCCGAACGATATAAATACGGTAAAACCAGGGTTCTTCAGGCAAATCATTTCCAGCCAACAAAAAATGACCGTTCGCGTCAATCAACGCTTCATTAATAATAAACTCCGGCGAAGCGACAAACAAATTTTCCGGCGTATTAATTGAAGCGAGGTAAACCCGAGGCTGCCAATCATCAGACAGGCTCAGTGTTCCTGAAATTTCGTATGCTCCAACAAACGACGTGCAGAACAAAAACAGCACCG
Organism: uncultured Sunxiuqinia sp.; assembly: GCA_963677175.2. Taxonomy (GTDB): domain Bacteria; phylum Bacteroidota; class Bacteroidia; order Bacteroidales; family Prolixibacteraceae; genus Sunxiuqinia. Next base: position 178,409 of record CAXXES010000006.1, read on the forward strand.
TGTATAAATACTTTAGCATGGCATGGCCCAATTAATTTAGCCCTAAAAATAAGAAATCCCGAACAAAGTCCGGGATTTCTTATTAAAGAATAATTTCTTCTAAATTATCGTCGTAAAAATGATACTCCAGAAAGCTGTAGGCATTCACACCTTCAACGGTGATTCTTCTGAAATACTTAAAAGCCCACTTTCTTTTAATGGAATAAATTCCTTTGGTTAAAAAAGCGGCCACATACGGATGAACTTTCAATGTCAAACTCTTCTTGTTCAAATCTTTAAAAATGTAGTTGACTTTGCTGGTCAATTCATCTGTAAAGAGAATGGATGGGTTTACTTTTCCGGTGCCCCTGCACGATGGACAAACTTCAGCTGTCTCTACATGCTCTTCGGGTCTTACCCGTTGGCGGGTGATTTGCATCAAACAAAACTTACTTAATGGTAGTATGTTGTGTTTGGTGCGATCGTCTCCCATCGCCTCCTTCATACGTTCAAAAACCTTTTGTCGGTTTCCTGCTTCATGCATGTCGATAAAATCGATCACGATGATGCCTCCCATGTCTCTCAACCTCAACTGTCTTGCTACTTCCTCGGCTGCTGCCAAGTTGACTTCCAGTGCATTAGTTTCCTGATCAACCCCTGCTTTTGACCGATTGCCGCTGTTAACGTCAATCACGTGAAAAGCTTCGGTATGCTCAATAATCAGGTAAGCGCCGTTTTTAAACGAAACGGTTTGTCCAAATGACGCTTTTACTTGCTTGTCTACTCCAAAATATTCGAAAATTGGCTGTCCGCCTTTGTACGTTTTTACAATTTTTCGTTTCTCCGGGGCAATCGTCGCAATGTAATCAGCTACATCATCAGCTACAGCAGCATCGTTAACGATAATGCTGTTAAACGTTGGGGTATAAATATCCCGCAATAAAGCTGTTGTCCGGTCAATCTCTCCAACAACTAAAGCCGGGGCGGTGGCTATTTTTAGTTTTTGGAAAGTAGTTTCAAATTTAGCAACCAGTCTTTTCAGTTCCTGGTCTAGTTCTGCTACCCGTTTGCCTTCGGCAACGGTTCGGACAATCACACCATATTTCTTCGGTCGAATACTTTGTATTAATTTCTTCAGCCTGTTTTTTTCTTCGGTTGAGCTAATCTTTTGCGAAACACTAACTTTATCGCTAAAAGGCATCAACACTAAATTTCGTCCTGCTATTGAAAGCTCAGAAGTTAGCCTCGGACCCTTGGTAGAAATGGGTTCTTTGGCTATTTGGACCAGAATATTCTGACCTGCTTTGAGTACTTCTGTTACTTTACCCTCCTTATTAATATCGGGTAAAGAATGAATTTTAGATAATGAAGAAATACGGTTCTTTTTGGAACTGGCAATTTTCATGAACTTATTCAAAGTTGAAAATTGAGGTCCCATGTCGAGATAATGCAAAAATGCATCTTTTTCATAACCAACGTCGATGAATGCAGCGTTTAAGCTCGGCATAATTTTTTTCACCTTGGCTAAATAAATATCGCCTACGGCAAATTTTGCTCCGCTTTTTTCCCTGGTAAGTTCAACTAAGCGTTTATTTTCTAATAAGGCAATAACGACTTCAGAGGGAGAGACATCAATAATTAGATCGCTACTCACAACGTTATTTTAATTTTAATTTATAATGTAACTTTTTACATTAGTTAAAAACGGATTAAACCTAAAGCACTTTTGCGCTTTAGGTTTAATCATTCTTTCTTTTTCTAAGCTACTGCTAAAAAAAGCGTAAGACTATTTCTTTTTCTTGTGTCTGTTTTTACGTAGTCTTTTTTTACGCTTGTGCGTAGCCATCTTATGTCTTTTCCTTTTTTTTCCGCTTGGCATAACTCTATTTTTTTACTTCATCTTTAACTTGAGCAACAAACGTTTTGGCTGGTTTAAAAGCCGGAATAAAATGCTCAGGAATAATAATTGTTGTATTCTTCGAAATATTACGTGCTGTTTTCTCAGCTCTCTTTTTCACGATAAAGCTACCAAATCCCCGAAGATAAACATTTCTTCCTTCAGTTAATGAGTCTTTTACTGTTTCCATAAAAGCCTCTACCGCTTTTTGTACTGTTACTTTCTCAATTCCCGTGTTCTTGCTAATTTCATTAACAATATCTGCTTTAGTCATCTCTTAAAATATTTAGTTTTCAATAAATTATAAAATTCGTGCTAATCGGTGTGCAAAAATAAAAATTATTTAAAAACTATATACATCTGAAATGAATTATTTTTGCAATTCATAAAGATTTTAAAGCAGTTATGATTAAAAACAGCTCTTTCGCCCGTATTGTTCTGATTTGGTACGAAAAACACAAGCGCGAACTCCCCTGGCGCGAAACCATTGATCCCTACTCCATTTGGCTGTCGGAAATCATTCTACAGCAAACCCGTATTGACCAGGGTATGGCCTATTATTTAAAATTCATTGACTCCTATCCTACCATCCATGATTTTGCTGTTGCGTCGGAAGATGAAATTTTGAAAATGTGGCAGGGACTTGGGTACTACTCCCGTGCCCGCAATATGCACAGCACCGCAAACACCATCGTCCGGGAACACCAAGGCCAGTTTCCGGCAGACTACGTGAGCTTGCTCCAATTAAAAGGGGTGGGTGAGTATACGGCTGCAGCCATTGCGTCCATTGCATACAATTTACCATATGCAACAGTTGATGGCAATGTTTTTCGGGTATTGTCGCGCGTTTATGGAATAAGCACTCCCATTGACACGGGAATAGGGAAAAAGGAATTTACAAAACGAGCCAATGAATTGCTTGACGACAGTCAGCCGGGCCAGTTCAACCAAGCGCTCATGGAATTTGGTGCCATTCAATGTAAACCAAAAAATCCGGATTGCGGAAACTGTCCATTTAGCCAGCACTGCATTGCCTGGAAAAATGGCACCATAGATTTATTGCCCGTAAAAAGAGGAAAAACCAAAATCAGGAAACGTTATTTTAATTATCTGGTCATTGAACATAGACAATACACCTACCTCACCAAACGGACGGAAAGTGATATTTGGAAAAACCTGTATGAATTTCCGCTGGCCGAAACCATTGACAAAAGCGACATCGCAACGACACTGAAACACTTCCAACCATTTTTTTCGCCGGAAACCGGAATTCAAATAAAAAAGGAAAGTCACTGGCAAAAACAGGTATTAACTCACCAACATATTTTTTACAGGTTCATCTACCTGAAAATAGATGGCAAAATAAATATCCCTTCCTCCTTGATTAAGGTGAATAAAAAAGATATTTTTAACTTTGCCGTTCCAAAACCAATTGAAAAGGAACTGGAACAAAACAACTGGTTTTAATTCGCTCGTATGAGAAATGAAAGGTTTTAAGCCTCAAATCGTGCAGTTCATGAATTTTTTTAAATTTCTTGCCTCTCCGAGGAAGAAATTTTGTAGTTTTATTATTGTTTAATTTTAAAACCATAACTATGTCAGTAAACAAAGTGATTTTAGTCGGAAATGTAGGCAAAGACCCGGAGGTCAGGTACCTTGATAAAGATGTTGTCGTTGCCAATTTTTCGCTGGCTACCTCTGAGAGCTACACCGCAAAAAACGGTGAGAAAGTAACCACAACCGAATGGCACAACATTGTTATTTGGAGAGGCTTGGCAAAAGTTGTCGAGCAATATGTAAAAAAAGGTGACCGTTTGTACATTGAAGGTCGTATTCGCACGCGTTCGTGGGAAGACAAAGAAGGTAACAAGCGTTATACAACAGAAATTTACGGCGACAATATGGAAATGCTTGGGGGCCCGCGTAATCAGGGTGGGAACAATGACAACCAACACGCAAGCCCGCAGAACGAAAAGGAAAATCGTGTTAGCGAACCGGACTTTGAACCGAACGAAGAAGACGATTTGCCATTTTAAAAACTTAAATTGATTTAATTGGAAACAGACCCTTTACCGATACTCACAGCAATTAACTGGGATATTGAATTTTATCCCCTGACAACTACTGTAATTCTAAGCCTTGCTTTTATTCTGGTCTTACTATTTTCTTCGGCTTTGATATCAGGCTCCGAAGTCGCCTATTTTTCACTGAGCCCGCAAGACCAAGAAAAACTCAAGTCCGTCAAAAGCAGACAGAATCATGCGATCCAAAAAAATCTTGAGAGCCCTGAGAAATTATTGGCCACTATACTGGTGGCCAATAATTTTGTCAATGTAGGGATTGTTATCCTCTCTGCCTATACCGTCGGAAAGCTATTCAATTTCACCTCCTCACCTACCCTCGGCTTTATCATCCAGGTCGTTATCATTACGTTTATCCTGCTACTTTTTGGCGAGATCATCCCAAAAGTTTATGCAACAAGACACCCGATGGCATTTGCCCGTTTCATGGCCATCCCGCTGACAGTGCTGGAGCGAATTTTCCGGCCAGTCAATTCAGTCCTTATTTACTCAACGTCTTTCGTCAAGAAACGCTTCCAAAAACAAACGCAAAACATTTCAGTCAATGAGTTGTCCCAGGCACTAGAACTCACACTGGAGCATGAACACACCGAAGACAAGGAAATTCTCGAAGGAATTGTCAAATTTGGAAACAAAAATGTGGTAGAAATCATGCGTTCGCGTGTTGATGTTGAAGCACTTGAACTCAAAGATTCCTACAACAAAGTGATTAACCTGATCAACGAATCGGGCTATTCACGCATTCCTGTTTATTCCGGCTCCTTCGACAATATCAAAGGAATCCTTTATATCAAGGACCTGCTTCCTCACATTCACAAAAAAGAAAACTTCAAGTGGCAAACCATTATCCGCCCGCCATTTTATGTGCCCGAAACCAAAAAGATTGACGACCTGCTCGAAGAGTTTCAAAAAAACAAGGTCCACATGGCCATCGTGGTTGATGAGTACGGCGGAAGCTCCGGCATTGTCACCCTCGAAGATGTTTTGGAAGAAATTGTAGGAGAAATTGTTGACGAATTTGATGAAGAAGAAAACTATTTCACCAAAATTGCAGAAAACAAATATCTGTTTGATGGCAAAATCCTACTACACGACTTTTATAAAATCACTGGTGCCAACGACCATGTTTTTGATGCTTACAAAGGAGACGCCGATACCCTAGCCGGATTAATACTTGAACTGAAAGGTGAAATTCCGGTCGCTCATGAGAAATTAACCTGCGAAAATTTTGACTTTTCAATTGAGTCGGTTGATAATCGACGCATAAAAAAAATCAAGGTTGAGATTAACTAACAAATGATTCTATGCAAAACCAACTCCTTTTGATTGGTATAATTCTCGTGGTGTTGGCCAGTTGCCAAAAAGAACATACGCCAAAACCCCGCGGTTATTTCCGGATTGACTTTCCTGAAAAATCATACCATAAATTAAATCGGGATCTCCCGTATTCGTTTGAAATTGCGGATTATTCAAGAGCTAGTCCTTCCTCAACAGCAGTTACCGATTCCGGCTGGATCACGATCAGCACGCCAGCCAACAAAACTGATTTGCACCTGAGCTATGCCCAACTAAATGACGATCTAAAAAGGCGAATGGAGGAATCACGGCGCTTGGCATACGACCATTCCATCAAAGCCGATGCTATAGAAGAACGCTTGTTTGTTAATCCCGACAAAAAGGTTTACGGCACCATATACTATATTGAAGGGAATGCCGCTTCGCCAATTCAGTTTTACCTGACTGACAGCACCAGCCATTTTTTGCGCGGCGCACTCTACATCCGCGAAATACCCAACATTGACTCTATCCGTCCGGTCATTGATTTCCTTCGGCCCGACATTATTCATCTGATTGAAACAACAAGCTGGAATTGACCGATGCCATTAGCCAAAGAAATTCATATCGATGAGGGGTTACTGTTGCTTTGGAATCTGGACGAAGACCTGAACTGGTTAATGGCGCAGTTTCCGTTGCTGGAAACAGACCAAACATTTCACACCCTAAAAAATAAAAAAAGACAACAAGAATGGCTGACGGTAAAAATGATGCTGAGACACATTGGCTGCAACGATCTGAAAGTTTATTACAACGGAAACGGGCAGCCACAAATAAAACATGCCAATTATCAATACATTAGCATCAGCCATTCCAATCAACTGGCGGGCATTTTTCTTCACCCGCATCGACGCGTAGGGCTGGACATTGAAAGCTTAAACCGGAATTTTTTAGGAATTGAAAGAAAATACCTTTCACCAGCAGAAATTGAACTGACACAACAAAATGAAAAATGGCACTGTCTTTTTTGGTGCGCCAAGGAGGCTGTTTACAAAACAGCCGGAATCCCGGGAATTCATTTCGCTGATCAGATTTCAGTTTCGCCAAAGCAAAACAATTTATTAGCCGCAGAATTAAAAACACCGGATTGTCATCAAATCTTTCGGCTCAACTATTTTGAGTACAACAGGCAATTCGTTGTTTATCTCGTGGCCACGTAATCCAAATAAATAAAAAAAATAATCGCTTTTAGAACTTCATCGCTAACTAGTTGTTTATCCCCAAAATCACAGTCATGAAAGAAGCCGAATCACATATATTAGTCATTTTTGGAGCCTCAGGAGATTTAACCAAACGTAAACTAATTCCTGCCCTTCTCGAGTTGGAGAAGCAAAACCTGCTGCCCGAAGCTTTTGCTGTACTTGGAGTGAGCCGTACTAATCTTTCCGACAAAGAATTCCGTCAGCGTATGACCGAATTCCTCGGGAAGAATGAAGAAAAAAAAATTCTTACTAAATTTCTTAACCGGCTTTACTACCAATCGATTTCAACAGCCGAGTCCTATGAATACCCGATATTGAAAGATCGTTTGTTAACCATTGCCAAGGAAAATCTAATCCCGGAGAATTTTATTTTCTACCTGTCTACCCCACCACAGTTGTATGAAATTATTCCGGAAAATCTGGCCAGTGTCAATCTGAACAAATCGGACGATGGCTTCAGAAGGTTAATCGTGGAAAAACCATTTGGAACAGATTTAAATTCTTCCAAAGAGCTCAATAAAAACCTGCTCAATTATTTTACTGAAGATCAGATTTACCGCATTGATCATTATTTGGGAAAGGAATCGGTTCAGAATCTGCTGGTGACACGCTTCTCCAATGGAATTTTCGAGCCCATCTGGAACCACAATTTCATCCACCATATTGAAATAACCTCGGCCGAAAGTCTTGGCGTGGAAAACCGCGGTGGTTATTACGATCATTCGGGCGCCATGCGCGACATGGTACAAAACCACTTGCTACAGCTGGTTGGTCTGGTCGCTATGGAGCCACCAGTGGTGGTTGAAGCCGATGCCATCAGAAATGAGGTGCTAAAGGTTTTTCAATCACTCCGCCCAATCAAGGAGGAGGAAGTCGAAAAGTACGTGATTCGGGGACAATACATCGAATCGCATATCAAAAACAAACTGGTAAAAGGCTATCGACAGGAAGAAGGCGTTGATTCTGAGAGCCGAACCGAAACCTTTATGGCGATGAAGTTTTTCATTGACAACTGGCGCTGGGCCGGCGTTCCGTTCTACATTCGCACCGGCAAAAAGCTCCCCACCCGGGTAACCGAAGTCGTCATTCACTTCAAAAAAACGCCACATCATTTGTTTGGCGATCAGTACAACACCGAGCAAACAGCCAACCAACTGGTTATCCGAATCCAGCCAGATGAAGGAATCTTGCTCAAATTTGGCATGAAAGTGCCCGGAGCAGGTTTCCGGGTTCAATCCGTCAACATGGATTTTCATTACGAAGATCTGGCCAATGCCTACCACCTGCCCGCAGCTTACGAACGCCTGCTGCTCGACTGCATGCAGGGTGATGCCACACTCTATTCGCGCGGCGATGCCGTGGAAAAAGCATGGGAATATGTGCAACCAATTATAAATACCTGGCAAAACAATCCGGAAGTTCCGATTTATGGCTACCCGGCAGGCACTTGGGGTCCCGATGTTGTCGACCAATTGGTTGAAGATGGACAATGGCGTTACCCCTGTAAAAATCTGTCGAATGACGGTACTTACTGTGAATTATAAATTATAAGAATCGTTTGGAACAACTACTTAAACACAAAAATCATGGCGGAAAATAAGGAAGTGAAAATCGTCTCCAACCCACAAGAACTAGCCGAAGCTTTTGCTTCTGAACTCTTTCTCATGGTAAAAAGCAGCCGGCAACGTTTCGACATTGCCCTTTCCGGGGGGAGTACACCCAAAATATTGTTTGACGTACTGGCCAACTCCTATGCAACAAAAATGCCTTGGAGCAGAATCCACTTCTGGTGGGGTGACGAGCGTTGCGTGCCGCCGACCAGCGAAGAAAGCAACTACGGAATGACGCAAAAACACCTGCTTTCGAGAATTGAGATGAGTGAAAGCCAAGTGCACCGGGTAAAAGGAGAGCTGGCACCTGACCAAGCCGCCAAGGATTACATTCGCGAGATTCAATCGCACCTGAACGAGCGGGCCAACTGGCCTGTTTTCGACCTGATCATTTTGGGCATGGGAGATGACGGACATACCGCTTCAATATTCCCACACGAAATGCAACTCCTTCAATCACCCAAAATATGTGAAGTGGCCACACACCCCGAAAGTGGACAAAGACGGGTAAGTCTAACCGGAAATGTCATCAATAATGCGAACCGCGTTTATTTCCTGATTTCAGGAAAATCGAAAGCAAAACGAATTTCTGAAATCATGAACAACGAGAAATTGGCCAGCAAACTTCCAATCTCTTATATTGAACCAAAACAAGGAAAATTAATCTTCTTTTTGGATGAAAATGCTGCTTCCGAAATTGCATGAATTAAACATAGAAAATCCATTAATCAAAATAAAATAGAGGTGCGAAATTCGGATTCAGACCTAACTGATTCATTGTTAATTTCGTGTGAATAAATTTTTTTCAACTCCCTCTTTTCATTCAATTTTATTCGTAATTTGGAGTGTACGTTCAAAACGATTAATATTCAACACATTTGGAACAGAAGCAAAAAATAAAGCAATCTCAGGAAAGTATCCTCCAAACCGCGTTGAATGCGGCTCAAACCGGTATCTGGCATTGGAACATTGACACCGACAAACTCATGGTGAATGAAGCTTGGGCCCAACTCATCGGATACACTCCCGGAGAACTTTACCCTTCTAGTGCAAAATATTGGTTTAAACGCTGCCACCCCGACGACCTTCGCATGATTACCGAAACCTTGAATCGTGTTTTCCAGGAAGACAGCAAGCATTTTTCATTCAGAACAAGACTAAAACATAAAAATGGAAATTGGGTTTGGGCCCAGTTTAATGGAGGAATTACAGAATTCGATTCCTTTGGAAATCCAAAAATATTGAGTGGTACATCTACCGACATTTCTGAGCTTTATCAATCAAAAAGCAAGCTTCAATACCGCTACAAGATTGAAAAGCTTGTGTCTGAAATCTCGTCAGATTTTGTAGGCATTCAACTTTGTGATTTGAATGACGTAATCAACCGTACTCTCCAGAAAATCGGTCAGTTCATGGCAGTTGATCGTTGCTATATGTTTCAGTTCCGAGATCATAACTCACTGATGGACAATACTCATGAATGGCATGCAGCCAGCATCTCTCCCGAAATTGCCAGACTACAAAACCTGCCCGTTTCAATTTTTCCCTGGTGGATGAAAAAGCTGACCAAACTGGAGCACATCTACATAAGACGAGTGAAGGAATTACCAATTGATGCCGGAGCGGAAAAAGAGATTTTAAGAAGTCAGTCGATTATTTCATTGTTAGTGGTACCTATTCATTTCCAGAAAAACTTGCTGGGTTTTATGGGTTTCGACTCTGTTCTTAAGGAAAAAACGTGGCTTGAAGCCGACATTCACCTCATGAATACCGTTGCACATGCCATTGCAAGCGCCCTAAATTCCAATGATCGTCAGGAAGTTTTGGTAAAAGCAAAAGAAAAAGCGGAAGAAAGTAACCACGTAAAATCCGCCTTTTTGGCAACAGTAAACCACGAATTGCGTACGCCGCTGCATCACATCCTTGGCTTTAGCGACCTGCTAAGGATGAATAAAATACCGACTGAAGAAGTCAGTAACTTTGCAGATAAGATCTATCGAAGTGGAAAAAATTTACTGCAAATTATTGAAGATATTCTGAACCTGGCCCTGGCCAATGAATCCTATGTACAAATAAGAAAAGAATACATTAAAGGCAGTGAAATATTTCTTCAGCATAAAACCTTATTAGATGAAATGTTAAAATCGTCGGAAAAAGGAAAGAACCTGAAACTAAAGTATAACCCTTCATCCAACTTTGTCGGTAATCATTTTTTTGCAGACTGCTTCAAAATCAATCAGGTCATCATCAACCTGTTTAAAAACGCCATCAAATTCACTAATTCAGGTACAATCGAGTACCGGGCAGACATCGATAACAACAGCCTCTCCATCCAAATTAAAGACAGCGGAATTGGAATTCCTCAACATCAGCAAGAATTGATTTTTGACTTTTTCAGGCAGATTGATGATTCAAGCACCCGGGTATATAGCGGTATCGGTGTTGGACTGGCCATCTCAAAGCGTATTACCAAAATATTGGGTGGCGAACTAACAGTTTGTTCCATTCCCGGAAAGGGAAGCACCTTCACCCTGAAAGTGCCAATCGATATGGCTGTCAATCTTGAAAAAGAAACTCGGAAGATGTAACATTTAAAATACTTCCGAAACAGTTCATTCCAAAGTCTCGTTTTAACGACCGGGCACTATTTAATTCGAGAAAGGTCTCAAATAAAATAAGGCAGCGCTACTTAAATCGGCTGCCTTATTTTATTCCAAAAACTGGTCAGCTTATTTCAGCCATTTATCCAGCCACTGCTTGAAAACCCGCTGCCATACGATTCCGTTTTGGGGCGAAGTTACCCAGTGATTTTCCTCCGGAAAGTAGAGAAACTGAGCCGGAACATCGTGTAAAACAGCTGCGTTAAACGCTCCCATTCCCTGCGTATAAGGAATCCGGAAATCTTTCTCCCCATGAATAACCAAGATGGGAGTGTCCCACTTCTCAACAAACAAGTGCGGCGAAAAGCTGTATGACCTCTGCGCGACCTGATTGTTCTTGTCCCAGAATGGACCGCCAATGTCCCAATTTTCAAACCACATTTCCTCCGTCGTCACATACATCTGGTCGAAATTAAATATCCCGCAGTGCGAAATAAACGCGCTAAAACGCCCGTCATGATGTCCCGCCAGGTAATTCACAGAAAAGCCGCCATAACTGGCGCCAACAGCACCCAGCCTCTCCCTGTCAACGAAAGGCTCTTTGGCCATGGCATCAATCGCCGAAAAGTAATCCTGAATATTCAAGCCGCCATAATCCTTGCTGATTTGCTCCAGCCATTCCATTCCGAATCCCGGCAAACCGCGGCGGTTTGGCGCGACAACAATATAACCATTGGCTGCCATCATTTGAAAATTCCAACGGGTAGACCAAAACTGGCTTACCGTTCCCTGAGGCCCTCCCTGGCAGTAAAGCAAAGTTGGATATTTTTTATTCGGATCGAAATGCGGCGGATAAATCACCCACAGGTGCATATCTTTATCATCCACTGTTTTTACCCAGCGTTCTTCCACCTTGCCCATCTCCAATTGGTCGAGCAGCCCTTTGTTAATCGCAGTCAGCGGCTCATCCTTGCCGGTTTTTGGATCAACTAAATACAATTCAGCTGGCTGCGACATGGACACTTTTTGCGCCAGCAATTTTCCGTCGGCTGTTTCAACCGCCAATTGGTAATTGTGTATTCCATCGGTCAAGCGGCTTATCATTCCGCTTTTCAAATTCAGGCTGTAAATTTCATCTGTCGCATGAATATTGCTGATAAAATAGATCAACTTTCCATCGCTTGACCAGCTTAAATGTCCGGCATTTTGCTCCCAACCTTCGGAATAATTCGTCTTTCTACCGGTCTTCAAATCCAGTATAAACAAGCGGGTTTGGTCGGCTTCGTATCCATCGCGAGACATGCTGGTCCAGGCCAGTTTCGTTCCATCAGGCGAAAAAAGCGGGCTCTTATCGTATCCTTTGTTTTCTTCAGTGAGATTGGTGGTTTCACCTGATTCCAGATCATACAGATACAGGTCGGTGTTCGTTGAAAGCGAGTATTCTTTTCCAGTCATCTTTTTGCACGAGTAAACAAGTTGCTTTCCGTCCGGACTCCAAACAATTTCTTCCAACCCGCCAAACGGCTTATCCGGGCTGTCGAATTTCTCACCTTTCAGAATGTCTTTTCCCGATGTAATTTCACTTTTCCCATACTCGCTTACAAAAATGTGATTATACGTGTAATCGTGCCATTTATCCCAGTGACGATACATCAAGTCATTTTCCAAACGGGCATTGGCTTTTGGTAAATCCGGAAACAAATCATGTATGTCGTCATCCAACTTGACCGCTTTGGTGTAGAAAATATGCTTTTGATCTGGCGAATACATAAAGCCGGCAATTCCCCCTTCAATCTGGCTAACTTGCGCAGCCTCCGAACCATCAGGGTTCATTTCCCAAAGTTGGGTTTCGCCGTTGGCTGCAAACAAATACCCGATCTTTTTTCCATCCGGGCGCCATTTGGCTCCCGACTCGTTGAGCGCCGTATTGGTGATTCGACTCACCTCGCCTCCTTTAGCCGGAACCGTGTACAACTCCCGATACGGCTTGTTTTCGTTAATGTCATAATAGGTTACACCAAACAAGACCGTCTGTCCGTCGGGCGAAAGCTCCGTGTTTCCAAGCTGGCCAAAAGACCATAAAACCTCCGGAGTCATGACATCTGATGTTAACACTGGAGTTTCGGGAATATACGTTTTACTTTCTTCTGCCATAGCGGTTAATTTTGTTCCGACACTAATCAGCAATGCCAGACCAGATAAAATAAGTAGTTTTCTCATGGATTAATTTCATTTTTTCAGAACTCGAAAAATACACTTTTGAAAAGAATAATAAAATGATTCTGTCGTGTAAAGTGCATATTTCAAAATAAAAACACCTGCCCCAAAGCGGGGCAGGTGCCATCATCTTAACCAATTGATGCAATCACCCATCAATAGCGATAAGTTCCTTTATGCTCAAAAACTTCACCTTGATAATCTTTTCCTGTTACTGTAAACATCACTGAATCCTGTCCTTCAATTTGAAGCGAACTCAGGTCAAAAGTAACAAGAGCCGACTTGTGATAACCCGGGTAATCATCCCGTGCATTGTGTCGCAATTCCAATTGAATTGGTTCATCATCGGCCGTCAGCTCACCCGGCTCTTTCACCAAATTCACGTAGTGAATCCTGCTACTTCCCAAGTATTGCAGTTCAAATGTCAGCATGTTGTTTGCGGTCCAAACTTCTTCTACATGAATCGGATCGTTCCCGATACTATCTTCAATCTCCTCCGTAATGTCCACAATACCTTTGAACAAGATCTCTTTAAAAGAATTAACACGTACATAGTATTCTTCATGGTCATCATCAATTCGTTTGTCATCAAGAATGGTAAAATTAACCAGAACACGGGTGCTATCTTCATCTTCATCCCAACGATAATAACTGTTTACCGGGAAAAGTTCTGACCCGCCATCCATTTTGATGGTATACTCTGATCCATTTTCAACATTCACAATACCAAATCCAATCCAGTATTTACCCAAAGAATCGTCATCATCATTTAAATCACAGCTGAACAAGCAAATTGCCAGCATTCCTATTAAACCAAATTTCAACAGCGTCTTCATTTTTATTTCTCCTTTTTCATTTTGAATTTACACACACAATAGATACGCTGAGTGGCTTTTGGGTTGCGTCAGCTTCAAAAAAAATTAGCTTGCAGAAAAATCAATCGGCAAAATGGCACAATCATTGATATTTAAAATTCTACATATTTGTATCTTTATATTTTGAATAAAATGATTGATTTAACTGAAATTCAATAAAAAAACAGATCGCATGAAAAAGCTCTTAGTAGTAATCGCATTGGCAGCTATAACCACCGCTGGATGCGCAACAGGAAACGGAAATACCACCGACAAGATTACCGAAACCCAAAGTACAAGTGTTTCGCAGGATGAAAAACAAGGAGGAACAGTTTTGATTTCGAAAGATGAGTTTCTAAAAGAAGTATGGAACTACCAGGAATCGCCCGAAGAATGGAAATTTTTGGGAGACAAACCCGTTGTCATTGATTTTTATGCTGATTGGTGTGGTCCCTGCCGGATCGCTTCGCCCATTTTGGAAGAAGTATCGCGCGACTTTGCCGGAAAAATTGACGTTTACAAAATCGATACGGAGAAAGAACGTGAACTTGCCGGTATATTTGGTATTCAAAGCATTCCGGCCTTCCTGTACATTCCAATGAATGGAAAACCGGTCATGATGGCAGGAATTGGCCGTTCCGAAGAAGAAACAAAAAACATGTTCGTTGAAAACATCAATAAGTATTTACTCACCAAGTAAAAGAATCATGGAAGAAATTAAGAAAGCAGCCTCCAGATTCAGGGCTGGTCAATTCTAAATAATAACTTAATCTTTTCATGATTGTAAGTTAATCTCTCCATGATTATAAGTTAATATCTTCATGATTATAAGTTAATATTTCCATGGTTATAAGTTGATATTTCCATGAGCATGCGAATCAAGGGTTGAAAAGCCAATAAAAATACACCTAAGCAACTTAAAAACAACGCCATACTTTTGCACGTTGCAAAACTATGAGCTTTCCATATTTTTAGTAATCTGCAAAGGTATTCGAATTGAACAGCCCTGCCCCAGTTGCTTTTTTTCGTAACTCAATGTAGAGGCTTAAATGAAGAGCATATCAAAAAGTTGATTGAAAACCTGTACTTTTGCCAGCCTAAATGAAATGGAATGTCGAAAAAAGAACAGACAAGTACCTATGATGTTGTGATTATTGGAGCCGGTCCGGCTGGTTTAATCGCAGCAGGACGCGCAGCCGATCTGGGATTCCGCGTACTGCTTGTGGAGAAAATGCGCTCGGCCGGACGCAAGTTACTCATCACGGGAAAAGGCCGCTGTAACATTTCTAACAATGCTCATCAATCTACTTATTTCAAAAATATTTTCCCAAACGGGAAATACCTCAAGCCGGCATTTGGTGCTTTCTTTTCCAAAGAAATCATTCATCTGCTAGCCGATGAAGGCGTGGAAACCACCGTTGAACGTGGTGGTCGGATTTTCCCCACGAGCAACAGTGCGCTTGAAGTGCTCAACGCCCTGATGAGTTGGGTAAAAAAACGCAAAGTAGACATTATCTATTCTTCCAAAGTAGAAGCAATTCTTGCTGAAAAAGAAGCAATAACCGGGATTCGGCTGCAACGAAATGGGCAAAGGGAAACCGTTTTGGCTTCGGCAGTCCTACTTTGTACAGGCGGGAAATCCTATCCGGCAACCGGCTCTACCGGCGATGGTTACCAACTGGCCGAACAGCTTGGCCATTCCATTCAACCTGCACAACCGGCATTGGTTCCCTTGGTTACTTCGGGCAAGATGGCAGGCGAACTTCAGGGGCTCAGCTTAAAAAATGTCAACGCCAGTGTTTGGATCGACAATAAAAAAGCACAAGAGGAATTTGGCGAGATGCTTTTCGCCCATTACGGCCTGACCGGCCCCATCATCCTGACCTTAAGCCGGCTGGTTGTTGATGCGATCAATCAGAAAAAGCAGGTTCGCATCCGTATCGATCTGAAACCCGCGTTGGACGAAAATAAACTGGATGCGCGACTGATTCGGGATTTGGATGCCAACGGCAAAAAACAAATTGAGAATATCTTTAAAGAATGGCTGCCATCCAAACTCATCCCAGTGTTCCTGAATGAACTGCAGATTGATGGAAAAAAACAGGGGCACCAAATGAATTCAAAGGAACGCCGGAAAGTGATGCTGTTGATAAAAAACCTGTCGCTTGAGGTTATTGACTACCGCGGATTCAATGAGGCCATCATTACTGCAGGAGGCATAAGCACCAGCGAGATTGATGGCAAAACCATGCAGTCGAAACTGATTAAAAACCTTTATTTTGCAGGCGAAGTAATTGACCTCGACGCCAACACCGGAGGATATAACCTTCAAATTGCCTACTCCACGGCCTGGCTGGCGGCCACTTCGTTGGCAAAGAAACTTAACGAAACGGCGATAATTTCAACCAACTAATTCACCATGATCATTAAAGAAGCCTGCATCGAAAGTTTTGCCCAAGCCCTGGCTGCTCAAGAAGCCGGAGCCAATCGCATTGAATTGTGTGAAAACCTGGCAGTAGGTGGCACCACACCATCGTTCGGAACCATAAAAGCCTGCGTTGAAAAACTGGCCATTCCGACCTTTGTGATGATTCGTCCGCGAGGTGGTGATTTCGTGTATTCGGAAGAAGAACTTCAGATTATGCAAGCCGACATAAACTGCTGCAAGCAGCTGGGTGTACCTGCTGTTGTGTTTGGCCTGCTGATAAAAGATAGTAAAATTGACGAGGCCAATACCCGAAAGCTGGTTGAGCTGGCGCATCCCATGCAAGTGACTTTTCACAAAGCCTTTGATGAACTGAACGATCCGCTGCAAGGGCTGGAAACACTGATTCAACTGGGAGTTGACCGGATTTTAACCTCGGGCACAAAAGCAACAGCAGCTGAAGGAGCCCAAATATTAAATGAACTCATTGCCCGGGCTGATGGCCGAATCATCATCGTAGCGGCCGGCAAAGTCACTAAAGTCAAGCTGAATGAACTGAGCCAGACAATCCACACCAGCGAGTTTCACGGCAAAAAAATCATTTAATTCTACAAGCTTCCCAAGCCTTTTCGTGCTTTGGGGGCATGGAATTCCGTGATCTCAAAATCAGCAATTTTGTATGAATATCATTGTTTGACGAAGTTGAAAAAAGTCAACAAAAAAAAATTGCTTCGATTTTTGTCCCCCCACAATTTTTTCGTAATTTGGCTTAACAAAATTCCGAATAAACTATAATACGAAATTCACCCAATAAAAAAGAGTCAGCCAGAACATGAAAACCACCGACAATCCCCAATTAGAGCTTGCACTCGGTTTTGTGCGCTACACCAATCAAAATATTTTTCTTACCGGAAAAGCCGGAACCGGCAAAACTACTTTTCTGCATAACCTAAAAAAACAATCGCCCAAACGCATGGTGGTGGTTGCCCCCACAGGCGTGGCAGCCATCAACGCAGGGGGTGTCACCATTCATTCCTTTTTCCAGATCTCGTTTGGGCCGCAGGTGCCACAAGCAAACCCCTCACTTTCAGTCAGCAATCCTTCGGGAACAAACGCCCCGACTGCTATTAAGCGCTACAGCAAGGAGAAGATCAACATCATCCGGAGCCTGGATCTGCTGGTGATTGATGAAATCAGCATGGTTCGCGCCGATTTGCTTGACGCCATTGATGAAGTGCTGCGCCGGTTTCGCGACCGCCGCAAACCTTTTGGCGGAGTCCAGCTGCTTATGATTGGCGATCTGCAACAATTGGCCCCTGTAGTGAAAGATGACGAATGGAGCCTGCTAAAAAATTACTACGACACTTGCTACTTCTTTAGCAGCAGGGCCTTGAAACAAGCATCCTTCATCGGCATTGAACTGAAACATATTTACCGCCAAAGCGACGAGCATTTCATTCACCTGCTGAATCAAATTCGCGAGAACCGAATGGATGAATCAACTCTTCGGGCTCTGAATCAGCGCTATCAGCCCAATTTCAATCCCGAAGACAAGGAAGGTTACATTACGCTTACCACCCACAATTACCAGTCGCAGGAACTCAATCACTCCAAACTCAAGGAACTCAAATCCAAGGCCCATTGTTTCGAAGCTAACCTACATGGTGAATTTCCGGAGTACATGTACCCAACAGAGATTGAGCTGGTGCTCAAAGCAGGCGCCCAGGTGATGTTTGTAAAAAACGACAGTACGGCAGAAAAAAGATATTACAATGGTAAGATTGGGAAAATCATCCGCATTAACGAAGATTCGGTTGAAGTCCAATGCAAAGGAGAAACGCAGCCGATTGTGGTTGAACGCGACGAGTGGCAAAATGCCAAATACGCGCTGAACAAAACGACCCAGGAGATTGAAGAAAACGTAATTGGTACTTTTGAGCAGTTTCCGCTGAAGCTGGCCTGGGCCATAACCATTCATAAAAGCCAGGGGCTGACCTTTGAAAAAGCAATTATCAACGCGCGGCAGTCGTTTGCACACGGACAGGTGTATGTAGCGCTAAGCCGCTGCAAATCGCTCGAAGGACTGGTGCTAAGCACTCCCATTGAAACCCACAGTGTTAAAAACGACGGAACAGTTGTATCGTTTACTGACCGGGTTGAACAGAACCAACCCGGCGAAAAAGAGCTGCTCGAATCGCGCAGAAACTATCAGCAACAATTGCTTAACGAGCTTTTTGATTTTAAGCCTATCTTATGGCAAATCCAATACCTGCAAAAACTTTGCAACGAGCATGGAGCCTTACTTTTGGGCAACCTGAGCCAGCAGTTGCAAACCATTAGCGAACCACTGAAAACCGAACTGATTGGCGTAGCGAATAAGTTTGAGCGGCAAATTCAACAATTAATCCGGCAGAGCGAAGACGCGGAACAAAATGAGCCCTTACAGGAGCGAATCAAAAAAGCCTGCACCTACTTTCTCGAAAAGCTGCAGACCGTTCTTGAACAGCCCATCAAATCGACCTCTGTTGAAACCGATAACTCCGCGGTGCGCAAAAGCCTGCAAGAGGCTTTTGGAAAACTTCGCAAGGAGATTAACATTAAACGCAGCGGACTGGCAAGTTGTCAGGATGGATTTATCTTAAAAGACTATCTGAAAGCCAGGGCCCGGGCAGTCATTGACCTTGGAAGTGAGAAAGCCGCCACCGGATCGGGCAATGCCGCCTTTGCTAAATACCCTGACTTTTTCAAAAAAATGCATGCCTGGCGCGCATCAAAAGCCAAAGCATTGAAGGTGGAAATTGCCCGGGTCATTCGCCAAAAAACCTTATTGGAGATTGTTGAAGAGCTACCGGCCACCCGGACTGAGCTGAAAGGTATTCAGGGAATGGGTGGCAAAAAGATGCAACAGTTTGGTAAGGAAATTCTGGAAATGACCTTGGCCTACCGCAAAGAAAAAGGGCTGGAACTTCCGCTGAATGCCGAAAAAGAACCCGACAAAGCCACGCTTGACACCAAACACCTGAGCTACGCCTTATTTAAAGCAGGTAAGTCTGTTGAAGAAATTGCAGCCGAACGGCAACTGGCCACCAGTACTATTGAAAGCCACTTGGCCCATTTTGTTGCTGAGGGTGAACTACCAATCGACCGGCTGGTGGAACCCGGAAAACAAAAGGTAATTATGAATCAGCTTAAAAAGCAACCTGACAGCTCGATGAATGAAGTAAAATCAGCTCTTGGCGATGATTACAGTTATTCTGAAATACGGTTTGTCTTGAAATACATGGAAGCCACACAAAAAGTCAACTAAAATCATTTGAATATGCATTTTTGTGTATTCGAGGAAACAAAACCGATGCTATAATGGGTTCCCTGGTAAACATTTTCTCAACGTCCCGTGGTTCGGTCACGTTGAAACATTCTATTAAGCTTACTTGCATTTGTCCGATCGTTTGGCCTCGTTCAAATAGGCTTCGGCATCAATCAACTTGTTTTGGCCGTCGCGGTACAGTGCATAGTTAAAGCCCGGATGCAAACAATAGGCACCAGTTTCACCAGCTTTATTAATAGCAATATAGCCAATCTGTACTTCATTGAAATTGGGTTTCAGCTTCACAATGCGCAGCACGGCTTCCTGGCAAGCCTCCTGAGGTGAGCGTCCCTGACGCATCAGTTCCACCACCAAAAAACTACCAACCGTACGCATTACCCATTCGCCATGCCCGGTTGCTGCGGCAGCACCCACCTCGTTGTCGCAAAACATGCCGGCGCCAATGATTGGTGAATCGCCTACCCTGCCATGCATTTTATAAGCCAGGCCCGAAGTGGTACAGGCTCCGCTCAAATTGCCGTGCTGATCAAGCGCCAGCATCGAAATCGTGTCATGGTTTTCAATATTCACCTCCGGGTGGTAGTCCGACTGTTCTTTCCACGCTTCCCATTGCCGTAGGGCATCGTCAGTTAACAAATCTTCCTTTTTGAAACCATTCTGCAAGGCAAACGCCAAAGCGCCATCGCCCGAAAGCATCACATGCGGCGTTTTCTCCATGACCAAACGTGCTACCGAAATCGGATGTTTGATGTGTTCCAGAAAGGAAACGGAGCCGGCATTGCCCTCGTCGTCCATAATGCAGGCATCCAAGGTCACGTGCCCATCGCGGTCGGGACGGCCGCCAAAACCTACGCTCATCACTTCAGGATCACCTTCGGGTACGCGAACTCCTTGTTCTACTGCGTCCAAGGCCGTTCCACCCGACTGCAAAACTTTCCAAGCCGCTTCATTAGCTGGTATACCATGATTCCAGGTTGAAATGACCACCGGCTTCGTTGAGACGGCCGGACCAGCTTTCACCCGCTGAAATAAGGGACTAACGACAAGCGACGCTGCCAGTCCACGCTGAAGAAATTTACGTCTGTTGAGCATGATTGTGAGTTTGAGAATTGTTTCATGTCCAAGATAAATGAAAATTCCGAAAAAGGAGTGGTCGCCCAAATCAAAAAAATCGAACCAACGAATTTGAACCTTTTCAATCTCACGTGTACTGGTTCAAAAAGTTGCGCTATGTTATTCGACAGAATGAAGTATTTAGGGCTCGTTGTCGCCCTTCTTTTATTAACTTTAGCTTGCGTATTGATGAGCGGCCCGGCCAACCACGATCCGGATGTTTTTGATACTGGAATCTTCAGTTTCCGGCGGATTACGTTAGCCCCGCTGCTCCTGATTGGCACATACAGCAGTTTGATCTTTCTGATCTTAAAGCAACCGAAAAACGCATGTCAGGGCAAAACAAAAAAATAAAAAGCGACGAACAACTGATGCAGCATATTTGCAATGGCGACCAGCAAGCGTTTAACTTGCTTTACAACCGTTACAAAGACCGCTTGTACTACTACTTCTTTCGCATGTTGGGCAACTCCGAAGCTTTGGCCAATGACTTTTTACAGGATGTTTTTCTGAAAATCATCGAACAGCCCGGGCGTTTTAATCCGGCTTATCCGTTTAAGACCTGGGTATTTTCGGTGGCGTACAACTTATGCAAAAATGAATACCGCCGGCGCGAAATTCGCAAGGACTGTCCGGCGACAGAGAAGCAGGTCAATCCGGAACTTCCCGTTGAAATATCGAATGAAGAGCTGATCAACCGGATCTTTTGCAGTTTGGATGAACTGAACCCCGAACATCGTTCGGTTTTTATTATGCACTACCGCGAAGGTTTTGCGGTGAAAGAAATTGCCGGCATGCTTGAGCTGGCGCCGGGAACAATAAAATCCAGGCTGTTTTATACCCGAAAGTTTTTAGCCGACAAGTTTCGGCACTTAAAAGGAGAAATTGAATTTTAAACCAAAAGGCAATGAGTGAAAAACAATTAGCAGATTTGATCAGGCAGGATACCATTGGCAAACCAGCTTCGCATGTTGAAAACCAGCTCAACTATGCATTCATGCTAAAATCAGTCAAAAGCAAAGCCCGGCAAAACTCGTTC
This sequence comes from uncultured Sunxiuqinia sp., assembly GCA_963677175.2. Lineage (GTDB taxonomy): Bacteria > Bacteroidota > Bacteroidia > Bacteroidales > Prolixibacteraceae > Sunxiuqinia. Next base: position 200,089 of record CAXXES010000006.1, read on the forward strand.
AGCGGCTTTTTGGGCTGGATTTTTTCGATGAACGGGATGGGCATGAAAGCTGTTGTCGCTTCGGTTCTTTTTCTTTTTGTCATGATCAAGCCCGAATTAAGCCATCACACCGGCTCACACGCCACAGCCGACTCAACAAAGGTTCAGCAAAGTGTGGTCATTGATTCCACCTTATTTCAAGCGGATTCAAAAACAATTAACGACAGTATTTTCTAAGGCTCCCGGGGCTCCATCCTTGCCAGATAGGCTTTCAGCTTTTCATTCATCGTGTCGGCCATGGGCAGATGATTGGAACTGGCCATTGAAACCAGGTTTTGATACAGAAAAAGTTTCAATTCCAATTTCTGCACCAACCCGGGTCCCATCAGTTCACCCAACTTCAGGTAATAATTGATCCATTCATCGAGGTTTGCCGCCAGCTCACTCATTTGTTTCTCCCCCGCATCCTTTTCATTCATTTTGAAATACAATTCATTCAATAAAATGGAATAATAATCCAGGGGCCAGTTCCGAAATGGCAGGATTTCCCGTATTTCGTGAAGCACGAGCAGGGCTTCGTCCTTGCGGCCATCTTCAACCAGGGCCTTGGCCAAGCGGTAAAATGCCGGCCTGATTTGCGCCGAAGCAAACAAGCGCCGGTGGTGCCAATCGAAGTAAATATCCGGATCTTTCAGGTTCTCCCAGCGGCAGCGTTCCATCAGGTTGCGGTATAAAATCTCCGGATCGACCTGCCCTGTTGCCGCCACTGACTGAGCCTCCTGGTGGTCGGGAACCAGCCGGTACACCAGGCCATCAAAACGGAGGTAATCCTGCAATCCGTATTGACGCGGGTCAGCCAGCGAGGTGAAGTAAATGGGGCGTTCGTTGATGTTCGAGCTTAAAATATCCCAAAAGGCCAGGTCGTTGCGCATCAGGTATTCCTTATCGGGCCTCACCGGAACCTTTTCATCGCCAATGGCCAGGTACATATCCGACACCGGAATAAAATTAACCTCTCCGCCCGACTGCAAGCCCACTTTGGTTTGTGAGCTGTCGTTGGCTACAAAAGCCAGCACCCGCCGCAAATCCTGCGCGGCCTGAATACGTGGAATGACCGGCAGGTAATCCACCTCGCCCCGGCTATACTTTTCAACGGGAACCGACAATTTGACCCCGTCATTGTCATAAATCCTACGGCTGATCTGTGGCATATACCAGGCAGCATTCAGATAAGGCATCACGATAATCCGGACATCCTGCCTGATGCCTTCCACTTCCTGGCAGTACCACAGCGGATAGGTGTCGTTGTCGGCATGGGTAAACAGGATGGCATTGGGCTCGCAGCACATCAGGTAATTGCGGGCGATGTCGCGTGCCGAATAGCGGCCCGAGCGGTCGTGATCATCGTAATTCTGATGCAGCAAGATGCCCGGCCCTGCGGCAAATGTCAGCAAGCCGGTCAGGATTAAAGCCGGTGTTTGGCGGATCTTCGTCTGCAAAAAATCAGAAACAGCCAGCGCCCCCAGCCCGATCCAGAGGCTAAACACGAAAAACGAACCGACATAAACATAGTCGCGCTCGCGGGGAGTGACGGGAATTTCATTCAGATAAACCACCAGCCCAAGGCTCATCATTCCAAACAGCACCAGCATTTCAAGAAAGGTTTGCTTCTCTTTTCGGTAGTGAAAAAGCAGCCCAATGATTCCGAGGATGAAAGGCAGGATGAAATAACTGTTTCGGCCTTTGTTCTGCCACAGCTCGCTTGGCAGGTCGACCGGATGTCCGAGGCGTTGCTTGTCCAGAAACGAAATCCCCGACTGCCAGTTTCCGTTCTCCGGATCGCCGTACCCCTGAATGTCGTTCTGACGGCCCACAAAATTCCACATCAGGTAGCGCCAGTACATGTGGCCGAATTGGTAGCGCATGAAATAGCGGAGATTCTCACCGAAGGTTGGGATGGTGGTTTGCCCCCGCTCTCCCGATTTGCTGGTGTAACCTACTGTTTTGCCCCGAAGCTTCACCCAATTGGCATAGGCCTGCCGGTGTTGCTTTTCATCGCTATTCAGTCGGGGAAAAAAGCTGATCGTCCCTTCGGCATAGGTCACCTTGGGATTCAGTTTTACCGGGAAGTATCGCCTGCCGTCAAACTCATAACTCACCCGTTCGGTATAAGAAAACGGAACTGAGCCATAGGTTTCGCCATACAAAATGGGTCGGCTGCCATAACTTTCCCGGTTCAGGTAATTAATCAGTTCGAAGGTAGTCTCCGGATTTCCCTGGTCAACCGGCGGATTGGCCGCCGAACGGATGAACGGCGTCAGATAAGAGGTGTAGCCAATCAGTAAAAACAAAAGGCATAACAAGGCCAGGTTTAGCATGGGCTTTTGCTTGCGGTGCGAGTACATTAGCCCCGCCGCAAGCACACCCGCCAGTAAAAGCAAATAAAAATAGAAGCCGCTGTTCACGGGCAGTCCCAACCGGTTGACCGCAAACAACTCCAGCGGCCCGGCCAATGAAAAGACTCCCGGAATAAAGACCGTCATCAACAAAACAATGAACAAGCCCGCCCCGACGAGCACCAGCAAAACATTCTTTACTGAAGCCCGGTATTTTTTGAACCAGATGATTAAGGCCACCGTGGGCAACACCAACAGGTTGAGCAGATGAACACCGATCGAAAGTCCGGTGAAGAAGAAGATGAGCAAAATCCAGCGATTGGCGTTAGGCCCATCGGCTTCGCGTTCCCAACGCGTGGCGGCCCACAACACCAGTGCCACAAACAACGACGACAGGGCGTACACTTCGGCCTCAACAGCCGAAAACCAAAACGAATCGGTAAAGGCAAAAGCCAGCGCACCAACCAGGGAGGTCAGCAAAATAGCCGGCTCGCGCCGGGGCGCCATCTTTTCCATCAACCAAACCGAAATCCAAAACAGCAGCATAACCGTTCCCGCACCCGACAGGGCCGACACCCAATTGATCATCCTGACCGCCTGTTCCACCTGTCCGAAGCTAAACAAGGCGAAGACCCGCCCCAGCAGCATAAACAGGGGAGCGCCCGGCGCATGCGAAATCTGCAGCTTGTACGCCGACACCAAAAATTCACCACAGTCCCACAAACTCAGGGTCGGTTCAAGGGTTAGTCCGTAAACCAAGGCCGAAACCAGGAAAACACCCCATCCCAGCCAGGTTTTTAGTTGTTGAAAGCTCATATCCTCATGTTGTTTGCCAATTAATACACGCATAAATGAAAAGGTTCAGTCGTTGAAAGGAAGAGGTACCGAATCCGCCCACAGTTTTCCTATTTAACCATCAGGGGGGGTACCTCCGAGGTGGGGGGGGTACCTCGGAGGTACCCCCCCCCACCTCAAACATGCAAGCGAGGACCTAAAAGGTTCAAGCTAGGATCTAAAACATGCAAGCAAGGACCAAAAACATTCAAGCATAAACCAAAAAGGTTCAAACGAGCACCTTTTTGGTCCGAGCGAGCACCTCAAACATGCAAGCGAGGACCTAAAAGGTCCAAGCAAGCACCTCTGAGGGTCACGCGAGGACCTCCAAAGTCCGGGCGAGGACCTAAAAGGTGCATGCGACTACCTCTGAGGGTATTTGCAGAACCTGAATTCCGAAAATGACAGCTGTCAGTTCCGGTTTTTTCTGAAAATCGGCCTAAACGTCGGTAAAAAATGCCCCTACTTCGATTCCCTTTTTTACTCGCTAATTGCTCCGGTACATTTACAGGCAAATTAGAAACATATGAAAACAAGTCAAACAACCATGATCTTTATGAGCCTGATCTTCCTGCTCACCACGCTGGGGGTACAAGCTCAAGACGAACACTGGACACTGGAAGCGTGCATTCGTTATGCCCTGAAGGAAAACATACGGGTGAAACAAGCCGACCTGACAGGACAACGTAATGAACTGTACACCGAACAAGCCAGGGCAGCCAAACTCCCCTCATTGAGGGGTTCCGTTTCCCAAAACTTCAACTGGAACAAAAGCCTGCAAACGGCCAGTGGGCAGTACGGCAGCCTGCAAGGTGCCAACAGCACAAGTTATGGTCTCAACTCAAGCATGCTCCTGTTTAATGGGATGAAGCTAACCAACCAGGAAAAACAAGCCGAACTAAACCTGGAACGTAGTTATTACTATGCCGAGACGATCAAAGAATCAATCGAACTCAGTATCCTCCAGGCGTTCCTGCAAGTGCTGTATGCGCAGGAAAATGTAACGAACGCCCAAAGGCAAATTGAAGCCACGACGGAACAATTGGCCCTGGCCGAAGAGCGATTGAATCTGGGCATGATCTCACAATCGGACTACCTGCAAATCAAATCGCAACTGGCCGCCGAAAAACTAACACTGGCCAATGCATACAGTGTCCAATCCATTGCTAAAGTCAGTCTCATGCAATTGATGGAGCTTCCGGTTGACGATGGGTTCGAAATAGCCTCTCCCCTGCTGGAGTCGCTTCTGGAAAAACAGGTTCAACCCAACGCCTTCGAAATTTACCAACAAGCGCTTGCCATAAAACCACAAATCAAAATGACCGACCTGGACCAACAAAGCGCCCGGCTCGAAGAAAAGATTGCCAAAGCCAGCCTCCTGCCAAGTTTGTCGTTGAATGCGGGCCTGGGAACCAATTACTCCAGTTTGCAATCGGGCTTCGATTATTCCAGCCAGTTGAAAAATCAAATCAGCCCATCGGTCGGATTGAGCTTATCCATTCCCATTTTTCAGAATAAACAAGCTCAAACCAGTATTGGCCTGGCAAAAATCGGCATCACTGACGCAGAACTGGAAGCAATCAATACCCGGAATGAGTTACGCAAAGAAATTGAACAAGCCACGGTCGATGCCCTTTCAGCGCAATCGGAATACAAGGCCAGTATGGAGCAATTTCAGGCGGTTCGGGAATCGAACGAGGTAGCCAACGAAAAGTACCAGATCGGGCTAATGAATTCAGTGGATTATTTGTTTGAAAAAACCAACCTGATCACCGCCGAAAGCGCGTTGCTACAATCAAAATACCAGCTCATTTTCACAGCCAAAATACTTGATTTTTACAAAGGAATTCCATTAACACTTTAATATACAGTACAAATGAAAAATAAAACTTTATATATCGGAGCAGCTGTTGTGATAGTCGTTGGAGGATTAATACTTGGCCTATCAACTGGGAAAACAGAAATGATAAAGCTTGAAACAGCAAAAATAACTCGAGGAAATGTAAGTAATATCATTACAGCAACCGGAGCATTGGAAGCTGTAGAAACTGTAGAGGTTGGTACTCAGGTTTCTGGTGTTATTCAAAAAATTTATGTCGATTATAATTCACAGGTAAAAAAAGGACAATTGCTAGCTCAATTGGATGAAACACCACTCAGAGCTCAGTTAGATCAAAGTAAGGCTTCCGTTGATCAGGCAGAAGCACAGGTGAAATACCAAAAAGCAACCTATGACCGATATAAAACATTGATTGAGAAAAAATTCATTGCCCAGTCCGATTTTGATCTTCAAGAATACAATTATAATAATGCTGTTGCTGCGTTAAAACAAGCCCAGTCAAACTACGACAGAAGTAAAATTAACCTGAATTATGCAACCATTACTTCGCCTATTGATGGAATTATACTTGAAAGATCGGTAGATGAAGGGCAAACTGTGGCAGCGAGCTTTAATACACCAACCATGTTTATTATTGCAAATGACCTGACACAGATGCAGGTTGAAGCTGATGTTGATGAAGCTGATATAGGTAAGGTGTATGAAGGTCAGCATGTGGATTTTACAGTTGATGCATATCCTGACTTAGTATTTGAAGGGAAAGTTACACAGATCCGCTTGCAACCTGTTGAAACTTCAAATGTGATTACTTACACTGTGGTTGTTACTGCTCCGAATCCGGACAAGAATCTTATGCCGGGAATGACTGCAAGTGTTTCATTTTATCCAGCTGAAAAGGATAAAACATTAATTCTTCCGGCAAGGGCATTAAATGTATCAATTGACCAAAATGAAATAAAAATTTATGCAAAAAGCAATCCTGAAATTACAATTGAAGGAGCTACTTTGAAGACAAATTCAGAGAAGGAAAGATTAGTTTGGGTTAAGGATGGCAATACAATCTCGCAGAGAAAAATTGTAGTTGGAAATACCGACGAAGCAAACTATGAACTCTTATCTGGGCTTAAAGGAGGCGATGAAGTACTGACTACATTTGAGCCGGAAAAACAAGAAAGTAAAAATTCCATTTTTGGCCCAGGCCCCAAATAGTCATCATGAAACTTAAAAAGGAAGGAAGCAGAAATGTCTGAAAAGAAAACAATTATAGAAGTTAAAGATCTCAAAAAAGAATTTGATCTGGGAGAGGTAAAGGTTCATGCGTTGAGAGGTATTAACCTGCAAATCAAAGAAGGGGAGTTTGTAGCGATAATGGGAACAAGTGGATCTGGAAAGTCAACCATGCTAAATATACTTGGGTGTCTTGACCGACCAACTTCTGGAGAATACATCATTGACGGTGTTCCAATGAATGATTTGACTAAGAATGAATTAGCTGGATTGCGCAACACCAAACTTGGATTTGTTTTTCAGTCTTATAACTTGCTGTCACGAACCACTGCCCTTGAAAATGTTGAACTTCCACTATATTACAATTCGAAGATAAAAGCGAAAGAACGTAAAGAAAAAGCAATAGCAGCATTAGAAGCGGTTGGTTTAGCTGACAGGATGCACCATACACCCAATCAATTATCCGGGGGACAGCAACAGCGTGTTGCTATCGCCCGGTCGTTAGTAAATGATCCTGTGGTGATCCTGGCTGACGAAGCAACAGGAAACCTGGATACGAGAACTTCCTACGAGATTATGTCCTTATTTCAAAAATTGAATGAAGAAGGCAAAACGATCGTATTTGTTACCCACGAACCTGATATTGCCAGATTCACAAGCCGTCAGGTTATTTTTAGAGATGGGCATGTGATAAGTAAAGAATTGGTTAAAAACAGGCTTTCAGCAGCTAAAATGCTGACCGAATTACCAGTTGAAGAGGACTATTAAATATTTGCAAGATGAACTATACGAATACATTTAAAATAGCGCTAACAGCGATAAGAAGAAATAAGCTTCGGGCGTTCCTCACCATGTTAGGCATTATCATTGGTGTTGCATCAGTTATTGCGATGTTAGCAATGGGCGAAGGATCAAAGTCATATATTAAAAATCAGATGTCAGGTTTAGGAACCAATTTAGTGATGATCATGCCGGGAGCCGACACCCGTGGACCCGTAAGAAGTTCGGGTACTTCAAAGTTAGAGCTAAGTGATCTTGAAGTCATAGCCAGGAATCAGTATGTAGCTGCAATATCCCCTATGGTACAGTCCAGTGCCCAAGTTGTTTATGGGAATAATAACTGGTCAACATCAATATATGGTGTAGCACAAGAATATCTCCCAATACGAAATCTTGTAATTGGTTCAGGTAGGATTTTTACCGAAAGGGAGATTCATGCGCTCGAGAAAGTTTGTATTATTGGGAAAAAAGTAGCAGAGGAGTTGTTTACGCAGGGTGAAGATCCACTTGGAAAAACAATCAGGGTGAAAAATACTCCTTTTAAAGTAATCGGAGTGTTGCAGGATAAAGGAGCAGCAACGATGGGGCAAGATCAAAATGATGTTATTATTGCACCTTACACGACAGTCCAAAGAAGGCTATTGTCCATTGATTATATACAAGGAATTTATTTGTCAGTGACAGATGATAAAGACTCAGAAGCTGCTGTTGCAGATTTTAAACGTATTTTGAGAAGAGAACACAAAATCAAAGAAGGAGACGATGATGATTTCAATATCATGTCTCAATCCGAGATGATTAGTACAGTTTCAACAGTGATTGATGCCATTAAATATTTACTGGGGGCAATTGCTGGAATTTCTTTGTTAGTGGGAGGCATTGGTATTATGAATATCATGCTTGTTTCAGTTACTGAAAGAACCCGTGAAATTGGACTCCGTATGTCTGTTGGTGGACGTGGTAATGATATTCTGTTGCAATTTCTGATTGAAGCTGCTGTGCTTAGTGTACTTGGAGGAATTATCGGGATTATTATCGGATATTTACTTGCAACATTTGCCGGTAATATGTTAGGAGTTGATGCGCTTGTTCGGCTTTATTCTGTTGTGTTATCTTTCTCCGTATGTGTTGGCATTGGATTATTCTTCGGATGGTATCCCGCCCGAAAAGCTGCGAATTTGAATCCGATTGATGCCATTCGATATGAATAATTAACACGATTAAACTATTATGAACTGGATAAAACAAAATTGGGGATGGATGACAGTGATCCTCCTTGCATTTCTTCCGTTAATTGGCGTTATCCAAATGATCAAGCTGGATTTCTCGGGATCAGCTGAATCATGGATGACAATGGATTCCTTTACTGTACAAGGCCATGAACCTGGAGAGTTGTTTCGGGAAGTTTCAGGAGTTCAACTGGCGGTTAAGGAAACCGGGGAATGGGCTATCCGTTGGATTGTTATTATTTTGAGTCTAACTCCATTTTCAATTCTAACGGGAAAAAAACCATCTCTGTCGGTGAGACAGGCTACAGGAATAACTGCATTTGTTTATGCTTTTTTGCACCTGTTGTTCTTTATTATTGACAAAGGTCTGGTAGAGACTTTTAGAGAAGTTGGATATGTTCTTGGACTTATAGCAACATTAATTATGCTTGTATTAGCCGTCACCTCCAATAAACAATCAATAAAATTTCTTCGGAAAAACTGGAAAAAACTCCACAGGTTTGCTTATTTGTCCGGGATTCTGGCTGTTTTACATGTTGCTCTCTTGGAGCATGGCGACTGGATTCCTTACCTAATTATTCTTGCAATTGGATTTTTAGTCAGAATTCCCTTTATAAAGAAAGGAATCTTAAACCGAAGAATCCGCAAAGCAACTGAATTGGGTTGGGATTAGATAAAGGCATCCTGGGTTCTTTTCGATCCCTGGATTATCAAATACTGTTTTTAGGATCTAATAATTATCTTTGAGAAATATGAACCTCATGTTTAAATCACTATCAATACCAAATAAAACAATCAAGTGGTCGCTCCACTCCATTGCCTGGATCATCATTATTACTATTCCTATTTATATCAGCATGTCATTTGGTGATGGTGACACACATCGATTGTATTCATTTTATTTACATACCACATCAGCAGCAATTATTTTTTATGTGGGCTACATTTGGCTGGTTCCAAATTTCTATCTACAGAAAAAAAAGCTCATGTATTTTTTTCTGGTTGGTGTATTAATTATTGCCACCTTTTACCTGGCTAATTTTATTGAAGATAACTTCCTGTTTAATCCGGGGAAGGATGCAGAGTTCAAGAAAAATTTAGAAAAATTGAATGGGGTAAATCCCAATTCTTCACCGCCATTCAAAGCCATTGGTTTTTATATCCATTTTCTTTCATCGTCTCTTATTTCTGGATTTGCGATGGGACTAGGGGTAATCGAAAAACTAAACCAAAATGAGCAGAAGCAAAAAGAACTGGAGAAGGAAAAGCTGAACTCGGAGCTCGCCTTTTTGAAAAACCAGATCAGCCCCCACTTCTTTTTCAATACGTTGAACAATATTTATTCGCTGATTGGGATTGATCAGCACGAAGCGCAAGCGTCGGTTCACAAGTTATCCAAGCTTATGCGCTACCTGCTTTATGAGTCGGAATTGGGAGAATCGACGCTGGCCGACGAGCTTAATTTCACGAACCACTACATTGACCTGATGAAACTCAGGCTGAGTAACAAGGTTAATTTATCGGTTTCAATTCCCGACGATGCCGCACCACTCAGCATTCCGCCGCTGTTGTTCGTTCCCTTCATCGAAAATGCGTTTAAGCATGGCGTGAGCTATCGTGAACCTTCCTTCATTTCAATAAGCATGCGGGTCGAAGGAACGCAAATTACGTTTCAGGCAAAAAATAGCCTGGGTTCAGCAAACCAACCGAAAGATGAACAGCATTCAGGAATTGGCCTGGAAAATGTAAAAAAGCGCCTGAACCTGCTCTTTCCTGATGCCCATCAGCTAAACATTCAGCAAACTGCTGATGAATTTACCGTCAACTTGCAATTCAACGCAAACCCCCTGGTATGATAAAACTACGCACCATAGCGCTCGATGATGAACCACTGGCCCTGAAGCTGGTTACGGACTACATTCAAAAAACACCTTTCCTCGAATTGGCAGGAACATTTGACAATCCGCTTGACGCCATTGAATTTCTTTCGGATGAAGCGGTTGACCTGATCCTGCTGGATATCCAGATGCCAGACCTCACGGGAATTGAATTCTCCAAAACCCTACAAAATTCATCGAAGATTATCTTCACAACAGCCTACGAACACTATGCCCTCGAAGGCTTTAAACTGAGTGCCGTGGATTATTTGCTGAAGCCTTTCAATTATCCTGAATTTTTGACAGCCGTCCAAAAAGCTAAAAAACTGATCGAACTGGAACAGGCGGCCTTGCCAACTCTGGAAGCCAACAGCCAGTTTCTGTTTCTAAAATCAGAATACAAAATCAGGCGAATCAATTTCAACGATATCCTTTACATTGAAGGTCTAAAGGACTATGTCAAAGTCCATCTGCAAAATGATGAAAAGCCCATCCTCTCCATTAATACAGTCAAATCACTCGAAGAAAAGCTCCCCGCCGACCGTTTTATGCGGGTGCATCGTTCGTTCATTGTCAACCTCGATAAAATTGAAACCATAGAGCGCAGTCGCATCGTTTTCGGAAAAACCTATATCCCGGTGAGCGATCAATACAAGGAAAAGTTTCAGGAATTTGTGAATGAGAATTTTCTTTGAAGAAGATGTGTTTCACACTTATCAATTGACGTTTCCAATCGTTTAAGATTAATTTGTTCTGTGGATGTCATAAGTAATGCGAATAATTTAGTGTCATGTTTCGAGTCTTTAACAATCTGTGATAAAAGCGAAACCGAAAATATCAAATAGGTCCGTGACCTTAATTGGATTCCTTCTTTTTTCACAGTCGAAAGAAAATTATTTGATAAACTTATCTTTGTATCAAAACTTAAAAAATATGACCGGAAAAGATTTACGCATCGTTTTTATGGGAACCCCCGAATTTGCGGTGGCCAGCCTGGCCGCTTTGGTTGAAAATGGCTACCAGGTGGTAGGCGTCATTACAGCGCCTGATAAACCAGCCGGCCGGGGTCGAAAATTGCAGGAGCCAGCCGTTAAAAAATATGCTTCGGAAAAAGGGCTGCGCATTCTGCAGCCCGAAAAACTTAAAAATCCGGATTTCATCAGCGAATTGCAGAGTCTGAACGCCGATTTACAAGTTATTGTTGCCTTTCGCATGCTGCCCGAAGTGGTGTGGAGCATGCCCCGCCTGGGAACCTTTAACCTGCATGGTTCGCTGCTTCCGCAATACCGTGGTGCGGCACCACTCAACTGGGCGGTCATCAATGGCGAAAAGGAAACCGGGGTCACCACTTTCCTGCTGTCGCACGAGATTGACACCGGCGCTATTCTGTTTCACGAAAAAACACCGATTGGTGAAAATGATACCGTGGGCGATATTCACGATCGCCTGATGGGAATTGGCGCCCAACTCGTGCTGAAAACGGTGGCTGCATTGGCCGAAGGCAATTACTCGCCACTTGAACAAGACGAAATCAAAGTGGAGCGTTTAAAACCGGCACCAAAAATTTTCAAGGACGATTGCCGAATTGATTGGACCAGTACTGGTGAGCACATCCGCAACCTGATTCGGGGATTGTCACCCTACCCCGCTGCCTGGACCGAACTGGAAGATGAAAACGGGAACTCGTACACGATGAAGATTTATTTTGCCGATTTGGAAGCCGACTCCAATGCGAAACCCGGAACCATTGAATCGGATGGAAAAAGCTACCTGAAAATTGCGGCGACCGATAGCTGGCTATCGATTTCAGATCTTCAGCTTTCGGGCAAAAAGCGTATGAAAACCGATGAGTTTTTGAGAGGTTTTCATGGATCACTTCACGTTCTTACGGGAGAATAAGAATTATCAGTAACCCCGTGCTAATTCCGAGGTTTCTTCTTTCGTAAATAGATCGACGTTCCGGGCTCGGGTCTTTCGCCGGGCTTCAGGCGATTCAGCCGATACAGACGATTCAGTTTCACCCCATATCGTTGCGAAAGAAAATGCATGGTATCATCGGCTTCAAAACGATGAATCTGGTGTTTCTTTTCCGCTTTGCGGCGTTTAGGCTCAATATACAGGATTTCATTTGGCTTTGGCTGGTGACCTTTCTCGTAATCGTTGTAGGTATAGATCTCCCATTCTTTCAAATCAAATTCCTGCGCAATCCGCTGAAAAGTGTCGCTTTCCTTCACCACGATCGATTTCAAGCCATTCCGCATCACTATTTTTCGTGTTTGGTACGGATTGATCAGATTACGGCCATCAACCGGCTGTTGACTTTGGCGAATGCGGGCAATTTGCGATTTGCTCAGGCCCTCGTCATACAAGTACAGCTTATGATCTTCAATAATCCGGATCAAGTGACTGGCATAATGCGGATTGGTGGCATATCCTGCTTTCTTGAGCCCACGAGCCCACCCTTTGTAGTCTGTCAGTTTCAATTGAAAAAGACTGGCATAGCGAGGATTGAGCATCAAAAAATCAGAATGGTCGATAAACGATTCCTCCGGCGAGTTGTATCGGCGAAAGCATTCACCCCGCTCATCATCATCGTGATAAACCTTTTTCCCGTTCCAGCTGCTCTTGCATTTTATGCCAAAATGATTGTTGCTTTTCAGGCTCAGGGTCGAATTTCCATTGCCCGACTCCAGGCAGGCCTGGGCAAGGGTGATACTCGCAGGAATACCACTTCGAATCATTTCACTCACCGCCAACTCGGCATATTGCTTAATGTATTCTTCACGGGTGTTGATGCGTTGACTAAAACCAACCAAAACAATTATCAGAAAAAAGATACTCAACGAAGTCTTACGGATCATAGACCAATTTTTTTTGCAAAAATATAAAAAGCGGGCAGCTAAAAAATACCGCCAGCCAGTTATTATTGTATTTCGGATTTTCGTGTTCAACAATAAAAACCAGGAAAATGAGAAAAAAGTCCGTGGCCTTTAAAACATTGGCATAGCTACACAAAAAAAATGTAAATTTGGACAAAGTCTCCCTATGAAAACGAAAGAAATTAAAATTAGTATATCCGAGTTTGAGAAATTAGACGAACTCCCCCCGGCCGATCAGGAATTAACATTGCAGGCACGGGCATCGGCCTTGCTAGCTTATGCTCCTTACTCCAACTACCTGGTAGGAACTGCGCTCCGGCTGGCAGACGGAACCATTGTCACCGGCAACAACCAGGAAAATGCCTCCAGCCCTTTGGGCACCTGTGCCGAGCGAACCGCCATTTTTTGGGCCAATGCCAACTATCCGAACGTAGCTATTGAAACGATCGTGGTTACTGCCATCGATCAAAATGGCAACCCGGCAGCCAATGTTAGCCCCTGCGGTGCTTGCCGTCAGGTAATGCTGGAATCGCAACACCGGTTTAATAACCCAATCCGGGTTATTCTGGACAGCTCAAACAAAATTGAAGTGCTGGATAATGTCAGTAGTCTTTTACCGCTGAGTTTTAACGGCAACTCACTGAAATCAATTGTCTGACATCCCGCTATTCTTTCAACTCCTTAATCTGAATTAGTTCTCCCCAAAGCGGATCTCCTTTAGGCGGTTGCGCTACTATTTTTAAGGGAACTTTACTTACCGGATGAATAAATTCCAACTTTCGTGCGTGCAAATGAATGCCTCCATTCTGATTGCTCCGGGCCGCGCCATATTTTAAATCGCCCTTAATGTGGCAGCCAATCTTGGCCAACTGCACCCTGATCTGATGATGCCTTCCCGTCTGCAGGTCAACCTCTAATAAATGAAAACGATTCAGACTGGCACGATGCCGGTAGCTTAAACTCGAAAACCGGGCTCCCTTTTTTGGTTTGGGCGTGGGCGAAGCATGACTCTTATTTTTGGCTTCGTCTTTCCAAAGGTAATGCTCCAGCGTATCTTCCATTTCCTCGGGCAACACATCCACCACTGCCCAATAGGTTTTCTTAATGGCCTCTTTATCCTGAAACATTTCACTCAGCCGGGTCAACGCCTTACTGGTACGTGCAAATAGAACCACGCCGCTTGTTGGCCGGTCGAGCCGGTGCGGCGATCCCAAAAATACATCGCCGGGTTTTTTGTACTTATCTTTGATATAGGCCTTTACCATATCAATCAGCGTTTCATCGCCAGTTTTGTCACCCTGTACAATTTCGCCACAGGCTTTGTTTACTGCAATCAAATGATTGTCTTCGTATATTACTTGCATAATTAGTTTCGAGTTCCGAGTTTCAAGTTTCGAGTTCCGGGTACCCTGCAAAATTACCCGAGCTCACTGCCTTATGTCTTTAATATAGTATCGTTTCCCTTCTCTCTTCCCCTTTTCGTGGGAATTAAAGGGGCTTTCTTTCCGTGTTAGTATTGTTCCCTTTCGCTGGGAAAGTTCCGGGATTTCACATCATCGATGTAGCTACCAACAGCGCCTTTGATTTCGGCGGCCAGGTTATGGTAGCGACGAAGAAAACGAGGCGAAAACTCCTGGGTAATTCCCAACATGTCGTGAATCACCAAAACTTGTCCGTCAACATCGCCGCCGGCACCAATTCCGATAATCGGAATTTTGACCGATTCAGCTACTTTTACAGCCAATGTAGCAGGAATTTTCTCCAGCACGATGGCAAAACAACCGGCTTCTTCCAGTAATTTGACATCTTCAATTAGTTTTCCCGCTTCAGCCTCTTGCTTGGCACGAACCGTATAGGTTCCGTATTTATGAATGGACTGCGGCATCAGTCCCAGGTGCCCCATAATTGGAATTCCTGCCGAAAGAATACGGTCAACCGATTCAATGACCTCCTTGCCACCTTCCAGTTTCACCGCGTCAGCCGCTGTTTCCTTCATAATCCGGATGGCCGAACTCAACGCCTTTCTGCTGTTTCCCTGGTAAGTACCAAAGGGCATGTCAACGACAACCAACGCACGATTGGTCGCTTTCACAACCGAAGTACCATGATAAATCATCTGATCCAATGTAATTGGTAGCGTTGTTTCATTGCCCAACATTACATTGGAAGCTGAGTCACCAACCAGGATCACATCAATCCCGGCTTCGTCAACCAATTTTGCCATGCTATAATCGTAGCTGGTCAACATGGATATTTTTTCGCCTTTCAGCTTCATTTCAGAAAGGACATGCGTTGTTACTCGCTTGATATCATTTTTGTGTACTGACATAATTTCAAATTTCAATTCCCTTGCAAAAGTACTAATTTATGCCTTGAATTGGAGTTCATCCTCAAAACCTGTCCTTACAATTAATTTGAAACGCAAGAAGGATTGCCAATCGCAGCCCTTCTCTTAATTATACTCTTAAAAAGATTTGTTTTCGGTACATGTAATATAGGATGGCCCAAACAACCGCCAGCCAACCGATGATCCAGACCAGCTGGCCAAAGTCGCCTAAAATCTCAGGAGCCCAGCCAAACAGAAAACCAGTCAGCTCCGACACATCAATAAAATGAACAAATAGATATACAAAGATGGAGTTCATGCCAATAACCCGGAAGTAGAAAGACCACTTTTGCCATTTCAGCACATCAATTATCATGTAAAAAAGAGCCATCAATAAAAAGCTAATCCCACCTGCAGCCAGGTTAAAAGAGGTAGTCCAAGCCGATTTAATGATCGGATAAACCGGATGAAGCAGCAAGCCGAACACCAATAAGCCAAGGCCAATCAGGGATAGCAAACTAATTCTCTGCCAGGGTGTCCGGCTTTGCTCACGCAGGAAATGTCCCGCAACCGAACCCATTAAGGTAATGCCGGCAGCCGAAACAATACAGAGCAAACCCTCGGGATCGAAAACTCCACCGTGCAAACGTCCCGGAAGCAACATGCGATCGATGTAGCCATTGATACACCCTTCGGGAGTCAGCACGCCAGCTCCAATTCCAGGAACAGGAACAAAAAGCTGAATAAAAGCATAGCCGGCAAGGATTCCACCCAGCCAATACAGCCTGCTTCGAAAAGACTTGGTGTAAATAACAACAACTGAGGCAAAAAAGTAGGACAGACCAATTTGTCCCAATACACTGGCAAAACGAATGTCGGTCAGATCGCCCCTTAATGCTCCGTTATACAGAATACCCAGGACAACCAGGATTATCATTCGCTTGGTCACCTTGCCCAACAAGATTTTTTTGGGAACATTTTTCTCAAGTTTCGACACAATGGAATAAGGGATCGCCACTCCGGCAATAAACATGAAAAGTGGGAAAATTAGGTCATACATTCGTAAGCCGATCCACTCAACATGTTCCATTTGATGGACCAGCCAATCAAAACCGGAAGCTTCACCCAAAAATATGGCCAGCATACTGCCGCCGGTAATCCAAAACATGTCAAACCCGCGAAGGGCATCAAGTGACAAAAGGCGCTCGTTCTTATCAAGCCTGATAGCGTTTGATTTCATTAACTATTTTATTTGATTGATTTGGCTCATAAAGGTAGAAAAAAAATTGTTCGCTGTCTTTTTGTCACCAAATATGTCAGCCTGTTTTGCTTCAGCCCGGTCATTGTGCCAATATTGCACTTCAAAAGGGTATAATTTCCTTGGCATAATGATTGATCTTTTCCGATCGTGAATTTTAATTCAACTGGAAAAACATTAAAAATAAAAATACAATTACAATGGGAAAAATAATTGGAATTGATTTAGGAACAACAAACTCTTGCGTTTCGGTAATGGAAGGAAATGAGCCTGTTGTTATTCCTAACAGCGAAGGAAAAAGAACAACGCCATCAATCGTTGCATTTGTTGAAAACGGAGAACGTAAAATTGGTGATCCAGCCAAACGTCAGGCTATTACCAACCCCGAGAAAACGATTGCCTCCATTAAGCGATTCATGGGCGAAAAATTCGACAATGTCAGTAAAGAAGTATCACGGGTTCCTTACAATGTGATTAAAGGTGATAACAACACACCTCGAGTACAGATTGACGACAGAAAATATTCTCCACAGGAAATTTCAGCCATGGTTCTTCAGAAAATGAAGAAAACTGCCGAAGACTATCTTGGACAGGAAGTGACCGAAGCTGTCATCACCGTTCCAGCTTACTTCAGCGACTCACAGCGCCAGGCAACTAAAGAAGCCGGCGAAATTGCAGGTTTGCAAGTACGCCGGATCATTAACGAGCCGACTGCCGCGGCATTAGCCTACGGTCTGGACAAGATGCACAAAGACATGAAAGTGGCCGTATTCGACTTGGGTGGTGGTACTTTCGATATCTCCATTCTGGAATTGGGAGACGGTGTGTTCGAAGTGAAATCGACCGATGGTGACACGCACCTGGGTGGTGACGACTTCGACCAGGTGATTATTGACTGGCTGGCCGATGAGTTCAAAAAAGATGAAGGGCTCGATTTAAGAAGAGACCCCATGGCTTTACAGCGTTTAAAAGAAGCTGCCGAGAAAGCGAAAATTGAGTTGTCAAGCTCAACTCAAACCGAAATCAACCTGCCATACATTATGCCGGTTGACGGAGTACCAAAACACTTGGTAAAAACGCTGACCCGCTCAAAGTTTGAGCAATTGTCAGACAGTCTGATCAATGCCACCGTGGAGCCTTGCAAAAAGGCCCTGAAAAATGCCGGCTTATCAGCATCTGATATTGACGAAGTGTTATTGGTTGGTGGTTCAACCCGCATTCCCGCTATCCAAAATAAAGTACAGGAATTGTTCGGAAAAGCACCCTCAAAAGGAGTAAACCCCGATGAAGTTGTGGCTGTAGGTGCCGCTATTCAAGGTGGCGTATTGACCGGCGAAGTAAAAGACGTGTTGTTGCTCGATGTAACACCACTTTCGCTGGGTATTGAAACCATGGGTGGTGTGATGACCAAATTGATTGAATCCAACACAACCATTCCAACAAAGAAAACAGAAACATTTACCACCGCAGCCGATAATCAGCCTTCGGTTGAGATTCATATTTTACAGGGTGAACGCCCCATGGCTAACGGCAACAAAACCATCGGACGTTTTCACCTGGACGGACTACCACCAGCACCGCGCGGTATTCCTCAAATTGAAGTGGCATTTGACATTGATGCCAATGGTATTTTACATGTTCACGCAAAAGATAAAGCAACCGGAAAATCACAATCGATCCGTATTGAAGCATCTTCGGGCTTAAGCGATGACGAAATCAAGAAAATGAAAGCCGAAGCGGAAGCTAACGCTGATGCGGACAAAAAAGCCCGCGAAAAAGTGGATAAAATGAACCAGGCCGACGGGTTGATCTTCCAAACGGAAAAACAACTGAAAGAGTTTGGCGACAAACTTCCGACCGACAAAAAAGGACCGATTGAAGAAGCCTTGAACAAACTGAAAGAGGCACATAAAGCAGAAAATCTGGAAGGAATTGACGCTGCAACAGCAGAACTGAACCAGGTATTCCAAGCTGCATCACAGGAGATGTACAACGCACAGGCTCAATCCGGCGGACAACAGCCAGGACCTGATGCTAACGCAGGCGCACAAGGCGGGAGCAATCAGTCATCAAACAGTGGACAGGATGGTGAAGTAACTGATGTTGATTTTGAAGAAGTAAAATAAATAGCGATTATTAATAATAGTCAATAATTAGCAAAGCGCAGTAAATGTTTGGTTTACTGCGCTTTTTGTTTGTAATAGATTATTCAATTAAATGTTTTTTATCAACTTTTGTCATATATTTGTATCATTACTGTACCGAAACTTAATTAACGATGAAGTGAAACTTACGAGTTCTTATGAATACTTATAGTACCTTAAATACAGTTAATGATGGTGATGACTAAGATTCAAAAACAATGTGCCATATGCGAAAAACCGTTTATTCCGAAGACGGTAAATTCTATTTATTGCTGTAAAACCTGTAGTGATACTGCATACCGTAAAAGAAAAGTACAGTTGAAAAAGGAAGAACAACGGAAAGCGGTTGCTAGTAGAATCCCGGACGAACGTAAATACATTTCTGTACCAGAAGCAATAATTCTTTTTGGAGTGGCGAAAAGTACACTATACAGGCATATACGTCAAGGACGAATCCCTGCAATCAATTTAGGTACACGTCTTGTGCGAATTGACCGTGCAACAATTGAAAAGATGTTTCCGATTAGAGAAGACACATCTGGAATGAAAGAGTCTTCCGCAGTAAAGTTATATCGTCTTGAACCTGAAGATTGCTATACAATCGGTGAAATTTCAAAGAAATTCGGAATATCCGATAGTTCCGTTTACAAGCATATTAGAAAGTTTTCTATTCCAATTAGGCAAATAGGAAAATATGTTTATGCTCCTAAATCTGAAATCGACAGTATTTACAATAGTAAGTAAAACCTAACACTCCATGAAGCAATTAAAAAAAACAAGAGTAACAGTGAGACTTCGAAAAGCAGAAGACCGGAAGGAATGGTACATTTACCTGGAAAGTTATCCCGTATTTGTCCCAGGTAAAACTAATCCTCAACGCGTTCGTGAGTATCTGAACAGAAGTGTTACCTCTGTGGAATGGGATAAGAAACGGACTGCCCGAACCGATTCAAATGGAGCTAAAACATATAAACCCAAACGTGATGACAATGGCATAATTGTTTGCCGGAGTGAAATGGATAGAGAAAATTTGCTATATGCAGATGGTGCTCGCAAACTACGTCAACGCGAATATGACCATGCTGATTTGTACAGTGATACCGAAACTGTTCAGGCTGAACTGAAGGAAAGGTTACACCATAATTTCGTCGAATATTTTGAAAAGGTAACTTTTAAACGCCATGCTAATAGTTCGAAGTCTATTCTAATCAATTGGCAGCGTACAAATGAATTTCTAAAACAGTTTGCAGGAGATACCCTTTTGTTTTCCCAAATAGATATTGCGTTAGCTGAAAATTTTAGGCTTTTTCTTTTGTCAGCACCACAGGGAGGCAACAAAAGTGGAATTATTTCTCAAAATACTGCAGCAACCTATTTTTCCATTTTTAAAGCAGCCCTTAAACAAGCCTTTGTTGATGGATACCTGAGAAGTGATTTATCTGCTAAAATTAAAGGTATTCAGGAGAAAGAATCACGTCGTGAGTACTTGACATTAGAAGAACTGAATAAACTTGTAGCTACACCCTGTGAAAGGGGTGTCCTTAAACGTGCAGCACTTTTTTCTGCCCTTACAGGATTGAGGCATATCGATATCCAAAATCTCAAATGGAGTGAAATTAGCATGGAAGGTAATCAGGCAAGGCTTCATTTCACACAGCAAAAAACAAAAGGTATTGAACATAAGCCCACTTCAGAACAGGCATTACAACTTTGTGGAGAGTCAGGG
This sequence comes from uncultured Sunxiuqinia sp., assembly GCA_963677175.2. Taxonomy (GTDB): domain Bacteria; phylum Bacteroidota; class Bacteroidia; order Bacteroidales; family Prolixibacteraceae; genus Sunxiuqinia. The sequence goes on from CAXXES010000006.1 coordinate 220,584, forward strand.
AAGCCAGAACAATTCGTGTTTGAAGATTTACCCGACCCATCGTGGATTTCCCGACCACTTAAACAATGGATTAAAGATGCAGGCATCAAAAAGAACATTACATTCCATTGCTTTCGGCACACATTTGCTACCTTGCAACCTTCAAGGGGAACCGATATTTATACAGTTAGTAAAATGCTTGGGCACACTGATGTTAAAACCACACAGATTTATGCAAAAGTGGTGGACGAGAAGAAAAATAAAGCGGCACATGCCATAAAAATAGATAAAATACAGAATACAAACTAAAGTAGTTGCAAACCCAAAAACCATATCTAAAAAATGCATCCCAGGTATTTTGAATATATCGTAGTTTATTTGTCAGTTTTAGTTGTGTGCGTATTATTAGGTGCTCTTGCAAGGGTATTTGTTATTAGCATTGGGGTTGATGAATTTACTGCAAATATCGTATTTGGAGCAGTTACGGCTTTGGGGGTGATAGCTTATGCTGTTCTTACACTTCTTATCGAAGGACTTTTTATGGCAACAGTCAAAAAACTATTCCCGCAAAAGAAGCTTCCTAAATCATTTGATGGAAAAGCCACCAGGATTGAAAATTTCGACAAAATTAGGACAGAACAACAACGACTAATAGATGATAAAGAGCAGGATAATAAAGAAATTGCTATTAAATACACACAAAAGGAATTTGCTCCTTATACTTCAGATGAAGATTTAGCTTTGCTTAGTCAGTATATAGGCTTTTACTCCGAAAGAAAATTGTTGCAGATTAACCGGGCTGTTAAAGTGAAGGAGTTAGCGAGCCTCGATATTTATCATTTTGGGTGGAATATTTGGAACCATTTCAAAATAGGGAAACAGATAGATATCGCTTATTTCCTCAAAAATGCATTTCCTGATATTCTTAAGGATGTTGAAATTGAAACTATCAAACGACACCTAAAAGATGATGAGTTGAAAGGTACTATTAAAATACGAAAGAGCCTTTCTGTATAACAATAATCACAATTTCTTATAATCTCCAGTGTTTTGAGCGTGTTTTTAATGTGACTTAAAACACAGCGAAAACACCTGTTTCATTTGCACCATAACAATTAAAAACGATAGTTATGAATGCAAATGAAGTTTCTTTTGAAAATCTGCCGAAGGCAGTAGCCCATTTAGTTAGCGAAGTGGCTGAAATCAAATCTTTAGTAGAAAAAAGGCAGGTACCTGTTGTCCCTCAGAAGCGTATCCCTATTGGAATCGAAGAAGCTTGTCAACTTATTGGCAAAGCTAAACCAACCGTTTATGCACTTGTCCGTAAACGACTACTCCCCTGTTATAAAAATGGCCAGAAACTCTATTTTTTTTGAGGATGAGCTGTTGGAATGGATCTCCAAAGGCAAAAAGAAAACTTTACTGGAAATTGAATCAGAGGTAAAAGCAGATTACAAAAAACGTTATAAAGAAACGAGAAGATGAATCTGTTTGACTTATTAGCCAATTTTTGGCGCGTGGATGAACAGAAAAATTTTACAGGAAACGAAACTCGTTTGTTTTTCTTTCTGATTCATTTGGCGAATCGCTCGTTTTGGCCAGAGTGGATTGAATTTGCAGATAAAAAAATGGTGGTTAATGCCAATGTTTCGCTACAAGTATTGAAGTCCGCAAGAGAGAGACTGAAAGAAGCCGAACTGCTAAACTATATTCCAGGGGGCGGTTATAGGGTTAAAACTAAGTATCAGATTCTGACACCTAAGCCCAACCTTAAACTCTCATCTTACCATTTAAAGGCTAAAGACAAAAATTTAAAAATTAGTTCTCATGGAGAAAAGAAGGGATTTGTCCATACCGGAAGCGATTTCGACTAATCAGAAATTTTATCAGATAGTGCAAAAAGATGTCCATGAAATTATTGCCGGTGAAAAAGAAAAGATTCGGAAACATCATTTTTTTCTGCCACTTGCATATTCCGATTTTCAGAATTTGTTTATCTCATTCGGAACCATTTGTTTACTTAACCGGAATCAGAACAAAAGTTTTGTCATAGATGAAAACAACGAATCTGTAATAAAACAACTCTATTATTATGCAACCAATAATTCCTCTTTTTCCGGCGATTTAACAAAAGGAATTCTATTACAGGGTAAATACGGATGCGGTAAAACTATTCTTTTGGAAACTTATTCATTGCTTCACAACCATATAGTGAAAAGGTTTTGTTTGAACTATCCTCTGCTTTTATTCATTAAGTCAGTGGAATTACAGGAGCAAATCAGAAAACAATCGGTTAGTATGTTTGTTCGGCGGCCTCTAATCATCGACGAATTTGGCCGGGAATCAAAAAGGATTCAGGACTACGGCAACATCATCCGTCCTATTTCTGAGCTCCTAAGTTTGAGAAGTGATGCTGGAACACTTACTCATGGAACTACCAATTTTATTTTGAATACACTTTCATCGGATGAATTTTATGGCGGGATGATTGGCGACCGGTTAAAAACCATGTTCAACTTCATCACTTTGCCCGGTGAAAGCAGAAGAGTTTAAAGCCTCAGTAAAGCGACTTTTTTCAGCGGAGCAAGTTTGTGTTTCGGTCAGCCCGAAACCTTGCTCTGCGAGGCAAAAACATCCCGTCGGTCTCATTAACAATTAAAATGGAAACTTACATGAAAACGATAAAAAACAGAAACATCAATGGCAGGCCAGCCAAGAAGCCTTCCGAAAAGAAAGCATATAAAATAACTGTAAAAATGGCTACCGAAGAATACTATTCGCTGAAAGCTAAAGCTGGTTTGGCAGAGATTAACCGCAGCGAATTTATTCGTCAGTGCATCTGTTCCTCTGTGGTGAAACAGTGTCTTACCCCGGAACTGATGGGACACATCCGGCAGCTTTCCGGTATGGCCAACAATGTCAATCAAATTGCCCGCACAGCGAATGCTGCCGGATATATTGAAGTCCACAATCATTGTCTTTTTATGAGTGAACGCCTGGACAGAATAATTAAACTCATAGAAGATGATTGCTAAAATTGTCCAGGGACGCGGTTTTAAGGGAGCAGCAAACTATGTACTGGATAAAAAGAATGCCCGTTTGCTTTTTGCCGAAGGGGTACGTTTAAAAGACAAAGCATCCGTCATTCAAAGCTTTATTATCCAAAGTAAGCTGAAATCCAAAATCTCAAAGCCGGTGGCACATATCTCACTGGATTTTTCAGCACAGGACAAAGACAGGTTAACAGACAAATTTATGGTTGGTGTTGCACATGAATACTTGCAGAAAATGGGATATAAAAACACACAGTACATCATTGCTCGGCATCACGATACAGAGCACCCACACCTGCATCTGGTGATAAACCGGATTGACAATGAAGGGAACCGGATTTCTGATAAAAATGAAAAGCTGCGTAACACAAAAGTTTGTCTGGAGCTGACGAAAAAACATGGTCTTTATATTGCATCGGGCAAGGAGAATGTGAAAGAACACCGGCTCAAAGAACCGGATAAAACCAAATACGAAATATATCATGCACTACAATCGGCAATCTCCAAAAGTAGAAACTGGCAGGAACTGGATGCCAAACTTCGAAAATCAGGAATTATCACTGAATTACGAAAAAACGGGAGTACAGATAAAACTCAGGGAGTACGGTTTGGAAAAAACGGATATGTATTCAACGGCTCCAAAATTGACCGGGGATTTAGCTATTCTAAAATCAATTACCAGCTTCAGCAAAATGAGCTGTCAATGGCGGTTCACTCCAAATCTGCACACCGGAACAGTCAGACCAACAATGAGGGTTTTTCTTCTGCAGTTGGAGCAACTGTTTCTTCTCTGGGAGGAATATTCGATTTATTGAATCCTTCATCCTGTTATGACGAAGACTATGCCGAATATTTAAGGCAGGAATCCTTGAAGAAAAAACGAAGGAAGAAAGGACGCAGATTATAAACACCAAATTTATTAATTATGGGTATAGGAAAAATGGATTCTTCGGCTGTTTATGCCCTGTTCGAAGAATTAAAACAAAAGATAGAGCAGCTGAGTAAAGGGGGAATTTCAGATAATCAAACAAATTCCAATTTTGATACTGGAGAAATCGTCGTATTGATGCACGGGATACGTGATTGTGTTAATAAAAAACAATTTTCTCCTGAGCAAATAAGAGAATTGCAGAATATTCTGGCACAGATTGCGGGCTATTCTCTGGGGAAAGTCAACGATAAGATTGGTACTGTATTGACTGAATTAAAAACCATGATTGTTCCACTTAATGAAAAGATTGGTCAATTACAAACTCCAACAAACATGGTTATTCGTAAAGAGCATGTTTTTATTGTAGATTTTAGAAGAAGCAAAACGGCCATTACTATTGTTACAATGGCTTTGGTTATTTTGCTTTCATGGACTGGAAATATTTGGCAACTCAGAAATAATAATCAGTTAAAGGATAACGACTTAAAATATCGGTATATCAAAATGGAAGGAAAAACGAACTCACAGAATTTACTCCGATTGGAGACGATTTTTAATTCTGACAGGAACAGAGATAGTATTTCTATTATCAGGGAGCAGGTTGAAAGTTATGAGCGGTTGGTTAAGAAACAAGCTGAGGAAATTGAACAAGGATCGCTTAAAAAAAAGGAGAAGTAGCTTGAGTGGAATATTGAATTGAGTTATTGTAACGAATTTAACCGAGATCAACGATCTTGATTTTGATCGTCTTTTCCACTTTGGAATTTTTGAATTAATTCCCAGATACATTTTTCGCATAAACAGCCGTCAAAACACGCGGCAATATAATCCTGCACTTTTGCAGGGACTTCAATTTTTACACACCAGCAATGCATATCGCCCCGACAGGTGAACAAATCACCACAATTGGCACACTCGCGTGGTTCAAATTTTTCGTCCATAACCTTTGAGTTATAATTGTTTCATGGTTATCATCAATTGGTCACTAAATACCGATTCGTTGGTTTTAACTAAAATCGATTCAATAATCGCATCGGAAGATGCCAGAATTTGGTTCTGCATTTTCATGGCTTCCAGAATAAGCAGGGGTTCGCCTTTTTGAACCTTTGTGCCTTCAGTCACAAAAATTTCACAAATCTTCCCTGGCATTGGAGATTTTAACTGGAGATGTAAATTTTGAGGTTCAGTTTCAGCGAGCATTGCTTTCCGCTTATGCGTTTTTTCCCTGTCGATGGTGAAGCTATACGTGTTCCCGTTTAATAATACTTTGTATTTATTTTGCTTTTTCTCAACCACATTTCCTTCAAACCAGACATCGTCAACAGAAACTTTATAATTTCCAGAGTCGACTTGCCCAATACGGCGTTTTTTACTCTTCTTCACAAGGAAATTAAGGGTACTAAAACGATATTTCTTCTCTCCTGAAATAATGTATTTCTGAATTTTACTTTTAGCCATAACCTGTTAAAATAATTTGTTCCACATTCTTGAAATCCAGACAGTAGTTTGTTCCGGAGTTGTTTCGCCTATCTCAATTTGTTTTAAATCGTCGAGATATGCCTGGAGCGCTATCATGGCAGCAGCTTCCTCTTCATGTTTTTCCTGGAAAAAAAGCATTTCCATTTTGTTGATAAATGATGTGGTGATATCGCCTGAAACGAAGTCGGGATGTTGCAGCAGCGCTTTAAAAAACGGGATAGTTGTCTTAACCCCTTCAACACGGGAATGATTTAAAATATTGAATGACTTTTCGATAACCTGTTCCCTTGTACGGCCTGTAACAATCAGTTTGGCCAGTAATGAATCGAAACTATTTGGGATAACAGAGCCGGGTACGAAGCCGGAGTCCACCCTTAATCCGGGATAAGCCGGAAAATTCATTTCGTCGATTATTCCGAAGCTGGGGGTAAAACAAGATTGAACGTCCTCGGCATTTACCCGGAACTCGATAGCCCAGCCGTTACATTTGATGTCTCTTTGTTCAAAAGGTAATTTCTCGCCAGCAGCAGTGCGTATTTGCAGTTCCACCATATCCAGCCCTGTTATCGCTTCGGTTACCGGATGTTCAACCTGAATCCGGGTATTCATTTCCATAAAATAGTAATCTCCGTTGCTGTCAAGTAAAAACTCTACTGTCCCGAGCGTAAAATAACCAGTTGCCCGAACCAAGGCCAAAGCATGCTTGCACATGCTATCACGAAGCTCCTTTGATAACGCTTTCGAAGGCGCTTCTTCCAGCAGTTTCTGGTGGTTTCGCTGAATGGAGCATTCCCGTTCAAAAAGATGCACTACATTTCCTTGTTTATCGGCTAACACCTGAATTTCGATATGGCGCGGATTTTCGATGTATTTCTCTACAATCATCTGCCCATTTCCAAAAGCATTTTGAGCTTCGTTCACTGCCATTTTGTAAGCCATTTCCAACTCGGCCTCTTTTTTTACCACGCGCATCCCTTTTCCGCCACCACCGGCAAGGGCTTTTAGAATTACAGGAAAGCCGATTCTTTCGGTTTCTATCTTAACTTCGTTAAGGGTGTTAGCTGGTGTTTTACTACCGTTTACGATGGGTACCCCTGCTTTCTCTGCAATTAGCCGGGCCTCGTTTTTATCGCCCATCTGCCGGAGATGTTGCTCATCGGGGCCAATAAACAAGATTCCTTCTTTCTTACAAAGTTTCGGTAATTCGGGATTTTCCGCCAAAAATCCATAACCGGGATGAATGGCATCGATAGTTAGTTCTTTTGCATACCTGACAATGGCTGCGGCACCCAGAAAAATGATTTTATTGCTTTTCTCTTCGGGCAATGCTATAATTTCATCAGCCCAGTTTAAGTAAACCGCGTTAGCTTCCTGCGGCGTTTGAAATGCATAGGTTTTTATGCCCATTCGCTGTGCTGTTTTTATTATCCGAACAGCAATTTCGCCACGGTTGGCAATTAATATCGATTGTATCTTCATGATTTACTGTTTTGAATTACAAAGGCAGATTTCCGTGTTTTCGCGGCATTTTTTCCATGTACTTGTTTTGAAGAAGTTCAAAAGCAGAAAACAATTTCTGGCGCGTAACTGCCGGGTCGATAACTTCATCAATAAAACCATATTCATCGGCAATATACGGATTGGCAATGGTATCACGGTATTCGGTAATGAGTTCTTTTTTTAATGTCTCAGGGTCTTCGGCTTCTGCCAGTTTTTTACGGTGCAAAATTTTGATGGCTCCTTCCGGCCCCATAACAGCCACTTCTGCAGTTGGCCATGCAAAATTAAAGTCGCCTCCCATGTTTTTGCTGTTCATAACGATATAGGCTCCTCCGTAAGCTTTTCTTATGATTACAGTAATTTTGGGAACGGTAGCTTCGCCAAAAGCATACAGTAATTTTGCCCCATGCCTGATTAATCCGGCATGCTCCTGATTGGTGCCGGGCAAAAATCCGGGTACATCTTCAAGTACAAGTAACGGAATATTGAAAGAGTCACAGAACCTTACAAAACGTGCTGCTTTAACCGATGAATTTATATCGAGTACACCGGCCAGAATTTTAGGCTGGTTTGCCACAATGCCAATCACACGGTTATTCAACCGGGCAAACCCGGTAATAATGTTTTGTGCAAAAGAATCGGCCACTTCAAAAAAGCTATCTACATCAACCATGTTGCCAATGATATCGATCATATCATAGGGAGCGGTATTTTCATCGGGAACAATCAGCCGGAGCTTTTCCGGGCGGGTTGGAGCCACGGCCTCTGCTTTGATAGCAGGCGCCAATTCAATATTATTAGAAGGAAGATATTGCAAAAGTTTGCGCACACCCAATAAAGTATGCTCTTCGTCATCGTAAACAAAATGGGCAACACCGCTTTTGGTTCCGTGAACATCGGCACCCCCCAATTCTTCGAAAGTAACATCTTCATTCAGCACTTCTTTCACAATCTCGAGGCCAGTCACAAACATCCTTGAGGTTTGACGGGCCATAAAAATAAAATCGGTAAGCGCGGGCGAATAAACTGCCCCTCCTGCTGCCGATCCGAGAATGACAGAAATTTGCGGAATAATCCCGGACGATTGAATGTTCCGCAGGAAAATACCGGCATAGCCCGAAAGGCTGGCAATCCCTTCCTGGATACGTGCTCCTCCTGAATCAATTAACCCGACTATAGGATGCCCCATTTTGCGGGCCATATCCTGTACTTTTATAATTTTTTCGGCATGGGCAGCTCCCAGCGAACCACCCATAACATTAAAATCCTGGGCATAAATAAATACTGTTCTTCCGCCTATTTTTCCATGCCCAACAATAACCCCGTCGCCAAATGACGCTGCATCTTTGTTTACATTCTTTGAACGGACAAAAGCATCGAGTTCTTCAAAAGAATCAGGGTCAAAAAGAATTTCAATCCGCTCTTTGGCTGTTAATTTTCCTTTCGAATGTTGCCTTTGTTCATAGTTGCCACTGTATTGTGCGGCCAGTTTTTCATTTCGTTCGTTAAACTTTACGAATGCTTTTCGGTTATCCCTTATTTCCATTTAAATCACAATTTGTGTTTGAAAAATAAAAGTTCCCAAATGTTGGGAATGAATTCCGGCTTCGGTGTTGCCGGTTAACGGGCGAAGCGAATATTGCATGCTTAATTTCAGATTGTGCCCGTTGAAAAACAGGTTTGTCCCAAAATCGTAATTATATATTTTCTGTGAAAGCGCTTCGAAATCTTTTAGCGAATAAGCGCAGAAGAGTTGAAGCCTCCCAGCTTTTTTCAAAACAGTTTTGGGGAAAAGATACCCCAGCGTGCTGTACCAAATGTTCCCGGTGCCAATTTTATATTCAAGATTCCCGGCATCTTCTGCGCCCGACCCACCGTACCAGCGGTTCATGGTTCCTGAAGAACGCAGATAATCCGTTCCAAAATTGTAATTATAAATTACGCTGTAAACTGAAATTGCCTGATTTTTCCTGAAAGGAAGTTCCATAAAAAAATCAGCGCCAAGCAACGCCCGGTCTTTCAAAGTCCGGCTTCCGTTTTCGTTAAATTCGGCAACCGATTCCGGGTAAAAATCAAAACCTGCGCCCAGGTTGCAAACCTTCTTTTCTTCGAAATAGGTCATAGAAAGATATGGAGTAGTGAAGTATTCTTTTTCCCAAAAATGCCAGGCAAAATATGCTTTGTATTCCAAATTGGTTGAAGGATATTCGTAGCTCTTGCCGGGCGCGGGTTCGTCAGGGATTCCATCATAAACCATCGGTTTTGAAATGGCAGCCCGGTAATTAAGTCTTCCCGTAGTACCTTTTATAAAAATTCCCAACTGCCGAGTTTCAATATCGGTATGGTTTACCGTTGGAATGCTAAAGCCCGGATTATCCAGTGTCATTGTTTTCTGGTAACTGACATTCGTTAAACGCGAAATTCCGTTCCAGCCATTTAGTCCGAAACCAATACTAAACGACTTTGGAACAACATCGTACATTGCCCAAACATCATGAAAATAAATGGTTGGTTTTGAACTTGAGGCATTCAAATTATTAAATCCCAGCTGGGTATAAAATGTTGTTTTTTCATTCAACTTATTGTACATCGAAAAACGGGTACGACGCAGGGCAAAGTCGAATTCAGATGAAAGCGGGGCGCCCGAAATAGTAGTGCTGCCGGGATTCAACTGGGTTTGCCTCATCCAGAATTGTGTGGCAAACGATAGTTTTGAATACGTCGAGCCCGATTCGTTTAATTTTATAACAATCTGGTTATTTATCTCTTTTTTTTGTAACGCTGGAATAAATCCGAAAGACGAATTACAACGGTACAACAGAAAGAAGAGTATATAAATACGTTTCATAAATGATTATAAGAAAATTAAAACCAAAGCCTGAGCTAATAAAATTCGTAGAAACATAACCAAGGGATAAACAGTGGCATAAGCTGTTGACTGGGCTTGTACAGGAGCCTGCGAATTGGCAAATTCGAGCGCAGGCGGGTCAGTCATTGAACCTGCTAAAAGTCCGCTAATAGTGAGATAATTGAATTTTAAAAATCGTGCAATAAATCCGATAATCATTAATGGAAGAAAAGTAATAGCCACACCATAAAGCATCCAGATGTAGCCTCCTCCCGCAATTGTGCTTACAAAATCTTTTCCTGCAGAAAGCCCGACACAGGCAAGGAATAAAACAATTCCCAGTTCGCGAATAAAAAGGTTGGCTCCGGGAGTCATGTAAAAATCAAGTTTCCCGATTCGCCCTTTATGTCCCAGGAAAAGGGCTATCAGCAATGGCCCGCCAGCGAGGCCCAGTTTTGCAGGAGCAGGTAGTCCCGGAATCGCAAAAGGAATACTTCCGATTAATACCCCGGCAAAAACTCCAATCAGGATGGGTATTATGTTTGGATGCGACAATTCTTTCATTGAATTTCCGAGAAGCTTAGCTACTTCGTCGAGCGCATTACGCTCTCCTACAATTCGAATAGTATCACCAAACTCTATACTATCATTTTCGCAGGGCATTATTTCGCTTCCCGCCCTGAAAATACGGGTAACATTTACCGGGAAGCGCCTTGAGATACCAATTTCTTTTATGGTTTTCCCGGCCAGTTTTTTATTGGTAAAAACCACATGCCGCATTCCCAGCCGCCCCGTAATGTTCAAATCTCCGGTTTTTTCAAGTTTTCCTACTTTTAATTCTAATTCACTAAAATTTATTTCGGTCGAAACTCCATAAAGCATATCTCCTTTTTGAATGGTATCTCCTTCTTCGGGAATGATAAATTCGTTGTTTCTGAAAATTCTGGACAAAACAAATTCTCCCGACAGTGTTTTCCTAAGAAAAGCAATTGTTTTACCTTCCAGTGCCTGATTCTCGACTTTAAGGTTAACTGCTTCCAATTTTCCTGAAACACCGGAAACTTTATTTGAGAAATCTTCCGCTTCTTTTTGAATTTTTATTTTAAAAAAGCCTCGAATAATCAACATAGTCAGGATAATTCCGATAATGCCAAACGGATAGGCTACTGCATAAGCCATCCCTGTTAGTTCTGTTAATTCTGGGGTTACGAGTTGTTCGCGGATAACCTGCTGGGCAGCTCCCAGTCCCGGAGTATTTGTAACAGCTCCACAAATTATCCCTGTAATTACCGGAGTGGGAATATTAAATGCTATTTTTAAGCTGATAGCAGTAAGGAAACCCAGTACTACAATTCCCACGGCCAGAAAATTAAGTTTCAAACCGTTGCTTTTTAAAGAAGAAAGAAACCGCGGCCCTACTTCCAACCCAATGGAATATACAAAGAGTATTAGTCCAAATTCCTTGACAAAATGAAGTACTTCGTGATTAGGGTTTGCACCTAAATGTCCAAGCAATAAGCCGGTAAATAGTACACCGGCAATACCTAATTTTATTTTTAATAACTTAATCTTTCCCAGTAAAATACCGGAAATTCCTACTAAACTCAAAAAAACCAAAGTAGAAGGGATTCCACTTTCTGAAAATAAATTAATGATGCCCATTGTTGTTTGTTTAAAGGGGAGCAATTTGGCTACACCTCATAACTCCCCATATAACCAGGATAAAATATTTCATTTTAAATGAAGAGGGGGGATGTGGTACGCAGCCGGCATCCCCCCATTGCTTCGGGAAAAAATTATTTGAGGGTTACGATAGCGTTCCTTATTGTTTTTGCAGCTTCAATCATTCGCTGAATTGACAATTTGGTCTCAGGCCATCCACGTGTTTTTAATCCACAGTCAGGATTTACCCAAAGTTTGTCGGCATCGATATAACGCGAAGCCGCATACAATAAATCAGTCATTTCATTTACTGACGGAATCCGTGGAGAATGAATGTCGTAAACACCCGGCCCAATCTGATTTGGGTAATTTGTTTTGGCAAACACATCCAGTAATTCCATTTGTGAGCGTGAAGTTTCAATACTAATCACATCGGCATCCATCGCTATAATCGAAGGCATAATGTCGTTAAATTCGGCATAGCACATGTGCGTGTGAATTTGCGTTTTGTCTTTCACCCCCCAATAACTTAGCTTGAAAGAATCCACCGCCCATTTCAGATACTCAGCACGCTTTTCCTGCTGAATAGGTAATCCTTCCCGGAGTGCTGGTTCATCAATCTGAATGATGGGCAATCCGGCATTTTCAAGGTCGAGTACTTCATCGCGGATGGCCAACGCAATTTGTATTGTGGTATCTTTTCGTGGCTGGTCGTCTCGTACAAACGACCATTGCAAAATAGTAACCGGCCCGGTAAGCATTCCTTTTACCGGCTTATTGGTTAACGATTGTGTATATTTTGAAATATCGACCGTCATCGGGCCTTTACGCGATACATCCCCGTAAATCACCGGAGGTTTCACCCCACGTGAACCATAACTTTGCACCCAGCCATTTTGGGTGAAAGCAAAACCGTTTAACTGTTCTCCGAAAAACTCAACCATGTCGTTTCGTTCAAATTCGCCGTGAACCAGCACATCCATACCAATTTCTTCCTGCCAGCGAACGGCTGACTCAATCGATTCATGAACGAATTTTATATATTCTTCCGTACTGATTTCCTTGTTTATAAACTGCCGGCGCATTTTGCGTACTTCTGTCGTTTGCGGTAGCGAGCCAATCATCGTTGTTGGAAATGCCGGGAGGTTTAATTTTTGCTGTTGCTTTTTTATACGAGCAGGAAACAAAGAATCCCGTTTTACCGAATTCCACTGGCAACTCATTTTAGTTACTTGCGTTTTTATCTCCTGATTTTGGACAAAGTCGAGTGTTTCCCATTCTTCCCTACCGCTTTTATCCTGTTCCAGTTTTTTTAGCGCTGCCTCAGATGGATGATTTTCAAGGAGTTCTTTTAAGGTAATTATTTCATCAATTTTTTGTTTGGCAAAAGCCATCCTTTCTTTCACTTTCGACGGGAGCCCATTCTCTTCGTGTTCATTTTCCAAATCATACGGCACATGAAGCAGTGAGCATGATGGAGCCAGGATTATCCGTTCCGGGCCAATCGCAGATTTTGCCTTGTTTATCAGTTGGAGCGAATGTTCCAAATCGTTTTTCCAGATGTTTCTTCCGTTTACAACGCCGAGCGAAAGCGACATGGTAGATGGGATTTTTTCGAAGAAAGTGTCGAGTTGTTTTTCGCCGCGCACCAAATCAAGGTGCAACACTTCGAGCGGAAGTTTAGTAACCCAGTCAGCTTCCTTTTCAATGCTTTCGAAATAGGTAGCCAAAATAAACTTTATTCCGGGGAACGAGCCAAAAAGTTCGGTAAGGGTTGTCCGGTAAAGTTTACGCTCATAATCCGTTAAATCGGTAACTAGGCAAGGTTCATCAATTTGAATGCAATCGGTTCCTGCATTTTCCAGTTTCCCAATAAATTCAATATAAACAGTAAGAAGAGAATAAATTAATTCCAGCCGGTTAAAATCACCGTGCTTTTCTTTTCCGAGTTTTAAAAAAGAAAAAGGCCCAATTAGCACAGGTTTTGTCTGAATGCCCAGTTTTTTTGCCTCAATAAATTCGTCGATTGCTTTTGTACCAACCGACGAGAAAGTCTGCCCTTTTTCAAATTCGGGCACTAAATAGTGATAGTTGGTATCGAACCATTTAGTCATTTCAAGCGGGGTAACATCCAACCCATCTTTTTGATAACCTCTACACATGGCGAAATACAAATCCACTGGATCGAGTTTACCCGTTAACGGTTGAAATCGCTCAGGAATAGCGTCCAGCATAAAAGCCATATCGGCCATCTGGTCGTAAAATGAAAAATCGTTGGATGGAACCAAATCAATTCCGGCTCTTTGTTGGATTTCCCAGTTTTTTTGCCGTTCAATTTTTCCAGCTTCTTTAAGTTCGGATAGCGAAATTTTTCCTTTCCAGTAGGCTTCGCAGGCCTTTTTTAGTTCACGGTCGGCTCCAATACGCGGGAACCCCAGGTTTTGTGTAAGCATACAGCAATTTTTAAATTCATAATTTTAAACTGAATGCTTTTGCGAAAAAAAAATAGTTGGTTGAAAAATAAAAAGATAAGTTCCATTCCAGACTACTGCTTTTAACCGCGAAAGCAATTGCCGTTCAATAAAATAAGACAGGTCTCCTGGCTTGTCCGTTTATAATGCCTTCCCATCCCGAGGACTCGGGGCAGTGGCGTGAGTATTATAAAACCGAAATGGACTTTACAGTTGCGCGACAGCTCACGATTTACACGTGATTCCCTATTAAACCCGTTTTACCGGGTATCTTATTCTCAAATTTTTGAATGAACGTGAGGGCAAATGTAGGTTAGATTTAATGAAAAACAAATAAATCTTTGAATGATCCTGTTGTTTTAACCTAAGTTTATTTTTGATTCTATTTAAAGTATTTCCCTTGCCATCGTTCAAAAACTGTACGATGGATAATCCGGTAATGCGGACGGTACGTTTCTTCGTAATGTTTACTGTGGTGCATAACTACGTCTCCTTCAGAGAATACCTGATTAATCAATTTTTCATCTGCTTCCATTCCGGGAAGATTGGGTTTCATTTTTTTTATAACAGCAAGAACCTCATTCCACTCTACCTTCCAGCTTTCGATATCGGGCTTTCGGGCAAGACCGGCACTCTCTACCATTGCCAGAAGTAAAGTGTCTCGTGGAATAGTCCCATCTTTTACCAGCATAAGGTTAATCCGGTAATAATCGTGGTTCACTCCCAATGCCTGATACGACAGTGTATCAATCCAATCGGTTTGTTGCAACTCCCAGTCGAGATATTTTCCGGCCTGGGTTTTGTCCTCAATTATGTGCCCCGGGCCGTATGCATCCTGAAAATAATTTTTGTACAAATCGGCCAGGTGCGCTTCCGGGTAGTATTTCAACTCGTTATCAATAAACTCTACTATTTGTTTTTCCCTGTCGGAAGCCATAAGTGTTCCCGATAGCAAAAAAAGGCATAAGAAGATTCGCACTACCACACTGAACTATATTTATGGTAAATAATAAAATGGACAATCATTTTTTAAGCATTCCTGATTTTCGGAATGAAATATACATTCAATTTTTTCAGGAACTGAAAGAGAGACGTCAAAAAACTCATTTAAAAAGGAACACGCTTCCTGGATGCCAACAAATGAAACCCGTTTACAACATCTTGGCCCACCGTAAGCAGCCATTTTCAGCAACGAACGGCCAGTCATCGAATTTGTCAGTTTCCACTCCTCTGTTTTATAGGGTGTTGCTCCGGTAATGATACTGACAAACATTCCTGTCCCAACAGCAGCCCCGCAACTGCCGTGGGTTCCACAAAAAGCCCCCGGCACTTTCTCCGACCGCTGGTTGGCGGCTATTAACCACTTCTCCAGCTTGTCTTTTCCGTTGCCAACACAATTATTATATGCTGAAAGTAATACAGCAGGAACCAGAAAATGATGTTCAGGACAGTGCATCTTAAACTCCGGAAATTTCATCAGGTGTGTCGCCATTTCAATTGGATCTATTCTGTTTGAGGCAAGGCACCAATCATAAATGACCTCTTTGACTGATTTATCCCTGCAACTGCTACAAACAGCCACTCCATCGATAATACTATCGGCGTTCACTATTTTTTCCGTACAATAGGAACAATGCAGACTATTGTCTTTTTTATCAGTCGGAAGTTCTTTCATATTGCTGGCTTTTGAAATAGTAAAGTAACTTAAAACTATATTTATGAATTATGACCGAAATTATAAAAATTCTGTTAAGCAGGGCTTCCAGCTCCTCGTGAAAAGATTTTTTGTTTATGCAACCTCTCTCTCAAGTGCTAAAAAGTGTAATGAATTGTCGCCTACAAGAGGAAAAATCCGAATTTCACAATTGTACAGCGAACCGTTCTTGCGATAATTTACTAAGTATTAAGAATAATATAATATCGTATTTTGTAGGTTTAATGCAATAAAATAGCTATATTTATCTCATTATGAGATATGTATCACTAAAAAAGGAAGAGATAGAAGCACTCGAGAAGCTTCAAAAGAACAGTACTGATAATACGGTCAGGAAACGCAGCCATTGTCTGCTTTTATCCTATCAAAGACGAACGATCACTGATCTTTCGGGCATTTTTGATGTAAACAGAAGAACCATCGAACGTTGGCTTGACAGCTGGGCGAAAAACGGTCTCGACTCTCTTCCCATCCAACCCGGACGAGGAGTTAAGACCCGGCTAAAAGGCCTTGAGCCAGAGGTTGAGAAGCAATTAAAAGAACACAACCGTAACTTTAAAAATGTATTGGCCTATCTTGAGGAACAGCACAATATCGTAATCTGCAAAAAGACTTTGCAGAATTTTTTAAAAGATACTGGGCTATATCTGGAAGAGGGCCCGGCTGTCGCTAAAAAGCAAACGCAACCAAAATGACTTTGAACTTAAACAGCAACAAATAGAAAGCCTTAAAGAATTGGAAGATAGCGGTTACATAGATCTTTATTTTGGCGATGAAAGTCATTTTGGACTTACACCAAATGTGCCATACGCATGGCAAACAAAAGAAAACCCGATATTATTACCCGCTTCCAAAGGAAAGTTCCTAAATGTTGTGGGCTTGATGAACCGCAAAAACAAACTGTTTTTTGAAGTGAACGAAACGACATTCAATTCTGATAAGCTCATCGGTTTTATGGATAAGTTTATGGGGCAAATAGTTAAAAGGACTGTTGTCATACTTGATAATTCACCGATCCATAAATCTAAAAAGTTCATGGCAAAAATTGAAGAGTGGAGAAAAAATGATCTATTGATTTATTTCCTCCCTCCATATTCGCCGGAATTGAACCTGATAGAAATCCTGTGGCGGAGAATCAAATATCAATGGTTGCCTTTTGAAGCTTATCTCAGTTTTCAGAATCTCAAAGAACGCTTGTCGTACGTTTTGAATAATTTTGGTCTCAAATACGACATTAAATTTTAATCGTTACTTATCACTTCCTTACAAGATTTTTTTAGCCGAATTTTTTCCCTGATTCTGAACCTTACCGCTTCCGTAGTTTTTTCGCCTTGTAAAAAGCCAGGATTTCTTTTTATAGCATATGATTTAGAATACCCTGTCATTTCGGAAAAACCATTGTTAACCCATACAATATTTTTAGTTTCGTCAGTCAACACCAATGCTTCATATAGAAGAGTATTTAATGTTTTATCCAGGTTAAATCTCCAATTTAATTTTCTTGAATATTTTTGAAGAGCTTTTAGGTCGCCATTGATTTTAGCCTTGTTCAGCATTTTTTGATAATGAGGATAATAGATATCCCAACATAATAGTGGAGGCACTGTCCTTTTTGATGGTTTTAAATGCTTTTGAATTTTTTCAAACTCAGATTTTGAGAGCCCTGACAAGTAAATGTCCAGGCACATCATATCGGAAAGGTTCCTTTTCATTTCTTAGCTATTAATATTCGATACCTTTTCGAGCTTCAATCCCGTTTTTATAATAATGTTTTACCTCTTTCATTTCGGTAACAAGATCGGCAATTTCGATAATTTCAAAAGGAGCGTACCGGCCGGTAACAATTATTTCCACATTTTCGGGCTTCGATTGCAAAACATCAATCAGTTCATCAGTTGTAAACAGGTTATAATAAAGGGCAATGTTTGCTTCATCAAGCACCACAACTTCGTATTCTCCTGATTGAATTATTGCTGAAATCTCCTTAAATCCTTTCTGTGCAGCATCAATATCCTGTTGCGTGGGTTTGCGGAAAATAAAACAATCCAAACCATATTGTCTGACGGTAATATCCGGCAAAAATTTTTGCACTGCTTCATCTCGGAGTAAACCCTGCCCTTTACAAACTGGGCAAAAAACACTTTTTTCCCTGCGCCAACAGCTCTTATTGCCAATCCCAGTGCTGCCGTGGTTTTACCTTTTCCGTCACCTGTATAGACCTGAATATAACCTTTCATTTCCGTCGTTTTATTTAAAGAGATAACTTATATCTTCCATAAAACCATCTTGTCGAACCTGAAATAAATGTTGGTTGCAGGTTTCACTTTTCAATGTCCCTAATTCTTCAATGTAGCCACCCAATTTGATGTACTGAAAATTTTTGTAGTCAAAACCATCTGGCAATTTTGCACAACCGGAGTACCAGGCTATTTTTATTGAAGGGTAACTAAGGCGCATATAGTTAGCCAGTTCAGCAACCCGCTGAGGGGCTCTATCGCCACCCATAAAACAAAAGCAGGTGATTGCTGAAGCATATTTTTCCATTAATGAAATAATTCGATTTTCGTTCAACTCGTCTCCAATATCTTGTTGCAGGTGCGGACTGTGGCAACCTTTACAACGATTCGGACAATTGGTTATATTAATTGCCAAAGTAACTTCATTGGGTATTTCCTGAAAAACGATATCGTAGTTATAGTATTTGAGCATATTCCTCTACTTTAATTTTTACCTGCCCTTCGGTCTTGTCTTTTGCATAATATCTTTTAACTGCTTCCTTTTGGCGGGCATCAGAGAAACTGCTTACCCGTTTCATATAACCGATAATGCGTGTCAGGTAATCGATATTTTTACTTTTGCATTTCGGGCATTCCTTTAAGTAACGTTTGTCGATGTGCCCGCAATCATTACAAATGGTATTTGGAATATTGAAGGTGAAATAATTACAACCTTCTTTTGCTGCCACCCGGAGCAACTGGCGATACTGGACTTCACTTAAATGTTCTTCCAGATTCATATGTAATGCGGAGCCGCCGGTTAAATGTTCGATGTATTTTTTCCCGTGTACCCTGAATTTGTCAATTACATTCAGCGACTCATCTTCTACTGCATTGAAATAGCTGTTGTAGCAATCGCGTGGAACAAAATAGCCGTCTTCGCGGTCCCATTTGGCATGTTTTACACCTACATTTTCTGCCGGAATCATTTCGCAATTGAACATGACATCTCCCGAACGATACTTTCGATTATAGGTCTCAATCAGGCCCAGAACTTCGCCGGTAAATGCTGCATATTCTTGATTATCGTTGATTTCGATGCCAAAAACTCAGCGGCTTCAACCAAGCCGTTTACGCCAATGGTAAGGTACTGACGCCCCATATTTATGTAACCGGCATCAAACAACGGCAGCATTCCTTTTTCCTGTAGTTCTTTCAGGTTTTCGTTATATCCAAGCTGAACTTTGTGTACCAAATCAACTACTTCCTCAAAGAAATTGATGTACGGAATGCGTTCCTTTTTTGCTTGCTGAATGCAGCGGTTCAGGTTAATAGTCAACACACTTTTTGAACCTGTTGAAACCCCGCCTGCCCCCAAAGTGTAACTAAAACCGTTATCCTGAATTTCATTACGTAAGCGGCAACAAGAACTTAAACTATCGGCATTGTCACTCAAATAAGTAAAAAAAGAATGTCCTTCGGAATACATTTTGGCCGTAAAATCGCCGTATTCTTTGTCTTTTATGTCGCCATTGTCGGCAAGTAGGGCCATTGTTTCGACAGGGAAAGTCAATACTGTTTTGGTACGTTCTTTATTGAACCAGCCCATAAACCGTTTTTGCAGCCAGTTTAACGATTCCCACTCAGGCTTGCTGCCGTCAGGAAATACAAATTCGCCAAACAGACTTTCGAAGTAATATTTGTCATAATAGGCAATGTTCCAGAAAACGGCCTGAAAATTACGCGCCCCGGTCGGTTGGTTCAGCGAATAAACTATCTGCTCGAAACAATCGGTAATTACTTTATCTATCGAACGTTTTCTTTTCGACAAATCAGCCGTTTCGTCGCTGCGCTTATAGTAGTCATTTCCATATTCTTTACCGATAAAGTAGTTCATATACATTAAAAACTCGGGGGTGGCACAAGCCCCGCTCAACATGCTGGAAACAATAAATACCATGTTGATGAACCCGCCACAAAACGATTTTAAATTGGTTGGGGCGGTAGAGTTCCCTCCGATTTTCGACGTTCCCTCCAACAACCATGGGTACATAGTAATGCTGGCACAATACGGGGCAAGGCTTGTTTCGTCATTTTTGTATATAAAGTGCTGATTTAAAAAGCTGAGGTATTTATCGGATAACTCTTTTCCAAACATATCCGAAAGCCGGTCGGTCAGCAAACGACGGTTTAAACGGATAAAATTACCTTTGGGAAGTTCGCCAATCAGCGTTGCAATGTTCTTTTTATCAACATTGGCGTTGGCATCAAATTTACTTCCCGAAGCCGCATTTCCGGCAGCACAATAGTCAATTAAAAATTTAATACGGTCGCGCGTCTCACGGTCTTCCGAATGTTTCTGGCGGTAAAGCATGTACGACTTAGCCACTGCAAAATAGTTCTCGGCCATTAACGAACGTTCTACCTGGTTTTGAATGTCTTCTACATTCATTTCATTCCTGATTTTTAGCCGGTGCAAAATATTTGTAAGGTCTTCTTCGCTTGCAAAACTTCCCACAGAAAGAAATGCTTTTCGAATTGCATTTTTAATTTTATCGATAGAAAACGAAGCTCTTTTTCCGTCTCTTTTTACAATAATTAATTCAGCGCCACTCATATCTTCTACTTTTATTTGATTGATTTTATTTGTTTTTTAATTCTATTCACAACTTGGGCATAACTTCGCCAGTAGCGGGTCAGTAGGACAACTTTCGGCGGTGCTGTTCATTACTTCATCTACCAGTTGGTCGCCGTATTTTTCCCGTGCCTGAATTTCAATGTCTTTCAGGTCGTTACCATTTACAGGAATACTTTCTTCTGAAACAGAAAGGGTTACCGCCCTTTTTCCAAAGCCTTTTCTTTCCCCGCGTTTGTTTACCTGCGATGTGTATTTTTCGCCTTTTATTACTTTGTCGATGAAGCAGTAGTAAGTCGATTTTAGTTCTTTCTCCCAGGCATACAGGTAGATGTCTTCCATTTCGGGACGCAGTTGTTCGTCGATATAAATTGATTTTGAAACTGCCTGATCAACCGATTCCTGGAAAGCCGAGGCAATATCCACCTGCCGATTTGGATGAATTTCATATGCGGTTTTATACAGGTTCGTATCAATTATTTCCTGCAATTCATCAATATGTTGCACCGAACCGTTGTTTCTTTTGATAAGGTCGGCCATTTCGTCGTTCCACCTTCCTTTTTCTTCCAAAGCGCGAATTAGTTGTTTGTTAATAACAATGTATTTCCCCGACAATGTATCGCGGGAATACAGGTTGCTGAAATAACTGTCAATAGAAGAAGTAGTTCCTGAAATAATGGAAATGGTTGCCGTTGGCGCAATGGCCAGCAATACAGCATTCCGGCGTGCGTCATAATGATACGATTTCCCAGCATCCTTCATTTCATCGTAATGCCGGAACGCGCCACGTTCTTTTGCTAGTTTTTCTGAGGTCTTGTACATCTGTTCGCGGAAGAAAATACCCAGTTTCCGGGCAGCTTCCACGGCTTCCCCCGAATCGTATGAAATATTAAGGTCAACCAGCGCAGCGGCAAAACCCATGATGCCGATTCCCAGTGGGCGCAAATCTTCTGTGTTTTTTCGCGCCGCATCCGAGGGGTAGAAGTTTTTATCGAGGATATTGTCCAGCGCCCGCACCATAATTTGAAGGGTTTCGCCCAGTTTTATCCAATCGAAATCTGTTTTTTCTGCATTAATGTGACGCGATAAATTAACAGATGCCAGCGTACAAACTGCCGTTGATTCCGGCTTGTTTGGAATAGCAATTTCAGTACATAAATTTGAACTGTTAATCACACTATATTCAGGGCATGGGTTGTGACGGTTATGTGCATCTTTAAACGTGAGCCATGGATGCCCGGTTTTGGCCAGTTTAAACAGGTATTTTTTGTAAAAGTCGCGACCTTCCAGTTTTTTGAAAAGTTTAATTTTTCCTTCCTCCGCTTGTTGAACCCGTATGTTATATTTTTTTGAAAAATCTTCTCCGATAGCTTCCACCAATTCGGGGCATTCGCCCGGGTCGAACAGGTAAACCGGTTCATCGTTTTTTATACGTTTCATCAATTCGTCGGGCATCCACAATTTGGTATTCAGCGACGGTGTGCGGAAATAAGCGTTCCCGGTGGTTTCCCGTAATTCTATAAACGCTTCAATATCGTAGTGCCACGGTTGCATCGAAATTACTTGTGAGCTGCGGCGACGGCCTCCCTGCTGGATGGAATTTACCATCGTATCAAAAACCTTGATAAACGGAATTACCCCGGATGATTTTGCGTTTAACGATTTGATGTGCGAACCGGTTGCCCTCACCCGGCTGATGTCGGTTCCCACGCCGCCGGCATATTTAGCCAGAAATGCAGTTTCTGTAAGCTTGTTGGTAATATCTTCCAGCGAATCATCTACCACATTCACATAACACGATGAATATTGCGAAACGTTTGTCCCGGAATTAAACAGGGTGGGTGTTGAATGCAAATATTCCAGCCGTGAAATTTTGCTGTAAATGGAAATAATTTCCTGTTCGTTATTCCCGATTCCCATGGCCACACGCATAAAAAACCACTGTGGTTTCTCAATTACTTCCTGTTCGGTATCTTTCGCCAGGTAGCGGTCGCGCAAAGTGGTCAGCCCGAAATAGTCGAGTAAGTGGTCGTTTTTGTAATCGATGGCTTTTTCAATTTTTGCCAAATCAAAATCAGCCAATTCTTGCTTCAGATAACCACTTTCAATATTGAATTTCAAATAATCTGAAAACAACTTAAATTTCCGGTCGATGCGTTTGTTTATCAGTTTTAGTAACTGTAAAGTCGCCAGTGTATCGTAAATAGGATGTTTCGGGATGAGGTGTTCGATAGCTTTCAGTACCAACACGTCAAGTTCTTCGGTGGTTACACGTTCGGGAACTTTTAAATCCAGCTCTTTTATAATTTTGAAAACCAGTTCGTAGTCATCTTCCACATCCATGCCCTTAATAATTTCGAAAATGGCATTGATGATTTGCTGCGTCCTGAAACGCTCCACACTTCCATCTCTTTTTACAACTGTTCTTTCCATTTCAATTTTGTTTAATAGTTGGTGTATTCTGTTGACGACACTTCAAAAAAGTTAATCAGCTTTTTTACATCTTCTTTTTGAAGAAAGCGCAACGGATTATCGCTGATGTTAAACTCAGGTTCGAAACCCAGTTCCATCAAACGGCGGTCGGTAATGTATTTCAGGTATTTTTCCAGTTCGGGATAAGACATTCCCAGCAAACTTTTCCCGCTGAATTTTGAAGCAATATAATCGAGCTCCAGTTGCAACCCTTTCAGGATAATGTCACGCATTTCTGCAACAAATTCATCGTCGTCCACAATTTCAGGGCTTTCTTCCAGCATAATTAAAATGGCCTCAATACCATTTTGCAGGTGCAACGATTCGTCAATCAAAATCAGTTCCACACCCGAAACCACGTTTTTCATTTTTCCCATTTCTTTCATGGCAAAAAAGTGAGCGAAACTTGAATAGAAGAAGATACCTTCCAGTACAATGTTGTTAAGTAAAATGGCACGTAATACCTGTTTTTGTCCTGCCAGTGTTTCGGGTTGGATTTGCCCGTAGCTGATTTTATCAATTTCCTCCACAATCAGCGATTGTTTTTTTCGCAGGAAAGGGTCGGAGAAAGCTACATCGTACATGGCTTTGTGGTTCATGCCGAAAGATTGCAACACGCTTTCAAAAAAATCACTGTGGATATTCTCCATAAAAAGCTGGGTGCTGAAACTCATTTTTGCATGTGGGTCGGTAAGCAATGGGAAAAATGCGTTCACGAGTACGTTTTGCACCAGCAATTCCGATGAACTGAAATAGCCAACTGCTGTATCGAATAAATCTTTTTCATCTGCAGAAAGATTGTGATAATCCAGTGCATCCTGCTGAATATTTAACTCTTCGGGAAACCAGATTGCTTTTTTCTGTTTTTCATACAGTTCCCTGAAAACCGGGTACGAGGGATTCTCGCTTAATTTAATGTTGTCACGAACCGAGGTGCGCCCAATCAATTTTGCCTTCATTCTTTCCTTTTTTATTGTTAACTAAAATTCTTCGGAAGACAAAAGATGCGCAGACAGAAAATTTTGAAAATAAAAACAAAATAATCGATTCAACCGCGAACCAGGCCATAGCTCCCGAAAGCCTAATTTAAATTGATTATGGCAGGTCTTCTGGCTCGTCCGGTTTTTGATGCCTTCCCACCCCGGTACATATCGGGACAGTGGCAAAAGATTTTCAAAAACATTTTACTGGACTTACAGCTGCGGGTACAGCTCCCGGTTTCCACGGGATTCCCTCTTCGTATTGCCAGGAGAGCAATCCTGACAATAAACCGTAATCGTTCTACAATTTTAAAGAATTAGAGCCAAAAAGGTTGAATTGAATTATGAACAGACATGTGTAAAAACAAGTAAAGAATCCATTAAGTAAACGGTTTTATTGGTGTTAATAAATTCGATTTTCAGGTTATTTCTGACCTTTTTCAATATAAAAAAACAGCAAAATGCAGGTGTGCAATTCGAACTGTTGAAAAACGGGTAGTTATTAACATACAAAGGGACAATATTCGCTCTAATTACACATTATTCGACTCATATTCAATACTCTATTACTTTAGATATCTATCTGTAAAATAATGTAAAAGCTAAATGAAAAAGGCGGAACATGATTTATTCCGCCTTCTAACAGTAATTTTGTTTATTACTGGTTAAAATATATTTCCAAATTTAATCCCGAAGTTAATGGTTCGCGGCAACGACGGGCCGTAAATATAACCGGCATCGCGGTAAACGCCCCTGTCGTAATCTTTTTGAATTTGATTAAAAATATTTTTCACCCCGGCGTAAAACTGCATTTCAGTTTCATTTCCAAAATGAATGTCATACGAAAATAGGATATCAGCAACAATAAAACCATCTGCTTTTTTTAATGCTTCACCTTCAATAATATCACCATTATCAATGGCTTCCTGTATTGCAGTTAGTTCTTCTCCTTCATAATCATCGGGATTTAGCCCAAAATGCGGGACATACATTGACCCCGTGTAATTGAGCGATATGGAAGTGTTAAAATGATGCGTCGGTTTCCAGATGAATGTGGCATATCCATATTGATTGGGTGTGCGCATAAAATCTTTGGAAACGCTTTCGTCTTCTTCTCCCCAAGCCTGTGCCGACTCGTATTTGCTGGTTTGGATGGTTAAGCCCAATTGAGTTTCAATATGGTCGGTAAGAAATGATTTCCACTCCAGGTTTACTCCGGCTACATAAGCCCCGTCTTCAGCATTCACGCGCATGTATGCAAAGTTCCCTTCATCGTCAAGAGGATAATATTCATTGGAAAACGGATTTTTTAACCGGGTATAAAACCCCTCGATTAGCAAATCGTTTAACGTATTTTTCAGGCTGAAAACAGAATTCAGTGAAGCAGTGTAAGCGTTCAATGTTTCCTGTTTTAAGTTATCCGAGTTAAAAGTTTCAACACGGGTGGCGTTAATCAGTTCAATATGCAGGTCTTCGTTAAAAACCTGTGGCGCCCTGTAACCTTGAGCATAGCCCAAGCGAAAACGTGTTTCAGGAGTTAACTTGTACATTAACCCTACCCGGGGAACAAGAACGCCATTGCTTAAATCTCCATCTGTGCTTTCTTTGTCTTTTACCCAGTAATAATCGTAGCGAAGCCCCAATGAAATATTTACTTTTTCTGATTTCCAATCGTGCTGGATAAATGAGCCAAGCGTGTTTACATATTGTTTGGTAAGTGTTGTATTGGCATCGCCGTTAGCCCCGAGTTTTACATCGTGCAAATAGTCATTTGTATTGTCAATTCCGACAATTGTTGTAGAAGGTGCGAACAAAAACATATCGGAATGAAAACCGTAATTTGCACCAACTGAAGAAGTCAGGTTTTCCGTGTCACCGTATGCATTGGGGTCTTGTTGGACACCGTAATAGGAACCTCGCGAAACATGTTGGGCTGAAGTATAAATGGTGAGTTTGTCATAACTTCCGTTTGTAAACAGGTCGTAAGAAAGATTTCCACCGGTAATTAAATGGTCAAGTTGTTCTGCAATATCCGCTTCGTGCGGAAGGTAATCCAATTTATTTCCTCCCCGGCGAAATTCGCTTATACGATAGCCGTCCAATGATATTTTACTTTTGCTTCCCGGTTTGTGAAAAACATTAAATCCAAAAGTTGTATTTTTCAATTCTACCATCTCGCTATACCCGTCGCCATTGGCATCGTATGAGTCGCGGTTGCGCAGCATGGAATAAATGTAACCACCGCTTTTTCTGTCGTCTGTAATTACTGATGCATTCAGGTTTAACTGTCCGTCGGCAGCGGTAGTAGCCCCCTCTTTCCCACCTACGTCAATTGCACCTATCCTTCCATCAATATGAAAAGAATTACGGGCAGGCTCTTTCGTAATAATGTTCACGGTACCGGCAATAGCATTTCCTCCAAAAAGTGCTGAACCACCACCACGAACTACTTCCATGCGTTCAACCATATTTGCCGGAATCAATTCAAGGCCATAAACGCCTGCCAAACCACTAAATACAGGCCTGCTGTTCATCAATATGTGTGTAAGGGCCGTCCATACCATTCATTCGTAGCTGGGTAAATCCGCAGTTCTGGCAATTGGTTTCGGTACGTAAGCCCGGGGTAAAATTAAGCCCTTCTGCAATATTTACCGATTGAGTGGTTTCCATAAGTTTCGGTGAAATGGAAGTTACTACAACCGGAGCTTCTGCGCGGTTGGTTTGATTACGGTCGGCAGTTACAACAACGCTTTCTATGTTTAAAACATCTTTCTCAATTTCAAATTTAATTTCAATGGTTTTGTCAAGTTCTGCCTTTACCGTTTTCGATGTACTTTTATATCCTATTCCACTCACGCGGATGGTTAATTCACCCACAGGTAAATTTATCAATTGATAGTGGCCCGTAGCATCCGTGGTGGTTCCTATTGTTGTCCCGTCAATGGTCACATTTATAAAAGGAACATGCTCGCCCTCGCATTGCACATCCCCGATAATATTGGCGTCTGTAGTTTTCTTTTGCGCTTTCCCATCAAAAACAACTGACAGGAAAATAACTATAATGATTAATAAATTTTTCATGTTATTTTACGATTTTTAATATTGTCTAAATAATTTCTTTGGATAATCTCTTGCTTCCCGCAACAGGTATTTTCAAGTTTGTTTAAGGTTTTATTTTATCCTTATTTTCTATTGAAAAAAAATATGGATATAGGAATTAAATTAAAAGGAATGGATATGCGGGATAAAACATGGGAGGTTCCCGGCCCTTTAACCTGAAATAGAATTCAAAATGGGCATAATGTTCCCTGTTCAGATACTTTTTTTTGCGCCCAATTAATAATGCGATGAAAATCAATAATAGAAAAACAAAAAAAAGGAGCTGGATATGTGAAATATGAAATAATTCGTCTGATGTGTGGTTATGTTTCTTAAAAGGAGCTGAATCCTGACCTTTGTTATAGGGGTGGGCATGAACTAAAATTTGTCCGTTACTCAATTTATGAGTATGTAAAAAAACAACATTGTTGACAATAAATAATCCTACGGAAAATATAAGTAACGATTAAAATTTAATGTCGTATTTGAGACCAAAATTATTCAAAACGTACGACAAGCGTTCTTTGAGATTCTGAAAACTGAGATAAGCTTCAAAAGGCAACCATTGATATTTGATTCTCCGCCACAGGATTTCTATCAGGTTCAATTCCGGAGAATATGGAGGGAGGAAATAAATCAATAGATCATTTTTTCTCCACTCTTCAATTTTTGCCATGAACTTTTTAGATTTATGGATCGGTGAATTATCAAGTATGACAACAGTCCTTTTAACTATTTGCCCCATAAACTTATCCATAAAACCGATGAGCTTATCAGAATTGAATGTCGTTTCGTTCACTTCAAAAAACAGTTTGTTTTTGCGGTTCATCAAGCCCACAACATTTAGGAACTTTCCTTTGGAAGCGGGTAATAATATCAGGTTTTCTTTTGTTTGCCATGCGTATGGCACATTTGGTGTAAGTCCAAAATGACTTTCATCGCCAAAATAAAGATCTATGTAACCGCTATCTTCCAATTCTTTAAGGCTTTTTATTTGTTGCTGTTTAAGTTCAAAGTCATTTTGGTTGCGTTTGCTTTTTAGCGACAGCCGGGCCCTCTTCCAGATATAGCCCAGTATCTTTTAAAAAATTCTGCAAAGTCTTTTTGCAGATTACGATATTGTGCTGTTCCTCAAGATAGGCCAATACATTTTTTAAGTTACGGTTGTGTTCTTTTAATTGCTTCTCAACCTCTGGCTCAAGGCCTTTTAGCCGGGTCTTAACTCCTCGTCCGGGTTGGATGGGAAGAGAGTCGAGACCGTTTTTCGCCCAGCTGTCAAGCCAACGTTCGATGGTTCTTCTGTTTACATCAAAAATGCCCGAAAGATCAGTGATCGTTCGTCTTTGATGGGATAAAAGCAGACAATGGCTGCGTTTCCTGACCGTATTATCAGTACTGTTCTTTTGAAGCTTCTTGAGTGCTTCTATCTCTTCTTTTTTTAGTGATACATATCTCATAATGAGATAAATATAGCTATTTTATTGCATTAAACCTATAAAATACGACATTATATCATTCTTAATACTTAAGTATCCCGGCGACTAACTTTTGTATATTATTTTTAAATGTTGTTTTCATAACTACTGCAAAGAAAAAGATATTTGAAACATAAAAATATTGAGTTCAAAATATTATCCATTATTTAACCTTTCATAACCTGGTTCTAATTACTAAAATCCATAGTTAGTGTATGTAAATACATAAAGTTAGAATAAACTAACAATTGTTCTTTGGATATTGTTTATATTTGTAATAAAAGTTTCATATATGCCTTTAAAAACGAAAGAAAACTATTTAAAGACCATGTATATGATTGACGAAGAAAAAGGTATAATCTCTTTGTCGGAGCTTGGGAAAAGATTAGGGTTAAGTATCCCAACGGTTAACAGCATGGTTAAGAGGCTACAGGATGAAGGATGGGTGGTTTATGAGAAATATCAACCGGTTAAATTAACCGGCCAGGGAAAAAATGAAGCGGCGCGTGTCATCAGGAGACATCGGATTGCTGAGATATTTTTAGTGGAAAAATTGAATTTTGGATGGGAGGAAGTCCATGACATTGCAGAGGAAATGGAACATATTGATTCAGAAGTACTTTTTGAGCGCATGAATAAAATGCTCGGAAATCCGGCTTTTGACCCTCATGGTTCGCCAATCCCCGACAAAGCTGGTAAAATAAAAACCATTCATTATGTACCTCTCGCAAGTTTAGAATCTGGACAAAAAGCAGTATTGCGTTCCATTCACAACAGCTCTGCCGATTTCTTGGTTTTTCTGAACAAAAAAGGAATTTCATGGGGGACTATTTTTGAAATTCTTGAAAAAGAACCTTTTGATGGAAGTGTGACTGTTTCATATGGTGGGAAAAAAAATGTAGTGCTAACTCAAGAAGTGTGTAAACAGCTTTTAGTTGAATTATAGCGTTTTATCTCGATTATCAATTAATTTGAGTTTCAAGATTCAATCCCTTTCTGTGCTTCAACTCCTTTTGTTAATAATGTCTTATCTCTTTCATTTCGGTTACGAGGTCGGCGAATTCAATCAATTCATCAAGGGAGAACAGGTTAAAAAATAAGGCAATGGTTACTTCATCGAGCACAGCTACATTATGCTTATTACTTTCGGGAATTCTGGTAATTTCTTCCTGACCAACATGGACTGCATCAATGTCCTGCTGTGTGGGTTCTTTTACAATAAAAACAGCCTAAACCGTATTGTTTGACAATAATATCAGGAATATGGCAATATTCAAATGAGAAAATAAACCATCTTATTTCAAATAATTCCGAAAGGAGAATAGATAAAAATGTATGCCTTAATCGAATACTTATTTTTGTGGGTGTTGATTAAATACCGATATTTGAGATACAAATATGACACGGTTAAAAGAGATATTACAACAACCAGAAGGAAGGCGATTGGAGTTTAAAGCAAAAATGCCAACCAATGCTGAATTAGCTAAAACCATTGTAAGTTTTGCCAATGATGCTGGCGGTGAATTTTATCTGGGTATTCAGGATAATCCACGGGAAGTTACTGGAATTGAGGAAGACGACTTGATAGTACTTGAAGAAAAAATAAGTAACGTTATCCATGACCAATGTTCACCCGTAATTTTGCCTGAAATAGTATTTCTGAATGATGAAGGGAAACATGTAATCCGTACCAAAGTTTATAAAGGAAGTGCTCCTCCATATCACCTGAAAAATAAAGGAATTGAATCCGGAACTTTTATTCGGGTTGGTTCTTCAAACCGGCAGGCAAGTCCTGAAATAATACAGGAACTCGAACGACAAAAGCAAAATATTTCTTTTGACAGCGAATTGGTTTTCCAAAAAACATTGGACAAGATTAATATTGATTCATTTAAAGCATTATTCGTTGAAAAGACCGGGGAGAAATTAAGTAAGCAAGTTCTTCAGAAATTAGAATTATTCAAAACCGAACAAGGACAGGAACTACCAACTAATGCTTTAATACTGCTTTCGGATGACGAGTTGGGAAAACAGATGTTCCCGTATGCAAAAATTGAATGTGCCAGGTTTAAAGGAACTGTCCCCGGTAATTTTATCGACCAGAAATCCATAGATTCAAATATTGGGTTACAAGCTGAACAGGCCTATCAATTTATTTTACGCCATATTTCACAAGGAACAACCGATTATCAGGGAGTTTTCAGAAACGACCGTTGGGAATACCCGATAGTAGCTATCAGGGAAGTTACTCGTAATGCAGTGATTCATCGCGATTATTCTCTTTCCGGGAAAGACATCAAAATTGCGATTTTCGATGATAAAGTTGAAATTACCAGTCCGGGCAAACTTATGCCAACTGTGGATTTTAGCGATATGGATTCTGGTCAGTCTGACATTCGGAATAAAATACTGGCACCTGTTTTTAAACGTTTAGGTATTATTGAACAATGGGGTAATGGTTTGAGATTAATTGCCAGTGAAATGCAATCTTATCCTGAAATAGAATTATCGTGGAAGGAACCGGGAATTGCATTTCGGGTTGTTTTCACCAATAAAAATTATTTGCAGCAACACGAGTTACAGCACAAGTTACAGCACAAGTTGCAGCACGAGTTGCAGCACGAGTTGCAGCACGAGTTGCAGCACGAGTTACAAAAAGAAACATTATACAGCAAAGTACTTCGGTTGGTATCAGGCAGAACATTATCAACAAAAGAATTGTCAGTTGCACTAGGACAGAAATCCGTATCAGGACAGCTAAAGAAAATAGTATCAAAGCTTAGAAAAGATAATTTAGTAGAATGGACTGAACCGGATACAGAACAGAGTTCCAATCAGAAATATCGGATTACTGAGAAAGGTAATTTGTTTTTAAAACTCTTGAAAAAAGACGAGGAGTAAAGACTCGCTCAAACCCTGGCACAAAATACCAACATTTCCGAAAAACAAGCCCTCCGGGTTTTCAAAAGCTTCCGGCATAAACCGTTAGTTCCAAAATTGCAAGAGTTAATTTTTGCCAACGCACAAGCCAGTTCCAAAAAGATACGATTTCCGTAAACTGCAATCAAACCTTTTTTGAAACCTCACATCAACACATGCAATTTCTCCACTCTCTATTTATTCCTTTTCCTTTTGAATATTTTCCGAAAATGCTGCCGGGAGTGTTTACGGGTTTGAAACTCTGATGGCACGATTGCGAGCGCATGACAGATTCAAAAAGAAATTATTTAAACGTTTGAACGTTCAAACGTTTAATCAAGCAGTTGATTAATCAATCAAACAATTATTAAAATGGACAATTACTTCTACTTTAACACATTTAAAATCTTTGATATGAATTGTTTATGTTCCACTGCCTTATTTTGTGACGTTGGTGCATTTGGTCAAAAAACTGTTCTTCGGTCATTTCTTTATAGAGCTTGAAGACGAACCATTTCTTGATGTCGTTGGCCGAAAGCAGCGGAAGTTCCTCGAAGTTTCGTAGTTTTTCCTTGAGTATAAACGAAGAAACCATAAAGTTCAAAGCAACCTGATGTTGCCACGCCAGCCACTTGCGGGTCTGAAACTGGTCGATTCCCAGTATTTGCTTGGATTCTTTGATGCAGTGTTCAACAAAGAACCGCTGAGCCTGCATGTACGCCAAGGCTTGGTGTGTGTATTGTTCCAGATTGGCATTGGTGAACGAATATTTTATTTCAATCGTGTTCTTTGCTGATTTTGTTTTTCGAATGACCAGCATCCGCGGCTCTATTTCGTTGATGTTTTTGTTCCAAATGAATACCCTTGCAAAGTGATACTCCCCAGTCAGTTTCCCTTTGGTTGTATTGCGGACCTTGATCTTTTCCCAATCACCGGGCTGAAGATTTTCCATGTACTTGGTTACAGTCATGTCCGGTGTTGATGCTTTGAGCCTTTTTGGGGCGGGCCCTCTGTTTGATTTACGTTCGGGAAGGAACAGCTCTGGCTGGTCGATGAATATTTTTTGGTCGCTGTGGATATCCAGCATATAAACATAGCCCATTTGGTCGATTGACCGGGCCAGGTTGGCATCGTTGCCGTAATAGCCATCGCCGCCGATAAAATCGAACGAAACCCCGTTTTGAACTTGTTGACGGATAATCTCTTCGGCCAATTCCAGTTTGGTCTTGAACGCCCTGTTCCCTTCGGGGATGCCGGCTTCCTCGCAACGCTCCGGATCCTCGCACCAATCTTGTGGCAGGTATAACCGGGCATCGACCATTGAAGCAAAATCACCGTTGCTCAGGCAGGCAAACACGGCAACCTGCGAATTGGATATTTTGCCCACATTGCCACAGTACTGCCATCCAACACCAACACTTTTATCGCCTTTCTTCACCCAGCCGCTTTCGTCAATTATTAACCCGGTTAACTTCCGCTTGGGCAATACCGAGCTTACCTCTCTGGAAACCTGATCAATAACCTCGCGCTCGTCCCATTTTGACTCGGTAATAAAGTGTTGCATCTGATGGTAGTGGACATTCAGGTCTTCACTGATACGTTCAATGTTGCGTAATTGACTTTGCACAATTCCTTTCGTGTAATGTTCTGCTTTATCAAAAAGTTTCTTTGTCCGGTTACAAAATATAGACTCATACGGGACAAGGTGTTCACTCAGCCTCCGGGACAACCAGGCCAGTGTTTTTCCATATGTATTACTTTTTTTACGTGGTGTTAAACATAGCTCGGAACGATAGATTTGTTCTTCGATGACACCTCTAAAATACTAAAAAAACAATTACTTGCCCAAATTTAAATCAAAGAAAATCAATATTTTAGAGCCTTTTTTCTAATCTGTTAAAGTAGAATTAAACTAATTTAAATTTTTAGCAGGTATTTACTTTGTTATTGTATGGGCAAGTAAAGCTGGTAAAAATTGTATCTTTACACTCTATAATTGGAATTCAGGTTCGCTGAATAAACAAATTTATTAGTATCTTATTTGTACCATGAATTTACAATTAACTGATATTCAGTATTTGTTATTTTTGAAGAAGTAAAATAAATAGCGATTATAAACGATAGTTAAAAATAATCAAGCCGCGGTAAAACATTGTTTTACCGCGGCTTTTACTTTTATAATAGTTTTTTGTTTACCGCATGGCCCTAAAAGTTGGTCACCGTCCGGCAGAGTTTAGAACTTATCTAACAGAATTGGGAATTCATCCAACAAAGTTGGGAAATCGCCCGATAAAATTGAGAACACGTCCGACAGAGTTGGTACCTCGCCCGACAGTATTGGGAAGTCATCTGACAGCGTTGGGAAGTCATCCGACAAGGTTAGGAAGGAGGGTCGAAATCCATCTTTAAAGACAACGATTACACCTTGACAATTTTGTCAGTTAAAGTCGGGTATCCAATGAAGGAAGCGCAGGCACCTTTTTCATCCGCTTAGGAACGGTGTCTAGAATGACCCCCATCAATGCCCTGACGAGTTTCTTCAATCCGATATTTTTCAGATACACCAAACTAATCTCGCGCGTTGGAATGGGATCTTCAAAAGGCTTGATTAAGTCTTCGTATTCTGATGATACATTCAACGTAGCCAACTCGGGAATAAAAGTAATGCCACCTTGGCTCTCAACAATTCGTTTTAACGATTCGATCGAGCTTGACACGTACCGGAAGCTACCGCTCACTGATTCAAACGAAGGAATGGCACAAACCGAATTGATCTGATTTTGAAAACAGTTGCCTTCAGTCAGGTACCACAATTCATCCGTCGAAATCTCCTCTCGCTTGATCCTGGATTGCTTGTACAGCG
This sequence comes from uncultured Sunxiuqinia sp., assembly GCA_963677175.2. Lineage (GTDB taxonomy): Bacteria > Bacteroidota > Bacteroidia > Bacteroidales > Prolixibacteraceae > Sunxiuqinia. Next base: position 254,880 of record CAXXES010000006.1, read on the forward strand.
GATGATTCTCGGCCACATAAAGAAAAAACTGCTCATAAAACAAAGGCGTAAAACCAAAATTTGCAGCTTTCACCGGCGTTGAAATAATCCCGGCATCGAGCTCATTAAATTTGAGCTTTGTCAAAATAGTTTCGGTGACCAACTCCACGATTTCTATTTTAAGATCGGGATAGCGCTTTTTGACCGGGTTAATGATCAATGGCGTCAAATAAGGCGACAAGGTTGGAATAATCCCAATACTAATTTGCCCTTCAATTTCCTCCTCCAGTTCGGAGCCGAGGTTCTCAAAGTCATTCATCATTTGAATGATCTGAACTGCCTTTTCGAAAAAAAGCTCCCCTTCCGCCGTAATTCCCAAAGGTTTTAGATTGCGCTCAACCAAAAAATACCCGAACTCTTCTTCCATTTTCTGAATTTGCAAACTTAAGGCCGGCTGAGTAATTGACAAATTTTCAGCAGCTTTTGAAAAGTTCCGTACCCTGTACAATTCCACAAAATACTTTAGCTGATTGATATTCATGACTTATAATCTAATTAAATAGCGATATAAAATTAATAAATATCACTAATAGTATCTTTGAAGTAGAAAATAAACTTTAAAACGTAATCATCATGAGAACATTAGAAAAAACACAAGTAACAAATGACACCTTGATTAATGGCATGAATGAATTTCTGGCCAATATGCAGATATTCTATCAAAACCTCAGAGGCTTTCACTGGAATGTAACCGGCAACTTGTTTTTTGTGTTGCACTCCAAGTTTGAAGAATACTACAATGAAACAGCTGAAGCTGTCGATGAAGTCGCAGAACGCATTTTGATGGTTGGTGGACAACCGATCCATTCGTTCAGCCAGTATATTCAGATCGCCGACATTCAAGAGGTGACAGATGTTCACGATGGCAAAGAAGCCGTTAAAATCATCATCAGCCAATCTGAAACACTTCATGACAGGATGAATCGTCTGAAGGAAGTTGCCAATGACCAAAACGATGAAACAACAGCCACCTTGTTTAGTGACCTGATGGCAGAAACTGAAAAACGTATCTGGATGTTGAAAACATTTCTGAAGTAAGGGGAAAGCACCAAAAATCGAAAAAAGGGGACTAATGCAGTCCCTTTTTTTCATGTATATAATCCACTAGAGTCCCTTCTTCAGACAGTTGCGATTCCGAAACATTAATAGCCGTTTCGATCAGAGCCAGGTGTGAATATGCTTGCGGAAAGTTGCCCAGCATTCGTTTGGTTTTAAAATCAAGGTCTTCGCTAAACAAACCCAAATGATTGGAGTAACTCATGAGTATATGAAATTTCCGGATGGCTTCGTCTTTTCGTCCAATTTTAAACAGGGCATTCGTTAACCAAAATGAGCAAATTGTAAAAGCCGATTTGGGCGTACCAAAATCATCCTTATTACGATAGCGGAACATCAGCCCGTCTTGCTCCAGTTCTTTCTGAATTGCCAAAACTGTATTTACATATTTTTGATCTGTTGCATGAATAAATCCATACGACTCCATCAGCAAAACAGAAGCATCCAGATCCTCCGAGCCATAAGCCTGGGTAAACGCCTGACGCTTTTCAGACCAAGCATTTTTATGAATATCAGCATGAATTTTATCCCGTAGTTTCGTCCATTTATCCATATACATGCTTCGCTGCAAAAGTCCGGCAATTTTTACCGCACGATCCACTGCCGTCCAGCACAGTACCTTACTAAAGGTGAAGTGTTTATTTTCACTCCGGATTTCCCAAATACCACGATCCGGCTTTCTCCAGTTGTTCTCAACAACCTTAATAATATTCCGTACAATCGTCCAAAGTTCCTCACTGTACTCCAAACTGACGTCGTAAATATCAAGTTGCTGATAAATTACATCAAGCAAAATTCCGTAAATATCATTTTGCTTTTGCTTGTAAGCTGCATTTCCAACCCGCACCGGAACAGAACCTTCGTAGCCCGACAAATGAGACAATTCCATCTCAGGCAGCTTCTTTTCACCACTAATGCCGTACATGATTTGCATTTTTTCATCCTTATCAGGCAAAATATTGATGATAAACTTTAAATAACGTTTGGCCAGCTTATAATGCCCCAGCGAAGTCATAATCTTAACCACCATCGAGGCATCCCGAATCCAGCAAAACCGGTAGTCCCAGTTGCGTTCTTCGCCTATAGTTTCGGGCAGCGAGGTCGTAATGGCTGCCAAAATCGCCCCACTCTTGTCGTAACTTAACATCTTCAGAGTAAGGGCACTTCGGATAATTTCCTCATTGTAAAGCTTGTACGAAGTGGTACGTTCAGCCCAATTCAGCCAATACACTTTTGTACGTTCCAGCTTTAACTTGGCACGGCGGGTATCCTGTGGGAGCAACTTTTGATTGTAACTCAACAAGCAAAACTCATCTTTCGTTAAAATAACCGACTTGCTTTCCAGAATATCCTGGTAGTCAAAACTGGAATACAAATACAAGGAATCGTAGGTTCCGTTTCTGGTATTCGACTTAATGTAGCAGCCGGGCTCATTTTGGTTAAAACAACCTCGCTCCAAAAAGCTTTTTGTATCATGTTTTGCGTACTCCAGCTTGGGCTGGTAACTGATTGTCAATTCAGGCTGACCGTCAATCAATTTGAAATAACGAATCACATCCGGCGGAATATAATACCCCCCGTTTTCAGGATTTTGGTATCGCGGCATAAAGTCCTGGACCTCAAACGCCCCATCCTCACACTGGAAATGGGTTTTTAAAATATTGGTTCGCGAGATATAGCTCTGCGTAATTTTCTTCAACTTCTTCGGAATAATCCTAAAGCTCCCCCCTTTTTCCTCATCCATTAAACTTGCAAAAACCGACGAGGAGTCAAACTTTGGTAAACACAGCCAATCGATAGACCCCGTTTCTGACACCAATGCAGCACTTCGACAATTTCCAATTATCCCGTAATTTAAATTCTTCATACACGAATCTTAAACATCATTTAAAAAATGATCGTTCTTTCAGTTTTATTTGATACCTTGAAAAAATTAATCCATTTTTATAAGGAGAGCAAAAAAACAACTAGTTGTATAAGAAACTCTCCTGAAAAATAAAAAATCCAAAAGTACGCTTTTTATAAAAAATACAACGTTGTTTAAGGAATTGCTTTTCCCTAATTTCTTTAACAACAATTTATTGAAGAATGTGTTGAAAATGATAGCATTCGAATAGTAATAAAAAATTAAAATTGACCGATAAATTCCACGTTATGAGTAAAATTCACATTGTATCGAACCGATTACCGTTAAGTATAAACAAAGAAGCGGATTCATTCAATTTATCGCCAAGCGTTGGAGGGCTGGCTACCGGCATGCGCTCCGTGTACAAGGAGTACGGAGGAAAGTGGATTGGATGGCCGGGATTGGCAAAAGATGAATTAACAGATGATGAAGTTGTTGAAATTGATGACAAATTGGTTGAAGAAGATTGCCTGGCCGTACATTTGACCAAAGAAGAAATCAACCTCTACTATGAAGGTTTCAGCAACAATGTCGTGTGGCCATTATTTCACTATTTCGCCCAGTTTATCGGCTACAACCCGGATTATTGGGAAGCTTACAAGAAGGTTAATCACAAATTTGCTCAAAAAGCCCTCGAGATTATCGACGATGGCGATATTGTCTGGATTCATGATTACCAATTGCTGCTAGTTCCTGAAATGATAAAATCGGTCAGACCCAATGTAACCATCGGGTTCTTCCTGCACATCCCTTTCCCATCGTTCGAGGTTTTTCGGATTCTGCCCTGGCGCAACGAACTGATCAAGGGTATGCTCGGTGCCGACCTGATTGGCTTCCACACCTACGACTACGAGCGCCACTTTTTTAGTTCCGTCAGGCGTTTGCTGGGCTATGAAATCTCATTCAACGAAATTCACCTCGAAGACCGCATCATTCTCGCTGATGCCTTTCCCATGGGAATCGATTACGAAAAGTTTGAAAACCTGGCCAAGGAAATTGCTCACAAACCGTTACAGGAACGATCAGAGCTGCATCGTGAGCTGGAAAAATATTTTCTGGTCTCCCCAAACCGCAAATTAATCCTGTCGATCGACCGGCTCGACTATACAAAAGGAATTCCAAACCGGCTGCACGCCTTCGAAAAGTTTCTGAACAAATATCCTGAATTCAAAAACCAAGTCTCACTCATCATGCTGGTTGTTCCGTCGCGCGATGAAGTGGAACAATACAAATTGCTAAAAAGTGAGGTTGATGAATTGGTTGGTCGGATTAACGGGCAATATGGCGATGTGAACTACACCCCGGTTTGGTATTTTTATCGTTCGTTGCCTTTCGAAAACCTGATTGAACTTTACAGCACCTCCGATGTGGCTTTGATTACCCCTGTTCGCGATGGTATGAACCTGGTCGCCAAAGAATACATCGCCTCTCGCGTCAATCAAAGTGGCGTACTAATCATCAGCGAAATGGCCGGAGCAGTCAAAGAGCTGGGCGAAGCCATCATCATCAATCCCAACAACGAAGATGAAATTGCAGATAGCATACAGCAGGCTTTAACCATGCCCATGGAAGAACAACGACGACGCATGCGTTACCTCCAGGATCGAATTCGCCGCTACGATATTTTCAAATGGTCGGGCGAATTTATTAAAGGCATGAAGAAGGTTGAAGGTATTCAGCAAAATTTTCTGGCCAAGAAAATAACCACTGAAGTCAGTAAAGAACTGACGGACACATTTTTCAAAGCCAATAAGCGAGCCATCTTCCTCGACTACGACGGAACCTTGGTTAATTTTAAAAACGACCCGCAAGCAGCAAGTCCCGATGAAGAATTGCATAACTTGATTACCAAACTCGAAGAAGACGAGCAAAATATGGTTACCATCATCAGCGGGCGCGACCGTGAGACCTTGGAGAAATGGTTGGGAAATCATCGCGTCAATCTGATTGTAGAACACGGCGTTTGGTTGAAAAAGATAGGTAGCGACTGGCAAATGCTGGATAATGTCGATAGCTCATGGAAGCCGGTTATTCGGCCAATCCTTGAGAACTTTGTCGACCGGACTCCCGGAACGTTCATCGAAGAAAAAAATTACTCGCTGGTATGGCACTACCGTAATTCAGAACCTGAACAAGGCGAACTACGGGCAAATGAATTAAAGGATGAATTGCGCAACATGATTGCCAACCACAACCTCGAAATTATGGAGGGCAACAAAGTGATTGAGCTAAAAGCAGGTGGAATCAATAAAGGTATTGCTGCAATGCGGTTTTTACGCGAAAATGAATACGACTACATTATTGCTATCGGCGACGACTGGACCGATGAATACATGTTCCGCGAATTACCCGACACGGCAGTCACCATTAAAGTTGGCCTTAAAAGCACCGCCGCTTCCTATAAACTGGAGTCTGTGAAATCAGTTCGAAACTTTTTAAAAAATCTTGGGCAAAAATAGGAAAACGGTTCGCTGGCTCTCAATCCAGGAAAAATGTTAGTTTTGGGACATAGATCTAATATATGATTCGCATCTTATTATCCATACTATTGGCGTTAATCCTGCATGCAGGTCAAGCCCAAAATACCATTAATCAGCTTGATGTCACAGGCAAAAAACAAGGCTTTTGGCAAAAAAAGCAAGCGAACGGAAACTTAGCTTACGAAGGAGTTTTCAAAAACGATCGCCCCATTGGTGAGTTTAAACGCTATCACACCAATGGGTTGTTAAAAGCCCGTTTATTTTATCCGGAAGATTCTGACACCATTAGCGCCGAATTATTTGACAATCGGGGAAAGCTGATGGCAATAGGAAAGTATGTGGACGAAAAAAAGGAAGGAGAATGGCAATACCTTCAAAATGGACAGTTGGTTTCGGAAGAGTTTTTTGTAAATAACCAGAAACATGGGATTTCAAAAACCTATTATCCGACCGGCGAGTTGTTCGAGGAAAGCGATTGGAAGAATGATTTGCAAAATGGCATTTACAGCGCTTACTTCAAAAGCGGAAAGCCATACCTGGAATGCCGCATGGTTAACAGCCAACGAGATGGCACATGTCAGGTTTATTTTGAAAATGGTCAACTTGAGCTGGATGCGTTTTATGCCAAGGGACTCCGAAACGGCGACTGGAATTATTATCATCCGGATGGAACTTTTTCGCACACACTAAACTATGATTTGGGACTTCTTACTAATCCACAGGTTTTAGACAGTATTCAACAAATTCAATTTAATCAGTTGGATCAAAATAAAAGCAAACTGATTGACCCCGAAAAATTCATGGATGATCCCGCACAGTATATGATGAAAAATAACATACCGGCACGATGACAAACGGATGAATTGAATCGTTATATGTAAATAGCACTGACAAAAGTTGATGAACATTGTTCGCCCAAACAATCTGAAAAGCTTACGATCAGCCTGTTTTCGATGAACAGAAGCTTATTGCAACAGCAAGCTTTTCACAACCAACAGTCCTTTTTTCTATCGAATTTGGCTAACTTGCCAGCCGGATTGATCTTGGCGAAAATAGCATCCGACACCGACGTATCGGTCATCAAACTGGTTAAGATCAACCCGTAAACAAATGGGGTATGACAACGGCACAACTTTCACTTTCGGAACTCAACAACCAAATCAAAGCGCAACTGGATGATGCTTTTCCAAGCTTGATGTGGATTAAAGCGGAAATCAGCGAGTTGAACAGCAACCGCACCGGACACTGTTACCTGGAGTTGGTTGACATGAATGAGACCACAAAAGAAGTGATGGCCCGATGCCGGGCAACCATTTGGTCGTACACCTTTCGCATGTTAAAACCCTATTTTGAGACGACCACCGGCCAGGCTTTTTCTGAAGGCTTGAAAGTGTTAATCCAAGCCAAAGTGGAATTCCATCCAATATATGGGCTGAGCCTCAACATCCGCGATATTGACCCCAGCTACACCATGGGTGATATGACCCGCAAACGACGCGAGATCATTCTTCAGTTGGAAGAAGACGGCGTGCTTGACATGAACAAGGAGCTGGAATTGCCTTTAGTTCCGCAGCGCATCGCCATCGTTTCGTCGCCCACAGCAGCCGGCTTGCAAGATTTTCAAAACCAACTGGCCAATAACGCCTACCATATTCATTTTTACACCAAGCTGTTCCCGGCCATTATGCAGGGAAAAGATGCCGCCGCATCTATCATGATTGCCCTGGAGCAAATTTTTCAATACGAAGAATTTTTCGATGTGGTGGTGATTATCCGCGGCGGTGGCGCTCAAATCGATCTGGCCAGTTTCGATCATTATGAATTGGCTTATCACATCACCCAACTTCCGATTCCGGTAATTACTGGCATTGGGCACGATAAAGATGAAACGGCCGTGGACCTGGTAGCCCACACCAAGCTGAAAACCCCGACAGCCGTTGCGGAATTTCTGATCAGTGGGGCCGCTGCCTTTGAGCAAACACTGGATGAACTGAAAGAACGCTTTGTGAACGAAGTTGAAGAACGACTTCAAACAGAAAAAGAATACCTCCAGCAAACCCTGCAAAACATGAAACAGGGCGTGCGGCAGATGGTCAGCCAGGAAAACAACCGCTTTAAACTGACCAACCTAAAGTTGGAGCGATCTGTTCCTTCTTTTTTAAAAAGCAAAAAACAACAACTTCAGCAACACAAATACCAGATTGAAAAACTGGGGACGGGACAACTTGGGGCGCAAAAACACCAACTCGCCCGGAAACTGGACAACCTGCACTTTTATATTCAACGGCAATTTCGGATCAAACGAAGTATGCTAAACCAATCGCAGCAAGAGTTGATTATCAGGGGAAAAAATAACCTAAAAGTGCAACGCAATAAACTGCTGCATTTCGAAGGACAGATTCGTCTGGTCGATCCGGAAAACGTTTTAAAACGAGGATACAGCCTGACCTATAAAAATGGGCAGCTAATCAAATCTGTTGGTGACTTAACTGTTGGAGATGAACTGATCACCCGGCTAGCCGATGGAAAAATAACAAGTAAACTCACAAAAAAATAAATACGATGGCAACAAAAAAAACAAGCTACCAGGAAGCCGTCAATGAGATTGACGAAATCCTCGCAAAAATTGAAAACGAAGAATTAGATGTGGATGAATTATCGGCCCAGGTAAAACGGGTGTCAAGCCTGATTAAGCTCTGCAAAGACAAACTGCACAAAACCGAAGAAGAAGTCGAAAATATTCTGAAAGAAATGGAAGAATAATAGAAACCTCTTAATTCTCCAGCTCACCAATATCTCCCCGTTTCGCGGCTCTTTGCAGCTTGTCGTTGGCAAAAACAATTCCAAGTTTCAATAATCCTGTCGGGCAATGACTTTACAAGTCGAAAAAACGAGCCAAGCTGTAATCATACTAAATCTCTCTATATGAGGTTTCGATTCTACAACATCAACAACCGAACATTTGCCCAACCAAACAGAGAAAGCGTCACTATTTAGTCATAGCTTCCCCAACGAAAAGTGGAGGCATGACTATTTAGTCATCACGTCCCCAGCGAGAAGTTGAGCTTTAACTATTTAGTCACGGCTTCCCCGGCGAGAAGTCGAGCTTTAACTATTTAGTCATGACGTCCCCAGCAAAAAATTGAGCTTTGACTAAATAGTCACGACTTCCCCGGAAGAAGTGGAGGCGTGACTATTTAGTCATGGCCTCCTTGTGCAAAAGCAACCGGAGTACTATAAAATACAGTCGTAGCTAAACAGAAAGAACGAATCGCCGGAAAATATGCTCAAGAGCATAATTTTTAAAAGGAACATTTGCAATAATTTATTGTACATTGTCAAGCAATTAACCTACCGGCCACCCAATCCTCTTCTTCGACCCGATTCAGGTTGCCGGTTATCACTTATAAATAAATTTTACCACTATGATTAAAAAAGTAATCACTACCAGTCGCACGACAGAAGTCAACGATCTTGCATTGCGAGCGATTGGTGCATTTAAGAAAACCGAACTAAGCAGTGACGCCTATTTGACGGACTTTATGACTGGTTTGGAAGATGAAGTGGCGCGGCTGACTGCCGCCATAAAACGAATGAAAGCAGAGTCGGAACTGGAGGCGCTGGATGAAGTTCGTGATGATAAATTACGGGCGCTTTTCTTCCTGGTGCTGGGCTTGTCTTATCATCCGGATGCTGAAATAAAAGCAGCAGCCGCCAAGGTACTTGCAGTGCTTAAGCATTACGGCCTGTCTATTTTAAAGGAAAGTTATGCGATTGAGTCATCGCTGGTTAATTCCTTGCTTGTCGATTTAAGCCAAGCCGACTTGCAAGACGCCATTGCCCTATGCTCGGGATGTGCTGAATTAATCGCCACTGTGCAAACTGCACAAGATGATTTCGAGGCTAAACGCATTGGTTACGAAGAAGAACAGGGGGAGGAAAGCACCCTGGAAACTGCCACAGCCATTAAAAAGCAAGTGATTGCTCAAATCAACCAGAAACTGGTGGTTCATCTTCGTGCCATGGAGCAGTCGCAACCTGACACCTATGGGTCTTTTGCCCGCACGGTAGCCCAAATCATTGCCGATAACAACGAAGCAGTTAAAAGGCGTCGTTCATAAAACAGCGCAAGCTAGTAACACGGAGCCTTCCGCATCATTGTCAGGATACGGCCAATGTTCCGGTCAAGAATCTTCTCGTCGAGTTTTCCTGATTTTACTGCGGCCACCAATTCCTCAACCTGTTTGGGGTGTCCGGGTTGAGCAGCAGCAGTTTTTCCTGACACCAGCGGATCCTCAGAATAATACTCGAAGTTGCGTCCGCAAAGCGGGTCGCATTGAATATTCAGTGCCGGGGTCAGCAAAATATCGGAACCATATTCTTTTACTTCTTTTCCCATGGCTTGACCAACCTTATAAACCAAAACAACAGGAGTCCTGAGTTGTACCGACCGAAAAATTAAATCAATCTACGTGCTTCACGGTCGGGGTCGCTTTTCAACTCCGGTTGATCATTTAGGATCATCGTTTCCCCTTTTTCTGGTAAATAGGCTTTCCACTCCGGAAGTCCACCCCCATTCGGGTTACCAGTTTTCATGAATTGCAGCAATGCTCCGGACATTTTTTCGGACAATGCACGTGGACGTTTGCCGCCCCCCGTGTGGGTCAGCATCAGATCGGTATTGGCAAACCAAAAACAAATGTCGAGGCAGTGAAAAGCGCGCATCCGATTATCAAACAACGGCGGTTCCCAGCCAAACCAGGCCATATAAACAGGCGCTTTTTGCACGGCTTTGGCATTGGCCGTTTCAATTGCACCTTTGCGGTTGCTGCTCACCAGGGTCATCACCTCAATAGGTTTGGCATGTGGGAATACTTTGGCATAGGCATCATAAACGGCGCCCGCCTTATCACCCAATCCGCCACCCAAACCAACGCGTTCTTTCAGCATATCAATGGCCTTTTCGCGGGTAATTATTTCCATTTCGGGCATGGTGCGCGCCATTCCCCATTCATGGAAAGTGGTGCTGATTAGCATCGGCACGTCAGAGGAAAGACCTTCAGGTTCGTCAAAGAATTGGCCCTGCACAATATTCACACCATCGGAAACCGGGCCAAATCCGCCACGCACGCCAATTCCTGTATTTTCGGCAGCAAACTTCTGCGCTGCTTTATTGGCCAATAACAAATAATCTTTCCAGGGCATTTCCTGAAGTTTGTCTACTTCAGAAGCCTGGATTCCAGCTTCCTTCAGAATATATTCGCCCAACTTCCTGGATAATTGCTGATCCATGGCTTTTACTGTTGAGCCACTGAGCGGAACCGCTTTATGAAACAAGCCTTTCGCCTTTGGCATGGCTGCCAGAACACAAACTTTTGCTCCACCGCCCGATTGCCCCATGATGGTCACATTGCCCGGATCTCCACCGAAATTGGCAATGTTGTCGCTCACCCATTCCAATGCAGCAACCATGTCTAAAGCACCAACATTACCCGAATCAGCATATTTTGAACCACCAACACCAGAGAGATTGCTGAATCCGATTGGACCCAAACGGTGGTTGATAGAAACGAATACAATATTGCCTTTTCGGCTGAGGTTTTCACCATCGTAACCGTCCTGCTCAATACCGTTTCCATTGGTGTAACCACCGCCATGCAACCAAACCAGTACCGGACGTTTTTTTGTGTCAACCGCCGGAGTCCAGATGTTCAGTTTTAAACAATCTTCGCTCACATCATCGTAGTTCCAATGGTCGGCAAACGACGAATACGCGTTGGCGTAACGGTTGTCCATGATTTGCGGAGCCGTGTTCCCCCACCAAACTGCGGGCAAAACAGTTGTCCAGGGTTGTGGAGGTTGTGGTGGCATGAAGCGGTTTTTTCCTGAAGTATCCGCTCCGTATGGAATTCCACGGTAACAGGTTATTCCTCTCAGGATAAAACCTTTTACTTTTCCGTATTTGGTTTCGGCAATGGCGATATTGTCGCCTATGAATAATTGCTGCTCATCGCTATCCGATTTGGCTGCATTTGATGCGCATGAAACAAAAGGTATTGAAGACAATCCAATTCCGGCAGCCCCGGCTCCGATTGTCTGGAAAAAGTTACGTCTATTGGTTTTCATAATTTTTTGTTTTAAGTCTCCAACAAGTCTTTAGTTATTAATTTAATATTAGTTCTTTATTTAATATAACATCACCGGCAGAAGCGCCAACCAGTAACTCAATATTACAAAGATCATCGTCCCATGCCTGCTTTTTCTCATTCCAATATTGCAGGTTTTTTACCGGGATTTCGAGGGTCACAGTTTTGCTTTCGCCAGGATTAAGCGGTATCCTGGCGAAAGCCTTCAGTTCTTTTTCAGGCCATTCAACGGAAGGATTGATGCGGTGAACGTACACCTGAGCGACCTCGTCAGCAGCCACTTTCCCAGAATTTTTTAATTCAACGGAAATAGTGATCACATCGTCTTTGCCATATTTTTTCTTATCGGTTTTCAGGTTGACATATTCAAAAGTACTGTAAGTGAGGCCGTAACCAAACGGGTACATCACCGGAAGCTTCTTTGTATCGAACCAACGATAACCCACCAGCGATTCTTCTGAATAATAAGCGGTATTAGGATCGTTGCTTTTGTCCGTTTCCTCTTTTGTTTTTTCGATTGCTTCGGTTTCTGAAACAAGGTTGGCAAAAACGTCTGCATTCTTTCCTCCCTGAGGGAAATTCCCCAGCGCATAAGCAGGTGAATCCTCCAGTTTCGCAGGCAGAGTGAAAGGCAAACGTCCGCTTGGTGAAATATTTCCAACAAGCACATCAGCCAAAGCATTTCCACCTTCTGTACCATTAAACCACGAAATGAGCAGCGCTTTTGAAACTTGTTTCACCACATTTAAATCGTTCGGAGCACCACTTGTCAGCACGGTTACAATGTTCGGGTTCACTTCAGCAATTTTTTTGATCAGTTCATCCTGCCCTGAAGGAAGGAAAATATCTTTCCGGTCACTTCCTTCCGTTTCAACGGCCCGGTTATTACCGCCAATAAAAAGAATAATATCGGCTTTTGTAGCAACTTCGAGCGCTTCCTTGGTCAGTTTTTCAGCAATAACTTTCTTTTCCTGAGCTTGTTTTTCAATTTCTTCAGGTGTTTTTTTTCTGAACATATCAGCAAAGCTGAAAACAACAGGTTCATATCCTTGTGCAAAAAGAATTTCAGCCTTATTTCCAATCCGGTTTTTTAATCCTTCAAGCGGAGTAACCTCATACAATGTTTTTACTCCGGCGCCCATTCCGCCTGATCCCATTATTTGTGTTGCATTGGCGCCAATCACAGCAATTACAGGCTTGTTTTTCAACTGCAATGGAAGTACATCCTCGTTTTTCAGCAAAACAATGGATTTGATGGCCACTTCATAAGCTATCTTTTGCTGAGCCGGTTGTGAGGTCATTTCTATGTTCGCTTCTTTTTCAGGAATTGGTTTGATGGCCAACCTGACACGCAAAATTTCACGGACGCGGAGGTTGATTATTTCTTCGGAAACTTTTCCTGCTTTTACAGAATCGAGCAAAGCCTGGCCGAAATATTTTTTATCCGGCATTTCGACATTGAGCCCGTTTTTTATGGAATGTACTGTACTGTGAGTTCCACCCCAGTCGGAAATTACCATTCCGGCAAAGCCCCATTCGTCGCGGAGGATTTTGTTGAGCAGAATATCATTCTCGGCACACCACCAGCCGTTTACTTTGTTGTAGGCCGACATAGCCCCGAAAGCATCAGCATCTTCAACGGCAGCCCTGAATGGCGGAAGATAAATCTCACGCATAGCGCGTTCTCCAACAATTACATTCACCGTTCCACGATTGTTTTCCTGGTTGTTCAGTGCAAAATGTTTCAAACATACTGCCACCCCATTGTCTTGCGCACCTTTGGTGTACCCAACTGCTAATTGAGCGCTCAGAAACGGGTCTTCGCTCAAATATTCATAGGTTCTTCCTCCGGTTGGAATCCGTTGGATATTGATGGCAGGACCAAGTATCATATCTTTCCCGCGTAACCGTGTTTCACGAGCCATTCCAGTTCCGTAACTGTAAGCAAGTTCGGGGCTCCATGTTGCTGCCAGTGCAGATCCGGTTGGAAAAAATGTAGCTTTATCATTTTCCCAGTTCAAAGGCATCCATCCGTTGGGCTGCATTTCCTCGCGGACACCAAATGGTCCGTCGGCATATCTCATGTCTGCAATTCCTAGTCGTTCAACACCCGCTGAAACAAACATGTGCTTGGCATGAAGCATGTTTACCTTTTCTTCGATTGTCATTTGGCTAATAATGCCATCAATCTGTTTGTCGTATTGAAGCAAGGATGATTGATGTTTTTTGTTGGAGGCACAACCTGCCAGTGGGATTGCAATTGCTGCAAAAGCTAAAATTTTTAATATTCTCATCGTATTGAATTTTTTAGTGTTGTTTTCGGTATCCTATTCCTCTGATCACAGCTTAGTTTAAAAGTCTGACAACTGTTATCTTCAACAAGCTTTTGCATTTTTTCACGAACCGGATCCGCCTGATTTAACCAGGGAAGATTCTGCCGGTATAAATACGCGCTCATGGCATAGGCCGCACAAAAAAGTTCAGGATGATGTGAGGCATAAACAATAGTTCCGCCGCCGCCCATCGATAAACCGGCAATCGCCCGATGTTCTTTATCGGCAACAATGCGGTAATTGGCTTCCATGTATGGGATCAATTCCTGAAAGAAATAATCCTCGTAAAGCCAGCCCGGGCTATTAAATTTATATTCTACTTTCCCCATGGCCGGCCATTGCGCGAAAGCCATGCCAACAATGCAAACATCTTTGTTTTTGAACACTTCTTGCGCAGAAGCCAAAATCGCTAAAATCAGAATCAGGAATAAGGCAAGGAAATTGGATTTTAAGTTAATCATTTTGTTCAGTGGTGACTAGTTGGTGGAAAAAGTCAATAGGGAAACCAATCTCAAATTTCATGACCTCCCTATTGAATGATAGTATCGTTTATTTAAATAGCTGCGGCGCAAACTGCGAAAGGTAAACCCGCCAGTTGGTCCAGGTATGGCCGCCTTCAGTTTCAACATAAGTGTATTTCATTCCCATTTTATCGAGTTTAGCACGGTATTCTTCGCCCGATTTATACAGGAAGTCAGTTTTCCCCATACCAATCCAGTAAAGTTTATAGCCATTCTTCATTTGTGTTTCCAAAGTAGTATCTATGTTGTCATACACTTTCGATGTAACATTTTCATTAACACCGATCGCAGCAGAGAAAAGCCCAACGTAATCGAAGGTGTTCGGATAGTAGCGTGAAATATGCAACGAATGGAACCCACCCATTGAAAGGCCGGCGATAGCACGGTTGGCTTTGTCTGCCTTCACCCGGTATGAACTTTCAATAAACGTAATGATATCAGGGAAAGTCGCTTCGTAAGTTCCGTCCATGGTTTTTGGTACCATAAACTGCGGTTTATAATATCCGTCGGTACCTTCACCTGGCGCAGCATCCTGAATTACATTACCATTTGGCATGACCACAATCATTGGTTCTGCTTTTCCGGCGGCTATCAGGTTGTCCATAATCTGCGACAAACGGCCAAGCGCCATCCAGGCTTCTTCGTCACCACCCGCGCCATGCAACAAGTACAACACCGGATATTTTTCGGAACCTGTTTCATAACCTGGAGGCGTGTAAATCGTTAACCTCCGGTCCATGCTGTTGCCAGGCGAATTGTACCAACGACGGGTTACAGAACCGTGCGGAACTTTACTCACGGAATACAAATCTGCTTTTCCACCTCCAACGATGAAAATATTGAAAACAGAGGCTACATCGCGAATGGTGTAAACATTGCCCGGATCGGTTGTTTTAAAACCATCGACAATTACCGTGTATGAATATAAATCCGATTCAAGCGGCTGAGAGGCAAAAGTCCATATTCCTTTTTCGTCTTTCGTCAGATTTGCCTTTCCGGGTACATCCATTACACCCCATTGGGTTTTCATTTTTGCCGGGGGAAGGAAGTCGCCGGTAATTTGTACTGAATCGGCATCTGGAGCCTGAATTCGAAAAGTGACCGTATGATCGGGTTTTACTTCCGGCGAAACAATGGGGGCAGCTCCCCATAGGGCTTGCTGGGCGAAAGTTGTCATACTACAAAAAAGAATCGCTGCAACAATTGTAAGTTTTATCTTCATAATAAATATTTTTTAATTATTGTAAGTTTTCGTTTTGTATTTATTTCGTTATTAGTGTTTACTTTGACATTAAGAATTACAATGTGTTTTATCGACATACAGATTTATTTTTACCAGCCTGGATTCTGGACAAGATTCTTATTTACCCCCATTTCATGTTCAGGGAATGGGAGCAATTCGTGCTTGCCGGATTTAAAGCCGTATATATCATTTGAATAAGGATAGGATACAATATAGTCACCATCGTTATTTAGTCCTGAAAAAATTGGCACTTGTTTTCCTTGGTTTGCCAATACCGTGGCAGCGTCGCCCCAACGTACTAAATCCTGGAATCTTACTTGTTCGATACAAAGTTCAAGTCGTTTTTCTTTTTTGATATCATCCAGCGCAACAGTTGTAAATTCGGGCAGTTGAGCGCGGGTACGAACCTGATTGATGTAGTTAAGCGCTCCGGGTTGATCACCTGATTGCAGGCAAGCCTCTGCTGCTAAAAGTAAAACCTCGGCGTATCTCATCAATCGGTAGTTGTTGTCGGTAGCCATACCCCACGAATTTGTGATCACTTCTGAACCAAGGAAACGCCATTTCCAATCAAAATATCCCTGATGTCCATACATACTTGCTCCTGCATTTATAGTAACTGGCGCCACTGGAGCACCGATTGTCATAACCTGCTGATAGTTTTTTAAAGTTGCATTCAACCTGTAGCCATTCTCAGTTTCCATCTCTACAAAAGCATCATACAGTACTTTGGTGGGATTTGCAAAACCCCAACCTCCGGGATAGAGATCGTGAAGCCCGCTCCAGTAGCCCTCAAGTGACAGTTTATCACTTCTCCAACCATACATATTGCCCAAAATAGTCGTGCCTTGTTTAAATGCATTATCGCCGTCATTAATGGAGTTTACTTCAAAGATATTTTCAGGGCCAAAGTCCTCCACTTTACGCAAAACATTTTCATAATTAGCTACCAGTGAGTATTTTCCTGAATTTATAACCAACTTTAATGTTGCGGCGGCTTCAGCATATTTCTCCTGAAACAATTGTGCTTTCCCAAGGAAAGCCAGAGCTGCCTGTTTAGTTAATCTTGCGCCAATGGTTTGGTCGGTTAAGCTGCTTTTTTCAGGTAATGCAACCGATGTTGCTGCTTCATTGAGGTCTTTTTCAACCAGGGCCCAAATCGCCTGCACGTCTCCGTTTGGCTGTTGGTACTCGCTGGGGGCAAGTTCTTCTGTTACCAGTGGAGCTGGCCCCCATAAAGTAACCAGGTTAAAATAGGCCCATCCCCTGGCAACTTTTGCTTCGGCAATAGACCTCTTTTTGGTGTCCGTGTCATCGGTAAAGTTGTTGATAACAAGATTTGACCTGTAAATTAGCGTGTATAAGCCACTAAAGTATTCACTCATAGTAGAGTTTGAAGTGCTAAATTTATATTCGTTTAACTGCTCAAGGATGGAATTATCACCTCTGGAGCCTCCTCCGGAGAATATATCATCGGCGAGGGTGTTTTTTACGAAAAAGTCATTGTAAGCCATGCTTCTCCATTGCAGATAGACAGCGGCGATAGCCTCCTCTGCATCACTGTCCGTTTTGTAAAAGTTTTCACCGGAAGTAGTACCCTGCTGCATAATGTTCAGCTCGTCTTCACAGGCGTTGAAGATAACGACGCTCAAAACCAGACTAAGAAAAGATATGAATTTTGTTCTCATAATTTCAGGTATTAAAAAGTTACATTGATACCAAATAAAGCTTTCATTGAATTCGGATAAGATCCCTTATCCACGCCAAGAAGTTCTGAGGACCCGGCAGATGCTTCCGGGTCAAATCCAGGATAGTTAGTTATAACAATCGCATCTTCCAGGGAGGCATATACCCGAAGGCTATTCATGCTTAACTTTTTACTGATCGTTTTAGGTAGCGTATATCCAAGCTGTATCTGTTTTACTTTAAAGTAAGAACCATCCATTACCGCATCGCTGCTGATCCAATATTTATCTTCTCCGTTTGCATTTGGACGTGGTTTGGAAGCGTTGGTATTGGTTGGTGTCCAACGGTCATCATAAAAGGTTTTCAGTTTATTTCCTCTTGGCCGGTCGATACGTGTAAGGTTATTATAAACATCATTTCCCTGCGATCCGGTTCCGAATATGGTGAGATCGAACCCCTTGTAGGCGGCATTGATGGTAATACCATAAGTAAAGTCGGGAATACCGCTTCCCAGCATCACTTTATCGTCGTCGGTAATGCTTCCGTCGGCCATATCGGGCTTCCCATCGCCATCGGTATCTACGGTTAGTTGATCCACAAAAACCGGATCACCTGTTGCATCATCAATATCTTTCAGTTGAAATCCACGCATGTACCATACTGGATAACCTTCTTCGAATGCAGTAATTCCATATTGGGTATGGTATTTGGCGCCATTGATCCGTGAGATACTTGGATCCAGGTAAGTTACTTTGTTTTTTAGTGTAGCAAGGTTCCCACGAATACTGTAAGAAAAATCCCTGATTTTTTCACTCCAGCCGATTTCAAATTCCAACCCTTTATTCGATACATTTCCGGCGTTTACAACGGTTGAGCTTACACCTGTTTCGTATGGAGGGGTAATTGAAACAAGTAAATCTTTGGTTTTTTTATTAAAATAATCGAATGCAAAAGAAAAACGGTCTTTAAATGCCCTGATGTCAAAACCAAGATCGGTTTGTTCCGAGGTTTCCCATTTCAGTTCAGAATTGCTCAAAGTACTTGGATAGGATGCAATCTGGTAATCAATTGCACTAGAATAGGGGTATGAGTCGCTTGATGTAATTGATGCCCGGTAAGCAAATCCGCCCAATGGACCCGTACTACCATTCTGACCCCAGCTTGCGCGCAACTTCATTGAGGTTATTGGAGTGTTCTTCGGGAAGAAATCTTCATTGGAAATGTTGTACCCGGCCGAAACAGCAGGAAATGTGCCCCAACGGTTTTCTGTTGGCAGCATCGACAAATCACTGGCATCACGTCGCAAAGAGGTTTGAATCAAATATTTATTGTCATAATTATAAATAAAACGACCAAAATAAGAGAATTGCCTTCCTGTATTCGAATAACCACCAGATACTGCTTTTGTAGCCGTAGCAGTAAGGTAATCCAAATCCCTGTATAGTGGGGCATCCTTTGTAATTGCATTTCCGCTGGCTGTAACTGTCGTGGAATAAGGCTCCGAATAGGAAATGCCCAACATGGTTGTCAGATTGTGTTTTCCGGATGTATAGATGTAATTGGCAAAATTTTCCCACTGGTAATAAATGCTGTTCGAATTGGTTCGGGCAATCCCGATATTATCATTTTTTGCTACATCATTGGCATAGTAAGTATCATCGAAGCTGTAGCTGCTGTAAAAACTACCTCTGTATCCCAGTTTTGATGTGATCGTCAGATTCTTTAGCGGTTTAAAATCGGCATAAATTGTCCCTATCGCATTGACGCCCTCCTTTTTTGCGTTGGTGCGGTCTCTCATTAACAGTGGGTGTATCTGTTCTGATTTAAAGATTTCAGATAGGCCATAATATCTTCCCTGTTCATCTTTTAATAATTTTTTTTCTGAAGTAACCAGGGCTTCCATATAGGCGGGCAGGTTATCTGCATCGAAATAGGCTGGCGTAAGCGGATCCATGGTCAGAACAGAGGCCAAAAGGCTTCCGTATTCCGAATTTTCTGAAACCGATTTCGTCTTCCATCTTTCCATGATATTAGTGGTACCAATCTTCAGCCAGCTCTTGATATTATAATCGGCATTGAACATAGCCGTTATCCGCGTATAAACATCATCGTCACCTTTTATAATACCATTCTGATTCAGGTAAGACAAAGAAAGATTATAGGAGCCACGATCGTTTCCTCCCTGAAAACTAAGGTTGTGTTTTTGCATAATTGAATTCTCGAATGCAACATCTGCCCAATCAGTATCTGTTTTTCCATCCCATACCGAAGATATTTCACTGGCAGTAATAAATCCGGCTTCGGTCATGTAATTGATATATTCGTTGGCATTCATGATTTTCGGAATCCTTGTCAGCTTATTGGTTACATATTGAAAATCATAGGTAATTTTCCCTTCCCCCTTTTTTCCTTTTTTTGTAGTGATGAGCACCACCCCGTTGCCTGCCTGGGCTCCGTAAATGGCGGCTGATGCGGCATCTTTCAGTACTTCAATCGATTCAATATTATTCGGATCAATCGATCCAATATCAGAAGTACGAAGTCCATCAACCACATATAGCGGATCCGAAGCAGAGTTGGAACTGTATCCACGGATACGGATTATTGGATTTGCTCCCGGGGCGCCCGAGGTTTGGATAACCTGTACCCCGGCAGTTTTACCCTGTAAGGCTTGTTCAGCGCGTACAATGGTCCGGTTTTCCATATCACTTGATTTTACCTGCGAAATTGCTCCTGTCATGTCGCTCTTTTTCATTATACCATAACCAATCGCAACAATTTCCTCAATCCCAATGGCATCTTCCTCCATTACCAAATTAATAGTCGATTGATTACCTACCAGAATTTCTTGTGTCCTCATCCCTACAAAAGAAAAAACCAATACACCATCTGCAGGAACATTGTGAAGCGAAAAACTTCCATCTGCGTCCGTAACGGTTCCCTGGATGGTACTTTCAATTGATACGGTGACGCCCGGGAGCGGTTCTCCTGAAGCGTCAGTAACTTTTCCTGTAACAGTTCTTTGTTGCTGCCCAAGAGAATTTTGCTGGTCCTCATTTAGCGTAATGACCACCGTGTTGCCAAGGTACCGGTAAGAATAGTTCTTTCCCAGCAAGGTGCTGAGGACATCTTCAATGGATTCGTCCTTGAAATTTACGGTGTACTTTTTTGCCAAGTCGAGCTGGTCGTTTTTAAAAAAGAAGCCTACATCGCTCATTTCTTCAATCCTTTGGAAAATTTCAACGATGGTCGATTCTTTGGCTTGCAGGTTAATTCTTGCC
Organism: uncultured Sunxiuqinia sp.; assembly: GCA_963677175.2. Lineage (GTDB taxonomy): Bacteria > Bacteroidota > Bacteroidia > Bacteroidales > Prolixibacteraceae > Sunxiuqinia. The sequence goes on from CAXXES010000006.1 coordinate 275,571, forward strand.
GTTTGGCTAAAGGTTTCAACGGCAAAAGACACCATGGCAATCAACAGTAAACCAAACGTTAATTTCATAATTTTCGAAATTTTTCGGAAACTGTGCCTTTTTCGGCACATGCTCCATCGATTTTTTTTCATAAATTTGTGTGTTAAGTTCAACATTTAAACTGTTTATCCGACAGTTTTTATTTTAACATGAAAGTGTGCCCTGCCCGGCGCACTTTCTTATTTACTTAAATAGATGATTGTTTCTTCATTCTTTTGGTTTTCAACTTTATAATTAATCCCTGTTGTTAGTTTAAACATCTCCATCATCTGCTCTACCGTGGAAGGTCGGCGGATGACACTGGTGTAGGTTCCTTGTTTCAGGACTTCACCTTCAATCATGATCGATACGCCGTACCATTTTTCAATTTCGTGGCATATTTCTGATAAAGGCTGATCGATAAAGACAAATTTGTTTTCCTTCCATCCGGTCACCACCGTTGTGTTCAATGCTTCCAATTTGTAGGTGCCATTTGTTTGGTCGTACCGGAATGTTTGATTAATATCCAGTTCTTTGATCTTGGCACCTTCGGGATTTGTTATGGCTAAGCCCCCCTCAATCAAAGTAGTGCGGAAATATTGCTCGTCCGGGTAGGCTGAAATGTTAAAACTGGTGCCCAAATCACGCACTTTAATGTGTCCCAAGTCAACAATAAAAGTCCTTTTTTCATTGTGTTTGATTTCGAAATAGGCTTCGCCCGTAAGTTTTGTGGTTACCTGCCCCTTCCGCTCGTCCAAGGAAAGTGTACTGTTGGCATTCAGCCAGATTTTTGAGCCGTCTTCCAACAGGATACTGGAAATGTTCCCGTTTTCGGCGTGAAACTGTTTCCATGAGGCTGGTGAATGATCTGTCAACTTGTTCAGGTAAAAGCCGCTGATCAGCGCAACGGCTATAATGGCGGCATATTTTGCCCACTGACTGTAGAGTTTCCGTGTTGCCTTTTGTTTTTGTAGTTGGGTTTTTGACCAAAACTCCCGGAACATTTGTTTTTTCCTTTCGGGTGACACCCGGGTCCGGTTCATTTTGTTTAAATCCCAGAGTTCTTTCAGGCGGATGAATTCATCTTTCGTATCGATATCTTGGTTGAGCGTTTCGTAAAAGGCTTCTTTCTCCTTTTCAGAAGCTTCGCCGCTGAGTATACTGTGGTAAACCTCGTGTCCCATTTTTGAATCTTTAACCACTAAACACCAAACCCAGGCGACACCCTATCAAAAAAATGAACTTTTTAACCTAAATAATTCATCACGCAAAGCCGCAGAGACGCAAAGGTCTAAAATAAAACAGTTTAATATTAGAAATGCATTTTGTAAAAGGAATTGTATTTTTTACAAATTTTACTGAACCACATATTCTTATCATCCGCCAACCGGCGGATTAAAGGACTCAAAATATTGATTTTCTTTGCGTTCTTGGTGTCTTTGTAGGATACAAAAATGTATAAATTCATCTCGCACATAGTATAATCATATAAAAAACAGGCAGATAGTCCTTCAATTCTTTTCGTAAGAATTTCAATGCTTTTGTCATCCTCGCTTCAACGGTCTTTTCGCTGATTTGTAGTTTTTCAGCAATCTCCCGGTATTTCAATTCATCAAAGCGGCTCATTTTAAAAACAATTTTCAACTCGTCGGGCAATTTTTCAATGGCCTGGTCCACTTTCTCCGAAAGTTCCTTGAACTCTAGATAATTTCCGCTAATTCTGTTTAAGGACTCGATGGCATACTCGTATTCGTAATACTTTATCTGGTTAAAATGTTTCCAAACCGCTTTTTGGTCACGCAGGTGGTTCAGGCATAAATTTTTGACTAGTGTATATAGAAAGTTCCTGACATTGGTTTGGGGAAGCAGGCTTTCGCGCACTTCCCAAAGTTTCAGAAAGGCATCTTGTACAATACCTTCAGCGACAGACTTATCTGAAGTATATTGAAAACAAAGGGCAAACAGGACATCGAAAAATTCGAAGTAAATTCTTTCGAATTCAGTCTTGTCACCTTCCCGTAGTAGTTCAATATTGAAATCAACCAGCTGCACCATTAAGGTTCGAAAGTAAAAATTATCTTTCGAATAACGGGCGAGCAACACTAAAAAATCGCGGAAGTATATTTCACTGCTATTGGTTAGGGAGAATGAATAGAGTCTTTTAAGTTCTCGTGCGATATTTATTCCTAATTTTGAGTTTTCTTAAAAACAAGCATTGCAAAAAATGGAAGACACCACTTATAATTTCATTCCGTTAGCGGGCTACGAGCAGTTTGAAGCCACTACGCAAATCATAATTGCGGAAATCCTGCGCCGAAAACTCCCCTTCGAGATTATTGATAGTAACAAAAACCTGCTTGCCGTGACCTACGACAACAAAGAATATATCATCCATGAAGGTACCATTTCGGATGCCAACAGCCTGATTGCCTACTGGATTTCGAATGATAAATGGATGACCCGGCAATTTCTGCAACGCAAAGGAATCCGGCAGGCAAAAGGGATCTTACTCGAACGCGGTTTCCCACACAGACAGCTTCAGAAAGTTGGATTTCCGGCTGTGGTAAAACCGGTTGATACCGATCATGGCATTGCCGTAAGCACGAACCTGCAAAATCATAAAGAACTTCTGACAGCCATCAACAATGCCTTCCTGCATGCGAACAGAGTGATTGTGGAAGATTATTTCGTGGGCCGCGAATACCGCTTTCTGGTCATTGACGATCAGGTGCGGGCCATTGCCTACCGTGAACCAGCCAATGTAACCGGCGATGGACAGTCAACCATCCGGCAATTGATTGAGCAAAAAAATATAGGGCGTGGAACGGACTATCGGCATCCCCTGTTGAAAATTATCATTGATGAAGAGGTTTTACGGCATTTGAAAGCTTTTCAGCGCACTCCGGAAAGCATTCTGCTTACAGGCGAAAAAATGTATTTACGCAATAATTCCAATTTAAGCACCGGTGGCGACAGCATCGACGTCACCGACGAAATGCCGGACTATTATTGCGAAGTAGCCGTTCAATCGGCCCAGGCAGCAGGCTTGAAACTAGCCGGAATCGATATCATCATCAACGATTTGCAGGCCCCACCCTCGCCCGAAAATTACATCGTTGTTGAATTGAACGCGCCGCCTATGTTGTCGATGCACAACTTTCCGTATATCGGTAAAAACCGTCACGTGGAGAAATATGTTTTAGACTGCATCCTGGGTTCAAAATAAGTAGTGCGAATAATTTAGTGTCATGTTTCGAGTCTTTAACAATCTGTGATAAAAGCGAAACCGAAAATATCAAATAGGTCCGTGACCTTAAGCGCAGGCCTTCTTCCATTTAATCAGCCAACGAACAAAAAAAAATAATTAACAAAACCGAAAACAAAATCCTTTCAAAGAACTTTAGTAAAAAGATGACAGAAACAGAAAAACAACTATTAATACTGGATAAGGAACAGCTGATTCATTATTTTGAGCTGGGAAGTAAGTCTTCCACGGATTGGGGCATTGGAACCGAACATGAAAAATTCCTATACAACAGAATGAATTTCGAACGGCTCGGGTACGACACCGAACCCGGAATAAAAACCATTTTGCAGCACATGCAAATCAATGGTTGGGAACCAATTATGGAAAGCGAAAATATCATCGGCCTTAAAAAGAACGGCGCTTCCATCACGCTCGAACCCGGCGGGCAGTTTGAACTTTCGGGAAAGAATTTCAAAACCGTGCATGAAACCTATATCGAAACGAAAAAGCACTTTGAAGAACTGAAGTCCATCTGTCAGAAATTTGGCTTTTTCAGCCTTCCGATGGGTGTTGGCCCCCTTTGGGAAGTGGCAGATTTGCCCTGGATGCCCAAGAAGCGCTACGCCTATATGAAGGAATACATGCCCACCCGGGGCAAGCTTGGACTGGACATGATGACCAATACCTCGACTATTCAAGTCAATCTCGATTATTCCAGCGAACGGGACATGGTACGAAAAATGCGGGTTGCCCAAGCCTTACAATATATTGTAACCGCCATATTTGCCAACTCTCCATTTTCGGATGGAAAACCAAATGGCTATTTAAGCTATCGGGCCCAAATCTGGGAAGATACCGATCCGGACCGCTGTGGTTTTTTACCCTTTATTTTTGATGAAGGATTTGGCTTTGAACGCTGGGTGGATTACTTGCTGGACGTTCCCATGTATTTCATTTCCCGGAATAATCAATACCTGCCTGCCAACAGCATGACATTTCGTGATTTTATGAATGGTAAACACCAGCTAGTGCCGACCATGGAAGATTGGGAAACGCATGTATCTACAGTCTTTCCGGATGTGCGGCTGAAGCAATTCATTGAGATGCGCGGAGCCGATGCCAGTTGCACCAGCCATATCGCTGCGCTGTCGGCCCTATGGGTTGGACTGCTATACGATGGCAACAGTCTGGATGAAGCCGAAGCGCTGATTTCAAACTGGGACGTCAGAACCATGCAGGAAGTGCGCGCCCAGGTTCCACGCAAGGGATTGAATGCAGCAAGCGGAAACATTCATGCAGGAACGGTAGCCAAACAGCTTTACCAAATCGCTTTGGGCGGCCTCATCCGGCGTTCGATAACCTGTTGCAGCGAGGACGAAAGTCAGTACCTGGAGCCAGTCCGCGAAATTACGGACAGTGGGATCACCCAGGCCGAAAGAGTGCTCCACAGCTATTACCACCGTTACAATAAAAATTTAATCAGTCTGTTGAATAACTGGCAGCTATTGCAATTGCAGAGCTGTCCCAACGAATAGAAGCCTTTAAAACGACCATTTAACTCATGCTTTCAAAACTGAAATTCTTATTCAGCTACATGGACCAATACCGCTGGTGGTACACCGGGGGGATTCTCTTTTTGGCGCTTACTGTTTGGGTATCGGTTACCATTCCCGAGTTCATTCAAAAAAGTATTGACCTGATTGCCGACGGACGGGCAGGCAACGAAGCGGAGTTCCATAAAAATGTCCTGATCATTGTTGGGCTGGCTTTAGCGCTAATTCTGGTGCGGACGTTTTCCCGAATCCTGATTTTCATTCCGGCCCGATTGATTGAACGGCAACTGAAAGGGGAAATGTTCCGAAAGCTCTCATCGTTTGGAAAAGATTATTACGATGAAAATTCGTCCGGCTCCATCATATCCCGAATCAACAACGACATCAACGGACTGCGCCTGATCTCCGGATTTGGCATGCTGCAAATTGGAAACATCATTTTCTCCTTGTCCCTGACTCCATATAAAATGTGGCAGCTTTCGCCCGAGTTGACCCTGTACTGTATTGTGCCGATGGTAGTGGTTTTTATTATCGTACGTATCGGAATGGCGGTGATGGTGAAAAACACACGGCTGCAAATGAACACCCTGCAAAAACTTTCGGGAAAAACCATTTCGTTTTTGTCGGGAAACAGTGTCATCAAAAGCTACAACATTTACGATTACGCCGAACGTGAAGTTCAGAAGGAAAACGTTTCCCTGTTCGGACAAACTTTGAAAATTGCCTGGATTCGCTCATTTGTCATGCCCCTGCTTTTCAACCTGGGACAGATTCTGAAGATTGTGGTGCTTTTTATTGGCGGTATGTACGTCATTAACGGGCAGTTTACTATTGGCGAACTGACCGGGTACATTGCCTATGCAGCACTGCTGAGTCAGCCAATTATGGGCCTGGGCTGGGTGCTCACCATTTTTCAACAGGGTTTTGTGGGAATCACCAGCATTCAAACCATCATGGAGCGAAAAGGGGCCGATGAAAAACGCCACCCAATTCCCGTCGAAGCCAAAGCCAATCTATTTCGCGATGGCATTCGAATAAATAAGCTCAACTTCACCTATCATAACGGGGAAAAACCGGAGTTGCAAGACATTTCGTTCACCATTAAGCCCGGACAAGTGGTTGGTATTACCGGAAAGGTTGGCTCAGGAAAGACAACACTCGCCAACTGCCTGAATGGCTATTTGCGCCCCGAGAAAGGTATGATTTATTTTGGCAACCTGGATGCTGCCGACCTGCGAAGCGAGGATATCCGCTCGTCTGTAAGAACGGTGAGTCAGGAGGTTTTCCTGTTTTCGGATTCGATTGAAAACAACATTGCTTTTGGCTCGGAAAAAGCGCCGCAAAAGAACGATTTCAAGGAAGTGATTTACAAGAGTTCCTTTGCTGATGAGTTGGCCCGCTTTCCTAAGCAGGAAAAAACAGTGGTGGGTGAAAAAGGCATTATGCTCTCGGGCGGACAAAAGCAACGCATCAGCTTGGCCCGTGCGCTTTACACGCCTTGTGACCTGCTTATTTTGGATGATGTATTTTCGGCGGTTGACACAGACACCGAGCGCTTTTTGATCAAACAGATATTTGACAACCACCCGGCCAAAAGCCTGGTTGTCATTTCAAACCGGATCAGCGTGCTGGAAAAAACAGACTTCACCATTGTGCTGGAAGAAGGACGGATGGCAGCCAAAGGAAATCACCGGGAGTTGCTGGAACAGTCTGAATTTTACCGTGATATCCTGGCCCTTCAGCAGGAAAGTTAAACGTGAAAATTGCAAACGAATAAATTGAATTGGAAACTGATGATCAACCCAACACAAAAAATAATTAAAACCAAAGACTGGCAACTGCTGCGAAGGTTTGCACGTTACTTCGTGCCTCATAAAAAGTGGTTTTTTATCAGCCTTGCCTCCATTCCGGTTACCACTGTTGCTGGTATTTTATTTCTTTGGTTGGTCGAAAATATCATCGACAACTACATCGTTCCAGGAAATCGGGAGGGCTTGGTTCTTCAGATTGTTTTACTGGCGATTGTGCTGCTCGTCAACCTGCTGTTTGATGGTATTTACAGCTATTCCTTTTCAAAATCGGGAGGGCTGGCTATTGTTGATTTGCGGAAACAGCTGTTTGGCAAATCGCTTCGTTTTCCACTCAGCTACTTCGACAAAAAGCCGATCGGTGTCACCCTTTCACGCCTGACCAGCGATATGGAATCCATTTCCGAATCGTTTGCTGCGGGAATCTTGGGCCTTTTGGCCGACAGCATCAAAACACTGGCTCTGGTTGGATACCTGTTTTTCCTGAACTGGAGGCTGACTTTGGTTCTGTTAATTGTCGTTCCGATCATTATTTTGGTCATGAGCTATCTGCGAAAGAAAATTCGGATGGCTTACAACAATTCACGAACCAGTTTGGCTAAATCAGCAGCCTACCTCCAGGAGTCGCTAAACGGTATGAAAACCGTTCAGCTTTATGCAGCCGAAAGTGAAGCATTCGAAAAATACGACAAGCTAAACAAAGAATACTGCGACGCCCAGAACAATTCAAACATCTACGATTCGGCACTTTATTCCCTTGTTGAAGGAATTACCTCGGTGGCTACCGCCGTTGTCATTTGGTATGGCGCCATTCAAATCTGGGATTTTGGTTTTACTTTGGGAATACTCATTGTATTCGTCACCACGCTGGAGCGGCTGTTTATCCCGGTCAAACAATTTGCCCAGCAAATCTCGACGATCCAGCGGGCTTTATCAGCGCTCGAACACATCAACGAGTTGTTCGACCAGCAAGTGGAAGACCCCAAAGCATCGCAAACCAGCCAAACTCCGCCGCCCTTGCAGGTAAACGAAATTGAATTTAGAAACGTCTATTTCCGTTATTCGGAAGATACGCCTGATGTATTAAAAAATGTATCGTTTAAACTACAGAAAGGTGATCGGTTGGCTTTGGTGGGGACAACAGGCTCAGGCAAATCAACTATCATCAGACTGTTAGCAAAAACCTACACCGGCTATCGCGGCTCCATCAAAATCAATGGCATTGAGTTGACCGACCTGCCAATTGCGCAGGTTCGCGAAACCATTTCAGTTATGCAGCAAGACATCTTCATGTTTAACAATACTGTTGAATTCAATATTTCGCTGGGGCGCGAATGGATTTCCAAAAACGATGTTGAGCAGGCGGCGTCTTTTGTCTTTGCCAATCACTTTGTCAACCAACTTCCCGGTGGTTACCAGTTTGTCATTCAAGACAATGGCGACAACCTGTCGAAAGGGCAAGCCCAACTGATCTCCTTTGCCCGGGCCATTGCCGGAAACAGCGAACTCATTATCCTCGACGAAGCAACCAGCGCCGTCGACTCAATGACCGAGCAATACATCCAGCAAGCCATCGCGAATATTTTCTCGATGAAAACCGTGATCGCAGTGGCTCACCGACTGAGCACCATTAAAAACTCGGATATGATTTTGGTTTTGGAAAACGGCGAAATTATCGAGCGTGGTAATCATGCTGAATTGTTGCGCCAAGGTGGAAAATACGCCCACTTGCTCCATCAGTTGCAGGAAGCCAACAAGCCGGAAGCTGAATAAATTTAACGGCCAAATTTCGTAACAACAAACCATCGTGTATCGAAATCGCCATTCCTGAATCATTGTTTCATCGAATAAAACAAGACCGGAGAATGCGTCTGCTCCAGTATTTTTAGCACAAATTCCTTCTTGAACAGACTTGCGATAAAACTCCGAGGACGCTCAAAAATCAAAGTTAGATCAGGCTCAATCATTTCAACAAAATCGATAAACTGGGTCTCGAAATCACCCTGTGCTAAAACCCTATGGTTGACCGCTGAATGCTTAAATACCCCGGACAGCTTTTCTTCCCACCGGTGAAGCTCTTCCATCTTCCTCTCGCTTGCCAGGCCTACCGCATTCACCACCGGATGAAAATCACGCAGAAAATCAGCCACATTCCGATAGTCAGCGAATTCTTCGCCACTAAAGTCCGTTGGCAAAAGCACACTTGAATACGGTTGAAATTCTGCACCAGCCGGAACCAACAAGCTCATCCCATTAAAATCCTTACAGCAATCGATCATCTCTTTTTGCGATTCAAAAATAGCTCCATCCGCTTCCTTATTGATGACCAGCAAGGAAGTGGGACTCGCATTCAAATCAGTCTTTATTTTATTGTCGACACTTTTTTCTTCAATGTCAACATTGACTTTCAATGGATAATTCAACTTCGAAGCTTCCTTAATCAACACTTGGTCAATTTTAGTAGCGATTTGTTTCTTTTCGCGCTCCATAATTTCGGCATGCGACATCTTATTTCCCGGCGTGATGCTTTGCGAATCGGCATACATACTGCTGACTCCCTGCGCCACGCGCGAATCAAGAACATGAACCACATCCACCTCAGCCTCCAGATGTTTGGCCAGGTTTAATCCATAGGGAATAATGCTTTCCGCATTTCCTTTCACATCACTTATAATCGTTATTCTCATTCTTTCTTTTTTTAAATTTATTCTGATTCGAACGTTGACTATGGCCAGGCATCCCTGCTGTAGCCAAACGATCCCCTACTCCAAAATCCAGCGAACGGCATCGGTAACTTCCTCGTGGGAATAGTATTTCATTTCGCCAGAAATAAATGGGCTGGCCAATTTTGACCACAATTTCTGCCATTTGGTGTTACCAACAACGACGATTTTTTCCATGTGGTTAAAATGGCGGATGTAAGTCTTTAAATCTTCTTTCAGAGCTGCAGACTCAACGCCCTCAATCGTTTCAATCTCAATGTACATCCTGATTTTCCCATAATCTTTGACCCGTCCATTGATCAAAGGGGTAATCATTTGATAGTCTTCCTTCCTCACTTTTCCGTCAATTTCAATGGCTATCAAATTGTCTTTTGTTAAATTCAATAATTTAAACATGTTAGTTCTTTTCTTCCTTATTTTTTTTTGACAAACGTATGTGCCGGATGCCCGTAAAACAGTTCGGCCGCTTCCATAATCGTTTCGCTCAACGTTGGGTGCGGATGGATGGTCAATGCCAAATCTTCGGCAGTTGCCGCCATCTCAATAGCCAGAGCCAGCTCGGGAATCAGGTCGCCGGCATTTTTTCCGACAATCCCGGCTCCCAGTATCCGTTCATTTTCCGGATTAATCAGCAACTTGGTAAAGCCGGTAGTTTCGTTCATCGCCACAGCCCTGCCCGATGCTGTCCACGGAAACTTGGCCACTTTATAGCTGACCTTTTTTCCTTTGCTTCCTTTTCACTTAATCCGCAGGTGGCAATCTCTGGTTCGGTATAAATCACTGCCGGGATGACTTTCGCATCGTTAGCAGATTTTTTCCCGGCAATCACCTCAGCTGCTACTTTTCCCTCGTAACTAGCTTTGTGTGCCAGCAAAGGCGGACCGGCAACATCGCCAATGGCAAACACATTTTTGCCCGTTGTTTCCTGCTGCTCATTCACCTTAATGAACCCTTTTTCATCCAATTCAATCGCTGAAGTGACTTCCAGCCCGAGATCGGCCACCATAAATGCGGCGCGGTAACCTCCGGGGCCAGCGCCAATAATAACGAGTTCGTGCTTTTTATAAATGTTCTCGAAGTTCCGTCCGGTGTTCGCTCAAACCAAATCCGATCGTATTCATTTTAGTCATCAACTTCCCTTTTCGTGTGGCAATATTCCACAGTTTTCGTATAATTTCCACAGGAAAACCCAGCACCCTGATCATTCAGGCAGTTCTAAAACCCATCTATTTGTCGCCTGCCCGCGCTATTCCCGGCTTCCAACTGGCTGCTTTGTTTCGTTTAGGAATAAGAGTTGCTGTTTCATACACAGTAATACATTCAAAACTTAAACCATGAAGAGTTTACAATCGAATCGCACCCAACCTGATTTCACCTCAAAAATAATTACCTGCCGATACAGAAGCCAGAGAAAGCGTATAAAGGAGTTTTTCAGCAAGGATTCAAAAACCTAATCCGCTTCGCTGATTAGCCCGACATTCTTAACTCAGCTTGATTGCATCGTTCGCCCAATGCATCCCTTGCGATTGAGCGTTATCTAACTTTCATTTTTAACTTTTTAATCCCTGTAGTCATGACTTTACTAAAGAAAAAACAATTTGACGAACTGGTCACCGAACACGGTAACTATTGTATTTCGATTTACATACCTACCCACCATCAGGGTGAAAACAGGGACAGCCTGATTCGCCTGAAAAACCAGGTTTCCGAAATTGAAGACCAGCTTGTTGCTCTTGGATTAAAACAACGAGCGATTTTTGAATACCTGGAGCCCATTACAAAGCTTTTGCAAGACACCACGTTCTGGCGACATTTATCCGATTCGCTGTTGATTTTCAGAAGTAGCGACAAATTTGTATACCGCACACTCCCACTCGATGTTGAAGAGTTTTCATTGGTATCTAACCGGTTTTATTTACTTCCGATGCTAAGCATTTTCAATCGCCACGACCAGTTTTACATCCTTCAGTTGAGTTTGAAAAAGAACCGGCTATTTGAAGCTTATCAATACGAATTAACGGAGATTCCAACCGAAAACCTGCTTCCTGAAAGCCTGGAAGATGCGGTGGGAAAAGATGTGAAGCAAAAATCGTTGAATTACCGCAGCGGGCAAACCCACGGCGGATTTGGCCTTTATCATGGCAAAGGCGAAGGCAAGGAAGACAAGGAAAAAGAAGTGACCAAATACCTGCAGGCTGTTGACGATGGCCTGAATAAAATACTGGCCGATTCTTCGGCTCCTTTGGTTATTGCTTCGGTTGAGCACCTGTGCGCCCAGTTTCAGCATATTTCGGATTATAAAAACATCGTCCCGGAATGTGTGCACGGCAACCACGATAACGGCGACATGGACAAGGTGCATAAAAGTGCCTGTGAACTGTTACAGCCTTATTTCGACAAGGCCCGAAATGAAAACAAAGAAAAATATTCAGAAACCAATCTTCGGATTACTTCGGATTTGAAAGAACTGCTGATTGCTGCCAATGGCGGCCGGATTGACACCCTGTTTGTAGGAAAAGACCAACACATTTGGGGTGATTTTGATGTGGAACAGGCGAAACTGAAAATTCATGAAAACAAAGACCCCATGGATCATTGTCTGCTTGATTTTGCAGCCAAGTCAACCTTTTTGAAAGGCGGAAATGTCTTTATTGAAGAAGTGGATGAATTGCCCGACAGCGAAGCACCGGCCAATGCCATACTGAGGTATTAATCGACCAATTCGTTTTCACAATCAGAAAAGCAATACTTCAGGAAGAAAAGCCGAAACCGGAATAAAAATTTCTGTATGAATAATCCACGGCCTGATCCGTGATTGGTCATCGTCATTTCTGGCTTTTCTATTCCTTTTAGTGCCCCTTAATGAGTAAAACCAAGCTTCATCTTGTATCAGAACTAGAATCGCAAAAACGAATCAAATAACAACAATCAAATTCAAATTATTTAGAAAGATGAAGAAAACAATCTTACTCATTACGCTAAGCTTATTCTTAGGAAGTGCATTTGCTCAATGGAGCCCGGCAGGTGATAAAATTAAAACCAAGTGGGCCGAAGAAATCGACGTGAACAATGTTCTGCCCGAATATCCCCGCCCAATAATGGAACGGGCAGACTGGAAAAACCTGAACGGACTGTGGGAATATGCCATCAAAAAAGTGAGGACATCAGAACCATCAAGCTTTGATGGCGAGATTCTGGTTCCGTTTGCCGTTGAATCAAGCCTTTCGGGCGTTCAAAAACGCGTAGGCGACGACAACGAACTGTGGTACAAACGTTCATTCGCCGTTCCTTCAAACTGGAAAAACAAAAAAGTATTGCTTCATTTTGGTGGCGTCGACTGGAGATCAGACATCTGGATAAACGACATTAAGGTAGGAACACACGAAGGCGGTTATGCGCCATTTTCATTCGATGTGACGCCATTCCTGACAAAATCAGGCGACCAGAAGTTGGTGGTAAAAGTTTGGGATCCGTCGGACAAAGGATACCAGCCACGCGGAAAACAAGTCAGCCGCCCCGAAGGAATCTGGTACACACCGGTAACCGGAATCTGGCAAACCGTTTGGCTGGAGCCGGTAGCCGAGAAACACATTGAATTTGTTCGTACAACGCCCGACATTGATAACAGCCGCCTTTCGGTTGAATTGCTTTCAAGCGGAACCAACTATGCCGACCTGTACCAGGTTGAAGTATTTGATGGCAGCACAAAAATTGCCACTGCCAAAGCATCGGCCAACCAATCCATCGACATCTCCATTCCGGATGCCAAACTGTGGGATACCGAGTCACCATTTCTGTACGACATGAAAGTTAGCCTATTAAGCAATGGCAAGGTGATTGATCAGGTTGACAGCTATTTTGCCATGCGCAAAGTATCGACCAAGCGCGACGCGAACGGCATTGTCCGCTTGCAACTCAACAACAAAGATGTCTTTCAATTTGGTCCGCTGGACCAAGGCTGGTGGCCTGATGGTTTGTACACAGCCCCAACTGACGAAGCGCTAAAATACGACATTGTAAAAACCAAAGATTTTGGCTACAACATGATCCGTAAGCACGTGAAAGTTGAGCCGGCTCGCTGGTACACCCATTGCGACCAACTGGGAATTTTGGTTTGGCAAGACATGCCCAACGGAGGCCGTTCGCCACAATGGCAAATGCACGAATACTTCAGCGGGACCGAATTGAAACGGACTGCTGAGTCGGAAGCCAACTACCGCGCCGAGTGGAAAGACATCATGGATTTCCTGTATTCCAATCCGTCAATCGTTTGCTGGGTTCCGTTCAACGAAGCCTGGGGACAATTTAAAACCCAGGAAATCGTGGAGTGGACCAAAGCTTATGATCCCAGCCGTTTGGTCAATCCGGCAAGTGGTGGCAACCACTATCCTGTGGGCGACATGCTCGACCTGCACAACTACCCACACCCGAACATGTATTTGTATGACGCACAACGTGCCACTGTTTTGGGTGAATACGGAGGAATTGGCTTAGCCCTTGAAGATCACCTTTGGGCAACCGACCGCAACTGGGGATACGTTCAGTTTAAAAGCGAAAAAGAAGTAACCGATGAGTATGTAAAGTACGGCGAGCAATTGTTGAAACTCATCAATACCGGATTCTCAGCAGCGGTTTATACCCAAACCACCGATGTGGAAGGCGAAGTTAACGGCCTGATGACATACGATCGGAAAGAGATTAAAATTGAAGAAGACCGGGTACGCAAAATCAACCGGGAGATCTGCAACTCGCTAAACGACTAATTCAAGAAAGGACAAGGTTTAGTTTTGTTGATTAGATATAGTAGTAGTGTTAGCCACAGCAACAGTTTAAACACTGAGCTGTGGCTTTTTTTGAATGAGTCCCAAGGATCAATTCAAATTTTTGTTGAAAAAAGAACCGCCGGAAAACAAACAAAGCGATCGAGCAAAAAAATAATTGATCCGAGTGTAGCGAGCTCTCCTGCCAGGTGGGCTTTTCTGTTTCCGGGTAGCCCATACAGCAGAGCAGATAAATGTTCAACGAAACCCGATTAACCAAAAACAGACCCGAGTAAGCGAACGTTCAGCCCGAGTAACCGGAAATGCCACCCGAGTAGTACTCGGACGAGTAAAAACCTTACTCGGACAGCTAAAAACCTTACTCGGACGAGAAAAAAGTCTACTCGAAAAGCATAAAACCTTACTCGCCTGCTTTCATACCCTACTCGAAAAGCATAAATCTTTACTCGGACAGCCCAAAAACCTACTCGGAGCTGTGAAATCCTTACTCGGCCAGCTTCATCTTGTAATCCGGAGAAGTACCCCCCGGATTTATCCGGGGCGACAGAGCACAACATCGAATGACCCGGCTTTAGCCCAAACCTTTTCAACGATCGGTTCCCCGATTAATGACAACCACAATCGTCGTCGCCACAAACAGAACCATCTTTCCTTTTCTTCTTAAAAAAGTACTTTTTAACAAGGAAAAATAAGGCGGCGGCAAGCGCTAAATAAACCAGTATATATTGTATTGTCCACATTTTCGAACTGTTTTTAGCTTACATCTTAAACGAAGAATTACTTCAACAACTGATAGGCAATCAGCGAAACCAGGTAGGCAAAACCCGTCATCAATACCAATTGAATTAACGGCCATTTCCAACTGTTGGTTTCCTTTTTCACAATCGCCAAAGTACTCATGCATTGCAGGGCAAACGCATAAAACAGAAGCAAGGAGATGCCCGTCGGAAAATTAAATAATTTCTCTCCGGTTCTTGAATTCGTATCGGTTGACATCCGTACTTTAATGGTTTCCTCCTCATCACTTCCCACGCTGTAGATGGTAGCTAGCGTGGCAACAAAAACCTCACGTGCGGCAAACGAGGTCACCAGTGCAATGCCAATTTTCCAGTCGTAGCCCAAAGGCCGGATCACTGGCTCAATGGTGTGCCCAATGATGCCAATGTAGGAATGGCGCAGCTGGTACGAAGCAATGGCTGTACTCATTTCTTGTTCGCTGAGCTGGGCATTCTCGGGTTGCGCACGAACAATTTCATCGGCTTGGTAAAAATCGTCGGAATAGCCATTGGAGGCTAAAAACCACAAAACGATGGAGATAGCCAAGATAATTTTACCGGCGCCGAAAATAAAACTTTTTGTTTTTTCGATGACCGTGTAAGCTACATTCTTCAGTAAAGGCATTTTGTAAGCCGGCATCTCAATCACAAAAAAGGTGCGAGCCTTGTTTTTCAGGATTTTATCAAGAATGAAGGCTGAGAAGACAGCCATTCCAAATCCCAGTGCATACAAGCCCATGAGCGTTAACCCCTGCAAATTAAAGCCCGCATAGGTGTGGTCCGGAATAACCAACGCAATGATGATTAAATAAACCGGTAGTCGCGCCGAACAGGTGGTAAATGGGGTAACCAAAATCGTAATCAACCGTTCTTTCCAGTTTTCGATGTTCCGTGCTGCCATAACAGCGGGTATGGCGCAGGCGGTTCCCGAAATCAGGGGAACCACACTTTTCCCGCTCAGCCCGAAGCGGCGCATCACGCGATCCATCAAAAACACGATCCGGCTCATGTAGCCACTTTCTTCCAGCAGCGAAATGAACAAAAAGAGGAAGGCGATTTGTGGTATAAAAATGACAATGCCGCCAATGCCGGGGATAATCCCCTCGGCAAGCAAACTGGTGAACGGGCCGGCAGGCAATTGGGTTCCTGTCCATTCGCTCAACCGGGTAAACGATTCATCAATAAAATCCATCGGCACACTGCTCCAGTTGTAAATGGCTTGAAAAACCAACAGCATCACCAGAAAAAAGACGACATAACCAGCCACGCGGTGCGTTAAAACCCGATCCAACAGGCCCCGCCAGTCGGTTGCTTTCGCCCCATCAACCTGATAAACGTCCTTCATAAACTGGTTGATGAAAAGGTAGCGGGCAATCGTTTCCTTTTGCTGCAAACGTTTAATCTCAGGGGTCGCCCTTTCCGAGTAGGTATTGGCTCGTTGCAATTCGTCATCGATTTTTTTTAGGGGCACATCCTGCGAAACAACCAGCCACAGCGCATAAAGATCCTGCTTGGGATAAGCTTGCTGCAAGCGGTCAAAATAATCCCGATCAATATCTGTCAGATGGATGGTTGCTGAAACAGGCAAGTATTGGTAATCTTCCAACAGGCTTTTGAGCTCCCCTATTCCTGTTCGCTTCCGTGAGCTAACCAACACCACTTTCGACTGGATCTTCTTCTCCAGCATAGCTACGTCAAGGGTAATTCCGCGGCGCTCCATTTGGTCGGCCATATTCACCACCAAAATTGCTGGAATCTGAAGATCTTTGATCTGTGTAAGCAGGATTAAGTTTCGCTTGAGGTTTTCCACATCGGCCACCACAACCGCCACATCGGGGAAATCTTCTTTATTTTTACTCAACAGGGTTTCAACCACCAACTGCTCGTCGGCCGACGACGCATTCAGGCTGTAAGTGCCCGGCAAATCGGTGATGTGTACTTTAGTCCCATTAGGTAACTTGCAACTTCCTTCCTTCTTCTCGACCGTAATTCCCGGATAATTTCCAACTTTTTGGTTTAAACCTGTTAACAGGTTGAAGATGGATGTTTTGCCAGTATTCGGATTTCCGATTAGTGCAACATTCAATGGTTTGCTCATTCCTGTTTAAACAACTTTAGTGATTTCAATCAAAATGGCTGTCTCTCTCCTTATTGCCAGGTTATTTCCGTTGATATTTAAATATAAGGGGTCGCTAAATGGAGCCAGCTGAATTAATTGCACCTCGTTTCCGGGCAAGCAGCCCATTTCCTGGAGTTTTACCGGAATCAGATCAACCGAAAAGTTTCCGATAATGCCCTTTTCGCCTCGCTTAAGGCTGATAATGGTATCTTTTATTTTTGAACCTGTTATATTGATCATCGCCAGATAGATTAATTTGTATGAGATATTATGCAATAAGTGGCACAATGCCAAACGTATTCATAAGCTTCCTGGTTAAAGCTGCCGGGTGTTTTTTCATCGTAGGTAGCCTCAACCGTGTACAATTGGTTATCGCTGCTCAGTTCTTTTGAGCGTTTGTCATATCACTGACTTCCACTGGAGTTTCCTTATTAAAACTTCCAAATCAAGAATACTTTGAAGTCTTTTTTTATTGAATGACAAAATTAGTCTTGAGCAAGCAAGAAAGCAATCCCCTATTCTAATGATATTGGAGCTATTTTGGCAGCCTGCACTCCCCTAAAGTGATGAGTAAAAAAAGGCTCAAACGTTTGAGCCCGGATAAAAATTGAATTCTGAATCAGAAAGAAATTAAAACACCCCGCGCACATTGGTGGTGCCACCACCTTCGAGCGTAACCGAAACCGGTTTGTTTTGTTTCCAGTTTCCGCTCGTGAAATCAGGCACGTCAATTGAGTTTGACCGGTTGGCCACCGACCATTCCGTAAGCGGAGTAATTACACTCCAAAGCGCAGCATCGTATACATCCTGATCCAGCGGCAGACCATTGCGCAAACAATCAATCAAGCGCCAGTCCATCATGAAGTCCATTCCACCATGACCGCCAACTTTTTTAGCCATCTCTCCCACTTTCAACACGATTTCAGGCGTATATTTTTCTTCCAGAGCTTTCATTTCGGCCTCATCTACCCAGCTGTGTCCGAACGAAATTTTTGCCGGCTCCGGATATTTACGGGCAATTCCTTTGGTTCCGCTCAACAGGTGAATGCGGGAATACGGGCGTGTGGAAGTCACGTCGTGCTGCACCACAATTGTCTTTCCCTTGTGAGTTCTGATTACCGACGTATTCATATTTCCGCGGTAGTTTTTGCCGCTAAACTCCTTATAGAAGGAATCGGCCTCCGCCAGCTCGTGGGCCCGTTCGGCCATCTGAAAATCAGCCGAAGACATGGCTACCAAGTAATCCATTTGATCGCCCCGGTTAATGTTCATTGCCTGACAAACCGGCCCTAAGCCATGCGTCGGGTACAAATTGCCATCCCGGTAATTTTCTTTCAGCCGCCACATGTCGTAATAAGCGTTTTTGTCGAAGTTCAGATCAACCAGGTTATGAATGTAAGCTCCTTCGCCATGAACAAGCTCGCCGAACAAACCCTGCCGGGCCATGTTTAGCGTTAGCAATTCAAAGAAATCGTAGCAACAATTCTCAAGCATCATGCAATGCTTCTGCGTCCGCTCCGAAGTCTCGACCAACTCCCAAGCCTCATCAACTGTTTTAGCCGCCGGAACCTCAACAGCCACATGCTTTCCTTGTTCCATAGCATACACAGCCATTGGTGTATGCAAATCCCAGGGAGTACAAATGTAGACCAGGTCAATCTCATCGCTGTCGCACAAGGCTTTCCAAGAATCTTCCTGACCGTAATATTCCTTAGCTGCTGGTAGTCCGGCGCCATTCAAGCGTTTCTGCGCATCTTTCACCTTGTCTTCGCGAATATCGCAGAACGCTTTGATCTCAACACCTTCAACATGCGACATTCGGACTGGTGCGCCCGACCCTCGCATGCCCAAACCAATAAAACCAACACGCACAACCGGAAGCTTGGGAGCAGCAAAGTTGCACATGTTAAAACGCCCTAAAGATTTCTTTTGGGAACGAGTGAAATTCAAATTTTCAACACCCAAATTATTATTCGACCAGGCAGAAATACCAGTCATGGCTAAACCAACCCCTAGAGTTGTGCGTTTCAGAAACGAACGACGATCATTTTTCTCCATTCTTTTTCTATTTAGAAATTAACACATTGAAAATTGCTTTCTTCAAGACCAATCAGACACACCCCCCCCGGCAAAAGCTTATCACTGCTAAAATACATGATTTTACAAATATATTAAAAGATGTGTGTACGAACACACATTTCCACTGAAATACTTTTCCCATCAAAAAATAGGTACTATTTTAGCACCGTCAATCGAGCTAAGAAAATCAGAAAAAATAAAAATATAAAAGGTTTAAACACTTCAAAAATTCAATAAACGCATGAATACAAAAAACTTTCCTGCATCAACCGAAAAAATACCACTGCGTATTTTTGATAGCAAAGAAGAAGGCTCAGTTTTTATTGCCAACCAAATTGCAGCCGTTATTAAAGCCAAGAATGAGCTTGGACAAAATACAGTTTTGGGCTTGGCAACCGGTAGCTCTCCGCTTCGTGTTTACCGCGAACTAATCCGAATACACCAGGAAGAAGGCCTGACTTTCAATAATGTTATCACGTTCAACCTGGATGAATACTACCAGGTAGAACCTGAAAACAAAGAGAGTTATCACTTTTTCATGTACGAACACTTTTTCAATCATATCGACATAAAGCCTGAAAACGTGCATATACCAAACGGAATGTTGTCGCCATCTGAAATTGATGACTTTTGCCAGGAATATGACCGCAAGATCGCTTCATTAGGCAACATCGATGTTCAGCTTTTGGGAATTGGGCGCTCGGGACACATCGGGTTTAACGAACCCGGAGCAACAGAAACCACCACTACCCGACTGGTTAAATTAAATAAAATCACCATTGATGATGCCGCTGAGGCTTTTGATGGCGAAGAACATGTACCACTGCGGGCAATCACTATGGGCGTAAAAACGATTCTGAATGCCAAGAAGATTTTCATGGCAGTTTGGGGTGAATCGAAGGCAAAAATACTGGCCAAAGCAATAGAAGGACCGGTGGGAAATGATGTACCGGCCTCCTATTTACAAAAACATCCGAATGTGCTTTGCATTGCCGACGAGCCGGCAGCTTCGAAACTTACCAAATTTCAAACTCCGTGGCTCACTAATTTTTGTGACTGGGACAGTCACATGAAGAAAAAAGCGGTGATCTGGCTTTCGAAAAAAACAAACAAGCCCATGCTGAAGCTGACCGA
Source organism: uncultured Sunxiuqinia sp. (assembly GCA_963677175.2). Classification (GTDB taxonomy): domain Bacteria; phylum Bacteroidota; class Bacteroidia; order Bacteroidales; family Prolixibacteraceae; genus Sunxiuqinia. The sequence continues at coordinate 295,809 of CAXXES010000006.1, forward strand.
TAATGATTATAAACAATGGGGATTGGCTGATCTGTTGAAAACAACCGGCTCGGCTTACAATGTCAATATTGATATTCACAATCAAATTCAGCAAACCATTACCGGATGGCCGGGTGGAAAACCCAACACCGACGATAAAATCAGACCCGAACGATCAAATCCGTTTCCTAAGCGATCGATTATTTTTAGCCCCCACCCCGATGACGACGTGATTTCAATGGGAGGAACCTTAATTCGTCTGGCGGATCAAGGTCATGAAGTTCATGTTGCCTATCAAACATCGGGTAACATTGCCGTATTTGATGATGATGCCCATCGGTTTTCTGATTTTTTACTCGGATTTTCAAAGAAATTCAATATTGCTAAAGATGAGATTCAGCGTCTGCATCAAGAGATTGTTGACACCATTAAAAATGAGGATGCGGATTCGAATAATAATGAAAAAGTCTTGAAAATAAAAGGCCTGATCAGACAGGGTGAAGCGTCGGCCGCCTGCCGTTTTTGCGGTGTAAAAAATGAGAACGCTCACTTTCTGGAACTGCCTTTCTACGAAACAGGTCATGTCATTAAAAAAGAGCTATCGGAAGAAGACGTAGACATCATTGTGGATCTTTTGCAAGAAATCAAACCACACCAAATCTTTGCCGCCGGCGATTTGCATGATCCACATGGCACCCACGCTGTTTGTTTAAATGCGATTTTCAGAGCCATCGACCGGCTGAAGGCCGAAGACTGGATAAAAGATTGCTATGTTTGGCTTTATCGCGGAGCTTGGCACGAGTGGGAAATTGAAGATATTGAAATGGCCGTTCCGATCAGCCCCGAAGAACTAATGAAAAAGCGCAAAGCAATTTTCAAACACCAGTCGCAGAAAGATTCACCCGTATTTCCGGGAAAAGATAAAAGAGAGTTCTGGCAGCGGGCCGAAGATCGTAACCGCAATACAGCCAGACTATATGACAAGCTTGGGTTGACGGAATACGAAGCCATTGAAGCCTTCAAACGTTATAAATTCTAAACCTCAAAAAATGGATCAACCCGAAATAAGAGCGATTGCAAACCACTTTACGATATCTGGTGAGATCCGTGAGCTTCATGCTTACGGATCAGGACATATTCATGAAACTTTTCGTTTGAGGAATACTGATCCGGAACAGCCCGATTATATCCTTCAGAAGATCAACAACTCCATATTCACCAATGTGGAGGCCCTGATGCATAATATTGAAACGGTTATCAACCATCTGCATCAAAAGGGAGAAAGCCATTCCTCCCAAAACCGACAAGATAAAATTCTATCGCTTGTGCCCACCAAAAACGGCAAAAGCTACTATCAGCATACCGATGGTAGCTACTGGCGAGTGTACCTGTTTTTGAAAGGAACCAAAGGCTATGACCTGATTGAGAATGACAAGCAAGCGCTTGAAGGTGGGCGGGCTTACGGCCAGTTCATTGCTGATTTGGCTGATCTTGATCCGACAAAAATTCATGAAATATTGCCTGATTTTCACAACATCGAACACCGCTTGAATCAGCTGGATAAAGCAATTGCCAGCGATCCGGAAAACCGGCTGAAAGACCTGAATCGGGAAGTTGATTTTGTGAAGGAAAGGGCCGACCGGATGAAACAGATCAAACAAATGGGCGATGCAGGAAAACTGCCTTTGCGAATTACACATAACGACACTAAGTTTAACAATGTGTTGTTGAATGAAAAAGATGAAGCACAGTGCGTAATAGACCTGGACACCATTATGCCCGGCTATATAGCCTATGATTTTGGCGATGCAATCCGGACAATTATCAATACGGCTGAAGAAGATGAACCTGATCTCGAAAAAATCAAGCTCAACATAGGCTTATTCAAGTCTTTTGCTGAAGGGTTTATTGAGAAAACACAGGCAATCCTTACCGAAAACGAAGTTTATTCGTTGTCGCAAAGCTGCTTGCTGCTACCCTATATTATGGGGGTTCGTTTCCTGACCGATTATATTGACGGCGATCATTACTATAAAATTCATTCGCCGCACCATAACCGGCAACGTGCCCGGGCCCAGTTCGAGTTAGTGAGAAAACTGGAAGGGAAGTTTGAAGAAATACAACAAACCATTCAAAACATCAGTAAAAAAAACCTATGCATTTAGAAATTCCTAAACTCAATTTTGCGGTTCATCATCCAAAAGAGCTGAAAATCGTTTTTGAAGCATTGCCCGAAATTCCGCTAGCTTGCTTTTCGTGGGACACGCCATCTTCGAAACCTAAAGTTGGTTTTAAAATCGCCCATAACAATGAAACGGTATTTTTACACTACCACGTTCGCGAGGATGAAATGCTTGCCCGGTTCAGCCGACATAACCAACCAGTTTACACGGATAGCTGTGTTGAGTTTTTTATGGCCTTTAACGATGAACCCAACTATTATAATTTTGAGTTCAACAGTTTGGGGACCTGTTTGGCAGCCTGGGGACCCGATCGTAATCAGCGGGAGCCAATCGCCCCCGAAGTGCTCGATCAAATTCAAACCAGAACAACAATCAACAGGCTGAATCAGGGACAATCGCCTCGTTTCGAGTGGCAGATTTCTATTCAATTACCGGTTTCAGTTTTTGTGAAAAACAAAATTAGCCAATTATCCGAAACCAAAGCACGAGCCAATTTCTACAAATGTGGCGATGACCTTTCGGAGCCTCATTTCATCAGCTGGAAAAAAATTAAAACCAGCACCCCAGATTTTCATCAACCCTCTTTTTTTGGAGAATTATCATTTTTATAAATCCGTTTTTTTCTCTGTCCTAAAAGGTTGACTAAATGTTGGCTAAAAGAAAAACCGAACACTTAAAAGTATTCGGTTTTTTATTTTCATTTTTTGAAGTGGTGCCACCTGGAATTGAACCAGGGACACACGGATTTTCAGTCCGTTGCTCTACCAACTGAGCTATGGCACCATTGGCTTTTTGCGCTGGCAAATATAAGTCAAAATATTTAACTACAAAACATTTTTTTGCCCCCAAACAGTAAAAAAATCAAGGCTCAGGCAGAACCTTTTCTTTTTCATAGATTTATCAATTGAATTTCCGCTTACGTTTTCTATTTTTGCACTCCAATTTAAGAGAATGTGAGAATAAACACCCATACATTAAGCAATGGAATCCGGCTTATTCATCAGCAAGTGGAATCGCCGGCTGCCCATTTTGGCATGATTCTAAATACTGGCTCCAGAGATGAAGCGCCCCATCAACAAGGGATTGCCCATTTCATTGAGCATGTCATTTTTAAAGGAACAAAAAAACGAAAGGCTTATCACATTGTGAGCCGGATTGAAGACGTGGGCGGTGAGATTAACGCCTATACATCGAAAGAAGAAACGGCTATTTATGCATCGTTTTTGAATGAACACTACGACCGGAGCATGGAACTGATAAGTGATATCCTAATCAACAGCACCTTTCCGGCCAAAGAAGTGGAACGCGAAAAAGAGGTCGTGCTCGAAGAAATTAATTCGTATAAAGACAGTCCTTCGGAATTGATTTTTGATGATTTTGACGAATTGCTGTTCGATGGGCACCCGATAGCCCGTAATATCCTGGGGACTCCTGATCATGTGAAGTCATTCAGTCGTGAAGCTATTTTTGAGTTTCTTCAGGATAATTACCACACCGATGAAATGGTACTAAGTTCCGTAGGGAATATTTCGTTTGAGAAATTCTTACTTCTCTCAGAAAAATATTTTGCCCCAATACCTGCCCGTCTCCGGACTAAAAAGCGCTTGCTGTTCGATCATTATACACCGGGAACACGCCAGGTAAAACGTGACACTTTTCAAACGCACTGCGTGATTGGCAACATTGCTTACAATGCGCAGGACAAAAAACGCATGGGCATGGTGTTGCTCAACAACATTTTGGGCGGACAGTCGATGAATTCGCGGTTAAACCTAGCTTTACGCGAACGAAATGGTATGGCTTACAATGTAGAGTCGGGCTACACGGCTTATTCGGATACAGGCCAGTTCAGCGTGTACTTTGGAACCGAACATGAAAATCTCGACCGGGCACTCAGCCTGGTCAATAAGGAATTCAGGCTACTGAAAAATAAAGAGCTGGGCATTCTGCAGCTAAGCAAAGCCAAAAAACAGCTGATTGGACAAATCGCCCTTTCGAGCGAAAACCGCGACGACCTAATGCTGACCTTGGGTAAAAGTTTTTTGCTTTATAATAAAGTGGACAGCTTGCCGCGAATCTATCAAAAAATTGAAGCCATTACCGGGCAACAACTCATGGAAATAGCCAATGAAATTTTTGAAGAACGGCAGTTGAGCATTTTAACCTACGAATAATGAAATTATCGGCTAAACTCGAAAACTACATGCTGGCTCATCTTGATGATGAGGACCCGGTGCTCCAGGAGCTGGAACGCGACACTTTTATGAATGTGCTTCGCCCGCGCATGCTGTCAGGCCATATTCAGGGCAGCATGTTGACTATGCTCAGCCAGATGATTCACCCCAAACGAATTCTGGAAATCGGAACCTACACAGGCTATTCGGCCATTTGTCTGGCAAAAGGGCTGCAAGATCACGGGTATTTGCATACCATTGAGATTAATGATGAGCTGGAAGAGATCGCTCAAAAGTACTTTGAGAAGGCTGGATTACAGCATAAAATTCTGCAACATATTGGCGATGCCAAAGAGATCATTCCGAACTTGCAGGAGTACTTTGACCTGGTTTTTATTGATGGCGACAAACGCGATTATCCAGCTTATTTTGACTTAGTGATTGACAAAGTGCCATCGGGCGGGATTTTGATTGCCGATAACATTTTGTGGAATGGCAAAGTGGTAGAAGATGTGGCTCCAAACGATGAACAAACCCGGGGAATTTTAGCATTCAACCAAAAGGTGAAGGAAGACCCGCGCGTTAGTCAAACCATCCTGCCTTTACGAGACGGGCTGATGCTTATCCGAAAGAAATAGCATAGCTGGATGCTGAGATGTCTGAAAGCAGATCGCGCTAACGGAATGCAAGATTATTTCTAACCTAATTGAAATCAAGATGCACATCGGTTCTTTTAATAAATTAAAATTCATAAAAACCACAATAGACATATAGAACACATAGAAAAATCTGACTATGCTCCCAACGATCGCAATCCCTGAATAAAATTCTTTTTCGCTTTGGCTGATCTGACATTGGCACCCGGGCCCGCAATACAACCGCCTTCGCAAGCCATCACTTCGTAAAACTGAACAGCATTCTTTCCTTTCTCCAACAGTTTGATTTGCCTGATCGCAGCTTTATCAATGCCATCAATCTGCTCAAAGGTGAAGTTTTCCACTTTCTTTTCAGCCAAAACCGCTTTCAGTACGCCACCGCTTTGTGCAAATCCCCGCGATTCAATTGTATAGCTTTCCAGCGGCAGGGCTTCCATCTTTTCAGGTTGAATATTCATCCCTTCCATCATGGCGTCCAGTTCTTCGAAGCTCAGCACAAAGTCGACTGAACCCAAATCACGGGCTTCTTTTCGTTTCGCAACACATGGTCCAACAAATACCAGCTTGGCATCGGGGCGCTGCTCCCGCAGTTCTTCGGCTGTATAAGCCATGGGCGATGGCGTGTGCGACACATTGGCAAGCAGACCGGGGGCGTGCTTCCGTACCGTTTCAACATACGATGGACAGCATGAAGTGGTCATAAAGGCTTCGCCTTGCTCCAACTTTTCTTTCAGCTCTTCGGCTTCGTGCCGGGCTGTTTTTTCTGCTCCCCGCGCCACTTCCACCACTTCGGCAAAACCAATTTCCTTGATGGCGGCCAGCACTTTTCCGGGTGCTTCGGCGTATTGGGCCAAAATTGCCGGAGCAACCAAAGCGATTACCTGCTGTTTCTGCTCTATTGATTTCAACACATCAATGATGGCTGATAGTTCGAAAATGGCACCAAACGGGCAGGCCGTAATGCATTTACCGCAATAGATGCATTTATCCTCGTTGATTTCTTCCACGCCACTGGCATTTTTAGTGATGGCACCCACCGGGCACGCCTCTTCGCAGGGAATTGGAATGTAAACAATAGCGTGGTAGGGGCATGCTTTTTGACATAATCCGCAATTAACACATTCTTCGGCTTTAATTTCAGTTTGTCCTGACGGTGTAAACCGAATGGCATTTTTCGGACAGTTCATTACGCAAGGGCTGGCCACACAACCCCTACAAAGATTGGTAACCACATAGTTAGCCTGCACGCAGCTGGTACATGCTTCATCCACCACAGTCAGAATATTTTCCGATAGGATTTTTCGTTGCAGCGACTTCTCCGCATAATTTTTCAGCGGAACCAAATCAATATCAGCTTCGGGAACTTCAAAGCCCAACAGCGGAAGCATTTTGTAACGCGTAATGGCTCGTTCCTTATAAATGCAACAGCGTCCACGCGCTTTTCTATTTTTGGGATACAGCTCCACGGGAAGTTGGTCAATTTTGGAAACTAATTCACCTTGTTGAAACAGCTTAACCACCCGGGCCATCAGCTCGTGTCGGATGATCATGATGTTGTTCAGATACGCCATTTTTTGCCTTGTTTTTCTGGCGGCAAAGGTAACTTTTTTTCATGCTGCACAACATGTTTTGTGGTTTTAAGGCTTCATTTCTTTCGTGTTTTTCAAACGATTTTTTTCAAGCATGACCTGAAAACGACATGGATTGTGGTTTTACTTCTCAGAATAAATTAAAGATGCCTACCGGAATCATCCGGAAATGGATATTTTTACAACACAAAAGCGAATCCTATGGATGCAATTTTCACTTCCGGTATTTTCATGTCATTTTTCATTGTGTTTCTGCTTTTCACCAAGAAAAACAAAGCACTAACCGACCGGATTTTGGCGGCTTGGGTTACCGTTATGGGCATTCACCTGCTGGGGTATTACCTGTATCATCTCGGATTGTGGGAGCAGTATCCGCACCTGATTGGAGTTACCGCGCCTTTCCCATTGCTACATGGCCCAATGCTCTATTTATACACCGTATATTCGCTGCGTGACGACAGCAAAATCCGACGAATTGATTACCTGCATTTTGCGCCGGTAGCCATTGCCTACCTGTATATGGCGAAATTCTTTTTCTTCTACACCGTTGAACAGAAACGAATGGTTGACCGGGGAGAGATTGATGATTTTGGCCTATTTTCATCGATCTTGCTGATTGGATTTGTGGTGTCCGGACTTAGCTATTCCATACTCGCCTACAGGCTCACTTGGAAACACAAGCGTCAAATTGACGATAACTTCTCCTACGAAGAAGGCATTAACCTCGACTGGTTGCGCTATTGCATCTGGGCTATTGGAATCATCTTCTTGACGGTCACGATCATTCTTGTCACTCGCGAGCTGTTTGAAGTACCGTTTTCGTTTAATGCCGATTATATTTTTTATACCCTGATCATTGTATTTATCTTCTATATTGGTTATTTCGGCATTCGGCACCAGGATATGTTTACCCACAATGTGGAAGAGCTCAAATCAACGCTGTCTGTGCCAAGTGAGAAATACAAAAAATCAGGCTTGAATGAAGAATTTTTGGTGGAAGGACAGCAAAAACTGCTGGATTTTATGCGTACCGAAAAGCCATTTCTTGATCCGAAACTCACGCTAAGCGGTTTGGCCAGTGCCCTGAATATGTCGCCCAACCAACTGTCGCAAATCATCAATCAACAGGAGCAAATGAATTTTCATGATTTTGTGAACCGGTACCGGGTGGATGAATTCATTCAGCGGGCCTCTCAAAACAACCATTTCAGTATTCTGGCCCATGCGCTTGATTCGGGATTCAATTCAAAATCTTCCTTTAACAGCATCTTCAAAAAGCATAAAGATAGCACGCCATCGCAATATATGGCTCAACTAAGCGCTGAAAAATCGGCCCTGTAAAGCTATTCCATCAAAAAAAGGGCATTGGCCATTTCATTTCAATCCGTTATCCTTCAATACTTTTAAAGTACCGACGTATAGGGTCGCACTTCTAAAAAGTCCGAGATTATACGCTTGGGCGATTGGTCTGTCGCTTTGGCCTTCATTTGCTAAAAAATTCAAACGAATCAATTTTACAAATGAAAGCACAAGTACAAACCACCGAAATTATTAAGGCATATCGAAGGCCTTTCGCGTTTTACACGCTGGCGACCATCATCCCCTGGGGGCTTTGGTTCATCAGTGGGTATATCAGTCACCTTGACCCTTATAGCCTCGAAATGAAATGGAGTACCAGCATCCTCAGTTTTGCAGGATTGCTGGCTCCGGTCTTTATCGCCGGCTGCTTCATTCTCCGAAACAAAACCTTGAGAGAAGATTTCATGGGACGGTTTTTCAATTTCAAAACAATCAAACCGCAGTACCTGCTGATCACTGCTTTTCTAATGCTGGTCAGTATCCTCGCGGCACAGGCCATTTCCCTGTTCTTTGGATACCCTATTGATCAGTTTCAACTCCGGGGCTCGTTCAGTTTTAGTTCCGGTATTTTTCCGGTTTGGTTGATGCTGGTTATCGGTCCCCTACTCGAAGAGCTGGCCTGGCATTCGTATGGGACCGACTGTTTGCGTTCGCGTTTCAACTTATTGACGACCTCTTTGCTATTCGCTTTTTTTTGGGCGTTCTGGCACTTCCCCTTGTCGTTTATCAAAGACTATTATCACAGTAACCTAGTCGAATCGGGACTGATTTATTCCATCAATTTTGTGGTGAGCCTGGTGCCCTTTGTCCTGATCATGAACTGGCTCTATTATAAAACGAACCGAAATATGATTATTCCCATCGTATTTCACATTTCAACCGGATTTTTCAACGAGATATTCGCCACCCATCCCATGAGCAAAGTCATCCAGACCGGGCTGCTGCTGATTCTATCCGCTTTTCTGGTATTAACCAACCGAAGCCTGTTTTTCAACCGAATTTTCAATCCATCAACAATCCATTAATCCATACAATCATGAAAACTTTATTTTTGATCTTTTTAACGACTTTCCTTTTCTGCGGAAACCTGTTTTCGCAAACAATTACTCAAACTATTAACGGAACCATTCACGATCAACTGACGCGTGAGTCGCTTCCATTCGCCAATATCATTGTCGTGGGATCCGACCCCATGATTGGCACTACCTCCAATATTGACGGCACTTTTACGCTGCAAAACGTGGCGGTAGGTCGCTGTGATATCCAGTTCACCATGATCGGGTACGAACCTTACCTGGTCAATGAGCTGATGGTTACTTCTGGTAATCAGGTTCGGCTGGACATTCATCTGGAACCCAAACTGACCGAGCTGGAAGCTGTTGTGGTGAAGGTGCGGAAAGACCAACCGCTCAATACGATGACCACCCTAAGCAGCCGTCAGTTTACGGTGGAAGAAACCCAGCGCTACGCTGGCGGAATGGACGATCCTGCGCGGCTTGTCACTTCCTTTGCAGGGGTGGCGGCACCATCGGTCAACAGCAACGGAATTTCCGTCAGGGGGAATACCCCCGACGGGTTGTTGTGGCAGGTCGAAGGCGTGGAAGTGCCAAACCCCAACCATTTTGCCAACCTGACGGTCGCTGGTGGCGGATTGCTCACGGCCCTCAGTAGCCAGATGATGGCTAACAGCGATTTTTATACCGGGGCTTTTCCGGCTGAGTACGGCAATGCCAGCTCGGGCGTATTCGATATCAACATGCGAACCGGCAATCCCGATCAACGCCAATATACCCTGCAAGCGGGTATCATCGGCGTGGATTTCTCAACCGAAGGGCCCTTCAAGAAAGGCAAAAAGGCGAGCTACCTGATGAACTACCGCAACTCGACGATGGCCTTAATTGCCCCGCTGTTGCCCGACAACACCGGCATTCTCAAGTATCAGGACCTGGCTTTCAAAACCAGTTTTCCGACGAAAAAGACAGGAACTTTTTCATTGTGGGGCATTGGCGCCCTCGACGGGCAGGCGATGGATGCTGCTGACAGCATAGACTGGGAGATGGATGCTGACCGTGACAATTCGGATACCAAACTTTACCTATTTGCCACCGGACTGTCGCACCAATTGCGGATGGGCAGAAAAATATTTCTCAACACCACCCTATCAGCTACCGGAAACGGCTTGTCGCATAAAGAGAAGCGGGTAGGTTATGATTTTACGGAAAGTCCCCAGTCAGATATCGACAACCGGGTGTGGCGCTATACCTTGCAATCGGACCTGGATTACCACTTCGGAAAAGGAAACAGCTTGCGCACGGGAATGAAATACAGCCGACTGGGATATCGCATCCATGTGGAACAGTCGATGCACGAAGGCGTACAACCCGAAACACTCTCCGAAGGGGCCGATGAAACGGGTTTGCTTCAGTTTTATGGCCAATCGAAAATCAATTTGCTGCCCCAGCTGACCCTGAACGCCGGTGTTAATGCCCAGGTATTTTTGTTGAATGACAACTATTCCATTGAGCCTCGCCTGGGATTTAAATATCAGCTTACCCCCACTCAAAGCCTGGCTTTTGCCTACGGACTGCACAGCCGCATTGAGCAATTGCCGGTGTATTTTGTGAAACTAGACGGACAAAATCCCAACAAAAATCTGGACTTGATGCAATCGCACCACTATGTGCTGGCTTACAATTGGAAGATCAATGATCACCTCCGTTTCAGCGTGGAGCCCTACTACCAATATTTGACCAATGTGCCTGTTTCGCCCATCAGCTATGTGTCGACCCTCAACTTTAAGCAGGAAATGTTCTTCAACGAAGCGCTTGTCAACGAAGGCACGGGACGAAATATGGGTTTGGACTTCACCCTCGAACGCTTTATGAAAGATGGATTTTACTACCTGCTCACCGGGTCGGTGTTCGACTCGAAGTATACCGCTGCCGATGGCGTGGAACGCAACACTCGCTTTAACCGGAATTACGTGATGAATGCGCTGGCCGGCAAAGAATGGATGGTTGGGCGCGATAACAACAAAGTACTGAGCGCCAATATCCGCATGAATTACCTGGGCGGCAACCGCAAAGAGCCGGTTGATCTGGAAGCATCGCTGGCGGCACAGGATGTTGTTTATGCCGAAACGGAAGGGAAACAGGCTTTCGAGGAGCGGTTTGATGACCAGCCGGTGGTGTCGTTTACCATTTCCTACCGGATCAACAAGGCCAGGCATTCTTCGGAGTGGTCGCTGAAAGTCATCAATATATTGGGTACCGAAGAGTTCAACACGGATTTCTATAACCTGAAAACCCAAGCCATCGACACCCAATATACCGGCATCAGGATTCCAAACCTGAGTTATAAGATCATTTTTTGAGCGTGCTGACCACTTAGCCCAATTCCTGACTGGCTCTTGACGGAAGGAGTACCCAAGCAAAGCGCAGGGGGAGGTAGTTGGAACTGCGGATTCTCTTTTTAAGCACAGATTCCACAGATGATAAGTATTGGAAATACTCATGGCTTGCGGCCATGCGAATGATTAGCCACAAATTCACGAATGCCAATGAGGACAGATGAACCCCCCGAGTACTCAACACGCTAACAATTTCATTTTAAAGCCGGCTCGCTACTCCAGTGGGTGGCGAGGTTTCCGAACCGCGACTTGTACCTATCTTTTTGACCTGTCAAAGCTTGTTCCGATTGGTCGGAAGCTAACGACGTTGACAAATCCTTGCTGGCATGTGTTCCGAATCACCCAAAGGTTTTAGAAAACGCTTTAGGGATGAATGCAAGCTTCTGTTTACACGCCTCATGCGGGACGGGGCACTTTCCGCCTCCGGGGGGAACCCTTCCGCCTTCGGGGAGAAGCTTTCCGCCTGACTGTTGGAGGCTTCCGCCTGACTGTTGGAGGCTTCCGCCTGACTGTTGGACCCTTCCGCCTGACTGTTGGACCCTTCCGCCTGACTGTTGGACCCTTCCGCCTGACTGTTGGACCTTTCCGCCTGACTGTTGGACCCTTCCGCCTGGCTGGCGGAGGTTTCCGCCTGGCTGGTGGAGGTTTTCAAGGGAGAGAAGTGCAATGACTTGCTATCGGCTACGAGTCGAGAGCTACCGATCCCCGAATAATCTGCCCAAGCTCCCAAACAAATCAAAGTCTCCAGCATCCCATAATTTACAGAAGATGCATGTTCATGAGAAATTAAATTCGCCCCCAAGGAGCCGTACATGGATCATCTGCAATAGAAACAAAAAAAACGGCCGATATGAAAACCGGCCGCTCTATGGATGGTCTTACCAAAAAATTAAGATCCCGGCATACCACCAACAAACTATTTTGAAAAGCATTCTATCCCGAAGTGTCCTTATTCCAGTTTAAATCGAACCAGCCGTAATGGAACTCCGGAGGCTCCTTTTAAGCGCTGAAGTGCATAGATGTAGCCATCATGAAATACCATCTTTGACGGGGTAATCTCCAATTCATAGTCATCGCAAACAAAACTACTCTGCCCAACAAAGGTTCCCTCGTTGTCGTATATCCAAACGTGAAACTGATTTGCATTTTCTTCTTTCGGAAACTCGAAAATCAGCAAGTTATCTTCCGAATCTTTCATCATGGTAGAAAACAGCGGAATGGGGATTGGCTCTACAATTTTTTCCAAATCAGCTTCCATCTCTCTGAGGATCGTTGTCATCGCTTTTTGGTTTTCTTCGGCGGAAACCCAACTGGCAAAGGTCGGATTACGAATACTTTTATATTTATCGATGGCCTTTTGCTGAATCTCCTTTTGTTCTTCAACCGAAACATAACTTTCAGCCCAGGTAATCTTGTCTTTCGATACCAATTTTCCATCCAAATCATGCACACGAATTTCGCCGGTTGTTGGATAGACGACAACCAGTTTGTTCCCGATGCTGGCAATCTTTGGTGGAGCAGTCAGGCCGAGCGAACTGGAATAAGGCATGGTTCTAAAACTGACGGCACCGCGTTCCGGGAAAGCATAGGAGTAATTAAAGAGCTGACAATGTTCGTCAGGTGAACAGCGGTCGGTAAAATGGTCCCAGATGATTTTCTGCTCGTTGTTTTCGTAATCAACCACCGCTACAAAATCCCGAAACTTATCGGCCCAGATTACCCAGCCCACAACGGCGATTTTGTTGTTGGGCAAACCAATCATTTGTTTGGTCATATAATCCAGCTTCAGCGTTTTCTTGTAGTTCCCGTCAAAGTCGAAACACAGCATGTTGCCCATGTTGTCCAGTCCGGTAAAAAAAGTATTGCCTCCAATAATTCCATCGATATGATTGGTTTTCTTGAAAGGAGTCCCATTCGATCGGATCACCTGAAATTCTTTCACAAAGGTTCCATCTGGCGAAAATTTACTGTAGTAATTGTGGTAAGCATGATTGACTACAACCGAGCCATCGGGCAATACCAGCAAGGATTTGCGGTTGCCCATCGGTTTTCCGTACAAGGTATCGTAATAGGTTTCGAAAACCTGATCCCAATTATTTCCTACACCATATTCCGTATCGGGAACCAGCTTGATGCTTTCTTTTTGATACAAGTCAGTCAGACTTTGAGCCGACAAGCAGAGCGTTGCCACCAGCAAAAGCGAAATCAACACGATTTGTTTCATAGTATTTCGTTTTATGAAATGAATTCTAATTCAGCATTTATTTATTGCAACACGTATTCTGTGATGTTACCTTCGGGGTCGATCAGATTAATTTTCATCCCTTGTTGACCAATGGGTTGGTTGGCATCCATCGGCCAATCCGTCTGTCCAAGAATGATGATCTCATCATCCAGGCTTAGCTTTTCATTCTGATTGTGATTCCACACCAAAACAAAGAAAGCGACCAGGCACGCGGCTGCCAATCCGAAAATCAATTTCCGTTGACTGCTGCGGAATGCCGTTTTCTTTTTCGTTGGAACAACAAACGGAGGCACAACAACCGGCTCGGCTGCCAGTTCATTTAACGCATTTTTCATGCTCAAAGCCAGGCGCTTTTGTTCGTACACCAGCCCGGCACAAGTATGGCACACCGCCAGGTGACGCTCAATTTGTTCGCTTTCTCCGGCATCAACTTCCGCGTCAATATATCTTTGAATCAACCCTTCTTTAATACAATTCATGCTTTTTCGTTTTTAGTTCTGCTTCCAGCTTCTTTAAGGTTCGTGAAAGCGTTTTCCCAATGGAGGAAAACCGGATTCCAGTCGCTTCGGCCATTTCCTTGTACGAAAGACTCTCACTATACATGACAGCCAGGGCCCGTTCGTCGGGTTTCAGCTTGGCAAGTGCTTGTTGCAAACTCAATCGGGCTTCCTGTTTTTCGATGGCTTGCTCTTCAACCTGTTCCTCCGGAGCGGAATCCAACTGCAGAAACCGCCCATTGTATTTTTGCTTGTCAATGCATTTATTCAAAGTCATGCGGTACAACCAACTCTTGGGATACTCCACTACAGTTCCCTTTTCCATTGTCTGAAAAAGCGTCAGAAACACTTCCTGCACAATATCATCCGCCTCATCTGCATCGCCCAACATCTTGACCGCAACGCGAAAAACCGTTGAATAATGCTGTTGGTATAATTGATTAAATGCTTTCAAGCAACTTGTTTGTTAGTTAGTCTGACGACAAGATGATTTTGTGACATTGGAGGCAAACTAAGGTCACGGACCTATCTATTATTTTTGTTATCACCTCTCTCATAGTTTATTAGAAGACAGAAATACGACAACAATTATTGCTTAGTACTTATTTCACCCCGGGCCAACAAAAAAAATGTTCAGCCGCTTAAAGCTAGGAAAAGCAAACGAATGATCGTTGAATCGTAGCAGATTTAGGCTAAAGCCCGGCTTGACTTATCGCAACGGCCCTGCCCTGAAGGACAGGGTTACAGAAAAGTGCAGCCCCCGCAGTTAGCGGAAAAAGATGATGACTAGCATCTCCCCGGCCATATCGGGGCAGAAGCAAACGATCAGCTGCCCCGACTTCAGGCAGAATCAGCATCACTCCCCCCACTCATCCAATCTACCCTTATACACAAATATGATGGGTCACAAGAACTATTAAATTTATAGGCCTCTCCGAGAGAAACCGATTACCCCAACGGGGTTAAACAACAATAGCCCTTCCGATTGCATCGGAACAGGCTGGGTGGAGTGAAACGGAACCCGGGGTTGAGATGCGCGACATCGAACAAGGCGCAACCACCCGGCATTTTGAATGCTCCCAGCCAGCATGCGCCACATCGCAAAACGTTTGTTTATTCTCAATGTTTCTTTGTCCTCATGCCGGACGGGCACATCCTTTTTCATCTCATAATATTTTTGATTTTATAAGGTATTCGATGGAACTCGCTCATAATGATTCTCCTGTGTATAAAGACTTTTACATGCTCGTTTCATTGATAAAAAGGATGCAAAAATCTAGTCAAAGTTATCCTTCTCCCCACCTCAGGATTTTTTCTTTCCGGCGCACAACCCCGGATACCCGCCAAAAATCCTTCCCGCCAACGCCGGCCCGGACGACTTTGACGGCCGGCGCTGCTTTCACCTTAGGGTGAAGTGGGGGACTTAAGGATCGAAACTTTTCCGTTGGGTTCTGTCGTCTGGTTCTTTCAAAAAAGTCCAGATCAAGGGAGGATCAATACGCATAGAGTTGTGTATAAGGGTAGCTCATCCGATGGGAACCCAACGACAGCATCACTAACCCCCGGATTCATCCGGGGGAGACAAAACAGCCTGCAACGACCGGGCTTTAACCCAAAACCTATTGATTATTGATCCCTACTCTTCGAACAGAAGCCGGGCTGGGCTAATTTAAGGTGCCGATCGTGGGCGGAGAGACCCCGGATGGCTGGGCTTGTCCTCCTCCTTAGCGCTTTGCTTAAACGCGGACAAGCCGGACAGCCCAAAAGGGATAAAACAAAAAACAAATGAACTGTTTACCAGCAAAAACCATTATCTTGGTAACTGAAAAAACAAAGATTACCCAAAACCTGGATCTCATCTTCTATAGTCATCCCCTAACTTATTTTGTTGTCTGGATTCTTGCAACAAGGAACTTAATTTATGGGTTATCTTATTTCAACAAGTTCTCATACTTGTACGCACTTTTAACTGTTCTAATTCCGGCTGGAATTGCAGAATTGATAAGACTGATTCTTTAACACGTGCACCATGGCAGGCAGTTCGCCAAACCAGAACCAGAAATCCCACTACAATCCTTTACCGGTGACGCTGGTTGATATCGGATGAAAGAAACCGAGAATAAGCTAAAATTAAGCATGCCCCCGCTACCCTTCTATGTGGTCATCAAAAAAACAACTGGATAATAAGTCCCAACCAACAGAAAATTTTGGCCGAAAAAAAGGGATGCCCAAATCATTTGGACATCCCTTTCAACTTCAGGATTTGTTTTACACTTAATGTTGGTGATCGTGGTCATGATCATGGTCGTGATCATGGTCGTGATCATGCGCTTTTTCGGCTTTTTCCGAGCGGTCGTACTGGCAGCAGGATGGCAACTCGCTATACACTTCGTCGCTTGCCTTGGGCTTGGGCGTATCGTGTCCCACTTTGGCAATGGCCATTTGCACCCGGTCGACATCGGTTTCGCTTTCGTCGAACGCTACTTGAATCATTTTGATCTTTTTGTCCCAGTCGGCGGTGGTCACTCCCTCAACCGACAGCGCGGCTTTCTCGATGCGCTTTTCGCACATGCCGCAGTTTCCAGACACTTTAAACTTCTCGGTTTTGCTTTTCGCTAAAACACTTCCGGCACCCATCATGATCAGGATCGCCAGCATCATTACTTTTGTTTTCATTACTTTCAATTTTAATGGTTATTACTTCTATTCATTTATCGAAAAAAAACTAATTTTACGCCTCACATTTGCCTCTTTAGCTCAGCTGGTAGAGCAGCTCATTCGTAATGAGCAGGTCGTGGGTTCGAGTCCCATGAGAGGCTCACAAATAAATTTTCAACACGAAGCCACTAAGTCACTAAGGATTGGTTGTGTTGTGTTGTGTTGTGTTCCACCTTTCCTTTGAAATATCCAATAATGAATATTCAGGTTCCAATATTGAAGGAGAACTGATGTCTCGAACGTACGAAGTTACGTTGATACGAACTCACGCTCTCATCATCCCACGCTCCCGCATTCTCACGCTCTCATCCTGCCACCATCTCACCCTCTCACCCTAAGACCTTCCTTTTTTCATCGTAATTATTTTTGCCTCTGTCTATTTCAAGGTCTCCCTAGTCTCCCCACATCCTAACATTTCGTCCCCGAAATAAGGATTTCGTATCTCATCAGTTTCGCTAAACCAATAAGCACCTTTGTCGCGGTTGGCCATCGGGCAATATTGATAGTAAGTCGTTTTGTCTTTCAATCCGAACATTTTGAGGCTTTTGTAGAAGGCCAAATTGAATAGCGCAAATTCGGTTCGTTGCTTTTCAATGTCCATCGATTTGCTGATTGTGTTTATTGTGCTCTCAAGCGCTTTCAACTGGTCCATCCAGGCCATGTGTGCATCGCCTTTGAGCAATCCCATATCAACTTTCTTCAGTGATTTTTCGACATCCTGAGCGGCGACCATCACCTGATGTGCCTCAGATGCAACAAATTCGTCCTTCATTCCAAGGTAATTTTCATAGACATTAGTCAATTGTTGCTTGAAATCAGGATCGGTTTTAACAGGTTCAACAGGGCTGTGCTTTTCAACCGTTGTTTCTGTTCCAATCTCCGTCCCACCGTGGTTGTGCCCGGTCATGACCGGACCGCCCTCGGGGCTCATCATGCTCGGTTTGCCGGCGAGCTGTGCAGCGGCATCAATGCTAAAGGTACCGTTCACGGCGACTTCTTCGCCCTGCTCCAATCCGCTCTTGATGATGAAGCTTTCGCCCAACGAAGGCCCCAGCGTCACCTCACGCATTTTGAAACTCACCCCTTGATCGGTCGGTGCTTTCACATAGACCAGCGAACGCTCGCCGGTCCACATCACCGCGGTTTTTGGCACCACTACGGCTCCAGGTTCGGCTTTAAGTTCCGCCTCAACAGTCCCCGAAACAAACATCTCGGGTTTCAGCTTCAGGCCGGAGTTACCGAACTCCACCCGGGCTTTAGCCACCCGCGTCTGGGGGTTAATCACCGGATCGAGCCAGGAGATGGTTCCTTCGAACGACTCGCCCGGAAGGGAGGCAACTGTAAAACTGACGTGATCGCCCCGATCAATCCACGCCAGGTCGGATTCGTACACATCAAAAAGTACCCAGACTCGAGAGAGGTCAGCAATTTCGTAGATGGCCTCACCCTTGCGGATGTAATCGCCCAGCTTGATTTTCTTTTCCATAACATACCCTGAGCCCTCAGCGTAAACCTCAAACTCCTCTTTGGAAGTCCCCGATGCCAACAGGGCTTCAACCTGGCCATCCGACAGCTTCCAGTTTTTCAACTTCTCTTTGGCAGCACTAAATAGCTGCGGTTGCGTTTGCTTGATTTTTTGGGCCTCAAACAGTTCTTCCTGGGCCGTTACCAATTCCGGCGAATACACCGCTGCAATAGCCTGCCCTTTGCGAACAAACTCGCCGGTAAAATTCACCATCAACTTTTCAACCCGCCCGGGTATGTGCGACGACTGGGAAAAAACCAGTCGCTCGTCGGCCTGCACCTTGCCGTTTAACCGCACTGATTTGACAGGTTCGAGCGTACCCACGATAGCCGTGCTGACGTTGGCCAGTTTCATGGCCGTTGCCGACATGCGGATGGCCATTGGGTCCTGCTCACTGTCTTGCCCACTTTCCAGCAGAATCAGATCCATCCCACAGATAGGGCAATCGCCTGGCTCCCCCTGGCGGATTTGCGGATGCATGGAGCAGGTCCAGGTTTCCGACTCGCCAGATGGATCGTGCCCCTCGTGTCCGGTTTCCTTTCCAGAACCACCAAAGAGCAACCAGCCCAGCAACACGCCTACCAGCAATGTTGCCAGTATCGTTAAGATTGTTTTTTTATTTGTTGTCTTCATCGTTATTCAGTTTTTGCAGTGATATAATGGAGTTTGGCCAGCGCGATCTGGTATTTAGTTTCCGCGGTCGCCATCATTTTTTGGTATTTCAACGATTGCTGCTGCATGCGCAACACCTCTTCGAATTCTTTTCCGGAGTTGCCATAGGCGCTAAACAGCAGGTTGAGCGACTGTTGGGTCGTCACCAGTTGGTTTTCGTACAGCTCAATCAGTTCCAGTTGTTGTTGCATGTCAAACCAAACAGTCTCGTAACCCGAGCTAAGTGAGTTGACCAGCTCTTCGCGTTGCAGCGTGTAGCTTTCCTGCATCAAGCGCGCTTCCTTTACTGCTGCCTTGTATTTGCCCCTGAAAATGGGAATGCTCACCGAAACCATCGGCATGAGGATATCCTTGCCATTGTCAGCCAGGCTCATGTCACTGCGTTCAGCCACAACCGCATAGTCCAGTCCGACTCCCAGCTTTGGCAGTCCCCCCTTTTGAGCAGCCAGCTCACTGGCTTCACTTGCTTGTATTTTCAGATCCAGCGCGTCAAGCACCGGGTTGTTGGTCAGCAGCGAGTCTCTTCGGAAATCAGCCACCAAAGCTTCCACTTCCAACGAATCCCGGATAAGAACCGGCTCACGCTCCTCTCGATTGAGCAATTGGTTGAAGCTGGCGCGTAAGGGCTTTTCCTTCTGATCCAGGATGCTCAGGTTGGTTTCGGCATCCTTCAGCATCAAGTCCACCCGCAACACATCCACCATGGGAGCGGCACCGCTCTTAAACTTCGAATTGGCAATGGTTTTATATGATTGTAGAATGTCGATATTCTTCTGCTCGATCTGTTTCCATCGCTTGAGTTCGTACAGCGGGTAGTAAGCCGCCGCCACCTGGTAATGCAATTGGTTGCGCGCATCCAGAAAAGACTGGTAGCGTGCTTCCGCCATCAATGCGGCAGCATCGCGTTGCGCCTCCAAGGCTCCAAACCAGGGAAACATTTGCGTGAGCGAAAATTTGGCCCGTTGCGGCCCCACCCTTGTTTCAACCGGCGAAACAAAATAGCCGAATGAAAATGAAGGATCGGGCAAGCTGCCCACTTGGGGTACTTTTTGCAAAGCGACTTCAAACTCCTTGTATTTGGCCTGCAATCCGGGATTGTTCTCCGAAGCGATCCGTTGGTAATCGGCAAGACTTTGAGCCGAAGCCAATGCACTTCCGAAAATCAAAAAAATGAATAGATTGATGATGACTTTCATGATACTAATTTTTTGAGTTTTCGCTCTTCACGCATACTGTACAAAACCGGCACAATGAAATAGGTAATGGCGGCAAAAATCATCCCGCCGAAAGCTGGAATAGCCATCGGAATCATGATATCCGCACCGCGCCCTGTTGAAGTCAGAATTGGAAGCAGCGCGATAATGGTCGTTGCCGAAGTCATCACCGCAGGCTTGATTCTTCGGTGCCCGGCTTCCACCACTGCGGCACGGATCCCTTTCAGACTGTCGGTTTTGCGTCGTCCAAAACTTTGGTCGAGATAGGTCGCCATCAACACGCCGTCGTCGGTGGCAATTCCAAACAACGCGATAAAACCAACCCAGACTGCCACACTCAGGTTCACCGTATGCATTTGAAACAAGTCACGCATATTGGTTCCGAAGAAAGAGAAATCGATAAACCAGCCTTGGCCGTAAAGCCACAGCATCATAAAGCCCCCGGAAAAAGCCATCGCAATTCCGCTGAAAACCATCAACGAGGTGGTGACAGACTTAAACTGAAAGTAAAGGATCAGAAAAACAATCAGTAACACCATGGGAACGATGATGGATAACCGCTTTTCGGCCCGCACCTGGTTTTCGTAGCTCCCCGAAAACTTATAACTGATTCCTGCCGGGACGGTTAAATCGCCGGACTCTATCCGGGCCTGAATGGCCTGCTGTGCATCTGTCACAACGCCCACTTCGGAAAAGCCATCGCGCTTGTCAAATAAAACATAGCCCACCAGGAAGGTATCTTCGCTTTTAATGGCCTGCGGTCCGCGCTTGTATTCAAAATCAACCAACTGGCTGATAGGAATTTGCGCCCCCGTTGGCGTTGGTATCAGTATTTTGCCCAGCGATTCGGGATCGTCACGCAGCTCGCGGGGATAGCGCACCCTTACTGGAAAGCGTTCGCGGCCTTCCACAGTCGAGGTAATTTCCATCCCACCAATGGCCGTTTCAATGGTCTGTTGCACATCTTCAATATTCAGCCCGTAGCGCGAAATCTCATCCCGATTGATGTTGAGATGCAGGTAAGGTTTGCCCACAATCCGGTCGGCAAAAGCCGCTTCGGCCTTCACCGAAGGCACCTCTTTCAGGATTCCTTCCAATTTCATCCCAAATTCCTCAATCGTGCTCAGGTCGGGCCCGTACACTTTGATTCCCATGGGTGCACGCATACCGGTCTGTAGCATGACCAGGCGGGTTTCAATGGGCTGTAGCTTGGGCGCTGAGGTTACTCCTGGAATTTTTGCCACCTTCACAATCTCATCCCAAATATCATCAGGTGATTGGATGTGTGGCCGCCAGTTACGGAAATAATTGCCCCACTCATCGGGCACCAAATCCTTGCTAGTCACCCCGCGTTTCAAGGCCTCCTCATTGCTCAGGGTGTCGCCGCTGGTCAGGATGAAACGATCGTCCCGATCAACTTTAAACCGCACCCGGTGTCCTCGTTCGTTCAGTAGGTATTCGGGCCGGTAGTTAATCACGTTTTCATACATCGAAATGGGAGCCGGATCAAGCGCTGACTCTACCCGTCCCAGTTTTCCAACCGTCAGTTCAACCTCCGGGATATCAGAAATCAGCATATCCAACTGGCCCAAA
Organism: uncultured Sunxiuqinia sp.; assembly: GCA_963677175.2. Classification (GTDB taxonomy): domain Bacteria; phylum Bacteroidota; class Bacteroidia; order Bacteroidales; family Prolixibacteraceae; genus Sunxiuqinia. Next base: position 317,622 of record CAXXES010000006.1, read on the forward strand.
ACCCTCCGGTTATATTCCACTCCGGAATGTGGCATGGAGGTTGGCATCAGCAGGAAGCTGCCTTCGTTGAGCGAGGGCATAAACTCTTTTCCCATGCCCGGAAAAGAATGCGTCAACCCCGACCAAAGCTTAGTTGTGCGAACATTCCAACCTACCGCATCGAATCCCTTTGCGGCAAAACCGAAGACTGTGTTAAAGCCCATCCAGGTGGTAACACCAAAAAGAATTAAAAACGACGGGATCAGCAAAAAACTGACTTTATTATCCAAACACCAGTGAAGAATAGGTTTATAGAAATACTCCAGGATCGTGAAAGCTCCTAAAATAAGGGTCACCATCATGGCCACAAACACCACGTTGAGCATCAGGCTCTTTGCCGGCCCTAACGGCAACCAGTACCTGGCCAGCAACCAAATCACGCCCAAAACAACTAGCAAGATTTCAGCATGATCCAACAGCCAATACGCTGCATTACGCAGGCGCTGCTTCCAGGATGAGGCTTGCTCATCCGTACTCTCGGCTACCTCTCTTTTGGGCCCAAACATCTTCAATAGTCCAACCAGCCCAAAAGCGAGCAACATCAGGCCTCCCCATATTTGTCCAAGTATCAGGAAAACAATTCCAACGGGAACCAATGCGATGTTCACCCATTTCCGAATTCGATCGCTTTTGATTCGCACCCCAAAAAACCAATGGGCCAGGGCGGGCAAGATAAATAGGGAAACAATCAGTGCAGCAATCAGCGCAAAGGTTTTGGTAAAGGCCAATGGCCCAAACAATTTTCCTTCGGCGGCCTGCATGGTAAACACCGGGATGAAACTGACGATGGTGGTCGACACGGCAGTTAGAATGGCAGAACTGACCTCAGACGCGCCATTGTATATGGTGGTAATTAATTTTTGCCCGGGCGGAGCTTCATCCACATGCTTGATGATGTTCTCCGACAGAATGACCCCGAGATCAACCATCGTTCCAATGGCAATGGCAATTCCCGACAAGGCTACAATATTGGCGTCGACACCAAAATAGCGCATGGCGATAAACACCATCAGCACGGAAATGGGCAATAAACTGGAGATTAGAAAAGATGCCCGCAGGTTGTATACCATCACAATCACGACCAGGATGACAATCAGTATCTGAAGTGAAATCGCTTCTTCCAGCGTTCCCAAGGTTTCATAGATCAAGCCAGATCGATCGTAAAAAGGAACGATCGTTAATTGGCTAACCACGCCATTCTCCAATGTTTTTTGCGGCAGTCCCGGCGAAATCTCCTTGATTTTGTCTTTTACATTGTTGATCACCTGCAAGGGATTGGCGCCATAGCGGGCAACCACCACGCCACCCACCACTTCGGCTCCGTCTTTGTCCAGCGCACCGCGCCGCGATGCCGGCCCCAGGCTGACCATTCCGATATCCTTAATGCGTACGGGGCTGTTCTGCGAAACAGCTACCACCGCTTTCTCCAGATCCTCCACATTCTTCACGTAGCCCAAGCCACGCACCAGGTATTCGGCCTGGTTAATCTCGATGGTTTTGGCCCCCACATCCCTGTTCGACTTTTGCACCGCCTGCATCACCTTGTGCAGTGGAATGTTGTAAGCTTTCAGGGCGTCCGGATTCACATCAATCTGATATTCCTGTACAAAGCCGCCGATGGAAGCCACATCCGAAACCCCTTCGGTGGCATTCAGACCGTATTTTACGTAGAAGTCCTGAACAGAACGGATTTCATGTAAATCCCATCCACCTGTCGGATTTCCATCCTTGTCTCGGCCTTCAAGCGTGTACCAATACACCTGCCCCAAAGCAGTGGCATCTGGCCCAAGCGCAGGCTGCACCCCCTCCGGCAGCAAACCCGAAGGAAGTGAACTCAACTTTTCAAGGATTCGTGAGCGCGACCAGTAAAATTCGATGTCCTCTTCAAAAATGATGAAGATGCTGGAAAATCCAAAGATGGAAGAACTGCGAATCGATTTCACACCCGGAATTCCCAACATATAGGTGGTTAGGGGATAGGAAATCTGGTCCTCAATGTCCTGTGGCGAACGCCCCATCCATTCGGTAAAAACAATCTGCTGGTTTTCACCAATGTCGGGAATGGCATCCACCGGAACCGGATCAGAAGGCAAGACTCCTATTTCCCATCCAAACGGTGATGTAACGACTCCCCAAGTTACCAATCCAGTCAGCAACAACATAGTAACCAACTTGTTTTCAAGAAAGTACTTTATAATTTTATTCAGCATACCTTTTGATAATTTTGAATGATCGAGTTAAATTCTTTTTACACAAATAAAGAATTCTGGTTACAAATCAATGCACCAGTAACTGTCGGATTTAAAACCTGTTAAATCCGATGATCATTCAAAATCATAAACGGTAAACCTGAATATCGGCAAGAAAATGCAGCACAGTCCGCGAAGGCGGCGATTCTCCAAAGTTGTATGAGATGAAGGTGTTTGAAGTTTCCTGCATTTCAACCAAAAACACAGGAATTTCGAAAATAACAAAGGCGAAGTAATCGACCTGATTAAGGACCATTGGCGCAGTATAGTCTTCCTCCAACTGGTAGGTTTGCTGTTCATTATGACAGCAACCCTCTTCCATATCGCAGCAATTCTCCACTTCGCCGGCGATGGACAGATCAATTAAATCTCCGCCACAATAGTGTTTTGTGATGGTGAACCCCATGGTAGAGACCACCATAATGACTAATATTGCAATATGAAAAATTTTCTTTGTCATCTGTAGTAATGGAACGCAAAGATATATAAATTTGTTCGTACCATTAAAAGTGACTTTGACTTTTTAAGAAAACACAATGATATCAATAAAAATAAATCTAAAATGAATTCACGTATGAAAAAACTCGCATTTCTTTTCCTGATTGCCGCTGTTGCCTGCCAGCAACCTGCAAAAAAAGAAGAAGCCCTGTACACCAAGGCCGATTTCGAAAGTACGATTGATGGCAAACAAACCACCCTGTACACCCTTCAGAATGCCAATGGCATGAAAGTGACCCTGACCAATTACGGGGCAAAGATTGTTTCCATTATCGTTCCCGACAAAGAGGGAAAGATGGCGGATGTTGCTTTAGGGTTTAAATCGATTGAAGAATATAGGACATTGGATGCCGGACAAGGTGCGGTTGTTGGCCCTTTTGCCAACCGGATTGGCAATGCCAAATTTGAGTTGAATGGCGAAGTTTACGAGTTGGAAGTCAATAACCACAAAGCGAACCTGCACTCTGGAACGGAAAGTTTTTTCCGTCAGGTTTATGATGCCAAAGAAATTCAATCAGAAGACGGCCCGGCCGTTGAAATGAGTTTGTTCAGCGAGGATGGCGCATCAGGTTTTCCTGGAAATAAAAACGTAACCGTTACCTATACCCTGACTGACGACAATGAATTGAAGATTGACTACCAGGCTACAACGGATAAAGCAACCCATTTTAACCTGACCAATCATGTGTATTTCAACTTGAAAGGCGAAGGCAATGGCGATATTTTGGACCACATTGTGGTGATTGATGCCGATTCAACCACAGAAGTGGTAAACAACGAATTAATCCCAACCGGAAAAATCGTTTCGATTAAGGAAACGGATATGGACTTCACGACCCCGCACACCATTGGCGAGCGTATTGATTCGGACATGCCTCCCCTGGCTGTTGCCGGAGGTTACGATCACAACTACATTTTGAATAAAGATCAGGAAGCCGGGGAAATGACGTTCTGCGCCAGTGTTTACGAACCGGTATCAGGGCGATACATGGAAGTTTACACGACCGAACCAGCTGTTCAGTTTTACACTGGAAATTTTTTGGATGGTACCTTGACCGGACGCAGCGGAAAAGTTTACGAACACCGCTATGGTTTATGCCTGGAAACTCAGCATTACCCCGATTCACCTAATCATCCTCATTTCCCAAGCACCGTACTCGAACCGGGTGACACGTTGAACTCCACCACGATTTATAAGTTTTCGGTGAAAGAGTAAAAACACAAATTCTTGAAAAAACAAAAGACCGGCAATCATTGTCGGTCTTTTGTTTTAAGGTTCTTATTATTTTTTGCGCTTACTAATTTAGGATCACTTCATTTTCTTGGGAAAACGTTTATCAACCAATAAATTCAAAAGACATGAGACTTGCCGTTATCGATCTGGGAACAAACACCTGTAACCTGCTGATTGCAGAAACCAACCTACAACAATACACCCTGTTGTACCAAGGAAAAGTTGGAGTAAAGCTGGGGAAAGACGGAATCAACAAAAACCGGCTTACACCAGAAGCGTTTGAGCGGGCTGCACAAGCACTGAAAAAACACCGGGAGACCATCGCCCAGTTCAGGGTCGACCAAGTGGTGACCATCGCCACCTCGGCAGTGCGCGATGCCGCCAACAAAAGCGATTTTGAAGCACACCTGTTTCAGATGACCGGCTTACCTCTGGAAATCATCTCGGGGGAACGGGAAGCGGAGCTGATCTTCAAAGGCGTCAAGCTGGCTTTGAAAAACCTTCCAGATCACACCCTAATCATGGATATTGGTGGTGGCAGTAACGAATTCATTGAAACCCGAAACAACCAGATCTTTCACAAAGAAAGCTTTCCACTTGGCATGGCGCGTGCGCTGGACCAACTCCCGGTTTCTGACCCCATTAAATCAAGCGAACTTGAAGCAATAGAACGCTGGTTTGACACCGGCATGCAAAGTCTCTGGAAGCAGCTGAATGGAAAACAGGTGAGCCAGTTGATTGGCTGCTCCGGAGCTTTCGATACTGTGACCGACCTGATTGATGAAACCGCTCCCGGCACCAAAATCCGTCAACAACAAATTATCGAGCTGGCCGACTTTAACAGAATAGCCGACAAAGTGATCTATTCTACCAAGTCCCAACGCGATCTAATGATCGGAATGGACCCCTTGCGGGTAGAAATGATTATTCCGGCATTGATCCTGATCCAGCTGGTCATTCAAAAGCTGGACATCAAAAAAATCATTCAAACCGACTATGCCTTGCGCGAAGGAATTTTGTTCGAATGGATTTATGATTAATTTTGACACCCAAATCAGTAATTAACAGTCAGAAATAACAAATCTCAAATCCCATGTCAAAAATACTAGTGATCGACGACGAACGAAGCATTCGAAGTACTTTAAAAGATATTCTGGAGTATGAAAAATACCAGGTAGACTCAGCCGAAGACGGGCAGCAGGGTATTGACATGGTACGCAAAAACGAATATGACATCGTGCTGTGCGATATCAAAATGCCCGGAATAGACGGGATTGAAGTACTTGAGAAAATTCAGATTCTGGCACCAGATGTCCCCGTGGTGATGATCTCCGGACATGGCAACATTGACACAGCTGTTGAATCGATTAAAAAGGGAGCGTTTGACTACATTGAAAAGCCCTTGGACCTTAACCGGTTATTAATTACCATTCGTAATGCGATGGACAAGTCGAACCTGATTACAGAAACGAAAGTCCTGAAAAAGAAAGTCAATAAAAAATACACCATTGTGGGCAACTCCGACACCATTCAAAAGGTGATCAGCATGGCAGACAAAGTAGCGCCAACCGACGCCCGGGTATTAATTACCGGATCGAACGGAACCGGCAAAGAACTGGTTGCCCGCCGCCTGCACGACCAAAGCAGCCGCGCTTCGGGCCCGTTTGTGGAAGTGAACTGCGCCGCCATCCCTTCGGAGTTAATTGAAAGCGAACTTTTTGGTCATGAGAAAGGAGCCTTCACTTCGGCGGTCAAACAACGCAAAGGAAAATTTGAACAAGCCACAGGCGGCACCCTGTTTCTGGATGAGATTGGTGACATGAGCCTTTCGGCACAGGCCAAAGTGCTGCGTGCCTTGCAGGAAAGTTTTATTACCCGGGTAGGTGGCGACAAGCCCATCAAAGTAGATGTGCGCGTAGTTGCAGCCACCAACAAAAACCTGAGTGAAGAGATTGAAAAGAGCAATTTCCGCGAAGATTTGTATCATCGGTTGAGTGTTATTCTTATTCATGTTCCAACCTTAAATGAGCGGACAGAAGATATCCCCGAACTAGCCAATCACTTCATAAACCAAATATGCGGCGAGTACGGCATGCCCGAGAAAACAATTACCGAAGAGGCACTCGAAAAACTGAAGCAAGTCAACTGGACAGGCAACATTCGCGAGTTTCGCAATGTTATTGAACGACTCATTATTTTGGGCGACAAGTCTATTACAGCAAGCGATGTAGAGACCTTTGCCGGACCAATCAGGTAAATCCAAAATTTCAAAAAAATATGTTTTAAAAGTTTTAGCAAACATCTTTCAGCATTCTGTTGTTATAACAAAACGAAAGACTAGCCAAGTAGTGCTAAGACCTTGTAAAAGTTAAGGAAACCCTCTGAAATAGGAAAGTTTTTGTTGTTGTCATGGCGTATTTAAACACTTCACCCCGCGGTTTATTGTTTCCCGGGGAGCGGACCGAATTTCAAGGGTTTCTTTTTTAAATTTTCATAAATCCCCAATTTCTCCCTTGATTTTACCCAACCGATTGTAAATTCGTGCATAGTAACGAATTCCCAGGCTCGCGTGAAACAGAACCATGCTTCTTTGCTCTTTTCCAACAATTTCTTTTGGTCGGCCCGAGTCAGTTTGCTGCTGTTCACTTCGCCGGTATTGATATACTATGGGAACAATTTCCTGAGTAATTCTGCGGCGCTCGCCTTCACACTCATGGGTTGGTATTTCTTTTTGCGATGTAAACTCAATCAGTCCAGTCCGTTTGGAATAGCCATGCGGCTGAATGATCTGAAAGCCGGTGGAAGTATCCAGATCAGTGTATGGCGAAGAAACCCGCAAGACCCGGATGCCGGCACGATGATCGTTTCGGCGGAAAACTACTATAACAAGACGTTTAAACGGATCGGAAAAGATCATAACGGTTGGGAAAAGATTGAGAAGGAAGTCTTTATTTCGTCAGCGCTCGAAGGCAAAGAACTGGGAGTTTACTTTATCCCCGCGGAGAGGAACCCGTTTGGTTTGATAATTTGTCGGTAACGCACTACGAGGCTTTTCGCTTTGAAACCACAAACAATAACTGTACTTTAATCGACTAAAAACAAACGCCGGCTCACACAAAAACAAAACAGAAATGATCCATAACCATTACATTGTCGTCGTGCTTCCTGCATACAATGCTACCAAAACCCTGAAAAAACCTACGATGAGATTGATTTCTCCATTGTGGATGAAGTTATTTCAGGTCTTTTACACAGGAGCAAATCGGTGAATTTAAACAGGTGAAAATTTACAAACTACCAGAACCGAAGGATCAATGAAAGAAAACCGGCTCTATATCGCGCTGCTGACGGCTGTAACAGCCACTATACTGTTTTTTGCTTTTCAGCCTGTTTTGCAGCACCCCAACAGCATCCTGTTCTCGAAATCGATTGATCCATTGAAAAGCTACTTCAACTTTTCGTATTACCTGAAATACGACTCGGGCATCCGGCACGACGGCATCAACTACCCTTATGGCGACCATCTGCAATACATCAATTCGCACCCGGTGTATGTGTCGCTGCTGAAGCTGGTGGACAAGCATATTCATCCGGTTGCCAATTACGGCGTGGGCATCCTGAACCTGACGATGATTTTTTCTTTTTTATTGGGTATGCCCCTGTTATTTCTGATTTTAAGGCGGTTCAAACTACCCGCCTGGTATGCCTTTCTGTCGGCTTTGGTCATTGGTTTTCTGACACCGCAGTTCGATCGCATTCACGGACATTTCGAAATGGTGTACTGGTTTTTCATTCCGCTGTTTTGGTATTTGCTGATTCGCTTTCGAGAAGGTAAAAAACCGATTTTATGGGGGAGCTTACTAGTGCTTTCGGGAGCGATTGGCGGTTTGATCAGCGCCTATTTTGTCGCTTTCTACGCCATCTTTTTAGTGGCTGTAGCTTTGTCCGATTTGTGGCTCAACCGAAAGCAACTCAGGCAACACATCAAGCCGGCTATCCATTTGCTTGTGCTGGCTGCCCTCCCAGTGCTTCTGGTCAGGGGATTGGTGAGCGCCACCGACTGGGTGCATGACCGGCCCGACAATCCGTATGGCTTCTACGTTTATCACGCCAACCTGTTCAGCGTCTTTCTCCCTTCCGGATTTCCTTTAAAAGATTTCATTTCGCAATACATTAACCTGAGCTTTCAATGGGAAGGCCGCGCGTTTGTCGGGCTGCCGGCAACACTGGTGGCTATTGCCCTCGCACTGCTTGCCCCAATCGCCTGGATTCGGCGGCGCCAACCCGACTGGTCATTCTTTTTTCAACACCAGGCTTTTCGGTCCTACCTCCTTGCCGGAGCATTGGTGCTGCTCTTCAGCATGTGCTTTCCCTTCAAATGGGGATTTGGCTTTTTGCTTGAACTCCTGCCGCCCGTCAGACAGTTTCGCGCCCTTGGCCGCTTTTCCTGGATTTTCTACTATATTTTCGCCGTGTACTCAGCCTTTCTTTTTTACCAACTGTTTGAAAAGTTAAAGGCGAAAAACCAACAGATATCAGCCTGGTTGCTGTTAATCGCTGTTTTTGTTTCGTGGGGAATGGCTTCAAAATACAATGTGGAACGGGCAACACGGGGCTTGTTCAATGAAAATGACAAATTGACTTCAAACGATGAGGAATTCCTGAAGCGATTCGCCGAGGCGCCGGTTGATTACCGGCAATTTCAGGCGATTCTTTCGCTGCCCTTTGCCAGCACCTGCGGCGACAAGCTGCTGTTTGAAAATGGAATGACTGCCTTGGGCGAAGCCATGAAATGTTCGCATCACACCGGCCTTCCGCTGGTGCAGAGCTTTTCGCCCCGCCTGTCGTTTAGCCAAGCTTTAAGCAGCATTCAACTGCTGGCTGATCCGGCCATCCGGAAAACGCGGCTCAACGACATGAACGACCAGCCATTGCTGCTGATTTGCACCAAACAGGAGTTGAACGAACAGGAACTAGGACTTCAAAGCCAGGCACACGTTTTTTGGGAAGACCAATACATCACCATGAGTGTGCTGCCTTTGTCGGTTTTCGTCGACAGCCACCAAAACTGGCTAAGGCAGGTAACCGATTTTAGCGAACAGTATACCGGCGATGCGACAGCCATCAACACCGATACACTCGCCGCATTGATCTACTACAACGACTTTGAGGCCTGGCCAAATAAAAACACGTTCACCGGCGAAGGCGCGCTTTTTAAGCGACGAGGTGAATTGGAAATCTTCAACCAAAAACTTCCCCTGCCACCCGGAACAGCGCACCTCTCCTTTTGGCTGGCTTTCGATACCCAGCACTACGACATGCCCCAACCGGTTTTAACAGCCTGGGGCGAAGACGGCAACCAACTGTCGGTAACCAAACTGAACAACCGGCAAACCCACAACGTGTACCAGCAATGGGTGCAAATATCCACCCGCTTTGAGGTGGAAGCCAATGCCCGCTACCAACTCACCATCCGGGGGAAATACATGGGTGTGGATGATTTGCTGATCAGGCCCGCCGACGCCAATGTGCTCATCCGCAAAAATAGGCAGCCGCACTTATTCAATAATTTTGTGGTGAAATAAGATCCGGGGAGCTCAGGGTATAGCTCCCGGTGTGGCATCTACACGTATAAGTACGATAGTTACACGTCTACTAAGTATGGCACGAAGAGCTAACGGTACCATATCGAAACACAGCGGCCCAGCACCGTTTAGCTTCATCAGGCGATCTTCTCTACCAACACACTTTTTCCGGCTTCGTTCTTATTTCTGAACCGATCATCGCATCAGCCGCGAATTAACGTCATTTTATTCTTCACGCGCCATTAAGCCCGTCGATATCGAATATTCCAAAGAATATCCGCTATATTTGGACGGTAAAATGCAAAACAAGCCAACGATGAAACGTATCGCCATATTTCCCGGGTCGTTTGATCCGTTTACAATCGGCCATGAAAGCATTGTCCGCAGGGCGCTGCCATTGTTCGACAAAGTGATCATCATGATTGGATTCAACACCAACAAACAATCCTTTTTTGCCTTGGAAAAAAGGATGAAATGGATCAACCAGGTTTTTGATGATGAACCCAAGGTGGAAGTCAAAAGCCACGAAGGGCTAACCGTTGATTTTTGCAAACTCGTAGAAGCAAAATACATTTTGAGGGGATTGCGCACCTCTTCTGACTTCGAATATGAACGGGCTATTGCGCAGGTCAATAAAAGAATGCACCCCGAACTCGAAACCGTTTTCCTGCTTACCAAACCCGAACACACGCCGATCAACTCATCCATTGTACGCGACATTATTTTACACGGCGGCGATGCCAGCATGTTTTTACCCGACAAACTGAATATGGCTGAATTTAAAAAGGATGAAGCTTAAAGAATTCTTTCTTCTTTTTTTGTTGATCCTGGGCAGCTCCTTGTTTGGACACGCCCAAAAAACGGTAACCTTAAGTGGAAAAGCGCCCGAATACAGCGATTACCAGATTGACTTGTACCAGTTTGCCGATGGAATCTCCGAAGAAAAACAACTGCTCACTTCAATCAAAATTCAGTCGGACGGGGCATTCAGTGCTACGCTTTCAATCAATAAAATAACCTGGGCGTTTGCCGAATTTGATGCTTACCATGCATCCGTTTTTTTGGCGCCGGGACAGCAATACGAGTTAATCTTACCTCCGTTGAAACCCGTTTTACCCAGCCAGAAGCGCAATCCCTTTTTCGAATTCGATGAGATTAACTTTGCCTTAAAAAACAGTGACCCGCAGGAACTGAACCGGCAAATTGAGCAGTTTGATCTAGCCTATTTAAAGGAAGAAAGCCGCTATTTCAATCAAATTTATCACCAACGTTCCAAGGCTGCCGTGGATTCGTTGATCAATCATTTGCAGCAGCAATTTCCGGAAACCAACACCACGTATTTCGAGCAGTACAAGTTTTACCGCTCAGCCTTTGCGGAGTTTGCCTTACATCAAGGGCAATCCGCCGAATTTATCCGGCGCTATTTTATGGAGCAGGAACCTGATTTATCCATTCCGCCGTGCAAACAATTGTTTACGCAGCTTTTTACCAATTATTTTGAGTTTGAAGGAAATAAAATTGCGGGAAATAATTTTAAACGCCTCGTCGGACAAACCAACCTTGCAGGCATTGAAGCCTATTTAATAACAGAAAATCGATGGAACAGCGCCCTCAGCCGGCTGGTCATGCTGCAATCCATTCATGATGCCTATTTCCAAGGACAGTTTTCGCCAAGAAGCCTGCTCCGTTTACTCGATAAAATTGCTGAAAGTCAATGGGAGCCGGAAAACAAAGCCATTGCCCATCGACTGAAAGCCCAACTGAGTTACCTGCAACAAGGCAGTGAAGCGCCTGATATCGCCATGACTGACTTTTCAGGAAAAAAATACCAGCTAAGCGATTTTGCCGGAAAATACGTCTACCTGAATTTCACACGGGTTTCGAACCCAATTTGCCGGCAACATCTGGACCAGCTAAAAGAATCGGCCAGCCAGTTCGGACAAGAACTGCACATCCTAAACCTGATTCTACCGGAAGAAACCCAAAAGAAAGAACTGATCCTCCAGCAAAACTGGGCGGGCACCTTCTATATTGTTGACGAAAAAGCGGCCGACATTTACCGGGTCAGCAACTTCCCGCTGGCTTATTTGATCGATAAAAACGGGCGTCTTGCTTTATCGCCGGCACCCAACCCACTTGATGGTTTTGAACAACACTTTCTCAACATGCTCAAGCAAAACCGGATAAACGAGCTGCGCAATCAATCCAAATAAGGACGGAGCAAGTCCTTTAAATTGGCGTAAGCTTGGTTATAAACCTCCGGCAACTTCGCTTTCGAAACCCACCGCACTTCCTCAATTTGCTCTTCCGCTTGTGGCACCAATCGACCGGATCCGGAATAGCTCATTTCAAACCAACAGGTTTCCTTCAACACCCAGTTGTTTTCATCCCGAATATAGGGCGACCGATACAAATGAAACGTAGAAGGCAATTGACATTTAATGGTCAGGCTCGAAACGCCACACTCCTCCTCCACCTCACGTACAGCAGCTATTTCCGGAGTTTCGTCCGCCTCAATCTTTCCTTTCGGAAGATCCCACTTTCCAAATCGTTTAATGAACAAAAACTGTCCGTGCTCATTGATGACCAAACCGCCAGCAGCCGGGATTAGTGTTAACATATCTTTAAGCCATGCTATCAAATCAGGCTGCTGTTTACTGTCAATTATCAGTTTTACAACATGTTTTCTCTTATCCAACGTTAAAAGAAGCTGAATAAAATCATCAAAACACTCAATGTCAACCACTTGATCAATGTTATCTTTTAATGAACTGTTCCTTCCGGGCCACCCAAGCAGCTGATGCTCATTGAAAAAAACTTTGTACATTTGTCGTGAAAATCAATTTAAACGTTTAGATCATGCAAGATATCCATATTGAGGTTACGAAAAAACTCGTACAAATAAACACAATAAAAATCCAACCATCAAACCCATTCACCTGGGCATCAGGCTGGAAAGCACCAATTTACTGCGACAACAGGAAAATATTATCTTATCCCGAAGAACGAACATTTATCCGGGATCAATTTGTCAAATTGATTCGCGACAAATACCCAGATACAGAAGTTATTGCAGGAGTTGCAATGGGAGCAATCGCCCACGGCATGCTAGTAGCTCAGGAACTTGGGCTGCCATTCATCTATGTTCGTTCGAAACCCAAAGATCATGGGCTGGAAAACCTGATTGAAGGCGACCTGAAAGCCGGACAAAAAGTGGTAATCATTGAAGACCTGGTATCAACCGGAGTGAGCAGCCTGAAAGCGGCAGAGGCTATTTCAAACTTTGGTGGTGACGTATTAGGCATGATGGCTATTTTCACCTACAACTTTCCCGTTGCCAAAGAAAACTTTGAAGAAGCTGGCATCGAACTCACAACTTTAAGCCGTTACAAAACGTTAATTGATGTAGCGTTGGAATCGGGAGAGGTGAAAGAATCACAGGTTGAATCGCTAAACCAGTGGCGTCAGGACCCGGCCAATTGGGGCAAATAAGTAAAAAATAAAACACACAATAATTTACTCCCCGGACATCATTCCGGGGATTTTTTTTGAACTATAAATTATGGGATTAAGTAAATATACAAGCGAAATTAAATTCATTGATTACAACGAGGAAATTGTATTCAACTATCTTTCAAACTTTGAGCACCTCTCACAATACATTAACGATGATTTGCTGCAAAAAGTCACTCAACAAGTACCCCTAATTAAAGTCTCCAACTTTGAATCAGATCAGGATTCTTGCCACTTCAGCGTTGGAGGAATGGGGCAATCAGAAATCCGAATCGTCAATCGCGAGCCATTTAAAACCATCAAACTACAGAGCTCGGGAAGCCTGCCAGTAGAAATCACTTTTTGGATTCAGCTAATGCCTGTCAGCGAAAACCAAACAAAAATGAAGCTGACCTTGCATGCCGACATGGGCATGATGATCAAAATGATGGCTGGCAATAAATTGGAAGAAGGAGTCAATCAACTGGCTGACATGCTGAGTAAATTGCCCTATCGTTAGAATTGAGGTCGTTGACAGATTGATGAAATGTGAAATTGAAGGGCTGAAGAAATGAGAAAATGCGTTCAATTTATTTTAAGATCGATTAATCTAAACTGCCCGAAAGCTGTTTACACTTATTAGACACAAAATTCAACATCATGGAATTATTCAGAAAAGAAGATAAAATGTCCTCGCTGATCACCCAAAACTACAACTTATTGCCGGTGATCAATCGTTTCGGTATCCGGCTGGGGTTTAAGGAAAAAACCATTAGCGAGGTTTGTCTGGAAAAAAACATTGACACCGACTTCTTTTTGGCCATTGTGAATACCTACACCGATGAGAGTTATTTCCCCGAAGCGGAATTTTTGTCTTTCTCACCCGTGCTGCTGATCGACTACCTGAAGAATACGCACAAATACTACATCAACTACGTGCTTCCGAAAATTGAACGGCTGCTCAACCAGGTGCTGGAAAGTTGTACTGAGAATTGTTCCAGCCTGAAGATGATCAACACCTTTTATCAAAAATACAAAACAGAATTGCTGCTTCACCTGAAACTGGAAGACGAAAAGGTTTTTCCATACATCATCAACTTGTACGAGAATAAAACGCTGAGTCCTGAAGGATCATTCATTGAAGTCATTGAAAACGAACACACCAACGTTGAGGTTAAGCTGAGCGATCTGGAAAACCTAATTATCCGCCACTTAAGCCCCAACTATGAAGACAATGCCATGAATGAATTCCTAACGGCACTGCTTCAATTTGAAAACGATTTGAATGACCACGCACGCATTGAAGACCACATTTTAATTACACAGGTTATTGAGTTTGAAAAAGAACTGAAAAAATGAAACGAGCATGTGCAAGTCTTTACAAACAAACTAATTATTACGAGCGAGTTCCATCGAATACCTCTGAAAATAAAAAATAGAATGAGATGAAAGAAAACGTCTTCATTGTTCATCACTCCGAAATCATTCGCAAAGGGTTGTCATTGATTCTGCAGGAGTATTTTAAGATGGAAATCACCCAGCTTAGCTCAACGAAAGATCTTAGCTCGTTTTCCGCAATTTCCAACAGCACCCTGATTTTAATTCTGGAAGCGCAAGTCGACCTGAACTCAAAAGCCATCAGCCTGCTGAAAAAGAATAATGAAGTGTACCTGGTAGGTTTTTATGCAGCCCCATTGGACAGACAGTTGGACGAACCTTTCGATTATCAATTGAATCATTATTCATCGGCTATCCAGATTCAGAAGCTGATCCAGGTCATTCGACAGTCGGGGAATAAAAATAAAAACGCAATGCAAGACAACGGCGAATTAACGAGCCGCGAAAAAGATGTCATCAAACTCATTGCACTCGGCCTGTCTAACAAGGAAATAGCCGACAAGCTTTTTATCAGCATTCACACCGTTATTTCGCATCGAAAAAACATTACCGAAAAGCTCGGCATTAAGTCCATCTCAGGCCTCACTGTTTATGCTATCATGAACAATTTACTTGACATACAGGACATTAATCCTGAAGAACTCATTTGAAAAACCCCAACATCTAGGGATTGATCACTGTCCAGCTTTGTGTCATCTTTGTAGAGAATCAAGAAAAGATGGACAAAATGAAAAAGGTTAGCAAAAACGGACAACTATTCATTTGCAGCTCGTGTCGGAAGATTCATCTCGAGTTTGGGAACATCGCTATGGATTTCACGACCACTGAAAGACTTCAGGAACTGCAACAATATCTGCATACGGTAAATTCGAACCACTTTGAAAATGAAGTTCTAAGTAATAACTACCGCCGCCAGATTTTCATCCCGTTTGCCAATACCACCATCAAATTATTGTTGTCCGATAAAGAGATCAACGAATTAATGGGGCTCATTCAGGCTTTTCTTGAACAATCAACCGATTCCAATCACCCCCAACCACAATTTGCCGATTTAAAAATGCTAAGTTCACTCAACAGTATCGTTCTCAATTAAACGATCCGGGGTCTTTAAACCACATAACTGAGCAGCAGCACGAAGGTAAAGCCAACAACAGAAATAATGGTTTCCATAACTGTCCACGACTGAAGGGTTTCCTTTTCGTTCATGCCCAGATATTTTCCCACCAACCAAAAACCACTGTCATTCACATGCGACAAAATAGTTGATCCGGCGGCAATAGCCAGCACAATGAGCGCTTTATCAATTTGAGTCAAGTCGAAGATCGTAATCAGCGGAGCCATAAGGCCAGCTGCGGTAATCATTGAAACGGTCGCGGATCCCTGAATCACGCGCACAACAACGGCTATCAGATAAGCCAGCACAATGGGAGGCATGGCTGATTCGGCCAGCCGTTCGGCCAACATGGCTCCGACACCGCTATCGATCAAGATTTGTTTAAACACGCCACCGGCACCGGTTACCAAAATAATCAGTCCGGCAGGCCCCAGCGCCTTATTCGACAGTTTCATGATTTGCTCTTTGTTAAACCCCCTCCGGATTCCCAACACATACATGGCCAGCAAGGTAGAAATAATTAAGGCAGTAAAGGGATGCCCCAACAAACCGATGGTTTGATAAACCGCCTCATTTTGTAGAATTCCTTTGTCGTAAAGAACTTCGGCAACCGAACTGAAAACAATCAGCAATAAGGGCAAAGCAATAATTAGAATGATTGTCCGGAACGATGGAAGTCCCTCCTGCTCGGGCCCCGGCTCTTTATCTGCAAAATAATCGGGCGCCGTAACATGAATCTTTTTACTGATGTATTTACCGAAAATTGGGCCGGCAATAATGGCAGTCGGTATACCAACAATAAAGCCCATGATAATAATCCAGCCCAACTGAACATCCAGGATTTCGGCTACAGCCACGGGCCCGGGAGTTGGCGGAATAAAGGCGTGGGTCACAGCCAGTCCGGCGAGCAAAGGAATGGCATAATAAAGAATGGAGCGCTTGGAATGCTTGGTCAGTTCATAAATAATCGGAATCAGAATAATAAAGCCAACATCCAGAAAGACCGGGATGGCCACAATAAAACCCGTTAACACCAAAGCCCACGAAGCCCGCTTTTCGCCAAAATGTTTCAACAAATATTTGGCAATCGACTCCGCTCCTCCCGATGCTTCGAGCATCTGTCCGAAAATGGCGCCCAGGCCAACCACTGTAGCAACAAAACCCAAGGTATTTCCCATGCCATCCTGCATGCTTTTGATGATTCCGGAAAAATCCATTCCGGTAACAATGCCAACAACAATACTCACAATCAACAAGGAAATAAAAGCGTGGATTTTCAGCTTCAACACCAAAAACAACAAGAGCAGAATGGCAAAAGCAATTCCAACAAGAAGCAGTATTTCATTCATGTTTTATCGGTTTGTTTGGTTCGTAAGTTCTTTTCAAAGTCGATTTTAATGGGTTAACCGGCCATCCATATCATTCCCTCCTTCTGGTTTCAGCGGAAACCGGACCGGTACATTATCCCGGCTGGAGCGGTAAATCGCTGTAAAAAGCGCCACGGTTTTGCGCCCTTCCTCACCCGTAACCAGCGGCTGACGACCTTCACTCAAAGCTTTCAGAAAATCGTCAATCTGCAAGCCAATATAATAAGCCGCGGCATCAATGGTATTAAAGAATTCGCTGTCTTCTTTCTTCCATTGTTCAAGGAAGGCCTCCTCGCCCGGCACCGTCCAGATATCGTTGACTGGTGGTTCCAGCACCGGCGACTGTCCGGCAATAAACATGGCACCGCCTTCGGTTTGCGCCCCCACCGAAGCGCCGTTTCGTCCATGAACATGGATTTTGCCATAAATACCCGGCTGCTGCGAATTACTCAAGATAATGTTTCCAACCGCACCGCCTTTAAAATGAACGACGGCCACGGCGGTATCTTCCACCTCAATGTAAGGGTGGTTCAGATTGCGGGTGACGGCATACACTTGCTCAATATCGCCCATCAGCCACTGAAAAAGATCCAACTGGTGTGGTGCCTGGTTGACCAAAACCCCTCCGCCTTCGGTTTCCCACCGGCCTCGCCAGGGGTCGCTGTTGTAGTAGGCTTCATCGCGCCATCCCAGCATGATGATATGTCCCAGCGCTGGCTGCCCGATTTTACCATCATCAATGGCTTTTCGCATCCGCTGAACCGGTTTATAAAACCGGCGCTGACTGATTACGCCAAGCGTCACCCGGTTTTCTTTAGCCGCTTCCAACATGGCATCGCAATCGTCCAAAGTGCTGGCCAAAGGCTTCTCAATCAAACAATGAACTCCAAGTCGGGCAGCTTTCACTACCGGCTCACGATGGTAAGGATGCGGCGTACAAACCAACAAGGCCTCCACCTTTTCCTGTTTAACCATCTGCTCCAAATCATCGTAGGCTTTCACACCGTACTGACTGGCAAATGCTTCAGCTTTAGAAAGTGTTCGTCCGCATACCGCAACAAATTCGGAGCTCGCAGAAGTCACCAGCCCCTGGGCATGCAAGTGGGCCACTTTGCCCGGTCCAACGATCGCAGTTCGTATTTTTTTCATTTTAGTCAGGGTTTTAGAATCACTTTAATCAAACCCTTTTCCTTATTGTAAAGCCGGTGAAACCAATCAGCACCTTCCGACAAAGCAGCTTCGGCGCTCACCAAAGCATTCACATCGATTTTTCCGGCAGCAATCAAATCAAGCACAGCCGGGTATTCGCCACAAATGGCGCAACTTCCCTGAACCTTGATTTGACGGGTAACCACCGACTGAAGCGGGAATTCAATTTGCGGCGACAGGTTGCCCAATAAAGTCACGGTTCCTCCTTTGCGAACATTGGCAATAGACAGCTGAACGGTTTCGGAGATACCAACCGCTTCGTAAGACTGATCAGCACCACGGCCATTGGTCAGTTCCAGAATCTCTTGGTTCAAGCCTGGCAACTGGCTATTAAAACAGTGAGTAGCTCCCAACCGGGCTGCCAGTGCCAACTTACCTTCATCCAAATCGACGGCAATGATTTGACCACATCCGGCCACTTTCAGCAGCTGAATAACAAACAGGCCAATCATTCCGGCACCAACCACCACGGCCGAATCATTCACTTGCGGTTGACCAAGCGAAAGGGCATGCAAGGCAACAGCAACGGGCTCAACCATTGCAGCCTGCGTAAAGCTTACGTTGACAGGCAGATGGTACAAAATGTGCTGCGGCACGGCAACATACTCAGCAAAGGCCCCGTGACGACGGTAATCATCGCATGAAACACCAAGCACCACCCGGTTATCGCTTAAATTGTACACTCCCCGGCGGGTGTACCAGTCATCGAGCTGGTAAATGGTCGAATCAAACGTCACACGGTCGCCAGGCTTCCAATTACGAACAGCACTTCCAATGGCGGTGATTTCGCCCGATGCTTCGTGCCCCATAATCAACGGAGGCTGACGCCGGCCAGTGCTTCCGTCCATACCATGCACATCGCTGCCACAAATGCCTACGGCCTTCACCTTCACCAAAACCTCATCCGGCTCAATTTCAGGCCCCTCAACTTCTTTAAATTCAAACTGATTGTATTTCTCAAGGACAAGTGCTTTCATTAATTTCATTTGTTTAGGATTTTAAAGATAAGAAATGAAATTTAATCTCCCGGTCATCTGAAAAAATGAAGTAGGAGTGTTTAATACAGGAAAGACAACCCTTTTCCCTTTGATTTTTTGAGGACTTGCTTTTGTGTCATCATGCTAATTTCCCCTTTGAAGTATTTCAGCGATTCATCAAACATGAACTTTCTGAATACATCGGAGTTTTGCTGTTGTCTTGTTTGCTCAAGCGCTTCGAAGTATAGCGCTTTGTCTTCGGATAAAACGGGGGTCACCGGGTGTTTATGATAATGTTGGATGTAGTTCATAAGCAAGCGGGACAACCGGCCATTCCCATCGACAAACGGGTGAATGGACACCATTTGGAAGTGGGCATCAAAAGCCAGGATGCTGTTTTTGATGAAATCCTGGCAATGATCTATCTATGAGTTGATGTAGTCAACCAGCTTTTTGCGAGGATGAAAACCACGTCACACCTGTTCCGCTAAATGATGCCCAACTTAACAGCCAGCCCGACCGCTTCCGACGAGTTGGAAACGTTTAGCTTTTCAATCAGGTTCCGTCGGTGGTTGTTCACGGTATTGGTGCTTATAAAAAGCTTATCGGCAATTTCCTTACTTCTCATTCCGTTAGCAATCAATCGAAGCACTTCTTTTTCACGAACAGAAATGCCCGTTTCTTCCCTTTTCCTGCCCTCAAGGGCAAGTACCGTTTCTCCCGTTAATTTATTTCTGAGGACAAACCGCCCGGGAGATTCCAAGTCCTGTAAGGGTGAAAAGTCCCATAGTTTTAAGTCCAACCAGGGATTTCCTTTTCTATCCAGTTCCAGTACGTCGTTCTGTACGGTCAACCGGATCCACTTGTCATCATCGTTCCTAAGCCTGAACTCGTGAATGATGCGGTAACTTTTTCGGGTTTCAACAGGTTGTTCATATAAATGCTTAAGTGCCATCACTGAACCTTCATTAATAATCCGGTCTTCGGGATGAAGACGAGACCTGAACCATTTGTGGCTTGTTTGAGGCAATTGATGTTTATGGAAACCAAATATAGAATTGAATTTTTCAGAAACATAGAAGTAATGGCGTTTATAAAAGTCGAACGAGATCACCACACTGGCTTGTAACGAATCAATTAACCGAAAGAACGACAAATAACCATCAGTCACCTTGTAATCAACATCTTTAGGAGCTATAACTATTTGACTAAACAGCTGCTCATGGTCTCTTATGCTCTTTTCTAAAAGATCCATTTTTTGTTTTCTATGTATAAAAATAGTCAAAAATAACTATTGAATGCTTCATAATAAACAAGCAATTTTATAAGGTCGTAAAAAAAATACCATGGTAAGCAGAATTACTTAAAACCAGCAGCAAAATTTACTGACGTCACCACGAAAATTTATTGACGTCAGAAAATAAAATTGTTGACGTCAACAAATAAATTTACTGACGTCACAAAAAAAAGTCGGCGACGTCGCGAAATTTTCGCCCTGCAGGCTGTAGATTAAAGAACAAATTATTACCCACATAAAAGCTTTATTGTACGTGGACTAGTTATTTATTAATTAATTATTTAAACTATGAAAATAAAATTAGTAGCAAAAGCAAATCCGGCCGACCGCACACAACCGGAAAAATGGTATGCCAACGCCGTAAATGTTGGCAAAAAAGACTTGAAAATTATTGCAGAGGATATTGCCGGCCGTTCGTCTCTCACACGGGGCGACATCGAGAATGTACTCAGCAATTTTGTAGATAGATTGCCTGAGTACCTGAAAGACGGGTTTAGCTTGCAGCTCGGCGACTTTGGCACCCTGCGCCTGTCGCTTTCGAGCGAAGGAGCGGTCACGCCCGAAAAGTTTAACGTGAAAAGCATTAGCTCAAAAGTGCTCTTCAGGCCCGGAACAGCTGTCAAGAAAGAGCTTTCGGACATTATTTACGAACAACAATAAACCTGTATCCTGATGTAAAGTAACACTCACTGGCTACCTTTTTTACCCGACTAACCCCAGGCAAAAAATAAGCAGCCAGTGAGTGTCGTTTTACGCTAATCTAATCTTCTATTTCATGGTTAGAAGTATTTACTCACCTATATAAGTATTAAGCAATAATTGTTGTCGTATTTCTGTCTTCTAATAAATTATGAGAGAACTGATAACAAAAATAATAGATAGGTCCGTGACCTTAAATGCAAATTACTTTCTACAAATAAGCTACCTCTTTGAAATGATACTCGTGAACCGGACCGTCACGCTCCTCAATCTTTAGCTGCCCGATTTCATTCACCCCAATAATTTTTCCGGTATAATGGTGCTTTTCATCCTTAAATGGATGCCATTCTTCAAGCCGATACAACTGTTGCTGAAATTCATGATCCAGCAGATTGAAGTTTCCGGCGACCAGTTGCTGATAGTAGTGATCAAATTCTTTCAACAAACCGGTCAGCAAATCATCCAGTGCGTAATCATTCCCGGTTAGCATTTTTAGGGAAACCGGGTTGGAGGCATCGGATAAAAACCGGGTTTGATTGATGTTCAAGCCAATACCAATAACCGACTGGCTGATCTGCCCATTCATAATCGCATTCTCAATCAAAATTCCACAAATCTTCTGGTCGGCCACATAAATATCGTTAGGCCACTTAATTTTCACACCTTCAACAAACTGACTTAAGAAGCTTTCCAAGCCCAGGCAAACCACTTTCGAAAGCATAAATTGCTTGTGGATATCGAGAAAGACAGGTCGCAGAAAAACAGAAAATGTTAGATTCTTTCCCGCCTCACTCTCCCACCGGTTAGTGAGCTGCCCCCGACCCGCTGTTTGATCGTATGCCAAAAAGACAGTTCCCGCTTTTGTTTCATTCTCACGCACTTGACTGGTGGCATAGTTATTGGTACTTACAGTGCGTTCAATTTTGATGATGGTATGACCGATATTGTGACACATGTTTGATTATTATTTTAAACCTGACAATAAAACTACTTTCTTAACTTTCAAGTGTTTATATTTATCTTTTTTATTCAGCACCAGTTGGCTGATAAAAAAACAATAATGATTGTACCGTGTTATTGTATTCATGCTTTTTTCCAGCTTATGAACAGGTAAAACAAACAGAAAACCTGAACAAAAAGCCTCTGTAAACTTCATTTGCAGGACACCAGAAACAGCTGATACAAACAATTGAACGATATGAGCGAAAAACCACTAAAATAAGTGAAAAAATTTATCTTTGTAGTTCTAAAATAAATCTATGCATAAAATACCAACAGAAAAAGATAGTGAACAGCTGATTGATGCCATTCTGGAGGGGATTCACAGGATAAAAGGAATGGACATTGTAAAAATAGACTTAACAAAAATTAATCATTCAGAATGTAATTATTTCATTATTTGCCATGGTCATTCGACCACCCAAGTTGATGCAATTGCCCGCTCGGTAGAAAAAACAGTTGAAGATATGGTTGGTGAAACAGCTTGGCATAAAGACGGATATGAAAACTCAATTTGGGTACTTCTGGATTATGCTGATATCATGGTACACGTCTTTCAGCATGAATCCCGCAAATTTTACGATTTAGAAAATCTTTGGGCTGACGCAGCCATCGAAAAAATAGAAACAGAAAATTAGACGAAATGGCAGAAAATAACAACAAGAACAAGAATAAACAAAGGCCAAACTTGGGGAATTTTGGGACTGGGGGGAAACCACCCAAATTTAATCCGTACTGGATTTATGGAATTGTGATTGTCATATTTCTTGCAATCCAATATTTTAGTTTTGGTGGCGGCCCGGTTAAGACAACCTGGAATGAAGTGAAAAATGAAATGTTGGCCAAACGCGATATTGAACGAATTGTCGTCATCAATCGAGAAGAAGCGCAAATCTACCTGAAAGAAGACAGCTACGACGATTATGCCGATAAGCTCAATACAGGATTTGGAGCTCCCTCTAAATTTGGTCCGCATTTCGTATACACCATCGGTTCGGTTGAAACCTTCGAAGACAACCTGCAAGAGGCACAAGCCAATTTTAGCGAATCGGATAAAGTTCCTGTTGAATACAGTACCGTTCATAATTATTTCAGTGAAATCCTCAGCTGGGTCCTTCCGTTCCTGATTATCATTGCCATTTGGTGGTGGATTTTCCGCCGCATGAGCAAAGGTGCCGGTGGTGGCGCCGGTGGTGGAAATATTTTCAATGTTGGAAAATCGCAAGCCAAAGTATTCGACAAAGACTCGCGGGTAAGCACCTCGTTTAAAGATGTTGCCGGTCTGGCGGAAGCCAAGCAGGAAGTTGAAGAAGTGGTATCTTTCTTGAAAAGCCCGGCAAAATATACTAAGCTGGGCGGTAAGATTCCGAAAGGCGCCCTGCTTGTTGGTCCACCGGGAACAGGAAAAACTCTGCTGGCCAAAGCTGTTGCTGGTGAAGCCAATGTTCCATTTTTCTCCATGTCGGGTTCCGACTTTGTGGAAATGTTTGTCGGAGTTGGCGCGTCGCGTGTGCGCGACCTGTTTAAGCAGGCTAAGGAAAAAGCCCCCTGTATTGTCTTCATTGATGAAATTGATGCCATCGGGCGTGCCCGTGGGCGGAACCCCAACATGGGATCGAATGATGAGCGTGAAAATACGCTGAACCAGTTGTTAACTGAAATGGATGGGTTTGATACCAACTCCGGTGTGATCATCCTGGCAGCCACCAACCGTGCCGATATGCTCGACCGTGCCCTGATGCGCGCCGGACGTTTCGACCGCCAGATCCATGTAGAACTGCCCGACCTGAACGAACGTCGTGAGATTTTCCAGGTGCACCTGCGTCCGATTAAACTTGCCAGTGAGGTAGATGGTAATTTTCTGGCCAAACAAACACCCGGGTTTTCGGGTGCCGATATAGCCAACGTTTGTAACGAAGCAGCATTGATTGCTGCCCGTAAAGAAAAAGAAGAAGTAGGCCGGCAGGATTTCCTCGACGCTGTTGACCGCATTATTGGCGGACTGGAGAAGAAAAACAAGATTATTTCGAAAGATGAAAAACGACGTATCGCTTATCATGAAGCCGGCCACGCCACCATCAGCTGGTTGCTTGAACATGCACATCCTTTGGTGAAAGTAACCATCGTTCCACGCGGAAAAGCGCTGGGTGCAGCCTGGTACCTTCCCGAAGAACGCTCACTAACCACTAAGGAGCAGCTGCTGGACGAAATGTGCTCTGCTTTGGGTGGACGTGCGGCGGAAGAAATCATCTTTAAAACCATTTCATCGGGTGCCCAAAACGACTTGGAGAAAATTACCAAGCAGGCCTATGCCATGATCAGCATCTTTGGGATGAGCCCGAAAGTTGGCAATGTCAGTTTTTACGATTCAACCGGCCAAAATGATTATGGTTTTACCAAACCTTACAGTGAGAAAACGGCAGAATTAATTGATTCTGAAGCCAAAGAATTGATTGACTCTCAATACAAGCGAGCACTTCAGGTATTGAAAGAAAACGGTGAAGGCCACAAAAAATTGGCCGAACGACTGCTCGAAAAAGAAGTCATTTTTGGTGAAGACCTAGAAGAAATTTTCGGGAAACGTCCTTGGATTCGGGAAGAATTGACTGCGGAAAAGCAAACAGTAATTGATCCAAAACCCGCAGAAGAAGCTAATCCTGCAACTTCTGTTTAAGTCAGATTTCGATGAATTCATCCCGCGAAAAAATACTCAACCGATTAACGGAAGCTCAAAATAAAAGAGGTGGGCAAAACATGCCCTCCCCCGATTTTGAATCGGCAATTTACCTGCCCTTCGACAGCGAAATTGCAGAAAGTTTCAAAACCAACCTGGAGTTAATTGGAGGCCATGTTTTTCGGGTGAAGAATTTAAACGAAGCCGTCGCTGAGCTGAAAGGGCTTTCGCAAGCCGAAAAGCTGGCCAACTTGGTCTGCCTGCAACCTCAGCTACAAAAAGCGTTGGAAGGAAAACTGGAATTTGCCACATCAATGGATGATTTGCAACATATTGATGTCGGCATAACGACCTGCGAATTCCTGGTGGCTCACCTGGGATCGATCCTCGTTAGCTCCGCATCTGAAACAGGCCGTCGGCTTAACGTTTTTCCTGAAACCCATGTGGTTATCGCTCACAGCGGACAACTCGTCAACTACCTTAATGATGCCCTAGCCGGGATGGAAGAGAAATATCCGGGGCAGCTTCCAAGTATGATTACCAATATTACCGGGCCAAGCCGAACCGCAGATATCGAAAAAACATTGGTAATGGGAATGCACGGACCAAAAAAATTATTTGTATTTTTAGCTGACAAACCATTTTAAAGCCAAACCATGGAAAAAGATTTAGTTATTGTCTACTCCTCTGATCAAGACTACCAAGTACAAATTGCCAAAGAATTACTGGATGAAAATAAAATCGAATCTTTCACCCTGAATCAGCATGATTCAGTCATCCCCAGTGTTGGCCTCATTGAGCTTTACGTAAACAAAAAAGATCAGCAAGACGCTGAAAGAATCCTAAAAAAGCTCAAGAATTGAAAAACCTTTTTGTCAGAACACTTACCGGAATAGCTTTCACAGGGGTTGTCATCGGTAGTCTTTTAATAAGTAAATATACTTTTGGTATACTTTTTCTGTTTGTCATGATTGTTGGGCTACGCGAATTTTTCAACTTTTTCAAAAATGCGGAGATATCGCCCAACAAATGGCTGGCTTGCGCAATTGGTGTGCTATTTTTTATCACCTTTTTCCTGGTTGGTTCGGGTGTACTGCCCCAAATAAGCTATTACTGCCTGATCCCTATTTTTCTGCTGGTTTTTATTTTTGAACTGTATCGTAAAGAAAAGTTCCCTTTTGAGAATATGGCAGCCGGAATTTTGGGGCTCATCTACATCGCCTTGCCACTTAGCATGATTAGTCTGATGGTATTCACTGCTGATCACGACTATAACCCATCCCTTTTATTTGCCTTGTTTGCCTTAATTTGGACCTACGATTCCGGAGCCTACCTGTTCGGAATCACCTTTGGAAAAAACCGCTTGTTTGAACGGATTTCTCCTAAAAAGTCATGGGAAGGAGCTATTGGAGGAGCGCTGTCGGCACTCATTGTGGCGTGGGTCATTGCTCATTTTTTTATCCCCTCCATTGCCCTGCATCACTGGCTTATAATTGCTTTGGTAACCGTAATATCGGCTACGTTTGGCGATTTGACCGAATCATTGTTTAAACGACAATTCAACTTAAAAGACAGCAGCAACTTTCTTCCCGGACACGGAGGAATACTTGATCGCTTCGACAGCCTGCTTTTTGCTGTTCCTTCCGTCGTCCTCTACTTTAAGTTATTCATCTGAAAAACTGATAAATAAGACTAATTCACAGAGCATGTCAACGCTTGAACTTTAAGAATTTCGGGTAGTAAAACCAGTTCGTTTTACGCGACTACAATTAATTTCCGTACTTTTGCCCTCGTAAATCCGGAAGCCGAATAACGATCCGGAGGGCGAAGATTGCATACAAAATTTTTAAAATAAGGTTATTATATTGCTATTTGACATGATAAAATTTCATCCTGCGGGAAAATCGATCATACGAAACACGACTCTCATCGTGGTATTATTAAACTTGGTTGGTTGGTTGCTCGTTACCTGCGCCGCAATCGCGTCCATTATTTCAGCCGCCTCGCTCATCCTATTGATTCTGGTCCTGCAGTTCTTTCGTTATCCTCAACGCAAAGTAGCAGGAAATGAAAAAACCATTATTGCACCTGCCGATGGCACCATTTGTCTGATTGAAGAAGCCACCGAAACCGACTATTTAAATACCGTTTGCAAGAAGGTTTCCATATTTATGTCGCCCCTAAATGTACACATCAACTGGATTCCGGTTCCGGGAACCGTAAGCTTCCTCGAACACCGACAGGGAAAGTTTTATGCCGCTTTTAAGGACAAGTCGGCCGATGAAAACGAGCGCACCTGTGTCGCCATCAAACTGCAAGATGGCCGTGAAATTATGGCCAACCAAGTGGCAGGAGCTATGGCACGGCGCATTTTAAATTTTCTGCATGTTGGTCAACAAGTTACACAAGACATGGAGATGGGCTTCATTCGATTCGGCAGCCGTGTAGATTTATACCTTCCTTTGGATACCGACATCCAGGTAAAACTGGGAGAGAAGGTAACCGGCTCACAAACCATTATTGGAAAACTAAGTTAAATGAGACGAGTCAGCAAAATATTCTTTTGGGTTCCCAACTTTATCACGTCACTCAACCTGGCTGCAGGTAGTTTGGCCGTTTTTTTTGGTATTGAAGGCCAACTGGGCTGGGCGGCAATTTTCATTCTGGCTGCTTCTGTTTTCGACTTTCTGGACGGACTGGCAGCCCGTTTGCTTCAAAGCTATTCCGACATTGGCAAACAAATGGATTCGCTGGCCGACCTGGTATCGTTTGGACTGGCTCCGGCGGCCATGCTTTTCACCATGCTTGAGCTGGCGCTTTTTGGCAAGAACCAACCCATTTTCGAGATTGAGGCCACGCTCATGCAGTGGGTCTTTCTGCTTTCAGTTCTGCTGGTTCCTATTGCCGGGGCATTTCGCCTGGCAAAGTTCAACCTCGATACCCGCCAAACGGAAAGCTTTTTGGGACTTCCAATTCCGGCCAATGCCATTTTTTATGCTTCGCTCGGATTAATTCTTGAATTGGGCACCAACCCGGTAATTAGTAACATTATATTGAACCGCTTCAACCTCTTAACAGCAGTAGCACTGCTATCAGCCTTGATGATTTCAGAATTGCCCATGTTTTCGATGAAGTTCAAAAGCCTGAAATGGCAGGGCAACCAAGTCCGGTATATCTTTGTAGCGGTTTGCGTGGTACTGGTTGCTTTGCTGCAACTTTACGCCCTGCCGCTATTTATTATCAGCTACATTCTAATCGCTCTCGGACAAAAGATGCTGGAGTAACAATCCATTCCAAAGAATTACCCCTTGTAATACAGTTGGAGGCCTATTAACCATGCACGGCATATCATAAAAAAAGCCACTCAAATTGAGCAGCTTTTTGCTTGCGGTGACGACGAGACTCGAACTCGCGACCCTCGGCGTGACAGGCCGATATTCTAACCAACTGAACTACGCCACCTTTTTTAAATTCAAAATAAGCATAAAACTTATTCGAAGTGAATTATTTTTTAATCATGAAAAAGAACATTTTCTGCGGTGACGACGAGACTCGAACTCGCGACCCTCGGCGTGACAGGCCGATATTCTAACCAACTGAACTACGCCACCCTTTTCTTTTGAACCCTCGTGAAATGCTATTTTCAAAAGGCTCTGCAAATATAGACTTTCTTTTTTTCTCTGCAATAGCAAAACTAGAAAAAATGATCGCATCGATTTCCACGGAAACTGGCGGTTTTGTTTGTCTATAAACCTAGCCCTCCTAATTTTCACATTCATAAATCCACGGGGCAACTACTTAACGATATTTTCAGGGATCAATTTTTTTTCTCCAGACCAGCGATAAGCAGTCAGTTTTCCGTTTCGGCTGATGCACGAGTCCAAACAGCAAATGTTTGAAGCCAAAATATTGTCGCCGTTTTTTAAACAATAATGTCCAAAAAAGACGATCGGTTCGTCAGCCGCGTAAGGCTTTCGCTCTCCGTTCAATTCGGGCGGAATAGTATAGGGTGGCAAGTCAAAGCGGCTTTCAAACGATAACTCCTGGAAATTCATTCCTTGAGGATTCAACCACCATTTAGATCGAAAACTGCGATGTGGCTGTCCTTTATTATCAAAAACCAACAAATCTTTTGGAAGATGAAAGTCGATTCCTTTGCATGTTTGCCAAAAGGCTACAGAAAGTTCGGAGTTATTTTTACTGATTTTGCGCAGAAAGCTTTTCTTCAGTCGATCCTCTGTAATATGCTCTTTTAGCAAAGCGATGTTTTCATCGCGCCAGCAGGCGTGCACAATCCGAATTCCATCCAGTTCAAGAAACATGGGTAAAGTGCGCATCCATTTCAAGTGGCTTTTGTATTCTTCGGGAAACGGAGCAAACTCTTCGAGTGTTTGATTTAAAGGCAAGCGATACTTCGACAACCGTTTATTAAAGAGCTTACCCGCCTTATCCTTCAAATCGAACAGAATGGCATTCAACTCGTGATTTCCCAAGATGGCCAGGGCACTCCCCGCCTCCACCATGCCACGCACCAAGTTAACTGTATCTCTGATTCGAGGTCCCCGGTTGATGAAATCGCCCACAAAGACAACCTTTCGGGTTTCGTGAAAAAAAATTCCATCTTTTTTTTCGTATCCCATGGCATTGAGCAAGTCTTTCAAAATGCCCGCCTGTCCATGAACATCGCCTATAATATCGTACATAAAAAGTGGTCCATTTCAGGGAGGCAAGTTATCACTTTTATCAAAAACACAATAAAAATGCCAAGGGAAATTCCGGCTAATTTCATTTCTGCTTCCCACTGAACTGCAACACGCGCATTGAGTAAAGATTGGGTAATCTTTCTCATCCATTTTGCACTCCTTTCAATGAACCGAGCGGTACAGGTTTGGGACTAGCTTTCCCTCAATATCGCAGCGTAGTTTTCTTTCAAGCTGCAGGAGATGCTTATATGCAGGAGCAAAAAAGGGCTGCCTTCCGGCAGCCCTTTTTTTTAAATATCGACTTGATTTAAAATCTACTTTTAGTTCCCTTAGCCTCAGCGGCACCAACTACTGTTTTGCCTTCGAGGCTATACTTGTTCAGCTCTTTTCATCACCTTACTGCCAATGGTTCCATAGAAGAACAGATAAGCTAACCCGGCAACAATAACCCAGTAGCTAATTTCATAATTGGCCACATCGGCAATCCAGCCCTGTACTAATGGCAGAATACCACCACCGGCAACCAATACCATGAAAATTCCAGATGCCGCAGCCAGGTATTTACCCAAACCTTCCACTGCAAGATTGAAAATACTTCCCCACATAATTGAGGTACACAATCCAACCAGAGCAATAAAGAAGAATTTAATAGGTACAGCAACCAGTCCGAATTTAACCGAGCCTGCAATCACATTAAAAGTTGGCATGGAAAATACAGTTTGCGGAGGCCAGAATATGGCTAAAAGAATAAGCACCAACCCAACACCCGAAGCTGTGCTCAACATCTTCTTACTTGCAATTTTATCTCCGAATGCAGCTCCGAATAAGCGGCCTGCCAACATGAGCAGCCAGTACATACCAACTACTCCACCTGCAATTCCTGCTCCAATGCCTAATCCGGGAGTGTCTCTACCCTCCACAATTCTCAAAGCGCTTTCATAGGCCATATCGTTAATTACCAAGCCTCTGTAACTTTTATCATCTAGATTCTGAGCGTCTTGATCTTTAAGCCCCTGAAGGTAATCTGGATCTGCCTGTTGTTTATTATAGTCAGCTATAATCTCTTCGGACTGAGCAATCGTTGGAGTCGTCATGTATAAATTTGCCATTCCTGGAGTTCCAACTTCAACACCTACATAAACAAAAATTGCAATCGCACCTAAAACAAAATGGCGAAAGGTCAATGCTCCTGACATCATTCTTCCCAGCGGCTCCTTAGGTTGATCAGCATGAGGCTCAGGAATCCTTGTTATCAACAAAATAAAAAACACCAGCGCAAACACTCCTAATGCAATGTACAAAATGGGAAAAACATCAGTAATATTGGCCTTTGTAGCCTCTCCAATCAGGATTCCAACAAAAACAGGCGTAAAAGTGGCCATGACTGAGTTAAATGAACCACCAACCTGAATGAGTTGATTTCCTTTGTTACCTTCTCCCCCCAGCGTGTTCAGCATCGGGTTTACAACAATGTTTAACAGACACATGGAAAAACCAGCAATGAATGCTCCCAACAAGTAAACGCCAAAACTTTCAGCGTGACCTGAAAGATATTGAATCCCAACTCCGACAAAACCAACAGCAACAGCAATTAATGCTGTTTTTTTGTACCCTACTTTCTGAAGAAGAATTCCTCCCGGGATACCGATAACGGCATAAGCAATGAAATTTGCCAAGTTACCCAACATTCCCAGCGAGTTGGAAACATTGAACTGGTTTTTTAGCACAATTCCCATCGGTGCCGCCAAATTTGTGATAAACGAGATCATCCCAAAAAGCAGGATCATCATAATAATTGGCAGTAAGTAGCTTTTGTTCTTGTTCATGATAAATAACTTTAGGCTGATTAATATTTCTTATTTATTTTGATTTTAGTTCAAACAATACTATCCATTTTTAAGCTCAAGGCTAAATTTATAAAATAATTGGTTCCTGAAGCCTTTAATTAATAGGTAACTTTTCAAAGTTCGAGTTTCACAGATCCCTTACTTCTTATAAACAATTTGTGGCAAGATCCTTTGCCATACACGTGTTCCAGTGTATTCACATACTCATCCAGCTTATTTTGAGGCACAAACGCCTGGATTGTTCCGCCAAATCCGCCACCGTGGACACGCCATGCTCCTGAGCCTTTCAATACCATTTCGCTCAAAGCCAAGGCCAGCGACACCACTTGTTCATCTTTGTGTACCACATCGAAAATATTCTGATTGTACATGTACGAGCTGTAACCCGACTCAACCACCATCTGCAGGAAAGCTTTGAAATCGTTGTTTTCCAAGGCAGCGACCTGATCAACTACGCGCTGGTTGTCCCCCTGAAAGTGGTAGGCACGCAAAATGGCACGATCGCCGGTTTTCTTGCGAATTTCGGGGATTTTCTCCACGATTTGCGCCAGAGTTACTTCGCGCAACACTTTGGCACCGAGTTCCTCAGCAACCGCTTTCATTTCTGTTGGTAAAGAAGCATACTCAGCCTGCGAAGCCGGATCATCGTGTCCACCACCCACATCGGTAATAACCAGTGAAAATCCAGTTGACACAAAATCAAAATCAACTTCCTTAACAATCGGTTTTGAAGGATCTTTAAAATCAATGGTGATGAGTCCACCAACCGAACAAGCTGTTTGATCCATCAACCCACAAGGCTTTCCGAAATAGTTGTTTTCGGACCATTGCCCAATGATTGCGTTCTCAACGGCATTCATTTTACCATCATTGAACAAACTGTTAACAATTGCGCCAACCAATACTTCAAACGAAGCAGAAGAGCTTAAACCCGAACCTTTTGGTACACGGCCTTCAACACAAGCATCGAAACCGCCAATTTCATAACCAGAATCTTTCATTCGTGCACAAATACCACGCACCAATGAAGTTGATGTGTAATACTTCGATTCATCAATACTCAAATCTGAAAGATCAACTTGAAACTCCGGATAACCAGCCGACTTGATTCGAATAATGCTGCTGTTGTTTTTAGCTGCAACAGCAACTATATCAAGGTTTACAGCACCAGCCAAAACACGTCCGTAGTTGTGATCAGTATGGTTACCGCCAATTTCGGTACGCCCCGGAGAGCTGAACAGCTGAACATCATCGTTCCCGTAAGTTTTTTCAAACTCGCTCATCAGGCTTGCATAGCGATCGGCCTGCTCTTTCAAAACGACAGAATCGGTTCCGTATAATTCCAGAAACAGCGGATGATTGCCACCATTGATCTTTTCATTTAATGCATTAACTTTTGTCATAATTCTATTGTGTTTTAGTTATTTATTAATGGTTATTTTATAATGAATGTCAGACAAGTCGCGTAAGCGTTGAGCAGCCTGTTCTGCTGTAATGTCACGTTGTGGAGTCGCCAGCATTTCGTAGCCAACCATGAATTTCTTGACTGTTGCCGATCGCAACAAAGGCGGATAAAAATGCATGTGCAGGTGCCATTCCGGGTAATCCTTGCCATCAGTTGGCGCCTGGTGCAAACCGGACGAATAAGCAAACGAGGTTTCAAACAAGTTGTCATACTTCACGGTAAGCCGCTTGTAAATATCAGCCAAACCGTCTTTTTCAGCATCGGTAAGCTGAACGATGTTTTGAACAGCCCGACGACTGATAATCATGGTTTCGAACGGCCAAACAGCCCAGTAAGGAACC
The DNA here is from genome assembly GCA_963677175.2 of uncultured Sunxiuqinia sp. Taxonomy (GTDB): domain Bacteria; phylum Bacteroidota; class Bacteroidia; order Bacteroidales; family Prolixibacteraceae; genus Sunxiuqinia. Next base: position 350,809 of record CAXXES010000006.1, read on the forward strand.
AAGGCAACAAAATGCTCATTTTCGACCAGTATCCGTTCTTTCTTTTCAAGTTCAGCTTGCAAGTAGTCGCTCAAAAGCGTTCGCCCGTGCTTGTCAAAATAGGCTTTCTGCGTTTCCGACTCTTTGGCCGGCTCTACCGGCACCGAAGAAGACGACCAAACCTGTCCGTGTGGGTGGGGATTGGAACACCCCATGATAGCCCCTTTATTTTCAAAAATCTGAACGTAGTTAATCTGGTCTTTTACTCCAAGTTCTTCGAACTGATCACACCAAACATCTACTACTTTGCGGATGTCTTCGACTTCCATTTCAGGAATGGTCAGGCTGTGGTTTTCACTAAAGCAAATGACCTTGCAAACACCACTTTCACTTCTTGCCTGAAAGAGGCTTCCCTCATCAACTCCCCCTTCCGGAGTATTCGTTAGCAAAGCACTGAAATCGTTTGTAAAAACAAACGTTCCTTTGTAGTCAGGATTTTTATGACCTCCGGCCCTTTCATTTCCGGCACACAAATAACAAGATGAATCGTACTGCGGGCGTTCGTCAACAATCGCTTTTTCAACTTGTCCCTGCCACGGCCTTTTTGACCGATGCGGCGAAACCAAAACCCAATCATTTGTTAGCGGATTCAGTCGCTTGTGTGGGTGATCTTTACTACTAAAACTATTCATATTCTCTTTATTTAAACCAACTGGTAGGTACTGGTGGGCAAAATTACCAATAATTGCTTTTGCAAATTCGACGATTTTTGTGTTGTAAAACACATCACAAGGAATTCCTCCGGATTAAAGTCGAAGGATTGTTCACTTGTTCCTTGGATCGCTCTGAAACCATTTCGGCCAGCGTTTTACCCATTAACTTAAAATCAGTTGAAATGGTTGTAATTCCTCCCGCGACCACTTCCTTCAACATGGTGTCATTAAAAGAAACCAATCCAAAATCCTGACCCAACGTCAACTGATTTTCGGCGGCCATTTTCACAAGTTTTACCAGGTTTCGGTCTGAAGGAACAAAATAAGCCTCTCCCTTTTCAATCGAACGATTAATCAAACTTCGAACAATCTCATATTCCATTTTGTGCTCCTCACAATATTTCTGAAATCCGGTCATTCGTCCCTCCGGTTCTTTTCCTCCGGGGAAGACCATCACCAGCTTCTTATATTTTTTGAGTAAATCGTCGCCCGATTGCAAGGCCTCGTAAACATCCGTTTCAAAGTCCTGATAAATCACCGGATAATCAGGCAGATCAGACTTTTTTCGATCTAAGATATAAACATTTTCTTTAGGCAAAACCGAAAGAATATCGGCTGTATAATCAAATGTAGCCGGCATAATAACATAAGACGTGTAATTGCCGGCCGCTTCCATAATCAAATTCTTAAAAAGCTGAAAGTTAAAGTGGTGAAAATAAATATCGACATTTGATTTGATATCGAGACTATTCAAAAAAGAGGTGTAAACATCCTCCTTAAAGGCATTTAACTCATCAAAAAGCAGAAAAATTCGCTGATCAACATTCACTTCCGTACTATTGACATAATACCCTTTCCCCGGAATCGAGCTAATGATTCCTTTTGCTTTCAGTTCATTAAAAGCCACCATCACCGTATCGCGCGAAAGATCAAACTCAGCACAAATTTGATTTAAAGAAGGAATTTTATCGCCTAATTTGAAGTCTCCGTTTAAAATACCCTGATAAACTGAATTGATTATCTGGCGGTATTTGGGTATTCCGAGCGTATCATCAATCTGTATATTCTTCACGTAGTCCGTTTTTATTTAGCTAAGAAGCCCAAAATTACAAATTTTCTCCAATTTTTATCAACCAGTACCCACCAGTTAGTATCATTTGCTAAATTTGTAGACTTATCACTTAAATTTTGAATAAAATGAAGATAACCAGTAACACATTTGGCAACCTGCCCAATGGATCTCAGGCTGAATTATTTACTTTGAGCAACGACAACAATATTGTGATCAAAGTGACTAATTATGGAGCTATTATCACCTCCGTTGAAACACCAGACAGCAATGGAAACACCACCAACATCGTATGTGGTTTTGAAAAGTTAGAAGATTATCTGAGTGAAGAATACCTGGGCAGCTATCCATACTTTGGTGCCATTATCGGGCGAAATGGAAACCGTATTGCCAATGGAAAATATGCCATTGATGGTGTGGAATACCATGGCGCCATCAACAATGGGCCCAACCACCTTCATGGAGGACTGGACGGTTTTGACAAAAAGTTATGGAAGGCCGAACCGTTTGAAAACGAAACTGAAGTTGGTGTAAAACTGACCTACACCAGTGTGGATGGAGAAGAAGGTTACCCGGGAACCTTGGTAACAAACTGTATTTATTCGTTGAATAACGAAAACGAACTATCCTTAAAATACGAAGCGGAAACCGACAAGAAAACCTTGGTCAACCTTACCAACCACAGCTACTTCAACCTGACGGGTGGCAAGGAAAATATCAAAAATCACGAGCTGGAGCTGGCAGCCAGTAAGGTGACGGAAAGCGTGGATTTGATTCCCACGGGTAAAATTATTCCGGTAGAAGGAACTGCTTTTGATTTTACCAGTAATAAAAAGTTGGGACAAGATATTGACAGCTTGCCTGATGGCTACGACCTGAATTACGTTTTAGACAATGAAGAAGGAAAATCTGTTTTTGCCGGACGACTAAAAGAAGCCACGAGCGGACGCCTGGTTGAGGTGTACACCACCCAGCCTGGCATTCAGGTTTACACCGGCTACTGGATTCTGGAATTGACCATCCGGGGAGAAAAGAAATTTGGAAGTTACGCCGGCGTAGCGCTGGAAACCCAGCATTATCCCGACGCGCCCAATCACCCTGAATTTCCGTCAACGGTGTTAGCCCCGGGCGAAAAATACGAAGAACAAACGGTGTACAAGTTTGGGATGATTGAATAAGTTCAAATGAATGGCTTTTAACGAGCTACAGTAGACTCGCAGATATCAATGAAATCATTTTGATGATTGTTGAAGCCCTCAAAGTTTTCGAACTTTGAGGGCTTTTTTCTTTTCAACCAGACCTATGAAAAAAATTGTACTTTTGGTTCCTTCTGAAAAATAATTAAATCGAGGCGAATGAAAACGATTATCGAGCTCTTTGAAACCAGTGTAAGCAACTACGGCGAACATATTTATTTGTGGGAGAAGAAACAGGGAAGCTACCAGGGAACGACTTACCGGCAAACACGCGAAGAAGTATTGCAACTGGCAGCAGGCTTTTTATCAATCGGTATTGAAAAAGGCGACCGGATTGGCTTGGTTTCGGAAGGCCGGAACCAATGGATCATTAGCGAGTTGGGCATGCTGTATGCCGGTGCCGTCAATGTTCCCATGTCGGTTAAGCTGGATGAAGCCAGCGAGTTGAAGTTCCGCCTCTCCCACTCCGGCGCACGCATGGTTATTGTATCCAAAGGGCAGGCCGCGAAAATCGAAGCCATTCGCGACGAAGTTCCTACGCTTGAAAAAATAATTTACCTGGACAAAAAAGAAGATTTAGGTGAAAACGATCTCTACTATGGTGATATCATTGAAAAGGGAAAAAGTTTACTGAAAGAGAACAAGGAAAAGCTCGAAGCAGTTTACCAAAACATTCACCCCAACGATTTGGCCAATATTTCTTACACGTCGGGGACAACCGCCGATCCCAAAGGAATCATGCTAACGCATCTGAACTATGCGGCCAACACCATCCAATCAAACACGCTGATGAATATTACCTCGGATTGGAAAACGCTGGCCTTCTTGCCTTGGGATCACTCCTTTGCGCATACCGCCTGCCTCTACTGTTTCATGTACAATGGCGCCAGCATCGCATCGCTCGAGGTAGGTTCAACCCCCTTGGAAACGCTGAAAAATATTCCAAAGAACATCAAGGAAATTCAACCCAATATCTTAATGAGCGTACCTGCCGTTGCCAAAAACTTCAAAAAAGGCATTGAAGCGGGTATCCGGCAAAAAGGAAAAACAGCGGAAAAGTTGTTCAATCATGCTTTGGACATTGCTTATAAATACAATGGTTTTGGCCACGACAAAGGTAAAGGAATGCGTTTCATCTATAAACCCTTGCTGGCCTTTTACGATAAAATCCTGTTTTCGAAGATCAGGGAAGGTTTTGGAGGAAAATTGAAGCTTTTTATTGGAGGAGGAGCTCTGCTCGATATTGAATTGCAACGTTTTTTTTACGCTATTGGAGTGCCCATGTGCCAGGGCTATGGACTTTCCGAAGCATCGCCGGTTATTTCGTCAAACGCTTTGCACGCCATTAAATTTGGTTCATCAGGTAAGCCCGTGAAATACATGGAGCTTAAAATTGTAGACGACGAAGAAAAGGAACTGCCCACCGGACAAAAAGGTGAAATCATTATTAAAGGCGATAATGTGATGCTGGGCTACTGGAAAAACCCGCAAGCAACCGCGGACACCATTAAAGAGGGCTGGCTACACACCGGCGACATGGGCTATATTGATGAAGATGGCTTTTTGTACGTCCTTGGGCGCTTTAAAAGCTTGCTGATTGGAAACGATGGCGAAAAATTCAGTCCCGAAGGCATTGAGGAAGCCCTCATTGATCAGTCAAAATTTATTGAGCAGTGCGTGCTTCATAACAATCAAAATCCATACACTTCAGGCATGATTGTCCCAAACATTCAAGCAATTAATCAAGAGTTGAAGCATAAAGGCATTACTCCGGGAACCGACGAAGGCCATGTCGAGAGCATTAAAATATTGTGGGCGGAATTGAACAAATACCGGCCTGGTGGTGAGTTTGAAAACCAGTTTCCGCAACGATGGCTGCCAGCAACGGTCATTATTTTGCCCGAGGCATTTACCGAGAAAAATCACCTGCTGAACTCCCTGATGAAAATGGTACGCGGAAAAATCAACGAACACTTTGCTGAAGAGCTCGAGTTTCTTTACACACCCGAAGCCAAAAACATGATTAACGATCGCAACATTGCCGCGATTAGAAAATGGAACAGTTAAACGATAAGGTCAGATCAATTCAAATTTCTGTGAGATTCAATGAGAATCACCTCAGGTAATTTCTGAAAATACACTAACAAATTCTGAAAAGCGATCAGTTAAGTCTAAAAAATTAGTAGCCAAATGCGAATAATTAGTACGCCCATAAAAAAAACGAATTGGAGTTCAATTCGTTTCTAACTTATCTAACTACTCGTCACCGTTGTGGTCACCTGCCGCGAATGAGCGAGATCAAAATCGAAATCACGGCCAGCACAAGCAAAACATGAATTAAATGGCCGACCGAGTATACGAAGAATCCGAGCAACCAACCGATGATCAAAATGACGGCAATTAAATACAATAAGGATCTCATAACACTACAAATTATTGATTTCCTCAATTAACTCTTCTCTGGCTTTTCCGGTTTTTTCCTGAAGACGCCCCAGTAGCTCATCTTCCTTACCTTCAACATAAGTCAAATCATCTTCCGTTAACTCGGCATAACGTTGTTTGAATTTTCCCTTCAACACATTCCATTTGCCTTTTATTTCCAATTTGTTCATAATTGTGATTTTAAAATTAATACTTCAATATGACTACAGGTAATCTGCTAGTATCACACTGCAATCATCTTCAATTACACTTACTGTTAAATCCATGCCAGAAAAAGCGCCCACAAATAAGCGATTAAATAACAAATAGTTACATCGAATCAAAGAAGAGTCTTAGTGTGGAAAAGGTGTGGGAAGGTGTGCAAACTTCTACCCATTTTCATGGCTTAAAGGATCGCAATACTCTTAATGCCATTCAATAGCGATTTCCACCAGTAATTGAACAGCGATTTTTTCTTGTCGCGCTCAAAGGAAATGGTTCCTTCACGAAATGCCCGATCGTCCCTGATGTTTTCTTTTTGGAGCACCAGAAAATTGGTGAAAAATGATTGGACTTTTTTATTGGTTCGATCCTCCTTATCTAAAATGTGAACTTTCAAGTCATCGTACTCAAACAGCAGGTCACCCGAAGAACGGTCATTGTTATAGGTAAAGTTGAACGCCAACCGCTTCAGTTTTCCAGTTTCAACGCTCACTGCAGCATTTTGAACCAGCACTGGATTAAACGCTTCAATATCCATTTCACCCAATGTTCCTGATGCCTGGTAGGCTTCCTGAAATTTTTTGTTTGGAAAAACAAAATCAGCCTCCAGAAATCCTTGCTCCATAGCCAGTGCCTCAACGTGCATCGTTGTTTTACGTCCAATCAAACTGTCGATGGTACTTAGGCAAAACAGCTGCGCCTGCACTTGTGTAAACACAACTTCGCCTTCGCCTGTCGAATCTTTCACCCGCTCGCCATAGGAAATGGTTCCATTATCAATTAAAACCGAATCGCCATGAAGGGCTACAGGTAAGGCGTTGAGCATTGCACGCAAGAGCTTTGTATCCGGTTTATCCGGAAAAGGCAGGCGCTTATCTCTGAAAGATTTGACATCTAGCCCGGCGATTTGCGCTTTACGGAACACAACGGCCGTGTCATTTAGCAAAGCGTCCAGGCGAATATCTGACAGCGACAACTTTGTCACGGCAATATCAAACCAATCGGTTTCAACACCACGCTTCCGGGCAATTTCATATTTGTCATCTTCCGAGAGTAAATGAAATTGCGCTCCGCTAAGCAAACGCTCTTCAGAATCGAAATTCAGCTGGCCGTATTCAAGGGCATACAAACCACCGGGAAGTAAATAACGGCCTTCCTGTAGCACGAACCGAAGGCGGTTGCTCGATAATGATCCAAAGCTGTATCTTCCATGAGGAGCGCTTGTCCCCAAATTCCAGAAATCAAGATCCAGACGGGTAGAAAAAATTGTGTCGGTTGTTTCAGTTTCCTGTTGAAGAAATTTTATCCGGGCATCAACAACCTTCACATGCTGAAGCTGAAAAGCTTGTGCGTTTTTTTCTGTTGCCTCTTTTTCAGATGACACCGAATCATTTGTCAAAGTCATTTCAATTGTTGGACGAATCACTTCAACCGCCTTCAGAACAATTTCACTCCTAACCAGAAGTGGCCAAAGTTTAAGGCCCCTGATCTCGACCTTGGGAATAGAAACTTGTCCCATACCGGTGGTATCAGTTAGTTCCACTTCGCCTAAAACGATTCGCCCTCGCCACAAACTAGCCTCAACCGATTTGGACGTTATACGAATGGAAGCAATGGTTTTTTCTTCCAGCTTTTTCCTGATCATCCCAGACATTACGGAATCACCTATAAGAAAAAATGAAACGACAGCGATTATCAGAATAACAACTACCGCTAAAATCTTGTGCGAGTGTTTCATCTATCTACTTTTTTTATTGTCCAGGCTGTTTTTTCAGGGTAGGCTTAGGTCTTTTTACCACTCATAGTCAGAAAGAATCCGATCACTAAAACCACAGCACTAACAATCACCGGGGTCCAGTTGGCTTTGCTAACAGCAACGTCCGCCCCAAGGATGCTGAAGCTTTCGGAATCATTAAATGCCTGTATTCCAAAGATAACTAGTCCAATTATTCCTAAAATTAATAAAACAGATCCTGCTATTCTCATCGTTAAAAGATTTAAAGTTTATACCTTTAACGAAAGATAAAACTATGCCAACTCGTTCACCCCACGCCAGTAACTCCCGGTTAAATCCAGTTTATCCAATGGAAACAACGGTTCAGAGCTGCCCGCAGGAGTAAACACCTTGTCGTTTATGGTTCGGATATTCCACACGTTGAGGCGGGCATTCCTCACAAGCGGTGAGCCAGAACAATAAAAAACGGGGTTGAAAGGCGCTTTGTTTTCTGGCTTTCAAATTGAGAGGGCTAAAACAACAACCACTAAAATTACAACTATGGCAATTATAGGAGCGATTATAAAAAAAGCGATTGAGTTGGGCTACGCATTCACTTCGAAAACCGAATATCATGAAGTACAACAGCAGTTATTACACGACTTGCTGGTCAAAGCAAAAAGTACACGCTTTGGAAAACATTTTCGGTTTAAAGAAATCTTGTACGCACAAAATCAGGCAGAAGCCTTCGCTTACCATGTTCCTTTTTTCAACTACAATAAAATGCAAAAGGAATGGTGGTACCGGCTTCACCAGGGAGAAGAGAACATAAGCTGGCCTGGTAAGCCAGCTTATTTTGCTTTGAGCTCAGGTACAACTGGCAAGGAAAGCAAACACATTCCGGTGAGCGACGAAATGCTCAATTACATACGCCTGGCCGGAATAAAGCAAGTTGGCGCAACAGCGAATTTCGATTTGCCTCCTTCGTTTTTCGAAAAAGAGATCCTGATGCTGGGTAGCTCAACCCAACTGAACGAGCGCAATGGCTACCTCGAAGGGGAAATTAGCGGAATCAGCGCCAGCAATATTCCGGCGTGGTTCAAAAGCTTTTACCGGCCTGGTGAAGAAATTTCGAAGTTGAAAGATTGGGATGAACGTGTTCTGGAAATTGCCAAACGCGCCCGCGACTGGGATATCGGAGCAATAAGTGGTATTCCTTCGTGGCTGGAACTCATGATAAAGAAAGTGATGACTTATCATGATGCAAAAAATATTCACGAAATCTGGCCCAACTTGCAAGTTTACACCACCGGCGGCGTTGCGTTTGAGCCCTATGCAAAAAGTTTCAACGAATTACTCGCCCAGCCCATCACCATCATCGACACATATTTTGCTTCCGAAGGGTTCATTGCTTTTCAAGAACGACCTGAGACCCGTGCCATGAAACTATTGGTAGATAATGGGATCTATTTCGAGTTTGTTCCTTTTCTGCCCGAAAACATGAATGAAGATGGAAGCATTGCTGAAGATGCTCCGGTTTTAAACCTCACGGAAGTGGAAGAAGACGTGGAATATATTTTAGTATTGAGCACGGTATCTGGTCTATGGCGTTACATGATTGGTGACACGATTGTATTTTCCGATGTTGACCGGGCAGAAATAAAAATCACCGGACGCACCAAATTTTTCATGAATGTGGTTGGCTCGCAACTTTCGGTCGATAAAATGAATGCTGCAATGATTGAGCTGGAGGAACTATTCAGCATTAAAATTCCGGAGTTTACGCTCTCAACCGCCAAAATTGATGGTAAATTTCATCATATATGGTACTTGGCGTGTGATGCCAACAGCAACGACAAGGCCCTGGCCTGGGCCTTGGATAAAAATCTGAAAGAGGCCAATAGAAACTATGCCGTTGCCCGGTCAAAAGCACTAAAAGGCGTGCTGGTACATACTGTTCCGGAAGCTTGCTTTCACGATTGGCATGCACACAGTAAACAGAAAGGCGGCCAGGTAAAGATGGAACGAATGATGAATGAAGAGCGCTTTTCGGAGTGGGAATCCTTTGTTAAGAACTGGCTTTCAGAAAAGGAAAAACACAAAACAGCAAGCCCGCGTTAACGCAGCGTATCATTTTTACCATCCATCGAAAACAAAAAAAGAGGCCGAAACCTCTTTTTTTGTTTTAATCTGCGGATCAAGACACCCTATCGTATCATCATCCCCTTACTTGTCGCATTAGTCGATTAAGATCAACCAAAATTAGCTATTTATCAGACACCTTTTCTGAAAGAAAGGTATAGGCTCGCTACTGTTGGGTTCGTTTACTTCCCACGTGTTTCCCGAGCGCAGTAACTCATCCATGTTGTTCACTTTCCGCTTCGCCGAAACCGTTTCGACTTGTTTCCTCAGTTCCTGCTCGTACACTGGGGCTTCAACCGCCCGAATCACGCCCATGGCAATCGGAAAATCGGGTAAAGTCATCCGGATCAGCTGCATGTGGATTGAAAGATCTGCTTCCGCGGCATCATGCACCAAGATGTCAGCTTCAGTTACCCCATTCTCGCCAATGGTCACCACTTTTAACCGGCCATTTTCCAGCACCAGACCTTTTTCATTTTCCTGTCCAAAGATCATCGGCTTACCATGTTCCAGAAACAACTGACGCTCGGCACGGTGCTTCGGATCTGCAATTTGCTCATGAATCCCATCATTGAAAATGACACAATTCTGAAGCACCTCCACTATAGAAGTTCCTTTGTGCTTGGCTGCTTCGGCAAACACCTGTTGATTATGCTTCACATTCGAATCAACCGCGCGGGCAAAAAAGGTCCCACCCGATCCCAGCACCAATTGTCCAGGAATAAACGGATCTTCAATAGTTCCAAATGGTGAGGTCTTGGTCACAAACCCCCGATCAGTTGTCGGCGAGTATTGCCCCTTCGTCAAGCCGTAAATTTTATTATTGAATAGAATCACATTCAAATCGATATTTCTTCTGACCAAGTGGATAAAGTGATTCCCGCCAATAGCCATCGAATCGCCATCACCAGTAATCACCCAAACATTCAGGTCAGGATTGGCACTTTTCACCCCGGAGGCAATCGCGGCAGCACGCCCGTGAATGGAGTGAAAACCAAAGGTACTCATGTAGTATGGGAAACGCGACGAGCATCCAATACCGGAGATCACGGCAAACTGCTCGTGAGGCACATTCATGTCGGCCATGGTTTTTTGAACCGCATTCATAATAGCATAGTCACCACACCCCGGACACCAACGTACTTCGTTTTCGCTTTTAAAATCTTTGATTGTATAATTTAAATCTATCATGTCTTAGTCCTCCAGTAATTTTTCAACGTTCTCTTTCAGCTCGGTAATAGTAAATGGTAATCCCTTCAGCTTATTGACCTGGCGATACTCGAATTCGGGCACCTGATCTCTGAGGTAAGCAACAAACTGTCCGAGGTTCAACTCGCAAACCATGATCGTTTTGAATTTGCTGAATACTTCGCGGGTGTTGGCAGGAAGTGGCTTGATAAAATTAAAGTGCGCCAGACTCACATTCTTGCCTTCCTTACGCATTTCGCGAACAGCGCTAACCGTATGGCCGTAAGTTCCACCCCAGCTCACAACCAGCACATCACCTTCATCCTTGTCGCCAAACACTTCCAGCTCGGGCAGCATTTCAACTACTTTTTGAACCTTCGCCTCCCTGATTTCGCAGTTCCGCTGGTGATTCTCCGGATCATGGTTTACCGTACCTTCTTCGTTCTTCTCCAATCCGCCAATCCGGTGCTGAAACCCATCCATCCCAGGAAAAGCCCACTCGCGAGCCAAAGTATCCACATCGCGACGGTAAGCTTTAAACTTGCTACTATCTTTCGCTATCTTTGGGGTAATTGCTGGCAGTTCTGACATACTCGGAATCCGCCAAGGCTCGCTTCCATTACCAAGGAAACCATCGGTTAATAAAATCACCGGCACCATGCGCTCCAACGCGATTTTACACGACAAGTATGCGTAATAGAAACAGTCGGATGGTGTGCTGGCCGCAAGAACAACCACCGGACTTTCTCCGTTGCGGCCGTACAAGGCTTGCAGCAAATCAGACTGCTCAGTTTTAGTTGGCAATCCGGTTGACGGTCCTCCACGCTGAACATTCACCACCACCATGGGCAGCTCGGCCATCACGGCCAAACCAATAGCTTCCGACTTCAACGCCAGTCCGGGCCCCGAAGTGCTGGTCACTGCCAGATCGCCGGCAAAAGAAGCACCAAGAGCCGTACAAATTCCGGCAATTTCATCTTCGGCCTGAAAGGTTTTCACCCCCAAGTCACGACGCGAAGCCAGCGTGGTCAGCACATCGGTTGCCGGAGTAATCGGGTAAGAACCTAAAAACAAATCGAGCCCCGCCTTTTCAGCTGCTGCTAAAAATCCCCAAGCCGTTGCTTGGTTTCCGTTAATGTTTCGGTAAGTACCTTTCGCAATAGCTGCCGCATCCACCAAATAACGTGGTGTCATGTGCTGCATATTCATGCCGTAGTTATATCCGCTGTGCAATACTTTCAGATTCGACTCAACAACCACCGGCTTTTTAGCAAATTTCGTCGAAATAAAATTCTCAATATAGTCCATTGGGCGATCAAACATCCAACAAATCAAGCCCAAAGCAAACATATTCTTACTACGCAACACCGATTTATTGTCCATCCCAAAATCCTTCAGGCATTCGCGTGTCAGGCTGGTAATGGGAACCGGAATTTTCGTGAAGTCTTCCAATTTCAATTCACCAAAAGGATCAGTTGTGGAAAACTTCGCTTTATCTAAGTTTTTCTGATTAAAAGAGTCAACATCATAAATAATGGTTCCACCCGGACAGATAAAACGGGCATTGGCTTTCACGGCAGCAGGATTCATGGCAATCAACACGTGTGCATCATCTCCCGGGGTGTTGATTTCTTTGTGCCCAAATTGCACCTGAAACCCAGACACTCCGCCAACTGTGCCTTGCGGCGCTCTGATTTCGGATGGGTAATCCGGAAAAGTTGATATATCATTCCCAAATAGCGCCGTGGCATCCGAGAACAAGGTTCCGGTAAGCTGCATCCCATCACCCGAGTCTCCGGAAAACCGGATGGTCACTTCTTCTAACTCAATAACTTTTGTGTCTTTCATTTGACAATTATTTTAAATAGCTGATTTTCTCCTTTTAAACACGAAACAAAACGACCGCTAAAATAATAATTTATCACTTTGGAATCATTTTGAATAAAGATCATTCACCTTGTAGTTGAGCAAAAATAACTAATAATTGACAAGGCAAATAAGATGTATTTAATTATTTACAGTTTTTGGTATCTTTGCTCTCAATTTAAAATGAATATAGATAATGGCCTTAATTAAAACACTAAGAGGAAAAACGCCAATAATCGGGACAGACTGTTTTTTGGCGGAAAACGCAACCATCATCGGGGATGTTGAGATTGGTGATCATAGCAGTGTATGGTACGGCGCCGTGATCCGGGGCGATGTTCATTCCATCCGGATTGGGCGTAATTCCAATGTACAGGATTGTGCCGTAATTCATGCGACTTACCAAAAATCGCCCACAAATATTGGCGACCATGTGATCATTGCTCACGGAGCGATTGTGCATGGGTGTACAATTAAAAACCATGTGATGATTGGCATGAATGCCGTGGTGCTGGACGATGTGGTGGTTGAAAGCAACACCATTATTGCTGCCGGATCGGTAGTTACCAAAGGTACGATTGTTGAATCGGGCAGCGTCTACGCAGGAACTCCGGCGAAAAAAGTGAAAGCAATTAGTTCTGATTTACTCGAAGGAGAAATCCACCGCATTGCCAATGCATACAGCATGTATGCTGGCTGGTATGAAGAATAAGTTATTGGTTATTAGCTATTGGATAGACAATGGCTAAATTCGAAACTCAAAAAAAGAAGAATCCATACATGAAACCAACACTTTTAATTTTAGCCGCAGGAATGGGTAGTCGTTATGGCGGATTGAAACAAATTGAACCCATTGGCCCAAACGGAGAAACCATCTTGGAATATTCGATTTTTGATGCCATCCGCGCCGGTTTTGGAAAAGTTGTCTTTGTAATTCGCAAAAGTTTTGCAGACGATTTCAAAAGCCGATTTGTTGATAAACTCGATGGGAAAATAGCTGTTGAATATGTATACCAGGAGCTGGATAAGCTCCCCGAAGGCTATTCGCTGCCCGAAGGCCGGGAGAAACCCTGGGGAACCGGGCATGCCATTCTAATGGCAAAAGAGGTGATCAACGAACCATTTGCTGCAATTAACGCCGATGACTTTTACGGACGTGAATCGTTCCAGGTCGCAGCCGATTTTCTGAATAAGCAGGCAGCCAGAAACAAATACAGCATGGTGGGCTACCAACTGAAGAATACTTTATCGGAATTTGGCACCGTTTCGCGTGGCATCTGCAAAATCGATCCAGAAAGCAACTTGGTGGAAATAACCGAGCGCCACGGAATAGCCCGCACCGGAACTGAAATATCCTTCAAGGATGAAGCCGGAGGAAGTATTGCGGTTGATGAAAACACACCCGCGTCCATGAATTTCTGGGGGTTCCACCCATCTTTGTTTGAGCATCTCGAAAATCAGTTTAAATCCTTTCTGGATGAGAAAATAGATCAGCCAAAATCTGAGTTTTACATTCCCAGCGTGGTTTTTAATCTTATTGAATCCGGACACATACAAGCTAAAGTGTTACAAGCCGATTCGCCCTGGTTTGGTGTAACCTATCCGGAAGACAAGGCCTTTGTTGTGGAACAGATCAAACATTTAACCGACAAGGGAGTTTATCCAAAAAAACTGTGGTAATCCAAGAAGAGAAATTATCCCTGAAGAAATGAACTTGAAAGATACACGGACCACAAATGTCCTGCTACTGATCGTTGCCATTCCGGTAGTTTTTTATCTGCTGAAAACACTGGCCTTTATTTTCATCCCGCTAATTGCTTCGATGTTTATCGCCCTGCTGTTTTTGCCTTTGATGCGATGGCTCAACAAACGTCGGGTTCCCAAGCCTGTCAGTATTTTAATTATCATTTCAATCATTATTGGTGGCCTAAAAGCCGGTGTCGAATTAATCAAGTTATCCAGTCACGAAATCATGGCCACCGACAATGAGTTTTTCGCTAAGGCAAAAATCAAACTGACAGATATAATTGTGTCCATTGAGCAGTTCTTTGGCATGCATCGGGTTCAGGGCGACAATATTCTGCTTCACTACTTTGAGAGCAACAACAACTTGGGAAATTTTAGCACAACGCTTGACTTTATCGGCAACACCGTCACCATGACTTTAATGACCCTGTTTTTTACGGTGCTGCTGCTTTCGGGCTCCATTAATTTTCAAAAACTGCTGAATGACACGATTTTTAAGCAACAATATTCCTCTATTAAAATTTTCATGAAAATTGAAAAAGACATTATTAAGTTTGTCTTGGTTAAGTTTCTTATCAGCCTTTTTACCGGGATTGGTATTGGTTTAGCCTGCCTGTTTTTCGATGTTAGTTTTCCGATCTTCTGGGGGCTATTTGCCTTTATCATCAATTTCGTTCAAATGATCGGCTCCGTTATTTCGGTCGTCTTGCTGGCGCTGTTTGCCTTTATTGAGCTGGATCCGACTAGTGCCCTCTTCTTTTTTGTCCTGACCATTACTGCTGTTCAGGTTCTGATGGGCGGAGTTCTGGAACCCATATTCATGGGAAAAACCTTTTCGATCAATGTGATTACCATTTTGGTCATGCTCATGTTTTGGGGGTATTTATGGGGAGTTCCGGGCTTGATCATGTCCATTCCAATTACGGTTTTCCTGCGTATTATTCTGGAGCAATTCCCGAAAACACGCTTGCTGGCCAATTTAATTGCCGGCCCCGACCAGGACATTCACCGCTTTCTGAAGAAAAACAACAAGCACTAGCGATCAGCCGGTTGGCTTATAATTCAATCTTTTCGGCCTGAATAGGATACCCGAGAAACTGTTTCGCACGGGCTTCAAAGAAATAAGCATCTTCAGTGGTCAGAAATTTTCGGCCTGACGTTTTGGTACAATTTTTATCGATTTCGGGATGTCGTTGCAGGTAATCCTGAAGCTTTCGCCCCACAATTTTCCCCTGCTCAATTATCCGGACTCCTTCGCCGGGAACGTATTTGCGAATACTGTCAATCAGTAAGGGGTAATGCGTGCATCCCAAAATCAGGCTGTCAATCATCGGATCCTTCTGAAAAAGAGACTGCAAATTGGATTGGATAAAGAAATCGGCTCCGGCTGTATTCATCACATTGCTTTCTACTATAGGCACCCACATGGGGCAAGCTTCCTGCGTCGTTTGTTTAACCCTTCCTCCCGACCACTTTTCCAATTCAATGGGGTACGATTCGGAAGCCACTGTTCCCGAAGTCGCCACTACACCAACATGCCCGTTTTGGGTGCTTTCGCCCACTTCTTCAACGCTTGGACGAATAACTCCCAACACCCGTTTGTGGGGCGCTATTCGGGGCAAATCGCGTTGCTGAATGGTTCGCAAGGCTTTGGCCGATGCCGTGTTGCAAGCCAGAATTACCAAGTGGCAACCTTCGTCAAAAAGCCGTCTGACGGCTTCCAATGTGTATTCATAAACCACATCAAACGATCGGGTTCCATAAGGTGTTCGGGCATTGTCGCCCAAATAAATAAAATCATATTCAGGCAAAAGTGCGACAAACTCTTTGAGTACGGTCAGGCCTCCGTAACCCGAATCAAAAACACCGATAGGATGATTAGCTGCTGCCATAACTTGATTTGAAAACAAAAGTAAAAAAAAAAGCCATCTGTCCGAAGACAGATGGCTTTTCAAAACTATTTTTTGAGTCTTACTGAATTCCCAGTTTAGATTTTACAAGAGGCAGCAAATCAATACTTGCAGTCGACTTGTACAAAACTGCATTGGAGTCGAACACATAAATAACGCCTTGTTCTTTCGCCACTGTTGCAATCATTTCATTTGCCTTAGTAAAAATAGGCTGCATCAGTTCACTCTGCTTTTGTTGCAAGCGTTGTTGTGCCGAAGAATTGAAATTCTGAATCCGTTGCTGTAGACTTTGCAAGTCTTCAACTTTCGATTGGTATACGATCTCAGTTAACGAATCCTCTTTGCCTGACAAATCAGCTAATTTCGTTTGATATTCTTTTTGCAAGGCACCCATTTGGTCTTCTAAACCTTTGGCTTCCTTTTCGATTGATGCTTGAGCAGTTTTTGTTTCAGGCATCGCTTCAATCAGGGCCTGTGAATCGATATGGGCGAATTTTAATGTTTGAGCATTTACCATTCCTGCTGCGAGGAACATGACAGCTACTAAACAAATTTTGGCAATACTTTTCATGATCTTTTTCGGATTTTAAATTTTTGTTGACAAATATAGCTTATTAATTTTTATAACCAAGCTTTTCAAGCACCTGGTCGCTTAGGTCAAATTTAGGATTGGTGTACAGCATGGTCAAGCTTCCTGCCTTATCAAAAATAACAGCATAACTGCCTTCTGTAGCTAAATCCTGAACGGCGTTGAACACATCATCCTGAATGGGTTTAATCAGCCCCTGCCGCTTTTTGAACAAGTCACCATCGCGGCCAAAATACTTTTGTTGCAATTCTTTATACTCTCGTTCCTTGCTGATGATTACATCTTCGCGCTTACGTTTCATGTCTTCAGACAATAAAACCGCTTCGGCCTGAAAATCCTGATACATCTGTTCAATTTCAGCATGCATGGTTTCCAATTCCTTTTGGTATTGCTTTGAAATCTGATCCAATTGTTCTTGTGCTGCACTATAAGCAGGAATATTTTCTAAAACATATTCAGTATCGATGAAGGCATATTTCTGTGCCATTGCAACTGTTCCAAAAGCAATCAGGAAAACAAATAATAACACTTTCTTCTTCATAGCAAATCTATTTAAATTCATACTGTTCCTTCGCAAACAAATACCGATCCAACTGCATAACCATCAGAACTGCTGTCCAATAACAAAATGGAACTGACTTCCTCCAGCATCCTTCTGCCAGCCAGACTCATCAAACCCATACCCCCAGTCGATCCCCATTAAACCAAACATGGGAAGAAAGATGCGAACCCCCGCTCCTGCTGAACGCTTCAAGTCAAATGGGTTGTAATTCTCAAAATCATCCCATGCATTACCTGCTTCAAGGAACCCTAGTACATAAATGGTCGCTGATGGTTTCAATGTGATGGGATAGCGCATTTCCATGGTCAGTTTATTATACATATTTGCTCCTGTCTGTCTACTCAAGCTGTAGTCTTTATAACCCCGCAACGAAACAATATCTGCTCCGTAGAGGTTATAGCCGGACATTCCGGATCCCCCAACACGGAAACGTTCAAACGGAGACCTTCTGTTTTTATCGAAGTAACCCAAAAATCCGTATTCAAATTTGGTATGCATCACCAGGTTTTTATTTTTGGAGAGCGGTGTAAACCAAGCACCTTTCAAATTCCATTTGTGGTACTCGATCCACTTGTACCGTTCTTCACTGGTCAGATCTGGATTGCTGTAATCCACATCATTAAACAAGGAGAATGGAGGTGTCAGCTGGAGAGCAAGCGAAAACTCGGATCCGTTTCTTGAATAAAGCGGGTTATCAACTGAGTTTCGTCCAAAAGCAGTTTTGAAACTTATGTTGTTGAAGCCACCACCACCAGAACCATCATCATCGCTCAGAAAGTAGTAATACCCCGCCATATTTTGAAGCTTATAATGCTCCAGCGATAACTCATGATACACGGTAAAAAAGTCATCGGGCCACGAAAGGCGGTAACCATATCCCAACGCGAACGAAGTCGTCACCTGAATCTGATCATCATCAGAAGTTTTACTGTCATTGTATTGATAATAGCTTCCCGGATCGGAGATTCCATAAGTATTGCCGTAGCCAAAACGTGAATAGCCAGATGATGGATAAAAACCGTTATAGACATTACCATAACCGGAAGTCCCCCTATTGTATAAGTTGTTGGCTGAATAATTAACTCGAGAATGAGAAAATGAAACGGAGAGTGAATTTGGTTTTTTACCTCCCAGCCAAGGCTCAATAAACGATACGCTGTACGATTGGTAAAACTTACCGCTGGTTTGGGCACGAAGACTCAAGGTTTGACCGTCACCGGTCGGAAGGGGACGCCAAGCTTCCTTGTTCAGGATGTTACGTACCGAAAAGTTGGAAAACCTCAACCCAACGGTTCCAACAAACATTCTAGCTCCCCAGCCTCCGGAAAGCTCAATTTGATCGTTGGCTTTTTCCTGTAATTCGTATTTAATGTCAACGGTTCCATTTTCGGGATGCGGAATGACATTGGGGTTGATGGCTTCCGGATCGAAGTGTCCCAGCTGCGACAATTCACGCACCGAGCGAATAATTTTTGCCTTACTGAACAAGTCTCCGGGAATTGTCCGAATTTCACGGCGGGCCACATGTTCGTGTGTCTTGGTATTTCCCTCAATGATGACTTTATTGATGGTTGCCTGGTCGCCTTCGTAGATACGCATTTCAAGATCAATCGAGTCATTGTCCACCCGGGCTTCAACCGGGTCGAGGTTGAAAAACAAATAACCATTATCCAGATAGAGGTTGCCTACCGCATCGTCATCTTCGGTCAGCCGCTTATTTAACAGCTTCTGGTCAAAAATATCGCCTTTTTTGATTCCCAGGTAAGCATCAAGGTATTCAGGAGGATAAATGGTATTTCCCACCCAGTTGACATCGCCAAAATAATACTTATCTCCTTCTTCGACCCAAATATCCAATCGAACCAGGTCATCATCGATTTTCGAAATACTGTCTTTGACAAGGATCGCATCGCGATAACCTCTTTCGTTATATTTCTTAATGACATTCTGCTTATCTTCTTCAAACTTTTCCTCGTTAAATTTCTTTGTTTTAAAGAAGTTTTTCAGCTTTTTGGCGTTGGTCTTTTTCATCGCTTTTTCAAGCATTGCGATCTTCACCTCGTCAACCCCATGAAAAACAATCTCATTAATTTTTACTTTTTCTTTCTTGTCCACGTTGATATCCAGGATCACGCTGTTCACATTTGCCGTATCATCTCGTTGGACAATATTTACCTCGGTATTCAGGAATCCCTTTTCAAGGAAAATATTTTTAATAATCCGCTCAGCATTGTTCAGCTGATTATCGGTCACCTGACTGCCTTTCAACAACAACACTTTTTCGGTGATATCATTCTGTTCACCTTTCGAAATACCGTAAAAGTTAACATCAGAAAGCTTTGGCCTTTCCTGTAAATAAATATCAATCCATATTTTGTCGCCTTCAATACGGCTGGCTTCCACTTTTACATCCGAAAACATCTGATGTCCCCACAGTTTTTTTATGGCCGTTGTAATCTGATCGCCGGGAACGGTGATTTCATCTCCAACAGCAAGCCCTGAAATCTGGATCAAAACATTGGAATCGAGGTAGCGAATACCTAATACATTGATACCTGCTATTGTATAGTTTTGTGGACTGGAATACCGGATCGTAAAGTTCGTGTCATCATTTACCTGGGCATGAACACTGATACTAAACAAGAATAGGATAAAGAAAAATTTCAGTTTACGCATTTTCTGGAATTAATTAGCTGACTAGTTGTTGACTGGTTTTACCAAACCTTCTCTCTCGGTTTTGAAAATCGCAAATCGCTTCAAAGAGGTCGTCTTTACGAAAATCGGGCCAAAGCTTTGGAGTGAAATAGAACTCCGCATAGGCAATTTGCCAGAGTAAAAAGTTACTCACCCGGTTCTCTCCACTTGTTCGGATAAGTAATTCGGGGTCTGGTATTCCAACTGTAGCAAGGTATTTATCAAGTAGATTATTATCAATTTCTTCGAGTTGTAAACTGCCATCTTTAATTTCTGTGGCAATTTTCCTGATGGCTTCGGTAATCTCCCATTTCGAGCTATAACTTAAGGCCAGCACCAAGTTTAGCCCGGTGCAATTTTTCAGTTCGTTAATCGACCAATTCAGTTTAGACTGAACTTCGGGTGGCAAACTTTCCAGATCGCCAATCATACTTAGCCGTACATTTTGTTCTTTCAACTTTTCTGTTTCATCATTGATTGCCTGCACCAGCAAACCCATCAACGCATTCACTTCCACATCGGGTCGTGACCAGTTTTCGGTTGAAAAAGCATATAAAGTCAAATATTGAAGTCCTATTTCAGCAGCTCCCTCAACGGTGGAACGAACAGATTCAACGCCATGTTCATGCCCAAAAATACGCTCGTTGCCTTGTTTGGCAGCCCATCTTCCATTGCCATCCATAATAATGGCAATGTGCTTTGGCAGCTTATTTTTCTGTATTTTATCTTTAACGCTCATTTACTCTAGTTAATATTTTCATATACCGGACACTCCTGGTTGCCTCTGTAAAACCGGTAGGTTATATGAACTCCCAAATGGAAGGTAAAATCGTTATTATGGAGAAAACTGTTGTAGCCTTTCCATCCGCCCGGTGGATCACCGTCCGGATTGATATCCATGGAATAAAACTTACGCGGATCATCCAAATTGTCTATTTTATCGTTGAAATACTTTCGCAAAATAGCCTCAACACCAACTCCCATTCGTTCTCCAATACTAAATTTGACTCCAAATCCCAGCGGAATATTCAACCCGATAACCGATTCTTCTGCGTCAATAATCAGTTCAGCCCTTATCTCATTAGGAACAGAATTCAACTGAACAGGATTCAGGTAATAAAGTATCTGGCTCATTCGTCCCGGATCGTAAGTATACTTATACAAACTGGTTCCAATTCCTCCCAACAAATACGTGGTCCAGGGATGCCGCTTACTACCAACGATGTACCTGAAAAAATTAAACTCGCCCATTACCGAGATGTCGGTCACAAATTTGTCAAAATCCCAAGGCTTCTCTTCATAATTACCCGTTGCACCAATGGATCCCAACAGCAGCATGGTACGTAAGCTCACCCGCGAATTGTAATTGTAACGAAAAAATACCCCACCATTTGGATTCAAAGAACTTGCCTGATCAATATAAGTCATATCCCCCATGTAACCACCAATGCCGCCCCATATGCCAATATCCGCCGAATTTTGAGCAGAAACCGAACTAAAAGTCAGGATGCTAAAAATGATTATAAAAAATCTTTTCATCGACTATCTTTTTCATTGAAAGGTTGATAATAAAAAGACAGCATGGTAAAACATTCTGGCATATAACTACATCATTAAAACATCACTCCTTTCAAGAGCTACAAAAGTAATATAATTCTCAAAACATCTTACCGACTGCCTATTATAAAACCCAAAGAGAGGTTAAAAATTGTTAAGCTAAATTGATTAATTTCGTTTGTCTGCGCCCCACATCAACTTATTACGAAGGGTACTGAAAAAACTATGCCCGGGGAGCTTCAGTGTTTTGACATGAAACTCAGCTTTCCGGATGTGTAACTCACCCGGAAAACCAATGGCTTCGGAACGGGAGTCGAGCGAGGTCAGGAACTGCAGGCCACGTCCCTCAACCTGCAGCCGAAGGGAGATATTGTCGGGGACAACAATCGGGCGCACAGTTAAATTGTGAGGTGCAATGGGGGTAATGATCAAACTTTTGGCATCGGGTGTCAGGATTGGTCCCCCCACACTTAATGAGTAAGCGGTGGAACCGGTTGCTGTTGCGATAACCAAACCATCGGCCCAATAAGTACTTAAATATTCCTCATTCAAATAGGTATGGATACGAATCATGGAAGAAGTATCCAGCTTGGTGACTGCAATTTCATTTAAAGCATAGTTAAAATCGCCAAACAAATGCTGTGTTTCATCTAACTGAAGAACAGACCGCTCTTCCACATCGTACCTTCCATTCATGATGTGGTCAATCGCTTCATGCATGTCCTCACGCGATATATCGGACAAAAAACCAAGCCGTCCCAAATTCAAACCGATAGCCGGAATGGATTTGTTTTTCAGGGTCAGAACCGATTGAAGGAAAGTACCGTCGCCACCAATGCTAAATAGAAAACGAACTTCGTCGGGTAAATCATTTCCGGCATTAAAAAGCCCCTTAACATCGGGCTGAACATGACAGCTGGCTTTTACAAACTCGAAAAATGGTTTGTACATATAAAACTGAATATTTCGCTCTTTCAGCAAGTCAAACAATCTGGTCAAATCAGATGTAAAGGCGGAATCAGTGTGAATTCCAAAAATTGCAATAATCATAGGGTATGCTTGGGCTAAATATTCATATACTTGATCAGCTGATTATACCGGTCGTCATACAAGTTATCAAGAATGGATTCATCCATAAAAACGGCCCGGATTGAGTAATCGTAACGTACAAAAGTCTGAATAATTGAAGACAAATCAACTTGGTTAATTTTCAGTGTAATCAACAGTTCTTTCGAATCTTCCTCTTTATAAATATATAAGCTCAAAATTTTGGCGTCATTTCCTTCTACAATTTGGGCAATCTGAGGCAGGGAATAATCGATCGGTGTCAACTCCAGCACAATAATGCCACCGGGCTCGTGAACCGCAACCAAATCGGCAAATTTCTTCGACAAATCCATCACCGAAATAACGCCCATATAGCTGTGTTTCAAATCGAGAACGGGTACCAAACTCAATTTTAGTTCCGACATCACCGAAGCAATCTCATAAATATGTTGATTCGAATGTACATGCACAGACGTCAGGTGGTCGCGGCATTCGTCCATTTTTTTATCAATCAGATTCAGATCATAAATCACCTTATCTGAGATCAATCCGATATACTCGTGATCGTTCACAACCGGCAGGTGCGAGAGGCGAAAAATCTCCATCCAGTTCAGCGCCTTTTGTCCATCATCAGTCAATCGTAATGAAGGAATAACGTCCGATATGAGGTGTTTTGCGATCAATCTCTTAATTGTTTCAAATGTATATTGTAACTTGCAGGCCTCTATTTTATCATTATGACAAGACTAAGCGTAAATATAAACAAAATCGCAACACTAAGAAATTCCCGCGGAGGAAAAATCCCCAGTGTTCTTGATGCAGCAATCAACTGTCAAAAATTTGGTGCCGAAGGAATTACCGTCCATCCACGCCCCGATGAGCGGCACATTACCCGGCAAGATGTTTATGACATTAAACCCCATATTACCACCGAATTTAACATTGAAGGCTATCCCAGCGACGATTTTATAAAACTGGTTATTGATATCAAAGCCAATCAGACCACCTTAGTGCCCGATGAGCCCGGGCAATTAACCTCGGACCACGGATGGGACACGGTAAAACACCACGATTTTCTGGTCGATGTGATTGGCCGGCTAAAGGCTGCCGGAATCCGGACCTCAATTTTTGTTGATCCTGATTTACATGCCATTGAGGGCGCGGCTAAAGTGGGAGCCGATCGTATTGAACTGTACACCGAACCCTATGCAGCCGTCTATCCTTCGGATCCGGATAAAGCCATTGCCCCTTTTGTTGAAGCAGCTAAGCTGGCCCGGCAATTAAACTTGGGAATCAATGCGGGTCACGACCTGAGCCTGAAAAATCTCAAATTCCTGATCGACAAAATTCCATACATCGACGAAGTTTCCATTGGCCACGCCCTTATTGCCGATGCCCTTTACCTGGGATTGAGAAATACGATTCACGAGTACCTGGAATGTATTCAGCCGTAAACAAGCTGGCATTCACATCGTTTTAAAAGAATCATTCTTCTAAATATCAGAGGAGAAACCGGCTTTTAAAAATACCGCATCTTTCACTATGAAACTATATTACCGAGAAGAAGGCAAAGAAAATAAGCATACCATCGTGATTGTGCACGGGCTTTACGGCTCGTCCGACAATTGGCTGACGGTTGGTAAAAAGCTGGGCAAAAAGCATCATGTGTATCTGGTCGATCAGCGCAACCATGGCCGCTCGCCCAATGCCGATGAACACAGCTACGAAGGGATGGCCGAAGATTTAGCAGGTTTCTTCGAAGAGCACAAAATTGGGAAAGCCATCGTCATTGGGCACAGCATGGGCGGAAAAACAGCCATGTATTTCGCGGCAGATTATCCGGAAAAGATTGATAAGCTAATTGTGGCCGATATTGCCCCAAAAAATTACTTTGAACTGGAAGAAAAAGGCCAGTATTACCTGCACCAGCATATTCTCGAATCGCTAAAAGAAGTGCGCAAACATCAGTTTGAAACACGCGAGGAAATTGCCGACTTTTTAAGTCTGAAGCTCGACAATAAGGGACTGGTGATGTTTCTGCTGAAAAATGTTTATCGAAATAAACAAACCAAAAAATTCGACTGCCGCATCAATGTCGATGTGTTGTACGACCACCTGGACGAAATCATCAGTGGCGTCAACTACCGCTGGATGGAAGACCGGATGCCGATTTTAAATTACCCGGTGCTATTCATCAAAGGCGAAAAATCACCTTACATTTCCGAAGAAGATGAGAAGAAGATTAAGGAGATTTACCCCGAAGCGCAAATCACAACCATTCCCGATGCGGGACATTGGCTTCATGCCGAGCAACCCAAATTATTTATGGAAGCACTCGAACGGTTTATCTAAGTCAATAGCCCGAAGCTTCCTACCCTTCTCC
This sequence comes from uncultured Sunxiuqinia sp., assembly GCA_963677175.2. Lineage (GTDB taxonomy): Bacteria > Bacteroidota > Bacteroidia > Bacteroidales > Prolixibacteraceae > Sunxiuqinia. The sequence goes on from CAXXES010000006.1 coordinate 375,807, forward strand.
CGAAGCAATCTACCCTATTCCCGAAGCATTCTACCCTTCTCCCGAAGCATTCTACCCTATTCCCGAAGCATTCTCCCCTATTCCCGAAGCGTTCTACCCTTCTCCCGAAGCGTTCTACCCTATTCCCGAAGCGTTCTACCCTATTCCCGAAGCATTCTACCCTATTCCCGAAGCATTCTACCCTATTCCCGAAGAAAGATCTTCCATTCCCGAAGAAGAATCTTTTAGAATGTATCTATGATATCCAATAATATTATAGATATTTTCTAATAAGTTGGATTACTCCCCATGGACAGCTACCCTTTTATACGCATCTCTATGAGTTTTGCCCCTCACTTGAACTGGACTTTTTCTAAGAACCAGAAGATAGAGCACAATGGATTTGAATAGAAAACCTTATTTTTAGTCTTTAAACCTTAGTAGCTAGCGATTAACGTAGAGACACAACCTTATTTTGCCTTATTTTATGAAGATTGAATACAACAATTTATACACCCATTTAAGAAATAAGGTGAATAAGGTGGGAGGGGAGTAAATCTAACAGGGCTACTAAGGTTAGGACACAAAATAAAGTTTTTTGAACAGGATAACGCTGATTCTCCACAACTTTTTAAAGTGATCGCCCACTTCGCCGGTAGGCGAAAGCAGCGTAGGCCGAAAACCGCGACACCGGAGTTCGCACCATCGCAGGTGGTTGGTTTCCTGCCCTTGTAAAAGGGAAGGTGGTTTCGATTTATCGAAATCGGAAGGGTCAGAAAGCAAAACAATAGCCTTGGTTCATCTTATTAACAGATTCCGAAACAAGTTCGGAAAGACGCTCCATAAGTTAGGGTTTGTCCGTCCTGCGAGGAAAGAACGACCTGCCAACGTCGTCAGCTTGCGACCAATCGAATCAAGCTTTAGAAGCGGTTAAAAAAATTGGTGGAATCCGTGTCATTTGTGGACCAACAATCGAATGGTCGCAGGCCATGAGCTATTCATTCGTGCATTCGTGGCTCGCACTCCCGAAGCGTTCTACCCTATTCCCGAAGCATTCTACCCTTCTCCCAAGAGTATTATAGATATTCTCTAACAAGTTGAATTGCTCCCCATGGACAGCTACCCTTCTTTATACACATCTCTATGAGTTTTAACCCTCACTTGAACTGGACTTTTTTCTAAGAACCAGAAGATAGAACACAACGGATTTGAATAAAAAACCCTTATTTTTAGTCTTTAAACCTTAGTAGCTAGCGATTAACGTAGAGACACAACCTTATTTGCCTTATTTTATGAAGATTGAATACAACAATTTATACACCCATTTAAGAAATAAGGTGGGAGGGGAGTAAATCTAACAGGGCTACTAAGGTTAGGACACAAAATAAAGTTTTTTGAACAGGATAACGCTGATTCTCCACAACTTTTTAAAGTGATCGCCCACTTCGCCGGTAGGCGAAAGCAGCGTAGGCCGAAAACCGCGACACCGGAGTTCGCACCATCGCAGGTGGTTGGTTTCCTGCCCTTGTAAAAGGGAAGGTGGTTTCGATTTATCGAAATCGGAAGGGTTCATGTCTTCAAATTCCAAGTTCCAAGTTCCAAGGGTCCAACCACAGGCGATGAATGGTCACCAACGACCAATGACTAATTCACTAATGACTAATTCTCTAATCCTTATCATCTGTGTTCTCTGTGGCTAAAAATAAACATGAAACAATCACAGTTCGAAAACCGCAACACCGGAGTTCGCACCATCGCAGGTGGTTGGTTTCCTTCCCTTGTAAAAGCTACCCTTATACACCAATATGATGGGTCACAAAAACTATTAGATTTATAGACCTCTCCGAGAGAAACCGATTACCCCAACGGGGTTAAACAACAATAGCCCCGGAGATAAAAAGAAACCAAGACAAAGGATTGTCGCAATCCTCCCCCTGATTCGTCGTATTTACACACCATTGATCTAAGAAAATCGAATTAATTTTATCCTATCGAATAAATAAGGTCACGGACCTATTTGATATTTTCGGTTTCGCTTCTATCACAGATTGTTAAAGACTCGAAACATGACACTAAATTATTCGCACTACTTAGCAACACACATCACCAATTAAAATGATACATCATGGAAACGAAAGACAAAGAAAAGTATGTCGAATCTTCTGGCAAAATGGAAAGAATGCATTTCGAAGTTGAAATCAATGCCCCGGCGCAACAGGTCTACCAAACCATGCTCGACGAAAAGCACTACCGCGAGTGGACCGCCCTTTTTAACCCGACATCGCACTACCGGGGATCATGGGAAAAAGGCGAAAAGATTCTTTTTATTGGTGAAGATGAAAAAGGCAACGCCGGAGGAATGGTCGCCCGAATCAAGGAAAACATCCCCAATGAATTCATCAGCATCGAACACCTCGGAATCATTCAAAACGACCAGGAGATTACAAGCGGTCCGGAAGTTGAAGGCTGGGCCGGTGCCCTGGAGAACTATACCTTCTCCGAAACCAAGGGAAAAACCCTCCTTTCGGTTGATGTAGACACCAACCAGGAATACGAAAAGTACTTCTCGGAGACCTGGCCTAAGGCCTTGAATAAGCTGAAAGAAATTTGCGAACAATAATTATCAACCTAAAAACACAACAATTATGGCAACAGTAAGCACCTACTTAAATTTTCCTCGGAATACGGAAGAAGCATTCAATTTCTATAAGTCTGTTTTTGGAACCAAATTTTGGGGCGAAGGGATCATGCGTTTCAAAGATGTTCCACCATCCGAAGACATGCCTCCCATTCCCGAAGCCGACAAAGATCTGGTGATGCACGTATCCTTACCCATTCTTGGCGGTCATCTGCTCATGGGATCCGATTCGCCTGAGTCCATGGGGTTCAAACCAAAACAGGGAAACAACGTCTACATCAACCTGCAACCCGACACCCGCAAGGAAACCGAACGCCTATTCAATGCTCTTTCAGAAGGAGGCGAAGTGGAAATGCCGTTACAAGACATGTTTTGGGGCGATTACTTCGGAAGTTGCAAAGACCGTTTTGGCGTGCTATGGATGGTTAACTGCGAGGAAAAGGCGGATTAATGCCGGCGAAAAACAAAGCGTTACGAATCTGTAAAAACGGTCACCAATACTATAAAAGCAGTGACTGCCCTACTTGCGCGGTTTGCGAAGAGGAAAGAAAGCCAGCGACTGGTTTTCTTTCCTTGCTTGCAGCTCCGGCACGAAGGGCTTTGGAAAACGAGGGCATCCGAACGATCCATCAACTGGCCGAACGACGTGAATCGGAGATTCTGAAGCTACACGGTATGGGGAAAACCTCTTTGCCCAAACTTCATTCGGCACTAAAAGAACATGGACTCCGATTTCAAACCGAGCCGAAGTCGAAAAAATAAAGTCGGATTGTCCGCATAACCATTGAATTGGCAGGTATGTTAAGGAACAGCCAACAAATAAAGAAAGCAAATTCATGAGTAAAATAATTTCATTTATGCACGTATCTCTTGACGGTTTTGTAGCAGGACCAAACGGCGAAATGAACTGGATTAATGTTGACGAGGAAATTTTTGATTATGTCGGCAAGCGGATCAGCAAAGGCGACACTGCCTTATATGGACGAGTAACTTATCAGATGATGGAAAGTTACTGGCCTACCGCAGGAGACAAGCCGACAGCAACCAAACACGACATTGAACATTCGAAGTGGTATAGCAAAGTTCACAAAATGGTTCTCTCAAAAACAATGGGAAATACGGGTTTGACCAACACAACAATCATCAGCGACAACCTTACATACAGGATTAATGAAATAAAACAACAGGTGGGTGAAGACATCTTGCTTTTTGGCAGCCCCACAGCAACACATTCACTCATTCAACAAAACTTAATTGACGGCTACTGGTTATTTGTCAATCCAATTATTCTCGGACAAGGCATTCCATTGTTTGCAGACATCAAAGAGAAAATAAAGCTCAAGCTATTGCCAACGACTCGCCAATTTACTTGCGGGGTAACCGAACTGAATTACTTAGTGAACAGACAATAGGAAATCTTGCAGATATTTAATTTGTATGTTTCCTTTTTGAAACATGAGCCGGAAACTCAAATCGAGTTCCCATGGACTGCGGATGATGGATCTTTTCGAATCCTTTCATTGCACCAAAAAGTCATTTGCAGTGTGCTCGATCTTTCGGTAACCAACACCGTCAAAGGAATGGATGCCTTGGGAAAGCTTTTTGGCAAAGCGGTCATGACCACCCGAAATTGAAAAACAATCAACCGAATTGCCGAAAAATTAGACTGAGCGTGGCGACATAAAACCCGGGATTAAACTACCCCCGGTTGTACTTTAGGGTAATTTCTTTCAGAAAGTCGCGCCTCGACCGCCGGAGCTGTCTCCAACAAAAGCGCCACTCCCAGTTTCCTGAGGCCACACCGGGAACATTCAACCTCCCTTTGGCATCGAGCCGGAGCAAGTCTTGCATGGGCATAATCGCAATTTCGGCTACGGAACCCCAACACGCTTCAATCACCGGATCAAGCGCCCTACGTCGGGTTCGCCTAAAATATTTCCGAATATTTTTTTGCTCTTCCTTCGTAGCCGACTTCAACCAGCCCAGCGTAGTGTTGTTATCGTGCGTCCCGGTATAAACCACAAAGTTCTTCCCATGGTTGTGTGGCAGGTGTTCGTTGGTGGCATCCGAAGCAAAACCAAACTGCAAAACCTTCATTCCGGGCAAATTAAAATCGTCACGCAGCTTTTCCACTTCTGGCGTTATGACTCCCAAATCTTCAGCAATCACCGGTAGCTCGCCCAGTTGCGCCTTTAGCATTTGAAGCAACTCGTAACCTTTAGCCGGCCACCATTCGCCATTTATAGCTGTCATTTCGCGGGCCGGAACCGACCAAAAGGACTGCAGCCCACGAAAATGATCAATCCGGATAACGTCGAACATGTTCAGGCAAAAATGCAGCCGTGCCATCCACCAGTCAAAACCGCGCTCAGCCAACCGGTTCCAATCAAATACCGGACAACCCCAAAGCTGGCCGGTTTCACTAAAATAGTCGGGTGGAACACCGCCAACATGCGTCGGCATGCCTTCATCATCGAGCAGAAAAATATCCTGGTTACCCCACACATCGGAGCTATCCAGCGACACATACAATGGCAAATCGCCAAAGAACTGAATCCCACGATCGTTGGCATATTGCTTCAGCTCAAACCACTGTTTGAAAAAGATAAACTGCACAAACCGATGATAATTAATCGACTCGGCATATTGCAAATGGGCTTTATCGAGCGTATGTACATCCCGTTTTTTGTATTCCGCTTTCCACTCGTTCCAAATCACATCCAGGTTATATTCTTTCAACGTCTGAAACAAAGCGTAATCGTCGAGCCACCACGAATGCTCGCCCAAAAAGATATAGTAAGCGTCCTTAAAGCCATCAAATTTGGTATTGAACCGTCCAAAAGCTTTCTTCAACAGATTACTTTTCAATGAACCGATCTTTTCGTATTCTACTTTTCGCTCCGAGAACTGCGTCAAATCGTGCAACTCTTCAGGCTTCAGCAATTTGTCTTCCACCAGCTTATCCAAACTGATCAGCAAATCGCTTCCTGCAAAAGCCGAATAGCTTTGGTAAGGTGAATTGCCGTACCCCGTTGGCCCAAGCGGCAGAATCTGCCAATATTTCTGTCCGGTTTCTTTCAGAAAATCCACAAAGGCAAAAGCATCTTCGCCCATGCTTCCAATCCCGTATTTTCCGGGCAATGAACTGATATGTATTAATATTCCGCTACTTCTCGCCATACTTTTCCAGTTGTTTTCTATAGGTATCCAAATGCGCAGCCGTTTCACGAACCAAGCGCTGAACCTCCAAGCCATGCTTTAAATCGGGCACAAACGCTTTCTCATCGCGACCGCCCAAAAACAGGTAATGCCCATGAATCATGGAGCGCAGCCACCCCGGCGGCACGTGTCCCGAAGGAAAACTACTGATGGGCTTATAATGACTTCCAACAGGCTGGCTTACCCATTGCTGCGTTTCTTCCAGAAAATACTCGAATGATTCGGCCCGGTGCGAAGAATAGCGCAAAGTGCCTTTTTCGGCATAAATTTCAAGATGAACCAGATCGCCAGTTCCTGAACTGATGCGACTGGCCGATAGGTTGCCAACGGCTCGGGTTTCCAAGTCAACAAGCGAAATCAGCGAGAACAAATCCGAATCTTTGGGAACATCCGCAAACCGGCCACCCTGCAAAGCACTGGTAATTTCAAGCTTTGAGCCCAAAAAAGCCAACAACAAACTAATGCCGTGCGACCCCAGATCAGCCATCGCACCACCGTCGGGAGCAGGCGTTAAGCGTGTTTGCCGTTTGTCGCGGTAGCTTTGTTGCAAATAATCACCATGGTAATATTTCAAATCGAAATGAATGGGTTTCCCCAGTTTGCCCGATTTCCAAAAGTCAATGGCTTCACGTACCGAAGCCGTTTGCAAATACTGAAAACCAACCTGGACCTTCCGGCCATCCAGCACCAAGGCAGCCAATTCCTTTTCTTCCTGCAAGCTCGAACATACCGGTTTTTCAAGGTAAATCCGCTTCACATTCGGCATGCTGGCTACCGCCTTCAGATGATCGGCATGCACCTTGTTCGGGCCCAGAATCAGCACCGTGTCAATCGCCTCATTCTGCACAAAATCATTGAACGACTGGGCCTGCCGGAAATCGTAGCTTTCAGCAAACTGCCGACGACTTTCCGGCCGCTGCGAACACACCGACTCAAAAACCACCTGCGGCGTTTCCGAATAAAAATATCGTAACGAATTCAATGAAAAAGCATGTGCTTTGGCAATTCCACCAGCTCCTAAAAATCCAATCTTAACTGTTGACATAAGCATTTTCTGTTTGAGCGTCAAAAATAAGCCTTTTCTAACGAACCGTTTTCCTTTTCCCATTAAATCGGTGGGTTGTTATCAATATTTCCTCCGAAAACGTACCTTTGCCCGATAGCAACAACAAAGAATTGTCCGTGGTCGTCTATCCGGATTTTAACAATCCGAAACCAAAAAGCGATCATAAAACAGAAGAAGTGCACGACATTAAAATTGAAAACAATGGCAGCAATTGGCTTAATAAATGAATTGGAAGTTGTAAAAGAAGTAGATTTTGGAATTTATCTCGATGGCGGCCCGCACGGCGAAATCCTGATGCCCAAACGCTACGTGCCTGAAGGATGCAAGCCGGGAGATACGCTGGAGGTATTTATCTACCTCGATTCGGAAGATCGGCTGTTGGCAACCAACGAAAAGCCTAAAGCCATGGTGGGCGATTTTGCCCTGCTGACAGTCGTTTCTGTCACCAACGTAGGCGCCTTTCTGGACTGGGGATTGCCCAAAGACTTGCTGGTGCCATTTCGCGAGCAGCAGCAAACCATGGAAGCCGGAAAGTCCTACCTCGTGTATGTTTACCTGGACAATGAAAGCCAGCGTATTGTCGCCACCTCAAAACTGGACAAATGTGTGGACAACATCCCGGTTGACTATGAAGTAGGCGAAGAAGTGGACTTGCTTATTGCCGGACAAACCGACCTGGGGTTCAAAGCCATCATCGACAACAGCCACTGGGGAATGCTCTATAAAAATGAAGTCTTTCAACCGCTCAAAACCGGCCAAAAACTGAAAGGCTTCATCAAAACCATTCGCGAAGATGAAAAGATTGATTTGTCGCTTCAAAAAGAAGGCTACGAAAAAATTGACGACATCTCACAGTCCATTCTCAACAAGCTGGCTGCCAACAGCGGATTTCTCTCATTGACCGATAAAAGTTCGCCCGACGTGATTAAACAGACCTTGCACATCAGTAAAAAGAACTTTAAGAAAGCGATCGGCTCATTGTATAGGCAGCGGTTGATTGCGCTGGAAGAGAATGGCATAAGAATGTTGTAAATTTCTTACTGTGAATAAAAAACAAAAGTTTTCTGATTTTTGTACCTTTGAATGCAGAAATTGGGAATTAAAACACTATAGATTTTAAAAAGATGGTTGATTGGAAATTACATATTGAGTCAGATCCTGATAAGTTGTTTGGAAAACCTACCGTGATCAATACCAGACTTTCTGTGGATTTAATCCTTGAAAAACTGGCAGCAGGAGATACTATCGATGATTTGCTGCAGGCGTACCCAAGCTTGACAAATAATGATGTCGTTGCTTGTTTATTATTCGCCGCCGACTCAATAAAAAATGAAGTAATCATTCCAAAAGCATCTTGATATGGCTTTGGTGGCCGATGAAAGTGTGGATTCCGGAATTGTTAAAGGACTAAGGCAAAAAGGAATCGTTGTATTTTATATTCCGGAGGGGCACGGCGGAATTAGCGATTCAGAGGTTCTGAGGATAGCTGCTGACAAAGATTGCCTTCTCATCACTGAGGATAAAGACTTTGGCGAATTGGCATTTCGGCTCAAGTTCCCGCACAAAGGTATTTTATTGATCCGTTTAAGCGAATTACCACGAAAAGAGCGGCTTGAAGTCGCCGTTAAAACCATCAACAAGCACTTGCACAAATTAAAAAATACTTTTTCGGTTTTAACAAAAAACGGAATTCGCGTGAAAATCATCAAATGATATCATGACAAACGAGCAGAAATTCGTTCCTCTCGGGCAAAATCTTCACACTGAACTTTTTTATTTTCGAGGTGAACATCCGGTCAATCTGGGATCGACTAACAATTGTAAAAATTCAAACTTGTAACACCAAGCCCATCTTCATGAAAGTTTGTATTGCAGAAAAACCAAGTGTAGCCAAAGAAATTGCACAAATTATTGGAGCAAAATCCCGGCATGATGGCTATTTCGAGGGAAATGGCTACCAAGTGAGCTGGACATTTGGACATTTGTGTACACTGAAAGAACCGCACGACTACACCACCCGCTGGAAATACTGGAACATCCATGAGCTTCCCATGATTCCCAAGCGATTTGGCATTAAAGTGATTGATGATTCGGGTGTAAAAAAGCAGTTTTCGATTTTGGAACGACTGATCTCCAAAGCCGACGAAATCATTAACTGTGGTGATGCCGGCCAGGAAGGAGAGCTGATTCAGCGCTGGGTGCTGGCCAAAGCAGGAAACCAAGCGCCAATCAAACGGCTATGGATTTCTTCGCTGACCGAAGAAGCCATTCGCGAAGGCTTTGAAAAGTTGCTGCCTGGCGAAGAATTTGACAAACTGTACGAAGCCGGAAGCGCCCGGGCCATTGGCGACTGGCTTTTGGGAATGAATGCCACCCGCCTGTACACCCTCAAGTACGGACAAAACAAGCAGGTGCTTTCCATTGGCCGGGTGCAAACCCCCACCCTCGCGCTGATTGTGAACCGCCAGATGGAGATTGACAATTTTAAGTCCGAACCCTTTTGGGAAATCAAAACCCTTTATCGCGAGGCCACTTTCTCGTATACGACAGGACGATTCCAGCAAAAAGAAAAAGCCGAAACAGTCTTGCAGGAAATTTCGGACAAGGATCTTTTCATCGGGAAAATTGAAAAGAAAAATAGCAAGGAGCATCCGCCACGTTTGTTCGACCTCACATCGCTGCAAGTGGAATGTAACCGCAAGCTGAACCTAAGTGCCGACGAAACCCTGCGCACCATCCAGGCGCTTTACGAAAAGAAAGTCACCACTTATCCGCGTGTCGACACCACCTTTCTGTCGGATGATATTTACAAGAAAGTTCCCGGCACACTGAAAGCGCTGAAAGGCTATGAAAACCTAACCCAGCCGTTGCTGAACGGAGGGAAAATCCGGAAATCGAAAAAAGTATTCGACAACAAAAAGATCACCGATCACCATGCCATTATTCCAACCGGCGTTTACCGAATCGATCTGACTGAAGCTGAACGCAAAGTTTATGACATGGTTGTAAAACGCTTTATTGCGGTTTTTTACCCCGACTGCGAAATTGCCAACACCACCGTTGAAGCCAACATTGAACAGCACCAGTTTAAGGCAACCGGTAAGCAGATTTTAAAACCCGGCTGGCGCGCCGTCTTTCAGAACGACAAAAAAGCGGGCCAATCCGACGACAATATTTTGCCGGCATTTACCACCGGCGAACATGGGCCGCACCAACCCGAATTGCAGGAAAAGCAAACACAGCCGCCCAACTATTACACCGAAGCGACCTTGCTGCGCGCCATGGAAACGGCAGGAAAAAACATGGATGACGATGAACTCCGCGAGCTGATGAAAGAAAACGGCATCGGACGGCCATCCACCCGCGCCAACATCATCGAAACGCTTTTCCGCCGACGCTACATACAAAAAGAACGCAAGCGGCTGGTGGCAACGCCAACCGGCATCGATCTGATCAACACCATTGAAAATGACTTGTTGAAATCGGCTGAACTGACAGGCATGTGGGAACGCAAACTCCGTCAAATTGAGTCAGGCGAACTGGAGATCGCCCAGTTTATGGCCGAGCTCAAAAACATGGTGACTGAAGTGATCTGGCAAGGCAAAAATTCGAAAAAAAAGGAGATCACTATCCTGGAAGATCCGGAAGAACAGGCGAAGGAAAAAGGGAAAAAGAAAAGTGCAGACCAGACGGCCAATGAATTGATTTGTCCGAAATGTAAAAAAGGAAAGCTGCTGAAAGGGAAAGCAGCCTGGGGTTGTTCCGAATGGAACGACGGCTGTCATTTTAAGATCTCATTTAAATGTTTTGGCAAAAAACTAACCGATAAGCAAGTTCAAGCGCTTGTTGGCAAAGGCAAATCACCCTTGATCAAAGGATTCAGTTACAACGGTGTGAAATTGGATGGTCGGCTGGCCTTGCAAAAAAACCACGCTATCCAGCTTCAAACTGAAATAAAAGACGAACCCACTTGCCCCAAATGCCAAACCGGCAAAATATTGAAAGGCAAAACCGCTTGGGGCTGTTCCAACTTTAAAGGCGGCTGCGACTTCAGGGTACCATTCGAAATTGAACCTGCAAACAAAATCAAATGAAAGGCCAAAAGAAACTGCTTTTTTTAACGCTCAACATTTTTCCCGAACAGCTATCTAATCTGCTTTTGACAGCAAAAGCGATTCAATTTTTGCTTTTGGAATATTCAAAAACTCAGCTATTTTTGTCGTACTGAAACAAAATAGCATGGATACGACTGAAATACTAATTACCATTCGGAAAATTGTCCGATCAATCAATCTGGAATCAAAAAAAATACAGAAAGAATACGGCGTAAGCATTCCTCAAATCCTGTGTTTGAGCTACCTGCACGCATCGAAAAACTTTCAGTCTACACAAGGAGAAATTCGTCGCTTCCTGAACCTGAATTCCAGTACCACCAGCGGCATTATCGACCGACTGGAAATCAAGGGATTTCTGGCCCGCCTTCCTAAACAAGGCGACAAACGTGTGGTCAACATTGCATTAACCTCCAAAGGATCTGAATTGCTAAACGGGATTCCGCCACTTTTGCACGACCTACTGACGGAAAAGCTGCAATCGCTACCAAACGTAAAACTACAACGGATACAGGAAAGCCTGCAAACACTGGTCAACCTACTCGATATTGGTCAATTGGAAGCTTCACCGATGCTCACCAGCGATGAACTGATTGATGAAAATAAAGCAATCGAAATTTAATCGAAATTGATCCCTTAAAGCCGGAATTTTCATCAAACCACCATTTCTTAATCCAAATCCTTTTTTAGCTTCATTTTAAATAGCACATCAAAAAGCTCGTTATCAATCCCTTTCTCTGTTAAATTTGAATCAAGGCTACCTTCCCTCTCTAGTCTACATTTGGCGATTGACGCCTAAAAGCGTATTTTTGTTCCTGTAGAAACTAATAGACTTATTATGGGAATTTTTAATGGCGCTCAACAAGCGATTGCAACAAAAATCAATAAAACGTCAACCCTTTCCAATTGGAACGACTGGAAGTGGCAACTAAAGAATTCGATCAGCACCGTAGAACAATTTGAAAAGCTGACCGGAATTGTTTTTAGCGATGAAGAAAAAGAACAACTAAAAAAGACAACGGATAAATTCCCCTTGTCCATTACGCCCTATTATGCCTCCTTGATTTCGAAAAAAAATTACGAACATGACCCGGTTTTCAAGCAGTCATTTGCAAATATTCAGGAGTTAAATGTTCTAGATACCGACTTGGCCGATCCGCTTTCGGAAGACAGCGACAGCCCGGAAGAAGGCATCACCCACCGCTATCCGGATCGGGTTCTGTTTCACGTAAGTAACATTTGCGCGATGTATTGCCGCCATTGTACCCGCAAACGAAAAGTTGGCGACATCGATTTTGTTCCTTCCAAAGAACAGCTCCAAAAAGGGATCGACTATGTTAAGCGAACACCACAAGTACGCGACGTGCTGCTTTCAGGTGGCGATCCGTTCATGCTGCCCGACAGCAAAATTGACTGGCTGCTGAGCGAGCTAACCGCTATTCCTCATGTTGAAGTTGTTCGCATAGGAACAAGGATGCCAGTTGTTCTTCCCTATCGAATTACAGACGATCTTGTCAATATTCTGAAAAAATACCAACCCCTTTGGATCAACACCCATTTCAATCATCCTCGGGAGATCACCACATCAGCTAAAGAGGCTTTGGCCAAATTAGCCGACGGAGGCTTTCCACTCGGCAACCAAAGTGTGCTACTGGCCAACGTCAATGACTGTCCTCGGATTATGAAAAACCTGGTACACAAACTTGTGCAAAACCGGGTACGCCCGTATTATCTGTACCAGTGCGACCTGTCGGAAGGACTTTCGCATTTCCGTACCCCCATTGGCAAAGGCATTGAAATTATGGAAAGCCTGATTGGACACACCAGCGGTTTTGCACGGCCAACCTATGTAATTGATGCTCCGGGTGGTGGCGGAAAAATTCCGGTAATGCCCAACTATATCATCTCGTGGTCGACCCACAAAGTGGTGCTACGAAACTACGAAGGTGTCATTACAACCTATAAAGAGCCTGATCATTACGAAAATATTTTTTGCGATCGGGATTGCGAAAACTGCAACCTCGACCTGAAACTGGAAGGAAGCGAAGAAATAGAAGCACTCGGAATTGAACGACTATTGGCTGACTCAAATGACGCCATCTCGTTAATTCCTGAGAATAATGAACGCTATAACAGAAGAGAGGAATAATATGGACTTGATTGAAAAAATTGGCCATTCGGTCGTACACCACGGAAAATTCAACAACCGAATTTTCCTGCTGAAATACGACCCGAATGACCGCGCAAACATAATCTGGCAGTTGAACGAGCTGGCCAAGGTGAACGGATACACCAAAATCATCGCAAAAATTCCGGCAGCTGCTCAACCCGTTTTTTTGCAGGATGGGTTTACGCAGGAAGCATTTATCCCTTCTTTTTACAAAGGGCAGGGTGATGTGTTTTTTATGTCGAAATTCTTAAGTGAAGAACGAACAGCAAGCCCAAGCGAGGCACTTTCAACCCTTACCGATTTGTTGAATGAAGCACCCAACAACAATGGCGTTGCGCCCAACAATCGCTTCGAACTAGGCATAGCCAGACCCGAACATGCCGCGGAAATGTCAAAAATATTCGGACAGGTGTTTGCCACCTACCCGTTTCCGGTTACCAACCCGGAATACATCAAAGATACCATGCAAAACGGTTCGGTTATCTACTTCGGTGTATGGGACAAAGGCAAGCTGATTGGGGTTTCATCAGCCGAAGTTGATACGGAAAACAAAAATGCTGAAATGACCGACTTTGCCGTACTGCCCGATTACCGCGGACACAAACTGGCCTACTTCCTGCTTGAAATGATGGAAGAAAAATTGAAAGAACAGGAGTACAAAACCTTATATACCATTGCCCGATTAAATTCGCCGGGAATGAATAAAACGTTTATCAATCATGGGTACCGTTTTTCGGGTTTATTGAAAAACAACACCAATATTTCCGGTCAGATTGAAAGTATGAACGTGTATTATAAAACCATTGAATAATGATTAGTCAACGACATTTGGGAAAACTTTGTCCGTATGCCAAAGAGTGCCCGGTATATCAGGAAGAATTAAAGATCGAGAAGATTTCATCTTTTCTGATCAAAAACGTTTTTTGCAACCGGGGATATAAAGGATGGAAAAACTGCGAGCGGTTCAAATTGGCAGACGAGGGACAAGAAATTCCTGCAACAGCAACACCATATAAACAACAATAATAATGAGAGAAAAAATTGAATTGAAAAAAATTGAAGACAACACCGAGAGAGAAATTATTAAACTGTTGAGTGAAAACGAAAAATTTATGATGGGTGATATCCTGATGAAATTGAAGTTGAGCTACCAGCGCGGACATGAATACCTGAATTCGCTTCTGGACAAAGAATGGGTGAGCAACACGGAAAAAGCACCGTACTATACCATCAACGTAGACCTTAAATAATGCATTGGATTGATCTGACCATTTTCACGGTCTACCTCATCTTCATGTTGGGCGTGGGCTACTTCTTTCTGCGTCGCAACAAAAATACAGATGATTACTTTGTAGGTGGACGCAAAATGAACAGTTTACACATTGGCTTGTCGGTGGTGGCCACCGATGTTGGCGGAGGGTTCTCCATCGGACTGGGTGGATTGGGCTTTGTTATGGGATTATCCGGCAGCTGGCTTCTATTCTCCGGGCTAATTGGCGCCTGGTTAACTGCCGTTGTTCTGGTTCCAAAAGTTCACCGGCTTTCGCAGCGGCAAAACCTGCTGTCGTTTCCCCAGTTTCTCGAAAACAGCTACAGCAAACAGGTAGCGCTCATTGCCGGAATCATTTCGGCCGTTGGTTATCTAGGCTTTACCAGTTCGCAAATTCTGGCCGGAGCCAAACTGGCGTCAGCCACATTTCCAGAACTTAACTTCACCACAGCCTTACTGGTTATGGGAGTTATTGCAGTAGTTTATACCGTAATTGGCGGAATGAAAGCGGTGATTTATACCGATACCATCCAGTGGATCATTCTGATGGGCGGTTTAATTTTCATAGCACTTCCCCTGTCCTATTATGCCGTGGGAGGTTACGAAACCATTCGGGAAACCTTACCAGCTTCGTTTCTGAGCCTGACCAACATCAGTTGGCAACAATTCCTAAACTGGATGGCCATCGTCATTCCCATTTGGTTTATCGGCATGACCCTTTACCAACGTATTTACGCTTCAAAAACGCCCAAATCGGCCCAACGGGCCTGGTTTATTGCCGGCTTATTTGAATACCCCATTATGGCTTTTACCGGCGTCATTCTTGGACTACTCTCAAAAGTAGCTTTCGACAACGGCATGCTGGCCAGCTCCGGATTTCCGGCAGGAAGCGCCATCGACTCTGAAATGGGCTTGCCTCTACTGCTGAAAACCGTCCTTCCGGTTGGCCTTACAGGAATCGTGCTGTCCGCCTACTTTTCAGCCATCATGTCAACAGCCGACAGCTGTCTCATGGCTGCTTCGGGGAATGTGCTGACTGATATTTTTCGTGGACACAACCACCCGTCAAGCTTGCGATTTTCGCAAATTCTTACTTTTGCGATCGGCGTGGCGGCTCTGCTCATTGCGCTAAAAATGCCCAACGTGCTGGAATTAATGCTTCATTCCTACACCTTCATGGTTTCAGGACTGTTTATTCCGGTCATCGCGGCCCTAATTAAAACACACAACAACCCGACAGCAGCTTTTTGGTCAATGATTGCCGGTGGCGGAACGTCACTCAGTCTAATCATCCTGAACCCGGAACTCCCCTTTGGCCTGGATCCTATTATCTTCGGAATTTCCAGTTCGCTGGCCGTTTTCCTGCTGGTTGCCATGCTGTCCAATCGAAAGCTTGCGCCCCGTTAAAAACTATTTCAGAATAGCAAACTAATCCCTATTTTTGGTCCAGTTGAAACGCAGAAAACGCAAAGATGGAAGCGATCCGGTACTACAAACCTGAAGAACTCTGGCAAATGACGGCCAACCGTCGGCAGGAATTTTCGGTCTTATTTCAGAAATTAAAAAAGAAAAAACCCAAAAACCTTGACGCGATTGTTCATGCGCTGCATAACGAAGCCTTCGATCAGTTTGATTGCCTCGACTGTGCCAACTGCTGCTCCGGGATTAGTCCGATAGTAACAGACAAAGATGCTGAACGACTGGCCAAAAGCCAGAAAATGAAGACAGTCGATTTCATCAGCCAGTACCTATATATGGATGAGGATCAGGATTACGTTTTTCAGCAGACCCCCTGCCCTTTCCTTATGGGCGACAACTACTGCTGTGTTTATGAAAACCGGCCTCGTGCCTGCCGCGAATACCCGCACACCGACCGCAAACGCTTTTACCAAATTCTGAACCTGACGCATAAAAACTGCGAAGTGTGCCCCGTAGTTTATGCCATCACCGACGAGCTGGCGAAAAGAGATTGGTAACCCGGCCCCACGCGATCAACATCGAAACCTGTGAAAATCTGCCAAATTCATCTCTTGATCAAAATAAAAAAATATCTTTAGTGCTTGTTGAATAAACCGGTATTGGCTGATGATAACCAAACAACTCATTTTACTTGTATTCGTTTTTGCTACAGTCCGGCTTAGCGCCCAGATTGGAGGCGAATCCACCTACGAATTTCTGAACCTGCCCAACTCGGCCCGCATGGCAGCACTCGGAGGCAATCAGGTGGCCATCAACGATTCAACCGATTTAAACGTGGCCTACAACAACCCCGCCCTGTTACATGCCGGAATGGACAACAAGCTACTGGTCAACTATGTCAATTATTTCGACGATATTCAATTCGGCTACGCTTCGTATGCCAAAGATTACGGTGATTTGGGTACTTTCGCCTTGGGCATGCACTACATCAATTACGGCAAATTTGTTTATGCTGATGAGTTTGGAGAACGAGGCGGAACCTTTAAAGCTGCCGAATACGCACTGAATATTTTGTGGTCGAAAAAGCTGAAACGATTTCGCGTGGGAGCTACTCTGAAACCCATTTTATCTTCCTTTGAAGCCTACCAATCGCTGGGAATTGCCTTGGATGCCGGAGTGAGCTACGCCAGCCTGGATCAACTAACCAATGTGGCGCTGGTTTTCAAAAACATGGGCACACAAATCACCACCTATTACGATGGCGCCGAGCGTGAGTCCATTCCGTTCGACCTGCAACTGGGCTTTTCTAAGCGACTTGCACATGCCCCACTCCGCTTGTCGGCCACCCTGCAACACCTGCAAAAATGGAAACTGGCTCAGCCCGAAGAAGTCAGCACGGGTTTTGAAACACGGATGGAGGAAGATGGGTTTGGAAAGATGTTCATGCGCCACCTATTGTTAGGAGTTGAGCTGCTGCCTTCAGAAAATTTCTCCATTCGGGCCGGCTACAATTACCAACGCCGGCAAGAACTGATGCTTGATGATAAAGCTTCAACGGTAGGCTTTTCGTGGGGATTTGGATTCAAAGTCAACCGTTTTCATTTCAACTACGGATCGGCCCGCTATCACTTGGCCGCAAGCAGCAACCACATATCAGTAGCCATCAACTTAAACGAAAGTTTTCATTAAATCTGCTGTTCTGTCGAAAAACAATATCTTTGCGATCATGAATCAAAATAGGGACAACAAAAAGATTGTCATCGCCATTGACGGCCATTCTTCCTGCGGCAAAAGCACAGTAGCTAAACAGTTAGCCAAACTGCTCGGCTACATTTACCTGGATAGCGGTGCCATGTACCGGACAGTAACGCTGTTTGCCTTGCGTAATCAACTGGCCGGAAACGGTGAGGTGGAAGAACAAGCACTCATCGACCGTCTCGACGAAATCACCATTGAATTCAGACTAAATAAAACCACCCGGGAAAATGAGACCTATTTGAATGGCGAAAATGTAGAAGAGGAAATCAGACAGTTGCCTGTTGCCAGTCATGTGAGTCCGGTGGCGACCATTCGCGAAGTACGTAAAGCCATGGTCAAACAACAACAGGAAATGGGCAAAAACAAAGGCATTGTCATGGATGGTCGCGATATTGGCACGGTGGTTTTTCCGAATGCAGAACTTAAAATATTTATGACCGCCAGCGCCGAAGTACGCGCCCAACGGCGTTACGATGAGCTGACAGCCAAAGGTCAAACCATGAGCTTCGAAGATATTCTGAAAAACGTGGAAGACCGCGACCGTATTGATTCGGGACGAAAAGAAAGCCCTTTAAAACAGGCCGACGACGCGTTGATTCTGGACAACAGCTACCTAAACCGGGAGGAGCAGCTGGAATGGGCGCTGACGAAAGCGAAAGAACGAATGGATGTTGGTTATTAGTCATTGGGAATTGGCATTAGACATTTTGAGTCATTCAGTTGTCATTTGATAGTCATTAGGCGTCATTGGTCGCCAGTGGTCGCCAGAGTTTGGACAACTTGGAATTTGAAACCTGGAATTTGGAACTTATAGATAGACACATTGAAAGTAGAGATCGATCATAAATCAGGCTTCTGTTTTGGGGTGGTGAATGCCATCAACAAGGCGGAAGAAACGCTCGACCAAAGCAGAAAACTTTACTGCCTGGGCGATATCGTACACAATGGGATGGAAGTAAAACGACTCGAAGCCATTGGTCTGATCACCATCGACCGCGAAACTTTTTTCACCCTTAAAAATTGCCAGGTGCTGTTACGGGCGCATGGAGAACCACCAGAAACCTACGAATACGCCAAAGCCAACAATATTGAATTGGTTGATGCCACCTGCCCGGTGGTACTCAAACTTCAGCAGCGCGTTAAAAAGGCTTTCAAGGAAATGGAACAAAAAGATGGTCAAATCATCATTTTGGGGAAAAAGGGTCATGCCGAAGTAACTGGCCTGAACGGACAAACCAACAACCAGTCTATTATTATTGAAGATGAAGATGACTTGCAGAAAATAAATCCGAATAAGCCGGCTTACCTGTTTTCGCAAACCACCAAATCATTGGATCAGTTTCATGATTTAGCAGGAAAGATTAGCCAAAAATCAACCGAAAAGCTGGTCATTAAAGATACGATTTGCCGTCAGGTAGCCAACCGGGTTCCACGCATGAAAGAATTTGCCACCCAGCATGATATTCTGATTTTTGTCGGCGGAAAAAAAAGTTCCAATGCCAAATTCCTGTTCGACGTTTGCAAACAAGTTAACCCCAACAGCTATTTCATTTCGTCGGACAAAGACCTGAACCCGGAATGGTTTACAGGAAAAGAATCCGCTGGCATTTGCGGAGCTACTTCCACACCCAAATGGCTAATGCAAAAAGTAGCCGAACAAATCAAGGCATACTAACCCGCTCGGAACAGAATATCTAAACCTTAGGCAATGTCCATGGCGAGCGATAATTCGCCTTGACTAATTGGTTTGCTTCGTCATCGTTTTCAAACTCCTGCTTATCGGGGTTCCAGTTCACTTTTCTACCCAACCGATACGAGATATTTCCCAAGTGCGCAAAACGGGCGATGTGTGCACCAATTTCAATATCGCAATTTGGTTTATTGCCAGTACGGATGCAATCTAAAAAGTTTTTTACATGTAAGTCCAGTCCATCACCTTGTGCCTGCTGCAGGCTAATACCTTCATACCCGTCTTTCTTTCCGGTACTTTTGGTTTCCGGAATTACTTCCCAGCCACTGCGGTCAACCACCAGCGTTCCATACTCACCAACAAAGGCCACCCCATGTCCGCGTCCGCCATAATTCGCACCATAAGCTCCAATGGTATGATCCCACACCAAGCCAAAATCGCCAAAATCATAAACGGTCGTCATGGTGTCGGGGGTTTGCATGGCATCGTCAGGAAACGCATATTTGCCACCAACAGCCATAATTGATTTGGGTACGTACTGATTCATTCCAAACAAGGCAAAATCCAGCAGATGAACTCCCCAGTCGGTCATCACGCCTCCGGCATAATCCCAATACCAGCGAAACGAAGCATGAAACCGGTTCTTATTAAACGGTCGTTTGGGAGCCGGCCCCAGCCACATGTCATAGTCCACACCTTCCGGCGCCTCGCTGTCGGGAACCACCGGGATAGATGATTTCCAACCCACATTTGACCACGAACGAACAGAACGGATCCGGCCAATGTTGCCTTCATGCAGATAGTTGACGGCATCATTCCAATGGGTATGGCTGCGCTGCCATTGCCCAACCTGTACCACGTTTCCGTAGCGTTTTTGGGCGGCTACCATCACATTGCATTCTTCAATGGTGGTTCCAATTGGTTTTTCAACATACACATGCTTCCCCACTTCCGAAGCATAAACCATCGGAAGGCAATGCCAATGGTCGGGTGTGCCCACAATCACCGCATCAATATCTTTGTTGTCAATGACCTGACGAAAATCGTTGTACAAAATCGGACGTGTACCGGTCAGTTTTTCCACATCTTCCGCACGCTTATCGAGCACACGCTGATCCACATCGCAAAGGGCCACACATTCAACTTCCTCATTTTTCAGAAATGATTGCAGGTTATTGAATCCCATGCCTCGACAGCCAATGAGTGCAACCGTAATTTTTTCATTCGGCGAAGCGCAGCCCGCATTCAGAATGGTTGGCAGCACGGCGATTCCAGCAGTAACCACTGCCGATTGTTTGATAAAAGCTCTTCGGGTATCGTTCATCCTATTGCATTTAGTTAATTTGATCCGTAGTTCCCGTAAAGATAATTGAAATAAATAAAATGTGAATTCGATTGCACACTTTCCACTTTGATTTTTTCCACGCAAAAACAAATTTGCTTTGTCTAACAAGAAAAAATAACGGTTATCTTTAGCACGCACGATCAGCCGGTGGTCTACAAAGCCCATCGGCTGATCACGCTCGAAGACCGCAAAATAATTAGTGATAATCTTAAAACCCAGAGCCATGCCCCAACGCCTTTTCATGCTACTGACAGCCCTGATATTTTTACAGTCGACCCAAAAACTGATCGGACAACCGATCGACCCAGGTATTTCAGCGGCTGCCTACCTAACCGATTTTGAAAAGCAAGTATTGGTTGAACTCAACAAGGTGAGGGCTCATCCGGCAAAATATGCCGAAGAGTACCTGGAAACCTTGAAAAATGCCTACGATGGAGAATTGTTCATCATTCCGGGTTCTGTGCCAATAAAAACCCAGGAAGGAAAAAAAGCACTGCTTGAATGCATCCGCGAGATAAAGAAAACACCACCGCTTCCATTATTAAGCCCTTCGGAAGGATTGAGCCAGGCAGCAGGCGTACTGGTAAAAGATCAGGGAAAAAGCGGCAAGGTTGGTCACACCGGGCAAAACGGCTCCAACCCGCAAACCCGCGTGGAACAATTCGGGACTTGGAACGGAAAACTGGCCGAAAACATCACCTACGGTGATCATTCCCCCTACCTGGTAGTCGTTAGCTTGTTAATCGACGATGGTGTTCCCGCCCGGGGCCATCGCAAAAATATTCTCGACCAAGCTTTTAAAACGGTTGGCATTACTACCGGAGATCATCCGAAATACAAACAAATGTGTGTGATGGAAATGGCAGGCAGCTTTCAAAACAAATAAAAATAAAACGAACACTCCTGACTATATTGCTGCCCATCTTTTATTGCGGCTGCCTTTTCACAAGAAAAGATTGTTTCTGGTCTTTGTTTGAGTTCAAAGTATGCCGAAAAAAACCACCCTCTTCAAGCGGTTCCGACAAGGAGCTGAATTTCATCGACCGATAAAATGAATTACACGACATTCTTGTTTGGTCTGAAAACAGCATGTCAGTCGCTAATGACGAGTTTCCGCAATGCGTGGCGGCCCCTTCTGTCTTCCGCCTTCGAGGACAACTTCTAACGACCTGTAATCATCTCAAGAATTTATAAACACAATCGAGTTATACGCTTACTTCTCTTCCTGTGCTTCCAGTTTAACCACTTTTTCGGCATCACCGTGTTTGCTTTCGGAGCGTGCAGCTAAAATAATAGCAACGATCACAACGCCTATGGTAACAAACACAAAGTTGGGAACTTCCGGTGCATCACCCGACGCGTAGGAATGCATGCCCGACAGGTAGTAGTTTACCCCAAAGAAGGTCATCATCACGGAACTAAACCCCACCAGGGCCATTGCACTCAATGCAAAATGGTTGTACATTCCCGGAACTTTACGCAGGTGAATGATAAACGAGTAAACCAGGATAGTGACCAGCGCCCAGGTTTCTTTTGGGTCCCAGCCCCAGTAGCGGCCCCACGACTCGTTTGCCCAAACCCCACCAATAAAGCAGCCGATGGTCATTAAAACCAAGCCAACAATCAACGACAGCTCAATGATCAACGCCAGCTCAACAATGGTGAAGGACGCCTTTTTCAAATTTTTGGGCGTGCGAAACATCATGATGAACAGGTTCAAAAAACCAACCAGTGCCGCTACTCCAAAGAACCCATAACTCGCTGTAATAACCGCCACATGGACAATCAACCAATAAGATTTCAGTACGGGCACCAGATTGGTAATTTCCGGGTTCATCCAACTCATGCCGGCCACCATTAAAATTAAGGAAGCCAAAATGGTCGTAACGGCTAGTGTGATGTGTGATTTCTTCAGAAATACAAAGCCCGAAAGTAAGGTGGCCCAGCCAATGTACAGCATGGTTTCGTATCCATTACTCCAGGGCGCGTGCCCCGAAATATACCAACGAATTGCCAGGCCGGAAGAGTAGGCAACAAAAACCAATGCAACCAGCGCAGTACCAATGGTCAGAAATTTCTTTGGCTTTAATTTGTTGCTGAAAATTCCAATAAGATGAACAATCAACAGAAAGAATCCAACCACTCCACAAATCTTTGATAACAAGCCAAAGATGTTCCATTTATTATAGCGGATTTCCCAGTTGATTTTTGATCGACTAGGCATAATTTCACTTCCATGGGTCTGCTGGAAGTCCTTCAAGACGTCCATTTTTTGATTGGCTAAGCGATAGTCGTTTTGGCTGATGGCGACGTTGACCGCCTGAAAATAGTCGGTCAGCAACTGAATGCTGTCGGTTTGATGTGTTGGATCGGCGTAAAATACCTTTTCGCTGACCCACTTATTATTTTCATCATTTAAAACCGGAAACACTTTTAGAAAATCGCCTTGGAAAATCTGATACACAATATTCATGCGCTCATCTACACTAAGCACTTCCTTGTCATACTTATTGCGCTGGGTAGGCTGTTTTTTATAGGTTTCATCAACCAGTTTCTGCAATTTATACACACCAGTCTGTGGATCGAGCATTTGATTGAACGAAACCGTTTTGTTTCTGAATCCAAGCTGCTTTTGCAGTTCACTGTTCGAAATACGAATAATCGGCACATCCCCCCAGGCAGCCGGACGAACACTCATCCCCAGAAATACTTCGGTAGCCGACATGCCCTCGAACTTGTTCATCTTATTTATCTTGCGGAGCACCTTATCTGCCAATGTATTGACAGGCTCTACCCTCCCTTTGGGATCCTGCACCAACAAAGTCCCGAACTCGGCCAAATGGTTTTTATCGATGGTAAACGGCTGGCTGTTCTGAGCATTGAGCGCTGCTGGCAAAAACAGTAAGAAGCCCAGAACGAGACTAGCAAAGGCTTTCTTTTTCAAAGCTTTCAACCGGTTGCCCGAACGCAGCAAAGCTTGAAAACGGCTCTTCTTATTAAAAAACATGAAAATCATTCCCATGGTCATCAGGAAATAGCCAATGTACGTGACCATCGTTCCCAAATAATCATAGCTCACCGAAAGTACGGTTCCCTTTTCATCCGTATCATACGATGATTGGAAGAAGCGAAAACCTTCGTAATCCAAAATATTATTCATGAAAATGCGGTAAGGCATTTCCACCTGGCTACGTTCATCAATCAAGGTCACCTCACTGGCATACGATGATGGACTCATACTCCCGGGGTAACGTTCCAACTGAAAATCATTCAGATGAATTCTGAATGGAAGTTCAATCATTTTCGGACCAAAACTAACATTAACAGCCAGGTTGCCAATATTGGCACGCGATGGCCTGGGTTGCTCACCTGAACTCTTATAAACGACCACCTGCTTTTGCTCGCCATCCAATTCCAAACCAAGCATGATGGCATCGCCGGCCTGTGAGGCTTCGTTGCCTGTAGCCGTTGACAATACTTTGCGCGCGTAAGGAATGTAGGATTTCATGACAAAGATATAATTATTGAACTGGTACATCCCCCGGCTGTTTAGGGCAATCTCTTCGCCCGGAGCTACCTGCTGTTCGGTTGTTCCACTCATCGAAACCACCCGGACGCTGTCCCTTGCGGTCATAACCAGACCATCGCTTGAACGACGGAGATACAAGGCTGAATTTTGATCTTCACCTTCGAAACTAATTCGAAACTGACCGAATGCCATCTCTTCATTCAAAGCAATCACCCTGTCGTCGCGCGAAGCATTGCGATTGACCAAAATGAATGAAAGCAGCGGTTCTCCACCTTCGTCGGCCACAATGCTTTCAACAGCCGACAGCACGTAATCCAGCATTTCAATCTCCAGTTTCTTACCTCCAAGCGACAGCTCTTTACTGAAAGCATTGCGGGTATAGGGCGAAAACATGACTTCCCACTGATCCTGGACAACTTGGTTTTCGACTCGCGCTTCAACATTGATGTACGTATCCGTTGAAATTAACTGATTGGAGGCTTGTCCTTCGCGGATATGCATCATGCCTTCGTAACTGTAAAAGCGAGTGATTCCGGCACCAATCAGGATCATGATAAATGACAGATGAAACAAGACCATACTCCACCGCTTCAATTGAAACGATTTGTAATACAGTAAACTTCCAACCAAGTTGATGGCGGTAACCCCCAGCAGAATATTGAACCACCAGGCATTATAAACCAAAATCTTGGCTGTTTGGGTACCGTAGTCGTTTTCAATAAAAGTTGCATAGCCAATGGCTACCGCAAAAATAACAACCAGGCAAGAGCTGGGTAACATGGAAAACAACGCTGATTTTATTTTTTTCATTCTCTCTGTGCTTAAATAATAAATCTCTCATACATCAATTCTTTCACAAAAAATTACTCCAGCCTAAAATCGAAGGCTGAAGTAGCTATTATCGTTCAGACCAATTTTATTTTTTTCAACCAATCGTGAAAATAACCAAATATTGTGCTCAATACAAACTAAAATGGCACTCAGAACAGAATGTTGTCCGCCATTGTTCGTTGATATCGACCGGATGATTAAATTCCAATGGTTCTTCAGTTGTTCTGTAGGCCAATTGGCCGGCAGTTCCCTGAGCCAGAATATCATGACACAGATTGCAGTCGCGCGAAATGATTTCACCTGTCGCTGTTTCGTGCCGGTCGTTATGGCAACGGTAACAGCCATCCGTTTCCAAATGTCCCAGGTGATTTGGATAAACAGTCCAGTTGACTTTCATTTCAGGAAAAATATTTCGTTTGTATCCTGTTTTTATGGCTTCCATTGCCTGGTCATAAAGCGTCTTCTTTTCGGTTAAAACTTCCGGGTACATAATTTCGTAATATTCGCGGGCATAGGCTTCTATCCCCAACATGGCACTGTCGACGGTCGCATAATCGGTATTTAAGGCATCCATAGCCACCACCTTAATATCAGGCAAGTCGCTGGATATTGCACCCGAAGTAATGTAATCATCAATAAAATTAGCGGGCGACAAGTAATTATGCGAAGGCTGGTTGTGGCAATCCATACAATCCATGGTGCGCATTTCAACTGTTTCCAGGTCGACGCCTTCCGTATCAATTGATTGGTCCTCGTACACCTTCACTTCTCCGGTTTTCAAATTGGTGTATCGCACCCACGAAATGGAGTGCCGTCCTTCATCAACAGCACGGTATTCAATTTTAATATCCGGATTGATATGCCAGTGAATTCCCTCCTGAAGCCCCTGTACACTGTATGTTGCACTCGTTTTCATAATCAGATGAATATCCCACTCGGTAGTGCTTTCATCGGCCAGGTACGATCTTTTCGTATCGATTTTCCGGGCATAAAATTTTTCAGTCCAATGGCATTCTTCGCAGGTCTCGCGTGCCGGACGCAAACTGTGAATTGGAGTGGAAATGGGTCTTGGATACTTGTTAAACATCACCGAGTAAACCTGGTACAAGCCTGAAAGCTTGCTCTTGACATACCAACCAGCTCCAGAACCTACATGACATTCGACGCAGCCAACCCGCTCGTGAGCCGATTCCTGGTAAGCCGTATATTCCGGCTCCATAACCTGGTGGCAAAGCTTCCCACAAAACTCATCCGACTCGGTTAAGTGAAAAGCTTCATAGCTTCCAATAGCAGATAGAATCAAGAAACATATTGTACCGGCAACAAAAATGATCGTGGCGTTGCGTACCGATGGTTGGTTAAAGTCAATCATTGGCCAGTCCTTCGTACCAGCTTGTTCCGGATACTTCTTTAAGCGTTTCTTTTGCTTTAAAACACCAACTGGAATCAAAATCAGGCCAAACACCAAAACCATGGGTAAGGCGATGTAAATGAATATTCCCAAGTAAGAACTTCCAATGTCGAAAATGGATGAAACAATAAACAGGAACAGGATAATCAGTAAACTGATCAAAGCAATTGCAGCACCGATAACCGAGGTTAGATTTCTGACAGATTGTGGTAATTTCATAAGGATAGCTTTTAGAGTAAATGTTATTTCATTTGCAATATATCCTCGCTCGTTCATGCCTAAATTCAACCTGAACTACTGTTATACCAAACCAAAAACCACCTTGATGTCAACGCCAGCTATTTCACTTTCCCCTTATCTTTTTCAGACGGGTGAATATCATGATATCCATTGATGATGCTTCGGAAATTATCCAGTGGATTTTTACCAATTGAAGCCACATAAAGATGGATCAACAAGAAGATTGAAATAAGAAATCCAACAGAACCATGCAGAACTGCCGTTAAAAAAACACCGCTAACAGAGTAAATCTTTTCAATAATCAATTCGGGAAACAGCAGAGCAATACCCGTAACAATTGCCACCGGAACAAACACATACATCACAAAAATATAAGCATACTTCTGCAAGGGGTTAAATTTTCGCTTCTCTGAAATTGGAAAAGGACTTTCTTCACCTTTGAACAAACCGGAGATATAATAATCTACCTGTTTGGTGAGGCGTTTTACCAAGCCTTTAGGTTTGATCTTATAGTATTTCTTATTGGGTGTAATCAGGTTGCCGATAAAGAAGATAAAATAATTAACGGTTACAATTATGCCGAAGATATTATGAAGTTGTACCGCTAGTTTAAAATCCATAGCCATCAAGCTCAATTCTGAATATTGAAGACGAATACCGGTTAAGATCAATAAAATAATTCCGATGGCATTAATTCCATGCCAAATACGAAGCCAAATCGGATAGAGGTATATTTTGTTGTTCTCAGCAGTCATAATTACTTACTTTTTTTAACGATTCGGAAAATCCAATGAATGGCGATCCCGATTACAGCCAGACCAAAAATAACAAAGCTTAACAGTTTTAGCAACGGATTCTGGTTAGCGCCAATAATATAAGCTTCGTTGGTAATTAAAGCTCCGATGGTCCCATCCTCCGAACGAGCCTGCAAATTTTCATATTTATATAACGATGCTTTCAACATCGAATTCGATGAGTGACAGTCGTTACAATTTCTTAAAGCCTCTTCTTTTGGCAAAATGTTGTGCGAAACCATAAATGAATCAACCACTACGGTGTGACATTCAATACAGCGAACCATGTCGAAGTGCAGCTTTTGGTTTGGCAACCAATCGTGTACCTGACTGAGTTTTGGACTTTCCTCGAATGACACGGTTTGAAATTTCAATGCATCGTCGTGACAAGACAAACACATGTTATTATTGTAAGAAACAATCTCGGAAACCGTACTGCTAGTTCGTGCCGTTGCCCGGTAATAGTGTTGGTCATGGCACTTTGAGCATGTAAAACTTTCGCCGCTTTTCTGAAAGTGAATGCTCTTTTGAAATTCTTCTTCAATTTTATCGAACTGGTAATCGGCATAGGTATCATCGCCTCCGTGACAATCAATGCAAGTTGCCAATGGCTCCAGTTTCAATTCAGCGTTATGCGGGTAAGTTTCGTAATCAGGCGAATGACAATCGGTACAGCTAAACCCTCCGTGGACGCCGACCACATAGTTGACCGAATCTAAAACGTAGAAAGGATTCATCATCCTTTTGGTTTCCACGTCCAGCCATTCATTAAAAAACGAATACGTATGATTGGCGTGACAATTTAAACAATGGCTATTTTCGGTGGGCATTTCTTTATCCTGCCCATTGGATAAATTCCCAACTGAAAGAAATGCAATGAGTAAAAAACTCCTAAGAAAAGTTGACATTTGTTTGTGGAGATTAAAAGCCGGAAGTTTAGGCTTCCGGCTCATCAAGTTCTTACTTCAGCGTTTTGACATAATTAACTAGAGCCCAGCGATCTTCTTCATCTGGAATTTTGCTTTCGTAGTTTGGCATTTCGTCACGACCAATAACTGTTTGGTAATAGATAACACCATCCGCTTGTTTTTTAAAATCTTCAGCAGTAAATGAATGAATTTTCGTTTTCATACTGGCGGCTTTTGGTCCATCGCCTTCACCGTTGTTTCCATGGCACGAACGACAATGCTTGATATAAAGAATCTTTCCTACCCGATCCAGTGATTCATCACCGGCATAAGGATTTTCCATTTTCACATACTTCTCTGGCACATCCCATGGAGCTGGAGCTTTTTTATCTTGAACAGTGACAAACGACAGCAACAAACTGCCTACAAATACGGCGACTGACAAAGTCAATAATTTTCTGTACTTTTTCATTTCCTTCATTTTTTGTTTATTAATTAGAAACTCCACAAACGGGTAATTGTAAACCCTATCGCAAAGTTATCAAAATCGATACCAGTATTATTATTAATCATCATGTCCTGCAACAACATAGCTTGCGAGCTCCCCATGTATATCTGGAAGGCGTGTGTACTGGTGGACACTTCGTACCCAAACGACAGGTTCTGTTCCGGATGATAGGGTCCGTCCCATCCCGGCGTGTTTGTTGAATTCCAATCCGAGTGTTGTTCCGAAATGCCGTCAATCTGTAAGGGGATGTCATAGTTAAAAATAATTGCCCCTTGTGGACTTACCTTCAACCGGCCATTAAAATGCAAGCCAACCCGGTCGTGATCGTGCCACTGAGGTACAAAATTGGCGTGTGAGAAACTAACCGCACCTTGAACAGATAATGCTTCGGTCACTTTTCGCCCGATAATTAACTGCGCGAAATAAGACAAGCGGTTATTAAATTTATAATCAAATTTGGTCTCCGGATCATCAAAGTTAAACAGTTCAACGTCATCCCGATTCATGCCGTCAATAGCCGCATTGGCGTAGACTGTAACAAAAACAGGCACCTGGTTTTTTCTTGTTTGCTCAAAAATAGTCCACTTGGCATTGAAATCGTTGTACATGTTCCTTCTGGAGATTCCCCAGCCAATCTGGACATTGTTGGCTACTACGTAATTTAATCCCAGCCTGATATTTCCCGCAGGAGCATAGATCCCCCACAAGTCCGAACTCCCATTGTCAATAGGTCCAAATTTATGCTGAATGACCATTTCCAAAGTCTTCACCGTTGGTATCTGGGCCGTTTGCTGATCAATCAGCAGCCCGCTTTCCCAGGCAAACCGAACAGGTTTATCTTTTTCTACCACTTCGGCTGATTCATCATCCTGGGCAAATAAATTAGTGCAAACAAACAGACCTAAGAGGATATATAATATTGTCTTCTTCATAGTAGATTTCTTTTTATTTTCACTAATTGTTCTGTGCTCCCTGCTGGATCCAAACGAGAATGTATTGTGCCTGAGTAGCCGTATATTGCCTGTGCCCGTGTGTCGAAGCCCCTGGCAATACATAGGAATAGATCATGCTTGATTCTGGATTATCCAAGTCAATATATTTGATTCTGTTGATGCTTTGATAGGCATTATTCTGTGTCAAGTCGGGCGCCTGCCCTCCCGACTTATGACAATCAACACAGCGTGCCGTAAAGATTGGTTGAATCTCTTCGGAAAAGCTCACATCTTCGTCAATGGGAATTTCAGGTACCTCCTCCGGCGCAATAAAATCATACTCACATGCACTAATTGCTAAGCCAAGAACAGCAATAATCAGGAATATTTTATTTTTTTTCATTTTGCGTAGTATTTAGCTTATCATCAATAAGAAAAAAGCTTCTGTCTTATAAGAAGCTTTTTTCTTAAAAACCAATCATTTTCTTATTCGACTGCTTCAAGAGCGTCAATAGAATTTTTCAACAAAGCCCTAACATATCCTGGATTATGCACACCCAGACTCCGGTCTTCGTCCAAGCCTGCCCAGTTAAAGAAAGCCTGCGCTTGAATCATTGGATAATCCCCAACTACCGGATGATAACCATTCTCATCATCTCCTGCAACAACACCAAGTCCCATTAACAGATCACGCAATTCAACGAGATCTTCCTCAATGAGTGTTTGAAAACCTTTATAGTCATATTCTAGTTCATCCTCTGCCACAGGTACTAAATCATCTCCGCTATGACAATCATTACAAGCCTCAATATTAGGGATCCAGGAGTGACCACCTTGTCCACCAGAAAAATCAGCCATATGACAGCCAACACAAGAGGCTTGAGCCAGGTGTGTATTTGTACCAGCTGTTGGATAAGGTATTGATCCGGGGATTTCAGCAAAACCTACACCTGCAACAACGTTGGCCTGGGCGCCATGGTGAGGACCATAGTGCGTATTGGTAATCCGGTAAGTTCCACCTGGGATGTCAACTGCCGGTTCAGCACGACGTGACTGATGGCAATTAGCACATAGATTACTATTCCCCTTAAGATCCATTGTAGTTGTGGCATCGAATATTGGAACCACTGGATCATTCAGTCTGAGGGCATAATCGTCAGCATCAAAACTATCATGTAAGCCATGACAAGTTCCACATTCCCATGCATTAGGACTCGTAATATCACCAAAAATTTCACCAAATTCTGCAAATTGAACAAAGCCTTCATGGGAATGACATTGTGCACAGCTTGCCCTACCTCCGGCATAAGCCACAGCAACCAGACCACTTTTGTGAACTGACATGGCAAACTGTCCTTGAATATCTTCGATATTATCGCCTCCGTGGCAAACCAAGCAAGTAACATGCCCGTCAGCACCATCTGCACCATCAAGACCATCTTCTCCGTCGACTCCTGGAATCCCCGGAGGGCCTTCTTTCACACACGCGGGGATAATAAACAATACCAGCGAGGCTACAAACAACAACTTGGTTATTTCTTTGAGTTTCATACGCTTAAAATTTAGTTCATTCATTTAATCTGGAATTGCTTCCAATCTCTTTAGTTTGAGCGTAAAAGTATAATGGAAAGTACTAAGTTCGAAGCCTTGCGAGGTGACATATTTAGAGAGAATGATTGACAAATATCAATCAGCCATTTTTACTGATTTTTATCAATTCTGGCTCGTTCAAAATCTCAATTTCATTCCGACTTTGCTTTAGTATGCCTGAGACTTCCAACTCCTTCATATTCCGAATGAAACTTTCTTTTGTCATGCCTGACATCTCTGCAAATTCTTGCTTGCTGAGCTTGTAATGAAAAGGATTTGTGTGGTAGATTTTGTTTTTCAAATACAACAAGGTATCAGCTACCCGACCAGGCATATATTTTTGCGTTAAGCCAATCAAAGTATTGAGCATCTCAATATTTTGTTTGTTATTGTATTTTAGCAACTCGTAGGCAAATTTGCTATTGCGAGCCAAGATTGTATGTAAGCGGGTAGAATCAATAAAACAACATTCAACCGTTGTTAATGCCGATACCGTAAAATGCCGAATATCGTCACTAATCACACCACCGGCAGTCACCAAACTGTGGGTCGAAATCAACTTCAAAATCACATTCTTCCCATTGGCACCTTCAGCCACGACTTTGGCCAAGCCCTCTTTCATGCACACAAAATGAGTTGTCGAAGTGTTTTGCTTAATGATTGTTTCGCCGGGATTAAAAACAACATTGCGTTTGCAAGTCATCAAATAATCCATATCTTCCTTCGACAAACATTCAAATATACTGGACTCCGCCTCAGGCAAACAACGCATGCAGCACGATTTGGCGCAGTTGATACAATCTTCTATTTGTGATTCTTTAAACATCCCTGTTAAAACTCTCTAATTAAAGAACAGTATATTTTCCCATAAATATATATATTAATGTTCGCATGCGTGATAGTTTGATATCCTATTTTAATACTCGGATAACAGCCTGCAAAATAAAAACGTCTTAATATACTGACAATAGGATAATTAAAAAAGAGATGAACTGAAAAAGATGTTGTATAATATTCAGTCTGGTTGTTTTACCTAAAAACTAAAGATATCAAGAACCTCTCCAAGGTCCCAAAACGAACAGAATAAAGCAACCCATTTACCCGCAAAACCACGGGTTGCCCCAAATAGCAAACCAAGCATAAATTTTTCTCATACGGGTAGCAAATTATTGATTTGCAGTTTTCACATTTGAATTCAAAAAGGCCGAACAGCTTACTTGCTGTCCAGTGTTTTTTTAGGCTTCCGCCCGGCATCCTTCAATGCTTTATTGATCAGCCATTCAAGCTGCCCGTTAATGCTCCGAAAATCGTCGGCAGCCCAACGTTCCAGAGCTTCATAGTCATCCGGATTTAAACGCAATACAAATGATTTTTTCTTTGCCATCATATTCTCTCTTCATTCATTCCCAATCTCTCCAATCTTCCGGAGATTCATCGCCCAAATTCTCGAAACCAGCCACCCCAAAGGCGATATTAAGCAACAGAATCAGATCGGTTCCAGCTCTTGCAAAACCCGGTGTCCATCCCAAAAACTTATTACGCTGGGACTCAATGATTCGCTATTTCAATAAATACTACCTGTATTAACTACCGGAGTGGCTTCTTTATCTCCGCAAAGCACCACCATCAGATTACTGACCATGGTCGCTTTTTTGTCTTCATCCAATTCTACAATTCCCTTTTTACTCAGTTCTTCCAAAGCCATTTCGACCATGCCAACCGCACCTTCAACGATTTTAAAGCGGGCAGCGACAATGGCCGTTGCTTGCTGGCGTTTCAGCATGGCCTGAGCAATTTCCTGCGCATAAGCCAAGTAATTAATCCGGACTTCCATCACCTCAATGCCGGCAATCGCGACACGTTCAGCTACCTCCCGCTCGAGTTCTTCATTCACTTCTTCTCCGCCACTACGTAAGGTAATTTCAGCTTCCTGATCTTCAAAATTGTCGTATGGATAGAGCCCGGCCAATTTTCTGATCGCCGCCTCTGTTTGAATGGTTACAAAATGTTCAAAATCATTCACATCAAAAGCCGCTTTAAACGTATCACGCACGCGCCAAACCAGTACTACTCCGATCATGACCGGATTCCCAATTTTGTCATTCACCTTAATTGGCTCACTATCCAGATTTCGCGCTCTCAGTGAAATCTTTTTCCTGATAAAAAAAGGAACCACCCAGCGAAATCCATTGTTCTTGATTGTCCCCCGATAATCGCCAAATAGGATCAACACCGCGCTTTCATTGGGATTGACAATGGTAAATCCTTTTGCAATAAACACGAAAGCCAGAATTAACAAAATAGAGGGAATAGGATTTTCGCTTATAAAACCCGCCACGATAAACACAAACAGAATTAATTCTACAGCAACAAAAACATAGCCTGAACCGGCACGATACATTTTTTCCATTGTTTCATAATTTAGATTGATATCATATTGATATCACAAAACTACATAAAAAAAGCATCTGTGTCAAGATGCCTTACAACTTATTTTTCTTAATATATTAATTTTTAATCACTTCTATATTACTCGTTAGTTTAGCGTTTAAAACTTCGTACGATTTAGAAAAATTTAATATTTTCTGCACTGATTGTTCAGATGGTGAGAATAATAACTCACTCGACTCCGGATCCATGTTAACTTCCTCCCCCCGCTTCAAATCAGCTTCAGGGGAAGAAAATGGATCACGTGGATAAGCATTGATAAAATAAATGAAGGTATAATCTTTCATCATAGGCATTGTGCGTCGTTTTTAATTTCAAAATAAAAAACGCCTACGACGAAAGTTTATTGCTTGCCAAAGAGTTAAATTTTAGTCAGGGTGAGCTTATTCTTCTCAATCAGTTTCCGCAAATTAATTAAGGCATAACGCATCCGCCCCAAAGCGGTGTTGATACTCACGTCAGTTTGTCTGGATATTTCCTTAAAGCTCAACCCCATATAGTGGCGCATAATGATCACTTGTCGCTGATCTTCAGGCAGCAGATCGATTAATCTCCGAACATCTTCCGTAATTTGATCATACACCAATCTGTCTTCAATGTTGTCTTCGGCGAATTTTTGTGAATTAAAAAGGTCGATCTCTGTATCGTCGTTCGATGTGGTATTTAATAACTTCTCTTTTCGAAAATGATCAATGATAAGGTTGTGGGCAATACGTAACACCCAGGAAACGAATTTCCCGTTCTCGGTGTATTTCCCATTTTTAAGCGAACGAATAACCTTTATGAATGTGTCTTGGAATATATCTTCGGCAAGCTGGTGATTTTTAACGATCAGAACAATGTAGGTAAATACTCTGTTTTTATGTCGTCCGACTAACTCTTCAAGAGCAGCCTGATCACCTTGTATAAATTTTTGAACGAGCAAATTATCATCCAATGTTTCAGTTTTGAACATTACTTTCTATTTATGTTTTCTTAGATAAACAAAAGTAAAATTCTTCTATAGGCAATCAGATTTATGTATGAGTAAAACAAATTGTTAATTTTGCACGCGGTAAAAGTGATAGTTTTTTGTTTAAATAGCAAATTTCCATCCGCTAAAATCACGACAGATCCATGACAAACAAAAAAATACCAGCACCAGAAATACATATCAAGGGAGCCAGAGTTCACAACTTGCAAAGCATTGAGATCAAAATCCCTCGTAACAAACTTATGGTAATTACCGGATTATCCGGGTCGGGAAAATCATCCCTGGCCTTCGATACACTCTATGCAGAAGGGCAGCGCCGTTATGTGGAAAGCCTGTCATCCTATGCCCGTCAGTTTCTTGGGCGAATCAACAAACCCGAAGTTGACTTCATCAAGGGAATTCCGCCGGCCATTGCTATTGAGCAAAAGGTAAACACGCGCAATCCCCGGTCAACTGTGGGAACTTCAACCGAAATTTACGACTATCTCAAATTACTATATGCCCGAATTGGAAAAACCATTTCGCCGGTGTCGGGGCAAGAAGTGAAGCGCCACCAGGTAACTGATGTCGTCAACTATATGATCTCCTTTCCATCTGAAACCAGGCTGCTGATCTCTTCGCCCTTGGTTGCAAAAAACGGCCGCTCCGTTTTGGCAGAAGCGGAACTGTTGTTGCAGCAAGGGTTTTCGCGAATTGAAACGCCGAACGGCATCCAACGAATTGACCAGTTACTAGCGGATCAAGACTCCGATTTTTGCTTCGGGCAGTGTAACATTGTCATCGACCGCTTGCAGGCCAGTCAAGACGAGGACAATTTAAGCCGAATGGCTGATTCGGTTGAAACCGCTTTTTTTGAAGGACGCGGATCTTGCATCGTCAAAATTTACGAGGGAGAGAAGGTAACGGAACAGACTTTTTCAAACTTGTTTGAAGCTGACGGAATGGAGTTTGAAGAGCCTTCAGAACATCTATTCAGCTTTAACAATCCGGTGGGCGCTTGTCCAACCTGCGAAGGTTATGGCAAGGTAATCGGGATTGACGAAGACCTGGTCATTCCGGACAAGTCACTTTCAATTTACCAAGACGCTGTTGCCAGCTGGAAAGGCGACAGCATGCAGAAGTGGAAACTCGAACTCATACAGCACGCCTCGAAATTCGACTTCCCCATACACAAACCTTATTACGAGCTGAGCGAAGAACAACGCCAGCTGCTTTGGAAAGGGAATCGTCATTTTGAAGGGCTGAATGCCTTTTTCAAGATGCTGGAATCCAACAGCTATAAAATTCAGTACCGGGTAATGCTTTCGCGTTACCGCGGAAAAACAAACTGCCCCGATTGCCGCGGAACCCGCCTGAAAAAAGAAGCCGGCTATGTCAAAGTTTGTGGACAATCCATTCAGGATCTGGTTTTACTGCCGGTGAACGAGTTGAAAGACTTTTTCAAACAGCTTGAACTTAACGAGCACGAGCAAAAAGTAGCCAAACGGATTTTAATTGAAATCAGTAACCGGCTCGATTTCTTATACGATGTTGGCCTGGGTTACCTCACCCTGAACCGGCTCTCGTCAACCCTTTCGGGCGGAGAGTCGCAACGCATTAACCTGGCTACATCGCTGGGATCAAGCCTGGTTGGCTCGTTATACATACTGGACGAACCCAGCATTGGACTGCATCCTAAAGACACCGAACGACTGATCAGCGTATTGCGCAAACTTCAGCGAATTGGAAATACGGTTTTGGTGGTGGAACACGATGAAGAAATCATCCGCGCTGCCGACGAGATTATCGACATTGGTCCCGAAGCAGGAGTTCATGGCGGTAAGCTGATGTTCCAGGGAGATCACAAACAATTGTTACAAGCAAAGAACAGTCTGACCGCCGACTACCTGAATGGCACCAGAAAAATTGCACTACCCGACCGACGCCGGAAATGGAATAACTTCATTGAAATAAAAGGCGCCCGCGAAAACAACCTGAAAAACATCATTGTCAAGTTTCCGCTTAACACCATGACCGTGGTAACCGGAGTGAGCGGATCGGGAAAATCGACCTTGGTGAGCCGGATTTTATATCCTGTGATTGCGAAATTATTTGGCGGATACGGCGAAAAAACCGGGCAGCACGATACCGTTACAGGCGACTTCAAACGGCTCACTTCCGTTGAATTTGTGGATCAAAATCCCATCGGAAAATCCTCCCGCTCCAACCCGGTGACTTACCTGAAAGCCTACGACGAAATTCGTAAGCTGTTTGCCGAACAACAGGCATCGAAGTACCAGGGGTTCAAACCTTCGCACTTTTCGTTCAATGTGGATGGCGGACGATGTGAAGAATGCCAGGGCGAAGGCGAAATCAAGGTTGAAATGCAGTTTATGGCCGACATTCATCTGCAGTGCGAGAGCTGCCACGGCAAGCGTTTCAAGGATGAAATTCTGGAGGTTCAATTCAAAGGAAAAAACATTCACGACATCTTGGAAATGACAATTAACCAATCGATCGATTTCTTCGGAGAATGCAAAGGCAGCACCGAAAAAAAGATTGCCAAAAAGCTGCAACCCTTGCAGGATGTCGGACTGGGCTACGTCAAACTGGGGCAAAGTTCGTCTACCTTATCGGGCGGAGAAAGCCAGCGGGTAAAACTGGCCGCTTTTCTTGCCAAGGAAAAAGACTCGCCGGCCCTGTTCATTTTCGATGAACCGACTACCGGGCTTCACTTCCACGACATCAAAAAATTGTTGGATTCATTCAACGCCTTGATCGCACGCGGACACAGCATAATCATTATCGAACACAACCTGGATGTGATTAAGTCGGCCGACTGGATTATTGACCTGGGCCCCGAAGGCGGTAAAAATGGCGGACACGTTCTATTTGAAGGAACACCCGAAGACATGGTTAGCAAGTCAGATTCATTCACCGCAAAAGCTTTGTCGGCGAAACTCTAGATTTCAAGCATCATGGGAATCCTTGATTTTTCTTTCAAACGAGATAAAAATCAATATCTTTGCACCCAAACAAACAGAGAAAAAAGGGATCTTGAGTCGATGGCTATAAAAACACAAATAGCCTAAAAATCATGACTTTCCCATAACGAATAAATCAACAACAAATGAATTTGAATATGCACACATTCAGCATTCCGGTCATGGGACTGGGATACACCATAGACACCCCTGTACGGGTGGCGCACTTTGGAATTTCATCGGTCATCTCCATAGTTGATGATATTCTGATGGAAAAAATGCGCGAATTTTACAGCCAAAAATTCGACCTTCCTTACCAAACAATTACCAACAAAGTGGAAGACTATCGGGCGAAACGCATCACCGCGTACCTAAATTTGGTAGATGAGTTGGTGAGCCGGAAATACGACGAACTGGTTGAAAACCTGCACAAAAAGGAAGGTGAGCTGGAGAAATATTTCGAGCTACTTCCCTATTCCACCCAAATTCGCGAGAAATTCAACAATTTGATGGAAAATAAAAGCCTGAATGATGTTAAAAACTGGCTGCGTACGACCTTGCGCCCCGGAAGTATCGATGTTAACATCATGACCAAGCTGGACAAAGCCAATTACCTGAACGGCGAACAAATGCCTACCGAATTTAATGATGCGCATGCGGCGTTGCGTGGGTTTGCCAACAGTAAATTACGCTCATCGCTGGTTCTTTCGGCCGGGATGAACCCTCGGCTGTACAGCTACCTTGAGAATTTCAGCGATTTTTACCCTGAAGAAAACGGCCAACTTCGCAAAAAAATCACTTTAAAAGTCAGCGATTTTCGTTCGGCTATGATACAGGGTCGATTTCTGGCTAAAAAAGGAATCTGGATTTCGGAATACCGTGTTGAATCGGGCCTGAACTGTGGCGGACATGCTTTTGCCACCCAAGGTTATTTGCTGGGACCAATTCTGGACGAGTTTAAGGAAAAACGGGAGGAACTGATTGAATCAACCTTTGCTGTTTACCAAGCCGGATTGAAAGAAAAAGGATTGGCAGAGCTGAGCCAGGCACCCGAAATTAAAATTACGGCTCAAGGTGGCGTTGGAACCAACGAGGAACACCAGCTCCTGCTTGATGAGTACAACCTGGACAGCATTGGTTGGGGAAGCCCCTTCATGCTGGTTCCGGAGGCTTGCAACATCGATGAAGAAAGCCTAAACCTGCTCAAAAATGCAGGAGAAGAAGATTTGTATTTGAGCGATGCTTCTCCGCTTGGCGTTCATTTCAACAACGTTAGAGGCGCCAGTCAGCAAAAGGCCATTCAAAATTACCTTGCTGAAGGCAAGCCCGGTTTTCCCTGTACCCTAAAATACCTGGTCTTCAATACCGAGTATACCGACAGACCCATCTGTACCGCTTCGAAACAATACCTGAAATTGAAATTTAAGGAGGTTGATGAATCGGAAATGACACCAGATGAAAAACAATATAAGAAAAGCAAACTAACTGAAAAGGAATGCCTTTGTGAAGGGTTGACCAATTCGACCTACCTGGCCAATGGCTTGGAGACCGACAAGAAACGCACCGGTGTAAGCATTTGTCCCGGACCAAACATTGCCTATTTCAAACAAGTGGTGTCATTAAAGGAAATGGTTGATCACATCTACGGAAAAATCAACCTGCTGAAAGGTGTCAAACGTCCAAATTTATTCCTGAAAGAATTGCATATGTATGTTGAATTTCTTGAAAACAGGCTGCAAGAAGCTCGCGAGGCCCAGGACAATAAACAACTGGCGTACCTGCGAAAATTCCAAGCCAACCTGAACGATGGAATCAACTATTACCGACAGTTTTTCGAAAAATATGAACACAAGCTTGAGGAAATGAAGAAAGATGTTATCGAAGACCTGAAATCGTTTAGCCTGAAATTGGAAAATTTAAAAATCTGACCCCATGTCTTTTTAGGAGGCTGTCCAAAAAGTAAGCAAAATAGCCTGTACAATAAAAATCAGCTTCGCCTTAGTTAAAGGGAAGCTGATTTTTCAATTCTACATGCTCGTTTCATAGATCACAAAAAATGCTCTGGGGAAGTTTCCTTTGCGTTGGGGATAGCAGAAAATCCGTTGGGGGTGGGAAAAATTGCACATGGGGCGGGTCATTTTCCCCTGTGACGCCGAAACCTAGCCAATGGACGGGTCATTATGCCCGATTATTTCAGAGATTTAGCCGATGGACGGGTCCATATTGCCAGTTGGAGCAAAAATATAGCCGATGGACGGATAGTTGGGGCCGATTACGACAAAAATATGGCCGATTGACGGATCATTAGGGTCAATTGCGACAAAGATTTCGCCAATGGGCGGGTCAGAGGTGCCAATGGGCACAAAAAATCCCCCGGGGGAGGGTCATACCTGCCCGGGGGCTACTAAAATTAAGGGTTTTGAATATTCTCGTCATGATAACGATAGGCAAACGCGAAGTGTTTCCAAAACCTTTGGGCGTTTCATAGTGGCTTTTAAATCGCAGTTCGGAAACCGCGACACCCAATGACTAAGAACGCTGGCCGGTTTCCTTCCCTGAAATATCCGATCCTTTATACACAAATCCAAAGGTTGGGGCCGTACCGTTCAACCTAGGTGTTTCCATTCCTTTGAAATAAAATAAATAACAATCAAAGCCGAGCAGGTATCGGCAATAGGCATGGAAATCCAAATTCCTTTCAATTCCAAAAAATCAGGAAGAATATACAAGAGTGGAATCAAGACAATGACCTGCCTCAGCAAGG
Source organism: uncultured Sunxiuqinia sp. (assembly GCA_963677175.2). Classification (GTDB taxonomy): domain Bacteria; phylum Bacteroidota; class Bacteroidia; order Bacteroidales; family Prolixibacteraceae; genus Sunxiuqinia. The sequence goes on from CAXXES010000006.1 coordinate 416,364, forward strand.
TTAAAAGGGTGGCAATTTTCGCCTTTCCAACCGACTGGTAAAAATTACCCGCCACCACCTGAAAGCCGACCAATGGCAGAGCCAGCATGGCCAGTCGTAAGCCTTGCTTTCCGATAGCCAACAGTTCAGGATCAGACGAATTGAACAGCCCAACTATCGCTTCGGGAAAAGCCTGAACCAGTATAAAGGCAACCGCCGATATAACAGTAGCCGAAATCATAGCCAGCCGCAAGGTTTCTTTTACCCGGCTGGTGGCATTGGCTCCATAGTTAAAGCCAATAATGGGCTGAGTTGCCATGTTGATCGCCACAATCGACATCACAATCAGGGTGATGACCGAATTGATAATCCCCATGGCTCCAACTGCCAAATCGCCACCAAACCGGATCAGCTTGGTGTTGATCAGCGCCTGTACTGCTGAGTTGGCGGTCTGCATAAAGAACGGCGCCATTCCAATCGCTAAAATTTCGTTCACAATGGGAAGTTCCAGCCGAAAGTATTTGGGCCGTAGTTTAATAATGGACCGGCTGCTGCAGAAATGCAAAAGCACCCAAACCGATAGCGCAACCATGGATATTACGGTGGCATAAGCAGCGCCTTTCACGCCCAAATCAAAAACAAAAATAAAAAGGGGATCAAGGATAATGTTCAGACCGGCACTCAGAATCATAGAATACATGGCTATCCGGGCGTTCCCTTCGCTTCTGATTACATTGTTTAGCGAGAAGCCCACCACCTGAAAAATCGTTCCGAACAAAATAATATTCAGATAATCGTTGGCATACTCAATCGTTTCGGATGTGGCTCCAAACATTTCCAGCATGGGCATTTTAATCGTGAAGCCAATCAGTGTAATCAGGCCCGAAGCCAGGATCATCAACAAAAAGCTGTTCCCCAACACGCGTTCGGCCTTATCCATGTCGCGGCGCCCCATGTTGATCGATACCAGCACCCCAGCGCCAATGCCAATCAGCATGCCAAACGCCATCACAATCAGCATGACCGGAAAAATAACCGATACCGCACTCAGCGCCACGGCACTTACCCCCTGACCGATAAAAATCCGGTCAACAATGTTATATAAGGCATTCACAAACACCCCGATGAAGGCAGGTATAAAATATTTTAGCATCAGACGCGGAATACTTCCCTCGGCCAACTCTTTGGTTTTATCCATCAAAAAAAATTGTCTGCAAATGTACTTATTCGATTTAACAAATCGGGTATACCCTCGTTCCCTTTATTCTTTTGGAAATATTAAATTTGCAGTTTAAAGGAAACACTCATGACGATAGAGAAAACGAAAAAGATCAGCACACACACTGTTGAACGTTTAAATTCGACCGATGTCGACACAGCCGTTCAGGCCATTGTCGAACTCAAAGAAAAGGGAAACGTCCATTACATTCCGGTTTTGGTTGAGTTGCTATACACCTCCGGCAGTTCCGAGGTCAAATCGCAAGTCCGCATGCTTCTGGCTGAAATTAAGCAAAGCGATGCCATTCCCTTGTTTATTCAAGCCATTGAGAATAAAAAATATGCCAACGAATTGCAAACACTGGTTTCGGCTTGCTGGGAAAATGGACTGGATTACAGCACACACCTTTCCTTGTTTATCGACCTGGTGATTGAGCAGGAATTACTGGTAGCCTTCGAAGCCTACACGGTGATTACCAACATGTCAGGACGAATTTCGAAAGAAATCGTTGAGAAGGAAAGCCGTAAATTGAAGGACGCCATGCTGCAGTCCAATGATCAGAAGAAAGAACTGATGCACGATTTATTGCACTTTCTTCCTGCTTTTGAACGGGGAATTGAGCCCCAGGCATACTAAGCGAACCTGCAATACGTTAGTTGGTAGCAGGCTCAATTGCGGTCTTGCCAGGTTCTTTTCAAATCCAAAGATGGTTTCCTTAGGTTGAAGATGAATGACGATCAATAAAATGCAAACCTCAAAAACGAAATCCAGTGACTCGATCCGGAATGATCTTAGTCCTTCTCTCGTTCACAGCCCTCCTTCAACCAGGTAAGGCTCAGGAGTTTATTGACATTCAGCGCTACACCACACCCATTTTGCTTAATCCTTCGTTTGTTGGGGCAACCCGGGGAGACCGCTTGATGGTGGCTCTGCAAAGTAGCCGTCGCCAAGATACGCAAGCCTTATTCAATATGGCCAGTCACGACTTTTTTATAAAGAAGAAGTCGCTTGGGGTAGGTCTGCTGGGCGGAATTCGAATGGACTATACCCAGCAGGTGTTTGCCCCCTTTGCCGAAGCTTCCATCGCCAAATATTTTCCACAGGCAAACCGTCAGTACCTGGTTCCATCCATTACCCTGGGTTTTCATCAACCCATGCAAGAGTTGAGCGTATTTATCTCTGAGCGAATCCGAAAATCGGGGAGTTTGTCTGCATTGGGCGATTTCTTCCGAACCACCGAGCTGGTTGCCGGAGCAGGCATGCTGTGGTCTGATTACCATGGGTCGGTTGGCATTTCGGGCAAAGCCAGGTGGTCGTACACCAAAAATAGAAATACCAACGAGTTCGATACCTACGTCTATTACCTGCTGCTTCATGCAGAAAAGATTTTTACCTGGCGCCAGCGGGGCCTGTTGTCACGAAGCTACCTGATTCGTCCCCGCGCGGTGCTGCATTATGGCAATAAATTCGTGCAATTATTTACCGAGATCACTGTTCAGCGCAAACAGTTTGAAGCAGGCCTCGGATTTCTTCCAAATTTCGATACCGGAAACAGCCAACTATCTCTCAATCTGGGTTACGATTTCAAAGTTCTGAAAGTGAATTACCTGGGAGCAATTTTAAACCGAAAGGGCCAATTCAGCCATCCCATGCACAGCCTGAGCATCTCTGTCATTTTCCCTGAGCTAACACGCTATGGCAAGGCTGTTCCGGCACTGATCCGCAACCTGTAAATCCCACTCAACTCCTGTTTTGCAACACGAACAGGCTTTCAATCTGCGCGTTTCAAACTTAACAATCGTTGTAAAGACTGGCTGGACTTGTGGCTTGGTGCGAAAAGATTTTGTTTAGCTTGCATCCGTTCAAAATCACTACATTTGAAATTCGAAAATCGAAACGGCAAATGCAGACCGATGGAGAAATAAATACTGAAGGTAGCCAGCAAATTGAAGAAAAGCTGAAAATTAAAATAAAAGCAATGGATAATCAGGGCATACGATGGCAACAACGTTTTAGCAACTATAAAAAAGCTTTGAGCCAACTCGAAAAAGCAGTAGACCTTGCCCGGGAAAGGGATCTGTCTGATATCGAACAGCAGGGATTACTTAAAGCCTTTGAATTCACACATGAATTGGCATGGAATGTCATTAAATACTTTTTTGAATACCAGGGAAATGTTTCCATTAAAGGTTCCAGAATGCCATACGGGAGGCTTTTGCAAACGGCTTAATCGAAGATGGCGATGTTTGGATGGATACGATAAAAAGCAGGGTACAGACCGTTCATGCGTACGATGAAAGTACAGCCAGGGAAATAGCCACCAAGGTTATCAATGACTATTTTCCCGCTTTTGTCGATTTCAAAGACAAAATGGGAAGTTTACTTGAGCAAAATTAGAGATGAAATACGGATTAAAAGAACAGGACATTCAAACCGTGTTTGAGCAATACCCAGCCGTTGATCGGGCTATTCTGTATGGTTCACGGGCAAAGGGTAATTACAGAAAAGCTCCAATATCAATCTGACATTGTTAGGCACCAGTTTAGATTTAAATACTTTGCTGAAGATTGAAAATCAGCTAGACGACCTGCTCCTGCCCTACAAAATTGACCTTTCCGTTTTCCATAAAATTGAAAATCCCGATTTAATTGATCATATCAACCGCGTTGGAATAACTTTCTACCCTAAAAAGGAACCTGAAACTTGAAACTGCCAGCCCGCTACTCTGCTTTTTTGTAGCTAATAGCCATGCCTGCGCCCCGGTCGTCGAGTGTCGTTTTATAGTTAGGCAGTTGGCTGACGTACTCATAAAAGTTGTAATTGTTGTGCCTGCTGACATTGTGGGTAACAAAACAGGCCCCCACCTCAAGCTTTGGATCCAAGTCCTTAAAGTAATTGATGTACCAGCTTTTGTCGGCATCGCTAAAAACAAAGTCGAACGGGCTTTCCAAAGCCGGAACCAGTTCATGCGCATCAGCAAGCCGCACATCGACGTAATCCAATACACCTGCTTTTTTAAAGTTCGCCAGCGCTTCGAGATACCTTCGTTTATTGATCTCAATGGTGATCAACTTCCCTCCTGTTTTGCTTAGCGCCCAGGCAATCCATATACCCGAATGGCCGGTTGATGTACCAATTTCAACGGCACGCGTGTAGTTGTTCTCGATAATAATATCATACAGAAGCTGGCCGTCCGATACCGGCACATTCATGTCGCGCCAGTTATTTTTACTACTTTCCAGAAAATCCTTTACCTGCTGATCCAAATCCTCCTGCTTACCGTTTCCCTGCGAACAGGCCGGCAGGCCTCCACATACAAACAACAAAAAGAAGCCGAAGGAAACCAAGGATAAAGCACATCTGAAGTTTTTCATAACTTTCTGCATTTCGGGGAATAATATTACAAAATACTTGAATGATTAACAAGCTGATATTCTTGTTTCTTTAAAAGTGAATAAAGTATTGTGATTCTCAATCAGCAATAAAAAAGCCGGAATCATTACACTGAACAATTCCGGCTTTCATATTGGCTATTCATCCAATCAAAATCCAAATTTTGCGGGTAACCACAAGCTAAGCTGTGGCAAATAAGTAACCAGCAACAACACCACCACCATGGCCAAAAACATGGGGATAAGCGGCTTGATCACCTTGTCGATGCTTAAGCCTGCAACACTGCAACCAATAAAGAGTACAGATCCAACCGGCGGAGTACAAAGTCCCACACTTAAGTTGAGCACCATAATGATTCCGAAGTGAATGGGGTCAACGCCCATTGCTGTGACAATCGGCAGGAAAATAGGCGTGAAAATCAATACCGCCGGAGTCATGTCCATAAACACGCCCACAAAAAGCAGAATCAGGTTAATCAATAGCAAGATGATAAATGGATTACTGGATACAGACAAGAGCCCCTCGCTAACATTTTGCGGGATATTTTCATAAGCCATAATCCACGACAGCCCCAAACAAGTGGCAACCAGCAACAATACAATACCGGTAGTCTTTACCGAACGTAGAATAATCAATGGCAAATCACTAAAAGAAACCTGCCGATAGATAAACGCCAGAATTACGGAATATAAAACGGCAATAGCCGAGGCCTCGGTTGCCGTAAAATAGCCAGCCACAATACCCCCAATCACAATGATCAACATCAGCAAGCTGGGAATAGCATCCAAAAGTTTCTTCGATCCTTCCAATGCTTTCGCTTTATTGTTTTTGGTCTTTATAAAAGCAAAAACTGCAAAGGCGATTAAGAACAGGATGAATAAGGTTCGATTCACCATTGGGTTAAACGTTGCGCGGGCCATTGAAACTCCTTGAAACGCCAAGACCAGTGCAGTACCAATCAGTGCAGCAATACCCAAAGCTTTTACGGCTGCTTTGGTCCCTTTGCGCTTATAAATAAGCATGGTGACCGCAGTAATAATAATTCCGAGCCCGGTAAGAATGCCGGGGACATAACCAGCCAGGAACAGCGCGGTAATGGACACGCCACCGCTGGCCAAAGAGTATACAATCAGAATGTTGCTGGGAGGAATGGATAAGCCGGTGGTTGCCGACGTAATATTCACCGCCGCACTGAAGTTGTCGGCATAGCCTTCCTTTTTCATTTCGGGCCCCATGATACTGCCGATGGCCGATGCCGATGCCGCCGCCGAACCAGAAATCGCTCCAAAAAGCATATTCGCCAGCACATTGACGATGGCTACTCCACCGGGGATTCCGCCAACCAGTACGCGGGCAAAGTCAATCAGCCGGATGGCAATTCCACCGCTATTCATGATGTTTCCCGCTAAAATAAAGAAAGGAATGGCCAGCAAGGCAAAGCTATCGAGACCGGTAGCCATTCGCTGCGAGAAGGTCGTCAGGGCCGGGATCATATCAATACTGACCAGCATGGTCAAAATTCCGGAAATTCCAATGCTGAATGCAATGGGTACACCAATGACCAGCAAAACAATAAAACTGAAAATGAGCACAAATATTTCAAGAAATTCCATAAGCTTATTTTTTCCGGTTTTCTTTAACCATGTTGTACATATTATCCATATCAAAATAAGCGATCAAAACACCGCTCAACGGCAACACCAGGTAAACAATTCCCAAAGGCATACCCAACGCAGCCGACTTAACCGACAAATAGAAGCGGGTATAAGCCAGCCACGAGCCACCAATAATCATCACCGTAATGGCAAAGACAATAATGATGGCACTGATGATCATCTCAAGTTTGAATTTTCGTTGGGGCGAACTTTTTTGAATAAGCAGATCGATCGCCAGGTGTTCGCGCTTGCCGGCAACATAGGCCGCACCAAGTAAACCCACCCAGATCAGTAAAAAGCCTGCTAATTCGTCAGTAAAACTGCTGGGCGAATTCATGATGTAACGGCTAATAACCTGCCATAGCACGTCAATAACCAGGATGCTCATCAAAAAGACCAGGATCCACTCCAGTGATTTGTCTATAAAATTTCGTACAGTCATGTTATTTTGATTTTATTCAACAGCTTGTATTCGTTTAATGTAGGAATAAATGACTGGTTTGTCTTTGTAACTTTCCAGCAAGGGTTGCACCTTTTCAATGAATGGGGCTTTGTCAGGATAGTTGATTTGAACACCCGCTTTTTGGACTTCTTCCAGCGATTCAATTTCTGATTCGGCCCACAGTTTACGTTGCAACACAGCCGACTCATCTGCGGCCTGCTGAATCCACTCCTTCTCCTGCTCGCTCAATTTATCCCAAATAATTTGGCTGAACACCAACACATCGGGAATGGTGGTATGCTCATCCAGCGAGTAAAATTTACAAACTTCGTAATGCCGGGAAGTATAAAGACTGGGCGGATTGTTTTCGGCGCCGTCAACCACGCCACTTTGCAAGGCCGTGTACAATTCGCCCCACGAAATTGGTGTTGGCGAACCACCCAACGCTTTGGTCATTTCAACAGCGGTAATGCTGCGCATCACTCGGATTTTCAATCCTGCCAAATCATCCGGATGGGTGATCGGTTTCGACTTGGTATAAAAGCTGCGCGAACCGGCATCGTAGTAAGTCAAGCCACGAATCCATTTATTTTCGGTGCTCAACAGGAGATCCTGTCCAATTTCACCATCCATAATCTTAAACGCATGTTCCTTTGACTTGAAGATGTAAGGAAGGCCGAAAACTTTGTAGGCATCGGTAAAACTTTCCATCACGGCAGCCGACACTTTGGTGATGGCCAGGCTACCGATTTGAAGCAACTCGACACATTGCTGCTCCGATCCCAACTGCTCGGCCGGGTAAATATCGATGATCAGCTTTCCTTCAGAAAGCTCAGCGGTACGTTCGGCCATAAACTCCATGGCGTGATGTACCGGATGGTCTACTGGTAATCCATGTGCCAGCTTCAGTTCTCTTTTGTCCTTTAGCGGACCCACACAAGAGAACGTGGCAAGCAAAAGAATCCCACCTAAAGATTTCATAAGTTTAGTGTTATAAGCCATTTGATTGTCGTTGGTTACTTTTTGTATTTCTCAATGATGTTCAGGGCTTCCTGACATTTTTTCGTAATGTAATCAAAATTGCCTTGTTCCAAAACTTCTTTCGGAAACAACTGAGAGCCCATTCCCACACAATGAACTCCGGCTTTAAACCACTGGCTTAAGTTTGCCTCATCGGGCGAAACACCACCTGTGGGCATAATGCTGGCATAGGGCATCGGCCCCATCACACCTTTTACGAAATCGGGGCCGCCAACCGATGAACCCGGGAAAATTTTAACCACTTCACAACCCAATTCGTGTGCGCGGCCAATTTCGGTCACCGAGCCGCAACCCGGGCTCCAAGCAATCTTCCGTTTATTGCAAACCTTAGCCATTCCTTCATCAATTAAAGGCGAAACAATGAAGTTTGCACCAATCGAAATGTACAAAGCGGTCGTTGCCCCATCAACAATAGAGCCCACACCCATAATCATTTCCGGACATTCCTTAGCCGTCCATTTGGTCAGTTCACCAAAAACCTCAGCAGCAAAATCGCCACGGTTGGTGAACTCAAAAACACGTACCCCTCCGGCATAACATGCTTTTACAACCTGTTTGCACAATTCTACGTCAGCATGATAAAAAACCGGAACCAGTCCAGTCTTCTTCATGGTTTGTGCTACTTCTATTCTTGTAAATCGAGCCATCTTTAATCAAATTTTAAAGCCTCTCCCCCGCCCTCTCCAAAGGAGAGGGAGCTAGGGCAGTGCATCTATAATAATATGTTTTTAAAATTACTATTTTTTTGCCAATTGCTCTCTTACCCTACCCCCTCGGGGGAGTTGGAGGGGGCTCTTTATCTCTCCACCCTTCCAGATGCATCGCCGCCCATCAGTTTTGCCACTTCATCAACCGTTACCTGGTTGTAATCGCCGTAAATGGTGTGCTTCAAACAAGAAGCAGCCACGGCAAACTCCAGTGCGTTCTGATCATTATCAGGATAGATAAGCAGACCATAGATTAATCCACCCATAAACGAATCGCCGCCACCCACGCGGTCAACAATGTGTGTAATCTGGTACTGACGGGATTCATATAGCTTTTTACCATCCCAAAGTACGCCGGACCAACTGTTGTGGTTGGCATTCACTGACCCGCGCAAAGTTGTAATTACCTTTTTGCACCGGGGGAATCGGGCTATAATTTGTTTTGAAACGGATTCGTAAGCTGCCCCTTCCACATGTCCACCTGTCACATCAACACCTTCAGGATGAATACCCAAAACCATGGCGGCATCTTCTTCGTTTCCTAAAACCACATCGGTTCCGGCAACCAAGTCCGGCATCACTTCGCCAGCTGTTTTGCCATACTTCCACAAGTTTTTGCGGTAGTTTAAATCACAGGAAACGATAATTCCTTTTTCATTGGCTTTTTTGATAGCGTCCAAACAAACATCTGCTGCGCCCTGCGAAATGGCTGGCGTAATACCAGTCCAATGAAACCAACCGGCACCTTCAAACACCTCATCCCAATCAATCATGCCCGGCTTAATTTCGGCAATAGCCGAATGTGCCCGGTCGTAAACAACCTTACTGCCGCGGCTCACAGCACCGGTTTCCAAAAAATAAATCCCCACACGGTCGCCGCCAGTTACAATCTTATCGACACCTACGCCGTAGCTTTTCAAATCCATTTTACAAGCGCGGGCAATGTCATTCTCCGGCAGCCGGGTGACGAAATCAACCGGAATTCCGTAATTAGCTAAAGAGACGGCCACGTTAGCCTCTCCTCCGCCAAAAGTTGCAGTTAAACTATCTGACTGGTTAAATCTCAAGTATCCTGGCGTCGCCAGGCGCAACATAATTTCTCCGAACGTTACAACTCTTTTATTCATGTTATAATCTGTTTTTCATTCTAATGTGCAATCGATTGCAAAAATAAAAATCTTTTCAATAAGAATCAATTCAAATAGCATCTAAGGTCACGGACCTATTTGATATTTTCGGTTTCGCTTTTATCACAGATTGTTAAAGACTCGAAACATCACACTAAATTATTCGCACTACTTATCAGATGTCATTTGAACCTCTCCTGCACTAAAATTTGAAATAATTTTTGGCGTTATTATAGCAAATGTTTTCCACCATCTCCCCCAGCAATTTCATATCGTTTGGTATTTCGCCATTTTCTACATCGTTGCCCAACAAGTTGCATAAGGTGCGACGAAAATATTCATGGCGGGTGTACGACAAAAAGCTACGAGAATCGGTTAACATGCCCACAAAGCGGCTCAATAGTCCCAAGTTCGATAAGGCGTTCATTTGTTTCTCCATGCCATCCTTCTGATCGAGAAACCACCAGCCCGAGCCATATTGCATTTTCCCGGGAACTGAGCCATCCTGAAAATTACCAATCATGGTCGCATACAATTCATTATCGCGTGGGTTCAGGTTGTACAAAATCGTTTTCGCCAGTTTATTCTCCATATCCAAACGGTCGAGCAATTTAGCCAAGGGTGCAGCAACCGGAACGTCGCCAATAGAATCGAAACCAATATCAGGCCCCAACTTCTTAAAAATCAGGGTATTATTATTACGCTGCGCCCCGATGTGAAATTGTTGTGTCCACCCCCGTGAATGATCCATAATACCAAATTCGTATAGCATGCACGATTTAAATTTCAGGATTTCGTCAGCACTGAGCTTTTTCAGCATGCGGATTTTATCAAAAATGGCATTGATCTCCTCTTCCGTATAATCTTCGGCAAAAGCCGTATCCAAACCGTGATCAGACAGCCGGCAACCATTGTCATGAAAAAACTGGTGACGCTTGTCCAAAGCAACCATAAACGCATCATAACTGTCAATCTCCACATTGGCAACTTCACCCAGTTGATCCACATAATCATTGAAAAAATCCGGACTTTCAACCATCATGGCTTTGTCGGGGCGCCAGGCTGGCAACACGGCAACTTCAAATCCATCCTTCTTAATAGCCTGATGGTACTCGAGCGAATCAACCGGGTCGTCTGTGGTGCAAATCGTATCCACATTGGCCATTCGAATAATGTCGCGGCACGAATAGTCTCCCGAAGTCAGCTTTTCATTACATGCGTCCCAAATTTCACGGGCAGTTTCCGGGCTCAGCACCTTATCGATTCCGAAGAACTTTTTCAATTCCAAGTGTGTCCATTGATAAAGCGGATTACGCAGGGTTTGTGGCACGGTTTCGGCCCACTTTTCAAACTTTTCCCAATCGCTGGCATCGCCCGTACAATAACGCTCGTCTACCCCATTGGTGCGCATGGCGCGCCATTTATAATGGTCTCCATATAGCCAAATCTGCGTGATATTTTCAAACGATTTGTTTTCAGCGATTTCTTTGGGTGAAATATGACAGTGGTAATCAAATATCGGCATTTTAGCCGCGTGTTCGTGATATAGTTTTTGAGCAGTTTCTGTGTGCAGCAGAAAATTCTCATCCATAAATTTCTTCATATACTTCTGATTTACGATTGATCAATTTACGATCTACAATTGATACCCGATTCAAACAGAAAATGGTCAATCGTCAATGTTTAAATGGTCAATTTCGCTTTAACAATTATAAATTAAACAGCCTCTTCAGGTGTCTTTCATAAATATTTTCCTCGACACAAGCTCCTACTACATCGGCATTTTTTTCAAGCAGTAAATAATAATGCTCGCCCATTTCAGCAGCAACTTTGTATCCTACATGAATCAACTGCCGGAAATTCAGGTTATAATCCGGATGCCCCGGAATGTGACGCAAGGTGTTGGCAAACTTTTCACCCGACCAGCCATTCACTTCCTCTGCGGACGGCAAGAGCGCATCGTCAATATCAATCACGTCGGCATAAGGTCCGCACAATTCATCTTTGCGACTTAGGGCGCTGGCATAAACTTCCTTGGCAGCCTCAAGCGCTTCGCCGCCAGACAACGCCAAGCCAATCACTTCCTCAAGCCAGGTGGTACCCGCAGTTTTTACATGAAGGCCTTTGTCATGTTTTTTAATGATGTCGGCCATAATCGGATAGATCGAAAATTTATCGCTTCCCGAGTGCACACTCAGCTTCAAATCGGCTGGCAAGCCAAATTCCTTTACGGCATAATCAATTACCAGCACATCTTCTTCAAACTCTTTGGCAAACTGATCCAAATCACCAACATAGTCAACACCTTTATTAAAGCGTCCGGTAAATTTGGGGGCAATGGTCTGAGCAGGTACACCTTTGTCGGCCAACATTTTCAGAATAAAAAACAGGTCAACCGGCGTTTGCGGGGTCTCCACCTCATCCATCGACACTTCGGTAATAAAATTACCTTTCCCTTTTTTCTCAACCAGATACTGATAAATGCTGGCTGCCTGCTCTGTTGCCGCCAGAAACTTAACAGCAATATCAATCAGCAACTTGTCATCTACCTGAATTGGCTCAGCAATTCCTGGAATCTGAAGGGCACCTTTGTACTTTTGGCACGAAGCAAAAAAAGCTTCAATGGCTTCTTTTGAACTCTCATTACCGATGAAAGCCGCAACATCCAAGGTGAAAAAATCGGATGCCTCAACAAACGGAGCAACCGTTGTCAAATTGATGTGGTCTGCATCAACAAAATAAAGCTTGTTCCAGCCCAACGCTTTCACCGCCGCATCGGCCTCCGAACGAACGTTTCCGGGCTTTGTTTTTACAATGCCGTGTTCGCGGTTCGACTTGTTCCAAACCGGGCTCACATCAACTCCTGCCTGGTTGGCTTTTACAATAGCACGTAACTGGGCTTCCCCCTGGTGCGAAAAACGGTCGCCTACTCCAAAACTATATTTGCTTAATTCCATGATAGATATTTATTTATTTTTAAGATAGTTCCTAAGACAATGAATTACACGGCTATCTCCGTGTTCGCACACGAAAGTAGGACATTTCTTTTTCAAATCCATAGAAAAAATCAAAAATCGATAGAAAAATGTTATACAATAGTTTTTACCGTGTTCGCACACGAGTCTAAAAAAAATTCCATAGCTTTGTTGATCTGAGATTTGTCAAACTAAAAGTAAAAAGCTATCAAACCGATAAGAAGAATTCGAATTAAAGACATTGCTGAGAAAGCAAATGTCTCGATTGGTACGGTCGACCGGGTGATTCATAAGCGTGGGGAAGTTTCACCTGCCACGCGCGATAAAATTATGCAAATCATCGAAGAACTCGACTACCAGCCCAATATTCTAGCCAGTACGTTGGCTTCGAAGAAAGTTTATTCGCTTGGCGTGCTGATTCCTGAGCCTCAATCGGAAGAAGCCTACTGGAGCAAGCCACTTATTGGAATCAGACAGGCATTCAATGAGATTCAGCAATATGGTGTACAAATTGAAATTTACCAATTCAAACAAACAGATCCCTCTTTTTTCAAGGAGAAAGCCACAGAACTGTTGGAAAAACAGTATGATGGAATCGTATTAGCGCCGTTCTTTTCGCGCGAGTCCAAAGCGTTTATCAAGAAACTGGAAGAGTGCGAGATCCCGTTTGTGTTTATCGATTCGAACATTCAAGATAGCAACAAAATCAGTTACATTGGACAAAACTCGTTTCAAAGCGGAACACTGGCGGCCAAACTGCTTGACTTTTCGGTACCTGAAGATGCCTCCGTTTTAGTCATTCATTTTGCCAAAGAGATGGACAATCAAAACCATCTGGTCCAGCGTGAAATGGGATTTTACGACTATTTCAAACAAAAAGAAACAACTTTCAAAAGACACATTATAACCATCGAAATCAATGACCCGTCCAGTGATGATCATTTTGCTCCGATTGAAGCCGGGATTAAGAAAGCCGGAAATGTAAAAGGAATTTTCGTTACCAATTCGCAGGTTTATAAAGTGGCTGAATACCTGGAGAAGCACGATTTACATAACATACGGCTGATTGGACACGACCTGATCCCAATCAACAGGGAGTATGTACGCAAAAACATCGTCGATTTTTTGATTTGTCAGCGTCCGGAAGAACAAGGCCATCAGTCGATTATCACCCTGTTTCAACATCTTATTTTAAAGAAAACAGTAGCTTCGGAAAACTACACATCAATTGATATTGTAACCAAAGAAAACCTGGATTTTTACCAGGAATTTAATTCAAATAATTATGGAACCAATTAGTTTTAAAGATTTAAGCGGCAAAGTATGTGTCATCACCGGAGGTGCCGGCGTGATCGGGCTTGAAATGGTGAAAGCCATGGCTTCGGTGGGTGTTAAAATTGCTATTGCCGACATTCAAAAAGATAAGGCTGAGCAAGTTGCTGCCGAAATTGCTGCCGAATTCAACGCTCAGGTCATCGGGGTTGAAGGCAATGTTTTGGACCGGGCATCGCTTGAAAAAGCCAATGAAGAAATCAAAGAAAGACTTGGTCCGGTTGAAATCCTGATCAATGGCGCTGGTGGCAACCATCCTTCAGCCACAACTAAGGTAGAACAAATACTAGAGGAAAATCTTGACAATTTGGAAGATACCTTCTACGGACTTGAGATGGACGGTTTCGACAAGGTTTTTGCCTTGAATTTTAAAGGTACGCTGCTGCCGTCGATGGTGTTTACCCGAGACATGCTGAAAAACAAAAAGGGGGTAATCTTGAATATCTCCTCGATGAATTCCTACAAACCCCTAACAAAGATTCCGGCTTATTCGGCAGCCAAAGCATCAGTCAATAATTTCACCGAATGGCTTTCGGTGCATCTTGCCAAAATGGGTATTCGCGTCAACGCCATTGCCCCGGGCTTTTTCATCACCAATCAAAACCGCTTTTTGGTGACCGACGAAAAAACAGGCAACTTCTCCCCTCGCGGACAAAAGATCGTTGACAATACACCCATGGGGAAATTTGGAGAACCCGAAGACTTGCAGGGAGCTACTTTGTTCCTGATCTCTGACATCTCCAGCTTCATCACCGGAATCGTCCTTCCTGTTGATGGAGGATACAGCGCCTTTGGAGGAGTGTAGAAAGCCTCCCCTACCCCCTCCAAAGGAGGGGGAATAAGAAAGCTGAGTTCTAAAATCATGAATTGAAACAAAATGTTATAAACCTGCGCCCGGAAGTCTCCCCCTTGGGGGAGATTTAGAGGGGGCTTATTTACCTAAAATATGAGCTTCGAATTAAAGAACAATTGCAAATATTCCTTGTTGGTACCAACAAGTATGGGGGTACGCATTACCCCAATAAACGGGCAACCCGTGCATAGCAGCGACACGTTCAAAATGCAGGCAACGAGTGCTGAAACCAATGTGGCCAGCATTTCGTCCTACCTCGGCCTTCCGGTAAAGGTGTTGACCACTTTTGTAAAAGGAAGTCCCATTGCACAATTTATTAAGAGTAACCTGAAAAGCCGACACATGGATTATGAAGGTCGTGAAGTGGCTCAGGGCGATCCATGGGGATACCGTCACCAGTTTAACATTGCCGACAGTGGCTATGGCTCGCGTGGCCCCCGTGTACTAAACGACCGGGCTGGCGAAGTTGGCCGCACCCTGAATGTTAAAGATTTTGATCTGGAGCGTATTTTCGGAGAAGAAGGCGTACAGATCGTACACCTTTCAGGATTGATCGCTGCTCTTTCTCCCGAAACCAGCACGTTCTGTCTCGAAATTGCCCGGGCAGCAAAAAAGCACGGTACGCGCATTTCATTCGATTTGAATTACCGGGCCTCGTTCTGGAAAGGCCGCGATCAGGAATTGCGTGACAACTTTACGGAGATTGCATCCGTATCAGATATCCTAATTGGTAACGAAGAAGATTTTCAACTTTGTCTGGGGATAAAAGGGCCCGAAGCCGGAGGTAAAAGCATTGAAGCCGAGATCGATGGTTTTAAAGGCATGATTGGCCGCGTGAAGGAAGCCTTCTCCAATGCTTCCGTATTTGCCACCACCTTGCGTGAGGTTGTCAGCGTGAATGAGCATTTGTGGGGCGCCATCATGCTGGAAGGCGAAAGCAACTGGCAGGTGATTGAACCAAGAACAATCAACGTGCTCGACCGCATTGGCGGCGGCGATGGCTTTGTTGGCGGTTTGCTTTACGGAATACTGAAAGGCTGGGATGCCGAAAAGTGGCCACAATTTGGCTGGGCAACCGGAGCTATGGCAACAACCTTCCTAACTGACTATGCCCAACCAGCTGATGAAGACATGGTTTGGAGCATCTGGGAAGGCAATGCGAGGGTAAAACGATAAATGAGTTGCGAGTTTCGGGTTACGAGTTATTGAGAACTCGCAACTTGTAACTCGCAATCCGAAACTTTAAACTGTATTGTCATGCTTTATTACGAAATAGGATCACCAGATCACGAATTAACGGCTGAGGACCTCAAAAAGGGACTTTATGCGGCATTTGATCAGCTGAAAGGTATCAACAAAGTATTGGCCATTCCGCCGGATTATACACGACTGCCCAGCCGCTCAGGCGAGCTGACCGAATTCACATGGCAGTACTATGGCGATAAACTGACGGATGTGCTACCTGCCCTGGGTACCCACTCACCAATGACCGACGAGCAGATTGCCCACATGTTTGGAAGCTTGCCCAAATCACTGATCCGTGAGCACGACTGGCGAAACGATGTGGTCAATGTGGGCGAGGTTCCTGCCGAATTTGTTAAGGAAGTATCAGAAGGAGCGGTTGATTTTCCCTGGCCGGCGCAAGTCAACAAATTATTGCTCTCGGGGAATTTCGACCTGATTTTGTCCATCGGACAAGTTGTTCCACACGAAGTGGTAGGCATGGCAAACTACAACAAAAACGTGTTTGTAGGTACAGGCGGCGTAGAGGGAATCAACAAAAGTCATTTTGTTGGAGCAGCCTATGGCATGGAACGAATGATGGGCCACGCTGACACCCCGGTACGTAGAATCTTCAATTACGCCTCGGAAAATTTCACCAACCACATGCCCATTCTGTATGTGCAAACCGTGGTTGGGCTCGATAAAACCGATGGCAAAGTAAAAGCCCGCGGACTGTTTATCGGCGATGATTACGAAGTTTTCGACAAAGCCGCTAAACTTTCACTCCTGGTTAATTTTGAAATGCTGGACAAACCGCTGAAAAAAGTGGTTGTTTGGCTCGACCCGACGGAGTTTAAGTCAACCTGGCTGGGAAATAAATCGGTTTACCGCACCCGCATGGCTATTGACGATGGAGGCGAACTCATTGTGTTGGCACCAGCCTTAAAAGAATTTGGCGAAGACAAGGAGATTGACCGCCTGATTAGGAAATACGGCTACTTTGGAACACCGGCCACACTGAAAGCCTGCGATGAAAATGAGGAATTGCGCAATAATTTAAGCGCTGCAGCTCACCTGATCCACGGTTCTTCCGAAGGCCGGTTTAGCATTACCTACTGCCCGGGCAAGAAGCCTGGAAACCTCACCAAAGAAGAAATCGAAAGCGTTGGTTTTAACTATGCCGACATCGACGAAGTTACAGCACGATACAATCCGGAAAAACTGAAAGACGGCTACAATACCCTTCCCAATGGGGAGGAAATTTTTTACATCTCGAATCCGGCCATTGGCTTGTGGGCTTTTAAAGACCGGTTTAAGTACTAGAGAAGCCCCTCCCGGCCTCCCCAAAGGGGAGGAGTAAGAGAGCAATAAGCACATAGTTGTGATATGAAAAAACCTACTATAAAAACGAGCAATCTTGTCCCCCTCTCCTATGGAGAGGCCTGTGGTGAGAACTCTTGGAATTTGGAACTTGAAATTTGGAACTTGGAACTTGGAATTTTCAATGAAACTTACAGAAGTTAACTGGGGCATCATCGGTTGTGGCGATGTAACCGAAGTGAAGAGCGGGCCGGCTTTTCAAAAAACGGAACATTCCAGGCTCGTGGCAGTCATGCGCCGCAACGAAGAAAAAGCAGCTGACTATGCCCGACGGCACGGCGTGCCAAGGTGTTATCATATCGCTGACGACCTGATCAACGACCCGGACATCAACGCCATTTACATTGCCACGCCGCCCGATACGCATGCTCAATATGCAATTCAGGCTATGCGGGCCGGCAAGCCTGTTTATGTGGAAAAACCCATGGCGCTAAACCATGCCGAATGCAGGGAAATGATTGAAGTGTCGAAAGAAACCGGAATGCCACTTTTTGTAGCCTACTACCGGCGTACTTTGCCAGCCTTTCTGAAAATGAAGGAACTCATTGACACCGGTATCATCGGTCAACCGCTCAGCGTGGCAGTTACCCTTATCAAGAGCGCAACAGAGCAAGGAAAGGCCCCGGAAGCGCATAACTGGCGGGTCAATCCGGAAGTGGCCGGCGGCGGACACTTTTTCGACCTGGCCTCACATCAGTTTGATTTTCTAGACTTTCTTTTTGGTCCGGTAACCGAAGTTCATGGCATTGCCGTTAACCAAGCTGGTTTGTACGAAGCTGAAGATACCGTAACTGGTACGTTTGCATTCGAAACCGGCGTGATTGGAACAGGCCATTGGTGTTTTGTTGCCGACGAATCGGCAACAAAAGACGATCTGGAAATTATTGGTACCAAAGGGAAAATAAACCTTCCGAGCTTCAGTCACAAAGACTTGCTTTTGACGACCGATAAAGGAACCATTAGTTTCAGTTTTCAGAATCCTGAGAATATTTCGCATAACCTCATCAAACAGGTTGTTCAAACGTTACGTGGCAAAGGAGCATGTGTAAGTACCGGAGAAACCGCCGCACGCACCAACGCTGTACTCGATGAAATGGTGAAGAATTACTATCAATGATAGAATGATGAAATTTATAATTGACGATAAAATACCATACATCAAGGGTGCGTTAGAACCATTCGGTGAAGTGGTTTATCTGCCAGGGGCGAAAACCACTCCGGAAGTGGTGAACGATGCCGATGCCATTGTAACCCGAACCCGCACCATTTGTAACGAACAACTGCTGAAAGGTTCTTCCGTGAAGTTCATTGCTACAGCCACCATTGGCTACGACCACATTGATGCCGATTATTGTGCCGGGGCCGGAATTGAATGGACCAATGCCCCCGGCTGTAACAGCAAATCGGTAGAGCAATATGTGCTATCGGCGCTTCTTGTTCTGGCTGAGAAAAAGGGATTCGAGCTGAAAGAAAAAACGATCGGCCTAGTTGGCGTTGGACAGGTGGGTTCAAAAGTGGCTAAAGTTTGCGAATTGCTGGGCATGCAGGTTTTGCTGAATGACCCGCCTCGCGAACGAAAGGAAGGACCGGAGCAGTTTGTCAGCTTTCAGCAAATTATTTCCAAGTCCGATATCATTTCGTTTCATGTACCTTTGACCATGCATGGCGAAGACGCGACTTTTCAGATGGCCGACACCCTGTTTTTCAATGCGCTGGAGCGGCAACCAATCATTATAAATAGTTGTCGTGGTGAAGTAGTCGACACGTTTGCCGCAGAAACCGCCATTCAGCGTGGACAAATATCGGCTTTGGTTTTAGATTCCTGGGAACGCGAACCGAATATTGACCGCAACCTGCTTCAGTTGGTTGATTTGGGCACACCGCATATTGCAGGGTATTCGAAAGACGGAAAAGCCAACGGAACCACCATGAGCGTGCAGGCCGTAAGCCGGTTTTTCAAGCTTGGAATTGACGATTGGCAACCGCAAGGAGTTGACGTGCCTGAGCAAACAATTCTTCAGTTGGACGGTTTAAACCGCACAGAAGAAGAGATTCTTCGCGAAGCAGTTTTGTTCACTTACGACATTCGTGAAGATGACAAAAGATTGCGGGAGAATCCGAATGATTTCGAGAAATTGAGGGGCGATTATCCAGTTCGACGGGAATTCCCGGTTTTCACAATTCAATATGAAAATATTTCAAAAGAGACTTTAGAAAAATTGCAAAAATTAGGATTCAAAATAGAACCAAAACAAATAACATCTATATAAAAGAATAAAAAAATGAAAAAATTAGCAGACATCGGTTTAATTGGGTTGGCCGTGATGGGCGAAAACCTGGTTTTAAACATGGAAAGCAAAGGCTATACAGTAGCCGTATTCAACCGTACCGTTGATAAAGTAGATAAGTTTGTGAACGGACGTGGTGCCGGCAAAAATTTCATCGGCGCACATTCAATTGAGGAACTTTGCGCTTCGCTGGAAAAACCCCGCAAAGTGATGATGTTGGTCAAAGCCGGAAAACCAGTAGATGATTTTATCGAACTCGTTATTCCTCATCTCGAAAAAGGCGATATTATTATCGATGGCGGCAACTCGCATTTTCCGGACACCATTCGCCGGGCCAAATACGTGGAAAGCAAAGGACTGCTTTATATCGGAACCGGTGTTTCGGGCGGTGAGGAAGGCGCATTAAAAGGCCCTTCGATGATGCCAGGCGGATCGCCTGATGCATGGCCGGCGGTGAAAGAAATTTTCCAGTCCGTGGCTGCTAAAGTGGAAGACGGTGAGCCTTGCTGCGATTGGGTTGGCGAAGATGGCGCCGGGCACTTCGTAAAAATGGTTCACAACGGCATTGAGTACGGCGACATGCAAATTATTTGCGAAGCCTACCAGTTGATGAAAGAAATGCTGGGCATGAGTGCCGATGAAATGCACGAAGTTTTTAAAGCCTGGAACAACGACATACTGGACTCCTACCTGATTGAGATTACGCGCGATATTCTCGGATTTAAAGACGAAGATGGCGAACCGCTGGTGGAAAAGATTCTGGACACCGCCGGTCAAAAAGGTACCGGAAAGTGGACAGGCGTTTCTGCTCTTGACCTTGGCATTCCATTGACCCTGATTGGCGAATCGGTTTTTGCGCGTTGCCTTTCGGCGCAAAAGGACCTACGCGTAGAAGCTTCAAAAGTAATCAATGGGCCGGCTGCCCAATTTGACGGCGACAAAGCCCAAATGATCGATGACCTGAAAAACGCTTTATTCGGAGCTAAAATTATTTCATACGCTCAAGGTTATAACCTGATGATGGAAGCCGCCAAAGAATATGGATGGAACCTGAACTACGGAGGTATCGCCCTAATGTGGCGCGGCGGTTGTATTATCCGCTCGGTTTTCTTAGCAGATATCAAAACGGCATTCGACAACAACCCAAGCCTGGCGAATTTACTGCTTGATCCTTATTTCAAGGAAAAAGTGGAGGCTGCCCAGCTAGGATGGCGACGTGTTTGTGCTGCTGCCCTTTCAAACGGCATCCCCGTACCGGCACTCACATCGGCTCTGTGCTATTTCGATGGTTTCCGCAGTGAACGGTTGCCAGCCAACCTGTTGCAGGCCCAACGCGACTACTTCGGCGCGCACACCTACGAACGCACGGACAAACCACGCGGCCAGTTCTTCCACACCAACTGGACCGGGCGCGGCGGAGACACCGCTTCAAGTACTTACGAGGTATAGAAAAGCCTCCCCTTAAGCCCCCTCCCAAGGAGGGGAAAAGACCAAAAGAGCCAGCTTCTGAATATAGGAGCTGGCTCTTTTTTTGTCACCAACTCATTTTTCATTTTGAAATGAATTCAAAATGTATTTACTTTGAATTTCAAAGTACTTTAAACAAATGAAGAACACAGATCGTTATCTAGCAGAGATTAAAGAGATCAGGCAAATGATGGAGCAATCAAGCCGATTTCTTTCCTTAAGCGGACTCTCCGGAATTTTAGTTGGTCTTTACGCATTGATCGGTGCATTCATCGCCCACCGGATGATCTATTTACCCTTGCCCTCATCCTATCGTAAAATCTTCCCGTCTGAGATCATTTCAAACCTTATCGTACTCGGGTCGGCAATTTTAATTCTCTCGTTGGTTACAGTCGTATGGCTAACCTACCGGAAGACAAAAAATTCCGGCAAGAAATTTTGGAATCCTGGTTCAAGGCTGATGAGCATTCACCTGGCAGTCCCCCTAATTAGTGGCGGCATTCTCATTCTCGTTTTTATCTCCCGAGGAATTTTCAGCATCGTTGCTCCCTCCTGCCTCGTGTTTTACGGACTGGCACTTGTGAATGCAGCGAAATTCACCCGACAGGAAATCTTCTACATGGGACTGCTCCAAATCACGCTTGGCATTTTCGCCGCTCTATTTCCGGGATTAGGACTGTTCTTTTGGGCCATTGGGTTTGGTGTTATCCATGTAATTTATGGTGCGGTCATGTATTTCAGGTACGAACAGAAACCAAAGTCAGCGTGAAACGAGCCATAGTAGAAGACCTTTTACTTAAAGGGAAGTATTTCTGGCGAGTTCCATGCGTTGATAACTTAATTGAAAAGCGGAAGCTAATACGCAAATTGCAGTGGCGCTAATCGACAAAATAGACACATGAAAAACCTATTTCAACAACTGGATAAAGCTTTCGAGAATAAAATCAGGCTGGGCACCATGTCGGTCTTGCTGGTGAATGACGAAGCTTCCTTCAACGACCTAAAGGACTTGCTTGAGGTGACCGACGGCAACCTGGCCAGCCACTTAAAGCATCTCGAAAAAGAAGGGTATATCTCTGTAAAAAAAAGTTTTATCAACCGGAAACCAAATACGGTTTATACGATAACTGAAACCGGAAAAACAGCTTTTGATAAGCACCTGAATATCTTAGAAGAGATATTGAAACAACGCTAATTTTTTTAACCAACTACTTTGAAATTCAAAGTACTTTACAAATCATTCAAAAAATGGAAACAAATCGAAATTTAGAACAGAAAATCAGGTCGTTCAATGTTCAACTGACCTTGAAAGTGATTATCATCGGAATCATCGCATTGGTTTTACTGATTCCAAAAATGATGATTATCGGGTTGATCCAGGAACGGGAGACAACCGCAGAAGCAGCAAAACATGAAGTCATGGAAAAGTGGTCGCTCAGCCAAACCATCCGCGGGCCACTATTGACTATTCCCTACATCGAAAGAATTGCGGATGGAAATAATGTGGTTCGGGAGCAAGTTCGCGAATGCCATTTTCTGCCTGAAACATTGGCCATCAATGGCGAAATCATGCCTCAGGAATTGTATCGCAGCATTTATCAGTCGGTTGTTTATGAGTCGTCGCTGGAAATTAATGGCAATTTCAAAAGCCCCGACTTTGAGAGTCTTAAAATAAATCCGGAAGATATTCTTTGGGAGAAAGCCAGGTTGTCCTTAGCCATCAGCGATCTTCGGGGAATAAATGCCATGGCCAACTTATCGTGGAACGGCAGCTCCTACCCTTTTTCACCGGGTATGGACAATAAAGTCTTGGGGAAAAATGGCATTTCACTATCGTTGCCAACGCCGGAGGAAACTAGTTTCCCGGCAACTTTCGAAATCAAGCTAAATCTAAAAGGTTCCGACGCGATACAATTTGCCCCCTTGGGCGAAACAACCACGGCTTCACTCCAATCCAGTTGGAACGATCCCGGCTTTCAGGGAAATTTTCTACCTGCTGAACGAACTGTCAATGCCAATGGATTCACGGCCAACTGGAAAGTGCTTAATTACAACCGGAATTTTCCGCAGCAATGGAAGGGCAACGAATTTAATGTCACCGAAGCCGACTTTGGCGTAAAACTGGTCACCGTTGCAGACCACTATCAAAAAAACTACCGCAGCGCCAAATATGGGCTGCTCGTCATCCTGTTCATGTTTCTTTCATTTTTTCTGAATGAAATTATCACCAAGCAGCGGATCCACCCTTTTCAATATATTTTGGTTGGGGCGGCCATCCTTATTTTTTATCTCCTGCTGCTTTCTATTTCGGAACAAATGGGATTCAATTATGCTTACCTGGTTTCAGCCCTGTCAGTTACCACGATGGTGTTGGCCTATTCCCGAACCTTTCTGAAAACCTGGCTTAACTCCATCCTACTGACTTCCATCCTCATCTTTTCGTTTGGCTTTATCTTTATCCTCATGCAATTGGAATCGTACGCCTTACTGGCCGGAAGTATCGGATTGTTCTTTATCCTGGGATTAACCATGTTTTTCACCCGAAAAATAAATTGGTACAATGACTAAATGAAGTTTCGAGGCTGCTACTCATCGAATGACTCAAAGTCATCCGATGAGTAAAAAAGCACTTGCGTTTGCAGATAGTGAGCAGGTGACTTGGAGTCACCTGCTCACTAAAAAACGGTCGCTCAACGACTCCATTTCAATTTTGCTGAGGTCATACACCCGTACTATACAGAAACAAGAAAATAAAACAGGCAGCCTCTTTCAGAACCGAACCAAAGCCATCTGCCTCACCCAACGCTGCCGGTCAATTCGGCTTAGGCGCAAGTTCTGTCGGGCAAGGCGCAAGCTCCATCGGATGAGGCGCAAGCTCTGTCGGATGAGGCGCAAACTCTGTCGGGCAAGGCGCAAGCTCTGTCGGGCAAGGCGCAAGCTCCGTCGGACAAGGCGCAAGCTCCATCGGATGAGGCGCAAGCTCTGTCGGACAAGGCGCAAGCTCTGTCGGATGAGGCGCAAACTCTGTCGGACGAGGCGCAAACTCCGTCGGATAAGGCGTAAACGCTGTCGGGCAAGGCGCAAGTTCTGTCGGACAAGACGCAAACACTGTCGGACGAGGCGCAAGCTCCGTCGGATGAGGCGCAAACGCTGTCAAACGAGAATAACAAACACGAAGGCCTTATGTCACAAAGTAGTATTAGTTGCCATATATTTTACCTTTATGACTTCGTGCCTTCGTGTTTTAATTTTCTTATTATTAAAATTTGAATGATAAATTGGCCGAAACCGTTCGTGGTCGCTGGGGGTTGATGGTAGTCCAACCGGTATAATACTGCTTGTCGGCCAGGTTATCGACTTTTAGGGCCACGCGGTAATTTTCAGCTTCATAAAACAGGGTGGAGTTCAAAACGGTGTAGGATGGTAAAATAAACTCGCCGGTTGGGTCGTAATTAATGGCCAGACTTTCGCCGGCATAATTGAGACCGAACCCCAGGCCAAAACCACTCAAGCGATTTCCTTCCTGAAACTTGTAACTGGTCCATAAATTAGCAAGATGCTCGGGACCTGCATCCAGCGGACGTGTCCCTACATTGGAAGTGCCTTCCAGTATTTCACTGTCGTTGTAGCTGTATCCCACCACCGCGTTCAATCCGGGAAATGGATTGGTAATGATATCGATTTCAAAGCCTTTGCTCTCCACCTCGCCGTCCTGAATGGAATTGTTGACATTATTCGGATCGGTCATGACTTTGTCGGACACCTTAATTTCGTAATAGCTGATGGTGGCAGCCAACCGGTCTTCCCAAAGATTGGTTTTTATGCCCAGCTCAAATTGGTCGGCATGTTCCGGGTCGAAGGTTTTTGTCCGCACATTGCTGCCATCGGCATCGGCAACCTGGGTGGCACCCACATTCGTAAAACCATTCATATAATTACCAAAAACGGTTAACCGGTTCAGAATGGGTTGATAGGTTATCCCAAATTTTGGGGATAAGGCCGTTTGGTCATCATCATCGTTGTCCGGATCGCCTTCAAACCAATCGACGCGCAAACTACCCATCACAGCCAAGGCCGGCGAGAGATTAATGACATCGGAAATGTAAGCCCCAAACATTTTCTCGGTGGTGTTTGAAGCCGAAACGGAGCTCCCTTCCAACAGACGGTCCATGCCGGGTTGAGAAAGTACGCCACTATCGTAGTTGGCAATTTCCTGTCCTCCGTAAAGCGCATTATAAACGGTCGACGGCTGATCATTTCCCATATAAACAATCCCGTTTATAACGTAGCCTGTGCTGTTATTAATATAGTTCCGCTCCATGTAGTCGGCCCCGATGACCATCCGGTTACGTAAACTGCCCAGTTTGAAGTCGCCGATAAAGTTTTGCTGAATATCAGTAATGTTGGTGGTCGCATTTTGCTTACTTACATACCGGTTAAAGACAGATCCCTGGGTAATATCGGGGAAATACTGAGTTCCTTCGTACAAGTAGGAATAATATCCGTCGGCCTTTGCCGAACTACTGCTCAAGGCCGTTTGCGATGTCCAGGAATCCGATAACTGGTAGTTCATTTGCGCCTGCAGGCTAAAGGTTGGATTTTTAATACTCAAATTGTTGCTGGTGTAGGATCGTTCCGGATCGTAAGCTAAATCATCCATATGGTCTACCGTAACAGGAGCGCCACGATCAAGGAACAACATGGTCGGATTGGTCTGCTCCAGGTTCATAATTTCGGTCACAACCAGGAATGACAGCTTATCTGTTGCCTGAAACGACAAGGTTGGGGCTACAAAGAACGATTTCCGGAACCCGGCATCCTGAAAACTGTTTTCGCTGTGATGCGCAGCAGTGATCCGGAATAAAAACCGGCCTGCACTGTCCAAAGGCGTGTTCAGGTCGGCAGTCAGCCTGTTCAACCCATAACTTCCGGCTAAATAAGACACCTCGCCGCCAAACGATACGTAGGGCTTTTTAGTCACGATGTTTAGCAGGCCGCCATACGAAATTAAACTGCTGCCATACAAGGTTCCCGATGGACCTTTAATGGCTTCAATGCGCTCAATATTTACCGGGTCGGGACTTCCGTGGGTCAAAGCAGGCAAGCCATTGACCAGATTGGGCTGAATGGCAAAACCACGCATGGAATAGTATCCGGCACCATCATTTCCGCGTCCTGTTGATTCCCAAAGCTTTTGGAGGCCGGGTACGTTTTTCACCGCATCATCGAAATTGGTGACTGCTTGTTCTTTTAACAATTCGGATGAAACAGCATTGTAAACCTGCGGGTTTTCGAGTGCCTTAAGGGGCATTTTCGATACAAACTCGCTTTCCGCCCGCGCAAACTTATTCTTCCGGCTTGTGGTGATGAGCACCTCCTGCAAATTTTTAACATCTTCAGACAACACAACATTGGCAATGGTTGTGGTCATGGTATTGCCGGGCTCAACCTGAACCCGTTCAGCCTTGTAGCCGATGTATGAAAACTGTAGTGTGACAGGCTCTTTTTTCATTTTCCGGATCTCGAAACTACCATCTGGCCCGGTTTGTGTTCCAGCATAACCGCCTTCAACAATTATACTAACGCCTACCAACGGTGCATGATCTTCATCCGTTACTTTTCCTTTAATGACATAGGCTTGCGAGAATCCGTATATCGTAAACAGATTGGTTAAAATTATAAGGAGTACTATTCGTTTCATTTTTTTTTGAGATTAAAAGGTGGATTATTATTCATTTATTACCAGTGCAAAATAACGGTGAATACTGAATGCCTGCAATCCCTAGATGTTATGATTTAGGCTCGTTCGAGTCCTGTTTTTTGGGCTTCCGGGAGAAACCTAAAAAAGCAGACAACCTGAAAGCTTTTCGAGGGGGCTGGTTTTTTGTGACTGAGACATTTCTGGTATTGTTTTATACGACTCAACCTTTTACACTACTTCTGATTTATACAATGCAAGTGAAGACAGATGCTCTTATTTTGTGACAAAAGTATTTAATCGATTATTATGAAAAACAGAAAGAAAAAGATTTTTTTTTTACTCTTAATGTCGATTGGCTTCGGAATCGGCGGATTTTGGATAATTTTTGGACAAGGGGCAGACCAAAGAGCACTGTCTACATTGATCATTGGTGGCTATGGGTGCATTATTCTTTTCGGATTTGGCATTTATGCTTTTATAAAACAACTGTTATTATGAATATTGTTGAAGATTGTGAAGGCAATTGGTTCGAAATTACAGGATCGTTGTAAAAATAAATGATGTATTTACACAATTCTCAAATGGCACATAATTTATTGACAATAAGACCTTTTCCAAACATTGTTTTATGAAGGTACAGATTTTCAACATTCCTTATGGGCTGAAAAATTACATTTCAAAGATCTGGTTTTTTGAAAAAAACAGCGGCTTACCAGAACCCGATGATATGATGTTAGTGGCTCCAAATGGGCTTGTACGTTTGGTCATTCCCTGCTACAACAGTTTTTCGCTAAAAAACGACGAATGGCTCCAGCGTGCAAAGGAAGATAAGATGATGCTTATTGGGATACATGACCTTCCGATATTGGTCGATTTTGAAAGGAACTACCCATCCGCAATGCTCGGGATCGAGTTTAGCCCGCTCGGGGCTTACCGCTTTTTTCATCTCCGTCAAACCGAAATCAAAAACCGCTCTTTCCTGCTTACCGACATCATGGATAAAACCATTCTGAAAATAGAAGAACAGATTGCAAATGCCGGGGATATTAACCTTAAAGTAAAATTGCTCATGCAGTTTCTGCTCGATTTTTTCAGGGAAAGTAGCAGCGATTTGATTTTTGAGTATTGTGTCAATAAAATTATTTATTCCAAAGGACACGTTTCAATTGAACAACTGGCAACTGAAACCGGGTACAGTGGTCGTTGGTTAAATATGAAATTTAACCAACGGCTTGGGCTTACTCCCAAAAATCTCTGTTCAATTTTCCGTTTTCATCATTTCTATTCTTCAATGATAATTCAAGACGAAAAAATTCTTAAGTCCAAAGCATTCTTTGACCTTTACTACGACCAGTCCCACTTCATTAGAGATTTTAAAAGATTTACAGGTATAACCCCTACTCGGTTCGAAAGTACAAATAATAATTTTTGCAAATTATTCTATATTGCTTAACTGTTTTTCCATAGGATCATCCATGTGCTCAACTAAAAAATCGTCCAGACAATCCGATTGTAGACGCAGTTGTTTTTTAATACCTGAATTACCGATACGACTTCCGATTTTTACAATCCTGGTGAAAATACGTTTCCTTATTTTGTGGCCATCATTGAATCATAAAGATTCATAATTAAACAGAGAACACAATAATTTTCAGATTTAAAGCCATGAAAACAATTATCTATTTTATGATTGCTGCAACTATTATTAGTGTTAGCAATCAATCTGTGTTTGCACAGTCTGAGTCAGTTGACGCAGTTATATTAATGAACGGGAATGAGATGAAAGGAAAAGTTACCGGCATTACCGATGATGCCATTGCTTTTATTCATCAGGGCGAAACCTTAGCTTATACCGTAAAGAAAGAAGAAATCAATAAAATTAAGTTTGCCAGCGGACGGGTTGAAATCATTAATGAAGTGAAAGAACAAGCCAAGAGTGGAAATTCAGCAACAATGTCATCTATTCAACGCAACCTGGTGGCTGTTTTGCCTTTTTCTTATATCGGCCAGGGAGGAGAAAAAGACGAAAAATTGAGTAAGAAAGTGCAGTCAGATTGCTACAACCTGTTGTTGAAACATGCCTCGCGCTTTTTCATACAGGATCCGATGGAAACAAATGCCCTTTTAGCCCGCCAGGGAATAAACGGAAGTAACATTGAAGGTTTTTTGCCAGGTGAACTGGCTCAGATTCTTGGTTCGGAGTATGTTGTTGTCGGATCCGTATTAGTAGATTATAAAGGGACAACCAACAGTGATAGCGGCAGTACAACCTCAGAAAAGAAAAATAATGGAAATAAAAAAATAACGTTCTCCACCGGAACATCAACCACTACGGAGCAATTTAAAACTCAGGTTGATTTGAAAGTATATGTTGACGATGGACGTAATATTTCATCAGAGTCAAAGACTTCTCTTTGGCAAGGTGAGGATGCATATCAAACAACATTAAAATATCTGGTAAAAAGATGTCCTTTATACAGCAAGTAAGTACTAAGCAATAATTGTTGTCGTATTTCTGTCTTCAACAACTATGGGTTCTATTCCATTTCACTTCTTCCCGGGAATTACAAGCTTATTTATTCGTATATCGGCTATCGAAATTTAGAGAAGCAGCTTAACCTGACGAAGGATACAATTCTCGAAATTGAATTGATGCCTGAATCGGAAGAAATTCAGGAAATAATAGTAAAGGCCGAAAAAAGCAATCAAAATATCAGAAAGGTAGAAAAGATCGTACTACCTTCTTGCTTTCCGGCAGGGGGATGAACATTAGCGCACCTGTATCGGAAGACAAAAAAGATGCAGGCAAGATTAAATTGTATTTTTATGACGCCAACCTGAAAATAAGCCATCGCTTTGACGAGAATAACCGGCTGTATATTAGCGGATACCTTGGTCGCGATGTGCTTAAAATTCCCGACCTATTCAACATGGGCTTTGGCAATCGGACGTTTACCCTCAGATGGAATCATATTTTCAACCCAAAACTCTTTATGAACCTGTCATCGGTTTACAGTAAGTATGATTACGATTTGGGAACTTCTGAGAATGAACCCGAATCGTGGATTTGGAAGTCAAGCTTGGAAGATTTAGGTGCAAAAGCTGATTTTTCCTGGTATATAAAGCCGGAACAAACGTTTCAGTTTGGGGTGCAAAGTTTTTACCACAGCTTTAACCCGGGAACGATCAATGGCATTGGCGACCAAAGTCTGATTTCTGAATATCTTCTCGAAAAAAATCATGCGTTGGAACATGCAGGATATTTGTCGTTTCAACATCACATCGGTGAAAAATTTTCCGTGAGATATGGGATACGAGCATCACTTTTCCAGAATATTGGGGAAACAACGGTTTTTCATTATGATGAAAGTTATGAACTTACCGATTCTGTTCATTACAACGCCGGTGATATCTACAAAAATTATTTGGGATTAGAACCCCGTATTGGTCTGAACTATACAATTTCGGACGAATGGGCGGTCAAATTAAGTTACAACCATACGCGACAAAACATTCAGCAGGCATCCGCATCTACGGCAGGGAGCCCTTTAGATATCTGGTTTCCGGCCAGCCCAAACATAAAACCACAAGCAGCCGACCAATTCTCGTTTGGTATTTTCAGGAATTTTAAAGACGATATGTTTCAAACATCGGTGGAAGCCTATTACAAAAAGATGAAACATACAATTGATTTTGCCGACCATGCCGAATTGTTGCTAAACAAATACTTAGAGGGCGAGATAAGAGAAGGTACTTCCCATGCAAAAGGAATAGAATTTTTGGTAAAGAAAACCGAAGGAAAGTTGCAGGGCTGGTTAGGATATACCCTGTCAAAAACCACCCGGACAATACCCGGAATTAATGAAGGAAAAACATATCCTGCCCCGTACGATAAACCACATCACATTAATATTGTATTAAACCAAGAGGTTTCCAAGCGGGTCTCGATATCAGCCAACTGGGTTTATGCCACTGGACAACCTGTCACTTTGCCAGTTCTGCGATATGAGATTAATGGAGCCATTGTCCCGTATTATTCAGAAAGAAACGGTTCGCGTTATAACGATTATCACCGGCTCGACTTGTCGTTAGTCCTACGGGGTAAAAATGCAGATAAAGGTTTTTGGCAAGGCGAGTGGGTTTTCTCGGTTTATAATGCCTACTTCCGCAAAAATACCTGGATACTCAATTTCCAGCAGGATGAACAAAACCCGGAAGAAACTTATGCCGAAAAAATCTATTTCCCAATACTTCCATCAATAACCTATAATTTGAAATTTTAAGTAGATGAATTTTATCAACCATAAAATATACCTGTTGGCAAGTATCGTTTTGCTTGCGGCATGTACCGAACGGATTGATTTCGATATAAAGGAGAATGGTACTCCCAGACTGGTGGTTTTCGCTGAAATTACAAATGAAGCCAGAGCGCACGAAATGCACCTGTCAAAATCGATGCCTTATTTTTATAATAATGAAAGTCCGGGCGTTTCCAAAGCGCAAGTGTTTGTAAACGATGGTAGCGAAACTATTCAACTGATTGAAAAACATGACAAGCCAGGCACCTATATTACCCCGGAAAATTTTGCAGGTGTACCCGGTAAAACCTATCGCTTGGATATAAATGGCGTTGATATCAACGAGGATGGCATAACCGAAAGCTATTCCTCAGAAACAATTATGCCTTATGCCACTCCCATTGAAAGAATATCAGCATCGTACAACAGTCTTTGGGAAGGGTGGGAAGTTTATATGGATGCCACAGATCCCGGAGATACGAAAAATTTCTACCTTTTTAAAGTTTATAAAAATGGCGTTTTATTTACTGACACCATAACCGATTACCAGGTTACTGAAGACAAATATTTTAATGGCAACCAGCTGAAAGGGGCGTTTGTTCAGTCTTTTGATGAAGGGAAAGGCGAAATTGTTAATCCTGGGGATGAAATAACTCTCGAAGTTATGGGAATAACAGAAGAATACTATGATTTTATCAACCAGCTGCAAACAGAAGCCGCAGGAAAGATTCCGATGTTTAGTGGCCCGTCAGCCAATGTAAAAGGAAATATAAGCAACGGTGCATTGGGCTTTTTTGCGGTAGTGGCTATGTCGCATCAATCTTGTATTTATAATGGAGAAAAGCAAGAATAATAAAACCCTGCGCTTGACGGAAAGCTAAAACTTAATCTGGCTGAAGTTTATTCGATGCTGCCCGATTCACGGGTTGAAGAATTGACCGGAACAGTCACGGCAAGCATTCACTCAGCGGCCAAAATCAAACTTGATTCACTTGCCAGCCAGTTGAATGATGTGCTTTTTAATCGGAGTAACTTTTCGCTTGCATTCAGGAATATCACGGTTGGCATGCCCGATTCGTTGACGTGTGTCCAAAACCTGTCGGGAAATGTAAAATATAATGCTGATATCCTCCATGTTGCTCAAATTAACGGAAACTACTTGGGGTTGCATTTTGGTGCAAAGGAAACAACAGTCTCAGGTATTTACACTGCGGCTATTCAGAATAAGCCAAAAGAGTTAATCGTTCATGGTGATTTTCATGTTGATTCACTGGATTATGCTCTTGTTGAAAGCCTTATGCCAAACGATTCGGACCATGTTCCTTCAGCTCAACCTGGGCTGGATTCATATACCATAAATTTCAGCTACAAAGTAAATGGTAAATTTTATGCAGACCAGTTGAAATATGGTGACAACCTGTTCAGTAACGTCGATACAAAATTTCTGGTAAGGGAAGACTATTATGTTCTCGACAGTTTGAATATGGAGGCTTATAATGGTAAAGCATTGGCCTCATTAAAGATTGAAATGAAGCCTGAAGGGAAAATGGACATGTTCTTCAAGGCAGGTGTCGACCGGATGGATGTTTCTCAAATGGCCGACGGACTTCGGGAGTATATTCCGATGGACGATTTTACCTCCGAGCATGTGCAGGGAATGATTTCAACACGAATGGACGGGAAGATTGTATTGGATAAAAATTTCGATCCTGTGTATAACTCGCTAATGCTTAAAGGTGACCTGACCATCGAGAAGGGCGCGTTGCTAAGCGTGAAGCCCGTTATGGAAATAGAAAAAATTCCGGGGGTAGGACTGAAAAATATGGATGACCTGCATTTCAGTACCCTATCGAGCAGTATTTTCCTGTTTGAAAATGATTTATATATCCCAAAAACGGAAATCCGCAGTACTTCATTCGATGCCATGTTTTTGGGGATGTACAGCTTTGAAGGGGATTATGCTTATCACATTCGTTTGTTCCTGGGCGAAGTGCTTTCCAGTAAGTCGAAATCGCATTTGCGGAAACAAACCCAAGATAATGGGTTTGAAGAAGAGTCGGATGATTTGATGAAAGGGCGGACCTCGATATACTTGGTTTCGAAATCCGAAAATGAAAAAGAGAAAGCGGGGTTCGACAATAAAAAAGACCGAACCAATATGGTGGCAAAAGTTAATCTGCAGGAACAAATGGTAAACATGCGTTTTCACCCTGCTTTAGTGAAATACGATACTGAAAAGTAAACTAATGTATAACATAGTTTGGAAATACCTGGTTTTTACCATGAGCTTAGTCTTCTTGGGGGCTTGCCATAACAGTAAAGCTCCAAAACCGGTTACACTGAAGAATGTTGTTTCGGAAAAGCCGGAGGACGTAATTTTGGGCAACGAAGCTGCCCCTGCAACCATTTATATGTACGCCAGTTACCAATGTAGCTATTGCCGTTATTTCTTCTCGCGTACTTATCCGGAATTAAAAAGCAATTACCTGGACAATGGCCAACTAAAACTTGTTGTCAAATGGCTTGACTTTGGCGCACAACCACAGATGCTGCAAGCCCTGCAAGCTGCCATTTGTATTAGTCGTTATGGCATTTACGATAAGTTTCATGAGCTGCTGATCGTTAATCCCGGGGTGATTTTCACCGAAGAATTTGACCAACTGCTGGACGACATTATGCAGCACAACCCAACGATTGCCGAATGTATTTTAAACAACAGCAATTATGCCTATTTGAGGGAAAATATACGCGAATTCAGGGGTAATAAATTAACAGGGACACCAACTTTTGTAATCAACAACCGTGTTTATACCGGCTATTATTCATATAAGAGTTTCAACAAAATCATTAGTAAAGAATTTCTATTTCAATAAAAACATGAAAAACATGAAACCAAAATTAGTAACATTAGCTTTATTCGGAATGCTTGCATTTATATCATGCTCAGAGTCCGAATCAGATGAATATTGTAACAATCCGAATGCTGTTTGTCCCGATGATACAGCAATTGAGGCCAGCGCCTGTTGTTCCGAACAAAGTTGTTACTGGACGTATCATAATACGAAATATTTATGTGATAGTACCGACTGTGGCGATGTGCTGAATGAAATAATAACCAGCGCTTGTGTATCGTCGTCAGCAAAGAGTGCTAGTATAAGCAGAGATGCTGGTTTGACAGAATTGAAAGCCCAGCTAATGTCTATTACTGAACAGCTGCTCGTTGAAGCTCGCTCCGCTTCCGGTTGTGAGTAACCAACTGCCATAGGGTGTCGCGGGTTCGAGGGGGCTTCGGAGTTCTGCGGATGTCCTCATCAACTTTGTGGTCTTTGCGTTAAAATAAAAGGCAGCAGGCGAATCCCAGCAATTGGAGCGTCATTCCGAACTTGTTTCGGGATCTGTTGGCGGGTTGTGGGTAGCTGCAAGCCTCAAGCTGCAAGTAGCGCGGCATACTAACGAATCGCGGTTTAGAGGGGGCCGGTGCAGCTTGCCAAGTGGCGTGGTTTGTTGTGCTTAATTTAAACACCCAAAGGTTTTTGGAAACACTTTGGGGTTTGCTAAACACGCCAGCCCTTTCTCTTCAGCCTAAGCTAATGACCCGGGGACTCTTATGATTTTTCATCACGCTCTCAATTATGGATTTAACTCACAACTGCATGACCCTCCCTGGCCCTCCCTTCAAAAGGGAGGGAAGTCGCGGCTTGCCGCGGCAGGGTAGGTCAAAACGTGTGGCTAATGACCGGTTATCTAACTTGTCTGGCCTTTCAGGGTTTATTCTTTGCTCTTTAGCCATTGGTTGGACAACCCGAAACCCAAGACTGGCTAATCGCTTCTTGCGGCTCGCAGCTTGCTCTTGCTGCCTACTGGGACTGGATACTGATCACTTCTTCTCTTTTCCGTCCGCGGGGGCGATGGTGCTTTTTGCAACTTTAGTTCGCGGACGGTGCTGAAGAGAGGTGCTTCGATCCCGGGATTCCGCTCCCTTCGGATCGCTCTACCCCGGGTTATTGATATTTTTCAAAGTGCTTAACCGGATAGGTTTCGTCTGACTCTTCAAAAAAAAGCCTAACGCCAACAGGATCATCGGTGTTGATGAAGTCAACGCTTAGGTTAATCAGCGTTTGATACATCGGAAGGCAATCGACCGTATTCCAGAATCGAACAGGTTTGTCTTTTTGGTGACAGGCCTGAATAAATTCTGCCAGGATCAGTGAGTCTTTTTCAGCTAACGTCCCCTCACCTTTCCACTTGCTGAAATCGGAGAAGTTCCGGCTGATCAGTGCAATTTTCGGGGCACTCGTTGCTGTAATATCTTCGGGGCTCCGGGCATCAAAGACAATAAAATCCGGATAGTTTGCATAATCCTTAACTGGCGGCCGGTTTCCCGATATAATCAAGAAAACAGGTTGTTTTGCTTTTCCGAACAAGTCGGGATAATCTTGGGCCAGTTCAACCAACGCCTTAAGCGTGCTTACAGCTTCGCCTTTCAGATCGATCAAAAGATTAACTCCTTCAATGGATTTTCCGAGCAAAAACAACTGTTCCAATGGTTTGAAATAGAGCTTTTCGAGCGTTCGACTTGCCGCCAGCTCCTTTTCCTCATGCCCGACGAGCAGTTGCCCTTCCTGCAAAAAGATGTCGACTTCAATCAGCTTTGCTCCGGCTTCATAGGCTTTCCAAAACGGTGCATCCTGGTGATAATCGTTGTGGGAATGAATAACCGGAAGTTTTGTTGAAACCTGTGCATCTGCCAACCGAACGAACATGGACAGCATAAAACTAAAGATCAGAATTCGTTTCATCGTATTTTTAATTTATTATTCGCAACCTCTAACTGTAACAAGTTTATTTTTGACTTCCTGTTCTGCGACGTAATCCTGATACATATCGGCATCAAATGGGCGATCCGATACAGCAAACATCACATCAGTACATTGAATATTATCGTACTGTGAATCGCCGGCAGAATTCTCCATGTGAAAAATACGACTAATATAGCTATCATCTTTATTGTCGATATAATTTCCAATGTCGTTACTGTAGTTTTTGGGATACCGCCAGTCTGGCGAAACCAATTTATTACCTTCGCGGTAACGTTTCAGCTGTAGGAAGTTTTCCTGAAGCTCTCCGTCGGTTGTTACAAAAGGCTCGAAATCGTTGGTATAAGCGCTCTTGGTGATGTTATTATTGGGTTGAATATAGAGAATTACTTTCCCGGGTAATCCTTCATCTTCATCCCCGTTTTCATCCATAAAGTAGCGGGTTTCTCCATCGACAATTTTCGTTTGATCAACAATCGATTCGCTCTGAAAACCACTGGAATTATGATAGCGGAGTTTATCGCCAAACTTCTCCTGCATCAGCAAAATAATATTCTGCCACTTGGCATCGGCAATCCACTGCCCGTAGTCCTTAAGCTCTGTCATAATAAACAGTGGCTCATGATCCGGATTTTGGTTGCACCAATTGGCGATGTAATCAATCCAATCGGAAAGAACAATTGAAGATGGATTATCGACATCCAGGTCCACTTCATCGCCCGGGGCATCATGTCCCAGTGCGAGCGTTCCCATATTGACCAGCGCCAATTGCACATTGTCGTTTTTTTGCAGAAGGGCATAGTAACCCTTTTTTGATGGGAAATACTGTACCTCGGCTCCCGACAGCAAGTCAATCTCGCTCTCGTATTCCAATACCAGATTTGGTTTGTCATTATCCATCACCAATTGAGCTTCGCTCAGATCGCCACTGGCTGTGTAAGAACAAACGTAAGTTTTCCCATTACTTAAACACGCGGTTACACTTCCTTGCAGGGCATCAGAAGTACTGTTTATGGTACCGGCTGTGGTCCAACTATCACCCGCTGTATCAAGAGTTACCACACTGAAATTGGCAACATTCCTGGAATTATGACGAAAAAGATAAAGCGTGCTGTTTTGTATAAAAGGACTGATCGATTCATTTGGGTCAACTGCTGAAAGGGTATAAATGGCGTCGTTCAGCACAAACTCATCACGATCCAGCGAAACTTGATAAACTTCATAGCTTTCCAACTTCGGATCGTATACTGACAGAAAAGTCTGACCATCGTAAATGAAAGGATTCAGTTCAGCGTCTATGTGATTTGTCGTACCATCGAAAACTGATTTTAAGGATTCCCCATCAAAATTAGCTATCGTTAAACTGCCGTCGCCCGGCAAATAGCTAAAGACATACAGTTTACTTTCGGTTGGCAAAGTACAGAGCGCTGCATTTTTTCCTACCGCTCCATCATTGACGCTTTCACTAACCAGGTTCTGACCGTCGTCGGTTAATTCGTAAATCCTTGTTCGTCCGGATGACTGGTCATAAGTTATCAGGTAGCTCTCTTCCTGATACTCGAAAACCAGGAACTGATCGACCGTTTCCGACCAGCTTTCGTTGAGCTTTTCCCGGGTATAATACGGGAACAGGTCGAATTCCAAGAAACGGAGTCCTTCATTCAGTTGTGTCTTAATCCCTTCCCGCTGCATTCCATTCAGGTTTCCGGAATAGGAATTATGGGTTCCCCGGAAGAAGAATTGCCGATAGATCGCTGTTGTTGAATCTCGTGTCGTTTCATTGTATTCCTCGTCAACAGGAGCACTGGCTTGCTTTTCTTCTTCGAAAATACATCCGCACAAAGCGAGTAACCCAAGAATCAATCCGAAAATGACTTCTTTATCCATAAGTAATATATTAAAGGAGAGGATTCTCGAATCCCCTCCTTAATTGTAAGTTAATAGTCTCTGTTGCAGTAATTGTTGTTATCACTACTGTCAATATCGAAAAGCGGTTTGTAAGCATCGTCCCATTGTGGAGCATCAGCGTCAAAATCGAAGTTACACTTAACGCTACTAACATCCCAGCCGGAAAGATTTTGGTTGAAGACCTTGTTTTCCTTGAACAGATTCTGCATGTTCACCACGCTACTGACGTCCCAACCAGAGATATCCTGATTAAATGCACATTCCTCTCCTCCAAACATGGTTTCCATGTTATCCAAATTACTCAGGTTCCAAATTACAATCGACGAATTGTTGAACTGGCTATTTTTAAACATATCCCACATACTCACCACCTGGCTAACATCCCAGGCACTCAGGTCGCCATTATAACTGGATTCGCGGAACATTTCGCGCATGGTTATCACATTTCCCAGTTTATCCCCCCAGCCAGAAAGATCCTGATCAAAAGAAGTATTGCCCCGGAAGATCGATTGGAAGCTGGTTACCTTCGATACAGCCCAGTCTCCGATTGGTTGATTGAAAGGGCAATCACGAAACATATTTTTCAATGTTCTTGCACTGCTTACATCCCAGTTTGAAATATCCTGGTTGAATGCAGACTCTCGAAACATGGTTTCAAAGGTTGTGACCTGACTAACATCCCATTCATCCAACGGCTGATTGAAATTCGTAGCCTTGTAGAAAACATCCTGCATACTTATCACTTTGCTGACATCCCAATGATTAATGTCGCTGTTAAAAGATGTTGCTTCACGAAACATCGCTTTAAGGTTGGTCGTTTCACTCAGGTTCGGAGAATCGCTTGCACTAACTTGTAAGTTGGAACATCCTCTGAAATAAGCTCCGTCGTTACCCAATTTCAACTGACCCCATGCTGAGATGTCGACAATGTTGTTTGCACTTTCGGCGGTTTCGTAAAAATTGAAGCCGTCAATCTCTCCCCAAATAATTACGGTATATTCACCTGCTTCAGCATAAGTATGGCTTGCGGCTTCCAGATCGTAAGCAGCAACAATACTGGTTTCGCCATCTCCCCAGAAAACTTTAAAATTGTAGTTTCCACTTTCGATCAACGGTAAAGTAATTGTTTCATTGGCATCAACATCCCATACCGATACAAGTTCCTGATCTGATTCAAAAAGCTCAAGTACTTTCAAATAAACGGTATAATCTTCATGGAGGCCATAGCCGGAAACGGTAAGATAGGTGGTATCCGGATTGATGGCTTCTCCTGAAGCTAAATTGATTTCCATACCATCGGGAAAATAGATGGTTGGGAAAATTTGTTGTCCGTTGGCCTTTGAAGGCAGGGTCGCAACAATTGAACGAGAAGAATTGGAGACAGAAGCTGTGATATCTTCGTCAATGAAGCTATTGTTTGCAGCTTGAATAACAAGCGAATCAATGTAGACATCTCTCGTGTCCACGGAATAACTGGTGCTGTCAATATCGCAGGAATTCAGAAATATACTAATCAGAATAACTGTAAATGCAGTTAACCTAATTGTCCATTTTATTTGTTTCATGAAAAATCAATTTTAAAGTTGAGATTAAGGTCACGGACCTATTTGATATTTTCGGTTTCGCTTTTATCACAGATTGTTAAAGACTCGAAACATGACACTAAATTATTCGCACTACTTAATAACCGGGGTTTTGCTCCATTTTGGTAATGTCAATTTCTGATTGAGGGATCGGAGCCAGTAATCGGAATGATTCCACAGTTGTGGCGCTGCCTTCGCTTTCGAAAAATGCATCCATCGTTTCAATGGCTGTTTTGGTTCTGAGTAGATCACACCAGCGATGTCCTTCTCCTACGAACTCGAATCTTCGTTCCTGAGCTATCGCATCCCGAACAGCAGACTGTGTCGACGCAGCTGTATCATCCAGTCCAGCCCGCTTTCGGATCATATTCAGATAAGTTACTGCTTCAGATGTTTCACCGTTTTCGTTAAGACATTCAGCATAAAGAAGTAAAACATCGGCGTATCTTACCACATAGTGATTGTCTCCGCCGTCTCCAACGCTGGAGCTTGGCGATTTTGTCCATTTATTGATATAATAGGTATTTCCGGATTTATTGATTAACTCCCGGCGACGGTCACTCAAATCATAGCGTTCATACAGGCTGCTTTCCATAGCCATTGCTCCGGCCCCACCTTCATCATCCGGCTGTGTAAAATTGTAGTAGTAACTGTTACCCTCACTTTTGCTATCCAAGTCAGAAGCGAATTGCACACTGAATACATCTTCTGAGCTTCCTTCGTTCTCAACGCCATATAGTTTGTCAAGGTCTACCAGATCAAACTTACCCGAAGAAATAATGGAAGCCAGTAGCGTCTCTGCTTTCGAAAACTCCTGTAAAGTCATGTAGTGTTTGGCTAAAATAGCCTCAGCTCCATATTTGTTAACCCGACCGGTACTGTTGGTTGTAGGCAACAAATCGATTGCATCGGTCAGATCTTCCTCAATTTGCGCATATACCTTGTCCAACGGTGTTCTTGCATCATCAAAGGCATTCGTTGGGTCATCAATTTCAATAACAAGCGGAACTGCACCATAAATCGTAGAAAGATTATGGTACAGAAGTCCACGGATAAATTTCATTTCTCCTTTTCTTACCGATCGGGTTGTCTCGCTGTCGTATTCAACAACATCAATTACATTCAGAACTGTGTTAGCATACAAAATGCCTTCATAAGAATTTTCCCAGATGCTGCTGGCAAATCCGGTTGTACTCGTCCAGGTAAACGTTTCCAACGGACTAACTCCATTGTGTGTGTTTGGCGCCTGAACATAGGTATTGTCTGAAGGAATTTCTCCCCAAAGAATCATGTAATAGTTGTATAACTCTTGCAGACTATTATAGGCTGCGGTAACGGTTGTTTCGACATTCGTCTCAGTTGTATAATAGTTGTCGGCTAAAATGCGGGTTTCCGGCAACTGGTTCAGCTCGTCATCGCAGGCGGCAAACAGCAGCACAATAGCAGTACAAAGTATTAGTTGTTTTATTTTAAGCATGATTTCTTCTTTTAAAATGATAAATTAATACCGGCAGAAACAATTCTGGGGACTGAGGTTGTACCTCCGATAAACCCTCTGTTCAGTGGATTACCGGTGTCTCCCCCATCCGGATTCATCCCTCTGTACTTCGTCCAGGTATATAAATTGTTCGCTGAAAGATAGATACGCAGGCTCTTTAAGCCCAGATCGTCAATGACCGAATTAGGGACATTGTATCCAATCTGCAGACTTCTCAATCTTAAATAATCGGCATCCAGAACATTATAATTAGTCGGGTTCCGGCTTGCTTGTCTCGTGGTTGTATTGCCGTAAGCATCGGGTGGTGCAAGAAAACCGGCAGGATTAGTATCTGGATTCCAGTAATTTTTGAAGTAATAGTAATTCGTGTTCGTAAAAGCTTCTCCGTATTCCAGGTATCTGGATGTCATTGCGTCAAATGCAACCCGGCCGAATGTACCATTGAAATTCACGTCCAGATCAAATCCTTTATAAGCAAGGTTAATTCCAAATCCATAAGTGACTTCAGGTTTATAATCACCCAGCGAAACACGGTCATCCGAATTAATAACATCGTCATGGTTGGTATCCTGGAAAATGTAATCACCGACTTCGGCAGAAAATGCTGTCGATTTCTTGCTTTTATAGTCTTCAACCTCTTCTTCTGATTTCAGCAGACCTATGATTTTATATCCGTACATATTGGCCAGAGATCCACCTACTTTCGTAATAAACCGTTCATTGCCTCCTTCATACATCTCTTCTGTTCCACCAAGAGAAATGATTTTATTTTGATTTGTTGTTAAATTTCCGCGAAAGCCAATAGCCAAATCTCCCAGGTAAAAGTCAGATCCTTTAACTTCGAACTCCCATCCTTTATTTTGCATTTCTCCGACATTTTGCAGAGAAGTATCATACCCGGTATGAGTTGGTACAGGCCTATTCAATAGCAAGTCCGAGATATTGGCAATATAATATTCAACCCCCAGGTTAACTTTATTAAAGAAACCGAGATCAACCCCAAAATTATTCGAGATATTAGTTTCCCAGGAAAGATTGTAGGAAGGTGCACTGGTCGGAGCTGCACCAGCAGTCAGTGTACCGTTGTAGGGATAATCTTTTCCTGTTCCAATTGTCGCAAACTGTGCATAATTCCCAATCTGGTTGTTACCAGTTTGCCCCCAGCTATAACGAAGTTTTGAGTAGGTAAAGAAATTGCTCTCCGGAAAGAAAGATTCGTTGCTTACCACCCAACCAGCCGAGAATGAACCGAAAGTACCATAGCGATGATCTCTTCCAAAGCGGGAAGATCCGTCTCTCCGAATAGATGCTGTCAGAAAATAGGTGTCATTATAATCATAAAGTACACGGCTAAAGTAGGACAACTGGGTCCAGGCACTTCGTGATGCATTGGCTGTCTGAGTCGTTGAACCTGCGATGTTTTCCAGAATATCGTTTGTAAAATCATCTCCTGCAGCCGACAAGCTCGAAGAAGCACTCCTTTGAAAGCTTTGTCCTAAAAGAATATTGAATGAGTTTGCACCGAAAGAGAATTTGTAGTTGGCTGTATTTTCAGTCAAATAATCAATCTGGTGGCCTCTACTCTCAGAGCCCTGCTTTGTGTCCCTTTCACTGATCAACCTGCGATATGATCCGGTTAACATCGGTGCATACTGGTCGGTAAACTTATATGCCAACAGGTAACCTAAGGAGGTCTTTAAAACAAGATTCTTAACCGGTTCTAAAGACAGGTAGGTATTTCCAAATGACTGAAATTCTTTGCGATGATACTTTGATAATTCGGCCATTGCAACAGGGTTTTCCTGCATATTAGCATTATATGGTCTGTTGGCTATGATTTGAGCTTCAATATTATAGCCTGTCGGATCGCTATCGTTGTAAGCAGAGAAGAAAGGATACATATAAACCATTGCTTGTCCTGCCGGGTCGATTGGGAAACGGTAATTATTGCCACCATTAGTTAATCCCCGGTCGGCATAGTAGCCATGGATGTTTATTCCAAATTTGAAAGACTTGTTCAGTTCTGTATTCAATTTAAGATTTGCAGTATACCGCTTTTGGTCGGCGGTAATGACAATCCCTTCCTCATTCGTATATCCCACAGATGCAACGTAATCTGTATTGTCAGTAGCACCGGAGATATTCAGATAATGATTTTGGACTTTTCCAACCCGATAGACTGCTTCTTCCCAATCAAAATCAGTCAAGCCAGATTCATTGTTTAAGTAAGGGACCGTGTAGTCTAAAATTAGTTCCCGAACATTGGCGCCATTCGCTAATCGTTCCTCTTCTGTATCACTAATATTAGCATTCGAATGGTTTTTCAAATAGGCGTTATTTCTTCCGTCGCGAAAGAAAATCGCAGCATCGTATGCATTTAACAAATCATAAGTACCGGTACGTTCCTGCACTCCATAGACCGATTGTACCTGTACTGTCGACTCTTTCTTCTTTCCCTTTTTAGTGGTAATCATGATCAATCCGTTGGCTGCACGTGAGCCATAGATTGCCGATGATGCTGCATCTTTAATAACATCAATCGTCTGGATGTCATTCGTATTGATAATATTCAGAGAGCTTCCTTCTGCCAGCGGAAAACCATCAACAACAATAAGTGGATTTGAATCTTGCGTAATTGATCCTGCTCCTCGAATAGTAATTGTATTTCCATCCCCCGGATTTCTTGCATTTGTTAAAATGTCAACTCCGGACAACTTGCCTACAATAGCCTGATCAAAGTTTGCATTCGAATATTGTTGTAGTTCGTTGGCGTTGACACTCGCTACCGCTCCCGTAAATTTTTCTTTTGAATTGGTTCCATAACCAATCACAACCAGGTCATCAAGTGTATTAACAGCTTCTTCCAATTTAAAATTCAGATCCGTACTCGACGCTGTAACGATCTTCTCCTGAGACTTATAACCGATAAAAGAAACGACCAGTATCGTATTTTCGGCATCTACAGTGATGGCGTATTCTCCGTCTGCATTAGCAACGGTTCCGGCAGTTGTTCCTTTAATCACAACGCTGGCCCCAGGAAGTGGAAGACCCTTTGAATCGGTTACTTTTCCGTTAACACGGATGGTTTTCTGGTCAATGTTCTCTTGGTAACCTTCTTTTCTTGTAAGATAAATCCGTTCATTAATAACCTGGTAAACCGTATTGGTACCGGTAAATACTTCGTCCAAAACGAAGGTGATTGGCTTGTCATTTACATTGATTGTTATAACCCGGTTTAAATCCACATCCTTCACTTTATAAATAAAATGAAAGTCACTACTCCCCTCAATTTCATCGAGCAACCGGCTCACGGTCACGTCTTTTAAATGAATCGAAATTTGCATTTGTTGTCCCTCTGTCACTTTTGCCTGAACATTAAATATCGACAGGAACGTAAAAAAGATAAGAAGTCTCATTTTTAGGTCAAATTTTAAAAGCGGTTTTAACCTGCTTAGTGTATTAAGCAATTTTTTCATACTTTTGATTGTACTTTAACATGTTTAACTTTTTTAGTTTAAGCATTTATGAATCGGAAGATGAGTCCAACATTTTCCGATTTTTTTATTTCATGCTTATGGAATTTTCCGGATACGACTGAAACGTTTTTCTATAGCATCTGTCTGGATTCTTACATAGGCTTCTGGTTTTAATATGAGTTAACTAATTATGATAAGGTTTCCTTTTATCTGATAGTTTATGCCGTAGGTCGTACGAAGCTCCTTCAATACATTTTCTATTGATGGATTTTTACCGAAGTTGGCATTGAATACATCCTTCGATAATTTCTCATTCTTATTAATAAACTTGATATCGTATGCCCTCTCAAGAGTTTTCAAAATATCATCAAAGGTTCGGTTTCGGAAAATAAG
Source organism: uncultured Sunxiuqinia sp. (assembly GCA_963677175.2). Lineage (GTDB taxonomy): Bacteria > Bacteroidota > Bacteroidia > Bacteroidales > Prolixibacteraceae > Sunxiuqinia. Next base: position 461,120 of record CAXXES010000006.1, read on the forward strand.
CTCGCCTTTTACCCAAGAGGTGTAAGTTTGGGTTAGAACCGGATCTTCCGAAATCTTCAAGTTCGATTTATTAAAGCTGGCTTTGTGGCCGGGAGTTAAGAGCGTATTCCGGCTTAAGTCAAATTCTTCGGTCTTCGAATACAAGCAAACTGACCCTTCGACGAGAACGACTTCAGCGATCGTGTCTTCCGGATAAGATTGAATATTGAATTTTGTTCCAAGAACCCGCACTTTTAAATCATCTGATTTCACAATAAAAGGACGATGTGCATCTTTGGCAACCTCCAGATAGGCTTCACCACTTATTGAAATCTGTCTTTCGTTCTGGTCTGCAAAATGAACAGGATATTCGACTGAAGATCCAGCATTGAGGTAGATTTGGGTTCCATCACTTAGTTTAAGATTAAATGTTGATCCATATGGAACAGTGAGGGTATTCAGTGCATCTTTCTCGCTGATGTTTCCTTTGCTATAGTTAAGCTCTTTTTCTTTTTGGGAAGCGATAAGTTTCCCGTCTGGGTCAAGAATATTGATTTCGCTGGATACGTCCAAGTTCAAAACTGTTCCATTATGCAGCTTGAGCATAACTGCATTTGTTGAGCTTTGCCCGTTATTCGAATTAGTTATGTAATAAAATACGGAGGCTGTAAGAACGAGCACCGTAATTGTGGCTGCAACGTACCATCTCCTGTTTACTACACTTCGTCTTGGGTAAGCCGGTCTTGCTTCTTGTGCAATCAAGGTGTTAATCCGCTGGAGCAACTTTCTTCTGACTTGATCTTCCTTTAGAAGATCCCAGTCTTCAGTGTAGTTTTTCGTTTGTACACGCTCGCAGTAATCAAACAACAGCTTTTTTTCGCTTTCGGAGCAGGTTCCGAACTCGAATTTTTGAGCTAATTCTAAAAGTTCTTTTTGAGTCATAATGTCCTTGTTTCATCTTTAGGACATGCGTCCTCACAAATTCTCACATATAAAAACAGGCAAAAGACACAGATTAATCGTTATGTAATCGATAAGTTATCATTACGCAACAAAAGCGAACCCTTTGTAATTGTTCGTTAACGAGTACTCGTGAAAAAGAGAAATCGCAGGTTGAAATCGAAAGAGAACTTTGACAGGAGAAATAAAGAGAGGAATTAGACACAAAATGGCGGGAGGAAGATTATGCAGAAAAAAAATTAAATAACGAGCATTAAAATACGAATATTGGACAGTGTGCTTCGGATATGCTTTAAGGCAATTGACAATTGATTTTCTACGGTACGATTTGATATCTGAAAGTGCTGGGCAATCTCTGCATTGGAATATCCCTTAAACCGGCTCATAAAAAAGATTTCCCAGCACCGGGCTGGCAATTCCTTTGCAGCTTCCTCAATTTCTGCTACCAGGTCCTGACAGTAAAGATTGCTCTCTCCCTCCGGGGCCAAAGCCAGATTTTCAATGATCTGTTCATCGAATTCAGTGAATCGCACCTTGCTCAGCATGGTAATGGAGTAATTCCGGACTGAGACAAACAGATAACTCTGTAAGTTGGATACTTTTAATGTTTTCCGGCTAGTCCATACTTTTGTAAAAACTTCATGCAAGGCATCTTCAGCTAGTTCTTCTTTGTTCAGAATGTTGTTGGCATATACAAATAGCTTCTTCCAGTACTTATTGTACACATGATTAAACGCTAGCTGGTTCCCTTCTTTTATTAGTGAAAAAATCTGACTATCGGTCAGCCGATCAAACCCGTCCCGTTTCAAAACATTTTTTTACAAATATAACATCATATGAAAAAGAACAGAGAACTGAAGAATTAAGTATTGATTACTTTTCAGCAACAAGAATATTAATAAGGAAATCTACCAAGCTTGCTAAAAGGTCTGTCCAAGTAGGTCATTGACAGTATCATCTCCAACAAAGACACTCAGAAGGGTGAACTGGTATTCACCAAATAAGGAGCCGGAAAAGGCGGGGTTCAATTACAAATAGAAGTACAAGTATGATTACCCCTGCTGCTGCAAATGGCAGCGGGGTAATAATAATGCCCGAAACACCGAGCAAGCTCACTGTAAGAAAGAAACAAACAAAAATTTCAATCATTGCTAATCAAAATGCCCTTAGTAGCCCCGGGTTAGTTTCAGCACCCGGTCAGGATAATTACTGATGATACCATCGACCTTCCTATCCAGCATTCTTTGTATGGTATCTTCATCGTCCACGGTCCATGGGATAACTTTGATACCTGCTTTTTTGCAATTGTCCATAAGCTTTTGACTGACCAGCTTATAATATGGGCTGTAGACTTCCGGAACAAAATTCAGTTTACCCATGTTGCCCTCAAACCCATTAAGGTTTTCAACCAGGTAAACCAGCCGGGTTTTCGGATACTTTTCGTGTACATAATTCAGTGTCCGCGTGTCAAAGCATTGAACCAGCAAACGGTCGCCTAAGTTTTTAGAGAGCAATACCTTCATGGCTTCGTCGGTAAATGTTTTATAGTCAGGAACCTCCTTTCGCCTTTCGAGTTTCTTGTCCGATTTGATTTCAATATTGTAGTAAACCGGACTGAGACCATGAGTTTCCACATAATTTTCAACCGAATCAATCAAGGCCGAAAGCAAAGGGACATGGGTTGCCACCTTTTGTTGTTCAGGAAACTTTTTATATAGCTTGCTTCCGGTATCGTATTTTGAAATCTCGCTGTAAGTGAGGCGATAGAAAGGCAGCGTCCTTGCTACCTCATCAGTCAACTCGCTGCCATCGGGTTTAGTGGTGAAACCGGCATTGAAATGTGCATCGTGGGCCACAATCACCTGTTTGTCTTTGCTGACATGCAAATCCAACTCCAAGGTATTGGCTCCAAGCTTCAATCCGTTAAGCATCGATTCGATGGTGTTTTCCGGCATCAAGCCAGCCCCACCGCGGTGAGCTTCCACATCAACCGGGTGCAATTCGATTTCCTGCTCAAAACTATTTCCGAAACCGTCAGTGACTTTAACCTTCACTGTTTTGGCTTTCAACGATGGATAAGCCGCAAAATAGAAATGCGACTTCACGCTTTGTTTGTAGCCTGGGACATTTTTATCGCTATTCTTATTACGGCTTTGCAGGTAGGCCAAATAATCCGGGGCATAAGCCGAAAATTGTTTCATTTCACCCCTTGCCTGGCCATCTTCAAACCACACGACCTTCCATTGTGTATCCCAGTTCCAGATTTTTGCGACTACCGCATTCGCTTGGTTGACCACGCTACCTTTGTCGAACACCTCCAATTGGTAGTCCCGGTCTTTTCCAACCGACTTGTAAAACCAGCTCAATTGATCGGGCGTACCTTCAAAAACCTGATAGCCGTTTGGCGTTCCGTCGCGGCAGGTTTCGGCAGTCCACCAAGTGCCGCAAATTGCACCGATATTGTGTTCAATGACATTTGGCGCAACCTCAGAATTGGAATTCAGGTGCGTGTGGCCCGAAATAAAACTAAGCTTATAATCTTTGCAAAGATCCAACAATTGCTGCCCGCGTGGAATAGTTTTGTTTGCCTGGATATTTCTAAACGGCGCGTGCATCGCGAAAACCAATTCAGAACCTTTGGGTATGAATTGCAGGTAATTTCTCACCCATTCCAGTTGTTCGTCCGTCAAGTCTTCATCGTAACTTTTATTGCCTTTATAGACAATATCATCCAATACAATGTAATACTGTTTGCCCAGGTTGAAACCGTAATAGGTCGGTCCGAACTGTTGGCGGTAAACTTCGGCGCTGGCATAATCGTCGCTAAAATTCAGATCATGGTCGTGGTTGCCGATCACCGGATAAAAAGGGATTTTCAAACCCGCCATGGCTTGCTTAAAGTTGGCAAACAATTCCAGTTCGTCCCAGGCAATGTCGCCCAGGGCAATGCCAATGGTATTTATTTTTTTCTCGTTATACCCTGAAATGCAGGCTTGCAAATCGCTGACCGATTCCCGCTCAAAACGGGCAAACTGCTTCATGTTTTTGGTTTGCGGGTCGGCGGTGGCCAGCAACGCATAATTTTCAGTGTCGAAAGGAAGGTTCTCCAAATTGAAGGTAAAACTGGAAGAAGCCTCCTTCAACGATTGATAAAACTGAGGCGAACCGCTGCCAAAAGGTGCAGAATAGCCAGAAGGGGTGAAAATATAAACAAAATCAGCGTTGTCGGAAACCTCGAACCGGAACGAACCTCCGGCATCGGTTTGTACAAAATGGGTCCCGTCGGTAACAACTACTCCCGACAACTTTTCGTTTCCTGATTTGATGAGCCCACTAACTTCACGCGCCCAGAGCTGGCATTGAGCGCCAAGTATAACAACCGTAAAGAATAAGAATTTCAACATTTTTCTGTTTTTTTTAAGTTGGAAAAATACAAACTTTAAATAGCTTAAAAGCCGGATTGTTGTTACTTTCCGATTAAAGTATTTTTCGGCTGTTTAGCTCATGGCATAAGTAAAGGCTTTTGGCCTGACCATATTCTCAGTATATACATTCCCAAAACGATCGGTTACAGTAATTTTCAGTGTCGAATCGGGAGCAGAAGCTGTCACCTTAAACAGGTGAGCTGTTTCAGTGGTCACAAATGCGCTGGTTGGCGTGGCTCCGACATTGAGCCGCTTCGCTTCGTACGAAATAATATGCAACGGATCGAGCGTTTTTATTCGGCTAACATCGAGGTGTTGTCCGTTCTCTTCCACTTCAATGTTCCACTGGCTGTCGTAGCCCCAAACGTTAATCATTATTTCATTCTCCGAATTCAGCTGAGCATACGGCCCGGCGTATGCTGCCAATTTGCTATCGATGGAGTTGGGCACAAAAGCGGCTGCACTAATTTGAACAGTATTTAAATCATAAGAGCGGAATTGGTAATCTTTATCGTAGCCGATGCTTTTGTAATACCATTTTATGTTGCTGCCGTCCATTTCCCAAACACCGTAACCGCCGGGACTGCCATCGCGGCAAATATGGTTGTTGGCATAGCCATTTTTACCGGTCCACCACCAAGTGGCACAAACGGCTGCAGTGTTGTGTTCCATCAACGATTTCTCTTCTTCTACGGTATAGTTGATGTGCGTGTGTCCGCTCAGAACATGAACTTCGGAGAACCCTTCCAGACCGGCAATCAAATCGCTACCGTTGTTCAATGCAATGTTATTGGTTTGATCGCCATTGCTTTCTATCGACGGATTGCGATACAATGGCGTGTGCATGGCGATAACGATCGGCGTACTTTTGTCACTAATGGTGGCCAAATCCTTTTTCAGCCACGCCAACTGATCAGAAACGATCACATCGTTATAGTTCCGTTTGCCAACGGTTCCCTGTGATGCTCCTGTATTTAGATACTCCACATTGTCAAGGACAACGTAATGTATTTTGCCTAAATTGAAAGAATAGTAAGTTGGCCCAATGATCTTTCTGTATTTGCTTTCAGCCTGCCAGTCGTTTGCATAATACGGGTCGTTGTCGTGGTTCCCCATCATGTTGAAAACCGGGCAATTCAGCTTGTTCATGTAAGGAACATAATCGCTTATGCCAAAATCGTTGGCGTACCAGTAGGTATCCCAGGTCATATCGCCAAGAGTTAGAACATAAACTTTGTTGCCGACAGCCAAATAATCATCAATTGTCGCATTCACATCAGGCAATACCTTGGTTAGAAATTGTTCCAGATCGTTGTTTCGATTGGCCAAATGCCAATCGGCCATTGGAATGACCACATGCTTGTTGTTTTCGGTCTGTACCAATGCGAAGTCTTTCTGCTCAACCACGCTGGCGCTGCTCAGTCGTTGAAAGAATTGTGGCGCATTTCCGATATTGGCAACTTCGTAATTTCCCGGCACAGATATAAAAACATAGCCTATTTTTTTAAGAGAAGGGAGATAGTATCTCCCTTCATTATCAGTAACAGTCACTTCGTAGCCATCGGAGACAACCACCCCCGAAATCGGAATCCCGTCGCAAGATACTATTCCTTTAACAGTCATCCCATCAACATCGGGAAGGATATCATTTTCGTCTTCAGTATCTTCATTTATCGAATCATCATCGCCTTTGCAACTGCCAAACAAGAAGACAGGACTGCTTAACCCGACCATTGTCGATAGGCTTAAACTGCCTGTCCTTATAAATTTTCTTCGCGTTTGTTTCATTTAAACAAGTTCCTATTCTAGTATTTTAATTTTAATGTCATCAAGAAAAATACGGTTTTTCCCCTTGCCCACACCCTTCAGGTAATAATCGCCTCCCAGGAATTTGATGTGGGTTTCCGATGTAGCTCCTGTGATGGTGAATGTACGTTCGGCGGACGGATCAGCCCAGATGGAGGTACAATCCGGGTCAGTGTCGTAATTGGGCCAGTTGTCTATGGTAAAGGCATCCGCACTTAGCGTTCCTGGTCCAATCAAGCTAATATTGAGTGTATTGTTATCCTGTGTTCCGGCTGCCGTCATGTAGGGCACCGCTTTAAAAGTCACGTTGAGGTTCACTGTTCCGTTGAAGCTCAACTGTGGCGTAATCAGGTCGCCGCCGTAGCCGGTTTTTCCCAGTTTCACAAAACCCTGACGGGCATAGACAAGAGGAGTGCCACCACTGCCGTCGGTCGTATTCGTAGAGCTTGTCCAGCCATGGTTTTGTTCTTCTGAAGTCCATACATCATAACGAGTTTCACCGGTTGTGGTATAGAAAACAGCGCTTCCGTAGGCAAGCCAACTGAAGTTTTCGTTCAGCAGTACTGAGCCCGGCGCCTGAGTCAATGTGATGGATTGTGAAACATCAGGATATTCAACTGCAGTAATCGTCAATACTGCCGATCGTGCAGCACTGTTGTTTACGGTGGCCAACAGGACAATCTGACTAGCGCCGACCGATACCTCAGAGAGCCAGTCTGCCTGTTCAAGCGAATACGTCCAATTGGTATTGGCGGTAACGCTGATGGTTGCTTGCCCGCCGTCGGCCAAAATGGTGATACCAGCATCCATGTCCTTGATGGTGATATAAGGAACACTTGACGCCTGCTCGACCGGGAAAATGCTTTGCTGAGTGCCATCGACCAAAATGGCATAGTTTACTGTACGGGTTTCGAAGGAACTATTGGCGGCAATTTCGAAGCTAAAAATCCCGTCATCTTCACCTTCGCCGGGTAACGCGCGCACCCAGTCGGCTTCTTCCTGTTCAACAATTTGCCAAGAGCGGTTGGAGCGAACCACATAACTTTGGGTTGTGGAGGACGCACTGACCGACAAGCCTGCCGGATCTCCTTCAATATTGAAATAAGCAGTTTCAGTATCTTGCTCGTCGTCCTGGCACGAAGACAGGAAATTGCAGAAAATAAAAAGCGTAACGACGAATTTCAGTCCGCTGAATTGTAGCCTTGTATGATTTGTTTTCATAATATACTAATCGTGTTGTGTTAATCTTAATTGATGGCTTGTTTACTCCACCAAACGGGAGTTTGCATATCGTTATCTCCGCCCATGTTTTCAAGCGCCTCATTGGCATTGTCGCTGTTGGTGGCCATGGTCACGCTCGGATAGGCAAAACGGGTGGGCAAAATGTGGTCGTTCAGTGTTCCGGCTCCAATGATTAGCTCTGGATAGCCAGTACGGCGGTACTCGTGCCATGCTTCTATGCCGATCCAGAATAAGGCAACATATTTTTGATTGGCAATGAGCTCTTCCAATTTAGCCTGACTGGCATTTGTGTCAAATTGAACACCCTGGAATTGCAAAAAATCTGCTATCTCCAAGTCCGTAATGGAAATCGCACTTGAGTTGAAGATGCCCAAATCAGACCATTTTTGCATGCTTACTGTGATACCGGCTTCGTAATAGCTTTTTGCAGCAGCGTTTCCTCCTGTAATTATGCCTTTCAGTGCAGCTTCGGCTAAAATAAACTCAACTTCAGCGTAGTCCATAAAAGTATAAGCTGCATTCTCGCGACAAAAAACCTCGAAATTAAGAAGGGATGCGCCAGAATTGGAGCTGGTCGTTTCCTCTATTGTTCCACCGGCAACAGCTCCTTTCCATGTATTGCCTGAGTTGTTGGTTTTACCGATAATCGGCAACCGAGGATCAACCAATGTTTGGTTAGCGTCATTGGTGAGTACCATCATTTTAATGGTTTGTTCGGCCAAGTGACGGCCTGATTTGGTGAAATTACTCTCGGTAGTTGATCCGAAGTAATTCACATAGGGTGACTCGCCTGAAAAACTGACCGTTGCGTTGTCGGCATTCGATACGAAAATCGGGTACTGCGAGGGATCATTGACAATAGTCTGGATCTTTGCCGCCGAGCTCATTTCGCTTCGTCCGCTCACCCGCATCAGCAAACGCAAGTACAGCGAATTGCTAAATTTTTGCCACTGGGAAATATCGCCCCCGTACATTTTATCGCGTGTTGCATCCGACAAATCTTGCGCTCCGGCATATAAAGTATTAGCAGTTTCCAGTTCTGCAAACATTTGTTTGTACACTTCTTTTTGTGAATCGAATTTGGGTTTGGTGTTCCCGGTACTTCGTGCCTGAAAAGCTTCCGAATAGGGAATATCACCAAAAATGTCGGTTTGGTTGGAAAGATAGAAAACCTTCCAGGTCAAGGCAATGGCTTTCAGCGCTGCATTGTCTTCATGTTCTGCCAATTCGTACATGTGCAACGAGTTGTTGGCATAGTCGGCATTAAAATTCCACCAGTTGCTAAAATTCCCGTCGCTGATAAAGTAGCGGTGTTCTTCGCGTGTTGTCCCGCCCGAAAAAACGGTGAATTGCACGAGTTCGTTGTTCCAGAACCAGGTTCGGTTGAGCCATTGGTTAGCACCATCATACAAAATCGGTTCGAACACACCGATGGCTTGAATTTGGCCAACCGTCAGCTGGTTCGGGTTGGTGTTGATATCTTCAAAGGAGGAGGTGCATGCATGGAAAAGCACCGCCGCAAGCAGGATTGTCAAAATGAATTTGATTGTTTTCATCGAATAAATATTTTGCATTAACAGGTTTGTTTAGAATGAGAAATTGGTACTTACCCCGTAAGTCCGAGTCATCGGGAACGACATGCTTTCAATTCCGCGATAAATTGACGAACCATTCATCGCCCCGGTCTCAGGATCGAATTGCGGAAAGTTGGTCCAACAGAAAACATTGGTGGCAAATACACTCAAACTTGCACCCATCAGGAAACCAGTTTTCTTACACAAATTGGATGGTAAGCTGTAGTTTAAACGCACTTCTTTCAATTTAAGGAAAGAGGTGTCGAAGGTATTGTTGCGTGTGTTGTCGCGAACCCAAACATACTTGTTGTAGTAGGTGACAATGTCCTTGGTAACGGTTTCATTTTCGGTGTAAGTAACCGTTCCATTTGCATCTTCAACTGCATTCACTCCCGGATGAACCAACCCGTCGTAACGGCCTTCAAGTGAGTTTTTCAATTTTCCCTGGTAACTCAATGCAAAGTTGGTGACCGAGAAGGTATTGCCGCCCCACTGTGCAGCAAAGGTCATATTCAGGCTAACATTTTTGTACGAGAAGGTTTGGGTCATTCCGGCCCGCCAATCCGGGTTGACATTGCCGATACGCGTTTCAGGCGATGAATCGAGAATCGGGTATCCGGTTGATGGATCAACCAGCGCCATGCCCGAAGCATCCTGCTTTTTGCCATTTTCATCGGTATAAGTTGTGCCTTTGGGTGCACGCTGGTAGTCTTTCCCGTAAATCACATGCATCGCCTCGCCAACATACGAATAAATGTAAGTCCGGTTGCCAATAGTAGTTCCCACTTTGGTTTGCAACGGCTGACTCAAATCCCAATCGTCATTCAGCGAAACCAGCTTGTTCCAGTTGCGCGACCAGTTGACATTGAACGACCAGTTGAACCCATTTTTGTTGCGGAAAGGTACAAAGCTGGCCGCGACCTCAATCCCGCGGTTGCGTATTTCACCTACATTGATTTTCATAGCCGAAGCGCCTGACATCCGATCAGTGGTCGCATTTACAATCTGATCGGTTGTAGAAGTATTGTAAGCGGTGAAATCCAGATTCACCCGGTTGTTAAAGAAACGACCGTCCAACCCGAGCTCGGTACTTTCAACATTTTCGGGTTTGATGTTCGGATCTGGCAGAGTTGTTTGCAGTTTGTAACTTCCCGAGTAGTCAGTGGTTGAGTAATACTGGTCGAGTGCATAAGGACTGGTGTCGTTGCCCACATTTGCCCACGATGCGCGTAGTTTCAGTAAATTAACCAATTGGCTTGAACCGGAAATACCCAAAACTTTATTCATGAGGACACTGGCGCTGACTGAAGGGTAGAAATAAAAGTTGTTATTGGCCGACAGCGTACTCGACCAGTCGTTTCGCCCGGTAATATCCACAAAGTATGTGTCTTCCCAACTGAAGTGGGCAAAGCCGTAAACGCTGTTCACTTCTTTTTCTTTGCGGGTTGCTTTAATGGTTGCCGGGAAACCAGATGCAGCATTGCCGACCGAATAGAAATTGTCAACATTCAACCGTTCCAACGAAATTGTATTGACCCCGTAATTGTAGTTCATATTGTTACCGCCAACAGCGAAGGTCATTCCCATTTTATTATTCAGGGCCTTTTGTTCGTATTGCAATAGGAAGTCGTTGTTGATTTCGTATTCCCGGATGGTCTGTTCGCGGTAAAAACCGTAGATGTTATCGCTGGCGAGTTTTGGTTTTTGCTGGGTTCTGAATTCCACATTCAAGTCCATTCCAGAACGAACCCCCAGCGTTAACCCTTTAGCGAGGGTGAAATCAACCCCGATATTCCCGAAAACGCGGTCTTTATCCTGCTTGTTTAATTCTTCATACAGCGTTCGATAGGGGTTGTAGGTATTGTCGCTTGGGAATACCAGGCTCATACCATCGGTACCTGAAGCGTTATAGTTTTGCTGATTAAACCGTCGGTTTTCGTATTCCGCTTTCCACGACTTGTTGATGTCGTTTATGTTTTGTCCCCACACCAACTGGTACATCACCGAAGCTTCGTCGTAACCACTCATCGGCATGTTGTCACTGTTTTTGCGGTAATAATTCACTTTCGAGCGAATTTTGATATGCGGGTTAATTTCCTGGCTCAACGTAAGGGCGATGTTTTGTTTGGTATAGCCCGTATTGGGCAAGATCCAGTCGTTGCGGGTGTCGGTTGCCGATAAGCGTACACTGGTCCCTTTCCCCGAATTTCCACTGATCGTCACGGTATTGTTCCAGGTGATACCGGTGCGAAAAATACCGGTGTACCAGTTGTCGGCATATTGCCATGGTAATTTGGTGTATTCGTTCGTCTCCCAGTTTTTGGAGGCATACAGGTAACGCTTTTCGTTCGAATCGAATTTTTCACCAAAAGCATAGCGGCTATATTTACGCGAGGTAGCCACGCCATCGGATGTTTGATTTGCACTAAGCGACCAAAAAGAATAGGGGTTGCTGTAACCGTTACCGGCGCCATATTCGGTTTGAAAGTCGGGCCAAAAACCAGCTTGTTCGAACGAAATAGCCGAGTTGACCGTAACGCCTAACCCTTTATCGGTACGCCCTGATTTGGTAGTAATGATAATGGCGCCATTTGCTGCCCGTGAACCATAAAGCGCCGAAGCTGACGGTCCTTTTAACACACTCACCGACTCAATATCTTCCGGGTTGATGTCCGACGCCCCATTCCCGTAATCAACCGGAGAGTCGGCATTGGCATAGTTGGTACCGCTGGAAGTAGCCGTTGTTCCACTGTTGATTGGCACACCATCAACCACAAACAAAACTTCGTTGTTGTCATAGTTGAGAGATTGATCTCCACGCAAAGTGACCCGCATCGATCCACCCGGACCGGTTCCGGCCTGTGCGAATTCCAGTCCAGCTACTTTGCCAGACAAGCCATTCAACCAATTGGCCGAAACGGCATTGGTTACATCCCCGCCGCTGATTTTCGAAATGGAGTATCCCAGCGACTTATCTTCACGTGTTATCCCCAAAGCAGTAACGACCACTTCGTTGATCGCCTGACTCATCTCAGCAAGTTTTACGTTGATAACAGTTTTATTTTTCACAGGCACTTCCTGGCTTTCCATCCCCACAAATGAAACAACCAGTGTTCCGTCAGAAGGGATCGACTTGAACTGAAAACCCCCGTCTATGTTAGTAACAGCTGCAATGGAAGTTCCCTTCAAAACGACGGTTGCACCTGGCATTGGGTTACCTTGCTGATCGGTAACCTTTCCGCTGACCGGGTGCGTTGCTGGCGCTTCTTCGGTTTTGGCAGTCAGCAATATTTGATTGCCTCGAATTTCGTAGTCGATTTCTGTTCCCTGAAGTACGTGTTCCATCACTTCGTTGATGTTTTTACCTTCAAGGTCAACTGAAACAGTTTGATTAAGTGTCAATTCTTTTGAATTGTAAAAGAAAGAATAACCCGATTCTTTCTCAATAATGTCAAGAATTTCGGTCAGTTGAAGTGCTTTTGCCTTCAGGGTTATTTTTTGTGAACTGTCAATCTGGGCTGCAATCGCGTGTGCCTGAAACTGCACCAACATCAGAGTACAGATCGTGACTGTTTTAAACCGCTTCCGGGTTCGCTCAAAATGTTTCCGTAAGCTCTTTAAGAACCGCAAATAATTCATACTTTTGTTTTTTTACAAGTGTTAGTTTTCCTATTAATGCTCGGGGGTAGTGGATCCAACACTACCCTTTTTTATTTTTCAAATTGAATGTGTTGTCCGTTAATCGTGGCTTTCGCCTTGGTTGAAAGCTCAATCAAACGGCATATTTCTTCCAGTTTTTCCTGCTGAATTGTGAATGTGTAAGTGGGATTTTCGTTCAGCAGTTCAGGCGAAATTGAGATGGTACATCCAAAGCGATGTTCCAGTTTTTTAGCCACTTCAGCAATTCCTGCATTTCTAAAAATTAATTTACCGGATTTCCATGAGGTGAACTCCTCCGTTTTAACCCGTTCTTTTTGAAGGCTCGAGCTTGTTGAATTGAAAACAGCCTGCTCCCCGGGTACCAGTTTTTCCAGTTGCTTTCCATTTTTGTCAAGCAACGCTATTGAACCTTCTTCCAGGGTGGAAGATATCAACGGATCGTCGGGATAGGCTGAAACGTCGAAACAGGTGCCCAACACACGAATATCTATTTGAGGGGTTTTGACAATAAACGGATGGGAGGCATCGTGAAAAACCTTGAAATAAGCCTGCCCGCTCAAACTCACCAGCCGCCGGCCTGCTTTCTTCAAATCTTTCTGGTAACTGATACGGCTGTCAGAATTCAGCCAAACTTCCGTACTGTCGGGCAGAAAGAAATGTCGGGTTTCTCTATCGGCTTGCTCAACAATCAGCAAATTGAGAGATTCCGGATTGCCGATGTTTCTAAAATGATTAAAAGCAGAATAAATCAGCACCGGGAAAATCAATGCAGCTGCTATTTGAAGCAAGCTTATCCTTTTGTTGTTGCCTAACTTTTGGGCGCTTGCCCCTTGAACGGAAGTCCGAATGCCTGCTTTTAAGTGAATATTTTCCAGAAGCCTGTCAAGCTGGCGTAAATCACGTTCCTGCAAATTATCTTCCAACAGATCCCAGTGGTTCTTTAGGCTTTGCAGGCATTCCTGGTCATCTGGATTTCGCAGAATCCATTCCCGTACTTTTTTCTTCGCCACCGAGTCGGATGGAGATTGGCGGAGCTGGCTGATCAGTTCTTCAAATTTGTGTTTCGGATGCGGCATTTTTATCTATTTGACAGCTACACACACGAACTGACCAAAATGCCCACGTTCTTAATCGTTATTTAATAAAAAAGGTCAGAATTAATATCCCTGTAAACCCTAAGCGGCTAATTAGGTCTTTGATTTCGGCTGATGCTGCGTCCATTTGGTTGCGGACAGTTTTTATTGAAACACCCAACTTTTGGGCAATTTCAGGATAGGAAAGCGCTTGGGTCCGGTTAAGGATAAAAATTTCCTTTTTGCGCGGGCTTAGTTTATTGATTGCTTTTTTGTATAACGTTTCCAGTTCCCTGCAATTTAGTTCCTGATCAAGAAACGTATCAGGTTCGGGGTTGTAACGTTTGTATTCCAGATATACACGATGGTAATCAGCTGTTCGGATGGAATTGAGGATGGCATTCTTACACATGGTAAACAGGTAGGATTCAAAAGAGCCTGAAACTGAAATTTCCTTTCTCCTTTCCCATATTTTTACAAATACGACCTGAACAATTTCTTCAGCTTCCGTACGATCCGACAGGAGGGAAATGGCAAAAGACAACACACGGGAACTGAAGATTTTGTAAATGCGGTCGAACGCCTGCTCGCTTCCTTTGTTAAGTTGTATGATAAGCAATTGGATATCGGGATGCGTTTCCATGATCAAGGTTGAATTGTTTTTTGAACCCGTAAACTTAGATCATGAAAGATAAAGTTGGATTACATTTTAAATAAATGAAGATTAAAAAAGTGCAACATGCAGATTCTTCTTTTTCAAGCTATCTGATTAGATCCAATTGTTGATATTTGGCTTGCAAGGTCGCCAGACTTGACAGCGTCACCAGGACAGGCTAACAAATCGCGGTTCGGAAACCGCGATACCCTAAATGGTGCAACAAGCCGGGTTTGAGTAAATTCGTCAGCATGTTGAGCCAACCTGAAAGGTTTTTGGAAACCTTCCAGGTTTCAGCAGGCCGATCGCCAGCAGATTAGGCACAGGCAGGCGAATTACCTTTTCTTCCCTTTTTATACAAATACGAATAAAACGATTTGGAGTCCGCTACGGTAATGCTTGTTTGAGTGTCGACTAATCGCAAAATAAAAAAGCGCTTAAACCATTCGACTTAAGCGCTTTTGTTGTTCTTTGTTGTCTTGAAATGTGACTCAGCTGGGGTTCGAACCCAGGACCCCATCCTTAAAAGGGATGTGCTCTACCAGCTGAGCTACTGAGTCATCCTGTATGCTGCCTTTTTGTTTAAAGGCGGTGCAAAGGTAAAAACTATGATTTTAATTGCAAATTTTATTTTGAAAATATACTCCTTAGGGGATATTTTTTTTCAAAACAAAATAGCTTCAGATATCCTGATAAAAAAAGGTTATTTTTGACGGAAATTGATTTTACGCGATTATGAAAAACAATGTTGTGGTGATCACAGGAGCTTCTTCCGGAATTGGTAAAGCATTGGCTTACGAGTTTGCTTCACGCGGGGCCTCGTTGGTTCTGGCCGCTCGCCGAATTGATCGTCTCAAACAAATAAAGGATGAATTAAGAAACTCCGAAGTTCTTGTTATTCAGGCCGACGTTAGCCAGGAGCAGGATTGTCAGAATCTGATTAACCAAGCCGTTTCACACTTTGGCAGAATCGATGTATTGATTAATAATGCCGGAATTTCCATGCGTGCGATCTTTGCTGATCTAGATGTCAGTGTGATCAGAAAACTGATGGATGTGAACTTTTGGGGAACCGTTTATTGTACAAAAAGCGCTTTGCCTCATTTGTTAAAGGCCAAAGGAACTGTTGTTGGCGTGATCTCTATAGCAGGTTATGTTGGCCTTCCGGCGCGGACCGGTTATTCAGCTTCAAAATATGCAATTCGGGGTTTTCTGGATGCCCTGCGGGTTGAAAATCTGAAAACTGGTTTGCATGTGCTGGTAGCTGCTCCGGGTTTTACAGCGTCCGAGGTTCGTGAGGCTGCACTAACTCAGGATGGTTCGTCGCAAGGAAAAACCCCGCGCGATGAAAGTAAGATGATGACTGCCCAGAAATGTGCCTGGCACATCGCCAATGCTGTTAAGAAGCACAAACGCGAACTGATTCTGACTTTTATTGAAGGAAAATTGTCCGTTTTTCTGGGTAAGTTCTGGCCTGGGCTATTAGACAAACTCACCTACAACCACATGCGTAAAGAACCCAATTCACCATTTACTTAAACAAAAAACATGTTGATTAGTGAAACAAAAGTACGGGTCTACTACGAAGATACCGACAAGATGGGTGTCGTTTATTACGGCGTTTATCCCCGTTATTACGAAATTGGAAGAACGGAAATGATCCGGGAGCTTGGATTGACGTACAAGGAAATTGAAGAGTCGAACATTTTGCTTCCTGCTCGCAGCTTAAATATCAACTACCTGAAGTCGGCCTATTACGATGATTTATTGACCATCCGTACCATTGTCGAAACTATTCCGAAAGTTAAATTTCCAATCAAAACTGAAATTTATAATCAGCAAAATGAATTGATCAACACAGGAGAAGTGGTTTTGGTTTTCTTTGATGCCGTGACAAACAAGCCGTGTCGGATTCCTCAAAATTTTCGCGAAGCATTGGAGCTTCATTTCAAATCTTAAGTTGATTAAGTAATGAATAAGTGTAACTGATAATCACAAAGATCCAGATCAGAACTCCGGCTATTTTATTGAACCACCAAAGCAATCTCAGATTAAATCGATGCTTAAACAGACTAACCAAGCCCGTTAGCAATAACCACCAGCTACAAGCTCCGGCGAATACACCAAAAACGATGACAAACGATTGGTAAGGGGTATCAATATTAAGAACAATTCCGGTGCTGGCAAACACGGCCAGAAAAACAAAAATAACCAGTGGGTTGGGAAAGGTAATTAGGAAAGTAGAAACAAAATCCTGGAAATAGGATGAGCCTTTTCTGCGTAGCCGGCGAATATCCTTCACTGGATTTTTTAGAAAAATATGCAACCCCAGCAGCAGAACAATGAAAGCTCCAAAGGTTTGAAAAGTCAGTTGATATTGTCGTATGAAATTGATAATCCAGGTTAAACTGAAGCCGGCAATGATGGCATAAATCGCATCCGAAGTCGCGGCTCCCATGCCCGACAAAAATCCCGCAGTCCGGTCTTTGTTTACCGTCCGCTGAACAATCAGCACACCTATTGGCCCAAGCGGAATCGAAACGGCAACTCCAATAATTAATCCTGTTAAAAACAATTTGAAAAACATACCGCAAAAGTAGTTAATTGAAAAAAATACCAATAACAGACAGAAGCCTAAAATTCATTTCTTAGCATTTATTTGTACTTTTACCTGAATCATCAAAATACACTAAAATGAACCGAATAACGCTTCTGGTTGTATTCGTTGTACTACCTGCAACACTTTTGGCACAAGACTTTCAACTGAATTTATGGCCCGATGGTCCGCCCAACAAAAACACCCCTCCAGGCGAAGAAGAATATTATGAAGAGCGTGGAACTTATCGTTACAGCAACATCTCCGAAGCAGAACTTTATATTTATCAACCCGAGCAGAAAAAAAACACCGGTGCTGCTGTAATCATTTGCCCCGGCGGTGGTTATTGGATTGAAGCAATCGACCATGAAGGGTTTCGGATTGCTGAATACCTCAAAGCCCAGGGAATTACCGGCATCGTGTTGAAATACCGCTTGCCTTATGGTAATTCAGAAATACCATTGACCGATGCGTTACAGGCCATCCGGGTTACGCGTCACAAAGCGCAGGAGTGGGGCATTGATCCTCAGAAAATAGGAATTGCCGGTTCATCTGCCGGAGGACATCTGGCCTCCACTGCCGGAACTCATTTCGATTTGGTTGAAACAAAGACTACTCCTCCTTATCACGAAATTAGTGCCCGTCCCGATTTTATGCTGTTGCTCTATCCTGTAATTAGTTTCAAAGAGAGCGTTGGGCACATGGGCTCGCGTAAAAAACTGATTGGTGAAACCAACGATTGGAATATTGCCCGGCAGTTTTCAAACGAATTGTGGGTAACCGCGAACACTCCACCCACTTTCTTTGTTTTGGCCGATGATGACAAAGCTGTTATTCCTGAGAATTCAATCTCGTTTTACAGGGAACTCAAGAAACATGATATTCCTGCGGAGTTGCATATTTTTGCCAAAGGAGGTCACGGCTTTGGAATGACTGACCGGGATATTCCGGCAGCAAAATGGCCGGCATTGTTTACCGACTGGCTAAAATCAATGGCAATTATTGACTAATGACTGAAGCACAACATCCCAACCAAGTTTTTAAATACTGCCCAAGTTGCGGTTCAACCCAGTTAAGACAAAGCGGCGACCGATCGAAAAAATGCCTTCATTGCGGGTTTCATTACTTTTTCAATATCTCGGCAGCCGTGGCTGCCATTATTTTTAATGAAGAAGGAAAAATCATGCTCACCCGAAGAGCAATTGAGCCGCATAAAGGCATGCTTGATTTTCCGGGTGGTTTTGTAGACCCCATGGAGACGGCTGAAGATTCACTGGCCCGCGAGTTAAAAGAAGAACTGGGTGCCGGGGTTAAAAAGATGGACTATTTTTGTTCTTTCCCAAATATTTATCCATTTGCAGGCATACAGGTGTACACCCTCGATATGGTGTTCACCGTTGAGTTGGAATCGATGACCAACCTGAAGCCAATGGATGATATCTCGGCAATCGAATTTTATCATCCAGCCGAAGTGAACCTGGATGAGTTGCCGGCACAATCAATGAAAAATATTTTAAAAAGATTAAATGAACACAGTTGAAATGATCAAAGCACGCCTGGTAAACTTGAGGCTGCAAATGGAAAAGTCCAATATTCAGGCTTACTATTTTTCAGGAACTGATCCTCATCAAGGTGAGTATCTGCCGGCGTATTGGCAATCTCGTAGTTTTATCAGCGGTTTTACCGGATCGGCTGGCTTGGTTATCGTTACCAAAGATAAAGCCGCTTTATGGACCGACTCACGCTATTTTCTACAAGCTGCCACCGAACTCGAAGGCACTGGCATTGAGCTTATGAAGCAGCGGGTCGCCGGCACTCCCGAGCCAGTCGAATGGTTAGCAACAACGCTTGAACACGCCAGTAGAGTAGGTACAGACGTTACCTGTTTGTCGGTTAATCAATACAACCAACTCAGCAGCGATCTGGTTGCTAAAGGATTATCATTGAACGATGCCGGAGATTTACTGGCACCCAGCTGGAAAGACCGCCCGGCCCTACCAACGAATAAAATTTTTGAACACGAATTGCAATTTGCCGGAACCAAACGAACTGATAAGTTCAAGGAAATCCTTCAGTTTGCAAAAGCGAACGGAGCCAATGCAACCGTTATTACGGCATTGGATGATTTGGCCTGGACATTCAACCTGAGAGGAACGGACGTTGATTTTAACCCGATTTTTGTTGGCTTTGCTTTCCTTTCCGAAGACCAAAAGATACTTTTTGTTGATTCAATAAAAGTTGAATCAGACCTAGTTGATCAGTTAAGGGAAGAGGGCGTTGAGCTAAAAGAGTATATTGAGTTTTATGATTTCCTTTCGAACCTGAAAGATGACTGCGTGGTTATGCTTGATCCGGCGCGGACCAATCAGGCTGTGCGAACAGCTATTCCGCGCTTGGCAAGAATAATCGAGCAAATTTCTGTTCCGGCCTTGTTGAAAGCCCAAAAATCGACCTTCGAAATTATTCATATTCGGGAGACGATGAAAAAGGACGGCGCAGCGATGGTCAACCTGTTATACTGGTTGGATCAAACGGTTGGGAAGACGCCAATTACCGAATACGATGTGGTGGAGAAATTGGAATATTTTCGTTCGCAACAAGAAGGTTTTCAGGGAAACAGTTTCTACCCGATTGTTGGGTTGAATGGCAACGGAGCCATTGTTCATCGTTCGGTGACCAAAGAAACGGCAGCCAACATCAGCGATGAGGGAATTTTGCTTTTCGATTCCGGAGGACAGTACTTGGGTGGCACAACAGACATAACACGCACCATTACTCTTTCAAAACCAACAACAAAACAAAAACAAGATTTCACCTTCGTATTGAAAGGAATGATTGGTTTAAGCATGGCACAATTCCCGGCAGGTACCGTTGGCAGCAACTTAGATGCTTATACCCGCATGCACCTATGGAAAAACGGGCTGAACTACGGTCATGGCACTGGTCACGGTATCGGTTATTTCCTGAATGTACACGAAGGGCCAATGAGCATTCGTCAGGAATACAATGAACAAACCATTAAACCGAGGATGGTCATGTCGAATGAACCCGGTCTTTACCGCGAAGGAGAATATGGTCTTCGCGTTGAAAACGTCATTGTTTGCATAGAGAAAGAAGAAACACAGTTCGGCCGCTTTTTAGGTTTTGAAACGCTGACCTTGTGCCCGATCGATTTAAAACTGATTGATGAAAAATTGTTGACCACGGAAGAAATTGACTGGCTTAATCAATATCACCGGAACGTACGGAAGAAATTGTCACCGCTCCTGGAGAAAGAACAGCTTGACTTTTTGAAGGAACTCACCAGCGAAATCGCATAAAAAAGAAGTGCTTGTCCCAAAAATCGAGATGTACTGATTATAGCAAAAACATGAGGGCACAAAGCAATAATCAACTATCCTGATTCGTACCGTTGTGTCTTCGTGTTTCAATTCTTCATTGAAAGATATACAATACAAACGGCCTGCCACCCAATGCAGTTCAAGGTCAATCCGGAGTAGCCTAAAGAAAGAGGCCGTCCTTTTAGGACAGCCTCTTCTGTATTTTAATTTCTTTCTTATTTTCTTACTCGCTATTCATCGAGATTAGGAACTCTTCAACAGAATCGGTACGCATCAGTCTGGTTTTGATGAAATCCATGGCTTCCAATGAATTCATATCAGCCAAATAATTCCGTAAGATCCAGATTCGGTCCATCATAGCTTTTGAAAGCAGTAAGTCTTCGCGACGTGTACTGGACGAAATAATATCCACAGCCGGGAAAATCCGTTTGTTCGACAATCTGCGGTCGAGCTGCAATTCCATGTTACCGGTACCCTTAAATTCTTCAAAGATTACATCATCCATTTTCGAGCCGGTTTCAGTCAAGGCAGTTGAAAGAATGGTTAACGAACCACCTTCCTCGATGTTACGGGCCGCACCAAAAAAACGTTTTGGTTTGTGCAAGGCATTGGCGTCAACACCACCCGAAAGCACTTTGCCGGAGGCCGGAGCAACCGTATTGTAAGCACGGGCCAAACGGGTAATTGAGTCCAGCAAAATCACCACATCATGTCCACATTCAACCATTCGCTTGGCTTTTTCGAGTACCATGCCGGCAACGCGTACATGACGTTCGGCAGGTTCATCGAAGGTCGATGAAATCACTTCGGCGTTTACGCTGCGCGCCATGTCGGTAACCTCCTCCGGACGTTCATCGATCAACAGAACAATCATGTAAACTTCTGGATGATTGGCTGCAATCGCGTTGGCAACTTCTTTCAGCAACATGGTTTTACCCGTCTTTGGCTGAGCTACAATCAAACCACGCTGACCTTTTCCAATCGGGGCAAACAAATCAACCACACGAGTTGATATATTGTCATGTCCGTTTCCCGTCAGGTTAAATTTTTCATTCGGAAATAGCGGAGTCAAGTGATCAAAAGGGACACGATCTCGAATGTAATCAGGTGTTCTTCCGTTGATTTCCTGCACTTTAATTAAAGGGAAGTATTTTTCGCCTTCTTTGGGTGGACGAATTGTTCCGGTAATCGTATCACCGGTTTTCAAACCGAACAGCTTAATTTGCGATTGAGAAACATACACGTCATCAGGCGAGTTCAGGTAGTTGTAGTCTGAAGAACGCATAAAACCATACCCGTCGGGCATAATCTCCAAAACGCCTGAATTGGTAATAATTCCCTCAAATTCGTACGATTTGTCAGAGCCACCATTGCCATGCTTACCCTTATTTTCCCATTTTGGGTGTTTCGGTTTACGCTCTGGCTGCTCTTTCTTCTGCTCTTTTGGAGCTGCATGTTCTTGCGGGCCTTTCTCAGCCTTTTTTAAGGTTACAGTCGGTTTTTGAGTAGGCTGTTGTTGTTCTTTTGGCTCGTCATCCTTTTTGTCTTGAAGTTCATCCGGCTTATTGTCGGCTGCTTTTTCAGGAGTTTCGCCCGATTTCTTTGACTTGTCAAAAAACGAAGACGCTTTAATAACGGTTGTCCGTTTACGTTTTTTGTTGTTTGGTCCATCCTGATTGTCTCCCTCGTCACCAGATGGTTTGTTTTTATTGTCCGCCCTGGGCTCGGTTCTGGTGTCAGGTTTGTTCTTTGGACCCCTGTCTTTCTTTGAAAAATCAGACTTTTTTTCAGAGGCGAGAATTGCCTGAGTATCTAAGATTTTATAAATCAGGTCTTGTTTTTTGAAAGATTCCACCTTCTTAACGTTAAGCTCCTTAGCGATATCCCGCAGTTCGGGAACCAACTTTTTGCTTAATTCAATAATGTCATACATATTTTTTGAAAATTAATTACATCTATTAATGCTCGGAGGAGAATAGTAAAATGTTTTTTTTGGAAAATTATCTGGATAAAGTAAAAAATCGAATTACTCTGCAATATTAACGAATATGAAGCTATTCCCCAAAAAAGATTTTATTTTCTCTGATTTTTTAATCTGCATGAGGTTAAATTTTTAAACAAAAAAACCTTTTTTTGGTTCAATCATATAGGAAATCAGCCAGTTTCCGGGCTATTTTGTATAGTTAATGAAAAAAAAAAGAATTCCTGCTAATTATAGGCTTTTATTATTTATTTTCACTTCGACAAGAATGATGACTGTTTTGCATTCTTTTTTTAACCTATTCATTTGATACCTCAGCCGCATGAGACAGTTAAAGATTACCAAACAAGTAACCAATAGGGAGACCCTGTCGCTGGATAAGTACTTGCACGAGATAGGAAAAGTCGACTTATTAACAGCAGAAAAAGAAGTCGAGTTGGCCAAACGCATCAAAAAGGGAGACCGTGCAGCTTTGGAAGCATTAATTAAAGCAAATCTCCGTTTTGTGGTTTCAGTATCCAAACAATACCAAAATCAAGGGTTAAGCCTCCCTGACTTAATAAATGAGGGAAATTTGGGCTTGATAAAAGCGGCCGAGCGTTTTGACGAAACCCGTGGGTTTAAATTCATTTCGTATGCGGTATGGTGGATTCGTCAATCGATTTTACAAGCTTTAGCCGAGCAATCGCGGATTGTACGGCTGCCACTTAATAGAATCGGATCAATCAATAAAATAAACCGAACGTTCTCGAAATTGGAGCAGGAGTATCAACGTGAACCCACTGCTGCAGAGGTCGCAAAAATTTTGGAAACCACAGCCGAAGTTGTTGAAGACTCCATGAAGCTGTCCAATCATCACGTGTCAATGGATGCTCCGATGCGTGACGAAGATGACAATAATCTGTACGATGTCATGCTGAATGATGAATCACCCAGCCCGGACGACGAACTGATGAACAACTCGCTAAAAAAGGAAATTGAGCGAACTCTGATGACTCTGGACGAACGAGAAGCTGAAATTTTGAAATACTACTTTGGCTTGGGTGGTTATCGTCAACACACCTTGGAAGAAATTGGTTCGCTTTTGAACCTGACTCGTGAACGGGTGCGTCAAATAAAGGAAAAATCAATCAAACGATTGAAAAATAATTACCGGAACCGTTTGTTGAAGGCTTATTTAGGGCGGTAAATTACAAGTTTTCTATCGATTCTGATTTCCATTCAACCCGATAAAATTTACCTTTGTGCTAAAATGTTAGCCCATGACCACACGATTTGTAGCTCCATCTATTTTATCAGCCGATTTTTTAAGATTAGGCGATGATATTGAAATGATTAATCAAAGTGAAGCCAATTACATTCACTGTGACGTAATGGACGGGGTTTTTGTGCCCAATATTTCGTTTGGAATTCCGGTGATTGAAAAAGTAGCTGAAGTAGCGACCAAACCGCTGGATGTGCATTTGATGATTTCCAATCCCGATCAATTCATCGTGCCGTTCCGGAAAGCTGGTGCTTCAATGCTGACGGTACATTACGAAACCTGCCCACATCTACACCGAACTGTGCAATCGATCAAAAATGAAGGCATGAAAGCTAGTGTTTGTTTAAATCCACATACGCCGGTGCATTTACTTGACGATATTATCGTTGATCTGGATATGGTTCTCATTATGTCGGTTAATCCGGGGTTTGGAGGACAAAGTTTTATCAAGAATTCATACAAAAAAATACGCTTACTCAAGGAGTTGATCGTTTCAAAGAATCCCAAATGTTTAATTGAGGTTGATGGGGGTGTGAATTTTGAGACCGGCGCTAACCTTTACGATGCTGGTGCTGATATTTTGGTTTCGGGAAGCTTTATTTTCAAATCCGATGATCCCATTGCAACCATCCGGAAGTTTAAAAACCTGTAATTAATTTTGTTGATCTGCTTGTTCTGGGGAACATTCCGGGTTTGCACTTAAGCCTTTTAAAGAACATCCACTGTTACAGCTGTCACATTTTTCCACCTTGCTTTGGTTCGGGTTAGGCTTGTTTAATACAACGTACAACCGATAAAGTTTCCAAAGAACAACAGCCAGCGTAATCAGCAAAATAAGGTATGTCAGAATTTCCTGTATCATTAGTTTTATTAAAGGGTTTGATTCGGATTCTGATTCACTGTCAAAAAAACAGGCGTGCCAGATGCAACGTTGTAAATGATAAAACCCACGCCAGAGCAGTGGTATAAAACATCGTAAAAAGGGCCCAATACAACTTCCCCGATTCGTTCTTAATGGTGGCAATAACCCCAATGCAAGGAAAATAGATTAAAATGAAAATTAAAAAAGCAAGGGCTACCGGCACCGAAATAACTGGCTGTCCCTGTTTGGGACCCGATAAATAACGTTCCTGCTGAAGTTTTTTTGTCAGACTGATGTCTCCTCCATCGTCAACCTGGTAGAGGACGCCCATGGTACTCACCACGATTTCCTTTGCTGGAAGACCAGCCAAAACGGCTACGCTCATTTTCCAGTCAAAACCTAACGGACGCATGGCAGGCTCGATGAACTGGCCAATTTGTCCCAAATACGAATGTTGTAACCGGATGGCCTCCTGTTCCATTTCAAGCTGATGAAGACTTTCCGGATTACCGCTGGTGGTTAGATCGTCCCGGATGTGTTCGATTTGGGCTGACAGCTTTTCTGTTTCCGCCGTTTCGCGCGGAAAGTATCCTAAGGCCCATATAATGATCACCCCAATTAAAATGACGCCGGCAATTTTTTTCAAATACTGCCAGGTTTTATCCCACATGTGGATCAGCACATTTCGGAACGTGGGAATTCGATATGGTGGGAGCTCCAGCACAAAAGGTGTTTCTTTGCTTTTGAAGATGGTCTTATTAAAGATTTGGGCAACCAAAAACGCGGTGAAGATTCCGGTAAAATAAATTCCCACCAAAACCAGGCCTGGGTTATTGGGAAAGAAAGCCGATATAAACAATACATAAACCGGCAAACGCGCGCTACACGACATGAATGGAATAATGAGCATGGTGAGCATGCGGTCATTCGGACTTCGCAGTGTCCGGGTGGCCATAATGGCGGGGACATTACAGCCAAAACCCATGACCATGGGAATAAACGAACGTCCGTGTAATCCAAATGAATGCATGATTTTATCCATGATGAAAGCGGCTCGGGCCATATAACCCGAATCTTCCATGATGGAGATGAAAAAGAACAGGATTAAGATATTGGGCAGAAAAACCAATACGCTTCCGGTTCCATCGATAATTCCATTGGTCAATAAGTCGTGGAGCATGCCGGGCACCAGGACAGACGAAACAAATCCGCTGAGAGCACTCACCAGGTTTTCAATCCAGCCCATGGGATAACTACCCAAGGTAAACGTGCTGTAAAAAGCTATAAAAATAAGGACAATAAAAATTGGCATGCCCAACAGCGGATGGGTCAAAAAATGATCAATCTTTTCTGAACGTGACTTTCCGGTATTGATTTTTTGTTTGAAATTCTCTTTCAAGGCTCCGGCTATGAAACCATACTTCGCATCAGTAATAACCGTTTCAGTATCTTCATTGTACAGGGTTTCAATTCGCTTAGTTTCTTCCTTTGTAATGGCTTTTATATCATCAAAATTGGAATACCTCGACAGATTAAACAGGGTTTCGTTGTCTTTCTCCAATAATTTCAATGCTAAAAAGCGGGACGAAATTTTATCCGTGATGGGTTTGTTTTCTTTAATCTTGGTCCGGATTCGCTGAATCGCTTTTTCGATCTCCTGCCCGTAGTTGATGTGGATGTGCCTGACAATGGGATCGCGGTCTTCATAAACATCAATGGCCTTACTAAGCAAGTCATCAATCCCTTTTCCTTTTGAACTAATCGTTGGAATAATGGGAATCCCCATCATTTTACCCATCGTTTCATAATTGAAGTTGCTTTCATTTTTCAGCAACTCATCATACATGTTCAGCGCGCAAACCACCTTGATATCCATATCAATCAGCTGGGTGGTCAGAAACAGGTTTCGTTCCAGGTTCGACGAATCAATGACATTGATAACAATATCGGGCGTTTCCCTCCAAATGTATTTTCTAACATATATTTCTTCGGGGGAGTAGGCGGTTAATGAATAGGTACCGGGAAGATCAACCAAGTTGAACTGGTAACCATCTTTTTTGAAGGAAGCTTTTTTTGCGCTAATCGTTACTCCACTGTAGTTTCCAACATGCTCTTTCGACCCGGATAAAAAATTGAACAAGGTGGTTTTACCACAGTTCGGATTTCCGACCAACGCAATGTTGATAATTTTGCCCTTTTCAGTAGCTGATTTTTTCAAAATCTCCTGATCAATAACTCCTTCGTAGTTGTTGCGAACCAGCTCTTCTGCTTCAAAAAAAGAGACCACTTCAATCAAACTGGCTTCCGATCGCCGCAAAGTAATGTTGTAATCCAGAATCTTGAACTCAATAGGACCTTTAAAGGGAGCATTTTTAATCACTTTTACTTCCTTTCCGGTAACAAATCCCATTTCCATGATTCTTTTTCTGAAAGAGCCATGTCCCAGAACCTTGGTTATTATTACCGTTTCATTATTTTTTACCTCAGAAAGCCTCACCCACTATCTCCTCTATGCTAATTTGAATCAAATTAAAATAATCGTGCAAAGATATTTAAGTTTTTAAAAAAGAATTGAAAAATAAGGGAAAAGCCGTGCCTGACTTTTGGATTACCTTAACTTTGCAAATTAAGAACAGCGCGTATGAAAGAAGAGGATCATTTAAAACACATACAAGATGCGATCAATGGATTGCCTGAAGATTTCAATATTCTTGAAGAGCAAATCGATATTGAATTGCAAATCGCTTATTTTGAGATGGCTCGGAAAATAAGGGCAGAGTCGACGGATCAATCGACAATGGCCGAAGCAAAAGCCGACTTATATCATCCGAATATCGAACTGGAAGAAAAAAAGCGTTTGTTAGTTCAGCTGGCGGCGATTGATGATGTGGAAGCCTTTCGGATGATCGAAGCTTTTCATAAACAGGCCGACGACAAAATCAAAAGCTGGTCGGTACTGGCATTGCAGGAAAGCCGTATGGTTATTCAAAGCTCTTTGCTGGGCGAGCAACAAGTGTTCATTTCTACCGGACTTGGAGGTAAAGGTCAAAACATCCGCTATTTTGTAGCCATGATGCATACCGAAGCCAATACTGCATTTAATGAAACTCAACGGAAACTTATTGAAAGCGAGTTTCGTTTTTTCTTATCCGAAAGTGAGGGTGAACTGGAAGAAATAGCCTTTGATGTTCATTTTGTTACAGCCATTTTCTTGTTCCCGCTTAAGCAAAATCTGCACGCCATTTTTAAGTTGTTTATCGATGAATGCAATCAATATGGAGATTTTTTAAGTGAAGATGTAATTATTACCAACGTGAAAAAGTTGGATATTGACGAAATAAAAGAATTTATAAAAAAGACAAAAGATGGAAGAAAATAAGATTAACCTGGCTTTGCAGGTGCTGCCTCAGGCCGAGGGAAAGAATAGTTATGACCTGGTTGATATTGCCATTAAGCTAATCGAAGAGTCGGGTTTAACCTACCAGGTATGCCCGTTTGAAACCGTTATTGAAGGGAAATTTGATGAATTAATGGCTTTAGTCAGGCGTATACATCAGGAGCTGGCGAAAAATGGAACAGAAAAATTAATGACTTACATGAAGCTACAAACTGTATTTCAGCAAGATGTAACCATACAGGATAAGATGCACAAATATAATCGCTAAAAAAGCCAAAATTATTTGATCCTTACATTCAAAAAGTATTATATTTGCAGCGCTTTTGCAATGGACCTGTAGCTTAATTGGATAGAGCACCTGACTACGGATCAGGAGGTTGTGAGTTCGAGTCTCGCCAGGTTCACAAAAAATAGAAAGCCGCTGAATTTCAGCAGCTTTTTGTTTTATCCCACTCAATACCCAACTGCCCTGTTTGCGTACGAATGTCCTCATGCTCGCAAAACTTCTCGGTATTTATTCGAAAACTTCCCGTTATAAGTTTTTGAACTTCTCAGCAGATAGTTTCCACCGGCTGCGTATTACCACCCCGCTTCCATTTATTGTGGCACAATTTCGACCGAAATGCCAACCTGGCACAAATTCGACCGTTATATCTAGCGTCATTCCGGCGCAGGCCGGAATCTGTTGGCTGGTATCGCCATTTCCAAAACATCAGACTTTACCATAGCCTGAGCTTAATCCGCTAGCGATCGGCCTGCTGAAATCTGAAAGGTTTTTGGAAACCTTCCAGGGTACCTCAACCCGCTGACGAATTCACTCAATCCCGGCTTGTTGTACCATTTCGGGTGTCGCGGTTTCCCAACCGCAATTATAGTATGTCACATAAGGTATGGATACCATACCGCATATGGGAGGGCGGGGAGCCCCTCCTCATTTAGGCTTTCAACCGGCTCACTCCCTATTCAACCAATATTGGCAGGCGATGTCGCCTATTTCCGATAAGACCATTATTTGATACAGCCCTTTTTTAGTATCTCAAAATAATGTAATTTGCAAGTGTATTATGAAAAAGTAAAAGACAGCGATTTGTCAATGTCTCAATCAATAAACTTAATTAAGTTATGCCTGCTAGGAAAACTCCCGGTGTTTATATCGTCGAAAAAAGCGCCTTCCCGAATTCAGTAATCCAGGTTGCCACTGCGGTACCGGCCTTCATAGGTCACACTGAAAAGGCTGTCAACGGGAACAAATCGTTACAGAACAAGCCCTGGAGAATTACTTCAATAGCAGAATTCCACACCTGTTTTGGTGGTGCTCCCTTTCCGAAATCTTCGATCAATGAACTTCCCGGCGATGCACAGGATACTCCTGATTTTATTTCCAACAAGAAAAAATACCTATTGAAGCAGGAAAAAGGAAAGTACCTGTTGTATTATAGTATGCAACTGTTTTATGCTAATGGCGGAGGCCCGTGCTATATTGTTTCCATCGGCGACTATGCTACTGATATCAATCCTGAGCTGATGACTGCCGGAATTGAAGAGCTGACCAGCGAGCAGGAACCGACCATGGTCGTCATTCCCGAAACCATGCTTCTGCCCGACGCCGAGACCTGCGCCAATGTACAGGTGGCTATGCTTAACCACTGTGGTTCAAAAATGAAAAACAGGTTTGCCATTCTCGATATTTACGAAGGTTACAAAGACCGTAAAAATCCTTCGGGTGACCCCATACCTGGGTTCCGGGACAAGATTGGTACCGGTTTTCTGGGTTTCGGCGCTGCTTATTATCCCTGGGTCAATACATCAATTATCCAGGACGGGGATTTGAGCTACCTTAATATCTCCAATAAAGATGTTCTCCAAACTATTCTTACCGGAGAATTATTTCCTGAGGGAAAGGAACTGGATGAAACGAAGAAAGCTGACATTCAGGAAAAAATCGATATGGTAAAAAAAGACAGCCTTCCCGATGTAGAAAAAAGCCTGTTGAACAGAACCCTGATCACCATTAGTCCGGCGTTCAACTCCATGATCCGTTCGATGAAGAAGAAACTCAACCTGATGCCTCCCGGAGCTGCCATGGCCGGCATTTATACCATGACCGACAATGCCCGCGGCGTTTGGAAAGCGCCGGCAAATGTTAGTCTGAGCGCTGTGATTTCACCGGCAATAAACATTACCCACGACGACCAGGAAGAGCTGAACGTTCCGCTCAACGGAAAATCGGTCAATGCCATCCGTACTTTTATTGGTGAAGGTACGCTTGTTTGGGGTGCACGCACCCTTGACGGAAACTCATCCGACTGGCGTTATATCAATATCCGCAGAACCATAATCATGCTTGAGGAATCGATTAAAACGGCCTGCAAAGCTTATGTTTTTGAACCCAATGTGGCCAACACCTGGCTCACATTGAAAAGTATGATCTCTAACTTCCTCACCGGCATCTGGAAAAGCGGAGGACTGGCTGGTGCTTCTCCCGACCAGGCTTTCAGTGTCCACGTCGGTTTGGGAGAAACCATGACTTCCGAAGATA
The DNA here is from genome assembly GCA_963677175.2 of uncultured Sunxiuqinia sp. Taxonomy (GTDB): domain Bacteria; phylum Bacteroidota; class Bacteroidia; order Bacteroidales; family Prolixibacteraceae; genus Sunxiuqinia. The sequence continues at coordinate 491,474 of CAXXES010000006.1, forward strand.
TTCTCGAAGGAATTATGCGAATTACGGTAATGGTAGCAGTAACCTTTCCCTCCGAATTTATCGGGATCACCTTCCAGCAACAAATGCAAAAATCTTAATTAGCACTTTTCTATAAAATCGGCCATTTTGCTGAGAGAGCTCGCGCAACTTTGTGACCTGTACCAAACCGAAGGCTTGCCCATCACGGGGCATGAGGGGGTAGCATGCTCCGGATTATCCATATAGCCTTTTGGTAAAAACATGAATAAAGACTAGAAGCCTGTCGGACTTTAATATATACATAATAATTATTCTCTTTCAATCATGAAAAAATTTATAGGAGCAGATCGGGAACAACGGATGCTGATGCCTTATGACCTGGGGGATTGGTTGCCCGATCATCATCTTGCAAGCGTTTCCTTGGACAGATCAAGGTTTGGTTCAAAAGAGATCTTATTAATAGGCAAAGAGCTTGGACTTGTATAACTTGGCAATATTTACATTGAAAATTGAACCAATCATCTCAACATCAAGAGAAAAGCACAATAGTTTTTTATCCAATATTTTGAACCCTGATCCGGCAGAAGATATGCCATGTGTTACTCCTGTTGAAAAGATGACCCAAAAATTGAAAAGCCAAGCAGGGAAAGAGCGATACAAAAAACGAAAACAAACCGTCGAGCCGGTTTTTGGGATCATCAAAGAAATATTAGGGTTTAGGCGGTTTTCATTGAGGGGAGAAGAAGAAACAGATGCTGAATGGTCATTAGTATGTTCGGCTTATAACCTGAAACGGTTTTTCAAGATGCAAATGGCATAAAACAGCCATTAATTGCTTTTTGGATCTCGGAAATCGCTCGGAAATTGAATATTAACAGCGAAAATCAGAGCCAGCCAATCAATGGAAACCAAATTATCGACCCCTAAAGGTCAAAAAAGAAACTGACCTAAATTTAAAAAATGGAAGTCCGACAGGCTCCTAGTGTATCTATTTCAATTTAGTTAATTTCACTTGCTGAAACTATTCGACTTGCTTTAAATTAACTAATTTGTTTAAGGGAAAATCAACTATGAATTACCAGGAATCCTTTCGCCAGCTCAGGCAGCTTTTAATATCAGATGCACCGCTAATTCAATTTGAAGACGTTGCTATATATAAGCAAAATTTCACCTCACATTCCCATGAATTATTGCCGGGGAAGGAAAGTTATTTTTGCAATCGCCACAAGCAATATTTTGATGCCGGGCTTGAATTTGTAAACGAAGTGGGATCTATTGATGACATGGTCCATATTCAAGATAGCGATGTACAGGAAAACCGGAATTTTTCCTACCGGATTTTTATGCCGAAGTCGAAAAAGCAGGTTGAAAGAGCCGTCTTTCTGATGCACGGATTTAATGAAAAGAACTGGGACAAATATCTTCCCTGGGCACAGTACATCACCGAATATACCCAAAGTGCAGTTATTCTTTTCCCAATCGCCTTTCACATGAACCGGGGCAGGTCCATGTGGAGCGAAAAAAAGAAAATGTTGTCGACTCTTCGCTTTCGAATGTTGACATCAGTATGCGACTTCATTCCAGCCCACAACGTTTTATCTGGTCTGGCCTACAAACATACTACGATGTATGCAGTTTGTCAAACAATGTAAATCAGGCGAGAACCTGCTTATTTCACCCGATGCTGATTTTCATTTTGTAGCCTATTCAATTAGGTGCCTCCTTAGCGAAATCCTGAAACTTACAAACCCCGACAATTATTTTGACCATTCAAAGCTTTGCTTCTTTTGCGGGGGAGCAGTATTTAACAGGCTTTCACCAGTCTCCAAATACATCCTGGACAGTGAAGCGAACATTGCACTGTACTCTTTCCTGATAGAGCATATTGAGAAACAGATGGCGGTGGATGCCCATTTGAAGCATTATATCGGGGGTTCACACAATGAAGGAAAAGTGTTTTATTCCATGCTGTTTAGTCCACAACTTCTATACTGGACATTAATTTTCTGATTGCGGGACTGGCCAGTATCCTTATTTCCTGCGAAGAAGAAATTGAAATTCCGGAAGGCGATCCCATACTCCCGGCAAATGCGTACGAGCTGGAAGCTACTTCGGCTGTCATTCCCAAAGGGGAAGTTTCAACCGATCCGCTTTCCGTTTCAGTAAATCCCGTAAATGGAATGGAGCTTTTTAAAGATTACCTGTTACCCATTTCCATTTCAGGTGTTTCTTCTGATTATGAAACCGGAGAAAGTCTTACCACTGCGTTTTATCTGGTGAAAGCTGCGCTCAAATTTGAAGATTTCCAAGATTTTGACCGGAGCAATTGGAGCGTGTTGGGAGTTTCAACGGAAGAACCCGCCGAGGGACCCGATAACCGCGGCGTGGGCGAAGCCGTATTTGACGATAATCTCGGCTCATTCTGGCATACCCAGTGGGCCGGTAGCTTTGGCGAACCTCCTCACTGGATTGCCATTGACATGGGTGAAGAACAGGAACTACACGGTATCGCCCTTTCCGGGCGGCAGTCGGACACCCCTGAAAAACCGAAGAACGTGACCATCTCGGTTAGTACGGATGGCGAAACCTGGACCGATATTGCCAATGTTGACCTTGAAGAGACCAACGATGAGCAACGCTTCTTCGTAAGTACGTTCCTGAACGCACGCTATTTTAAAATGACTGTACACACCAACTTCGGCGATGCTGAATACACACACCTTGCGGAAATCTATGCATTCTAAAAAGCAATAAAATGAACATAAATGTCCGGGGAGGCAATCTTTCCCGGACATTTTTCAAATTGAAAAAATTATACGACTTTTATACTCCATATTCAAACCAACTAAATTAACGATGCATCTAAAATCATTGATTACCTGTTTGTGCAGAAGGTCTTATCGACTGCTGTTCTCGCTTGCTCTTCTTCTTTCTGTTTCAAGTATCTCATTTGCAAGTGCAAAAACAAGCTCTACGGACGGATTTTACATTTACAACCAGTTTAGTGGAAAAGTCCTTACCGTTGGCGAAGAGATGCTTTCAAGCTGGAAAAAGATTGACGACAACGACAAGCAGATTGAATACCTTGGCGGCTGGGATACTTTTCAGGGAAATCCGGGTTACCAAAGAACAGAACATTATTCAACCACAAAAGGGGCTGCTGCCAGGTTTACCTTTACGGGAGTGAAAGCCCGCTACTACGGATTTCTTCGTGGCGATTTGGACGTTGCCGAAATTAAAGTAGATGGCCTGGTTGTTGGTCAGGTCAACTGTTACGAGGGCTCAAAATTCAACGCCGTTCTCTTCGAAACCGACTTGCTGCCATATGGCAAACACACGCTTGAGGTTAGTTCAACCGGAAAAAAAGCAGTGGACTTTGAAATTATTGTTGACGCTTTTGAATATGCGACCAGTAGCGAAACAATCACCCCAATTCAGCAAAGCGCATATACAGGCGATAACGGCCAACTTTGGAAACTGGTGGATAATGGCGATTCTTATTTCCAGCTCGTCAACCTTCAAGATGGGAAAGCATTAACAGCCGGAACCTCTGCAGATAAAGATCTGGTTCAGTTAGCTGCTCCCGCCAATTCCGCCAATCAACTTTGGAAAAAAAGAGAAGGAAGGAGCCACATCAATAGTCTTATCAACAAAGCCAACGGACAGGTACTCGATTTGTCGGAACGCAGCTATCAGGAAGGAACTATTTGCCAAACAAACACCCTCAACAACGATGCAAAAACACAACAATGGGGAGTTTGGAATGCCTCTGAAAAAATCGATGTTGTCACCCCACAATACCAAAATATCTATAAAGTCATTAGTAAAAATGGGCAGGCAATTGATAATCAAGAAAAAGCCGAAAACAACAGCAACTTTACATTGAGCGCTGACCAAGCTGTTTCGAATGCAAGCCAACAATGGTCGTTAACCGACTGCGGAAACGGATACTACACGTTGACCAATATGGCCAGCCATAAAAATATAGACAATGCAAACGGCTCGCTTGCCGATAGTCATAAAATGGTGCAATGGGATGCCAATCCAGCCAATCCGAACCAACGCTGGCAACTTACTTATTGTGGTAGTTTCTATACGCTCACGAATGAGGCCAGTGCTAAAAATCTGGATGCGCGGGAAGTTGCTTCAACCGGTGCGTTGGTTCAATATAGTCCTGATCCGGCTAACACGAACCAACAATGGCAAATAATGAAAGTCGGCAAACGTGAGCATCACGACTGGGAAGACGAATCGGTTTTTGCGATCAACAAAAAAGACGGGCATGCGACTTACATTCCTTTTCAGTCGGTTGATGAATTGAAGGCCGATCCAAGTTGGGAAAGACCTTGGGAAACGCCCGAGTCATCAAACTTTTTACTCCTAAATGGCAATTGGAAGTTCAATTGGGTAAAACAACCTTCGGAACGTCCGCTAGATTTTTATTTGCCGAACTACGATGTTTCGGACTGGAACGAAATTCCTGTTCCATCGAACTGGGAAATGCAGGGGTATGGCACGCCGATTTACACCAACATCACTTATCCACATGCCAATGTGCCTCCTTTTATTGCTCCAAAAGCGGGTTATACCAATGCCACAGAACCCAATCCTGTTGGTTCGTACCGACGAACGTTTACGCTTCCTGATGACTGGGACGGCAAGGAAATCTTGCTTCATTTTAACGGGGCTTATAGTGCCATGTATGTTTGGGTGAACGGACAAAAAGTGGGTTACAGCCAGGGGGCGAACAACGATGCCGAATTTGATGTGACACCATACATCAAAACGGGTGAAAACATAGTTGCCTGCGAAGTGTATCGATGGAGCGACGGGAGTTATCTGGAAGATCAGGACATGTTCCGGCTGAGTGGAATTCACCGCGATGTTTATTTATATGCGGCGCCAAAGGTGCGCGTTCGCGACTTCTTTTTACAATCGGAATTTGATGGAAACGATTTTAGCCGCGCGACTTTTAAAGTGGATGCCGATTTGAAGAATCATCTCTCAAAATCATCCACGGCGACCAAGCTTGAAGTTAGCTTGTTGGATGCGAACAACGAAGAAGTTCTCCTGCTTTCAAAATCTATCGATGCCATTTCGACCAACAGCGAAAAATCGGTTCAATTAAGTGGACAGGTAGACAATCCGTCCTTGTGGTCTGCCGAAACACCCAATCTTTATTCGGCAGTCTTTACATTAAAAGACGATCAAAATAACGTGTTAGAAGTGCTCTCTGCAAAGTTTGGTTTCCGTAAAATAGAGATTAAAGATAAACGGGTTTACATCAACAATCAGGCGGTATTTTTTAAAGGAGTAAATCGGCACGACACCCATCCTGTTTTTGGCAAAGCGATTCCGGTGGAATCCATGATTCAGGACATTGAGCTAATGAAACGATACAACGTGAATACCGTTCGAACCTGTCACTACCCGAACGATCCGAAAATGTATGCGCTTTTCGATTATTACGGCCTGTACGTTATGGACGAAGCAGATGTTGAGTGCCATGGCAATAATTCTCTGAGTGACAACCCCTCGTGGGCTGATGCTTTTATTGATCGTATGATACGCATGGTAGAACGAGATAAAAATCATCCATCGGTTATCTTTTGGTCGATGGGAAATGAATGTGGAAACGGACGTAATTTCTACGGGGTTTACGAGGCGGCAAAAGCGATCGATTCCAGCCGTCCGATTCATTATGAAGGAAAAGATGAAGCTGCCGATTTTGACTCACAAATGTATCCGAGCCTCGCCAATGCAAAAAGCTTTGATGCGATCGATACCGATCGCCCATATTTTTTCTGCGAATATGCACACGCCATGGGAAATGCCCCCGGAAACCTGAAAGAATACTGGGATTTGATTGAAAACTCAAACCGGCTCATTGGTGGTTGTATCTGGGACTGGGTTGATCAGGGAATTATAAAATATGGCGAAGATCCGGGCAAGTTTTACTTTGGAGGTGATTTTGGTGATACGCCAAACGACGGGAATTTCTGTATCAATGGAATTGTAACGCCCGACCGAAAAGTAACCGCCAAGCTTCTGGAAGTAAAAAAGGTATACCAATACCTGAAGATTAAAGCGGAAGGTTCAGGTCAACACCAAGTTAAAGTAGAAAATCACTACGATTTCTTAAACCTGAACTTATTTAGAATCAACTGGAGCGTAGTAAAAGATGGTGCTATTGTGGAAAATGGTTCGATGGATTTGCCAGCAGCTGAACCAGACGAGTCAGTGTCTTTAACTGTTCCATTGAAAACAGAAATTACAGGCGATGGTGAGTTTTTCCTTGATTTCTCAATCAATTTGAAAAACGATTGTCGCTGGGCTTCTGCCGGACATGTGGTTGCAGCCGAACAAATTCGTTTGACAGAGCGCCCCGCTGTTGCAGAAATCGATGCTTCGGGAATGAGCAATTTGGAAGTGATTGAGACAACAACCGACTACCAGGTTCAGGGATCTGACTTTAGCCTGACATTCAACAAAAACAAAGGAGAATTAAGCTCATTGATTTATGCCGGCGAAGAAATGATCTACAATGGCGAAGGATTGGCTTTCAGTTATTACAGACAAATTGACAATGACCGGAATAATCCGCGTCCACAAAGCAAATCAATCATCCGAAATCATTCGCTTTCTGTTGATAAAACATCCAATTCACGATGCGTGGTGGTGAAATCGGAAATGCGTGCGCAGAATAATTTGGGCGATTTTCCTTACCAACTTATATACACTATTTGGGACAATGGCATGGTAGATATCGACGTCAAAATATCGAACACAGCCAACACCGGCGAAATGGCTCGAATTGGCTTGCAAATGTCGCTGTCGCCCGGAATGGAAAATGTGAAATGGTATGGCCGTGGACCGCAAGAAAGTTATGTGGATCGAAAATATGCGGCCCATTTTGGTATTTATGAAAATGACGTTGATGGCATGCTGGAACACTATGCTCGCTCACAAAGCAACGGAAACCGTGAAGATGTTCGTTGGGTGGAGCTTTCTAATGATGCTGGCGCGGGAGTGAAAATTACTTCGAAAGGAAAACTGAACTTCAATGCCTTGCATTTTACCGATTGGGATTTATGGGATGCGGTGCACGATTTTGCGCTTGACGGGGTAAAACGCGAGGAAACCATTCTTTGTCTGGATTACATGCAAAAAGGATTGGGAAATTCGAGCTGTGGACCGGACGTATTGGAGAAATATAAAATTCCGGGAAAAACGAATTATTCGTATTCTTTCCGTATTGAAAGCATGAAAAAACTGGCGGCGGGTAAAAAAAGACCAAAAAAAGAAGCAATAAACGTATTCCCAAATCCGGCAAGCGAGCAGCTAAATTTCACGTTTAATGTCCCTTCAGAATCGGATATTCAGGTGAATTTCTATTCGACAGCCGGACTGCTTTTGAAACATGCAATTTTCAAAAAAAGGGAAGGAAAGATAACTGCCTGCCTGCGACTAATCCGCTGGCGATCTGACTGCTGAAACCTGAAAGGTGTTTGGGAACCTTCCAGGTTGGCTCAACCCGCTGGCGAATTCACTCAACCCCGGCTCGTTACACCATTTCGGGTGTCGCGGTTTCCGAACCGCGATTATAGTTGTCACATAAGGTATGGACGACATACCGCATAAGGAAGGATGAAGAGATCCTTCGCATTAGGCTTTCCACCGGCCCCATATTACCAGCGCACCTCCCTCTTTTTCCATTTATTGTGGCACAATGACACCGAAATACCAACAGTAGTAATTTTTTTAAAGGTTATGCCTTCGCATATTTAGATTTGAGCATATTGTAGGTTAATTCGACCAAAATTAGTTTGCTTGTGCAAAAGCCTTTGCTTTTGGTGATTGCCGTTAATAAGTACCGGATGACATATCCGGTCAAACCGCTTTCGGCATATACTGAGGAGCAAGGGCAGTAAGGTGCTTTTGTCGATTGACAATATCATTTCCACATGCTTGGAAGAGCGATTGTCGAATAGCAATTTCACTTCAAAGTATTTAAATGAACGGTTGTCAAGCCAGGCCTGATCATGGTGATTGCCCTGTTAACAAGGATCAGATGGCATATCCAGTCCAGCCTAAAACCACCTGCTTTGGTGCACATTACGATGAGCTTGGGGAAGAAAGTCTGAACCCGGATTTGCAGGATGAGTGGATGGATAGGATTATTTGCGAATGAACGAAAGTACCGGGCCGGATCAATTCCCCAGGGAACCAAGGGTTGATCCTTCGTTGATCTACCGTCGGTCTACCGTTCATCTATACTCAGGGCTCCATATAAATGCTTTTTGTCCTCAAGCCGGACAGCTCATCCTTTTTCATTGATAAAAAGGATGCAAAAATCTAGTCAAAGTTATCCTTCTCCCCGCCCCAGGATTTTTTCTTTCCGACGCACAACCCGGGATACCCGCCAAAAATCCTTCCCGCCAACGCTGGCCCGGGCTACTTTGACAGCCTCCCCTGCTTTCACCTGACGGCGGTGGGGGACTTGAATATAGAGGCTTTTCCGTTGTTGTCTGGCTTTTTTAAATACGAAAAGAGGTGAAACCCCAGGTTACACTCAACTCCAGCGTTTGGCGTCATTCCGGCGCCCGTCAAAAAGGCCGGGCAGGCAGGCCGGAATCTGCCAGAGAGTACCAAAAAGACCATAGCTGGTAAACTTTTCCAAAGTTATATATGAGTTTCGAACTTTGGAAAAGGTAGTAGCCAAATCTACATCCGCATGTAATGGAATTTTCGCACACTATAAACACTGCTTACGCACGTGTGTAATTAAATTTTCACACACTGTAAGTACTGCTTTCACTGTGTAAAGTTTTATTTTCATACGTATAAAAGTTTACGTACGTACCTCTAAAGATTTACGTCCGCACACGTGTAAGTACATTCCGTTATGTATACCAGATTGCCAGATATCTTTTGTAAAACCCGAAAGCCAACCCATTTTTAAAAAAGCAATGAACGCATTCATTTTTTGTGAGCTATACCAGGCCGAGAGCTTACCAATGAACGTTCCCACTCCCATTCGGATTGAAAATCCATTCAAACGATTCATGGTTTGGAAAAAAGCAGATTGAAATAGTGGATAACGTATATGTACCTTCAAATAACCGGTTAAGGGTTGTCGATGGCCTGTCCACACCAACCGCTATCTGCTTTTGACATATCCTTGGGTGCAGGTTATGCGGGTGAAAAAGGCTTGGTCAACATTGAATTTGTATGATAAAGGCATTTGCATTAATGGGATTGCAAATCCCGACCAGCCACCTTGATCAATTTTGGTGCATATTCTATACAACTGCTCATAAGCATCAGACTATCAATAGCAAAACATTACCAGTTGTTCTAAAGTTTTTAATAAGATTTTGCGCTTATTGGGGGAAACCGCAAGAGCAGGTTTTAAGTACTGCGAATAATTTAGTGTCATGTTTCGAGTCTTTTACAATTTGTCATAGAAGCGAAACCGAAAATATTAAATAGATCCGTGACCTTAGTTGTCATTAACTATCGTTTTTTACAATGTGCTCATGAATTCCTGATTGATCCGCGAAATTATCGCCGGAAGGGAATTTTGTCGTGCACCCGAAACGACCTTATGTCGCAAAACAAGAGCTACAGTTGCACAAAAAACATAAAAAACCAGTTTGTCTGGTAAATTATGTACAAAATTACCTGTCCGGTTGAAAAATAAAATGAGAAATTCGTTTAGCGATAAAATATTGAAACCTTTTATGCGATTGCTTGGCAAAATACGTTACTAGTTTTCTATTTTTAGAAACCCAACATTTCCAAAAAAACAACTACCAGAACAAACCGCAATGAAATCAAAACTCAGTCTCTTGCTATTTTTCATCCTGGTCTTCAGTTGGCAGGCGCGTCCTCAGGACAATTTCCCCCAACAAGTCAACAATCAGCTGAACCGTCACTTGCTAGATAATATCCAGGAAAAGCTGTATATCCAAACAAACTCCAACCAATATTTCCCGGGAGATACCATCTGGTTTAAAGCCAGCTTGGTCAATGCCATCAATCACAAGCCCCTGCGACTTGAACATTTCTACTACATCGACCTGATTTCTCCCGAAAACAAGCTGGTCAGCCATCAACTTTATCCATTCGAAGGCGGATTTGCTGATGGTTTCCTGGCTTTAGACGGCAAACTCGCATCGGGCCGGTATAAGCTGTTGGCTTACACCAGCTCCATGCTTAACTATCCAGCAGATTTCCTGTTTCAAAAGCCCATCAAACTACTTCCCAATACGACAGAACGGACCAAATGGGAATTTGCCCCGCGGGTTGTGCCTTTTCCCGGGGGCGATTCGGTCTTTGTAAAAATGTATGCGCGCAGCAACAAGGGACGCGAGCTTACCGGTGACATTGATGTCCGGCTTCAACTTGCCCGCGGTACAATGCTGGGCGCTACCTGCCCGGTTACCAACAGCGAAGGAACGTTCAGCTTTGTTGTGCCCGATTCGCTGAAACTGCCGGTTGCACTGTTAACGGTTCAACAAGAAGGAAAAACCGGTGTAAGCGAAAAATACCGTATTCGATTGTCGGTGCAAAAGCCCGATTTGCAATTTTTACCCGAAGGAGGTGAACTGGTTGCCGGCCAGGAAAACCGTGTCGCTTTTCGTTGCTTAGATGCTGATGGCAATCCGCAGCATGTGAAAGGAGAATTGGTTGACGCCCATGGCCAGAGCATAACCCATTTTGCCAGTGAATACCAGGGAATGGGAAGCCTGAAGCTTAGCCCGCAGTTTGGTCAGGCTTACTCGGCCCGCATCAGCTATCGCGATTCCCTTTTCTACTATGGCTTGCCTGAAGTCAGGAAAGATGCTTACAGCCTGCAAATCCTCGAACAAAATCGAGACTCCATTCGACTCGCTATGCTAAAAAGCAGTGATGAACCGGCCGGTTACCTGCTTGTTGCCCACTGCCGGGGCGTGATCCAATTTATGGGTTCCGGCATTCTCAAGGCCGGGCGGCAGGAAGTAACGATCCCAACCACTGAATTTCCTGAAGGCCTACTCAGCTTCAACCTGTTTATTGACCGCATGCCGCGTGCCGAACGGCTGGTTTACCGTGATAGCGGGGAAGAGATTCAGTTTGCATTGACTAAGGAATTAACGGGCGAAAACCTCAATTCGCCAATAGACTTTACTCTCCGGGCCAGCCACCGCGACGGAAGCCCGGTGAAAGGGAATTTTTCGCTGCTGGCCTGGGATACCGGGCTTGAAAACAGCATTGATTCGTTGGAAAACGTTCGGAACTACCTGCTGTTCTCATCCGATTTAAAGGGTGAAATTTTACCTAATACGGAAGTTTTCAACGCGATTGATCCTGAGCGTGACCGCAAACGCGACCTGATGCTGCTCACCAACGGGTGGCGCCGTTTTAACTGGGCGGATGTAATGAGTCATTCGGGCGAACCCGGGACTTTCGAACCGGAAAACGAGCTGTACGTGGAAGGCAAAGTATACCGTATGCTGACGGGCAAACCGGTCCCCAAAAATTTCGAGGTGGCCATTATTCTGAAGTCGAAAAAAATGGTGCACATTGACAAAACCTATACGGATGAAGCCGGTAATTTTCGTTTCACATTACCCACCTTCACCGATTCTGCACACTTGATTCTGCAAACCAAAAACAGGTGGGACCGGCAAAAAGACTACATCATCGATCTAAAAACAAACCTGGAGCACCTCCGCCTGGACGCCCACAGTTTTGACAAAATATCCAAATCGGGGTTGGCGCCTCTCGTTTTGAATCCGCCGGCCATAACCCATGATATAGAAGAAAAAGTCAGGGAGCAAGCCCAGGTTGAAAGCTTAAAGCCAGCTGTAATCCGAAGGCCACGGGTCGACAATTACTATTTTCCGGGAAAGGATACCTTTCTGATTGAGGAGGTTGAAGCCCGGTCAAACTTTTTGAACCGGCGCGATTCCATGATCAGCCAAAGCGGGCAACCCGATGCGGTGATCGAATCGGCCCAACTGAAAAAGCTAACCGAAGAGCGGGGCTGGTATTCCAGCCTGTGGGATCTGCTGTCCGACCAGGTTCCCGGGCTTCAAATTACACAGGCCCCCTACCAACCCTGGCGGGTTAACAACTATAACCTGGTTATTGCAGATCAATGGCATATGGAGAATGTTAAAGTGGACGAAGAAAAAGTGTCCGCTGATACTCGACATGGAATACCTGAACAGGTGGCCCGAAGAAATCCGGCGAATTATAATGAGCTCGGCTCTCAGGCAATCTACTTCAATATTCCTGAAAACCCTGATGGCTACCTGTACATTTTTGTTGATCATGATTTTCTAAACCACAGCAGTGTTCCCTTATTCGATCTTTTAAGCTATATGGATCCCGGAGAAATTGAGTCCATCAACTTTATCGCCAAGCCTAAAAATTACGATATCAGCATGGATGCAGGTGACATGGCAGTCAACGTCAGTCTCGACATTGTTAGCAACAATCTTTTCGGAGATGGAGTTTCCGCGGAAAACCTGTTTCCGAACCAGATGGAATTCATGGAGAAGGTGCAACGGAGCTCAGCCCCGCCAGCCTTCCTGTTTATTACTACCAAGTCGAAAAAAGGCGTGTTTTACAGCCCCACCAAAGGACTTCAAACCTTATTTCTAACCGGGCTTGCGCCCGAACGGGAATTTTATATTCCCAAGTATCCGACGAAAAGCGACTTGGGGAAAGCTGAAAAAAAGCGAAAAACTATTTTCTGGCAACCACAATTGATAACCGATAGTGCTGGTATTGCCCGGATTTCATTTAATCCCGGACCAGAAGCAAAAAATATGGCCATTCAAATCCAGGGGATCTCACCCGATGGAGCAAGCGGTTCGGGCATTTTTAGGCTAACCCAGGCGGACGATATCAAAGAAAATGGAGCGGAACAACCGCTTGTTGCCCAAAAAAACAACCACGCTAAACGCGAAAGCATCAATCCGTACCGGAAATTCGGGCTGCACTACGGAACGGTTACCGATTCGGAAAACGGTGAGCCGGTTGCATTTGCGGACCTGACCCATGCTAATCCTTATTACCACGAAAGTACCAACGATGCCGGTGAGTTCTTTCTTTCGTCTGACCGTTTGGGCGAGCGCCGCGAAATGATCGTATCCAGCCCGGGCTACCAAAACCAAAAGCTTCAGGTGCCGGTTGCCACCGATTCTGTCCTCCGGATTCGTTTGGCAAAAGCGCCGGTGTCGGCAGCAATACCGTCAACCAAAACGCTTGGCATAGTGCGCAACGCCATCCGTGAGTCCCGCAAGCTTTATGCTTCAAAAGAAAGTTTCAAGGGCTACAATCGCGAAACGGTTACCATTGACGACCAGGTTTATGGCATTTATGAAATGGCCTTCAACTATTCCAATGCAGGTTATCCGGGATCGCCCACAGCGCTTCGTTTCGAAACGGTCAAATTTAAAAATATGGAAGATAAAATGGGGCATCGACTGATGATGTTAAAACCAAACCACCGAAGCCTGTTTTACCCGCTTAAGGACGACGTGGTGGGCACTTCTCCCGACTTCTGGCAACTGGAAACTACCGGCAATTTCACCTATGAAGAAGTTGGCCAGGTTGAATACGACGGCGAACTGTGCTATATAATACGCTTCAAACAAAAGGATGAACTGGTGGTTGCCCTGCAAATCGGAATGCTCTACATTGGTTCCGAAACCGGAGCGGTGCGGTATGCCTCATGGAAAACATCGCCCGACAAGCAGAAATACCTGAGTTATACCAGCTACCTGCAGTCGAACCCGATGGGATACGATGTTCAGGTTGAAGATGATTACCATGAAGCGAGCTATTGCCTTGTCGATGGACAGCTTTATCTTCGTGGAACCACCCGGAAAATGCAAATATTGGTCAACCGGCAAAGCTATTTGCAGTTTGAAAACCGCCTGTCGGTAGTTGGCAAAAGTCAGAGATACTATAAAGACATCAGCAATAAAAATACGGATATGCTGATTGAAGAAGGAAAAGGAAAACACCTACTGGTGAAAGCTGCCGCATACCGGATTGAACCCTGGATTAATCTCGGGATTATAAAACCGGAGGATAAACTGTTTCGCCAGGCGGGCTTCCTGCACGACATCAGTCAGAACTGATAACCGGAATCCGGCTTCATTTTTGGATACAAGCCACGCCAGCGCCTTTTTCTTAAATATTAACTTATAATCTTGGAAATATTAACTTATAATTTTGAAGACATTAACTTATAATTTTGGAAATATTAACTTATAATCTGCCAGCTAAAGAAAGAGACCGTCCTTTAAGGACAGCCTCCAACCTCAACCTCGGTAAATCTTTTCATGTGCTTAGTTATTTATTGGAAATCAATAATTTAGAAATTTCATTAGAATCCTTATTTATTTTTTCCTTAATCTTTAATAATGCGTCCAAAAATGCGGCAGAGTTTATTGCTCTTGCTAATTGTCCTTTTGAATTGCTACATATCGCCCGCTCGAACCCCAGGGCCGGGTTTGCGCCAATGGAAAAACTCTACGGTTATGCACCCCGGTAATACACTGGGGGCAGCTATCTCAAGGTTTTTACCCGCACTGCTAAAAGAAAGGGGTGTTTCCGGCCACCAGCTAAAGGTATTGCGGGCACTGGCTGATTGCCGGACTCCCCGGCTGGGGGGTTCGGCCCTGGTGTGTAGCGGTTGCGGCTCGGTGCATTACGTGCTGCATAGCTGCCGCAACCGTCACTGTCCGCGTTGCCAGGGTATCGACAAGGAGTTGTGGGTCGAGGCACGAAAACAGGAACTGCTACCGGTTAAATACTTCCACGTGGTGTTTACCGTCCCGCACCAGTTGCTGGAGCTGTTCCGTTTCAACCGGGAGGTGATGTACAACCTTTTGTTTGAAAAATCATGGGAAACCCTGTGCCTGTTTTCCCGCGATCCCAAGCTACTTGGTGCACAGCCGGGGGCTATCGCCATTTTGCACACCTGGGACCAGCAGCTCAGGTTCCATCCGCATGTGCATTTGATTGTTCCGGCAGGTGGCATAGATAAAAACGGCAGGTGGAAAAGCAGCAAACAGGATGGCAACTTTTTGTTTGATGTCAAGCAAATGTCGGCCGTGTTCAGTGCCCGGTTTGCAAAGTAGATATTTCGGTGTAATTGTGCCACTTGTTTCGGTGATGTTGTGCCACAAAAAAAGAATGACTTCCAGACCAAAATTATTAAATTATTTGAGTTTTCTTCATTTTGTTTTTCCTCAGCGATTCGCCGGTTAATTCAATCCGGTGAGAAGCATGTACCAGACGGTCTAAAATGGCATCGGCAATGGTTCCTTCCCCTATTGTTTCATGCCAGTTTTTTACCGGTATCTGTGCTGCAATGATCAGGGAGGTCTTGTCGTATTTCAGTTCAACTATATCCATGAGGGCATTTCTTGCCTGGTCATCAAAAGACATTAACCCAAAATCATCGAGTATGAGCAGATCGCTTTTCTCAATCTTATTCAACAGCTTAAGGTAGGTTCCTTCGAGCTTCGAGAGTTTAATTTGGTCGACGAGCCGCGCAAAGTTAAAGTACATGGTTTTGTGTTGCATGGTGCAGGCATTATGCCCCAGCGCCTGTGCCAGGTAGCTTTTCCCTGTACCGGTTGCCCCGGTGATGATCACATTCTCGCCGCGTTTGATAAAATCAAGCAAAGCCAGTCGTTCAAAGGTGTTTTTGTCCAGGGAACGGTTGGCCGAGTAATTTACATCCTGTACCGAGGCGGGGTACCTGAAGCCCGCCGAGGCAATCAGGTTCCGGATACGTTTGTTGTACCGGTATTCCCATTCCTGATCAATCAGCAAGGCTAGGTACTGGTCAAGCGTAAAATCCCTGTGCAGGTTGTTTTGCGTGCTGTTGTAGTAATTTTCGGCCATGGCATACAGCCGCATTTGTTTCATCTTTTCAATGGTGCTTTGATTGTTCATTTCTATTTATTTTAAGATGGTTAATTATAAGATTCAGGGCCCCGTATGTTCATGTGTACAGGAATAGAAAGTTGCTGTGGTGTGGGTTCCATCATTTTATCCATGTTGTTTTCCAAAATGCGTTTGATGGTACGGTAGCTGTACCTTTCATGGGGCAGGGCCATGGTACAGGCTGTTTCAATCCGGTGTTTGTCGAAGGCTTTCTTCAGGCTTAAAATACCCAGTGCCTGCTTATAACCTGTTTCAGGATAATCCTGCTGCCGGATCAATAAAGCGATGTATTCACTTGTTTTTACCCCAATGTTTTGGGCCAGTTTGTTAAAGTATTCCGGGCTCCAGTCGCTGTAAAACCGGTGGGTGCTGCTCATGTGTTCTTTGATGGTCACGTATTGTCCGGGGCGGAAAACCCTTTTATGGCAGGCAATACGCTCAGATCCACAGTAAATCTCAATGGTGTCCCGGTTGTATTGCAGCTCAACCTGGCGGCCAATGTAACGGTACGGGACACTGTAATAGTTTTTGGTATCTGACAGGTAGATGTACCCCATTTTCTGCACCTTGGCCCGCTTGTAATGCTTGACTTGATATGGCTCTGAAGGTAATGGATGAAGGTATTCCTGCTCCAGGTCAACAAACAGTTTGCGACGGCTGGCCTGGTAGGTTTCCATCAGGCAGGCATTGTATCTTTCAAGCTCGGTACCAAGCTGGACATTGAGCTCGTCCAGGCTAAAAAAGGCCATGTTCCGAAGCGGAAAGAAAATGCGTTGATAAACCAGCCTTACGGCCCCTTCAACCATCGCCTTGTCCTGGGGTGAGTACGAACGCGTGGGGTTGATCACGCAGCCGTAATGGAGCGCCAGGTCCTTCAGTGTTTTATTCAAAACCGGTTCGTACTTGCTGGCTTTGGTAACGGCCGACTTTAGATTATCGGGGACAATGGCTTTGGTGCTTCCCCCTAAAAACCGGAAACAATTGTTGATCGAACTGATAAAGTCCTCGCGTCCCTGGCTAAGGCTGGCTTCAACATAAGTGTAGCCACTGCAGGGAAGGATGCCAACAAACACTTCAACCTCCCGGATTTCCCCGGTTGATTTATCAATGACCTGAAGCTTTTTACCGCAATAATCTACCAGCAGGTTGTCGCCGGCTTTATGCATAAACTTCCCGCTTGCTTTGGTTTGTCCCAGCCATACGTTCAAGTGCTCGTTAAACTGGGTATAGCCGTAGCCTTCCGGATGCTTGCAAAGGTACTCTTTCCACAGAACCTCCCGTGTGGCCCCGGGCAAAAGCAGTTGCTGCTTAAAATAGGAGAAGTATTGCGACAGCTCTTCGTAACGGTCAATGTCCGAAGACGTTCGGTTTGGAAAGAGTTCCTTCAGCCCTGCATCGCCCAGCAGCAACAAATCTGCATAGGTGCTGCCCGTAGCTTTCAATTGCCGCACATAATAATTTACCGTATTGCGGTGAATCGATAAAATGGAGGAGCAACTGCGGTTGCTCTCTCCCCTGATTTTTAACTGGATTAATTGTCGTACATCCATAATATCTATCTTTTTTGCGGCCATATCCCTGAGTTTGGTTATCAGCGATAAGATAGAAATCATTCTTCTGTATAATCAGTGGCACAACTTGGCCCGAAACACGTGGCACACTTTCGACCGAAATACCTGGCACAACTTGAACCGAAATGGGTGGCACAACTTCGACCGTTTTATCTAGCAAAGAAACTGCGCAGGCTGAAACGGCAGGGAAAAATAGAAAAGCAGGTGCCGCGCGATCTGATCAAAAAGCCCTGGGTGGTGTATGCCAAACAGGCTTTTGGCTCACCAGAAAGTGTGGTGGAATACCTGGAAAGGTATACCCACCGGGTGGCCATCTCCAATGCACGGATATTAAATGTAACCGGGGGCCAGGTTACCTTTAACTGGTGCGACCGCAAAAACGGCTACCAAAAGAAAACCGAAACCATCCCCGGGGTAGCGTTCCTGAAACGCTTTCTGGATCACATCGTCCCGCCTTACTTCAGGCGGATCCGTCATTTGGGGTTTTTGAGTTCACGAAACAAAAAGCAAAGCCTTTCGGCTATCCGGGAAAGCCTTGGGGTAGGGCTGCTGCGGACAACACCACTTTCGCGGGCGCAGATATTGGCCTTGCGTTTTGGCCCGCGGTCCCTGCTAAAATGCCGCGACTGCGGGGGAGAACTACAATTGCTGGAAACCTATCCCAAAGAGCGCGCGCCGCCCGTCAATGTATTGTCAGGAATGTGATAATGCCTGTCATTGTACGATTTAATTTGATGCGCCAAAGGCGTAAACGGGAAAGCTGTGTCCATAATCAAAGAACCGGTGTTAAAACAGGCAGGCCTTGTTCAGAAACATCGCTAAACCTGCTGGTTTACTTCGGAGCATACCGGTTTCTTCCGCATAAAACCAAACTTCGCATCACAAAAACCCGAAAAATACGCATCGGGGGAATCCAAAAAAACGGATTGAAAACACTATACTCAAACCACTAATCGGAAAGTGGTTGCAAGCAGGAAATGTTTAGTTCAACATACCCTCCAATGCAAAGCGTATGCAAGCAACGCTTGATTAGAGGCTAAGTGTTTTATTTGTTAAACAACTCATCCATTTTGTTATAAAACTCATCACTCTCACCCATTGATTTTAATGCAATCTTTCCCTCTTTGTCAATGATGATTTTTGTTGGATATCCTACAACTCCATACCTATCTGCGATTTTTTCATTTTCGGTAAATAGATTTATCCAATTCATGTCATATTTGTCGATAGCTTTTATCCAGTTTTGCTTCGTGTCACGACAATCTATACTTAAAAACTCAACTTTGTCTTTATATTTTGAATAATATTCTTTCATTTTTGGTATTCCCTGCACACAATATCCACACCATGTTCCCCAAAAGTCAAGAACAATGTATTTTCCTTTATAATCATTTAATGAAATATCTTTCCCTTTGTTATTTTGTAGGGTAAATGCTGGTGCTGGAGAACCTGTCTCAGCCGCATTAAGAATTTTTGAAAGATGAATACCGAAAAATGAATTCTGAACATCTGTCGTAAATTTCTTATAATATTTAGAAATTGTATCTGTAGAATATTCAGCTAATCTTTCTGCAGAATTAATCCAGTCAGGATGTTTGGCAATTGTTGCAAGATCAATGCGACTTATTTGGTCATTTATTGAACTGAGTTTGTCTGTGAGTTCTTTAGATTTTGGATTTTCTTTTTCTGTTTCAGACTTATCTCTCAAAATTGTCAGTCTATTATATTGCTCTTCCAGTGAATATAATTTTTTCTTAAATTCATTTCTTTGGATGCTTATTTCGTTCCCTGTAATCTGATAATTTAAACCAAAGTCACCGATTTTTGCAGAAATGAAAACTTTGTCTTTTGGTTGAATGAAAAAAATAATTTCCCTATTTTTCAATTTTCGAGAACTCGATTTCTCTTTACCAAACACAGAATCAAATTCATTGCTTCTTAATTTGACTAGATGCCACATGTTTAAATTGAGTTTAATTCTACTATCAAATTCTCCATGTACACACTGAATTTTATCAAAGATTGGAATTTCTCCCATTTTTAATGGTAAAACTACGACGCTAATTTGGGCACTGTCAATTCCGGCTATTTTACCATGAAAAGCTATTTCTTGCGCATTTCCTGATAGTGAGATTATTGATCCAATTAATACCATTAATATCTGTCTCATTGTCTGTAACTTTGTTAGATGTGTTGCCGCAAATATAATAACCATTAACGTTCCGCAAATACACGCAGGGCGGGATTTCACCCGATGAACTTCCTACAAGAGTTGCTTTTCAAATTTATTACTTTCCTGTCAACGAAGCTGAAACCCCCGGCTTGCGGGTATTTTGCTGTTGTTGGGCGGTTTCTTTTTCATCAAAAGGCTACCCAACTTTTCAGCAAAACTGTTTTCTAATAGTTGCTTTTCAAAAACCTGTCAAAAAGCTCGACTGTATGCTGGTTTTAAATTAATTAACAGGAATATATCAAGTTAATTTATCGTGTATATTTTCATCTTTTAAAAATTGCATTTCCTCTTTTAAAAATTACACTAATTTCATTTGTCTCAATGGATTCATCCTCAAATATCAATTTTGCATTTCCTTTCAATGATATTTTATCTTTGGATTTTTCAACATTATCAGCAGCATATTTTACTGACATGTCATTAATAAATAGGACTTCATGTTGTGTCGTGCCGACCACACGAAGTCCTATTTATTAGCCACTGGCATTATTTTTTTTGATTTTTTTGTTGTTCTTCTTCTTTTAACTTTTTTGCTAGTTCTACTAATTCTTTTGGCGGTAATTTTCCTGGCATAGCTTTTCTCATTTCTACTCCTGAAAATTTTTGAGATTTTATGTTGTCAATCTCTTCTCTTGTTAATTTTTTCTTTTCCATTTTAGTTTTAGTTTATTGAATCGGTTATCGTAGTAATTGCTGTTGGTTCTTTATATAATAATTCTTTAGAATTTTCAGTTTCATTTATTATTTTTCGTTGGTTTTCAATGTTTACGATACAATAACTAACCATTAATAATATTCCTAAACTTAAAGTAATTAAGACAGTACAATTAATTTTCGGTGTAATTAAATCTGGTTTTATTTCGTCATATTTTTCTTCAGTCGCTAAATCTATTGATTTTGATATATTCTGCATACTAAAATAATGACCTGTAAAACCTATAAAAATTGCAAGTATAAAACAACCCAATGCAATATAAAGAAGAATAAGGTAAATTGCTTCTTGAAATACAACAATATCAGATATAAAAGTCAATGAGAAACCAAGAGCACCACCACTAATTACAAGCGTCTGACTATCAAATTTAGAAAGACTATATTCATAGTCGTGGATAAGTTGTTGTATATATTTATTTTTAGCATTCATTTTTATTGCGAATTTTGCTTGTGGCTAACGAATTAATATAGTCTATTGTGTTTATTTCTAATTTGTCGATCTCAAAAGGTGTTTATATATCTCCAACTTGGATATATATAAACACGTCCCATTCAAATCCGAAAATATCTCAAGCTGGTAGAACAGTAAATTTAAAAAATATTTCAAGAACCGATACAGTTTCATGTAGCGATTAACTGCCCTACTAACTATGTAATAGCACGAAGTTATTATACTTTTTCGTAATTTTCTCCATCGTTCTTTTTCTCCAAATTAATGTTCAACCTATCCAATGGGCTTTGTATCCGTTTGATGGCTTTATTGCTTACATGGGTGTAAATCATCGTGGTTTTAATGACTTATGCCCCAATAGCTCCTGGCTATTTCGTAAGTCGGTCCCGCTTTCCGGCAAATGCGTTTCCACACTGTGCCGAAAACAGTGGATGGTGTATGGTTTGTTAATACGGGCTATTGGTGCTGTATGAACGACATTAGAAATATGTCGGTGTGCTGTTTGGCTTAGTTTGACCGTTTTTCGTAGTATCACAAACTCAGGTTTTTGTTTCGATCCCACAAGTTATGTAATTCTACAGTACAAATTAGTCAACAAAGCATAATTTAGTTTCATTCAAAATAAGGGCGATGGAAGGATGCGCCATTTTCAGCAAAATGAAGCAAAGCAACAGCCCCGCCGGAGCGAGGGGCCAGCTTGTTCCCGATTATCCACATAACCTGCGTTTCCTTTTGGTAATTGCAAATCACCCGGTTAAGAGGACGGAATTGCAAATTCCGTCCGGCCGCAGCCAGCCCTCGACATATCCTAACCAGCTGGGGAATGCTCTTTTGTATGCCTGTGCCTTTATTTGATTCAGTAAAACATTTCTGCTCCATCCATATTCTTTTGTCGCATTCAAGTAGAATTCAGCTTCTTTATCATCTTTTATTTTTGTCAGTATTAGCAGGTTTTGGCCCCAGGGAATTTCTGCGACAAGCTGTCGCAGTTTTTCATTGGTCGAATAACGCGAATAAAACCGTCGCATATCCCAGAGATTTCTTGCTGAATAGCCATTGCTCCCCGCAAAATCTTTTCGTAAATCTTTTGATATTTTTTCAACAACCGATTTCCCCCAGCCTTCTTCCACCTGTTTTTCTAAAATTATCTTCCCAATTTTACAATAAAGGTCAATGTATTCTTTAGTAATGGCTCTTACGACATGAAATTTTGCAGTCTGAATTTCATGTTTTATCAATTCGAGAGTTCCTTTGTAATCTTTGTTAATCATCCTATTCTTTTAACGGGAGAACAAAAAAATAATCAATCTTATGATCCCTAACCTCTTTCGCTTCATCTTGGTTGGGCAACGTAGAGCCCACTCCATAATTACTGCCCATAAATGTACAAATTTAACAAGAAGCAGAATACATCCCCGTCTCCCAAATCGCTTAAACTTCTCCGAACATTTGAAAGAAACTATCCAAGAGCGACGACCTTTTATAGGAGGAAAAACGGAATTTACCGCATGCTTACAAATCCTTCCTGTTCTATTCCGGAAATCCTAAGTGTCCTATGAAAAAAGTACTTCATCTTCTCAGGAAAAGTACTTTATCTTTTCCCCAAAAGAAGCTTGACTTTTTCGAAAAGCTCGGTTTCGCGATTAACCCGACAAACCTCTCCGCTTCGATTTGTTGTGGCACAATGACGCCGAAATACCGAGCTGGCATAACTTCGACCGTTTTATCTGGCGTCATTCCGGCGCAGGCCGGAATCTGTTGGCTGGTGTCGCCATACCAAAACATCAGACTTTACCATTGCCTGTGACTAATACGCTGGCAATCGGCCTGCTGAAACCTGAAAGGTTTTTGGAAACCTTCCAGGTTGGCTCAACATGCTGACGGATTCACTCCATCCCGGCTCGTTGCACCATTTCGGGTGTCGTGGTTTCCGAACCGCGATTATGGTATGTCAAATAGGGTACGGATGGCATACCGCATAAGGTATGGATGTCACACCACATATGGGAGAAACGGCCTTCTATTAAACCAAAAAACCTCCCATCTTCCATACGGATTGAAAATCGCCACCGGCCACAAACCGCCAGTTTTGGTGCATATACCGATGAGCAGGGGATTTTTAGTTTCGACCCTGTCGTTGTATATGATCAGTGATGCCGGAAAAGCATTGGTAAATTCACGGTGGATCAACATGTTGGCAACGATCTCGCGAAACAGTTTTTCCCGAAGAGATACACGCTGGTCTCCAATCATATAAAATTTATCCGGAAGGTGCTTGGCTATAAATTCAAGCAATTTATCGTATGCTTCTACTACATTGCAGCGTAAGGTAATACGATCATCATAACGATCCATATCCACACGTCGCACAAGGACGTCGGTTTTATAGTGAGGGGTACTACTGATCAACAGCAACCGACGGTTATCGGATTTGGTAGATTTCAACAAGCACACTGCATTCTGGAGAACAGAATTAACCCAAACCAGCCCGGTGGAGATTGTAAGTTGATATTTCCAAAATATTAACCTAAAGTCTTCAAGAGATTAAGTTATAATTACGGAAAGATTAACATAAAGTCTTGAGGAGATTAAGTTATAATCACGGAAAGATTAACTTAAAGTCGGGAAGAGATTAACTTATAATTTCCGAAAGATTAAGCTGTAATTCTGAAAATTATGGAGATTTACTCCCGCACGAGTGTAAATATATGCCGGCACGTATGCCTGATTGGCAGACTTCTTTAGGAAAACCCGGAAAGCCAACCCATTTTTAAAACAGGCTTTACCATCGTCGAATAGTGAGCCCTTCACCATTAGGGTAATGAAACGTTCATTATTCGGCTTTGAGGCTATCTCAAGCGGGCGTGCAACCGGCTCCATAATTAAACCAATGAACCTCCCATCTTCCATGCGGATTGAAAATCCGGCGTTAATAAGGTGCGGATGACATATCCGCACCAGCCTCAAACTGCCTGCGTTGGTGCACATTCCGATGAGCAGGGAAACCGGTGAGGCCAGTTGGCAACAGTAGAAGGCTATTGGGAGTGTAGCCGTTCTGTATCTTAGCTGTAAGGTAGCTGTATGCTTCGGATATGAATCAAGCGTTGAAGATTGTTTTTACGGGTTACGCTTTCCACCAGCGTTTAGCGTCATTTCGGTGCAGGCCGGGAGCTGCCAAAAGGTACCAAAGTGGCTATAACTGGCTACCTTTTCCAAAGTTGTCGAACTTTGGAAAAGGTAGCCAAGCCTGCACCCGTGTGTAGCCAAATCTACGTCCGTATGTAATTAAATTTTCACACACTGTAAGTACTGCTTTCACTTCGTTTTTTTAAACTGTGATTAAAGTCCGGTAAAAGCAAAGAAATATTTAATCCTTAGCTTTGTTCTTTTATCTTTTTCAGGTAGTTGGATGGAGAAACGCCGTATTCATCTTTAAAACACTTCCCGAAATAAGTGAGACTATTTATCCCAACAAGATAGGAGACTTCGGAAACACTATATTTCCCGGTTATTAATAACTTTTCTGCATGGCGTATTTTTACTTTTCGGATGAACTCATTTACGGAAATTCCCAGCAAAGCTTTTATTTTTCTATAGAGTGTAGAGTGGCTCATATTCATTTCCCGGGCAATAAATTCAACGCCAATACTTTCGGAAGAGAGATCGCCTTCTATGATTCTTGTTATGTTTTCAATAAAATCGTTGTCAAGCTTATTTAACGATTGCTCTATCTCTATTTTCTTCTGTACGGTGTAAGAAGCCAGCAACGTGGCCAATTTGTCTCTTGATTCCAGGATATTGTTTATGCGGCTTATTAGCAGGGCGGTAGTGAATGGTTTGGTAAGGTAAGAATCGGCGCCGGCTTTGTATCCTTCCAATTTGTCCTGAAGTGTGTCTTTTGCAGTGAGCAGAATAATCGGAATATGAGAGGTTACTACATTTTGTTTTAGTGCTTGGCACAATTCGAAGCCATTCATACCGGGCATTAAAACATCGCTTATAATAATGTCAGGCATTTGAGACGAAGCCATTTCAAAACCAATATTGCCTCCGCTGGCGGTAATTACTTCGAATTGCCCGTTGAGGGAATCGAAAATATAGTTCTGAATATCGAGGTTATCTTCGACCACCAGTATTACTTTTTTCGATGCTTTGTCGGTAACACTTTGTTGTTCTGATTCTTCTTTTTGCACAATTTCGGGCAATACAGAGTTGGCGGTACCAGGGTAAGTGTTATTGCTAATTAGCTGGAAACGGAACGAAGTCCCTTCGCCAAGTCGACTTTCAACAAATAAACGTCCCTGGTGCAGGGTTACCAGATTTTTTACAAATGCAAGGCCTATTCCGGTGCCAGTATTTTGGATGTTGGATTCTATCTGGTAGTAACGTTCAAATATTTTGTCCAGATTTTCTTTTGATATGCCTATTCCTGTGTCGCTTACTTCAATTTCGGTATATTCTACCCCATTTTCGTTTAGCTTGCGCATCATTACCTGAATCTTACCTGCTTTCGTGTTTTTTAGTGCGTTTGACAATAAGTTGCTCATAATCGAGAAAACAATTTGTGGATCGAAATAAAGCGTGAAATCTTGTTCTTCTTCCTTTCGGGCTGAAATTTCGATCGATTGTTGGGTGTTTAGTTCTTTGAAATTATCAACAATTTCTTCTATCGCAACACTTAAATCGTCTTTCAGAACAGTTAAATTACGCTTTTGCTCTTCGGTTTTCCTAAAATCAAGGATATGATTAACCATCTCAAACAATTTGGTTGAGCTTTTATGGATAAGTGCAATTTTTTTCGACAACTGAAACGGAAGGGCCGGGTCGTTAAGCATGTCTTCAATGGGACCTATAATAAGGGTAAGCGGTGTTTTCAGCTCATGGGTCATGTTGGCAAAGAACTTTAGCTTTTCGTTGTTTAATTCTTCTTTACGCTGATGGTCCTTTCTTTCCAACAAAAGCGAATTTTTTAGATGAAGTTCTTTTTCAATATTCCTGGTAATAAGATATACAATAAAAGTTACTACAAAGAGGGCCAGAATCATGTATAATAGTTTCGAATAATTGTTCCACCAAATAGGAGGAACAATTTCTATGTGAGTTGAAGTAATTTTTTTGAACCACTCCTGGTTCTTTATCCTGGCTTTTAGCTCGAAAGTATAATCACCCGGCGGAATGTTGCGGTAGGTAACCTGCTTTTCAGGGAAAGCACTATGCCAGGTATCGTCAAGGCCTTTTAGCCTGAATTCGAACTGAACTTTCTTGTTCAGTGAATAATCAAGTACATTAAATCCAATCTCGAAAGTGTTTTCTTTATAACTAAGACTGATATTGTCGGAAACCGGGACAATGGTATAATCACCGTTGAAGTCATTTCTTTTGGTATATTTTACAAATTCGGTAATTACCGGCGGGGTAACCAGGTATTCCTGTAACTTGTCCTGTGGGTTAAAGTAACATACTCCATTTTGCCCGCCAAAATAAATGGTTCCTTCTTTGTCTTTGGCAACCGATCCGCTCATGAAAATTCCCATGGGAATGCCGTCGTGATGGTTAAAGTTTTCCATTTTGTTTTGATCCACCAAAAAGTGGGAAATACCGGAGTTGGTGCTTATCCACAATTCGTTTTGAGGACTTTCCGCTATCGCGTAAACCGTGCTTCCTGCAATACCGTTACCTTCGTTGTAAACCGAGAAGTTTTGATATTCGCCTGCATTGAACTTAACCAGCCCTTCACCAGTAGAAATCCATATTCGGTGCTTCGAATCGCAAAAAACATGGTGTATCGTATTCGACGGAAGTCCCGATGAATAATTGAAATATTTGGCTTCAGTAAAATTATCAGGAGGGAAAATGGAAATCCCGTTTCCGAAGGTTCCTACCCAAATATGGCCGCTGCTGTCTTTTGTAATGCAGCGGATCTGGTCTTCTGAAAGAGCTGAGTTGCTCCAATTTACGGGTGTTATTTTTTTTGTATACAGATTGTAAATGAATATTCCGCGGTTACTTCCAATCCAAATATTTTGTTTGTCATCTTCGTAAAGGCATCGTATATCAATTGCTTTTTTATCGGGTAATTCTATTTCCGAAAAAGTTTTTGTCTTTGAATTATATTTATTTACCCCACCACTAAAAGTGCCAAACCATAGGTTATTTTCCGAATCGCATAAAGCACATAATATTGCGTTATCAGTAATGCCGCTATTTTCTTTTGAATAGTGCTTGATACGTTGGTTATCTTTGAAAACGTTGATACCCCCACCATCAGTACCTACCCAAACTTGATTGTTCTTATCCACACAGGTGCCCCAGGCAACTTTGCTGGTAAGGCTGTTTTTTACTCCTTGCACTGGTGAGTAATTCCATCTTTTAAAATAGGGCGGCTGTTGCCCTACAAAATCAATCCCGCCTCCAAATGTCCCAATCCAAATGTTTTTAAACGAATCCTGATAGATGCTTCTTACTGTGTTGTTGGAAATCCCCATTCCGGTGTCGCTGTAAAAAATATTGGTAAATTTTACCGTTGAAGGGGAAACAAACAAACTTTGCTGGAGTTCCAATATGCTTATTCCGCCATTTTCGGTGCCAATCCACAGCGAATTCTCGTTAATCTGGGCAATACTGAGAATCCTGTTGGCTGCCAGCGATTCAGGATTATCTGGATCGTGCCGAAAACAGACAAATTTTCCTTTTTGATAATTGAAATAAGCTAACCCGTTATCTGT
Organism: uncultured Sunxiuqinia sp.; assembly: GCA_963677175.2. Lineage (GTDB taxonomy): Bacteria > Bacteroidota > Bacteroidia > Bacteroidales > Prolixibacteraceae > Sunxiuqinia. The sequence continues at coordinate 519,107 of CAXXES010000006.1, forward strand.
TCCTAACCAAACGTTATTTTGCTTATCAATAAAAACTACCCTTACCGTATTACTGGGTAGGCTATTGGGGTTGCCTGTTTCGTGCATATAATTGGTTACTTTTTTATCGATGGTGGAAATAACCGACACCCCATTGCCTACATGGCCCAAATACAAATTGTGCCTATTATCTTCTGCAATTGACCAAATGCTGTTACTTACCAATCCTGGAACCGTTTTCGTGTTGTAATGCGTAAATACCCCGGTTGTTTTGTCATAATAATCAACACCTTCATAATAAAACGACATCCAAAGATTTCCGTCATTGGCCATTTTGATATCAGTAATGTCATTTCCTCCTATTCCCGCCGGATTATCTATTGAGAAAAAGAAATTCTTAAAAGTTTCCATGGTGCAATCGAAACGACTGAGCCCATCCCTTTGGCTGGCTATCCAAACAAAATTACCATCATAATCGGCAATAGCTTTATTAAGCTCATTGCCTGCAATTTGAGTTGGATGTTGACTGTTCTTTTTGTAAACTCTTACGTTATTCCCATCGAAACGGTTTAGCCCCATCTCGGTAGCAAACCACATGTAGCCATTTTTATCCTGTGTCATACTCATTATATAACTGCTCGATAATCCATGTTCAATTCCGATATGTTCAATCTGAAGTTGTTCCGAAAAACAAAAAAGTGGAGCAAAAAGCAATATTAATAAATAGGATTGTTTTGTCATTGATATGAATTTTGCTAAATAACCCTAAGATTATACTGTATCAGAGAAAACTCTATTTATTCCATGCAATTAAACTAAGTGCTAAATGTGAAGTTATGTCGTGTATCGTGTAATTTGGCTTGAAGACCTTTCCTGCCCTCCCATATCAGCCCTTGTCCTGTTGTACATTTATAAATCCTTGTATAGATCCCAAAGAAAAGACTATTTGCTTTGTCATCCTTCCATTTTTATAATGTTGAACGATTCGAGTGCATGTTTGACGAATTTGAGATGAACGGCAAATCTGTGTAACTCTACTTTTACAGGCATCTAATTAATAAATCTCGCTTTATGAATGAAAGCAATCTGAATTTTAAAAGGGATCCTGTATCTTATATCTTGACATTCCTGAAAACTCTTCTAACAGCAAAGGATGTAATTGGTGTAGCATTGGCAACTAATCAAAAGCAGCTTGAAGAAGTAATGGTAGCTGCTTTTGGTACCCAAACGAAAAGCAGTGTGGTCAGCTCAATTGAAACATAAATCCAAATCTTCTAAAAAATTCTAAAAGTATGAATGCTACTTTCTGCTTCATGGCCTTGGTATGCCTATTCCGGACCGGAAGGAACGAAGTCACGAGGGTACGGGGGAAAAGACATTTGTCAGATAACGTGTTCGTGCGTTCGTGTGTCCGTGTCTTGGTGGCTTTGTGTTTAACACTGGATCGAAGCAGAACTCAACTACTACTAATTATTAACCCGATCGATTTAACTAACAATTTAAATTTTTACTTATGAACGACAACAGTTTTAATTTTTCCAAGAGAGACCTGTTTTTTAAGGCTGGCAACTGGCCTGTTGCTTTGTTGCTGGCCTTGATCTACCTGGGTTTCTTCGGCTCGTGTAACAAAGAGGACGATGAGTCCAGTTCTGGTTATGATCCGGCCTTGCCCGTAACCGTTAGCACATTTATGCCTGACTCTGGCTATATCCGTTCCGACTTTGTGGTGACCGGCTCCAACTTTGGAACCGATCAAAACGCCCTCAAGGTCCTGTTCTCCGACAATGACCGCGAAGCGACCATTATCGGCGTTGACAACACCGCCATCTACTGTATTGTCCCACGGCAACAGGGGGGCGACAACCCGGTTAAGGTGGTGCGGGGTGAGGACACCATTTCGGTGGAAGGTACCTTCCACTATACCGTGAAACAATCGGTTTCGACCATTACCGGGGTGGTTGGAGAAAACGACCCCAAAGACGGAACGCTGGCCGAAGCCAGGTTCGGACACCTGTATGGCATTGCCGCAGTGTCGAACGGAGATCTGCTAGCGGTTGAGACCAGTACCTCCCAGGTGCGCTATGTGGCTGTTAACGACAATAATGCAACCACCTTGCAGACCGGATTTACCGGGGGAACGCCGGCTAGGACCCGCGATCGCAAGACGGCGTATATTATTCAACGCGACGCCCCGCACAAAATTTACCGGTACAGCGAAAAGAACTTGTGGGAACCCGAATTATTTGCTCCGGGCATTGCGGGGTTTAATGGGCAAATCGGATCATGCGCACTGGATGGCCGTACCGATGAATGGTTGTATTTTTTTGACACCAACGGCAAGTTCGGACGTTTGGAGATTGCCCATCCGAATACCGTGGAAGTTCTGAACGAGCGGGTTGAGGAAGTACGCGGCAATTGGGAGTCGCAAATCGCGTACAGCGCCTACGACGATTGCCTGTTTTTTAGCAGTTTCCCGAAGGACGCCGTGTACAAAGTGAGCAAAGACGGGCAGGACATTGAATTATTTATTGGAGGCAACGGCGCTGGCAATGTGTTCGGCGACCGCCTGACAACCGCCAAGCTAAACAATCCCGCAGGCATGATCATCGACGAATTTGGCGATATCTATGTGGCGAATGTTGATGGCTACACCATCTCAAAATGCGACCGGAAGTCGGGTTGGGTAAGCCTTGCCGCCGGCATACCCGGGCAGGGCTGGTTGCTGCACGAGGACGGAGACCCCCTGGAAGCCAAGCTTCACCTACCCTATGGCCTGTCGGACGATGAAGACGGCAACTTTATTATTTGCGAATGCTATCAAGGGGGTACGATCAGAAAACTGGCAATTGAATAAGCTGCCGGAATCATTAATCTCAAAATGAAAATCAAGATGTTAAAATATAGAAATAACGCGATCTATATACTGATTTTGGGCGCAGTTAGCCTGTTCTTTCCATTGGCGTTAACCGCCCAGGACCAGAATGAAAAACTGACACTGTCCGGGATCGTTATGGATGGAGAAGGACAGGAAATTGTGGGGGCCAACGTGTATACCAAAACCCGGCTAAACGGCACGATTACCAACGTGGAGGGCCAGTTTCGCCTGACCAATGTGACCAAAGGCGATACCGTGGTGTTTTCGTTTATTGGTTTCGATAGCTATGAGCTGGTCGCGAATAAGTCGGAATCGCGGTTAAAGATCACCCTGACGCCGGACGTGAACGAACTGGAAGAAGCGGTGGTGGTAGGTCACGGAACGCAACGTAAAATTACCACCACCGGCGCCATCACTAACATCAGCGCCAAGGACTTGCAGGTGCCGGCTTCGTCGATCAGCAACATGCTTGCCGGCCGCGTACCCGGAATTATCGGGATGACCCGGAGTGGCGAGCCGGGCAATGACTACTCCGAATTCTGGATCAGGGGCATCAGTACATTTGGAGCCAATAAAGGCGCCCTGATTTTGGTTGACGGCGTGGAAGGCAACCTGAATGACATAGACCCGATCGATATTGAATCGTTTAGTGTGCTGAAAGACGCTTCGGCTACGGCTGTTTATGGTAACCGCGGAGCCAACGGGGTGGTATTGGTCACCACGAAAAAGGGGGTGGCCGGGAAGCTGAAAATCAATATGAAGGCGAACCAGACCTTAACCCAAAGCGCCCGTATGCCGGAGTACCTTGGCGCCGTGAAGTATGCCCAACTGGCCAACGAAGCGTTAAGCGTGCGGGGACTCCAACCGGCGTACAGCGCAACCGATATTGAATTGTTACGGAATGGACTGGACCCGGATATGCACCCCGATATTAACTGGCGGGACGTTATTTTGAAAGACTATTCGTGGTATAGCCAGTACAATTTGAATATTTCGGGAGGGGGAACGGCCGCCCGGTACTACATGAGCCTGGGCTATATGAACAAGCAGGGCGTGTTTAAGCAGGATGAAGCGGCCAACAAGTACGATGTGGATGTGAATTACCACCAGTATAATTTCCGGGCCAACATTGATGCCAACATCACGCCAACGTCTGTTTTGTCGTTAAACCTGAACGATGTGATCAGTACCCAGAATATTCCCGGGTACAACAATAACAACGCGCTGTGGGAAGCCCAGGCCAACCTGACCCCGGTGACGGTACCGGTGCGGTATTCGAATGGCCAGTTGCCGGCTTACGGAAGTTCGGCCAACCAGATTTCGCCCTATGTGCTGCTCAACTACTCCGGCTATAAAAACAACGCGTCGAACACGGTGAACCTAAAAATGAACCTGGAACAAAAACTTGATTTCGTCACGGAAGGACTGGTGATGAACCTGTTGTATTCCTACACGTATTTGAGTACGCATGCCACGCGCCGCTATAAAATGCCCGCGCTGTATTACGCCTCCGGACGACAAAATGACGGAACCTTGCTGTCGAAACAAGTGTCGGCCGCTGTTGATGCCACGTACTCGCAGGACGCCTATGTAAAGCGGCAAACGTACATCGAAGGAAAGCTGTCGTATGAGAAAACCATTCGGGACGATCACCGGGTAAGTGGTTTGCTGCTTTCGTATTGGCAGGATGGCCGCGATTCGGACGGAACGTCGTACGACCAGGTAATCCCGGTTCGGTACCAAGCCGTGTCCGCAAGGGCAACTTACTCGTATAAAGATACCTATTTGCTGGAGCTGAATGCGGGTTATTCGGGCTCCATGGATTTCAGGAAGGGTGAACAATATGGGTTCTTTCCGGCATTTTCGTTGGGATGGGTACCCACGCAATATGAATGGACAAAAACCCACGTACCCTTTTTTAGCTACTTTAAAATAAGGGGATCGTGGGGTCAAGTAGGCAATGGCGCCCTCTCCGAGCGGTTCCCGTACCTGTCCCTCATGAAGTATGGTTCAAACCTTTATGGCGGTACAATCACCGAAGAAAAAGTGGGGGTGAATAATCTTCAGTGGGAGGTTGCCACCAAATACGATGTGGGTATTGATGCCAAATTCTGGAAAAACCGTTTTGATCTGACCATTGATGGCTTTCTTTCGTACAACGACAACATTTACCAGCAGCGAAATACCATTCCGGAGGAAGTGGGTGCCGCTCAAAACCCCTGGATCAATGCCGGTAAAATGAAAAGCTGGGGAGCCGACGGGAACCTGTCCTATACCCAAACCTTTAGCAAGGACCGAAGCATGACCCTGCGCTCGAACTTTACGCTGGCCCGTAACGAAGTGACCCACTGGGAACAAACCGGAGTGAATTATCCTTACCAGTCGTACGCCGGCGTGCCCTATGGTGTTCAACGGGGGTTGATCGCACTGGGTTTGTTCAAGGATGAGGCCGATATTGCCAACAGCCCGCGGCAGACGTTTATGAGCAACTACCTACCCGGCGATATTAAGTACAAAGATGTGAACGGGGATGGGGTGATTGACACCGACGACGAAGTGCCGCTGGATTATTCGAACGTCCCCCAGCTTCAATATGGGTTTGCCGCCGAGTACTCGCTGAAGCGTTGGACATTTAGCGTGTATTTTACGGGAGCCAGCAAGGTGAGCTATTTCTTTGGCGGAACAGGCTATTATCCTTTTGCCGGACAGGGAGAAGGGAATATCCTTTCGCTAGTGGGTGATCCGGATAACCGCTGGATCCCAGCTTCTTATTCGGGAACTACGGAAACAGAAAACCCCAATGCCCGTTTCCCGCGGCTGACTTACGGCGCCAATGCCAACAACAACCGGAATTCGACCTTTTGGCTGGCTGACGCTTCGTTTCTGCGACTGAAAAATGCGGAAATTTCTTATCGCTTTAACGGCGATTGGCTGAAGCGGTACGGAATTTCGGCGACAACCCTGAGCCTGATCGGTGATAATTTACATGTTTGGGACCATGTTGATTTATGGGACCCGGAACAAGCCTCTTCAAACGGTGCGGTATACCCGATCCAGCGGACCTTTACCCTTCAACTGAACATGACATTTTAGAGAATCTCAAATTTACAACAGATGAAAATCAAGTTTATAACTACAAAGATCAAGTGGTGGGTCATTTCCTTCGGGGTGTTGGGAAGTGTGATCAGCTCATGCGACTACCTCGATGTGGATCAATACATTTATGATATTACGCCCATTGACAGTGTGTTTACCACCCCCGACAAACTCCTTCAGTACATCAATGGTATTGCGGACTACCTGCCTGCTGAAGACCGACTTTGGACCAACGCGTGGAGCCCGTTCCAGGGCGCTTCGGACGAAACGTTTAATTCCTGGAACGATAACCGTCATGCCGCCATGAAATTTCTGCTGGATGAGATCACGCCGGCCGCGGCAAATTCGCATTTCAATAATTACAATGCCTGGTATAAGGGCATTACCAAAGCCAGCACGGTGTTGAGCCGGATGGACGAAGTGGACGACCTGAGCACAACAGCCCGGCGGCGGTACACCGGCGAAATGCACTTTTTCCGTGGTTACTTTACCTACCTGTTGCTTCAGCAGTATGGGCCGGTGGCCATTATGCCCGATCATCTGCTTGATTTCAATGCCGATGCAGAGGCCCTCATGTACGAACGGCAACCGTATGACAGTTGCGTGTCGTACATCGTTTCGGAAATGGAGCAGGCCGTAAACTACCTCCCGTCGGTATCGGAAGGGGCCAATATTTACCGGCCAACTTCGGGGGTGGCGCTGGCTGTTCAGTCGCGCGTATTGTTAGTGGCGGCCAGTCCCCTGTTTAACGGCAACAACGCCTACGTTGACTGGAAGCGGACATCGGATGGAGTGAATTATATTTCGCAAACCGTGGACAACAGTAAATGGGGAAAAGCTGCCGTAGCGGCCAAGCGGCTGATCGAATCGGGCATGTACAGTTTGTATGTGGCCTATAGCCAGCCCGATACCGAACCACTCGCGCCAAACGTGCCGACAGCCGATTTCCCCGATGGCGCGGGAAATATTGACCCGTACCGCTCCTACAAATCCTTATTTAGCGGCGAGGTCTCCATCCGTACATGCCCCGAATTTATTTGGGCCAGGCCGGTTAACCCCCGTGGCGATGACTCCCCCTTGTGGATCTCGTCGCCGGCCGAACTGTTGGGCGGAGGAAACGGCCTGAATGTTACGCAAAGCCTGGTTGATGCCTACCGGATGCAGGACGGGAGAACGATCCATGAATCCAGCGCCGAATATCCTTACCCGGATGCCGGTGCCTTGTCGGCGCCGGTCGGCCAGGCGAAAGATATGGGTGGTTACAAGCTCTATTCGTCGCAAACGTCGGGGATGTATGCCAACCGGGAGGCCCGGTTCTATGCTTCCATCGGGTTTTCCCATTCCATCTGGCCGGGAACGTCGTATTCGGGCTCGGAGGAGGCGCGTTACCGAAACGCGGAGATCACGTATTATTCTGACGGGAGTGCAGCGCCTTCGCTCAATTTTCCGGTTGACTACAACCATACGGGATACACCTGTATCAAATACAATCATCCGGAAGATAACATGCGGGCCACAGGATCCATTCAGTCCAAGTACTTTGGCATATTCCGGTATGCCGAGATTTTACTCAACTACGCGGAAGCGTTAAATGAGCTGGATGGCTCATACACAGAAGGCGACATGACAGTTACCAGAAACGTTGACGAAATTGCACGCTATTTCAACCAGGTCCGCTTCCGGGCGGGTTTGCCGGGTTTATCGTCGGAAGAGATGGCCAGCCGGGAATCGCTTCGCGAAGCGATCAAGCGCGAACGCCAGGTGGAGTTTGCCTGCGAGGGAAGACGTTACCACGACTTAAGACGTTGGAAAGATGCCCCCGTCGCGTACAGCAGCCCCATTAAAGGGATGAACGTGTACAGCAGGGGTTCGGAGCGGGAAAAGTACTATACCGTGACGGTGATCAACGAACCGTTGACGCAGCGGACGTGGTCGAACAAAATGTATTTCTGGCCAATTCCGCTCAATACGATGAATAAAAACTCGAAGCTGGACCAAAATCCGGGATGGTGAGGAAGTTGCCAGTCACAGTGCTCAGTCGCAGTGGACAGTGGGCATCCAGCTACAAGCTGCAAGCCATCCCGATGACATCGGGACTCCCTTCGGTCACAAGCTGCAAGTTTCCAACCACTGGCGATTAATGACTATCAAATGACCATCAATGACGAAGAAGTCGCAGTCTCAGTGGACAGTCGCAGTCGCAGTTGGATACTGGATACTTGAAACTTAAAACTCGAAACTCGAAACTTGTAGCTTGAGACTGAGACTGGCGCGTGACACGCATATTACAGTTAATTAAAATGAAAAAATAATCAGATGAAAAAAAGTAGTAATACAATTTTATGGGTGGCTGTTTTGCTGGCAATGCTTGTTTCGGGATGCCAGGAAGATTCACCACTAGACGGCGAGCAGTATATGAAGCAGGTTTCGATCGTTGGATCGGACCAAACCACCAACGAAGGGCTTCGGGTGGTTGAAGTTCCTTACCGTGACAATACCCCCTCGGAAACCTCCGTATCGGTTGCGACGGGCGGCAGCTTGACTATCGATCAGGACATTACCGTGGTACTGAAAGAAGCCGGGAGTGCGGCAATCGACGATTATAATTTCAAATACGTCGCCGATGATGAGCCCCAATACCAGCATCTTGATGCCGGGGCCTATGCGATTCTGGATCTCCGTGTGGATATTAAAGCCGGGGAGGTGTATGGATTAATGCCGGTAGCAATCAATACGACCGGATTACCTGCCGATTCGTTGTACGCACTGACCTTTCAGATCGAATCGGTGTCTGACCCGGAGTATATCTCGGTAAGACCGGTTGATACCGTACTGATTTTAGCGTTTAAGTTTGTCAACGACTTCTCAGGATTGTATCATTCTCAAGGGTACGATTTTCCGTATAACCCGGATACAGATGCTGCAACGGGTGATTCACTGGAGATTTCAACTTCGAGAAACTTAACAGCGCTGGATGTGCATACGGTTCGTTTGTTTCATTTGTTGACTGTTGAATCGTCAGCTAATCTGAGTTCTTCCGGAATTAATTTAAGGATTGAAGCTGACAATTCGGTTGTGGTCAGTCCTTGGGATGAGCTCGTGCTGATTGATGGCGGAGGGACCTATGCCCCCTCCACTCAAACGATCTCGTATTGGTATGTTTATCAAAGTGGTACAGCCATTCGAAAGTTCTCCGGCACCTTGGAACGAACCAATTGAGCAACAATAAGCGACACTAACCTGTTGGACCAATATCCTGCCTTTAACCACCGGGAGCCGTTCGGCTGCCCGGTGGTTCCTTTTGCGCATCGTCGCGTTAAATAAATGTTAGATAAATTCAACCCACTTTCGGGGTTGTTTGATCGTGGTTACCCGCTGGTCACCGAGCTTCGCACCGGGTGACGTACATTTTACTACTTCGGAGTTTTGCGGGAAAGCTGGAGGAATGGACAACCCGAGGTAGCTCGAGTAATAGCGTTTTCTCTCCTTTATTTACCTTATACTTGGAACGCTTGTTCGTGCTCCGGAATTCGACTTTCGCAGAATAAGGTAAATAAGGTCAAGGAGTGTTTGATTATCATAACTACAAAGGTTTGAGAAGAAAAAATAAGGTCTTTTAATGCTTGATTCAATTGTTTAGATTATGCGCTAAAAGAAAAAAAGTCTTTTGGGGGTGCGGGATAACAGGCTGACACCTTCAAGACCGAAAACCCCAAAGTGTTTCCGAAACCTTTGGGTGTTTAAGAAAGGAAGTAGGCGGTCGGTTGCGATTCTCCTGTGTCTGAATGAACGCCGGGAGCTTGTCATTGAACGAAAGTCACAAAAACTACACTAAGCCTGCTGGATCAATGTCCTGTCTTTAATCCTTATCGCTAAATTTCCATTTTGTTGCATTGTATTTTGCCCATGCAATCAAGTGATTTTTGAAAAAGTAATCCATCTTCCCGCTTCTATTTTAACCTGGAATTTTTTGCCGTTTTTATCTCTTTTGCAGCTATTTCTGGCTTCATGCCATCAGGGACAAATCCGATCTTTTGCAGGAGATACGCCAAACATCTTTCCAAACCAGACACAGCCCGCGAGATAACAACCATTCATATTGGCATGATACCGGTCTTGAGTCCATAGATCAATGCTTTCATGCTCGCATGTCGCCCTGTAAAATGAATTTCCCGATGGAAGGATCTCGAAATTATACCTGTTCGCAAGTATTTGATAGTTCTCCACCAATCCCTTATGCATGTCCTCACGCGACATGTCCCATTCTTTTAACCGTGGGCTATCAGCTCCAGATGCCCAGGGTTGGTGAATTATAATTTTTGTCTGAGGTGCATGCTTTTGAATAAACTGAATCAGCACATTAGCGTAAGGCTCGAATGACCCTATCTGAAAACTCAGGCTACTGACCTACTGGATCGTTACAAAGTCATAGGCATCCATCTTCAACAAATCTTCCAAACAATAGTCACCTGGATAAGGCTTCGATCCGGTGTTTTTATTGCACGCCTCAATAAGCGATGCATGCCTTTCGAGCGAGCAACCACCAAGGTTTGCTTTTGTAATCTCTATAGACAATCCGGGAACTGATTCAGTAATTTGTTGCAAATAGGTGCAGGCATTATCAGCAAAACTATTCCCAACGGTCAGGATTTTCAAGGTTTTGTCTTCTGACTTGTTATTGGCTGTTTCACCGGCGTATGCTGCCGTCAAATTGCACCAGCACGCGGCACTGATAAAAAGGCTAAGAATAAGCCTGCGACTAGATAAATTCATCATTTTTGATTGAGTATTTCAGTTGCTTGATAGAAATAGTCGATACTTTTCTGAATGTCCGGAACAGAGTTCTCCCAGTTGTGCTCATACTCAATCGAGAATAAGCCCTCAAACCCCTGTCTTTTCAATTCGGACAACATCCCATTCATATCCAGGATGCCGGTTCCCCAAATCACATCATGCTGCTCCGGTTCGTCCACTTCTTTTTCCATGATGTCTTTAAAATGAAGCACTTTGAGGCGCCCTTCATATTTTTTCAGCCCTTCGATAGGGTCTATTCCCATTCTTTTCCAATGCCCCACATCGACACAAGCTCCAATGCGGTCACTCAATCCGTCAACAGCCTCTAGAAACAAATCCGGATTCCAATAGTTCGAAGGCTTTGGATGATTGTGGATGGCGACATCAATCGCATATTCATTGGCTAATTGATCCACATAGTTCAGGTGTTTGTACTCCGGCTCACAGGTTATCACCCGGATACCCATCTGGTCGGCAAACTCAAACAATTGCTTCCACTCCGGCTCGTCCTTGCAGATAACCACCCCACAAGCGACAATTTTCACTTTTTTTGAACGGGCATAATCCAACACCAATTGTTGGGTCTTCCTATCCATTCTGAAATCCATGGTTCCTTCCATTCCTTCACCCAATGGTTGACCAAAATACACTTCAATGGCATTCAGACCAAGTTGATTCACTTTATCAATCGCCTCTTGGAAGCTGAATTTATGAAAAGTGTAACTCTGGACACCCAATTCCCATCCGGCTTCTTTCAACTTCCTTTTTTGGGCCGAAAGGCTTAAAGATGTTGCCAAAACAAGCAATAATACAGCTGACTTACAGATCGTTCTTCTCATGATTGAAAATTTTACGGGTTATCAATTCCTTTTTGCACTACACCGGCCACTTAATTTCTACACCCTGGCTCTGGATAAACTGCTGAAAATCGGCTAAGAGTTCTTTATTCCTGCGCACATCATGCGGCTTCACCTGCTTTTTCGAAGCAAACTGAACCAGCATACCGACTACTTCGCCAATGTTCCACTCTACCGGGTGAAGCCTGTAACAACCATTGGTGATATGCGTTGTTCCAATATTTTTGCTGGCAGGCAGCAGATTCTCCATTCGCTGTGGAATCAAGGCCCCCAACGGCACTTCAAATGGCAAGGAAGGCAAATCAATGTAATTGTTGCCTTTGGTGGAAGGATGTAGATCCAGGTAGTACGATCCCACACCAATGCTATCGTAAAAGTGCTCACAAGTAACCGCCGCCTCTGCTCCCTTTACTAAGGTCCGATTTTCAACGCCTACATGTTCTTCCAGCACGGTAAACAAGGCTTTTATTCTTCGTCCTTCACGAATGTATGGATACTTAGCCATACCATCAGCTGTTCCCATCACATCCTTACGCAGACGGATTCCAGGCCAGCCAGCGCCGCCATCAGGCCGCTCCACTTCGGTTTGCAACCAGTAAATCAAGGACAAGTTGAGTTGACAGGCCCCCTCCACATGCTTTTGAAATTCTTTCTCGCCAACATCAACCAAACGTCCCAATAAGTAATCATTTTGTGGCCAATTAATCACAGTCATATCTCCGGCATAAAAGCCCGGAACAAAGTTGTGGCGGTTAATAATTTTCCGGTAGTTCCACAAATTCATCACATCACCTGTTCGTCTCCCTTCAGGATGAAAGCCCAGCGTTTTAGATTTAAGCGTAGAGGGGGTTGAGTAGGTTAAATCAAGCAACCGTCCCGGCCAGGCCGGACTAATATCAGGGACATAAGAACGCCAGAAATCATAGTTTGCCGGTTTGTCAATGACATGGTTTTCGCCCGGGCGGTAGTCCAACGCAAAACACAAAGTAAAGGCTTGTTCATTTTTAGGATCACCCACTTCCGGTGCATGCAACTCCCCTGTGTCTTTTTTCGATTCGGTTCCGGTTACATATTCAGTTCCAGTTAGCGGTAGCAAATCGCCCATTTCAGTGGCATCTACAAAATAAGGCGCTGTAAGGGCAATTGCTTCGTCCCGGTGCTTGTTCACGACCTCAAGCCCCCTTACTCGGGAGCCATCCACATCGGCAGCCGTTGCTTTATGTTCCAGTAAAAGTGTCAACTGTCCGGAACTAATGTAAGGTGCAAACATGCTGTTGAGAACGGCTAGAGCCACCTTCGGCTCAACACACAAACGCGACACTGCCCCATCGCCGGGGTTCAGGTTCTCTTTTGCTGCTGCTGCCTCAGTTAACGGATAATTCCGCTTATAATATTGGCGCAATGCGCTACGAAACTCACGATATAATTGGGTGGCGCCGTGCGTTTCAATCCAACGGTGTTCATCCAGTGGTACGCCCTGCTGTGTTATTTGTCCTCCAATCCAATCGGTTTCTTCCGTCATAATTACCGAAAGCCCGTTGCGCAAAGCACCCAAAGCACACGCACAACCACCGATTCCGCCACCAGCGATCATCAGGTCAGCTTTCATCTCCCTTTCCGCATTTCGTTTAACTGTTTTCGCGTTTACTCCAGCCGGGCTGGCTATAAGCGGAGCAGTAGCAAGCAATCCACCTGTTGCTCCGATCATTCCAATAAAACTACGTCTTTTCATCTTATTATTCAATCAATAAAAAAATGCACGAAGCCTGTTGTTACAACTTTCTACAAATTGCTGCATACCCACCTCCAGGGGCCATTTTTATTGTTAACGATGAGTTTCTGTCAACTTTTTGGCTTACATGTGAATAATCTACTGCTATTTTATCGGCATTAATCCCGTCCTGCATAATCTCAATTTCGTAATCACCATCCTCCAAGAAAGAAAGGTCTATTTCCAGATTACGGGCATTGCTATCCGTCATTGCTCCCAAGTACCAATCCTCTCCACTTCTTCTGGCAGTAACAATATAATCGGCCACTTTGGCATCAAGTATTTTAGTCTCGTCCCAAACAGTCTTTATTTTACTGATAAACCTGGTGCATTCATCTTCTTTGTAATAGTTGCTCGGGCTATCGGCTAACATTTGCAACGGTGCATCATACACAACAAACATGGACAACTGGTGACAACGGGTTCCCATACTCATTGGGTTTGTAAAACTAATTGTAAAATCTCCCGGGTGTACATTGCGCATTGCTCCCGGAGTAAAGTCCATTGGGCCAGCCAGCATTCGTGTAAACGGAAGCGTCACATCGTGCTCTGGGGTAATTTCCCTGGAGCTTTTAGAATTTTCCAGTCCTTTTAAACCTTCGTAATTGATGACGTTCGGGTAGGCTTTGCGCAACCCGGCCGGTTTATAAGCACCATGAAAATCGACAAGTAGCTGGCGATCGGCACATGCTTTGGCTGTACGTTCGTAAAAATTAACCATTGATTGTCCTGCCTGCGCCATAAAGTCAACCTTCAAGCCTTTTACTCCCCATTCTTTAAATTGATCCAGAATGGCATCCATGTTTTTATCAACTGGCCCCCACAACGACCACAAAATGATGTCTACTCCTTTTTCTTTTCCATAGGCAACTAATTCAGGAATATCTATTTCCGGACTGGATTCTAATACATTGGTAGTTGTCTTTGACCAGCCTTCATCCAGGATAACATAGGGGATGCCATATGTTGAAGCAAAATCGATATAATACTTGTAGGTCTGATTGTCGATACCCGATTTGAAATCGACATGGTAGAGGTTGTTTGCATTCCACCAGTCCCATGCTACCAGTCCGGGTTTAATCCATGCCGTATCGTCTATTTTACAATCTCTTGAAAGGAGGTAAACCATTTCGTTTTCCACAAGATATTTGTCTTCCTCGCTAAGCATAAATACCCTCCATGGAAATGTTCTCGTCCCCTCGGTTTCCGCAATATAGTTAGCTTCTTCCACAACTGTAATATTGCGGTCTCCCTCTGGCTGCGATTCTAAAATTACTCTTGGAAATTTACTTTTCAAACTTGCGGTTCCTGTAGTTTCCAGAAACAAGCCGGGATAATCAAACAAATCGGCCTCTGTTATACCAATTTTGATGTTATTGGGTGCTTTTACCAAAGCAGGTAGCGAACAGAAACGACCTTCTTCGAATGCAGACAGCTTCTCATTCAGATAAAGACGCTCATAATGAGACAATAATGATTCCTCTTCCGGAAACAGAATTGGATAATCACCAGCAAAATTCAACTCCACTTGCTCATCATTCACAATAATTTTTCCATCTTTTGAGGTTTCAAAGCGGTAGCCAATTCCGTTGTTAAAAAGACGAAAGGTAACAGCGAAGTCATTTCTGAAAACAATATGCAACTGATTGTAGTGATTGTCGATCACTCTCGACTTTACCGGAACAGGCACTTCCTCTTGTCCTGAAAAAGAGCTTCTTTTAACTTTTTTTACTTTGGGATTAATACCAAGTTGGTCTCCATTAACAGACAGTAACAGTTTATTCCGGTTAAAAACCATTTGGTCGTTTACAGCTAACGACCAGCTAATTTCATCTTCAACAAAAATGGTTGTTTTAATCTTCCCGTCGGGTGAGTTAAGAACGAACATATCTTTTTTGTCGGCATACGAGTGCAGACCACAAATCAATAAAGCAAAAATTACTACAATTATTTTTTTCATAACTAATTCTATTATATGTCTTTCATACTATTGATGTTGTTCCGAGGTGGCAATTGTCTCATTCTTGGCTATCAAAGAATCTCTTTCAGCATGTAGTTCCAGTTCAGCATGCTTCCAAGAACGGGAATAATCATATGCGCCGATTTTAGTTGTCCACGGTAGGATGGGTGCCAACTGGAACCCAGATCTTCTTCTGCATTGAGAAGATTCGTAGGAATCCCAATAAAAACGATGTCTTGTGGATTCAGTTCCATCCGGAGTTCCTCGACCATCCTTTTTATGTAAGTAAAACAAGGTTCATTGGTCATGGGACCAGTAACGCATACAATTTTTGCATCTGGAAATTCCTGCTTTAGTTTTCTTATCAGCTTCTTTCCTTCTCCAATAAAATCGTTTTCATCCGGAAATGGCTGGGAGCTAAAATCATTTGTTCCCAAATTCACTACAATAGCATCCGGAACATAATTCTTCAAATTATACATTTGGGTCGAATCATTATCCAGTAGATACTCCAGACGAACGGGCATCGGAGCTAACTTGGTTGAGATTTTTTCTTGATCGCCATAGTTTCGAACCATTCCAAGCCCCGAGTGGGAAATCAGGTGATATTGCGCATTAAAAGCACGTGCAATGATCGTTGCATACGATTTTTCACAGTTCTCAGTGGATGGTTTAAAACGCTCCGTGCGATCTTTTCCTTCTGTTCCATAACCACAAGTAATGGAGTTTCCGATGAATAGAAGTTTCCGGTTCGGCAAAGCAGCTGGCTGAATTAGCTGCTCTTTCTCTCCGAGATACAGCCCATAAAACACAGCCGTGCCCATATCGGCTTCGGTGCGTTTGACCAGCCGCAGCTGGTGCTTTCCTCGCGAAAGGCGTTCCGGAAACCACCAAACTGTGTCGTTCACGGCATAAACAACCTGAGCCGGATAATCATCAACCCAAACATTGAAATAATTGCGCTCACCACCTTCCAAACGGATGCCCAGCAAGCTTCCTGAAAAATCAACTAAAACAGTAACACCAGGCCAATTATAAGTCGCTTTTCCATGCTCGACATCGACCCTCCCCATGTATTGAAATTGTGGACAATCAGCAGCAAAAAAACTTGTCTTATCTGATCCCCAGACAGCTGAAACAAACCAAACAATGATTAAAACAACCAACCCTATTTTCAACAAATAACCTTTTTTCATTGAGCACATTCATTAATTTTTTCCAAGGTTTGCCAGCACTGATAAAGCCCGCGGGGAACATGAAAGCACCCCTTCCACTTTCCTCCCTTCAACGAGAGCAAAACCTCGCCTTGCCGGTTCAGGTATCCAAACCACTCGGGATGCTCTTTGTCTTTAAAATGCGACCAGGTATATTCATGTACTTTAAGAAACCATTCCAGGCTCTTTTCAGAACCAGTGAGATGATAGCCTTTCAGCATGGTGATCAGCGTTTCGATATGGACCCACCAAAGTTTCTGGTCCCACTCCAACTGTTGCGTTGGACGTCCCAGCCGGTCCATGAAATAAAAAATACCACCATGCTCCTGATCCCAGCCGTACTCTACCATCTGGATGGCAATTTCATTGGCTTTGGCAATCAGTTCCGGACGATTCAGCCGGACACCCAGATCCATGATAAACCACATGGCTTCAATGGCATGCCCGGGATTAATCAAGCGTCCATCGAAGGTATCGGACAACGTTTCGTCCATATTCAGGTTTTCCACCACAAGCCCAATCTCGGGCCGATAAAATACCTCCATTACTTCATGAATACAGCTCTCCATTGTATTTTTCAGGAAACCTTCATCCAGCAAAAGCTCAATTTCCAAAGCCAGGTTACACAAAATCATGGGCAACGCAAAGTTCTTCAGATTACGTGTTCCTGGATAGGCTTTATTCCACCGCCCTTTGGGGTTGCTGGTTTTCGCCAAAACAAGTTCGAAGGTTTTCTTGGCTATTGCTGCATATTCTTCGTTTCCGGTAGCTTTACTTAACTGGCCAAAAGCCATACTCGCAAAGGTGTACGAGAAAATATTGTATGGTTCAACCAGCGGCTTTCCATCCTGGGTAAGGGAAAAATACCAATTCAGGTTGCCGTCATGGCCGTACTTTTTGAGAAACTCGGCCCCTTGGATTGCTGCATCCAACCATTCTTGTTTTTGTTCAACCTGGTTGTAAAGCATAGAAAACAGCCAAACTTCACGTCCCTGCAACCAGATAAACTTATCGGTATCAAACACGCTTCCTTCACGGTCGAGGCAGGTAAAATACCCTCCAAATTCTCTATCTTGTGAACAGTTCAGCCAAAAAGGAACAACATTTTCAAGCAGTTCCTTTTGATATTCCTGAACTAAAATGTTAAAATCAATTCTTTCCATTGCTTTAGCATCTACTTCAATTGATTCAGGTAGTCTTTGTACCTGTTATATAAATGTCCGGCCTGTAGGTAAGCTGACTGTGGGCTCATGAAATGAGAAAATTCAAAAGTGATGGCCTGTTCCATTCCCGCACGTTCGGCAGCTTTCAACTTCATCAGTAGCTTTTCCCATTTGATGGGTAGAAACTTAATGGGCATATCGCGGTCAAACGTTTCAGAATTGGTCCAACTGCGAATGCCATACTTATCTGCCATTTGCTTATTGATTTGCAGAAAATCATCCAACTCATCAAAATCAATATGACCATCTTGAAATGCAACGATATCTACGGCATTCTTTATACCATCAAAAATCTCATTCCAGTCTTCTTCATGGCGCTTAAGGCTCACTCCCAGAGTGCGGCTCGTTTCAGGTTTATACTGGCTAATATTTTTAACTCCGTCGATATAAGGCGAGATCAAAGTTGTCAACTGCCCTGAAACGGCTTTGCAATGTTCTCCAAGCCCAGCATACATCTTAATGATGGAGCCGGTTTTACGACTACACTCCTGCGAAATATACCATCCTTTGAAAGCTGGCATTTTTCCGTACTTCTCCCATACCTCTTCGATCAATGCCTTATTTAGGTCCAGTTCTCCCTGAAAGTCACCATTTACCCAATAGCGTCCGGAATCGTATAAACCAAAATAGAAATCCATTCCATGCTTATCGCTTAGTTCTAAAAATAGTTGCACCAAGTCAACTGACGGATAATAAGCGTTCTCCCGTTCCATTAATATTTTTGAAGGATAAGTCAGCCATTTTCGGTATCCACTGCGGATTAAAATGACCGAGTTGATACCGATCTGTTTCATGTAGGCAAAATCCTGGTCCCATTCCTTGCGCCCCCAATTTTGGTGAGGAATATCATGGCTAATCTCATCTAAAAATGTTCCTTTAATCTTCATTCTGTCTCCCTTTAAGTCTTTTTATTTTTTTTGGTTTTATACTAAAACCGTATGCCTTTCTCTTTAAAAACATCACGCCAAAGCAGATAACCCGCAACACTAAGGTGAATCCCATCAGCAGTATATGCCGGAATTAATTGGCCCTTTTCGTCAGCAAAACGGGAGTATAAATCAATAAACCGGATCTTTTCCTCTTCGGCGACGACTCTCAGCATATCGTTTAAACGAACAATCTGGTCCGATTTGCCTTTCATGTAGTCGTATGGAAAAATCTCTTCGTTAATGGGCAATATGCTTTGTAGGTAAATCTTTGTGTGTGGTGATTTCTCCCTGATGCGCCAAAGTATTTCCTGTATTTTACCGGCAATCGTATCTACGGGGACACTTCTCCCGATATCGTTAATCCCGATCATCAAAAAAATGCATTTAGGGGAAGATAGCACAATTTCGTCCAGCCGGTTAAGCACTCCAAAACAAACATCCCCGCCAATGCCCCGGTTGATGATATCCTTATGCTTAAACAGCTCACTCCATGGGGCACGCTCGGTAATGCTGTTCCCCAGGAAGACAATTTCATTTTTTATTTTGGGAAGACTTTCATGGAATGCCCGCCGGACCTTATAATGGTCAAAGGTATATGAAGTGTCATACGGCAAGGTGTTTTGGGCAGACAAGTTTCCCGCCCACATCACACCTGCTAAAACCATCAAATAAGCCGTTTGAACCAGACACCTGTTATTTTTATATTTTTTCATAATCTTTAATTTTATCCAACCAGTTAAATTTCAACACCAATGAGGTTACTACAAATAATGCCAATGAGATCATCAACCCGTTGTAATTCCTGATCACTAAAGAAATAGGAGCAACGATCAAAGTCATCTGCCAAACAATGCCAATCACAACATTAAAACTGTCTCGTGCCAGGTCTTTATTTTTTGTCAGGTTCGGATAAATCGCCTGCGCTTTTCGATGCACCGGTCCCCACCATCCCCAGGGACGGACGTTCTTATAAAATTCAATCAGCGTTTCATCATCCACAGGCTTGGTAAGAAGGCATCCCAGAAAACTTCCGGTTGAGGCCATCAGCAAAATGAGTGGGAACAAATAGATATCGGGCGTATCGGGAAAAAAAGAAAACTTGATGGTTGACGCCAGCAGACCCGCGACCATACCCCAGAAATAGCCATAACCATTGAATCGCCACCAAATCCATTTCAGCACATTGGCGGCCACATAGCCACCGTACAATGATGAAGTGATCCATAAAGTGAGCGAATTGATGGAAGCCGAAAAAACTCCGAAAATCATTCCAATCACCACAATACTAATCGAAGCCAGGTAACTGATTCGAATGTACTTCTGATTAGAAGCATTCGGATTGATATACTTCTTGTATAAATCGTTAACGATATAAGCCGGAGCCGAATTGACAAAAGCCGAAAAGGTCGACATAAATGCGGCCAGCAGGCCAGCCAGAATCAAACCCTTCAAACCAACAGGCAGTAGGTTATTGATAACATAGGGTAGAATCTTTTCAAAATCCAGCTCGCCTCCACTCGCTTTCATCATAGGAGCGACCATTGTTAATCCAAGCACTCCCAAGCCTGCCACCATCAAATAACGAGGTGGATAAAGCACCAACGAAGTCAATCCGCTCATTTTTGCTGCGTCGCGAGGGGTTTGGGTTGAAAGTACCCGCTGCATGTCGTATCCAGGCACAGGCCCGGCAAGGCTGGAGAAAATACCTTTAAAAAACATCATCATCACCAACGCTCCCAACATGCCAAAGCCATCTTCTGAAATCTTATCATTTACCTGATCGAAAATACCGGACCAGTCGAGACCGGTTCTCCACGAAGGCATGATATCAAACCAACCATCCGGAACAGCCGCATTAATTTGCTCAGGCGTCACTTTGTCCATCGCAAACCAGGCTACAGCCACACAGGCTATGGTCATGACAAAAAACTGCATGACCTCCGTAGCGACTACGCTGTACATCCCACCTTTAATCACATAGAGGGTAGTAAGAGAAAGCAATATAATTGCATAAACATATTCGGAGATCAGGTAGATGGATCCGATACTGAAGGACAAATCCCACGGAAAAATTGTCACTGCAAATTTTCCGATACCAACGAAGAAATAGGCAATAAATCCAATGGCGCTAATAATCGCAAAAACGACCACAATAATATGCGAAAGCTTTCCTCCCCGATCATTTCCAAAACGCGTTGTGATCCATTCCGCCCCAGTCATCACATTCGACCGACGCAGCCAGATAGCCATAAACACCATGATAAAAACCTGGTTCCATACCGGCCAGAGCCAGGGAATCCAAACACTCTTTACACCATACACAAAAAAGATGGTCACCGTCCATGCGGTCCCGGAAATATCAAACATCCCCGATCCATTGGAAAGCCCCAAAAAATACCATTTCAACTGGTTGCCTCCCAAAAAATAGCTCTGAAGATTCTTATTGGCTCTTTTTGATATCCAAAACCCAATGAAGATGCTCAAAATAAGGTAACCGATAATGATCGAGATGTCAATTAGTTCAAATTTCATTTTTTTAGTCCAAGTCTAGTTTGTAGTGGTTGCCAAAGCGGTCAATAACCTCGATCGCAAATTCTGAAGTGGCGATCTCGGGCTTGGCGCGAAACATATGATTCGATTTTCGGGCTGTTATCCATTTGTAGTCGAGCTTTTGCTTCTCGGAATAAACATTGGCTGTTTCGGGATCAACGCCGCTATAACGCTCCATTTCCCCCATTCGTTGGCCGTCCTCATACCAATAAACTTTCCACTCCGGGTCCCAGTTCCAAACATTTGCAGTCAAATATTCAGACTGTTCAGGATTACTACCAACAGCATAAGCACGAAACTGATAGTCGTTCTCGTAGCCAAAACTTTTAAAGTACCAACAGAGCTCCGATCCCCTGGCTTCAAAAACGGCATAACCTTTGGGCGTTCCATCTTCGGCGTATGGCCCTTGCCACCAAGCCCCGCAAACAGAGGAAATATTGTGTTCGAACAAGCCAGGAGCAATTTTCAGGTTGCTATTTTGGTGCAAGTGTCCTGAAATGATATGTGCCTGGTACGGTTCAAGTATTCTATATAAAGCGCTCTTATTAACAAGCGACTGAGCGATGGAGGAATAAGAAAATTGCTTCACATCCTCCTCATTCAGCGCCGTTGGAATATGCAGCGCTACGACAACTGTTTTCCCTTCTTCAACAACTGCCAAGTCTTGCTCCAGCCAACTCAATTGTTCTTCAGTCAGGTAGCCAATATAGAAATAGTCACGTCCCAGGTAAAAAACATTGTTCAAAACGACATAGTGAATCTCCCCTTTATTGAAAGAATAGTATGCCGGCCCAAAATTTTCTTCAAAAAGTTTTTCAGCTCCCTTATTGGATCGACCGGTGTACTGCATATCGTGATTTCCCAATGATTGATAAAACGGAATGCCAACTGGAGTTAACAAACTCCGGATAGAATCATAAAGGGCTGGGTTGTCGCCTACAATATCACCGCATCCCAGTCCATGAAAGGGAAGATCATCATATCTTTTTAGCCACTGACCCAATTCTTCCGCCACTTGTCTGGCCTGCAAAACCTCTTCTTTGTTTTTCACCTGAGGATCAGCCCACACGACAAAACCGTGATTCGTATCGTCTATTAATGCCTTTTTCAATTGAAAATTAACAGTATGATTTAAATCGTTTCCAGATGGAAGCTTATGAAAAAACCGGGGAACCGAGTTTTCAATCTCCACCGTATAGCCGGCAGGAGATGAAATATAAATAAAACGACTGTCCGGATCGACCGCGAGAGAATATTTCCCGTTATCGTCAGTTAGACACACCAAGAAGCCATCGGAAACACTCACTCCAGAAATCGCTCTCCCTTCGCAACTAACACGCCCTTGAATCAACCGTTTTTCTTCCGTATTTGTGCTCGCCGAGGAAAACAGCACCAGGCTAGTTAACAGTAAAAAACAAATACCCCTTTTCATGTTTGTATTACTTATCTTATTCTATTCTTGCTTATTGAGCCTGACGGAATGGTCCGAATCTCAAGGCTTCTAACTGCTCTTTGCTCATGGAGTTATAAGCGAACAAGCACACGCCGCCAGCACCGTTTTGTCGAGAAATTTCAATTTGCTCAAGTAGGGTTTCAGGATGTAGTTTCATGAAAGGCCCTAAGCCAACGATTGGCATCACCTCGGTTCCGTCCACCACCTTTCTCAGGTTCTCTGTATCATTTCTGAACATCACATTATCAACATAGTAATTCATGATATACACTTCATCCACCAAATCTCGTTTTACCCAGGATCCCCAGTCCTGGAATTTTTGTTCAAGGCTTTCTTTAGGATCGGAAACTACGTCAACCGAAAATTTTACGCCCGGGTGTTTTACCTTTAACATTTCGCTTGATGTTTCAACAAAACTGGTGATATTTTCCACTCGGTATTCGTTCCATTGTTCCCACTTGTTGGTGTTTTCGGGCGATATTTTCATGATATCGAAATGAAGCTGCTGCCGCACGTTGTCACGACACCGGTCGCAATAGCAGTAGCCTTTGTCCCAGGGCTCACTTCGTGAATAGCGTATGTAGTCGTATTGAACATGGGCGAGAGAATATCTTGATAATAAGGTATCGATCGTGGTAAGCAAAAACTCTCTTGCTTCCGGCTCTGAAGGACACAAATAATGAAAGCCGGCTTCCAGATCGGAGTAGTTTTTTCCGGTCCTGAATTTGCCAATCCATTCAGGCTTTTGTTCAACAACTGGAGAATCGGCGTGACCCACAAAAAAGATTTCACACCACGGCACGACCTGTATGTCGTATTTCCTACATTCGTCAATCATCAGCTGCATGGGATCCCATCCTTTGAATTGTGGCAGTTGCGGTAATAATGGGTGCGCACCCGGATAAATGGCATATCCGTTGTAAATGGTTTCGGGAACAATGGCGTTGAATCCGGCTTCTGCAATTTGTTTGATTGTAGCTTTCAGCTCGTCTGGTGTTTTATCTTTAAGCCTGACCCAGATGCCTTTAAACTCGCCTTCCTGAGGTTCGAATGAGCTGTAATATAATTTTTTTGCATGTTGGGTTAAATTCTCACAAGCCTGATGCAAAGCTTCGGAATCTTTCGATTTTTTAGCTGCCAGAAGAATATTAAAATCGGATTGTAATTGTTGGACAGCAGCATCAATCGGCTGTCTATCCTTCATCTTGCCATTTTCGAAACGCTCCAGGGTACGCTGGTAATAGTCGCGGGCCCGGGCAACAAAACTGTTTTCAGTGGTTGCATAATGCACGATTTGTCCTTGAAGTTCTATTTCCATTCCAACTGCCAGATTCTCGACGATCCACTGTCTGGCGTTTTCATTTCCGGAGATTACCATGCCGTCTTCCGGAATGATTGAATTGTTTCCTCCTATGCTTACGACCAGCCCGTTTTGAATGACGGCTTCAACACCCCAACCATTCGTTTCTGTCCGTTCTCCGTAAGATGGGGTGTAGGCGACCAATTGGTCCGGTCCGCGTCCGCCTCCGAAATCTTTATTTTCGGGGTTGACTGCTGAAAGTTCCTTCGTACCTTCTTGCTTATATGTTGCCGGAGACAAACCTGTGTCCACCCACGATTTCTGAGGTTGACACCCAGTCGTTAGAAAGGCACAAAAGATGCCGAATACAAGGTAATATTTCATTGTTTTTAATATTTATCTTATTGTTTGTAACCTATTGCGTTGGGGATAAGCTTTTACAGTGACCTATTGAAAGAGCCTCAATACGGAATACTTTATTTAAGAACCCTACGAATGCCTTTTTTAATTGCATCCCATTGGTTGAAATTAATCACATGGGATATGTCAAACACCATCAGCCCATCGGTTTCTTTTAGGCACAAATAAATGGCATCTGAAATATCGCTTTCATCGTTGCTGTAGGCATACGATGCAATAGAGCCACAAACGGTACAATCTCCCATGATGTAGTCGGGATAAGTAGTTACAAAATTTTCCACCGTCCAAACGGATCCAGGGTATTCAGATTTCCAAACATACTCGGTATAAGCACCTAATGAGAAAACATCCAATTGATCGGCAAGGCCGGTTTTATTGTAGGTATCAGTGTATCGGACACCAGAAGGAGTGTAATTTTCACTTGCCCAATTTTGGCCTACACTATATCGTGATCCCCAATCGGCCGAAGCCCATAAATGAAGTTCCATTTCAGGATTAATCGATTTAACTCTCGAAGAAATATTGGTTATTAAATTCGTTATCGTCATTGAACGAAATTCGATCCATCCTTTATATTGTGAGCCTATGCCGCCTGTTGCTGTTATTATATCATTTTTACTTAATACCGTTTCGCCTCGATATGCTTCAAATGCAGCAATTGAGGCATCCCCAAATCCATAGTTGGGTCCATACCAACGGCAATAATCTAAACAAATCCCTTTTAGTCTGGGATATTTTGTGACAATTTCTTCCACAATAGAAATAACGAAATTTTGGACTTCAGGCAGGCTAGGATTTAGCATTGCTGCATCAATACCTGTTTGATCTCTCATATCCACGATGTCATTGGGATCATTATTCACCATCTCCATCTGTGTTTTACCATTCCAGTCACCATCATAAATCAATCCCTCTTCTGTTTCCGAATCACCATAGCCAAGAGTAGAGATGCTTGCTATAACACTAATTCCATAGTTTTCAGCTTCTTCTATCCAATACCCTAAATAATCCCAATCGCGGATCACCGTTTCGCCTCTCAGTGATGTCATTGGTGGCAAAATATCACTATCGTATAGTGCATAGCCGATGCCCGGCTTCACGTCAAGATAAATCTCATTAAACCCGGCTTCCTTCATTTTTTCCAGATAAGAGGTAATATTCGATTTCGTTTCAAAACGTCTAAAATTTGCATTGGCATCAATCCACATCTGAATTCGCTTATCAGCATCATCTGTAGTTCCATCTTCTACATCTGTCGGGATTTTCTGATCATCAACATCTGAGATCCCCTCTTCGGAAGACGAAGAGCAGGTCCAAAACACGCTACAGAATATCAACGATAAAAATAAATAGCTTTTCATACGTTTATTTTTTCAATTTAACTGTGTACAATCCTCGTACTAAACTTCATCACTTTTTTAGAGACCATCAATCCGGCAACTGCCGGAGAACTCGCCAAAATAATCATTCGCTTGGGCGTAAGCCATGGCTTTCATGGCTCGTTTCATATCTGAAGAATAATTATGCTTTTAAATTTTCCAATGTGTATTTTCACCCTGGATTTCAATGAGCAGGAAATAGCCTTCATCTGCTGATTTTGATAATTCGATGAAGGCTATTCCGTCTCACAACAATCATGACTTATTCAAAGCATGTCATTTTATAGGTATGCAAGCCCAGTCTTCCCAGCCATATGGAGAGGTGTGCCTCTTTATTCTCTTCATCCCAGTACCAGTCTGCCCACGCTCCAAAACTCCAGGCACGGTTTACACTCACCGCAACATTCAGGTTTTCATGAGCCAGTGTTTGTAAATCAGGAGTCAGCACTGCCGCTGCATGCCACCACGATGTGCCAGATGTAACAACAACGTAGCTTTTCCCATTTATCACCAACGCAGAAGCAATGGGTGAACGTCCACCAGTCCTTGAGGTTGCAGAGCCGGTACCGACCCACCAGCTTTGTAAGGTTGACTGCCAAAGCGGCGGCATTGTGTAGTTGGTGGAGCCGGCGAAAGAATTAACGTAGCAATGGATGGAGTTGGCCACATTGGGTGTGCCTTCAGAGTCAGCTACGACAAAGGAGGGGGTATCTGATGCGTCGAGCGGAGAAATCATCTGGAATCCACTACAGTCATCGCTTGCGTATCCGGTTTTAATGATAGAATAATCAGCAGCTAATTGTCCGCCTGATACCTTCATGCGATAATGCTGTCCTTCCGCCCCACGAGGAGCTAATGCGGTAATCCAGGCATCAGTCGTAATATCTCCTGCAACCTGAAAATTATTTGACAAATCTTCTGAAGGAGCCATATTCACGGCAATCGTACCTACTGACACCGGGACGGCGGTTGGGGTTGTCCAATAAAAGAACTCCGTCTGGTTACCTCTTGTTACCGCACCCACACATTGTCCTTTATAGTCCGAGGTAATCATTTTTAAATCCCCGATGCTGATATTTCCGAGATTAAGCGATGACGCTTCATTTAACGTGATTTTATCGACTACTTTAACACCGTATTGCGAAGCCGGATCGCTCGTAATATAAGCACGAGAAAGTAACACAATATAGTCGCCGCAATATGCATGGTACATTTGTAAATCTCCGAATTCTTTCGCATCAAGTCCAAAATTATTCACCTCCCCCGGATACCCCAACTCTGGAAAATACTTGCTTGTTCCAATTTCAGCAAAGCTAAAACCCTCTCCGTATGGCAGCTGGTCCGAGTCGCCCCATGTTACAACATAGTCTTGTTGCGTACGTTTGTCCTGTGACAGTACGGTATATCTCACTCCACCTTCTTTCGAGAAGTCTTGAGCGACGGAAGGATCAGGAGAAACTGTGGCTCCTCTGGAAAGATAGAATACCGGCACGACCGAATCTAATTCGACTTCAGCATCCAGATACGGTGACACTTTAATTATGACGGAATCTTCTCCAATTGAAGCATTGAAAGTGGTTCCGCTGGTTCCAATTACTTTGAACGAAGAGACGATTGCTGCTTCAAAGTTCAAATCATCTTCGCTACATGATCCAAGCAGTATTGAAATCACCAATATTAACGCTATTTTAAAATTTATTTTTTCCATTTTTACTCTTTTTAATCCTTATTCGTAAAATCCACGAATCCGATACTTTCGTTTGGTTCCAACACCCGACTTTACAGTTACAACAATACCTTCATCACCGGTAATATCATGCCTGCCAGACAAGGAAGGCGTAATGATTTCGTCGTATGTTACCGTAGCTGAAAGATATACATCTGCTAAATCTATATCGTTGTTCAGACTCTCTGAAATAGCAAACAGGATCAGGCCATAGCCTCCCTCCACATCGTCTTGTGTAAACTCGCCCGACATCAGCTCTCCGTCTTTGTCGTATTCGTAAATTTCGCCGATATATTCTGCTCCGCCTTTGGAGGCTTTGCAAACCATCTGTGAAATTAAATTCGAGTCATGAATGTATAAATCATCGTCGGGAGTTTCACAACTCCATGCCATGATTAACATTGACAGGCTCAAAATCAGAATTCCAAGTTTGTTTATTCCTTTCATTGTTTTGCTCTTTTTACGTTTTTTGATTACCAATAGGGATTGTTTTCACTCAAATTATTATTTACCAGCTCAATGGTAGGTAAAGAAAAATAATAATATTTTTCTAAAAAGATACGACTAGTACCTCCATCAGAGGCCACTCTTTCGTAGGAGAACGAGCCATCATCGTTTCTCGTAATCTTTACCCCGTGGGCATTTTGTCCGTTAATCTTATTAACGGCTAACCTCCAGCGTCGCAAATCCCAATAGCGAAATCCTTCGCCGGCTAATTCAACACAGCGTTCTTTCCGTAACAATGCCATAAATGCGTCTTCGTCCGGCGCATCTACCTGGATTTTTGCTGGTAATCCTACCCGCTCACGGACCTCATTCATCGCATTCAGCGCCTGTGTTTTATATTGACCATAATCTAGACGGGCGTATGCTTCAGCCTTATTCAGCAGTACCTCTGCATAGCGGAGCACAGCATCATATTGATAGCTGCCGTTGGTCACAAAAGAAGTATTATTTTCCTGCAAGTATTTTCGCAAATAGTACCCCGTACAGGTATGTCCATTTGTAGAACTGCTTTGCTGAAAAGCGGTAAACTCATCGCTGCCTCCAACATAGGTCTGAATTTTTCGCCCCTCCCAATTACTTCCATTGTACATTATTGTTGCGTGAAAACGAGGCTCTCTGTCTACATAAGGATCTTGATGGCTGTCTGAATAGGTATCCCAGTCAAATGCAGTTCCATCAGAGAAATCATAAAGGTCGGCAAGCTCCGCAGTGGGAACATGCTCCGCATAAACGGAAGTGGTATATACTTCATTATCTCCAAATGGTCGGTTAAATCTATCAAAACTATGAGTTACACTACCACTTAAGTAATACAATGCGAATAAAATTTCTGAAGAATTATCCTGGCCTCCGTCAACCTGAAACACTTTTGCATAGTCGGGAGCAAGGGCTCCGCCTAATTCTTCCACGTTCTCTGCTGCATCGATTGCAATTTGCCATTGCTCTCCAAAAACAGCCATCCGGGAAATTAGGCCATATGCTGTTTTTTTAGTCGCTCGTCCTTCCCAGTTTGAAGACCATTCGTCTGGTAAATGCTCAGCAGCCCATTGTAGTTCGCTTATCACAAAGTCCCAGCTTTCTTTTTCTGTTGAACGGGCTCTGTGTATGTCTTCGTCATTGGCACCATCATCTACACCACCATTTACACCCGATGTTTCTGTACGAATAACAACACCGCCATAAACACGTATCAAACGGTAGTATGAAAATGCACGACAAAGACGGACTTCGGCTCGCCTGATATTACACCATTCTTCTCCAAAACTATCTACTCCATAACGACTAATCTCATCCAATAAAACGTTTGCCCGCCGAATACGGCCATATACACTTGTCCAACAGTCTAACGGGCCAGCGCCTCCTACTGTAAATATGCTTGATTGCAGCAAGGCTTTGTTGTAACCATGGTTATACTGGTCCCAAGAGGTAGATTTCATCAAATCTGAATAGCTGTCGAAAAATTGCGAGCGACTATTTGCCACCTGAGATACGTCAGTAAATGTTTTGTAGGCTGCCGTAATATACATTTCGGCTGCATTCTCTGTACTCCAGATTGCCTGATCAGACAATTCTGTGGTGCTGTTTAAGTCCAGCACCTCATTGCAGGAATAGCTGCCTAATAAAGCTGCCGTACTTAATAGCATTGTTAATATTCTTCTTTTCATTTTTTTACCTCCTAGCATTAAAATGTTACATTAACTCCGACACTATACGTTTTTTGCTGAGGATAATATCCGTTACTTACTGATGGACTTTCCGGATCGACATATTTAAAATGCGTCAATGTGAGCAAGTTAGTTCCTGCCAAATATATATTCACACCACTGATCCATTTGCAGTTTCTCAATGCGCTTTCAGGCACATCGTAACCAATATTCGCATTTTTCAACCGCAGATATTCGCCGTTAACGACCCACCAGGTTGAACGCCAAGCGTTGTTTCCATTGCTCACCGTACTTAATCGTGGATATTTCGCATTCGTATTTTCAGGCGTCCAGGCATCTTCGATACGGTAGTATGGCGAATTGCCTCCTTCTGCAAAACTGGATGTGTAGACAGTCGAAGATGTTACACCGGTGTTATAAACGCCAGATAGTTCATAATCGCTGTGTGTAACACCTTGCCACAACATAGAAGCATAGAAATTTTTATATGCCACATTCATGTTTAGTGAAAAACTAATTTCCGGTACTTCGCCATAGCCTATCTTCACGTAATCGTAAGTAGAACTGATAATACCGTCGCCGTTTACATCCAGATATTTCAAATCCCCCAATCTGGTTTGACCGGATGGTGCTGTGGGATAGTTACCTATTTCATCTTCTGTTTGAAATAAGCCAAGTGCCTGGAAGCCATAGCGCGCATTCATCGCTTCGCCAATTACTGCCTGATAACTTGCGTAGCTGTCTGTCACCGCCTTCGAAAGGACCCGGTTACGAGCAAATGAGAAGTTGCCGGTCATCCCGTAACTCCAATCGGCATTGATACGGTTGTTGTGTTTTATCATCAGTTCAAACCCCTTGTTATCAACTCGTCCCGAATTTTGATAGGAAGGATAATAATTACCTAAAGAAGTGGGGTAACTGCCACTTTGCGCCTCTAAAATATCTTCTGTAAGTTTATAGAAAATATCCAGTTCCATATCCAGTTTTCCGTTCCACATATTCAAATCAAATCCCAGGTTATAACTATGGGTTGTTGCCCACGTTAAATCTCGGTAGATGTAGGCATTTGAAGAATAAAACTGAGATATAGCTTCATTTCCAATTACCATACTATTGTTGGCAATTGCATAGGTGGAGTTATACAAATAAGGAGTTACATTATCGTTTCCTGACTGTCCATAACTAGCGCGTATTTTAAAGAAATCGATCAGCGGGAACGTATTTGCAAAAAAATCTTCCTGCGAGATTACCCACCCCAATGAAGCCGACGGGAAAAATCCCCAACGGTTTTCAGGAGCAAACACATAGGAGCCATCATAACGAAATGTAAATTCGGCCAGATACTTTCGATCAAAAGCATAGTTAAAACGGCCGGCCCAGGATGCTTGTCCTGAATAGGAATGAGATCCTGTAACCGGAGTATCCGTAAATGTGGTTCCTAGTGTTAAATCTACAGGATCATCGCTGTAATAGCCTTTTTTGCTTCCTGTCATGGTGTTTGAATAAGACTTTTGAGCTTCATAAAATAACAGGCCGCTAACAGTGTGTTTGTTGAATTCTCCAGAATAGTCAATTTGCGGGCGCAACATGTAAGTATCACCCCAAGAAGATGATTTTGAATATCCGCCGCCTTCCGAAAAGCCACTTGCCCCCGTAGTCCCTTGATCAAAACTGCTATTTACATAATACAATTCATAGTATCTATCGTAGTTGGAATCAACCGTATTTCCGTAGTTATAAGCTGCAAACATCGAAGCCTTTAAACCTTCGAGCGTCTTTGTCAAACCGGAAAAATCGTATTCAAGCTTATAGTTAGAATCGAACTGCCAGCGATTTTGAAGCTTATAGCCTGATTCAGTCAGAGCGGCATAACCATTTACATAATAGGTTGAACCTTTCCATGCTGTTGGCAGTCCATTATATTCTGATTTTATAACGGGAATCGAACTAATTGCCTGCCTTAACGGACTAAACTCTCCCTGGTTACTAATGTCTGTGCCCGGCCAGTCACGGTTCGTTCTATAACCTGACAAATTAGTTGTAAACTTTAAATTCTTGGCGACCTTAATATCCAGATTCGCCCGAATGTTGAATCGCTCGAAACTGGTGTTTTTCAACGTTCCTTCCTGATTCATATACCCAATACTTGCATAGTATTTGGTTTTTTCGGTCCCTCCTGATGCGGAGATATTATGCTGCTGAGTGACACCTGTCCGGAAAACTTTATCCAGCCAATCCGTCTGTCCCCACACGCTATTTGGGTCCTGGTTCAGAACTTTATTCTGAATATCTGCCGTCCAAAGCGGAGTAAGCCCATCCATTTCACGCGCCTTGTTATTCCAGTACATGTAATCTACAGCATTCAGCATTTCCGGCATAGCCGTATTTTGAGTTGCCGTATAAGAGGCATCATACGAAATACTCGGCGCACTTTCTGTTCCTCCTTTTGTTGTGACTAAAATAACCCCATTTGCTCCTTGTACTCCATAAATAGCAGCCGACGCATCTTTAAGAACTGAGATGCTTTCTACATCATTCGGGTTTAGGTAACTTATAGGACGAGGGACACCGTCAACAATTACCATTGGACCGTTACCTCCACTAAATGAATTTAGTCCGCGTACATACAGAGTTGCCTGGTCAGCCCCTGGCTTTCCCGATGTTTGAATACTGGTCAAACCTGTAATCTTTCCGGTAAGCATGTTAGAAACGTTTTGCATGGGTGCCTTCTTCAATTCATCTGCATTAATCTGAGAGACTGCTCCCGTCATATTAATCCGTTTTTGAACACCGTAGCCTACTACCACAACCTCATCAAGTCCTTCACTCGATGCGTTGAGCTTGACGTTTATTATTCGGTGACTTCCAACTTTTACTTCCCTGGTTGTAAATCCAATAAAAGAAAAGACCAGCGTCGCATTACTATTTTCAACAGCAATCGAATAGTCACCATTAACATCGGTAACAGTTCCTGCAAATTTTCCTTTTATAGTAACTGAGGCTCCAACTAGTGGCTCCCCGTTCTCTTCTGATACATTCCCTTTCACCACCGTTTGTGCGAATGTGTGTTGTGAAAACACACACATGAAGAGAATGAGCAGACACCCATATTGATAAATTCTTTTTTGCATCATATCAATTCGCATTGATTTTACTCTTAAATGATTTGTAATTTCTTTGTATAGTTCCTCAGAAATATTGTATAATTCCTTCGTTAGTGACATCCTATCCAGATAGTTGCCAATGCCAGTTTCGTGGCTAGTCAGCTTCAAATTTTTCATAAAATAGAATGTACACAGAGAGTTTTATTTCCCGATTTTTTGGAGTGATCGAAAATAAATGTTTCTATATCACTTAAAAAGAAGTAAATTTGATGTATTTCAAATTACTTTAGTAGCCTGTCATAGCGCCTCCGAAGCCTTGTGGCAGGCTCTTTCTTGAATCATAATTAGCTCGTTGTCACTTCATAATAGATTATTTTGTTAGGTTTTTGTTTAGTAAGTTATTATATCAACTGTAATCGACTAAGTACAATTGCGCCCGCTCCTTTAATGGTTGCATCTTCAGTGGAAGAAAAAATTAGGTCGCAATTACGGAGCGGAAGAGACAAAGCCGTGTGAGTCATCCCTGATTTGATCGAATCTGTTAAAATATCCCGCACCGGTGAGAAACCTCCACCGACGATAATGACTCCGGGATTCAGAAGGTTAATCATATTACCAAGAGCTTTCCCCAATCTAAATCCAATGTTGTGTGTCAAAGAAATAGCTAGTGCATCTCCCTCAGACGCTGCTTTTAATATATCCTGATATTTTATTTCACACAGATCTCTTTGGGTAAGCAATAAGGAAGTTTCACCTTTTTCGATATGATCCAGAAAATTTTGCTCCAAAGCATATCCGCCAACTTCGGTTCCCAAACAGCCTCGCTTCCCACACAGACAAAGTCGGTTTGAGTCTCCCATTTGTATGTGTCCGAATTCACCAGCAAAACCTTGTTCTCCAACAATCAGTTCGCCATTTGCAATCATTGCCAGTCCAATACCCCTGCTTAAATTCAAGACAAACGCATTCTTTATATTCTTTGCTTCCCCAAAATATTGCTCCGCTAAACCCAACACATGGGTATCATTATCAATATGCACCGGGAATGAGAATTTTTCCGAAAAGAAATCGATTAGCGACCCTTCTAAAAAATTGAAGTAATTATGCGAATATCCTGTCATTGAGTTTACTCGCCCGGTGATCCCCATTCCCATTCCTAAAACCCGGCTAGCATTAATACCTGACGAAGAAATGGCATTCTGAATAAAAGCGACGACACGATCCAAACAACCAGGAGTGTTCTCCAAGACAAAATTCTCATCCTGACACTCGAAAACCTTGCGCATATCCAGGTTATACACCGAAAAAGAAATGCCTTTTAGTAAAACGACAACACCTATACAGTAGGCAAAATTTGGATCAACCTTATACAAGGATGGACGTCTTCCATTGTTGGTTTCTTTTTTCCCATATTCTATAATAATCTCGTCATTGATGAGCTCATTGATGAGTTTTGTGCCTGTTGGAACGCTTAACTTCACCTTTTTGCAGATACCAGGAATGGTTAGCGGTTTCTCCGATTTATTGAGCAATCCAACAATTTTTCTCTTTTGAGCATACTGTCGGTTCTCATTATTAACATCTTCTATATTCCTCGAAAATATTTCCACCTGAAATCGAATTAGAATTATTTTTATTTACCTCGTGCAAGTTTATAATTTTTTTTACAAACTCACAAGCTTTTTATAAATATATTTACATGGATTAATTTTAGTAGATTCTCAATACGGGAATTACTGAATAATAAAAGACCTGGAGCAGCAATGACACAGCCACTCCCAAGCAATAACCAAAGATCTATCTAAATTCGAGATGGAGTGATTAATTCAAACAGAGATTCTGTAAATACTCCCGATTTCATGTCAGTTTTTAGGGATCGTGACTAAAAAGAGGGTGTTAAAATTTAAAAAGTAGAGCAACTCAACGGAAGTCTGCGTCAATTAATCTTCAAAATGAAGGCAACTTCATACCAATATACAAAAAGAGACCGGCGCATGAAACATGGCCAGTCTCTTTCGTTTGAAAAAAAACGCATTGCTTGCAACAACGGCTATCTTTTTACGGTCCGGACA
The DNA here is from genome assembly GCA_963677175.2 of uncultured Sunxiuqinia sp. Lineage (GTDB taxonomy): Bacteria > Bacteroidota > Bacteroidia > Bacteroidales > Prolixibacteraceae > Sunxiuqinia. The sequence continues at coordinate 553,980 of CAXXES010000006.1, forward strand.
CTGAATAAATGGGCGGTCCGGTGCCCTTCGTGCGGAACTAATTTCACCGTTACCTTACCGCCATTCACTGTCAAACGGTCCGGCAGTTCGTATAGTTTGTAGAAGAATTCTCCGGGTTGGGCGTTCGAGAGGTTCTCTGTCGCTATTTTCGTATCGTTCACCAGGATATCGAAGGTTAACGATCCCGGGAAACCTCCCCAGTATTCGAATGCCAAGGCCATGGGCTGGCCTGCGTGTACGCCCATCTCAAAAGAGAACCATCCTCCGCGGTCGGCCTGGCGGTAGTGTTTGTGCTTGAACTCATTGGCCCAGGTTTTTTCGCTTTTAAAATTGTGATCACGTTCGGGCTGCATTTGTCCTGGCTGAAAGAAATCGACGGTCATGCGTTCTATTTCCTTCTGCTGCTCTTGTTTGGCTTTATACTCCGCTTGTTTCTGATCCCAGCTTTCTTCGTTGAACAGGTCAAAGTAAACAGAATAACGCCGTTCGTGCGTCTCATAGAATGGCTTGAAAAAGATGTCGCGCGGTCGGCCTACTGCTGTTGTTCTAAAGGTGTTTGGCTCGCCTTCAACCGGTTCGGTCCAGTCTTTGGGATTACGCGATTCGGCCATCAACACGGGAACATACAGCAATTCTGATGCATCGGGGTCATCTTCGGGACCCAAGTCGCCGGCCAGCACCAGCGGCCCGTACATTAGGGCAACGCGGTTTTCATCATCGGGCATGCTTTCCAGCCGCAGCGAAAATGGCATTTTCACTTCCACTACATCACCATTTTGCCACGTGCGGTCGATGGCAATAAAGCTCCCCGATTGTTGTTTAACTGCCTTTGCCTGGCCGTTCACGATGATTTCAATACCCTTTTCCGCCCAGTAAGGGTAACGGATTTGCAGGGTGAGAGCGACTGGTTGCCCACATGAAAATGTCAGGCTGGTTGCTTGCTCTTCGGGGTAGCTGGTTTGCTGGGTCAGCTTCAACCCCTTCTCTTTCCAATTCAATTCGGACGCAATAAACTGGCTGACATACAACTCCTCGTTATTGTGGTAGTAGATGTTTTTTCCATACTTCGAATGATTTTCCATGCCGGTACCAACGCAGCACGTAAACCATTGCGGGTCCTGGTAAACTTTATGGCCTCCCATCTCGAGCGAGAGGTTATAAATGACACGTCCGTCATGCGGGTGCTGCGACGAAAGAATGTGGTTGAACAGCGCCCGTTCGTAGAAATCGGCCACGCGTGGTTCGGCTTCCCATTCAAACAGGTGACTGGAAAGTTTCAGCATGTTGTACACATTGCAGGTTTCGGTCGTGCCATCACTGAGGCGGTCGCGCAGCGTATCGGCAGGGCCAAAGTATTCGTGATCGCAGTGTCCGCCGGTAACATAGGAATGGTGATTGACCACACGGTCCCAGAAGAATTCGGATGCTTTGCGATCGGCCGGATCAGCAGTCAGTTCATAGCGGCGGGCCAGTCCAACCAGCTTGGGAATTTGTGTATTCGCATGTTTTCCGGGCAAAATGTCTTTTTCGTTGGCCAGCGAGTCGAGAATGGATTTATGGTGAAAAATACGGGACATTTCCAGGTACTTTTCATTGCCGGTGGCTCCGTACAGTTCGGCCAACGCCTCGTTGATCCCACCATGCTCGCAGTTTAGCATCTCCTGTACCTGCTCGTCGGTTAGGTCTCTGACAACCGTGTGCAGCCAGTCGGCAAACCGGATGTTTACGTCCAGGGCTTTCTGGTTACCGCACAATTCGTAGGCATCCATCAAGCCCATCATCACTTTATGTTGGGTGTAATACGGAACCCAGATCCCGTTTAAGTCAAAACCTTTGGAGCGGATATCACCTTTGGCGACCTCTTCTTCCAGGATGCGCTTTCCATCGGGGAACGCGCCGATATAGCCATCTCCGTCGGCCTTCTGGCAAGAATCGAGTTCATCAACGATGTAGTTCGCCCGATCGAGGAAGCGCTGATCTCCGGTGGTTTTATACATCATGCAAATGGCCGACAAATAATGCCCCAGGCTGTGCCCGGCAATGGTGTTGCTTTCCCATCCTTCATAATGCTCCGCTTTTGGTTTCAGTCCGGCTTCGCTGCGGAATTTGGCCAGCAAACGGTCGGGCTCATAGTTGAGCAGCGACTGGACGTTAAGCTCAGTAGCATGCTGAAATGGGCCGTCAAGCAACTTCACATCCTCCAGTGGAAAGGTCAACACTTTAAAGTCAACAACTTCACTTCCTTTGGTTGAAATCCGCGGTTCGGCTGAGTTACGGCATGAATGAACGGTCCATGTAATTAGGATCAGCAACAGAATGGGCATTGATTTTATCATTTTCATCGGTGTCGTGTTTTTGAGCGATCGTCTTTAAAGAGATTTGTTGCGCTGTGGCAGGAAGGGTTTTCTTTGAAATCAGAAAAATACCGGCTGACTATTTCATAGAGATCCGAGTCATATTTTTTCATATCCTCCCGTGTGTTTACCCAATTGTGTTTGCCGTCAGGAAACTCAACTTCAGCGTTTACATTGAACCAATTTTGCACACCTTCGGCCCAATACTCATAAATATTGGTTGCGGCATAGGTTTTCTGGTATTTGCCGGCGGCAATTGCAGCATCGAGCGTATGTTGCAGCAATTGGTTGAAGGTTGTATCTAGCGGGGCAATGCCAATCAGATGAATGGCGTGGGCAAACTCATGAATCGCAATGTCTTCCGCATGATATTTATCGATTTGATAGCAAAGCAGGTTTTCTTCGGCACAGGTGGTCAGTGGTAGCTCCATATCGCCACCCAGCCCGCGGGCGCGCAAGTCCCAGTTTAGTGTCGTGTCGTTTGCCAGGTGAGCATGTTCCGGAATGTCGGTGGTGCCTTCGTAGCGGGCCATAATGCCCATGCGGGCTTTCATTTTGACTAGTTGTGCCAGTGTCTCTTTCGGCAAATCCCGGGTCATGAAGTCGACGATGTGGCAGGCTTGCACGAAAGCTGAGTCAGGCACCCGCCACGAGCTAACAATCGCCAGGCCGTTGACGTCTGCAAATTTTTTATAAAAGGGGTCAAGGTTCAGCTCTGCTGGTGGGGCGGTAATTTTGTACTCCTGCTCTGCCGCTGGGTGCTGTGCACCGGCTAAATTCGCCGAAGCATAGGCCAGCACGAGTAGTGTAAGGATTCTTCTTAAATTATTCATCGTAGTCTAATTGGAGAGGTTTATTCTAATTTCATATTTACAACGGTCGTTTCCTCGATGAATCGAAGAAATAACCCTTGCTGTAACCGGATGCCCGGCAACTTTAGAGAACATTTTTTCAGCAAAACCTTCGGAGCAATAACATAAAATGGATGACCGTACCCCTTTTTCTTTATTAACCATCGGGCAAACGCACTGAACCTTATTTTCATCGGCAATGATTACTCCTGATTCATAGTTATAGTCTATCTTCCAATCCCATTTTTCTGAAATGAATTGAGTAAACTTATTGATATCACCCACATAAGGTTCAAGTATATTATCCATTTGAAGGAAACTATAATGTGCCATTGCGCACGGGTTCATGATTTTTCGGCATTCTTCGTCTCCGGTGTTTTCATCAATATTCAGGAGGAGGGTTGAAATCCAATCTTGCATAAATTTTCGGCTTTTATCATCAGTTTCCTCAGGTTTATACATCCCCTGCAAATTCGGCTCCTGAGCAGACAATGAAATAAAGCCACAGAAACAAGTGCCTGCAAGACATGCTTTTTTGAAAAATTCTTTTCGGTTAATGGTCATGATCGTTGTTCTGTTTGGTACTATTGCACTTTCCATTCGAGAATGCCGGCTGAGACGTCCTTTCCCAACTGAGCCTGGATGCGAATGGCTTTTGTTTTTACCGGCTTAAAATGAACGGTGTTGTACTGATCGACGGCAGTGGTATAAGTGTCACCTGTTTCCACCGCCCGCCAGTTTCCTTTGCCGTCTTTCACTTGAAGTGACCAGCTTTCCGGAACCCGGTAATTGCCATCGTAATGATCCATGTTGAGCCAGTAAACCGACGACCCGGAAAGGCTTACCGGTTCTTTAAATTGATATTCAACCCACTCTTCGGAACCTTCCTTTTGCCACCAGTAGAAATAGGATTTATCGGTGTCGCCTGAACTTTTGGGCTCAAAGCCGTCGTTTAATCCAGGCGCCCAACCGCTGGAGGCCATTGCAATAGCTGAGTCGGTTACTGATGGCACGGGTTTTAGAACAGTTGTAGCTTCCTGGTTCGGCAGCCAAACCAACATGTTTGAGGTGCCGCGGTTGTTCCATGCATAGTACGGAATGGCCGTCAGCTCAACCGGTTCAATTACTTTTTGATCCTGTTGGAGCACCACCTGGCTCCCTTTCATTTTTAATTTAACCACACCTCCCAAGAGCTGCTTATCAAATTCGGCATCAACCTTTTCGTGGGGTGCAGCAAAATTGTTGAACAGAAAGCCGTCGTTGTTGTCCTTATCTTCGAAACAGTACACGATGGGGCCGCGCTGGTAAGCCAGTTTTCCCCGGTTGTTGGCAACTTGTTCGTTGGCGACCACCTTACGCACGGGCATGGGGAGGTTCAGGGTCAGCTGATCTCCGGCTTTCCATTGTTTTGTGAGGCTGATGTAGCCGTTTTCAACGGTTGTTGACTCGTCTTTGCCATTTTGTTGCAGCGAAAAGAATTCCGGCTTGTGTTCGGCGAAATGATACAGATCAGAAGGCACCGGTTGATTTTGAGCCCATCCGGGGATACGCACTTTTAGGGTGAAACGGTTGGACGGCGCTTTGTCGATTTGGATCGTTACTGTTCCGTCCCAGGGATACCGGGTTTGCTGGCTAATGGAAATGGTATCGTGCCCAAACGGGATATGGGCGTTGCCTTCGGCGAACAGGTTCACATACACGGAATGGGAATCGGTTGTGTACAGGTAGCCCGGCACAGATGCCATGAAACGGGTAATATTTCCGGGGCAGCAGGCGCAGCCAAACCAGGGAGCGCGTTCATGGTTATGCACCGATTCGAGTGGGTTGTCGTAGAAAAACTGGTCGCCGCTGAGTGAAACGCCTGCAATGACTCCGTTGTAGAGCGATTGCTCCAGCACGTCGTAATATTTGGCATCACGTTCATGAAGAAACAAACGATAGTTCCAGTACACATTTGAAATGGCGGCGCAGGTTTCGCAATACGCGTTCATATTGGGCAATTCGTAGTTGGGCCCAAAACCTTCGCCTTGAGCACGCGAACCGATACCGCCAGTGATGTACAGTTTTTTGGAAACGACATTCTCCCATACCCGCTTAGTGACTTCCACCAATGGCTGGTCGTGCATCAGCGACGCCACATCGGTTACTCCGGAGTACAAGTAGCCCAGACGTACGGCATGGCCAACGGCTTCGTCCTGGTCAACAATGGGTTTGTGGTCCTGGCTGTATTCATTCAGTTGGTGTCCGTCGGTTCCTTTTCCGGTTTCATCAATAAAGAAACGGGCCAGCTTCAGGTATTTTTCATCGTTCGTTGCCCGATAGAGTTTTACCAGCGCCATTTCGATGATCGGATGCCCCGAGGGTACTTTTTTCTGGCCTTCGCCGGGACCAAAAATCTGGTTGACCAGGTTCGCATTTTTTAGGGCGATGTTGAGCAACGAGCGTTTGCCGGTAGCCTGAAAATGGGCGACGGCCGCTTCGTACAAGTGCCCGCTGTTGTATAACTCGTGGCTGTTCAGCCGATCCCAACGCCCATTTCCCCACCAGCCTTTCAGTCGTTCGGCTTTGTTGGTTACACAAGTGGTCAGGTAGCCATCGGCTTCCTGACCGGCAGCAATCAGTGTAATCACGCTGTCGAGGTAAGTGTCGAGCTTCGGGTCGTATTGCACGGCAAGTGCGTATGAAGCTCCTTCGAGCACCTTGTAGATGTCGGTATCATCAAATGGGAAATCCCCCTGATGTTCACCTTCTATTAAGCCACCGGCCAGCGCGAAATTGTCCAGGCGTCCGGTTTCTTCGCATTTGCCAAAGGCTGACGGAATGGAGACTGTTCGGTTGACCGCTATTTTTGGCGCCCAGAATATATCGGTTAATTGTACCGCTGTGAAAGGAACAGGATTTAGGGACTCGTTAGGAGCGGGTTCTTTCTGGTGACAGGAGAATGCCAGCAAGCCGGCCAGTATCAGGGAGTTTATATTTTTCAATCTCATCGTTGCATTCAGCTTCAAAAATGAATATTAGTTTAAGGTTTTATTCCAGTGACCATTCGAAAATTCCGCTTGCATGTTTTTCGGGCAAGGTGACTTCAAGCTTAATCGCTGTTGTTTTTACCGGTTTGAAAGAGACTTCGTTGGGCAATCCTTTTTTTACGGCATAAGGTGATGTCGCTTCAACCGGTGCCCATTTGTCATTTAAATCCCGGTAGTAAATCTGATACGATTCCGGAATGCGGCAACCACCCCATGGACCATCATCATACCAGTAAATCGTGGAGCTGCTTACGGTTTTTGCCTGCTCAAACGCGTACGAAATCCATTCGGTAGTTCCTTCCTTTGGCCACCAATGGTAGTACGGCACCGAACGATCGTTTTCATCTTTCGGAACCAGGCGGTCGTTGATGGCGCTGATGGCTTTCACCGGGTGCGACGCGTCGATTTTACTTTCCGAAGCAATTGTTGCCGGCAGCACCGGGCGGCTCGAGCTCAGGTCGTTCGACAACCATACGGCCATTTCACCGCTTCCGCGGTGCGCCCAGGCATAATAGGGGATCAGGTTCAACCCGACATCCTTTACTTCAATTTTACCTTCGGTGTTGTAGCTCAAAAGCTGCGCGTCGGTGTGGATCATATCAATACTGTACAACAGGTCTGGCTGATGTTCAACGGTGAACACTGGTTTCTTCGGAAGAATAGCACTCAGCACGCTGAAGTCGTTATCGGGCCACTCGGCACAATAAACAATGGGGCCGCGTTCGATGGACACTTTTCCCTGGTCGGCTTCCACCAGTGGATGAGCTTTTACGGTGCGCGGTTCCATGTCGAAGTGGATTTCCACTTTATCGCCCTTTGCCCAATGGCGCGATACGGTGAAGTAGCCGTTGGTCAATTCGCTTGTAACCAACTCCCCATTCACTTTTACAGAATACGAAAGTTGTTTCCGGTCCGTGAAGCGGTACAGGTCGCTGGGGACTGGTTTTCCCAACACCCATCCCGGTAAACGTATTTTGAGGTTAAAATTTTGCTTCTTCTTTGGTTCAAGCTCCAGCTCAATGTCGCCTGACCAAGGGTAGCGGGTGGTCTGTTTTAACCCAACGGTTTTGCCTTCAACTTGAATTTCGGCTTCGTTTGATAGAAAGAGGCTGACATACAAATCCTGCTCATCTACCGCATAAATGTATCCGGGCACGGAGGGGATGAACCGGGCGATATTAGACGGGCAGCAGGCGCAACCAAACCAAGCCTGGCGCTGATGCTGGCCAATGGATTCAAGCGGATTGGGGTAAAAGAAGCCATCGCCTTCGAGTGAAACACCACTGATAAGCCCGTTATAAAGCGTGCGTTCCAACACGTCGTAGTATTTTGACTCACCATGCAGCAGAAAGAGGCGATAGTTGAGGTAAACATTGCCAATAGCGGCGCAGGTTTCGCAATAGGCCGACATGTTGGGCAGCTCGTAGTCCTTACCAAAAGCTTCGCCGTGGTTGGTCGCGCCAATGCCCCCGGTGATGTATAGCTTTTTGCTGACAATGTTTTCCCAAATGCGGTCGATGGCGTGGATATAAGAGGTGTCGCCGGTAAGGGCGGCCACATAGGCCATGCCCGAATACATGTAGGCGGCGCGTACCGCGTGTCCTACCGCTTCGGACTGTTCGAGCACCGGCAGGTGCGACTGGCTGTATTCGGTTTTAATGGTTGTATAGCCACGCTTGTCGAGCAGGAATTTGGCCAGGTCGAGGTATTTCTGCTGACCGGTTAGCACATACAACTTGGCCAGGGCCATCTCAGCAATCTGGTGACCGGGAACAACACAGGCCTGTCCCGGCTGACCACCCACTTCGTGAACGGCGCAGTCGGCATATTTCTCAGCAATTTCCAGGAAAGTTGTCTTCCCGGTAGCTTGGTAATGGGCAATGGCCCCCTCAATCATGTGCCCCAGGTTGTAAAGCTCGTGACTCAGGTCTTCTTCTTTTTCCCAGCGTTTTTCGCCGGCCCACTCATGCGGATGAGCCGGGTTCATGGTGCGCGACGTATACAGGTAACCGTCGGGTTCCTGGGCTGCAGCAACGATGGCTAACACGCTGTCGATATAGTGCTCGAGTTCGGGATTAGCGAAGGTTTGCATCGAATAGCTGGCGCCCTCGATGGTTTTGTACACATCGGTGTCGTCAAAGGAGTAGCCTTTCACTTCGATGGTATCACTGGAATGCGCTGCCCGGACAAAGTTCTCGTATCTTCCGGTTTCTTCACATTTACTAAAGGCCAGTGGAATCGTTACTTCACGACTGGCTTTCAACCGCTGCCCCCAAAAGGAGCCGGAGACCTTAACCGCCGTAAACGGAACCGGAGTGATTGGGTATCCGGTAGCCTGCCTGTCTTGCGCGTTGCCTGCCAAACACACGATACAAAGAATGATTGTGAAAAATTTCTTCATTTGCTCTACTAGTTATAACCCGGGTTTTGTTTCAGGTTGGTGTTTGTATTAAGCTCTTCCAATCCGATTGGAAACAGAATCGTGTGCAGTCCCTGAGGGGTATGGTTGTACCAACTCTTAGTCTGGTAAACGCCAAAGCGGATCATATCGGTGCGGCGACGGAATTCAGCTGCAAATTCCCAAGCTAATTCATCAAGGAACCGACCATATTGTACCGGGGTTTGATCACCAGGATCAGCAATAGACCCATCCTCGGCTAAAGTACCATATTGTACAGTTGTATTTCCGGCCAATTCAGCTCCACTAACTGTTGCTTTCTCCGGATCGTTGAATACACGCTCGCGAACCTGGGTCACGATTGCGGCTGCCTCATCAGCTTTACCAGTGCGCAAAAGACATTCTGCTTTCATCATTAAAACATCAGTATAACGGAAATAAGGAAGGTCATTACTTAAACCACTTTTTGCACCACTTGCGATTTCGTATTTTTGGCAGCGGAACCCTTCTTCAAATTTACAGTTATATATACTGGGCATTTTATTTACAAGAGTCATCACAACACTGCCATCAATCGCACTAATCTGGTCTCCAATCAACCAAGTATATCCCAGACGTTTGTCATCTGTATCATAACTGTTAATCATTTGTGGATTGCAACTTGACCCTCCCCAAGGTTCAGCTTCCATGTTAAATACAAGTCTGTGGTTTGGCAGTAGCATTTTCATGTGAGCATTCCAATTTGAACCATATATTTCGTCATATGGAACAGCAAATACAATTTCCGGAGAATTACTATTCTCCGTTGCAAAAATAGCTCTATAGTTGGGATCAAGTTCAAACTTTTCACTTGCAATAATCTGATTGCAAGCATCAAGACATTCATCCCACTCTGCTGAACCTTTATACACCTCTGCATTAAGGTAAACCCTGGCTAAAACTTGCAATGCTCCCCATTTCGTTAGCCTACCATATGTTGATTGATCAACTTCTGTAGATAGTTTTGGTATTACATCCAATAATTCAGAAACGATAAATTCATATATCTCAGTCCTGCTTTTTTGCTCAGGTATATCTTCGCTAAATTTCACAATAAGAGGAACATTACCATGGGTATCTACAAGAATCGAATACCATAAAGCACGCAAGGCTCTCATTTCTGCAATAATTGACTCATCTTGTCCTTCTTCAAGAGGAAGAGAGCCTGATTCAACCTGGAGCATTACCCGGTTACAATTATTAATACCGTTATAACAACTGATCCAAGTATTACGCGGTTGCCATTGTACATTATTCCATGTATGCCAGTGCATCCGTTTGTAGGTCCCAGCATCATCCCATCCATTCGGACGAGTTGGAGTGATAAACATGTCACCTGGTTCTTCTTGTAGATCGAATAAGCCCTGCCAATCCATGATATAACGTAAAGGTGTGTAACCTGATGCCATAAGGGCAACAACATCTGATTCCCCTGGGACAAATGAGTCTTCAGTAATTTCGGAAAATACTTCTTCATCAAGGTTAAAGCATCCTCCCGTAACGATTATGGTAGCAATGCCAAATGATGTTAATGTTATTCTGGCAACTTTCCTTATATATTTATTTATTTTCATTTTTCTAAGAATTTAAGAATTTCCAATACACTTGTTAAAAAGTTACATTAACACCGAATGTGAAAGATCTCGTTGTAGGATATTGATCCCTGTCATCGTTTCCGGGAGACAATCCAAGGCTTCCTGAGTCTTGTGCTCTAATTCTGCCGACTTCAGGATCGATACCTTTATAGCCGGTGAACGTAAATAGGTTCATTCCTGAAGCATATACCCTTAAGTTTTTAATTGATTTGTTGTTTTTTACATTGAAGGTATAACCTAAGGTGATATTATCAATTTTCAAGTAGTCCCCATCTTCAATATAATGGCTGACAAAACGCTGCACATCGGACAGAACCTCTTTCCCATAAAGTATATCAAATGAGGAATCAAGCATATTGTATTGGATTGCCGGGTTTTCGTAGTACATTCGTTGAAAGTTCAGGATTTGGAAACCTAAGACAGCCCGCATATTCACGTTCAAATCAAACCTTTTGTAGGTGAAGGTATTATTCATGCTCAAATAATGCTTTGGTAGGCCATTCCCTAACACTTGGCGATCAGCCTCGGATGATTGTGTTGCCGGAATAATAGTTCCGTCCGGTTTTTCAATCAACCAAACACCTGGTTCGTTTTTATCGTCATCGTCGGTTGAGTCCGTTCCATATTCATCACCATCATATGTTATGCCTACACTTCGTAAACCAAAGAAATCACCAATTGGTCCACCTATCTTGATCCGGTGAGTGCTAATCTGGATTGGCTCTCCGGTATGGCCTTCATCGAAAAAATCATTTGTTGTTTGAAACTTATCATTAGAGAGAGAAACCAATTTATTGGAATTGGTTGAATAGGTAAAGTTAGCCCTCCAGGTAAAGTCGCTTGTTATAATTGGAACAACATTAATTAGGGCTTCAAAACCTTTGTTTTCGATTACCCCAACATTGGCCATTATACTTTCAGATAAATAGGGAGGTACAGGAACATCATAGTTCCAAAGAGCATCTTTCGTTGTGCGATTATAATAATCTAGCGATCCACCTAATCGTCCTCCAAATAGATCGAAATCAATACCAACATTTATTTCTTCTTTTTTCTCCCAACGCAAATCTGGATTCGCATTGCGTGCGGGAATTAATTCACGCAACCATTTACCATTATTCAAAAAATATTTGTCATAATTCAAGCTGCTCAAGGATTCGTAATTGTTATTGACATTGATACCTGTGATACCAAACCCGGCACGAAGCTTCAAGTTATCGACCCAGCCGATATTAGCCATGAAATTTTCTTCATTGATTCGCCATCCGGCTGAAACACCAGGGAAGTAACCCCATTTATGATTTTCTCCAAAACGAGAAGATCCTTCGCGACGCAAACTAGCCATTAATAAATATTTATCAGCATAACTGTAGGTAATCCTTGAAAATAGAGCAATCAACTTGTCTGAGTATTTATGACTATCCATACCTGCCACCCCCTGAGGGAGTGCTTGCCCAATGCCAAGCTTATTGTAGGTATATGCATCTGTTGGAAAATATTTATTATTTGCCCAGAAACCTTCGTAAGTATTGTCTTCATAATTATAACCTGCAAGACCGGTAAAACGATGTTCTCCAATCGTTTTATTATAGTTAGCAGAGAATTCCAGATAATTGCCAACATAATCATCAGCCCCACGAGAAGCAAACCCGTCACTTCCCTGTTTCGTGGTTGAAACGTGTGCATGGGTTTGATAAAAACCGCGCATGTTTGAATTTCCTTTGCGCGCAACCAAACCTTTAATATTCAAACCCTCAATTGGAGAATATGTAAGACTACCCGTGAAACGAAGATTGCGATAACGGTTTTGTCCATCTGATTCGTTTAGATATCCAACCGGATTATCGTAAAAGTAATGATTGACCTCATGCCATGAGCCGTCTGCATTGTAAATGGGTTCGGTTGGGTTCCGGATAAGTGCCTGACGATATATATACGTATTGAAACTGTAACCGTCACCTCCGGTCCAATATTTTTGCTCACTTGCAATAATTCCAATATTGGTTTTCAGTTTTCCATTGAACATACTGTGGTTTACATCAATACGTCCGGTCATTTTTTCATTGTCAGACTTAATGAAGATCCCCTCATTGTTCTTGTAGTTTACGGAAGCTGTAAGGTTCGTATTGTTGCTTCCTCCACGGAAAATCACATTGTGAACATGGCTCACAGCATCTCTGGTGATCTGATCCAACCAATCAGTATCCGAACCATAATCTTTCCAATTATTTTTATTCTCTTGGAAAAAACCTTCAGCTGATTTTTGCCTCAATTCATCGGCACTCAGAAAATCAAGTTGGTTATTAATCTGAGAAAGGGAAACATAACCTGAATATTCGATTGTTGGCTCCATTTCATTGGATCCTTGCTTAGTTGTAATAATAATTACACCATTGGTACCACGGGTACCATAAATAGCAGTTGCCGATCCATCTTTCAATACATCAACGGATGCAATATCTTCGGGAGCAATTGTCCCCAAGTTTCCCGGAATACCATCAACAAGTACTAGTGGTTCTCTTCCTCCCAATAAAGAAGAAACCCCCCTGAGCATTATGGATGCTCCTTTTGTTGGATCACCAGTAGGTAAGCTTACTGATAATCCAGCAACTTTGCCCTGAACAAGTTGAGCTGCATCACGTACAAAACCTTTTACAAAGTCATCAGATTTGACAGAAGCAATAGAACTGGTTACATCGCCTTTTTTTATGCTGCCATACCCAATGGCTACAACTTCCTCCAACCCGATTAATTCTTCCTCAAGCACAATGTCATAAGATGTTTGGTTCGTAATAGGTACTTCCATAGTTTTAAAACCGATAAATGAGAATACCAATACATCGGACGGGTTTGCATTAAGGGAATATTTTCCATTTTCATCGGTAACTGTTCCCCTGAAGGTCCCCTTAATAGCCACCGAAACTCCTGGCAGAGGTTCTCCTGCTGCACTTTTTACCTGCCCTTTGATTGGCACCGGTTGATCCGCTTGGGAAGGGGTGTCTACCTGCCCATAAGCCATGGCATGGTCAGAAGCAGAGGTCAGCATCTGGTTTGGTGCATTAGTGTGTGCAAACGTTGTTATCGTTGTAAACAAGAGGAAAACAACGATTAGTCTCATCAATAAGACGGGTTTAATCGACAACCTGCAGGGACGGTCATAAATCCATTTTCTTTTCATAAAGTTAGGTGTGTTAAGAGTTAATACTATACTGCGTTTAACGATTGTGGTAGCAAGTATGTCATTATTTGATTCTTCGACCATCACCATTGTGTAAAAAAGTGATACAACTGTCCAACTGACGTATTTCCTGTATATTCCCGTGAGCGAATTGCGGAGAAATTTGTTGACGTCAATAAATTTATTTTCTGACGTCACCAATTTTATTTTCTGACGTCAATAAATTTATTTGTTGACGTCACCAATTTTTTTTCCCGACGTCACAAAAAAATGTCGGTAACGTCACTAATTTTCGCGGCCGGTTTTCGGTCTCCGAAACCTTCACGAACGAAACGACATCAGTATCTAAGAGCAAATTGATTGATTACAGGTTGAAGTATTCCCTTGGAGATTTACCGTAAAACTCGCGGAAACGCCGGGTGAAATAGGTTGGACTTGAAAACCCGGTTTCGTAGGCTGCTTCCGAAATATTGCACTTTCCGCACGAAATAAGCTTTATAGCCTCTTTGAGCCGGATGGCGCGGATAAATTCGGTGCTTGAGCAACCAACCAGTCCTTTTAGTTTCAGGTGAAGCAGCGAACGGCTGACGCCCATTTCGTGTCTTAGCAGGGTTACATCAAGGTCGGGGTTGTTGATGTTTTCCTTAATAATCGCCGTAAGCTTTTCAATGAAAACTTTGTCCGACTCGGAATGGGCCATTTTCTCGACCGGCATGGAATCATCCGATTTGAACCGTTCGATCAGTCGTTTCCGTGTATTCAGAATGTTTTCGATGTTTTGCTCCAGTATATTGGGGAAAAATGGCTTTTCGATATAATAGTCGGCTCCCGAACGTAAACCACCCAGTCTGTTATCCTCTCCGCTTTGCGATGTGAGCAAAATGATTGGGATATGTGAAATGCTCAGGTCCGATTTTAAGCGGTGGGTGAGTTCCAATCCATCCATATCCGGCATCATAATGTCGCTGATAATCAAGTCGGGCGTGACGGATTCCAGCTTTTCCAGCGCTTTCATACCGTTCAGGGCAGTTACAATCTGGTATTTTAACTCCAGGGTTTCCTTCATAAAGCTGATTAATTCTAGATTGTCTTCCACAATTAGAATCATGGGTTTGGAAGAAAAAACATCTGGATTGACCGATTCACTTTTACCTTGATGGATGAGCTGCACGTCGGGGACTTCCCTGCGTGGCTGGTATTGAGCTGGCTCTGTTGATATTTCTGCTGAACTAAAATCTTCTTTATTGATGGGCAGGTTTACGGTGAAGTGTGTCCCTTTGTTTACAATGCTGTCAACAGTGATGTTTCCTCTATGCAGGATAACCAGGTTTTTTACATAGGCCAAACCAATGCCTGATCCATTGTTGTGACGTTGCCCGTCTTCAATCTGGAAAAAACGGTCAAAAACTTTTTCCAACATCTCGGGCTTGATGCCTTTTCCTGAATCCGAGATCCCAATAATCAGATCAACCAGTTCATCCGCAGTACGATTTTTGCGCTTTTTCAACTCAACGGAAAAGGAGATTCGTCCACCTTCAGGGGTGAATTTAAAGGCGTTAGATAACAGGTTAAAAATGATTTTATCCACTTTATCGACATCTATCCAGGCCATTTTTCCGGTTGGAGGAAAGTCAAGCTGAAAATCAATGTCCCTGCTATCGACGGCATTTTCGAATGAATTGGAGATTTCTTCCATCATCGGACGCAGTTCGCAAGGCGAAATTTTCAGGTTTTCTTTTCCGTTTTCAATTTTCCTGAATTCCAGCAGTTGATTGATTAACTGAAACAACCGGTTGGCATTGCGCTCGATGCCAATCAGCTGTTTACGGAATGCCGGGCTGAGTTTTTCTTCTTCGGTGATCTTTTTGAGCGGGCCCAGTATCAGCGTTAACGGGGTTTTAAGTTCGTGCGAAATATTGGTGAAGAATTCGAGTTTTACCTTGTGAATTTCGTCGGCGTGCACCTTTTCGCGATGCTCCAACTGAGCCAGCGCTTTTGTTTTTTCCAGGTTTTTGCCCACGCGGAATACCAGGATGAATATTAAAGCCCCAAAAACAAGGTAAAACGTAAAAGCCCAGCCGGTTAACCAGAAAGGTGGCCGGACAATAATGGTGAGCTGCCGTTCTTCGGATTTGTTTTGATTGCCGCCCATCGATCCTTTTACTCGAAAGGTGTAGGTTCCGGGGTTAAGGTTGGTGTAAGTGGCGAAGTTTCGATTGCCCACCGTATTCCATGCGGTTTCAAAACCTTCCAGAAAATAAGCGTACTGGCAACGTCCGCCCGAAGCGTAGCAGAAGGCGGTAAACTCAATAGTGAATACATTCTGGTTATATTTTAACACAAGCTTGTCGAGCTTGTTAATTGACTTGTTGAGGCACTTGATATCGCCCGGACGAAGTGGTTTATTGAATAGCTGGATGCCTGTAAATACAATCGGTAGTTTTTGCGGAGCGAATGACTCCGCATCTTCGTTAAATGAAATCATGCCATTGTTGCCGCCAAAGTAAATGTTGCCTTTGCTGTCGGTAAAAGAGGCCCGGTAATTAAACTGATTGAACGGTATGCCCGAGTTACTGTCGTACAAAACGTGGCTGCCGGTTTCTGGTTTAAACTTAATCAATCCTTTGTCGGTGCTTGCCCAGAACCAGCCATCTTTACCTTCCTCCAAACTAAAGATCCAATGGGCCGGAAATCCGTTGCCGGGATTGAAATGCCTGACGGTTCCCTGCTCGGGGATGTAATAACACAAGCCTTCATAGCAATCCCCAATCCAAATCCGGCCATTCGAATCGGCTTTGACGAAGTTAATACTTCTCATTTCGGGAACCAGGTCGAAGGAGTACAGCGAATCGTTCTTCGGATTGTACTGAAAGATTTGCGCGGCCGAAGAAAACCAAAGCAGGTCGTTAACTGAACTAATGCATTCAAACTGAATACCTCCGATAATGTCGGGTTTGAGTCTCCGAAAAGTTTTGTCTTGTCTGTCAAAAACGACAATTCCCTCGGATGTTGCAATATAGATGGTGTTGCCTACCTGCTTAAACATGTAAATAACATCGGAAAGAACTCCGTTTGTATTTTTTCGGTTGTAGTAGCTGAAACGATTGGTTTTTGTGTTCAGGATGTTAATTCCGCCGGTATAGGTGCCAATCCAAAGCTCATGGTCATTCACAAACAGCAAATCATGCAGGTTGTTATAGGAAAGGTTGTTTGTGCCGTCCTCCGACGAGTAATGGGTGATCTCTCCGGTTCGGATGTCAAGTTTGTTCAGTCCCTTGTCTTCCAGTCCAATCCAAAGGTTTTTATCTCGATCCTCAATCAGACAGCTGACCACATTACCCGTGATTTGCCATTTCCCATAACCCGGAGTCCAGGTGCGTAAAAACTGTTTTTCACCGCTCCAGAAATTAATACCTCCAAAGTAAGTTCCCAGCCAAACATTGCCCTGCTTATCGCAATAGGCATCGTAAATGGGGTCGGTATTCAGTCCGTTTGGCTCCGAAAGCTTGTGGTTGTGAAGGTTCAGGATACCTGTTTCCCCGTCATAAATAGCCAATCCCGATTCGGTGCCGATCCAGACCCGCCCCCTTTGGTCTTCAGTAAAACAATGAACGAGGTTGTGGGGAATGTGACGCTGATTATTTCGTTCTTCAGCATAAAAGTGATATTGTCCACTTTCCAGATGAAGACGTGCAACGCCATAATCGAATGAGGAGATCCACAAGTTCCCGCGGAAGTCAATCAAACGTAAATCAAACTGAATGGGGTTGAGTTCACCGGGGAGATCATATCTGTTTAGTTCTTGCCGGCTGTAGCGATAGCTGTAAATAGTTGCCGCATTGGTTGAAAAAATGAGCCAGTCGCCTCGTTCATAAACTCCTGTAAATTGAATTTGATCAGGCAGTTGATGTAGTTTTAATTTCTGCCGCAGGCTTTCGCGTTGCCCGCTGTGCTGGTCTAAAAAAAACAGCTCGTTGTTTTGGCAAACCCAAAATCCATTGGTTGTTGGCACAATAGCCGTTGTTGGACCCAGTGCGGTTAAAATCGGGTAAGGAAAAAACCCCTCCTTGTCGCTGTCGAAGTAGTAATACTTTTCGTTATTCGTTCGCGCAATGAGGGTTGAATCGCGGGTCATGAAAAGTTTGTTGCAAAAAATCTTAACCGGACGGTGTTCACTATCAAAAGCCGGGAACTCGCGAAACGTTTTTCCGTCAAAGCGAACATTGGCCGATCGCGTCGCGGCCCAGATAAACCCGTCCGAATCCTGAACGATACTTTTTACATAAGAGGAAGGCAAACCATCTTCTGTTGTGTAATGCAGAAAGTGCACCGGCTCGTCGTTTTGCGCTTGACCTTGGTGCTGAAATCCCAAAAGCACGAATAAGCACATCAACGACAGGCCGTTCACTAAACGATGGTTGTTTCCCTTCCTGCTCATAAATTCACCATTGCCTTTTAATAGGTTTTCAGTTCATAGTTCTTGGGAGGATCAATGCGGAGCAAATTCTCCACAAAATAGTCCCAACGTTTCCGCAGAAAATAGGGTACTTCAAACACACTTCCATGGTTCTTATTTGGAATGATCAGCATGTCAAAATCCCGGTTGTGTTTGATAAGCTCGCCGGCCATCCTCAGCGTTGATGCCGGGTTGACGTTGTTATCCAGATCTCCGTGAACCAAGAGCAGTTTCCCTTCCAGCTTATCTGCCATATTAAAGTTCGACTGTTCATCGTAGTGCACGCCAACTAATCCCTGGTATTGTTCGTCCCACCAGGCTTTGGCAATGCGGTTGTCGTGATTGCCGGCTGATGAAATACCTACCGAGTAGAATTCAGGATGGGTTAACAAGGCCCGGCAAGCATCGTACCCCCCTGCTGAATGGCCGTAAATGCCAACTTTTGTTGCGTCCAGGTAGGGACGTTCGGCAGCGAGTGTTTTAATGGCCTTGATATGATCTTCGGCGCCAATATCTCCCAGGTTTTTGTATGAAAAATCATGAAACTTCTTCGAACGCATGGCCGTTCCAAGGCCATCGACCGTAATGACGATGAAACCCAGCTCAGCAAAGGACACATCGTACGACCGGTAGGCGCTGTTAAAGGTCTTGGGTGTGCGGACCGCTTGCGGTCCGGAGTAGGTTCCGTCAATAACCGGATAGGTTTTGGTTGAATCGAAATCGGACGGATAATAGATGGCTCCGTATAGATCGGTTTCCCCATCGCGGGCTTTGGTTTTAAACGGTTCAGGAAATCGCCAGCCGGTTGCCAGTAAGGCGTCGATATTGGCTGTTATGGGTTGGGCAATGACTTTACCAGCCGTTGTTGAGCGCACAACCGACACCGGCTTCATGTCAATGCGCGAATAATTGTCAACAAAGGTTTTAAAGTCGGCAGACAGGCTTATGTTGTGATAGGCATTTTCGGGGGTAAGCAGCTGCATATTCCTTCCGTCCAGGTCAATGCTAAAGAATTGTTGGTAATATGGATCAATCCCGGGTTCTTTTCCGCAGGCTGTGAAATAGATCTTGTCGTTCTTATCATCGATAGCTACGATGTTTTTGACTACAAACTCCCCTTTTGTAACCTGATTTAGGATTTTGCCATCCTTGTTGTATCGATAAATGTGGTTCCAGCCGTCGCGTTCGGAGGTATAAAGAAACTCCTGGTAGTTTTTGATCCAACGACAGGTCGTCAGTTGTGTTTCTATCATTGTTTTGGCTTGCTCATGCAAAATGATTTTTGCCTGACCGGTATTGGCATTGGCAAGGTAAATATCCTGTGATTGGTAGCCTCGTTGATAAGCTCCAAGCATCAACTCGTCGGAACCATCAAGCCATTGCGGGCCGAAACTCACGCAAATATCGGGAATCGGTGGAAGGTCAAGTTTGATTTGTTTCTTCGTTTCAACATCGAATACGCAGAACTCCTGCATGATGGCATCTTCGCCCGGGATTGCCCGCTCGTAAGCCAACACTTTGGCCCGGTAGCCGCTGTCGGGCATGCTTTGGTACAGGTACATTAATCCGACTTTTCGTCGATCAATTTTATAGGTGACAAATTTCTTCGAATCATCAGACCATCGGATATCGATATGCGGATCGTAGCTGTCGCCTTTCGATACATCAATCAATTTTTCCCAGTTATCTGCCGGATTGGCATACTCGTATTTCTCCATGCCATCGGTTGTAAGGGCCGATTCTTCACCTGTTTCGGTATTCTTCAGGTAGAGGTTATAATCTTTTAGCGAGACGGTCCATTTCTGGTCAGGTGAACCCGATTCGTATGCGGGTGTTTTAGCTTCAATCTTTTCTGCTTTGGTGATCGTGTATCCGGAAAGTTCAATAAAAATCCGTTCATCCTTCAGCCTGAAATTGATTGATTTTTTATTTGCTGCAAATTTCAGATCGTGCAGATGAAGCGAATCGGGTGAGACTGCTTGATCTATTTTTTCTCCGATTCGTTTCGCAATGGCCTGTTGGTCGAAAGCGGGCTGGCTTGTTCCCTTCTTTGAGTCGAACAGCATGTATTTGCTTCCTTCAGGGATTTCCTCAACATACCAAAAATCTGAACTTTCTTCAATCCAGTGCGGATGAAGTTCAATGTTGCTCACCAGTTTGGAAATGTTTTTGGGTAGAAAGCTTTCAGCTTTTTCATAGCGTTCACGAATGGTTTGCGATGCCGCGGGGAATGCTGTCAAAAGCAAAACCGAAAGGTAAAATAAAGTCTTAAAAGTTTTCATGTTCCGTTCTGTTAATAATTTCATTTTGAAGGTCTTCTCCTAAATCGTTGAAATAGTCACTGTATCCGGCCACCCGGACAATCAGGTCTTTAAAGTTTTCGGGATGTTTTTGCGCTTCACGGAGGGTTTCGGCATTCACCACGTTAAACTGAATGTGATGGCCATCCATTCGGAAGTAACTTCGCACCAGGCTCGAAACTTTCTGAATCGCATCATCATCTTCAAAAAATGAAGGGGTAAATTTCTGGTTCAAAAGCGTTCCTCCGGTCCTCAGGTGGTCAATCTTTGCCGCAGACTTAACAACCGAAGTTGGCCCTTTCCGGTCGGCTCCCTGAACGGGCGAGATGCCTTCTGAAACCGGAGTTCCCGCCATTCGTCCATCGGCGCTGGCCTGCATGACGCTGCCAAAATATACATGGCAGGTGGTTGGCAACAGGTTGATCCGGTAATCGGCACCGCGCGGACTTTTTCGTCCGTTCACGGCATTGTAATAGATTTCGAAGACTTCGCGAAGCTGGTCATCTGCGCGATCATCGTCATTTCCGTATTTGGGTGTTTGATAGACCAATTGGTAATGGAGATCCTCAGTGCCTTCAAAGTTGTGTTTCAAGGCAGAAAGAAACGCCCCCATGTTGTAGCTTTTCTCTTCAAAAACATGTTTTTTCAGCGCAGTCAGGGAGTCGGTAATGGTCCCCATCCCAACGCCCTGGATGTAGTTGGTATTGTAGCGCGCGCCGCCGCCGATATAATCTGTTCCGGTATGCACACAGTCATCAATAACCAGCGACAAAAATGGCGTAGGAACATGCTGGATGAAAATCTTTTCAATGATGTTGCTGCCCGTAACTTTAATATCAACAAAATGGTTGACCTGCTTTTCAAAGGCAGCCATCAACTCATCCAGGCTTTCAAAGGTTTCCGGGTCGCCGGTTTGCATGCCAATTTGCTTTTGGGTCCGGGGATCAAAGCCATTGTTTAAGGTAATTTCAAGAATTTTAGGTAAGTTGAAATAACCTGTCAGGATGTAGCTTTCGGTTCCAAAAGCTCCGCTTTCAACACAACCGCTGGCTCCTCCGTTTCTGGCATCAACGATGTCTTTCCCCTGCCGGACAAGCTCCTGGACGATGGCATCGGTATTGAAAATGGACGGTTGCCCGAAACCTGTTTTTACAATTTTCACCGCCCGATTGATAAAACTTTCAGGATTCTTCTTGCTCAGTTGGACCATGGAGCTTGGCTGCAACAGGCGCATTTCTTCAATCACATCCAAAATAATGTAAGAGAGTTCGTTCACCGCGTCGGAGCCATCTGGTTTTACGCCTCCCACATTGATCAGGGCAAAGTCAGTATAGGTGTTGCTTTCCAAGGCTGTTACACCCACTTTGGGAGGTGCCGGATGGTTGTTGAATTTTACCCAGAAAGCTTGCAACAGTTCAATTGCTTTTTCTTTTGTGAGTGTGCCTTTCGCAATTTCTTTTTTATAAAACGGATATAAATGCTGATCCAGGCGCCCGGGGTTAAATGAGTCCCACGGGTTGAGCTCGGTAACGACGCCTAAATGGACAAACCAATAGTATTGCAATGCTTCGTGGAAGGTTTGAGGCTTCCGGGCGGGTACATTGCGGCAAACAGTTGCCATGGTTTTTAGCTCTGATTTACGCCCGGCATTTATTTCACCGTTCGCCAATTCCTCCAGCTTTTCTGCATGCCGGTTGGCAAACAAGATAATTGTTTCGGCCGCCAATTGCATGGCTTTGAGTTCTTCCTGCTTGTCAAAGGCGTTTGGGTCATTGAGAAAGTCCAGTTTTGAAAGGCTTTCGTTCACGTCTGAAACAATATCGAGCATGCCTTTCTGATAAATCTTGTTCCCGGCAACGGTATGTCCGGGGGCGCGCTGTTCCATAAACTCCGTAAAGATTCCGGCTTCGTAGGCGTCATGCCACTCGGGACGCATGTTTCTCATGATGCGGTCGCGGTTGGAATGGCCTTCCCAAAAGGGGATAATACGATGTTCGTACGCATCACGCGTTTCCTTGTCCACCCGAAACCAGACTTTTTCGCGGGAGTTCAAAATGTCTAAGTCCTGCAACGAGTGTACGGTAATTTCGGGGTAGGTGGGCGTTGCTTTGGGAGCGGGGCCGCGTTCTCCAACAATCAGTTCATCGTCGTTTATGCAGATAAACTTGCTTTCCATGATGTAACGAAATGCTTTTGCCCGTTGCACTGGAATGGAATCGCCAAACGATTGGTGGCTCTCATAGAAGTCAGTAATTAGCAAGGCCCGTTCTGCCGAAATCCGGTTGATGGCATTCAGGCTTTGTTCCCGTAGTTTTTTTATTCTTGGTGTCATTTCTTTTAAAGTTGAATGATGTATGAGTTAGTTCTCTGTATCTCAAATATAAATTACCGCGACTGTGACTGTGACCGCCCCTCAATCAGCCGCCAATCTTAACGGCAAATCCAGCCGCTTCAAATTGATTTTTAATCGTTGTTAATTCTTCCTTTTTCATGGAATGTTTGCCCGAAAATTGATTTTCAAGGTGAACCCGTTTGTATTTCTCATTGGCGGTGTTGTGGAAGGGCAGCAAGTCAACCGCTTCAACCCGGCCTTTCAACTCACCCAGAAAAGCAATGCTTAGTGCAATGTTTTCAGGGCTTGTAGTCACTTCCGGAATCATTGGAATGCGGATGCGCACAGGTACATTTCCGGACACAAGTTTTCGTATGTTTTTCAGAATGGCCGCATTCGAAACCCCAGTGTAAAATTGATGTTTTTGGTCGTCTATCAATTTCAAATCAACCAGGAATAAATCAGTGGCTTCGGCCATACGGGCGACAATCTCCCAACTTGAAAACAAGGTGGTATCGACGGCCGTATGCATCCCCCGGGCTTTGCACAGTTGAAGCATTTTAAAAAGAAACTCGTGTTGCAGTAAGGGTTCTCCCCCTGAGAATGTTACTCCGCCCGAAGATTCTTCCATGAAAACCTGCTCTTTTTTAAGCTCGTCAAATAATGCATCAGGGCTTATTTCATAACCGATCATTTCGTCATTGACAAACTCGCGACCGTTCAGCCTCGAAGTTTTTTGAATGCATACCGGGTGGCGGTCAATGCTTTCCGGGTTATGGCACCATTGACAATTTAACGGACAGCCTTTAAAGAAGACCGTGGTTCGAATGCCAGGACCGTCATGCACCGCAAAGCGTTTAATATCAAATATTGTTCCCGTCATGGGTGAAAAATTGAAATAAAGTACGAGTGGTAATTTCTGAGAAAGTAAAGAATGTCCTGCCGGACGACAGAAAGGGGGGATCAATTAATCCAGCACTCAAACAGGCCGACGCCAAATTTGTGGTATAGATTTGAGTAATATTTGACCGATTGTTTCATCAGCCGCAAATTAGATTTTATTTTTCACATGACAAGGAGAATTTTAATTATTGATTGCAGTTTATACCATTTATAATTGACCATCTCCCGTTTTTAGTTTTCAAAATTTAGTAAAAGGCTTAACTGTCCGTCATTAGGAGATGGATCTGATTGAGGAAGGAAAGCCCTTGGTGTCATATTGGCCAGCAATACTTTTATTATCGTGCTGATTTTGTAATAGATAAAATTGCGTAGTTCGTACATACGTTCTTTGTTTAGTGTTTTTACCCCACTTTCAAGCAACAGCCTTGTGTGCAGGGATGAAAGCGATGAGTATATGATGCTCATGGCTATTGTCAGTATTGCCAGCATGCTTTGTAAGCCTTCGAATGTTTTGATTTGTATGTCTTCCAGGTTGTAACATTCCTTGATATGTCGGTGGTACTCCTCTATTTTCCACCTAAAACCATAGGCTGTAAATGCTTCTTTGATTACTTCAACAATACTGTCTTTTGGAGAACGTGTCAGTAGCCAGCAATATCCGCCATTGGCCCTTTTGGTTACAACAAGCCAAAGATCATGCATCTTGCCCTTGATTTGATACTGGACCTTTATCGCCCCGCATTCATCGACCAACTGGCGCTTCTTACTTTTCTGTATCCTTGTAGCCGTTAATTTCATGAACAACGGCACTTTCTGGCTTATTTTGTTCACTGCCATTTCTTCACCTTTGTACATCAGCTTTGTGGTTTTCTTCAGGCGCAGGTTAAAGTTGCCTTCATTGGCAATAATGAAATCCCTGCAAATGGGACGGTCCATTCCCCGGTCGAATATTGTTGTGACATCTTTGTTAATGATTGCCCCTACTTCGCCCATTGCTTCAAGAACCTCCTTGTTTTCACTTTTTGCGCCATGGTCAAAACTGTAAAGCTTATTGTACAGGGGAGTCATTTCCTGGTCTTTGCTAAAGTGGACTGCATTCATCAGCCAATAGCCAAGGCCAATGGTTCCTTTATCGCCATCTTTCACATAGTCCAGCCCATCCATCATCCTGGCATATTTCTTTTGGATATCAGAACCATCGAACAGGATGTAGTCCCCATGACAGATTTTGCTTTTTACACTGTTCATATGTCCCCGGAATAACTTCATGAAAAAATCTTTCTTGTTATAATGGTTCCTAAAGCGCTTGGTGGTCTGGCTCAACGAGATCGTATCGCAAATGCCTGTGGCTATCTTATTGACCAACACTGTACCTGTCTTGAGTATCCCGGTGGTCATTTCCCTGATACATCGGGCTTCCGGTTTTGTTAATTGACCCTCAAGCTTAAGAAAATAGCGACTGATCTTGTTCTGTACCTGTTTTGTTAATACTTTTGACATGAGCTGGTTTTTAGAGATTATTTGCTTTTGTTTGCACAATAAAAATAACCTTTTTAAACCAGCTTTCCTCATATATAAACATCTTTAAACCCCTGATATGACTGGATTGTAGAGCTTGATCAATCCATTTTTCGGGAGATGGTCAACTACATTAATATCGAACATGTAGCGGGTTAAGTAGTCATAGGTAATACGCCCCACCATGCCAATGTATCCTGAGGGAATATCGGTATAGGACTTTGGGTAATAAGTTTTAGACTGGTTATATAAGGCCAGTGCGCTAAAGTTATGAGGACCAATTCTTCGTGCATAATTCAGGCTGAGCTCGGTATACCAGTTTCTCCCGGAATCAAAGCTTTCGCCAAATCCCAATTGGGCATCGTCGCCGCTTTTTCGCAGCACCACTTCCCCTTCGTCGTTGATAACGGTAGTGTATGAAGGGACGGAAGAACTACGTTGTTTGTTGTGTGTATAGCTGGTGTTGTAAGAGCCCTTTACCTTGGCAGACAATCCTTCGGTTATGAAGTCGAGTTTTTGTTGCAGCATCAGGTCAACATTCAGGGAATTGTCAATGCGGTTGTTGTAGCCTTTTCCGTAGTATGGATCAAGTCCGTCGCTTCCGGGGCTGTCAATATAGTCTGAATTGGTTTTAATCCATTTGCCATCAACAATACCGGCGCCTGCAAAAGGAGTTGCCCAGTACAGCTGGCGGAATAACTGGTTCTGATCTTCGTTTGAGATTGGTGTATTCTTATCCGATACGTACCCCCCCAGGTTGATGGAAAGCATTGTGCTTTCAGTAACATCAATGTCCAGGTTCGCCCGGTAATTGTAGCGTTTGTAGTCGAAATTGAAATCATATCCTGAATCGAAGGTGCGGAACAGGCCATCCTGGGTCAGCGCGCCCAATGATACAAAATAGCGAACTTTTTCGGTTCCTCCCGAGATATTCATGTTGTGCTGCGATTGCATGGATGCTGGCTTTAGCACCATATCCATCCAGTCAACGTCGGGATAAATGAGCGGATTGCTGTGATCTTTGAATGCCTGAAGCACTTCTGGTTTAAACTTCAGATTAGCAGGATCAATACCATCATTTAGCTGCGCTTCGTTATAGTAGCTGGCATACTGGTAGCTATTGGCAAACTCGAGCAAACGGGTTGGAACCTGCACTCCTACTGAGCTTGACATGGAAATTTTCGCTTTTCCGTCTTTGCCCCGTTTGGTGGTAATCAAAATAACACCATTGGCCCCGCGCACTCCAAATACGGCTGTTGACGAGGCATCTTTCAATACCGTGATGTTGTCTACTTCATTGGGGTCGATCTGGGTGAAGTCGCGTTCCACGCCATCAACCAAAATAAGCGGAGTAGCACTGTTTGCGTTCAGGGTTCCCTGCCCGCGAACAAATATGTCCGGGTTGTCCGCTCCGGGCTCACCCGAAAACTGTACCGCTGTAACCCCTGAAAGTTTACCAACCAATGCGTTTCCCAAAGACGCAACGGGCGCTTTCATCAGGTCTTCGCCGTCAACTGATGAAAGCGAGCCGGTAATGGTTACCTTCTTTTGAGTACCATAAGCAATCACCTGGACCTCGTCGATTCCGATGGTTTCGTCTTCCATGGTAACATTAATGGTGGTCTTGTCTTTCAACTCGACCTCCTTCGTTTTCATGCCCACAAACGAGAAAACCAGGGTGCTCACCTCTTCAGGTGCGCGTAAAATGTAGTTCCCTTCGAAATCAGTCACGGTTCCACTGGTTGTTCCGGAAATAACAACGCTTACTCCGGGAATTCCCTCTCCGTTTACGTCGGTTACTTTTCCTTTGATCTCTTTTGTTTGCTCCGTTTTAACTGCGCTGGAAAATGAGTTCGTACCCAGTGACAAAAGATTGATTTTAGTTGTTTGGGAATTGCTGTTGGCGAATGAGGTAACTATCGTTGCCAAAACAAGAAAAGTTACCAGTTTCATTCGCAACACGTTTTCAGCAATGCTCCCCCGGGGAGAGCATTCCCTTTGACATTTTTTTTCCATAAATTTGAAAAGTTTATATGAGAGTTTATAGTAATTATACGTACAAGCCGTCAGGTCTGTCCGTCTGGCGGCTTTTTCAATTCTTATTGTTTCATTTATTCTTTTTTGCATGATTCGTTTCATCGGATCATTTTGATTTGAGTTAATTGAGTTGCTTGTACACCCGTACATAATCCACTTCGAATGTCATCGGGAACCTTGAATTTGAAGGATCGCCACCGTTTGATCCAATAGCCAGGTTCAATAGCAGGTAAAAATTTTGGTTGCTTGTAAATGGGTTTACCCCATTGGGATTAACAGTTTTAGCCAGTGGGATATCATTCAGTAGTTCTCCATCCAAATAAAGTTGAATAGCCTGTTCATCCCATTTCATCGCCCAGGTATGAAATTTTTCGACCCACTTTGGATCTTTACTCAGAAAGTGGTCGAGCCCGGTAGTGGAGCTGTCCCACTCCCCGTTATGGGCTGTCGATGAGCCCCAGGCCACATTGGCTAAAATATGCGGATCTCCATTAATCCGGTAAAGTTCCATCATGTCAATCTCGCCGCAGTCCGGCCAATAACCTTTGGTACCCAACAGCCAGATGGCAGGCCACGAACCTTGTGAAGAATCGACCTTCGCACGGATTTCAAAGTAGCCAAATGCCGGCCACTCCTGAAGGTCTTTGGTGATCAAACAAGCGGAAGTATAGTCCGCTTCCCGGCGACTTGTCTTCCAGCTTTGCTTTAGCGCGTTGTACTCCGGATTGGCTACCGTCTCTCTTCGGGCTTCAATAATCAAGCAGCCGTTTTCACATCGGGCATTTTGTGGTTGGTACCATTGTAATTCCTGGTTGCGAACAAAACCATACTCATAGTTCCAGTTATTGGGATCGGGCCTTCCATCCTGATCAAACTCATCATGCCAGACGAGCGTCATTCCTGGTATTTCAGAAGGTATATTTTTTTCGGTATCTGTCCCACGGTTTCGTTTGCCGGGGCTGGCATCTGCCACGAATCCAATTAAAATCGCGAAAACAAACAGGCTAGTCAGCCTGACCGTCGATCGCTCGAAAAAATGAATGCGGGCTCTCAACCCAGTTTGGTTTAATTGTTTACTCATTGTTATGGTTATTTTATCTTTCACCAACGGAAAGTTGGAACTTTACAAAAAAAGGGAAAGAAAAAGAGGGCTGCTTGCAATAAATCGATATTTGCTATCAGAAAATTAAATCCTCTTGTACTTTTTCGAAAATCTATAACACAAATCAGACTCCGGACACGAGCCTTGGCCCTAAATTACGTCGGCCCGACGGTCATCTAATAATACTATTTCGCTGTCTTACAGGCGAAAGCGCAGACAACATTGGGCTATTATCTGATTTTTTAACACAAACTAAGGTATTTTAAAACCATTTAACGTTTTTTTAATTTTTTCTTGTGTTTGACTTTTCGGAGATTAATTTTGTGTCCATGCGTGTTATTTTCATTCTAGTTGTTTTTTTCTATTGGCACCATCCATTCTTTCCGGACAGGACGAACTAAACTTCAATCATCTTTCGATTAAAGATGGTTTTGTTGACAGTAAAGCCAATGCGATTATTCAGGATCAAAAAGGATTTATCTGGACTGGAACATGGAACGGCCTGAACCGATATGATGGCTACTCGGTGAGAACTTATCAGCCCAGTTTTCATGATTCGACTACGATTACCAATCGCGAAGTGGTTGAGCTACTCGAAGACCGGGCAGGAAATATCTGGATTGGCACTTCCTCCGGACTGAATTGCCTGAATCCTTCGACGGGACAGATGCAAACGTATGACTTTCAGAACCGGATTATTGCGCTGCACGAGGATAGACAAAATCAACTGTGGATAGGCACATGGAATGGCGGACTATTCAAGCTTGACCCGGAAACCGGAGAGCGCAACCATTATTTATCCAACGAAATTATCAGCGATATTTATGAAGATTCGCGTGAAATCCTTTGGGTAGCCAGCTACAATGGTCTGGTCCGGTTCGATGGTGAAACCGGAGCGTACCAACGCTATCTGCCGGGGCAGGGACAAAATTCGATCAGTAGTGGAAGTGTCACTCAAATTGTAGAATCAACGGATGGTTTTTTATGGATAGGAACCTGGGGTGGTGGGTTAAATAAAGTAGCGGTCTCTGATCATGATGACAGCCTTCATTTTTCTCACTATTGGACACGGGCGGGCGGTTTAGCCTCGAATGTAATTTACAAGCTTTTCTACGATGATTATCAAAACTTGTGGATCGGTACATGGAATGATGGGCTGAACCTATTGAAGCCCGACCAGCAGGACGTTGATCCTACAGAAGCCCGCTTTCTGATTTATAAAAATAACCTGACTGATCCCACCAGCCTTTCGGGTAACGGGATTTCCTCCCTGATGGTTGATCGATCCGGGGTCTTGTGGGTTGGCGCGGCGACCATCGACCGCACCAGTATTATTGATACCGGAATTAATCGCTATAAGATTCATTCGGAGGAGCAGGCGGCGAATTATACCATACGAGCAATGAGCCGGTTTGAAGATGACTTGTGGATGGGAAGCAACCGCGACCTGAGATTGTATCACCGAATCGCCGGTGTGTATGAGTTCAAGCAAGATTTTCGGAAACCGAAATACCGACTTGGGCAAACGGAGTACATCGCCAATTCGATCCTTTCACTGGCAGCCGACACATCAGGGCTCTGGCTTGGAACCGAGGATGCCGGCTTAGTTCATTATCCCATTGACATCCACTCGAAAATAGCTGTTGAAAAGGCCGAATACTTCAACAAGCAAACCAATCCGGCCATTCCCGGAGATAAAGTCTCGAGCCTGGTGATTTCAAAAAAACAAACAGGCGTGATCTGGATCGGAACCTTACATAGTGGATTGGCCAAAATGAGTATCAACCAGAGCCAAAAGGAAACCAAAATTTTTGGTGCGGGAAAAAGTGAGGACTTTCTGTCGGATAACAATATTCGCATCATTTACGAAGACGCGGCTGGCCTGGTTTGGATCGGAACACAAAACGGACTGAATTGCTTCAATCCGAAGACCAATAAGTTTGAACAGTTCTTTTATGCTGTTGCTGACACCTCTTCCATCAACGACAACATTATCAACGCGATATACGAAGACAGCGGCGGTACGCTCTGGGTTGGAACCAATTCCGGACTCAACAAAGTGATTCAGGATGCATCCGGGACGGTCGAAAAAATCTCTTTCAAAGGTTATCCTTCAATCAACAATTTAAGCAATGAAGTAGTGACGCATATCCTGGAAGACGATTCAAAGAACTTGTGGATCAGGCTTTACTCCGGAATTGTCAAATTCAACCTGCAAACAGAGGATACAGAATATTTTTTAGCAGATTATGAAAATGGTAGTTTCGAACGCAACACGTCTGTTAGAACCGCCGATGGATTGTTTATTCTCGGTAATCCTTCCGGGTTTATAACATTCAATCCCGATAGTCTTTACAAGCTTACTGTACCTCCGAAGGTTTGCATCACCGATCTGCTGATATACAATGAAAGCCTTAATGTACACAACCATACTAAAAACGATACCCTTTGCAGCCGCACAGTTCCGTACCGCGATCAGGTCAATTTATCGTACAGGGACAAGATGCTGACCTTTATGTTTTCGGCGATGGACTATAGCAATCCGGCTAAAAACAATTACTACTACCAGTTGGCTGGATTTGACGACGACTGGAATGAGATTGGTTCGCGAAATACGGCTACCTACACCAATATTCCCCCGGGTGAATATATTTTCAAAGTGAAGGCTACCAACAGCAATGGTATTTGGAGCGAGGATGAGGCGACTCTCCACATTCATATTCATCCTCCATGGTGGAAAACAACCTGGGCTTACCTTTTTTATGTTTTGATATTGATCGGTCTTTTGTACTTCTTCCAGGAGTACTCCTTCATCAAGGCTCATGCAAAAAGTGAGTTGATGTTTGAAAAGCTGAAGAACGATGAAATGTTCCGGTTGAATGAAATGAAATCGAATTTTTTCACAGACATTACCCACGAACTACGCACACCCCTTACCCTGATTCTTGGTCCGGCAAAAGAGCTGATGGCCGATAAAAACCTGAGTAGTTATGGAATGAAGCAAGCCGGATTGATTCAGAACAGTGCCAACAAATTGTTGCGTATGGTCAATGAGTTGATGGAGTTCCGCAAGGTTGAGATGGGCGTCATGGACAAGATGCGTCTTCAGCGTTTTGACCTGGCGGAAATGATTAATGAAGTGTATCTATCATTCAAGCCGATGGCCGAATCGCGCGGCATGATGCTGAATATTTCCATCGAAAAAACTCCTTTGCATGCCTTTATTGATCCGAATAAAATTGAAAAGGTGCTTTTCAATCTGATTTCTAATGCATTCAAATATTCTCCCAATAGAGGACGGATTGATCTGCGTGCCCGGCTCGAAGATGAGCAAAAAGGCAATCCGTTAATTCGTGTTGAAGTAGAAGATACCGGAATTGGGATTGAAACAGAACACATCGATAAAATATTCGGGCGCTTCTACCAGGTCAACCAGCTTCGCACACAGAGCACCGGAGGCATTGGGCTGTTTTTGTCGAAAGCATTGGTAGAACAACACCACGGACGGATTGAAGTGCGAAGCGAACCTGGAAAAGGAAGTTGTTTTAGTGTCATCTTACCGATCCAATCAGGTAAGGAAATAGCTAGCGGAAGTAGTTTGCCGGAAGCAGCTGCACCGGCTGCTAAAATGACTGACGAAGCCGATGTTGCTTTGCCAGTTAAGGCCATCGATCCAGAAGAGAAACCTTTGATTTTGGTGGTGGAAGACGACACCGAGTTGAATGAATTTTTGGTGGCTGGCCTGTCTTCCGAATTTCGGGTAATCAATGCCTATAATGGACA
Organism: uncultured Sunxiuqinia sp.; assembly: GCA_963677175.2. Taxonomy (GTDB): domain Bacteria; phylum Bacteroidota; class Bacteroidia; order Bacteroidales; family Prolixibacteraceae; genus Sunxiuqinia. Next base: position 585,855 of record CAXXES010000006.1, read on the forward strand.
AGAAGGCTTGGAAAAAATCCGGATCATCTTTCCCGATCTCGTCATTTCTGATATTATGATACCCAAGCTGGATGGCTTTGAACTTTGTCAGCAAATTCGAAAGGACATCACCGTGTCACACATTCCGCTGATTTTTCTGACTGCTAAAACCATGCAACAAGATGAAATTAAAGGGCTGAGGCTTGGTGCAGTCGACTATATTTCCAAGCCGTTTGACCTGCTTGCCCTGAAGCTGAAGATTCAGAATATTTTCGATATCCAACGTACCATGCATGAAAGAATCAAGAAAGAACAAATCCTTCGGCCAGAAACCGTGGAGCTGCCTTCGCTCGACGAGATCTTCCTGAAGAATGCCGTGGAATCGATTAAAAAGCATTTGGATGACTCGAACTTCGATATCGAACTGTTTGCTACTGATTTAGGGGTAAGCACAAATAATGTATATCGAAAGATTAAGGCACTTACCGGCCAAACAGCCAAAGAATTCATTCGAAAACAGCGACTAAAACATGCAGCCGGGCTACTTGTACAGCAAAAACGATCCATCTCTGAAATTATCTACATGGTAGGATTTGCCAGTCCATCGTATTTTACCCGCTGCTTCAAGGAATTCTATGGATGTACGCCCAGAGAGTACATTGAACGGCACAACAAACAGAAGTAGTGAGCCTGCTTTTCTGTTCTGATGCATTGACCGAATTCTGAGGTTTATCTTATCCTGTTGATTTTTTAAGACTTCTATGAAATGAAAATTGAACCCAAAATCGATTTTGTTATAGTTTCTTTTGTTTTTATGGCATTCTCCCAAATCTCCTTCCTTTATTTTTGGATGATATTTATTTCATAACATAACTTTCAAATCATGACATTCCCAATTTCGACTTTCAAACTGATCAAAATCCTTTCACTTTTTAGCGCAGTTGCTTTTGTTCTTGCTTGTTCTAACCCAAAATCAACCGATTCAGAAAAAAAGTATAACAACAACTTCCAACCGGGCGAAATCTGGTTGGATTCCGACAGCATTCATATCAATGCTCATGGTGGTGGAGTTCTATTTCACGAAGGTGTGTATTATTGGTTTGGTGAGCACAAAACGAGTGGCAAAGGCGGAAATTCGGCTTTGGTCGGAATTGGTTGCTATTCATCTACCGATCTATATAACTGGAAAAACGAAGGAATTGCATTGGCTTCGGTTGAGGAGAAAGGAGCTGACATTGAAAGAGGCTGTATATATGGAACGCCCCAAGGTAATTTACAATGCAGAAACAGGGAAGTTTGTGATGTGGTTTCATTTGGAACTGAAAGAAAAAGGCTACGAAGCTGCCCGGACAGCCATAGCCGTTAGCGACCATGCTACCGGGCCTTTCACCTATCTACGTTCGCTTCGCCCGAATGCCGGTCAGTGGCCAATGGAATTTACAGAAACTGATAAGAGCCATACTTATAAATCCGGGCTGGAGTGGTGGACGCCCGAGTGGATGGAAGCTTTGAAAAAAGGCTTATTTGTTGCCCGTGACTTTGAAGGAGGACAGATGGCGCGCGATATGACTTTGTTTGTTGATGACGATGGAACAGCTTATCACATTCATTCTTCGGAAGATAATTTGACTTTGCACATCTCCGAATTAACATCGGATTACACCGATTTTACTGGAAGATACACCCGTGTTTTTCCGGGCGGACATAATGAGGCTCCGGCCATTCTTAAGCGCAACAACAAATATTACCTGATCGCATCGGGATGTACTGGCTGGGATCCGAATGCAGCGCGATCGGCAGTGGCCAGTTCCATTTGGGGGCCTTGGGAACAGCTCGGAAATCCTTGCGTTGGCGAAGGTGCCGACCTGACTTTTGAATCGCAAAGCACTTGTGTCCTGCCGGTTCAGGGCATGGATGATGCCTACATTTTCATGGCCGACCGTTGGCGCCCTAAAGATCCCATTGACGGACGCTACATCTGGCTGCCAATCACCTTCGAAAATGAAAAACCAGTTATCAAATGGCAGAACGAGTGGGATTTATCATCTTTAGGACAGCAAGCAACCGTGAACTAATGCTATTTTTTGAGATCATTGCTGTAGCGCGATAAGAAATGCTCATTGTTAAATTCGGAAATATATTGAGATATCCCTATGAAAAAGAATTCTTAAAATTTTCAATCTTCCTTCAGTCTGTTTCAAATTAGCCTTATCTTTGAAATCGTTAGAAACTTCAATCCCTTTTCGACCTATGGAATTGTTTGTTTATCAAAACTCATAACAATGGATATTCAGAAAATTATTCTCCTCCAAAAGGAAAAACTGAGAAACGAACTTAGCAGGCAAGAGCTGGCTCTGGGTGAAATCATTTTCAACAACGGTCAATGCCAGATTTTGTCACAGTCGGCTTCGCGCTACGAATTAATTATAAGTAATGAATCCAAAAAGGAAGTAGTTGAAGTCATTTTGGATATTGAAGAGGGCGGAACAATCATTCCAAAAATTGAGAACGATAGCGCCGAATGGGATAAAAATTCGTACGCCTGCCTGCTACAGGTCGAAAGCGAAATGCACCTGTTGGATCCCAAAGAACGCCTGGAACATAAGAAATACTCCCGTGAAGGCATGATCAAACGGGTGCTGAAAGAACGGCTACAGAAAGCGGAAAAGGCGGAATACCGCATTCAGTGGGCGAACAATATTTACGGCGACCATATTTTGACTAACGAAAGAGGGATCAAGTACAAGATCTTCCTTCGCGATTTTGAAAACGAAACCGGCTACAGCAATAGCATGGACGCACGCCTGAACAAACTGGGGACGACCAAACATATCATGTTTGCTTTTAATGCCTTAACTGAAAACAAAGAACTTTTCAACAAGCTGGACAAGACATTCCCATTCATCGAAATCTATTGCGATCCTTTAAACTACTACAAAGTAAGTTGGTATTACCCGAACAAATTACCGGTTGAGGAACAACTATTGGTTTCGCGCTATTTTAAAAACGCCAGTTTTATTGAGGACGATAAAGTTACAGGCCTGTTGGATTTCATGGATGAAGCAATGCAAAACCCACGTATTTGTATCCGTCCGGAGGTCACGGAGAAGATTGAAGCTACTTTTGAAAAGAAAGTACTTGCAGATCTGTCGGAGACTTTTACACCTGATTTCAGCGAGATAAAAGCCGACCTATACGACTACCAAAAGGAAGGCATCCGGTTCGCTCTATTCCGAAAAGATGCTATTATTGCCGATGAGATGGGGCTTGGGAAAACCATTCAAGCCATTGGTGCCGCCATTCTGAAAAAGAAGATCTTTGGGTTTGACAAAACGTTGGTGGTTTGTCCCGCTTCGCTGAAAGAACAATGGAAAAAAGAAGTGGAAAAATTTTCAAACCAAAAAGCGCTGGTCATACAGGGTACGCCTGACGAACGCGCGCAACAGTACAAAGACGGTGGCCATTTTTTCTTTATTATCAATTATGAAACCGTGCTACGAGACCAGGTCGCTATTAATAAAGCTGGCATGGACTTCCTGATTCTGGATGAAGCCCAGCGAGCGAAAAACTACGAAACCAAGACGGCTTCTTCGTTAAAACGGATAGAAGCCAAACACAAGCTGGCCATTACCGGCACCCCCATTGAGAATAAGCTGATCGACATCTTTTCGATCTTGGGTATTCTCGACCCGGAGTTTTTTGGCCCCTTGTGGGAATTTTCCTACCAGCATTGCCTGTTCGATCCGGATCGGCACAACAAGATAAACGGTTACTATAATCTCCAAAAGTTGAACAAGCGGTTGGAGGCTGTCCTGATCAGGCGCGAGAAGAGGAAGGTACTCGATCAGTTGCCCAACCTCCGCCAGATCGATATCCCGATCGAGCTATCGCCTTTACAGGCTGATTATCATGGCTCATACGCGAGAGGGCTGGCGCAGATCATCCGGAAAAAGTTCCTCACCCCTTACGACCTTAAACGGATGCAACTGCTCCTGGCCAATATGCGCATGGTGTGCGACTCGACTTATCTGATTGATGAAGAAACCAACGAATCGCCCAAGCTGGAAGAACTAAAACACATTTTGCTTGACGAACTTGATGTTCGCAATAGAAACACGAAGATCATCATCTTTTCCGAATGGGTGAAGGTGCACAAACTAATCGGGAAACTACTGCGTGAAAACAATATCGGTTTTGTGGAACTAAACGGGAAAATACCTGTTCCGTCGCGTGGCGAGCTGATCCGGAAATTTGAGTCGAACCCGCAGTACAAAGTATTTTTATCTACCGAAGCAGGCGGGTCGGGTCTTAACCTGCAAGTGGCCGACACGCTCATCAATTTCGAGCTTCCGTGGAACCCGGCAAAAAAGAACCAGCGCATCGGTCGTATCGACAGAATCGGACAAAAAAGCAACAAACTCACTATTTTCAACTTCATTACCCGCAATTCTATTGAGACTCAAATCGCTTCGGGACTGCTGGTTAAGCAAAGCCTTTTTGATGGGGTGCTTGGAGACGATGCCCGAACCAACTTCGTGGATTTTAGCACCAAAGGCCGGTCGCAATTCATTCAGCAGTTGGAAGAATTTATCAGCCAAACCGAAAGAAAAGAACAGGAAGAAGAATTGGCTGCCGAATTCATGCAACAAGAGGTATTACAAAAAACGGAACCCGAGAAACTTCCGGCAGGAGAAATTGATTTCTCAGACGACGACACCGAACAAGAGGAGGCATTGGGCGAAGCTGCTGCCGGCAATGGGGCTAATCCTAGCGTTCAGTCGAAAGAACTGGAGACTGTAATGAACAGCGGGATGCAGTTTCTGTCGGGTTTATTTAAAATGACCACGGGCAAGGAAATGGGCATCGAAAACCAAACCATTGAAGTGAACAAGGAAACCGGGGAAGTGACGATGAGATTTAAACTGCCAGTGAATTAAGCTGGGGAATAAAGAAAACCGGCAACTGAGACACTTGTTGCTTCAATACCGGCCTTGTTTTAGACCAACTCCAGGGTTACATTTTTCAGAAACCGTTCTTCGAGCAGGCGCACAATCCGTTTCACGACAAACTTGCGAATTTCCAACTCCATGGGTTGGTCGGGATCCTGATGTGCCCAGTTGATGCGGGTACCAACAATGATGTGGATGATATCGTGCTCCAGCAACAATTTCACCACCTCTTCGGGCGGACTGCAGCCCAGGCGGGTTTCGCCGGTGTAGGTTTCCAGAATCTCCTCCACTTTTCCCATGGTCAAAACGCCCTCGGTCACCATTTCGAAACCCTGCATTTCAGCAGCTGGCGGAATGGCCGCTTCGGCATAACCAAAGCGATGCTGGATATTGACTTCCAGGTTAAGCTCGCGGGCAATAATCTCGGCCGTTGTGCCACCGCAAATAATTTTCTTTCCCGGAAATTCGGTTACCCGCTTCACAAAGTCGGTATCCTTAATCTTATAGAACGGTGGACCGGTAATCAGCATGAACTCGCGGGGCTGCCGAAAATGAACCACGCCGCAACTGGTGTCGTCTTTCATTTCGAACGCATCGTTCATTGCCGCTTGATTCAGTATTTTACGGGCCAGCCGGGTTGCTGAAACTCCCGATTCACGGGCAATCTGTCCTTGAGCAAACAGCTTGACCTGCTCAAGCCCCCAGCCCATGGGATAGCGCTTTCCTCCCAATCCGCTTTGCACCACCCCATCGGTCATAAACAAGATACGGTCGCCTTTGGCGGGTTTAAACTCCCGTATGCGGAGAATTTTGCCCACATTCTCAGCCCCGCGAATATTCACCTCAATTTCGCGTGGAGCAAACAACTCTCCATTTCGAAAAATCAGTGTTGGGGGGTTGTCGTAATTGATGATCCGCACCATGCCACCCACTTCAATCTCAATAATAGTGAAGGTAGCATAACTTTCCTTGCCGTCGCTGCTTCGGGGCAAGGCGCGCATAAACACTTTGGCTGCCACATCAGGCAGCGTGTGCAGCGAGGCGTAATTCAAAGCCATGGAAGCGGTTAAGGTGGCCAGCACATTGGCCTTGATTCCATGACCAATGCCATCGGACAAAACCAGGATCACCCGCCCTTCTTCCTTGATGCGGCGGGTATAAAAAACATCGCCGCAAACCACTTCGCCGTGGTGCAGCTTTTGCTGAATATCGACATCGAAGTGGTAATCGGCCATCAGTTGTCGTCCTCCTCATATTTATACGATTGGATAATCGAGTTGAGCAGCTCCTCGGTTTGTGAGGCATTCTCGCCCAACAGAAAGGCGATTTTCTGCACCGTCTCCAGGTTTTTTTTATTGACCCGTTGTGTGCGGCTGATAATCTCCTCGCGCACCAGCGATGGAGCCGACATATCGCGGATGAGCGCGCCAACCACACGGTTTTTATAAATGGTAATGGCCGAAATATGCAACAGTTTATTTTGGATTTTCAGGTCGCGTTCCAGCATGTTTTCGCCCGAAGCCATCAGCGACGCGAACATTTTAAACACCACTTCGGGAATTAGCTCCTGCAAATCGGCGCCCTGCAAGCCGGGAATGGTTTCGTACAGTTCTTCCAGTTCCTGCCCAAACAGTTTGGCAAAACCTTCGTTGGAATCGATGACCTTAAACTCGCTGTCGACAATGACGATGCCAGCCCTGATTTTATGCACCATGGCCGAAGCAATCACGGAGGCTTCCTTGGCCTTTTCCAAGCGGCGCTCGGCTTTCTTGCGGTCGGTAATGTCGATGATGGAACCAACAATTCCGATAATCTCCGATGCGTCGTTACGAATCACGGCCTTGTTAAAGATCACGTCGTGTATGGAGCCGTCGAACAAGCGGAACTTAGTTTCGTACGACTGGTCTCCGGGGCTCTCAAACAACTCCTGGTCGCGGCGGGCGTACATTTCTGCGATATCCTGCGGCTGGACGTCGAACACCGTTTTCCCAATGATTTCTTCCTTTTTCAGGCCGATAAAATTTTCGTGCGCCTTGTTAGTTGCAATGTAAATACCGTTGATATTGCGGTAAAAGATTGGAATGGGCAAGGCATCAATAATCTTCTGGTGAAGATTCGGGTTCTCAATCATATCCGAGTGAAAGGGTTTGTCGTCGTAAATCATGGGTTTTGGGTATTAGTTATTGGTTATTGACTGCTTAGCATCAGTTTTGAGTTGCGTTGCGTCGGATTTGGCTTGCTTCATATCAGTTTTACATTGCTTCAACTTGCAATCGTTTTGCTTCGAGTTACAATCGAGTTGCTTCGAGTTGCAATCGTCTTGCTTCGAGTTACAATCGGGTTGCTTCGGGCGGGTGTTCAATTGCTTCGCGCACCAATCTGTTTTGCTTTTAGTTCCCTTCCCCGTTGTCATCGTCCCGCTAAATTACAAATTTCAACCCTTATTTCAATTCAATCTAAATTTTATCTTCCGGCGCATATTCCCGTCGAAAACTTCTTTCAATTGATGCTTTTAGATGATATTTGCAAAAACCTTTTCAACACACTATGCAAGTAAGTGAAATTTGTCAGCTTCTGTCGGCTAAAATAATTTGTGGGGAAGAACATGCGATGGCTAATATTGAACGGGGCTACAGTTCAGATTTAATGAGCGATGTGCTTACGCTGGACACTGACCACCTGCTGTTGATTACCGGGATGTGTAATTTGCAAACCATCCGTACCTCAGAAATGGCCGATATTCGCTTCATTGTATTTGTTCGAAACAAAAAAGCAACCGACGAAATGCTCGCACTGGCCCGGGAGAACCACCTGTGCCTGCTCGAATCGCCCTTTACCTTGTTTAAGGCGAGTGGTATTTTATACGAGGCGGGCTTAAAACCGGTTTATTAATTATGAAACTGGAATTCGACATAGAAGGTGGTAATTTTTCGCAAGCAGGGCATGCCTCAAGCGAAGTAAAAAAAATGCTTAAACAGCTGGGAATAGACCCCCTCTGCATTAAAAACATTGTGATTGCCCTTTACGAAGCCGAAGTAAATGTGGTGGCCCACGCTTACGAAGGCCGGATTTTGGTTCGCATGGAGCCGCACAAAATTACGACAGAAATCATTGATAAAGGGCCGGGAATACCTGATATTGAGTTGGCCATGCAGGAAGGGTATTCCACGGCAAGCAAGGCAGTGAGGGAGATGGGATTTGGAGCTGGCATGGGGCTGGCCAACATCAAAAAAAATACTGATGAGCTGACGATTGAATCGACCGTAGGCGAAGGAACAACAGTTAAAATGGTAAATTATTTTTAATGTCACCATCCAAAAGATATCATGCGCTAACCATTGACGAGCAAAAATGCATTGGCTGTACGCACTGCATGAAAGTTTGTCCGACCGAAGCCATTCGGGTGGTTGGTGGCTTGGCCGAAATTCGCGAGGATCGCTGTGTTGACTGTGGTTATTGCATGCGTGCCTGTCCGGTGAAAGCCATTCATGTGGAGCAGGATGACTTAAAAAAAATTCAAACATTCAAATACCGGGTGGTTTTGTTTCCGGCGGTGATGATTGGTCAATTTCCGGAGAAATATACCGAAGACCAGATTTACGCGGCTCTGTTGAAAATTGGTTTCACCCATGTTTTTGAAGTGGAGCAGCCCATTGGAATTCTAAAACGTTCCATCAAGGAATATTGCCGAAAATCGACCACCAATCGACCGCATATCTCAACCTTTTGCCCTGCGATCGTGCGGCTCATCCAAATTCGCTACCCCTCGCTGACCGAAAATATGATTCGCCGTAAGGCACCGCACGATTTAGGAGCTCACTTTGCCATTAACGAGTTGAAAAAGCAGGGAGCCAAAGAAGAGGAAATCGGGCTGTTCTATGTGACGCCCTGCAATGCCAAGATCAGTTCGGTAAAGAGCCCGGTGGGGGAAAAAGAATCGATTGTGGACGGGATTATCAACATGAACGACTTGTACAACCGGGTGATGAAAGCCATTGACAACAGTGAGGCGCCCGATACCAGCGGTCAGCGTCAAAACCTGACGCGCGACGGGATTTTGTGGAGCCTGACCCGGGGTGAAGCCAGACATTTTGGTGAACGCAGCATGGCCATCGACGGTATTCACAATGTTATCCGCTTTTTGGAGCGCCTGGAAAACGAGGAAGTGCCCGACATTGATTTTCTGGAGCTACGAGCCTGCGACCAAAGCTGCGCCGGCGGCATCATGATGACCGGGAACCGTTTTCTTACCGTGGAACGGCTGGAACATCGCGCCCGACGCTATGCCCCGGCCTGGAAATTGCAAAACACGCCAGCCATTAAAGCATCGAAAGAATTGAAACAAAAATTAATAGCCGACCAGATTATCCCTAAACCGGCATTTAGTCTGGATCCGGACCGCGAGCGGGCACTCGAAAAAATGAACCGCGCACAACGCATCATTTGCTTTTTACCCGGTATTGATTGCGGCGCCTGCGGAGCTCCAAACTGCCAGGCCTTGGCCGAAGATATGGTGAGCGGAACCGCCAAGATGTCGGACTGCATTTTTCTGCAACAAATGTGGGAGAACGAAGGTAAAATTAGCACGTCGAAAGCGTTTCGGAACGTGGAAAAGAAATGGGGAGAACACCGGTTTCAGGCTGATTGTAATAAAAGAGGAAAACGAAATGAAGGTTTCTGAATTGATTGAAAAACTGAACTTAAAAGTGATTTCGGGCGAGAAAGGTCTTGACCGCGAAATCAGTGGGGCGTATGTCTCCGATCTGCTAAGTGATGTGATGGGCAATGCCCGCGAAAACCAGGTCTGGATTACCCTGCAGGTCCATCAAAATGTGATGGCCATTGCTTCGCTGAAAGATTTGGCAGCCGTGATCCTGGTTAAAGGGTTGCAGCCGAACAAAAGTACGATCCAACACAGCAACGAGGAGCAAATTCCCTTGTTGTCGACTACTGATTCGACCTTTGAACTGAGTGGAAAGCTGTATGCTTTGTTGAAGGGATAGCCAATGAAAAAATTTCGTGCCGACCTCCATATTCATACCGTGTTGTCGCCATGCGCCGATCTGGCTATGAGCCCCGACCGAATCGTCGCGTTTGCTTTGGTGCGGGGAATCGATATTATAGCGGTTACCGACCATAATTCTACCGCGCAATGTGCCATGGTGAGAAAACACGCCCGAGGTACGGATCTTATGGTGGTGAATGGCTGCGAGGTAAACAGCCGCGAAGAAATTCATGCCATCTGTCTGTTTGAAGATGATTATACCAGCCGTAAGTTTCAACAGTTTTTAGATCAGTATTTGCCGGAAATCCCCAACCGGCCCGAGTATCACGGGCACCAGGTGCTGGTGAATTATAAAAACCAAATCACCCGTCACCTGCCCAACTACCTGGGAAGCCCGCTCCTAATCCATATTGAAACCATTGAGCAGTACACCCATCAATTGAATGGACTATTTATTCCGGCGCATATCGACCGGCCCATTAACAGCCTGTACAGTCAGCTGGGCTACCTGCCCACCAACCTGAAAGTTGACGGGATGCAGCTATCGAAATTCGCCGATGAACAGGAAATTCGCAACCGCTACGACATTCACGCTGATGTCAGCCTGATTACGGCTTCGGACGCACATTACATCCAAGATATTGGCTCTGCTGCCACTTCATTTTATTTGTATGAACCCACTTTCCAGGAAATGCGGTGGGCGCTGAATCAAAAGAACGGCCGCTTTGTAAAAATTGAACCATGAACGAACTATCCCTGCATATTCTCGACATTGCTCAAAATTCCATCCGCGCCAATGCGGGCCTGATCGAAATTACGATTGCTGAAAAACCTGACAGCGACATCCTTCACATAGAGATCAGGGACGACGGAAAAGGCATGAGCCCTCAACAGGTGGAGCAGGCAGCCAATCCTTTTTTCACTTCACGAACCAAACGAAAAGTGGGTCTCGGATTGCCGCTGTTAAAACACAATGCCGAGCTAACCGAAGGGAGTTTTCAACTTCATTCCGAAGAAAATATAGGAACCCAACTCCAGGTGAACTTCAGCTTTCATCATATTGACCGTCCAATTTTAGGCGATATTGCCGGCACCTTGCTGATTTTGGCTGCCAACGAAAAGCAAACCGACATTCGCTATGTGCACGAAACACCGAAAGGTCAATTTGAATTCGACACCCGCGAAGTCAAGAAAGAGCTGGACGGTATGCCCCTTTCAACCCCGGAAATCCGGAAATTTCTGAACGAAATGATTCGCGAACATTTAGAACAAATTCAAATAAGCGAATAATGACAAAAATTAGACTTTAATTGCTTGAATCATCGGACATTTGACAGGCAGATCACTCACATACATAGAAAAACGATAAACCCGAACGAAATGAATAAAATCAAATCACTGGCCGACCTCAAAAAGCTCAAAGAGGAAGTGCAATCCAAAATCAAACTCAGGGAAAAGGGCGACCACCCCGACAACCTGATCCAAATTAAGGTTTCGATGGCGACTTGCGGAATCGCATCGGGCGCCAAGGACACCATGAACTATTTTATTGAAGAGCTCGACCATCAGGGGATTGATGCGCTGATTACCCAAACCGGATGCATGGGCTTTTGCTATGCCGAACCCACCATTGAGCTGACCATGCCAGGCAAGCAAGCAGTCATTTATGGCTATGTGGATAAGGCCAAAGCGCAAGCAATTATCGACAAACACATCAAATTAAACGAGCTAGTAGATGGCATCATCCCGGTGAGTTACAAAACCATTGACGAATAAAAACCACGTAACGAATGGCTGACTATAAAATGCACCTGCTGGTTTGCGGTGGCACCGGCTGCAAAGCCGCCCAAAGCGAACTGATTAAAAACAACTTTCAAAACCAATTGGAAGAACGCGGACTCGAAAATGACATCCAGGTGATACATACCGGATGTTTCGGTTTTTGCGAACAAGGGCCCATTGTGAAAGTTCAACCCGACAATACCTTCTACGTTTCTGTAAGTCCGGACGATACCCGCGAAATCATTGACGAACACCTGGTGAAAGGGCGGATTGTGGAACGGTTGCTTTACACCGACCCAAGCACGAAAAGCCAGGTCTCGGAAAGTAAAAACATGGACTTCTACAAAAAGCAAGTCCGCATTGCTTTGCGAAATTGTGGATTTATCAATCCTGAAAATATTGAAGAATACATTGGCAACGATGGTTATTCAGCTTTGGGTAAATGTTTAGACGAATTGTCGCCCGAAGAAGCCATTAAAATTATCATGGATTCGGGTTTGCGCGGACGCGGTGGCGGCGGTTTCCCAACCGGATTGAAATGGGACATCACCCGGAAAGTTGAAAACGAACAGAAATATGTGGTTTGTAACGCCGATGAGGGTGACCCCGGCGCTTTTATGGACCGTTCGATTTTGGAAGGCGATCCGCACACGGTGATCGAAGCAATGGCCATTTGTGGTTACTGCATTGGGGCCGACAAAGGATTGGTATACATTCGGGCCGAATATCCATTGGCTATTCAGCGGCTGAAAACAGCCCTTAACCAGGCACGTCAATACGGCTTGTTGGGCACCAATATTCTGGGTTCAACCTTCAATTTCGATATTGAAATCCGCTACGGGGCCGGAGCTTTTGTTTGTGGCGAAGAAACTGCGCTCATCCATTCCATGGAAGGCAAACGCGGCGAGCCTACTTTCAAACCGCCATTCCCTTCGCAGGAAGGCTACCTGGGCAAACCTACCAATGTGAATAATGTGGAAACCTTTGCCAACATTCCTCCCATCATCAACAAAGGTGTAGCCTGGTTTAGCAGCATTGGCACCGAAAAATCGAAAGGCACCAAGGTATTTGCCCTGGCCGGGAAAATCAACAATGTCGGTTTGATTGAAGTGCCCATGGGAACCACTCTGCGCGAAGTAATATACGACATTGGAGGCGGAATCAAGAACGGCCGGAAATTTAAATCCGTACAAACCGGCGGACCATCGGGCGGCTGCCTGACCACAGATTTTCTGGATACGCCCATCGACTACGACAACCTACTGGCGGCAGGCTCCATGATGGGATCGGGCGGAATGATTGTGATGGACGAAGATGATTGTATGGTGTCGATTGCCAAATTCTACCTCGAATTTACGCTGGAAGAATCGTGCGGCAAATGCACTCCCTGTAGGATTGGCAACAAGCGCCTGCATGAGATTCTGGAAAAAATAACCCAAGGAAAAGGCACCCCCGAAGATTTAACCAAACTGCGGATGTTGAGCCATGTGATTAAGGATACTTCGCTTTGTGGGCTGGGACAAACCTCGCCCAACCCGGTGCTTTCAACCCTCGACAATTTTATGGACGAATACGAAGCACACGTGAACGAAAGCAAATGTCCGGCTGGCAAATGCAAAGCATTGCTACAATATATCATTGATGATGAACGCTGCACCGGCTGCACGTTGTGCTTCCGGATGTGCCCGGTTGGAGCCATATCAGGAGAAAAACGAAGCCCACACTACATCGATCAAACACTTTGTATCAAATGTGGCGCCTGCTTCGAAAAATGTAAGTTCAATGCCATCAAAATTGCCTGAAACCTGCCCGAGCCACTCCAAAGGAGGGAAATTGAGGAAAAAGATAAAAGGCGTTGATCGCAAATAAGTACCAAGCAATAATTGTTGTCGTATTTCTGTCTTCTAATAAACTATGAGAGAAGTGATAACAAAAATAATAGATAGGCCCGTGACCTTAAAGAACAAGAACTATGGAAATGATTAATTTAACCATCGATAAAACGCCCCTGGTAGTCAAAAAGGGGACCACCATTTTAGAAGCCGCATCAAGCATTGGCGTTGACATCCCCACGCTTTGCCACATGCATCTGCACGATATGAACATTGAAAATAAGCCCGGAGGATGCCGGGTGTGTGTGGTTGAAGTTACCGGACGACGCAACCTGGCTCCGGCTTGTTGCACCGAAGTAGCCGAAGGTATGGAAGTCCGATCGCACTCCATCCGGGCCGTCAATGCCCGACGCACCGTGGTGGAATTGATTCTTTCGGACCACCCTGCCGACTGCTTGGTTTGCGCCAAATCGGGGAACTGTGATCTGCAGGATATGGCTCATCATCTGGGCATCCGCGAAATCCATTACCAGGGCGAGCAGTCGCACTATCGCGAGGATACCAGCCCGGCCATCATCCGCGAAATGGACAAGTGTATTTTGTGCCGCCGCTGCGAAATGATGTGTAACGAGGTGCAGACGGTTGGCGTGCTCTCCATGATCAACCGCGGATTTCACGCGGTCGTCTCTCCCGCTTTCGAAATGAATTTGGACCACTCATCCTGCACCTACTGCGGACAATGTGTGGCCGTTTGCCCCACCGGAGCGTTGACCGAAGTGGATCAAACCGGAGCAGTCATTCGGGCGCTTTCCGACCCTTCAAAAACGGTTATTGTGCAAACAGCGCCTGCCGTTCGGGCAGCTTTAGGCGAAGAATTTGGCTTCCCCGCCGGAACTCTGGTCACCGGAAAGATGGCTGCCGCCTTGCATCGGCTGGGCTTCGACTATGTGTTCGACACCGACTTTGCAGCCGACTTAACCATTATGGAAGAAGGCACCGAGCTGCTTGGTCGGCTCAATAAATATTTGGCAGGCGACAAGGAAGTAAAACTGCCAATTCTGACTTCGTGCTGCCCAGCTTGGGTGAAGTTTTTTGAACACCATTTCCCCGGCTTGAAAGATATTCCTTCAACCGCCCGCTCGCCGCAGCAAATGTTCGGCGCCATCGCCAAAACCTATTTTGCCGATAAAATGAAGGTGAAACGCGAAGACCTGGTGGTCGTTTCCATCATGCCTTGCGTGGCCAAAAAATACGAAAGCAGCCGCGATGAATTTGCCGTTGACGGCAATCCGGATGTAGACTATGCCCTGACAACCCGCGAGTTGGCACAGATCATTAAGCTGGCAAACATCGATTTCAAGTCCTTACCTGATGAAGAATTTGACCAACCCATGGGTGAATCGACCGGCGCCAGCGTTATTTTTGGAACGACCGGCGGGGTGATTGAAGCGGCTGTTCGCACAGCTTATGAGCTGCAAACCGGCAAGACACTGGAACGGCTCGACTTTGAAGAGTTGCGTGGAATGGAAGGTTTGCGCAAAGCCACCATCGACTTTGACGGACTGCCCATCAACATTGGCATTGCCCATGGTTTGGGGAATGCCCGCAAATTGCTGGAAGAAATCAAATCCGGAACCAGCGAGTTTCACGCCATCGAAATCATGTCGTGTCCCGGCGGATGTATTGGAGGAGGTGGGCAACCTTACCACCATGGTGATGTTGAAATCCTAAAAAAGCGACAGAAAGCCATTTACTCCGAAGACAAGAATAAAGTCATCCGCAAATCGCACGATAATCCATACATAAAAAAGCTTTATGAGGAATTTTTGGGTGAGCCTTTAAGCGAAAAAGCGCATCATTTATTGCACACGAAATATTTTGACAGAAGCTGAGAAAAAGTCGCAGTATTCAGTCGCAGTAAACAGTATGCAACGAGCCTGCACCAATGACCAATTTGCTAATGACTAATTACAAAACACAATGCCAAAAATAAAACTTGCAGAAAAGACCATCAACCAGATTAAAGAAGTCTGTGCTCAATTCGGAAACCAGGAGGGAGAACTGATTAATGTATTGCACCAGGTTCAGAGCAAACTGGGTTACTTGCCAGCCGAAGTGCAGGAAGTGATTGCCAAAGAGCTGAAGATGCCGGTAGCCAAAGTGTATGGCGTGGTGACCTTCTATTCGTTTTTCACCATGCTGCCACAGGGCCAACATCCCATTTCCATTTGCATGGGAACAGCCTGTTACGTACGGGGTGCCGAGCAGGTGCTGGCCGAATTCAAACGACAGCTGAACATTGAAGTGGGACAAACATCACCCGATGGAAAGTTTTCGCTAAGCAGCCTGCGTTGTGTTGGAGCTTGCGGACTGGCACCGGTGGTTACCGTGGGCGAAAAAGTCTATGGACGGGTGTCACCACAACAGGTGAATAAGATTATTGCAGAATATCAGGAAGGTTGTGCCGACGCAAAAACGGCTTAAGACAAAAATGCCCGGACAGTCATCCCGAACGTGTTTCGGGATCTGTGACGGGATGAAGACTAAAGACCTCAATATCATAGAAAAAGAAGATGCCCATTTATTCGTTTTGAATTATTAAATTTGAATTATTAAAATCTGATAATAGTAAAAGCAACGTCGATTACTTCCGGAGCTTTCATTAAAAGACATAGTTTGTTGTCACAAAATTCTGTTATACCTGCCATAATGACATTTGCAGAACCCGTATCGTCTCAGTAAAATTCGATTTCGAAAGTTGATTCGATGAATAAATGACAGCTACGACTTGAAATTTTGTCCTTTCATGAGCTCTGGCATTTATTTTGATTTTTTCAAATCGAAAAATAAATGTCTAACTAAAAAGTATGGAGGATAAAATGATGGCACTATCAAGATTTTCAAACCAGTATCCGGATTTATTTGACCGCTTTTTTGACACGAATTTATTTGACTGGTCAAACCGGAATTTCTCGACAACGAACACGACTTTGCCCGCGGTAAACATCAAGGAAGACAACGATGGTTTTGAAGTCGAAGTGGCTGTTCCGGGTTTCGACAAAAAAGATTTTAAGATTGACCTGAACAACAGCTTGCTAACGATCTCCTCAGAGAAAAAAATGGAGGATGAAACTAAAGAAGGGCAGCAGTTTACTCGTCGGGAGTTTAGCTACCAATCGTTTAGCCGCTCATTCACCTTGCCACAAACTGTTGAAAGTGATAAAATTGTGGCCAAGTACGAAAATGGAATTCTCAAGGTTAACATTCCAAAAAAAGAAGAGGTTAAGCCAAAACCACCCAAACAAATTGAGATCAAATAAGGATTAACCAGGACTTCAGGAACCACAGGGAATTCAAGCTTACCAACGAATAATATATAACTCCCTGTACCAGGAACTCAAAGGGTAGGCCCTGTTTTTCGGCCTGCCCATTAAAAGCTGAATAGCTGCAATTGCCAACTTAATTGTCTAACAATCAAAAAAAGAAAGATTATGAAACGCATTTGCTTGTCCACAATACTATCTGTGATTTTATTAAGCAGTTGTACCGGCCACGGCGAAAAAAAAGAAGACCTGTCCACGGATTCAATTTCACCCAAAACCGATATTCTGGTGAATAAGGAATTTGATGAAGATGGCAACCTGATTCGGTACGATTCAACATACACGCAATTTTATTCGAACATTGAGGGTGACACCTTGTTAGCCGACAGCATCTTCTCTGAATTCAAAAATCGCATCAACCAGCGATACCCGTTTTCCGGCGAATCGTATTTTAACAATTTCTTTTTTCAGGATTCCTTGCTGGAATATGATTTCTATACGAAAGACTTTTTCTCAGAACGTTTTCGCAACAACATGAAGCGCATGGATTCACTATTCTGGCAAATGGACTCCATGAAGAACCGGTTTTTCATGGATCAGTTTCCGCAAAACAATCTGCATCGTCCTTTGGACGACCAATAATGCCGGAATGGAATACAAGGACTATTACAAAATACTCGGGGTTGATAAACATGCTTCGCAGGCCGAAATTAAAAAAGCCTACCGGAAGCTGGCCGTGAAATACCACCCGGACAAAAATCCCGGAAATAAAGAAACCGAAAGCCGGTTCAAGGAGATCAACGAAGCCCACGAGGTGCTGAGCAAACCCGAAAAACGAAAAAAATACGATGAACTGGGCGAAAACTGGAACAGGTTTAAACAGGGCGGAGCTTATTCCGGAAACAACCCGTTTGCAGGTTTCGGCCGGCAACAAGGACAATCGTTCTATTCCGATGAAGACTTAAACGACGTATTCGGGGGCTTTGGCTCATCCGGATTTTCTGATTTTTTTGAAGCATTCTTTGGAAGCAGAGAACGTTCGCGCGGCTCAGGGGGAAGAGCCGAAAACTCTGGGTACAAAGGGCAGGACTTTCAGGCGGAACTACCACTCAGCCTGGAAGAAGCCTATCACGGAACCGGCAAGGTCATCCAGCTTCAGGATGAAAAAATCCGCGTGACGATCAAACCCGGTGCCTACGATGGGCAGGTCCTGCGAATTAAAGGCAAAGGAAAGGGCACAGGCGATCCGGGCAACCTGATGGTTACCATACGCCTGTTACCGCATCGTTCGTTTGAACGAATTGGAAATGACCTAAAGGTACAACACCAGATCAGTTTGTTTGATGCCGTGCTTGGAGGCGAAACCAAGGTGAAAACGATGGACGGAAAGATTAAAATCAGAATCCCGGCCGGAACTAAAAATAACAAAACACTGAGAGTAAAAGGAAAAGGGATGCCGGTTTACAGCAAACCGAATCAATCCGGCGACCTGTTGGTGCAACTTCAGGTTCAGATTCCCGAAAAGCTGACACCGACACAAAAAGAATTGTTTGAGAAACTCAGGCTAAGTTTTAACTAGAAGCAGAAAGTGTATGAAAAGCTTGATCAAATATCCTGAAATCGAAACAGATATGCTTCTCGCATTAATCGAAGGATTTCACGACCGGGAATTGAAATATTCTTGTGCTGATCTTTATAATGCTGGCTTGCGTGATTCACTCCAACTGGCGGAGGCAGTCCGATATGCCAACCAAACCTTATTTCGTGCGGTTTTGAATCCCCAACATTACATCAAACCAATTTTTGTAACCAACATCGAAAATGGCGAAACCTATCACGACTGGAAAATGAGCCAAGCCGGATTCTTATTGGTATTTTTAAGCGCCAAGGAATCGAACAGACTTTTTAACCGGCACAAAATTGAGCTTATCAACCGACTGCTGAAATAATCAAGCGCTTTTCAAAAGCAGCTTAGAAATCCTGCTCCCGATGCGACAATAGCACATTGGCTTTGTATTTCTCCTTTAAATGAGCTGCCAGCCGTTCGGCAGCATACACCGAGCGGTGTTGTCCTCCGGTACATCCAAAGTTCACACTCAGGTGCGAAAAGCCCCTTGACAGGTACATCTTCACCGACTGATCAACCAAACCAAAGACATTTTTCAGAAAATCGCCCATGTCGGAATTGCTTTCCAAAAAGTCGATCACCAGCTGGTCCTTGCCTGTCAGTTGCTTGTATTCCTCATACCGTCCTGGATTGTGAATCGCCCGGCAATCGAAAACATAGCCTCCGCCATTTCCTGAGGGATCTTCAGGAATGCCCTTCTTGTAGGAGAAGCTTGTAATCCGAATAGTCAGTGCATCGTCCTGCAAACCAATCTTCCGAAGGTAAATAGATTGTCTGATCGCATCGAGCACATGAAGCAATTCGGGCAACTCAACCGGTAAATTATTGTTTTCGAGCAAGTATTTCAGGTTTTCCAGGGCAAAGGGAATACTTTTAAGAAAGTGTTCCTTCTTTTCATAAAAGCCGCGGAAACCATAGGCTCCCATAGCTTGCATAATCCGAATTAAAACATAGCCGGTGAAGTAGGCTTTAAACTCATCGCGGTTGATGGCCTGGTATTTCTCCAATTCATCGAGGTAATACTCCAGCAACTCGTTTCGAACTATCTGTGGAATGTCGGCCTTGGCATCGTATAGAAGCGAGGCTAAATCGTACTGCAGCGCACCTTTTCGTCCGCCCTGGTAATCGATGAAAGCCACTTTGTTGTCGCGAAGCATGATATTTCGCGACTGAAAATCGCGAAACATGAAATAGTCACTCTCCGCGTCCAGCAAGTAATTACTGAAATTCTGGAAATCATCTTCCAGGGACTGTTCATCGAAAGAAATCTTAGCCAATTTCAAAAAATAGTATTTGAAGTAGTTCAAGTCCCACATCATCGACTGTTTGTCGAACGCCGCCCGCGGGTAACAAAAATCGTAATTGATTCCCTTCCCCGCCTCTATTTGCAGTTTAGGTAATTCCTGCAGTACCTTTTTGTACACCTTCACAATCTTCTCCGAAAAACCTTCCAGCTCGCGGGTGCGGCTCAAATAATCAAACAAAGTCAGTTTTCCTAAGTCTTCCTGTAAATAGCAGGTCTTCTCTGCGTTCACCGTATAAATTTCGGGAACGGCCACCCCCTGCTTAAAAAAATGATCCGAGAATTCGAGGAAAGCCTGATTTTCGCGCACATCTTTATTCCAGGCGCCAATCGCCTGATGATTGTTGCTTCTGATCCGACAGTATTCACGATCCGAGCCAGATGGCGGCAACACTTCAAAAGCGGTCATTTCTTCTTGAAAATGAGCTTCATATAGTTGAATAATTTCTTCTTTCGTTTTTAAGTCCAAAGCGTTTTCTTTTTACGTGACGAACAAAGATAAAAGAATTTGGCAGCTCCTTCATAAAGGTTACCCATTGAACGTACCAGCTTGATATGAAAAAAGGTTTCCTGAACGACCTCTTTGGCATCTTCTTTATTTTTGAGCATCGAAAAAGCAACTCAACCACTGATTTCTTCCTTCAACACCTCGCGGATCTCCATAAAATTGGATTCGAGTTTGAGCATGTTGTCGATCAAAAAATTAAAAATGTCGGGCCACTGGTTTTGCCGATGAATATCGAAGCCCTGCTGTTCCACGAATATGCGGCACACCTCTTCCCCGCTTTCGCGCACATACAAAAAATCCCACTCCAACCCGTTTTCAAAGCCCGCTTCCAAAATGGGCTTGTACTGCTGCAATTTCTCAAACAAATCCAGTTGCTTATTCTCGCTCCGATGGTTCAGCTCAATCATCACCTTGGCCGACTGCCGATCCACTTCAAATTTCAAGTCCAGCCCGGGAATTTTAGTGTCGTACAAAACCCATTTCTTATTTTTGTCTTGCAGTTCGGGCACTACCTTGCACCGCTTGCCAAACAGGATCCAAAAATCTTTGCGTAATTGCTTTGCTTCTTCGTGTGTGTACATTCCGGAATCAATTGATCGGCTAAAATACGAATGAAAACTGGAATCTGGTCCGGCAGTTGCCGGATGGAATTTGGAATTTCAAACTCTAAGCGTAAGGTTTGAAGCTAAACGTTATCGATTCTTTTAATAAATTAAAATTCATGAAAACTACAATAGACATATAGAACACATAGTCTTCTCCAAAGAGTCATCCGATGAATAATCTTAAAAAATACGGTGACGCTTCGATCTTGTAAATCACTTAACTGTCAATTCATCGGATGACTACAAAATCCTGCACCACCTCCTCTGTCTACTGAGACTGAAAACTGAGACTTCTTCATCCGGTCATCAATCGTCAGTGGTTGGATTTTGGAATTTGGACCTTGGAATTTGAAACTTGAAATTCTATTTCCGCGGCTGAACAATTTCCACGCTGCTTTGTCCATGAATCAGAAACTTAAAAACACAAACGTTTATATCAAATTTCGTACGACTATTAACCATGCTCACCAGGCAATTCATATCCTTTGTACTGATTCTGGCTTTTGGCCTGCACCTTTTTGCGCAGTTGGTTATTTATGTTTCGTTTAAGATCAATCAGGATTACATCGCCGAGTTTCTTTGTATCGAAAAAGACATCCCTGAATCGACCTGCCAGGGCTGTTGCCAGCTGAAAAACAAGCTGGAAGAGCACGAAGAACAAAAGCAGGAGCTGCCCCAATCGGAAAACAGGAAATACGACATTCAACTTTTCCCCGCCAAACAAGATTTTTTATTGACCATGCAACCGCAGGTGAAAGAGCTTAGCTGCGCGCCAAGCCCAATCAGCGGAATTTTGCTGAGCAAAGCCATTTTCCATCCGCCCAAACCCAACGCTTGACATACCATTTTTTGAGACCATTTATCGTTTAGTCCGACTCCGTACTAAACCATCACACAACACATTTATTCAAATCAAATGAATCGAATCATTCAAGCTACCCATCATTCGAAGGTTTGGGTTTTATTGGTTACATTCCTGCTATTGACGAATGTAAATCTGGCACAGGTACGCAGCCTGAAACTTCTTGATAAAAACACGCGCAAGCCTATCGAAAATGTCAACTACGCCTATGGCGACCGCCAGGGAATTTCTTCCGAAAACGGAGAAATTAAGCTCGACTTTGAATCCGGCCTTCCCCTGGTTATCTCACACATTCAATTTGGGAAGCACCGGTTTACGGACGAAGAGGTGGCCCGGGCGCTTGAGCAAGGCGAACTGCTGCTGGCAACACACAGCCACAATTTGCAGCCAGTCACTTTTTTAAGCATCCATCCCGAAACGGGCGAGCGTGAA
Organism: uncultured Sunxiuqinia sp.; assembly: GCA_963677175.2. GTDB lineage: Bacteria > Bacteroidota > Bacteroidia > Bacteroidales > Prolixibacteraceae > Sunxiuqinia. Next base: position 608,062 of record CAXXES010000006.1, read on the forward strand.
CAACTCACCTTCCAGGTGCAAGATCAACTGGCACACGATGCCGGACATTTGCTGGAGCAGTTCAGCGCCATCTCCAGCATTCGTAAAAGCGGCGCCTACGGGTTCGACCCGGTTTTGCGCGGTTTTAAATACGACCAAATCAACTTGGTGATTGATGGCACCCAATGCGCCACTGCCGGCTGCCCCAACCGGATGGATCCGGCTTCGAGCCAGGTGCCGCTGAACATGATTGTGCAGGCCGAACTCATGAAAGGGCCCCACAGCTTGCGCTACGGCAACGCGTTTGGCGGAACCATCAATTTTAAGAGTGCAGCGCCACAATTTTCGAACCAGTTGAAATTCCGTGGCCGCCTCGGTACCAGCTTCGAAACCAACGGCGAAGTGAGCCGCAACGAAGCGCTGGTTGGCCTGAGCTCGAAGGTAGCTGACCTCAGCATTTTCGGTTCGCTGTCCACCGGAAAGGACTACTCCGATGGCGACGGCGTTGAAATCCCATCCGATTTCTACCGCACCAATGTAGGTGGAAAACTGGGACTGAAGCTCAGCGAAACGCAAAACCTCAACTTGCTGCTTTCGAACAATTACGCCAAAGATGTCGACTTTCCGGCCTTGCCGATGGATCTGCGAAAAGACGACACCTGGCTGATCAACCTGGGGCACGAAGCGACTTTCTACCAAACAGCGCTTTCGTCGTGGTCAACCACCGTGTATGCCACCTGGGTGGACCACTTGATGGATAACCGTGACAAGGAGCTGAATCCGCGGACGGTGAACTCGAACACGGCAGCCAAAACCAACAATGTGGGCGGCCGCACCGAGCTACGCTTTGACCTGGAAGAAGACTGGCTGTATGCCGGAACAGACATGCGGTTGGAAAACGCCGAAGGAACACGCCAGCGCGACATGCTGATGGGGCCTATGGCAACCCTGAGCGACAACGTATGGCAGGACGCCTGGATTCGCAAAAACGGTTTGTTTGCCGAGTACCACCACCAACGGTCGGGCTATCACCTGGTATTTTCGGGCAGGCTCGAACTGAACCACGCCGAAGCCCGCGATCCGGATCCCAACTTTGCCAGCCAATACGGCAAGTTAAGCTCCAACCTGCTGAACCCCGCTCTCAGCCTGGGCGGCACCAAAACCCTGACAGAGCAATTCGCCGTCAGTCTGTGGATGGGGACAGCACAACGCAGCGGAGGCCTGGCCGAACGCTACATCAACTACTTCCCCATCGGGCTCGACCCCTATGAGCTGATTGGCAACCCGGAACTAAAAGCCGAAACCAACAACCAACTGGATTTGATCTTTAATTACACGCAGGCCGGGACGGTTTTAAACCTCAACCTGTTTTCATCGTTTCTGAGCAATTACATTTCTTCAGAAATCAGGGAGGATCTGCAGCCCCGCATGGCAACAGTACCCGGAGTCCGCCAATTTGTGAACATCGACAAAGCCCGGATCAGCGGTTTTGAAATGAGCTGGCAACAAAGCTTGAGCAACCACCTGCAACACATCGCCGAGCTGGCCTATACGCACGGACAAAACACCACAACCGATGAAGCCCTGCCCGAAATTCCGCCTATGGAATTCCGCTACCGGCTGATTGGCTCATTCGTACAAAACAGGCTGCGTGCCGAACTGAACCTGCGCCATCCCTTCGAGCAAAACCGCATTGCCCAAAGCTATGGCGAAACCAAAACACCGGCTTTCAACTTGCTTGACCTGAAAACCTCGTATGCCATCAGCAAACAACTCAGCGCCTCGGCTGCTGTACACAACCTGCTCGACGAAGCCTATTACGAACATCTGTCACGATCGGTACGAAGTGTGGAAAGCCGCCCAATCTATTCGCCGGGCCGCAGCTTTCACCTGAGCCTGAGCTATCATTTTCGGTAAAATTAAAGGGGGCTATCGAGGAAACAAAAATGGCCGTGAAAAGCGGTCATTTTTTGACCCTTCCGTCCCGATAATCGGGACGCCTTCTCCCGAAGCGAGTTCCAGATAAGCTTCAAAACAAGGGAAGGAAAGGTAATCGCTGGCGTTTTTCGTGATACTCCGGGTGGTGTGGTTTGTAACCGAGCAGTTCTTTTTTTGACGCTGTCAAGTCTGAGACGTTGACAGGTCATTGCGGGCGTGTGCTGCACTATTTGCGACCGAAGAAATCTCTCGGGGCAGCTTTCTACGTACTGCCACTGTTTCCTGATCACTTCTCCCTTAACCGCCCAAAGGTTTTGGAAACACTTTTGGGGTGACTGGCAACTACGACTGTAAACTAGATTCTTCCTATTTTGAATGAAACTAAATTACAGTGGCCTAAATAATTTATTCAGTATGTTTACTTAACTTGTAGATCGAAAAAAGATCACCAAAAACAGAATAAAAACATGAACCTTAAACATAGATGAAATGAAAACAATTCTCACCTTAATTCTTGCAACACTTATTTTCTCCGTTTGTCAATCGCAAAGTTCCGATTTGTTCCTTAAACTTGAGAATGGCAAGGTGTATAAGCAGATTACGAATTCTAAAGCAACCATCAATCAGGAAGTTAATGGACAGACAATGGATATGGTCATGACAATTAATGGCACAATGACCTTCCTGGTCAAAGCCATTGATGAAAGTGGTTTTCACATGGACACTAAATTTGAGAAACTCAGCATGTCGATGCAAATGCCACAAGCAACCATGGAGTTCAATTCAGAAAAAAAAGATGAAAATGATATCTTCTCCAATATTTTGGGTGCTGTGATCGATAAATCTTTCGAAATCACCATGACCAAAACAGGAAAAGTTACTGAAGTTAAAAACGTTGAAGCACTCTGGAAAACAGCCATCGATCAATTTGATCAGCTTTCGGACATCCAACGAGAGCAAATAAAAGCACAGATCACGCAAGCCTATGGAGCCGCGGCATTAAAAGGCAACCTTGAAATGGTAACGGCGATCTACCCTGACCAGCCAGTTAATATAGGAGAAAAATGGGCCATCAACACGAAGCTTGAATCCGGAATGTCGGCAGTAGTGAATACCGACTACGAATTGGTTGATTTGACTTCTGATTATGCGCAAATAAGAGGAAATTCAACGATTAAAACGGCTGATAAAGATGCTTACATTGAGGCAAATGGAATGCCCATGAAATATGATTTAACCGGTTCCATGAAATCCGAGATTAAGGTTGATAAAAGTACGGGGTGGATTATCGAAGCTAAAATTAGTCAGGAGATTAAGGGTGATACCTATATCAAAGAAAATCCTCAAGTACCCGACGGTATGAAAATACCAATGGCCATAATAACTGAAATGGTGATCACAAACTAGCACCAGCGAATTGGACGATGACGACCAATTCACAGATAAACTCGTCAAGTAGCCAGAAGATGTCGCCAAATAGCCAGACGAACTCCGCTATCAGCCAGACGAGGTTGCTGACTGACAAGAAGTCAGCCCAAAGGAGCCAGACGAGGTCGACAAGTGACAAGGAGTCAGTCGCAATGCACCAGACGCACTCGCCGAATGACAAGAAGTCAGCCAGGAAGTGCCAGACGAGGTCGGCGCTCCTCCAGACACACTCGGCAAGGTTCCAGCCGAAGTCGGCGAAGCGTCAAACCTCCTGGAACCAGTTCTATACGCGCGTGACGGATCATTAAATAAACGCACAATGCCTGAATGATAAGAAACCGAATGGCTAAATCGAACCAAGCGGGAGAAAGCCATAAAACAAAAAATGAATGATCCGTTCACCAGCAAAAAGGAGTATCTTGGGGACTGAAAAAAGGTCTTTGGCATGCTGCGAGTTCGTAAGCATCCGAGCGGTTTAATGAGAAGTGAGTTGCAGACTCAAAACAGCTCGCCCCGTTGTTTCCGCTGCACTCAAACAAGGGGCAGCGCCGGGGCAGATTATAGAGCAAATACTTGACAGCACCCAAAATTTAAATATTTAAAGCTAATGACTGAACTTATAAATTTCATAAAACAATTCCAGGAGATTGATGAATTAACCGAAGAAGCCATTAGGGATTGTTTTGTTTTAGAAAGAATGATTACGTCAAGAAAAATAATCCGTATAAAAACAACCTTTGCACTTTAACATTTAAAAGAAAAATCATGATTTCAAAAAGTGCAATAATCGGAAAACAGAGTAAAATTGGAAAGAAGGGATAGGTTGGGGTTCGCTGTCTTGAGCTTGTAACTCAGCGATTATTCAGCTGTCCGGTTTAACTTGCCTACATACCTGCAAATTTCACCTCGATTGGTGATTCCCTCAAGAATATAGGAATACGTTGTTTTCGGGTCGGCCGCATAAAACCGGATGGTTGTTGTTCCTGATTCGTCAATTTTTATGGTTGGATCCCAATAAACGGTCGACCGCATGTCCGGTTCGCGCGAAGTCCGGATGGAATCGACCTCGTATTTGGGCACATAAAATTCGCTTGGTTTCTGATAACCAAGGGGCATGTATTTCACCACTCCGGTCAATTGGCGATCGAAACTGCCTCCCTCTTTGATATTGATCAGGATCACGCCGCCCATTCCGCCGCCACCTTGGCTGTACAAAGCTGCATTGGCACCGTTCAGCACCACAATTTTGGCAATCTCGGATGAACTGATGGATGAAAGCAAAGACATGTCTGCGTTCATTCCGTCGACATAAATTTCGGCCGGTGTACTTCCTCCCCGCATAAAAACCTGGCCGCCTGAATAAAATACTCCAGGCAAGGTTTTGACAATAAAATCGGCCATTTGCTCCACCGGGAACTTTTCGGCCAATGCTTCTTCATCAATAACAGTGCTCGATATTCCATATTCAACCATGTCCTTTGTCCTTTTGTCAACTCCTTTTACCACAAATTCATCCAACAGGATCGTTCTTCCATCACCTTCATAATACACCCGCTGCTGCGCATTCTGAAGTAAATGCTCTGAAGTTGGTCGAATCCTCGCGGACAAGCGATTCCGGTTCGAAAATGCGGGAAATGAGTCTTGATCAAGCTGAATAAATCCCGCAGGCTCCTGTCTTATTTTGGTATATTTTTGCGACTGAAGAGTAAATACCGTGCTATCCGGAAAGTCCAGTTCATTAAATAAAAAGTTCCCCATTTCATCCGCTTCTGTCGAAACAGAGATTAAGGGATCAACAGCCAAAGCGGTAATGGGTACCCCTTCGCGTTTTCCAAAAAGAGCCGTTTTATAGGTGCCGGAAAGGGTTTGCCCCACTTCCAGAAAATGCGTAGGTTGTTTCAATTGATTATTGATGACATCACCGAAATCGAATCGTCGCCAGCCTTGCGTCAACATCAGCAAGTCCAGGTAATAATTTGTTCGGTAATCATCATGCAGAAAGTAAAAAGCAGGATCTTCCACATGACCTTTTAAATCGGAAGTCAACAGCAAATTCGAATAAATATGATCGGCTAACGAATCGTGTTCAACCACCATATCGTCGGTAACTGACAAAGAGAAATCGCCCGTTCTCAAGAGGGTATCCTGATGCTGAAGATGAATCGAAAGCGCAACCCCTTCACGTTTGCTATAATTTGGCTGATCAGGCTGAACAGAAACCGTAACGGCTTCGGCCTTTTTCACAAAAACCAAACGACTGGACACCGGATTCCGATTTCCATCAACCAACACCAAGTGAATAATCCCTTCGGGCAAGAGCTCGGTTGGAATGTTGTATTGCAACTGTTCAACAAGCTGCGTAAAAAGTAAAACCTCGCCTGAATGAGCGACGATATAATAAGGCTTGGGTAGGTTTTCGCCTCGCGCCCGGACCTGGACTCGCAAAAATTCGCCTAAGCTTTTCACCGAGAGAGCTGCTCCTTCTGAAACAACCGAAGGCAAATGAAAGCGTTTTGTTTTTCCTTTTGAGTTGGTTGCAAAGACCACATAGTCAACACCAATAAGCGGCTTAATCATAAAAGCGCCCAGTCCCCGATGCTCACTTTTAAGAAATGACAGAGTATCGGTTCCATTCTGAAGAACATAGCCCGACACTTCCGTTGAATAACCGTCTTGGGCGATTGCTTTAAAAGCTACGTTCGTTTCTTTTCCTGAAATAAACGCTCCTCCTTCCGGGAAAAACTGGATATTAAAATCGTCTTCTACATCAGCTGGAATAAAGAATTTCTTCGAATACGCGGTCGAGCTTTTTTCAAAGGCAACTTCAACAAACTGATTTTTCAGGTCTTTATTTTCACGAACAAAATCAAATCTGATTTTTCCATCCGATCCTGTTTTCCTTTTGAATGTTTCCGTTTGATTGTCATCCAACTTCACTTTGCAGACGATCGCCGCGTCGTCGATCGCATTTCCGGATTGATCGAAGAAACTTACAATGGCAGTGGTTTTCCCCTCTTCATCCGTCTCGTAATCAATTTGTGAATCCACATTGCCTGGTTGAAAATTGACAATTTGGATGGTCTTTTCGAAAAGAAAGTCAGCATCGTTGTTTAACATCCAGCTTGTATAAGCCCGAATGGTGTATTCTCCTTCCTGAAGTCCTGTTTCCAATTTGATATGACCTGAAAATACGCCATCCTGTTGCTTAATCTTTTGCCGTGCAATTAACTTCTCCGCTTTGTCAAACAGTTCGACATAAATAAACCGGCTCCAGGCCAACGGTTCATGCCCGGTGGCCGTTACGAGGTAAGCTTTAAACCAAATTTTTGAGCCCGAAGGATAGGTCGCCTTATCGAAATGCAGATATAACTTTTCCATAGGAGGACGTTCCTGCATTTTTAAAAATGCTGAGCTGATAACATCTTCCGAATCCTGAGAATAAGTTCTTGAATTAAAAAACAAGAGCGAAAAGAGAATAATAAAAGGGCAAAATACTGGTTTCATGTTGGTCGTAAGAAAGTTTCCATAAATCAACCATAATATCTGCATAATTCAAAGTATTAAGAAAATTAATTTTTGGAAACAATATGATCTAATATTGATTGAAGATATTTTTGTGTCTGCAATTTGAGCGTGTGGTAAAGAAGCATAGCCCAACCGGAACCAATCCGTCGAACGAAGCGTTATAGGAAAACAAATCATCAAAAACACATGAAACATTTACTACTTCTGACGCTTATTATTGCGGGCATTTCGTGCAAGCCTGGCGGGAAAGAGCATTTGGCTTCAAACTCCAGTCGAGCCGAATCGCAAGCACAGTTCGATTGGTTACTCGGAAATTGGATCCGGACAAACGAAGCTGCCAATACGGAAACACGTGAAAACTGGTCGAAGAAAAATCAATCAGAATATATTGGTTTTGGCTTTACCATTCAAAATAAGGACACCATTTGGCAGGAAAACATCAGGCTAAGCGAATCAAACGGACAATGGAGTTTTGATGTCATCGGCAAAGGAGAAACCGAACCAACGAAATTCCGGGTGACCAACATTGGCAAACAAACGTTTAGCTGTGAAAACCAAGCCAATGAATTTCCAAAGGTGATTGCGTATTCCCAAAAAGGAGACCAGTTACACGCTGAGATTTCGGGAAACGATGTGGAAATTCCTTTCGAATTTGAAAGAATAAGAGAGCAATAGATCCAGCGCCACACTTCAATGAAAGAATCTTGGGTCAACCTCAATTTGTTGTTTTGGTTATCGCTATTTCCGTTTGTTACAGGATGGATGGGTGAAAATCATTTCGAAAAAAATCCGGTAGCGTTCTATGGCGTAGTGTTGCTAATGGCTGCCATTGCCTATCGGATCCTGATTCATTTTGCTATTAAAAGCGAGGGAGAGGATTCAACGATCGGGAAAGCAGTGGGAAGAGATCGAAAAGGGAACATCTCGGTTTTTATCTATCTTTTCGCCGTCTTAATCGCTTTTTTCCAACCCCTGGTGAGCATCGTGCTTTATATCCTGGTTGCTCTTGTTTGGCTTATTCCAGACACAAGAATTGAAAGAAACTTAAAACAATAAGAAATGAGTTTTAAACTTTCGCAATCGGAACAACGCCCCCTCCTTCGGCTGCACTTCACCCAATATTTTAATTTTTTAGTAACGAAAAGATTAAACCCTTCCGCCGTTAATTGGCTATTTTTGTGGGTTTAAAATCAGAAAACTTTAGCAAGACAACATGACAAGAAAATTGGAAGTAGCCCCGGAAATCAAAGGATTAATCTTCGACCTGGACGGCACCATTGCCGACACGATGCCTATTCACTATACCGCCTGGCGAAATGCGGCCGCCCGTTACGGCATCGACTTCAGCGTTGAGCTGTTTGGGCAACTGGCCGGCATTCCGCTGTACAAGACCGTGGAAAAGCTCAACGAGTTATTCAATAAAAACATCGATCCTCGGGAGATGGGCGATGCCAAAGAAGCCGAATACGAGGCCAGCATGCACCTGGCGCAGCCGATTGAACCGGTGATGGACGTGATTCGCCAATACCACGGCAAACTACCTATGGCGGTTGGAACAGGCGGCTGTCGCTACCTGTCGCAAAAAGCGATGCAGATTGTTGGCGTAGATCAATACATCAACCATCTGGTGTCGGCCGACGATGTCAGCCAGCATAAACCCCATCCCGAAACCTTTCTGAAATGTGCCGAATTGATGGGCGTAGAGCCGAAAGATTGCCTTGTGTTTGAAGATGGCATTCTGGGTATTCAGGCAGCCGAGGCAGCAGGCATGCAGGTCGTTAATGTAACAGATTATTACGAAGTAACAACTGGACAGGAATAACAAACAAATTTCCGATGAAATCAAAGATTATTCTATTGGTGCTCACAATTGTGCTTTTCGTTTCGTGTCAACAAGACCCACTGAAAAAGAAAGCCACCATTGCTTTTTACAATGTTGAAAATCTGTTCGACACCATTGATGATCCGGCCATTGACGATGAGGAATTTCTGCCGGTCAGCGAAAAACAGTGGAACATGCAGCGGTATAACAAAAAGCTTGAGGATATTGCCCGGGTGCTGGGAGGAATCAACTCCGAAGAACTGCCGGAAGTGATCGGCTTGTGTGAAGTTGAAAACCGCGGTGTGCTCGAAGATTTGATTGCCACCGAACCACTGAAGGCGGGCAACTACCAAATCGTCCACGTTGATAGCCCGGACAAACGGGGCATTGATGTGGCCCTGCTTTTTCGCAAAAAAGAATTCAAGGTCTTGTCGCACGAAGCCCTTTTAGTCGATCCGGGATTTGAAACCCGCGACATCCTGCATGTGACGGGAAAACTGGGAAAAGACCAACTCCACCTGTTTGTGAACCACTGGCCTTCTCGTTGGGGCGGAGTGGAGCAATCGGAGCCCAATCGGCTTGTGGCAGCCCAGGTGTTAAAAAGCAAAGTGGATGAGCTGCTGTCTGAAAACGCCGAAGCCAAGATCATCATCATTGGTGATATGAACGACGAGCCGGACAACAAAAGCCTGGCGGAAATCGTTCAAGCCATGGCACCAAACCAGAAAGCCGAACTGTACAACCTAATGATTCCGCTGGATGAGCAAAACCGTGGAAGCTACAACTACCGTGGCGATTGGAACATGATCGACAACATCCTTGTTTCAGACGCAGTTTTGCACGGTAGCGGTTTTATAGCAACAGACCAGTTGGGGCAGGTCTATCATGAAACGTGGATGGAGTACCGGAATAAGGATGGCGAGATGTCACCCAACCGCACCTACGGAGGCCCTAACTATTATGAAGGCGTATCCGACCATTTTCCGGTTTATCTGAACCTGGAGTGGAGATAGAAGACGGGATGCTGGATTTATTTTCCCAAGTAAAGCCGCAAAGGCCTAATTTTAAATGAACAGCAAGCCTAGTTCCACCATCCGCCTGCCGTTCTTGAAACTTGGAACTTGGAATTTGAAACTCGAAACTTGGAACTGTACGCGACGCATGAAACTTAAAGCTATTTCACCATATCAACCCACCGGCGACCAGCCGGAAGCCATTCGGAAACTATCCGAAGGCATCCGACAGGGCGAGCTTAACCAAACGCTTCTGGGGGTCACCGGTTCCGGAAAAACATTCACCATGGCCAAAGTGATTGAGGAGGTGCAGCGCCCCACCTTAATTTTGAGCCACAACAAAACGCTGGCTGCTCAGCTCTACAGCGAGATGAAGCAGTTTTTCCCGGAGAACGCAGTGAAATACTTTGTTTCGTATTACGATTATTACCAGCCCGAAGCTTATTTACCCACCACCAACACCTACATCGAAAAGGATTTATCCATCAACAAAGACATTGAGAAATTACGCCTGAGCACCACTTCTGCCCTACTCTCCGGGCGCCGCGATGTGGTGGTCGTTTCGTCGGTTTCGTGCCTCTACGGTATTGGCAATCCCGAAGATTTCCATGCCAACATCACCAGTGTCAGCGTTGGCGAAACCCTCAACCGCAACCAGTTTCTGCATCGATTGGTTGATGCCCTGTATTCGCGTAACGAAGTGGAGTTTCAGCGCGGCAACTTTCGGGTAAAAGGCGATACCATCGACATCTTTCTGGCTTACGACGACAAAGCTGTCCGCGTAGTTTTTTGGGGTGATGAAATTGAAGAAATCTACAGTTTCGATCCGATTGAAGGCAGCACCATTGATGAGCTGGAAACAGCCATCATCTACCCAGCCAACATTTTTGTCACCACCAAAGAACGGATGAAGTCAGCCATTCATCAAATTCAGGATGATTTGGTGAAACAGGTTGAATTTTTCAAGGAGATTGGGAAACCGCTCGAAGCCAAGCGCATTTTGGAACGCGTGGAATACGACATGGAGATGATGCGTGAGCTGGGCTACTGTCCGGGCATTGAGAACTACTCACGCTACTTCGACGGGCGGGTTGCCGGCACACGACCTTTCTGTCTGCTCGACTATTTCCCGGATGATTTTCTGACCATTCTGGATGAAAGCCACGTAACCATTCCACAGATCCGGGCCATGTATGGTGGCGACCATTCGCGCAAAATCAACCTGGTGGAGTATGGCTTCCGACTACCGGCTGCCATCGACAACCGCCCGCTGAAGTTCGAGGAATTTGAAGATGTCGTTCATCAAACGCTGTATGTGAGCGCCACACCAGCCGATTATGAGCTGGAAAAATCCGAAGGCATCATTGTGGAGCAAATCATTCGCCCCACCGGCCTGCTCGACCCGGTTATTGAAGTACGCCCATCGGCCAACCAGATTGACGACCTGATGCATGAAATCAATCTCCGGATTGAAAAGAACGAACGTATTTTGGTGACCACGCTCACCAAGCGCATGGCCGAAGAACTGAGCAAATACCTGGCCAACATGGGCATCAAAACCCGCTACATCCATTCTGATATTGACACGATGGAGCGCATTGAAATATTGGAAGAACTGCGCAAAGGCGGCTTTGATGTGTTGGTGGGAATTAACCTGCTTCGCGAGGGGCTGGACCTGCCGGAAGTTTCGCTGGTGGCAATTATTGATGCCGACAAAGAAGGCTTCCTGCGCTCGGAGCGCTCGCTTACCCAAACTGCAGGACGTGCGGCGCGTAACCTCAACGGCCGGGTGATCATGTATGCCGACAAGATTACCAATTCGATGCAAAAAACGATTGACTCGACCGATTACCGGCGCGAAAAGCAATTGAAATACAACGAAGAAAACAACATCACGCCAACAGCCATTGTGAAGCCAACCCGCGAAATTATTGGCTACGAATACCGTGGCGACAAGCAAACCGGTTATTCCGGAGGCGCCGACCATGCGGATGTGGCTGCCGATCCGGTGGTTCAATACATGAGTGTGGACGCCCTGGAAAAAGCCATTGTAAAAACGAAGAAAGAAATGAAGGCAGCCGCCAAAGAGCTTGATTTTATTGAAGCGGCCCGGCTACGCGACGAAATGTATCGCTTACAGGAAATGGTATTGAAGAAAAAAGGCTAGCCCGGATAAACCGGCTTGTCAATCAACCAAAGAAGCAACCGTATTGATCCCTTTTACTTCATCAAGCGCATCTCCAAATACTTTGATGTAAAGCCCAGCTTTTCGTAGAGGTAGCGGGCCGGATTATCGGGCTCCACATGTAGCGCAATGTTTCCTTCGGCCTGGCTGATTGCCTTTTGCATCAGCTACTTGCCAATTCCTTGTCCCCGGCGTTCATTGTGTGCAGCAATATACACCAGAATATTCTCGGGAATGTAATCCTTCATTCCCGTTTGGTTCACCACAACCGCGCCCACAACTTCCTGAGTATCGTAGGCAGCCAAAACAAAGCCTCCAAAGGAAAGATATTCCTTTAAAGAATAACCCACCGCCTTTTCAATATCATTTTTGGGATCGCCAAAATTCTCAAGATGTTGATACAAGAAATCGATGACCTGTTTCTTTTCATCCAGGCTTGGCTTGTCTTTTTCGGTGAAGGTTTTGATCTCAATCATTTGATCTTCATTTTTTGAATTCTAGTTAAATCAACGGCTACCGTCGCAAAAAGTTGATTTTTTTTCTGACCAACAGGTGACCGCCGAAAGTCGCATAAAAATACAAAAAAGAAAACCATCAGCACGTAAAAAGGGCCTGCCTTTCCGGCAGGCCCTTGAGAAAGCTACAGACTTAAAGGCTGAAGAAATTATTAATTGTAGGCACTTTCTCCATGTTCATAAACATCAAGACCTTCTTCTTCAATTCTTCTGGAAACCCGAAGCACATTGGCTTTCTTCAAGATAAAGAATAAAATCAATCCACATCCAAAGGCCCAGGCAAAGAAGGCCAATACTCCGATGGCCTGAATACCGAGCAAGCCGGCTCCATGACCATAGAATAATCCTTCTGAAGTTGAAAATAATCCAACGGCCAAGGTTCCCAACGCACCGCTAACACCGTGCACCGAGATGGCTCCAACCGGATCATCCACCTTCAATATTTTATCAATAAATTCAACTGCAAATGGCAATACGAACCCGGCAGTGGCTCCAATCAAAACCGCGCCAACCGGATCAACGGCATCACAACCTGCCGTAATGGCTACCAAGCCAGCCAAAGCACCGTTCAGAGAAATAGACAGAGCCGGGCGTTTGTAGCGAACCCAAGAAACAAACATGGCAACAACAGCACCAGCAGCAGCTGCCAGGTTGGTGGTTACTGCAATATGTCCCAGCGCTACGGCATTGTCGGTTCCGGCAGCAGCCAACTGCGAGCCGGGGTTAAAACCAAACCAGCCGAACCACAGGATAAAAACACCTAAAGCTCCCAATGCCAGGTTATGACCCGGAATCGCTTTCGCTGTTCCATCTTTACCATATTTGCCAAGCCGTGGGCCAATCATTGCCGCTCCGGCTAATCCAATCCAGGCACCTACCGAGTGAACAATGGATGAACCGGCAAAATCGTGGAACCCCATTTCGCTCAGCCAGCCGCCACCCCAGGTCCAGTGTCCTGAAATCGGGTAAATAAAGACCGTAATCACGACACTAAAAATCAGATAGGCTTTAAACTCGGTCCGTTCAGCCATGGCTCCCGACACAATGGTTGCAGCGGTAGCCGCAAAAACGGTTTGAAAGAACAGATCAGCATAATCCGAATAATTATCACCAAATCCTTCACTCATAAAAAAGAAATCAGGTGTTCCAATCACCCCCCCAATCGACTCACCATACATCAGTGTAAATCCGATTACCCAGTATAAGAGCGAACCGATGGCGAAGTCCATCAAGTTTTTCATCAAAATGTTTGCAGTATTTTTTGAGCGGGTAAACCCAGCCTCAACCATTGCAAAACCTGGCTGCATGAACATCACCATAAATCCTGCAATCAATAACCACATATTGTCTATGCCTATTTGTAGGCCTTGTAACGTTTCTTCCATGATCTTTTATATTTTATGGTTATTAATCTTCTTTTCCTTTGATGAATAAGGAATCATCACCATACTCACCTGTTCGTATGCGGTACGACTCTTCAATATTTGAAATGAATATTTTGCCGTCCCCTATTTCACCGGTTCTACCCGCTTTCATAATCGCCAAAACAGTCTTTTCCACATTCTTATCACGAACGATAATGGAAAGAATCGTCCGTTCAATCGTACTGGTATCATACACGACACCGCGGTATGCGCGTTCTTGTCTTGTTTGGCCAACACCGCGCACATCCCAGAAAGAGAAGAATTCAATACCAGCTTCATGAAGGGCCTCAGTGGCCTCTTCAAATTTGGTTTTTCTAATAATTGCTTCAATCTTTTTCATCTCGAAATCTTTTTGTTTTTATAATGATATGCCGACTACAATATGAAATTGCTCGGAAGATGGATTCAGGATAGCCGTTCCTGAAATGGGCAGGGAAAAAGTGTCTGTAATTTTAATTTCTTTTGAAGTGCCTACACTAATGTTACATACATCGAAATCGCCATCCATGCTATAAGCGCCATCGCCGGCACCCAACGCCAAGTTTACTGATCCAACAGCTAGTCCAGCCTCCAGATAGGTGTCGCTAATGCCATCGCCGGTCATATACGCTCCTGTGAATGAAAAACTGCCCAGCTCCAATCCAATCATTGGCTCGAAAGAGTGCGAGTCGCCATCAAAATACTCCGATCCTGGTCCCGGAAAATAGTAGTCTGTCACAGTCAGTGTCAGGGCAGTTCCTTCGCCCAGATCAAAACCGTAACTCGCATACAAGTCTGCCTCTGCAGCTTCATCATCAGTAAAACCATAAGACCCCCACGCACCAATGGCAAAACCTCCCGAGCTATATTCGGCCCATGGCTGAATCGCAGGACCTGTACCGAATTTAGTACCACGCCAAACGTAGCTCGAAACAAAGTCTGCTCCTGTATCCCAGCCCTGAGCTTGAACATTTAAAGCAAAAGTACTTGCCAGTACAAAAACTAAAAGTGAAAGTGTCCTTCTTTTCATAATTTTTAAAATTTAAGGGTTTAATTAAAACTGTTTACTTAATCTTCTCATCTGTGTGTTTTGGTTTAATGTGTGATCAAAATAAGAAATGCTCTTTTTTAAAATTGACCCCCATTATTTTGTGATCTCCGGTTCAAAAGTATGTATATTTTAATTTTGTGGGTTAAAAAACAGGGGGTCAAATTTCAATTTAATGGTTAATTAACATTGAAACCCCTACAAATAAAGGGGTAATACATTAAGAATTCGTCCTTTTTATAGAAAAATGTCAACCTTGAGGGGGTATACCAAGAAAAACACCATTCTTTTGATAGAACGACAGTCCACAAACAAGAAAAATGTCATTTTGATTTTTTCTAGATAGTTTAGTGATATTTTGACTTATTGCATGACATTAAAAGAGAATTTAGACATCAGACAGTTCATACAATAATCTTTTGTACAATTCTCCTAAGTATATCCCGATAAAAAAGTAGGACTGGCTGTGAACCTCTCGATCCATACGGCTCTTATTATGCAGGCAAATTATCAGGTCAATTGATAAACTAAAACGCCTTCCAGTTCTTCGGTATCTGAAACCGTTGAATTGACCAAAGAACAAAAAACTATGTTGGAAATGAGCGAACAGGATATCAAAAACGGAAAATTAATTTCTCAAGAGGCAATGGATAAAAGAAATCTGGAACAGCCCTCCTGCCACAAACCAATCGAAAACCAACAAGCACTACCGGAATTTTTATATTTTTGTGCCTTAATTCAGAATTCGTTAAAAATCACACAGCATAATGGAAATTCCGAGCAAGTACAATCCTGTTGAAGTAGAAGATAAGTGGTATCAATATTGGCTGGATCAAAACTATTTTCATTCCGAGCCCGATGAGCGTGAGCCTTACACCATCGTCATTCCGCCGCCCAATGTTACCGGTGTACTGCACATGGGGCACATGCTCAACAATACCATCCAGGATATTTTGGTGCGCCGCGCCCGCATGTTAGGCAAAAACGCTTGCTGGGTGCCAGGCACCGACCATGCCTCTATTGCTACCGAAGCCAAAGTGGTGGCTAAACTGAAAAGCGAAGGCATCGCCAAAAAAGATCTGACTCGCAACGAATTCCTGAAGCATGCCTGGGATTGGACCGATAAGCATGGCGGCATTATCCTGGAACAGCTGAAAAAGCTGGGTGCATCGTGCGACTGGGAACGCACCTGCTTTACCATGGATGAAGCCCGCTCCGAATCGGTGATCAAGGTCTTTGTCGACCTGTACAAAAAGGGCTTGGTTTATCGAGGTGTACGAATGGTTAACTGGGATCCGCAAGCTAAAACTGCCGTATCAGACGAGGAAGTTATTTATAAAGAAGAGCAGTCGAAACTTTACTATGTCCGCTACCAAATTGAAGGAGAAGACGATTTCGTGACGATCGCCACCACTCGTCCGGAAACCATTTTAGGTGATACGGCCGTTTGTGTCAACCCGAATGATGAACGTTTTCAGCACCTGAAAGGCAAGCGGGTTTTGGTGCCCTTAGTACAGCGCAGTGTCCCCATTATTATGGACGACTATGTAGACATGGAGTTTGGAACGGGCTGCCTGAAAATCACGCCTGCACACGACATCAACGACTACGAAATTGGCATGCGCCATAACCTGGAGACCATCGACACCTTTAACGACGATGGCACCCTGAGCGAAAAAGCGCAGGTGCTGGTTGGCGTTGACCGCTTTGAAGCGCGTAAGCAGATTGTGCCGATGCTGGAAGAAGCCGGCAACCTGGTTAAGGTCGAAGATTATAAAAACAAGGTGGGCTATTCGGAACGGACGGATGTGGTGATTGAGCCCAAATTATCGGCTCAGTGGTTTCTGGCGATGGAAAAGCTGGGCAAACCGGCCCTGAAAGCCGTGGAATCGGACAACGTGGAGTTTCATCCCAAGAAATTTAAAAACCTGTACCGCCACTGGATGGGTAATGTCAAAGACTGGTGTATTAGCCGCCAGCTGTGGTGGGGACATCAAATACCCGTTTACTACCTGACCGATGGTAGCTTTGTGGTAGCCGAAACAGCCGATAAAGCGTTAGAGTTGGCCAAGGAAAAAACAAGCAATCCTGCGCTGACCATGGCTGACCTTAAACAAGACGAAGATGTGCTCGACACCTGGGCATCGTCGTGGCTATGGCCCATTTCGGTTTTCGACGGCATCAACGATCCCAACAACAAAGACATTAACTATTATTACCCAACCGACGATTTGGTAACGGCTCCTGAAATCATTTTTTTCTGGGTGGCCCGCATGGTCATTGCGGGTTACGAATACCGCCAGGATAGACCGTTTAAGAATGTATATTTCACCGGCATTGTGCGCGACAAACTGCATCGAAAAATGAGTAAGTCGCTGGGGAATTCACCCGACCCGCTCGACCTGATCACCCAGTATGGTGCGGATGGTGTTCGCGTGGGCATGTTGCTGTGCTCTCCCGCCGGAAACGACTTGCTGTTCGATGAAGCGCTGACTGAACAGGGACGGAATTTTACCGCAAAAATCTGGAACTCCTTCCGTCTGATTCAAGGATGGGAAGTGGCCGGATTCCTGAAACAGCCCGACCACTCAAGACTGGCCATCGACTGGTTTAACCAAAAGCTGGACGAGCAAATTGCCATCATGAACGACCACTTCGACAAGTTCCGTATTTCGGACACGCTGATGACGATTTACACCACCATTCGCGATGAATTCTCTTCATGGCTGCTCGAAGTGGTAAAACCGGCTTACCAACAGCCCATCGACAAGAAAACCTACGAAGAAGTATTGGAAGCGCTTGACAGAGTGTTGCGACTGCTTCACCCGTTTATGCCGTTTATTTCTGAAGAAATCTGGCAACTGTTGCGCGAACGGAAAGACGGCGACAGCATCATGATCAGCCAATGGCCCGAAGCCGGCGAAGTAGATGCCGCGTTACTGAATGAATTTGAGTCAGTGAAGGAAGCGATTGCCGGAATCCGTACGGTTCGCAAAAACAACAACCTGCCCATGAAAGACCAGCTGGAGCTGAAGATTCAACCCGGCGACAAAGGGTATCATCAAAAATACGACCCCATTCTCGTCAAAATGGGCAACTTCTCGGCTATCGAACTGGTGAATGAAGAAGTAAAAGGTGCCGCTTCATACCGCGTGTTTTCATCAAGCTATTTTATTGATTTGGGCGACTTGATTGATGTGGAAGAAGAGTTGAAAAAACTGGAGGAAGAACTAAAATACACCCAAGGCTTCCTCAATTCAGTCACAAAAAAGCTGAGTAACGAACGCTTTGTCAATGGAGCGCCCGAAGCGGTAGTGGCCAAGGAAAAAGCCAAGCAAGCCGACGCCGAAGCCAAAATAAAAGTGCTGCAAGAACAAATTGCCAATTTGAAATAAGCATTGGTGGAAATTTTGATGTTAGACAAATAACCACTCACATCTCGTAGTCTGCCAGTCAGACTGGCTACCGGCACACCAAAAGAGGCTGATTCGTAACGAACCAGCCTCTTTTGCAATCTTATGCTTTTGGGGTTAATTTCCCATTTCAGACATGAACTTAATCCGCATCAGCCGGATATCGTCTTCCGAATATTCTTCTTCACCCAACTCGCCAAGAGCTACAGTGACTGAATCATCTTCAGCCTCTCGGAAATAGTCGAACACTTCCTCCTGGTGGTCTTCATCAATGACCTCATCAATGTAATAGTCAATATTGATTTTGGTTCCCGAATTAACAATCGCTTCCATCTCTGTAATGACGTCCCTTACTTCAATTCCTTTCGAATCGGCAATATCATCCAGCGACAATTTCCGGTCGATACTCTGAATAATATACACTTTGAGTTTTGACTTATTGGCAACTGTTTTCACCACCATATCCTGTGCCCGTTCAATCTCGTTGTCGTCCACATAGGTTTTAATCAGCTTCACAAACTCTTTTCCATACCGCCGCGCTTTGCCTTCGCCCACCCCTTGAATAAATTTCAGCTCATCCAAGCTGACCGGGTATTGAATGGACATATCAAACAATGACGGATCCTGAAAAATGACAAACGATGGCAGGTTATGCTTTTTGGCTACTGTCTTTCTCAAATCCTTGAGCATAGCAAACAATTCCGGATCGCCACTCAAACCGCCCGATGGCCCTGTCCCTAATGATTCCGCTTCTCCCTCCAGCTCATAGTCGTGGTTCCGAACCAACAAAAAGGATTCGGGCTTGGCCATAAACTGACGCCCTTTTTCATTGATTTTTAACAAACCGTAGTTTTCAATATCCTTATTGATCAGACCGGCAATCATGCTTTGCCGAAAGACAGCATTCCAAAATCGGTCGCTATGATCATCACCCGAGCCAAAGGATTCGAGCTGATCATGTTTAAATGATTTAACTGCCGCAGAAAATTTTCCGGTCAGAATATCCGAAATATGATCTGCTTTGTACTTTTCATTCACTTCAGCAATGGCTTTCAACGCCCGAACCACTTCATCGCTGGCTTCCACCTGCTCTTTCGGGTTAAGACAGTTATCACAATTGCCGCAGGGTTCTTCCATTTTCTCGCCAAAATAGTTCAGTAACATGATTCTCCGGCAAATAGCGGTCTCGGCATACGAAGCAGTATCCAGCAACAATTGTCGCCCAATTTCCTGTTCGGCTACTGGTTTACCCTGCATAAATTTTTCAAGCTTCTGAATATCCTTATACGAATAGAAAGCAATACACTGCCCCTCTCCGCCATCGCGTCCAGCCCGTCCGGTTTCCTGGTAATAACCTTCCAAGCTCTTAGGAATATCATAGTGCATCACAAAACGCACATCGGGTTTATCAATCCCCATCCCAAAAGCGATGGTTGCGACAATAACATCCACGTCTTCCATCAAAAACTTGTCTTGGTTTCCCGATCGGGTGGCTGAATCCATGCCGGCATGATAAGCCAGCGCTTTGATTCCGTTCACCTGCAATGCCTCGGCCAGCTCTTCCACTTTCTTACGACTCAGACAATAAATAATTCCCGATTTTCCTTCATTCTCCTTGATAAAACGAATGATTTGAGTTTCGGGCTTCACCTTTGGCCTGACCACATAATACAAGTTTGGCCGATTAAAAGAAGCTTTAAACACCCGGGCATCAAGCATACCCAAGTTTTTCTGGATGTCGTGCTGCACCTTGGCAGTGGCGGTGGCCGTCAAGGCCATGATTGGCGCTGGACCAATATCCTGAACAATCGCACGGATGCGACGGTACTCCGGCCTGAAGTCGTGACCCCATTCCGAAATACAATGCGCCTCATCAATGGCATAAAAAGAGATGTTCACATGCTTCAGAAAGTCAATGTTATCTTGCTTGGTTAATGACTCCGGAGCAACATACAACAATTTTGTCTTGCCACTCAACACGTCATCTTTCACATTTTGAATTGCCAGCTTGGTCAGCGATGAATTCAAAAAATGGGCAATTCCATCCTCCGTTCCAAAACTACGAATCGAATCCACCTGGTTTTTCATCAAAGCAATCAGTGGCGAAACAACAATGGCAGTCCCCTCCATTATTAAAGCCGGCAGCTGATAACATAATGACTTCCCTCCCCCCGTAGGCATCAGCACGAAGGAATCGTAGCCGTCAAGTACACTTTTGATGACCTCTTCCTGCTGGCCTTTAAACCGATCAAACCCAAAATACTTCTGGAGTTGATCGGCTAATGATAGCTCATTCTTCATAAAAGCCTGAATTTGTTGTCGTTAAAATTTTTTCTTTTCACAATCGCAGAATCTAAGATAGATAAAATCTAATTGAAATCGCAAGCTTTTTATTAAAGTATCAACTTTGTCCCTTTCCTTTAATAAAAATTAAGACCTCACACAAAAGCTTAATCGGTAATATAAACTATATTTGTCGTGATTTTTGAAAAACTAATTTTATTTTTTTTTCTGAACCAAATTGCCAATATGACCGACACAAAATATTCAGAGCAGCAAAGTACCAAAAAGAAAAAGACAAAGAAAGACAAACAGGAGGAAATGTCATTTCTCGAACACTTGGAAGAATTAAGATGGCACCTGATTCGAGCATTTTTAGCGATTGTTTTCTTTGCTATCCTGGCTTTTGTCAACAAGGATTTTATTTTCGACACGGTAATCTTTAATCCAAAGACGGCCGATTTTTGGACCAACCGCATGTTTGCCAAGCTTGCAGACTTAACGGGCATCGAAGACCTGATCATCAATTCAAAAGAGCTGCAACTCATCAGTATCAAGATGGCAGACAACTTCATGACCCACATCATGGTTTCCATCATTGCCGGTTTAATTGTTTCATCACCCTATGTTTTTTATGAAATCTGGCGATTTATCAGTCCTGCTTTGTACGACACAGAACGAAGACACTCAGGCGGAGCGGTTTTTTACATGTCGGTTCTATTTATTTTGGGCGTCATGTTTGGCTACTTTTTAATTGTGCCACTTTCCATTCACTTTTTAGGTTCCTATTCCATATCAGCCGAAGTGATCAATCAAATCAACATGCGATCTTACATCGGCACGGTTACCTCCATCAGCCTGGCGAGCGGGGTTATTTTCGAATTACCTATCTTTGTCTTTTTCCTGAGCAAGGTGGGGATTCTGACTCCCGGCTTAATGAAAACTTATCGGCGTCATGCCTATGTTGCACTATTACTAATTTCGGCAATCATAACGCCACCTGATGTTTTCAGTCAAATTATGGTGTGTATCCCGCTGGTTTTTCTATACGAAATCGGAATCGTCATTTCGCGGCGGGTAAACAAAAAAGCTGAAGAAGACCTGGAAGCTTTATAATGAATTTTTGAAACGGGCGTTAAGCAAATAGATATGAAACTACGGGGCGAAAATATAGTCAAGAAATACCGGAAAAGAACCGTTGTCAAAGGCGTTTCGATCGAGGTTGAACAAGGCGAAATCGTGGGACTGCTTGGACCCAACGGAGCTGGCAAGACCACCTCTTTCTATATGATTGTTGGACTGATCCAACCGTTATCCGGCAAAATATTCTTAGATGACCGCGACATTACCAAACTCCCCGTTTACAAACGTGCCCAACTGGGAATTGGATACCTGGCGCAGGAAGCATCGGTCTTCAGGCAACTGAGCATTGAAGACAACCTGCGCGCTGTACTGGAAATGACCAATTACACCAAAGCCTATCAGAAAGAAAAAACAGAGTCGCTGCTCGAAGAATTCCGGCTACAACATATCCGGAAAAGCAAAGGGTTCCAGCTATCGGGAGGGGAACGACGGCGAACAGAGATTGCCCGGGCCCTCGCCATTGATCCCAAGTTTATTCTGCTGGACGAACCTTTTGCCGGTGTTGACCCCATTGCAGTGGAAGACATTCAGGAAATTGTAATGACGCTGAAGGAAAAAAACATTGGCGTACTGATTACCGACCACAATGTGCACGAAACCTTGTCGATTACCGATCGCTCCTACCTGCTGTTCGAAGGATCGATCATGAAAGCCGGATCGGCCGAAGACCTGGCCAACGACGAGGATGTCCGCAGGGTTTACCTCGGACAAAATTTCACACTGAGATAAGCCTCTTAAGCACGCTGCTTTTTTACAAAAAAGTTTCATTTCCCCGTTTGGGTAATAAAAAAAAATAATATACATTTGCACCGCAATTAGCGGGCGTGGCGGAATTGGTAGACGCGCTAGACTTAGGATCTAGTGTCTTTGACGTGGGGGTTCGAGTCCCTTCGCCCGCACCAAAAAACGAAAAACAACCGCAAAGCTTGATTCACCGAATCCGAGCCTGCGGTTTTTATTGATTTATAGGCTTTAGTTTAACTTGACAACAAGAGTTAACTATCTGGTTACTTGAACATTTTCCAAAATTATAAGCGGAATCATATGAATATTACAAAAGAGAACATCAACGAGCTGAATGCGACTATTACAGTTTCAATTGAAAAAAGCGATTACGAGGCAACCATCAATGAACAATTGAGAGAATATCGTAAAAAAGCCAACATGCCTGGATTCAGACCGGGAAAAGTACCTGCAGGTTTGGTGAAAAAAATGTACGGCAAGGCAATTCTGGCTGAAGAAATAAACAAGATGTTGTCTAAAAATCTGACTAAATATATTGTTGATGAAAAACTGAATATCTTGGGCGAACCACTTCCAAACGAAGAAAAAACACCCGAATTCAGCTGGGAAACAGCCGAAGATTTCGAATTCCACTTCGACATTGCGGTGGCTCCCGAAGTAGAAGTAAAATTCGACAAGCGCAAAAAATATCTCTACTACCTAATTCAGGTGGATGACAAAATGCTTGACCAACAAGTTGACTCGTACACCAGCCGCTTTGGTGAAAATGAAAATGTTGATGCAGTCGAAGAAAAAGACACCATCCGCGGAAACTTTGTGCAACTGGATGCCGAAGGAAACGAACTGGAAGATGGAATCAAAGCCGAGCAAGTGATCATCGCTGTGGATGTGATGAAAGACGAGGAAGTCAAAAAAGAAATTCAAGGTAAAAAAGTTGGCGACACCATTGTGTTCGACCCGATTAAAGTGTACCAGAACAAACACGAAGTGGGGCACATGCTAAATGTTTCGCACGAAGAAGCTGAAAACATTGAAGGCGATTTCAAATTCACCATCTCTGAAATTCTTCGCTTCAAAAAAGCAGAAGTCAACGAAGAACTTTTCAAAAAAGCATTGGGCGACGAAACCGAAATCAAAACCGAAGAAGAATTCAGAAACAAGCTGAAAGCCGATATTGAAGAGCAACTAAAATACTCAAGCGATTATAAATTCACCATTGACAGCCGTGAAATCCTGCTTGAAAAAACCGAGATAGAACTGCCCGAGGAATTCCTAAAACGCTGGCTGAAAGCGACCAACAACGAGCTGACAGACGAGAAAATTGATGAAGATTTTGACATTTTCATGAAAGATTTTCGCTGGCAGCTGATTAAAGACCGTATTGCCAAAGACAATGAAATTGAAATTACGCAGGAAGATGTAAAAGCCATGGCCAAAGAAATTGCCGCCATGCAGTTCCGTCAGTATGGAATGTTTAGCATGCCCGACGAGCAACTGAGCGCTTATGCCGACCAAATCCTTCAAAATGAAGAAGAAAGCCGCCGCATCACCACCAGGGTTCAGGAAGATAAAATCATGGAAGTCATTAAGCAAAACGTCAATCTGGAGGAGAAACCAATCACTCAAGATGAATTTAATGAATTACTCGAAAAATAATCCTGCTGTAGCTTAGGCTAATAGCATAATTTTATAACTTTGTAACCCTTGGATTCGGCGATAAAACTGTTTATTCAGTTGAAAAGCCATAGAAATCCAGAGTTTACAAAGTTTTTTTTTTAAACCTGAAATTAAAGAAATGAGTGATAAAAGAGAATTTAATAGATACGCCCAGGGGCACATGGGAATTAGTAGCCTGAACATGCATCGTTTTGACTCGTTGTTTACCAACAGCCTGACCCCTTATATTATTGAAGAAAGGCAGTTGAACGTGGCTTCAATGGACGTTTTTTCGCGTTTAATGATGGACCGGATTATCTTTTTAGGGACGCCAATCGACGATTACATTGCCAACATTATTCAGGCCCAGTTGCTGTTTCTTGAGTCGACCGACCCAAATAAAGACATTCAAATCTATTTCAACAGCCCGGGCGGATCGGTTCATGCCGGCTTAGGAATTTACGACACCATGCAATATATTTCGCCCGATATCGCCACCATTTGTACCGGGATGGCCGCATCAATGGGAGCCGTGCTGCTGACTGCCGGAACCAAAGGCAAACGCTCGGCCCTGAAACACTCGCGCATCATGATTCACCAACCCATGGGCGGAACACAAGGGCAAGCCTCGGACATTGAGATTACCGCACGCGAAATCTTAAAACTGAAAAGAGAATTGTACGAAATCATCGCCAAGCATTCAGAAAATACTTACGAAAAAGTTGAGAAAGACTCTGACAGAGACTACTGGATGACCTCGGAAGAAGCCAAAAAATATGGTATGATCGATGACATTTTAATTAAGAGTAAATAAGCATTAGAGATAGAGGAGTAGATCATGGATAAATGTTCTTTTTGTGGAAAAGAGAAAAAAGACACCAACTTGTTGATTGCAGGGATGGATGGTCATATTTGCGACCATTGTATTGAGCAGGCGTATGCCATTGTTGAGGAAGAATTAAGAAGAGATACCGAATTTGATCTGAAAGGACTGAAACTATTGAAACCAAAAGAAATCAAAGAATTTCTCGATCAATATGTTATCGGACAAGACCAGGCCAAGCGGATTTTATCAGTAGCGGTATACAACCACTACAAACGATTAACCCAAAAAGTGACCAGCGACGAAACGGAAATCGAAAAATCCAATATCATTTTAGTTGGACAAACCGGTACCGGAAAAACCTTGCTGGCACGAACCATTGCCAAAATGCTTCATGTTCCGTTCACCATTGTTGATGCCACGGTTCTGACCGAAGCAGGCTACGTGGGCGAAGACATTGAAAGTTTGCTGACCCGACTGTTGCAAGCGGCCGATTACAATGTGGAAGCAGCCGAACGCGGCATTGTCTTTATTGACGAGCTGGATAAAATAGCCCGTAAAGGAGATAATCCGTCCATCACGCGCGACGTGTCGGGCGAAGGTGTTCAACAAGGCTTGCTCAAACTGCTGGAAGGAGCCATTGTCAATGTACCACCGCAAGGAGGCCGTAAGCATCCGGAACAAAAAATGATTCCGGTGAACACCAAAAACATCCTTTTTGTGTGTGGTGGCGCTTTCGATGGGATTGAAAAGAAAATTGCCAGGCGACTCAATACATCGGTAGTTGGTTTTGGAGCACAAAAGCTGGTCGACAACCTGGACCGTGAGAACATGCTACAATACATCTCACCGCAGGATTTGAAAAGTTTCGGGCTTATTCCCGAAATTATTGGCCGCTTACCGGTACTTGCCTACCTGGAGCCGCTTGACCGACAAGCTTTGCGCAACATTTTAACTGAACCCCGTAATTCAATCATCAAACAATACCTCAAGCTGTTTAAGCTCGACGACATTGAACTGACTTTCGAAGAAGAAGCCTTGGAATTCATTGTTGACAAAGCTGTTGAATTTAAGCTTGGAGCTCGTGGCCTCCGGTCAATTTGCGAAAGCATCATGATTGATGCCATGTTTGACA
The DNA here is from genome assembly GCA_963677175.2 of uncultured Sunxiuqinia sp. Lineage (GTDB taxonomy): Bacteria > Bacteroidota > Bacteroidia > Bacteroidales > Prolixibacteraceae > Sunxiuqinia. Next base: position 634,112 of record CAXXES010000006.1, read on the forward strand.
GTCCATCAAACAATATTCGGGAATTGGTGATATCAAGAGACTACGCCATGAAAAAGATTGACCCAAGCAGCTCGCACCGTTTAAAAGCAAGCTAAAGGCGCGTAATCAACACAAAGCAGATGACACTTGGTTTTTTAAATACATATCAATTGAAAAACGAGCGTGTTGCAAGATAAAATCTATAAAGCCGGACATCGTGTTCCGGCTTTTTTGTCTTACTCTTTCTGATTCTTCCTATGATTCGATTTAAAGATGTCTCCCTCACGCTGGGAAATAAGCAGTTGCTGAAAAATTTTAACCTTCGCATCCACAAAGGCGATAAAGTATTGCTGGCAGCCCCGTCGGGTAGTGGAAAAACAAGCCTGCTGCGTTTAATCCTGGGATCAACCAATCCCGATTCCGGAAAAATACTTTTCGGAAAAAAAGAAGTCGCCGTTGAGAACATTCAAAAAATCCGGAGCCAGATCGCCTATTTAAGCAAGGATATTGATTTCCCCAACGGAAAAGTTCAGGATGTATTCCACGATATTTTTCAACTTCCGACAAACAAACATCTGAAATACACCAATGAAAAACTATCAGATAAACTAAAGGAATTCGACTTGCCGGAAAAACTGGTGCAAAAAAACACCAGCCTCATTTCGGGTGGCGAACGGCAACGCCTGGGCTGGATCTTGGTGCAACTGCTCAACCGCCCGGTGCTGCTGCTCGACGAACCCACCTCGGCCATGGATGAAAAGCAAAAACAACGTTTCATCAACTATGTTATCCAGACGAAAAAAACAGTGGTGTGTGTCAGTCACAATCCGGAATGGCAAATTCCTGAAATAAAAGTCATTACAAACCTGATCAGTTAAGCTTGCTATGATCACCCGCCTGGTTGCAGGGAGCCGTTTCGCTAGGTCAGCCCCAAACTAACACACCCAATCGCTGAGAACTGAACCATCCACTAAGCTTCCTGTTTTAAACGATAAACATCATAAAACAGAAAAATCATGAAATTCCATCATTCTTTATTACTGATCATTGCGTTGATGATCGGAATCAGTGTTTCGGCCCAGCAAACCGACATGAAACCTTTAGGCCTCAACCTCGAGAATTACGATTATCCTTTCGACGTGAACTACCTCACCATTGCCAGTCAAAACGAAACCTACCAAATGGCCTATATGGATGTGAGACCCGCTAAACCAAACGGACAAAGCATACTCCTGCTTCACGGCAAAAACTTTAACGGCGCCTATTGGCGCGAAACCGCCAACCTGCTGGCCGGAGAACAGGGATTTCGCGTAATTATTCCCGACCAAATCGGCTTTGGAAAGTCGTCAAAGCCCGAACACTATCACTACACGTTTCAGCAACTGGCGGCCAATACCAAAATGCTGCTCGATACCCTTCAAATTGAAAAGATCGCCGTACTGGGACACTCCATGGGAGGCATGCTGGCCACCCGCTTCGCCCTGATGTATCCGGAACAAACCGACAAGTTGATTTTGGCCAATCCCATCGGGCTCGAAGACTGGAAACTAAAAGTGCCCTACAAACCAGTGGAATGGTGGTATGCCAACGAATTGAAAAAAACTTACGAAGGCATCCGGAAATACCAGCTCGAGAGTTATTACGACAACAATTGGAAGCCCGAATACGACGAATGGGTAAACCTGCTTGCCGGCTGGACATTGAACATCGACTATGCGCGCATTGCCTGGAATGCCGCCCTCACCTACGATATGATCTTTACACAGCCGGTTTGTTATGAGTTTAAACACATTGAAGCCCCCACCCTGCTGATTATTGGCCAACGCGACCGCACAGCACTGGGAAAAACACTGGTTAGTGACGAAGTGAGGGCAACCATGGGCAATTACCCGGAGCTTGGAAAACAAACCCAACAGCAAATCCCCAATGCCCGCCTAGTGGAGTTAGATAGTATCGGACACCTTCCCCACATCGAAGCCTTCGACCGTTTTATCGATCCGCTGGTGGAGTTTCTAAATAAATAACCGGACTTCAGAAGGAAATAAGGTCACGGACCTATTTGATATTTTCGGTTTCGCTTCTATCACAAATTGTTAAAGACTCGAAACATGACACTAAATTATTCGCACTACTTACTACTGGCATCAGGCCAAAAAAGTAAGGAAAGATTGATATTTTTCTCTCGACATTAGAAAATTTTAATACCTGTCAAAATAATTTTTGATACCTGTTAAAATTTTTTCTAACAGGTATCAATTTATTTTTTAATACGTATTAAATTTGTATTCGACAGGTATTAAACATTTATAAAAACGAAAAAAAATGACCGTAAAGTACCGACTTATTAAGCAAGCAACGCCGGGAGTAAAAGGCGGAGGACAGTACAAATATTACGCACGCGCCTGCGACCGGACAAAATCCAGCCTGGACGAACTGGCTGACACGCTCGCCAAACGGTCTTCGCTAACCCGCGGAGACGTTGTGGCGACCTTGGTGGGATTGATTGACCTCATTCCTGTATTGTTGCTCAATAACCGCACCGTAGAGTTAGACGGGCTGGGAACCTTTAGCCTGAACCTGAAAAGCGAAGCCTCGGACGAACCCCGAACAGACGGGTTCCGCCTGATCAAATCCGCCGATATCAGCTTTCGAGCCAGTCCGCGCCTAAAGCGGGCCGTAAAGTATCCGGATTACACGAAATCAAAAACGAGCGAGTATTAAAATTTCGGGGAAGAAATAGCTGTATGTTGAAGTCATTAGGGAGTTGTTAATTGACAACGATCAATGACCAGAAAATGACCAGGAATGACAATCAATGACAGGCCGCGTCAACACAAGTTGGTGCACAGGCGGCCTTCCTGCCCGGACTATTCATCCAGATATTTATGAGGCAATTCTTTGCTGGCTTTTGAACCAAGTTCGCGAAGCTTTTCGGCCGAGCGGATCAGGTTACCGCGGCCGTCATTCAGCTTGTTCATGGCCAGATCGTAGTTCTTGCGGGTTTGCTCAATGTTGTAGCCTACCTTCTCGAGGTCGGCAATAAAACTGACAAACTTATCATAGAGCAGGCCGCCCTGCCGGGCAATCTCCATGGCATTGCGGGTCTGGTTTTCCTGTTGCCAAATAGAGGCAATGGTGCGTAATGTCGCCAGTAGGGTCGACGGGCTAACAATAACCACCTTGTTGTCCCAGGCATACGAAAACAGATCCTGATCGGCCTGAATGGCTACGCTGAAGGAGGACTCGATGGGCACAAACAACAGCACAAAGTCGGGGCTGTTCATGCCGGGCGCTGATTGATAATGCTTTTCGCTCAACTGCTTAATGTGGGTTTTTATACTCAGTAAATGGCCCTTGACATAGGCCAGACGGTCAGCTTCTTCCGTAGCGTTTAACAAACGCTCATAAGCCACCAGCGATACTTTTGAGTCAACCACAATGTGTTTTTGATCGGGCAAGTGAATCACCACATCGGGCTGTAAACGAGCGCCATTCTCTGCAAGAACACTGAATTGCTTTTCATACTCACGCCCTTCGGTCAGACCCGAGCGCTCAAGAATTCGTTCCAAAATGACTTCGCCCCAGTTTCCCTGCTTTTTCACATCGCCCTTCAGCGCTTTAGTCAGGTTGCTGGCCTCATCGCTAATCTTCAGGTTCAGGTCGTGTAACTTCTTCAGTTCAGCTTTCAAATCTGTTTGATCCTTCAGGCCTTTCTCGTAAGTGTCCTCTACTTTCTTTTCGAAAAGCTGAATCTTCTCGCGCAAAGGATTCAGAATTTCGCTGATGTTCTTCTGATTGACCAGCGTAAAGTCCTGCGAGTTCTGCTTTAAGATTTTGTGGGCTATATTTTCAAATTCTGTTGTAAACTTCTTCTGAAGTTCTTCCATCTCTTGCTTCTGGGTAGCCAGCTTTTCGCGAAGGTTGGCAAATTCCACCTCGGCTTTGGTGAGGCGTTGCGACTGTAGCTCGCTCTCGGCCTCTTTGGTTTCCAGCCGTGAAGTCAGCTTTTCCTTATCGTCCTGCAAATAAGTTACCCGCTCCTCCAACTGGGCTTTGTTTTTTTCGTACTCACTCCGCACTGCCAACAGCCCATTCTCCGAGTTCTTGGCTTTTAATTTCAACAACAAAAAAGCGACAACAAATCCAACAGCCAGTCCGGCAAGTAAATAAACAATTTCCATCTTCTTCAACTTTGAAAGCTAAAAGTATAAAGAAGAAAGGAGAAAATCAGCGATGAAGCGGTTAAGTCAAATGTCGCCAATGGTTGATCGCTCAGAGACTGGATTCTTGATTGAAACTTGTCAAAATTTGTGGCGATTCTTCTAATAAATTAGAATTCATGAAAACCACAATACCGGTCCGCTTAGCGCCTAATATCCAAAGCAAACAAGAGCCAGAAAGAATAAAATAAGTGAATAATAAATACCGTATATTTGTATAAAACTAAGTACAATGGAAACGATAATTCTAAGAGGGGATTCCGAATCAAATGCCAAACTGATCCTCGAACTGGCAAAAAAACTGAATTTCAAGGCTAAAAGAATCAGTGAACAGGAGGCAGAAGAAATGAGTTTGTATTATTCCGTGCAAGAAGGACTTGAGTCAGGATTATTGGTTGAAGATGAAAAAACAGCATTTCTCTCATCACTCGATCCAGATCACGATGAAGACTGACATAACGAAGAAGTTTCTAAAACAAGTCAATAAATCAGCGGATAAATCAACGAAAAAGAAGCTGCTCGATATCATTGAAAATACACAAAGTGCAAACACGTTAAGTGACATTACAGCACTAAAGAAACTCAAAGGATACAAGCATACCTACCGAATACGACTGGGAGAATTCCGAATAGGAATCTACATCGAAAACAAGACCGTTATATTTGCCGCATTCGATAACCGATCCGATATTTACAAACATTTTCCTTAAAAGCACCCCCCAACTACCCTGTCTCCCGCGCGATTGTATCGCATGATTATTCTTAAACACCACACGAAAGGATCCGTGCGGTAGCAGCGGTAACCGCTACGCGGCAGGTTTCAGTTTCTCTTCCTCCAGTGGTTGGACAACTTTCAACTTGGAATTTGGAATTTGAAATTTAAAACATTAGTACTATTTTAACGCTCCGAAATAAAAAAAAGCCGTTCAATGGATGTAAAGATTGATGCCAGCTGGAAAAAGATTCTGGCCCAGGAATTTGAGAAAGACTATTTCAAGAAACTAAGTGCGTTTGTCCACGAAGAATACCGGACACATAAAATCTATCCGCCTGCCAAGCTCGTTTTCAATGCTTTTGACCAATGTCCATTCGATCAGGCCAAAGTCGTCATTCTCGGACAAGACCCTTACCACGGACCAGCACAAGCGCATGGGTTATGCTTTTCGGTGAATGATGGAATTCCTTTTCCTCCAAGCTTACGAAACATTTTCAAAGAGCTGCAGCAAGATATTGGCAAGGCCATACCGTTAACTGGCAACCTGACAGACTGGGCCAGGCAAGGGGTTTTGCTTTTAAATGCCACCCTCACCGTACGTGCAGGGCAGGCCGGCTCTCACCAGAAAAAAGGTTGGGAGCAGTTTACCGATGCGGTGATTCATCAAATCAACGCCCAAAAAGAGCATGTGGTGTTTATCTTGTGGGGAAGTTATGCCATCCGGAAAGGCGAATTTATTGATCAAAACAAGCACTTGGTGTTAACTTCGGTGCATCCATCACCGCTTTCGGCCAGCAGGGGCTACTTCGGGAATAAACACTTTAGCCTTGCCAATGCTTTCTTGAAAAAGCACGAACTGCCGCCAATCAACTGGTAAGGCTCCATGCCAGAGCACTACTTCAGTGGCAATTTAAAATAAAAGGTGGTACCCTTGCCCGGAACAGAATCGATCCAAATTTCGCCTCCGAGGCTTTTAACAAATGATTTCGAGATGGTCAGCCCCAATCCTGCGCCACCGAAATTACGCGTACTCCCCTCCTCTACCTGTCTGAAGCGATCAAATATAAGCGTTTGCTTTTCCTTCGAAATTCCGATCCCAGTGTCTTTCACATAAAACTGCAAACTATGATCTCCCTCCTCCACACCAAATTCAACAAAACCTTCTTTTGTAAATTTGATTCCATTAGAAATGAGGTTTGTCAGTATCTGAATAAGCTTGTTTTCATCGGTAATCAATCGGGTAGGCTGCTCTGGCATCTTTTTGACCCGAAGCTCAACCCCCTTCTTTTTGAAATCTTCACTGCGAATGGAGTGCAAATACGAAAAAACATTTTCGAGATCAACCACCCCTTTATTCATACGAATCTGATTGGCTTCAATCATCGAAATATCCATGATGCTGTTAATAATATGAATTAACTGATCGCAGGAATCACGGATGATCTGAACGTATTTTTCTTGTCTTTCCAAATCGTCCGTCTTGATCAGCAATTCCGAGAACCCAAGAATCCCATTCATCGGCGTTCGAATTTCGTGGCTCATATTGGAAAGAAAGATCGATTTCAACCGATCGCTTTCTTCTGCCTTCTCCTTAGCAAGCAGTAGTTCCTGATTTTGCCGTATCAATTCGTCCTGAGCCCTGGCCAGTGCTCGCTGTTCTTCGGCTTCTTTCAGGGCCCGCTTAATGGATGATACCAGCCGTCCCATGCGGTCTTTCAAGATATAATCAACTGCTCCCTCTTTTAATAGCGACACCGCTTTCTCTTCGCCAATGGTTCCGGATACACAAATGAACGGAAGATCGGATCGATACTTTCGGGCCAGCTCCAAGGCTTCCGGCGCCTCAATGGAGGGTAACTTATAATCAGAAATCAGAATGTCAAAGGTCTGTTCCTTTATAGCAGCAATATAATCATTTCGGTTATCTACATTAAGAAAATCCAATTCGAACTCTTCTTCTATCAAAGCTATAAAAAGTTCAACATCCAACGGAGTATCCTCCAAATACAACACTTTGAGGGGATCTTTCTTACCATTTGATTGAATCATTACTCGTTTGTTTCATGTTACAGCAATTCGTTTATCACGATCCGGTATACGCCAGCTTACCGCATGGCGCCATCTCAATCAGCTAATTGATCGGGGCTCATCTTAAGCCCTGTAAATATCGCTTTAGTTCCATTCCACCTACATTTCTTGTTTAATTGGTAAAATAAAAAGTCGCTCCTTTCTCCGGTTCTCCTTCGGCCCAAACCGTTCCATCATGCCGGATCACAATCCGCCGGACAATAGCAAGTCCAATTCCGGTGCCTTCGTACTCTTCATCTGAATGCAGCCACTGAAAAGTTCCAAACAGCTTGTGCTTGTACTTCATGTCAAACCCAACCCCATTATCCTCCACCAAAAATATGACCCGTGCCTTTTCCTGTTTTGCTGTTACTTTGATCACCGGATGCTCCCGTTTTGACGAATACTTCACGGCATTACCCAACAGGTTTATCCAAACTTGCTTTATCATGGGCAAATCGCCTAAGACCTTTGGCATTGCTCCAATTTGCCAATCAATCTTGGGTCCCTTACCGTTTTTCTCAAGCTGCCGGACAACTTCATGCACCAACAAGGTCATTTCAAACTTAACTTCTTTAATTTCAGCCCGTCCTATCCGGAAGAAATTCAACAAACCTTCAATCAACCGGTTCATATTCCGGATTGCTTCCTTGATGTATCCCAAATAAGTTAGCCCTTTCTCGCTTAGTTCCTGCTGATTTTTTTCTCCAGCAAGTCAACAAAGCCACCAATGTGACGCAAAGGTGCTCGTAAATCGTGCGATACAGAGTAAGCAAATGATTCCAGCTCCTGATTCACCTGACTGACTCTTTCATTTTGGCTTGACAACTCATCGGTTCTGGACTGAATCCGTTGTTCAAGGGTTTTATTCAATTCATTTAATTCGCCTACGTTTAACCGGAGCTTGAATAATAGCCTGCTAATAATATAACTAGCAAATAACAGGAGAATTGAGACGGATCCGAAAACAAACAAAGACGTTTGTTTAAAGTTTTTTAATTGACTGATATCGCTGTAATTCAGGTGCACCACCAACCGCCAGTGCTTCCGGTCATGTCCGTAAACCTGGTTGACAGAAAGCATCATATCAGCACCAACAGCTTCATCAATTCGCAGTTCCCTGAAAATAAACAAGCCACTGTCAGCTTTGCTATAACCAGAAGAACTTTCCTCCATGCTTTTCCATGTTTCCGGGAAAAAGCTGCCGAACTTCAGGCTTTCATGATCATCAAAAAGAAACCCGAACAACGGATACTCCTCTGGCCCGGTAAGCCAATAGCCTTCCGAATCCAGTAACATGAATTTTGAAAAATTCGACAGATCCCGGATCTGAAAGCGTTCCAAAAAATCATCTAAATACTGCAGAATAACAATGACCCCGATAAACTGTTCCTGCCTATTATAAACCGGTGCTGAAAAGCGAATGACTTGTTGGTACGACCTACCGGTATGGGTAGGCGCCACATCTAGCTCCAGCTGAGAAATATAAATTTCACCACGCTTCAGCCGGGAAGCCTTGAGGAAATTGGGGCTTACACTTCGATCCTGCAACAAACTATCTTCAAAAACATCCAGTTGATTACGCCTCCAATCGATCCGCATCTTCTCCAGTCCATCGGCATCAATAAAACAGAGTTGTTTGTAATCCAAGTTTTTATGTCCAAATAGTTTTAAATCGGCAATCAACAGCGATTCTGTAGGCGGGTCACCAAAATAATTGACTACGGAACGGTAACGCGAAAGAAAATTCAGATCGTTAACAGAGGCGGCTAACTTAGCCTGGATCATGACGACTCGCTGAAATAAATTATCTGAATAAGATTCAGAGGTATTGGCTAAAATGTTTTTCTTTTGCTCAGTAAAAAGATAATAAGAAACACTGCCAATCAATAGAAAAAGGAAAAAGAAGATTGACACAAAAATCGCTAAAAAGTCTTTTTTAAAAAATAACTTCATTTCAATCTGCTTTGTGAACAATGCTCATTTAATCAAGCCAAAAGATTTCACTCCAATATGTACAAATTCAGCGCTAATTCGCTAAAACATAACGCGCATTACCCGTGAACATAACAAATAAAAGACTCAAACATCCTTTTTAATACACTTTCTTAGTAATAAAATCACGAAGCTTGGTTGATCAGGACAGGCAAACACCTGTCATAGGCGGAAACCAAGGCAAGAGGAAGGCAAACAAAAAGCTGCCTCAAAATTATGAGACAGCTTCAATATTTAGCAAAAATAAGTAGTCTTTTACCATTTATAGACGATAGAATTGATATTCATTCCTGCTCCAACCGAGCATAAAATAATATAATCGCCGGCATGAATTTCCTGGTTCTCCAACTTTCCATTCACCACCAAATCAAGCAAGGTAGGCACCGTGGCTGTTGATGAATTTCCAAGTTTATTGATACTCATAGGCATAATTCCTTCGGGAATGTTTTTCTCTTTATACAATTTGAAAACGCCTTTTAAAATTGCTTCATCCATCTTTTCATTGGCCTGATGGATCAGCACTTTTTTCACATCGCTCAAATGCAGGCCCGCCTTGTCAAGGCTATCTTTTACCACTCCCGGCACAAAGTTAAGAGCATACACATACAGTTTATGACCAATCATTTTAATGAACAAGTCATCACCTTCATAATCCGGATTCAAGGATCCTCCCATAGTAAGCAAGTTGGCATAAGGAATTGAATCCGAACGGCTTGAATGGGATAGAATTCCAATTGGCTCATCCGACCAAGTCGCTTCAACAATCGTTGCCCCGGCTCCATCGGCATAGATCATACTATCGCGGTCATGCGGATCGGATATTCGAGAGAGCACATCGGCACCAACCACAACACCCCGCTTATAGGTTTCGCTTCGAATATACGCGTCAGCGATAATCATTCCCTGTGTCCAGCCCGGACAACCGGATATGACATCGTGACAAATGCAAAATGGGTTCTTCAGGTTTAGTTTCCCCTTCACCTTGTTGGCCAATGACGGAACAATGTCGGAGTGTGTCCTTCCGTAAGCCACATCACCAAAATTGTGACCAACAACAATGAAGTCTAACTCTTCCGGGCTTATTTCTGCTGCCTGGCAAGCTTTTTCAATGGCTTCAGCTGCAATATCCGAATTCACCTGATCGTCATTCACCCAACGGCGCTCTTCAATATTGGTAATCTCATGAAATTTCTTAATGATCTCGCCATTGGCCTTATCGAAAGGTTTCCGGGTGGAGGGATCATAAAATTTGTAATCAGAAAAGTAATCGTTTTTAACCACTTGCTCAGGAATACAACTTCCTGTACCAATAATTTTCGTATAGATATTCTTAGCCATAACAATCAATTCATAGGCTTTCGCCTGGACCTTTATATGTTTTCAATTCAAATTTTTCACCATCAAACACTCCATATGAAAAATGGGAAATCCAATCGCCCAAATTAATGTAGCGTGTCTTTTTTCCAAGGGGCAAATCTAATAACAAATGCCGATGACCAAAAATAAAATAGTCAACTTCTTCATCTTCAAGGGTTGATTTTGCAAAAAGGTAAAGGCCTTCTTTCTCTTCTCCTTGAAAAAGTACAAATATTCCCTTGGTCAATCGGCTCTTTTTTGACCAGGCATGCGCCATCGAAATACCCAGATTGGGATGCAGCCAGGAAAACAGCCATTGTAAAAAACGGTTTGTGAAAAGTTTTTTAAGTAGGTGATAACCTTTGTCGTAAGGGTCTAGTCCATCGCCATGAGCCAGAAAGAATTTCTTTCCTGAAAAGCTTACCCGCATCTCCTCGCGATGAACGTGAACGCCCAACTCGGATGGCAAATAGTCAAACACCCACACATCATGGTTGCCGGTAAAAAAATGAACCGGAATACCTGAATCGGCTATTTCAGCAATTTTCCCCAATGTACGCGTAAATCCACGAGGAACAACGGTTTTGTATTCAAACCAGTAGTCGAAAATATCACCCATCAAAAAAAGTGCTGCTGCGTCCTTTTTAATTTCATCGAGCCAGGCTACAAACAGCATTTCACGCTCCCGATTATTCTTCAGTGCCGGAGCTCCAAGGTGGATATCTGAAATAAAATATATTTTACCTTGATAATCAGTCAATTTCCATCTTTCTTTTTCATCAAAATAACCGGACAAATATACCGGTAAAAAATTAAATTTCGCGAATTTATTTCATCAAACAATCCAGACAAAAAGTCCAGGCAGCGATTAATTCAGTTCTTCGGCCAACAAGCGATCCAAAGCAGGTCCTTTCAAATCTTTAGCAATAATAACACCTTCATCGTCGAGCAGATAGTTGAAAGGAACTTGCTGCACATTATAATTGATCACAGCCGTCCGGCTTCCTTCCATATCTCCAACGTTAATCCACGAAAGCTTGTCCTGATCAATCGCATCAACCCACTCGTAGCGATCTTCATCGACACTAACCTGATAAATTTCAAAACCCTTTCGGCTATATTTCTTGTACAGTTCAACCAAAACCGGATTCATAATCCGTGATCCCCGGTCCTGCGCCGACCAAAAGTGGAGTAGGACATACTTTCCTTGCAAGGATGACAAAGCAATTTCCTTTCCATTCGAATCTGGAAGCACAATGTCGGGGCTATTGTCCTCTTGTTCCTGAATCAGTTGTTGAATGCGCGCACTACGCTCATCCTTCATCAGCTTAATCGTATTGGCATACAATGCCTTAACATGTTCTGACTCAGGATAAAAAGAGTTTAGTGCAGAAGCAGCTGTTTTTAGTGATTGAATATCCTGGACTATAAAATTATCATTGTCGAATTTTTGATAGAGTGCCAAAACATTGGCCATGGAAAAAGGATGCGAAGTCACAAAGTTTTGCGAATATTTAATTTGCTCCTCCACTACCTTGTTGTATTCCTGTTCCCATCTTCTTTTTAAAGTTGGGTAATTTGGATCCGTCCGAAAAAGAACATGCAGAGAACTTATTGAATCCAGCAGATGTTTGGTCTGACTTAAATGCTGGTTTAATTCCTGTACCTGTGCCGAACCTTCGGACCCGCTTACTACATAGCCACGCGAAAAGTTGGCTGCATCGCCAGCTACCTGAACCTGCTCAGCAGAGTCAACCAAGAGGGTAATAAAATTTCGATCACTTAGCTTCAGCAGAAAAAAAGTAGGATGCTGCACAATGCCATCAAATTCAAATTCCCCGGACTTTCCTATTTTTGCTGAATCGACATTTTCGGATGAACTTACCTTCAGTTTATCGAGGTAAACATACTGTCCTTCGGCGTTACTAATTCGCCCTGAGATTTTGTAGTGTGTGGAATCATCACAAGCCACCATGAATGCAGCAATCAAAATTAGGAATATAAATAGTCTTTTCACAATTCGGATTTTTCAATTTTTTATTGGTGGGTAAAAATAATAATTTACTAATCAATTCACCGGTAAGTCTGAAATCTTTTATACAGTCAACTGGTTTTCATCATCAAGCGTTATTCAAAAATCTAAAATTATACTACTTTTGGCACTGCAAAATGAAACTTGAATGAAAGTTTATCGTGACGTTAACGAATTTAATGTAGCAAAACCAGTCCTCACGGTTGGATCTTTTGACGGCGTACACCTGGGACATCGTAAGGTCATTAACCGTCTGAATGAAATTGCCAGACAAAACGAAGGAGAGTCTGTCATTTTTACTTTTTCGCCTCATCCGCGACTAGTGCTTACCAAAGATCATAGCAGTTTACGCTTGCTGACCACGCTAAATGAAAAAATCGAACTTCTTGATCAGGCCGGTGTCGATCACCTGATTATTTACCCATTCACCCAACCGTTTTCCGAATTAAGCTACACTGATTTTGTCCGCATTCTTTTAGTCAAACAGCTCAAAATCGACAGCCTCGTCGTTGGATATGACCACAAATTCGGGAAAGACCGCAAAGGTGATTTTGAAATGCTTCAGGGACTTTCCATGGCCTTTAATTTTAAACTGGAAAAACTGGATGTGCTGCTTTCAGACAACATGAATGTTAGCTCAACCAAAATTCGCGAGGCACTTCAGAACGGCAACATCAGCAAAGCCAACCGATATTTGGGCTATCCCTTTAGTCTGCACGGAACCGTTGTTGAAGGGCAAAAGCTCGGGCGAAAGATTCAATTTCCTACAGCCAATATTGAAGCCTCCGATCCGCATAAAATTATTCCAGGCTACGGTGTTTATGCGGTACTTGTAGACATTGAAGGGGTCGTTCACCAGGGAATGTTGAACATTGGAACCCGACCAACCATTAATAGCAACGCGGATAACAGAAGTATTGAAGTCCATATTTTTGATTTCGACAAAGACATTTATAAAAAACAATTGGAGCTGAAATTCATCACCAAAATCCGCGAAGAACAAAAATTTGGATCCATCGACGGCTTGCGTTCTCAACTGGAGAAAGACAAACTGGATATCCAGGATTTTTTCAATCAGGGATAGAAACTGTCCAGCCAGACAACTTTTCTCTGGCCATCTTTTACTCCAGCTTGCCAATCCAATCGCCAAACAATTTTGTTTCATGACCATTATTTCGTCTGGAATAATTATCTTTGCGCCACTAAAATTGAACACATTATGACGACGATGACAGAGAAGAAAATTGACTATAAGGTAGCTGATATTTCGCTTGCCGATTACGGACGGAAAGAGATTGAGATTGCCGAGAAAGAAATGCCGGGGCTGATGTCCATCCGCCAAAAACATGCGAAGGAGAAACCACTAAAAGGTGCCCGAATCATGGGTTCTTTACACATGACCATCCAAACCGCCGTGTTAATTGAAACTTTGGTTGAGCTCGGTGCATCTGTCCGTTGGGCCAGCTGTAATATTTTCAGCACACAAGACCATGCAGCGGCTGCCATTGCTGCTTCGGGGGTTCCTGTGTTTGCCTGGAAAGGTGAAACCCTGGCCGAATACTGGTGGTGCACCGAACGTGCGCTCGACTTTGGTAACGGACAGGGACCGACCCTGATTGTTGACGACGGAGGCGATGCCACCATCATGATTCACCATGGTTACGCGGCTGAAAAGAACCCAGCCTTGTTAGACGTGGAAATGGAAGCAGAAGATGAAATTCAACTGAATAAAATTCTGAAACGCATCCTGAACGAAGATCCTAAGCGCTGGCACCGGACAGCCCCCGAGATCAAAGGAGTATCGGAAGAAACCACCACCGGAGTACACCGGCTTTATCAAATGATGGAAAAAGGAACATTGTTGTTCCCTGCCTTCAATGTGAATGACTCGGTTACCAAATCAAAATTTGATAACCTCTATGGCTGTCGCGAATCGCTGGCCGATGGTATTAAGCGTGCCACCGACGTAATGATTGGCGGAAAAGTAGTTGTTGTTGCCGGTTATGGCGATGTTGGTAAAGGATGTGCCAAATCGATGCGCGGCTATGGCGCCCGGGTGATTGTTTCCGAAATTGACCCCATCTGTGCCTTGCAAGCTGCTATGGAAGGTTTTGAAGTAAAAACCATGGAAGATGCGCTTGACGAAGGAAACATCTTTGTAACCACCACCGGCAACAAGGACATTATTACTGCAGAGCACATGGCTGGCATGAAAGATCAGGCGATTGTTTGCAACATCGGTCACTTCGACAATGAAATCCAGGTTTCGCGCCTCGAAAAATGGCCGGGCATTACAAAACTGAATATCAAACCACAGGTTGACAAATACACCTACGAAGATGGTCACGCCATTTATTTATTGGCTGAGGGCCGACTTGTTAACCTGGGCTGTGCTACCGGCCACCCTTCATTTGTGATGAGCAATTCGTTTACCAACCAAACGCTGGCCCAAATTGAATTGTGGAAAAATGAATATAAAACCGATGTTTACCGCTTGCCAAAACACCTGGACGAAGAAGTGGCACGCTTGCACCTTGAACAGCTGGGCGTGAAACTTACCCGGCTTTCGAAAGAGCAAGCCGATTACCTTGGTGTTGCGCCGGAAGGTCCTTATAAACCTGAACACTATCGTTATTAATTGATACAAAAAAGCAGCTCACGGGCTGCTTTTTTTTTGTACCTTCGGGCATGTCCGACAAAAAAGCACATGAGCAACAGGTTCTTCAAATCTTCAGGAATTTAATCAGCGACTTTCCGAAGGGGGAAGTACTGCAAACCGAATCACCCGATTTTCTGGTTTGCCTGAATCGGAAGAAAGTCATTGGCATTGAGCTGACCGAATTGCACGGACAAACGTTTTACGACAACCGGGGATACTACAACAGCCCTGAGCTACTTTATCAAAACATTGAACACACCATTTCAGCCAAAGAAGAAAAGATTTATCTCTATCAAAAAGTTAAGCCGGTTGAGTTGTGGCTACTCATCCACCTTCGTTCGTTTCAGGATCAGCTGAGTTTTCACTATCGCAATAGACTAACCAATTGGGATTTTAACTCGTCCTTCGACCGTATTTTTCTGCTGGAAGAAACGAATCAGGAACTCCATGAAATTTACTGATCGTTAATTGGTCACATGCAAGCGGCCTCCCGACACATTGACCCGGTATTGTTTTAACGGTTCGACCGATGGGCCGCTGATTACATAGCCACCATCCAGTAGATTGTATTGTGTTTCGCAACAAGGACAAGTTCCAATGACATCATGATCGTCATTTATCCGGCAATTAAAATCAATTTCGTATGGGCAAGTCATATCATATGCGTAATACGACACGCCACTGTTAATAACAACAATCCCACCATAGCCTCCATTGAAATATTCGGGATAGCCTACTGTATTCAGAGCATTATAATTGACCAAATTAATATAGAAATTGACCTCAACATAAGGTATTGAAGAGTCAAAGTCATCGTCGCAGGATAGACCAAAAGCAAGAAGAAGTAATAGAAAAAAACTAAACCTACGGGAGTACCATTTTATGCCATTCATTTTTTATATCTTTATAACTCTTAAAACAACAGAAAGGCAAACTTATTTTACCTTGGGCACAACAAAATTAAGATAAAATGGAAGATTATATATTTATTCTTATCGCGATTGTTCTTTCAATCTTTGGAGCGATCAATCAGAACAAAAAGAAAAAGATGGAGCAAATGAGGGAAGAAGACCAAGAACCGAAACACGAATCTTCTTTCTTTGACCAGATTTTCGATGATCCAATGTTTAGGGAGGAGCCCCAACCAAAGCCTGTACGGGAACCTGTTGTAATTGAAAAACCAAGAATTATTCCCGAACGAAGGATACCTGAACGAAGAATACCCGAACCGAAACTGGAGCGCCAACCACTCCGGTCGTCTCGTCTAAAGAAAACTGAAATTGAAGATGCCATTCATAAAAATAAAATTGCATCGTCAACAACAGAGAATGAAGCAGACACCAAAGGTGCCCGCTATTCAGTTATGAGCGATTTCTCGCTACGAAAAGCCATCATTTACGCTGAAATTCTGGAAAGAAAATACTAGAACGTTTTCATAAACAATATTTTATACGCTTTTCAGAAGTTTAACACTCGCAAATACCAAATATTTTATATAGCTTTGTGAAGCTAAAGGGTTCCACTCGTTCGGAATTCTTTTTTCTTTTATGTAGTCACATCAAAAAAGTGAAAAACAATGGGAAAAGTGACCTTTATTACCCAAGAGGGATTGAATAGATTAAAAAAGGAACTTGAGCACCTGATGAATGTGGAGCGCCCTTCAATTTCGAAGCAAATTGGAGAAGCCATTGAAAAAGGTGATATTTCGGAAAATGCCGAATACGATGCAGCCAAAGATGCCCAGGGTATGCTTGAAGCAAAAATAGCTCAGCTCCGTGGCAAAATTGCCAATGCACGTATCATAGATGAGTCAAAAATTGATACCTCGTCTGTGCAAATTCTGAACAAAGTGACCATCAAAAACAAAAAGAACAATGCCACCATGCAATACACCATTGTATCGGAGCATGAAGCAGATTTGAAGTCAGGGAAGATCTCAATTGAAACGCCCATTGCGCAGGGATTACTCGGCAAGAAGGTAGGCGATTCGGTAGAAATCCAGGTGCCATCAGGCATCATTCCTTTTGAAATTATTAACATTTCACTTTAAGCTATGGCAAGCCTGTTTACAAAAATCATTTCAGGAGAAATCCCAGCTTACAAAGTAGCTGAGGATGACAACTATTTAGCTTTCTTGGATATTTTTCCAACAGCTGAAGGACACACACTGGTCATTCCAAAGAAAGAAGTGGACTACCTGTTTGACCTGGATGATGAAACCTATACGGGTCTACACCAATTTGCCAAAAAGGTAGCTATTGGTTTGAAGAAAGCTGTTCCTTGTCAAAAAGTAGGTGTGATGGTTTTAGGCCTTGAAGTGCCGCATGCACACATCCACCTGGTGCCCATGCAATCAGAAAAGGATTTGCTTCATTTTTCAGACAAAGTGAAAATGAGTCCGGAGGAATTTGAAGCCCTGCGGAAAAAAATTGCTAAAGCAATTGATTAAGAGAATCAATTAAAAGATAGTGCTGGCCATTCTGTTTTTCAGAATGGCTTTTTTTTTCGGCATCCAGCATCAAGCATTCACTTCACCCGACCGGGATTCTTTTTCACAAAGTCACCCCAGCCTTTATACGACTTCCCTTTGAGCGGACTTCGAAGCTGCAGGTAATGACAAACCGCTACCGCAAGTGCATCGGTCGCATCCAGTTCTTTAGGCAACTCATCCTCTTTAAACATGTTTCGTAAAAAGAAAGCCACCTGTTCCTTCGAAGCGCGCCCCATGCCGGTAATGGCTTGTTTTACGCGAAGTGGAGCATATTCAAACACCGGAATATCTTTCTCCAGCGCAATGCCCATCACAATTCCCTGGGCCCGCCCAAGCTTAAGCATCGCCTGGATATCTTTTCCATAGAAAGGCGATTCAATAGCCAGTTCATCGGGCAGGTACTCGTTCATTAGATATTGAGTCCGGATGAAAATCTGTTTCAATTTGAGGTAGTGATCTTTTAGCTTGCCGGTTTTAACGACACCCGTGTGCAGAATCTTCGGATTGTTATCTACAATTTCGATCAGGGCATAGCCCATCACCACGGTACCGGGGTCAATTCCTAAAATCCGTTTCGATGTGATTCCCATTAATAAGCTCCTGTAATTTCCTGCAATCCACGTTTCAAAGGCAATCCTTGTGGTTGAAGTTGCATCGATTTCAATGCGATAACATCGTTGCCCCGGATGATGTCAAGGGCGGCTTTTAAACACGCTTCCTCCGGATTTCCCCAGCCATGGAAAACATCGTCAGTCACTTCATAATCTGCCGGAATTCCATCAAAGTAATCACCCTGGTCGTTGGCATTTAGCAATTTAAATGTGACCGGAGCCAAGGCAATATCGTATTCTTCCGATTCAAAAACACTCATCCCAACGGGCTTTCCTGCGGTTGTTGTTCCAATCGTAACCACCTCTTTATAGGGAAACATGCCGTTGATAACCATCTCGCTTGCTGAAGCAGATGCGTCGGTGGTAATAAAAAACAACCGGTCTACATCAACCGACAACTTGTTACCTTTGGTTCCAAAATTAATATTGTCGTCGGTGTGATTTTTATTGTAAATCATGCGCCCCAGTAGCAGATCTTCGATATCACTGCCACCAACCAGTTCTTCCAGCAAGAAGGCAATGCCCAGACTTCCACCCCCGTTGTATCGTAAGTCGACGATTAGTTCGTCAATACCCTCCGACTGAAAATCGGTAAACACCTCGTTCAACTCCGCTTCGGATGGTGCCAAAAAGCTTTCGAACACCAAATAGCCCACCTTCTTTCCTCCGGCTTCCAGTACGCTCCAGTGCAACACCGTATTCATCTGGTAGTCGGTTCGGGCCATCGAACGGAAAACCGTGTCGTTTTCGGTAGTCACAAACGTAAACTTCACTTCCGAATCGGTATCAAAAGCGGCTCCCAAGTCCGGAATATTCTGCAGGGGAACATCATTAATCTCGATGAACTCCCAACCGCGATCCACATCGTTCAGTCCCATCGGTGACTGTTTGTAAGTAAACCGAACCATTAGTTTTTGGTCGGGTGTTATGGCCATTCCAACGCCAAAACCTTTAGTCTGCGCTTGTTCAAACAACGCCCGATAGGCATCCAGGCTAGTCACAAAGCTCCAGCGATCCAACTCATTATACATTAAGGCATTCACCAAACTTTCGTTGGTTGTGTAGTTGTTCGGATCGAGTTCAGGTAGCTCATCCAACCAAAAATACCAATCCTGGAAAATATCGTAGATGTAGGTCTTGCTATTTTCTTCCTCTTCCAGCTCAATCTCAAGAATTACGTCTTCCTTGGAACATGAAACGCCAAGAAACAACACCCCTAAAAGAATAAGGCTTAACAGCCTGCTTTTTTTTATGTTTTTCATCTCTATGAGTCTAATCGTACTTAAAAAAAACATCTTCTTTCCGTCAATAAACGGATCCGCCATCACTTCACTTTTAACTGCTGAACAAAGATGCCAAAAATTATAACGGCAAGACCAAAAAAAGGTGAGTTTCAAGTTGATTCTTCATTTAGTTGATCTCTGGTTCAAGGAATAAGTTCTCTTCGTCAACCGGTGTTTCGCCCCGAAGGCGGCGGTAGCGCCCGCGTGCATCTTCCACATAAATACTTCCGGGGTACTGGGTCAGCATCTGCAAGTACAACTCGCCGGCTTCCTCTGCCCGATCCAGCTTTTCTTCATACAGCTCGGCCAATAGGAGCA
This sequence comes from uncultured Sunxiuqinia sp., assembly GCA_963677175.2. Classification (GTDB taxonomy): domain Bacteria; phylum Bacteroidota; class Bacteroidia; order Bacteroidales; family Prolixibacteraceae; genus Sunxiuqinia. The sequence continues at coordinate 653,838 of CAXXES010000006.1, forward strand.
AGGCGTCATCTCCCAGCAAATCGTAAGCAAAACCGTTTCTTATTTTTTCCAGAAAACCAGCTGCCTGCACATAATCGCCACGATTGATCAAAGTCTTGGCCTTGCGGAAATAAATATCATCCAGCAAGCTATGGTAGCTGTATTGAGCTTCAATGGAGTCCAATGTAGCCCAAGCCAGCGAATCCTGTCTGCGAAACTGGTATAGATCAGCTTTTGCGAACAACTGCATGGGCACTTCGGTGGTGTCGAGTGCAGTATTGTTACTGATAAAGATAGAAAGTTCCAATGCGTCGTTGGCAATTAGTTTCGACGTACTGGCTTTCAGCACATCCAGCTGTGCCTGCGCCCAGCTCAGGTTACCCATGTAATAACCCAGCTTTGCTTTCTTCAGCTTTACCTCATCGCCCAGCGGATTGTTTTTGTTGGCGTCAATGATTTGTGAATAAAGTAAAACCGCCTCCCACAAATCATCTTTCAACACTTGAATATCGGCCAGCTCATTTTTAAGTTGGTCACGCTGCAAAGCATTAATTCCTTTTATAGTCATATGATTTTGCAACAGGGCCGTTGCCGAATCGACTTCATGTTGATAAAAAGCCAGAAAATGCGCATAATCGATCACCAGCGAAGTTGTTTCAGTCAGAAAACCAACCACCTGGAAGGTTTCTTGAAACTGCGACTGCAATTTTGCAGCATCAGGATTTTGCTCCGGATAATTAATAAACTGATGATAATGCATCTTCATTTTACCCTGATGGGCCACATTGTAAAACTCACCGTTCGGGCCTTTTTCAATCAGGTAGTCATAGGCGCGGATAGCTTCCTCCACCCCATCGTTTCCAGCGGCTATTCGCGCCAGACTGATGATATTGGCATCGCCGGCCCCAATGCGTTTGTCCAGCGCAATGGCCTGCCGCAAGGCTTGCGAAAAGCGCTTCTCTTGAATAAATAACCAGATCAGCAGATGATTATAGGCAATCATATCCGGTTCTTCCTGAATACGGCGGAGTAAAGAAACCCGAAACTCATCACGCAACGAATTATCTACATCCATGAGAAAAGCAGTTAGTATGCTGCTTTGAACCCTCCCCAGGTTACTTTCATCAATCTTCAACAAATCCAGGTAAGCCTGAAACATCCGGTCATAATCGCGCTGGTACAGGTAAACCCGCGCCAGATCATAATGAAACGACTCATTGGGCAGCTTTTGGCCGCCCAGCTCATAAACCCGGCGGGCAAACTCATATTGCTGGCGTCCCAAAAAAGCGTTGGCCAACCTGATGTAGTCACTTTTGTTGTTCGAAACAACCTGCAACGCTTCTTCATATTTCTGCTCGGCTTCGTCCTGCCTGCTCTGTTGCGAAAGCAGAAAACCCCACTGCACATAGAGATAGGCATCATTTTCACGCTGCGTCAACTGCTTCCTGATGTCCTCTTCGGCCTGCGTAAAATCCTTCAGTTCCAACAAACAATTCAGGTATAAATTGAAGTAATGCTCGCTTCCCGCGGTGTCGTAAATCTCCTGGTACAAAACCGCCGCCTTTTCAAAATCCTTGTTCCGGTAATATTCATTAGCCAATTGCAATTTATCGATATCCATCTGCAATACCTGGCTCTGTCCCGGTAGCGGAAGAAACAAGCTTAAGAGCAAACCAAAAAGCAACCATTGTCTATTTGTTTTCTTTTTCATCGTCAACAAAAATAACAATCTGCCGGGACGAAAGATAAAGTAGGACGATTTTAGATGAAAGATTCCGGCGTCAATGGCCTTTTACTTTTGACATGCCTGATGCCGTGGTTTCCGAGCCACGGATTAGAAGCCCCCTCTGACTTCCCCAAAAGGTGAGGACTGGGATGGAGTTGGTTGTCGGGGTGAGTGGTATATCGTTTCAGTAGTCAAGCCTTCACTTGAAATGAAACCCTGACTTAACTTGGTTTGCGTTTGAATCATCTGATCCCACCGGCTTGAGACCAAACAAAAAAAACCTGCAGGAAAAAAATTCCTGCAGGAAAAAAACCAAAAATCAACTAACCTTTAAACCACCCTAAGCAGGTGTTTCATCCCGAAAAAACCATTGTCAGGCCTCTTCTATTTATTTATCAATCTAATTACAACCACTACGGAGCGCCAGAATAGAACTACCTCTATTGTAATAATTGGGGAAATTAAGACATTCAGGTATAAAAATCAAGAGATAAAGCATGCTCAGCAACATATTTTTTTGAACTAATTGACGCATGTGGTATCGGTTGCCACGATTTTATTCTCTTATTTTCCAAAGCAAACCCTCGCAGACCGCCCGAAACCAAGCTAACGGAGCGTCTTTCCGAACTTTCTCAGGAATCTCCCGGCAAATTGAGGCCCCCTGCCTAAAGGATGAAGACTGGAATTATTTGGAGTCACATGTCAATTATTTAGCGACAACATCAAATTATTCGGTGTCACACGTCAATTATTTACCGTCAACATCGAATTATTTGGCGTCACACGTCGATTATTTAGTGTCAACATCGAATTATTCAGCGTCACACGTCGATTATTTAACGTCAACATCGAATTATTTGGTGTCACACGTCAATTATTTAGCGTCAATATCGAATTATTCGGTGTCACACGTCGATTATTTAGCGTCAACATCAGACAATTTGGCGTCAACATCGAATTATTCAGAGTACGATGTCTATTCAGCGATAACACGCTATTAAAACCTCCATTTCATGCCCACCCGCCAATAATTGGGATTGAAATTAATTGCCCAGCTTGAGTTGTCGTTTTCCCAATCGACCAAGGCATATTCTATTCCGCCCAAAGCTAAGTTTAAGGCAAATTTTGGGCTAAGAAAATAAGTCAGTTCGGGACTGATTTTGCTTGAAAAATAGTCGTTGTCATATTCAGCACTTTGTTCCGTCACAACACTGGGCAAAGAGCCTATCAATTCAAATCCGTCGCTATCAATTCTTCGTGCTGTTGCCACCATTGAATGGCTGTCGGTTTTAATGTTGCCATAAGAAATTCTCAACTTGGTGCTAAAATAGAATTTGTCGTTTATTGGATAATAATATCCGACGAATAAGCCGGGCAACAAGGCCTTCGATTTTAATTCCAGAGTCTCTAGTTGCGAATATTCGTTGTTGGTGAACAAGCTGTTCGACCTGTCTTCTTTCTCCCAATAATAATCAAGCTCTACTCCAGCAATAAACCTGTCGGTGATAAAATACCCGATCGAAGGTCCCACATTTAAATATCGTCCTTGTGTTGAATGATGGTTTGTAGTCACCCCATTTTCAGTGTTCACCTTCCTATAATCGCCATCAAACGACACCATGGTATTCCCCTTGCTGATCTGCGAAAACAAATCCAGCGTTGAGAAAATAATTAATACAATCAGCACACTTTTTTTCATCTGATTAAATTGTTTGTTTTTATATGGTATCCTATGGAACTCGCACTTCAAGCATTTCCTTTTGGGTTGACTAAACATGCTCGTTTCATTCATATAAGTTTTAAAATAACTGTTCTAAAGGCATTATCGTTCTACATTTTTAGCCCTCCAAAAATACGAAGTACAACTAAATGAACTATATTCCGAAGTTAATTTATACTCATTATGAATAAGCTCCTCTGAAGGGCATAAAACAGAAAATAAAAGAACTGTTTACCGGCAAAAACCATTATCTTGAAAATTTAATTGAAAGGTAAAAAAAAGTATGAACGAATTTGTAGAATACATCTTGCAATTTGGCAATTTAAACGAACAGCAAATTGGTTTAATCTCAAGAAAAGCAAGTGAATTACAACTTCCGAAAGACGAATACTTTTCGGAAGCGGAAAAAATTGCAAAGCAAGTCGGCTTTATTTTAGACGGCATTCTCCGGGTTTGTTATTACAACAACAAAGGCGACGAAATCACCAAATATTTCATTGAAGAAAACAATTTGGTTGTTGATTTGGAGAGTTTTGAAAATGAAACCCCTTCTACGGCGTACGTACAAGCAGTTACAGACTGTAAGCTTATTGTTTTTTCAAAAAAAGACTGGCAAGAACTTTTAAACACCATTATTGGTTGGGATGCCATCGTTCACAAAGTTATTTCAAAAGCACTGATGCAAAAGGTAGCAAGGAGAAGCCCCTTGGTTTCAGAAGATGCAACGACACGTTATTTGAAGTTTCTTGAAATCTTTCCCACTGTTGTCAACCGTGTTCCGCTTTCGTACATAGCCTCTTATTTAGGCATTACGCAATCCTCGCTCAGCAGGATCAGAAAAAACATACGCTAAATCATTTTTTGCCATTTGGCAAATGATTTCATTTTTTAATGGTCCAACTTTGCCTATACAATATAATAGAACTCGATGCAGTATTAATTTTAAAAATGATAAAACATGATGAAAACAGCATTAATTACAGGGGCCAACAAAAGTATTGGCTTTGAATCTGCAAGGCAATTATTGCAACAAGGATTCTACGTTTATTTAGGAAGCCGAAGTTTAGAAAATGGCCTGAAAGCCGTGGAACAACTAAAATCCGAAGGTTTGGACAAAGTAGAAGCCGTACAAATAGACGTAACCGACGACGAATCGGTAAAAGCCGCCCGTGCCGAAATTGGTAAAAAAACAGACGTTTTGGATGTGCTGATCAACAATGCGGGTATCTCCGGAGTTTTGCCACAAAGTGCGCTCGATTCAAGTATCGATAATTTCAAAAACGTGTACGAAACAAATGTGTACGGCGTTGTAAGGGCCACCCAAGCTTTTATCGATCTGTTGCAAAAATCGTCTGAACCAAGAATCATCAACGTGAGTTCAAGCGTAGGTTCCCTTTCGCTCCAAAGCGACCCGAAATGGCCGTTTTACAACTTTGCAAAATTTGCAGTTTATTCCTCGTCAAAATCGGCGCTGAATATGTACACCGTTACCTTGGCTTACGAATTGCGCGATACGGCTTTCAAAGTCAATGCAATTGACCCGGGGTATACAAAAACCGATTTTAACCAGCATCGGGGAACAGGAACAGTTGAAGATGCCGCTGCCCGTGTCGTAAAATATGCTTTGGTTGGCAACGACGGACCAACAGGAAAGTATTTCAGTGAAGAAACAAATCCTGAAACGGGAGAAATTCCTTGGTAAACAAAAAAGCACCATATTGCCTGGCACATTAGCGTGATTCCTTCGAAGTGAAACCCGAACTCAGGAAAAGAGCTGCACTAATTTTTTTGCTACCTTTGTGGCTCGAAAAATTAAAATCATGGAACTGAATTTATTGACCGCAATTACGCCTATTGATGGTAGGTACCGATCGAAAGTAGAAAACCTGCAAAACTATTTTTCTGAGTATGCCTTGATTAAATACCGGGTACTGGTTGAAGTGGAATATTTTATCGCGCTGTGCGAATTACCCTTGCCACAGCTGGCCAGTTTTGACAAGCAACTGTTTGGGCAGTTAAGGCAAATCGCCACCGATTTTTCGATCGAAGATGCCCAGCGGGTCAAAGACATTGAAAAGGTGACCAACCATGATGTGAAAGCCGTTGAATATTTTTTGAAAGAAGAGTTTGATAAACTGGGGATTCAGGCCTACAAGGAGTTTATTCACTTTGGTCTGACTTCGCAGGACATTAATAATACCGCTGTGCCCAAGTCCATTCAGGATGCCTTGGATTACGAATATTACCCGGCCATCAACGATTTGATTGACACTTTGGATGAGTTGTCCGAAGAATGGAAGGACATCTCCATGTTGGCTAAAACACACGGGCAGCCGGCTTCGCCAACCAACCTGGGCAAGGAAATCCGGGTTTTTTCGGAGCGGATCAAGATTCAGCTGGAGCAGCTCAAAGCGGTGACCTGCGATGCCAAGTTTGGCGGGGCCACCGGTAATTTTAACGCGCACCAGATTGCCTATCCCGAAATTAGCTGGAAGGCGTTCGGAAATCATTTCCTTAAAAAATACCTAGGACTGGAACGATCACAGTACACCACGCAAATTGCTAATTACGACAATCACGCGGCTATTTTCGATGCCCTAAAACGCATCAATACCATCATCCTTGATTTGAACCGCGACTTGTGGACTTACATTTCGATGGAGTATTTCAAACAAAAAATTAAAGCCGGCGAGGTTGGCTCTTCGGCCATGCCACACAAAGTAAACCCCATCGATTTTGAAAATTCAGAAGGAAACATAGGCATTGCCAACGCCTTGCTGGAACACCTGTCGGTGAAGTTGCCGGTTTCACGCTTGCAACGAGACCTGACTGACTCCACGGTTTTGCGCACCATTGGCATGCCGTTGGGCCACACGCTGATTGCCGTGAGTTCAACACTGAAAGGCTTGGATAAGTTGTTGCTGAACAAAGAAGCCATTGATGCTGATTTGGATAAGAATTGGGCCGTTGTAGCCGAAGCCATTCAAACCATTCTGCGTCGCGAAGCGTATCCGAATCCCTACGAAGCCTTGCGAAATCTGACGCGTACAAACAAAAAAATGAGCAGAGAAGTGATTCATGAGTTTATTAACACGCTGGACATTAGCGAGGTGCTGAAAAATGAGCTCAAAACAATTACGCCACATAATTACACCGGAATTTTTTAAGAAGGAAGCCCTATTCTTAATCCTTCTCAAAAAGAGAAAGACTTTTGGACGGGGTGAAATTGGGTGGTAAACTTCGTTAAAACATTATTTTGAATGAAAGATTTTATCAAATTACTCCGGAGGTTTTTGCCTCCATATAAAGGCAAAGTTGCACTGAATTTTCTCTTCAACCTGTTGGCTGCCATCTTTGGCGCTTTTTCGTTTGGGTTGCTGTCGCCTGTGCTGGGTATTTTATTTGGTACGGATGAAGCAGTCCGCGAGCGGATACCATTCGAATTATCGGCTGATGCAATAGAAAACAACTTGTCTTATTTTATCACATGGATTATTGACATGTACGGGCAATCATCGGCCCTGATTTATATCGGCATGTTCATCGTCCTGATGGTGTTGCTGAAAGTCGGGTTTACTTATTTGGCCAGCTTCGTGATGATTTTCATTCGGAATGGGGTCGTGCGCGATATCCGCAGTAAAATATACCGCAAAATACTGACGTTGTCGTTGGGTTTTTTTAACGATGAAAAGAAAGGCGACATCATGACGCGTATGACCGGCGATGTACTGGAAATCGAAAATTCGGTGATGAATTCGCTCGACATGCTTTTTAAAAACCCGATTTTGATTCTGATTTCGCTGACTTACATGCTTTATACCAGTTGGACGTTGACCATTTTTGTTTTTGTGATGTTACCCATTGCCGGTTTTGTGATCGGGACAGTTGGAAAAAGCCTGAAACGCCAATCGAGGAAAGGGCAAAACAAACAAGGCGATATTTTATCAATTATTGATGAAGATATTTCGGGTTTGCGTGTCATCAAAGCTTTTACGGCTGAAAAGAAGGCCATCGAACGTTTTGAGCGCGAAAATGAAAATTACCGACTTATTATGAACAAGCTGATGAGCCGTTATTTTTTGGCTCATCCGATGAGCGAACTTTTGGGAACAACTGTGATTGTCATGGTCTTGTGGTACGGTGGGAACCTGATTTTATCAGGCGATGCAGGGGCCTTGAGCCCGCAGCAGTTCATCGTTTACCTGGTATTCTTTTACAACATCATCAACCCCGCCAAAGCATTCTCAACGGCGCTTTACAGTATAGAAAAAGGCTTGGCTTCGATGGAGCGAATCGACAGAATCCTAGGACAGGAAAGTACAATTGTTGATAAGCCTGATGCCGTCTCAAAGGACGAATTTAAAAATTCGATTGAATTTCGCCATGTTGGTTTCAAGTATGTAAAAGAGAAAGTTCTTGACGACATTAATCTCACCATTAAGAAAGGGCAGACCGTTGCTTTAGTGGGGAAATCGGGTTCCGGAAAAACAACTTTGGTCGACCTGTTGCCCCGTTTTTGGGATATTACCGAAGGAGGAATTTATATTGATGGCACCAACATCCGTGACATCAAACTGCACGATTTGCGTAGCCTGATGGGTAACGTCAACCAGGAACCGATTTTATTTAATGAAACCTTTTTCAATAACATTGCTTTTGGGATTGAAAATGTTACGGAAGAAGATGTGATCAATGCAGCGAAAATTGCCAATGCCCACGAGTTTATTGTTTCTACGGAGAACGGCTACCATACCAACATTGGCGACCGCGGAGACAAGCTTTCGGGCGGTCAGAAACAACGGGTTTCCATTGCCCGGGCTATTTTGAAGAATCCCCCGATCCTGATTCTGGATGAAGCCACCTCTGCCTTGGACACGGAATCGGAAAAATTGGTGCAAGAGGCCTTGGAAAACCTGATGAAGAACCGCACGTCGCTCGTAATTGCGCACCGGCTGTCGACCATTAAAAATGCGGATGTGATTTGTGTGCTCCATAAAGGACAAATCGTTGAAATGGGAACCCATCAACAACTTATGGAGCAGAATGGCCGCTATCAGAAACTGCACCAGATGCAGGTGTTTTAAATCTCCGGACGAAAAAAATCCGGTGGAACTTACGATGTACCGCTTAATTTAGATATTATGAAACAGTTTCGCCTCTTTTTTAGTACCTGCTGTCTTCTTCTTATTGGCCTATCACTTACAGCGCAGGAAACCATCACTTATAAAACAGTGCAGTCAATTCTTTACCGGAAAAGTAGCGTGGTTACCGATTACATGAACGAACGCTGTCGCCTGGATTTGTATTATCCTGAAAATACCTCGGATTTCACCACCCTTGTTTGGTTTCATGGCGGAGGCATTACCGGTGGTGAGAAGTTTATTCCGGAGCAATGGAAAAACAAAGGGGTGGCTGTTGTTGCGGTGAATTACCGGCTCAGTCCTAAGGTGAAAAATCCAAAATACATTGAAGACGCGGCAGCCGCTGTTGCCTGGGTTTTCAATCACATTGAAGAATACGGTGGCTCAAAAAGTTCCATCGTGGTTTCAGGACATTCGGCTGGCGGTTATTTGGCCAGCATGGTGGGACTAGACAAACATTATTTGGAAGCTCATGATGTAGATGCCGACCAGATTGCTGCCTTGATCCCATTCAGCGGACATACCATTACGCATTTCACCATTCGTTCTGAACGCGGCATTCCGGGAACACAGCCCATTGTTGATGAATTTGCACCGCTTTTTCATGTTCGAAATGACGCTCCTCCGCTGTTTCTGATTACCGGTGATCGTGAACTGGAGATGCTGGGGCGCTATGAGGAAAATGCCTATTTGTACCGCATGATGAAGGTTGCAGGACATGAAAGCACCTTTATTTTTGAGTTGGATGGCTTTGATCACGGAGCGATGGCAGGGCCTGCTTTCGAACTTAGCTTGCAAATTTTACGCGATCTCGGCTTGTGATAGTCCGGGCACCGTTGACGAAATCAACTCACGATAAATGGCCTGAATTTTTGTAGCAGCGTCTTCCCATTTGATGCTTCCGGATTCTTTTTTTCCGAACCGAACCATCATTTTCGATAACGAAGGATAGCTTAGTAAGGCATGAATGGCATCGCTCATGGCATGAACATCCCAAAAGTCTACTTTAATGGCGTGCTTTACCACTTCCGAAACGCCCGATTGCTTTGAAAGAATGGTGGGAATTCCGCTTTGCATGGCTTCCAGCGGACAAATTCCGAAAGGTTCGGACACGGAGGGCATCACAAATACATCAGACAGTCTCATCATTCGCCTGACCTCATCGCCTTTCAGAAAACCAGTAAAGAAAAAGCGGTCTGCCAGGTGCGAATGGGCCACCTTCCGAATCATTTCGTGATGCAGGTCTCCATTGCCGGCCATAATAAACTTCACGTCTTTCATTTTACTTAAAACGAGTTCGGCTACCTGAAGGAAATACTCGGGCCCTTTTTGAAGGGTAATCCGGCCCAGGAACGTCACGATTTTATTTTTGTCCTTGAGCGGAAGCGAGATGGTCTTGTTTGTCTTGCAAAATTCAACACCGTTATAAACTGTTCGTGTTTTAAAAGCCGGTATTTTATATTTCTCGATTACCGTTTGGCGGGTTCGGTTGCTGACACAGATAACGCAGTCTGCTTGCTCCATGCCTTCCTTTTCGATTTGAAATACCCGCGGATTGATTTTCCCTCCACTGCGGTCAAAATCAGTAGCGTGTACATGAACCACCAATGGTTTTCCCGATAATTTTTTTGCTGCTATCCCTGCAAGGTAGGTGAGCCAGTCGTGAGCGTGAATGACATCGAATTGGGTTTGGCTGGCAATGTATTCACTAACCACTGAGAAGTTATGGATTTCGCTCATCAGACCCGGCCCATATTGCCCCGTAAATTCAACGACGGGTGATTTGCTTGAAGTTGTGGTACTTTTCAGCTGCTCCTGTTTTGCCATGTGTTGCTTCCGGAATTGTTCCAGATCAACATACGGCACCATTTGCGATTCCACACTTAGGCATTCGACCGGGATTTCAAGGCGTTCAGTCCGTATTTTGCTTTTGATTAGATCAATTTGATTGGCTCCTATTAACTGCACCTGACTTTTCGGTTCATTCCCATAGGTCTTCGGAATGACAAAGGTAATTTTAGTATCCGATGCGGATAAGCTTTTCGTTATTCCATAACATGCTGTTCCCAAACCGCCGGAAATATTTGGGGGAAACTCCCACCCAAACATTAGAATGTTCATGGTCATCGTGTTTAGAATGTAAAATGGGTCTGGCATTCTGTTCATCCAACTGCTATCAGGCAATTGGATGTGAAGCAGACGGATATAGCTTCGAATTACAAATTTCGAAAATTAAAGAATCACCAGTTGAGGCTGGCTATCTAAGCATACAACACGGAACAACTTTCACGTGAAAGGCTACAGGCATAACAGAGCGAAAATCATCAAGAAACTTTACTTCCCGTAACCCTCTTCATGAATTTCCCATTCTACAACAAAATCAAACTTATCGCCTCTGCATTGTAGCCCCTTTTCACTGGAAAAGGGTTGGTACTGGTGATGTCTTCTTGTTCTTTTTAGGTAGCTAATATCTATCGCGGTTTCCGGTAGAAATGGCACTCTGTCGGTTTTAACTTTTGTTTTCATGCGCTTCCATTTTAATCATGATATTTGGGCGTATCAATCTTGCTGAATAGGAAGTCTTCGAATCTTGTCCACGCTGATGTAAAAAATTCGTAAACTAACGTTGAGAGGGTTAAGGACACTTGCAGCGATTTCACGTTTCATTACCGCTGGATATAGAACTACGGGAAAGCAATGAAAATGTTATCTAAAATAATGCGTATTTCGTTTTCAACGAAAATTTAATTTACTCCGAAAACGATTTCTCAATCTCTTTTTCACGTACCTCCCAGTTTACAACAAAATCAAAGCGTTCGCCTTCACAATGTAATCCTTTCTTGTCAGGACATGGACGATAAAGTCTTTTGTTACGATTTCCCAACTGATGGATTTCCTGTGCCTTTTTCAATTGGCGCTTTTTTATTGAACTCACTTTTACTTCCATTTTAACTAGATTTTAAGTTAACCATTTCCTTTTCTTCCCATCCCGTTTTTCTTTGTACTTAGACTGAATTTAGGACAGTCATGAGGCTTCTTAGCTTCCGTTGAAAGTGAATTGAGATTAAGTCTCGAAGTGTCTAAGTGGCACTGGCAACCACAGAAGGAATACGCACCACGCAAGTTAAATGTTGTTGCGATTTCGTTAAATATCGTTAAGTAATCAGAGCTGATGAAGCAGATCTGAAAAATATCACCACAAAAAAATGACTGCAAAAAATAGGAACCCAGGGGCAACCAAGCTTGGCATTACCAGCCACTGGCCAGTATGTCGGCAATATGAATCGGAGTGATTGGCAATTTGTTTTTCTTGATGTACCCTTCAATATTTAACAAGCAGGACGATTCGGTCGAAATAATGTATTCGGCTCCAGTATTCAAGGCATGTTCTACTTTTTGCTCGGTCATGGCCGACGAGATTGCCTGGAATTTAGTAACGAAGGTTCCGCCAAATCCGCAACAGGTTTCTGTTTCTTCCATTTCAACCAGTTCCAATCCTTTGACTTTGGAAAGTAGCAGGCGTGGTTCGCGTTTAATACCATATTCACGCAGGGCAGTGCAGGCGTCGTGATAGCAAACCTTATGCGGAAAACTGGCACCGAAGTCCGTATACTGGAGGTGATTCACCAAGAAGTCGGTGAGTTCAAACAAACGCCTTTTCAGGTTTAGATGAAGTTCGTAGTCTGAATCCTCTTTGTTGAAAAGATCGGAATAGTAGTTTTTAATAAAGCCAGTGCAGGAGGCTGATGGACTCACAATGAGCCGGTCACCCGGAAAATCTTTCACAAATTTGTGAGCCAATGACCTTGTTTCATCCCAATAACCACTGTTGTAAGCTGGTTGTCCGCAGCAGGTTTGCTCCAGATTATATTCCACATCAACACCCGATTTTTTTAGCAGTTTAACCACATTGAATGCCGTGTCGGGATAGAGTTGATCAATAAAGCACGGGATAAATAAATCTACTGTCATCTTTCAGAGATAGGGTTTGGGCAAATATAGCAGCTTTTCCGTTCATAAAAAAAATACTGAGTTCCAAGTTCGAAGTTTCAAATTCAAAATTCCATCCGCCAGCTGGTGGACAAATCACTTGCTGTAGCTTGTGAGGATCAAGCGTCTAGCATCGAATTGCCAGCGTAATCCATCCCCAGTGACCAACCACCCAATGACCAATCACCAATGACCAATGAGTAAAATTCACTATTTTTAGCGGCCAAAGGCGTAGTGCCTTCACCAAATATCAATTTTACCGCCTTATGGATTATCAATTGATCGAATACCTGTCGGAATGCCTTACCCCGGAGCGAAAGGAATTGTTTGAACGTGTTCTCCAACTGCGAACCCGTTATTTGACGGTGGTTCTGGAAGATATTTTTCAGCCGCAGAATGCCAGCGCCGTTTTGCGCACCGTCGATTGTTTTGGTTTGCAGGATGTGCATGTTATTGAAAACCGGAACCAGTTTACGGTTGACCGCGAAGTGGCTATGGGCGCTTCGAAATGGCTGACGGTGAAAAAGTACAAGGGCAAGGAAAACAACAGTCTGAATGCCATCAAACATTTGCGGAAGCAGGACTACCGGATTGTTGCCACCAGCCCGCATGAGGGCGATACGAACCTGGAAGATTTTGACCTGAAAAAGGGAAAGGCGGCTTTGATCTTTGGCACCGAGCTCACCGGAATTTCGAAGGTGGTGCAAAACGAGGCCGACGAATTTCTGAAAATTCCCATGCATGGGTTTACCGAAAGCTTTAACATCTCGGTTTCGGCTGCCATTATCCTGCATCATCTTACGCTGAGGATGCGGGCCAATCCTGCTATCAACTGGAACTTGTCGGATGAGGATCAGGCTGCCATCAAACTAAGCTGGATTAAGCGAACTTTAAAACGGTCGGACTTGTTAGAGCAACGTTATCAAGAATCGAAAAACGAAGGAAAATTATGAAGGTTTTTTCAGAGAAATTTGGCGACATCAAAATATTACGATACGAACTCACCGACTTTGAACAACTGAGTCTTCAACAGAAACAATACATTTACTACCTGGGGCAGGCCGCGCTTTGTGGCCGCGATATTTTATGGGACCAGAACAACCGCTACAACCTGCGAATTCGCCGCTTGCTGGAAAACATCTACCAAACTTACCAGGGCGACCGGCTGTCGGAATTGTTGCAACAGTTCGAGGTGTATTTGAAGCGGGTGTGGTTTTCAAACGGCATTCATCATCACTATTCGATGGATAAAATCGAGCCGGGATTTTCGGCTGGCGATTTGCAGCAACTCATCGGTGCGTCCGATTTATCGGGCTTCCCGTTTCAGAATGAACTGAATGAATTGGTGACGGTGATCACCAATCCGACGCTGGAAGCCAAGCGCGTGAGCCTTGACAGTTCAGGAGACTTGCTTCAGGCGTCAGTCATGAATTATTACCAGGGCGTTTCACAGTCCGAAGCCGAGGCGTTTTACAAGGCAAAAAAACAGGCCGCCGGAGAAAATACCCCGTCATTCGGACTGAATTCACAGTTGGTGAAAGAAGATGGCGAGTTGAAGGAAAAGGTTTGGAAGGCTGATGGTCAGTACGGAAAGGCCATTCAGCAGATTATCTTCTGGCTGGAAAAAGCCTTGCCCTTCGCCGAAAATAAGCTGCAACAGCGACACATTCGCCAACTGATTGCCTACTACCAGACCGGCAACTTGAAACAGTTTGACGAATACAGCATTTCGTGGGTAAACGAACTGGACGGAATGGTTGACTTTGTGAATGGATTTATTGAGGTGTATGGCGATCCGCTGGGGATTAAGGGAAGCTGGGAGTCGATCGTGAATTACAAGGATTTGGAAGGTACGAAGCGGGCGACCATCTTGTCTGAAAATGCGCAGTGGTTTGAAACCCATTCGCCGGTAGCCGATTCGTTTAAAAAGAAGGAAGTGAAAGGCGTCAGCGCCAAGGTTATTCACGTGGCCATGCTGGGCGGCGACTGCTATCCGCACACGCCCATTGGCATCAACTTGCCCAATGCGGAGTGGATTCGCGAGGAGTATGGCTCCAAATCGGTCACCATCGAAAACATTACTAAATCCTATTTTCTGGATTCGTTGGGCAATGGCATGTTGGAAGAGTTTGCCGAATCGGGCGAAGAAGTTGACCGGGCCAAAACCTACGGTTACCTGGCCGGAAACCTGCACACCGATTTGCATGAGTGCCTCGGGCATGGCTCCGGTAAAATGAGGCCGGGGGTGAAGCCAGAAGACCTGAAGAACTACTATTCGCCCCTGGAAGAAACCCGGGCCGACCTGTTTGCACTGTATTATGTACTGGATGAGAAATTACTTGCCCTTGGCCTGGTTCCTTCGATGGAGACGGGAAAGGCGGAGTACGATGCTTACCTGCGGAATGGACTGATTACCCAACTGACGCGCATTGAGCCGGGCAAAGATTTGGAAGAATCGCACATGCGCAACCGGCAGTTGATTGCAAAGTGGGCATTCGAACATGGACAGGCCGATGGCGTGGTGAGTTGGGTGAAGCGAGATGGCAAGTCGTACCTGAAAATCAATGATTACCAAAAACTGCGCGAGCTGTTTGGCGAACTGCTGGCCGAAGTGCAGCGCATTAAATCAGAAGGCGACCTGCAAGCGGCGTCCCACTTGGTGGAAACATATGGGGTGAAGGTTGATGCAGAGCTGCATGCCGAAGTGCTGGAGCGGTTTAATAAACTGGACATTGCACCTTATGCCGGTTTCTTGAATCCCGAACTTCTACTGGTCAAAAATAAAAATGGCGACGTAGCGGATGTGGAAGTGCATTATGCCCCCGATTACACTGCGCAAATGCTTGCCTATTCTAAAAACTACGGCTTTTTGAAAGCTTAGTCGGGATCGCTGAATGAGCTTAGTCCTCGGTCAGCAAAAGCGATGGAATACCTTCCAGACCATCAACCGCGATTTCAAAGTTCTTTTTGTAGTTCAGCACAAACAAGCCGCGGTTCATGTAGCCGCCGTTACGGCTAACCTTATCGAAATAAAATTCGGCCTGAGTTAACGCCACATGATGGTAAGGCAAACAATCGGTAAAATCTTTCCCGTAATGAAACAAGGCCGACATAAAATAAAAGGCCACATCGTATCCCTGGAAGCTAAACTGGTTGGGTTCGTCCGCAAAATTACTACGGAAATTTCGAATGAATCGGTTGGTCAAGGGTGCCCGATAATCGATAAAATATGGACTCAGCAAGTGCATGTTGCTTTGGTGAAAATATTCGGGCTGAATGCTGTTGTAACGCTGAAAGTTAGATAGGCCAATCAAGGTAACTGGAAAATCTTCGGACAGCGAGTTGATATTGGAAACCGCCACACTCACCTGCGCTTCAGTAGCCGAAGGAATGATAAAAACATTCTCGCGCGTTTTGCTCAAAATACGTCGCAACCCCCAATAACCTTCAGCGGTGAAGTTGTACTCATGAAACCTGACATCGGGATCGGCTTCGTAAAATCCGGTTGAAAAAAACTTCTCCCGACACAAATTGACCAGAGTTGCTTCGGGCAAATGCTTGTACTCGCCCATTTCAAGCACAATCAAATTTTTATTAAAGAATTCCTCGCTAATGTAGTCGGCCGTTTCACGCACCAGGTAGTCTTTGTTCGGATTGATTTTGAAATACCATGGATTGTTGGCCTCAAAATTCCCTGAAGCCGACAATGGTGAAACCATCGGAATCCGGTTCATGTTGGCAAAGCGGACCACCGAGCCCTGTAGCTCAGGATACACCGGGCCAATAATCAGATCCATCTTCCTAAAAACATCCAGCCTCATGATTGAATCAACCACCGCCTGTTCCTGGTTGGTATCAAACACGTGCAGTTGCACATTCATTCCGGCACGCTGCAAACTATCAACAGCCAACAGAACACCTTCATAAAAGCGAACGAAATTCTCCGATCGAGGATAAATAAATTCCTGATCGCGAACCATAAAGGTATCTTCCGGCAACTCGTCAGGGTTTTGAACCTTGCTCATAAAGTCTTCGTCCAGCAGCATTTCCTCTTTGGTCATGCGCTTGCGGTTAATGTTATCGTTAGCCTCAAGGTAAAAGGGCAACAGCAGCGCTACATCAAACTTTTCTGATGAGGTTCTGAGATCTGGCCGGCAGCCTTCTGGTCGTTCCATAGCAGAAATCTCTACGGCATATTCGTTTCTGTCGAACCCTCGTTGCGGACGCTCTTCTTCCCGACCGCTTGTGATCTCCGGTTGTTTTTCAGTCACCAAATCGGGCTCTGCCTCGGGTTGTTTCGGAATTAAAATCATCTCACCAGCCATCAATCCGCGGTAGCCCAGCATGGGGTTACTCTTTTTAATGGCGGCTATGCTTACATTGTGTTGATTGGAAAGGCTATAGAGCGTTTCGCCCGGACCAACCGTGTGTTTGTTGAATGCGGCATCGTTAACCGGCGCCACCTGGATATCGGGCAGTTCTTCCGAAACAGGAATCCGAATGCGCAAGCCAGCTTGCAGACCTTGTTCCAGGGCAGGGTTATATTTTTCCAACTCATCGCGGGTAATGTGGTATTTGCGCTCCAGCCCCCAGAATGTTTCGCCCGACTCAACCAGATGAGAGAAAAGTCCATCCGCTGACCGGGGCACTTGCCGCGCTGAAAAATCCGCCTCAGGAATGGTTAGTTCCATGCCAATACGCAAGCCGTCCTTCACCTGGGGATTGGCTTTTACCAAATCGGCAATCGGGCGGTTGTACTTTTTCGATAAGGAATAAAGTGTTTCGTCTCCAACCACCTTGTGTTTTTGAGGGCCGGATATTGCTATTTCTTCTTTAGCCAAAGCCCGCTGTTCTCTTTTGGCTTCGCGAATCCGTTTCAAATCATCGGCATCCGGGATCAGGAGCGTTTGTCCTCGTTCCAGCCCTTTCTCTTCCAGTTGGGGATTGTACTTCAGGATATCCTCAACAGAAACATTAAACTCTTTGGCAATGAAATGAAGTCCATCGCGGCGCTTCACTTTATAAGTTTTAAACAAAGGCAATTCATCGGGCTGCGACGGAGCAACCGCCTTTTGCTGTGGAACTTCTTCTTCCCGTTGGGATTCTGCCACCAGGATTTTCAGTTCCTGCCCGGTTTTCAGACCAAAAATTAAATCGGGATTGGCATTCAGTAATTCCTTTTGCTCCACCGAATAGGATTTACTAAGTGAAAAAATGGTCTCCCCTTTTTCAACGACATGAAGGAGAAAGGTTTTTCCATTCTCCTGAATCCGGCGTTCCTGAGCCTGTAGACCAACAGTACAAAAAAACACAAAAAGAGTGACTATCAAGCGTGTCTTCATTATTCTAAAGTTCGATTTAAAGAAACCACCAAGCGGTGGCACTTCCAGGATTGATTCCCCAAAAATAAGGTTTATCAACCGATGTACACCCCAAGAACGTGTTAAAAAGTTTTTAATTGCCTTATTTAGAATCCGGGCAGGGCCAACGCATGACTTTTGAAAAAAATAGTTTTTGAGTGGGGTTTGTTCACAGGTTATCAACATGAATCCGGGTTTAAATTGTGAAAACCAAATTTTTTTGAATGTTTGTTGATATGTCCATCTTTGAATGTCAATAACTTGTCCTTCCCGTGGTACAGCATTTAGCCAGTAGTTTCCCAGTTTTGGTGGAAAACAAGATACTATGGAAACATCATTGCACAAACACTTTTCAGGATTGAACGATCCAAGAATAAAACGAAACAAGAAGCACCTGTTGTTGGATATTGTTATCCTGGCCATCATTGCAGTCTTATGTGGGGCGGAGTCGTGGGACTCGATCGAGTTGTTCGGGAAAACCAAGGTCGATTTTTTAAAAACCTTCCTGAAACTACCCAATGGCATCCCCTCACACGATACGATCAACCGGGTTTTTTCGATGCTCAATCCCAAAAAATTCGAAAAGCTGTTTGCCCAATGGGCCGCTTCGCTGAAGGATAAAGATATTGACCTGGAGTTGATTGCCATTGACGGGAAAACGGCAAGGGGATCAAAAGACACTTTTCATGACCAGTCCCCGATCCACCTGGTCAATGCCTGGGCCGGTCACAACGGACTTGTGCTTGGGCAATGCAAATCGGAGGGGAAATCCAACGAAATCACCACCATCCCTTTATTGCTGGAGATTCTGGATATCAAAGGCTGCATTGTAACCATTGACGCTATGGGCACACAAACCAAAATAGCAGAAGGCATTGTGAAGGGAGAAGGCGACTACGTGCTGGCCTTAAAAGGGAACCAAAAAGAATTAAGGGAGGAAACCGAAAGCATTTTCCGGGTGCAGCAACCTGATTCAATTCACGAAGTGACCGAAAAAGGACATGGACGGATAGAAACACGCAAGTGTGAAGTGATCAACGACCTGGAGTTTTTGCACGGGAAGGAAAAATGGGAAGGACTGTCAAGTATTATAAAAATTACCACCCAACGGATTGTCCGTGACAAAACCGAACATGAGACCCGTTACTACATCAGTAGTTTGAATACCTCGGCTGATCGTTTTAACCAATATATCAGGATGCACTGGGGCGTGGAAAACTCATTGCACTGGACACTGGACATGACTTTTGGGGAGGACAGCCAAAGAAAGAGGGCCGGGATGGCAGCCCAAAACTTTGCCCTTGTCAACAAAATTGCCCTTAATATATTGAAAAAGAACGGTTCCAAGGGAAGCCTCAAATCAAAAAGGCTCAGGGCTGGCTGGGACAACAAGTTCCTGCTGAATTTAATCACAAATTAAATGCGTTGACCCTGAGAATCCGGGCTTCAGAAGTCTCTTCTGGTGAAATATTTCATAAATTGGGCGCGTTCGTACACAGCGACATGCTTGTCTCGAATGGCCAATTTTCCTCTGAAGTCGCCAATTCCGACATAGTTTTTCGCATCCATCCAGGCGGCTATCTTCTGGTTCATTTCGGCCACCATTTCTGTTCCGCCGTTGTACAATACCGAGGCCACCTGAACAGCTGCAGCACCGGCCAGTAGAAATTTAATGGCTGTTTCCGCTGAATGAATGCCGCCGGTAGCAGCCAACGGACAGCTTGTTTGCGAAGATAGAATTCCTGTCCAACGCAAAGGCAGCAAATAATCGGTTGCATGGGTCAAGACGTCCGCCGAAATCAATTTCTCCTGTTGAATATCGATATCAGGCGAGTAAAAGCGGTTGAACAGGCTGATGCCAGCAATTCCGTTTTCAGAAATGGCTTTGATCATTCCGGCCAGGTTGGAAAAATAGTGACTGATTTTAATTGTAACCGGGATAGAAACCACCTCCAGTACTTTTTTCACGGTATTGAAATAGAATTGCTCGTTAGCCTCCCCGCTCTTTTTAAGGTCGGCGGGCAATAAGAACAAGTTCAACTCCAGGGCATCGGCTCCGGCTTCCTCCAGTTTCTTTGAAAACACCACCCAATCCGACTGGCTGATGCAACTCACGCTGGCCACAATGGGAACTTCCACCTCCTGCTTGGCCTGCCGGATCAATCCGGTATAGTTTTTCAGATTTTCATCTTTAATAATGTAGTCGAAGTAATCCAAATACTCCGGATCGGGCTCCAGCGCTTTCCGCTGCGACAATTCTTCCTGCAACTGAGCATCAATTTCCTCTTCAAACAACGATTTCAAAACGATAGCGCCGGCTCCGGCCCGTCCCAGTTTTTTGATTTGTTCCAAATCGCCGGTCATACTGCAGCTGGCTGCAATGATGGGGCTTTTTAATTCTAATCCGAAAAATTGAGTTGCTAGATTGACCATATGCTTGATTCTTGATTCTAGATGACCAACATCTGCTCGAAATTATTGCGCATTCTTAATCCCTACTAATTCGTTCACTAGGTTGTTCCTTTTTGTTTGCAGATACTGGTGCATGCCTGCTGCCGCTTTGCGCCCGTCGCCCATAGCGAGAATTACTGTTGCTCCGCCACGGACGATATCGCCACCGGCAAACAAGTCAGGAATAGAGCTTTGCATGGTTTCCGGGTCCACTTCAATGGTTCCCCAGCGACTAACTTTCAACTCAGGCAACTCGGAAGGCACCAGCGGATTTGGAGAAACGCCAATGGCTACCACCACCACATCGACAGGGATATCGTATTCCGAACCTTCTACCACGACCGGACGGCGACGGCCGGAAGCATCGGGTTCGCCCAGCTCCATCTTTTGAAGACGCATACGATTAACCCGTCCATTTTCATCAGCAAAATATTCAATCGGATTATTCAGGTTCAAAAATTCAATGCCTTCTTCTTCAGCATGCAAAACTTCTTCGACCCGTGCCGGCATCTCTTCACGCGACCGGCGATAAACAATCATCGCCCGCTCAGCACCCAGCCGCCTGGCTGTCCGCACCGAGTCCATCGCGGTGTTTCCACCACCAATCACGGCAATATTCTTACCCCGAAGCACGGGTGTGTCAAAGTCACTTTTAGCCGCATTCATTAAGTTTACGCGGGTCAGGTATTCATTCGAAGATAATATACCATTGTAATTTTCGCCGGGAATATTCATGAAACGCGGCAGTCCGGCTCCACTGGCCACAAAAAAGGCTTGGAAACCTTCTTCCTTTAAGTCGTCAAAAGAAGCTGTTCGACCGACGATGAAATTGCGTTCAAACTTCACTCCCATTTTTCCGAGACTGTCCAGTTCCACATCGACCACCCCGTTGGGCAAGCGAAACTCGGGAATCCCGTATTTCAACACGCCACCTACTTCATGCAGCGCTTCAAAAACCGTAACGTCGTACCCCAACTTAGCCATATCGCCGGCAAATGACAAGGATGCCGGACCTGAGCCAATGGCTGCCACTTTGATGTTATTCTTTTCAGCCGTTTTGGGCACTGAAATGCTTCCGCTATTTTGCTCAAAGTCGGCGGCAAAACGTTCGAGGTAACCAATGGCAACCGGTTCCTTTTTCAATTTCAGCGTGTAAAAGCACTGCGCTTCACATTGCTTCTCCTGCGGACAAACGCGACCACACACAGCCGGCAATGCCGAAGTTTCCTTGAGGGTTTTAGCCGCTTCAAGCACGTCTCCGCTTTCAATGGACTTAATGAACTTCGGAATATTGATGCTTACCGGACAACCTTCAATACAGGTTGGATTTACACAATCCATACAGCGTGATGCTTCTTTCATGGCGCTGGCTTGATCCAGCCCCTGGTTCACCTCCCGATCCTGGTATTGGATTCGTTCGGCGGGGTCGAGTCCGGGCATGTGTACCCGCTCAATCGTTGTGCGTTCCTTATTTTTCATCTTGGCACGTAACTCAACGCGCCACGCCTTTTCACGTTCTATTTTCAGGTATTCTTCCATTTCTCTTTCAATTTCAAATTCCGATGGCTTCCTCCATAATTCCCTGTGGATTCCAGCTTCATGCACCCATCATTCCCAATTCCCAATGACTAATGATCCAATGACCAACTATCCAACAACCCCTTCCCAGGCTTCCTTTTCTTCATTCTTGTATCCGCCCAAACGAAGAATAAGCTCATCAAAATCAATTTGATGCGCATTAAACTCCGGCCCGTCGATGCAAGTGAATTTGGTTTCTCCGCCAACACTGGCGCGGCAAGCACCACACATGCCCGTTCCATCCACCATAATGGCATTCAGGCTGGCCTGTGTTGGTATGTTATATTTTTTTGTCAGCAAGGCGGTAAACTTCATCATCACAGCCGGACCAATGGCCATACACTCGTCCACCTGTTCGCGCAGAATGACCTCTTCGGCGCCCGTAGTTACCAGCCCTTGATTTCCATAGGAGCCATCATCGGTCATAATAACCACTTCGTCTGACCATTGGCGAATTTCCTTCTCCAAAATAATCAAATCCTTACTTCGCGCTGCCAGTACGGTTACCACACGATTACCCGCTTTCTTAAACCCTTCAACAATGGGCAACAACGGTGCAATCCCAACGCCGCCTCCGCAAGCCAAAACAGTTCCTACCTGGTGAATATGAGTCGCCTTGCCCAGCGGGCCAACCAAATCCAAAATTTGATCGCCCGGATTCATTTCGCACAAGCGAGTTGAACTGACACCCACTTTTTGCACCACCAGCGAGAGGGTCCCGGCGGTCTTGTCGGCCTGTGCAATCGTCAGGGGAATGCGTTCTCCCTGCTCATCTATCCTTAAAATAATAAAGTGTCCGGTTTTTCGTGAACGAGCAATCCGCGGAGCGTGAACAATCAATTTCACCACCTTTTCGGAAAACTGTTCTTTTTGAACGATTTGATACATGCTTAATCGGTATTTTTATTGAGCCATCAATTTGGCTAGCCAAAAATAATAATGTATCGGTAACAGTACGCCAAAAATGCTGCTTTTTGGCTTAATTTATATTCATTCTTGAAAAACGAACCAAGCTGACTTTCATTCCAGCTTAAACTTATTGTAAAATCTCACTAAAAAGCAATCGGTTGGTTCAAAAATCAATTATATTTGAGGTTCGATTTTTTCAGGCGGGTGTTGCATTGCCGCCTATTTTTAAATCAGGTTTTTCATTCATGGCACAGGAATTCATTATTGGACTAACCGAACATCGAACGTTTGGCAATCTGTTTCAGGCTTTTTTAATCGAAAAGAAGGTCTCTTTTTACAGTGTCGCAAAACTCATTAAGTTGCACGATCTAAACGGATTAAACCTGACAGAACAGGAAACAGAACTGGTAAAATTGACCAACCAGTACAGCGATGAAACCCTGGTGAAAAAGTTTTCGAAACAAAAGGAAGCCGGGAAATTTTTTCAGCAGATGGACCAAACGCTGTTCCAGGAGCACATCAGCCCCTACATTGACCGGCATATGCGACAAATAGCCCTTTTGCTGATGCAGCAAAACACGCGATTATTTTTTAAGCAGGCCAAATATTCCAACCTGTATGAAGAAGACCAGATTGACGTACCGAAACAATTTTCGAAAGCCACCTTCTGTTTTGAACGAACCAGGGAAGGCACCCGGTATTCGCTTGAAATAACGCACGAGGATCACCCCGTCAAGATCCTGCACAAAAACCTGACGGTGGTGACCAGCCAGCCTTGCAGCTTTGTTTGGCAAAACAGACTGTACCTTTTTCAACACATCAGTGCCAAAAAACTGACGCCTTTTTTTAAAAAAGAAGTCATTGAGGTACCAAAGGCCGTGGAAGAAAAATACTTCAAAAGCTTTGTGCTAAACATAGTGAAGAACTACCCGGTACGGGCTTCCGGTTTTTCCGTGGAAGAACGCACGAGCGACAAGCAAGCGCTCTTGTCTTTGGAACCTAATCTAAAGCTTGAAGCGGTTTTTCTGCCCAAATTCAAATATGCCCAAACGGAATACCTACCCAACAGCAAATCGTCGGTGTTTGTGGTGCTCGATAAAACGGACGACAACTACGCGTTCAAAAAGTACGTCCGCGATCAGCAATGGGAAGCCGATCTGATGAATTTACTGAAGCAATTGGGGCTGGAAGAAAAACACGGACATTTCCATCCCAAAGGCGTTGAGCTGCTCGACTCGACCGACCGGTTATTTGAAATACTGACTTGGATCAACAAAAACAAAAGCCAACTGCAGAACGCCGGCTTCGAGTTACAGCAAACCAAGTTTGCAAAGCGCTACTCCACCGAAACGCAAGATCTACAGGTAGAAATTAAAACCAAAGAGGATTGGTTTGACATTTATGCAAAAGTCCGCTTTGGTGACTACGAAATTCCATTCATCAAGCTCAAACGACATATTTTAAACGGTATTCGTGAATTTGAATTGCCCAACGGAGAAATAGCTATTCTGCCCAAAGAATGGTTTGCCGAATACGAAGACTTGCTCCCTTTTGTGAAGCTGGACGGAAACACCATGAAACTCAAAAAGTACCACTACCAACTTCTGAAAAAACGCCTGCAAAGTATCGACAAAAGTTTTTTTCAGCGGCTGGACAAAATCAATGAATCCGCTTCGAATCCGGTGGCCATGCCTGCCAACATTCAAGCCAAACTGCGAGCCTACCAGGAAGAAGGTTTTTCTTGGATGTACCACTTGTACGAACACCAGTTTGGCGGCTGCCTCGCCGATGACATGGGACTGGGAAAAACCCTGCAAACCCTAACCTTGCTGCTAAAACTAAAACGGTTGAAGAAGCAAATTATCATTCCAACAACGACTTCAAGCGACCATCAATTATCTATGTTTTCTGCCCCAGTGGAACCGGAAAACGAACCTTCACAAGCGGCCACGCTCATCGTGATGCCCACTTCGTTAATTCACAACTGGGAAAATGAAATACAGAAATTCACGCCCTCACTGAAGACCTGCAAATATGTAGGCGTACAACGAAAGAAATCGCTCGACTTGCAAGGAATCATCTCCTATTACGACATTATTTTAACTACTTACGGCACCATTCGCAACGATTACGAATTGCTGAAAGATCATGAGTTTTTTTACCTCATCTTAGACGAAAGTCAGAATATTAAGAATTCGGGCTCGAAAACCTACCAAACCATCACCAAACTGAAAGCCAAACACCGGCTGGTGTTGACGGGTACGCCCATTGAAAATTCCTTGTCGGATTTGTGGTCACAGATTAATTTCCTGAACAAAGGACTGCTGGGCAACCAGGCTTGGTTCAAGCGCGAATTTATTACACCCATCGAAAAAAAGAACGATCCCGAAAAGCAAACCAAGCTGCAAACACTCATTCGCCCGTTTGTTTTGCGACGTAAAAAAGAAGAAGTGGCCCGCGACTTGCCTCCGCTGACCGAACAAATTCGCTATTGCAGCATGTCGAAAGAACAGCAAACGACTTATGAAAAAGAGAAGTCGATTATCCGCAACAATATCTTACAAAACATCGAGAAAGAAGGGATCAAAAAATCGGCCATTGTTGTTTTACAGGGGCTGACCAAACTTCGCCAGCTGGCTAACCACCCATCCATGCTAAATGAAGAGGATGAAGCTGAATCGGGTAAGTTTGATGAAATCTTTCGAAGCCTGAGAAGTTTGATGGCAGAAAATCACAAAGTGCTGATTTTCTCTTCTTTTGTCAAACACCTGGAATTACTGAAACAAAAAATTGAATTGGAAAAGTGGAAATACTCCCTGTTAACCGGGCAAACGACCAAACGCGAAGCGATGATTAAAGATTTTCAGGAAGATCCCGAAAACCGAATTTTCCTGATCTCGCTGAAAGCGGGGGGTGTTGGACTCAACCTCACCTCAGCCGACTATGTATTCATCATTGACCCGTGGTGGAACCCGGCTGCGGAAAACCAGGCCATCAACCGGGCACACCGCATTGGTCAAGACAAAAAAGTGTTTGTCTACCGGTTCATTACCGAAGGCTCTATCGAGGAGAAAATCCAATTATTGAAAGAGCGTAAATCATCGCTGGCCGAAAAATTTGTCAATTCCAACAACCCATTTCAGGAAATTACCCAAAAAGAAATCATCACCTTTCTCAGTTAATTTCATCTCAAACATGTAATAAAGTGAATCATGAACAAACTCATGATCAAAAAAGTAAAAAAACGGTAGTTTCGCCGTTGTTAAATTTGAAAATAAGACCATCGATGAAAATACGCCACTTAACCATCCTATTTTGCCTGCTCTCCACTCTGGCTATTGCACAAAAATCACTGACGCTCGAAGACGCCATATTGGGAAAGTCGGGCCACCTGCGTGTGGAAAAGCCACAAGGATTAGCCTGGAGAAGCAACCAGCACTTCGTTCGGGTAGAAAACGATACCCTGTTTCAATATCAAATCAAGACAGCCCAAAGAAACGTTCTGCTCACAACGGGTGATTTGGAACAAGCCGCTTCGCTGGATGAAAAACTGACCTATTCAAGTTTTCCGGACTTTTCCTTTGTCAACGAAAATACGATCCACTTCAGGAAACTTCAACAGCTCATTCTTTTCAACTTGGAGAATAAGCAAGTTGAACTTCACCTGGAAATTCCGGGCAACGCTGAGAACTTGGATTTTTGCGACGCCAGCCGAACGGCAGCCTACACGAAAGGGAAAAACCTGTTTATCTTGAATGAAGAAGGTGAAACGCAAATTACTTTTGACAGGGCCAAAGGTATTATAAATGGACAGTATGTTCACCGGCGCGAATTTGGAATTACCAAGGGAACTTTCTGGTCGTCAACCGGGAAAAAACTGGCCTTTTACCGCAAAGACGAAAACATGGTTCAAGATTATCCGCTGGTGGACTACATGACACGACAAGCGGAGCACACACCCAAAAAGTATCCCATGGCCGGTATGACCAGCCAGCAGGTGACCCTTGGGATTTATGATTTGGAAACCGGCGAAATCAACTTTTTGAACACCGGTGAACCTGATGATCATTATCTAACCAACATCAGCTGGGATTTGAACGATGAATTTATTTACCTGGCCGAACTCAATCGCGGACAGAACCACATGCAACTCAACCAATACGAGGTGGCGACAGCTGAGAAAACAAAAACGCTGTTCGAGGAGAAAAGCAAAACCTACGTAGAACCTCAACACCCCTTGATTTTCTCAAGAAAAAATCCAAAGCAATTTTATTACATGTCGCGAAAAGATGGCTGGTTTCACCTGCATTTATATAACACCGATGGCAAGCAGCTCAAACAAATTACGAAAGGAGACTGGGAAATCACCGAATTTTACGGTACCGATGATCAGTTTGCATACATTCAGGCTACGAAGGAAAGCCCCGTTGAACGACACTTGTACCGGGTAAAAATCTCGAACGGTGAAATAACCCAAATCGATGGAGATGCCGGAACCCACAGCGGGAAATTTTCTCCAGACAAAAAAATGGTCATCGACAGTTGGGACGCTTACGACGTGCCTCACCAAACAGACTTGCGTTCGACACACGGAAAATTGATTCAAACCATTCATGCTGCCAAAGACCCTGTCGCAACGTACGAATTTGGAAAGAACGAAATCTTCACAATGAAGGCCGGCGACGATAAAACCGATTTGTTTTGCCGGATGATTTTGCCGCCCAATTTTGATCCATCTAAAAAATACCCGGCCATTATCTACGTGTATGGTGGGCCACACCTGCAACTCGTGAACAATACCTGGCACAACGATGTAAGCTGGTGGCAGTATTACATGGCGCAGAACGGTTATATTTTGTTGACCGTTGACAACCGGGGATCGGCCAATCGCGGAGCAGCGTTTGAAAATATGATCCATCGAAACCTCGGCCTTGCCGAAACTGCCGACCAAATAAAAGGCGCAGCATATTTACAAAGTCTACCGTACATTGATGCTGACCGGATTGGTGTTCATGGCTGGAGTTATGGTGGATTTATGACCCTGAACCTGTTGTTACGTCATCCTGAAATTTTTAAGGTGGGTGTTTCGGGGGGACCAGTTGTGGATTGGAGCATGTACGAAGTGATGTATGGTGAACGCTATATGGATACGCCGCAGGAAAATCCAAAAGGTTACCAGGAATCCAATATGATGAATCATGTCGACAAACTGAAGGGCAAGTTGATGATTATCCACGGGGCACAGGATGAAACGGTGGTTATGCAACACAGCATGCAATTTTTACACGAATGCGTCCGGCAAAACAAAGCCGTTGATTTTTTCACCTACCCAACCCATGAACACAATGTTAGCGGGCGTGATCGAATTCATTTAATGCAAAAGATCAGTCAATATTTTTTTGATTATTTGTAAGCCCTATTCATAGCGGAGAACATCCGGCTTCCGCGGTTGGAAGCTGTAAAACTCACTTTTTGTTCGCTCATTAAATTCACCTCCAAAACGACCAAGATCCGCCGGATGGTTTGGATACCAGGACAATCGCAGCTGCAAGGTCTGGAACACCAGGTTTTCGTTACGAATACGGACACCTGCCCCAATCCCTGCATAGTAGTCTTCATTGAATATAAGATGATGATTCGACCCAATAACCCCCAGATCAACCAATCCGAAAAAGGCAAAATTGAAATCAAGCACATCTTTGGGTGGAAATAAAACTGATTCAAAGCTTAGCGATAAACGTTGTTTACCCATTGTTGATTTGCTTCTGAATCCCCGAATCCCGTTATTCCCATTTAAAAACAGATTTTCCACTTCGAAACGACGCAGGCCCAAGAGATAATTCAGTTTAACAAACTGTCGAAACCTCTTACTGCCAATGGTATATAAACGGGAAATATAGTCCGCATTGACTTCAATCTGCCCCTGTTCGAAGCTATTTGAATGAAAGAAACCACCAATTCCGGCCGAAGCATGAAAAAAGGAAGGCTTATAACGGATAAAATTTCCGGAAGAAAAATACAAATGAGAATACCATCGTTTATTGAATTCATTATCATCGTAACCAACCACCCACTCGTGCAAAAATCCCTTAGGGATGTCTTCGGTAATTCCAAAGCTGTAGATTAAATGATCACGATAATACGATCGCTTGGACAAGCTTAGACTGGCCAGGTAAAATTTTGAATTCGCAAAATATTGATTATTCCCAGGATCCGGCTCCGGACGCTCAAAAAAGTCATAAAGCCTCATCCGTCCCGACATAACAAGTTGCTTGTTCCGGTAAGGAGTACCTTCGTGCAGCTGAAAGGAATAGCCTCCCCACAAATCCCAATAGCGGTAATCCAATTCAAAATCAATAACGATCGGAACATCTTCAATTAAGCGATCTGCCCTTTCCCAACGCGAAAACGTCAAGCCTCCGCCCCACTTGGTCGTTGATCGCAGAAATTCTTTATCAAAGACAAAGGTAGCCCCCTCCCGCCGGTAGGTATTGGCATATCCAACTGAGATGTTCACAAAATTACCCCCAATATTATTAATGCTGTAGAAACCTTCGAATCCCACATACGGCACCTCTTTCGCATGCCCCACAATGGCGGCCGATATTTGATGCCCGGCACCCCACAAATTCTGGTTATACATTTTCAGGGTGGCAGCCTTTAAGCCGTTCATGTTTCCCCCTACGCCAAAAGAAAAAACATCTTTGGTCAGTACCGTCACGTGAACAAGTTCCTGATTCAACGAGTCCTGATCGACCCAAAAACGAACATCCTTGATAAATGGAAGCCGTCGGATGATCCGTTCATTGTCCAGCAAATAGTCAACATTCAGCGTGTCTCCCCGCTGCACCAGAATATTTTTCCAAATGATGCGCTCATTGGTACGGGTATGCAGTTTATTCGCGGTTTGACCAAGCCAACTACGGCTCGTTCTGGCGGTATCGGCAAACGATGGTCCAATAATATCGAGCTGATGAACTTTCACGGAGGCGATGGTTTTGCCTTCCAGCTCACTCATTCGTAAAAGCTCCTTCTCAATCTGTAGCTGGTTCTCGTGTCCCGTTCCCGAAACAAGGTTATCGTACATCAAGCGGGTAATCCGACTACGATAAGCTTTGTGCTTTAAACTGTCATAAAAGAGCTCTGATGTAGACTCGTGATTTAAGACAGAATCACGCCCTTGTTCCTGTGCCTGCAGATCGTTCAGGAACATCCACACCCCGCAAATTATTATCCATTTAAACTGCCACCTCACAAAAACTGTTTTTTATATCCATACTACCAAACGGTAAAAAACTTAGCTAATTATCTTTTTCACCAAAATTAAGATCAACCGAAACCCGGATGATTCCCTGGGATTAAGTTACATTAAAAAATAAATAATTCAACCCTATAAAAAATTTGGAATCAAAATTCGGAATCAGAAGCCTTAATGAGGCTTTTTTGTTATTAACTTTGTCCACCATGTCCAAAATCAAGGAATTATACAAACAAAATATATACGGCATCATAGGAACGCTAATCTTCCACATTTTGCTGTTCTGTAGTTTCATGCTTGCCGAAATCAATCGCAAAGGCGAAGTCACTGAAGAACCAATTATCGTTGATTTCACAGATCCGGAGGACATGAAAGAACCCGAAATTGAAGAGATCGCTGAAGAACAGGAAGAACAAAATACTCCTTCCAATCAAAATGAACTCAAGCAAACAACATCACCAAGCAACCAGGCGATTAACGATGCGCCAGCAAAAGATCCGTTTTTTGATGAAGAATACCAACGGGAAATAGCAGAAGCACAAAAACTGGTATCCGATGTGGCCAGCCAACTGTCAAAAGAAGTAAAAAAAATCGAGGAATTTACGATGCCTGAAGAAACCACGGAAGGAATGAATCCCGACTCGATAAAAAATACGATCTATTCAGGTGAAAGTAACATCCATTATTTTTTGAAAAACCGCTACCACCGGCGACTGCCTATTCCCGTTTACCTTGCCCAGGGCGGAGGATTAGTGGTGGTTGATATTGTTGTTAATCGTAGGGGAAGAGTGATCCAAGCTGATGTCAGAAACAGCGTCGACCTGAAAGACCCCATGCTCAAAGTTTATGCGCGTCAAGCAGCACAAAGGACCGTTTTTAACGCCGATGAGTCGGCTCCGGCGCAGCAGAAAGGGACAATTTCCTATACTTTCGTCGCACAATAATTCCTCTTATAAGGGAAAAACAATTATTTAACAACAATTAACAGATTTTTAACTCATGTTAATGTTTTAAAGCATATCTTTGTAGTACGTTTTTTTTCATAAGTTTAGGTTTAGTTAGGTTAGTTAGTTTAGTGAGAAAAGGTAGGCCAGAGGGTCTACCTTTTTGTTTTTCTACCACGCTCCCAATTGTTACTTATTTTCTCAGTGAAGATAATCCCAAAAACACATCTAACCTGAATTATTCATAAAAAAGGGAGTTTGTCCCCTAAAAACAGCTGAAGTATCAGTATTTTTAGGGTGTTGACAACAAACATCCCTAGAACAATGATAAAAAATAATTCTGAGAACGCGACCCCAATCCTGAATCTTTTTCCGGTGTCGGACAAAAAAATCGAACTGGCCTATACCGGAGAGCGGATAAGCAGCGACGGAGGCCTTTTACTGTTACGCGAAGTAGAGAACCAAATCGGCCTTATTGACGGGTTCAGCTCCTGTATAACAGATGCAAGAGACCAGCGTTACATTGAGCATACCATCAAGGAACTCATCACCCAGGGGGTTTTCCAGATCGCAGCAGGATACGAAGATTGTAATGACTGCAATGATTTACGGAGCGATATGATTTTTAAAGCCTGTGCCGGACGTTTGCCCCAAACCGGTAATGATCTGGGCTCCCAACCCACCATGAGCCGGTTGGAAAACGCTGTAGAACCAAAGGATTTGATCCGCATGGGCAGGCAATTGCTGGATTGTTTTGTGGCGTCATACAGCCACCAGCCCGGGGTAATCATTATCGATTGTGATGATACCAATAACAACACCTACGGGCAACAGGAACTGGCCTTGTTCTACAATTATTACCATGATCATTGTTATATGCCCCTGCATATCTATGAAGGCCTGTTGGGGAAACTGATCACCACCATTTTAAAACCCGGGCGCAGGAACAAATAGAACAACGTGGCATCGCTGCTGAAAAAGCAGATCTGCCACCTGCGGGCTCAGTGGCCCGGGACAATGATCATCGTCAGGGGTGACAGCCATTTTGCTTCGAAAGATTTTATGCAGTGGTGCGCTAAACAGCTATTGACAGGTTATATCACCGGTCTATCAGGCAATAAAAAGCTACACGAATTGGCCCGTGTGACCATAGACAGTGCCAAAAGGGAATTTAAACAATACGGCAAACCTGTCAAACGCTACCACAGTTTTATGTACCAGGCCGGAAGTTGGGAAACGGCCCAAAAGGTAGTTGTAAAGGTCGAGGTATCGGCCATGGGCACCAACATCCGTTATATCGTCACCAACCTGCTAAGCATCCGGGCAAAAGAGCTTTACGAAAAAGGCTATTGTGCCCGTGGTTCAATGGAACTGAGAATTAAGGAACATAAGCTGTACCTCAAATCTGACCGCTCCTCCTGTAAAAGTTTTTACGCCAATCAGTTAAGGCTGTTTTTGCATTCAATCGCTTATGTGCTCCTGCACACAATGCAAAAGGAACTCTTTAAAGGCACTGAATATGCCAATGCTACATTTAAAACCATTCAGAATAAAATTATTAAGACAGCCGCCTGGGTAAAAGAAATGAAGACCAAAGTAAAAATCGAATTCCCGGTGTCATGCATCACCAAAGAGGTGCAGATTAAAGCCTTTGAGATGCTGTCCTTATTGCGTACTTAGCCCTGCCTGTACTCCAGGGAAACAAAAAAATACTTATCCCGGAACGGCACGATGCTGTATGGGAAAGCTGTATCTTCATGTGGAAAAATATCGCCAAATTTCCATTTTGGAAACAAAAAAACATGGGTTTTCCCTGCCTTCATGCTCGTCAGACTGGATGATCTGGTCTCCAATGAAAAATACACAGGTCATTTTTGTCGAAAATTATCCGAAATTTGAGTTTATGAATTAATCAGGCTAAGTAACGATTAAAATTTAATGTCGTATTTGAGACCAAAATTATGGATCACATGACATTGTTGTGGGGACGATATAAAATTGAATCTTTGTTTCAAACAAATATGGCTTCAAATGACAGGACAAAACGATTACTACCAAGACTTGGTTAAACTACTTTTACCTTCCGAGATATTCGATTATTTTAAGATTACCAAATTGGTTATTGAAGACCGTTCTGTTGGTGTTTTTCTTGATGAACGGGATATTAAACCGATAGGTTATCCAAACAAGAAACTTACCTCAAAAGGGTTTCATCAGGAGTCTATTATTCAAAATTTCCCTATTTGAGACAAGGCCGTATTTTTACATGTTAGGCGACGAAGATGGCTTGTAGAACCGGGGGGTGAAGTGGTTAGCAAGGATTGGAATTCGGTTGCTGAAGGCACGCGTTACACAAAGAGTTTCGCGGATTTTTTAAAAGGGTTACTTGGACAATTTCCCCATTAGCAGTAATAGCCTGGAGAAGTTTTTCTACATCGATGGCAACCAACTGGGCCAACAATACAAGGAATATTTGAGTGGGTATAAAACCTGGGACCAGAAGGAACATGCCCCAGAGTGGATTCTTTTCCCAGATAATATTGGCCCATATTTGAGCCTGGACGAAACGGCCCTTTCCAACGGAAAACTGTATACGGTTTTGACCAACAAAGAAGGGAAAGGGAAGAAAAGGACCTTGATTGCCATGATCGAAGGGACCGGAGCAGATAAGGTCATTGCTGTTATTAAACCGTATCCCGGAGAAAGCCAGGGCACTTGTAAAAGAGGTTACGCTGGATATGGCCGGATCAATGAACAAGATTGCAAAACGGTGCTTCCCCGGTGCTTCAAGGGTAACAGATCGGTTTCATGTCCAAAAACTGGCTTACGATGCACTTCAGAAAATGCGCATTACCCACCGTTGGGATGTAATCAATGAAGAGACAAATGCGATAGAAAATGGAAAACTGGACAATAAAAAACATGTCGCCCCCACATTCAGTAATGGTGAAACAAAAAAACAACTGCTTGCACGAAGCAGGTATCTGTTGTTCAAATCAGGCGATAAATGGACAAAAAAACAAAAGGAAAGGGCCAAGATATTATTTGACCTGTATCCCGATATAAAGAAGGCTTACTCATTGACCCATACTTTGAGGATGATCTTTTCCCATACAGAAACAAAAGGGGTAGCTTACACCAAACAGGCCAGATGGTTCAATGATGTCACAGAATCTAAGTTTAAGTCTTTCAATACTATATCTGCAACCATATATACACATTATACAACCATTTTAAACTTCTTCGATAATCGAAGCACGAATGCTTCTGCTGAATCCTTCAATGCTAAAATAAAGGCATTCCGGGCTACTCAAAGAGGAGTCTCTGACATCCCTTTTTTCTTATTCCGTCTATCTAATATTTATGCTTAACAAACATTTTCCCACAAGAATTTAAACTGATCCAAGGTATTTACCAATATTTCATTGAATAAATTGACCATCTCCCGAAAAATGGATTGATCAAGCTTTACAATCCAGTCATATCAGGGGTTTAAAGATGTTTATATATGAGGAAAGCTGGTTTAAAAAGGTTATTTTTATTGTGCAAACAAAAGCAAATAATCTCTAAAAACCAGCTCATGTCAAAAGTATTAACAAAACAGGTACAGAACAAGATCAGTGAACAAGATCAGTCGCTATTTTCTTAAGCTTGAGGGTCAATTAACAAAACCGGAAGCCCGATGTATCAGGGAAATGACCACCGGGATACTCAAGACAGGTACAGTGTTGGTCAATAAGATAGCCACAGGCATTTGCGATACGATCTCGTTGAGCCAGACCACCAAGCGCTTTAGGAACCATTATAACAAGAAAGATTTTTTCATGAAGTTATTCCGGGGACATATGAACAGTGTAAAAAGCAAAATCTGTCATGGGGACTACATCCTGTTCGATGGTTCTGATATCCAAAAGAAATATGCCAGGATGATGGATGGGCTGGACTATGTGAAAGATGGCGATAAAGGAACCATTGGCCTTGGCTATTGGCTGATGAATGCAGTCCACTTTAGCAAAGACCAGGAAATGACTCCCCTGTACAATAAGCTTTACAGTTTTGACCATGGCGCAAAAAGTGAAAACAAGGAGGTTCTTGAAGCAATGGGCGAAGTAGGGGCAATCATTAACAAAGATGTCACAACAATATTCGACCGGGGAATGGACCGTCCCATTTGCAGGGATTTCATTATTGCCAATGAAGGCAACTTTAACCTGCGCCTGAAGAAAACCACAAAGCTGATGTACAAAGGTGAAGAAATGGCAGTGAACAAAATAAGCCAGAAAGTGCCGTTGTTCATGAAATTAACGGCTACAAGGATACAGAAAAGTAAGAAGCGCCAGTTGGTCGATGAATGCGGGGAGATAAAGGTCCAGTATCAAATCAAGGGCAAGATGCATGATCTTTGGCTTGTTGTAACCAAAAGGGCCAATGGCGGATATTGCTGGCTACTGACACGTTCTCCAAAAGACAGTATTGTTGAAGTAATCAAAGAAGCATTTACAGCCTATGGTTTTAGGTGGAAAATAGAGGAGTACCTCCGACATATCAAGGAATGTTACAACCTGGAAGACATACAAATCAAAACATTCGAAGGCTTACAAAGCATGCTGGCAATACTGACAATAGCCATGAGCATCATATACTCATCGCTTTCATCCCTGCACACAAGGCTGTTGCTTGAAAGTGGGGTAAAAACACTAAACAAAGAACGTATGTACGAACTACGCAATTTTATCTATTACAAAATCAGCACGATAATAAAAGTATTGCTGGCCAATATGACACCAAGGGCTTTCCTTCCTCAATCAGATCCATCTCCTAATGACGGACAGTTAAGCCTTTTACTAAATTTTGAAAACTAAAAACGGGAGATGGTCAATTTGTTTCCAAGATATTCTTCAATTGTTACTAAATCGTCTATACTGCTTTTCATACCATTAAATTTTAAGGATTACCAACAGCCCGTTAAAAGGAAAATATCATACCAAAGAAAGCGAACCATCCATAAAAAAACTACATATCTGCACATTACAAAAAATAAAGACATTCCATGCTCCTGATGGTTAACAGCTGAATGTAGAGCATATTCTACAAACGATCTCGCTTGTTCCCTGACTTGATTTCCGATCTCAAATCAACAATTAACACACACGATATCATAACCTTATCGGATATAAAAATGATAATCGACTTTAAATTCGAAGCAAACTATTTCCGCTTCGCTCAATTTTTGTACTTTTGTAGTCCTTTACACCGGGGCTGACTGGTTTTGACAGCGGGTAGAAGAGGTATGTAAGCGTGTCGAGCTTTGGTTGTTGGCTCGGAAATCTTAATGATCAAACTTTTAATTGGCGAAAATAATTACGCTCTTGCAGCGTAACCGAATCAAGTAGGTTATGCTTAATCCCGGCACCAGGTGCTGGGACAAGACATCGTCCGGATGCTATTGCCTTGAGGCTATCCGATTCGACGGTGCTAAAAATTGAGGCTAGTTGAATGTTTGCTTTGCACATTCGGCGAAACTTAAAAAGCTAAGGTAGTGGTCGGTGGCCTTGATCCAGCTGCTACTCGAAAATCAAGTCGAGGCTACACATGTAGAAAGCATATTGCTTCCTCGTTTGGACCCGGGTTCGATTCCCG
Organism: uncultured Sunxiuqinia sp.; assembly: GCA_963677175.2. Lineage (GTDB taxonomy): Bacteria > Bacteroidota > Bacteroidia > Bacteroidales > Prolixibacteraceae > Sunxiuqinia. The sequence continues at coordinate 690,534 of CAXXES010000006.1, forward strand.
GCAGCTCCACCCAAGCGGGGATTTTATCAGATTTGATGGAATCCCCGTTTTTATATCCTTTTAAATTCCTTGCTATTCGCGGAATCAGGGAGAAAAATGAATTTATCCTAGAAGTTCGATATTGATCAGATTCGCGGTTATAAATAATTCCTTCAGGAAACAGTAAATTTTGAAATATTCGTTTACTGTTCAAATCTGATTTTTCCCACAATACTAATGGGTTAAGACATATTTTTGTGGCAAAATCTATTACCTTTCCAAGGTTCGATTTATATTCACCGGTTTTATTGAGTTCCTGTTTAATTTCGAAACAATCTTTTTCATATTTTGACCTGAATTTATCGTAAAGGCTACGGTTAATTTCACCAATAACAAAACGCTCCTCGATAGCTTCCAATTTCCTTTCAGTTTCCGTCAACCTGTTTTTTAATGATTTTGCTTCTTCGATTTGAGTTTTAAAGAAGACAGACATCTGCTCTTCCAACTGTATTTTGATAATACTGAGTTCTTCCTTTTCTATTCTGAATGATTTTAAAACTGCCCTGAACAACTCATGCATAGCCTTGGCACTTCGATTGACGTTACACCCTTTTGTGTTGCATTTATAATAATAAAGTCCCTTCTTTTTGACAAGATAGCCTGTTAATGTTTGCCGACATTTGTCACACTTCACAAAAACTTTCAGAGGTAAATTATCATTATCCCTGTCGTGCACAAAACTATGGCTCCTGTTTTCCTGGCGGATATTATGCACTTTTAAAAATAGTTCCCTTGAGATTAAGGGTTCGTGTTTTCCTTCAATGACTTGCCCCGGAAGCATTTTACTAACGATTAACCCACAGTAAAAAGGATTAGTAAACAACTCTATCATCCGCTTTTCGGATATATTCATACCCATTTTATTTAGTCGTCTTGCAATCTCAACATTGGGAAATTGTTGATAAGCTTTCCACTCAAAAGCCTTCTTTAATAATTTTCCTTCCGGGTTAACAACCAGTTTGCGTTCTGACGCTTTTCCTTTTCCAGGGTTCAGGTTATCGTAACCGCGGGGAGTACTCCATACCCAGTATCCTTCTGTCAGACGTTCTTTCATCCCTGTTACTATCTTATCCCTTCTTAATTCATTATCCATTTGCCCAAACAGGAACAATATTTTCTACTGAAAAGAACCGGCAGGGGTTGTCGGGTCAAGTTCCTGTGTGGTTGCTAAAGTAATTACCCCGTATTTTTTTAGCAAATCATCAGCAATTGAAGCCCCGGCGATACCGGAACGGGAAAAACGTTCATATGAATAAACAATTACATAGTTGATGTTTTTCGAACGTTTTACAAAGGTCAACATCCGGTTGAACTCTTTGCGGTCGTCTGTCTTTGCATATTCGTATGTTCCACCAAAATAACCGACTACATTTAGTCCTCTTTTTTGGGCATATACCTCACAGAATTTTTTCTGGGATGCCAAACTGGTATTATCTTCCTGGTCAGCCGATGATACACGGGTATATATAACAGCATTATTCCCCTCCTGAAATTGTTTGGGAGCTTGCGGGGCAAATTGTTTAAAAAGGCTTAAATCATTCATGGCTGAACAGTATACTTGATTTTAAAAGTTAAACTAAAAACAGTTTCAAATAATCTATCCCTTATTATTTCTCAAAATGTAGGCTTTTAAAATCAGCAGGGCAATGGTTTCAGAATTTTTGATAAGCTTTTCATAATCTTCAAGAGACAAATCCTTGTACTTTGGAATACCCTGGACTTTTTCGAAAGGCAACCGTTTTTTAACCCTTTCTGTCGCTTCCTCAATATTTCTGTTTCTTTTTTCCTGCATAGTTGTTTAAGCTGGGAATAGAAAAAACTGATTCAAATTTCTCCCGGCCTTAACAAACCTATGAAATGCACCTATACATTAAAAAATAAAGATTGATATGTCATTTTACGTCTTCATTTGTCTGGGTTTCTGATACTAATAAATAAAATATTTTTGCTCTTGATTAATAGAACCATGCAGCTTTATACACACTTAGATTCGACTGAGAATGCGGTATTCAAACTACAGGAAATTGTAGTGTCCATTTAACTTTTTGGAGACGGCTAAATACTGTTTTCAAAGTTTCAATTAATTCTCTCTCTTCAGGCAATTTTCCAATAACCAACTCGCTAAATGTTGTCAGATAAGGAGATTTAATATTTGCCCAGGTCTTTTCCGGCTGACTGAAGATAATTGCTTCTGCCGGATGCGTCTTTAACCACTCGTTATTGTTCTTGTAGCTAACAACATCGTCATTGCCAACTGTTACCATCATTTTATCAAACCGGTCACTCTCAAAAAAGGATTTGATTTCACTGTTTCCCAGCATCATGTGAATATCATAAATGTGACGGATTTTATTGGCCAGATTTTCATAGGGATTCTCCAATAAAGAGAACCTTGCAAGGCTCATGATTTTCTCGCAGATAGTTCGCTCTTTGCTTAAAACCGGAAGTTCAAAAGGTTCCAAACCATATTCTTTTATTAATTCATTTTGTCCGTTTCTTTTCATCATTTCAGCAACATAGCTGTTTATGGGTTCTATCGTGAATGGTTCAAAACTTCCCAGCCAAGTAGCCTCAAAAACAATATGTTCGCGAACCTGACCGAAATTACCTTTGAAAATCTTCTCATATTGATGAACTGTTTTCCTGATATTTCCCATTTTATTTGTTAGGCCGGGAATGTTTATTTCAGGCATAACCGATTCAACAATTTTCCCTGCAGCCCTGATTTTCTTCTTCATTTGATTGTCGTTTTCTCCTTCATTTCGGAGAACAACAACATCGATGTCCTCAGAAAATCTTTGTATTAATTTGTGGCATTTTGAAAGTGCAGTTCCTCCTTATAAAGACAACTTCCTTTGCCATTTCAGAATGAAAAATCCGGTACAATGCAAATGTAACCCAATAGTCTTTTTCAATATAGATTTCAGGTATTCCCATCATTTGGGAAGTAGCTAATACAGCTTCCTGAAAAAGCTCTTTATTTTCGTGTAACCTCATTTTATGTTCCAGTTTGGTGCAGTTGTTAAAATATTTTCGCTTAAGTTGAGACTGTATGTTGTCAACGGGTTCAGGCTTTGTTTTAAATTGCTGTTTTCCTGACCGGATATTTCATTTAATATTGCCCCCAGGAAAGCCCTGACACGGGGCGGATATTTTAGTGCATATTTAATCAGCGCATTTGTTTCCTTTTCGGATAGGCCTTTCAGTTTATCCTGCAAAAACCGGATTCCGCTTTTTTTGTCCATGTCAGGTATTTTTGTGAAATCCTTTAATACATCCAAAATTTCGAGAAGGGAATAATTTTTTTCCGTAACATCAACGTAGCTTTTTACAGGTTTTGCTTTTATGCTGCCTGAATCAATGTATATCCGTTTGCTCCGGCTGGCAATTTTTACGGTTTTCGGAACCTGTGTAGTCAACCCCATATTATTATACAGGGCTGTTCCTGTAATGTATGCAATTCTCTTTCCCTGTTCGTACAAATAAGGCTTTATGATTTCTGTTTCTCTCGGTCTTAGCTCTCCAAAAACTGATTTTTTAGGTTTATAAAATACACCTGTAGTTATCCGTTTTATCAGTCCTTTTTCGATTAGCCGTTCAATTGCTTTTGCAGCTGCACTATACTCAGTAGCAACTATACCTAATTGTTGATACTTAAACGTAGTCCCTTCCGGCATACGTTTTATCTTCTTCTCTATCTTTTCGGCAATCTTCATAAATAAAACCAGTATCTGTTATACTATCACAAAGGTAAGTATTTAAAACATCATGTCAAGTATTTTGCACAATATACTTGACAAAACTATTAGAAGAATCATAAGTTTCCTCTGTGCCAAACATATCAGCTTCAGAACTATTATAATATCTTAAAACAACATGTTCTCTCCTACAAGAAGTCCCATGAATAACGTCTTATAGATTTCTTCTTTTTGTCGAAATATTAAAAAATAGCCTTCCCATCTGGTCATTATTATTTCGGCAGCAAAGGTAAATCCGTGTTTTAAGGAAATGCAAGTTTAAGCCTCCGGTTTTGTAAAAAATACTATCCGACGCAGGAGGATGGAGATTTTTTACAAAAAACCTGCATATCCAAACACTACCTTTTTATGCTACCAAAACAATAACGACCGACCCGATGGAAAGACGCATAACATTAAATGATAATACTGTGAAAAGAAAAATAGAGATAATAGTTTTTGAAAATGTGAGTAACGAAAAACAAAACTCACCCACCTCCGGAATCCGCATATTTTGGATGTAAGAATTCCTATTGTAATCGGTTCGCTATTTTACTTGTTACATTGTTTGTCTCTTTATTGAATCAAACTTTTTCCCAAACAAATAAAATTTAAGTTGTTGTTCTATGTAAGCACCTGTTTAAACATTTAAATGTTTAAGTGTTCGAACGTTTAAATACCTTGGCATTACAACCTTTAACTGTGTCTTGGATGGAGCAACTAACACAAGGAATATCCAAATGCTGAATTCCTTGTTTAAAGCAATAATCAATGTTTTTAATATCAGCCAAATAGTTATGGAGAAATTCGACGTTTTATTTTCATAACAATGCTTCACTCCATCAAAACCAATTAAAGATTGTTTGCAAAATTTATAAGTCCCGGCTCTGAATAACATTACATTTTACCAATGCTAAAAACAGTGTGCACTGGCACACGGCAAGTTGTGTTTTGAGGTACTCAAAACGTTTTCAGTACCTCAAAACTACTTGCCCTGACGGGAGGAAAATCACCCTCCGAAGTCGTGCGCCCATATAGGGGGTATAGTGAATGTAACGATAGCAAGTTACCGGGCATGGTTTTTCAACGCCCGTCATTAGCCAACTTATCTGCCTACGAAAGGACGGCAGGGAGTAGAGCATGTTGGAAACGCTATAAGTCAGCTAACTATCAAGCTGCTACTGAATAACTAAATGAAATGATAGATATAAGGATAAAAACCATACTGTTTGAACGATAGCCCGAGCGGTATTAGAGGCGAACTCCGACGGATGAAGATAGTTATGAACGCCGGACTGCAATACTCTCACTTTCCGACTTTGAGTTGAGAGCTGAAAACCAAAGGCAGCGCAACCGCAGTAAGCGGTATTAGGGTGGACATCGTATCCGACAATCTATCAGGCTGGTCACTATACGGCCAAATGGGGATTACCTAACCCGGAATGCCGAAAGGCTATGAAGTTAAGCTTCTGAATATCCGGCACGGTAACGGAGCTCCCATAGTAGTCCGGGCAAGGGAAAGCCTTGTACATGGCGAAGGGGAGCAGTTAATGTTTTTAGTACTAATTAAAGAATGATGTGAGAGACATTATGAGAAATTCTGAAAAGGTATTAAACAGTTTATCAGGGCACAGTTCAAATCTTAATTACAAGTTTGAACGACTCTATCGCATCTTATTCAATGAGGAGATGTATGCAGTAGCCTATCAAAAGATTTATCCCAACCAAGGTAACAATACCTGTGGAACAGATGGGAAAAATATTGATGGTATGAGCATTGAGCGCATCAAATCATTGAGTGAGAGATTGAAGGATGAAAGTTACCAACCTCATCCCTCAAGAAGGACGTATATCCCTAAGAAAAACGGGAAAATGCGCCCGCTCGGTATACCTGCTGTTGATGACAAACTGGTGCAGGAAGTGGTTAAAATGATACTGGAAGCAATTTATGAAGGGCAGTTTGAAACCTGCTCCCATGGCTTCCGGCCACATCGAAGCTGCCATACTGCATTGGACTACATCAAAACGGCTTTCACAGGAGTAAAATGGTTCATTGAAGGCGACATTAAAGGATTCTTTGACAACATCAACCATGATGTAATGATAGACATTCTTCGTGAGCGAATCGAAGATAAACGCTTTTTACGACTGTTCAGAAAGTTTCTGAAGACAGGATATATGGAGGAGTGGAGATTCCACAAAACATATAGCGGTACACCTCAGGGAGGAATCATTAGTCCCATTCTGGCTAATATATACCTTGATAACATTGGTGTCCCATTAAAATCTAATATCGTTCTTTGAAAAGTTTGAAATTTAGTTGGTTCCATAGGTTTTGAAAGCGAACGGACTTGAATTTTAGCTTTGCTGTCAGATCAATCTGACAGCATATGTTTCAAGACAAATATGTTTTCGCTCAACTGGTCTCTTTTTTAAATCGAAGTAAATTCAACCGTATTGTTGCCAAGTAAGTGCAAAAAACGATATAATGTCGTATTTTATTTTTCGCTATTCTTTTAAGGACAACGATTCTAGCGTTTATGGATACGACAATAAATAGGTCTTATTACTTATAACGGAGACAAATACGTGAAGCATTTCATTTGTTGGAATTAACTGCTTGCCCTGATGTTCGGACAATTATCAAATCGTGAAAGTCTGAGAGATTTGATTGTCGCACTTGATGCCCATCATTCCAAATCTTATCATTTGGGTTTGGGCAAGAATGTTTCAAAATCATCCTTAGCCAGAGCTAATCAGGACAGAGACTATCACATCTTTGAAGAGTATGCTTACTATCTAGTATAACGTTCTTAAAATAACTTGACATTGTCGTATGATTTTCATATTTTTATGCCAAAAAAAGCTATGGCAGATAAATATAAGAAAAGGGGCAATCTTACGTGTACAGAGAAAGAGAAAGAGCAATTGGAAAAGATATCGAAAAGCAAGAGCGAGGAATATCGTAAAGTTCAGCGGGCAAGAATTTTTTTACTTTATATGGAGCATACACCGGTAGCACAAATATCGAAGGAAGTTGGTCTTAGCAGGGAATCGGTTTATTCAGTCTTGGATAAAGCTTTTGCTTTTGGCCCGATCGCAGGGCTGGAAGATTTATCAGGGAGAGGGGTAAGTCCTGTAATCAGCGATGAGGATAAAGCATGGGTTATCCATTTGGCATGTAGTTCACCCAGAGAATACGGATATTCCTATGAGGTATGGACGTACAGGTTGTTGGCCAGACATATTCAAAAGACCTGTGAGGCAGAAGGCTATCCCAAATTGAAAAACGCAGGGAAAAGCCTATTGCATGGAATTTTGGACAAAGCGGGAATAAAGCCCCATAAAATCAGTTATTATCTGGAGAAACGGGATGAGAATTTTGAAGAAAAAATGGCACAAGTACTGGCTATCTATAAAGAAATACAATTAACAAACGTCCAGGAGGAAGAAGAAGAGAAAAAGAAGGGCAGTTTGAGAAAATACACGACCATTTCCTATGATGAAAAACCAGGGATACAAGCGATAAAAAATATTGCTCCGCAATTATTGCCCGTACCTGGCAAACACAAAACCCTGGGAAGGGATTATGAATACAAAAGATTGGGAACAGTATCCTTGCTTGCCGGTATTGATATGCATAACGGAATGGTCATACCGCAGGTTGAAGACAAGCACAGGAGTGCCGAATTTACAAAGTATTTGAAAAAGCTTATCGACCACTACCCGGACGATTGGAAAATACGCCTTATTCTGGACAACCATTCCGCCCACCGATCAAAAGAAACGATGAAGTTTTTAGACACAGTTCCCGGTAAATTTGAATTTGTTTTTACCCCGACACATGGTTCATGGCTGAACATGATCGAAATGTTTTTCAGCAAAATAACCCGATCCTTTCTCCGACATATCCGGGTTGAAAGTAAAGCGGAGCTCAAGCAAAGGATCTATCAGGGCATAGAAGAAATAAACCAGGAACCTGTTGTTTTCAAGTGGAAGTATAAAATCGAAGAAGAAATAGAAACGATTCAAATGTCAAGTTAATTTATGAACGAACTACTAGTTAATGAAGCCAGACAGAAACGAGTCTCTGACATCTTCAGGCTTGATGGTAATGTCTATGCTTTTGATTCAACTACGATTGACTTGTGCCTTTCCGTATTCTGGTGGGCGAAGTTTCGTAAGAAAAAAGGTGGAATCAAAGTACATACATTATACGATGTAGAGACACAGATTCCAGCATTCTTTCATATTACAGAAGCTGCTGTACACGACTCTACGGCAATGAAAGAGATTCCTTATGAATCAGGGTCATATTACATATTTGACCGTGCATATAATCACTTCAGGATGTTGTATAAGATTCATCAAATAGGAGCTTTTTTCGTTGTCAGGGCAAAGAAGAATCTTCAATACAAGATAGTCAAATGGAAACGAAGATTGCCAAAGAATGTGCTTTCAGATGTAACGATTGAATTGACTGGTTTTTATCCCAGGCAATACTATCCAAAATATCTTCGATTGGTCAGATATTGGGATGAAGAACAAAAGCGTGAGCTTGTATTCTTGACCAATGCGATGCACATTTCTGCACTTCAAGTTGCTGAACTTTACAAGAACCGATGGCAAGTCGAGCTGTTCTTCAAATGGTTGAAGCAACATCTGAAAATTAAGAAATTCTGGGGTACTACTGAAAATGCTGTTCGGATCCAAATCTACGTAGCCATGTGCACATACTGCTTAGTTGCTATCGTCCAAAAAGACATGCAACTTGACAGAAGCACCTATGAGGTTTTGCAGATCTTGAGTATATCTTTAACAGATAAAACTCACCTTAGAGACCTATTCGACAGAACTAAATTTAAAAATGTCAATGAACGTTTTAGGCTTAATGAGCCAAGTTTGTTTAATTTTTAATAACGTCCCGATTTTAATGGGACACTAGTGACTTATATCATTAAGCGATTATGAAGAAAAAGTCAACGTGAGAAAAGAACAGTTTTTCGAAAATGCTATTTTTTACATATTGACTCGAAAGCAAAATTTAACTTATTCTTATACTAATGAGCTGATTAATTCTACTTTAACAGATTAGAAAAAAGGCTCTAAAATATTGATTTTCTTTGATTTAAATTTGGTTAAGTAATTGTTTTTTTAGTATTTTAGAGGTGTCATCGAAGAACAAATCTATCGTTCCGAGCTATGTTTAACACCACGTAAAAAAAGTAATACATATGGAAAAACACTGGCCTGGTTGTCCCGGAGGCTGAGTGAACACCTTGTCCCGTATGAGTCTATATTTTGTAACCGGACAAAGAAATTTTTTGATAAAGCAGAACATTACACGAAAGGAATTGTGCAAAGTCAATTACGCAACATTGAACGTATCAGTGAAGACCTGAATGTCCACTACCATCAGATGCAACACTTTATTACCGAGTCAAAATGGGACAAGCGCGAGGTTATTGATCAGGTTTCCAGAGAGGTAAGCTCGGTATTGCCCAAGCGGAAGTTAACCGGGTTAATAATTGACGAAAGCGGCTGGGTGAAGAAAGGCGATAAAAGTGTTGGTGTTGGATGGCAGTACTGTGGCAATGTGGGCAAAATATCCAATTCGCAGGTTGCCGTGTTTGCCTGCCTGAGCAACGGTGATTTTGCTTCAATGGTCGATGCCCGGTTATACCTGCCACAAGATTGGTGCGAGGATCCGGAGCGTTGCGAGGAAGCCGGCATCCCCGAAGGGAACAGGGCGTTCAAGACCAAACTGGAATTGGCCGAAGAAATTATCCGTCAACAAGTTCAAAACGGGGTTTCGTTCGATTTTATCGGCGGCGATGGCTATTACGGCAACGATGCCAACCTGGCCCGGTCAATCGACCAAATGGGCTATGTTTATATGCTGGATATCCACAGCGACCAAAAAATATTCATCGACCAGCCAGAGCTGTTCCTTCCCGAACGTAAATCAAACAGAGGGCCCGCCCCAAAAAGGCTCAAAGCATCAACACCGGACATGACTGTAACCAAGTACATGGAAAATCTTCAGCCCGGTGATTGGGAAAAGATCAAGGTCCGCAATACAACCAAAGGGAAACTGACTGGGGAGTATCACTTTGCAAGGGTATTCATTTGGAACAAAAACATCAACGAAATAGAGCCGCGGATGCTGGTCATTCGAAAAACAAAATCAGCAAAGAACACGATTGAAATAAAATATTCGTTCACCAATGCCAATCTGGAACAATACACACACCAAGCCTTGGCGTACATGCAGGCTCAGCGGTTCTTTGTTGAACACTGCATCAAAGAATCCAAGCAAATACTGGGAATCGACCAGTTTCAGACCCGCAAGTGGCTGGCGTGGCAACATCAGGTTGCTTTGAACTTTATGGTTTCTTCGTTTATACTCAAGGAAAAACTACGAAACTTCGAGGAACTTCCGCTGCTTTCGGCCAACGACATCAAGAAATGGTTCGTCTTCAAGCTCTATAAAGAAATGACCGAAGAACAGTTTTTTGACCAAATGCACCAACGTCACAAAATAAGGCAGTGGGACATAAACAATTCATATCAAAGATTTTAAATGTGTTAAAGTAGAATTAATGAATTAGCGAAGAATGAAAACCTAACAGATTTTAAGTAATGAATATAGTTGAAATATCTAATAGCTTTCCAGACGAATTAAGTGCAGTTAAGTACTTTGAGTGGGTTCGCTGGGGTAAAAATCCAAAATGCGCTTTTTGTGGCTCCGATAATGTTGGAACAAGAAATAAAGACGGTCGTTTTCACTGTAAACGATGCCAGAAAAGCTTTTCTGTTACTACAAATACAAATCTTCATAATACACGCCTTCCGTTAAAAACATGGCTTTACGCCTTTGCGATTGTCACCGGGCAAAGAAAGGAGTATCGGCAAAACAATTGGAACGAAACATAGGCGTCCATTACGAAACAGCTTGGGCGATGGGTCATAAACTACGTTCGTTAATGGCTATTGAAAATGAAGAAATAGAACTTTCAGGAATCCTTGAAGTGGATGAAACATACGTCGGAGGAAAACCCCGAAAATTTAACGACGGTGCAACTTCGGACGATAGAACCGCTTGGAAAATACCCGAACTTGACGAAAAAATATACGACTTGAAACAAGCTGGTATTAAGTTGAAGCGTGGACGTGGAAACCCTGCAAAAAGCGATGTTTTGCCGAAACGCGGACGCGGAACAAATAAAATTCCTGTTGTCGGCATAGTTGCCAGAAATGGCGATGTGATTGCAGAAGTAATGCGAAAAACAACCTATTCCGACTTAAAAAAGTTAGTCAATAAATACGTTGATAAATACGAATCAATAATGATTACAGATGAATACACGGGTTACAACCGTTTTTCTGAAATCATTGAACACATAAAGATTGATCACCAAAAACTTTATTCTTACAAAGGAGTTAACACGAATTCAATTGAATCATTTTGGGCAATTGTGAAACGTGGCATTATTGGACAATACCATCAAGTAATTTTAAAGTATCTCCCTGACTATGTCAATGAGTTTGTTTTCAAATACAATAATCGAAACATAGATGACATGTTTGAAACGTTGGTAAAAAATAGCATGAAAACAGCTATGACCAATTAACCGATAAATCCGATTTTTAATTCCCAAAATAGAAAAAGAAGGCCCGGTTCGAATTGAGGTAGTCGTTTATGGGCAGGAACTAAAAAATGTGAAAGACCATGTTCATATTTATGCATATCAGGATCACTCAGTTTTGACCAATTGGCAATATAAATTGTGGGAGAATCTGTCCATTGAAGGGCAATCGCTTGCGGGCAACTCGGTATGGTGGGAGTTTGAGATGGAAAAACCACAAATCCAGGCGCCATTGTTCCTGTATCCCGAGGGGATGAGCAAAGGGCAAGCCTATTTGAATGGTAAGGCTGCCGGGCGTTTTTGGGAAATAGGTCCACAAAAGTACCTGTATCTCCCTGAGCCCTGGTGGAATACGCAAAACAAACTGGTAATTTTTGATGAAAAAGGTCGATCACCTGAGGCAGCTTTCCTTAAACGTGACTCTTATGCACCGAATAAGATGGTTGAAATTTAAAAGTGTCTGTTCGAATTTCCGCAACATGCCTGTATAGCAAGAAAAACTGCGTGAGTCAAATGCGTTTAACTACTTGGTTATTTCGTAAATGATAAACTTTTAAACGTGAATTGGAATAGGGCTGCAAAGAATAGGGAGTACTTTTATAACTTGTTGCAAACAAGTCTTTCAAGCTGGGTTGAAACACATTTTGAAAGAGATTTATAATAAAAAGAAGAAAATGGCACAGAAAACTGACATGACTAATCCTGAGACATTACTTGTCCCCGGCCAGATGGTCGCGATCCGTATAGGAAAATTGTCCATTCCAAAATGGGTTTTCTTTTCACTGCTTACGATAATTTTGTATGGGTTAATGGGACTTGCGGCAAAGTTTGCCAGCAACGACATTCCTCCATTATTGGTTCAGGTCATCTCAACCATTGGCATGCTCCCAATTGTGATCATTCTAGGGTTCTCAAAAAAGCTAAGAGAAAGTCAGGGGAACTTCAAATTGGGGGTGATTTTTGCCGTTTTGGTTGGAATAATTACTGCTGTTAGCGCAGTCGCTCAATTTACTGCTTTTAATTTGGGCGGGCCTGCATCCATCGTCGTACCAATCGTTTCGCTTGCCTCGCTGGTTACTGTGACGTTGGCAATATATTTTTTTAAAGAGAAGCTAAATATCTATCAACTAATTGGTGTACTACTTTCAATACTGGCCATTGTACTTTTCAATCTGGATGAAAATGGGATTGCAGTGGGAACTGCCGGACCGTGGTGGAAATCGTTTCTCTCGGTCTGGATGCTTTTTGCGTTGCTGGCGCTTTTTGCAGCCGGGACCGCACAGCTTTTTATTAAAGCTGCAACAAACCACGTTTCAGCCGATTTAGTGACTTTTATTGTCGTTTCCGTATTTATTGTTATTGCAGTGGTCTTAATTTTTACCCAGGATTTTTCATGGGATATTTCGTTAGGAAATACATTGTCTTGTTTAACAGTTGGGGTTTTGGGAAGCGGCGCTTTTTTAACCCAGTCGGTAGCCTATTCCACCGGAGAGGCATCGCTTGTTGCCCCGCTTTGTTCTTTGTTTCCGGTGGTCACGGTTGTATTGGCTGCACCGTTACTGGGTGAGAAAATGACCTTGTTAATTGTGATAGCTGTAATCATTGCCAGTCTAGCAGGAGTGGCGCTGTCAATTGAGAAACCCTCTAAAACTCGCGGTATTTGACCTTGTGTGAGTTAATTTAGGGATAGTTAAAAATATTAAGATTTTGAATAGTGAGTAAGATGGACAGGCGTCATTGAATGAAACTCAATAGCTTTTCTCGGGAGGGGTCATGCTCTTCTCATATCAGTTTACACATAGTCATTCAGAAAAAACAAAAAATATGAACGAAGGAATTAAAGAAATTCATTTGCTTAATTTGAGCCATACCGATTTTGGTTATACCGACCTGCCTTCAAGTGCATGGGATTACCTTGCGGGAAATATCCATTTGGCAATGGATTATTGTGAAGAAACAAAGAACTATCCCCTTGAATCGCGCTTTAAATGGACTGTGGAGTCAATCTGGGTACTGGAGCGGTTTCTTGAACAAGCTGAAAAGAAAGATATTGACCGTTTTGACCGGTTGGTTGCAGATGAGGTGATTGAAGTAACGGCAATGCCCGGTAATATGACCTGTCTTACAGGACTGCACGAGTGGGAAAATGAGCTGGATCGTCTTTCATTCATTTATGAAAAATATCGCCCTAAGGTGGCCATTCAGGATGATGTGAACGGTGTTCCGCTGGAGATGATCAATTCATTGCTAAAACGAAATGTAAAGCACATGGTGATGGGGGCTAATGCATATAGCGGAGGAACTCCTGAACCGTCCCCTTCTGTTTTCTGGTGGAAAGATCAAGCCGATCAGCGGATATTGATGTACAACGGCGAAGGATATGCAAATGCGTTCGATTACTTCCACACCAAAGGTTTTTGAGAGGGACCTGTGCCAAATCATTACGATTTGTGGTTTAACGCGCCTAACGGGAACGAGATTTTTAGCTCAAAAAAAGAAGATGTGTTGGCTGCCCACGAAATTTTGATGAGTAAGATCGGTCGTTTTGCTGAGCAAGAGTATCCGTACTCGGTTGTTCAAATGTCATTTTCAAACCACTGGACGATTGACAATGATTTACCATGCCGCCAAATGAGTGAGTTTATTAAAACCTGGAATGAACTGGAACTTCAACCCCGGCTGGTATTTTCAACGCCATCCATCTTTTTTGAAAAACTTGAGCGTGAATTGTCGTCTGATTTGCACGCTATTCATGGAGAATGGTGCGATTGGTGGGCCGATGGAATTGCAGCTTCGCCTTCCGAGGTAGCTGTTTTGCAGGCTGCCAAGCGGAGGAATGTCGATATCGGTCATGCGATGAAATTATTTGGAAGCCCGTCAGATTCACTTAAAAAGCAAATTACCGGATTGAACCATGACCTGGTATTTAGCTCGGAGCATACCTGGGGGGCGTATGACAGTGTAGCTCATCCATATAGCGAACGAACAAAAGGGAATCATGGGCAGAAGTTCGACTATTTCTTCCGTGCAGATGAAAACTCGAAACGGATAAAAGCAGAAATCGTGCGCAACTTCGAATTCTACAAACCTTTTTCCCGCACTCGTAAGATTGAGGTTTTAAACCCTGGCGTGGACAGGCGAAGCGGTTGGGTGGAAATATCTGCACAGGCAGTCCGTTTTAAGGCCAATGGGGCCAAAGATTTGCAAACCGGGCATTTCTATCCTTTTGAAGAGGTACTTGGGTCAGAATGGGCACCTTTAGATGGTGCTTCTCCGACTCCGGCTGAAATCCCCAATGACGTCTGGCCGTTTCGCCCGGCTATTTACCGGTTTCATATTGAAAACCTTGAACCCGGGCAAAAGCGAAACTTTGAATTGGTTCAGAATGACGGTTTTTCTCTTAAGCCGCTTAACGAAAGTCGGTACTTTGATATAATAACTGAACCCGGAACCGGCGCGGTAAAGAATATTATCTATAAGCCAATAAACAAATCGTTGTTTGAGAGTAAATCTGAATATTTGCCCGGACAGTTGGTTATTGAACGTCCCCAGGGAAAATACAGCCGCGATAAAATTGCAACCCGCAGTATTGACGATGCTGATTTTAAATATTCCTGCCCGAAGGTTGTTGAAGATACCAAACCAGACAGTAAGTATGCTATACGTTTAAAAAGTGTTCAGGAGGAGAGCTTTGCTAAAAGGATCGAACAGCAGTGGGATATTTTTGATGATATTCCGCGAATCGAAATTACAACGACCATTTGGATGAAAGAGAACCTCGATCCGATTGCTGCTTATTTTGCTTTCCCGTTTGATGTGAAATCGCCAAAAATATATTACGATTCGTTAGGAGAGCAGGTACAGGTTGGACCCGACCAGATGCCCAATACCTGTGGTATGTACAATACAATTCAGAATGGTTTATCTATTTATGGAGATGATATTAATCTGGCGCTAAGCACGCCCGATTTGCCAATGGGTATCTTCGAGTCAATTTTTCGCGGTAAAAAGCGAACTACGTTTACGCCACAGACAGCATATTTTTACAATATGGCGTTTCAAAATTACTGGACTACCAACTTTGCCGTGCTGCGTCCTGCAAAATTGGTCATTTGCCATGTCATTGAATGCGACAAGGCCGGCACCAACGTTTTACCAATCGAAAATAGCGAGTTCTGGTCGTATCCAACCGTATAATTACCATAAACCAACTAACCAATGAGCCTTTCAAAAATCAATCTTGTCGTATCCTTGTTGGCTTTAATTTTTCTTAGTGCCAGTTGCTCTCATCCTGTTCCTGAAAAAATTGAAGGATTTGACGCGCCGTTAAGCAACAGCAGGGATCGTCTCTGGGATGATAACTGGCTGTTCTTTCGGGGCGATATTGCCAATGCTGAGAATCCGGATTTTGATGATGTAGGTTGGCGACAACTTGATCTGCCACATGATTGGAGCATTGAAGATGTTCCTGAACAAATAGACCCGGATGCCATAGGACCGTTCTCCAGGAAAAGTGAGGGCAGCTATAATACCTGCAATGTTTTGGGCGGAATTGGTTGGTACCGCAAACATTTCACCTTAGTGCAAAAAAGCACGTCTCCGTGCTTTTTGACGGCGTTTACATGAACAGCGAGGTCTGGATAAACGGTCATTATCTTGGCAAAAGACCATCAGGATACGCAGCCTTTTATTATAAATCTTACTCCATTTTTAAATGAGGCAGGCGTGGACAATGTCTTGTCTGTAAAAGTCAACAATTGGGGCGAAATTTGTCCATTCCGGGATTACGATTAATGGATATTCTCCGATATGCTCTTTCAGGTAATGATCCAGTAGAATCTCCATATTGTTTTGTCCGTCAAGCAGCATCGATAAATCACCTTCCAGGTGTGTGATGTTCCAGCCATAAACCTGATCGGTGCGGTTGCGCTGGCTGTGTGTCGAGTACCAGAGTCCGATTTGGGGAATTGTTTTGGCATCTTTGCAAAATGACTCGCGGTCGCGGCAAAAACTACCCAGTTTACCCATCAGGCTAAAATAATTGGGTTTGATGGAACCGTCCCGGTTTTGCGTCCAATAGCATTGAAAACCACCGCCCATCGACATCACTTCGGCTGCTTCCTGCTCCAGTTGCACCAACGACTTCGGCCTGCCCACCTGTACATCAAAATCATAGGTGAAGCTCCACGACATCAGATCCCATGGTTTGCCCTGCAAGGCCATACACCGTGCCTGATAAGCTGCGTTGTACACACAGTTTTGCCCGGCAACATCGCCCGATAGAAAGTCTACGCCAATTTTTACAGGCTCGGGCATCATCGATGAATATGCCCAGTTGCTGGTAATTTGAAATCCCGGATTGTATTGGTGAATGCCGTCAATATATTTTGCTACAAATTGTCTGAAGGCTGAGCGGTTAAACTCAACAAACTCCTGATAATTCGGATCGTCTTTCGATTTAGGAACATTTTTGATGCCGGTTTCTTTTTGAAATCTTTCGAGCAATTCGGGGGAGTAATCCAGTTTGGTCGCCCAGCACTCGCCGTCAACCCAGGCTCCATCGACCCCGTAGTCTGAAATTTCCTTTAACTGGGGAATCATCAGTTTGTCGAGGTAATCGCCAAAATAAGCCGCTTTTTGTTTGTCAGGTTGTCCATCGGCATTGATTATGGCCCATTTCGGATGATCGCTTATCGCTTTGGAGTCCCAAAGTCCTGAATAATGGACAAAAAGTGCGACGTGGTGTTTGGCTGTTTCTTCTCTCCAAAGCTTCAAAATATTCTGGGTAAAACCACCGGCCTGATTTCCCACTTTTGTTGGATAGCTTGAATAGCCCGCATGGCCTTTACAGTCAACCTGCACATAGTCAGGCCTGACAATCGTAAAAAATGAGTCGATCATCGCGGCCGTAAGTGTTTTGCCGATTTCCTTGTCGTGTGAGGATGCGTGAAAGTCTAAATAGATACCGAAAAAGCTGTCAGCCCTTTTTTTCGTTTGGGCGCTAAACAGCGTGCATATGCACAGAAATACAATGAGTAGATTAGATTTTTTCATGATCATGTTGGTTTATTAGGTTTCAGTAAAATTAGCTTAAATATTGTTGGTCAGTTCGAATTTGAATACAGATTTGCTTTTCCGGATTTGGTTTGCTTTTAACACGGTTGTCGGAAAATCGTCCTGGTGAATGGAATCCGGAAAATGTTGAGGTTCCATGCAAAAAGCAGATCTCTCAGCATAGGCTGTTCCGTCTTTGCCCATTGGTGCATGCACGTTTAAGGTGTTTGCCGTATAAAAATGCAGTGCTGGCTCCGAAGTCCATATCTTCAAAATTCTGCCGGATTTGGGATGGGTAACGGTTGCTGCCGGTTTGAATTCGTCTGTTTTTTTCGTTAGGCGGAAACTATGATCAAAGCCTCCAACTGCGTTGAGTTGCTCATGACCGGATGAGATTACATCCCGAATGAATGTTGGAGTTTGAAAATCGAACGGGCTATTGGAAACAGGTGAAAATCCACCCAATGGTACAAACTCTTCAGAAACAGGTATGAACGAGTTCGCATTGATCCATACCTGGTGGTCGCCAATATTTCCACTGCTGTGTCCACCCAAATTGAAATAGGGATGGTTGGTCAGGTTAATAATTGTATCCTGATCTGATTGCGCGGTAAATTCAAGCTCCAGACAATTATCGTCAGTGAGCCGGTATTCGACCCAAACAATTAAATTTCCGGGGAAGTGCTCTTTTCCGTCTTTACTGAAATAAAAAAGTCGAATCAACGAATCGGAATGTTCCTTCACCTCCCAGAAAGCCTGGTCAAATCCGGTTTTTCCACCATGGAATGGTGTGTCGTCCAAAGTTTTTATTTAATTGATATTCCTGGTCATTCAGTGCGAACTGCCCATTTCTTATCACATTGGCGACTCTCCCGACAACAGCACCGAAGTAGTTTTCATCGGCAAAGCAGTATCTCAAATCATCGTAACCAAGAAGAATATCGTTGATTTGGCCGTTTTTATCAGGAGTTAAAATGGAGGGCGCCTCTAAAAACTACATTTCGGTAGTTCCGCGTTTCTTTCCGGAGGCTCAACTGGCATCCAAAAAACCGGACCTGCGCTGTATTTTTTTATTTTTTGTTCATTTCCATGCTCCTGTTTCCTTTTTCAACCTTTTTTTTCGTTGTTGGGCATAGTTATCCCATGCACACGGCTATTTTCAGTTGTGTGCAACGGCTGATATTATAGGCCAGGTTCATCATCCCTATTTTTGCTTTTGCCCTGGCCATGCCTATTGTGCGGACAAATGAACCGTTCATGCTGTTCTCTACAAAGCCAAAAATATGTTCCACCCTTGCCCGTATCTTCGATTTCTCTTTGTTGTTTACTTTTTGTTCTTCGGTCAGGGGTTTGTTTCGGTACCCTTTTTCATTTACCCTGTTTATTACTTTCTTCTTTTCGTAGATTTTTTCCTGTTCTTCGCCCGTGTAGGCACTGTCGGCATACAGCTCCTGCCCCTGGTCTTTTTCTTCCAGCAGTGCTTCGATTGTTTGGGAATCGTGCACACTGGCGTCTGTGACCTCGAATTTTTCTATCAGCTTGGTCTTTACATCTGACTTTACATGGTTTTTGTAGCCATAAAAAGTAGTGTTGTTTTTCTTTGTCCACCGGGCATCCACATCTTTTTGGCAAAGCTTGTGCGGTTTCTCTTTCCATGTTTCGGGCGCGCTACCGGCTTCTTTTATGTGTTTGTTTTCTTCGCGGGTGTTCCGCTGGCGGGGGGCTTCCACGAAACTGGCATCCACCATTTTTCCCTCGTTGGCAAAAACACCGGCAGCATCAAGCGTTTCGTTAAAGGTGGTGAACAGGTCCATGATTGCATCTTTCTCTATCAACTGTTCCCGAAAGTGCCAGAATGTTTTGCTGTCTGGCACTTTGTCGCTCTTCTTTAGACCCAGAAAACGCTTGAAACTTGCCCTGTCTGTTATCTGGTATTCCAGTTGGTCGTCCGAAAGATTATAGAGGCTCTGAATCAACAGGGCTTTAAAAAGCACCAACTTGTCGAAACAAGGCCGGCCTCCTTTCGACCGGTCTTTTGTTTCGTCGGCGAAAGCCTTGTTCAACGGGGATTTGAATATGTTCCAGTCAATATAATTGCTCAATTTTTGTAACGGATCTCCCAGTTTTGTGAGCTTTTCCATCAGGAAGTGGTCGTCGAACAGACCAAGTGAATTGACGTTTTTCATGGTTGCTTTTTTTATACTGCTAAATTAAGCAATTTAAACGACATCATGCTTTTTAAAATACTAACAATCAGATGTTTGTATTAATATTTAGTTTTTAGAGATGCCCTGGAAATAAGCCGGCATCCAAAATCTGAAATACTGACGGACAGACCATTTTTGTTTGTTAGTTTGAATAAGGCTGGATATTTCCTGTTTTGATTCATTTCAGAAGTAATAACTGTTCGACTTTCGGTCTGAAAATCATTTCCAGATTCCTTCTATTTCTTCGAGGCTTTTGCCTTTGGTTTCCGGCAATATTTTCCAGACAAAGAAAAAAGTCGGAACTGAAAGAATGGCAAGCAAAAAGAAGGTTCCGTGCTCGCCCAAATTCGCACTCAGGTATGGGAACATCTGAGCAATCAACCAGTTCGCAGTAAAAAGGGTCAGGGTTGCCAGTGACATCGCACGCCCCCTGATTTTGTCGGGAATATTTCCGACATAATGATCCAGGGAATTGGCCCGAGTGAAAAAGCAAAGCTGGCGATAAAGACAGAAATTGCTGCAATCAGTCCCCCGTTTGACGATACACCTGAATAAAACAGATATCCCATGGTTGTTAGCGAGAGTAAAACACCTGCGTTTCCGATATACAGAAGTTTTCTGCGGCCAAGCGAGTCAACTTTCCACATCGCCAGGATCGTAAACACAACTAATACGACACCTAAAATAATTTGACCATAAAGTGACTCTCCAAAAGAGAATCCGGCCCTTTCGAGTATCACCGGACCGTAATGTAGCACAATATCAATTCCGCTGAACTGAGACACAATTGAAAAGAATAAGGCAATGATGGTCGCTTTTCGCAATCCTGGTTCAAAAAGCTGTTTTAACGTGCCTCGTTCATGCGTAATGGTATTTCTTATCTCTTCGATCTCTTTTTTTGCGGTTTCAATTCCGGCAACCCTCGATAATACTTTAAACGCTGCTTCTTCGTTTCCTTTCATCATTATAAAACGGGGGCTGACCGGGACAACGAAAAGCAACCCTATAAACAGGATGCATGGAATTATTTCAGAACCCAGCATGATTCGCCAAACATCTGTTATTATCCATGACCAGAAACAGGATTTTAACGCAGTTATAGCATAGTTTTCAGAAAGAACCCGGAAGTAGTCGTTGGTAAAATACGCTACCAAAATGCCAACAGCGATGGTGAATTGGTACATACTGACCATCCTCCCACGTATGGAAGGCGGAGTGACTTCGGCAATGTATAAGGGCGCTACCATCGCAGCAATTCCCACTGCAATGCCCCCGATTAATCTGAATACAACAAAGAAATCCAGGTCGGGCGCGATCATTGAACCAATGGCAGATATTAAAAAAAGAATACCCGCTAAAAACAAGTTTCTTCTTCTCCCAAAACGGTCAGCCAGGTAACCGGCTACCGAGGCACCTAACACGCTGCCAAGAATCACGCAACTAACCATCCAACCTTGGAGTACGGGGTCAGCTTCAATTTGAAAATACTTGATAAGGGGATTGATGGCTCCGGAAATTACGGCAGTGTCGAACCCGAACAAAAAACCTCCCAGTGCGGCCACAATCGATATTAAGCTTACAAATATGATATTGATATGATTAAATTGACGATTTGTTCGAATTCCCATCGCACTTTATTGATTTGGTTTAGTTATTATTCCTGCTTTTCTATTGGTAAAATTGAATAGGAAACTATTCAAATTAAGAATTTAAATTTGATTAATTGATAAAAATAAAAAACACAGGATCATTTCATTTTAGATTTTACGAAAAAGACTGTTTGAAATGCGAATTAAATAGAGAAATGAAAACATTCATTTTAATATTTTATTTTGTTACGCAATTGATCATAAACACGAAAAGTCCTTTAATATTAGGAGATCGTTATCCTCGAATAGACAAAATAAATCAAAAAATGGGGTATTAATGGCTCATTTGGAATTGTCGAATGTCTGGATTTTTGTACTATTGTATTTTAAATTTTCATGCAATGGAGGAAAAAAAGATTAGGATTGCTCTTCTTATTGATAAATCTGAGTCATATGACAGAGGCTTGATCAGAGGAATCATTAAATATTCGAATTTGTATTCTCCATGGGAATTTTTTTTTGCCGGTCCTGATTATTTGGCGGCAGATCGAAAAAAACATCTGATTCACAAGATCAAAAACTGGAATCCGGATTGCATTATATTGAATGATCGTTTTGACCTGAAGGATTTTGAAGGCATCAAAGTCCCGATCATGGTAACCCCATCCAATCATAAAGTGCAAAATGCTGTTAATATTGTAGCCAACGACAAGGAGATCGGAAAAATCGGGGCTGAATATTTCATAAAAAGGGGGTTTGAAAACCTGGCTTTTTACGGAAGCGACTACTTGTTTTGGTCTACAGATCGGAAGCAATCTTTCAAGGAAACAGTCCTTGCCAACGGTCGTTCTTATTTTGAAGAGGAATCGCTCATTAATGAGGATTGGCAAAATAATCCAAGAAATCTGGTGTCATGGCTACAGAACTTGCCCAAGCCGGTTGCGATTATGGCCTGTTCAGACGAGTTTGGTATTCACCTAATTGAAGCTGCGCAATTAGCCGAACTGGATGTTCCCCGGGAAGTTGCAGTATTAGGTGTTGACAATGATGAATTTATTTGTGATCTGTACCGCATCCCGATGTCAAGCATCGACCAGTCTCCCGAAGAAGTTGGATTTTTAGTCGCTCAAACGATTCGCAAATTTCTTGTTGCCGGTGAGGAAATGCCGAGTGAAATTGTCGGCACTAATTTTCACATCGTTACCAGGCTTTCTACTGATATTTTCGCTATTGAAGACCAACAATTAAAAATTGCGTTGGAATATATTGAAGCCCATTCAGCAACAAAAATTATTAGTGTCGACGATGTGGTCTCAGCAACATGTTTGTCTCGCAGGTTGTTAGAGATCCGGTTTAGGAATGTGCTAAATCGAACCATTCTTCAGGAAATAAAACGAATCCGGCAAAATATTATATGTAGTAAGTTAATTCTATCGAATGATCCAATTAATCAAATCGCTTTTGATATGGGGTTTAATTCTCTAACCAGTTTTTCCAATTCGTTTAGGAAAGAAATGAATATGAGTCCAGTTGAGTTTCGAAAGCAATTTAAAAGTAAGGAGATTTAAAACTCCAGGTTTTTGTTTCTTATTTCCTCTAATCGTCATTTTCGACAATTTCATATTATTCATACTTGCCTGCTTTGTCTGCTGATGTTTAAACTTTCGCAATCGAAAAAATTTTATTCGTGAAAAGAAAAAAGTTCTAATTACTCATAAACTAGTTTTGATTTAAAAAATAAGTGGTTTGTTTTTAGGGGCCAATGTTTTTTAAGGAATCAAAATGAGTAATAATAAGTTTGTTTTTTGGGGTGCAGACAGTAAGCCGAACATCTCAGATGGAATTGTAGGATGTTCATCGCATGGATTTTTTGTGTCTGACCGATTTTGTTTGCCAAATGAAGCAGGAATGGCGACATGGGAGCATGAGTTGCCAGATACCGTTTTGAACGGAACTTACCAGAATGTTTTAGATGAGCTATTGACTTTCTCGTATTCTCCTCAGTTTTGTATTGTTCTATATAAAAAGGCAGCAGGATTTGAGGATTTTATTTGTAAAGCAGCTAAGATTTTTCCGGATACAACATTTATTGGGGGCGGGGCAGCATTTGTAAATGGACTTGATGAAGGTGAATTGTTGCCTGATTGTAAAGAGCTGTGTGTGTTAGTCGTCAATAACGGCGATTTCAGTATTGAAACACTCAATATATATAACGATCTGCTTGAGCAGGTAGAGGTTCAAGCTGCTTCAATAAGAGAAATTAGACGAGTTCGCCAATTGCCGGATGGCGAGTGGCAGGATGCAATTTCTTTTTATCGCGACAAGCAAAAACAATTAGGTATAGACAAGGATAACTTTGAAAGTCTTTGTTTTTGTGATAAAAACAGGCGCAACCTGCACTGTAGCATTGCGGGTGAAACTTTATTCGTTGGCGCCAATCTTCCCGATGACAACTCACTGTTTCTAAACTTCATATCAGAAGAGGAGGCTGCTGCGAAATTAGCTGATTTTATAGCAGATACAGATTGCCTGATTTTCGGTTGTGCAGGTATTCGTTCGTTGATTAAAGAACCTTTGTTGACGGGAAAACGATCGCTTGCAGGCTTTATGTTTGGAGAAATTGTACACTGTGGGAAATATGCTGAACTGGGAAATATGATGTTGGCAAAATTAAAAGTAAAATAAAACATAACTAAAAAATAAAACTATGCCATTGTATGAAGGGCGTCAAAACGTCGAAAACAAAATTAAAGTTGAACAGAAGATAACCGATAGCGTTGTTCTTGGTCCTGTTGAGGTGTGTAAGGAGATTGCACACCAGATTTCTATCGCTAGCAAAAAAAAGAATCAACTTGCAGTAGCTTTTGATGGTTGGTACGGGGTTGAGTGGGATAAAATTATTGACGAACTGAAAAAGCATCTTTCAACTGAAAGTGTAAGTTTTATCAATTTTAACTCCGTCCTTAAACCGCTTTCTGAAATTGACGAATATAAAAAGCCATTTATCGGTGAGGATCCCAGCTTTGGTTATGCCAATCGCGAAGGAAAGATTTCTGATATTGTTGATAAATCAAACGCTGAGGAGTTGGTAAAAAGCCTTGTCGACGAAAGTAAGAACGGAACAACGATCGTGTACAATTGTGGTTCGTTCATTCCGGAAGTAGCAGGGGCGATGGATTTAAAATTTTATTTCGATTTTACCCGTCAGCCATTACTTTGGAAAATGTGGGACGGTAAACTGATCCCTTTTGCGCAAGATACTGCCAAAGCTGATTACAACTGGAAAGAATATTATTACTGCGATTTTTACCTTTTGGAACATCAGAAGCAATATGCTTATACCAATATGGATTTTTATGTTGAAGCTGTCGAATTTGACGAAATCAAACTGGTGCCGAGGGAATCTTACGATCAAATCATGCAAACGCTGATTCAATACCCGGTTAAGGAAATCGAGATTTATCAGCCAGGCCCCTGGGGTGCATACCGGTACAAAGACTTTTGGGATATAAAAGGGCTTGAATGTAACGCCTGGAACGAACTTGCAGGTCCAGAGCTTGGAATGCTGGTGAATATTGGGTCAGGAAAAGTGTTGAATATGCCATTTGTCAACCTGATGCAGTACGATACAAAACTACTCGGAACCTATATTCCGGAGCATTTCCCCGGGTTATTCCCTCTTGATGTGTGGCTTGACGACGGATACTTTCCAAAGCCAACACCGGCGGAGCGGATTAGTATGCCCATTCACAATCATCCAAGCACCCATTACGTTGACAAGCATTTTAAAGAGCCCATTGGCAGGTATGAAACTTACTATATCGCCGAGGCTTACGAAGGGGCCAATACCTGGATGGGATTTAAAGACGACGCTGACATTGAAGAATGGGAGCGCAAATGTTACGAAAGTTGGGATAAGCAGGAACCCATTCCGGATTGGAAAGACTTCATTAAAAACTGGAAATCAAATGTGGGTGACTTGTACCTGATTCCACCAGGCACGACTCACGGACATGGTGGAAACCAAATGGTGCTGGAGATGGATACCGTGCCGAGTATCGCAGGTACTGAGTATTCGTTTTTCATGTACGATTTTATGCGTAACTCCTGGGATGATGACACGAAAACGATGACTGCCAAGCCAATGAAGATGCATTTAGATCACGGCTTTGATATGGATCAGATCCGTCGAGAAGACTGGGTTGACAAACATTTGCGGGCAAAACCCGAAATTGTTAAATGGACTAAAGACTACTGGATCGATCGTTATTCAAGCTATGGTCCAATGCCTTTCGAAATTGAACAAATCCACTTTTATAAGAAAGGTGAGTACAGTACCGAGGGTAGATTCTGTCATATTCCAACCCTCACAGTTGGAGAGAATGTGATTATCCGTTCCAAATCAAACCCGGAATTCCAGACAGATATCAACTTGTTTCAGGCAGCAGTAATACCTGCATCATTTGGCGATTACGAAATAGTAAATACCACGGGAGGATTTTGCACCATTACAATGATCCGCTGGAAAAAAGGATAGTGTTTTTAGTAATCTTTTGAGTTGTTTTCTAAGTCTGAGTTTGATGAAGAAACGATGATGGTTAATTGTCTTTTCAGATGTACCATCCAGACTATCAGTAGATATATTGTTTAAATATAAATCAATATGAAACGAAGCGAAATAAACCGAATTTTAGTTGGTGCCAAGCAGTTTATGGCAGAAAAGCAGTTCAGCTTACCACCATGGGCATATTGGAGTGTTTCGGACTGGAAGGCGAACAAAGAAGGAGCGGAAGAAGTCATCAATAATATGCTGGGTTGGGATATCACCGATTTCGGGTCTGGCGATTTCTATAAAAGAGGACTTTTTCTATTCACTATTCGTAACGGGAAGTTTGGGGTTGACAAAAAGACTTATGCTGAGAAAATCATGATTGTGGAAGAAAGCCAGGAAACCCCCATGCATTTTCACTGGGCAAAAATGGAAGACATTATAAACCGGAGTGGAGGAAACCTGGTTATTGAACTCTTTAACTCAGATAAAAATGACGGGTTCGATACTACTGCTGTTCAGTTAAAAACTGATGGTGTAAACCGGACAGTTGTGGCTGGTGGAAAAATAGTCCTTACCCCAGGTGAGAGCATTTGCCTTGAACAAGGTGTGTATCACCGGTTTTATGGTGAAGAAGGAAAAGGGAAGGTGTTGGTTGGCGAAGTAAGCATGGTCAATGATGATGCCAACGATAACCGTTTTTATGAGCCTGTCGGTCGTTTCCCTGTAATTGAAGAAGATGAGGCGCCATTGCACTTACTCGCTTCGGATTACACCAAATTTCTTTAGAGGATGACAGAACAGAGAAGGTTTAAAATATCAGGCACTGGCTGCACGCTCATCGACTACTTGTATTCACCGGTGAGTTTTGAGGACACTGAATTTGCAAAGTACCTTTCCAAAACTCCCGGAGATGGCGGGTTGTCGCCCGGAAAACTGGTTTTTAAGGAGGAATTCGACAAATATTCCGGAGAAAATTACCTGCAGGTACGCGATGTAATTACCAAAAGTAACGAACCGGTGGCTGTTAATATTGGTGGCCCATCGATCGTTTCGTTGATTCATGCCTCTCAGCTCCTGAGCGATTTTCCGGTGGAAGTTAATTTCTATGCCTGTCGGGGAAATGACAAAGGTGGCGGGTTTATTGAAGAGATGCTTCGAAAGACCCAGGTGAAGACAGGGAACTTCAAGATCGGAACAAATTATACGCCGTTTACCGATGTGCTTTCAGATCCCAGTTTCGATCATGGTCACGGCGAGCGGATTTTTATCAACAACATTGGTGCAGCCTGGGAGATGACGCCGGATGATCTGGACGATTCATTCTTTGCAAGCGATTTGGTTGTTTTCGGGGGAACGGCATTGGTCCCGAACATCCACTCCGAACTGGGTGATTTGCTGCTGAAAGCCAAATCAAGAGGAGCGGTCACGGTAGTCAATACCGTTTACGACTTTTTAAGTGAAAAGAAAGACCCGACCAAACCCTGGATGCTTGGCAAGTCGCCGGAAACTTACAAGTCAATTGATCTTTTGATTACAGACATGGAAGAAGCTTTGCGCCTGAGTGGCAAATCAGATGCCATCGGTGCAATAGAATTCTTCAAGTCAACCGGTGTGGGGGCTACCATTGTCACCCACGGATCAAACGACCTGCTTTTTTTTGCTGATAGCCCCTTGTTCGGGGAAATCCCATTGGCCAGTTTACCGGTTTCAGCTAAGGTCGTGCATGAATTGGTTTCTGATCCGGAGAAGAAAGGCGATACAACCGGTTGCGGCGACAATTTCGCCGGAGGGGTCATTGCGTCGATTGCCAGGCAACTACTGGAAAATCAGGAGCGACGGGTTGAATTGAGACAGGCCATCGCCCTCGGAGTGGCTTCGGGCGGATTTGCCTGTTTTTACAACGGTGGAACATACTATGAAGAACATCCGGGGCAGAAAGCCGGTTTGGTTGAAACATATTACCAGGCCTATCAGGAACAGATCAGAAAAGAACTTGCGACACCATGATTGAGGCAAAGAAAATCATCATCTTCGGCGCTGGAAAAATAGGCCGTTCTTTTATCGGGCAACTATTTAGCCGGTCAGGGTACAAGGTTGTATTTATCGATGTTAGTGAGATCATAATAAATGAGCTCAACCGACGCAACAGATACGAAGTGGTGATAAGAACAGAAAGGGATAAAATAATAGAAATAAGTAACGTTAGCGGGATTAATGCGTTTGACACAGAAGCTGTCGTTAACGAAATTGCCTCGTGTAGTTTGATGGCGACATGTGTAGGTAAGAATACATTACCCAGGATATTTCCCGTATTGGCAAAAGGTATCGAAAAAAGATTTACACTTCAACCCGGATTTCCTCTTGATATTATTTTAGCTGAAAACATCAGGGATGCAGGTGCTCAAATAAGAAGTGAACTGACTGCTCTGCTTGGTTCCGAATTCCAAGTCAGTTTTTACGGTAGTGCTGGAAATGACGAGATAGCCAGGAAAATATTTAAAATGGTGAAAAAAACACCACTAAATATATCCAACTACAAAAAAGTAGGTGATAAACCAACTTCATTTACAGATGTATTCTCCGATTCTACTTTTAACGATGGGCAAGGCGAGCGCACGTTTGTAAATAACATTGGGGCTGCCTGGGATTACACGCCAGAAATGCTTTCATCTGACTTTTTTGACGCCAGGATTATATGTTTTGGAGGAACAGCTCTCCTGCCGCAAATTCACGACAACCTAACCCAACTTTTAAAGACAGCAAAAGAAAATAACTGTATAACAGTGGTTAATACGGTTTTCGATTTCCATAATGAAAAAAACGCACCCGGGGATCCCTGGCCACTTGGAGATACTGAAAAAAGCCTAAAGTTGATCGATGTGCTGATCATGGATTTAGAAGAGGCATTAAAAATTAGCGGACAAAGGACTATCAATAAAGCAATTAAATATTTTCAACAACGGGGTTCCTCTTTTATTATCACCAACGGCAGTGAGGATTCGATTGCGTACTCCAATGGAGCCTTATTCCAAAAATTAGAAGTAACAAAATTCCCTGTTTCAAAAAAGGTTTTAAATGAATTAAGAGATAACGTCCATTTAAAAGGGGACACCACGGGGTGTGGCGATAATTTTGCCGGTGGAATTATTGCCTCGCTTGCCTGGCAGTTAAAATCGAAAGAAATCGGAAATTTCGATTTGCCTGAAGCCCTTTCGTGGGCAATTGCTTCAGGAGGCTATGCCTGTTATTATATAGGTGGAACATACTTTGAAAAAAATTCAAACGAAAAATTTGAAAAAGTAAAGAAATATCAGGTTGAATATCAAAATCAAATTCAACCAAAGTGAGTGTAACTAAAAACAGGAAATTGGTATTATTTGGTGCGGGGAAAATTGGTCGATCTTTTATTGGTCAATTATTCAGCCGGGGCGGATACGAAGTAGTATTTCTAGATATTATTAAACCGATAGTTGACGAACTAAATGCAAGAGGAAACTACAACATAATCATTAAAGCAGAGGAAAAGGATGAAATAATCAATATTAAAAATGTCCGAGGTGTACTTATTAGTGATCAAAAACGGGTCATTGAAGAAATCTCCAATGCTGATATTTTAGCTGTCTCAATTGGGCAACAAGGCTTGAAATCAATTTTCCCACTATTAGCAAAAGGGTTAATCAAAAGGATTGAAGACTTTGGCAAAATGCCAATTGATATTATTATAGCTGAGAATTTACGCAATGCTGCCTGCTATTTTCATTCCGAATTAAACAAAAATCTACCAGATGAATATCCAATAAACGAATTAATTGGTTTGGTAGAAACCAGCATTGGGAAAATGGTTCCTATTATGCCAAAAGAAGACAGGGAAGAGGATATTCTACAAGTATTTGCCGAATCGTATAATACCTTAATCCTCGATAAAAAAGGCTTTAAAAGCCCG
Source organism: uncultured Sunxiuqinia sp. (assembly GCA_963677175.2). Classification (GTDB taxonomy): domain Bacteria; phylum Bacteroidota; class Bacteroidia; order Bacteroidales; family Prolixibacteraceae; genus Sunxiuqinia. The sequence continues at coordinate 720,304 of CAXXES010000006.1, forward strand.
ATTCCTGAAATCGAGGGATTATCACCTAAAGAAAACATTAAGGCTTGGGTGGATAGAAAATTGTTCATTCATAATTTAGGACATGCTACAGCTGCTTATTTAGGTTATATTTACAGTACTGAGTTTATTTATTTGTATGAAGCTTTGGCTGTGCCGGAAGTATTCAATTGTGTCAGAAGTACTATGCTACAGGCTACAAATGTCTTATTGAAACAATATCCGGATGAATTTACCTTTGACAGCCTATCTAGCCATATAGATGAGTTGTTGGTGCGCTTCGGAAATATCTATTTGGGTGATACAATTTATAGGGTGGGCTGCGATTTATTTCGTAAACTAGGGCGTCAAGATCGTTTGGCAGGAGCAATCAACCTTGCATTAGATAACGAATTGCCTTACGATAAAATTTTGTACGCCTATATTTGTGGATGCCATTTCAGGGCTACCAATGAACATGGAGATTTATTCCTAAGGGATAAAGATTTTATAGCTGTTGCTGAAAGAGGGGTTGAAAAAGTGCTTGAAAAAGTGGGCGGTTTTTCACCACAAAAAGATTCTGATTTGTTTGAGCAAGCAAAAGATGTTGAGGCAACAATAAAGAATCTTGAACACAGCAGGAACACTATCGGCATAAAAGAATAATAAGTGAAAATTAAATTTGAATGACATGTCAAGAAACAATAAAATAGTATCCGAAAAGGGGAATATTTTATATGTAAGTTTTCTATCCATTGTTGTTGCATTGGGCGGTTTTTTGTTTGGTTTTGATACTGCTGTAATTTCTGGTGCTATTAGCCTCTTAATTAAATATTTTCAGTTAGAATCGAATACTATACTACAAGGTTGGATGGTCAGTTCGGTATTGCTTGGTAGTATAATGGGAGCTGCTGTGTCGGGATTTCTGGCCGACCGTTTTGGGCGTAGGAAAAACCTCTTCCTGGCAGGCATCCTTTTTCTATTATCTGCAATTGGGTCCACCATTGCTCCAACTCTGGCTTTTTTTGTGTCTGTAAGGTTAATTGGCGGGATTGCCGTTGGGATTGCAGCCATGGTAGCACCTTTGTACATTGCTGAGGTTTCACCACCATCAATACGAGGGCGAATGGTAAGTATGTACCAGTTTGCTATTTCATTGGGCGTTTTAGTAGCCTACTTTACAAATGATTTTTTTCGCGTCCTTGCTGAAAACCATATTCAAATTGATGCTGTAACAGGATTTTGGTCTTGGATAATAACCGATGTATGGAGGATTATGTTGGGCTCCGAAACAATCCCCTGTATCCTATTTTTGGGGCTACTGTTTTTTGTCCCTGTTAGCCCCAGGTTTATGATGATGATAGGAAATGAAAAAGAAGCCTTTAAAGTTTTATCACGAGTTGCAGGACCTGAAACCGCTAAAACTGAAATCGAAATTATTAGAAATACCATTTCCCACGAAAAAGGTACTATGAAGCAACTGTTTGAGCCTGGATTACGAAAAGCAACGTTTATTGCGTTATTCTTGTCAATCGTTTCTCAATTTACAGGTATTGATATTGTTTTGCATTATGGTCCGATTATCCTGGAAAGAGCAGGGTTCTCGTTTGGGGAGTCTCTGTACGGTCAGATTATTATTGGGGCGGTGTTGGTCCTTTTTACCATCCTTGCTATGTGGAAAGTAGATACGCTCGGGCGAAGAAAATTACTATTTATTGGAAATTCGGGGATTTTCCTTTCGCTTGCAACCATAGGCTACATGTTTTATGCAGGCACTCCTTCTGAAATAGGTTTAATTGTTGCTATTTCAGTTTTTATTGCATGTTTTGCATTTTCATTTGGACCAATACCATGGATCATTATGTCCGAAATCTTCCCAACTAAAATTCGCGGCAGGGCTATGTCGTTAGCAACCCTTGTCCTTTTTTCAATTACCTGGTTAATAGCTCAAATATTTCCATACATGAGTGCTACCTTTGGCGAACACGGTACATTTTGGTTGTTAGCAATTTTAGCCATTCCTACCTTTTTCTTTATATGGAAGGTTCTGCCCGAAACTAAAGGGAAAAGCCTGGAAGAAATTGAACGGATATGGAAGTAACCATTTTAATAAATGACATGGAATTATTAAGGTCAGATTAAGATTATAGTGTTTATGAAAAAAACTGCTTTAAAAATAAATAGTAAACAGATAAGTGTATTCAATCTAAAGAATAATAATGGGGTGGTAATCAGTATTTCTAATTTTGGCTGTCGGCTAATTTCGATTATGGTTCCCGATAAATTTGGTAATTTGAATGATATCTTGCTTGGTTACGATGATTTAAAAGATTATTTAACCGATAATAATTATTTTGGAGCTGTTGTAGGAAGGTTTGCCAATGTAATCCAAGATGGTAAATTTAAATTGAATAACAAAGAATATCAGTTAGTTAAAAACTTCGAAAAACATACTATCCATGGCGGAGAGATTGGATTTGACAAAGTAATCTGGGACGTGTTAGAATACAACGAATCTTATCTGAAATTACATTATTTAAGCAAAGACAAAGAAGAGAATTTCCCGGGAAATTTACACGTTTGGACCGAATACAGGCTCACCGGAGATAATGAGTTAGAACTTAAATTTATAGCACAATCAGACCAGGATACCATCATAAACTTAACGATTCATCCCTATTTTAACCTGAGTGGGCATAATAAAGGAGATATTGCCGGGCACAAACTCTGGATTGATGCCGACAGATTTATTCCTGTAACCAGTGAATTTATACCGATTGGCGGATTTTACTCAGTGGATAACAGCCCGTTTGATTTTAGGGAGTATAAAAGTTTAGGAGATGTTATTAAGGTTACACATGACCAGCTAATTGCAGCTGATGGTTACGATCATAGTTTCGTCATGAATAAACCTAAGAGTATATTAAAACCATCGGCAATTATTTTTGATCCAGATTCAGGACGTTCGCTCGAAATATATACAACTGAAAGCGCCCTCCATTTTTACACGGCAAACAGTTTAAATATGAAAAAAGAAAATGGAAAGGGAAGAACTGCTTATGGAAGGAGATCGGCGTTTTGCATTGAACCACAACACTTCCCTGATTCACCCAATCAAATGGATTTCCCATCTACTAAGTTATTAGCCAGTGAATTGTGGAAGAGTAAATCGATCTTTAAATTTGATGTGATCAACAACTAAATTGATAAACAGCTAAAAATTCACTGGTTATTACAAATCGTAAAGTAATACTTACTTTGTGGTTTGGGTTCAGAATTTAAAAAAGAAAAACATAATCTTATGAAAACGGGAATATTAATTTTGCTAATATCCATTGTTTTGTTGTTAGATGGTAGTCAAAGCATAAAGGATAATGATTCTAAAAGTGGTCAAATCCACTTGTCGAAATGGGCAGGCTGCTTCCCCTATCAAAGAATGGCTGGAGTTATTGCACGGGAGCGCAATTTCACGTGGAGTTACAAAAGATGCGGATTGTTATGCGAAGCCTGATGATTTGCCCTATTTGCTTTCAGGAAAGAAATGTAATATGTGGAGAAAGGGTTTATGGAAGCCTGAAGAATATTTGTCTCCTGAAGGAGTCGAAAAAGCCATGCCTAATATGCGCAATTTGGTTGAATTATGTGAGAAATATAAAGTGCCACGCTGGGATGAGGGATCAAAATGCAAGATGCACTAAAAGTTTGGCACGAGGTGTTTAAAATGAGCGAAGATGAGACTTTCTGATGAACTCTTGTATAAATGCAGCCTTATTATGGAACAGATCAATACATGGCTGGATGTTTTTAGGGCAATCTTGGTACGTTTTGAAATAAATGCTGTGTATTGGAAGAGCATTGAATTCAATGGTTTACTGCGTGATTTTACTGCGCCAACTTTAAATAAGTTCAATAATTAGATCGAAATATGATGAATAAAATCGTAATTGCTTTTTTTAGTTTGATTCTGTTTTCTTTCCAAATATTTGGAGGAGAACGCAGCACAAAAACCTTCACGTTTGTAAAGATGACGGCTCCCCAGTTAGGATTTGGTGGTTATAAGCATGATTTGCAGTCGTTTGAGCAGACTGTAAAACAGATAAATGAATTAAATCTTGATTTTGTGGATATTTGTAGCGACCTGGTTAATGCCCCTGCCGATAGTTCATTTCTTGATTTTAAAAGAATCAAAGAAAAATTTGAGGGCCATGTTATTATGTGCTCGGGAACCATGATATGAGAAGTTTGTCAAATAACACAACTTCCCTTGCTTTATATAGGAAAGTAATTGGTAGAGACTATTATAGTTTCAAACGTAAGGGATGTTCTTTCATTGTAACGAACATACAATTTTGGAAGGTGGATATAAAAAATGAATCTGAAAAATTTGACGAATGGTCTGTTGAAAAGCTAAAGAGATTCGAAAAAAAAAGGTTAGTTATTGGTAATGGGGCATATTCATATTTCAAATCAGGAAGAAGAATCCAAATATTTCAATATTGATCTTATGAAGAGGAAAGAAATTTTGGATTTATTTACTGGGAATCATGTTTTGGCTTACCTCACAGGGCATCCTCATAAACTAACTCGCAACGAATATGTTGGAATTCAACAGGTAAGTTGTGAAACAACCAATAAAAATTTTGTCAAACGACCATTTGGATTTCGCTTACGGGAAGTTATGCCCTATTCAATAAGTCATAGCTTTATCCATCTGGAACAATAATATACTAAGAGTCAATTCAAATCAAAAAATCAAAGAATGCTTGTCTGTTGTTTATATTTAAATATTTATATAACTTTTTAAAAAGTTAACGCATCACTACTAATTTGCAACCATGAAAACTATTCGAGATATACAAGAAAAGGATTTGATTGTTCGCCTTAAAAATGGAGACAAGAAGACTTTTGAAGTAATCTTCGAGCATTACAAAAACTATCTGTACCTTTTTATTTGCAAAGCTTTGCCTTCAGAGGAAGATCGGGAAGGTATAGTTCAGGAAATATTTATTAATTTGTGGCTCAACAGGAATAGCCTTGATGAGGATAAACCGCTTAAACCCTATCTATTTACTATTGCGAAGAATCAAATTTACGATCACCTTCGAAAAATCTATTCAAAAAGAAAGTATTTAGACTTATTATTCTTAGATTATTCTACAAATCCTGTTTCTTCTGAAAATGAAGTGGAGTATTGGGAGTTTGAACGCTATTTGTTAAACAAAATTAATCAGTTACCGGAAAGACGGAGAGAAATCTTTAAACTTTCAAAACTGGAAGGTAAAAGTTACCGTAAAATAGCAACCCTACTTGGAATCTCTGAAAATACGGTGGATATGCAGATGAGGTCTGCCAATAGTGCAATCAATCAGGCCATAAAACAATACCTGACATGTCTGGTGATTTTTTTCTAAACACTTAAAAACTGATATATTTATTGGTCAGTTATTTAACGTTTAAATTGTCATCCTTTTTTTTCGCAAAATAATTTTAAAAAAAAATAATTTCCGATTACGGAAAATATTTTTTAATCCGTATTAGTAATTGTTAGCATTAAAGCTGGGTAATTTATGAATGAGAAAACAAACATTATAAAAGTTATCGAACTGCTCTATCAGCAAAGCCCACTAGGTAAGCGAGAGTTATCGGATATTGAGAAATTCTTAAGTAATCCGGATAATATCAACGAGCTTAATTCAACACTTCGTTTAAAACTTAGTTATTTATCTGACTTACAGCGAAATAACTGATTATTTATTAGGTTAAAACCGCAGGGATTTGTATCTTTAAAATATTAATTACCAGTTAATTACTTTAATTATGGCCACCCCTGCGATTTATGTTATTTATTCAAAAATTGTTCTTAATGCTTTATCTGTTTCTAAAATAAAGCTCAATAAATGCAGACGGGATTTTATGATTGAGATTTTCATGCTATACCTGAGTATCCCTTCACGGATTAACTTTCTCCAGTTAGGCCGTTACAGCCGTTTTGGCGAACAACGTTTCCGCCGCCAGTTCGAGCAAGGGTTTGACTTCTTTGGCTTTAATAAAGCCCTATCAATGCCTTGGATTGGCAGTCGCACCGCTGTTGCCTTCGATCCAAGCTTCATTCATAAATCAGGCAAGAAAACCCCTGGTATTGGATACTTTTGGTCGGGTTGTGCTGGCAGGGCACTTCGGGGGATTGAAATCCTTGGACTTTCGGTAATCGATGCAGACACCCGGTTAAGTTTTCATTTGGATGCTGTACAAACGCCTCCGACAAACTGTCTTCAGGATAACGACCTGTCGTTAATCGATTGGTATGCCGGGGTTATCAAGAACTACATGGAACAGATATTATCAATTACCAACTATGTTGTTGCAGATGCCTATTTCTCCAAGAAAAACTTTGTCGAAAAGATTCTGGGATGCTCCCTACATTTGGTCAGCAAGCTTCGGGACGATGCAGACTTATCATACCTTTCCACACAACCAAAAACCGGCAAAAGAGGTAGGCCAGCAAAATATGGGGGAAAAGTTGATCCTACCAATTTAGATCCAGAACACTTCACCCTGATTGAAAACAACAAAGGAATAATAGCATACTCAGGTATTGTATATTCAAAGGCTCTTGGCCGAAACATTTTACTGGTTGTCGAACAGTTCCTGATAAAAGGAAAAACAACTTATCGTCTTTTGTTTTCAACCGATATCCTGCAAGCCCCAATTGATGTAATCGATATTTATCACACCCGGTTCCAAATCGAATTTGGATTCAGGGATGCCAAGCAATCCGCAGGGCTTGAAAACTCGCAGGCAAGAAGTGGAAATAAGCTCAACTTTCATTTCAATACCGCATTGACAACTGTAAATATTGCCAAGATCATGCAACTGAGCAACCCGCAAACCCGAGAAAACCCATTCTCGATGGCAACTTACAAGATATTGTTTCACAATACGTTGTTGTTGTCGCGATTTTTCCGCCTGTTCGCCATTAACCCGAACTCAATCAAAAATCGTCAACATGTCAATGAACTATTGTCTTTCGGCACGATGGCCGCTTAATTATAAATCACTTTTTGAACGAACTATTGTAAGAAGGGAATTAAAATAATAAACTTGATAACTTTAAAAAAGAATAATAGAAACGTAAATATAACAAAACTATGAAAAATTTAATTTTGGCGTTTACCCTCATCCTTATTGCAATAAAAGTAGAAGCCCAGTATTTTGATGTACCTCTAAAAGATGCCGATAATTTGTGGCAGAGTGGCAAAATAGAAGAGGCCATTGAGATGTACAAGCTAATTATAAAAGGTTATGAGATACCCAGGGCTTATGAATCTTTAGTCAGTATCAGGTTAGCTGAGGCGCAGTACCAGACAAAGCAATATGATGATTGTTTGCAAACGCTTGCCAATATGTCGGTTATAGAGAAGATACCCGAACATCATGCACTTAAAATGATGGACATAAAAAAAGCGATCAATAACGAACCATTATATAGCAGGACAGCTATACCCAGCAGGGATAAAATTGCCGTTTCTTGCTTTGTTTCTCAAAAATCAGGTAATTATAAGGCAGATGGCACTGTTCAAAAACCGTTTAGTAGTATAGAACAAGCGCTTGAATTTGTTAAGAAGATACTTAATGGTTCTACCATAAAAAGAGGAACAGCAGAAATAGTTTTATTGGATAACGAATATAAAATATCGAGGGAGATTAAAATAGATCTTTCAGGCACTGAAAAGAATCCAGTAGTAATCAGATCGCAATCAGAAAGTAATAGAACATTGATAAACGGAGGAGTACCTGTTTTAAATTGGGAAAAGGAAACTGACCGAGAAATGTTGTCATTATTGCCTTCCAATGTCAGGGGTAAAGTATTGGTTGCAGATTTTGATAAAAATGAAATTAGCGGATTACCTGAATATATTCTCACTGGTTCATCCAGCAAAAGAAACCGTGGAAACGATGCTTATGTGCCGGAATTATTTTGTAATGATACCCCTCAGATTTTATCCAAATGGCCCAATGATCGGTCAATCTACAGTACAATGGAAGGATTTAAGGATTCCCGGGCCGACAAATGGGTGCAGGAGAACGATGTTTGGTTGCATGGTTACTGGAAACATACGTGGTCGGATGCTTATGAAAAATTGAAATCCTTTTCTGAATCGACAGGAATAGAACTCGAAGAACCCTTCAACGGATATGGATTTGCGAATGAAGCATCTTCGAAGGGCTGGTGGATACCTACCAAAAGCGACTGGTATGTGGTGAATTCACTTTCAGAGATTGATATTCCGGGAGAATACAAAATTTCAGTTGAAGACAAAAAAATCTGGTATTTCCCAAATGAGGATTTTGATCCGGGGCACTGTTTCTTGAGTTTGAACGGGAATGTTTTTTTAATGGAAGGTGTAAACCACTTAACTATAGAGGGGTTGGATTTCAGGTATATTCGAGGCAATGTTTTAACGGCTACAGACTGCAGTGATATTTCATTCATAAATAATTCTGTAAAAAATTCATCCTCGTACGCAATAGAAATTAACGGAGGGAAAAATTATCTTATTCACTCTAACACCATAGAAAATATGGGTAAAGGTGGGATAAACATTAATGGAATTGGGAATATTGAGAGGCTGGAGGATGCGAATTCAGTTATTGAAAATTGTACGTTTAGAAATTTATCGCGGCTGGATAAAACGTACACTCCTGCATTATGGTTAGGAGGCGTTGGGATATTGGTTCAAAATTGTTTATTCGACAATATGCAAAGTAGTGCTATACGAATTGAGGGTAACGATATATTGGTACAGTTAAACAGGTTTACCAATTGTGTTTTGGATTCAGATGATCAGGGAACCATTGAAAGTTTTGGGAATCCATTATTCCGGGGAAATGTAATAAGGTGGAATTATTTTTACAAGGAGGGCGTAAAGCCTCAGGTTGGGCCTATACGTCTGGATGATTTAATTTCAGGTTATTGTATTACGGAAAATATATTTAGACAAAGCGGAATGAATTGGTTTGGAGGCGTACAGATACATGGCGGGCATTATAATATAATTGAAGGCAATTTACACGTCGATTGTAATTCCCTTGTAAGTCAAACAGCTTACGGAAATGAGCGTTGGTTTAGTTCGTTGAATAAAAGCGAGGCATTAAATGGGGAGTATTGGAAAAATGATTTATGGCAGAATCGTTATCCGGATTTGAAATTGTTGTTTGATGAGAATGGTTATGACCTGAATTACAGCATAGATAACCTGGGAGTTAATACAACCCAAAAGTTTTTAAGGAAGACCGATCAACTTAAATCGTTGAATGATTTACTGATAGAGGAAACCGATGTTCCTGAGGAATTGTCGGATCTGAAAAAATATATGATGCCCTGGCATAAGATACCAGTTAGTAAAATCGGGCTGTATTAAGTTCGGTTCTTTACTTACAAAAACTGGAAAAAACTAATAGCTGTGCCTGATTTTTGAAGCCAATTTATATTCATATATATATGAATTCAAGAATCAATCAGATTAAATAAGGGAAATTTTATCAGGGTTAACGCATTTAATTTGTGATTAATTTCAGCAGGAACTTGTTGTCCCAGCCAGCCCTGAGCCTTTTAGACTTGAGGCTTCCCTTGGAGGAATCCTTTTTCAATATATTCAAGGCAATTTTGTTAACAAGGGCAAAGTTTTGGGTTGCCATCCCGATCCTCTTTCTTTGGCTGTCCTCCCCAAAAGTCATGTCCAGTGTCCAGTGCAGTGAGTTTTCCACGCCCCAGTGCATCCTGATATATTGGTTGAACCGATCAGCCGAGGTATCCAAACTGCTGATGTAGTAACGGGCCTCATGTTCCGTTTTGTCACGGACAACCCGTTCGGTGGTGATTCTTACAATACTTGACAGCCCTTCCCATTTTTCCTTCCCGTGCAAAAACTCCAGGTCGTTGATCACTTCGCACTTGCGTGTTTCTATCCGTCCGTGCCCTTTTTCGGTCACTTCGTGGATTGAGACAGGTTGCTGCACCCTGAAAATGCTTTCGGTTTCCTCCCTTAGTCCTTTTTGGTTCCCTTTTAAGGCCAGGATATAATCTCCCTTTCCTCCCACAATGGCTTCAGCTATTTTGGTTTGTGTGCCCATAGCGTCAATGGTTACAATGCAGCCTTCGATATCCAGAATCTCAAGCAATAAAGGGATGGTGTTGATTTCGTTGGATTTTCCCTCCGATTTGCATTGCCCAAACACCAGTCCGTTGTGACCGGCCCAGGCATTGATCAGATGGATCGGCGGCTGGTCATGAAAAGTGTCTTTTGAGCCCCTTGCCGTTTTCCCGTCAATGGCAATTAACTCCAGATCAATATCTTTATCCTTCAGCGAAGCGGCCCATTGGGCAAACAGCTTTTCGAATTTTTTGGGATTGAGCATCGAAAAGACCCGGTTGATTGTATCGTGTGATGGGATGCCATTGGGAAGATTCAGGAAGGTTTTTAAAAAACCAAGCTTGGTTTTCCCGAACAGCTCGATCGAGTCCCAAGACTCCGCCCCACATGGGACTGCAATGATGGTCAGGATAACAATATCCAACAACAGGTGCTTCTTGTTTCGTTTGATTCTTGGATCGTTCAATCCTGAAAAGTGTTTGTGCAAAGAGGTTTCCATAGTGCCTTGTTTTCAACCAAAACTGAGAAACTCCTGGCTGAATGCTGTACCACGCTCAGTACAAGTTATTGACATTCAAAGATGAATATATCAACAAACATTCAAAAAATCTAAGTTTCAGAATTTAAGTCCGGGGGCATGTTGATAACCTGTGAACAAACCTATTCAAATCCTGATTTTTTTCAAAAAGTCATGCGTTAACCCTGCCATCATAAATCTCAAGATCACTGGGAAAGCTATAATACAGGGTGTAATTATTTTGACTACTAAATGTACCAGTCATTTGAAAAACAGTACCTAGTGACGATTCTCCCGGAGCTCCATCCAAACCATCCATTCCCGGAGGTCCCTGCTCTCCCTGACATGAGCTTAATAATAGAGCTATAAAAAATAATGTGATGACTGAAATTGTTTTCATGTGCTTTTGTTTTATTGGTTGTTTAATCAAAAATTTTCATAGAGTACAAGATTAATGCCAAGGCTGCCCGAAATGGTAAAAGTGCTAAGCTAGAATATCTACTAGCCGGATATCAAAAGTTAATACGGCAAATGGAGGAATTTTATTGCTGTTCCCTTTTCTGCCCCATGCTAATTCTGATGGCACCCAGAATTTATACCGACTACCTTTGCTCATCAGTTGCAAACCTTCTTGTAATCCGTCAATAAGTTCTTCCATCTTTACCTCATCAGGCTTATTCTGTCGATAAGTATCTTCCAGAATTGTACCGTTCAAAAGCAACGCTCGCTGATAAATAAGCACTGTGCTGAACTCATCAGGCTGCGGTCCTTCAACGGCTTCCACAACCTTATACTGAAGGCCACTCCTGGTTTCGACAACGCCCTCTTTCCTGGAATTCTGTACTAAAAAGTCCTCTCCAATCTTTTGATTATAACCCGCTGAACTTTTACTTTTCCCCCGTTTTTCTCTTTTAGCCACTAGCTGTTTTTGTTGTCAAAATTAAAAAGAAAACCTTTCCCGGAATTGAGAAAGGTATTTCTTTATTAACTGATAAATAGATTCACTCACTCTAATATTTTATATTCCGCTAAAGTCAATGTTCTCAAAAAGCATGGATGGAATTTGCCAGGAAGACGCCAGGTTTGGATCATTCCCAACTTCAGCTAAATTCATCCAAAGATCCTTCATGTTCCCGCTAATGTTCATTTCAGAAACAGGTTTAATGATCTCACCATTCTCCACCAGGAAGCCATCAATTCCATATGAAAAATCGCCGGTTGAACCATTGTTATTACAACAATGAAATAAATGATTTTTTATGGCTTATAAGTCAAATAAAAAATCCGAGATATCAACCATATCATTTAACAACTACAACCTCATATTAATACATCTCATTATGCCTGCAAGTATTATCGGTTCCTTTTTATCATTTTTAATTACAGGAATTTATTCATTCTACTTTTTAGATTTCCCGATGGATTTAAATCGTGATATTAAAATTTTACTTCTTTTTGCCATTATTATGAACGCTTTGTATTTTTTTTACTTTGAATCTTATACTGAAGTACATGAAGATTATAAGAAACAATTAAGAGAAAAAGTTGGAATGCGTGAATGGTATATTAGAATATTGAATCAAACCATTCTCTTTTCACTTTGGTTTCCATTTCAAATTCATCCATTAGTTTTTAGTGCAGGGCTTATTATTCTATATGCATTATATATTTATTGGAGTAATTTGACTAAGGAATGTTATTTGATCAAAAATGAAGAAAAGCATAGAGTGAATGAGAAGGGGAATAAGGAACAAAAACAGGAAATAGATAGAAGTAAAAAGACATTCAGTAACCTTTTCTGGTCAGATGTTGCAGGTTTTATTATCAGTGTTGCATTTGTTGCTCTCTCAATTGCGTATCAATCTCAAACAGAACAAATAAAAAAGGAAGAATCAGCAAGACAGAATAATCTTGAACAAATAATGAGTACAGGTACAATCTCTCCATTACAATTTGAATCTCTTACATCTCCTCGACCAATGAAAGCTGTTGATAAACGGCAAAGTATAAATACATGGTGGAGCATTTGTTTAATATTCTATATATTAATCCCTGGTATTGGTATTTACTTTACAAAAGGTGAAATGTTTGATAAGAAATATTGGATTCGAAAAGGGGTTGCGTAAATTATCTTGTTTAATGGTAGAGAACTAAATATCGGTAAGGCAAAGTTAGATAATCCGTTTCAAATACAACTAATACTCACCAAACGAGTCTATGCAGGTAAAGTGCTGTTCGTCAGTTGTTCCGTTTTGTTCCTTAATAACAGAATGTCGTAATAAAAATGTTACCCCTCCAATTCAAATTACTTTTTAAAATATTAAAATAATTATAGCTTCCAACTAACACGTACATAAATGGTCAGATGGTTGACTAAAAGCTTACGGAGAATTTATTATTTGTTATGGAGAATTTACCAATACTCGCAACTAATTGATAATTTGATACAATACACTTATGTTTTTGTATTTTAGAAAGTTTCTGTTGCATTACGGAGAATTCAACTTCCTTAATAATTCTGCAATTGGAGATATAATTGGATGTAACAATCAGTACCGTAAAAGAACCTCCATTTCAACTAAAGTACCGATAGTTAAGCTTATCACAGATTGTGATAAGCTCTGTTTATTAATTTAAAGGACTTAACTACCACTCAATAAAACCAATTACTTTATTTCTGAAATGCACTATTTTTAATGCAAAAAAGAAACAAAGCAAAAGGGAATAACAAAAACCACCCAACTTGAGGTGCAAAATTGGCACCTCAAGTTATAATATTTGGTTTCATTGATTCTGAATTATAACGAAAAAGCCGGAGCTATTCCCTGAAGTTTTTTTGATAATTCCTGCATATCATGACTTATTTTATCATTCGTAATCCGCGCATAAATTTGAGTGGTTTTAATACTCGTGTGGCCAAGCATCTTGCTTCCGGTTTCCATTGGCACCCCTTTTGCTAATGTAACCGTTGTTGCAAATGTATGCCTGGCCAGGTGAAATGTCAGGTTCTTATCAATTCCGCACAAATCAGCAATTTCTTTTAAATATGAATTTAATCTCTGGTTACTTATAATGGGCAACAACCGGTTCTCATTTGGCATTCCCTTGTATTTATCCAGAATCTTCTTCGGAATATCAAGCAAAAGAATATTCGACTGAACATCAGTTTTCTGACGTTTTTTTATAATCCATAGCCGACCGTCAAAAGATTTTTGAATATCTTTTTCATTCAAATTCCTCACATCAATGTAGGCCAAGCCAGTGAAACAGGAAAACACGAAAATATCCCTTACCTGCTCCAGTCTCTTGATAGCGAATTTTTTCTCCATGATAGTTACAAGTTCATCTTCGGTTAAGTACCCGCGATCTACCTTTTTGAACTTGATTTTAAAGTTGACAAACGGATTTGAAGGAATCCAGCCATTGTGCTTTGCCAGGACAACGATATGTTTCAATCGCTGTAAATATTTGGCTACCGTATTAACGCTAGAATTCCAAACAGTCGTTAGGTACGTTTCAAAGCTGTAGATAAAATTGTAGTCTATCTCTTTTAAAGGAATATCGTCAATATTATACCGGTGTTTCAAAAACTCCCCCAGACGTGTACAGGTACGTTCGTATTTTTTTACCCCTGCTGCTGTAATATCTTTTCCTATTCGGAGTTTCAATTCTTCATTATGCTCCCGGAAAACAACCAGCAACATTTGTACTTTAGATTTCACTCCGAGATAGGCATCCTTTATTTTGTCAACCGTAAAATAGCAACCCTACTTGGAATCTCTGAAAATACGGTGGATATGCAGATGAGGTCTGCCAATAGTGCAATCAATCAGGCCATAAAACAATACCTGACATGTCTGGTGATTTTTTTCTAAACACTTAAAAACTGATATATTTATTGGTCAGTTATTTAACGTTTAAATTGTCATCCTTTTTTTTCGCAAAATAATTTTAAAAAAAAATAATTTCCGATTACGGAAAATATTTTTTAATCCGTATTAGTAATTGTTAGCATTAAAGCTGGGTAATTTATGAATGAGAAAACAAACATTATAAAAGTTATCGAACTGCTCTATCAGCAAAGCCCACTAGGTAAGCGAGAGTTATCGGATATTGAGAAATTCTTAAGTAATCCGGATAATATCAACGAGCTTAATTCATACATTGATAATATTCCGTATAATCATTTTTCTGATATTAAATTGAAGATTGGCACAATATGGGAAGAGATCGATAGACGCAAAGAATCTGGGTTTACATTTAAATATACAATTTCAATTATTCGGAAATACGCAGCTATATTACTGTTACCTTTATTGATATACACCTCATGGATAACTTATCAATACTTTTTCACCCCTGAAGAGTATTTTACAGTGGCTACTAATAAAGGAGAACAAACAAATATCATTTTACCTGATGGTAGTTCCGCATGGTTAAATGTTGATACACAGATAAAATACAATACATCATATGGTAAAAAAGATCGGGAACTTACAGTTAGCGGAGAGGCATTTTTTAAAGTGAAAAAAAATGCTGCAAAGCCTTTTATCGTTCATGTGCAGAATATGGAAGTGAAAGCATTGGGAACTGCGTTTAATGTTAGGGGGTATAATGATGAAGCTACTGTTCAGACGTCGTTGTTTGAAGGAAAAGTTGATGTTAGGATAAAAAATCCCATAGGGCATTTTAAACCGCAAATATTAACTTCTGGGCAATCATTGGTTTTTGACCGAGAAACGGATACTGCCAATAGGAAAACCGTTAATCAAGAGATAGTTGAGGCGTGGAAAAACAAACAATTAATTTTTGAGAATACCCCATTTTATGACGTAATAAAAAATACAGAACGTTGGTTTAATGTAGATATTATTTGCGAGCCAGTCACTCAATTTAAGGATGACTATTTGACCTTAAGACTGAAAAAAGGAGAATCACTGGAGTACCTGCTTGAAATTATTGATGAAACAATTGGGATAAATTACAAAACTGAAAATAACAAAATTATACTAACAAAGAAATAACAATGCCTATGTAGCAAACAACCTTCCTTAAAAGTAGGAAACAGCCAACTCGCGATTGGCCGTTTCCTGTAGCAATTTGTAATAAAAATAATTTTTAAAACATTCCAAATTTATGAAAAAAGATGAATTACGCCAAAAAGGGGTGTGGATTGGTAATGCCCTTTTAAAAAAATTTTGGAGAACGATGAAACTAACTGGACTATTTATGTTGATATCGTTTATCGCGATATCTGCGGGTACATATTCTCAAACTACCCAATTTTCATTCAATATTGAAAATGGAACCCTAAATGAACTGTTTTTATACATAGAGCAAAACAGCGAATTCAGGTTTGCTTATAACAAATCCGATTTAGATGATACACAACGAATTTCATTTAAATTTGAAAAGGAATCAGTTGAACAAATCCTGAATAAGGTTCTGGATACTGAAAAATTATCGATTTCAGTAAAGAACGATTATATTATCATAACCCAAAAAGAAAACTTTACGGGCAACCATTTTTATTATAACCAGACTGTTCAAACAGTTACCGGTAAAGTAACCGACTCTTCCGGCGCACCATTGCCCGGTGTAACTATAGTTGTTAAAGGAACTACACAAGGAATTGTTACTGATGATGATGGTAATTATTCTTTGGCCAATGTTACATCTAATGCCACGCTGGTATTTTCATTTGTTGGGATGAAATCGCAAGAAATTCATATTGCCGGGCAGACTCAGATAAATTTAGTAATGCAAGACGATACCGAGGAGATTGACGAGGTTGTGGTTACTGCCCTTGGTGTTTTAAGTAAGAAAAGATCATTAAGTTATTCAACCAGAAACTTTTCTGGAGAATCACTTTCTTCTGGCAGAGAAACGAATATAGTGAATGCACTTTCAGGAAAAGTTGCAGGGATTGTAATTACACCTTCATCATCAGGAATGGGTGGGAGTTCCAGACTTATAATTAGAGGTAATTCATCAATTTCAGGAAACAACCAACCATTATATGTAGTAGATGGGATACCAATCAGTAATGAAGGTTTTGGTACTGCATCAGGAGATATATCATCTATTACCAGTCCAAAAACTGACTATGGTTCAGGAATTTCGGATATCAACCCAAATGATATAGCGTCTATCTCGGTTTTGAAAGGTCCCAATGCAGCTGCATTGTATGGATCAAATGCGGCTAATGGGGTGATACTTATTACTACTAAAAAAGGCATGATAAGAAAAGGGCTTGGAGTTAGCTACTCTACCAGTGTTATGGCAGGTGTTGTAAATGAAAATACGCTACCTTCTTTTCAAAATGAATATGGACAGGGTAATGGTGGTATATTCCTTAATTCTGCCCATGAGGACTGGGGGCCTAAATTTGATGGCCGTGCATATCAAACCATTAAAGGTGTTGATAAAACTTATACCGCACAACCAGATAATGTAAAAGACTTTTTCAATACCGAAATTGAGAGAACACAAACTGTTGAGATTGAAGGAGGAAATGAAAATGCGAATGTGCGTTTTTCTTATACTAATTTTAATGGAAAAGGGATTACTCCAAACTCAGAATTGAATAAAAATACTTTTAATTTGAGAGCGAATCTAAAGCTTTCTAAGAAATTAAGTTTTGATACCAAAATAACTTTTTTTACCCAAAAAGCAAGTAATAGAGTGATAATGGGATGGGGACCTTCAGTTACGAATAATCTTTATAATTGGGGTCGATCTTATGAAACGGAAGATTTTAAAGATTATGGAGATGAAAATTCAGGAGATCTGCATCCTTATGCTACAGGTGTTGGGATTGGTAATCCATATTGGACGCAATTCAAGAATACGAACGATGATTTTAGAAACAGAGTATTGGGATTTGCAAAAGCTAACTATCAGTTTAATGATAATTTAAGTGTGTTTGCCAGAATTGGTACCGATGTGTTAGCACAAAGAATACAACAGATTATGCCTTATGGAACTTTAGAAAGGCTTATGGGTGAAAGAAGCGATTCAAATAATGCGCAATCTACAAGCAATGCTGATGTTTTGTTAATGTTTAATAAGGAATTAACTAATAGCTTAAACTTAAATGTAAATGCTGGAGGAAATTATAAATTTGGTTCGAGCTCATCTCTTAGTATGAGTGGCCATGATTTTAAAATTCCAACCAACATAATGTATAATAATTTAAAATTTGTATACAATGATGAAAGTTTCAGCAGAAGTTCTACTTATTCGGCATACATTTCCGGGTCATTAGATTATAAAGAAATGGTTTACTTAAACTTTTCGGGAAGAAATGATTGGCAATCATCAATGTGGACTTCTTCAGGATCGCCAGGTGATTGGTCATATTTCTATCCATCGCTTAGTTTCTCATTTATTGGGAATGACATATTAGGCATAAATGAAAATAGCTTTCTCTCATTTTCGAAATTGAGATTTTCTTGGGCTGAAGTGGGTTCCGGTAGCACTAAGACTGACCAAATTTATTATTATCTGGGTAGTAATGGATATCATGACCTTTTAACAGTATCAAAAAGTAATATCTTTAACGATCCTGATTTAAAACCTGAATCAACAAGATCAATAGAATTGGGTTTAGAACTCAAGTTTTTGAAAAATAGATTGTACTCTGACTTTACCTATTACGAAGCAAGAACGTTCGACCAGATTCTCAATGTGCCTGTAGATGCTTCAACAGGATTTGCATTCAAAAGAACCAATGTTGGAGAAATATCAAATAAAGGTTTTGAATTGTTGGTTGGTGGAACACCGATAAAGTCAAGAAAATTTTATTGGGATTCTTCTATCAATATATCAAAGAATACCAATGTGTTGGAATCCTTTATCGAAGGTAGTGATTCATACCTTTTTACTAATCACGGATTACTTTCCGTTAAAACAAAAGTTGGTGGTGAAATTGGCGACATATATGGAAGAGATTTTGTTTATCAGGATGGTAAAATGGTTGTTAATGCGGATGGGTTCCCTATTTCTTCACCTGAAAAACTTATTGGGAACTATCAACCTGATATGACAGGGGGTTTCTTTAATACTTTTGGATATAAAAATCTGGAGCTAGCTTTTCTTATTGATTTTAGATTAGGGGGAGAAGCGTATTCTCAAACAACGAGGGAACTTGCGGAAAGTGGTCACATAAAAGAATCTTTAGAAGGTAGAGATGGAATGGTCTTGGATGCAGTTGTAAATACTGGTACAGAAGAAGCCCCCAGCTATGTGCCTAACACTGTAGAAATCAATGCCGAAACCTATTGGTCTTGGATGAGTAACATCGAAACTCCACATATGAAAGATTTAACTAACGTGAGGCTAAGAGAGGTGACATTATCATATTCTTTCCCAAGAAAGTGGTTTGCAAATATCTTTATTAACAAAGCTTCTTTTTCTTTGGTTGGAAGAAATCTCTTCTTCTTATATAAAAATATTGATGGCGTTGATCCTGAGACTTCGATGTCGATGAGCAATTTTGGACAAGGGGTGTTTTATTATGATATGCCGACAACCCGGAAGATAGGATTTAATTTAAATATTTCATTTTAAGAATTAATAACTGAATTATGAAAAACAAATATATATTGGGTCTATTACTGACCTTATTCATAGGATGTACTTCAGAATTTAAAGAGTACAAGAACGATAATGACTTATTGACTTCGGCAGATGTAAGCGCAAAATATTTTTTTACGAATACTTTGGTTAACTTGTATTTCCCCGCAACTTGGGATTATATTTATATACGCTATCTGTATGCTACTATGTATGGAGGATATGCGCATATGTGTAATAAAGATTCATGGGGTGAAACAGATGCTCTTTTTGATAGTAACGATGGTTGGACTTCCAGCGCAGGGGCATGGAATGCATATTCACTATACTTTGCAAATCTTGACTTATTCACGAAAGCGGTTGAACCGGGAGGAGAATTTGAAAATCCGTTGATGGAAGCTGTAGCAATAATTCTGAAATCTACTTATTTTGCCATGTATAGTGATGTGTGGGGAGAACTACCATATTCAGAAGTAGGAATTGAAGGTGTTTTAAATCCAAAGTTTGATACTCAGAAAGAGATATATGAAGGAGTTATTGCTGATTTGGATAGGGCGATGGCAACTATTGGTGATAATACAGTTACCGGCATAGGTGTATTTGGACTGGGAGAGTATGATATCATGTTTGGTGGTGACCTTCAGAAATGGAAAGCCTTTGCCAATGGACTTAAATTAAGGCAAGCTTTAAGAGCAAAAGGCGCACCTGGTGCTGATTTTGCAGATGCAGCAATTACACAGGCTTTAAGTGCTCCGCTACCTACAACAGATGCTAAAATTGTGAAGGATTTAAGTACAGATTCATATGGGACTGAAGGCTATTTCTTGAGGTACGGTGATCTTACTGTTAGGGTGTTGTCTAATCATTTAATCAATGCATTGCAGGACAATAATGATCCAAGATTGCCTGCCTATGCAGAGAAAGTTCCTGGTGGGATAGTTAAGTTTGTTAATTACACTATACCTCAAAATAAGAAGTTAGTTGATTATTTGTTGACTACGCTTGTTCGTGCTGGCGTTATTTATACTAGTAATCTGGTTGGTGACGACTTAGAAATTGAAATAGAGGAAAACAAATTTTATGCAGGACAAGTGGCACGATTTAATAATGCAATGAAACCATTTTTAGATCTTAAATTATTTTCCAGATATAATATTAATATTGAAGGCTTTTTTGATCTTGGAACTGAAAATGACAATTATGTCATGCCTATGGCTGAAATATATTTGCTGCAAGCAGAGGCTGCCGTACTTGGATTTGGCGGTGATGCCAACTCATTATACCAAGCGGGAATTCAGGCATCATTTGAACAATGGGGTGTTTCCGATAATGGATACTTGAGTTCTTCTATTGCAACTCTTAGTGGAACAAAAGAGGAAAAATTACAGCAAATTGGACTTCAATTGTGGTTAGCAACAAACCAGGTTGATTTACAGGGATGGGCTTATGCCAGAGATTTTAAGTTAGAGGGGATTACGGATGATATTCCAAATGATCCTGATATTTATTCTACTTTAATTCCTTTAGGGCTTGGATTTCCACAAAGACTAAAGTATGGTGCTGCCTCTTATTCATTGAATTTAGTGAATACGGAAGCTGCTGTTGCAAGGCAGGGAGTTGATGATGTAATGACACCTCTATGGTTTACTAAAGGAACAAAATAGTTTTCTTTTTCTATTTCTTATTCGGTTAGGAGAATTTTTTAATATAGATTATTTTAAGGGGGGGGGCAGCAGATTACCTCCCCTCCCCTTCCCTTTGCCGATTTAAGAATTAATAGAGAAAGAGTTAAACCTTGGTTAGACGCAGGTACTAAATTATGTGCTTGTTGGAAAATACTCAACAGCCGGACATGTTGATAAATAGTTCCTGCAAGTAAACCCCTAAGGCTGTACAAACCAGCACATTGATATTAACAACTTGTTTGAATCTTATTTTATCCCTGCATTGTAGATTTATTAAAATACAGATATTTAGGTCATTTAAGATTTGAGACTTGCTTATTTCAAGTCAGCAAACAAAAAGTTTGAAATATGAGAAAAAGATTCGAGCAACAATTTGTTTTGGGCAGGTTTCTTATTGAAGAAACAAAAATCCCAACCCAAAAACGGAGCGGTGTACTCTCTGCATTGTGTGCTGCGTTAAAAGCAAGTTCAAGCGGCAGGACCGCCTAACATTTATTGACTGGTTTATATCAGTTCCAGCAAAAATTACCAGGAGCGGACATTAAATGGAAATAAAACTATATGAACATTATTTTTATAAAGCCGATTGTAAAGAACTTGACAGGCTCTTTGAAGTGGCATAAAAATTAAAGAAAGAAGAGAAATATGTAACGAGTTAGGTATTTCCTCTACAGGTGGGAAATGATTGAGCGAGTTACATCGAATACCGTTAAAAGTTTAAAATAATAATGAGATGAACAAAATGATTAAGATGTACGGAAGAGCTACGTTCACTTAGATGAGAAATCGAAAAAACAGGGATATTTTTCCCGACAGGGCGGGGAACTAAACCAAAAAGAGTTTTAACCCAAATCATTTACTGATGAAAATAATACTACAATTATTGGCGGTGTTTTTTTTACTGATGGCTTGCAATATATCATCAGGTCCTAAACAAAAATCAAAGCATGTAAAACTGGTCAGTAAGAGGGTTATTACCTTTAGCCCTGTTGTTGGGGGGCTTGGGTTTATTAATGAAGATGGTTCACGAGCATTACCTGCAACTGCCCGAAAAAGAAGGTATGCACTGGACCGGGCTGGAGCCTGTTTTTCCTGACAAGCAACACTGCATTTTGACGAGTTGCGAAAATTACAGCACAACGGCCACGGTTACCGGACAGTTAACTAACAGGCTTTGGAAGTACAATTTGTCCACAGGGGAACTTGCCGAGTTGTTTACAAAAGGTCGCCCGGCAAATCAGTTTTTTTGCTCAGGGCTATTACAATAGTTCTGAAGGCGTATGGCCGGAAGCTATACATGCAGCAAAATCAAGCGGAATAAAGAAAATAAAGATCTACCGTTTTGCGAACTATTTGGTAATGATTGTAACCATTCCTGAAGATGCCGACATGGACGAAGTGAGCCGGAAATACATTGAATCGGGCAACCGGATAAAAGAGTGGGACAAACTGATGGCCACGTTCCAGCAGGCGCCCACAGGCGCCAAAGAAGGCGAGACATTTGTCCCAATGGAGCTCATTCACGATTACGAAAACGGAAAGGTGAAGTAAAATTAAACCCTTAAAAACGATATCACCGTTGATATATCCGAAAAACGGATAAAAATAACATTTAATAAAAGCTGGGCAGGGGCTGTATTCCATCTGTCGAAGCTGGAGAAGAACACGAAAACTGATAAAAAAAAGGAGGTAAAGAATGTTTAGTAGAGTTTTAAAATCAATGGTATTCTTAATCACCTTATCATTATTCTGGACTATCACATTATTTGCTGATGAAGCAGAATTAAGCTTGTATGTTTCTACAATGGGAAACGATTCCTGGTCAGGTCAGTTGCCTTCGTCAAATACTCAGGGCAGTGACGGTCCTTTCGCCACACTTGAAAAAGCTCGTGACGCCATAAGAGGCTTGAAAAAATCCGGGAAATTACCACAAGGTGGTGTTACGGTTTATATACGTGCAGGAATCTATCCGATTAGTGAAACATTTTGTTTAACAGCAGAAGACAGTGGTACAAAAAGCGCTCCTATATGCTGGCGGGCATATCACAACGAAGAAGTCTGCTTAACAGGCGGTAAGGTTTTGTCCGATTTCATTCCTGTATCTGATCCAGACATTTTAAAGCGCATTGATAAGTCCGGTCACGGTAAAGTATTAAAAACCGATCTTAAAGCCCGGGGTATAACAAACTACGGGGAAATAGACCGCAATACTGAAAGAAAGACGGAGCTTTTTTTTAATGGCAAATATATGCCTGTTGCAAGATATCCAAATGAAGGCTGGCTTAATATAGCAGATGTGCCCCAGCATGGCGAGCTTATCAATAAAGGAAGAGATGACTGGGAAATAGACGGGATCCCAAGGGGACGGCACTTTGGCAGGTTCGTATATGCAGGAGACCGCCCGAAACAATGGGCTGATACAGATGATATTTATATTTATGGCTATTGGGTTTATGACTGGTCGGAGGAGATGATTAAAATAAAGTCGATCGACATTAACAGCCGTGAGATTTATCCTCAGCTGGATTCACGTTATGGCTTCCAGAAAGATGCAAGATATTATTTTCTGAATATCCTTGAAGAACTTGACAGCCCCGGGGAATGGTACCTTGATAGAAAAGAGGGTATTTTATATTTCTGGCCCCCTTCCGATATAAAGGGTAGCAAGATATCTTTCCCTGTCCTTGATAGTGTAATGATATCTCTCAATCAAACTTCGAATGTGACTTTCGAAGATATCGTATTTGAAAGTTCACGTGCAGGTGCAATTAAAATAACAGGAGGCTATAACAATAAAATTGCAGGTTGCTCATTTACTAATTTAGGTAATGATGCCGTTATAATAAAAGGCGGGACAGAAAACGGCATTATCAGTTGTGATATTTATGAAGTAGCTGCAACGGGGATTGATTTAAGTGGCGGAGACAGAAAACCCCTTTCGGAAGCAAAAAATTATGCCACGAACAACCATGTTCGCCGGGTTGCAAGGATTTTCAGAACATATCGCCCAGGCATTAACTTGGGCGGGGTTGGCAATATCGTCAGCCATAACCTTATTCATGATGCCCCCCATTCAGGAATTATTTTCTCGGGTAACGAACACCTGATTGAGTTTAATGAGATTTATGATGTTGCAAAGGAAACAGGTGACGTTGGTGCTATTTATGCAGCTATGGACTGGACATACTGTGGTACCGTAAATAAGTATAATTATTTTCATAATATCCATGGTGTAGGTAAGTTTGTTTCTTCAAAAGCTATCTATCTTGATTTACCAGTAGGAGGAATTACCGTATTTGGAAATATATTTTACGATCTTGAAGATGCTTTTTTCACAAATAGTGGGCGGCATTGCCTGATCGAGAATAATATTTTTGTAAAATGTTCGCCTTCAATTAAAATCAGTGTCTATCGAGAACCGTCCCTTCTTGTTTCTGGAGGCTCCTGGCGTTTAGTGGAGAGGTTGGACGAGGTGAATTATAAAAATCCGCCATACAGTACTAGGTATCCCTGGCTACAAGAGGTCCTTTCAGAAGGTGATGATCCCGCAATACCTTATGAAAACGTTGTTGTTCGCAATATAAGTTATGGTGGCAAATGGATGGATTTGCACAGCGAACTTGATCTTTCTATTGTAACCATTAAAGAGAATCTTATAGCCGATCCGGTAATTTGTAACTGGCGTGAACAATTTCAAGAGCAAGTAAAAGGCACTAAAGAATATAAATATGGTGACACGAAAATGACCCAACTGTTGGAAAAGTATGGAAATAAGGTTATTAACACTAACCCTGGTTTTATTGATGTTGATAATGAAAATTTTCAGCTCAGAGAAGATTCCCCAGCCTACAAACTCGGGTTCAAACGTATCCCAATTGGAGAAATTGGCCTTTACAAGGATCGCTACCGTGCTAATATGAACAAGTTAGAATAAGAAATCCGCATGCCGAAATATAAATAATTTTATTTAAGCAATAACAAAAAATGATGATACAGATTAAAAATATTTTAGTTATAGTTTTATGCCTGATTTTAGCAATATCGGGTTGTACTCACCCAAAAAAGCAAATTACCTACCGGTTAATTCATAATTGCGACGGGAATACACCCCTGTCATGTTCTTCGATAGCGGAAATTAACGAATATGTCGATAGGTATGCCAACAGTCAGGTAACTACCTTTATGGTTTGCAGTGGCAGCGATTTTTTTCATTATCGTTCAAAATATGGCAAGTTGTTTAACGGTGAAAAAAACTACCTGAAACTCGAAGAAGAAGGCACCGATATCCTTTCGGCAACTTTGCGTAGGGCAAAGCAAAATAATATGGAGGCGTTTATTACCTACCGGGTTAACGACCTTCATTTTACCGATACTAGCATGGTGCAGACCATTGAAAATTCGGTTTCAGATTTTTGGCTTAACCATCCCGAATACTGGCTAAACGAAAATGTTGGTTGGCACAGCAAAGGTGCTTTTGATTTTGCCCATAAAGAAGTAAGGGAACGTAAACTGGGGATTATCTCCGAACAATTGGAAAAATATGGAGAACTGATCAATGGTTATGACCTCGATTTTATGCGTTTTATCGTTTATTTTAAAAGCAATGAAGGAGAAAAGAATGCCCCTTTAATGACTGATTTGGTAAAAGCTGTCAGGGCAGAAGTCGATAAACAATCGGAAAAGTACGGGAAAAAAATCCTGTTATCGGCACGTGTGCCAACCTCTATTGATGATTGTATGGAAAAAGGCCTGGATGTAAAAGAATGGGTCCGCCAGGGGCTGATTGATTTTGTGAGCATTGGAGTACACTTTTATGGAGACCCGGCGATGCCCGTTGGGAAATTTAAAACCGACCTTGGGAATCCGGATGTCCCGGTTTATGCTACTATTGAGAATGGCGGATACGATGACCGGGAATTATACTCTCATGGCATGTACCGGGGGATGGCCTCCCATATCCTTTCACAAGGCGGTGACGGGATTTACCTGTTTAACCATTTCTTTACGGAGCCGCTGTCTTTGGAAGAGGGGGGGCAAGTTTGCCGGACAATTGTACCCGATTTGCTGCACGAACTTGGTTCGCTGGAAACCTTGCGGAAACGGAATAAAATATATTGTGTAGATGACGGAGTCGGACAGTACGGGCTTAGGGCGGACACCCCATTGCCTCTGGCAGTCCCGGTTGGAAAAAGCGTTAGCGCAAACATCTATATAGGCGATGACCCTAAAAAGGATAAACCGGAAGAGGCGATTCTATTCCTCCGTACCGAAAAACCCGCACAATTTAAAATATTAGTAAACGACGAGCTTGTTGAAACACAAAAGTCGGAGTATGTTAAACGATACAACCGTGACACAAACTTGAAGGAAGAGCAGAAAATTTATGCTTGGGTCCTGCCTGCTTCCTGTTTGAAACACGGTGATAATGAAATTAGTTTTCTTTCGCTTAACGGTATTGTTACTGTTAAAAGGTTGGAAGTAGCTTTAAAATACGGGGATGTAAAAACGAATGGATATTTTTAAGATGAACAAAAAAACAGAACACATTCAGGAACTGAACCCTGGGAAAAAATATTATTACCGTATTTGCTCAAAAGTGATCGAAATATTTGAGAACAATAAAATGGAAATACAAAATATATATGAAAGATATAATAATAAGGAATTTTCTGCCAGTTTTGATTCTATTAATATATATGAGTTGTGTCAACACTCAACCCGCGATGTCCGGTTACCAGATTGGATATAACGAGTTGCGAACAAATTTACCAGGGGGAAGGCAGGCGAATACGAGTACCATGCGGGCAGCTATTATTTGGATCAATGGAAAAGGTCGCCGGCTTATAAAAAATGAATTGGCAAACGAACCGAATTCCTGCACTCAGTTTGCAGGATGGTCTCCCGATGGTAAAACTGCGGTTATTGGCAGGGGATGGAAAAGTAGCGAAAACGCGGCGTGGGAGGAAAAATATAAAACATTCAGTCATGTTGAAGGTGGCGAATCTTACGATTCATATTTGGTTGATATTGAAAATAATGTAGCAACCAATATGACATCTATTGAACGCGTTAGTAGTGTCAATTCAGGAATATTCTTTTGGCCCAAAGATTCAACAAAGCTTGGATTTACTGCACTTATTGATGGCAATTCGCATCCTTTTAAGATGGATATTGATGGGCGGAATAAAACAGACCTAACTAAAGGTTCAACAGATTTTACGTATGGGGTTAATACTTCCCGTGATGGTAAACGGATTGCCTATCATCGAAATTACCAGATATATCTTGCTGATGCAGATGGGACAAATGCCCGTCACATTGATACCGGTGAGCCATTTAATTTTGGCCCGGTATGGTCCCCCGATGGTAAATGGGTGTTATTCGTTGCCGGGAAAAAAAACATAAAAAGTAATCCTAATTTAGTAAAAGCCGATGGGACAGGGTTGAGGAAACTGGCCGACCGTGGTGGCTATAAAGGTGCCATCGAATTTCTGGATGTTTATGATTTTCATGAAGGTAGCAGTGATACCCCAGTGTGGTCACACGATGGCAAATTGGTATATTATACTTCAAAAATTGGCGAAATGGTAGAATTGTTTCAGGTCGATTTAAACGGGAAAACAAAACAACTAACACATTCTCCTGAAGGGACATTGCATTATCATCCTAATCCCTCGCCCGATGGCAAATGGCTGCTTTATGGTTCTAAAAGAAAAGGTGTAAGGCAGCTTTTGTAATGAACCTAATGAATAATGTTGAGTATCAGATTACAAATATGAAACCTGGTCATGCAGCAATGTGGGCATACTGGAGACCGCAAAAAAAGTAAAACTAAATACTGACTCATTTTACAGTCTTATTGATGTATTAAAATTTCAAGCGATTTATATGAAAAAATTAGTTTGTGCTATCACTGTTTTTATACTGTTCTTGAATAGTTCTTTTGCTCAGTTGAATTCTTTTCCGGAATCATATAAGATTGACCCGGAGGATGTTGAGAAATATCGCCAGATTGTTTTGTCTCCTATCCCCAAAAAGCTTAGTGTTCCAAATAATCACCCAGATGCCCAATGGTTCCCGGATGCTTCGCTGGGGCTGTTTATGCACTGGGGCATCCACAGTGTTGCTGGCGCCCAACCATCATGGGACATGATTGCCAATTATGTATATGGAGGGAAATTGTCACCTCCTGACAAATACTATGCACTGGCCGAAAAATTTAATCCGAAGGATTATAATCCTGACAAATGGCTCAAAGCTGCCAAGGAAGCTGGTTTTAACTATGCTGTTTTGACAACTAAACATCATGACGGATATGCCCTTTGGCCTTCAAAATACGGAATCGGGACCAAGCAGTTCATGGGGGGGCGCGACTTGTTGAAACCCTATGTAGACGCATGTCGGAAAAATGGTTTGAAAGTTGGTTTCTATTTTTCTCCCCGCGACTGGCATTACCCGGGATACATGCACCCAAATGAGTTTGATGCCAATACCATGAGAAATGTCCCCTCTGTTACTGATTCAATCGCTAATCTCCATTCATTTGAAAATTTCCTTGCTTTTACTTTGCGGCAAATTGAAGAGTTATTGACCCGCTATGGTAGAATTGATGTTTTATGGTTTGATGGGATGGGGTTTCGGGGTATCTCAAATATGTACACCAGAGAGGTTTATGCCTGGATACGTTCGTTACAGCCAGGAATTGTTATAAACGACAGGTGGTCGGGCGTGGTAAATCCCGATACCAAAGAGGGGGGTGGTTCTTATTTTGGTGATTTTGCAACAATGTTTGAAGGTAATAACCCAACCTATATTCCTGATTGTTGGTGGGAGCATTGTGGTATATGGACCCAGGGTGATGGGGGCTGGGGTTATGAAAAAAACGGGACATTTTTACCATATTCCTGGTTTTTTGAACATTTGGTTACAAGTCGTTCGATGGGAGGAAACTTTCTACCCAATGTTGGTCCTTCCGGAGATGGAGAGATGCATTCAAATTATTATAAACACATGGCGGCTGTGTCCCAATGGATGAAACATAGTAAGGAATCGGTAATTGGGAATGGCTCGACTCCCGGGGCTGAACGAAGTAACGTGATGATCACAACCAAGGGCAAGAGTTGGTATTTACACCTCTTGCCTGATTTTAAAAGCCAGGTTTCTGTAAAAACTGATAAAAAGCCGAAATCGGTTGTTTTGTTGCGCAATGGAAAACCACTGCAACATAATTTTCGGAATGGATTTGTGAAACTCAACGTTCCATCTGAACTACGCACAGAGATGGATGATGTAGTAAAAGTGGAATTGTGAACCTATTTAATTGTTGTCGTAAAGTTATTGCAGGGGATATACAAAAGGCTGTCTGGATATATCCTGGTTACATCCCCGATTTATTTCAGTTCAAATATTTCAATTTAGATTTTTAGGTAAAAAACAATTTTAACGTATGAAAAAATTAAAGTTTGAGAAAAGGATTGGATTCAGATATTATAATTTATTTGTTTTCGTTGGTTTGTTTTCGATATCCTTCTTTGCTCATGCCCAAATCCACCCGGTTGTCCACAGCTGTTCGGAAGGTTTATATACACAAATTAATGACAACGATCGTGTTGTTTTTTCATCAGTGAATAATAATGCAAGTTTGTTGGTTACTCAACCAACAGGCAAAACGGAAGTTAATTTTAAAAAGTATTCTGAAAAAAATGGAATGTTAATCCTTACGGGAGGGCGTTCTGAAGGACTGGAAATCTCTGACTCCTACCATGTGATTACTCCTGATTTGATTGAGCGGGTGGTAAGCGTTAAAGCCTCTTCTGATCAAAGGTATTTTCTCGATTTTGGATGGAAAGCTACACAGGATGGTACGGCCTATGGTACAAAAGAGCATCGCGGAGGCGGATGTTCCACCATTCATATAAACAAATAATTTTCAACAAAATAACTTAACAAGAATCAACTATGAACCATCTTAATACATATAAAAACCTATTCTTAGTATTGATAATATCAACATTAACTATTCATCCTGTTTTTGCACAAAAAGATATCATGGCAAAAACACCCCCCATGGGATGGAATTCATGGAATAAGTTTGCCAGGGCAATAAATGAAGACTTAATAAAAGATATTGCTGATGCTATGGTAAATTCAGGAATGAAAGATGCAGGCTACGAATATGTTGTTATTGATGATTTATGGCAAAAAGGAAGAGTCAGTGGAGATTCTGTTATTATTGAGGGGAGGGATAAAAACCAAATGCTCATTCCAGATCCAGAAAAATTTCCCGGTGGAATGAAACTCCTGGGAGATTACATTCATTCGAAAGGATTGAAATTTGGTTTATATACAGGGCCAGGCAAATCTACTTGCGGCGGCGCCCCCGGAAGTTTGGGTTTTGAAGAAATTGACATCGCCACATTTGATAGTTGGGGGGTAGATTTTATTAAGCTTGACAAATGTAGTTTTTCCGGGGATATTGAATCCATGCTGAAAAAGTGGAGAGGCCTTTTAGACCAAGCTTCTCATCCAATTACATTAAGCGTAAATATGGGAGTGACAAATTTTCAGACTTTGTCAACGTACGTGAATATGTGGAGGACAACATCAGACATACAAACGTACTGGTCCTATCCGAAGAATGAACCAAAATTATTCCCATCCATCACCGATGTAATCAGGCAACATGGCATGATGTCCGTGCCACAATCCCCATCGTCATGGAACGACCCGGACATGATGCAGGTCGGTAATGGTCAATTAACGGACGAGGAGAACAAATCTCATTTTAACATGTGGGCTATTTTTGGTGCCCCTTTGATCGCGGGGAATGATTTAAGAAATATGTCACCTGAAGTTGTATCGATACTCACCAATTGTGAAGTTATTGAAGTAAACCAGGACCCCCTTGGGTTTAGGGGCATAAAAGTAGTGGATGATGGACAAGGGCTTCAGGTATGGGCAAAAAAACTTTACAAATACAGTGATTATGCAGTGTTATTGTTTAACCTAAAAGACATGGAGTCAACAATTACTTTCCAGAAGGAATACCTTGGTATTAAAGGGCCTTTTTTTGTAAGGGATCTGGGGGCACACACGGATTTGGGAAGTTTTTCAAATTCGTTAAAAATATCTATTCCGCCACATGGTTCCTTCCTGCTCAAAATTACTGCGAATGAAGAGCCTTTGACAATAATGCCAATCGCAGGGGGAAACGTTTTCAAAAATAACTTGACTTTGGAAGCAGAGGATGCAGCCTGCTATGAATCTGGTTTTATCGATGACAAGGCCTTGGGTTATTCAGGAAATGGTTTTTTTAGGGGTAGTAAGATGGCTGATTGGGCAAGGTTCGGAATTACATGGAAAGTGACAACGGAAAACAAAACAGATTGTTTTGCTGAAATTAAATACATGAACCCTAATTCCCGGGAAGCCCATTGTTCGCTAAATAATCAGGATGTGAAGATGCCTGTTGCCAAGTCCGGAGAGTGGAAAATTGTAACTGTGCCTTTCTCTTTGGAACAAGGGGATAACATCATTACGCTAAGGAGCAAAAATAGCACAGATAACCTGGTGGCTATCGATTATATACATTTATTTAAGAAGAATAAAAAAGGCTTAGGAATTGGCTATTTCAATTTTGTTAAATGATTTAAACCAATATAGTATGAGAAAAATAACCTTATTTTTTTTATTATTTCTGGCAGTTCAGTTTGTTTCTGCACAGTTCGAACCCAACTACGACGAAAGTAAAGTTCCCGATTTTGTTGTACCCAATCCGTTAAAAACGTTTTCCGGTAAAAAAATCAGGAATTCAAAACAATGGTTGAAAAAGCGTAGGCCCGAGCTACTCAACTTTTTTACTGAAAATGTATATGGTAAAGTTCCGGGAGAGTTGAAAATTGATTTCTACAAAGTGTTGGAGCAGAGTGACAATGCTTTGAATGGAAAAGCCAGACGAAAACAAGTAGTCTTGACCTTTCAAAATAATGGGAAAGAATTGAATGTTGCTTTACTGATTTATCTGCCCAAAAATGTTGCGAAAGCGCCTTTATTTATGGGTTATAACTTTTATGGAAACCTTACAGTTGTGAATGACCCGGAGATTTTTTTAACTGATTCATGGGTTAGGGATAACCCATCGTTGGGGATTATTAACCATCAGGGAACTGAACAGTTACGAGGTGCAAGCAGCAACAGGTGGGCTGTAGAAAAGATGATAGATGCGGGATTTGGATTGGGCACCATGTATTATGGTGATGTAGATCCTGACAAATATGGCGATGCAGGTACTGATTTTTCTGATGGAGTACATCCGCTTCTCTACAAAGAAAACCAAACACAGCCATTGCCTGATGAATGGGGTTCCATTTCAGCATGGGTCTGGGGTTTAAGCCGTGCAATGGATTATTTTGAAAAAGATAACGATATTGATGAAAGTAAGGTGATTGTTTTTGGGCATTCGCGGCTGGGAAAAACTTCGCTATGGGCCGGTGCAACCGACCAGCGTTTTGCAGGAATAATCTCCAACAATTCAGGTTGTGGTGGAGCAGCTATGTCGAAACGAAGATTTGGCGAAACCGTGGGACAAATTAACACCAGTTGTCCGCACTGGTTTTGTGAGAATTTCATGAATTTTAATAACAACGAACGTGCCTTGCCGGTAGACCAACATGAATTACTGGCACTAATTGCTCCACGCCCACTCTATGTGGCCAGTGCAGAGGAGGATCAATGGACCGATCCGCACGGTGAGTTTTTATCGGCTTACTATGCCACGCCTGTCTATGAACTTTTTGGCAAAAAAGGAATTCCTTCCAAAGAAATGCCCGAAGTAAATCAGCCCATCAGGAATACGATGTCTTATCACATTCGGACAGGAGACCATGATGTGACCGACTATGACTGGGAGCAATACATCCAATGGGCAAAAGAGTATGTGGTTAAATAATCAACACCTTCACAATGAGTCAAAAAAATCAAATGGATTTCAGAAAATGGCTGATGCTTTTGTTCATTTCATTTCTTATGGGCTAATCCTTTTAGAAAATGATTATGACATCGAAAAGCCAGACGTTTATTGACTGGGTTATTGCAGTACCTGCAAGAATAACCAAAAGTGTATCCCAAATTGAAATTAAAATGTATTGCCTGTCCCGAGAATTGGGAAACGCCATTTTTACAAATCCGATTGGGAAGAGCTTGATAAGCTCATCGAAGCGGTTTAAAAACAAAGAAAGGAAAGAAATATGGATAAAATGATTAAGGTATATGGAAGAGCTACGTTCACCTAGATAAGAAATCGAAAAGAGCAGGAGTATCTTTCCCGCCAGGGCAAGGGCATAATAAGTATTTATGACCGGGGTTATACTAATTTGACCAGAATTGAATAGCTCTTTGTACTATGACCAAACTAATTCCGGTTCATCAATTTCAAATTAGATATATAAAGAAAATTAAAATGAAGATTTTATTTAGACGTATATTTTTATTTGGCTTTATATTATTTGGCGCTTATTCTATAGGGGGAGCTGCTGATATAAGTATTAATAAGGAAACCGTGGTTTATATACCTGGACAGAGCAGGGTGCATGAGACAGCTATTACAGAAATAGCATTGTCATTAGGTATCTCAAATGATATGCTCCATATTGTTCGTAGCGCTAATATTAATCAGGGATCTGTCTTTGTGGGTGTGTTAAAAGATTTAGATCTGAAGCAGCGAACAGAATTAATTTTATCAGGAAAAATAAATCTGCATAATATTTCAGCGGAGATTGATGGCTTCGAACTCCTGATGTACAATAACATATTGTGGGTACTGGGCAGTAATAGCCGGGGGATGTTACAGGGTGTCTATGAGTTGCAGGAGGTATTACGGGCTGGTGAAAAAATAGGAGAAGATTTTCACCGTGAAGGCGACTTTTCTTCTATTCCACAACGGATATTTCATCCACGGTTTAATAAATGGCCAGGTAGCCGTGCCGATGTGCGTTATATCAGCCATCTTGGTGCGACACACTGTTTGATGACACATGATTGGCAAGGTGATCATCGGCATTTTCAACAGTACATAAAAAGCGAAATTTTTCCCAATGCGATGAAGAGTGAGCAGGTGGAGGAAAAACATCGCCAATTGCGGGAGTTAATAGAGGATTGTAAGGACTATGGATTGGAGCCTGCATTGTGGATTACAGAGCTTCCTTGTCAGGGGGGGGCTTGGGTGAATGAGTCGACCCGCCAGGAGTTTTTAACACATTATCTGGAAGATGTGCTTAGTGAATGTGGTACATACCAGGGGAAGGTGCTGTGCTTTAGCCATCCTAAAGTACAAGAATATTACCGGGAACTGGTAACGGGATTTTTTAAAGACTTTCCTGAAGTTTCATTATTGTTCGTGTTTGGATTGGATGCAGGTGGCGAATTTTGCGACCCGAAGCAATGTTCACGGTGCAAGGGTATGAGTAAATTTTCACAACGAGACCGTTTTCTAAAGTTTTTGATTGAGGAAGGGACTAAGCTTCGTCCGGGGCTCCGCGTATTAACAACATCATGGGGATGGCAGGATATTAATAGTGAAGAATTTTTAAGAAGGCAGACGGAATTACCGGAAGAATCAGGTTTGTTTATGGCAGCCGAGAGCGACGGTTGGCAGATGGAACGTCAAAATCATGATTTTTTAAAACAGGCGAGACAGATATGCAAAGAGAAAAATCAATGGTTTATAGGATATGATAATCTGCACTGGGGCGATGATACTGAGCATAGAATTAAAGGCATACAGGATTTTCCGCTTGGAATTGGAGCAAAACTGGCTCGCTGGGACCGCTTGAAAGTTGATGGCGTTTTCGACCATTGGGGAACATATTGCGAAGAAATATCATGCAATTCAGTTGCATGTCGTGAATTTTTCATGAATCCGCGGGCTGATCGGGAAGGTGTTTGCCGAAATATAGCAGAAAAACAATTTGGCAAACAAGCTGGCCCATTAGTTTATTTGTCGTGGCAAGCCTTGGAAAATGCACATCGCATATTATCGAACGGATGTGTTTTTGCTCCCGGACAATGGCCAAACTGGTACAACGGAAGGGAATACCCCCCTATTCCTGATGCATTTTCCCAGGAAAAGTATTCCAAACAAGGCAGAAAAGAAAATAATGTAAATGGGTGGATTTATAATAATGGAGAAAAAAAAGATCAATTTGAATTAATAGGGAAGGTTTGGCGATTGGCATGGCCATATTATCAGGAAGCAATAGATTGGATGGATAAGGCTGTCGATAACGCAGATGAAGAAGAACTTTTTTATGCTTATTGGTGGTCGGGGAAAGAACCGAGTCCAACAAGAAAAGAACATTTACAGAAACAGAAACTTTACCTGGAGTCAATGGGATTAATAGGACGTGAAATTGGGCTTCATTTTTCCCTTATGGGACTCTATGAACGGCTGAATCGAGATGCAGAAATGTACCGAAAAAAGGCAAAAAACCTGCTTATAGAAGATGCAGAGGCCTGTAGAAGGTGTGTGTCATTTTTTGAACAAGTAGCTCTAAACTTAAATGTGCCAGATGAAGACAAATTGCAAGTACAAAGCTATGTTGTCCAGTACATAAATAAAGCAAATGCAATCGATAATTATCTACTCGAAAAAGAAGAAGAATAAACTTAAAAATAAAAACTAGTGCATGTAATGTTATTTACTTATTGTTAAATTGTTGCAGATAAAGATTAACACAAAAAACAATCACTTTCAGGATGAAAAATACGAAGAAAAAATTGAATAGCCAATCAAGAGTTGTTGAAGCAAAATCTGCGAAGCGAAACATGGATAGAACAGGTAAAAGGCCATGTGATGGCCGGAAGTACGTTGACTGATAACTTTTGGGCAAACGACATTCTCTGGCAACTGAATGTTTTGGCTTATAACTTATCGGTGATGATGCGCTAAAAGAAAAGCAAATTCAAAAAATAGGAACACCGGACATTTATTAACTGGTTTATTGCAGTCCCTGCTAAAATAACCAGCAGCGGGCATCAAACAGAACTTAAAATGTATGAACATCATTTTTATAAGGCCGACTGGGAAGAGCTTGACAGGCTCATCGAAGCGGCATAATAACAGAACGGAGGAAAATATGAATACAAACCTGAGAGTGTATGGGAGTGGTGCGTTCATATAGCCCGAATATCAGATAAAAAGGGGCATGCACCTTCAAGGGGCAAAGACAAACAGAAGGTTCAACCCGCGGAGTTAAACTAATTTGGCAGCAATTAGTGTAAACGTTAGCGCGAAATTGACTCAAGATCCTGGATATTAATTTTGAAATTCTGACACAGGCTCCTATCATTTTAGTTTGAATTTTTTTTGAAACACTTATTTTAATTAAACTAAATCATTAATCAATGAATAAACATTCTATAATACTTATTTGCCTGTCTATTTTTCTTTTTGGTAAAAATCTATATGCTCAATCAGAACAAATAGTCTTTGTTTCAATGTCTGGTTCCGATAAAAATCCAGGCACCATTGAAAAGCCATTTGCTACTCCTGAGAAAGCTTTTGAAACGATTAAAAAAGCAAGACAGATCCAAACTGAAGCATCATTTACTGTATTCTTCAGGGAAGGGACATATTTTCGAAAAAACTCTCTCGAGCTTTTAACCGAAATCAGTGGCAAGGAAAGTGCTCCATTTATTATCAGGAATTATGAAAATGAAAAAGTTGTTTTTCATGGAGGCAAAAAAATAGACGGTTCGAAAGCCAAATTAACAACAAATAAAAGTGTATTGTCTCGTTTATTACCCGAAGTACAAGGGAAAGTATGGGAAATAAACCTAAAAAAACAAGGCGTAACAGATTATGGTACCATGAAAAAACATGGTTTCGGTTCTCCTGTTGATGTTGCCCCCATTGAACTATTTATAGATGGCGAGCCACAGTGGCTGGCACGGTATCCAAACAAAGGAGAGGATCATTTAGCCATTGGTAAAATATACGATGGCGGTTCAATCCCACGCGACGGTGATTATTCGAACCGAGGGGGCGAGTTTGGTTTTGAATACGACCGTCCCGAACGTTGGAAACAAGCCGATGAAATCTGGATTCATGGTAAGTTTTCGTATGGGTTTAATGATGACCATCTAAAAATTGATAAAATCGATTACGAGAAGAGAAGTATTAAGGTGACCTCTCCCCACTTGTATGGGCTACGTACCAGTACACAAAAATATATCGACCCCGAAAATTCCATGGACCTTTCAGGTTTGAATGTCCGTGGTTATTATGCTTACAATTTAATAGAAGAAGTTGACGAACCGGGCGAATACTACCTCGACCGCAAAACGGGGAAACTCTACATTTATAACACAGCAGATTTATCGGATGTTAACATTGAAGTATCACTAATTGAATTGCCGTTTATTAGCATTGTAAATGGGGCAAATATTACTATTGAAGGTATTAATTTTACATGCACGCGCGGTCAGGGTATCTACTTGCAAAATTGTAGCGATATTACAATCAACGAGTGCGTTTTTAGCAATATGGGTACTGTTGGGATAAGCATGGGGCAACAGTTACGAAACATTCAACAAGCTTATCTTGCCGATGGTTCTCCAAAACAGGAGTATCCAAAACCTGGCGATTTTAAGAATATTACCATCAGTAGTTGTAAGATCTTTAATACCGGAACAGGTGGTGTTATAATGAATGGCGGGAACCGTAAAAAGCTAATTGCAGGCAATAACATGATAGTGAATACGGAGTTCTATGTGAACGAAAGAATAAACCAAACATACTCCCCGTCCGTCAGGCTATATGGTGTAGGTAATATTATTAGAAACTGTTATTTCCACGATCTCGACCATCAAGCCATTGGTTTTATGGGCAACGACCACCTGATTGAATATTGCCGTTTCGACAAAGTGTGCACCGATGCAGATGATATGGGCCCGATTTATACGGGGCGCAATCCTTCAGCAAGAGGAACAGTAATTCAATATAATTATTTTTCGAATATTCTGCCACAACACAATGACACCAAAATGTGTGGTGTGTATTTCGATGATGGATCGGGTGGAATGACCGTGAAAAATAATTTTTTCTATAAAGTTGGAAACCCGGGCAAAAATGGTGGTTATGGAGCTGTGTATTTTCATGGTGGCCACGGCAACGTAGTTGATGGGAATATTTTTATGGACTGCACTGTTGCGGTTGGACATCATCCGTGGGATGATAAAAGATGGGCAGAAAGTTTGAAAAAGCCCTTGCAACAAAAACTACTTACTGAGGAGGTAGACATCATGGGTGACGTGTATCAGGAACGGTATCCCGAATTGAAAAATTATTTTACTGATTTTGGTAAAAGATTGAACTATGTAAGAAATAACCTTTTTATCCGTTCTCAATCTGTTCAACGGGGCAACTATGCATTAGCCCATAACCTTACAAATAATAATTGTGGCGATACACCAGAAAGTATAGATTATTCAAAAGTTCAGCATTTCCTGACAAATATGAAGCCTTTCCCGTTTGATAAAGTTGGAATTCATAATAAATAAAAAGCTGAAAAAAGTGATGTTGATTGCTTATATTCAAATTGTTAGAAACAAAGATTAACGCAAAAACAATCACTTTCAGGATGAAAAATACGAAGAAAAAGTTGAATAGCCAATCAAAAGTTGTCAAAGCATCGTTTACCGGCAGTAACATAACCAAATATTCAGGGCTTAACACAGTATCAAAATATATGAACGGTCAAAACATTGTAAAATCCATTAGCACTTTGTTCCCCACCCGGTGGCACAACGCTACCAAGTTTGGTGTGAACCAAATATTGATGGCCATCACGCTGGCTTCCATCAGTGGAGTAAGCCGGATTAGCCGGATTGCAGCCTTTAGTGGCGATGGTTTGGTAAAAGCATTGTTGAAACTGAACAAGTCAATAAATCAAAACTCCATATCAGCCACATTGAAGGGGCTGGGGCAAAAAGGCGCAGCCAAGGGCTACAACACCACCAAGAAAGGTGCGAAAAGCTACCACCCGTTGCTGGTTTTTGTCAGCGAGATGAAACTGTTGTACCACAAGTGGTTCCAGACGGGTTCGGCCTACACATCCAACGGCATTGTCGGTTTTCTTCAAGAGGTGAAGGCCAGCTTGCCCAAAACCATAAAAAAAGTGTTTTTCAGTGCCGACAGCGGTTTCTTTTCAGGGATACTTTTAGACTTGTTAGAATCTTTCAACTGGGATTACCTTATCAAGGTAAAATTAAAGAACCTGGAGAAATTGCTTCAAATCCAAACATGGACACTTGTCAAAGGGCAGAAAGATATTGCCATCTGTGAGTTCTCCTATAAGGCAAATGGATGGAACAACCCGAGGATATTGAAAGCCATGCGCAGCGTAAAAGAATATGTACAGGTCGAATATCTTGGAGAAGAACAAATTGTGCCTGTATATCAATACGTCTGCTATGCAAGTAATTATGACGTGGACGCTGTTGAATTGCACGAGCTTTACAAACAACGTTCTGTCAGCGAAACATGGATCGAACAGGTAAAAGGCCATACGATGGCCGGAAGTACGCTCATCGATAACTTTTGGGCAAACGACATTCTCTGGCAACTAAATGTTTTGGCCTATAACCTATCGGTAATGATGCGCCAGAAGAAAAGCAAGTTCAAAAAACAGTAACAACGGACATTTATAGATTGGTTTATTGCAGTTCCTGTAAAAATAACCAGCAGTGGACATCAAATAGAATTGAAAATATATGAACACCATTTTTATAAAGCCGACAGGGAAGAGCTTGACAGGCTCATCGAAGCGGCATAGTAACAGAAAGAAGGAAAATGAGGATTAACATGCAAATGAAAGGGAGAAATATGCCCCCATAACTCAAAAAGCAGCAAATAATGGGGGAATACCCACACGAGCAACTGCTGTAAAGAAGATTAAACGTGTGGAGTTAAACTAATTTGGCCACATATGGATCGCTTTTGCTCACACACCGGAATATTTTCGGTTCAAAAATTCAAATTAGATATTTAAATCAAGTTATAATGAACCAGAAGTTTCAGTTTTTATGTTTAACCGTTAAGATGTCCTTACTTTTTTGTGTTCTTACTCAATCAATTCTAGCCCAAGAATTTTATGTGTCGCCATCCGGAAATAATTTGAATGAAGGTACAAAATCAAAGCCGCTGGCAACAATTTCAGAAGCTAAAGAAAGGGCATTAAATGCCATTGAGGTTGATAAATGCCCCGATGTTACCATTTGGCTACAGGGAGGGGTTTATCAAATAAAAGAACCTGTAGTATTCGAACCATTTTCTTTAAAAGATCCTGGGCATTCGATTTATTTTAAGGCAGAGAAAGGAGCCTGCCCTGTTGTTTCTGGGGGGATTCAATTATCTGGATGGACAAAAAAGTCTAATGGTTTTTGGGAAGTGGAACTTTCTGGATTAAAAAATACACCACCACGAGAACTATTTATTAACGGGCAGCGTGCAAAAAGGTCACGTTTCCCAAATGAAGGATATTTGCGTATAAAGAAAGTTGGCGAAGATAAGCGTACAAATTTCTTTTTTGAAGAAAATGATTTTCCTGTCCCATCGGTAGTCGAAGATGCTGAACTTGTAGTGCTCCACGATTGGTCTATCTCAAGAAATTCAATTCAAAATATAGACACGGAAGTAAACAGGTTGACAACAAAAGATTCGGTTGGGGCTAAAAACCTTGATTTTTTTGACCTCGACCATTGGGAAGCCAATCCACGCTATTTTCTTGAAAATGCTATAGAATTTTTGGACGAGAATTATGAATGGGTTTATAATTCGACGTTAAATAAGATTATTGTAAAATTTCCTGATAACATAAACCCTAACCAAATAGAAACAGTCATCCCTGTTTCAGAAGGGCTTATTGTTTTTAATGGCAATGAAAATTCTCCTGTGAAAAACATTCATTTTGAAGGGATTACATTTTGTTGCTCTGCGTGGGGTATTCCCGGTGAAGGATATGGCGGCATACAGGCCTGTCATTTTGATCCCCGGCCAGAAATTAATGGTTGGGCGGTAGTCCCGGCAGCAATTTTTGCCAGATGTTCTGAAAACTGTAGCTTTAGAAATTGCACAATTAGAGATACGGGCGGTTCTGGAATCTGGTTGGGCACTAGATGTAAAAATAATTTGATAATTAACTCTTCATTTTTCGATATCTCTGGAAACGGGATAATGATTGGAGAAGGCTCTGGCAGGGAAATTAATGGTGAAAAATGGTGGCAGGCAGAACCTCAACAGGTGGCATTAAAAAATACTATCCAAAATTGTGTGGTTAGGGATTGTGGTGTTCAGTTTTATGGTGCCGTTGGGATCTGGTGTGGTTTGACAGCCGAGACAACAATTAAAAACAACGAAATTTATGATTTGCCATACACTGGTATATCAATAGGCTGGATGTGGAGCACTGAACCTACCCCATGCCGACAAAATGTTATCGAAGGTAATTATATACACCACATAATGGGGATTTTGAGCGACGGAGGTGGGATTTACATGCTTGGGCTTCAGCCCGGGAGTAAAATTGAGAACAACCATATCCATGATGTTAAAATTAATGCCGGGCAGGCTGAAAGTAACGGAATGTTCCTGGATCAAGGGACTACCGATATTGTGGTTGCAGGTAACCTTATTTACAATATTGCAAAATCGCCGTTGCGTTTTCATATGGCAACTACCAATTTAGTCAGCAATAATTTTCTTTTCTGTAGAAATGGAAACCCGCCAATTCGCTATAACACGACTAATGAGGAGGATATTGAAAAAGTGAATAATTATGTTTTTGCCGAGCAGGACGAAAACTACAATGAAGAGTTAAATAAAGCGATCGGTAATTGGAATGTGCCTAATGTAAGACATTGATTATGATATAATTATATTTTAGGCATTTGTGTCACTATGATTAAAATTCAATAAGATGATTTAAAAAATAATAAGTGTATGTTTTAACTTTTAAAAAACGTAAATAATATTTAAGTATAATTTCGTAATTAAATTGAGAAATGAGTATACAACACCTGTTTAGCATAAATCCGTTTTCAAAATTGAACTGGCTTTTGAAAATAATCTTTTTTGCATTCATTTTATTTTCTCTTAGCTCATGTGTTTCTGATCACATGGGAATATTTGTTTCCACAAAAGGAGATGATAATACAGGAGATGGTACTATC
Organism: uncultured Sunxiuqinia sp.; assembly: GCA_963677175.2. GTDB lineage: Bacteria > Bacteroidota > Bacteroidia > Bacteroidales > Prolixibacteraceae > Sunxiuqinia. The sequence continues at coordinate 762,438 of CAXXES010000006.1, forward strand.
AATAAACCGTTTTTAACGCTGGAACGGGCCAGGGATAGAATACGGGAATTGAAAGAAAATGAAAAAGTTGATAAAAGAATTTGGGTTTATTTACGGGGAGGTACCTATAATAGAAAAAGGTCTTTTTCGCTGACTGAGCGGGATTCCGGAGAAGATGGTTTCCCAATAATATATTCCACATATAAAGATGAGAAAGTCATAATTCACGGAGGCCTTATAATTCCTGTTGAGAAGAAAAGAAAGAAAATTGTTTCTGATGTTTATTCCAGATTGAATAAGAATATCCGGGATAAAATTTGGGAAATCGATCTGGCTTCAGCCGGAATAACCAATTACGGAAAAATGCGGCCTGTTGGTTTTGTACGCCCTTTCGGGCCTTTGTGGGCAGAGCTTTTTGTTAATGGCAAACCATATCATATTGCCCGGTGGCCAAACGATTCCACAATAAAAATGGGGAGAATTATTGATAAAGGCGCGGTTCCCCGTGATGATGATTTTTCCAACCGGGGAGGAGCGTTTGAGTTTGAAACTGAGCGTCCAAAAATATGGCAGTCTCACGATGATATTTTGATTTCAGGATATTTTGGACAAGGCTGGGCTGAGGATGCTGTAGAATTAATGGAGATTGATACTGTTAACAATATTTTTAAAACAAAACAACCTTCGTTATACGGGTTTGCGTCAGGGAAGAAGTTTAGTCGCTGGTATGTATATAATATCTTGGAAGAAATAGATGAACCAGGAGAATACTATCTCGACAGGAAAAATGGTAAGCTTTATTTTTATCCAATGGAGAATGTTCACTCCATTGAGCTTTCGATGTTAGAAAAACCATTAGTAAGTATAAAACGGGCTTCAAATATTCAATTTAGGGGATTAACTTTTGAATGCTCTCGCGGGATCGGAGTTTATATGGAGCATACCAATAATAATTTGATCGTCAATTGTACCTTTAAAAATCTGGGGATTGTGGGTGTATGTATGGGCAAGGGAATTGAACCTTTCAAAGACCTTTGCCATGAAAACCTGGGAAAACCGGCTTCAGAGCTTATTGGAAGTTATCTTCAGCATATCTATTCTGATCCTGTTTTCAACCGCGATGCCGGACACAGTAATGGTGTGATCAATTGTGAAATATATGACACCGGTGCCGGGGGCATCCATTTAAGCGGCGGTGACCGCTTAACTCTTGAACCGGGTAATAATTACGTGGAAAATTGTAAAATTCATGATTTCAATCGGATTGAAAAATCGTACCGGGCCGGAATTGATATTAGCGGCGTAGGAAACCGGATTTCCCATTGTGAGTTGTACAATGCACCCAGTATGGCTATCTTGTTACACGGGAACAATCATTTGATTGAATATAACGAGATTCACCATGTTTGCAGGGATGTTCATGATCAGGGGGCTCTGTATTATGGCCGTGACCCGTCGGAAAGAGGCCATCTTGTACGTTATAATTTTTTTCATCATCTAAATTCAATTCATACTACATCAGCAGTATATCATGATGATGGAGCCTGTGGAATGGAGGTATTCGGGAATGTTTTTTATAAACCGGGGGAAGTACCGGCATTGATTGGCGGCGGTATGGATAACCCTTATACGAATAATATATTTATTGATACAGAACTGGGAATTAGTGTTGATAACCGTAACCAGAATTGGTCGAATGATGAGCTTAAGGAAGGCGGAATATATGCAAAACGTTTAAACCTGGTCAATTACAAAAATCCTCCATACAGCACCGAGTATCCCAATCTGGCAAAATATTGGGAGGATGAACCATCCCTGCCCAAACGCAATACTGTTTCTAAGAATATCTTTTTTAATGTAACAACCCCGGTAAGATATAATAAGGATTGGTTGCCCTTTAAGGATGATAACTGGGTAACAAAAGAAGACCCAGGGGTCGTTGACTATGAAAATATGAATTTCAAATTAAAAGAAAATGCAAAAGCTTTTTCCCAAGTTGACGGATTTCAGGATATCCCTTTTGAGAAAATTGGGGTGATAAATGAATGATACCAGTGTGAAAGTTTTTGTGTATAGTGGTTTATTAAAGAAAAAAGGAACTAAAAAATGGGATTGAAGTTAAGCATATCAAATGTTTTGATTTTTGCAGGACTGGTCAGTTTTGGTCAGATTAAAAAAACAGGTACTGACCGTTTTGCGCAAATTGGCAATAAGGTGCAAGGAACCAGGCTTTATATGCTTGAAGATAAATTGCCATCTGTGCTTCCGGAGAAATATTTGCCGGAAATGAAAAACAAAAAAGAAGCTTTTAAGCCGATCGATAAAATAGATACGCCTGAAGAGCTTCAAAAAGAATTAAACAGGGTGCGCGAGCAGTATATTCCTTTTATGATGAATTATGCCCCTGAAATTGAAGAGACCAGGAAACAACTTCCCCTTACTGAATTTAAATGGCGGGTTGAAACAAAAGAGGACCAGCAAAATTTTGACGGAACTTTAAAGGGAGAAGGCAACTGGTCTGTAGTTGAAATACCTCATTTTGGCCCTCCTGAAGGACGGGCTACAACCTATTATTATAAGGAGTTTGAACTATCACCGGATATGTTGGGTTTTGAAAGTCAGTTCATCTGTTTTAAAGGTGTTGACTATCGTGTACAAGTCTTTGTAAATAGTGTTTTAGCCGGAGAACACGAAGGCTTTTTTGCCCCGTTTGAGTTCAATATAAGCAAATACATAAAACCGGGTACTAATAAATTACTGGTGAAAGTTGAAAATGATTTTTCAACTTTAGGTTCGCCTGATGCTGTGGGGGAGAAACAGATAGGAGATAAAATTTACGCTGCTACCGGGCTGGGCTGGGACGATCCTGAACATGGTTGGCATCATTGTCCTCCCGGCATGGGCATTTATCAGGATTGTTATTTTGAGTCGCGTAACCCGATTCATATTAACGATGTTTTTGTGCGCCCTTTATTAAATGAAGAATCGGTAGAAGTATGGCTGGAGCTTAATAATTTTTACGAAAATTATCGTGACATTATTCTGAACCTTAGTATATACGGACAAAATTTCAGAGACACTGTTTTAACTGATTTTGAATATATTCCTTCTACTACCTATATCCCTGGAGTAGGCGATCTGGCCAAACCAAATGATTGGCAGAAAAGTACGTTGAAAATGGGTTATGGGGTTAACTTTCTAAAAGTAAGACTTCCTGTTAAATCTCCGAAATTATGGAATAACCAAACACCCTATTTGTATCAATTGCAGGTTAATTTGTTGGATGGCAATAAAAAACTTACAGATGCCAAAGTTGTCTCGTTTGGTATGCGTGCGTTTAAGCAGGATACACTTTCTATTCCTAAAGGTCAGTTTTATCTGAATGGAGAAAAAAGAAGGTTACGTGGAGCTAACACAATGGGATTTCTTCAAAACGATGTTAAAAACAAAGATTGGGGCAGACTGATCGATGATATTTTACTGGCCAAGATTTGTAACCTCAATTTTTTGCGGCTTACGCAACGGCCTGTACAGCCTGAGATATATGACTATTGCGACCAGTTAGGAATGATGCTTCAAACTGATTTACCGCTGTTTGGCAGTTTTCGGCCTAATCTTTTTGCCGAAGGGGTAAAACAGGCCGGAGAAATGGAACGGTTGGTGCGTAATCATCCAAGCAATATTTTGGTTACTTATATCAATGAACGTTTTCCCAATGGTGAAGGGCAGCCACAACGTAATATGTCGACAGCAGAAGATTATTACCGTTTTTTTACAGCATGTGACCAGATAGTACATCATTGGAACCCCGACCGCGTTATCAAAGCCGGTGACGGAGATTATGACCCTCCATCTCCCGGATTACCGGACAACCATTGCTACAATGCCTGGTATAACGGGCATGCATTAGGTTTGGGGGAACTACACAAAGGATATTGGCAGAAAGTGAAACCCCGCTGGTATTATGCCTGTGGTGAATTTGGTGCGGAAGCCTTCGATAGCTATGAGGTAATGAAAAAGTACTGGCCCCGGGAATGGCTTCCTGAAAATGAAAAGAAACCCTGGATTCCGGATAAAGTTGCCAAATCGCAAACATTGAATTTTCATCGTATGTGGTATCCAACGCCTGTAACAATGAAGGACTGGATAGAAGCAAGCCAGGAGCATCAGGCCTGGGCTACCCGATTAACTACAGAAGCATTTCGCAGAGATACCAATATGGTTTCGTTTGCTATTCATTTATTTATTGATGCCTGGCCTGCAGGATGGATGAAAGCAATTATGGATGTCGATCGTACGCCCAAAAAAGCATTTTTCGTCTATCGCGATGCGTTGGCTGAGGTAATGGTGAACCTAAGAACAGACAGATACCACTTTTATGAAGGAGAAAATGTGAAGCTGGAAACATGGCTGTGTAATGATTTAAATACCTTTCCTGAAAATTATAAACTGAAATGGCAACTGGAGAATGATGATAAAATTTTGTGTGCTTCTGAAGCAAAACCCGATTTTCAGGTGAATAGTTCAAGGTTTCAGGGATACATTCAATTTACAGCTCCTGAAGTATCAAAACGTACAACATACCAGGTACGTTTAGCCCTGTTTGATGAGAAAGGGAACGGAGTATCTGAATCAGTGATTGATCTGGATGTTTTTCCTTCTGAAAAAGAAAAGTCGGAGGTAGCTGTATTTGCCCCTTCCGTAGTAGGGAAAGCAAAACAATTGTGTGACCAGATGAATATTACTCCGGTAAACGATGTGAATACATCTGAAACAATCCTCATAGACGATATCACTTATTATTATCAACATAAAGACCAACTGGATGTACTAGTCGAAAACGGAAAGACATTAGTGTTTGTTGAGTTGACGGATGGCGAATTTGATATCGCGGGAACTCCTGTGACGATTGAAAAAACAGTGATGGGGAAATATTACTTTGTTTCACCAGAAACAGGTCACGATATAGTTAAGGATGCCAAACCTTTTGATTTTAAATGTTGGTATAGCGATGAAAAAGAGATCGTAAGTCCTTTTTTGGAATCAATGATTAAAGTAAATGCTCCCTGGAAAACGATATTGAAGACAGGAAAAACCGAATGGATAGGAATGGGGGGAGAATATGCGGCAGCAGCAGAGATGAAAAAGGGGGATGGAGTTGTAAGAATTTGTCAGCTTCAACTGGTTGACAGGTTAAGCTCAAATCCTACAGCTAAAAAATTTACAAATAGACTAATTCAATTGAAAAAGACACATTGAAACTATGAAAACAATGAACCGTCGCGAATGGATGAAACTAAACAGTCTTTTGTCAGGAGAGATAATACTGGTGCCAGGGCAACTGATCCCGGTACAGGCAAAGGGAGATAACAGTAAAAGTACCACTATTGAAGAGATTCATATCATCAATTTGAGCCATACCGATTTTGGCTACACCGATTTGCCTTCAAGTACCTGGGATTTTCATGTCAAGAACATCCGTCTTGCGATGGATTATTGTGAAGAAACGATACAATATCCGGAAGAAGCCAGGTTTAAATGGACGTTTGAATCGTTTTGGATTTTGGAACGTTTCCTGCAGGAAGCAGCACCTGACGAAATCCAGAGATTTGACAAGCTGGTTGATGCCGGACTGATTGAAATTACTGTCATGCCTGGGAATATGACTTGTCTATTAGGATCACATGAGTGGGAAAAAGAGCTTGACCGATTATCTCCTGTTTATCAAAAGTATAACCCGAAGATTGCCATTCAGGATGATGTAACCGGATTGCCTTTAGGTTTAGTGAATTCACTGTCGAAAAGAGGCATCAAACATTTGGTAACGGGAGCAAATACTTATTATACCGGGGGTGTCCCTCTTCCTGCACCGTCTTTTTTCTGGTGGAAAAATAACAAGGGGGAAAAGATATTGGCCTACAACGGGGAACCTTACCATTCTGCATACGATTATTTTCATAAGACTCCCTGGCGGAAAGGTCCGGTGCCACACCGCTACGACATCTGGTTTAACCAGCCCGAAGGAAATGAAATCTTCAGTTCAAAAGAAGAAGATATCCTTAAGTCATACGAAATTCTAAAAAGCAAATTAAAAGACATTAGTCAACGCTATCCATTTTCTGCATTGCAATTATCAATGACTAATCACCTGACAATGGACAACGATTATCCATGTCGGCAGTTAAGTGAATTTGTCAAGTCATGGAACGAGATGAAATTGCAGCCCCAACTGGTCTTTTCAACGCCTTCACGCTTTTTCGAGAGGATAAGTCAGGAGATTACCCAGGAGGTAAAAACCCTCCACGGTGAATGGTGCGATTGGTGGGCTGACGGAATTACTGCTTCCCCTTTCGAAGTTTCCATTTTACAATCAGCGAAACGCAGGAATGTGGATATCGATAATGCCCTCAAATTGCTTAAAATTGACAGTAACATTTTTAAGAAAAGAATTAACCAGCTTAATCATGACCTTGTTTTTGCTTCCGAGCATACCTGGGGGGCATATGACAGTGTGGCCCGTCCTTACGCTGAACGAACAAAAGGAAACATTGCACAAAAATTCGATTATTTCTACCAGGCAGATGAGAACTCAAAACGAATTAGAGCGGATGTTATAAGAGCATCAGACCGCTATAAACCATTTTCCAGGACAAAGTTTATAGAAGTGCTCAATCCGGGCAAGGAAGAGCGGAGTGGTTGGGCAAGTATATCAGCAAGAGCTTTCAGGTTTAAGGCAAATGCAGCCAAAGATACTCGGTCGGGAGCTATTCATTTATTTGAAGAGATACTTGATTCTGAATGGTCAGAAAGAGATGATACGATCGTTACACCCAATGCAATACCGAATGATGTATGGCCTTATCATCCGGTGGAGTACCGGTTTTTCCTTGAAAAACTAAAGCCGGGTGAACACCGGAAATTTGAACTGGTACAAATTGACGACCTGGATACAAAACCTAAAAAGGCTAATCAGTTTTTTGAATTGGAAATTGACAAGCAAAATAAAGTTATAAGAAATATTATTTATAAACCTTTAAATACGAAGCTTTTTGATGATGATAGTAGTTATCTTCCGGGGCAGCTCATCATCGAACGGCCACAAGGTGAATACAGCCGTGCTAAAATTGCAGATGGTACGATAAGCCCTGGGGATATGAAACAGGATAGCCCCGTGATTACGGAATCTTTGAAAGTTGATAATGAATGTGCTACGCGTTACAAATATGTTTTGAATGAAAAATTTGCAAAACGTATTGAACAGCAATGGGATATTTTTAAAACTATTCCGTGTATTGAAATCACAACAACCATCTGGATGAAAGAGAACCTTGACCCTATTGCTGCCTATCAGGCTTTTCCCTTTGCAGTAAAGTCTCCAAAAGCTTATTACGATTCCCTGGGGGCAACAATTCAGGTAGGAGTGGACCAGATACCAAATACCTGTGGAGAATACAGTACCGTGCAGAATGGAGTCTGGTTTGAAGGTGACAATATCAATTTGGCCCTTACTACGCTTGATACACCCATGGGCATATTCGACTCGATAGAAAGAGGTAGCAAAAGGGGCGTATTCAAACCAAAGTCAGGCCATTTTTACAGCATGATCTTTCAAAATTACTGGCTTACCAATTTTGCAACCTTACAGCCGACAAAGTTGGTGATCAGGCAAATTATTGAATGTGGCGATCCGGAGGCTCCAATTTCACCTGTTGAGAATAATGAAATTTGGGCTTATCCAAGCATATAAACCCAAGATAAGGCGAAGTTAATTTTGAGAGTTCCCTTTAATCGATTTTGCTCTGTGGATATTGGGATTAATTGATTTTATTGATTCACTACATAACTGTGCCCCTCAATAAATTCATTATTTAAATATGTAAAATAAAAATTATAAAAGTGATGCTAATTGCTTATCTTAAAATCGTTACAAGAAAGATGTTCAACAAATACTTATTAATCATAGTTATCTCATTTTGTTTTTTTGTATGTGGATTTGTCAATGATAGGAATGAAGATTATAAGAAAATAAACAAGCTTAATCTTTGCAGTATAGATTTATTAGATTCTTGTTTGTCAATAGATTATCAAAAAAACATATTAAATATTAATTTAAAAAATAGGGATCCGGTCCAAAATCCAATTAATGGACATCCTATCGGAAACGGGACAATGGGAACCATGGTATGGACAACTGATAGTTCTGTCGAATTCCAGATAAACCGTGTTGATGTATTCGCTGTAAATAAAAATCATGAGGGAAAGATGGATGACCCTTCAACTGATTACTGTGGAGGATGCGGACGTATATCAATTAATCTGGGAAGTAATTCTTTTACAAAAGAGAAGTTCAGCCATCATTTGAATATTTACGAAGCAAAAGATGCGATAATTGGTCAAAACATATCAGTAAGATGTTTTATCTCCGCTATACAGGATTTGATGGTCGTCGAAGTGGATGATCGAAGAGACATCCCCAAGCCGATTGAAGTAGTTTTGTCAATGTGGAAGGATTCGAAGGTGGAAAACAAAGGGCATGTTGCAAGTTATCAGTTGGGTACAAAAAACGATGCAGTATTTTTAACACAGGAATTTAAGGAAAAGAAATACTATTGTACCTCAGCTTTGATGGCAAGGGTTATAGACGGATCAACATCAATACAAAAAAATAATCAAAATTCAATTGTCATTACTACACCTCCCGGGAAGGGTAAAAAGACAATATTAATTTCAACCGCGGCATCATTTAATATCAAAAATAATGCAGAAGCAGAAGCCCTGGCTTTACTAGAAAAAATGCAATTGAAAACTTTTGATACAATTTATATTGAACATACCAACTGGTGGAAAGATTTTTGGAGCCAAACATTTGTAGATATAGCTAGTGATGATGAACAGCCAGACCTACTTGAACGAGTAAGGAACCTGCATTTGTATTATATGGCAAGTACTTCCCGGGGAGCGCTTCCTCCAAAATGGAACGGGTCGCTTTTTGTTGTTGATGGAGATACCCGCCTTTGGGGATCACAGTTCTGGGTATGGACAACTGAATCAATGTATTTACCCCTATATGCTGCGGACGCAATAGAACTTACAGATCCTTTTTTTAACATGTATTTAAGCCAGCTAAAAGAAGCCGAAATAGCAGCTAAGCAACGTTGGGGGGTAGATGGAGCCTTTTATCCTGAAACTGCTCCATTTGATGGTCCAGTTATACTTCCTGAAGATGCAGCTCAGGAATATCAGGATGTATTTTTAGGTAGAAAAGAGAATACAAAACTTAGTGAATATGTACGTGATTTGGGAAGCTTCGAAGGCCACCTATATTGTGAATCGAGGAAAGAACCCCCTAATCCCGTCGGGCGGTATTCGTGGGCAAGCCATGTTGTTTCATCAGGAGCTGAGATAGCAATGCAGACGTGGTGGAGATACAGATATACGTGCGATGAAGATTGGTTATTGAATAAAGCATATCCTCTTTTAAAAGGCGTAACAGAATTTTATTACAATTTTTCAAAAAGAGACAATAATGGAACCTTTTACATAGAGGGAACAAATGCACATGAAGATTTTTGGGGGGTTAAAAACAGTATAATGGATTTAGCGGCAATCCGTGGTGTTGTCCCGCTTGCAATTCATGCTTCCGAGATTCTTGGAGTTGATGAAAATCTACGTGAGAAATGGCAGTTTTTCCTTGATCACCTTTCACCTTATCCGATGGGATACGAACCAGGATCTAAATCTTTGGAAAAAGGTTGTCTTTCTGATGATGTATGGTCGGCAGGTTATAGGGGGGAAGTAGATGGCAGCCATAATTCTGAAGATGTTTGGCTTAACCCTGTATTCCCCTTTGAGGATTGGACCCTTGAAACCCATATTCCTTCAATGGATTCAATTGTACAAAAAATCGTTGATCTGGTTCCACGTCAAAATTCAATTCTGAATGGAGATAACTGCAATACTGCCATAAGAAGTCCAATCGCTACAATCAGAGCCGGACGGGGCGAACTACTCCCTGAGTTACTCACAAATTATTATGAAGCTTTTGATCCATTGCCAAATGGTATGAGCCTTTTTGAAGGAGTTACTGCACAATCCATTGAATTTTTGGGAATTATAAGCACTGCAATACAAGAAGGCCTTCTGCAAAGTATCTCACCTAGGCCTGGGCAACCTGAAGTAATCAATGTTTTCCCAGCCTGGCCAAAAAAATGGGATGTCTCTTTCAAATTATTAGCGCGTGGTGGATTTATAGTTTCAGCTTCCATTTGCAATGGTGAAATTCAGACCGTATTAATTGAGTCACGGTACGGTGAGACTTGTCGGTTCCGAAATTGTTGGACAGGTCATAATGTTACTGTCGAATCAGAAGGTAAAGAACAGATATATGATGAAGAAATCTTGATATTCGACACAAAACCAGAAGGAATCTATAAAATAGAAAGAGTACTTGAAGCTTACTGAATATTTCTGAACCCGAAATAATCATTGTAATAGAATTATATATGTCGAAGTTGATACATAATGATGTTTTGTTAGAGATAGAATCTGAAAATTGTTTAGAAGTGAATTTAAAAAGAAACCTATGTCAAATATTTTTGTAGTTGGAAGTTTTGTGGTTGACTTTACAATCCGGGTACCACGCATGCCTATACTGGGAGAGGGGCTGATTGGTGATGTATTTTATAACGGGGTAGGTGGCAAAAGTACCAACCAAGCAATTGCTGCCCGACGCCTTGGGGCACAAGTGGGGCTGCTGGCATGCGTCGGCGACGATATGCTAAGCCAAATGGCACTGGAATGCTATGAACAAAAAAATATCTCACTGAAACATATTCACCCTATACCCAAGGTAAATACAGGAGTGAGCATGATATTTATTACAATCGCAATTTTGTTCAATTTTGCAGCATATGGTAGGGAAGAGAATGTAGTAAATAATGTGTTGAATGACACTTATATTGAACTGGATAATACGAGAACAACTTATGAAGTAAGAGGAAATTGGGTGTTTGAGGAGGTATATAGTGATGACTCTGAAACAACATCAACGTTTTTATTTGAGGGTGAGGAAACAGCTGGAACAGTAACGAATGGTGTCAGTTATGAGGGTACTTACAATCTTGATTCTACTTTATCGATTATTCCTAAAACAGGTGACTTAAAGTATGGAGGGTATATGGTGTTAAATAAGTGGACAGATATATTTGAAGATAATCATTTTAGAACTATAAGCAAACTTTCAAAAGAACCTTGCAGGTTATCGGAAGACGAGCAATTAATGATAAGGGATTTTGGTTCAATCCCACATGATAGAGAGAATTGGTTGCTAAGACCATACACTATTGATAATGATATAGAAGGGGTTGCTATATGGGGGAAAGAAGATTCTCAGATAGTAACAGTTAATCCGAATTTGATTGGTGAATATGCTATCTTTGTCACTGTTAACAGACCACCATATGGTGGAGAGATAAAAATTAAACTGTCTCAAGACAAAGGTTGGATACCTATTAATCTTCAGAAAAGAGAAGGGATCTGTCCAAACCCAGAAAAAGAAAAACCATATTATTTTGGTGAAAATGGAATTGAAATAGAGTTTTATATAAAAATAGCTACGCTAGATAACGAGAAAATAGAAATTCTATTAGAAAAAGGGGCATGTGTTACTGCATTAAGATTTGTTCCAATCAATCAAAGTCAATTGGATGATTACTTCTCTGATATGACAGATCAAAAAACAAAAAAAGTTATAATCAATTTCGAAACATATAACGAAATTATTCCTCATTTAGAAGAAAGATTTGAGCAATGGACCCTGTCTGATGTTGGGACTGTACATATGGAATTTGGTGTATGTAGTGGATATTTGCTCTATCCAGATAGTAAATATTTAGAACCATGGGGAGCAAATATACCAGATGATATGCTTCCATATTTAAAACCTGCATATAGATCATCGTTGGAAACATTTCGCAACTTACTTGCAAAAGGAAAAACCCCTTTAGAAGTTGCAACAGCTTCAGCAAAAAAGACAGGAATTAAGGTTATGGGAAGTATGCGGATGGACTTATTCTGGGGAGATGGAAATGAACCGGATAAGTGGAGAAAAAATTCTTTAGATGACTATCCATTAATGTTCAATGGATCTTTCTATAAGAAAAATCCTAATTTGCGAATACCCGGTAGAAATCAGCTAGACTATTTTCAACCTAAAGTTAGAGAGCATTTTTTTAATGTTTTTTGTGAAGCGGCTGAAAAGTTTGATTTTGATGGAATGGTTATGGATTTTACCAGATGGCCTCCATTTATTCGAGAAGAAGCAAGTCCAAAAATCATGTTGAATTTTATAAAAGAAATGCGTACCAGATTAGATAATATAGGAAAGAAAAAAGGAAAAAGATTAGGACTCTCAGCAGAATTTGTAGACGGGATGTACTCAGGGTTAACATTGAAGGAACAATGTATTGATATTAAGGAATTAATAAAGAGTCACACACTAGACTATATTGTTATTGAATCCTTACAGATTCCTAAATATGATATATATAATTCAAAGCTGGAATATACTATAAAAGACTATATTGATATGGGTGATAAGTTCGGTACACCTATATATCCAAGAAATGATACAAACTTTGATTTAGGACTACAAAAAGAAGTTTGCAGTTCCGCCACACCATGTAACCATTGTGATTTTGAGCACGATCCATACTGGGGTGATGAATTAGAGGATGATCCAAAAGCAAATATTCCTCTTTGGTGTGGACCACTTCATTATCAAATGGGAGTACAAAAATATTATGAAATGGGAGCTGATTGCGTATTATTAGCAAATAGGTGGCAGGCAGAGTTAGGACTACGTCGTTTAGGACATATTGAAGAACTCCGTAAGCTTAATGCTAAGAATAAAGTTTTTGGGCAAACTAAGGGTGAAAATATTCAATGGAAAGAAAAAGTAGAAACTTCTTTATCTTTATTAGAGCCTCATACATTCCATAACGGTAAAGCAGAAGGGATATTACGTTTAATAATATTAAATACAGGTAAAATGTTTTCGAAAGGGCACGGTATATTAAAAATAAGACAAAAAGAGATAAACATAAATTACATGCTTGAGCCGGGAGAATCTCTTGTTAAAGATTTTCCTATTATTATTTTTCAAACAGGCTTTTATGCTAGAGTAAAATCTGATGCAATTACACTTGAATCATCCGAATTAAAATATAGACCTGAATCCTGGCCTATGAAACTTTGCAAGGACCCTATTAACTTAGAGGATGTGCAAAAATCATTAACAGACATGAATTATCAAGTGCTAGATTGGTATGGGAAAGAGGTTGCTAAGATTAAACTTGGTCAAAGCGCTAAAAATATTCTATTATTTGCAAAAGTATATGAAAATAAGAACAATTCACAGTCGAGTATTTTAAATATGCACATAGGTGGAAAGTTTACAGAAAAGCACCATATAGCTTTCAATCCGAATGAAAAGAAGGATGTTTTTTATGAAATAGAGAAAACTGATTTTGGACATATTGTAAAAGGGATTATTCCTAAAAAAGATGTCGGTGTTAGCCAAGAAAAAGACAGTTTCGAGGTTGAATTTATATTAGAGGGTAATGCATCGGATTTTGGTATTTGGAAGGTTGCCTTATTTGGTTCTCATAATTCAAGTGCGAAACAATCCATGGAGGTTACTATAGAAGAATAGGGATAATAACAATTGAATGTTGATATTATGCATGCTCGTATGTATGCGCGTACGTTGGGGAATCGTTTCTTCGTAATATGGAAAACCTATTAAAACTAAAGTAACGCCCGCCACAATTTTTATCAATGACCAGTTTAATTGTTGAGGAATTCGAGATGTTGCACGATTCATTTGAGCCACATTGCACAAGGTATTTTTATTACCATACATTACAGGGGAAGCCAAGGGTAAAGATGGCTTTCAAAGAACAAAAGAATGCTTGCCTTCAAGGCCGCGGGTCAAAATTGTTCTTTTTGATGGCTTACTTGAAGAATTACTCCTTGCAGTAATTCCACGCCTCCTATTTTGGGGTTACCCAGGCAAAAGTGAGCCAATTGATAAAAGTCTTGTCCCCAATCCTGGAGGAAACGCTTAAAGGGATGGGGCTTGCCCATTAACAAACCCAGTGCGGCTTAAGTCCGAATTAGAAAAGCACCAAGTACAGGAAGCCAACATGGATGCTACCGAGCGTGAAGTAAACAGGAGCAGCGATTATGAAGTGCAAAAAGAGTTTTATAGCGGTAAAAAAACGGCATACTGTAAAAATTTGTTACATCTTTTGAGTTTAAATTCAATTACAGACATGAAAATGATAAGTAATAAAAAAAAATGAAGGAAATGATAACCTTAAATAGTGGGATTGGCAATTATATAAGCCTGAAAAATAAAAAGTACTCCTATTTCGCCGGTAACGATTATCTGGGGTTGGCAAACCATCCGGAGGTTGTAAAGGAAGCTGTCTGTGCATTGCTAAAATACGGGGTAAACTTTTCGGCATCGAGGAAAACTACCGGCACATCAGATATTCATCTGGAACTGGAGCAGCTTTTGTCTGAATTCAAATCACAGGAAGATGCAATTGTTTTTGTTTCAGGATACATGGGAAACAAATTGTTGCTTGAAAGCCTGAAAGATCAATATTCTGTAGTTTTTGCCGATTCGATGGCTCATTCCAGCATAACCGATGGTATTCCTAATGGATTTTCCAATGTAAGTTTTTATAATCATTGTGATCCTGATCATTTGGAGAAATTATTGAAGGGATCAGTTAATCAGCGTCCGCTTATTATTACCGATGGTATATTTGCCCTTACCGGAGAAATCTCACCAATCGACCAGATATATCCTCTTGTCGAAAAATACAACGGCATCATAATTATTGACGATGCGCATGCCACCGGCATTCTAGGGACAAATGGGAGAGGAACCCCGGAACATTTCAATCTAGGCAATGCTCCGGATATTTATCAATCGGAAACGATGAGCAAAGCCTTGGGCTCGTATGGCGGTTTTCTTTCAGGCAGGAAGAAATTCGTACAGGGAATACGGAATAAATCGTCTTTTTACGGTGCATCTACTGCGCTGCCACCAGCTATTGTTGCTGCCGCCTGTTCTTCTATAAAATTGATCAGGAACAATCCTCAGTTGCGCGAAAAGCTAATTGAAAACTCGGAACTTCTAAGAAATGGAATTCAGGAAATGGGCTTTGATACCTCAGGTAAAAATACACCTATCATCCCTATCTATTTCAGGGACAAACAATCGGCACAGAGCCTTTCAACATGGCTTGAGGATAATTTTATTATTGCACCTTCAATAACCTACCCTGCTAAAATGGATAAGTTCATTGTCCGGATAACTGTATCCTCAATTCATTCTGTAGATCAAATAGAAAATTTATTAACCGAATTAAAGAGATGGAGAGATAAACATGGAAGCTACAACAATTAAACGTGTTTTTATTGAACCGGTATCAATTCCGATGGAAGAATGGTTGCTGCCAACAATAAATAGGGCTTTAAGCGGCACGAAGTGCCCAGCTTTGAGCCCCGGTTGAACTACAATCCGGGGCCCGGGTGTTTTTCTATGGACTTATCAATACTTTTTTGGTTTCTCAGCGTTGCTTTTTCAGGACAGGTTTCTGGCCACAGTACGAACCGGGTCGGCCGGTTTTTTCATTTTGCTCTTCCTTTATGGCTTCGGTTCCCAACAGATGTTGGGTTTTCGCCGGTTTTCGCTTGGTTTGGATAATACAATTCCTGTCTGCTTAAATGTACAGACTGGTTTGGGGCGGTAAAAATTACAAGTGCCAGGCAGTGTTCTGGGCATAAAAGTCTGATGGCGAGCGTACCCGCGGCAGTTCTTCGATACGGAGCATGGTGCCTTGTTTGCAGAACGGGCACCGGTACACATCAAATCCGGTGAGCCGTTTAATCCGCTCCTGCGGGCTTTCTTTGGGCTTCAGGCTGACCTGCATCTTTGGGTTTTGTTTGTTGCGCAGTGCCCTGGCCCGACTGCTGTAAATACCATAGCGCCGAATCTTCACAAAGCGGTGCGGCAAAATATGCTGGGAAAACCTTCTTAAGAACTCAACTCCGTCGAGTGTTACCGGCTTTTGTTTGGCCCCGTCGGCATAATCCTTGTGCATAAAGGTCACGGTCTTGTCATTTATTGCGGTGATTCGCTGGTTGGTGATGGCTACCCGGTGCGTGTACTGCCCCAGGTATTTGATCACCTGTTCCGGTTTGCCCAGCGAGGGCTCACAATGCTAGATATTTCGGTGTAATTGTGCCACTTGTTTCGGTGATGTTGTGCCACAAAAAAAGAATGACTTCCAGACCAAAATTATTAAATTATTTGAGTTTTCTTCATTTTGTTTTTCCTCAGCGATTCGCCGGTTAATTCAATCCGGTGAGAAGCATGTACCAGACGGTCTAAAATGGCATCGGCAATGGTTCCTTCCCCTATTGTTTCATGCCAGTTTTTTACCGGTATCTGTGCTGCAATGATCAGGGAGGTCTTGTCGTATTTCAGTTCAACTATATCCATGAGGGCATTTCTTGCCTGGTCATCAAAAGACATTAACCCAAAATCATCGAGTATGAGCAGATCGCTTTTCTCAATCTTATTCAACAGCTTAAGGTAGGTTCCTTCGAGCTTCGAGAGTTTAATTTGGTCGACGAGCCGCGCAAAGTTAAAGTACATGGTTTTGTGTTGCATGGTGCAGGCATTATGCCCCAGCGCCTGTGCCAGGTAGCTTTTCCCTGTACCGGTTGCCCCGGTGATGATCACATTCTCGCCGCGTTTGATAAAATCAAGCAAAGCCAGTCGTTCAAAGGTGTTTTTGTCCAGGGAACGGTTGGCCGAGTAATTTACATCCTGTACCGAGGCGGGGTACCTGAAGCCCGCCGAGGCAATCAGGTTCCGGATACGTTTGTTGTACCGGTATTCCCATTCCTGATCAATCAGCAAGGCTAGGTACTGGTCAAGCGTAAAATCCCTGTGCAGGTTGTTTTGCGTGCTGTTGTAGTAATTTTCGGCCATGGCATACAGCCGCATTTGTTTCATCTTTTCAATGGTGCTTTGATTGTTCATTTCTATTTATTTTAAGATGGTTAATTATAAGATTCAGGGCCCCGTATGTTCATGTGTACAGGAATAGAAAGTTGCTGTGGTGTGGGTTCCATCATTTTATCCATGTTGTTTTCCAAAATGCGTTTGATGGTACGGTAGCTGTACCTTTCATGGGGCAGGGCCATGGTACAGGCTGTTTCAATCCGGTGTTTGTCGAAGGCTTTCTTCAGGCTTAAAATACCCAGTGCCTGCTTATAACCTGTTTCAGGATAATCCTGCTGCCGGATCAATAAAGCGATGTATTCACTTGTTTTTACCCCAATGTTTTGGGCCAGTTTGTTAAAGTATTCCGGGCTCCAGTCGCTGTAAAACCGGTGGGTGCTGCTCATGTGTTCTTTGATGGTCACGTATTGTCCGGGGCGGAAAACCCTTTTATGGCAGGCAATACGCTCAGATCCACAGTAAATCTCAATGGTGTTCCGGTTGTATTGCAGCTCAACCTGGCGGCCAATGTAACGGTACGGGACACTGTAATAGTTTTTGGTATCTGACAGGTAGATGTACCCCATTTTCTGCACCTTGGCCCGCTTGTAATGCTTGACTTGATATGGCTCTGAAGGTAATGGATGAAGGTATTCCTGCTCCAGGTCAACAAACAGTTTGCGACGGCTGGCCTGGTAGGTTTCCATCAGGCAGGCATTGTATCTTTCAAGCTCGGTACCAAGCTGGACATTGAGCTCGTCCAGGCTAAAAAAGGCCATGTTCCGAAGCGGAAAGAAAATGCGTTGATAAACCAGCCTTACGGCCCCTTCAACCATCGCCTTGTCCTGGGGTGAGTACGAACGCGTGGGGTTGATCACGCAGCCGTAATGGAGTGCCAGGTCCTTCAGTGTTTTATTCAAAACCGGTTCGTACTTGCTGGCTTTGGTAACGGCCGACTTTAGATTATCGGGGACAATGGCTTTGGTGCTTCCCCCTAAAAACCGGAAACAATTGTTGATCGAACTGATAAAGTCCTCGCGTCCCTGGCTAAGGCTGGCTTCAACATAAGTGTAGCCACTGCAGGGAAGGATGCCAACAAACACTTCAACCTCCCGGATTTCCCCGGTTGATTTATCAATGACCTGAAGCTTTTTACCGCAATAATCTACCAGCAGGTTGTCGCCGGCTTTATGCATAAACTTCCCGCTTGCTTTGGTTTGTCCCAGCCATACGTTCAAGTGCTCGTTAAACTGGGTATAGCCGTAGCCTTCCGGATGCTTGCAAAGGTACTCTTTCCACAGAACCTCCCGTGTGGCCCCGGGCAAAAGCAGTTGCTGCTTAAAATAGGAGAAGTATTGCGACAGCTCTTCGTAACGGTCAATGTCCGAAGACGTTCGGTTTGGAAAAAGTTCCTTCAGCCCTGCATCGCCCAGCAGCAACAAATCTGCATAGGTGCTGCCCGTAGCTTTCAATTGCCGCACATAATAATTTACCGTATTGCGGTGAATCGATAAAATGGAGGAGCAACTGCGGTTGCTCTCTCCCCTGATTTTTAACTGGATTAATTGTCGTACATCCATAATATCTATCTTTTTTGCGGCCATATCCCTGAGTTTGGTTATCAGCGATAAGATAGAAATCATTCTTCTGTATAATCAGTGGCACAACTTGGCCCGAAACACGTGGCACACTTTCGACCGAAATACCTGGCACAACTTGAACCGAAATGGGTGGCACAACTTCGACCGTTTTATCTACAATGCACCGACCAGGGCTTGCTCCATGCGGCCTTAAGCAATGGACGGTACTTTTCTGACAGCCCCTTTTTTTTGAGTTCCCTTTCGATGCTCTCCATCAGCTTGGCCCGGAAAACCAGGCTGAGCTGTTTAACGGGGTAAAGAAACTTCCCGCTGCTGCCAACGGGTTTCATAGCCCCCGAAACTGTTTCTCCGGCTGCGGGAACAAGGCAATGGATGTGCGGGTGAAAACTCAGGTTCTGCCCCCAGGTGTGAAGTACGCACACCGCCCCGGTTTCAACACCAAAACGTGTGTAGCCAAACTGCCGCAGGGTTTCCCACACCGATGAAAACAGCCGCCCGTAAAACCATTGGCTATCCTGCATACAAATCGTGTTGAGTTGGTGCGGAACGGTAAACACAATATGGTAATGCTTGACCGGAAGGGTCGTTTCCAGCAAATCTTCCACCCAGGCTGCCTGCTTTGAACTTTGACACTTCGGACAGTGACGGTTGCGGCAACTGTTATAGCTGATACGGATCTGCCCGCAGCAGTCGCAGGCTTCTTTATGGCCGCCCAAAGCCAAAGTCCGGCAAACCGATAAAGCATGCAGTATACGCTGATGATAAGCGTTGGGGCGATACTTTTCAGTAAACTGCCGGCCAAACTTTTGGATTGCACCCTCCAGTTCAAACCCGGTCCGGCTCATTTCTTTTTACCGTACAGGGTGTCCAGCGGGCTGTGCGGCTTAATCCAAGGACATTGGGCCAGGTGCAGGTAAATCATGGTCGTGGCGATTTCGGAGTGCCCCAACAGGTCTTTCAAGGTCACAATGTTCAGTCCTTCCTCCAGCAAATGGGTGGCGTAGGTGTGCCGCAGCGCGTGCAGGTTGACCTGTTTTTTGATTGAAGTCTTTTTCAGCGTTTCGCGCATCACCCACGAAAGGCCGCGCACACTGTAACGGCCATCGGGTTCTTTCCCGTTAAACAGCCACACGTGCCGATTTTCCGCTGCGATGTACTTTTTTAACCCCTGGGCCATGTACCGGGAAAGCGGGACGATCCGGTCCTTCTTGTACTTGCTTTGCCGGATGTGGATGGTTTTGCGTTCAAAGTCGATGTCCGACAGTTTCAGGTTGATTACTTCCTGGCCCCGCAGCCCGGCAGAATAAATCAGTGTGAGTACGATTCGGTGCTTCAGAAGTGTTGGCGCACTGAACAGTTCCCGCAGTTCCGAACGGTTCAGGATCACCGGCAGGCGGGTGTCCCCTTTCAGCGAGGGCAGGGAGATGGCCCGTTTGTTGTTGCCAAGCAGCCGGAAATAGTAACGCAAGCCATAAACGGCATGTTTAAAATTACTGCGTGAAGGGGATTTGGCCGACAAGGCCAGCGAAGAAAGGTACTCGTTAATCTCATCGTCGGAAACCTGCTCAGGCAAACGCCCAAAATGAAGCGAGATTTGTGCAATACGCCGGATGTAGTTCTCTAGGGTACTGCGGCTTTGTCCGCGGAGGATAACCTGCTGATGCAACAGTTTGTACACTTTCTCAAACCCATCAATGGTTTGGATAGCTTTCTCAACTAACGTAGGTTCATTTCTTTTTTTTCATGATGTTGATATTTAAATGTGAAACATGGCCCCAATTTACCAATAATCAATAACTTTGGTTCCGGCTGTCCGCCAGAGGCGGATTTAGTTCAATATTACACATCTACAAATAGTAAGTACTTAAATGATGACCTCTATAGAATTAATTTAATTATTTCTCTCAATGTGTTCCTATAAATCGAGCTCTTTTGAATATCTAGTGTCTTTGAAGGGCCGGAAATAAATACCCAAAAACCTAATGATTTTGGATGATTATATTCCCCCATAATCTGTACCTCGCAAACCCTTTTTCTTTCCCGGATTTGGTCCCAATCTATAAAATAGATAAAACCAAAATCCCCCAATGAAAGATTGCCATCAACAATAGGTATTGTTTCCGAACGTCCGAAAAATACAGAGCGTAAATGAGCATTTGTATTAAGGTTTCCTTTTGGCCCTTCATCAGGAAATGTAAGGGCAAATTCAATATGTTTTGGCCCCGGGTGCAGATACTGGCCTTCACACAAACAATTTGATACATCATATCGAATACATGAGGTTTGTAGGTTGTTTTTGCAAGGAAGTCCCAAATCCAAAACTGTTTCTTAAAACCCACTCCCCCAACCAAAACAATTCATTTCTGAAAATCATAGAAAAAAGTAATTGTACATGATCCAATTCAGATAAAAGTAAGGATATAAGCAGAACAGTTTGCAACATACCCAATTCATATATAAGAATGAGAAAAGGCAATACCAAACGATACTGCCTTTTTGAACTTTTAATCCCATTATCAACATAAAAGGATATACAAATTTAATCATTTTATTTCAGTCAAAAACACCAGAAAAAAGGTGAGTTTTTCAGATTGTCGGGACAATGTCGAGACATAAAAAAAGGGTTAAATTGTATATCAGCAACTTAACCATTTTATTTGTCGGGATACCAGGATTCGAATGTATCTTTGTTCCGAACTGTATATCAAAAGGTTACAAGACCGCTAAAAAACCAGGTCACCTTATAGTTCACATGCATTAGAACGTATTCATTATGAAAAAGTTAAAGCATTTTTTTGAAAGAATAAAAGGAATCTGGACATAAATTTAAAGGGGATATTTTGTCTCAAAAACGACTATTTTTGGTATCAAAATGGCACATTAAAATTTCATTATTTTGTAAAATAGTGCCTGATTTTTTTAAGAAATTGTGCATTCACAAAAAAATGTCTCTCAGGCGTGAACAGGGTAACACCCGGTCTATTTTAATCATCAGCCTTGAAAAACCTCAATAGACAGTGTGGCTGTTTCTATTCCCAAAGCTTATACCTGTTCGGGTATAAACAGGTTAGTTCAAATAAACACTATACCCTATCGGGTATAATTAAATTCAAAAATAAATATTTTATACCCGATATGGTATAATTTCAAGACAATTTATTAAATTTATACCCGTTAAGATATAAATTATGGGATTAAATGATTTTATAAAAGAGAAACGGGGGGCTGTAAGGTTGACCCAACCTGAACTGGCGGAAAAGGCAGGGGTAGGTTTACGGTTCATCCGCGACCTGGAACAAGGAAAAGAAACCCTGCGCCTGGACAAAGTGAACCAAGTACTTAAATTGTTTGGCTACGAAGTTGGCCCGGTTGAAATCAGAAAGGATGAATGATGGCAAAAAGGAAAGCTGAAATAAAGATGAACGATCGGCTGGCTGGATGGCTGGTCCAGGACGAGGAGGGCTACCATTTTCAATACGACAAAAATTACCTGGATTCTGGTTCCCCTCAAGCCATAAGCCTTACTTTACCTTTGCAGGAAGCCGAATTTACCTCCAGGACCATGTTCCCCTTTTTTGATGGCCTGATCCCTGAAGGTTGGTTGCTGGACATTGCCGAAAGGAACTGGAAGTTAAACCCCCGTGATAGGATGGGGCTTTTGATGGCCTGTTGCAAAGATTGTATCGGGGCTGTGAGTGTTATCCCTGCAAACGAAGAAAATGCGTAAGAACATGAACTGTCTCTATTGCTATAAGCCATTGGACAAAGATGAACAGGATTTCCATGTACCGTGCAGCAAAAAGATGTTTGGACAGACAGTTCCCCCGGTTTTGCCCTATAAAGAAGATGAACTGGAAAAACTGGAGGAACAAGTTTTAGAAAGCCAAACCACTGTAACCGGGGTACAGGCCAAGCTTTCGCTTCACCTGGCTCCCGGGGACCATCGGGACACACCCAAACGGTTTACAATTGTTGGGCTATGGGGCGGTTACATATTGAAACCCCCAAGCCCCAACTATCCACAATTGCCGGAAGTGGAAGACCTGACCATGCACCTGGCAAGCCTGGCCAAAATCAATGTAGTCCCACACAGCCTGATAAGTATGCAGTCAGGGAACCTTGCTTATATTACCAAACGGATTGACCAGGTAAAAAAAAGCAAGCTTCACATGGAAGATATGTGCCAGTTGACCGAACGGCTGACTGAAGAAAAATACAACGGGAGCTATGAACAAATCGGTAAAGCGATCATGAAATACTCGTCCAATCCTGGCCTGGATGTCGTTAACTTTTGTGAGCTGGTCCTGTTCTCTTTCTTAACCGGAAATGCCGATATGCACCTAAAGAACTTTTCACTGATCCATCAGCCGGGAATAGGCACTGTACTTGCCCCTGCTTATGACCTTCTGGCAACCGCATTGGTCAATCCCGCAGATGACGAGGACCTGGCTTTGACCCTGAACGGCAAAAAGAAAAAAATCAAGCGGCACGATTTCAAAGCTGCCTTCACAACACTTCACCTTGATGCAAAACAACAGGAAAATATCTTCAAAAAGATGGAGAAAAGTAAATCCAAATGGATGGATCTGATCGATGACAGTTTTCTGTCCAATGATTTCAAGGATAGCTATAAAGAGCTGGTTGAAGCAAGGTTTGAAAGGGTGTTGTAGCATCAAGCCATACCATGAAAAACTGGGCATTGACGAAAGCTATTTCATTTCATGGTTTTGCAGACTTATTAAGGTAAATATTGGGAAGCGATAAAGTTGGATATATTGGACGCTTTGGAAGAATAAACCGAAAATGACCTATAATCATCACCTCTTCCTAAATTCCCGGGGGGACATGCCCATTACTTTTCGAAATTGACGGGAAAAATAAAACTGGTCATCAAACCCCGCCTCTCGCGCGGCCTCAGCAACAGACAGGTTGGTACTGTCCAGAAGCTTGCATGAACGTTGAATTTTCAACTGAATAAAGTAGTCAATAGGCGAATGTCCGGTTCGACTTAAAAATAGGCGGGAGTAATGGGAGGTTGACAAATTGACGACCTGGGCTAATTCTGAAAGTCTAAATTTGCAACTCAAGTTTTCCAGCATAAAGTTTATGCTCAGGCCTACCGGGTCCTTCGCAATTTGCTCATTGACCAACCTATATCTTTCCAGGTAAGTAAAACTGGCCAGCAGGCGTGGCAGGCATAAATTAATGTATTCCAATGTTTCGATACTGAATCCCCGTTCCAAATTCTGGAAAATCTCGCTAAAAAGCGCTATCCGGTCATTGAGACGTGAAGTTTTGCTCCGCTCGATAAAAACCGGCTGCAATAAGGGTTTGGCGATTTGTCTGGCCTTATTCCCAGCAAAATGGATCCAATATATGGACCATGGATTTTCAGAATCAGCGTAATAGGCGTGTGGGACTTCTGCCGGGATGATAAAAAAGTGATCAGGGGCCAACTCAAAACTTGAATCTCCAATCTTTATTACGCCATGCCCTTGGGTATTATAAATTAGAATGAATTGTTCAATAGCTGTTTTCCTCTCCCTGAAATGATGTCCAGCATGGGGATAATAACCAATGTCGGTTGTGTACAGATCCGAAATCATTGGATTGTCTTTAACCATGTTCAAAATCTTTTCGGGAACCACATAACTTAACTGCCCTGGAAATCCATCTTGTTTCTTCACCATGCACAATTAATTAATATTGTCAATATTCAGCAACAAATAAACGAAATAATGAGACACTAGAAAAGACTCTAAAGATAAACGACACAATGCGAAAACGTGATATTCCAGCCTTCAACATCAGACTTCCTTGACAACTAATAATAGTAAGATCATCCATATTTTGATAAAATAGAGCATTTTCAACTTCCTCTGACATTCCTAGTTTTACACCAGCTATTAAAAGTCAGAAAAATGAACAAATCAACACTAAACAATCGCTTCATTCTTGGGATCACGATGGTCTCTGCCATGGGCGGACTGCTTTTTGGATACGACTGGGTTGTTATTGGTGGGGCCAAACCCTTCTATGAACGCTATTTTGATATTGTATCTTCACCATATCTCCAGGGTTGGGCGATGAGCAGCGCATTGATCGGCTGTTTAATTGGAGCACTCTTTTCCGGATACATATCAGAACGTTACGGAAGAAGGCTTCCTTTAATCTTCGCCGCTGCTCTATTCACCATCTCTGCCATAGGAACAGGTGCGGTCAGTCACTTCACACCATTTATTATTTACCGGCTAATCGGTGGTGTAGGCATTGGCCTGGCATCGGCAATCTCCCCGATGTATATTGCAGAAATTTCACCGGCATCAATCCGTGGCCGGCTGGTTTCGATTAACCAATTGACCATTGTGATTGGCATTCTGTCTGCTCAAATAATAAATTACCTGATTGCCGACAAGATAAAGCCAGGTGCCACGGATCTTGAAATCATTCAATCATGGAATGGGCAAATGGGCTGGCGATGGATGTTTTGGACGGAAACATTCCTGTCAATAAGCTTCTTTCTTTTAGCTTTCTTTATTCCTGAAAGCCCACGATTTTTAGTGAAAAAGGGGAAAGAACAGCAGGCCCTACAGATTCTCGAGCGCATAGGCGGACGAGACTACGCCGTAGCTGAAGAAGAAAATATTGCAAAAACCTTGAATTCATCCAACTCAAAAGCAGACTGGAGACAACTTCGATCAAAAAAGATGCGCCCCCTACTCGTCTTGGGAATCATACTGGCAATATTTCAGCAATGGTGTGGCATCAACGTGATCTTCAACTATGCCGAAGAAATCTTTACCTCTGCAGGCTATTCCGTTGGGGACATGCTGTTCAATATTGTCATCACAGGAGCTGTCAACCTCATATTTACCTTTCTTGCCATGCGGATGGTTGATAGCTGGGGGCGTCGTAAATTGATGCTTTTTGGGTCAGCAGGACTCGCTTTGATATACTTAGCCCTGGGAAGTAGTTATTTCTTTGAATTAGAAGGGATGGCTATATTAATATTGGTATTGATAGCAATTGCCACTTACGCCATGACACTGGCTCCAATTACCTGGGTTGTCCTTTCCGAGATATTTCCAAATCGCGTGCGGGGAGCGGCCATGGCAATCGCCACAACAGCACTTTGGACGGCGAGCTTTGCGCTTACTTACACGTTCCCTATTCTCAACAGTCTTCTGAATGCCAGTGGAACATTTTGGTTATACGCATTGATCTGCTTTCTCGGCTTTATGTTCATTTTAAAAAGATTACCGGAAACCAAAGGCAAATCTTTGGAAGAAGTAGAAGCAGCTTTTCAATCGAAAAACTAATACAGACAGGCCTGTCTCGATATAATTCAATTCAAAAATTTTATTCATTCTTATTATGACAGTAAAAGCTTGGTATGAAAAAGTAGTAATTCCAACCTACGGAATTGGCAAACCAGAAAAAAACCCAATGTTTCTGGAGAAACGTGTCTATCAAGGGAGTAGTGGTGTGGTGTATCCCCATCCGGTTATTGAAAAAATTGAAGATCAAAAGCAAGACGTGGAATGGGACGCCATTTTTCTAGAAAATCAGTATCTGAAAATAATGATCCTACCACAATTAGGTGGACGCATTCAAATGGCCTACGACAAAATGAAAAAACGACATTTTGTGTATTATAATCAAGTAATTAAACCCGCCCTGGTTGGTTTAACAGGTCCATGGATATCGGGTGGCATCGAATTTAACTGGCCACAACACCATCGGCCATCAACCTATGAGCCAACCGATCACCGGATTGAAAATTATGCCGATGGTAGTGTAACGGTTTGGTGCAACGAACTGGAGCGTATGTTCCGAACCCGTGGAATGGCAGGGTTTACGTTACATCCTGACAAAGCATATCTTGAAATAAAGGTGAAACTATACAACCGTACTAATCACCCGCAAACCTTTTTGTGGTGGGCCAATCCAGCCGTTAAAGTGAATGATGATTACCAGTCGATATTCCCGCCTGATGTAAATGCAGTGTTTGACCACGGGAAACGGGATGTTTCCGAGTTCCCAATTGCAAAAGGGACCTACTACAAAGTTGACTATTCTCCGGGAACGGATATCTCACGTTACAAAAACATTCCAGTACCGACCTCCTATATGGCCATTACTTCAGACTACGACTTCGTTGGCGGATATGAAAATGATAGCAAAGGAGGTTTGCTCCATGTAGCCAACCACCATATTTCGCCCGGAAAAAAGCAATGGACCTGGGGGCACAGCGACTTTGGGCAAGCATGGGACCGCAATCTGACCGATGAAGATGGTCCTTATATTGAGTTGATGTGTGGTGTTTATACCGACAACCAGCCCGACTTTTCATGGCTGATGCCGGGAGAGGAGAAGTCTTTTAGCCAGTATTTTATGCCATACCGTGATTTAGGAGTGGTGAAAAATGCGACAAAAGACGCAATGCTTAACCTGGAAATCAGGGATGGGAAATTGACCATTAAGGTTTACACGACTGCCGCGTATCCAGCCGGAAAAATCTTGCTTAGCAGCGAAGGAAAACTACTTTTGGACGAAACAGTCGATTTTCATCCGGAAACATCCTATGAAAAGATACTGGAGCTTCCAGCAGAAGTAAACCCTGAAAAATTAATGATTTCTGTTTTAACTGCGGATGGGAACTGCCTTGTGAAATGGTCGACCGAACCGACAAAAAAGCGAGAAATACCAGAAGCTGCAAAACCAGCAAAGGCCCCAAAAGAAGTGGACAGCAATGAACAGCTGTACCTCACCGGCTTGCACCTGGAACAGTATCGCCACGCCACTTATGATCCTCGCCCCTACTATGAGGAAGCTCTATCACGTGATTCAGGCGATAGCCGATGCAACAATGCGCTTGGACTTTGGTATTTGCGTCGTGGACAGTTCAAGAAAGCAGTAAAGTATTTTCAAACAGCCATCGAAACACTCACTGACCGAAATCCCAACCCCATTGATGGAGAACCATTCTTCAATTTAGGACTAACCCAGCGTTACATGGGAGATCCAGATCACGCCTACCAATCGTTCTACAAATCGGTTTGGAACGCTGCCTGGATGGATAGTGGCTACTTCCAGATTGCCCGGATTGAAACACTAAACAAAAAGTGGGAATCTGCCCTTGAAGTCATTGATCGTTCATTGGTACGCAACTGGCACAATCACAAAGGACGCCAATTAAAAGTGAGCATACTTCGCAAATTGAATCGAAAGGAAGAGGCCATTGCGTTGTGCAATGAATCGTTGAAACTGGATCAGTTTAACTTCAGTTTGTATTTCGAAAAGTACATAATTAATGACGATGTTGATGCATTGACTGAAATGAAGAAATTGATCCGTAAGAATATTCATAATTACATTGAATTTGCACTGGATTATGCTTACGCCGGCTTATATGAAGAAGCAGTTCAACTGATTAATCTTGGTATTGATGAGCAGGAAGGCGGCAACATTTATCCTATGGCCATGTATTATAAAGCCTGGTTCTTGTCTCAGTCAGGAAAAGAAACCGAAGCAAATGCAACTTTGGCGGAGGCTTTGGAGTTATGTCCCGATTATTGTTTTCCAAATCAGTCTGAGGCTGTTGTAACCCTTCAATGGGCTACCAATCAGAATCCGAACGATTACAAAGCGCTTTACTATCTGGGGAATTTCTGGTATGCTTTCAAAAACTTTGATGAAGCAGTCACATGCTGGGAGAAATCTGTCTCTATCAATTCGAACTTCCCAACTACACACCGCAATCTTTCGCTGGCCTATTTCAACAAACAGGGCAATACAGAAAAAGCATTGGCTTCGCTTGAAAAGGCTTTTGAGCTAGATAAAAATGACGCCAGAGTCTTGATGGAGCTGGATCAACTATACAAACGGCTAAATCATGCACCCAAAGAAAGACTGAAAAAACTTCAACAGTACCGATCTCTTTGTGATGAACGTGATGATCTCTTTTTGGAGCTTGCTATGCTATACAACATCTTGGGTGAATATGAAAAAGCTTTTGAATTAATCATGTCACGTCAATTTCATCCATGGGAAGGAGGAGAAGGGAAAATAACTGGCCAGTATGTTTTCAGTTTGACAGAGATGGCTAAAAAAGCAATTGAAAATGCCGAATTAAAAAAAGCTGAGGAGTTACTATTAGGTGCTCGTAAATATCCCATAAACCTGGGCGAAGGAAAACTTTATGGCGCACAGGAAAATGAATTATTGTATTGGTTAGGCGTAGCCTGCGAAGGAATGAATGACGCCCCAACAGCAATAGCCGTTTTTACGGAAGCTTCGCGAGGATTGAGTGAAGTGTCAGCCGCAATGTTCTATAACGACCAGCAGCCTGACACAATTTTCTATCAAGGTCTCGCTCTGCAAAAGTTAGGGAAACAGGCTGATGCTAACCAGTGCTTTGACATGCTTATAGATTTCGGGATGGAGCATTTAAATGACGAAGTGAAGATCGATTATTTCGCCGTTTCGCTTCCTGATCTGTTAATTTGGGAAGATGACCTAAAACTGCGCAATTACCAACTTTGCCAATACTTGATCGGATTAGGGAACTTGGGCAGAGCCAACAAAGAAAAGGCTTGGGCTGCGTTTAACGAGGTTTTGAAAATTGACCAAACACACCAAGGCGCATTAAAATTTGTTTAGTACTCTCCAGATTACCATCAGATGCACATTCCTGCATTTGATGGTTTTACTTTCCTCTAAATCAAACACACGCTAAGGAATTCAACACAAATAATTTAGACATCTACAACGAATCACCATTCACCAATATTAAACCTAAGAACTATACAGCAGTCAGTTTTTTTTTATTTTTGCGTCTTCAAAGTTACAATAGTTCGTTCAAAAAGTGATTTATAATTAAGCGGCCATCGTGCCGAAAGACAATAGTTCATTGACATGTTGACGATTTTTGATTGAGTTCGGGTTAATGGCGAACAGGCGGAAAAATCGCGACAACAACAACGTATTGTGAAACAATATCTTGTAAGTTGCCATCGAGAATGGGTTTTCCCGGGTTTGCGGGTTGCTCAGTTGCATGATCTTGGCAATATTTACAGTTGTCAATGCGGTATTGAAATGAAAGTTGAGCTTATTTCCACTTCTTGCCTGCGAGTTTTCAAGCCCTGCGGATTGCTTGGCATCCCTGAATCCAAATTCGATTTGGAACCGGGTGTGATAAATATCGATTACATCAATTGGGGCTTGCAGGATATCGGTTGAAAACAAAAGACGATAAGTTGTTTTTCCTTTTATCAGGAACTGTTCGACAACCAGTAAAATGTTTCGGCCAAGAGCCTTTGAATATACAATACCTGAGTATGCTATTATTCCTTTGTTGTTTTCAATCAGGGTGAAGTGTTCTGGATCTAAATTGGTAGGATCAACTTTTCCCCCATATTTTGCTGGCCTACCTCTTTTGCCGGTTTTTGGTTGTGTGGAAAGGTATGATAAGTCTGCATCGTCCCGAAGCTTGCTGACCAAATGTAGGGAGCATCCCAGAATCTTTTCGACAAAGTTTTTCTTGGAGAAATAGGCATCTGCAACAACATAGTTGGTAATTGATAATATCTGTTCCATGTAGTTCTTGATAACCCCGGCATACCAATCGATTAACGACAGGTCGTTATCCTGAAGACAGTTTGTCGGAGGCGTTTGTACAGCATCCAAATGAAAACTTAACCGGGTGTCTGCATCGATTACCGAAAGTCCAAGGATTTCAATCCCCCGAAGTGCCCTGCCAGCACAACCCGACCAAAAGTATCCAATACCAGGGGTTTTCTTGCCTGATTTATGAATGAAGCTTGGATCGAAGGCAACAGCGGTGCGACTGCCAATCCAAGGCATTGATAGGGCTTTATTAAAGCCAAAGAAGTCAAACCCTTGCTCGAACTGGCGGCGGAAACGTTGTTCGCCAAAACGGCTGTAACGGCCTAACTGGAGAAAGTTAATCCGTGAAGGGATACTCAGGTATAGCATGAAAATCTCAATCATAAAATCCCGTCTGCATTTATTGAGCTTTATTTTAGAAACAGATAAAGCATCAAGAACAATTTTTGAATAAATAACATAAATCACAGGGGTGGCCATAATTAAAGTAATTAACTGGTAATTAATACTTTAAATATACAAATCCCTGCGGTTTTAACCTAATAAACAATCAGTTATTTCGCTGTAAGTCAGATAAATAACTAAGTTTTAAACGAAGTGTTGTATGGATAGCCGTTTGGCAAAACTTTAAGTCATTTTCGGGCAAGTGATCTACAACGATATCAAATCCTAATTTCCCCATCATGGCAACATCCACCCGGAATTTGATCGGTTGTTTGCCCCAATCGGTTACGTGACACGACATACTGATGGACGGATAGAAATACGAATATTCCCACTGCATAAAGATGCGCTCCATTGGATCGGTATTATCACTTGGCCAAAATTCAGTAAAGTGTTGAAGTGCGCCGTAGTCAATACGACCGCCACCACCGGAACACAGCATCATTGGTACGGTCGGGTATTTGGTACGAATACGTTTTAATACAGAGTAAAGTCCCTGAACATAATCAACATAAAGATGAGATTGATTGGAAAGATGAGCAGAATAAGCCTTCCGACTAACGTCAAGCTTACAGTGCACATAATCAGCTATTTGAAAATCCGAGTTGCTCGGGTTGAATTTCAAACTTAGTGATTTGTTTTTTTAATCTCTTCACCAAACCCAGTCTTCTTTTTTCATCCAAAAAAATGTATTGGGTTGGAGGATTATAGTTTTGCCCCTTTACAACCATGCTCCAAATTATAATTGCAAGTTTTCTGGCAGTTGCATTAATGGCAGTTGGTCGTCCTTTTTTATAGTTGATCCTTCTAAAGAAATCTGAAAGATGCCCTTCTTTTTGGTTGCCAATTGCATTGGCGGCATTGCGTAAGGCAATTTTCAATCTGCTGCTGCCTTTAGGTATGTGGTGGCTCAATACCTTTCCACCGCTAATTTTGTTATTAGGAGCCAACCTGAGCCATGCTGTAAATTGTTTCCCTGAAGGAAATTTTTTTATTCCTTCCATTCCTATTTCACTAATTAACGCCATTATTGTTGCATCATTAACACCTTCAATATCCATAAGATCGACCCCTTCAAAATACTTGTAAGAGATTTGGTTCATATCAGTACCTCTAATGGTATTTTTATTTTTTCGTTTATAGGATTTTTTGCTGGCAACATGCTGCTTTTTATTGTCGTCTTTGTCGATAATATCTTCGAGTAGTTTTTTTATTTGTGCATCGACCTCATCTATTTGTTTTTGGATATGCAAATATGTTTCCCATTCTTGCTTGAGAGCAAACAAGTAATCAGCCCTTCCGTTGTACTGTAGCGCTTTGGCTATCTCTTCTTCCGGTTTTCGACAATTGTAATGACGGAACTGTGCAAGGTTTTTCCCACTTGTTTCTCCTGCAATAAAAGCGGTTATGATTTTTGTTCCTGTCAAACCAACAACATCGTTGACAACAACATCCAATCTCATATTCATTAACCGAAGGTATTTCTGAACTTTTAAAACTGTTTGTCCGGTTTGTTTTATCAGGTTCTGTCGGTGCCTTGAATAAGTCCTGATTATTTCAGTGGTACTATCAGGAAGAAAACTATGGCTCAGTAATCCTAAACAGTGTAGTTTTTGTATCCATTGGCAATCTTTAATATCTGTCTTTTTTCCTTTCACATTTTTGGTTTGTCTGCCATTAACCAGTATCACTTCAAAACCTGCGGCTGTTAAGGCACTAAATAAAGTTTGCCAATAGGTTCCGGTACTTTCCATGGCGATTGAAGTAATTCCATTATCAGATAACCAACCACAGAGAGCCCGATGGTCTTCACTATAAACACCAAATTCTCTAATGTCTTCTGCATCCTGGCCTATGGCAACCCAGTGGCTTTTACTTCCTACATCAATCCCTGCAGCATTGGGATTGACAACTTCTAAACTCATTTGCTTTTTTCCCATATCTTAAATGTTTAAAATGTAAAAAGCTCCATGGAATGTAACTCTTAAACTTTGAAAATATTCCGATCGGGATCCCCGCCTATGGTGGGGGCACCATTAAACTCTAACCCAAGTCAGTAAAAAAATGGATCACTGACTTTTTACATTCTGACCTTGATTGCGCCCGGGTTTTTTAAACACCATTGCTAAAACCGGCCTTCACTCGGAGCTCAACACTAAGGTAAGTACGTTAGCAGAAAAACTCAACTGTTTTACGACCAGTAGGAGGATTGTAGATAACGGCGTTGCAATCCCACTTAAGGTAAGCCAGATCTGGATTTTTAGTGAATAAACCATCAACTACACCAAACACAAAATCCTGAACTTTAGGATTTGCCAGGTCAAGTACCAATTGATTACGGAAATAATATTCGTCCCGTTTCGGTTGTCGAATCACCCAGTCCGGATGTTTCTCATACAGTTCACTTTTCGGATTGACCATTTCCGGTTCAATCCAAATCCCGAATTTTACATCATTTTTCGCTGCTTCTTCTACTAAATAGCCAATGCCTTCGGGCAATTTATTGGTATTTTCCTGCCAGTCGCCCAGCCCTGCATTATCACCATTACGAGGATATTTATTGCCAAACCAGCCGTCATCAAGCAAGAATAAATCAACCCCAAGTTCATTTGTGTTTTTCAGAAGATCTGCTAGTTTCTGTTCGTTAAAATCGAAATAAGTAGCCTCCCAATTATTTAACAAAGTCAGGCGGGTTCCTTTACCATCTAACAATTTGTATGTTCTGGCCCAATTGTGGAGATTTCTGCTGGCTTCTCCCTTCCCATTGAAAGATAACGTATGCAAAAATGCTGGAGTTTCGAATTTTTCTCCAGATTTCAATGAATAGTCGGATGCATAGTTGTTTATACCTGCAATGATGCGAAGATTGTTTTGCTGATCTAATTCCAGATCGACTTTGAAATTACCGCTCCACTCCAGCGTTCCAAACATTACAGCGCCGGTTTCCTCCGTTGCTGGGCTATCTAATGCAACCATAAATGACGATGGTTGAAACAGATTAGCCCTGGCTCCAAGCTTACTGTCGAGTGTTTTAATGCCATGCGTCAACTGTTCAACCTCAGGTTGCATTTCCTTCGCCCAGTCTCCATGAAAATGCGTCAGCCAGTATTTTTCTGCCTTCAGCGATAAATTTGCTGACGCATATTTATGAAGTATCACCTCTCCTTTTTCTTGGTGACTAATTTCGCTCCATTGCTCTATCAAATCTTCGTTGTAGAATATTTTGTATTGAAGGGTCACCTCAAACGGATATACCGGATCTTTCAGCCGAATCGATGTCAACGAAATATTATCGTCCAGTTGCTTAGATGAAGAATCAACCACTCTTAAATCAAGTGAATTATTTCCATCAGAATGGGTAACTGAAATGGCAGGCTCAACAAGATTTCGTGATCCCGACGTAGTGTAAGCCGAGGTCAATAATCCTGTATAATCCGAGTTTTTGTATTGAGCCGAAACCTGGCTATAATCTTCTCTTCGTTTCAGTTTCTTCCCGTAATAGATTACATTCAGATCATTATTGGATTCAACTTTCAATACCAAGGCATTATTCCTGGTCTCCAAGGGAATAATTTTCTGCGAACTACCAACCTTGGCTGTCACAACTATACATACTGTTAATAGGATAAGAAACAGAGCCGGCCTGAATAAAAAATTTGTTTTCATGTTCTTTAAATGAGATACTATAATTGGCAAACCATCGCCATATGGTATGATATTATCAATCCGTTTTCAGGAAAGCTTCCAATCCCGCCAAGGGCTATAACATATGAACGCCCCAAGCGGAGATTGGACTTAAAACCACATGAATCAGATTTGATCTTTAATTACACTTTTGTTATAATTTTTCGGCTTTGACAGTTTTCAATTCTCCATTCACTTTAACCTTCACACTTCGTGGAGATGGTGACGCGATTCGATAGCTGATGATTCTACCATCCTTCCAGCTCATATCGACTGTAAAATTCCCTCGTGCTTTTAGTCCCGTCACAGAACCTCGCTCTGCCCAAAGGTTTGGGATTGCTGGTAATAAGTTGATAAATCCATCGTGACTTTGAATGAGCATTTCGGCAATACCTGCTGTTGCACCAAAGTTTCCATCAATTTGAAATGGAGGCCCGGCGGATAGCAAATTTGGATATACGCCACCGCCTGCACCATAATTGATGTGTGTATCTAAAGTAGGTTTGAGTATTTCGCGAAGAAGCTTGAATGCCCGGTTTCCATCGTGAAGCCTGGCCCAAAACAATTGCTTGTAGGCAATCGCCCAACTGGGACCATCATCACCCCGTACTTCCAATGTCTTTTTTGCGGCTTCTGCAAATTCCGGCGTACTTTCTGGGGTAATTAAGTGGGCCGGGTACAATCCATACAAATGTGAAATATGACGATGTTGCGGATCCGGCTCCTTGTAATCCTTCAGCCACTCCATAATTCGTCCATCATCAGCGATCTGAGCAATGGGTGGAATGTTTTTCAATTTTTGTTTTAGTGCCTCTCTAAAATCTGCGTCCTTACCTAACACTTCCGAAGCATGAATTACATTGTTGAAAAGTTCACGAATAATTTGATTGTCAATGGTTGGTCCCATACACACATTCGCGTGTCTTCCTTCAGATAAGTAGAAGGAATTTTCGGGAGAAACTGAAGGAGCAGTAACCAACCATCCAGTTTCTGGATCTTTCATCAACATGCTGCTATAAAATTCTGCAGAGCCTTTTAAAACCGGGTAAATATCTTTTAGGTAATCTAAATTGCCAGAAAAATCATAGTGCTGCCAAAGGTTGTTACAAATCCAGCCAGAGCCTGCATTGGCAATTCCCCAGGAGGCACTCTCTCCCGGTTCGGTAAATCCCCATACATTCGTAATTACATGCGCCACCCAACCATCAGCATTATAATATGCTTTGGCTGTTTTCTCACCATGGGGCACCATCCGTTTTACCAAATCGGCCAATGGCAAATTCAATTCCGGAAGATTGGAAACTTCCACCGGCCAATGATTCATTTGCACGTTTACATCCAAATGGTAATCGCCATTCCAGGGCGTGTGAATTTGGTGTGCCCACAGTCCCTGCAGGTTTGGTGGAAGCAGGCCCGGGCGGGTGCTGCAAATCGTTAAATAACGTCCAAACTGATAGAATAATGCAGCTAATTCCAAATCTTTTTCAGGCTCATTATAAAATTTAGAAAGCCGGTCATTGGTTGGAAGATGACTGTTTTCTCCAGAGCCCAAATCAAGTTGCACCCGGTCAAAAAAGCTTTTAAATATTTCTATATGATCCTTTTTCTCTTTCTTATAACTTTTATGAACAGCTGTTGTCATCTTCTCCGAAATGTCTGCCGGGAAACGATCATTTAAAAAATCAGTCCCACACGAGACGTACAAAAACACCTCACTTGCATTATTCACATAAATCTTCCCTTGCTCAACAGTAACTTCTCCATCATTGGTCACCGCTTTAACCAATGACTGATAGCGCATTCCCTGATGCTCATTTCCACTGATCAGCTGACCTTCCATTTTCAACGTTTTGCCTTCTACGGAAATATTTGCCCTCTCCTGTCGGGAAATGCTGATTTCACAGCTAATTTTTCCCTTCTTCCCGGCTGTAAGGCGAATAACGTCAACATCGCTACCGAAACTAGTAATGTATTCGCGCTGATAGTCTATTCCATCTATAGAAAACGAGCAGTTTGCTATGGCATTATTTAAGTCTAACGATCGATGATAATTGGTTACCTCGTCAAACGAAGCCGTTTTTCCATCATATGAATACTTAATATTCAAATTTCCAAGTGTTTGAAAACAACCAAAGGGTTCACTTCCCCCTCCTTGCCCCAGGCACACAAAGTCTTGATTCACCAAATCCTGTGCTTTATCATTCTTCCCCTCTATCAGGAGTTTTCTAATTTCAGGTAGTTTTTTGTATGCTTCGTAATTATTGGCGTCCTGTGGCGCTCCTGACCACAATGTGATATCGTTCAAAACGATTGTTTCTTCACTGATACGACTGTCCGGAGTCATTCCTAAACGACCATTGCCCAGCGGAATTGTCTCTTCCCACTGCAAAGCTGGTTTGTTGTACCAAAGTTTGAGATTAGTTTTCCCGGGTGCAGAAAACGCTACTATCGGTAATAGTCCCATTACTGCGAAGATTTTTTTTGAAATATAAAACATATTTTATGGTTTTTTGGCATTCGTAATTAAATAGATACTCATAACAATAATGAGACATTTCTACAAATGACATCATGAAAAAATTAATGGATCAGATCTTCTATATATAAATCTTTTTTTGAAGGGATGGTTAAGCTAGTCGCCTAAGCTTGCTCTAAATACTTAGAAGGAAACGAGTATTGAATTGACATTATGAAGAAACAGCTCAATTTAGATTTTATAAAATACTCCAAATGAGCTGTTTCAACATATAATTATTCTTGATACCAGAATGTTAGTTCACTTAAGTTGACGGCCTGATCACCAACAGTCTCCTTGAACCGAACCCTTATGTATCTTACAGTGGGCACGTCACTATTTAGTTCAACTTTATATGGTACTTTACCATCATCGGTCCGAACGACTTCTTTTAGAAGTGTCCAACCTTTGTTAGTCATTTCATCGGACCAACCGGTGTCAGTTGAGTTTAATTCTGTCGCTGCCTCGCTGATGTCATCAATTCCCCAAATTTCAAATACGAGCGGATTTCCACAACAGTCGCGACCTGTTTCTTCCACAAGTGCAAGGTCATCGTACCCAATTCCCATGTCGAAAGTGATTACACCCCGGGATGACGTCCCATGAAAAATCCATGGATATCCTTGCGGACCGACACTTCCGTCCCAAAGCCGCTCCATACGTTCATTGTCGTCCCAGCCCAAGCGTCCCATATCGTTTGGCAATGACATTGCTACGAAAAGTGATTTGTCGCATATCACATATTTTACGAAATGAGGTAGTATGCCTTCAACAACTGCCGTCCGAAAAGTATCGATCGCACTCTCTGTTGGTTTGTACAGGGATTGTAGCCAGTACTTCCCATCGCTCTTAAAATCGGAAATTGTTGTTATATTCTCATCAATTGGGATTAACAATTCACTAACTTCATCATTGCTATTTTCATACGAAAGAATTGTTCCAAGTGAATTCGCAAACGATTTCCAGGTAATAGTCAAGTCATCCCCTACATATTCCATTTTATCAATTTGTCGATTTATCAACCCCGCACTATAGAAGCTACCATATGCTTCACTGGAAACTTCATATTTTAGAGACTTATTACCAAACTTGTCAAAGCATACCAAATGAAAAATATACTCACCTTCCGACAAGTCCGGAATGATTTCAAAAAACTCTCCGGTTTGATTCTCAATTTGGACATCAATTGAATCTCGGTCTTCATTCCAGTAAATCCTCACTTTGTCAATTCGCTGCGATAGCGCAATCATCCTTAGCCCTATCCGGTTATTTCCCGCCAATGCAATAACACTATCGAGTTGCGCTGCATAAACCACCTCTCCATCATCCATAAATGGTTGATGCATATCATTCATGTCAGAGCATGATGCCAAATAGAAAACAATGGAAATAGCACCTAATATAAACACGTATTTTAATTTCATAACTTTTTACCTTTTGTACATTTTCTAACGATAATCACCAAAGACTTCGAGTTCTGACAAATGAAAGAAGTCACCACCCGACCAATTTTCTGTTACCTTAATGCGCAAATATCGAACCTCTGGTTTTTCGGGAGAATTTATGAATTCCTCTCCAGAAGCAGCTAGCGCAGCGTCTTCAGATGAATATTGTCCCATAGGCAAGCCCGATGGTTTCGTAGATTCACAGTCCATTAGCTTCGTCCATGAATCCCAACTGCCAGATGGATCAAGTTCGGCTGCTCCCCAAACTTCGAATCTTTTCAAATTCCCGTGCCTGAAAATCCAATCACCTTGGCGCTGATACTCTTTAATGCGGCTGATTTTTCCGGTCGCCCCTAAATCAATTGTAAATGATTGAGGCCAGTTTCCCCCGCTTACGGTGTGAAATCCCTGATCTCCAATTATTCCATCCCATATATTTGGAAGTACCCAGCCATAACCACTCTGCTCATCATTAGGAAGGTCTACCTCTTTAAATTTAGCTGGGTCAAATTGTTGTTCAAACAATGGAACTAAAGTATCATAGAGGATTGGACTTCTATTTCCCCAACGATCTTGCACATAGACAGCCAAATAGCTATCTAACGTATCCATTCCACGCGTTGCCATATCCCCAACAGCCAAACTGCTATAGAATACATCCAAAGGCACATATTCTTCGTTATGGTCTTCTGTCAGGATAACCACTGAGATTTCAGCCCGTCCCGGGTTTTCCCAAAAAGCGCGTACACCCCCAAAATCTTCCACCAGCCGGAGTGTTTTCCCAATCGATAGCACCGGAGGTTCCAATGGTTCAACAATCACATTTACTGGTTCGGATTCGTTCCTGCTTCTATCCACAGTATATATTGAAATCTTCCGGGGCTGGGTATCTCCAAATCCTTCTATTCTTAAAGTATCACTATACAAAGAAGCCTTGGCTTCACTCATAACTCCTTCATGCAAAGAATAGATAGCTTTTACATATAGCAGATCCTCATC
Organism: uncultured Sunxiuqinia sp.; assembly: GCA_963677175.2. Lineage (GTDB taxonomy): Bacteria > Bacteroidota > Bacteroidia > Bacteroidales > Prolixibacteraceae > Sunxiuqinia. The sequence goes on from CAXXES010000006.1 coordinate 801,819, forward strand.
CTCAGGGAGTGTGTAGGTCAAAATAGCCCCACCAGATATATTTTCAACCTCTATATTCGAAATAACGCCTGGAGCAACCGCGTCTGTTGGAGTTTGTCCAATAGGCTCCTCATCGCAGGAGTAAAGGATACCAAGACAAAACAATATCAATATATTTATATAATTTTTCATATTGAGAAGATTCAAATTAAACATATTACCATCCATAGTTTTGAACTAGATTCCTATTTACAAGAAGATCATATTCTCTAATAGGCCAAAAATAATCTTTCACTGAAAAGTCGACAGGAATACTGGAAACATTAGTAAGCGTATAGAAATCTTCGGCATTATCTCCTAGTGCATTCCACCCTTGAGGCTGCTGGTTTAGTTCAGAAATCTCTTTCCAACGACGAATATCCCAAAAACGCTTTCCTTCAAAAGCCAGTTCAATATTGCGCTCTTCATGAATGATTTCTCTTAATCCTTCTTTTGAATCAGGCTTGGACGGATTATTCGAGTGAGTAGCCCATGATTCATTAACCCCCTTAAGCCCGGCGCGGTCTCGAATAGCATCGACGTAGGTAATAACTTCATCAGATGGGCCATAAGCCTCATTCATCGCTTCCGCGTAAAGAAGATAAAGTTCCGCTAAACGCAGAATGGGAAAAGGAAAGTACTCAACAGAGTAATTATCAGCTGTCAATGCGTTTTTAAAACTGTGCATCTTCTTAACCGAATATCCAGTAATTGAAAACCCCTCAGAAGACGATGTCAATCCGGAATATTCCTTCGCAAAAAAGTTACAATGCTTTACATTATCAGGAAAATTATAATACCCATTCCCATAGTAAATTCCACGATCAAAACCAATACTTGCATAAAAACGAGGTTCGCGATTAAAGTGGAGGTATACAGTCTTCTCTCCCTCTTTGATATAGTATTTCTCATCACCAGAAGAAACCTCAGGTCTAATTTTATGGCGGTTATTGTACCAATCGTTATTCAACCAATCCTTATCTTCATCGATAGGAACTCCATTCGAAGAATAATAAGACTCAACCATTTTCATCGTTGGGCCCCACTCAGAGTGAATCCGAAATCGGTTGTCGGCTGTGATCGGCATGATCTTGGCTTGGGCCTGACTTGACAAGTCATAACATTCCACGTTTGTTCCACCCCAAATGAGTTCTTGGTTCCATCGATCGCAAATAACTTCGCGATATGTTGTCTGAAGCTTGAAAGGCTCAGGGGCATTAGCCACTTGAGTTGGTAGCCGATTGTACAAAGATTTCCCTTGTTCGTGACACAAGTCTAATGCGACTTTACACGCTTCGGCCGCGATTTTCCATTTGTTTTCATCGTAAGTTTGGGGAAATAGTTGAACGCCGCGATTGTCAACCAAACCTGCATAGTTCGAATTCCCATTAAACAATGGACTTGCTGCGTACACTAATACTTTGGCTCGCATACTCATAGCAACTAAATTGGTTATCCTTCCTGCTTCGGTGCCTTCCACAATCTCTCCATCGTCAGGCAAGTCTTCTGCGGCTTCAGCCATCAAATTAGTGATGAAATCCACAACGTCGTCAACTGGTTCCCGGTAGACTTTCACTTCTTGAACTCCAGCTGAGATTGGCAGATTCTCATTAACTATAGGAATTGGGCCATACATGCGGAACAGGTAAAAATGATAGAATGCTTTCAAGAACTTCACCTCAGCTGCCCATCTTTTCTTTTCGTATTCCGGGACATCCATCACACTACCAATATTTTCAAGGAAAATATTGCAATCACGAATTCCTTGCCAGAGGTTTTTGTTAGCCCCCTGAATACCATTCCAGTAGTTCATGTAAGGATCATTCGAATTTTGACGGGAATAGGCTATGTTACGAGTGGTCCAATTATTAAATTGATGAAACCAACTATCATCGCTTCCACTCATTGCCGGATCCCAATAAAGAGATCCCTGTCCGGGTAAGTAACTGTAACAGGTAAAAAGGTATTTTTCACTTTCCGTCCTGTTTCTAAACGCATACTCAATCGTTGCAATATTATCAGGAACAATATCGAGATAGTCACATGAACTGAGACTCGTCAGGATCATAATTAAAACAATGTATACTTCTTTTTTCATGTGCTTTGAATTTAAAATGATAATTGTAACCCCAGATTAAAGACTCGTTGAATGGGATAACCCAATCCATTGCCGCCCATCTCTGGATCCCATAAACTGAATTTACTGAACGTCAATAAATTCGTGCCACTCGCATAAATACGAAGCTTAGTAATCTTTGCTTTAGAAACCACCGATGCTGGCAAGGTGTATCCAAACTCCAGCGACTTTAGACGAAGGAACGAACCATCGCGCATAAACCACGTGGAGGATTGAGTATTATTCTCGCTAATCGTTTCCGACAGACGTGGCCACAAAGCATATAAGTCACGATTATCTTCAGACCAATGACTATCTGCGTAGACTTTCAACAGTGCATTTTGTTGATTAATGAAAGGGGCTGTTGATGTAGGATCGATCCAAAATGATTCCCTCCCCAATCCTTGGAAAAAAACCGATAAGTCCCAGCCTTTGAATCCTGATGAAAATCCAAATCCATATACAATTTCGGGACTCATTGGATACCCCATGAATACTTTGTCCAATGATGAAATTTTCCCATCTCCATTTACATCCTTATACTTAATATCGCCTGCTCCGTAGTCTCCAAATTGAATTGGGGAGTTTCGGACTTCATCATCATCAACAAACAAACGCTCAGCGACATACCCCCAATTCTGGTTAAGCGATTGTCCTACAAAAGACAACCATGGCATCTCCTCATAATCAGGTTCTTCATATACCGTAAACTCACTAGTTGCATAAGTGAAGTTTGCCAATGCCGTTATCCAGAAATCTTTATTGAATGAATGATTAAAATTTAGAGACATGTCAACACCCTGGCTTCGTGCTTCTCCTACATTCGCTCGGACATTAGCCTGCAACCCCATTGTCGAAGGAATAGCCGAACGGTCCATCAAGACATTTGTTCTATTTTCACGGAACAAATCAGCCTGAATTTCCAATTTACTCCATAGCCCCAGTTCTACCCCAAGGTTATATTTTTCAGCAGTTTCCCACGTAATATCTGCATTCGGATATCGAGAGATTGAGATCCCGTTTAATGTCCGCCCCCCACTATTCCCGTAAGTTCCAAAAGACGCACCTTTTCCTCCATTATTCATATTGACATTGGACAGGTAAAAAAACCGGTCATCTGCAGAACCAATTGCATCATTTCCCACCAACCCATAGGTGGCCTTAAATTTCAACTTACTAATGGTCTGTTTTAATCCTTCATTCCAGAAATTCTCATTGGACACGATCCACCCAAGGCCAACAGAAGGGAAGAATCCGAAACGTTCTTTCTGAGAAAATCGTTCAGAGCCATTATAACCAAAGTTAAATTCGGTAAAATATCTGGAATCGTAAGCATAGGTAAAACGGCCCGCATAACCAATATTCCGATAAGGCAGCGATTTTTGCAAATCTCCTGCATTGGCGTAAATTTGTTCTCTCAAAGTAAAAACAAGCAAGCCACTTACAGCATGCTTTTCGGCATAGGTCTGATCCCAGTTTAGCGCTGACTCAAAATAAGTTGTAGAATTAATATCTTTGGTATTCTCCTGATATTCTAAGTATTCCTTCCCCGAATTTTCATTGATCAACCTCAATTTATACTCATCCTCTGCTTTGTCATACCTCGATACCATGTAATAGAATGGCGTGTAATAGCGGCTAACATCAAAAAATGAATATCTGGAGGTATTAAACATTCCTCTCAGAGACAGCCCATCTGTAATAAAATCAAGCTTTTGACTTAGCTCCACCTGAGCAAAAATTTGGGAAGATGTATAGTCCTTGTAACCTTTGGTCATCTCGGCATATGGATTGTTATATTGTCCATTATCATAGTTTCCGTACAAGATATGTTTGGTGAATGTATTTGCCTCATCAGGCTCAAAATAAGCAGGAAAGAGCACCGGATTTGCCTGCATCACAGATGAGTACATCGCATCCCCCCCATTCAGAGGTCCAGTATAATCATCAAAAGTGCCCTGCAAACGAACAACTGCCTCGGTTGATTTGGTTACATTGATATTTACATTTGATCGCAACATGTAACGTTTTAGATTAATATTGGTGTTAAAATTGTTCTTGCGATCCACCTTCAATACACCGTTATCATTATTCAATGTGCCAGCCAAATAATAACGAGCTACACGACCTCCTCCACTCAAATTCATATTTAGCCGTTGATTATTCGCAACATCATTGAATAAAATTTTATACCAATCATTCGCTGGATATACATATGGGTTACCCCCTGCAATTGTATTATCAATCTTATTTTGGGAATACAGCGTCACCCCCAAAGGATTTCTCGTTTTTATTGCCTCGTTATGCAGCCTCATATAGGTTATAGGATCAGCTAACTCTACTCTTTTTGTGGGCGTTGAAAGAGAATTCTCAAAACGAATATTAATTCTAGCTTTGCCTTCTACGCCCTCCTTCGTCGTAACCAGGATCACTCCGTTTGCCCCTCTTGAGCCGTAGAGTGCTGTTGCCGTAGCATCCTTCATTATCGAAAAACTAGCAATATCATCTGGCTGCATACGAGCAAGATCTTGAGCACTAACCTCATTATTGTCTAATAGTATGAGAGGATCTTTTTTATAACCAAACGTTGTTACGCCCCGGATAAAAAAGCTAGCATCATCCCGCCCGGGCTCCCCGCTTCGCTGATAGGAGATCAATCCTGCCATTCTTCCGGCCAAAGCTGTAGTCAGGTTGCTACTCGGAACTTTCAAATCCTTGGTGTCAACCGTTGTAATGGAACTTAACACACTCTCTTTCTTCTGCTTCGCGAATGCTACAACCGTAACTTCATCCAATTCATCAACTTTTTCTTTCAATGTGACTACCATACTCGTCTTCCCTTCTACAGGAATACTTGTTGATTCGAACCCAATAAAAGAAAACTCTAATACGTCATCGTTGGAGACTTGAATTTCAAACCTCCCGTCAAGATCAGTAATTACCCCTCGCATTTTTTCTTTCACCATAATAGTAACACCAGGGAGGGGGGCTCCTGAATCATCAGCAACAGTTCCTGTTATCTTTCGCTGATCTTGTAGAATCGAACTCCTATCCGTCTCTGGTTTCAATTTTGGAGTAATCGCAATGTATCGATCTACGATCTCATACACATAGCCGGTATCATAGAGCAAGTCATCCATGACTGACTTCAGAGTCTCATTTTTATAGTCAACGCTAACCTTTTTATCCAAAATGTCCTCATCGTATTTCAAGACAAAATGAAAGCCAGTCTTTTGCTCCAACTCCTTAATTACATCCTTAAATGTAGATTTCATAGTTAGATCCAGTCTTTCATTTTGTGCAAATGAATTAGCATGAACATACATACTAAGGATGAAAATAATAATAGTCATCAATTTCATAATTAGCACAAGCTTTTTTAGACTCACCAAATGTGAGCCATAATCCGTTTTTTTCATAAATTTGTAAATCTATTGGTGAATATTCGTCTTTTACTGAAGGCACTGTTCCATCATTTTCAAGTAGAGTACTGGTAATACAATACTTGTTTGACAGATCGAAAACAATAATTTGTTTTCGGTCTGTTTTTTTATGCACTGCTAAGTTTGTTCATAAGGAAATTAGTTTCTATTTTGAGTTTAAATATTAGGTAAGTCATCATTCCCAATAAATCAATGTGGGCTTATCGTTTCGAAAAATAATTTGGTACTTTAAAGAGGAGGTAATGCTGAGTACTTTCAATATCTGATCTATGGGCTTATTCTTCATAACAGTCCCAAAATATACTTCTTCAGCTAATTCTGGATTATTAAAAACAATTTCGACATTATACCAACGCTCTAATTTAACTGCTACGTCTTTTAATTTTTCGTTGCTGAACGTAATTGTTCCATCCTTCCATGAAGTATATAAATCAAGATCAACCTGCTTAATGCTAAATTGCTTGTCTGATCCACTATACAAAAGATTTTCTCCTGGAACCAGCTTCCCAATTTCTCCTTCGTCTCTATCAATGAAGCCCAGACTTCCGTCAATAAGCGTTGTATTAACCTGATTACTAGCTGGATATGCCTCTACATTGAATGAAGTACCATAAACCTTAAAATCTAGCAATTTTGTTCTAACAGTGAAAGGATGTTCGGAGTCTTCAGCCACATCAAAAAAAGCTTCTCCACTAAGTTCTACAATACGCTCGCCTTCACTATATTGAGGTGAGTAAGACAACACAGATCCGGAATTAACAACGACCGAAGTTCCATCTGGCAAAATTAGTTTGGACATCTCTCCAGGTGATACATCTACAACAAAATTAGATGAATAGTAATCTTGTGTCTTAATATTAGGAGCAACAAACCGTTGTGCAATTACACCGAGACCAAAGATTAATACAACTGCTGCTGCCACTTTCAAAAAACGCTTCAATGGAAAAGTCGTTCTACCTCGTTTTCTTTTCTTCTTTAAGGTATCAATCCACCCTAAATCAACATTCTCCTTTGCAACTTGGGTTAAAGCCCATAGTTTTTTTGCACCGATAAATTCATCACGATTTTCTCTCGATTTTTTTACCCACTGAAAGAGTTCTCGAATTTCATCCTCTGTCAACTCTCCTAAAAAGTATTTTGTAATCTTCGAATTATCCATAGATTATTCATGCTAGTTGATTAAAGTACCCGCCTGCCCACGTCTACCCTATATGAATAATTCAAAAAAAGAAAAGATTTTTTAGTCAGAATTGTAATACGATCAGCTGAACCAATATGAGCGGTAAATATTCAGATAATTCAGCCCTCATGTGTCTGAGTGCACGGGTCATATTTGCTTCCACAGCTTTGAGAGAGATTTTTAACTCTTCAGCAATCTCCTTATTTCCTTTTTCGTCAAAACGGCTCTTAATAAAAACCTGTTTACAACGAGTTGGTAACCCATCAATCGCCTTTTCTATGAGTTCTTCTAATTCTACAAACTCAAGTGAATCGAATTTCATTGATTCTAAAGTTTCTATATTCAAAAGGCTTTCTTCGTGCTGCAATACCTCATCGCAATATTTATTCCGCACTTTTTGATGTCTTATGAGGTTAAGACACTTTGACTTCGCGTATCTATAAAGAAAATAATCGATTCCATTCAGCGACTCAACCTTACCCCTGTTTATCCATAGATTCACGAATGCTCCTTGCGCAATGCTTTTTGATTGGTCAGAATCATTAATAAAGCTATTACTAAAACCAACAATCCTGTTATAGCTGGCCCTAAATATCTTTTCAAATACCAATTCATCTCCTGCTTTAAACTTGGAGAAAAGTAAGTCATTTAAATCATCGCGGTCAATTAGCATACGAAATCAGCCTATTTTTTACAAATATGGCATTAAAAATAGTTAAGCGAGAAAATTACGACATAAATCTCTTTGTTATTTTGGAAATACAATAACACAAATCCACAAATAATACACCCTAGTTATTTTGAGAAACAGTAATCTTAGAAAACCCCATACCTCCTCCTTCTAGAACAACCTCAAATAAATAAACCCCTGCGGGCAGCTCACTCACAGCGATTTGAACCTCTTTTTTACCTACACCAGATAAGTGCTTTATTATTCTTCCCCCAATATTCACTATCTTAACTACCGCTATTATTTCTGGGCTCTTTATATTTACTAACTCTCCTGCTGGATTCGGAAAAATCTTTATAATATGGCCTTTCGATAGATTCTTCACCGCATCCGGAAAACCTTTAGAAAATCGAAGAATCACTGCATCGCGGGATGGAATATCGATAGATATGGAGCTCCCGTTATAGGATTTTTCTTCTCCGCTGAATAATTCTTTTACCCCATAATCTGTCCCTTGAATTCCCAATCGCTCAAAATTAAGATTGAACGTTTTAGCATGTTCATAATTGACTACGATTACGTCGTAAACCCCTTCCGATTCCTTGACAAAAATCTCGCTAGCCCCACTCTCCGAATGGCCATCAACCGGACGAAAAGCAACTCCATCCTTTGCAACTTCCAGCACGTCTTCATTCTGTAATAGGATTCTTGCTCTTTCAGACCACTGGCCTGTCACCGAAAAGTCGTCTCCGCTGAAAATTGTTCCATTGATTACTCCAGAAGCGAGCCGGGCACGATTCTCCCCCTTGGAGCTGTTACCAAACACCAAATGGTCACCATCTATAAAATCATACATTTGATCCTGCCACCATCCGTAAGTGTTACTATTCAGGGTATACTCCGTGGCGCCAATATCAGCATATGCATCACAAGCAATTCGCCGCGAATGAACATAGCGAGCTGTTGCAAGGTTTGGCGAAATAGCGGCATAGATGAGCATTTTATCATTAAACTGATCAACTAAATATTCCATGCCTTTGCGAAATGCCTGCATTCCTGTCGTCACTTCAGGATCATAATAATGATCAGCATCCACTGACGCATGACCAATAAAATCAATTTTAATCATTTCGAACCCACAGGCTATAAACTTGTCAATCAAAAGACTTATCCGATCCTGTGTGCCCGGATGTGTCGGATCCATGGCTCGTCCGCCATCTTCATCGTGATACGCTCCATTGACTTTCGTCCAGGCTGCTGCGTAACTGTATACACTTCCTTCGACTTGCCGGTCGTACTTACCCCAATCCACAAAAGGGCCCCAATAAATCCCAGGCTTCAATCCCTTGCTTTTGCAATAATTCGCAAATGCCACCAGATTTGAAAAATCGCCTTCCAAGCCTCCACTCACCATATTGTCCCAGTATGAATCCAAATCGATATAAGCGGTTTCTCCATTTCTGAAATCAGGCAAACTTTCTACAAAGAAATCGACAACTGCTTTCGCCTTATCCAAACTCAGATCTGTTTGAATGGCTCCCCAACTGTTCCACCCAAATGGTGTTGGTTGGTCCCACTCAAAAACATAGCGTGGTTCTGCCACAACATTAGCCCTTCCGTATTCTTCCATTCCAAGACGCCAATCATCGAAATACCCAACAAACAATTTAGGAGACTTAATCTCTTCCCCGGAAATTGAGCCATGTGCCTTTGCATCACGAGTCACATTTTTATCGGTATAACCTCCCCAGGCAATAAGCGAAGACAATTCGCAGCCTTCTCCTGCTCCTTTAATTCCGGTTTTCCAGGTTGCATGTTCGACAGAACCAACCACCAGTCCTTTACGGCTGATATCATCATAAAAAGCAGTTGCCTCCGAACTAGTTGCTGTCGTGTAATTTTCCAATGTGTGCGATCGATAGCGAATAAAACCATCGTTGTCGAATGGAACAAAAAGGAAACGATTATCACCGGCTTCTGCAATATCAACCTGACTGCTAACTAATGGTGCCATATAATTTGACACAACAGACTCGCCTCTCAAAAAAACTTCTGCAAGAAAATAATCGCTTCCATCGTAAGCGTAAAACACTTGTTGCATATCAGGAAGATCTTGGGCTGTTAACGTCACTATCATTTTCTGTCCATCCCCAAAATCATCAGAAATGTCTTCAATGGAAACCTGACGATCTTCGTAGTCCAGACTACTGATTGACACATCACTATTTTTCACCATGCTGTAGGCCGAGAAGATGACCTGATGATCTCCGAAGTACATCGAATAGGTTCCAGTTTGAGTACTGTATTTTAACTCCCCGCTCGCACCAAATTTAAATGATTCAACACACTCAACGCAAACTGGCACAACTTCAAAGTCTTGCAGACTCTCTTCTTTAAGGAGGGGATCAAATGATAGATACGGAGGATCAAACACACTTCCCTCTTTTGTTGGGGTAATGGTGTAGCTTTTACCTCCCGTCAGACCAGTAAATGAGTACGTTCCGTTTTCATCCGTTTCAATATTGCCGATTTTAGCACCAGAAAGAGATAACGTAACTCCTACTACGCCCGTTTCATCCTGTTTCACGCTGCCGGAGATATTAAATATGGGGCTTGGAGTCAGCGAGAATCGATCAAGATTAGGAGCCCACCCGTTCGGATTATCGAAGACCACCGTATTTTCACCTTCGATCAAAGCAATTTGAATTTGTACGGTAGAAGGTGTAGACCAACCACCGGAAGGCGAGCAAACAACCTCCACCCGCTTTCCATAGTTTACCCAAACAGAAAATGATCGTTGATCAGCCGCGCAGTAGCTTATTGAAAGGTCACAATGTCCTCCCGATGGAACTTGAAACACTTTCGTTACTGAACCGTTCTGGGTCCCACCCAAATTTATAACCTGCTGACCTCCCGAGCATTCACTGGCATCTTGCACAGCTGCGCCATTCGACAAAATTGAAGTCTCAGCTTCAAAAAGATACTCCTGGGCAAGGAGATTAACGGGGAACACCAACGCCACAAAAAGAAGGACTGCAGTCCAATTTCCATTAAACTGCAGTTTCCTTTCCATTCCTCTAAAAATCCAATTTTTTAGTAACGTTACCTTATTTCTGATCCAACCAACGAATTTCATGATTTCCTATTTTATTTTTTTCAATTGAATAACAAAACCACCAACTGGTAAAACTTCCAGATGCTCTATTGATTGGTTTGAAATGCTTTTAGACGCTGTAGAAAAAGACTGATTATTTTCCCCATCAGTAATGAAAGTAGCTTCGTAGGTCTCTCCGGATTCCAAAAAGCTGAAATCAAGTTCAATAACTTTACCGACATCTTCTCCATTAATCCCTCCAACAAACCAATCTTCACCTCTTTGTCTTCCAATCACAACATCATCTCCCGGATAACCTGACAGGAATTTGGTATCATCCCACGCTGCGGGGACAGACTTCAAAAATTCAATGACCTCCTTTGGTTGAGCTTGATACATTTCAACCATGTCAGCAAAATGTTGAATCCCTGATTCAAAAACAACGGCAAGAGCCAGCTCAAAACCATAAGAAGTGCGGTGCGGAACCTGCTGAACTGAAAATGCAACCGGAGTATAATCCATCGGCCCCACCACATTTCGGGTGAAGGGCAAAATTGTACAATGCAGCGGTGCACCTTGTTCATAGTGGAAATGATAAATGTAACCCTCCTCGCCGATGACACTTTCCATTGAAATCAAGTTGGGGTACGTACGCGACCATCCCCGAGGAACCGTGCAACCATGAAAATTCACAAGTAGCTTATTGGCTGCTGCATCTTCCATTATACCCTGATAAAGCTCCATAAAGTCCTGTTTATCGCTTGAGAAAAAATCGACCTTGATTCCCTTAATTCCAAGTTCTGAAATCCGATCCATCTCCTGTTTGCGGATGGCTGGATCAAACATTCTATCTCTTGGACCTGCGTTAACCTGATTAATTGGTCCTCCTGAGTTGTACCAAAGCAACAAGTCTACACCCTTCGCTTTTGCATAGTCAGCCATTTCCGCAAGATTAAATCCTTTTCGGGTGTCCCAACCTGCATCGATAAGCGAGTACTCCCATTCCATCTCCTTTGCAAAGTCTATATACTTCTTCAGTTTCTCTGGTATATCATTTGATCCGTCCAGATACCCGGACCACCAAGCCCACGAGGCCCGACCAGATCGAATCCAGGAAGGATCCTCTATTCTCGACGGATCACTCAAGTGAGTGACCAGGTTCGACTCCAGGATATTACCCAACTCCGATCCGATCAGAATCATTCGCCAAGGCATATCCCACGGTAAAGTTGATTCGGCATAAGTATTACCATAACCAAAAGCTTCCTCTTCCAACGGTGGCACAACACGATACAACCCATTATCTGCTACTGAATCCAAATGAGATCCATAGAAATTAGCTTTCAGATTGGCCTCAGAGAGCAAGACCCAGTGCTCATTCACTTCGAACAACGCCGGGAAGCACCAGCCTTCCCTGCCGGGCGATGGAGTCCCAACGGGCATTTCTCCCTCATAATTGCGCTCGTATGCCGGAGCATATGCTGTCGGTTTGTCGTAAGGTTGCATCCATGCATTTCCCTCCGGAAGATTGAAACCAGTTAGCTCATGCTCTACAATATAAGTTTGCTGGTCCTTCTCAGGAAAAACGTATTTGAAAGCAAACCCTTCCTCATAAACTCGACAAACCAAATCTAGAAGCCCACCCTCCAGATTGGCAAATTTGAATGTATATTCGTTATAATGATTCCGATTCACGAGTCTTTTCCCGGTAGACAGCGTATAGGATTCCCCAACGGTTTTTTCCTTCTCTCTCCCAATAAACTTCAGTGTATCAAATTGCTGATCTTTACGAACAATTCCCAACGGTGAATTCTCAATCACAACAGTTCTATTTGAGCCGTTCGCAGCCCACACCTGATAACTCAACCGTCCATCTTCCTGTATCTGTAGCTGGGCAACGATTTTTCCCTCAGGAGACACCATCGGCCATTCAGTTTCCACCTTCTGTCCGCACGACACTATACCTAATAGAATCAGACTGATTGCTAAGACCTTTATTCGATTAATATTCATCTCCTTTTTATTTTACTTCGCGAATGAGCAGGACAACACTTTTCCGGCCAGCATGAACTTGTGGATTGTATCCAATTTTCATCAAAAATTCTCCACTGAAGACCTGATCGGAATTTAAAGGCGATGAGGTTCCCGGATAAATATTAACTTCTTGAATCTGGTAGTTTTTTGCGGTATCAAGTCCTTTAAACCTAATCGGATCCTCACTTTTTTTGTCATATCTGTTGTTGACCAAATAATTAAAAACAACACCCTCGCTCTTTTCCAGATTCACAAACATCAATGACGCAAAATCGTTCTCTTTTGGATCTGCTAAGCGATATAAATCTCCGTGCCAAACCGTTTCTTTTAATTTATCATAAGTTTCAACTGCCTGCTGACAGAAGCGCAATTCTTCATCGGGCAGCTCACCAATGACGATATCAAATCCAAGTTTCCCCATCATGGCTACGTCCACTTTGTATTTTAAAGATTGCTTGCCCCAGTCAGTGACGTGATTGGAAGTACTGATTGCTGGATAGAAATAGGAGTACTCCCATTGCATAAATACGCGTTCCAAAGGATCGGTGTTATCGCTCGGCCAAAACTCAGTAAAATATTGCAAAGCTGCGTAATCCACGCGTCCGCCACCACCCGAGCACAGCATCATTGGTACGGTTGGATATTTATCACGAATTCGCTCCAATACATTATAGAGGCCTCTCACATAATCAATGTACAAGTGCGTTTGTTCCTTCAGGTGACTCGAATAGGCGTTATAAATTACAGCGTTACAATCCCACTTAATGTAGGCTAAATCAGGATTCTCTACAAAAAGATCATCCACCACTTTGAAAACAAAATCCTGTACTTCGGGATTACTCAAGTCCAATACCAATTGATTGCGAAAATAGTGTTCATCGCGTTTTGGCTGCTTAATGACCCAATCAGGATGTTCATGATACAAACTACTTTCCGGATTCACCATCTCGGGTTCGACCCAGATCCCGAATTTTACACCATTTTTTGTCGCCTCTTCAACCAAAGAGGAAACGCCATTGGGTAATTTTTTACGATTTGCTTGCCAGTCGCCAAGTCCAGCATCATCGTTGTTTCGGGGATATTCATTTCCAAACCAGCCGTCATCCAACAGGAACAGGTCAACCCCCAACTTCTTGGTATCTTTTAACAACGAAAACAACTTCTGCTCATCAAAGTCAAAATAAGTTGCTTCCCAATTATTAAGCAGGGTTAAACGATCGCCTTTGCCATCCAATAGTTTATAATTGCGTGCCCAAGAGTGTAATTTACGGCTTGCTTCACCTTTCCCATTGTGGGAAAGAACGTATAAAAATGCAGGAGTTTTAAATTCCTGTTTTGCGGGAAGCTTGTATTCCGAAGCATAATTGTTCATCCCCGCAATGATCCGCAGGTTGTCTTGTGGATCCAACTCCATTTCAATCTTGAAATTTCCGCTCCATTCCAAAGCTCCATACAAAACTGTTCCTTCATCCTCATTCGCCGGTTGATCGAATGATACCATAAACACCGAAGGCTGAAACAAATTAGCCCGTGTCCCCAGTTTTGAATCAATTGTTTTTATTCCATGGGTTAACTTTGATTCTTCAGGCTGCATTTCCTTGGCCCAATCCCCATAGTATTGTGTCAAGTAAAATTCTTTCCCTTTGAGGCTTAAGTTTGCTGATGCAAACTTATGCAATACGACAGGCTTCTTTTCCTGATGACTGATCACTGCCCATTGTTCAACCACACCCTCCTTGAAATAAGATTGATAAAATAGCTCTACCTGAACCGGATAAACGCGGTCTTTCATAGTCACCTTCAACAGAGAAACGTTGGCATCAATCGTTTCGGTCTGATGATTCACATACTCTAAATCAAGCGATTGATTTCCATCTGAATGGGTTAGCCGAATAGCTGGCTCAAGCAAATTCCTGCTTCCAGCCGAGGTATATGCCGAATTATATACGCCAGTATAGTCCGTTGCTTGTTTATACTGTTCTGAAATGTGTGTGTATTCTGAATCTCTTGAAAGTTTTTCTCCGAAATATATCATCCTCAGATCATTGCTTTGGTCAACCTGAAAAACCATTGCGTTCTGACTTGTCTCGACAGAAATAATCTGGGCCTGGATTCCGGAAACTATAAAAAGAAACAAAAGGTAAAATAACAGGCTTCTAAAAAGCCTTGGAATAAAACGATTAATGTTGTCCATGAAGTTTGTTTTTACATTATGTAATACCTTTTCAAATCATCCACCGTGGAATACCAAGCCTGTTGCATCTGGTGCAGAATGATGAAGCTACCAGGATAGTCCATTCCATAATTATCTGCCAGTTTTGGTCGGTAGCAGTTAAAGAAAAGATAAGGGTGTCCTGCTTTGACCAAGACACCCTTCAAGATAATTAATACCCAGGATTCTGGTCTTCCTCGTTTATTAATTCATTTTGTTTAATCTCTGATTCCGGAATTGGATAAAGGTTGTGGAACTCCGAAATCATGCCCTCTTCTTTCGCCCATGGATTACGTTCTTTCACCAACTGCACCAGTTTTCCGGTACGAATCAAATCGATGCGTCTCCATCCCTCGAATCCAAGCTCCCGCATCCTCTCGTCCAAAATCCGAGTTCGGAACTCGTCCTGAGACATACCCGTCGACCATGCATGCTCCGGAGGCAAGGTTCCACCAAACGCTCTGGTTCTTACAGTTGTGTTAACCAGTTCAACAGCGGCTGATGTTTGTCCCAATTCATTAAAACACTCAGCTTTAGAGAGTAGAACATCCGAAAGGCGAAGAAAGTAAATCAAACCACCTGAATACCAAAAATTTTGTACTCCCTGTGTGCGAATGTCTTCAAACTTTTTGGTGTGAGGACCTAACTCGTCAGCTTGTCCAGTCCAGGTAATTTGCGGTTCTCTCCCATCAGGCAAGGTGAAATCATAACGGATTGAGGCATTCATCCTAGTATCGCCTGGCTCCCATATACCGCCATCGGACACATTTTCCGCATAATAGTCAGTCGGCATGCAAAGATCATACCCCCCAAAATAGGTGTTAGCATCAAGGTCCGCTACGGCTCTCGAGCCGGCATGATGTTGAACCATGTTATTATCAGGCCATACATTTGTAAACTGGAAAGCGTAAATAATTTCAGAGCTATTTTGGTTTGTTGTGGTGTTAAATAACTCCCCATAATTACTCAACAGTGAATAATTTGGAATCACCATGTCAAAATAATCTTTCGCCTTTTCAAAATCACGTAGCCCTGTACCTTCAGGAGCACTCATATAAATCTTGCCAAGCAGTGCTTGTGCCGCAGCTTTTGTAGGAAGCTTCTTGTCCTCCTGTGTACTTGGTAAATTACTGGCTGCGTATTCAATATCCTTAATAATGAACTCAAAGACATCTTTCATGGGCTGTCTGGATTCTCTCATGTCATCCAAGTCAATAATTGGAATTGGTCCCCAGTACATCGCCAATTCATAGTTCACAACTCCACGAATAAATGACGCCTCGGCTTTCAACGTTTCAGATGTAGCATATTTGGCTGCTTTTGCTGCAGCACTCACTATTGGCCATCTCCGATTCCACTGTTCGACTAAAACAGAATTTGAAGCATTGAGGGCCCCGTTATACTTGTCTAAAGCTGCCTGCGTGTTATTCTCTCGAATCTGCTGCCCACCTTGCTTGCCCTCGTCTGTACCCATGGTGTACATATATAGTGCCCGCCGGTCACTTCTCGTCGCCCGCCATTGCGTGTACAAGCCTGAAATTAATAGCTCAATATTTTCTTCGTCGCCATACACCTCTTCCTCTGTTAGCTGTGTCTTTGGCTCCTCTGTTAGAAAGTCTTCGCAAGAGCTAAACAATAAAGCCCCTAACAATATGCTTAGATAATATATTTTTTTCATTTTGTAGTATTTAAATGTTACTAATCAGAACTAGCCTAGAAACTAAAATTTAAGCCTAAAACAAACATTCTTGCGGTTGGATACCAATCTCCATTTTCTGGATCATATCCCTTGTATTTTGTTAGGCAAAATAAATTACTCCCCGTTGTATATACTCTGAAGTCTTTCATTCCTACCTTTTGAGCCACACTTCCCGGCAGATCATAAGCCAAGGTCAATGTCGATAACCTTAAGAATGATGCATCTTGTAATGCCCAAGAGGTTTCTCCAGCAGAAAAGCGAATCGAATTATCGTAAGTTGCTCTTGGAATATTCGTATTTGGATTCTCTGGAGTCCAACGATCCAACATGTCTTTATGCGCTGAACTATAACCTGTTCCATTCATCAGTCCCTCATACAAGCTGCCAATAGCCTTAGCCCCGGAAGAATAATTAAAAACGGCGTTAAGTGACAAGTTTTTATATGCTAATCGAGTCGAGAAACCTCCATAAAACTTTGGATCACTCTTGCCGACAATCACACGGTCATCCTCGTCGATTATTCCATGTCCCTCTTCACCAGCTTGTTGTTGATCTTTAGGCAAAATATCTCCTGGTTCCAATGTTTTTCCAGGCAGGGTAAGAGAATTAACGTAGTCCATATCCTCTTCCTGAATAATCCTGTCAAATTCCCACATATAAATCGTATTCAGCGACTCGCCCAAGAAGAAGTTCCCTGTTCTTTGTATTTCAGTTCCAGTAAAGCCTCCGAAATTATAAATGGCATCAATATCTCCATATAACTGGGTCACCTCATTTTTGTCAAATGAAATATTCGCTGCGACATTCCACTTAAAGTCATCTTGATCAATTACGTCTGCATTTAAAGAGAACTCAAACCCTTGGTTGGTCATTTCACCAATATTTTCAATTGCTGAACCATAACCTGTCAAGGTTGAAAGCGTACGACGCATTAGCAAGTTCGAGTTAACGATATTGAAATACTCTGCCGTCATTTGTATCCGGCTGTCAAGCACGCCAAGATCCAACCCGATATTCATTTGCGATTGCTTCTCCCAAGTCAAAGCAGAAGTTCCTCGTAATCCTGTAGAATTGAATGATACCTTACCATCTGAATAGGATGGGTTGTAGAGGCTTAAAAATGCGTAGTCCGGAATACTTTGATTACCCACAGAACCATAGCCAAAGCGTAGCTTTGCCAAGTCAAAAAGACTTTGTCCACTCATGAAATTTTCATTAGCCATATTCCAGGCTAGTGCTACCGAGGGAAATAATCCCCATTTGTGACCTTCGTTAAACTTGGACGACCCGTCATATCGTGCGGTTACGGTAGCATAATATCTACCATCATAACTATAGTTTAAGCGCCCCAAGTATGACATTAGAGTTGACGTAACTTGATTGGAACCTAAGTTGAAGTTTTCTTTTCCAAAAGCAGCTCCCAAATTGAAATAACCAAAGTCATCAACCGGATAATCCTGTGCTGTAACATTGGTGTACTTAAACATATTCTGGCTAAGGCTGGTACTAACCAATGCGGTCAAGAAATGCTTATTAAACTTCATATCATAAGTTGCCGAATTATCCCATTGGTAGTTAAACGCATGATCCAGGTTATGAATGGCAATTCCGCGATAGGAATTTCTTAATGCCTGCTGAATATCACTCGGTGTATATTCATAGTATTCCTGATCAATCAGGTCAACGGAAAATGAAGTCCTAACATTTAGCCCTTCGATTGGACTAATATTCAAGTAATTTGATGAAAATATACGACTCTTGTAAGTGTCCTTATCCAGCGTCAATGTCTTGATTGGATTCTCGCTGTTGATATCCCAGTTGTTGCCCCATGCCAAATACAAATGCTCATCACTTATGGGCAACAGCGGGTTAGCCCCTCTAGCTACGCCAAAGACCTTTCCATCAACCAAGTCATTTACTGATCTTGAGTAGGAAGTATTTGTCCCAACTTTCAACCAGCTTTTTACATTTTGTTCGAGGTTTACCCGGCCAGAATATTTCTTATAGTTTGAACTTTTAACAATTCCTTCCTGATCGGTATAACCAAAACTCAGATAGTAATTTCCCTTATCTGATCCGCCCGACATACTGAGGTTATGATTTTGCTGAAATGCAGCCCTGGTAACTTCATCAAGCCAATTGTAACTTTCACCATTGTTATAGCTTTCAATCTCATAATCAGCAAACCACAATTTTCCGTCAGCCAACAATTCATCATCGATAAAATCTTGTCGGCTCGCATTGGGATTTAGCGTATAATATGCACCTCCAACTGAAGCTGCATTTTCAAGGGCATCGATCCTCAGTTCAAACATATCTTTGGCACCTAACGTGAGTGATTCATTGGTGAATTCCTGAACTCCGAACCATCCGTCGTAAGTTAGTTTACCTTCTCCGCTTTTCCCCTTCTTTGTTGTGATAATCACGACACCATTGGCCCCTCTTGATCCATAAAGAGCTGTTGACGATGCATCTTTCAATACATTAATTGATGCCACATCATTCAGGTTGATCATATTAAAGTCACGATCCATAACAATACCATCCACAACATAAATTGGACTTGCCCCGTAGTTCATGGAATTATTTCCCCTGATTTTAATGGACGCATCACTTCCCGGCTGAGGATTAGATCTGATATATACACCCGCGGCCCGACCTTGCAGTGCCTCATTCACACTTGTTACGGGACGTTCCTTCAGCGTTTCTTCATTTACATTGACTGTTGCTCCTGTTAGATCACGCTCCTTAATAGCCGCACCCACCACAATCACTTCATTAATTGAAGTGATATCTGATAACAGCAGCACGTCAATATTCTGACGGTTAGAAATCGAAACTTCCTGTCTTTCAAAGCCAATAAAACTAAAAACCAAAATCGCGTCCCTGGGAGCTTCCAGAGAATAGTTTCCTTGAAGATCAGTTATAGTTCCTACTGTTGTTCCTTTAATCACGACATTTACACCTGGAATAGGTTGATTGTCATCACTGGAAACCACTTGTCCGGTTACCGGAATCTGTTCACTTTGTTCATTCTGTATTTCAACCTTTGATTTTTCATGCCAGCTTTTCTTCGCCACATTGATAATCTCGTTAATCTGCTTAAATTTCAGATCCGTCTCAGTTGAAATCACTGAGAGGATGTCGTAAATACTCGCATTGTTTTTATCAATGGTAATACGCTGGTTTTTATCGATCGCCCGTTCATCGTACACAAAGACGTAATCCGTTTTTGATTCAATTAAATTGAATATTTCCCGGATTTTCGCTCCATTGATACTCAAACTTATTCGGACTTCACTGATCGTATCCACCTTTTTTGCAGACTCCGCCTGCGCATACAAAGCAGAAAATGAGAATACTTGCAGCAATAGAATCGCAAAAATATAGCGAGGTCTATTTACCAATTGTCTTACTAAATAATTTTTCATACGTTTGGAATAATTAATTGGTTTTTAATCTGATTAATAAATTGAGGCATGATGCTTTCACCTATTCATGCCTTTTTCTAAGCCGGAGGTCCTAAACTCCGGTTTTTTTGTTAGGATGTATTCATATCCGTTTTTGTGGTTAACGTTCCTTAAAGCGCAACTTAACTTGGGTGCCCTGAAGGCTGTAGTCAATGTTCTCAGCAAAACTGATACTTTCCAACACGACCGCCAGAGGCTTATTTTTAAATTTCCCGTTGACTCTCCATTCATCTCCCGGATCTCCTTCAACCTCAATTTTCACTCCGTACCAACGCTCAATTTTTTTGACAAAATCGTTAAAATCACTCCCATCAAAGGTTAACTCACCTTCTTGCCAGGACAGATCGTTATCGCTGGCTTTCATTTTGATAGCATTATCGCTTTTGGCCATCAATTTCTCACCAGGAATCAAAGTAACGGCTGACCAGGCTCCCGAAGCTTCGTTTCTAATCTCAACTTTTCCTGATTTTAACGCGACAGCCACAATATCCTCATCCTCGTATGCCTTCACGTTGAAAGACGTTCCCAACACTCTGGTCGCAATTCCTCCGCTTCTAACGACAAAAGGCTTTTCGGGAATGCTCGTCACATCAAAAAAGGCCTCTCCAACAAGCAAAACTTCTCGTTCGGCATGAAAGTGGGAGAGATAAGACAACGTACTACCCGAATTCATTATTACCTCGCTACCATCGGGTAGAATAACCGTCTGTTTTTCTCCATATTTCGTTGAAACAGTAAGCATTTCCGCTTGCGGCTGGATGAGTGAATCATTCACCTTTAAACTAAAGTACCACACCAAACTACCCACCGAAAAAAATAGTAACAGGATGGCAGCAATCCTAGTCCAGTACCGAGGCGAAGGTATCACTCTGAATTTTGGTTGCTTGTATCGTGGAGAATAGTCTCCTTTTTCAATTTTATCAAAAACACGAGCAAATCGCTCTGCCGAAGGAGGAATGGAATGAAATTGAATGGAATTTGCTAACAAACAGGCTTGTTCAAGTAATTTTATCTTTTCAGGAAACTGGTCACGCCAATTGCTCCAAAATTGATCCAATTCAGGTGTAGGGTTCTTAACCCAGCTTATAAACCGATCGTCTTCAAAAAAATCTTCAACCTGTTCAAAACTGTATTCTCGTTTCTTCATACTTTTCTTGACTGCTTTTATTTTATAAGGAGCAAACCCCTAAAATGACATCAAAAAAAGCAAGATTTTTAATGGAAATTAATCCCACAGCTGATTTTGAAGGACAAACAGCGTTAAAACATCACTTTAAGCGAACACGTTGAAGAAAAAGATGCCCCTAAAGTTTGTTTTCAAACGATCCAGTGCCTTGTAAAAAATATTGCGAACAGAACGAACATGATCAAACCCCATGATTTCCCT
This sequence comes from uncultured Sunxiuqinia sp., assembly GCA_963677175.2. Lineage (GTDB taxonomy): Bacteria > Bacteroidota > Bacteroidia > Bacteroidales > Prolixibacteraceae > Sunxiuqinia. The sequence goes on from CAXXES010000006.1 coordinate 823,142, forward strand.
TATTTCTTCATAAGAGAGTTCTGCGTAAAAAAGATAGTATAAGACTTCTCGCTGCCGAGTGGTAAGTTGTTCCACTGCTCTCGATAGTTTTAAAAGCTGCTCTTCTTTGAATTGTTTCTCAATCAACAACGCTTCCTCTGGTAATACAATCTCAAAGTCCCTCTGTCCTTCGGCTGGCCCAAGGGTAACTTTATCCACCCTTTTTCGGTATTCTATAACTCTCCTTTTGAGCGATTTAAACAGGTAAAACTTTATCGAAGTGTTTTTATTGGTGAGATTTTCTTTGCTTTTTTTTAGATCGATAAAAAGATCCTGCACACAGTCTTCGATCAGCTGTTCATTTCTGGCAAACTGGCGCCCATAATTAATTAAGTCGGCAAAATATTTCTGATACATAAAAACGTAAGCCGCTTCGTTACCTTCTTTAAAGGCCAGCCAGACCTCTTGGTCAGACTGATTTAAAAATTCGTCGAAGTTATCATTCACCACTTCTGATTTATTATTACCAAACCTCTTCCACTTACCAAGAGCGTTCAAACTATGGTTCCCTCCAGACTTGGACATATAGGTTGGTTAAGTTCCCGAATATAGATAAATATTGACCCTTTCCAAAATTACTCATAACAGATCATTTTAGCGTGCATTATATATTATATATAAGTCGGAAGACTGACTGATAGGTGATCGACCAGCACTTTTCATCTGAAACAATACTTCTCAAAAGTGCAGCTACTTCACAAACTTTTGCCTCATTCTTGCATCGGTGATTTCTACATCAGCAACATATGCTCCGTGGTTTAAATGGCCTATATTCACCTGCAACGACTTTTGATATGCTGGAATTTCTCTGGAAAAATGAAGTCGCCCCAAGAGATCAAAGATCTTAATCTTTCTGATATCCTCCGGCGATTCGATATTCAAAACCTCTCTGTCGAAATTAAAGAACAAATTGAATTCTCTTTCTTGTTCCAAGTCACTGGTAGAGGTAGGTACAGCCTTCTTTAAATACATCGCAAGTCCTCCACCGCGCGCCAGATTGAAATCCAAAACCGCCTGACTCGTAACTTCAATTGTCTCATAACCAATCGCCTTCGCGTCTTGTTCTGTTTGCACGTTATCCCGGTATACTTCTACTGCAAACGTTTCATCGGTTGGCAAGAAGGAAAAATCTATGGTTATGCTGCGCGACTCATTATTTGTCATGGCACCGACATACCAATCGTTGTCCTTCTTACGGGCTACGACCGCAAACTCACCAATCTTCCCTTCCAGCGGCACTGTTTGATCCCATGTCGTTGGTACTTTCTTGAGAAAGTTCATGGCTACCATGTTTTTCCGGTATTCAACCGGTGAATCACATAAGTACCCCAAGGGTTGATCAAATAAGACGTACATCGCTAACTCATGAGCCTTTGTCCCCATCGTCATTGGAATGCCGTGTGGGACTGGCTCAAACTCATCATCATGCACATTCCGCATCGAGCCCGGAGTGTAGTCCAATGGTCCGGCCAGCATCCGGATAAAAGGGAATTCTGTATGATAAGTCGGATTTGGAGTCCGGTCCCATTTGGCACATTCGGCTCCCCTCACCGCTTCGAAGTTGACAATATTCGGATAGGTCCGGTGTAAGCCTGTAGGTTTTGGACACCCATGCAGAATTAGTAATAATTCGCGTTTCACACATTCATCAGCGAGTTGCTCCAGCCAATCAATCGCTTCCTGATCGTCCCGTTCAATCAAATCAATTTTCACTCCCGCTGCGCCAAAATTTTTAATTTGTGTCAATCGATCCGGATTTTCGATCGGTAGGTTGATAAAATCCCAAACAATAACTCCAACGTCTTTTGAAGCTGCATAACTACAAACCTGGGCGGCGTAATTCGTGCTCCAACCTGCATCCATTGTAATGTACTCCATGTCAAATTCTGCGGCAAAGTCAATATAGTATTTATACAAGTCAAAGCTCAAATTATTTAGACCTGACTCAACTTGATCAGTTTCCAAAATGGCATCGTGCCACCATTCCCAAACCGATTTTCCCGGTCTTAGCCAGGAAGTATCCTCCAGTTTCGAAGCAGTAGCCAGCTTATAAACCAGTTCATTATTCAACAAATCCTTATCATCTTCATTAACAATGATCACTCGCCAGGGGAAAGTACGCGTTCCCTCAGTCTTCGCTAGGTAATTCTCGCGCTCCAAAACCCGGTGATAAGCGTAAACGTCATCGGGATCGGATACGGTTTTGGGATAATGCGCCCATTTACCCTTGACTGCGCCTTCTCCAATCGGTTGCAAATACAATCCGGGATAACTAAACAAATCAGACTCTGCAATGACGATATTTACTTCTTCATTTCGAAATAAAGCTGGCGTGACACAAAACTGTTCCTGATTTATTTCAGCTAGAGAACTATAAGTATCATACGCCCTTTCCCATGAGCGCATCGTAGGATCTGCTGTTGGGAAAACACTACCGACCGGATCTCCAAACACAAAATTCGCTTCTTCTGATTCAATAAAAATTTCATGGTCAAAAGAAGTCTTAAAGCGGTAAGCCACCCCCTCATTGTATGCCCGTAGGATCAAAGCATAATTGCCTTCAAAGACAATGCTTAGTTCTTGATAAGAATTTGCTAACTCCTTGTTTTTTCCCAGAACAGGATAGAGTGTTTCGTCAATATTCACAACATCTGTAGTCTTCACAACTGGTTCATTCCCCAGAATGGTTCCACTGGCAAGATGCAATGCAATGGATGACGCCTTGATAATCTCGCGTCCATTGTACGCTACGCTATACGTCAAACCCTCGCCAACTTCCAAACTCAAGGTTAACATCTGATTGGGTGACTTCACTGAAAATTGTTCTGCCCGACTTATTGCAAAAGTACAAAGCAAAAGTATGGCAATGCTAAAACTACCTAATTTCATTTCAATTCTATTCATGATTGGATTTTAAGTCAAAGTGGTAACTGATTTCTTCATTGTACTCTGATCCTACCTTCAACAACGTACTTGGAAAGTTCGGATGGTTCGGGCTATCGGGATAATGCTGGCACTCGATGCATACTCCATCATAAGGTTGGTATTCAACTCCGTGGCTACCCGGAACACGGCTTTCAAGAAAATCGCCTGTATAGAATTGAATTCCGGGATAACTTGTGTAGACCTTCATCTGGCGTCCCGACTTCTCATCCTCCAGCAAACATACAGGCTGACCAACCCCTTTTTCTTCGAACACATAGTAGCTATTTATACCTTTAAAGCCAGCAGAATCCAAATTCATTTTTTCTGCGATTCGTTGACCGCTGAAAGCCAACTCACCGGCAGGAACAATTCGTCCCGTAGGTATAAAGTCATTCGTGCATTCGATGATCCGCGAAGCTTCCATTGTTAATTTTTGCTGAAGTCCGCTTCTCGCCATTGCAGACAGATTAAAGTAGGCATGGTTGGTTAAGTTTAAAATCGTTTCCCTTGTCGAAATGCCTTGAAACCGGATAGTTAACTCCTGACGATCACTCCAACGGTAATAAACCGACAAATTCAATGCCCCGGGAAATCCGCCTTGACCATCCGGACTATTCAAGTTAAAACGGATTTCATCAGACAGCACTTCTGCCTCAAACACTTGAGTGTTGAATCCTGAGAAACCCCCGTGATTAGAATGTGTCCCGTCATTCTCATCAAGCCTGAACTGCTCATTTCCAATGCGAAAACGAGCATTGGAGATTCGGTTTGCAAAACGGCCAATAGTTGCCCCCATATAACAATCGTCCTTTAAATACCCATCAAGGCCAGAAAATCCAAGCACAACATTGCCCAGCAGTCCGTTCAAATCAGGTATTACCACTGAAACCAGGGTTGCACCATAATTCGTCAGCTCAACGTAACTCCCGGCATCGTTCATCAACCGATACAGCTCCACCTCCTGGCGGTTTAGCTCTCCTATTTTTCTTTTTTCGATTTTCACACCACATTTTTTCCCAAAGTCAATGCCAAAGGCAGCATGCCACAATCATTTTCAATTGAATAGTGTTCCTGAAAATTCACGCAGCATACCCATTTTTTAATAAGGGTGAAAAACTGAAAATGACATCATTCTTTAGAAACTTTTCTTTGCAGAAATAGAAAACGTCGATAATAATTTCTCCGGCACAAAAAAGCCTGCTGCTTAACGAAACCAACTGTAATGGCCCACCCTTACTGGCAGTCAATTCGCTGTCTCCCGATCAACTCGGTAGGCGAATAGCCAAACTGTTTTTTAAAGGCGTATGAAAAATGTGACAGATTTTCAAATCCTACTTCGTAGCAAACATCAACTGGCTTACTTTTTTTTTCGACAAACTGGTAATGGGCCAGTTCCAGCCGTTTCCGGGTAAGCCATCGTTGTGGTGTCGTGTTGAATACTTTGTCAAAATCCCTTTTAAAAGTCGTCAGGCTGCGCCCTGTCAGATAACTGAACTTTTCCAAAGGCAGATTAAACCGGAAGTTTTTCTCCATATAGCTTGCCAGATCTATTTTTCCCGGCTCTTCAAAATTTGCCAAAACATTGTCAATGCCTTGATCAATAGCCCTGAGAATACTGATCGCTTCAGCAATCTTCAGCGACGCAATAGTCTCAGGGAGGTCTTTCATTTCGAAATAAGGGATCAGCGACGAAAGGCAACTTTCCAACAATGGATGATTGCTGTAGCGAAGAATTTTCGGCGACACCAACGCTTTTGGCTTTACATCCAGGCCCGAATAATAGTCAATCAACTTTTCTTTCGAAAGATGCATGACGACTGTTTTATGCGGTTGTCCATCTTTGGGATAATTAATGATGGTTGCCAACTGGTTCCGGGGAATTAAGAAAATATCACCTTTTCTAAAGAAGTAGGTGGCATCAGCCTGCACGATCTTTGTTTCACCCGAAATGAACCAGACCAACATGTGGCAGTCAAACATGATGTCCGACTTAAAAAAACTGTCCTCATAACAGGAAAGTTTAATATCAGTGGTAATATATTTTGCTTTATACTCCATGGCTTTGCTCTTTTAACGCCTTCCCTTAAAGAAAAACAATAAGTTACAAAAATGGATCGCGCCGTATTTATTTTTACTGTAGGTTTCCATTAATCAACATGAAATGGAAAACCTGTCATTTCTTCGCTCAAATTCCACAGCCGCTTGGCATTGGCTTCATCCAGCGAATAAGGTTTTACACCGCCTTTGGAAGATGCATCCAAAGCCAGTTCAGCGACATCTGCATCTTCGCAATACACACCGCCCAGATCGCTCAGCATCGGGCTGGTTGCACACCAAACCGTTGTTGCCGCTCCTTGAGGAACTGTTTTTAACGATGCAGCAACTTCAGGAAAAAGATTCCCTTCGGCATCGCAAAAGCCCATTTGCTGAAACAATTCCAACGAGGCCTCCCTTGCCAGTTCGGTGCCATTGATAGAACCTGGGTGAAGTGAATAGGCCCTTACCTGAAATGCCTTAGCCCGGCTATCCAGTTCGAGGGCAAACAGATTGCTGGCCGTTTTTGATTGTCCGTAGGCCTTCAAAGTTTCGTATTCCCGGTGAAGGAAATTGGGATCATCAAAGTTAAATTCTCCGAATTGATGACCTTGGGAAGATACATTGACTATCCGGGCTCCACGTGCTTTTTTCAGGGCGGGCCACAGCCGTGCCGTGAGTTGAAACTGTGCCAGGTAATTCGTGGCCAATTGTGATTCGATGCCGCGGCTGTCATGCCGGAGCGGCACCCACATGATACCCGCATTGTTGATTAGCAAATGTAAAGGCCTTTCTGATGCCAAAAACTTCCTGGCAAAAGTGTCAATCGAATCAGGATTCATCTGATCCATTGTTTCCAACTCCACATTGGCGATGCCGTGCAGGTTTTTCCTGGCTTTTTCAATATCCCTTGCCGGGGTAATCACCCTTGCCCCGGCTGCTACAAGGGTTCTGGTTGTTTCCAGCCCGATACCCGTATTGCCACCTGTTACAATCGCTATTTTTCCTGTAAGATCAATGCCTTTGATGACATCGTTTGTTGTTGATGCAGCGTTAAATCCAGAACCTATCGGTTTCTGCAACGCGCCTTGGTAATTACTTTGTTCCATGTCTATTAATTTAAAATGTTTCGTTGGAACAAATTTAGATGGGTTCATGCTTCGGCATTTTGTTCAAACGTCTGAATTTGCTTTGTTCAAACGTCCAGAATCGTTTTTCCCCCAACAAGAATGATCATATTTTACCAGACTACCCGACGTTTCAATCAAAGACAACTGCAATACTGTAGGAAGTCTCACTCAATATATTCTGAAGGCTAAAATTCGACATGCTATTGAAAAACAAAGAACGAACAAAAAAAGGGGCACTCCGCCCCTGACATCTTGCTTAAAAAGGATTTCCCATTCCGGCATACACATCTTCATCGGCCGTAACCGAAAGAAAGCTTCGGAATTCCGGTTCCCCGCAATCAGAACATAGCAGCGTGCGGGTTCGTGGCCAAATAATACGCTACAGCACCACGTGGCAATCGAACCTGGCACTTTTCGCAGTAACTTGGATAACGCACGGCAATTTGTCTTGGATCATCTTTGTATCTCATCATCAATACCTCCTATCATTTTATTCTGATAACCATCATCAGAATTGGTTAATCTTCAAATGGTTTCATAATGAAAATAGCGGGCGACGGATCGTCAAAATCCCGGGCTGTTATCAAGGCTTTAAGCGTAACTTCCCGCAACAGCCGGTTCGATCTTTCCGCTGCTTTTTCGTTGGGCTCCCAATTACCGGCATCCGGCAGTTGGACCAATAACTTAAAAAGCAAGTGGGAAGACGATTCCTTCCGGGCAAAAAAAGCAAACATAAACAGGACATCCCATAACCGGCCCGACTGGTCCTGGTGGCCTTCCATTTCTTTGGGAACTTCAACATATTTGTCCCAAACTGCGAGGGTTAGGTAAACTGGATGACGGATCCCAGCTTCCATGGAAATCTTTTGATCAACTTGAATCAAAAAACCGTCATCTACGGCTTGTTTTGTAGAGTAAACTGAAATGGGTTTTAAATTTGTGAAATCATTCATATTAGATTGCCGCTTGCCCAGCGGACTTATAATGGCATCTGCCACGCCGTTAAACTTAAATTTTTGGCGTACCACATTGAGCTATCCCGGATGAGGTCAACGGGGTGCATGTCATTCCGATTAGCATCGGAATGAACGCATCCGAAGGATTCCGATGTAATCGGAACCCCTTTACCGTTCCGGGAAGCGAAATAACTTTGCGGAAATTTGAGTGAAACAGAAAGTCACCTGAAAGAAGCAGGATCGATCGAAACGTGAGCGGATATCAGCCCTTGACCGTTTCTGCCGAGCAGGTGAATTTGCCGGAAATTGGGAATGGATAACCCACAACCATGGGTGATTGCTAAAATCCTAATTCAAGTAAAAACAAGACGGCATTAATAAAGCAATCATTAACTTTGATGGCAACAACTTTAAACCAAAATCAAAAAAATGAGCGTTATAGGGCTGAGCAAAGAAAAAGTACAGGCTATGCTGGTTGACCTGGAATCGGAACAGATTGAACGGACTACTTCCACAACCGACACCGCAAAGTTTGCCCAGGCTATATGTGCTTTCTCAAATGACCTATCCAATAAAGCCAAAAGTGGCTACTTATTTATTGGGGTATATGATGATGGCACTTTGTCAGGGTTAAAAGCCAGCGACCGTTTGCTTCAGTCTTTGGGGGGACTGCGTTCCGATGGCAATATCCTCCCCCAGCCTATTCTGTCCGTGTCCGTATTTTCATTTGAAAAAGGTGATGTAATCGTTCTTGAAATCCAACCTTCACCTTTCCCTCCGGTAAGGTACAAGGGAAAAACATGGATTCGGGTAGGGCCTCGTAAAGCTGTGGCGAACGACATGGAAGAACGCATCCTGATTGAACGAAGGGCCTCCAATGTCAGTACCTTTGATGTCCGTCCTTCACTTGGCCTTGGGGCAGATAGCATCAACCAGAAACTATTCACAGAAACTTATTTGCCGCAGGCTATTGACAATGACCTGCTTGCTGATGATCACAGGGAACTGACCGAAAAACTGGCCAGTCTCCGTTTCTTCAGTCCAAATTATAGCGCGATAACCAACGCAGGTTTGTTGCTTTTTGGAAATGAAGTCGAACGATATATTCCCGGTGCTTACATTCAATACGTCAAATTTGATGGGTTAACTGAAGCTGACGATCCCATTAATGAAAAAAAGTTTTCGGGCAATCTCGTCCATATTTTATCGGAACTGGACTCTTTTCTTGAGTATGCCATTATTCAGCAAAAGCCTGTTCCGGTTACCGCGCTAAAAGAGAAAAAACAGTTCAATTTCCCCAAGTGGGCTATCCGCGAACTACTTATGAACAGTATCATGCACAGGGATTATGAATCGAATGCCCCAGTTAAATTTTATCAATATAAAAACCGGATTGAGGTGATCAATCCAGGCGGGTTGTATGGAAATGCCCGGCCTGAAAATTTTCCAACTGTCAATGATTACCGGAACCCTGTGATAGCCGAAGCCATGAAAGTTTTAGGCTACGTAAACCGCTTTAACCGGGGAATTGCCAGGGTGAAAAAGGAACTTGCGGACAATGGGACCCCTGAAGCAGTATTCGATTATAAAAAGATTGGTGTGTTTGGGGTTACTGTTTATGATGCTTTATACCAAAGCCTGAAAACACTCAAAGCTGAAACTGGAAAGTTTTCGATACCCCCAGGGGAAGCAACCTTTAGCATATCGATGAAGAATCCTGAAAAAGTTTTGATGTTAATTGAGGAGGATGAGCATATTACTATTCCTGAAATGGCAGATAAGATTGGAATCTCAGTTAAAGGCGTTGAGAAAATAATTTCCATACTTAAAAATGAAGGTCGGATTGAACGAGTTGGATCAAGGAAAACCGGCTATTGGACAGTTAAAAAGTAGGGGATACAGTAGGGGATAAAATCTGTCACAAAAAATCAACATCAGCGGGACAATAGTCTTTGGAGAACTATAGAAAATGACCAGGTATCGGCCCATGGCCGTTTCTGCCGTGCAGATAAAATTGGCGGGACATAGGAGCGAACATAGCATGTCGACACCTCTTCAGCTCGCCCTAAGCCGGTTATTTCTCCAGAAAAGCATGAACCCATCTTTTATAGGGGTTGTCAAATTTGACTTCAGCTGCATTGAATTTTTCTGGGTCCCAGTCTTCCCCGACCCAGATTCTCATTTCATCGTGCTCCTCATGTTCTGGATCGGCTAAGGTTGCCAGAACATTTTCATATCCAGGAACCCCTCCGCAATCTTCAGGTGGGCATGCCCTTTCCCCTCCAATGCATATCGGATAGTTGATTTTCGGGTTTCTGTACAGATGGCCTTCGAGCATGACGGAGTGAAGCCAGCCATCGCCATAGTCGTATTTATACATGGCCTGAATACCGAGATCATTAAAGTAAGCTGTGGCCAGGATCTCCCAACCGGGAAAAACTTCAGGCAAGTCGCCCGATCCTGAAAAATCGGGAATACCTATCAGCTCGATTTTTCTTTTGCCTTTACCTTTTATTTCGAAATGGTGCAGGTGACAATCCCACCAACCCAAAGCATCCTGGATGGCAACATGCAGGTCCCAGAAGTTGTAGTTGGCGGGAACCTGGATTCTTCGCCAGATGCGCGGAGAGATGCCCTGTATTTCAATCAGGAACTGTAGCACGTGGGTTTTGTAATTGCCGGAATCCGGCAACTTGAGATAGTTCATTGTGTATCCACGTTCTGTAAAATTTTTATCAAACCGGCTTGCCATATGTTGTTGATCAATTAAGGATTGTATTTCTGTTAGATGGTTTCAAAACAGTCAATAAAACTTTTCATTCCAATCAAAATGAATCCTTTTGTTTCGGTGTCCATTTTTTGGAGCATGGGCCTATTATCGAACCTGAAAAAGATAGCTGTCCATAGTGCTTTTGATTTGAGCTTTTGCAAATTATAAGAATAGACTTTCGTTTTTTCAAGCTTACCCGGTTCTCCTTCACCATATTTCAGCATTTCGATATTTTTAGCCTGCGCTTTTTCGAAATAAGCCTGGCTCACCTGTTTTTTCTGAATGTTCGGATTTGACCTGAAATACTCCCAAATCAGGAAGTAAATCTTCATAATTTCTTCCAGCTCCTCCATTGAAACATCAAACCGATAGCCCAACAAAACAGATAGGAAAAAAGGTTGCCGCTGAAATATTTCGTCGGAAACCCTATCAGTATAGGCAGCATCAACCTGATCAATTTTCTTGATTAATTCAGCCAATCGGCCTGTTTCATCATAGTCATTTTGAGTGAATTTCATGCTTGTGTTATATAAATGTGCTGAATATGAATGAAGCACGCCGGCTAAGCGTGTTTTCAGGGAGCCCATGGAGAAACAAGCTCATCGTTCATCAGCGTGTTTAATACCACGCAAAAATAGCAAAAGAATATGGAGAATTGCTTTGTGACCGGCCATGGCAGGGTCAACGCATTTAATTTGTGATTAATTTCAGCAGGAACTTGTTGTCCCAGCCAGCCCTGAGCCTTTTTGATTTGAGGCTTCCCTTGGAACCGTTCTTTTTCAATATATTAAGGGCAATTTTGTTGACAAGGGCAAAGTTTTGGGCTGCCATCCCGGCCCTCTTTCTTTGGCTGTCCTCCCCAAAAGTCATGTCCAGTGTCCAGTGCAATGAGTTTTCCACGCCCCAGTGCATCCTGATATATTGGTTAAAACGATCAGCCGAGGTATTCAAACTACTGATGTAGTAACGGGTCTCATGTTCGGTTTTGTCACGGACAATCCGTTGGGTGGTAATTTTTATAATACTTGACAGTCCTTCCTATTTTTCCTTCCCGTGCAAAAACTCCAGGTCGTTGATCACTTCACACTTGCGTGTTTCTATCCGTCCATGTCCTTTTTCGGTCACTTCGTGAATTGAATCAGGTTGCTGCACCCGGAAAATGCTTTCGGTTTCCTCCCTTAATTCTTTTTGGTTCCCTTTTAAGGCCAGCACGTAGTCGCCTTCTCCCTTCACAATGCCTTCTGCTATTTTGGTTTGTGTGCCCATAGCGTCAATGGTTACAATGCAGCCTTTGATATCCAAAATCTCCAGCAATAAAGGGATGGTGGTGATTTCGTTGGATTTCCCCTCCGATTTGCATTGTCCAAGCACCAGCCCGTTGTAGCCGGCCCAGGCATTGACCAAGTGGACCGGAGACTGGCCGTGAAAAGTGTCTTTTGATCCCCTTGCCGTTTTCCCGTCAATGGCAATCAACTCCAGATCAATATCTTTATCCTTCAGCGAAGCGGCCCATTGGGCAAACAGCTTCTCAAATTTTTTGGGATTGAGCATCGAAAAAACCCGGTTGATCGTATCGTGTGAGGGGATGCCATTGGGTAGTTTCAGGAAGGTTTTTAAAAAATCGACCTTGGTTTTCCCGAACAACTTGATCGAGTCCCACGACTCCGCCCCACATAAGACTGCAATGATGGCCAGGATAACAATATCCAACAACAGGTGCTTCTTGTTTCGTTTTATTCTTGGATCGTTCAATCCTGAAAAGTGTTTGTGCAATGATGTTTCCATAGTATCTTGTTTTCCACCAAAACTGGGAAACTACTGGCTGAATGCTGTACCACGGGAAGGACAAGTTATTGACATTCAAAGATGGACATATCAACAAACATTCAAAAAAATTTGGTTTTCACAATTTAAACCCGGATTCATGTTGATAACCTGTGAACAAACCCCACTCAAAAACTGATTTTTTCAAAAGTCATGCGTTGGCCCTGTAGTAAATGAGCTTACTGCAAACCGATGGTTTGATTTTCTTAAAAAATAGGATTTCCGATTTGTTATCAGGAAATCCCTTTTTTAGCACCAGCTCATGCAGATGATCCAGTGCCAATTTACAACGACCGGTAGCATACTCTATTTGCTCCGGGAATTTATCCGAGATTTCACCTAATCCGGATAAATCATTCTCAAGGTCAGTAGCGATCTGACAATATGTTTCCATGGTTATGAAATAAACTGTTAATACTAAAAAACATGCCTTTCAACGAATCGCAATAGTTGTGGCACTTTTCATCAGTTTAATTTCTCTCCAATCTCAACTCAAAGCACAATATGTTTAATCTAATTCTTCATTCAATGTCAGGCTTTTTATCGAATCAAACTCTTCCTTGCTGTAAGGTGTTCCGTCAGGGTGAAAGATTTCGTGAAACCAGAGCGGTGGTTCCGATCCATCGGGAATGGGCTCATCCCAGGCATATTTTGTGTTTGATTTTCCGGCTACAAGACCCCAGTTGATGGCGCCAACATGCTCCTTTTTCAGAATCGGCATGATGTTCTGGAACAGGCTGTTGTTGCGCCGGGCCATGTACTCGGTGCAAACCATTGGACGGTTGTATGCTTTTAGCGAATCGATAGCAGCCTGGTGTTTCTCTGGTCCCTCGTAATTGTGATAGGTGACGATATCGGAGTTCTCCACCTGAAATTTATTCAGATCAGCCAGGGAAAGATTCCAAACTCCAACGGACAAAGGCTGCGAAGGACGAATCTGCCAACCCCATTCGAATACTTGCTTCAGCAGTGGCATGGATTTGTTGCCATAACCTGAATTCCCGGGTTCGTTGTACAAATCCCACATCACAATTCGCTGGTCATCTTTAAACGAAGTGAGGATGTCTTTCACGTACGTTTCGAGTGTGGTGATCAGCTTGGGTTGCTCGTGCAGCAAATCGCCGGGGTCGCGCACCCAGCCTGAGTTGTGGACGCCCGGCTTGGGTTCGGGTTGCTTGCCGGCTTGGTAAGTGGCATTCCAGCAATCATCGAAAAACACAAAGATGGTTTTAATCCCATGACTGTCCGCAATGTCGAGGTACTGGTTCATACGACCTTTGAAGCCTTCTTTGTCAACCTCCCAAGCCACATGGTGCAGGTACACCCGCATGCAGTTCATACCAATTGCTTCGGCCCAGCCCAACTCGCGATCAATGGCCTCAGAATCAAACGATTCAGCCTGCCAGGTTTCCAACTGATTGATGGCCGTGCTAGGGTTGAAGTTGCAGCCTCTCAGCCAACCGTTTTCGGTCGCCCATTGCTGTGCCTGGGCATCGATCCAGCGAGTTGAAACGGGTTCTTTTTTCACTGTTCTTTTATTTGGACTTTGACAAGAAGATAATAAACCAGAAATCACAATTATTAAACTTATAAACCTATTAATTTTCATATTGATATTATTTAGAGTTTAGGAACCTGAAACATTTGAACTCGTAATCTCCTGATCCCAGATTCAATACAATACCATTTGATTGTTCCTTAATACTATCCTTATACTTTTCTATTAAAGACTCTGAATTAATCGTTACCTCTTCTAGTTTTGCCTGCGGTAAAATAATTGTTGCTGATGTATTTGCAGGGATTATAACTTCATAAACGAAATCATTCCCGTCCAGTTTCCATGATGATTTAATTTTGCCATACAACGATTCAAACTCAGCACTGGCATTTGTTAAACCTCCGCCTGGATGCGGTGACAGCAAAATGTGTTTGTATCCCGGATGTTCGGGATCGATGTTAATACCGGCCACATGCTGGTAGAGCCATTCGCCAATAGCTCCATAGGCATAATGGTTAAAACTGTTCATGCCCACATCCTGAAATGACCCGTCAGGTTTCTGACCGTCCCAGCGTTCCCATATTGTTGTTGCACCCTGGGTTATCGGATACAGCCACGATGGATATTCTTTGCGGTTCAGCAGCATAAAGGCCAAATCGTCATATCCTTGTGCCGAAAGGGTTTTGCACAAAAGCGGTGTCCCAACAAAACCGGTTGTCAGGTGACCCATCTTTTTCACATCATCGGCCAGATATTTTGCTGCATTCGGAATCAAATCTTCAGGAAGCAGACCGAATGCCAATGCCAGCGAATAGGCGGTTTGAGTATGCGAAACCAAACGTCCGGCAGGTGTTACAAATTCTTTTTGAAATGCCTTTTTAATATCTCCGGATAATTGGGCATATTTTTTAGCATCTTCATTGTTCCCGATAATGGCCGCAATTTTTGCAAGTAATCCGGAGGAATAAGAATAATAAGCGGTTGCAATAAGGTCCTTTTCGGTAGTGGCCCCTGTGTAGTCTGACCGGTTGGTTGCAAAGGCCAGCCAGTCGCCAAAATGAACATCGCCAGTCCATAAATTGTCGTCTTCTGCCCTGCTTTTCATATATTCCACCCAGCCTTTCATGCTTGGGTATTGAACTTCAAGAATCCGCTTATCTCCATAGGCTAGGTAAGTTGTCCATGGCACAATAACCGAAGCATCGGCCCAGGCTGTTGAACCTCCTTCGCCTTTTGTTAATACATCGGGAATAACATGTGGAACAAATCCATTGGGATACTGATCAGCAGCAACATCGCGCATCCATTTGGTGTAGAATGCAGCCACATCGAAGTTAAACGCGGCTGTCATACTGAAAACCTGCGCATCACCTGTCCACCCCAAGCGTTCGTCACGTTGTGGACAATCGGTGGGGACATCCAGAAAATTGCCCTTTTGGCCCCATTGAATATTGTGCTGCAGTTGGTTAATCATCGGATCAGAACAGGTAAACGTTCCAGTAGGTTTCATATCCGAATGGATCACCACGCCCGTAACCTGATCGATCGAAGGTGGAGTTGAAAGCCCTTCGAGTTTCAGGAAACGGAAACCGTGAAAGGTAAAATGGGGTTCGAACCTCTCCTCTCCATCTCCTTTCAAAATATAAACATCAGTCGCTTTTGCTGCACGCAGATTGTCAGTGTAGAAATTACCTTCCTTGTCCAATACTTCAGCAAATTTTAAAGTTACCTGATCGCCTTTTTCCCCGTTCACCTTTAGTTTGACCCAACCAACCATATTTTGACCCATGTCGAAAACAGTTTCGCCTTTTGGTGTTGTTAAGATTTTAACTGGCTTAATTTCTTCGATAGCCTTCACTACTTCACCCTGAGGGGCAACCAGTATTTTTTTTGAATGATCAAGAACAGATACTTTTCCCCATTGGCTGTCATCAAAACCCGGGTTTGCCCAACCCGAAATTTCTTTGCGGGCATCATAAGTTTCTCCGTTATAAATATCAGAATAGAGAATAGGGCCTGTCGCTACTTTCCAACTGTTATCCGAAAGAATGGTTTCGCTGGTTCCGTCAGCATAGTTAATCTGAAGCTGGCATAAAAGCGCTAATTTATCACCATAGTAGTTATTACCACCCCATGCAATATTTCCACGATACCAGCCATCGCCCAGGATTGCCCCAATGGTGTTCTTCGCTTTAAGCTGCGAAGTCACATCGTATGTTTGATACTGAATACGGTGCTTATAACTTGTCCATCCTGGAGTAAATAGATCGGTGCTTACTTTTTGACCGTTCATAAATAGTTGATAAAGTCCCAAGGCCGTGACATAAACGCGAGCCGAAGTAATTTTCTTTTCGGATGAGAAATCCTTTCTAAAATACGGACTTGGTCTAGAAACTTTAAGGTCTTGTTCCGAGGCAGGTGTTATCCATGAAGCCTTCCATAAATCAGTATCTAAAATTCCCATTTCCCAGGAGGCCGGTTCACTCCACCCTGTTGCTTTGTTGTTATTATCCCACACACGAACCTGCCATGATAAGCGTTGCATCGATTGCAAAGCAGAACCACCATAAACGATATTGACCGACTGGCTTGAAAGAACTTTGCCTGAATTCCAGACAAGTTTGCCTTTTGCAGTTAGATCTGTTACTTTGATTTCATAGGCTGTCTGCATCACATCGTTTCCTGATGAAACCAATTTCCAGCTTAGTCGTGGTTGAACAACATCGATTCCTATCGGATTTGTTTTGTATTCACAAACGAGCTGCTTCACCGTGTTTTTCGTGACAGCAGTAACAGATAACGCACTGAATAGAAACATTAAAACTGTAATACTTAGGTAATAATTGGCTTTTTTCATGTATTGATTATTTGTTGATTTTATTCATTTTTCATTCTGAACTATCTCAACCCAAATATCAAAAGACATTTGGGTTGAGATAGTTCTTTTACTTCGGTAATAACTTCGATATTAAATCAGTTTTCAATTAGATTAGTTAATTTGTTGATAAACTTAAAAGCTTTACTGGTCCCAACAAACCTGATTCTTTTAATGGTGAATTGGCCTGATAGAACGGCATGGTTGTGTACGTGATTTTTGTTTTTGTTTCCGGTTGCTGATCTCCGATTAATCTGTTTACCCAAAGGTCAGTCACTTTCACTTCAAGTGCGTTTTCGCCCTGTTTTAAAGCTTCAGTTACATTCACCCTGAATGGTGTTTTCCACACTATTCCCAATGATTTACCATTCACCACTACTTCGGCGAGGTTTTTAACAGAACCCAAATCAAGCCAGATTTGTGAACCCTCCTTAAACCAGTCAGCAGGTGCATCAATCATTATTGTGTAATTTCCTGTTCCGGAGAAGTATTTTACTCCAGGGTCGGTATTCTCACTCCATGAAGCTAGCTGATCGAGGACTATTTGTGCAGGTGCTCCACGATGTGGCTGGAAACTTACATTCCATGCTCCATCAACAGAAGCCAATTGTGTTTCTATCGGTTGTTCCAATTCTAAAGATGACGATTTTGCTTTTTTACGAAAAACAACGAAAACGGCATCGCTTGGTTTCAGGCTCAATGGTACAGTTGTGCGCCCGTCTTTAATTGTATAAGATGCCTGCTTAATCTCACCAGTTTCAGGATTCCATATTTCGGCCGTTTTTCCTTCAACACCGAAGGTTGCTTCAAGGTTTTCGGTACTATTATTTCGGTTATTCACCCAATAGATATCGGTATCGTCCAACTTTCGATGAACAAACAGAAGATTCGTATTGCCCTTAGGTTTGGTATACTCGAAATCAGGTGTAATCTTCAAAGAAGAAAGAACTTCAGCAATCGTTTTTCCGGAATAGACTTTTCCTTTGCCTGCACTGTTTTCTCCATTTTCGTTTGCCCAAAGTTCATCAACTACCGTTTTAAACTCATCCGAATCATCGCTCAAACTAGGAGAGCTAAGTGGTTTCTCTCCAACTACAATGGCTCCACTTTTCACCATTTGGCTAATCTTGCGCAAAACAGGCAACGACATATATCTGGCATTCGAATCAAGAGCAAGCAAACGGTAGCTCATACCGCTTGGAGTTATTAACTGTCCGGTTTTATCTACCGACAAGATATTTGTGATTATGTCTGCATTAACGAAGTCATAATTATAACTCGAAGGAACATCAGGTAACTTGTCGCCAAACAGGGCAGTAATATTATTATCCTCGCCATAGAAGTAGGCAATATCAGCCACAAATTTTCCCTGCTGAAGCATATAGGAACTGCGGGCAAGGTAAGTCGTCCATGGTTTTGCCTGTTCAGCCCAAGTCTCATGCCTTGTAAACCATTGACCGAATGGTCCAAGGCCGAGACCAGGAATTTTATCATTCACCGGCTGATGTACCGAACAATGAATCACAAAACGGTTAAGTCCGTTGGCCAACTCCATATCGGCTGTTGGTTTCAATGTTTCTGGCGACCAGGCCCATGCTGTTCCGATCGCGGTCATTGATTCAGCAGCCACAAGGTTCTGTCCATAAATATGAGCTACTGAAGCTGATTCACGAACATCGGCTTTATAGCTTGTGGCAACTTCGGTTCCTCCGTCAAATCCGCCAGGTGTCCAGGTGGCACTCATTGGAACATCTGCTTTGCTCTTTACCTCCATGCCATCGGCAATAAAGGCGCGTCCCGATTCGTGAGATTCAGTATAACGACCCATACCTCGTTCATGAAGCAGCGTAGTCATTTGATTGTAATGGTTTTTGGTTACAAGGTCACTTAATGTCCGGCGGAAATCCCAAAGAAATTGATCACTTGCCGCGGCGCTTTCAACAACATGTCCTGAAAGAACAGGAACCCATGGGAGCATATCGTATCCGCTCAGATTTTTAAAATCGATCATTAAGCTGTCTGTCCAGTTCTGAGCTCCTGCTTCCCAACTGTCAGTAATGATGTATTGAAGACCTTTTTCTCCCATCAGTCCGCCGGTTGCATCTTTATACTGATCAAGATAATTTGTAAGATAGGCCTTAACATGGTCAGCGTTTAGTTTATCCACTTCCAGTCCGGTAGCTTCGGGTGAAGCGGGATGGTTTGTAATTCCAAGCAAGGAATATCCAAGACGCATCACGATCCAGTTACCAGCCGGAGGCGTCCAGTCCAGTGTGCCATCTGCACTCATTTTTGAGGTCAGATCAACCAAACCTGATTTCGGAATACTTGTAGATACATTCAAAGTGGCCATTTCGGATAACTTAGCGGCGGTAGAGAATGCAGCTTTATCTTCGAAACGGTTGACTCGCGCACTGGTATAAAGCACTAATTCAGCGATCTTCGTGCCTGTTGGAGCAGGTGGTCCATTTTCGCTTCCCAAGCCAATTGCTACTAAAAAATTTGATGGAGGGGGAACATTTTCAAAAGCAAAACGAAAATATTTTGCCGTAACCGGAGCGAAAGTAAGCGTA
Source organism: uncultured Sunxiuqinia sp. (assembly GCA_963677175.2). GTDB lineage: Bacteria > Bacteroidota > Bacteroidia > Bacteroidales > Prolixibacteraceae > Sunxiuqinia. The sequence continues at coordinate 841,766 of CAXXES010000006.1, forward strand.
TTTTGAGCCACTCTCCCAACTGGAATTCCAAGAACAGTACGGAATGTTTTGCCATCGTTACTGGCTTCTAAAAACCGGGTAACATGTGATTCACCTCTTGAAAACATACCCAAATTGCCCCCACCAACAATTGAAAGCGACTGAATTGTTTCAGGGTTGGTAAATTCAAATTGCACCCAGGCATTTTGTCCTTCGGGAGCAGAGGGTAATAATACCGTATTTTGCAAATCACCATCTGTGAGGGTCGCAAGATCAAAATTACCACCACTTGAAGTTACTTTTGGATTGAGTTCTGCCATGGAGAAATCGTTCTCCGGCACCGGAAAAGCTACAACTGAAATATCTTTATAAAACTCATAAGTTGGATGAGACTCTGATAATGCAGCGATTTCATTGTTAAGTTTCACGTTTTGGAACCTGCCGGTGGTTTGAGGCGGATTTGGAAGTTTACCAGTAAAATGCTCACCACCTTTCAGACGGATCTCACTCCAAACATACTTTTTCATGGCTTGTGCAGGTGTTACCCAGGAGCCTCCACTTTCGCTCCATCCGGGCGAACCAGCAATGGCCATCTCAAGACCTAACGAGTCGGCCAGCTTCGTGGTGAAAAGAAAAGCATCTTTCCATTCCGGAGTCATATAGATAAGTCGCTTATCGACAACCTGAGGAGTATTTAAAGATGCATCAAAATTCTGAAATCCTCCAATTCCCACCCGGTGCATCCATTCCAGATCGGCTCTGATTCCCTCCTTAGTAACATTCCCATTCATCCAATGCCACCAGACCCGGGGCTTGGCACTTTCAGGAGGATTAATAAATCCGGCTTCGAGGTCAACCGATGTTTTTGCTGATGGATCTTTACACCCTTCGATAACCGCACCTGAGAAAAGCAACATTACGGCAAAAATCAAAGATTGATTAATTTTATTCTTTAGATGATTTTTCATAATTACGTTACGTTTTGTTTATAACACCATAATCTTAAATTGCAAATTATATGAAATAAATGGATGAATGGTTAGTTTATTTATCTGAAATAATATGAATTAGATTTTTGGATACCTCAACTTTTGATACTGTTTTCCAACTCCAATCTCCGCCCAAATTTAAATGCATTTTCACTTCCTGCTAAATAGTTACATTACTGTTTCCAGTATTGTATTATGAACTTGAAATAGCAAGACAGGAAGAAGAAAACACTATCAGTTTCATCATTTTACAGCGTATAGTTAATCTTGTATTTTCCACTTTTCAATCCAACAATCTCAGATTTTTCTCCTATGAAATTGTATTCCTTTCCATTCATATTGTATTTTGTAATTTCGGAAGGAATAAAAAATCCAGCTTCGATACCAACCGGTATTTCAACATCCAGTTCCATTGTTTTTTCCTTCAATTCCCAGTTAACGACAAGAGTTCCGTATGGTGTTTCTTTAAATGTTTTGGCCCATGTAATACCTTGAGGAATTTGTGGCTGAATAAGTACCTTTCTGTATGCCGGAACAGTTTCGTCGATGCGGATGCCGCCCAATGCCTGATAAAACCATGAACCAATTCCGTTATAGCAATTATGAATTCTGCTGCGATCCCCGTTCCAATATTCCCAGGTAGTTGTGGCACCGTTTTCAATCATATATAAATAACCCGGGTAATCTTTCTTTTTCAACATGGAATATATCAAGTCGACAGCTTGATTTTTGACCGCCCATTCTGTCAAAACGGGAATTCCGACCAAACCACAGGCAAAATGCCCGGATCGGTTATTTTCAGTTTCGTTGAACAGGCTTTGTGTAACTGCACTAGTCAGTTCTTTCGGTACAACACCAGCCAGCATCGGGTATGTCAAGTCAATCTGAGTTCCGGTGGCGTAACTGTTTTTTACAGAATCAAAAAATCGTTGATGTATTTGTTCCTTTATTCGCAAATTTTTCTGAGCATAAAGATCGGCGTCATCTTTTTTCCCAAGAACCTGTGCAATTTTCTGCATGTCGTCATAACAAACAACAACAAAACAATTATTGACCAAATCAACTGAAGATTCAGCCATCTGATCTATTCCTGTCCGGGTGGCCCAGTCACCAAGGTACCAGCCGCGATAATCGGTATCCGGCCACCGTTTCAGCAAACCTTCGACAGTATATTTATCTACATAGGTCAACCATTTTTGCATAACCGGATAATATTTTTCAAGAATTGCTTTATCGCCGTAATTCAGGTACGTTTTCCACGAAGCTGTAATAATAAAACCACACCAATAAGGACCTCCACCGGCCGAATATGGATTGGGAGCCGTATGAGGCATACCACCATCTTCACGGATACAATCGGCCCAGGCTTGCAGCCAGTTCACATACAAAGGATTTAGGTTGAACATGGTTTGGGCCGTTTCTGTTGAGGCATTACCATCGCCGCCATAGCCCAAACGTTCGATTGTCGGACAATCGACCAAATCTCCACCGATACTAAGACAGCGAAGGGTATAAAAAATCATATCGTGAATCTGATTCAACTCCGGATCAGAACACTTGAAACCGGAAGCCAGCTCATAACCGGTATGAATAAGGCATGCTTTGATTGATTCAGCTGTTGGTGCTTCCTTCAGGTTTGAAATCCGAATATAACGGTAGCCGTGGTAGTTGAATTTGTTTTTGAATGTTTCAATCCCTTCTCCGGAAGCAATGTATCTGTCCATCTGTTCTTGATTGACAAACTTTCCGTTTTCATCGAGATGATCGGAATACTCGATTAATATTTCCTGCGATTTTTGCAGTTTTCTGAAATTCATTTCAATCCACCCGGTGAGGTTTTTCCCCATATCAATCAAGAAAGCATCTTTTCCTAACGGCTTTATTTCTCTAGGTTTTAGCGTTTCTGTAATCTTATTTTGTTCCACCATTTGTGGACTAACTTCATGGTCGGGAACCGAAACTACCGAAACCGGCCTCCAACTCCGTTCTGGAGTATCTTCCATCGACAAATCAGTTTTTGCCAATGTTCCATCTACAATTTCGCCACCAAAACGGTGAGGACGCCAATCGCCATGACGGGTATAACTGCTCTTCCTTTCCATCCAATCAGCTCCCGTTGCGAGTATGATTTCTCTTTTATTGTCAAACAGCTTTTCCATCTGAGCTTTTACCAACGGGCCATTGTTTACTACTCCGGGCAAAGCCTCAGTATACCAACCGCTTCCTAACCACAACATCAAATTATTCCTTCCTTTCTTCACCATGGATGAAACATCGTAAGTAATCGACCACGAGCGTTTATTAAACTGAGAAACAGCCGGAGAAAGAACTCCATCTCCCACTTTTTTTCCGTTCAAATAGACTTCGTGGTAACCCAACGAATTCACCTGCAAAAAATATTCTCCGCTGGTATCAATCAAATCGAAAGATTTTTTCAACTGAGGACACTCGTAGTAGCCAGCATCTGTCCGGAAACCGATGTACGAAGCCTTCCAGTCGTCTTTATTTAATAAACCAATACTGAACTTAGCCACTTGACTCCATGGTGAAACATTTCCGTATTTATCCCACACCCGTACTTTCCAGTATGCAGTTAATCCGGAATTGAGTATTTTCCCCTGATAGGAGACCTGAATACTGGATGAAGATTCAATTTTACCGGAATTCCACAGGTTCGCTTTATCGTTATTAAGCAAGGTCGAATCACTTGCAACCAACACTTCAAAAGCTTTTTGTTCTGTTCCGTTTTTGTTGCTCCTGACTTTCCAGCTTAATCGCGGCATGGTTTTATCAACGCCTAATGGATTCGTTAGATTTTCACATTTTAAGTCATAAACACTAAGGTTATCCTTTCCTGCACATCCTGAAAGAAAGAAAAGAAAAGCGACACAGGTATTAATAAGCGTTGATTTCATTAAATTTAGTTAGATTAATATTTAAGTCTAAAGTTAAATTATCTCAAATCTTATCAAGGACAATTATTTAATGATAAATAACTTGACTCGTTGAGATTAATAAACATTTTTTAAAAAATTTGATAATGTAATTCTACAACACAATTCGTTGCGGTATATTTAGTCATCAATTTCTATTGCCTGCAAATACCCCAAATACTTGAACGCAAATTAAACATAATTAAAAATGATTTACACCTCTGTTAACTTATCGCTAGTTGAAAACAAAATTATTGAGTTACTTTTTATTCTATTGATTATTAAGTAACCATCCACTACCTTTCTTTCGATAATGGATGGCTACTCTAAGTCAATAAGGATATTTCTTTAATATCCCGGATTTTGGATCAGTAATGAATTTTTATTTACTTCATCTCTGGCAATCGGGAAGAAATACGCCTTATCATCCCAACTTCCAGTCATGATTTGAACTGATTCAATTGTTGGGATTGTTGCCGTTGTATGGTCAGGATTCAGCTTATAAACAATATCTACGCCATGCATATCATGATAAGCTTCCGGTCCAACTAACCAACGCCTTACATCGAAAAATCGATGATCTTCCAACACTAGTTCAACTTTTCTCTCATTGCGGCACCGTGCCTTTAATGCATTACCTGATTCTGTAACATCTGGCATTCCAGCTCTTTTCCGAATCATATTCATATAGGTTCGGGCTTCAGGATCTTGACCTAATTCAATACAAGCTTCAGCATAATTTAGCAGTATTTCGGCATAACGGAAATAACGCCAGGTTAAATCCGCATTATTTTGCCATACGGCTGACACATCAATATCTGTTTTCAAAAATTTACGGCAACCAGTACCGGTAAGGCTGCTGTTCCAGGAATTGGCAACACTGTTTCGGGTATCCAATCCATATACATTCACGATTGAATTGGTCGCTGCATCCCATGTTTCCCACCTTCCAGCCTGCATCACTCCTACAGGATCATAAACAGCCAAATCAGCTGTACGTGGTCTTAATTTAGCTCCTTCATATATTACAGTGGCATAAAAACGCGGATCACGGTTTTTATAAGGTTCTAAATTTTGTTCGGGATTTTCTCTTGAAAAAAGAGTTCCATCAGCCATTTCGTAACTGTCTACCGCTTCGCTGGTAAGACCATTTCTTCCGTTACCATACCAACCATTCGGATAGAGTTCGAACATTCCAACTCCTTTTCCAGCACTTAAAGAAAAGAAGCGAACAAAGATATCTTCACTGGATTGTGATGAAACAAAAAGATCTTGATAATTTTTTGTGGCTTCCTCTCCTGATGCAGGTTCTGGTTTATATAAACTGTATATACCTAAATCTATCACGGCCTTTGCAGCATCTTTAGCCGCTTGCCAACGTTGAGCCCGATCGCCACCAACATAACCAAGTAGTTCTGGGTTAGAAAAACCAGAAAATTTATCCGTATTGTGCTGATCGCTGGCCGCATAAAGCAGAACTCGTGATTTAAGAGCTAAAGCCGCTCCTTTTGTTGCGCGCCCTAAAGCATCACCCGTATTTTCCAAGGGCAATAAACCTGCTGCCAAATCACATTCATCCGAAATAAATTTTATACAGTCAGCATAACTGTCTCGAGCAATATTGAAATCATCAGTTAACACATATGACGATTTAATTAAAGGCACACCGCCATAATAGCTAACCAACATGTGGTAATTCCAGGCTCTTAGAAATCTAATTTCACCTTCCAGACGCTCCTTAATTGTCTTGCCATCTACTAAGGTAGTTGTGGAAGGCAAATTTTCGATATTTTCCAGAAAAATATTACACGTACGAATATCCCTGTATCTTCCGTTCCAGTCTCCCCACACAGCATTATCTGAAGTGATGAGCATATTATTTACATCAAAGTCGTCCTCTCCGGCTCGTTCACGTACTTCATCGCACTTACGACTGGTCAAATCCCATCCCCAAGGTATGTTGTTGTATACATTATTAACATATGCTGCCGCTAATGCAGGGTCAGACCAAACATCTGATTCAGCAAATTCTGTTGATGGTTTTGTATCGAGAATACTTTCATCGCATGAATTCATAAGCATTAAAGCAAATACAGAAACCATATATAAAATTGATATCTTTTTCATATACTTAAATTTAGAAAGTTACAGTTAATCCGAAAGTCGTGGTTTTATTTAACGGATAAACCTGACTATTTACCCATATCGAACCTGCAGCATCGTCAGGTGATTCCGGATCCCAATCTTTCATCCCTGTGAAAGTTAAAAAATTCTGCCCGCTGGCATAAATACGAAGAGATTCAATGCCAAATGTACTTGTAACTGAGTTTGGCACATTATAGCCTATTTCCAGGTTTTTAAGCCTCAAATAGTCACTACTTCTGACATAATAGGTATTATTTGGCTCACCATCAGTCATCCAATATTCCAAACTGCGGTTATTAGCTCTGGGATGGGTAGCACTTGGGTTTTCCGGAGTCCAACGGTCTTTAATCTCATTATAGAGGAAGTTACCAGCTTCTCCCTGGAAAATCCGATATGATCTTTCGGCACCGGCTGCTCCCTGAAATAGTACTGTTGCATAAAAATTCTTATACTGCAAATCAAGATTAAAGCCTCCGGTAAATGTAGGAATGGTAGTTTTCTTACTTCTGACCCTATCCAAACCATTAATTTTACCGTCTTTATTCACATCTTCAAAAATGATGTCACCTGGACGAGCTCCAGACCAATGTGGATAAGCGTCGACAGCAGCCTGATCAACAAAAACACCAATCGCATGATAATATAATCTTGCATTCATCGGATTACCTGTCGATTTTTGATATTCAGGAATGCCTGGTGTTTCATCCCAAAATTTAATGTGGTTTTTAGAGAATGCTCCATTGGCTGATACCTGAAATTTTAAATCACCTATGTTATTCCAATATGAAATTTGAGCTTCAAATCCTTTATTAATAACCTCTCCAATATTTTCACGTGGAAGGCTTAAACCAGTAGAAGAAGGTACTGAAGCGTTTCGCCACCATAAGATATTGGTACGCAGGTTGTAAAAATAATCTGCACTAATTGTAAGTTTATTATCAAATAATTGGCTGTCAAATCCAATATTCGACTGGTTGGCAACCTCCCATGTAATATTTGAATTCGGGATTCGCAACGCTGATAAAGTCTTTTCAGCAACACTCTGGTTTAAAATATAGGTATTGTTGTATCCATAAGTTGTCATAAACTGGTAAGGATCGATACGGTCGTTGCCTGTTTTACCCCATGAACCACGAATTTTCATTTCATCGATAAAAGAGATATTTTCTTTCCAGAAATTTTCATCAGAAATCCGATAACCTAAAGAAACGCCAGGGAAGAATCCAAATCGTTTACCAGCGGGAAAGATATAAGATCCATCATATCGCCATACAAATTCGGCCAAATACTTTGAGTCAAAGGCGTAGTTTACCCTACCAAAATAATTCTGACGCGCTTCATCACTTGCAGCTCCACCGTTGTCTTTTTGTGCATCACCACCTGCAAACATATGATCGAGTGATTCTGATGCGAAAAATCTTCTGTAAGCCCAGAAATCCATTCTATCGCCGGTAATACGCTCTGCACCCAGCAATACCTTAACTGCATGTTTGCTGTCAAAGGACCGCTCATAGTTGATCAAACCATTTAAGGTTGTTTTTCCTTTATCCTCCATCCACTGTTGCAGCCTTGGATCAGTAACCCCTTTTTTGGCTGGAGAAACAACAGGTTCATTGTCGGCATCCAAAGTCACTCCGTCCCAAGTATACAGATACCAAGGCTTTAAAAATGCTTTCCGGTTCATAAACGTTTTATCGATAGCAACGTTTCCTGTTAATGATAAACCTTCAACCCAAGGGATATCGATAACCAATCTCATTTTACTTTCCATAACATATGTTTTTGACTTGTCGTAACCGGTTTCATCCGTAACCATTACAACAGGATTATTACCATATTCAACATCCGGTCCTGGTTCTCCGTTAGGCCATCTTGCGACCAAATAAGGATAAGCCCTGTTCAAGGCCCAAAAAATATTTTGGGCTCCACCACCAGTTGTACCACCGCTGCCGCCAACTCCCGGATAATTTCTGTTTTCCTGACGACCAGAAACATCGAAACTTAAGCGAATATGATTGGAAATTTTTGCGTCTAAATTGCTACGAAAGTCTGTTTGCGAATAATTTGTTGCACTATTCTTGTAAATACCATCCTGATAATTTGAACCAATAGAGACAAAGTATTTGATATTTTCAGCTCCCCCTGATAACGATAAATTACCATAACGCTGTGGCGAATAATCTTTAATCGTTTCTTTAAACCAATCGGTATTCGGATGTCCCCAAGGATCGGAGCCATCAGCATACTTTTGAATATCTTCATCAGAATATCTTAAAGGTTGACCTGCCGCAGTTTTAATCTCATTGATCAATGTTGCATAGGTAGCAGCGTCTGTCATTTTAGGTAATACTGTAGGTGTATTCCAACCCTGACTTAAGGAAAGTTGAATAGTAGGTTTACCTGTTTCCCCACGTTTTGTAGTAACGAGAATAACACCATTGGCAGCCTGAGCTCCATAGATTGCAGCAGAAGCATCTTTCAGTACAGTGACTGACTCAATGGTAGAGGGATCAAGTCGGTCCAAGCTTCTGTTTGCAATACCGTCAACGACAATAAGTGGAGAATTATCGCCAAGTGTATTTGCACCACGAATTCTCAGAGTCGATCCATCATTTCCAGGTTCACCTGTTCTCGAAATTACAACAAGGCCTGGTAATTGACCTGCTAATGCATTTGAAAAATTGGTCGATGTCGATCTCCGAAGCTGATCGCCTTTTACAGCAGTAATGGAGCCTGTCAATGTTGCTTTCTTCTGAGTACCATAACCAATTGCCACAACCTCTTCAATGCCAATCGCATCTTCCTCTAACTGCACATCGATCGTGGACTGACCGCCAACTGTAATCTCCTGAGATCTCATTCCCACAAACGAAAATACCAAAGTACCAGTGCCGGGAACATCGAAAATGGAATAGTCTCCATCAAAATCGGTAATAGTACCTTGAGTAGTTCCTTTGATCAAAACAGTAACACCAGGAAGCGATTCCCCGGAAGAGTCGGTTACGCGTCCAGAGACTGTGATCTCTTGTTGAGAAATACTTTCAGCCAAATTTGTCGAGATAGCTATTTGCCTTTTATCGATTCTATAGGTTACATTTGTCCCTTCGAAAATCTTGTCAAGAATTTCAGGGATCGACTCATTTTCAACCTCTATACTTACCGCCTTTTGGACATCAACTGCTTTGGCGTTATAGATAAAATAAAAATCGGTCTGATTTTCAATCTGTCCTAACACATTCCTTATGGACGTATTTTTCAGGTTTAGGCTCAGACGGGTTTGCTGAGCGTTTGCATTTGTAGCAAAAATTTGGACTACACTTACCAGTATTGCAAACAGCGTTAGTCTCATTGTTTTTAACAGTTTCGATCTCCACAAAAGCTTAGCCGTGGAAATCCATGAATAATGATTTTTTTTCATAAATTTGTAATGATTTGAGTTTTGTAATTCAAATTATTTTGTGCACAAAGTTTAAGGAGCTCAAGCACATAAGAAACAGAGAAGGAGGTGTTTGTAGCATCTCCTTTTTTTAAGCATCGTGTTATTTCATAAGCGTTTGTTTTAGGTTAATTACAAGTATTTTTAGTAGAGCTTTATTATTGTTTTGTTGCTATCATCTTTACCAAGAGTATAGTTGACCTGACATGTGAATTTAATGTAATCCAGAACTTCAACCAGATTCTCGTCATGGAATGTTGCATTAAACGCAGGGTCATAAATGGCAGAATCTTCAACGATAAAATCTGCGTTAAACTTTCTTTCCAATATCTTAATGACTTCATCCATTGGTGTATCTTTGAATATTAAGAACCCATTTTTCCATGCGGTATAATCTCCTATGGATGTTTTTTTCACCCTGACATCTTTTATCGCTGTGTCATATTCTGCTATTTCTCCAGGCTCCAGTTTATAACTGAAGGATTTGCTTTTTTCATGCTGCAATTCAACTGCTCCTGTTTCAAGGGCGACGGTTATCTTTTGGTCATCCGGGTAAGCGCTGACATTAAACTTAGTTCCCAAAACCTTCACTTTAATATCATCAATACTAACCGTTAATGGGATTTTTTTATTCTTTTTGATGTCAAAATAGGCTTCTCCTGTTAAGGATAGATCACGATTGTCCCGAGAGTAGTTGTTGTTGTATGTTAACGTACTTCCTGAGTTTAACACTACAACTGAGCTGTCCGGTAAAATTACTTCAGCGATCTGTTTATACTTTGCAACTACTGATGTGTATTTTAAGTCGGTCTCATTGCTAAATTGATTTTTCAGGTAGAATGCCAATGGGAGTGTACACAAAAACAGTAGCAGAACAGCCGCATATTTCAAAAGAAGATTTGTTTTTAAACGGAATGTTTTACGTCTCGGATTTAGTCTTGCTTGTAGCTTTTTGTATGAATTTTCAATCTTGTATTCCGGCATATCCTTGGATGATGCCAGAAAGGCCCATGCTGCTTTTGCCTTGTTATATATCTTTTCACTTTCCGGATCCTTTTCAATCTCTGAAAACAATTCTTCTTCACGTCCTGGCTCAATACAGCCTGAGGCAAGGTTCATGATATCCTCAGTATTTTTCACATTTCGTTCCATACACTTATTATTTGCACGAAATTGAATTTACCCTATATGAAATTTCAAAAAAATTTGAATAAAAATGTAAAAACCAGCTTATTATTCTCAAGAACAGAATGTTATGAAATAAAAATATAGGTCACCAATGGGAGGTAATCTTTTAATGTTGATTTAAATATTTTCAGGCTTCTGGTTATATGCCCTTCAACAGCTTTGGTCGTAATATTGAGTTCTTCTGCGATTTCCCTGTTTTTCATTCCTTCGAACCGGCTCAGCATAAATACCTTTTTGCACTGAGGAGGTAAATCTTCCAACGTTTTATCGATGATTTGCTCAATTTCGTTAAAAACCAGGACTGAAGTGTCAATTGCATCTAAAGCTTTTAGATTCTGGTTCAATTCATTCGGAGCGGCTAAGCCTGAGGTGAATAGTTTCTGTCTGTAGCGTTGATCCCGAAGCCGGTATAAACAATTGTTCCTTGCAACAGAATATAAATAAGAACTGACATTCATATCCTCCTTTAAGGTTTGCCGTTTCTCCCAAAACGTTGCAAATGTATCCTGCACAATATTCTCCGCGATGTCATCTATGCGAATGAACTCGTAAATAAAATAATACAATCTCGGAAAATACTTATTGTAGAGAACTTTGAAGGCAACATCGTCGCCATTCATAATTTTCTTTACAAGTTGTGCTTCGGGTTCAGTCATTTCAATTAATTCCAGGTGTGACAAAACTAACAAAAAAACAAAACTAAGTCTAATCAATCCGTCCGGCAAGGAATCTCATTTTTTGTTCAGATACTCTGCCTTGTTTGTCATTGATGCCGAAACGTAATTGATCCGGATTAATATAGGGCCAATGCCTTTGCGGAGTAAAAGCAAAATTTGTCATCCCAGCTTCAATTTGAGATTTCCCATATCTTCGCTAATCTTTTTCTCCAACACTTTGGCATAGATTTGTGTCGTTGAAATGCTTTTATGTCCCAACACCTGACTAACTGTTTCAATAGGAACGCCGTTACTCAAAGTTACTGTTGTGGCAAAAGTGTGACGGGCCAAATGAAAAGTCAGATTCTTTTTAATACCGCATAAATCCGCAATCTCTTTCAGATAACAGTTCAGCTTTTGATTTGAGATTAACGGGAATACTCTATCTCTGCTGATTGATTTGGGATGTTTCTGACACTTGTTAGATATTTCCAGTGCTTTGGGTAGGAGCGGAATTCTCAGCTTCGTATCTGTCTTTTGTCGTTTTGAAAAGATCCAATATTGGCCATCGATCCCCAAGTTGATTTCATCAGTCCTCAGGTTAATGGCATCGATATAAGAAAGGCCGGTGTAACAACTGAAAATAAAAACATCCCTCACTATTTGTAACCGTTCGACTTTGAGCTTTTTGTTTTCAATGGCATAGAGTTCTTTTTCCGTTAGAAACCCGCGATCAACCTTACGAAAGCTCAGTTTATAGGAATCAAATGGATTCTGGGTTATCCATCCCAAGCGAAACCCGAGGTTAATCATTTTGCGAAACCTTTCCTGGTGTTTCATCACCCCGTTGTTCCCAATCGGCTTCTGGTGATCCAATGGCTGGTAATTTCTCAGGAAATATTCAAAATCGGTGATAAACTTGTAGTTGACCTGTACGAGATAAATATCCGAAGCCTTGAATTTCTTTTTCAGGAACCGTTCCAGATACTTTTTTGTGGTCCGGTAATTTTTCATCGTTCCAGGGGAAAGGACACTGGCTTGCGTGGTATTGTGATAATCCACCAGTTCGATCAGTGTTTGGTCGTCAGAATCACCCAGGAAAAGCGCTTTAATATTTTCCGGGGTAATTTTCTCTTTGTTGATCTGCAACTCCCGGTAAGCGTCGGTCAGTTGCGAACGGACATGCTCCAGATAACTGTTAAACTTCTTGGCTTCCGGACTAAGGCCCTTGGCCATTCCACGAGCTTTATTCCATTCTTCAACTGCAATAGTCTTTTTCAGGGAAATCTCTATCCGACGCGTCTCTACCGTAATTCGGGCATAAACAAGTCCTTTGTCTTTGTCCTTTTTGCCAGTCCGGATAATAAACTGGATACCAAAGGTGTGGGTTGTTTTCATATCATTTAATTTTTATCGGTTTAATCCGTTTTAACTGCTTCAGTTGAAAAACAAGGTCAAAAGACTCACCGGAATTCACCAAAACCGGTCAAAAATCATGGTCTATAATTACAAAAATGACCTTTATTAACAACTGAAATACAAACGATTAAGCCCTTTTGGTGAGTTCAAAGGTAAAATAAAAAAAGACTCACCGTTTAACTCACCTGAATTGTGATATTTTCTGATATGAATTGATATGGCTAAAATCAAAAAAGCCTGTAAATCATACAACTTACAGGCTTTTAACTTCTTTTGATATCCTATTTTGTCGGGATGAAAGGATTTGAACCTTCGACCCCCACGTCCCGAACGTGGTACGCTACCAGACTGCGCTACATCCCGCTCTTTTTTTGAGTGGGACAAATGTACAATTTTCACTGGAAATGATCGAACACTTTTTTCACTTTATTCCAAAAAAACAATCAAAAAAGATGCCTACAAGCGCCTTTCGTTTACACCTGACTTAACCCGCCATCAACTTCCAGTTCAACTCCATTGATAAATGAAGCCTCTTCGGAAGCAAGGAAAAGCACGGTTTTGGCAACTTCTTCAGCCGATCCAAACCGCCCTAGCGGGACTTGTTTTGCATAAATTTCACCCATGGCTTTCAATTCGTCTTCTGATTTCCCCATTTTGTTATAAATTGGTGTTTCAATCGGTCCCGGGGCCACACTGACCGTTCTTATTTTCTTTTCTGACAGCTCATTAGCCAGCACCCGGGACAGCGACCTCATAGCTGCCTTGGTGGCAGAATAAACCCCCGAACCGGGAAACCCCTTCTGCCCCACGATCGATGTATTGCTAATAATTACTGCCCCCTCGCTCAGGTAAGGAACCGCTTCCATGATCGTAAAAAACGGCCCCTTCACATTAATATTGAAATGATCGTCAAAATGCTGTTCGGTGAGATCGGCAATTGGCATGAACTGAGCAATCCCCGCATTTAAAAAGAGAATGTCGATCTTTCCATAGATCGCGGCAGTTTTTTCGACGGCCAACCTGGTTGCTTGCAAATCTGAGATATCAGCCAGTATTGCCATGATCTCTCCATCGCCATTCATTTCGTTTACAGCAACATTCAACGCTTCCTGTCTGCGACCGGTAATCACCACTTTTGCGCCCTCGCGAGCCAGAAGTTTGGCGGTTGATAAACCGATACCACTGTTTCCACCGGTAATAAAAGCGACTTTACCTGCCACACGGCCAGGCTGTTTTTCATGTTTCTCCATTTTCATAATTGTTTAATATTTACTTAATCTGATTCATATCTCCGCCCAGCGCAGTGAGCAGATCGACTGTAGTTAATAATTGCTGGCCAAGCAGCTGCACCAATAGCCGTTCTGCCTCCAGCACAATGCGATCGGCATCAACAACTTCCAGGTAAGTTACCAGGCCTTGTTTGTATCGCTGCCGGGAGAGTGCTGCAGTACAGTCGGCTGCCGCCAAAAACTCCTGCTGGTTGAAAAGTTGCTCGTTCAACCGTTGCAGTTCCGCCGTTGCCTGCGTCACTTCCTGGTTCGCAACCAATTCATTCTGGCTCAATTGCTCGGCTGCATTTTCCAATTGATATTCGCTGATATCGAGCAGAGCCTGCCTTCTTCCCCCTTCAAACAAAGGAATAGACAAACTGGCTCCGAGCAACCAATTCCGGCTTTCGTCTTCAAACAGATCATCGGAATTACCAGACAACAAGCCCAGAGAGCCCGAAACAAAAAGAGAAGGGTAACGCTGCTTTCGGGCTGTTTTGATCTGCTTACGGTAAGCTTCAACGACATAGTTTGCCACCTGCAAATCGGGGCGGTCCAAAACCTGCATGGAAAGCCCATCCGGGTTAACAACCGGCGCAAGGTATTGAATGCCCTCGCTTTCAACCGAAAAATCAGCAACAGGCTGACCTGAAAGTGTAGCCAACCTGGCTTCTGTATTTCTTCTGTCAATCAGGATGTTTTTAATCCTGACATTCACCGATGACATTTCGGTATGTGCTCGTTGAACATCAATCTCGTTGGTTAAACCGGCATCGTACCGCACGGTTACAATTTCAAGGTTTTCCTTGCGGGCCTCAAGCGTTCGGTTCAGCACTTTATATTCTGAATCGAGCGTTAGCAGTAAAACGAAATTTTTGGCAATGGCCGAGCCCACCTCCAGTCTGGCCACCTCTTCCGAAGCCGCTGAAGCTTTTAGGTTAAACTGACTTGTTTTCACTTCATTTTTAATTTTGCCGAAAACATCCACTTCGTACGACAAATCGACCGGCAGGGTATAGGTGTTGTAGCGAATTTGTCCAACCGTACTCCCGGTCAACGGCGTATTCGCAGAAAGCTCTTGTCTGTAAACCGACGGATTGACTCCAACCGCCGGATAAAAGGCTGACTTAGCCAACCGCACCTTGGCTTCCGACTCCCTGACCTGGCGTTGAATGCCGGCCAGCTGATGATTTTCAGTGAGGGCCAGTGCAATCAAGGCGTTAAGCTGATCATATCCTAATATTTCCCACCAGTTTTCATGATCGCCCGATGAAATTACCGGAGTTGGTGGTATCGTATCTCCACCATAACTCACCGGTAGATTGTGCGGCTGCCAGGACTCACCCGCCTCTTTTTTTGCTCCTGTTTCCTGTGCAACGGTATCGTGATTGAAAAAAATGACAACCAGTAATATGGTTATCCATTGAATTGTCTGAATCATTGTTTCGTGTTTTTTATTGTTCTATTATTTTCTTCCCGCCATTACCTATTGTGCTCAGTTTCCGGCACAAGACGTAAAAGACCGGGGTAAAAAGCAAGCCAAAGACAGTTACACCAAGCATTCCGCTAAACACGGCGACGCCCAGTGCATTACGCATTTCGGCTCCGGCTCCCGATGCCGTTACCAAAGGCACAACTCCCAGGATACAAGAGAAAGAGGTCATCAGGATAGGGCGCAGGCGAAGTTTGGCCGCCTCGGTAGCTGCATCCCACAGTTCCATTCCCTGATCCTCCAGCGTCTTGGCAAACTCTACAATCAGAATAGCATTTTTACTGGCCAGACCAACAAGAACAATCAAACCAATTTGTGTCAGAATATTGTTCTCCATTCCGGCAATGTCTACACCAATCATAGCAGAGAGCAAACACATGGGAACGATCAGGATGACAGCCAGCGGCATGGTCCAGCTTTCGTATTGCGCAGCCAGCAGCAAAAACACAAATAACACAGCCATGCCAAAAGCGATCAGCGCGATATCCCCTGTCTTTTTTTCCTGGTATGAAAGGTCGGTCCATTCATAGGATATCCCGTCAGGTAAAACTTCGCTTGCCAGCTGCTCCATGGTTTCGAGCGCCTCGCCCGAACTGACTCCCGGATTCACATTGCCCGTGAGCGCTGCCGCCGGATACAAATTATAACGAGGAACCCGTGCCGGCCCGGCTATATCCTGAAAAGTGCCCAAAGTTCCCATGGGAACCATTTGCCCGTCTTTATTTCTTACCCTTATTCGCAAAATATCTTCGGGAGTCAGACGATATTGTTCGTCAGCTTGGGCAGTCACCCGGAAGGTACGACCGAGGTAGTTAAAATCATTTACAAAGGCCGATCCGAGGAAGATTTCGAGTGAGCTAAAAACTTCACCCAGTGGAATGTTAAGCTTTTCGGCCCTGACGCGATCAATATCAAAATAAAGCTGAGGTGTTCCGGCATTAAAAAATGAAAAGACGTTGGATAGCTTGGCATCTTCATTCGCCCGCTGAGCCAACTCTCCAAGGGAGGCCAGCATAACAGGCAGGCCCTTTTCACTCCGGTCCTGGATCATCATTTTAAAACCACCGGCATTTCCAATTCCCCGCACTGGCGGCGGCGGGATGACCACAGCAAAAGCCTCTTCGATGGAGGCCATTTTGCCACGCATTTCATTCAGGATTTCCTCGTGCGTGAGCCCTTGCTTTTTTCGTTCCCGGAAATCTTTTAAAACCGGAAACAGGGTTGCCGCATTTGAAGCATTGGTAAAACTGGCCCCATCGAAACCAGCAAAAGCAACCACATTCTCCACGCCGTCCATGTCCATCAGCAAGTCAAGTGCCTCTTGGATAACCGCATCAGTACGCGACAAGGAAGATCCCGGAGGCAACTGGAAAGCCACAATAAAATACCCCTGGTCCTGCTCCGGAATGAAACCGGTTGGAACCCGGTTAAACTCAATGACTGCCAAAACCATTAGCAGAATGTAAACAGCAGCTACCATGCCGCTCCGCTTCAGAAATTTCTGAACCACACGACCATAACCGTGTGACAATTTTTCCATAAACCGGTCAAAACCATTCATAAATAGATTGACCGGTTTTAAGAAAACAGATTTTTTTTGAATACTGCCGGAGTGATTTTGCCTTAACAACAAAGTCGCGATAGCCGGACTGAGCGTGAGGGAAACGAAAACAGAGATCAAGGTGGCTACGGAAATGGTAACACCAAACTGTTGGTAAAACTGCCCGGAGATACCGCCTAAAAATGTGGTAGGAATGAACACGGCTATCAAAACCAGCCCCATGGCGATCAGGGCGCTTCCCACTTCTTTCATTGTTTTTCGGGCCGCATCACGCGCTGACATGCCTTTCTGCAGGTTCCGCTCCATGTTTTCAACGACCACAATAGCATCGTCAACGACAATACCGATAGCCAGTACGAGGCCGAAGAGGGTGAGATTGTTCAATGAAAAACCCAGGGCCGCCATCGCAGCAAAAGTCCCGATCAATGATACAGGGATAGCCAGGATCGGGATGACCGAAGCTCGCCAGGTCTTCAGAAAAATCAGGATAACAGCCACCACCAAGATAATCGCTTCAAAAATAGTATCCATCACGCCATCAATCGATTCCTGGATAAATTCGGTGGGATTATAGGCTATTTCATAATCAAGCCCGGGCGGGAAATCGCTGGACAGTTCTTTCATGGTCTCGATGATTTCATCGGCTGCTTCTATCGCATTGGTACCCGGACGCTGAAATACCGGCAAAGCCACCGCTTTATTCTTACCCAAATAGCCACGGGTAGAATAACTTGCCGCTCCCAGTTCAACCCGCCCGATATCTTTCACCCGAACAATACGTCCGTTTTCCGATTTAACGATGATGTTTTCAAATTCCTCAACCTCCTGCAAACGTCCTTTAGTTTGCACGTTCAACTCAAATGCTCCCTGTTGCTTTGTTGGTGGCTGATTTAGGTTTCCGCTGGCAATCTGCACGTTTTGCCCGCGCAAAGCCGCCAGGATCTCCGCAGCCGATAAATCCAGCGAGGCGATAATGTCCGGGTTTAGCCAAACACGCATGGAATACTCACTGGCTCCAAAAAGAGCGGAACTCCCAACTCCTTTAATTCGAGCCAAACGATCTTTAATTTGCAGGGTGGCGTAATTCCCGATGTAGGTTTGATCATAGGTCCCATCGGGTGAAAATAAATTAACGACCAGCATCAGGTCGGGCGAGTTCTTGCGGGTTGTTACCCCCATGCGGCGAACCTCTTCCGGCAAGCGGGGCTCGGCAATTCCCACCCGGTTCTGAACCAGCACCTGGGCCTCATCAAGATCGGTACCCAATTCGAACGTGATCGTTAAGCTCATCACACCGTCAGCTGTCGACTGGGAAAACATATACAACATGTTTTCCACACCGTTAATTTCCTGTTCGAGAGGAGTAGCAACCGTTTTCGAAATCGTTTCAGCGCTTGCTCCGGGATAGGCAGCTGTAACAACAATTGTTGGCGGAGCAATTTCGGGATACTGGGAAACAGGTAAAGTGAAATAAGCCAGTGTTCCCACAATTATTATTAAGAAGGAAATAACCGTAGCCAGAATTGGCCGGTCAATAAATCGATAACTAAATTTCATCTGTGTAAATTTTCTGTTTAATGATTATGCCACCGGCATTTTAAGGCATGCCCAGGCTTCATTCTTTCCGAACATTCCGTTTTCAATTGTTTGTCAATTGCCGTACCTCAGGCTCGACCTCCATTTGGGGTCTGATTTTCTGAATATTTCCAACAATAACCTGGTCATCCGGCTCAAGACCGCTTCTGACAATGCGGTAGCGGGCATTATGCAAAGGTCCTAATGTCACCGGCTTCATCGTTACTTTATTTCCTTCTGACAGGACATACACAATTTTTTGCGACTGGTCGTTGGCGATTACCTCATCGGGAATAAGGAGAACCGGATTTGGATTGTCGTTGAAAACCCTGGCTGTACCAAACATTCCCGAAGCAATGACAAAATCAGGATTTGGAATAACGGCTCTTCCCCTGAATGTACCAGTGCCAAAATCAACTTCGTTATCCATAAAATTCAGGGTGCCTTTGTGCCGAAACTGATCTTCATCAAGTAGCTTAACAGCAATCGGCATATTCGGATTTGGACCGCCCGGACGGGTGCCATTTTGATTCTGCCTGCTTTGCTTAAGTAAAGCTGACTCGCTGCCTTCGAAATAAAAATAAATGGGATCAAGTGAAACAATGGTTGTCAGCAAAGTTGCCTGATCACTTCCACCATTGATCAAATTGCCTTCGGTAACAAACTCCTCGCTAACTTTTCCCGATATAGGCGCCCGAACCTGCGTCCATTGCATATCCAGTTCGGCCTGGGCCACGTTGGTTTCCGCGGCATTCACTACGGCTGAAGCTGCATAGAGCGCCTGCTCCCGCTGATCATACTCTTCCGTTGAAATTGCCTTGGAACTTTTCAGTTCTTTTACCCGGTTGAAAGCATTCTCGGACTGACGCTGAACAGCTTTAGCTTGATCAAGCTGAGCCTCTGCCTGTTTGAGAGCGATACGGTAAGGCCGGGGATCAATAACAAAAAGCACATCCCCCGCCTTGACCAATTCCCCGTCATTAACCTTGACTTCGTCAATGTAACCTCCTACTCGGGCCCGTACTTCAACTTTTTTTATCGCTTTAAAACGTCCGGTGTATTCATCCCATTCCGTTACAGGCTGATAAAGCGGGCTAGCGACAGGAACTTTCACCAAGGCAGGTGCCTCTTCCTGCGCATTACCTCTGCTGGTTTCGCACCCCGACAGGAAGCATGAGAGTATGACTGCAAGAACGATTGTGCTTGCCATCCCCAGGTGCAATTTTCGTTTTCTAGTTTTCATGTTCAAATTCATAATCGGTAATTTTTAAAATAGAAACTTTGTTTTGGAACTTTTCTGTTAAAGTCTGAGCACTTAAAGTAAGTATAACATCGAAACATTTAAATGTTTCGATGTGTTTGAAAAAAAATTGGACAAATTTTGATTTTTTGGAATTAATTACTGACAAACAAGAAGTTGAAGCTCGATATTTGATTGGACTTTTTATTCAAATAAACAAATAAGATCCGGCGGAACTCCAATTTTAAGGGTGAGCTAAAACGGTTAAGGTGATGACAAGAGCAAATGCAATAAATACATTCAAATATTTCAATGAATCAATAAAGAGTTAATCTATTTTTAACTCATTCAGAAAAGCAATGTAATTATCGAAAACATCCTGATTAATTTTGTATTTGGCTTCCCGGCCTTCTTTCTCATATATGATCAGGTCGGCCTCCATCAATTGCTTGATGTGGTGCGAAATGGATGGTTGTGACAGATTTAGAAACCCGCAAATCTCATTACACTTCAAATAATTTGATTTTCCTCTTATTTTTTGCAGAATTTGTAACCTGCTGCTGTCCGCCAGCGCTTTCGAAATTTTCTTTACTTGCTTTAAGTCCATAATCCCTCCACTTATCGAAACATGCAAATGTATTAATATTTTTTCAATTTTTACAGAAGTCTATTCAAATACCCTTAAAACCAAGGTTTCCCAGCCCTTAAGAAAAATGGACAAGGCGACTACACCCAGTTTGGAGATCATGATTTTCGTGTACGGTGAGCCCGTGGGGAAACCGGTATAAAAAAGTCATAAAATTCTTTTTACAGACATTTGACTCTTTTATTGTTTTTATGTAACTTGTATCAACATTACACAAAACTCTCAAGCTTATGCAAATCAAGAACCTAATCAAAGAGCTTCCCTGGCACGCCAAGCGTGTTTGGCGGAGGCGGGAACTCTCCCAAATTGATAAAATAATTATTCATCAGGAATTGGGCGAAAGTACCATCGAACAAGTCAACAACTATCACACCTCAGTGGGACCACAAAACCACATCACGCCCAGTGGCTGTCCACACCTATGCTACCACTATGCTATCCGAAAGAACGGAGAGATTGTGCAAGTCAACGAATTATCAGATATCGTGTGGCAATGCAAAGGACAGAACACAAGCGGAGTTGGAATCATGCTTGTGGGTAATTTTTCGGGCCCGGGATACGACATGGGCACCAGTGAACCAACCCCGGAGCAGATTAAGTCGACCGAACAGCTGGTCGATTTTTTACTGGAAAGTCTAAACCTGCCGAATAGCAGCCTTTTTGGACACTATCACTTTGGAAAGCCAGCTTGCCCCGGATACATTATGCAGGAATGGGTTGAAAAAAAGCGGGGGATTCTCAATGTCAGTGCCAGCGAACAAAAAGTAGAAAAATCAATCACTGAAATTCAATCACGACTCAATGAGCTGGGCTACGCTGCCGGAAGAGTTGACGGCATGCTGGGAATGAAAACGCAGTCAGCCATCCGTCGTTTTCAAGCGGATCAGCACCTACTTGTTGATGGTATTGCCGGCCCTCAAACCTGGTCGAAATTGTTGAACCTAACATCAAAATCATGAACACAAAAAGTAATATCAATCAAGACGAATTTTACACCATCATCCAAAAAGAATTTTGGTTGAAATGGTTTTCAAAACTCATGTTTACCCTCATCTCGGTAAAAGTTTGGGGACTTATTGCCTGCACTTGGGTTTCGACCTACCTGCTGCTATGTCACGAAATGGTGCCCGTTGCCGATGAAGTGTACGAGTTCGGTATTACCGGCGCGCAATGGGTGACATTCAACACGACCATTTGGGGCCTGATTTTCGGCATGAAAGAGATTTTCCGGGTCATGGATAATAAAGATCGCAGCGATGCCAAAATCATCAAGGAAGACAACAAAACCAAAGAGGAAATTGCCAAAATAACGGCAAGTACGATGACCGTAGGAAGTGACCCCGGTTCAAAATCGACGTATACGGTCGATGGAAAAGAAGTTGTAGCCGACGAACCCAATTAATACTAAGCTATGGGCAAGACTATAAAATCAATCATTATCGGCCTGATCGTATTGGCAGTTGTTGCTTCACTTATTCTTGTGAGCTTCAAAATTGAAGGCCCTGGAACGCTCATTGGCGGTTTAGCCGTGTTATGGGCAGGCGCTAAATCGAAGATATTTGGCAGTAAAAACACGGAAGATAAAATTGATCAAATTAAAGCCGATCATCATCTAAAACGAGATGAATGGCAAACCGCGAAAGAAGAGTATGACTCCAGATTCCGGATGCTTCAGGCACAAATGCAATACATTGATTATAAATCAGCCCTGATTTCTGAAAAAATCAGTAACCTGGACGATCACCAGAAGAAGAAGATCAAGGAAATAGAAGAAGCCAACAGCGATCAGCTGCTTAAACTACTCAATGAAAGGAACAAGCCATGATTAAAAAACAACTCATATTCAGTCTTTTTATCTTATTGGCTGTTGGCACCTCGGCACAAAGCAGCAAACTGGTTCCGGGAGCAAGCTTCACCAACCAGTCAACCGACACGCTTTACATGATTCCAATGCAGCAGGTAAAATCGCTCTTGTCAAGTGCTGTTAACAACGACATTAACGAGCAAAAGCTGGAATTGTATAAGAATAAAATCAGCCTGTTTGAAGAGCGATCTGCACTAGCCGATAGCGCCATGACCATAAAAAAGCTGGAAGCCAGTTACTGGCATAGTCAATCGCGGGTGTACTATTTAGTCGCTGGCCGGGTCGCGGGGGCAGTGCTGGTCTCACTATAATTATTTTTCCAGAAAATAGCTCAAATAGCTAAACCTGGGTGTCAATTTTCCTTTTTTCAGAATGGTCGCGCGTTCAATAATTCCTTCGCTGTCTCCACCGAACAAAGATGGAAACACTTCGTGATATAAATCCCGGGCAAACGTTCTGGAAGCATCCATAGGCAATGCAGCGGGCAGATTATCAACAGCTGTAACCGTAACATAAGCGGAAGAACTAAACGGTGCCCGTTCAGTTAAGTTTCGTGCATCAATATCGTAAAAAGGCGCCTCAATTTCCGAAGTTCGCAGGGTGGTCGGAATTGGCCCTGGCACATCGCAACTAATATCTGATACCAGTGAAATACCAAAATCATCTGATTTCAAATCATCAGCTGTAAAAAAATGAGGCGAAGCCTGGTTCCAGAAATGACAGGCAATAAACACATCAGCCACTTTCGTGTAAGGTAAAAACGCCGATTCATAGTCCGATGGATGATCGTAGAAATGTTGTTCATTAAACATTCCAACCTTTTTCTTCACGTAGTCCTCCGGATCTAAACGTGTAAAAACCGGATGGTCGTAGTCGTGTTCCAAGAATTCCTTTGGCAAGACTTCCGGAATACCCTGGTGATTGATTATTTCAAGCGCCCCCGAAGCAACACGCCCCCCTCCGGTGATCACAATTTTCAAGGCTGGAATTTTTAATCGTCTTAATTGCTTGTGTAATTCATTCAGATCGTTACAGTTTTCGGGACCAGGCAACTCAACCCGGCAAAAACGTTTACCAATTCCAACAAACGCATAATACGCTCCAACGACTCCGGCCCAGAACCCAAAAGCCACCAGTCGAGCCCGGTGTTGATCCACAAAATATTCATAGTCAATCAAGGTGATTTTCTTTTGAGCCATCAATTTAAAAAACTCCTGATTGTAGGCTTGCTCTTTAGCCACATGACTAAACATGACATAGGTTTTCCCATCAATTAAGACTTCATTGGCCACTTCCTTTACGCCAATCAATAAATCGCAGTGCGAAACATCATCGACCACCGGAATACCCAATTGTTGATATTCAAGATCTTGATGGACCCTCAAATCACTTGATTGTACAAAAAGTTCGATTTCAGGATAATTTTGCAGCATTAATGCTGCTGTTTCCGGCGTAACGGGCACCCGCCTATCTTGCCATCTTCTGGTTTCGCGCAGAATTCCTACTTTCATTTTACAGACCGTTTTTTCGGTGTTTGCGGTAAGATAGTAAAAAATGACCGGGCTGGTGCCTCCCTGCCGGCACAGAGTGCCAAGTTCTACGATTTGCATCCGGTCATCTTTTCAATCTAGGCCACGCTAATTTCGTCGTGCAAATACACATCCTGGATCAAATTCAGCAGCTTAACACCGTCGGCCATCAGGCGTTGAAAAGCCTTCCGTCCCGAAATCAAACCGGTCCCTCCTGCCCGCTTGTTGATTACAGCAGTTCGGACCGCGTCGGCAAAATCGCTTTTCCCAGAGAAAGCGCCGCCCGAGTTAATCAGACCGATTTTCCCCATGTAGCAATTGGCTACCTGGTAGCGGCATAGATCAATTGGATGTTCTGATGCTAGCTTGTCATACATGTTAGGATGGGTTTTTCCAAACTTCAACGCTTTAAACCCGCCATTGGTATCGGGTTGTTTCTGCTTGATTAGGTCGGCCTTGATGGTAACACCGAGATGGTTGGCCTGCCCGGTTAAATCGGCCGCCGTGTGGTAATCAACATCCTTTGTTTTGAACGCACTATTCCTAGGATGGAAACGTAACCCGTTCCTCCCAGCCGGCCATGCCCAGATATCTGCGCCAGGCTCTTTAAAACCTGAACATTGCGATCGGACGAACCAAAAATCGAGTCAACATTTTCTGGCCCCGGAAGCGATAAATCTCCTTTCGGTATGCCGGTTGATTGATAGTCCAATAAGTCGGACGCTTCTTTTCCAAGAATTGACCATCTCCCGAAAAATGGATTGATCAAGCTCTACAATCCAGTCATATCAGGGGTTTAAAGATGTTTATATATGAGGAAAGCTGGTTTAAAAAGGTTATTTTTATTGTGCAAACAAAAGCAAATAATCTCTAAAAACCAGCTCATGTCAAAAGTATTAACAAAACAGGTACAGAACAAGATCAGTGAACAAGATCAGTCGCTATTTTCTTAAGCTTGAGGGTCAATTAACAAAACCGGAAGCCCGATGTATCAGGGAAATGACCACCGGGATACTCAAGACAGGTACAGTGTTGGTCAATAAGATAGCCACAGGCATTTGCGATACGATCTCGTTGAGCCAGACCACCAAGCGCTTTAGGAACCATTATAACAAGAAAGATTTTTTCATGAAGTTATTCCGGGGACATATGAACAGTGTAAAAAGCAAAATCTGTCATGGGGACTACATCCTGTTCGATGGTTCTGATATCCAAAAGAAATATGCCAGGATGATGGATGGGCTGGACTATGTGAAAGATGGCGATAAAGGAACCATTGGCCTTGGCTATTGGCTGATGAATGCAGTCCACTTTAGCAAAGACCAGGAAATGACTCCCCTGTACAATAAGCTTTACAGTTTTGACCATGGCGCAAAAAGTGAAAACAAGGAGGTTCTTGAAGCAATGGGCGAAGTAGGGGCAATCATTAACAAAGATGTCACAACAATATTCGACCGGGGAATGGACCGTCCCATTTGCAGGGATTTCATTATTGCCAATGAAGGCAACTTTAACCTGCGCCTGAAGAAAACCACAAAGCTGATGTACAAAGGTGAAGAAATGGCAGTGAACAAAATAAGCCAGAAAGTGCCGTTGTTCATGAAATTAACGGCTACAAGGATACAGAAAAGTAAGAAGCGCCAGTTGGTCGATGAATGCGGGGAGATAAAGGTCCAGTATCAAATCAAGGGCAAGATGCATGATCTTTGGCTTATTGTAACCAAAAGGGCCAATGGCGGATATTGCTGGTTACTGACACGTTCTCCAAAAGACAGTATTGTTGAAGTAATCAAAGAAGCATTTACAGCCTATGGTTTTAGGTGGAAAATAGAGGAGTACCTCCGACATATCAAGGAATGTTACAACCTGGAAGACATACAAATCAAAACATTCGAAGGCTTACAAAGCATGCTGGCAATACTTACAATAGCCATGAGCATCATATACTCATCGCTTTCATCCCTGCACACAAGGCTGTTGCTTGAAAGTGGGGTAAAAACACTAAACAAAGAACGTATGTACGAACTACGCAATTTTATCTATTACAAAATCAGCACGATAATAAAAGTATTGCTGCCCAATATGACACCAAGGGCTTTCCTTCCTCAATCAGATCCATCTCCTAATGACGGACAGTTAAGCCTTTTACTAAATTTTGAAAACTAAAAACGGGAGATGGTCAACTCTTAATTTAAATGTACTCGTAGAGTAGAGCCTGCCAGCCCACTCCATAATTAAGGCCCATAAATGTACAAATTTAACAAGAACCAAAAGGCCTGTCCGTCTCCCAAATCTATCAAAGTCCTCCGAACATTTTGGAGAAACTCTCAAAGAAGTATGCTGTTTTATAAGAAACTAGACGGAGTTTACCGAATGCTTACCGATAAACAGCCATAACAACTGGATAAACAAGTAAAAAGCAGAATAAACAGCCAAAACAGCGTCGAATATTACAAAAAACCTTCGCCGCGATACAAAAAACCTTTGCCGTGACAGTAAAAGGCTTTGCCGTCATAGAAAAATTGGCTCCGTGATGGAAAAAACCTTCGCCGCCATAGGAAAACTGCTCGCCGTCACATCATGTAACGCTGCCGCACGACAAAACTCTTTCGCCGTATTGCAAAAATGAGCTGCCGTGATACACGGCTAGCATTTCCGCCATACGTTGCCTTGCTGCCCGCTTGACGAGTCATCCTGTCCGGCAACTGCGAATTTAGCAGTAGCCATTTTTCATCGTAATCTTGTCCATCTTTAAATCTTTTAAATCTTGTTCAAACATTATCACCGGTTAAAAGGCCGGAATTGCAAATTCCGGCCAGCCACCGCCAGCTGGGGAGCAGGAGCGTGTAAATCCTGGTCAGCGAGGAGGTATGTAAGAAATCCTTACACACTCAAGCCAAAGTTGCAGCATCGTTCAGAATTCGGACTCCAATACCTGGTTCAGCAGGGAAGTCTGAACCATGATTTGCAGGATGAATTGGATGGACAGGATTATTTGCGTACGAACGAAATTACCGGGGCGGAACAAATCGCAAAAAAAACAAGGGTTGATCCTATACTTCATCCTACACTCATCCTACACTCTGTCGAGCAGGGTCAACCGGTGCGGCGCATGCCAAAGTTTTCCCTTTTCAAAGCCATTGGTAGATGCGCCTTTCCCACCTACGTATCATGTGACCCCGGGTAATGCTCCCGCTGGTCGCATAACCCGGGGCTACCCACATTTCACCCCGACGGGGTGATGCCTATACTCAAACTGCTTTCGACAGATACTGAGGAGCGGGAGGCAGCGGGAGCGGGGAATTTCCCTGAAAGGGAAAAATAACAATAGCCCCGGGTGGAATGACGAAGGAATGGAACCCGGGGTTACGATGCCCCCATCTTCTCCCGGCGCATCTAAAGAGGTAGTGAAGAAAACAAACCTGTCATGCGCCGAACAGGGAAACATCTTTTTAACCGCCATACGCAAAAGTCTGAACCGTGATTTGCAGGATGGGTTGGATGAACAGGATTATTTGCTTACGAACGAAATTACCGGGGCGGATCAATTTCTCAAAAAACCAAGGTTAATTCTTCGTCGATCCTCTGTTCATCTACACTCAGGGCTCCATATAAATGCTTTTTGTCCTCATGCCGGACAGGCACATCCTTTTCCATTCGATGAAAAGGATGCAAAAATCTTGTCAAATCGATCTCTCGTCCGGGTGATTTGACGGCCCGCGCACCGCTATGCAATAACTGTAGCCCGATGTTTACTTACTTTAAGATAAGGAGCCGTTCGAATCGAGGCTTTGCGGCTGCCCAAGCCAGGCTTACAACCGGCGCCATATTACAAGTGAACCTCCCCCCTCCCATTTATTGTGGCACAATGACACCGAAACACCAAACTGGCACAACTTCGACCGTTTTATCTTTTTTAATCTCCTGCGTACCGCTATAGATTTTTCTGCTGTGAGAAAAAATCGGCACAGCAGGAAATCTTTAGCGATCAGGCTTTCGCCTGTTTAGCATGCACTGCTCAAAGTGTTTGAGAGCCTTGCTCAAGAAGCTTGAGTACACCGCTCAAGCCACCGGAGTAGGTTGCGGTGATTACAAATCCCCGGTTAAGAGGCCGGAATTGCAAATTCCGGCCAGCCGGAGATTTAGGGGTTGTCGCGATACCGTTACTTATATATTATAAGTTATTGAAATGTAAAACTCACTTTTCGGACACCCTCATTTTAAGTAACCCAGCCGTAAATTTACGGCTGGGTTCATCTTTGTTTAAATCTTCTTTCCAATATAAAACATATAGCCATAATATGCTTTGTATTTGTAATATAACTCTGCTTCATATTCCTGAGAGGCTACAAATTCTTCTACTGTTTTGTTGCCGTCATATTTTTTCAAAAAAGATTCACGTCTCAATATTTGCGAAGAATAATAATCTGTCCAAATTTTCTCGGGCAAGATATAAGTGGCAATCGGAAGATAACCAGCTTTCTGCATTTGAGCAACTTTATTCGGGATGGTATCAATTTCAGGATAAATTTTTTGCCAAAAATTTTGAATTTCAGCAGGTCGTTCTTCAGTAAACCAAGTGTTTTCTGTAACTGCAATATATCCGCCTTGTTTCAAAAATTTTCTCCATTCCTTTAATCCTCTTTCAAATCCCATATGATAAATTGCACCTTCTGACCAAATCAAATCAAGTTCCTCTTCTT
Source organism: uncultured Sunxiuqinia sp. (assembly GCA_963677175.2). Lineage (GTDB taxonomy): Bacteria > Bacteroidota > Bacteroidia > Bacteroidales > Prolixibacteraceae > Sunxiuqinia. The sequence continues at coordinate 870,389 of CAXXES010000006.1, forward strand.
GAAACGGAAGGTTTTCCATATTTCCAACAATACCTTTCACTTTATCTTGAAGATTTTCGATTTGAGCATTTTGGTTAAATTGATTTATAAAACCGTGCCAGGCATCAACCCCGATAATTTCACACTTCGTGTTTTCTCCTAGTACCATTGTTTGACCACCTGTTCCACAACCAATATCTGCAATTTTAGACTTTTCAGAAAGACCAACTATAAACCCCAATGCTTTAATCGTTTCTTCGGGACTTCCGGGTCCTTGTCGTTCTGTGTTTGAAAAATATTCATAAATAATATTCAAGTCAAATTCATGAATTGTCTGTTTTTCATTATTCATTTTCTTATATTTTGTTGCGTACACGAAAAGCATCACAATGCTTTCATCATTATACGCAAATTAAAACTTAAATTAATTAAATAGAAAATTGCTCTCGAAAGAATTATCCAAGAACAAACAAAGATACAATCTATACAAAAAGTACAGATTGTTTACAGAACAATATCCGAATTAAAAATAAACATCCAATTGTTTTAATGTGTGCAAATGTATGAAAAAATTCAATATGGGAAAAAACCTACAGGGCAAACTCACACTTTTTTCCCGAGGATTTTAATCAGATAGTTTTGGTCATACGCGGCTTTTAACCTTTTTCCTTTGATTCCTTGCCTTTCCGATGTTTCATTTTTGAGCAGATTTAAAGCGATTTTACTGAGTACAGAAAAATTCTGGGAAGCATTTCCGGCCCTCTTTCTGGAAGCATCCTCGGAGAAGGCAACATCCAAGACCCAGTGGAGTTTGTTTTCAATTCCCCAGTGCAGGCGGATTGCGCTCTGTATTTTTTTTGCATTGGCCTGCAGGCTCGAGATATAGTATCTCGTAGCCAATTCAGTTGGTTTGTCGGAGTTTTTAAATTCCCTGATACTTTCGATTTTGATGATGCTTTTTAACCCCGTCCATTCTTCGGTATTTTCAATGAATTTAAATTCTGTAATCACGCTGCATCTCCTGGTTTCTATGCGTCCATGGTCCAGTTCTTCCGAGATATCTTCCTGAATGTTTTTTCCGAACCTGAATTCATCTATAATGTCCTGATGCAATTGTTTTTGGTTCTCCTTGACTGCTAAAACATAATTGGCCCCCTGGTCAATTATTTTACTTGCTATTTCTTGTTGACAGCCCATAGCATCAATTGTTACCGTGCACCCTTTTACAGTAATCAGCTCCAGCAATTTGGGGATCGCGGTTATCTCATTTGACTTTTCAGAAACCTTGACCTGTCCCAAAACTAAATTATTGTTTGTTGCCCATGCACTTACCATGTGAAAGGGCGATTTTTTTCCATTGGCTTTTGCCCCTCTTATGGTTTTTCCATCAATCGGGATAACTTCGCCATCGCTCAAGTTTACCAGGCGGCTTACCCAATCCACAAAACAAGCCTCAAACTGCTCACTGTCAATAGATGAGAAAACGCGGTTAAATGTGTCGTCAGAAGGAATTCCATTGGGCAATTCAAGAAATGATCGTAAAAATTCTTCTTTTGCTTTTGCATACGTCTCCATATTTTTCCAGGTATCTGCCGCACAAATCACTGAAATAATTCCAATAAGAAGGATGTCCTCTAATTTATGAAGTTTGTTTATATCGCTTCTGGGGTCGTCTATTCGACTAAAAATAGACCTTAATTCATTTGTTGTTTTCAACACTCGTATTTTATTGATTATCAATGTAATATATGAATTTTATTTGTGAAAAACAATGACTAACCTGCTGATTTATACTCAAATATGAAATAATAATAATAAAAATTTATACCCTTTAAAGTGTGAGTTTGCCCTGAAAAAACCTAAAGCATTTTTTATCTATTCTTATTTAGTCGTTATACAGCTCCTCGCTTTGCTTAGCTACGACCTGTCTGGATGCAGTTTTTTTACACTGACCGCGTAGAGTAGAGCCTGACAGCCCACCCAATAATTAATGCATGTAAATGTACAAATTATGAGCTGACTGTCAGTACCCCCTGCATCAAACCGTACGTGAACTATTCGCTCATACGGCTTACCGAGAGAGTTCTTCCTGTAGCTTTCGCATGGAACTTTAAGCTCGCATATTTCTCGATATCCAGCAAGTGTTTGTACTTGACAAGATTGTCGAAAGGGCGCTGGCGTAGCGTTTTATGGGCTTTCCGTCCTTTGCTTTTCAGCCATTTATACAGTTTGTAATCCAAATGCCATTTGATCTGGCTTACCGTGTCCCAGATGTGTGTTACCCTGGTGATACTAAAATAATTTAGCCACCCAATCAAAATCCCGTTCAGCTTGTACACCATCGGTTCAATGTTCCAATGCCTGCGTTTCCCCAAACAATCACTGATGTTGGCATACAGCTTCGACCGTGATTTGGTACTCGGGCGGATATTGGTGTAACGTTTGGTGTTCCACTTAAACTTCGATTGTACCATACGGAACTCAAAACCCAGAAAGCAAAAACTACTCTTATTGATGTGCAACAATTTGGTTTTCTTCTGGTTGATATGGAGCCCCATCCGGGTCAGGGTGTTGTTCATACGTCGGAGAATCTTCGGCGGATAATGCTTCGTCTTCATTAACACAAAGTCGTCGGCATATCTTACTATTCGAATGTCCTCCTTGGCATAAACTCCCTCGGGATCGTCGATCAGTTGATCAAATACGTTCATGTAAATATTTGCCAGCAGCGGTGATATTACACCTCCCTGCGGGGTCCCAATCCTGCTTTTGGCCAGTTGGCCGTCGGGTTGTTGAATCGGGCTGCGCAACCATTGTTTTAGTAATTTCAGGATACCTGTGTCGGCTAACCGCCCGGACTCAACTTTCATCAGCTTTTCGTGCGGAATCGTGTCAAAGTATTTCGACAAATCGGCATCATAAACAAACTGATAGCCCGCAAACAGGTTTTCCTTGATCTTTCGAATAGCATCATGCGCACTCTTTTTAGGACGGAAGCCATAAGATGTTTCAATGAAATCGGCCTCGAACAGAGGTTCGATCATCATCTTCACTGCCATCTGGACCACCCGGTCACGAATGGTTGGAATTCCCAATGGCCGTTTCTCTTTGCTTCCCGATTTGTCGATCATGACCCTGCGGATGGCTTGAGGATGGTAGGTTTTGTTAGTAAGCTCGTCTTGAATGCCGGCCAGGAACTGGTTTACACCATCCTTTTCGATCATTCCAAAAGTAACCTTATCAACTCCGCCCCCATCGTATTCCTGCTTGCCCGTTTTTACCCGTCGCCAGGATTCATGTAATACATGCGGTTGACAAATTTTATCGTACAAACTGTAAGCCTTAAAGCTTTTCTCTTGCTTGGCTCGCAGGTATAGCTTTCGTTGGAAGACACGAACCTTCTCATCGGTCGTAACCGATGGCTTAACTTTTAGATGTAAATCAATTTCAAGCAGTTGTTTATCCATAAAAGCTTCTCTAAAGTAAAGCCCCTTCCCTAAAAGTAAAGTTATGTTGTCTTTACAGTCAACGGTACTATGGGCTTCTCCGACTTCTCCTGAAACCACATCCGGACTTCGTTATACTTATAACGGCGTGTTTATGCTTGCCATGCATTGCTACAGGAGACCTCCCGTGTTCATATTTCCTCCGTTTGTTACCACGCCACCCCTATGACTCCGGTAGACCTTATTGCTTCAAACGACTGTTGATCCACAATAAGTGACAGGGTTCGCGACACGTCAACATCCTCCCCAGTCTACGATTTACATCCCGATGGCCATCGGGACTACTATGGGTTCACGCCTTAAGCATTGCGGCTTGGTAACTTAATCCAAAGAACTCCTGGGTAAGCCTCACGACTTAAACAGTCTTTTTCATTACTGCCCGAACAGTCAATTCGGCAGATGGGATTTGCACCCATTGAAGAAAATACGCTTCACGGCGTACCAACGGTAAATTGTATGAGTAGTGGCAGATTGCGTGGTAGTTTTCTGTCAAACCGTTACGCTGTTTGAGCGGGCTACAACCCCCGATATTTACCACATCGCCTGCCATTACTTATACAAAATGTTGTGTTTTCGTGCTTTTATTCTATAAGTATTTTTCTGGTTTCATTTCCAATAGTTACAAAATAAATTCCTTTTGGATATTTGTTTAAGTCTATCGTTTGTTTTGTTTCAATATTATGAGATTGATAGATTCTTATTCCAATACTGTTAATAATAGTAATCCCTACTCCTGGATTTTGAAACAGGTTTATATCTTGGACTTCAATATATAAAATATCTTTTGCCGGGTTAGGATATATTTTTATAGATAATTCATCTTTGACATCTTCTATCGCTGTATTTAGTGTATATTGAGCTGTCACGGTTAAATTGCTTGTTACGTTGCTAAAATCAGTATTCCAGCCCGTAAAAGTGTAACCGGTACGTGTTGGATCGGTTGGAGGTGTGGCACTGTTGCCATAATCTACTATTTCAGTTTTCAATTCGGTTCCATCATAGTCTTTAAAAGTAACTGTGAATTGCTGATTGGAGTATTGTGCTGTCACGGTCAAATTGCTTGTTACGTTGCTAAAATCAGTATTCCAGCCCGTAAAAATGTAACCGGTACGTGTTGGATCGGTTGGAGGTGTGGCACTGTTGCCATAATCTACTATTTCAGTTTTCAGTTCGGTTCCATCATAGTCTTTAAAAGTAACTGTGAATTGCTGATTGGAGTATTGTGCTGTTACGATTAAATTGCTTGTTACATTGCTAAAAACAGTATCCCAGTCGGTAAAAGTGTAGCCTGCACGAGTTGGATCTGAAGGTGGGGTTGCTGAATTTCCATAAATTACAATATCAGATTTTAAAGAAGTCCCATCATAGTCAACAAAATTAACCACATAAGCTGCTTGCAATTCTCTGGTGTCGCCCCAAGAGAGTTTGTAAGTACCATCGGGTTGAGGCGAAATCAATGTGTTGTTTTTCATATTCATCCACAAACCGGGAGTGTTGTTTGCCGCTGCTTGAGTAGGCAGGGGTAATGGTGTATGTAAATTTGAATTTCCGCTGCATGCACGTACGCCAACATAATACAATTTGCTGTTATCTTCAAACCTAATAGAACCGCTTCCATCATCAACGATAAGGTTATAAAAAGCATTATCTTCAATTCGCTCAATTGATGCCGGAATAACAACAGGTTTTGTTACTGATTGAAAAACGTTTTTAAGCGCTTCTTCTCTTAAAATTTTTAATTTGCTTTCGGGACAAGTCGCACTGCCATCTGTAAAAGCTAAGGCGGTGATGCTATTACTATAAAATGCATAACTACCTATTTCCTCAACGGAAGGTGGAATATACAAGCCTTCAACTGTTGCACCATCTATAATTCCAGTATTATGAGCTGTGATTCCTGATTCTGCAAATGCCCATGGTCCAATGTATTCTAATTGACTGGATTGAACATCCGGATTCCCGTTTGCATCGGTAAAAGTAAGCCATCCTCTTGTTTGAAATGTTCCATCGGAGCCGGAACCTCCAAAACGTAGTGTACCAAACATTTTTTGATTCAAGAAAGCTGAATGTTCAATACGTTGAACAGAAGGCGGGATATCTATGCTGTGTGCCTGATTATTACAAAAAGCTTCTTCTCCAATCGTGATAACTCCGTTGGGAATCGTAATGCTTTGTATATAGTTTCTTAAAAATGCTTTTTTACCAATGTATTCAAGTGTGTTTGGTAAACTAAGTTTAATTATTCCTTTGTCATAAAATATACCTGTGTTGTCATCGGCAATTCCTTTAATCGTTTGTCCGTTTATTGTTGAGGGTATTTTTAAATTTCCTTCGTGGTAAGTTGATGTGTTAAAATCGCTGATGTTACACGCTGTAATATAACCATTAGCATCTACCGTAACATCGCTTGCCGTTAATTCATAAGCCGGTAGTTGAGTTGGGGAAATACGAATATATTGGAATTTTTCTTTTGCATAAAAAGTCCCAGAGGTAGACATAGCTGTAAGACGTACGGCATAGATTCCCGGCAACTTAAAGGTATGTACAAAATTGCGGTTATTATAATAAAGTTCAGTTTTGTCGAAAGTATTCCATATAAAGTAATTGAATGAACCAACAGAGGTATTCGTGAATGTTACTGTCAGATGTCCGTATCCACTGGTTACATCAGCAGCAAAATTTGCGGTTTCGGTTTGCGCAAATACTTGTACTTGGATGACAAATACCGTAATGATTAAAAGTAATTTGTTTTTCATTGTTATAATTTGTTTTTATTTACTGATTCTATTTAGCATGAAACAGTAGAGTAGAGCCTGACAGCCCACCCAATAATTATTACACGTAAATGTACAAATTATGAGCTGACTGTCAGTACCCCCTGCATCAAACCGTACGTGAACTATTCGCTCATACGGCTTACCGATAGAGTTCTTCCTGTAGCTTTCGCATGGAACTTTAAGCTCGCATATTTCTCGAGATCCAGTAAGTGTTTGTACTTGACAAGATTGTCGAAAGGGCGCTGGCGTAGCGTTTTATGGGCTTTCCGTCCTTTGCTTTTTAGCCATTTATACAGTTTGTAATCCAAATGCCATTTGATCTGGCTGACCGTGTCCCAGATGTGTGTTACTTTGGTGATGCTAAAGTAATTTAGCCACCCAATCAAAATCCCGTTCAGCTTGTACACCATCGGTTCAATGTTCCAATGCCTGCGTTTCCCCAAACAATCACTGATGTTGGCATAGAGCTTCGACCGTGATTTGGTACCCGGGCGGATATTGGTGTAACGTTTGGTGTTCCACTTAAACTTCGATTGTACCATGCGGAACTCAAAACCCAGAAAGCAAAAACTACTCTTATTGATGTGCAACAATTTGGTTTTCTTCTGGTTGATTTGAAGCCCCATACGGGTCAGGGTGTTGTTCATACGTCGGAGAATCTTCGGCGGATAATGCTTCGTCTTCATTAACACAAAGTCGTCGGCATATCTTACTATTCGAATGTCCTCCTTGGCATAAACTCCCTCGGGATCGTCGATCAGTTGATCAAATACGTTCATGTAAATATTTGCCAGCAGCGGTGATATTACACCTCCCTGCGGGGTCCCAATCCTGCTTTTGGCCAGTTGGCCGTCGGGTTGTTGAATCGGGCTGCGCAACCATTGTTTTAGTAATTTCAGGATACCTGTGTCGGCTAACCGCCCGGACACAACTTTCATCAGCTTTTCGTGCGGAATCGTGTCAAAGTATTTCGACAAATCGGCATCATAAACAAACTGATAGCCCGCAAACAGGTTTTCCTTGATCTTTCGAATGGCATCATGCGCACTCTTTTTAGGACGGAAGCCATAAGATGTTTCAATGAAATCGGCCTCGAACAGAGGTTCGATCATCATTTTCACTGCCATCTGGACCACCCGGTCACGAATGGTTGGAATTCCCAATGGCCGTTTCTCTTTGCTCCCCGATTTGTCGATCATGACCCTGCGGATGGCTTGAGGACGGTAGGTTTTGTTAGTAAGGTCGTTTTGAATGCCGGTCAGGAACTGGGTTACACCATCCTTTTCAATCATTCCAAAAGTAACCTTATCAACTCCGCCTCCATCGTATTCCTGTTTGCCCGATTTTACCCGTCGCCAGGCTTCAAGTAATACATGCGGTTGACAAATTTTATCGTACAAACTGTAAGCCTTAAAGCTTTTGTCTTGCTTGGCTCGCAGGTATAGCTTTCGTTGGAAGATACGAACCTTCTCATCAGCCGTAACCGATGGCTTAACTTTTAGATGTAAATCAATATCAAGCAGTTGTTTATCCATAAAAGCTTCTCTAAAGTAAAGCCCCTTCCCTAAAAGTAAAGTTATGTTGTCTTTACCGTCAACGGTACTATGGGCTTCTCCGACTTCTCCTGCAACCACCTCCGGACTTCGTTATACTTATACCGGCGTGTTTATGCTTGCCATGCATTATCGCAGGAGACCTCCCGTGTTCATATTTCCTCCGTTTGTTACCACGCCACCCCTATGACTCCGGCAGGCCTTATGGCTTCATGCGGCTGTTAATCCGCCATAAGTGACAGGGTTCGCGACACGTCAACATCCTCCCCAGTCTACGATTTACATCCCGATGGCCATCGGGACTACTATGGGTTCACGCCTTAAGCATTGCGGCTTGGTAACTTAATCCAAAGAACTCCTGAGTAAGCCTCGCGACTTAAACAGTCTTTTTCATTACTGCCCGAACAGCCAATTCGGCAGATGGGAATTGCACCCATTGAAGAAAATACGCTTCACGGCGTACTAACGGTTGGTGTATGAAGCGTTGGGCATTTCGAAGCACTTTCCTGTCAAACCGCTACTAAGTTTATTAAATGTAACGACCTTGAAACCAGCATAAACCGACCAATGATTTATACACTTTGTTGAACTAAACCCGCTATGCGGGAGCTTATTTTCCACCTAAAATAGGAATAGTTGGTGAGATCTGTTGATTTTGCTGCTCATTAATTTTAAACAAATTTATTATGAGCAGAAAATCTTACATGGAGCAGGCCTGCGAGGCTGTTCCCGAGTTTAAAACCATCAGCGAAAAGTTCCTTCGCAAGTACACCATTGCCGGCAAATCCGAGTCGTGCACGCGTAATTACCTGATGCAAGTATCCAAAATGGTGCTTCACTTCGAATGTTCGCCTTTGGAACTATCCATTGACCAAATGGAAGAATACCTTTTCCATATCCGGCAAAACGAAAAGCCCAGCATGAGTTCGTTCAAGCACCTGGTGTACGGGCTGCGCACGCTGTTTTCGATGTTCAAAAACGAGAAGCTCTACCTGGCTCTGCCCCCGGTTTCCGGCAGTAAAGCGTTGCCTGGGGTGTTTTCCCAGGCCGAGATCAAGCTTATCCTGAAAACGCCCAAACTGTTAAAGCACCGGGCCTTGTTTGCCGTTGCCTACGATTGCGGCCTTCGGATTTCCGAGGTTATCAACCTGAAAATAACCGATATTGATTTTGACCGAAAACGGGTACACGTGCGCCAAAGCAAGCACAAAAAAGACCGTTACATCCCCGTTTCGCCACTCACGCTCAAAGGGCTGAAAGAATACCTTTCAACCTCGAACCCGCAGGCTTGGCTTTTCAACGGGAAGGTCCGCGGAAGTCAAATCAGCCGCGAAGGTATCCGCCATGCTTTTCGTTCATGTATCCAAAAGACAGGTATCCAAAAGGAAGTTTGTATCCATACCCTGCGGCACAGCTATGCCACGCACCTGCTGGAGATGGGGTTGGACATTGTAAGCGTAAAAAACCAGCTGGGGCATGCCGATATCGCCACCACCATGATGTATTTGCATATCGCCCGCTCGAACCCCAGGGCCGGGTTTGCGCCAATGGAAAAGCTCTACGGTTATGCTTCCCGGTAATACCCTGGGGGCAGTTGTTCGCAAGTTTTTACCCACCTTGTTAAAAGAAAGAGGCATTTCAAAATACCAGCTAAAGGTGCTGCAGGCTTTGTCTGTTTGCCGTACCCCCGAACTGGGAGGATCGGCCATGGTGTGTGGCGATTGCGGCTCGGTGCATTACGTGCTGCATAGCTGCCGCAACCGCCATTGCCCGCGTTGCCAGGGCATCGACAAGGAGTTGTGGGTGGAAGCACGCAAACAGGAACTGCTGCCGGTAAAATACTTTCATGTGGTGTTCACCGTTCCGCATAACCTGCTGGAACTGTTCCGGTTCAACCGCAAGCTGATGCACAACCTGCTGATCGAAAAATCGTGGGAGACCTTGTGCCTGTTTGCCCGCGACCCCAAGCTGCTCGGCGCACAGCCCGGGGCTATTGCGATTCTACACACCTGGGACCAGCAGCTCAGGTTCCATCCGCATGTGCATTTGATTGTTCCGGCAGGTGGCATAGATAAAAACGGCAGGTGGAAAAGCAGCAAACAGGATGGCAACTTTTTGTTTGATGTCAAGCAAATGTCGGAAGTGTTCAGTGCCCGGTTTGCAAAGAAACTGCGCAGGCTGAAACGGCAGGGCAAGATCAAAAAGCAGGTGCCGCGCGATTTGATCAAAAAGCCCTGGGTGGTGTATGCCAAACAGGCTTTTGGCTCACCGGAAAGTGTGGTGGAATACCTGGGACGGTATACCCACCGGGTGGCCATCTCCAATGCGCGGATATTGAATGTAACCGGGGGCCAGGTTACCTTTAGTTGGTGCGACCGCAAAAACGGCTACCAAAAGAAAACCGAAACCATCCCTGGGGTAGCGTTCCTGAAACGCTTTCTGGATCACATCGTCCCGCCTTACTTCAGGCGGATCCGTCATTTGGGGTTTTTGAGTTCACGAAACAAAAAGCAAAGCCTTTCGGCTATCCGGGAAAACCTTGGGGTAGGGCTGCTGCGGACAACACCACTTTCGCGGGCGCAGATATTGGCCTTGCGTTTTGGCCCGCGGTCCCTGCTAAAATGCCGCGACTGCGGGGGAGAACTGCAATTGCTGGAAACCTATCCCAAAGAGCGCGCGCCGCCCGTCAATGTATTGTCAGGAATGTGATAATGCCTGTCATTGTACGATTTAAATTGATGCGCCAAAGGCGTAAACGGGAAAGCTGTGTCCATAATCAAAGAACCGGTGTTAAAACAGGCAGGCCTTGTTCAGAAACATCGCTAAACCTGCTGGTTTACTCCGGCGCATACCGGTTTCTTCTGCATAAAACCAAACTTCGCATCACGGAAACCCGAAAAATACGCATCGGGGGAATCCCAAAAAACGGATTGAAAACACTATACCCAAACAACTAATCGGCAAGTGGTTGCAAGTAGGACATGTTTAGTTCAACATACCCTCCAATGCAAAGCGTATGCAAGCAACGCTTGATTAGAGGCTAAGTGTTATGCCGTAGTTTTATTATCATTCAATTCTTGTAATATTGTTTCAAAAGTATCAGAGCATGTTATTATATCATCCAAATTATATCCTTTTGAATCTATTAAGTATGACACTGCGAATCTATACAATTGGTATCTGTGCCATGGATTATTAATATAGGTCTGAGATTCAATTAGCTCTAGCATTTGATTTTCATTGATTTCTTTATCATTAAATGCAATCCATTCGCAGATACCCTCAATTTTCCAATTTTCGGTCTTAATCAATCTTCTGTATTTTTTTAACCCAAATTTCTTACGAAGCATGATATGTGTAGATTCATGCGCAATTACACTTTTTATGCTTCGCCCTTTTAGCTTTCTATTTCTTTCTGAACTGAATGCAATGTTTTTTTTAAAATTGACATTGGCTATATAAATATTATTTGTAGCCATATCTGAAGCTCCAGATGGTTTACGTCCTAAAAATGTATGTAACCAAAACAAAGAATATGAATTACAAATAAAAACATCATAACTTTTTTGGTCACAATCAAGAAAATCATTTAATACTAATTTATTAGTCGAATTAATGACTTCTACGGCAATTGAATCGATAGGTGAATTTGAATAAAATGTATAGTTGTTATGTTTGAATTTGTGCAGGTATATCAGTTCTGGATATAGCTTAATAACTCCGAGTATTGAAAAAAGGATAACAAGAATTATTAATACCTTCTTTTTAATCGTTCTTCTCATTTATATATCTATATGGTACATTCAATTTGATATTATCTCCCTAATACACTGATGCTATGGCATACAACGGTAAATTGGTCGAGTAGGCAAAGGGAGTTTCACCCTAAGCCTCTCACAGAACCGTACGTGACAGTCTCCCGTCATACGACTCTTGTTATACAAATATAAACGTTTCAACCAGTTATGCCGACTTGCCAATGGTAAAACAGGCCGGGAAACTGTTCCCGAACCCGGTTGAACCACAGCCAGGCCCGACGTGGGCTGGTCTTATAACGTTTGTACCTTTTCCTTGCCCATCGAATCAATCGCCTGCTTAGCATATGAAAGACCGGGTTCATCGCACTTTTCCTGAACTTACCGTAGTAATTCACCCATCCACGGATGAACGGGTTCAGAAATTGGGCTACCCCGACAATGCTTTTGTGGGTTAACCCGACGATGTTCAGCTCTTCCATTTTATCAGCAATCCGTTTCTTCGAGCTGGTGCTAATTGCACAGTCAAATCCAGGGAATAGCTTCCCATCCCTCCTGGACTTGCACGTGCGCGGCCGGAAACTATAGCCGAGAAAATCAAACTTTACCGTTAGATAGTTCTCCTTACGGCGATAATCCTTACAGTAAACAACTTTCGTTTTCTCAGGGTGTAGCTCCAACCCGCAGCTTTGCATCCGCTCTTTGATGCGGGCTAAAATCCATTCCGCTTGTCGCTGGCTTTTACAATGTACGATTGCGTCATCGGCATATCTTACAAATCGCACAGTATGGCTTAATCCGGTCAGCCAAACATCGAACGCATAATGCAGAAACAGGTTGGACAGCAATGGACTGATTACTCCTCCTTGCGGTGTTCCTCGCCCTTGCTTGTGAACCAGTTCTCTGGTTTTCGTTGAAACCGGTGCAACCAGCCAGCGGTCAAGGTACATAAGGCACCATTTCTCCGGCACGTGTTTCTTTAATGCTAAAAGCAGTTTGCTGTGGTTAATGTTATCGAAGAACCCTTTGATGTCCAAAGCGATTACCCAGTCATACATCCGGCAGTTTTCCCGAACAGCTGACAGTGCTTGATGCGCACTTTTTGCTGGCCGGTATCCGTAGTAGTTTGGGTGAAAAATCTTTTCAAACCGTGGTTCCAAATACGCTTTAACCACTTCCTGTGCCACGCGGTCGGCAATCGTTGGAATACCTAACGGGCGGACTTTGCCCTCTTTCTTGGGGATTTCAACCTCTTTCACCGGTGGAGGGAAATAACTTCCCGATGCCATCCGGTTCCACAGTTTGTAAAGGTGTTTCGACCTCTCTGCATCATATTCTTCCATGCTGATATGGTCGATCCCTGCACTCCCCCCGTTGGAGCGCACTTTCTTATAAGCAAGCCACACTTGTTCCTTGCTTACTGGTACTGATTTTGTCTCATTTCATAAAGTCATCCTCTTGCGAGTTGTTTAATGTTATGATACTGTATAACCTGAGCCCTTTGCTCCACTCCCATTACAGGAACTTCATCGCTACTACGGCTCAGTCCGTCCCAGTACATTGCATCGCTATTCGGCCTCCAGGGTGTACCTGTTGTACCTTTCGCTTACCATCAATGTGACTGGTTCCCGAGTTCCGTAAATAAGCCCGGATATAAGTCCTACCGCCTGAAAGACGCCTGCCGCACAGCCAGTAAACAGGTGCCCGCTGTGCTCTTCATTGCATAACATACGCTACAACTTTTGACAGAATATGGCCACTTCCCGACTCCTCTTCAGCGGTTTAACCCGTGAAATGCTAAATTATTTCACGGGTTGAACTTCCGTTTAGCTCTTATACCCATACCTGAATATGCTCGTGGCATACCCGTTTCCCAAACGCTCAGTACCTTAGCTCTTAACTAAAGCACCTTTGGGTGGTTTGATACCCCCTCCTGTAAGACGACACCGGAGGTTCAACTTACAACTGTCTCCTCCATCTTAATTACAGCATGCAGAACTTTGATTTGCCGATGTTCTGCTCCTCGGCACACTATGAAATGTTGACGACTGCGAAGCTCAAACTTATCAAACCGAGATGAATTTGAGGCGAGCTACAAAGCTCTAATAACGTACTATCCGGCAATTTTTCATACATATTGTTAGATTTTCGTGCATTATTACTTATAATATTGTAAAAGATATTTTCCTGTATGGCTCTTTTTACAATGAATCAGATTATCAGGAATACCTTCAAACAGAATTTCACCACCTTTTATTCCGCCTTCGGGACCAAGTTCAATTACCCAATCGGCATGTCTGATAATATCCAAATTATGCTCAATCACAACTACTGTATTATTGTTCCGGGCTAAATCTGAAATTATTTTGAGTAATTTCTCAACATCTGCCATGTGGAGACCAGTTGACGGTTCATCCATCACATAAACATTACCTTTCTTATGAAGTTCTGATGCCAATTTAATTCGCTGGGCTTCACCGCCCGACAAAGAACTTGAAGCTTGCCCGAGTGCAAGATACCCCAATCCGACATCAGACAAAATCTTTAGTTTTCGGTTAATTTCGGAGGAATCAAAAAAATCAATAAGGTCATCGATGGTCATTGTTAGAATTTGATAGACGTTTTTATCCTTGTATTTTAACTCCAGAACATCATTGGTGAATCTTTTGCCATGACATTCATCGCATTCGATTTTCACTTCATCCATAAAACTCATCTCATAGCTTATAGTACCAAGTCCCTTGCATTTGGGACACGCACCTTTTGAATTAAAACTGAACAATGAAGCATCTGAATTTGTTGCGGCAGCAAGTGCCTTCCGGATAGCATTAAATACTCCAATGTAAGTAGCAGGATTTGATCGTGAAGATTTGCCAATAGGAGATTGGTCAATAATTATAACATCTTTGTGTTCTTTCAGAAAAACATCATTTATTAAACTGCTTTTCCCTGATCCGGCAACACCTGTTACACACGTTAATACTCCTTTTGGAATTTTTGTCGATATGTTTTTTAGGTTATGTAAATTTGCATGCTTTATTTCAATGTACTCTGTCCATGTTTTCGGTTTCCTGTCTAACTTCCCTTTATTTTTCAGAGATGAGGCTGTTATACTATCTGATTTCTTTAAACCGTCATAATCGCCTTCAAATATAATTGTGCCACCCAAAGTTCCTGCCTTGGGTCCGATATCAATAATATGATCGGCACATTTAATTATGTCAGAATCATGTTCAACAACAAAAACACTGTTTCCTTTTTCTTTTAGTTGTTTCAACATCTCAATTAATCTGTCTGTGTCACGTGGATGCAAGCCAATAGAGGGCTCATCAAGGATATACATTAAATCCACTAAATCGCAATCAAGCTGCCTTGCCATCTTTACTCTCTGGCTTTCTCCTCCAGATAATGTAGCAACAGAACGATTTAAAGAAAGATAACCAACACCAATCTCAATAAGATGAGAAAGTATTTGTCGCATCTTTTGAACCATAGGTTTTGCAATATCTCTCTTTATTGTTCCAAGAAAATCGTAAAGCTCACTAAATTCCATGTTTATCAAGTCCGGGATTGTCTTACCATTGACTTTGACGCTTCTTGCTTTTTCATTGATTCTTGAGCCTCTGCAAGAATCACATTCAGAATAAGTAAAATATTTTTCATAGGCATTTTTTCTTCCACCTGAAAGTTCATTCTTTGCCTTTCCAATATATATCCTTTCAAGTTTTCGAATCACTCCCTCAAAATTTTTCTGATAAGTTCCTGCGCCATGCGCTTTCACTACTGGAATTGCTTTAGCATACAAAAAATCATTAAGTTCTTTTTCTGAAAAATCTTTGATTTTTTTATCAACATCAAATAGATTCATGGCCATAAATTCTCTCCAGTGCCATCCTTCAACCTTATAATCCGGATGCTTTATTGCTCCCTCACGGATGCTCTTCTCTTTATCGATTAAGAGACTAACATTAGCTTTAATTTGTTTTCCCATTCCTTTACAATCAGGACACATTCCAGAAGGATGATTGAATCCAAAAACAAATGAAGGTCCAATAAAACGATCTCCACATCTCGAATACAATAGCCTGAGATAAGTGTATAATTCTGTAGCTGTGCCAACAGTACTTCTCAAATTCCTACCCATTCTTTTTTGGTCGATAACTATGGCAGTAGAAATATTTCTTATCTCGTCAATATCTGGTTTAGTAAGTTTAGGCATTCTGCTTCTAGCAAAGGATGAAAATGTCTCAACCAACTGTCGTTGAGCCTCTGTATAAATAGTGTCAAATACTAAAGAAGACTTACCGGAGCCTGATACACCTGTAAAAACTACAATCTTGTTTTTTGGAATTTCCAGTGAAATATTTTTTAAATTATGCGTTCGTGCATTTTTGATGATGACATTTTTGAAATCTTTCATTGCCATGATATACTAATAATATTATTACAGAAATAAGTCAATTCATATAATTTTTGCTTCTATGAAAAAAGCAGGTCTTTTTGTCTGTTGCATGAAACCTAACGGTTCGCAAATATGATTAGTGCGGAATGCGTGCCTGTTTTCCTGTCGAAAAGCACCGAGGTTTGTGCGGGCTGTACACTTTACTTATCAGCACCGGAACCGCAATTAATTATATTTTGCTGTTGTACATAGTGCTTCGGTTACTTGTTATTAAGGGATTATATAATTTCAATGGTGAAGATATGGTTTCCAAGCCGTTGAAACAACCTTTCAATACACTTTTCATCTTCACTTTTTGATTAAAAATCCATTCTTTCATCCGTCTTTTTATTCGGTTTTGCCTTAACAACACCTAAATTTCACAACTGGGCATACTTCTCCCATAAATTTTCATGCAGCCACCGTTTTAAGTTTTGTTGCTGCCGGGTTAATAGATAAAACGGTCGAAGTTGTGCCACCCATTTCGGTTCAAGTTGTGCCAGGTATTTCGGTCGAAAGTGTGCCACGTGTTTCGGGCCAAGTTGTGCCACTGATTATACAGAAGAATGATTTCTATCTTATCGCTGATAACCAAACTCAGGGATATGGCCGCAAAAAAGATAGATATTATGGATGTACGACAATTAATCCAGTTAAAAATCAGGGGAGAGAGCAACCGCAGTTGCTCCTCCATTTTATCGATTCACCGCAATACGGTAAATTATTATGTGCGGCAATTGAAAGCTACGGGCAGCACCTATGCAGATTTGTTGCTGCTGGGCGATGCAGGGCTGAAGGAACTTTTTCCAAACCGAACGTCTTCGGACATTGACCGTTACGAAGAGCTGTCGCAATACTTCTCCTATTTTAAGCAGCAACTGCTTTTGCCCGGGGCCACACGGGAGGTTCTGTGGAAAGAGTACCTTTGCAAGCATCCGGAAGGCTACGGCTATACCCAGTTTAACGAGCACTTGAACGTATGGCTGGGACAAACCAAAGCAAGCGGGAAGTTTATGCATAAAGCCGGCGACAACCTGCTGGTAGATTATTGCGGTAAAAAGCTTCAGGTCATTGATAAATCAACCGGGGAAATCCGGGAGGTTGAAGTGTTTGTTGGCATCCTTCCCTGCAGTGGCTACACTTATGTTGAAGCCAGCCTTAGCCAGGGACGCGAGGACTTTATCAGTTCGATCAACAATTGTTTCCGGTTTTTAGGGGGAAGCACCAAAGCCATTGTCCCCGATAATCTAAAGTCGGCCGTTACCAAAGCCAGCAAGTACGAACCGGTTTTGAATAAAACACTGAAGGACCTGGCACTCCATTACGGCTGCGTGATCAACCCCACGCGTTCGTACTCACCCCAGGACAAGGCGATGGTTGAAGGGGCCGTAAGGCTGGTTTATCAACGCATTTTCTTTCCGCTTCGGAACATGGCCTTTTTTAGCCTGGACGAGCTCAATGTCCAGCTTGGTACCGAGCTTGAAAGATACAATGCCTGCCTGATGGAAACCTACCAGGCCAGCCGTCGCAAACTGTTTGTTGACCTGGAGCAGGAATACCTTCATCCATTACCTTCAGAGCCATATCAAGTCAAGCATTACAAGCGGGCCAAGGTGCAGAAAATGGGGTACATCTACCTGTCAGATACCAAAAACTATTACAGTGTCCCGTACCGTTACATTGGCCGCCAGGTTGAGCTGCAATACAACCGGAACACCATTGAGATTTACTGTGGATCTGAGCGTATTGCCTGCCATAAAAGGGTTTTCCGCCCCGGACAATACGTGACCATCAAAGAACACATGAGCAGCACCCACCGGTTTTACAGCGACTGGAGCCCGGAATACTTTAACAAACTGGCCCAAAACATTGGGGTAAAAACAAGTGAATACATCGCTTTATTGATCCGGCAGCAGGATTATCCTGAAACAGGTTATAAGCAGGCACTGGGTATTTTAAGCCTGAAGAAAGCCTTCGACAAACACCGGATTGAAACAGCCTGTACCATGGCCCTGCCCCATGAAAGGTACAGCTACCGTACCATCAAACGCATTTTGGAAAACAACATGGATAAAATGATGGAACCCACACCACAGCAACTTTCTATTCCTGTACACATGAACATACGGGGCCCTGAATCTTATAATTAACCATCTTAAAATAAATAGAAATGAACAATCAAAGCACCATTGAAAAGATGAAACAAATGCGGCTGTATGCCATGGCCGAAAATTACTACAACAGCACGCAAAACAACCTGCACAGGGATTTTACGCTTGACCAGTACCTAGCCTTGCTGATTGATCAGGAATGGGAATACCGGTACAACAAACGTATCCGGAACCTGATTGCCTCGGCGGGCTTCAGGTACCCCGCCTCGGTACAGGATGTAAATTACTCGGCCAACCGTTCCCTGGACAAAAACACCTTTGAACGACTGGCTTTGCTTGATTTTATCAAACGCGGCGAGAATGTGATCATCACCGGGGCAACCGGTACAGGGAAAAGCTACCTGGCACAGGCGCTGGGGCATAATGCCTGCACCATGCAACACAAAACCATGTACTTTAACTTTGCGCGGCTCGTCGACCAAATTAAACTCTCGAAGCTCGAAGGAACCTACCTTAAGCTGTTGAATAAGATTGAGAAAAGCGATCTGCTCATACTCGATGATTTTGGGTTAATGTCTTTTGATGACCAGGCAAGAAATGCCCTCATGGATATAGTTGAACTGAAATACGACAAGACCTCCCTGATCATTGCAGCACAGATACCGGTAAAAAACTGGCATGAAACAATAGGGGAAGGAACCATTGCCGATGCCATTTTAGACCGTCTGGTACATGCTTCTCACCGGATTGAATTAACCGGCGAATCGCTGAGGAAAAACAAAATGAAGAAAACTCAAATAATTTAATAATTTTGGTCTGGAAGTCATTCTTTTTTTGTGGCACAACATCACCGAAACAAGTGGCACAATTACACCGAAATATCTAGGTCGACATATAAACGGTCTCCTTGTTTCTGTTCCTGAACGTTGTATAAAGGTATGTTTTGGCAATATTGCAGTTTTTGCACAGTTTAGGGTTTTCAGGCATTTCATATACCCCTTCCTCTTCAACTTCCTCAGTTTTTTCCTGATATATCGGATATGTTCCTTTGAGCATTGCCTTTGTCCGTGCAGCATAAGCCCCATAATACCTTACGGTCCTAAAATATGGAAGCGGTACGTGTTGTAATAACCTTGGGAAAAACTCAGTGTAATGTAAAGTCAGTTCTTTAACGATTGGCTTTCCGTTAAAGTCAAGGTTTTTATTGTCTTTGTATTTGAAAGAGATGTATTCTCCGTCTATGTTGGTTATTTTATACTCGCTGATACAAGCTCTTTTGGAATACCGTCCGATATAGCGGACCACTTCTGCTGGCAACTTCATTGCGGCTTCAAAATGTATGCGCCATTTTTTATCGTTTACCCTCTTTCAACACTTCGTTTAAAACTTAGTTATTTATCTGACTTACAGCGAAATAACTGATTATTTATTAGGTTAAAACCGCAGGGATTTGTATATTTAAAGTATTAATTACCAGTTAATTACTTTAATTATGGCCACCCCTGTGATTTATGTTATTTATTCAAAAATTGTTCTTGATGCTTTATCTGTTTCTAAAATAAAGCTCAATAAATGCAGACGGGATTTTATGATTGAGATTTTCATGCTATACCTGAGTATCCCTTCACGGATTAACTTTCTCCAGTTAGGCCGTTACAGCCGTTTTGGCGAACAACGTTTCCGCCGCCAGTTCGAGCAAGGGTTTGACTTCTTTGGCTTTAATAAAGCCCTATCAATGCCTTGGATTGGCAGTCGCACCGCTGTTGCCTTCGATCCAAGCTTCATTCATAAATCAGGCAAGAAAACCCCTGGTATTGGATACTTTTGGTCGGGTTGTGCTGGCAGGGCACTTCGGGGGATTGAAATCCTTGGACTTTCGGTAATCGATGCAGACACCCGGTTAAGTTTTCATTTGGATGCTGTACAAACGCCTCCGACAAACTGTCTTCAGGATAACGACCTGTCGTTAATCGATTGGTATGCCGGGGTTATCAAGAACTACATGGAACAGATATTATCAATTACCAACTATGTTGTTGCAGATGCCTATTTCTCCAAGAAAAACTTTGTCGAAAAGATTCTGGGATGCTCCCTACATTTGGTCAGCAAGCTTCGGGACGATGCAGACTTATCATACCTTTCCACACAACCAAAAACCGGCAAAAGAGGTAGGCCAGCAAAATATGGGGGAAAAGTTGATTCTACCAATTTAGATCCAGAACACTTCACCCTGATTGAAAACAACAAAGGAATAATAGCATACTCAGGTATTGTATATTCAAAGGCTCTTGGCCGAAACATTTTACTGGTTGTCGAACAGTTCCTGATAAAAGGAAAAACAACTTATCGTCTTTTGTTTTCAACCGATATCCTGCAAGCCCCAATTGATGTAATCGATATTTATCACACCCGATTCCAAATCGAATTTGGATTCAGGGATGCCAAGCAATCCGCAGGGCTTGAAAACTCGCAGGCAAGAAGTGGAAATAAGCTCAACTTTCATTTCAATACCGCATTGACAACTGTAAATATTGCCAAGATCATGCAACTGAGCAACCCGCAAACCCGGGAAAACCCATTCTCGATGGCAACTTACAAGATATTGTTTCACAATACGTTGTTGTTGTCGCGATTTTTCCGCCTGTTCGCCATTAACCCGAACTCAATCAAAAATCGTCAACATGTCAATGAACTATTGTCTTTCGGCACGATGGCCGCTTAATTATAAATCACTTTTTGAACGAACTATTGCTCTTTAAGAAACGCATAAATTCGGCCCTGTCAGCGAATTTGTGCATTAATGCACCTGCTTCAAAAAGTTTTACAAGTTTGTCCTCGAACTTGCACCTGAACTTGGTTTGGATAAACTCATAGTTGATGTATTCCCCTTTGACCTCTTGGGGACAATGGTTTTTGTTTATCCCCCCCATGAAAGAATCATGTGGATATGCGGGTGCAACTCTTTGGTCTCGCCAAAAGTATGGAGAACGTTAATAATACCAGGGTTTAATTGGTATTTGTGCCCCATCCAGTCTTGAATGGCACCTGCTGCGGCCTTAAACAAAATATCAAGTAGCTGGCCTTTGTTATCAGTAACTAAACCATTGAGACTGTGTGGCAAGGTAAATACAACATGCCGATGAGGGAGGCCTAACATCTGTTTTTTCATTTTATCTGCCCAGTCCAGTGTGTCTTTCCAGCTGCATGTGGGGCAAAACCTGTTTTTACAACTGTGGTATGCTTTTGATATTTCGCCACATTCTTCACAAACGTAATGGTCAATACCTAAAGCCTCTGTCCTACAAGCCCGCATTGCCGCAACAGCCTTGTATTGTTCTGGATAAATAAAATGCGTAGGGTGCTTGACGTAATTATCCCAGTTCAGGTTAAAGAATTCTGCTAAACGATACTTCTTATCGATAGACAATAATTCTTTCTCGTTATGGGGGATATTCCGGCACATTTTAGAATTCTTTTACTTCTCTGGCAATACTGTAAGCTTCCATTACAAACTCAAAAATCAACCCCTTCTTTCCATTCTTTAATCCAAAAACATTGTCATTGTTGTCGATTACAATAGAATCATAAGATTGAAATAGTTTGTCAATATCCGAATCGAATGTTTCACCTGCATCATCTTTGGGGAAACCGTCATCGTCATAGAAAAAGCCGAACTGGTCGTCCTGGTTGAATAACTTGAACTCTTCCTTGTCTAAAATTATGTCTTCCATCGCCTGAAATTCTATGGTTTTTAATTAGGTAGTTCCTTCGTGTTGTGCGTTAGCATTATGTACAACTATGTAATAGCACGAAGTTATTATACTTTTTCGTAATTTTCTCCATCGTTCTTTTTCTCCAAATTGATGTTCAATCTGTCTAACGGACTTTGTATCCGGGTGATGGCTTTATTGCTTACATGTGTGTAAATCTCCGTTGTTTTTAATGACTTATGCCCCAATAATTCCGGGCGATATCGTAAGTCGGTCCCGTTTTCCGGCAAATGCGTTTCCACACTGTGCCGAAAACAGTGGATGGTGTATGGTTTGTTAATACGGGCTATTGGTGCTGTATGAACGACGTTAGAAATATGTCGGTGCGCTGTTTGGCTTCGTTTGACCGTTTTTCGTAATATCACAAACTCAGGTTTTTGTTTCAGTCCCACAAGTTATGTAATTCTACAGTACAAATTAGTCAACAAAGCATAATTTAGTTTCATTCAAAATAAGGGCGGTGGGAGGATGCACCATTTTCAGCAGAGTGACGCAAAGCAACAGCCCCGCCGGAGCGAGGGGCCAGCTTGTTCCCGATTATCCACATAACCTGCGTTTCCTTTTGGTGATTGCAAATCACCAGTTAAGAGGCCGGAATTGCAAATTCCGGCCAGCCGCCGCGAGCCTTCTACATGTCCGAACCAGCTCGGATTCAAATGGAAGATCCCCATCGTAAAAGGACAAAACCTTTGGGAATTATACCGGACACAGCGGTTTTTATGCCACCAAATAGCCTGACGGACTTTCATTACTCCCGGGAAACAGGCTCTGGAAAAAAACAAAAAACGGATTGAAAACACTATACCCAAACAACTAATCGGCAAGTGGTTGCAAGCAGGACATGTTTAGTTCAACACAGCCTCCAATGCAAAGCGTATGCAAGCAACGCTTGATTAGAGGCTAATTGTTTCGGCTTTTTTTATTCATCAATCCGTTTATAATAATCTAATGGCATAAATAGGTCTCCATATTTGTCTGTATAATCATCCTCGATATAGTTAGTCAATCCTGGAGCAAGGCAATAACAAGGTGTTTCATTTCTAAATTCTATCCAATCATGTAACAGTGTTAATTGAAATCCTTTCCCTTTTGTCCATAAATCAACTTCCAAACTTGTTTCATAATAATCAAGTTCAGCATTCATATTTATGGTTTCATTATTGTCAAAATACTTGCGAAGTATAGGTTTTCCTGTTCGTCCTGAATAATATGAAACCTTTAAAGATTTATTATCATTCGGGATAATCTCCAATATATTACCTGCTGTATTTTTCCATTTCCCTATGAACCGCTCCATAAAATTCCTTTCTCTATTATGTCAAAATAATTCTTTCAAATTTAAATGAATTTTCTCCACTGAAATCATCTTCATATATATATAATCCACTTACATCTTTTGGAATAAGCCTCACTAAATCATTATAAACATTATCGTTATCCATAAATGGGGGGGGGCAAGTTTTAACGTGAATCATATCAAAAAAGACTTTGTTAATCGCTAATAATACAAGTCCATTCAAACCACTAATTCCATCTACACCAAACTTATCAAAAAGCTTTTTATCAATTTTGGTTGAAAAATGCGAATCCTCTTGATTAGGATTGAAAAAACCATTTAAGTCCAACTGTTTGTTTGGCATATAAACTTCAAAATGTAATTCATTGCCATTTTTATCAGAAACACTAATATCAACATCTCTCTTTTTTGCAGATTTTAATTGAATGAATTTAGTTTCAAATTTCACATTTAAACCTAATTTTCTCATGCTAAATGCCAAAGAGAGTTCACTTAAAGTAGATAAGAAATTTAAATTTTCAAGATTTTTCAGCTTAGCATTAAATTTCTTATCTTTTATTAATTCAGGAAAAGTCTCAAGGTATGTGTTAAGTTTTTTAAAGAGATTTTTGTAATGAGAAAACAGTGAATCATTATGTGACTTGGTAATACAATATCCAATCAAAACTGATGTGTTCAAAACGTTTAATTTTGAATTTTCGCCAACAAGAAAATCTTCAAAGTCATCACATTGTTCTAATTTATTAGTCCATTTATCATAATCAGACTGCATGACCATATCACTGATAAACGAATATTGTTTAATCGCCTTTTCTGAATAATTAATACATTCATTTATATCTGTAAAAAGTTTCATTATTGCATCTCTGTTTCGTTTTCTAAAATTCCGACTAACGTCAAGCTTACAGTGCACATAATCAGCTATTTGAAAATCCGAGTTGCTCGGGTTGAATTTCAAACTTAGTGATTTGTTTTTTTAATCTCTTCACCAAACCCAGTCTTCTTTTTTCATCCAAAAAAATGTATTGGGTTGGAGGATTATAGTTTTGCCCCTTTACAACCATGCTCCAAATTATAATTGCAAGTTTTCTGGCAGTTGCATTAATGGCAGTTGGTCGTCCTTTTTTATAGTTGATCCTTCTAAAGAAATCTGAAAGATGCCCTTCTTTTTGGTTGCCAATTGCATTGGCGGCATTGCGTAAGGCAATTTTCAATCTGCTCCTGCCTTTAGGTATGTGGTGGCTCAATACCTTTCCACCGCTAATTTTGTTATTAGGAGCCAACCTGAGCCATGCTGTAAATTGTTTCCCTGAAGGAAATTTTTTTATTCCTTCCATTCCTATTTCACTAATTAACGCCATTATTGTTGCATCATTAACACCTTCAATATCCATAAGATCGACCCCTTCAAAATACTTGTAAGAGATTTGGTTCATATCAGTACCTCTAATGGTATTTTTATTTTTTCGTTTATAGGATTTTTTGCTGGCAACATGCTGCTTTTTATTGTCGTCTTTGTCGATAATATCTTCGAGTAGTTTTTTTATTTGTGCATCGACCTCATCTATTTGTTTTTGGATATGCAAATATGTTTCCCATTCTTGCTTGAGAGCAAACAAGTAATCAGCCCTTCCGTTGTACTGTAGCGCTTTGGCTATCTCTTCTTCCGGTTTTCGACAATTGTAATGACGGAACTGTGCAAGGTTTTTCCCACTTGTTTCTCCTGCAATAAAAGCGGTTATGATTTTTGTTCCTGTCAAACCAACAACATCGTTGACAACAACATCCAATCTCATATTCATTAACCGAAGGTATTTCTGAACTTTTAAAACTGTTTGTCCGGTTTGTTTTATCAGGTTCTGTCGGTGCCTTGAATAAGTCCTGATTATTTCAGTGGTACTATCAGGAAGAAAACTATGGCTCAGTAATCCTAAACAGTGTAGTTTTTGTATCCATTGGCAATCTTTAATATCTGTCTTTTTTCCTTTCACATTTTTGGTTTGTCTGCCATTAACCAGTATCACTTCAAAACCTGCGGCTGTTAAGGCACTAAATAAAGTTTGCCAATAGGTTCCGGTACTTTCCATGGCGATTGAAGTAATTCCATTATCAGATAACCAACCACAGAGAGCCCGATGGTCTTCACTATAAACACCAAATTCTCTAATGTCTTCTGCATCCTGGCCTATGGCAACCCAGTGGCTTTTACTTCCTACATCAATCCCTGCAGCATTGGGATTGACAACTTCTAAACTCATTTGCTTTTTTCCCATATCTTAAATGTTTAAAATGTAAAAAGCTCCATGGAATGTAACTCTTAAACTTTGAAAATATTCCGATCGGGATCCCCGCCTATGGTGGGGGCACCATTAAACTCTAACCCAAGTCAGTAAAAAAATGGATCACTGACTTTTTACATTCTGACCTTGATTGCGCCCGGGTTTTTTAAACACCATTGCTAAAACCGGCCTTCACTCGGAGCTCAACACTAAGGTAAGTACGTTAGCAGAAAAACTCAACTGTTTTACGACCAGTAGGAGGATTGCCGATAACGGTTGGTACATGTTGTCGGGGCGGATTTCGAAGAGCGTTCCTGTCCGAAGGACATGGAACTGCGAAACGAGAATCCGCAGTTGGCGTACCACCGAACCCCGCCCTGCAATATGTACATTATATTATAGCCAGTTTTTCATACTACCAATAATCTCTACATTTATAAGATTCTGCCTCTTTCAATATTTCAAATCCTAAGTCAATTGATTTTTGAAAATCATTACACCCTTTCTGTTTCTCGCCTAATCCATAATATGCTAATCCTCTCAAAAAATAGGCATTTTTATCAGTCGCATCTAAAATAATTGCTCTATTGCAATCATAGATAACTCCTTTTAAACCATTTGGAAATCTTGTACCTGCTCTGTTTATATATACTTTTGCATCTGTAGAATCTCTTTTTATGTATAAATCAAAGTCCTTTTTTGCTAATTGGGACTTTCCAAGTGCTAAATACATTCTCCCTCTTTGTAAAATATATTTTTTATCGTCTGTTTTTGTAATTATTGAATTTAGTTGATTTATTTGCTCAGTATAGTTAGGTCTAACCCAAAATCCCATTGTTGATTTAATTCTACCATTGCATAGGTCGTCTATAAGATCAAAAGAAACTGTATATCCTCGATTGTATACTTTATAAATTCCAGCATTTGGACAAGATTTTCCTTCTTTATCTATGAACTTTATCGTATCAGATCTTAAAGAATAATTTGAAATGATATCAATTGAATTATTATCTCCGATATCAGTTTCTATTGTTCCATTTTCTTTAAACTGAATCTTCATTGGTCCTTGTTGAGTCATCCGTTTCCATACTCCTATTATTGTTGAATCATTTGGTTGATTGATTTCAATTGAAGCATGAGTTTTGTCTGTTGTCTTTTTTGAATTACAACTAAATGCGAAAATTATCGAAATTAGCACAAAGAATAATTTTAAAGTTTTCATTTTATAGTATTTAAGTTGGCTAGTAGAGTAGAGCCTGACAGCCCACCCAATAATTATTGCATGTAAATGTACAAATTATGAGCTGACTGTCAGTACCTCTTCATCAAATCGCATCTCGAAAATCCGGGATAAGCTGTGTTTATAAAATGAGTTACAAACTCAAGACAGCGAACCCCTTCCCGAAAGTTGTCGGGACAGGCTGTTACCGCTTCGCTCAAACAAGGGGCAGGCCGGGCAGTCTACTCGATTGGGTACTGTATGTTTTTATATTCCCCATGATGGTGTAAATGGTTCTAGTGAAATTAATCTCCATAAACATTCTTCTGGATTTGCTAATTCAACGAATTCCGTATAATTATTTCTAAATCGGCATAAAGCTTTTAATCCATCGATACTCCAGACTAATTCCATTTCATCGATATTTCCCAGTAACCTATAACTATTTTCTCTCCAACTTGGATGTCCTGCATGGTTATTATAGAAAACAGAGTCATTTTTAAATATAATATGTTCTAAATTGTTGTTTTTTCTCCAAGTGCTACCAGTTAATGCTTTAATTAAGTCTTCTCTATCATTTATTTTAGGAGTAACTACATTTATCTTCTGTTCTGTCATTCCTGTAATTGAATAACCTTTATTACCACTATACTGAATCTTTGATAGAATTTCTTTTAATAAACTTACTTCAATATTGCCTTCACCAGCCTCTTTTGTAGCCTGTTGCTGAATAGATAATCGATTAACAATTGAATATCTATTTTCAGAATCATTTATCGTTGACATTAAAACATTAGAAAGCCCATCTATTCCTTGTCTGATGAAAGAGGGTTGCAGCCTATGTGAATATTCAAATGTATAGAACTGATTCAGATCAAAATTAAATGATGTTAAATCATCTTTTACTAATACAAATTTTTTATTTGCTCTTAATGACCATCCTAGTTCAAGATGAACGTTAGGATTATATGAGGATAAGTCACATAAGATAACATCTGCTTCCTCAATTTTTCGCCATATATTTTCTGCAATTAATCGACTTGAGTCGTCATCATCATCTCTCTCTGCCCGTAACCCTGCTTTTTCTATTGCAGGTTTAATTAACCCTTTATAAACCTCAGACCAGTGTTGTTTATCATTTGAGTACTTTTGTAAATCCGAATCTCTTAATGAGAATGGCATTATTACAAAACATTTTTTAGGTTTGATTTCAGTCATAGGTTTCTGCGATTAAGTTTGTATTGTACCCAACGTTCTAGTATTTTATCCATTGTTCAGGTAAAATGCTGTTAAATTTAAAAATTAAATTTGAATGAGTTGTGGTTGGGAAAAAGCAAATTGGAATAATGGATAAAACATAGTTGGACGGAGCCCCGTCGCCGCTATGGGTGTGGATGCCATCCCCGCGGCCAACGCCCGAGTATATTCCCAAAACCTTTGGTTGCGATGATTAAAAATCCCCGGTTAAGAGGCCGGAAGAGCAAATTCCGTCCAGCCGCCTACTTTATGCATACCCGGAAGAGTGGAGGGAAACATCGTTTTAACCACCAAACGCAAAAGTCTGAACCATGATTTGCAGGATGGGTTGGATGAACAGGATTGTAGAAATTTTGGATTGCAATAATTTGTGGCAGAAACAACCGTACGGTTGCGGTACCAACAACAACGCGATTGGGGCATCAACAATCGTACGATTGTTAGCGTCACAATAACGCGGTTGTGTCACCAACAAAAAATTTAGGATGGACAAGATTTTTATTGTATACCCGTTTAAAATCAAGGCTCTTTGAGCCAAAGTTGATTAATAGCCCATCGGCAATATGGTAGGCTTCGCAATAATTGATTGCTTGCGCTTTGTGTACATCCTCCAACTTCTCGATGGCTTTTATTTCTACCATCACCTTTTTTTCAACAAAAAAAGTCAACTCTTCGTGTGCCGATAGGCTGGTTTCGATAGAACAAGTCCATTTCCATTTCGCGGGCAAAGTTCAACCCCTGGTAGCTCAGTTCGATCGCGAGGGCCCGTTGGCAAATAACCTCTTGAAATCCGTTCCCCAAGGTCGAATGCACCTGCATAGCACATCCAATAATTTTATGGGTCAATGCGTTGATCTCATCCTCATCTCTTAGCGTTGTAATCTTGTCCATCTTTAAATTTTTTAAATCCTGTTCAGACATTATCACCCTGCTAACAAGGACCGGATGGCATATCCAGTCCAGCCGAACGCCTGCTTTGTGGATATCCAGAAAAGCAGGAAGATTTGCTGGAAACCACCCTTCCCGTCAAGCATTACCACCTGGTGTTTACCGTTCCGCACCTGTTGAACACCATCTGCATGGAAGACAGCCAATGGTTTTACGGGCGGCTGTTTTCATCGGTGTGGGAAACCCTGCGGCAGTTTGGCTACACACGTTTTGGTGTCGAAACCGGGGCGGTGTGAGTACTTCACACCTGGGGGCAGAACCTGGGTTTTCACCCGCACATCCATTGCCTTGTTCCCGCAGCCGGAGAAACAGTTTCGGGGGCTATGAAACCCGTTGGCAGCAGCGGGAAGTTTCTTTACCCTGTTAAACAGCTCAGCCTGGTTTTCCGGGCAAAGCTGATGGGAAACATCGAAAAGGAACTTAAAAAGAAGGGGCTATCAGAAAAGTACCGTCCATTGATCAAGGCCGCATGGAGCAAGCCCTAGTCGGTGCATTGTGAACCCTCGCTGGGCAAAGCCGAACAGGTGATCAAATACCTGGGGCAGTACACGCACCGGGTAGCCATCACCAACCAGCGAATCACTGCAATAAATGACAAGACCGTGACCTTTATGCACAAGGATTATGCAGACCGGGCCAAACAAAAGCCGGTAACACTCGATGGAGTTGAGTTTTTACGCAGGTTTTCCCAGCATATTTTGCCGCACCGCTTTGTGAAGATTCGGCGCTATGGTATTTACAGCAGTCGGGACAGGGCACTGCGAAAGAAGCAAAACCCAAAGATGCAGGTCAGCCTGAAGCCCAAAGAAAGCCCGCAGGAGCGGATTAAACGGCTCACCGGTTTTGATGTGTACCGGTGTCCGTTCTGCAAACAAGGAACCATGTACCGCATCGAAGAACTGCCACGGGTACGCTCGCCATCAGACTTTTATGCCCAGAACACTGCCTGGCACTTGTAAGCCTCTGCCATCCCATATTGACCTGCCCTCGTTGGGCGGACGGGGAAGCTATTGCCCAAAACCGGCAATAATGATAAAAAAATGCCAACCAATGATCATGAAGCGGAAGAAGTCAACAAAAGCTGTCGTCAATCAGGTAGGATTTGCCCGGGATGAAGCCCACTGAATCTTAAAAAACTGATCGTGTCCAAGCCCAGGCAAGCATGATAAGTCCATAGAAAAACACCCGAGCCCCGGATTGTAGTTCAACCGGGGCTCAAAGCTGGGCACTTCGTGCCGCTTAAAGCCCTATTTATTGGCAACTGGTGTTCTTTCATTTCTCAATATTCAATTTCTAAAGGTAATTCATTTGCTGTTTCTACTAATATTTTCACATCATTTATTCCTATTCCCCCTTTGAAAATATTATGTTCCTTTGTCCGTTTGTTAATCCTTTTATGTAAATCAATCGGGTCAGCTTTTGAGACTTTCTCGACTGTATCTAATCCTAAGTCGTAAAGCATTTGGGCATAAGTTACTCCCACCCATTTTATTCTTGACAAATCAGTCAGTTTTGTTAATTTCAGAATTTCTGTATAATCTATCCCTGTTGAATCTGCAAGTTTTTGTCTGTCAATTTTCGTTAATACCTTATCGTATAACTTTACAATATTTATAACGCCTGCTTTCGTCAATTTGTCAATTGTGTTCTTCGAAATCCAAATAAAATCAGCAATTTTGTTCGGTTTTGGAAGAGTACTGTTTAATTCTCTAAGTAAAATAGTCAAATACTCACCCGACAAGCAATTAACCTTTGATAATTCAGTGAATTTATCTTTCCTTTTTAGTAACTGAATCAACTCTTTTACATTCTTAATTCCGATGCTCTCAAAATATCCAAATCGTTCATCCAATTTTTCCTTAAGAACCATTCTGCTTGGTGGCAAATAGGCATATTCCAATTTTTTCTTATAATCCTCAATTATTATTTTTCCTAAATCGATATAAGTAGTGTGAATAATTTAGTGTCATGTTTCGAGTCTTTAACAATCTGTGATAGAAGCGAAACCGAAAATATCAAATAGGTCCGTGACCTTAATAGCCCATAGTGAAATAATTAAAAAAAGAGAACCTGCATGAAACAGGTTCTCTCAGTTAGTTTTTACATTGGTTTTACAGGGACACAAATATCAACGATAAATTTTCCATCTTTAGGTTCTTCCGGGTACATTTCAAAACAAGGTTTATCATCAGGTTGGTAACCGCTTGTCGGAAACCACTGTCCATAAACCCAATCCCATGCTTGTTGAAAATCCTGGGCGGAAAGCTCAAAACGGGCAATTACATATTTTGCTGCCTCAATTTCCATTTTCCCAACTTCTCCTTCAACTTTAGTCTCAGCAGGAACAGTAATACAAACACTCATCCTAAGTTTGTCTTCGATGGTTACGTTTGGGTCGTCGTGATAAATAACCAACGATTTGAAGTTTTCACCACCTATTAAACCTCTTGGTCCCGCCCATGAAAACAATCTATTCCAAATACCTTCGAATAGTTTATCGTTCCCTTTGTATGGGCCAATGTGCCTAATGTAGGCAACTGTCATTTTTGGAAGTTCTTTTACTTCCACACTTCTGTTTAATTTCATATTTGTCCTCCATTTAATGGTTTTTAATTCAGGACAAAAATATTGGGTTGGCTTCTCATCACTTTGATACCTATTGCTATCTTGTTGACTTAAATTGCTATTGTTTGATTTATTTACTCTATACTGAGAGGCGGAAATTTTAAAATAGCTCTTAAAATTCCGTGAGAATATTGAAATGTCAGAAAAACCACACTTGTAAGCAATTTCTGAAATACTCTCATTCTTATTGGTTAAAATTAATGTAGCAGCTTTTTCAAGTCTAACTCTTAAAATAAACTGAAAAGGTGTTTCTCCGACAATTGACTGAAATATTCTATTGAAATGAAATTTTGAAAAATTTGCAACTGTTGCTAATTCATCAAGTGTCATCGGTTTCTCTATATTCGATTCAATATAATCAAATGTCCGATTGATTCGGAATATGTATTCAGTATTCAAGTCTTTTTTCTCAATCATTTTATTGTCTGAATTGTTGCTGTCATGGTCTTTTTACACTTGTTGCCAACGTAGGAAGCTACACGCAGGGGCGGACTGCGGGCGATTTCCTGTCAAGCCGATAAGTGGCCCGAGCGGAAAGATGCCCACCGAAAACCACTGCTGCCGCACTTGACGGGCAGCTAAAGTTATGCACCTTTGTTCGTTTCATTAATTATTTATTTTTTTCCTTTCTTCATATACTTTGTCCCAAAGTGCTTTGTTGTCAGGGTTTGCCATTGCTTCTTTATATGCTTTCACGTATTCGGCATGGTTTCTATATTTGAGTTCAACCCAAGTTGTTTTTGGTGTCAAAAAAAAGAATAGTCCAAGTGCTCCAATTATTGCTACTCTCTTAAAAATTCGCGTGTAATATTTTGATTTATTCTTTGAGTATCTAACTAATCCTATAATTGTCACAATTAAAAGTCCAAAAAGTCCCGCACCTAGACTAACGGAGGAACCAGACCAAGAATTAAAAGTAAATAATAGGCCAATTATCGTCAGAGACAATGCAATACCTGCTCCGATGGCACCAATAATTCTCAATAAACTTATGTCTTTGTAGCTGTCCTTTGCAAATATTGCTCTAAAGTTGATCTCATTGAAAAAGGCAAAGCCAAAATAAAAATAGATCATTGAAAGCGACATGATTGTCAATGTTGTAAAAACACCTCCATATGGAATTAAAAAGAAGTTCATTCCAAGTGCAATTATTGAAAGTGTCGCAAAAATTAATTCTGTTTTTTTCATCGTCTGTTAATGTTTAGGTGACGCAAATACAATGGTGCAACGTTCCGCAAATACACGCAGGGCGGGAGTTTCCCGATAAATTTCCTAAGAGAATTGCACTTTAAATTACTAATTTCCTCTCAACGAAGCAACGAAACCCGACTTGCGGGTATTTTGCTGTTAACGCCATGTTGTTATTTTTTTCTTAGCTTTTTCATTTTTTTGTTCAGTGTCGGAGACGCTTCGCCACTTCAGTCCCAGTCGAACGGTCAAGTCCGATTTGTCAAGGCACAAAAGTGTCGATTCGAATATTGTTTATTTTTCCAACTTTCCATCTCCGTCTATATTTTTGTCGCTAATTCTGTGTCAAACATCAAAATCCTCTCAAATAGCGGAAACCTGTCAACCCCAGAAAACCTAAAAACCACTTTTAAAAAACCTCTCAAAGAACTCGGCTTTGTCGAAACCCGAAGCAGTTTCGTTGGCCATATTGCGTGTTATTATGCAAAGTTATTTTTTTATTCTAAATACAATATATTCTGTCGAATCAGGTTTCCCAGGTGAAATTCTGAGTTCGCTAAAGTCACTGTTAAACTCCATAATCGTAGAAACAAAAGTATTGCTATTGCATATAGGTTTTTTAGAAAGTGCATCCTTAATAGTCGCCAAACTAATGTGTTTATTATTTGATATTATTTTTTTTATTGATTCTAATCTTTCGTCCGAGAAAGTTATAGATTCAGGGATTGAACCATACAATGCTTTTAAATAAGCCATATAAGCAGGATGATATGAATTATTTGTAAGTGGTCTATTTGCATGAAAAGTGTAGTTTTTTGTTGAATCTGGCCAATATTCCGTAACCAAGTCAGAAGCACATTCCAACGATATTATATCACGTTTTGAGCCAACAATATAATTCTGACCTGAGGCATGTTTAATAGATTTTATAAAATCTATGGCCTCTTCAAACGAAGTTTTTTCTAAAACACCTCTTGCAATGCAGCAGACAGGTAATCCATTGAGTGAACTCTTTAAGTCTGATAAAGTATTCTCTGTAATACCAATATGTTTGTTTAGTCCATTTGCTCCTATGTATCCGGCAAAGGTTGTCACTAGCTTTCTCGAATCTGTATTTTTATCCTTTATGTCTAATAAAATTTCAAAACCATGATAAAATGGAGTAATGTCAATATTTTGTGCAATATAATTTGGACTGCCGTCTTTTTTATAATTGTTTATCCCAACAGAAGTACAATGATGTGGTATGTTTATTAATCTTGCGTTTGTCCAAATCTCATCAATGAGTTGAAATGCAAATATGGTATTGAAATCTATTCCAGAACCGGCACTTATCCCTTTAATCTCTTCCAATAAATCCGGTGTCCATTTTTTTATTGCTGGAATATAATCAGTCGAGTCTAAAAAGGTTGCAATAAATTTATCTGCGGATATTTGATATTTTTTCTCAATGTCTTTTTTCCATAATCCAACAAGTTCAAGAATCATGTTTTTCATAATCTTTCCGTGTTGAAATCCATTTTCATACGGAGTGCCATTTAAATGAAGAATTGGCAAATTTGAATACGTTGTATCAAGGATTATATCTTCATGCGTGTCACTTTCTATAATCTCTGATGAAATGAAAAAGAGTGATACTGTAATGGTCAAAATGATTATGAGAATACTTTTCACTTGTTTAATTTCTATTTGAATTTTTCTGTCGTTCGAAGCTGTTTTTTATAATTTCGCATTTCAGACAACTACAAACCACTTTTCTGTCAAACTTGCACAACGTTTCAAAGCGCGACTACAATTGGCGTTAACGGTTGGTACATGTTGCGGAGCGGATTTCGGAGAGCGTTCCTGTCCGCGAGGACATGAACGGCGATGCGAGAATCCGCCGTTGATTGCCGCACTGACCCCGCTCTGAAATATGTACTTTGTTGAACTAAACCCGCTATGCGGGAGCTTATTTTCCACCTAAAATAGGAATAGTTGGTGAGATCTGTTGATTTTGCTGCTCATTAATTTTAAACAAATTTATTATGAGCAGAAAATCTTACATGGAGCAGGCCTGCGAGGCTGTTCCCGAGTTTAAAACCATCAGCGAAAAGTTCCTTCGCAAGTACACCATTGCCGGCAAATCCGAGTCGTGCACGCGTAATTACCTGATGCAAGTATCCAAAATGGTGCTTCACTTCGAATGTTCGCCTTTGGAGCTGTCGATTGACCAGATGGAAGAATACCTTTTCCATATCCGGCAAAACGAAAAGCCCAGCATGAGTTCGTTCAAGCACCTGGTGTACGGGCTGCGCACGCTGTTTTCGATGTTCAAAAACGAGAAGCTCTACCTGGCTCTGCCCCCGGTTTCCGGCAGTAAAGCGTTGCCTGTGGTGTTTTCCCAGGCCGAGATCAAGCTTATCCTGAAAACGCCCAAACTGTTAAAGCACCGGGCCTTGTTTGCCGTTGCCTACGATTGCGGCCTTCGGATTTCCGAGGTTATCAACCTGAAAATAACCGATATTGATTTTGACCGAAAACGGGTACACGTGCGCCAAAGCAAGCACAAAAAAGACCGTTACATCCCCGTTTCGCCACTCATGCTCAAAGGGCTGAAAGAATACCTTTCAACCTCGAACCCGCAGGCTTGGCTTTTCAACGGGAAGGTCCGCGGAAGTCAAATCAGCCGCGAAGGTATCCGCCATGCTTTTCGTTCATGTATCCAAAAGACAGGTATCCAAAAGGAAGTTTGTATCCATACCCTGCGGCACAGCTATGCCACGCACCTGCTGGAGATGGGGTTGGACATTGTAAGCGTAAAAAACCAGCTGGGGCATGCCGATATCGCCACCACCATGATGTATTTGCATATCGCCCGCTCGAACCCCAGGGCCGGGTTTGCGCCAATGGAAAAGCTCTACGGTTATGCTTCCCGGTAATACCCTGGGGGCAGTTGTTCGCAAGTTTTTACCCACCTTGTTAAAAGAAAGAGGCATTTCAAAATACCAGCTAAAGGTGCTGCAGGCTTTGTCTGTTTGCCGTACCCCCGAGCTGGGAGGTTCGGCCATGGTGTGTGGCGATTGCGGCTCGGTGCATTACGTGCTGCATAGCTGCCGCAACCGCCATTGCCCGCGTTGCCAGGGCATCGACAAGGAGTTGTGGGTGGAAGCACGCAAACAGGAACTGCTGCCGGTAAAATACTTTCATGTGGTGTTCACCGTTCCGCATAACCTGCTGGAACTGTTCCGGTTCAACCGCAAGCTGATGCACAACCTGCTGATCGAAAAATCGTGGGAGACCTTGTGCCTGTTTGCCCGCGACCCCAAGCTGCTCGGCGCACAGCCCGGGGCTATTGCGATTCTACACACCTGGGACCAGCAGCTCAGGTTCCATCCGCATGTGCATTTGATTGTTCCGGCAGGTGGCATAGATAAAAACGGCAGGTGGAAAAGCAGCAAACAGGATGGCAACTTTTTGTTTGATGTCAAGCAAATGTCGGCCGTGTTCAGTGCCCGGTTTGCAAAGAAACTGCGCAGGCTGAAACGGCAGGGAAAAATAGAAAAGCAGGTGCCGCGCGATCTGATCAAAAAGCCCTGGGTGGTGTATGCCAAACAGGCTTTTGGCTCACCGGAAAGTGTGGTGGAATACCTGGGAAGGTATACCCACCGGGTGGCCATCTCCAATGCGCGGATATTGAATGTAACCGGGGGCCAGGTTACCTTTAGTTGGTGCGACCGCAAAAACGGCTACCAAAAGAAAACCGAAACCATCCCCGGGGTAGCGTTCCTGAAACGCTTTCTGGATCACATCGTCCCGCCTTACTTCAGGCGGATCCGTCATTTGGGGTTTTTGAGTTCACGAAACAAAAAGCAAAGCCTTTCGGCTATCCGGGAAAACCTTGGGGTAGGGCTGCTGCGGACAACACCACTTTCGCGGGCGCAGATATTGGCCTTGCGTTTTGGCCCGCGGTCCCTGCTAAAATGCCGCGACTGCGGGGGAGAACTGCAATTGCTGGAAAACTATCCCAAAGAGCGCGCGCCGCCCGTCAATGTATTGTCAGGAATGTGATAATGCCTGTAAGTGTGGGATTTAAATTGATGCGCCAAAGGCGTAAACGGGAAAGCTGTGTCCATAATCAAAGAACCGGTGTTAAAACAGGCAGGCCTTGTTCAGAAACATCGCTAAACCTGCTGGTTTACTCCGGCGCACAGCGGGTCTTCCCGCATAAGACCAAACTTTGGATTGTAATCTTCCCGAAAAAACAGTTTGAAAACACTATACTCAAACAACTAATCGGCAGGTAGTTGCAAGCAGGCAATGTTTGGTTCAACATACCCTCCAATGCCAAGCGTATGCAAGCAACGCTTCATTAGAGGCTAAGTGATATTATTCTAAGTTTTTACACACGAAAAAATAAAGTTTACTATCTTGTGGTTTTGATCTGGAGCTAAATAAATAATAATTGCAAATTGATTATGTGTTTGAATAATTTTAGAGTTTCATATGTCGGAAGATAACACCTATTCATATAATTGATTTTGGAACAATAAAAATGAGAGAAAAAATTGAAGAAGAATACGAGGAAACTATAAACTATTTATTGCATTACTCAAATACTATAGATGATTTAGGTCTACTTAATGGCAAGATGGGAATAGCGATCTGCTTCTTCCACTTGGCAAGAATATCTGGCAATTCATTATACGAAGATACTGCGGGTCAGCTAATTGATGAAGTGTTCGAGAATATTCATATCAATGCAGGCTGGAATTTTGAAAATGGCCTGGCCGGGATTGGCTGGGGAATACAATATTTAATTCAGAATAATTTTATCGAAACTAATTCAGATGATGAGTTGGATGTGTTCGATTATAAATTAGCTGTTCTTTTTTATTGTTTTCCTGAAGATACCGGTTTATGTACAGGCTTAATTGGGCTGGGAATGTACTTATTAGTACGGTTACAAAATTTAGGTAAGGAAGAAACAATAACATCATTGACAAACAAGCATTCATTGACATTGCTAATTAGCGAACTCGACCGGCGTACTTTAAATGTTAATCCTATAATCTCTGAACCGTCCTCCAATTTTTGTCAAAAAGATGGAGAAGATCAAAAAAATAAGAATTGGCATTTTATGATAAATTTGGATTACCCTGTTATTATTCTTTTTCTTGTTGAAGCGTTTAGGCTTAAGGTATACAACATAAAAATCGAAAGAATTTTACAGCGTTTAATCGCGCCACTTTTTCAAACTTGCAATCATCCAAGTAGGGAAAGCAACCGTCTATTGCTCGCATACTCACTACTGAAGCTAAGTCAGGCAAATATTTTTTTTAGAGGTACAAATGGGAATACTGTCTTTCATGAGTTCGAAAATAGCAACATCATATCTATTTTTAAGCTTTTACTTTCTGATGTGACTAGAAACGGAATTCAATCAGAGCTGCCTATTGATGGCTTTTCTTTAAAAAGTGGGACAATGGGAATTGCAGTAATTTATGGTCTGTTGTATGATTTAACTTCTGATAATACATATAAAAATGAAAAGGATTACTGGTTAACTGAAACGAATAGAGCAATTAAGAAAAACTTTAAAAAGACAATATGTGAAAATACAATAGATCTTGGACTTATGGATGGGTACTCTGGAATATTTCTTGGGAGTTTGTATAGCATGAAATGATTTTGGAAAAAATGCTCGAGGAAATTTAATGATGAGAACAAAGTAATAGGCTACATAGCTATTTTTTATAAAAAAAGCAGAGGTAATTCTGGAAGCGGAATATTTGTCAATAAATACAAGATGACAACAACCAAAGAAAATAGAGAATCTTTTATTGATGTCAAATTTACCAGAAAATTAAGAATATGAATAAAATAGACTTAACTGACGTAACGTTTTTGATCCCGATTCGTGTTGATAGTCAAGAGCGGATCGATAATCTGAAGTCTATCATAGGGTTTATAGCTAGAAGTTTTAAAACGAACCTAGTGGTTCTTGAATCTGACAAAAATGAGAAGTGTCAATTATCAAATGATGTTACTAAAATTTTCAAGGAGGATAATGATGTGATTTTCCATCGCACAAAATATTTAAATCAGATGACAGAGATGGCTTCTTCTCCTTATTTGGCAATTTGGGATGCAGATGTGATTGGAGTACCGGCACAGATAGAAGAAGGAATTGAGCTTTTAAGACAGGGAGATGCTGATATGGTATATCCGTATGACAAATATTTTTATTCGGTTCCGGAATCCTTGAGGAGAATCTTTATTGATAGTGGTTGTAACATCGAATATCTTTTTGGTCAATGCAAAGTTATGCCGCTTATGCATGGTTATTGGTCAGTAGGTGGGGGTTTTTTAGTGAACAAAAAAGCCTATATTGATGCAGGAATGGAGAATGAACATTTTTACGGCTGGGGACCAGAGGATGCGGAACGTTATGTGAGGTGGGA
The DNA here is from genome assembly GCA_963677175.2 of uncultured Sunxiuqinia sp. GTDB lineage: Bacteria > Bacteroidota > Bacteroidia > Bacteroidales > Prolixibacteraceae > Sunxiuqinia. The sequence continues at coordinate 909,537 of CAXXES010000006.1, forward strand.
TACGTTAGGTTATAGGATTAGACGAATTAATGGCCCTCTCTTCCATTTATCGCATCCCAGAGGCAAAACTAGTGTGTTTGCGTCAAGAAACATTGAATTTAATAATAGAATGGAATATTTAAAAGTATGCTCAATGTATCCACAGGAATTAAAAGATTATATTAATAGTAATTATTGGAATTTCACCAATCAGCAAAAGCATTGAGTTTCAATAAGACCTAATACGTGAGGTTCAGTGCAATCTTATAGAGTCTAATTTATACACCCCTTCACGTCGATGTTGCAGGCCAAATTTATTTTTCATAGAATGTATTTTGCACCATGGCTCAACGGAAAGCGGATTTATCACTCGGTCGTTCATGCGCCAAGATCCAATTGATCCTTCACTAATCGGTAATATTCACCTTTTCTTAGCACCAATTCATTATGGGTACCTTGTTCTAGCAATTTACCTTTATCAAGCACCACTATCTGATCAGCCTTTTTAACAGTGCTTAATCTGTGCGCAACAATTACTACTGTTCGAGCTTTGAAAAATTGCTCTAAGTTTTCCATGATCATCCTTTCATTGCTCGCATCCAACGAGTTAGTTGCTTCGTCAAGGAAGATGTATGCAGGGTCCTTATAAACAGCGCGGGCGATAAGTATTCGCTGTTTTTGCCCAGTACTTAACCCAGTTCCATCAGTTCCAATCTTTGTGTTATAACTTAACGGCATCTCCTCTATAGTTTCCTTAATATTGGACGTTAAAGCCGCCTGTTCGATCTTCTCGAATTCAGGATATTCGTCGACAGCCCCTATATTATTTGAAATGTTATCTGAGAAAATAAAACCTTCTTGCATGACCACTCCGCATTGCTTACGCCATTCCCTTGGACTATACTGGCTCAACTTTCTATTATCTAATAATATCTCTCCTTCTGTTGGGGTATAGAAACCAAGTAATAATTTAATTAGAGTTGTTTTCCCACTTCCACTCGCTCCAACGATGGCCGTTACTTTGTTAACAGGGATCTCAAGATTGAACTTATCCAATACCTTGTCCGAATGTGGACCTTCATATTGGAATGTAACGTTACGAATACTAATACCTTTGTTTCTGGGAATTTCTTTTATAAGGTTGTGTTCGGCGTTTTCCTCATCGTCACGCTCGTGGATCTCACTCAAGCGTTCCATACTGATGTGTGCATCTTGTGCCGCTTGAATAAAGCCTATGAATTGACCAAAAGGGGCGTTAAGTTGACCGATGATGTATTGCATCGCCATCATCATTCCAAGGGTCATATCACCTGTGACTACTGACTTGGCTGCGAGGTAGGAGATAAACACGTTTTTAGCTTGGTTTATGAATGCAGCACCGACTTGTTGGGTTTGGCTTAAAATGAGCCCTTTTACGCTAATTTTAAATAGTTTTGCCTGGATTCGTTCCCATTCCCATCGTTTCTGTTGCTCGCATCCATTGAGTTTTATCTCCTGCATACCAGTTATCAATTGGACGATGTTACTTTGATTCGCAGAAGCCTGTTGGAAACGCTTGTAGTCTAATTCTTTCCTTCGTTTTAAAAAAATGACAACCCAGCACACGTGCAAGATGCTTCCAATCATGAAGATACCAAGAATACCTAAATGGTAGCTAGCCATAATGAAGCTATAAATTATCAGCGTAAAGACGGCAAAAATGATACTTATAAGGGAGCCCGTTAAGAAGCTCTGTATTCGACCATGGTCGCCTATACGTTGCATTATGTCCCCGATAAGTTTTGTATCGAAGAAAGATATTGGCAAACGAATAAGTTTGATTAAAAAGTCTGAAATCAATGAGATGCTGATGCGAGTAGTGACATGAAGTAAAACCCAGCTGCGAATCATATCATTGGCCATATTGCCCGTGGTAAGCGTGACCTGAGCAATAATCACCATTAAAATGAAGTTCAGGTCGCTGTTTCCGATTCCATAATCAACAACAGCTTGTGTCAAAAATGGGAAGATAAGACTTACCAGACTACCCGTTACCATTGCCAGACCTAGCTGGATTAAATATTTTTTATAGGGACGAAGATAGCCAATTAAAAAACGAATAGTCAGTTTATTTTGACGATCTTCCTCATTCTTTTGATAAAAGACAGGGGTAGTTTCAAAAAGCAAGACATGACCAGCAGGCTTATTTCCTTGAGAAGAGGCGTGCCAGCATTTCAGAAACTCTTCCTTTGAATATTGCAGCAGGCTAATAGCTGGGTCAGCCAAATATATGATATCTCTTCCTCTTTTCTTTTTGATATCATATACTACTACAAAGTGATTTTGTTTCCAGTGTACTATGCAAGGAAATGGGACTTCACTGCAGAGTTCCTCCCATGTCAGTCGATAGGCCTTGGTACGGAAACCGATGCTTTCGCCAGCTTCACTAATACCAAGCATGGATACTCCTTGACGAGTGATATAAGATAGTCCACGTAAGTGTTGCATGGAATAGTTCCTACCATAGAATTTGGCAATCATACGGAGACAACTTGGACCACAATCCATCGCGTCCAATTGTTTATAATGTGGAAAGTGAGGCATCAAATAGAGATTGGTAAAATGATATCATGTTCCGTTCGAATGTTTCAGAGGAATATTTTTCTAGATATCTATGATAGGCCTTTTCCCCAAATTGTTTTGCATTTTCTTGATTTTTAAGTAGTAATAATATATTTTCTGATAGAATATTTGTATCTATCTCTACACTGTCTGGGTTTTCAACTAGCGGAACTTTTAATCCACTGAATTCATCTACGACTTCATTTAATCCTGAAGTAGCAGTGACTACCATAGGTAGCCTGTGCATCATCATTTCTAAGGCAACATAGCCAAATGGCTCAAATAACGATGGTATGACTCCAACATCGGCTAATTTATACAGTTCATATAGCCTTTGTTTGTCTAATCTCCCAGTAAAACTGACTTTTGTACAGATATCTTCAGATTCCTTTAAGTATGCCTCATAATTTCCACTTCCTGCTATAATTAATCGGCAATCAGGAATCTGGAGCAATATTTGTTTAAAGGATTGGATTAGATAAAATAATCCTTTAATATTATCCATCCTTCCAACAAACACAATAATTTTTGTACTCTGATTTATTAACCATTTGTCCCTTAGTGATGTAATATCTTTATTGCTTTTTGCCGAATTAGCTAATCCATTATTGATGACTTTAATTTTTGTAGGGGGCAAAGCATAATGTCTAATTAGAATATCTTTCATATAATCGGTCAAACTGATCACCTGATCAGATAGCAAATATAATGATTGCTCCGTCTTGATTGATTTTAAGACCGCTTTCTCAAAATCGCTTAATTGCACCTTTGAAAGTATATTTTTTAACCGACCCATATTACCTAATAATGAAGAGCCCCAGCCTGAATAATGTACAGTATTAACAATTTTACAATTAAATGCTTCTTTTAAACTTACAGCAAGACTTAAACTATTATAATTCAAATGAAAGACCAAGTTGCTTTTGTCCTCTATGTATAATTTTAGAAGATAAACGACATTGCGATAATACGATTCTGATTGTTCCAAGTAGTTTTTTGCGCGATTTCGAGTACAATCGGGAATATACCAGTATTTGACTCCATCTTGCAATTCTATCATCTTTTTTTGGCTATTGGAGTGTAAGTGCACCACATTCAGATTAATAGAACTATTTTTTAGCACTGTCGTCAATTCTTGTAAATAAGTTCCTACTCCATATGAAGAAGCTATACTCAGTTGGTTAAAAATATATAGATTAATCATACTTACATTAGATTGATCCATGAAATATCGAGGCCATGATATAAAGTCAAATATAATAAGCCTTGTCCAGACCAACCGTTAGAAATTCCCATACCCATAGGTATATTATAATCTGACATTTCCCATCTTCTCCATTCTGCCTCAATTTTTTGGGTTAGTTCCATGTCAAAATATTTTTGACAAGAATATAACTGATATAAATAGTCCATATTGGGGAAAACCAAGTTTATCTCTGGCTCTCGAATACATTTCCATTCAATAATTTGTTGGAGTAAACTACTACTTTGAACAGCAAACGAAGGTAACTTAACTAAGTCTTTCAAAAAACGATATACATCAGACTGTTCACTACTCTCTACTGTATTATCCGCAATCTTTTGGGCAAGTTCATTTGCTATATGTTGGAGTGCTTCGAGTAATTTATTTTCCTCTTTTCCGCTACCTTGTACCCTGTACATTAAATATCTCCCCCACCCTGTTAGACCTTCGTGAAGACTCAAGTTAGGATATGGTTCATACATAACGGCCCGGAACATTCTCATGTCAAAATCTTCAAATATCTGGTTATCCTCCTCTTCCAAGAAGCCACTTTGGAGAAGGTATTCAAACCCTGTACCTATGCCTGCAAGTCCCATATCATATCGTGCAGGGAACGTGAAGGTTAATTGCTTCATGATTCCTTCAATCAATTCCATAGCATAGTCTTGAAATAACTCATTTCCTGTATGTCGGGCATAGTGGAAAAAAAAAATGGCAATACCTGTTTTTCCATGAAATAATCCTGGCTGTTCTGTCAATGTACCATTAAGTATTAATGTTTGTATGATTTTGTTCAGACGTGTCATATTTTAATACCTTTCACATTTTTTGCTATTTCCGATGTATAGAATCTTGACAAGAAATCGTAAATGACAAGCTCATATAATCTGTTTTTTGACCGGAACCATCTATTAATCGTCATATGGACAATGCTTATTAACAATACTTGTAACGGGACCTGTAGTTCACCGGATTTCTCTAAAGCAATTAGTTTTTCTGTAATTGAATAAACGTCCCTTTGACGAGTGTTAATGATATTTGTTAGATGGTTACTTTCATTTTTCCACGACATGACTTCTTCAATATCTTTACGATAGGCGCGATATTTATCAGCTAGCTGTTTTTTTGCCTGATGGTATGTAAACCCAAACTCCTTTTTATAATTCTCAGACATTATGCTTAGAAGATCTTTTCGATATAGCAATTCTGGTGAAACTGTGGAAATTAAACTATCTACTAGCATCAACGAAATTTTCCACCTGTATCCTTCAGAATCTTTATAGTCTAATTGATGGAGTAGATTAATAATACTTTCACTATCAATAAAAAATAAATCTTCAACAATCGAAATTGTGTTGGCGCCATATCGTCCTATCTCTCGTTGATAAGTGTCGCATTGAATGTTCCAAACGAGCCCAGAATGAACTATAGGAATAAATATTTGGTAAAACAAATTAAAAAGGTGACTGAAGTTTCGTGGTTCGATTAAATGTAGTCGTATCCTTAGATGAAAATCCGGATCAGCATAGCGTATAAAGAACCACTTGTCAATAATATTATTTCCCAACATTTCTCTGATGAATTTAAATATTTCATCTCTTAATATTTTATCGGCGGTTTTGGGACCGGAATAGATTTTAAAATAGACCCATTCGGAGCCTGGAATAAATATCTGATTTTTCATGTTACAATACTTTATCAACTTCCCGATCCCTGTAGAAGGCAAAAATGAATTCATTGGTATAAACACCCTCTGTACTGTGTATAACAGCTGTTGCTGGATCGAACAAAAATTCCTTCAATTGAAAGGTATGACGTTTTTTCACAACAGAAAGCCATGCCCTGATACTCAACGGTTGACTAAAATTAACATATAATTCATTGTCTCCATCAGCCAATGTAACAGAGTCAGGAATAGACCTCTGAAACTGCCATTCTTTGATCTTTGAAAGGAGTTTAAGATCGTCTCCAATTTCGGTAAAAGTTTTCGTTTCTTTCCCATCTACCAACCAACGTGCCTTAGATAGGATACAATTTTTATAGATTACCCTTGGTAAATAATTCATTTTTAGAGCCACTTCGTTCCAGTAGAAACCTAAACTGGAACGTCCAGACTGTTGTTGTATATCACAAAGGAAATGATACACCGGCATAGAATTTTGCCCACTAAAATTATGTGCTGTGCTCATTCGAGGTATAATTTCCTTGTTTAAATATTTAGAACGCAACACGATACGATTGTTTTTTACTGAAACGAATAGATCGTTTGGGTTCAACTCAAATTCCCCCGTTACTGTTGGCTTAGCAAGGTATGGTATTTCATATGGACGTAGAACTGGACGAAGAAGAATATTTCCAGTCCGTGATTCAGGTAGATGTACTATTTCGGCAAAAATAAAATTGGGATTGTTCTGTGTTTCTTTTTTGGCAATGGCAAGAGTATGGTTCAAAATTTGTTCATCCAAGTGACAAAAACGCCCTAGCAGATTTGTTGCGCTTGGACCACCACAAGATTTAATATAAATTGAGCGTCCATTTTCGTTATCTTGTATTATCTCGCACATTACCTGCATGGTTTCGGGTAGATCATTCCATTCAGCAACAACGTTTTTCACATCTTCATCTGTTAGTTCGATATGCTTGGGAAAGGATTGCTGTTGATATCTTTGCAATACAGTGGCTGGAATGGAGGGCTGGAAAATACTTGAATGTGAAGGTTGCTGGGGTAATACGAGGTCATCCACCAACGGGCTAATGTCACTGGAACTATTATTGGCATATCCAAGGCCAAGTTCACTGTCCAAAACAAACAATAGGGGCATTTCCCGATCATTATATCGTTTGATGAAATTTTCGCGAAACTGTATAAGATTTGCTCGTTTGGAAGGCAAAGTTATCTTATTGAGAAAAGCTAGTGCCTGCTGGATATCGGAAATCACATTATGACTAATCGTAGCATGCTTAACTGGTTTAAACATATCCACTTGAAAGAGGTATTTGATATCTGTTTCTAATTTTGATCTCTTAATATTTTCAAAGATTGCAGGATAGACATTCTCAGTATTACCAATGGGTTGTTGATCCAAAGTTTCAAGTTGATTTACCATTTCAGATAAAATATCTACAATTTGTCTTTTTATCCCAATCAATCCATTCAACTTATCAATCAATACGGACAAAGGACGTACATGGGTTACGGCTGGTTCTAGATCGCTAACGAGCACTTGTGCATCAACAAGTTCGTGAATGAAGTCCGTCGCTTCCCCGGCTGTTATATCGTCTCTAACTAACAAAGCTACCAGATCTGTAAACAGCATACCAGATTTAGCCGAATTCAAAACCCTTTGTAGGTATTCAGAGTTTTCCACTTGTGAAATCCGATGTACACGACGGGTTTTTACATAGTGATACTCGACATAGCGAAGATTATCACCTACTTGATATATACTAGTATTCGGAAAATATCGTAATTGTTTACGTATATTTCGGTTCCTTTCAAACTGCTGACTTAATGAACAAATGTAATTCATGTCAAACCGAGTTTTACGCCTATATTTTTGCAGTTCTAACAATAGTATATCTGTACGATCACCTAGAGTTCCAATGGAGCATCCTGCAAATAGGCCAAACGGAGTTGAACGGGTACAGGCTCGTTGAAAGTAACGATAAACAGAATTTTGCGTCTTTTCCATACCCCGGTCGGCATCACTAAGGTCGGGTGAAGCTATTAGTAGGGCTTCAGCAAAAGCACGATTTTTATGTGCATTTTCTCCTTTTTGTAAATAATCAAAAGTGAATAATGGCGAGCGGAATACGAAATTATCAAAAGGATGAAAAGGTATTTTATACTTCATTCTAATCTATTGTGGAATGGATGCATTTGCTACAACAAATTCTAATCCTTTGTTAAATATTTAATTGCTGATTCTAAGATCTCATCCTCTCCAGCTTTAATAGATTCTAGAGTAGGATGAACTTCGATATCTGGCTCTATACCTCGTCGTTGTAAAGCAGTCCCGTCAAGAGAGAATAGACCAAAGCCAGAAAAAGCAGCTCGATGATTTCCTGGAAGTGGAATCCATACAACTTGTCCCAAAGCCCCGGATGTAGAACGACCTATTAATGTTGCATTAAAATTGGCTTGCCCAATCCAAGCTTGAGTTTCCGTAAAACTTTGTGTCGATTCATTGATTAAATAGATTACCTTTCCCTGATAAGGTGAACATTTTATGTTGTTTGGAATACTAAAAGAGGTATTTCTATTCCAAAGAAAAGTACCGGGATGTTCCAATTCCCAATAAACACTCGTAGGTAAATCGTTCACCTTTGCTTCAGATAAGTAACATTCCAATTGTCTTACATTATATCTATATTGCCCTGTTTTACGCAAATCAAAAATGATACCTGAGGCATCTGAAAAGGTGGAAAATACGGAATCTATTTTTTCTGTTGTTAGTCGTGATAAATCTACGTATCCGATATCGTTTGAAATTCTTTTAAATACTCTTGAGCGCTTATTTTCAATTAAAACTGGATACATATTAACTTTTAGGTCTTGCCCATTTCTCAAAATAGTAACTTCTGTTTCATTGAAGAATATCATATTCGAAACAAAGCAATTTATTCTGTATTCTTTATTTCCTTGGGTTGATGCTGGGATAAGAAAAGATAAACTATCTCGGATACTACCAATGTCTCGATTTTCGATATATTTAATTATGTCGCCATTTTTTAATTCTCCATGACCAACTCTTACAACGGTTTTTCCTTCTACAATTTCTATAAGATTCTCACTTGCGGGAGGATAGTGATTCGCAAAACTAATGTAACCATGACCATCATTTAAAGAAGCTGCAAGTTTTAAAAATGATACCTGATAGGATTGAATATCGGAAGCACAAATAAATGGGAATATAGATTCGGACAATGTCTCGTCCCATGATTTATCCATTAGATATTTATTTGGAGAAAAATAATAAATCACATTCCAGTATCTAAAGAGTGCCAATAAACGAAATTCTAATGAGGAATAAATATCGACATCATACATTTCTTCATGTTGTGGTAAAAATACTTGCTTAGCTGAATCAATGTCAATTCCATAATAAGAAGGATATCTCACCGATAGTGAGGCAATCTTTTTCAACTCATCCTTCAGTGTATCATCCAAAAAGGAATGATCCAACCAACCTAAGTTTACATTCATGTTCAGTGAATCATTCCATTCATCATTTTTTTTATATGTATAATCTCCTGCAACTTCAAGCATTTTTTTGAGTGCTACATTCACCTGTTCTGGGGAGGAGGACTGGTAAATGCTGTTTAACCCATCTAATAAAATTTTATCCCAATCAAGTTTTCCTGCCGTAACGTTTGGATGAAAATATTTTAGTAATCCCCAGACACGACAAGTAATTACGAGTTTAGTAGTGTCGTTATACGTATAGCTATAAATAAAATTGTTGGGACGAACAAAGTATTCCTTTGGCTGACTAGGAGTGCTACAACAAAATAACAAACTACACGCAAATGCGATGAAATACAGTTTATGCTTCATTTGGAGGTTTGTAAGTACATGTTTTAGATTAGAGTGTAACACTCTAATCTAAAACATATTTGAAATGAATATAAATAATGTTAATAAGGACAAACTTCATAGTCTTGGGTATATGCACACCCTCCTTCAAAAATGTCATTAGTGCAAGTAAAAGCAGCTCCACTTTCATCATTACATCCTGGCTGATTACACGTATCACATGTTTGTTGTCCATTGGTGCAGTAGCAGTAAGAAAGATCTGTACCTCCATAACCATTAATACAATCTGCAGGTTCGTAATGTGATATCGTGCCGGTTAGATATCTATTGATGGTTTCACAAACAGCCCCATCTGATCCACCTTTAAGCCTACTCTGTTCGGAAAAAGAAAGATTTGCAATAGTCTCCTTGTTTAAAACTAATTTTTTTAACTTTTTACTTTTCATGTTGTTAATTTTAAGTTGGTTAGAAAATGTGATATTACGTTAATAACTCAAGATAACATTAAACTCTCATCCCAAGTGATTTCTTTCTCTTTAATTGATAGGAAAACTAATCCAATACCTGCAATTCCTTCAAGGAGAGAATAAGTCTTAACAGGACCTCCGTATTCCGCTGTCCGCCATGCTTTATACCCTGCCGCGCCATCAGTGTATTTTGCCATTTGTATAGTAATATTTAGCCAGTAATCTGCTGTTTTTACAAATTCTATGTTCTTGGTGGTCTGATATAGATTTCTATACATGTGACTTATTCCGGCGCTACCATGACAAAAACCAGCATCGCGTATAGAGTTTGAATTCAAATCGCGTCGTTTTCCAGTATTATTCAATATTAGCAACGCAGTTTTTTCCAATTCTTCATGTCTTAGTACTAATGCTGCTCTTCGCAAAATATAGGCAATCCCCAAATCTCCATAACACCAGCCTAGCCTGCTCATATTGTTTTCTATGCTACTTTCTTTAGAATACGTGGGGAAGTACGAAATCTGACCTTGATTCATGGTTCTCTGGGCAAGTATATAGGCCACAGTTTGGGTAAGCAACTTCTCTACTCTCTCTATTTCAAAATTTAAATGGTGAAGTCGAATTAGAAATGCAGCGATACTAGACATTCCATGTGATAGACTAATGTTATAGCCCTTTTCGTCTTTTTTAGGATCCAACACTGATAACCATTTAATCCCATTATTCTCGCAAGAAATACCTGTATCTTCAAGTTCAGTTAATAGTTCATCTAAATATTGTGGGACTTCTTTTTTATCCAATCGGGAAAGTAAATACGTACCAACACCGAGTGCACCATGCAAAAAATCGTAATTCCCTCGTTTTATGTCAATTATCATTTGCTTGCATAAATAGATATCCAGATCATCCAGAAATTCAATCATTTCTCTATTGAACATTCCCAATTCTCTCAAATGCTCACAAAGCCACCCAAATCCACTCATCCCTCCACAAATGGAATGAAGGCAAATACCAGAATTAATACATTCAACGTTGTGCTCTAAAATATCCATTACTCTCCCACTGATTTCATTCCTACGATAAATAACGCGCTCATAATATGCAAGAAATAGTGCGATACCAGATGTGCCAGCATGCAACCCAATATTATCAGGTAGTTTACAAGTCTTCAATTCATCGTAAATATTCTTAATGATGGGATGGTAATTTGGGGAGCTGATTTTCACTTGATAGTTGTGTTAAATATTTGACTTCTAAAATACAAAAATTTTAAAAGGAAGAAAATATTTTTGTATAAAAACTATTATTAATGCCAGGATAATGGCCTATCTACATACCAGTTATGCAAAATAGGTTGATTTTCAGTTTGACCGCTGAGATTAATGTTTTTTGAGTACAAACATTCGTTTAAGTGCAATAATTATCGGAGGCATTTCAATTTATGATTCACGTTCAATAATTGTTTTGATGTTTTATCACTTGTCAAGAATGTTAAATAGAGGCCCGCTAGAGTTTGCTCTCTCTAAGCAATTCCTTCACAGATTCGTCATTTACAGCAATACGATTTCATTCATATTATTTCAACATTTTGAGAGGAGTAAGAAACTTGGTTATTAGTCTAGTTTCGTGGGTGATGATATCAGCAGTACCTTCCATCTCTTGTACTAGCCGGAAGTGTTCCCTATAAGTAGATAGAAGTTCGTCATTAACGCTGATCTCCACCAGGTATAGTTTTTGTTCCGGCACTAATGATATTGCTTTCACGAATCCAGTTAATGTGCCATGCTCCATATATGGGTAACCATGCAGTTTGATGTTTACTTTCTGTCCCACCTCCACTTTTCCGATGCCATTTGAATTTATACTTGCGCGGCATAAAACTGTTCTACTTACCTCAGGAACCACCGTTGCTACCCGCTCCCCGATACTCACAACGTGATTCTCACTCCAGAATTTAGTTAAAGTGACAACCCCATCAATTGGACTAGTTAACATATAGGTATCTTTCCAATTTTTTAACTGGTTTTTTAGACTTCTGACGTTGTCAGCAATATTTAATTCATATTGGTTGTTCTGCTGCCGGTATTGCTCCTGCATTTCCAGTAGAGTACTTTGGTGGCTTATCAAATTGATCTCTGTCGACTTTAATGAAGCCTTATAGGCAAGAAAATTTTTCTGAGCATGAATTAATTTGTTGCGGGCAGCATCCAATTGTGACTCCGATATTCCACCTTTCTCTTGTATCCGATTATGCCGTTCCAGATCTTTTTCTGCTAATGTAATTTCCTCTTTGTACATTTTAATTTGCTCCAATAAGAGATCAAAATACTGTTCCTGTTTTTTGATCTCCAGTTCCAATAGCAGTATTCTATTGGGAAGGAAGTTTTGATTTAAGTATTCCTTATAACCCTGCCAGTTGGAGTAAAAATTATTCCATGTTTCATGCATTGCTCCGAGTACAAACTTTTCTGGCAAAACAATTGTTTCAAGCATATTAATGATTTGAACAGTATCTAACAATTGCAGGATTTCTTCCAGCCTATGTATATCATGCACATTGGCAGGATTGTTTATTAGTGCCACAGGATCTCCTGAATTGACCTTTCCACCGTCGGCTATATATAGTTTAGAGATGCGCCCTGCTGCTTTGCTCACTAAAGGGGCGGGGGGATTCCCTGTTGTTATAATAATCGGGGAAGATACTACCTCTTTGAATTTAAAGAAGTAACTTCCGACAATGACCGTCAAAAGGATTAGGAAGATGACCGATAAGCCCCATCTGATTATGCTACTAGGGATATGGCCCATAAGATCATTTACTTCCTCACTATGATGTTGGATAATAGCTTTTTCTTTAGTCATATTTTAATCTTTATCTAGAAGACTTTTCATGTCAAGCTGTTCTTCATTAATAACTACAGTTTCTTTATATTACATTTCGTGAATTATCAGATAACGTGAGGGGCGTTATTTGTATGTTAAAAACGGTTATCTGAAAATTCTACCTAATTTTTGAAATTTAAAAATCTCGAGACATTTAATATTTTTTTCGTTATGGCTGACACGTGCAGATCCGTTTTAGAAGTATAAATATAAAAGACTATTACAACAAATGGTAGATTTAGCCTGAGTTTTGTTTTTAGCGCAGTTTTTATTATCTTTATATATTTGTCATAAGATGGCCTCTAGGACAAATACTTTCCGCCAAAACCGCACCTTTCAGCATTTCCTATAGTTTTTTCCCCAGCCGGGCACTTTTTGATTTTTGAAACCCGGCAGGGCAGCTGCCCACCGTTTTGAAACCCCCGGGACAATAGTTTTAAAAATGTGTTTCATTTTTCAAAATTTATTTAATTGGGATTCCTATATTTGATGAAACTATTGACCTAACTGATGGAACAGCAATTCAAATGGTGTGAACTGGAAGAGGAACAGCAATTGTTTGTGTGTGCCTCCCACAGTTATGCCTTTGGGCTGAAGCCAGAAAACCTAAACGTAAGGCGTGTTTTTGACCTGGGGACACCTGATGTGGTACTCGGCCACCAAGACGGCAAAGCCTATTGCCGGATAGCCCCACAAAGTAAGGATGTGATGAAACTGCTTTTTCGCGAATACGTTTTGAAATAAAGGTAAAGATATGAGGATAGGATATATTAACGAGCTGGCCGGGGTTGCGTGCGGTAACCAAGAGGAAGCTTTAAAGAACCTGGGCACAACTGTCTTTTACCGGGAACCGGTCCGGGAACAAATCTCCAGGGAGATCTTTGACCAAATGCGCGCCGGACTTAAATCCGGTGACACCCTTTGCCTTTATTCCCTTAAATCCCTACCGGTGGCCACAATCGAGCTGATTGATCTGTGTGCCGGGTTTCAAAATAGGGATATTGAGATCGAAACGGTTAAGGAAGGGCCACTGGACGGTAAAACCATCCGGATCATATCCGAATTTCATGGTTTTGTCAAAAGTGTGAGGTCTAAACAAGGCATCAAATCGGCCAAAGCCAGGGGAAGAAAAGGGGGCCGGAAACCAGGCCTTTCAAAGTCAGCAAAAACAAAAGCTAAGTCGGCAGCTAGGTTGTATGAAAAGGGGGACCAGTCCGTAGATGAGATGATGTCAGCTTTGGGTATTGGCAGCCGGGCTACATTCTACAGGTATCTTCGCCAAGCAGGTATGGAAATAGGAGGTTTCAAGAAACCTTGACATTGATTTCTAAAAAATGACTATATTATATTTAGATAATGAACTTCCTTTCCCGAAAGCGAAATATTATCCTGCATAATCCATTACATATCAATATACTTGTTTTCTCAGATAAAAGACAATTGTCAATCAGTCTCTTTTTACGAGACCGTACTATATTAATTGATCTTCTTTAATAGTCTTTCCCACTTTATTCCGTCTTGATCATTTGAGAACAGCACCAATTTAGCCTTCCCTACAATGTTCATTTCAGGGACTAACCCCCAGTACCTCGAATCATTTGAGAAATATCGATTGTCGCCCATCATAAAATAATAATCATGCTGAAACGTATAACTATTTACTGGTACATCATCAAGGTAAAATAATCCCTGCTTATATTGTAGATTTGAATTCTCCAAACGCTGAATTGTCCTCTTGTAAGTAATGAATTTCTTTTGATTTAATTGAATTGTCATTCCTTTATAAGGCAACACTAAAGGTCCATAGTCATCGATTGTCCATGCAAATTCCTTTTTCTTCGGGTAAACCCAATTTTCCTGATCGTTTGAATTAACATTAATTTCAATTAAATTAGTGTCATTCTTATTGATAAGATTCTCTTTTTCAATCGAAGACATTTGAAATAGAAAAGGCTCTTGATATTTGATATATTCTATTTGGTTCATTACTCTAATATTCAAGCTATCAATCAGCGTAAATAACTTACTAGGTGCATTTTGGTTAAGCGTATAAATTTTTTTTTGATGCATGGTTTCCGATAAACATTCTTTGTTTATTTTTACTTTGCCGCGTTCAATGATTATCGTGTCTCCAGGTAAAGCCATACATCTTTTTATCATAAACATATTGATGTGATCAGATGACGGGTGTCTGAATACGACAACATCATTTCTGGTTACTTCAGAATATCCTTTTAGTCGTTTATACTTCCACCCATTCATTTCAGTACTTTCACCATCCTGATAAATGAAACTCAACAAAAGATTTATACCAGGAATTTGAAATGGAGATTGAGGAAGTTTTGGACCATAATCGAGTTTATTCACTAGGATCAAATCCCCAGGGAATAATGTGTTTTCCATTGAACTACTTGGAATTAAAAAAATTTCAAGAATGAAAACTGTTATCATGATAATGGTGGCTATTATCAACATTAATTCCAGAATATTTGCCCCCCATCTCAATTTTCTGTTATGCTTTGATGACCTCATTTGAAATACAATATGGATTGTGCCAACAAACAAGAGAAAAGGGATTATTAACCAATAAATTTCACTTATCAATATCAGCAAGCACAAAATACCCATTGCAAGTAGTACAACTTTTTTATTCATTTGTCCTAATAATCTTGTTAGTACTGCACTTGTCCTTTAATTTTTAGCTTTGCCGGGGATTCTTTCCCATTATAATAGACAAATAGCTCTTTGTGGAATGAACCTGGAAATACCGGATTATAAGTGATAATTAACTCGCCCGATTCTTGCGGTTTTACGGGTTTCTTGGACCATGCTGCAACAGCACAACCACATGAACTTTTTACATTCATCAATATTAGTGGACTTATCCGGTGTTCGTAAACTTGATTGAGCAAGTAGCTTTTCTCTTATTGGGAATTAATCCATAATCGTATTCTATCTGAAGAAAGTTGATATTAACATCAGCTAAATTGTGACTTTCGGTTACTTGGTTACACCCAAATAATGACAACACACCAACAATAAAACAGATTTTAAAATTAAAATTTCGAGTTCCCATAGTCATAAAATGTGAGCTAATATTAGTATAATCCAATTTTGAAATTTGATACTCATTCTGTTTATCCAAGAAATTTCATTGTTGGCTATTACATACTAAATCATTAGAAGTTCTGACTGATGTCGTGCAGGAAGCCTGCCTGGCGAAACAGTTTATCCTCCGGTTTTATAATCCCGAGATTAATCCAGGGTTCAATCCGGTATTCGGCATCTTTCACCAGTAGGTGTTTTCCTTTTCCTTCTTCAATCAGCATATCCGTATTTTTATTGCTGATGTCTTTATAGTATCTCTGACTTTTGCCAACTACCGACAGGCGGTTTTCAAACTGCAAATAGCTTTGCCGGTTGACCAATATTTGAATCTTCCGGGTGGTTCCACGAAGATAAAGCTGGCCATCGACAAGGCAATAGCTCGCTTCATGGTAGTCATCTTCAACCTGAACATCGTATTCCATCGGGTTCGACTGCAGATAGCTGGTATAACTCAGGTATTTCTGTTTGTCGGGCGATGTTTTCCATGAGGCATACCGCATCGCTCCGGTTTCGGAACCAATGTAGAGCATTCCGCTTTGCAAGGCAACCACCAGTTCATCCTTTTGTTTGAAGCGTATTTTATAGCACGGTTCGCCGTCGTATTCAACCCGGCCAACTTCTTCATAGGTGAAATTGCCGGTAGTTTCCAGTTGCCAGAAGTCGGGAGAAGTGCCCACCACGTCGTCCTTTAGCGGGTAAAACAAGCTGCGGTGGTTGGGTTTTAACATCATCAGGCGATGCCCCATTTTGTCTTCCATATTTTTAAATTTGACCGTTTCGAAACGAAGCGCTGTTGGCGATCCCGGATAACCGGCATTGGAATAGTTGAAGGCCATTTCATAAATGCCGTAAACCTGGTCGTCAATGATAACTGTTTCGCGATTGTAGCCCTGGAAACTTTCTGTGGAAGCATAAAGCTTGCGGGACTCACGGATGGCGTTGCGTACCATGCCAAGCGTTTTGGTTGACGGCACCGCTGCCGACACCGGCGCTTTTGCCAAACGAATCCGGAGGACAGAATCGGTGGCAACCGGCACCTGAAGCTTTTGGTTTTGGTAGCCCGGGCTGGATACGATTATTTTGCGGCGCTCACCCAAGCGGTCAGACGAAAGAAAGAACTCACCGGCATCGTTGGTCCCTTCGTGGTAATAAGGAGTCGTACCGGTAAGGTCTGCAAATGCGACCGGCTCGCCGGTTTCCGAATCGGTAACCGTTCCGTAGTACAACCCGAATTTCCGGTACGGATTGATACTTTCACGTTTAGCCTGGTTTTGTTCTTGGGCGACAAGCAGTTGTTCCGCTCCATTTTCTCCGCTATCGTCCGCCTGAGTTAGTCTAAAAAAGCCTGAACCGCTTGTGGAAGTGCTACATTTGAGTGTACGGTAAGTTAAGTACTATTTTTACTTACTTACAACTATGAATCAGATGAGAAAAAAGTTTGACAAGGAATTCAAGAAAAAAGCAGTAGAACTTACTTATGCAAGAGGCAATGCCACCGAGGTTGCGGAAGAATTAGGAATTGAGAGAGCGTTGCTTTACCGTTGGCGTAAAGAGTTTAAACAATATGACAAAAATAGCTTTCCAGGTTATGGTAATCCCAAGATGACAGATTTGGAACGAGAGAATACCCGATTGCAAAAAGAGCTTAGAGATGCAAAAATGGAAAGGGACATCTTAAAAAAGGCAATCAGCATCTTCTCCGTGAGCGATGGGAAATCTACCAATTTATAAGTGACCACCGACCCAGATTTTCGATTGAGATGATGTGTAAAGTGTTCAAAATAAGCAAAAGCAGTTATTACCGATGGATGAAAAGTGGCCCATCTAAACGTTGGCTTGAAAATGAAGAGTTGCTGGTGAATATTAATAAAGTCTTTGAGGCCAGTTCTGGCAGCTATGGGAGTCCACGGATTGCTACAGAATTAAATACACTGGGCTTCCAGGTATCCAGACAGAGAACCGCAAGGATTATGAAAGCGGCAGGAATACGGGCAAAACGGAAAAGAAAGTTTGTATCAACTACCGATTCCAGACATGGTTATCCAGTTGCCCCTAACGTATTAAACAGGGAGTTTACGGTAGCAAGGCCTGGTCAGGTTTGGGTTTCCGATATTACCTACATCAGAACCAGCAAAGGCTGGCAGGGCCAACGCATGACTTTTGAAAAAATCAGTTTTTGAGTGGGGTTTGTTCACAGGTTATCAACATGAATCCGGGTTTAAATTGTGAAAACCAAATTTTTTTGAATGTTTGTTGATATGTCCATCTTTGAATGTCAATAACTTGTCCTTCCCGTGGTACTGCATTCAGCCAGTAGTTTCCCAGTTTTGGTGGAAAACAAGATACTATGGAAACATCATTGCACAAACACTTTTCAGGATTGAACGATCCAAGAATAAAACGAAACAAGAAGCACCTGTTGTTGGATATTGTTATCCTGGCCATCATTGCAGTCTTATGTGGGGCGGAGTCGTGGGACTCGATCGAGTTGTTCGGGAAAACCAAGGTCGATTTTTTAAAAACCTTCCTGAAACTACCCAATGGCATCCCCTCACACGATACGATCAACCGGGTTTTTTCGATGCTCAATCCCAAAAAATTTGAGAAGCTGTTTGCCCAATGGGCCGCTTCGCTGAAGGATAAAGATATTGATCTGGAGTTGATTGCCATTGACGGGAAAACGGCAAGGGGATCAAAAGACACTTTTCACGGCCAGTCTCCGGTCCACTTGGTCAATGCCTGGGCCGGCTACAACGGGCTGGTGCTTGGACAATGCAAATCGGAGGGGAAATCCAACGAAATCACCACCATCCCTTTATTGCTGGAGATTCTGGATATCAAAGGCTGCATTGTAACCATTGACGCTATGGGCACACAAACCAAAATAGCAGAAGGCATTGTGAAGGGAGAAGGCGACTACGTGCTGGCCTTAAAAGGGAACCAAAAAGAATTAAGGGAGGAAACCGAAAGCATTTTCCGGGTGCAGCAACCTGATTCAATTCACGAAGTGACCGAAAAAGGACATGGACGGATAGAAACACGCAAGTGTGAAGTGATCAACGACCTGGAGTTTTTGCACGGGAAGGAAAAATGGGAAGGACTGTCAAGTATTATAAAAATTACCACCCAACGGATTGTCCGTGACAAAACCGAACATGAGACCCGTTACTACATCAGTAGTTTGAATACCTCGGCTGATCGTTTTAACCAATATATCAGGATGCACTGGGGCGTGGAAAACTCATTGCACTGGACACTGGACATGACTTTTGGGGAGGACAGCCAAAGAAAGAGGGCCGGGATGGCAGCCCAAAACTTTGCCCTTGTCAACAAAATTGCCCTTAATATATTGAAAAAGAACGGTTCCAAGGGAAGCCTCAAATCAAAAAGGCTCAGGGCTGGCTGGGACAACAAGTTCCTGCTGAAATTAATCACAAATTAAATGCGTTGACCCTGCAAAGGCTGGCTGTATTTAACGGTTATAATCGATTTATTTGACCGCAAAGTTGTAGGATGGGCAATGAGCAGAGGATTGAGTGCTGAAGAAACTACAATTGCTGCATGGAGGATGGCTATTCGAAACAGACCGATTACGCAAAAACTTATTTTTCACTCAGACAGGGGTATTCAATATGCTTGTTCGGCATTTACCAATGTGTTGAATACAAACAAATGGGTTAAAAGAAGTATGAGCAGAAAAGGAAATTGCTGGGATAATGCAGTTGCCCAAAGTTTCTTTAAAACAATAAAAGTTGAGTTTGTCTATAAAAATCAGTTTTCAACTCAGGATCAGGCAAAACTATCCTTATTCAAATGGATAGAAACTTGGTACAATCGTAGAAGGAGACACTCAGCTTTGGGGTATAAAACAATGGAAGAATTTGAATTAATAAATAATAATCAGAGAATAGCAGCATGACTCTTAACTAATCGTGCAGGTTTTTGTTGCATATCCAGTACGAAGTATTAAAGATGTGATTTTCATATTTTTTAATGGATTCTTGAATGAAATCATTAATCAATTCTCTTTGTCCATCTTCATCAAATGCGCGATTTCCAAAAGTTTCACTAAAGGTTACTCCAAGCCATGAATTAAATTCTCTAATAGTGTTAGGATTTTCAATTGATTTATCAATTACTGGACATGTAAAATGACATGTAATTCTGATTTCAGTTCCATGTTTATTAGCACTCACTCTGGTAGTCCAAAGTCCTCCGTATTGTTTTAAATCGGTATATGCATTGATAGAATAATATTTTGAATCCTTGAGTTTTTCAATCTCGGATGGCATGTTTACTTCAGTTAGTTTTCCTGATTTTGTCTCAACATAAAACTGACCAAAAATAACAGGAGCAGTCAACAAGAGCCAAAATATAACCCCCAAAAACTCTTTGGCTTTATCTCCAATTTTTAAAGCTTTAATTCTACTCCGCATGAATAATAATACCAAAAGTCCAGAAAGTCCCATTGGTACCCAAATATTCACTAACTCTTCTTTCGGTTCAATCAGTCTTAGCTGGTAAATAATCAACCAGTTTAAAAGAGTATAACCAACTAGATATCCAACTGATAATATTAAAAATGGGATATATAATTTTCTTAATTTCTCAATCATTTTATTATGTGTAGGATGTTCTTTTTACTGCCCCATAACGTTTCGCAAATACACGCAGGGCGGGAGTTTCCCGATGAACTTCCTACGAAGATTTGCACTTTAAATTACTAATTTCCAGTCAACGAAGCTGAAACCCCCGGCTTGCGGGTATTTTGCTGTTGCCGCCAGTATTTTAGTCACTTGAAATAACAATAATTATTTGTCACTTCTCGTTTTTCTGTCAAAAAAAATCGCTTTCTCTCAGCGAAATTGTCTCAAATTGCAAATTGTTAACGAGTCCACGAAATTTTAAAAACTTGTCCGAGAATGCGTTTCAATTACTTGAACTGTGTCAAACAGCAAAAATGTCTCGACCAAATTCTCCACTGACGAGTCCACGAAGTTTTAAAAACATGTCCGAGAATGCATTTCCAGCCCGAAAGCTGTTTCAAGTTGAATTTGCAAACTTTGTCCACGAAAGCGTTTCCAGTTGCAGTTTGTGTCAAGTTGTAAATGAACGTTTTGGTCGAAATTCTCTCTCAAAAAGCGAAATCCTGTCAAACCGAAACGACATAAAAACCAATTTTTAAAATCCTGTCGAACAAAACTCGGCTCTGTCGAACTCCGAAAAACTTTCAAGTTGCAAGAACTCAAATCTCTAAAAACCTGACAAGCCGAAAAATTTTCTCAAGCTGCAAACCTGTCGAAATTGATAAAATGTCAAAACCGAAAAATGTTTCAAGTGGCGACATAATATTGGCGGCAACTATGTAATAGCACGAAGTTATTATACTTTTTCGTAATTTTCTCCATCGTTCTTTTTCTCCAAATTAATGTTCAACCTGTCCAATGGGCTTTGTATCCGTTTGATGGTTTTATTGCTTACATGCGTGTAAATCATGGTGGTTTTTATGCTCGAATGGCCAAGTAGTTCTTGGATATACCTCACGTCGGTCCCGGCTTCAAGCAGATGCGTTGCAAAGCTGTGCCGCAGGTGATTGCAAATCACCAGTTAAGAGGCCGGAATTGCAAATTCCGGCCAGCCGCCGCCAGCCTTCGACATATCCTAATCAGCTCGGGTTTTAGACAGTCTGACGGTTAGTATAAGAATAGTAGCCGACTGCGTGGCACTTTCCTGTCAAGTTACAAGAAAGTTGAAGCGGGCTGTAACCCTTGAATTTACTACTATATCGGCTATTATTTTTATACATTGTTGGCGGTATGTTGTTTATACAAAATGGTCAACTATTATTGTTCCCCAATTTATGTTTTCATAATTCAAATCAAGTTCGGTCTTTTCAATAATCCATAATTTTAACTTTTCAGTATCAATTTCAGATGGACATGATTCCCATTTACAGACTCCATTTATTGCTTCTTTTATTAAATCCTTTCTCTCTCCGAGCCAAATACTTAGTTTCTCAGTCTCAGACATATTCCAATTATACTTTACAGCCTGTGATAGATTCGGATAGAAATTACTTTCATCATCAGTATAATGATTAGAGAGAAGTTCTGCTAACGTTTTTATATTTATAGTCCTGAAGTTGGCACTTTTTCCAATAATCGTCGAAAACTCATAAACTAATGATGGTGCTGTAAAGAAGTAATGTCCATACTTATCTTTATGGTAATTTATCGTTTTCCCATCGTCAATAATAATTTTTTCTGGATAAGCTATCCAATCAGTTTTATTGTCAAGAGATAAGAAAATCGCATTTTTACAGCCTTTATCTTTACAGTGGTTGAGAATTTCTTTCCAAATTATCAAATCTCCATAACTGTTATCAGTTTTAGTTTGGTCTTTAAATCCAGGGGGAATTCTATTGTTAAACCTACTTTCAACTTCTAGGTTAATTTCCTGTTGAATTGAATAAATATCTGAATCCATAATTACACCTTCAACAAATTCTTCAATTTCATTTCTAACAGAGGTCGAGTTCTCGCTTTTTACTTTATTCAAGCAATTTAAAATTTTAATAATCTTGTCTGAAGACTCATTTAACTCCTGTAATAGTTCAGTTCTACTTAAAAATCCAGAATCTTTCACAAGGTTATGATTTGCAATTAAAGAAGCATAATTGTCAAGCTCATTTAAATTGTTTCGAAGCGATTTTCCCAATGTTCTCAAAGGGAAAAAAACTTCATCTTTTTTTTGCATCAGATGGTTATTGTATTCATGAATTGACCATGATGGAATGGCAATTAAGTCATCGTGTTTTAAATCCTTAAACCAATGAAATAATTCTTGCCTCGCCTCTTTATTAACTCGATACAACCAAATCAAAACATTTGTGTCTAAAATAAGTATTGAATCATGATTGTAAAAAATCAAGTCACTTAAGAATTCTAAATGCTCTTTTATATTTAAAGTGTTTTTTAATAGTCTCATTCTTCTAATTTAGCAGGATGTCTTTACAATTACCGCCAACGGTTCGCAAATATGATTAGTGCGGAATGCGTGCCTGTTTTCCTGTCGAAAAGCACCGAGGTTTGTGCGGGCTGTACACTTTACTTATCAGCACCGGAACCGCAATTAATTATATTTTGCTGTTGAACTAAACCCGCTATGCGGGAGCTTATTTTCCACCTAAAATAGGAATAGTTGGTGAGATCTGTTGATTTTGCTGCTCATTAATTTTAAACAAATTTATTATGAGCAGAAAATCTTACATGGAGCAGGCCTGCGAGGCTGTTCCCGAGTTTAAAACCATCAGCGAAAAGTTCCTTCGCAAGTACACCATTGCCGGCAAGTCTGAATCGTGCACGCGTAATTACCTGATGCAAGTATCCAAAATGGTGCTTCACTTCGAATGTTCGCCTTTGGAGCTGTCGATTGACCAGATGGAAGAATACCTTTTCCATATCCGGCAAAACGAAAAGCCCAGCATGAGTTCGTTCAAGCACC
The DNA here is from genome assembly GCA_963677175.2 of uncultured Sunxiuqinia sp. Classification (GTDB taxonomy): domain Bacteria; phylum Bacteroidota; class Bacteroidia; order Bacteroidales; family Prolixibacteraceae; genus Sunxiuqinia. The sequence goes on from CAXXES010000006.1 coordinate 932,857, forward strand.
TGGTGTACGGGCTGCGCACGCTGTTTTCGATGTTCAAAAACGAGAAGCTCTACCTGGCTCTGCCCCCGGTTTCCGGCAATAAAGCGTTGCCTGTGGTGTTTTCCCAGGCCGAGATCAAGCTTATCCTGAAAACGCCCAAACTGTTAAAGCACCGGGCCTTGTTTGCCGTTGCCTACGATTGCGGCCTTCGGATTTCCGAGGTTATCAACCTGAAAATAACCGATATTGATTTTGACCGAAAACGGGTACACGTGCGCCAAAGCAAGCACAAAAAAGACCGTTACATCCCCGTTTCGCCACTCACGCTCAAAGGGCTGAAAGAATACCTTTCAACCTCGAACCCGCAGGCTTGGCTTTTCAACGGGAAGGTCCGCGGAAGTCAAATCAGCCGCGAAGGTATCCGCCATGCTTTTCGTTCATGTATCCAAAAGACAGGTATCCAAAAGGAAGTTTGTATCCATACCCTGCGGCACAGCTATGCCACGCACCTGCTGGAGATGGGGCTGGATATTGTAAGCGTAAAAAACCAGTTGGGGCACGCCGATATCGCTACCACCATGATGTATTTGCATATCGCCCGCTCGAACCCCAGGGCCGGGTTTGCGCCAATGGAAAAGCTCTACGGTTATGCTTCCCGGTAATACCCTGGGGGCAGTTGTTCGCAAGTTTTTACCCACCTTGTTAAAAGAAAGAGGCATTTCAAAATACCAGCTAAAGGTGCTGCAGGCTTTGTCTGTTTGCCGTACCCCCGAACTGGGAGGATCGGCCATGGTGTGCAATGGTTGCGGCTCGGTGCATTATGTGCTACATAGCTGCCGCAACCGCCATTGCCCGCGTTGCCAGGGCATCGACAAGGAGTTGTGGGTGGAAGCACGCAAACAGGAACTGCTGCCGGTAAAATACTTTCATGTGGTGTTTACCGTTCCGCATAACCTGCTGGAACTGTTCCGGTTCAACCGCAAGCTGATGCACAACCTGCTGATCGAAAAATCGTGGGAGACCTTGTGCCTGTTTGCCCGCGACCCCAAGCTGCTCGGCGCACAGCCCGGGGCTATTGCAATTCTACACACCTGGGACCAGCAGCTCAGGTTCCATCCGCATGTGCATTTGATTGTTCCGGCAGGTGGCATAGATAAAAACGGCAGGTGGAAAAGCAGCAAACAGGATGGCAACTTTTTGTTCGATGTCAGGCAAATGTCGGAAGTGTTCAGTGCCCGGTTTGCAAAGAAACTGCGCAAGCTGAAGCGGCAGGGCAAGATCAAAAAGCAGGTGCCGCCCGATTTGATCAAAAAGCCCTGGGTGGTGTATGCCAAACAGGCTTTTGGCTCACCGGAAAGTGTGGTGGAATACCTGGGACGGTATACCCACCGGGTGGCCATCTCCAATGCACGGATATTGAATGTAACCGGGGGCCAGGTTACCTTTAGTTGGTGCGACCGCAAAAACGGCTACCAAAAGAAAACCGAAACCATCCCTGGGGTAGCGTTCCTGAAACGCTTTCTGGATCACATCGTCCCGCCTTACTTCAGGCGGATCCGTCATTTGGGGTTTTTGAGTTCACGAAACAAAAAGCAAAGCCTTTCGGCTATCCGGGAAAACCTTGGGGTAGGGCTGCTGCGGACAACACCACTTTCGCGGGCGCAGATATTGGCCTTGCGTTTTGGCCCGCGGTCCCTGCTAAAATGCCGCGACTGCGGGGGAGAACTGCAATTGCTGGAAAACTATCCCAAAGAGCGCGCGCCGCCCGTCAATGTATTGTCAGGAATGTGATAATGCCTGTCATTGTACGATTTAAATTGATGCGCCAAAGGCGTAAACGGGAAAGCTGTGTCCATAATCAAAGAACCGGTGTTAAAACAGGCAGGCCTTGTTCAGAAACATCGCTAAACCTGCTGGTTTACTCCGGCGCATACCGGTTTCTTCTGCATAAAACCAAACTTCGCATCACGGAAACCCGAAAAATACGCATCGGGGGAATCCCAAAAAACGGATTGAAAACACTATACCCAAACAACTAATCGGCAAGTGGTTGCAAGCAGGACATGTTTAGTCCAACACAGCCTCCAATGCAAAGCGTGTGCAAGCAACGCTTGATTAGAGGCTAATTGTTATGGGGCGTTATTTGACTAATTCATATTCATCATCGTTAAAATCATCCCTGTATTTTTTTAAAAGATTATATAACATCATTCTTTCTTTGTTACTTATATGTTCAGATTTTAGTAAATAATTATAAATAGCTTTTTTCTCTCGGTCTGTGAAGTCCGCATTTTTATCACTAATTATCTTATTCAAATAACTATTAATAAATGTTTTATAAACATCATTATATTCGGCGTTTTCAAAATCATTCTTTGATATTTGAAAGTATATCTCTTTGTTTATTTTATTCTGAAAAGCATTATCATGATGAGTAATTAATTTATGGATGTTTTTTAGATTTTCGGAATAGAGAAATTTTTCATCTTTCAATCTTAAAGTTTTAATCTCATCTAATATCGTATCATCAATGTCTGCCCCCATCTGTTCCTTAGCATAAGATAGAAAACTGTCAGCGTTATAAATTAGAATTTTCTGTCCAGTTTCATTGGAAAACTCTTTTAGTAATTCTGGTCTTGGGCTAATCGTTTTTCCGTTAAATTTGTACCACCAATCTTCTTTTAAGTCATCAGTTACAAATATTATAGGTTTTTTAGCTTCTTTCGTGTAGTCAATAATCTGTTTCCAAATAATTAAATCCCCATACAAAGAACTGTCATCGTTTCCTTTTTTTTGCTTAAAGTCTTTATATCCTGGTGGTATTTCTTTCTCGTATCTATCTTTCCCTTCTTTATAAATTTGATTTAATCGCTCATTATCATATTCACTGGTTATGCGACCTTGAAATAAATTGGTAAGAAAATCTTTGATTTCATCGTCATTAATTAAGTCAGGATGATTTTCCTTTAATTCATTTATATCCTTTCTTAATTTCTTAAATGTCTTGTTAATCTTTTTTGAAATTCTTGCAGTCTGTAGATATGAGTGTTTCTTGTAATTGTTTAATTCACTTTCAATCTCATTACATTTTTTAGAAAAGAACCCAGTCAAATTATCATATGCTTTTTGCTGCGAGTTTATAGTTACTAATCTATTTTTATGATATTCAGAACCAGCTTGATGAGTCAGAATTGAATTCTCTTTTAGATTCTCAAGAACTTCAAAAAATTTGTCTCTTGTTACCTCCGTATATCGATATAAATTTAAAAGTACATTCGTGTCAAAAGAAAAAATGCAGTTTTCCCAAATTGACTTTATTTCATCATCCTCAGTTTTATAATATTCAAAAAAAATATCTTTCATAGTTCCTTGTTTTAAACAGGTTTAGTTCAGATTCATAATGCCCCATAACGCCCGGCTGTATGCGGTCGGCCGGGGCATTTCTGCCAATTACGAAAGTTTCAGGCCAAGCGCTGCTGACTGGGGAGCGCGAAACCCACAATGTGCTGTGGAGCCCCGGCTGCCGTATACAGCTTTGTTAGCTGCTGATTGTCATTATTTTAGTTCATGTCCGTTTATTATCTCATTAAATATTTTTCTTGAATTCTCAGTATTTAAAAAAGAATCTAAAAACAAATCATCAAGAATTAATGGATTCTGTCCTTTTTTAAGGTCTCTCTTGAAAATTATCTCATTTCCAATCTTATCATGAGTGCCTAAATTCCCGCAAATTTCTTCTGCTCGATTTATCAATTTATTATCTGTATTGTCAAAAAGTCTAATCCCAGATTTCGGTAGCTCGCAATTTTCAAAAATCTCTTTGCCATAAACATTAACATTGTCAAAAGTCAAGCTTGTCAAATTGCAACCCTTAAAAACAGTTTCGTTATTATCAATCCTAGGATGTTTATCAGTCAGAATCGGATTTTTCATCAATCCAGAAAAGAAGCAGTTGTAAAAATGTTGTCCTGTAAACAAATCAATCCCAACAAATTCACAATTCTCAAATCGGCAATCAATATACTTTGCTGGTTTTCCAAGTGAACTATACTTTCCATAAAATTTACAGTCCATAAAAACACAATCAGAATATTCAGTATCAAATCCAAGATGACTATTCTTAAAATGTACGTTTTTAAATACAACATTTTTAATGTCAGCCTTTCTAACAACCAACTCGTCAAATAAAATATCCGAGAATTCTTTCCCTTTTATCCTACCAGACCATTCTTTTTTATGTTCTTTAGTTCTCTTCATTGCACGGATGTCTCCTCAATTTGCAGCTAACGTTTTAGTATATGTACAAGTACATATATTCCACTATTGTACGGGCTGTTAATTCCCTGTTCAACAGGGGTAGTAAAGCTAATATTTTTGAATTACAATAAGTCATCCAATAAGTTTTTAAATTTGAATTGTCCGTTCGTTACATGAGTATATTGTTGGGTTGTTTTAATGCTTTCGTGCCCCATCCATTCCTGGATGTAGCGAATGTCAATGCCTTGTTCAATATGGTGGGTTGCAAAGCTGTGTCGTAAAATGTGTGGGTAAACCCGCCTGCGGATACCTGCGCTTCTTGCAACTTGTTTGATGACGCTCCAAACCGATTCGGGACTGTAAGTGCCTCCTTTCTGGCCTTCAAATAAGTAGGTACGGGTTGAGAATTCAGAGTGATAATCCCGGAGCATCGCAAGTAGGCTGTGCGGAAAACTAACATATCGGTCCTTATCGCCCTTGGCTCCTCTGATCCGAATCATCATCCGCTTCGAATCAATATCCTCTAACTTCAAATTTATTGCTTCCGATCTGCGTAGCCCGCAAGTATAAATTATGGCGATCAAACATTTATGTTTTTTATTTTCCGCCACGTCCAACATTGCCTTTATTTCCTCTTTGCTCAATACCTCGGGTAAATGACGGCCTTTGCGGGGGCGCTCAATATCATAGTATTCCTTTGTTCTTCCCAACACTTTCTCATAATAGAATTTGATGGCGTTGATCCGCTGGTTTTGTTGGCTGGCTGAAATTCCTTTTTCGCGAATTAGCCACAGAATATATCTGCTAATCTGATCTTTCGTAACCTCCTTCAAATCATATTTCCGGAACATGGTTGCGAAATCGCGCATATAACTGATGTAAATCTTTTGCGTATTCGTGCTGTATCGCTTCTGCTCCAGTATCTCCCGGTAGCCTTCAGGAAGTTCAACTTTTGCCTGCTTACCTGTATTCACCTTGCCCGCTTTAGCATCATGATCGGCATCGGTCACAGTAGCCTTCACCCCCGAATAGTCCACCCAGGCCTTCCCGCGGAATGCTTCAAAAAAACGGTGCAAATCAAATTGCTTCTTCGGGATATACCAGCTTTTCATAGTCTGGCTCCACTTGCAGCCCTCCAGTTGTTTAACTGCCGCAGCCAATTCCGCATCGAAGTCAAACAGAAGTTGTACAACCGGTTGTCCATTGTGTATAATCTGGCTTAGCTTGATTTTCTTTATTGGTGTCAAAATGCCGGTTTTTATTTCAGTCCCACAAGTTATGTAATTATACAGTACAAATCAGTCAATCGGGCATAATTTAGTTTCATTCAAAATAAGCGGAGAAGATTCACCATTTGCAGAATAATTGGGCAAAGCAATAGCCCCGCCGGAGTGGGCAGCTAAACCTGCGTATGCGTGCAACCAAATCTACGTCCGTATGTAATGAAATTTTCACACACTCTAAACACTGCTTACATACGTGTGTAATTCATTTTTCACACACTGTAAGTACTGCTTTCACGGTGTAAAGTTTTATTTTCATACGTATGAAAGTTTACATACGTACTTCTAAAGATTTACTTCCGCACGTGTATAGACTTATTCCGGCACATATATGTAATTAGCAGGCTACTTTCGGGATTGCCGTTGCAAGCGGCTGCTAGCCCACCCCTCATTTCGTAGCGTAATCTTGTCCATCTTATAACCTTTTAAAACCTGTTCAGACATTATCCCCAATCAAGAGGACGGAAGGGCAAATTCAGGCCAGCTGAACACCTGCCTTGCGCATATCCGGGAGAACGGGTATGTCCGGAAGAGCGGGGCGGTGGAAGACAGGTAAGCTCTTTTGCAATTTTTGGACTGTGCATTGGCTTGTGCGAATTGCAAATGTGCTTGGCTGTGCGAGTTGGTTATAATAAGTCTTTAATAGTTAGTTCAGACTCACCATGTAGCACTAATGCATCTCTGTTTTGCATCAACAACACCGCCGTCAACATGTCTTTTAAGTAAAATTTATCAATATATTCCGTATGTTTTTCTTTCATTTTTGTAACGACTTGTCCTGTCGTATTCCCGTCTAGTAGAGCTTCTATTCCATAAACTGCACATTTGATAAATCCATCTTCTGCTCCAAAGAATTTTTGAACTACAACATCTTCCTTATAGCCAATGAAACATAATGCGCCATTTTCACACAATTCCTTACCCAAATTTTTCCCTGCTTTGCAAGCATAACAATACGCAAATGAATTCTTTAATGAATCAATATTTTTGTCGATTGATACAAAAGGATTATTTCCGTTTTTAAGTAATTCGTTCTCAGAACCATGAGTATATGATACAAATAGGAATGGGGTTGAATTAATAACATCGGTACTCATTGGGATAACAACATCAAATGCTGCATTCCCAGTTATTATTGTTTTATCAAACTCAAAATCAGATAAATCAAATAACCGTTGGGTTTCATCACTACACTTTTCAAAAAAATCACCCAAAATGTGGTCATTATTGTCGCAGACAAGTAATGTGTTAATCATCAAGTTTTTCCTTGTTTCTGGTTAATAAATCAATAGTTAATTTGGATAAATTTCTTGAAAAGTATTTACCTGTACTTGACTGCATTCTAATTTCATTCAACAATTCGTTAAGCGAAAGTTGTTTCCCATCAACTGTGAGTATAAATGGCTTTTCTTTTTGCTCCTCTGAATGAGAAAGAATCCATTCTTCCAAAGCAATACTTACATCATTATCTGCATAATTGTATGCCTCTTTCAATTTTGAAATAATTTCTTCAGTAGATGCATTCTTATTTAAAAAAGCATAAGCTCTGTTATTAATTAAGTCTGCAAAAGACTCCTTATCTTCATCTACGCCACTCCAAATTAAAACCGGAATTAGGAATGAAACTTCTCGGATTGATTCTAAAATTGCATGACCATTAGGGGTTCCTGATGGAAATCCCAAGTCCAATAATACTATTATCCTTTTATCCAGATTGTTCGTGATATATTCCAATCCATCTTCTTGTTTATAAAAAAACTGAATCGTTTCAAAATTCATATTCAATTCAATCATCAAACCTGAGTCTGGATTATCTAAAACCATATCATCGTCAATAATTACTATTGTTGCATCAAGTTTGTCCATAACTATTGTTTAAAAGGTAATTCAATTCTAAATGTCGCCCCAGTTGGTTTAAATTCATTTTCAACTACTTGGATTGTTCCTTTCAATGCTTCTAACCTAGATTTTATTATAAATAATCCTAAACCCGCCCCGCCTTGCTCTGCAGTCGTAGTAACAAATACATCAAAGATTCTGTATTTATTGTCTTCTGGTATTCCATAGCCATTATCAGAGAACAATATTATAAACTTATCATTTTCTACAATTGCACTGCATTTTATAAGTTTTTCACCAACATTTTTTTCGACAGCTTTAAATGAATTGCTAATCAGATTATCAAAAATATCTTCAAATGATTTAAGGTTATAATTAATAATTAGGTCTCGATTTATTTCTAAGGTTGCATTAATGCCTCGCTTTTCAAATTCATCAATGTATATATTGTTAAAAATTCTTTCGAGGGTATCCTTTACATTGATTTCCTCAAATTTCTGGTCATCTTTTGCATATTTTAATAGAAAGTCAACAGCATCACCCAAATGGTTCATCTCGGTAAAAACATTAAGTCCCATTTTTTTATAGCTGTCATTAAAACGTGGGTCTGGAATCCATTTATGAATAAATTCAGCATCCCTTTTTATTTTGCCAATAGATGTACGGGTAATATGAGAAAGCATTCCTGCATAGGTTTGTAGAGACACTAAACTGAAAAACAGATTTTCTTGTTGTTGCTTTTCTTTTTCTAATTTTTGATAGTCTGCTAAAGACCTCTGAACTGTAGCTTGCGTTTTGGCAAGTTCTTTTTCTACTTTTATGATTGTTTGTTGTACTTCCTGAGATTCGGCCTTATCTTTTACTAAATTTAATTGCTTTCTGATATTGCCTATTTCATCCTTTGCAACTTTAAATTCGGATTTTGTTTTGGTAGTTTTCTCCGTTCGCTGAATTTTCAGAAACTCCTCAATCTTTCTAATTTGCTCAAGCGTAAAGGCTTTAAGTTCCGTCCATGCTGAGTTATCAACAAAATCCTGTCTGTTTGTTGAATCTATAATTCTAGGGTTAAATTCATCTGAAATATCAATCCAACCCATTATATCTCTTGAGCCAATTTTATCAAAAAAACCAGACCATCGTCTTTTGTCTATTCCAAATAAATCTCGTTTTTCATCCCTATGGCTAACATATTCTGCAAATGGTGTCGCAATTAACCCATCTCTATAGATTTTAATTCCATCAATCCTTTCATCAACAAAAGATTTTCTAAATTTATTTTTTGCCTCCTGATTAAAGTAGAAGAGTGTCATACTTACAGGACCACATGCCTTCATAGGAATATTCTGTTTGACTAATCTTCCATCTTTAATAATTAATGTTTCCTGTTTCTCTTTGGCATAATCAAAATTCAATTCTATCTTAAGTGTGGCAATGCCTAAAGCAGCTGATTGTACTTTTTGTTCTTTAAATTCGGGATATTCCGCTGCGTCAATAACAATGTTGAAAGGATATTTCAATTTATTACTCGGAGATATCAATTTTGATAATTCTTTAATAGAACGGATGATATCATTCTCTGTCCAGACATCACTTACCATCGATATTTCGAGGGTCGTCCCTGAGCTATCTTTATCTGTCGTTTCTGACCAATATCTATTTTCAATATCAGTAAAGAATTTATTTTCTCCAGAAAAATCAAGAGTTAATTGTTTATTTTCTTGCTCTGCGTAATATGACCAATCGGTTTCTAAACACAATAATTCGTTTGAGCCTTTTTTTGTGGTTTTTAAAAGTAGCTTAGCTCCAAGCTTGTCGACAGCAAATCGACCAACGCCTTTTTTCCCAACTACCCTGCGGTTATATGGAGGAGGAGATTGTTTTGCTTTTCTTTTACTACTTGTTCCAATTACCATCCATTTATCCCGAACATCCTCAAAACTCATCCCAATTCCATCATCTATAATTGAAATCTTACTTTTATCAGAACGGGGATTTATATTTTCAAATTTAACCAATACATTTTCAGCATTGGCATCATAGCAATTCTTTACTAATTCAAAAAGTGCGGTTATTCTATCCGTAATTAATTCTCTTCCGAGCAAACGATAGGCACTAACATCAAATTTGAATTTTAAAGTTTTTACTTGCTCTGACATTCGTATTTCATAATTTGTTTGAAAATAACTTCAGCTAAAAGAGGTGGAACAGCATTTCCAATTTGTTGTTGAATATGCATTAATGAACCTTCAAAAACAAAATCATCAGGAAAACTTTGAATTCTGGCAGCTTCTCTAACTGACAATCCTCTGTCTTGTTCAGGATGAATTAACATGTTCTTTCTATAATTTGAAATAACAACTGAAGGTATTTCAGGATTTAATCGTTTGTATATCCCACTATGACAATTATTCTTGTCTTTATAGTTTTGCATTAAATGGTCAGGGATTGCTTTCCAATTTTGCCCAGGTTTAATATATCTGTAACGCTCTAATACTAAATCATTATTTCTGGAAACATAATTTTGTAAAGCCTTCTGGTTACCATTTCTTAACCGTTTTGCATATTTTGAAGGTGAACTTTTATATGGTAAGGCTTCTTCAATTTGTCCATTTGCTAAAACAGGGAGATCCCCAATAGCATCCATAACTGAAACTTTTTTTTCCTGCTTTTCAGGAAACTCAAAAAAAATGCCCTCTTTATTGCCAACCAAAATAAATCTATTTCGGTCTTGGGGAACACCATAATCAGATGCTGTCAAAACTTGATGATTAACAGTGTAACCTAACTCTTCAAAGTTTTGTCTTATTAGCTTAATTGTCTCGCCCTTATTGAAGCTTACAATTCCTTCAACATTCTCAAATAGAAACCACTTTGGTTTTAATTCTTCGATGAATCGAATAAACTCCCGATATAGTTTGTTATTTTCGTTTTTCTCATTCCTTGTCTTAGAATTAGATAGAGAGAATCCTTGGCAGGGAGGTCCACCGAAAATTATTAAAGGATTTTTAATATTAAGCGATTGAGGTTTTATATTTGAAATATCATCTGTAATTACCTTTGAGTCAGGATGGTTTTTTTGAAATGTCTTTGCTGCATTGGGGTCTTTTTCTATTGCAATAGGAATTTCAATTCCTGCATTTATAGCTCCAAGACTTAATCCCCCAGCTCCAGAAAAAATATCTATTCCAATATATTTTTTTTCAACCTTCATAACTAACAAAAATAGGATAATTATTTAAGACTCTTAAGTTGGTATTGCCTTTTTTATTGTCAAAAGATTGTGATTTGAAGACGGCAAAACTTGCACTCTTTTGCAAATTTAGGTCTGAGTGGTAGCTTGTGCGATTTGCAAATGTGTGCAATGTGCGTGGGCTTCCCAAACTGTCCCGAAGGGCAGAAGTGCGTGGGCAAAACAAAATCTTAATCAAAGCACTCATCCTCAAATTTGGTTTAGTTAATTCCCTAAATATTAGCTTGCGTTTCCCTTTTTTAACCTTGCAGGTAACGTTTTACAATATGAAACGGTTGGGTTTTCGAAGTGCGTCTGTATCCACCGAGGAAAAAGCTGATGCGGGAACAAAACTCTCGCAAACCGCTGAATCCCAACTGTTTTATATTGTGTGTTGTGCCGTCGTGCATTATTTCTTTATCTTTTTAATTATCTCGTTTTCAAACCATGCTCTGTCTGAATCATTCTCAAATGAATCAATCGGAATGTATATAAACTGATTTTTGGCGATGTAAAGCAAGTAGGTTTTCCTAATCAAATCCGATTTTATAAAATGTTCAAGTTTAATAGGTGAGTATGTGTCTTTGTCAATTATTCCATTTATTTTTTCCGAGTCAATCTCGTAATATCTTTCCAATAACAACAATTTATTATCTTTTGATACTACATATCTCCAAAATTGTATAATTAACAGAATCGGATAAATAATCGCAAATGCAATAAAAAACTTATCGAAATAATCATGTTGTTCTTTAAGCCCGAGGATAATTGCTAATACCCAAATCCAAACAAATAACCACCAACGTTTCTTGATATATCTCAGTATCAGGATTGAAAATAATTCCTTTGGTGTCAGTTTAACTTTTTTTGTTGTTATCATATACGTATCAATATTGCTTTAATTCTGAATCAAATATTATTGTGTCTTTATCAATCGAAATCCTTATCAGGCTCTCTATTGGATATCCATTTGTGTAATAGCCAAAAGTCTTAGTCTCAAATAATGATGTATCAAATTTGTAATCAAGTCTATAATCCCCATCGGCATCCGCAATATCAGTCATATTGCAGTCATACTTTTTTAACTCTCCTGTTAATAATGAGATATAGTAATCACTTTCATATCCATTCGGAACAATTCTTAATGAATCAATTGTGATACTTGTTTTATTTTCAATCTCAAATTTTGCAATCGTTTCGTTCTCACAAGAACAAATCACTGTTATTAAAAATCCAATTGTTATAAATCTCTGTATCATATATGTAGGATGTTTTTTTGCATGCGGCACAACTATGTAATAGCACGAAGTTATTATACTTTTTCGTAATTTTCTCCATCGTTCTTTTTCTCCAAATTGATGTTCAATCTGTCTAACGGACTTTGTATCCGGGTGATGGCTTTATTGCTTACATGTGTGTAAATCTCCGTTGTTTTTAATGACTTATGCCCCAATAATTCCGGGCGATATCGTAAGTCGGTCCCGTTTTCCGGCAAATGCGTTTCCACACTGTGCCGAAAACAGTGGATGGTGTATGGTTTGTTAATACGGGCTATTGGTGCTGTATGAACGACGTTAGAAATATGTCGGTGCGCTGTTTGGCTTCGTTTGACCGTTTTTCGTAATATCACAAACTCAGGTTTTTGTTTCAGTCCCACAAGTTATGTAATTCTACAGTACAAATTAGTCAACAAAGCATAATTTAGTTTCATTCAAAATAAGGGCGGTGGGAGGATGCACCATTTTCAGCAGAGTGACGCAAAGCAACAGCCCCGCCGGAGCGAGGGGCCAGCTTGTTCCCGATTATCCACATAACCTGCGTTTCCTTTTGGTGATTGCAAATCACCAGTTAAGAGGCCGGAATTGCAAATTCCGGCCAGCCGCCGCCAGCCTTCGACATATCCTAACCAGCTCGGGCTTTACCATCGCCGAATAGTGAGCCCTTCACCATTAGCATAGTGAGGTCTTCACTATTAGAGTAATGAAGCGTTCACTACCCGGGTAATGAGCCGTTCGTCATTAGGCTTCTGGATCGTCCGGGATCAGGCTTTGGGGCTATCTCAAGCTGGCGTGCAGCCGGCTCCATATTAAATCAATGAACCTCCCCGTTTCCGTGCGGTGAAACCAGCAATGAACCCATGCAATTTTGCACTCCGTACCAGGCCGATTGCTTACTTGCCTACAATATAAAGCATCAACTTTGTAGAAATTTTAGATTGCTATAATTTGTGCCAGGAACAACCGCGCGATTGGGGCATCAACAATCGCACGATTGTGACACCAACAATCGTACGATTGTTAGTGTCACAACAACGTTGTTGTGTCACCAACAAGAGAACAGTAAAAGCTAAACCCACTTATCCCTGGTACGGGCAATGATCGTTTTCAGGGATATTAGGCAGCTACCGGATACCGTCCGGCGCTGGATTATGCAGGAGAGCAGGGAGCCTTTTGGTGATTAAAAATCCCCCGGTTAAGAGGACGGAATTGCAAATTCCGTCCAGCCGCCGCCTGCTTTGTGTATATCCGCAAGAGCAGGTTGAAAATCCGGTGTTAACAAGGCCGGAATTGCAAATTCCGGCCAGCCGCCGCCAGCCTTCGACATATCCTAACCAGCTCGGGGGTGGCCACTTCTCGACTCCTCATCAGCGGTTTACTTCCGTTTAGCTCTTATACCCATACCTGAGTATGCTCTTGACATACCCGTTTCCCAAACGCTCAGTACCAAGGCTCTTAACCAAAGCACCTTTGGGTGGTTTGATGCCCCCTCCTGCAAGACGACACCGGAGGTTCATCCAGCAGATGCCGGATTCCTCCATCTTATTTACAGCATGCAGAACGATAGATTTGCCGATGTTCTGCTTCTCGGCACACTATGATTAGTGGCGGATTTCGGTCTGCTTTTCCGTCACGATATTGATGAATTTGATGCGAGGTAGAAAGGTGAAAAAAACCTAGAAGCCCCGCCATTAATTATACACAATGTTGTGTTTTCGTGCTGTATTCTCCGTTGTCCGTCCGAGCGGTTGAGCTACCATACTCTTTGACAAGTTTTGGTTTGTGTGATGGCTCTTTTGAGCGACTTGGCAATGTGTATGGTTGCGAAGGGTAGGCACATTATTTTAAATTATATTTCTGTTCGCGTTTTTTAAATGCATCTTCTCCACCTTCAAGAATTTCACAAACATGTTCTCTTATTCCCTTTGATTGGAGAACAAATGGAATCTTTTTATCCTCTGGTTTAGAAAATTCTAATGCGCCAGATACATATTGAAATTTCATTTCTGCTTCATTAGGAGAATCTTTTCCATCTTGATTAGCAACAATTATTTGTTCCGCATCAGCACTTACAACCACATTAGGATTATGCGTGACAAGTATTATCTGACGGTCTTTCTTTTTATCCTTTAAGTATTCAACAAGTTCAACATATATGGCTCGGTTATCTAAACTATCTTCTGGTTGGTCAATAAGAATCGGACATTTTTTATTACTAAATTCGAGCAATAACTTTAGTATTACAAAAGCTTGTTTACCTTGTGACATATCAATAAAAGTGTCATTTTGATATGTCAAATCATAGCTTATATCAAACCAATTAGTTGATAATAATTCAGAGGCAACATTACTATTTATATATCCCCCTTTATATTCAATCTTATTGGTTAAAGCTTTTGTTAAAAAATCACTCGTGTAGGATTTAATATTTGCAGAATATTTTGAAACAAACTCACTTGTATAGCGCTGTCTTTCACCGCTTCGCTGGTTTAATCTACTATCGAAAAACTCTTTAAAATTATCTTCAGGACAATAGAATTTTGATTTAATGTCTATACCATTATAGCTTAATTTTAGCTTCTCAATTAAGTTATTGATTTCTGTATAGTACTTAAAATGCAAATTAATAATCTCATTTTTTAGCAAGTCTAACTGCTCTTTGACTTTTGTAATGCTTTTTTCAATTTCGATTATTTTAATTAGTTTTTGTCTTTCCTCTTCAAGTTTCTCCTTAAATACTTGATATTGTTTGTTGTCAGATAGGTTTTTCTGGCCTTTTTTGAAAATATCATGGTCTTTTATGATAGCAATATCTTTATCTAAATCATTTATACTTTTCTCTAATTCAACTTCCTTTTTAGTAATCTGTACTTGCCATTTTTGATTTAATTCTGTCGTTAATGAAGTGAATAATTCAGAAATGCTTTCTCGTGTATTATCTGATAAAGTGTTAAACTCATATTCTAGTGAAGAGTTAACAATACTTCGAGTTTTAAGTGACTTTAAATTAATAAGGTCATCTTTATAAAGTTTTATTGTTTGCTCCTTAGCCGACACCGATTTTACTAATTCCTCAAATGCGATAAGGTCATCTTTTGTTATTTCACTATCTGAATTTATTGCCTTTATTTTCTCCTCTAAAGATTTAATTTCTTTCTCAATGCCATCTTTATCACCTTTATCTTTAAGATTAAGTTTCTGATTATTAATATCGGTTTGCAATTGAAATAAACTGCCTACTTTATTAATAATATCGGTTCTATTCGAGCTACTAAAATTTTCATAGGTTGTAAGGTTATTATCAATATCATTTTCTCTAATTATGACCTGAATTAATTCATCTGTCCTTTTGGGATTATTTGCTATTTCATACATGTGACTTTGTGGAAAGAACTGAATATCTCGGTTCTCACCTTCTTCACCATCCTGCCAGCTAAGGCCTATACTATTTAAATGATTATTTATAAAAGATTCTTCCTTCTCAGATGACAGCTTTATAGTTGGGTCAATCTTTTTTGCAATACTTTTGAGTAAAGTTGACTTACCTGTTGAGCGACCTCCAATAATTGTATTTAAATTAGGGTTTAAAAGAATCTCATTGCTCCAAAACTTGTCTTCGTCTATTGTAATTGAATTAATAACATGATAACCCGCTTTTTCTTCAGGTTTTGCTGTTTGAAGTTTTACACGCTCTACAGGTTCAAAAGTTATTTGCTTCAATCCTTCAAACGTAGGGTTTGCTTTTATCCATAAATTCTCTTTGAGAGTATAATTCTTGATATCATGATTGTCACTACAAATAATCATAGGTGAAACAAATCCAATACTTTTAAAAACCAAATCGCGATAAGGTTGTTCGTCACTAACTTTACCAAGTTCTAGAATATCAATACTATCTGACAAAATCTTTCTCTTTTGTTGCATTTTATTCAGAATCGTATTCTTAATGCTTTCAACAGTATTCGTCTTTGTGCCAGCATGAACAGTAGTGACACCGCCAAGTTGATGAATTAAATCACATGTATCAATTAAATCACATTGTATATTTTCAAAACCACCTTTTGCTTCAATATCTTGTAATGTAAGACCAACCTTACCCTGCAATGTTGTCCAAATACTTTGTGTATCGCAATTTTCTGGAAAAATACCGATAAAATGAATTGATTCGCTACCTCCAAGTTCAGAGCAGAACTCTATACCTGGAAGAATTGTTAAGTCTTCTCCGCTTAATGATTGCAATTCCGTTATTCTTTCAACATCTATTACATGATGGTCTGTAATTGCAACAACTGAAATATTATTTGCTTTAAGAACATCAACTAAGTAGTGCGAATAATTTAGTGTCATGTTTCGAGTCTTTAACAATCTGTGATAAAAGCGAAACCGAAAATATCAAATAGGTCCGTGACCTTATATCTTGATTTGAAACACTTTTATCCTTGTAATCATAAGAAGATGGAGTATGAAAATGCAAATCCCATTTATGCCATTCTGAACCCCTCTTGAACTTATTGTAATCTTTCATCATAACAATCTATTTATCATTTGTGCGATGGCAAAATTTGGCTCTTTTACAAGCTGAAGAATCAGCCTGTGTGTCAGGGCTTGTAAATGTGCCAAATGTGCGTTGGCGTTGTCTTTTTGCATGAAACCTAACGGTTTATGTAAGTGGAGTGCGGGATTAAAAGTTGGAAACTTTCAAAACCGCACGGAGCCAATTCGTTTATTTATATTTTCTTTTTTCCGTCAATCGTCAAAGACGAATTGGCGGTGTTGCAACGAAGAACTGCGGTTGAATTACCAGCTGAAACCCGCATTACATTTACATTTTGTTATGCCGTCGTACTTTTTTTCATTTTTTTTATTATCGTCGTTTTAAAATCATATTCGTTAATCTCGTATTTTTGCAAGTCAAACTGATTATTATCAAGATATTTTTCAATAAATGGCAAATCTGGTGCATAGTAGAAACATCCACCAACTTTCAATGAGTTCAAAATATTCATATACGTTTTACCATATTCAATATAGTTTCCGTCTTCTCTCAAATTATGGTGATGAAAATGATTTGAAAATCCTAAATTACTTACTACTGTTCCCCATTTTTCTTTTCCGTAATCGTATTCCAACCAATCTGCAGTAATCAAATTTGAGGTTGAAAACTTAAATCTATCAATTCCATAAATTTCAACATCTTGATTTTTAAGATAATTAACTAAATGCCCATTAATTCCACAGCCGATGTCCAATACAGGTTGTATTAAATGTTTGATATCAATCTGTAAAATATCAATTTGCAATTTCGGGGTATATTCAGAACAGGCAACCGGACTTACTTTTTCGTTACCATTTTGATAAATTTTCTCAGCAAAAGGATTACTTTCTTTAATCCACTCTTTTAGTTTTTCGTAATGATTTTTAGAAATATTTTCAAATGAATTTGTCTTAGTTTGTAAGTTTTCAAATAAGTCAGAGTAAATTTTTCTTAAGTTATTTTTAGCGTTCAAGTCAAACGCATAGTATTGATTTACTCTACAAAACTCTTCGATTGCTTTATCTGTTACATAATCAATTAAAGATTGTTTTGAATCTGGATTTAACCTGTCAATATTTGAAATAGCTTCATCCGTTTCATTGGTAAATTGAAAAATATCCAGATTGTCAAGAAAAATATTTTTGCCTTGATTAAACTCTATCTGGTTATCAATATTTTCTATAAATCTGTCCATCTATATTGGTTTTTCGGTATGCGGCATAACGGTTCGCAAATATGATTAGTGCGGAATGCGTGCCTGTTTTCCTGTCGAAAAGCACCGAGGTTTGTGCGGGCTGTACACTTTACTTATCAGCACCGGAACCGCAATTAATTATATTTTGCTGTTGTGCATAGTGCTTCGGTTACTTAATTATTAAGGGATTATATAATTTCAATGGTGAAGATATGGTTTCCAAGCCGTTGAAACAACCTTTCAATACACTTTTCATCTTCACTTTTTGATTAAAAATCCATTCTTTCATCCGTCTTTTTATTCGGTTTTGCCTTAACAACACCTAAATTTCAAAACTGGGCATACTTCTCCCATAAATTTTCATGCAGCCACCGTTTTAAGTTTTGTTGCTGCCGGGTTAAACCTCGACATATAAACGGTCTCCTTGTTTCTGTTCCTGAACGTTGTATAAAGGTATGTTTTGGCAATATTGCAGTTTTTGCACAGTTTAGGGTTTTCAGGCATTTCATATACCCCTTCCTCTTCAACTTCCTCAGTTTTTTCCTGATATATCGGATATGTTCCTTTGAGCATTGCCTTTGTCCGTGCAGCATAAGCCCCATAATACCTTACGGTCCTAAAATATGGAAGCGGTACGTGTTGTAATAACCTTGGGAAAAACTCAGTGTAATGTAAAGTCAGTTCTTTAACGATTGGCTTTCCGTTAAAGTCAAGGTTTTTATTGTCTTTGTATTTGAAAGAGATGTATTCTCCGTCTATGTTGGTTATTTTATACTCGCTGATACAAGCTCTTTTGGAATACCGTCCGATATAGCGGACCACTTCTGCTGGCAACTTCATTGCGGCTTCAAAATGTATGCGCCATTTTTTATCGTTTACCCTCTTTAAGAAACGCATAAATTCGGCCCTGTCAGCGAATTTGTGCATTAATGCACCTGCTTCAAAAAGTTTTACAAGTTTGTCCTCGAACTTGCACCTGAACTTGGTTTGGATAAACTCATAGTTGATGTATTCCCCTTTGACCTCTTGGGGACAATGGTTTTTGTTTATCCCCCCCCATGAAAGAATCATGTGGATATGCGGGTGCAACTCTTTGGTCTCGCCAAAAGTATGGAGAACGTTAATAATACCAGGGTTTAATTGGTATTTGTGCCCCATCCAGTCTTGAATGGCACCTGCTGCGGCCTTAAACAAAATATCAAGTAGCTGGCCTTTGTTATCAGTAACTAAACCATTGAGACTGTGTGGCAAGGTAAATACAACATGCCGATGAGGGAGGCCTAACATCTGTTTTTTCATTTTATCTGCCCAGTCCAGTGTGTCTTTCCAGCTGCATGTGGGGCAAAACCTGTTTTTACAACTGTGGTATGCTTTTGATATTTCGCCACATTCTTCACAAACGTAATGGTCAATACCTAAAGCCTCTGTCCTACAAGCCCGCATTGCCGCAACAGCCTTGTATTGTTCTGGATAAATAAAATGCGTAGGGTGCTTGACGTAATTATCCCAGTTCAGGTTAAAGAATTCTGCTAAACGATACTTCTTATCGATAGACAATAATTCTTTCTCGTTATGGGGGATATTCCGGCACATTTTAGAATTCTTTTACTTCTCTGGCAATACTGTAAGCTTCCATTACAAACTCAAAAATCAACCCCTTCTTTCCATTCTTTAATCCAAAAACATTGTCATTGTTGTCGATTACAATAGAATCATAAGATTGAAATAGTTTGTCAATATCCGAATCGAATGTTTCACCTGCATCATCTTTGGGGAAACCGTCATCGTCATAGAAAAAGCCGAACTGGTCGTCCTGGTTGAATAACTTGAACTCTTCCTTGTCTAAAATTATGTCTTCCATCGCCTGAAATTCTATGGTTTTTAATTAGGTAGTTCCTTCGTGTTGTGCGCTAGCATTATGTACAACTATGTAATAGCACGAAGTTATTATACTTTTTCGTAATTTTCTCCATCGTTCTTTTTCTCCAAATTAATGTTCAATCTGTCTAACGGACTTTGTATCCGGGTGATGGCTTTATTGCTTACATGTGTGTAAATCATGGTGGTTTTTATGCTCGAATGGCCAAGTAATTCCTGGATATACCTTACGTCGGTGCCTGCTTCGAGCAGATGCGTTGCAAAACTGTGGCGCAGGTTATGCACGCTTCCTTTTTTCGAAAGCCGCTTTTCTCCATCGCGCCAGCCATAACTTTCTGCACGCTGCCCGTACTGTAGTGAGCCCCGGCAAACTGGCCTTCAAAAACGTAATCCTTGCCCGGGTATAGTGCCCTGTAATTTTCGAGCATGGCTAAAACAGAACAAGGCAACATCACAATCCGGTCTTTTTTGCCCTTGCCGTTTTTTACGTGAATTTTTTGTTCGGCCAGCAATATATCGCCCCACTTTAACGTAACCACCTCGTTTACCCTCAGCCCCGCGCCATAAGCAATCATCAGTGCAAGTTTGTGTTTCGGGTTGTCAATGGCCGTAAAAATAGCAGCACATTCTTCGGGGGTAAATACCACCCTCAGCTTTTTTTCTTTTTTGGGCCGTGGTAACTTAAATTCAAAATTCCGGTTGTTTTCTACGTGCCGGTAATAATAGTTCAGCGCATTGACCAGCATGTGCCCGCTTGTTGCCGACAAACCCTTTTCCATCAACCCGCCCAGGTATTTTACAATTTGCCTGTATTCAAACGTGGCAGGGTCGCGGTAACCGTTATCGCCCATAAACCGGCAAAAGGCGTTCCCGTAATTGCGGATGGTGGAACCGCTCAGGTTGTTGGCCAGCATGGCATCCATCATCGAAACAATAAACCCGCGGGCAGCTTCGGGAACTTTTTCGAGTACCTGGCTTTTGGCTTTTTGCAGCAGAAACTTTTTCGGGTTGGGCAACTTTTCCTTCAGCAGGTAACCCGCCGGAAGCAGGTTTTTAAAAACCACCTTCTCCGGTTCGTAATGAACCGTTAAAGCTTTATAAACATCGGGCGCTGCCGGTAAAAGGTAGCACCCATGGGGCACGCTGTACCTCGACATGGCAAATCGTTTTATTTTTTCCCTGAGCATAAATACCGGGGGAATAAAAACCTGCATCCACTGGTTGTCTTCGATGTGCGGCTTTACAATCAAAACCGTGCCCCCTTTCACAGGCTTTTCCTTTTCAATATAATCGGCCGGAAAAAAATCGCTTACCTGGAGTATTTTTTCGACTTTTTCCTTTACTGCCTGGTTTCTTATTGCCATGTAAACTTTTTGGCGCTTGTTCCAGTAAATCCCTTTAACGGACAGCAGTTCTTTGCTCACCGCAAAATGGTAATTCATACCGAATACCCAGTATTTTCCAATGTTTTCGAACAATTTCAAATTCAGTTTTTGTGCAAGCGTACTGTTTTCCGCTTTATGTCCCTTTATTGGCTTTTCAGCGGTCAATTCAGGGAGTTTCGTTGCCCCGCTTTCCGGTTTGCCCGAAAGGTTTTCCGGGGCAACTATGGGTGGAAGGTCACGGCTTTTGGTGCCGGCCACCGGTACTGTTTTTGTTTGTTCCGCTTTTGGGTTTTCAATGATAAGCTTGTCGAAATTCTTTTGCAGCAGTTGGTAATTGGCATTATTATAATCAAGATACCAACATCGCAGGGTTGAGCTGTAAACAGCGCCTAGCGATTTCAATTTTTGGTTTACCTCAGCAGAATACGGAAAGTCGATACCGATACGGTGTGACCCCCTGTGCTGTATTTTTTTTAAGGTTAAAACCATAAAAATGATTTTACTGGGTTTTAGAAAAAGATCAGTTAACAAATGTCGGATAATATGCTCACGAAATAAACTGGTTTTCACATTTTTCTTCGCGTGGCTATGATAATGAATGACAGTATCTATGTTTTATACAAACATTTTTTGCCTACTTCTTCCCCACCAGCCCCAACAACTGATCTACCTTCTCCTTCAAGTATCGAATCTCCTCGTCTTTCGCAGCCAATAACCGATTAAGCATTTCTTCTTCAATCCCATAATGATAAAAGAGTCCGTTTTTGCTATTGTTGGCATTATCCCTTACCTCTTGATGGATTACAATACCCTCAGGTCTTAGTAAATCTTCCGTACTTGTTTCCAAAATCCCCGCAATTTGCTCCAAACGTTCCAGATCAAGCTTGGTAGTTCCGCTTTCCAGATTTTGGTAACTGCGCAGGTTCATATTCAGTTTATCGGCCAAATCCTGCTGACGAAGACCTTTCAATGCGCGGTGTTTTTTGATGTTCAAACGGGCGGTATCCATGATATCCATAGCGATAATGTTTTAGTTTTCATATAATATGAAAAAAATATTCGTGTCACACGAAAAAAACAGACGTTTTATTCTTTTTATTTCCAAGCTGTTGCTTGGTATCTTTGAAGCATTAAAAATAACAAATGTTGTTAAAATTATACTAATAAAATGCCGCTGAAAGGAATTTTTTACGGCATTTAAAAAGAAACAATAACTTTGCGGAAGCTTTTCGAAAAATAAAGCGCTCGCACTGAAGTCTCAAACCGAAAAACTAGCAATTTTTTAATGAGAGAGACAATAAGTGAAGATGCTCACGTCATATCGTTACGATCTTGGCGTGGGCCTGCTTATCTCTCACGGTATTGCTAGTACCTCGGTTTGGTAAGTCAGGTTCCACGCCTTTTTTATGGCCGCGCCTGAACTTACCGGTTTTGGCTATACGGCTTTACCGCCTCCACCATTACACGAGACACAGAATAGTTTTTAACCAATAAAAAACCAGTGTGTCATGCCTCATTTCAAACGCTTCATATCTCCCAAACGGGCCCCCTGAAAGCAAGGGCTGCATGAATGATTCCCAGTTACAAGACGGATATCCAAAATCTCTGTGTTACTCTGTGCTTGTTCTCTGTGCAACGCTGTGGTTAAACAGAAATAACTGAAACACAGAGGCACACGGAGTTTTACACGGAGTTCCACAGTGTTAAAAAGAGCCGTGGTTTGGACATCCTGTCTGGGGAAACACCAATCCAAACAATCTAAAAAATTGTAAAAGTATGAATCCAATTTTCTGCTTTAGGGGCGTGGTATGCCTATTTCTGACCGGAAGGAACGAACTCACGAAGGGGCGAAGACATTTATCAGATAACGAATTTGTGCGTTCGTGTGTTCCTGCGTTCCTGCGTTCGTGTCTTGGTGGCTTTGTGTTTCATATGAATCACTGTCCTTTTCCGGACCATAATCCTAAACCAACCAACCCATGCAAACTTGGTTAAAAGCACGCTTTGGTGCTGACGGAGTTTTCATGTTCCTCTCCTGTTCATCCGGGTTCATCGCCCGGGTTGGCGGCAGCGTCAGGGCGGGCATTCCATTTCCCGGTTTGGACCACCGGGCGTGGTTTGCGTACGACTGCCGCACCGCCGACGAACAGGGCAACAACCAGCAGGGCCGGCTGCTTTCCGGCGTAACCGTTTGGGCGGCAGCAATGCCCCCGGCAAAACGGGCAATGTATAACCGAATAAACAAACACTTATGAGAAAATTCAATCGGCCATGGCCGGGCCTGTTGGCCGCCGCCATGCTGGGGGCAAGCATGCTGTGCACCAACTGCGCTGACGATGATTTTACCCCCGAAAACAGGACCGTTTACCCGCCCCTCGCGGGTGTGGAAACCAGTATTGGCTCGTATTTCCCCGACAGCGGGGGGATTGCAACCAAATTAATCTTAAACGGGCAAAACTTTGGGACCGACACCGCCTACATCAAGGTGACGGTAAACGGTAAAAATGCGACCGTGATCGGCTCGGACGGCGAGGCCATTTATGCGATTGTTCCCGTCCGCGCCGACACCGGCCTGGTGCGCGCCTACATTGGGCAGGGCGACAACGTCCGGGAGTTTACCTACGACAAGCCGTTCAACTACCAGTTCCTAAAAAATGTGACCACCGAGATTGGGCAAACGGGCTTGTCGGGCACCGACGACGGGGCCTACTCCGAGGCAAAGCTGCGGCGTCCCTGGTTTGTGACCTTCGACAGCGAAGGCAAGCTGTTCGTGATTGATGAAGGACGGGGCGTGAATTCGGACGGGGCGCTGCGGGTTGGCTACGGCGGCCAGCTGAGCACCCTGATGCGCAACTCGTCGGGGCCCATGCAATCGCCCACCGCCCTGGCGTTCAGCCCCGGGCAGGACACGCTCTACTTGGTCAACTCGCTGTGGCAGGCCAACAACATGGTGACCGACGCCGCGGTGGCCATCCTGCTCCGCGAGACCGGCTTTATCACCATCAAGCCCTATGTAAGGGCGTCGTATACCCGGGCCACGGGCATAGCTGTTCATCCCCGCACCGGCGCGGTGTTTTACAACAGCCAGCACGATGGCTACCTCTACCAGTTCAACAAAAGCACGCAGCAGGGAGAACAGCTGTACCAGCTCAACGGCACCGATACGGAGTTGAAAATGGTTTTCAGCCCCGATGGCAAGGCCCTGTACATTATGGTGAAAAACAAACATTGCATTTACCGGGCCAATTACAACGAAACCACCCGCACCATTGATAAACCAGAGCTATGGGCCGGCCAATGGAACAGCGCCGGTTTTGAAAACGGGTTGGGTACCAATGCCCAGTTCGATCAGCCGGGTCAGGGCGCCGTGGATGAAGACGGCAACCTGTATGTACCGGACAAGTACAACCACTGCATCCGGAAAATCACACCCGAAGGCTATGTCAGCACTTATGCCGGCGTCCCCGGAACCTCGGGCTTCCAGGACGGCGACCCGGCGGTATGCCTGTTTAATCAGCCCGAAGCAGTTGCTTTTAGCCCCGTGGATGACGGCTTGTATGTGGCTGACCGGGGCAATCACCTGGTGCGTAAAATTATGGTTGAATAGCGCCTGGCGCATGTTAAAATTTAAACAAATAAAAATGAGAACGATACAACGAAAGTTCCGCTTGGTTTTCTTCCTGTTGGCCTGCGTGCTGGCCGTACAGGCACAAACCGCGCAGGAGAAAGAAGTGAGTGGCGTGGTGAAAGACCCACAGGGCGAACCCCTGATCGGGGTAGCCATCATTGTAAAAAATCAACCCACCAAAGGGGTGGTGACCGACGCCGACGGCCGGTTCAAAATAAAGACCGGGCTTTACGAAATTTTGGAGATCAGGTACATCGGTTTTAAACCAACTGAACTTCCGGTGGTGACCGTAACGGGCCCGGTGGAAGTAGTGATGGAAGAAGACAGCGAAAGCCTGGAAGAAGTAGTGGTTACGGCAGCCGGTATCATCCAGCGAAAAGCCACCTTGTCGGGGGCCATTACCACGGTAGACATGAAGACCATGAAAACGCCGACATCCAGCATCAGCAATGCCCTGGTTGGTAATGTAACCGGCATTATTGGCCGGCAAACCACGGGCGAACCCGGCCGCGACAACACCGAATTCTGGGTGAGGGGGATCAGCACCTTTGGCGCCAACGCCAGTGCGCTGATCCTGGTCGATGGCATTGAACGGTCGCTGAACGAGCTGAACGTGGAGGATATCGAATCGTTCAGCGTGTTGAAAGATGCGTCGGCAACAGCTATCTACGGGTCGCGTGGAGCCAACGGCGTGGTGCTGATCACCACCAAACGGGGAACCGCGGGAAAAGTAGCGATCAATTTCAAGGCCGAATATGGCTACGATACCCGCTCGCGCACCCCGGAGTATGTGGATGGCACGACCTACGCCAAGATGGCCAACGAAGCCCGGATGACCCGGTACCAGGACCCGGTGTATTCGGAGCAGGACCTGGAGATCATTGCCCGGGGACTGGACCCGGACCTGTTTCCCAATGTGGACTGGGCCGATGTGATTTTGAAGGACGGGGCGGTCAATTACCGCGGGACCCTGTCGTTCAGAGGTGGAGGCCCCGCAGCCCGTTATTATGTATCGGGCAGCTATTACAATAAAGATGGCATGTACAAAACCAACAATGCCCTGAACGATTACAATACCAATGCCACCTACGAGCGTTACAACTACCGGGCAAATGTTGACCTGGATTTGACCAGGACCACCTTGTTCCGGATTGGCGTTGGGGGTTACCTGATTGATGAAAACAAGCCCAGCATGTCGTCGGATGACATTTGGGGATCGATCTCGAACCTCACCCCGCTGACCGTTCCGAGGATGTATTCCAACGGACTGATCCCCACCTACGGAGATGGCAATACGATGAACCCTGAGGTTCAGCTGACCCAAACTGGCTACCAGACCAATTGGGAAAACAAGGTGGAAACCAACATTACGCTGGAGCAGAAACTGGATTTTATTACCCCCGGCTTGCTGTTTTCCGGAACCTTCTCGTTCGACAATGCGAACGTGAATACCATTACGCGCTCCAAGAATCCGGAGCTGTGGCTGGCCGAACGACGCCGCGATGCCAACGGCGATTTGGTGATGAAACGGGTGCGCGAGGCCTCGCTGATGTCGCAAAGCGGCAGCGCGTCGGGCGAGCGGCGGTACTACACCGAAGCCCGGATCCAGTACGATAAAACCATTGATGACAAACACCGGCTTGGCGGCCTGCTGATGTACTACCAGCAGGAACGGTCGTCAACGATCAACTCCGACGATGTAAAGGCTTCGATCCCTTACCGGAACATGGCTTTGTCGGGGCGGGTCACCTATGGCTACAAAGACCGCTACCTCACCGACTTCAACTTCGGTTATACCGGCTCCGAGAATTTTGAGAAGAGAGAACGCTTCGGCTTTTTCCCGGCCATATCGGGCGCCTGGGTCATTTCGCAGGAGCCCTTTGTGAAAGACCGCCTGCGTTGGCTGAACATGTTCAAGATCCGCTATTCGTACGGCGAAGTGGGAAATGACCAGATTGGCTCCGACCGGTTTCCGTACATGTCGTTTATTGGCACATCCACCTCGATGAACTGGGGTGAATACGGCTCCAACGGGGTGCAGGGCTACCGGATCACCACCATGGGGTCGTCGAACCTGACCTGGGAAAAGGCCCAAAAGCATAACCTGGGGATTGACCTGATTTTGTTCGACACCAAGTTGTCGGCCACGGTCGATATTTTCCGCGACACGCGAAGCGACATTTTTATGCGGCGCAGCCAGATGCCCTACTCCACGGGCTTGCAGGATTTGCAGCCCTGGGCCAACATTGGCGAAATGAAATCGGAGGGGATTGACGGGCAAGCTTCCTTTACCCACGAGCTTGGGCAAGTGGCTTTTACCCTGCGCGGAAATTTCACCTATGCCAAAACCAGCGTGCTGAACTACGATGAAGCAGACAACGCCCTGCCGTACCAGATGACCAAAGGGTACCGCCTGAACCAGACGCGGGGACTGATCGCCCTGGGCCTGTTTGAAGACCAGGAGGAGATTGACAACAGCCCGGTGCAGACCTTCGGTTCGTACCTTCCCGGCGACATCAAGTACAAGGATGTGAACGGCGACGGCGTGGTTGACGACAAAGATGTGGTTCCCATTGGCTACACCACGCAGCCCAACCTGAGCTATGGGTTCGGGTTTAGCTTAAGCTGGAAGGACTTCGACTTCAATATCCTGTTCCAGGGTTCGGGCAAATCGGATTTCTTTATTGGCGGCAACAGCATTTATCCGTTTAATGGGGGCGAAACCGGAAACATCCTGAGCAAGGTTGCCGCCCCCAACGACCGGTGGATCTCCCGGGAGATTTCGGGCGATCCGGCCACGGAGAACCCCAACGCCATGCTTCCCCGGCTATCGTACGGCGGGAATGCCAACAATTACCGGAATTCCACCTTCTGGTTGCGGGAAGGAAGTTACCTGCGCCTGAAGAACCTGGAGTTCGGCTATACCTTACCCCGGAAATACCTGGCCCATTTCTTTGCCGAAAGCGCCCGCATTGGTTTTATCGGGTACAATTTACTGGTGTTTAGCTCTTTCGACTGGTGGGACCCGGAAATTGGAAGCAGCGATGGCGCCCGGTACCCGATTACGAAAACCTATTCCGTGAATTTAACTGTAAACTTCTAATTCAAACCATGATGAAGAAACAACATAAACGATTGCCAGTGTGTTTTGCCGCCGTACTGACCTTGTTGCTGGGGCAGATGTCGTGCAGCGATTACCTGGATGTAGACAAATACTTTGACGACCAGTTGACCTTGGACTCAGCCTTTACCAAACGGGCCTATGCCGAAGGCTTCCTGTCCAACGCCTTTGAGGTGATGTACGAGGAGGTTTCGGATATCGCCACCGGGGGCAAGGGCGGGTATGTGCTTTTTGCTTCGGATGAGTTGCTGCGCATGGACGACGGCGACTACACCAAGAAATACCAGAACGGCGAGTACAGCGCCACCTCAACGCTGACCGAAGATAAATGGAAGCGGGTGTATGAGCCGGTACGAAAAGCCTCGACCTTTATTAACCGGATTGACGATTGCCGGGAGATGACCTACAGCGAGCGGGCCGACGCCAAAGCCCAGGCCCGTTTTCTGCGCGGCTATGCCTACTGGGTGTTGCTGCGCCAGTATGGTCCGTTGCCGCTGATCCCCGACGAAGGGTTCGAGATCAGCATGACCTACGACGAACTGTCGGTTCAGCGCAACACGCTGGATGAATGTGTGGAATATATTGCCAACGATTTTTTGGTGGCGGCGCAAAACCTTCCCCTGACCCGGACAGCCAACAACATTGGACGTCCAACGCGGGGCGCGGCGCTGGCCGCCAGGGCCAGGTTGTTGTTATATGCAGCCAGCCCGCTGTATAATGGCAATACCGAACTTTTTGACTTGCGGAATTTTGACGATGAACAGCTCATCCCGCAAACTTACGACGAGAGCAAGTGGGCCCGGGCGGCTGCCGCAGCCCTGGAGGTGATCCAGCTGAACCAGTATGAGCTCTATACCGCCGCGCCAGGCCCGGAAACCGTTGTTCCGCCGTTTCATCCGCTGCATTCGGACGCGGACTACCCGGACGGATGGGCAAACCTTGATCCGTTTGAATCGTACCGGCAGATCTTTAACGGGGCCATCGCGCCATCGCGGTTTTCGGAGATCATCTTTACCCGCCCCAATGACGGAGCCAACGGCTATGCCGATATGAACAACCTGCAGATACCGTTCTCGCTGAACGGAAAGAATGCGCTGGCGGTCACCCAAAAGCAGGTAAACGCCTACAGCATGCGCGATGGCAAGACGATCTACGAAGCGGAAACGGCAGGGGAATACCAGCAGGATGGTTTTACCACCACGGCCGGGGAATATGATTTTCTCCCGTCCAACGTCTCCCTGCAATATGCCAACCGGGAGCCCCGCTTTTATGCCTCCATTGCCTACAGCGGAAGTACCTGGGAATGTGAAAGCGCCAACGAAACGCAGTTCCGCAACAAGCAGGTTTTCTATTACAAGGACCTGACCGACGGCAAGCTGTATAACAACGCGTCCAACTTCCCGGTTACCGGTATTGGTATGAAAAAGTACTACAATCCGGAAGACGCCAGGACCTCGGCGGATATCTGGTGACCAAGTTCGAGCCGGCCATCCGCTATGCCGATGTGTTGTTGTGGTATGCCGAAGCGCTGAACGAGCTGAGCTCGGGAGAACCGTACACCTTTTCCACGCACACCGGCGCTGAGCTGACCGTAACACGCGACATCGGAGAGATGCGCTACGGGATGAAGCGCGTACGGGTACGAGCCGGCCTGCCCGATCTGGAAGACGCTGTTTACAACGACCCGGCGGCTTTTCGAAGGGCGCTGAAGCGGGAACGCCAGGTGGAGTTCTTCGCCGAATCGAAACGCTACTACGACCTGCGGCGATGGAAAGACGCGATGGTGGAGGAAAATATTCCGCTGACCGGGTGTAACGTGGAAATGTCGAACAGCGACTCACAACGGCAGCAATTCTACCGGGAAACCGTGATTTCGTCGTACCCCAAAATCTTTTTGGAGAAAATGTACCTGTGGCCCATCCCGCAATATGAGTTGACGCGAAACAAACGGCTAACGCAAAATCCGGGCTGGTAGGCCAATGGATCATTGAGATATTACAGAAACTTATTTTGAAAAGAAGACATGATGAGAAAAATAATCTTGATTTGCAGCGCCGTGTTCCTGTTGGCGCTGCCCTACTCGTGCCATGATGAACTGGACGACGAGTTGTTTGAAAAAGCGGTTCTGCTCACCAGCAACGGCTGGATTGACCAGGAACTGTACCTCGACGAATCGGGCCTGATTGATATTCCGGTTGTGGCGTCGGTTAACGGAACATCGGGCAATAACACCACCGTTGATGTTGCGGTACGGCTTGCCCCGGATACCTTGTCGAACTACAACTTCGAAAAGTACCGCAACCAGACCGCGCTGTATTACGAGCAGCCGGAGGATGAAGCCCTGGCTTTTAAAGATGAAACGATCCGCATTCTCGCGGGGGAGCTGTATGGCGTATCCGGCTTAACGCTTGACCTGAACAAGCTTTCCGACCGGTATGCCGACTATGTTGTTCCGCTGAAAATCGAAAGCACCTCGGTTTATAAAATAGCCGCTACGGAATATAGCACAGCGCTGGTACACCTGGTCTTAAAAAACAGTTTCTCCGGTAACTACAGTGGCGAGATCGCGGTGTACAAGACCAGGGCCGATGGGTCAAACGACTCAGGGAACAGGCTGACCGTGGCGGTCAAGTCATTGTATGCCCTGTCGGGCCGGCAATGTTATTTTTATGCCGGACAGTTTGACCGCACCAGTGTGAACCGGGACCAGTTTATCGTCGACCTAAACCTTAGCGAGGACAACGAGGTCAGCCTGAGCAGTCCGAACGCTGCCATCAACCTGACCATGGAAGAAGGCTCGGTTGAAGTGAACACCGTGGATCACACCACCGACAACCGGTACACGATTGTAACCACAACGCTTAAACTGAAATATACCTTTATTGATGTCAGCTCATTGGATCAACCCGTATTACGGGCCCAAGGAACGATATCGATGAACCAAAATGTGCTTAAGGAAACGCTCTGATTCCCCAACAGAACTGCCTCCGCCCGCTGTGGGTGGGGGTGGTTCTTTTTGAGTAGCGAGTTATGAGTAGCGAGTTATGAGTTATGAGATGGGGCGTGTGCTTGTTCAAATCGTAAATGGTAAATGGGTTGCGGTTCACCCTGTACAAATTTCAATAGCAGAATTTGACAGGGGCAAAACGAAGCGAGCGTAGCGAGCATCAATAATCTGCGTTTATCTGTGAAAGTCTGTGGTGAGATTAGGATGCGGTGTTTCGGTCAGTGGGCAGTCTTCGTCAGTGGGCAGCAAGCCTCAAGCTGCAAGGATCCAACCACTGGCTGAGGAGCTACTGAAACAACAATCGCAGTTTCCATTCGCAGTGGGCAGAAAGAAGCCAAAAGCATGATTCTGGACAGACCAGAAGCCTAATGATAGACATCCTATCAGCTCAATGAGAGGTCATGCATAAGGTTGCAGGAGTATCTGGTGTTTTATTAGGCCGTTACATTCAGCACGTAATCAAAGGTGTATGTGCGCGGCTCCTTCAACAGGGTACTGGTCGCAAACTGGGTACAGACACTCAACTTATATCAACACATTATATCTCCTTTCTCAAATCTATTAAATCCGAACTAGTATAAGCAACAGCAACTATAGCTAACTGAGCTATGTAGTTTCCTGATATTACAACTTCCTCTCGAAACCAATCATGTAATATTATTTTACACAACGTAAAAAAATATTTTACATTTCATGTGCCAATTGCCGCTTTTGTATTATATTTAGGCTATCCGTTCTTTTAACCTTTTGTGACACTTACTAAAAACAAAGAACATGAAAGCTGTCTGTTCCATCTATTTGATCGTTGTTTTGCTGAGCCTGTTTGCAACAGTAGATATCCTTGCCCAAACAGTTGCTGTCGGTCATGTATCGGCCGAAGTTGTGGAATCAGTCAGTGCCTCTTCTCAAGCCATTACTGATTTCAACTTTAAGAATGACAACACCGCAGAGCAACCAACAGAGGTAAATTGGCACTTCAAGCATATCAATATGGGCAAATTCAAAATTAATTCGGGCGAAGCCGTAGTCTGCAATATTGTGATCAATTCGGCTGATTTATCTGATGCCAATGGAAACGCACTGACCATACAACCGTCAGCAACAAATTCAGAAAAATCTGATGCACAACATACCGACGGCAATCAAACCCTTCACCTGCAAGGAAAAGCACGTATAATGAAAGGACAGGCATCCGGATTGTACCAGGGATCTTACACCATGGTATTTGCTTACAATTGATAAGATTAAGCGGAAACGTTGGGGCGCGATCCAAATTCTTGTGAAGATTTACCTCCGTATTATTTAAAAACCTTATGCTTTGCTTCGATCTTTAATGGCTTGTTGTGAATGATTACCCCAAACCTGATTCACTTTTTCAAAATAATCCATCCTTTTAGTTAGCTCCATCTTTTCTAGCAAGAAAAAAACAGGAGATAGAAATTGTCCGGGTTCAGCCGAATCCATAAAATAAAATAACACCATAAGTGCATAAAAATTATTTACAACATGTAAATATTTTGATGGAAAAATCCATTAAACCATCATCCTATTTACAAATAGAATTACACAATTAATAAATCCAATCACTCATAAACTATTCATAAAGAAAACAATAACACCAACACTCAAACAATTCAATAACTAGAAACACACTTTGGCACACTTTGTGTTTCAGCCTCGCCCGAAATTAAAAAATTGATCAAAAAAAGATGAACAATTAATAAAAGTTTATAACACAAAAAATCAGAAACAATGAAAAATGGATTGAAATTTCTTTTTATCGCTGCCGTAATCTTGGGATTTTCGGCAAACTCTTTTGGACAAGAAAGTGCAACTGCAACTGCAACAGGTACTATTGTGACGCCAATCAGTATTGAGAATGCTGAAGATATGAATTTCGGCAATGTTGCTGTTCAAAGTACAAGCGGGGGAACCGTCGTACTAGCTCCTAGTGGCAGTCGATCCGTCACAGGCGGTGTCACACTGCCCGCAATTGAAGGAACAGTGTCTGCTGCAAGTTTTGATATTGAAGGGGCACCTAATTACACATATTCAATTTCGCTTCCATCAGCAGCAACGACCGTCAGCTCTGGATCTAACACAATGACAGTCAATGCGTTTACGAGCGACCCAAGCACGACAGGAACACTTAGTGCCTCAGGAATAGAGACAATTAATGTTGGTGCAACACTGAATGTAGATGCCGCCCAGGCTTCTGGAGTATATGAGTCAGAAACCCCATTCACAGTGACCGTCAACTACAACTAATTTTTTTGAATTAAAAATTTTCAAATCAGCATCCGTTACCCAGTTTTCGGTCTCAGCCCGTAAAACACTATGAATCAATTTTTAAAAATTTTTATTGCGAGTGCGTTGTTCTTTGGAACGGCTGTGCAAGAAGGACAGGCCCAGGCCAACATGACGGCCCGGGCCTTTGCCGAGGTAATTGCAGCGCTTACGGCCACGGAAAATTCGCAGCTTAACTTTGGCCGTTTTTCGTCCGAAGAGCAAGGCGGACAGATTTATTTATCGCCTCAGGGCGTGCGTCATGCAACAGGTGCGTTGGTGTTAAGCGGCGGCGAATTTAGTCCAGCCGCTTTCTACATTACCGGGGCAAGCGAGGCTTCGTTCTCTATTAGCTTGCCATCAGGTCCGGCGGTCCTGACCAATGTTTCGAATTCGAAATCGATGGTCGTCAGCGACTGGGAATCCATTCCTTCCGCAGGCTTGGGCACCGGCAAATTGGAGGGGGGATCGCTGGCTGTAAATATTGGGGCCACCCTCACGGTTGGCAGCATGAACGATAACCCCGTGGGCATATATACGGGCACTTATGCCATCACTTTTTCTTACAATTGAAGCCTCCCCCAACCTCCCGAGGTTTCCGGACAAGCGCTACGAAGGAAGGGACCCGAGCGCCTCACCGCACAGACACAATGAATAAAATATGACATTTATCTATTTTAAATTTTTGCCCCATGTGTAGATCAGATTCTTTAGCGAAAAAAAATGTACCAGGTCATTCCATGTACGCTGGATTAATTTTGGGGTTTATACTCTTATTGATTAGTTGCCCTTCCGGAGTGAAGGCACAGGGAAACCTGTTGATCACACCTCGCCGGGTGGTATTCGATGGGTCAAGGCGGGTACAGGAACTCAACCTGGCCAACACCGGGCAAGATACCGCCACCTACAATGTTTCCATCGTCCAGTACCGGATGAAAGAGGACGGTTCCTTTGAAGAAATCAGTGAACCCGATCCTGGGCAGAATTTTGCCGATAAATTTATCCGTTTTTTCCCGCGTACAGTTACCCTCGGGCCCAACGAAGCCCAGGTGGTGAAGATGCAGTTGACCAATACCGGGAAGTTGGTTCCCGGAGAATACCGTTCGCATGTCTATTTCAGGGCGGTACCCAGGCAGGTTGCCCTTGGGGAAGAAGATACAACAAGGGATTCAACTGCGGTAAGCGTCAGGCTGGTGCCGATATTTGGGATCACGATTCCTGTGATCATCAGGATGGGCGAACCGACCACCCACGTGCAACTCTCCAATTTAAAGTTGGAAACGGAAAACGATACCATTAACAGCTTGGGGCTGACATTTAACCGCACCGGAAACATGTCGGTATATGGCGACCTCAAAGTGGTGCATGTTTCGCCCACGGGCTTGGAAACGCAGGTAGGCGTAGTGAATGGCATCGCCGTCTATACCCCCAATGAAATAAGACGGTTCCGGATGGACCTGGATAAAAAAGCCGTTGTCGATTATCATTCGGGCAGCCTGGTCGTCACTTATTCTACCCAATCAGATGTTAAACCTGAAAAATATGCCGAGTCGGAGTTGAAACTGCAATGAATGTCAGATGATTTTTAGGCCATGGAGATAAATAATCTGGAGATCAATAGAACTTCCGGCAAGCTGGTCATTGAAGGGATGTTGGTTGTCGATGCTGCCATAATCGTTTCACCGCTGGTTCATATCAACAAAATCATGAAATTATGAGCCAGCTTCTTACTCAATGCCATAACCTGTTGCTGATCCTGGCATTTTTATTTACATCAAGTGTTTGTGGTTATGCCGCAACTTATACAAGTTTAAATTCAGGGAGTTGGGCAACTTCCACTACATGGCACCCCGCCGGAGTGCCTGCTCCGGGAGATGATGTTACAATTAGCAGCGGCCATACCATCACCTATGATGGGGACCTTACCTGGACAAACGGTAATCTTTCTTTGCAAGGAGCAGCCAAACTTATTGTGCAGGGAGATTTTACGGTTTCCGGAGGGTCATTCAATTTTAATTACAACAGTGATTTGGAGGTTTCCGGGGACTTCATATATCAACGATATGACCTTGCTGTTCCCTCCTCTGGAAGTTTGTTGGTAGGCGGTAGCTTAAGCGTCCCAAACGGAAGTATAAATGTAAATAGTTTAGGAGTTTTGGATGTTACCGGGGTTGTTTCGGTTAGTGGAAGCCTTCAAAACGGAGGCACAATATCAATCGGGCAAAGTGCAACTATTGGCAGTGCCCTAAATAACAACAGCACAAAGTCGCTTCATGTTGGTGGGGACCTTACGGTATCGAATACGCTTAACAACGGAGGCAGTTTATCTGTAAGCGGCAGTTTGATTGTCACAAATGGAAACCTCAATGTAAATAATTCGGCCGAGTTAAATGTTACCGGGGCTGTTTTGGTTAATGCAAGCCTTCAAAACAACGGAACAATTATTATCGGGCAAAGCACAAGTGTTGGCGGTGCACTAAATAACAATAACCCCAGTTTCCTTCATGTTGGCGGAGACCTTACCGTGTCAAATACATTTAACAACAATGCGATAGCTGACATCGATGGAAACTTAACGATGATTTTCGGGGATCTGAATATCAATCATCCCAGTTTAATTGCGATTGACCGCGACCTCACAAAAAACAATAATATTACGGTGAATGGCACCCTGGTGGTTGGGGGCAACTTTATTGCAACTGGAGGACGAACAACGGTCAACGATGGAGGACTGTATTATGTATTTGGTTCATTAGATGAATCTGCTGCTCAGGCCAATTGCACTTCCAATTTGTCAGATTGTTTCCCTAATGATGCTTGTACCAGATGCCT
The DNA here is from genome assembly GCA_963677175.2 of uncultured Sunxiuqinia sp. Lineage (GTDB taxonomy): Bacteria > Bacteroidota > Bacteroidia > Bacteroidales > Prolixibacteraceae > Sunxiuqinia. Next base: position 968,587 of record CAXXES010000006.1, read on the forward strand.
GATCAGGAGCGGGGATCAATGGATTGCAGAAAATAGTCCTGGCAACCCTTACATTTCGTATAACCCCACTTCTTCCTGGTGGGAAGATCATCTCGCCAATATCTGTGAAAGTAATGGTCCCGAAACAGTTTGCCCTGCGTCAATTACAAGTTTTCAGGTTCCTGCGGCAACGGACAATGTTGGTGATTGGTCGTCAAACACCATTGAATGGGCTGTTTATGGTGGTACAATTACCGGATTTAACGGCAGTTCCGTTGCAACCCACGATGGTACAGTCAACGGGCACTCCGCTTCTTATCAATCAGTCAACGGAGCGGATGGTATAACCACTTATACTTTAAGCGTACAATGGGAAGGAATTCCTTTTTTGGGTGCTTATGTGGCTATCCGCCAAAGCAGTGATAGTGATTGCCCCGAGGGAAAATGGACAGTATTTTATATTCATATTCAAGAAGCAACCGCGCCAACCGGAGACTCAACCCAGTCTTTCTGTTTGGCCTCAAACCCTAAAGTAGCAGATTTGACGGCAATAGGAACTGAAATAAAATGGTATTCTTCTCCTTCCGGAGGTACGGCCCTTGCAACAGACCTTGTACTTACTTCTGGTACTTATTACGCCAGCCAAACAATATCTGGTGGTTGCGAATCGGAAATGCGCTTTGCAGTTGAAGTAACAATTATTTTCGATATGGTCTGGACCGGAAATGAAAGCATCGACTGGAATGTGCCGGGAAACTGGTCCTGCGAGGTTTTGCCCGATTTATCCACGGATGTCCGGATACCCGATGTCCCCAATAAACCAGTCCTTCAAAACGGGAACGAGGGAGCAGCTAAAAATCTGGTAATCGACGCCGGATCATCACTGACAGTGGTTAATAATACGATGCAGATTGCCGGGACCATTGACAACCGCGGAACGTTCACTGCAACGGAAGGATCCATTAAAATGAAAGGCACTTCATCTCAAACAATAGCCCCCAATGTTTTTGCAGAGAATACGGTGATGAATTTGACCATCGACAATCCCGCAGGGACCAGCTTGCTGGGAGCACTTCATGTTACCGGGGTGGTAACGGCTTTAAACGGGAACCTGTCTTCTGAAGGTCATTTAACGCTTGTGTCAAGTGCGACCCAAACGGCGCTTATTGATGGTGCCGGAACCGGGGATATCACCGGAAATGTGACCATGCAGCGTTATCTCTCTTCTGCCTTTGGGTACAAATATTTCAGCTCCCCCTTTCAATCGGCCACTGTCAATGCCTTTGATGATTACCTGGATTTAAATGCTTCCTTTTCGGCTTTTTATACATATGATGAAAGCAAGGTAACATCCGGATGGGAAAATTACACCAATTCTACAGGGCTATTAATGCCCATGCAGGGATATGCCGCCAATTTTGGAGCTGATGCTTCAGAAAAAACAGTCAGTATAACTGGCATTGTCAATAACAATATCTTATCCACGCTTACTTTGTACAACAACAACCAGCCTTATACCAAGGGCTTCAATTTAGTCGGTAATCCCTATCCCTCACCTATTGACTGGGATGCATCCGACGGATGGACAAGGGTAAATATAGACAACGCCGTTTATTACTTCAATGCGGGCACGACCGACCAATATACGGGAACTTACAGTTCGTACATCAACGGTATTTCGAGCGATGGACTTGCCAGCCATGTCATTGCCGCGATGCAGGGATTTTTTGTGCATGTTTCCGATGGGGATTATCCAGTCACTGCATCATTTGGCATGGACAACCGGGTAAGAGTAAACAATATTAATGCTGTATTCCAAAAAGCAGCCCATTACGAAACAAGGCCAATCATCAGGCTGACGGCAAAGTATGCGGATGATACAAATCCCGGCGACCCGCTTGTCATTTACCTGAACGATTGGGCAACCGAAGCATTCGATAAGGATCTGGACGCATTAAAGCTGATGAATACCGATGTAACATCCCCCAATTTTTACACACTTTCACCAGATGCCGACCGGCTCTCCATCAATGCGATCCCTTATCCGGAAATTGCTTCGGAAGTTTCTCTCGGTCTTAAAAATGAGCAGGATGGTGTAGTTTCCTTTGAAGCTGGCCAAATTGAAAACATACCTGCTGGCCTGCATATCTATTTGGCTGACAAAAAAACCAGGATCAATACCGAACTCCAACAATCCGGCGGATACAAACTATTCCTGGCTGCGGGGGTTGACGAGGGCAGGTTCAGCCTGATCCTCAGTGAACATACACTAAGTGAAAACCAAGCTAATAACGATGCCTTTATTGCATATTCTTCAGGTGATAAACTTGTCGTGTCTTTTACCGGGGAAATAGGCGAAAAGGGCGACCTGAGCATCAGGAATATCCTGGGACAAGAGCTTTGGCGAAGGCAACTCGCCGGGACTGGCACCCATGAATTGGACGTTCCGTTGCGAACTGGGGTGTATGTGGTCAGTTTTAGCACCGGCAAAATCATTTATTCAAAAAAAATAGTAATAAACAACTAATGATCAAGTTCGAAATAAAACCCTTTTTGAGAAAATATGCCATTTTGCTGCTTGCCGGGGCGCTTTTGCTTGTTATTTGCCCCAAACAGGCCTTTGCACAGGAGGATCCCCCAAAACCGATCAAAGTAACGGTTTCCACCTTTCAAAACCTGAATTTCGGAACTTTCTGCTATGGAAATGGTTCCGGCACAACGGTAACGGTTGATCCTTTTGGGGCCCGGTCATCAACGGGTAACATGATCCTGCTCAGCAGCAGTTTTTCGCCTGCACTATATGACGTGGAAGCGATTCCGGGAACCATTATCACGATTGTAAACGGACCGGATGCGATCCTAACAGGCAGCAACGGAGGTACCATGACGCTGCGCATAGGCGACTCGTATCCCCAATCCCCTTTTATTGCAACAGGCCCCCACACATCGGTCACTATCGGAGGGACCTTAACGGTTGGTACTTCAGGTGACAATCCTCCCGGTATTTATGGCGGCACACTTTCCGTGACTTTTATTCAGGAATAAAGCGGACAATCCTATCAGCATATAAGGAAGATGATCTTAAAAATTGCGTGTACCTTTTTTTGCCTTAACAAGAGGTGTCTGCATGGGGCAGCCTTTGTGCATTTAACTGCCATTTTTTTATTGGGTACACTGTTGGTTTCCGGGCAGGCTTCAGCCCAAAATAAGCCGGAATATGATGAAATCGGCATTTTTTTTAATGTTCCTAAGGTTGGAAGTGCTGATATTCCTTCGCTCATCCGCAATGAAAAGCTCTATTTGTCTGTTACCGATGCTTTCAACTTTTTGAAGATCAAAAACACAGCTACACCGGGCTTTGATTCCATCAGTGGTTTTTTCATCAACCAGCAGGCGCCCTATTTCATCGACCGTTTAAACAACCAGATCGTTTACCAGGAAAAGGTGTTCAATATCAAACCGGGCGATATGATCCGGACTGAAACCAACCTGTACCTGAAATCAAACTATTTTGGAGAAATATTTGGTTTGCAGTGTACGTTCAATTTCCGGAGCTTGTCTGTCACCTTAAACACAAAGATCGAACTGCCGGTCATCCGCGAAATGCGGCAAGAACAAATGCGGCGGAACATTAACCAGCTCAAAGGTGAAATAAAAGCCGACACAACCATTCAGCGGACAAACCCCCTATTCCATTTTGGTGTGGCCGATTGGTCGGCAATTTCTTCACAACAGTTGGAGGGACGAATCGATACCCGGCTCAGCCTTACCCTCGGATCGGTTGTTGCAGGTGGCGAAATGAACGTAACGCTCAACTATAACAACAACACCCCATTCGAAAAAAAACAACAGTATTATCACTGGCGACATGTCAACAATAACCATCAGGCTTTGCGCCAGGTATTGGCAGGAAAGATTGCCACAGGCGCCACCTCATCGCTATACTCACCGGTCGTAGGAGTGCAGTTCACGAATACACCCACCACGTTCCGGCGGTCTTTTGGCGCCTACACCTTAAGCGATTTTACCGAACCAGGATGGCTGGTGGAACTTTATGTGAACAACGTGCTGGTGGATTATATAAAAGCGGACGCATCCGGCTTTTTTTCCTTTGATGTCCCCCTGGTTTATGGCAATACGGAGGTGAAACTGCAATATTATGGGCCATGGGGCGAAGAACATTCCAAAGCGCAAAATATCAGTATTCCATTCAACTTTTTGCCTGTGGGCGAATTCGAATACAAGGCCAGCGCTGGTGTTGTCGAAGATGGAGACAACAGCCTCTTTTCGAGAACAGCATTTAATTATGGCCTCAGCCACCGTATGACAATTGGTGGCGGGATGGAATATCTTTCGTCTATCTCGCAGGGAACTGCGATGCCGTTTTTGAACACGTCTTTTCGGCTTGCCTCCAGCTTGTTGATTTCCGGAGAATATACGTATGGTGTGCGGGCGAAAGGCATACTGAATTACCGGATGCCTTCCAATATGCAGTTTGAGCTCAACTATACCAAATATAAAAAGGGCCAGCAAGCCATTAACTATAATTACCTTGAAGAACGTAAACTTGCCCTGTCCATGCCCATTCGGGGCAAACACTTTGCAGCATTCTCCAGGCTTACGCTCAACCAGATTGTTATGCCGCAAACTAAATATAGTACTGCCGAACTGTTGCTTTCGGGTGCTTTGATGGGCATAAATACCAACTTTACCACTTATTCCCTTTTATCCGATCTTGGGCAAACATACACGTACAGCAACCTTTCCCTTTCATTCAAACTCCCGGGGCGCATAGTCCTGACACCACAAGCACAATTTGATTACAATAATGCAAAATTTATATCGATGAAGTGTGGGCTCGAAAAGCACCTGTTTAAAAACGGGTTTATGAACCTGTCCTATGAAAGGAATTTCAAAAGTGATTTCAGCAATATCGAAGTAGGTTTTCGTTATGAGTTGCCTTTTGCCCAAACCGGTTTTTCAGCCAGGAGGAGTAACGGGAGTACCACGCTGGTGCAATCAGCCAGCGGAAGCCTGATGATGGATGCCAAAACAGATTACGTGGGGGCAACCAGCCGGGTGAGTTCGGGTAAAGGGGGTATGGTATTGCTTCCCTTCCTTGACCTGAACTGCAACGGGCAGCGCGAACCAGGTGAACCCAAAGCCTATGGGTTGAATGTCCACCTTAACGGAGGGCATATTGAAACCAGCGAAAAGGATACAAGCATCCGGGTGCTTGACCTGGAGCCTTATACCGACTACCTGGTCACGCTGGATGGGACCAATTTCGACAACATTGCCTGGCAAATGCAGAAAAAGACCTTCCGGGTCTCCATTAATCCAAATATGTTCAAACGGGTAGAGGTGCCGGTTGCGGTGGTTGGTGAAGCAGCCGGGACAGTATACCTTAAAAATGGCAGTGGGAAAAAGGGACAGGGACGGGTGATCATCAATTTTTACCGCAAGGATTCCAGCCTGGCAGCACGGACTCTTTCCGAATCGGATGGCTATTTTAGCTACCTGGGCTTGGCGCCAGGTGAATACGAGGCGAGGATCGATACGACTCAATTAAACAAACTGAATTGGGCGGTATCGCCTCTGTCCATAAACTTTACTATTGAGGCGGGTATGGATGGCGATGTGGCAGATGGAATGGATTTTGTGCTGCACCCGGACCAGGACTCAACCTTGGAAAAACAAGAGACAACACCTGCACCACCTTAAAGAAAAGATTTTGCTTGGAAAGGACACAATGATTTACTCTACAGGTAAAATGCGATATAAAATACAATTGCTGGCTGTAAGAAAACTGATCAACATCAAAGATTATTTCTCACAATTGCTGGATCGCATGCCAGGGTTTACGATATAGGAAACTCTTGAAGATGCTGGGTTGTACCATTGCAGTACCCAGCCCTTCGCGCGTATTGCTAAAACAAAAGAACATTTGGGGATAATCATGGAAAGTGGTTGGGGAGAATGTTTTATAGTCGCTTACGTAGGGAATAAACGGCACAAACCGCTATTTAAAGACATACATTAAAAGATTACTGCACAAGGTCATACTTTTCAATCTTTGCATTGAGGGTGGGCCGTGTGATGTCGAGGATCCGTGAAGCTTCTAGTTTGTTCCACTTCACCACATCAAGGATCCGTTTGATATGGTTCTTCTCCACCTCCGTCAAGCTCAATAATTCAACCGTATCGGTATCCATTGAAGAACCTGTAAAGTGTCGCTCATTGAGGGTGATGTTCTCTTTTTCTAATACATCATTTTTTGACATAATGATGCCTTGCAAGATGGTGTTTTTTAGTTCGCGTACATTTCCATGCCAATCATGTTGTTGAAGCATGTCGATAACACCATCGCCAATCTTAACCACATTTTTATTGTACTGTTTGTTCAGTTTATGCAAGAAATGATTTACAAGGTCACGTATGTCTTCTTTGCGTTCACGTAATGGCGGCAGGTCAATTGTGAATACTTTGAGCCGGTAATAAAGGTCTTCCCTGAATTCTCCCTGTTCTATCAGTTTTTCTAAGCTTCTGTTTGTCGCGGCAATAATCCTGGCCTTCATTGAAATAGGAGCCTCTCCCCCTACCTTTTCAAATTCCAGTTCCTGTATGACGCGCAGCAATTTTACCTGTGTGTTGAGCGATATTTCGGAAATTTCATCAAGAAAAATGGTGCCTTCACCTGCCAGTTCAAACTTCCCTTTCTTATCACGGACAGAATCCGTAAAGGAGCCTTTCACGTGTCCAAAAAGTTCACTCTCGAGCAGTGTTTCAGTCAGTGCACTACAGTTTACAACCACCAATGGTTTATCCTTTGTAATTCCTGAAAAGTGAATAAGCCTTGCAATGAGCTCCTTACCGGTACCGGTATCCCCTTGTATCAATACATTCACCTTATTTGTCGAGATCCGGCCAATATTTTTAAAGATTTCTTTCATCCGGGGCGATTTGCTTATCATGACATTATCATCGGGCGTGCTCCCGTTGTGGATATCTTCATGGGGGACTTCGTCCAGGCTATTGCTGATTTTCACCAAATCAAGGGCCGACTGAATAGTAGATTTCAGTTTTTCCGGGTCAACTGGCTTCTCGAGGAAATCAAAAGCACCAAGCTGAATTGATTTGATGGTCAACACAACATGACCAAAACCGGTAAGCATAATCACAGGAATTACAGCATTGAACTTTCGGATTTCAGAAAGCACTTCAAGTCCATCAATTCCAGGCATTTGATAATCCGTAATCACAAGGTCAGGGCTCTCTAAGCGGACAAGACGTAAACCCTCCTCTCCATCTTCTGCCTCAACCGCTATATACCCAATCTTTAAGAGAATTTCTTTCAGTATTCTACGCATCAGTTTATTGTCATCGATGATCAGTATTTTTTCCATCTTTTTATAATTAAATGTGAATTATTTTCTGGCATAATGAATTGCCTGTTACAATTAGTTCGAATGGCGGTTTCCTATTCATGCTGGAAGATGCCCAAATAGCCACCAAATAGCAGGCGTAAGACAGATTTGTTTGTCGATTAGAATGAAGTAACAATCTCGTAGGAAGTTGCCGCGATGATAAGACTCTTTTCTCGACTTCATCTCCGAAACTTAGAGGAAATGGGAGTGGCTATATCAGCCATTTGAGACTTAACTTAACAACAGAAAATGGCCTTTAATGAACCGCTTTTGATTATACCTGAAGGATTTTTAGTTACAGCTTCGCCATGTGAATAACGGCAAGTACTCCTTGAAATGAAGTAAATACAAATATATTAAAATTTTAACGATTAGTAATAATAACATTCTAACGACTGCGCAGACGCATCTGCATTTTAAGAAATAGACATTTAAAATAACATAAAACAAAGAACACATTGCAAGTTTATAATGAAGAAACACCTCTTTCCTTGATACATTATGTCGCTATAACTTCAAAAGAAATACAGAACTTATTGATAATCTTTCAGGTAAGCACAGTATTGAAATGCACCCAAATTCAGAATAATTTGCATATCCACAGGTTGAGCACGTAGAATATCATCAAAAGAACAATCCTAATGCATTTTTTTAGTCTCATAATGAGTTATTTACTATTAATTCAATAGAAATTTCTTTTTTTACTTTAAAATCTAAAATAAATATCTGATATTTGTTGACGATTCAACGAAGTTGCGAAAATCTAGTTGTCACTTATAGTCAGTTATCAGACTATAAATTTTGCAGGATTAAATAAGAACTACCATGTGTGGCAGGTAGCGTAGCTGTATAAAGGCCTTATGCGCCTCCTATAAATTTGCTTTTCTTGAGAAAAGGACCTTCAAGTTAAATACTATTTTCTAGTAATATTATTTTAATAAAAACTGTACATCAGACTTTTGTTTGTTTGTGCAAAAAATCTTAATTAGCGATGAATTACTAATTAAATTCAAAAAGGTACCCGCAATAGCAAGTATCGTTCGAAAGTATAATTGCAAATGCAGGTACCCAACAGTGTAACATTAAATTACAAACAAAGATGCATTTTTGTTTCGAAGGAGTGTGTGTTTTTGTAATTGCGTGTTACTCACCTACATTGCAGTGATTGTTTAATGTCTAGATTATAGACTTCTCCCTTCGATCATATTTCCCTTAATTTCATATTGTTTAATTGCATTGTATCGACAATGCAAAATGGTATTACTATGCAAAATTTTATACGATGAACTACATTACTTTTAATAAGCCATACAAGTGGTATGCAGTTTATACAAAGTCTAGAGCCGAAAAAAAAGTCCACTCTGAACTTATTCGGAAAGGAATCGAAGCTTACCTACCTTTAGTTAAAACGAAGAGACAATGGTGTGATCGAATAAAAACAGTAGAAGAACCTTTGCTTCGCGGATATGTTTTTGTAAAGGTTAGCAACAAAGAATACTACGATGCCTTAATCACACCTGGGGCAATTAGGTACATTTGCTTTGAGGGAAGACCTGCAGCGATTCCCGATTGCCAAATCGATGATCTAAAGACACTTATGGAGCGAGGCACGTCGGGGTTGGAGGTAACTTCAGAGCGAATCAGGAAAGGCGATATCATCCGGGTAGTAGCCGGCCCGCTGCAAAATGTAAACGGAGAAGTCGTGGAAATCAGAGGGAAACGTCGGATTTTACTTCGGTTTGATAGTTTAGGTTATAGCATTCATGCTGAATTGGGGGTCAATAAAATTGAGTTGCTAAAAAAAAATGTAGGAAAACGAGTGACTACCTGTTAGCTGCTTCGACTTCAAAAGCAACAATGAACTTCCAGTAAGTAATTGGATGTAAAACAGTTCGTCTATGGAGATTTATAAAGGCATTGTAAGTGCCAAAGCAATACCCGTTCATGCCGGTTCAGTTCATCCCGGATCAGTGATCGTGAAATACCTTTTTGATACGAAGCAAATTGGATCAACGGTTTCATGTGGTCTTAACGAAAAGATACTGAAACATAAACCAGGGATAAACAATTGCTTTGATGAATATAATCTTGCTATCTCCGGATATCCGAAGACCGGCTTGCTTGCCTTTATTGAAGAGCATATCAGGGAAATAAAAGGCGTATTTGGCTGCCTGGCTCTGCCTTGCGACGTAGAACCAATAAGAGCTCTTCTAAACAAGCATATCATCCCTTCATTTATTGTGGGTTTATCCTGTCTCTCCAAACAGCCCCTAGGCATTTCCACGAACTGTCATTCAGGCGATTGCTCCAGATGCCAGGACAAGATCAACTGGAATTCGGACATTACAGTCATTGGTTCCTGCTTAAATCAAAACATGGCGGACCATAAAGACAGAGAAGCCGTTTTTTGTGTGAACACTTCATTTGGAAGAAAGATTTTTGATGGTGTGGTTTCAACAGGATTAATCTCGGTTAGACCAATTAAGCAGAAATTAGACTAAAACCATTTAGCATCATTGCATTAATAAAAATTTATTCGTTCTTAAAAAAGAACCCGGCGTTTTCAAAAGAAACGCAATTGCATGATCAGGGAAATACAAATAAAGTACACCACTGTATGAAGATGCTAATATGAGCATTTTCACTGTAACTATTCTTTTGCATTTTCATGATATAAAAAGATCCGGTTGTTAGGATGCCGGATCTTTCACCAAAGTTTAGCTGTTGCGGATCAAAAAGCATTTTAGTTCAGTCCTCAATCTCAGGGCAGACCAAAAGCTGCTTGTAACAGGAAAATTGAAACGCCAAGTCGCAAAGAATAGATCGATTATAAAAGACACATCATCATGATTAAACCTTTGACCATTGCGGTTGATTTTGACGGAACCATTGTAGAGCATCAATTTCCGGCTATTGGAAATGAACTGCCCTTTGCGACACACACCCTAAAGACCTTGCAGGAGAATGGACACCGGCTGATCCTTTGGACCTATCGCTGCGGCCAGCAATTGGACGACGCGGTAAACTTCTGCAAGGAGCGCGACCTGGAGTTTTACGCGGTCAACAAAAACTACCCCGAAGAGAAAATGAACGATGAGATCAGCCGAAAGGTTATGGCCGATCTGTATATCGACGACCGTAACCTCGGAGGGTTGCCCCCATGGACTGAGATTTACCAGCTTATTCATCCCGAAGCAACCCCAAAAGACAAGCCCAACGAATCGAAGTGGAAATGGTGGAAACAGGGCTAACACATTTCTGACAATAGATCTTTCCAAACCGGAAAAACAACATGAAAACATTTCAACAAAAAAGACACCCCATGAATTACCATTATTTAGGCATCTTAATCGGCTTTGTGTTGATGCTCGCCCTGTTCTCCTGTCGCAACAGCCAGGAACTCGTGTATATGCAGGATACTTACCACGAAGAAGTACTGGAAGCCTTGCCCGAGTCGGCTACCGAATACCAGGTGAAGCCGGGCGACATCCTCTATGTCAGCATCAAATCGATGAATGCCGAGGTGAACGCCCTGTTCAATCCCGAAGCCGGCATGACCACCCAAAGCTACAATTCCTTTCAAAAGTTTACCACGCCACAAGGCGCCTACCTCTATGGCTTTGAGGTGGACCGAAACGGAAACTTGCGCCTGCCCATTCTGGGTCTAATTCCGGTAGCCGGAAACCCACAGACCGAAATTGAAGCCATCGTACAGGCCCAGGCCGACAAATACATGAAAGATGCTATTGTCAAAGTAAAGTTGCTCAACTACATGGTGACCGTGTTGGGCGAAGTGAAAAATCCCGGCGTGTACTACAACTACAACAACAATTTCACCCTGCTCAGCGCCTTGGGCATGGCCAACGGCAATACCGATTATGCCGACATTCACAAGATTACCATCATCCGCCCCACGGAAAATGGCAAGAAAGTCATCAAGCTCGATTTGTCCAACAAGGAATCCTGGATGTCGGAGGCCTTTTATCTCTACCCCAACGATTACGTGTTTGTTGACCCCGATCAATACAAAAACTTTCAGCTCAACAGCCAGGCCTATTCGTTGATCTTCTCCTCGTTCAGCATCTTGCTAGCCGTGTTTGGCTTCCTGTTATAGGTACACAGCAATACGGAAAATGATCAAGCCGGCTCCGAAGCGAAATCGAACAAAGAACCCCATCATCAAGCTTACAGAACATGATTATTGATTTAAACGACCTGCCCCAGCAGTTGAGCGACGAAAAAGTAATTAATTACAAACGCCTGTTTTTCCTGTTGCTCCAAAATTGGTACTGGCTGGTTATTTTAACCATCCTTGGAGCTGGTAGCGGCTATTTATATGGCAAGTTCACCCCGCAAACCTACAAGATCGACTCCAGCATTATCGTTCCCGAAGATAAAAATGCCCTGAACCTGGGAAGCCTGTTTGAAAATGAAATGCCCAGTATCGGCAAAGTGACCATCAACAATGAAATTGAGTTGCTGAAATCCTATACCCTGAACCACCGGGTAGTGGATAACCTGAACTGGAGAACAGCCTGGTACGAAGATAATTTTTTAATCTGGAAAGGCCTGTATGCCAAAGAACCTTTCCTGGTGCAGGAGAATGACAAGGGCGTGAATGCCGAGGGAGTTTACCTGACCATCAGCCCGAAAGAAAACAATCAATACCGCATTAAAGCCGATGGCACCGGGCTGGTCAACAACGAGCCGGTAGACATCAGTTTCTCGGAAACCCTAACCCTGGGCGACCCCTTTCAGAATGAGTTCTTCCACTTCACCCTTCACCCCAAAGAAGGCGTGAAAAAGCTTGAAGATCGCGAATTCCGCTTTGTGTTTCAAAACATCAACAAGCAAACCTTTAACTATCTGAAACAAATTCAGGTGGTGCAAACCGACAAGCAGGGCGAAGTGATCCGCCTGAACCTGGAAGGCAGTGAGCCCCTGCGTGACATCCATTACCTGAATGAGCTGATCCGGGTGTACCTGGATCTGAAACTCGAACTGCAAACGCAAACCCAGAAGCGCTCGCTCGAATTCATCGACAAGCAGCTGTCGGGCATCTCTGACTCGCTGAACGTTGCTGGAACCACCTTTACCGAGTTTCGCTCACGCAACCAGATCATCGACCTCAGCGCACAGGGAACGCTGGTGATGGAACAACTGAGTGAGATTGAACGCCAGAAATCGCAGCAGCAGGTTCAACTCGAATATTTCCGCAACCTGCTCACCTACCTGGAGAAAGATGAAAACATCAACCAGATATCGACCCCTTCGGTGGTGGGTATCCAAGACCCTTCGCTGAACGCCCTGGTGCTTCGACTGGGTGAGCTATACAGCCGTCGCGAGGTGCTATCCTTCAGTGCCTACGAGAACAACCCTACGCTGGTCTTACTCAACAAAGAGATTCGCCAGGTGAACGACCAACTGCGCGAGAACCTGATCAACCTGGTCGATAATGCCCAGATCAGCATTCGGAGCCTGGATGCCCGCCAAAGCCGTATCAACAGCGATCTGAATAACCTGCCGGGACAGGAACAACAGATGATCAACATCCAGCGCAAATATCAGCTGACCAGCGAAATTTACACCTTCCTGTTACAGAAACGGGCCGAAATTGAAATTGGCCTGGCCTCGGCTGTGGTCGATATCCAAATCATCGATCCGGCACGCATGGAACGCGTCGTCCCCACGGGGCGCGGCACCCTGATCCTGCTGCTGTTTGGCGCCTTTCTAGGGCTGCTCCTTCCGGTGATCATCATCCTGCTGGGCGACCAACTCAACAGCAAAATTCACCTGCAGGAGGACGTGGAGCGGCTTACCAAGCTCAACATCATTGGCAATGTGTTGCACAGCCACAGCAAGACCGAGCTGGCGGTGGTCGACCATCCCACAGCCCCCATCTCCGAATCGTACCGAACCATCCGTACCAACCTGCAATACAAGTTTACCGAGCCGGGACAAAAGGTGATCGGCATTCACTCCATCAGCCAAGGCGAAGGAAAGACCTTTACCTCAACCAACCTGGCCTCCATCCTGGCCATGAACGATAAAAAGACCCTACTGATCGGGGCCGACATGCGTAAGCCACGCTTGCACCAATTGTTTGGCCTGGACAACAGCCAGGGCCTAAGCAACTACCTGGTTGGCCAGTTCGAACCGAAGGACATTACCAAAGAAACGCTGATCGATAACCTGTGGGTGATTCTCTCGGGCCCCATTCCACCCAACCCCGCAGAGTTGCTGGAGCGTCCCCGCTTAACCGAGCTGATGGACTGGGCGAAGAAGGAATTCGACTACATCATCTTCGACAACGCGCCGGTATCGATGGTGACCGACGGACTGATCACCTGCCGCCATTCGGACCTGAACTTGTTTATCCTTCGCTATGGTGTGAGCAACAAAGACCAGCTCAAATTTATCAACGAAATTACCGGCAAAGGCAGCATGCCCAACGCTGCCCTGATCATTAACGACATCAAGCTTGACGGCTACGGCTATGGCTATAGTTATTCGTATAAATATGCCTATGGAAAGGGATACTATTCGGAGGAGTGATCAGTTCCAAGTTTCGGTTTTCAGGTTTCAAGTTGTCCAACCAATGGCGAAGGAACGAACGCACGAAGGCACGCGCAACCAAATCATAAACAATCATACCGAACCTGCGCCATCTGCGTCTCTTTTCTTTAAACACAAAGACACAAAGAATTTCCCCGGAGGGGAAAAATATCAATAGCCTCGGGTGCAGCGAAGCGGAACCCGGGGATAAGATGCACTCCGTTGGTTGTCGGCCGCGAACCAAAACCTTTAAAAAACACCAAAGCCGCCGCGGACGGAAAAGAGAGGAAGAAGTCAGTCGCAGTAGGCAGAAAGAAGCAAGCATCCGGTCAGCTCCAAAGGTTTCTGTTTCATCCAAACATTTTCATAACTTTGCTCCATGCGTTTACGACCCGAAATAAAGGCCTTCATTAAAGAATCTGCTAAAAAATTGTTCCCCGAAGCAGAGATTTACCTTTTTGGATCAAGGGTAGACGACAACGCATTGGGCGGCGACATTGATCTGCTCATCCTATCGGAAAAAAAAATAGAACAAAAATTAATACGGTCCTTCCGGATCAACTTTTACAAGCGGTTTGGCTGGCAAAAAATCGATGTTGTTAATTTCACCAAAGCCGAAAAAACCACCTTTAAACAACTCATCCTCACAAACGCTAAAGCCATTTAAACATGCCCAATAACGATCAGCTGAAAATAAAATTGTTCCACGAAGAAATTGGACTCCTCGACAAATCAGTCCGCACATTGCAGCAGTCGGTAAACAAATGTGTGCCCATGATGGGGAAAGAAGACCATTCCTTTGAAGAGATGGAATCGCTCGATTCACTCACCTCAAAGTTTGGCAGGACATCCGATTTATATACGCAAAAAGTATTGCGAACCATCTGGATGCTGTTACATGAACCTTTTGTTCCGTTTATTGATCTGCTAAACAAAGCCGAAAAAATGGCACTCATTCACTCCGCTGACGAGTTGCTCGAAATACGCGACCTAAGAAACCAGATTACCCATGAGTACATCCCTGAGGCAATCACCGAATTGGTTCCAGCAGTCATCGAAAACTGTGCCTTGCTTATACAGAACATCCAGCAAACAAAACAATTTACAAACGACCGAAACTGGTAGCGCAAAGAAGTAAACAGTCGCAATTGCCAGTCGCAGGATGCAGAGAAGCTAGCCGCAAGCATCCAGCATCTAATATCCTGCCTGCGCTACCCCGAGTCCGGCTACTGAAGGGACGCGCCACCCCGGGACAACAAGCACCATCGCCGCCACGGACGGAAAAGAGAGGAAGAAGTCGCAAGCAAGTTCCAAATTCCATGTTCCAAATTTCAAGTTGTCCAACCAATGGCGGAGGCGCAACTGACAACCGAAAACAAACCGACAACTGACAACTGAATTTAATCTGCACCATCTGCGTCCAATTCTTCGTTCGCCAGCCGAACTGAAAACTGGAAACTGAAAACTCTAAACTGTTTCAACTGATAACCGACAACCGATAACACCCTCCATCCGAAAGGCAGGAAAATCGATATACTAATCAATTCTGTACATCATGGGAAAAAAGAAGAACCCCAGAGATTACAATTGCAAAGACGAGGAATTACCCGTCGTTGCCCAGTATCTCGCCTTTAGCTTTGGGCGCGATTTAGCCGAGTTTACGGCTTTTTCGCCCAAGTTCGATGCGGCATACGCCACCCAACTGCAAGAGCGCATTGCCGCCAGCCGGCAGTTGGTAGCCCCCGAAACCGAGTCAGCCGAGCTGAAAGCGATCACCAGCAACTTGTATGCCCGCATGCAAGACCTGCTCGACCCGACCCGACGACTCGATGGTTACCTGAAGCTCGCCAAAAACGACCTATCCATGGCAGTAGCCGACTTTGGCGTAAAAGCTTTGCGTAGCGGATTGCAGCGGAAAGACACCGAAAAGGTGCTCGATGCCCTCCAGTTGATCAACACCAACCTGGATCGCCACAGCAGCCTGCTCACACCCATGGGACTAACCGAAGAAGTCATCAGCTCTTTCGATACCCTGAGTGTAGAAATCAACCAGTTGAACCAGCGACAGTACCAAATCGTGTCGGCCCGCCGGACGCTGATTGACGATAACCTTGATGTGATGAACGAGCTCTTCAGCCAGCTACAGGAAATCATGACTATTGGTAAGATCCTGTATACCGATGTCGACCCCGGCCGGCTGAAAGAGTACACCTTCACCAGCCTGGTCAAGCAGGTACGACGCTCCGGCAAACCATAAGCCGCCGAAGTACCCGACACCAGCCCAGCCGAAGAAGACCCGGAACCTGGTGAATAAACAGTAAAACAAACATGCCCGCGTAGCCCAATAAATATCCTGCCTTGGACGGCTACGCAGGGCTTGTTCAAACACCAAAACAGAACCAACACAACAAAAACACCAACATTTCACCCTGTTTGAACAAACAAAAGCCATAAAACAGATCGAAATCAGCATAAAAACCGCAAAAACACCAAGAAAACACAATATTCGGCGGAGAAAACACGAAAAAAGCCAGAGAGACGACAAAAAAGGCCAGAGAGAACGCTAAATTGGTCAGAGAGAACGCTAAATTGCCCGGAGAGAACACAAACACGGACGGAGAGAAGCCACAATCGGACCGAGAGAAGGAACAGTCGCAGTGAACAGTAAGCTGCAAGCGGCAAACTACCGCGTAACGGTCAAAGGATTGTAGAACCCAAAGAGAAAATTTAAACACGAAGAAGTTTCGAGTTGCGAGTTTCGGGTTTCGAGTTGTCCAACCAATGGCGGAGGAGCAACTGATAACTGACAACTGAAAACGCTAAACTGTTTCAACTGACAACTGACAACGAATAAACCCTGAAAGGCTTAAACAACGGGCACAAGAAATAATAAATATCGAATAAGAAATAAAAACAAATGGATTTTGAAAAATTTGACATAGAAGGCTTGATATTGATAAAGCTCAAAGTCTTAGGAGACGAACGAGGCTACTTTCAGGAGACTTTTAATCAAAAAAAATACAAAGAGCTGTTTGATGTAATTGATTTTATTCAGGATAATGAATCCAAATCATCTTACGGTGTAGTACGGGGGCTTCATTTTCAGAAACCACCCTTTGCACAGGCGAAGCTGGTTCGTTGCATCCAGGGAGAAGTATTGGATATCGCCGTAGACCTGAGAAAAGCATCACCAATCTTTGGAAAAAGCCAGGCAGTTTTATTGAATGATACCAATAAACACCAGTTTTTTATTCCCCGAGGATTTGCACATGGATTTGTAGTACTCAGCGAAGAGGCCATTTTCAGCTATAAAGTCGATAATGATTATGCCCCTCAATACGATGCCGGTGTTCGTTTCGACGATCCTGATTTGAATCTGGATTGGAAGCTTCCTTCGGAAGTATTGAAGCTCTCAGCGAAGGACAAAGGTCTGCCCCTTCTGAAAGATATGGAAATACTCTTTTGAAAAACGAATATGCAAAACATACTTAAGTACTAAGCAATAATTGTTGTCGTATTTCTGTCTTCTAATAAACTAAGAGAGAAGTGATAAGAAAAATAATAGATAGGTCCGTGACCTTATTACCGGCGCCAAAAGACAATTAGGTTTGGAAATCAAAAAGCACGCGGAACGTTTCTCAAACTTTCGCTTTTATTTTACCGACATAGAAGAACTGGACATCACGTCGGAGCAGCAGGTAAATGACTACCTGGTAGCAAATCAAATAAAGGGTATCATCAATTGCGCAGCGTATACTGCAGTAGACAAAGCTGAGGATGAACCGGAGCTTGCCACCCTTATCAACAAACAAGGTCCGCAGATTCTGGCTACCTTCGCTCATCGATATGCTATCCGCCTCATCCATATTTCAACCGATTACGTGTTTGACGGCGAAAAAAATATGCCTTATACCGAAAACGATTTGGCCATGCCAACAGGAGTTTATGGACAAACTAAATTGGATGGGGAGAAAGCTGTTTTGAACACTTGTCCGGAGGCGGTTATCACCCGCACATCCTGGCTATACTCTTCGTCCGGAAATAATTTCGTAAAAACCATGTTGCGCTTAATGAACAAGCGGAAATCGATCGGAGTGGTTGCCGACCAGGTAGGAACACCGACCTATGCTACAGATTTGGCTTGGGCGTGTTTAAACATAATAAAGGATGAAAACTTTCAGCAAAAAGCGGGAATTTATCATTTCTCCAACGAAGGAGTGGCTTCCTTGTATGATTTTGCAATCGCAATACGCGAATTGAGCGGATTGCCCTGCATTGTCAGGCCGCTGGAAACATCGGAATATCCGACTATAACCAAACGGCCTGCCTATTCGATTCTCAATAAGACAAAAATTAAACAATCTTTTGGACTGGAAATCCCCTATTGGAGGGATTCGCTGGAAACATGCCTGAAAAGCCTTCTTTAAGAAACAAAGGCGGGAAATAGCAAAACGCTCTTCTCCAATCGCACAAATTCGCATTCAAAAATTAATAAAATAACCACCTATGAAAGGAATTGTTTTAGCCGGAGGGGCTGGCACCCGTTTACACCCGGTAACCAAAGGCGTATCGAAACAACTATTACCGGTTTACGATAACCGATGATCTATTATCCCCTGTCGGTTTTGATGCTCGCTGATATCAGGGAGGTACTGATTATTACAACCCCCGAAGACCAAAGCAGCTTTAAAAAATTATTAGGCGACGGCAGCCAGTGGGGAATCCAATTAGATTATGTGGTGCAACCGTCTCCTGATGGATTAGCCCAGGCCTTTATTCTTGGCGAAGAATTTATTGGCAACGATGATGTTTGCCTGGTATTGGGAGACAACCTATTCTATGGGCATGGCTTGACCGACTTATTAAAAGGAGCCAAAACGACCGTTGAGCAGGAAGGTAAAGCTTGTGTTTTCGGTTATTATGTGAGCGATCCCGAGCGTTACGGAGTATGCACTTTCGACCAGAATGGAAATGTGACTACCATCGAAGAAAAACCCAGATACCCCAAATCCAACTATGCGGTCATTGGCTTGTATTTTTATCCTAACAATGCTGTTGAAGTTGTAAGGAACATTAAACCTTCAGGCCGCGGTGAACTCGAAATTACCTCGGCAAACCAACATTATCTTGATCAGAAAGCATTGAAGGTGGAACTCATGGGACTGGGCTATGCCTGGCTCGATACCGGCACACACGACTCACTGCTCGAAGCCGGAAGTTTTATTCAAACGATACAGAAACGGACAGGATTGAAAGTTGCGTCATTGGACGATATTGCGAAAGATAAAGGGTGGAAGGCCTCCCCCACCCCCTCCAAAGAAGGGAAGTAAAAGAATCATCCTCCTACCTCCAGTTATTGCCGGACGGGAAGAAACAGAACCCTACGATAAGGGTGTGGGGTGGAAGATCGAATAAGAAATAGCCAATATTGAATAAACAACAACTTATTCCATAAAAGAAGAATTACCAACAATGAAAAAAAACATACTTATTACCGGCGGGGCCGGATTTATCGGATCGCATGTAGTGCGGCTATTTGTAACCAAATACCCGGAATACCGGTTTGTGAACCTCGACAAGCTGACTTATGCCGGCAACCTTGAAAACCTGAAGGACATCGAGAACAAACCCAACTACACCTTTATAAAGGGCGATATTGTAAATGCTAAATTTATTCAGAAACTCTTTGAAAAAGAACAGTTTGACAGGGTCATTCATCTGGCGGCCGAAAGCCATGTGGACCGTTCCATCAGCAATCCCACCGAGTTTGTATTTACCAACGTCATTGGCACGGTGAACCTGCTGAACGCTGCACGACACAGCTGGCAAGGAGACTACGCAGGTAAGCTGTTTTACCATATCTCTACCGATGAAGTATATGGCTCGCTGGACAACAGAGGTTTGTTTACTGAACAAACGGCTTATGACCCCCATAGCCCCTATTCGGCCTCTAAGGCCAGCTCCGACCACTTTGTGAGGGCTTATCACGATACGTATGGATTGCCGGCCCTGGTTTCCAACTGTTCAAACAATTATGGCTCTTATCAGTTTCCCGAAAAACTGATCCCTCTGTTTATCAACAACATTAAAAACAATATGCCTCTGCCTGTTTACGGGAAAGGCGAAAACATACGCGACTGGTTGTGGGTGGAAGACCATGCCCGGGCCATCGACCTGATTTTCCACGAAGGGAAAACGGGCCAGACTTACAACATTGGCGGCCACAACGAATGGAAAAATATCGACTTGATCAAACTGTTATGCCGGATTATGAACGAAAAACTCGGGCGCCAGACAGGAGAATCAGAAAAGCTGATTACTTATGTAACCGACCGGGCCGGACACGACCTGCATTACGCCATCGACTCATCGTACCTGCAAGAACAACTGGGCTGGAAACCTTCTGTAACCTTTGAAGAAGGTCTCGAAAAAACAGTGCAATGGTACCTCGACAACGAAAAATGGCTGAAGAATATGACTAGCGGAGAGTACCTGGAGTACGATGAAGAAATGTACCAGTTCTAAAACAAACGGGAGCACCGAAGCGGTATCTCCGAAAACAAAAAGCTTATAGCAAAAACGCATAAGCTTCGGACTCCAACCACGAGCGAAAGCAACAAACCGAAAACCGTCTTTCCTTAACAAAAAAGAATTGGTACTGCGGCACCTCAAAACAAAGTAGAATACCCAACAGGCGTCTTGCCAAACAATACGAATATTACAAAAAAACCAATGACCTCCGAAAACAATAAACGGATAGCGAAAAATACAGGGATGCTATATATCCGGATGCTGCTAACCATGTTCATCAGCCTGTACACCTCCCGTATTGTGCTTAAAATATTGGGGGTCGAAGATTTTGGTATTTACAACGTGGTTGGAGGTGTTGTTTCCATGTTTGTTTTTCTCCAAGGAGCGTTAGGAGCTGCTACATCGCGCTTTTTGGCCTTTGAACTAGGCAAAAAAGATATCCCGCAACTCAAAAAGGTCTTTCGCTCAGCTTTTACCATTCATGTTGTATTTGCTCTAGTCATCTTGCTATTCTTGGAGACCGTCGGTTTATGGTTTCTAAACAATAAACTGGTCATACCAGCCGAAAGACTTTATGCGGCTAACTGGATCTACCAGTTTTCAATCTTTAGCTCTATTGTCAGCGTCATTCAAATCCCGCTCACGGCCTCCATTATCGCTCACGAAAGAATGAATATTTATGCCTGGCTGGGTATTTTCGACGTGGTCATGAAATTAGCGATAGTCCTATTACTTGATTACTCAGGATTTGACAAATTGATTACCTATGGTTTTCTATTGGCTGTTATTTCCAGCTTATTATTCCTGATCTATCATCTCTATTGCACGAAAAAATTCACGGAATATATCCTGCAATTTATTTTTAAAAAGGAACTATTAAAAGAAATGCTGTGTTATTCGG
Organism: uncultured Sunxiuqinia sp.; assembly: GCA_963677175.2. Taxonomy (GTDB): domain Bacteria; phylum Bacteroidota; class Bacteroidia; order Bacteroidales; family Prolixibacteraceae; genus Sunxiuqinia. The sequence continues at coordinate 989,980 of CAXXES010000006.1, forward strand.
GATGGAGCTTTATTGGTAGTTTTGCAACAATTATGAAACTACAAGGCATCAATATTCTCTTAAATATATTCTTTGGACCCGGTGTAAATGCGGCGCGCGGGATTGCTTATCAGGTTAACAACGCTGTAAACAGTTTTACACAAAATTTCACCACAGCTATTAATCCTCAGATCATTAAGAATTATGCGAATGGCGAAATCGACGCCATGATGAATTTGCTTTTCCGAGGGACTATATTTTCTTATTTCCTGCTCTTGTTCCTTGGGTTACCAATAATTTTAGAGGCAGAGTTTATTCTTGACCTTTGGTTGGTTGATGTACCCGAATATGCGGTGATATTTACTAGATTAGTCATAATTAATGCACTTATTGAGTCTTTCACTTATGTCATGGGCGCGGCAATACAAGCAACAGGGAATATTAGATTCCATCAAGTTGTCGTTGGGGCTTTTTTGCTTTTAAATCTCCCTGCTTCCTATCTTATTTTGAAAGCAGATTATCCGCCACAATCGACGCTCGTTGTTTCAATCATTCTAGCCTTATTAACTCTAATTTTAAGAGTAATAATTATCAAAAGGCAGATACCCCAGCTTCCATTAAAAAAGTTTATACAAGGAGTGTTTGGTGTCGCGGGACTAATAACGCTTCTTTCTACTCCCTTGCCTGCATATTTAGCGCATCATTTGCCGCAAGGATTAAATAGATTTCTAATAGTTGTCTCTTTGTCTTTGTTTTCCGTGGTGATCGTGATCTGGTTTCTAGGGATTAATCAAACAGAGCGGAGATTTATCCTTAGATCAGCCAGAAAAATATCTTTGAGATTCGTGAGGTTTCTCAAAAGAGAATAGTATTTGAATAAGGACGTAAAGATAACCAGTATTGATAATAAACTGTGAAATGACAATAAGATATGTTTGTGCCGGAGATAGACTCAATTATGGCGATTTTCTATTTCCTCTGATTTTCAAAGAATATTTCCAACAGAGCTCTAAAATTGAATATTATGGGATTGTTGAATCAGACTATTCAAATTTTGGAGCTTTGCCTACGAAATCATATAGGACACTAGTGCGAGAAATTGACGTGAAGAAGGATGTGATCGTTATTGGTGGAGGTGAAGTATTTTTTGGAGATTGGATAAATTTATTTGGTTATATAAACTCGATCTATTCAACCTTAATGGGAAATAGGCTACTTAGAAAAATAGAACAGCTTTTAAAAATATCCAGATTAGTGCTGGGAGGAGGGAGAAATCGATTCCCTTTTGTCCCGGCATTTAATTGTGAAAAGATCTTCATTGGAGCAGGTGGTCAATTTCACAGTGGAATGAAAGACGAAGAGAAAAGGTATTTAACGTCTAATCTTAAACACTCTAAGTATTTGTCAGTTCGTGATTTGAGGACAAAGAAATCCCTATTGGAATTCAATATTCATTCTGATTTAATCCCCGATTCAGCTGTCCTTATGTCCAAAATATTCCCTCTTGAAGTTTTAAAAGAAAAAATATCAAACGCTAAAGTACTAGCTCCCCGGCCAGCCTATATTTTTCTTCAAGTAGGTAATAATAAGGGGCCTGTCAATAGAGTTCAGTTTATTAAAAGTATAAATCAACTTGCCGAAAGAAGAAACTACAAAATAATATGCTGTCCTATTGGCTTAGCTCCAGGCCATGAGGACGATATAATTTTAAATGAATTATGCAAGTTGGATGCAAGTTGGGAACTTATCTCACCAAACAATATTTTTGAGATAATGCATCTTGTTGCTAATTCCAGTTTATACGTTGGTACCAGCCTGCATGGAGCCATAACTGCTTTTTGCTTTAACAAACCAATAATCGCATTGAACAAAAAGGTCAGAAAAACAAGTAGCTTTGTTGAAAGTTGGTGTTCCGAGTTTTATGAGAAGACAATTGATTTTGAAGAAATAGGTGTTAAAGGTGAATCCATTTTGGCTAAGTGGAACGCAGACAAAGCAAGAACAAGGCTATCTGAGTGCCAACAAGCAGTTGAAAATTATTTTAGTCGAGTCGCTATTCACCTTAAAGATTCCCACAAATGAAAATTGCTGTAATCGTTATTACTTATAACGCGATGCCGTGGGTAGGAAAATGCTTCAAGCCTTTGGTTACGGATGATCGCGATAAAAAGGTTTACGTTGTAGATAATGGGTCATCAGATGGCACCCAAAATTTTATTGCTTCCCATTTTCCTGAATTTTCATTTTTTCAATCGGAATCCAATCTCGGGTTTGGAAAAGCGAATAACCTAGCCCTCAAAATGGCCTTAACAGATGGATGTACTCATTTTCTATTGTTGAATCAGGATGCTTATATTACTTGGGAAAATATTATTGAATTGACCGCAATTCAAATTGAACATAGTGAATTTGGGATACTAAGCCCGATCCAATTGCACAGTGATTCAGTCGTTGACCGGTTGCATTTAAAATCGTTAATGGCTAATAATATTGACTATTTTAACGATTTGATTGCTGAAAATCCCAAAAAACCAGTTTATGAAATCGGCTATACGAACGCAGCGATTTGGTTAATCTCAAAAGATTGCTTGCGAAAAGCAGGTGGTTTTGATCCTTTGTTTCCACATTATGGTGAAGATACAGAATATGCACAGAGGGTAAACTACCTCGGATTTAGAGTAGGTTTATGCCCCAAGATTATTGCATATCACTACAGGAGTCAACAAATTGAAAGGAGAAGAAACGAAGCTCATTATTTTAACACCTTTCTTATCCAGCTAAAAGAGATGCAGCAGGAGCTTTGGAAAGTTTATTTAAGAATCTTTTTGCAATTGATTGTCAGTCCGATGAGGAGAAATGCCGAATCACAGACATTACAATCGAAAGAAAGCTGGAGGGCATTCTGGAAAATATTTAAAAAGTTTCATACTATTAGCGAACATAGGATCCAATGCCTTCACAATGAATATAAATTCATTGATTTCCATAACTAGCAATACATTAGATTATGAATATTCTACATATTACAGCAGGTGATTTAAATGGCGGTGCGGCTCGTGGCGCTTATTGGCTACATCAAGGGTTGTTAAATCTTGGCGTGGACTCCAAGATGTTAATTAATGCGCCAGACACTTTATCAGACCCAACTGTTGAAACAGTATGTAGTTCTTCAAAAGATAAGATTTTATTCTCGGTTCGATATAAGATTGATCAATTGCCTGTCGTATTATACAAGAATAGACAAAAAAATCTTTTTAGCCCAGGATGGAGAGGTTATGATATCACCAAGCATCCATTGTATGGCTGGGCTGACATTATCCATCTACATTGGATTAATGGAGCCTTCATTAATCTAAAAACCATTGCCAGAATTAACAAGCCGATTGTATGGACGATGCGTGACATGTGGCCTTTTACCGGTGGTTGTCACTATAGTTTAGAATGTGAACGATATAAAAAAAGTTGCGGGGCATGTATGCATTTGGGGAGTAAATCATCTGGCGATTTGTCAAGACAAATTGTTATGCGTAAACTAAAGGACTATCCAAAACACATGAAGGTATTTGGAATAAGCAATTGGTTATCGCAAGAAGCCCGGGAAAGCTCAATTTTATCTGGATATGATATCGGAACAATCTCCAATAACATTAATTCTCGAGATTTTTTTCCAATAGAAAAGAAAATGGCAAGAGATATATTAGGAGTTGACACAAACAAAAAAATAGTACTTGTTGGTGCACAAGGGTTAAATGATCATTACAAAGGATTTGATAAATACCTTGAAGCTATCAAGTTGCTGAATAAAGAAAATGTCTTCCTGTCATTTTTTGGAAAACTTGAAACTGATAGTATTAATAGACAGGGTTTCGAGTATAAAAACTTTGGATTCCTCCATGACACGATATCGCTAAGAATGCTGTATTCCGCTGCTGATGTTTTTGTCGCACCGAGCATCATGGATGCCTTTGGAAAAACATTAGCAGAGGCTATGGCATGTGGGACACCTGTTGTTTGTTTTGACGCTACCGGACCTAAAGATATTGTTGACCATCAGTTGAATGGTTACAGAGCATTGCCTTTTGATAGTAAAGATTTGGCGAATGGGATCAACTGGATCTTAGATAATCCTAGCCCTAAGCAACTTGCAGAATCTGCACGCAAAAAAGTTGTTGCATCATTTGATAGTATGGTAATTGCAAAAAAATATAAAGAAGTATATTCAGAAATTGTAACCGCTTTATAACTGCGGCGTTATTTCACGCTAACATTAACAATAAAACAGTTTATGGAGATTAAAAAAAATTTCGGATATATTATTTTGGCTAATTTATTTATTCCAATATTTCAATGGGTAGGAATAGTGCCCGACAGACCAATTACAGCGATCATATTTAACTATTTATTATCGATTGCACTATTTATTTATTTTATCATAATCAACAAAAAAGAAGATCGAAATCTTGTTCTGCTGTTTTTTTGCTATAACCTAATTATTTTCATCATTGCGTTTTTTATCCCAAACTCATTCGATGCTACAAAGATCTTGATCTCAATTTTTCCTTCAGTATTTATGATCTTATCATTCTTCTATTTTAAAAAATTGTCAAACGCTTTTTTTATAATTAGGGTTTTAGTTTCAAGTTATCTCCCTATAATTTCAGTTTTTCTCTTGTTATCTATTTTAGGGTTTGGATTTAGGCATTTCAAAGGCTATGATTTCTATATTTTGCATCCCCTTATTCTTTTTGTCCCTTATCTGAAAAATAGAATCTGGTGGCTTTTCATTCTGTTAGCATGCTTGTCATTGAGTATGTATCAGATGCCGGATGGGAGAGCGTACATTGTATCGGCTCTATTTCCGATTGTACTAGTCTTGAGTCATAAATTCAAACTTCTAACGATACGTAGAATGCTTGCAATTAGAGTCTTCTTGTTGATAGCTCCAATACTTGTTTTCCTATTTGTTTTAGCAAATACATTTTTTCTCAAAAGCAAATTTGAAATCGAAGGTGATTCTCGAAGTTTTCTTTATGTAGAAGTCATAGATCATTTACTAACGCACAACTCTCTATTATGGGGTACCACTCCTGGCTTAGGGTATTCATCATCAATGGCTGATGTTGAGTATTTCACAGAAGACGGTGATAAAGTTGAGTATTATGATCTCTGGAAAAATGGAAGAACGTCGAGTGAAGCAGGTATTTGCGATGCGATACACTGGGGAGGGCTTTTTAATCTGATTGTATATTTTCTAATATTTTACAAATATTCATTGCATGCAATAAAATACTCTCGCAATAACCTATGCAAACTTCTGGGGCTATACATAAGTTTTAGATGGGCATTTATATTTATAGATGGAAGTTCGTTATATACCCATCAATATTTATCTTTTTGGCTTATACTTGGATTGTGCTCGTCTAAACTTTTTAGGAATCTGAACAATGGGAATATATTGTATCTGTTGCGAAGTGGAATTGCATTTGATCATCAAAAATTTAAAAGATTATTGATTTCTTACTCGAAATTATAGTACCAAACAATCATAGATTAACAAAGGAATGAATGAGATATATTGGTGTGGTTCGGTCCTAAATTATCAAGGATTAAAAAGATACAAAGGGCAATCACCCGCTGCAAGTCAGTGGACTAAAGGTTTATTGAAAGGATTTAGGAAAAATAACGTTGAAGTTAAATTATTCTCGAATATTTGGGATTCGTTGTTTCCTAAGGGTACGCTTTTCCCTGGCAATCAAAAATATCTGGATCTTGATTTTGATCAACAGCTAGTTCGCTATGTTAATGTACCCTGTTTTAGAACAGCTGCAATAGCTTTTTCATTAAGGAGAAGTCTTGAAAGTGCAATAAAGAGCAATAAAGAGCCAATAGCAATTTTGAACTATAATCCGTCTAAGGCTTTTTGCAAAGCCTTACGAGCCTTGAAAAAAAAACATCCACATGTGACTTGGATAAATATTACATTAGACCTTGATGACCCAGATGTTGACAATTGGAAAAGCTATATTGATCTGACACAATCTGCGGATGGTCATGTATTTCTATCTTGGTGGGGCTATTTGAACGCTCCAGTAAAAAACAAACTACATCTCGACTCGGGCTGGTGTGGGGATCTCCCGCTAATTAAGAAGCACCGTTCTAAGAAAACAATCTTCCTGTACGCCGGAAAGCTGGCGGACTATGGAGGTTTAAGAACTATTGTCAAAGCGATAAAAGAGTTTCACGATCCAAATTCCATCTTTGAATTCTATGGAAAAGGCAATCATAATGAATTGAATGAACTGGCAAATATGGATAAAAGAGTCGTCGTCAAAGGTTTTGTTTCTGATGTCGAATTAGACAAAGCCTGCAAAAATGCAGATGTATTCTTATCCCCATGCGATATAAACTGGACTTCTACTAAAATGAATTTCCCTTCAAAAACACTTTTATACCTAAAATATAGAAAACCAATCATCTCTCAGTTATTGCCCGGTATGTCACCAGAATTTGAAAAAGTGATCATTACTCCATTGGATGATACAAGTACCGCGTGGAAAAATAAATTTGAAAGTGTATGTAAACTGTCCGGCCAAGATTTAACAAACATAGAAAAGGAAATCTCTAATTTCTTAATGATCAGATCATGGGATAGACAGGCGCAAAGGCTAATCTCTTTTGTTCAAAAAACCAAGCAAAGGAACGACAATTTCTAGCTGAGAAGGTATGAGAAAAATATTAGTTACAGCAATACATCCGGCGCCATACATTGATTTATGGCTGGAGGCTCTTAATGTCTATTACTCAGTTGATGCATTATATCTTCATGATGTTACACCTGAAAAAGGTTGGAAAAACTATCAAAATGACAATGTCAAACTATACGCTCAATATTCATTTCTGAGCAAGCTCAAACTCATGACAGAATATGATTTGGTCATATTATCCGGATGGAACACGATGGAACATATCTTTCTGAGCATTTCATTATTATTTTTCGAAACAAAAGTGGCTTTTTTTTGCGACCATCCAATTGTTGGCCAAACCAAGAGTAGTCATTTTTACAATGCGATTAAAAGGTTAATATTTGGTTCCGCCGATTTTATACTCCCCGCAAGCATGAGTTGTAAATTGTACCTTGAAAAGACGTATGGAATAAAGAAAAAGAAGATGCATGTTTTTCCTTATGCGCATTCGACACCTCAAACTGATATTTTAAAGGTGAACAGGCAAAGACAGGAACAACTGCGAGATGGTAAAAAGATCAAATTGTTGATTGCAAACAGATTCGTTGAGCGGAAGGGATATAAAATTGTTTTAAATGCATTTAAAATCCTTCAAAAAGATAATCTATTAAACCAATTTGATATTACGGTGGTGGGTGATGGAGAGCAATTTGTTTGCTATAAAGATTTATTTACAAGACTGTATCATGGTATTAACTTTTTAGGGTGGGTCGAAAACGAAGACTATGAAAACTACATGGATAATTGTGATGTATTTCTTCATGCCTCATTGTTTGAACCATTTGGAATCCCTCCTCTTGATGCCATGCAAAGAGGTAAAACAATCATTGTTTCGGACGGAGTTAAATCCGTGGATTTTATTGCAGAAAACTGTAAAACAAGCGGCATATATGTTTATTCCTCAGACAACTCTAGCCAATTAGTTGAAATATTAAAGACTATAGTTAAAGATAGAGATCGATTATATGATAACTCAGAAAAAATCATTACGGTTGCCAATGAAAATTACTCAGCACACATAAATATAGAAGCGGTTCAAAAGATAATTCTATAATTGCATGAAAGTGATACACATTATTTCAAGTATGGGGATTAATAGCGGGGGACCGACCACGTGTACCTATGAGCTAATTAAAGGATTGATCGATCAAGGTATCAACTCCAATGTTTTAACCTACCTACCAGATGCCGGCGATAGACTTATTTCAGATGTCGATTTTATTCATACTGTGGTATCTCCTATGGAAAAACGATTTGGCTATTCAGTCGCTTTTAAAACAGCACTACGTTCCTTTACGGGTATGGAAATTATTCACGCAAATGGACTCTGGCAATACACTTCAATAACCGCTGCAAAGATTGCCAAACGCAAAGGTATTCCATTTGTTCTTTCACCCCACGGGATGTTATATCCGGCAGCTCTAAACACATCTAAATGGATCAAGAAAGCTTCTTGGTATTTATATCAGCGGAGGATGCTTCTGAATGCAACAGTACTCCACGCGACTTGTGTACAGGAATTGGAACATATCCGGGGTCTTGGTATTAAAACTCCGGTAGCTGTAATCCCTAATCCAATAGAAAAAAATCAGGATATCCAAAATCAGCGGCTGAAGGATACTCGCTCGCACATAGGTTTTATTGGCCGGTTTGCACCGATAAAGAATATTGAAAACCTCATTCATGCATGGGCACAAGTAGGCAAAGATCGGGCAGATTGGGAGCTAGTATTGATTGGCGATGGCGTTCCTGGGTACCGAAAAAGTCTTAAGGAGCTTGCCGAGAAACTGGAAGTTAAAAATATTATTTTCCCCGGTTTTTTGGATGGTAAAGCGAAAAATAACATGCTTAATTCGTTGTCATATCTTGTTTTACCGAGTAAGTCAGAGAATTTTGGTATGGTTGTACCAGAAGCACTAGTCCGGGAGATACCTGTAATTGCATCAAAAGGCACACCTTGGGAAGAACTCAACACCCGCAAAGCGGGCTGGTGGATTGAGATTGGCGCGCAACCGCTGGCCGAAACCCTCACCCAAGCCATGAGCCTGAGCGAAACCGAACGTCACGCAATGGGCCAAAACGGACGAAAACTGGTGGAAGAAAACTACAGCATTGAAGTCGTAGCGTCAAAAATGATTGAACTGTATCAATGGATATTAAAACAAGGGCAAAAACCAGATTTTATTTATGAGTAAACAAGTTGATTTATCACGATATCAAAACGCGTTGAGCCGCAGGAACCAGTTGGCGCGTATGGTCTGGAGCCTTGTTTGGTTGCTTTTGGCTCGTCCGCTGCCCCGGAGTGTGGGCACCCGGTGGAAACTGTTTCTATTGCGGCTCTTTGGCGCCAAGGTTCATACCAAGGCCGTTGTTTATTCCAGCGCCCGGGTGTATATGCCCTGTAATTTGGAAATGGCAGCGTATTCGTGTTTAGGTCCTGAAGTGGATTGTTATAATGCCGCACTCATCAAAATTGGAGCACATACCACTGTATCGCAGAAAAGCTACTTATGCGCCGCCACGCATGATATTTCAAAATCAACAAATCCTCTGGTGACTTTACCCATCACGATTGGTGATCAGGCTTGGGTCGCTGCCGATGCCTTTATTGGTCCCGGAGTAACCATCGGGCAGGGCGCGGTAGTCGGCGCTCGTGCTGCCGTTTTTAAAAATGTGGAAGCGTGGACGGTGGTCGGCGGCAATCCGGCTAAATTCATTAAAAAAAGGGAAATTAAAGACTAACTTATGCAAGATCTCAGTGTTATCATTTTAACCTTCAACGAAGAACAGCATATCGCGCGTTGTATCGCCAGCGTTCGATCCATAGCCCAAGAAATTTTTGTGGTCGATAGTTTTTCAAGTGATAAAACCGTTGAATTGGCTCGTGAGCTTGGAGCCCGAGTGTTTCAAAATAAATGGGAAAATAACTATGCCAAGCAATTCAATTGGGCCTTGGAAAATCTTCCCGTTCAAACGGAATGGGTGTTGCGGCTGGATGCCGACGAATACATTACTCCGGGACTGGAACTTGAGTTAAAAACAAAACTACCCACCCTGTCCCCCGCTATTTCGGGTGTTGTTTTGCCGTTACGCCGGGTGTTTTTAAATCGCCATATCAAATTGGGAATAGGGGTTGTTAAATTATTGCGCCTATTTCGGTACGGCAAGGCTCAATGCGAGCAACGCTGGATGGATGAGCACATGCAGTTGACAGAAGGCCACACCATTGAATTTGATGGTGAATTTGCCGACCATAATCTGAACAGTTTGGCTTGGTGGACCCAAAAGCACAACGGCTATTCGATTCGCGAGGCCATTGATTTATTGGATGTCGAGCTGGGCTTGCTCCAATCGCCGGGGCAGGAGGTTCAGTTGAGCGAACAAGCAGCCGCCAAGCGTCGCAAAAAGCACCAGTATGCCCGGCAACCCTTGTTTTGGCGTTCGTTCGCGTATTTCGTTTACCGCTACTTTTTCAAACTCGGTTTCCTCGAAGGCAAAGAAGGGTTCTTGTGGCATTTCCTGCAAGGCTGGTGGTACCGCACCCTGGTCGATGCCAAAATCTGGGAAATCAAACAAGTCTGTGGAACCGACAAGGGAAAGATTAAGGCATACATGCAAAAGGTATATAGGATTAAACTGTAATTCTTATATATCTTCTCCGAAAAGGAGAAACCAGAGCACATCAGTCACCATTAGCTTCAGCTAGTGGCTAAAGAAGCCAGCCTTTTCATTTAGGGCTTTAGCCCAACAAAAGCAAACAATTGGGCTAAGGCCCCTAAACCCAATAGCAATCCCTGATTCACCAGCTGAAGCAGGTGGCAAGGCAAACCTAACTAATCATACCGAATTCGCGTCATCTGCGTCCAATTCCCCGGCCGCAACTGACAACCGAAAACTGATAACTGACAACTGTCCCCCATGAAAATATCACTCATCACTGCTACCTATAACAGCGCGACCACCATAGCTGACTGCATTGCATCAGTAGAGGCACAAACCCATTCCGATGTAGAGCACATCATTATCGATGGGGCATCGAAAGACAACACCCTGGAGATTATTCGGTCGATGCCCAACCGGGTTGTAAAAATCGTATCGGAACCCGACCGGGGCATTTATGACGCCATGAATAAAGGGATTAAGTTGGCCACAGGCGAAGTGGTTGGAATACTGAATTCCGACGATTTCTACGAAAAAAAAGACATTTTAGAGCATATTGCCAACCAATTTAGGAATTCCACCATAAAAGCAGTTTATGGCGATATGCGATATGTCCGGCCTAACGACTTAAATAAAACAGCCCGGTACTATTCTTCCAGGATATGGTCGCCAAAAATGTTTCGTTTTGGCTTTATGCCAGGTCACCCGACATTTTTTACTTACAAATCTTACTTCGATCAATACGGCTATTATAAAACGGATTACAAAATATCGGCAGACTTTGAACTTCTCGTGCGCTTTTTGCTAAAAAATAAGGTGCCGGCGCATTACTTAAATACCGATGTTGTAAAAATGAGGCTTGGAGGTGTCAGCAGTGGCGGCTTGAAAAGTAATCTGCTATTAAACAAAGAAATAATCAGGGCATGCAAAGAGAATGGCATCTATACGAATGGTTTAATTCTAATGCTCAAATATTTCTACAAAATCACCGAGTTTGTTTTCACAAAAAATAAATAAAAAGACACGTATCGATGAGAGTTGTTGTATTAACCCAAGAGGATAGTTTTTTTATACCAAAAAATATTGATCGGGTAGCGGAAATAAGTGAAGTCATTGAAGTTGTGCGAATTGATGGGAAAGGCTCTTTCAGTAACAAACTAAGCGACTTTTTAAAATGGTTTGGCTATTACCAGGTATTTAAATTGGGATTATTGATTTCAAAACGAAAGATCCAGAACATGTTTGACTCGCTGTTTGCTTATCGGACTTTTCATGGGTTTTGCTCCGTTCGGGCCATTGCAACCAAGCGAAGTATTCCATTTCAAATAATCAACAATGTGAATGACCCGTCTTTTGTTGAACACATCAAAAAAATCAATCCCGATCTAATGATATCATTTTCCGCGCCTCAGGTAATCAAAGAACCATTGCTTTCCTATTCAAAACATGGAATAATCAATGTACATGGTAGCCTTTTGCCCGATTACCGAGGGCTTATGCCTAGCTTTTGGTATCTGCATAACGATGAAGAAACTGGAGGGGCTACGGTACATTATATGAGCAAGCACATCGATGATGGTTCAATTATCATGCAAGATCAGATTTCGCTAAAAGAGTGCAAAAGTATTTTGGAGGTGATGAACCGGACGAAAGAGTTGGGCGGCAGATTGATGGTCGAAGCAATTTTAGCAATCGAAAATCAAACAGTGGTTCCAAAACCCAATATTTCATCTGAAGGGCGATACTTCACTTGGCCTACAACAGAACAAGCCAAAGAATTTCGGAGAAATAAGAAACGCTTGGTTTAAAAAAATGAACATCCTCACCTTTGATTTAGAAGAATGGTTTCACTGCGATTTTATCTCCGATAGCAGCACCTGGCGTGGTTATGAAACGCGGATTCATGCTTCGACCGACCGCATTTTGAACCTGTTGGACGAACGGCAACTGAAAGGCACTTTTTTTATTCTGGGCTGGGTGGCCGAGCATTACCCCGAAGTGGTGCGGGCCATTCACGAGCGGGGGCATGAGCTGGGTTGTCACTCGTATGCCCACGATTTGGTGCACCGCATGCGTCCCGAAGATTTTTACAGCGACACCGAGCGTTCGCTAAAAACCACCGAAGATGTGATTGGCGAAAAGATTGTGCTGTATCGCGCCCCCGGCTTTTCGATTACCGAACAAACGCCCTGGGCTTTTGAAACCCTGCACCGGCTGGGCATCACCATTGACTGTTCGATTTTTCCGGCCCAACACGATTATGGCGGTTTTCCGAATTTTGGCGAAAGTGGCCCGGCGCGCATCCGGTTTCAAGGCATGGAAATGAAAGAATTTCCGATGAACACCCGCAGTCTGTACGGGCGCAACCTGGTGTTTTCGGGCGGCGGCTTTTTCCGCTTGTTCCCTTACCCGCTCATCCGCAAATGGACGCGCGAATCGGGCTATACCATGAGTTACTTTCATCCGCGCGATTTTGATCACGGTCAGCCCATGTTGCCGCAATTGCCACTGATGCGCAAATTCAAATCGTACTACGGTCTAAAAGGTGCCTTTGGCAAATTTGAGAAGTGGGTGGATGAATTTGAACCCATCAGCCTGCTAGAAGCCGACCGCCAAATCAACTGGGCGCAAAGCAAAGTAATTGAGTTGGGGGATGTTTAACCGCTACGCGAAAAAATGACCAATGATAAATGCTTAATAACCATCCTGTTATGGATTTGTGATCCTGAACTTGCTAACTGGGGATTTGCAATCCCCAACCAACCAGATGAAAGGGCAGCAAAAAAATGCAACAGATTAAATTGCCCTTTCAGGGCGCAGAAAGAAGTTTTCAGTCGCAGTGGGGAAAGATCAGCAAGTATCAAGTATCTAACATCTAACATCTTCTTCTTCAAATGAACATACTAATCACCGGCATCCACGGCTTTGTTGGGTCAAACCTGGTCAAAGCACTGATGAACGCACACACCCTTTATGGACTTGACTTAGTTACACCACAAAAGGAAGGCGTAATGAAAACCTATGACTGGGAGGCTCTGAAGCAGGACCAACTGCCTCTGGTTGACGCGGTGATCCATTTGGCAGGCAAGGCCCACGACACCCAAAACACGACCGAAGCACAAGCCTACTTCGACATCAACACCGGGCTCACCCAGACTATCTATGACTATTTCTTAGCTTCTTCAGCAAAGAAGTTTATCTTTTTCAGCTCGGTAAAAGCCGTAGCAGATACCGTGGATGGAGCTGTATTAACAGAAGAGGTGGCGCCAAAGCCCAAAGGCCCTTACGGCGAAAGCAAACTGGCCGCAGAACAATACATATTAGACAGATATCAAAATCTGGCTTCCAATTTCCGGTCTCCGGTCTCCGTTCTTCCGGCTCCTGAAAAAAAAACCTATATCCTCCGCCCAGCCATGATTCACGGTCCGGGCAACAAAGGCAACCTCAACCTGCTGTATGCGCTGGTTCTCAAAGGAATTCCCTGGCCCCTCGGCGCCTTCCACAACCGTCGCTCGTTCTGCTCAGTGGGCAATGTAGCCTACGTGGTGGCACAACTGCTCGAACAAGCCATCTCACCCGGCACCTACCACCTGGCCGACGATGAGGCGCTCTCAACCAACGAACTGATTGCCCTGATGGGCGAAAGCCTGGGGCGGAAAGTCCATATCTGGAAGCTCTCCCAGCCAGTCATGCACCGCCTGGCCCAGCTGGGTGGCGCATTGCATCTACCGCTCAACCCCGAACGCCTGCACAAGCTCACCGAAAACTATGTGGTAAGCAACGCAAAAATAAAGCAGGCCCTGGGCATCAGCCAACTGCCGGTGAGCACCTGCGAAGGTTTGAAGGAAACGGTGAAGGGGTTTGGATGAAAGAAGGTTCAAGCCGCAAATTGTAAATTCCAAATTCCAAGCGACCGAAGGAAGTCCCGGCGAAGTCGGGATTCCAACCATTGGCGTATTAGGAAACCCTAATGACTAATAACTAATGACTAATAGAGACTTAACTCATGATTCGATTGATTGATTTTTTAGCGTCCTTTTTTGGATTGATCCTGCTGTCGCCGGTCATCCTGGTATTATATATCGCTGGCCTGTTTGATACGGGATCGCCCATTTTCAAACAACAACGGGTCGGGCGATACCAGAAACCCTTTACCTTGTACAAGTTCAGAACCATGAACCCGCAAGCAAAATCGGTCGCCACACACCTGTCGAACCAGAGCGATGTGACTAAATTTGGGACTTTCCTGCGCCGTACCAAACTCGATGAGCTGCCGCAGTTGCTGAACGTCGTCAAAGGAGATATGAGCCTGGTGGGGCCCCGACCTTGCCTTTACAACCAGGAGGAGCTGATCAGCGAACGCGAAAAAAAAGGGGTATATGATCACAAACCCGGCATTACCGGATTGGCACAAATTAACGAAATCGACATGTCCACGCCGGTCAAGCTTTCGGAAGTGGATGCCACCATGCTGCAAGATCTGAACCTGAAAAGCTATTTCCGCTATATTCTGGCTACTGTCACCGGAAAAGGACAGGGAGACAGAGTCAAGTAGGCAGTTTTCAGTCACGGTTGCCAGTAACAATGGACAAAAACAGCAAAGCTGCAAGCTTTAATTTCCAAATTCCATGCGCCCGAAGGGAGTCCCGGCGAAGTCGGGATTTCGAGTTTCGGTGTTTACTCCGGCCGTTGCCGGATTCGGGTTGAGAGCATCTAGGATCAAGTATCTAGCATCAAGCATCAAGCTCGGGTTTATCATTAAATTTTGTAGTTTTGTTCAAGCAAAAAATAGATATGATGGGAGCAGTAGTTATAAAATCGGATAAAAAAAGCTTAAAGCTTATTACTGAATTAGCCAAAAGGCTTGGCGGTGATGTCGTAAAACTTAACGATGAAGAATTGGAAAATTTTACTTTTGGCGAAATGATGAAAGAAGCAAAAACCAACAAAACCGTTAGCCGAGATACCGTCATGAAGAAATTGAAATGATTGTAAACTTCGACCGCTCTTTTAGCAAAAGTCTGGACAAACTTAATGACAAGCAGATCCGGGAAAAGATTCGGGCTGTCATCGTAAAATTTGAACAGGCAAAAAGCATGAATGACTTAGCTGGTGTTAAGGCGATGAAGGGACATCATGGCTTTTACCGGCTTCGCATAGGCGACTACCGCCTTGGATTTGAGTTAACCGCCCCAGGTGAACTGTTACTGATTTTAATCGCACACCGCAAAGACATTTATAAGCGTTTTCCATAAATACTGATCAAAGGCAAGGCTGGTCAATCCAGACCTTATTAACCGGGGATTTGCAATCCCCAACGAAACAGATGTAAAAACAATTGTGTTAAAGCCACCGAAACCAATAGCATTCCCTAATCCATCAGCTAAAGCAGGTGGCAAAGCAAACGGAAAACAATCACGGTTGCCAGCCTGCCCCGACCCTTGGGGTAACAATGGGCAGAAAGCCGCGACTAATGAACGCATGTACTTATCTACTTATGCACTTTTCAGCTTCAAGACCAGCCAACCCCAAAGCGTTTTCAGAACCTTTGGGCGTTTGAGCGAAGAAGTAAGCCTTTAGCGTGTTAAGCCAAGCCGGTTTTGGAAACCTGTCAGGATTCAAGGACCTGTCAGCGCCGGTAACCCTGACAGCGTCAACGAAGAAATTAAGAATATACGGGTTTCAGGTTACGGGTTTACTCCAGCTTTTAACGGATTCGGGTTGAGAGCATCCAGCATCTAGCATCTAATATCTAGCATCCAGTACCCGCTCTGTCAGCTTCACCAACGCAGGCCGGCCAATCGCGATTCGGAAACTGCACCACCCCGAAGAGCAACACGCCAGCCGAAACGCCACTCATGCACTCATGCACTCATGCACTCATGTATTTATGTGCTTATAACCTCATGCACTTATACACTCATACAACTATCACATTTCACGCCACTTCTTAATCACCATTCATATGACTAATTCGATCCGTAAATTGTTTGAACAGTACAGCCTGCACCGAAAACTGGTGCTAGTTGCCGACCTGGGCATTGTTGGCTTGGGGTTTCTCCTCGCAACCATCCTGCGGTTTAACCTGGAGATTGGCATGGTTTCGTTGGCAGAATTGCTGGCCCAGTTGGGTTTCGCAATTCTACCTACCTATTTGCTGGCCTTTGTGTTGACCGGTTCGTACAGGGGCATCCTGCGACATTCGTCCATTGATGATGCTGGAAAACTTTTCTCAGCTATCAGTATCGCCACCGGGCTTTCTTTTGTGCCCGTTTCTTTGGCCTGGCTATTTCTCATGCCGGACGTATGGACGCTCCCGCCTTCCATTATCCTGATCCATGCGCCGGTAACATTTATCCTGCTGATGGGCTTTCGCCTGGTTACACGCAGTTTGTACCAGGCCTATGGCAACCAGCGGGGCCCCGCGCGTCCGGTATTGATTTTTGGGGCAGGAGAACTGGGGCAGATTACGCTGAATGTACTTGAAAATGACGGAGGCTCATCGGTCCATGTCGTGGGTTTTATCGACGACAACAAATTGTTGCACGGAAAAATGTTGGCCGGCAATCAAATTTATTCCGAAAAGCAAGCTTTTGAGAAAATTGTAGAGAGCAAGGACGTGCACGAAATTATTCTGGCAATTGACAAAGAAGGAATCACAAGAGACCGGAAGAAAAAGTTTCTTGACCGCTGTTTGGCGGCCAGTATCGTCGTACGGGAAGTACCACCAATAAAAAACTGGATTGACGGCAAATTTAGTTCGCAACAAATCCGTGAGCTGAAGATTGAAGATTTATTGGGTCGCGATCCCATCTGGCTTCAAATGGATAAGGTATCGCAAGGGTTACAAGGTGCTGTAGTCCTTGTAACCGGTGCCGCAGGCTCAATAGGCTCCGAGATTGTCCGTCAGCTGATGGCTTTTCACCTGCAGAAAGTGATTTTACTGGATCAGGCCGAATCCGCATTATACGATTTGCAAAATGAATTGCTAGCCGACTCCCCGCAAAACAAATTTGAAGTCGTGGTTGCCAATGTGACAGACAAGTGCCACATGCGCCAGGTTTTTGAGAAGTACCGACCACAATACGTATTCAACGCCGCTGCTTACAAACACGTTCCCTTGATGGAGGCTACCCCTTACGAGGCGATCCGGGTGAACGTGGGCGGAACCCGTCTACTGGCAGACTTGTCAGTAAAATATGGCGTAGCAAAATTTGTGATGATCTCCACCGACAAAGCGGTCAACCCGACCAATGTAATGGGAGCATCAAAACGAATTTGTGAAATCTATATCCAGGCGCTTACCCAGGAAACCAGTGTTAAAACACAATTTATCACCACCCGCTTTGGCAATGTTCTGGGGTCAAATGGATCGGTCGTTCCTCTGTTCAAAAAACAAATTGAAGCAGGAGGTCCGGTAACTGTCACTCATCGGGATATTATCCGGTATTTTATGACCATCCCGGAAGCCTGCCAACTGGTACTGGAAGCCGGATTTATGGGAAATGGAGGCGAGATCTATGTCTTTGATATGGGAGAACCCGTCAAAATTTATGACCTGGCCGTTAAGATGATCTCACTGGCAGGTTTGAAACCGAATGAAGATATTGCTATTGAATTCACGGGACTGCGTCCCGGAGAAAAGCTATACGAAGAACTGTTGGCTAACGAAGAGAATAGTATTCAAACCCACCACCCAAAGATAAAAGCAGCAAAAGTTCGTACGTATCCATTCGAGACGATACAATTGGCTGTTGACGAATTGATTCAGGCAACACAAACGGAAACAGAGCATGAACTGGTTTACCGGATGAAAGCGCTGGTGCCCGAATTTATTTCGCAAAACTCAGCCTATTGTAAATGCGACGAGAGTTTGAAAGAAAAACGCCGGGAAACGACCTCCCTGCCGGCGGACAAAGACATGAAAATTCGTTCCATGGTGTATACGGTCGCCGGGGGTTCGTCCATCAGATGAGTAGTATGTCGACGTGTAATCACCGGAAAAACGATCCAAAGATGGCGAAAAACCACCGCATGTGGAATGCTGTCGTCAGACAATGGTTATTGCCTGAGGCAAGGTCGCATTTAAGGGATAACAATCCATTTTAGATGATTTGAATAAATAACTCACGCTGAGTATCAAGTTGGATGTCAAGCTGTCTTTGCAGAGGCAAAGGCAGGCTTGCATCCAACACTTGGCTATAAAATCATTCATTTGCTTACAATCAACCGCCCCTTTCTTGTTGCCTTACTACAATCTCCGGAAACAATAGCAGAACCCGGCTGGTAAATGTGACAAAAGGTTGAAAAGACTCCGGGACTCCCCTTCCCTGCCGACCGGTAAAGACATCGGAATTGAATCAATGGTATATACAAAATATAACTAGCCTAAAAATTTATGCGTTGGAAAAGAAATAAGAACGATCAAAACAATCAAAAGGAAGAATCCCAAATATCGGCACCTCTAATTCTGAACAGCCAATCCCAAATAGAGGGTGATTTCACCATCGAAACGAATCTGAGAATAGACGGTACAGTGCAGGGGAATGTGTGTACGACCAAATCCGTAATTATAGGAGAGCACGGACACTTGAGAGGAAAATTAAAATGCAAATGCCTGACGGTATTCGGGACCTTCGAAGGAATATCGGAAGTTTCTGAATCCACCAGTCTTCAAGCGACGTCACGGTTCAACGGGGAACTAACTTCCCCTGTAATTTCCACTTTCCCCGGCTGCTTTATCAATGCGAATATCAACCGGGAACAGGCTCCCACTTCCGGATTGGAATCCGAAAGCCAGATCATTCCCTTTCCTGTTCAGAAGAACGATCAAAAAACGCAGGGTTCGGTCCACACGAAAAGCGATGCTACCCAGGAAAATATTACTTCGAAAAAAGGGAATTCTTTCCTTTTCAATAGCTTGAATAATAAATAAGTACTAAGCAATAATTGTTGTCGTATTTCTGTCTTCTAATAAATTATGAGAGAAGTGATAACAAAAATAATAGATAGGTCCGTGACCTTAACACCTTGAAAAAATCAAATAAATTATGAAAAAAAACTATTCTTTCACCAGCATACTTGAAGAGAGTAACGTAGAATTGGTTAATGTAGCGGAATCTTTCATTGAAGGTATGAGAATTACAGGCATTGACGGCAAAAATTTCATTGTTGGGGATTTGGCATTAATCGAGGGAACTTCTCCCCACAAATTTATTAACAGCTCAGCTCACGACCTTGACTACCGGGTTCTGTCGCAGGTAAGCCTGGTACTGGCAACCGAAGGGCAACACTTCAAGTTGCACCTGACAACAGGGTTTCCTTTTACCTCTTATCAATCCTACAAAAATGATGCGATCGATTTTCTACAGAAGCAACATCAGATTGCTATTGATACGAAAACATTCGGGGGACAGTCAGTCGAAAACGTTGTTGTCAATGTAGAACAGGTCAATGTAATAACGGAAATAGACGGTTGCATAAAAACCATTCGTAATGGAAACATCCATGAAAAGGACAACTTCTTTATTGTCAGCATTGGGTTTGGCACCTTTGAAGCAGCTCTTTCCACGCCAAGTGGAATTGTCAATAGGACAACAGTCAGTTCGAAAGGGCTATCCTATGCCATCAACTTGATGGAAAAGGAATTGCAAAAGGATCATTATTTAAAAATGCTGACCGAAAAACAAATTGAAAGAGCGTTCCAGCGTGGTTCCATTATTTTAGACAGGCAACGGGTCGATTTGAAGAAGCATCGGGCAAAAGCGCTTGGAATTTATTACAATGAAGTCATTTCCCCCATCCTGCGCAAGAAATTTTCGGATGATGACTTTATGGAAACTTCCAAAATATATATTGCCGGCGGAGGTGCTTTCTATCAAGAACTGATTGAGCTGTTCAAAAGAGAATTCGAAAATATTCTGGATGTCATTGTTCCTCCCAATCCTAATTTATGTGCCGGTATAGGCTACTGTATCAACTCCATGGAAGTGGCCCAAAAAGCTGGATTAACCAATGAAGAAACAGATACCGCTTTTGTTGGCATTGATCTGGGAAATTCGAATACCGTTGTGATTGTAGATGCTGGTGATGCTGCCACCGATCAGAATGGAAACGACAAGCATGGTGTAAATGAAGGATCGGATGAACAGGTCAACATTGAAATCGGAGATATCGAACCGGACTAAACCGTAACAAACACCTTGTTGCCTTCACATTTAAAGGACAGAAGGTCCTGTAAATGGTGAAATTAGCAATTCGGTGAAAAAGAACAGTAGTAGCAAGCCAAGCCATCACCAATCCCGAAATTCCCAAACCCAAATTCCCTCTCTCTCGCTTTCCGAAGGGATATGGTCTTGGATGGCTCTACTGGTCTTTTAAATCCACGAAGGAATATCAGAGTTAGATTCACCCCCTTTCTCGTCAGTCCAGGAAAATAAAATCAGCTAAATAAAGCCACTATGAATATTCTGGTAACAGACACCAACAGTATGCTGGGGTCAGAAATAAAAAAAAGGGTAAGTGCATTTCCACAGTGGAATTTTCATTTTATTGATCTACAGGAGTTCTATTTGCACAAGTTTAAGAAATTCGATGCATTCATTTATAAAAACAAAATCTCGTGCATTATCAATTGCGCCGCCTATGCCGATGTAAATAAAGCGGAACACGAGGGTGGCAAAGCTTATTGGTTAAATGCTTATGCCTTAAAAGACCTGGCCATTTGTGCCAATCAATATGGTCTGAAATTCATTCATGTCTCGACCGATTTTGTATTTAATGGTTCATCTCATAGACCCTATACAGAGGTCGACCAGGCAGCTCCGGTAAACCAATACGGAAAATCAAAACTGGCGGGTGAGCGGATCATTCAGGTACTATGCCCCAAAGCGGTTATCGTCCGAACTTCGTGGCTTTATTCATCAGCGACTGATGATTCTATTTATACCATATGGGGATTGGCCAAAATGCATGCATCAATGTTAGTCGTTTGCGACCTGTTTGGATGCCCCACCTGGACAAGAGACCTTGCAATTACAATCCTGGAAATGCTTGATGACGAACAAACCGGAATTACCAAAACAGGAATTTTCCACTACGCCGGTGAAGGTGTCGCATCCAACTATGATTTTGCCAAAGAGATTGTCAGGTTATCGGGACAAACATGTAAAATAACCCCCATCTCCTCGGAGGACTATCCAGAACTGGCCAAACGTCCTGCTTTTTCGGTTCTCAGCAAAGAAAAAATAAAAACGGAATTTGGGATCTCAATTCCTCACTGGCGCGACAGCATAAAAAAATGCTTTGAAGAGATTATGACAATAGATGAAGCCCATTCGGTAAATAATACAAACAATAAAAAGCACTTGCTCTAACAACACAGCACCTTACCACCTAGCTATTTTTTTCAATCCACAAAATTCAAACAGCTATTCGTCAAGTGTCTAACACACCACAAACACCTAAGTTCTATTTTTTATTAATCTATAATTTTAAAATAAGATGAGACCAATAGACGCAAAATTTGTGAATCTAATCCCTTACAATGATGGGGTATCATATGTTCTACCTTTGCAGCAAAAGCTGGATATTTTTAAAACAGCGTTGGACAAATGCAGCGAAGAGTGTAATGACCTTCCTTTGAAAAAAGAGCTTTTAGATAATTACGCAAACATGTTGGATGCTATTATTGAAGGCGTAACATGCAGCGGTGAGACCAATCGCGTAATTTGCCTGGACAAAGCAAAATCCTTGTGTAGTCTTTTCAATGAATACTTGTTCTTCATTTGGGATGAAGTGTCGGAAGAAACATTTGACCAACTCGACACGACATTATCCCAAATCAAACAGGAATTGGCCGTATTGGTAGATTTAGGTCTGGCGAAAATGGCTTTCGCCGACAAAAACTATCCTCCTAAATCGTAATCAAACCGAGAAGATTTTAATGGAATGGATTGGACGAATCGATTCTTTTTACAAAAGAATTGGTCTTGCTCATCCATTATTTTATAGTGAAGTTCTGAAATATATTATGCAGCTTTGAATTGATTTGTCGCATTTGTGACTTGAATCTACGCACCCATGAATCCAGCCTTGACCCCCAACGTACTTCTTATTGACGATAACCTTATCGATTTAACGCTGCTGGAAAATATTCTGGAAAACCAAAACATCAATATCATAAAAGCAAGTTCAGGGCCCGAAGCTTTGATGAAGATAAAAGGAATTGATCTGGCACTTGCCTTGATTGATATTGAAATGCCCCATATGAATGGCTTTGAATTTGTGAAATTGATGCGGAGCAATGAAAAAAGGCGGACGGTTCCCATTATTTTTCTTACCGCTTATTCCAATGGTGATGCTCAATTGATTAAAGGATATGAGGCTGGTGCGGTGGACTATTTGCTTAAGCCTTATAACATCAACATACTTTTAAGCAAGATCAGTGTCTTCCTGGATTTAGACAAGCAGAAGAGCCTGTTGATTGAGAGTAAAAATAAGCTGGAAGAATCGAAAGAACGTTTGCAAGCAATCTATGAAAATATTCCAGGCGGTATCTTGCTGATCGGAAAAGATTACATTATCCGGGATGTAAATGATGAGACTTGTGCAATCACCGGCTTTCAAAAGGAAGAACTCATTGGGCAATTGTGCGACAAGCTTTGTCCCAAAGGTTCCGCTTCGAAAGATTGCCCAGTCTGGATCCATAATCAAACAGATTTTAAGGGAATGGATACCACCATCAAATGTTCTGATGGACGAAACAACCCGATCCTGAAAAATGCGAAACAGGTACACTACGATGGCGAGTCCTACATTTTGGAAGTTTTTCAGGATACTTTAGAGCTGAAACTGGCTCAAGCCGCAATTTTTGAATCGGAAGAAAAATACCGTACCCTGGTTGAGAAGTCGTTGCAAGGCATCGTGGTTATCGTGGAAGAGCAAGTTGTCTTTGCCAATGAATCGTTTGCTCGCATGACCGGCTATAGTATAGAAGAAATTAAAAAGTTTTCTGTTGCCCAACTTGCCTCCATCTTCTGTATTGGATTAATTGATGGCCTAAAAACAACTGATGGGCAAACTGAATCTTTATCCAACGAGTACAAAGGAGTGAGAAAGGATGGTTTGGCGTGCTGGCTCCAGATTTCAGCCAACCGGATCAACTATGGGGGGAAAAAGGCTTTGCAGGGAACAATTATCGACATCACCAAAAGAAAACTGGCTGAAGAGGCTTTGGTCGAATCAGAAAATATGTACCGCACCCTGCTGAACGCTTCGCCTGAAGGAATTTTGATCATTGACCTGGCAGGACGCATTTCTGAAGTGTCGAGCATTATGCTTGAAATTTTCGGAACCGAAAATAAACATGATTTGGTTGGAAAGCATTTTATACGTTTCATTCATAAGGAATCGCTCAAAAAAGTGAGGGAAGTTGTTGAGAAAACCATGGCAGAAGGATTGGAACAGGATGTGGAATTTATCTTGATAAAGGCCGATCAAAAGAAATTTGTGGGCGAAGTAAGCACGACACTGATTCAGGAAAGCAATGGCACGCCACAATCATTTATGGCCATTGTCAGGGATATCTCGCAGCGCAAGGAGATTGAGAAGCAGTTAATTCATACCGAACGAATGGCAGGACTGGGCGAAATGGCAACAGGCATTGCCCACGAAATTAACCAGCCACTGAATACCATCTCCATGAGCCTTGAAAATATGTTGATGGAAATTTCAAAAACGAAAGAAAAAGAAAACAGTTACTTGTCCATAAAAATCAATAAAATTTTTGAAAGCATTTACCGGATCGGAAAGATTATTGACCATATCCGAGCCTTTTCAAGGGATCATGATGATTATATCCCGACAGCTTTCAACATTAATGAGAGTATCATGAATTCCTTGTCTATGGTCATGGTACAATATAAACATAAAGCCATTGACCTGATCACCGATTTGAGTGAAGATATTTCCCCGGTCATTGGCAATACCTTCAAATTTGAGCAGGTAATACTCAACCTGATCATTAATGCCAAAGATGCCTTGGAGGAAAAGGCATTAACCGAAGATTTTGAAAAAAGAATAATGATCCACACTTTTCAGGAAGAAGGAAGTATTCACATTGAAGTAAGCGACAACGGCACTGGAATCAAAAAAGAAGACATCAGCAATATCATGCTACCCTTTTATTCAACAAAGGAAGAAGGGAAAGGGACCGGAATGGGACTGGCCATATCGTTTGGAATTATAAAAGAAATGAAAGGAGATATACAGATACAAAGTAAAGTATTAAAAGGAACGTCCATACGAATCACAATACCTGTTGGAAACCTTAACCAGTGTTGAATCAACATAAACGAACGACGGAAAGGATCGTAATAACCGATAAATTTGAAAGATCACAAGGCTTACTTCAGTTTTCCAGGAGGGCTGCCGAAGCTAAAATGTACACGAGTCTTGTTAAATTATTTCCAAAAAATAAACTGCAAAAAGAAAAAATTCTACTAATTTTGATTCTGTCAGCATAAGAGTTGACCTTAATGAACATCTCAATATCAGTGCCTTAACATACGAACAATTCTCATACTCCCTGAAAATTTTAATGCTTTTTCATCTCTAACTCAGGCGAATAAAAACAAAAATGCATATGAATCAAAATTTCACAGAGATTGAATTCAATGAACGAACTTTTCATCAGAAACAAAAAATGAAAGTATTAATTCTTGATGATGAAAAACCCTTTACTGAAGAACTGCACGAGTTACTTGAAAATTCAGGATTTGAAGCCTTTGAATCCAACACCTGGACTCATGGCTCATCCGTCCTTAAATCAGAGAAAATAGACTTGCTTATTCTTGATGTCCGACTGCCTAGGATGAACGGGCTTGATGTATTGAAAGAAGTGAAAGACAGGTATCCGAACATTGAAGTCATTATTGTTTCGGCACATGGCGATATGGACACAGTGATCAAAGCCATGCGGTTGGGAGCCATGGACTACCTGCGAAAGCCTTTCCGCCACATCGATATTTCGATTGCAATTGAGCGCACCCAAAAATTCCTTCAACTCCAGCAGCGAATTGTTCAAATGGAGGAAAAATATTCGTTAATATCAAAAGGCCTTTCGGAGCGGATTGAACGCCATCTTATTGGAGAAAGCCCCCCGTTAAAAGAAGTGCTGGAAATGGCACTGACGGCATCAAAATATCCCTTTACAAATGTGCTGATAACCGGCGAAAGTGGGACAGGAAAAGAAAATATTGCCCGGATTATCCACTATGCCAGCGAGCGGAAAGACAACGTTTTTTGCCCGGTCAACAGCAGCGCAATTACCGATTCGTTGCTGGAAAGTGAATTTTTCGGGCACAAAAAAGGTTCGTTTACAGGCGCAATTACCGACAAAAAAGGTTTTTTTGAAGTGAGCAACAATGGTACTTTGTTCCTGGACGAAATTGCCGATATGCCGGTCAACCTGCAAGCAAAGATTCTGCGTGCCATTGAAGAAAAAAAAATAACCCGGGTGGGCGACACCGGGCAAATAGCAACGAACTTCCGCATTATTTCAGCGACTAATCGCGATGTGGATGAATTGGTCAAAGAAAACAGGTTCAGACTGGACCTGCTCCACCGGTTAAATACCTTGCACATCAAGATGCCTGCGCTGAGGGAACGCCCGGAAGATATCGGGCCCTTGTTACAGTTTTTCACCAAAGACTTTTCAATGAAACTCAATAAACCACTGCCGGTAATCGGTAAAAATGTGGTCAGCGGATTAAAAAAATACAGCTTCCCCGGAAATGTCAGGGAGCTGAAAAACATGACTGAGCGCGCCATCATCCTTTGTAAGGGAAACTCGCTTGAACTTAGCGATTTTCCAGTAACCCAAGGCGGCAGTAAAACTGCTCCTCCACAAACAAGCACTTCTTATAACTTGAAAGATATTGAGAGAAAAATGATTCATTCTGCTTTAAAAGATTGTGCCTATAATCAAACTACTGCCGCTGATTTACTCGGCATAACACGGGATGCCCTCATTCGGAAAATGAAAAAATACAACATCAGTATCGAAAAAATCGGGGCGTAATGGAAGATGGGAGACAGGAGACGAGAGAGGGGAAGGTGTGAGGGGGAGATGCAGTGCAGGTGCATCGAAATTTTGATTGAAAAAGTAGTTGCAAAAAATGTGATCCCGAGTGCTCGGGATGAACTTGAATGTTTTTACTCCATGGCTTTAGCTGTCCGGTTTTTTCCACCGCGGTCTTGATTCAGTTGGTTTTTACACCGTACCCTTGAGTTAATTGTTTTTTGCACCGCGGCTTTGATTCTGTTGGTTTTTTGCACCGTGGCTTTAGCCCGGTGATTACAAGATCCCGGCAACAACCCGGCTTTAGCCGTTAATGTTACAGAGTCATGCCATACTTTAAAGGCTAAAGCCTTTTTAGAACGCAGGCTGTGGCATCCACCGGGCTAAAGCACCGGTGTAAGATGAAAAAGCAATACACTTGCACTTCCTTTTTGAACCATGTTTTTTACACCATGGCTTTAGCTGTCCGGTTTTTTCCACCGCGGCTTTAGCCCGGTGATTTCTGAATTGCATCAAAACAGTAAAGCGGATGGCCCGGATCAAGGGCGATCGGATTGGAGCCATGTAAAAAGTTATTGGGTTCTAAAATTTTTTCATTCAACCCAAGCAATTTTCAGATGGAATGAAGAACCTGGCAGTGAGGGCACCACTTTTTCTTCTCCGGAGACAAAAAAAGTCGTACGGGAGAATTTCGATGCCTGCAGATTGTTATCGTACCATTTCATGACCTTATCGTACTACTTCATCACTTCATCGTACCGTTACTTTTTCTTATCGTACTGATACATTTTCTAATCGTACTGCTACAAGCTAATATCGTAACGCTTCATTTCTTTATCGTACTGATACAAGTTCTTATCGTACTGCTTCATCTTATTATCGTACCGAAACAAGTTCTCACCGTACTTGTCAGAATGGGCTTCGGAACCCTCCATGTGGTATTTGGACCATAAAATGATCTAATTTGACTATTCAGAATACAATTTGGAGGATTTTCTTCGTAAAAAAAGCTTGGTAAAATTTTTTTTGAATAATTTTAGTTCGCTTTTATCAGCAATTCCGATAATCAAAACAGAAACCTTTTAGTCTTTGACACATGAAAAAACACTTACCGAAGGTTCTTTTCAAGATTAAACAACCTGTTTTTTTCACCCTGGTAATATCAAAAATGTCCATGATGGTACGCGACATCGACGAATTTGCCAAATTTGGTGTCTCCCTTGAAAATATCAATGAACTAAAGGCCTTACTCCAGTCCTATATTGAAATTCCCAGTGATGATGAGCTCCTTGGCGACCAAATAAACATGACCGGGGAGAAAGATGCCCGTGCGGTAATTGTCCGTGAAGAAATTTCGGCGCTCATGAAAAAGGCCGAAAACAGGTACGGAAAAGAATCGGCTGCCTATCGTAAATTCGGTGTTTCCGGCACCTCCAGGCTAAATGGGTGGAAACTTGGGCACAAGGGCAAGCGCGCCCTCCGGGTTGCCGAAGGACAGTTGGCAGAGCTGGCGGAAGTAGGGGTAACAGCCGGTGTACTGGCCCGGCTAAACGAAGCCATCACAGCATATGAGCAGGCGTTAGAAGCCCAAAGCGATGCATTTGCCGACCGGTTAATAGCTACGGAAATACGTACCGAAAAGGCCAACGAAATTTACCTGCTCTTGGTAAAACACTGCGATACCGGCAAAAAAATATGGGAAAACAGGAACGTAGCCAAATACAATGACTACATCATCTATGGGGCACACCCGAAGAAGGCCAAAAAAGCACCGGGACTTGTTGCCCAAACAACCTTCGAAAACGGATAGTGATTACAGAACCCAGGCAATAACCCGGCTTTAGCCGTTAATATTATAGCTATGTCATATGTAAAAATTTGGATTCATGCAGTTTGGACCGTCAAAAACCGAAAACCTCTGCTAAAACAGGATTTTAGACAGACCTTATTTGAACACATACACCAAAATGCCTTGGAAAAGGAGATATTAATGGAAGTTGTTAACGGGCATCACAATCATGCCCATTGTCTTTTTCGCTTGAAAAATAACCAAACCATTGAAAAGGTGATGCAGTTAATAAAAGGTGAGTCTTCTTTTTGGTTTAATCAAAATGATTTAGGTAACAATAAACTTAACTGGCAAAAAGAATATTTTGCTGTCAGTGTCAGCGAGTCGCAGGTTGGCGCGGTAAGAAAGTATATTTTAAATCAGGAAGAACACCATAAGAAAAAGACATGGGAAGATGAACATAATGAGTTTATCCAAAAATATGGTTTTACAGTTTTTAAAGGCTAAAGCCTTTTTGGGTGGCAGGCTGCAACATCCACCGGGCTAAAGCACCGGTGTAAAATGAAAAAGCAATACACCTGTACTGCCTTTTTGAACCATGTTTTTTACACCATGGCTTTAGCTGTCCGGTTTTTTGCACCGCGGCCTTGATTCAGTTGTTTTTTACACCGTACCCTTGAGTTAATTGGTTTTTGCACTGCGGCCTTGATTCGGTTGGTTCTTACACCGTGGCTTTAGCCCGGTGATTACAAGATCCCGGCAACAACCCGGCTTTAGCCGTTAATGTTACAGAGTCATCCCATACGTTAAAGGCTAAAGCCTTTTCGAACGGCAGGCTGCAACATCCACCGGGCTAAAGCACCGGTGTAAAATGAAAAAGCAATACACCTGTACTGCCTTTTTGAACCATGTTTTTTACACCATGGCTTTAGCTGTCCGGTTTTTTGCACCGCGGTCTTGATTCAGTTGTTTTTTTGCACCGTGGCTTTAGCCCGGTGATTACAAGATCCCGGCAACAACCCGGCTTTAGCCGTTAATGTTACAGAGTGATGCCATACTTTAAAGGCTAAAGCCTTTTTGGGTGGCACGCTGCAACATCCACCGGGCTAAAGCACCGGTGTAAAACAAGACGAAAATAATAGCTTTAAAAACGCACAGTTGTGCGTTTTTTTTGGCCTTTTTTCGACATAGAAAATTCTAAATGAAGAGCGCAAATATTTTTTCACATTTTTAACCAGTTGTCGGTAAAATCGTTATTGCGACTGGTCCTACTGGTGCCAACCTGTAAATATAATCGTGGCATATTCATTGGAAAGAAGAAGCCAACGAGGTGATCCTGTCCCTCGAATATTAAAGAACAGGAATAAATAATTAATTTTTTAATACAATCACACAATGGCTGTAGAAAAAACAATTGGCTCATCGAGCCTCGTTGAAGTAATCGACCGCATCCTTGACAAAGGAGTAGTAGTTGACGCATGGGTAAGGGTATCTTTAGTTGGTATCGAACTGCTTGCAATTGAAGCAAGAGTAGTCGTTGCATCTGTTGAAACTTATTTGAAGTATGCAGAAGCAATCGGTTTAACAGCAAAAGCTGCATAATTATTTGCAGCTGATGTTTAAGAGATTTCTTGCTAAAACATCCTTGCCTGGATTATCGCTGGTACGCATGGTTTGCCAAGAATCCTTCATATTACTTCCGACTGACTATAAAAGAAATGAACTCAAATTAGAAAAACCAATGGAAACCGGACCGGCAAACAATGTGAATGATTTTATTGAAACTCTAATTAGCTCGTACGAATCCCGCATCAAAAACATTGAAACTGTTTTTAACCAATCCGATGCTATCACTGAATCCTCATTCGGTTTATTGAAAGATTTTAGCAATTCACTTAAAGATTATAAAGCAGAACGGGAAACAATCAATTCGCAACTACGCGAAAACTTGTCAAAAAATGGTTCACTGCGCAAAAAAGACTACAACCGGATGATGGAAGATGTCCTAAACAGACTCGACGAAAAAGAACTAGAAGCCGAAAATTATTTTTATCAATTCATCGAGGATCAAAAAGCCATGACCCAGTCCCTAAAAAGAGGGATACTCGAAGTAAAAGACAACTTGCAAAACAACAATACAGAAAGAATAAACAACTTCCGCGCAGAACTGGTTAACATCTCACAGGCTTTGGAAGAGAAAAAAGAGGTGGTGGTCAACCACTTTCTGGATTACCAAAAAATACACCACATAACTATCGATAAATTTAAAATGCTCCTTGCTAAAGGAGACCGGATATTTGTCCGTGAAGTAAAAGAAGTACATCAAAATTTACTCAGTGAAATAGCATAAGACGAAAGGCAGCCAGTTCGACTTCATTCAAAGCATTTAGTCCAACTACTCCCATTAACCAGATATGTAAAATGTGCAAACATTTGATTAAAAGAAAAAATTGAAATGAAACGAATTTTTAATCAGGCCTGTTTCCAGGTACAAATCAAATAGGAGAAAAACAAATGGGATTAGCGAATGAAATGAAAAAAATGAGCGAAGAAATATTGGCTTCTTACAAAAAGAGGGCAAACGAATACCAACAAAGGCTCAAAGAAAATGAAGAACTGGTTGTTGAAGTACAAAAAACCCTGGATGGTTTCAGGAAGAACCACCTTGAAATGGCTGCCAACCTGCACGCCAATGCCGCAACTTTACGTGCCAACCTAACACAGGGCGAAGTAGCACGGTTAAACGATTTCAGTAATTTGATGAACGGTATCCGCGATTCAATTTCTACCATTCAAAAAGAAGTTGAAGATATTCAGCATTCCACGGCCGACCTGCTTACTGCATTCTCTGCCTCACGTGGCGAAATGGCCGAAAATTTGGAAGAAACATTTGCACAGGCCAGGACTGACCGTGCAAAACAAAACCAGGATCGGGAAACACAAAACCAAGACCGCTTAAAAGATTTCGATGCTTTGATGAAAAACATCCAAGCAGATGTCAACCGGTCAAAAGCTGGTGTGAAAGAAATACTTACAAACGCCCAGAACCTGGTAAGCCAATTTGCTAGCGAAAGGGTTGAGATGTCGGTCAACCTTCGCAACGATTTAAATACTAATTTGGAAGAACGGGTGGCTTTTACCCGCACTTTACTGAAAACATTTCACGAACGGCTGGCTGAAATTAGCAAAGAAAACCAACAGATGGCCGAAGAATTGAAAAACAAACTTCTTCAATCACGTACCGATTTGTCAGCAAGTGAAGTGAAGCGGATGAAAGATTTTGATCAGTCAATGGGTGCCATTCGAAACAGAGTAGGCGAAATACAAAGCTCAATTGCCAACCTGATCAACAACCTATCGACCGACCGCATGCAGGCCGCTGCTGAATGGCAGGGTTTATCGGATGCCATTGCACAAATTAAAAACAGCAGCACAACACCCCCAAAACCAGAACCTGTGGCTAAACCGAAAAATGTTGAAGCCAAGAAAGAAGAAAAAGAAGAAGCAAAAATTGAGAAAAAGCCGGTAAAGGAGGAAAAGCAAACATTTGATTTTCCAAAAGACTTGAGCCTGGAAGAAAAAGTCATCATGTATGTGAATGCACATCCGGAAGGTGTCAAGGTATCCGACATGGAAGAGCCACTTGGTGAGCAAAGGATGCGGATCGGATATGTGAGCAAAAAATTGATGGAAGAAGGCAAACTCACGAAGTTGGAGAATGCCTATTTCCCAAAAGCAAAGGGCGAAAAAAAGAAGAAATAAACCAAGGTGTAACTACGGAACTGCTTTCTCAAAATAGGGCGGTTCCGGAGTTTTCCAACTCGAAACTCGTAACCCGAAACTCGAAACTAAATAGACGAAAAATGATAAATGATCTGAATACCGTTCTCGAACCGACCCCGCTACCCGATTTTGTTGAAACGGAATATGTAAGGGACATTACCAATCGTGCCAGGACCTATATCAAAGCGGGTTTTCCGGTGCATTTCAGGGGCCCTTCGGGAACCGGTAAAACAACAGTTGCCATGCACCTTGCCAGCAAAATAGGCAGGCCGGTTGTAATCATTCACGGTGATGCCGAATTTAAAACTTCGGATTTGATTGGCGGAGAAAGTGGCTACAAGTACAAGAAACTAGATGACCGGTTTATCCATACCGTGCATAAATACGAAGAAGACATGACCAAGCAGTGGGTGAACAACCGCCTGACCTTGGCCGTAAAACATGGCTTCACTTTGATTTATGATGAGTTTACCCGCTCGCGCCCCGAAGCAAACAACATCCTGCTTCCCATTCTTCAAGAACGGATGATGAGCACCTCGGCAACTTCGGGTGAAGATTCGTACTTGTCGGTACACCCTGATTTTTGCGCCATCTTCACCTCAAATCCGGAAGAATATGCCGGCGTAAACCGCACGCAGGATGCCTTGCGCGACCGCATGGTAACCTTGGATGTCGATCATTTTGATTTCGATACTGAGCTGGAAATCACCATGGCCAAATCACACCTTCCACGGGAAGAAGCCGAAATAATTGTGCGCGTTGTACGCAGCTTGCGCGAATCGGGAAAAACAGAGTTCGACCCCACGGTCAGGGCCTGCATCATGATTGCAAAAACACTAAGCGTCATGAATACGACACCGTCCGGGTCAAAGGAAGTTTTCCGGCAAATCTGCCAGGATATTTTAACTTCTGAAACCAGCCGGATCGGATCAAAAACCAACCAGGAACGGGTACGCCATATTGTCGAAGAACTGATTGAACGTTACCAACTTCCTGTACCGGAACTTATTTTGAACGGCCAAAAATGACCAATTTACTATTTACCAATAACTAATTACCAATGGCTAATAATAAAAGTTCAATTAAAGGAATGCACAATGTCCGGACAATGGGCGGCTTGCAAAAAGGGGGTTCTTCTGAAAAGCAGAACTCAGTATATATTGACCTGTACATGCTCAGCAAGGAAGAACAGCGCCTCCTGGTTGAAAAGAGCAGGATTGAACTCAGGCTCGAAGCCATCTATACGCGCTTGAAAGATATTGAAGATTTTCGTTCGCAGGCGATGAAGGTCGAAGGACAACCCGGGAAAGGCGACAAAATTACAGAAGACAAAGACCAGGCAGATGTCCCTGTTTGGAAAACCATGCCGCTAAAATATTAGAAACCCCCTCCAACTCCCCCGAAGGGGGAGGGAAAGCCGTGCTCAGTTGTGAGGTTTTTTCAAGATGGGGTAAACGCTTGGAATTTGAAACTTGGAATTTGAAACTAACATTATAGATAGGGGACTTTTATGGCTGAAAATATTTCACATTCGGTAACATCATCAGGCCTTTCAGATATTCTGGAAAGGGTATTGGACAAAGGAATTGTGATTGCAGGTGATATCAAAATTCAAATTGCTGATATCGATCTGTTGACTATTAAGATCAGGTTGCTGGTGGCATCGGTTGACCGGGCAATGGAAATGGGCATCAATTGGTGGCAGGAAGATTCTTACCTGTCCTCAGGTGCAAAAGAAAAGGAGATGAACGCCGAACGCGACCAACTCAAGGAGCGCATTGCCCTGTTGGAGGCTTCAATAAATAAGTAATGATAATGAAAACCTAATAATTTGAACCCATGGGAAATGAAGATGACAAAAAAAAGAAAGCTGACTTTGACCTTTTCGGCTTAGGTGGATTTTTTAAAGACATTGAAAAATTAGTTGACTTGGCTGGCCAGTTGAAAGAAGAAGGCGAAATCAGGAAAGAAGGCAACATCGACCTGGAACATCTCAAAAAAGGAATGAAAGGCGTTTATGGCTTTACAATTAAATCGGCAGTCGGTGGCAGCCCAAAAGTTGAAACCTTTGGAAACATCAAGAAAACACCTGAAGGGCCAAAAGTGGATGAAGAAAGGGAGCCAATAACCGATATTTTTGATGAACAGGACGAATTGCTGATCATTGCGGAAATGCCGGGAATGTCGGAGAATGAGATTGTCGTGGATTTAAAAGAAGATATACTGGAAATCACGGCAGCCAATAAAAACCGGAAATACCGGAAAGAATTGCTGCTCCCGGTGAAAGGTACCATGGAAAACCTGAATTCAAAGTACAACAACGGAATTCTGGAAATCCGGATAAAAAAATAACCCATGGCATTATCAGGCTTGAACAATGCCAATCTGAAACTGATCCTTTTCGGTGGAAAAGGCGGGGTAGGCAAAACCAGTTGTGCAACAGCAACGGCAATTGAGTTAGCAAAAAATTACCGCACCCTGCTGATTTCAACCGATCCGGCCCATTCGGTTTCCGACAGCCTGGAACAGCCAATCGGGTATAAACTTCAGCCAATTGAAGGGGTAGCAAACCTCACCGCCATCGAAATATCAGCCGATAAAGCATTTTCGGATTTTAAAGAGAAACACCAGGCGCAACTGAAAAAACTCTTTGACACTTCAACCAACCTGGACACTGAAGATACAGATCAGTTATTGAACCTGACCATTCCAGGCATTGATGAGGTGATGAGCTTCAAAACCATCATCGACCTGATAGAAGAAGGTGAATTTGAAAAATATGTTGTGGATACAGCACCCACCGGGCATGTGCTTCGGTTATTGTCATCGCCTAAAATGCTGGACGAATGGATCAAAGTGGCAGCACGGATGCGTTGGAAGTACCGCTACCTAATCACCAGTTTCACCGGGTCGTATAAAGTGGATGAGACTGATACCCTGCTTTTAAACCTAAAGAAAACAATCAAACGAATTGAAGCTTTGCTTAGTGATGAAAACCAATGCGAATTTATACCGGTTTGCATACCCGAATCAATGGCCGTACAAGAAACCTACAGATTACTATCTGATCTGAAAAAATACCGGATGTCCATCAGTCAAATGGTAGTCAACCACGTGATGACGGATGGTACATGCGATTTCTGTACCAGACGAAAAAAAGCCCAGCAAAAATACCTGCAACAGCTCAGCGAAATGCCTTGTACTATTATCAGGGTACCGATGTTCCCCGAAGAAATAAAAGGGCTTCAAGCCTTGAATGTGCTGAGAGATTTTCTTTTTGGTCAAAAAATAGAAGATCTTGGAGATCAAGAAATTCAAGAAATAAGAAGAATAAACAAACAAAAATAAACAGGCAAAACAATGGAACCAAATACGGATGATCTGATCCTGAAAGTAAAGGAAGCCTTGTTGAAAGATGTAGGCAGGGCAATTGCACGGATTGATCCGGCCGACATGAAAATCGCTGGCTTATCTCCCGGTGATATCATCCTGATTGAAGGCAAACGTAAAACGCCGGTCAAGGTGATGCCCTGTTACAATGAAGACCGTGGAAAACAAATCATCCAGATTGACGGGATTACAAGAGGAAACGCGCAGGCTGGAATCGACGAAAAGGTGAAGATCAGTAAAACAAATTACAAGCCGGCCCTGAAAATAAAGATACACCCCAATGCAACATCGGGTTCACCTTTTAAAGCGAATGATGCCAGGTACATTGGTTCGTTGATTGACGGGGTCCCGGTACTGAAGGGCGATAAAGTGAGGGCCACGCTGTTTGGGTCACGTTCGGTGGATTACGATATTACCGACAGTACGCCGACCGGAGTTGTACTGATCAATCCAAACACCCAGGTGCAACTTGAATTGTCGAAACAGCCGGGAAAACGCTCCTCTAAAGTTTCATACGAAGATATTGGTGGCCTGTCCATGCAGGTACAGCGTATCCGCGAGATGATCGAATTGCCATTAAAATATCCTGAAGTGTTCGAACGGCTGGGGATCCAGCCACCGAAAGGGGTTTTCTTTTACGGACCTCCCGGAACAGGGAAAACATTGATTGTACGTGCCGTTGCGAATGAGACCGATGCCTATTTTGTGCATATTTCAGGGCCCGAGATCATGGGGAAGTTTTATGGCGAAAGCGAAGAACGCTTGCGAAAAGTATTCAGCGACGCCCAGGCACATGCCCCGGCAATTATTTTTATTGACGAAATTGACGCCATTGCGCCCAAACGTGAAGACATGGGCGGCGAAAAACAGGTTGAAAAAAGAGTGGTCGCACAGCTTTTGTCCTTGATGGACGGGCTGGAATCGCGTGGCAAAGTGATTGTGATCGGGGCAACCAACATACCCAATACTATTGATCCCGCCCTGCGCAGGCCAGGCCGTTTCGATCGCGAAATATCCGTTTCTATTCCCGATAAAAAAGGGAGGCTCGAAATATTGGAAATCCACACGCGCGGCATTCCATTGTCCGAAGATGTCAGCTTGGAAAAACTGGCCGAAATCACCCATGGATTTGTTGGGGCCGACCTGGAAGCTCTTGCCCGCGAGGCAGCCATGACAGCCCTTCGGAGAATTCTGCCAAAGATTGATTTTGAAATGGCCGAAATCCCCTATGAACTACTGAAAGACCTTGAAGTGACAATGGATAATTTTCGTGATGCCATGAAAGAGGTCGAACCTTCAGCCATTCGTGAAGTATTTGTTGAAGTGCCGGATGTGAAATGGCAAGATGTTGGTGGCCACGACGAAATAAAAGATGCTTTGAAGGAAGCGGTTGAATGGCCCCTGAAATATGCTGATCTATACGAAAAAGCCAACGCATCGCCGCCCAAAGGGATCATTTTGTACGGAAAGCCGGGTACCGGGAAAACCCACCTGGCCAAAGCAGTTGCGAGCGAAAGTGGGGTCAATTTCATCTCGGTAAAAGGGCCGCAAATCATCAGTAAATACATTGGGGAATCAGAAAAGGCGGTGCGCGAACTTTTCAAAAAAGCAAGACAGGCAGCGCCTACCATTCTTTTTCTTGATGAAATTGACAGCTTGACGCCGCACCGGAGTTCGGGAAACAGTGGTTCATCGGATGTGACGGAAAGGGTCATCAGCCAATTTCTGACTGAAATGGACGGCATTGAAGAATTGAAAGGTGTTGTGGTTTTGGCAGCTACCAACCGCATCGACCTGATCGACCCGGCATTGCTGCGGAGTGGCCGTTTCGACCTCCTTTTCGAACTGCCGGAACCTAATTCAGAAGTCCGCGAAAATATTTTTAGAATACATACCAGGAAAAAAACATTGGCGAAGGATGTTGACTTTCACAAACTCGCCGCCGAAACGGAGGGAATGGTTGGTGCCGATATTGAATTCATTTGCCGGAAAGCTGCCATGTTAGCCATTCATAAAGCCATAACAACTGCCAACGATAAAATGCCCGAAGCAGACATGGAACTTGTGATCAAAGATTCTTTTTTCAACGAAGCCATTGGATTGGTGAAAAAACAAAATCTAATAAAAACGAATTAAATGATGGAAACGAACCAATTGTACCTATACGGAATAACACATAGCGATTATACCCCCAACCAGCTTGTTGAATTAAAAAAATTGGGGCTACAGGTTATCGAGCACGAAGAGATATCGGCCATTGTTGCCGAAAAAGAATATGTCAGTTTGTTACATACCAACAAAGAAACCCTGGCACATTTGCTGGTTGACCATCAGAAAGTGCTTGAGAGTTTAATGGAAACAGGATTTTCCATGCTTATTCCAATGAAACTCGGTACTTTCTCAAAAAATGAAAATGAAATCCGTAAAATCCTTGAAAAAGGATACACGCTTTGCCTTGATATTCTGGAAAAAATCAGCAACATGGTTGAAATTAATATTGCTGCAACATGGGCAAACTTTAACGAAATACTGCAAAAGGTGGTTACTGACCCTGCGGTAGATGAGCTCAGGCAAAAATTGCTGGCAAAAGCGATCAGCGTGTCAACTGCCGACCAGATGCAAATAGGGAAATTGATCAAGGAAAAGCTGGACGAAAAGGCTATCCAAACAATGGAGCAAATTATTGGACTGCTGGGAGCTCATTGCAAAAACATACAAAAACATGAAGTGATGAATGACCAGATGGTGGCCAATGTGGCATTCTTGCTTAGCAAATCAAAAATAAGTCTCTTTGAAGCTTCGCTCGATGAGCTGGACAAAGAATTTGAAGGCGAATTAAATTTCAAGTTTGTTGGTCCACTGCCATGTTACAGTTTCTTTACACTCGAGGTGGTCGAATTGAACTTCGCCCAAATCTTACAGGCAAAAAAAGAATTGGGTATTCAAAAACAAGCTTCAGCCAAAGAAATTAAACAAGCCTATCTGGCAAAGGTGAAATTGGCACACCCAGATATCAATTCAGGTGATGGAAACGAAGCTTATTTTAATTCAATTAACCAAGCTTACCGCATAATAACGAACTATATGGAGACAGTAAAACAATCAACAACTGATGATCTTTTTTATTTCACTGAAGAACAAGTGACACAAAACTCGGTGTTGGTCAAAATAAGGAAATAACACAAACTAATCATATATAAATCAATATGCAGAGAGACGGAAAATACATTTATTGTGTGATTGCATCGAGCTACGATTGCAACTTTGGCCCAATCGGAATCGGGGAACAAGGAAATCTGGTCACAACAATTGGGTTTGAAGGGCTTTGCATGGTTGTGAGCGACCACCCACTCAACAGATTTGTGGTGAACCCTGAAAACATCCTGTCCCACCAAAAAGTGATTGAAGAGGTGATGAAGGAATTCAGAAGTGTCATTCCCGTCAGGTTTGGAACGATTGCCGCTACGCCCGATGAAATCCGCAATTTATTGCAGCGCCGCTACGGTGAGTTTTCCGAATTGCTCCGCAGCTTCGAAAACATGGTCGAGTTTAACCTGAAAGGGCGCTGGAAAAATATGGAAGTCATTTTTAAGGAAATTGATGCCGAAAATGCCGAAGTGCAAACCATCCGGAAAGAGGTGGAACTAGAACCTGAACCCGGCCTGAAAAAGGAAAAAATGGTGTGTGCGAGCCAACTGGTTGAGAATGCGCTAGTGCTAAAGAAAGAACAGGAAGCTGATAATATACTGGATGCCTTTAAGCGTGCCGTTTTCGGACAAAAACAGAATAAAATCAGCGGCGATAACATGTTTATGAACACGGCTTTCCTGATCAACAGTGGCCGTGAAAAAGAAATAGACAACATTATGGGCGACTTGGGCGAGCAATATAAAGACCGGATCGATTTCATTTACACCATCCCGCTGCCTATTTTCAATTTTATCGACCTAAAAATATTTCCCGAAAAATGGGAAGTGTAAAAAAACAGAAATTCCATGGAAAACGAAATACAAGTAAAAGAGGGAAAATATATTTACGGGATCATCCGTCATGCAGGGGAAATTGATTTGGGCCCGATCGGGATTGGCAAACGAGGCGACCGGGTGTTCGGCATCCATTACAAAGATATTTGTGCCGTTGTCAGCAATTCACCGGTGAAACAGTACGAAGCCCGGCGGGTCAACCTCACGGCCCATGAAATTGCCCTCGAAGAAGTGATGAAACAGTTTTCGGTATTGCCAGTGCGCTTTTCAACAATTGCCGACACCGTTGACGACTCCGGCATCCTGAGGATCCTCGAACGCGACTACGACAGGCTTTCAACCATGCTCGACCAAATGGAAGGCAAAAAGGAACTTGGGTTGAAGGTGGTTGCCATCGAAGATGTGATCTACAAACACATCCTGGAAAAATATACGGATATCAGAAACCTGAAAGAAAAACTGATCAACTTGCCGGTTGACAAAACGTATTACCAAAGGATGAAAATTGGAGAAATGGTTGAAACGGCTCTTCAAAAAGAAAAAGAACAATTTAGAAAACTGATCCTTGACACGCTGACACCACTTTCTGCCGATTCAAAAATAAACGACAATTATGGCGAGCGAATGGTGCTGAACGCTGCCTTCCTGATCCAGAATGAAAAAGAACCTGAATTTGACCAGGCGGTCATCGAACTGGATGAGCAGCTTGGGCAGATGTTGACTTTCAAATATGTAGGAACTTTGCCGCCATACAATTTTGTAAACCTTGTCATCAATATCGAATAACAACGGCTATGCTACTATTGGACGATATTCTGTTTGCCCCGCTGAAAGGCGTGGTTTTTATCGGGAAAAAGATCAGTGAGGCACTTGAGCAAGAGCAGTCAAACGAAGGCTCGGTTAAAGAGCGGATGATGGAGCTGCAATTGAAGTTCGAAATGGATGAAATCGACGAAGAAGAATACGACAGGCGCGAAGAAGAACTGTTGGATTTATTGGAAGAAATCAGAAAAGCCTCCCCCTAACCCCCTCCAAAGGAGGGGAAAAAAAAGAGCAGGCCTCCCCTTGGAACTTGAAACTTGGAATTTGAAACTAACTGGATTATGAGCAAAATTATAGAAGCAAAAAAAGCTGTTCTTGACTTTCTGAAAGAAAGTGTGAACAGCCATGAAATAACCATTATAAAACTTGAAAAAGTAGCCGATTCATGGAATGCCGTTGCAGAAGTTTATGAAGATGATTCATTTCTGAAATCGATGAATTTACCTCCCAAAAAAACAAGGCTGTTTTATGCCGTGCAAGTTGATTCCGAGCTGGAAGTGACAGGTTTTGAGCGTGTGGACGGAATTGACGGGTGATCAACTTTCAAATAAAAAACAGAAATGGATAATGGGCTGATTTATATTTACTGCATCTTGAATGCAACACCTGAAATAGCGGGCGAAAAATTAAACAACGGGCTAAAATTCCTGTTGGCCGGGGATTATCATGTGGCTCTGAAAAGAGTATCTCCAAATGAGTTTTCGGAAGAAAACCTGAAGCGCAACTTTGCCGATCTTCCATGGATTGAAACCAACGCCAGGGAACACATCCGTGTGATTGTTGAAATCATGAAAAGCCATACCGTGATCCCATTTAAATTTGGTACCATATTTAATTCAGAAGAAAATCTTAAACAATTTATTGACGATCATGCCATATCTCTGGCCGAAAATTTTGAAGCCGTTCAGGGAAAAGAAGAATGGGCAGTAAAAATTTATTGCGACAAAAAAGTACTGAATAAACAACTTCCGGAACTAAGTGAAGAAGTCAGGCTATTGGAAGAACAAATCCTGAAAAGTTCACCAGGAAAGGCATTTTTGCTGAAAAGGAAAAAAGCGGAACTGGTTGAGCTGGAAGCAGGAAAGCTCATGAAAGTCAATGGGCAGAAATGTTTCGACGAATACAAAAACATCAGCCAGGCCGTCCGGCTAAATAACCTGTTGCCGCGCGAATTGACCGAACGGGAAGATGACATGATCCTGAACGCCACTTTTTTTATAGAAAAACAAAATGTTGCAAGCTTTATTCAGCTTGCAAATTTTCAACGAGAAGATTATAAATATTCAGGATTTACATTTGACGTTACAGGACCTTGGCCTCCGTTTAGTTTCGTTGCAGTAAAATGATGGGTGAATGAAAGAATAAGAGAATATTTTAACCATTAACGAAAGAGGGAAAAAGATGAATGATAACGTGATTGATCAATCGAAGGAAGTGACCATTCTCGAAATACTTGACCGGGTTTTAAATAAGGGTGTGGTACTAAGCGGTGATTTGGTGATTTCGGTTGCCGATATCGACTTAGTTTATGTTGGTGTACGCTTACTTTTAAGTTCGGTTGAAACCATGGAGCAACTGCGGGTGAAAGCCCCCTCCAACTCCCCCGAAGTGGGAGGGTAAGAAACCTCCCCCTAACCCTCCGGCAATTGCCGGAAGAGAGAACAAGAGAGCAACAATAAAAAACAAAGATTTGAAAAACAAAGTATATAAACACACTGCCCTGG
The DNA here is from genome assembly GCA_963677175.2 of uncultured Sunxiuqinia sp. GTDB lineage: Bacteria > Bacteroidota > Bacteroidia > Bacteroidales > Prolixibacteraceae > Sunxiuqinia. Next base: position 1,031,934 of record CAXXES010000006.1, read on the forward strand.
CTCCCTCTCCTTTGGAGAGAGAGGGAGGAGAGGCTCCACACATGCAAATACTTTATGCCATAGTTGCTTCGCCGGATTTTCCAGAAACCTTAACCAATAGGTTGGCTGAAATTAAAGGAATTGATGGGGCGGAACTGGTCGCATTCTCCCACAACGGATTGACTGCGGTTTTGGGGGAAACAAGTCGGAAAAAAGTTTCTTCAACCACCGAGAATGTGCTGGCTTATGCCAGGGTCATCGAAGGATTATTTTGTGATACTACGGTTTTACCATTACGCTACGGCACTCTAATGGACTCCGAAGGATCAGTTATTGCATTACTGGAAAAATATGGTGCAACGTTCAAACAGAATCTGCAACAGCTTGCAAACAAAGAAGAGTTCAGTTTGAAAGTATTGTGGGACTATGACAATGAGAGTATTAAAATTAGGCAACAGATGGAGATCGCTGGAAGAAATGAACAGCCACTTTTCTCCGGAAATTCAACAACAAAAGCATATTTGCTTCAAAAAGTGAAAGGACATCGTTTTGAAAATGCCCTTCTTGAACATGCTGAACAGTTGACCGGGGATATTTGTCTTTTGGTTGAACAGTTCAAGCCTATTCATCAATTCAAAAAAATGGTATCTAAAACAATGATCCTTGATGCCGTTTTTTTATTGGAAAAAGGGCAGAAAGAGGTTTTTGTACAAGCCATTGACCAGCTCAAAAATCAACACAAAGATTTGAGCTTTCTGCTGACAGGCCCTTGGCCTCCATATAATTTTATCAAACTAAATGAAAAATCATGAATGATGACAAAATACTTTTAAATACATGCCCCTTGGATGAATTTGATAAAGAAATCAAGAACGTAGTAAACGACACAACATCCCGTATTGAGACGAATCCGGACAATGCCGACTCCGCATTGGCTAAACTGGTATTGACACTCATTGAACTGATCCGAAAATTAGTCGAGAAGCAAGCCATTCGCCGGGTAGAGGGTGGTTTGTTGAACGATGATGAGATTGAACGACTCGGGGAAACGCTGATGAAACTCGAACTAAAAATGGAAGACCTAAAGAAAATCTTCGATCTGTCAGATGAGGACCTCAATATCAATTTGGGTCCATTGGGCGATTTGATGTAGTCATTGACTAAATCTTTGAATCCAGATAGTCAACTGGGTCGGGAGCAACATCATTCTTCCAGAAAGTCTCTTTGATAAATTCGGTCAATCTATTTTTCGAAGTATATTATAATGGATCATATCTGTCCCAAATAAAAAAGGTGCTCAATCCATCGATTTTAAGCACCTTTAATTCAAATTAGTTTATATTCCTGTACCCCGGACGGGATTCGAATATCAAATGTAAATAATTGAATAAAAACGCCTTACAAACACAAAAATTAAAGAGTCTCGCAATTGTCTCTCCTCTGATTTTCACATTATTTCGCAAACAAAATAATAAAATTTGCACCGTTTTCAAAATGAAATTTTGGCATTAGACATGACTTGGAACCTATGTGATTACCAAGATCCGAATGCATCTTTTTTAAGAACTGCATATCAAAAGGTTACGAGACCGCTAAAAAACCAGGTCACCCTATAGTTCACACACATCAGAATGTATTCAAGATAAAGAAGTTAAATCAATATTTTATAAAAACGAAAGGAAATTGGACATAGTTTTAACTAGTTCCTTCCTCAATATCTAAATTTATGATGCTATCTAATCTTTTTATTCAACTTGCCAAAGTAAACAAATTTGTTTATTTTTGTTTCGAAAGGAAGGTATCGTAATGAATACAAATATCTCAATTATCAAGGGAATACATCCTGGAATAATACTGGATCGGGAACTTAAAAAAAGAAGGCTATCGAAAAAGCAGTTTGCTAAATTAATTGACGAGTTTCCTCAAACCCTGGGAGCAATAACCAAGGGAAAACGACGGATCAACCCTTCATTGTCCCTACGGATTGGAAAGAAGCTCGACATTGACGAAAGTTATTTCATGATTTTGCAGACTTATTACGATATCGAACAGGAAAAGAGAAAGCGACGGAAAGACATTCATCCCGATCTGTCAAAAATACGGGCGGTCGTATTCTGGGATACAGACATAGACAAGATCGATTGGATAAAATATAAGTCAAGTATCATCAAAAGGATTTTTCAACGGGGCAATGAACAGGAAAAGCAAGAAATTACCCGATTTTATGGAAAAGAAGATGTTTCTGCAATTTTGAAACAAACCAAAGACGTTTTGCCCTCCTAAAATCAATACAAAAAAGTATCCTTGTACCCTTTATCTATGTCTCGTAGATTATACTACAATACAGTAACTCCCCTACTTCTATCCACTTTAAAATCATTAATGGCATCAGAAGTATTCAATTCCTTCAGGTTGGTTGGAGGAACTACATTGAGTCTGCAATTGGGGCACCGAGAATCTGTTGATATTGATTTATTTACTGACGCAGAATATGGCATGGTGGACTTCAAGTCCATTGACAAATATTTAAGAACAAATTTTTCATATGTCGATACGATTGATTCAGAAATCGTTGGATTTGGAAAATCTTATTTTATCGGGGAATCAAAGGATCAATCCATTAAACTCGATTTATTTTACACTGACCCATTTATTCGGAAACCACTGAATTTGGATGCGATTCGCCTTGCCAATATCGATGACATTGTGTCCATGAAAATAGATATAGTGAGCCGGGAAGCCCGGAAAAAGGACTTCTGGGATCTACATGAACTTCTGGAGCATTATAGCATCGATCAAATGCTGAAACTTCATGAGGAACGCTATCCTTATGGACACAATGACAAGGAAATCCTGGCCAATTTTTCCAGTTTCGAACAGGCAGATACCGATTTTGACCCAATTTGCTTGAAAGGTAAATATTGGGAAGTGATCAAACTAGATATTCTGGAAGCATTGGAAAAGAATAAATCGAAAATGACATAATCATCATCTCCTCTTGAACTCCCGGGGGACATGCCCATTACTTTTCGAAATTGACGGGAAAAATAAAACTGGTCATCAAATCCCGTCTCTCGCGCGACCTCTGCAATTGACAGGTTGGTACTGTCCAAAAGCTTGCATGAACGTTGAATTTTCAACTGAATAAAATAATCAATAGGCGAATGCCCGGTGCGACTTAAAAACAGGCGGGAGTAATGGGAAGTTGACAAATTCACGACCTGAGCGAGCTCAGAAAGTTTGAATTTGCAACTTAAATTTTCCAGCATAAAGTTAATACTCAAGCCAACGGGATCATTCACAACCTGCTCATTAACTAACCGATATCTTTCCAGGTAAGTAAAACCAGCCAGGTAGATCGAATACAGCAGCTCATAGGCGTCAATCTTACTTCCCGTCCATTTCAGGGTCGATTTGGGCAAGTCAATTCGTTCGGGGTGATCCAGTTTCTCCATTTCATTTTTGATATATTGAAGGAGCATTTCGTTCGCCATAATGGTAGAAAAGCTATGATCATGCCAGGTGAAGAAATCCTCGTCCATGAGCGAAAAGATGCCTTCCACTTCCAGCGGGACGGCTTCAATGATTCCGCAAAAAATACTTTTCGTCCAGGTGATTGTGACCGCATCGGTAGTATTGAACAATTCCCCGGTTTTGTCTCACGTACTTCAGAATCTTTCTTTGCTCACGTTGAAGATATTTTCTCTGCCTTCTGCTATCAAGCTCCAAACGCATGCTTTCCATCCCACAAAGACCGTTTAGTAATAGATGAGCTTGCTAGCGACCGATGGTTTGATCTCCTTAAAGAAGCGGATTTCCGATTCCTGGTCCGGGAAGCCCCGGGCAAGAACTATCCGCCTTAATTTGACCAAGGCCAGCCGACAGCTTCGGATGGCCTGTCTGGTGGTGTTCAATACATGATTAGGGGTCACGGCTAGTTGCTCCAAATCTTCTTCCATGTCGGTGACAATGTGGAAATATTCTTCCATACTAAAAGAATGCTAAATGAATTTAAATACCAGAAATATGTATCAAATCATTTCGATCTGACAGTCATGCCTTGCGTCAGCTCAAATGCCATTTCTGAAATGATTTTGTAGCAGGGAGGATGTTCAGTCTGCAACTGAAATTGATTGATATTGTATCGGTGTGTTTGGGTGTTGTTTAATCTTATGGAATCCGCAAAGCCTTAGCCTATAAAGCATCTCTCTTTCGCGCCAATTTAACCTGGTCAACTTCTTTCAAGGTATGACCACAGCCAACTGTAAACATTCATTTCCCGGAGACTGTTTTAATCTAAGAATGTTAATCAAGAGGTCGTTATGTGTTATGACTTTAAAGCGCAGGTTATCACCCAACTGAAACGGGCTTATCACCACCGGGACAAGGAAGCAATCCGGGTATTAACCGAACGTTTACAGAAGCTTGGTGTGAAGGATCTGCACCACACCACGGGATTTGATCATCCTGCCGTATTGATTTACACGAAAGATCAACCCCATGACCCGGTTGTGGCCCGATGGGGTTTCGTACCGGAAAACACGAAGGATAAAGACAAACAGTTACAGGTATGGAACAAGACGCTAAATGCCCGCGGTGAGGACATGTTTGAAACCTGGTCGTATAAATATTCGGCGCGCGCAAAACGCTGCATGATTTGTATTGATGTTTTTTTTGAACATTACCATTTCAAAGGGAAAACTCACCCCTACTATATTCACCGGTCCGATGGCGAGCCCATGACCCTGGGAGGCCTGTGGTCGGAATGGACAGACAAAGAAACAGGTGAAAAACTCACCACCTTTTCAATTGTCACCGCCCGTGGCAACGACTTGCTTGCCCGAATCCACAATAATCCAAAGATTGAGGGCCCACGCATGCCGCTTATTCTTCCTGAAGATGCCATCGACACCTGGCTAACGGAAAACGTGGAATCGGAGGCAGAAAAAGAGAAGCTCCTCAGTTTGGTCAAACCTTACACCGAATCAGAGCTAAAAGCGCATACCGTGCGCAGGCTCCGTGGAAAAGAAGCAGTTAGAAATGACCCGATTTCAGATCAAAAATTTCGTTATCCGGAGCTTGATCCAACACACGATCAGGGAACTTTATTTTAACCGATGGACTTGCCCCCGGCTTCCTCCTAGATTGGTGAACATTCCTTTTTCGATATGCCCGGAAGCCACCCCATTTTGAAACAGTGGTGAACTCATACTATTTTGTGAACTGTACCAGGCCGAAAGCTTACGTATAACAAAGGCGGTTGCTTTAATGAGATTGCCGTGGCTACAAGGTCAGGATTACAAATTAGTGGTGGTCGAAAGATTTTTAATGACAATTTCTGATTTTCACCACATATCAACAAAAAACTACAGGCAAGGTTGATAACATCCTGTCGTTAGTCTTGTTTTTGGTCATGTTCTTTGCGTGATAAACCAAAGATATATGTTTGCCGGACAAAAAGTCAATATCCAAAAAGTTTTGGGATTGATCCCTGACGATCTGTTAAGCAGGTTGGCAAAGGACACAAAAATCGATTACTGTTCCAAGGTTCTGTATGGGCAACGGATCTTCAACCTACTCCTGTATGGGCTGTTGACAACCGATAGGACAAGTCAAAGAACCTTAGAAGATCTTTTTGGCACGGAGTTGTTCAAATCTCTTTTCCGCTATGATGCGAATATGAAAGTATCACGAAGTTCCATCTCGACCCGTTTATCAACTATTGATACGGAATTCTTTAGGTTGGCCTATGAAGGTATCTAAGTAACGATTAAAATTTAATGTCGTATTTGAGACCAAAATTATTCAAAACGTACGACAAGCGTTCTTTGAGATTCTGAAAACTGAGATAAGCTTCAAAAGGCAACCATTGATATTTGATTCTCCGCCACAGGATTTCTATCAGGTTCAATTCCGGCGAATATGGAGGGAGGAAATAAATCAATAGATCATTTTTTCTCCACTCTTCAATTTTTGCCATGAACTTTTTAGATTTATGGATCGGTGAATTATCAAGTATGACAACAGTCCTTTTAACTATTTGCCCCATAAACTTATCCATAAAACCGATGAGCTTATCAGAATTGAATGTCGTTTCGTTCACTTCAAAAAACAGTTTGTTTTTGCGGTTCATCAAGCCCACAACATTTAGGAACTTTCCTTTGGAAGCGGGTAATAATATCAGGTTTTCTTTTGTTTGCCATGCGTATGGCACATTTGGTGTAAATCCAAAATGACTTTCATCGCCAAAATAAAGATCTATGTAACCGCTATCTTCCAATTCTTTAAGGCTTTTTATTTGTTGCTGTTTAAGTTCAAAGTCATTTTGGTTGCGTTTGCTTTTTAGCGACAGCCGGGCCCTCTTCCAGATATAGCCCAGTATCTTTTAAAAAATTCTGCAAAGTCTTTTTGCAGATTACGATATTGTGCTGTTCCTCAAGATAGGCCAATACATTTTTTAAGTTACGGTTGTGTTCTTTTAATTGCTTCTCAACCTCTGGCTCAAGGCCTTTTAGCCGGGTCTTAACTCCTCGTCCGGGTTGGATGGGAAGAGAGTTGAGACCGTTTTTCGCCCAGCTGTCAAGCCAACGTTCGATGGTTCTTCTGTTTACATCAAAAATGCCCGAAAGATCAGTGATCGTTCGTCTTTGATGGGATAAAAGCAGACAATGGCTGCGTTTCCTGACCGTATTATCAGTACTGTTCTTTTGAAGCTTCTTGAGTGCTTCTATCTCTTCTTTTTTTAGTGATACACATCTCATAATGAGATAAATATAGCTATTTTATTGCATTAAACCTATAAAATACGACATTATATCATTCTTAATACTTACAAGGAGTTTTCAAGATTATTTTCGCCCGGTGAACAACTTAAACACAAAATAATACGGGTTGACAGCAGCATGATAGCCGAAACGTGTAACAAGCTGAAAGAAGGTCTGTCGCCAGGGAAGAAGAAAAGGAACGATAAGGCTCCTGTAAAACAAATAAAGTTTACCGCTGCTTTCGACGTCCTAACAGCCTGTGCTTTCGATATTTTTACCGAATCCAAATATACTTGCGAAGATTTGGCTATACCTGAAGTTATACTGAAAAATGCATCCCAAGAAGGCGCCCGTTTAAATATCTACACATTCGATAGAGGGGTTACTGCCTGCAAAACATTTGCGACTTTAACCAATGAAGAAATCTTGTTTGTCGGAAGGTTGAAGACCAACCGGAAGTTCGAAGTAGTAAGTACTGACCAATTGGATGAAACAGAAAGAGATTTGGGCGAACTTAATCTTTTGAGCAGCCAAACCGTTCATCTGTTCAATGACAATAAGGTGGATACAACAAACACATATCGCTTGATTATTGCTGAACGCAAAGAAAAGATAGACACAACCCCTCCCCCAAATAAAGGCAAAGTGAAGAAGAAAGAAAATATCTTCTATTTTATCACCAATAATATGGAACTAAGCCCTAAGGAAATAGCCCAAATATATAAGCAAAGGTGGGATATAGAAATCTTCTTTCGCTTTATAAAACAAGAGCTTAATGCCAGTCATTTTATATCTGTCAGCAAGAACGGGATAACAGTCATGCTGTATATGACACTTATCGCTGCCATGTTATTGCAACTCTATAAAAAGCTTAACGGCTTGGGCTATAAAACAGCAAAGCGAAGGTTTACCATTGAGTTATGGGAAACATTGATCGCCGTTGTTGTAAAGGAATGTGGTGGAAATCCGGAACTAATCAACAAACGCTATTTTAACCAATTTTCAGTTCCTTGATTTTTAGCATAATAGAAAGTCGTCCCTGTACACTTCTTTCGACCACTACTAATTACAAATCCTGACCAGCCGCCTTGGGCAAAGTTGGTGCATATCCGGAGGAGCCAGGGTGCAAGGGAATAAAACTGTCATACGCCCAACAGGGAATATCATTTTAACCGCCAAACACCAAGAAAGAAAGTCTGAACCAGGATTTACAGGATGAATTGGATGAACAGGATTATTTGCGGACGAACGAAATTGAACAAAATCATTGGTGCCGGATAAAGAGGCTCCATACTTACCCCATTCGGGGTACTACTGATCAACAGCAACCGACGGTTATCGGATTTGGTAGATTTCAACAAGCACACTGCATTCTGGAGAACAGAATTAACCCAAACCAGCCCGGTGGAGATTGTAAGTTGATATTTCCAAAATATTAACCTAAAGTCGTCAAGAGATTAAGTTATAATTACGGAAAGATTAACTTAAAGTCTTGAAGAGATTAACCTATAATTTCAGAAAGATTAAGCTGTAATTCTGAAAATTATGGCGATTTACTTCCGCACTTGTGTAAATATATGCCGGCACGTATGCCTGATTGCTAGGCTTCTTTTGGAAAACCCGAAAGCCAACCCGCTTTTTTAAAAAAAAGCAGTGAGCTTATGCAAGTTCGTGAAGTACGCCGGGCAAATGATTATAGCATGCTTATACACATTGCCGTTGCAAACGGCTACCAGCTTGCCTCTCGTTTCCGCTTCGCTCAAGCAAGAAGGGGCAGGTTGGGTTGAAAATCCGGCGTTAACAAGGACCGGATGGCATATTCGGTCCGGCCGCTGCTGCTTTGGATAGATCCTGAGGAACGGGAGTGAGGACGTGGAGTTGGCTTGCATTGCTGCTAATTGTCCTGAACATGATTACTTGATTTTAGGATGGACAAGATTTTTATTGTATACCCGTTTAAAATCAAGGCTCTTTGAGCCAAAGTTGACTAGTAGTCCGTCGGCAATGTGATAGGCTTCGCAATAGTTGATTGCTTGCGCTTTGTGTACATCCTCCATCTTCTCGATGGCTTTTATTTCTACCATCACTTTTTCTTCAACAAAGAAATCAACTCTTCGTGTGCCGATAGGCTGGTTGCGATAAAACAAGTCCATTTCCATTTCGCGGGCAAAATTCAACCCCTGGTAGCTCAATTCGATCGTGAGGGCCCGTTGGTAAATGAACTCTCCGATCAATCGGAGCAGGCTCTGAAATCCGTTCTCTAAGGCCGAATTCACCTGCATGGCACATCCAATAATTTTATGGGTTAATGCATTGATCTCATCCTCACATTTCGAATTGTAATCTTGTCCATCTTTAAATCTTTTCAAATCATGTTCAGACATTGTTACCGGTTAAGAGGTGCAGATGACATACCGCATATGGTACGGACGACACACCACATAAGGGAGGGAGGGGAGCCCCTCCTCATTAGGCTTTCAACCGGCTCCATCTACCAGCAAACCTCCCCTCTCCCATTCGGATTGAAAATCCGGCGTTAATAAGGACCGGATGGCATATCCAGTCCGGCCGTTAACTACCTGCCTTGGTGCATATCCCAATGAGCAGGTTGTCTAAAAACTTAAAATTTGACACAATCCCAAGTATAAAGAATGGATATAAATTATTAAATTTACAGTCAATTTATTAGTGTTATGAACTTAGAAAGCAGGAAATTAAATCTTATTAACTGGATATCTTCTCTTCAGGAAGATGATGTTCTGAGTAAGCTTGAAAAAATACAAGAACAAAAAGCTGACTGGTGGAATCAGATCAGCGAGGAGGATAAAACAGCTATAAATGAAGGGTTAGGTCAACTTGATCAGGGAGAATTCTTAACCCGTGATCAGGTAAGAACTAAAATTAAAGAAAGATTTAATTTTTGAGGAATGTCCTATCCCGTTCGATACTCCACTCGTGCCTATTCTGAATACGAAGAGATCCTTGATTATGTGTTTGAGAATTTTGGAGCAAATGCAGCTGTCAAAGTTGATCGTTTTTTTGAGGAAATCATTGACTACATAGCAGTAAATCCTTACCTGTACCCCTATTCAAACAAGAAAAAAAATTTAAGACGCTGTGTAATTAGCTCGCAAACAACATTATATTACCGTTTTAATGGAGAATATGTTGAGCTGGCTAGTTTTAGGGGAAACCGGATGAATCCGGAAACACTTAGCTTATAAAGCATCTCACTCTCCAGTTGTCAAAAAAGGGGGGAAGAATCGCAAACTCCAACAAGCAACCAGCCAATTATCGTCGATATCCAAAACAGCCGATTGCAAACAACTTTACAGAGGAGCAGGGGCGTTGTGTTTATTACTGAGAGTACCAACCGGGAGCAAAAAACCAGGCTTGATCCGATACTGATCGTTCGGTGATCTACCGTCGACCTATACCCGGGGCTCCATAGTGCCATAGGGAGCCAGGTCATTGGCAAACTTCTTTCGGAAAACCTGGAAAGCCAGCCCATTTTTGAAGCAGCAGTGACTATTTCATGCGCGATTACAAACCGTGCCAGCCGGAGTGAGGACGTGGAGTTGGCTTGCATTGCTGCTAATTGTCCTGAACATGATTACTTGATTTTAGGATGGACAAGATTTTTATTGTATACCCGGTTAAAATCAAGGCTCTTTAAGCCAAAGTTGACTAGTAGTCCGTCGGCAATGTGATAGGCTTCGCAATAGTTGATTGCTTGCGCTTTGTGTACATCCTCCAACTTCTCGATGGTTTTTATTTCTACCATCACTTTTTCTTCAACAAAGAAATCAACTCTTCGTGTGCCGATAGGCTGGTTGCGATAGAACAAGTCCATTTCCATTTCGCGGGCAAAGTTCAACCCCTGGTAGCTCAATTCAATCGCGAGGGCCCGTTGGTAAATGACCTCTCCGATCAATCGGAGCAGGCTCTGAAATCCGTTCCCCAAGGCCGAATGCACCTGCATAGCACATCCAATAATTTTATAGGTTAATGCATTAATCTCATCCTCATTTCGAATTGTAATCTTGTCCATCTTTAAATCTTTTAAATCCTGTTCAGACATTATCCCCTGTTAACAAGGACCGGATGGCATATCCGGCCAGCCGCACGCCTACTTTGTGCATATCTGGAAGAGCAGGAAAAAGGGATTATTGGATGATGTTATTGTTGCTAAGTAATACCACGCGATGCAATCGCGCGGCAGCGGGGGTATGATTTTCAATTACAGCAAACTTAAGTTTTAGAATATTTTCTTTTACTGTCCCCTTTTCCCCCAATCGAATCATCCACAATAGAAATTGTATCTAATTACCAGGTTGCGTAATTATTTTCGATTTTTCAGCCACTTTTAAATCTCTGATTTTGGTTTGCGCTGGCCTCTTTTTTGTATCTAGCTTAACAATTTCATTAGCAAAATTCCAGGCGCCGTCGCGAGCAATCTCCATACTGAAATCAACGAGGTAATTATCGAGTTTTCCCGATTTGGAAAGTATCCATTTCAATGTTGGCCAGATATCTGAAAGTCCGTACTGAATTTCTTCCAGCAGCGAAGAAAGGATGTTGTTTATTTTATTAAAATCATTTTTCAGCAAATGAATATTTTCTTTTGTTGATATTTCTGCTGCGGCAATTCCAAGATCCAAATTGATGTGAGCATTCATTCCCATGAGCAGATGCTGCAATACCAGTTTCTTTTTGTCTTTTTCCAATAAAAATGTCTTTTCCCACGAATTCGTAAGCGGAAGATTATTTTTCCAGGCGTAATAAGCATCAATGTATCGTTTGGCAAAAATGACGTCCAGTTTTTCCATGCGCTCATTATTATCGAAAAAATGTTTTTCGATTCCTTCTTTTACTTTTATAGTTACTTTTTGGTAAAGGACAGCAAATCAGACAAAGAGTTGATTGAGAAATGCTCAAATTAACAAAAATAGGATTCCGGCTGCAAGTCTTGTACTAACAATTAGCCTCTAATAAAGCGTTGCTTGCACACGCTTTGCATTGGAGGCTGTGTTGGACTAAACATTGCTTGTCTGATTCAACTACTTGGCAGTTAATTTTTGCTTATAGTGTTTTCAATCGACTTTTTTCATTCATCGGTCTGAATTACAGGAAAATATACGGCATAAAAAAACATTGAACTACTCCTGTTTATCGAAGGGTTGAAATGTAGTAAATTTGTTTTAAATGGCAGTATTCATTCTCAAATTAAATAAAAAGGATTTTGGATGCTAAATAGACGCGGCAACCTATCGCCAATGGATAGAATAGAAAACAATAAGCTCCCGCATAGCGGGTTTAGTTCAACAAGTAATGTATAAATTGGAGTTTTTAATTCTACTTTGACACATTCGTAAATCCTTCCTTTATATATGCTCTATTGATATCCGCCTGTCTTTTTACATGTCTGACAAACATTCTATCAATCATTTCATCATCAGGCAATTGCTGAATGAATTTAAAACAAATCCATGCTTTAACGTCCCATGCTGAAAGTAATGGCAAATCATCGAAACAAAATAGTTTCTCTTTCAAAATGAAGCAAGCTGCCATGATATTCAAAGCCACCTGATGTTGCCATGCAACCCATTTGCGGGTTTGAAATTCGTCTAATCCCAAAACCTGCTTACACTCTTTTATGCAATGCTCTACAAAGAAACGCTGTCCTTGCATATAAGCCAAGGCTTTAGGAGTGTATTGCTCAAGGTTGGCATTTGTAAATGAATATTTTATCTCTTCTTCTTCGTTTTTCTTTTTTTGCTTCTTTATTACAAGAAGCCTCGGTTCGATGGCGTTTGTTGTTTTGTTCCAGATAAACACTTTAGCAAAATGGAATAATGCTTTCAATGTACCCTTTGTCGTTTTTCTTACTTTAATTTCTGCCCAGTCATCTTTGTTTAATGCCTCGCAATATTTGTCAACTCGAATGCTTTGCTTATCTGGTTTTATCAAAGAAGGTTTTTTGCCCTTGCCCAGTTTAGGTTCAGGCACTTCCAACAATGGTTCTTCCATGAAAACATGTTGGTCTTTATGTATATCAAACATGTATACATACCCAAGCTCATTGATTCTCCTTGCCAGTTCCGGGTCGTTACCATATAATCCGTCACCACCCACGAAGTCAAAATCAACGCCTATCTCATTATGATGTTCAACAATATCATACGCTATTTCTGTTTTGGTTTTAAACACCCGAAGGTCCTGCGGAATATCGGCCTTATCGCAACGATATTTGTCATCACACCAACCTTCCGGAAGGAAAAGGTGGGCGTCCGTCATAGATGCAAAATCACCATTGCTCAAACAACTCATTACAGCAACCTGGCTATTGGCTAACTTTCCTACGTTCCCGCAGTATTGCCAGCTCACCCCAACGCTCTTATCTCCTTTCTTCACAGTACCAGTTTCATCAATAATTAAACCGGTAAGTTTTCGCTTTGGAAGAGATTTACTTACTTGAATGGCGGATTTGTCTACCACTTTCCGTTCATCCCACTTGGAATGGCTAATAAAATGCTGCATCTGGAAATAGTCCAAATCTGATTGATCCTCGCAAATCCTTTCGATGTTACGATGGTTACTTATGAAAACCCCATGGGCATAACTTTCAGCCTTGTCAAAGAATTTTTTAGTTTTGTTTTGGAAACAACCCTGAAAATCAACAAGATAAACACTGAGCCGCTTTACACTAGCGGCCAGTGTTTTTCCATAATTTTTTGTATTTTTACGTTGTGTTAAACATTGAAATGAACGATAAGTTTGTTTTTTTGTGATGCCCTGGAATTACTGATTTTAGGGCATTCTTCCAAGCTTTACCCTCATTAAATCAACAGTTTAGCGCGTTTTTTTTTTTTTAAAATCTGTCAAAGTAGAATTAAATACCAGAAATTTAATTTTTCTGTAGCGAAACCAAAACTATTATCCCCAGTCGCGCAATTACAAAAACAAATATTCCAAATAACGGGTCAACCAGTGCCATTTTTAAACCGTCGGCAAGTAAGCTGGGTGTTAGTTCACCATGTGCAGCAACCGCATCAAAAGCATGAATTAATCCGAACGTACGTCCCATAAATCCCCATGCAACTGCAAACCAGCCAATGTGTTTCATCAACGACATAAATTTTTTCTGGTTAGCTCTGTTCATTAAAGCAGCTGCAAAAAGAGCAAGAACCAAAATAAGGCAAATTAATATTACTACTGTAAAAACAGGGCCTCCGTCGATAAATTTTCCAATAATTGAGTTCATAATTTATGTTTTAAAATTAGTTATTATGGATACTATTTACAAGTGTTCTTTCTTGTTCTCTCTAAAAAGAAATTTCAGAGCATGATATAAACTTTGGTAAGGAACATGTCCTTCATTTTCGTATGCCAAATATTCAATCGATATATTCGGATTTGTTTGAATTTGGGAGATTATTTTTTTTACGTTTTCATTCATTGTTCCTTCCGGATCAAGTGGATCTTTCAAGCCTTGAGTGATGAAAATAGATTTATGTTTTTCAGGGACTGTTTTAAGCATGCTCTCCGTTAAATTAAAAAAGTACTCTTCACAACCCAGAAATCCAGCACTACAAGTTATAAAGGAATCAAAGGAAGGAGAATTAGACAGAAAGGAAAATAAGGTAAAAATGGTGCTTAACGATTGGCCGCATAAGATTCTGCTCTCCGAAGTTCGGTAGTGATTATCAAGGTATGGGATTAATTCAGTCTCTATAAATTTTTGAAATTTAAAGGCTCCGGGCTCAGCCTGAAAAAAATCTGTATTTACAGGAAGCATGTCCCGGTTTCGATCCGTATTTTCAATCAATACCACAATCATTTCAGGCATTATTTCTTCCATATATACCAAACGGTGAATCACTCCAACGGTTTCGATAAACAAGTTAAAGTCTCCATCAAGCCGAAAAAGTACCGGGTAAGAAATATTACTATAATTGTAATTTTCGGGAAGCCTGATGAGTAGTTTTCGTGTTTCATTTAAAACATTGGAATGAATAGAGTCTTTGAACCCAATTTTAAGGTCTTGTCCGGATAGATTACTTTTTGAAAACAGTCCGAAAGAAATGAAGATTAAAGTAAGACAAATGGATTTTTTCATTTTTCTAATTTTTGTTGTAGAAATAGAGTCTTAGTCCATCAATATAGGTTTCAATGGCGTTTGAAAAGTGGTTTTCTCCTTCGTTGAGTTGAAATTTCCATTGTAGGTTCTTGGGGGCTTCTTTTTCCAATAGATTTTTAAAACTTATGATTCTTTTATACATTTCACCCATATAATCCTCACCTTCGGTGCTTCCAAAAGTCAGATAATAAAACAAATTGTTCTTTTTTGCCAATTCGTCAAAAACATCATTTTTTGTTATGTATTCTTGTACAAAACGTAAATTGGGACTTGAGGAAATTATTCCGTTGAACTGGGTATCAGTACCGATGAGGAGGTAAGTACAAAATATTCCACCCAATCCTGAGTGTGCCCATATTATTTTGTCTTTTCCACAGTTATATTTTTCTTC
Organism: uncultured Sunxiuqinia sp.; assembly: GCA_963677175.2. Classification (GTDB taxonomy): domain Bacteria; phylum Bacteroidota; class Bacteroidia; order Bacteroidales; family Prolixibacteraceae; genus Sunxiuqinia. The sequence goes on from CAXXES010000006.1 coordinate 1,047,208, forward strand.
AAGAACCGGGAAAAGTTCTTGCCGGTAAAACTCAAGCATTTTATCTGCATTTCCGCTTTCCGGTACATCGCTAAGTTTTGGAGCATAATCCAGATGTTTATTGTTTAGCGGAATTCCAACAACAACACATTCCGGTATTTCACCGGTTTCAGCCATTAGCCGGGTTAAGGGTGCAATTGTTTCAAAAAGAACTTCTCCTTCCAAAACTACAACCAAAGGATATTCGGTTGTATCATTAAAGTTTTCAGGCAATCCAACAAAAACGTCTTTGTTTTCATTCAGTATTTTCGATTCTACAAGTAACTTATCTCCATTATGCGTGAGATAGTCTTCTTTTTTCAGAATTGAATTACTTGTAATTTGTGCATTTGAATAAATGCAGTTGATTAAAAAAATCAGAAGAAGTTTTGTTTTCATAATTTGGTAAATTTATTTGGTAAACGTTCTTTCAATGTTGTTTATCTCTAAAGGTTTGAAACTATTCGATTCATGCTTAGTATTCATTTTTAGAAATGTATTCAATGTTATGTTTATCAAGTTGTTGAATTAGATAAGGAACTCCGCCAATAACACCAAGATTACCTTCTGCTCCCGAGATAATCCCAACGAGGTATCCGTTTTTGTCTATTACTGGTGAGCCACTGCGTCCCGCCGGATCAACATTTTGAGTTAAAGTGTTGACGTAAAAATAAACACCTAAATTTTTGTATACCTGCATTTTTACAAGCGATGGATCTTCTGTGTTTTGCTTATAAGCCCAGCCAAGAGCATAAACTATTTCACCTTCAGATACCGGGCGTGTCCTAATTTTTAATGGTGTAAAATCCGACTTTTCGTCAAGCCTGAAAATTATCCAGTCCCGGATTTTTAGCATATTAAATTCCCCGGTTTCTTCATTTTTGTTTTTATTTATCAGGCTTCCCAGTCTAAGCGATTTTTCAACTTTCCCTTTGGGATAAATTTTCCAGCTTTGAAAATTGTCATACAAATCAATTCTGTTATTTGTCTCTTTTCTGAAAACCATAAAAATGTGTTTACAGGTTACGGCAAGTGTATCTGAACCAGTGTTAATAAGAAAAGCATTGGCAATGTTCCTGTATGTTGTATCTGCGAATTCTACCGAGTTTGTCATTACCAGTTCGGGCCATTCCGAAACAGATTTTTCTATCCACGGTTCTTTTACAACAGGAGTTTCCTTGTTGCTACAGGAGCTGAAAAAAAGTAAAACAATAATCAGCGATAGGTAATTTATATATAAAACGTTATAATCTTTCATAGGTTTTTATCTATTCTTTAGGTTGAAATGTTGAATTAAAGATATAGCTAAATTGGATTCGATTTTTTTATTTGCGACAGATGGATGGTTTAGTCTGATATTTTGCAGAAAGAGGTTTGTGAGATAAATAAGGTGGAATTTTTGCAATAAGTTTTACTGAATCCGTAATTCATCGATAAATAAACGAGAATACACTAATTTTCTTTAATATTGTTTTATGAACGGGCTAAAAAAATCAAAAGTCATAACTGGTCTTTGCCACCTTCTTTTCTGGATTGGGGTCTGGTTTTTCTTTTACTACTTTTTTAGCTACAATTCTGATGTTGAAATATATGTTGTCTGGTTTTCAAGCTGCTTATTACCGGTAACAATAGGTGTTACCTATTTTCTTGTTTATTTTCTAATTCCTCGTTATTTGCTTACAAGACGTTACTTTTTGTTTGGATTATACAGTTTTTATACGCTTATATTTTCGTCATATCTTATCGTATTAGCATTGTATTCCTGCCTTATTTTTTTGCTTCAGTTTAATGTGGCTATTATGCCACCAATGAGCAAGAATTTCCTCTTTATTTTATTGCTTGTTTTTCTCGTTTCAGGAGTGGTAAGTTTTGTATCACTATTGAATCACAACTTTAAAACTCTTTCAAAAAATAAAGAACTTCAGAATAAGATTTTAGAGACCCAGTTGCAGTTAAAGGAGCAGGAATTGCATTACCTGAAAATGCAGATTCATCCACACTTTTTATTCAACACACTGAATACGATTTACGGTTTTGCTTTAAAGCAATCGGTTCAAACACCCGAAATTATTCTGAAATTATCGAATCTGCTGGATTACATTTTATACCAGGTAAATAAACCAAGAGTAAGTTTAAAAGAGGAAGTTTTGCATATTAAGGAATACATTGAACTGGAAAAAATCAGGTTTAAAGACACACTAAAAGTATTTTTTGTTTCTGATGAAATTGATGAAGATTTGCAGATTGCACCTATGTTGCTGATTCCGTTTGTTGAAAATGCATTTAAACATGGTGGTCTGTATGATGGTTTTCTTCGAATTGAAATTAAAGTTGCAATTAAGCAAAGCAGGCTTAATTTTTCCATTCGAAATACATTTACAGAACAGGAAAATGGTAACAGTGGCATCGGACTGGAAAATCTGAAAAAGCGCTTAGAACTTCACTATAAAGGGACTTATTCGCTTGAAACAAAAAAAGAAGGAAAGTGGTTTAATGCTGAATTGACCATTAACAACTTAAACTAAAACAAGATGACAGAACAGATTCAGTGCATTATTGTTGACGATGAGCCGGTTGCTCGCGAGATTCTGGAAACACACCTGGCAAAAATTGAGAAAGTTAAAGTTGTTGCAAGTTGTAAAAATGCCATTGAAGCTTTTAACGCTATCAATCAGTTTAAAGTGGATTTAATTTTTCTGGATATTAACATGCCCGAAATTTCAGGACTGTCGTTTGCTAAATCTATCAACAAAAACAGCAAAGTTATTTTTACTACCGCTTACAGGGAATACGCCGTTGATGGATTCGATTTACAGGCAGTTGATTATTTGCTGAAACCCATTTCGTTTGAACGACTGTTACAGGCGTTAAATAAATACCTGAATGAAAATATACTTGTAGAATACGCTAAACCAGCTCAAATTGAAGAAGAAAAAACCGATTATTTCTTTGTCCGTTCTGACCGAAAAATGATTAAGATTTCCTTCTCTGAAATTCTTTATATCGAAAGTTTAAGCGACTATATCAAAATTCATTTAACGGATAAATCGGTGGTGACCCGTGAAACAATTGCCAATATCGAAACAAAGCTTCCTCAAAATGATTTTCTTCGGGTACACCGTTCATTTATTGTTGCCAAAGCAGCTATCGAATCTTTTACCAGCGAGTTTGTTGAAATTGGCAAGAAGCAAATTACAATCAGCAGAAGTTACAAAAATGAGGTTTTGGAGAGATTAGAGACACAGTAGTATTGTGGTTACACAAATATTTCAATCCCAATATTTATTTTAAATCTAAGCGTTTAAAAAACGATTCTTTATATCTGATGCTGATAGGGATTTTATGTGTTGAAATGTAAACATGGTTATTTTCAATTTTTTGAATATGCCCTATGTTTACGACGTATGATTGGTGGATTCTGATAAATTGAGCAGAAGGTAACTTTTCTACCAGTTCAGAGAAAGTCATCCGCGGAGAATAACTTTTTTTATCCGTGAAAATATCTAAATAATTACCTGAGCCTTTTATGAAAAGTATGTCTTCAAATTCAATCTTTATATTTTTTAAACCATCTTTTATAAAAAAGAAATGTTCTTGCCGTTTGAATTCCTCAAGTCGTTTTTCAACTTTATCAATTGCTATTTGAAAACGGTCAAATTCAAAAGGCTTTAGCAGATAATCTACTGCATCATAATTATAGCTGTCAACTGCATAATCGGCATACGCTGTTGTGAAAATTATTAGCGGTTTTCTTTGCAATTCCTCCAACATTTCGACTCCCGATAAATGTGGCATATTTATATCCAGAAAAATTAAATCAACCGGATTTTGTTTTAAAAATGTCAGTGCATCTTTTGCATTGTAAAAATGTTCCAGAAGCATTATTCCGCCAATTTTTGAACTATGATGCTGAATAACTTCAATTGCTTTTGGCTCATCGTCAATGGCTATTGCTGTAATCATTGGTTTGCAGATTTTTACAACTTAAATTTTTCAATCATTTGTATGAACAGGTATCGTAATTTTTACTGAAAAAACATTGTCTTTTTTAATAATCTCAAAAGTATGTCTTTTGGGGTAAACCAGTTCTAATCGTTGTTTCGCATTATTAATTCCAATTCCAAAACCCTGCTCTTTGTGAAAAGTTTTAAATTCATCATCATAAGTGTTTACACACATAAAATGAATATTATTGTTATCGCAAATAACCGATACAACTAATTTTGAAGGTTTCGAAGGGTCGATTCCATATTTGAAGGCATTTTCAACAAACGGGATAAAAAGTCCGGGACTTATCGATTGATTTTCAATTTTAGTAAATTTTGTTTTAACCTTTGGTTCTACCGCACAACGAAGTTTTTGAATGGCGATGTAATCCTGCAAATATTTGATTTCGTTTTCAAGCGGAATGAAATCGTTATTGATATCTTTTTGCATATATCGCAGCAAACTGGCAAGTTTTGTGATACTTGCACTGGTTTTTTCTGCATTTTCGGTTAACGCAGTTGCATATAAAGTATTCAAAGTATTAAACAGAAAATGAGGATTAACCTGCGATTTTAACAGTTTTAACTCCGACTCTTTTTCTCCCAGCTTTATATTTAAAGATTTCTCTTTTGCCTTAGTTTTAATGCGTACATAACCATAAACGAATGACATAAACAGCGTTATTATTAATATAATTATAACTGGAGTATCAAAAATAATTTCGGGTAAATCTCCCCGGGTAAACGGATGCCCTGTTTCCGAATTAAATTGTGGAATTCCCAATGATGTCAAAAGAATGGTTTGAAAAAGGAAATAGCCTAAAACAAGTGTTAATAATCCTAGCAGGTAGGTTATTGTCTTTTTATTCCGAAGTAATATTGGAGTTATTAAAAAGGTGTTCACGTAAAATGCCAGTATTAATGGGATAATTACGCTTAACTCCTTATTTTTTAAGTCAGGAAAAGTAACAATAAAAGCAAAAATCAATGTTAAAATAATAATATGAACAAATGCTTCCAGATAAGGTGAAATTGCTCGGAATCCGTAAACCAATAAACTATAGATTACAGATAAAACACCTATTATCAGGAGTGGAATACTAACAGTTCCAATAATTTTAATTAACGACCCCAGACTTAATAATTGATCTGGAACAATGCCAAAAATGTTACTGACGGGATTGCTCATTCTTTTAATTATATCAATAAAGAGGAGCACTTCTGTTGTGGCAAAAATGATGATACAAGCTGTGATTAAAATGATATATTTTCGATTGTTATTTTCTTTGAGTTTTATTGGTGCCAATACCACGTTATGAATGAAAAATAATGCAACTCCGGCCAAAAACATATAGGTTGTATTTCTTATTCCCCGATTGTAATATGAGTGAAAATTGGGAGTTGCTGCAAATAGTATCGATGCAAACAGAAAAAAGAAAAGCAGGTTTACTATGTTTTTTTTATTAGCCAAAGCTGAATACGCTGCCATAATTATTAATTTAGCTTACCAACAAACTATCAATTTGCGAATACAATAAAGTTGTGTCTTGTGGCCACGGAGCCTGGTAGTTTACAATATTACCCTGTTTATCAGCGAGTAAATAGAATGGAAAAAATCGATTGTTCGTAATTTCATTAACAGTCTGCCTTACTTGCTCAACCAATTTAGGATTCATGATTAAATGATATCCTGCAATTTTATATTCTTTAACTGCCATTTTCCACTTTCTGCAATTGTCTTTTTTGTCCGATGAATCATTGTCCGGGTCGGTAATATAAACGAATGCGACATTGCTGTTTTTGTATTTGTTTGATACTATTTTGAGTGCATTAAGTTGTTCTTCAGTAGAAACCCCATGAACCATTCGGCCTTTCAGTTTCATCGAGAGACGTTTGTATTCATCGGAATCAGGATTATCTTTTAATGAATCTAACTGGCTTTTGAACGTTTTTAGTTCTTTGGCTGTATATGGTTTAACTTCAGTGTCAAAAGGTTCCCATATTTTAATGTACAAAGCTTTCCCTTTAAATTCTTTTCTATTGATTAATTCTTCAAGAGATGTTTTTTCATAAGAATCTTCCAGTAAAATAATTTCATCATTTCCTTGAAACGAAAGCTCGTATGGAAAAGTGAGCACATAGCCAATCAGAAGAAAGAACAGTATTATGCCTAATATTTGAAGAATATTTCTCGTCATTGATTTTTATATTAGAAACTTAGTCAAAGATCGTATTTCTCCATTAATTTATCGTTTAATTCTCCTTCCGGAAATGCTTTAATTGTCTCAATTACCAATTCCTCAACAAAATCTTCGGTTCGCAAAGTTTGAATCAACTGGCCAGCAATATAATAATAGGTCGACTCCTTCGGTAATTCCTGTATTGCTGTTTTACACTTTTGCATGCTAAATTCATTACAAACTGAATACTTATTGTTTTGTATGTTCATTTTAAAATTAAGATAAAGTTCCAGATACTTATTGTATGCTTCACTTGCCAAAACTACTGGAGTGATTTGATTTTTGTCGAACTCAATAATATCCATGATATCTTCCGGGATTTCATTTGAATAGAACGAATTCAGTGCTTCATTTTCCTCATCATGGTATGAAAACATTAAATACTTCAGGAATTCTACCCTGGCCCCAAATTCGATCTCAGCTTTAATATATTCGTAAAATAGGGGAGAAAGTTTTTCCTTTTCTAGCTCAAGGTTATTTAAAAGCTTCTTCCTGATTTTTGCATAACTTCCGATAGCTTTTTCTATCGGTCCATTTTCATAAAGTTCCAACCTGTTATCTACCTTATCTTGTAAATTGAAGGTTTTTTGAAAATATTCGTATTGAAAGGGATTCTCTCCTGTGAATTGAATATTTGTTTCATTAAATTGTTCAATCATATTATTATCCAGAATAGTCCCCCCTGCCAATCGGTAGCTTTCGGCCATTTCAGGGCTTAATTTCTCAAATGTTCGGTTGCATTTTAGTTCTATTTCTAAAACATGGTTCGGTTCAAGTAAAAAAGTATTTGCGCTATATGTATAAAACTTTATACAATGTCCATAGTAAAAATCATTAGTATAGTTCAGTAATAGAAGTTGTTTCCTGTTCATTTCAAGATAGACTTTTTTTGAATACAATTGTATTACCCATGGAATGTCTTTATTTTCCAACTCAAAATTGAAAGTGCTATCTTCTGACAATATTTGAAATTCAATATTACTTGAAAATGGAGAGTAGAAAGACATGGTTTGTAAATAAACTGTGTCTGTTGGCCAGTTAATGACTTTCCCTTTTATAATCGTTTCGTTTTCCTGCGCTTTGCAAACGGATAAATACGAGAGACTAACGAATACAGCTAAAATAATTTGTTGAAGTTTCATTTTTCATTTTTTAAAATTTAGAACGAAACTATGCTAGTTCTCGATAATCATAAAAACAATGTTACAGTTTCACTATTTATTGGGGTAATTATTCGGTTAAATGCAAAACTTGAATTATGAAAAGACTGTTTTTTTTAATTATTATTGAGACCTATTTAATTGCCATTATTTTGACTAATTATTTTTCGTAGCACTAATGTCATTCAGAATTGGCTACAACGGTCACTTGGTCGAGTAGGCAAAGGGAGTTTCACCCTAAGCCTCAAATGTCGTTAAGTTAAGAAAATAATGTTCGTAACTTTCAATTATCCAGCTCAATATAACTTTTTTATCTTCTATTAAAGTGCTATATTTAAGGTAGTTATTAATATAAAATCATAGAATAATGAACAGAAAAAACATCAAAAAAGTTTCGGAGTTGGCATCGGATTTGAACTAAAAACCATGCCAAACTTATTAAAACGCTGAAAGAAAAGTTATTTTCCCAAGATTTTTTAGAACGTCACAGGTCTGACACAAAAGCTTTTATCCGACAGCGGAGTTTAAGTTTTGTCGGTGTTTTCCTGTTCTTGTCTAACCTTCTGAAATCTTCCCTACAAACAGAGTTGGATAATTTCTTCAAAATACTTCACCATAAAGAATTGCCGTCCAACGAAGTTACCAAAAGTGCTTTTAGCCAGGCACGGAAAAAGTTGGGCTATCAGGCATTCGAAGAGTTGAACCACGACCAGGTTGAGTTTTTTTACTCTAATTTTGAGTATGAAAAATGGCACGGTTACAGGTTGATAGCCATCGATGGTTCTACCTGTCGTTTGCCCATGAGTGAAAAGATTATTGATGGATTTGGGGTGGCCGACACATCTGAAACCGGAACACCAATAATATTGGCAAAACTGTCGCAAGCTTACGATATGCTGAATCATATTGTGGTTGATGCATGCCTTGACAATTACCGCACAGGAGAACATGAACTGGCAGAGCAGCACATTGGGCACCTGCAAAAGGGAGATTTACTCCTCTTTGACAGGAACTATGCTTCGTTTTGGATGTTTGCATTGTTGCTTTCAAAAGGGATGCATTTTTGTGCACGTTTAAAAGTCGGTTCATGGAAGCTGGCCAGGGAACTGGCCGCATCGGGTAAAAAAGAAATGATAGCAGAAATTTATGCAAGCAAAGCCAGTAACCAAAAATGTAAAAAACTTGGACTGGGGAGTAAGTCATTGAAACTACGCTTTGTTTGTATCGAACTTGATACAGGGGAAAAAGAAGTACTGGTAACCAACCTTTTGGATGAAATAGAATATGAAAAGTTTGAAAACCTGTATCACCAGCGTTGGTTTGTTGAAGAATCGTACAAACACCTAAAATCCAGGGCACAAATTGAAACCTTTACAGGGAAAAGCCCTTTGGCTGTAAAACAGGATTTCCATGCCAAGATATTTACCGGGAACCTTACTGCAATACTTGCTTTTCCTGCCCATGCGAAAATAAAAAAGCAGACAAAAGGGCGCAAAGCCACATACCAACTAAACTTTACCCAGGCATTGAGCAAAATGAAAGACTCGGTAATATTGCTAATGGTTCGTCCAGCAAGTAAGGTAAAAGAATATCTCTTTCTGCTACTTGAACTATTCTGTGCAAATATTGAAATAATAAGGCCAAACCGAAAAATCCCACATAACTTTAGGAAGAGCAAGCGCATATATCCTACTGCATATAAAAACCCAAGATAGAAAATTACACATAACAGGAAGAGTGGTAATTGGGAAATACGTTTTGTCCCGACTGGGGTAACTATGCCCTGTTGTAATGAAGTGTGAAATCCAATAACACAAACGTAATCAATTGCTTAAAAATCAAATTGTGCGTAGGTTGAAGTTTCAAAAATATCAATGGATTTTTCAATCGTAATTTACATGGCAATACAGCAATAAAAAACGCTGGAAAACTTAACAAAAAATCATGGGCATCAACATACTTGAACATGAAATGAGATATCTGATGGCTTAACTTAACGACATTTGGAGCCCCTACTCTCCACCCATTCAACCGCCCCCATATGCCAGCCAACCACCGTTTCCATTTATTGTGGCACAATGACACCGAAACACCAAACAGGCACAACTTCAACCGTTTTATCTGGCGTCATTCCGGCGCCCGTCAAAAAGGCCGGGCAGGCCCGGTAGCTGTTGGCTGGAAGGCATGTAGTGATCGGATGACTTCGAGTCATTCGATCACTACATGCTCATCTGACCCACCCGATTCCGGCTAGCCGGAACCTCCCTCTCCCGACGCGAGTTCGGGACAAGCTCTTTTCGAAAGGGAGCGAAGGGTGCAACTAAAAAGCATATTACAACCAAGAACTTTGCATTTGCAAGATGGGCGGATGGACAGGATTATTGACGTACGAACGAAATTACCGGGGCGGATGAATTCTCCAGGAAACCAAGGCTTTATCCTATACTGATCCTTCACTCAACCTACACTCATCCTTCACTCAAACTGCTTTCGACGGATCCTGAGGAGCAGGGTTTGATCATGCCGGTCCGTTCATCGTTTATTATTTACTGGTGGCCGTTTTTACTCTAATTCTATGTCGGCCATATCATTTCTGATTTTTTCTATCAAATGTGTATTGAAATCTTTCAACTTTTCATTGGTATTCCAGTATGCACACCAACAATTTGCATCAGCCTTAAAATCTTCTTTGTATTCTTTATAAAAGTTTCCAAAATCCTTTACTAAAGCTCCATCTTTCTTATAAAGTTTCAAATCGGAAATATCAATAATAATCTTTCCAAGTGTTTTAATCCCTGCTGTCGCCAAGGCTCCAATAAGTCCAAACGATGCACCGATTGCTGCTCCGTTGGAAAATTCTTGTTCACAATAAAAACTGTTTAATGTCCCTGTCAAGTAATAGTTGCTATATTGACTCTGATCGTAATATGACATACTAAACAACCTGGCTTTATTAAAATGGTCAGCCATAATTTTTGAAATTTGATTTACGACCGGATCTTTTTTATAATGTTTCTCTGAATTGATGCAAGTCCGTTTGTCATCAAGCTTCATTTGCCTAGGATTTTCGAATAAAATAGCGTTTTCCTCAATGTTGGCCCTGTTATCTTCAAGTATCCTAACTTCAACCATTACTGGGATTGGCTCAATAGTTGGCAGAGCAGATAAATCGTCTGTTTTATAAGCAATTTTTTGGCTCATTGTACATCCAAGCAAAAAAAACGGTGCTAATAATAAAAATTTTCTCATTGTATTTTTATTTAAGTTGTTAATATTTAGAATTTTATTCCTAATTCGAGTTTTAACCCAAGATCGTTTTTGTAAACTTCTGAACTAAGCAACTTTTCATAAACACTTATGCCTAGTGTCAATCCAACTTTTGACCTGGGAATGAAATAGATTCCTTGCGATGGTGAAACCCCAAAAAAAGTATTAGAGCTTTCATTCCCGTGAAAATCCATAAGATCTTCTTCTCCAAATACTATGTTTACACCAAGATTTAGATAAAAATTGTCGTTGAGACGGTAGAACGGGGCAACTCCTGCCAAGAAATAGCCCATATTAGCTGATTGATAATCAAATTGAGAGAAATAATCTGTAGATATTTCAAATCTTTCAACACCAAATATTACTGGAACAGTCCATTTGGATGTATTCCTGAAATTATAACCATAATATTGAACAGACCATCCATTTGCATGCAATCCGTACCTTTGTGAAAAAGTGATCAGATTAATCCAGATGTTGGTTTCTTTTACATATTTTGCCGTATCAATTACTACTGTATTATCTTGAATCAAGGCTCCATCAATTGGTTTGTCTTGTCCATTGTCAATTTCATTTATTTTGTAGCTGTGAATGTCATTTATTGCAACATAACTTGACAACTTCCTTTCCCCTTTAAAAAAATCATAATAGACTATGATACTGTCAACCTTCGTAATTTTGCAATCTATTTGTTCTCCATTTCTAAGGGTAATCAAATCCTGTGAATAACTTACGAATGGGATGAATAACAATAGTGCCAAAACGAGATTTCTCATAACCTACTATTGATCAGTTCATTATTTGCAATGATGTTATTCCCAATTGCCAATTTGACCATGTATCCACCAAATGAGTTTTCCGGTGAAAGGGCAATCTTTGTGCTGTCTATTTCAGGAGGATATTTAGATGTCGTTTTCATTGTCAGTTAATCATTTGGTGCCAGAAAATTACAATAATTATAAATAGAAAATCATGAGTAGAAAAAAATGTTGATAATTTTTTTTTGGTTTGAGGCAGAACTTACCACGTCGGGGGGGCGCCAATAAACATCTCATTTTTCCTAACATGGAGACTCTCCACTTTTAGGCTTTCGAATGGCCCCATACTTGGATGGTAAACCACTAGCTGTGGGTAGGTCTGGATGGGCAAGTGCAAGCTGTTAATCTGAGAGAACTTCTGAACGAGCTGAAAAATTCAAAATAATCTTCGGAATTCGTTTTGAAATCAGTTTTATTAAATTCATTTACAATCGGTTGTTCTAAAGTCAAAATGTGTGAATAATGTAACTCTTATACAGAATTATATAATGCTTTATTATCTAAAAAGCTTGAAATTTAAAGGTTAATGTAATACCCGGTGGTTGACTAAAAGTTCACATTCTAAAATATAGTACTATGCCTCAAGAAATTAACAATCAAAATCCAGAAAAAAAAGAATCAACATCTTCTTTAGAGAAAGCTTTAATTGCTTCTGAAATTCGTTACCGGCGCCTTTTTGAATCGGCCAAAGACGGAATTCTTATTCTTGATGTTGAATCAGGAAAAATAATTGATGTGAACCCGTTTTTAATGGAGTTACTGGGCTATTCGAAAGAAAATTTTATCGAAAAGACAATCTGGGAAATAGGATCCTTTAAGGATATCATCAACAATAAAGACAAATTACTGGAATTGCAGCAAAACAAATACGTAAGATATGAGAATCTGCCGCTTGAAACCGCTGAAGGACGTAAAATCAATGTTGAGTTTGTTAGCAATGTGTATTTGGAAAACAAACATGAAGTAATCCAGTGCAATATTCGCGATATTACAGAACGCAAGCGGACAGAAGAAGTATTGCGTCAAAAGACAGTACTCCTTGAAGCCCAGCTTAATTCTTCCATCGACGGCATTATTATAGTTGATAATCAGGGGAAAAAAATTCTCCAGAACCAGCGGACAATTGACCTCTGGAAAATTCCTCAACATATTGCTGATAATGAAGACGACCGCATTCAGGTTCAATATGTTAAGAATATGACAAAAAATCCAGAGATGCTTGTCAGGAAGGTTACCGATCTTTATGAACATCCGGATATTTCAAGCTTTGATGATGTAGAATTGTTGGACGGAACTGTACTTGAAAGATGTTCATCTCCTGTTATTGATAAACACGGTAAAAACTATGGAAGAATCTGGGTATTCCGCGACATTACCGAACGCAAGCGTACAGAGGAATCCCTAAAACTTTTTCGGACGCTTCTTGATAAGTCAAATGATGCCATCCTGATTATTGATATGGCAACAGGCCAGTTTTCAGATGTTAATGAAAAAGCATGTACCGACCTTGGATATAACAGGAGCGAGCTTTTGGATATGAAAGTATTTGATATTGATCCTAACCAAACGCCGGAAGGCTTTCAATTACATATAAAAGAATCTCAGCAATCAAATCCAACTATTTTTGAATCGCTGCACCGACGCAAAGATGGCTCTACTTTTCCAGTTGAGATAAATGTGGCTATAGTAAAACTGGAAAAAATGTATAGCATCGCCATTATTAGGGATATAACAGAAAAAAAACGCATAGAAAACAAATTAAAGAAAAGTGAAGAAAAGTACAGAAAACTGATCGATAATATGAATGATGGAATCTTCATTTCAGATGAAAAAGGGATCATTCAATTTGCCAACATGGCATTGGCACGCATTCATGGTTATGATAGTCCTGATAAATTATTGAACAAAGGATTTATGGAATTTGTCGAACCATCGGCCAGAAAAGAAATATTGGAAAACTTTAAAAACGAGATGCAAGGGGAACTTACCGATGAGATTGAAGTGCCTATTGTTAGTCCTGATGGTTCAGTTGTATATGTTCTTGTTAAGTCAACTGTTGTTCGTGATGGCCAACGAATTATTGGTACGAGTGGAATTGTGCGGGATATAACCGGGCATAAAAAAGCCGAAGAGGCGTTGAAAGATAGCGAAGAACAATACCGGTCTGTTGCAGAATCGGCTAATGATGCCATTATTACCGTGAACAATAAAGAAATAATAAAAAGTTGGAACCATGGCGCTGAAAAAATATTCGGTTATATGGAAAAAGAAGTAATCGGGAAAAACCTGGATATGATAATTCCACAGGATTATCGTGAAAGTCAAAATAAAGGAATAAAACAAATAGAGCCGGTCGATAGGCGTAATATTATCGGCAATACAGTAGAACTGAGAGGACTGCACAAAAGCGGAAAAGAATTTCCATTGGAGTTGTCTTTGGCAGAATGGGAAACACAAAAAGGGAAATTTTTTACCGGTATCATTCGCGATATTTCAGAACGAAAACTTGCAGAAGAAGAAATAAAAAAGAAGAATGAACAACTAATAAAGCTAAACATGGAAAAAGATAAATTTTTTTCCATAATAGCTCACGATCTACGAAACCCTTTTAATGGGTTCTTAAATCTGACAGAACTAATGTCCGATAGCACCGAAGTATTTTCCAGGGATGAATTAATTGAATATAGTAAATCGTTAAACGAATCAGCCCGTAGTCTATATAAGCTATTGGAAAACTTACTGGAATGGGCGCAAGTTCAAAAGGGGGCTATCGACTTTACACCAAAAGATTCTGATTTATCAAAGATGGTTGCACAAAGTTTAGAAACTATTTTCCAACGGGCATTACAAAAAAGGATATCAATTTTTAATGAAATTGTTCATGCGCAAAAGGTGTATGCCGATGAAAAAATGATAAGCACTGTACTCAGGAACCTCTTGTCAAACGCGGTTAAATTCACAAGGAAGGACGGGAAGACTATTATTAAATCCAAATGGCTCGATAATGACACGATTGAAGTATCGGTTGAGGATAATGGCGTAGGAATATCTGAAAAAGATATTAACAGACTTTTTAAAATAGAAGAAAAAGTAAGTACACAAGGAACCGACGGTGAATCAAGTACGGGGTTAGGTTTATTGCTTTGTAAAGAATTTATTGAAATAAATGGCGGCAAAATATGGGTTGAAAGTGAATTGGGGAAAGGGTCAACATTTAAATTCACATTACATAAATCAAATTTGAAATCATAGTGATTAACCTTCAGGAAAAAGATGAGGAAAATGAAAAACATAAACACAGCCAAAAGCCCCCCACCTTCAAAAATAGATTTGAAACCTGCGGATGAAGTTGATGAGTTTGCTGAAAACATAATCAATACAATAAGGGAACCTTTGCTTGTGCTTGATGATGAACTAAGAGTAATTAAAGCGAGCCGTTCGTTCTATAATTTCTTTAAAGTAAAACCGGAGAATACAATTGAAAGACTAATTTATGAACTGGGAAACCACCAATGGGACATCCCGAAACTGAGAGAACTGCTCGAAAACATCCTCCCCGAAAAAACAACTTTCGACAATTATGAAGTAGAACACAATTTTTCTTCAATCGGCAAACGCATTATGCTTTTGAATGCCCGACAAATTAAAAGAGGATTGGGAAAAGAGAGAATAATCCTTCTTGCCATTGAAGATGTCACGGAACGAAAACGCGAGGAACGATCGTTAAGTGAAAAGAGCCGCCTGAACACCGAATATCTTAACATCCTGTTGAATCATGCTCATGCGCCAATTATTACCTGGGATTCTTCATTGCGTATTAAACGTTTTAATCCTGAATTCGAAAAACTCAGCGGTTATAACAAGTCTGAAGTACAGGATAAAAAGATTGAAATACTTTTTCCCAAAAATGAAGTTGATACTATGCTTGAGCTAATAAAAAACAATATCAACGATGAAAACTCTGAAGTAATAGAAGTAAACATTTTAACAAAAGATAAAGAGATTAAGACGGTACTATGGAATTCGGCAAATATTTCTGATGAGGAAGGTAAAAATACGGTTGCAACTATCGCACAGGATATAACCGAACGTAAGCATGATGAACATGAACTGATAAACGCCAAAAACAAAGCTGAAGAAAGTGACCGGTTAAAATCCGCCTTCCTGGCCAATATGAGCCATGAGATTCGTACGCCGATGAATGGTATTCTGGGTTTTACAGAATTATTAAAAGAACCGATGCTGTCGGGTGAGCAGCAGCAGGAATACATTGATATTATCCAGAAAAGCGGCAACCGTATGCTCAATATCATCAACGACATCATTAGCATCTCAAGAATAGAATCAGATCAGATAAAAATCACTATCTCAGATTCAAATATTAACGAACAACTTGGGTATATATACATGTTCTTCAAACCCGAAGCTGAGCAAAAACAATTACATCTTTCATTCAGAAGTTCATTAGCAGGAAATGAATCTATCGTAAAAACAGACAAGGGAAAAGTCTATGCTGTGCTCACTAACCTGGTAAAAAATGCCCTGAAATTTACACAAAAAGGATCTATTGAATTGGGTTGTGATAAAAAGGGTGAATTCCTTGAATTTTATATCAAGGACTCAGGAAAAGGTGTCCGAAAAGACCAACAGGAAATAATCTTTGAACGGTTCAGGCAAGACAGCGAATCACTAACTCGGAATTACGAGGGTGCGGGATTGGGATTGGCAATTTCCAAAACCTATGTAGAAATGCTGGGCGGAGAAATCAGGGTGGAAAGCAATTCCGATTTGAATCCCACAAACGGCGACCCGGGAAAAACAGGTTCCACTTTCTTTTTTACCATTCCAATTAATCACGGGCAGGAAGCGAAAATCGCTCCTGAAATCACACTAACTGATGATGCAACAAAAATTCACGTCATGAAATTAAAAATTTTGGTCGCCGAAGACGATGATATTTCCGGAAAACTAATTACAAACATTATTGATAAATTTGCAGATAAACCTATAAAAGTAACAACCGGAATTGAAGCTGTTAATGCCTGCCGCAACAATCCAGACATCGATTTAGTCCTGATGGATATAAAAATGCCAGATATGGACGGCTATGAAGCCATCCGACAGATTCGCGGATTTAACAAAGACGTGGTTATTATTGCGCAAACAGCCTATGCTTTTTCTGGTGACAAAAAGAAAGCAATAGCAGCAGGATGCAACAGTTGTATTACAAAACCTATTAATATGACCTTACTCTATGAGCTAATCCGGAAGCATTTTTATAAGTAGTAACCAATGATAAGAAAAATACTTAATGCAAGCTGAGTAAAAAATATTTATATCCGACTCCGGCACAAATAAATTGAAAACCTGATCGGTTGTAACGTAAGGGATAACCAGTAACAACCAAACTAAAATTTGTATTGCATTGGTGAGCCGTTTTGCTTTCATTGTTACGACTGATAAAATTAAAGACCGGAAGAAACTGAATTCAGAATAGAGGTTCAAATACTCTTTTTTACGATAACCTCAGTTCTTTAATTTGGTTATAGTTTTCAGCTTCTCCCCGTCCATAAACTTCAACACAACCTCATAATCTTCAATTAAAAAGTCCAACATCTCTCCGCTTGGGGTCACACTTCAAGGAATCAAAAAACAACAAAAGCGCTTAAATCAAATGGTTTAGGCACTTTTTTATTTTGCGGAAGACATCAAAATGTTCAATAACCCGCAAAATAAAAAATCCACCTACGAAGAGGGTGGATTCTTTATTAGTGGTGGTCGAAAGAAATTTTAAGGGACGGCTTTTTATTAGGCCAAAAATCAAGGAACTGAAAATTGATTAAAGTAAGCCCTGTTGATCAGTTCCGGATTTCCCCCACATTCCTTTACGACAACGGTGACCAGTGCCTCCCACAGTTCAATGGTGAACCTCCGTTTTGCTGTTTTATACCTCATTAGCTTTTTGTAGAGCTGCAACAACATGGAAGCAATAAGCGTCATATACAACATGACTGTTATCCCGTTCTTGCTGACAGATATAAAGTGGCTGGCATTGAGCTCTTGTTTTATAAAACGGAAGAATACCGCTATATCCCACCGCTGTTTGTATATCTGGGCTATTTCCTTGGGTGCAAGTTCCATATTGTTGGTGATAAAATAGAAGGTGTTCTCCTTCTTTTTTACTTTGCCCTTGTTCTTCGGAGGGGTTGTGTCTATCTTTTCTTTGCGTTCAGCGATAGCCAACCGGTATCTGTTTTCTGGATCTACTTTATTTTCATTGAACAGATGGACGGCTTGGCTGCTCAAAAGGTGAAGCCCGCCCAAATCTTTTTCTGGTCCATCCAATTCGTCTGTGCTTACAACTTCGAACCTCCGGTTGGCCTTCAGCCTTCCGACAAAAAAGATTTCTTCACGGATCAAGTCTGCAAAAGTTTTGCTGGCCCCCCCCTGTCAAACGTATAGATATTTATCCTTGATCCTTCTTTTGATGCATTTTTAAATATGACCTTTGGTATGGCCAAATCTTCGCTTAAATACTTGGAACCGGTAAAAATATCGAAGACACAAGCTGTCAGTCCGTCAAAAGCAGCGATAAATTTTATTTGTTTTACCTGTGCCTTGTCGTCCTTTTTCTTCCTCCCTGGCGACATGCCTTCTTTTAGCTTGTTGCAGGTTTCGGCCACTATGCTGCTATCTACCCGTATGATCTTGTGCTTCAGTTGTTCGTCTGATGAAAATAGCGTTGAGAACTCCTTGTGGATACCTTTGGCCTTCAATTTTCGGTGTGCATCGGTAACCATTTGCATGGTTACCGGAAATGGTTTTAATTCTGATTGTGTTTTGTCCATTTTAGTCTTTTCCCATTTAACCGGGATTGTTAAAATTTGAAAACCTGGATGACCCAAGCCCTTCGCTCCATCTTCATTACAAAGACTTCAACACGACTACGGCTTGGTCCGCAACTGGGTATCACATTGGTACTTTCTGCCGCACTGGTTCTCAGCTTGTGCATTTTCCCTTTGTCTGCCGGCGAATCCATTGGCGGTAGCCTTTTCTGACAGACTGGCATCAATACCCAGCATTCTCCTGTTCCGTATATAAGCCCGAATAACGTTCATGCCACCTTAATATCGGTTGTCGCTTAGCCAGTAAACAGGTAACCGCCAAACTTTGTCCTATCGTCTCAGAAATGACTATAGTTTTGACAACAGGTTGCTATCTCGATACTTCAGCAGTGGTTCACCTTGCATTCATCTCCGTTATTCATACCTGACTCATTGAATGAGCCTTTTCCTTGTCCGTTCAACACCATGGATTTTTGCCCACAGCACCGTAAGGCGGTTTGTTGGCTACTCCTGCAAGTCGCCAACGAAGGTTCATCTCATTTCTGAAACCCCTTCATCTTCTATACAGCATGTTGAACTAAACCCGCTATGCGGGAGCTTATTTTCCACCTAAAATAGGAATAGTTGGTGAGATCTGTTGATTTTGCTGCTCATTAATTTTAAACAAACTTATTATGAGCAGAAAATCTTACATGGAGCAGGCCTGCCAGGCTGTTCCCGAGTTCAAAACCATCAGCGAAAAGTTCCTTCGCAAGTACACCATTGCCGGCAAATCCGAGTCGTGCACGCGTAATTACCTGATGCAAGTATCCAAAATGGTGCTTCACTTCGAATGTTCACCTTTGGAGCTGTCGATTGACCAGATGGAAGAATACCTTTTCCATATCCGGCAAAACGAAAAGCCCAGCATGAGTTCGTTCAAGCACCTGGTGTACGGGCTGCGCACGCTGTTTTCGATGTTCAAAAACGAGAAGCTCTACCTGGCTCTGCCCCCGGTTTCCGGCAGTAAAGCGTTGCCTGTGGTGTTTTCCCAGGCCGAGATCAAGCTTATCCTGAAAACGCCCAAACTGTTAAAGCACCGGGCCTTGTTTGCCGTTGCCTACGATTGCGGCCTTCGGATTTCCGAGGTTATCAACCTGAAAATAACCGATATTGATTTTGACCGAAAACGGGTACACGTGCGCCAAAGCAAGCACAAAAAAGACCGTTACATCCCCGTTTCGCCACTCATGCTCAAAGGGCTGAAAGAATACCTTTCAACCTCGAACCCGCAGGCTTGGCTTTTCAACGGGAAGGTCCGCGGAAGTCAAATCAGCCGCGAAGGTATCCGCCATGCTTTTCGTTCATGTATCCAAAAGACAGGTATCCAAAAGGAAGTTTGTATCCATACCCTGCGGCACAGCTATGCCACGCACCTGCTGGAGATGGGGCTGGACATTGTAAGCGTAAAAAACCAGCTGGGGCATGCCGATATCGCCACCACCATGATGTATTTGCATATCGCCCGCTCGAACCCCAGGGCCGGGTTTGCGCCAATGGAAAAGCTCTACGGTTATGCTTCCCGGTAATACCCTGGGGGCAGCTATCTCAAGGTTTTTACCCGCACTGCTAAAAGAAAGGGGTGTTTCCGGCCACCAGCTAAAGGTATTGCGGGCACTGGCTGATTGCCGGACTCCCCGGCTGGGGGGTTCGGCCCTGGTGTGTAGCGGTTGCGGCTCGGTGCATTACGTGCTGCATAGCTGCCGCAACCGTCACTGTCCGCGTTGCCAGGGTATCGACAAGGAGTTGTGGGTCGAGGCACGAAAACAGGAACTGCTGCCGGTTAAATACTTCCACGTGGTGTTTACCGTCCCGCACCAGTTGCTGGAGCTGTTCCGTTTCAACCGGGAGGTGATGTACAACCTTTTGTTTGAAAAATCATGGGAAACCCTGTGCCTGTTTTCCCGCGATCCCAAGCTACTTGGTGCACAGCCGGGGGCTATCGCCATTTTGCACACCTGGGACCAGCAGCTCAGGTTCCATCCGCATGTGCATTTGATTGTTCCGGCAGGTGGCATAGATAAAAACGGCAGGTGGAAAAGCAGCAAACAGGATGGCAACTTTTTGTTTGATGTCAAGCAAATGTCGGCCGTGTTCAGTGCCCGGTTTGCAAAGAAACTGCGCAGGCTGAAACGGCAGGGAAAAATAGAAAAGCAGGTGCCGCGCGATCTGATCAAAAAGCCCTGGGTGGTGTATGCCAAACAGGCTTTTGGCTCACCAGAAAGTGTGGTGGAATACCTGGAAAGGTATACCCACCGGGTGGCCATCTCCAATGCACGGATATTAAATGTAACCGGGGGCCAGGTTACCTTTAGCTGGTGCGACCGCAAAAACGGCTACCAAAAGAAAACCGAAACCATCCCCGGGGTAGCGTTCCTGAAACGCTTTCTGGATCACATCGTCCCGCCTTACTTCAGGCGGATCCGTCATTTGGGGTTTTTGAGTTCACGAAACAAAAAGCAAAGCCTTTCGGCTATCCGGGAAAGCCTTGGGGTAGGGCTGCTGCGGACAACACCACTTTCGCGGGCGCAGATATTGGCCTTGCGTTTTGGCCCGCGGTCCCTGCTAAAATGCCGCGACTGCGGGGGAGAACTACAATTGCTGGAAACCTATCCCAAAGAGCGCGCGCCGCCCGTCAATGTATTGTCAGGAATGTGATAATGCCTGTCATTGTACGATTTAATTTGATGCGCCAAAGGCGTAAACGGGAAAGCTGTGTCCATAATCAAAGAACCGGTGTTAAAACAGGCAGGCCTTGTTCAGAAACATCGCTAAACCTGCTGGTTTACTTCGGAGCATACCGGTTTCTTCCGCATAAAACCAAACTTCGCATCACAAAAACCCGAAAAATACGCATCGGGGGAATCCAAAAAAACGGATTGAAAACACTATACTCAAACCACTAATCGGAAAGTGGTTGCAAGCAGGAAATGTTTAGTTCAACATACCCTCCAATGCAAAGCGTATGCAAGCAACGCTTGATTAGAGGCTAAGTGTTGTGTGTAGTTATTCTATATTCAAACTTTTAAAGTTATCACTCAAATTTACACTTTCATGAAAAAATATCGTCTCAAATCCGAGATTATTTGCAGCATCAATATTATCGCGATTATCATCAATGAACAATGATTCACAAGCATTTAAATCATATCGATTAAGCAAAACCTTATAAATTCCTTCATTTGGTTTAACTAATTTTTCTTTACCTGAAACTACAATACCTTCAAACACCTCAAAAAATGGGTATTTGTCATATACAAGAGGAAATGTTTCTGCTGACCAGTTAGTGAGTCCAAATAAGCGATAATTGTTTTTCAACCCTCTTAATAAAGAGGTGTTTTCTTCAATTTCTCCGCCTATCATTTTTATCCAATCAGAATAAAACAGACTAATCTCATTCTTATATTGAGGAAACTTAACAACTAATTCCTTTATGCCTTCATCAAATGAACGTCCTGCATCTTGCTTTAAGTTCCATTCTGAGCTACAAACATTATTTAAAAAGAAACCCAATTCTCCTGTATCGTGAATTAAGTTCTGATATAAATAATGTGGATTCCAATCAATTAGAACACCGCCAAAATCAAAGATTATATTCTTAATTCCCATAGCTTATTCTGTAATTTCAACCCAGTTGCCTTCGCAATCCTCAATAACACTTTCGTAGTATCCATCTCCCGTAGTTCTGGGTTCTCCAACTATTTTATAGCCATCATTTCGAAATCTCTCAGTCAACTCATCGACTTTGTTTTTACCTCCAATAGATATAGAAAAATGAGTTAATCCATAAGACATAGATTGCTTCCTTTCTAATTCCTTTAAATCAGGTCGGTTCATAATTTCTATTCTGGTTTCACTTCCCTTAAATGATAAAAAGTAGGAAGAAAAATTCTTTTTGGTATTTGTATATTTATCACTACACTGCATCCCAAAATACTTGATATAAAACTCCTTTACCTTTTCAAGGTCTTTCGTCCAAATAGCTAAATGTTCTACTTTCATACTAATCTGTTTTTAAAATTTAGAACAAAAGTAAAGAGTGAATCTCTTCGGAAATTGTATATTTTAAACACCTTAAAGCAATTTGAAGTTATAGTTGATGATTCTACTTTCTTTATCAGCCTCTCTTATTATTTTTTTATAGCTCGATGGTGTCTGATTCAAAAACATTTTAAATTCTCGAATAAAATGTGCTTGGTCAAAATAACCTGAATTAAAACCAATAGAAGTGAGATTATCATTGCTATCTATTAAACTACAAAGAGATTTGCGAAATTTTATCAATCGCTCAAATTTCTTAGGCGTGATTCCTATAATTTTTGTGAAATTTCGATTCAGTGAAGTGTAATTTGAATTTATATTTCTACAATATTCTTCTATCGAATTAGTTTCTTCAGTCCATCTGTATTGGTTGTAAAAATTCATAATCGGAGTAATCATGTCATAAAATTCTCGACAAAATATCGTGCTCAAAATTTTATACACATTTTCAATAATAGCCGTGTCAGATTTATCAACTGAATTAACAATATTTTTTTCTACTATTTCATTTTTCAATAAACAGTTCAGCGAATTATTAATAAGGTCTATCCCATGTGCCTGAACGAATGGAAATAAGCCAAAAGCAAAAAATCTAATACCTATAAGTTTTGTATTCTCAGGATAAGTCAATACGGTATTTTGAATAGAAATTCCTTCTATTTGAGGAGAGTCTATCCAGACATTATTTCTTTTGTATCTTGAGTTTTCAAATGGAAAAATTAAATTGACATATTGATTTGGAGGAATTACCAATTCAACGTCATTTTCTAAATTTTCCGCTATCCAAATTCTTTCAATTAAATCAGAAAATAATTCAGGTTTATATGTTTCAATATTGAGCAACTCTGTTTTTTTAATTACCCACAACGTAGGAAGCTACACGCAGGTGCGGATTGCGGGCGATTTCCTGTCAAGCCGAAAAACTGCTTGAGCGGAAAGATGCCCACCGAAAACCACCGCTGCCGCACTTGACGGGTAGCTGAAGTTAGCGGTTCGGTTTTCGTTTCCCATTATTATCTGTTTGCAAACCAAATTCTGTAATCTTTAATTAATTGGTAATCTGTCAGAGTTTTGTCAATCACTTCCATGTCACAAAGGGGAAATTCATATTTTTTTCCATTAAGTCTAATCGATGCGATTACTCCATACATGTCTACAATATGTGGTAATGCTTTTATTAAAACTTTATCTCCACTTTTTATCAACCAATTATCCTCCGATTCCGAAACAATTGCTTGAATGGGAAAAGTCAACTCTTTTTCAAGATGCTCAACCCATCTTTGCAGACATTTCATTTCATTATGTGGGTCAACTCCATCAAGAATCTTTGAGATTCTTAATCCTTCTTGTCCAAGTGAGACCCAATGATATTTATCTGACAATTTCTCCTTTGCCTTTTTGGCATTTTCTTTTTTGTCTCTAAAAGCCGATTTTTCCAAATCTGAATCATATAAAACCATACTACTCCAGTCAAAACCGTCAATCTCAGATTGCTCAATGTAATCTGAAGGCATTTGAAACAAGGTTAAAGAATCCCACTCAATGGTAATCAAAACATTGTCTTTGTCTGAATCGGTATCAATCTCTAAAACTCGTCCTTGCCAACCACCAATTTCAAACTCTTCCAAATCAGGCTCTTTAACACCTTCTCTTACAACTGCACTATCTCCAATCTTTAATTTTAAATTCATTCTATTAAATGTGATACTGTTTCATGAAGCGACTAAACTGACCGCTAACGGTTCAACGGTTCGCAAATATGATTAGTGCGGAATGCGTGCCTGTTTTCCTGTCGAAAAGCACCGAGGTTTGTGCGGGCTGTACACTTTACTTATCAGCACCGGAACCGCAATTAATTATATTTTGCTGTTGTGCATAGTGCTTCGGTTACTTATTATTAAGGGATTATATAATTTCAATGGTGAAGATATGGTTTCCAAGCCGTTGAAACAACCTTTCAATACACTTTTCATCTTCACTTTTTGATTAAAAATCCATTCTTTCATCCGTCTTTTTATTCGGTTTTGCCTTAACAACACCTAAATTTCAAAACTGGGCATACTTCTCCCATAAATTTTCATGCAGCCACCGTTTTAAGTTTTGTTGCTGCCGGGTTAAACCTCGACATATAAACGGTCTCCTTGTTTCTGTTCCTGAACGTTGTATAAAGGTATGTTTTGGCAATATTGCAGTTTTTGCACAGTTTAGGGTTTTCAGGCATTTCATATACCCCTTCCTCTTCAACTTCCTCAGTTTTTTCCTGATATATCGGATATGTTCCTTTGAGCATTGCCTTTGTCCGTGCAGCATAAGCCCCATAATACCTTACGGTCCTAAAATATGGAAGCGGTACGTGTTGTAATAACCTTGGGAAAAACTCAGTGTAATGTAAAGTCAGTTCTTTAACGATTGGCTTTCCGTTAAAGTCAAGGTTTTTATTGTCTTTGTATTTGAAAGAGATGTATTCTCCGTCTATGTTGGTTATTTTATACTCGCTGATACAAGCTCTTTTGGAATACCGTCCGATATAGCGGACCACTTCTGCTGGCAACTTCATTGCGGCTTCAAAATGTATGCGCCATTTTTTATCGTTTACCCTCTTTAAGAAACGCATAAATTCGGCCCTGTCAGCGAATTTGTGCATTAATGCACCTGCTTCAAAAAGTTTTACAAGTTTGTCCTCGAACTTGCACCTGAACTTGGTTTGGATAAACTCATAGTTGATGTATTCCCCTTTGACCTCTTGGGGACAATGGTTTTTGTTTATCCCCCCCCATGAAAGAATCATGTGGATATGCGGGTGCAACTCTTTGGTCTCGCCAAAAGTATGGAGAACGTTAATAATACCAGGGTTTAATTGGTATTTGTGCCCCATCCAGTCTTGAATGGCACCTGCTGCGGCCTTAAACAAAATATCAAGTAGCTGGCCTTTGTTATCAGTAACTAAACCATTGAGACTGTGTAGCAAGGTAAATACAACATGCCGATGAGGGAGGCCTAACATCTGTTTTTTCATTTTATCTGCCCAGTCCAGTGTGTCTTTCCAGCTGCATGTGGGGCAAAACCTGTTTTTACAACTGTGGTATGCTTTTGATATTTCGCCACATTCTTCACAAACGTAATGGTCAATACCTAAAGCCTCTGTCCTACAAGCCCGCATTGCCGCAACAGCCTTGTATTGTTCTGGATAAATAAAATGCGTAGGGTGCTTGACGTAATTATCCCAGTTCAGGTTAAAGAATTCTGCTAAACGATACTTCTTATCGATAGACAATAATTCTTTCTCGTTATGGGGGATATTCCGGCACATTTTAGAATTCTTTTACTTCTCTGGCAATACTGTAAGCTTCCATTACAAACTCAAAAATCAACCCCTTCTTTCCATTCTTTAATCCAAAAACATTGTCATTGTTGTCGATTACAATAGAATCATAAGATTGAAATAGTTTGTCAATATCCGAATCGAATGTTTCACCTGCATCATCTTTGGGGAAACCGTCATCGTCATAGAAAAAGCCGAACTGGTCGTCTTGGTTGAATAACTTGAACTCTTCCTTGTCTAAAATTATGTCTTCCATCGCCTGAAATTCTATGGTTTTTAATTAGGTAGTTCCTTCGTGTTGTGCGTTAGCATTATGTATAACTATGTAATAGCACGAAGTTATTATACTTTTTCGTAATTTTCTCCATCGTTCTTTTTCTCCAAATTAATGTTCAACCTGTCTAAGGGGCTTTGTATCCGGTTGATGGTTTTATTGCTTACATGCGTGTAAATCATGGTGGTTTTTATGCTCGAATGGCCAAGTAGTTCTTGGATATACCTCACGTCGGTCCCGGCTTCAAGCAGATGCGTTGCAAAGCTGTGCCGCAGGTGATTGCAAATCACCAGTTAACAAGGCCGGAATTGCAAATTCCGGCCAGCCGCCGCCAGCCTTCGACATATCCTAACCAGCTCGGGCTTTACCATCGCCGAATAGTGAGCCCTTCACCATTAGCATAGTGAGGTCTTCACTATTAGAGTAATGAAGCGTTCACTACCCGGGTAATGAGCCGTTCGTCATTAGGCTTCTGGATCGTCCGGGATCAGGCTTTGGGGCTATCTCAAGCTGGCGTGCAGCCGGCTCCATATTAAATCAATGAACCTCCCCGTTTCCGTGCGGTGAAACCAGCAATGAACCCATGCAATTTTGCACTCCGTACCAGGCCGATTGCTTACTTGCCTACAATATAAAGCATCAACTTTGTAGAAATTTTAGATTGCTATAATTTGTGCCAGGAACAACCGCGCGATTGGGGCATCAACAATCGCACGATTGTGACACCAACAATCGTACGATTGTTAGTGTCACAACAACGTTGTTGTGTCACCAACAAGAGAACAGTAAAAGCTAAACCCACTTATCCCTGGTACGGGCAATGATCGTTTTCAGGGATATTAGGCAGCTACCGGATACCGTCCGGCGCTGGATTATGCAGGAGAGCAGGGAGCCTTTTGGTGATTAAAAATCCCCCGGTTAAGAGGACGGAATTGCAAATTCCGTCCAGCCGCCGCCTGCCTTCGACATATCCTAATCAGCTCGGGGAAGCTATTGCCCAAAACCGGCAATAATGATAAAAAAATGCCACCCAATGATCATGAAGCGGAAGAAGTCAACAAAAGCTGTCGTCAATCAGGTAGGATTTGCCCGGGATGAAGCCCACTGAATCTTAAAAAACTGATCGTGTCCAAGCCCAGGCAAGCATGATAAGTCCATAGAAAAACACCCGAGCCCCGGATTGTAGTTCAACCGGGGCTCAAAGCTGGGCACTACGTGCCGCTTAGAGCCCTATTTATTGGGTGCCGTAATTTCATTTTTTATATTGTTCAAGTCATTGCTTACCTTTTCAAGTGAAATTGCATATTGTTTGAAAGTTTCAATTTGCTTACTGACAGTCATAAACAAGCGAAAGTATGTAACTTTTATATTTTTGCATCTAAGGAATAAATCCAAGTGATATTTGGAGTTTTTATACGATGTGTGCAGTTTATTTAGTATTTTTTGAGGTAACAATTCGAACAACTTACTAATATTATCATTTTCAATTTTCGGGTTTCCCTCACTATCAAAGAACGACTGAAAAAACTCAACAATGGTGGTTTTAATAAACTGTAATAATTGCTTGTCTTCTTCGCTGTTATTGGTATTTGTACTAATCTCAGCTTCTAATGCAATCAAATAGTCTCTAAAATTATCATACTGTATAGAGAAATTATTTCTTTGATTATTTAAATCACCTTGAAAATTCTCATTTGTTCCAACAATGTTTTCTATGAGTGCTTTGACGTAATCAAGGTTCTTGTATATTTCGTTGAATAATTCAATATTCTTTTGGTTTTGTCCCATTCTAATTAAGAAATGGTGTAGTAATTCTTTCTGTTCGGTTTTATCTAAAAATCTGTCTAAACTGTAAGATGCTGCAAATTCCAACATTGCTGGTCTTAGGTTTTCATTTTTCAGTTTGTCACTGAATATTTGACAAAAATTAGATTGATTTTTTGTGTTTTTTACGATGTTGTCGAGAACCAATATTAGGTATTTCCAATAGTTCTCATTTTCTTGGTGTTTTTTGTTTGCTTCTTCTCTTTGGCGTCTCGCAAGTTCATCTGCCTCTTTTTCCTTGTCTGATTTTAACTTTAAATAAAAGATGAGTAATGAACCAAAAATACCAATGATAGGTGCCAAAATAGTCAATATACTTTGCCATAAGCAAGAACATGCTGTGTCTTTGGGATTAGAATCATCTTGGCTAACCACTTTAATTTTATTCTGAGTTTCTTTTATTGAGTTATTAGCATGATTGATTAGAGATGAGTCAATTATAACTGTTTTATTTTCATTTGAAAGTGAATCAGTTTTTTGCGCAGAAGTATTAAATGCTATTAATACAAATAATATCAATATGTATATAGTATGTCTCATTTCATTATGGCACCCAACGGTTGGTACATGTTGTCGGGGCGGATTTCGGAGCTCGTTCCTGTCCGAAGGACACGGAACTGCGAAACGAGAATCCGCAGTTGGCGTACCACCAAACCCCGCCCTGCAATATGTACTGTGTTGAACTAAACCCGCTATGCGGGAGCTTATTTTCCACCTAAAATAGGAATAGTTGGTGAGATCTGTTGATTTTGCTGCTCATTAATTTTAAACAAATTTATTATGAGCAGAAAATCTTACATGGAGCAGGCCTGCCAGGCTGTTCCCGAGTTCAAAACCATCAGCGAAAAGTTCCTTCG
Source organism: uncultured Sunxiuqinia sp. (assembly GCA_963677175.2). Lineage (GTDB taxonomy): Bacteria > Bacteroidota > Bacteroidia > Bacteroidales > Prolixibacteraceae > Sunxiuqinia. The sequence goes on from CAXXES010000006.1 coordinate 1,075,899, forward strand.
CAAGTACACCATTGCCGGCAAATCCGAGTCGTGCACGCGTAATTACCTGATGCAAGTATCCAAAATGGTGCTTCACTTCGAATGTTCGCCTTTGGAGCTGTCGATTGACCAGATGGAAGAATACCTTTTCCATATCCGGCAAAACGAAAAGCCCAGCATGAGTTCGTTCAAGCACCTGGTGTACGGGCTGCGCACGCTGTTTTCGATGTTCAAAAACGAGAAGCTCTACCTGGCTCTGCCCCCGGTTTCCGGCAGTAAAGCGTTGCCTGTGGTGTTTTCCCAGGCCGAGATCAAGCTTATCCTGAAAACGCCCAAACTGTTAAAGCACCGGGCCTTGTTTGCCGTTGCCTACGATTGCGGCCTTCGGATTTCCGAGGTTATCAACCTGAAAATAACCGATATTGATTTTGACCGAAAACGGGTACACGTGCGCCAAAGCAAGCACAAAAAAGACCGTTACATCCCCGTTTCGCCACTCACGCTCAAAGGGCTGAAAGAATACCTTTCAACCTCGAACCCGCAGGCTTGGCTTTTCAACGGGAAGGTCCGCGGAAGTCAAATCAGCCGCGAAGGTATCCGCCATGCTTTTCGTTCATGTATCCAAAAGACAGGTATCCAAAAGGAAGTTTGTATCCATACCCTGCGGCACAGCTATGCCACGCACCTGCTGGAGATGGGGTTGGACATTGTAAGCGTAAAAAACCAGCTGGGGCATGCCGATATCGCCACCACCATGATGTATTTGCATATCGCCCGCTCGAACCCCAGGGCCGGGTTTGCGCCAATGGAAAAGCTCTACGGTTATGCTTCCCGGTAATACCCTGGGGGCAGTTGTTCGCAAGTTTTTACCCACCTTGTTAAAAGAAAGAGGCATTTCAAAATACCAGCTAAAGGTGCTGCAGGCTTTGTCTGTTTGCCGTACCCCCGAACTGGGAGGTTCGGCCATGGTGTGTGGCGATTGCGGCTCGGTGCATTATGTGCTGCATAGCTGCCGCAACCGCCATTGCCCGCGTTGCCAGGGCATCGACAAGGAGTTGTGGGTGGAAGCACGCAAACAGGAACTGCTGCCGGTAAAATACTTTCATGTGGTGTTCACCGTTCCGCATAACCTGCTGGAACTGTTCCGGTTCAACCGCAAGCTGATGCACAACCTGCTGATCGAAAAATCGTGGGAGACCTTGTGCCTGTTTGCCCGCGACCCCAAGCTGCTCGGCGCACAGCCCGGGGCTATTGCGATTCTACACACCTGGGACCAGCAGCTCAGGTTCCATCCGCATGTGCATTTGATTGTTCCGGCAGGTGGCATAGATAAAAACGGCAGGTGGAAAAGCAGCAAACAGGATGGCAACTTTTTGTTTGATGTCAAGCAAATGTCGGCCGTGTTCAGTGCCCGTTTTGCAAAGAAACTGCGCAGGCTGAAACGGCAGGGAAAAATAGAAAAGCAGGTGCCGCGCGATCTGATCAAAAAGCCCTGGGTGGTGTATGCCAAACAGGCTTTTGGCTCACCGGAAAGTGTGGTGGAATACCTGGGAAGGTATACCCACCGGGTGGCCATCTCCAATGCGCGGATATTGAATGTAACCGGGGGCCAGGTTACCTTTAGTTGGTGCGACCGCAAAAACGGCTACCAAAAGAAAACCGAAACCATCCCCGGGGTAGCGTTCCTGAAACGCTTTCTGGATCACATCGTCCCGCCTTACTTCAGGCGGATCCGTCATTTGGGGTTTTTGAGTTCACGAAACAAAAAGCAAAGCCTTTCGGCTATCCGGGAAAACCTTGGGGTAGGGCTGCTGCGGACAACACCACTTTCGCGGGCGCAGATATTGGCCTTGCGTTTTGGCCCGCGGTCCCTGCTAAAATGCCGCGACTGCGGGGGAGAACTGCAATTGCTGGAAACCTATCCCAAAGAGCGCGCGCCGCCCGTCAATGTATTGTCAGGAATGTGATAATGCCTGTCATTGTACGATTTAAATTGATGCGCCAAAGGCGTAAACGGGAAAGCTGTGTCCATAATCAAAGAACCGGTGTTAAAACAGGCAGGCCTTGTTCAGAAACATCGCTAAACCTGCTGGTTTACTCCGGCGCATACCGGTTTCTTCTGCATAAAACCAAACTTCGCATCACCGAAACCCGAAAAATACGCATCGGGGGAATCCCAAAAAACGGATTGAAAACACTATACCCAAACAACTAATCGGCAAGTGGTTGCAAGCAGGACATGTTTAGTCCAACACAGCCTCCAATGCAAAGCGTGTGCAAGCAACGCTTGATTAGAGGCTAATTGTTGAACTAAACCCGCTATGCGGGAGCTTATTTTCCACCTAAAATAGGAATAGTTGGTGAGATCTGTTGATTTTGCTGCTCATTAATTTTAAACAAATTTATTATGAGCAGAAAATCTTACATGGAGCAGGCCTGCGAGGCTGTTCCCGAGTTTAAAACCATCAGCGAAAAGTTCCTTCGCAAGTACACCATTGCCGGCAAATCCGAGTCGTGCACGCGTAATTACCTGATGCAAGTATCCAAAATGGTGCTTCACTTCGAATGTTCACCTTTGGAGCTGTCGATTGACCAGATGGAAGAATACCTTTTCCATATCCGGCAAAACGAAAAGCCCAGCATGAGTTCGTTCAAGCACCTGGTGTACGGGCTGCGCACGCTGTTTTCGATGTTCAAAAACGAGAAGCTCTACCTGGCTCTGCCCCCGGTTTCCGGCAGTAAAGCGTTGCCTGTGGTGTTTTCCCAGGCCGAGATCAAGCTTATCCTGAAAACGCCCAAACTGTTAAAGCACCGGGCCTTGTTTGCCGTTGCCTACGATTGCGGCCTTCCGATTTCCGAGGTTATCAACCTGAAAATAACCGATATTGATTTTGACCGAAAACGGGTACACGTGCGCCAAAGCAAGCACAAAAAAGACCGTTACATCCCCGTTTCGCCACTCACGCTCAAAGGGCTGAAAGAATACCTTTCAACCTCGAACCCGCAGGCTTGGCTTTTCAACGGGAAGGTCCGCGGAAGTCAAATCAGCCGCGAAGGTATCCGCCATGCTTTTCGTTCATGTATCCAAAAGACAGGTATCCAAAAGGAAGTTTGTATCCATACCCTGCGGCACAGCTATGCCACGCACCTGCTGGAAATGGGGCTGGACATTGTAAGCGTAAAAAACCAGCTGGGGCATGCCGATATCGCCACCACCATGATGTATTTGCATATCGCCCGCTCGAACCCCAGGGCCGGGTTTGCGCCAATGGAAAAGCTCTACGGTTATGCTTCCCGGTAATACCCTGGGGGCAGTTGTTCGCAAGTTTTTACCCACCTTGTTAAAAGAAAGAGGCATTTCAAAATACCAGCTAAAGGTGCTGCAGGCTTTGTCTGTTTGCCGTACCCCCGAACTGGGAGGTTCGGCCATGGTGTGTGGCGATTGCGGCTCGGTGCATTATGTGCTGCATAGCTGCCGCAACCGCCATTGCCCGCGTTGCCAGGGCATCGACAAGGAGTTGTGGGTGGAAGCACGCAAACAGGAACTGCTGCCGGTAAAATACTTTCATGTGGTGTTCACCGTTCCGCATAACCTGCTGGAACTGTTCCGGTTCAACCGCAAGCTGATGCACAACCTGCTGATCGAAAAATCGTGGGAGACCTTGTGCCTGTTTGCCCGCGACCCCAAGCTGCTCGGCGCACAGCCCGGGGCTATTGCGATTCTACACACCTGGGACCAGCAGCTCAGGTTCCATCCGCATGTGCATTTGATTGTTCCGGCAGGTGGCATAGATAAAAACGGCAGGTGGAAAAGCAGCAAACAGGATGGCAACTTTTTGTTCGATGTCAGGCAAATGTCGGCCGTGTTCAGTGCCCGGTTTGCAAAGAAACTGCGCAGGCTGAAACGGCAGGGAAAAATAGAAAAGCAGGTGCCGCGCGATCTGATCAAAAAGCCCTGGGTGGTGTATGCCAAACAGGCTTTTGGCTCACCGGAAAGTGTGGTGGAATACCTGGGAAGGTATACCCACCGGGTGGCCATCTCCAATGCGCGGATATTGAATGTAACCGGGGGCCAGGTTACCTTTAGTTGGTGCGACCGCAAAAACGGCTACCAAAAGAAAACCGAAACCATCCCCGGGGTAGCGTTCCTGAAACGCTTTCTGGATCACATCGTCCCGCCTTACTTCAGGCGGATCCGTCATTTGGGGTTTTTGAGTTCACGAAACAAAAAGCAAAGCCTTTCGGCTATCCGGGAAAGCCTTGGGGTAGGGCTGCTGCGGACAACACCACTTTCGCGGGCGCAGATATTGGCCTTGCGTTTTGGCCCGCGGTCCCTGCTAAAATGCCGCGACTGCGGGGGAGAACTGCAATTGCTGGAAACCTATCCCAAAGAGCGCGCGCCGCCCGTCAATGTATTGTCAGGAATGTGATAATGCCTGTCATTGTACGATTTAAATTGATGCGCCAAAGGCGTAAACGGGAAAGCTGTGTCCATAATCAAAGAACCGGTGTTAAAACAGGCAGGCCTTGTTCAGAAACATCGCTAAACCTGCTGGTTTACTCCGGCGCATACCGGTTTCTTCTGCATAAAACCAAACTTCGCATCACGGAAACCCGAAAAATACGCATCGGGGGAATCCCAAAAAACGGATTGAAAACACTATACCCAAACAACTAATCGGCAAGTGGTTGCAAGCAGGACATGTTTAGTTCAACATACCCTCCAATGCCAAGCGTATGCAAGCAACGCTTTATTAGAGGCTAATTGTTTTGTGCATAGTTATTTTATCAATTTCTTTAATTCAATTTTAGTCTTTTCTAAGTCATCACAACTCAAAATGGGAATAAGCAGATTTATCTCTTCAATCGGCAAATCCCACCATTTAACTTTGAGTAGTAAAGAAATTAAGTCATAGTCAAACCGCTTTCTAATCAATCGCGCCGGATTCCCCGCTACTATGGAATATGGTTCTATATTACTTCCGACAATACTATTTGCCCCAATGATAACCCCATCTCCAATATGAACTCCCGGTAAAATGGTTGTATTCTGTCCTATCCAAACATCGTTTCCGATTACTGTATCTCCTTTTACAGGCATTTTATCTATGAGAGGAATAGCCTGTTCCCATCCTTCAAAAATATAAAAAGGAAATGTCGAAGCGGCATTCATCTGGTGATTCGCCCCATTCATGATAATCTCAACACCAGCAGCAATTTGACAGAATTTTCCTATTATCAGTTTATCTTCATAAAAGTCATAATGGTGTGTAACATGCTTTTCAAAATCAACATCACTGAAATAAGTAAAATCTCCAACTATAATATTTTCTGATTTAATCGTTGGCTTCACATAAGTCACTGTCTTGAAATTTGGAACAGGGAAAATAGTATCAGGATTTGGTCTTTGTTTCATATTTATTGCCTAATTTTTTGTCCGTGTATAATTATGCACAACGGTTGGTACATGTTGTCGGGGCGGATTTCGAAGAGCGTTCCTGTCCGAAGGACACGGAACCGCGAAACGAGAATCCACAGTTGGCGTACCACCGAACCCCGCCCTGCAATATGTACTGTTGAACTAAACCCGCTATGCGGGAGCTTATTTTCCACCTAAAATAGGAATAGTTGGTGAGATCTGTTGATTTTGCTGCTCATTAATTTTAAACAAATTTATTATGAGCAGAAAATCTTACATGGAGCAGGCCTGCGAGGCTGTTCCCGAGTTTAAAACCATCAGCGAAAAGTTCCTTCGCAAGTACACCATTGCCGGCAAATCCGAGTCGTGCACGCGTAATTACCTGATGCAAATATCCAAAATGGTGCTTCACTTCGAATGTTCGCCTTTGGAGCTGTCGATTGACCAGATGGAAGAATACCTTTTCCATATCCGGCAAAACGAAAAGCCCAGCATGAGTTCGTTCAAGCACCTGGTGTACGGGCTGCGCACGCTGTTTTCGATGTTCAAAAACGAGAAGCTCTACCTGGCTCTGCCCCCGGTTTCCGGCAGTAAAGCGTTGCCTGTGGTGTTTTCCCAGGCCGAGATCAAGCTTATCCTGAAAACGCCCAAACTGTTAAAGCACCGGGCCTTGTTTGCCGTTGCCTACGATTGCGGCCTTCGGATTTCCGAGGTTATCAACCTGAAAATAACTGATATTGATTTTGACCGAAAACGGGTACACGTGCGCCAAAGCAAGCACAAAAAAGACCGTTACATCCCCGTTTCGCCACTCACGCTCAAAGGGCTGAAAGAATACCTTTCAACCTCGAACCCGCAGGCTTGGCTTTTCAACGGGAAGGTCCGCGGAAGTCAAATCAGCCGCGAAGGTATCCGCCATGCTTTTCGTTCATGTATCCAAAAGACAGGTATCCAAAAGGAAGTTTGTATCCATACCCTGCGGCACAGCTATGCCACGCACCTGCTGGAGATGGGGCTGGACATTGTAAGCGTAAAAAACCAGCTGGGGCATGCCGATATCGCCACCACCATGATGTATTTGCATATCGCCCGCTCGAACCCCAGGGCCGGGTTTGCGCCAATGGAAAAGCTCTACGGTTATGCTTCCCGGTAATACCCTGGGGGCAGTTGTTCGCAAGTTTTTACCCACCTTGTTAAAAGAAAGAGGCATTTCAAAATACCAGCTAAAGGTGCTGCAGGCTTTGTCTGTTTGCCGTACCCCCGAACTGGGAGGTTCGGCCATGGTGTGTGGCGGTTGCGGCTCGGTGCATTATGTGCTGCATAGCTGCCGCAACCGCCATTGCCCGCGTTGCCAGGGCATCGACAAGGAGTTGTGGGTGGAAGCACGCAAACAGGAACTGCTGCCGGTAAAATACTTTCATGTGGTGTTCACCGTTCCGCATAACCTGCTGGAACTGTTCCGGTTCAACCGCAAGCTGATGCACAACCTGCTGATCGAAAAATCGTGGGAGACCTTGTGCCTGTTTGCCCGCGACCCCAAGCTGCTCGGCGCACAGCCCGGGGCTATTGCGATTCTACACACCTGGGACCAGCAGCTCAGGTTCCATCCGCATGTGCATTTGATTGTTCCGGCAGGTGGCATAGATAAAAACGGCAGGTGGAAAAGCAGCAAACAGGATGGCAACTTTTTGTTTGATGTCAAGCAAATGTCGGCCGTGTTCAGTGCGCGTTTTGCAAAGAAACTGCGCAGGCTGAAACGGCAGGGAAAAATAGAAAAGCAGGTGCCGCGCGATCTGATCAAAAAGCCCTGGGTGGTGTATGCCAAACAGGCTTTTGGCTCACCGGAAAGTGTGGTGGAATACCTGGGAAGGTATACCCACCGGGTGGCCATCTCCAATGCGCGGATATTGAATGTAACCGGGGGCCAGGTTACCTTTAGTTGGTGCGACCGCAAAAACGGCTACCAAAAGAAAACCGAAACCATCCCCGGGGTAGCGTTCCTGAAACGCTTTCTGGATCACATCGTCCCGCCTTACTTCAGGCGGATCCGTCATTTGGGGTTTTTGAGTTCACGAAACAAAAAGCAAAGCCTTTCGGCTATCCGGGAAAACCTTGGGGTAGGGCTGCTGCGGACAACACCACTTTCGCGGGCGCAGATATTGGCCTTGCGTTTTGGCCCGCGGTCCCTGCTAAAATGCCGCGACTGCGGGGGAGAACTGCAATTGCTGGAAAACTATCCCAAAGAGCGCGCGCCGCCCGTCAATGTATTGTCAGGAATGTGATAATGCCTGTCATTGTACGATTTAAATTGATGCGCCAAAGGCGTAAACGGGAAAGCTGTGTCCATAATCAAAGAACCGGTGTTAAAACAGGCAGGCCTTGTTCAGAAACATCGCTAAACCTGCTGGTTTACTCCGGCGCATACCGGTTTCTTCTGCATAAAACCAAACTTCGCATCACGGAAACCCGAAAAATACGCATCGGGGGAATCCCAAAAAACGGATTGAAAACACTATACCCAAACAACTAATCGGCAAGTGGTTGCAAGCAGGACATGTTTAGTCCAACACAGCCTCCAATGCAAAGCGTGTGCAAGCAACGCTTTATTAGAGGCTAATTGTTTTGTGCATAGTTATTTTATCAATTTCTTTAATTCAATTTTAGTCTTTTCTAAGTCATCACAACTCAAAATGGGAATAAGCAGATTTATCTCTTCAATCGGCAAATCCCACCATTTAACTTTGAGTAGTAAAGAAATTAAGTCATAGTCAAACCGCTTTCTAATCAATCGCGCCGGATTCCCCGCTACTATGGAATATGGTTCTATATTACTTCCGACAATACTATTTGCCCCAATGATAACCCCATCTCCAATATGAACTCCCGGTAAAATGGTTGTATTCTGTCCTATCCAAACATCGTTTCCGATTACTGTATCTCCTTTTACAGGCATTTTATCTATGAGAGGAATAGCCTGTTCCCATCCTTCAAAAATATAAAAAGGAAATGTCGAAGCGGCATTCATCTGGTGATTCGCCCCATTCATGATAATCTCAACACCAGCAGCAATTTGACAGAATTTTCCTATTATCAGTTTATCTTCATAAAAGTCATAATGGTGTGTAACATGCTTTTCAAAATCAACATCACTGAAATAAGTAAAATCTCCAACTATAATATTTTCTGATTTAATCGTTGGCTTCACATAAGTCACTGTCTTGAAATTTGGAACAGGGAAAATAGTATCAGGATTTGGTCTTTGTTTCATATTTATTGCCTAATTTTTTGTCCGTGTATAATTATGCACAACGGTTGGTACATGTTGTCGGGGCGGATTTCGAAGAGCGTTCCTGTCCGAAGGACACGGAACCGCGAAACGAGAATCCACAGTTGGCGTACCACCGAACCCCGCCCTGCAATATGTACTGTTGAACTAAACCCGCTATGCGGGAGCTTATTTTCCACCTAAAATAGGAATAGTTGGTGAGATCTGTTGATTTTGCTGCTCATTAATTTTAAACAAACTTATTATGAGCAGAAAATCTTACATGGAGCAGGCCTGCGAGGCTGTTCCCGAGTTTAAAACCATCAGCGAAAAGTTCCTTCGCAAGTACACCATTGCCGGCAAGTCTGAATCGTGCACGCGCAATTACCTGATGCAAATCTCGAAAATGGTGCTTCATTTCGAATGTTCGCCTTTGGAGCTGTCGATTGACCAGATGGAAGAATACCTTTTCCATATCCGGCAAAACGAAAAGCCCAGCATGAGTTCGTTCAAGCACCTGGTGTACGGGCTGCGCACGCTGTTTTCGATGTTCAAAAACGAGAAGCTCTACCTGGCTCTGCCCCCGGTTTCCGGCAGTAAAGCGTTGCCTGGGGTGTTTTCCCAGGCCGAGATCAAGCTTATCCTGAAAACGCCCAAACTGTTAAAGCACCGGGCCTTGTTTGCCGTTGCCTACGATTGCGGCCTTCGGATTTCCGAGGTTATCAACCTGAAAATAACCGATATTGATTTTGACCGAAAACGGGTACACGTGCGCCAAAGCAAGCACAAAAAAGACCGTTACATCCCCGTTTCGCCACTCACGCTCAAAGGGCTGAAAGAATACCTTTCAACCTCGAACCCGCAGGCTTGGCTTTTCAACGGGAAGGTCCGCGGAAGTCAAATCAGCCGCGAAGGTATCCGCCATGCTTTTCGTTCATGTATCCAAAAGACAGGTATCCAAAAGGAAGTTTGTATCCATACCCTGCGGCACAGCTATGCCACGCACCTGCTGGAGATGGGGTTGGACATTGTAAGCGTAAAAAACCAGCTGGGGCATGCCGATATCGCCACCACCATGATGTATTTGCATATCGCCCGCTCGAACCCCAGGGCCGGGTTTGCCCCCATGGAAAAGCTCTATGGCAATGCTTCCCGGTAATACCCTGGGGGCAGTTGTTCGCAAGTTTTTACCCACCTTGTTAAAAGAAAGAGGCATTTCAAAATACCAGCTAAAGGTGCTGCAGACTTTGTCTGTTTGCCGTACCCCCGAACTGGGAGGTTCGGCCATGGTGTGCAATGGTTGCGGTTCGGTACATTACGTGCTGCATAGCTGCCGCAACCGCCATTGCCCGCGTTGCCAGGGCATCGACAAGGAGTTGTGGGTGGAAGCACGCAAACAGGAACTGCTGCCGGTAAAATACTTTCATGTGGTGTTCACCGTTCCGCATAACCTGCTGGAACTGTTCCGGTTCAACCGCAAGCTGATGCACAACCTGCTGATCGAAAAATCGTGGGAGACCTTGTGCCTGTTTGCCCGCGACCCCAAGCTGCTCGGCGCACAGCCCGGGGCTATTGCGATTCTACACACCTGGGACCAGCAGCTCAGGTTCCATCCGCATATGCATTTGATTGTTCCGGCAGGTGGCATAGATAAAAACGGCAGGTGGAAAAGCAGCAAACAGGATGGCAACTTTTTGTTTGATGTCAAGCAAATGTCGGCCGTGTTCAGTGCGCGTTTTGCAAAGAAACTGCGCAGGCTGAAGCGGCAGGGAAAAATAGAAAAGCAGGTGCCGCGCGATCTGATCAAAAAGCCCTGGGTGGTGTATGCCAAACAGGCTTTTGGCTCACCGGAAAGTGTGGTGGAATACCTGGGACGGTATACCCACCGGGTGGCCATCTCCAATGCGCGGATATTGAATGTAACCGGGGGCCAGGTTACCTTTAGTTGGTGCGACCGCAAAAACGGCTACCAAAAGAAAACCGAAACCATCCCCGGGGTAGCGTTCCTGAAACGCTTTCTGGATCACATCGTCCCGCCTTACTTCAGGCGGATCCGTCATTTGGGGTTTTTGAGTTCACGAAACAAAAAGCAAAGCCTTTCGGCTATCCGGGAAAGCCTTGGGGTAGGGCTGCTGCGGACAACACCACTTTCGCGGGCGCAGATATTGGCCTTGCGTTTTGGCCCGCGGTCCCTGCTAAAATGCCGCGACTGCGGGGGAGAACTGCAATTGCTGGAAACCTATCCCAAAGAGCGCGCGCCGCCCGTCAATGTATTGTCAGGAATGTGATAATGCCTGTCATTGTACGATTTAAATTGATGCGCCAAAGGCGTAAACGGGAAAGCTGTGTCCATAATCAAAGAACCGGTGTTAAAACAAGCAGGCCTTGTTCGGAAACATCGCTAAACCTGCTGGTTTACTCCGGCGCATACCGGTTTCTTCTGCATAAAACCAAACTTCGCATCACGGAAACCCGAAAAATACGCATCGGGGGAATCCCAAAAAACGGATTAAAAACACTATACTCAAACAACTAATCGGCAGGTGGTTGCAAGCAGGACATGTTTAGTTCAACATACCCTCCAATGCCAAGCGTATGCAAGCAACGCTTGATTAGAGGCTAATTGTTGCCATGCGTTTTGATTTATTCATTAATCCTCGCATATCTAATCTCATCGAATATTTTACCTTCCTTAAATATTGATTTTCGGAAAATCGCCTCTTTTACAAACCCGCATTTTTCTAATACTCTTTGAGATGCTTTATTAAACTCAAATACCCCAGAATAAATGCGTACAATGTCTAGATGACTGAAACCCCAATCTGTCATTAAATTGACAGCTTTAGTTGTTATCCCTTTATTCCAAAATGGCTCACCAATAAAGTAACCTATCTCTGCGCTTTTTCTATATACATCAGTACCTAAGGAAAGGCTAATATTTCCAACATAGTTTTCTTTATATTGGATTGCAAAAAAGGTTTTCGGATTCTGGGAATCCACCATTTTCTTAAAATTTATGGCATTTTCAAGAGAATATGGCTTTGGAAACGCATCCCTTAAGTTTACACTAACTTTTTCATTGTTAGCATATTCAACAAGGCTTTCCAAGTCATCAGGGAGTAGTTCTCTAAGAGCCACATCTTCATCAATGGCAATATATCCTTTTACTGTATCGCTCATTTATCCAATAAATTTTGCTCCTGCGATTCCAATTCCAGCCCCAAGTATTAATGAAAAAAGCATCATAGGAATAATCGCTTTTTTGTCTTTAGGATGAACAATTATCATAATCGGAATTGAAGTTAACAATGCAATAATAATTCCTTTAATCCATGGTGCCATTTCCCAGTTCACAAAGGGAATAATCAATCCCAGTGCGAAATAGTGAATAAAGGCAGAAATAGAATCTCGCTTATCAAGTTTCCGAATAAGCATAGGGATTACATCAATCAATCCCGCTATTAGTCCAATAATTACTGCGGTTACAAAATCACTCATATCGACATTCATAGTTAGCTGGTTTTTTCCTTAAATGCATGGCAACGTTCCGCAAATCCACGCAGGGCGGGAGTTTCCCGATGAACTTCCTACGAAGATTTGCACTTTAAATTACTATTTTCCTGTCAACGAAGCACCGAACCCCGACTTGCGGGTATTTTGCTGTTAGCAACTGGCCGCTATTGTTTTTTTTTAATTTTTCACTCAATCTCGTAGCTATAACGTGTCCACCGTGCGTTGGGCAGGCATACTTTTTGGCAAGTTTTGGTTTGTGTTTGGGCTTTTGTGCGACTTGCCAATGTGTATGACTGTAGGGTGGGCTTTATGAAATTATGCCACGTCCTTTTGATACAAATATTTCTGAAACTCAATAAACAAGGAGCTTATATTTGCAACGTCTCCTAAAATTTCCTTTGCATCTTCAAGCGATTGGTATTTATTTGTCAATAAAATTGGTAGCTTCTCTTGGTCGAGTTCTTCAACACCTGTCTCAACGTACTTGCTCAATACAAACTCAATAAATTCTTTTTGTTTGTCACTCAACAATGCAAATATTGTTGCTTCGGCTGCTGCAACTCGTGCTTCTCTTGTCAATGGTTTGAAGTCACTGTTAAAAACATATTCCAAAACATCAAACAAGTCACTCTTTTCAGCATCTATCAAACTTTGAAGCGTAGTTAATTCTTCTTTCCCAAATCCTGCTGTGTCCAATTTCTCAAGCAACGTGCGACGTGTAATCGGATTGCCCCAAATAGTCCGTAATTCTTCTTCGCTTTTGAAAAGGTTTGGAAGTTCGCCGAACAGGTTATTTAAAAATTCTTCTGCTGAAATTGGTTTTCCGTCTGCACTCCAAAACGAAGTAGAAATCATGTGCTGAATTTCCATTTCTTTTCCGTCTTTCAGTTTTACTTTCACTTTCTTTTTACAAACACATGGACGTTGACCGCATTTATAACATGGCGGTGGCGGCTCTTTTATGCAAATACATGGGATCTGACCACAAATGAGACAAGGTTGTGGTGGGGTTTTTAAGCAAACACAGGGATTTTGGCCACATTTTGAACACGGTTCTTCTTCAATAGGCTCTCCATCCCATTCAGGATCGGCAAAATGATGGTAAGCATCAACAAAATCGTAGATCGTGAAAAACTCTTTTCCGTCAAACAAACGTGTACCGCGACCAACAATTTGTTTAAATTCAATCATTGAGTTGACCGGACGCATCAAAATAATATTCCGGATATTTCGGGCATCAACGCCTGTCGAAAGTTTCTGCGATGTGGTTAAAATGGTTGGAATCAGCTTTTCATTGTCTTGAAACTCCCGCAAAAATTGTTCGCCAATTTCGCCATCGTTGGCAGTTACCCGAACACAATAATTTGGGTTTTTCGATTTCTTGTATTGATTGACCAAATCACGAACAGCCGCGGCGTGGTCTTGTGTGGCACAAAAAACAATCGCTTTTTCTTTTTGAATGATCAAATCCATGAAAAGCTGAACACGCTTTGCCTCACGGGATTTGATTTCAATTATTCGGTTAAAATCAGACTCTTCATACCATTTCTTTTCTTCAATTTCACCTTCAATAATTTGGTCATCGCTAGTATAAATATATCTGTCCAGAGTCGTTTGTATCCGTTTTACCTTAAATGGTGTTAAAAAACCATCGTTTATTCCTTCTTTGAGAGAATAAATGTAAACCGGCTCACCAAAATAGCGGTAGGTATCAATGTTGTCTTTTCGTTTTGGTGTAGCAGTTAAACCCAATTGAACGGCTGGCGAGAAATATTCCATAATTCCTCTCCAATTTCCTTCATCGTTCGCCCCACCACGGTGGCACTCGTCAATAATTATAAAATCGAAGTAGTCAGGCTGATAAGAACCAAAATAAGGGGCTGGTTTGCCTTCCTTATCTGTGCCACTCATAAAGGTTTGAAAAATCGTAAAGAAGATACTGCCATTTGTTGGCACTTTGCCAGACTTCTTAATTTCACTTGGCTTAATGCGAACCAATGCATCTTCAGGGAAAGCTGAGAATGCGTTAAAGGCTTGATCGGCAAGTATATTTCGGTCGGCCAAGAATAATATCCTTGGACGGCGACTGCCGTCACGTTTCAGATTCCAACGGGATTGAAACAACTTCCACGCAATTTGAAAAGCAATGGCCGTTTTTCCTGTTCCTGTGGCAAGCGTTAAAAGTATTTTTTGTTTGTTTTGTGCAACGGCTTCCAAGGTGTTTTTAACCGCTATTTCCTGATAATAACGAAGCTGCCAGGTTCCGCTTTTGTCTTCGAACGGAACGTTGGAAAATTTCTCTCTCCACAGTTCGGTGAGTTCAGTAACCGATCCTTTGGGATATGTTTTGTTCCAAAGTTCATCGGGCGAAAGGTAATCTGCAACTAAAGCTTCAGTGCCAGTTTTCATGCAGATGCTATAAATCTCTTTCCCGTTGGTGGAATAGGTGGTTTCTAAATTTAATTTTTCGGCATATTGTTTGGCTTGTGCTACGCCTTCGCCAACTTCTTGAACTTCACTTTTCGCTTCAACAACAGCTAACTTGATGCCTTTATAAACCAACACATAATCGGCAGTTAACTTTTTACTTCGAACGCCGCCAGTTTGAATACGACCTGCGGTAATGTTGTATTCGCGAAGGATTTTAGATCCTTCAAGAACGCCCCAACCACAAGCCTTTAACTTGGGGTCAATTAGTTCTGCACGGGTTTCGGCTTCGTTCATTTGATTTCGCTTTTTTCAGGAGTGGATTTCTCTTTTATAAAATGTTACTTATCTCATCGCGTAAAACAAAATGAAAGCGCTGTAACATGAAAAAAAGGCATGAGAAATATCGAATTAAAAGAAATAAGGCAATGCTTGTAAATGACTTTTCAATGTATACACAATTTAGATTAACAAGTGAATTGATGAGAACTATTAATAACACCAATATACCCAAAATGATAATGTATTGAGTGATGTTTGAAATTTGACGCATGTTTTCTTTAAAGGCTTGGAAATTTGATGCATCCATATTAACGTTTTCTTTTTCAATTCTGATTTTTGCACTGATGTTTAGTAGCAATGAAAAGAACAGACCAGTAAATATAGCAATACCAGTTCCAATATAATTTTCAAGATTGGACAGTTTTACCTCCCAAAGCCAAGCAGTTGATGCAGCCAACAGAGGTATAATCGAAAAGAAGAAATGAAAGATGAATTGTTTTAACTTACCAGGAATGAGATTTCCATCACTATCGGTTTTAATGCTCTTTTTCGCTTCTTTTCCAATTTCTATTATAACGTTAAAGTCTAACATCACATTTTTGCTTCAATTTTTATTTGCTTGATTTCTTCGTCAACAAAAGCCTTTGTTTCTATAAAATTAGGATAACCATTTGAATCCATACAACGAAATGGCAATAAAATATTAGGGATGATATTTATGCTGTCCTCAGATGCGTCGAGTTTAGTAGTTTTCTCTTCTTCTTTCTTTCCGTCAAACTTGCTTTCGTAAGTGGCTGTCATTTCATATTCTCTATCGCCAATGATAAAACCATGATTTTTTAAAGCATCTTCAACTACTTTTTTATCTATCTTTTTATCTTTCTTGTTTACTTTTATATTTTTCAACTTTACTGTAACAGTTTGAGCATCTCCAGCCCCAGTGTCGTGACTACTGTTTTTACTAATTACTGTTATATCTCTTAAAGCTGATACTTTTAGAAAATTCGTCAAACGCTTCTTTGTTGTAATGGCCTGTATTTTATTCCCAGGAGTTGCAAAACTGAACCCTTGTTTCGTCAAGGTAGTTTTAATGATTTCATCAAAAAGTGGTTTTATACTCAACCCACTGTATTTTTGTATGAAAATATAACCTGTACTACCACCCGCAGGCATCCAAAAACGGGCATAAAACTTTAACCCAACAATCTTATCTCTTGTTATTTTTTCCTTTTTCCCTTTTTCGTCAACTATGAATTGTTCGATGCCTGTTAATCCACCATCGATTAAAATATCGAAGTAGCGTTTTTCAGATGTAATAGATTTTTCATCTAAAGTACCACCATGCGTTTTGCTTTTGTTCTTAAACGCTTTTGCATCAAATAATTTTATGATTTCCTGGGCAAAACCTTCAGAGAATTTATTAGCAGCATCCGGGTATGATTCGGATAAGAAATCGTTTATACTTATTAAATCATTATTTCTTGCTCTGCTTTTCTTAATTTGGAATGAATACATTCCTAAATAAAGTTTGTGGTTACTAGTTGTCATTTAGATTATTTGGGTTTATTACATTATAATTCACCATTAAACGCTTTTTGTAACACGCTCTTTTTCAATTCTTCCAAATCTACAATTTTCTTTTGATAAATGGCTTCCAGTTTTTTTGTTTCGGAAGAAAGGGCATCAAGTTTTTGAACAATGGTTTGTTGTTCTACAATTGATGAAAGATTATAAATTTTAAATGCTCTGATATCTTTCATATTTACATGTTCAACTGTCGCTCCTGTTGAATGAGAAAGCAACATTTCCTGAACATCCTTTGACAAAATCAAATACGCTAAATATTTAGAGATAAACTTATCTCTATACGGTCTAATAAGGACTGTTCTTTGACCTAAACAAACTTCAAGATTCTCTGGTATAACAGCGATGTTCCCTGCTGGAGCTTCTCTTGCGAGTATCAAATCATTAGCTTGAGGAATTGCCCTTCTTGTCCATTTTTGGTATGTTTCTTCAGATACCCTGTTTACATTCTCCAAGATTAAAACACCCTTGCCTATATTCGGAGTGCGAATTGAAGGATAACCAGTTTCTTGTACTGGTGCTGTTTTGTGCTCACAATCAACTATCAATTCGCATAAATCTTCTAATGCATTACTTCTAGTTCCATGTAATTTGTCGGCGAACACCCTTTGCAAATAACTCTCAAAAAGCTCCTTGGCATTTTTAAGGTTTTGTTCGGCATTGGCTTTAACCTTGGCAATGGCAGCAAACGCTTGGTCTAAAATGGAAACTATGCGTTGTTGATCGGGAAGTGGAGGAATGGGGATTTCAACCGTTCCTAATTTTGACCCCGACAATTCTTTGAATGTAGTACCTGTTCCTAAACTATTCAATAAATCCACTGACTTAGACAAAAAGTAATAGAGAAATAAAGTATTAACTTCCTTTTTTGGAACAATTCCTTTGCAACCCTGATTTGTTGAAATATATTTTAAATTGATTGCTAAATGACCGATTGGTGCTCTTGAAGAAAGGATTATAGAATTTGGCGGTAAGATTTTAGCAGATGAATTTTTCAACCCTTCATTAGTAATTTTCCTTAAAGTATCATCAACATAGATACTTACTAATTTCCCCATGTCTTTTGGAGTAATCCATAAATTTTCACCATTCCAAAATTTTGGGATAGTTGTATCTGGTGTTCCGCCATTTAATATTTCACTGATTTCTCCTAGCGTTTTTATTTCCCAACCTTGTTTCATATCAGCTCCAAAATTGAGTTTAAAATTTGCTTGCTTTCTTTGTCTAAAGCTTTCATTTCTTCCAGAATATCTATTGGTTGGCGCAAAGCAGTTTCTTCCTTTTTGTTGGGGTTCTTTGCGCTCAGGTCAAACGTGGTTTGGTCAATGTTTTTTAAATCTACTGTCCATGAGTTCTCGCTTTCGGAAAAAGTTTTTTGTAGTTTAACAAATTCAGCCAAATCATTGTCGCAAAGCGGATATGTTTTACCAAGGTTACGATCTAAATTGAGCTGATAAAACCAAACTTTTCGGGTTGCAGAACCTTTTTCGAAAAATAGCACAACGGTTTTAACACCTGCTCCCGAAAAAACACCGCCTGGCAAATCCAATACCGTATGCAGGTTACAGTTTTGCAATAAGAGTTTGCGCAGACTAACAGAAGCGTTATCGGTGTTGCTCAAAAAGGTATTTTTAATAACTACGCCAGCATTACCGCCAGCCTTCAATATTTTAATAAAGTGCTGCAAAAACAAACTGGCGGTTTCGCCAGTTTTTATAGGAAAATTTTGCTGCACTTCGGCTCTTTCTTTTCCTCCAAAGGGCGGATTTGCCAACACAATATCGTATCGGTCTTTTTCCTGAATATCGGCAAGGTTTTCAACCAATGTGTTGGTATGAATAATATTGGGGGCTTCCACTCCGTGAAAAATCATGTTCATTATACCAATAATGTATGCCAATGATTTTTTCTCTTTACCGTAAAAGCTCCTTTTCTGAAGAGTTTCCCAATCTTTAGTCGAGAGTCCTTTTTTGGTGACTGAGCCTGTCGAAGTCAAATATTCAAATGCTTCGCACAGGAAGCCGGCACTACCAACTGCACCATCATATATTTTATCGCCAATTTTTGGAG
The DNA here is from genome assembly GCA_963677175.2 of uncultured Sunxiuqinia sp. Classification (GTDB taxonomy): domain Bacteria; phylum Bacteroidota; class Bacteroidia; order Bacteroidales; family Prolixibacteraceae; genus Sunxiuqinia. The sequence continues at coordinate 1,094,438 of CAXXES010000006.1, forward strand.
CAACTACTTTTACAATGGTTTTTATCAATGGGCGTGGTGTGTAATATTCGCCACCGTTTCTCCCTGCATTGCCCATGTTCTGAATCTTAGATTCATACAAGTGGCTCATTTCGTGCTTTTCGGCGTGGGTGCGGAAACGGAGTTCATCTATTCTGGTAATCACCTCTCGCAAATTGTATCCGCTTTGCAACCGGTTTTTTAGTTCGCTAAAAATCTCTCCGATTTTATATTCAATCGTGTCAGCACTTACCGCCTCCGTTTTGAACTTTTTAAGATATGGGAATAGTTTATGGTCAACAAAATCTTTCAAATCATCTCCATTCAACGCTTTGTGGTGATCAAGTTTTCCATCTCCGTTTTTGGGCATCGCCCAAACTGTCCATTGAAATTCGGTTGCAATAATGTTTGTATATGATTTGCCTGTCAACTCGGCTGCTGTTTTCTTGTCTTTTTCTAGGTCGTCAAGGTATTTTAGAAATAAAATCCATGAAGTCTGCTCCACATAATCCAATTCACTCCCGCAACCAGCGTCTTTGTGTAGTATGTCGTCTATATTCTTAAAGGTCTGTTCAAACATATTTTAATTTTCTTTTTTGAAATTTGCAATCAACGCAAATATACCAATATCCGCTAGGTGTGAGGGCAAAATTGCAGCTCTTTTGCGAGCCTTTGGTTTGAGCATCGGCTCGTGTGGGCTTGCAAATGTGCTGCAATGTGCGTGGGCTGATCATTATTCTTGTCTTTTTGTCTCAAAACCGATGCAGTGTCTAGCCGCTGTTTGGCTTGTTGCTAACGGTTCGCAAATATGATTAGTGCGGAATGCGTGCCTGTTTTCCTGTCGAAAAGCACCGAGGTTTGTGCGGGCTGTACACTTTACTTATCAGCACCGGAACCGCAATTAATTATATTTTGCTGTTGTGCATAGTGCTTCGGTTACTTATTATTAAGGGATTATATAATTTCAATGGTGAAGATATGGTTTCCAAGCCGTTGAAACAACCTTTCAATACACTTTTCATCTTCACTTTTTGATTAAAAATCCATTCTTTCATCCGTCTTTTTATTCGGTTTTGCCTTAACAACACCTAAATTTCAAAACTGGGCATACTTCTCCCATAAATTTTCATGCAGCCACCGTTTTAAGTTTTGTTGCTGCCGGGTTAAACCTCGACATATAAACGGTCTCCTTGTTTCTGTTCCTGAACGTTGTATAAAGGCAGTATGTTGGCAATATTGCAGTTTTTGCACAGTTTAGGGTTTTCAGGCATTTCATATACCCCTTCCTCTTCAACTTCCTCAGTTTTTTCCTGATATATCGGATATGTTCCTTTGAGCATTGCCTTTGTCCGTGCAGCATAAGCCCCATAATACCTTACGGTCCTAAAATATGGAAGCGGTACGTGTTGTAATAACCTTGGGAAAAACTCAGTGTAATGTAAAGTCAGTTCTTTAACGATTGGCTTTCCGTTAAAGTCAAGGTTTTTATTGTCTTTGTATTTGAAAGAGATGTATTCTCCGTCTATGTTGGTTATTTTATACTCGCTGATACAAGCTCTTTTGGAATACCGTCCGATATAGCGGACCACTTCTGCTGGCAACTTCATTGCGGCTTCAAAATGTATGCGCCATTTTTTATCGTTTACCCTCTTTAAGAAACGCATAAATTCGGCCCTGTCAGCGAATTTGTGCATTAATGCACCTGCTTCAAAAAGTTTTACAAGTTTGTCCTCGAACTTGCACCTGAACTTGGTTTGGATAAACTCATAGTTGATGTATTCCCCTTTGACCTCTTGGGGACAATGGTTTTTGTTTATCCCCCCCCATGAAAGAATCATGTGGATATGCGGGTGCAACTCTTTGGTCTCGCCAAAAGTATGGAGAACGTTAATAATACCAGGGTTTAATTGGTATTTGTGCCCCATCCAGTCTTGAATGGCACCTGCTGCGGCCTTAAACAAAATATCAAGTAGCTGGCCTTTGTTATCAGTAACTAAACCATTGAGACTGTGTGGCAAGGTAAATACAACATGCCGATGAGGGAGGCCTAACATCTGTTTTTTCATTTTATCTGCCCAGTCCAGTGTGTCTTTCCAGCTGCATGTGGGGCAAAACCTGTTTTTACAACTGTGGTATGCTTTTGATATTTCGCCACATTCTTCACAAACGTAATGGTCAATACCTAAAGCCTCTGTCCTACAAGCCCGCATTGCCGCAACAGCCTTGTATTGTTCTGGATAAATAAAATGCGTAGGGTGCTTGACGTAATTATCCCAGTTCAGGTTAAAGAATTCTGCTAAACGATACTTCTTATCGATAGACAATAATTCTTTCTCGTTATGGGGGATATTCCGGCACATTTTAGAATTCTTTTACTTCTCTGGCAATACTGTAAGCTTCCATTACAAACTCAAAAATCAACCCCTTCTTTCCATTCTTTAATCCAAAAACATTGTCATTGTTGTCGATTACAATAGAATCATAAGATTGAAATAGTTTGTCAATATCCGAATCGAATGTTTCACCTGCATCATCTTTGGGGAAACCGTCATCGTCATAGAAAAAGCCGAACTGGTCGTCCTGGTTGAATAACTTGAACTCTTCCTTGTCTAAAATTATGTCTTCCATCGCCTGAAATTCTATGGTTTTTAATTAGGTAGTTCCTTCGTGTTGTGCGTTAGCATTATGTACAACTATGTAATAGCACGAAGTTATTATACTTTTTCGTAATTTTCTCCATCGTTCTTTTTCTCCAAATTAATGTTCAACCTGTCTAAGGGGCTTTGTATCCGGTTGATGGTTTTATTGCTTACATGCGTGTAAATCATGGTGGTTTTTATGCTCGAATGGCCAAGTAGTTCTTGGATATACCTTACGTCGGTCCCGGCTTCAAGCAGATGCGTTGCAAAGCTGTGCCTCAAGTTATGCACGCTCCCTTTTTTTGCTAAGCCGCTTTTCTCCATTGCCGCAGCCATAACTTTCTGCACGCTGCCCGTACTGTAGTGAGCCCCGGCAAACTGGCCTTCAAAAACGTAATCCTTGCCCGGGTATAATGCCCTGTAATTTTCGAGCATAGCTAAAACAGAATATGGCAACATCACAATCCTGTCTTTTTTGCCCTTCCCGTTCTTAACATGTATTTTTTGTTCGGCCAGCAATATATCGCCCCACTTTAACGTAACCACCTCGTTTACCCTCAGCCCCGCACCGTAAGCAATCATCAGCGCGAGTTTGTGTTTGGGGTTGTCAATAGATGTAAAAATAGAGGCACATTCTTCGGGGGTAAATACCACTCTCAGCTTTTTTTCTTTTTTGGGCCGTGGTAACTTAAATTCAAAATTCCGGTTGTTTTCTACGTGCCGGTAATAATAATTTAGCGCATTGACCAGCATGTGCCCGCTTGTTGCCGACAAACCCTTTTCCATCAACCCCGCCAGGTATTTTACAATTTGTTTGTACTCAAATGAGGCAGGGTCGCGGTAACCGTTATCGCCCATAAACCGGCAAAAGGCATTCCCGTAATTGCGTATGGTGGAATCGCTCAGGTTGTTGGCCAGCATGGCATCCATCATCGAAACGATAAACCCACGGGCAGCTTCGGGAACTCTTTCCAGTACCTGGCTTTTTGCTTTTTGCAACAGAAACTTTTTCCGGTTGGGCATATTCTCTTTTTTCAGATAACCCGCCGGAAGCAGGTTTTTAAAAACCACCTTCTCCGGTTCGTAATGAACCGTTAAAGCTTTATAAACATCGGACGCTGCCGGTAAAAGATAGCACCCGTGAGGCACGCTGTACCTCGACATGGCAAACCGTTTTATTTTTTCCCTGAACGTAAACACTGGGGGAATAAAAACCTGCATCCATTGGTTATCTTCGATGTGCGGTTTTACCATTAAAACGGTGCCTCCTTTAACAGCTTTTTCCTTTTCAATATAATCGGCCGGAAAAAAATCGCTTACCTGGAGTATTTTTTCGACTTTTTCCTTTACTGCCTGGTTTCTTATTGCCATGTAAACTTTTTGCCGCTTGTTCCAGTAAATCCCTTTAACGGACAGCAGTTCTTTGCTCACCGCAAAATGGTAATTCATACCGAATACCCAGTATTTTCCAATGTTTTCGAACAATTTCAAATTCAGTTTTTGTGCAAGCGTACTGTTTTCCGCTTTATGTCCCTTTATTGGCTTTTCAGCGGTCAATTCAGGGAGTTTCGTTGCCCCGCTTTCCGGTTTGTCCGAAAGGTTTTCCGAGGCAACTATGGGTGGAAGGTCACGGCTTTTGGTGCCGGCCACCGGTACTGTTTTTGTTTGTTCCGCTTTTGGGTTTTCAATGATAAGCTTGTCGAAGTTCTTTTGCAGCAGTTGGTAATTGGCATTATTATAATCAAGATACCAACATCGCAGGGTTGAGCTGTAAACAGCGCCTAACGATTTCAATTTTTGGTTTACCTCAGCGGAATACGGAAAGTCGGTACCGATACGGTGTGACCCCCTGTGCTGTATTTTTTTTAAGGTTAAAACCATAAAAATGATTTTACTGGGTTTTAGAAAAAGATCAGTTAACAAACGTCGGATAATATGCTCCTGAAATGAACTGGGTTTCACATTTTCCGTCGTGTGGCTAAGATAATGAATACCAGAATTAAAAACAATATCTATGTTTATATGGGTGCTTTTTACCCTTTTTTCCCCACCACCCCAACAACCGGTCAACCTTCCTCCAGATATTTGACCTCGCTTTTGAGGAACGAATCTCTAGTTTTAGTGAATGATTATTTCCGCTCATTCAACATCTTCTCCAGCAGCGCATTCTTTTCCTGTTCGCTTTTTAACAGTGCTTTATACAACTCTTCGACCTTTGAGGACAGTTCCATGATCTTGTCTAGCGGGTTAAAGGTCGGCTGATAGTAATAACCGTAACCATTAATAAAAGCATTTGATGCAGAATTATCATGGTTATTATTAATAAAAGTAAACGTAGCATCTTCATTAAATGCTTTAATGGCTTCGGGCGTAACGCCCAACGCCTGTGCAACTTCTTCCAGTTTTTCTTTATCCATTGTCTCTTTCTGTTCCAGTTGCGAAATAGCCTGTTGGCTGATGCCTAATTCCTCGGCCAACGTTTCCTGCTTCATGCCTTTTAATTCTCTGATGCGGGCTATGTTTTTGCCTAAGTGTACCTTGCCTGAGGGTTTAGTATAAGTGTCTTCCATCGGTGTAAAATTAATTGATTCATCCAAAGGTAATAATTTTAAAATACAAGATATATACAAGCCAGACTTGTATTTTACAAGCCTGATCATTTGTGTTTTGTCTTAGCCTCCCTTTATTTTGTGCATAAGCTTTTTCAACAAACGCATAAATGAAAACTTAATTAAGACACGATGAGAACATAGCTAATCTGAATTGGAATATTATTTTTGTATCGCATATTACGATATGAAATTAACATAGCGCTTTTTTTGACCTTTCTTACGAATCCGCAAAATTCAATCCAAGAGGTCAGATAATGGAAGCGCCCTTATAATATAGGGGCGCGGACATTGTTTTATTCTCTTGGAGGGCCCTTGCGGAGCCTGTAAGAAGGAATAATGACAATCGTTCGCGCCTTCTTTTTTTGTATCATTTTTACCACACATTCCATCCGGTTGCTGCACCTTGCAAGCGGAACAATCCACAGGCGTTGAATGAGGAAAATCTAAGCAGGATGTTCTCCCTTACGGTTGGGAACGGCTTTTAATAATCTCGAATGGACCAATAAACAACCAGTGTATCATGCCTCATTTCAAGCATCTTTTATCTCCCCAACGGGCCCCCTGAGAATAGGGGCGCACGTGAATGATCCCCGCCTTTAAACCTTTAAGGTTTCGAAAAACCTTAAAGGTTTGGGGAAACACCAATCCGAACAATCTAAAAAATCTTAAAAGTATGAAACCGATTTTCTGCTTCATGGCATTGCTATGCCTATTCCGAACCGGAAGGAACGAAGTCACGAGGGTGAGAGGGGGAGAACTCACGAGGGGGCGAAGGCGCGAACTCACGAGGGTGAGAGGGGGAGAACTCACGAGGGGGCGAAGTTACGAAGTCACGAAGGTGAGAGGGGGAGAAGACATTTATCAGATAACGAATTTGTGCGTTCGTGTGTTCCTGCGTTCCTGCGTTCGTGTCTTGTCGTCTTTGTGGCTTGGTGTTCAGTCTGAATTACTGCCTTTTTCGAAGGGCTAATCAATAATTAATTACCAACTAAAATCAATTTAAAAATGAAGAAAACGCGAAAAAAACAACTGTGTATTTATGGAATTGCCTTGTGCTTATTCCTGTTGACCGGCCCGGCCCTTTTGTCTTTGGCGAGCGGGCAGCCGGATTTTCCCGCCGGTGATTCCGGGCCGGTACCGGAATGGGCGCAGCAAGACCGCCGCACCATCAGCGGCAGGGTTACCGACCAACAGGGGCAGCCTTTGCCGGGTGTTACCATTGTGGAAAAAGGCAATACCCAACATGGAACCATTACCGGTACCGACGGCAGGTATACCTTAACCAATGTCGCCGGTCAGTCAACCATCATCTTCTCGTTTGTGGGCATGAAAAAACAGGAGATCATCGTCAACAGCCAGGACCGGATTGATGTGACGCTTGAAGAAGAATCGGTTGGTATTGATGAAGTGGTGGCTGTGGGCTTTGGCACACAGAAAAAAAGCAGTGTGGTGAGCTCAATCACAACCATTGATGCCCGGGAACTGAAAACCTCGTCGAGTAACCTGACAACAGCCCTTGCCGGACGGATAAGCGGGATGATTGCTTACCAGCGCAGCGGTGAACCGGGGCAGGATAATGCCGAGTTCTTTATCCGCGGCCTGGGAACGTTCGGATCAGGAAAAGTTAACCCCCTGATCTTAATTGACGGAATAGAATCGACCAACAACGACATGGCCCGGCTGCAACCCGATGATATTGAGTCGTTCTCGGTACTAAAAGATGCCATGGCCGCTGCTGTATATGGGGCCCGGGGTGCCAACGGGGTGGTGCTGATTACCACAAAAACGGGGAAATCGGGGAAGACCAGGTTCGACTTCCGCTTTGAAAACAAGGTTTCGACAAACACCCGGAATTTCAAACTGACGGACAACATCACGTACATGAGCCTGGCCAACGAGGCGGCCTTAACACGCGATCCCAATGCCGTGCTGCCCTATACCCAATCCAAGATTAACCACACGGCTGCCGGCGATGACCCCCTGCTCTACCCCAACAACAACTGGATTGACCAACTGATAAAGGACTACACGGTCAACCAGTCGTACAACCTGAGTGTGAGCGGGGGAACATCAAAAGCGCGCTATTACGTGGCCGGAACCTACACGGTTGACAACGGCGTGCTCAACGTTGACCCGATCAACAATTTCAACAGCAACATCAAGCTGAGAAACTACTCGATACGGACGAATATCAACCTGAACCTAACCAGTACCACGGAACTGATTGTCCGCATGTACGGCCAGTTTGACGACTACAACGGCCCCATCGGCGGGGGTACGGCAACATTCAACCGCGCCATTTGGTCGAATCCGGTGAAGTTCCCGGCGGTGTATCCCTCGTCGATGATGCCGTATGTGAAACATCCGCTGTTTGGCGGGGCTGTCACCGAAAAAGGAGGCACCACCCTGCTGACCAACCCGTATGCCGAAATGGTGAAAGGTTACCAAGTTTATAAGAAGTCGACTGTACAGCCCCAGTTTGAGCTGAAACAGGACCTGGGATTTTTGCTTCCGGGATTAAAAGCCCGCGCAATGGCATACATTAAACGTTACTCCTATTTCCAGGTGTCGCGGTACTACAATCCGTTTTATTATTCCGCTTCGCTGAATCCTTCGGACGAAAGCCTGATGCTGACCGTTTTAAACGACGGAGGCACCAACTCGGTGGGAACAACCGGCACGGAATACCTGAACTACAACGAAGGAAACAAGACCATCAACTCGCAAATGTACCTGGAGGCAGCCGTCAATTACGATCAAACCTACCAGGAGAAGCATAGCGTGTCGGGCATGCTGGTCATGCTGATGTCGAGCTACGAAGACGGCAATGCGGGCAGCTTGCAGCTTTCACTTCCGAAAAAGAACATGGGCCTTTCGGGAAGGTTTACCTACGGATACGACAGGCGCTACATGGCCGAATTCAACTTCGGCTACAACGGGACCGAAAAATTTGCCGATAACCACCGCTTCGGGTTTTTCCCGTCTTTTGGAGTAGCCTACGGCATTAGCAATGAAGCGTTTTTCGCACCGGCCAAAAGGATCGTGAGCAACCTGAAACTGAGGGCAACCTACGGGCTGATCGGAAACGATGCCATTGGCAATGACGCCGACCGCTTTTTTTATCTTTCGGATGTTAACCTGAACAATTCAAACTACGGCGCCAGCTTCGGGCAGGATTGGGGCTATTCGCGTACGGGAGTTTCCGTGTCGAGGTATGCCAACTACAACATCACCTGGGAAAAATCAAAACAGCTGAACCTGGGGCTCGATCTCCAGCTGTTTAACTCGCTCGACCTGGTCTTCGAAATCTACAAACAAAAAAGGACCAACATTTTGCAGAACCGCTCTTATGTGGGTTCAACCATGGGACTGACGGCTACTCCCCAGTCAAATTTTGGGGAAGCCGAAAGTAAGGGGGTGGATATTACAGCGACTTACAACAAATTTTTTAAGTCGGGATGGTACACTTCCCTGCGGGGCAATTTCACCTATGCGGCCAGCAAGGTGTTGAAATATGATGAAGTAACTTACCCTGCAAATGAGTCGTACCGCTACCGCAAAGGAGAATCGATTTCGCAAACCTATGGCTACATTGCCGAACGCCTGTTTGTTGACGATGAAGAAGTTGCCAATGCGCCGTCGCAGTTTGGGGAGTACATGGGTGGCGACATCAAATACCGCGATATGAACGGCGATGGGGTAATCTCCGGAGCAGACCAGGTACCGATCGGCCTCCCCACCACCCCGGAAATTGTCTATGGTTTTGGGGGCACCGTGGGCTACAAGCAGCTTGACTTTAGTATTTTCTTCCAGGGTGAAGCCCGTACCTCGATCTTTATCAACCCTCAGAATATCTCCCCCTTCGTGATCAATGGAGGGGCACAAAATGGCCTGCTAAAAACGATCGCGAACGATCACTGGTCGGAAGATAACCGCGACCTGTATGCTTTCTGGCCCCGCCTGAGCGATTATTTCGTGGAAAATAACAACCAGACTTCAACCTGGTGGATGCGGAACGGCAGCTTACTGCGTCTGAAAAGCGTGGAAATAGGTTACAATGCGCCGGAAAAACTGACAAGCAAAATCAGGATCAACGGGTTAAGAGTTTACCTAAGTGCAAGCAACTTATTTGTAATCAGCAAATTTAAACTCTGGGATCCGGAAATGGGCGGCAACGGGCTGGGCTACCCCTTGCAGCGTGTATACAATGTTGGACTAAACATATCACTTTAACGATAACAAAATAAGATGATGATACCATTTACAAGTAAACTAAACAATGCAGGAAAATTTCTGATCATGCTTCTGTCGGTGGTTTCCGCAGTTTCCTGCAACGATTTCCTGGATGAAATCCCGGACAACGTATCAACAATCGATCATGCCTTCAACCTCCGGAACGAGGCTGAAAAGTATTTATTTACCTGCTATGCTTACCTTCCGCAAGATGGCGATGCCGCTTATAATGTTGGCATGCTCGCCGGAGATGAGGTCTGGATTCCGTATCAAAAAGGGTACACCAGCTATGCTTTCGAGATTGCCCGGGGAAACCAGCGGACTTCAGACACCTACGTGAACGCATGGGACGGCTACTGGCAGGGAGGAGGTCCAGGCGACCGCTATCCGCTGTTTGACGGGATCAGGCATTGCAATACCTTCCTGGAAAATGTGAGCGACAAGGAAAAGATTCTTGACCTGGCTGATGAAGAACGAAAACGCTGGTTGGGCGAAGCAGAATTTCTGAAGGCTTACTTTCATTTTTGCCTGTTGCGCCTGTACGGGCCAATACCCCTGACTGACGAGAACCTGCCTGTTGATGCCCCGGAAGATGAGGTTAACGCGGAACGGATGCCGGTGGACTCCTGTATCAATTACATTGTTAACCTGCTGGATTCCGCGGTTACCAGGCTGCCGGATGTCATTTCGGACCCAATCACCGAGATGGGGCGCATAACCCGCCCCGTTGCGCTGGCAATAAAGGCCAGGGTGCTGCTTTACGCGGCCAGTCCTTTGTTTAACGGGAACACCGACTACAGTGCCTTTACAAACAAGGCGGGTGAGCCCTTCTTTAATCAAAACAGCGATGCAGGCAAATGGAGCCGGGCAGCTGATGCCGCGCTGGATGCCATTGAAGCTGCCGTAGCCGCCGGTTGCTCGCTTTATGAGTTCGACAACAGGACCTTCAGCTTGTCGGATACCACCATGACACAGATGAGCATTCGCCAGGCAGTGTGCGAACGCTGGAACAGCGAAATTATCTGGGGAAATCCGAACAGTACCACTTCAACGCTGCAACAGCTTTGCATGGTGCCGCTGAGTGCCGACGACAACCACAACTACGCCCAGAAGATCATGAGTCCACCGCTGAAGATTGCCCGTATGTTTTACTCGAAAAACGGGGTGCCGACCGATGAGGACAAGACACTTGATTTTTCGGATGAGACAATCCTCAGAACGGCAACCGCGGAGGAACGTTTTTATATCCAGGAGGGGTATGTGACAGCCCGGATCAACTTTGACAGGGAGCCGCGCTTTTATGCCAGCCTGGCTTTTGACGGGGCTATCTGGTACAAGTACGACAGCCCTTCCAACTCGGACGAAGGAACCTATGTCGTTAAGGCAAAATACGGCGATTATGCAGGTAGCTCGCACTCGATGAACTACAATGAAACGGGGTACTACATTAAGAAGCTGGTGGACTGGAACATGACCATGAGCACCTCCGGGGCAAGCTATAAACGGTATCCCTGGCCGGAAGTCCGGCTGGCCGATGTTTACCTGATGTACGCAGAAGCCCTGAACGAAGCTTCCGGCCCGGTTAGCGATGTGCTGTACTACCTGGATAAGCTAAGGGAACGTGCCGGACTAAAGGGAGTAGCCGAATCATGGAGCAATTATTCCACTCATCCCAATAAGTACCAGACACAAGATGGACTGAGGGAAATTATCCACCACGAACGCCTTATTGAAATGGCTTTTGAAGGAAGCCGCTTTTGGGACCTGCGCCGGTGGAAGGAAGCTGCCGAATATTTAAATCAGCCGGTCACCGGCTGGAACGTTTACGGGACAGATGCAGAATCATACTACCAGGTCAGAACCGTTTACCAGCAGGAGTTTGTCGCTCCACGCGACTACTTATGGCCGCTTGTAAGCAATGAGCTGCTCCGCAATCCCAAGCTAACACAAACCTTGGGATGGTAGGCCAGACCACTTAATATTCATTCAAAAAAAATAGAAATACAAATGACAAATAGAATAAGAAATTACAGGGTATTCCTGCTGCTGGCCATGGTCGTCTCTTTTTCGGCCTGCCAGGAAGATGACGGGAATTTCCCCCTGGAGAATCACCCGGAAAAACCCGGTGTGGTAAACAATGCTACGGTTGAAAATCTTCCGGGAAAGGCTATAATCAGTTATTCACTGCCGGCAGACCAGGATCTGTTGTATGTTAAAGCAGTTTACACGCTGCCCGGTTCGGGTGAAGAGAAAGTTGTTAAATCGTCCTACTACAACAATAAGTTGACGGTAGAAGGATTTTCCTCAACCGAAGAACAGGAGATCATGCTCTATGCAGTAAGCCGGAGCGAGGTGACATCCGACCCGGTGGCAGTCACCGTCAAACCGCTGGAATCGCCCATTTGGGAGGTCTTCCGTTCAATTGAACTGGTTACGGCCTTTGGCGGGTTTAATATAACAGCCGAAAATTCAACGGAAAGTGATGTGGTAATCATGCTCATGCAAAAAAATGAGCATGACGAATGGGAGATCGATGAAGATAAAAGCATCTATACCTCCACCGCCAAAATGTCGTCCGCCATCAGGGGACTCGACACCATTCCCTACCACTACGCCGTAGTGGTGAGGGACCGGTGGATGAACCACACCGACACCCTGCTTGCTTCCATAACGCCGCTGTATGAAACACTGATCCCCAAATCGGGCTATGCGGGCATGTTTCTTCCCGGCGATGCAGAACGCCATGCCTCCACTCCCATGTCAGGGATGTGGGATGACAACCTGATTAACTGGTCAGGAATCTATATGACCCAAGCCTCCTTCACCCCAACCATCCCTCATGTAATCACCTTTGATATTGGGAAGCTGGCTCAAATAAGCCGGGTGAAGATCTGGGATTATCCTGAGTACTATAACGGGCGTACGTATTACTACATGGGATGTATGAAGCGATTTGAGATCTGGGGTTCAGACAACCCTCCCACCGACGGGAGCTTCGACAACTGGCACCTGCTTGGCACTTATACCGAAGCTAAACCCTCGGGGCTTCCCTATGGACAGCAAAACGATGAAGACTACAATGCCGCTTATGCCGGCTTCGACTGGCAAGCCGATGTGAGCGCACCTAAAGTAAGGTATTTACGGATCAGGTGCCTGGAAAACTGGATGGGAACAACTTACCTGGCTATCGGAGAACTCCAGGTTTATGGTGATCCACGTTAAAAACAAAGCTAAAAATGAAACAGATGGACAAAAAATATCATTTTCATGTAAAATCGCTCATCGTCGTTCTTGCAGTCATATTATTTGCCTGCACGAAAATGGACGAGTACAAAGACTTCATCAAAGACGGCGAAATCAGCTATACCGGCAAGATCGAAGAGCTGGAAGCTCATCCGGGACACAAGCGCATCCTGCTTACCGGTTTATTAAAATCGGATCCCAAGATCACGTCGGTTAAGCTCTACTGGAACAGCATGCAAGACTCGGCTATACAGGAAGTGACCAGGTCGTTGGGCACTGATACCGTGAATTTCATGCTGGAAAATATGGAAGAAAATGTTTACAGTTTTACCTTCTATACCGCTGATGCCCCCGGGAATTTGTCAGTTGCCGTCAACAAGTCAGGCCGGGTGTACGGCGATAAATACCTGGCTTCGCTGAATAACCGACTGATTGAAAGCACCAGCCGGACCGACACCGGAACAGTTGTTATTTGGGCTGAAGCTGGCTACTTGGATGGCTTGGTATCAACCGAGGTGAGCTACATCAGCAACAGCGACGAGCTGATCTCTGCTTTCCAGGAAGCTGATGACGAAGGAAATACGATGGTTCTGAGCGATCACAAAGAAGGAACGGCTTTGAATTACCGGTCGCTCTTTGTTCCTGACTCAATGTGCATTGATACGTTCTATACGCGTTACTATACCAAAGAGGTTTTCGCCCTGGAAAATCCCGGCAAGCCATTTATTGCTGCATCAAGCAGTGGCAGGTGGGGAATCCTGTCTGGCTGGATAACCAATGACGCTGTGAAAAATCATGGCAGTTACGGCGGATGGTCAACGGACGACGGGACTGTTTTGTGCATGGAGTCTGGCTGGGGATCGGCTAATATTGAAAACGGAAAAATATACCAAACACTCGACCTGACTCCCGGTGACTATTCGTTTACCGTTGATCTGGGAAACAACGGCTACACCGGACCGGTTTACCTGGTGGCGACTGAAGGGACCGGCCTGCCCGATGCCGACCAGTTGCCCGACGCCCTGGACTATGTGCCTTTAGCTTCCCAAACCCTTACATTTGAAGTAACAGAAGCGACAACGGTATCCCTGGGCTTCTTAGCCAACATGAGCGGAAATCAGTATTGGCGGGTAACATCAGTAAGTTTAGAAAAAGCGCCTTACTAACAGCCAAAAACGAAAGAACCCGTAAGGCAACCAAAATCCACCGACTTTGCCGTGTACCAATGATCAGCCGCTATCCGCCTGGGTAGCGGCTTTTCGTTAACCGGACAGACCTCATCAGCATGGCTAACAGCTTTAATTCGTCTAGATATCGTTATCCGTTACTAATTCTATTGTTACACTGTCTCCTGCGTAATTATCCGTTGGCAGTTCAAGAGAAATTTGTGTGGCACTTTCACTTGGGTTCCAAACGGTGGTGTAATTTTCTCCGCTTTTTTCAATCTTTGCTGAATCGGAAAATTTTGATCCCTGCCCGAAAAAAAAGGCACTTAAAACCTTCATTTTAAGCACCTTTGATTCAAATTAGTTTGTATTCCTGTACCCCGGACGGGATTCGAACCCATGACCTACTGCTTAGAAGGCAGTTGCTCTATCCAACTGAGCTACCGAGGCATCCTTAAAGCGGTTGCAAAGATATAAAAATATCAAAAAGGGCAACCGCACAAAAAGTATATTTTTGCTTTCCTCTGTTCGCCTCGGCTAAACCAGGTGGATATTGTGTTCGCGGCATTGCTTGTACATCTCTTCCGGCCAAATGCTCGACTGGATTTCGCCAATATGCGCTTTACGCAGGAAGTACATGCAAATACGTGACTGCCCGATGCCACCACCGATTGAAAGCGGGAATTCATCATTGAGCAAGCGTTTGTGCCACAAAAACTCTTGGCGGTCTTCGGTATTGGTGATTTTTAATTGGTGCAAAAGGGTTTGCTTATCAACCCGGATCCCCATCGATGAAATTTCGAATGAACTTTGCAATACCGGATTCCAAATCAGAATATCGCCATTCAGGCCTTTGTAACCGTTCACCGTTTCGGTAGACCAGTCGTCATAATCGGGTGCACGTCCATCGTGAATCTGTCCGCTGGGAAGCTCACCTCCGATACCAATAATGAAAACAGCACCAAACTCTTTGGCAATCGCATTTTCACGTTCTTTCGGCGTCAAATCAGGGTATTTTGCTTCCAGTTCTTCGGCGTGAATAAAGGTGATCTCTTCGGGCAAAATCGGCGTAATCTGCGGATAATGTTCATACACAAAAAACTCAGTCCGCAACAAAACCGTATAGATTTTCCGTACGATTTTCTTCAGAAAGTCCAGGTTGCGTTCTTCGGCTGTAATCACCCGTTCCCAGTCCCATTGATCAACATACAAGGAGTGAATATTGGTCAACTCTTCATCCGGACGAATAGCATTCATATCGGTATACAAGCCGTAACCGGGATCAAAATCCAGGTCGGCCAGGCTCATCCGCTTCCATTTAGCCAGGGAATGAACCACCTCTGCGACATGGTCATCGAGCTCCTTTACAGGAAAAGCTACCGGGCGTTCGATGCCATTCAGGTCATCATTAATACCGGTACCTTTCATCACAAAAAGAGGTGCGGTGACGCGGCTTAACTTCAATTCGGAAGACAAATCCTGCTGAAAAAAATCTTTGACCAGCTTAATTGCCTTTTCTGTTTGTTTTAAGTCGAGGTGCGACTTGTAATTCTCTGGGAAATATAGTTTCATATGCTATAAAGTAAAACTGCATTCACAGCAGTTTGATGTACATTGGTTGTTTTCTGGGCGCTAAAAATAGCAAGAATCTTTCAATTTGACAGAAATTTCGGCATTAATTCAAGAAACTGACACTCAGACAAAACAAAGTCTGTCTAGACAATTTGTTCGCCTTCAAAAAACCAACTCACCTAAAGTTGTTATTTTTGCAGCGCGATGAGTCAAAGCATGCGATCCAATATCATCAACCTTTACCTGATTAAATTTGCCAAGTGGTTTAACTTGGTCATGCCGGTAGTGGTTATCTTTTACCAGGACAATGGCTTGAGCATGCAGGAAATTTTCTGGCTTAAGTCTATCTATTCCATGGCCATTGTCATCATGGAAATTCCTTCGGGCTATTTGGCTGATGTGTGGGGACGAAAGCACACCCTTTTGCTTGGCGCCATTCTTGGAGCCGGCGGTTTTGCACTGTACAGCTTTTCGTATGGTTTTTGGGCTTTTGCTGTAGCCGAAATCGTGCTGGGTATTGGACACAGCTTTGTTTCGGGAGCCGACTCAGCCATGCTCTACGACAGCTTAAAATCGTCTAAAAAAGCCGATCAATACATTAAGCAGGAAGGTTGGATTACCTCGTCCGGAAATTTTGCTGAGGCCATTGCCGGGGTTACAGGAGGTTTGTTGGCGACCATCAGTCTGCGCATGCCATTCTACTTTCAGTTTGCCATTGCCGCCATTGCCATTCCGGCGGCCTTGCTGCTGAAAGAGCCTGAAGTGCATGTTAAAGAACTCAGCAAAAGCTTCCATTTGATTCTGCAGACGATCCGAAAAACCTTCGGGCATCGCGAGTTACGCTCGGCCATTCTGGTCTCGTCGTTCACTGGAACCGCATCGCTCACCTTTGCCTGGTTTGTGCAACCGTACTTTAAAGCTGCCGACGTGCCGCTATCGGTCTTCGGAATCCTGTGGACCTTGCTCAATCTTTCGGTTGGCGTTTCGTCCATGTTTTCTTACAAAGTGGAGAAATGGCTTGGCCAGCGCAATTCCCTGTTGGTGATTATTTTCGGATTAAGCCTGAGCTACCTGTTTGCCGCCTGGGAAATCAGTCTGGCCGGAATCGCCATCCTGTTTGCCTTTTACCTGTTTCGCGGCATCGCCCACCCCATCCTGAAAGATTACATCAACCGCTACACCCTGTCGGAAGTGAGGGCCACCATCTTGTCACTCCGTAATTTTGTGATCCGCATCAACTTTGCAATCATCGGCCCCTTGCTGGGCTATTTAACCGATGAGTTTAGCCTGGGAACCGCTTTGCTGGTGGCAGGATTGACATATATTGTCGCTGCCTTAATTGCCGCCCTGCCGCTTCTTTCGAAGAACAGCCCGAAAGAAATTTCAAAATAATCTACCAAATCAAATGGTCAGCTTTAATCCATCGTAAGCCAGGAATACATTTTCGGGTAATTGCGGCTCCACATCTTCGTGTTTCCCCATCAGGTGCGAAATGTGTGTGAGGTAAGCTCGCTTGGGCTTCACCTCCTCGATCAGCGCAACGGCTTCTTCGATACTGAAATGCGAAATATGTTTTTCAAAGCGAAGGGCATTGACCACCAGCAGATCCAAATTTAGCAGCTTTTCCTTTTCCTCCGGCTCTACACGGTTCACATCGGTGAGGTAAGCCATTTTGCCCAGCCGGAAACCAAACACCGGTAATTTGTGGTGGTAGCCACGCACAGGAATCACTTCAAGGGAGTTAAAGTTGAACGGCTTATTTTCAATCAAGTGAAGGTTCATTTGTGGAATGCCGGGGTACTTGTTCTTTTCAAACACATAATCGAAAACCCGCTTGATAGAGTTTTGCACCCGCTTTTCAGCGTAAATATCGGTGGGATGTTTTTGCACCCAGTTGAAAGCACGAATATCATCCAGACCAAAAATATGATCGGTGTGTTCATGTGTCAGAAAAATGGCATCAAGTTTTTGCAGGCCAATCCGCAACATTTGCTGGCGAAAGTCGGGTCCCGCATCAATCACTATTTTATGCCCGTTGGCATTAACAAAAAGGGCCGCACGCAAGCGTTTATCTTTCGTATCGGACGATTGGCAGACCGCACAATTGCAAGCCACCACCGGAACCCCCTGCGAAGTGCCGGTTCCTAAAAATTCAATTTGCAAGTTTAACTCCTTTTTCATAGATGTCAGCAAAACTACAAAAATTCAATTTTCGAAGGCTACCCGTGTAAATTAATTAATTTTGAAGAAATTTTGACGTATGGCCAATTTGTATCTTATTCCGTTAACCTTAGGCGAAAGTGAACTCAGCACGGTGCTGCCCGAAAGCAACAGCGTGGTAATTCGTTCCATCTCGCACTTTATTGTTGAAAATATCCGTACTGCCCGGCGGTTTCTAAAAAAAGTTGACCGCGACATGGATATTGATTCGCTACACTTTTACGAGCTGAACAAGCACACCGACAAAAGACAACTGCACGCTTACCTCGATCCGATAAAGGAGAACCTGCCGATGGGCATTATGAGTGAAGCCGGCTGCCCCGGCGTGGCCGATCCCGGCGCCGAGGTGGTACGCATTGCCCACGAAAAGGGTATCCGGGTTGTTCCGCTGGTTGGCCCCTCCTCCATTTTATTGGCTATGATGGCCTCGGGCATGAACGGGCAAAACTTCGCTTTCAATGGTTACTTACCCATACCAAAAGGCGAAAAAGCCAAGCAAATCAAGCAGTTCGAAAGCCGCATATACTCCGAAAACCAAAGCCAGCTCTTTATTGAAGCACCCTATCGCAACCTGCAACTGCTGAATGATCTTCTGGATAACTGCCAAGCCCACACTAAATTATGCATTGCCTGCGATCTAACACTGGACACGGAGTTTATTCAGACCCAATCGATCAACGACTGGAAAAAAAACAAGCCCGATATCCAAAAACGCCCTGCTATTTTTGTGTTGGGCAAGTAGTTCGGGCTGACAAACCGATGCATTGGGCTTGCGATCCCCTTCAATTAAGCGACTGGCCTTGCCGAATGCCCCTCAATTCAGTTCAATAAAAAAATACGACCGAGCAGCTCCACTCCGCCCGCGGGGTGACTTGGGCTATCGGACCGGAAATGATAGCTACCTGGGAGAAATGAGTAGCTATCGAAACGTTGGACTTGGCTATCGAATAAAAATGAATGGCTATTCGTACCGTAGCTATGGCTGTATGATTCTAAAATAACTACACTCGCAAAATGAATCGTACCACCTGCATCCGCTGGATATCGATTGAGTGGTTGTATTCCATCCTTATTAAATAAGGTCAGTAAGGTTGTGGTTTTTCCGCTAATTGCGAAATACGAAGTCCACCACGGTGAACCCGAACATCGAGATCTGTCATAGGCCGGACAAGTTAGATAACCATCATCATTGACAAGCTTTGCCCCACCCTGCCACGACTTCGTCGCGCCTTTTCCTCCCTAAGAATCATACTGTCTTTATACACAAATATGATGGATCACAAGAACGACTAAATTTATCGGCCTCCCCGAGAAAAACGGGTTACCCCAACGGGGTTAAATATCAATAGCCCTGGGTGTAGTGAAACGGAACCCGGGGTTGAATGGTGCATAGATGGGCAAGGCGCAATCACAAGGTATTTGAATGCTCCCAGCCAGCATGCGCCGCATAGCAAAACGTTTGTTTGTTCTCAATGCTTCTTTGTCCTCATGCCGGACGGGCACATCCTTTTCCATTCGATGAAAAGGATGCAAAAATCTTGTCAAAGTGATCCTTCTCCCCGAGTCAGGATTTTTTCTTTCCAGCGCACAACCCCGGATACCCGCCAAAACTTGTCCGGCCACTGACGGAAATCCTTCCCGCCAACGCCGGCTCGGACGACTTTGACGGCCTGCGCTGCTTTCACCTTAGGGTGAAGTGGGGACTTAAGGATCGAAACTTTTCCGTTGGGTTCTGTCGTCTGGTTCTTTGAAAAAAGTCCAGATCAAGTGAGGATCAATATGCATAGAGTTGTGTATAAAGGCTGTAGCCTTCGGGGAGAAGGCTTCCGTGTGTGTGGCGGAGGTGTCCGCCTCCGTGGGGGAGGTTTCCGTGTGCGTGGCGGAACCGTCTACCTTCGTGGGGGACCTTGCGGTGTGCGTGGCGGAACCGTCTACCTTCGTAGCGGACCTTGCGGTGTGCGTGGCGGAACCGTCTACCTTCGTGGGGGAGCTTGCGGTGTGCGTGCCGGAACCGTCTACCTTCGTGCCGAACCTTGCGGTGTGCGTGGCGGAACTGTCTACCTTCGTGCTTTGCTTTGCGGTCTTCGTGGCGGAGCTTTCCAGGTGTGTAGCGGAGTTTCCGCCGGAGTTGAGGTAATGTTCAGGAAGAGTGTTCAATTAACTGTGTCGAATCCAAAGGGTTCAATATGAGTAGCCTCGGGTGCAGTGAAACGGAACCCGGGGTTGAATGGTGCGTAGATGGGCAAGGCGCAACCACCCGGTATTTTGAATGCTCCCAGCCAGCATGCGCCGCATCGCAAAACGTTTGTTTATTCTCAATGCTTCTTTGTCCTCATGCCGGACGGGCACATCCTTTTTCATCTCATAATATTTTTGATTTTATAAGGTATTCGATGGAACTCGCTCATAATGATTCTCCTGTGTATAAAGACTTTTACATGCTCGTTTCATTGATAAAAAGGATGCAAAAATCTTGTCAAAGTTATCCTTCTCCCCGCCTCAGGATTTTTTCTTTCCGGCGCACAACCCCGGATACCCGCCAAAAATCCTTCCCGCCAACGCCGGCCCGGACGACTTTGACGGCCTGCGCTTCTTTTGCCTCCGGCGAAGTGGGGGACTTAAGGATAGACACGTTTCCATTGTGTTCTATCTGCTGGTTCTTTGAAAAAAGTCCAGTTCAAGTCAGGATCAAAACTCATAGAGTTGGGTATAAAGGCAGTATGAATCAGGGGAGGCCGGATACTTATAGCTTGAGGCTTGTAGCTTTCCTCTTATTTTGAATGAAACTAAATTACGATCGCCTAAATAATTTATTCTGTATGATTACTTAACTTGTGCAACCGAAACAAAAGTTCATTCGATGATCTGGAGATATAATAACCCTAGCGAGCATAGACTGGATCAGTATAAATCCGATGGCGTAGAAAGACGACACAAGCTTGATCGACAGAACTGAATTTCAACACACATCATGAAGGAGACATTCTCTCCAAATAACATTTTTCAAGTCGTAGGTCTGCTTTTTGCAGCTTTACTACTTGCAACACCTTTTTTCTACTTTATTGATATCCGTTCGCTTACGGCTAATCCACTTTACCCAACAATCTTCTTTGCCATTTTTTGCTTGCTTTTTATCGGTATTTCTCTTTGGGTGAATTATAGAAGAAAGCAAAAAATTCAGTGGAATTTCAAAATTGTGAGTTTCCGGTTACTTTCCTTAATGCTACTTCTGCTCGTGGTATTTCCAATTGGAATCAATAAGCCTGTAAACAATCTTTTTGGTCAACTATTTAACTTCAAGCATGAATTATCGAATCCATTTGATCGACCATTACTCTTGTTCGGAACTGTGTTACTTGCGCCAATTTTAGAAGAAATCATTTTTCGAGGCATTATCTTAAAAGGGTTACTGACAAGGTACACACCCAAATATGCAATCATCTTGTCTGCAATAGTTTTCGGATTGGTACATGGTAAACCTCTGCAAATTTGGGGTGCATTTGTATTAGGCATATTCTTTGGCTGGATTTATTACAAAACAAACAGTATAGGAACAACAATACTGCTTCATTCATTTGCTAATTTCGTTGTATTAATCAAAACTTACTTGACATTTAAATATGTTGATTTAGAAGACTTGAACACAATAAATATCGCCCTTATAACTATATCGAGACCAATGATTTTTATAATACTAAAGCCGTTGAAACTAAAACTAAACCATAATAAGAACCTTAACCCTAACTCGTTATGACAATTCTTGGATTACTCGGCAGTGCGGAAATAATGATCGTGCTGATGTTCTTTTATTCATTTTTCTTCTTCCGCTCATTGCACTTGTCGATATTTTAAAAAGCAACTTTGAAGGAAATACAAAACTCATTTGGGTAATTGTTGTGATTTTTCTTAGCACGATAGGAGCAATTCTCTATTTCCTGATTGAAAAGAATCAGAAGATTATAGATACGCATTAAATGGACCAGAATCATTCATTACTCCTGATGCCGGAGGCATCGTATGTTTATAGAAAAAGCATGTCTGAAAGAAATTCGACCCCGAATGGGGTCGTACCGTTTGGGACATACATTGTTTCTATAAACATACAAACCCTCGGGGTTCAATAAATGAGCGCAAACCAAAACAGGAAGCTCATTCGAACTTCCTGTTTTTGTTTTGACTGGTTTATCTTTTTAATGAATCGGAAAAATTGACTTTTCCCGAAGGTATTCAATCACCTGTTCCGGGTTTTTACCATTGTTAGCCGGATCAAGGGTAATCTCAGCATTTTTCGGTTCATCGAATGGGACGTCAACGCCCGGAACGTATTGGATTGTTTCATCATGATACATTTCCGGTTTGTTTTGCTTGCAGTACTCCAACGACGCGTTCATATAAATCAAATGAAAGCGTTCTTCGCCAATAATCTCAATGACTTGATTACGGATAGCCTCGTCGGGCGAAATAAACGAGCAGATGGTAATGATGCCCTGATCATTCAACAGGCGGCAAACTTCGGCTACGCGACGCAAATGTTCAGCCCGGTCGGTTGGCGAATAATCCAGCTCTTTCGAAAGGCCCGAACGCACCGAGCTACCATCGAGTAGCACTACTGTTGCCCCCATGTCGAACAATTGTTTTTCGAGGCTAAAGGCAAACTCGTTTTTGCCCGATCCGTGCAGGCCAGTAACCCAAAGAGTTGCTCCTTTTTGGTTGTAGTGTTTCTGGTATTCCTGGTCCGAAATCAATCCTTTGCCTTTGCGGATCAATTCGCGGTGGCTGTCGCTGATTTTCGAAGGTAGATCATCGGGGCTCAGTTTGTCAATGATCATCCCAACAGCAACGGTATTGTTGGTTACCGGGTGAATCAACACAAACGCACCTGTGTTTTTATTCTTTTTGTATGGGTCGAAAAACACAGGCTTGTTGGTGGTTATAACCACCCGTCCGATTTCATTCAGTTCAAAAAAGTCAACCTCTGATTTTTGCAAGGTGTTGACATCTGTTTTGTATTTGATTTGATCGATCCGTGCTTTGGTATTGTTATTGGCATGTTTAATGAAAAACTGAATGGAGGGATCCATTGGTTTTTCGTCCATCCACACCAACATGGCTTCAAAGTGACGCCCGATTCGGGGCAGGTTGTCGGGATGTACAATCATATCGCCACGCGAAACATCCACTTCGTCATTCAGCGTAATGGTGACTGCCTGTGGTGGAAAAGCTTCGTCCAGTTGGCCGTCGTAAGTGATAATGCTTTTTATGGTGGACTTCTTCTTCGAAGGAAGAACCATGACTTCATCGCCCTTGCGAACAATTCCTGAAGCAATGCGGGCGGAAAAACCACGGAAATCGCGGTCGGGACGTAACACATACTGAACAGGATAACGCAGGTCATCAAGATTGCGGTCGGAGCTGATGTGGACAGATTCCAGGAATTCGAGCATCGCTTTGCCTTTGTACCAATCCATGTGGTCTGATCGGTCAACCACATTGTCGCCTTTCAGTGCCGACAGCGGGATGTAATTCACATCGGGGATGTCGAGCTGGGCCACAAAGTTTTTATAGTCTTCGCAGATATCGTCAAATATTTGCTTGTTAAAATCAACCAGGTCCATTTTGTTGACGGCCAGCACCACGTGCTTAATGCCCAACAGCGAAACCAAAAATGTATGGCGACGGGTTTGCGTGATAACCCCTTTGGTGGCATCAATCAAAATAATAGCCAGGTTGGCTGTTGATGCGCCGGTAACCATGTTTCGGGTATACTGCTCGTGCCCGGGGGTATCGGCAATAATAAATTTACGCTTGTTGGTCGAAAAGTAGCGGTAGGCTACATCGATTGTGATTCCTTGTTCGCGTTCAGCTTTTAAGCCATCGAGAAGCAAAGCATAATCAATATCTTCGCCGGCATGACCCACACGTTTGCTGTCGCGACGCAAGGCCGCCAGCTGATCTTCGTAAAGTCGCTTGCTGTCAAAAAGCAGTCGCCCAATCAGGGTCGATTTTCCATCATCTACTGAACCGGCAGTGAGCAAGCGCAATAAATCTTTTTTCTCATCCAGATCGAGAAATGTCTTTATATCTAAGGGTTGTTGTGTCATCTTCAAATTTTAAATTCAATGTTAAGCTTTCGTCCTTATTTGATTGGCTTAAAAATACCCTTCGCGTTTTTTCTGTTCCATGCTGCCTTCCTGGTCAAAGTCAATGACCCGGGTGGTGCGTTCCGAAACGGTAACGGTCATCATTTCCTCAACAATTTTTTCGATGGTATCAGCTTCTGAGTCGATTGCTCCAGTGAGCGGGTAGCATCCCAGTGTCCGGAAGCGCACTTGTCTCATCTTCGCTTTTTCGGCCATTTCTTTTGGCATGCGCTCGTCGTCAACCATAATCAGGTTGCCGTCTACTTCAACAATCGGGCGTTCTTTGGCATAGTAAAGCGGAACGATTGGAATATTCTCCAGACGAATATACTGCCAGATATCCAGTTCGGTCCAGTTTGAAATAGGGAAAACCCGGATGGATTCGCCTTTGTGCACTTTGGCATTGTAGATATTCCAAAGCTCCGGACGTTGGTTCTTCGGATCCCATTGGTGAAACTTATCACGGAATGAAAAGATGCGTTCTTTGGCGCGTGATTTTTCTTCGTCGCGTCGTGCCCCGCCAAAAGCTGCGTCAAACTTGTATTTCGACAGACCTTCGAGCAGCGCCTGGGTTTTCATCACATCAGTATGCACTTTGCTTCCGTGTGTAAACGGGCCAACACCGCTTTCAAATCCTTCCTTATTGTAATGAACGATCAGGTCCCAGCCTTTTTCTTTGGCGTAGTTGTCGCGGAATTCAACCATCTCTTTAAATTTCCATTTTGAGTCGATATGCATCAATGGAAAAGGCACCTTGCCAGGGTAAAAAGCTTTTTCGGCCAATCGCACCATAACCGAGGAGTCTTTCCCGATGGAATAAAGCATAACCGGGTTTTCAAATTCTGCTGCGACCTCACGAATAATGTGAATGGCCTCCGCCTCTAATTCACGTAAGTGGGTCAAAGTATATTTATTCATGTTAAGGATTTTTTAAGCGCAAATTGCACCGGGCAAATTTGTAAAAACTAATTCGGCTGCAAAAATAGTGCATTCTGCCCTAAGTTTAATGCGTATTAACTCGTATTTGTCTTATTTAGAATGGCCAGATCCTTGGAATCAGAATAATGGAGATGATGAATGCAATGATGTTGAGCGGTAAGCCAACTTTGGTATAGTCGCCAAACTTGTAGTTTCCAAGTCCCTGAACCAGCAGGTTGGTTTGATACCCAATGGGTGATGAAAAGCTGGCCGAGGCAGCAATGCAGATGGCAATAAAAAATGGTTTGGGGTCGACTCCCATTTGAGTTGCGGCGGAAAAGGCAATGGGAAAGACAAGTGCTGCCGCTGCATTGTTGGTAATGATTTCAGTAAAAATTGTCGTTATCAGGTAAATGGTTATTAAAACCCCCAGCGGACCATACGATTTAGAAAAGTTAATGGCAGTTATGGCAATGCTATCGGCAGCGCCCGAGCTTTGCAGGGCTTTGCTGAGTCCAAAGGCGCAGGCAATGGTGATGAGCACATCCCATGAAATGGCTTTGGTGTATTTTCGGTTGGGTAACACATTGATCCAGGCCATGACAACAGCAACAATGGCGGCAAAATAAAACATGTCTAGTTGGTTACCGCCAACTTCAGGCAGGTAACGCCCCAAAGTAGCGCCGATAATCATGAGTAAAACCAGCAACAAGGCGAACAAACGCTGGCCTTTGTAACGAGGAGGGGGAATTTCGCCAATAAATGAGGTCAGATAGAATCCGGTTGACTCACCCCAGTTTTTAATGAAGTTTTCGTTGGTGAGCAACACGAGACTGTCGCCGGCTTTCATCCGGAACGAGCCCACATTGCTTGAAATGGTTTCACCATTTCGGTATACAGCCAGCACTTCGGCCTGGTAGTGGTTTAGAAAATCAAACTCGTCAACGGTTTGGTTGATGCCGGGAAAGCGGGGTGCAATGACAGCTTCAATTTGCTTGATGTCGGTACTTTTATAAAACCTGCCAAATCCTTTGAGCGCTTTGAATTCGAGTTTTCGCTGTGGAACCAGGTTCTCCAAAACCTCCGACTTAACAGCAATCACCAGTTTATCTTTTTGCTGAAGGGTATGCTTTCCTTTTTTTGTATCAATAACCTTATTTCCTCGCTTGATGGAATGAATAATGATGTCTTTGAGTTGGTGGGTGCGCCCATTGGTAATCTCTTCACCGGCCAGCGAACTGTTTGGAGGCAGAGTGGCATCCAAAAAATATTCTTTGTAATCGAGGCTGTCACGCTTATTTCTATCTTTTTTGCCGGGAAGTATGCGATGCCCAATAAACGCCAGATAAAGAAAACCGGCCAAGGCAATCCAGATTCCGACTTTCCCAAGCTCGAACATAAACAAGCCACTGAACCCGTTCTCCAGCATCAAGCCATGAACCACCAGATTGGTTGAAGTTCCAATCAAGGTGCATATCCCCCCCAGAATGGTGGCATACGAAAGTGGAATCAGAAACTTTTGAGGAGAAAGGTTCATCTTTTCAGCCCAGTTTTTAATCATGGGAGCAAAAATGATAACCACCGGTGTGTTGTTAAGAAAAGCGGAAATAAAGGACACCGGAAGCAGGATTTTAAGCAGGGTAATCGGCATTTTGCCTCGGCGTTTAGGCAAAAAAGCCCGGGCAACAATATTTAATGCCCCGGTTTGACGAACCCCTTCGCTAACCAAGAATAACACGGCTACTGTGAGCATCCCTTTGTTTGAGAAACCAGCTAGGCTTTCTTCGGTCGTTACAATTCCTGCTGCCATTAAAACCACCAAGGCAGAGAAAAGCAATAGCCCCGGTCTCATCCAGTCGTTGATCAGTGCTATGATCATTAAGACAATAACAGCAATAACAAAGTAGCCTTCAAAAGTCATTAACGGTAATTTTTCAAACAAATGTAAGTCTATTTGCTAAATCTCCTATGGAGTGAAATACTTATTCAAACGAATAAGCCCGATTGCCGTTTTTATCGACCTTCTATGTCTCTCATAATCTAATGGTTGTTTTTACTCCCCTTAATTTTTAATGATTTTGCCGAAATTTTCTTTTGGTATTCAGATTGAAAAACATATTTTTGCACCGCCTTTAAACAAAAAGGCAGCATACAGGATGACTCAGTAGCTCAGTTGGTAGAGCACATCCCTTTTAAGGATGGGGTCCTGAGTTCGAACCTCAGCTGAGTCACACTTCAAGACAACAAAAAACACTAAAAGCGCTTAAATCGAATGGTTTAGGCGCTTTTTTATTTTACCGAAGACATCAAAATATGCACTGAATTTGACTGTCCATTTTGCGCAACAACTCGAATAAAAAAACCCCGAAGCCGAAACTCCAGGGTTTTAATGATTAAAAGATCTTTGACTAATCCTTTAAAGAAAAGATCTTTATCGGATACTAAAGGTAACTCTACGAGCCAATTGACGAGCGTTTGGTGAGCCTTCATCAACACTTGTATCTTCACCACGGCCTTCGGTGCTAAGTCTTGATTCTCCAATACCAGCTTTTACCAATACATTGGCAACTGCCTCTGCTCTTTCAGTTGAAAGCTTTTTGTTGTAATCTTCCGGACCTTTTTCGTCAGCGTATCCTACCAAGTTGACATTGACTCCCGGATTCTTCTTCATGTACGTACGAAGAACATTGATAGCATTAGTCGCTCCTTTATCAATTTTTGAACTATTAAAATCGAAAAAGATATTCACATAGCCTTCATTGATCAAGTGTTTGATAATATCGACATCTCCCTGGTTATTACTCAGGTCATCGACTTTACTATCAAGTTCATCGACCCTCGTATTCAGCTTGTCATCACCAGCCTGAACGATTTTGGCATCTTCTTCACGAGACTTTTGAATCTGCTTTTCCAATGCTGCGATTCGCGAATCCAAAAGGCTGCCATACTCATCTGCCTGAACATACCAGTCAGCATGCTTTTCATTTTTACCTAAATAATAGGAGATTCCAATGGTTCCGTTAAAAACGAGAGGTTCGGCTCCTCGGGGCATACGGCCATCAAAAGTCCTGTTTTGCCTTCCATTATAACCCGTGGTGCCATCAATATTCAGGCTTACGCGATCTGACAATTTGACCATACCTGTAAAACCAACCATGGCAGTTCCTACTTTGTCAGCATCTGAGGTATTGTCATAGTCCAGCCATCCCGCTCCAAAACCAGCATGAGCTAAAAGGTTAAATGTTTGCGTCCAGCTTTCGAAATGCAGCAAGCGTCCAAGACCTACCACACCTTGTAGATTAATTTGATACTGCTTGGTCGTGAAATCCATCATGCCATCCTTTTCCTGGAAGTTACTATAACCAAGTCCTCCCTTTACACCAAAAAACTCGTTGAACATGTACCTGGCACCTAGTTCTCCCGATAAAAAGTCGGGCGTAGCAGTTCCATAGCCGGGAGTCATATTTCTATAAGGTTTCGTTAGACCAATACCGGCATCAATAGACCAGTGGTTGAACCCGGGTTCATCCGAACTGGCGTTTTGAGCGTAACTAACACCAGACAGGAGAACCGTCAGTGCAATAAAAAGTAATTTCTTTTTCATAACTAAATTATTTACGTATTGTTTATTGTAATAGCCAATCAATAATCGAACCAAAAATCTTTACTAAACAAAAATTATAGTTTTTGATCATGTGATTGACTCTTCTTATTAATAAGCATAACAATGCTCCGCATATATGGTTTCATTTAGAAGGCGCTAATCGTAAAATTGCGCTTTTTGTATTTCTTCACCATTTTAGTCATTTACTTATACTTACCAAGGATGAATAAACTTATTTCACCAATTTTTTATACTTTATTCTAGTTGGACCTTCATCCCCCAACCTTTTTTTCTTGTTTTCTTCGTATTCCGAATAACTACCTTCGAAATAAAAAACGCGCGACTCCCCCTCAAAAGCAAGGATATGAGTTGCTATTCGGTCGAGGAACCAGCGATCATGTGAAATAACAACTACACAGCCCGCAAAGTTCTCTAAACCTTCCTCCAATGCACGAAGCGTGTTCACGTCTATATCGTTGGTCGGCTCATCGAGCAACAACACGTTCCCTCCTTCCTTCAATGCCATCGCCAGATGCAGCCGATTTCGCTCTCCTCCTGATAACACCCCGCATTTTTTTTCCTGGTCAGCCCCGGAAAAATTAAAACGTGAAACATATGCTCTGGAATTAACTCGCGTGTTTCCAAGAGGCATAAGCTCGGTCCCTCCCGAAATAACTTGGTAGACTGTTTTCGTTGAATCAATCGCCTCGTGCGATTGGTCGACGTAGGCGATTTTTACCGTTTCGCCTAGCTCGATGGTTCCTTTATCTGGTTCGAGCTGCTTCATGATTAACTTAAACAGGGTTGTTTTACCTGCACCGTTAGGACCAATTACGCCAACAATTCCGTTGGGAGGCAATACAAACTCCAGCCCTTCAAACAGCAATCGCTCACCGAACCCTTTTGCAACGCCGTGTGCTTCAATTACCTTCTCTCCCAGCCGAGGACCGTTAGGAATGAAAATCTCCAGTTTTTCTTCCGCCTGTCTGGACTCTTCACTCATCAGCTGGTCATATGCGTTTAGCCGGGCTTTGGCTTTGGCATGACGAGCCTTCGGAGCCATCCGAATCCACTCCAGTTCACGCTGTAAAGTCTTCTGCCGTTTCGATTGTTGTTTTTCCTCCTGCGCCAGTCGTTTCGACTTTTGCTCCAACCACGAGGAATAGTTTCCTTTCCAGGGAATTCCTTCCCCACGATCAAGTTCCAGGATCCAGCCAGCAACATTATCCAGAAAATAACGGTCGTGGGTGATGCAGATGACGGTTCCTTTATATTGCTGCAGGTACATTTCGAGCCACTGAACCGATTCGGCATCCAAATGGTTGGTTGGTTCATCCAATAGCAGGACATCCGGTTCCTTCAGCAATAAACGGCATAAAGCTACCCGACGCTGCTCGCCACCTGAAAGCGCGCTTACCAACTGATCGCCAGGAGGACATCGTAAAGCATCCATGGCCCGTTCCAATTTTGAATCCAGGTTCCAGGCATCAAAGCGATCGATTTTCTCTTGGAGTTTTGTTTGTTCTGCCATCAAGGCATCCATCTTATCCGGATCATCAAGCACTTCAGGTTCACCAAACTTCAAATTGATCTCTTCATAGACTTTGAGCACATCAACAACCTCCTGTACCCCTTCTTCAACAATTTCCTTAACCGTTTTTGAGCCATTGAGATGAGGTTCCTGCTCTAAATAACCAACAGTGTATTCTGGAGAGAAAATAACTTCGCCTTGATAGGATTTCTCCAACCCGGCTATTATTTTCAGCAAGGTCGACTTTCCTGATCCATTTAAACCAATAATTCCAATCTTCGCTCCAATAAAAAACGATAGCGAAATATCCTTTAACACTTGTTTTTGGGGTGGAAAGGTTTTACTCACCCGATACATTGAAAAAATTATCTTCTTATCGTCTGCCATTTTATGTACATTTTATTGCATTAAAATCAAAACAACCGAATCAGCTACCGTAAGCCAATTTCCAGTTAGCAAAAGTAAAAGAAATTCAAGACACATATTGTTACCTTTAAGCGTGTATTTAATCGATAAAATAGAAAGATTTGAAAATACTAGTTGTAGATGATAATCCGATCAATCTCAAATTTCTATTCTATTCCTTAAGGAATGATTATGAAATTGACATGGCCAGTGGAGGTGATGAAGCCTTACGATTGACCAGAGCCACGAAGTACGACCTTATCCTGATGGATTTGTGGATGCCTTTAATTGATGGTGCTGAGACAACCAGACAAATACGATCGCTAGATAGTAATATGAACAACAACACACCCATTATATTTTGCACCACAAGCAGTGATGATACGGACAAAAAAAGATGCCTGACATTTGGTGCCAACGACTATCTTGTCAAACCTATACAGGTTAATTTACTGAAAGAAAAATTAGAATATTACCTGGACAGTTGAGAGTCCGGCACTTTTGCATTCGTGAAAAAAAGAAAAGCTGACCACAGGGCCAGCTCTTTTATTTTAAATCATTCTGATAACCGTTATTATTCAGCTTTCTTTTCTTCGTCATCAGCTTTTAGCTTTTCAGGTGCAGTCTCCTCAGCTTTCACTTCTGCAGCAGCTTCTTCTTTCTTCGGTTCTTCTACTACTTCATCAGCTTTAGGTTCTTCAACCACTTTTTCTGCTTTTTCAGGTGCAGGAGTTGCGACAGCTTCCTTAGCTTTTGCACCACCACGACGAGAGCGACGTTTCTGCGGCTTATCTTCTTTAGCCGACAGTAGGTTCTCGTTGTAGTCAACCAATTCGATAATACACATGTCAGCATTGTCTCCTAAACGATTACCTGTTTTCAGGATACGGGTATATCCCCCCGGACGTTCTCCAATTTTTTCTGCAACATCTCTAAAAAGTTCTGCAACAGCAGTTTTGCTTTTCAACATGCTAAAAACAATACGACGCGAATGAGTTGTATCGTTCTTTGCTTTTGTAATAAGCGGTTCAACATACATCTTTAGTGCTTTAGCTTTTGCTACCGTTGTGGTAATCCGCTTATGAAAAATCAGTGAATTAGCCATATTCGACAGCATGGCTTTCCGATGAGCACTCTTCCTTCCAAGATGGTTGAATTTTTTATTATGTCTCATTTCTGCTTATTCCTTGTCAAGTTTATACTTACTTATATCCATTCCGAATGTCAGGTTCATGCCATTCAACAGGTCATCCAACTCAGTCAACGATTTCTTTCCAAAGTTTCTGAACTTCAACAAATCATTGCGATTGTATGTAACCAGCTCTCCCAAAGTTTCCACATCGGCTGCTTTCAAACAGTTGAGGGCACGAACTGAAAGATCCATGTCAACCAATTTTGTTTTCAACAACTGACGCATGTGCAATACTTCTTCATCAAACTCTTCGTTTGCAAATTTCTCATCTGAATCTAAAGTAATTTTTTCATCAGAGAAAAGCATGAAGTGATAAATCAAGATTTTAGCTGCTTCTTTTAAAGCATCTTTTGGGTGAATTGAGCCATCGGTGCTGAGGTCAAGAACCAACTTTTCGTAGTCAGTCTTCTGCTCTACACGATAGTTTTCAACAGCATACTTCACATTTTTAATAGGTGTGAAGATGGAGTCAATCGGAATTATACCAAACTCAGCATCTACAGGCTTATTCTCGGGACTGGGGACATAGCCTCGCCCTTTGTTGATTGTTAATTCCACCTGCAATTTAACATCAGCTTCCATCCGGCAAATTACCAATTCAGGATTCAGAACCCGAAATCCGGTCATAAACTTGTTGATGTCGCCAGCAGTAAATTTGTCCTGACCACTAATTGAAATAGAAACTTTTTCGCTGTCAAAATCTTCAACTTCACGTTTAAAACGAATCTGCTTCAGATTCAGAATGATTTCAGTAACATCTTCCATCACTCCTTTAATGGTTGCAAATTCATGATCAACGCCGTCGATTTTGAGGGTTGTAATTGCATAACCTTCCAAAGACGATAACAGGATCCGACGGAGAGCATTGCCGATTGTGATACCATAACCGGGCTCCAATGGACGAAATTCGAATTTACCGAATTTCTCATCAGATTCGACCATTATTACTTTGTCAGGTTTTTGGAACGCTAATATTGCCATAATAATACTGAGTAATTTATTATTTAGAATACAACTCTACAATCAGTTGTTCTTTGATATTTTCAGGAATTTCTTCCCGTTCAGGGCGATTTAAAAACTTACCGCTCATCTGAGCACCATCCCATTCCAACCAAGCATATTTATTGTAGCGGTGTGAATTCAATGCACCAGAAATTACTTCCAATGATTTTGACTTTTCACGAACGCTAACAATATCGCCAGGGCGCAGGTGGTATGAAGGAATATTTACCAATTCACCATTAACCGTGATGTGTTTATGGGTAACCAATTGTCGTGCACCTGCTCTTGAAGCAGCTAAACCAAGACGGAAAACAACGTTATCCAATCTTGCTTCCAGTAACTGAAGTAATACCTCACCGGTAATACCCTTGGCTGCTGATGCTTTTTTAAACAGGTTTGAGAATTGCTTCTCCAATACACCGTAAGTATATTTCGCCTTTTGTTTCTCCATTAACTGAACACCGTATTCAGATTTTTTACGTCTGCGGCCAGTTTGCCCATGCATACCAGGCGGGTAGTTCTTTTTCTCAAGTACTTTGTCAGGTCCGAAAATTGGTTCACCAAATTTCCGTGCAATTTTTGTTTTGGGTCCTCTATATCTTGCCATTACTTTTCCGTTAAAAAATATTAAACACGTCTTCTTTTCGATGGGCGGCAACCATTATGTGGCAATGGTGTCACATCAACGATTTCACTCACTTGAATGCCCACACTGTTAATAGCTCGAATAGCAGATTCGCGACCGTTTCCGGGGCCTTTCACAAATACTTTCACTTTTCTGAGTCCTAGATCATATGCAGTTTTTGCACACTCTTCAGAGGCTACCTGAGCAGCATAAGGTGTATTCTTTTTCGATCCTCTAAAACCTTTTTTACCTGCTGATGACCAAGAGATAACTTCTCCGTTACTATTGGTCAGAGAGATAATAATGTTATTGAATGAGGAATGAATATGCGCTTGACCGATAGCTTCAACAATAACAACTCTTTTCTTACTGGAACTTGTCTTTTTTGCCATAATTCTATTAATTATTTAGTGGCTTTTTTCTTATTAGCTACAGTTTTCTTTCTTCCTTTTCGCGTACGAGCATTGTTTTTAGTACTTTGTCCGCGAACTGGAAGACCGATACGGTGGCGAATACCACGGTAACAACCGATATCCATCAGTCGTTTAATATTCAATTGGTTTTCAGACCGAAGTTCTCCTTCAACCTTGAAGCTTTCGTTAATGGTATTCCGGATAGCAGTGAATTGATCATCCGTCCAATCCTGTACTTTCAAGTTTGCATCAACGCCAGCCGTTGCAAGGACTTTATTTGCACGACTACGGCCAATTCCATAGACATAAGTCAGTGCAACCTCTCCTCTTTTATTATTAGGAATATCAACTCCAACAATACGAGCCATAAATAAATTTTTTACAAAGTTAATTAATTATCCCTGACGCTGTTTGAACTTTGGATTCTTTTTATTGATCACGTACAAACGGCCTTTCCTGCGTACAATTTTGCACTCGGCACTGCGTTTTTTTATGGATGTTCTTACTTTCATTATTTCGTACTTTAATTTTTATATCTAAAAGTAATTCTTCCTTTGGTTAAGTCGTAGGGAGACATTTCCACTTTAACTTTATCTCCTGGAAGAATTTTGATATAATGCATACGCATTTTACCAGAGATATGTGCAGTTATCACATGCCCATTTTCAAGTTCAACCCTGAACATGGCATTTGATAATGCTTCAATGATTGTTCCGTCTTGTTCTATCGAAGGCTGTTTTGCCATAAAAAATTTGAATTTTAAATTTCCTTGCTTGCTTTTGTCCTGTTACATCATTGAACCAGCTCCGCCGGTACGTCCTTTAATGCGGCCTGATTTCATCAAACCATCATAGTGACGCATCAACAAATGACTTTCAATTTGCTGTAAGGTGTCTAAAACAACTCCAACCAAAATCAACAACGAAGTTCCCCCGTAAAAATAGGCAAACTGGGTGTTAATTCCGGCAATCATTGCAAAAGCAGGCAAAATAGTTACAATACCCAGGAAAATAGATCCGGGCAGCGTAATACGAGACATAACTGTATCCAAGAACTCAACTGTTCTTTTCCCGGGTTTAACCCCTGGAATGAACCCACCATTCTTCTTCATATCTTCGGCCATTTGAACCGGGTTAATTGTTATCGCCGTATAAAAATACGTAAACAATATCACCAGCACAAATTGAGTGAAGTTATACCAAAACCCGGTATGATCGGCAAATGCAGCCGCAAACCCGCTCACACTTTCGGAACTGGTAAAACCTACCAGACTGATTGGAACAAACATGATTGCCTGCGCAAAGATAATTGGCATAACTCCGGCGGCATTCACTTTTAACGGGATGTACTGACGAACTCCTCCATATTGTTTATTGCCTACAATCCGTTTGGCGTATTGTACCGGAATCCGACGGGTACCTTGTACCAGCAGGATCGTGAGCATAAATACAACGAATAAAACAACAAACTCAATGAGGAACATGACCATACCACCACCTTGTTGTGCGAGCCTGGCAATAAATTCGGCAAAAACAGCAAAGGGTAAGTTAGCAATAATACCGATCATGATAATCAGTGAGATCCCATTTCCTATTCCTTTATCGGTAATACGTTCCCCCAACCACATCACAAACATGGAGCCCGCTGTCAAAATAACCGTTGATGTCACTTTGAACATGAAACCACCAACAGCAAATGCTTCAGCAGGAAGTTGGAATGTTAAGTTAGCAAGGTACGCAGGTGCCTGGAAAAGCAAAATCACAACAGTCAGATAACGAGTTATCTGGTCGATTTTTCGTCTTCCCGATTCACCTTCTTTCTGTAATCGTTGAAAATATGGGACGGCTATTCCCATCAACTGAATCACAATCGAAGCTGAAATGTAAGGCATGATCCCTAAAGCGAAAATAGATGCGTTTGAAAATGCTCCCCCTGAAAACATGTCCAGTAACCCCAGCAACCCATCTGAAGTTTGGTTTTTCAATTGACCCAGCTGTGCCGGGTCAATACCAGGTAATGCAACAAACGATCCTAATCGGTATATCAAAAGAAAGAATAGTGTAATTCCCAAACGAGACCTCAAGTCTTCAATCTTATAAATATTCTTTAGGGTTTCGATAAATTTTTTCATCAGGTTAGAGTGTTTCTATGGTTCCTTCTAGTTTTTCGATGGCTGCTTTGGCTGAATTAGAAAAAGCATGTGCTTTCACTTCTATTTTCAACTTCAATTCGCCATTTCCTAAAATCTTTATGCGGTCATTTTTATCAGCCAGACCGGCATCAATGAATGTTTGCACATTAATAGCAGAAAGGTTTTTATTTTCTGCCAGTTTTTGCAACGCATCCAGGTTGATGGCTTTATATTCTATCCTGTTTATATTTTTAAATCCGAATTTGGGTACCGCGCGTTGCAAAGGTAATTGACCACCTTCGAAACCTCTGGTACGGCTATATCCTGATCTTGACTGTGCTCCTTTATGACCTCTGGTAGAGGTACCACCACGTCCAGAACCTTGGCCACGACCAATACGCTTGTCTTTTTTTACGGATCCTGCTGCAGGTTTAAGATTACTTAAATCCATAATTTTTAGCTTAAACTATTTTAAATTTCTTCAACTTTCACCAAATGGTTCACTTTGTTGACCATTCCCAGAATTTGTGGAGTAGCCTCTTTTTCTACAGAGTGATTCAACTTTTTAATTCCAAGCGCATCAATAGTTGCTTTCTGCACTTTGTTGGAACCAATTTTGCTTTTTACTTGTGTAATTCTAATCATAGCCATAGTTCCTATCCTTTAAATACTTTTTCTAAAGAAACTCCACGATGCTCGGCAACAGTATGTGCATCTCTCAGCTCGAGCAATGCATTAAACGTTGCTTTAACCAAGTTGTGAGGGTTTGACGATCCTTTTGATTTTGCAAGGATGTCGTGTACGCCAACACTTTCCAGAACCGCACGCATCGCACCACCGGCTTTTACTCCGGTACCTGATGTTGCTGGTTTTAAGAAAACGCGGGCACCACCAAATTTAGCAATTTGCTCATGAGGGATTGTTCCTTTGTGAACCGGAATTTTGACTAAATTTTTCTTTGCAGCATCAATTCCTTTTGCAATCGCAGTAGTTACTTCACTTGCCTTTCCAAGTCCCCATCCAACAATTCCGTCTTCGTTTCCGACAACAACAATTGCTGAAAAGCTGAAAGTTCTCCCCCCTTTGGTTACTTTGGTTACACGGTTAATTGCAACCAATCGGTCCTTAAGTTCTATGTCAGTTGTTTTGACTTTCTTAATACTTCCTGCCATAATCATTAAAATTTAAGGCCTCCTTCACGGGCCGCTTCAGCTAATTGTTTTACTCTACCGTGATACAAATATCCGTTACGATCGAACACAACGTTTTCAATGCCGGCTGCTTTCGCTTTTTCAGCTAATGCTTTTCCAACTAATGCGGCCTGCTCTGTTTTGTTGCCTTCTTTTTCGCTGATTTCTTTATTCAATGAAGAGATTGAAAGCAAGGTTGTGCCGTCCATATCATTAACCAATTGGGCGTAAATCTGCTTGTTACTTCTGTAGACGCTCAAACGAGGTCTTTCTGAAGTTCCGGAAACGATCTTCCGGATTCTCTTTTTAATTCTATATCTTCTTTGTTGTTTCGTTAAAGCCATGGGTTCAAATTTTACTATTTAGCAGAGGCTGATTTACCAGCTTTACGTCTTAATTCTTCACCGACAAACTTCACACCTTTTCCTTTGTATGGTTCGGGTGCTCTGAATGAGCGTATTTTTGCAGCTACCTGGCCGACCAGCTGTTTGTCACAGCTTTTTAAAGTTACAATCGGATTGTTTCTTTTATCGGTTACAGCTTCAACCTTTACTTCATCAGGAAGATTGAGGTACGTGTGGTGAGAGTGTCCCAGCACAAGATCCAGCAACTGACCCTGGCTTTCGGCACGATAACCTACACCCACAAGTTCCAACTTAATTTCGTAGCCCTCATTTACTCCAACAACCATGTTATTGATTAATGAACGGTAAAGTCCGTGCAGGGCACGGTGTCTTTTCTGCTCAGTCGGACGTTTTACAACAACCAGATTGTCTTCAACGGCTACTTCAATTTCGGGGTCTACCTTTTGCGAAAGCTCTCCGAGTTTTCCTTTAACGCTAACCACGTTTTCGCTGGTCACATTAATGGTTACTCCGACTGGTATTTCGATTGGTAATTTACCTATCCTTGACATTACTACTCCTCCTATTAATAAACGTAACATAAAACTTCACCACCTATATTCAAGGTGCGTGCTTCCTTATCGGAAATCACTCCTCTCGAGGTAGATAAAATTGCAACTCCCAAGCCGTTTAGTACGCGAGGAATGTTTTCGCTGTCGCAGTACTGTCTCAAACCAGGCTTACTGATTCGCTTGATTGATTTGATGGCTGGCTGCTTGGTTTCAGGATGATATTTCAGGGCAATTTTAATGTTACCTTGAAAATTGACATCATCTTCAAACTTATAGTTCAAAATGTACCCTTTATCTTTTAAGATCTTGGTAATTTCCTTTTTTATGTTTGAAGCAGGAATATCAACTACGCGATGTTTTGCTGCCTGAGCATTGCGCACGCGAGTCAAATAATCTGCTATCGGGTCTGTAATTTTACTCATTACTTTTGTAATTAATTTTTACCAACTTGCTTTTTTTACACCCGGAATTAAGCCTTCTGAGGCCATTTCGCGGAAGTTAATCCTGCTAACTCCGAATTGGCGCATGTAGCCTTTTGGACGTCCGGTTAATTTACAACGGTTATGCATGCGTACCTTCGATGAATTCTTAGGTAGTTTTTGCAAACCTTCATAATCACCTTCTGCTTTGAGCCTGGCCCTTTTTTCGGCGTATTTCTCAACAAGTTTTGCCCTTTTTACTTCACGGGCTTTCATTGATTCTTTAGCCATAACTTAGTTCTTTTTTACGTTTTTAAAAGGTAAACCTAACTCTTTCAACAAGGCAAAACCTTCTTCATCCGTGTCAGCAGAGGTTACAAAAGTAATGTTCATACCGTTAATACGGTTAACCTTGTCAATGTTGATTTCAGGAAAAATGATTTGTTCAGGAATTCCAAGGGTGTAATTGCCTTGGCCGTCCATTTTACTCTCAATACCTCTAAAGTCACGAATACGTGGCAGTGAGATGTTGATTAGCCTTTCAAGAAATTCGTACATTCTTTCTTTTCTCAGTGTCACACGGACACCGATCGGCATTTTTTTCCTCAGTTTAAAGTTGGAGATGTCCTTCTTCGATTTGGTTTGGACTGCTTTTTGGCCGGCAATCATTGTCATTTCCTCTGTGGCAACTTCAATGATTTTCTTATCGGCGATAGCAGCTCCAACACCTTGGTTCAGAACAATTTTCTCCAATTTCGGAACCTGCATAACAGATTTATAGTCGAATTCCTTGGTCAAAACAGGAATGACTTCTTCCGAATATTTTTTCTTAAGTGTTGGTGTATAAGCCATTACTTAATCTCCTCTCCAGATTTTTTAGAATAACGTACTAGTTTACCACTGCTTCCGAGCTTACGACCAATGCGTGTTTTTCCTCCGTTTTTCGGATCAACATGCATAAGGTTCGACAGGTGGATTGGCGCTTCCTTTTCAACGATACCACCTTGCGGATTTTCCGCGTTTGGTTTGGTATGTTTTTTCACCATATTAACACCCTCCACAATAGCTCTGTTTTTTTCCCGAACTACTCCGAGAACTTTGCCTTGCTGACCTTTATAGTTCCCGGCAATAACAACAACGGTGTCACCTTTTTTAATGTGTAATTTTGTCTGCATTTTATTTAATTTATGCATTAAAGCACTTCAGGTGCAAGCGAAATAATTTTCATGTTTTTATCACGAAGTTCCCTTGCAACAGGGCCAAAAATACGGGTTCCGCGCATTTCTCCAGTATTGTTCAATAAAACGACAGCATTGTCATCGAAACGGATATAAGATCCATCTGGACGACGTACTTCCTTCCTAGTGCGAACAACAATGGCTTTAGACACAGTTCCTTTTTTCATATCACTACCAGCGACTGAACTTTTTACAGTTACAACCACTTTATCGCCAATTGATGCGTAACGTTTTTTTGTACCGCCTAAAACGCGGATACAAAGAACTTCTCTGGCACCACTATTATCGGCAACTGCACATCTTGATTCCTGTTGTATCATGATTACTTAGCTCTTTCAATAATTTCAACTAATCTCCAGCGCTTACTTTTACTTAAAGGTCTTGTTTCCATGATCTTTACAGTATCTCCAACGCTGCAAGTGTTTGTTTCGTCATGGGCGTAAAGTTTGGTTGTCTTATTCACGAACTTTCCGTAAATAGGGTGCTTTTCTTTACGCTTCACCGCAACAACAATACTTTTTTCCATACTGTCGCTTACAACAACACCTGTACGCTCTTTTCTCAGATTTCTTGCTTCCATTGACTACAAATTAATTCTGATTTTGATTCAATTCCCTCTGACGTCTAATGGTCTGAAGGCGTGCAATGTTCTTGCGGGTTTCCTTGATTTTCATCGGGTTATCCAGCGGAGAAACTGCATGATTCATATTTAGACGTGCCAAGGTTTCTTTTTCCAACTGGATTCTTTCCAGGATCTCCTTATCTGTTAACTCTTGAATTTCAGATGCTTTCATCATTAATCTTCTTTAATAGATTCAACATAATCACGTCTAATAACAAACTTCGTAGTTACCGGTAGCTTTTGTGCGGCCAAACGTAAGGCTTCTTTTGCCATTTCGAATGGAACGCCATCGGCTTCGATTAAAATACGACCCGGAGTTACTGGAGCTACGAATGCTTCAGGAGCACCTTTACCTTTACCCATCCTTACTTCGGCTGGTTTTTTGGTAATTGGTTTATCTGGGAAAATACGGATCCAAATTTGCCCCTGACGTTGCATGTGACGGGTTACCGCAACCCTGGCCGCCTCGATTTGACGTCCGGTAAGCCATGAACTTTGCAACGATTTTATACCAAAAGATCCGAATGCCAGTTCTGTACCCCGTTGAGCATTCCCTTTCATTCTTCCTTTTTGTACTCTTCTAAATTTTGTCTTTTTCGGCTGTAACATCCTTTTTTAATTAAAAGGTTTTCGAATTATTTTCTTCTCTTTTTGAAACCGCCACTTCTTCCGCCGCCACGAGGACCGCCAGGAGCACCTTGCGTGTTCTTCTGTCCCAGATTTGGAGAAAGGTCACGTTTTCCGTAGACTTCGCCTTTACAAATCCAAACTTTAACACCGATTAATCCGGTTTTTGTCAAAGCTTCGGCCAAAGCGTAATCAATATCAGCTCTCAGCGTGTGCAAAGGAGTACGACCGTCTTTATACATTTCAGAGCGCGCCATTTCAGCACCGTTCAAACGACCGGATACCATTATCTTAATTCCTTGCGCACCCATTCTCATAGTAGAGGCTATAGCCATTTTGGTGGCACGACGGTAGGCAATTTTGCCTTCAATTTGACGTGCAACGTTGTTGGCTACAATACGGGCATCGAGTTCAGGTCTTTTAATCTCGAATATATTGATCTGAACTTCTTTGTTGGTGATCTTTTTCAACTCCTCTTTCAATTTGTCGACTTCCTGACCACCTTTGCCAATAATAATACCGGGTCTTGAGGTGTGAACGGTAATGGTAATCAGCTTCAGGGTTCTTTCGATAATAATCCTTGAGATACTTGCTTTGGCCAAACGGGCGTTCAAGTATTCACGAATCTTGGTATCTTCAACCAGCTTATCACCATAATCGTTGCCACCGAACCAGTTGGAATCCCATCCTCGGATGATTCCTAAACGATTACTGATTGGATTAACTTTCTGTCCCATGTATTACTATTTATTCGTTTTCAGTTTCTACATTTTTACTATCAACGCAAAGCGTTACGTGGTTGGAACGTTTGCGGATCCGGTGCGCACGTCCTTGCGGAGCGGGACGCAGACGCTTCAAAATGCGTCCTGAATCAACAGCGATTGTTTTCACGTACAAATTGCTTTCTTCCAAACGAGTTCCCTCGTTTTTAGCCTGCCAGTTTGCAATGGCCGACATCAACAGTTTTTCAACTTTGCGCGAAGCTTCTTTTGACGAAAACTTCAAAACATCCAACGCCCGGTTTACTTCCATTCCGCGAACCATATCGGCTACAAGCCTCATTTTTCTTGGAGAAGTTGGGCAGTCTTTTAGTACCGCGAAGTATTGTGATTTCCGAGCTTCTTTCAGCTCTATTGCTCGATTTCTTTTTCTAGCACCCATCGTAATTTCTTTTAAAAGTTAATGAGAATCTCATGCCTTAGCGTTTGTTGCCGGCATGTCCCCTAAAAGTTCTTGTAGGTGCAAATTCGCCTAGCTTATGGCCAACCATGTTTTCGGTTACATATACTGGAATGAATTTATTCCCGTTATGAACTGCGATGGTGTGCCCTACAAAGTCGGGAGAGATTACTGATGCTCTGGCCCAAGTCTTAATGACTGACTTTTTACCTGCTTCATTCATTGCGTCAACTTTTTTCTCAAGCTTATAAGCAATGAATGGGCCTTTTTTTAGTGAACGACTCATATCCTACTCCTTTAATTATTTCTTGCGTTTTTCTACAATGTACTTATTGGAAGCTTTCTTCTTAGACCTGGTTTTGAAACCTTTTGCTAACAAGCCTTTGCGTGAACGAGGATGTCCTCCTGAAGAGCGGCCTTCACCACCACCCATTGGGTGATCAACTGGGTTCATAACGACACCACGTACACGTGGTCTTCTTCCTAACCAACGTGAACGACCTGCTTTACCAGATCTTTCCAGATTGTGTTCTGTATTTCCAACAGTTCCAACTGTAGCTTTGCAAGTAACGAGTACCATTCGGGATTCCCCTGAAGGTAATTTTACAATTGCATACTTTCCTTCTCTTGAGGTCAACTGTGCATATGTTCCTGCACTTCGCACCATAACGCCACCTTGTCCAGGTTGAAGCTCAATGTTGTGTACAATAGTACCCAGAGGAATTTCTTTAAGTGGAATTGAGTTTCCTACTTCAGGAGCAACACCGGTTCCGCTCAATACAGTCTGTCCAACTTGTAATCCGTTGGGAGAAAGTATGTACCGTTTTTCACCATCGGCGTATACCAACAGTGCAATACGGGCTGTGCGGTTTGGGTCGTACTGAATAGACTCTACACGTGCAGGGATACCGTCTTTCTCGCGTTTAAAATCGATCGCACGATATCTCTTCTTGTGCCCTCCACCTATATACCTCATTGTCATGCG
Source organism: uncultured Sunxiuqinia sp. (assembly GCA_963677175.2). Taxonomy (GTDB): domain Bacteria; phylum Bacteroidota; class Bacteroidia; order Bacteroidales; family Prolixibacteraceae; genus Sunxiuqinia. The sequence goes on from CAXXES010000006.1 coordinate 1,137,257, forward strand.
TCCCTGGCTGTTACGGCCACCAGACTTTTGCATGGGCTTCAACAATGATTTCTCAGGCGTTGATGCAGTAATGGTATCAAATGCGCCAATAATTTTGTGCCTTTGACCCGGAGTAACTGGTTTTAATTTTCTTACTGCCATTTCCTATAATTAAATATTACTGTAAAAATCAATTGTATCTCCTTCTACCAATGTAATCACAGCTTTTTTATAAGCTGAAGTTTTTCCTTTAATGACCCCTGCTTTGGTATAGCGGCTTTTATTCTTGCCACCATAAATCATGGTATTAACGGAAGTTACACCTACATTGTACAGTTCTTCAACTGCCTTTTTAATTTCCAGTCTGCCCGCATCTTTGCGAACGACAAATCCATAACGGTTGAACTTTTCGCCCTGTTCCGTCATCTTTTCTGTCACTATGGGTTTTATCAAAATATCCATTATTTATCCCCCTTAAATCTTAAACTGTTCTTCGATTTTGCCTACCGAACTTTCAAAAAAGATCACCTTGTTAGCGTTCATTATCTGATAAGTGCTTAATTCAGATGCAGTTACAACAGAAACACCGTCTAAATTTCTGGAGGACAAATATATATTTTTATTTTCGTCCGGTAAAACGAAAAGAGACTTTTTATTGGTAATTTTCAGATTATTACTAACTGCTACCATCTCCTTTGTTTTCGGAACTTCCAGACTGAAGTCCTCCAAAATCAAAATATCGCTTGCTTTCGCCTTGTAACTCAATGCAGACTTACGCGCCAAAGCTTTTACTTTCTTGTTCAATTTGAAGCCATAGTTTCTTGGACGAGGTCCAAAAACACGACCACCACCACGGAAGAGTGGAGATTTGATGCTCCCTGCACGTGCTGTACCGGTACCCTTCTGCTTTTTAATCTTTCTCGTGCTTCCAACAATCTCACCACGTTCGGTTGCTGAATGAGTTCCTTGACGTTTGTTGGCCAAGTACTGTTTTACATCAAGATAAATCGCATGGTCGTTTGGCTCGATACCGAAGATTTGGTCTTCTAAACCAACCATTCTTCCGGTTTCTTTTCCTGTTTTATCTAATACTTGTACTTCCATTACTGATTAATTATTACAAATGATCCTTTTGCGCCAGGAATTGATCCTTTAACAACTAATAGGTTACTTTCAGGAATGACTTTCAAAACCTTCAGGTCTTCAATTGTCTTTTGCGCGCCACCTGTACGACCAGCCATGCGCATTCCTTTAAATACTCTGGAAGGGTAGGAAGAGGCACCAAGCGAACCAGGAGCTCTCAGGCGGTTGTGCTGACCATGAGTGGCATCGCCTACCCCACGGAAGTTGTAACGCTTAACAACACCCTGAAAACCTTTACCTTTGGTTATACCGGTTATATCAACCCAACTACCTTCTTCGATTACATCAACAGTAATGGTATCACCAAGTTTGTAATCTTTTTCGAAGTCTTGAAACTCGACAACTTTACGCTTTGGCTCAGTTCCAGCTTTCTGGAAGTGACCAAATTCAGCTTTGGTGGTGTTTTTTTCTTTCTTATCACCAAATGCAAGCTGAAAAGCGTTGTAGCCATCGGTTTCTGCCGTTTTCACTTGTGTTACAACACAAGGTCCGGCTTCAATCACAGTGCATGGAATATTTTTTCCCTCAACACTGAATACGGATGTCATTCCGATTTTTTTACCGATTATTCCTGCCATTTTTTTTTGTTTTTACAGGTTATCAAACTTTAATTTCTACTTCAACACCGCTTGGCAATTCAAGCTTCATTAAGGCGTCGATAGTTTTAGCCGTTGAGCTGTAAATGTCGATCAAACGTTTGTATGAAGACAACTGAAATTGCTCGCGTGATTTTTTATTCACGAACGTTGAACGCAACACTGTAAAAACACGGTTATGAGTTGGAAGTGGAATTGGTCCGCTTACAACTGCACCAGTTGTCTTAACAGTCTTAACGATCTTTTCAGCCGACTTGTCCACCAAGTTGTGATCGTACGACTTCAGCTTAATTCTGATCTTTTGACTCATGATGAGATAAAATAATTATTTTATAATAATTCTACTTTTCCTTGCATTTCCTCAAGTACTTTCACTGCCAATTGTTTTGGCACTTCTTCGTAGTGTGAGAACTCCATTGATGAAGTTGCACGACCTGAAGAAAGTGTTCTCAATACAGTCACGTAACCAAAGATTTCTGAAAGTGGCACCGTGGCTTTAATTACCCTGGCTCCTGCCTTTTCATGCATCCCATGTACCTGTCCGCGTCGACGGTTCAAGTCACCAATAATATCACCCATATATTCTTCCGGAGTTACAATCTCGGACTTCATAATTGGCTCCAGTAATTTTGGGCCAGCTTTTGAAGCTGCGCTCTTGAACGCCTGACGGGCACAGATTTCAAACGACAACTGGTCGGAGTCAACCGCATGGAATGAACCATCGAGCAACTCAACCTGAAGGCTATCCAGCTGGAATCCAGCCAAAGGACCATTCAACATAGCTGTTTGGAAACCTTTTTGTACAGAAGGAATAAATTCTTTCGGAATCCGTCCTCCTTTTACGCTGTCGATAAATGTCAAACCTTCTTTGCCTTCTTCGGCAGGACCAACTTTAACAATGATATCAGCGAACTTACCACGACCACCAGATTGCTTTTTGAAAACTTCGCGCAATTCAACGGTTTGGCTAATCGATTCTTTGTAGGCAACCTGAGGTTTCCCCTGGTTACATTCAACTTTGAATTCACGTTTCAAACGGTCGATGATAATTTCAAGGTGAAGCTCACCCATACCCCGGATCACCGTTTGTCCCGATTCTTCGTCAGTGTTTACTTTGAATGTTGGATCTTCTTCGGCCAGTTTAGCCAATCCCATTCCAAGTTTATCTAAGTCTTTTTGAGTTTTTGGCTCAACAGCAATACCAATTACCGGTTCCGGGAAATCCATGCTTTCCAGCGTAATCGGATGTTTCTCAGAACACAAGGTATCTCCTGTACGAATATCTTTGAAACCTACTGCGGCACAAATATCTCCCGCTTCGATCACATCTTTCGGGTTTTGCTTGTTGGAGTGCATTTGGTAAAGACGAGAGATCCGTTCTTTTTTACCTGTTCTCGTATTGTAAACTGTAGAACCTGCATCGATCTTACCCGAGTATACACGAATAAAGCACAAACGACCAACATAAGGGTCGGTAGCAATTTTAAACGCCAATGCGGCCAAAGGTTCTTCATCATCGGCATGACGAATCACTTCTTTTCCAGTATCCGGATTTATGCCAATCAAGTCGCCTTTATCCAATGGACTTGGCAAAAATTCAACAACGGCATCCAACAAACGCTGCACTCCTTTGTTTTTGAAAGCTGATCCGCACATCATTGGAACAATAATCTGCTTCAGAGTTCCCTTGCGAATTACTGAAATTAACTCTTCTGCAGTAATTGATTCCGGATCGTCAAAATAACGCTCCATCAGTGCGTCGTCTAGTTCTGCAACTGATTCAACCATTTTTTCGCGGTATTCTAAAGCCAGCTCCATCAATTCGGCAGGAATTTCTTCCAAACGATAATCGACTCCCAATGTTTCATCTTCATACCAACGAATGGCCTTCATTTCAATCAGGTCAATCACGCCTTCGAATTTCTCTTCGGCACCAATTGGAATTTGAATTGGAACCGGGTTGGCTCCCAATTTTTCACGAACTTCGTTAACTACGTTAAAGAAATCGGCACCTGAACGATCCATTTTATTAACGAAACCAATCCGTGGAACACCGTATTTTTCAGCCTGACGCCATACGGTTTCCGACTGGGCTTCAACACCACTAACCGCACAAAACAAAGCTACGGCTCCATCCAGAATACGTAATGACCGTTCTACTTCAACAGTAAAGTCAACGTGTCCCGGAGTATCGATGATGTTAATTTTATAGTCCTTTTCAGCATGTTTCCAGAAGGTAGTTGTCGCAGCCGAAGTAATGGTAATACCCCGTTCCTGCTCTTGCTCCATCCAGTCCATCGTGGCAGCACCGTCGTGTACCTCTCCTATTCGGTGCGTAATTCCGGTATAGTACAGGATACGCTCCGATGTCGTGGTTTTACCGGCATCAATGTGAGCCATGATACCGATATTTCTTGTATATCTTAAATCTTTTGTTGCCATGTCAATAAACCAATATTCTAATCCTTATATAAATAAAAATGAACCAATTGAATGATTCTTTTTAAAACCTAAAGTGTGCGAATGCACGGTTTGCTTCAGCCATCCGGTGCGTGTCTTCTTTCCGTTTTACGGCGCCACCTTCGTTGTTGTACGCAGCCTGAATTTCAGCAGCCAACTTGTCTGCCATAGACTTCCCGGAGCGTTTGCGAGCAAATAGGATTAAGTTTTTGATAGAAACTGCCACTTTTCTTTCGGGACGAATTTCCATAGGAACCTGGAAAGTAGCACCACCAACGCGACGGCTCTTTACTTCTACTGCCGGAGTAATGTTCTCCAAGGCTTTTTTCCAGATGTCAAGTGAAGTTAGTTCATCGTTTTTCATACGTGAATCAACGATATCAAGAGCATCGTAGAAAATTTGGTAAGCAACGGTTTTTTTACCGTGCTGCATCATGTCGTTCACAAAACGTGTAACAAGAACGTCGTTAAATTTAGGATCGGGTAAGATGATCCTCTTCTTTGGTTTCGATTTTCTCATCGTATTTCTTCTTTAGTGTTATTCGAATTGGTTGTCTAATCGATTTGGAGCTTCAGTTCATCCCGATGACATCGGGACTCATTTACTCAACCAAACCACTATAAAGCGGTCAATTCACAAATTTATTTTTTCGGTCTTTTCGTACCGTATTTAGAACGTCTCTGTGTGCGTCCTTCAACACCTGCAGTATCCAATGCACCGCGAACTAAGTGATAACGCACTCCAGGTAAGTCTTTTACTCTGCCACCGCGCACCAATACAATGGAGTGCTCTTGCAGGTTATGGCCTTCACCCGGAATGTAGGCATTCACTTCTTTTTGGTTGGTCAACCTCACCCTGGCCACTTTACGCATGGCCGAGTTTGGTTTTTTAGGAGTCGTCGTGTAAACACGAACACAAACACCTCGTTTTTGAGGACAGGCATCCAGAGCACGAGACTTACTTTTGTCTACTTGCACGGTGCGTCCTTTTCTTACTAATTGTTGAATCGTTGGCATACAACTATTTAATTAATCATTAATATTTTTGCAAAATGGACTGCAAAGGTATTGAAAATTCAATATAATCAATGCGTTCCCTGTGCGTTTTTGACAGAATCCTCCAAAAACGGCAGGCAAAAGTACTAATTTTCAGAAAATAACAATGGCTTTCCCTACTGTTTTTTCTTTTTTTTCAGATAAATAAACATAGGGCCTAATTTGCTCCGGTCACCTTTTCCTTCAAAATGGATTTGATGGGGTTAAAAAAACGTTGGATCAGGCGGAGGTCTTCAGTAATAATCTCCGCATCACCTTTCATTTCCTGACTAAAATTTAATGGGATGTCGTAGTTTGTTTTCAAATTTTGGGGCAGGTCTATTTCTGCTATGTAGTTGTCGTTTGATGGCACCAGCGAGATCGATTTGACCGATCCGCGCACCATGCCATACTCCATGTAGGGAAAATTGTCAAAACGAATGTTGACTACCTGTCCGGCCTTTACTTTTCCGGCACCACGCAGCGGCAGAGTGACCCGGCCAATAATTTTGCTTTCACTGTCAGGAACTACGGTAAAAACAATATCATCGCTTTTTACTTGCTGGTTTTTGCTCCAGAAATTGGTGAATGTCACTTGTCCTTTGATAGGCGTTTTCAGCACAAACGCCTGATTCCAGTAAGTTAGCCGGCTTTTAAGCACATTCAAAGCTTCAATCAATTGCGATTGCAGCTGGCGCTTTTGATCTTCAAATTCCTTTTCAGCTCCAATAATTTCCTGCTGAAGCTGGATGATCTCCTTCTGAGTTTCGGCCAGGTTGGTTCGCGCTCCGTTAAAGGTATACTTCTTTTGAAGCAAGGCCGATTCCGATGCCTTGTAATCCACAAGCGAAAGCACCTCGCTCACATACAAGCCCGAATCGCGCTTAAACTGTTCGTAAGCGATCTGGTACTCGTTCTCCAAAATCTGGCGTTGGGTCCACAGGCGGTCATAGTATATTTTCTGCATGTGCTCCTGTTCACGCAGCGAAGCAATCTTTTGCGGATAGAAGTTCAACCGGACAAAACTGATGTAATTATTATATAGGCGTAAGAAGGACGAAAAGTCGGTCTGAATATCGCCCAAACGAAGATCGGGCCTCAGCACTTTATAATATAAGGTATCGAAGGTAAAGAAAAAACCCTCCAGCGATTCGAGCTCCTGCTCCAGCCTGATCACATCCTCATAGTCAGCAGCATTTTCAAGAATAGCAATGAGCTGATCCTTTTTCACCGTGTCGTTGTCCTGCACAAACAAATGGTCGATTTTTCCGGTGTTGCGGGCTGCAATGTGTGCTGGCGGATTCTCCGAAAGCACCACAATACGTGCCTGGATGATATCGGGATAATGAAAAACCCAAGAACCCAGCAGCAGAAGCACCACAAGAATAAGGATCATGGTCAATCCGCTACGCAGCAACCACGACGGCGATTTCCCGATGATTTCCTGAACCTCGTCACTCCGAATTTCTATGTTGTCGTTTTGTGGCATATATGTTTTGTTTGCGTCAATCATACCAGATCATAAAAATCTGCGTCTAATGCCTAGCTCCCCAGTTCTAACTGGTTTTTCACCAGGTTATAATACGCCCCTTTTTTCGCTGTCAGTTCGGCGTGGGTGCCCAGCTCCACGATCCGCCCTTGATCAAGCACCACAATCTGATCGGCATTTTTCACCGTGCTTAGTCGGTGCGCGACCACCACCACCGTCTTTCCTTCGTACACCCGGTTCAGGTTTTCCATGATCACTTTTTCGTTGTTGGCGTCCAAAGCGTTGGTTGCCTCATCGAAAAACAGGTAGTCCGGATTTTTATAAATCACCCGCGCAATCAATATCCGCTGTTTCTGCCCCTGGCTCAGTCCGTGCCCATCCTGCCCTATTTTGGTGTTGTAGCCCAGTGGCAAGCTTTCCACAAAACCCTGGATATTGGCGGTCTTCACGGCGAATAGCAGCTTTTCCTTATCCACATGCTCATGTCCCACCACAATATTATTCACAATGGTGTCCGAAAAAATGAAGCCATCCTGCATCACAGCTCCCACTTTGGTGCGCCACCACTGCTGCGAAAAGTTTTTCAGATCGGTGTCGCCCACACGGATCGTCCCCGAAACCGGCGGATAAAATCCCAGCAGCAGCTTCACCAAGGTGGTTTTTCCGCTTCCGCTGGTTCCAACAATCGCCGTCAGTTTTTTCTCCGGAATCGTCAGATTGATCTGGTCCAGCACTTTGGCCGAATGCGGCCCTTCATATTGAAAGATCAGGTCGGAAATGGTTATGGTACGCTCGACCGGCATGGCGTTGATGCGCGGATCATCTTTCTTCTCCTCATCGTCCTTTTGATGAATTTCGCCAAGCCGTTCCAAGCTGATCTTGGCATCCTGCGCCAAATGCATAAAGTTGATCAAATCGGACAAGGGAGCATTCAGCTGCCCAATGATGTATTGCACGGCCAGCATCATTCCCAGGGTCATGTTGCCATTTAGCACGGCCATAGCCGCCAGTACGGTAATCACAATATTCTTGGTTTCGTTAATGAAAACCGAACCCGCTTGCTGGTACTGGTCAACCGACAGGTTTTGCACGTTTACGCGGAACAGCCGCGCCTGAATGCGCTCCCACTCCCAGCGTTTTTGCTTTTCGTAGTTATTCAGCTTGATTTCGGGCATGCCGTTGATCAACTGGATGAGCATGCCCTGGTTTTCACTCAACTGTGTAAACTTTTTATAATCGAGCTGCCGGCGCCGCTGCATGAAGAGGTACACCCAAATCACATACAACACAGATCCCACAACAAACACCAGCAATATTTTCCAACTATAAATGGCCAGCACAATTCCAAAAATGACCAGGTTGAAGAGCGAGAACAGCACGCTCAGGGTTTGCGTGGTCAGGAAGCGTTCAATTCGGCGGTGATCCTGAATACGCTGCATTAAATCGCCAATCATTTTGGTATCAAAAAAGCCGATTGGCAGCTTCATCAACTTAATCAGGAAATCGGAAATAATAGAGATGTTGATCCGGGTGCTGATGTGCAACAAAATCCACGATCGCACAAAATCGACCGACATCTTGCCAATGAACAGCATCATTTGGGCCGCCAGCACCAGGTAGATAAAACCAAGATCCTGGTTGTTGATTCCCACATCAACAATGCTTTGGGTGAGGAAAGGGAAGATGAGCTGGATGATGCTCGCGGCCAGAAAACCGATCATCAGCTGCCCCACCAAACGGCGATGCGGCCTGACGTATCGCCACAGAAACGCAAACCCGGTGCGGTCGGTTACTTCATCGTCCTGGTCGTAAAAGGCCGGCGTGGGTTGCAACATCAGGCAAATGCCTTTTTCTTCGCCGTCGGTCATGGTAGCCAGCCAGTGTTTCTTAAACTCCTGCTCGTTGTACTTCACCAGACCAAAAGCCGGGTCGGCCACATACACTTTCCCCTTTTTCACCTCGTACACCACCACGAAATGATTCTGGTCCCAGTGTACAATGCACGGTTTGGGAACATCCTTCACCAGTTGGGCATAGGTCACTTTGGTTCCCAGGCTGCGCATGCCAATGGCTTCGGCCGCATCACTGATGCCCAGCAGGGACACCCCTTCGCGCGAAATGTGCGATTGTTCCCGTAGAAAATTCAAATTGAAGTTGCGCCCGTAAAATTTGGCGATCATCCGCAGACAGGTAGGCCCGCAATCCATAGCGTCGGGTTGTTTATAATGAGGAAAACGGGACATAGTGTTGATTTTCATGCTAAAATAACATAAATCAACGAACGTCTGCCTGCCAGACCCTTTATTTATCCACAATGGGGCGTTAATAGTGAAATGGCGGGTTCGCATGTTCTGAAAATACGTTTGCAGGTATGTCACGGAGCTTCATGGATACATCAGCTCGATGCATCAGAATATGCACTCTACGCATCCAAATTTGCGCTTTATGCATCAGAATATGCATTTCATACAAACGAATATGCGCTTTATGCATCCGAATTTGCACTTCATGCATCCAAATATGCGCTCCACGCATCCGAATATAAACTTTATACAAACGAATATGCACTTCATACAAACGAATATGCGCTCTACGCATAGGACAATGCGTGATCGATGTACCGGAAAGTGGTTCCAAAAAAAATGAATTCATGCCTTCGTGTTAAATTCACCAATAAAAACCAAACCAGCCAATCAATATCGCCCAAATGACCTTCTCTTATAAAAAAAGACAACACTTCGATCGGTTATCTTTTTAAAAAACATTTTTATAACATATTCATCCGCATCCAGTGTCGTTGTTTGTTAAAAAATTATTACTAATTTTGGTGACTTCCATAGGAAAATCAACCTTTAATACATGTTTTAAACCAATAAAAAACTGTTAACATGAAAATCTATAAAACAGATCAAATCCGCAACATCGCTCTAATTGGAAATGCTGGCAGTGGGAAAACCACCCTCGCAGAAGCCATGCTGTTCGAGGGTGGAGTAATCAATCGCCGGGGTGAGGTAACTGCCAAAAACACCGTATCGGACTACCAACCCATTGAGCAGGATTATGGCAACTCCGTTTTTTCAACCGTCCTTCACACCTTCAGCAACGACAAAAAAATTAACATCATTGACACCCCGGGAATGGATGATTTCCGCGGAAGTGTGGTGTCAGCCCTTCACGTGGTTGGCAGCGCCATTGTTACGGTAAACACCCCGCACGGTATTGAAGCCGGAACCGAGTCGGCTTGCCGCTACACCGAAAAAGCCAAAAAACCAATGATTTTCGTGTTCAACCAGCTTGATCACGAAAATGTCAACTTCGAACAAACAGTTGACCAGACCAAAAGCATTTTTGGCAACAAGGTCACCATCATTCAATATCCGGTGAATGCCGGGCCAGGCTTCGATTCGATTGTCGATGTACTGAAAATGAAATTGTATAAATATCCGGCTGGTGGAGGCAAACCCGAAGTGCTGGATATTCCGGTCGATGAACAAGAACGGGCCGACGAATTGCACAACGAGCTGGTTGAAATGGCTGCCGAAAACGACGAGGCACTCATGGAACTGTATTTCGAAAAAGGAAGTTTGAGCGAGGACGAAATGCGCCAAGGTATTAAACTGGGTATGATTGCCCGCAGCCTCTTCCCCATTTTCTGCACCGGGGCCAAACACAACATAGGCGTTGGTCGCCTGCTCGAATTCATTGCCAATATTACCCCATCGCCCGCCGAAGCGGTTGAAGTTCCCGAGATCACTGGAAAAGAAGTAAAAAAAGGCGAAAATGGACCAGCCTCACTGTTTGTATTTAAAACCACCATTGAGCAACATGTTGGAGAAATCACCTATTTCAAAGTAATGAGCGGAACTGTTAAGGAGGGGATGGATTTAATTATTGCAAAGAATGGTAACAAGGAACGGATTTCGCAGTTATTCGTGTCGGCCGGAAAGAGCCGGGTCAAGGTTGATGCCATGGTTGCCGGCGACATTGGCGCCACAGTAAAAATGAAAGATGTTGATGTCAACAATAGCCTCAGCGAAAAGTCGGCCGGCTACAAATTTGCCGAGATCGTATTCCCAACTTCAAGGCACACCGTGGCCCTGAAAGCCGTTAACGAGGCGGACGACGAAAAAGTAAGCGAAAGCTTCCAGAAACTGCATGATCAGGATCCAACTTACCTTGTGGAATATTCGAAAGAGCTGAAGCAAATGCTGGTGCATTGTCAGGGAGAGTACCACCTCAACACCTTAAAGTGGTTTTACACCAACGAATTCAAAATCGATATTGAATTTCTGAAACCAAAAATTCCTTATCGCGAAACCATCACAAAAATGGCACAGGCCGACTACCGGCACAAAAAGCAATCGGGCGGCGCCGGACAGTTTGGCGAAGTTCACATGATTATTGAACCCTACATTGAAGGCGTTGATCCAAAAACGGTAGTCACCCTGAATGGCAAGGAACAAAAGCTTTCCCTTCGCGACACGCAAGAATATCCGCTTCCATGGGGAGGGAAACTGCTTTTCCACAACTGCATTGTCGGGGGATCTATCGATGGCCGCTTCCTGCCTGCCATTCTGAAAGGAATCATGGAAAAAATGGAAGAAGGACCACTCACCGGCTCCTACGCCCGCGACATCCGCGTGTATGTGTACGATGGCAAGATGCACCCGGTCGACTCGAACGAAATCTCCTTTAAACTGGCCGGACGGAATGCATTCTCCAAAGCCTTTAAAGATGCTGCCCCAAAAATTCTGGAACCCATTTACAACCTGGAAGTGTTCGTACAAAGCGACCGCATGGGTGACGTCATGAGCGACCTGCAAGGCCGCCGTGCCTTAATTATGGGTATGGGCAGCGAAAAGGGATTTGAAAAGATCAACGCCAAAGTTCCGCTGAAGGAAATGCACAAATACATTACCGCGCTCAGCTCCATTACCCAGGGACGAGGAATTTTCTCCATCGCCTTTGATGGTTATGAGAAAGTACCACAGGAAGTTCAGGATGAACTGCTGGCCACTTATGCCGCCGAGCAAGAAGAAGATTAATCAAGAAACCAATCCTAATCCTTCATCAATAGTAAGCCGTGCTATTGATGAAAGCACCCCGGGTCAGCGAATCTGGGGTGCTTTATTTTCCCCGAAACAAGTGAAAAAAGCCATGAGCATTCTGCGTTTGGTCATCGCGCCCTTTGGCCTCCACCACGTAGTAATATACTCCCGGACTGGCATAGCGGCCTCCAATCTTGCCATCCCAGGCCGACTCACTAACGGTAGCGTCAAATCCCTGGACATTGTTATTTTCCCACGAATGGATTTTCTTACCCCAACGATTAAAAATCTGGATGTGAATAGATTTGAGTGATTGATATTTCACTACAAACTCATCATTCAAACCATCGCCGTTGGGTGTAAATACATTGGGAACCTCGACCAGGGAAGTGAGGGCTACAATATAACTTTCAAGGTAAAACGTGTCGGTGCAGGCAAAATCATCCGAAAACTTGGTGGTCACCAGTTTCACCTGGTAGGTTCCTGAGTTTTCATAGGTAAACACCGGATTCTGATTAATTGCTGTTTGCATAATACTATCCTGAACCGCTCCCCCACTCTGTCCTTCCTGAATCATTTCATCCCGATCGCGAAAGAAGAACCATTCGTATTGATCGGCATTCAACGACGTGCTTGTAAACGATACTTCCAGTGGAGCTTCTCCTTCCATCGGATTGGCGGAAAACGAGGCTTCGGTAACAACACTTTCATACAATACACTCACGTCAACCTGACATTCAAAACGGTCATAAACCGTTAGGGTATATTCTGTATTCCGTGCCGGAGGCGAAAAAATCTGCGGGCTCAGCACTGCAGCCACCGGGTTGCCATCAGCTGTCCATCGTGTTTTTACATCTTTAAAAACCTGTAGTTCTGTTCCGCTTGTTAAATCGTAATAGTTCAAAGGAGCCTCTTTAAACGAAGCCTGGATCTGGAAATAATCACAGGTCGATTCCGTGATTTCGGCCGTAGCCGTGTACCAACTGTTCATCACCCAGGCCGTATACGTCTCGGTTATCGTGCCTGAAGTAACTTCAACCCGATACCCACCACTTTCCAAATTGCTAATAGTGGAGCTTGATGCTCCTGAATTGTCGCTAAGAAAAGAATCAAATGCGCCAGTTGCCGGATTGTACTTTGTCCACACAAAAGTGGCGCCCGCTCCGCTTGCCAAAGTCGCTGTCAGTTGCCCTGCATTTTGATCGGGAGCCGAACAGAAAATATGGATTTGATCTTGCGAACCCGCACTATACTCAGTCGGAATTGAAGCATCCGAATCAGCAGAAATCTGGGCTTCAACAGTTAACGAAAGGAATAACGCAATCAACAAAAATGGAAGTTGCAGTGTCTGTTTTAATTTCATTCTCAAATCAGCTTGAATTATATGACCTTACAATATTAACGTTTAAAATTGATTTATCTTTTCCAGACTTTCATTTTTTAGGTTGAAACTCTTTTGTTGAAAACTAGGCATACACAATACAGTAAAATAGGAAAATAGGTTATACTTTTGAAGCTGATTTTGAAATATTGTGATTGTGAATTATCTCGAAGAATTAAACGAAGCCCAAAGACAAGCGGTTGAAAATACGGATGGCCCGTCACTGGTGATTGCTGGTGCCGGTTCAGGAAAAACCCGTGTGCTCACCTACAGGATTGCCCACCTAATGAAACAAGGAGCTAAACCGGGAAGCATCTTATCGCTGACCTTTACCAACAAGGCAGCTAAAGAAATGAAAGAACGGATTGCCAAGGTTGTCGGTTCACAATCGGCCAAATACCTCTGGATGGGTACTTTCCATTCCATCTTTGCGCGTATTCTGCGGGTAGAATCTGAAGCACTGGGCTATCCTTCGAATTTCACCATTTACGATTCAGCGGATTCCAAAAGCCTGCTCAAAACCATCATTAAAGAATTTAAGCTGGATGATAAAACCTACAAGCCAAACGTAGTATCCAGCCGGATATCAGCAGCGAAAAACAGTTTGATTACCCCGGCGGCCTACGCCACCAATGCCCAGGTCAAAGAATACGACATGAGCATCCGGATGCCACGCATTGCCGAAATTTACAAAGAATATGCCCGCCGTTGCTTCCTGGCCGGCGCCATGGATTTTGATGATTTATTGCTAAAAACCAACATCTTGTTTCGCGACAATAAAGCTATTCTTCAAAAATACCAACAACGTTTTGACTATATCTTGGTGGATGAGTACCAGGATACCAACTTTTCCCAGTACCTGATTGTAAAGAATCTGGCGGCTACCCATCAAAACCTCTGCGTGGTGGGCGACGATGCACAAAGCATTTACTCGTTTCGTGGTGCCCGTATTGAAAATATCCTGAATTTCCAGAAAGATTATCCCAAGCACCAGGTTTACAAGCTGGAACAAAACTACCGCTCCACCCAAACCATTGTTAACGCGGCTAACAGCGTCATTCAAAAAAATAAACGCCAACTTCAGAAACGGGTTTTTTCTGAAAATGCCGAAGGAAACCGGATCAAGGTTTTTTCAGCTTTAACCGACAACGAAGAAGGCTATTTGGTGGCCAACGAAATAACGGAAACCCACATGCGGAATCATTATCGATACCAGGATTATGCGATTCTGTACCGCACCAACGCACAATCGAGGATTTTTGAAGAATCGCTGCGAAAACGAAATATTCCTTACAAAATTTATGGCGGCCTATCCTTTTATCAGCGTAAGGAAATCAAGGATTTGCTGTCCTACTTCCGCGTGGTGATCAACCCCAAGGACAACGAAGCCGTCAAACGGGTTATTAATTACCCGGCACGTGGCATTGGTGCCACTACACTCACTAAACTGGAACAGGCAGCAACAGCCACGAGTGTCAGCATTTTCGAAGTCATTGAGCAAAGCAGCACGGTCAACCATGCGGGATTGAACAAGGGAACGCTCAGCAAAGTGATGCAGTTTGTGGGACTCATCAACCAATTTCAGGAGCAAATTGATTTGACTGACGCCTATGAAATGGCAAGCGAAATTGCCAAGCAAACCAGCATCATCAAAGATTTATACAAAGATCAGACACCCGAAGGGCTGAGCCGCTTCCAGAATATCCAGGAATTGTTGAACGGGGTTCAGGAATTCTCCATCAATGCAAAAGAAGAGGGCCAACCCAACCTGCTAGCCAACTTCATGGAAGATGTGGCCCTGCTCACCGATCAGGACTCGGAAAAAGACGAAGACCGCGACAAAGTCACCCTGATGACAATCCATTCAGCCAAGGGATTGGAATTCAAAAATGTATTTATTGTTGGGGTCGAAGAAAACCTGTTCCCGTCCAGCCAGTTTGGCAACATTACACCCGAAGCCTTTGAGGAAGAGCGGCGCCTGTTTTATGTGGCCATCACCCGGGCCGAGGAAAATGCCTACTTAAGTTTTGCCCGGCAACGGTATCGCTGGGGAAAGCTCGACTTCTGCAACCCAAGTCGCTTCATTGCCGATGTTGATCAGCAATTTCTCGACCTGCCAGATGCGGAGGATTTTAACTTTGACGAGGTACCGACTGAAGGAAAAGCCATTCAGAAACAAACGTTTGGCAAACCAACTGCGGCCGCACGACGCCCTCAGGCTGCTGATCAGCCAGGGATTAATCAAAAGCTTATTCAACTACGCCAAGCCAAGAAACAGGCGCAAAACTTTGACGGTGATGACCCACGAGACATCCAAACAGGTATGATGGTTGAACACCAACGTTTTGGAAAAGGAAAAGTGCAGCAAATAGAGGGAAGTTTTCCGAATTTAAAAGCAACCGTTTTCTTCCCCAATGCAGGACAAAAACAGTTGCTGCTCAAATTTGCGAAGCTTAAAATTGTTCAATAATTCATCAAAACGATGGAATAACAAGCAAACAATCAAGATTTTCGAAAATAAATTTGTAGGAAAAATATTTTCACTTAGCTTTGCAATCAGAGAAAATCTACTCCACTTCAGATTATCAGCTGGATTACCGAATTATACAACCTTTTTGACACTATAAGTTTATTAGATATTTTTTAAATGGATTACAACTCGAATCGTAAAAAATTACCCCTGCCAGAGTATGGGCGTAATATTCAGAATATGGTCGATCATATCATGACCATTGAAGACCGCGAAGAACGCAATATGGCTGCTCAAACCATTATTGATATTATGGGCAACTTGTACCCCTACCTTCGCGACATTAATGATTTCAAGCATAAACTCTGGGATCACCTGGCCATTATGGCTGATTTCAAACTGGATATTGAGTACCCTTACGATCCACCAAAACCAGAAACATTCCAGGCACCTCCTAAAAAAGTTCCTTATTCCAGCAACCACATTAGACTGCGTTACTACGGGAAAACCCTGGAACTGATGGTTGACAAAGCCGCAGAATATGAAGACGGAGAAGAAAAAGAAATTCTGATCACCCTGCTGGCCAACCACATGAAAAAATCGTACCTGACCTGGAATAAAGATGCCGTGGACGATGAGAAAATCTATCAGGATCTGGAGCTGCTTTCAAAAGGACGAATTAAAAGAGAAGGATTAGACCTGGCTGAAACGCGCGACATTCTTATCCGTTCGGCCCCCCGCAAAAAACAAAGCACCGGGCCGGCCCGTGGTCCTAAAAAACACCGCAAGAACGATTAATACTTTCCAAAGAGATGGCAACATTTCAAATTGAAGGTGGCAAAAAACTCGCTGGGTCGCTACAACCTCAAGGTGCAAAAAATGAAGCCCTTCAGGTTATTTGTGCCACTCTGTTAACCAGTCAGCCTATCAAAATAAGTAACATTCCTGAAATACGGGATGTGATGAAACTGATTGAAATCCTAAGTGAGTTGGGGGTAAAAACCAACCGCATAAAAAAAGGAGAATATAAATTTCAGGCTGACCAGATTGATTTTCACCACCTAAAGTCGGAACAGTTTGCACAACAAGCTTCCAGTTTGCGCGGATCAATTATGATTGTTGGCCCTCTGCTTACGCGCTTCGGCGAAGCACTCATCCCTCAGCCGGGAGGCGATAAAATTGGGCGACGCCGACTGGACACGCACTTTGTCGGACTGCAAAAGCTGGGTGCTGAATTCAGGTATGACGCGGACAACTATTTTTATCAAGTCACTGCCAAAAAGCTGCAAGGAGCTTACATGCTGCTTGATGAAGCTTCGGTTACCGGCACCGCCAACATTTTAATGGCCGCTGTCATGGCCGAAGGAATCACCACCATTTATAATGCCGCCTGCGAACCTTATTTGCAACAACTATGCAAAATGCTGGTTACCATGGGCGCCAAAATTGAAGGTATTGGCTCCAACTTGTTGCGCATCGAAGGTGTGAATGAACTCAACGGCTGTTCTCACACCATTCTACCCGATATGATTGAAGTGGGCAGTTTTATTGGTCTTGCAGCCATGACCGGATCAGAAATCACCATTACCAATGCCGGAGTTGAGCACCTGGGCATTATTCCCGAAGCGTTTAAGCGACTGGGAATTCAATTACAAATTAAAGGTGACAATATTTTCGTCCCTTCACAAGATGAATACGAAATCGAAACGTTTATCGACGGCTCAATCATGAACATCGCTGATGCGCCATGGCCGGGCTTAACCCCCGATTTACTGAGTATTTTTTTGGTAATCGCCACACAAGCCAAAGGCAGCGTTTTGATTCACCAAAAAATGTTCGAAAGCCGCCTGTTTTTTGTCGACAAGCTGATTGATATGGGCGCGCAAATTATCCTTTGTGATCCGCACCGTGCAACCGTTATCGGGCTGAATAAAAAACACATGCTTCGCGGAACAACCATGTCATCGCCCGACATTCGGGCAGGAGTAGCGTTGCTAATCGCTGCCCTCTCAGCTAAAGGTAAAAGTGAAATTTTCAACATTGAACAAATCGACCGGGGTTACGAAGCCATTGACCAACGTCTGCAAGCCATTGGAGCCGACATTAAGCGGGTGAACTAAACAACAAGCCCCGTTTAGTTTGTTAATAATTCCAAAAAAACAAGATTCAACACCGTCGCATGTTTTCATTTTTACTATTATTGACATCGATTTATTTTAAACAAGTTTGAAAAATATGAAACAGAAAATTTTAATAGCCCTGGTGTTGGTCTTTAGCTTGACAATCCCGTCAAAAGCAGGAGATGATGTTAAGATTGGATTGCAAATTGGTAATAAAGCCCCTGAAATAGCAGAACAATCCGTTGTTGGCAAAGAACTCAAACTGTCGTCGCTCGAAGGCAAAATCGTATTGATTGACTTTTGGGCCTCCTGGTGTGGTCCTTGCCGCAGTGAAAACCCGGCAGTAGTTGCAACCTTCGAAAAATTCAAAGACAAGAAATTCAAAAATGGGGATGGCTTTACGGTATTTAGTGTTTCGCTGGATAAAAATAAAGCGGCTTGGGAACAAGCAATTGAAGCAGACAAACTAAGCTGGGAGTACCATGTTTCCGACTTGAAAGGATGGCATGCCAAATATGCGGCTGTTTACGGTGTGCGCGGTATTCCGGCAAGCTTTTTAATTGATGGAAACGGAGTTATTGTTGCCAAAAATCTGCGTGGTCCAGCATTGGAGAATGCATTGGAGCAATTATTAAAATAAGATTATAAAAATAGGTTCACCAGAAGGCAGTACACGCGTGCTGCCTTTCTTTTTTTAATTTTGTCAGCTAATTTCAATTTTAGTGTGCCAAATTGTCCCCTCGTGTGGAATGGCAACATATTTGTAAAACTCAATCCGATAATATAAAACGTGGAAAAAATGGCAGAAGAAAAGATTAACAATGAACAAGAGCAAGTGAATGAAACTGAAGTAAAAGAGAACACGGCTCAAAAAAAACACGACACTGCTGAGAAAGATAAAAAAACCAAGAAGGTAAAAGCCAAAAAAGAAGATAAGAAGTCGAAGCAAGATCAAACCGACGAAAAAATAGAAGCATTGGGAAACGAACTGCTGCAATTGAAAGACAAGCACATTCGCCTACAGGCAGAATTTGACAACTACCGCAAACGGACCATGAAAGAAAAAATGGATCTGATCAAGTCAGGTGGCGAAAGTGTTATTGTCAATATTTTGCCGGTAATTGACGACTTTGAGCGCGCACTCATGGCTTTCAGTGAGATGAAAGATGATGATCCTTTAAAGCAAGGAATCAGTTTGATTTACAACAAATTCAAAGAATTCCTGAAGCATAACGGAATCATTGAAATTGAGGCCAAAGAAAAAGATTTCGACACCGACTTACACGAAGCAGTGACCAAAATTCCTGCTCCAAAAGAAGAGTTGAAAGGGAAAGTGGTCGATGTAATTCAGAAGGGTTACCTCATGAACGATAAAGTCATTCGCTTCTCCAAGGTTGTGATTGGCGAATAGACAAAAAAAGCAAGTATGACAAAAAGAGATTTTTACGAAATTCTAGAAGTAAGTAAAAACGCTTCGCCTGAGGAAATTAAGAAGGCTTATCGCAAAAAAGCCATTCAATATCACCCGGATAAAAACCCGGATAACAAAGAAGCTGAAGAGAAATTTAAAGAAGCTGCCGAAGCCTATGAGGTTTTGAGTAATCCGCAGAAAAAACAACGGTACGACCAGTTTGGCCATGCCGGAGTTGGCGGTGCTGGTGGCGGAGGTGGATTCAGTCAGCATGACATGTCGATGGACGATATTTTTTCCATGTTTGGTGATATTTTCGGCGGTGGTGGTTTTGGTGGTGGATTCAGCGGATTCGGTGGCGGTTCCAGGGGAGGCGGCAGAAGGGTTCATCGCGGATCGGATTTACGCGTAAAAGTCACGCTTTCGCTTGAGGATGTTGCCAACGGTGTTGAGAAAAAACTCAAACTTAAGAAATACAAAGCCTGCGACACCTGTCACGGAACAGGAGCCCAGGGAGGCAACGATTACACCACCTGTTCAACCTGTCGCGGAAGCGGTCATGTTACGCGGATAACCAACACATTGTTGGGGCAAATGCAAACCACGGCGACCTGCCCAAGCTGTAACGGCGAAGGTCAAATCATTAAAAACAAATGTACCGCTTGTGCCGGCGAAGGTGTTGTGCGCGACGAAGAAGTGGTAACCATCAAAATCCCGGCAGGCGTGGCCGAAGGCATGCAACTCAACGTGTCGGGCAAAGGAAATGCTGGCCGGCGTGGTGGGCTGAATGGCGACTTGCTGGTTATTATTACCGAAGAAAACCATCCGGACCTGATTCGTGATGGCAACAATTTAATTTACAACCTCTTTCTGAGCCTGCCCGATTTTGCATTGGGGGCAACAGCCGAAATACCAACGGTTGAAGGCAAGGTGAAAGTAAAAATTGAAGCCGGAACACAGCCCGAAAAGATTTTACGCTTGCGTGGCAAAGGCCTGCCCGACGTTAATGGCTATGGGAAAGGCGATTTACTTGTTCGCATACATGCATGGGCCCCAAAAAATATTTCGACCGAAGAAAAGAAGATGCTGGAGAAATTGCAGGAATCACCCAATTTCAAGCATACGCCGGGAGCTGGTGACAAAAACTTTTTTGAGAAGATGAAAAACATCTTCTAATAAATACGCTGTGATAATTGCAAAAGGGTGAATCGATGATCTGCCCTTTTTTTTCACCCTACTTGTACGTTGTCACGTTTGAAAGAAGATGGGATCGAATTTAACGAACGGCATTTACTGTGATCAATTGCCGGGTTTTCCGGCTTTGAACAGCCCTGGTCAAACGCTGTCGTTTCATTGTCTTCAATGATTAAACGAAAATTGAATCATTATTAAAAGATCTAAGCTGAGGAAAACTCCGCCACCTGCCCCATAACAAGCAATACGCTGGATCGGATTGAAAGCTCCAGCCGCTCTGTACACAATAAGTGCAAACCCGAGGAACCAAGTTCGATAAACAAACGTTGTATGTTGTTGTTTAAAGATGGAAGTTCAATAAACTGCCTTTATGAGAGATAGTAAAGATTTTGATGCAATCATCGTAGGCGGAAGCTACGCCGGCCTATCCGCAGCGATGGCATTGGGGAGAGCATTGCGACATGTGCTCATCATTGACAGCGGTCTGCCTTGCAACAGACAAACACCACATTCGCATAATTTTATTACACAAGATGGAGAAAAGCCAAATGTAATAGCAGAAAAAGCCAGAGCCCAGGTATTGAATTACAGTACGGTGCAATTTCTGAATGGGCTTGCCACGAGCGGCAAGAAAACTGAAAACGGCTTTACAATCACTACGCAGTCAGGCGAAACAGTTAAAGCAAAAAAGCTGATTTTTGCCACAGGAGTAAAAGATATGATGCCCGACATAAAAGGCTTTGCAGCATGTTGGGGCATTTCGGTTATTCATTGTCCGTATTGTCATGGCTACGAAGTTAGAAACGAGAAAACAGGCATATTGGCAAGCGGCGACTTTGCTTTCCACTATGCTCAGTTAATCCGCAACTGGACAAAAAACCTAACCGTTTTCACCAACGGAAAATCTACGCTTACACAAGAGCAGACCGATAAAATTACCAAGCATGCTATTCCAATCATCGAAAAAGAAATCGCTTATCTAAAACAAAAAGACGGCCATGTGGAACAGATCGTTTTTAAAGACAGTTCAACGGTTGAATTGAAAGCAATTTATTCACGACCTGCATTTGAACAACATTGCAAGATTCCGGAAATGCTCGGCTGCGAACTAACAGAGCAAGGATTTATCCAAGTAGATGGACTTCAACAGACAAGCGCAGCAAATATTTTCGCTTGCGGAGACAATGCCAGTATGATGCGTTCCGTAGCCAATGCTGTTTCGACTGGAAATATCGCAGGTGCGATGCTAAACAACAGCCTGACAGAAGAAGAATTCTAATGGTTTAAACTGGCGATAGTACGAATGGGCGATAAAAAATCCTGCCTCCCGAGACGTTCGTTTCGTTGAAATTAGAATCAATTCCCTTCGACTTGCAGCTCTTTGTCGCAACTGTTACAAACCAGGCGCGCTGAACCGGCAAACACGATAAAACTGATTCCCAGCAACAGGCGGTATTCAGTCAGCGGATTGCCCGGAATCAGCTTGGTTAAGGCCACCACCAACGCCAGAAAGTTGATGACGGTGAGTACCATCAATACATTGCGGATCAGTTTGCGAAGCTTTCTTTTTTGCATGATCACTTTTTTCTGGTTGTGAAACTAAGCATAAATCAATTCTCTGGCAATAACTGCTTTTCAGTAGATTTTCATACCTTGCAGTACACCTTTTAAAACTAAAAAAAATGAAATCATCATCCATTTACAGCTCACTTCTACTATTGGCTATTGGTTTACAAGCCACTGCACAGGATCTGACCCAACAGTTCGCCAAAAACACCATCCAGGTTGGTGTGGTGGTTGAAGACCTCGACAAAGCCGTTAATTTTTATATGAATGTGCTGGGCATGGTGAAACGCCCCGGTTTTAGTGTCGATGCCGACTTCGCTAAGAAAAGCGGACTGAATGAAGGCATTCCGTTTAGTGTGACGGTACTGAAATTGGAAGACTCGGACGATGCCCAGGAATGGAAAGTAATGAGCTTTGGCAAAAAAGCCAATCATCCAAAACAAATGTACATATCGGACGACACAGGCATGCAATACACCACCATTTTTGTGAAATCGATGCGGCCATTTCTGGAACGTATTGAAAAACACAACATCAAGCTACTGGGAGAAACACCCATTATGCTGGATGCCGAACGCCAGTTTGTTTTGATCCAAGACCCAGATGGCAACTTTTTTGAATTGATTGGCCCGAAATAATCTCTGCACCCACTACTTGATATACCATAAATTACCATGAAAACCATAACATGTATTGTGGCCTTGAGCTTCATTTTCGCGGGATTGTTCGCCCAACCCAAAAGTGACCCGACTTTTTCAGAATCCGAGATGGCATTAAAAACCTCAACAGGAGATCTATTTAGCACGTTAACGATTCCTGATGATACCAAAACCTGTCCAATCGCTTTGATTGTACCAGGCTCTGGCCCAACCGACAGGAATGGCAACTCTGCGATGGGCCTTCAAACAAATGCTTACAAAATGCTTTCTGAAGGGTTGGCAAAAAATGGAATTGCTACGCTAAGATTTGATAAACGAGGCATAGGAAAAAGCAAACCGGCAATGACAAGCGAAAGTGAGCTCACATTTGAAACCTATATCAACGACGTGGTCGGCTGGGTTTCACTGTTAAAGTCAGACCAGCGATTTGCAACAATTTTCGTATTGGGGCACAGCGAAGGTTCATTGATTGGAATGATCGCAGCTCAGCAAACCAATGTTGCCGGATTTATTTCCGTATCGGGAGTTGGAAAATCAGCAGATAAACTGTTGCAAGAGCAATTAAAAACGAAGTTGCCCCCGCAACTGCTTCACGAATCAAATAAAATACTTGATAGCCTGCGGATCGGAAAAACAGTTTCCAATGTAAATCCCAGTTTACTTTCATTATACCGTCCAAGTGTTCAGCCATACATGATTTCATGGATTAAGTATGACCCGCAAAAAGAGATCGGCAAATTAGAAATGCCTGTATTCATCATCCAAGGCTCAACTGATTTGCAAGTGAGTGTTGATGATGCCAAGCTGCTTTCGACAGCAAAACCAGATGCAAAACTTTTAATCATTGACAATATGAATCATGTATTGAAGGATTCGGATTCTGATATTCAGAACAATATGGCAACATACAGTAATCCGGCCTTGCCATTAAAAGCTGGATTAATTGATGAACTCGTTCATTTCATAATGACTGAAAAATAAAAGCCGGAGGAAGCAAGTGGATGAAAGCGGAACCTTCGGGTCTTTCAAATTTGAACAAATTTGGCAGCACAGGTCAATAAGTTTTTTTCGAATTGGATAACCCTAATTCTCAGACGAATTTGAATTGATCCGTGAAATCCGTGTCATCTGTGGTCAACCAAAACGAAGTTCCAAACCTTGACCCCCGATAAGGCAAAAACAAATAATTGATTTTCACTCGACCGGGCTCCCCTGTTATTGCTCGAATTAAGCTAAAAAAGCCCCACCCTTGAAGGATGAGGCTTTTTTGAAAAGTTTATCCGGATCTTATCCCAAAAACGAAATCAGTACACCGGCGGCAACGGCTGAGCCGATTACACCGGAAATATTACTGGCCATGCAATATTGCAGGACATGGTTTTTCGAATCGTATTTAAGGGCTATTTCGTTCGCCACACGTGAGGCCATGGGTACAGCACTTAGTCCGGTAGCTCCAATCAGCGGGTTAATCTTTTTCTTTGCCAATAAATTATAGATTTTAACGGCTACAATACCTCCGGCAATGGAGATGGCAAAAGCAATGAAACCACCGACGATAATCATGATCGTTCGTGAATTCAGAAAAACTTCCGAAGTCATGGTGGCACCAACGGTCAGTCCCAAAAAGATGGTGGCGGTGTTCATGATGGAACCAGTAGCAGCGTCCGACAAACGGGCTACTGTAACACCAACCTCTTTGATCAGGTTACCGAAGAACAGCATTCCCAACAGCGGAACCGATGAAGGCACAAAAATGGAAACCACGATTCCCAATACGATGGGAAAAGCAATTTTAACCGCTTTCAGGTTTTTGATCTTATTTTTCGACGGATACAATTTATCCATCTCCTTCATGTTAATCTTCAATTCCTTTTCGGAACACAACAGGCGTGTCACTAGAGGAACGATAACCGGAACCAGGGCCATATATGAATAGGCAGCGATAGCAATAGGCCCCAGCAGGTGCGGAGCTAGCATAATGGTTGTATAAATGGCAGTTGGCCCATCGGCGCCACCAATAATTCCCAATGATGCGGCTTCAGCGGGTGTAAAGCCCAAAGCAATGGCCGAAATCAGTACGGTGAAAATACCGATTTGTGCGGCAGCACCAAAAAAGGCCAGCCGCAAGTTACGCAGCATGGGACCAAAATCGGTTAAAGCCCCTACCCCCATAAAAATGATGGGAGGTAGAAAGCCTGTTTTGATCAGCGAATAATACAGAAAATTCATGATTCCATGATCGTTCGCAATTTCAAACAGGTTTTTATAACGATGCCCGTCAAGTTCAATGAACTCGGAAGGAACAACACTCATACCTCCACCAGGAAGGTTTGCTAAAATAAGCCCGAAAGCTATTGGAATCAGCAACAGCGGTTCATACTTTTTCTTGATTCCCAAGTATAAAAGTAGTCCCCCAATGG
This sequence comes from uncultured Sunxiuqinia sp., assembly GCA_963677175.2. Classification (GTDB taxonomy): domain Bacteria; phylum Bacteroidota; class Bacteroidia; order Bacteroidales; family Prolixibacteraceae; genus Sunxiuqinia. The sequence goes on from CAXXES010000006.1 coordinate 1,162,228, forward strand.
CTAACATCAACAGCGTTCCCGGTCCATTAACAATATCCTGGATGGCAGTCATGTGATAGAGTTTCTCTAAAATAGACATATGCAGGATTCTCTGTTATTGGATTTTTACTAAAACGTCGTCTTCTTCTACTTCTGAACCATTGGCAACAGGCAGTTCAACCACTTTACCCGAAACATCGGATTTAATGGCATTGAAGGTTTTCATAGCTTCAACATAGCCAATCAAATCACCTTCCAGAATCACATCACCAACTTTAATAGGCTTTTCAGAACTTTCTTTGGTGAAATAAAATTTACCTTCGAGCGGAGCTACAACTTCTTTGGCTGGTCCACTTGCAACTGGCGCTGATGCCGGGGCAGCAGGAGCTGCAGCTGGCTGTGCTGAGGTTGCTGCAGGCTGGCTGTCTCCATAAGCTACCGAAACCCGGAACTGCTCACCATCCACATCAATAATCATGTTTGATGGGCTGAAATTGGCAGGCGTTGCCACGGCTGTTACCTCTGCTTTTTTAGTTCCTTCAAGCAGGCCAGCGCCTTCTTCGCGCTTCTTGGCCAGGTCAGCTTCGAACGCTTTCTTCGCTTCGCCTGATTTGTAGGCGCGGTACTGCTCGGGGTGCATGGCCAGTTCGAACAACTCTTCGTCGTCCTGTCCGTATTCCCAACCATTCTCGTCCATTTCTTTGCGGAAGGTATCCAAAGCGTCCGGATAAAGTGTTTGCGGATTGGCTGTAAACTCTTTCTTGCCGTTTTCGTCAGCTAACTTTTGAAGTTCAGGAGCCAGCGTTCCGGGCAGTTTTCCACCTTTACCCATCAGCATGTCCCAAATATTATCAGCAATCATACTCCAGCGCTCTTTGCCTTTTTCCAATTGCATCACGTTCATCAAGGCCAGGTTTTTCACGTACTGGCTGTAAGGAGTCACCAGCGGCGGATAACCAACCATTGGCCAAATGTGCTCCACTTCGTTAAACAGCTTCACCAACAAATCATCTTGCGACAACTCCGGTTGGTTGTGTTTTGCTTTCCATTTGTTGATGCTCGCCAGATTGCTTTCCAGGTCGGACATCAACGACCCCATCATACCTCCCGGTAGACCAGGACCAATGAGCAACGAGTTCATGAAGCGGTTTTTCGGGTTGATATAATAGCCCAGAAAGTCATCGATAAAGCTTTGGGTCAGGCTGCGCACTTTCATGTAGGCATCCATATTGATATCCGGCACTTCAAAACCGGCATCTTTCAACATGGCCTGAACGGCCAACAAGTCAACGTGACCGGTTCCCCACGAAAGTGGCTCCATCGCCACATCGACGTACTCAACTCCTGCGCGGCAAACTTCCAAAATAGAAGCCATCGCAAATCCAGGGCCTGAGTGTGAGTGATATTGCAAGGGTATTTCGGGATGCAATTTTTTAATTCCTTTAACAATTTCGCCCAACGAAACCGGACGACCAATACCAGCCATATCCTTCAGACAGATCTCATCGGCTCCACCTTTAATCAGCGTATCGGCTAAATCCACATAGTACTTAACCGTGTGTACTTCAGAATGGGTTAAGCTCAAGGCTGCCTGGGCGATCATGCCACCTTCTTTGGCGTACTTGATGGAGTCCAGGATGTTGCGGGCATCATTCAATCCACAAAACGGACGGGTGATATCGGTTCCCTGGGCTTTCTTCACTTTATACATGAGCTTGCGTACATCGGCAGGCACCGGGCTCATACGCAAGCCATTCAGCGAACGATCCAGCATGTGTGTTTGAATGCCGGCATCGTTAAAAGGTTGCGTCCATTTGCGGACCGCATTATTTGGGTTTTCACCAAAAAGCAGGTTGATTTGCTCAAAGCCACCACCATTGGTTTCAACACGCGCGAAACATCCCATCTCAACAATGTGTGGTGCTACTTTAACTAATTGATCAACACGTGGCAGGTATTTTCCCGACGATTGCCACATGTCGCGATAGAGCAATGAAAATTTGATTTTTCTCTTTTCCATAATAAGGCTAATTGATATTTTAATTTATTTTTTTTTACGTGATTTCGAAGGATTCGTGATCGACGTGTTACATCTTTTCAATCTTGGTCACACGACCTTTGCCTTCAGTTACAATTTTAACAGCAGAAACGATGGCTGCCACTTTTTTTCGATTGAAGTCGCTTGCTTGAGTGGCTACTTGCTCAACCTTTTTACTCACTTCTTCCGGTAGGTATTTATTGACGAAACGAATAATCAAATTCCCAAGTAAAACCACCAGGGAAAGAATAATAAACACGGTTATCATCCCAATTCCCATCAACTGTAATGCATATCCTAAGTCACTCATCTTTTCAATATTTTTTAAAAAACTTTTCCCATTTTATAGAACGGAGGCAATAGTACCAAATTTTTATCCGTTCAAAGAATGTTAAAAAATAGTTACCAAAAACAATTATCAATTAATTAACATTGAATTTTTTCAAATCGAAATCGATCAATATGTTTTCAGTTTCGTAAACATATTCGCTAAACCCCCTATAAACAAACAATCACAGCCGATTTCAACTGATTTGCATTTAACACCTGAATGTCGTTTATTATTTCAGAAAAACAAGCCCGTTTCGAGTTCATTTTAGATTAAACCGAGAGCTCATATCACCGACAGCTAAAATCACTTCAAATCTACAAAAACCAGATTTATCAACCCAAAAGGTTTTATTCTTAAAAACTTAATCCTTAATTTTAAAGCTTTCAATAAGATTGCTACGATAATCAAATTCATTCAACAATTAAACTATTAATAAATCAACTAAAATGAAAAAACAAACAAAAAAGGAATTGTCAAGAAGACGTTTCCTTGGAACCGCTGCCATTGGAATGGCGGGTCTCACTTTTTTACCTTCATTAAATTCATGCACATCGCCAAAAACAAGCACTGACGATAAAATCAGGCTTGCCTTTATTGGAATGGGAAGACAAGCCATGTTCTTACTGAACGGCTTTATTCAAATTCCCGGTGTACGTGTTGTTGCCGGTTGCGATGTTTATGGCCGCAAACGCCAGCGTTTTGAAAACCGGGTCAACGAGTTTTATACGAAGAACAATGTAGACGTTGAAGTAACTACCTATGAAAAGTATGAAGACCTGATTCAACGTGACGATATTGATGCCGTGGTGATTGCTGTGCCTGACCACGCACACGCGATGATTGCAATTGCTGCCTGTAAAGCCGGTAAAGATGTTTACCTGGAAAAACCAATGACCTTTACCATTAAAGAAGGCCAGGAATTGAAGCGTGTTGTTCGCGAAACCAACCGGATATTAGGAATTGGAAGCCAGCAACGTTCCGATCCGAATTTCCAGCATGCAGTTAACATGGTGCAAACAGGTCGCTTAGGCAAAATTGAAAAAGTAAATGCCTATGTTGGTGCTCCTCCAATTCCATACAATTTGCCGGAAGAAGAAATTCCTGCTGATTTAAACTGGGATCTTTGGCTGGGACCACTTCCGGAAGATATTCACTTCAACAACGAACTGAACCCACCAATCTCGCTTGATCCCGTTGAACACGAAAAAAATTGGGGAGCCTGGCGCTGGTATAAGGAAATGGGAGGTGGCTTCACCACCGACTGGGGTGCGCACATGTTCGATATTGCCCAGTGGGGACTTGGAATGGACCGTAGTGGTCCGGTTGAAATCTCACCCATTGGAGATGGAACCGAGTATATGAAATTTGTTTATGCCAATGGAGTTGTTATGACTTCGGAGCCATTTGATGAAAAGAAGACAAAAGGAGTGAAGTTTATTGGAGAAGATGGCTGGATTGAAGTTTCACGTGGACATTTCCTGGCATCGGATGATTCATTGTTACCTCCAAAATCAGACGAAGAAAGTGATGACACGCCTTATGAGACAAAAATTCCACATCAAATTAACTTTATTGAATCAGTAAAAAAGCGTATTGATCCTGTTGTGCCGGTTGAAATTGGCCATAGCTCGTGTACCGTTTGTACGCTTGGGAACATTGCCTGCGATCTGCAGCGGACCATTAAGTGGGATCCGATCACAGAAACCTTTGTGGATGATGAAGACGGAGCGGCAACGGCTAAGTTACACTATCACTATCGTGAAGGTTGGAATTTAATTTAAGCAAGAATAATCGGATATAGAAAAAAGCTGTCTCTCCTGAGATGGCTTTTTTTGGGATCTGTTATTATCCTTGCCGGAACGGTTTGACCAACAAATGACAATTCTCCATAAAAATTTTGAACGGCGTTCTACCGGTCCTTCACTTTCGCCTACAACTAAAAATACCTTAGCTACTTTTCAATCTTGCGTACCAATTTTTCACATTTGCCCGCTTATTACCTTCAATTGACCATCTCCCGAAAAATGGATTGATCAAGCTCTACAATCCAGTCATATCAGGGGTTTAAAGATGTTTATATATGAGGAAAGCTGGTTTAAAAAGGTTATTTTTATTGTGCAAACAAAAGCAAATAATCTCTAAAAACCAGCTCATGTCAAAAGTATTAACAAAACAGGTACAGAACAAGATCAGTCGCTATTTTCTTAAGCTTGAGGGTCAATTAACAAAACCGGAAGCCCGATGTATCAGGGAAATGACCACCGGGATACTCAAGACAGGTACAGTGTTGGTCAATAAGATAGCCACAGGCATTTGCGATACGATCTCGTTGAGCCAGACCACCAAGCGCTTTAGGAACCATTATAACAAGAAAGATTTTTTCATGAAGTTATTCCGGGGACATATGAACAGTGTAAAAAGCAAAATCTGTCATGGGGACTACATCCTGTTCGATGGTTCTGATATCCAAAAGAAATATGCCAAGATGATGGATGGGCTGGACTATGTGAAAGATGGCGATAAAGGAACCATTGGCCTTGGCTATTGGCTGATGAATGTAGTCCACTTTAGCAAAGACCAGGAGATGACTCCCCTGTACAATAAGCTTTACAGTTTTGACCATGGCGCAAAAAGTGAAAACAAGGAGGTTCTTGAAGCAATGGGCGAAGTAGGGGCAATCATTAACAAAGATGTCACAACAATATTCGACCGGGGAATGGACCGTCCCATTTGCAGGGATTTCATTATTGCCAATGAAGGCAACTTTAACCTGCGCCTGAAGAAAACCACAAAGCTGATGTACAAAGGTGAAGAAATGGCAGTGAACAAAATAAGCCAGAAAGTGCCGTTGTTCATGAAATTAACGGCTACAAGGATACAGAAAAGCAAGAAGCGCCAGTTGGTCTATGAATGCGGGGCGATAAAGGTCCAGTATCAAATCAAGGGAAAGATGCATGATCTTTGGCTTATTGTAACCAAAAGGGCCAATGGCGGATATTGCTGGTTACTGACACGTTCTCCAAAAGACAGTATTGTTGAAGTAATCAAAGAAGCATTTACAGCCTATGGTTTTAGGTGGAAAATAGAGGAGTACCACCGACATATCAAGGAATGTTACAACCTGGAAGACATACAAATCAAAACATTCGAAGGCTTACAAAGCATGCTGGCAATACTTACAATAGCCATGAGCATCATATACTCATCGCTTTCATCCCTGCACACAAGGCTGTTGCTTGAAAGTGGGGTAAAAACACTAAATAAAGAACGTATGTACGAACTACGCAATTTTATCTATTACAAAATCAGCAAGATAATAAAAGTATTGCTGGCCAATATGACACCAAGGGCTTTCCTTCCTCAATCAGATCCATCTCCTAATGACGGACAGTTAAGCCTTTTACTAAATTTTGAAAACTAAAAACGAGAGATGGTCAATTATTACCTTCAACTCATCACTTCCGCATGACTGGTATAAGCTTCCGCCTTCGGGGAGAAGGTTTCTGCATGAGTGGCGGCCCCTTCCGCCTTCGGGGGGGACCTTTCCGCCTGACTGTTGGAGGTTTCCGCCTGACTGTTGCACCTTTCCGCCTGACTTTTGGACCTTTCCGCCTGACTTTTTTCGAAAAAATAATGTCTTCAGTTCACTTTCTTATTGTTTTTAAACCAAAAGCTCCGGTTCTTTGTGAAAATATCGTAGTTTTGCGCAATTTTTCAATCCAAAAGCTGATAGATTATGGCCAAGTACTCAAACGAAGTTTCCAGAACCTTTAGTGAATATCTGCTGATCCCCGGACTGACTGACAAAACATGCCTCCCTGAAAACGCCTCATTAAAAGCACCTTTGGTAAGTTTTAAGAAAGGTGAAAAACCAAGCATGGAGCTGAATGTTCCTTTTGTTTCGGCCATCATGCAATCCGTGTCCAACGACAACATGGCCATTGCCTTGGCACGCAACGGCGGCCTTTCTTTTATTTTTGGTTCGCAACCCATCGACACACAAGCCGAAATGGTGCGCAAAGTAAAAAAATTTAAGGCCGGGTTTGTGGTAAGCGATTCGAACCTGACCCCGGAACATACCCTGGCCGATGTGATTGCACTGATTGAAAAAACAGGCCACTCTACGTTTGGAATTACCGAAGATGGATCGTCCAACGGAAAGCTTATGGGCATTGTTACCGGACGCGACTACCGGGTAACGAGAGATCCACTGGATAAAAAGATAAAAGATTTTATGACTCCCTTTCACAAATTGATTACGGGCCAATTGGGAATGACACTCAACGAAGCCAACGATGTGATTTGGGACAACAAACTGAATAGCCTTCCCATTATTGATCAAAATCAAAACTTACAATATTTCGTCTTCCGGAAAGATTACGAAAGCCACAAAGAATATCCGAACGAACTGTCGGACGCCAATAAAAAGCTGATGGTTGGGGCCGGAATCAACAGCCGCGATTACAAAGAACGTGTTCCTGCCCTGGTGGCTGCCGGAGCCGATCTGCTTTGCGTGGACTCCTCTGACGGCTTTTCGGCCTGGCAACGCGAAACCATTGAATACGTCAAAAAAGAATACCAGGGTGAAATAAAAATTGGGGCCGGAAACGTGGTTGACAAAGATGGCTTTCTATACCTGGCCGAAGCCGGAGCCGATTTCATCAAGGTGGGAATTGGCGGCGGATCGATTTGCATTACCCGCGAACAAAAAGGTATTGGCCGTGGACAGGCAACCTCCATCATTGAAGTGGCTGAAGCCCGCGACGAATACTTTGAAAAAACAGGAACTTACATCCCCATCTGCTCCGATGGTGGCATTGTGCAGGACTACCACATGGTGCTGGCGCTGGCCATGGGAGCCGACTTTTTGATGATGGGCCGCTACTTTGCCCGCTTTGACGAAAGTCCGACCCGCAAACTGATGGTCAACAACCGCTATGTGAAAGAGTACTGGGGCGAAGGGTCGAACCGGGCACGCAACTGGCAACGTTACGACATGGGCGGAAGTACCGGACTGAAGTTTGAAGAAGGCGTAGATAGCTACGTTCCTTACGCCGGAAAACTGAAAGACAACCTCGACATTACCCTGGGGAAAATGAAATCGACCATGTGCAGCTGCGGAGCTATTTCAATTCAGCAACTAAAAGACGAAGCCAAAATCACGCTGGTGTCAGCAACCAGCATTGTCGAAGGCGGGGCACACGACGTGATTCTGAAAGATACCAACATGTAATCAATAGCCTAAACTTTCTTGAAGTATTCTTTCGCCGCATTGCAAATCGGGCATTTATAATCGTCAGGCAAATCTTCAAACGGCGTTCCCGGAGGAATGCCCATGCTTGGATCCCCCACTTCCGGATCGTAGGTATAACCACAAATCAGGCAAACATGTGGCTCAGCATCGGATTGCGGACTTGCATCAGATTTTTGCACCGCTTCATCTTTCTTAATTTCCGCTTCTTCCTGGTCCAGGGTTTCCCGCTCAATGTAAGTCGGCGAATTCTTGGGTGAAAACATCTTGTACTTCTCTCGATAAACCTTGTAAGTCAAAGGCTCCTCGTCCAAAACCACATCACTGTCCACCACTTCACCTATAATCAGCCAGTGCGAGCCCACATCAACCATTTGGCGAACTTCGCAATCCAGCCAGGCCACGCATTCGTCCAATACGATAGGCATACCGGTTTTTGCCGTTTGCGTTTTCACATCCTGAAACTTATCCAAGTCGGCACCCGACATAAAACCAAAGTTGCCAATCAATTTAACGTCCAGTTCCTGCTTCAAAATGGAAACTGAAAAAGCGCCGGCTTCACGGATCACCTCAGTCGTTTGATTGTTTTTGTGACACGAAATAGCGACCTGCTCCGGTGAGTTGGTAACCTGAAAAGCGGCATTGGCAATGTAACCCGATTTTTTTCCTTCGAGCTCGGAAGCTACAAGGTACATGCCATACGACATTTTATGAAAAGCTCTGTATTTCAACATAGTCTATAATCTTTTTAGTGTTCTATTCAAAAACGAATTCATTTCAAATAGAAAGTATTGGTTATTTCTATTTTAGAAAACCATAAAATTGGGGATTTTCTGATAGACTTCCACCTAAAAGTAGAATTAATTCTACTTTAACAGATTAGGGTTTGCGTTCGATTTTTCTCCTGATTTACCCCGGCCCTAAAGGGTGTCAGGAGAAAATCTGGCAGTTCCCGGCAGCTGCCGGGTGCAGGGTAAAAGTAGCCGGATTTTTCGAAAGTGTTAAAGTAGAATTAAGATGAAGCGGAACAAAACGGGAAGTTACTTCCTTCATAAAAAGACAGTCAGGCATCCTAAATCTGAGGCAAAAAACACAAATCGCCCCCTTTGTGAGTATACTCATTTTTAAATTAGGCTTTTTTTCGCTTTTTTAGGTGCCTTGATTTTAAAATTCCCAAATAGACATTTTTAAAACGAACGATAATGAGAAAAAAAATAAGTGTAATTGCCTTTTTTATATTAATTGGCTCGGGTTACAGCTGGGCTTGTACCAATTTTCTGATCACCAAAGGAGCCTCAGTCGACGGATCAACCATGATTACCTATGCCGCCGACTCACACAACCTATACGGTGAATTATATTTTCAACCGGCTACCGACCATCCTGATGGAGCCACCCGCGAAATTCATGAGTGGGATACCGGCAAATTCCTGGGCATGATCCCCGAGATGGCACACACCTACAGTGTTGTTGGCAATATGAACGAATTTCAGGTGGCCATAGGCGAAACAACCTTTGGCGGGCGCAAGGAACTGGGCAGTCAATCGGGTGCCATTATGGATTATGGCAGTTTGATGTATGTGGCCCTTCAACGTGCTAAAACCGCCCGCGAAGCCATCAAGGTCATGACGGACCTGGTTGAAAAATATGGCTATTACAGCTCCGGTGAGTCTTTTTCAATTGCTGATCCAGATGAAGTATGGATATTGGAAATGATTGGCAAAGGTGAAGGAGAGAAAGGTGCTGTATGGGTAGCCGTCCGGGTTCCTGATGGTTACATTAGCGGTCACGCTAACCAGGCTCGTATTACTACCTTTCCGTTGAACGACACTCAAAATTGCATGTATTCGAAAGATGTCATCTCCTTTGCCCGCGAAAAAGGTTGGTTTGACGGTATAAACAAAGACTTTAGCTTTTCTGATGTTTATGCGCCGGTTGATTTTGGTGGCGCCCGTTTCTGCGAAGCGCGGGTTTGGGCTGGGTTCAACAAAGTAGCCGACGGAATGGATCAATACACCAACTACGTCAAAGGCCTGGTAGCGTATGACACAACCACCAGTTTCGCAACCAACCGCATGCCTCTTTGGATTAAGCCCAACAAAAAGCTTTCAGTAAAAGATGTGATGGAAATGATGCGCGACCACTTTGAAGGCACCGAACTAGACATGACCCAGGATCTTGGAGCAGGGCCACACCGTTTGCCATACCGCTGGCGCGGACTAACCTGGGAAGTGGACTCAATTGAATACTGCAACGAACGGGCTATTTCAACCCAGCAAACCGGTTTTTCATTCGTTTCGCAAAGCCGCTCGTGGCTCCCCGATGCCATTGGCGGAATCCTTTGGTTTGGCGTAGATGATACTTATAGCACTTGCTACGCGCCAATGTATTGCGGCATTACCGAAATTCCCGAATGCTTTGCCGTTGGCAATGGTGATCTGCTGAATTATTCTGAAACATCAGCTTTCTGGATTTTCAATACGGTGACCAATTTTGCCTACCTGCGTTACGACGCGATGATTGAACACATCCGCGAGCGCCAGGCTGAAATTGAAGGCAAGTTTATTGCTCACACACCAGAAATTGATCAGGCAGCCAAACTGCTGCACGAAAAACAAGGTCCGGACAAAGCGCGTGAGTTTTTGACTCAATATTCCGTGAATGAAGCCAACAACATGACCGCCGCCTGGAAGGAACTTTCACATTACCTCATTGTCAAATACATAGATGGCAATGTAAAAAAAGAAGAGAATGGTGAGTTCTTACGCAACGAATATGGATTGCCGGCATCACCCGATTTCCCGGGATATCCGGAATGGTGGTACGAAGCAATCATCAATAGTACAGGTGATCATTTCAAGGTAATTGATGGCACTTCGCACTAAAAATTAAAACATAAATGCTTTGGAAGACCGCAAATAATGCTAATTTTGCGCCAAATTATGCAATCTCTTACACTGAAGCTGTGTAACATTGCTTTAAAACTTTAGAACGATGGATTTAATTAAAGTAGCCGAAAAAGCTTTTGAGGTTGAAAACAACCTACCAAAATTTAGCGCAGGTGATACCATCACTGTACACTACAAGATTAAGGAAGGAAACAAAGAACGTATTCAGGACTTCCGCGGTGTAGTTATCCAGGTGAAAGGTGCCGGAACAAACAAGACTTTTACTGTGCGTAAAATGTCGGGAAACGTTGGTGTTGAGCGTATTTTCCCAATGACTTCTCCTTTTATTGAAGGAATCGAAATTAACAAGACAGGTAATGTACGTCGTGCACGAATTTTTTACCAACGTCAACGTACCGGTAAAAAAGCAAGAATCAAGGAAAAAAGATTCTAAGATTAGAATTTATGATATAAAAGGCCTTCAGTTGAGGGCCTTTTTTTGTATTCCGGTAAGTCAACAACTCCTTCCCAACAGAGACAGCTTCTTTTAGAAATAAAAGAATCGGTGAATGATGTTTTGCTGATAAAAATCACAGCTTATCAGCCGACACTCAGCTTAATTTGCATAAAACTAGAACGTATGGCATTCCTCCAAAAAGAAAAGTTGTTTACCCTCCGCTGGTTCAAAGAATATAGCTTCATAACCATTGGAGCATTTATCCTGGCTGTTGGATTCGTTTTTTTTATCACGCCTCACAAAATTGTTCCCGGAGGTGTTTATGGTATTGCCATTGTTGTTCACTACATGACCGAAGACGTATTCTCGTTCTGGCCCGATGGAATCCCTATTGGTTTGTTTGGTCTGGTGCTAAATATTCCGCTAACCATCGCGGGCATTAAAATATTGGGGCCGCGCTTTGGGGTAAAAACAATTGTTGGCTTTGTACTTTCGTCCGTTTTCATGGACCTGATTACTTACCTTCGAGCCAATGGCAGCGCACCTTTAGTTGAAGATGTGCTGCTTTCATGCGTTTTCGGAGGCGTACTCATTGGTTTTGGACTCGGACTAATTTTCAAGTCTCGTGCAACTTCTGGCGGTTCCGACATTATCGCCATGATCATCGCTAAATACACCGGCTTGCAGTTGGGCCAATTGCTGATTTATGTCGATTCGGTCATCGTATTAGTGGGATTGGCAGCTTTTGGTGAATGGCAAATTCCACTTTATTCCTGGCTGGTTATTTACATCACCGGTCGTGCGATCGATATCACCATCGAAGGTTCAAACTACAACAAAGCGCTTCTGATCATTTCAAACAAACACGAAGAAATCAAACATAAACTTTTGGTTGATCTTGAGCGTGGAGGCACCTATTTAAAAGGAACCGGCATGTATAGTGGCGAAGAAAAAGAAATTATCTACACCGTTGTCAGTCGCCGTGAAGTAGCGATTCTGGAGCAATTCATCAGCCAGATTGACCCTAATGCTTTCATTACGGTGATGGACACCAGCGAAATCCTTGGGGAAGGTTTTCAAAACCTAAAAATAAAAATTGATTCGTGACTTAATTTAACTTTCCGATTATTCAGGAATTTAGCATTCATTTTAGTAATTTAGAAGGCCAAAAACATTCGAATTTGTTATCGCCATGAAAGCTTTTTTCCTAATCATCCTACTATCATATTTTGCATCTTTTTCAAGTGCGCAATCTGTTGGACTCGTTTTAAGCGGTGGCGGAGCTAAAGGATTGGCACATATTGGTATCATCCGGGCGCTCGAAGAAAATAATATTCCCATCGACTACATTTCCGGCACCTCAATGGGAGCAATTGTCGGCGGACTTTATGCCGCCGGATACACGCCTGATGAAATGGAAGCGCTTTTCCTGTCGGACCAGTTTAAATTTTGGGCTACCGGAAAAATTCAGGAAGAGTACCGCTACTATTTCAGAAAGTTGGAACAAACACCCGCATGGTTAAACCTCGACCTGCGAAGAACAGAAGATCGCCTTCGAATCATGTTACCAACCAACATCATTCCTGAAGAGCAAATAGACTTTGCTTTTATGGAGATGTTTTCTTCAACCAATGCTGTGTGTGGCAATAACTTCGACAATCTAATGGTTCCCTTTCTGTGCATTGCTACTGATGTTTTTGAAAATAAGGAAGTCGAACTCCGAAGCGGAGACCTGGGTGAAGCCATTCGTGCATCGATGACCTTCCCACTCTATTTTAAACCAATTGTCATCGATGGGGCGTTGGTTTTTGACGGCGGCATCGTCAATAACTTTCCGGTAAAGAATACGATTGAAGCATTTAATCCCGACATTATAATCGGTCATAAGGTAGCCAACAACTCCAAGCGCGCAGATGAAGATGATGTGATGGCCCAGTTGGAAAACATGATTATGCAAAAAACTGACTACAAAGTCCCGGAGGACAAAGGAATTTTGCTGGAAAGCTCCTTCTCCAATGTCAGTCTACTGGATTTCAACAAGGTTTTATTGCTTGAGCAAGCCGGGCACGAAACTGGCTTGGCACAAATGGACAGCATAAAAATGCTTGTCAGCCGGCGAGTGAGCCAAGAAGCGATGGATAAAAAGAGGCGGAGTTTTAACATCCGAAAGCCAGAACTTCTATTTCAAAACATTCAAATTGAAGGCGTTAGTGACCCTATGCAACGAAAATACATTATTCAAAGCGTCAAGCATAAAAACGACATCATCGATTTAGATCAACTGCGCAAGGAATATTTTAAATTAGTGGCCGACCCACAGTTGCGATCCGTTCGTCCGGTATCTTTTTACAACCAGGAAACTGGGTATTTTGACATTCATTTGAAGGTAAGGAAAGAGAAAGCATTGGAAATCAAATTTGGCGGAAATGTTTCAACCAAGCCCATCAATCAAGGCTTTTTAAGCCTCGACTACCTGTTTTTCGACAACCGGGCTTACACGCTTAGCACCAATATTTATTTTGGCCGGTTTTACAGTTCTATCAAAGCTGGTGCAAGAATTGATTTTCCAACCAACCTGCCATTCTACCTATCTGGTTACCTAAGCCTCAACCGGTGGGACTTTTTCACAAGGAGTAACGAATTTTTCTTCGAAGATGTCAGTTCTCCTTTTATCATTCAAGATGAAAGTAATATCAGGTTTGAGCTCGGGTTCCCGGTAAAAACACATGGAAAAATTACCCTTGGAACCAGTTATTCATCTTCCATGGACTCCTACTACTTTAATGAATCAATCAAGCGAGAAGACAATGCCGAGGAAACCAGGTTTGATGCGTTTTCAAGCAGAGTCAGCATTGAACGGAATTCACAAAACTACAAGCAGTATGCTACCGAAGGGGTTGCCTCAGAGCTTAGCTTTACCCACACTTTTGGTGACGAAAAACACCATCCCGGATCAAATTCGCCGCTTAACAGACGTTTTGCTGGCTCCCATAATTTTTTCACATTAAAAGGAAAGTACGACAACCACTTTCCCATTACCCGACGCTCCAGTTTAGGAGTCACGCTGGAAGGAGTTTACAGCAACAAAAAATTGCTGAATAACTATTCGGCAACCATACTGGCAGCCAACACCTTTTCACCAACGCCATTTAGCCAAACGATGTTTCTGGAGAATTACCGCGCAAACAAGTATGTGGCTTCGGGTTTAAAATCAATCTTTCAGTTGAGTAGTCAAATGCACCTGCGAATGGAGGGCTATGCCTTTTTGCCCGTTGAGCAAATTAACAGGGGAGAAAACTACCAGGCCATGTATAATCCGGACAATTATTCGGACATCCGTCTGATGGGACTGGGCGGATTGGTTTATCACACCGGGCTGGGTCCATTAAGTCTCACAGTGAATTATTTTGAAAAACCCAACACGAAGTTCTATGTTGCCTTCAGCTTTGGTTATGTATTATTCAACAAACGAGGCTATTAGAAACCTTGAACAGGAAAACTAATCAATCAGGATTTTCGTTTCTGATAGAACCGGATCCAATCGATCTCAAAATTATGTGGAAGTGCATTACTTTCACGAATCACCAGTGAAGCCAAGTTGATAAACATCGGATAATCCGGCACCTTATTCTGAGTTGTAAAAAGCTCTTTATCATTTACTTTCCAGCTAATTTGCCCTTTATCCCATTCCATGCTAAAAATATAAAGCTTGCCTACAGACAAACCCGACAAAGAAAAGGCCTCTTCATGAATCTTTGCATTTTCAGTTTTGCTTAAGCCAAACTGGGTCTTTACGCCACCTTCAAACAAATTAACCCGCAGGGAATTATCTTCACCGGCCAGATAAAATACGTCCTGAAAGTTTTTATCCGGATTGTATTTTATTTTGGCTTCCAGAATTCCGTATTGCGATTCAAATAGTCCGCCGGAAGTCAAGGTGTCAGATGAATAATTCATTTCGTTTTCAACAAATCCTAAAACCGGATTCCAAACCAGCGTATTCTGCTTTTCCTTCCTCACCTGAATCTGAAGCCCTGCTCCTTTTAAGTCGGTATTTTTTCCTTCGGTAAAAGCCTGCAAATCTCCGGCCGGCGAAAAATTCTTCCCAACGGTTTTCGCAGCCCAGTAATTCACCGGCTTCCATTTTGAATGATCCAGTGCTACGGCGTCAAAACGATCTTCAAACACGATTTCCCATTTTTTAAAGAAATCCAGGGCCGATGAATTTTTATATTTTTGATAGAGAATAATTTCCGGTTTGTTTTTTAGTTCGAGGTATCGTTTTTCCGTTTCAAATTCCGGGGTTTTCTCCCACTTCTTCGGATCCTCCAGATAAGCTTTCTGCTCCTTAAATTCATCCGATTCAACCACATCTTTCAGGTCTTCAAAACTTCGTTTTTCTTTCGAACGGTGTATCCTCAGGTAATTTTTAAAGGCGGACGATTTGGGGTATTGATGAAAAAACCGAACGGGTTCCGACGCTTTCAGCCGTTTGTATTCGGCTTGCATTTCTTTGGCCTTTTCATTTGATTTATTCAGTCCTTCGTGAATCAACTTTTCCAGTTCAAAATACCGATCCAGCTCGTTTCCTTTCTTAAGGCTTTCGTAACGTTTTAAGTCCGCCGAGCTGGCTGTTTGATAGTATCTTTGCAGTTTCCTATTTCGTTTGAGCTTCTCAAACTGCCTGACCTGCAGCTCTTCGAGGCTTCCTTTAAACTTCAAAGCCACCAGTTCAGCCTTGAACTTTTTAAACAATTCGGCACTAACCTGCTCTTCCAGAATCAAAAATTTCTTCAATTCAGCAGACTGTTCAACTTTCGAAAATACTTGGTAATCGTTCCAAAGGGATTCTTTTTCAGACTCGATTTTTGAAGTGGCTTTAATACCGCCAAAGGTATTTAGCAGAAACAGTTTTAGAGACATGTTAAGCGTATTTCTTCGGGTTTATTCGATTTAAAAGTAGCAATAAAAAGTTAGTTGATAACATTTTTCAGCGTCTGTCAGAAAAATATTAATTTCAACTCGTCAAACCTAAACTCTGTTCTTATGAAAATGAATAAGTGTATCCTATATCTTCTGCTTATTGTAAGCTTATTTCTTCACTTGCCAGCAACAGCTCAAGACTATTTCAAAAATGGTGGCGAGCCCGGAAAGACCTATTTGCTGATGGCTCATCCGACGGTTAAAAATATAGAGACAATAAAATACCTGATTGACAACAACATTCTATTTGTGGGAGAAACTGAAATTGTCGGTATTTATTACAGTTTTGAGAGCTATAACTACAATCAATCCATCGATTACATCCGCGACAATGAGCTCAATCGGTTCCATTTGCAACACCTTACAGGCATGCTGCGACCAGACAATGTTTTCACGGAAAATGATTTCTCGTCCAATTTTGAAATTCTTTTTCAGCAAACGTTGGGGATCTTCTTTATGGGTGGCCCCGACATTCAGCCGGAACTCTATGGCGAAGAGAATCAATATGCCGTTGTCACTGATCCTTACCGGCACCTGTTCGAACTTTCTCTGCTGTTTCATCTGCTGGGCGGACCGCAAAATCCTGATTTTGTTCCCCTGCTTGAAAGTAATCCAAAATATTTTATCGCTGGCTTTTGTCTGGGCATGCAAAGCATGAATGTCGCCACTGGTGGAACTATGATCCAGGATATTCCGTCTGAAATTTATGAAATTGATGATCCTGCAGAAATTGTTCAACTTGATAATGATAAAATCCACCGCAACTATTGGCAGGAGATTTTTGAGAATGACCAGTTGATGACCACGAACTTTCACCGGTTACAATTGCCCGAAAATGGTTTTTTCAGAAACGATGTCAAATGGCGCCCAACAGTTTCGCCACCTGTACTAAGCTCACACCATCAGGCGATCGAAAATCTGAACGACTGCTGGGAAATCACAGCCTGGTCGATGGATAAAAAAGTAATTGAAGGTATTCGACATAGAAAATACCCCAATGTATTTGGCGTACAATTTCATCCTGAAGTCCCCGCCCTTTTTGAACCGGGCGATGCCTTGATTTTCTCTCCTTCTGATCAGCCGCAGACTTATTTTGACCGAATTGGTCCGGAAGGAGCAAAATTCCACAAGCGATTGTGGCGGTACATCTCCAAATCCATTCAATAGCATAGAATCTGTTTATTCTCTAAAAAATTCTATTTTTGCAGCTCAAATAAAATGTATGGGCTTTTTAGAAGAAATTAAACGCCGAAGAACTTTTGGTATTGTAAGTCACCCCGATGCCGGGAAAACCACCTTAACGGAAAAACTTCTGCTTTTTGGAGGCGCAATCCGGGTTGCCGGAGCCGTAAAAAGCAATAAAATAAGGAAGGGTGCCACTTCCGACTTTATGGAAATTGAGCGCCAGCGGGGAATCTCCGTAGCGACCTCGGTTATGGGGTTTGAATACCGCGACTATAAAATTAATATACTTGATACCCCTGGTCACCAGGATTTTCAAGAAGATACCTTCCGGACACTAACGGCAGTAGATAGTGTCATTATCGTCATTGACGCCGCCAAAGGAGTGGAAGCCCAAACCGAAAAGCTGATGAATGTCTGCCGGATGCGAAAAACCCCGGTAATCGTTTTTATCAATAAAATGGACCGCCCAACACAGGACTCCTTTGAATTGCTAGATGAAATTGAAAATCAATTACAGATTAAAACACGCCCGCTAAGCTGGCCAATCAACAGTGGCCCCGATTTTAAGGGCGTTTACAATATTTACAACAAAAGCTTACGACTTTTTGAAGCCAACGTACAAGCGATAAAAGAAGGAATTGACTTTGAGGATCTCAACAGTCCGGAACTTGAAAAATACATTGGCGACGATGCCGATGTATTGCGTGAAGAACTGGAATTGGTCGAAGGCGTTTATCCTGAATTTGATCCGAAGGAGTACCTGAAAGGGAATTTGGCTCCGGTATTTTTTGGCAGCGCGCTGTATAATTTCGGTGTACAGGAATTGCTCGATGCCTTTGTGGAGATTGCTCCTTCGCCCAGACCAAGCATTACCGAAGAGCGAGAAATAAAACCCGAGGAAAGCGAGTTCGCCGGTTTCATTTTTAAGATTCATGCCAACATCGATCCCAATCACCGCAGCCGGATCGCCTTTGTAAAAATTTGTTCCGGGAAGTTTGAACGCAACAAACCCTACAAACACATTCGCAGTGGCAAACCGCTTCGGATTTCAAGCCCCACAGCTTTTATGGCCTCGCAACGCGAAATTATTGAAGAAGCCTATCCCGGCGACATCATCGGCGTGCCTGATTCGGGTAACCTCGTGATTGGCGATTCCATCACTTCGGGCGAAGAAATTCACTTCAAAGGCTTGCCAAGTTTTTCACCCGAGTTGTTCCGCTACATTGAGAATGCGGACCCCATGAAATCAAAGCAGCTGGCCAAAGGAGTTGACCAGCTCATGGACGAAGGAGTTGCCCAGCTTTTCACCAACCAGTTTAATGGTCGTAAAATTATTGGAACTGTTGGACAACTCCAGTTTGAGGTTATTGAATACCGTTTATTGCACGAATATGGAGCCAAGTGCCGTTTCGAGAATTTACCGATGCACAAGGCCTGTTGGATTGAATGTGACAATCTTAAAACGCTCAGTGAATTTAAAAAGCGGAAACACCAGAAAATGGCAGTAGACAAACGTGGTCGTGACGTTTTCATGGCCGATTCCAGTTTTATTTTGCAAATGGCTCAGGACGAGTTTAAAGACATTAAATTTCACTTTACCAATGAATTTTAATCGCTTTTTATGACCCGTAACAGCTTTTTGGCTTGAATGGATATTTTTCTAATTTTAGAAAAAACCTGAAACATTGAATATGGAAATTCTAAGCACCAACTTTTTTGAAGGCAATTTATTTTCCTACCTCATTCTGCCGCTTTTAATTTTCTTCGCTCGAATCAGCGATGTAACCATCGGCACCATGCGTATTGTCATGGTTTCAAAAGGGCAAAAGCTTATTGCTCCCCTACTCGGTTTTTTTGAAGTGATCATTTGGCTGATCACCATGAGCAAAATCATCCAGAACATTGACAATTGGGTGGCCTACGTTGCTTATGGGGCAGGATTTGCTACTGGCAACTACATTGGGCTGATCATTGAAGAAAAACTGGCAGTTGGCATTGTTCAACTTAAGATTATCACCCGCAAAAGCGCTCAAAACTTAATTGCCAAACTCAAAGCTGGTGGCTATGGCATTACCCACCACGAAGCACAGGGAGCTAACGAAAAAGTGGCTGTCATTTACACCATTATCAAACGGAGTGAAGTTAACAAAGTGCTGGGAATCATGCGAACCTACAATCCCAACGCTTTTTACTCCATCGAAGAGGTGAAATCCATCAGCCGGCAAACAAGCAATTATTTCAGGCCCAACCTGCGCTGGCGAAAAGGGAAATAATCAGCTTCTATTTCAGGTTTGCAAAATTCAAAGGACTTCACTCAAATACCGGTTCATTGGTTCTAATTCATAAAAAAAGCAAACCGAAAAATATCAATTCTTAAATAAAATTCTGATCTTTGTCAGACTTTTTTCTATCTTCTCATTGAAGGCAAAAATCAATTTACCAAAAATTAGATACATATGTTTAAGATTCAGACCTTAAATAAGATTGATCCCGAAGGCTTAAAGAACTTCCCCCTGGATCATTACGAAATTGCCAGTGAGTTTTCAAACCCCGACGGAATTATTGTCCGTAGCATGAAAATGCACGACATGGATTTGCCTTCGAACTTGAAAGCCATTGCCCGTGCAGGAGCTGGCGTTAATAATATTCCAATTGACAAGTGTACCAACCAGGGCGTTGTTGTGTTTAACACGCCGGGAGCCAATGCCCACGCGGTAAAGGAACTCACCATTGCAGGACTGTTGCTGGTATCGCGCGATGTAGCAGGAGGAATCGAATGGGCAAAAACCTTGATCGGAAAAGGCGATCAGGTTCCTGCTTTAATCGAAGCTGGGAAAAACAACTTTGCCGGGCAGGAAATCCGCAGAAAAACACTGGCTGTGATTGGACTGGGAGCAATTGGCGTTTTAGTTGCCAACGCTGCTCAGGCCCTCGGAATGAACGTGTTGGGTTACGATCCCTTTATTTCGGTAAAACACGCCTGGAAACTGAGTCGCAATGTAACCCGTGCCGAAGGTATGGAGGCCCTGCTGGCTCATGCTGATTATGTGACTTTACAAATTCCGCTGACCGACGAAACCAAAGGATTTATCAACAAAGACAAATTCAAGTTGATGAAAAATGGCGTGCGTCTCCTAAACTTTGCTCGCGGAGGATTGGTGAATAATACTGATCTGGCTGCGGCCATTGAATCGGGCAAAGTGGCTCGTTACATTACCGACTTCCCCGACGAAGAAACCCTGAAAATGGACAAAGTCATTTCAATACCTCACCTGGGAGCATCAACAGCTGAATCAGAAACCAACTGTGCGATTATGGCTGTTGACCAGATGAGAGAATTCCTGGAAAACGGAAACATCATCAACTCGGTAAATTTTCCACCAGCCGAAATGGAGCACACAGGCGGTGCACGAATTATTGTGGCCAACAAAAACGTTCCCAACATGGTGAGCCAGATTTCGAGCTTACTGGCAAATGAAGGGTACAACATTGCCAACATGCTCAATCGTAACAAAGCAGAAATTGCCTACAACATTATTGATGTTGACCGCAAAAAAGCCGACCCGGCACTTGCTGATAAAATAGCCGCCATTGATGGTGTCATTATGGTACGAATCATACAATAAGCTCTTGCATTAGGAATTAACAGATGCCGGCCGATGTTAAGCTTTTTGCTTTCTCCGTCCGGTACTTTGTCTTTATTCTTGCTGCTTGGCAAATAATTTTATTTTTCATACGTTTGAAAAAACACAATAAAACTTGATTATTAAATTCTGGCAAAAAAATTAAATCATGAGTAACAAGTTGATTGAAAAA
Organism: uncultured Sunxiuqinia sp.; assembly: GCA_963677175.2. Taxonomy (GTDB): domain Bacteria; phylum Bacteroidota; class Bacteroidia; order Bacteroidales; family Prolixibacteraceae; genus Sunxiuqinia. Next base: position 1,183,156 of record CAXXES010000006.1, read on the forward strand.
GCTGCGGACAATGTCCGCATTCTTTCTGCCGCAATGGTTGAAAAAGCAAAATCCGGCCATCCTGGTGGTGCCATGGGCGGAGCCGATTTTGTAAGTGTACTTTATTCTGAATTTTTGAATTACGATCCAACTGACATGAGCTGGCCCAACCGCGACCGCTTCTTTTTGGATCCGGGACACATGTCTCCCATGCTGTATTCTATCTTATCTCTTACCGGAAAATACAATATGGAAGATCTGAAAAACTTCCGCCAGTGGGAAAGCGTCACTCCTGGCCATCCCGAATTGGATGTGGAACGTGGCGTGGAAAACACTTCCGGTCCGCTTGGACAAGGGCACACGATGGCTGTTGGTGCCGCAATTGTCGAACGGTTTATGGTAGCCCGCTTTGGCGAGTGGATGGCTCACAAAACCTACACATTCATTTCGGATGGTGGCGTTCAGGAAGAAATCTCGCAAGGAGCAGGCCGGATTGCCGGATTCCTTGGATTGAACAACCTGGTGATGTTCTACGATTCGAACGACATCCAGCTTTCGACTGAAACCGATAAAGTATCGACCGAAGATACGGCTAAAAAATATGAAGCATGGGGATGGAAAGTCATCACCATTGAAGGAAACGACCAGGATGCCATTCGCGAGGCATTAAAAACCGCCAATCTGGAAACAGAGAAACCGACCCTGATTATTGGTAAAACCATTATGGGGAAAGGTGCGCTTACCGATGCCGGCGAAAACTTTGAACGCAAAGTATCAACCCACGGCATGCCGCTGGGAGAAGCTGGTGGTAATTTGGCCAAGACGGTTGCCAACCTGGGTGGCGATCCTGAAAACCCATTTCAGATTTTTCCTGAAGTACAGGAATATTTTAGGGAAAGAAAAGTAAAATTGGTTCAGGCAGCCGCTGAGAAAAAAGCCCAACAGGCAGCATGGGAAAAAGAAAATCCCGAACTGGCTGCCAAACTGAGCAAGTTCTTCTCTTCGGAAATACCGGAATTTGATTTCAGTAAAATAGCACAAAAAGCAGGCGTGGCCAGCCGCGCAGCTTCTTCGACAGTTTTGGCAGCTTTTGCCGAAGGAATTGAAAACATGATTGTAGCCTCTGCCGACTTGTCAAACTCAGATAAAACTGATGGGTTCCTGAAAAAAACAACCGCTTTTACAAAAGGTGATTTCACAGGCGCGTTCCTTCAGGCAGGCGTTTGCGAACTGACCATGGCCGCATTGATGAACGGCATGGCTTTGCATGGCGGCGTTATCCCAGTATGCGGAACTTTCTTTGTATTTAGCGATTATCAAAAACCAGCCGTGCGTTTGGCTGCGTTGATGGAACTTCCGGTGAAATATGTGTGGACGCACGATGCTTTCCGTGTTGGGGAAGACGGACCGACCCACCAACCGGTTGAACAGGAGGCACAGATCCGCCTGATGGAAAAGTTGAAAAATCACAAAGGGCACAACTCAACTTTGGTGCTCCGCCCCGCTGATGCCGATGAAACAACCGTGGCATGGAAACTGGCTTTGGAAAATACAAAAACCCCAACGGCTTTGATTCTGTCCCGCCAAAACATCCCAAGCCTTCCGGGCGAAGACCGTTATGCCGAAGCATTAAAATCGACAAAAGGCGCTTACATTGTGACCGATACAGCAGGGACACCTGATGTTATTTTATTGGCCAGTGGCTCGGAAGTAGCCACTTTGGTTGCCGGGGCTGAATTGCTGGCAAAAGAAGGGATCAAATGCCGGATTGTGTCAGTTCCATCAGAAGGGTTGTTCCGCAGCCAAGCTGCCTCTTACCAACAGGAAGTGTTGCCTGCCGGTGTTCCCAAATTTGGATTGACTGCTGGCTTGCCTGTAACCTTGGAAGGTTTAACCGGTGCCGATGGAAAAGTATTTGGTATGGAATCATTCGGCTTCTCCGCCCCTTTCACGGTTTTGGACGAAAAACTGGGTTTCAACAGCGAAAATGTTTACAAACAGGTAAAAGAATTGTTGGGATAAGCTAAAGGATCCACTTAAATAAAAATTGAAAGGCCGGTTTTTTCCGGCCTTTTTTATGAAAAAAACCTACATGCGTTTTTCAATCAAGCAAGGTTATTGGTCATTTTTATTTGTAAGCCTTATCCAAATATAGAAACATTTTTGCGGGTTTATCTACTTCCAATCCCGCTTCATCAGCAAAATACCCAGGTTTATCGGGAGCTATTTTCCCAGACAAAAAAATAAATGCAAATTCGATCTAACTTTAAAAATGAAACAACAATGAGAAAGATCGTTTTATCATTTGTTTTTATTTCGGTTTCAGCCTTTTGTGTTTTTTCCAGCCCTCAGCAGAGAAAAAAAGAAAACTGGATTTTACTTGATTACATGCTTCGGGGTACTGTCCCTTTTCAATTTGAAAAGAATGGTGTTGAGATTGAACTAGCTAAATGGAATTCAGAAATACTGGTTTCACTAACGGGTAATTACACCGCTTCTGATTCTTTGGAACTTGATCAGGCGATGAAAGCATTTGACGAAGTTCTTCCAAATTTAAGCATTGATTGGGCTATGCAAAAGCGGCCTTCTTTGTTTGTCGTTTTTAATAAGTTGCCATACAACAACAATCTACATCATTTCAATGCCTATAGGAATCGTGCGTCATCAAAAGCAACCAATATCAATTACAACTTTAAAATAAAAGAAGCTTTTGAAGGCATCTTGTTTATCAACGATACAATCTCTGGCAATCAACGCAATAATAATATCTGGAGTGGTTTTGGGAAAGTACTCATTGGACGCGAATCTTTTGGCCTCCTACCCGGAAAAGAGACAGTCCTTGGAGGCAAAATTAATCAGCTAACACCGTTTGACCAATTCTTATTCACTACGGTCTATGCTGATAATTTCACCTACCAATATTTGAAGTTTATCAAAGACCAGTATAGCTTGGTTGACCAATATCGTTTTTTGGCTGACCAGGATACGAAATATTCGATAACGCTTACGGTCACGTTGATCCTGATCCTGTTATTGACTTATTATTTCTATCAATTTTTATGGGTACGCTATCTGGATAAAAAGACGAATGGGCCTTTTGCCCGGTTTCAACTTTCAGGGTTCATTTTCTTCTTGCCACAACTCATTGTTTCTTCTTTCGGCATTAGTTCTCAGGTACTGAAGCTTCAGCATTTTCCCAAAACCGTTTTATTTTACATCATTGGAGGAATTATCTCCTTCCTATTTTTATTGTTTATCTATTTCATTTGTGCCTTGGCGGTTTACTTTATTGAGATTGTCCTGTTCGGAAAGATCAGAAAATTCAAACAACGACAGGTTATTCGCATATTTTCTGTTTCCCTGCTAATGGGATGTTCAATTTTTTTCAACTTATCATTTGACCACCCCAAAGTTTTGATGGGAATCAATATCTTCCAAATTTTCATCTCGTTTCTGTTAATTATCTTGATCCGGTTTCTTTATTTTCACGACCAGCACCAGAAAGGGATTATCCGCAACAATCAGCAGTTAAAAATCAACAGGCTGGAACAATTACAAACTAAGTTTCAACTCGACGCCATTCAAGCCCGGACTAATCCCCATTTTCTATATAATTCACTCAACACCATTGCTTCGCTCGCCAAACAGGACGCCGGGAGAACAGAAGAATTTGCGTTGAAACTTTCGAAGTTGCTTCGTTCGCGGCTGTCCGAAAAAGCAATTCATGAAGTACCTCTATCTGAAGAAATTGAGACCATTAAGCTCTATCTAGAGATTGAAAAAGAACGTTTTTTTGACCGGCTGGACTACTCCATCCAAATTCCGGAAAATTCGGAAGCGTTGAAAATACCATCAGATATCCTGCTTCATCTGGTTGAAAATTCCATAAAACACGGAATCAGCAAACAAACAGGAATTGGGATTATAAAAATTGAGGTTTCGGCGGATGATCATCAGCTACATCTTCGTGTTTTCGATAATGGTCCTGATTTTCCTGATTCCCCCATTTACGGAACCGGATTAAAAAGCATTCTTGAAAAACTAAACATTTTATATCCTGATCAATATGAATTTGCTATCTTCAATCACCCGAATAAACATGTTGAGATAGTTTTGAAAAGAAAACGATGAGCAAAAAATATACAAGCATTATTATTGATGATGAACCTCATGCCAGGATTCGCTTAAAACAGCTATTAGAGGAAACCGGCAAGTTTGAACTTATTGCCGAGGCAAAAGATGGTATTGAGGGGAAAGATTTAGTTAACAACCAGAAGCCCGAAGTTGTGTTTCTAGACATCCATATGCCAGGAATGGATGGTTTTGAAATGCTTGACCACATTGAATATGATCCATTCATCATCTTCTGTACCGCCTATGACCAATATGCGCTAAAAGCATTTGAAACCCATTCGGTTGATTATCTACTCAAACCTGTGGAAGTTCCACGCCTGATAAAAACGATTGAGAAACTCTATAGACTATCGGAACAGAACAATATAATCCACCAAATGCGATTGGAATTGGAAAAACTGTCTTTACACAGAAAAACCAACATGATCCCTGTAAAAATTGGAGATCGGATAATTCTTATAAATTTAGATCAAGTAGCCTATTTTGAAGCAAGCAACAAGTCTGTCCATTTTTATGATTTAAATGGAAGAAAATTTCTAACTGATCATTCCTTGCAAACGCTAAGCACGAAACTTCCCGATTATTTCATCCGGATTAGCCGGTCCGTCATCGTAAATCAAACGTTCATTTCTGAATGCCGGAAATATTTCAAAGGGAAATATACTTTGGTTTTAAATGACAAGGAAAAAAGCAAACTAATAACCGGAAATTCTTACGCAGATCAATTAAAACTACTTCTGGAGTTTTAAAAAGCCTTGCCGGTTTTTCCGGCAAAGCCTTTAACTATTTGTTGAAAGATTATTTCACCACCTTCAGCCAAGCACTGGCCATCAGTTGGGCTCCGGCCATAGACGGGTGAACGCCGTCGGGACTCCAGTAAGCTGCAGGAGCATGTTTCAGTGCTTCTTCAAAAATTTGCTGGTATGGCACGTAAAACGTATCAAACTCTTTTGCCAGCTTGTGGGCTGCCTTCCTGTAGGGAGCGAACTCATCCATCCAGTTTTCACCAATGGCTGTTCCGCCGGGCACCGAAAAAGGTTCACAGATCACCAGTTTCGCATTAGGCAGTGCTTTCCGGGTCTGCTTCAGCAAAGCACGGAAATCATTTTCATAAACCTCGGGGGTTCCGTCGTAGTTGCCGTTACGTTTGTGCCAGTAGTCATTCACCCCGATCAGGATACTCAGTACATCCGGCTTCAGCTCCAGGCAATCCACATCCCAACGGTCGCGTAACTGGTACACCTTGTTTCCACTGATTCCGCGATTATAGATTGTCAGATTTTTACCAACCAGCTTTTTAAGCAAGCTAGCACCGGCCATCAAGGCATAACCGTTTCCGAACGAACTGGCATCGTTGGGCAACTGGCGTTCCTTGTTCCGTCCGGCATCAGTTATCGAATCGCCCTGAAAGAGCACGGTTCCGCCATCCGGAAAAATTGAAAACTGATCTTTTTTCTTCTTTTCCTTTTCGGGCAAAGTAGCCGATAAAATCATGGGAATACTGGCTATTCCCGCAACCTGAACTGCGGAACGTTCAAAGAACTTCCTTCTTGATAAATTCATAATTCTATGATATGGTTTCTACTAAATTCAAATTCGTTCTTCAACTTTTTGCAAAGCTACTAATTGAGAATCAAGTTCGGAATAAGTTTTACAGATAATCTCGTGTAAAAACAAGCTTCTACATAACTTTCCGTATCAATCATCTAATTGTAGATTCATCAGATGACTAAGATCTCCAGTATTTAACTTTTAGAAGTGGACTCAAAATCATAGGCTAACCTTTTGAATGGCACCCAAAAATCATTCACAAGAAGAATTGGCAGCTCCAGGCGTCCCTAAATCACCCGTTGAATAAGCTAGTGTTGACGAACACCAGTTCGCCCCATCCCGGGCATCCGAAGCATTGGTTACCGAAGGATCAAGCTGAATGGATTTTCCCGAATGGTCGGTTGGGAAACCATCGGCCCCATAGTCAACCGAGCAAATAACAGTTCCATCTGTGCCGTCTGTTCCATAGGTATTAATAAAGAGCTCATATCCTGCATTTACAAGGGAGATTTCGCCCCCATACACATAATCAACATGGTCGGTTGATGTTTCTGTGCGTCCTAACACGGCATACCCACCAACTGATAAATTTACGTCAGAAGTAATTTGATGTAAATCATTGTTGGAGCCGCGCCTGACGACCAAATCTTTTATATTAATGACACGTCCCGAATTATTATAAACCTCAATCCATTCACCTGCGGGGTCGGACATCGCTGAAGGATGATACATGATCTCCGTGATCAACAGGTCTCCAAAGGCCAATTCATCATCGCCCCCTCCTACTTCGTCTGTAATGTTGATTATCTCTTTTTCAATTGTCTCGTTCAGGGAAATATCGAAAGCTGCATGACCATTATTTACCGATGCATCCACATGAATTTCATAGTGCTTCCCGGTTTGCGGACTGGTAATTGAACCGCTAATTGTTTTCGTTTGGCTGGTTCCCCCATCGCTATACTTAAGTTCTGTTTCGATGCTCAAAGGGCCCGCATTGAAATAACCTACCCGTTCCTCACCTTTGGCAAATACAAGGTTTCCTTCAGCATTGCTCACCGTGGTATTGTAATCTGTAAAGAAACTGATTACGTCCTCGGAATATACAACTGTCACCATGATGTTTGCCAGCGAGCAGATGATGCCTACCTGTATTGTTTCTTCTTCCGTAATGGTGAATGATTCAGATTCTCCATAATAATAAGGTGTTTGAAATGCTGCAGGCGGATTATTCTCCGAAAATGCAGTGGCATAATATACTCCTGCCGATAATTCAAGTTCTTCCGGAATATCGGACACATGGGCAAAAGTGACAACAGGATCAGTACTTCCGCTGCTAAAAATTTCAACCTTGAGATTTTCTATAGAAGCGGATTTTAGGGAGTTTTTAACGTCGTTTACAACGACAGACAGGCCCACGTTTAGTTTTAATTTTCCGGTAGGCTCTTCGGGTAGCGACTCATCGTTATGGCAGGCACTTGATAAAAAGAATACGGCGATAATAGCTATCGCTGATACAAACCTTTGATTAATAGTATTCATGGCATTTCAATTTATTTTACAAAACAAATTAAAACTCTTTTTAAAGCGAGTCAAGAGGAAAGTAAAATTTAGAATCATTCTAAACAAGTGATTACTTAATAGTTATTTAACGTCTGAAACGACCTTTCATTAGGCGGATTTCAAAAATAATTATACTTTCGCCGATCTAAATCGTGTGCGAACACGGTTTTTTTAAACACGAACCCCGTGTACGACAACGGGAACTTCAAATTGAAAAAATAAATACATGAAACTGAACAGATCAACCTTTAAAAACGCAGCACAATATCCTACGCGGATTCTGCAATTTGGTGAAGGGAACTTTTTAAGGGCATTTGCCGACTGGATGGTTCAAAAAATGAACAATGAAATTAATTTCAACACCGGAATCGATGTCGTTCAACCACTTCCGGGTGGAATGATCGACCTGATTAACCAACAAGACGGCTTATACCATGTTTACCTGAAAGGGATTAAAAATGGCGCGCCCATTAAAGAATACGAATTCATTCAATGTTTGAATAAAGGAATCAACCCTTACTCAGAATTCGACGTTTACAAAAAATCGATTCTCAACCCGGATTTGCGTTTTGTGATTTCGAATACGACCGAAGCCGGCATTGCCTTTGATCCGACCGATACGCTGGATATGCAGCCGCAAAAGTCATTCCCGGGCAAAGTAACGGCACTGCTTTACGAGCGCTTCAAGGTATTTGATGGCGCTGCCGACAAAGGCTTGATTTTTTTTACCTGCGAGCTGATTGACCGCAATGGCGATATGCTAAAAAAATACGTATTGCAGCACGCCAACAACTGGAACCTGGGCAACGAGTTCATGCAATGGACAGAAACGGCCTGTGCGTTCTGCAATACGCTGGTTGACCGCATTGTGCCCGGCTTCCCAAAAGATGACATTCAAGACATTCAAGCCGAGTTGGGTTACGAAGATAACTTGGTGGTTGTGGGCGAATATTTCCACTTGTGGGTAATTGAAGCGCCCGAGTGGGTGGCCAATGAATTTCCTGCCACCAAAGCCGGACTGGATGTGAAATTTGTGAAAGACATGACCCGGTTCCGTGAGCAAAAAGTGCAAGTACTGAATGGATGTCACACCGGAAGCTACGCCGTTTCGTACCTGAGCGGAATTGAGACCGTTCGCGAAGCCTACGAAAACCTGGAAACCGGCAACTTCATGAAAGAACTGGTTTACGACGAAGTGCTGTCAGTACTGGATGGCTCGGAGAAGGAACTGAAGAATTTCGCCGGCAAAATCCTCGAGCGCTTTTCAAATCCATACATCCGGCACCAGTGGCAGAGCATCGCGCTCAATGCCATGTCGAAGTGGGAAACACGCAACCTCCCCTCGCTACTCAACTTTGTGAAAGCGTACGACATGCTTCCTCAAAAGCTTGTTTTCTCACTGGCCGCCATGATTGCCTACTTTAAAGGCGAAACCGGAGGCAAGAGCTACAACATTCAGGATGATGAATGGATTTTGAAGTTTTATAAGGAAGCCTGGGCTGCCTGCGACGGCCGGCCAATTTCAATTTACCAATTGGTTGAAAAAGTATTGAGCCTGGACAAAGTGTGGAAGCAAAATCTGAATAACATTCCAAACCTGACAATTACCGTTAGCCACTACCTGTTCCTGATTCAGCAAGTTGGCATGAAAAAAGCGGTGAAAGCCGTGTTAAGCGACGCCAACCCGCTGATGGAAATAACCATTGAGGGGAAAGCCAAACAGGCAACGGCTGCAAATTCATAACACGAAACAAAAAAACGATGGCAGATTCAATTCAAATTCATGCATTGGACAATGTAGTGATTGCGCTGAAAGATTTTTCCGAAGGAGAAATCCTTGAGGTGGATCATCTGCAACTTACGATTTCGTCCGAAGTGCCCCGCGGACATAAAATAGCCCTGCGACCCATTGCCCAAGGCGAAAATGTGATTAAATATGGCGTACCGATTGGGCATGCCACCCAAGCCATTCAGCCCGGCGAGCATGTACATGTGCACAACGCGAAGACCAACCTCTCGGGCACCATGGAATACACCTTCAATCAAAAATTGAACACCCTTCAACACAAAAAACAGGCGTTGACCTTCCAGGGATTCCGCAGGGAAAACGGGCAGGTTGGCGTTCGAAACGAACTGTGGATTGTGCCAACTGTTGGTTGTGTGAATGGGCAGGCCGATTTGATCATCAGCCAGTTTAAAGCCGGCAATCCGGCCACCGACATCGACAACATGCAGGTTTTCAGGCACAGCTACGGCTGTTCGCAGTTGGGCGACGACCATGAAAACACGCAAAAGGCCTTGGCCAACCTGATCAATCACCCCAACGCCGGTGGCGTATTGGTGTTGGGGCTGGGCTGCGAAAATAACCAGATCAGCCAGTTGAAAAAATTCATTGGCGACTACGACGACAAGCGGATCAAGTTCCTGGTAGCGCAAGAAGTGGAAGATGAAGTGGAAGCAGGCCTGGAACTGCTGGAAGAACTTTACGAAACCATGCGCTGCGACAAACGATCGGCCTGTCCGGTTTCGGAACTTAAAATCGGACTGAAGTGCGGCGGCTCCGATGGCCTGTCCGGCATTACGGCCAATCCGCTGGTGGGCTCATTTTCCGACTTCTTAGTGGCGCAAGGCGGCACCACCATTCTAACGGAAGTGCCCGAAATGTTTGGTGCCGAGCATGTGCTGATGGAACGTGCCGAAAGCCAGGAAGTGTTTGAAAAAACCGTCAGCCTGATTAACAATTTCAAAGAATACTACATCAAACACGATTTGCCGGTGTACGAAAACCCATCGCCCGGAAACAAGCAGGGCGGCATTACCACGCTCGAAGACAAATCGCTGGGCTGTACCCAAAAAGGTGGAACCGCCACCATTGTTGATGTGTTGAGCTATGCCGAACCGCTGAAGAAAAACGGGCTCAACCTGCTCTCGTCGCCCGGCAATGACCTGGTAGCCGCGTCGGCCCTGGGGTTTAGCGGTTGCCAAATCGTATTATTCACCACCGGACGCGGAACCCCGTTTGGCAGTTTTGTGCCCACCATGAAAATTGCCACCAACACTCCGCTTTACGAAAAGAAAAGAAACTGGATTGACTTTAATGCCGGCAAACTCCTTGAAGATTGCACCATGGAACAACTTACAAGCGAATTATTCAACGAAATCATCAGCATTGCCGAAGGTAAAAAGTTGAAGCATGAGCTTAGCGGGTTCAAAGAAATTGCTATCTTTAAAACCGGAATAACCTTATAAGTAGTGCAAATAATTTAGTGTCATGTTTCGAATCTTTAACAATTTGTGATAGAAGCGAAACCGAAAATATCAAATAGGTCCGTGACCTTAATTAAAATATCCCCTCGTGAAGGGGTAGTTAGTAGTAATTGAGTAGTAGTAGTAAAAAACCCTTCGGCATGCCGAAGGGTTTTTGTGTTATAGCCTCGCGTATTCGGAAAAACTCAGAAGGAGTTCAATAGCAGCAATCAGTTCAAGTTTTTGTACGAAAACAATCGGAATCTTTCGATTTTTGTCTCGTCGAAACCATTTTTAGCTTGATCAAGCCTGAAATATGCTTATCTGAGATGAAAAATACCTTATACAGGTCAAAAATTGATCGATAAACCCCGTTTTTATACTTTTTTAGGACAAAATGGCTCTTTGGAATAAAAATTTTAGGTAAATGTGATTACCAGAGCGGTAAATGCCATTACCAGAGAGGAAAATATCATTACCAGAGCGGTAGATGAGGCTACCAGAGAGGTAAACGTGTTAACCAGAGAGGTAGACGTGTTAACCAGAGCGGAAAATACTATAACAAAAGAGGTAAACATGATAACGGAAGCGGTAGATACCATTACCAGACCTAAAAACACTACAAACTACAAAGGATACAGCTCGCCGGACGAACTTTTGCAAAAAGCACCGAACACATGTTGAAAATTAATTTCACAACGACCTTGTGCATCATGTTAGAGAAATACGAAAAAATTGTAATTTTGTATGAATATTATAGAAATAATTAATTCCTGTTTTATGAAAATTAAAAATTTCCTTTTTATTTTGCTTGTCTTATTGATAAGTTGCAAAGACGAAGACTCACCTGTTGCATCTGATGACTTTGCTGTATTAGGAATCGAAAATATTACTATCGACCAGACTGTTATAACTATAGGTGCATCAGGGCTTCCTGAAAAAGACAATGAAGCTTGTGTGATTGTTGGTTTTAGTTATAATGAAAACTCTTCGACAAGAAGTTATGATTTAGCAGTTTGGGGCACAATGCCAGAGGAGGAAACCATTAATGTCAAAAGTAAATATGATGACATATCAACGAAAATTGAAAAAAATGTAGATTCGGCTTTTTACAACATTATTATATCAAGAAAAGGGTTTAGTGAAAAATTAGTTTACAAAATAGCCTTCACTCAAATATCACGCGATTGATAATAGTTGATGTTTGACTGTTCAATTGCTCTTTTTGCCCCTTCCGTCCCGATCGGGATACCGCGAACTTAAACTAAAAGTGAACGAAAGGCGTTATTGTACAACGACCTTAGCAGTCAGACTAAGAAACAAACCGCGGGATAAATTTAGAATGACATAATAAAATACAGACATGTCGATAACACAAGAATTTGAATTGATTGGAATGCAAAAAGCAAGCGAAGCTGTTGCATACACATTAAAAGAAATGACAAAATATGCTCAACCGGGTATGACTACGAAAGAACTTGATAATTACGGAGCAAAAATTCTTTCTGATTTTGGAGCAAACTCGGCACCTTTTCTGACATATGGTTTTCCTGGTTATACTTGTATTAGTATCGATAATGAATTTTGTCATGGAATTCCTTCTGATAAGCGAATTTTGAAAGAAGGTGATTTAGTTAATATTGATGTTTCGGCTGAATTGAATGGATTTTGGGCCGACAATGGAGGTTCATTTGTTCTTGGCGAGGATATCAATCAACATCAAAAATTAGTCGATGCTTCAAAGCTTATCTTAAAGAAAGCAATTGACAGCATAAAAGGTGGCGTGCGAATTGCTGATGTTGGACACTTAATCGAAAACGAAGCAAAAAAAAGCGGGTTCAAAGTGATTAAAAATCTTGGTGGACACGGAATTGGCAGAAGCCTGCACGAACAACCAGATGGATTACTTAATTATAAAGACAGATATGACCAAAGAAGATTTAAGAAGAATTCGGTAGTTGCTATTGAAACATTTATCTCAACAACTTCAACCTATGCTGACACCTTGAATGACGGATGGACTATGACTGGAAATAAAGGAGGATATATGGCACAGCATGAACATACAATTGTAGTGACAAACGGAAGTCCAATAATTCTGACCGAAATGAATGGGATCTGGAATTAATAAACCAGGGCTTCTTCTTGTGACGCGCATTGCCCCAGAAGCCCTGTTCTACTGCATCTATCTCCGAAAGCAAGCGGTTTGGCTAAAACGAAATGGCAAACTCAACCGCTCTGCCCTTTCCAATCTTCATAGAAACAGGCAAAAAGCCACTTGAAACGGGTTTTAACATTTCTGATGAAAACAAACACCGGTTAATACCGGGCAAATAAAAAAAAGAGCTGCCATTTCGGGCAACTCTCTTTATTCATCGGTTTAGTTGGTATTCAATAGGCAGAATTTTCTGCCACGATCGCAGGTCGAACAACTTCACCCTTAAGCTTTAATTCTATTGGCTCTTTTTGGCTATTCAGGTAAATCTTCACCGACTTGCTAAATAGTCCAAGGTGATCGGCAACAAATACAACTTTTACATCAGATGATTCCCTGGGCAAAATAGGCTGTGTATCATACTCTGCCATGGTACAGCCACAAAAGCGTCTGGCTTCCTGTATAATCACAGGTTTATTCATGGCATTATTCAGTTGCAATACAACCACGGCCTGCTGACCGGTTGCGATGGTCCCAATCTCGTAGAGAAGCAATGTTCCATTTAAATCCCCGGTAAGGTCCAAAACTTTCGTTTCGCTCACTTCCGGTTTCCTGGTGGAACAAGCAGCCAACAAAATCAGCGCGATCAGCAAATGGCAGAGTTTAGGAATCACCATGGTCTTGCATTAATATCCGTCTGTTTGTGTCAGCACTGTTTCTCCGGACTCATTAACGGAAATATCACGCTGCGTTTGAGGAATGGGCCATTTTTCATGTTTCCCGGCAACAAATGTTTTCCCGGCCAGGTGTGCCATTTTTGTCCCCTCAACATCGAGGTAATTATTCATGACTTCGTCGGCAATTCCCCAGCGCACCAGGTCGAAAAACCGCAATCCCTCCATGGCAAACTCCAGGCGTATTTCGTGCTGAATGGCCAGCATCGCCTCCTCTTTTGACGCAAAATTTTCGTCATACGGTTCAACCACATAGTTTGCAGCAGGCGTACCGTCATCAAATGTTACAACATCCGAATCTTTTGCCCGGTTGCGGATTTCATTCACCAGGTTGGTGGCTCTTTGAAGCGAACCTTCCTGCGCTTCGCATTCGGCCAGCCAAAGAATCACGTGCCCCAGGCGGAACTTGCGGAAGTTGTTTGGGTTCACACCGGTAGCCCAGCCTGTTGTGGTTGCCAATCCTTTTTCTGCTTGTTTAAACATGTTCTTCTTGTACAGGTAGGGTCCGCCATTGGTGGGATCACGGATCCAGCCACTGCCAACATGAACGCCCCAGTCCAAGAACGGAACGCCCGGACGTCCTACCGTATGATCCAATCTGGGATCAACGGGTCCCGTATACGTAATTTCCGCTCCATATACCTTGTCCTTGTCAAAAGGAAGGATATCATCAGCCGAATAAGAATCATTCAGAAGTGGAAGTCCATCAGTTCCTACCCGGTAAGCGCTTACCAAACTGTATGTTGGCTGGAAAAAACCACAGCAGGTTCCCATACCGGCCACACCGTGCGGAAAATTCAGCGCATCGCCCCATCCGGCATTTGGCGAACCGTCTGCCCCGTCATTCGCGGCATATTGAATTTCGAAGATCGACTCTTTATTGTTGTTATAAGCGATCATATAATTTTGCTCATAACTCTCCATCAATTCAAAAGGGCCATTGGTGTAAACATCGTTTAAAACCGGCAATGCCTCGGTATATTTGCCTTGTAGCAAATAAATACGGCCCAGGTAGGTTTTTGCGGCCCAGCTTGTTGCACGGCCAACACTTGCCCACGACTCGGGCAGGTTGTCGGCTGCAAATTTCATATCGGCTTCAATTTCGGGCCACAGCACATGATCATTTGGAACCGATTTGGGCTCCTCGGTATTCTCGTCGATGTAAGGAACATTTCCGTGAACTAAGGTGAGTTCCACATAAAAATGCGCCCTTAAGAATTTAGCCTGGGCTTCGGCCAAGAGTTTTTCTGTATCACCCATTTCTTCAACTCCTGGCAAATAATTCAAAACATCGTTGGTACGAACAACCCCATCGTATAAACCTTGCCAATGATTACCCACATACCCGTTGTCGGCGTCAGCAAAGAAACCTTCAACCGGATTAATGGTTGCCTGATCGCCATAATCTGATCCTTTGTAGGCATCGTCGGAAGCCACGCTTCCCCAGACCCAATTAGAAACAGAGCTTGCCCAAACAGTGCCGTCAGTTCCCAGGTGCGTGCCGTCCACAACAGCATAAGCACCGGTCAACAAGTAATCAATATACTGCTTAGTTGTCAGTGCATCAGGAGATGCTTGTCCTTTTGGTTTTATATCAAACCAGTCGTTTGTGCAGGAATAGAATAGTCCCCCAATAAGCATGATTGTAAGAAATACTATTTTTTTCATGTTTCTTTTCTTTTAAGTGATTACAAGTTCAGATTAACGCCAAACATAAAGATCCGTGACGTTGGATAAACTCCTTCATCGACTCCCATTAAACGATCGGGATTATCGTCGGGATTGGAAACCTCAGGGTCGAGTCCGCTGTAATCCGTAATGGTAAACAAATTGGTTGCCTGGATATAAACCCTTAGGCTTGAGATTCCAGCCTTACTTATCAAAGAAGATGGCAAGGTGTAACCGATTTGTAAATCCTTCATCCGGAAATAAGATCCGTCTTCAATAAAGAAGCTGGAGTTCTTTTGCATATTGGCATCGTCACGAATAGCGATTGGCTGCGTAATTTTAGCTCCGGATGTATAGCGTTCTTCCGTCCATGATTCATATAAACGGGCCTTTCCACGGTTGCCGGAGAAGTTGTTAAACATGGTCCATCGGTTGACGTAATTGATCAGGTCGTTTCCTTGCGACCCCTGAAAGAACATGGTTAAGTCCCAGTTTTTGTAGGCCAAATCAATGTTAAGCCCATAAGTAAAATCGGGGTGCGGGCTTCCAATGACTTCGCGGTCATCTGCATCAATTTTACCGTCACCGCTGATATCGCGATATTTAAAAACACCTGGCTGACTGTAGGTATCCTGAGCAGGATCCTTTGTATTGTACGGAGCATGGGCGCCAGGTTTCAATACATATTTTGGTATCAAATCACCATCTGCATCTTCTACATAGGTTATGTTGAACATATCCGGAGTGAAAAAACCATCGACGACGTAACCATAAAATGATGAGATCGGCTCACCCGTCATACTGGCCGTATAGGTATTCTGCCGCAATGAGGTACCATATAGAATCTCGTTTGGATTTTCGTTTAGTTTGACAATTTCGTTTTTGTAGTGCGAAACGTTTGCCCGGACATTCAGATTCAGGTCCCGTCCAATTTTTTCATGATAAGAAAGCATCAAATCGAACCCATTGTTTTTCATTTCGCCAATGTTGACGGCAGGTAAAACCAAACGTCCATAAGTATAAGGTAAGCTTTGGTTGTAAAGCATGTTCGTTGTTTTACGGGTGTAAATATCCAGATTCACCTCAAGCTTATTAAACATGGTGGCATCAATTCCGAAGTTGGTTGTTACACTGGTTTCCCATTTGCCATCGGGGTTTCCGAGCTTGTACTTATGGATACCAGCATCAGTTGCCGAGTTGGACCCGGAAAGGCTGTAATAAGATTCGGCACTGTTCACCCTATAAGTCGTGTAAGCGTTATAATATCCGCCCACATTATCATTCCCGTTTTTACCCCAACCAAACCGGAGCTTCAAATTATCAAGCCAGGTGACACCGCTCATAAAATCTTCTTCAGAAAGCCGCCAGCCTACAGAGAATGCCGGGAAAGTCCCCCAACGGTTGTCTTCCGAAAAACGAGAGGAGGCATCGCGGCGTAAAACAACTTCAGCCAAGTATTTTCCCATATAATCGTAGTTGATCCGTCCAAAATAAGAGAAGGTCGACCATTCGTCGAAAGAGCCATTGGCTATTTGGTCCTTTTCACCTGCATCAAGCACCATATAATCCAAGTCGGTGCTGGCAAAGGTTGAACGCCCTCCCTGAAACCAGTCGTAATTCCATTTCACCGCTTCGCTTCCCAGCAGGACGTTAAAGTTATGGGCATTATTAATTGTTTTTTTATAGTTCAGGGTATTGATCCAGTTGTACTGGAAAGTTCCGTAGTAATATTGTGCCAGGATATCCGTTGGAATTGCTTCTGAAAATTCGGGATTCGTCAACGTCCGGTCCTGGCGCCGGGTGCTTGTGTAATCAGCACCAATCAATGATCTTACCGATAATTCAGGTGTAAGGTTGATTTGCGCGTAAGCATTGGCCAGCACACGCAGGTCGCGGTAGTAATCATCTTTATTGCGCACCAGAGTGGCCACAGGATTTTGTCCATTGCCTGTCGTTTTTGCCTGGGTACCCGCAAAATTTCCCATAATATCATAAACAGGGATAATGGGCTGCATACGATACGCCTGCGAAACAGCATTTCCTTCGTCATTGTTGGTTCCTTGTCCCGTACGGTCAGTGTATGAAACACCAAGGCTTTCCCCGATTTCCAGCCAATCAGTCACTTTTGTATCTGCATTCGAACGAATGGAAAAGCGTTCAAATCCGGTATGAATAACCACGCCTTCCTGATTCATATATCCTCCAGAGAAGGCATAGCTGCCTTTCTCGGTACCGCCACTAACGGATAGGTTATATTCCTGAATGGGAGCCGGGTCAAAAATCTCATCATACCAGTCGGTTCCTTCCTTATTGGCTTTCGTAATTCCATTATACGGGTTTGGATAGCTGTAGGTACCTTCGTCAACTTCCCCTTCCATTTTTCCTTCCGGAATAATGTAGTCAGGAATGACAGGATTCTCACCATAGCCATACTGAGAATTACCCCATCCGCCCTTACCGGGTGCTGAGTGGATATTTCTGCTTTCGAGCCATAAAAGGTCGCCATATTCCTGCGTGTTCAATAAATCCAAACTATTGATGGTTCTTTGAATCCCATAACGGGCATCAAATCTTAACGTAGGCTTGCCTGCTTTGCCACGTTTTGTTGTAACCAGAATAACTCCATTGGCTGCACGGACACCATAGATCGCGGAAGACGACGCATCCTTCAAAACAGACATGGATTCGATGTCGTTTGGATTCATCTTACTCAAGCCTCCCGAAGTTGGAACGCCGTCGATAATATACAAGGGGTCATTGTTATTGACCGAACCAATACCACGGATCCGGACCATGGATTCCCCACCTGGGGTATTGTCATTGGTGATAGTGACACCCGCCACACGTCCTTGCAACCTTGAAGCTGCACTGGCAGCAGGAACGGCACGAAGCTCAGTTTCATTAACTGTTGAAACAGCACCGGTTAGCGTCTTTTTTTGTTGCGTGCCATATCCAACCACAACAACCTCGTCAACGCCAATCACATCGGCTTGCATCACGAGATCAATGGTGTTCCGATTGCCGACTTCAATTTCCTGGGTTAACATTCCAATGTAGGATACTACAATCGAACCTCCCTCCGGAACATTCAAGCTATACCTTCCGTCTAAATCGGTAATTGTTCCAGCTACAGTTCCCTTTATAATAACGGTTACCCCCGGGATTGGAGATCCATCAATCCCTGTAATTACCCCGGAAACGGCTCTTGGCTGTTGTCCAGCCTTTAGTGGTTTTAAAACAATAAGCTTATTGTTTTTCACACTATAAGTCAAATCCATGCCCGAAAATAATTCATCCAAGACTTCAATAATCTCCTTATTTCGGACATTAATATCGACAATCTCATCCAGTGACAACACATCTTCTGAATAGAAAAAGCGATAATTGCTCACTTGCTCAATGTTATTCAGAGCTGTTCGAAGAGTCTGGTTCTTAATTTCAAGGTTCAACTTGGTGTTTTGCGAAAAAACTCCTGCATTGACTTGAAGCAGTGTCAGTAAAAAGAGAATTGCAGTTAGTTTCATAAGTAAAAAAAGTTTTCTCAAATGATCCCATAGGGATTCACAGAACAGATTTTTTTTCATAGTTTTACAAATAATTAGTTAGACAATACATACTTACGTGTGCTTTTGTTTAATGATGTAACAGGATGCTGGTACCATCCTGTTACTCTTTTTTAAGACATAGGCTTTATTTAGAATTCCGGATTATACCATATTGTAACATTTTTATCATCAAACACATATTTAATTGGGGAGGTAATGCTTAACACATCCAGTACCTCTTTTAGGTTTTCATCCTTCAACGTGCCACTGTATGCCAATGCGTAAACCGCATTATCCTTTATATTGATTTTTACATCATACCTTTTTTCAAGCTTTTGCGCCAGCGAAACAAACTTCTCTTTGTAAATAATCCATTCCTTGTCTTTCCAGGAAGTATAGATATCTGTTCTAACGTCGGAGGTCAATTCTACCTTGGTAACCTTCCGGGCAGTTGAGACCAATTCTCCAGTCTTCTGCTTAGCACCATCGTCTGGCTTGGTTTCGCTGCTTATGTCAGTTTTTTCATCTTTGTAAACTGTCAGCTTCTGATTGGGTTTTAGAATTAAATCCGCTTTATGCGGCATCACCGTGCGATTCACGGCAACTTCTCCTTCAACCAAAATAGCTTCAATAAATTCTTCATCATTGTATGCCCGGACATTAAACTGGGTTCCAGTTGCTTTCAGTTTCAGTCCCCAGGTTTCAACGTAAAACGGCCTGTTCTTATTGGTTATGACATCGAAGTAGGCTTCTCCGTTCAGTTGAACAATCCGCTGTGACTCATCGAAATCAACGGGATACTTGATCGAACTTCCAGCATTGATCCATACACGTGACCCATCAGGCAGTGTTACGACTGACTTACTTCCGTAAGGCACTTCAGTTGTGATAAAATCGCTACTTACTATATCTTGTTTCCAAGTAGAAGAAAACTGAAAATAGAAATAGCCCAAGATAAATGCAAAAGTAAAAACTGCCGCTATTTTGGCAAGCTCACGACCAATTCGGAGAAGCTTTGATCGCTTATTTAGTTTAGACGCTAAGCTCCCCCAACTTCTATGAGAATTGTATTTTTCTGATTTGCGGCTTGTATAAGTCAGCTCCAAATAGGCAATCGACTGACTAAAATACTCTGTATTCTGCTCCGAAGCTTCGACCCATTCACAAAGCTCAGCTTCTTGCTCCATGCTTAGCACTCCCTCAATATAGTCGAGAATAAGTAGATCGATGTTTGAATTCGTCTTCATAGTAGCGTACAAGGGTTAACTTACTTTGTTTGCTACTATGACAATATTTTTTTTAAATGGCGTACAAGATTGAATAAGAAAATTTGACCGGATTTCTTAATTTCCTCAAAATCAGTGCGAAGTTTTTTCAAAGCACGGGCTATTTGAGTTTTTACCGTTGCAACAGACAAATTTAGCTTTTGGGCAATTTCTTTGTAAGGCATCTGCTCGTAACGGTTCAGATAGAAAATATAGCGGCACTGCTGCGGCAACGAATCAATTGAATTCTTCAGGCGAAGTTCCAAATCGTCCAGCTTTAAAAGCCGTTCAATCTGTGTGGCAACTTCCTCTTCCATATAAAACGGATAGGTTGCAACCGACCGGTATTCTACCTGCCTGCGACTTTTTTTTAGGTGGTTAAGGGCCATGTTGCGAACCGAAATATATAGGTAAGCTTTCAGGGAGGTTTTAATCACGATCGACTTTCGTTTATTCCAAAGCTCCAGAAAACAATCATTGACAATGTCTTTTGCATCTTCTTGGTTCCCAGTTATTCCACCCGCAAATACACATAGCGGTGAATAATACGTATGGAAAATATGCTCAAACGACTTTTGATCATCGCGTTCCCTTATTTGATCAAAAAGAAAATGATCTAAATCTGGCATCGACTATAAGTTTATCTGTTTTGTTTTCAGCAAGTTGACAAACAACCCATTTTATGGGTCGGTTAATTCTGCACGACAATATATAAAGTTTTCATGAGATTAAGCATGATGACTAAACATGTTATATAAACAGAAAAAATAAAGGGAGCCATGTTTCCACGACTCCCTCTTAGCTAAAATAATAAACGATCCCACTTAAATAATGACCACAATCGGATAACTCAGCTTGTCTGCCTCTTCATTTATGTAGGCTTCAAAATGGTCGATTTCCTTCCACTTCGGATTTTCGAGGCCCCACACGGCAAAAAAGTAATGCCTGGCCGGAAGATTATTCGCAATTTCCTGAGCAATGTAATAGGTTTCGGAGATGACGTAGCTGAAATTCTTGGCCGGCACAGTTTCGTATCCCAAGTCAAAAAAGTTAATATCGGTTGTCCGGTCTATAACTGTTGCATCTTGTTTCGGAACCATGACTGCCATTCCCAGTTCATCGTCATTCAACGACTGCACATCCAGAGTGGCAATAGCCCGATATTCTTCACCGGCATCAAAAGCGTAGGGCTCATTTTTCAGCAGGCTGGTAACAATTCCAGTGGCCAGTTGCTTCTGACCTGAAAAACCACTAACGATGACATCAGACTGGAACCAGTATTTTCCCGGATAGATTGAAATCCGTTCTACGGCCTCCAACTCCTCACCATTCACATCCCAGCCTTTGTATTTCAAGTCAAAAACAGAACGCACCGGCCCTTCAATGACTTTCTGATATTCGTACACTTTGGTTGAACCAAGGCGAATAAGCGAATCATTTTCAAGGATTGCCAAACCACCCGATCCCAGGCTACTTCCGCAGTGTAACACATCCATCCCCCAGTCGGCCAACTGATGATAGTCACCCATTTCAGGGGTGTGAATTTTGTCGATAATCAAACCCGGCTGAAGTTTTCCAAACAGGTCTTTCACATTTCGGCAATCGAAATAATTCCGGAACCCCATTTTATCATTCTCCCAGTTGACGCTTTCTCCCTGAGCAATCGTTGGAAATCCATCCATCCCTTTCGGTGCAAAATACTGGTCAACCTCCTCGAAACTATGGTCGTCCTGTACAATCCCCAAACGTACATTCGTCCGCTTTTCAAACTCAGGGTAACTATCGACAGAAACCAATTCGACATCCAGGGTTATGGTTTCAGAAGCTTCAAAATCGAGGTTGACAACCAACTCATCCCACTGCCCGTCGCCATCCAAATCGTCAGCCTGCGATGGAACAAGCTCGCCTGCATTTTTGAGTACAGGTGCCATTCCTGGCTGAATTTCACCCAGCTTGCCTTCCAAATCAGCCCGCTGCAAAATGATTGTTTCATCCAGACGTTGAACATCCAATGTATTTTTAAAGGTAATTTGATTCGATTCCGAACAGGAGAACGATCCGGCAGCAACTAAAAATAACAGATAGATTAGCTTTTTCATAAACTAGTCAATGTCGTTTTCACCTTTCACATAACCAAAGTTGGCCAAAATACCACCATCAACGTATAGGACGTGCCCATTCACAAAATCGCTGGCTTTCGAAGCCAGGAACAAGGCGGCATTCCCAACATCTTCGGGTTCTCCCCAACGACCGGCTGGTGTACGCATCATCACCAAATCGTTGAAGGGATGGTTACCTTCACGAATTGGCGCTGTTTGCGCGGTAGCAATATAGCCCGGGCCGATACCATTAATTTGCAGGTTGTATTTGGCCCATTCGCAAGTCATGTTGGCTGTCAGCAACTTCAGACCACCTTTTGCCGAGGCATAGGCCGAAACCGAGTTGCGTCCGTAAACGCTCATCATGGAGCACATATTGATGATTTTTCCGCTGCGTTTGGCAATCATTTTTGGGGCCACACGCTTAGAAACTATTAGCGGAGCAACCAAGTCTACATCGATCACCTGCTTGTAATCGGCAATCGACATATCCAAAATTGGAATTCGCTTAATGATCCCAGCATTGTTCACCAAAATATCAACCTCTCCCACTTCTTTTTCAATTTCCGAAATGCCCCAGTCAACGTCTGCTTCATTGGTTACATCAAATTTCAAGGCAAATACATTAATGCCTTCTTTTTTATATTCTTCGCGACATGCATCAAGCTTATCGCCTGACAAATCGTTTACACAGATTTTTGCTCCGGCTTTTCCTAGAACTTTACCAATTGCCATTCCAATTCCGTGTGTTCCACCGGTAATCAGGGCAATTTTTCCTGTTAAATCAAATAATTCGTTCATCGTATTTTTTTATTGTGATTGTTCTTTATTGTAAGCTATCCTACGGAATCGCTTATTTCAATTGAGTCGGTTGAACGATATCCATATCGGTGTAATCCAGGTTTTCGCCTGCCATACCCCAAATAAAAATGTAGTTGCTGGTTCCGGCAGCTGAGTGAATTGACCAACTCGGCGAAATCACCGCCTGCTCATTGTGCATCCACAAGTGACGGGTTTCGTGAGGCTGGCCCATAAAGTGGCATATTGCCTGCCCCTCGGGTAAGTTGAAATAAAAGTAGACTTCGTTCCGGCGGCTGTGGGTATGTGCCGGCATGGTGTTCCACACACTTCCGGACTTCAATTCAGTCATACCCATCTGCAACTGACAAGTGTCAACAACCTTATTAATCAGCAACTGGTTGATATCTCGTTCGTTTGACGACTCCAACGATCCCATGTGCAAAACGTTGGCATCTTTCAATGTCACGTGTTTGGTGGGGAATTCCTTATGCGCCGGGGTCGAATTGAAATAAAAGCGGGCTGGCTTTGCCGGGTCAGTCGACTTAAAGACCACTTCCTTATTTCCTTTACCAATATACAAAGCGTCTTTAAAGTCAAGAACATAATCAGTTCCATCAACTACAACACTACCTTTCGCTCCCACGTTAATAATACCGACTTCACGACGTTCACAAAAATAATTGGCTTTCAGCGCATCTACCGTCCCCAAAGTTAAAGACTTGGTAACCGGAACCGCTCCACCAACAATGTAGCGCTCAATATGCGAGTACACCAGGTTGATGGTGTCGTTTTCCATCACTTTTTCAATCAAAAACTCTTTTCTAATCCTTTCGGTATCATACGATTTAAAATCATCAGGATGATACGAATACCTTTCTTCAAAATTTATAGCCATAATTCATTCAATTTTTAAGTTCTCTTTGTCTTTTAATTGCTTCTAAATATAATACTGGACTCCTTCCAACTTCTCTGTATTTTCAACAGCCCAGTTTTTTCATTGTTCTATTCATTAGTTGGTTTAGAACTACAAATCTACTACAAACAACACAAAAATGCAATCGATTGCACTACATAGTCATTTGAATTGAAAAATAATTGTCATATTTGCAAATCAATAGTTGGTCAATTCTAGCTCAACTCCAGCTACTACCCGATTTTGAATGGAAAAAATGGAAAAAAAAACTTCAGTCACAATTCATGATATTGCACGGGAACTTCGTGTTTCCGCATCGACCGTATCGAGGGCTTTAAATGACAACCCGCGAATTAGTAAATCGACAAAAGAGAAAATCAAAACCCTTGCACTGAAGTTAGGATACCAACCTAATACAATCGCATCGAACCTACGGACTCAAAAAACGCACACCATCGGAATTGTGGTTCCCTTGATCAATCGCCATTTTTTCTCAACATTCATTAGTGGTGTGGAAGATGTCGCTTTTGAAGCGGGCTACAACGTAATCATCTCACAATCGAAAGACTTACTACAAAAGGAAAAACAAATTGTGAATTCCATGTTTTCGAACCGGGTCGATGGGTTGATCACTTCGCTAAGTATGCAAACCAATGATTTTGAACATTTTCAAATGTTTACGAATAAAAATATCCCTTTAATATTTTTCGACCGCATTGCCCCACAGCTTGAAGCCAACAAAATAATTGTTGACGACTTTGCATGCGGGTTTAAAGCCACCCAACATCTGATTGATCAAGGTTACCAGCGAATTGCTCATTTGGCTGGCCCAACCGTTCTGAACACCTACCACGACCGCATGGAGGGATACAAGTCGGCTTTGAAAAAAAATCAGTTGCCGATCGAAAATGACCTGATCATCTGCAACCGCCTGACCCGCATGGACGGGCAAGAAGCCATTAAGCAATTGCTGAACTTGAAAAAACCGCCAGATTCTGTTTTCTGCGGCAATGACACATCGGCACTCAGTATGATTGTTTATCTCAAATCACTAGGAATACGAATTCCCAAAGACTTTGGTATTGTTGGTTTTAGCAACGAGCCTTTCTCTGAAGTTATTACCCCCTCCCTTTCAACCCTTAAACAACCCGCTCAGGAAATGGGACGAAAAGCAGCCGAGTTGATCATAAACGAAATTGAAACCAAGGAACTCCCACGAACTTACCAAACCATTACCATGCCAACCGAACTGATTATTAGAGAGTCATCATCACGAAAAACCAGTTGAAAGACATCTGATTTGGGCAGATCTACACAAGTCTTGAAAACCATCAATTGAATAAAATCAGACCTCAGCTAACGATTTAGTAACGATTCAATAATCAATATTTTCTGCCTTCTGCCAAACATATTCATCCTTTTTGCGTTTATTTGAATATTTTCTAAACCTAATTCTAATCGTTGAAACCTTCAGGTTCGGTAAATCGTCTTTTCAAAATTCAGCTCATATGAGAGATAGCTGCAAAAAAATGGACTAAAAAGAGCTGTTCATGAAATAAATCAAAAAAGATTGATATTTATAAATTAATATGCTTTAACTTGTATAACCAATTTGGACTACAAACAATGGTAAGTTAAAAACCAACAAAAAAAAGCTACCAATAAAGGCATTTACAAACGATTAATATGGACTATTCTTCAGATCAAAATATCAGTCAAATTATCAGTTCCTTATCGCATGAGCTAAGGACCCCATTAACCATTTTAAGCTCGAATTTACAATTACTGAAGAGCAACAACCTAAATCTTGAGGCAACAATTAGGGCAGAAACCTTTCAACTGTGCGAGGAAGCACTGAACTCTGTCACCAAATTTCTGGATGGAATCCACTTTTTAAACCTCGCAAACAAGCAAGAGCTCCGAAAAAACTCAACTATTTTCGAATTGGATGAACTGGTTGAGAATGTTTTGAACAAACGCAACACCTCTTTCTATCAATCCAACCGGATTAAGTTTGAACCCGGATTTAAACAAAAACAAGTTTATACAGACCAGGACTTGTTGACAAAGGTTTTAAGTCATATCCTGGACAATGCTTACAAATTTTCAGCGAAAGAGGTTATTGTAAGGATGAATATTGAAGATCAACACCTGATTATTGAAGTAGAAGATCAAGGGGTTGGAATTCCGCCTGAAGAAATGAAATTAATTTTCATGCCCTTTTATCGGTGTGAAAATGTAAAAATGCTAAGTGGCACCGGTCTGGGTCTTTCTATAGCCCAAAAGTCAATCAAGTGCCTGGATGGCGAAATTGAAATCACCAGTACAATTAAGAAAGGTACTAAAGTCAAACTAAAAATTCTTTCAAATGAGTGCTAAGAAAATATTGATAATTGAAGATGATTTAGCTTTGAGTAAGACTTTAAAGAACGTTTTATCACTAAATAATTACGAAGCTGATATTGCCAGCACAGGTGCCGAAGGCATACAGAAAGCCTATGAATACTGTCCTGATCTAATTTTATGCGATATAAACATGAAGCCAATTGATGGCTACCAGGTTTATAATATACTCAAGGATAGCTTATTGACCAGCCGGATTCCCTTTATTTTTATTACAGGAAGATCTCAGCTAAACGACATTCGTTTTGGATTGGAACTTGGCGTTGACGACTACATTGTCAAACCATTTGAGAATGAAGATTTGTTAAAGTCAGTCAAAGTTAGGATTGAAAAATACGAGAAGTTGGTCAACATTGGTAAGAATGATTATAAAACGCTGCTGAATTTATCGCCCAATGGCGTTTTTGTATTTGATGGTGAAACCATTTATGAAACCAACCATGCATTTTTGGATATTACTGGATTGACTGAATCGGAGATCAAGAAAATGACGTTCGATCAACTGGTTAGTCCAAAGCAATACAAGAAGATTGAAGGTAAGATTATGAAGTGCGCCAACGGGTTGAGTGGCGACTTTCAAGAAGAAATCCAACTAAAAACGGCATCAGGGAACAAAGAAAAATTTATGCTCCATGTTTCGCCAAGTCAAAAGCACAATGGATTTACCCTGCTGATCGGGTTACTGGCTCATAAAGAGCAGCCAACCGACTCGGCCCAGCTTGAATACCAAAAACTCGTAAGCATTCTCGAAGAAGAGAAAGTTTACATTTCAGGAAATCTGGCCCACAAACTTCACAAGGCATTTGACAGTTCAACCGTTGGTGTCCAGCAGTATGGCACTTCAACCATGGTTGCCAAATCTTTTTTTTCCAAGAGAGAGCAGGAAGTCCTTAATTTATCCTGCAAGGGATTACCCATCAAAATAATTGCCGACCAGCTTTCCATTTCAGACCGGACCGTGGAAAAACACCGCGCCAGCTTGATGGAAAAGACCAATGCCAAAAACATTGTCGAAGTAATTATTTATGCCCTTAAAAACGACTTGGTGGAGATCTAAACAAAACAACGACATAAAAAAAGGAAGTGAAAATCACTTCCTTTTTTTATGTCGTTGTTTTCGAGTTATTTCGCGTAGTTAATAGCACGCAATTCACGAATAACCGTAATTTTGATCTGTCCCGGATAGGTCATCTCATCCTGAATGTGCTTGGCAATATCGTAGGATAGCTGCTCTGATTCTTTATCTGAAATCTTATCACTACCAACAATTACCCGGAGTTCGCGCCCAGCTTGAATAGCATAGGTCTTCAAAACTCCCGGATAAGAAAGAGCCAAATCTTCAAGAGCCTTCAATCGCTTGATGTACGACTCAACGACTTCGCGACGTGCGCCAGGACGGGCTCCTGAAATCGCATCACAAACTTGAACAATCGGGGCCAGCAAAGATTGCATTTCCACTTCATCGTGGTGAGCTCCAATGGCGTTGCAGATCTCTGGCTTCTCCTTAAACTTTTCAGCCAGTTTCATGCCCAATACTGCATGCGGCAGTTCTGGTTCATCATCGGGTACCTTACCAATATCATGCAACAAGCCGGCCCGCTTGGCCCATTTGGTGTTCAAACCCAACTCGGAAGCCATAATGGCACAAAGGTTGGCTACCTCGCGTGAGTGCTGTAACAGGTTTTGACCGTAAGATGAACGGTACTTCATTTTACCAATCATCCGAATCAGTTCAGGATGCAGGCCATGAACTCCTAAGTCAATCGCTGTTCGTTTACCGGTTTCTATAATTTCTTCGTCCACCTGCCTTTTCACCTTCGAAACTACTTCTTCAATACGTGCCGGATGAATGCGACCATCGGTTACCAGCTGATGTAAAGCCAATCGGGCAATTTCCCGGCGTACCGGATCGAATCCTGAAAGCACAATGGCTTCCGGCGTATCGTCCACAATAATCTCAATGCCGGTTGCAGCTTCCAATGCCCGGATGTTCCGTCCTTCACGGCCAATAATCCGACCTTTAATCTCATCGCTTTCGATGTGGAAAATAGTCACTGAATTTTCGATAGCCGTTTCGGTAGCCACTCGCTGAATGGTTTTCACCACCACTTTTTTAGCTTCTTTATTGGCTGTAAGTTTGGCTTCTTCCATGATCTCATTGATATAAGACATGGCTTCGGTCTGGGCCTCTCCTTTCAACGACTCCACCAATTGATTTTTGGCTTCCTCGCCCGACAAGCCTGAAATAGCCTCCAACTGGTCCACCTGCTGCCGATGCATTTTTCCCAATTCCTCTTCCTTTTGCTGAACCACATTCAGTTGATTAGTCAGGTTTTCACGAATCGTGTCCGTTTCTTTCTTAGCCAGTTCAAATTCTTTAACCTTCCGTTGCAGCTCATCACGCCGTTGTAAAAAGGCGCTTTCCTTTTGCTTAAGTTTGCTTTCCAGCAGCCCTACTTTATTATTCTTTTCGTTGATGAACTTTTCGTGTTCACTTTTCAACTGCAAGAACTTTTCTTTTGCCTGTAGGATTTTGTCCTTCTTAATCACATCGCCTTCAGCTTCGGCCTCCTTTATAATTTTCCCTTTCTTACTTTTCAGTGCCCGGTCCCATAAAAAATAGGAAAGCACACCTCCAAGCAGAAAACCGGAAATAGCGTATATAATTTCCATTTCAAATAAGTATTACTTTATATATAATTAAACAAAAAAAGCCTGCCTAAAAATCCACTCCTAAGATATAATTCTCTTGGGACTGGATAGAAAGCGGGCTTCAGCAATTTTATCTATTCTACTCGTTTATCGACAAATAATCACCTAACACTTCGTTAAGTTCTTTAACTTCCTCAACAAAAGGAGACTGATCCACTCGTTCTTCCAACTCCAGATTCTTCAATACAAACTGGAAAGCAGCCATCGCAAGAAAATCTTTCTGATCGTGGTCAGCATATTTTTTTTTGTACTGAAGAAGTATTTCATTGAGTATTTTTGCAGCTTTCCTGTACTTCTCCTCGTCTTTCCTTTCAATGGTTAATGGATAAATCCGACCATCGATGTTGATATTTATTGAAAGCTTATTCGTCATCTCGTTCTGTATTTGCTACACATTCAATTGAGCAATACATTTATCAATTTCCCGCACTATTTTTACTATTGCTTGCTTCGCATTCTGTTTCTCGTCTTCCGAAGCAATAAAAACTTTTGCCACCTTTAAGTTTTCGTATTTTTCGACCAACAACTCATTATCTTTGCGAACTTTAGCCAACTCTTCCTGAAGATTTTTTAACTGATCAAGCAAGTCCCTGTTTTCATGTTTTATCGTATTTTGCTTACTAATCAGCAGCCTGAGTCTTGTCTTAAATTCATCAATTAAATATTGATCTTGCTCGGTCATTTCTGCATGCTTTCTCGACAAAATTAATATTTTT
Organism: uncultured Sunxiuqinia sp.; assembly: GCA_963677175.2. Taxonomy (GTDB): domain Bacteria; phylum Bacteroidota; class Bacteroidia; order Bacteroidales; family Prolixibacteraceae; genus Sunxiuqinia. The sequence continues at coordinate 1,212,637 of CAXXES010000006.1, forward strand.
GCCCGATAGTTAATACGAAGATAGGTTTATTTTACTGATTGCAACCTGCCAAACAACAATTCGTCCATTGCTCAGTTTTAAACTCAAAACACTAATTAATTTCCTTATGCGCATTCGTTTTCTGATTTCATTTCTTCTGATCTCTTCGGTCGCCTTAACACAAAATACTGATCATGAACACTTTCAATCACCTGTTGATATTCCGATCCTACTTTCGGGTAATTTTGGTGAATTACGTTCCAATCATTTTCATTCGGGCATCGATATTAAAACGCAAGGGAAAACCGGACTCCCGGTTTATGCTGCCGCTGCAGGAGAAGTCTCGCGCATTTACATTTCGCCATCCGGTTTTGGCTTGGCGCTCTACCTGGATCATCCGAACGGAAAAACAACCGTCTACGGACATTTACTGAGCTTCCGTGAAGACATTCAGGCTTATGCCCGGAACATTCAATATGAGCAGGAATCGTTTGCTGTTGACCTGGCTGTTCCAAAAGGAACTTTTGGAGTTGAAAAAGGCGAACAAATTGGGCTCAGCGGCAATAGCGGAAGCTCGGGAGGCCCCCACCTACACTTTGAGATTCGCAATACCGAAAGTCAGAATCCGTTAAATCCACTACTTTTCCAATTTCCGGTAACCGATAAAATCAATCCCAAAATCCTGTCAGTCGCTATTTATCCCTTGTCTGATGATGCCCATGTAGCTGGAGCAACCAGCGAGCGAGTCATTGAGACGGTGTATTACGATGGCGCCTATCATTTGAAAGGAAATCCTACCTTTTCGGTTTATGGCAATATTGGATTTGGACTGCAGGTGGTGGATTACCTGGACGGAAGCTGGAGCAAGTGTGGCATTTATGAAATAAAACTGGTTGTTGACGGAGAGCCGGTTTATACCTTTTTGATGAATGAACTGAGTTTTGCGGAAACCCGCTTTTTAAACAGCCACATTGACTACAATCACTACCGGCAGCACTCCCGCCGACTACAAAAAAGCTGGGTCGATCCGGGAAATATGCTTAGTAACTATCCGTTGCTTGTGAACCGCGGAGTGGTGAATCTGTCGGATGGACAACTGCACCAAATCAGCTATGAAACTAAAGATGTTTATGGCAACACCAGCACGCTGGAGTTTGGGGTACAATCGAAAAAGGTGAACCTTCCCCCGCACGAACGACCAGGACGATTGATCCGGCATGACAAGAAAGAAGATTTTGAAACTGCCAATCTTCAAGCCTATTTCATGCCCGGCACCTTCTATGTTGATTTCAATCTTGACTACGACACCAAACCAGCGAACAACCTGTATTATTCTCCGCTTTTCCAGTTACACAACGATCGCACGCCGGTGCATAACTCCTATCTGCTAAAGCTGAAAGCCGATGGTGTGCCCGATTCATTAAAGAGCAAATCGCTCATTGCGGTGATTGACGAAAAGAGTGGCAAAAAATGGTCTGTGGGTGGAAATTACGAAGATGGCTGGGTCATGGCTCGTGTGCGCCAAATGGGAACGTTTGCCATCAGTATCGATACCATTCCGCCAACAATCAAGCCACTGAGTATTGCAAATAAGAACCGATTGACCGAACAAAACAGGATCCGCTTCATAATTAATGATGATTTCTCCGGCATTGCTACCTACAGAGGAGAAATTGACGAGCAATGGGTTTTGTTTGAATATGACGCGAAGAATAATTTAATTTCCTACCAGATTGACAAGGAGCGCCTTCAATTTGGAAAGAACCATACACTCAAATTGACGGTCAGCGATGTCAAGGGCAACAAAGAAACATACGAGGCTCGATTTTACAGATAAACATGATTTTGGCATTTCAATATTTTATTCATACCTTTCGTTCACTTAACTTTAAAATCAAGACTGATGGCTTTATTATTTAATGCAACATTTAGAAGGAACCTAAATGGTCAAGAAGAGAACGAGGGTAAATGGTATGCTACACTGCGCAGAATTTCGTTCCTAAAAGAGAAAGACGTAGCCAAACGTATGGCTGAAGAAACCACCCTCAATCCAAAGGAGTGTGAATTTGCTATTGCGCAATTGCTGAAAGTGCTAAAGACAGAGCTGCTGAACGGAAACTCGGTACAGCTGGGCGACTGGGGTAGCTTCTACCTAACGGCCAGCAGCGATGGGGTGGAAAACAAAGCAGACGTGTCGGCCGGGCTGATCAAAAAACTGAACGTGCGTTTCCGTCCCGGCACCGAATTGAAAGATACACTGAAGAACGCAACATTCAAACCCACGTCCTCTCTTCAGTAACAAGTAATTTACAAATGATATTTGTTATCGGAAGACTGAAATCTTATTAGATGATAAAGAAGAGCGCTCCGCCATGCGGGGCGTTTTTTTTGATCGTGATTTTCATCGATCATCGAGACGGCGGTGCCGATTACGCGAGACGGCGATGCCGATTACGCGAGATGGCGGTGCCGAATGCGTGAAATGGCGGTGCTGACGAAGCGAGGTCAGCATGTCGCAGCCGAGCGGCTTTTAACGAGCCTATTCCGTTTCGCCGGTATGTTGGTCGTCGCCCAATGATTTACCATCTTCATAGGGATAGAACACGACAAACTCCTCGGTCCCAAAGTCATTACTTACCACTTCAAGTTGGTAGTATCCCCGGGGAGTGGTGATGCGGTACCCCTCATGCAACTGTTCAAAAAAAGTAGTCAGTACCAGCCTGATTGCTTCTTCTGCTTTTTCCTCGGTAAGTGAGGTCTTCCCGGCAATCTTCTTAACCACTTCTTCTCTTGATAATGTGATTTCAGGACGCCCCAAAACGAGGTTCCATTTGAATTTCCGGGTTAATTTGGCGTCACTTTTTTCGCCTTTATTGTCGTATGTCTTCATTGTATGTTATTTAAACGATTCGTTGATATTTCAGCCCATAGCCTGTAAATCATCTACATCTGCTCTTTCCAACTGCCAAATCAAATGTAAAAAGAATATCTTGAATTTCTAGAACGTTTTCATGTACCAGCTAGTGCTTTATGAGTAAAATAGTGATCGGTAAAATAGTGAAATTTGTTCATCCGGCCCATCCGCCCACGAATCCGGCAACTCAGGAACTTTTTATATCTTTGCCGCGATTTTAACTTAAATGTGTTTATTATGAGAGCATATGTATTTCCAGGGCAAGGCGCCCAGTTTCCGGGAATGGGTAAAGACCTGTATGAAAACTCGCCGCTTGCCAAAGAATTATTTGACAAAGCCAATGAAATACTTGGGTTCAGCATTACCTATACCATGTTTGAAGGTACAGCCGACGACCTCAAGCAAACCAAAGTAACGCAACCAGCCATTTTCCTGCATTCGGTAATTTTAGCCAAAACGCTGGCCGACTTTAAACCCGAAATGGTTGCAGGACACTCGCTGGGCGAATTTTCGGCTTTGGTAGCCAATGGCACGTTGAACTTTGAAGATGGCCTGCGCCTGGTTTCACAACGTGCGCAAGCCATGCAAAAAGCCTGCGAACTGGAACCTTCGACCATGGCTGCCATTGTTGGCCTGGAAGATGCAGTGGTTGAAGAAGTTTGCGCGTCGATTAATGAAGTGGTTGTTCCGGCCAACTACAATTGCCCGGGACAGCTGGTGATTTCCGGCTCGATTGCCGGCATAGACAAGGCCTGCGTAATTCTAACGGAAAAAGGAGCCAAACGTGCGTTGAAACTGCCTGTTGGCGGTGCATTTCACTCTCCACTAATGGAACCTGCCCGCGAAGAACTGGCGGCAGCCATTCAGGCAACCACATTCAGCACTCCGCTTTGCCCGGTTTACCAAAATGTGAATGCCCAACCCGTAATCGACCCGGAAACCATCAAGGAAAACCTGATTGCCCAATTGACAGCACCGGTCAAGTGGACACAAACAGCCCAAAATATGCTGACCGATGGCGCCACGCTGTTTACCGAGATTGGCCCTGGAAAGGTACTGCAAGGCTTGATTAAGAAGGTTGATCGCTCGGCTGAAACGGCAGGCGTGAGCAACTACGAAGCATAACACCCGTTGCACCACAATATACTGAGGGTGTTGGTCTTGACCGACACCCTTTTTTATTTTATTCAGAAAAAAGGTGCGTCAACCAGGTTGCCGACTGCGGCTGATTAACGCCTGACGGTTCCGTCCGTCCATCAGGATCGTCAGCTCTTGCCCAAAACGAACGTGTTTCACATAGTTCAGTTCTTCAATGACTGGTTGCTCATTCAACATTTCAATATTGATTTTCTCGTCCTGCGAACCATGTTTTACAGAGAAATAGCCCACATTCATGGAAGTAACGTTGTGGAAGAAGTGTGAGCCCAATGAACCATCGAGCGGAAAATCGGGCAAGCCCATTTCAACGATAATACGGGCACGCGAAATTTGCGACCAAATAACCGGAATGCCTGTATACTGATCTTTTGTACCCCATCGTCCCGGTCCAATCAGAATGTAGTCCTTGTCTTCCGAATCCATTTTCTTATTCATTTGGTGAATTTCCCGGGCAATTTCCCGGGTATGCATCTTATCAAACTTTTCAGGATTCACAAACACAACGTCGCGCACCCCATAAACTTCACCGTTACCCATACCCTGACGTGCAAAAAGAACGACCTTGTCGGTATTAATTTCTCCCAAATCGAAACTCAACTGTTCTTCACGGCGAATCAATGGCTTAATCTGAAGCAGATAAAAAGTAGGCAAGCCACCATCACCTTTTTCCAAATCAACGGCATATTCCATTTCGACCGGTGACCCCATGGCCTCGCGAAATAAGCGCAACAAGAAACGCAGTGTATCGGCCAGCGGAATGTAGTTGTACTTTAATATGTTGGCGAAATCGATCACCCGTAGCCCTTTCAAATCGATGCCCGGAACCAGGGCGTCGTTCTCCAAATCATAAACCGATGCGCAATGCTGAAGGAAGCCATCATGCTCTGCTTCCTTAATTTTGAATTTCCGGATAGCAGCATCTTCCCCATTGGCAACAATATTCACGTTCGGGTTGGACATGTCAAGGGCATAAAACTCCTTTTGCGAATCGCGCACCTGGTCGCGCACCAAGGTTGGGTTAATGGTTGGATATTTTGGACAAAACCGGAAGGATTGCTCACCGCCAACCACGTACATACCCAACCCGATGGCCGCTACCGCAAAGCCATCTTCCGGCTTCATATAAGCTACAGGATAATAATTATACGATTGAGCCACCCCACTAATGGAGGGGTAGAATCGTTTTTCATGCTCCTGCCCAACAAGGGTTTGGATAACGACCGCCATCTTTTCCTCTTCAATTTTGTAATTCACTGCATCGAAATAAGATATGGCCGACTCGGTAAAAATACTGGCATACACCAGCTTCACCGCGTTGATCAGTTGTTGATATCGCACATACTTATCCGGGTGATTGTTCGGCAACAAATAAGTAGCATAAACACCCGAAAAGGGCTGAAGCAGCGAATCTTCGAACAAACCGGACGAGCGCACAGCCAATGGCCCCTTCATCACTTCGATGTAGCGAAACAACTTGGCTTTTAAACCTTCACTCAAATGCGACTCGAGAAAAATAGCCTTGATGTGCTCGTAATCGTTATTGCTATAAATCTCGTCGTAAAGATTATTGAGTTCCAAAAACTTATCAAACTCAATGGCGCCAATCACAGCTGTTGCCGGAATCCGAATATTAATATTGGGAATGATCTTTTTGAAGTCAATATTTTCAATGAAGTTGCTCATAAAAGCCATGCCACGCCCTTTACCTCCCAACGAACCTTTTCCCATACGTATAATGTAGCGGTCGCTGTCAACAATGGCCGAATCAAAATTGATGATCCTGCCGCGCATCTTCTTCACCCGCACCCGCTCAAACACATCGAGGCAGAAGCTGCGCAGCTCATCGGCACTCTTAAAATCTTCGAAACGATACGGCAACAACTGCTCGGCAATGTTGATCTCGCCACGTGCCATGAGCCAGGTAGAAAAAGAATTACGCTTGCCGTGGTACGACAAGGCTTCATCGGGAATCAGCTTAAACATTTCCTGAAATTCCTGCAGGTTACGGGCAACCATAATCGGGTTTCCGGACATATCTTTAAAGACAAAACTTCCAAACCCCAGCCGCTTGTAGATGAAATTGTGAATATCCATCGACAGGCTTTCTGAGTTTTTGTTGATGAACTCGGCTCCAATTTCGCGGGCGCGTGCCGCATTGTTCACATCGTGGCTCTGCAACAGGAAAGGCACCGGGAAGCGCATAATTTGCTTCACATATTTGAGCAGTTCAATACCGGCTTCCGGGTCATCCTTTCCGTTGCGTGTAAAACGGACATCCGAAATCACACTCAGCAGGTAATCGCGGTATTTGTTCAGCATCTCAATCGCTTCCCTATAAGTACTGACCAAAATAACCTTGGGTCGGGCCCGCATCTTCAAAATCATGTGCAAGTCATCGCTTGATTCGTCCTGCACCAGGTTTTGGGTCTGGGTCATAATGCTGGTGTACAACATGGGCAGGTAGCGCGAATAGTACTGTATGGAGTCTTCCACCAACAAAAGCATGCGCACATTTCCGTTCTTAATATCGGCCTCAATATTCTTTTTATCCTCAATATATTTGACCATGGCCAAAAACACGTTCGAATTTCCATTCCACACGAATACGCGATCAATGGAATCAAACTGGTTGGCCGCTTCCTGAAAATAACGAAGGTCACCATTGTTGTTAACCAACAAGAGAATCGGAACATTACTTTTGGCCTCATGCAAAACATCCGCCATTTTCACCGGAATATCCTTGTCCACCCCAACCATGATGATGACCAGATCGAAATCGCGCTCCTTCATCATCTTCAAGGCATCTTCTTCGGAATTGACACTGGTAAAGCGAGGATAGGTATATAAATTTAATTGTAGAAACTCGCCAAAAATCTTATCGGTAAACTGCCCTTCGCGTACGATCGAATAACTGTCATAAAGCGTAGCCACCAATAGAACTTCCTTGACCTTCGTAGGCATCAATTCCTCAAAAATATCGCGGTCGCTTTTCTTACGCTTGTAAATTGAGGATAAGGAAATGTCATCCAGATTTTCCATTTGCATCGATTTTGCAGAAACGAGCAGAACACTTCAGCGTACAGCAACATATGCTTTTGTCATCCTCGTTTCGAACGTTATTAAATTTAAACGTTTGAAATTATTAAAAATCCGGCTGTCGCCAACAAAAAGGCCGGGGAATTAACTTACCCTTCAGATCGAACATCTCAAAATCCACGTTCAATGTTACCTGAATTGATTGGTTGGCTACGAATACGAGTTCGCTTTACAATAATCTTGAAATATTGATCAAAAAACAGGGCAAAACGACATCAATTCACATCGTTTTTGAGGGGCAAAAAGTTCGTTCGTCTGAGTTTCGAGGGGTTTTAGGCCCCAAAATGCACAGCTCATGAAATAAAACACATAATTTAATGGCTGGTCGTATTATTTATTAATTTTGTAACAATTTAATTCAAAACCAGAACTTGTGGCTTTTACATTACTGTCAAACATTGTGATTAGCTTCATAATAACGTACATCGTTATTCCTCCAATTGTTCGGGTGTCCAGAGCTAAGAATTTAATGGATATCCCCAACCAGCGAAAGCTAAATACGGTTGTTATTCCTACTTTAGGAGGTATTGGAATCTTCATTGGTGTTAATATCAGCACGCTGATTTTTCTTCCTGACATTAAGTTGACCGAACTTCGGTTTCTTTATGCTGCAATCATCATGATGTTTTTCATTGGATTAAAAGATGATCTGCTGGTGATTTCAGCCAGAAAGAAATTCCTGGTTCAAATAGCGGCTTCATTGCTTCTTGTGGTAATGGGTGGCTTTCAAATCACAAATGCATATGGGTTGTTAGGTATGAACGAGCTTTCGCCATGGTTCGGCATTCCGCTTACCGTACTAATTTTCCTCTTCCTGATTAATGCCATCAATTTAATTGACGGAATTGACGGATTGGCAGCGGGAATTGGCGTATTGACATGCTCTGTAACAGGACTGTGGTTTTACGAAGTTGGAGCTTTGGGGTATGCCATTATAAGTACGGCAGTGGCTGCCAGCCTGATGGCATTCATGAGATTTAACCTTTTTAGCGATAAAAATAAGATATTCATGGGCGATACCGGCTCACTCATATTGGGGGTAATCCTTGGAGTTATTGTAATTACATTTAACGAGCTGAATGCTTCGGTGGCTCAACCATTTTACTTCAAATATGCTCCCTTGGTTGTTATTGGCTTATTAATCGTGCCTATTACCGATACCATCAGGGTATTCGCCATTCGCATCTACCACAACAAATCGCCCTTTTCGCCCGACAATAATCACATCCACCATTTATTGATCAAGGCCGGCCTGACACATCTTATTGCCAGCTGCTTACTTTTCGGATACACCATCTTTTTCACCCTGCTGGCCCTAACCTTTCAATTGTATGTTGATATTACAACTGGTTTCTTTTTGCTGCTGGCTTCGAGCTTCCTGGCTGTTGCTGCTATCAACTTCAAATCGAAACAAATTCAGGCAGCTAAATCTGGCAAGGCTCAAGCAGTCAAAATTATCAGGCTTTTGCCTGTAGAAGCAAAAGTGGAGCGTCGTCCCAATTTGCGGAGGAAAAACTCATAGGGCTTTTCTTTGGGTTGCTCAGCCTGCTAAAAAATCCTGTGAGCTGGAGCTAAGGTCACGGACCTATTTGATATTTTCGGTTTCGCTTTTATCACAGATTGTTAAAGACTCGAAACATGACACTAAATTATTCGCACTACTTAATTTCCCGATAGCATCATTTTTAGGCCTCGGCAGCGAACGTCATCTTTTCTAATTTTTCAAGCAACACATGCTTTTGCGGGGTAAACAAGGTCCGTTTTGATCGGACAAATGCAAATGACAATGGCGAAACCAGTTCAAGTTCATCGTGAAATTCCGGGCTGTAAAACTCTTTGTCAACCGCCACCGATTCGACAAAGAACAACAGTATACTTTTTTGCAATAAGGCCTTAAAGTTAAGCTCGGTCCGATCTAGCAACCGTTTCGAATCGCCTAAAACCTGCTCTCCGAAATGATAGGTTTTATAAACCATCCGATCCAGTTTCTGTATTTGAGCCACCTTTGAAAATGCGGTCATCACCCCGTCATCCAAATCTTCCTTGACATCCTGAATATCGTCAAGCATTTGCAAGTAAGCGCCGTAACCGAAAAGAAAAACCTTCTCTTCTTCGCTCAGGTCGCCGGCAATTAAATACCCATCGGCCAGAACTGAGGCCCCTCCTTTGGCCAGGCAAATCTGCAGCGCTTCTTCTTCCGAAACCGTATTTTGCTTAAATAGCTGCATACTCTCGGTTTGCGCCTGGTGAATTCCAAGGAGCGAATCGTAAACACCGGGATACTGCTGCCGGTCGTACTGACCTTCAATCAGCTCAACCAACTGATAGATTTTTTGCTCCTGTGTATTCTTCGGGTCAAGCTGCTTTCCGGCCAGGCGACTGGCAAAACGTTGGCTGAACGCCAGTTTCTCGACCGGCGAAATCAGCGGATCGTCCACAAAATTATCGGTATAAGGATACAGCATGCTGTAAGCAAAGATAGCAGGCGTTAGTTCCACACAGCGCCCCAAAATAAGCTGCAAGCCATTCATGATCCACACATTGCGGCAAGCCTGAAAAAGACTGACAACCGTTAACTCCGGATCGAAATTCCGGGCTTGTTTGACAAAGGTTTTGGTCGATTGCATCATCTCCGGCGAAAACATCCGGTCAATTTCTTCGTGCCGGTACGAAAACGCATTCAGAAACAAATCGCGCAATTGTGACAAAACCAGTTCATCCAAAAAATCGGTTTCAGCATAAACCGAAAGCATGTCGGATTCGAGCTTTTTCATCGACTTGAAGAACTGCTCCACACTGGCTTCCCGAAGCTTCTTTTCTACCCCTGCGTGCGAAGTTCCCCAATTGGGCTGCTGCTCCTTGGATTGATACCAAGTTTTCATAAACTGATTGGTTAACCGGTGAATTTCCATTGTTTTAGATTTTTCGGTATAATACTAGCAAATAAAAACAAAGGCTTCCAAAAACAAGACATTTTTCCGATCAACTGATGAAAATTGTCGATAAAAGAGATTTGATTACTGACGTCACAAAGTATATTTATTGACGTCACAAAATAAATTTACTGACGTCGGAAAATAAATTTATTGACGTCAATAAATTTTGCTGCTGACGTCAGGAGAAGAAACGATTTAAATCCAATTGGCTAAATTGCAGTGAAAATATTTCAGAATGAATTCAAGCCAATCAGAATACGAACAGCTTTTTTACAACGATGGTTATCAATTGGGAAAGGAAGCCGCCAAAAATGGTTGCCAAGAAGAGGATTTGTTCCGGGCAATGGACCAGCTGTACTTGGCAATTGACCAACTAATTGACTCGCTGGCGGTCATGGCGCAAAAACAAGATCGGCCTATTCACTGCAAGAAAGGGTGTAGCTATTGCTGTCATCAGGCTGTTTTTGCCAACTCGTATGAGCTGCACTACCTCGGAAACTTCATCCAAAATCAGTTTGATTCATCTGCCATTCAGCAAATAAAAAAGGAAGCGGCTGCCAAAAATAAAGTAACATCGCAACTGGACGAAAAGGCGGTGCTGAACGATAAAGGCCCGTGTCCGCTCCTGAAAGCAGGAACGTGTTCGGTGTACGCCGCCCGCCCAATGGCTTGCCGGATTTACCTTTCAACCCATGTCGGCTCCTGCATCGAATTCTATCAAAATCCAACAAACAAAGAAAACTACCCGGCCTTGCTTGAATTTCCACTGATGGCCGGACGCATGATGAACGAAGGTTTTATGGCTGCCTTAAAGGAAGCCTGCATTGAAATCGCTGAATTCAGGCTGGAAGAAGGATTGCTTCATCTGTTCCAGTCTGAGTAATCGCCAATTGCCAGAGTGAATCCTTCAAGCCCACGGTCCACCGGCTTTTGATCAGTCTTTCTAAACGGCGGTGTAGAACCACCAAGCCTTTATCTGCAATTTCATCCAGTATGTTATCCGAAATCCGCCAGAAGATATCAAAGAGGCTATCGCTGGTGAACGATTCACTATTCACTGGATTTTCAGCTTGAAAGTATCATCTTTAACATCGCGTAGTCATTGGATGAACTTATTTTGTTACTTTTAAATCATAAAAACTTATTCTAGAAATGATATTGAGAAAATTGGGAATGCAATTATTTATCTTGCAGAAAGGATTCCTGATTTATCTAAGACTAAGTTGTTGAAGCTTTTATATCTCCTTGAAGAATCTTATGTGAAAAAATATCAATTGCCATTTCTTAATTTGGAGTTCGAAGTGTGGCAAGGCGGACCCGTGGCACGTGATATTTTTATTGATTTATCAGACAAACCGATTTTACTTAAAGATTACCTGACCATAGACAAAACGGATGATGCCACTTACGTTAAGCCAGCTAGCACTTTTTCAGATGATGAATTCAGTGATAATGAACTTGATATGCTTGATCTAATTGTTGCACATTTTGGATCATGGACTGCTGCTGATTTAGTAAAAAGGACGCATCAGAAAAATTCCGTTTGGTACACTATTGCCAAAAGTAAGGGGTTGCTTGATCTGTTTGAAAACCAGTTGACCAACTCATCTGATGAAAAGATTGATTTAACCTGGTATCTGGATGAAAAAGGCAAAGATACCTTTATAGAACAAAATTATTTCAACCAGTTACTCAGCTGTATTAACAATTAAGGATGTACACGCCTGGAAATATTTTGTATTCCACACCTTTCTATTTTCCCAATGGTGGAAAGGAAAAGAACAAGTATTTTATCGTATTAGCTGCAAATGGAGAAAACACCTTAACTACAACACTTCCAACAAGTAAAGATCACATTCCTTTTAACGTTGAGAAAATTCATGGATGCATTGATATACCCGAAATAAATTTTAACTGCTACTATTTTGAAGCTAATAAGCCCATCGCCGAAAGCGGATGGGGCTTCCCATTAGAAACATACATTTATGGGCCACAGGTCGCTGAATTTAATAAAACCAATTTTGAAGGCATCTATTCGATCGAAGAAATCGATTATGAAATTGTTGGCAAACTTAAGGCAACTGAATTTACTACCATTAAGAATTGTGTAAAAAATTCAAGAACTGTAAAGCGGAAAATCAGGAGGGCATTGGGCTCAAAAATCTAGTGAAACCCCGGTTAAGAGGTGCCGCTGGCCTATCCGATCCTGCCGCTATCGGCCTGCCGCATACCGGAGAGCGAGTGAAATTAACCGATCATGCGCCGAACAAGGAAACATCATTTTAACCTCCAAACGCGTTCAGGTCTGCCAGACGCTGAAAGGTTATGCCCCGTCTGCATTTGGCGTCATTCCGGCGCAGTCCGGAATCTGTTTGCTGGTATCTCCATACCCAAAACATCAAACTTTACCACAGAGGAAAGAATACCACAGTGGCCCAAAGTCGTTTCGCTGAACAGGGAAACATCGTTTTAGCCACCAAACACCGGGGAAGAAAGTCTGAACCTTCCGTGCGTAAAAGCTCACACACGAAAGGAATTTTCAATTTCACATTTTAATCAAACAGCATATTCACGGCTGATTTCATCATACTTCAAATCTTCTTTCCGATATAAAACATATAGCCATAGTATGCTTTATATTTGTAATATAACTCTGCCTCATATCGCATGGAAGCGACAAATTCTTCTATGGTATTATTGCCGTTATATTTTTTAAGAAAGGATTCCCGTCTCAATGTTTGCCAAGTATATATAGTCAGTCCAAATAGTTTCGGGCAAGATATAAGTGGCAACTGGAAGATAACCTGCTTTTTGCATTTGAGCAACCTTATTCGGGATCGTATCGATTTCGGGATCGATTTTTTGCCAAAATTCCTGAATTTCGGCAGGTCGCTCTTCGGTAAACCAAGTATTTTCTGTAACTGCGATATATCCGCCCTGTTTCAAAAATTTTCGCCACTCGTTTAATCCCCGCTCAAATCCAATGTTATAAATCGCACCTTCTGACCAAATCAAATCAAGTTCACCCTCTTGAAACGGAAGATTTTCCATATTTCCGACAATGCCTTTCACTCTATCTTGAAGGTTTTTGATTTGGGCATTTTGGTTGAATTGAATTATAAAATCGTGCCAAGTATCAACACCGATAATTTCACATGATGTGTTTTCTCCTAATACCATTGTTTGACCACCTGTTCCACAACCAATATCGGCAATTTTGGACTTTTCGGTAAGACCTTCTATAAAACCCAATGCTTTAAGCGTTTCTTCGGGACTTCCGGGACCTTGACGTTCTGTTTTTGAAAAAAAATCATAGATAATATTCAAGTCAAATTCGTGAATTGTCTGTTTTTCGTTGTTCATTTTCTTTTATTTGATTGCATACACGAAAAGCATCACAATGCTTTCATCTTGTACGCAGATTAAAACTTAAATAAATACAATAGAAAACCGTTCTCGAAAAGGACTATCCGAGAACAAACAAAGATACAACCCATACAAAGAGTACAGATTGTGTTACAGAACAATATCCAAATAGAACATAAACATCCATTGTTTTTAATGTGTGCAAAGATATAAGTAACGATTAAAAATTAATGTCGTATTTGAGACCAAAATTATTCAAAACGTACGACAAGCGTTCTTTGAGATTCTGAAAACTGAGATAAGCTTCAAAAGGCAACCATTGATATTTGATTCTCCGCCACAGGATTTCTATCAGGTTCAATTCCGGAGAATATGGAGGGAGGAAATAAATCAATAGATCATTTTTTCTCCACTCTTCAATTTTTGCCATGAACTTTTTAGATTTATGGATCGGTGAATTATCAAGTATGACAACAGTCCTTTTAACTATTTGCCCCATAAACTTATCCATAAAACCGATGAGCTTATCAGAATTGAATGTCGTTTCGTTCACTTCAAAAAACAGTTTGTTTTTGCGGTTCATCAAGCCCACAACATTTAGGAACTTTCCTTTGGAAGCGGGTAATAATATCAGGTTTTCTTTTGTTTGCCATGCGTATGGCACATTTGGTGTAAGTCCAAAATGACTTTCATCGCCAAAATAAAAATCTATGTAACCGCTATCTTCCAATTCTTTAAGGCTTTCTATTTGTTGCTGTTTAAGTTCAAAGTCATTTTGGTTGCGTTTGCTTTTTAGCGACAGCCGGGCCCTCTTCCAGATATAGCCCAGTATCTTTTAAAAAATTCTGCAAAGTCTTTTTGCAGATTACGATATTGTGCTGTTCCTCAAGATAGGCCAATACATTTTTTAAGTTACGGTTGTGTTCTTTTAATTGCTTCTCAACCTCTGGCTCAAGGCCTTTTAGCCGGGTCTTAACTCCTCGTCCGGGTTGGATGGGAAGAGAGTCGAGACCGTTTTTCGCCCAGCTGTCAAGCCAACGTTCGATGGTTCTTCTGTTTACATCAAAAATGCCCGAAAGATCAGTGATCGTTCGTCTTTGATAGGATAAAAGCAGACAATGGCTGCGTTTCCTGACCGTATTATCAGTACTGTTCTTTTGAAGCTTCTCGAGTGCTTCTATCTCTTCCTTTTTTAGTGATACATATCTCATAATGAGATAAATATAGCTATTTTATTGCATTAAACCTATAAAATACGACATTATATCATTCTTAATACTTATCATTCAATAATTCGATTCCTATATTCAAACGATTTTAAAACCAGCTCAGTTTATTGAGTCAGCTAATTTTATATTTTTGCTATTCCGATCAACGTACATCTTATTCGGGCAGGAAGATTTGAAGCGAATTCATACGAGCAGCTCATTTGCTTTTTCAACAATTTATAGACATATTTAACACGTAAATGAATGCTTCACAAAGTACGGGTAAATTTGCTACAGCTGAATAAGATAGGCACTGGTATTTTTATAAAGAATTAAATAGAGACAATGATTGACTACACAAACGAAGAACTTCTACATGGGATTCTTAGAAACGACAATTTAATTCTCCAGTATATTTACAAGAATTACTTTTATAAGATTAATTTCTTTATAAAAAAGAACAGCGGGGATGATGAAGATTCAAACGATATCTTTCAGGAAGCGATTATTATTATTTACCGTAAATTAAAAGCTAACGACCTGGTTCTCGATTGTACATTCGAAACTTACATTTATTCAGTCTGCCGCTTCCTTTGGTTAAAACAACTTGAAAAAAGAAAAAACGAAAAAGAAAAAATTCAGGACAATCATGATTTTAACGATGACATTTACGATCGTAGCTTTGAAGAAACGGCAGACCTTAACGAAAAATACAAACTCTACCAAAAACACTTCAAAAATTTGGGAAAAGACTGCCAAAAGATTCTTCAACTCTTTTTCGACAAAGTTCCTTTAAAACAAATTGCTCAGGTTATGGGCTATCAAAGTGAAAAATACGCAAAAAAACGCAAATACAGATGTAAAGAGTATTTGGTAAAAAGCATTAAACAGGACATCGAATATAAAAATATTCTGGAAGATAATGCTTAAACAGAAACGGCTTATTTCAAGAAAACTACAAAAATAAATTTCATTCAGGGGTTACCTTTTTCCTGTTTTGGGAATAAAGAAGTGAAAATGATAAAATACACGAACTAGAAATTTTTAACGAAATTCTGGCGGCTTCTAATTCTCAGGTAATTCTACAAGAACATTTGAATTGCAAGGTTTGGGCGATCAAAACCAGTAGGAATCTGCTACTCTATTTTGAAACAGCCGCAAATCTGAACTTGCAATCGAGCTCAAAAAAGATTTCAACAAACCTTGTGCAATTTGATATCAATGAATCTCAAAGAATGAAAAAAAAGCAAAATTTAGTCCGAGAAAAAGATTTGTGCGTAGAAGCACTTAAAGTACGAAGCATAAGGAGGATATTAAACAATATAAAATCTTGAAAGATGATACGTAAAAATAAAATCGAATTAATTGACATGTACCTTAGCGGGGAATTGACCGGCGATGCGCTAAGCGAATTCAATGCTGAACTGGCTTATAATTCAGAGCTAGCCGAAGAAATTAAGTTGCAAGAGGAAATCCACCAAGCTATACAGGAAACTGACATCACCAACTTACGTAACAACCTGAAAAACATCATCAGGCACGAGCAAAATGCCGCCGAAGAAGTACACGTGAACCGGGAAGAACAAGCATACAGCTTTGAGCTTTCCGAAGAATTATCATCTTTCAAAGAGTTCAGTCAACCGGTCAATATCAACGATTTAATCAGTATGAGCCAGAGCCTACCTAAAATACACTTGGCCCAGCACAACATTGCTGCTAAAGAAAATATCCATCATTTTTACAAAGAACAACAGGCCCCGAAAGCGGTTCCTGACCAGGAATTCGCCTTAACCCCTATGGATGAAGCCATCCTCGAAGATATTCAGGCTGCTCTGAATGAAAAAGACATCCATGATTTGAGAGCAAACCTGCAGCAAATTGCAGCCAATATTCCTGCGCACCAGAGAACACCCCAAGAAATCGAGCAATACATTAACAACGAACTGAATGAACACCTGATGGCCGACTTCGAGCAGGAACTCATGCTGAGCAAAGACCTGGAAAAAGATATCGAGTTGTATAAAGACATCGACCTAGCCGCGGCTGAAACAGATATCATGGATCTCAGGACAAACCTTCAGGCCATCCAGCATACAGAGGCTTCAACGGCTCAAAAGATAGAAGAAATTGACCAGTACCTGAATAACGAGCTGAACGATGAAAAGCTAACTTCATTTGAATCGGAACTAGCCGAAAACCCGGATCTGGAGACTGAGCTGAACTTGGTTGGAGAAATTGACAAGGCTATTGGCGAAACCGACATCATGGAATTGCGGGCCTCCCTCGGCGCCATCAGCAAGGAAATAAACCGCGAAGAAAAGCAAAAACGCTCATTCGCGTCAAGAATCAACACATCCAGAGTCGCCATCGCAACAGTAGCTGCCTCACTCGTTCTGATTATGAGTATTGCAGGTGTGATTAGTAGAAACAATCCATCGAGCGATACCGAACTGTACACCAGATACTACCAGCCCTACGAAACAACTGGGATTTTCCGTTCGGGCGATGCCCTGATTGACGGCAAACTGACCAAAGCCCTGCATCAGTTCAACGAGCAGGAATACCACACAGCCATCAACCTATTTGTCCAAGTGCTCGAAATTGACCCAAATAACCCAGTCAGCAACTTTTACTCTGGAATGATCTACCAGGAGACCGGGCAGACTGAAAAAGCACTTATTTCGTATCAAAACGTGATAAGAGACCGCGATAACTTGTTTATCGAACAGGCCCAATGGTACATTGGACTGTGCTACCTGCAAAATGAAAACAGAAAAAAAGCATACCGGCAGTTCAGTAAAATAGCAACCAGCGATAGTTTTTATCGGGAAAAAGCCTCAGCCATCCTGAGAAAAATAAAATACCTAGAGGAATAACCCGGGAACAGATAAAGACAACGATAAAAATTAAAAATTGTTGGCAAAAAAATGAACCGATAATACTTTTGATCATTAATTCCTTAGTTCAATATCCTTAAAGTTAAAACGTTCATTTTCACCGTATTCATAATGAAATTCCTTATTATCCTTCATGTTCACGGAATCTAATTCGAAATACGTTCCTTTTGCGGATGAAGTTTTTTTTAAATAATGGTTAAAGAAAGCCCGGGATTAACCAATCCTGGCTTTCTTTTTGCGGTAAATCTGATCAAGAAAAAGGAAGATAATCACGCCAAAGATGATTAAAATGAAGTACACATCTTTACTTTTAAACAATGGCTCCGAGTTTCCAACAACTACATAACCAAGCCAATAATGAGGGTGAGCTTTCAGTGGATCGGCATTCTGAATATGTGCCAGCTTAGCTGATCGCAACGCTTCATTCTTGCTTTTCCCCTTTGACAGAAACTTATAAAAATCTTTCATAATATAAGCACCCGACTCGTCCTCCACTTCCCACAAAGTCATGACAATAGACGGACAACCAGCATACAAAAAACCACGCGCCAAACTCATCACACCCTCCCCTTTCTGTAACTTGCCGCTTCCAGTGTTACACGCGCTCAATACTGCCATTCGCGCTTTTAAATCCATGGTGTAAATTTCGTTGGTATTCAACCAGCCATCCTCTGTTTGATCGATATACGGCTTTGAAAAGGCCAATTTTGAATACATAGGCAGGGTGTCATTAATCAGGGTGTGCATAGCCAGGTGAAGAATATCGTACTCCAAAGCCAACTTCTTAAACTGCGACTCCTGGGCAAGTGAATCTTTAAAAACATCACCAGAAATATATTCCCTAATAAAATCAACTTCCTTACTTACAGCAGGTAGCGGAAGTAAACCGCCCCGGTATTCCGAAATCGCCGTATAATCCCGATTATCGTCTTCGTAGCTGGGGGCAAAAGCAATCAAATCTTTTTCAGCAAGTTTGGCTTTATCGAAATAGTTAAAAAGCAAGGTCGCAGAATAGGTGTAGCTGATCGAATAATCCTGTACCAAATATGGCAGTGTCCTGAAATTCATCTTGCTTGTATCCGGCATCTGCGAGAGCAAAGCATCAAAAGGAATGTACGCCAACTTATCATCCGGAATAACCACCAACTCCCTGCCTTCCAACAAGGCTTGATCGTTCTGCAACAAAGTTTGATAAAGCTGGTAGGCCGATGTAACATATCCTTTAAATTCAGACATTCCCGTAAACAAATATTTCGAACTGGTTAAAAATTGATGCACCGATTCGATATCAGAGACAAAACTTGAATCGATCACTTCTCTGGTGAAACGAAAATCGTTACTTGTAATAATAAACTTAAAAACCTGCCCGTACTTTTGCTTCTCATTTGGCTCTTCAATCAAATATTCAACCACCGCTGTTTTCCTGCTAATCCGATTCTGAATCGACTCAATACCAACAACATCATTCTTATACTTAAACGAATAATAGTTCGGAAAAGAGTCTTCAAAAAGCTGCACTAACTGCTCATATTCTTCTCCCAACTGAAAAATTTTGGAATTGAACAATTCAAGCCGGATCGAATCAGGTTCCGAATTCTGATTCTCCTCAAAAAGCATTTCCTTGTAGCTCGTAATATTCATTTTCAGGTAATCTTCCCGGTTCAGCAAACTATCAGGAATTCCCCCAAATTTCTTAGCTCTCGAGTCTTTAATTGAGGCTAAAAAGCTGGCCGACTTACTTTTTTCAGCCAGTTCAAATCCCTTATGAGCGTAGCTCAAATCGCTGGTTTGCTGATAAAGCTTGTAGCTCACACCAACAGCCAACATAAACGTAGGCTCTTGATTTTCAGATAGAAAGAACTGACTATCTTCTGAAACATAGCCTGTCCGGATTTGGTGGATTACTTCAACCGCTTTCTCAATGGTTTCCAAAGCAATCGTGTAATTGGCGATCGCGTCCTGCTTTCTGAATGCAGACAAATTCAGGTCGGCCAACATTTCCAAACAGTAGGCTTTTTTCTTCAATACCTCCAGCAATTGAATCTCCGAAATTTCCTGTCCCAACTCTGGATTAACAGGTACATCCAAAACAGAAAACCCATCTGTGCCGGCAACCAAGGCTTTTTGATAATAATCCAGCGCAATCAATAAATCCTTCTTTCTCTTTGTATAAAAATCGCTTAAGCCACTGGCCTCTGAACTTCGCTCTAAATAATAATCAGCAAAATTCACCATCACATCGCTGTACTGCAAACTTTTTGTGGTAAAGAATTTTCGAACTAACGCCTCCGATAATTCTACATATTTCAAAGCCTCGTCGCATTCCCCAACCGACAACAAAAAAGAAGTGTAATCCGAATATTCCAAACCCAAATCATAACTGCTTTCACCTTTTAATTGAATAAGAACATCAAAGGTTTCTTGATAGTAATTCTTAGTCATCACCACATCGCCAAGCTCATTATAAATGCGAGCTAAAAGACTATAGTAAAAGGACTTTGACTCATCATCGCCCCGAACTACATTGGCTAAACTTGTTTGAATCGCCTCATCGTAATTCTTCAGCAAATATAAGGTCTCCGTAATGTTGTATTTAGCAATCTCTATCGCATCGAAATACCTTTTAGAATCATTAGAAAACACCCGCAAAGCAGCCCGCTGATACTCCTGATTTTTCAGATAATCTCCTCTAAGTTTATATACGGTTCCAAGATTACTATAAACATACCCTAACCTGGGATCATCTGAAGAATATACTTCCTTAATTACATTCTCTGCTTTAAGATAGACTTCAATCGCCTTGTCATATTCTCCATTATTTTTAAAAGCAATTCCTTTGTTTGCTAATGGGGAAACAAGTTTAATGCTGTGACCTCCAAATACATTTCCACCTAAACTAATCGCCTTTTCAAAATTCATAATGGCTTCCTCAAAATCACCAAGAAACAACGCCCCTCTACCCTCTTCATTTAGCAAATAAAAGTCGAGACTATCCTTATCTCTTTGTGAAATATCCTGATTGAATGCATAAAGTCCATCAGAATTAGTAAAAAAAATAAAAAAAAATACCAATCCAAAAACACTCAAAGTAAAACACTTACGCAATAGCATTTTATTTTCTTTCATTTTTTCACTCTCTTGGGGGTTACCTTTTCCCCTTTTTCGGAATAAAGAAGCGAACAAAGGATAATTAAGGAATTAAAAGTATTAACCATTAAAATTTAAAAGTAATGAAAACTTTATTTGCTAACAACGAGAACAACATTTTTGATGCATTCGAAATTTTAACAAAAGAAGAACTAAACCAAGTTAAAGGTGGCATTTCTCGTGACAGAGATCTAATCGTTCCTGATCTTGACTAATCATCACTTATTCATCACAAATTATCTATTGCACATTTAAGTTTGAAAAGCTCCGTAGAATCAGGATTATAATGTCCGGTGTCTTTTTATCATTTTCAACCGTTCTTTGAGCAGCGTTCTTGTAAGCGAGATATCTGCGGACAGCAAAAAGGTGCAAATTAAATACGATAATTTAAGGAAAAATTAATCAGACGATTTTTTAGACCCCTTATAAAGTTTGTACTCTCTGAAGCTACACGCCAGGGAACCATTGTAAAGTGGAATTTTAATCTCGGGTTTTAATCCGATCGATTTTAAACACTCGTTCATGCTGATCAACCAGACGATGGTATTAGGATAATGATGTTTTAAACGTTCTCCGATCATCGAATAAAAAGCTTGATCACCAGACTTAATCCGCTCGCCATAAGGGGGATTAAATAGTAGGAAAGCAGATTTATCTCTTTTTTCCAAAGTACGAAAGTCAGCAATATCAAGCTGAACAACATCTAAGACATTCGCTTTTTCGGCATTTGCATAGGTCATGTCGATATTTTGTCTCGAAATATCGGATCCATAAATTTTAAAATCAAGCTGTTTGTGATCTTTTTGGTCTTTAATATCTCTAAAGATTGCCTCATTGTAATTTTTCCATTTCTGAAAACTATACCCCTGACGAATCTCGCCTGGTAAAATATTTTTGGCCAGCATTGCAGCTTCTATAATGATTGTTCCTGAACCACACATCGGATCAGTTAATGATTCATCACCACTCCACCCTGACAATTTCAGCATTCCAGCAGCAAGAACCTCGCTAATTGGCGCTTCATGATTCCCGATGCGATAGCCTCGTTTGTGTAACGATTCACCACTGCTATCCAACGAAATAGAACATTCTTCATTGGAAATATGAAGGTTGATTAAAATATCAGGTTGATTAACATTGATTGATGGCCGTTGTCCGCTAATCCGGCGAAACCGATCTACAATAGCATCTTTGGCTTTCAGCGATGCAAACATCGAATTTCTAAACAGCTCGTTAAACACCTTGCTTTGAACCGCAAAAGTTTGATTGGCATCAAAATAATCTTCCCACTTCACTTTCGACACCTGATGATAAAGATCATCGACCCGTTTGATACGAAATGTGCGCAAAGGCATCAAGACTTTCAAAGCGGTACGCAAGGCATAATTTGCCCGGTACATCAACTCCAGATTTCCGCTAAAATAAACGGAACGTCTTGCTTGTTCCACATCATCGGCTCCAAGGCCAATCAATTCTTCAGCTAAAACAGACTCCAAACCTGCATAAGTCGTAGCCACAAAACGATAATTATCTTGCATGTTTTTAATTAAGAAAATAGTGAATAGTCACTAATTATTGGTGATTATATTCCAGCGCCGTCGCTAAACGATGTTTCGCGCACCTTAAACTGGACAATTTTTGAATTAGCTGGCACATTGTTGGTTACCCAAACGTTACCTCCAATAATTGAGTTTTGACCAACCGTTATGCGCCCAAGTATTGTCGCCTGCGCATAAATAATGACATTATCCTCAACAATTGGATGGCGCGGAACGCCTTTAATTGGGTTTCCATCTTCATCCAACGGAAAACTTTTTGCGCCCAGAGTAACCCCTTGATACAGTTTGACATTATTTCCAATGATACAGGTTGAGCCAATCACTACGCCCGTGCCATGATCGATGGTGAACGATTCTCCGATTTCAGCTTTGGGATGAATATCAATTCCTGTTTCGGAATGCGCCATTTCCCCAATAATCCGCGGAATTAAAGGCACATTCAGTTTCAGCAATTGGTGTGCAACCCGGTAGTTGGAAATGGCGCGGATAGCCGGATAACAAAAAATGACTTCGCTCTGGCTTTTGGCAGCCGGGTCGCCAACAAAAGCGGTTTCAACATCGCCAACCAATTTTCTGCGTATTTCGGGTAGCGATGAAATGAACTCCGAGGCGACCCCCTGAGCATGATGGTTACGTTCGTGCATATCAACCTCTTCAGGTTTTTTGCAGGTAAAACACAAACCAGCTAAAATTTGCTCCGACAAGGCTTCAAAAAGCTCATCGACATAAACACCCATATAATGCTTTATTGTATTTGGTCGCAAGCTCGTATTTCCAAAGTAACCCGGAAAAAGAATTTCGCGGATCATGTTGACAATCTTTGCCAGCTTTTCGGTAGATGGTAAAGGCTCTCCTAACCGATGCTCGTGGCAAACCTCGCCATAACTCCGTGGGGCAGAAAGCTGGTCGACTGTCTTATTTAAAATGGTTAAAATTTTGGAATCAGATTGCATCTTTTTCTTGATTAAATAAAGTTGTACTTAAATATCGCTCACCAGTGTCGCATAGGATAACAACAACGCACTTGCCTTTGTTTTCAGCCCTTTTGGCAACCTTCAAAGCAGCATACACATTGGCTCCCGACGATATTCCGCAAAACAGCCCCTCCTCCTTTGCCAGCAAACGGGCTGTCTCTAGTGCATCTTCGTCCGACACCTGAAAAACTTCATCATAAATTTTGGTATTCAATACCTTCGGAATAAAGCCGGCACCAATACCCTGAATTTTATGCGTCCCTGGCGGATTACCAGATAATATTGATGAGTTTTGAGGCTCAACAACAACACTATAAACCGATGGTTTTTTCTCTTTCAGCACTTCCGAGACACCAGTAATAGTTCCACCGGTCCCAGCTCCGGCCACAAAAATATCGATTGTGCCATCCGTATCATTCCATATCTCAAGCGCGGTTGTTTTTCGGTGCATTTCTACATTCACCGGATTAGCAAACTGCATGGGGATAAAAACATTATTCAACTCGCGAGCTAGTTGCTCTGTTTGCTCAATTGCCTCACGCATTCCGCCTTTCGCCGATGTGAGCACTAATTCAGCACCATAAGCCCGCAAGATCAATCTGCGCTCCATCGAAACACTTTCGGGCATCACAATTTTCAAGGTGTACCCCTTCACCGCACAAACCATGGCCAATCCTATGCCGGTGTTTCCGCTGGTTGGCTCAATGATAACCGTCTCGCTATTGATCAGGCCTTCTTTTTCGGCACGCTCAATCATGGCCAATGCCAGGCGATCTTTCACCGAACCTCCCGGATTTTGCGATTCAAGCTTTACAATCACACGAGCCAGACATCCCTTCGTCAATCGATTCAGTTCAACCATCGGTGTATTGGCAATCAGTTGCGTAATGTTTGCAGCAATCTTCATCTGACTAATATTTTTGATTTCAGAAAACTTTCCGGAGATTTATACTCAAACAAAAGTCCCCTTTTTATTACTAAAAAACAAGGAAAGGCAAAAACAAATCAGGAATGGGACAAAGACAAAACAGCCTGAATGGCATTCTCAATTCGTTGGTCTCCAAGCCCACCAATTTCTACAAACTTCAACTTTCGTTGGATCAATTCTGCTTTATAAGCATCGAACAACCGAAGCCGGTCTTCACCACCATGCTCCCGCAAGGGATCGGGCTCCCAGGGAATGTCGGGTAAACAAAGCAGATACAAATCGATAGGCAGGGTCGAAATTTCCTTCTCCAGCCAAGCAGGCTCGGTTTGATAAGCCCACTGAAACCAGATCTTGGTAATGATCAGCCAGGTATCGAAAAAAACAATGTTCTTTCGGCAATTTGAAGCTTCATGGTATTGCTGAATTTGCTTTTCAGTAATCCATTCTAAATCCTGGTAAGTATATTCAGTTGAATGTTCCCGCAAGTATTCGCGGGCATATTCCGGGTAAAAAGTGCCATCGTAATGATCGGCTAAGGCTTGCGCCAAGGTGCTTTTTGCCGTTGATTCGGGTCCTGTAATCGCTATCCGGATGATTTCACGCATGCTGTTCTTTTAAATCGGTTCTCCAACTGCGGAATCCAACCACTGCCATGCCGGTGTAAACGAGAAACAAAACAACTGTAGGCCACAGCTCTTTAAAGCCATATAGAAAAGCGGAGAAAAAATCAACAAAAATCCAAATCAACCAATGTTCCAGGTACTTGCGAGCCAACATCCAGGTTGCTACAATGCTCATGGCCGTGGTTAGCGAATCGCCAAACGGAAACGGAGAATCGGTGTAATACTTCAAGCCAAAAAGGAAAATAAGAAATAAAACGATTGTGACACCAGCAGCCGGGAGGTAAAACTTCCGAGGCATTCGGCTCACTTTTAACTCAGTATCAGCATTCGGGTTCCCTTTCAACCAAAAATACCAGCCATAAATGCTCACTCCCACGTAGTAAACCTGCAGCAGCATGTCGGCATAAAATTTCGAAACCAAAAATACGTAAACGTAAATTGCTGAAGTTATTAAACCAACCGGCCAGGTAAAAATATGCTGCCGTATGGAAAGAAAAATGTATGCAAACCCCAAAACAGCCCCAATCAACTCAATGTAATTAGCCGTCAGCCAAGTCAATAAAGAATCAGTCATGGATTAGTTTTCTACCAGAAGGTTCTTATATTCAGAGCTGTTTTTCAAGACTTTTAAAGCTTCCTTAATCACATCATTATCCTCGTTTATTACTTGATAAAACTCATTTTGTCCAAATAAATCGCGGGCAACGATAGCTCTGACCTGTTCTTTAATGATTGGCCGGGCAAACGCTACACTTTCATCTTCCCGTTCAATACCTTCCTTATCGGCCTCGTCCAGCATTTTTTCTACCAGTTCATCTCCAACAACAAAGGTTTTCTGATAAACATCAAATGAAGGATACTTTTGTGAGAACTCGGACCGGTTTTTATCCAGATAGTCTAAGGTGGCCGTATAAACAATATTTTTTCGCACCATTTGGTTAAAGTAGCCGTAATTCAGCGAAGTATCCATGGGCACGAAAATATCGGGCATAACCCCGCCTCCGCCATAAACGGTTCGCTTGTTGATCAGGGTTTCAAACATCAGTTTTTCGTCAAAATGAATGCTATCACGGGTAAAGAACTCTCCGGCTTCAAATCGCTTCAGGTAATCATTTCGATAAGCATCAACTCCTTCATCATACGATTTTTGAATACCCCGACCGCTCGGCGTGTAGTAATGAGCTGTTGTGAGCCGGATCATGGAGCCGTCGTTTAAAAAGTATGGTTGCTGAACCAGACCTTTTCCAAACGAGCGGCGTCCGATCACCACGCCACGATCCCAATCCTGAATGGCACCCGCAACAATTTCGCTGGCCGAAGCGGAACCTTCATCAATTAAAACCACCAGTTTCCCTTGCTCAAACTCGCCTAAAGCAGAAGCTTTATAATCTTTTCGCTTATTATTCTCGCCTTCGGTGTAAACAACCATTTTAAAAGCTCCAAGAAACTGATCAGCCAGTTCAATGGCCGCTTTCAAATAACCTCCACCGTTTCCACGCAAATCCAACACCATGTTCTGAAATCCGGGTTTCCGTTTCAACGCTTTTATGGCATCGAAAAACTCATCGGTAGTCGTAGCCGAAAAACGGTTCAATTTAATGTAGCCTGTTTCGTCGTTAAGCATGTACGATGCATCCAGACTGTAAATCGGAATTTTGTCACGAATGATCCGAAAGTCCAACAGATCTTCCTGCCCGTTTCGAAGAACTTTCAGGTTAACACGCGTTCCCTTATCGCCACGGAGCATTTCAAAAACATCACTGTTTTCTAAACCGATGCCTGCAATATCTTTATCGTCAACCTGCACAATGCGATCGCCGGCCTGCAAGCCAACTTTTTCAGAAGGACCTCCGGGAATGGTTGCAACAACCAACAAAGTATCTTTAAAAATATTGAACGAAATACCGATCCCTTCAAAACTACCTTGCAGTGGCTCGTTCATTTTTTCAACTTCTTCTTTGGAAATATATACCGAATGCGGATCAAGTTGCTTCAGGACTTCAACAATGGCTTTTTCAGTCAGATTATCAATATTCGTTGTATCAACATAGTTACTTTCAATCAACTGCAACAAGCGTCCATATTTCATCATGTTTGCCTGAACATCCTGCGCCTCTGCCGGATTAGTCATTGAAATCAATCCAGAAATGAGGACGATACCAATGGCTATTGTTTTCTTAATTTGTGTCATCATGGTCTTTGATTCTTTAATTCTTCGAACCGCTAAAGATAAAAGAATATCTGCCCCGGAACAAAAGGTACACATTAATAACAGACAAAAGCATCTAATATTTTAGTATCTGACCCAAATAATTGTTATCCCATCCGGCATTGAGACGTTTTCCCTTGACGGCTTCGTTTTTACTTTTGTCATTCTTTAATTCTACTTTAACAGATTAGAAAAAAGGCTTTAAGGTGTTGATTTTCTTTGATTTAAATTTGGTTGAGTAATTGTTTTTTAGTATTTTAGAGGTGTCATCGAAGAACAAATCTATCGTTCCGAGCTATGTTTAACACCTCGTAAAAAAAGTAATACATATGGAAAAACACTGGCCTGGTTGTCCCGGAGGCTGAGTGAACACCTTGTCCCGTATGAGTCTATATTTTGTAACCGGACAAAGAAATTTTTTGATAAAGCAGAACATTACACGAAAGGAATTGTGCAAAGTCAATTACGCAACATTGAACGTATCAGTGAAGACCTGAATGTCCACTACCATCAGATGCAACACTTTATTACCGAGTCAAAATGGGACGAGCGCGAGGTTATTGATCAGGTTTCCAGAGAGGTAAGCTCGGTATTGCCCAAGCGGAAGTTAACCGGGTTAATAATTGACGAAAGCGGCTGGGTGAAGAAAGGCGATAAAAGTGTTGGTGTTGGATGGCAGTACTGTGGCAATGTGGGCAAAATATCCAATTCGCAGGTTGCCGTGTTTGCCTGCCTGAGCAACGGTGATTTTGCTTCAATGGTCGATGCCCGGTTATACCTGCCACAAGATTGGTGCGAGGATCCGGAGCGTTGCGAGGAAGCCGGCATCCCCGAAGGGAACAGGGCGTTCAAGACCAAACTGGAATTGGCCGAAGAAATTATCCGTCAACAAGTTCAAAACGGGGTTTCGTTCGATTTTATCGGCGGCGATGGCTATTACGGCAACGATGCCAACCTGGCCCGGTCAATCGACCAAATGGGCTATGTTTATATGCTGGATATCCACAGCGACCAAAAAATATTCATCGACCAGCCAGAGCTGTTCCTTCCCGAACGTAAATCAAACAGAGGGCCCGCCCCAAAAAGGCTCAAAGCATCAACACCGGACATGACTGTAACCAAGTACATGGAAAATCTTCAGCCCGGTGATTGGGAAAAGATCAAGGTCCGCAATACAACCAAAGGGAAACTGACTGGGGAGTATCACTTTGCAAGGGTATTCATTTGGAACAAAAACATCAACGAAATAGAGCCGCGGATGCTGGTCATTCGAAAAACAAAATCAGCAA
>CAXXES010000007.1:0-1200146 GCA_963677175.2 uncultured Sunxiuqinia sp.
AAATAAATGCACTGGCCAGTCGTGCGTTGGTAATCAGGGGCACGTTATAGTCAATGGAATTTCTGCGAATTTTATACCCGTTGCTTAACTCGCGCTTGGTGTAATTCTTGGGAATATTCACCACCAGGTCAATTTTTTTCTCCCGAAGGTATTCGATTGTATTTGGATGCTGATCTTCCTCATCGGGCCAGTGCAACATGGTTGATTCCACTTTGTTTTCGCGAAGGAAACGGTGAGTTCCCTCGGTCGCAAAAACATGATAGCCCTTTTCAACCAACATGCGCGCGCTGTTTAGCATTTCCAGCTTTGAACGGGCTGGACCTGAAGAAATTAGGATGTTCTTTTTCGGGAAATTGTAACCAACGGATAGCATGGCTTTCAAAAGCGCTTCGTAGAAGTTTTCTCCAATACAACCTACTTCCCCGGTTGATGACATATCAACACCCAAAACCGGGTCGGCATTTAACAGGCGGGCAAAGGAGAACTGGGGTGCTTTTACACCAACATAGTCCAGTTCGAACAGCGATTTGTCGGGCTTCAGATAAGGCGCACCGAGCATGACTTGCGTGGCAATTTCAATCAGGTTGATTTTCATGACCTTCGAAACAAACGGGAAACTGCGCGATGCCCGTAGGTTGCACTCAATTACCTTGATGTCGTTATCTTTGGCCAGAAACTGCATATTGAAGGGACCTGATATCTCGAGTGCTTTGGCTATTTCGCGCGAGATTCGCTTGATGCGGCGGATGGTTTCCACATACAATTTTTGTGGTGGAAATACAATGGTGGCATCACCCGAATGAACGCCGGCAAACTCGACATGTTCCGAAATGGCATAAGCGACCACTTCGCCTTTGTCGGCAACCGCGTCAATTTCAATTTCCTTGGCCAGCTCAATAAATTCGGAAACCACAACGGGGTATTCTTTCGACACATCGGCTGCCAGCTGCAGGAAATGCTCCAGTTGGTCTTCGTTCGACACCACATTCATGGCTGCACCCGAAAGGACATAAGAAGGGCGAATCAGTAAGGGGTAACCAACTTCTTCAACAAATTTGTAAATGCCCTCGATGCTTGTTAGCTCGTTCCAACGTGGCTGGTCAACACCCAGTTCATCGAGCAAGGAACTGAATTTTTTGCGGTCTTCGGCGTTATCAATTTTTTGTGCTGAAGTACCCAGAATCGGTACATCCTGAGCGGCAAGTTTCATCGCCAGGTTGTTCGGAATTTGCCCACCAACCGATAGGATCACGCCTTTGGGGCTTTCCAGGTCAATCACATCCATTACCCGCTCAAACGTGAGCTCATCAAAGAAGAGCCGGTCGCAGGTATCGTAGTCGGTACTCACCGTTTCGGGGTTGTAATTGATCATGATGGAGCGGTAGCCTTCTTTGCGGATGGTGTTGATGGCATTGACCGAACACCAGTCAAACTCAACCGAACTACCAATGCGATAGGCGCCCGAACCAAGTACAATCACGGAGTTGTTATCCTTCGGAAAGTCAATATCGTGCTCTGTACCGTTATAAGTCATGTACAGGTAATTGGTCTGCGCCGGATATTCGCCTGCCAGTGTGTCAATCTGTTTCACAACCGGTTTAATGTTCCTGGCTTTTCGGTGCTCGCGAACTTCAATCAGCTTGGCGTTCATCTCTTTGTTCGAGGCTTTTAGCACCAGTCGTGCGATCTGAAAATCGGAGAAGCCTGCTTTTTTCGATTCAAGCAACAGGTCGTCCTGAAGCTCGGGCAAGCTTTGTATCGGAAGCAAGCGTTCTTTTAGCTTGTGTATTTTGTATAATTTTTGAAGGAACCAGCGGTCAATCTTGGTCTTCTCGTAAATTTCATCAATCGTATAGCTTCGGTCGAAGGCCGATGCAATGGCAAAAATCCGGCGATCCGTGGGATTGGTCAATTCTTCGTCAATCTGTTCGATGGTGATTTCTTCGTTGTTGGCAACAAAGCCGTGCATCCCGATGCCAATCATCCGAATACCTTTTTGGATGGCTTCTTCGAAGCTTCGGCCAATAGCCATAATTTCGCCAACAGATTTCATGGAACTACCGAGGTTTTTCGATACGCCGCTGAACTTCGTGAGATCCCAGCGTGGGATTTTACAAACCACATAGTCCAGTGCCGGTTCGAAACAAGCAGTGGTGACCTTGGTTACCGAGTTGCTCAGTTCGTGTAGTCCATAGCCCAAACCTAATTTTGCGGCCACAAAAGCCAGTGGATAGCCGGTTGCTTTTGATGCCAGTGCTGAGGAGCGCGAAAGACGTGCATTCACTTCGATCACGCGGTAATCCTCGGAAAAGGGGTCGAGCGCAAACTGAACGTTGCATTCGCCAACAATCCCGATGTGGCGTATAATCCGAATTGAAACCGACCGCAGTTTGTGGTATTCCTTGTTTGATAAGGTTTGTGAGGGGGCAACAACAATACTCTCACCGGTATGGATTCCGAGGGGGTCGAAGTTTTCCATGTTACAAACGGTGATGCAGTTATCGTACTGGTCGCGCACCACTTCGTATTCTACTTCTTTCCAGCCTTTTAGCGACTCTTCAACCAGGATTTGAGGAGAGTAGGAAAAGGCACTGGATGCCAGGTCTTTCAGTTCCTGATCGGTTGTGCAGAAACCACTTCCAAGTCCGCCAAGCGTATAAGCCGCGCGAATAATGATGGGGTATCCCAACTTGTTGGCAGCCTCTTTGGCCTCGGCCATGTTGACACAGGCGATACTACGTGGCGTTAGCACTTCTATTTCTCCGAGCTTTCCAGCGAAAATCTGACGATCTTCTGTGTCAATAATCGACTGAACCGGCGTTCCAACCACTTGGATGTTGTATTTCTCCAGGATTCCCTGACGGAATAAATCCACCCCACAGTTTAGAGCTGTTTGTCCGCCAAAGGCCAGCAGAATTCCATCTGGTTTTTCTTTCTTGATTACCTGCTCTACGAAAAAGGCAGTGACAGGTAAAAAGTAAATCTTATCGGCAATTTCTTGTGATGTCTGTATGGTGGCAATGTTCGGGTTAATCAGAACCGTTTCAACCCCTTCTTCCTTTAAGGCTTTCAGCGCCTGCGATCCGGAATAGTCAAATTCGCCGGCTTCTCCAATTTTCAGTGCTCCTGATCCCAGAACAATGGCTTTTTTGATGCTTTTATTTATTTGGTTACTCATTGTAAACTGTGTTATAAATGATTAGGCTTTTTGCTTAAAGTCAACAATATTTTGGATGAACTCATCAAACAAATACTCCGTATCAACCGGTCCGCTGGATGCTTCCGGGTGGAATTGGGTAGAGAAGAACGGTTTTGATTTGTGCCGGATTCCTTCGTTGGTGTTGTCGTTTACATTAATAAACAGCGTTTCCCAATCGTCAGTCAGTGATTCAGGCGACACGGCGTAACCATGGTTTTGCGAGGTGATGAAGCAACGATCGGTTCCGGTCAACAAAACCGGTTGGTTGTGGCTGCGGTGTCCGAATTTTAGCTTGAATGTATCAGCACCGGCAGCACGCGCCAGTAGTTGGTTTCCCAGGCAAATCCCCATAATGGGCTTTTCGATGTCCATCACTTTTTTAATATTCTCTACTGTTTTTTCACATCGTGCGGGATCGCCCGGTCCATTGGAAATGAAGATACCGTCGTATTCCTCACCGGAAAAGTCATAATCCCAGGGCACACGGATCACGGTGGCATTGCGTTTGAGCAAACAGCGGATGATGTTGTTTTTTACGCCACAGTCAATCAGAACGACTTTGTGTTCGCCATTTCCATAAACTTCTTTTTTCTGAATACTGGCTATGGCTACCAGGTTCTCTTTGTTGGGATCGTAAAAATCAATCGGTTCATCCTCAAATTCGATTTTTCCCAGCATCGATCCTTTGACACGCAGAACTTTGGTGAGCGCCCGTGTGTCAATATCATACAGTCCCGGAACTTTCGATTCCTTTAACCAGTCTCCCAAACTTTTCTGGGCATTCCAGTGACTGTATTCCGAAGAATAATCCGAAATAATCAATCCGCTGATATGTACTTTGTGCGACTCGTAGTGCGCGTGGATCCCCTCGTCCAAAAGGTCGGTTGGGACACCGTAATTTCCGATCATCGGGTAGGTCGAAACCAAAATCTGACCAGTATATGAAGGATCTGTTAAACTTTCCGGATAACCAGTCATGGCCGTATAAAAAACCACTTCACCGGCGATGGAGTGATCATATCCGAACGATTTCCCTTCAAATCTGGTCCCATCCTCTAAAACCAAACTGACTTTCTTTGCCTGTGTCATTGTAATAGTCGCTTATAGATTAAAAAAAATGCGTCTGACTACTGAAAGTAGGGCAAACGCATTGTGCTTATTTCTTTTAAATAATGTCTTTTCTTCACCGTCATATTTGTAATACTTCGAAAACGTTCATCTTGATAAAATATTCTTTTTTGATTTCTGAACGATCCGGCTACAAAAATAGAAATAATTCCGGAATAAAAATTTGAATTCTGTAATAATTGCATATTTTTGCAAAGGAATTGCATATATATACAAAACACAAAATGAAGAATCGTACGAAAAGACAGTTGGCCATTAAACGAATCATCACTTCAAAAGAGGTGAGCAGCCAGGAAGAGTTGCTCGTACAATTGAAAGAAGATGGATTTGAATTGACTCAGGCTACCTTGTCGCGCGATTTAAAGATTTTGAAAGTTGCCAAGGTGCCACATTTCAATAAGGGATACGTTTATGTGATTCCTGAAGGAGTAAGTGTAGAACCACAGCGAGAAAACACGCGGGTAAATTTTTTGGTCGACGGTTTTCGTGATTTGCAATTCTCCGGAAATCTGGCGGTCTTAAGAACACGGCCGGGTTATGCCAGCAGTTTGGCTGCGGTGTTAGACAATGCCGATCCGTATGAAATTATTGGAAGTATAGCGGGGGATGACACCATTTTGTTGGTGATGAGAGAAGGTGTGACTCCCAGTGATTTAATAAATAGCCTGATTTTGGTGATGCCAAAGTTGGAAGATAAAATTGGATAGTTGAATAGACTCAATGAAAAACATTAAAGATATAAAAGTAACCGCTGCGAATGTTTCGCATTTGAATTATGTTACTGTGATCAATGACAGCATTGATTTGGCCTCGAAAGAACGGGGAACGGGTATTGCCCGCCGCTCGGATGAATATATTACCAACAAAATTACGGAAGGTAAGGCGATCATTGCTTTGGATGGTGAAACATTTGCCGGATTTTGCTACATCGAATCGTGGGGGCACAATCGTTTTGTGGCCAACTCGGGTTTGATTGTAGTGCGTGATTATCGAGGAATTGGGCTGGCACGAGAGATTAAAAAGAAAGCGTTTGAGTTGTCGCGGACAAGATTCCCAAAAGCCAAAATTTTTGGATTGACGACCGGCTTGGCCGTGATGAAAATCAACCATGAACTGGGTTATCGTCCGGTTACTTTTTCTGAATTGACCGATGATGCAGATTTTTGGAAAGGCTGCCAGAGTTGTGTGAATTACGATATTTTGACACGCACCGAACGCTCGAAATGTTTGTGTACCGGCATGCTGTTTGATCCAGCCTGGGAAGAAAAGAAAGTAAAACAAGAGGAAAAGCCAAAGCGGAATTCCTTGTTGGAAATGATTGGAAAGTTGAAGCCAAAGTCCCATTCGAATGGGAAAGGTTTAGGAGTAAATTTGTTTAAAATAATACACATATGAAAGAAAAAGTCGTATTAGCATACAGCGGAGGTTTGGATACTTCCTTTTGCGCAAAGTATTTGTCAGTTGAAAAGAACCTTGAGGTTTATACGGCAATTGCTAATACTGGTGGCTTTGATGGCGAAGAGCTGGACGATATTGAAAAGCGGGCCTATGAGCTGGGATCTACCAAGCATGTGACGTTGGATGTAACGGATACCTATTACAATAAGTGTATTCGCTACATGGTGTATGGCAATGTTTTGCGTAATAGTACTTATCCGGTATCGGTCAGCTCCGAACGGGTTTTTCAGGCCATGGCGATCATTGAGTATGCTAAGAAAATAGGCGCTAAATATGTGGCGCACGGCAGTACTGGAGCCGGAAACGATCAGGTTCGTTTCGATCTCACTTTTGAAGTGCTGGCACCCGATATTCAAATTTTAACGCCAACCCGCGATTTGCAATTGACCCGTCAGGCTGAGATCGACTACCTCAAAGATCATGGAGTTGAAGCGGATTGGTCAAAAATGGCGTATTCCATTAACAAGGGTTTGTGGGGAACAAGTATTGGCGGTAAAGAAACGCTGACGTCAGAGAAAACCTTGCCAGAGGAAGCATACCCGTCGCAACTCAAGGAAAAAGGCGAGAAGGAAATTGCGCTTGATTTTGTTGAAGGTGAGCTGAAAGGCGTTGACGGAAAAAAATATTTCAATACCGTAGATGCCATTCGCGCTGTGGAAGTGCTGGCTGCTCCTTTTGCCATTGGCCGTGACATGCACATTGGCGATACCATTATCGGTATCAAAGGCCGGGTAGGTTTTGAAGCTGCCGCTCCCATGCTGATTATTAAAGCGCACCAAATGCTTGAAAAGCACACCTTGACCAAATGGCAAATGTACTGGAAAGAGCAATTGGCGAACTGGTATGGCATGTTTTTACACGAAGCCCTTTACCTCGATCCGGTGATGCGTGACATTGAAAAGTTTCTCGAAAGTACGCAGGAAACGGTGACCGGGAAAGTCATCATTAAACTGAAACCTTATCATTATGTGCTGGTGGGCATTGAGTCGGACTACGATTTAATGAAATCAGATTTTGGAGAGTACGGCGAAATGAACAAAGCCTGGACAAGCGAAGATGTAAAAGGTTTCACTAAAATATTGGGAACATCACTGAAGATTTACAATTCAGTCAATAAAAAATATTAATTCGGAGAACTTTCATGATTCAAGTTGGAATAATAGGAGGAGCAGGATATACCGCTGGTGAGTTGATTCGCATTTTGCTGAACCATCCCGAAGCAGAAATTGCTTTTGTGCAGAGCAGTAGCAATGCCGGCAATTTGGTTGATGCTGTTCACCGCGATTTGATTGGCGAAACAAGCTTGACATTTGAAGCTGATCCGGATTTGACCAAGGCTGATGTCCTGTTTTTATGCATGGGACACGGAAAATCAAAGGAGTTCATTGAAAACACAAGCCTTCCTGATTCGGTGAAAATCATCGATTTGAGTCATGATTTTCGCTTGAAAGCCGAAGGAAATGACTTTGTTTATGGCTTGCCCGAAATTAATCGGGAAGTGATCCGAACATCGAATCACATTGCTAACCCGGGCTGTTTTGCTACGGGAATCCAGCTGGCGGTGCTGCCACTGGCTGCTGCCGGCTTGCTGAGAAATGAATTGCATGTGCATGCCATTACCGGTTCTACCGGGGCGGGGCAGGCGCCAAGCAAAACTTCACACTTTAGCTGGCGAAACAGCAACGTGTCGGTGTACAAAGCATTTCAGCACCAGCACTTGGGCGAAATCAGGCAAAGCTTTACACAGTTGCAGGATTCGTTTGATTTTGACATCAACTTTGTACCCGTGCGCGGAAATCATACCCGGGGTATTTTTGCTTCGGTTTATACTGATTTTGAAGGAACGGCAGAAGAGGCTGTTCAATTATACGAAGGTTATTATGCTACTCATCCATTTGTTTTTGTTACCAGCGAAAACCCGGATGTGAAACAGGTGGTGAACACCAATAAAGCCGTTCTTTATTTGGAGAAGCACGGCAGCAAATTGTTGATTTTGAGCGTGACGGATAACTTACTGAAAGGTGCTTCGGGGCAAGCGGTACAAAATATGAACCTGATGTTTGGCCTGGACGAAAAGGCAGGGTTGAATTTAAAGGCGGCGGCGTTCTAATTGGTGATTGGTGATTAGTCATTGGTTGCTTGAATCGATACTGTGACTGCCCGCTAAATAGAATTTGAAACTTGGAACTTGGAATTTGAAACTTTTTGAAGATGAAATTATTCGACGTATATCCATTGTTTGATATTACTCCGGTAAAAGGCGGGGGATGCTACGTGTGGGACGATGCCGGAACCCGCTACCTGGATCTGTATGGCGGGCATGCGGTCATTTCGGTTGGGCATAGCCATCCGGTTTATGTCAATAAAATTAGTGAGCAGGTGCAGCAAATTGGCTTTTACAGCAATTCGGTAAGGATTCCGCAACAACAGGAGCTGGCCGATAAACTGGGGCAACTTTCGGGTTTTGACGCTTATCAGTTGTTTTTGTGCAACTCTGGAGCCGAAGCCAATGAGAATGCCCTGAAACTGGCGTCGTTTGCCACCGGGCGAAAAAAAGTCATTAGCTTCAAGAAAGGCTTTCACGGGCGGACATCAGCCGTGGTTTCGGTGACCGACAACCCCAAAATTATTGCACCGCTTAATGAAACCGACAATGCCGTGATTCTGCCGCTAAACGACATTAAGAGCGTTGAGGAGCATCTTAAAACACGGGATGTTGCTGCCGTAATTCTGGAGGGCATCCAGGGAATTGGCGGCATTCATGTGCCTGATGCTGATTTTCTGGAGCAATTGAGCATGTTGTGCAAGCAGTATGGCTCCTTGCTCGTTTTGGATGAAATTCAATCGGGCTACGGGCGAAGCGGTAAGTTTTTCGCGTTTCAGTACACTAAGGTTCAGCCCGACATCATTACGATGGCTAAGGGAATGGGCAATGGTTTCCCGATTGGTGGGGTTTTAATCAGTCCAGAACTAAAGCCTTGGCATGGGATGTTGGGAACTACTTTTGGCGGAAACTACCTGGCTTGTGCTGCGGGAATTGCGGTGTTGGAGATTATGGAACAGGAAAAGTTGGTCACGAATGCTGAAAAAGTAGGGAATTTACTACTTGAAAAGCTTGCAGGAATTAATGAGATTAAAGATGTAAGAGGCAAGGGATTGATGATCGGAATTGAGTTTGAAGAAGAGGTGAAGCCAATTCGTCAGAAGCTGCTGTTTGAAGAGAAAATATTTACTGGAGTATCCGGTGCGCACATCATTCGTTTACTTCCTCCATTGTCGCTAACAATGGATCAGGCAGCTTATTTTATCGAAAAATTTGAAAAGGTATTGAGTGAATTACATGTTCATTCAAACGAAATAGACTAAATAATGAAAGTCGGAAAAATTACCATCATAGGAGCAGGAAACATGGGAGGAGCCATTGTCAATGGTCTGTTGAAATCGGGGTATGTGGATCCTGCATCCATTACAATTGCTGATCCCCGGAAAAATATTTTGGAGGGATTTGAAGCCAAAGGAGTCAATACGTTTCAGGATAACCTGAAAGCGGCTAAAACAGCCGATTTGGTTATTTTAGCAGTTAAACCGTACCATGTTGAAAAAGTAATTGACCAGATAAAACCGGCGTTGACGCTCGATAAAATCATTGTTTCCATTGCTGCGGGCGTGTCATTGGGTGATTTAGCCAAGTTAATCGGCAACGAATCCATCATCTTTAGGGTGATGCCCAATACAGCCATTTCCTTGCAGGAATCGATGACCTGTATTTCTGGTAATGGTCAGTCCGACGCACACCTGGAAACCGTACAAACGCTGTTCGATCAGTTGGGGAAAACGGTGGTGATTACTGAAGAATTGATGGCGGCAGCAACCGTTTTGGCATCGTGTGGAACTGCGTTTGCCTTGCGCTATGTCCGCGCGGCCATGCAGGGTGGAGTTGAGATGGGCTTTGGTGCTGAGATGGCCCAGTTTATAACCGCTCAAACGGTGAAAGGTGCCGTGCAGCTGATTATGAATACCGGACATCATCCGGAACGGGAGATTGACAAAGTGACGACACCGAGGGGAATCACCATTACCGGGATTAACGAAATGGAACATAAGGGGTTCAGTTCGTCGGTTATTCAGGGGCTTATTGCCTCCTTCAATAAAATTGAGCGCGGCTAGAAACAGGAAACATGAGTTTCAACTATAAAAAGATTACCATAAAAGTAGGTAGTAACGTTCTAACTAAGTCTGATGGGACATTAAGTGTTGCCCGAATGGAGCATTTGGTCGACCAGATTGCCAGCCTGTACAAGCGAGGGGTTGAAGTGATCCTGGTATCGTCGGGAGCAGTTGCAGCCGGGCGAAGCGAGGTGAAGCTGACTAAAAAGCTGGATACCGTTTCATCACGTCAGTTGTGGTCGGCCATTGGTCAGGTGAAAATGATTAACCAA
The DNA here is from genome assembly GCA_963677175.2 of uncultured Sunxiuqinia sp. Classification (GTDB taxonomy): domain Bacteria; phylum Bacteroidota; class Bacteroidia; order Bacteroidales; family Prolixibacteraceae; genus Sunxiuqinia. The sequence goes on from CAXXES010000007.1 coordinate 10,225, forward strand.
TATGCCGGGTTCTTTAATAAGCATGGGATTACCTGTGCGCAGGTGCTGACAACCAAAGATAATTTTGGCGAACGCAATCATTACCTGAACATGAAGAACTGTTTCACCACTTTGTTGAAAAATGGCGTGGTGCCGATTGTGAATGAGAACGACACCATTTCGGTGAGTGAGCTGATGTTTACTGATAATGATGAATTGTCGGGACTGATCGCGTCGATGCAAGATTCGGATGCACTGATCATCCTCAGCAATATTGACGGGATTTATGATGGCGACCCAAGCTTGCCGGAGTCCAGGATTATTGAAGAGATTCAACTGAAAGATCGTGACTGGATGGACAAGATTTTGCCACAGAAGTCGGGTTTTGGGCGGGGAGGCATGTTGACTAAAAGCTCCATCGCTCGGAAAGTGGCGAAGGAAGGCATCGCGGTACACATAGCCAACGGCCTGCGCGACGAGGTGCTGACCGACATTTTGAGCAAAGACCGCGAAGTGAAGCACACTTATTTTAAAGCTGAAAAGCGGAAGTCATCCAACGTGAAAAAGTGGATTGCCTACTCGCACAGCTTTGCTAAAGGTGAGCTGGTTATCAATCAGGGAGCCAACGATGCATTACATTCAGCCAAGGCCACCAGTTTGTTGCCCATTGGGGTAATTGAGGTGAAAGGGCTGTTTAAGCGCGGCGACATTGTGAAAATTATTGATGAAAAAGGCCAGCTGGTGGGCTGGGGGAAATCGCAATATTCGGCTGATAAAGTGAAGGCCGAAGGTGAATCAGCCAAGCAGAAGCCAGTGGTCCATTACGATTATTTGTACTTAAGTGAAGATTAAAAATTGCATGATAAAGGCTCAGGATAGTTATTTATACCCTTTTCTATAACAACCCCCTTTTTGTTGACTTCAATAGTCAAAATATTCTGAGTTTGTCCCCTTCCTCCCCCAGGGAAGGGGACTTTTAATAAACTAACAGGAGGAACCATGGAGGTAAAAAAACAATTGGAATTAACATTGAAAGCCAGCAGGAGCTTAGCCTTGCTGAGTGAAGACAAGATCAACGAAATTTTGAATGATCTTGCCAATGCAGCTCTGGAGCATAGCGAAGCTGTATTGGGTGAAAACCAAAAGGATTTGAACCGGATGGACCCGGCAGATCCCAAGTTTGATCGTTTAAAACTCACTGCGGAACGGATTGAAGAAATTGCTTCCGACATTCGTAATGTTGCTTCTCTGCCTTCGCCGCTGGGACGGATCTTAAGTGAAACCATCCGCCCCAACGGGATGAAAATCAAAAAAGTGTCTGTGGCTTTTGGAGTGATTGGAATTATTTATGAAGCCCGTCCCAATGTTACCTTCGATGTATTCTCTTTGTGCTTGAAATCAGGGAATGCCTGTGTTTTGAAAGGCGGAAGCGATGCCATTGATTCAAACACAGCCATTGTTAAAGTCATTCATTGGGTATTGGAAAAGCATGGTGTTGACCACAATATTCTGACGCTTTTACCCGCCGACCGTGCCGCGACGGCTGAAATTCTGAATGCTCGCGGCTATGTCGATTTGCTGATTCCACGTGGTTCACAGGGACTGATCGATTATGTACGGGAGAATGCCTCCATACCAGTCATTGAAACCGGTGCGGGAATTTGCCATACCTATTTTGATGAGTTTGGCGATGCCGACAAGGGGCAGGCGATTGTGGAAAATGCCAAAACCCGGCGCCCCAGTGTTTGCAATGCCTTGGACTGTTTGGTGCTGCATGAAAGCCGTCTGGGCGATTTGCCGCAGATTTGTGCAGATTTGTCGAAAAGTGAGGTGGTGATTTATGCCGACGACAAAGCGTACGCCGCCCTCGATGGTCATTACCCCGCGGCATTGTTGGAGAAAGCCACGGAAGAATCTTTTGGAACCGAATTTTTAGGGTACCGCATGTCGGTTAAAACAGTTCCTACTTTTGTCGACGCGTTGGATCACATTGCCGCTTATAGTTCAAAGCACAGCGAAGCAATTATTTCGGACAACGAAGAGCGCCTGGACCTGTTCCGGAAAATGGTGGACGCTTCGTCGGTTTACTGCAATGTTTCGACGGCATTTACCGATGGTGCACAGTTTGGATTGGGGGCCGAAATTGGGATTTCAACTCAAAAGTTGCATGCCCGCGGACCGATGGCATTGGAAGAACTGACCAGCTACAAATACCTCATTGACGGGGATGGGCAAGTGAGACCAAAATAGACTGGCCTAAAGCAAGTCCTTCTGAACATGTTTCAGAATCGACTGGCAGGAAGCGGTTACACAGAAAGAGCCTGAAATGAATTCAGGATGAAGGGGCTTATTTGTAGGATGCAATACTTGGAATTTGGAATTTAAAACTTGGAATTTATTCAAATTATGAAACACTTTACATCAGTACACGACCTGGATAATCTGGATCAGGCATTGAAATTGGCATTGGAACTAAAGAAGGATCCGTATCAATTTCAGTCCCTGGGCAAAAACAAAACTTTGTTGTTGGTTTTCTTTAACTCGAGCCTGCGCACGCGGCTGAGTACCCAGAAAGCCGGCATCAATCTGGGGATGAATGTCATTGTTTTCGACATTAACGAAGGCGGTTGGAAGCTCGAAACGGAGCTGGGCGTAGTGATGGATAGTGATAAACCGGAACATATTCGCGAAGCGGTGCCGGTGATTGGTAAGTATTGCGACATTATAGGGGTACGTTCGTTTGCCAAGTTTGAAAACCGCGAAGACGATTACCAGGAAAAAATCATCCAGCAGTTTATCGACTACGCCGGTGTGCCCGTGGTGAGCATGGAAGCGGCCACACGCCATCCGCTGCAGTCGTTTGCTGATCATCTGACAATGGAGGAACATAAAACCAAGGCTCGCCCCAAAGTGGTGATGACCTGGGCGCCACACCCCCGGGCTTTGCCACAAGCGGTACCGAATTCGTTTGTGGAGTGGATGCGCCAAACCGATTACGAATTGGTCGTCACACATCCGGAAGGCTACGAACTGGCGCCGGAATTTATGGGCGACCTGAAACCCGAATACGACCAAATGAAGGCTTTTGAAGGGGCTGATTTCATTTACGCGAAAAGCTGGGCGTCGTACGCCGATTATGGGCAGGTGCTGTCCAAAGATCGTAGTTGGACCGTCACAGACCGGCAAATGGCAGTTACCAACGACGCCAAATTTATGCATTGTCTCCCGGTTCGCCGGAACATGATTGTGAGCGATTCGGTAATCGATGGCCCCAATTCGATTGTGGTTCCCGAAGCTGAAAACCGGTTGTTCTCAGCACAGGCAGTGTTGAAGATGATGTTGGATGAAATGAAATAGCAAACCCTTTGAAAAAGCGTCATCCCGAACTTGTTTCGGGATCTCTCCGGACAAGCAACAGGTGCTGAAATAAGTTCAGAATTACAAATAGGATGACAAAATCAAACTTGATACTAAAAAGATGCAAAAACTTACTATCGTTAAAGTAGGCGGAAAAGTTGTTGAGGAAAGCGATGCTCTTCAGGATTTGTTGCACCGGTTTTCTCAATTGGCTGGTCATAAGGTCCTCGTGCATGGGGGAGGGCGCTCGGCAACAGCCATGGCCGAACGCCTCGGTGTTGAAACCAAAATGGTGGATGGTCGCCGCATTACCGATCAGGCGATGCTGGAAGTGGTGACCATGGTGTATGGCGGATTGGTCAACAAAAACATTGTGGCGCAATTGCAGGCCAGCGGCATCAATGCCATCGGCCTTACCGGAGCCGACTTGAATTACATGCAGGCGGTAAAGCGCCCGGTAAAAGACATTGATTACGGTTTTGTGGGCGACGTGGTTGCCGTTCATGTGGATGAACTGAAGCTGCTGGTTGAAAAAAATGTTGTGCCCGTGCTGGCTCCGCTAATCCACGATAAAAACGGCCAACTGCTGAATACCAATGCCGATACGATTGCCGCAGAAGCTGCCATCGGGTTTAGCCGGTATTTTGAAGTTGAGCTGGTGTTTTGTTTCGAAAAGCCCGGTGTATTGGAAAATGCCGATGACGATAACTCGGTCATCCAGTCATTGAACCATGCCGGATTTAAAGCGCTTCAGGCAACGGGCGCCATTCATACGGGGATGATTCCCAAGCTGGATAATAGCTTCAATGCCATCAGCAAAGGCGTGCATCAGGTGCGGATCACCAATATCGAAGGACTGCAAAAAGGCGGAACGACTTTGGTAGGTGAATAGAAAATAGAAAGATCCGGCTCCATGAAACAGATCTTCTTACAATATCCCAAACACATTCTTTTTACACGAATTCGCAAGGCAATATCCAATGAATCCATAGGGGGCTACGCTCTCCACTCCAGCATTTAGCTCATTCCGGCGCAGGCCGGAATCTGTTGGAAGGTACCAAAGAGGCTATCGCTGGTAAACTTTTCAAAGCTTCGAACTTTGGAAAAGGTAATCAAAGCCTGCACCCGTGTGTAGCCAAAACTGCGTTTATCAGTAACGAAACCTACGTACGTGTGTAATTAAATTTACACACACTGTAAATACTGCTTTCACAGTGTAAAGTTTTATTTTCATGCGTATGAAAGTTTACGTACGTACTTCTAAAGATTTACGTCCGCACGTGTATAAATATATGCCGGCACGTACACGGACCGAACTCCCAAAAACCAAGGGGTGATCATCCGCTCATCTATACTCAGGCTCCATATAAATAATTCTTTGTCCTCTAGCCGGACGGCTTATCCTTTTCGATTCGATGAAAAGGATGCGAAAAGCTAGAGAATTTCATCCTTCCACCCATAACCCAACGCCAGCCCGGCCCAAATTTCCGGCCTGCGATCGCCTGTTTGTGACTAATACGCTGGCGATTGACCTGCTGAAACCTGAAAGGTTTTTGGAAACCTTTCAGGTTGGCTCAACCCGCTGGCGAATTCACTCAACCCCGGCTCGTTGCTCTATTTCGGGTATCCCGGTTTCCGAACTGCGATTATAGTATGTCACATAAGGTACGGATAGCGTACCGCATATGGGAAGGTGAGGAGACCCTCCTCATTAGGCTTTCAACCAGCTCCATATTACCAGCGAACCGCCCGGCTTCCATTTATTGTGGGACAATGACACCGCAATACCAAGCTGGTACAACTACGACCGTTTTATCTACCGTCATTCCGGTACAGGCTGGCAACTGTTGGCAGGAAAGTTGGCAGTGACCGGATGACTCCGAAGTCATCCGGTCACTGCATGCTCAGCACACACGAATGATGCGTTTGATTATAATTGTGCCCAGAACAAGACTCGAACTTGCACGACCGTAAGCGGTCACCAGCCCCTCAAGCTGGCGTGTCTACCAATTTCACCATCTGGGCAATAAGTTGTGGGACAGAGCTGAAACGTCTTGTTTTTCGCCAATAGGCGTAGGGCTCTGGCTTTTCGTTTAAAGCGATGCAAATATAAAAAAAATGTCATTGTCTCGTTTGTTTTTGTGGAAATTATTCCGTCTTGCTTTTTGCCTGATTGTGAAAGAGAGGATCAGGTGTGTTCCGTTAGGTTAGTAACTGATAACGACTTTTCAAGACCTTCATTTGAGAACTCTTTTAATTTATCCTTACCAAACAAATTCAGATCGGTTACTTTTGTGTTATAGAACATTTATCTAAAAAAAAATAAGAAAAGCTCATTAAGAGTAAAAAATACTTTTATAATTTTGAACCGTTATGGAATCAACAAACGAATTTTTGTCTGAAATGTATGGGGTTCATCCCAGGCATTACGTCGCTGTCGATTGCGTCATCTTTGGTTATATCAATGGTGAGTTAAAGTTGCTGCTGTATCCGCGCAGTTTTGAACCTTCAAAAGGGAATTGGTCCTTACCTGGAGGATTTGTTCAAAATAACGAGTCTTCTGATCAGGCTGCTACACGAATACTGAAGAAAACAACGGGGCTGGATAATATTTTCATGGAACAGGTGGCCGCCTTTACCGATCCGGAACGGGAAAAATCGGCCCGAGTCATTAGCTTGGCTTATTACGCATTGGTTCGACTGGATAAGTACGATGAAAATCTTTTAAAGGAACATGGCGCTACTTGGTATGCATTGACAGATATGCCGAATCTGATTTTCGATCATAATGAGATGGTGGCAAAAGCCTTAGGCAGACTGCAAAATACCGCCGGATATCAGTTGGTGGGATCGGAGTTGCTGCCTGAGCTTTTTACGCTGACCCAGTTGCGACGACTTTATGAGGCGATTTTTCAGCGCGAACTTGATCCAGGTAATTTCAGAAAGAAGATTTTGTCGTTGGGTATTTTGAAAAAATCCAATAAAAAAGACTCCACCGAATCAAAAAAAGGAGCCTACTATTATTGCTATCACCAAGAAAGAATTGACGAAAAGGAAATAGGTCGAATTATTATTAAAGTATAACAAAACATAAAAAAGTACATGATGGAAACAAAAGATTTAAAATCGTATGAAGTCTGGTTTATAACCGGCAGTCAGAATTTGTATGGCGAAGAAACGCTGCAACAAGTTGATAAAGATTCAGAAACAATAGCTAAAGCGTTTGATGCTTCTGCTGCTATTCCTGTAAAGATTGTCTTTAAGCCGGTACTGAAAAACCCGGATGAAATTTACAGTTGTTGCCTCGAGGCTAATAGTTCGCCCAATTGTATCGGGTTGATTACATGGATGCACACCTTCTCTCCGTCAAAAATGTGGATTCAGGGCCTGAGTGTGTTGAATAAACCATTTGTCCACCTTCATACCCAGTTTAACCGTGATATTCCATGGGATACCATTGACATGGATTTTATGAATCTGAACCAATCGGCACATGGTGATCGTGAGTTTGGTTTTATCTGCTCACGGATGCGCCTGAACCGGAAAGTGATTGTTGGCCATTGGGAAGATCAAAATGTTCAGGAGAAACTAGGTGGATGGACACGCTCTGCTGTTGGTTACAATGAATCAAAGAGTCTGAAAATCTGTCGCTTTGGTGACAATATGCGGCATGTGGCCGTTACCGAAGGCGATAAGGTTGAAGCTCAGCGGGTTTTAGGTTGGCAGGTAAATTATCATGGGGTAGGTGATTTGGTTGCCAGCATGGATACTGTTTCCGAAGCTGACATTGATGCTTTGATGGATGTTTATGCCAGTGAGTACCAATTGGATGATAAATCGAGCGAGAATGTTCGTTACCAGGCTAAAATTGAACTGGGCTTGAAGAAGTTCCTGGATAAGAATGGCTACAAAGCTTTTACCACCAATTTCGAAGATCTGCATGGTCTTAAACAATTACCTGGTCTGGCCTGTCAGCGATTGATGGAGCAAGGTTATGGTTTTGGTGCTGAAGGCGACTGGAAACAATCCGCTTTGGTTCGCATCATGAAAGCCATGTCGCAGGGAATGGAAGGTGGCTGCTCATTCATGGAAGATTATACCTACCATTTGGATCCGGCACAACCCGCTGTTTTGAGCGCGCACATGCTTGAAATTTGCCCTACGATTGCAGCTGCAAAACCTAAAATTGAAGTACACCCCTTGGGTATTGGGGGGAAAGATGCGCCGGCCCGTTTGGTATTCAACGCTCCCGAAGGTGATGGTATTAATGCGACATTGGTCGATATGGGTGGCCGCATGCGGATGATTCTTAATCCGGTGAAATGCATCACTCCGAAAGCGCTTCCTAAGTTGCCGGTTGCTTGTGCGTTGTGGGTTCCAATGCCGAACCTGGAAATTGGCGCTGCAGCATGGATTTTAGCTGGCGGAGCTCACCATACTAGCTTCAGTATGGCACTAAACAGAGAATACCTGGAAGATTTTGCCGAAATGATTGGTGTGGAACTGGTGGTGATTGACGAGAAGACCCAAATTTCAGAATTCAAAAAGGAACTGAAATGGAATGATTTGTATTATCACCTTTCCAAAGGACTATAAAACATTAAATAAACTAATAAACACAAACTAAAAACATTGAACTAATGGGTTTACTTGACTGGATTGTAATCGGGATTTTTGCCCTTGCGCTGATCGGGATTATCGTGTGGGTGTTTAGGCAAAAAGAAGAAACTTCAGGCGATTATTTCCTTGCGGGCCGTGGAGCCTCCTGGATTGCTATCGGAGCATCTATTTTTGCTTCCAATATTGGATCTGAACACTTAATCGGCTTGGCTGGCGCAGGAGCTTCGAGCGGAATGGCTATGGCCCACTGGGAAATTCAGGGGTGGATGATTCTGGTGCTTGGCTGGGTCTTTGTCCCCTTCTATTCGCGTAGTATGGTCACCACCATGCCCGAATTTTTGGAACGACGGTACAATAAGGAATCGCGTACGATTTTATCAATGATCTCGCTGATCAGTTATGTGTTGACAAAAGTCGCCGTAACGGTTTATGCAGGTGGATTGGTTTTCAAGGAAGTGTTTGGAATCGAATCCATATGGGGAATTGATTTCTTCTGGATATCGGCCGTTGGATTAGTCGTTCTAACAGCTGTCTATACCGTTATTGGCGGTATGAAGTCGGTGCTTTATACTTCGGTATTGCAAACGCCAATTTTACTCTTGGGCTCCATTATCATCGTTGTTTTGGGCTTGCGTGCTCTGGGGGGATGGGATGAAATGATAAGAATTGCCAGTGCGACTCCGGTAAACGAATATGGCGACAGCATGACCAACCTGATTCGAAGCAATCGGGATCAGGATTTCCCATGGTTGGGCGTATTCATAGGTTCAGCGGTCATCGGATTTTGGTATTGGTGTACCGATCAGTTTATTGTGCAGCGGGTGCTTTCGGGTAAAAATGAAACCGAAGCCCGCCGGGGTACTATTTTTGGTGCCTACCTGAAGCTGACTCCCGTATTCTTATTTATGATTCCCGGAATGATTGCTTTCGCTATGGCACAAAAGGGGGTGGTCATTAATGGGCAGGTATTTGCTTTAACCAGCTCCGATGCGGCTTTCCCAACGCTGGTGGCAACCTTGCTGCCAGCCGGTGTAAAAGGCTTGGTGGTTTGTGGTATTTTGGCAGCTTTAATGAGTTCATTGGCTTCGTTGTTTAACTCATCGGCTATGCTGTTTACCATCGACTTCTATAAAAAATACCGTCCCGAAGCCAGCGAACGCAGATTGCTGCACGTTGGCCGTATGGCAACCGTCGTTGTAGTGGTGTTGGGTGTTCTGTGGATTCCAGTTATGCGTAGCATTGGCGATGTGCTTTATACTTACTTACAAGATGTACAGTCGGTGCTGGCACCAGGCATCGCGGCGGCATTCCTGCTGGGAGTTGTTTCGTCACGACCAACACCCAAAGGAGGTATGTGGGGTATGATCGCCGGCTTTATTGTCGGAGTTTTGCGAATTGGTGCCAAGGTGCTTTATACCTCTCAGGCAAAAGCTGATGGTTTTGCTGACGTGAAATTGTGGGCCGCAGAAACTGGTGTCACCAATTGGTTTTACACCCTGTTCTACGATGTTAACTGGTTATTCTTTAGTGGCGGCATGCTTGTCTTCAGTATTTTGGTTATTATGGTGGTGAGCCGTTTTACCCAATCAGCTCCGGCTGCTCAGTTAGAAGGTTTAACCTTTTCATCAGCCACAGTAGGGCATAAGGCAGCAACACGAGCCAGCTGGAATCATTGGGATGTAATGCATACCGTAATCATTCTTGGGATCACCGTGGCTTTCTATATTTATTTCTGGTAGAAGAAGTAAACCCCCGGAAGTAAATAATTGATTGCATTTTTTTGAATAAAAATAAGGATAAGATGTTAGAAGAATTAAAAGAACAGGTTTGTCAAGCCAATCTCGACCTTGTAAAACACCAGTTGGTGGTGTTTACCTGGGGGAATGTCAGCGGTATTGACCGCGGAAAAGGCTTGGTGGTCATTAAACCCTCCGGGGTTTCCTACGATGGGATGAAACCGAAAGACATGGTGGTGCTTGACCTGGACGGAAACCACGTGGAAGGTGAGTACAAGCCTTCGTCCGATACGCCTACGCATTTGGTCTTGTACCGGAATTTCAAAAATATTGGCGGCATCGTACATACGCATTCCGAATGGGCCACAAGTTGGGCGCAGGCCGGAAAGCCAATCCCAGCTATTGGAACAACACATGCCGACTATTTTTATGGTGAAATTCCGTGTACACGAAAAATGACGGATGATGAAATCAAAGGCGCGTACGAACTGGAAACCGGCAATGTAATCGTGGAGCGGTTCAAAGAGCTGAATCCTGATTTCATGCCGGGCGTGTTGGTTAATAATCATGCGCCGTTTTCATGGGGAACCGACGCGCACGAGGCGGTACACAATGCGGTTGTTTTGGAGGAAGTGGCTAAAATGACGTTCCGGTCTTTTCATCTTAACCCAAATTCAGAAATGTCGCAAACGTTACTCGATAAGCATTTCCTGCGCAAGCATGGAAAAGATGCTTATTATGGACAATAAAAACTAAAAATAGATTGAAATGACACAAACAAAATACACGATCGGATTGGATTACGGCTCGGATTCGGTGCGTTCGCTAATCGTCAACGTGGAAACGGGCGAAGAAGTCGCCAGTGTGGTATTCGAATATCCCCGCTGGAAAAAAGGATTGTTTTGCGATCCGTCACAAAACCAGTTTCGCCAACATCCGAAAGATTACCTCGAAGGATTGGAGTATACCATCGTGGAAGCCTTGAAACAAGCGCCTGCTGGTGTGGCTGAAAATGTCGTGGGAATTTCTGTTGATACAACAGGTTCAACGCCTGTAGCAGTTGACGAAAAAGGAATACCGCTATCATTAACTCCCGGGTTTGAAGAAAATCCCAACGCCATGTTCGTATTGTGGAAAGACCACACCGCGGTAAAAGAGGCCGATGAAATTAATGAATTGGCTCGCAAGTGGGAGATCGATTTCACCAAGTTTGAAGGTGGCGTTTATTCTTCGGAATGGTTTTGGGCGAAATTGTTGCACGTTTCGCGGGTTGATGCTGCTGTTTACCGTGCGGCCAACTCGTGGGTAGAGCATTGTGATTGGATTCCGGCAGTGCTGGCTGGTAATACCCGTCCGAAAACCTTAAAAAGAAGCCGTTGCGCAGCAGGGCATAAAGCCATGTGGCACGAAGCTTTTGATGGTTTACCTTCCGAAGAATTTTTAACCGCACTCGACCCTTTGCTGGGTGGTTTGCGCGAACGTTTGTACAAGGAAACGTTTACCTGCGATGTAGCCGTTGGCAACCTTTCCAAAGAGTGGGCTGACAAGTTGGGTTTGTCAACCGATGTGGTCATTGGTGTTGGGGCATTCGATGCGCATCTTGGCGCTTTGGGAGCCGAAATTGAACCTTACCATCTGAGTAAAGTGATGGGGACATCAACTTGCGATATGTTGGTAGCGCCGATGGAGGAAGTTGGCGACAAACTGGTGGCGGGTATTTGCGGCCAAGTGGATGGCTCCATAACACCAGGCATGTTGGGTATGGAAGCCGGTCAATCGGCTTTTGGTGATATTTATGCCTGGTTTAAACGCTTGCTGATGTGGCCGGTCGAACAGATCCTTTCAAAAAGCGAATTGGTGAGCGAAGAACAACGCAAGGCACTGATCGAAGAAATAGCCGATAATATGATTGCCGAGCTCTCGAATGAAGCGGAAAAAATTGGCATTAGCGAAAGTGGTGTATTAGCGATCGACTGGATGAACGGACGGCGTACACCCGATGCCAACCAGAACCTGAAAGGCGCCATTGCCGGCTTAAGTTTAGGAACCGATGCTCCACGTATTTTCCGTGCCCTGGTCGAAGCCACCGCGTTTGGTTCTAAAGCCATTGTCGATCGTTTTCGCAGCGAAGGTGTCCGTATTGATGGTGTCATTGCGCTGGGAGGCGTCGCTAAAAAATCGAAGTTGGTGATGCAAATCGTTTGCGACGTGCTGAATATGCCGATTAAAGTGGCGCGTTCGGAACAAGCTTGTGCCTTGGGCTCAGCCATGGCAGCTGCCGTAGTGGCCGGCGTTTATGCTACAACTAATGAGGCGCAGAAAAAAATGGGCGGTGGTTTTGAAACCGAGTATCATCCGATTCCGGAGAATGTGGACAAATACCAAAAGATATATGAAGAATACCTGGCTTTAGGTGGATTTATTGAAGAAGAGCTTACTGCCAAATAGGATCGTTATAGAGCATTAGTAAATGTGAGGGGAGTGGCGTCAGCATGGATGCCACTCCTTTTCTTTTAAGTACTAAGCAATAATTGTTGTCGTATCTCTGTCTTCTAATAAACTATGAGAGAAGTGATAATAAAAATAATAGATAGGTCCGTGACCTTATAAATCATGCACTTCAGAATATCCACCGCAAGTTTTCATTCTTTCCGAAGAATATTAAAAAGTAAAAACGGCCCAAGACTATTTTCCATTGGAGATATCCGGTATTTTCAAATCGGTTCCAATCCTTTCATTCAACTTTTGAGTCAAGTATGCAGCAGGAAGCATAAAATCGATTAGCCCGGGGTTATCTACTTTTCCAAAATCTATAGCTTGTAATTTTAGTGATAATGTAACAAGGGGGTCAAAAAGCAGTTTATGGTGAAAGTCGTTTGAATTCCCAGTCATGCGGCGATATGCGATAATACCGGATTCGGTCGTGAAGCCGACCCGGGCGTCCCTGCCAAAACTCAATTTCATTAGGTGTCACTTGGTAGCCACCCCAAAAGGCTGGTTTGGGAATGATTGTTCCTTCGTATTGCTTCTCTAACTGTTTGTATTTTTGCTCTAATTCTTCGCGCCCAGTTAGCTTTTCACTCTGTGCCGAAGCCCAGGCACCCAATTGACTTTCACGAGGGCGGGTATTGAAATATTCGTTTGAGAGGTCGTTATGTACCTTTGAAATCACACCTTTTACCCGCACCTGCCGCTCCAGTTCAGGCCAGAAAAAATTAAGAGCGACTTGGGAATTGGTCACGATCTGACTTGCTTTGGCGCTATTGTAGTTGGTGTAAAACAGAAAATTTCCATCGTCAATTTCTTTTAAAAGAACCACACGTGTGTCAGGAATATTGTTGACTGATGTTGCCAGAATCATTGCCGTCGGTTCGTTAACTTGTCCTTGAATGGCTTCATTCAGCCAAAGATTAAACTGCACAATAGGATCTTCAGGTAAATTAACTTCCTCCAATTTGTGTTTTTGGTAATTATTTCGAATTTCTCTCAGCATTTACAGTTGTTTAGAATTATTTACAAACAAGTTGCAAAAAGGTTTTGTTATTCTTGCATAACCAATACGAATGCAGATATGAAAACCTTATTGTCTTTTATTTTGATTATGACTGGTTTTCTTGCTTATGCTGGAGAGCCGCATTTAAAAATTGGCGACAACGCCAAGCACACCTCAGTGAAAATGCTCGATGTTTCGGGTGAGAAGATGTCCCTGGACGATGCCCTTGATGAAAATGGGCTGGTGCTGATATTCTCCTGTAATACCTGTCCCTTTGTTCTCAAATGGGAAGATCGTTACAATGGCTTGAAACAATGGGCTGACGATCATAGTGTGGGTATGGTGGTTGCGAACTCAAACTACGGGAACAGGGATGGTTCGGATTCCTACGAGGCTATGAAAAAGCATGCTAAAGAAAAAGCCTATAACTTCCCGTACCTTGTAGATGAAAACAGCTTGCTAGCCAATGCTTTTGGAGGTCAGACGACTCCGCATGTTTTTCTTTTTGACAAAGATTACAAGCTTGTTTACAAGGGAGCTATCGATGACAACTACGATGATGCCTCGGGCGTAAAAAAAGCTTATCTGAAAACAGCTATTGCCAGCCTTTCGGAAGGAACCGAAATTGCCCAGACTGAAACTAAGCCTGTGGGCTGCAGTATCAAGCGGAGGACAAATTAAGATGCTCGAAACTGAAGTTTAACTTCGGCCCATCTCTGAAACAACCAACTGTTCAATTGTTAAAGTTGAACAGTTTTTTTTATGCCCTAATTAGCAGCGAAAAGGATAATTCCGATCAACTTCGAATAAACGATCTTAAGAATGTTATTCAAAAGCTTTGATAAAATAGTTCATTTTTTTGCTTAACTTTTCACGAAAAGAATTACGATGACAGCATTCAAAGAGAATTTATCACGTAAAACAGTTCTTATTGTTGAAGATAATGAAAACAGTAACAGTTATTTCAAAGCTGCCTTGCATAAATTTGGAGTCACCACCTTGTTGGCAGGAAACGGCAAGGAAGCAGTTCGAATGTTTAGCGAAAACAAGCAGATTGATTTAGTTTTGATGGATTTGAACATGCCTGAAATGGATGGGTTTGAAGCCACAAAAAGAATCAAGTTGATGCGTCCCGAAGTTCCTGTGATTGCACAAAGTGCTTACATTTTGTCGGGTGAAGAAAAGCGTAGCATTGACGCCGGATGTGATGAGTTTTTAGCTAAACCCATTCGCCTGAATTCCCTGATTGACGTGCTGCAACGGCACCTAAGATAGTAGAAGGTAAGCCCCAAACAGACTGCCGATTTTGGGAGCGGTGAGCGACAGAAAGCCTTTTCGCAGTAGCTGATCCGTCACAATTGGCGGATTTTTTTTGGCCTGCTCTTCAGCAAAAGCCTGGTAGCTTTTTTCAGGATGATAATAAGTCAAAAACAAGCCACTACTTTCCGGATGAATCTTTTGCTCAATCACCCGGCTTAAAATGCCCATATTGAAGCGGGGATTTATTTCCAGACAGGGCTGTATTTTGATTTTACGATCCACTTCGTACACCAACGCATCGATCCCTAAAAAACCATGGTAAAGACTCTGGAAGCAACTTTTTCGGAGTTGATCGGTCAAACTGCTAGCGATTGTCGTCAGTTCGTCCTTCTTGAAATAGTCGTACGCCAAATCTGCAGCCGGATTTAAGTGATGTCCCAGGTACTGTCCGTTGTTGTTCGTTTTGAAATAGCTGATTCCAAGGAATGCTATTTCTCCTAATGGCTTCAGTTCAAATTGAAATGACAGATCTGTTTTTTTATTGAGTAAAGGTTCGGCAACTAAATAGTTTTGCTGGCTCAGTATAGTTTTAATCCAGCGCTTGTTCGAATCATTCAACTGGCTTTTGCGGATAACCTGCAAGCCACGTCCACTGGAACTTAAGGGTGATTTGAGAACAATTTGTGGATGTTTCAAAAAATATTTCTCAATGGCTTCAAGAGAATCAAGCAGTTGAGGGCGTTCTTCTTTTTGGGGGAAGAAGGGCTGGGGATTTTCATCCAAGAAATCGTTGATAAATCGCACAGCATGTTTGCGTTGAAAAAGATCGCTGGTGGCAATTTGATTGCTTCGGGTTTGAATAGCTGATGGTTGTCGGTAGCCAGACAGGTAATTTAGTTCTGCAGGACTCCATCCCCAGGGGTGCAAGTGAACTGGGGCGTTTTGTACCATTTCAAGCGAATCAGCTTTAGGCAAGCACTCCGCTTTAGAAAGTCCCAATTCATCCAGCCGTTCCATAAACAGAGCTGGGGGAGCCGTTTCCTTTATAACATGGTCATGGGCAGATGCGAAAAGCAACAGGATGGGCGCTAACTCGTCTTCGAATTCGCGAAGGATGGCGGGTGCTTGATAGTAGGGCGAACCATTGGCAATGGCCAATTCACAGGTTGGATTAAAATGATATATCTTTCGTAGTTGGCTCAATCTGTTCATCTTTTTAGGCTTCAAAAATAGGGATATTCTGCATTTGATTTCCTTTGTAGAGGACTGTTGCGTCCTTAAATCATTATTTTAACACACAATCCGGATTCTTTAATGATATTCTGTTAAAAAATTATGAAATTAGAGCTTCAAATAAAAAGGGAAAGAAAGAACCCTGTCTTCAGACTTGAAAATGCAGGAAGATCCGGCAGTTGCTGGTTTTGTAAGCAAGGCCGAATAAAGCTTGTAGCCAGAATGTTCAGGGAGCGAATTTGAATGGGGTTTCCCGGTTGAGTTAAAACGATGAACCAATGAAGTTACTAACGACCATTATTGCCTCTTGCCTGATTCTTGGAGTGAACGCCCAGGAGCTGTCAACTTCAAGTAAGAAGGCTGAAAAATCGTTTCATAACGCAACAAATCTTTTCCAGCAAGGGGCGAACAGTGCTGCCATTGGTGAACTGGGAAAAGCCTTGAAGGCAGATGCCGACTTTCTGGAAGCCATGCTGTTAATGGCCGATATTTATAACGAAATGAAGCAGGACAGTTTACAGGTTGTTTATTTGGAACGAGCATTGAATCTCGAATCTGAACATACCGCCAAAATTAATTATGTGCTGGGAAACGCCTGCTATCGCATGGGGAAATACCAGCAAGCACTTGAGGCTTATCAAGCTTTTGTCAGCCTGGAGTCATCCGATCATCCGTTTTACGAAAAGGCGCAGGCGAAAATTACTGAGTGCCGTTTTGCCATTTCCTTATACAAACATGCCGTTGAAATGGATGCCGTGAATTTGGGAGATCAAGTGAATTCAGAATACAACGATTATTGGCCCAGCCTTACGGTTGATGGCAAAACGCTGGTTTTTACCAGGCTAAATCCAGCTAGTGGAGCGGCTTCGCGTCAGTATCAGGAAGATTTTTATATGTCGGCTTACGAGAATGGAGCATGGCTGGAGGCACAGCCTATGCAGTCGATTAACACTTCCAACAATGAAGGAGCCCAAAGTATTTCGGCCGATGGAAAATTGCTTTTCTTTACCGCCTGTTCGCGCAGTGATGGCTATGGCAGTTGTGATATTTATTATTCGCGAAACCGGAATGGCAACTGGTCGATACCACAAAATGCCGGTGAGCCAGTCAATTCCGGGGCCTGGGAGTCGCAGCCTTCTATTTCGGCCAATGGCGAGTATTTGTATTTCGCTACCAACCGAAAAGGCGGCAAAGGGGGAATGGACATTTGGCGGTGCCGTCTTAATGGATTCAGTTCTTCCGGAAGACCGCAATGGAGTGAACTCGAAAATTTGGGCGACTCGATCAATACGGCAGGAAATGAAACTTCACCGTTTATTCATGCCGACGGACGTACTTTGTATTTTGCATCAGATACTCATCGCGGTTTGGGTGGTTCAGATATTTTTTATGCCCGCTTAACGGGTGATTCGTGCTGGCAAACACCTGTAAACATGGGCTATCCCATCAATACCCACAACGATGAGCAAGGTTTGATTGTGAATGCTGCCGGTGAAACAGCCTATTTTGCATCCAACCGTCTCGGCTCCGAAGGCCTTGATATATATGAGTTTGAATTGCATTCCGCGGTCAGGCCAACACCGGTTTCGTATGTGCAAGGCAGGGTCTTCGATGATTCAACCAGGCAAGCTTTGTGTGCTCAAATCGAATTGATTGATCTGGCCAACAATGAATTGGTTGCTAAAACAGAGAGTTGTTGGGAGCTTGGCGAATTCTTGATGTGCCTGCCTGTAGGAAAAGAGTATGCGTTTAATGTATCTAAATCCGGGTATTTATTTCATTCCGAAAATTTCGCTTTAAAGCAGCTTCGCAAAGCTGAAGATCCTATTCAATTGGATATTCCGCTTAGTGCCATTGAAATTGGTAAAGTAAGTGTTCTGCGCAACATCTTTTTCGAAATCGGTAAGTTTGCCTTGTTGAGCCAATCGAAAGCTGAACTGGATAAGCTGATCGATTTTCTGACCAATAATCCACAGGTTAACATTGAAATTGGCGGACATACGGATTCCATTGGTAGTGCCGAAATGAATCAGGAATTATCGGAAAACCGGGCCAAGTCGGTTTACGATTATTTGGTTGAAAATGGGGTGGGGCAGTCGCGTCTAAGCTTTCATGGCTATGGATTTACGGTCCCCCTTGCCACCAACGAAACGGAAGAGGGCAGAGCTAAAAACCGCCGCACCGAATTTAAGGTTGTTTCAACCGATTGAAAACTCAATACAATCAAAGTGATTTCAAAATAGCCTGAATAATATTGTCTGCGCCATCAGCAATCTGTTCAATGGTGGCATCAAGCATGTAACATGGGGTGGAGTAAACTTTGTACTTCGAATCGAAAATTACTTCTCCATGGGTAGCGTTGGTGTGAGTTCCGCCCATTTTTTCGATGCCGTCTGCTGTCCCTGAATCGTTCCCAATAGTGACTTCCACGTCCTTAAGAATTCGGGTGATGACAGCCGGTGCAATACACAGGGCACCGATGGGTTTGCCAGCGTTTACCGTTTGTCGAACCGCTTTTTCAACATCCTCATTAACGGTGCAATTTGGTCCGTCGAAAGCAAAAGTGCAGAGGTTTTTGGCTGCGCCAAAGCCTCCGGGAAACACCAGCGCATCGAACTGGCTGGTGTCATACGTTTTTAAATCTGTAATTTTGCCTCGCGCAATGCGGGCCGATTCAACCAACACATTGCGGCTTTCCGACATCTCTTCACCGGTAAGGTGGTTGATAACATGCGCCTGATTAATGTTTGGCGCGAAAAGCTCGTAACTTGCTCCCTGACGGGCAATGGCCAGCATGGTCAGGGTAGCTTCGTGTATTTCCGATCCATCGTATACGCCGCTTCCGGATAGGACAACGGCTATTTTTTTCTTTTCTGACATGCTTTTAATTTTTTTTGGTTGGATAAAATTATAGAATATTTAGGAATGAAGAAATCAATTCACCCAATGTCATCTAAATTATAAGGAGTTTCCTGATAAACGTAGTAATTCAGCCAGTTGGTAAACAGCAGGTTGGCTGCCGACCGCCATTTCATATTGGGTTTTTCGGACGGATCATTATTCGGGAAATAATTCTTCGGGACTTCGATTGGAAGTTTCTTCTTCAGATCGCGAAAATACTCGTTGCTCAGCGTGTCGCGGGAGTATTCGGAATGCCCGGTGATAAAGAATTGACGGCCGTTTTTAGCCATCAGCATATTTACTCCCGATTCTTCGGACGTGGAGATAATTTCCAGCTCAGGAACCTGGTCAATATCCTCTTTTCTGATTTCGGTGTGGCGGGAATGCGGCACAAAATACTCATCGTCAAAACCTCTGAAAATGGGGATCTTGTTATCGGACACACGATGTTTGAATATGCCAAACATTTTTTTGTCGAGATCATACTTCGGGATACCATAAAAATGGTATAGGGCTGCTTGCGAGCCCCAGCAAATAAACAGCGATGAGGTAACATGATGAGCTGACCAATCCAGAATTTCCTTCATCTCTTCCCAATAAGTCACTTCTTCAAACGGAAGTTGTTCTACCGGAGCACCGGTAATGATCATGCCATCGTACTTGTTTTTTCGGATCTTGTCGAAGGTAGTATAAAACGCCCGCATGTGTTCGGGCGAGGTGTTTTTGTGTTTATGCCCTTTGATCTTCAAAAAGTCAATTTCCACCTGCAGCGGAGTGTTTGAAAGTAAACGCAACAAGTCGGTTTCCGTTGAAATTTTTAAAGGCATCAGGTTTAAAATGACAATTCTCAACGGACGTATATCCTGGTGGGCAGCTTTTGTTTTATCAATCACGAAAATATTTTCTTCGCGAAGCAATTCAATAGCAGGTAGTTGATCTGGAATGTTTAATGGCATCTTGTTTATTTATATGACTTCCCGGATGCTTTCAACGGCATCCGGGAAGTTCAGTTAACCAATTTGATTTAAGGCTTGCTCAAAGTCGCCTATAATATCATCAATGTGTTCAATACCAACAGAGATTCGCAGTTGCGACGGATAAACACCTGCAGCCAGCTGTGCTTCGGCCGATAATTGCTGGTGCGTGGTGGCTGCCGGTTGGATAATCAGTGTTTTGGTATCTCCAACGTTGGCCAAATGGCTTACCAATTGCAATTTTCCGACTACCGTTTTGGCGTCTTCCTCACTGCCTTTTACAATAAACGAAAGGACACTGCCGGCTCCTTTAGGCAAATATTTTTTTGCCAGCTCGTAGGATGGGCTGCTTTTCAGTCCGGGATAATTGACGCTTTCAACTTTGGGATGCTTTTCCAGCCACTCAGCCAGCGCTTGCGCGTTTGCCACATGCCTGTCGAGGCGCAAAGATAAGGTTTCCAATCCTTGCAGCAATAAAAATGAATTAAAAGGACTGATGGCCGGGCCAAAATCGCGAAGCCCTTCAACACGGGCTTTAATAATGAAGGCAATATTGCCAAACGGACCATCAAAATTAAAGATATCCCAATACTTCAAGCCATGGTAGCCGGGCGATGGTTCGGTAAATCCGGGGAATTTGCCATTGCCCCAGTTGAAGTTTCCGGCATCGATAATTACTCCGCCAATACTGGTTCCATGTCCGCCAATCCATTTGGTCGCTGATTCCACTACGATGTTTGCGCCGTGCTCAATGGGCCGGAACAAATAACCTGCTCCTGCAAACGTATTATCAACGATAAAGGGGATATCGTATTTTTTTGCCAGGGCAGCAATGGCATCAAAGTCGGGAATGGCGTACGCCGGGTTGCCAATGGTTTCCAAATAAATCGCTTTGGTTTTGTCATCAATCAGTTTTTCAAACGATTTGGGTTCTAAATCGGTAGCCAGGCGCGCTTCAATTCCCTGCCGCTTAAAGGAAACGGTGAACTGGTTGTATGATCCTCCGTAAAGGTAGGGTGAACTGACAAAATTGTCGCCCTGTTCCAGTAACGTGTTGAAAACCAGAAACTGCGCTGCATGGCCCGAAGCAACCGCCAGTGCTGCCGCGCCACCTTCGAGTGCTGCCATTCGTTGCTCAAATACATCTGAAGTTGGGTTCATAATCCGGGTATAGATGTTGCCAAATTCTTTCAGGGCAAAGAGGTTGGCCGCATGATCCGAATCCTTAAATACATACGAAGTGGTTTGATAGATTGGAACTGCCCGTGCACCGGTTGTCGGATCGGGCTGTTGCCCCGCATGTTGCTGCAGGGTCTCAAATTTTAAATTTTCGATAGTCATTGTACTAATCTTTAAGGGTTAACGTTTGAAAAATATTTTATGAATTTCATTGATTGCTTTTCGCTTGTCTTGCTCATCAACAATCAGGTAGCTAACCAGGTCGGAAGCTCCCGAGCCGCTGAGCACCACATTGATTTCGTGCTTGGCAACTGCCGTAAATAATTGAGCAGATATGCCGTGGTTTGTTTGCATGCCATGTCCAACAATTGCGATGAGCGAGATGTTCGAAACGAACTCAATTTGGC
Source organism: uncultured Sunxiuqinia sp. (assembly GCA_963677175.2). GTDB lineage: Bacteria > Bacteroidota > Bacteroidia > Bacteroidales > Prolixibacteraceae > Sunxiuqinia. The sequence goes on from CAXXES010000007.1 coordinate 31,364, forward strand.
TAACAGAACTGAGGTCGAGTTGTCGGCTGATCTTTTCAGCTTTTGCCACATCGTGTTTGGCAATGATGATGTTGATGCTTGTTTGCGCTGTGATTACCGACCGGATGTTGATTTGATGCTTGGCGAAGGCCGTGGTAACAATGGCCAGAATACCGGGTTTAAAACCAACTCCCGGTCCGTTGAGTTTCAAAATGGCAATGTCGTCACTGTGGGCTACGCTCTTAATCGTTTGGGTTTGCTCGCTAAGCGACGAATTGATCGTTGTTTTAAGTAGCTTTTCTCCGTTTTGTAATTCAAAGACTCGGATGGGAATGTGTTGTTCAATCAGTGGCTCCACAATCCGCGGATGAATGGACGAATGGTGAAAGTACGCCAGCTCCGATGCTTCGGCATAGGTCAGGGTTTCAATATAGGAAGCCTGAGCGATGACTTCGTCGTCAGCTGTTTTAAACGATTTGCTGATTTCCCAAAGTTCCAGATCGGCCACATTCAGAATGGAAGCCAGCGCTGCAGCGGTGTAGTCGGCGGCTCGTTCTCCAACCCGGGCAATTTTGCCGCCTTGGGTTATTCCAAATGACCCCGGAATGAGACTGAGCCGTTCCCACTGGCGATTCTGAATATTTTCGACCGATTGGGCCCTTAATATGCTGGCATTGCCGTATTCATCCGAAACAACCAGTCCAATTTTCTGCGGAAGCAGCAATTGTGCTGGTTGTCCGGCATGATTTAATAGATCGTGCAACAGCGCGGTTGTTATGATTTCGGCGTAGCTCAATACCTGGTCGCGCAGCGCCAGCGAATAGTCGCCGGTGTATTGAATGCCTTGCAGCAAACGCTCCAGAGGCAGCAGGCTCTGTTCAAATACCGGAAGTTTAGGAACCTGATTCAGCTTGCCAACCAACGCGGCTTCGTTACGTAACTTCGTCATCAGTTCGCTGTAGGTTTGCGATGAAATGCATAGCAGTTCCAGTCCGGAGACCAGTATGTGCTGGATATTTTCTGAAGCAGAAACAACCAGGATATGCTTCTTTTCAATCTTCTTCAGAATGCTTGTTAAAGAATGAATGATTTTGGGCTGATTGATATTATTTCCACCAAGCCGGACAACATGCACAGGCATAAGTTCAGTATTAAATTAAACGAAAAGTGATTGTGAAAAAATGGAATACTTTGTGGGTCGCCTTCAAGCCGCATCGATACAATACCAGTTGAAGGCTATCGCATACACATAGACATGGATGGCATAGACATGACAGCAGCACTTGTGGAAAGTGCTGTAGATCGTTGCTGGTATGTTTTTAAAATGTCCATCAGTTGCCTTTAATGAAGATGCAAACCTATATAATTTTTCTAAATAACAAAAGCCGATTGTGAAAAGTTTCAGCGGAAAGGCATACTTTTCCCGATTATTGATGTTCAAGTGTCGTACTTTGATGTTCAAGTGTCGTACTTTGATGTTCAAGTGTCATGCTTTGATGTGCAACTGCCATACTTTGATGTTCAAGTGTCACACTTTGATGTGTAAGTGTCATAGTTTGACGTGCAAGTGTCATAGTTTGATGTGAAAGTGTCGTACTTTGATGTGAAAGTGCCATACTTTGGCACGAAGCTGCCATACTTTGATGTGAAACTGTCATACTTTATTTTAGGGTGAAATTCCTGGTGGTACAATGACTCGAACCTGTGGTTAACCAGCACTTAGCGGGGAATCATCAAATAATAACCGACTTCGTGCCTTCATATTTGAAATGACTTCTTATTTTTGTAGCAATTCAGAAAAATAATCAATCGCGTGTTCATCTTAGATCAATCAAAAACAATGAAACTAAAATTGCTACTCGTTCTATTTCTGTTTTCTATTTCGGGGGTATTTGCCGCTCAGGTTGATACCTTGCGTGTTGAAAGCCAGGTGATGAAGAAAATTATTTCCAATGTGGTCATTGTTCCGGAATCTTACCAAACGGGCAATGAAAACTTGCCGGTGGTGTATCTCTTGCATGGCGCTACCGGAAATTACCGCGATTGGCTCACCAAAGTTCCGGCAATCAAGGACTATGCCGATCAGTATCATTTGATGATCGTTTGTCCCGATGGTGGTTTCACAAGCTGGTATTTCGATAGCCCGGTGGACAAGGCCATGCAATACGAAACCTATGTTTCCGGAGAGTTGGTTCATGCCGTTGATCAGAAGTACCGGACGATTGAATCGCCCCGCGGACGCGCGATTACTGGTTTGAGCATGGGTGGGCATGGCGCGTTTTACCTGGCATTCCGTCACCAAGATGTGTGGGGCGCCGCCGGAAGCATGAGCGGAGGACTGGATATCCGGCCTTTTCCGAATAACTGGGATCTAGCCAGGCGACTGGGAAACTATGCTGAAAATAAGGCGAATTGGGAGACGAACACCGTTATCAACCTGGTTTATTTGCTTGACGGACGGAACTTGAAGTTGATCTTTGATTGTGGCGTAAATGATTTCTTTTACGATGCTAACAAGCGGATGCATGACAAGCTGTTGGAGCGCAACATTCCCCATGAATACACCGAACGGCCCGGAGCCCACAACTGGGAGTACTGGACCAACGCAGTGAAATATCATTTGCTGTTTTTTTATGATTTTTTTGAATCATCACATTGAACCTGGATAGGCAAATAATAAGCGGAAAGCTGGCGTGAATGCGGTTTAAATTTACTTTAAATCAGGACAACGAGTATAGACAAGCTGTTTAAACCAATCATTTTCGGTTAATTTTGCACCGGTTTACGCAATAAAATGAATAATAATACGATCCTAAAAATGAATAACATGACCATTAGCGCATTACAGAAAGCCCGGGCTGATTATCAGCCTAAACTTCCAAAATCACTGAAAGGTGCCGTTAAAATTGTTGACGGTGCTGCAACTGAATCTGTTGCTGATCAGGAAGACATCAAAAAATTATTCCCCAACACTTACGGAATGCCCATTCTTACCTTTGAAGAAGGTGCTGAATCGGTTAATATCCCTGCGGTAAATGTGGGCGTTATCCTTTCGGGCGGACAAGCGCCTGGCGGGCACAACGTGATCTCCGGTATTTTCGATGGAATCAAAAAGCTAAATCCGGACAGTAAGTTGTATGGCTTTTTGGGTGGCCCGGGAGGATTGGTTGATCACGAATACAAGGAAATTACTGCCGACTTCCTCGAAGCATATCGCAATACCGGTGGTTTCGACATTATTGGTTCTGGGCGTACCAAGCTGGAAGAAGAAGCCCAGTTTGACAAAGGCCTGGAAATATTGAAAAAGCTTGACATCAAAGCGCTGGTCGTTATTGGTGGCGACGACAGCAACACCAATGCCTGTGTGTTGGCCGAATACTATGCTGCCAAAAAAGCAGGCGTACAAGTGGTTGGTTGTCCAAAAACAATTGATGGTGACCTGAAAAACGAAATGATTGAAACCTCATTTGGTTTCGACACGGCTGTTAAAGTGTATTCTGAATTGATTGGAAACATCCAGCGCGATGCCAATTCGGCAAAAAAATACTGGCACTTTATTAAATTGATGGGACGTTCTGCTTCGCACATCGGTTTGGAAGCTGCCCTGCAAACGCAACCGAACATCACTTTGATTTCGGAAGAAGTGGCCGAGAAAAAGCAGACCCTGCAGGAGATCGTTGATTCGATGGCTCAGGTGATTGCCAGGCGTGCTGCCAATGACGATAACTTTGGTGTAGCCCTGATTCCTGAAGGTTTGGTTGAATTTATTCCTGAAATGAAGAAGCTGATCGCCGAGTTGAATGACTTGCTTGCTGAGGGGTCTGCCATTGAACAGGAATTCAAAACGATGAAAAAGAGCCACCGCTTGGAATGGCTGGCTACTCAGCTAAGTCCTGAGTCGGCAGCTGTATTCCAATCGCTGCCAACCGGAATTGCCAACCAGTTGACCTTGGATCGCGATCCACACGGAAACGTTCAGGTTTCGCTGATTGAAACAGAGAAATTGCTGGGTGAAATGGTGAAAACCAAATTGGCCGACATGAAAGAAAGTGGCGATTTCAAAGGGAAATTCGGAACGCAATACCACTTCTTCGGATACGAAGGTCGCTGTGCTGCTCCTTCAAATTTCGACGCCGATTATTGCTACTCACTGGGCTTTACAGCGTCAGTATTGATTGGCGCAGGGAAAACCGGATATATGTCGAGTGTTCGAAACACAACTGCCTCGGCCGACCAATGGATTGCAGGCGGTGTGCCAATTACGCAGATGATGAACATGGAAAAACGTCATGGACACATGAAGCCGGTGATTCAAAAAGCACTGGTTGAGCTGGATGGCGCCCCATTCAAATTTCTGGCGGCTAACCGCGACAAGTGGGCCATTGAAACATGCTACCTGTACCCGGGGCCAATTCAGTACTGGGGACCAACCGAAGTATGTGATCGCACAACGGTGACTTTGCAGTTGGAACAAGCCGGAAAATAATTTTGAAAACAATACTAAAAAGAAACCCTCCCGATTTACTTCGCGGAGGGTTTTTGTTTTTAAGAATAGCTTGCTGATATCAGCTTCTACTTTGACAGATTATTATATTAGACATGATTTACGAAATTTACATGTTTTAATTATTAGATTTCGACCTGTGCATCCCGTAAATCCTGTCTTTATTTTTCATCAAAAAAACATGAATTAAATCTGTCAAAGTAGACCTAGGATTGCGTTCTAATTTGATAGGCTCCCAAATAGTTTCCGTGCCGCAGGTACAGCAGGCCGTTGTGGATAACCGGGTGGGCAAAATGTTCTTTGGTTCCTTTGGTTAGTTTGAACGAGCTGACTGTTTTCAGTCCCTCTGCCGCAGGATTAATCAACGAAACTGTACCCTTGTCTCCATAAAAATAAAGCAAGCCATCGGCAAAGATGGTGCTGCCCCGACCAATCTTTAAGCTGTCGGTTTGGGCTCCGGTTGCACAGTCAATCGCGATGAACTGATTTTTCCGGTGGCTGCTGGCGTAAAGCTTGTCGTCTACTTTGACGATTCCACCCATGTAATTGTCCAGATCGGCCGTTTCCCAGATTTGCTCCAGGGCTGTGCCATCATTATTTAACTTTAGCTTAACCCCACAGTTTCCATCGCCCTCCGAGTAATAGATCGATCCGTTGTCAAATAAAACGGTGTTGGCATGCGTGTCGCCCTTGCCTGGTTCCCGCTCTTCGGGCGTGGTATTGGTTTGTTCGTGATACCAAAGCATTTTTCCGGTTTTGGCATCCAATCCCAGCAGATGATAAGCCGAAAAAGTAACCAGAATCGTTTGGTCGTTCCACTGAATCAATTGAGGTGAGTTGTACGCCGGACGTTCACCCTTACAGCTGCTTGTCCAAACTAAATCACCAGTCATCCGGTTAAGGGCTACAATATTGTGCTGCTTGCCGCCAGGCTGACAATAAACAAGGTCTTCGTTTATAACAAGCGCCTGCGAAAATCCAAAGCGTGGACTAACGCCATCGAAATCACTGAGCATGTTTTTGCTCCAGATTTTGTTGCCTGTCTCAACATGAATGCAGCAGATATCGCCCAGCCCTGAGCAGATATAAATCAAGTTATCCGCCAACGTTGGAGCACCACGGCTGCCGATAAAGTTCGTAGTCCATTCACCACCGTAACTCGTTCGCCAGATTTCCTGCCCGTTTTGATTCAATTTGAATAGATAGCCGAGGCTGTCAATTTCGCCGGTGAGGTAAACAAACGCATCGGTCACAATGGGGCTGCTGTAGCCATTGCCCACGGCTTCGGTTTCCCAAAGGGGAGTTGGCCCATTGTCTGGCCAGTTTTTCAATAGCTTGGTTTCGGTGTAGATGCCGCTTCGGTTTTCGCCGCGCCATTGCGTAATTTCAGGTTGTTGCTTACAGGCAAATGCGATTGTTGCCAGAGCAATCAGAAAGATTCGTTTCATAATGTCGTTTGGATTTTCTTTAGAAGTATGCAAAATCGTTCCTGCATTACAGTTACGTGTTTAATATCCTTGATTTTGCTGTGTGTCTAGCCAATTTCGGAAATCCTTAATTTCTTCCAACATGTTTGCTCGTTCTTTTGGTTTCCCCAAGCTTGTTGCGATTCCGCTGGCCTCATTTTGTGTGTAAACAAAAGCTTTTACCGTTCCCGCGTTGGTTTGCACCTCCAAGACTTCGCGTTGATAAAAAGGTACTCCTTCCCACAGATCGACTATTTCCAGTTCTTCCGAAGTAATTTCAAGCAGTTGGCCGGCAACCTGATTTCCTTGGGCCGGTTTTACAAACAGGTAGCCGGATTCCGGATTCACCAGTAGTTGGTAGTCCAACAGCCGGGCCGCTTCATATACCGGCTCACGCTTGAGAAGGTAGCCGAAGAACTCCGGATCAGCAATGGTTCCGTATGCGAATAGCAAATTTGTGCTCATGGGGGAATCAGATTAAAACAGACCCGGCAACTTTCGTCGAAATGCCGGGTCTGTTTATATGATTTCTCTGTTTTTATTTTGCGTCGGCTGTAACCCCTTTCCAATCATCGGTGCGGAAAGGCGTCGCTGGAAGTCCTTCTTTGTTATACAAGTTGAGATCATCCGGATTGTCGGCCCATCCGAAGCGAACAGCTACCGGCTGGTCAACTTCGTCGGAATAAACCACGACGGTGTTATCATCCACAATTTCGCCTTTGGCCCAATGGAATTTTTTGTCGGCTCCGGCAATGGTAAAGGCTTTCAGATAGCCGTACTTGTCTTTTAGCATCAAGCCACTTCCTGTTTCTAAAAAATGAATCCGGATTTTATTTCCGTCCACTTCCATCGATTCATATACAGGCCCTGAATGGACAAGGTCTTTCCCGTAGGTGACTTTCAGTGCGTTTAGCGCCAGTCGTTTGCCTACATCTTGCTTGTTGCGTGGGTGAATGTCGTTCGCTTCGCCAATGTCGATGGTCAGAGCTTGCCCGGTATTGGGCAATTCCAGCGCCATGGTCTGTGCTTCGCGCAATTCCGCCCAGGCGCTCTCTCCAGGTTGATCTTTGGGCTGCATATAATTAGCCAGTTGTACCCAAAAGAAGGGAAAGTCGCCCAGGTTCCATTGCTGGCGCCAGTCTTTAATCAGTGTTTGAAACACCCGCCGATATTGGTAAGCACGGCCGGCATTCGATTCGCCCTGGTACCAAATGGCGCCTTTAATTCCGTAGGGTAGCAGGGGTTTAATCATGCCGTTGTAGAGTAGTGTGGGGTAGGAGTTTGGACCAATAGCCATCGTTCCAACGGAAACTTCAGTCATTTTGAATTTCCATTCACCGGCAAGGGCAATCCGGTCATTGCCGACTTGTAAAAAAAGCTGACTTTCATCGCCATAAATTCCGCCACCGCCGCCTGTATCGACCACGCGCACCGCAACAACATTTTTACCTTCTTTCAAGATTCCATTTTTAACCGGATACACCCGATCTTCATTATAGGCGTTGGTTTTACCCACCAGTTTCCCGTTCACCCAGCTTTGGTCATTGTCATCAATTTTTGCCAGGTGTAACACAGCCTGACTTTGGGCTTGCTCGGCAGTTAAGGAGAAGCTGGTGCGGTACCAGGCTGTTCCATCCACTTCGGGGTAGCCTTCAGACTCCCAAAGTGCCGGAGTCTGCATGCTTGCCCAGCCGGCATCTTTCAAATCAGCGGCGGCATACAAGGCTTTTCCGTTTACCAATCCTTCATCCTTTTTGGGTAGCTCGCCATCAAACAGGTGAGCAATTTCAGCCATCTTTTGCTGTTTGTAATTTTCCAGATCCAGCTGCTTGAGTTTGTTCAAAGCAGCGGCCAGGTCCGTATCTTTTTCAATGTTTTCGGGGCTGATCCAGGTTTCGGCCACCGTTCCTCCCCAGGAGGTATGAATCATGCCCACCGGAACATCCAGTTCGTTCATTAAATGGCGTGCAAAGAAGTAACCTACAGCCGAAAAGTACGGGACAGTTTCGGGGCTGCAAACGTCCCATTCGCCGCCTTCCAAATCATCCAGCGGATGCTGGCTTACCTTTTTGGGAACAGTAAACATACGGAGGTTGGGGTAATTAGCTTCCGAAATTTCGGTTGCACTGTTGTTTGAGTTGGCAACCACCCATTCCATATTCGATTGTCCGGAGCAAACCCAAACTTCGCCAATCAAAATATTGTCGAGCGTAATTTCATTCCCTCCTTTCACAGTCAGACTGTGTGGGCCGCCGTATTCCATTTTTGGAAGGTTGACTTTCCATCGTCCGTTTTTATCGGCCTTTGTTTTTAGTGTTTCTCCGGCAAATAAAACGGTAATCCGTTCGCCTTTAGCGGCCCAACCCCACAGCGGATTTTCCAACCCTTGCTGTAGAACCATGTTGGAACTAAAAATACGTGCTAATTTGACTTCGGCTTGCACGGACACAACCATGAAAAAAGCCATGGTCAGTAGTAAAATTTGTTTTCTCATTGTTATAAGTTTAAGGTGTTTGATTGTGATTCTTGAATAACTAATTTGAATTGAACATGCAATTTAGCTAAGATTGGATAAAAATGGTGGCATTTTGAGCAATTTTTTTGCTTTCGCGTGCTGAATGGAGAAAGATTTTAAACGCTCCTATTTGTTCTTTCATTATATTGGCATCGATTTGAAAAATTCAATCAGAATAAGTAAAATGCATCAAGAGATACTTCGCTAAAAAAGGCGATTTGGCGTGAGTATCTTTCCATTTGGTATTGTATAAGATACTGGTTACGTTTACTCAATCTGGTGGAGCCCATTTTCTAATTGTTTATTTAATGAAAATAAGTATCAGGTTTTTATGGCTTTTGGTTGGTTTGTTCCTGTTGAAGGCGTGTTCTTTTGAAAACTCCGAAACTAGTTTCAATCCGGTTCTGCCAGGTGACAACCCAAATCCTTCGGTAGCAAAAATTGGAGACAGTTATTATGCTTCAGCTACAAGTAACGAATGGTCTCCGCTGTTTCCGATCTATCAATCTGACGATTTAAACAATTGGACCCTTGTCTCTTATGTTTTTCCGGGTGGAGCACCTGATTGGGCCCATCAAAATTTTTTCGCACCCGAACTTTCGTATGATGAGAAGCAGGAAAAACTATATGTATATTATACCGGACGGGATAAGTCGACTGGTAAAATTACCATTGCTGTTGCCAGTGCCGATACGCCGGAAGGGCCTTTCACTGATCATGGCCCCCTGATGATCGCCAACGATATAGAAACTATTGATGCTTTTGAAATCAGAGATCGAGACAATGCACTTTACCTGATTTGGAAAGAAGTCTCTTTGCCCGGTCAGCCTTCCATTATTTACGCGCAGCCGATATCTGAAGATCGAAAAACGGTTTCTGGTGACAAGCATGAGCTCATTCGGAATGACCAGGAATGGGAGAGCTCAATTGTTGAAGGGCCCTGTATTTTTCAGCGCGATGACTATTTCTATTTATTGTATTCGGCAGGTAACTGCTGCGATATCACCTGTGACTATGAAATTGGAGTCGCCCGGTCGAAAAATTTGCTGGGCCCCTGGGAGAAGTATGGAGCAAATCCGATTCTGACGGATAACGAAACATGGAAGTGCCCCGGAACGGGCGATGTGGTGAAGCACGGGCGTGATTACTATTTACTGTTTCACTCCTACAAAACAGTTGGGGGCGATTACATCGGACGCGAAGGTTTGCTGGAAAGACTCCACTGGACCGATGATGATTGGCCATATTTTGAGCGTACAGCCGGAATGACCACTGAAAATAACCGAGTTGATTATTTTGATGACTTTTCGAAAGCGCTGGAGCCTTGCTGGCAGTGGCGGGCCACACAGAAATTGAGTTATGCCACAGGCGAAAATGGATTGATGTTGGCTGCATCAGCCGAAAACGACCTGCTTGGCAGTTTGCTGGCACAGCCTGTAAAATCCATGAATTTTGAAGTAACAGCCACCATCGATTTGAGCATGAGTGGACGAGAGGTTAAGGGTGGAATCCTCTTGATTGGTGCTACCAATAACGGCTTTGGAGCGCCCATGGCCGGATTGGGCATTTCGGCAGGTCACGACTTGATTGAGGTTTGGATTACCTCGGGAAAGGAAAAAAATGTATATGAGGCTGTACCAACAGCCCGATATGGCGATTTGGTAAAACTGAGAATGAATGTGAAAAACGGAGATCGTTTACAGTTCTCAGTGTCTGATGGTGAAAAGTGGGATATCATTACTGATTCGGTCGATGCTTCAGGCTATGTTCCCTGGGGCATGGGTTTTCGGTGGGGCTTGGTTTCAAAAGGCGAAACCAATGATTTTGTGAACATTCAAAGCGTTGAACTGATTAACCGGTGAGTAATTCTAAACATATCGACAGTCATTTACTCCAGAAACTAAAGGTTGGAGATCGAAAAGCTTTTCAGGTAATCTTTGATGCTTACAGCGAGCGTCTTTTTCATTTTGCCTATTCTTACCTGAAAGATTCAAATGACACTGAAGAGATTGTGCAGGATGTTTTTCTTCGACTATGGGAAATCAGAACAGAAGTTGATGAAGAAAAGTCGTTCAAGAGTTTTCTGTATAAAATGACTGTCAATCGGGTATTTAATCATTTAAAGCGCCAAATTGTCCGTCAAAAGTACGAAGAGCATTTGATGAGCCTTGATCCGTCGTTTAGCGAGACGCCTGAAGAGGAGTTGCGTCGGAATGAATTGAGTGAAAAAGTTCAGGAGCTGCTGAATAAATTGCCTGAGCAAAAACGAAGAATATTTATCCTAAGCCGGTTAAAGGGATATTCGAATGCCGAAATTTCAGAAAAACTGGGTTTGTCGGTAAGAACGGTTGAAAACCAAGTTTACCGGGCAACCAGGTTTTTGAAAGAACACTTAAAAGACGACTACCTGCTTTTGCTGGTTTGCTGTCTTTATTTCTTCTAATCCGGGGTAAATGAATTTTTTTAAGAATAGCGTGAGTAGCTTTTAAAAGCTACTTGTATGTGATAGTGAGATGGAAGATAATAAAAACATAGAAAAACGTTTTAAAAAGTTGCTTGATAAATTTCAGGCCGTGGATTGTACAGCGTCCGAACTCGATGAATTGGAACAACTGGTTCAAAATGAAGCCACGACCGTGGACATTGAAAATGCCATGTGCCGGGAGTTGGACGAGCAGGAGTATCCGGAATTGGTTGCTTTTGACAAAGCAAAGCTGTTTCGTAGTCTCGAAGGCAAAATGGATGCAAAAGCAGCTGGTCAGGAACCTGTAATCCGGAGATTACCACGCTTCTATCGCTTAATGCCTGTGGCGGCTATTCTGGTTCTGATCTTTGTGGTTGGCGCATTGACAACTTACTTTGTGAATGAAAAGCAGGCAGTTCAACAACATTTGGTTTCGTACAGCGAAATCGTGGCCCCGCTTGGTGCCAAAACACAGGTTGTTTTACCCGATAGCACCGTGGTTTGGTTAAATTCAGGGAGCAAACTCACCTATTCAGCCAATTTTAATTTGGAAAATCGCTTGGTACATCTGGAAGGTGAAGGATATTTTCAGGTGGCTAAGAATAAGGAAAAACCTTTTGTGGTTGATGCCTTCGGCTTTTTAGTCGAAGGAGGCGAAACCGAGTTTAATGTGAAGGCTTATCAGGATGAGCCGACCATTGAAGCCATTTTGGTTGAGGGCAAAGTGTGGCTCAACCACCGTACAGAAACAATTGCCAGAAATGTTTCACTTGGACGCAAGTATAAAGCCACTTTTTATAAACAGAAGAACGGAATGGTTTTAAGTCACGGACAACCACGTTTGGTGATTAGCCCAAATGTTGATCCAAGACCACTGATCTCCTGGAAAAATGACCGGTTTATTCAACACAGAAGTGAATCGTTGGACAAGATGCTGATTCAAGAGGGAAAGAGAGTGGTTATGTTGTATGATTCGAGCCAGGAACGTTGCATTGGCATTGATCTGGGCGAAAGGGATTGAAAAGTTGATTCCGGTTGTGATTTAAATTGGAATTCAAAACAAAAGAGAAAACAATAAATAGAACCTAAGAAGATATCGGCTTTGCCGAATAGCCGTTCTATATGGACAAATCTGGCGATGTTGAACGCCGTACCGACCGTGCTTTCAATAGCGAAAAATCCACAAGAAGCTGAATAGAAAGCTTTAAAAGCACGGGATTTTGTCCTCCGAAGACAAAAAGACACTATGAATGTATTCTTGTCAGGAGAAGAAGGAGGTTCCTTGAATGAAGGTTTGGGCAAAAACTTATGAGAAAGTTTTGGATTTTATGTCTGTTTGCCGGAATGATTGTGTGCCAGTCATTTGCTCAATCGGTGTATTTCAGGAAGTACCAGGTCGAAAACGGCTTGTCGCACAACACCGTAGGGTGCATCCTGCAGGACAGCTACGGCTTTATGTGGTTCGGGACAAGCGACGGACTTAACCGCTTCGACGGAAAACAATTCAAAATATTCAGAACGGACAATCAGGACAAGTTCTCCCTGGGGAATAATTCCGTGCAGGCCTTGTTTGAAGACAGCAACCGGAATATCTGGGTCAGCACCAATGAAGGGATTTACATCTACCACCGGCCCAACGGGCGGTTTATTTTGTTTGATAAAAAAACACAGTACGGCGTGTCGATCAGCAGTGAGGTGAGGAAAATCATTGAGACCGGCAAAGGACAAATCTGGATCGCTACCCTCGGACAAGGGATTTTTGTTTATGATCCGAAGTCAGACGTGCTGACCCAAAACAGCCTGTATACCTCATTCGTCTGGGATGTCAGTCAGGATCAGACTTACCGGATTTACACCTCTTCGCTGCAGGAAGGCCTTATTTGTTACGATCAGTCCGGGAAATACCTCGATTCCTATATTCCTGCTTCAGGCAAAAGCAATACAGGCAACCTGCGAATCAGTTGTGTTCAGACCTTAGATGATAACGTTTGGTTTAGCCTCGGCATTAACACCCTGTGTTCGCTCAACAGCAGGACCAGGCAGGTGAAACAATACGGCAGTGGCGGACAGCACATCGGTACCATACGGGCCATAACCAAATATTCGGAGAAGGAGCTCCTGATCGGGTCCGACAACGGTTTGTATCTTTTCAATTGGCAGCAAGGGCAGTTTATGCGGATTGATGACCCGCTGAATTCACGAAGCCTCAGCGACCGGTCGGTTTCAGCCATATGGAAAGATGCAGAGGGCGGATTCTGGATCTCCACCAACATGGGAGGTGTTAACTATCTTCCCAAACAGGCCATCGTGTTTAACTATTATCCCCCGACCTACGATCCCGGGGCAGTTACAGGCAAGGTGATCAGCCAGTTCTGTGAAAACAGCGACGGAAACATCTGGATTGGCGCCCAGGACGGGTTGAAATTATTGGACATTAAGACACTGGAGGTCAAATCTTATGTGATTCCGAGGGTAACGCAAAAGCTGGATGTCCGCTCCTTGCTCCTGGATGACGATAAACTTTGGATCGGGACTTATGCCGACGGATTAAAAGTCCTGGACCTGAAGAAAAATAAACTCACCCAATATTACCATACCCGGAATTCATCAACAACCATTTGCAGCAATGATGTGTTGTCGCTTTACCGCGACCGCGGGGGGAATGTGTATGTGGGCACCACCTGGGGATTATGCCGGTATAACCCGGCATTGGACAATTTTGAAACACTGAACTTCGTGGGGACCATGACTTCTGTCTTTGACATGCTGGAAGACCGGTCGGGCTTTCTTTGGATTGCCACCAATAATGCCGGCGCATTTCGCGTTAATCCGGAAAATAAGCAATGGAAACATTATGTCCGTGAAGAAGATCATCCCGGATCACTGACCAGCAACGCGATCATTACGCTCCATGAAGACCTGAACGGAACGGTCTGGCTGGGTACCGATGGCGGAGGATTGTGCTGTTTTGATGAAAAATCAGAAACGTTTACCGATTTCGACCCACAAAATCAGATCCTGTCCAGCAAGGTGATTTATGCCATTGAGGAAGATATCCTGGGAAATTTCTGGATATCGGGAAATGCGGGATTGCTGAGGGTGGATCCCACCGACAAAACCAACCTGAAACTTTTCACCCGTGAAGACGGACTGCAGGGCAATCAGTTTAATTACCGGGCGTCGCTGAAATCGAGCACCGACATGTTGTATTTTGGCGGGATCAACGGGTTTAATTCATTTTTTTCGAACGACTTTGTGGAGAATCGTTTTGTGCCCCCGGTGTACATTGTCGATGCCCGGCTGTACAATGTCAATGAAAAGAAAAGCGAGGAAGTGCTGAACCTGGGCGGTCCGGTTTATATGGCCCGGGAAGTTACGCTTCCCTACGGAAATAACAGTATCGCCTTTGAGTTCCGGGCGCTCAGTTACGTACAGCCCGATAAAAATACCTACCAGTACATGCTCGATGGATTCGACAAAAACTGGATGGACAACGGGAACATCAGCTTTGCTTCCTATACCAACCTGCCTGCGGGCGAGTATGTTTTCCGGGTAAAGGGCGCCAACAATGACCAACGGTGGAACGAACAGGCTGCGACGATCAGCCTGATTATCCTGCCGCCCTGGTGGCGGTCAATCTATGCCTACTGGGCTTATTCGCTGATCGCGGCCGGCGCCGGGTACCTGGTTTACCGGTACCTGACGGATAAAACGCGGCAGAAGTTTGCCAAACAGTTGGAGGCCTATCAAATCAAGACCGAAAAGGAAGCCTATCAGTCGAAGATCCGGTTTTTTGTCAACCTGGTACACGAAATTAGAACGCCGCTGAGCCTCATCAAGCTTCCGCTGGAAAAGCTGGCCGATGGATATGCTGATGCGCGTTCGTCCAGATACCTGGCTGTCATCAATAAGAATGTCAACTATCTGCTTCATGTGGCCAATCAGTTGCTCGATTTTCAAAAGATTGAAAATCAGGAAACCGCACTGGAGCTGCGCCGGCAGCCGCTTAATGAACTGGTCGGTGAAGTTTACGAGCTGTTTGTCTATACTGCTGCAGGCAGGCAGGTGGAAATAAACCTGTTGTTACCGGAAAATAATGTGGTGGCCGCCATCGACCGAGAAAAAATATACAAGATATTGGTCAACCTGCTGAGTAACGCCGTAAAACACGCCAGGACGAAAATTGAACTTCGTCTGGATGTTTTCGATGACCGTTTTGAAGTTCATGTGGCTGATGACGGGCCGGGAATTCCGGATCAGGAGAAAGAGAAGGTCTTCGAGGCTTTCTACCAGTCGGCCGGTTCGCAAAACAATGTGGGAACAGGAATCGGACTTGCTTTTTCAAAATCCCTGGCCGATACCCATCATGGGCGCATTGTGCTGACCGATAATGAATGGAACGGGGCATCGTTTGTTTTGACAATTCCGCTGCAACCGGCAGGGGAGGACCTGGTGCCCTGGAATGGTGAAATCAAGGCACGCATTCCGGGAATAATCGTTGATCCCATCCCGGAGGAACCGGGAACGGTTGATGCGCCATTCAAAAACTATAAAGTCCTGTTGGTTGAAGATAACACCGAGTTGCTGGATATGACCGAAGATTCGCTGAAACCTTATTTCACCATTTTAAAAGCGCCTGATGGCAAACGGGCGCTGGACATTCTTTTCTCTGAAAACGTTGACCTGATTGTGAGCGATGTGATGATGCCTGAAATGGATGGACTGGAACTTTGCAAAGTGGTTAAGACCGATATCAACTACAGCCATATTCCGGTGATTCTGCTCACCGCCAGGGCAGGGCTCGATTCAAAAATTGAAGGGATGGAGTACGGGGCCGATGTATATGTGGAGAAACCCTTTTCCATGAAGTATTTACATAAGCAAATCGAAAATCTGCTTCAACTGAAAATCTCTTTTCAAAAGCTTCTGGCTTCAGATCCGTCCCGGGCTGTTGTGAGCATGCCGGTATCCAAACGCGATAAGGAGTTTTTGGAGCGCTTGCACAGCAACGTGGGAGAGCACATTGGCGAGCTCGATTTTTCGATCGACAATATCGCGGAGACCATGTTTTTGAGCCGGTCCAGCTTTTACCGGAAGATCAAGAGCATCACGGGAATGACGCCTAACGACTACCTCAAAGTATTGCGCCTGAACAGGGCAGCCGGGCTGTTGCTACAGGGCGACTGTGCGATTTCCGAAATCTGCGCTCAAACCGGGTTCAGCTCTTCCTCCTATTTTGCCAAATGCTTCAAAGTCCACTTCGGCGTATTGCCAAAAGACTATGTTGCTGGGAATGCCGTGCATGACGGAAATGATTTATAGATATCCTTTCGATGGGCGATAATAACAAATCGAAGTTGTATACAGCATCGGATGGAAAGTGAACAGAGAACCGCCGAAAGGGGTATATTTGTAAAGTGATTTTTGTAAATTTGGAAAAAGTAGGAGTATGAAAGAAGTTACACTTAAAATACCTGATAAGAAGTTTAAGTTTTTCATGGAACTTATTAAACATCTTGGCTTTGAAGTTGCGGAAGAATTGGATATTCTGGAAGAACACAAAAATGTTGTCAGAGAAAGGATTAAAAAATCTTACGAGAATCCAGACCGGCTGCTGGAGTGGGATGAGGTAAAGGATAATTTTAAATTTGACTGATGCGCTTCAGAATTAAAATTGAACCGGAAGCCCATCAGGATATACAGGAAGGTATTGACTGGTATAATGAACAGCAACCCGAACTTGGGCGGAAATTCCATTCTGAAGTAAAAGTATTTATCGAAAAACTAAAAATAAACCCTTTCTTTCAGGTCCGTTATAACGATGTGCGTTGTTTACCGCTGAAGCAGTATCCTTATATGCTTCATTATACAGTTGATAAAGAAAACAAAGTTGTCACCATCAGGGGAGTCTTTAAAACTTCAAGAGCTCCGAAGATATGGAAAAGCCGAAAATAAAAGCTTTTTACTTGTTGATGATTGTATAAAAAATAAAAAGAAAGCATTGAATATGAATTAAAAGCACGGATCACGGATCTGCGCTAGCGGGGGCTCGCTTTACATATCCCAATAAGTCCACCCGAAAATGCTTGTTACATCATCTGTTATTAAATATCCCCGGTTTTGTACTAACTTTAAGGGATCTCGCAGCCTAATGCGGGATAGATGCGCAGCCTAATGCGAGACAAACCCGCAGCTTAATGCGAGACGTTGCTCCATCGGGCTGCGGGAGTATCCGGTATGTTTATGCAGGCACATTCAGCACACAGTCGAAGGTATACGTGCGAGGCTCTTTTAACGGCGTGTGGCTTGCAAACTGCGTACAGACGCTCAGTTTATAGTCTCCCGCGGTTAAACCGGCAGGCACGATGAACGTAATATTCGATGGCTTGTTTACCAGGATGGAAGTTTTGGGTATGGCGGTTATTTCATTGGTGTATTGGTTGGTCAGGCTGAGGCCCACGCCGGCGCCTTCGCCAACGATCTTAATGCGATTGCCGGAAATGGTTACGCCTCCGCCGGGAGTAAGCCGGGTATTAGTTTCGCCTGAAGCCACGTCGGTAACCATGTTGATGGCCATGCCAGTCGCTGCCATGCCCCGTACATCAACAGAGACTGCTTTTACGGCATTGCGAAATTCAGCCGTTGGGGTTACATGAATATCAAGGCTATGCTGCGTGGAATCCCATTGGGCATTGTCGCCGATAAATACGCCGTTTGCCTTGAGGCTAAAATACCCCAGTCCAAATTTCACAGAAGCCCCGTTGGTCACTTCTTCCACAGCCATTTCTTTGAGGATGTCGAGAGATGCTTTCAGGGTGACCGCATTGAGGTCGGTACGCCGAGAAACGGCTTTTTGTACCAAGTCGTCTTCGGTGAGCGACTTGGTAATGACTACACGGCCAAAGCGGTCGTCTTTCCGTTCGGTAATCGCCAGATCATACAGCTCGACAATTACACTACTTTTTTCTGTAGTTGTCATAATATCAGTTCATTTTAGTCATAATGAAACAGGCATTTCAGGATGATAATCTCACCATCTTTTATTTGATAGGTTAGTCGGTGCTCTGCAGTGATGCGCCTGGACCAACATCCTTTATATTTATGTTTTAAAGGCTACGGCTTTCCAATTCCTTTGAAAGGGTTTCTTTTGATATCTTTCAGAAGTTCGTTGATACGTGCTAAAACTTTCTTATCTGTCTGCAGCCAATACAAATAATCTTCCTAGGACTCATCAACAAAGATATCAGGGAATGACAAAGAATGCTAAATAAAATCAAGAAATTTTATTTCCGACTCGAACACGGATGTGTGGGCGGTCATTGCCGACGGGATATTTATCAGGATTGAGGTTTAAGGTTTACCGAAGGCGTTTTTCCAGCAGTTTGATATAATAACCGCCCACTACGGAGCGGGCCCTGAACCCGACCTGCCTCTTGCTATCGGTGTGGTACCAGTCGGACATGGGTACGCGGTCGGTCGTTTCATCCATAAAGCGGTGTAGCGGTGTGATCAGTTTTTGGAAGGTTTCCGGATCATCGCTCAGGGTGGCGCTCCAGACAAGCCAGTCTGCTTTGGTGTAGTTCTTCCGGTTATCGAGTGGTAATCCGTAAGTATTCTGTTTAGTCAGGTAATAAGTCACTTCCTGCTGTGCCACTTCCTTGGGAAAGACGTCCAGTTTAAGCAGCTTATCCCATACCAGGTTGTACTTTTGGCTCCAGGTTCCTGGCTGGTCGAAGGTGAGCCGGTAATGGTCGCCGTCACCGGCCATCTTCATCCATTCGCGGGCCATTTGCCTGGCTTCGTCCGTATATTTTTGTTCCAGCTCATAATTTTTAGTGGGGACTAACGACAGGATTTGTCCTTTTTCGAGGTGGTTTTCTTCTGGGTACAGTTATTTTGCGAGTGTGTATTTTATTGTCAACGGTTTCTTTTGATATTAATTTCCTTTTGTTTAATATCATCTGCAAGTATGGCTTCACTTCCCACGAATCAAGCGGCATAAAAGGGTCTTCTTTAGTAACTGCTTTTTTCACATATAACGTATCGGTAAACCATGTGGCTGGCATAAGTCCATATATCTCCCCAAGACCGTCGTTTGATGGTGCATTCCTTTTAGAAAAACGCATGCCTGTAAATTTCTCCATATCGGAATAAGCCGTTTGTTCCTTCATAACGCTATCCGGAAAATCAATTTTACAGAGATATAGTTGTTCATCTAACAATATCCAGTAAGCAGTATAATCCTTTTCACTTTTCCCAACTGATCCATAACGAATTGCTGGATATGGGGTAATACTTTCTGTTATAAATATAATTCCTTTAGGTTTTTTAATCTCTTTAGGTTCTTTATTCTCTTTAGAATCACCACCGAAGATGCTTTTATATCCTTTAAAAAAGGACAAAGGCGACTTATTCATTAAATATTTGTCTGCATGATCCCCGATGTATAATTCATCCGAAGTTTTTAACAGCTTGCTCGAAAACTCATCCGTAGAAACTTCTACTGTTTGTTCATATTCCTGTGCAAACACTTGCATTACGCCCATAGCGATATACAAGAAGAAAAATGGTACTTTTTTCATGGCCTCTGATATTGAGTTTTTCAGTTGGTGTCCCACTCATTTATTCCTTTCCAATCATTATATAGAATCTCCAACTTCATAAATAGAAGAAGCTGCTCCTGGTGTATTCTCCTGGGCCAAAGCTGTTTCAAAAAAATAAGAGACAATGAAGATTTGTAAAGCGAACCTGCCTGCATAGATCATAGCATGTTATTTTGAGTGTTTATTTGCCTTTGCCCTGCCATTATACCCTTCTCGCTGATACTGTCAATCCGGTATTCTTTACCTTGCTTGATTACCTTTAACTCAATGGTACAAGGAGTTTCCCACTTTGTGTAACATATTTGGTAAGTGTTTTCATCTAATTGGATGAATTTTACGGAGGAAAGCCACAACCGGTCAAAATCGAAATAGTCAATCAACAAATCATATCCCATGGAACCGTCGAGTTTATACTTATTTGCTGCTGCCTTAAATTGAGACAAAGCGTTGGTTGTTAGATGCTTTTCACGTAATGCAACAAGTCGGAGCACGAGGTCTTCGGGCATACTGCAATATTCCATCATGTAGGCAGCATAAAAAGTTTCCAGTAATGACAGAGGAGCGGAAGCATCTATCGTTTCCGGCACCGGATGATCAAATAACAGACTATCCCCATAAGAAGAACCATTCCATATCGGTGTGATATAATCAATGAGGTATTGTCCGTTGATTTGAGTTATTCTGAGAGGAATATTGGTATGGCTGTAGTCACAGGTGTAGCTCGCCATATACCAATTCTTGTCCAAATGACGAGCATTCAATGTTTCAATGATGTCTTGCTGGACATCTTGTGCACGAATAATGGGGTCGGCCCCTGTTGCTGTTCTCATTCTACTTGTTTTTTCTATCAGGCTTTTGGCCAAGTGTTTTTTTATGAGTGGATCTGGAAAAGAGTTGTCGGATAGTAGATTGGCCGTGTAAGCCACATAAAAATTCCTAATCTCTGCGATGGCTTTTTGAATGGCGACACTGTCGGATGTTGTAACAATTTGTTCTGCGACGGTTTTTTGAATGTCGGTTCGTTTTGCAGCTGCAAATGTAAATAGAATTGATAAAACAAGGATTGGAAGTTTGATGGTTGGTTTCATTTTTGGCTTTTTATTGGTTATAAGAAAGTTTTTGGGTACTTATTTTTATGGCGAAATAAATGTATGCTTTGAGATTTTTTCATAATGAAATGACGGCAACAACCCAGAGTTTTGTTTATTTTGTATCAAATCCCGGCAGAAAAAACTCCACTTTCCCGCAACTGGGACAACAATACAAATCGAATGATTCTCTGTTTGTAAACAACTCAAACAGGTTGCCGAATGCTCCGACCCTTGTGCCTTCATGGAATTTAAAATTGCCCTGATAATCAAGAGGTACTTTACATCGCAAGCAATCAATGTTTTTGGGACCCTGTGGCTTTATTCCGCTTTCTTTAAGGATTTCCCTTAAATCAAAATGACACTGCGGACAGTAACTTACTGAAGATTCGATTTCGCTGTGGCACCTCGGGCAGATCAATACAAAATTGGTGTCGTCCAAAATTCTCTCTTCAATAAAACTGTACTGACAATTCCAGCATACATCGAAGCGATCATCAACTTCAGCATTGCATTTAGGGCATTTTTTTGCTTGGTTCATTTTTTCATCTTTTTAATTATGTAACATTGTAATATGGTTGTACAAACTCAACGCTGCCACCACCACTTGGTCCATATTATAGTATTTGTATGAACCTAAACGTCCGCCAAAATATGTATCCTTTTCTTTTCGAGCTAATTCCTCATATTGGTGATAAATCAAATTATTTTTCCCGGTATTGACAGGATAATAAGGTTCTGTACCAGGTTCGCAGGTCTGAGGGTATTCTCTTGTTATAACCGTCTTGGGTTGGGTACCAAACTCAAAATGTTTGTGTTCGATAATCCGGGTATAGGGAATTTCTCTCTCCGTATAATTTATTACAGCGTTACCCTGATAGTTGGAAGTATCGATTATCTCGTCTTCAAAATGCAGAGACCTGTATTCGAGGTGTCCAAAGCGATAATCATACAGGGTCAACGCATTTAATTTGTGATTAAATTCAGCAGGAACTTGTTGTCCCAGCCAGCCCTGAGCCTTTTTGATTTGAGGCTTCCCTTGGAACCGTTCTTTTTCAATATATTAAGGGCAATTTTGTTGACAAGGGCAAAGTTTTGGGCTGCCATCCCGGCCCTCTTTCTTTGGCTGTCCTCCCCAAAAGTCATGTCCAGTGTCCAGTGCAATGAGTTTTCCACGCCCCAGTGCATCCTGATATATTGGTTAAAACGATCAGCCGAGGTATTCAAACTACTGATGTAGTAACGGGTCTCATGTTCGGTTTTGTCACGGACAATCCGTTGGGTGGTAATTTTTATAATACTTGACAGTCCTTCCCATTTTTCCTTCCCGTGCAAAAACTCCAGGTCGTTGATCACTTCACACTTGCGTGTTTCTATCCGTCCATGTCCTTTTTCGGTCACTTCGTGAATTGAATCAGGTTGCTGCACCCGGAAAATGCTTTCGGTTTCCTCCCTTAATTCTTTTTGGTTCCCTTTTAAGGCCAGCACGTAGTCGCCTTCTCCCTTCACAATGCCTTCTGCTATTTTGGTTTGTGTGCCCATAGCGTCAATGGTTACAATGCAGCCTTTGATATCCAGAATCTCCAGCAATAAAGGGATGGTGGTGATTTCGTTGGATTTCCCCTCCGATTTGCATTGCCCAAGCACAAGTCCGTTGTGACCGGCCCAGGCATTGACCAGGTGGATCGGGGACTGGTCATGAAAAGTGTCTTTTGATCCCCTTGCCGTTTTCCCGTCAATGGCAATCAACTCCAGGTCAATATCTTTATCCTTCAGCGAAGCGGCCCATTGGGCAAACAGCTTTTCGAATTTTTTGGGATTGAGCATCGAAAAAACCCGGTTGATCGTATCGTGTGAGGGGATGCCATTGGGTAGTTTCAGGAAGGTTTTTAAAAAATCGACCTTGGTTTTCCCGAACAACTCGATCGAGTCCCACGACTCCGCCCCACATAAGACTGCAATGATGGCCAGGATAACAATATCCAACAACAGGTGCTTCTTGTTTCGTTTTATTCTTGGATCGTTCAATCCTGAAAAGTGTTTGTGCAATGATGTTTCCATAGTATCTTGTTTTCCACCAAAACTGGGAAACTACTGGCTAAATGCTGTACCACGGGAAGGACAAGTTATTGACATTCAAAGATGGACATATCAACAAACATTCAAAAAAATTTGGTTTTCACAATTTAAACCCGGATTCATGTTGATAACCTGTGAACAAACCCCACTCAAAAACTATTTTTTTCAAAAGTCATGCGTTGGCCCTGGATAATCATAGTATTGGTCGATCATTCCGCTAAAAATTGTTTTTTTTGCAGATCTAATGATGTCCTTATTCTTGAAAAAATCAGTATTAATATGAATATCACAGTTATCGAAGCATTTTTCGAATATCGAATTGAATCCGCCTTTAGGGATACCTTGATAAATATCGTCAAAATAATTGTTGTTGTAAGTGAATCTTATCGGAACACGCTTGATGATAAAAGCAGGTAATGATTTGGCTTCTTGTCCCCACTGTTTTTCGGTATATCCTTTAATGAGCTTTTCATATACATCTTTTCCCACAAGCTGTAGCGCTTGCTCTTCGAAGTTTTTAGGGTTATCAATTTTTAATCTTTGTTCATCAATTCTGTATTTCACTTCCTGTGGTGTATGTAGTCCCCATAAGCGGCTGAAAGTATTCATATTAAACGGCAGGTTGTAAAGCTCGTCCTTATACCTGGCCAGGGGCGAATTTATATAATGGTTGAACTCGCACAATTCTTTCATATATTTCCATATAAATTTGTTATTCGTATGAAAAATATGAGCTCCGTACCTGTGTACATTGATCCCCTCTATATTTTCGCAATACAGATTTCCTCCAATATGACCCCGTTTTTCAATGACAAGGCATTTCTTATCTCTCTTTGAGGCTTCCCGGGCAATTATTGCATTGAATAAGCCTGCTCCGATAAGAAGATAGTCATATCTATATTTCGTCATAATATTTTTCTGGTTTTAGTCATGTTTCTTTCAGAACATTTTTCCCCAGTCTCTAAACTCAAACCCCTTTCTGCAGTGCTTATTATGCAACAAGCACTGCAGAAAGAATAGGATGAAGAGAGATTTATAAATGTTTATAAACCAATGGTGATAATCATAGCTCCCTAATTACGCTGTCAATTCGATACTGCTTATCTTGCTTGGTGATTTTAAGTTTAATGGCACAAAGAGTTTCTCCTCTTGTGTAGCACATTTGGTACGTGTCTTCATCCTCCAATTGGGTAACTTTTACGGAAGAAAGCCACAACCGGTCAAAATCGAAATAGTCAATCAACAAATCATAACCGACCTGGCCATCCTGTTTTCTTTCATTTGCCGCTGCCTCAAACTGTGCCAGGGCTTTGGGTGTCAAATGCGTTGCACGTAACGCTGCAAGTTGGGTTATCAGTTCTTCGGGTATACTACAATATGCCATCGTGTAGGCGGCGTAAAAAGTTTTCAGTAATGACAGAGGAGCGGAAGCATTTATCGTTTGCTGCACCGGATCGTCAAGCAACAAACTGTCTCCATAAAGAGAGCCATTCCATACCGGCGTGATATAATCAATCATGTATCGTCCGTCTACTTGAGTTACTCTTAAAGGAATATTCGTATGAACAGTGTCCTTATCCCCAAACCAGGTGTAGCTATACCCAACCATATACCAATTGTTGTCTAAATGCTTAAATTTCAGTGTTCCAACCATGTCTTCCCTGAAATCTTGAGCACGAATGACTGGGTCGGCACCTATTGCTGTCCTCATTCTTTCTACTTTTTCTACCAGGCTTTTGGTCAAACACTTTTCCATGAGAGAATCATTGGAAGAGATATCGGATAAAACATGGGTTGTGTAAGCCATGTAGAAATCCTTAATCATATGGACGGTTTCTTGTATGGTAGTGGTGTCCGCTGGTATTACAACATTTTTTTCTTTTTTGCTTTCCTGTACTTTGGTTTGCTCTATCTGTATATCACTGGTCTCTCGGGCACAGTGGGCGAAAGAAGGACAAAATATAACATAATACAATGATAACAAATATATAATTCTTAGTTTCATAGCTTTAATGTTTTATTGGTTCCATCGGAGGATAGTATAGTCTTGTGAATTTCTATATGCCGAGCTACCGTACATGTCTATTTGTTTGAAATCTGATATCCATTGATCGCCGTCGTACATAGCAATATGACCATAAGGATGAGCATCAGTGGCTTCATGTACAACAATATCTCCCGCCTGAGGAGTATAATTAGATGTAATAGTTATCACGAAAGTTCAACATTCCCAATATCGACAATTATTTTGTCACATTCTATTCAAAATTGCCGCGAATCCGTATCTCTTTTGATTTCGTTATGTTTTCTTCTGTTTTTGTTAATAAGTTTACCAAATTAAAATGGAGATTTTCTTCCTGATTCCGTATGTCTGTAATAATGATTTTTAAAATATAACTCTCATCAACAAAGCAAGTATCGTAATTGCCTTTTATGACTTCATTATTTAATAAAAACACTGCCGGTAACTTGTAGATACCTGCATATTTTTCTTTCATGTCAGATAGCGAGACTAATCGGGGAGTACAGCCTTTCTTCAACCAGATATACATTTGTGCGTAATATTTCTTATTCTCTATTTCAATATCTTCTTTTTTGACATAAAGACTGTCTATTAATTGAAGGTTCAATGACTGGAGAATGAGTCCTTTTGTGAACTTACCGTTCAAAAAAATTGCATCGGGCCGATCTGAATTATTTCTATTACCTCGATATACGACATCCACTATCGTGTCTGTTTGAGTCCTGAATTGATCGTTGTGTATCTTGGGGGCTGAAATTAGAGTTAACTTTTCCTGTCCAGTACTATTGATAGCTATTAGACTAAAGATTACTACTAGTAGATTTTTCATTGGGATTGAATTATTATTAGATTAATATCCTACACTATAAATTGCAAAAAATTCAGACGGGGAAGCAACATTATAACTATTTGAATCAGGATCAAAATATGTTATCAGCCCAGTATTGTAATCATAACTGTGTACTAAAACTGCGTGACCTCCTGATCCTGCATTTAAAAATCCTAGATTTTGCTCTGAACCTAGCGAATAACAATTAACTTGTGATACTGTAAAATAATCATCTAACAAATCGAGAGCATTGGAGGCCAGAACACCGCTTTGAATTGCATTTAGTTGAGCTTGGATGCCAAATTTTTGACCGTAAAGATCGAGCCAGCCACTGTAGCCATAGTCATTAGAATTCAACCAGTTTCCAATGTATGAGACTGCTTCAAAAAAACAGTCATTATCATCAATCCCGCCTCCGGACATTTCTGCAACATAACCCGTACCCTGGACATAGCCTCCATGCCATCTTCCTTCCTCTACCAGTTCATAAAAATCAGATTTTGATACAGGATGACAATAGTCTCCATAAGCACGCCAAGATCCAGCGTCGTATATGGAATTTCCATATTCAACAGATGAGGCATATACGTTAACGTAGCCAAATTGGTCCACATAACCTCCATTCCATCCGTCATTTCCCATTCTTGCCAAAGTATTATAGTCCTCTATGGAAATCGGATTCGCTGAAGTACCATATCCGGAAGAAGGATTATAATTAAATAATCCACTTCCGGATCCGGAGCTAGAAGTAATGGAACTCCACGAATCACCCGAGAAGCCAGGAGAGCTGGTGTTATCTTCCTGGGTTCTAAACCAATAATAATTTCCTCGACTATCATAATAGCCGATGCCAAAATCATCAAAATAGCCTCCACCTCTGATGATTCTCTTTTGATCGTCATTCAACACAATTGTCTGACTTCTCAGTACACTAAAGCTGTCTTTTGTTAACTTTTTTCTCATAGTAGAAATAAATTAAGAGCAAATAAACAGATTATCTATTGGGCTGTTTTGCATCTGGAAAACTAATATCGGCACAGTCACTCAAGTAAGGCCAGAAAGTCAAAGTAATATATTCTTTTAATTCTGAATTTGACAGTTCTCTACTAGAATGGTTAATCCAATCAATAAGTTCAAACATGTTCTGACTAGTCCCTAGTAAATGTTGTTTTTCCAAGGCATAGCTTAGTACCTCGGAAGTGGTATTCCTCTTTAATATACTTTTATAAATGTATCCATCGGGATTGAAAGAGGTGTTAAATTTTGATTTTTTTTTTGCTTTGCCTTCTCTGTTTATATTGTTGGAAATAGAAAAATCTATCTTCCCTTGGTTATTAAGTTTGTCTTTTAATATTTGAATTGAATCAGAGGAAGATACAAAATATCGTTGGATATAAAAACAAGAGAAAATTGAATCTTCCGATAATATTTGATTTAACTTGGATATTCTTGCTGTGTCTACGTGAAGAACGTAGTCCCCATTGTGTTTATAAAAAGCTTCAAAGAACATTTTATACAATGTCGTATCTATGTGTTCTCCATAATTATATTGTAAAGTTTTTTCGAAAAAGAACTGCATTTGAGACAATACCCCCTCGCATGATTCATACTCACACTTATTCTGCCCTAATAGAGTATATGGAAGAAGAAAAAAAGATATAATTACAACCAAATGTTTCATGATTTTATATTTATTATTCATATATAACTCTCTCTTTTTAAAAATCCCTTATTTCGTATAAAATTCGCTATCGAAAGTTAAGTTTGTAATGATCCACAATAGCTAATACTCCAAACTCTACTAATAAGATCCAGCTCCATAAATTTGGTGATACATATTATTCCACGAATCTTCAGTATGGCATCTTATAACTATGACATTCCGTTCCTGATGACAGCTCTCTATAGCAAAATATCCATCACCTGTAGAACCATATTGTGTATAATTTTGGTCGTTACTACAAATGTCTCTAAAATTCTCCGGAGGATTCGCCACATACCATGTATAAGAGTATCCATTTAACGTAAATGTTCCAGACATATAATTGTTTCCCATGCCGGACGTAGAAAAACTACCTGTAGAATAGTTACATAAGTCATCCAGAGAATAAATTTCACCATTGTCGTATGCCCGTAATGCACCAAGAACCGCCATACCAATCCCTTGGCTAGATTGGTTAAAATCAATTGGGTGAAAATTACCACTGTTGCTAGATCCAGAAGATCCTAATACGGTAACCTCTGCTGTTACATATCCCAGCTCAGCTACGTATCCCCCATGCCATATTCCAGCATCCACAGCTTTATAAAAATCAGCTGCCGATATGGGATTATTAGAATCTCCATAGGCGTACCAGGATCCTGCTAAAAAAATAGAGTTTCCATAGTCGACAGACGAAGCATAGACGCCAACATATCCAAAATTCTCCACGTAGCCTCCATTCCATCGATCCATTTTTGCCAATGAGTTATACCTGTCTATAGAAATTGGATTGCCAGAAGTACCATACGCTGAGTTCGGATCGTAGTAAAATGATCCAGACCCGGAACTGGATATTGAATCCCAATAATCACCACCGAAAGTGGAGCCATTGTCTTCTCGGGTTCTGGTCCAATAGTAATTACCATCTCCATCAAGATATCCGATACCGTAATCTTCAAAATAGCCTCCCCCTCTGATGGTTCTTTGTTGATCTTCATTCAATACAAGTGCATGACTTCTCAGTGCACTAAAGCTGTCTCTTGTTAATTTTTTTCTCATAATAAAATAAGTTAGTTAAACAATACATAAATTGCATCATGTGTTATATTTCTGATAATAAAGCATATCCCAATCCGGCCAATCCCCTCACAAACAAAAAGTCATCCAGAGTAATATTTTCTTGCTTTTGGTTGATGAAGTTCCTGATTTGAATATCAGACGGTTTCTTTGTTTGAGTTTCTCCGAAGTACAACTCTTGTAGCCAAGTGTTCCGTATGTAGTATTCTACCGTATCTGCCTTGCGATAACATATATCACGAGGCTTGCAGGTTAGAATATTGTGCCATCGTGCTCCTTGGGTGGTTTCTACACTTGTTAAAATCTTATCAAAGATGATTAGATCGGAGGCATCATAAGCTTCTTGTTCCCATACTTTTTCCAATATTGAAGGAATCATGTCTTTTATGGAATCAATCTTTTCTGTATGTCCTTTCCTTTTATAAGCTTCAATCAAAAAATATAAGATAGAATTTATATGATAAAGTGAAATTATGCCTTTGTATTCTTTCAATCCTCTGTAGCAGAAGTCTAGAGCGTAGGGTAAGTGTCTTTCAAGCTCCAGGTTGTCTTTTAATCTATCAAGGAGATAGAGGCCCTGTCCGAAAACAGAAACCTCTGGATTACATTTTACTTGAGAGAAGACCTTTTTGTCAACATCATGCAAGACATCATTTGCTTCTCCTTCAACAAAATTGTTTCTCAAGAGATAATTTACAGCCCATCCGATACCTGTCAACCCATTCTCGAAGTCATTAGAAATTGTTTCTGTTGTTCTCAAGACATGGTCTAGCATATCGCCGGCAAATTCCTGATAATGTTCATTGTTGGTAAACTTCGCATAGCGATAAAGAAATAAAATAATTCCCATTTTCCCGGATAAAAGCCCATTGTAATTTACATGGTAGCTATATAGAACTAGCGTGTTTGCTATTCTTTGCAGATCTTTTCTCATACTTTAATTTGTTTGGATTTATTAATTATCTGCCTGAAAAAATCAGTAAGAGCCGGAACATGATAGTCAAACGTGAATTCAAGTCGGTATTTCCTGACGTTCTGTTCCACTTTGGATAATAATTCCTTATTTTCTAATTGTGGTATCAGGTCTATCATAGTCTGATAAAATATTCCTATGCGATACCTGCTGATATAATTTCGCATCGCCACAATATGACCGGCATTTTGCTTCTGGATCATGGGAATACCTGCCGCAGCTAAAGTGTTTATCCGGGCTGGAATATTCAGGTCAGTCCACCCCGCTCGAAGTAAAGAGTCTTCATTCATGCTGGTGAAGCAATGAAGCCATCCTGCATCATATCTGGAAAATTCTTTTACCCAGCTAAATTGGGAGCAATGAGTCTCAATGTGGAAATGATCAGGTGATGCTTTTTTAAATTTATGCATTACCATATTCTCTGACACGTGATTCTCATTGTATACGTGAACATGGATATTATTATTGGCTAACATTCGGATATCAGTGGGATTGATCCCTATAATCCTTCCTACAATTACAGTATGTATTGCACCATCAGAAACTGACAGCTTTTCGGAGAACGTATCGGTAAAGCAGTTGGCCTTTGGTAAGTCCCCATCTAAAATGTAAAATGGCGTAGACTTTAGATGGGTAGGAACAAACAACCCAAACCAATCTTTGATTTCTTCATTCAAATATATTTTCCCATCAGCATATGTATAAAGATCAATCAGTTTATCCCATAACCCCATCTTCATAGCTTCTTGTGGTCCTTCTTTAAAGTGCCATACAAAGGGAATTCCTGTACCTGCCTTTAGTACTTCATGGGCCAGATTGATGGCTCCTGTACTTAGCTGCGCGTAAATTATATCCGGTTTTATTTTTTTTACTCGTTCCTGCCAATACTCGTATGGAATATCCTCAACATTACCAAAAGGAAGAGGACCAATAGTAGAGAAGCAAAATGCAGGCTTAGTCCAGAGTCCGTATAATTGATGGCCTAATTCTTCAAATGCATATATACGTTCTGAATTGTATGCTAATTCCCCAACTAACAAAATTTTTAGGTGATTGTTGGCCAGAGGCTTTTTATGCCTAAAGGGTGCATACATTTTGCTTTCATCAATAGTCTTGTAATTAGTTGCCCTCATCCTGATTGGCGTCTGAACTCTGTAGTACTGTCTGTATTTATTAAGTCCGCCACCAAACTTCTCACTTATAATTCTATGGCGTTGGTTAGGGTGATTAGTCCATTCACATGTTACTAGCTTTGTTGGCACAAATGTTCCTTTATCCGTCAGCTTCTTCCAAAATGTAAAAAACAAATCATCTGATACACACTCTTTCCGTTCCGTCCATCTGTCTTCTGTTTTTCTGTGTGCGGTTTGAACCGGCAACAAATTATATTCTTTTCTCACCCCAAGGGTTTTTTTGTATGCGATCAGGCCTGCATTTGGCGATTCGTCATATCTAAGTCCACTAAAGGTCAGTATGATATCTTCTGATTCGTCAAATTTACTTTTTAGAGATTCAAGGTGATTCTTATCGTAAAAATCATCAGATGGCAAATACGCGATATACTCATATTTTGCAGCTTCTAATCCTTGATTTATCGCATGACCCAGTCCCATATTGTCTTTGTTTTTTATTACTATGATCTTGGGGTTAGCTAGAAAGTCACCTATATAAGATTCTGTTTCGTCCGTGCATCCATCGTTTATGATAATAAGCTCCCAATTGCTATAGGTTTGTTGATACAAACTAATAATAGCTCGTCTGATAAAGCACGCCTGATTATAGGTTGGCATTATAACCGAAAATCCTTTATCGGGGTTGTTATATTTTTGCGTCATAGTGAATTAGGCTTAAATAGATTGTGGATTATTTTTCCCGGGCGATATATTTGAGATTATCAAAAAATCGTTCGAATAGCTTCCGGGGTTTTGTTACAATATCAGCTGTACCTCTTAGCTCATAATCGAAATCAAGGGGAGAACCGTAGTTTGTCTTTAGGCGGTTGGGAAGATCGACAGTAATCATGTACGTGGGAATGACTTCCTGACTGGAAATAAGTTCGGTCTGGTTGGTTAAGCTTGAAACAGAATGAACCAAACCTTCGACAGAGCCATATTCAAGGTGCGGATAATTGTCTAGTTTAATGACTACCTTCTGCCCTTTTTGTACCTTTCCCGCTCCGTTCGCCGGGAGGTAAATTTGTCCCAATACCTGGTTATTTCCGGGTAATACTGAAAAGACTTCGATTCCTGCTGAAAAAAAATCGTTCTCTCTCCAAAAGTTTAAGTATTCCAGTGTACCGGCAAAGGGAGCAATAAATAAATATTGTTGTTTCCATTTTAGTAGATCGCTACGTAGATTATTAAATCCGGTTATCAGAGCTATTGTTAATTGTTGTTCCTTCTCGGACCGTTCGATTTCAAGCAACTGAAGCTTGTTTTGTGTATCATTTATTTGTAGCTGGAAAGAAGCATCGTTTATTTGCATAGACTGTTTACTTTCCAGTAATCCCAAGTAGTTAACAGCCGATTTTTCTAAGTCTAATTCTGCAATTGCTGATGTTTCAAACAATAAACTGTCACGATGGATATTCTTTTTGGAGATTTTTAACGTTTGTGACTTTATCTTTATTTGTTCGCGATTGCATTGAAATATTTTTATTTGAGAAGCCAATTGAGATTTTAAGCCCGCTTTCTTCTTTTCGTATGGTCTTTCTGCCTGATATTGTCGCATCTTCTCGAAGGCATCACAAAAAGAAAAATATGCAGAGCTTAGCTCCCCCAAAGCTGTGACTTTCGGCGGATGTATTTTGCCTGGATTTTGGATTAAGGAATCAAGTTGCATTTTATTTATAAAATGATCTACAGTCATCACCTCTTTCATATTGGCGGGATTTTCCATAACGGCAATGATATCATTCTCATTTAAAGTATCCCGGTTATTTTTTAATAGATGAATTTTCCCTGAAACAATGGCAACCAAACGTACTGGGGCTTGACTGGCAGTAATCGAAACAGAACCTGAAACAGTTTCAGGATATTCGATTAACCAGCCGAATAAAACCAACAACGCAGCAAGTCCGCACAACAGGATCGTAACAGTCTTACCCGTCCGATGCGGCATCCGGTCAATAATGTCCTGAACTTCTTCAGTCCGCCGAGGTTCGTTTATTTGATCATTCTCAGTCATTTTCTATCAATTAAGCCAAACCCATGTTGTCAGTGATTTTTTCAATTTTCAATTCTCAACCAACTGCAATGTTGTTTCTTCATTACCATTTAGTACGGCGGAATCATATGCCCCCATCTGGTTATTTACTAAATCACAATAATGACCTTTTCTCCTCATCAGCTTTTCGTGATTTCCGACCTCGGCGATCACCCCGTCTTTTAAAACCACAATTTGATCAGCGTTCATGATCGTGCTTAGCCGATGGGCGATTACCACGACGGTACGTTTGTCAAAGGCATGATTCAGTGCCTGTACAATTTTGTGTTCATTAATGGCATCCAGGGCATTGGTTGCTTCATCCAGGAAAAGGAATGAAGGATTTTTGTACAAAGCGCGGGCAATGAGCAGCCGTTGCTTTTGTCCCCCGCTTAACCCGCGACCTACCTCCCCGATTTTTGTCTGGTATCCCTGAGGCATTTGCTCTATCTCCCCGGCAATATGAGCAATCCTGACCGCTTCCTTTAGACGCCCATAATCAATTTCTTCATCATCCAGGGTGATGTTGTTCAGGATGGTATCATTGAAAATCTTCCCGTCCTGCATAACCACCCCGCAATGATCCCGCCATTCCCTCAGTCCCAGGTTTGAAATATTCATGTTCCCGATCAGGATTTCTCCGAATGAGGGGTTATATAACCGTAACAGTAATTTTAGTAAAGTCGATTTTCCACTACCGCTCCCGCCAACAATGGCCGTTATTTTCCCCTCTGGAATAGCCAGATTGATTTGTTTCAATACAAAAGGAGCGTTTGGCGTATATTGAAAGGAGACGTTCTTTAATACCATATTCTTACGGGATGGAATGCTCAGGCTGTTCGTAATCACTACATCTTCTTCATTCTTTAACTGATGGATCTCGTTGATGCGAAGGAAACTGATCTTGGCATATTGCGCCGAAATGATAAAGCCAATAAACTGCGTTAACGGTGCGTTGAGCATCCCAATAATGAACTGCGTGGAAATCATCACGCCGAAGGTGATCTCGCCGGCAATCACAGCTTTGGCACAATAAAATGTAATGAGTAGGTTTTTAATGCTCTGGATAAACTGGGCTCCCAGGTTTTGGGCATTGGTCACGTTCAAAACCCTCAGGTTGACTTTGTAGAGTTTAGCCTGGATGTTTTCCCATTTCCACCGTTTTTGTTTTTCGTAGTTGTTTATTTTAATATCCTGGATAGCCCCCACTGTTTCGACCCAGTAACTTTGATTTCTTGAGATCAGGTCGAAATATTCCCAGTCCAGTTTCTTACGGATCTTCAAAAACCCCATTACCCATCCGATGTAAAGGACGCTGCCGGCCAGAAAAATGGAAAAGATGATCGTGTTGTAGACCAGCAAAATAATGCCGAACGTTACAAAAGTAAGGGTAGAAAAAACTAGGTTCAGCGAGTTGTTCATGATAAAGCTGCGGATGCGCTCATGGTCCTGGGCGCGCTGAAGGATGTCTCCGATCATCTTGTTCTCGAAAAACGTTACCGGCAACTGCATCAGTTTGATCAGGTAATCCGAGATCAGGGCAATATTGACCCTGGAGGTAATGTGCAAAAGCAGCCAGTCACGAACCACCCCGGAGATGGTTACACTGACAATGATTACGATATTGGCAATCAGGACCAGGTTGATGAAATTCAGGTCATGGGTTTGGATGCCGACATCGATTACCGCTTTTGAAATGAAAGGTAAAAGCCCCTGAAGAGCTGTTACAATCAGCATAATGACCGCAATGGTGGTAAAATTCCTGCGGTAAGGTTTGAAATATCCCAATACGTTCTCGAAGGTCTTTTTGCGTTCAGTCCGTTCTTCCAGGTCGCGCTGAAGAAAATCGGCCATAGGCTCGACAGCCAGTATGGCTCCTGTTTCTTCTTCTTCTTCTTTTTTATACCACCCTTTCTTAAACTCTTCGTGGCTGTAACTTAATAAACCTTTGGCCGGGTCGGAAACAAACACTTTCTGCTTACCGGTTTTGTACACCACAATAAAATGGCTGTTCTTCCAGTGTACAATACAAAGCAAAGGAACTTTCTCGTGAAGGGTTTGGATGTCAGCTTTTACAGCTAACGTATGAAGGCCAATCTTTTCTGCCCCGTAACTTAGGTCTAGGAACGATACTCCTTCCCGGGTAATCCCGCACAAATCACGCAAAAACTGGAGCGAATAATATCTACCAAAATGCTTAGCTATAATCTTTAAAGAAGCGGGGCCGCAATCCATTGCATCCAGCTGATATTCAGATGGAAATCGTCGGGGAAGAATCCGTTCGATGATTGGTTTCATTATTGTTTTTTTGTCAGAATTTGGTTCGAGGTAAAAATAGTTGTGATCAAAGTTCGGAATCTCAAAGGAAAGAGAGCAAAAATTTCTGTTCAAAAAACAGCAATATCTATTCAAATGTGTATGGGAAAGTGAAAATCGATCATTAATTGCCTATTATAGTGATAAGAAGAAATCCAATATAATTATTGGAATATTCACTATGTATAATAGTACAAGCATGGGAACCCTTCTACTTGTCTGCAGCCAATATGCATCGTTTTTTCATGACTCTTCAACAACGTTTGGGGATTCGTTGTCGACAGGTGTTTATCAAAATTGCGGTTTAAGTTTATTTTAATTGCGTCTCCAGCAGTTTAATATAGTAACCCCCCACTACGGAGCGGGCCCTGAAGCCGACCTGCCTCTTGCTGTCGGTGTGGTACCAGTCGGACATGGGTACACGGTCGGTCGTTTCGTCCATAAACCGGTGCAGCGGACTCACTAGCTTCTGAAAGGTTTCCGGATCATCGCTCAGGGTGGCGCTCCAGACAATCCAGTCGGCTTTGGTGTAGTTTTCCCGGCTGTCGAGCGGTACCCCGTAAGTATTCTGTTTCGTCAGGTAATAATCCACTTCCTGCTGTGCCACTTCCTTGGGAAAGACTTCCAGCTTAAGCAGTTTGTCCCATACCAGGTTGTACTTTTGGCTCCAGGTTCCTATCTGGTCGAAAGTTAAGCGGTAATGGTCACCGTCATCGGCCATCTTCTCCCATTCGCCGGCCATTTGCCTGGCTTCGGCTATATATTTTTGTTCCAGCTCATGCTTGCCCAGCATTCCGGCCAATTTCCCGTAACAGGCAATGGCCAGGATGGCCTTTACCGACAGGTTCACATTGTGGGCGAGATGGCCGGAAAAATCGTCCGTACAAAGCTGATTCTCCGGATCCAGTCCGTTCTTTAGCAGATAATCGACCCATGCGGAGAGGGGGTCCCAGTGTTTTTCGGCGTAGCGGGCATGGCCTTCAAGGACAGCAATGGCTGTGGTCAGGATGACCATGTTGCCGGCTTCTTCGATCGGCATATCACCTCCGTAGTTCTGTCCGGTAGCCCAGGGGTAGGTGCCAATATCATGGGCAGGGAATGGTTTGTTCCATTTGCCGCTTTCGCTGTAATAAAAGATCGGGTTTAGCATCGCTTTCGCCAATTCTGGATTGTAGAGCAAAAATAAAGGAGCGGAAGGGTAAGTGACATCGACCGTAGCCATCAATCCGTTACTGTTGTTCTCTTTTGATAAAAAAAGAAGCTCTCCGGCAGGTGATTCCACTAATTTGTGTGCCGATATAGCCTGACGGTAAGCTAATGCGCAAAGCTCGGCATATTCTTTGCCTCCGGCATCCCAGGCATCGGCCATCAGCTGGTAGTCGAATCGGGTACAACGATCGCGCAAATCGTCAAACTCAAGGTTCGCTTCGGCGAATGCCTGTTCAATGGTCTTATTGCCATCTTTGTTCCAGTAGGGACGAAGATTCTCCCCAAAATAATGGATCGAATAGATATCGTCGTAACCGATCATGATCTTTCCCGAAGCCGATTTTGTTTCTCCCAGCGACTGCACAATTGCCAGGCTTGCATCTTCTTCTGTATCCGCGTTTCCCGACAGTTTTCCAGACTTTGCAAAGTCGTGTCGCATTTGATAAGGATTTCCGGCCGCATAAGAACTGTTTTCCTTTTCGGCGCTTAGAAAAAAGTATCCCCAGTCGATCCGGATATCGTCGCCTCTTTTTCCAAGTATCTTTTGTTTGAGGCTGCCGGTTTTCAGGAATAGCAGCCCGTCTTTTTCATATCCTTCGCCCATGTTTTCCTCTGTCGGCATATTTAATGCCCAATGGGGGGAGGCGTCAAAATAGATTTGCACATCGTGCTTTTGGCCGTCAAGCGAATGCACGTCATAATAAATGTAATTGACGGGCCTGGAAATCAAATCCAATCGATCCATGAGCAAGGGCGCCAGAAAGGACAGTTTCAGCTCCACCCTTCCGCACTCGAAAGTGTAATGCGTTTGCGTGGCCTGGACATCGGCAGATTGCTGCACCGCTGTCCGGGGCAGGAAAGCGCCGATTTCATCATCAGCGTATAGGCCGAAATCGACCAGCGCGCCTCCGGCTTTGTTACTGCAATGGGCAGCAATAACCGTTTCTCCCGGTTTCAATGTTTCTTTTACTGTGTCGGCTAAGGGTACAATGATGTTTTTATTCCATTCATAGCCGGTTTCCACAACCGGTATACCGTTGATGTACAGTTTGAACGTATCGTCATGCGAGTATTTCAAAAATACTTTTTTACCGGACAAGTCGTCATGAATGCGGATATGCCTGCGTACCCAGATCTCACTGGTTTGCCAGGGTGTATTCACATTTTCTTCATTCGGGGTGCCAAAGGAGGCCTGTCCTTCGCCCCAACCGGAATCGTCAAATCCAGGTCTTTCCCATCCTTCACCGGGATCATCAAGCCGGTATTTTCCCGACCAGTCTTTGTCGGTCGACATGGCGGCGATTTTTTTCACCGGTGGTTCCTCCACACCCATAAAACGGTAGGTCTGTCCATCGACACGGATGGCTCCGGTTAGGGGGAATTGTTTGCCTGTCCAATGTTTGATCTGGTCACCGTATAGCTTATCGGTCATTGACCAGGCGCTGGTGTAAGGGTCGATGGTGATCAACGGGTAGGCCGGAGCCCGGACATTGTTTTTTAAGACGGCCGGTTGTTTGTAATTCCCGCATCCGGTCAGGACAATCAGGCAAATCAGGTAAATCAGATGTTTCATGTTTTTGTGGAAGTTTTTACAGGCCGGAAGGGCTGGCAATTTTTTCAATTTCCGACAGCGCTTCTCCGAATGTGGGGAAGCCCTGATCATCCCACTCCATTTTCTGCAGCCTCGGAGATCGGGTATCGGTTTCCCTGGAGGGCAGGGAACCGTATGGTTCTTTCTCTGTGGGCCGTGCCTGGTAAAGAAAATAAAGCTCCTTTTGATCCGGGGAAGGAATAAAACATGGGGTTCCTGTCGCGAAGACCTGGTTGTCAGGATTCTGCTTAAAGACCGGTTTATCCGATTTTTGCCAGGAGGCCGGATCGAGCAGATCGGCATTTGCTTCGGCGTACAACATGCCCACCGCATAATAAGGCGTCCAGGTTCCGCTGGCCGAATAATAAATAAGAATCTTGCTTTTATCTTGGGTATGAAAACTCTGCGGATCTTCATTCACATAGATGGGATAGCCCGTTTTACTGCCGTCGGGGTTGATCCATTGGCGTTCCCACTCATACTCTGGTTTAGAGATCAATACCCTTTCCGATGCCAGTGTCCATGGATTCTCCATTCGGGCAATATAGATGCATTGTGTTTCAGCTTCGACGCGCCTTGTTTGCCAGCCGGACCAGATCATGTACCATTCGCCTTTATGGCTAAAGACGCTGGCATGGATTCCCCAACTGTTGTTCTTGTCTGTTTGGATCCGTCCTTTCATTATAAATTCCCCTTCGAA
Source organism: uncultured Sunxiuqinia sp. (assembly GCA_963677175.2). GTDB lineage: Bacteria > Bacteroidota > Bacteroidia > Bacteroidales > Prolixibacteraceae > Sunxiuqinia. The sequence goes on from CAXXES010000007.1 coordinate 69,686, forward strand.
TGGATCGTCCGAACTGTTTTCAACGACATAAATCTGATGATTATCGGTATTCCCGTCATCGGCAGCGAAATAAATATACCATTTGTCATGGATACGATACATCTCAGGAGCCCAGATGTGGGACGCACTGTTTTTGTCTTTGGGAACCCATACTTCCTTTTTTTTGGCGTTTTTCAGATTGGTAATGTCCGGGGTTTTCCACATAATAATCCGGTCGTCGGCATCCTGAAAGTAGTAATAGTGATTTTTGTACCAGGTGGCCCAGGGGCGGGCTCCGGTGGGAAGCAACGGGTTGGTATAGGTTTCATCCTGCCCGCCGGTTGCGGGTTGCTGAGCCGGTTTTTTTCTGTTACAGGAAATCACAGAAAGTATTACGAATAGGTAAATGATTAAATATATGTTCGTTCGTTTCATCATTATCGGTTTAAAGTCGATCAAAGTTAAGTCTTTTGTTCGATTCTGATAGGTATTTCCACCATTATTGAACTGCCATTATCTTTTTTTGACCAGTTATTTCAGGTGTGCTTTTTTTGGGGTCTGTATTTTTGACCGTCAAGAGTGGGCCCGTTATAATCTCAGGCCTTCCTGTCAAATCGATCAATTAAAATTTGGAAACAGATAAAGCATCAATAACAATTTTTGAATATAATTTATAAATCGCAGGGGTGGCTATGATTAAAGATAATCAACTATTTATTAATATATTAAAGACGCAAATCCCTATGGTTTTAATCTATCAAATCAATGGTTGTTTGCTGAATATCAGACAATAACCAAGTATTAACCAAACTTTTGAAGAATTATGAAAAAACGAAAAAAATGTCAAAGAACGTTACTGTCAATTTGTATTGCTGCCTTATTGGCAACCGGTTTTGGCGCTACCAGTTGCAGTGACGATGGCATTTCTCCTGGCGAGACTTTAGTAAGTGCTGCGCCTTATGACCCGTCGAAGCCGGTTGTGGTTTCCGACTTTATGCCCACGACAGGTGGTGTCGGTCAGCGGTTGGTGATTTACGGGGAAAACTTCGGAAATGACCCGGAGCTGATCCATGTGTACATTGGAGGCAAAGAGGCCATTGTGATTGGCGTAAGCGGCGAAAGCCTTTATTGCATTGTGCCCGAAAAGGCCTACGATGGTAATATTGAAATCTATATGGGCGATGAGCCGGAGCCGTTGGCTGTAGGATCGGAGATATTTGTCTATGAGCGGAAAATGGTAGTCAGCACGCTGGCCGGCTTTAGAAACGAACGCGACGACCAGGGCTGGATTAACGGTCACTTTGATGTTGCGGCCGGATTTCGTGAGCCTGCTTTTATGAAGTTTGATCCCCTGAATCCAGACCATCTTTATGTGTCGTATGATCATGGTCCTGGGATATACCTGATTAATTTCGCAGACAGTACGGTTACCCAGCACCTCACCGCATCTGCCGGAAACTGGCATCGATTGCGAAGCATAGATTTTTCACTCGATGGGGAGTATATGATTGTTTCTCAGGACCAGGGAGATCCGAATGGAATCAGCACATCAATCATGTCGCGGACCAATGGGTTTAAAGACCCCCAGATTCTAACTCAATCCAAACAGTGTAATGGAGCCTCTATCCATCCAATGAATGGTGAGATGTATTTCAATAGTTATGAAAAGGGAGAGGTCTATCGTTTTGATGCTATGAATTCGAAACCTGTCATCGGCGCTACAGGATTGGGCACCAAGGATTACGAAACTTTATTTCTGGTTCAGGATAATGGATGGGAGTTCAATATTCAAATCCATCCTTCAGGAAACTATGCATATATCGTCGTAGTCAACCAACATTATATATTACGTGTCGACTACAACTGGGATGAACAGCGTTTCAGTCAACCTTATTTGGTTTGTGGGGAGCCCAGATCATCAGGTTGGGAAGATGGCGTGGGGGCGAAAGTCCGTTTAAACACTCCCTATCAGGGAGTGTTTGTAAGAAATCCCGACTATGAAGGACGAGACGATGAATATGACTTCTATTTTACGGAGCAGCACAATCACGATCTTCGCATTCTAACGCCAGAGGGCAAGGTGACAACATTCGCCGGACGCGGAAGTTCCAGTATCAATCCCGATCCATGGGGTTATGTTGATGGAGATCTGCGCCAGGAAGCCCGCTTTGACAGGCCTTCAGGCCTTGCTTATAGTGAGGCAGAAAAGGCGTTTTATATTGTTGATCAAATGAATCGTCGTATCCGCAAAATTGCCTTGGAGGATGAATAAACCAAAAAATAAACACACTGATTTTATGACTAAATATTTAATATTAGGGATGTTGTTTCTCGGTTTCTCTATTGGCGCTTTTGCTCAGGAGACCGTTGAAGTAACGGGTGTCGTAACCGATGCCAATAACGAACCACTACCAGGCGTAAGTGTCTATGTAATTGATGTTCCCGGTTTGGGTACGATTACCGATGGTGACGGAAAGTATACGATTAAAATGCCTGCTTATAAAGAACTGACCTTTTCTTATATCGGCTTCGAAAAAGTAAACGTGCTAATCAAGGAGCAACGCGTTGTAAATGCGGTTATGAACGAGTCCGAAGATAGTGTCCTGGATGAGATTGTCGTGACTGGTGCAGGTGTGCAGAAAAAGATTTCGGTAACGGGAGCCATCACCACCATTGATATGAAAGACCTGAAATCGAGCCCTTCATCCAATCTTTCCAACGCGCTGGCGGGTAATGTGCCGGGAATCATGGCAATGACCACTTCGGGACAGCCGGGGAAGAATATTTCGGAGTTCTGGATCCGTGGGATATCGACCTTTGGGGCCGGGTCCAGCGCTTATGTGTTGGTTGATGGTTTTGAGCGTGATTTAAATGAGTTGAATATCGAAGACATTGAATCATTCACCGTACTGAAAGATGCTTCGGCTACAGCAATTTATGGTTCGAAAGGTGCCAATGGCGTTGTTTTGATCACCACCAAAAGAGGGAAAGCCGGAAAGATCAATATTGATGTAAAGATTGAAAGTTCGTACAATACCCGGACTATTACACCGGACTTTGTGGATGGAAATACCTATGCCAATTTGCTGAACGAATCGCGGATTACCCGTAACCAGGCGCCCATTTATCAGCCTGAGGAACTTGAAATCCTACGTTTGGGCTTAGACCCCGATTTGTATCCCAATGTAGACTGGAAAGACTTGTTGCTTAAAGATGGCGCGATGAGTCACCGGGCCAACCTGAATATCAATGGTGGTGGTTCAACCGCTCGCTATTATGTATCAGCCAGCTTCGTGGAAGAGGAAGGCATGTACAATACTGACGAATCACTCAAGGACGACTATGATACCAATGCGAACTACATGCGCTGGAACTACCGCTTGAACACCGATATTGATGTAACCAAAACAACTTTACTGAAGGTAGGAGTTTCCGGCTCGCTGGCAAAACGAGTCAGCCCGGGCTTGGGAGACGATGATGTGTGGGGAGAGCTTTTTGGATACTCACCGATACGTACACCGATTGAATATTCGAATGGTTACGTACCCGCTGTTGGTACGGGTAATAAAACGAACCCTTGGGTGGCTGCGACCCAAACCGGATTTAACGAGCATTGGGAAAATAAGATACAAACCAATGTTTCGTTGGAGCAAAACCTCGATTTTGTCACCGAAGGCCTTCGCTTTACCGGACGATTTGGATATGACACCAATAATTTTAGCAACATTAACCGCCGGAAATGGCCGGAACAATGGCGGGCGGAACGGGCGCGTGATTCTGAAGGAAACCTGGTGTTTACGCATATTTCGGATCCACAGGTGATGCATCAGTCGAGCGGATCATCCGGCGAGCGGAGGGAATTTCTGGAACTGATGTTCAACTACGATTATGGATTGGCAGATCACCACTTTAGCGGAACGGTTAAATATACGCAGGATGCCTTTGTCCAGACGCAGAATCTGGGAGAGGATTTAAAAAACGGTGTCTCCAGACGTAATCAAGGCATTGCCGGACGGGTAGCTTATCACTGGAGCTATCGTTACTTTGCCGATTTTAATTTTGGATACACCGGTTCGGAGAACTTTGCCACCGGACACCAATTTGGCTTCTTCCCGGCCTATTCGTTCGCCTGGAATGTGGCGGAAGAAGGCATTATTAAGAATAACTTTAAGTGGATCAATATGTTCAAGATTCGTTATTCTCACGGGAAAGTGGGTAACGATAAGCTGGGGGATGATCCCAATAACCCGGATCGTTTCCCATACCTCTATGATATAGCGGATACCTATAAAGATGGAGATGGCAACGTACATGATGTCTCTGGTTACAATTGGGCTACCTATACGTTTCAAAATAGCTTTACGGGAATGAGGTACAATCAGGTGGCATCACCTTTTGTAACTTGGGAAGTGGCAACCAAAAGTGACCTGGGGTTAGATGTGTCGCTGTTCGATGACCGGATCATCGCCAATGTGGACTACTTTACAGAAAAGCGAGAGGGAATTTATATGAAACGTGACTTCTTGCCTCAGATGGTTGGTTTGGAAAGCTTGCCACGAGCCAATGTTGGAGCGGTGAAGTCAGAAGGTTTCGACGGTCGTATTGATTATAAGCAAAAAGTAGGAGCGGTGGATCTGACCGTGCGGGGCAACATCACTTACAGTAAGAACGAAATTCAGGAGCGGGACGAAGAAAACAACGTCTACCCCTATCAGATGGATCGAGGGTATCGTGTAGATCAGGCCCGTGGGTTGATTGCCTTGGGATTGTTTGAAGATTATGACGATATCCGCAACAGCCCCGAGCAGCAGTTTGGAACCTATCAGCCCGGCGATATCAAGTACAAGGATGTTAATGGCGATGGTGTCATTAACGATGGAGACCGAACCGTGATCGGTTCAACCCGCCGGCCGAATATGATTTACGGGGTTGGCACATCTGCCCGATGGAAAGGATTGGATATCAATGTTCACTTCCAGGGAGCTGGCAAATCAAGCTTTTTCACCTATGGTAAAACAGTTTATGCGTTTAGTGAAGGCGAATGGGGAACCGTGTTGAAAGACCTGATGGGACCAAACCGCTGGATTTCTTCTAAAATCTCCGGAGATCCGGCTACCGAAGATCCGAACGCATCCTATCCCCGCCTGAGCTTTGGCGGAAACGGCAACAACTACCGCGAATCAACCTTTTGGTTGCGCAATGGTTCTTATCTCCGCCTGAAGACAGTTGACGTGGGCTACACGCTTCCCAAGCAACTCGTCAATAGACTTCACTGTAACAACATCCGTGTATTTGTGGTGGGAACCAACCTGGTGACCTGGTCGAAATTCAAACTGTGGGATCCGGAAATGGCTAGCCCCCGGGGTGAAGATTATCCATTGACGAAATCAATCACACTTGGATTAAACATTAACCTGTAAAATCTTATCAAATGAAACAAAATACAATGAAGACACTGTATCTTCTATTATTCATGGCATTGGGGACAGGGCTCCTATCCTCCTGTTCCGATTACCTGGAGTCGGACCAGTATTTTAAAGATCGCAGGACGCTGGATCGGACATTCTCGAGTAAGCAATATTCGGAACAATGGCTGGCGCACGCCTATTCAGATCTGACGGGTGAAAATGCCGATGTGGCCAGCAAGGGCTTTACGCCGCATTGTTTTGCCGACGATATGTATTATGGTGACCGCGATGGCAATTACGATATCAACAACCTCTCGGATTTGTCATACAATAAATTTCATACTGGTATGTATTCTGAAAATGATAAACAAGGTGCCTGGCAACAATCCTATAGGGGAATTCGCAATGCCACCACTTTTATTCAGAACATCGATATTAACAAAGAGATGACTTTGGAGGAAATTGCCGACTATAAAGCGCAGGCTCGTTTTGTCAGGGCTTATTACTACTGGCTCCTTTTACGCAAGTATGGTCCCATACCTTTACTTCCAGATGAAGGAATTGATTATACCGACAGCTATGATGATATAGCGACTCCCCGTAGCACTTACGAAGAATGCGCTGATTATATTGCCAGTGAAATGGTACTGGCAGCCCAGGATTTAAAAGTGAGCAGAGACCGCTTGTCGATTGCGCGCCCCACACGTGGAGCCGCACTGGCTACTCGTGCCAAAGTACTGTTGTATGCCGCCAGTCCGTTGATGAACGGGAATACGGACAGCTATGCGATGGAATTGGTGGATGATGAAGGAAACCAATTGTTGTCGACGACCTACAACGAAGAGAAATGGGCTAAAGCCGCCGCTGCCGCCAAAGACGTGATTGAACTTGGAGTGTATGAACTGTACACAGCCAATTTCCGCGAAACGGGCAACTCTTCTTATCCACCAACCATTGCTCCGCCTTACGATGCTGAGTTTTCGGATCAAAATTGGCCGGAAGGATGGCAGAATATTGATCCCTTTGAATCTTATCGGTCGGTGTTTAACGGTACCGCTGGTGCCGAAAATCCGGAATTAATCTTCACCCGCGGGAATAATGGTGGAGAACAAGTGCGGGCCATGGTAGCACACCAGTTGCCCCGTGTGGCTAATGGCTGGAACACACACGGCTTGACTCAGAAACAAGTGGATGCGTATTACATGAACGACGGCACCGATGCTCCGGGTAAAGACAAGGAGATCGGACGCGGAGACGGTAGTGAGCGGTTGACTGGCTATGTAAGCCAGGAAGATGTAGACAATGGCCAGTATAAGCCTTTGCGAGCCGGTGTATCCTTGCAATATGCGGAGCGTGAACCTCGCTTCTACGCCTCAGTAGCTTACAACGGTAGCTTTTGGCATCTGGAAAATGAGCCGGATAGCTGGAACAAGGAAAAGCAGGTGTTTTACTATCGCGGCGATGGTAATGGTTATACCAACACTATGTTTTGGCTTCGTACCGGTATTGGTGTCATGAAGTTTGTTCATCCAAGAGATACCTACCGAAACGGTATTGAAGGGCTGATTGTTCCAAAACTTGAACCGGCAATTCGTTACGCAGACATTCTCTTGATGTATGCGGAAGCTTTGAATGAGTTGAACGGATCGTACAATATTCCGTCTTGGGATGGTAGTACAACCTACGCGATCAGTCGAGACGTCAACGAAATGAAAAAGGGTATTCGCCCGGTTCGAATTCGTGGCGGTGTGCCGGATTATCCGGCTGACGTTTATGCCAGTCAGGATGAATTCCGTAAGACTGTAAAACGCGAGCGTCAAATCGAACTGTTGGGAGAAGGCCAGCGCTATTATGATTTGCGCCGCTGGAAAGATGCGCCGGTTGAAGAATCCTTACCAATTTATGGTTGCAATGTGTTGATGACCAGTGACCAAAAAGATTTGTTCCACACGCCGGTGGCTGAGTGGGCACTTCAATCGACCTTCTCACGGAAAATGTGGTTCTGGCCAATCAGGCACAGCGAGCTGAAGCGGAACAAACGCCTCACGCAGAATCCCGGATGGACTTATAATGACTAATCTTTAAACGATAGATAGATATGAAAAAGAGATATAGTATACTGTTATCCTTGCTGGCTGGACTACTCCTGTTTAGCTCTTGCGAAGATGAATGGACGAAAGAGCAATACCAGCGTTTCGTGTCGTTTAAAGCTCCGCTAAACGAGCAGGGGGTGACGCGAGTTTATGTTCGCTACCGGGAAGATAGCGTTTCAACTTACCGGCTTCCCGTCGTTGTAAGTGGATCGACAACAAATGACCAAAGTATGACCGTTCATGTGGCGGTAGATCGCGATACGTTGGACGCCCTGAATATGGAACAGTTCCAAAGCCGCACCGAGCTTTACTATGAGGAATTGACCAGCGAGTATTTTACCATGCCTGAAACCGTAGAAATTGAGGCCGGGGAGAACACATCACTGGTGGATATAGATTTCTCACTGAACAACATCGACTTGGTTGATAAATGGCTACTGCCTTTGACCGTGGTGGATGATCCATCGTACGACTACGTTTCTCATCCGAGAAAACACTATAAAAAAGCCTTACTTCAGATCATGCCTTTCAATGATTATTCGGGGGTTTACAGTGGCACCGCACTAAAGACGTACCCTAAAGGCTACGAGGAAGGTGCTGCTATTGTAAAAAGTGAGGTTCCTGTGTATGTAGCGGATGAAAGTACCGTATTCTTTTATGCTGGTACGGTTGACGAAAACTGGAAAGACCGGGAAAACTACAAGATTTACGCTTCGTTTGATAAACGAACCAAAGAGGTAACGCTGACTTCAGACAATCCAGATATGGAATTCCAGGTTTATGGCACTCCCGTATTTTCGATAGAGGAAACCATGGATGAGACGCGTCCGTATTTGTTGCATCGCTTCGTGACCATTAGTAGAATCGATTACAGTTTTACGGATTATACTTCGGTGCCCGATATAAGTATTTCTTATACAGTGCGTGGTTCACTGATTCTGGAACGTAAAATCAATACCGAGATCCCTGACGAAGATCAGGCCATCGAGTGGTAGAAAAAGACACCTGTGAATGCTAAGGGGATGTTGTTGTGTATTTCGACAACATCCTTTTTTTTAAGCAGAGTATATTACTAAAGCGAAAATGTATGGTTGGGTGAAGACTGGCCACAAAATATAGGAATTGACAGGTACGCCACCTCTTAAGTAATGCGAATAATTTAGTGTCATGTTTCGAGTCTTTAACAATCTGTGATAAAAGCGAAACCGAAAATATCAAATAGGTCCGTGACCTTAAAGCACAAGAAAAAAAAATAATCAATTCAATTATAAATAAAAATCAACTGAAAGATGAAGAAAAAGCAAGCTGTTGTTTTCATGCTGCTATTGCTGGGAATGACTTTTTCTTTTTGCTCGCAACCAAAAGTTGCGACAAAAGTACCCACAACGACGGAGCTTCGTGCCCCGGCTTACCCATTGATAACCATTGATCCCTATACCAGTGCCTGGTCAATGACCAACAAGCTTTACGACGAGCCTATTAAGCACTGGACCAATGAACAGTATCCCTTAATTGGAGCCGTTCGTGTTGATGGACAAGTGTATCGCTTTTTAGGCCAGGTCGATGTGCCCTGGGTGCCTATCGTGCCGATGGCAAACTTTGATCTTTGGGACGCACAATACACGATGAATGAACCTGCCAAAGGTTGGCAAAAAGCTACGTTTAATGATGGTTCATGGAAAAACGGCAAAGGAGCATTTGGAACCCCGGAAATGCCTTCGCTGGGCACCGTTTGGGAAACCAAAGATATTTGGGTTCGGCGGGAGTTTACCATTCCGGCCAATCTTCCGAATGAAGATGTTTACCTGATCTATTCGCACGACGATATTTTTGAGTTGTATCTGAATGGTGAGCAACTGGTAAAAACGGCTTATGAATGGCATAACAATGTTATCTTAAAAATCGACCGTTCATTGCTCAAGCCAGGTGAGACGAATGTAATCGCTTCGCACTGTCACAACCGTACGGGTGGCGGCTATGTCGATTTTGGATTGTACCAGCAAAGCCCCGATCGGGATGTTTTTGCACAAACAGCCAAGCAAACGAAAGTTTCGCTTTCCGCTACGCAAACCCATTACGAGTTTACCTGCGGGCCGATTGACCTCAAACTTCAGTTCGTATCGCCTTTGTTACCCGACGACCTGGACTTGTTGTCGCGTCCGGTTAACTACATCAACTATCAGGTGGCGTCGAACGACGGAGGCGAACATGATGTTCAGGTTTATATTGAAGCCACACCCGAATGGGCAGTCAACGTGCCGGCTCAGGAAGTGGAAGTCACCCAAGGTCAGGCCGGATCGATCAACTTTGTAAAAGCCGGAACTACGGAACAACCTGTGTTGGAGAAAAAAGGCGACAACATCCGTATTGACTGGGGCTATGTTTACCTGGCAGCCAATCAGTCGGAAAATACCAGCCTGTCCATTAAGGAATACTTTAGCTCGAAGCAGGAGTTTGAACAAAACGGAGCAGTAAGCGGAGTTGCCAGTATGACTACCCGTCCGGTGAAAGAGATGCCTGCCATGGTTTATGTCGATAACCTCGGAACAGTTGCTTCCAATGAAGCTTCCGGCTATGTGATGCTGGCTTACGATGACCTGGAATCGATCCAATACTTTGGCGACAACCTGAAAGGCTGGTGGACCAAAGAAGGAACCGTTTCGATCAACGACGCCCTTCAGGCTACCTCAGCCGAGTACGCCCAGGTGATGAACCGCAGCGCCGCGTTTGACAACCAATTGTGGGAAGAAACTGTGAAGGCGGGTGGTAAAAACTATGCCGATCTGTGTGTGCTGGCATTCCGCCAGAGTATTGCAGCCCACAAATTGGTGAAAGATACCCAGGGCAATATTTTGTTTTTGTCGAAGGAAAACTTCAGCAACGGCTCCATTGGTACCGTTGATGTGACTTACCCGTCGGCTCCTTTGTATTTGAAATACAACCCCGATTTGCTGAAAGGCATGCTTAACCCAATTTTCTACTATACCGAAAGCGGCAAGTGGACCAAGCCTTTTGCAGCACACGACGTGGGTACTTACCCGCTGGCCAACGGCCAAACGTATGGTGGCGACATGCCGGTTGAAGAATCAGGCAACATGGTGATTCTAACGGCTGCTATTGCTGAAATGGAAGGCAATGCCGACTATGCCGCTGAGCATTGGGAGGCACTGACCACCTGGTCCAACTACCTGCTGGAAAATGGGCTGGACCCTGATAACCAGCTGTGTACCGATGATTTTGCCGGTCACTTTGCGCACAACGTGAACCTGTCGGTCAAAGCCATTATGGGGATTGCCAGCTATGGCAAACTGGCCAAAATGTTGGGTAAAGAAGAGATTGCCGAAAAATACACATCCGAAGCCAAACGCATGGCACAGGAGTGGATGAAGATGGCCGATGACGGTGACCACTACCGCCTGACTTTTGATCAGCCGGGAACCTGGAGCCAGAAGTACAACCTGGTTTGGGACAAATTGATGAATCTGGATATTTTCCCGGCCGAAGTGGCTCAAACCGAGATCGCCTATTATTTGACCAAGCAAAACAAGTATGGTTTGCCATTGGACAACCGCAGAACCTACACGAAGAGCGACTGGATTGTGTGGACAGCAACTTTGGCCGATGATCAGGAGACTTTCCAGAAGTTCATCGATCCGTTGCATGCCTTTGTGACTGAAACCCCTGACCGGGTGCCCATGTCAGACTGGTACGAAACACCCGATGCGAAGCAGGTTGGCTTCCAGGCCCGCTCGGTTGTTGGTGGTTACTTCATCAAACTATTGGAAAAGTAAAGGTTATTGAGAATATTAGTTTATAGAGAGTAGTAGTGATAGTGTCTGTAGTAGTTCTTTCGTTGATGGCTTTGGCTGTTCAACGGAGGAGCGCTGCGGGCACTTATTTTTTTATTCCGTATGGAGTAAGGTCACGGACCTATTTGATATTTTCGGTTTCGCTTTTATCACAGATTGTTAAAGACTTGAAACATGACACTAAATTATTCGCACTACTTAAATGCATATTTACAGGCAACTTGTTTATTTGATTGGACGTTTGAGAATTGTTATTAAATCTTTGTTTGCTATTTTGCGCGATATTTACGAAAGTTAAGAGGTTAACCATTGCCTAAACAAGTTGAAAATATAGATAGACTGTTGATTATGAAGATGAAGAAGGGCGATATGAAAGCCTTTCAGGAGCTCTTCGTAACGTATGGTGAAAAACTATACGAATTTTCCTTTTCCTATTTGAAAGATTCGTTTGTTGCCGAAGAAATCGTACAGGATGTTTTTCTTCGGATTTGGGAGATGAAGGAAGATATCGATGAGGATCGGTCCTTCAAAAGTTTCATCTACCAAATGACAGTGAATAAAGTGTTCAACCATATGAAACACCAGGTGGTCCGGCAAAAATATGAGAAGTACCTGCTGAATTCCAAGCCTTCTTTTGGCGATAGTCCTGAAGCTCAACTTCAACTCAGCGAATTGGATGAGCGGATCCGTTCCCTCCTTCAAAAAATCCCCGAACAACAACGGCAGGTTTTTAAACTAAGCCGTATTGAAGGCCTGTCAAATCCTGAGATTGCCGAAAAACTTGGTTTATCCATCCGTACCGTTGAAAACCAAATTTATCGCACCACAAAATTTTTAAAAGAGCATCTGAAAGGAGAATACTTTTTTATTCTTTTTTGCTTTTGCAATGGCATTCTTGCATACAGTTAGAGCTTATAGCGTTTGTTCCATTCAAATTGAGCTGTGCTTATTTTTCACTGTGTGTTTTTTTTTTTTCTGAAAATGGAGGTCGATCATCTTACTTAAAGCCGTCAGATTTAATGGCTTTGAAACATAGTCATTGCATCCGGACGCTATCGCCTTTTCTTTGTCACCATATAGCGCATGGGCTGTTTGCGCGATAATAACCACTTCTTTATTGAATTCACGGATCTGCCTGGTTGCTTCATAGCCGTCCATTTCGGGCATGCTGATGTCCATTAGAATCAAATCAATATCCCGATTTTCGCGGCAGGTAGCAACCGCTTCTTCACCCGTAGAAACCTTGTGAGATTCTCCCGTAAAGTTTTCAACCATCTTAGTTAGTAACAGGCCCGAAATTTCGTCATCTTCGACAATCAGAATTTTAATTTTTTTTTCCGGTATTTTTATCGCATATCCATTCAGGAGAGGAGCGGCTTGTGTTATCATGGTTTGAACCGGATGAAAAGGAATGGTGAAGCAGATTGTTGTTCCGCTTTCCTTTGGGATAGTATTTTTAGTCTGTTTTTCAGTGTCGCTTTCTATCCAAATTTTTCCTCCAAGCATCTCAACGTAGGCTTTTGAAATGGCCAGGCCCAAGCCAGCGCCTTCGTGTAAGCGGCTTAATGTTCCGTTTCCCTGTCTAAACCGCTCAAATACAACTTGTCTGTCGTTTTTCGGAATTCCGGAACCTGTATCTGTTACAAAAAATTCCAGTTCGTTTCCATTCTTTTGGTAACCAAATTCAATGGAGCCTTTTGTTGTAAACTTGATGGAATTTTTCACTAGGTTGGTCAACACGGCATATACTTTTTCCCGGTCAGTTTTCACATTGGCTTTATCATTGCTCAGTCCAGCATCGAATGAAAGATGCAGCTTCTTTTTTTCAGCCTCAAGCTTGAAAAACTGGAAGATATATTCGAGTTGCGTATTGATATTCGTTTCTGAAATTGAAATTTCAATTTGTTCCGATTCTATTTTTGAGATACTGATGATGTCGTTGATGATATTGAGCATCCGGATCCCGCTCTCTTCAACAATGGCAATGTATCTCTTGTGTTTTTCATCGGATAGCTTATGGGTTTTAAGCAATTCGGTAAAACCCAGAATGCCATTCATGGGTGTCCTGATTTCGTGGCTCATATTCGCCAAAAAAGCAGTTTTTAGCCGGTCGCCTTCTTCCGCCTTTTCTTTAGCTTTTACCAATTCGTTCTCGGCTTGTTTGCGCAATGTGTTGTCAAGCATGGTTACTAAACATTGTCCTGTCGTCCCGCTGACTATACCATCGACACGCACGTATTTAGGTTCACTGTCAGCAATTGTCAATATTAGTTCGCAGGTTTCTCTTGTTGTGCCTTGAAATACTTTTTGAATGAAATCATTAAAAATACTTCTTGTTTCAGGAGAAACAAAAAAGCCAAACCTGCTTCGAATCAATTGCGAGCGCTCTTTGCCCAACAAAAGTGTTGCCGTACGATTCAGTTCAGCAATTTCGCCTTCGGTTGTGAGCGTCAGATAGCTCGATGGGGCAAAATCATACAGCTCGGTATATTTTTTTTCACCCTGTTTTGCCGCTTCCTTTGCATCACTAAGTTCCTGGTTTTGCATCTTCAATTCCATCTGATGCACTTCCAGTTCGTTAATAAGCTTTTGTTTATCGACTTCGGAAAGCTTTATTTCCGATTTTAGCTGCTTTTTTAGTAATAGATTTTCTGCCTTTTGACGATACAGGTCAGCGTTTGTTACTGTTGTGTTGGCATCCTGTAATGCTGTTTTCTTTTTCTCGGTTGTTTGAAGATGTTTAACAATCAAGCTGATCAAATCATCTTTTTTTGCTGGTTTCAGAATGTAGTCATCACATCCGGCTTCAAGCGCCTTTTTGCACTCACTAGCCAGCGTTTTATTGGTTTGTACAATAATAATTACCTTTTGATTGAGCGTCCTTATTTGGCGACAAATTTCGAAACTGTCTTTTCCGGGTAGGTTGATGTCCATTAGAATCAAACCCAAAGCAGGGTTTTGGCGGCAAATTTCAATGGTTTCAGACCCGTTGTTTGTTTTAAAGACCTCGCTGACTGGTTCTGTCGTCGCAAGGGCGATTAGCATTCCCGACAATTCGTCGTTGCTGACCAGTAGTACTTTATGGTTCCGACTCTGCTCCTCTGGTAAACGTTTATTGTTCATATTCGTTGAGATTTGGATGTTGATGAAGCATTTTGGTCCACTTTATTACTTGGCTTTCTATTTTGTAGTCATTTTCTGCATAATATAAGACAAAGATCGACTTTCTGCTGGGAGTCGTTGTTACATCATTCCGGTAAAAGATTACATTATTCACAGATTATCTGACTTTTGCCTGCTCAGAATGTGTGAATCATGTAATTCAAATCCAAAGTTATATAACTTTTCTGCGTATCGCCAGCGCTATCTTTGCGTATATAAAACTGAAACGTTAAAAAAATTAAATTCATTTACTATGAAAAAGTTAAGAATAATGGTTCTCGTGCTCAGTGCAGCTTTCTTGTTTTCCGGTTGCGCGTCGCTAAATAAAACACAAAAAGGTGGAGCTGTTGGGGTTGTTGCTGGTGGAGCGATGGGGGCTATTATAGGTAAGGCATCTGGAAATACGGGTCTTGGAGCAATTATAGGAGCCACTGTTGGGGGTGCTACAGGAGCTGTAATTGGCAATAAAATGGACAAGCAGGCCAAGGAAATAGAGCAGAACGTGCCCGATGCAAAAGTAGAACGCGTAGGCGAGGGGATCATTGTTGAATTCAGCAGCAACGTTCTTTTTGGATTTGACAGTTCAACCCTATCGGCTGATGCAAAAACAAACCTGGATAAGCTGGTAAAAGTGCTGAATGTTTATCCGGATACGGATATCGAAGTTCAGGGACATACCGACAGCAAAGGTAGCGAAGCATACAACCGCAATCTTTCGGAAGAACGTGCCGGTAAAGTGACCGCTTATCTTACCAGCGAAGGTATCAGTAATGACCGGTTAAGTATTAAAGGATTGGGCGAAACGGCTCCGAAATATGACAACAACACCGACGATGGTCGTTCACAAAACCGTAGGGTTGAGTTTTTGATTACAGCCAACGAAAAGATGAAGGCCGAAGCGGAAAAAGAAGCAGGGAGCTAGAGGAAGTTTACAGTCGCAGTTTTCAGTGGCAGTTTTCAGTAAAAAAGGAAAAATTCATGATTGAAGGTCACAATCTTAAAAAATAAACAGATGAAAAGTAGATTCGTATTAATTGTATTACTTCTTGCGTTTTCAGCATCATTTGCAATTGCCCAGGAAAGATCCAATGTATCATTTGGAATATTGGGTGGAATAAATTTCCAGAATTTGAACGGAGAGCTGTCGAGCGGTGACAAACTTGAAAACGACATGCTATTAGGTTATCACGCTGGGGTTAGTGCCCAGATCCTGATTGCCTCGGAGTTCTATTTTCAACCCGGATTGATGTATTCGATGAAAGGTGCCAAAGACACATATACCGCTTTGGGCAGCGAATTCACCGACGAAATTAAGATCAACTATATTGAAATGCCTTTGAACTTGGTTTACAAAGCTGCCTTGGGACGCGGATTCTTGATGCTTGGATTTGGGCCTTACCTTGCTTATGCCATCAGTGGCAAACAAGTGGTTGAAGGCATGTCTTCAACGTTTGAGCGCGGTGTGGACTATAATGAGTTTGATGCAGGGGCAAATATTTTTGCCGGATTTGAAACGGTTAGTGGCTTGTTTCTACAGTTAGACACCCAGTTCGGGATGCTGAATATTATTCCTGAAGATTCTTCGGATGATCAGGCAACAGCAAAAAATACAGGCTTTGGTCTTTCATTAGGCTATCGATTTTAGATTTGGTTTGAGTTAGGTTTTTTATGTGAAGGTTAGTGTTAGAAGGCCGTTCCCCCAAAAAGGGACGGTTTTCTTTTTTTGTTTATCCGGTGGCCTGATCTGAATTCAATTGATTGTGTTGTTGTTGAATTTCGAAATATGAAGACGGCAATAAATAAGCGACAAAACTGGTGTTGAAGTATTAATTGCCGTTCACTTTAGTGAACAGATTTGTGGAATGCCAGCAGTTAAGAGGGGCTAACCCCATTTCAGTATAATTAATTCCATTTGCAAAGTGCCTGATTCAATAGGCTTATGCAAATCGCTTAATTGTCAGTTGTTTCGTTTTTCATGATGTGTGAATTATGTAATAGATTGTTCTAATTATGTAACACATTACAGAGTCAGTAAGCATAATTTTACGGCAACTTATACGCTAACTTAAAAATTGATATGGGAAAGTTTACTCCTATTATTCAAGTCATTCCGAAAGTTATTCCGAAGGTGCGTGATGCTACGAAGCAGTCCATGACCAGGCTTAGCGAAAAGACGCTGGAGCAAACAGGGATATTCAGCCGCTTTTTAATAGATGTTGCCGATGTCTCACTGTTTATGGCTCGCCTTGTCAGGGAAATGTTTTCCGGTCATTTTGAATGGAAAGAATTTTTTCAGCAGTGTTTTCAAATCGGGTCTAAATCGTTGGCCCTTATCTCGATTACGGGAGCCATCATGGGCTTGGTGCTTACCATCCAGTCGCGGCCGGTATTGGTCGATTTTGGGGCGGTATCCATGCTTCCGGGAATGGTTGCCGTTTCGCTCATCAGGGAAATGGGGCCGGTGATTACCGCACTGATTTGTGCCGGGAAGGTTGGTTCGGGTATGGGGGCGGAGCTGGGATCGATGAAAGTAACTGAGCAGATTGAAGCCATGGAAGTTTCGTCGACCAACCCCATGCGGTTTTTGGTGGTCACACGGGTATTGGCAGCCACCTTAATGATCCCTTTGCTGGTTCTGTATGCCGATTTGATGGGCATCCTGGGAAGCTGGGGCGGAGCGAATATTAAAGGCGATGTAACGTTTTCCTTGTTCTTTTCCCAAGCATTTAGTTCCATTGCATTTATCGATTTTTTACCTGCCGTAGTAAAAACATTTTTCTTTGGTGCAGTGATCGGATTAGTCGGTACTTACAAAGGCTACAATGCAGGGCGTGGAACCGAAAGTGTGGGCAAAGCTGCGAATTCGGCCGTCGTGCTGGCTTCGCTGCTGGTTATTGTTACAGATATGATTGCAGTACAAATTACCGATATGTTAATGTCATGAACACCGTTCAAACAGAAAGAATTGCAACTCCTTCGCCAATAATAAATAGAAGCAAGGAGCCGGTTATTGAGATCACTAACCTGAAAAAATCATTTGACACGCAGCAGGTATTGGTTGACGTTTCCATAAATCTTTACAAGGGCGAAAACCTGGTCATATTGGGCAAATCAGGTTCGGGAAAGTCTGTGTTGATCAAATGTATTGTTCGCTTATTAAATCCCGACGCGGGAATAATTAATGTGTTTGGCGAAGAAGTGGGCAGATTGGGCACCGCAGAATTGAGCGAGTTAAGAAAGAAAATTGGCTTTCTCTTTCAGAGTGGTGCTTTGTATGATTCCATGACCGTCAGACAAAACCTGGAGTTTCCCTTGCGGAGAATAAAAAAGGGCCTGAATGAAAAAGAAATCTCCGAAAAAGTAATTGAGGCGTTGGAAAATGTGGGTTTGGCCGATGCTTTGAACAAGATGCCATCGCAACTTTCAGGCGGCATGCGAAAAAGGATTAGCCTGGCACGCACCGTTGTTGTTGATCCCCTGATTATGCTGTACGATGAGCCCACCACCGGACTTGATCCGGTAACATCGGATGAAATAAGCGAGTTGATTAACGAGGTTCAGAAAAAATACAAAACGTCGTCCATCATCATTACCCACGATATTGAATGTGCGCGTGCCACGGCCGACCGGATCATCATGCTAAAAGACGGTGAAGTTTATACGGAAGGGACGATAGAAGATTTCGAAAAATCGACTGACCCGCTGATCAAATCATTTTTCAAATAATATTAAAATCACAGCACCATGGATAATCACTCATCAAATTTCAAAGTCCGTTTAGGGCTGTTTGTTGCTGGCGGACTGGCGCTATTTGTACTCGCCATATTTATCATCGGCAAACAAAAAAACCTGTTCAACCCGGTTTTTAAACTGACAACTACTTTTTATAATGTCAGTGGGCTGCAGGTTGGAAACAACATCCGCTTTTCGGGGATCAATGTTGGTACGGTTGACAACATCAGCATCATTAACGATTCAACGGTACAGGTTAATCTATTGGTGCGGCAGGAGATTAAGCAGTTTATAAAATCGGACTGTATTGTGGCAATCGGTTCCGAAGGTTTGATTGGCGACCGTTTGCTGATTATCACCCAGGGAAGCGCAGATTCTCCTCTGGTTAAAAGCAACCAGCAACTTGCATCGGTTGAGCCGGTTGAAACAGATGCCATCATTTCCAGTTTACAAGTGACATCAGGACATGTGGAAATTGTTACCAAGCAACTTGCCGAGATTGCCATTAAAATAAACAGCGGGCGCGGCACACTTGGCCGCTTGATACACGATACCATTATTGCAGATAATATTAACCATACCATCGTGAATTTTAAGAATAGTTCCAAAGAAATGGATGAGATGATCACAGACGCCAGAAGCGACGTATCTGCCATTATGGAGAGTTTCCAGGAAACTGCGGACAATGCCGAAGGTTCGACACAACAACTCGAAGACATTATGGTGAAAGTGAATACCGGGCAAGGCACGTTGGGCCGCTTGATTAATGATACGGTCACTTCAAATAATATTGACCAGACCATTATAAACCTTAAAAACAGTACCAAGGGTTTGGATGAAAACATGGAAGCGCTGAAGCACAATATACTTTTCAGGGGATATTTTAGAAAGAAAGCAAAAGAGGCGGAACAGAAGCGGATTGAGGAGTTGCAGCACGAGGTTCCATAAGACATCGAAAATGACAGCACACCTATGTGGTTCAGAAATCTCCTCATACTTTTCATCGTTTCGGTTTCCATCAGTGGTTCTGCATTTGCCCTGCAAACTCCCGAAAAACAAGATTCAACCCGTCTTTATGAAGATAATGAAGTCTATTCGGAAGGTGGCAAATTTACCCGCTTTATGTATCGGCTATTTTTCAAGCCTGCTATACCTGATCCTGTAAAAAGCAAAGGCGGAAAGCAAGTTTATGCGAGGCAGGTTCAACAATCGTACGGTGCCTTTGAAGGGAAAATCATTAGGAACATCACCATCCAAACACTCGATCCGTTTGGCACTTCCATTGCCGACACCATTGATGCATCGTTCAATTGGCTGTCGAAAACCGGAAATAAACTACATATCAAATCTCATGAAGTCACGATTAAAAACCTGTTGCTGATCCATCAAAACCAGGCTTTTGATTCGCTGCTGGTAATAGAATCAGAACGATTGGTGCGCAGCCGAAAGTACATCCGCGACGTTTCCTTTTTTATGGAATCGGCATCACCGGGTTCCGATTCAGTCGATATTTATATTCGCGCATTGGATATCTGGAGTATTATTCCCAGCTTTTCAACGTCAAGTTCGCGCACCACCATTGGTTTTACTGATGAAAATTTTTTAGGGCTGGGCCACGAATTTCAAAATGAGATTGCCCGAAACTATACCGAAGACGATTATTTGTTTCTCACCAATTACTCCATTCCGAACATCAAAAACACATACGTTGGCGCAACCTTGAACTACGCTGTTCGCGGTGACCGTTATTTCAACAAGAGCCTGACGATTGAGCGGCCGTTTTTTTCGCCTTTCACCAGATGGGCTGCCGGGGTTCAGCTGATGCAACAATTCGGCGATGATTCAATCTCCACGGACAATAATCTTTACAGGCAAAATCGGTTTAAGTTTAACGCTCAGGATTATTGGGTGGGAGGTGCCATTCAACTAAATAGAAGCAATACAGCCTATCGCCGGAGTACAAATCTTATTTCGACTATCCGCTTTTTACGTGTTCGTTATCTTGAAAAACCTGAAGCAACGCTTGATCCGCAGCAATTTCATTCAGATGAAAATTTCTATTTGGGAAGTATTGGCGTTTCCGAGCGGAGGTATGTTCAGGACAAATACATTTTTAAATATGGGACCACGGAAGATGTGCCGGTTGGAAGGGTGTACAACCTGACCGGAGGTTACCAGGACAAAAACGCGATTGGCCGGTTTTATTTGGGTGGACGTGTTTCCATAGGTGACTATTTCTGGTGGGGGTTTTTAAGTTCCAATATCGAATTGGGAACGTTCATTCGTGCATCGCATGCCGACCAGGGAGTTATTAAATTGGATGTCAATTATTTTACAGGATTGATCGAAATTGGGCGGTGGAAATTCAGGCATTTTGTAAAACCCCAGTTGACTGTTGGAATAAACCCCTTGTCGTTGGATAGCTTGACGCTCAATGAGGAATTTGGGCTGAGAGGGTTCCGCAGTAGCGAGCTGACAGGTGCCAGCCGACTTTTATTTACGGTTCAAACACAGTCGTATGCTCCGTGGGATTTTATTGGCTTCAAATTTGGCCCCTTTCTCAACTATTCGATGGGAATGCTTGGCAACGAACGAATGGGTTTTAAAAACAGCCCAGTTTATTCGCAATTGGGTATAGGCGTTTTAATCAAGAATGAAAACCTGGTCATGAATTCGTTTCAAATCTCCCTTTCATTTTATCCTAAAATTCCTGGTGTTGGGCAAAATATTTTCAAGACCAACTCATTTTCAACGGGAGATTTCGGGTTTTGGGATTTTGAAATTGGGAAGCCAGCACCCGTCTTGTTTCGATAAAGGAATACAAGTCTATGAGGTTTAATTTTCACTTGAACGAGACGTTTCTCTAAGCAATAGAAAGAATGACAGCAACGGAAAAGCCTCGATCCTTAAGTCCCCCACTTCGCCTTCAGGCGAAAGCAGCGCAGGCCGAAAATTTGGGCCGGGCCGGCGTTGGGTTGTGGGTGGAAGGATGAAATTTTTTAGATTTTTGCATTCTTTTTATCAATGAAAAAGGATGTGCCCGTCCGGCATAAGGACAAAGAAGCGTTGAGAATAGACAAACTTTTTTGCGATACGGCGCATGCTGGCTGGGAGCATTCAGATACTGAGTGGTTGCGCCTTGTTTGATGTCGCGCATTTCAACCCCGGGTTCCGTTTCACTTCACCCGGGGCTATTATTGTCTAACCCTTTCAGGGTTCTGTCGTGCCGGGTCATCCATCGGTTTCCGTAGGTTCACCTACGGCTATTGGTGTTAAGCTCGGGTTTTAATGCTCCATAAACGATTTGGTCTGGATTCGACCCTAACAATATCGCCTGATCCGGAGTTTGACACAAACAAAAAGCCGACTCAAATTGAATTGAGTCGGCTTTTGAGTAATAAATGTCTTATATAATTATAAACTATGCAAGTTTAACATTTACGGCATTTAATCCTTTGCGGCCATCTTGAAGATCGAAAGTTACTTCGTCATTTTCTCTTACTTCGTCGTTCAATCCTGATACGTGTACGAAATACTCTTCAGTTGATGCACCGTCTGTGATAAATCCAAAACCTTTGGATTCGTTGAAAAATTTCACTGTTCCTTTGTTCATAATAGTTGTAATAAATAATAAATACTGGCGCAAAGATACATTTTAATTCTTTAATAAAAGATTTTTCCCCAATTAACTGGCTTATGTTAGAATATTCACATATTTTCGAGTGGTTTGCGTTTAAGCTTGAGTTGCTTGTAGTGCGATGGGGTTAGTCCGGTAAGTTTTTTAAATTGATTCGATAGGTGGGCTACACTGCTGTAGTGCATGGTGTAAGCTATTTCGGTAACATTAAGTTCGTCGTAAATCAACAATTCTTTTACGCGCTCCACTTTGTGGGTGAGCAAAAATTGTTCGATCGTGGTACCCTGGCTTTCCTTGAAAAGGTTGGATAGGTAGGTGTAATCGTAATTAAGTTTTTCGCTTAAGTAATCCGACAGATTTACCTTGATTTGTTCTTCAGAATAATGAACCAACTCAATAATGGTATTTTTTATTCGCTCAATCAGGATACCCTTTTTGTCTCCGATGATTGAAAGCCCCGATTCTTTCAGGCCCGTGTTTAGTTTGTTTAGCTCTTCAGCTGTGAGGTTTTCCATAATTTCAACTTCGCCCAGTTCTACAAAAATGTAATGGAGCCGAAGTTTCTTAAGTTCTGACTTCACAATCATCTTACAGCGATTGCTGACCATATTTCTGATGTGAAGTTTCATTCTGATTGTATTTTGGGTAAACTAATTTTAAAACGATCCGAAAATAAGGTCACGGACCTATCTATTATTTTTGTTATCACTTCTCTCTTAGTTTATTAGAAGGCAGAAATACGACAACAACTATTGCTTAGTACTTAGATAGTTGTCTAAATATACTTATTTTCAGGCATTAAATAATAGCAAACAAATAGCAAATAACTATTAAATACAGGTTCACTTTCTGAAAGATGAGATATCGATTGCCGACAACAGGCATTTCTGGTCATCGTCATTAACAATACCTTCCATATAGACTTCGCATAAGGGCTTATTGTCGTAACCAAGTGTCACTTCGCACGATTCTTTGGTGTGGCTGCTATAAACCTTCTTGAAAAAATCATTGAATACGGTTCGCGAACCTTCGGAAATAAACAGTTTAAAGTTGCTGTTTATCAGTTTGACGCGTTTCTCTCCCAACAGATCGGCACCTGTGAAATTCAGTTCGCAAATACTACCACTATGGTCGAGTGTAAAATAGCCCATGGGGGCTAGATCGTACAACATGGTATATTTTTTCAGTGCAGTTTCGGCGGTGTCGTATGCCCGGCGTAATTCTTCATTCTGCATTTCCAATTCAATCTGGTGCACTTGCAACTCGTGCACAAGCCTTGAGGTGTCAAGATCTTCAAATCCGGCCTTTTCTTGCTTTGCCTTCAACTCTTCTTCAGCTTTTTGGCGTAGTTTCCGGGGATTGGTTAAATCCGGCTCTTCGTTCTGCATGACACTAATCTTTAGTTGTGATAATCACTCCTGTGGGTTCTTGTTGCTGATTAAATAATGTGTTTACGGACCAATCGATCGTAGGTTTGTTTTCTCCGGCTGCTAAAACCTGCATTTTTAATTTGCCATCCTTCAATTTGTCAAGCAAGCTGTTCAGATCTTTTTTAATCTTTTTCTGTTCCGGTAGCGGAATGAATAGCCGGATGAAATCTTGATCCGTCACCTCCGCTCTTGCCTTTCCAAAAAACAGTTCTGCTTTCGGGTTAAACTCAATAATTTTAAACTCGGTTGAAAGCTTGATGATGACATCGGATACGGAATCCAGCAGCAAACGGTTCAGCTTCTCCGCTTCCAGCAATCGAACTTCCAATTGATTCAGATCGGAGATATTGATGAAGGTGATGACCAGGCCGTCAATTCGGTCGTTGTAGGTACGGTAGGGCATAATGCGAATGGAAAACCACCGCCCGTCTTTGGTCGAGATTTGTTTTTGTATGAAAACAAGGGTGCGCAAAACTTCGCGGGCATCATCAGCCAGGTCAGGATAGTTCAGGTCCGAAGCCTGGTCGGTAAATGGCCGGCCAATATCGCTTTTTATGAGTTTAAAAATCTTGGTGGTCTGGTTGGTGTAGCGGCGAATATTCAGTTCTTTATCGAGAAACATGGTTGCAATATCGGTACTGTTGAGCAGGTTCTTCATGTCGTTGTTTACCCTCGAATAATCGTCAACTTTCGATTGCAATTCGGCGTTTACCGTTTGTAGTTCTTCATTCAGGCTTTGCATTTCTTCTTTCGAAGTCGTCAATTCCTCGTTGGTTGATTGCAGCTCTTCGTTTGTCGATTGCAATTCTTCATTCGTTGATTTTAATTCTTCCTGCGACGTCTGCATTTCTTCAAGCGTGCCTTGCATAGCTTCGCGTGCGTGTTGCAGTTCTTTTTCCAGGTCCGATTGTTTGCTTTGGTCGATCGCCTTTCGGCCAGCCCGTGGTCTGCTGCTGTAAATTTCGTGTACATCAGTAAATACGACCATCACCATTCCCTTTAGCGAATCAGGTTTTTCAATCCATTGAATAGTCACATCCAGGGTTTGTGAGCTGCCGTTGGTTTCAACCTTGATGTGGTGCAGGATTTCTTTTCCTTTGGAACCGAGTACCTTACGGAAAGCCAGTGGAAATTCGTTGCGCAAACCCTCGCGCAGCATGGCGAAGAGGTTCAGGTTGGCTTTTCCCACTGCGGGTTCGAGGTATTTTCCGGTGTGTCCGCTGATGTAGACGATGTCGCCATTTTCGTTGACCAAAACAGCCGGAGGAGAAAACTGTTGCAACAACAGTTGTTCGGCTGGGGTTTGAATATTTGAAGGTAGTTTAGCAGCCATTTGGTCTTCAGGTTTACTCATGTTCGCTCGTGAAAATGAGGAAGGAAAATCAACTAGTTCGGGTGTTAAAGTGGTGTTGGAACGTTGGTATATTTTCAGTTTTGAATCAACGGTCGTAAAAAGCGGACTTTGAGTACCAAGCGATTCGGAGCTGCCCAGCAGCATCAGACCCTCCGGATTCAGGCTGTAATAAAATAGGCCAAGTAACTTTTTCTGCAATTCATTATCGAGGTAGATCAGCAGGTTGCGACAAGTCAGAAAGTCGATTTTGGTGAAAGGCGGGTGCATAATAATGTTATGCTGCGCAAACACAATCATCTCCCTAATTTCGGTACTGATCCGGTAACTGTCTTCGGTTTTAACAAAAAACCGGCTTAAGCGTGACTGAGATACATCGGTTGCAATATTTGCGGGGAACAGCCCTTTGCGGGCGATATCCACGGCACTTTCATCCAGATCAGTTGCAAATATTTGTAAGGTAATACCGCCGTGCTTATTGGCTTTTTCCAGCACTTCCCTGAAGACGATGGCCAGTGAGTAGGCTTCTTCACCGGTAGAGCATCCGGGAACCCAGGCTCTTAAAATTGATCCGTCTTTGGTGTTGGCGATAATACCTGGTAAGATGGATTCCTTCAATTTTTTCCAGACATGCGGGTCGCGAAAGAAGTTGGTTACGCCAATCAGCAGTTCTTTGAAAAGAATAGTGATCTCGGCCGGGTTCTCCTGCAAAAAGTGAACATAGGAACTGATCCGATCAATTTTATGGATACTCATGCGCCTTTCAATACGGCGGTAGAGGGTGTTTTTCTTGTAAAGCGAAAAATCGTTTCCGGTTTGGCTGCGCAACAGGATAATTACTTTATCGAGCGCACTCTTGTCTTTAATCTCCGTTTCGGAGTCGGAATTCAGGGTAGGGATGTGCTCGACCAACTCCATGAGCTTGACGGGCAAATCAGCGGCAGGGGCAATAATGTCGATCATCACCGAATCGATCGCATTACGTGGCATGCTGTCGAATTTGGCCGTAGCAGGATCTTGAGCCATAACAATTCCATTGTTCTCTTTGATGGCATGGAGCCCAATACTTCCATCGGATCCCATTCCCGACAGAATGATACCGACACTCTGCTCCTTTTGGTCGAGTGCAAGCGAACGAAAAAAGAAATCAACAGGTAGCCGAAGTCCTCGTGCTTCCATGGGGTCAAACAGGTAAAGCACTCCTTTTAATATCGACATGCTTTTATTTGGAGGGATAACATAGGCGCAGTTCGGCTTAACCGTTGTTTGGTCTTTTACCTGATATACCGGTATTTTGGAAACCCGTTGAAGCAACTCTGGCAGCATGCCTTTTTGGGTAGGATCCAGATGCTGAATAAAGATATAGGCCATCCCACTGTTTTCGGGAACCATAACCAAAAATTTTTCAAAAGCCTCCAGACCGCCGGCCGATGCCCCAATACCAACGATTGGAAATCGGTTGGTATCCACATTCGTGGTTTTTCTCTTGCTTGTTTTTGTTATTTTTTCTTGCACTTGGAGTCGCGTTATTGACGTTGAAAATTTACATAAATATACAATAATTTCTTGTAAGCTGTTGGGTTTTGCTGTGGGGTGGTTCTACTTTGATAGAATATTAATGTTTTCAGGAAAATAGGTGCGGGTTTCAGTGATCAGTCTCCTTTAGATTAGCAGTCTCAGGGTTCAGTGGTCATCCCGAACTTGTTTCGGGATCCCTAAGCAGATAGAACAGGTATGAATAAACGGTTGGCAGAAGGGGCGAATCGCTTTCAACGATTCCTTTTCTATAAACATGCCATGACTCCGGCATCATAAACGATGCGTGAAGGCCGGGGCGCCGATTGATCCGATGACTCGAAGTCATCGAATCAATAACGGAGCTAAGATTGCCAGGGGGCGGGGTTTTTATATTAGCGGACATATTTTTAGAAGACAAGTAAGCTGCTTAGACAGATTTAATTCATGTTTTTTTTGATGAAAATAAAGACAGGATTTACGGGATGAACAGGTCTGAACTTTATAATTAAAACATGTGAATTCTGTAAATCATGTCTAATAGAATAATCAGTCACTTGCCACATATTGATATCGACTTATCACATGTTTACGTCGACTTGCCACATATTGATATCGATTTATCATATGTTTACGTCGAATTCCTATATGTTGATGTCGATTTGTTAGATGTTGATATCAACTTATCTCATGTTGATGTCGATTTGTTAGATGTTGATGTCGACTTATAACATGTTTATGTCGACTTATCACATGTTTACATCGATTTACTACATATTAACGTCAACTTGCCAGATATTGATATCGACTTGTTATATGTTGACATAGATTTGTCTCATGTTGATGTCGACTTGTCTCATGTTGAAGTACCGATATGGCACCGAACGATAAAAAAGAAAGTGGAAAAAGGCTATTTGTGACTGCATCAGATGGGGGCAGGGAACTTAAAACTTTCATGCTTTAATGGTTTTTCTAAAGGCTGCCTGGCGTTTCATCCGTCCCTTCGTTCCATCCTACCCGTTCAGCCTAGTTTTTTGATCCTGTTTGTTTATTCTACAAAACGTCCGTCAAATCTTTATAATTGAAACATGTAAATTCTGTAAATCATGTCTAATAAAGAAATCTCGCAGATTGAGCCCTGCGGGATTATGAGTTGATGAACTGGCGATGTTTTTGGATCCTACTTCTGCGAGTGCAGACAAGCATGGTTACCTTCCGTGTCTTCAAAAGTGGCGTAGTAGCCAATTTCGTCCGTAATTTTTGTTTCCGGGAGAACAACCTTTCCTCGCGCCGGGTCAACCCGGTTAAGAACAGTGGTCAGATCGTTTTCTGCATTATTGACTTTAACGAATCTGCTTGTCACTGGGTTTGCTTTGTCCGAAAAATGCCATTGAAATTTAGAGCCAATCAGGCGGAGAAGATTATCTTTGTGTTTCGCAAAGAAAAAATTGAAAAATGAAGGAGCGTCCGCTAATTTTTATTACCAACGATGATGGGATTTATGCCAAAGGATTAAAGGAAGTGTCAGATGTCATGCGTCTTTTTGGAGACGTCATTGTTGTTGCTCCCGAAACAGCGATGTCGGGCATGTCGAATGCCATTTCGGTGGATAAGCCCTTGCGTGCTGCGAAAGTGGAGGAAGAAGAAGGCTATATTGCCTATAAATGCAGCGGCACGCCCGTTGATTGTGTTAAGCTGGGCTTCAACCACCTGGTTGACCGCCTGCCTGATTTTGTGATCTCGGGTATCAATCATGGAGCCAATTCGTCCATCAGCGTGGTGTACTCCGGAACGATGGGCGCGGCTATCGAAGGTTGTTTGCATGGTGTGCCGTCCATCGGCTTTTCGCTGTGCGACTATGCGGCCGATGCCGATTTTTCGAAAGCGAAAATGTGGGTGGCACGCGTGTTCCAGTCGGTGGTCGAACAAGGCTTGCCCCCGTTTGTGTGCCTCAATGTGAATATTCCGAAGGGAAATATTGAAGGCATTCAGGTTTGTCGCCAAACGGCCGGCAAATGGGTGGAAGAGTTGGAAAAACGTACTGATCCGCACCAGCGCGATTACTATTGGCTGGCCGGCTATTTCAAGAATTTTGAACCTGACAAGGAAGGTACCGATATGCATGCCTTGGACAACCAGTTTGTTTCGGTGGTTCCGGTCAATGTTGACATGACTTGCGAGGAGACCTTTGAACAAATGAAAAACTGGAAATTTTAATATGCGCGCTTCAAAAAGGAATATCAATAAAATGAAGTTTGGCTTTTGGCCAGGCTTGCTTTTGCCACTGGTCATGTTTCTGTCCATGTATTTGGCGCGCTACCACGAAGTTGGTTTCTGGGAATACGTCCAAAACCTGTGGCGCTTCTACATGTTAGTCAAATTGCTTACCCTGTGTGTTTTGCCAAACTTGCTGCTGTTTCTCTTTTTTATTCGAAAGAAATACGATCTGGCAGCGCGCGGCGTGTTGATGGCCACTTTTCTGTATGCTTTTTTAGTGATCATATCCAAAGCTCTTTAATCCATGAAGTACTATTTAATTGCCGGCGAAGCTTCGGGCGATTTGCATGCCTCCAACCTGATTGCTGAAATTGTGAAGCAGGACACTAGTGCTGAGTTACGGGGGTTTGGTGGCGAGCGTATGGAAAAGGCAGGTATGCAGCTAACCCGGCATTATCGCGAAATGGCCTTCATGGGCTTTTTGCCGGTTTTGATGAACCTGAAGAAAATCAAGCAAAACTTTAAAACCTGCGAAGACGATTTGCTGAATTTTCAACCCGATGTATTGATTTTGGTTGATTATCCGGGCTTTAATTTGCGCATGGCCGAATTTACCCACCAGCATGGCATTCGCGTATTCTATTATATTTCGCCCAAAATATGGATTTGGAAGAAGCATCGCATCAAAAAGATTAAAGCCTTTGTCGACGAAATGTTTACCATTCTTCCTTTCGAAACGGATTTCTACAAAGCCCTGGATTATAAGGTGAATTATGTGGGTAACCCGGTTTTGGATGAGGTGATGAGCAAACCGCCCAAAGCTGATTTTAAATCCTTTGTCAGCGAAAATCATTTGCCCGATCAACCCATCATCGCTTTGTTACCGGGCAGCCGTTTGCAGGAAATTAAGTCGTTGCTGCCGCGCATGCTCGAAGCGGCAGCTGCTTTTACCGATTATCAAATGGTGGTAACCGCGGCTCCTAATATTGATCAGTCGGTGTATGACAAGTTGCTGGCCGATTATCCGGCGGCCAGCCTGCTGCATAATAAAAGCTACGAAGTGATGCAACAAGCCGAAGTGGCCGTGCTGGCCTCAGGCACCGTGTCGCTGGAAGCCGGTATTTTGCGTTGCCCGCAAATTGTTTGCTACCGGATGGATGGCGGCGCCTTGTTTTACTGGATTGGCAAACATTTCATCGGCATTAGATTGGTTTCACTGGTCAACCTGATTTTGAAACGAATGGCAGTGAAGGAGCTGCTGCAACACAATTGTACCGTTAAAAATATCCGTCAGGAATTGAGCCGGATTTTGACGGATACGACTTACAAAAAGCAGATCATGGAAAGTTACGACGAGTTGCACCAACAATTGGGCGAACCGGGTGCTTCGGCCCGGGCAGCTTCGGCGATGATTGAGAAATTGGGTGGAAAGAACTAATCTTTTTATTTTAATTTCTGATGGTGTTTGAAATGACTATAGGATACCACTTAAATCTTGTCGCCCAATAATGGCCATTATTTCAACGGTATCATTCAAGTAGGTTAATCGAGGACTTTGATTGGTTTAAAATTTGTTCTTTGGTTTCATTCGTAAATCCGCCGGCTTCAGACCGATTCAGTTTTGCTCTAATCGAATCAATTTGCGCCTGTTGTTTTCGTGCCTGCCGGATCAGGTCATTAACAAGTTCACTTTTGCTCGAATACTCCTCACTGGCTACTTGTGCTTTTAACCATTCTTCATTTGGTTTTGTAAATGACGATCACTTCCATTACTATACGAGTTGACTGAAAAGGACGTTTGGATTAGTGACACCCTTATTGATAGCATCCTAAAACAAGCCGGAGAACAATAATTTACTCTTATTAATTGGCGTGTGCCGTTCGCTGGAATTAAAATCTTTATTCGCCGCGCCTCCTCGTCAGCGCTACTCTTCGATACATGTCTATAAAGAATAGTGTCTTCGCGAAGCGGTGACTCTCTGCTCTCATGAAGATCGGAAAGGGAATAGCCGGTGGGGCCTTGTGAGATTGGATTTGAAAAATCATGATCAACAAGGTTTCGTGCAATGGGTTCTTTTTCTATCTTCGTTTGAGCAAAAAGCGAAAGCAAACATGTATAGTTTATTTCGAAAAGAAATCACCACATTTTTTGGTTCCCTCACAGGCTATTTAATTGCCTTTGTTTTTTTTATTGCCAACGGCTTGTTCCTTTGGGTTTTCCCCGGCAATTACAACATCCTCGATAATGGTTATGCCAGCTTAGAAGGTTATTTTTCGCTGGCTCCCTGGATTTTTTTGTTCCTGGTTCCGGCGCTGACGATGCGCTTGTTTGCCGAGGAAAAGCGATCGGGGACCTTGGAAATTCTGATTACGCGTCCGCTGTCGTTGTTTCAGTTGGTGTGGGCGAAATATTTGGCTGGTTTGGTGCTGGTGCTTTTGTGTTTGCTTCCAACCCTGGTTTATTTTTATTCCGTTTATAGTCTAGGCAGCCCGGTTGGAAACTGGGATTCGGGCGCTGCCTGGGGATCTTTTATCGGCCTGTTTTGTCTGGCAGCGGCTTATGTGTCTATCGGTTTGCTGGCTTCGGCCATCACCGATAACCCGGTGCTGGCTTTTGTGGGGGCGCTGTTTTTCTCCTTTTTGGCTTACCTGGGATTTGAGTTTGCGGCATTGCTGAATTGGTCACCCGCTTTCGCCGGGATGCTCATTCAACTGGGGATCAACGAACATTATCTGTCCATCAGTCGGGGAGTGGTCGATTCGCGCGATTTGATTTATTTTTTAGCCATCAGCTTCTTCTTTTTGGTGTTGACCAGTATTTTTCTGCAACAGCAACAGAAGCGTTGGAAGCAGCAATTCAAAAAGTTGGGAATGCTGGTTGCCGGCTTAATTCTGCTGAGTGTTTTATCTGGCGCCTGGTTTTTCCGCATCGACCTGACTGCGGAAAAGCGATACAGCCTTTCGCCCATTTCAAAGCAGCTCATCCAACAATTGGATGCCCCGATCAAAGTAGACGTCTTTTTAGAAGGCGAATTGCCGCCCGGTTTTCGAAAGTTGCAGCAAGCCTTGGTTGAAAAAATACAGGACATCAATGCCTATGCCGACTACCGCATTCACTACGAATTGATTGACCCCTACAAAATTGTCAGTACCTCGGAAGAGCAGAACCAGTTGTTCGATCGCCTGGTTTCCCTGGGGCTTAAACCGACCGACCTGCGTTTACAGCGCGACGAAGGGACGGTCACGAAATTGATCTTCCCGGGAGCAGTCATCAAATACAAAGATTACGATTTGGGTATTAATTTGCTGAAAAACAACCCGTCCATTGCTGCTGAAAACAACTTGAATCACTCGGTTGAAACCCTGGAATTTGAGTTGATGCGGGCCTTTAAAATGCTGCTCAACGATTCCAGGCCAACGGTTGCCTTTCTGGGTGGACATGGAGAACTGGGAGAACCAGAAACCCGGGATATTCGTTCCGCTTTATTCGAGAATTTTGAAGTGGTCGATGTGTATGCCCGTGAGCTTATCCGGAACGATTCGCAGCCCGATGCCCTGGTGATTGCCGATCCGGCTCAAGCTTTTTCGGAACAGGACAAATTCTACATTGACCAATACCTCATGCGTGGTGGAAACTTGCTTTGGTTGGTCGATCCTGTGCAAGTCAGTTTAGACAGTTTAAGCCGTGGCGAGACAACACTGGCTTTTCCCCGCGATTTGAATTTGAATGATCAGCTTTTCCGGTATGGCGTGCGAATCAACAGCCGCTTGGTACAGGACGTGGAGTGTTTGATGATTCCGGTGAATACGGCGCCGGTTGGAAGTCCACCAAAATATACGCCGGCCCCCTGGTATTATTCGCCTTTGCTGCTCCCTGCAGAAGATCATGTGTTGAGCCGCAATTTAAATGCGTTGAAAGCCGAATTTGTGAGCACGATCGATACGGTTGGAAGCAATCCCGCCATTCAAAAGTCGGTCATTTTGCATACCTCCAATTATTCGCGTAGCATTCAGACGCCTCTGGAGGTTAGTTTGCAGAGCATTAACCAGCCGCCGGCCCGCAGCCTGTTCAATGAGCAGCAACTGATGGTTGGTGTCTTGCTCGAAGGCCAATTCCCTTCGGTGTTTCAAAACCGGATGCTGGACGATTTCAACACGAGCAAGCTTGAAATATTGAGCCAGTCGCAGCCTGCCAAGATCATTATTCTAGCTGATGGAAGCCTGATTGCCAACCAGGTTTCGCGGCGCGAAGGGAAAACTCAGATTTTGCCATTGGGCTACGACCGCTATTCGCAGCAAACCTTTGGTAATAAAGAATTTTTGGTGAATGCCATCACTTATCTGTGCGACGGTTCCGGAATCATGTCGCTTCGTTCGCAGGCGTTTCAAGTTCGCTTGCTCGACAAGGTTCAGGTGCGTGAGCAGCGCCTGTTCTGGCAACTGCTGAATGTGTTGGCTCCGCTGGTGTTGATCTCTCTGTTGGGCTTGATATTCAGCTGGATCCGCGTCCGAAAATACGGACGTTAATTTCTTTGTATAAAATGTGATAGGAAAGCATAGGTTAGAAAAAGCAAAGTTTGTATATTCGTAACATTGTGCTAAAAAATTGTTCTCTGAAGGCACGCGAAAAAGATTAAAAAATTTAAAATAGACATATGAAATTTGTTGTTTCCAGTACCGAATTACTGAGTCATCTTAATGCCATCAGTAAGGTGATTAGTTCGAAAAATACATTGCCCATTCTGGATAATTATTTGTTTCAACTGGAAGATAATCGGTTAACGATTACTGCTTCGGATTTAGAGTCAACTTTGATTACCAGCCTCGATTTGGATAATACCGAAGGAAATGGCGATGTTGCTGTTCCTGCAAAACTGCTCAACGATACGTTGAAAGAATTTCCGGAGCAACCCCTGACCTTTCAGATTAATGGAGAAACATCGGCCATTGATATTTACTCGGAGAATGGTAAGTTTAGCATTGTTGGGCAAAATGGCGAAGATTTTCCGGCATTGCCCGAGCTGAAAGAAGAAGCTGCGGCTACCATTGAGGTCAATCACAATGTTTTGCAAAACGGAATTTCAAAAACGCTGTTTGCTACGGCCGATGATGAACTGCGCCCGGTGATGAACGGAATTTTTGTCGAGCTGGGAAATGATGATCTGACTTTCGTCGCTTCCGATGCCCATAAGTTGGTGCGCTACAAACGGAGCGATGCCAAAGCCGAAGTGGAATCTTCCTTCATTCTTCCCAAAAAGCCGGCTGCCTTGTTGAAAAACTTGTTGCCGAAAGAAGAGTTTGATGTCAAGCTTCAGTTTGATGATAAAAACGCGTTTTTTACGCTCAGCAATTATAAACTGATTTGTCGCTTGGTTGAAGGAAACTATCCGAGCTACAACTCCGTTATTCCTAGCAACAACTCCAACAAAATGACGGTTGACCGTCTCGAATTGTATAACACCATTAAGCGGGTGTCGGTATTTGCCAACCAAGCCAGTAATTTGGTCAAGCTGCATATCGATGATAACCAATTGGTGGTTTCGGCTCAGGATGTCGATTTCTCCATTTCGGCGGTTGAGCGCTTGAAGTGCCAGTATGAAGGCGATGAGATTGAAATTGGTTTTAAATCCACCTTCCTGCTCGAGATTCTGGCTAATCTGGCATCGTCCGATGTTCGGGTTGAACTGTCAGATTCAACACGTGCTGGCCTGTTATTGCCGGCTGAAAAAGATTTTGATGAAGAAGATGTGTTGATGCTTTTAATGCCTATGATGATTAATGCGTAAATTGTAATTGAATAAATTGTTGAAAACCTAACAAGATTTGTTTTGTTAGGTTTTTTTGTTTTCAGCATTCTAAAAAAGAAAAAGATGAACTTAAATTTGAAAAATCCGCTTGTTTTCCTTGATCTGGAAACTACAGGAATTAATATTGTCACCGATCGTATTGTTGAAATAGCCCTGCTGAAGGTTCATCCCGACGGGAGAGAGGAAGAACAGGATTTACGGATTAACCCCGAGATGCACATCCCGGAGCATGTCAGTTTAATTCATGGAATTTACGACGAAGATGTGAAAAACGCGCCAACATTTAAAGAAGTAGCCAAAACGCTGGCTAACTTTTTGGAAGGTGCCGACTTGGCGGGATTCAATTCTAACCGCTTCGATATTCCTTTGCTGGCCGAAGAATTTTTGCGGGTTGGGGTGGATGTTGATTTTAAAAAGTGCAAGTTTATTGATGTGCAGGCGATTTTTCACAAGATGGAAAAACGTACCCTGGCGGCTGCCTATAAGTTTTATTGCCAGCAGGAGCTCATTGATGCACATAGTGCCATGGCCGATACCAAAGCGACTTACGATGTGTTGAAAGCGCAGTTGGATGTTTATAAAGAAACTGAGTACGAAGACAATAAGGGATTGAAAAGTACGCCGATTCAAAATGAAGTGAACGCCCTGAGCGAGTTTTCATCGTACGACCGCAATGTCGATTTTGTTGGACGAATTGTTTACGATGAGAATGGGGTAGAGGTCTTCAATTTTGGTAAGAACAAAGGGGTGCCGGTTGAAAAAGTATTGCGCGAACAGCCCGGCTATTTTGGCTGGATTATCAACAGCGAGTTTCCGCTCTACACCAAAAAAGTGCTGACAGCCATTAAGCTGAGGATGAAGGAATAAAGTCATTGGTTATTGGATGACTGGTGATTGGTCATTGGACAACTAGTGATTAGATATTGGATACTAGTGATTAGATATTAGATAATTGGTCATTAGGTACAGATAACTTGGAATTTGAAACTTGAAACTTGCATTCTATTGTATGAAAATCATTTGTATTGGACGAAACTACAGTGAGCATGTTCGCGAGCTGAATAATGAATTGCCAGATGAACCGGTAGTTTTTATGAAGCCGGATTCGGCCTTGTTGCGTAACAACGAAGCCTTTTACATTCCCGATTTTAGTCAGAATGTGCACTATGAATGTGAGTTGATTGTGCGCATCAACCGGCTCGGAAAAAATATTGAGCCGCGCTTTGCGAATCGTTATTACGATGAAATTGGCCTGGGCATTGACTTTACCGCCCGCGACCTTCAGAATAAATTGAAGGAGAAAGGTTTGCCGTGGGAGAAAGCCAAAGCCTTTGACCGCTCGGCTGTTATTTCGTCGGAGTTTCTCGCGAAAGCGGAATTGCCTGATTTAAACTCCATCAAATTTCAGTTGAAAAAGAACGGGCAGTTGGTTCAAAGTGGTGATTCGGCGTACATGCTTTTCCCGATTGATGAGCTGATCAGCCAGGTGTCAAAATACTTCACCCTGAAAATAGGCGACTTAATTTATACCGGAACGCCTGCCGGAGTGGGCCCCGTAGCGATTGGCGATTGCCTGGAAGGCTTTCTGCAAGGCAAAAAAATGTTCGATTTCGAAGTGAAGTGAACGAAGTTTCAAGTTCCAAATTTCAAGTTCCAAGAACGGCAGGCGAATGGTGGAATTAGGCTTGCTGATCAAATTTCCATAGCGTCTTTGCGACTTTGCGTTGAAGAAGTTTCAAATTTTGATTCTCCTGTTGATCTTCAGTCAGTCCTGTTAGATTTTGCCTGTTCCTGTTGCTCGTTTTTTCGCCCTGTTAGGTTTATTCCCGTCCTGTTAGGTTTGCGCCTGCCCTGTTAACATTTCAGCCGCCCTGTTAATATTTTTGCTTCCCTGTTACAATTCTTCCCGTCCTGTTAATATTTTTGTCGCCCTGTTAAGTTTTGGTCCCGCCCTGTTCAACAGGGCGACTGGTTTTTTAACAGGGAAGCTCCAAAACCAACAGGGCGACCCCAAAACTCAACAGGGAGGTATTTTTTCAAACAGGGCCAGTTTCGAAGCAACAGGGCAAACGATTCTTTAACAGGGGCAAAAAGTAGGGATAATTGTGATGGATAAAAAATTACCCCCCGTTTGAAGTCGATCAAAGAAACTTGAAAATAAGCTTCACATTTGCTAGAGGAACCTGACAATAAAAGGTATTTTCTTAATTTTGGTGCGAAATTATTTATATTTCATTAATCCCTTTCTATGTTTAGAATTTTTAATTGAATTTTCAATAACAGGAACTTTATCAATCAAGAAAAAGAATAAAATGAAAACGATTTCGCTTGGGACAGATCATGCCGGATATCAACTAAAAGAGGTAGTGAAAAGCCATTTGGAAAAGAAGGGCTACCTGATTATTGATTTCGGAACATCTTCGGATGAGCCGGTTGATTATGCTGATTTTGTAATTCCTGCAGCCGAGGCGGTTGCCAATGGAGAAGCCGATCTTGGGGTGGTTTTTGGCGGAAGTGGAAACGGCGAAGCCATTGCCGCCAACAAGGTAAAAGGCATTCGTTGTGCGCTTTGCTGGAATGTGCAATCGGCTTTGTTAGCCAAAGAACACAACGATGCGAATGTGATTGCCTTGGGTGGACGCATGGTTTCGCACGAGGAGGCATTGGCGATTATCGATCAATGGTTGGAGGCTTCGTTTGAAGGTGGACGGCACTTGCGCCGTATTCGAAAAGTGGGGGAGTACGAGTTGGGCCAATCGAGCAAGAGCTAAATCATTCGTCCGTTTTTAACGGTTCTGGATTCTTTTGTGTTGTTGATGAAAAAGGGAAAGGATGTTTTTCTATATTTGTTAACGTGTCAAGTAAACACATTTAGCATTTTTAACTTCATTCGACCGAATGAATCGTGTTCATTTCGTAAAATGATCTCCGGGAAAACTGAACAGGTATTCAGTATGTTGAATTTATCCAACAGGGTGCTTTTATCGAGGCTTTAGCCGCATCAGAGAATGCGGCTAAAGCCTTTTTTTTTGTTGCTTTCATGATCCGTTGGCTAAAGCCAAACGGCAATACCACCATTTGCCAATGCTTAATCCAATTTATGAATAACCAAGCCTGAGCGAAGTTTGGGTTCGAACCAAGTTGTTTTTGGCGGCATAATGTTGCCACTGTCGGCTATGGCAATCAACTGCTCCATGGATACCGGAAACAAGGCAAAAGCGACTTTCATCTCTCCGCTATCCACGCGCTTTTTCAATTCGCCCAAACCACGGATGCCGCCTACAAAATCAATTCGCTTTGAAGTCCGCAAATCCTGAATATCCAAAATTGGCTCCAACACCTGGTTCGACAGGATGGTGACATCCAACACACCAATCGGGTCTGAATCATCGTAAGTTCCTTCTTTGGCAGTCAGTTTATACCATTCGCCTTCGAGGTACATGCTGAATTCGTGCAAACGGGATGGCTTGAAAAGCTCAGTTCCCATTTTTTCGACCACAAAACCGTTTGCCAGTTGCCCCAGTAAGTCGGAAACACTCAAGCCATTCAAATCTTTGACCACACGGTTGTAGTCGATAATTTGAAGTTGATTGTCGGGAAAATGAACCGCCATAAAATAATTGTACGATTCATCGCCAGTATGATTCGGGTTTTGCGCTTTTTTTTCCAGTCCAATGCGGGCTGCCGCAGCGGTACGATGGTGCCCGTCGGCAACATAAGTTGCCGAAACCTGCGTGGCAAACAGCTCTTCAATTTGCTGGTTCACCCCTTTTTCGTGAATCGTCCAAAAGTGGTGACCAAAGCCATCCTCAGCTACAAAATCGTAATCGGTCGGTTGATTTTTTACCACCGATTCAACTATGGCATCAATTTCGGGCACCGCTTTGTATGAAAAGAAAACCGGCTCGATGTTCGCATTCAGGTAACGGGTCAAAATCATGCGGTCTTCTTCCTTGTCGGGGCGGGTAAGCTCGTGCTTTTTGATGATGCCATTGTGGTAGTCATCGCATGATGCCGCGCCAACAATGCCGTACTGGGTGCGGCTATTCATGGTTTGAGCGTAAATATAATACTTAGCCTCAGCATCTTGCTGCAGCCAGCCATTTTGCTGAAACTTCACAAAGTTTTCAACCGATTTCTCATAAACTTCGCCGGAATGAATATCGGTCCCGTCGGGACAATCAATCTCGGCACGGGTAATGTGTAACAAGGAGTTTTCTTTATCATCTGCCATGCGGGCAGCCTCTTCTGAGTTCATAACATCATAGGGAAGACAAGCTAGGTCTTCCGCAATCTCCTGTGGTGGACGAAGTCCTTTGAAGGGTTTTATTACAGCCATGTTTATACTTTTTCAAAATTAATTCTGAAGAATTTCAATTCGGAGCGAATTTACAACTTCCTTATTTATTTACCTGAAAGGTTCGGTCACCATGTTCGAGAAATTCAACAATTTGCTCAGCAGCGGCAACACCTGCATTTAAATTGGCTTCGGCAGTTTGGGCGCCCAGCTTTTTAGGGGTGAAGTAATAGCGGCCTTCAAACTCCTGCTTAAACCGATTGACACAGTCAGGAGCAATATCCGACAGGTATTTTACATCAGGACGCTCTGCCATGAATTGGCACAATTC
This sequence comes from uncultured Sunxiuqinia sp., assembly GCA_963677175.2. Classification (GTDB taxonomy): domain Bacteria; phylum Bacteroidota; class Bacteroidia; order Bacteroidales; family Prolixibacteraceae; genus Sunxiuqinia. The sequence goes on from CAXXES010000007.1 coordinate 108,454, forward strand.
TTCTTCGTTCACTACTTCCTTGCGGGCTGTATTCACAACGATCGCGTGTTCTTTTAGGTGTTTCAACACATCCATACTGACTGACTTAAGGTGTTCGCCACGGGCAGGAACATGGATGGAAATGACATCGGAAACGGCGTACAACTCTTCGAGCGATTTGGTCACCCCAATGCCTTGCGATGCCGCCTGCGCTTTGCTGTACCGGGTATAAACCATCACATTCATGCCAAAAGCCCGGGCAATTCGGTGCACATTGCGGGCCACATAACCGTAGCCATGCAAGCCCAGCGTTCGGCCGCGAAGTTCGCCACCCATTTTTCCACTAAATAATTCACGAATTCCGTAGATAGCCAGCCCAATGGCCAGTTCGGCCACCGCATTGGAGTTTTGGCCGGGGGTGTTCATCACACAAATGCCCTTTTCCTTGGCGTATGCAGTGTCTACATTATCGTAGCCTGCGCCAGCGCGAACTACAATTTTTAGTTCCGGAGCAGCGTCCAGCACTTCCGGATCAACCAGGTCACTACGTACAATTAAAGCCTGGACATTGCCGACAGCTTTCAGCAGTTCTGATTTTGTGGGGTACTTCTCCAAGCATTGACCCTGGTAGCCTGCGGTTTTGCAGATTTCACTCATTTGAGCAACCGCGGTCGGGGCAAACGGTTTTTCTGTTGCAATTAAAACATTCGTCATTTTATTCAAATTTTAAGGTTAAAATAAAATGTCATTGCAAGCCAAATCGAAGCAACCCAGCGGTTACTTTAGCCGTTCCTCATGCTTTAATGACTTCAAAAAAAATGGAAGGTGAACCGAAAAATCATTCACCTTCCTATCTAAATGAACTATTTTACATGTGCTTTTTCGAATTCCTGCATACAATCAACCAGCGCCTGGATGCTCTCTTTTGGCATGGCGTTGTAAATTGATGCCCGGAATCCACCCACCGAACGGTGTCCTTTAATTCCTGACATGCCTTTGGATGTGGCAAAATCCATGAAGTCTTTTTCCAGGGATTCGTAACCATCATTCATAATGAAGCACACATTCATTAATGAACGGTCTTCTTTATTCAGAACAGTTCCCTTAAACAATGGGTTGTGGTCGATTTCGTCGTAAAGCAAAGCTGCCTTTTCTTCATTCAATTTTTCCATGGCAGCAATTCCTCCATTGTCTTTCAGCCATTTTAAGGTTTGCAAAGCAGCAAAAACAGGCACTACGGGTGGTGTATTAAACATCGAACCATTGTCGATATGTGTTTGATAATTCAACATGGTTGGAATCGGGCGATCTACCTTTCCAAGCAAGTCATTTTTAACAATGACAAAAGCCACACCCGCCGGAGCCAGGTTCTTCTGCGCCCCGCCGTAGATCAAGCCATATTTTGAAACATCAATCTGGCGTGAGAAAATATCCGACGACATGTCGCAAACAACCGGGATGTCCAAATCAAAATCCTTGCGGATTTGCGTTCCGTAAATGGTATTGTTCGATGTGAAGTGGAAATAATCAGCATCAGCCGGAATGTCGTAGCCTTTAGGAATGTAGTTGTAAACGGTATCTTTTGAAGAAGCGACTTCAACAGCCTCTCCAAAGAACTTGGCTTCTTTTAATGCTTTAGCGGCCCATGCTCCTGTATTCAGGTAAGCCGATTTTTTGTTCATCAAGTTGAAAGGCACCATGCAGAACTCTAACGAAGCACCACCACCCAGGAACAAAACCGAATAATCTTCAGGAATATTCAGCAATTCGCGAAACAAAGCCTGGGCTTCGTCCATCACAGCGACAAACTCTTTTCCACGATGCGATACTTCCATCACAGAAAGGCCGGTGCCTGCAAAATCTTTAATGGCTTCAGCGGTTTTTTCAATCGTAAATTGTGGCAAAATTGAAGGTCCAGCGGAAAAATTATGCGTCTTCATGTTGATCTATTTATTAAGGGTTAAAATAATTTCTTAGTAAAAGTAAATATTCGTTCAAATTAACGGAAAATTACGCTGTTGATATCTGAGAAAAATCAGTTGGAATAACAAGATCACAAGTTATAAAACATTAATTTACAGCAGGCTATTATCTTGATAGAAATCATAAAAAAGTTGATTAATTTTCGCTATTCCCGTTGGTTTTGGCCAGCAGAAGACCCTTGGTATAATAAGGAATCAGATTTGTGAAATCGAGCTGGTGGCAAAACTCCACGCAGTCGTCCAGTCCTTTAGATGCCAGCCGTCCTTTTTGCGCGGCTTTCAGGCTATAGCTGTTTAGATCGTCTTTGGCCAGTGACCACAAATCAATGGATGCTGTTACGGCATCGCAAATGCTTTCAAACTTGCCCGACTTTAAAAGGAGCTCGGCCAAAGCACCGGCGCAAACCGTATCTTCCAGGCTGAATCGGTCTTTCCACGACGCGCAAAACAGCAGGACTGGAGCATCTTGCGCAATCAGGTATTCGGCCAATGCCGAAAGGTTTAAAAACGAGCCAATCAGCACTTCTGCGGAATGACTGGCCATGTGAATACAGCGTGTGCCATTGGTCGTTGAGTAAACAATCTCCTTTCCTTTTACCTTTTCGGCTGTAAAATTGAAGGGAGAATTGCCAAAGTCGGCAAAATCGAGCACGTAGCCATCGCGCTCCGACGCCACTGTATAGCCTGCTTCCTTTTTGCTGCGAGCTTCTTCGACGGTGGCCACCGGAATAATTCGTTCCACCCCGTTGGCAAAGGCCGTACAGATGGATGAAGTGGCACGCAACACATCAATGACTACCACCAGGTTTTTGTCGTGAGCATGCTTGTCATAAATGGCGGGAGAGAAACAAACCTCCAGTCGGCGCTTTTCAGTATTCATCTTTGCTGATTAAATTCAAATGCCGGCAAAGATAAATTTCTGTTCAAAATAATTTGGAAATGGCTTGAATATTTCTCTGAAATTGGCAAATTGTTAATCTTTTTGTACTTCAAAGTAACCGGGCTACTCGCACCGGCTACTTTGGAGCACAAAAAACCCGCTGGCACCAGCGGGTTTAAAGATTAGTAAACGTGTAAGTCAACCCCCTTATTGAAGACTCACAAAAGGTACTTTTACTACCTTTGCCTTTAATAATTTATTGCGAACTTTCACATAAATTTCTGTTCCGAAAGCCGAATATTCCTTTGCTACATACCCCATTCCAATGCCCTTATTCAACATGGGCGACTGTGTTCCCGAAGTCACCACGCCAATGACTAGCCCATCCTTGTCGGCCAGTTCATAGCCATGGCGGGGGATCCCGCGATCAATCATCTCAAATCCCCTCAGTTTGCGGGTAACGCCTTCGGTTTTCTGAACGGAAAGTAATTCCTTATCGACAAATGAATTTTCTTCGTTAAACTTGGTAATCCACCCCAATCCGGCTTCGATGGGCGATGTGGTATCGTCAATATCATTGCCATACAGGCAAAATCCCATCTCCAGGCGCAGCGTGTCGCGGGCACCCAGGCCAATCGGTTTAATGCCGAATTCTTCGCCGGCTTCAAATAATGCCTTGTAGATTTGCTCCGCATGTTTGTTGGCAAAGTACAATTCGAAGCCACCTGATCCCGTGTAGCCAGTTGCCGAGATAATCACTTCTTCCACACCGGCAAATTTCTCGGTTACAAAGGTGTAATACGGAATATCGGAAAGATTAACTTTGGTTAGCTTTTGCAATACATGGATGGCTTTAGGCCCTTGAACAGCTAACTGGCTCATAGAGTCGGAAGCATTTTCCAGTTCGGCACCTACCTTATTGTTTGAAACCACCCAATTCCAGTCTTTGTCAATATTCGATGCATTGACCACCAACATGTATTTATTTGGCTCGTAATAATAAACCAGCAAATCATCAACAATACCTCCTTTCCCGTTCGGGAAGCAAGTGTACTGCGCCTGCCCCATCCGAAGTCTGGAAATATCGTTTGATGTCAGCGTTTGCACCAAAGCCTCAGCGTTCGGCCCTTTCACCCAAAACTCGCCCATATGCGACACATCAAATACACCAACGCCATTGCGAACCGTTAGGTGTTCATCTTTTATTCCGCTAAATTCAACCGGCATTTCGTAGCCGGCAAATTCAACCATCTTACCACCGGCATCTTTATGAAGTTGATTAAAAGCCGTTCGTTTCATATACAAATAACATTAAGGGGTCAAAAGTAAAAGTTCAAAAAACATAAAATCATGAAAAATATCAGCACAAAGCTAAAATATTATTCCGGGCGTGTTCGTTCGCATTATCATTGAATTTTTATCTATTATTGTATTCACTAAATGATGTACCGAACTATGTCTGAAAAAAAATACACCAGTTTAGAGTATCTGAGGGAAATTACAGGAGGAGATGATGAAATTCTAAAAGAATTCATCACCATGTTTTTTGGACAGATACCTGAATTTAAGGATGGATTGCACGAGCATTTAAATAACAAGCGATACAAAGAATTGGGGGAACTGGCTCACAAAGCGAAATCATCGGTCATGACTTTTGGCATGGAGGATTTGGGCTGGAAGCTGAAGGAACTGCAACTAAAAACACAAAAACTAGAAGATATTGATTCGTACCCCGACTATGTTGATGAGTTTGATTTGGTGATCGGCCATGCAGAACAGGAACTCCAGGAAGAAATGAAAAGATTAGGATAAAAAAAAGAGGCTGTTTTAAAACAGCCTCTTTTTTTATATGCTTCTGAACTTCAATTCCTCATCTTCCAATACGATACGAATGGTGTGGTCAATTCGCACCTCGCCTGCCAGTATCTTTTTCGACAATTCATTTAAAACATGCTTTTGTAACAGCCGGTTAACAGGCCGTGCCCCGTATTGCGGGTCGTAACCAACCGCAGCCAGCCAGTCCACTGCTTCGTCCGAAATTTCAATTTTCAAATCTTGGTTACCTAAACGCCGGACAATCCGGTTGAATTGAATTTTCACAATCTCCTTGACATCTTCGCGGGACAAAGGCGTAAACATGATGGTTTCATCAATCCGGTTCAAAAATTCGGGACGAATGGTTTTCCGCAGCAAATTGAAAATTGACTGGCGGGTTTCTTCGTACACCTCGCCTTTATTCGTCTCATTCATCCGCTCAAACCCTTCCTGAATAATTTGCGAACCAAGATTGGAAGTCATAATGATGATCGTATTCTTAAAGTTAACCACCCGGCCTTTGTTGTCAGTCAGACGACCATCATCGAGCACTTGCAACAACACATTAAACACATCGGGATGCGCCTTTTCAATTTCATCGAACAAGACCACCGAATACGGTTTGCGCCGGACTGCCTCACTCAATTGCCCCCCCTCGTCGTAGCCTACATAGCCCGGAGGCGAACCGATGAGCCGGGTAACCGAAAATTTCTCCTGGTACTCCGACATATCGATGCGGGTAATCATGTTCTCATTGTCGAACAAGTATTCAGCCAGAGCTTTCGCCAGCTCGGTTTTACCCACTCCGGTGGTTCCCAAAAAGATGAACGACCCGATCGGACGTCTTTCGTCCTGTAAGCCGGCGCGACTTCGGCGAACCGCATCAGCTACCGCATGAATGGCTTCCTGCTGTCCAACCACCCGTTTGTGCAAATCTTCTTCCAAATGAAGCAATTTATCGCGCTCGCTTTGCAGCATTTTCGAAACTGGGATGCCGGTCCAGCGAGCCACCACATCAGCAATGTCTTCGGCATCAACTTCTTCTTTGATTAATGAATCGCCTTGCATTTTTTGCAATTCATTCTGAAGATGGACAATCGCCTCTTCAGCCTCTTTGATTTTGCCGTAACGAATTTCGGCCACTTTGCCATAATCGCCTGAGCGTTCAGCCTGCTCTGCCTCAAACTTGAAGTTTTCGATCTTTGTTTTGTTTTGCTGAATCTTATCGATTAACGATTTCTCCATCTCCCACTGAGCCCGGTAGCGCGACTGCTCTTCCTTGAGGTTGGCTATTTCCTCCTTCAGCGAAGCTAGCTTGCTTTCATCTTTCTCGCGCTTGATTGCTTCACGTTCAATCTCCAACTGTTTAATCCGGCGCTCAATCTCATCCAGCTCTTCCGGAACCGAGTCCATCTCCAGACGTAACTTAGCGGCTGCTTCGTCCATCAGATCAATGGCTTTATCTGGCAAAAAGCGATCGGAAATATAGCGCTGCGACAATTCAACTGCTGCAATAATTGCATTGTCTTTTATCCGCACTTTATGGTGTCCTTCGTAGCGTTCTTTCAATCCCCGAAGAATGGAAATGGCGCTCAGGGTATCTGGCTCATTCACCATCACAATTTGGAATCGGCGCTCCAGCGCTTTGTCTTTCTCAAAATATTTTTGGTATTCGCTTAGTGTGGTTGCACCAATCGCGCGCAGCTCACCACGCGCCAGTGCCGGTTTCAGAATGTTAGCGGCATCCATGGCGCCTTCGCTTTTACCGGCGCTAACCAAGGTGTGAATCTCATCAATGAAGAGAATCACCTCTCCATCCGACTTCACCACCTCGTTAACAACAGCTTTCAAACGTTCCTCAAACTCGCCTTTGTATTTGGCTCCAGCAATCAGCGCACCCATATCCAGCGAGAACAACTGCTTCGACTTCAGATTTTCGGGAACATCGCCGCGAACAATACGGTGAGCTAACCCTTCGGCAATAGCTGTTTTTCCGGTTCCTGGCTCACCAATAAGCACGGGGTTGTTTTTTGTTCGCCGGGTTAAAATCTGTAAAATCCGTCGAATCTCGTCATCACGTCCTATTACCGGGTCAAGCTTTCCGCTTTGGGCTTTCTCGTTCAGGTTGACCGCAAAACGATTCAGCGAATTAAACTGGTCTTCTGCTGTTTGGCTTTCCACTTTGGCTCCTTTCCGCAAGTCGGTCACAGCAGCGCTAAGCTCCTTACGTCCAACACCATTGTCTTTCAGAAGCGTGGAAACCGTATCGCCCGTTTCAAGCAGGGCCATCAGGATATGCTCCACCGACACAAAATTATCCCCCATCTTATGTGAGATGTCGAGTGACTTCTGCAAAACTTTATTGGTATTTCCAGCTAAATAGGGCTCTCCACCAGTAACCTTCGGATAGGATTCAACGATTTTAGCCAATGCTTGCTGAAAAATACCGGTGTTTACCCCTAGCTTCTTTAGCAAGAACCCGGTTACATTCTCTGCGGCATGTAGTAAGCCTTTCAATACATGGGCGGTTTCAACGGCCTGTTGATTATTAGCTTGAGTAACCTCAAAAGCATGCTGAATGGCTTCCTGCGATTTGATTGTGAAATTGTTAAAATTCATAGGTCTCTCCTTTTTTCATGACTACAGAGGGCCCACAAACAAGAAGTTAGCCAATTCAAATAAACGAAGGGGAAACAGACATTTTGTCGTACCAAAAGCTAATGGGCAGGAATATTTTACATGAAAAATAAAGCGTTAATGGTATTTTATGACAGTTTGATCCATAAAAAAAAGGATGGCTAGAACCACCCTTTTCTCTAACTTAACCAAACCTATCTCTATGAAAAAAAAATACTTGTTTTTTGCTAAAACTTATAATACAAATGTACGGTGAAATATAGTTAAGAAGCTTCAAGCAAGGTTAAGAAATGTTAAGAATTAAATTCTTCAAAAATCACTTATTTAGAAACAGATTACACCGGTTTTCTTCCTGTTTTTAATATATTTGCAACCACCCTGAAAAAATGAAACATGATAAATTTTTTAAATTTATCAAAAGTGGCTGTAAAACAGAATAGATAACTAGCAGTTAAGTCCAAAATTAACCAATTTTACATGGCCCTTAAAAAACGAACAAATTTTAATTGAATATTATATTTTATTAATCCGTAAAAAACTCTCTATGGCAAAGTATGTTTATACATTTGGTAATGGCAAAGCCGAAGGTAAGGCCAGCATGAAAAACCTCATTGGAGGAAAAGGAGCTAACCTGGCAGAAATGAATCTTATTGGAGTTCCGGTTCCCCCCGGATTCACGATTACGACAGAAGTTTGTACGATTTATACGCAACAGGGCCACAACGCAGCGGTGTCGGCAATTAAAAAAGAAGTTGAAGACGCTGTAGCCCTTATTGAAGAATTGACCAACACCAAGTTTGGAGACAAAGACAACCCTTGTCTTGTTTCAGTCCGGTCCGGGGCCCGTGTTTCCATGCCGGGAATGATGGATACCGTATTGAACCTGGGATTAAACGATTTAGCCGTCCAGGGAATTGCTAAAAAATCAGGAAACGATCGGTTTGCTTGGGACTCTTACCGTCGATTTGTACAAATGTACGGCGACGTAGTTCTAGGAATGAAACCAGAAAGCAAAGAAGACATTGATCCATTCGAGGCCATCATGGAGAATTTGAAAGAGGAAAGAGGCATTGAACTGGACACCCAATTTTCAACCGCAGACCTGAAGTTACTGGTATTGCGTTTTAAAGAAGCTGTTTTGAAAGTTACTGGAAAAAGTTTCCCTGACGATCCATGGGAACAACTTTGGGGAGCTGTTTCTGCAGTATTCGACAGCTGGATGAACGAGCGTGCTATCTACTACCGTAAAATGAATAATTTCCCGGCTGAATGGGGAACAGCTGTTAACGTTCAGGCCATGGTGTATGGTAACATGGGCGAAACATCAGCTACTGGCGTTGCTTTTACCCGCGATGCTGCAACCGGCGAAGATATCTTCAACGGCGAATACCTGATCAACGCCCAGGGCGAAGATGTGGTTGCCGGAACACGCACACCACAGCAGATCACCCTTGAGGGGAGTAAGCGTTGGGCCGAGCTGGCTGAAGTTAGCGAAGAAGTAAGGAAAGCCGAATTTCCTTCGCTTGAAGAAACCATGCCAAAGCTTTACAAAGAATTGATGGAAATTCAGCAAAAACTGGAAGATCACTACAAAGATATGCAGGACATTGAGTTCACCATTCAAAATAGTAAATTATGGTTACTGCAAACCCGGAACGGAAAACGTACTGGTGCTGCGATGGTGAAAATTGCTGTTGACATGCTGGAGCAAGGTATCATTGATGAAAAAGCAGCTCTGATGCGTATTGAACCAAATAGGCTGGACGAACTGCTTCACCCGGTGTTTGACACCACTGCACTTGAAAGTGCCAAACTTCTGGCAAAAGGTCTTCCCGCATCTCCGGGAGCAGCGACCGGACAAATCGTATTTTTTGCTGATGAAGCATTCAATTATGAAAACTCAATCCTCGTTCGTATTGAAACCTCTCCTGAAGATTTGGAGGGGATGAACGTTGCCCGTGGAATTTTAACAGCCCGCGGAGGGATGACTTCACATGCTGCTGTTGTAGCTCGTGGAATGGGGAAGTGTTGTGTTTCAGGAGCAGGGGCGGTTAAAGTCAATTATAAAACCCGGATCATGACCATTGACGGGAAAGAGTATAAAGAAGGTGACTGGATTTCGCTTAATGGAACAACAGGACAGGTTTTTGAAGGAAAAGTTAAAACCATGAACCCTGATCTTGGTGGTGATTTTGGTAAAGTAATGGATTTGTCGGACAAATTTGCCCGGATGACCGTACGTACCAATGCTGACACACCAAATGATGCCAAAGTTGCCCGTGGATTTGGAGCACAAGGTATAGGTTTGTGTCGGACAGAACACATGTTCTTTGAAGGAGCCCGGATTAAAGCTATGCGCGAAATGATTCTTTCGTCAACAGTCGAAGGACGCGAAAAAGCGTTGGCTAAATTACTGCCTTACCAGCGCGAAGATTTCGAAGGTATTTTTGAAGCGATGGCAGGTTATGGTGTAACGGTTCGCCTACTAGATCCACCATTACATGAGTTTGTACCTCATCAGCAAGCCACTCAAAAAGAGCTCGCCCAAGAAATGGGAATCTCTCTGGATGCCGTAAAATCTAAAATTTCGGACTTGGAGGAATTCAATCCAATGCTTGGACACCGGGGGTGCCGTTTGGGAATTACTTATCCTGAAATTACAGCTATGCAGGCCCGTGCCATCATTGAAGCGGCATTGAACCTGAAAGCAAAAGGTGTCGATGCACGTCCTGAAATTATGGTTCCGCTGGTTGGGACGGTTGCTGAGTTTAAAAATCAGGCTGACATCATCCGCTCGACTGCCGAAAAGGTATTTGAAGAAAAAGGTGATCGCATTGACTACCTTGTTGGTACCATGATTGAAATTCCGCGTGCAGCCTTAACAGCTGACCACATTGCTGCTGAAGCTGATTTCTTCTCATTCGGAACCAATGACCTGACCCAAATGACCTTGGGGTATTCGCGCGACGACGCCGGAAAATTCCTGCCAGATTATTTGGACAAAGGTATTCTGAAACAAGATCCGTTCCAGGTACTTGATCAAAATGGCGTTGGGATATTGGTACAAATGGGTGTTGAAAAAGGCCGCTCAGTAAAAACCAACCTGAAAGTAGGTATTTGCGGTGAGCATGGTGGAGAACCAAGTTCTGTTGAATTTTGCGACGGTGTTAATTTGGACTATGTAAGTTGTTCGCCTTACCGCGTGCCAATTGCACGGATAGCCGCAGCTTTGGCAAATATTAAGCACAGCAATTAGTCAATCTAAATTGACGCCAATACATATAAAAGCCGTTTCAGAACAATCTGAAACGGCTTTTTTGCAGAAGTCTGCTATTCAAAAATAGGGCAACCAGGAATGGTTTCCGCTCCTAAAGCTACAATCTTATTTTTTTAGCCTGGCGTCCAGGCTAATTTTAATCGCTCCCAAAGCTTGCGAAACCGGGCATCCTTCTTTCGCTTTTATCGCCAACTTCTGAAATAAATCCTCATCAATTCCCGGAACATCTGCTTCCACTTCCAGGTGGCTCTCCGTAATTTTAAAACCGCCGTCAACCTGATCTAATTTAATGTGGGCAACGGTATTGACTTCCTTTGGAGCATAGCCTTCTCCATCCAAAATATTTGCAAATGCCATCGAAAAACAACCGGCGTGAGCTGATCCGATCAGCATTTCAGGATTGGCACCCACGCCATCTTCAAACCTGGATTTAAAACTAAATGGAAATTCCGTGTCACTGTTGACGAATTGCATACGACCGTTTCCATCTTTCAAATTTCCTTGCCAAAATGCTTTTGCTTTGTTTATCTTCATCGTTAATAAGATTTTATTGATTTATAACATTTATTTTTATCAATCATGATGCCGAACAACGAAATGACCGTCATTCGATATTATTGACACTTCAAGGCCACTGAATACGAACCTATAAGTTTAACTGTAAAAACAACAAGCTGAAAAAGTTTCTGTTCAAAGTTGTATGAAAAGTTCCACCTATTGAGGCAGGAAATCTACACTTCGCATGGAAAAACAGCACGCTGATTTCTTCTAAAATCAAAACTAATGAGCAACCACATGGTTTGTAGCCGATTTTAGCTGTAATTTGCAAGCTGTTTGCTATTCTATGAAAAAATTAAATCAATTTGCTTATGCTTCCTTTTCAAAATAACACCGGACTCTATACCGATCATTACGAACTGACGATGGGGCAAGGCTATTTTTTAAGTGGTCGCCACGAAAAAAAAGCGTGTTTCGACTACTTCTTTCGTAAAGCCCCGTTTGGAGGTAGTTTTGTTGTTTTTGCCGGTTTATCATCTGTCCTTCAGATGATCGAAAATTTTAACTATTCAGAAAGTGATTGCGCTTATTTGAGATCAATTGGTTTTGACAATCGGTTTGTCGAGTATTTGCAAAGTTTCTCTTTCAAAGGAAACATGCATTCGGTGAAGGAAGGCGAGCTGATCTTTCCGAACGAGCCAGCTTTACGGGTTGAAGGAACAATATTGGAAACCCAGCTCGTTGAAACCCTGCTGCTCAACATTCTGAATTTTGAATCGCTGATTGCGACCAAAGCCTGCCGAATTCGTCAAGCGGCAGGAGAGAAATTATTATTGGAATTTGGACTGAGACGAGCACAAGGCTTAGGCGGAATCAACGCCAGCAAAGCAGCAATCATTGGTGGCTTTGATAAGACATCGAATGTTTTCAGCGCCCACCATTTTGGGCTTGAGAGCAGCGGCACCATGGCCCATTCGTGGATTCAGAGTTTTGAGGACGAGTTGGAAGCATTTCGCGCCTATGCTAACTATTTTCCCGATTCGTGCACCTTGTTGGTTGACACCTACAATACCCTGAAAAGTGGTGTTCCTAACGCCATTATGGTTGCACACGAACTCAGACAAAAAGGTCATCAGCTGGTTGCCATCCGCCTCGACAGCGGCGACCTAACCTACCTCAGCAAAAAAGCACGCAGAATGCTGGACGAAGCTGGTTTTAAGGAAGTGAAAATTGTCGCATCGAACCAACTGGACGAAACCATTATTCAAAGTCTGCTATCGGAAGGCGCACCAATTGATGTGTTTGGCGTAGGAACCTCGATTGCTACCGGCAAAGATGATGCTGCACTGGACGGTGTTTATAAGCTTTCATTTTTCGATGGAAAACCATCCATCAAAGTATCCGAGAACCTGAGCAAGATGACTTTGCCGGGATTCAAAACAATCCATCGGTTTATCGACCAGGAAAATCTGTTTTGTGCAGATGGGATTTCATTTGATCATGAAAATGACTACAGCGAAATTTATCATCCAACCGAAGCCGGAAAACACAAAAACATTGCCAGCTGTCATAAAGAGAGTCTGATTCATCAGACGATGCGCAATGGAAATTCTATACTGGAAGCGCAAGAGCCAAAAAGAATCGCCGAGTACACCAAATCACGGCTTCAGCAGCTTCCCAAAGAACATAAACGATTTTTGAACCCACACGTTTATAAGGTAGGGGTTAGTGAAGAATTACTGAACACCCGAAATCACATGGCTAAACAGTACCTAAAAAAAGATCCGTATAGATTCTAAAACGCATTCTGATGAAAGCACTACTTATCATTGATCTTCAAAACGACTTTTTACCTGGCGGCGCTTTACCGGCTCCCCATGGAACGCAAATTATCCCAATAGTTAATAAACTCCTTGACCATTTTGATCTTGTGGTTGCCTCCAAAGATTGGCATCCGGAAGACTCCGTGCATTTTGAAAAATGGCCGGTGCACTGCGTGGCGAATTCCGAAGGAGCTGCCTTCCCGGAAGAACTGGAGCAATCCAAAATCAAAGTAGTTGTTCTGAAAGGAACTCGAAACAGCGATGATGGCTATTCGGCCTTTGAAGCAACCAACATCCAGCTCAACAATTACTTGCAGGAGAGCAATGTGAACCGACTTTACATTTGTGGCTTAACTACGGAGTATTGCGTTAAAAACACCGTACTTGATGCTTTAAAAGCCAATTACAAAACTTTTGTTGTGCGAAATGCTGTGGCAGCCGTAAAAGCCCAACCTGGCGACGAAGAAAAGGCCTGGCAGGAAATGCAGGCAGCAGGCGCCACAATCATCTATTCTGACAAAATAGGAGAGAATAACTAGCGCACAAAAAACAGAAATTCTGACAAGAGATTATTAGTTTTGCACAAAATTAGAATGTGATGGCGCGAATATTGGCAATAGATTATGGAAAAAAACGGGTTGGACTGGCAGTTACCGACCCTCTTCAGATTATTGCCACCAAGTTAACCACGGTGCGCAGTCATGACATCTTTGATTTTTTGAAAGCCTATTTTCAAAAAGAAGAAGTAGAAAAAGTGATTATTGGTTATCCACTCCAGATGAACAATGAAGCCTCTGAAGCCGTTTTGTATATCAATCCGTTTTTGAGGCGGTTTCAAAAGCTCTATCCGGATATGCCCATCGAACAAGTTGACGAAAGGTTTACCTCAAAAATGGCTTTTCAAACCATGATTGATGCAGGGCTTAAGAAAAAAGACAGACAAGATAAAGGAACTGTTGACGCTGTAAGCGCAACAATTATTTTGCAATCATATATGGAACAACAAAAGTACAGATCATGATTTACCCCGTAACAGTATATGGCGACCCGCTTTTACGAAAAGTGGCCCAGCCAATTGATAACGATTTTGAAGGATTAAAAGAACTGATTGACAACATGTTTGAAACCATGTATCATTCAGAAGGCGTTGGATTGGCCGCACCACAAGTGGGAAAATCGCTGCGAATTTTTGTTGTTGATGCCAGTTCCGCTGCCGACGAGGATGAGCCGGAACTCAGCGGTTTTAAAAAGGCATTTATCAACCCCGAAATACTGGAACGCACGGGCGATAAGTGGGTGTTGAACGAAGGCTGTCTGAGCTTGCCCGAAATCCGCGAAGATATCAGTCGCCCGGAACACGTAAAAATTAAATACCTCGACGAAAACCTGCAAGAACACATTGAAGAGTATGGTGGTTTTGCTGCCCGTGTCATTCAGCATGAGTACGACCACCTGGATGGTGTGCTGCTGATTGACTACCTCAGCCCCTTGCGAAAACGCATATTAAAGAGTAAATTGACTGCCATTTCGAAGGGGAAAGTGAATACTGCTTACCGCATTGTTTTACCTGGAAAAAGTAAGCTTGTCTGAGTTTCGAGGGGTTTCTCCCCCTATTTTGTATCATTCATGAAATAAATGCAAAAATTGTAAACTCAGAAACAGGCTTATCGTAAACGATCAGAAAAAATACTGGTAGTGACATTTTTTTCGAATAACCCCTTTACAAAAATTTTAAGTTTTTGGTTGATCGGAATAGTAGCTGGAAACTTTTTTTCTTGGACTGGACTGATTTTTTTAATTCTGTTCATCCTCTCGGGTTTGCTTGTCACAATCAAGCTCAAATCCAAAAGCTATCCATTCGACCTCTACCTCTCGATTTTTCTTAGCTTTGGTTTTGTGCTGGCTGCTTTTTACACCATTTCCCAATCAAGTTTCTCGGGGGAAGACCAACAACAACGTTATGTTGCCACTACATTGGAATATCCTGTTGAAAAGCCAAACTCCTATCAAGCGCTTATTCAAATCAAATGGGCTGACTCTGCCTCGTTTAACAATCAAAAAATACTGGCCTATTTCGAAAAGTCGGATTCAATCTTCACCTTACAACCCGGCGATCAGTTTGCTGGCACCAGCCGACTGCAGCGGATTCGGAACCCAGATAATCCGTTTGCCTTCAACTATCAAAAATTTATGGCTAACCGGGATGTCTATTACAGCACCTACCTTGCAGCCCGAAATTACAAGCTCATTGCAAACAAATACGATCGATCACTCCGGTTCCGGGCTGAACGATTCAGGGCATCGCTGATTGCTTCGCTGCGAAAATACGTCACAAACGAGGAGTCGCTTCAGGTTATTTCGGCTCTGACCCTGGGCTACAGGAAAGAGCTTTCACCCGAAACACGTTCGTACTTCGCATCAACCGGCGCCATGCATGTCCTTGCGGTTTCAGGCTTACATGTTGGTATGATTTACCTCTTTCTGACCACCTTGTTTGGCTTTCTGAAACGATCGCCTATCGGACGAATTTGCTTTGTGTTTCTTATTGGCAGTTTGCTTTGGTTTTATGCACTGCTAACCGGTTTTTCACCTTCAGTACAACGGGCCTCCGTCATGTTCAGCTTTATCTTGATTGGAAACAGCTTGAAACGCCCTGCATCCATTTACAATTCTATCGCAGCTTCCGCCTTTTTACTGTTGTTGGTCAATCCCAAGCTTCTGTTTGAAGTTGGCTTTCAACTCTCTTACTCCGCGGTGATCAGCATTGTATTTTTCTATCCACGGCTTGAAAAATGGGTTCAACCTAAAAATAAGATTCTCCATAAAATGTGGCAACTATTCTGCGTTTCACTGGCTGCGCAAATTGGAACTTTTGCATTGTCTATCTATTATTTTCATCAATTCCCAATCTACTTTTGGCTTAGTAATTTCATCGTCCTCCCCGCTGCTTACCTGATTTTGGGAAGCACCTTCCTTGTCTTGTTTTTTTCGCCTGTTGGCTGGCTAGCCACCTGGATATCAAAATTGCTTTCAGCGGTTACCTACACAATTACTTTTCTACTTCGACAGGTCGATCAACTGCCGTTTTCTCTGGTCGAAAATATCAATATTTCCAGCATGCAATTAGGCCTGCTTACAGCTATGGGATGTGCCTTCATTTTCTTTATCAAGATCAAACGAAAAGGATTCTTTTTTGCCGTGACCATACTTCTAATCAGCTTTTTATTATCCGGACTCAGCGAAAAAATGAAGTTGCTCAACCAAAAGAAATACATCATTTATGCAAGAGAGCAAAACGTTCATTTGATCAACGGGCGGAAAAACTATTTGATTTGCACTGCAGAAGAACCAAAATTCTCCGCTTCAGCTCAGCATGTTGTTCGTGAGTTAAAACTGGAGCCGCCAATCCTAATCCATCTGGATTCGTGCGAGCAATTTATCAGAACAGATCTAATTATCGACAAGCAAGTAATTTTGTTTCTGAATCAAACTTTTCAATACACCAAACATGAAGAAAACCAACAGAGAGGCGAAATTAGATGGAGTAGTTCACATACCATCAGTAACTTTGACCCAATTTCAGTAACAAAAATAGATTCGTCCATGAAAAAGGGAGTGCTTTTTAACTTGTCAAGTCAGCAAGTTCAACAAACGATCGTTGCTGATTTATAGCGAAATATCTAACAAGCCATCAACAGCACCCAGGCCAAACAGCCGAAAAACAAGTTCAAATACGTGGAAATTGTTGTTTTTATACTTTACTTTACCGGGTTGAATTTTTGAAAAAGGAGTGACGAAATATGAAGGTTGTTATTGTAGGTGCCGGCGAAGTTGGAACACACCTTGCCAAGATGCTGAGCAAGGAGAACCACGATATTGTCCTAATGGACGAAGATGCGGATAAACTGTATCAGATCTCTAGTCAGGTAGATTTGCTTACAGTTACGGGGATGGCTAATTCATTTCGCGATTTGAAAGAAACCGGACTATCAAAAGCTGATCTGTTTATTGCGGTAACCCCTTATGAAGAACGAAATATTTTTGCCTGCGTACAGGCCAAAGATATGGGCGTTCAGCGGACGGTTGCCCGAATCAACAATAGCGAATATTTAACCGATAAATACAAGGAAAAACTTCGCAATCTGGGCGTTGATGAATTGATTTATCCTGAAAGTCTCGCAGCCAAAGAGATCGCATCATCGATTAAACAAGTGGGAACCAGACAAATGATTGAATTCTCGCAAGGCAAACTAACTCTGATGGGAGTAAAGATCCGTGAGAATGCCCCAATTCTCAATAAATCGCTGGAAGAATTGACTTACATCAACTCCGATATCCGGGCCGTTGCAATCAATCGGGAAAGCGAAACCATCATTCCAAACGGGCAGGACTGCATACATAATGGCGATATTGTCTTTTTCATCACCACGCGTGCCAATCAGAACCGTGTGTTTGAACTGGCTGGAAAGGAAATTTTTGCTGTTCGCAATGTCATGATTTTGGGAGGTAGCCGAATTGCCCAAAAAACGGTTGAACGCCTCGGAGACAGTTATAACATTAAGGTGATTGAGAGTGATAAAATTCGGAGCCAGCAAGTTGCCGACCGCTTTGAAAACATCTTGGTTATCCAAGGTGATGGAAGAAACCTGGAACTGCTAAAAGAAGAACGAATTGAACGCATGGATGCGTTTATTGCTGTTACCGGAAACTCGGAAACCAATATTCTATCCTGTCATCTGGCCAAAAGCCTGGGCGTAAAGCGAACGGTTGCTGAAGTGGAAAATATTGATTTCATGGGGATTGCCGAAAGCATGGATATTGGCAGCCTTGTCAATAAAAAACTGATTGCTGCTAGTTACATCTACAAATATACACTGGGAGCCAAAGTCGCTCAAGCCAAATGTTTAACAGCTTCTGACGCAGAAGTTTTTGAATTTATCGCCAAAGAAGGGTCGCGGATTACAGAATACCCGATAAAAGACCAGGAATTCCCGGAAGACGCCAAAATTGGTGGTTATATTCGCAATGCTAAGGGCTATGTGGCCAAGGGAGATACACACATCCAGGCAAACGATAAAGTCGTTGTTTTTGCGCTGCCTTCTGCCATCAAAAAACTGGATAAATATTTTAAGTAACTTAGTTGGACATGCTCAACTTCAAGATAATCTTTCGGGTTTTGGGTTTTTTGTTGGTTGTTGAAGGAGTATCCATGCTAATTGCCATGGGGGTATCGGCCATTTATCAGGATGCCGGATTGATGGCACTGCTCAACTCGGCACTGATTAGCTTGGGAGTTGGATCATTAACCCTACAGGCTACTAAAGGAGCAGATAAAAAAATTGGAAAACACGAAGGTTTTGTTATTGTTAGCTTGGTGTGGGTGGTTTTTTCCTTCTTCGGAAGTTTGCCCTACCTGTTCAGCCACTCCATTCCGTCGCTAACCAACGCGTTTTTCGAAACCATGTCGGGTTTTACCACCACTGGCTCGTCTATTTTGAACGACATTGAGTCGCTTCCAAACGGAATCCTGTTTTGGCGCAGTATGACCCAATGGCTGGGAGGTATGGGAATCATCGTGTTATCGCTGGCTATTTTGCCCATTTTCGGAATTGGTGGCATGCAGTTATTTGCAGCCGAAGTTCCAGGACCAACTCCCGACAAAATCAGTCCGCGCATTAGGCAAACAGCCAAAAGTTTGTGGATCATCTATTTTGGGTTTACGATTGCTGAAACACTTTTACTTTGGGCCGGCGGCATGACCCTGTTCGACGCCGTTAACCATTCGCTCACAACAATGGCTACTGGCGGTTATTCTACTAAACAGGCATCAATTGCGTATTGGTCTTCACCCTACATTCAATATGTCATTATCTTTTTCATGTTTTTGGCCGGAACTAACTTTACCCTTTCCTACCTGGCTATCCATGGAAAGTTTGATAAGGTCTTCAAAAATGAGGAATTTAAATACTACATCTTGTTCATTGTTGGCTTTACGGCTATAATTTTCAGCGGATTGCTAATTTCAACCCAACTGGGTTTTGAGTTGGCTTTTCGCGATGCCTTGTTTCAGGTTGTTTCGATTATCACCACCACCGGATATGCAACAGCCGATTACCTAACCTGGACTCCTTTTCTTACGATCATTATTTTTGCTCTTTTCTTTTTTGGAGGAAGTGCCGGATCAACGGGTGGTGGAATCAAAATCATGCGGATTGTTTTGTTGTTGAAAAACAGCTATTACGAGTTGCGGCGACTACTACATCCCAACGCCGTTATTCCTGTTCGGTTTAACAATCGGGCGGTTTCCGATCAAATCATCACCAACATACTAGCTTTTTTCATGTTTTATTTTATCATCTTTTTTCTGAGCACCATCGTGTACACCTTAATTGAACCGGATTTAGAGTCGGCAATGGGGGCAGTTGCCACGTCGCTGGGGAATATTGGACCAGGACTGGGAAATGTTGGTCCAGCAGAAAATTTTCATCACGTCCATCCGGCCGGGAAATGGTTCCTGTCGTTTTTGATGTTACTTGGACGTTTGGAATTATTTACCGTGTTGGTGCTGTTCTCGCCAGCTTTCTGGAGAAAATAACCCAGAAGAGCTTATTGACATTTGTCTTAATCCAATCAAATAATTATTCCTGAACAATACCTTTTCCCTGGCGGACAATTACCGGTAGATCAACCGTACAATCAATCACTGTCGAAGGCACGTTATCGCCATATCCACCATCAATAACTAGGTCGGCAAACTCCTCAAATTTTTCGTGGATCAACTCAGGATCCGTGGTGTATTCAATTACGGTATCTTCATCGTAAACCGAAGTAGAAAGTATGGGATTGCCCAGTTGACGCACAATTTCGCGGATGATATTGTTGTCAGGAACACGAATCCCAACGGTTTTCTTTTTCCCTTTAAAGTACTTGGGAACATTGGAGTTAGCCTTCAGAATGAACGTAAACGGGCCAGGCAAATTTCGCTTCAACAACTTAAAAACCGTGTTTGAGATGGGCTTGGCGTAATCTGATAAATGGCTCAAGTCACTACAAATAAAAGACATATTCGACTTCTCAACCTGTACTTTTTTATAGTGCGCTATCTTTTCCACTGCTTTAAAATTTGTAATGTCACAGCCAATCCCGTACACTGTATCGGTGGGATAAATGATGATTCCTCCACTCCGAAGTACTTCAAGCACCTTCTCAATTTCGCGCTGGTTCGGATTCTCTTCGTACAGTTTTATAAGCATAACAATCGAATAGAGTAAGCCAAATTTAGAACAAAAATATGGAAGCCAACAAGAAAATGCCGAAATTCGCCCATCTGAAAACCGGACCTTGGCCTGATGTCGGCAAATGAAAGCTGAGAAACGGTGGAATAATCAACTTGAAACTTAAAACTTGGAACTTGAAATCTGGCATCAATTTGATCGTATGAAGCGAATTATAGAACTTACAGAAGACGGCTCGCACACCCTATACCTACCCGAACTGGATGAGCATTTTCACTCCATTCATGGGGCTGTTCAGGAATCGATACACGTGTTTATCAACAATGGATTGAACCAGTGCAAACAATCCGAAATCCATATACTGGAAGTCGGTTTTGGAACAGGACTCAACGCCCTGCTTACTTTATTGTACCGCCAGAAAAAAATCATTCACTACTATTCGGTAGAGAAATATCCGCTGACGGAAGAAGAATTCTGCCAACTGAATTATACACAAAACTATTCCACCGAAATACAAGCACTCTTTTTGCAGATGCACCAAAGTCCGTGGGAAGAACAAATAGAAATTACGTCCGGGTTTGAATTAACAAAGCTAAATTGTGATTTACGCACCGTTGATTTATCACGCTTACCAGCATTTGATCTGGTTTATTTTGATGCCTTCGCCCCCGGCAAACAAGCCGACATGTGGACCGACGCTATTTTTCAGAAAATAAGCCAGCAGTGTAAGCCCGGAGCAATCATCACAACATACTGTGCCAAAGGCGATATTAGACGATCGCTTCAAAAAAGTGGCTTCGCAATGCAGCGACTGCCGGGGCCTCCGGGAAAACGGGAAATGTTGTACGGAGAGAAAGACCATTGATCATCAGGGATAATGTAAAAAATCCTTTATCTTCGTAGCTCTTTAAAAATTTAGAATTTTATGTCAGAACACAAGTTTAACGGAGAACTGGAAGAATTTAGTTATGCACTGGGATTGAGTATTTCAAGCAATCTCATACAATCAGGAGTAAAAACTATTGAACCAGTCAATTTTATGCTGGCTCTCGAAGATATTTTTACAGGACAAGAGCCCAAATTGACGCCCGATGAGGCCAATAAGATCTTGCAGGAGTTTATGGAAAAACAACAAAGCGGCCAGGGAAAAGAAAACCTGGAAACAGGCCTGCAATTTTTGGCTGAAAACCGGGATAAGAAGGGGGTGATTGAAACAGCCAGCGGACTTCAATACCAAGTCTTGGTGGAAGGCGACGGAGAAAAGCCAAGTCCGGCCGACGAGGTTAAATGCCATTATCATGGAACATTGATTGACGGAACCGTTTTCGATAGCTCCGTACAACGTGGCGAACCGGCGACCTTCCCAGTTAACGGAGTGATCCCGGGATGGGTTGAAGCCTTACAAATGATGTCAATCGGGTCAAAATGGCGCTTGTTTGTTCCTTCCGATTTAGCTTATGGCGATCGCGGAGCCGGTGGTGCTATCGGACCACACTCCACCCTTATTTTTGATGTTGAATTACTTGAAATCGTATAATTATATCTACAAAACAATCACATGAAATTTAAATCAATTCTATTTGCACTTGCTGCAGTACTGGTGCTGGCAGCTTGTCAACCTCAAGGTTCTTCACGTAACGAAAACCTTGCAACAGCTGCAGACTCTGCAAGCTACGCCATTGGTGTTTTAGTTGGCGATCAAAACAAACAACAGCTGGAATCAACCGGTGCTGATGACTTTAATACCGAGTTGTTGGTGACTGCTTTTGAAAAGCAATTGAATGGTGAAGAAACAAAAATAACCATCGAGGACGCACGCACCTATATTCAGTCTTATTTCAAAAAAATGGCCGAAGCTAAAGCCGTGAATAACCGAAAAGAAGGTGAAGCATTTTTAGCCTCCAATAAAGAAAAAGACGGAATTGTTGTTACAGAAAGCGGACTTCAGTACAAAATTCTTGAAGTTGGCGACGGACCAAAACCCACAGCCGACCAGCAAGTAAAAGTACACTACACTGGCACTTTGCTCGACGGAACTGTTTTCGATAGCTCGGTTGAAAGTGGCGAACCAGCGACTTTTGGCGTTGGTCAAGTGATTCCGGGATGGACAGAAGCTCTGCAACTAATGCCCGAAGGATCAAAATGGAAAGTTTACATTCCTGGCGATTTGGCTTATGGCGAACGTGGTGCCGGAGCCGATATCGGTCCAAACGCAACCCTGATTTTCGAAGTTGAGTTGCTGGAAGTAATCGAATAGAGCATTCTTGAAAACTTTTTTATAAACCCCTGGATAATTTTTCTCAGGGGTCTTTTTTTCTCCCTATTTTTGGAATCAGAAAAAAAAAATATTGAATCATGAGTTTAGAATTAAAAGGCAAGATAAACCAAGTCTTAAATGTGGCATCCGGAGTAAGCAAAGCCGGAAAAGAATGGAAAAAGCAGGAGTTCATCATCGAAACAGCTGATGATCAGTTTCCCAAACAAGTTTGCTTTACCCTGTTTAATGATAAAATTTCGTTGTTGGAAGGACTAAATGCCGGCGAAGAGGTGAATGTTTCATTCTCTGTTGAGTCGCGCGAGTTTAACGGACGTTGGTACCACAATATCAATGCATGGCGTATTGACCGCCTAGCTGCCGGAGAACCGCAGGGAGGCTTTCCACCTGAGTTTACCCCAGATGATATTCCACCGGAAGCAGCCGACAAGGATGACCTTCCATTTTAAGCAAAATACAACAGGCGGAGTTTTAACACTCCGCTTTTTTTGGCTCTTAAAACGCCGTCAAATTGGCTCTCTTCAATATTTGGGTGGATAAAAGAATAGATCAATTTTTCACAGTGCAAAACAGAAGGCCTTGTTAGAGATCCGTCAATTGTCGGTTTAATAAATTGGAACAAGAGAGGAAATGAGGGAATAAGTGTACTAAGATGGTGCCTGTTCAGGAGCGGCCTATTTTTATCAAAAGTGGAATCAAACGAAAAGCTTAGTGCAGGCGGGAAGTTCCGACGACAGGAGGAAACGAGCTTGCGAGTTCCACGAGTTACCGTTAAAAACAATTAATCTTAACGAGTGAAATCACCCGTCGAACTTAGCTTTTCGGAAGATGGAGCTTGCGGATAAAAATCAGCCTTGACTTTTTTGTTTACTTTTTGTGTTAACACAAAAAGTAAAATCCGGCTGATAAGCCAACGCATCATATCATTTGGAAAGTCAGCCTGCTTTTTTGTGGTTTCTTATCAATCTCCATTTTAAGTCCACCCCAATATTGAATTGATCCCAAAAAATTGGGGCTTGGTGACGAAAAATTCGTGCCGAGTATTGAAAAGTTGATGCCTGATGACAATAAAATCATGCTTGGTATTGAAGAGTTGATGCCGGGGGACTAGAAGTTGATGCTTGGGAACGAAAAGTTCGTGCTTGGGGATGAGAAATTCGTGCTTGGGGACCAAAAATTCAGGCTTGGGAACGAAAAGTGGGTGCCTGGTATTGAAAAGTTCGTGCCTGATGACGAAAAATTCGTGCCTAGTATTGACAAGGTGATGCCGGGGGACGAAAAATGCCACTTATTCTAGTAAATATAGAACCTATTCTAACAAAAATAAAGCACCATATTTTAACCATTATACTACATTTTTCAACAATTGTACATCGCCTGGCAGAAGTTGAACCTCATCTTGCAATAATCTAACCTCATCCGACAATAGCTGTACCTATTCAATTAAAATTTGGACTTATTTTTGAAAAAGTCTATCTTCTTTTTTTTTAAATAATAAATTCAATTTTCAAAACTAATCGTTCTTTTTTCAAAATCATTTGTGCTCAAACTTCCCATTGATGAACAATTCAGTAAAATCTTTGCTCTTATAAGCAGATTTCATTAAGCGAAAAGTATCTAAATTGCCGTCCTCAAGAACACGTGTATGATTATACAAATTTTACTTTTAGTCCTCGGTTTGGGGCTGCTTATTAAAGGAGCCGACTGGATGGTGAGTGGCGCAACGGCCCTTGCAAAAAAGCACCAAATTTCGGACCTGGCCATTGGCTTGACCATTGTTGCTTTTGGAACCTCAGCGCCTGAGCTGGTTGTAAATACCTTTGCAGCCGTGCAAAATCACCACGACCTGGTGTTTGGTAATGTGATTGGAAGTAATATCGTCAACTTATTTTTCATCCTCGGTATTGCCGGATTAATCACACCGTTGGTGGTGCAGTCGAGCACTGTTTGGAAAGAAATCCCCCTTTCGCTTTTTGCGGCAATCCTACTTTTTTTCCTGGCCAACGATGTGTTGTCGCCCGGAGTGAATTTCCTCTCCCGCATCGATGGGCTGATTCTGTTGGCGCTATTCGCTGCCTTTCTGTTCTATGTGTACAAGCAGCTCAAAACCGACAAACAGGAATCGCTGCCGGATCAAAAACAATTTACCAACCTGAAAATATGGACCTTCATCATCATTGGCATGGCGGGATTGGTTATTGGAGGTCGGCTGGTGGTAACCAATGCGGTGGAAATGGCCACTGCAATGGGCATAAGCGAGAAGATTGTGGGCCTGACCATTGTTGCCCTGGGAACTTCGCTGCCTGAGCTAGCCACCTCGGTAGTTGCCGCCCTCAAGAAGAACAACGACATTGCTGTTGGAAATATCATCGGATCCAACATCTTCAACATCTTTTTAATACTGGGGGTCAGCTCAGTTATAACGCCGGTAAGCTACCATCCGGTATTCAACACTGATCTGTTGCTCCTTGGAGGTGGGACTTTGATTCTTTTTATTGCCATGTTTACCGGGCAAAAGAAAAAGCTCGACCGTTGGGAAGCCGGTGTCCTGCTGCTCATCTATATCGTATATACTGTTTATATCATACTAAAAGAATTGTAGCCGGTGCTAAAAAGTGAAGCGCCCCATGGATATTGGCAATATTTGCAGATCATGATGCTATTCACTTCTATAATGCGTAATTTGCAGAAAAATATCATTCAGCAATGGATTTAAAATTAGCAGTATTAATTGATGGCGATAATATCCCATCGGCTCATGTGAAGGAAATGATGGAAGAAATCGCCAAATATGGCAACCCAACCATCAAACGAATTTATGGCGATTGGACCAAGCCCAACCTTTCGCGATGGAAAAACCTGCTGCTTGAAAATGCCATCACACCCATCCAGCAATACGGGTACACCACCGGCAAAAACGCCACCGACTCGGCCATGATTATTGATGCGATGGACATTTTGTATTCAGAAAAAGTGAATGGCTTTTGCCTGGTTTCAAGCGACAGTGACTTTACACGACTGGCCACCCGCCTGCGCGAAGCCGGCATGAAAGTATTCGGCATTGGCGAAAAGAAAACACCCGACCCCTTTATTGTAGCCTGCGATAAGTTTATTTACATCGAAATTTTGAAGAACCAAAACCCGGAAAGTGGGGCTGAAGTGAATGAAAGCAAAGTCGCACCCAAAAGTGATGTCGATAAAATCACGCCAAAAGTGATTCGCTTGATTTCTTCGTCCATCTCCGACTTGGCTGATGATGATGGCTGGGCATTTTTGGGTGAAGTGGGCAACCTGATTCAGAAAAAGCAACCCAACTTCGACGCCCGAAACTACGGCTTTCAAAAGTTGACGCCTTTGATCCGATCGATTCCGGAATTCGAGATCGAACAACGGGAAAACACCAAAGGACAGCTCAAATTGATTTACGTGCGGAAGAAGGAAAAGCAAAAAGGCAGCACCGCCAAATCGAAAACACGTAGTCGGAACTAGCGTTCTTCTCGTGAGCCAATTCAGACAAACTTATGGTTTGGTTTTTGTTGCCTCAACAAATCAGATCAAAACCTGTGACTGATGAAACGTCCAAAATTACACTTCTCACTTTTACCCATCGGGAAATTTCGATTGCCCGTGTTTTTCCTTTGTCTAATTACGTCTGTCACTTTCGCTCAGGAACAACAAAATAAGGAAGAACCCATTTGGTTTATTGCCAGCGAGCTCCCCAACTTCCATTATAAAGGTGGTCCTTCCATGTATGAGAGCTTTGCGCTTTATGTACAGGATAGCTTGCGGCTTTCGGCACCGGAATGCCAGGGGAAGGTACTGGTGAGTTTTGTGGTTGAAAAAGACAGTACCATCAGCACGGTGCAAATCCGTCAAGGACTGGATGATTGCCCCGGGCACGAAGAAGAAGTGAAAAGGCTGCTGTTATCCATGCCTCCTTGGCTGCCGGGAAAGAATGGCAATGAAGTGGTTCGTGTAAGCATGCGTATGCCCATTATTTTTCAATCGAAACCTTAATTTATCCAATAGGTTTGCGTTTCAAAATCCATTGATCGAGCAGAAGTAAGAAGGTTGCCGACAAGAAAATGACAACCACATACTGGGGCAAGCCCCCTAAAACACCTGTGATTTTGTCTCCAGCTTCGGTTGCTTCCGACAAATCAACTTTTGGCAGCCAGCTAAAAAATTTACTCCCTCCTGGCGAAGCGCTTTCCGCACCGGTGCTGAACATGGAATACACAACAAAACCACCAATAACCGCATACACGATCCGTAAAAACCATTTATTCAGCACAGGTTTGTATTCCGAAATCCGATTGGTTTCAGCGTAAATCCGGTTCATCACATTAACCGTGAAATCGCCGGGCGACTTCTCCGGCTGATAGCTTTTCATCAATTCTCTGAAATTTTTATCGATCTGTTTCATGATATTTCCTCCTGCTCCTTTTACAACACATTAAAAACGGCTTCTTCCAAGTTTTCTTTTAAATAGCCATACATTTTTTTTCGTGCCCGGTGAATTTTCACCTTCACATTACTCTCGCTCAAGCCGGTAATCTGTGCAATATCTTCCATTCGCTGATCTTCATAGTAAAACAAGGTAATCAGCACCTGGTCATCTTCGGGTAGGGTAGCCATCGCCTTTTTCAAACTTCCGGCCAAGGCTTCCTGATCAATGTCCGTCAGGCGGTTGCTAATGTTCAGCTCATCCTGATCGCTTAACCGTTGCTCATCGAGCGAGTACAGTTCCACTTTTCGCTTCCGTAGTTGTGTGATGGCTCCGTTGTAGGCAATCCGGTAAAGCCAGGTCGAAAATTTAGAACTTCCCCGATAGGTGCCAATCGACTGAAAAGCCTTAACAAAAGTGTCTTGTGCCAACTCTTCAGCATCTTCCGTATTCTTCAGCATTTTCAAAGATAATCCATACACCATATCGCGGTATTTTTCAACCAAATAGGAAAAGGCCGACAGCTCGCCGCTCTTCACCTTATCGATATAATAATGATCATCTTTCGGGTTCATGCTACATTTTGACGAACGATTAGGCCAGTGGTTACAAAAATGCGGGAATATTTTTGAGCGGCTTCATCCACGGGAAATAGCGCCCTCTTTAAGTTGAAGAAAAAAACAACGAGCTTGTAACCGACTAGCCAAAGCTGCGTCATAAGGGCGTAGAGAAAATTAGAAACTAAAAAATACAGCTATGAACGAAGCAATTGTAATTCCAGTAAGTTTTTTCGCCTTTATTTTTGCCATGGTTTATGTGTACTTAACCACACGAAACAAAGAGCGAATGGCGATGATTGAGAAAGGAACCGACCCGACTGTTTTTAAAGGGGTTGGCAGATACTCCAACTTTCTGACCTTGAAGTTTGGCCTGTTATTTATAGGCGCGGCCCTGGGTGTTTTGGCAGGAAGTATTTTGTATGCAACCACAAGCCTCGACGACGGAGCAGCTTATATATCCATGATTTTCCTGTTTGCAGGACTCGGGTTAGTAGCCGGGTATTGGATCCAGTCCAAAAAAGAAAAAGAATAAGCTTTTGTCGATGCACACCAACAAAGCCATCAGGAGTTTTTCCTGATGGCTTCTTCTTGTTTAAGCTTTACGATTTCCGGAAATCTTCTTCCGCATTTCTATTCACAATGCCATTCAATGGCTTGTTCAATGGCTTGCTCACACACGGGGCAAAAACTTTTGGGGCCGTTGCTCTTCATGCGGCAATCCATTACCGGACTGTAAATCCCCTTTTCCAGATAACCGCCTCCTTCAAAAAGGCCGACTACGTCCGCCCATTTATTCGTCCGCGGTGTAGGCTGCGGTGTGTTCTCGTCGATCATTCCAGCCCATTTCGAATCAAAATCAACCAGAGTTGTAATATTGGGTTCCCAAGGCTCCACCTCTAAGTTGTAATACTCGCTGTAAGCTACGTCCGAGGTGTAATATTCATCAGCCAAACCCGCAAAACCATGGCCGAATTCATGAATAAATACGGTTTCGGATAACGTATCGTCAACCGATGTAACCGATAAAAAGTTATAAAATCCACCGCCTCCATATTTGTCAGTATTGACAAGCAAATAAATATGGTCATAGGGCACCACCGATGCCGCATCGTGAATTGATAACATATCCTGCGAGGTCAGGTAGCGGGGAGTATCGAAGGTGTAAAAATGTGAGTTGAAAGCCGTGTTTTTGTAAATATGCTCCCCGGGAACATCAGTCCCCGACTCGGCTGACGGCACTTTTACTGCGTACCAGTTGAAATCTTGTTTGTGCCGGTTGAAAGGTTCCACCTCAAACATGGCCTTAACCATGCGATTGGCATCAGCCACAAATTTGTCCATTTCATCAGCGGTGTAACCTTCGGGCAGGATAACCACGTCCACTTTCTTTTGGGGCGATCCTTGCACCGAAAGTTCAGCAACTTCGTAAGCCGGCACTTGTTCTTCCAAAATAAAATAGTCGTCAGGATCAATCTCTGTACTAAAAACCTCCGTGAATTCGCCTTCCCAAGTTCGTTCTTCAATCACCAACCGGCAAGTTTTCTTTGGAAAAGGAAAAATAGCCACCTGGTAGAAGCCGCGTTTCTTCACTTTAGCCTCATCGGTGGTTTGCCATTCCTGAAATAGGGGGCTAAAGCCCTTCGCAAAAAGCAATTCGTTGGAAACTTGATCAAACAATCGGTACCGATAGGTTCCCATGTCATAAATATCAATCAAATTGATGTGCGAACCGCCGTAATGGGGCTCCTTTTTCATTTGTCTGAGAATAACTTCCGCGCTACTATCGCTGCCAGTCAATAAATAATCGACCCTTAACGCCTTGTTTCTGAAATGGTCTGAAAACTTTGGCTGTGCCAGAATAATTTGCGGCAGGATGAAAAACAAGAAGCTGACTAATCCCCATTTTCTAATCATAACAAAATCATTAATTTTAGCTCCTAAATTTAGTAACAAATCAACAGATTCAATTGACTTTTCTCATATGAACTACTTATTGGAGCTCTTTAAAACAATTTTAGTAGACCTTTATATCCCAGACAAGACCGCCAATCTTATTGCAACTTTTGCTTGTCTGCTTGTATTATTTCTGGTGGCTTATTTTGCCCATTGGCTTACCCGGAAGGTTTTGGTTAAGGTTGTGCATCAATTTGCAGCAAAAACGAAAACTCAATGGGACGACTTTCTCATTAAGAGGGGCGTTTTTAATGCTTTGGCGCATTTAGCATCGGCACTGATCATCTATTATGCCCGGAATTTCTCCGGAAGTGAATTCATCAGCAACTTGTTATCCAATCTGGTCAATATTTACTTTATTGGTATTTTCTCTTTGTTTGCTGTAAGACTGGCCAATGCGACCAACGACATCTACCAAACCACACCTTACGCGGTCAACCGACCAATCAAAGGGTATATTCAGTTATTGCAAATCCTGTTCATCTGCATCGCGGTGATTTTCTTTATCTCGATTTTGATGGGAAAATCACCGCTTTACCTGATTGGTGGGTTAGGTGCTATTGCCGCTGTACTGCTCTTGGTTTTTAAAGATACCATCCTGAGCCTGGTAGCCAGCATCCAACTATCGGCCAACCATATGCTGAAACCTGGCGACTGGATTTCCATGCCCAGTCACAATGCCGACGGAACAGTGATCGACATCAGTCTAAACACGGTAAAAGTGCAAAACTGGGATAAAACCATTACCACCATTCCCACTTATGCGCTGGTTTCGGAGTCATTCAACAACTGGATTGGCATGGAAGAATCGGGCGGACGCCGGATTAAGCGCTCCGTGAATCTGGACATGCGAAGTGTGCGATTCTGCGACAAAGCGTTGCTGGAAAAACTAAGCCGATTCTACATGTTAAAAGATTATTTGGCCGAGCGCGAAAAAGAGATTCAGGAATACAATAAGAAACTAAACGTGGAAGAAGGCGATGTGTTTAACGGCCGGCGACAAACCAACCTGGGAATTTTCCGTCGTTATCTGGAAAACTACCTGCGCCAGCATCCCTTGATCCATCAGGACATGACTTTTTTGGTCCGTCATTTACAACCTTCGGAAAAAGGGTTGCCGCTCGAGTTTTATGTTTTCAGCAAAGATCAGGAATGGGCAAAATACGAATCTCTCCAAGCGGATATTATGGATCATGTGCTGTCCATTTTACCCGAATTTGGACTTCGGGTCTTTCAAAATCCGAGTGGAAATGACATCTCTGATTTTCTAAGTCAGCAAAACGCACCTTTGAAAAACGCTTAGATCGGGACTTATTTTCATTCGACCTTGAGATGGGAATTAAAAAAATTAGCTTACTTTCGCCGTCAAAACCTGAAACAACTAATTATAACCATTTGCAGTTATTTGCTTACAAATCATTACCAATGGCAGGCTCAAAAATACGGTTACTTAATGATGGTTGTTTTTTATATCTTTAGCTTTTAATTTCGAAGTTGAAAAAAAATATCAAAAATGAATAAAGACCATAGTGTTCCGCTACCACAGATTGACGAGTTGGATGAGAAGATCCTCCGGTTAATTACCAAAAACGCAAGAATTCCGTTCCTGGAGGTAGCCAGGGAATGCGGCGTTTCGGGAGCAGCCATTCACCAACGCGTGCAGCGCCTGTTGAACCTCGGAGTTGTTTCCGGAAGTGAGTTTATTGTTAATCCGTCAAAGTTGGGTTACAATACCTGCGCCTACATGGGGCTTTTTCTCGATAAGGCTAAGTACCATACCCAAGTGGTTGAAGCACTGAGAAAAATTCCCGAAATCGTTGAGTGTCATTACACCACCGGTTCGTATGCTATTTTTATAAAAATACAAACCAAGACCAACAATCACCTGAAGCGAATTATTGATGAGGAGTTGCAGGAAATTGATGGTCTTGCCCGAACCGAGACCTTTATTTCGCTTGAAATGGAATTCAAACGCCAGGTTCCGATAAAATAAAATAAGAAGCTCAACAGCATAGCGCCTCCTTCAGAAACTACCTTTTATTGACGGACGTCGCATTGCAAAACGTTTGTTTATTCTCAATGCTTCTTTGTCCTCATGCCGGACGGGCACATCCTTTTTCATTGATAAAAAGGATGCAAAAATCTAGTCAAAGTTATCCTTCTCCCCACCTCAGGATTTTTTCTTTCCTCCGGCAGCTGCCGAACCGGATACCCGCCAAAACTTGTCCGGCTTCTGACGGAAATCCTTCCCGCCAACGCCGGACCGGGCGACTTTGACGGCTTACGCTGCGGTGAAGTGGGGGACTTAAGGATCGAAACTTTTCCGTTGGGTTCTGTCGTCTGGCTCTTTGAAAAAAGTCCAGATCAAGTGAGGATCAATACGCATAGAGTTGTGTATAAAGCGTAGCTTCAGAAAAGGGGGCGTCTTTCTTTTATGAGGTCATTTTTTTGAGAATATGATAAGGTCAGAATTTTTCATGGACAACTCCATGGCTCTTGGTAAGTACTCCATGATCACCGTGGACAAGGTCAGAAATTTTTCTAGATAACTCCATGAAGACCGTGGAGTATTCTATCGTTACCATGGACAAGGTAAAAACCTTCATGGACAACTCCATGGCTCTTGGTAAGTACTCCATCGTTACCATGGACAAGGTCATAACCTTCATGGACAACTCCATGGCTCTTGGCAAGTACTCCATGAAGACCGTGGACAACTCCATGAAGACCATGGAGTACTCCATCGTTATCGTGGACAAGGTCAGAAATTTTTCTAGATAACTCCATGAAGACCATGGACAAGGTCACCAAGACATAGTTTAAGAGTACCGGCTTTTGTCCAAAAGAAAAGCGACCTGGCTAATGCCAAATCGCTTTTTCTTTCTTTAAATATATTGGGTATTAACATGAGCCTATTTGATCAGCTCCACGCTGCGACGCACAAACTGGTCGAGCGCTTCGCCTTTCAGCATGCCATTAGCCAGCAAAGCCAGATCAACCATTTGTTTCGTCAGCTTGTTCTTTTTGCCAAAGTCGGTTAACTTTTCACGCTTCTGCTGCTCGAGCTCCCCAATCGACTTCCCAAGATCTTCCAGTTTTTCCTTATCGGCTGCCGGGACTTCTTCGTCCTTTTTGCCTTCTTTTGCTTTTTCAAGCGCGTCGCGCTCTTGTTTCTTCGCTTCCAGATCCGCTTTAATGGTTTCGAAAGCTTTGCCCAGCTTCTTGTCTTTGGCTTCCAACACTTTTTGCACCAAAGGATGCGCCGTATTCACCACCAGGTTCAGGCTTTCAGGCATATCGCCATAGAAGTTCATGCCACCTTGCAGTTGGCCCATGTCTTTCATCCGGCGCATAAACTCATTACGGGTAATCACAATGGGTTGCCCGTTTTCGCCCAGGTTTTTAAAATCGACAATGTAGTTCACCCCATTCGATTCGGGACAAACCGCTTGGAAAACCGGGCTCAACTCATCTTTTTCATCCCAGCTTAACTCATCTTTCTCGTCTTCCTTCTGAATTAGGTTTTCAACCACATCCGAGTCAACGCGCACAAAACGCTTATCGGTGTGCTGCTGCTCAAACTTGTTTAGCAGCGGAGTGGCCAGTACATCATCCATAATCAGCACATCGTAGCCTTTATCTTTGGCCGTTTGCACAAAGGTGTACTGTTCTTCCAAGTTACTCGTGTACAGGTAAACCAGCTGGTTATCTTTGTTCGTCTGATTCTCCTTGATCAGCTTTTCGTATTCTTCAAAAGTGAAGTATTTGCCTTCGGTATTTTTGAACAGGAAGAAGTTGATGGCCTTTTCGGCATATTTATCGTCGGTCAGCATGCCGTACTCGATGAAAATTTTCAGGTCGTCCCATTTCTTTTCAAAATCGGCACGACTGTCTTTAAACAGCTGGTGCAGGCGGTCGGCTACTTTCTTGGTAATGTGGCTGCTGATTTTCTTTACGTTCGAGTCGCTTTGCAGGTACGAGCGCGAAACGTTCAGCGGAATATCCGGCGAATCGATCACTCCGTGCAATAAAGTCAGGAATTCAGGTACAATTCCCTCCACCGAGTCGGTCACAAAAACCTGGTTCGAGTATAACTGGATCTTGTTCTTTTGAACTTCAATGCTGTTTTTCAATTTGGGGAAATACAGAATTCCGGTCAGGTTGAACGGATAATCCACGTTCAGGTGAATGTTGAACAGCGGCTCATCACCCATCGGGTAAAGCTTGCGGTAGAACGAAGAATAATCTTCATCTTTCAGATCAACCGGAGCTTTGGTCCAGGCCGGGTTGGTTTCGTTAATCTGGTTGTCCTTGTCGGTTTCCACCTGTTTACCGTCTTTCCATTCGGTCTCTTTTCCGAAAACAACCGGCACGGGTAAAAACTTACAATATTTATTCAGAATTCCGGAAAGCCGTTCTTTCTCCAAAAACTCGCTCGAATCATCATTAATATACATGATAATATCGGTACCCACTTCAGCACGCTCGGCTTCTTCAATGCTGTATTCCGGACTTCCGTCGCACGACCATTTCACGGCCTCGGCGCCTTCTTTGTATGATTTGGTTACAATTTCGACTTTGCTTGAAACCATAAACGACGAATAGAAACCCAAACCAAAATGCCCGATAATGGCATTGGCGTCGCTTTCATATTTCTCGAGAAATTCATTGGCTCCCGAAAAAGCAATCTGGTTAATGTACTTTTCAATCTCATCGGCTGTCATCCCAATTCCGTTGTCGGATACGGTAATGGTCTTTTTGTCGGGATCGATCGAAACACGCACTTTCGCATTTTCAACAGAAACCGTAGTTTCGCCACGTCCGGTGAGGGTTTTCAACTTTTGGGTGGCATCAACTGCATTCGACACGATTTCACGAAGAAAAATATCGTGATCGGAATACAAGAACTTCTTGATGATTGGGAATAAATTGTCACTCGAAACGCCAATTTTACCTTTTTGCATCTTATTTATTTTTTTAGTTTGACATCAATTTCACGGCTCCTCCTTTCCAAAGCCTATGCCATTCACCAAAAATGACGAATTGTCACCATCGCCTGGGCAAGCTTTCGTATTGTGGCGAAAAAGAATGACTTATTTCTGTTTTTATGTCAGTTAAAACCCCTTAATTTGCTTTACTCAGAAGAAAAAACATAAGCAATGAGCCCATTGGAAAACTATTTTAGCCCGTTTCGGGAAAATATTATCGGAATTGACCAGTCATTTACCAGCCCGATTGGCGTAAAAAAAATCCTTTATGCTGATTGGATTGCCAGCGGGAGGCTATACCGCCCAATTGAGCAGAAACTGCAGGAGCAATTTGGTCCTTACGTGGCCAACACGCATACTGAAACCAGCGAAACCGGGGCTTTAATAACCAAGGCCTACCAGCTGTCCCATCAAATCATTAAAAAACATGTTCATGCCGGCCCCAACGATGTCATCATCACTGCCGGCTTTGGTATGACGACGGTCATCAACAAGTTTCAGCGTATTTTAGGGCTGAAAGTTTGTGGCAAAATATCTGGCAAACCCTGCATTCATGAACGCGAAAAACCGGTGGTGTTCATTACGCACATGGAGCATCACTCCAACCACACCAGTTGGTACGAAACCATTGCCGATGTGGTCATTGTTGACCCGGACGAAAACCTGCTGGTGAAACCCGATAACCTGCGTCAAAAGCTCGAAGAATACAAAGAGCGATCGTTCAAGATCGGCTCGTTTACGGCGTGCTCCAACGTAACCGGCATTCGTACGCCTTACTACGAGCTTGCCAAAATTATGCATGAGTATGGCGGAGTGGCCTTTATCGATTTTGCCGCGTCGGCCCCTTACGAAGAAATTGATATGCACCCCGAAGACCCGATGATGAAACTGGATGCCATTTTGTTTTCGCCCCACAAGTTTCTGGGAGGCCCGGGATCGTCGGGGGTGTTGGTTTTCGACAAGTCGATGTACCACAATGCGGTGCCCGACCATCCTGGCGGCGGAACAGTAGACTGGACGAACCCCTGGGGAAAATACAAGTATGTGGATAATATTGAAGCGCGCGAAGATGGTGGCACACCGGGCTTTTTACAATCGATAAAAACGGCCCTGTGCTTTCAGTTGAAAGATCAGATGAGCATTGAAAAGATCCGAGCACGCGAGGAAGAATTGCTGAAGCTTGCTTTTGATGGGCTGGACAGCCTTCCGGAAGTCAAAATCATGGCCGACGGGCAGCGTGATCGTTTGGGTATTATTTCGTTCTATGTACCCGGCATTCATTACAACTTGCTGGTGCAACTGCTCAACGATCGCCACGGCATTCAGGTGCGCGGGGGGTGCGCCTGTGCCGGAACCTACGGACATTTTCTGCTGGAAGTAACCGCAGAACGCTCAAACGAGATCACTGATCAAATCAATCATGGCGACTTATCCGAAAAGCCCGGCTGGGTACGCTGGTCGATTCATCCAACCATGACCGATGAAGAAGTCGAGCTGTTCGTTGCCGGACTGAAAGACATCATGGAGCATATCGGAGACTATGCCAGCTATTATGAGCCGGTTCCGCGAACAAACACCTTTCGGCATAAAGATGAAAAAGACTACCACCTGAAAGTAGAGGACTGGTTTGAACTTTAGCGTCTGAAACCAGGTGATTTGCGATGGCAGTTTTTCTTTTCACCTTGCCGGTGAGCTTTAGCCAACGGACTATCAGGGAAGAACAGTACGAAGGCTTTAGTCGCATGACTTGATGCGACTAAAGCCTTTTCTGTGTTGCTTACATAGTTTGTTACTCCGTATAGTGGCCAGCCAGCATATCCTGAAAAGTTGGGGTGTACTTGCACCCGATAACCGACCATTGATCAGCAGAAAGAGTAGGCAAGGCATTTTTCAGCCCCGTATAATTGGCTAAAGCGCCGCACCATTTGATGTTTACACTTCCGATTTCGGAGACCGAAGAAAACCCGTCAAGATTGGACATTTCACAATATCCTGCACCAGCAGAATAGCTTGCTCCCTAGATTTTCATTTCACCGGTAATTTCTTCCAGCAGAGGCCAATCTATCTGCTCAAGCTTCCACATGGAAGAAAAGTCAAGGGTTCCGATCCGGGCAAGTTTTGGTGCAGAAAGTGTTGTCAATGCTGTCAAAGAGAGCTTCAGGATTTCAATGCTTTCCAAATCAGCAAAAGTCAGCGTTTTCTGAGCAGATCCGCTTGTTTGCACGTAGGTGCCGATCCGTTTTATATTCGGGAAAGCAACATCTGCCAGCTTATAATTGGTAACAGACAAGGTTCCGGTAATTTCTTCCAATCCGTCAAATACCGGAACAAGGGTTGCCGAATTACCGCCGTTAAGGGTAATGTTCTGAACTGTTTCATGCATTTTTATCCTTTCAAGCCCATTGGCTCTGATCAGTTGAAAGCTTGCCAAATCCTGAATAGAAGAAAGATCGAGCTGTGGCAACAAAGTGATATACGGGAGCTTACAATAGCAGGAACTGTTCAGGATTTACACCTGATTCCCTTTTAATCCGAGATCACGAGTGCCGTGTGATCTCAAAACCATTGCGGCGACAAAGATATAAAATTCGCTGTGTTGGTGTACTGAATTTGAGTTTTATTATTCTGTTGTTGGTAGAGCACATGCGTTGTTGTGATACGAACAACCAGACGGTTGTTTCTGAAACAAATTAAGCATCATTACATCTTTTACCCCCCTCCCCCGGATTAACTATTGATGTTGCTGCAAAATTTCTGTTGGACTTATTAGATTGTTTATTCTAAATCGATTTGAAAATTAAGGATGAAAGAATAGTTCTGAACGACTACATAGCCTTTTGTCCATTCAATCTTTGCCAATTGCTTCCAGGAGATTTCCTGTTGAGCATACAGGCTGCAACAAAACGCCAGGAAGCAGGTTGTCAAAATCGTTTTCTTCATGGTCATTTCCTTTTTTACTGAAACAAGTCCGGTTCATTTGTAATTTAATTGTTCTCAGTTGTCCCATTTTATCTTCGGACCTCTGTTTTTCGCTGTTTATTCAGCCAGCGTTTTCGATATGTCAGTCTTCATCGCCTTCAATGCAGGAAGCAATGCTGATAAAAAGCCGATCCCGATTGAGGCCAGGAGCAGGTAAAAGTCGATTCTGAAGTTGACCATTGAGCCAAAATCATAGTAAGACTTCTGGAATATGATTCCGATGTGAAGTCCCCTCCATTTGTCTGTTTTTGCTGACGACAACCGGGTGAGATCTGTGTTGTTGATCATGATCCTTCCATTTGCAGGTTGTAACAACCCGGCGATCAGGTGTAGTAACGTTGTTTTTCTGCATCCGGAAGGGCCTGTGATCAACCAATGTGTCCCTTTGGGCATTCCATGTCAGGGAACTTAAATGCATCCTCCTGATCATAGGTAAATTCAAGGTCTTTTATTTTAAGCATACCAACAAAATCTTTAAAAATCATTTGCAATGGTAACTTTTCTTATTCAATCATGCAACATTGTTGCAATTGCAGTGTTTGTACAGAATTAACAATTAAAATATAAGAGTAAATTATGGAAAAGATACCTGTTACTGTTTTAAGTGGTTTCCTGGGAGCGGGAAAAACCACTGTACTGAATCATGTACTGAATAATCGGGAAAATTTAAGAGTTGCGGTTATTGTCAATGATATGAGCGAAATAAACATCGATAGCCAACTGGTGGATAAAGAAACCGCCCTTTCCAGGACTGAAGAGAAACTGGTCGAAATGAGTAATGGCTGTATCTGCTGTACCCTGCGCGATGATCTGGTCAGGGAAGTGTCAGCCCTGGCCGCACAGGGCAGGTTTGATTACCTGCTTATTGAAAGTACTGGGATTTCTGAACCCTTACCGGTTGCACAGACATTTAGCTATGCGTTTGACGATCTGGGACTCGACCTGACAGAAATCACCAGGCTGGATACCATGGTTACTGTCGTTGATGCGCTCAACTTCGAAAAGGACTACCTGTCTTTTGATACGGTATCGGACAGGGAACTTGATGATGAAGATGTTATCGATGAACGTTCCATCGTTGATCTGCTCACGGATCAGATCGAATTTGCCAATGTTATTATTATTAATAAATCGGACCTGGTTTCTGAACAAAAACTGGAAGAGTTAAAAAGGGTCCTCGGAAAGCTTAATCCAGAGGCTAAAATTATCGCTGCCTATCATGGTCAGCTATCACCCAAAGAAATTCTGAATACCGGAATGTTTGACTTTATAAAAGCATCACAGGGGGCGGGCTGGCAAAAAGAATTGGACAG
Source organism: uncultured Sunxiuqinia sp. (assembly GCA_963677175.2). Classification (GTDB taxonomy): domain Bacteria; phylum Bacteroidota; class Bacteroidia; order Bacteroidales; family Prolixibacteraceae; genus Sunxiuqinia. The sequence continues at coordinate 147,095 of CAXXES010000007.1, forward strand.
CACTCACGTGCCGGAAACTGATGAATATGGGATCAGCTCTTTTGTTTTCAGAAGCAGAAACCCATTTCATCCCGGCCGTTTTTGGAAATACATCAATAAAAAGTGGCATTCATCCATCCTGCGGAGTAAAGGTTTTTTTTGGCTGGCTTCACGCCCAAATCAGGCTTTTTTATGGAGTCAGGCCGGCAGGTTGTCCTCTACACAAAAAGCGGGAGTTTGGTGGGCTTCGCTTTCAACAATGGAAAGAAACAGGCATCCTGCGTTTCAGGCCAATGAAGAAAAGATCATGAGCCGATGGAGCAAACGTTTTGGAGACCGGCAAAATGAACTGGTACTGATCGGTCAGGATATGGATAAAGACGAGATCTGTGCCGAACTGGAAGAATGCCTGTGTACCGAAGCGGAGATCCGGAGCATGGAACAAAAAAGCAGTGAATTTGCAGATGAGTGGCCAGATTAAGTATTATGAATTATTTCGAGTCGAGTCGTGTTTCGAGTCTTTAACAACATATGATAATGGTTCCTCCGGTCGTCAGACCGGAGGCTGTTAAAAATGATTCTACGCTTTCACATTTAATGGTTCCACAAAAAGCCTTTCGCACACCTCGCGGCTGAGGGATACTGCCGACTCGTCTTTATAGGTAACAGTCATACTTCCATCAAACGGCTCAATATAATCAACGGTTATTTGTACTCCCAATGCAAGCTTTTTACTGTTCAGGTAGTTTAGGAACTCGCGGTTGTCATCAGACAAAGCTTTCAAGCTTACTTTGTCCCCTTCTTGCATTTCAGATAACCTGAGGTAGTGGCAGGAAGCAATATTCCCGTTTTTATCAGGGATTGGCGAACCGTGCGGGTCAAAAGCGGGGTTGCCAAGTATTTCATTCATCCGCTCAAAAAGCGCCTCCGAATCTACATGTTCCATTTCCTCCGCAATATCATGGACTTTCTCCCAGCCAAACTTCATTTTTTCAACTAAAAACATTTCAACAATACGGTGTTTTCTGATAATAAGCGCCGCTTCTTTTTTCCCTTGGCTGGTTAACCTGACCGGTTTATATTTTTCATAAAACACCCATCCTTCATCGTGCAGCCTTTTGGCCATACTATTAGTCGTTGGTATACTTACCCCCAGTCTTTTCCCGAGTTCCGATAAGGAAATTACACCTCTTTCCTTATCGATCATATACATGGTTTTTAAATAGTTTTCTTTAGTTCTTAAAGGCATATATGAAATATTTCTTACAAATATAAAAGAATATTCACGAGATCATTGTTAGAGTAGTCTAAGTTTTTATATTTGCACGTGCTAGAAGTTGAAGTTGTAGTTTAAGCCAAATCATGATTAAATCAAAATATTAAATTATCAACAATAGCTATTGCTTTTTAAATTATATGCCATAAAATCCTTTTCTTAGCAATTTATGAAAGCAACATTCAAAAATAAAATACAAAAACTGGTAGCCGGATTCCTTCTAATTTCGGTTGGGCTACTTGTTGTAAACAATGTTGTTTTTATCCACGCTCACAAGTTGAGCAACGGGGAGGTTCTGGTACATGCTCACCCCTATAATAAAAGCCAGGATCCTGCCCCTTTCAAAAAACACGACCACAGCTCAAAAGAATTATTTCATATTGCGCATTTCCAACTCCTTTTTTTTATTGCTGTCTTTTCAATTTTCAGCATCATATTGACTGGGCTCAGGAACATTTATTTCTACAACACGCCTGCCATCCGCTTCAACTGCTATTTAAGCTTAAAAGGCAGGGCACCCCCAATGTCCTATACCCCCTATTCCTTCCCATTTAATTCCTGTCCATAATTTTTTCTCTTGAAAAGGCCTGGATAAGGATCTCGAATAACAAACAACCGGACAGTTTTTGTTGTGGGAGGGAACTTTCTTTGCTTTCTATGAATAGGATCATTGGTGTCCGGAAAAGACAGGCGGAGAAGTAGATCGATTGATAATCAAGTGTATCTGGTTATGGGCTAAAGCCCGGATGCTGTGGTGAAATGACTAACCCCGGCATTAATGCCGGGGTTAGTGAAAAGCCATATTCTACTGGTCTTCAGCCCACCACATGAAATTTTAACCGGATAGTAATGAAATAAAATATTAAACAATTTAATCATATGAAAAAGATATTTCTGATTTCAATTATATTGTTGACAGCCATTGTATTTGTGAACGCACAAAAAAAGAGTACCGATGCCAATATTATTGGCGATGTGCAATGCGAAGGCGAGCATGTCCCGTTCATCAATATCACAATAGCAGGAACAACAATAGGGACCACAACCGATGGTACCGGACATTTTCAATTGGTCAACTTGCCCATCGGTGACTTAAACATACAAGTTAGTGGAATGGGCTACAAAAGCAGTTCGCAAAAAGTAAAAACAGAGGCTGACAAAACATTGGAAATAAAATTCAAAATCGACAAAGATGTTTTAAATATCGAAAGCGTTGTCGTAACCGCCGATCGCAACCAAACAAACCGGGCAGAAGCACCAGTCATTGTAACTTCAATTTCACCGGAACTAATGGTAAACACCCAATCGGTGAATATTGCTGAAGGCTTGGTTTTTACGCCCGGGCTTCGGACCGAAACAAATTGCCAGAATTGCGGCTTTACACAACTGCGGATGAACGGAATGGAGGGCCCGTACACCCAGATATTAATGAACAGCCGGCCTGTATTTAGTGGTCTGGCCGGAGTTTATGGCCTCGAAATGATTCCGGCTAACATGGTCGAACGCCTGGAAGTTGTTCGTGGTGGCGGATCTGCGCTTTTTGGCGGAAATGCCATTGCCGGAACAGTAAATATTATAACCAAAGAGCCCGCTCGGAATTCGTTCAACATTGACGGACGGTTGGGTGTTATTGGAATTGGCGCAAAAGGCGGATCAAACACAGCTACCGATGGGCAATTAAACATGAATGCATCAGTGATAACCGACGACAGGAAAACCGGCGGTTACATTTATACCATGCTGCGCGACCGCGATAACTACGATGCTAATGGCGATGGTTTTAGTGAGATGGTGGAATTAAAAAACACAACGTTTGGGTTTAACGTTTTCCACAAACCGGGGAATAAAAGTAAAATTTCGTTTGACGGGTACCGCATAAGTGAGTTTCGAAGGGGAGGGAACAAGCTGGATTATCTTCCCCACGAGGCGGACATTGCCGAACAACTTGACCATTTGATAACGGGAGGAAACCTGTCTTATGACCTGTTCACAAACGGCAGCTACGATAAACTGACCATCTATACCTCTGCCCAACGCGTGTTGCGCGGTTCGTATTATGGTGCACAGCAGGACCCCAATGGCTATGGGGATACCAAAAACCTCACATCTTCTGTTGGGGCACATTACGGTTTTCATTCCGACCTGTTTCTATTTGCTCCCTCGACAACCATTGTTGGCATCGACAACACAAACGATTACCTGCACGATGTGAAACTGGGGGCCAATGGCAGTGCCAATACCACACTGATAAAACAATCGGTGAATACCCTGGGCTCTTTTATCCAACATGATTGGAAATCAGAAAAAGTGAATATTTCGCTGGGACTTCGTTACGATTATTATTGGATAACAGACAAAGAAAGCGTTGATGGTGATTCAAGCAATGGCGTTTTGGTTCCGCGGGTAGGCGTGATGTACAAGTTTACACCGGAGGTGCGCTTTCGCCTGGGATATGCACAAGGATACCGAGCCCCACAGGTGTTTAACGAAGACCTGCACATCGAATTGGTAAACGCAAACCGAGTGGAAACCTTCAATTCGGATAATTTGAAACAGGAAACATCCAATGCTTTCACGGCTTCTCTGAATTCGGTTTTTAGCCTGGGGAACACATTAAACGAATTTTTAGCCGAGGGATTTTATACCCGATTAAAAAACCCCTTTGCCAATGAATATTACCCCCTTGACGACGAAGGGAATTTTGCTTACATGCGGGTAAATGCCGAAGATGGGGCCTATGTGGCTGGGGTAAACTTAGAATGGAAATCTTTTCTTACCGACCACCTGGAAACACAGTTGGGCTATACCATCCAAGCTAGTCGTTATGAGTCGGCACAGGCGTGGGGGAAGGCGGAGAATAGTATTTCCAAAGATTTTATGCGTACCCCAAACCAATATGGGTATGCCACTTTTATGTGGAAACCCTCGCATCATTTTAATACTTCCGTGTCACTCAATTACACCGGTTCTATGGATGTCCCGCATTTTGGACCGACCCCCGATGATTTTGAAGGTGTAGAGAAACAAACAGTACTGGATGCCATTGCCCGTGGCGATATTATTGAAGGCGAGGCGCTAAAAAAAGCAGACGGTTTTATCGTGGCAGATATCCTGTTTTCGTATGACATTCATTTTGGCAACGAAACCGAAATGCAGTTTTACGCCGGGGTGAAAAACATTTTCAACCAAATCCAAAAAGACTACGACAGGGGCGTTTATCGCGATGCCGATTATGTTTACGGCCCGTCGCTGCCACGCACCATCAACTTCGGTGTCAAGTTTGGAAATATATTTTAACAAAGATCAAGTGGCGGAATATGCATTTTTATTCCGCCACTTAATATCTGTTGATTATCACTGCAACTCACGATACCACCAACACCCCCGTCAATTCGCCAGTCCGTATCGTTTTTGTGTTCATACTGCTGCGTACCTGAAGACGGTATTCCCCGGGCTGAAGATTGGCCGGTATCATCACCATTGCTTGCGAAAAGGTATTGATATGTACTGTTTGCTGTCTTCCTTCAGCTTATAGGGATGAAAGGTGTAAGTAAGTGCCATGCTATGCTTTGGTTATGTGCTCTCGATACCGTAAGGTAACGGTTCATTTTATGCATATAAATGTAATAAACTTATAGGTATAAAATAAGTTAAACTATACCTGTAAAATAATTGAAGTTATAATTATAATTGGTACTGTGTGCTTGCAAGGTAAGACAGGCATTCTTCTAGGAATCGTTTTCTAAAGGACTTGTTTTAACCAGTTTTTTAGCTTTGGCAATTGACTTATCAACATCTTTAATCCCTTAAAACAAGGGACTCTTTTCTTCAACATCGCTCATATTGTTTATATCTCCGTTAAGCATTCTTCAGAAAAATAGTTTAAAATTGTACCCGATTGATGGTATGCCATGATTTTTCATTTCATGGTATTTGAGGGAATCCCGTTAAAATCGGGAGCTGTACCCGCAGCTGTAAGTTCACAAAAAAGTTTTTGATACTCTTTCGCCACTGTTCTTTTTCGGGACGGGAAGGCATTCAAAAACCGGACGAGCCAGAAGACCTGCCACAATTCGTTTTTTTGATTAGACTTTCGGGAGTAGAAGTCTGGTTCGTGAGTAATAAAGAGCTTGTTTTTTCATTTTAAATCTTTTGCCTGCGTACTCTTTTTCTTCCCGATGTAGAAAAAATTTCGACAGAACATTAACAACTAAAGAAATAAATGATGAGCAATGCAGAGTTATTAATCGTTAAAAGAGATGGGAAGAGAGCCTCATTTTCAATTGAAAAAATTAGAACCGCCATTAAAAAAGCATTCCTTTCGGTTGGTAGCTTTGCTAGTGAAGAAGATCTTACGAATATTTTACACCGGGTAAATATTCGTAGTGGAATGAATGTGGAAAATATTCAAAACCAGGTGGAACATTCGCTTATGGCTGAGAATTATTTCTCGGTAGCAAAATCGTATATGCTTTATCGCCAGAAACATTCGGAAGACCGGGAAACAAGGGATCGGGTGAAATTTTTAATCGACTATTGCACTGCCGGAAATGCTGCTAGCGGAAGTAAGTTCGACGCGAATGCAAATGTTGACAAGAAAAACATTGCAACGCTTATCGGCGAATTACCCAAGGAGAATTTTATCCGCTTAAACCGTCGGCTTTTAACCGACAGACTGTCGGGTATGTTCGGGAAAGAGCTGTCTGATAAATATCTCGGCTATTTAAACCAGCATTTAATATATAAAAATGATGAAACAAGCCTTGCCCCATATTGTGCCAGCATAACCATGTATCCGTGGTTGTTGGCTGGAACCTCTGAAATTGGCGGCAACTCTTCTGCTCCAACCAATTTGAAATCGTTTTGCGGAGGCTTTATCAACATGGTATTTATTGTCTCAAGCATGTTGAGCGGAGCTTGTGCCACGCCTGAGTTCTTAATGTACATGAACTATTTTATCGCTAAGGAATACGGAAATGATTACTACAAGCATAGCGATGAAATTGTTGACTTATCGAAAAGGAAACGTTCGATTGATAAAATCATTACCGATTGTTTCGAGCAAATTGTTTACTCGCTGAATCAGCCAACCGGGGCTCGTAACTTTCAGGCTGTTTTCTGGAACATTTCGTATTACGACAAATATTATTTTGAAAGCCTGTTTGGCGAATTTGTTTTTCCCGATGGCAGCAGGCCTGACTGGAAATCGTTAAGCTGGTTGCAAAAAAGGTTTATGGCCTGGTTTAATAACGAACGTACAAAAACAATGTTGACTTTCCCGGTTGAAACCATGGCTTTACTTACCGAAAATGGAGATGCAAAAGATAAAGAATACGGCGATTTTATGGCAAAAATGTACGCCGAAGGGCATTCGTTCTTTACCTATTTAAGCGATAATGCCGACAGTTTAAGTTCGTGTTGCCGTTTGCGTAACGAAATACAGGATAACGGATTTAGTTATACCCTGGGGGCTGGCGGTGTTTCCACCGGTTCGAAAAGTGTGCTGACCATTAACCTGAACCGTTGTATACAAGAAGCCCACAAAGAAAAAACACATTACATGAGCTTCCTCGAAGATGTTGTAGATTTGGCACATAAAGTGCAATTAGGCTACAACGAAAATTTGAAAGAACTGCAACAAAAAGGAATGCTTCCACTCTTCGATGCCGGATACATTAATTTAAGTCGCCAATACCTTACAATAGGCGTAAACGGGTTGGTTGAAGCGGCCGAATTTTTAGGCATTGCAATAAGCGAAAATCCTGAATACCTTGCATTTACACAAGAAATACTCGGGCTTATCGAAACGCACAATAAGAAACACCGTTCGAAAGAGATATTGTTTAACTGTGAAATGATTCCGGCTGAGAATGTTGGCGTGAAACACGCAAAATGGGATAAAGAAGATGGATATTTCGTTCCGCGCGATTGTTATAACAGTTATTTTTATGCGGTAGAAGACGAATCGCTAAACGTCATTGATAAATTCAGGATTCACGGAAAAGAATACATTGAACATTTAACCGGAGGTTCTGCCTTGCACCTGAACCTGGAAGAACACTTAAGCGAAATTCAATATCGCCAGTTGCTCCGGGTTGCAGCAACAGAAGGTTGTAACTATTTCACATTTAATATTCCGAATACAATTTGTAACGATTGCGGACATATCGATAAGCGTTATTTAAAAGAATGCCCCAAATGTAAGAGCAAAAACATCGACTACCTGACACGCATAATCGGGTATATGAAAAGAATAAGCAGTTTTTCGGATGCCCGCCAAAAAGAAGCGGCAAAAAGACATTATGCAAAGAATAAACTTGAAGAAAAGGTGAAAGTAGAAGAACATGCTCAAGTACTATAACTACGATATCGTTTTCCAGGAAATTCCCAACGAAGTTACGCTCGCAGTGAATATAACCAACTGCCCGAACCGTTGCAAAGGCTGCCACAGTCCGCATTTGCAAAAAGATATTGGAGAGGAACTGAATGAAGACCGAATTATTTTGTTGATGGAAAAATATGCTTCAGCAATCACCTGCTTTTGTTTTATGGGTGGCGACAGACACCCTCACCGGGTTGCAGCATTGGCTAATTTTATGCGCCTCCATTATCCGGCAATAAAAGTAGCCTGGTACTCCGGTTGTGCCAAGTTGCCTGATGGATTTGACTACAGCGCTTTTCAATATATCAAACTGGGTGGCTATGTAGAGGAATTGGGGCCCTTGAAAGGTGAGACAACCAACCAGCATTTATTTGAAATACAACAAGATGGTTGTATGAAAGAGATAAGTTATATGTTTGAATCGTATTAATGATTCGTTTTTAATTACTTTACTGGTTCAAAAATCAGCAATATGAACGAACTGCCGATTGATAAAAAAGACAATACTCTGCGTTGTTCTTATTGTATGGAAGAAAGAATGAACGCAGAGACTATTGTCGATGGGATGGGGATGGTTGTTTGCAGTACCTGCAGGGCAAAATCCATCAAAGATGTCATTTACGATTGCTGCCTCGCTTCAGACAGTGCCGCTCCAATTGAAATGGCAATACACCTGATGAAATTTCCGGATTTTAAAGTGCACTGTCCAGAACACCATTTTCTGGTTCCTGCTGTATTGCTTTCTGCTTATAGTAATCGTGTGAAGGAAAAAGACAGGCTCGAAAAATGGTTAATGGCCGCCAGCCAACGATCGGAGAAAGTGCCGGGGGCTTTTTGTGGAACCCACGGCAGTTGCGGGGCTGCGGTTGGGACAGGAATGTTTGTCAGTATCATTACTGGAGCAACACCCTATAAAACAGAGGAGTGGAAATTGGCCAATTCGATGACTGGGCGTTCGTTGCTGAAAATGGCAGCTTACGGTGGACCAAGATGTTGCAAGCGGGTTTCGTTTGTTGCCATTCAGGAAGCGTGTGCCTTTTTAAACGAGTCATTTAACGTCTCACTTTCTGTTCCTGAAAAGATTGAGTGTACATTTCATCCTGAAAATCAAGAGTGCTTAAAAAATGATTGTCCGTTTTATCCTTTATCTTAATAATGAAATGAAAAAGAATTATCCATTTAACTTGTCTTTTGTCGTCCAGAGGCCTGCCGACGGAGTGCTGATAAAATAGACCTCCTCGCCATCGGGCATCACGTTGACCCCATCTTTCATCTTTTCAGGATTATAATGTTCAATGGCTTGGTTGTAGTCGAGATAATTAAAGTTTACGCTTTCAATTTCCTCTTTTGATAGATGACCGGGTGCATAAGTAATTTTAAACCTACCTTCAGAAGATCCGTGAATTAGGTGGGCTGTGGCGTGGGTAAGGTCCTGCAATTCGTAATTTTCTTTCCACGCCTTCATTACTGCCGAAGTACCTGAATAGCCATATTTCCGAATAATCTGGTCAACTTCATCCTGTTCTCCAAACCTTTTTAATCCCGGAGCTATAATGAGCAACTCTCCGCCGTCGGCCATTGCCTTACGGGTACGGTAAACGGCTTTGTTTGCCACCCATGTGCTGAAAAACTCGTCGCCCTGCATAACAGCCACTACTTTTTTGAGTGGGGGTACAATCGTAATATTTTCAGCCTTCGATTGTTCGGCAGCCAACAGGTAAGTATCCACATCGTCGCCGCAATAGAACCCACTGTGTACCAGGCTTCCTTGTGTATTATATTTCATAACCACCTGTATATAAGCGTCGGGAAGGTTGTTCAGATATTCTGATTCAGCTTTATTGAAACAGTGACGCAGCGGTGTTACCAGAGTTCCCAGGTTATTTTCTATGCCATGGCAGGCGGCTGCCATGTGTGCAGCGCAGATTGTTTCTTTTCCGCCTAAACCAATAAAATAATTCTTATTGTGGTTGGCAAAACCAAGCACCTCGTGGGGAACCACATGCCCTACGTTAATAATAAGATCCCACTTCTCTTCTACAACAATCCGGTTTATGTTTACCGGGATTTCCCAGTTGGCTTTACCTCCAGTTATTTTCTCGACATACGAAGCTGGTATTGTTCCCAAATGTTTCCCATCTTTTATCCAATCGTGCTTCAATATTTTTTCTTCTGGAATATCGCCAAACATCCACTCATTCTGCTCGGGAGTATGCGGAAGGTGCTGCCCCAAAGTTGGAATTACGAACACATTGGCACCAGGGGCGAAAAAGTGGTAAAGCAAATTGGTAATTTTACCAGCCCCGGAATGTCCGCGGGTAATGTCGGGAGGAAGTAATAAAATCTTTTTGGGCGATGGGCTAATGCGTTTCAAACATTCTTTTGCACTTTTTATTACCAACTCTTCCAATTGAAGTGCAGTAATTTCTTCTGATCGTTCGTAGAACCAAGCCATAGTAATTATGTAGATATTAATTGTTGATAAATGACTAATGAAATATTCGTGTCACCTTTTGTTCTTTTCGTAATATCTTTCAAATGTATAAAATAACTTGTACTTCTTTTTAATCTTCTTCCTTTTATCCACACGTTCATACAAATTATAGCGCACTTTTCTATTGCATTTCGTTCATATGCTCCGCGACTTGTATTTCTCCATGGACCATGGGTATCAATCCGAAGAGCCCGATGTTACCCGTTGGAAATGACTAAATAGTTTGATGCCAACTAAAACAATTTGCTTTTTGGGCAGGAATATTTTTTGTTTATACTACCCAAACAGACTCCGGTATTCCAGCAACTTTCAACATGAAGTTATGAAGGTCGGAGTTTTTCACAAACATAGGCAATGCTTCGCTTCCCGGGCCAAGCATGGCAAGCTCAACATAATCGGCCGAGTGGTTCATTCCCGACCAGTACACTGATGTGTAATTTTGTTGTATTTCAGCCAATTGCCGGTAGGGTAATTTGTAGTCGTTATACAACCCGTCGTTGTCCAACAATTCATAATGTTGTAAAATGCTTCTGGCTTCATCCTGCGAAATGGTAATCCCCTGTGCATAATTCATCCGTTCAATAACATGTGATGGCGTATCAGTTTTCCGAAGCCCCTGTAATATCCATTCGTTACTGTATTTTACGTTCTGCATCAAGTCAAATTTCGCGTCCACGTTGTGGCTCTTTATTAAGCCTGGGTTTGAATTCCCGTGGTCGGTAGTAATAATTACCAGCGTGTCATTTCTGCCTTGTGCAAAATTGACAGCAACATCAACAGCGTTGTCAAATGCAATCTGGTCGTATATCAATGCAGAAGCGTCATTGGCATGGGCGGCCCAATCTACTTTTCCGCCTTCTATTTGTAATACAAACCCTTCGCCGTTCCCTTCCATAAGCGAAATAGCTTTACGTGTCATTTCAGCCAGTGTAGGTATTTTGGTAGCGAGTTCCGGTTCCGATTGCATATCAACGAAATAAGGCAGCCCGTTTTCAGAAAAAACTCCAAGCACAGGTTTACCTGCTGTTGTTTTTTCCATTTCATTTTTTGACCGTACGACCTGGAACCCGCCGACAGAAAAATCACCAAAAATATCCTTTTCATCGGTGCGTTTTTTTCCATCAAAATACTCCTGGCCGCCTCCCATCATCACATCAAACTTCAGGTTGAGATAATCGGACGCTATTTCGTCTTGTCTGCTTCGGCTTTTATTATTTATACAGAATCCTGCGGGAGTAGCGTGGGTTATTTGAACGGTTGTAACGCACCCTACTGATTTCCCCGCCGCTTTAAATTTTTGCAGAATTGGTTTGTTGAACGAACCGTCGGGGTTAACATTCAGGGAGCCGTTGTTCACTTTTCGTCCGCCGCCCCAAGATGAACTTCCGGCTGCCGAATCAGTAACCATTGAATCGGCGGAAGATGTATCCATAAAAGCCCGTCTGGCTTCATTCTTACGGTATAAATCCATCCAACGGCTTCCCCTCCCTTCTTTGCGAATAAGCAATAAATCAGCCATTACCGGCGTACCGAAACTCATCCCGTCACTAACGAGGAAAATAATATTTTTGGCTCGGTCCGGCTGCGTTTTATCCATCAGGCTGCTACAGCCTGTCAAAAGAGTCGGAGAAATAATTCCACCGGTTAAAGCGGCCAGTGCACCAGTTTGTAAAAAGTTACGACGTTTCATTTTTTTTTGATTGAATTTGAAAGCGAAAATTGCATAAATAAAATGGAAACAGGACAGGAAGATTATTAACATTTTATTAAAAATCTTGGATGTGGTTGGTTTAAGGTTACGGACCTATCTACTATTTTTGTTATCACTTCTCTCATAGTTTATTAGAAGACAGAAATACGACAACAATTATTGCTTAGTACTTATGTTGAAGTTGCCAAAGCTTCATAGGAATATTTTTTTGCAACACTATTGCATTTGTGATTCAGATTGAAGTATATTTGCAACACTATTGCACTATTTATGGAACCACAGGAAGTTTTACACGATCACGATTTGAAACGGACAGCATGCCGTGAAGGCATTTTATCCGTCATGCTTGCATCCAGGCATGCCCTTTCCGAGAATGAAATAAAAGATGAATTGAACGGAAATTTTGATAGAACAACATTTTATCGCTCGTTCAAAACCCTTCTTGAAAAACATATTATCCATAAAATTGTAGTGGACAACCAGCTAGTCAAATATGCGTTCGACAAATCGGTCACAAAAAAGCAGCACCATGCCCATTTTCATTGCCTGGAATGCGACAGTACCATTTGCCTCGATTCAATTACGTTGGATGAACCGCAAATACCCGAAGGATTCGAAGCCAACGAAACAGAAGTAATTATCAAAGGATTGTGCAATAATTGTAAATTGTTAAAAATATAAATTGTTTAAAGGGCTTAAATATATTGGTATCCCGCTCCTGCTGATATTTATTATTCCGATAGTTTATCAGCCGTTGCATAATGTCCGGCATCATTCACAAAAAGAACATGATTGCTCTCAAGGAATTTGCCGTGCAGTGAAAAAAACGGGAGCTCCTGTTGTTCAGAAAAATGAGCATTGTCCAATTTGTGAGTATGAATTCACGACAACCAACCTGCCAGTTGAATTCAAAGTTCCTTTTGTAGAATCACACTTTAGTGAATTAATTGCTGCAAAAATTCAGGATAAGTTTCTGTGTGACGTAATTTTTCATGCTTCACCACGCGCACCGCCATTTCTTTCTTAACATTTTGTCTCCGCCTTTTTTAGTTAAGAATCAGAAATTACAGGTTTTATGAGAAAACTTTGTATGGCTTTTATTGCTGTGCTTATTTTAATTACAGCAGTTAATGGCCAAAACTTATATGAATTATCGGGCAGTGTTTCCGGTGAAGATGGATTTGCTTTACCCGGTGCTTCGGTTGGGCTTTCTCCGGGTGAAACAGGGACGGTTACAGATGCGGACGGCGGCTTCCATTTTTCAGGATTAAAAGCTGGCGCTTATATTCTTAATGTTTCGTTTGTAGGGTATCAATCTTTTGTTGATACATTGAAAGTCCCTGTTTCGCAACGCTTCAGCATAAAATTACAACCTGCTGTAATGACATTGCATGAAGTTGTTGTGGCAGATAGCTATGCGCAAACTAAGAACAGGGAAGACTCTCGCAGTGTGGAAGTTGTGGACGAACGTTTTGTAAAAATGAACCTTTCGGGAAGTTTAATGAAATCGTTGGAACGGCTTCCCGGGGTAAGTACCATTGATATTGGTTCGGGGCAATCGAAGCCGGTCATCCGCGGATTGGGGTTTAACCGGATTGTGGTTGCCGAAAACGGGATAAAGCATGAAGGGCAGCAGTGGGGCGAAGACCACGGGCTTGAAATTGACCAGTATGCCGTTGACCGGGTGGAAGTGATCAAAGGCCCTGCATCGCTGATGTATGGTTCCGATGCCATTGGCGGCGTTATCGACATAAAGCAGCTCGGTGTTCCGGCTGAAAACTCGTTTGGTGGCTCGGTCGATTTAACCGGGAAAAGCAATAACAATTTGCTGGGAACTTCCATCCATGTTTTTGCGCGCCAAAAAGCTTTCTATTTTACCGCGCGTGCAACGTTGCTCGATTTTGCCGACTACCGCGTGCCAACCGACAGTGTTAATATTTATTCCTACAAAGCAGCCCTTTATAAAAATCAACTGAGGAACACTGCCGGAAGGGAGCAGAATTTTCATTTTTCGTTTGGCACCATCGGGCAGCGGTTTACAAGCCGGTTTTATTTTAGCAATCTATACAGCAAGAATGGATTCTTTGCCAACGCCCACGGATTGGAGCCGCGAAATGTGGACGCTGAACTGCATGACCATTCCGACCGGGACATCCAGTATCCTTATCAGGAAGTGAACCACATGAAAATACTCAACAAAAGTGAATGGAGGGGAAACAATCTCGGCCTGGAAATGGAGCTTGGGTTTCAGAATAATTTCAGGGAAGAGTGGAGCCAGTATGTAAGTCACGGTTACATGCCTGCAACTTTTCCCGACTCACTGTCCTTTCCGGCAGATTTGGAACGCCGGTTTGATAAGAATGTGTTCTCCGGAAACCTGAAGGTTTCATTTAAACCTGTCGCCGATTTTTCGGTTACGGGTGGGGTGAATACCGAGTTTCAGGACAATGCTATTGGCGGACGTGGTTTTATTATTCCTGCTTTTAACCAAATTACAGTAGGAATGTTCGTCTATGGGAAATACCATCTGTCGCCGAACAGTATTTTGCAGGGCGGCGTACGTTTTGACTACGGAAAGATAAATACAGAGCTTTATTCCGATTGGTTTCCAAGCCCGGTAATCAACAGTGGCGACACAGTTTGGAGTTACCTGCAGCGGGCGCCGGAAATTTCGCGAAGTTTTAATAACATTTCGTGGTCGCTTGGTTTAAACCAGAACTGGGATAAGGTAAGTTTGAAAGCCAACATAGGGAAAAGCTTCCGGATGCCAATTGCCAAAGAGCTGGCAGCCAACGGGGTAAATTACCATCGGTTTAGCTACGAAATGGGAGACCCGGGTTTGTCAGCCGAAGTTTCGTATCAACTGGATTTGGGCGTAGCGTATCATTCCGCAGATTTTGCGGTAGGCATCAGCCCGTTTGTAAATTACTTTCCGAATTATATTTTTTTGAACCCAAGCCCCGACCACGACCGCTTATACGGCAACGGGAACCAGGTGTTTTATTACATGCAGAGCGAGGTATTACGGTTTGGCGGAGAAATTCATTCGCACCTAAAGTTGGTGAATCCGTTGACAGTTGGTGTTATTGGCGAATATGTTTATTCCGAACAGCTTTCGGGAGAAAAAAGAGGGTTTACGCTTCCTTTTTCACCTCCGGCATCGTTGCTGTTTAACCTGAAATATTCTCCGCGAAATTCAAAAAGGATAAGGAACCCGTATATCTCGGTCGATTACAAACTGGTTGCCCGGCAAAACCGGATTGTCCCACCTGAGGAAAAAACAGATGGTTATCAATTGGTCAATATGTCGTTGGGAGGAGATTTATACTCTGGAAACAAAAGTATTACCGTGTCTTTCCAGGTTCAAAATGTATTCAATCAAAGGTATTTTAACCATACCAGCTATTACCGGCTGATTAATGTGCCGGAGCCCGGGCGCAATTTTGTGCTAAATATTAATATCCCATTCAATAAAAATTAAAAGAATGAACAGTAAACATTTAAATAATCAAGTTATGAATACAACAATCAAAACAATCGCTTTAATTTTTGTAGCAACAAGTATGCTGCTTTTCACCACCTCTTGTGACAAAGATGATGATGATGTAACCAAACCCATTATAAGCGGATTGGAACTTGGAATAGGCGACAGCCACGTTGCTTACATTGACGAGGACTTGCACATTGAGGCCGAAATTGAAGCTGAAGGCAGAATTGGAGTGATTACAGTGGAAATACATCAGGAAGAAGGAAGCAGCGATGAAATTGAAGCCAGTTATGACGAATTTGCAGGACTGAAAAACACCACATTCCACAAGCACGTTGTTATTCCAGAAGGAACCGTAGCAGGCACTTACCATGTCCATATTACGGTAACCGACCAGGAAGGAAACCAAACCACGGTTGAAGATGAAATTAGTATTGAAGAACTTGCCGACGAAAAGGCGCCTGAAATAAGCATCTCTTTGGCGCCCGAAAGTGGAAAGAGTTACGCAAATGGCGTAACAATTACTATTTCCGGCACTGCTACCGACAATATTTCATTGGAGGGCATGGTCGTAGCTTTGGTTAAGGAAAGCGACAATATCAGCGACGCAGATGTTACAGGCGGCAATACTTCAGTAATTATAATGCTCCATACCCATACTTTCGACAGCAAAGCATCGCACACATTTAGTGCTTCTATCGCAGTTGGCGCGGCAAACGACAACAACATGACACCTACCGCTATTACCGGGAACAATGCGTGGAGGTCGGGGAATTACTATATCCTCGTAAAATGCAAGGATGCAAAAGGGAATTGGGCTTATTCAAATCATTACCCGATAGTAATAAATCTTTAATTTTAATTGAAGCAGGGTGGAAGTTTCAACTACTACCCTGCTTAAAACAATTTATCATGAAGGCTTTTAAAATATTTTCAGGATTAATATTCATACTTATTGTTTTTATAACCTGTAGCAAAGATGAGGTTGATGATGAAAAACCGGAAATCGATTTGACTGTTTCCGGTGCATTTCCGCAAAACTGCGACACACTCTATTTTGGCGAAACATTCACATTTAAGGCCCTGTTTACCGACAATGTCGAACTGGGTTCTTACAGCATCGATATTCACAATAACTTCGACCATCATTCGCATAGTACAGAAGTTACCGAGTGTAATTTAGATGATATAAAGGACCCGGTCAATGCGTATGTTTCCATTGAAGATTATGACATTCCCGAAGGGCTGGATACATACGAAACCTCGCTTGAGATTATCATTCCAGACGGTGACAGCAACGGCGAATTTGATGAAGGCGATTATCATTTTTTTGTTAGTCTCACCGATAAGGAAGGGTGGTCGGCACAGAAAGGATTAAGTATAAAGATATTAAGGAGGTGACATGGACAGCGGCTTTTATTTAATGGAAAAACATGAAATTGAGAGAGAGCATCCCTGATTCGCAGGAAGCATACAGCTCCCTTACAGCTAAGATACAGAAATCTGCTTCTATCCGCCTGAGTTTGCCGGAGCGTCTTCTCCGGGGCCTTTTGATCCTGCGGGGACTGACAGTTCCTGAAACGTTCGGTTTTCCATCTGCTTTAGCCTGATAAGTTATGTCTGGAAAAGTTTATCCTGTTATGAAAAAATGATATCTTTGTTCCCGCAATGGTTTTGGGATCACACGGCACTCGTGATCCCGGATTAAAAGGGAATCAGGTGTAAATCCTGGACAGTTCCCGCTGCTGTAAGTTCCAGCCTTGATAAAAGGCATGTTGTTTTGGCACTCTTTGCCACTGTCCGGATTTTAACGGATGGGAAGGCGCTAAAACAGGAACAAGTCAGAAGACCTGCCTTGCGCGATAACAGATTTTACAGCCTGCGGGTCAATGGGCTAAAATCAACAAAAGGCAGTCTTTCTTTTTTCTCATCTTTGTTTTTGAAAGTCATGGCGTCGTTTGCTGTAAAATCTCATGGTTAATTCTGTTTGATTGTAGCAAAATGATGAATTTCTCCACGAGATCGTTGGCCTCGTGCTTGTTGTGGCCTGCGTTTTGTTTTTCTGCGGGAGCACAGACAGAACGCAGTTCATTGCAGGAAACACTGGCCGACACGGTATTAAATATTACGGAGGTGACTGTTGTTGCCGATCGGATACAACGTGAGGTTATCCCGGTACAGGTCCTGGCAGGACAGCAACTGCAGAAGTTAAGTGTTTACTCGGTAGCAGATGCCATCCGCTATTTCTCAGGTGTGCAGATCAAGGATTACGGAGGGATTGGCGGGCTGAAAACTGTGAATATCCGCAGTATGGGCAGCCATCACGTAGGCGTGTTTTACGACGGCATCGAATTGGGGAATGCCCAAAACGGGGTTGTCGACCTGGGCCGTTTTTCTCTGGATAACATGGAGGCGGTCGCTTTATACAACGGACAGAAGAGCTCCATCTTTCAACCGGCAAAGGATTTTGGGTCGGCCAGTTCGATTTATATGACAACACGGACGCCTGAATTTGCTAAAAACAGGAAAAATCAGCTGAAGGCAACGGCAAAGACTGGTTCTTTCGGCCTGGTCAATCCATCCGTTCTGTGGGAACAGCAATTGAATGACCGGTTAAACTGTTCGTTCAATGCTGAATACATGTACACTTCGGGCAGGTATAAATTCAGCTATACCAAAAAAGACGGTT
The DNA here is from genome assembly GCA_963677175.2 of uncultured Sunxiuqinia sp. Taxonomy (GTDB): domain Bacteria; phylum Bacteroidota; class Bacteroidia; order Bacteroidales; family Prolixibacteraceae; genus Sunxiuqinia. The sequence goes on from CAXXES010000007.1 coordinate 165,113, forward strand.
ATGATACGACCGCGGTGCGTCAAAACGGAGAGGTGAATGCATTGCGATTGGAATATGGTTTATTTGGTAAAGTGACACAGGGAAAATGGAAAGCAAAGGCCTATTTATACGATTCAGAAAGAGGTTACCCCGGCGCTTTTGTACGGGAAGAACCCGGACGGTTCAAAAATGAAGACCGCCAGTGGGATACAAATTTCTTTTTACAATCTTCTTTCCTAAAGAATTACAACCGGTACAGTATTTTGCTTAGCGGTAAATATGCCTATGATTATTTGCACTATCTGTCAGACCCGCAAAAGGATGTTTCTGCGATGTATATCAATAATCATTACCGTCAGCAGGAAGTTTACCTTTCTACGGCCAACCGTTATGCGGTTCTTCCGTTCTGGGACGTAGGCGCATCAACCGATTTTCAGTGGAATAAGTTAAATGCCGATTTGTACGGCTTCGTTTATCCCGATCGCTATACCGGCTTAGTGGCTGTTGCATCTGCATTGCATTTTGACAGGGTGAAAATGCAGGTCAGTCTTTTAGGAACTTTTGTACACGAAACGACAAAAGCAGAAAACGGGGCAGCGCCAAACAAAGAGGAATATACTCCAACGATCATCGCTTCTTATCAACCTTGGGAAAGTGAGAAATTCAGTTTCCGGGGATTCTATAAACGTATCTTCCGGATGCCTACACTTAACGATCTGTATTATACCTTCATCGGGAATAAAAACCTTGAGCCGGAATATACGAATCAGTACAACCTGGGAATAAGCTATGTCAAAGATTTTGAACAACAATTTCTCCGGCACATCGAATTGCAGGTAGATGCTTATTACAATGAAGTGGAAAATAAAATTGTGGCCATGCCCACATCGAACCAGTTCCGGTGGACGATGGTAAACCTGGGTTTTGTGGAAATCCGTGGGATTGATGTGGCGGTGCAAAGTTCATTTCTTTTCGGCGGGGAAACAAAATTGGATGCACGTATCAATTACACGTACCAGAAAGCACAGGACTTTACCAACCCGAACAGCAATTATTATGGTGGACAAATTCCGTACATCCCGTGGCACAGCGGCTCGCTGGTCCTGAATGGCAGTTACCGCGACTGGGATTTGAATTACAGTTTTATCTATACCGGCGAACGTTATGAATCGCAGGCAAACATTCCTGAAAACTACGCCAAACCATGGTACACCAGTGATCTTTCAGTTTCAAGATGGCTGAATTGGAGCAATAAGGAGATCAGGCTGACTGCCGAAGTGAATAACCTTTTTAACCAGCAATATGAAGTTGTACAAAACTATCCGATGCCGGGAACCAATCTGAAATTCATTTTAAACATAAACATATGAACCAATCCAAACATCTCTTTTTTATCCGCGGGAAACTTTTGAAGGTTTTGCTGCTTTTGGCAATCACTGTTTCCTTTTATTCGTGCCGGGACGACGATGACGATTTTATTGTCCCCTCTTATAATTCCAGCGTGACCAATGGAACACTCCCCGATTCCATTTTTGGATTTTACCTTCTGAATGAAGGAAACATGGGAAGCAACAAGGCCACGCTCGACTATTTTGATTATGAAACCGGCACCTATTCCAAAAATATTTTCCCGGAACGAAACCCGGGGGTCGTACAGGAACTGGGCGATGTGGGCAACGACATCCAGATCTACGGGGATAAGCTTTATGCAGTGATTAACTGCTCTAACCTGATTGAAGTGATGGATGTGGAGACAGCAAAGCACATCACGTCGATAACCATTCCCAATTGTCGCTATATCGTTTTTAAAGACCGTTATGCTTATGTCAGTTCATATGCAGGGCCTGTAAAAATAGATCCGAATGCCCGTTTAGGGTATGTTGCAAAAGTTGACCTGAGGACCATGCGGGTTACAGATACCTGTACCGTTGGCTATCAGCCCGAAGAAATGGTAATCAAAGACAACAAACTATATGTGGCCAATTCGGGTGGTTACCGGGTTCCAAATTACGACAATACGGTTTCAGTGATCAACCTTGATTCATTCAAGGAAGAGAACAAAATAACCGTGGGGATCAACCTGCACCGGATGGAACTGGACAATTACGGGAATATTTATGTGAGTTCCCGTGGCGATTATTATTACACACCTTCCAGGACCTATATCATCAACTCTGCAACCGATCAGGTGACCAAGGTGTTGGACTTGCCGGTAAGCGAAATGACCCTTTGTGGCGATTCGCTTTATGTTTACAGTTCTGAGTGGAATTATATTACAAACAGCAATACGATTACTTACGCGATTCTCAACACGCAAGCAAAATCGGTCGTTTCAAAACATTTTATTACTGACGGCACAGAAAGCGAAATAGAAGTTCCGTACGGAATCGCGGTAAATCCTGTTACCAAAGAAATTTTTGTGACTGATGCGAAAGATTATGTGACACCCGGTACTTTGTACTGTTTTTCGCCGGAAGGAGTGAAAAAATGGTCAGTTACTACCGGCGACATTCCTGCTCATATGGTATTTACTGTTGATCGATTAACTGATTTATAATGAATATATACCAAACTCATAACCAGGTCACTCCTTGGCAAATTCCAATGACAACTAAAAGTAAATGAATGAACACATGAAAAATACGATTAAGCAAGAGCAGGGACCAAACTTGTTTGAGGTCCTGCCGGGCGTGAGTAATTTGCGCAAAGCGAAAAAAAGGAAGGCTTCGTACAAAACGCAAATCCTGTTTCTGTTAGGGATTTTGACAATGTTCCTTCCATCCTGTTCGGATGATGATGACGTGACCGATACCGGTACGCCAACCATTGAGTTTTCCTCTGCCGAATACAAAGTGAAAGTATTGAAAGAGGTAACATTAACAGCCACGGTAAGTCATGCCGGCAATCCAATCTTTTCCTGGAAGCAGGACGGGATTATTGTCTCGACCGACACCACCTATGTATTTAATGCAGAAAAAACCGGTGAATATTTTCTTACGTTCAGGGTCGATGCCGATAACGGTTCGCTCGAGAAACAGGTAAAAGTTACCGTAAGCGATAAACTTCCACCGGAAATAACGATCGGATCGACCTTTGCCGCTTATACCGGTAAAGACCTTGAAATAGCTCCGTCTGCGGTGCTGAACAACGACGAGGCGACCTATGTGTGGCGCCTGAATGGGGAAGTTGTCAGCGAAACCGGCAGTTACACGTTTTACCAAACAGAAATTGGCACCTACCAGCTGACATTAAAAGTGGTCAACGAAGACGGTATGGACCTGAAAAACATACTGGTCAGCGTATTGCCGGCTCCCGTTCCGGAACTTTTCTTTGATGATGGCCGTTACCGCCTTGAATCGGGCAAATCGGCTATCAGGCGTTTCAGCGTGCCTCTGGGAAAGAGCCTGGTGATGGCTCCCGTGATCAGTAACATGAGCGACAATACGACATTTGAATGGACCGTGGATGGTGTTGCACAAAGCTCAACAACCGAATACCTCACCTTCACCCCTTCAGCTAAAGGAACTTACACGGTCACGGTCACCGGCACGGATGGCTCAGCCACGGCAAGTGCCACGGCAAGCGTTGAATGTGTGGATGTGGAGGGTACTTATTACCGGGAAGTCACTAAAAGCAGCTCGGCAAAAATGAATTACCTGTATGAATATGTGCCGGCCCCGGGCCAGTTTATCAATTACCAGCAGGGAACCACCATGGAGGGGGTCAGGCAAAGCCTGCAGGCGTCCCTCTCGGTTGGCATGATCGGGGCTTACGGAGGTTATTTCATCACTGGCTTCGACCACAGCATCAGCGATGAAGACGGAGCTGACCTGCATATCGGGGGAAATGCGTTCCAAGGGTGGTCCGAACCCGGCATTGTCTGGGTCATGCAGGACGAGAATGGCGACGGTCAGCCCAACGACACCTGGTATGAGCTGAAAGGCAGCGAAACCGGGAAGCCCGAAACCAAACAGCGTTATGCCATCACTTATTACAAGCCCAAGGCCCCGAGGGAAAACGTGTTATGGACCGACAACCTGGGCAGGATAAATTCGGTGGATATTAATGGTTATCACATGCAGGACTATTACTTCCCGATGTTTATCACCGAAGACTCCTATACCCTTTGCGGGACGTGCCTGGCTTCCACCATGACGATCGGTGATCTTGAAACAAGTCCCGGGTATGATTGGGGATATGTAGACAATTATGGTCTCGTACCGGCCGAAAATGCCCTGTTCGATATCAGTAACGCCATTCAGATAGACGGCAGCGCCGCACACCTGGAATACATCGATTTCGTGAAAGTGCATACGGCCATGACCGGGAAAGGCACTGCGGTGGGAGAAATTTCGTGCGAAGCAGGCACACCCTACGATTATCATATTAAATAACATCAAAGACAAAGAATAAAAGATGAATACTTTATACATCAAATCTTTTCTGTCCGGGATATTCCTTGCTTTTTTGCTGGCCGGATGCCAGGACGACGACGATCTGTTCTCCGGACAGGACAACTTTATCACGGCTCTCAGCCTGGAGCAGGGCGGAACAGCTTACCATGCATCTTTTCTGGGCGACTCCATCATCGTAACCGTGCCTGATAACGTGTCGCTGAAAGGAGCGACTGTATCTTATACCCTCAGCGAAAATGCTTCGGTCAAACCCGACCCGGCATCTGTCTCCAACTGGGATGAGGAAATGCTCTTTGCCGTAAAGTCCTGGAACGGAACCCAGAAAACATATCGTTATACGATAAACAGGAACAGCATTGACACCAAAGGCACGGTTGTTCTTTCCACACAGGAAGAGGTGGATGCTTTTGGTGAACTGGGGGTCACCTCCATTTCCGGGAACCTGATCATCGGACAAAAAACAGGGGCTGATTCCATCACCTCGCTGGCTGCCTTGTATCAACTGAAGGAAGTAGCTTATTCGCTAGTCATCCACCCGACTTATGCGGCCGGGGAAATTGTGGGCCTTGATGCCCTGAAAAGGGTTGGAGGAGAGATCAATATTACATCAGTCGAAAAACTGTCTGATGTTGAATTTCCGGGTCTGGAGGTGGCGGGAAGCATTTCATTCACCAGCCGCCACATGTACACCGTTGCATTTCCCGCGTTGGTCCGCGTAACAAACAGAATAAACATCAATTGCCCACTGAACAGTATTTCTTTTCCCGCTCTGCAACAAGCAGAGGGGGCGCTGAATATTTCCGACTCTTATTCAGGAGGGATGCTCTCGCGGTTGTCCTTCCCGATGCTCAAAGAAGCAGGAAGTATGGCGATCCTCCAGTTAGTCAGCGCAACCAGGCTTGAAGCGCCGGAACTGGAACAGTGTGCCGATCTGAATCTTTCCTATCTGAACAGCCTGGAGATGATCTACTTCCCGAAACTGCGGGAGGTAACCGGAAAAATAACCTTTCCCACCACCTCTAAACTGACCGAGCTAAGTTTTCCCGCACTGGAAAAAGCCGGGGGACTGGATATCCGGGATGGCAATATCTCTTCTTTTGATTTTCCGTCCCTCGCTGAAATTTCCAATGACCTGTTCATGCAACGCCTTGCCCTTGAAAACCTGGATTGTTTCGGCGCGCTTACGGCCATTGGAGGAACGCTGGAAATCAACAACTTTTCAAACATGAAGACATTTACGCCGCCACCTTCGTTAAAAAGAGCAGGCAAGCTGGCTTTCTCTTATTACGCGGCGACACCTCCCGAAGAGATCGACCTTAGCGGCATGGACATCGGGGAACTGTCTGTAGCCGGATCCGTGCTGACAGGGACAAAGATCAAAGGTGATGACGAATTCAACGGGACACTGACTATCGATGCATCGGCCTCGGTGCCTTCCGGTAAAACAGCGGTTTTCCCTTCCCTCGAAGGCTTTAGCGTCGTGGATTCTCTTTCTTTCGGCGGTTACATCTCATACCTTCAGGTCATTGATGCCAGAGGCATCAGGAAGATCAAAAAAGGGCTACGCATACCCAATGGCAACGAAGCGGAATTTTACATGCCTGATCTGGAAGAAGTGGGTGGTGATTTCATAATTTCCTCCATGGGTTCGCTCGCTGGTGAAAGACTGGAATTCCCGAAACTCCAGACCATTGCCGGTAATTTCGATGTAGCCATCCTTTCCATGAATGTCAGGTCGCTGAGCTTTCCTATGCTGGAGTCGGTCGGTGGTTACCTGGAACTGAATACCGGCTATGTATTTGACCTTTCCTGGGCAGGTATCCTTTACCAATATTGCCTTTCTTCCGTTTCGTTCCCTTCGTTGAACACCATAAACGGCCGGCTGACCATTCAGGGCAACAGCGATTCCGAATCCAACAATCTGTTGACCAACCTGGACGGTTTTTCGGCGCTGATAAGCGTGGCAGGAGTTGAAGTAACTGGCCAGTCGGTACTGGTTTCATATGAAGGTTTAAAAAATGCCCTGCCATCCTTTACCGCAGATGGCTGGGACGCGACAAACAATGCCTATAATCCGACTTATGAAGAACTAAGCTCAGGAACCTGGGTGCAACCTTAAAAAAAAACAATCAATCAAATGAAGATGAATTTTAATAAGATAAAAACATGGGGTTCTGCTGTGCTGGTGGCCATGAGCATATTCTTGTCGGCCTGCAACGACGACAGCCCGTTCAGCGGAACCGATCACGCGATCGCATCTTTTGAATTACAGAAAGATGGAACTGTGCTGGAAGCATTGATTTCGGACAACAGCATTACGATAAACGCAGGGGTAAACTTTTCGCTGGAAGGAGCAACTGCATCGGTTGTGATCAGCGAAAATGCATCCATCTCTCCCGGCCCGTCCACGATTACCGACTGGGACAATGCGCATAGCTTTACGGTTACCGCCCATAACGGCGAAAGTAAAACTTACACCTATGCCGTGGTACGTACCGATGTCGTAAACGAAGGAAATGTGGTTCTCACAAACCAGGAGGAAGTAGAAGTCTTTGCTGCCCGGGGAATCACAAAACTGGAAGGCAACCTGGTGATTGGTTCGCCCGAAGGCGAAGATTCCATTTCAACACTGGAAGCTTTATCCGGATTGAAGATAATTACTTCATCGTTGGTCATTAACCCGACTTTTTCCGGCGCCAATCTGAGCGGGTTGGACAAACTGGAACAAGTCGGTGCTATTGAGATTGGAGCCGTTGAAAACCTGAAAGATGCCGGTTTTCCCGCATTGAAATCGATCCTGTCAGGGCTTACCATTAAAAGATCGAAAATAACTTCTCTCGAATTTCCGGTGTTGGAAAACGTCGATAACAGCATTGACTTGGAGTACAACGATTCAATTACAGGTATTGTATGCCCCAAACTAAAAACAGTTATTGGTGATATTATCCTGAGCGGAAGTTATGGAAACAAAGCCAGGCTGGAAACCATTGAATTGCCTGAACTGGAACAAATTTATGGCACATTGAACGTGCATGATCTGCCTGTTTTGAGGTCTCTTGATTTGCCTTCTCTAAGCCAGATCAAAGATTGCTATATTACCGGTTCAGATCGCCTTAAATCTGTTTCAGCTCCTTCTCTTCAGATTATTTCCGGTAAACTTACGATCTATGCTCCGGGATTAACCGCCATGGATTTTAGTTCGTTAAAAGAAATCGGAGGTGATGTTTATCTGAACAAATTATTTTTACTGACCGGGCTTGAAGGCCTGGGATCGCTGGAAACAGTGGAAGGTTTTTTCCAGATTGTGAATCTGGCTGCTCTTGAAAACCTGGACGGCTTAAGCAAGCTGGGTTTCGCCGGCCGGTTGCAATTAGATAACCTGGAATCTCTGGCCGGCCTTGGAGGCCTCTCTTCTTTGAAAGAAGTAAATACGCTGTACGTTAGCGATGTCCCGTTCCAGTCATTTTCCGAATTGTCTGCTTTGGAGTCGGTGCAGAATTTGTATCTCACCGGTGCGAATGTTGAAACCGTGAAAGAGATTGACGTTTCACAGCTTGAAGGTTTGAGCGATTTGAAAATTCAGCACTTTGACAGCCCGGTCAGGATAAAAGGGCCTGATCATTTCGATGGGGATTTTTACCTAGAGGATGTTAATCTCAGTTCATTGGACGGCTTTAAAGTTATTGCTTCGTTTACCTTGCGGTTCAGTTCCCATCCCCCTGAAGCAGCAGAAGAATTTAACATTGAAAAAGTAAGCGGAAATTTTACGCTAAGCACTCAAGGCTTCCCGGGCTTAAGTTTTCCTTTACTGGAGAGCGTTGACGGAACGCTAACTATACAAGGAACAACGAACCCGGCCCTCCCGAAACTAAAAAGCGTTGGAAAGCTCGTCTCTGAAGTGAAATTTGCAAGTGGCGGAATACTTAGCTTTACCGCCCTGGAAACAGTAAATGGTGATTGTACCATATATACACAACAATACCAGGGATATATTGACGAGGTACAAATGCCCCGTCTGAAAACGGTTGGAGGTATCCTGCTAGTAGGAAGTTCCGATCCGTACTATGTAAATCAAACGCTGAGCAATCTGGATGGCTTTTCCTCGTTAACAAGTGTAGGAGGAGTAACCCTGCGATACAATGCCGCTCTCACTGATTATTCGGGACTGACAAACGTTATTTCTTCTTTAAACGATGCGAACTGGACCGTAAGCAGCAATGCCTATAACCCAACCTACCAGGACCTGTTGGACGGGAAATGGGTCATGCCCTGAATGACGAAATAACCACAAAAAACCCGTTTAGAAGCTGTACTGAATAATCCCTTCCGTTCGTGTACGGAAGGGATTACGGCACAGCAACCAAAGCCCCTACCCCTACTCCGGCGGCCTGAAGCATCAAATTATGCAAGTCGGTATTAACACAAACGGTTTAAACAACTCACTCCCCTGATTAAACATAGCTAATTTAATATGATCAAACAAATAACTCATTCCTGACCAATTAGGTCGTAAGTCATAAGACACAAGTCATACTTCCATCAAAAGCCTCAATATGATCGACGGTTATTTGTACCCCAATGTAAGCTTTTTACTGTTAAAAAAAACAATCGGTGAATACCCTGGGCTCTTTTATCCAACATGATTGGAAATCGGAAAAGGTGAATCTTTCGCTGGGGCTTGTCGCCATTTATTATCTCAATACGAACTTCTTCAAACAACTTTGTCTCTCTCTTTTTTGGAAGTTTTGATGTCTTTTTGGAATGCTGGTTTTAGGAAATTTGGCTTGGACCCGAGTGCTACGTCAATGCAAAGCCGTCCCTTTTTTCTTTTATTCAGTGGGTAAGTAATTGCGCCTGTTACCAAAATGCCAGACCCGATCAGGGTTTCGACCGGGTTGGTCTTCAATGCAAAGAAGATGATCCACCCGGACAGCGCGAGGAATAGCAGTTGGAACAGTGGGAATGCGGGACTTCTAAACCCGTTCTGTGGTTTTCCCCGGTTCCTGTAGCGTAAAACAAAAACGCCGGCCACAACCATCGCCGACGATAATGTAAGCAGCAATCCGCAGTAGATCATGATCTGCTCAAACGTTCCGGTCAGCAACAGGAGGGTGCTTATGGCAAATTGCAGCCATAAGGCGCGCACGGGGATCCCTTTCCGGTTACTTCGGAAAAAACGCCAGAAAGGATGTTCTTCCGCCATCTTGGCTGTAACCCTGGAGCCGACCCAAACCATGGCACTGACCCCGGAGATTAGGAAAACCGATATCGCTACGTTAAAAACCCCGGCGACTGTGTCACTGAACAGGTATCCTGCAGTGATGGAACCTATGTCCAGCTGGCCTTTCAGGTGTTCTGAAGGAACATGTTTAAGGAAGACGTATTGCAGCAAAACATACATAACAGTTACCGTCAGCGTACCGTAAATGAGCGCCCGGGACAGATCTTTTCCCGGATTACGGAATTCTTCCGTGATATAAGCAGCAGCATTCCATCCCGAATAGGAGTAACTCACATAGATCAGGGCAACGGCAAATGCCGGGGAAGCAATCTCCGCCCGAAAAGAGGAGATAAAGTTAATGGCATTCTCCCCGGCTGGGGTGAACAGCCCCACCAGGATAAAAAGGACAATCAGCACAATTTTCAGGGAGGTGGTGAAAAGCTGAAACCTTGAACTGGACCGGATGCTGATGGAATGAACAAAGGTGATCAGCGCCATCAGTATGATCCCTGAAAACGGATTATTCAAGGCTTTCACGGGAAAGTATTCCAGCAGGGCAATGACTGCCAGGGCGATTGGCGCTGCGAAACCTACCGAAATTGAAACCCATCCGGAAAGATACCCGACAAACGGATGGTACATTTCGGAAAGAAAAGCATATTCCCCACCTGATTTTCTGATCTGCGTACCAACCTCCGCATAGCTGAAAGCGCCTGACAAGGCCAGCAAGCCTCCCAGAAGCCACAAGGTTAAGATCGTCCCGGTATTGTTCAGGTCAACCAATTGAAACCCCAGACTGGTGAATACACCGGCCCCGATCATGTTGGCAATCACGATCGACATGCCCGTGTAAACACTGATCTTACTTGTTTTTTTTATTGTCACGGAAGCTGTCTGGATAAGGGTGTCTTGTCGGGTTACAGGTATTTTCTTTTTCGGACGTCATCTTACTATTCAATTTTGGGGCGAATGTGTGCCTTTTGAGAGATTTTTTGCTTGCTGACGTCCCGGAGGAGTTTGTACGATTGCAAGGTACTGTCTGCGTTTAAATAGGAACTCCGGATCTCCCTATAATCATCCAGGACCTCCTTTGCCTGGTACCAGATGACCGAATCGACTTCGGCAGTCGGGGTATAACCGGTGGGATAGGCATAGACGAAATTTCCGGTTTCGGGCATCGCATAAGTCGGTATCCGGAAGAAATTCCGCTCAACAGATTCGCCAGTCTGCTCGTTTTGCATCCCTGCCCGGACAAAGAAATCGACCGCGTAGTCCGGGTACCCGAACAGGTAACCGTATCCCCTCCATCGTTCGCAGGGATCGCAGCTTTCGATCACCGTTGTCACTACATTCGGATCAGCTCCGGGAATAAGTCCGAATTGTCCGTAAAAGCTTTCCTTCTCCTTTAATAGTTTGTTTAGCTTATCCACGCTGATCACGCTGAGCTGGACGATCCTCCTGTTTTTTGAGGGCGACTGATAGGGTATCAAAATAAACTTCAGTCCGGGAAGTTCGATGGAATTGAGCGCCTGTTGGATAAAGGCCAGCCGGTCCAGGTACTTCCCATGCGTGGCCCGGTCCAGGATATTGGCACATGATGTTTTGGTCGAATCGTCATTGGCGATGGGAAAACTAAAGGTTACCAGCGAACTCATAGGCTTCAGGTCGCCCACTAAGGTATATAGCGCTTCATTGTCGAGCCCTTTTTGTAAAATAGAATCGATGAAGTGAATCTGTTCCGGTGTGATTGCCCGGTGCGCGATCCTAGTTGTATTTTTAGCAGTACTGCATGCCGCCAACAATGCGATGAACAGCAAAAAAATCGGCAATTGATTGATTTTCATTATGATCTGTTTTGTGATTTCTGTTTACCTTGTCTGTAGTCTGTTGATACTTTTCCGGGCCTGGTCGGCTAACAGATGATTGTCCCTATTTTGTCCGATAAAGCTGTTCAGGTTTTCGACAATGTAACTGCTTCTGCAGGAATAGTTGAACCAGCCCAGGGCCTCCAGTGCTTTTTCACGTAATTCCGGCTCGTCGTCTCTATCATTAACGACGGACAAGAGGATATCGATCCCTGCGGAATACGGTTGATTCCGGAAGCGGGTGATTTCAAAAGACCTGCTTTTGACGGTACCCGATTTGTCTGTGATCTTTTTCAGGTCGGCTTCCCTGGAAGTTTTGGACGATGCGATTTTTTCCAGGATACTGTCCAGCATCTCTCTCGAGTATAATGGCAAATCCCGCGTTTGCCGGACCAGTTCCTCTTCAAGCTTGTCGAGATTGAGCATCCGTAAGCCCGACGATATTTTGAAAACGATCCGTTTTGATGTATTGTCGTTCAGGATTGACCTGGCAATAGCCGGGATCAGCTTCTCCGACCCGTTCTTTGCGATCAGGTCGATGGCAAAACGCCTGGTCAGTTCGTAGCTGTCAGATGCTGCTTGCTCCAATACGAAAATGAAGTTGGCGTCGTTGATATGGGATAACAAAACCAGCGCTTCAAGACGTACGACCATGTTGGAGGAATGCAGGTAGGTGTCTTTCAATAGACTGGACAGATCGCGATAATTGTTTTCGAACAGCATGCGCAAGGCAATGGTTTGCACGTCTGCATGCGGACTGACCAAGGCTTTTTTCCAGAAGGTGATGTCATCTTTCCTTATGGTCAGGGCTTCATTCAGATCAAAACCCGGATCCGTCCGTTGGGTGAACCGAAAAGTCGGGTCGCCCAGAATGTGGGTTTCCAGGTAATGGACACATTTATCCCACATCCCGACCCGGATCCCGCAATCAAGCAAGCCCAGGTAGCGGTCGGGCCATTTGTCCTGTAAGACGTTTACCGTATTTGCCTGTGTTACGATCGTGTTGCCGTCATTGAAGAGATAGGCTCCTGCAATGTATTCATCTTCATAAAACGATCCGTTATAACAGGCATCGAACATTACCAGCCGGGCATTGGGCCGGATCGTCAGCAGGTCGCTGACCAGGATATCCAGTTTTTCATTGAAGACAGAATCTTGTTTTTGTTTTTCCGCATCGAAGGCCTCTTCACACCAGGAGCGGGGAACATCGAGCATATTCCGGTAATATTCAATCGCCTCTTCCTTGTCTTTCCCTTTCTCCACCGAGCTTAAAATTTTACTCCGGAGATACAATTTGATGTTGTCAACCGAGGTGTTCACATCGCTCCCTGATTTATATCCATTGATATATTGATAGTCATTCGATCCGTGGTGATGAAACAGCATGATATCCAATTCGGGACGCTGGACTTCATTGAGCCAGTAAGGTTTCATGGGCCAGTAAGAATCGAAATCCATGAATTTCACATAACTGCCGGGGTTGAATGCCAAGGGAAACTGCTCCCGGAGCGTCAGCTGTTCTCCCGACCAGGCAACACGGGATTCCGAATTGTATCCATGTCCTCTTGCGACAGTCAGGTTATCAATGACATTCCCTGTTTCTTCTGTCCTGATCCGGACCACCTTATTCAGGTAATTTTTCAGTTGTACGTACTTGTCGGGGCTGTGCTTTTCCAAAGGTTTGATACGGGCTGAATAAATGTCGGAATGCAAAATTTGCTCCGAATCGGCCCGCAAAGCATAGTAGAACCAGAGTGGTTTTACTGAATCCTGCCTGATGAAATCAAATTTAAGGCCAAAATCATCGTAAAAACGGTCGGAAGGAACACTTGACCGTTGCCAGTCACGCTTCTGATCCATTTTGAATGCTGAGGTCAGGTGCTGGGCGTCGCGCAGCAAGGGGACCGGAATATCTCCTATCAGGACCGTTCCTTCCAGCGGCGATATCTGATCTTCGTGCAACTGGATCAACAGTTCCCTAATCTGGTCGGGGCTGCTCCAGTCATGAGAAATAATATACGTTCCAAGTCCATCTCCTTCGATGACTTTTTTGTAGGCATCAACTTCCTGTTTTGCCTGATTATAACTCTCCTGATCTATCATGATCGCAAAGGTTGTTTTACTGTTAACGGAAGGAGGGATAATGTTTTGTCCGTACACCCACGAGGATGTGCTTAAAAACCAGATGGATAACAATAATAATACGTTCTTCATTAGAATAATTGTTTGATTTATAATTATTAGACGCACCGTTTCGCGCGTTTATCTCCTATGCGACCGGGAATTTTAAAGTCGCATTCCATGGGTATTAAAAATTGCATCCAACCGCTATTTCAAAGAGCCGGCGGTCATCGAAACCATGATCGTCCGTTTTGACAAACCTGAATTCTGTTTTTGTAAAAAAGTTAGCCAAAAGGTCTTTTTTTACCTTTTGCGAGTAGGTCAATGCGCCTGCAAGTGAATAATAACCGGAATTCAGATAATTGGCATCCATCTGTTCTAGTTTCGTTACAACAGGATAATCAGGGTGAGTGCCATTATACTCATAATGGCCGGAAATATTGTGGTTAAAGGAATAATCAGCCCCGATCAGGAACCTCCTGTCCAAACCAAGGCCGGGAAGTTTGAAATTCCTTTTGGCCCTCACCTGGCAGGCAATATTCTCCGACCGTTTTTCGGAGACCGGCGCTAAATAGCGGTCTTTTTTAAGCCCGTACTTAACGCCGGCCCCTAAATTCCAGTCATATTCCTGCCTATTGCCAATGGTCAGATCATAATCGAAGCGGGCTTGCCGGGTAGTATACTTCGAGCGGACGTCGCTATGCAAGGTGACGTAACCGTCCTGGCTTTCCGTATTGTCATATACGGTCACATACTCGATCCCGTCCGCCTCACGGTTGGTAAAACCGGCTTCAACAAAATGGGCATGCCGCTCATATTTTTTGGAGAGTAGCAGTTTGCTGTCCCAGATCCTGGCCTTGACCGTAAAGGCTTCCCTGGGTATAGTAAACGAAATTTCCGCGTCTTCCACCTCATAGTTGTAAGTCGATGACAACAGGAGGCTTAAAGCGCCCCGGAGACTATACTGGATACCGCCGCCAACACTGTTGCCTGCATAATTTGTAGTTTGTCCCGAACCAATTCCCTGTGTTGCGGTTCCAAGCCCGTATAATACGTAGTATTCCTGATCGTTATATACATTAACATTTGACATGTTCGACTCTTCCTTCCGGTTGTGGTAATCCAGGTTAAGCCCAAAATTGTGCCGGTCATTTACCGAATATACCAGGCCCGGACGCACCTGTATCCGGTAGAAATAGTTTTCGGCGCGTATGTCGCGTTGTTTGGCCCCGCTCATCACCTGGTAGGAGCCCTCCAACCCGTAGGAAAAGTTGCCGTCCGTTTTGGGCGTAGCAACCCGGAACGACAGGTCGTAAACCTGGTATCGCCATTCACTCTTGTTGGTGTCGGCAACCAGGTAAGGCATTCCGCGAAACGGATCGATAACAGAGGCGTTGTACTGGACATTTTCGGCGGTCGAACGGGTGTAGGTGAATTGCCCCCAGGTATACCACTTTTTCAGTCTGGCGGCTCCTTCCACGTCAAAAACCACTCCACAGCCGCTTTCTCCTTGTTGCGGCCGGTGAAAGTTACCCTTATAAGAATCATATCCGGCTTTCAGTTCTGTATAATCGGCCGGATTATCCAATAACAAGCCGGCGGCGTTGGATGTCTGCATCCACTGGCTCTTTTGTTTCATCTGCTCATAGGCTGCGGGCGTGTTGAGCAGAACTTGTCCCTGAAGCGGCCAACTGGCGACTAGAAGGACCAAGGCAGGAAAAAAAATCCTGATATATGGTATTTTATTCATCGTTATCATTTTGAATCTTTAACAATCAGTTTCCGGACAAGGTATGGTTCCAGACGGGCATTTTTGAACAATAACGCCTGAATTCGGGAGAAATACCCCGGTCAAAGTCATTGGTACTATCATTGGTATCCTGGAGAATGGGAGTTCCGTCGGCGTGTTCCCCTGTTTTTTTTCGGGCTACACCCAGCGAATTATACGATGCACCCACCCAGGTCATCCCTTTGTCGAGGGCGGCAGGCATCCGTTTGGCTGTCAGCATGGATTCGTTGTGCCCGGCTTCAACGGCATCGATCACATAGGCAATCGGAATTTTGGCGTACCGTTTGGAGGAAGTGGACGCCAGATTGGTTGTGCTTAGGGTTGGATCGCCCACCGGGTCATACACATCACCCTGAAGGGGCTTGAACAGCACATAGGCGCCCCCGAACACGGAAGTCAGGTACTGCGGGACGGATCCCATTGCGGCTTGTCCGTTGTAAAAAACGTGAACCATATCAAGCGCCGGTTGATCAGGAAAATTCGAGTTGTTCATGTTGAACTCGAATTCGGAAAGAGACCCATTTGCCGGAGAATTGGTATTGTATTGCGGCAACTGGTGGTTGGCCGCAAACTGGGAAATGACGCACGATTCGCCCGGCAACAAAGGGTAGTCAGTTCCGGTTCCCGGGAATTTCCAGACCCGATCCGTATAGGCGTAATTTTCGCCGTCCTCGTCAGGC
Source organism: uncultured Sunxiuqinia sp. (assembly GCA_963677175.2). Lineage (GTDB taxonomy): Bacteria > Bacteroidota > Bacteroidia > Bacteroidales > Prolixibacteraceae > Sunxiuqinia. The sequence continues at coordinate 181,183 of CAXXES010000007.1, forward strand.
CAGACTGGGAGTGTCGTGGTGGCCGAGGTCGGATGCAAGCTTGCAAAATAAATGCCATCCAGATAAATCACCTGGTCTTCCGAGTTGTTATATAACTCATAAAACTGATCCCGAAAATAATTGGTGTTTAGCGCGGTTTTTGACCCTGCGTAATAAATTTCTTTAAAAAGCAGGTTAGCCTGACGCAATCCGTTAACGGTAATCCGGACGACTTCCCCATCGGTTACGAGCGGATAATTGACTTTGTTCCCGTTAAGCATATAAGTGTCGTGACTGCTGTCGGTGAACTCGCCGCCCACATCGATCTTATAGATCCCGGGAACGACCGTAAAGGCAGTGTTTTCGCCACTGATGGTTTCCGACTGAACGGTCCCGTATTTCACATCTTCGAATCTGACCGTAAACCCGTCGAACGATTCGACACCCGGGACCAGGGAATTTACCTGGATACTAATACATATTTCTTTGACATCTGATGCATCTGCCGCATCCTCGAACGACTCGCAACTGGCAAGGAGCACGAGACAGAATAAATAGATGATATTTTTTGTATTCATAATCATTAATTTTTACAGTTTTAAGCTCAACTCCAGGCCGAAGAAAAATTTCTGTTTCCGTTCTTTATAAGTGCTAGGGTTCCGGTTTGACTGGATGGACGGATAGCTGCGAAACATGTTATTGGCGAAGAACGACACCCGCATAAGGTCGCCCAATTCTTTGGTTACATTGATGTTAAAGGTATAGGCAGGAGGTTCTTCTTCCCGGATGTAGTTTTTTTCATTCACCTGACGCAGCAACGCTACGAATTCCGGTTCATTCATCTTTCCTTGGTCAAAGTCATACACCTTCCCGTCCTCTTTGGAAAGGTATTTGACCGGGATGGAATCATTGGTGAACCGGTACCATTGGTCTTCTTTCCAGATTGCCTGGGCGGTAAGCGTGATCACAAATCCGATTTCGGGGATGTTGTGTGTGGCCCGCAGGGTCGTCGAAAAACGCCGGTCGTAATTTTTTACCATCCCTTTTTCATACATGCCGATATGGGTCCGCCCGCTTCCCCCGGTACCGCTATAATCGTCGAAGTAGGTATAATCGCTGGAATAGCTTGAGCTCCTGATCCACATGCCGTTCAATGAGAATGAAGTACGTATCGCATCGATCCGTGGGATATCCAGGATGAACTCAATTCCTTTCGATTCTGATTGCAGGTTGTTGGTGGGGATGAAGTATTTCGCCAGTACCGGATTGCTTTGCGTCAACTCGATTTGGCCGTCCACCCGGCTATACTGGTTGTAAGTAACCGGTTGAAAGCTGCCTGTCGTAACGGCCATTTGATAGCCGTCGCAGAGTTTTTCGCGGAAAGCCGTTACATACAAACTGGCCTTACTTACTTTTAGGTCGAACCCGATCTCCGCCTTTTTGTTCCGGGCGATTTTCAATTCCTCATTCTCCGTATTGAAGGCTCGGGTAGTCGTGATGTACAACCTTTCATCTTCCGACAGGGATTCATTGCTCAGTTCGTTAATGTTTACATACTCGAAATAAGCTTTTTCAGGGTGCAGGTAGAGCACCGAAGGCGCCTTGGCGGTAATGCCGTAACCGCCCCGAATGGCCAACCAGACCAACCTTCCCGGTAAAAGTCCGATAGAGCCGTTTAGGCGGGGCGACCAGGCATCGTCGAACCCGAACACCCGGTCGTACCTTGTCCCAGCGCTCAGGGAGAACTTATGGTGCCCGAAGTTATAACGGAAAGTTTCCTCGGCAAACAGGCCCAGTTGGTTCACGAAAGGGATGTCCCGATAGTTGCGCGGCCTGAAAGTGGCGTTCACGGCACTCAGGTTCCGGTAGGGCGGGGCCGCCGCACTGAAGGTTTTTCCTTTCCCGTTGTTGCCATCCGTTTTAAAGTCGGCGCCAAGTATGATAGAATGACGGGTATTCCCCATCCGTTTGTACAGGTTTCCCCATAATTTAAGAAAAGCGTTGACCTCCTTTCCTTCAATCTGGTAGCTTCCCAGATAGGCGTTAGGAAGCTGGGTGGCCGCCAGGAGGGCGTCATCCCCTTCGAAATTCGTGATCTTGTTCCCCTCGCTGTCATAAACATCCGTGCCCGGACGGTTCGACAATACCGCACCATCAGTGGTCGTGGATGAATAAGGGGAAGTTGCGGAGCTGTAAACCTGTTGCCATTTACTTTTCTTGTACAGATAGGAAGCGGAGGCGACATACCGGATGTTGGTCAGCCAAGGCTTCCTTATGATCAGGATACCGTTGGTGTTCAGCGTTGCCCCCAGGTTGTCACCTGTCGACCGCAACTGGTTGATCTCATCGTCCGGGTTGAGCTTCCGGCGGTCGGCCCCGTAGATCAGGTCCAGCGAAGTATTTGATGTCAGCTTGTCGAAAAAGCGGTTCGAATACAAAAAACTGATATTGCTGCGTTCGTAAGTTTTGTACGATTGCGTAGGGTTGGCGGTGCTGTGGGCATAGTCGCCGCTGATATGGAGGTTCCCTTTGTTTTCTCCCAGGCTGAACCCCCTGGCCGCGTAAAACTGATACACCTTTGGGTTGGCCTTTACATTGACCTGCAAGGGTTGGATCCCGGCCTTTGAATGCAGGATCACCGCCCCGGAGGTCAGGTCGCCATATTGTGCCGAAGGGATCCCCCGGATTACCTCAAGGGAACCAATATTGCCGGCGGAAAACAGCCGGAGGTCTGTTCCCCCGCTGGGAGAAGTTCCCCCCGCTGGTGTGACGGTGGCCCCGATAACCGCGGGATTCATGACCTGTAGGTTGGCATTGTTGGACACCGGCGCCCCATCCCTGACGATGGAAACGCCAAAGGCATTCATCTCTTCCGAACCGGAAGAAACGTTACGGAGCGTTAGCTGCTTGGCATCAGTGAGATCCTGGTTCGAGGTGAGCCCTCCCGGCAAAAGCGACATCACATCGAATAAGCTGGTTGCCTGTAGGTGGTCGATGGCCATTCCCGATATATGGGAGGAGGTTGACTGCCCGCCGGAACTTTGTACCACCACGAACCTGACCTCTTTCAGCCGGAAGTTTTCAGGCTTTAACACAAGCGATAAAGTCAGATTCCCCGAAACATCAATCAGGGTATCCAGGGGAACCATACCGAGGTATTGCACCCGAAGGTTTACTTTCCCGGCGGGAACGCGGGAAAGGGAAAATTCACCGTTCGTGCCGGAACTGGTCCCGATCAGGTATTCCGGAATTGAAACCGTGGCATATTCGAGCCCGGCCAGTCCCCGGCTTTCAGTTGGAGTCATTACTTTCCCGGAAACCCGAAACAATTCATTTTGGGGTAAGTTATCCTGGGCTTGAGTTACAACAGTTGTAAAAAAAAGCAGGAAAATACCCGCTTTAAAAATGGTTTTCTGCATGCGTTCTTCAGTTTTGTTGTTCAAATTTTCCTTCTTTATAATCATTTGTTGGCAACATCGTAATAGGTAAAGCTGCTTAAGGCGAATGTGGTTTGAAATAACTCCCGGCTACAAAACTTGTATGTCCATAGTCTCATTTTGTTTATTTAGTACTGGCAGGTTCTCAAAACCTGTCAGTACGGTAAATTTATTTTCTTGTCAACTTTCCATTTTCCATTTCATAAAAAAGCGGGAGCCTGGCAGGTATTTTCATTCTTTCCGTTTCTTCCTCTGTATGGTTTCCGATAAACATGACAATAGGCCGCAGGCTGTTATCGTGAGCCGAGATAAGAATGTTTTTATTTTTTTCTAACAGGGGAATTATCTCTTCCCTGAAAAAAGGGATGCAACGTTCGGCAGCGTCTTTCAAACATGCATTATTTTGTAAAGGACTGTTGTAGTTCTTGCACCATTTATCAAGGTGTTTGGTATCATGTTTCCAGGAAGTTTCCGTTTTGCTCCGTTCTGGTAATTCACATTGCTCATTAAGGTGCCAGTTACGGAAAACAGGAATGATGCTCCCTTCCATCGATTGACTGTTGCGGGTTATCCAGTCTTCCATTTTCTCATTATCAGAAATAAGCACAGGCATTTTTTTGCTTTTGTTTTGTGTAAGGGCAATCATTGCCGCTTCTATAGCCCTGATTTGCATTGACGTAACTATAATGTCAAACTCAATTTCTGATATTTTCGCCCCTGTTTTTATCGCTTCAATAATACCATTGCCCGACAAGGGGACATCAACCCAACCGGTAAAGACATTTTTATTATGCCAAATACATTCTCCATGTCTCATCAGGATTAGTTTTGCCATCGTTATTTCAGTTTAGTTACGCAACTGTAATTGTTGGGTCCAGGTATACCTGTTGCTGCCACAAACAAGCAGGCAAACAGTGTGTAGAATTTTGGCGTTTTCATTTTTATTGTTTTTGAAGTTTCTATTTTATTCTTAATTTTTGAGATGTTGGCTCATTCACCATGCCCTGAAAGTTCCGAAATTTCTTTTATCATCTTTTCAAGACCGACATTTAATCCTTCAATTTCGATCCCGATATTCAGAAATCCCCGGATGATTAAAGCAATGGCCTGCATTTCTTCCAGCCCTTTCGATTGTAGATAATTTACCTCTCCCATGTCGATCTTGCCGATAGCAGCTTCGTGCGACATCCGGGCATCGGGATGGACTGATCGTAAGCCCGGCACTGCTTCGATTATGCCTTCATCGCTTAACATCAGTCCCGAGCAGTCGACATGCCCCCGGCAACCTTTGGCTGCACCAATCAGCAAACCTGTTTGCACCACAGTTCCCCCGTAATTAACCGCCCTGGCAACCAGTTCTGCGCTTGAATTTTCCCCGCTCATCAGCACTGTTCCTCCTATGTCAGAATAAGTATTTGGCAGGCAGGCTAATACCGTCATATACTTTGCTGATGCGTTTTTTCCTTCAAGGTTTGTAAACGGGGTTGTTTGAATGTCCCGGGCAGGATTTACCGAGTAGTAATTACTTACATAAGTTCCTTCATCGTCTACAATTGTGGCAGACCTTGGACGCACTATAAACTCCGGCCCCCAGTTGTGGATCATGGTGCTGATTAGTTTTGCCCCCTTGCCAACAAAATGTTCGCTTATGGCAATGTGCAGTCCCCTCAATATGGAGTAACCCGATGTACACCCTGTTATCAGGTGCAAATGTGCCCCTTCTTCTAAAACCACAATGTTATGAAGGAACATGGCACTCATCTCTGTGTGCATAAACATGGCCGTATGCAAAGGTTCATCTACCACCACATTTTTTCCGACCCGGATAAAATAACCGTTTGGGCATCTTTCATAAACGGTTTTTGTGAATTCATCTTCGTCTTTGTTTACCGCCTTGAAATAATACTGTGATTCTATTTCAGGATAAATTTCGAATGCTTCTTTTAAAGGAATAATCTCCACTCCTTCAATCCGGGGCAAAAAGGTAAAAACAGAAGCACCGTACATTAAAAATTTTCCGGCTTCCGAATTATCTTCAAAATTTACTCCTACCGAGAGTAACGTATCGATTTCGTCTTTCTTTAAGTCATCAACAGAATCTATTGTTTGTTCATTGCTGTTGATGTCTTTGAATATTGAGAAATCGACAACCTGTTTTTTACCGTTGTCTGTTTTTTTATTTGATAAATTGTCCATCACGAAATCTCCTTTCCACTTTGCTGACACCTGATACAATATTCATAGCCTTTTTCCCTGATTTGGTTCATCATTATGCAGGGGCTACCTGAACACTTCATTTTTCCATCCACAAGAACGTGGGCTTTATCGGTATGTATATAGTCTAAAATGGCTGCAGAGTGTGTTGCGATCAGTCCCGATTTTCTTATCCCCTGATTGCCTCGATGTCTGGGGGTATCGTTAATATTCAATGATTGGTTGATCATTTGGCCGATCGTTTTTAAATGTTCGGGATCGACCCCTGAATCGGGTTCATCGAGGATGACGAAAGAGGGGTGGGCTATTATCAACAGGAATATTTCCGATTTTTTGATTTCCCCGCCCGAAAACCCGTCATTGATATTTCTGTAGAGGAATTTGTCCATATCAAAGCGTTCGGTTAATTCTTTCAGGTTAAAATCATCATACTTTCTATTGTGCAAAATCATATCGGCAAGGCTCCCGAGTTTTACCCCTTTAATGGTAGGCGGACGCTGTTCTAGTGCGCTAATGCCAAGCCTGACCCGTTGATCGATTTCCATGTCGTTAATTAATTCCCCATTGTAAAGGATTTCCCCATTTGTCACCTCGTATTCGGGGTAACCCATGATGGTAGACATCAATACGCTTTTGCCCGAACCATTAGGGCCAAACAAAGCGTGTACTTCGTTGTCGGGTATTGTAAGGTTAATGCCTTTCAATACTTCTTTTCCATCAACAGCTACATGAAGGTTTGATATTTTAAACATTTTGATACCCGGTTTTAGGTGTTAAATACTTGTGTCCGTCCGTATATTCAAAAGTTGCCATGGTTTTGTTATTATTTGCCGAATAACAACACCGCTTCCTTTTTCTTCAACTTCCCATCTTTATAATCATATAAGAGCGGCTTTCCTGTAGGGATTTCAAGATTGAGTACACCTTCTTTTGTGAGGTTTTCGACAAACATTACAATAGCGCGAAGACTATTGCCATGTGCCGCCACCAGCACATTTTTACCTTGTTCCAGCTGAGGGATTATTTTCTCTTTAAAGAAAGGAATAGTGCGTTCTGCAGTATCTTTAAGACATTCGCCTGCCGGAGGTGGTACATCGTAACTTCTGCGCCACTGGTGTACCTGTTTGTCACCGTATTGTTTGGCTGTTTCGGCCTTGTTTTTCCCTTGCAGCTCACCATAATACCGTTCATTCAGGTGCCAATTCTGGTACACGGGAATAATGCTTTGGACCATTGCTTCGTTATAGATGATTGTCCAGTCTTTCATCTTTCCTTCGGAATGGATTACCACAGGCGTTTTATCACTTTTGTTCTGTGCCAGCATCAACATGGCGGTTTCGATAGCCCGAACCTGGATCGAGGTAAAAACCACATTGAACTGAATTTTTGATAGTTGTTCGCCTGCTTTTATTGCTTCAATAATACCATTGCCCGACAAGGGGACATCGACCCAACCGGTAAACACGTTCTTCTTGTTCCAGACTGATTCGCCATGCCTGATTAAAACTAACTTTGCCATAATTATTTCAGTTTAGCTATGCAACTGTAATTGTTGGATCCAGATATACCGACTGGACCGCTTCAATAATTGAAACCCCTTCGTCAAATGGTTTTTGGAATGCTTTACGCCCCAGGATCAGACCACTTCCGCCTGCGCGTTTGTTAATAACCGCTGTACGTACGGCGTCAGCCATGTCGTTATTGCCCGAGGCTCCTCCCGAATTGATCAGCGGAATGCGCCCGGCATAATTATTCATCAGTTGGTAGCGGGCCAAATCGATGGGGTTATCGGAACTCAACTCGAAATACATCCGTTCGTCGAACTTCCCAAATTTTTTTCCGTTAGCATTCAGGGCTTTGTAGCCACCATTGTTTTCAGGAAGTTTTTGTTTTATAATATCGGCTTCAATGGTGACACCCAGATGGTTGGCTTGTCCGGTAAGATCGGCCGAAGCATGATAATCTTTATCTTTTTTGAAATCGCTGTTGCGCAGGTAACACCACAGGATGGTAAATAAACCTTTCTGGTGGGCATACGCAAAAGCTTTGCTGATTTCCACGATCTGCCGGTTCGATTCCGGAGAGCCAAAGTAAATGGTTGCACCTACTCCGGCTGCCCCCATGTCATAAGCCTGGTCAACCGAAGCAAATAAAATCTGGTCGAAGGTGTTCGGACTGGTCAATAATTCGTTGTGGTTTAATTTTACAATGAAAGGTATTTTATGGGCATATTTGCGCGACACAATCCCTAATACGCCAAGTGTTGAAGCTAGCCCGTTGCACCCGGCAGCAATAGAAAGCTTAACAATGTTTTCGGCATCGAAATACATGGGGTTCTTTGCAAACGAAGCACCGGCAGAGTGTTCAATTCCCTGGTCAACGGGTAAAATTGAAAGGTAGCCTGTATCAGCTAAATGTCCTGCATGATACAACCACGAAAGGTTTCCAAGCACCCGGTTGTTTCGGTCGGAAGCCGCAAAAACAGTATCGACCACCTCTTTTGATGGCGTCGTGATCATTCCTTTACCAATTTTTGGAGATGAGAACTCAAGCAGAGATGACTCTGTTCTTAATAATTCTGTAATTTGTTTTGTTTGTAACATAGCTATAATTCTTAATTGTTATTGTTATCTGTTGATTGTTCCACTGCCTACTGCTACTTAATTATACTGATTGTTTTTTTCGCCACAGCAACAGTTATATCCCGTTTGCAGGGTAACATGACTGATACCGAATTTTTCGTGTAGCAGTTTTTCTGTTTCTTCTCTTACCATCATCATTTTTACCATGTCGATATTGTTCTTTAAGTTCAAATGGGCTTCAAGGTGGATTTGCGAATCGTTGAGTTTCCAGACATGTATGTGATGGATATTATCAACCTCATCCAATTGTTCTACCTGTGCCTTAATTTCTTCGAGGTTTATTCCGCGGGGAACCGATTGCATCAGTATATCTGCCGTTTCTTTAACAATGCCCCAGGTGTGCCAGATAATATAGATGCCTACAAAAACTGTGATAAGCGGGTCTATCCAGTAAACTTTCCAAACCCATATGGCAAGCCCGCCGGCAATTACGGCTACCGATGAAAGCGTGTCGCCCAATAAATGGAGGTAGGCGGCTTTTACATTCAGGTTGTGCGATTTATCTTTATGCAGTAAAAGTACTGAAGCCAGATTGGCCAGTAAGCCGAATGTTGCAATGATAAGCATCAACTTTCCTTTTATGGGCTGCGGGTTAATCAACCGCCCGTAAGCCTCGTAAAACAGGAAGATGCAGATTGCAATAAGCACAATGGCATTAAAAAGCGCCGCCAGAATTTCAATTCGTTTATATCCAAATGTTTTTTGCGTGTCGGGTTTCTTCCTGCTGATTTTTCCGGCAATAAATGCAATAAATAAAGCAGACGAATCGCCCAGGTTGTGCAAGGCATCGGATAACAGGGACAAACTGTTGGACATGATTCCGCCGATAACTTGCACCAAGGTTATTGACAGGTTCAACAGGGTAACCCACAGAAGTTTTCTTCCATGTAAATCGGCATGGTGGTGATGGCCGTGGTTAATATCTTTATGATGCATTGTCATTTTTCCATATTATTTTCATCAACTTTTCATCAACTGTTGCCTTGACAAAAAAGGCTTTTGTTTTCTTGCCAATCAATTCATAGTCAACAACATTAAGTCCGCTCAGCTGGATTAGGGAGGTCGCTTCCATTAACCCAAAATTGCGGCCTCCTTTAGGTGGCTTCCCATAGCTTTTAAGGTAGCGGTACACCATCCCTATTTTATGCCTGAATTTCATTCCTTTTTGCGTGTAGCTGGTTACGATGAGAAGCCCCCCATTTTTTAAAACCCTCCTGCATTCAAGGATTGCATTACCCGGGCAGGGAATAATATGGATGAGATTGGCCATAAAAACCGTGTCGAAACTATTTGAAGGATAGGACAAGTGAAAACAATCGGCTTTTTCAACTTTTACATTGGCATAAGTTTTCAGCCGTTTTTTTGAGGCTTCGACCATCTCGTCGGAAATGTCGGTAGCCAGCACATAATCGGCATTTTTAGCCAGTACTTTGGAATAGGTGCCATTGCCGCACCCCAGCTCAAGAACATTTCCCAGCTTCTCCAATGCTGCAACCTTTGTTAATATCAGGTCAACATCGGTCTTGCCAACGACATAATTGTTTCGTTCTTCGAAATCATTGGCAAAACGTGACCAATTTGTTATTTTTTGTTCCATTTGTGCATATTAAAATCTACAATATCAAAACACTCCCTACCTGATATACAGCAAAAGCCACTACCCACGCCATCGCTGTAGTATAAACCATCGTGAATACCGCCCACCTCCAATTCGACTCTTTTTTTATAGCTGCGATCACGGCAATACACGGAAAGTAAATCAGTATAAACAGCATAAAACCGAATGCCACAAGTGGAGTAAATACTTTCTGTCCTTTCAGTTTGCCCGATTGATGGGCCTGGTTACGCAACCCAGAGACCAAAGCTCCCGAACTTTCACCGGTTCCCATATCGGCATGATACAGAACGCCCATTGTACTTACCACAATCTCCTTGGCTGCCAGCCCGCTTATTATGCTTACCCCCATTTTCCAGTCAAACCCGAGCGGCTCGATCACGGGTTTCATAGCATGTCCTAGCCTGCCTATATAAGATTGTTCCTGTCTTTCGGATTCCTGTAAGATTTCCAGCTTCCGGATTTGATCATTCCGTGTAGCTTCACCCAATTCTTTATCTGTCTTAAGTATCGATATCCGGCTGTCATAATCACGGGTGTAAGTGACCTCTCTTGGGAAATAGCCCAATGCCCAGATCAATATTGAAGCGATTAAAATTACCGTCCCCATTTTTTTTAGATATTGTTGCGCTTTGTGCCACATGTGTAGGCTGGTATTTTTAAGGGTAGGGATACGGTAAGGCGGAAGTTCCATTACAAAAGGGACTTCTTTTTTGGAGAAGGCGACTTTTTTCATTACCAGGGCAACGATAACCGACATGACTATCCCAATCATGTAGATGGTGAACAGCATTAGTCCCTGTTTGGCAGGAAAGAATGCGGAGATTAGCAAGATATATACGGGCAACCGGGCACTGCACGACATAAACGGTGCTATGATCATGGTAAGGAGCCTGTCGTTCCTGTTTTCAAGTGTACGTGTTGCCATTATGGCTGGGACATTACACCCGAACCCCATAATTAAAGGAATAAACGATTTACCATGAAGGCCTATTTTGTGCATTAATTTGTCCATGATAAATGCAGCGCGGGCCATGTACCCGGTATCTTCCATCAAGGATATGAAGAAGAACAATATTAAAATGTTGGGCAAGAAGATGATAACACCGCCAACGCCGCCGAGAATTCCGTCAACCAGCAAATCCCGAAAAGCTCCTTCTGCCATTTTACTGCTTATGAAATTTCCCAAAGCAGTAACGCCGGAGTCAATCCAGTCCATTGGGTAATTTCCTATTGTAAAGGTGGCCTGAAACATCAGCCACATGAAAAATATAAATACGGGGAACCCCCATATTTTATGCGTAAGCAGGTCGTCGAGGCTGCGTACTTTTCCGTAAAGCGACTTTGTTTCTTTGTATGTTTCCTTTATGGCCCCGTCAATAAAGCCGTATTTGGCATCGGTGATGATGGTTTCGGAATTGTCGGCATACTCTTCTTCCAGTTTTTTTATAACACAATTTGTTGTTGATTCTATTTCAGTAAAATTCGGCAACCCTTTCAGTTGGTTCAGTGTGGTTTTATCTGTTTCTATAAGTTTGACGGCAATGTAACGTGTTGAATATTTATCGGTTATTTCGCAATTTTTGCGAAGCTCTCCCTGTATGCTTTTAATCCCGGTTTCAATCATTTCGCCGTAATTGATATGTATGTGCCTTACACTTGGATCGCGGTCTTCATAAACATCAACTAGTTTCTTAAATAATTCGTCAATACCTTTGCCCTTGGGGGCTACTGTAGGAATGACAGGGATACCGATCATTTTACCCAATCCTTTGTAATCGAATCGTACTCCTTTTTTTTCCAGTTCATCGTACATATTTAAAGCCATTACCACTTTGATGTTCATGTCGATGAGTTGTGTGGTAAGGTATAAATTGCGTTCAAGGTTAGATGAATCAATCACGTTGACCACAATGTCCGGCATTTTTTCGATGATATGATTGCGGACGTATAACTCTTCAGGAGAATATTCTGTAATGGAGTAGGTACCCGGTAAATCGACAATATTAAACTGGTAACCGTATTTTTTCAGAACAGCTTCTTTTGCATCAACTGTAACGCCGCTGTAGTTTCCCACCCGTTCGTGAGAACCCGATGCATAGTTGAACAAAGTCGTTTTCCCGCAGTTAGGGTTTCCTACCAAAGCGACATTAATAATTTTGCCCTTTTCAAGAGCAGATATTTTCAGTATTTCTTCATCAGTGGTACCGTTAAAATCAATCCCGGAAAAACTTTTAGCATCGGCTTCGGACGCGATCTCCACCATTCGGGCTTCACTTCTCCTTAAAGAAATATGATAACCCATTATTTGGTATTCCACAGGATCGTGTAAAGGGGCATTTTTAACTACCGTTACTTTTTTGCCTTTTACAAAACCCATTTCTGTAATACGTTTCCGAAAAGCCCCATGCCCAAGCACTTTGGTAATAATGGCAGATTCGCCTGTATGCAGGCAGGAGAGGGGCTTGCCCCTTTCTTCGAAACTGCCTGAAAAACGCGAACGGTATCTTATTCTTTGTCTCATTTTTTATTTTCAATGACTGTAACCGATGGGATTACCGGAACTTAATTTAAAACAGGTTGCATCTGTCGTTCTACCATTCTGTCGAAAATACCTTTTTGCTGTTTTAGGGCTTCAGGCGAACCCATTTCGACAACACTGCCGTTTTCCAACACGACAATTTTATCGGCATTGGCCACCGTACGCATGCGGTGGGCAATAATCAACACTGTTTTGTCTTTTATCAATGCTGAGATCCCTGCCTGTATTTTAGTTTCGTTTTCCACATCGAGCGAAGCAGTAGCCTCATCGAGCAACACAATTGGTGCATCCTTTAACAGGGCGCGTGCAATGGAGATCCGCTGACGTTCCCCTCCTGATAAGGTTTCGCCATTTTCGCCAATAATAGTTTTGTAGCCCTGCGGCATTTTACTGGCAAACTCGTCGCACTGAGCTAGCTTGGCTACATGGATTACTTCTTCGTCAGTAGCATCGCGCCGCCCGATACGGATGTTTTCCATGACCGATGTATTGAAAAGGACAACATCCTGAAACACCACGGAATAATATTTCAGCAGGGCTTCGGGATCAACCTGGCTAATGTCTTGTTTGCCAAGTAATATTTTTCCTTTGCTGATATCCCAAAAGCGGGCCGCCAGCTTGGCTGAAGTACTTTTACCGCCTCCCGAAGGCCCGACCAATGCGGTTATTTCACCTTGCCGGGCTGTAAACGAAACATTTTGAAGTACCGGTTTGCCTTCTTCATATTCAAAATCAACCTGATCAAAAACAATATCATAATTCTCGGGGGCAAACTCAAGCTGACCCTGCTGAATGGGCAATGCCTGCATCTCGTTCATACGGTTGATGCGGATATCAAGGAAAAACAAAGCTGCCAGGTTGTTAAACACCTCATTGACCGGGGCATAAACCCGTGAAGCAATCATCAGGAAGATGAGGTAGATAAACAAATCGATGCTGCCAGCCGAAAGCAACTTGGCGCCAACCAGGATAACACTGGCCAATCCCAATTTCAAAATACTCTGGGACATATTTACTAATGCCCCTGTCATTAATTCCCCTTTTATCAACTGGGCTTCATAGCGGCGGATCCGCTGATTTAGTTCGGTCATGTAAGTTTCTTCCTTGTTGTATGATTTTATTTCCTGGATGGTATCCAGCCCTTCCTGAATTTGCTCCGTTACATCGCGTTTCTTTTGATACAGCAACAGGTTTTCTTTGTGTTGCAGTTTTTTCGACAGGAGGATAACCGCAGCCGCCACAGGAACCACCCAAAACAAAGCCAGCGAAAGTTGCCAGTTGTAAAAGAACATGCCGGTGCCCACCAGTATCAGGCTAAGGACGGAGGCAAACAATTGGGGTACTGCATGAGAAAAGGTATGCTCTAATTCGGTGCTGTCTTCCATGATGGTTGAAGTCAGGTCCGACAGGTTTTTCTCGCCAAAGAAAGCCAATGGTAAAACACGGAGCTTTTCCGCAAGCGAAATCCGGCGGTTGGCGCTTTCTTCATACACTGTGGTAAAAGTGCTTTTGTACTGGAATAGGGCAATAAGGAACATGACCAACATAAAGCCAATTCCAAGTAAAACATAATACCAAAGGCTATGCGTAATTGATGCTGAAGAGTCGAATATTTTTGCCAGATATTCTTCGAGGAAGAGAAATATGAACACTGCCGGGAGCATCAGGGCAATATCGAGTAAGGTGGTAAAAAACACGCCCTTTAAGAAGTCTTTTGCGCCTTTAGGGGATAAGGCGAGCCTTTGTTGTATAAAGCTCCCTTTGACTCCCCCCTGAGAGGAGGAACTACAAGCCTCAGATTTGTTGTTTTGATGGTTTATTCGTCTCATTTCGTTGTTTAATATTTTGTCGTACATCCTATCAGAGCTTTAACATGGGGGAGCTTGGAGAGGGTTGGGAAGCCCCTTTTATGACCCACTGTACCGACTGCTGGTATTCGTTCCACATATTTGTATAAATGCCTTGTTTTTGCATTAGTTCCTGATGGGTGCCCCGTTCGGCAATTTTACCCTCATTAACGACCAGGATCGTATCGGCATTGACAACGCTGGTCAAGCGATGGGCAATCATGAGCACCGTTTTGCCTTTGGTTAATTTTGCCAGAGCCTGTTGTATTAAGTGTTCGTTTTCGGGATCGGTAAAAGCGGTTGCTTCGTCAAGAACGACAATGGGCGCATTTTTCAGGATTGCCCGTGCCAGCACAATCCGCTGTTGTTCGCCCCCCGACAAATAGGTGCCTTCGGTTCCGATTTTGGTATTCAGCCCCCCAGGCAACTTATTAATAATTTCGCGGCATTGTGCCTGGTCAATGGCCTTATGTACCTCAACGCGTGATGCCGAAGGGTTTCCGTATTTTATATTCTCCAACAATGATGTCTTAAACAGCCTTGTATTCTGGAATACAAACGAAATATGGGCCATCAGCTCTTCGGGAAGGACATCTTTCACATTGGTTCCGCCGATGGTAAGCTTGCCTTCGTCAACATCCCAAAAACGGGGCACTAAACGGGCCAGTGTTGTTTTTCCGCTACCTGAGGCCCCAACCAGGGCCACTGTTTTTCCTTCGGGAATGGTAAAGCTCACCTTGTTTATTGCTTTTTTATTAGCCCCGGGATAGCTAAACGACACATTTTTAAATTGTACATCGTGCCTGCTAATTGGTTTGGGGTTTGCTGCTACCGGGAGCTGATCAAAGCGGGTAAGTCCTTCTATGCGCCCAACAGCTTCGCCTGCCTGCCCCAATGCCTGGTTCAGGTACATGCTGCGCATAATGCTTTGCGAAAACACCGGGGTAATCAGTACATACAAAAACAGGTTAAGGACTGTTCCGGCATAATTGCCCGTATGGTTGATCAACAAGATGGCCACCGGAACTAAAAAGAATACAAAACTATTGATAACAACGGTATAGGCAGACATTGGTTTTTCCCACATCTTGGTGTATTCAAAAACCATTTCTTTGTATTTCAAGATACTCTTATGGAAATTCTTAAAAGAAAATACGGTTTGCTGGAATACTTTGACCACAGGGATGCCCCGCACATATTCAATGGCTTCGGTATTCATGTCTTCCAACGAGTCCATATAAATTTTCATAAATCGCCTGCCCTTTTTGCCCATCATAAATCCCATGAGCAACATGGAAAAAAGAATGGGGACCAGACACGCCAGCCCAAGGCGCCAGTCGAATACGAAAATCATGACAAAGACACTTAAAGGCATGATAATGGTTCCTGCCAGGTCGGGCATTTGATGAGCCAAAAAGCTGTGGGTAACACTGGCATTGTCGTCGATAATTTTGCGGATCCGTCCGCTGGTGTTGTTATCGAAAAAGCCAAGCGGCATGCGGACTATTTTTGCCATGGCATACCGGCGCATGTTTGCCTCGACCCGAAAGGCTGCCAGATGCGAAAGCGATAAGGCTATAAAGTACAAAAGAATACTGGCAATAGCCATTCCGGCAGCCCACCAGGCATAGGTGCCAACCAATGACGGTGAGTAAGCCGTCCCGGTGGTGAAAATCTCACGCACAATAAACCAAATCAGGATGTAAGGCACCATGCCAGCGAGTGTACCCAGTGCTGACAGTATAAATGCTCCGGGCAATAGCGCTTTCCTACCCGTCATATAAGCTTGTAGTTTCAATAAAGTTTTCATTCTTCGATCTTATTATTTTGTTGTTGGTGTCACAACAACGTTGTTGTGACACCAACAATCGTACGATTGTGGGTGCCACAATAACGCGATTGTTGGTGTCACAATCGTACGGTTGCTCCTGGCACAAATTATTGCACGGTCAGCGTCTTGTCTAAAAGGGCCGTGCGGGGTTCTTTCAGAAACGTGGCTCCGCTATACTGGGTAGTCACCTGCAATTTGTAAGTACCTATAGCCAAGTCAGGAATAATAATGAGGAGTTCCGAAGGGTTATTGACTACAATATCTGTTGGGTCTACCTTTGTTGCTTCGCCCGAATCCTGGCTTACGAAATAGACACCTGTATTTTCGTTGTCGCCGGCCACTTTTATTTTGTACCCGTTTATTTTAAGGTTCTTGCCGGGAGTGAGCAGGTTGTTCTCCGAGCCAGTTTTTATGTCTGTAACTTGCGAAATACTCAGGCTTGTTTCGGCAACGCCCATTATTTTCACATCGATAGAGGGCAGTGCGTCGCGCAGGATTTCGCCTTGATTGAACTGGAACAGGATGCTGTGCCTGGCCGGGTCGAACGTGTCGCCGGGACTGTCGAAAACCCCTTTGATGAGCGGGCTTGCCATAAAATATCCGGTATTGACTGAATAGCCGTCGCAGAGCTGGTAGGCCATTTCTTTCAGAAAGAGATTTACGCCATGCTGCATGGATGCAGACGAAATGTCTGCTCCCCCGCGGTCCACAGCTGATTCACAAATGTCATTGATGCCCAAACTACGTTCGGAACTTACCCGCGCTACATAATCGTTGGGGTTTTCGGTTAGGGCATTGTCGTACAAATACGCTTTTACCCGATGAAGAATTGTTGCCATAAGTTTAATAATTTATTAGTTTCTGTTTTTTTCAAATTCTTTTACAGCTTCCAAAGCCATCGTTCCATAGACAAGTGACGGCCCACCTCCCATAAGGATTGCTACACCAATTGCCTCAACAATTTGGTTGTGTGTTGCACCGGCATCAAGGGCATCTTTAACATGGCAGGCAATACATCCTTCACAATGGATGACAATAGCAATGGCAACAGCCAGTATTTCTTTCTCTTTTTTCGTTAAAGCTCCATCCGAAGAACTGGCTTTATGGAGCATTCCGAATCCTTGCATTAGTTCAGGGCTTTCTTTGGACAATTCGCCCATCCCTGAATAAACTTTCTTGTAAAGGTCATGATAGTGGCTTTCCATTATTGTTTATTTTTAAGTTTGATAATTTGCATCAACCAGGCATCATTACTGGTTTAACCATTCGGTAGCCCTGTCAACGACCCATTCCGTAATTTTTTCACTGGGCAGTAATCCTTTGTCGCTGTAAATGACATTTTTTCCCTTTAACATTGTTTGGCTGTCAATTTTATGCCCCCTCATGATCATTCCTGAATTTCCAGGCATATTTTTAACGGCCAACGACAGGTACATGCCAACGACAATTACTTTGTCTTTTTTTTGTGCCGCATATGATATTGTACTTACGCCTTCAGTCCCAAACGATTGTCCTACTTCCACAAAGGCTTTATCAAAATATTCCATGCCTGTCTTCCCAAGAATGTAATTACCCGTTTCATCGCATAAGCCCTCCCAAAAAGGCAGGAAATCCCCGTCGCCGTGGGCCAGAATCACGAGAGCCTCATTTTTAGTATCTTCCGACAGTTCTAAAACTCTGTCTAAAAGAATTTCCTTTATCACGTTCCCGTAATTTAGCGATGGCCCAATGGTTATCTTAGCTTTGGATTCAACAATCCTGGTTCCTTCTTCTTTCAGGGCATTTCCCACCTTTGGGTTATAATACAGGCCAAGGATGGTTGGTACATCATAAACAGAATGTCCTGAAGGGGCAATAAATAATGGTAAGGCATATATTTTTGTGATCCCTTTGTCTTCCATTTCTTTGACAACCGTTGCCACGGAAGGTTCGGTAAATTCCATCAAGGCAACCCTTACTTCGTCGAAACCAACAGCCTGCTTTGTGTTTAGCAAATTTCTGACTTGATCTTCCAATTTGAGGACTGGCTGGTTCCATTGTTCTGCAGGCGAACCGTGCGCAATGATCAATAAGCCGGTTTTATCTTTAGCCAAAGCGTTTATTGACAATAAAACCAGTAAAGCGAGCATTATCTTTTTCATAAAATTGACTATTTAAGTGATGATGGCCTGGCAGCATCTGGTTAGTATAAAATTGCATAATCGAATTTCACATGCCCTTTAGTGACTTCGTCATTAACGTACTGCGTGAAATTTACTTTATAGGCCTCTTTTCCATCGGCTGTTTTAAAAATATAAACAGGCGATTGCAGGTAAACCGGAGGCATAATCTTTTTTCCATCTTTATCTGTTTTGAACTGTATTACCTGTGCTGTTGATTTCATGAGGTTTCTTGTCCCGCCGTGCCCCGCAACAGGAATAACTTTATCGGCAGCAAAAATGGCTGTGGCAGGGACTGCCTCAAGCGTAGCATAAGCAACACTTTCATCGCAGGCGAAAACGCCGCCTTTTGAACCAACTGATGTTGCAGTTCCGCTGTTTGTTCTTACATGATATCCCAGAATGGCAATATCCCAGTCGGTACGGGCAAACCAGGTTGTGTTGTCTGTCTCTGTTTCTTCTCCGGCACCAACTTCTATCCCATTTTTTAGAGAGAAGTAATGCCAGGTAGTTTCTGATGTGGCATCGATATACTGGTTTAGTGTTTCGCCTGCTCCTGTTGGGGCGTCGTCGTCGTCATCGCATGACGTAAAAGCAATAAAAGAAATTGCAACAAATAAGTAAAGTAACTTTTTCATATTAAGCTAAAAATTAAGTGTTTATTTGAATTTGTACTGTAATCCTATCAAATACTGTCTTCCGGGATTAATGAAAGATGTTTCTTTAAACCCGAAAATATTATCGCATTTCAGGGTAACTTCGAGCAAATGCTGCCTGATCCTGAACGGTTTTACCAGGGTGGCTTTCCAAATACGATAAGGCTCTGATTCTTCTTTTTCGGTTATCCCGTTCCCATTTTCGTCAGTCGTTACGCTTTGATAAAGTTTAGGCGAGTTCATCCTTCCGGCCAATTGCAGCGAAAACGGGCTTTGTGCCATCTTGCCATTCCACGTAAGCGATGCCGTGCCGCTGTGTTTTACATTACTGTCGAGTTGCAGCCCGGTTAAATCATCCTGTGCATCGCAATAGCTATAGGTTCCTTTTAAAACAACCTGTTTAAAAAAAAGGTAGGATATATTAAAATCAAACCCGTTAAGGGTGGCGCTGCTGACATTCTTGTAATAACGGTTTTCTTTTCCTTCAGAATCAATGATAATATACTGTGTGATTTTATTGTCGATTTTGTTGTTATAAAAAGAGACCGAGGTATTTAGCCCCTTTCCGGTAAATTCGGACGACAAAGAAGAAAAAAGCCCTTTTTCTGCTTTCAGTTCGGGGTTTCCGTATATCCAAAACGCGCCCTGGTGGCTAAAATCGTAATATAATTCCTTGATGCTGGGAGCCCGAAAGGCAGTTCCAAGCCCACCCCTGAAAGTAAACCTGCCTGTTTTGTACATGAGCGACAGTTTTGGCGTAAACGCTGACTTAAACTGGTTGTTATAGGTGTAGCGTGCGCCGGCAATGGCATCGAAACCCTTTAGTACGGTGTGTTGTACCTGCCCAAACAGGTTAATATCGTCAATCGTTTTTGTGATTGGATCCGGGCCAAGTGTTGTCGAATTTACGGTTGTAATACCTTCGTGGTTGTATTCTGTTCCGGCAACAATTTCCCATTTATTGCCCGGCGAAAAGGTGTCGGTAACACGTGTTGAGATAAAGGACGCATTGCTTTCTTCTTCCAGTTTGTTATTTTTCTTTTCCAATACCTCGTAGATGTAATATTTATCGAAGTTTACACTTGCCTGAAGTCTGTTGCAACTGTCTTTCGACCGGATGCCGGCATTGGCCCCAACAGCCAGTTTTCGATCAAGGTCGTGGGCAACATTCATCGAATTCACAGGATTAAAAGTTTCGTGCTGAAAAAAACGGCCATTTACTTTTGCATTTATCCTGTCGGTAAAGTTGTATCCCACATTTAAGGTTGTCCCGTAATCGGTGTAACGGGCAGCATATGGCCCGTTTTCAATATCAAAACCATCGGAACTGTTGCGAAAAACATTTGCCCGGACAGCAAGTTTTTTCTGATTAGAGCCTACATCAACCTGAAACTTTTGTGTGTTGTTGCTTTGATAGCTGGCGTTGGCCCCGGCTTCAAACTGATGGATTGTTTTTTTTGTAATAATATTAATCACCCCTCCAACGGCATTGGATCCATACAATGCTGAAGCAGCCTCGTTTACCACCTCGATACGTTCAATGTTGTTAAAATCAATCTGGTCGAGGTTGATGTTTCCACCGGCCCCTTCGGAAACCAGCCGTTCGCCATCCACAAGAAACAAGATATAGCGGCTATTTAAACCCCTTATCCTCATGTTGCTTCCCATGCCATTCGGAGTCGTGACAATACCTGGAATATAATCCTGTAAAGCTTCCATCGTTGAAACCGACCCTGTTTTTTTGATGTCGGCCTTGCTGATAACAATGGTTTGCACAGGCACATCAGCCAGGCGTTTTTCTGTACGGGTGCCGGTTACCACAATTTGGTCGAGGTTAAACGGCTCTTGTTCCATCAGGTAAACCTTAGATTCGTTGGGTTGTATGGTGTCAGTAACCGTTTTATATCCGACAAAGGAAACGGCAATGACTGATTTTTCATGCACCGGGTTTTCGGCATTCCCCTCCAGGGATGTTATTTCATAATATTCCGCCGACGTAACCAGCCCTTTGTAACACACATTGGCATAAACTATGGGTTTTCGGCTTTCTTTGTCGAGAACAGATATTTTCGGGTTATTCGAATAACTTCTGCCATAAACTAACAACAATATGAAACATACGCATCTCATCTATTTCGATTTTTTCTGATAAAACACTTTCATTAAACCCCTTTTGTTATTTTATGGCTTGCCTGATTTCTGCAATCCAGTTATTTAACCGGTTTCTGGTGAGATTGCCCTGGTTGTCTTCATCCAGCACCAGTCCTACAAATTTCCCGTCGGCCACTGCCCTGGAATCATCAAATTCGTAGCCATTGGTAGCTGTTTGTCCGATGATGGTGCAGCCTTTGTCTTTTATCGCGTCATAAATAATTCCCATCCCGTCAACAAACGAGTCGGGGTACCCTTCGACATCGCCCAGCCCAAACAGGGCAATGGTCTTTCCTTCCAGTCCGGCTTTTGCAAATACCGGAAGAAAAGCATCCCAGTCATCTTGTAAATCACCAATGCCAAGTGTTGAGGTTCCCAAAACCAGGTTTTGGTACTTATGTATTTCTGACACCGGTTGCGAGGCCACATCGAATAGGGCTGCATCCAGTTCAGTGGCAATTATTTTTGCTATTGCTTCGGTGTTTCCGGTTGTTGAACCGTATAGAACTGCTGTGTTTTTCATATCAATTGAATATTAATTTGTTATCGAAATTAGTGTTGTATATTAATTGATATCCCACCGTAAAATAGGGTGCCGAAAACAGGCGCATACATGAAAGCGGCGTCGTCCAGGTGTTTTTCATCCTGCACATAGTCGAAAATATTGTTAACACCGGCATACAACTTGAACTGATTCAGCTTTTTAGAAACTCTTGCATTGAACAACATAAACGGGTCAGTCTCTTTAATCTTCGACTGGTCGCCAACTGCGGGGTCAATTTCTTCATTGTAATAATCGATATACATTTCTCCCTGATAATTGCCCATCACACTGAAGGTCCAGGTTCCGGGCGCATATTCCAATTTTAAATTTCCGGTGGTTGTGGGAAAACGGGAAATATACTTACTGTCCTTTTCATAAGCTGTACCGGCCCAATCTTCGCGAATGTTGTCGTATTCGCCCTGATTAATGGTAAAATCGATGCCCATATCGAGGAACCGGGTGAGGTTGGCCATGACCGACAGCTCCATTCCCTGAACAAAGGCATCGTCAATATTTTTCCACTGGTAGTCGTAGCCCAGTGCAGCAACCTCCTTATCGGCGTCGGTAAAGCCTATTTTGTCTTTCAGGTCTGTGCGAAACAGGTTGGCACTGATTCTTACCCGGTCGCCGTAATAATCGGCTGAAAGGTTATAGCTTACCGATTTTTCAGGATCCAGATCGGACGATTTCCATACACGGGGCGACCCGCTGCATAAATGAAGGTCTTCCGAAAACCCATAGGGTGCCCTAAAGCCGGTTCCGGCTGTGGCCCGTAAAGTTACTCGCGGCGACAACTCATACTTAATGGCCATACGAGGGTTGATGCTGGTTTCGTCGAAGTCAGTTTTTGGGAAATTGGCGGAAGCAAAAACCTGTTGGCCGGTCTTGTATTCTTCTTCCGAATGGTGATAATCAACACGGATACCCGGCACAAACATCAGTTTGCCTGTCAGCGCCCATTCATCCTGAATAAAAGCGCCGAACTCATGGGCCGACTTGTCGGCAACCGATTTATAAGCTTGTCCGTAGTAATCGCTTTCTTCATCAACAACCACATACATACCCGATTCTTCCAGCTCGTCAAAATAGCATTGAATTCCAAGCAGCAAATTATGGCTTCCCCATTGAGATCCAATGCTTAATGTCGAAGTCCAGGTATTTTCGTCAGCCAGATAGGGACGCATGATCCGCAAATCAGGGGCTTCATCATTATGGGAATCCAGGTAGTCACCCAGAAATGAGTCGTTTGTCGCTTCCCTCTTGTGACTGACATACCCCAGTGAAAAATTGATTTCTGAACTTGTTTTTATTTTCTTGTTGTAACTCAGTTCTGCTTCATAACGGTCCGTGGTAATATTTTCAGTCCCGTCAGTAAGCGGGTTTTTATAATAATCATCGTCCATTGTTCCACCTGCCCGTTTCTCAAATACCGATTTCCCCCTGATGATCAGCTTGTCATTAGCGAAGAAAGGATTGTCGATATACAGCCCGAACCCGGCATTGGTAAGGTTTGTTTCCACCCGGTCCGAAATGCCGTCTTTGTTTTTCACTTCGCTTTTCGAGTTCCCTTCTCCGGTTTCATCGATGGCATCATCCGAGAGCCGCTGTGCATAAATATTTAAGCCAATATTGCCTTTCCCGTTTCTCATGGACGACGAAGCGGTATACCGGTTGGTGTTGTATTCGCCATGCTGGATATCGATGGTTGTTGTGGGGCTGTAGGATGGTTCTTTGGTAACAATGTTAATCGCTCCTGCGACAGCGCTGCTGCCGTATAGGGCAGAACCGGCACCCTTGACGATTTCGATCCGCCCGATATCGGCCGTGCTCAACTGCTGAAGCCCATAAACCCCTGCAAGGCCCGAATACATCGGTTGCCCGTTAATCAGTACCTGGGTATGTTCGGCTCCCAGTCCCTGCATGCGGACCATCGCAAAGTTGCAGTACTGGCATTGTTGTTCAACCCTCACCCCGGGAACTGCCTCAAGCGCTTCGTACAAATTGCCGGCATTTTTATTTTCAATTTCCCGTGCGGTAACCACTTCGGTACGGACGGGGACATCTTTGATGTAGTGTTTTGTCCTGGTGCCGGTTACAACGACTTGCCCCACATTTAGGATATCCTCTTCCAGTTCAAAGAAGATGGTTTGGGCTTTCCCTTTTTCCATAAAGACTTCTTTTTCCTGCGGTTTGAACCCAATAGACTGGGCTACAACGATGTTTTTGCCTTCAGGCAGGTTGGCCAGTTTATAGTGTCCCGAGGCATCGGCCACCGTTCCTATCCGGGTTCCTTTCACCATGATGGTCGCAAAAGGAATGTGTTCGTTCGTTACTGCTGATTTTACATCTCCAAAAAGCATGGCGTCCGTTTTTTTCTGGGCGCTAACCTGTATAGCCAGCGTTATACCCAGAATCAACATCAATAAGTTTTTCATTTGAGTGAATCTTAAACGTTATTTGAAATTTTGCTTGAATAAAATATCAGGAAAGTGTTCGGATATTCTATTAAGTATTAATCAGGAGCAAAGTAAACCCGTCAATGAAAAAACGGCAATCCCTTAAGGGCGGTATTTTTTCAGGTAATATCCTATGAAAAAGGGATAATGTGAAGAACAAATGAATATCGTATGAATTCTACTTTGACACATTAGAGAAATCTTACTGTTTTTACCCTGCATCCGGCAGCTGCCGGATGCAGGGTAAATCAGGAGAAAAATCGAGCGTCATTTTTAATCTGTCAAAGTAGAATTAATAAGTTTAAAGGAGGATCATCATTATACTTGCGATCAGTGTCAAAACGGTGTTAATTGTTTGGAACTTTTCAATAGACATCACGGTATTCAGTTTTTTTCCTACAATAGTCCCGGTTAAAAGTATCGGAACAAAGATGAAGGATGTTTTTAATGTTTGCCAAGTCACCATATTTGCTTGATAATATCCGAATATGGCAATTATAGCGGTAATTACGCTGAATGCTGCAAATATCTCGCGGAATTTCCGGTTGCTGATGTTTGCCTTGTTGAGAAAGAGGGCTAATGGTGGGCCGCTTACCGACACCGCCCCAGTCAGAAACCCGATAAATGCCCCGGCAAGCAAATAGGCACGGTTGCGCATCGTTTTCCCTTTCGGCATTTTTCTGATCAATGAATAAATGGTAAGAATAATGAAAAGGACCCCCGATAGTTTCACCAACCATTTTCCGTCTGTCGAACTCAGTGCAATAACCCCTGCAATAGTGAAAAGGCCGCCAGTTCCGATTAAATAATACGATTGTTTGTCGAGCAGTTTATATTCTTTCTTTTGCAGGACAATCATTACCGACGCAATCAGGTTGCAAATCATTAGAACAGGAATGATTTCTTTGGGTGCATACCACATTAGCAGTAGTGGAAACGATAAAAGTGCAAAACCGAATCCGGTTATCCCTTTTGTTAAACTTGATGCGATGATTATCAATATTATCCAAATGTTTGGCATTGCTTACCGTATTAAAAAGAACAATGAAATGAATAGAGCCAGTTGCAATTTTTAAACTTCCTCTCGATACCAGCTAAGTCATTAATTATTTGTACGTTTTTCATCCATTTACTTTTTGCTTACAAAAGTACCGGTGCATTATAATTAAAGCAAATATCAAATGGTTATTTATAATAACGTATTGTTATTAATGTCGTTTATTTACGAAATGAAGGGAATTTACAATTATCTATTTGTGCTATTTTGGCTGCCACTCTTTGTCATTTATATAACTTAAATCCGCGAAATCGCTTTTTAAGATATTTTTCTTTCGATCAAAAGCATTTATGTCTCGTTTTATGTTGACCCTCCTCGGCCCTCCTTTTAAAAAAGGGAGGGTATTCCGCCAATAGGTAGAACGGGTGGGTCAGGGAGGTCAAATGATCTTAGGTAAACTTGATATCAATATAAAAAATACGAATGATTTGCCGGCTTGTTATTGCTGGGGGTACTACAAAATTTCTATTTCTTATCTTAAACAACGAAATGCGCGAAACCCACAAAAAAGAAAAATTGCCATGCAATTTTTAATCCGTCGAAAGCCGGACAAGCTCCGTTAAAAGCTCCCGGCTGTACCGGAACAGGCAGGACAAGTTACGTCGAAGACGTATCTCTTTTTTTGTGTCTTTTGCGTTTTTCGTTGTCATAGTTTTTACAATTCCCTGATGAAACGAGCATGTTTGCGGTAATAATTTAAAGGCGGCAACACAAAAAGAAATGAAAAAGATGATCGAAAAGCTGACGCCTTACATGCGGGTTCCATGAGAACGTACAGAAATAGAATATATTAACTACGTTTTTTTTCGAATGAAATCTGGGTTGATTTGTGAAATTATTGCTGAAAGGGAATTTTGTCGTACACCCTTATTGTTGAGGATGTTTGGCTTGGATACAGGAATACATCCCACCTTTCATCTTCATGAAAAAGGGATAATGTTTTAGCTATTGAAATTTTCTAGGCTGATAATTTTTTTGGAGATGGCATAAATGGTCAAACCGGCCTGGCTTTTTATGCCTGTTTTATTGATGATGTTTTTGCGGTGGCTGACCACTGTATGGACACTGATATTGAGTTTTTCAGCTATTTCTTTATTGCATAAACCAGTGGCAATTTGCTGAAGGACATCAACTTCGCGGGCTGTCAGGCTTTCGCTTTGCTGATGATTGGCGCAATGGCAGTTGGCCGCTAATAACTGGTGAATGGTGTCGGCAATTTGCAAGGGCGAATCAGTGATCTGGATGGTGGCGTCGAACTGGCCCCAAACCTCCCGTTCGGGAAGCGAATAAAGGATCCCGACCCAGCCCATGAGTTGGGCGTCGTTTCTTTTTTGAATGAAGTCAGGGATGTTTTTTATCAATGCAGGATTGATAATGGCCAGTTTAATTTGGTGAGCCGGAATGGAAGCAATCATCTCCGCTAAACTGTCGAAACGGAAAATCCGGTTGTGCCCTCCTGTTTTCTGCAAAATATTGGTTAATCCCTCGCAAATAATGTGAGATGGTTCAACAAGGGCAATATTAATCCTGCATTTATTCACAAATTTTGTTTTCAATCCTTTTGATCAAAGGCATGAGCATGAGTTCTTCGATAACGGAGTGAACGTTCAGGTCAAACTCCAGTTCGAAGAGATTAAGCAGTAGCTTTCTTTTTAATGACCGTTCATTGTTCAGGGGAATATGTTTGACAAGCAGGCTTTTTAGTTCATTCAATTTTGTTTCAATATCGGTGTGGTGATCCTGGTATTCATCAACAGAAAATTCTAAAGTCTTTGTTTCTCCAATTGCCTCGCTATCGAGTAAACTCCAAAAATAAGGGAAAGCGATATGATCTTCATAATCCAGGTGTTCCTTTACTTCCATGCTGTATTCGTTGAAAAAATCCTCTACCAGCCTGATTTCCATTCTCCGTTCTACTGTAATATCTTTTAACCGGCTGATAATGGAATTTATCTCAGGTATTTTTTCATATAAATAAAACTCGTGACTTTGCTTCAAAAAAGAAATCATTGTTTTGATATCTTTTATTTCAAGCTCTTCCGTGCTTTCGGGGTTAAAACCGTTGTACAGGTTGGCAATCAGGATGAAAAGTTTTTCATTAATCTGATTTTCGAAACATAGCTGATTGACACTTTTGTCATTCATAACTGTTCCGATCCCAAAGTGTTCGATCATGATCAACAAGGAGGGATTTTCGAAAATCATATCGGAAATCCTCATTCCTGAAGTGACATATGTTTTTCGTGATTGATACATCATTTGCTTTTTGCATTATTCCAGAAGAAAACAGCTATCGAATGTTATTGCATGTGCAAAATTAAACATTTTGTCATTTGATCAAAAAACTGACCGCCTTACTTTAAATAATAAGTAATGTAAAACGTTTGTTTGCCTGCGGAAAGCAATGCCCATTACACTTCCATGGATATAATATTCCCGGTATAATTGTAAAAGACAGGGGAGTGAAGATCAGTTTTCATTTTTCGGTATTGGTCAATACCGGTACAATGGCATACTCCAATATTCTCCGGTTTAATTTCGTGAAAATAAGCGATCACAGCGTCGTATCGTTTCGAGGGGGCATTTTTTAAGTGAAATCCTCCCGTTATCATCCCCACTGGCAAGGAAAATAGCTTGTGCGCTGCCTGGAGTATATTGGTGATTCCACGATGAGAGCAACTGCTTAGCACCGATAGTTTATTCCCTTCGGTAATAGCCAGAAAAAGCTCGTCGTCAAACCGGTCAGGTTCAACATGGTCGCCATTTCGTAGATAGAAACCATCAAAACTTGTGTCGACAGGATCGATAACCGGTATTTCAGGAACAATGGCTATTCCCGGAACAAGTTCAGTCACCTCATCCACGTAAACGATCCTGTTCCGGATTATTTCCGGGAGATAAGCCGTTCCGACAAAACGGTCATGGTGGTATTTTTCCCCAAAAGCTTCTTTTTTAAGGAACACTTTTGCCTTCTCATTTTCCTGAAGAAAAGCATACAAGCCTCCGGTGTGGTCGTAATGCCCGTGGCTGATCACCACGGCATCAATCTCCTTGATATGAATTCCCAGCTTTTTTGCATTCGACAGGAAAGCAGGACTTTGGCCGGTATCAAGAAGAAGTTTCTTGCTCTCCGTTTCAATATAAAACGACAGGCCATGTTCAGCCACTAATCCGGACTGGTACACGAGGTTTTCAATGAGCGTTATGATCTTCATCTCTTTTTATTTTGCTGATGCATTCCCTGACATCATCCATGGTAAACGAATATTGCTTTTTTAAACGCCCTAATTTTTCACCTGCCTTTGAAACGGGAATATTCAAATCTGCCGCCAAACTAGAAACCGGGACGCCATATTTAGTTGCAATAAATTCCAATGTTTGGCTTCCATTTATTTCATAAACGGCATGGGCATCATGGTCGCTGTAATGCAGGCTGTCAGCATTGTTTTCAATGTTTCTGTCAACAGGTTCCGTTGTGCCTTTTGCTGCTTGCTGGTTCCGATTGAGTGGCTCCCTTTCAACAATTTCAGGTTTAACGAGCAACGGGAAAGCAATAAAAAAGATAGTCGCAAACGCCAACAGCCAACTAGCCACCATACGCAACGGTTTGTTCGGGACCATCCTTTTGAAGATGCAAACAACCATCTTCCAATGAAAAAGGATATGCAAGATTAACAAAGCCATAAAAACAAGGCTGGCGATAAAATGAATTCTGCCCCAATCGTGGCGTGCCAACCCAAAAAGTTCCAATTCAACATCGCTTCCGTAAAGTTCGTTCCGCTGCGCTCCGGGGACCAAAACGTATTTGATCAGCAGCCCAATGCCAGCAACCAAGAGCATCAGCAAAAATAGCATGACGTCAATGCCCAGGTTAAGTTTTGATTTGTCCTTTAAAATGCTTTTCATCTGTTTTGATATTATTTTTCACGGTCATAAGGCCAAGCCATTAAGCCACCTTCCAGCACTTTCACATTGGTATAACCATTTGCCTGGAGTACCAGTGCGGCTTCATATCCCCGAAGGGATATCTTGCACCAAACAACAATCGCAGTATTTTTATCTTGTGGCATTTCGTCCAGGCGTTTGCGGAGCTGCCCCAACGGTATCAATTTTTCACCGATGCCCAACCTCATCTGCCCATATTCATCTGGGTTGCGGACATCTAACAATACAAGCGGTTCTTTGGCATTAAGTTTTTCTTTGAGCTGAACGGCTGACAATCCTTTAAATAAGCCGTTGAGCTTGTTTTGCATGATATGGGCGGTGGCAATACTGTGGTCGATCGCCAAGGAATATGGTGGCGCATAAGGCAAGTCGGCATTCACCATCTGGTCCACGGTAAACTTTGCCTGGATGGCCATTGCCCAAATCGCAACTTGTTTGCCCACATCTCCGGGCCCAACGACCTGAGCGCCTAAAATCTTTCTGCTTGTCTTTTCAACAACCAACTTGGTAACCAGCAGTTTTCCCTGCATAAAACTAGGTTTGTCCAGACTGGCATTAAACACGGTTTCTATATTGCCGATGCCCGCTTTATGGGCATTTTGCTCTGACAAGCCCGTTGCACCCACCCCATAGTCGAACACTTTACAAATCCCCGTTTGGACCGTCCCCGGAAATTTCGCCACGTTTCCTGAAATTACATTTTCGCCTGCCACCCGTCCTTGCAGGTTGGCCAAGTCACCATAAGGTGCATGGACTGGATTCCCGGAAATAAGGTTTGGGATTTCGATACAATCGCCCACGGCATAAATATCAGGATCGGCCGTTTGCATAAAATCGTTAACGATTATCCCATTTGTTTTACCAACTGGCAGTCCTGCTTCTTTTGCCAATTTCGAGTTGGGGGTTACCCCGATGGCCACCACTGCCAGCTCACAGGGAATTTCGGTGCCGTTTTGAAGTTTTACAGCAGTTAGTTTTCCGTTTTCGCCAAGAAATTCGGCAACGCCATTTTCTAAAATGACATTGGCTTTGCCCTGAATGTATTTTTTGACCAGCCGGGCCATTTGCTTATCAAGAAACGTGAGCAACTGCGGCAACAGTTCGATAATCGTAATTTCGATTCCAGCCAGGTGAAGGGCTTCGCAGGTTTCGATGCCGATCAGTCCGCCTCCGATCACCGCGGCTTTTTTAATCTTGCCCCCGTCGCGCACTTTCCGCAGGTAATCGGCATCGGGCAGCGATTGCAGGGAGGTAACCCCATCCAGGTTAACACCTGGCACAGGCGGTTTGCAGGGACTTGTCCCGGTGGCAATAACCAGCTTGTCGTATCCGGCAGTTCCCTTTTGGCCCGAAACCAGGTCGACAAATTCAACTTGTTTGTTTTTCCGGTTGATTGAAGTGACTTCGGTATTGACTCTGGTCTGGATGTTTTTGGCATTCAGAAAAAATTTGGAATCGCGCACCACACCGGCAGGCGAGCACAGCAACTGGTTGCGGTCGTCAAAAAAACCGCCGATGTAATAAGGGTAACCACATGAAGCCATGGAGAGGTCGGAAGCTTTCTGATAAATTGTTACTTCAGCATGTTCGTCCATACGGCGGGCTTTTGATGCAGCCTTTGGACCGGCTGCCGAACCGCCGATCACGATGATCCGTTTTGTATCCATTTTGGTTTTATTTTTTCGTATTTGAATTCTTTATTGAAAGATGCTATTTATTAAACCGTCCGTCGTCTTTGACCTGTATCATTTTATGCAGGTTCTTTTCGAGCCAGCCGTTTTTTGTTGTTTCAAATACATCAAATTTTGAAACATACGGTTTGATGTCCAGCACAGGCGAACCATCCAGCATGTCTGGGTTTTTTACGGTCAGCAGGTTGCCTTCAATCTTTATCAGTTCAACTACAGAAAGCCCGATGGGATTGGGCCGGCCCGGCGAACGGGTGGCAAAAACGCCATGGGGTTCATTATCAAGGAAGGGGGTAACCTGCAACGATTTGTTTGTTGAACAATGAAGGTGGAACAAAACATAGATATGGGAAAACCCTTCCAAATCTTTCAACCCCTCAGCATATTCAGGAAAAAATTCAACCGTTGCAAAAACATCCCCTGTCGATGCGGCAGGCTGAATAGGCGTCCCTTCAGGATTTTTATAGGGCGAATGCACGCAACCTATGACCTTGTATGATATTTCATTCATCGTTTTCTTGATTTTGAATGTTTTGTTGAATGGCTTTTAATACAAAATTTGGGACATGGCAAGGTTTCCAGCTCTCTTTCCGTACGAAAGCCAGCTCGGTTTCCGCTTCATTGATCAGCTCTTCTTGTTCATTGTAAAGCTCATATGAAAACCAGATCCTGGCGCCTTTAATTGCCATAAGCGTTGTTTTTACGGTCAGCAGGTCATCGTATCGGACCGTTTTTAGGAACCTGAAATTCATGCGGGTCACCGGGAGCATAATCCCTGCTTCCTCAATGGAAAGATAAGGGACGCCAATGTTGCGAAACAGCTCCCAGCGGGCAGTTTCGTAATATTTTACGTAGTTGGAGTGGTGCATGGTCCCCATCTGGTCGGTATCCGGATATTTCACGCGAAAAATGTACTCATGTTCGATCATTATTGGCCTCCTTCTTTTTTGGAGTTAGGCAGTGCAAGTACCATGTTCCGTATTTTTATCAGGCACCAATCCTTTTAAAAGTTTATCAAAGCCAGATTTGGTCCCCCTATTGTTAAATATTTCATTGACTTTTCCTTCGTCGCATCGTTTGCAAATGTCCTCATTAATTGGGATTTGTGCTATCAATGGAATTTTCAACGTTGCAGACAGCTTTTCTCCGCCGCCACACCCAAACAGGAAGTATTTTTCATCTGGGTGTTTGGAAGGTGTAAACCAAGCCATATTTTCTACGATCCCAATGACAGGGACCAGAACATGCTGGCTTTGGAACATGGCAATGGCTTTTTGCACATCGTCCAAGGCAACCAATTGAGGCGTAGTAACTACAATCGCCCCGCTGATTTCATATTGCTGTAGCAAGGTGATATGGATGTCGCCAGTTCCTGGTGGGGTATCCAATATCAGGTAATCGAGTTCTCCCCAGTTGGTGTCGTTTATCAATTGTTTCAACCCATTTGAAGCCAAAGGGCCTCTCCAGAGAACTGCTTGTGCCTGATTGATAAAGAAACCTATAGACATCACTTTGATGCCGAATTTAACAATGGGTTCTATCTGGTCTTTTCCTTGGTTTTTTGTCGCTAAAGGATGTGAACCAGTCAGGCCAAACAGTGTCGGAACCGATGGCCCGTAAATATCAGCATCCATCAATCCCACCGAATAGCCTTCCAGTGCCAGGGCTAAAGCCAGGCCCGCGGCGACAGTTGATTTTCCTACGCCTCCCTTGCCCGAGGCTACCATAATAATTTTCTTAATATTGTTCAGTTTGGTTTTTTCAACCTGGAGATTCTTTTGCATAGCTGTCTATTTTTCGTTTTTTATTCTTTCTAGCGACTAAAGTGTCTGATGTAGAATGTATTGTTATTGTATTGCACCTGTTTGATATAATTGCTTTTAAGGAGTAAGTTCAAGGTAATTGGATCTGCCTGGTCTTTTTTTAGGAGTTCCATCATCACATCTTTCCTGATAGGATGGACGGTACAAATATTGGTAATGTCCTCGATGGCATTGCCAGTAAACCCGGTATCGACACCTTCAAAACCCAAGATGAGTTCCGTATGTAGATTTTCCGCATTAAAAACCTGAAAAGCCATATTGATGGCTTCTTCGTCCGGCGCTTTTACCCAATGGGCTGCCGGTGGGCGGGTCGGGATTGAAATGTACGCAACAGATGGCTTTGTGCTTGCTGCCAATTGTGCCGTTTGCTGCAACATGTTCAAGTTGTCGTTAATGCCTTGAACGAGCATGGTTTCACTAACCAAAGTGCCTTGATAAGCCTTTGAGAAATCATGTAAACCTTTAAGATAACCTTCGAAATTAATTTTTCCTGAAGGCCTGTTTATCCGTTTCCAAGTTGTTTCGTCAGCACAGTCAATTTTTACTGATACCCAATCAGCTAACATAAGATCGTCCCTTACCGCTGGATCGTTCAACAGGGAAGCATTAGTAATAACGGCAACCGGAAATTTTAAGCTTTTTACCAAATTGATTGACTTTCCCAGGTTTTTGTCCAAAGTAGGTTCGCCGTTCGATACAAAAGTCAGAAAATCAGGAAGGTCTTTTTCATTTAAACATGCTAGATGTTTCTTGGCTTCAGCATAAACAACAGCCGGATCATAAAATACATCACGGTCTGTGCTGTATTTTCCAGTAATACCAAGCTGGCAATAAATGCAGGAATAAGTACAAATTTTCCGGGATGGAATATTGTTGATTCCTAGGCTTTTGCCCAACCTGCGTGATGGAACCGGACCGAAACTGATCATGATGTTGTGAGATTAATGAATTTCCAAATATTTCTTATTTTGTTGCTGATATCAGCATCAGGCATCCACTCAACGATGCTTTTGCATTGCAGCATTGCATTGACTATTTCCCGGTTGAATGGCAGCCTTCCCGCCAAAGGAATGCCGGCATCATGCAACCAATCCGTAATCTGTCGGGTAATAACTTCGTTCAAATCATACTTATTGATGACCACATACGATTCGATCTTAAAATTGGCTGTCACCTGAAGGATGCGTTTCAGGTCGTGAAAAGCCGACAGGCTGGGTTCAGTAACAATAACCGCCTTGTTCGCCCCGGTCACCGATGAAATAACGGGACATCCTGTTCCGGGAGGGCCATCGATAATAATCGTTTCCAGCCCGTTTTGTACGGCCATTTGTCTGGCTTGTTCCCTTACCACATTGACCAACTTGCCCGAATTTTCTTCTCCAGGGGCAAGCCGGGCATGTACCAGAAATCCATTCCGGTAGGCCCCAGCATACCAGTGGCTCCGATCACTCAGGACCATTTGAAGTGATTTGGATGGACAAATGCGGTAGCATAAGCCACAGCCATCGCAGGCTGTTTCCGAAATTGTAATTTTTCCTTTTTCCCAGGCTATGGCACGAAAACGGCAATAATTGATGCAAATGCCACAGTTGGTGCAGGTATCGTAATCAACAACTGCTTTCTGTCCGGTAATAAATTTTTCTGTTAAAGTATTCTCAGGCTGTAAAATTAGGTGCAAGTTTGCCGCATCCACATCGCAATCGGCTGTAACCATCCGTTCGTCCAATGTCGCCAATGCAGCGCTAAGGCATGTTTTCCCTGTCCCGCCTTTTCCGCTTAAAATGGTTATTTCGTTCACGCCTCGATGGTTTTTATTGTTTTTAGCAAGCCTTCAAACAAACTTTTATAGTTTGGATTTTTCTCAACCAGCAATTGCCCTTCAGAATAAATACGGGCAATTTCCCGGTCGAAGGGGATTTCCAGAAGCAGTGGAATATTGTTTTCCTCCAGCCAATCATAAACCTCCCGGTTTCCAAGCCCGGCACGGTTAATTACTGCCCCGAAGGGTTTGTTCAGTTCCTGAAGGGTTTCGGCCGATAGTTTCAGGTCATTCAAGCCGAAGGGGGTTGGTTCGGTTACCAGCACCACAAAATCAGCCGGTACGACAGTCGCAATAAAAGGACAGGAAATGCCCGGTGGCGCGTCCAGAAGGGTTAAAAACTTGTCGTTTGCGGTTGCAATTGCCTTTTTTATGACAGATACGGGAGAATAAACGCCTATTTCAGTACATGCTTCGATGATTTCTGCATGGGAACCATAGCACATGGACGTGACTGTGCCCAGCGATTTTTCCTTTTCGGTGATTGCACCAAACTTACAGGCAACCGAACAGGCACCACAATCGTGGCATAAATCTTCCACGACTTGGATGAACCGGCTGCCGGGGAGGAAAACAATGGCATTGTAATTACAGTATTCAAAACATTTCCCGCAAAAGGTGCATTGTCCGGTGTCGATTACCGGAATATGCTGAAAAACGGTTTGGCTGTAACTTTCATCTCCGGAAATAAACTCCCCCACATTGGGTTCCTCGGCATCGCAGTCCACCAAAGTCACTGGTAACCCGGCCTGTTGGGCCACCCCAAAAAGGTTGGTTGAAACAAATGTTTTACCAGTCCCACCTTTTCCGCTGGCAATAGCTATCTTCATAATTAGTGATCGCAGGCATTGCTTCCTGTCACCAACTTATTATTCAACCATTCAGAAACAAGGTCGGAAGGGCCTTTTTCGTCAACCCCCACGTTTACCTGGATGTTTTGCGCTTCAAACAACCCGATCGCCCGCTGCCCCATCCCTCCGGCAATGACGTCAGTAACCCCGCGTTCGGCAAGCCAGGCAGGAAGCAAGCCGGGTTCGTGAGGTGGCGGTGTAACTAGTTGTTCACTTATTATAGATTGGTTTTCGACCTCGATTAGGGCAAATTGTTCGCAATGGCCAAAATGCTGGCACAAACGGTTGTTTTGTAATGGAATAGCAATAATGTTTTTCATTTGGTTATTTATATTGATTATACAGATGACTTTTGGAGGAAATGCCAGCAGCTTAAGTGGCAATCCGGCATTTCGTTAATTATGGATTTTCCATAAACTGCCAGATTTTGTTCAATGCTGGCATGACTAGTTCCTTTTCTTCGTTTATTTACTACCGCTCCTCAAGCGGTTTCCCCGTCCGGTGCCCCCACCAACTCTACGGCGCAGGCCCATCCCTTTGCCTAGTTTCAGAATGGCATCCTTATCCTGGGTTTCCTTGCATAAACCCAGGCCCCGACCGGTTAACTTTCCTTTTTTTTCGGGTCCGGTTCCGTCCATTTGTGGCATGTTGTTAATTTTTATGGTTTAATAATTCTATCACGTCACGTACCTTTTTATCGGTATCGTTTAATATCACCAGTTGAATTTGAAGCTGGTCAAAAATCGATTTTACTTTGGCGCCAAATTCTCCCGACACCACTTTTTTGGCACCCTTTGCCGCTACCAATTGGACTGATGCAGGGCCGGCACCTTCTACATTTTCTTTGTTGGGGTTGGGAATAAATTCAGTTCCTCGGGTTTCAGTATCATAAATTACAAAATAAGAACAGCGGCCAAAACGGCTGTCCAGTTTAGAATCGGGGTTGTCCCCGGCTGATGTGATTGCTACTTTCATTCGTTATTTCTATTTACTACATGGAATTCCCTTTCGGGTCATTGGGGTTTGACAATCCGGGCACCTGTCATTTTTACAAGTTTTACCCGGGATATATTTTTTCTTCTTGCCACAATCTGGGCAAACGCAGACGGTTTCTTTTTCAGGCAAGGCATCTTCTTTGATTTGCTCTATCTCCGAGGAACCACATAGGGGGCAGTTTTTAAGCTCTTTTTCTTTTTCAGGATGGTTGAACCAACAGCCACAACTGTTACAGGAATGCCATTCGCTGTTGAAATAAACCTTTCCGCCTTCAAACACAATTGGCCGGCCTTCCATAAAAGCAAGGGCAACCTTGCGCCTGGCACTTTCATAAATGCGTGCGAATGTTGGACGCGAAACCTGCATGAGCTCCGCTGCTTTCATTTGTCCATGCAGATCAAAGTCGCTCAGGCGGATGGATTCATACTCTTCAAGGTTCATCACCACCGAAAGAGACTCGTTAGTTGTCCCAACAGGCATAAACCCTTTATAATGAGGTGGATTTTTAACTCTTCGTATTCGTTTTGGTCTTGGCATATTTTATGAGCATTTGACTGATACAAATGTAACAAGCATTTGCTTAAAACAAAACGAATTTGGAAAATTTGAGAAAAAAATTAATCGAACTGGTCATCAACCATCCAACTAAAACGGCATCTTTGTGTTTAGCAACAACAAAAAGCTATTTATTGAATGAACATCACCATTGAAAATATCTTACTGGTAGGATCATTGCTCCTTCTCATTAGCATTCTGATTGGAAAAACCTCCTACCGATTTGGAATTCCTACGCTGGTTCTGTTTTTGTTTGTAGGGATTTTGGCCGGATCGGAAGGAATTGGCAAGATCTACTTCAACAATCCCCAGCTTACTCAGTTTATTGGTGTTGTTTCGCTCAATTTCATCTTGTTTTCGGGGGGCTTGGATACCAACTGGAAAGCTATCAAACCTGTTTTGTGGCAAGGAATCTCCCTGTCCACGCTGGGAGTTTTGCTTACTGCAGTATCTCTGGGAGCTTTCGTCTGGCTGGTTACTGACTTTACCATTTACGAAGGGGTGCTTCTTGGAGCCATTGTTTCATCAACGGATGCGGCGGCCGTATTTTCGATATTACGCGCCAAAAATTTAGCGCTAAAAAGTCAACTAAAACCCACGCTGGAGTTGGAAAGCGGAAGTAACGACCCAATGGCTTACGTACTAACCATCGCTTTTCTGGCTCTGGTTATCAATCCGGAACTCAGCTTGGTTTCTGTTATCCCCCTGTTTCTCAAACAAATGTTACTGGGAGCTTTGGCCGGCCTTGTTTTCGGAAAGCTGAGCAAATTCGCGATCAACAGAATACAATTAACTTACGAAGGAATCTATCCGGTATTGGCCATTGCCCTGATGTTCATTACCTTTTCAGTTACCAATTTTATCGGGGGAAATGGTTTTTTGGCGATTTACATTTGTGCGGTTTATCTGGCCAACCACGACTTCATTCACAAGGGAACCATCATTAAAATGTTCGACAGCCTGGCCTGGCTGATGCAGATTGTACTTTTCCTAACGCTGGGGCTGCTGGTATTTCCTTCTCAAATTCTACCGATAATCGGGATTGGACTGGTTATTTCGTTGTTTCTGATATTGATTGCCCGACCGGTTAGTGTGTTAATTGCCCTGCTTCCCTTCAGAATGAAGCTTCGCAGACGATTCTACATTTCCTGGGTCGGACTGAGGGGGGCTGTTCCAATTGTTTTCGCCACTTACCCGCTACTTGCCGGAATTGAAAAAGCCGATATGATTTTCAACATTGTGTTTTTCATCTCTTTAACTTCTGTGCTCCTTCAGGGTACAACGCTCAATCTG
Organism: uncultured Sunxiuqinia sp.; assembly: GCA_963677175.2. Taxonomy (GTDB): domain Bacteria; phylum Bacteroidota; class Bacteroidia; order Bacteroidales; family Prolixibacteraceae; genus Sunxiuqinia. The sequence goes on from CAXXES010000007.1 coordinate 219,283, forward strand.
GTTGCCAAATGGCTGCACGTGTCGCTACCTGAAACAATCAAACCAAAAGATGCACTTGACACTTTCCTATCGGAACAAGCAAAAAAGATTATGCAAGAGATTACCATTCCGGAAGATGGATTTGCCAGCGGCAAAAAGATTGTGGACCTGCACTTTCCAAGAACCACCCTGATTGCAATGATTAACCGAAACAAAGAATACCTGACTCCTAACGGATCGACAGTTATTGAACCTAACGACACCCTCGTCATTTTGGCCGATACAAAGCAGGCTTTGAGTGAAGTATATGACGCACTTCAAACTTCGCCCAAACAGAAATAGCCGGATTGTTAATTCTCAATCGATATAAATTACTATTCGGTTTGTCTTATGACGGTTTTAAAGTCAATAGAGTGCATCCAACAGCACCTCATCCAGATAGCTTGTCGATTGAATATCGATTTCATCAGGGGCAATGGTTAGGTGTTGAAAAGCGATCTCCTTATTGACGAAATTCTGGCTTCTGAGTCCAATGTAATCGTTGAAGGAAGACATTTCCCATTGCCAGGGCTCCTCAACCAGTCCGGCCATTACCGGGGTTTGATGGATGTACAGGAAACAGGTGGTTACATAATCAACCTGTCCAAACCCGCTGAAATACGAACCAGTCGGGTCACTCAGCAGTTTAGCCTTGGTTGGATGAGCAAACAATTGACCTTTTCGCCCATACCTCCGGTTAAAAGTCTGGGTATAGGTGCCAATGAGAAAGCTCAGTGTTTCCGAAAGTCGCTGCGTGCGGTAACGGTTCTTCGCATCACCCCATTGGGCTCCTTCTGCCTTTATCTTGATTAACAGGTGGAAATGATTGGGTATTAAACACCAGGCCAGAATATGACACCCAGGCTCTATAAAAGCCACTAGCTTTTGCAGGAAAAGCCAGTAATCTTCTTCCGATTGAAATATGGATTCGTTCGACCGGTTATAAACGTGGTATATTGCATTCTCTTGTAAATTCATTGTATCGTTCTGATTGGTGGATATTACACAGATAAAGCACAAACTTTTGATGTTTAATTTAAATCGCTTAAAAAGATAAGCAATGTTTTCTTTTATACCTATGAACGCGTTAAATGTTTGGTTAAAGCCTTGAAAATAAATGATAAATCACAGAAGTATCACGAAGTAATCAAATATCCAAAAAAATCCCCGGCTCCAATATTGAACCAGGGGATTGATATCTATTAAAAATCAGAGCTTGCTCGTCTGGAATGCAAGCTCTCTAATTTAAGTTGCCTTCTTCCGCTTGCTGAATCATCGTGGAATTGGCGGTAATGTAAATCTCCACCCGACGGTTTTTTGCCCGGCCCTCTACGGTAGAATTATCTGCCACCGGTTCGTCGTAAGCTTTTCCGGCCGTAGTTAAACGCCCGCCGTTAATGCCATTCCCGATCAGGAATTTGGCAACCGCTTCGGCCCGCTCATTCGAAAGCGTCTCGTTAATGGCCCGCGAACCAGTATTATCGGTATGACCGTAAATGGTCACATCCGTTTCTGATGCCGTTTTTAACGAGTTGGCAAATTTAATCAGCGACTCTTTCGAACTGGTGCTAAGATTGCTCTTTCCTGTGGCAAAAAGAATTCCACTATCAAAGGTCACTTTAATGGCTTGCAAGTCATTGGCATCAGTCACAGTCTCCACCTGTGCTCCTTCAATTTGTTCCAACTCGGCCTGCTGCTTATCCATCTTTTTTCCGATCAGAATACCCGCTCCGGCACCTACCGCACCACCTACCGCGGCTCCAATAGCAGCTCCTTTACTTTTTCCGGCCATGGCACCAATACCAGCGCCAAGCAAAGCACCGCCGGTTCCACCCAGCACACCACCCTTTGTTTTGTTATTCTGTGCTACCCACTGGCTGCTTGAACAGCCTGTCACTAAAATAGCCCCGCTCATCAGCAAGGCCATAAAAACATTAACTTTTTTCATTTGAATGATTCCTTTTTTCTGTTTTTAATTTGCGTATAAAAAACGTTCATTAGCTCATTCAAAAGTAAAATAAGTTTTCTTTTCTTATTCCAAATGAATGTTAAAATAACCGCACAACTAATAATACAGGAATCGTTTAATTTTTTGGGTTGGCGTTTTTTCAAAAGGTTCGGGTTGTAATACAATCATTTGAATTCGTGAAAATTTATTTACTTCTTCATTTACCTTTTGCTGTATTTCGTCTAGAATCTCATCGACACGTGAGTTGATTTTGCTGACGGCTTCATCTTTCATCGATCTCATGTTCTTCACCCGCTGTTCAATCTCTTCCATATTCAGATGAACCATAGCCACCAATCGCCCTTTTTTCTCCACCACTAGCGACTCCAGCACATATTCCATGCGATTGATTAGCGATTCAATCTCTTCGGGGTAAATATTTTCACCGCTCGATCCAACAATCATATTTTTAATTCGTCCGCGGATATATAAAAGTCCTGACTTGTTGAAACGACCTAAATCACCGGTTTTAAACCAGCCATCTTCTGTAAATACCTCTTTGGTCAGTTCTGGCTCTTTATAATAGCCTTTCATCACGTTTTCGCCCTTGGCCTGAATTTCACCCTCACCCGTAGCCGGGTTGGCATTGCCAATGCGCAGCCTCACGCCGTGCATCGGAATTCCGGTTGACAAATAGTGAACATTTTTACCTACTGCGCCCGCCAGTAAAGGCGAAGTTTCGGTTAATCCATAGCCAATTGCTAGGGGGAACTTGGCATCCATCAGGAAACGTTCTACCTGATCATTCAATTTTGCTCCACCAATTCCGAAGAATTTCAACTCACCACCAAACGTTTGATATAGTTTTTTGCCGGCAATTTGACTCAGGAGAATTTGAAATGGCCTGATCTTGTAAAGTACCCGGGTAATGGCTTTACTATTAACTTGAGCCAATATTTTTCCCTTGTAAATTTTCTCAATAATCAATGGTACAACCAGCATAATGGTTGGTTTAACCACTTGCAAGGCTGGCAGCAATACCGGCGCTGTAGGTGGTTTCCGCAGGTAATAGACCGAGGCCCCAAACATCATCGGAAAAATAAAGCCCAGCGTATTTTCGAAGGTGTGCGAAAGTGGCAGCACGGATAGAAACCGGTCGGAGGTGTCAATGAATTGCAATATCAAGCTTTGCTTTGCCGTCCAAACAATGTTTTTGTGGGTTAGCATTACCCCTTTTGATTTGCCGGTTGTTCCCGAAGTATAAATGATCGACAGTAAATCTTCTTCATCCACATCGGCATATTGAAAGATGGACGGCGTTTTAATCGCTGCTACCGGATAATCCTCAGCATTTAGCTCTTTCAGTGTTTCAATCTGAATAATCTTGACCATCGGATATTCTTCCGACTCCAGTTTGTTCATTAGATTTTCGGAAACAAAAACAGCTTCTGCTTCTGCGTGCTGGATAATATTTCGAATTTCGGACGGACGAAAATCAGGTAGAATAGGAATGGCAATGGCACCAATCGATGCAATTGCAAAATAGGCCACGCCCCAGTTGGGCATATTAGAACTTAATATGGCAACCTTGGTTCCTTTATCTACTCCAAGTCCTCTCAGGTAAGTTCCCAAATCCTCAACTTCAGCTTGTAATTGGCTGTATGTTTTTATTTCTTCGCCAACAAAACTCAGTGATTTCTGTTCGGCAAAGTTTTTAAAGCTGGCCTGCAACATAGCAGGTATCGTCAATTTTTTTATTTCTTCCATTTTGTAATTCCCTCAAACATAGCATTCTATATAACAAGAGAAAGCTGTTAAAGATCACCAAAAGTACACAATTCTGTGACATGCAAACGCTTTTTAACATGTTTTAGCCCTTACAAAACTTGACGGATGTATGTTGTAAAAAACACAAACCCATTTTTTTGTATGGTCAACACATGAAAGAATGAATAATTTGTGATTAAATCTCTGTTTAAAAGGCTGATTCGTTAGATACTTATCAACAGAATTCTGTAGCTTTGATTGCGTAATGAAAAAGGAAACTCATAAAATAATTAAGCTATGAAAATTTCACACCTTGCGATCTGGACTTTGAATTTGGAAGGAATGCGGAATTTTTATATTCATTATTTCGATGCCAGTTCAGGAGAACCCTACTTTAACCACTCCAAAGACTTTAAGTCGTATTTTATCACCTTTGGTGGCGACTGCGCTTTGGAGTTGATGGAAATGCCGGGCATTTCAAAATCAAAAAACGATCCTCGAAAGCAGTTCTTAGGATTGACTCATTTTGCGATTCAGGTTGGATCGAAATACAAAGTTGATACGCTAACTGATCAACTTCGAAAGGATGGCTTTCAGGTTGTTGGCGAACCACGAACAACCGGCGATGGCTTTTATGAATCGGTTATTCTCGATCCGGAAGGAAACCGGGTTGAGATTGTTGCCTGACTCGCACAACCCAGCCGGACCAACAAAAAGAAGTTTACCCCTTCCGAACGGGTAAAAACCCCTTCACTAAGGGGTGAAAAGTCGTTCAGAGATAGTAAAAAGTACTTCGGAGCGACTTTTTAGTCCTTTCGAACTAGTAAAAAGTAGTGTGGAACGACTAAAAAGTGCATTTTTGATTAAAAACCGGGAAAATATCCATGAAACGGTGTTGTTTTGTACTTTTTTCGACTAATAAGGCAAAAAGAAGCCCTGCCGTATAAAAACAGAGCAGGTATTCCAATTTATGGAACACTTGTTCTGTTTTGTTAATTTTTTTCACCCGCTATTCCTGCTTCTCTTTTGTTGCCGTTAGTTCTGTGGGACCTTCAGGCGACTGAACTTCACCTACCAGTTTTCCATCTTCAAGCAAACAGTTCACCTTGATGAATTCATTGTCAAGCGTTACACCAAAGGTTAGCTGGTTGTCTTCAAACTTTACCTGTTCGCCAGGAATTTCGGTTCCATCCATGAATTTAACAAGCAGGGTGAGTTCACCGTCTTCTTCAGCAATAATAAACTGCCCCTCACTGTACTCATAAGCGGCCAATGGGACCTGGTATTCCCAGGTACCTTTAATACTTTCCTTTACGGATGCACTTGCCGGAATGGCAATCAGCAGGCTGACTACAGGCAGCGCGAAAAATAAATAGAATTGTTTCATTTCATTTAAATTGATTGGATTACACATCGGGTTGAATGTCAAAAAAGATTAATTAACACCACCATAATACGACCAAATTTATGAAATAAAGGAACACGGATTGGGTGTATTTGAAAAAGAGAAGTTACTTTTTCCAGGGTTTTGCTTCGGCAGCAAAGGCAAGCTGTTCGTACCAGCTCTCACCATATTTCCGGATCAGGGGTTCTTTCAGAAATTGGTATAGCGGAAGTTTTTGTCCGCGTCCACATTCACGACCCGGCTTGCATATTTTCAACTCCTGGTAGTTGACCGCGTCAAAACGTTTATACTCGGTAATCCGGATTGGGAAAAGGTGACAGGACACCGGCTTTCTGAAATCGGTTTTACCATCCAAAAAGGCTTTTTCAACGGCACATTTCACAATGCCACGCTCATCTTTAAAAGTGAAAGCACACTCGCGGTTGTTCACCAGCGGCGTGACCGTATCGCCGTCTGAATCAACCACGCTGGTTCCCTGGTGCCCAACAACAGCTCTTCCCTCGGGAGTCATGTAAGGTTCAACAAGCGGCAGAATTTCTTCCAGCTTAATGGCTTCTTCCGGAGTCAGGGGCGCACCCGAATCACCTTCCACGCAGCAGGCTCCTTTGCATTTAAATAAATCACAAAGAAAGTGATCCTCCACCAAATCTAAACTTACAAGGGCTTTTCCAATTTCCAGCATGCGCTCAATCCTATATTGAAAAAGAAAGGTTGTATTAAAACCATCTTATTTGGCCCGTCACCCTGAACTTGTTTCAGGGCCTGTTTCAATCAAAGGAAAGATCCTGAAACAAGTTCAGGATGACTCTTTAACTGAAGTTTTAATACAACCTTCCCAAATATTTATCTCTTAATTAAAACGTTACCAGTCATCTCTTTCGGAATTTCCAATCCCATTTCCGAAAGCAGCGTCGGAGCAACATCAGCCAAAACACCATTGCTCAGCTTCAGGTTTTTGTTGTTGCTCACATAAATGCAAGGAACCGGGTTTAACGAGTGCGCGGTATTAGGCGATCCATCTGGATTTACCGCGTTGTCAGCATTTCCGTGGTCGGCAATAATCAACACATTGTAGTTATTGGCACGGGCGGCTTCAACCACTTCCTTAGCGCACGAGTCAACAGCAGTAATAGCTTTGGTAATAGCCTCATAATTGCCGGTGTGACCAACCATGTCGCCATTGGCAAAGTTCAGGCAAACAAAATCCACTTCGCCTTTGTACAGCTCAGGAATAATGGCATCCTTAATTTTTGGTGCCGACATTTCGGGTTGAAGGTCATACGTGGGAACTTTTGGCGATTGAACCAAAAGTCGGCTTTCGCCTTCAAATTCTTCTTCGCGGCCACCACTGAAAAAGAAAGTTACGTGGGCATACTTTTCGGTTTCAGCAATCCGAATCTGTTTCAGTCCGGCCTTCGACACGATTTCTCCCATGGTATTGATTGGGTTGATCTTTTCGAAAATCACATTGACATTTTTGAAATCGGCCTTGTAGCTGGTCATGGTGTACCACTCTAAATTCATGGTATGCATGCCAAATTCAGGCAAATCCTGTTGCGTGAATACGATTGTCGTTTGGCGCAAGCGGTCGGTGCGGAAGTTGTAGCAAATCACCACATCTCTTTCTTCAATCAGTCCAACCGGGCTGCCATCTTCTTTCACCATGCAGATGGGCTGAATAAACTCATCGGTTACTCCGGCATCGTACGAAGCCTGTATGGACGCCAACAAATCGGTTGATTTTTCACCTTTGCCTTTGGTGTATAAATCGTAAGCCAGTTTCAGACGGTCGTAATTTTTATCACGATCCATGCCGTAGTAACGACCAATGATGGAAGCGAATTTTCCATTGGTAGCTTTCAGTGCTTCCAGGTCTGTTTCGAGAAAACCGAGGCCAGAACGCGGGTCGGTGTCACGGCCATCAGTCAGTCCGTGAACAAATACATCTTCGAGTCCCAAATCGGTAGCCATTTGGCAAAGCGCCACCATGTGCGAACTTAGTGCATGTACTCCGCCTGGGCCAACCAGCCCGATCAGGTGTACTTTTTTATTGTTGTCTTTGGCGTATTGATATGCTTTTAGCAGTTGTGGATTTTCCCACAAGGTGCGTTCACGGATTGCTTTGGTAATTTTTACCATGTCCTGATAAAGCACACGGCCGGCACCAATATTCAGGTGACCAACTTCCGAGTTACCCATTTGTCCGTCGGGCAAACCTACGTTTTCACCTGAAGTAAGCAATTGCGAGTTGGGATATTCTTTCAGTAATGAATCGATAAAAGGCGTTGGAGCTGTTGCCACGACATCGTTTCTCGAGCCATCGCCGATTCCCCAACCATCCAGAATCATCAAAAAGGTTTTTTGTACTGAAGCCATAATTTATAATCGTTTTAAATAATTAACTAATTGCGGCACAAAAGTATCCTTTTTTCAGCTGGATTGAAAATTGAAATTAAGGTCCAAATGAAAATTAATGATTCCTTGATCTGCTTGGTTGAATTTTCCACTCAATGCCGGTTGCGCAACATCCTTTTCCTCTTATAAATTTTTCTCCGGATACAAGTCGCTCCACTGCTGCGGTTGGTTCTTCAACTTCCTATCGAACCACGACATAATGGTGTTGTGCCACTTCAGCCGTTTTTCGTAGTCGAGCACCCAGTGGTTTTCGCCTTCAATCAAAACCATCTCCACATCTTTGCCCAGCAGCTTTAAAGCAGCATAATACTGCAAACTTTCGCCAACCGGCACATTGGTATCGGCCGTTCCGTGCAGCAGCAAGATGGAGTTGTTGAATTTGTCGGCATTGTACAGCGGGCTGTTGTCCACAAAAATGTCTTTCCGGTTCCAGGGGTAGCTGAATTTGGAGGCGCCGGCGCTGTAAGAATAGCCCCAGTAGCCCTCGCCCCAATAGCTGGTTATGGAACTGATGCCCGCATGCGAGATGGCAGTTTTAAACAAGTCGGTTCGGGTTTGCAACAGCATGGTGGTAAAACCGCCATACGACGCGCCAATACAGCCAACATTTTCGGCATCAGCGTCGGCATGTGCTGCCAAAAACTTTTCGGTTCCCTCAATAATGTCATCAATGGCCTCAGCGCCCCAGCCATTGACATGCAGGGCCGAGAAATCCTGTCCAAAGCCAGTTGCACCGCTGGGCTGCATTACATACACCAGGTAACCGCTGGCCGCCCAGGTATTCTTTGGATAGCGCCCGCCAAACGAACGATCAGTTGGCGCTGTTCCTCCATAAAAATTGACGATAACTGGGTATTTCTTTCCGGCTTCGTAATTGGGCGGATAATAAACCCGCCCGTAAATGGTTGTTTCATTTTGGTTGACAAAATTCCAATCCTCTGTTTCTCCAAACAGGACCGGCTCAAGCTGCTCAGCTTTTGGAAAAGCCATCAATTCACTGCTTTCCTTTTTCAAGTCTAAGGCAAATAGCTTTTCAGGTGTGGTTTGACTGCTTCCGGTAAAAACCGCCACGGGCTTGTCGTTGGCATAATCGATGGAATTGAGTACCTCAACCGGCAACTCAATTTTTAGGTAGGCTTTCTTTTTCAGATCATATTCGTACAAATATTTAAAATCTTTCTCAACTGCTGCCAAGTAAATCCGGTTGCTTTTGGTCCAATGGGCCTCATCAACCGACGGGTCAAAATCTTTGGTAATCGGGTCAGCCTGCCTGGTTGCGAGGTTGAACAGGAACAATTGCGAATCGTAGCTATTCGGAATTTTACCTTCACTTACCTTCACGCCAAGCGGACCAAAACACTCGGGGCCGCCCTGCACCAATAATTGTGTTCCATCGGGCGAATATTGGCAGGAACCGCCATACAGTTTATCTTTCCAGATGGTATCGAGTGCCAGGGTTTGCAGGTCCATTTCGTACAAGTCCTGTTTTGCAAAAGGCACTTCGCCGTAATCCCTTCTTCGGGTCGAAAACAGAATTTTGGTACCCGAAGGATGAATATCGTGCAAGCGGGAAGTCAAATTGCCAGCAGTTAGTGGAAAAACCTGGCCGCTTGCGACATCAATTTTACATAAAAATGACCGGTTGCGGAAGGTCGGAAGACGATCGTCGTTTCCAAAAATGCGTTTTAAGTCGCCTGCACTCTTCGCCTTTACATTTCTCGAATAGATTACAAAATCCTCGCTGTTGGCCCAGCTGTATCCTGAAAAATCTTCCAGACTTTGAGCCACTTGCGTTTCAACACCCGAAGTTAGATCGTAAACAAATAAATCCGCTTTTCCGTCAAACCAAAGCACATAACTTAGGCGATCCGAGGTGGGGAGCCATTTGAGTTGTGAGATTCCGGGATTCCGGAGCACAGTGACATTTTGCTTTTGCTCTAAATCATAAATTTCCTGCCACGACTTACTTTTCCCGGTTTTTTCAACCTTCTCAGAATAACCAATTATAACATACTTTCCGGAAGCCGAAATCTTGGCTGTCGATATATCTTTTCCATCCAGCACATCGAAGATTGTCAGATATCGATCGGGGTTTAAGTTCCAGGCTATTGGAGCATCCTCTAACCCTTTTCCCGCAGTGAGCCCGGCACTTAGTTTCAGTGGATCTTCACCCACAATCAACTTCACCAACACCTGGTGTTTACCCGGTTGAAGTTTGAGCTCAATTTTGTTCTCCGATAAATCGGTATCTTTTTGCGTCTTCTTAAGTTCGCCATCCACATAAATTTCACAAACTGCATTGATGGTCAAACTGAGTGACCCTTTAATCCAGCGATCAGTCGAAAGGAAGCCCGACAGCAACACCATTTCTCCGGTATTGGCAGTCACCAGACTGTCATCGCCCAGCTCAATCGCTGACCACTGGTAATCCGCATGCTTTAATGAGATTTGGGAATGTTTTAACAGGTTGGCGAGTTCAAATTTATTTCCCTCAACATCCGGAACCTGAGCGAAAGCGGGCAAATGCTGTTCTTGCATGGCCGACATGTTCCATTTTCTCAAGTCGATTTGGTTCTGCCCCAACATCATTTGCGCGGCTACCATAAAAAGCAATAAAAATCCTGTTCGTTTCATAATTCGTTCAAATAAGATTTCTGACCTCAACACGTGGGTCAATTCATTAAGCTGCTAAAAATAGTAACTACCAGTTAGAATCGACATGATTTTTATGTGGAAAATTGATTTCGTGTAGCACATGAACTGCTTGTGACATAAAAACCGCACAACCCAACATTATGGCAAAAACTAAAGCATGTTGAATTGTGCGGTCAATATATTATCGCACTCGAAACCTAAACCGTTTTTATACTACTCCCTGAGCGATCATTGCATCGGCCACCTTAATGAATCCACCAATGTTTGCTCCTTTTTGGTAGTCGATGTAGTTTTCGTCTTCACGGCCATATTTCACGCAGGTATCGTGGATGCTGGTCATAATTTGTTGCAGGCGCTCATCAACTTCTTCGCGTGTCCATGGCAAGCGCATGGAGTTTTGGGTCATCTCCAGCCCAGAAACCGCTACACCTCCAGCGTTGGCTGCTTTTCCGGGAGCATAAAGGATTTTAGCTTCCAGGAACACATCAATCGCTTCGGCTGTCGATGGCATGTTGGCACCTTCAGCAACCACGAAACAGCCATTCTTGACCAAGGTTTTAGCATCTTCTTCGTTTAGTTCGTTTTGCGTGGCGCACGGCAAAGCAACATCACATGCAATACCCCATGGCGTTTGACCTTCGAAATACTCAGCGCCATACTTATCAGCATATTCTTTAATCCGGCCTCTGCGAATGTTTTTCAGTTGCATGACGTAATCCAGCTTTTCGCGGTCAATTCCGTCTTTGTCGTAAATGAAACCGGCCGAGTCAGAGAGTGTCACTACTTTTCCGCCCATGTCCAGGACTTTTTCGGTGGCATATTGCGCTACGTTGCCCGATCCCGAAATCACAACAACTTTTCCTTCGAGGCTGTCGTTCCTCTCTTTCAGCATTTCCTGTGTAAAATAAACGGTTCCGTAACCCGTTGCTTCCGGACGGATCAAGCTTCCGGAATATTCAACACCTTTACCCGTGAGCACGCCGGTAAACTCGTTCTTAATCCGCTTGTACTGGCCAAACAGGTAGCCAATTTCTCTTCCGCCCACACCGATATCACCGGCAGGTACGTCGGTGTTTGGCCCAATGTGGCGTTGCAGTTCGGTCATGAAGCTCTGACAAAAACGCATCACTTCATTATCCGATTTTCCTTTTGGATCGAAGTCAGAACCGCCTTTTCCACCGCCCATAGGCAGGGTGGTCAAGCTATTCTTAAACACCTGTTCAAAGGCCAAAAATTTCAGGATTCCAAGATTTACAGTGGGGTGAAAACGCAGTCCTCCCTTATAGGGTCCAATTACACTGCTCATTTCAATACGATACCCGCGATTCACTTGTACTTCCCCTTTGTCGTCGATCCAAGGCACCCGGAAAATGATCACGCGTTCCGGCTCGACCATCCGTTCCAATACTTTATTGATCAGGTGTTTGGGGTTCTCGTTGATGAAAGGCATCAACGAAGCAGCTACCTCTTGTACTGCCTGGTGAAATTCAGTTTCATTCGGATTTTTGGCAATCACTTTTGCCATCAATTCATCTACTTTTACATTTAAAAGATCAGCCATAATGCTATATTTTTTTGGGTTTTTATTTCCTCCGGAGTCCACTAGCCGGTTTTTTGAAGTGCACCAGCCACACCAGACCGTTTTCACCAAAAATAATACAGAAGCAGGCAAAGGGTAAATTTCGGAGACGAATTAGGTGATTCACTTAAAGGAGGAAGTAATTGAAGCCAAGCTTTCTAAATTTCGATGATGTTGTTTCTGATGGAGAACTTCACCAGCTCAACCATGCTTTTCAACTGAAGCTTTTGCATGATCTGGTTTTTGTGCGCCTCAACCGTTCGCACGCTGATAAACAATTCGTCGGCAATTTCCTGGTTCGAATAGCTTTTCCCCCAAAGTTTGAGCACTTCAATCTGGCGCTCGCTCAAACTGCGCAGGCCATCATTTCTATCGTCCGGGGTTTCCAGTTTGTTAATGTACTGGTTGAGAACCATCTGGTTGATGGAGCTGGTAAAATAGTCAAAACCGTTTCTCAAGGTGTAAATCGCTTCAATCAACTCTTTTTTAGAGGCTTCTCGGCCTAAAATGCCTCTGGCTTTCGATTTAACGATTTTAATAATGGTCTCTTCGCTATTGTCGTATGACAGGATCAGCAAGCGGGCTTTGGGGTTCGCCAGCGACAGGCGAACAATCAAATTCATGGTTCGTACGGAAGTGTCATGAATGGTGAGAATCAGAATATTCAAGCTTTTGTTCTGACACAAAACTGCCAGTTTCTCCTTGCTGTCGGTACAAAACAGCACCTCGAAATCCGGAACTGGCTCCAAAATCAGTTCCAGTCCCTTTCCCATTAGCTTATGCTCGTCGTATATTCCGATGTGAATCATTCTTCTAACTTTTGAATATCAAATGATGATCGCCGACGTTTTGGTCTTCCCATTCATCACCACCCGAAGTGGTTCTTTAAAACGAACATGTTTAAGGTAGGCGGTTTCAGAAATAAGTTTCTGGCTATTCAATATGTCCCAGCGAATAACATCAGTCGTTGAATTATGAAGCACCGAAAAATAGCCAATATTCATGGAAGTTACGTTGTGAAAGAAATGTGAGCCAAGCGACGAATCGAGTGGAAAATTTTCGAGGCTGGTTTCCACAACCACCTTCGCGTTGGATATTTGCGCCCAATTGACCGGAATGCCCAAAAACTGGTCGCGTGTGCCCCAACGTCCCGGCCCTATCAGAATATACTTTCGCTTCTCCTTCACCATCTTCTTGTTCAGGATGTCAATTTCAGAGGCCATTTCCATGGTTTTCAACTTACTGAACTTTTCAGGTGCAACAAAAATGACATCCGTAATTTTATTGATTTCGCCGTTTCCCAAGCTCATTCCCGACCGAAGAAGCATTTTCGCCGGATCAACAGCGTTAAAATCGAAATAATGTGATTCCAGGCTAGCCAGCAAAGGTTTAATTTGCAGCAAGTAAAAGGTAGGCAATTCATGTTTCCCCGGTGTCAGATCAACAGCAAACTCAATTTCAACCGGAGAACCAAAAGCTTCCTCAACCGCTTTCAAAATAGCGTCAATTGTTTTAGCCAGTGGGATGTACTTGTACTGCAAAATGTTTGCAAAATTGACAACCCTCGGTCCGTAAGTATTCAGCCCCGGCTCTATGCGATCGTTGTCTGGATTATAAACCGACACACAGTGTTTCAGGGTACCATGCTTCTCAGCCTCTTCAATGTCGAGCAAGTCGAGCGAGGCCAGTTCCCCTTTGTTAAGTAAGTCGAGGTCAAGGTTGGAACAGTTCAACGCGTAAAATTTCACCTGCGTGCTGTTGAGCAAATCCTTCATTCCATAAACCGAAACCTTGGGATAGACCGGTGAGAAACGGTACGATTTCCAGCCTCCTACAACGTATGTTCCTAGCCCAATGGCGATGACTGCAAAACCTTCCTCTGGTTTCATATCTGCAATTGGGTAGTAATTGTATGACTGGGCCACACCGCTGATGTGCGGATAATAGTGATCGCCATGATAGGAGCCGACCAGTTCCTGCAAGACAATAGCCATTTTTTCATCTTCCACCCGATGGTGAATCGCCTCAAAATAGGTCCGGGCTTCGTCAGAATAAATCGACGCGTAAACCATTTTTATGGCATTAGCCATATGCTCAGCCACCTGGCGCTTGTTATGCTTGGAGTTGGGGATAATGTAAGTGTCGAAAACGCCCGAAAAAGGATGGGTAATAGAATCCTCGGAAGTGCTGGATGAGCGGACAGCTATTGGCTTGTCAATTTGATTAACCAGGATTTTAAGCTTGCGCATGAGCGAACTGGTCAGGTTGGCTTCAAAAAAGCGTTTCCGAAGTTCGCCGTAGCTGATATCAGGGTTGGTTATCACGCCATCCAGGTTGTTCCGGCTGATGAAGTTTTGAAACTCATTGGTGCCAACAATGATGGTAATGGGCGTTGAAATATTGATATGGGAGGCCAGAACCGAAAAATCGTAATTGTAAATCAGTACATTGATAAAGGCCAGTCCACGACCTTTACCACCCAGCGAACCAGCACAAAACGACACGATATTTCGTTCATCAAGCGAGGCTGTCTCGTCAAAGCCCATGATTCGTCCCTTCTTTTTCTCCTCTCTATACCGATGGATGGTTTCGAGGAAGAACTTGCGAGATTCGCCCACATTTTCGAGTGAGTTTACCGGCACTGGGTTTAGGGTTTTAGCCAGCTGAATTTCGCCGCGGGCCATCAGCCACAGCGAGAAATTATTTTCAAGCGCATGGAGATAAAAGGATTCGTCCGGGATTTTCTGCAACAGGGACTCAAACTCCCGGAGCGACTTGGCTACTGCTATTTTTTCATCTTTGGCATTCAGAAAAACAAAATTTCCGAAACCCAAGTAATTTTTCAGGAAATGCTTCAAGTCCTGGAGCAGCGTATCCGAATTTTTATCCAGAAATACCGCATCCATTTTTTTTGCGTAATTCCGGTTACTCACCTCCGACGATTGCAAAATTACCGGCAATTTATGAATGTTGGCCTTGGCGTATTGAATGAAACTGACTCCGGCTTTTTTATCCATCTTCCCGGCCCGTTCAAACTCCATATCGCTGATGACACACAAAATGAAGTCTTTGTATTTATTGAAGATTGCGGTTGCCTCTTCGTAATTCTTTGCCAGCAAAATTTTGGGCCGCGAACGCATGCGTCCAATTTTGTCCAGCTCATTTTTCTCCACTTCGGGTAAAATTTGCTGCACCTGATCGAACACGATCGAATACAAAAACTGCAAGTATTTAGAGTAGTACAAGGGCGAATCTTCTATGACCAGAATTACACGCACCAGGCCGATCCGGGTGTCATTCTCAACGTTCACCCGGTCTTCGATGGATTTGACAATGGCAAACAAAATGAGTGAATCGCCATTCCAAACAAACAACTGATCGACCGACCGGATGGTGGGAAGCAGGGTTTCAAAATATTTCAGATCGCTTTTTTTATTGAGCAACAGGTAGATTGGAATCGTTTTGTTTTGTTCGCGAATTTGCTCGCTCAAATCGATGGGAGCCTTGCGGTCGAGGCCGGCCATGAGGATGACCAAATCGAAGTTTGTGGTTTCCAGCAGTTCGAGGGCTTCTTCAGCCGATGAAACACCGGTAATCCGCGGAAGCGAAAAGAGGCTGTACTGGTAAATTTCACCCAGAAATTTCTCGAAAAATGAGTCTTCACTTTCGAGCATAAAGGCATCGTACAGGGTTGAAACAAACAAGATGTGTTTCACTTTGTACTTCATCATGTCGAGATACACATACTTTTCGAGCGACTGCTGGTTGAAGTAAAGCTGCAATGGCTTCTTGTTTCGTACAAGCGATTTTCTGAATTCGTCGGACCGATGCTGGCTGCTGATCACCACGCCTTTGTTGTTGATAATTTCGAGTCCTTTAAAACTATTCAGGTAGCCACTAACCAACTTGCTGATGTTTTTGATCAGGTCGCGCTCCTCGCGTAAAAATGGCCCCTCCTGTTCATCATGAAATTGCTTGAGGTAAAAAATTTCAATGCTTCCCTTTTTGTTATCAACGGTTACCAGGCTTTCCTGTTGAATCCAAGGGGTTTCATCAAAATTGGAGGTAATGTATTCGCCGCGTTCAAAGCGAATCCGGCAAGCGGTAAATTTCGGATATTGCCATGACTGCGGCAAAATATTACAGATGCGTTGCAGTGCTTCGTCAACACTATTGCTTTCTTCAATAATTTTTGAGGTTTGATTAATCGCTTGAAGTTCTTTCAACCGTTCGGTATTGACGCGATGCAAGCGGGTGAACATGTTCTTCACGGCTCGGCCGGCGATCAACTCTGCCAGGTTATTCAGCAGGTTGCGCTCTTCCTTCAAAAAAGGGCCTTCGTCGAGCTCGGGAAACGGCCTGGTATAAAAAACCTCAATGCTCCCTTTCTTGGTGGTATCGGTCTGAAAAAACTGCTTAATTTTCCAGGGCGTTTCTTTAAAACCGGCAGTCTTGTAGCTTTTTCCCCCGTAATTGATTCGCACAACCGTATCTTCGGGGTACTGAAACGAATCGGGCAAAATCGTGCAAATTTGGGGCAGGCTGTCTTCCAGCTTTCGCGAACGCTTCAGAATTTCATAGGTGGTGTTAATTCCCTTTAGTTCTTTGAGCCGTTCGGTATTTTCAGCAAGAAGCTCTTTTAGCCGGATATTGGCAATCGCACCACTAATGATGGTACGCCAGTAAGGTAATTGCTCCTTGACAGCGAGGTATTCGTCCTGGTTTTCAGATCCAATTAAGTCGGTGTTGAAATAAATCTCGATGACCCCCTCTGGCTGTTCCGATGTTTCAATGAAACTGCGAAAAACCATGGCCGAATGCTTAAAACCCTTGCTTAAAAACTCCCGCTGGTTATAGGTAATCGAAACAGAAATGACCGATGGTGAAGCTCCTTTTACAATTTCATTGGCAACGGCATTTAAGAGGGGCGACAACTTTGGTTTGAGCTCAATCTGGCCTACAATGGTCTGACCAATGGTGCCAAGTTGAACTTTCCACGCTGAGTTTAATGGCATATTTCCGGCTTTTTGCCTCCTTTCTCCTTCTTCTGGCTTGGTACTCATTACTGCTGGTATCTGTATCAAATAAAACTAAAAAAATCAAGATCACGAATCCTCACTAAAGACAAAAGTAGTTCAGAAAGAAGATTATCGCAAAAGTCACTGTCTTGTCCCAAAATCTGGCGGTAGCAATCAATTCCGGTCGGTATTGCAAAGGGAAGCAGCTGGAAGGATCGAAAAAGGGGGCAGTTTAAAAAAGTATTTATAAAGAAATTTATACCTTCGGCAGCTTTTTTATTGATCAGGAATATCATGACTCAGGAAATACTGAAAAGATTAAAAAATGAAGATAAAACGGCTTTAGAGCAACTTTTTGGTGCATATTATACTGATCTAACCCGGTTTGCACTCCGGCATGTAGCCGATTCAATGGTTGCGGAAGAAATCGTTCAGGATATTTTTATCTATTTATGGGAGAAGCGATCTTCGCTCAATATAAAAACTTCAATCGAGGCTTATTTATACCGTTCTGTTAAAAACAAATGCATCAATTATCTGAAAAGTAAGCTTTACCAGCTCAATAAAATGACGGTAGACGAAGAGGCAATGATAAATTTGGGAGTAACAGCGGATGATCTGGAGTCAAAGGAACTGGCGGTACTTATCGAAAAAATCCTGGCTTATCTCCCGCCACAAACAGCGATGATCTTTACCTTCAGCCGGAATGGAGGTTTTACTTATCCTGAGATTGCAGAAAAGTTAAACATCTCACAAAAAGTGGTGGAGTACCATGTCAGTTCTGCTCTCCGGATCATCAGAAAAATTTTGGAAAAACACGGCTATATCTTTCTATTTGGAATGGCGATATGGTACCACTTCTAAATAGAAAAGCGATGAAATTTCGAAGATTTTAAAAAAAAATGGGGTGCCGGCTTAGGGTAGGTCCCAAATTTACTGCCTTATTCTGTAGAAGACAGATTAAGCATGAAAGATTCGGAAAAGGAAAGAATGATACGTTACCTCAAAGATGAAAGTGGAGATGAGGAACAAAAAGAAATGGGCATCTGGCTACAGGATGGCTCCAACAGGCATCGGCAGGAACAGCTTAAAGCGATGTGGAAAGCATCGGGCGATGTTTATCAAAACTATTCGCCCAACCTGAAGAAGGCCTGGCAAAACATTGAAACAGGAATTTCCCAAAAACAGAAGATCCGTTCGCTAAGCTTTAGAACATGGAAATGGGCAGGCAGAGTTGCAGCCGTTTTAGTGGCCGCTGTAAGTATTATGTGGATTGTGACACACACAGGCTTCGATCATAAAACACTTACCACTGGTTTGCTCAAGGAATTCACGACCGGTTCAACGATCGATTCCATATTATTAAGCGATGGTTCCGTGATTTGGTTAAACCGCCAAACAACTGTCAGGTTCCCGGAAACTTTTGTGGGGGAGGAACGCACGGTCTTCCTGTCGGGTGAAGCATTTTTTAAAGTTGCCAGAGACGTGGAAAGACCATTTATTGTAGAAGCGCAGGGAACAGTGACCCGCGTTTTAGGAACATCATTCAACATCAAGACAGATAAAGATAAAGCCTCAATAGCCGTGTTAACAGGAAAAGTTTCTTTTTCGGAAAAAGAAGATGCCGACAACTCGGCATTGCTAATAAAGGGTGAGCAAGCCAAGTTTGAGTATACAAACCGTTTGCTCACCAAATTCCGGATAGCGGATCCCAACCTGCTGGCCTGGAAAACAGGTATCCTGATTTTTAACAATACAGCGCTACCGGAAGTCGTAAACGTTTTATCCGGCTATTATCATAAACCTATCGCGATTGATACACCCAATCCTGAATTGTTAACGCTGAGTGCCAGCTTCGAAAAACAAAGTAGTGAAGAAGTACTGGAAGTAATCAGCATGACCCTGGATCTCCGGTGCGAAGAAACTGCGGAAGGCTATATTCTTAGAAAATAAAAATACAAACAAACAGCTTAGTTTTTATGAAGATCTTATTTTTAAACGTATTCCAACGTTTTGGAATACCATTATCGTCATGGGTGATTGTATTCCTGATTTTACCCGGATTGCAGGCTAATGGCCAGGATGATGTGTTGCAGGGAAAAGTCAACCTTGGCACAAAGCGTGCTCCGGCACGTGTTTTCCTTGAAAAGCTCAAAGCAGTAGAAGGGCTTCACCTTTCCTTCAATGAACAGGCATTGGATCTGGATAAAGAAGTTAATGCTTCCGCTGAGGAGATGACGGCGAGAGAAGTTTTGGACTTGCTTGCAGTAAATCTAAACATGGAGTATCAGTTCCACGGCAAGCAGGTTATCCTTAAACCAAAAGTGATCACGTCTCCAAAGAGACGTTATACCGTGAGCGGATATGTGCGGGATTCGGCTACAGGAGAAGAATTGATTGGTGCGACAATTATCATACAGGAGCTGAGCACCGGTGCCACTACCAACGCGTATGGTTTCTATTCGATCACCATTCCTGAAGGAGATTACACCATTGTTTCACAATATCTGGGTTACGAGCCTCAGTCTTTTAAAGTGAACCTGAAACAAAATGTTTCGCATAATTTTACGTTGACGGAGGAGTCGAGTGAGCTGGGTGAAGTGACAGTCACGGCCGAAAAACCAAACGAAAATATAACGAAAACCCAAATGGGAGTCGAAAAGATCTCGATGAAGGAAATTCAGGATATTCCCATGATCCTTGGTGAGAAAGATGTATTAAAGGCCATTCAGTTACGTCCGGGAGTAAAATCGGCGGGTGAGGGAAGCAGCGGTTTTTTTGTTCGCGGAGGGGCGGCCGACCAGAATTTAATCTTACTGGATGAGGCAACCGTTTATAATGCATCTCATCTATTGGGCTTTTTCTCTGTTTTCAATGCCGATGCAATCAAAGACGTTGAACTTTATAAAGGCACACAACCAGCTGAATATGGCGGTCGTCTTGCCTCCGTGCTGGATATGAGAATGAATGACGGGAATAATAAGCAATTTGGTGTAAGCGGCGGAATAGGCCTGATCGCATCCCGGCTAAATGTGGAAGGTCCGCTGGTAAAAGATAAAGGCTCATTTACGGTTTCGGCACGCAGAACCTATGCCGACCTGTTTTTGAAACTTTCGAGCAATGACGACATCAATCAGTCAAAACTTTATTTTTATGATCTGAATGCCAAGGCCAATTACCGGATCAATGACAGAAACAGGATTTACCTTTCGGGTTACTTTGGCCGGGACGTATTCGGATTTGGAGATGAGCTGGGCTTTAACTGGGGAAATACGACAGGGACCTTACGGTGGAATCACCTTTTTAATGAAAAAATATTTTCCAACACTTCCCTGATATTCAGTAACTACAATTACAAGATTGATATCGATCTGCAGGGTACCGAAGGAGAGATCACATCAAGGATACAGAATTACAACCTGAAACAGGATTTTCAATATTTTCTCAATACACAAAACAAATTCAAATTTGGACTGAATTCGATCTATCATAAAATAATACCGGGCGTTATTTCAGTAAAAAGTGACGATAATACCAACGAGCTTGATATTTCCCACAGGCATGCTTGGGAGAATGCTGTTTACGCTTCACATCAGTTTAAACCCGGAGAAGCGCTAAGCTTTGAATATGGGGTCCGGCTCTCAACGTTCAGCGCGCTGGGGCCCGGCGACTTTTATACGTATGACAGCGACGGAAATACGACCGACACGATTTCTTATAGCAAAGGAGACTTTGTGAAGACCTATTTTAATATAGAACCCCGTTTCAGCGCCAGCTATTTGTTCAACGAAAAGAGTTCAATAAAAGCGTCCTATACCAGAAATACGCAGAACCTGCACCTGCTATCCAATTCCACCGCAGGTAACCCTACCGATTTATGGATCCCGGGCAGTAATAATGTAAAGCCTGAAATTGCCGACCAGATTTCGCTGGGCTACTTCCGGAATTTCAATAAGAACACCTTTGAATTTTCTACCGAAGTCTATTACAAATACATGCAAAACCAGCTTGATTATAAAGACGGGGCAGAATTGCAGTTTAATGAGGATGTAGAGTCGGAATTGCTTTTTGGGAAGGGGAGAGCCTATGGCATTGAGTTTCTGCTGAAGAAAAAATACGGGAATCTCAACGGATGGATTGGTTATACCTTTTCGCGCACGGAGAAAAAAATTGCCGGGATCAACAATGGTGAATATTATCCGGCAAAACAAGACAGGATGCATGATGTTTCCGTTGTTGGCATCTATAACTTTTCTCCCCGCCTGACCTTGTCGGCAACGTGGGTATACTATACCGGAAATGCCGTGACCTTCCCCAGCGGCAAATATGAAATTGACGGGAAAGTCGTGAATTATTATACGGAAAGGAATGGCTACCGGATGCCTGATTATCATCGCCTGGACTTGGGCGTGACCTGGCTGAAAAAGAAAAAATCCCAGGCCAGCCGTGGCGAATCGAGCTGGACCTTTTCGCTCTATAACGCTTATGGCCGTCAGAATGCTTATATCATCAGGTTTGAGGAAAGTGAATCAGACCCGTCCAGAACCGAAGCCGTGCAGACGAGCCTTTTCCGCTGGATCCCCTCGGTTACCTATAATTTTAAATTCTAAGTGCAATGAAAAAAAGACAAATAATACAGCAAGCAGCCCTTTTTATGACAGGGGTATTGATCCTGACTTCGTGTGAAAAAGTAATTGATGTCGATTTAAATGACTCGTCGCCGCAAATTGTTATTGAGGGAAATATCACAGACCAGACCGGACCATATACCGTCAAGCTATCCAGATCCGTCAATTTTGATGAGTTGAATGACTTCCCTCCCATATCGGTTGCGACGGTGCAGATCAGCGATGATGCCGGGAATTCAGAAATCCTGCCCGAGACTTCTCCTGGCACCTATACCACGGTCTCGATACAGGGAACACCTGGAAGAACATATACCCTTGACGTAACAATAGACGAACAAACCTATACGGCTGTATCAACCATGCCACTCCCTGTAGCCATCGATACCCTCACGATTGAGGAGCAAAGCATCGGTTTTGGAGACAAAACCAGCTATGTCGAAGCCCGTTATATCGATCCGGAGGGAATTGACAATTATTATCGTTTTGTGCAACTGATTAACAATGTAAAGCAAAAAGAGATCATCATTGATAAGGACTGGCTGCAGGATGGAAATACCATCAGGACATCCATCGAACCGGATGAAGAAGACGATATTAAATTAAAGCAGGGAGACGAGGTTATCGTCTTTATGCAAAATATTGACGAAGGCGTATACGAATACTACAGGACACTGGATGAATCGGGCGGAGAATTTTCCGCATCGCCAACAAATCCCTCATCCAATTTCAGCGGTGGCGTATTGGGGTATTTCAGCGCCTACGCTGTTACATCAAAATCGATCGTCGTTCCCTAAATGTGTTTTCAAAAAGGTTACCTGTCAAACACCTTCCGATTCTTACAATCACAGAGAAAACGTATACCTTTATTTTGTAGCAATAGTTAACCAACAAGTATAACAATTAAAAAATAACAAGATGAAGCATTTCGTAATTTTAGGTTTAATCCTATTTTTGGCCGCCCCGCTTCCAGCACAACCCATTTTTCCTTGATGCCAGGTTTGAATATAGTACGGATAACTTTTATAAGCATTCCTATCTTTCTCCGAAAAACCGGAGCTTTTTAGTTACAGTGGGGATGATTTTTTTAGAATTAACTCAGTGATGAATAAGAATTTCTATAAAAAATACGGCGCTTTTTTCATTCTTGGAATCAATATCATTTTGTTGCTTGTCCGGCTCCTTGATGTCTTGCATGATCCCATGCCGTTGAACAGCGAAGAAGCCCAATACTGGCTTTGGTCGAAACACCTGGACTGGTCTTACTATTCAAAACCCCCACTGATCGCCTGGACCAATCATCTTTCGACCATGCTTCTGGGGGATACCGTTATTGGTATCCGGATAAATGCCATTGCTATTGGCTTTATGCTTCCGTTTATTCATTATGCACTTGCCCGAAGATTATTCAAGGATGAAAAAGTAGCCTTTTGGTCCTCCATTGTTCTTTTTGTGTTGCCTCATTATCATTTTGTTTCTAAAGTATTTACAACTGATACATTGCTTGTTCTGTTTTGGTCCTTAAATATGCTTTTTTGCTTGCATGCCCTGCAGAAAGACAAACTAAAATACTGGGTTTTATCTGGGCTAACGCTCGGTCTGGGTATTATCAGCAAATACACCATGCTTTTGTGGGTGCCTTCGTTGGTTTTTATTGGCTGGCTGGGAGACAGGAACCTGCTAAAGATGCCCCGGTTTTATGTGTCGATGTTTATCGCCTTTATTATTTGCACCCCTGTTTTATTCTGGAACTTGTCCCGGGATTTTGTGGGGGCCAGACACATTTTTGGATTAATGGGCGCTTATAAGCCTCATGGTAGCTGGTTGAGATCCATTGGGCGGATTTTTGAATATTTTGGCGGGCAGTTGCTCAGTATTTCTCCCATTTTTCTGCCGGTTTATTACAAGCTTTACAAAAAGTGGAGAAATAAAGAATTGACAAGCGACTATAAGGCAGTAATTTTTTTGCTGGTCCCATTACTGCTGGTATGGGGCCTGTTCCTGGTGCTTTCAATCAAAAAAAATTACATTAATTGGACTTTCTTTGCTTTTACATCGCTTCCACTATTAGTCGGTTATTCGCTGGCCCATTTTTTCAACAATAAGCAACGTTTGCGTTATGTTGGCATTACCGGTATCTTAATGCTTATGGTATCTTTTCCTTCGGCACTTGATACGCTGGGAATGAAAAACCTCTATCCCCCGACAGTGGATATATACAGCAGACAGGCCGCCTGGGATCAGTTGGGAGAGAAGGTGACCGAGGTGTTGGATAAGTTGGGCCCGGATAATATTTTCATCTTCAGTGACAGCTATCACATTGCCTCGGTTTTGTCTTTTTATGTGGATGGTAACCCGCAGACATACTGTGTCAACGATGGAAGAAGAATGAACCAGTTCGACTTGTGGCCAGGGATTGATCAATTTGAACACAAGGGTTATGATGCCCTTTATGTCTCCTCCCAACCGTTGCCCGAGTCAGTCAGAAAGTCATCACAAACAATTCAAATGGTAACAAAACAAGAACGGACCTACCGCGGGCAGAAGGTGCAGCCTGATGTCAATATCTATTATTTAAAGGGCTTTGATGGCGTTGTTGAAAAACGTCCAACACAGTTTTAATTTGAACATTTATGACAACCGGATTTCCACAGTCCACAGTTCCCGACTTTAAACAGTTACATTCACTTGAGGACGCAACCTTTTTTAGATAAACCCATCTTATCCAACAAATGCATCTTATTCTAAAACAAATTAGCATGAAAAACCTGTTATTCGCCCTGTTACTTCTCTACTCTTCTGTGGTCATAGCTCAACCTGGAGAAAAAAACTTTATCGACCTGAACTACATTGAAGTGACTGGTAAAGCTGAAAAAGAAGTTGTTCCCGACAAGATCTTTATTAAGATTCTTCTGAATGAAAAGGATTTTAAAAACAGAAGTCTTACCGAAATAGAAAAAACAATGTTTGTCAAGCTGAAGGAGCTTGGCTCTGATCTGGCAAAGGACTTGGAAATAAAGGATTTGCTAAGTAATTTCCGGCGTTACTGGCTTGTAAAGGATGATATTCTCCTGTCGAAAGAATATCAGTTGCTTGTGCATGACGGTAAAACGGCAGGTCAGGTTTTTGTTGAGCTTCAGAAACTGGGAATCTCGGAAGTCTCGATCGATCAGGTTGAAAACAGTAAAATCACGGCATACCGCAACGAAGTTAAAATAGCGGCGATAAAAGCGGCGCAGGAAAAAGCAAAAGCACTGGCACAGGCTATTAACCAGGATATTGGTCGGGCAATCTATATTCAGGAACTCGAGAGCGGCTTTATACCTTTTCAGAGTAAAGCCGCAGGTATAAGCGTCAGAGGTTATGCAAACACGATATTAGACGGATCAGACTCAGCCGAACCCGACATTGGATTTGAAAAAATAGAGCTCGATTACGCTGTAATTGTCAGGTTTGAGCTAACGCCTGGAAATATCATCTCCAGTTCGGTGATAAACGAGGATGGAGACAGGCTGGACATGAGCTTCAATAATATCAGGAATACTGCGGCTTTTGTATTCAAAGGCGATCTGATCGAAATGAAGCAGGATACGATGGCTTCCGGGATAAGGTATAGTAATCCGCCTTACGAGTTTACCGAATGGCATGGGGAAATCCGGTTAAAAAAGGATGGTAAGATCATTTTTTCCCATCATTAATAAATAATAGGGGTTCTACAAGCGTGGCAAATCAGTCCTTGCCGATAGATAACAATTATAGCGTAAGGTTTCCAGCGAATAAGTGCATTTGTGAATCCACGGTGCACTACCGGAGTAAATTAATTCCCATGGTCAGGGTGAAATTGGGCGTCTTTAAACCGGTTTGATTAATAAGGTTCCCGTCCCTAAAAATTTGGTTGTCGATTTCTGATACGTCTTCCTCGGCTGATTTTCTGAATAAGCCCGACTTTTCCTTTAGTGCTATTATTTCTTTTGAAGAAAATGGGAGCACATATGAAAAATCAACATACCAGGAACTTTTCCCCTTCAGGTAGCGCGAGAAACCGACAGTTGGTTTAAAAACCCATGATTGATTACCCGCGAAAGCTGAGATTTTGCTTGCATTAAGTTTTTTGTTTCCCCATTGTATTGTTTTTGAGTTGCGGAATGTGCCAAGTTTCAGCATGGACATAGCATTCCCAAGGCCTGCTTTAAAGGATAGGTAATTTGGTGTGCCAAATGAATTCATTCTTGTCTTCAAGTCAAATCCCAAAAGCGTTTCACGATAAATACAACCGTCCCCTAAACTGTTCTCAGAAGAAAGCAATACCGCCAGGTTGTGCCTAAAAAAGTACCCGACTGAACCACTTAAGCTCCAGCTTGTTTGGTTGCCAAATTGTTCAGTAAAGGTTTGATTAATGGCCGGCAATTGAAATTCATATTCCCCGGACATGATTTGCGGAACGGAATAGGTAATTCCATATTTCAAAGAAAGTTTTGAGATAACTGCCAGGAACTTCTTCCTTTTTTCGGTTTTTTCTTTATAGTTTAAAATTGCCTGAAAACCGTCTTGCTTCAGTTGGTTTTGTTTCAACAAAGAATCTGCTTCCACGATAGTATAACCATCCCAGTAGTTATCGGAGTAATCGGGAATTTCATCCATAAAGACATCAAAAAAATTCACCTGTTCTGTTTCCGGTATTTTTTTTGTGTAGTTTGGGGAGATTTCGGTCGCCAGGTATTCATTGAAATGATGGAACTTCTTCTTTCTGAACTTATCAAACCCCTCGCCTTTGAAATAGCTGTACTTTAAGAAATAGTTCTCGTCAATCTTTACAAATTTCCAATAGTTCTCAGCATCGAGCTTTTTGAAGTATATAGCATCTTCATCCCGTTCCCGAAAATAACACGCTTCGGTATATGCCAAACTCAACGTATCCAGCAGAAAATATCCTGACATTGCATGTTCTGTATCCTTTTTCCTGAAATTGATTTTATAAAAGTTATCTGTTTTCTGCACGGAGTACCGGTAATCTTTGAAATTTGACGGATTGATAAAGCCGGAACGGTTTTGAATAAAATCTTTGGTTGATTGAAATACGCCTCCATAAAAACGAACGATTGTTGTACTATCTTTACCCGAAAAATAACCGCCGCGTGACTTTAATATTTTTATTTGGCCTTGATCATTCCTAAGATTGACTGAGCCCCGCACCGCCTCAATAAACGCCTCACCAAAAGAGATGTAGTTTCCGTTGTCATCCTTTAAGGTTTCGCGGTAGAAACCCTTGTATCGGGTATTGGTCACCGGATAATTTTGAGGGATCTTATCATAAGCGCGTTGCAATAGTTTACGAAGCGTATTTTCGGGCATTACGATAACTTCGGGCAATTCATTTACTTTTTCTTCCATTTTGATGACAAGCCCGGATTGGGTTTTGGAAACCGGGATGGTGTCTGATTGAAATCCAATGCAGCTAAAAACGAGTTTTTTATCTGAAAGTTTCGAGGGGACTGTCAATGAGAAAACACCGTCGTTGTTGGTTATTGTACCGTAATAGGTACCAGGAATGGCAATATTTACAAAAGGGATGGGTGTGAGCGAAACCTCACTAACAACCTTTCCGCCTACAGTTGTTTGTGGAAAAACTGAAAAGGGGATTAGTGATAGGAATACAGATATTTTACATACAAGCAATTTTGCACAATAATCTTTCATTTCGATGCTTTTGAATACTGAATATTAAAAACAAAAAATATTGGTAGCGCACAAAGCAATTCCACGCCACCAATATTGATTTTCTCTGTTAGCTGTTACTCAATCCGCCATTAATGATGGCCCAGAGGGTAAGAATGCCGCCTATCAACAACAGTGCGTTTATTCTTCCGCCCTCAACTTGTTGAAGCTCACTTTTACTCATTTCTTTCATAACCTAAAAGTATTAATTTTTTCCTACTCTGTTTTAGGCTTTTCGGCACCGCCTAAGTTTTTGTGCACGAAACTCAAGGGCTAAATTAAAATCGTCCACTCTCAAAAAAAAGTAGTGAAGTGTTTTTTAGTGAAAACCAACCAATTGCTTTTTTGGCTGTTTGTTCCGAAATTAACAGAATGGAATACGATACCTTCATCTTTAAATTCAAAATACAACATTTTATCGTTCAAATTCGCCAATTAATTTACGCTAATGTGATCCAAATTTACCTCCCAAATTCCACTCCAAGCTTAAACCCAAAATTCCGGAGTGAAATTTCTTTAATCGCTTGAAGATTTTCCTCACTGATATTGACGTGGGAATTTTGGGCTATTTTCTCCATCCCTCTTCGTCGGGTTAGCCAAAAGCCGGAGGCTTCTTTCATAAATAGCTTTGATGTTGAACTGACGGGCATAGCATATTCCATCGAAAGGGAAACGCTCATATTCCGCGATACCTCTTTGCGCAAACCTATTCCCAAGACAGTACTCACCATTGACTCTCCTACTGCAAAGGAAACTTCTTTGGAATCAAACTTTTTACCACCCGCCGAAAATTTAGCCGGGTTATCCTGTATCCCGGCATCCAGCCCGTAATGATCGTTTCCGACCTTTATCGATGGCGTTAAAAACATTTTTTTTCCATAATTTTTTAATGCCATCTGATAACGCAATCCCAATCCGGTTGACCGGTAATAGTGTGCGTTTAACTGAGACTCAGATTCCAAAAAAACGCTCCAGCAATTCGTTAACCGATATCCCATTAGCATACCAAATGTATAGGAAGGTTCTGAGGATGTGCCTTCAATGGCAATTGGGAAATGGTGAGAAGCGTCAGGCAAATAATCAAACCCGATGGTTGAACCCGATGGAAATTGACGAACCCGGGCTGAAACGTCAAAAAATAAGCGGACAGCAACGGTCGTCAATGACCTCTTCAGCTTTTCTTTTAAGTTTAAATCATAGCGTTGTGACAACAGCCTGGCTGATTCATTACCTGAAAGCTCCATTAGCTCCAGATTATTCATTGAAGAATCTTTCGTCAGTACCGTATAATCTTTCCAATCCGATTTCGAATAATCTTTGGCATAAGTTGAAAATATGGTTGAACTCTGATTCTGTTCTCTAAAAGGGATCGGACTGTTAGCTATGGTATCAACTGAAGTTGTTACATACTCATTAAGTTGAACATAGTCCACATTCGTACTTTTTCTCCGAAATTTTTCTTCGTCTCTTAAATATTTTAGGTAATAGCTTCCTTCTTCTCCTCCATATATGATTAGGATTTGTCTTGAAATACACTCAAGGCTTTGATTTAACGTTTTTGTTCTATTCAGAATCCCTTCATCTGTATATTGAAAATGAGCTTCTTTTATTGCAAGAGAACTTGAGTCCAAAATAAAATGTCCTCGATATTTACTTTTACTTCGGTAAGCTGGTGAAACTCCAACTTTCCAGAATATTTGAAATCCATCCTTTATTATGCTATCTATATGATATATATATAAATCGAAATTGTTTGGATTAAAAAATAGACTTCGCTGTTTAATTATGTCATTTCTGATATGTAATGTCACACCCCCGTAAAAATATAATTGTGAAATGCTGTCTAATCCTTCTGATTTATTAATTCTGGATTTAAGAATCCTAATTGTGCCATCCTCTTTAGTCTTATATGAAGGCTGAAAAAAATCAACCATTGCTTCCCCAAAGTACAGATACATAGCCTTATTTTGAAGGTACTCCCTATAAAAGCCCACCTGTCGGCTATTTACACTAATATAGTTCTCGGGGATTCTCTGGATCGCCTCATTCAAGATGCGTGCAACTGAATCATCAGGGCAAACGGATATTTCATTGATAGGATAATCTAGCATCTTTAAACATATACTGTAATAATCCTGATTTGAGGAGGTTCTTATAGTGTCAGTTCTATACCCAATATGTCTTACTACCAAGCTTTTTTGTGAGGAATTGTGAGGAATCGTTAGGCTGAACCAGCCTTCTTTGTTTGTAATTGTTCCATAATCAGAATCTTCAAGGTAAATATTCACATATTGAAGAGGGTGATTTTTTTCGTTGGTGACCAACCCTTTTATTTCTTCTTTTTGAGCAAATACGATATGCCATGAAAGAACTAAAACACATAAATTAAATAGCTTGCCCATGTTTTAAAATTTAGAATGGAGCTTCTTTCGTTGGGTAAGAAGCTCCATTTATTTAAGACGCTAAAAACTCATAGTTTATCTAATCGAGTATAGCCCAGATGAAACCGGCTAAAGCAATACCGGCATAAAAAAGAAATGGAAGTCCACCTTCGATCTCTTTTAATTCTTTTTGGCTCAATTCTTTGAAATCTTTTTTCATAACTTTTGATTTTTACTGTTGCAACTCTTTTCCAGAAATTAAATCACCTAAGAAATAGCCTATTGAAAAGGCTAAAAGCATCAAAAAAAGTCCTCCCTCAACTTGTTGAAGCTCTTTTTTACTCATTTCTTTCATAATCTAAAAGTATTAGTTTTCTCCTACTCTGTTTCAGGCTTTTCGGCGCCGCCTAAGTTTTTGTGCACGAAACTCAAGGGCTAAATTAAAATCGCCCACTCTCAAAAAAAAGTAGTGAAGTATTTTTTAATGAAAAACCTCCAATTATTTTTTTGGCTGTTTGTTCCGAGATTAACTGAATGGAATAAGATACTTTCATTTCAAAATCATGCTCATAATAATAGGTTCCACGGCTACGGCTGAAATTTACCGGTGCCCCCAGTTCCCTGATCTCATCAATACAATTCTGCTCCCTTTTCGCCCCCTATAATCCCCCAGACGGGGGATAGGGTCCCTGCAAGTTGAATGGCAGCAGTGAATGGATCAAACGTTTTAGACTGCACCGGACCAGCTCCTCTTCCCGTCTGGGAAGAGGGTGGGAGAAGGGCTTTTTTGCGGCAAAGTGATTAAACCTCTGGTCGAGCAGAGCGGATGAACTAACACCAGCCCCATTCGCTTTCAACAGGTGCGCAAGCGCAGATGAAAATCAATTTGTCCACTTAAATTAAACACCTAACTCTGCCAGCAAATTATTTATAGCATGAATAACAGATACCAGCAGAAGTGCATTTTGTCTACGAAGCTTTGCAACATAGAATAAAAAGGCCAATACGGCTCCTATTATAAATGTCAAAATGATATAGTAGTCTCCAAAAGGATGATTTAAGGAAAATAGAAATGCAGACAAAAGAATATAACTCCAAAACCGAAAATGGCCCTTTAGGATAAATCGTAAGAGAAGGAAAGGAGCGAGCTGAAAAATTATTGTTTCCACGAAAGGAGCGATGAATACAAAATACAAGTACCGTACAAATACAATATCAATTGTATTCTTGTCCGATATGGGGTTAAAGTCAGATCCATCAGGAGCGATTGCAAACAATAGGATACTAACCACAAAAGTAAAGGCGTATCCTAATAGAATGTAAAGTGACCAATGAATACGTTTAAAAAACCGAATCACTGTTTTATCAATTTAATGTACATATACTACAGAGCAAGCCCAATATGCTCACTTTTCCATACTCCTGCCTGAATATATATTGTAGTTTCCAAAGTACGATAGAATAAAAAGAGCCAGGATAATCGCAATTATATCTTTAATATCAACTCGGATATCTTCAAAATAAAAACGTTGCAACTCGTGTATTGTATTAATAATAAAAGCAGCAATTAATGCTTTTTTGTGATTACTCTTAATTAAAAGAAACAAAAAATATGCGCCTATGGTCGCGAGAAAACTAGGTAAACTTTGTATGATTCCATTGTTATAAGAGCCTCGTATGTGATGCTGAATATATAAAATTAAAAAGAAACAACACAGAACCGCAGCGACATTGAATATTATATTTTTATATTTCATTCTTTTATATTACTTGTTTATAGGGCCAAAGATGAAATAAAGTGGATTGGTCGGTTTTAATATACATATTTATACATATTTTGGAAATAGGTTTTTTATCTGCAAAATAGAGAAGTTGCTTTTACGAGCAACTTCTCAAAGCTACAAATAGTGATTATCTGGAAGCATCTTTTAACCCATCCATAAAATCATTGGGGTTATCAACGCATGCCCAGAAGATCACACTTGCAATGGTCCATAAAATCCCGCCTTCAACTTTTGATAGTTCAGACTTTGTGAGTTCTTTCATTTGAAATTTAGTAGTATCCATAAGAAGTGTCTTTTAAATTGGACATTGTCTGGGACCTGGATTAGCTTCTCCATACGCCCCAAATAGTTCACCTAAGATTCGGCCTGTCCAATAAGCAATATTACTTCTGCCGCCTTGAACATTAACTAATTCCATTTTACTCATTTCTTTCATAACCTAAAAGTATTAATTTATGCCTACTCTGTTTCAGGCTTTTCGGCGCCGCCTAAGTTTTTGTGCACGAAACTCAGTTACGAAGTTAGGTTCGCCCACTCTCAAAAAAAAGTAGTGAAGTATTTTTTAATGAAAAACCTCCAATTATTTTTTTGGCTGTTTGTTCCGAGATTAACTGAATGGAATAGGATATTTTCATTTCAAAATCATGCTCATAATAATAGGTTCCACGGCTACGGCTGAAATTTACCGGAGCTCCCAGTTCCCTGATCTCTTCAATACAACGATAAAGGTGACTTGGGCTAACCCCAAGTTTCGCTGCAAACTCATCCGGTGTTCCGGTTTTTTCCTCCCGAATTAACCAGTTCATTCGTTTAAGTCGTTCTAATTGATCAAATGCTTTCATAGTTCTTTAGTATTTGGGTTTTATAAAATTGATTTACCAACGCAACAGACCTGTCAGGTCTTAACAACCGGCATTTGCCGTTTCCACATGCGGTAATAGTAACCTTTTTTTGCGAAGAGGACGCTGTGGGCGCCTTGTTCAAGGATTTTCCCCTCTTTTAATACAATAATTTCGTCAGCATTCACGACAGTGCTTAACCGATGGGCAATCAGGATGACGGTCTTTCCCTGGTCTATGAGCTGATGAATGGTCTGTTGGACAACCTGTTCTGATTCGGAATCCAGGTTTGACGTTGCTTCATCCATAATCAAAATCTCCGGTTGCCGGTAAAGGGCCCGGGCAATGGCCAACCGTTGTTTTTGTCCTCCGGACAGGGTTGCGCCATTTTCGCCAATGTATGTTTGAAAGCCATTGGGCAGTCTTTCTATAAATTCTATCATGCCCAATTGTTTGCATACCGAAAAAAGCAACTCCATATCGGGTGCAAAATCACCAATGGCAATGTTCTCAACTACACTCCCGGCAAACAGTTCCAGGTTTTGAGGTACAATGCCGACCAGCCGACGGAGACTTTCGGTGCTGGCATAACGAATATTAACATCGCCAATAAAAATCTGTCCTTCATTTAATGGATATAGGCCTTGCAAAAGGGCAGCAATGGTGCTTTTTCCCGAACCACTTTCGCCGATAATGGCGGTCAGTTGTCCTTGTTTGAGTTCCAGGTTAAAGTCTTCAAATACATCCACCCGGGTTCCGTAGCTGAATGATACATTTTTGAAAACAATTGGCCCAAGCATCTTCTCAGAGAGTTCAACGGTATGCTCCACGTCATCATCCCGCTCCAAATCCATAATCTCAAACAAACGGTCGGCGGCAATATGGGCATTTTGAATGGTTTTGTTCATTCCGATCAGGGAGCTTACCGGGCCGGTAAAATAGCCGATGATGGCATAAAAAGACATCAGTTCGCCCGGAGTAATTGTTTGCTCAATGACCAGCAAACTACCGGCCCACAGCAACACAATGGTAAAGGCCCGGGTAAGAAACTGCGAAGCATTTCCGGAGAAAATGCTGTTCAAGCCGGACTTATAGGTACTGTCAAGTAAGCGCACAAAACGGGTTTCGGTTTTCAGGTTATTGAATTCTTCGATATTGAGTTGTTTGATTGTTTTTACAGCGCCGAGAGACTCCACCAACTGCGTTTCCAGATCAGCAGCATTTTCCATGATTTTTCGTTCCCTTTTCTTGTTTAGCAGGTTCGTTATCCAGTAAACAAGCGAATAGAGTGGGATAACAATGGCCATAATCAAAGCCAGCCTGAGGCTGTAAATAAACATCAGTGTAAACGAGAACACAATAATAAACAGGTTGACGAGCATGGTGATCATGCTGTCGTTAATAAAGTCCCTTATTTTCACCGCGTCATTAATACGCGAAATAATTTCGCCGGTACGCATGGTGTCGAAAAAGCGTTGCGGCAATTTTAGCAGGTGCTTGTAATATCCCAGAATCAGGCGGGCATCGATTAATTGCCCTGTTTTCAGTATAAAAACGGATTGCAATGAACCAATCATTAGTTGAAACAATAGGATGACGACCATTCCTACGCTCAGCAGGTTAAGGAGATTCCGGTTCCCGTTCGGCAATACGAAATCCGTAATTTTTTGAATGTAAATGGAGGTTGACAAGCCGAGTATCGTATAAACGATGGCCCCAAGCAATGCCTGAACGAGTATTTTACGATGAGGATGAAGCAGAAAACGGAAACGCGTGAAAACAGGTACTTTTTCATTACGGGCTTGAAATTGCTGGTTGGGCGACAGCAGGATCAAAACACCGGTCCACTCCTGTCGAAACTCCTCATGCGTTTTCCTGTGCATTTGTCCATCGCCGGGATCCATAAATTCCACATAGTCTTTCGTTAACTTATAGACAACAACATAGTGTTGCAAAACTTTCTTGACAACCACGTGGGCAATGGCCGGCAGCGGCACTTCGCTCATGGCTTCTATTTCGCCTTTCACCCCTTTGGCCGAAAAACCTAACTTTTCCGCGGCTTTTATCAATCCCCAGGCGTTGGTGCCTTTTTTATCCGTTCCTGCCCATTGCCTGATCCGGGCAATCGGGATCTTCAGTTTGTAATGTGCTGAAACGGAAGCCAGGCAAGCCGCTCCACAATCAGTAATATCGTGTTGTTTGACTTTGATACTCATCGATTAATGATTAGCTGTTAGAATTCGGGGATTTAGCCAGTTGTCGGCTTTGTCGAATAACAAATCGTACAGACTGCGGCGGGCAACCTGAAAACGGGACGTTAAGGTTAACCCATTTTTTAATTTTCCTTCATAGCCTGATTTCAGTGTGAGATGATCCTGAAACAGTTCACACTTCACTTTAAAAAACACTGATCCGTCATCTTGATAAGGTTGGTTGGAAATATCAATGATTTTACCGTATGCCAATCCCCATTGATTGTAGTCGTAGGCATCTACTTGAAAAGTTGCGCGGATATCGTTTCGCAAGTAACCGATATCGTTGGGACTGACATAACATTCAACAATCAGATTATCAGAAGGTGATATGGTCGCAATGGTTTGATTGGGGAAGATAAAGCTTCCGACTTGAATGCCGGTGAAATTTGAGATGTGGCCACTGACAGGGGCAATCACCACATAAAACCGTTGTTCAAATTTTAGTTGGTCACGGTCGTCGGTTAGCGTTTGAAGCTCTGACCGATATTGAAAGAGTTGCTGGTGCCATTCTGTTTTCTTCTGACTGATATAGAAATCCCGCTCTTTTAAAAGCTGGTTGAGTTCAAATTCTTTTTTCTCAAAGTCAGCGGTTGCAATTACTTCTTTTTCATACAGTAGTTGTGTTCTCTGAAAATCTTTCTTCGTGGATTCGATTCGTAGGCCATACTCATTTAACTTTTGTTTGTGTTGAAAGAAATTACTTTTGAACAAGTCACTTTTCAGCCTCCCGCCCTTTTCGTCGACGATGTTTTTTAAATCATCAACATAGGAAGCATGTAAGGAAATCTTTTCATCCAGAACCCGAAGCTGGTCGGAAATCTTTTTTGGTACAAGATGGAGCAAGGTATCCCCTTTGCTAACACTCTTGTTTTCATAAATATGAATAGATTCGACCAAGCCGGTGACCGGCGTTTGAATACTGACCGGGTCAGTTCCTGAACGAATAACTCCTCGGGATTGCACGGAGATGTCGACCATGATCAACGGCAGGCAGAGCAATGAGGTGATGACCATCATGACCACCAGAATATAAACTGCTTTGGAATAGCGGGAGAACCGGAAATAGTGATATTCTTGCGAAAACCGGATAATTTCTTTTGGAAAAATTGAGTTTTGCATCGCTTGCTTACTTTTGTTTTTTTTTTAGTACTTCCTGTTTTTTTCAAGCAGCTTTCACCTCTTCGCTGGTCAGGTTTGCAATTCGGACCTTGTTAAGCCCGAATTTGTATCCACATGTTCCGTAAGTCACATATAACCGTATGGCAACTGTCCATTGGAGGACAGTTCTTTTTTTCTTTAGGCTTGCCATGAGCTCTTTGTATAAGCGCCAGCACGTGTAAGTTATTTAGCAAATGTAGATTACATATCTACTGTTGGCGAGACTCGGTGACATATCCGCTCTAGCCTTCACCAGTTTCTGCATCCGAAGAGCGTTTTTTTTAAACACGATAAATATAGGGCAATAGCCGCTATTCATCCTAAAATTGAACTGGACAAATTATTTTCACAAAATGCTCATTATTAATCAGTTCTTTGTTTTGTCAATAGCCTGAACTGGACAATTGCTTGTCAGAACTTCCAAATAAGGTCATCCGGTAGGCTCGTCGAATAGGGGATTGTTTCTTCGGCAGCCACGGGGTGCAATATGGTGATTAAGTGCGTTTGTGATATAAGGCAACCATCCTCAGGTATGCCGGTCCACAGTCCATTGCGTCATATTGCTGATCAAAGTGTACTTCCGGCATTGTTACAACCTGTTAAGTTCTTCCGAATTACCGGAGCGTTCCTTCACTGAAGATCTGAATCGGTTGAGATTGTATCGTATTCCAACCTTTATATAAGTGAGATCCTGGTCGCTTTTTATTCCTGAAACAATTGTTCCATACCTGTCTTCCCAATGGTTAGCCTCTCCGGTGTTCAATATATCATTTGCGGTTAACGACAACAGTAGTTTTTGCTTGAATAATTTCAGTTTAGCACCTGCCGATAAACGATAGTTGCTATAGAAGTATGTTATTTCATCTTCGCCGTCGCTCTGAAAATCGAAATCACAGTTTAACATCATATTTCGGGTCAGATTAATTTCATTTCGTATAGAAAGATACCACATAGCTTTGTTTCTGATAATCGTGGAGTTCAGATAGGGTATTTCAGAATAGGGTTTCTCCATATCAATTTCAACATTTCCAGAATAAAATTTAAATGATTTTGCGAAAGTTGCCCCCAACAAGAAAGCCCTGCTGTTGTCAATGTTATTGTACGACCAAACCAATATGTCCGGGTTGGTTTGGTCATTTACCGCATTATTCACAATATGGTTGTGTTTCCACGTATGTCCCAGAGTAAGATGAAGGTTGTCGAAAAAGGTACACCCCAGTTCTATGTTATGGCTATATGCAGGCTTAAGAAAAGGGTTTCCAACCATATACGCAAGAGAATCCATATACGACATATTGGGGTTTATCTGTAAAAAAGACGGACGTGTAATTCTCCGGGAATAACTCAGGTTGACGCTGAGTTTTTCCGAAG
This sequence comes from uncultured Sunxiuqinia sp., assembly GCA_963677175.2. Classification (GTDB taxonomy): domain Bacteria; phylum Bacteroidota; class Bacteroidia; order Bacteroidales; family Prolixibacteraceae; genus Sunxiuqinia. The sequence goes on from CAXXES010000007.1 coordinate 256,216, forward strand.
GGTTGAAATCAACTGAGCAACTTGGGAAAAAGTTCCGGTAAGTAGTATCGATTACTGAACCACTTGCTTTGACGTGAGAATCGGTATTTTCAAAACGCAAACCTCCTTCAATAGAAAAACGACCTGCTTGTTTTTCCAATTGAAAATATCCTGCAGCAATTTTATCATCAATCTCGCTATTTTCGGAATAGTTGAATGTGTTTTTGTTTATGTCGAACGAAGAACTCTCCCCATTGGATACTACATTTGAATAACGTCCGCCTGCCGTAGCTGTGATAAATCGGAACAGACTTAATTTATAATCTGTCCTTACAGAGTAGACATGATAGTCGCTGTTGCTTTTTATGTTGTACTTGAAATCAGAGAGACTGTTCATGTTTAATTCGTGAATAAGACCTTCTTCTGTATTGCTTTTATAGGAATATCCTAAAATGACAGAAAGGTTGTTTAGTGTGTCCGGGTTTAAATTATAGCTCAATGTCGTGTTATAAAGCCTGGTTTCACGTATTTCGTCTTCTGCTATTTGCCGTGCTGATTCAGATGTATCCGTCTTTTTTATAAGCTGCTCCTTATTGGCCTCCTTGTTCTTATCGTTCCAGAGAGCATTGAATTGAATGCCAAAGATGTGTTTTTCGTTAATTTGGAAGTCGTTTCCGGAAAATAGCCTGTGTATTTTATAAGTATATTCGCTTATTTCATCAACTTCATTGCTCAGATCATATTCGGATTGGGTTTGTCGCTCGTACGAATAATGGTAGTCTCGAAAGCTGTGAAGTCCATAAGAATAACTGACAAGGTTGGCCCATTTGGCGCTTTTCTGATTCATTTGTAATCCAGTGGAATTTCTGAATCTGCGTCCGTGGGTGGTGGTGTTGTGAATCAACCATGAAAGATTGTCGAGTTTTGCCCTTTTGGTTTTTATGTGCACGACCGCATGCCCTGCTGCGCTGTATCTGGCTGAAGGGTTTCTGTCTATTTCTATTTTGTTGATGTCGGCTGACTGTAGGGCTTCCAGTTCATCATTCGATACAACTTCCCTGTTGTTGATATAGATAACAGGTGCTCCTTTTCCGAATACTTTAATATTATTGTTGTTGTCGATAATCAGACCCGGACTTTTCTTTAGAACATCGACCAGCGAGCCGGCATCACTTAGCGTAGTCCCCTGTACATTAATAATCAATTTACCTGTTTCCTGTGTGAATAAGGGACGCTTGGCTGTAACTTCAATTTCGCCTATTGTAGCAACATCTTCGGTCAATACCAGAGTTCCAATGTCAATGCGCGGTTCGTTTTCTTTTATGGAAAAATTCCTGCTTACGGGTTTATACCCAAGACATGATATTTGTAATATATAGTGATCTGCCTTTTCCAAAGTCAGCTCGAAATAACCATCAGTAAAAGCTCCACCTTTTATAACAGACGAATCCCGGGCCGAAAATAGTGCAACAGTAAAATATTTCAACGGCTTCTGCCTGTCATCGGTTACGTTCCCTGAAAGGACTGTTTCATTAATTGCAAATACATTGATACAAACAAATACCTGGAAGAAAGCTAGAAAAGTGGATGTTAAGAATGCGGAAGTACGCATGATTTTTTGTTTTTATTTTGTTGTTCGTAAAAAATTTCCAATATCATTTCAGTTATTCAGTATATACTCAATCAAATTGGTTTTACCGGTATAAACAGTTGCCTGCCCATCTTTTATAGGTTCATCGAGCTTGAAAACTACATCCTCGAAAATACCCTGAACTTGAAAGTAACTGTGCTCTTTGTTTATATGCAGTGTGGTATCTATATGCTGGACGGTTGTAGCAAAGCAGTTCATGCTATGCACCGTTATCACAAGTTTTTGCCCCGATTCCAGGTATTTTAATTTGTTATAGGGTACTTCAATGGAATAATGCACGCGTGTGTTTTCTATATATAGTGTTGCCGGGGCATCAATAGTGCGGTCAAACTTAAAGAAGGTTGCTCCTAAGAGTAGTGCCAAAACAACTACAAATATGATGGTAATTCCTATCCTGATTATTTTTGACGGTATTTGTCCGATAATATTGCGGACTTTCTCGCTGCGCAATTCGATGTCTTTGGTTTCGTCCATTTTTAGCTTCCTAACTCCAATTGATTTTTTACGAGCTTATAATACTTCCCTTTTAATGCAGCAAGCTCTTTATGTGTTCCTTTCTCCACGATATACCCATTGTCCAAAACAACGATCTGATCGGCATTTTTTACGGTACTTAACCTATGGGCTACAACAACGACCGTTTTACCCTTATAAAATTCTTGTAGATTCTCCAATATGGTTTTTTCACTATTGGCATCAAGAGCATTGGTGGCTTCGTCAAAAAACAAAAAATCAGGGTCTTTGTATACAGCACGGGCTATTAAAATACGCTGGCGCTGTCCCTGGCTAATACCTTGCCCTTCCTCCCCAATAGTCGTATTATATGCCAATGGCATTTGGCTGACGAATTGATGAATGCAGGCTGTTTCAGCAGCGTGTCTCAAACGCTTGGTATCAATGGTTGTGTCTGATGTGGTAATGTTACGGGCAATCGACTCAGAAAAAATGTAACCATCCTGCATAACAGCGCCACATTGGCCGCGCCACCATTCGGGATTGAATTTTTCAAGAGGTTGATTTCCGACACTTATCTCGCCCTTCTGTGGGGTATAGTAGCCTAGCAACAGTTTTATAAGAGTAGTTTTTCCACTACCGCTTGCGCCTACAATGGCTGTTATTTTACCTTGCGGTATCTCAAGGTTGATATTATCTAATACCATTTTCCCCAAAGCGTTCTCATAACCAAAGGATACGTTTTTTAGATTAACACTTTTATGGGTGAAATTTTTGGATGAATAAATTGTTTTGCTGTCTTTATCTTCATCTTCCTTCTGGTGTATTTCGTTCATGCGATCAAGGCTGATGCTTACATCCTGCCATTGATAAACAAAATGCATAATCTGCTCGACCGGGCTGTTCAACTGCCCAATGATATATTGTACCGATAACATCATGCCAAGTGTCAGCTCACCCTGAATAACAGCAGTAGCAGCTAATACCGTTATTAAAACATTTTTGGTTTCGTTAATAAGAATACTCCCTGCTTCCTGCGATTGTTGCAGGGTAAGGGCTTGCATATTTACTTCAAACAGATCAGCCTGTGTGTCTTCCCATTCCCAACGCTTGCTTTGTTCATAGCTTTGTAGCTTTATTTCCTGCATGCCATTTATAAGCTGATAAGTCTTGTTTCGGTTTATAGCTTGTTGTTCAAAGGTTTTATAATCGAGTACCTGGCGTTTTTTTAGAAAGAACAGGATCCATACGCCATAAAGGATACTGCCTGCAAGAAAAACGAGGAATATTTTCAGGTTGTAGATGAGCAGCACAATGCCAAACACCAGGAAACTGAACACGGAAAACAATAGGTTAAGGGTTTGGGCTGTCAGAAAACTTTCAATACGACGATGGTCTTCAATGCGTTGCAAAAGGTCCCCCAGGAGCTTGACATCGAAAAAGCTCATGGGCAGCTTCATTAGCTTAATAAAAAAGTCGGATATAAGCGATACATTGATGCGGGTACTGATGTGCAGCAATATGCGGCGGCGTATAAAATCGATACTAGCCCTGCCTAAAAGCATCATCAGTTGTGCCAACAGGATAAGCCATACAAAACCGATATCTTTATTGGCAATACCGTTATCGACTATTGCCTGTGTAAGAAAGGGGAATATCAGTTGCATTAAGCTGCCTGCCAGTAAGCCGATGATTAGCTGTACAAACAATTTCTTGTAACGGGCAAAATATTTGGAAAGGAATGCAAATTTACTGCTTTTCTTTATATGAGTTTCTCCTTCTTGCTCATAAAACTTTGGCGTGGGTTCCAGGAGTAGGGCAATCCCCTTTTCCTCTTTGTTGGTGGTCGTGCTTATCCAATGGGTGGAGAATTCGCCCTGCGTATATTTTAACATCCCTTTGCCAGGATCGGCTATATGGAAAATGTGCTGTTTGCGCTTTTGAGTTATTTTAAGAAGTACAACAAAGTGGTTCTGATTCCAATGTAAAATGCAGGGCAACGGGGCTTGTTTTGCCAGTTTCTCAAGTGTAAACAGCCCGCCCAATGTTCTAAAACCCAGCTTTTCGGCAGCTTTGCTAATACCCAATAGCGAAACACCGTCTTTGCCAATAAACGTTTTTTGTCGTAAATGCTCTAATGAATAATTAAGCCCATACCAACTTGCCACCATGCCTAAGGAGGCTGGACCACAGTCCATTACGTCGAATTGTTTTTGGAAAAGGAGCTTTTTCATATCCATGCTATGTATTAATCTGCTCTTTCCAATATTTCCTTGTTTCCTTGTTTGAAATTAACTTTATTGACTTTCGTAGCGAACTTATAAGCAAGCCTGAACCTTATTCCCCTGGAATCATAATCTCCTCTTGAGCCTGATTCAATATTCACATATTTTTCATCCCAATTATTCCAGTTCGAACCATTTAGCAGGTCGAATCCTTCTACGGTTACAGCCAATTTGTTATCAAAATATTTTCCGGTAATCCCTATCTTCAGGTTATTATATGAATGTTGATGGGTTAAGTCGTAGTACGCTGATGAATTATAGGTAAACGAACTATAAATTGAGAATAGCATTTTGAGATTATATTCACCATTTAATGATAAATTCCAAGAAGGTTCATCATTTGTTATTTTCTTGTTTAAATAAGGGATCTCAACTTTCGGAAATAGAACGCCTGTTACCGCATTTACAGATAGTTTTTTAAATGTTTTACTCGCATTAAATTCGATTGAAAATTCCTTAGAACTTTTAACGTTGATTGGAGACATTATTGTTAGATCCGGATTGTCACTACTGCTTAAAAGAGTTTGTGCTCTTTGGTTTTTCATATCCGAGTATGTAAAAGAAAGAGCATAATCACCCGAATAAATCGCCTCAAAATAATAATCGTTGATATAGGTTGGTTGAATATAAGGATTTCCTGAGATATAAGTTAGAGAATCAAAGTAATGAATTGTCGGATCTAACTCCCTGAAGCTTGGACGGGATATTTTTTTTGAATACCCTGCGACAAACTCAAATTGATCATTCGGGAAGTACGTAAAATCAGCAGAGCCAAGCAGGTCTGAGAATTGCCAAGTTGTATCTGCGGCAGAATATACCTTTGTTGAAGCTGTTTCATACCTTATACCCATATTTAATTCCGAATTTTCAAATGCCCTTTGACCGTTTAAAAACAGTCCCAGAATTTCATCTTTTAATGTGGTTTGATTGTTAAATTCAGAATTGGATGACAAGGTTTCATAGTGATTGTTAACATTGCTATAATTAGCTCCAAGTGTACTGTTAATTTTAGCCACTGTCAAAACATTATAAGTCACTGAACCTGTATATATTTTATATCGACTTTGTGACTGCAAAGATGTATTTAGAATTGTTCCTGAGTTAATATTGGTTTCGTCAAACTTTTCATTCTTTTCTCCGTTTCGGATGGCATAATCGGATGTGATAAACAAGTATGATTTGTCATTAACGTTGTATTTGTAATTTGCACTAAAGCTATTCAGTTTTGGGGTTGATTCAGAATACTGCATTATATTTCTCTTTATCAGGCTATTTTTTTCTAGTATTTGATCTTTGTTCGTTTCATCTTCCAAGTCGAGGAATTTTCCCATGTACTGAAAGCCTAATATTGATTTCTTTGACAAATCAATGTTTGACCTCAGGTAAAATGCATTTGAAAAACCTTTGGTGACAGTGGTGTAATCAGAGTTATTTCTCAAAACGTAGTCTGATTGGTAGTTATTCAGGTATGAGCTTTCGTAGAGCCTTTCGGTTGAATAATGTCCTGAATACGCAAGTTGTGTTGAGAATATTCCTTTTTTTAAATTTGCAGACAACATCGCCTTATCGGACACCTCTCTTTTTATATACAAGTCATTTGAGAACTCACCTCCAAACCTTTCGTCGGTGTTTTTAGACGTGGTTATATTTATGACAGCATTCGTGTTCCCTTCATAAATAACAGAAGGCCTTCTGTCTACAGTTAATTTTTTTATATCCGATGACTTGACAAGTTCCAGTTCCTCTTTGTTAATCACCTTTCTCCCATCGATATATATAGCCGGGATACCTTTCCCAATGACTTTAAATTCACCTTCTCTACTTTCAATTACCCCAGGTGTACGTTTTAATAAATCTTCTACCGTACCAGCTTCGCTTAATGTTGTTTCTTTTACATTAATTACAAGCTTACTCCCCTTAATTTTTAATATTGGGGCTTTTGCAGTGACGGTAACTTCAGAAAGTAAATCAGGTTCAACATTTATAAGTCCAAGCTGTATTGATTCACTTGAATGCACGATATAAATTAATGTATCTCTGAAACTTAGCCCTGAGAGCTTTAGCAAGATGTCTTCAGAGCTTTCGTTGATGACCGCAAACTCCCCGTCTAAGAAGAAGTTACCACTAATTAATGTACTATCGGCGGCATTTAGAAGCAATGCGTTACATGCAGAGCTTTCTCCATTTACTCTTAAATATCCTGTTATTATTTGACCGAAAGAAGGCAGTGTTGCTTTGCACAATAGTACGACGATAAGCAATAATCTTCGAATAGAAGCATAGTTCTTATAATTCATAACTTTTGTAGAAATGAGGTAACAAATTTTCTAGTTCGGTTTTCAAGAAAGAACAAGCTTTTCGATTCTTTTCAATGTTATCAATCGGGCATCCTCCACCACAAATTGGAAACACGTTACATTCGATACATTCAAGGTCTTCAAAAGGGTCTTTTTCAAAAATAGAAGCAGCAAGCTTTTTTAATGAGAGATGGCCTGAGACTACGTTCCCAATTCGCTTGTCTGGATTGCCTAAATGCTCTATGCATTTGAAAATATCGCCCTTATCATCGATTGCAAAACAATTTGTACTCCTGTACATACAGGGGTATGCCTTGTTTGGTAAAACAGGAGTGTGTTTATTTTTCTTATCAAGGTTCAATAAGTCCACAATGTTCTGAAAATTATCAAATGATGTATTACATATTGATTTCGTGTCGAAACTTGTCCTGTCTTGAATTATATTATATCCTATTCGTAATTTTTTGTTATCCATTTCTGTTGGAAATTCATCATTGAAATATTGTAACACATCTGAATAGGATGAGTTATTTGTTTGGTCGATTGCTACCTGTATGGTTATGGGAATTGATGTTGTTCTCAATAAATTTCGTATGTTTTCGATAATTACATTGAATGAGCCTTTTTTTGTATGTTTAAAAAAGCGTCTGCTATTATGAGTTTTTATCATTCCATCAAGTGAAATCTGGATATTAGTTAGATTAAGTTCTTTTAAATGAGTTCTTTTAGATTTAGTCAACAAACTCCCATTTGTTATCATAGAAGATTTGAATTGAATATTTTTGTTTTTTAATTTTTGAGCTATTGAGAGAATTTGTCTAAATCCCAAAAGAGGTTCTCCTCCAAACCAAATAATAAATATTTCTTGATCTGAGTTTTTTTCGATAAAATTAACAATCGAATCCTCAACCTCTACAGGCATCGTATCTTTACGTTTCTCTTTACCTTCAAAACAATAAAAGCAAGAGAAATTACAATCCATTGTAGGAGCAATATATATGGTTATTCCTTTATCGCAATATATCAAGTTATTAGACTGAAGCCTATATAGATACAAATCTTCTTTATCGCTAGATATTATACCTTCCGATTTCAAAATTTCCTTTATATCAAAATGAGAGTTGGAATTATTGCTCAAAATGCTATCGTAAATTTTTGTCGAGATTTTTATGAAAGCTCCCGAAAGAGAATTAAATATAAATGTATCCTCTGTATTACGGTTAATGATATTGTAGCGAGAAAGGTTATTCATTAAAAAAAAATTAAGGTTACTGGCATTTTGCCAGTAACCATTGTTAATTAAGAAAGTGATTGGAGTGCCGGACCACTGTATCCACATCTACAACGAAATGTAGAATAACCTCGTCGGCAACTAACATCGACATCCTGATCCATGCTCATAGAAGAAAGTCCTCCTTTAATCAGACTTAAAGAATGTTCATTTTAGAGATCTTCCTCATTTGAAGGAGTTGCTTTTTTAAGAATCTCAATCTTCATAATTCTAAGATTTTAATTTAAACAGAATGAGTGCTACTTTGACGGAACTCATCGCCATTTGAAATTCAGCGGGCATAGCTTAAAAGTGCTTCCAAGAATTGCGCGACACCTTATGTATGCTCCCGCCTTTTAAGATTATTTGCCTTTTAGACTTTTTATCCACAAAGTATTTCGTGTTGAATATTGTATAGCTGTTTATGTGAATGAAATCCAGTTCTTTAAGTTTGTCGTGTATCTGAAATAAAGCATATCTTATTTCAATAATTTGATTGTCAGTACTGAAAGCAAAACAACTTTGTCCATTACCAACTATAAATACTACATTTTGATAGTCTATACACATTATGCAAAATCCGTCAGGGTTTGCACTGCTGGCCCGGAATTTACAATCCGGGCCTCGCAGGTTTATTCGCTTTTTTCGAACCTAACGTTATCAAGGGCTTTTTTGAATTCCACACTGGCCCTAAAAACGACCTTCAGTCCTGAAATTTTGCTGGTATTGAACTCTTTGGGTGTGTCTACGCCTTCGCTGGAAAAAGAAATCCGCAGCGTGCCAAATTCGCCGAGATTGATGCTTTTTCCCATGAGCAGGTACTTGGGTATGGTGTCAATGATGTTTTCAATCGCGTTCGAAATATCGCCCCGCGACAGCGACGAGATGCTGACAATTTCTTTGGCTAATTCATCCTTGTTGATCTTGCCTTCGTTGATCGGGCTGGCATACCACTTGGTCTGTGTTCTGTCTTGCGGATTTGTCCGCTCAATTAGTTTGTATTTCATCGCTATTTTAATTTATGTTCCCCGGCCCGGTTACGTCGACCCGGAAAACGGGTTAATGATCTGGTTTTATACATACGGCTGTAACAAAACTTACGCACACTGTAATTAAATTTACACACACTGTAAGTGTTGCTTTCGCACGTACGAAAGTTTATATTTGCCTGTGTGAAAATTTACTTTTACCCGTGCGAAAATTTGCGCAGACACGTACGTAAGTCTTTTTCATGTATTTTATAAGAAAGAACTATTCAATCTGAAAATACCCATACAAAATAAAATGCTCTTCCAACATCTTTGTTGTGACTCTGCTATTTGACAATCACTCTTCCAAATAGTTTGAGGAGACGTTGTCGTTCAACAATTGTTCTTCCAACATTTTTACAACGGAGTTGTCTTTTTACAATTACTATTAGAACGTGTGCTTTCAAAAGTAAGTTCCCGGAGTCCGAAAATCCCGGACTGCCTATTTTTTTATCTTGTTTGCAGCATAAATACTCCCAGGGGGCATCATTACAAGCGTTCTTTTTCAGCTTGTCCGGCGCCTGTGCCTTTGTACTTACTCTTATCAGTATTGAACTTGTAGCGTAAAGTCAGCTTTACCCGCCGGGTGTCACGCCAGCTGGCTTTTTCGTGGAAAACGCTGCTTTCGCCATATACTTTGGTATCACTTTCAAAAGAATCAAAAACATCTGAACATTCCAGCTTCACCTCAAGCGATTGATCTTTAAGGAATGATTTACCTATCCCGATGTCCATATACTTTACTTCTCCCGATCGGTTATTGTAGTTGTCGCCTTTGCCCGTGTAGTGCCCGTTGATGTTGATTAGCCATCCGCCCGTCAGATCAAAAGTATTGTTCAATGACAGCTTAAGGACAGGGGTGTGGAACTTTTTATTTCCATCCAGATGTTCCATGCTGAACCACTGTTTTATCAATCCGGCGCTATAGTTTATATTCCATGAACCTATAGTCGGCGAGGCTGCCAGCATTATACTAATTCTGTCTCTCTTGTCGAAGTTCTCAACTGTAAGAAGAGAAATTTCTGGCTGTTCTTCAAATTGGTTGTACACTGACACAATCGGATTCTCAAAATGTTGATAACTTGTTCTGAACTGCAGGTATTTGTAAGTCAGGAGCATTGTCAAATCCGAAATTTCGGTTGGTTTTAACAACGAATTGCCGCTGGAGTAGCTATACCTGCTAATGTACATCAGATTACCGTCGAGTTGTGCATACGAAGGTCTTTTTGTTTTGATCGTATAACTGAGGTTAGTTTGAAGTTTTCCAAACGGATAATTTATAGATACAGACGGAAATAGGTTGTTGTATGTTTTACTTTGTTCATTCACCTTAACGCCGTCGTTAAAATATTTCGAATCGGCATGCTCGAAACGAATCCCTGCGTTTACGTTCAGGTTGCCAAATTTAAGCTGGTACTTTGAGAAGGCTGCGATATTGCTTTCTTTTACCTCGTTTGCCGAACTGGCGGGGAAATCTTCCGAATTCTGAAAGGTATTTTTCTGTGAGGTGTGCGTGTATTCGCTTCCTAGAGATAAATTTCCTTTCCAGAGTGGATGGCTCAGTATCAACTTCGATGCAAGCAGGCTGTTTCGGGAACGGCTTTCAATGCTTAACATACGGTTGTCGTAGTTTTGACTCTCCTCTTCAATGTCTGAATTTACGTCGATGTTACTCCTTCTGATGTCGGTATTAAAATTAACAGCGAGTTCGTTAACTTTACCGTCATAATACAAATTGACCAAGTGGATCGGCACCGTTTCTTTGTTGTACTTATTACTTTCCCAAGAATCGTAACGCTGTCCATCACTATAAACATTCGAAGTCATTATTTCGGGATATTTATTATGATAATACTCATAGTCGTACCTCCCTCCGAACGAATGATTGTCACTAGGCGAATAATTCAGCCCGAACCGGGCTTGGTAACATCTGCGTTTTGCAGGAGCATATGAGACATTTTCCTGTTCCCAAATCTTGTCGATATAAGTCTGTTGGTGTAATGTGATGTTGGTAGCATCTTCGCCTCCGCTGGCAAATAACATCCCGAATACGTCCAGCCCTTTATGGCGATAGTTAAAGTCCAGTTGATTTAGGCCCCAGTAACGGGTCCAGTACATTTGCGATGTCCGGACATTAAACCCGAATCCTTGTCCGGTGGATTTCACCGTCCTGATAATCAGGACGGCATTAACGGTTGCGTCATACTGAGCGCCGGGATTGGTAATTAACTCCACGCTTTTAATATCGGTTGAGCGTAGTTGCTCCAGTTCCCATTCATTGCGCACCAGCCTGTTGTTGATATAGATCTGGGGTTTTCCTTTCCCGAATACGGTATATTGGTCTTTCTGTTTCGCCAGGCCCGGTATATTCCTGAGTACATCGTTGCCCGAGCCAACCCTGCTTAATACCGTGTTCTGTATGTTAGTAACAAGGGCGTCGTTTCTTAATTGTACTTTTGGAAGGTCTCCTTTCACAATCACATCGCCAATAATTTGTGTATCCTGTGGAAGGATAACTGTCCCGGCATTGTCCGAATTGTACGGTATATATACCGTGACATATCCTATTGCAGATATTCTCAAAAAAAGATCATCTGCTGGTTGTGTAGAAGTGACATTGAAGGTACCATCCAATCCTGTAATGGTTCCCTGAATAAAAGCTGAGTCGGGCAGCGACAGCAATACTACATTAGCATATTCAACAGGAGTACCTTTCGTATCAACAACTTTCCCTGTAATCGTCTGTGCTTTAGAAACAAAGCAAATGCCAGAAGACAATAATAAGAATAATAATAAATGTTTCATATTTATACCTTCAAACGCAGAGCTTTTGCCAAAGAATTGCGCTATCATTTTAAGACAGCGCAGGTCCTCAATCGTGGCCACGTACTGATTACAGAATGGAAAAAATTTGTTGCGAAGCATTTTTAGTATTTTTTAAATCATAATCTGTTCGGAATATCGAAATTGCTATATGTACTGTATTAAAGATACAGTGGGGTAAATGATTTATATATTTTTTGTTTGACAGGACTAATAGAGTAACAAATCAGGATTATGGGCAGGAGCTTTTGGACAGCGCGGATCGGGGTAATCATACTTTTTTGAGCCATAGGCCTTAATAATATCAACGTAGCAGATTTTTTTGCCACCCCTTTTTCCACCCCGCTTTGTATCGTAGTTATCCAACACCTTTTAAACTCTGTTTCTTCATATTTAAGTAATCCATATGCAGGATCTGCGACATGAAAATACCACTTCGCCTTTTTTCGGGTGATCCGATATAATACGACAAAATGCTCCTGATTCCAATGAATAATACAGGGAAGTTTAGCTTGCTCCTTCAGCTTGTGTATGGAGGTGCGAATACCAGTTGCCCTGAATCCTATACTTTCAGCAGCCTCGCTTAGCCCCAGTAAATTAACTCCTGTTCGCAGTATAAACGAGTTTTTGCACCGAAAAACTTTTCCCATAATATTTAGCAGTCATGCGAAGACATGATGGGCCGCAATCCATACCATCTAATTGTCTATAGAATGGAAATCTCATATTTTTTAATTCAATCAGTCGTGTAGCTGAGTATGATTAATGCCACTCTTATTGCAGAGACTCTTGAGCTGATTTTACCTGGCACTCTTTATGTTCACAATAAAAACAACTTTTATTCTTTAAAACCGAGCACAAGGTTTTGTCATTTTTATAAAAATAAGTTTCCCTATATAAATTATATTCTATGTCCAAGCCTAGTCTATTCCTGAAATAAGCCAGATACTCGAAGAAGGTCGAGCGAGATAGATTTAACTTTTGGGCAAAACAGTCAGAAGAACCTGTGCTTTTGTGGGCTATCATAAAGTCCATTCGAATAACTTTTTCTAAATCAATGTATTTCATAAGTGCGAACTATTCAATATAAAAATACCCATATAAGTAGTCATCCCATTGATTGGTCAGTTCCAGAAAATAACAGCCCGGTTCAAAATTGCTTAAATCAATGGCGATCTGTCCAGTCTCAGACGAAGGAACAGTTTCTTCGAATATCGTTTCGTTGTTTTGTGAGATCCGGATGGTAATATCCGACCGGAGTGTTTTACTGCTAATGGTCAGTAGCGATCCGGTAATATCGATGTCGATGCGGGAAGACGAATACAAATACACGGATTTTCCATCTTCATCCCAATCTCCGGCTACTGGTGGTTTTTCAGAATCCATTCGTATTTCGGGTTCTGCTAAAACATATTGTGCGGGGATCAAAGACACCAATAAAGTAATGATTAATATTTTCTTTATCATGATTCTGATTTTTTAAACACAATAAATATAGGGCAATAGTTGCTATTCATCCTAAAATTGAACTGGACAAATTATTTTCACAAACTATTCATTATTAGTTATTTCTTTATTTTGTCAATAGCCCGAACTGGACAATTGCTTTTCAGAACTTCAAAATAAAGTCATCCAGGGACTCTGTTTTTTTCAATTGATGGGGGGGGGCTGGCTGATGCGGCTGCGGATTCTCCCGCTGGCGCAAATCATTCTTTATTTTTATTAGAACAAGCTTTTGGACACTTTTTTTTCTTTGTAGTTTTTCTTTTCCACAGACTGTATTTCACTTCCTTTACTGAGCTTCAATGAAAGTTTGAGCATAAACAGATTTGTTAGTACTTCTACATTGGTTTTATTATCTTCCCGGAAGCTGTCATGTTTAAAATGGTCTTTCATCGAATAATTAAGCCCGGTCTGTACAGGCAGGATATAAAGAGCAGACAATACCAGTTTCTGGCTGAAGAAAGACTGTTTGGCAAAAAGACCAAGGTAGTCGTTGTCGTTACTAGAATAACCATAGGCTTGAATCTGTTTTGCATTCATTTTTTTCAACATCAAGGCGCATAATGTTTTGTGTTTCGGGTGCAGATACATCAGATTGCTGTTGATAACAAAATCATTAATCTTGTTTGCATAACCGTTAAACTCTGTTTTGTCGAAAAAAACGGAGCCGGAGAAATTAAAAAACATTTGGTTCGGAATTAAGGCAATACGGGTACTCATTTTCACTCCGGCCGATTCATATTTGTCGAGGTTTGAATAGGTATATTGAAACTGCTCGTTAACGACATTGCCTGTTCTTGAAATATGATTTTTGGTTACAGAATAGTAGGGTTCAATGCTCAATTTGTTTTTGAACAATTTAAAATCGAGAGAACCAATGTATTTTGTTGCAAAGCTAAGATCGGGATTTCCTGTTTCTATGGTTAATCTGTCGGTTGTTGTCTCGAAAGGGCTTACCTGCGATGTATATGGATAGTCGCTGTCGGAATTTAACTTCAGAGTCACATTCATGTTTTGTGATTGTTTATAATAGACACTTAAAAATGGTTGTAATGAGTAGTAGTTTTTTGAATGGTTGTTTACTGTCAGGGTATTTTGTTCGGTAGCGATGCCAATTTTAGATTTGATTTTGCTTTTGCTTTTGGGAGCAATACTTAGATAAGCATACGCAAGGTTTCTTACATCCTTGTTTTTTTCCCGCAATACGTCTGGCAATAAAAACAAATAGCGATAAATACGGTAAGTGTTGCGATAGCCAAATTCAATAGAATAAGTCTCATCAAATACATGTTTAAAATTCAGGTCAAGTATTGATGTGTTCCATTTAGATTGCATTTCCTGTTTACTGCGTTCCTGATTGTCTTCGCTATAAATGTTGTGTGCCACAGACTTAGCATGATTATATCCGTAATCGAGTTCCAATTTGTTTTTTTCAGATATTTCATACCGGTACGACAATAATGAATAATGCTCATTATTAGATTGTGCGTTATTTAGTTGCGAGAAAAAATCTTCATTGCTGTTATTGTTGCTAAACACATCGTTATAGGTTTGAGTCGTGTTGTTTTGGCTGAACGGCGAGCGGATTAAATTGGTTTCGAAGCTGAGTGTTTGATTGGCATTGATAAAAAAATCGGCCCCCAGCAGGTAAGCATGCGTTAAGGCATTTCTTTCAATGTTAGGTACGCCCGCCGGCGCTTTTTGAACAAGACTGCTGTTTGCCAGTTCTTTCGAGTTCTCGACCAATAGGTTGGTATTCGTTTTTACATTTGAATAAGAACCGTAAAGATTGATTGTTTTTATGGTATAAGTAAGGTTTGCTGATGCTTGGTTTTTAAACAAAAAGTCGTCGCCATTTGATTTATCTAACGAATAGAATCCCTGTTCTTCCAACATCAAATCGTAGCCGGTATAGTTTTTTTTCAGGATGATATTTATTACTGCTGAGTACCCTTCGCTAATATATCGCCCTGTTGGGTTCCGGGTAACTTCAATCCTGGCCACCCTGTCGGGAGGCAGGTTTTTTACATAGGCTTGTTCTTTTTTTATTCCGTCAACCAACAGCAAGACATTTTTGGCGTTATCCACTTTTATTGAGTTATCCAGCGGGTCAACATTTATTCCCCTTATCTTCGACAATAAATCTTTTACGTCGTTTGTCCCCTCTTTAAACTGTTTAGTTACATTCTGAATACTTCTGTCGAAACGCTCGTTGTAGCTTGAGCCAATTACACTTACTTCTGAAAGTTGAGTCAACTCTACGCGCATTTCTATTGGTTTTAAATATAAGTCTTTATCAATCACTTCGATGGTTTCAACGTGCGCTTTGAAGCCCAAACATCGTATGTCAAGCCTGTACTCTCCTGGTTTGATCTCAAATGAAAACTCTCCTTTTGAGTCAGTAATCATTGACGTTGCGATGGAATCACTTTCGAAATGTTTAACGGCGATAGTGGCAAATTCAATGGGTTGTTTTGAATCTAAATCCCTCAACTTTCCATATACACGGTAGGTGTTGGCACATAGGTTATGTCCTATCAGAAGAAAGAATGTAATTATCAGCATTCTCATAATTATAATAATTGGGTGTCGATTATTGTAATAATTGTTTCATGATTGTCGTCAACATATATCAGTACTGTGTCTTTATTTCAAATCATTAATTCCCTTGCAAGTTAGAAATCGGAATTTCCTAGAAAACCCGATTATAGTTTAGACGAACAAAGTGGGATCAGTTCAATTAAAAAGCTGGGATAGTTGTTTTTGATCAATAGAACTTGACAATTGCTTTGTTTCCATTTTTTTCAAAAACGATGCAACTGGATAGTAATCAAACTGATCTACATTACACGTCTCACAATGGAAATAAGAATTCAGATTATAAGCTTTAAATATCTTTTCGGGCTCTTGCATATCCTCTATAACCTCTTCGGTCAACTTTTCAGAATAAATCTTTGATAGAAAATTTCGGATCTCAATTTTGGTCTTTTTTTGCTTAGCAAGCTCTAGATAATCTTTACATGCAAAGAAATATAGGTAAGTTGCACGATCTTTATCTAGTAGATAAGAATTTAAATAATGATAGGCTTTAGAGCTATTATTTAGTTTGTAATATGCCATGCTCAAGAATACATCAACCTCTAAATCCAATGCATCTTCATCTGTATTAAATAGAAGTTCGTCTTTTAAATTGACGTGTCTCTCCTTTAATGCAATATAACTTTTTTCAAATGTTGTTACCATTACGCCCAATTCTTCCTTCGACAAAGAGGCAACATTATTAATATTTTTCAACTGATAATAAAGATCATAAAATATGGTATAATCGCTTATGCATGTCTTCTGTTCACTCAAACCAGGTATAACTACATAATATGAATTCAAACCAAGATAAGAAACATCTCTAATGTAAAGGTGAAATCCTAAGTATTCAATTAAGTTTACTAAAAACCTGAAATCTGACTTATTACTTTTACCCAAATTAAAATTTAATCCTTGAAATTTGTAGCTGTAGTTATCTTCAAAAATTGTGTCTGGCCATTGGCCTGATGCATTGGTAAATATATTCTTCAAGTTGATATGCTCGGCTTCGGCTCGATCAATCGATTTGTAACGATCTTCAATAAAGTCACCGGCTCCATTTCGTTTAATTAATCGAATGCCACTAAAACTTTGATGAAGTTCCGTTAAGCATCTTTCTAAAGCTGTAATAGGCCAAGGATCTGAGCCAACCTTAACATTGTAGGTGTTTTCATTTTCGTTTACAACAATAACCGCGATAACAGGCAAGCCTTTTCCCAGCGAAAAGTCCATGATGAAAAGTTTAAACCCTTGGTCTTTTAATCTGAGGATTGAGTTGTAAATTGGATATTCTTTAAAATATTCGAGCGGTATAATTGGTGGGGTTAACTTGTTTTTATGTATTTCCCTAATGGCATACCTTTCCATAATTTCGCAAATGCCTTGTATCAGTGCTTCTTCTGATGTATTTCCAGCACACATCCCATTAGAACCACTTCCTAAAAAAAGTAGTTCTAAGGGTAAATAGTCTACTTTATTGTCTGTCTTATTATAAAAAGGAACACAAATAGCCTTTGTATATCCCAGTTTGTCAATAATAAAAGTTTTCAAATCCTTTTTTGAAGGTAATTTAAGCACCGTATTAAATACCCTTTCATTCGTGTCAATGACCTCATTCATATCAAGCACTTTTTCAGCAGGGTCGAACAAAAAATCTAAGCACAAATTGTTTTTTACCAATTGTTCAACAAAAGCACTTTTTATATCAAAGTGTTTCGAGAAGTAATACGATTTTTTAAGCAAAATACTATTCTGAAGTCTTTCCATGAACTCGGCATAAGCACTTGCATAACAATACTCAACACTAGTGCCTTTCCCATTCGTACCTATTTTAAATCTTTTTAGGTTTTGATTTGCAATTTCAAGCCGACAGGTGTGATATTCACCATCCTGTTTATACTCTTCAGAAACAAATATTCCAATTTCATTTAGAATATTTCGTATTCTATTGACTGTGATTATTGGCGATATTTCTTTGTATGGCTTTTGCAACTTCTCCATTGTTAAAGATATTTCTTGTGGTTGATTTTAAAAAGAAAAAAGAAGAGAGAGGACGATACTCATCGTCCTCTCTCTTCACAATAATGATTAACGAGCACTAGCTACAGACTGGACTGTTACTTCATCTAAAGTGCCACCGTCCACTATGTCCTCATGACCTTTTGAACTTTTACCTCCTTTGAGTTTATCCAACTCTTCTTTTTTCATTTTGCGGACATCTATTTTCTCTAGAGATATCCTTTTCGAAATCTTTTTCATAATAAAAATGATTTAAATAAAAACAAGTGCTACTTCGGCGGAACTCATCGCCATTTGAAATTCAGCGGGCATGCTTAAAAGTGCTTCCAGGAATTGCGCGACACCTTATGTATGCTCCCGCCTTTTAAAGTTATTTGCCTTTTAGACTTTTTATCCACAAAGTATTTCGTGTTGAATATTGTATAGCTGTTTATTTGAATGAAATCCAGTTCTTTAAGTTTGTCGTGTATATGAAATAAAGCATATCTTATTTCAATAATTTGATTATCAGTACTGAAAGCAAAACAACTTTGCCCATTACCAACTATAAATACAATATTTTGATAGTCTAAACACATTACAGAAAATCCGTTAGGGTTGTGCACGTCGGCCCGGAATTCGTGATCCTGGCCTGACAGATTTATTCGCTTTTTTCGAATTTAATCCGGTCAAGAGCTGCTTTGAATTCCACCCCAGGTGTGAAAACGACTTTTACCCTTGAGATTTTGTTGGTGTTGAACTGTTCGGGTGACTCCACGCCTTCGCTGGAGAAAGAGATCCGCAGCGTGCCAAATTCCCCTAAACTGATGCTTTTCCCCATGAGCAGGTACTTGGGCATGGTGTCAATGAGGTTTTCAATCGCATTCGAAACATCGCCCCGCGACAGCGATGAGATGCCAACGATCTCTTTCCCTAAGTCGGCCTTGCTGATTTTACCCTCGTTTACAGGACTGGCGTACCATTTTTTCTGAGTTCGGTCTTGCGGGTTTACCCGCTCAATTAGTCTGTATTTCATTTTGTTCTGTTTATGTTCCCGGGGCTGGTTATAATGACCCGGAGAATGGGTTAATGATTGGTTCTTTCTGCTCACGTCTGCAGGAAAACTTCCATACGTACGGAGCAAAATCTGCACACGTCTGCGGCCAAACCTGCGTAAGTGTGCAGTCAAACTCGCGTAAGTGTGCAAGCGCTACTTCTACACGTGCGCAGATTTACTTCCGCACGTATGGAAATTTACGCCGACACTTACAGAGATTTGCTTCCGCAAGTGTGGAAGTGCAGGTATGCGATGTTTTTCACGTTTTTCATATGGATTGAACTTAAATTTCTTCAAGTATTAAAACTTAAGGCGAGTGAGTTTTTATTGTTATATCAGGCATAAACTCTTCTTCTTGTGTGATTTTTGTTAAAATTGAGTCTTCAAAGCGTAAGATTGACGTTAATGCATACGTGTAACTTGATACATCAACAATCTCTTTATAGTAGAGAATTTCTATGTGTTTTTCATTCTCATCATAAGTGTCTGTTTTAAATGGGTCTCCAAATTTTTTTATTACAGACTCTTTATTCATCCCAACACGAATTGAATTACTTGTAAAGTGAGTCGTTCTATAACCTGCACATGAATACAGATTTATTAATAACAAACATAGAATTAAGTACTTCATCTTACTCTGATTGGACTATTAGACTTTAGCATCTCTTCAGTAATTACCGTTCTTGTACGGGTTCCTACTCCATTTATCGGAAATACATCCAAAACTGCATTTGACTCCAAACAGTCGACACCACTCCACCTGCCTTTAATATTTATCCTTTTCCCGGAAGTAATTCCCCGGCATACGGCCACATATTCAACATCCATGTTATATTTAAATAATGTAAGGTTTAGTTCTGCCCGGTGATTTGCTGGTACAATTACAGGATATGTTCTTTCAATAGAGAAAGTTTTTTCTTCGCTATTCCCATAGGTGAAGTCTTGCCCAAAAGAAGTTGATGTTTCAATTTTTCCGGAAGCTATAAAAGGAACCTTTACCTTTACTTCAGTAGAAATAGTAACGTTATACGAAGTCTTTCTAGTGAATGTTGAGGTTTCTTTATAAGTTTCAGATATTTTGAAACTATGACTTTGATCAATGGGGCCGTTATTTGAATAGCCATCAGAAAACACAACATCCGGTAACTTTTCTAATACAGCAGATGCGTCAACATTAAATCGAATCTCTTCAATTTGGAATGTCTCTACAGGAATCAATGCAAACTCTTGGCGTGGGGAATTATTATATTTAGAAAAGGAAATTTTAGCATCATTAACTGTGATAACGTTATAATAGATATCCCACCATCCACCATTGCCCTGTTCTGGATAATCCTGATTTTCTATAACAAATGAGTTTGAAGAATATTGTGCCTTTCGAAAATCCCATGATGCTCCAAAAAGGCTTCCACTGTCTTCACGACTAGCATAAAGTACCTTTACGTTTGGCTGACTAGGATAAGTCCCAATACGTATTGGAGTAGCGGTTCTTTTAGAATATATCAAATATGGTATGCCAGTTGTGGCTGGTAATATCCTGATGTAAAATTGTTGGTTAAGATTTCCGGCATAATTAGCCACTGTAAGCTCAACTCCTTTAGCCGTTGCATTGAGGAACTGTTTACTTGTTGAATTGCCTTGAACTTGCAAGTAGATAGGGATACCATCTAATTGATCAATTTCTTCTTTGATATCATAGGCAGTTTTAAGAGACAGAGGTCGTTTCAAGGTATCTCTATCGCCTTCTATTGGCAAAATCTCATCATTTAAAAGCGTTCCATTTTTTTTGTCAAATGCTTCTGATAACTCTGCTGCAACCTTATTCGAATCAAAATATTCTTCTTTAGCAGAACAAGAAAAAAGGAAGATTGCTAAAAATACAAGTGATAAAAGTTTGATTTTTTTCATGTCATTCAATTTTAATAGTTGATCATATAAAAATTTGCAATACATCTGCACCGATATCTTCACATACTGTAAGTATTGCTTCCACAGGTATGAGAATTTATTTATTCATGTTTTTCATAAGTGCGAACTATTCAATATAAAAATACCCATATAAGTAGTCATCCCATTGATTGGTCAGTTCCAGGAAATAACAGCCCGGTTCAAAATTGCTTAAATCAATGGTGATATGCCCGGTTTCAGAGGCGGGAACAGTTTGTTGGAATATAGTTTCGTCACTTTCCGAAATGCGGATGGTAATATCCGACCGGAGTGTTTTACTGCTGATGGTCAGTAGCGATTCGGTAATATCGATGTCGATGCGGGAAGACGAATATAAATACACGGATTTTCCATCTTCATCCCAATCTCCGGCTACTGGTGGTTTTTCAGAATCCATTTGTATTTCGGGTTCTGCTAAAACATATTGTGCGGGGATCAAAGACACCAATAAAGTAATGATTAATATTTTCTTTATCATGATTCTGATTTTTTAAACACAATAAATATAGGGCAATCGTTGCTATTCATCCTAAAATTGAACTGGACAAATTATTTTCACAAACTATTCATTATTAGTCAGTTCGTTATTTTGTCAATAGCCCGAACTGGACAATTGCTTTTCAGAACTTCAAAATGAAGTCATCCAGCGATCCTGTTTTTTCCAAAAGATGGGGTGTTTGCTGGCTGATGCGGTTGCGGATTCGCTGTTTCCGTTTGGTTACGGAAGTGGGCGAGATTGCGGTAAGATCTGCAATCATCTTTGTGGATAAACGCAATTTGATCAGGCAACAATATTGGAGATCGGATTCGGAAAGGAAAGGCATCTGCTGTTTTAGCCGCAGGGTGAAATTGCTGTTCAAACGGTTGATGATCTTGATGATTTCCGGCCATTCGTCCGGCTTGATCACCTTGGTGGCATGACGTAATTTTCCTAATATTTCAACGTGCTTTTCCAATTGACTCATAAGGAACTGCTCCCGCTGGGCAAGCGTTTCATTTTGTTTTTGAAGTTTTCCGTAGGACGCCAATTTTAGTTCTTTCTCCTGTAGAATATTGGTATAGGCTTGTACTTTTTCCTTTAAAACATCATTCCGGTATTGTAGCATATAATTGTTCTGACGTATCAAATCAATTTCTCCGGAACCGCTGTCTGTTTTGACATGCTTACCGCGTCCTTTGATTAGTTTGTCCATTGTCCTATCATTATTTTTCATGGCCTCTTCGTTCTCCTTCAATTTTGCTAAATGCATATGCAGCTCATCCCTTATTGTTTGTAACAAGCGCTCTTTTCTTAGTAGTTTTCGCTGCGAGCGGAGAATCAAAGCCGAAGCGATGCTTAATGAAATAATCAGAACAACCAACGATGTTCGGATTAAACTTCCTTGTTTGATCTTCAGTAGATTATTTTCGTTGGCCAGTTTCTCATTGTCATATTTTTCCTGGATCTCTTTAATTTCCATACTGTAGGCCAAACCCAGTATGGAATCGGCGTATTCTCGGTACAAATCATTATAACCGATGGCCTCCTGGTATTGCCCCTGATTTTTATGCAAATGATACAAGTACCAATACGCATCCCTGATGGTGTATAGATTATCGGTAATAAGCGCTTTATTTAAGTATACAATGGAGGAATCACCCTTATTTAGGCTCTTATAAACTTTTCCTAAGGATAAATATGATTGGGCAAGGCCGCTTCGCCCTTCTTTTGTTTTCATATTTATGGCGTTATTTAGGAGATCGATTGCCTGCTCTGGTATGCCTAACTGGATATAGGCGTGGGCGATCTCGCTTTGAGCACTGGATAAGGAACGGAGATCATTGACTTGTTCGGCCATCTTCATGGCTTTTGTATAAAAATAAACAACACTGTCCCATTGTTCGAAAACGCCATATATCCGCCCCAGTGAACACAAGGAACTTGAAATCCTTGAACTGTCGTATGACATCACAGCGTAATCGTACGCGTCGCGTAACTCGTGTTTTGCATCCTCTTTTAATGCCCATCTGTAGGCATACACCATGCCGAGGTTAGAACAGATCAGCGATGTTAGTCGGTGGTCATTGGTTGTTGCAGACGCTTCTTTCGCTTTCAGGTAATAACTGATTGCAGCTTCCGGCTGTTTCAGGTCTTTGTACACCTGTCCCGCATAAAAAAAGGCCATTGCCTTTCTTGACTGGTCGCCGTACTTTTCAAAATAATTAAGGGCAATGGTAATCAACGAATCGGAGGTATGTTTGACGTAATTCTTATCCTGCGCCTGGGTCATCAGGAGGCACCAGGTAGCATGATTCAGTTTGTCAGAAGGCGAGGGTTTTTTCATCGTTTTCAGCAGGGTAAGTGCGCTGTCGGGGTATTCCCACATAACGGCCTCAACCTGTTGGAATCCGGGCATTAACGAAGCTGGTTGCCTGCCACAGGATAGGCCAACTAAAGCCATTAAAAAATAAATGATCAGTTTGTATGTTAACTGTTTTTGGTCCATTGCCGCAAATGTGGGTGATATTCTTTTGTGCCCGCTGCAAAGCCCCGTAAAATTATAAATAAAAAAACATACTGACAATAATTTAAGCAGGGTGGATTAGTTATTGGTCATTGACTGTTATTTGATTGTCATTTAATAGTCAATAGTAAATAATTAAATCGTAAATGGTTTATTGGTTGGATAAAACTGACTGCGACTGAATACTTCTTATGGTATTGGTTGATTCCCTGGATGCTGGCTGTTGGATTCTTGCAGCTTGCTGCCTACTGCTTACTGCACTGGGTGTTCTACTTGTTTAAAGGTCATTTCAATCGTTCTGTCGTCGACAGGTAATAGCAATTTGATGAAAGCGGCCGACGGATGAGCCTTGAAAAAAACTTTCCCGTGCATGGAATAGTTACTCTCCAGGGTCGTTTTCCGGATCGTTGTGCTGGACCATTCATCGCGAAGCACATTTAAATTTTGTGTTTCCATTTCGTTTTCAATAGCTCCGACCTGCGTGCCGGCAAACAGGTGTGTTCGCCAGTGATCGTTATTCGGATTGTCATCACTCAGGGTGGCAATTCCGGTGGCAATATCCACTCCGGCAGCGAACAGGCTTATCCCCAGGTGGTTTTTGTCACGGGCTTCGTTTTGAGAAAGTTCCTTGTCGATGGTGAAAATCTCGTCTTCCGGATCAACCGCCACTATGGGGATCATTGTTTGGGTGTTGTGGAGCGAGTCATAGGCTTGGTAGGCAAAGTCAGCTGGATTGATCAGGATGGGTAGGTTGGAACGGTTGGTAATGTGAAAATCGAACCAGTATTCGTCGCCTACAAGCTGGTCAAATCCCACTTCGTAGATGACTCCATAGAGTGAATCGACGGCAAACGATTGCCCGAAAAGCCATTTAACCGATTCCGTTTCGGGCTCCAGTTTAATGATATTCCGGGGGGTGGAACAAGAATAGAATAGAATTAGCGTGGAAATAAAGATTGTTAGATGAGTAAATTTTGTTTTCATGGTTGTTTTTAATAGTTTGAAGGCATCCCCCAAATCCAATGCCAATTTGGTTGAGTCGATAAAATTATGCCATTATTCCTTTGCCAACAAATCCTGAATAACCACCGAAGCGCAAAAACAGCCAAATACAGGAGGCATGTATGAGATGGTGCCAACAGTCGATTTTTTGTTCCGACCTTCTTCCACTCTGACCCGTTTGGGGTCCACCTCTTCGGTTGAGAACACGACTTTTACTCCTTTGCGAATGCCCAATTTGTGCAGGCGTTTGCGAATCATTTTGGCCAGCCTGCAATTGTAGCTTTTTGAAATATCGCTTTGTTGCACCTGTGATGGGTCAAATTTGCCGCCTGCTCCCATTGAGCTTACGATGGGTAGATTAACTTTCAGACTGTAATGGATCAGTAAAATTTTTGGCGTCAGCGTATCAATGGCATCAACCACATAGTCGTAATTGGCTTCGTGCAGGATCTCAATCATGCGCTCATCTTTCAGGTATTCGTTGATTACCCGGATGTCGAGCTCGGGGTTGATGTCCTTAAAGCGTTGCCCCAGGATTTCGGCTTTGGGTTTCCCCTCGTTACTAATGAGTGCCGGAAGCTGCCGATTACGGTTGGTTTGCTCCACCACATCGCCGTCAACAATTGTCATTTGCCCAATGCCTGCGCGGCACAGTTGTTCGGCTGCGTAGGCTCCAACACCTCCTAGCCCAACAATCAGCACATGTGCTTTCCGCAGTTTTTCCAAATCCTCATCACCCAACATCAAGACGGTACGCTCTTGCCATTTAGCCATTCCCGAAAATTCTTTGATAATTATTGAATACCATCTCCTGTAGTTTTTCGATTGTCAAACCGAGGATTGGGGCTGCAAAAGTATAAATAGTTTCAATCTTTTCCGAGCTGTTGTCGGTTTCAAAGAAGAGTTTTTCGATTGGGATTTGCTGAAGTGAATCGCATAGTTTCGGGTGGCCTTTCAGTAACTGCGGACCAAATGAAAAGTAAAAATCGTATTTTAAAAGTTGTTGGCTTGTTTGCTTGTTTCCGTTGTAAGCATGCAGGATCCATGGGGTAGGAGTTGAGCTGTCTTTTTTGATATGAATGATGTCGGGATAGGATTTAACCACATGCAGGATGAGCGGTTTGTTTTGTTTTTCGGCCAGTTCAATCTGTTGGCGAAACACGCATTCCTGAAGTTCGAAAGCGGTATCAATCGCCCGGTCCAGTCCACATTCGCCAATGGCCAGCACATTTTTGTTTGCTGAAAGGGTAGCCAGCCTCTCCTGCATTTGCTCCAGGTTTAGCTTTTCAAGATCCCACGGATGTAGTCCGACCGAGAAAGCTGAATCCGGAGTGTCCGGAAAGTCGTCCTGAACGGGATGATTGATTAGTTGAATGCTTCCATCCCTGGCATGGTGGTGGGTATGAATATTGACAAACTGCATATCATGGCTTTTAATTGCGATTTGGCAGCCCTGTTATGAGCCTTAAAATTATCATCTTTCAACGAAAATACCTCTATTAGAACAAGTGTTATTATATTTTTCTATTTTTGAGCGAATTTTGATGGCATGGGTGGTTACCGATTAATATTTTTATCGCTGCTTATTTGTTTTGCGAGTTCTGTATTCGGACAATTGTCTGAAGGTGGAATTCCTTTAGATGTTTCCTTGTCAAGTTCGTTAAAAAGCATGTCCGTAGTTAGTTTACCTCCTGTGGATAATGAGCTGATGATGAAAGCCAGCCGGGTTAGTGCTGATGGTGTTCAGTTAAAACGTTTGCATTTTGCTCATCCGATTGAGGTTTCGCTCAACACTCAAAATTCGGGACGTTGGTTTGAAGTTGGTCAATATCGCGTTTGGCAACTCGTTTTACGATCGGATGAAGCCAAATCTCTCAACCTGATTTTTGATCGCTATAAACTGCCAGATGGTGCCCGTTTGTTTTTATTTTCAGCCGACCAAACCGATTTACTCGGGGCATTCACCTCAAAAAATAATTCTTCTAACGGTGTATTTGCTACTTCGCCTGTTGTCGGCGATCAGCTGGTTGTTCAATACGAAGAGCCCTTAAATGCTGCTTTTAAAGCGGAGCTTTCCATCCGGCAGGTCAATCATGATTTTATTGGAATTGAAACCTTGAAATCCGAACGACGTCCGTTGGGACATGCGTCGGGCGATTGCAATGTTAATGTGAACTGTGATTGGCTGGATGCTTACCGCGATGAAAAGAATGCAGTTTGCCGGATTCTTGTGAGTGGAACTGATTTATGCTCCGGAGCTTTGGTCAATAATACCCGAAACGACGGTACGCCTTATGTTTATACTGCCGGACATTGCATTTCAACAGGTATAGAAGCCAATGAATCGGTCTTTCTTTTTAATTATGAGTCGCCCTATTGTGGTGAGATTGATGGCGATGCCAGCCATTCGCTGAGTGGCAGTTCGTTGCGGGCTACATCGGATAGTCTGGATTTTACATTGGTGGAATTACATACGGCTCCTCCTCCTGATTATCGTCCTTATTATTTGGGGTGGGATCGTAGTGAAGAACCGCCTGACTCAAGTGCTTGTCTTCACCACCCGGCAGGCGATGTAAAGAAAATAGCGATTGACCGGCATTCAGCACGTATCAGATCCTATAACTCGCATTATGTGAATAATGGATTTTGGAATGTTGGAAGCTGGGAAGAAGGAACAACCGAAAAAGGTTCGTCGGGCGCTGCCCTGCTGAATCACCGAAAGCGAATGATTGGTTCGCTTACCGGTGGTGCGGCCACTTGCGAAAGTCCTTACTATGATAATTTTGCCCGGCTAAACCTTGCGTGGAACTATTATTCTCAAGAAAACAAACAGCTTAAATCATGGCTTGATCCAGGCAATTCGAATGTGCAGTCGATTAGTGGATTTGCGCCTAATACTGCTGAAAACCTATGTGGTTCCTATACCAACTTTAGGGATGAAGACACCCATGCCAGTCTGGAGATTATGGAACAAGGCGTTTCCAAAGGATACTGGAGTGGCACCAATGATTACGGATTTATGGCGTTTGCCGAGCGAATGGAGAAATCTGTGAGTTCTGAATTGGCTGGAATCTCAATTGGAGTTGCCCAGATTACCTTGGGCCGCAGAAATTCCGAAGGAAAGATCAGTATTGCGGTTTATTCGGGCGATCAGTCCCCCGACAGTTTGCTGTATATACAAGATTACAGTTTAAAATCGTTGGATAAAGGGGTGATGAATTACCTGGCGTTTAACCAGCGGGTTCAAACAAAAGGTGTTTTCTTTGTTGTCTGTTCAATCGAATTGTTGGAAGAATCTGATATCTTCTCGGTTTTTCTGGCCCAACGCGCAGTGGAGCCGCTCAACTCTTTTTTCATTGAAGACGGCAATGAATGGTACACCTACCAGCAGAAAACAAATGGTCAGGAAGGTTCAGCGATGTTGATGGAAGTGATTCTATGTAATGTTGACGAGTTGGAGTCGGATGACCGCTTAAAGAATGCCAATCTCGAAATGCAGGCATTCCCCAATCCTTTTCATCGCGGACAGGAATTGTTAATCAAATTTGATAAGCCCATTAATCCGTACCTTGTAGAAGTTTTCGATTTGATGGGGCGACAGGTGGCTGTCCGGTATGAACAGCCGGGCGATCGGTGGCTCAGCTTCGATTTTTCAGGATTAATACCCGGCAATTATCTTTTGAATATCATTGATGCTGGCAGAAAACGGCATTATCAATCCAAGGTGATTTATCTTGGAGATTTTTGAACAAACTGACAACTGATAACCGACATCGTGTAGCGACCAAGCAGGCTAAATAATCTCGTAAATCTTTTGGGCATTGTTTTTATTCGAAAATTGGGTTTCCAGAAGCTCCCTTCGCTGGTTGATTTCTTTCGTTGTGATTTCTTCTTCAAATTTTTGCTCAACGATTTGAATCATGTCCTTAACATTGTCTGCAAGGTGGCAAAGATGGCTTAATCCGGTGTTTCTAACCATGGGCGAATTGGTAATGCAATGACGCCCAAGAAATAGGGAAGCCAAAAGCTTCAATTTTAGTCCGGTAGACTGAAACGTTGGAATCAAGTTGATTTGTGCATCCTGAATTAAATGATCCATCACTTCAACCTCTGGATTACCAACTAAAGTAACATGCGGAATATCAGCTGTTTTTTTGATTAACCATTCCGGTGGGTTCTTGCCGGCGATAATCACCGGCAAGGTGATTTCTGTAAAAATATGATCCAACAGGTAGCTGATTGCTTTTTGGTTTTCGCCTACACTCAGGTTGCCATGGAAAAGAATATAATCTCCCAACCCCCGATTGACCTTGACCTCGTTAAATGGATGAAATGCCGGGATATAGTCTCCCATTCGATAGTTATTTTTGAAGTAGCTGGTGTCTTCAGGCGAAATGCTTAAAATGGAAGAAGCGTGTTTGAGCTTTTTCTCAAAGTAGCGCAGCTTCAGAGCTTCCTGCTTGAAGTAGGCCTGTTTGAAAACGTTTTGCTCTGCCAGACATAAATACTGGTAATAGTGGTGCTCAATGTTGTGTGTCCGGACAATCTTCTGGTAAGCGCCAAGCAACGGATGGTCGAGGTAATAGCACGAATGGAGCCCTTCGAATAAAATTGGTACGATTTCGTCCTGTAAGTTTTCAAGCAAAGTCTTGGAACTTCTGGTTTCAACAATATAGGGTAGGGGAGAAAGCAGGTAAAAGGGCCCTTTTTTTCGTTTGTAATAATGAACTTGATGGCAAATCTTTTCAAGCTCGGCTGATTGCTCCCTCCCATAATGAAAACAGTGCAAAATAAGATCGATATTGGCTTGGGCCAGAGACTTTAGTTTGTAGTATACATCAATAATACCGCCATAATCGGGTGGGTGGGGGACATTGAAGCTGACAATATGCAGTTTTTTTTTCATGTAGAGAATAAAAGTAAAAAAAAACCGCAAGTAATGAACTTACGGTTTTCGTTTTTTCTGTCAGCAGAGGATTATTTCATGAGTTTTATTCCTCCGTAGCGGCTTTTGATCACAACTTTCTTATTGGATTTGGGACCGATATTTCCACGTAAGGAGAAGCTATGGTCGTGTTTTTCCCGGTTTCCTTCAAATTCAGTTTCCGGATACTTGATGTCGCAATAATCACAAACGGCGTCAATGAAGTAGTCGGCATTGTTCAATCCAACTTCAATTCCTCCATAGCTGTTTGTAATTTCTATATTTTCGAAGGTTGCAGCAACTTCATTAATCCGTACTGATCCGTACTGGGTGTCCAGAATCAAACTTTGCCTAAGCTCTTCAATGCTGTAATTGGTGTATTTTGAATTGGCTTTGAGGCTTGCTATTTCTTCAATGTTGACACCATCGTATTTTGACTCCAGGACGAGCTCGCCAATTTCTTCGATATTTAAGCCTGAATACTTTGATTCGGCCTGAATGGTTTTGGCTTCGCCGATAAATAATTTGGAGTATTTTACATCAGCCTGCAGGTGGTTCACCGATTCGATATCGGCTTTCCCATAGGCGATATCGAGATTGATTTTGTTGTCTCCCGGAGCTTCCAAATTTCCGGCATTCATGTTCCCGTAGCTCAGGTTGAACGTTCCTTTCGCATTCAGGTTGTTGAGGACAACGTTCCCGAACTTATTGGTTACGGTCAGATCGCGATCGTCCGGAATATTGATGGTATAGTCGATTGAAAAATTACCTTTGGTTTTGAAATCATCGTTAATCACGGTTTCCAGGTTCAGTACATGACCCGTCTGGCGTATATTGATTTGGATTTGGTTGAGCAGGGTTTCAGCCTTCCTTTCGTTCGTGTTTTCCACCGAAATCACGACATCAACGACAACCGAGTCGCCGCCAAAATCATTGATGGTGATGGTTCCAAACTTGTTGGTGATGTCTAATGCCTGAACTTGTGATTTAAGGAAGGAAGCATGTTCATTCCGGGTATAATCGGCTGCCTGAGCAGCTGTGAAGCTTAGTCCCAGAATGAGGATAAGGATTTTAAATTTCAGTTTCATGTTGGGTTATTTTTTTGTGTTTAACTTCTTTTAATTTGTCAATAATCAGGGTTGTTACACTTAGTCTGGCTTGATAATAATCTAGCATTGCATTAATCACCCGTTCGTCATCGGGATTGGATTGAAGCTCTTGCTGAAGCTGGTTCTGCATCCGTTCAAATTCTTCGATCTCTTTGCTCATCATTTGCTGGTCGGCTTCCGAGATAAATCCATCTTCAATCAGTTTGTCCCATTCGGTCATTCCCTGGTTAATGGCCGAGGTAAAGTAGAATTCAACTTCGCGGTATTCGTCCGACACGGATGAAAGAGTCGCCGTTTCATCTTGGTGTATTGCCTGGTCGGGTGCGAAATAGATACGAAGCTGATTACCCAGCAGCAATACAAAAACAAGCGATGCAGCCAGTTGTAAATAAAGCTTTGGTCCAAATTTATTTCGATGTTTAAAGTCCTTGTTCAGCTTGGCTTCAAATCGTTCAAAGTGTCCCATAGGGGCATCTTGCTCCAGGGCATCTTTATTTTCCCGAATGATCTTCTCCAATAAATCTTTCATAATTACCCGGTATTAGTTAATTGAAAAAACTTCATCTTTTTGTACATAGTTGCGCAATTTCTTTTTTGCCCGCAACAGTTGCGATCGTGACGATGAACTGCTGATCTGCAGGATCTCCGAAATTTCATCGTGGTCGTACCCTTCAAGCAAATAAAGGCTTAATACAACCCGGTACCCTTCAGGAAGCTCCATGATGGCCTGTTTCAGTTTTCCGATATCCAATTCACGGCTTTCGATCACGGGGCTTTCCATTTCGTCGGCTATCCGTTCATCCAGTTCTTCAAAGTGTGCTTTTCGTTTTTTTAAGTAATCCAGCGAACGATTCACAACAATTTTCTTGAGCCAGGCGCCAAAACTTACCTGGCCCGAGTAAGTTTCGATTTTTTTGAAGGCACTTAAAAAAGCTTCCTGCATGATGTCTTCAGCCTCTGTATCATTACCAACAATCCGAAGACTGGTGTTATACATTGATTTGTAATACATCTTGTATAGCTGAAATTGAGCTTCGCGTTCACCCGCCTTGCAGCGGTCAATCACATCTTGGTGGGTATTTTTATAAAGTGCGTCCAACGGTGTTCTTGTTTCTGATTGAAAGACGGCATGGAAAATCAAATTGTTGCATCATCCTGATGATTCTTTTCAAGATATTTCTATTTCAAATATAATATCCATATGCTTATGCGGAACATTCGTTTTAATTTATTTGTTAGAGCAGCTATGACGCATGAGCATGTACAAAATCGATTGGGGATCACCATTTTTCTTAATGTCGTTATTACCGTAGCGCAAATCATCGGGGGAGTCATTTCTGGAAGCCTGGCCTTGATTTCGGATGCATTGCATAACCTGAGCGATAGCCTGGCTGTTGTGCTGGCCTATATTGCCGACCGGCTGAGCCGGAGGGAGAAAACATCAAAAAGCACCTTTGGCTTTCAACGGGCCGAAATCATCGCTGCTTTCATCAATGCCTTGGTGTTGGTCGTTATTTCTTTTTACCTGATGGTGGAGGCCATCAAGCGCTATTTCGATCCCCAGGTTATTGATTTCCGCTGGATGCTTTGGCTGGGGATATTGGGAATTGTTGCCAATGGCATTTCGGTTTTGCTATTACATGCCGATCAGCATAAAAATTTGAACATCAAGGCGGCCTACTTGCACCTGATGGGTGATGCACTGACTTCGGTGGCTGTTGTTATTGGCGCATTGTGTATTTGGCAATGGAACTGGTATTGGATTGATCCTACGGTGACCTTAATCATTAGCTTTTACCTGCTTTTTCATACCTATAAACTGCTGAAGGAGTCGACCGAAATTTTGATGCTGTTTGCGCCGTCTACTATTTCGGTGCCGGAAGTTGTCCGACGCTTAGCTGAACTTAAGGTGGTCAATCGCGTGTATCATGTCCATATCTGGCGATTGACTGATCATACCGTTCACTTTGAAGCGCATGTTGTACTGAACAACGATTTACAGCTTTCTGAAACAAAACTGATTGACGAACAATTGGCGCAAATTTTAAAAGAGGAATTTAACATTCAACACATCACTTTGCAGTTTGAATTTCTTGAATGAATGGAGGAGCAGGCTAGTGTAGTTTCTTTGTTTCAATTGTCTTAATTGGTGGACTGGAAGACATCCGATCTTCGGGCTATTTTTTGAAATGCTGCTGTCAATCAACCAATTTCGCTTACGTTTGTTGATATTTAATCAACCAATTTTAAAACTTGTGCTATGGATATACCTGGATTGAACCGCCGAAAATTTATTGCCGCCTTGTCTCTGGGAACAGCTCATCTTCTGTTCGATAATCCCTTGCTGGCTTCTGGTAAGCCTGTGCGCTCGAATGATCCGCTGCAAGTAATTAAGCTTGGAAAATCGGGCGTTAAATCCAGCCTGATTGGTATCGGGACAGGCGTTCATGCCGGAAACAGGATTTCATTTCTTACCAAACAGGATAAAACGAAAAGTGTTGGTGTAATACGGCATGCCTACGACCGGGGAATCCGGTTTTTCGATTGTGCCGATTCGTATGGTACCCATCCGCTGATGGCCGAAGCGCTTCAGAACATAGATCGCGATCAAATTACACTTTGTTCGAAAATTTGGGTGCGCCCGGGCGGAATTCCTGAACCGGAACGACCCGATGCCGATGTGGTTGTTGATCGTTTCAGGAAAGAACTGGATACCGATTATCTTGACATGGTGCAAATTCACTGTATGGTTGAAACCGATTGGACAGATACCCAAAAACGGCAGATGGAAATTCTCGATAACTTGAAAGCTAAAGGAATTATCCGGGCTCATGGCGTATCGGTTCATTCGCTCGATGCTATGAAAAAGGCAGTCGAAAGCCCTTGGGTTGACATTATTCATGTGCGCATCAATCCCTATGGTATTGCCATGGATAAGCCGGATCCGCAAGAAGTGATTGAAGTGATCAACCAACTGCACGAATCGGGCAAGGGTGTTATCGGGATGAAATTGGTTGGCAATGGTGAATATCGCGACGATAGTCAAAAAATTGATCACGCCCTGAAGTTTGTGCTTGGTTTAGGATCGGTTGATATGATGATTGTTGGTTTCGAAACAACCGACCAGATCGATAATTATTTAACTCGAACCGAAAAGGCGCTGTCTGCTTTAAACGTAGATTCGTATTAATTAGAGGCCAAAGTCTGACACTTTGAGACCAAAGTCTAATAATTAGAGGCCAAAGTCTGACACTTTGAGGCCAGAGTCTGATACTCTGAGATCAAAGTCTGATACTTTGAGATCAAAGTGTGAGACTCTGAGATCAAAGTGTGAGACTCTGAGACCAAAGTGTGAGACTCTGAGACCAAAGTGTGAGATTCTGAGACCAAAGTGTGAGATTCTGAGACCAAAGTCTGAGATTCTGAGACCAAAGTCTGACACTTCGAGATCAAAGTTTATAACTTATTTTAGTTTGTCCTTAAAGATTTTCCGGAATTTGTCCAGCTTCGGAACAATTACAAATTGGCAATAGCCTTGTTCCGCATTGTTTTCGTAGTAATCCTGGTGGTAGTTCTCCGCCCGATAGAAGTTTTCCCAAGGGCTAATCTCGGTGACTACCGGTTTGTCGAATACCTTTTCATCATTTAGTTTTTGCTTGATTTCCTCCGCAATTTCCTTTTGCTTTTCATTGTGGTAGAAAATAACCGAGCGGTACTGAGGCCCCACGTCGGCTCCCTGCCGGTTCAGTGTTGTGGGGTCGTGTGTTGCCCAAAATACCTCGAGCAGTTCCTGAAAGCTGACAATGGTGGGGTCAAATTCAATTTCAATGGCTTCGGCATGTCCTGTTCTGCCACTGGTCACTTCGCGGTAAGCCGGATTGATAACGTGCCCGCCGGAATAGCCAGAGGTTACGGATTCTACACCTTTTAGTTCTTTAAAAACAGCTTCGGTACACCAAAAACAGCCGCCGCCAAATGTTGCTAGTTCCATCTTTTTGTTATTTTGATTCCCGGTTCCAACGACCAAAATCAGTGTAATAATCAAAGATTTAAAAGCCATGGAGTTGGTATTATTCGTTTAATTTAAGGCCAAACCGACGCAGCAGTTTCTTCTCGAATTTCCAGAAAAACGAAAATTGTCCCATCAGGGTACCAAAGAAGATCAGCATGATTTGATAGGCCGGTACAATTGTTAAGACATAGGTTAGCGCTGATAACCAAAATGGCCAGTCGGGTGAATAGTCAACCCAATGAAAAACCAATTTTCGGATGACCAACGCGCCACTGCCTGCCAGAGAGAACACGAGGAAAATCAGGATCAGTTGCAGATTCGATTCAACTTCCCACTTTTCCTTCAGACGTTTAAACATAGTTCCTTTTTTAAGTACACTAGGTAAACAAGTTTTTGCTAGAATGGTTGAAATCGAAAAAAGAAAAGCAACACCTAAATGATGTTGCTTTTGACCTATTCTCAATCGAAATGTTGGGTTTTAATTATTGATAAGTCTGAATCCATCGAACTTTTTTAGCGCCTTCCCGTCCTCGTGACTTAGTGGGAAAAAAAGTAAGCCCACAAAGACACGAAGCCCACAAAGGAAGAATGGGATTCAAAAAAATATAGATTCAAATTACGATTCAATTATTGTTCTATGTGCCTACTGTGGTTTTCTTTGAATTTTAATTTATTAAAAGAACCGGTATTTGACTTTTTGGATCGGACTTAAACCAATCCGCTGAATCCCATGAAAGCCATTGCCAGAATACCGGCAACGATCAGCGCGATTGGTGTTCCTTTCAATCCTTTCGGAACATTCATTAAATCCAGGTGTTCGCGCAAACCGGCAAAAAGCACCAGGGCCAAACCAAAGCCAATGGCGTTGGCAATGGCGAAGACAACGCCCTGCATTAGGTTGAATTCTTTTTGGTAGGTTAGAATGGCCACACCCAAAATTGCACAGTTGGTGGTAATGAGCGGCAAGAAAACACCCAGCGCCTGGTAAAGCGACGGGCTGACCTTTTTTAGAATAATCTCAACCAATTGCACCAGTGAGGCAATGACCAGAATAAAGAAAATGGTTTGCAAAAACTGCAAGCCAAACGGATTCAGAATGTACACCTGAATCAAATAGGTAACCATAGTGGAGATCACCATCACAAAGGTTACTGCACCGGTCATACCAACAGCAGTACTGATTTTCTTGGATACGCCAAGAAACGGACAAACGCCCAGGAACTGGTTTAGTACAATGTTGTTGACAAAAATGGCGGCTATAATGATAATAATATATTCCATGATAAAATCTCCTATGCTTTATTCAAACGGTTGATTAAGGCGATGAGGTAACCCAGCACGATAAAGGCTCCGGGAGCCAGAACAAACAGCAGCATGCCATACTCTTCGGGAAAGATGATCATGTCGAAAATCTTTCCGCTGCCTAAAAATTCGCGGGCGGCACCAAGCAAAGTCAAGGCAAACGCGAAGCCAAGCCCCATGCCTAAACCATCGATAGCTGACGAAATAACGGTGTTTTTCGAAGCAAATGCTTCCGCCCGTCCCAGCACGATACAGTTCACCACAATCAGTGGAATGAATAAGCCCAGGCTTTTGTACAGGGCTGGGAGGTAAGCTTGCATCACCAGCTCTACGACGGTCACTAACGAAGCGATCACCACAATGAAGCTGGGAATCTTTACCTTGCTGGGGATGACATTCTTGATAGATGAAATCACAATGTTCGACATCAGTAAAACAAAGGTTGTTGCCAATCCCATTCCTAAACCATTGATGGCGGAAGAGGTAACTCCCAATGTTGGACACATGCCGAGCAGTAAGACAAAAACCGGGTTTTCTTTGATAAATCCTTTGGTGAAGTTTTGCAATTGATTCATGATTGTCCTCCTTCGTTTGTGGGGTTGTTACTGATTGCCGGTTGCTCCTGCGTAAGCTGGTAGGTTTTGTACGCACGCACAACAGCATCCAGAAAGGCCCGGCTCGTGATGGTTGAAGCCGTGATGGCATCGATATCGCCACCATCTTTGCTCACTTCAAACGTTGACGTGGCCGGACTTTTACCAATGATATTTTGTCCCGGTTTGCTTTCGTCTTTAAACCAGGCATTCATCTTGGCTCCTAATCCCGGTGTTTCTTTGTGTTCCAGCACTTCAAAGCCAGTAATGGTTCCATCGGGCGAAAGACCAGCCATAATGCTGATTAAGCCACTAAAGCCATTCTTGGTGTAGGTTTTCACGGCCACACCAACCAGCTGTTGATTGGCGTCGTAGGCCGGAAAAAACTCCAGGCTGTCGGAGCTGTCTTCGGGCGACATTTTGTATGAATCGCCCAGCGTGTCGAAGGTTGGTAATACGCTTTCGATGGCTTGCTGCTGGGCTTGCTGTTTGGCCAGCGCAATATCTGCTTTGGTTAAGTCATGCACAAAACCCAGGACGGCTGCAGCAACAAAGGTCACTACAAAAAGGGTTAAGGTCATGTTTGAAAATGTCGATTCTTTTTGTGCCATTATTTTTGCCCTCCAAATCGTTTCGGTTTAATGTATGCGTTGATGAGTGGAACAAAGCCATTCATAATCAGGATGGCGAATGAAATTCCTTCGGGATAGGCGCCAAAGTTCCGGATCAGCACCGTAAGCACACCAATTCCAACGCCAAAAATAAGTTGCCCTCTCACGGTCATGGGTGAAGTTACCATGTCGGTGGCCATGTAAATGGCTCCAAGCATGGCCCCACCAGATAGTAAGTGGAAAACGGGTTCAATAAAATTTTCCGGGTTCAGCATCCAAAGGGCGCACTGGAAAATGAAGATGGTTCCCAATACGAAAGTCGGAATGTGCCAGGTAATGACTTTCTTCCACAGCATATAAGCAAATCCGAGCAAAAGCAGCAAAGCTGAAACTTCGCCGAGCGAGCCGGACATATTCCCGTAGAGCATCTCCAGGTTTGATGGCAGGTTCAGTAAGATTTCGCTTACTGGTTGGCCGGCGTTGACGCCTTCTTTTAAAAGGGCGAGTGGGGTAGCGGTGGTCAGCGCGTCAACTGTTGCATGTTGGGTAACGGGCCAACTGGTCATGTGTACCGGAAAGGAAATCAGTAGAAACACGCGTCCAACCAATGCAGGGTTAAATGGATTGTTGCCTAAACCTCCAAAAGAAAGTTTTCCAACGCCGATGGCCACGAGTGCGCCCACAATAATTATCCAGCTTGGCAGACTGGACGGGACGTTAAAAGCCAGCAGGATGCCTGTTAGTGCCGCGGAACCATCGGTGATTTGCGGCACTTCCTTCATGATGTATTTCTGAATCAGGAACTCGAAAGCCATACATGCGGCAACAGCCAGCAGGGTAACGCGGATGGCTTCGAACCCAAACATGAAAACCGACCAGGCCAGTGCTGGCACTAAAGCCAGAATTACCCGGTACATAATTTTATTCACCGAGTCGCTGGTGTGTACGTGCGGTGAAGGGGATATGGTTAGCAGTTTACTCATAGGATTATACTTGATGTTTGATACTTGATCTTTTTATTGTTTTCGTGACCGGATGATGTTTCCAACCTTCCCTTTTCCTAAACGGATGTAGTCGAGCAACGGTCGATCGGCCGGGCAGGTGTAGCTGCATGAACCACACTCAATGCAATCCATAATGTGATGGTCTTCTGCATTCTCCCAGATCTGCTTTTCTGAAACGGTCATCAGGTAGTACGGTTCCAGTCCCATCGGACAAACCGTCACACAGCGGGTACAGCGAATGCAGGTTTTCATCTTTTCGCGTTTCGCTTCCTTGTCCTGCATAATCAGTATTCCCGATGTTCCTTTGGTAACCGGGATGTCGGTATTGGCCACGGCTTTTCCCATCATGGGGCCGCCACTAATAATTTTCCCGGCATCTTCAGGCAGTCCGCCAGCGGCATCAATCAGTTCCTGAACCGGTGTTCCCACCCGCACCAGAAAGTTGGAGGGATTCGCCACCGATTTTCCGGTGATGGTAACCACCCGTTCGATTAGGGGTTTGTTTTTTTGAACCGCTTCGTAAACAGCCAGCGCAGTACCAACGTTGTTAACCACCGCGCCAACCGCAATGGGCAGGGCGCCCGATGGAACCTCGCGGCCGGTAACTGCTTTGATGAGCTGTTTTTCACCCCCTTGCGGATATTTCACTTTCAGCGGCACAACCTGGATGGATGGCTCTGCTTTAGTCAACTCCCGAAGGTGGGCAATAGCGTCCTGCTTGTTATTTTCAATGCCGATATAAGCTTTTTTAACTTCCAGGGCACACATCAGCAGATGAATGCCTACCAGCAGTTCGGGCGCCTTTTCAAGCATCACCCGGTGATCCGAAGTCAGGTAAGGTTCGCATTCTACCCCGTTGATCAGTAGCATTTCGGCTTTCATGCCTTGTGGAGGCATCAGCTTAACATGCGTGGGGAAAGTTGCTCCGCCCAGGCCAACAATACCAGCTGCATTAATCTTGTCGATGATTTTTTTGCTGTCGGCTTCAAAGTTTTCAATGAGGGTTGAAGAAGTATCAATTCCTTCTTCCCACTGATCACCTTCAACATCAATAAAAATACCCTGCTTGGCATAGCCGGAACTGTCCATTGCCAAATCGACTTTTTTTACTGTTCCTGAAACGGATGAGTGAATGTTGGCCGAAACAAAGCCGCCTGACTTGGCAATGAGTTGTCCGACTTTTACCTGATCGCCTTTTTTTACCAGGGCTTGTGCTGGTGCTCCAATATGCTGGGCTACGGGGATAAAAACACTTTTAGGCAAGGCCAGTTTTTCTATGGCGTTGCTGGCCGAAAGTTTGTTTTCTGCCGGATGTACCCCTCCGAGTTTGAATGTTTTTAACACGATGGCCTCCTATTTTTGGTCTAAATGATCGGTTTTAGTCTCTTCGGAAGCTTTAACTTCTGGCGTGGCAGGAGCTTCCTTTTTCTCTGCCGGCTTGGGTGGCAGGTCTGTTTTGATTTTGCGTGGTGGAAAACCAACTTCAATAATGGCGTTGGTCGGACATTCGACCACACACTTGCGACACAGCTTACATTTGTCTGAATCGATAAATGCCAGGTTATTATTCATGGTGATGGCATCGAACGGACAAACCTTGAAGCATTTGGAACAGCCAATGCAGGCTACTTCGCATGATTTTTTGGCTACACCACCCTTATCTTCATTTCGACACGACACGAAGATCTTACGATCTTTGGGGCCTCGTTTTCGAAGCTCAATCAATGTTTTTGGACAAGCGTCGACACAAGCGCCGCAAGCCACACATTTATCGTCTACCACTTCAGGCAAACCCGTTTCCGGATTCATGTGAAGGGCATCAAAGTCGCAGGCCGCCACACAATCGCCATGCCCCAAACAACCGTACTGGCAACCGGTATCACCACTGTATAGTGCTGACGCTGCTGCACAAGATAGCGCTCCGTCGTACTGGTTGGTCTTTGGCCGGTGCTCGCACGATCCGTTGCAGCGTACAACCGCAACACGCGGATCCTGGGTTACCGCTTCGAGCCCCAATACGGCAGCGACATCGGTCATGCAATCGTTTCCACCCACGGGGCAAAAAAGATCGGCCAGGTTGTTTTCCTTCACACAGGCTTCGGCAAAGGCGCGGCAGCCGGCATAGCCACAACCACCACAGTTGGCGCCCGGAAGCGCCGTTTCTACGTCATCGATCCGTGGATCTTCGTATACTTTAAATTTTTGAGCAACAAAGTACAAAATGACAGCAGCCAAAATGCCAATAGCGCTCAAAGCAATCATCGTATAAATAATCGTTTCACTCATAGTAAAGGCTTAATTTCAAATTCAAAGCTTTTGCGTATTTTATTTCTGGTGAGGTATAAGATTAAATAGTAGGGAACCAGGATGGACAAGGAAATCAGACCACTGACCCCTTCACTAAATTGCAACCTGGTTAGCGTAATTAAAACAAGCATGATGAGTAGAAACGGGAACACATAGCCGTAAAACAAGGCTTTAAACCCTTGAGCGGTTTTACCAACGACCTGCACCGATTGTCCTACCCGGTATTCGCCTGAAAAATTCCTGATTTCCACTTCCTTATCTTGCATGTCAGCAGCGGAACAGACGCCTTTGGCATGACAGGAAGCGCAGGCAGACTCACTAATAATACAGACTACGATCTTTTGATCTGTAATCGATTTAATAATTCCTTTGTGTGAAATCTCTCCCGACATCATTTCCACTTCCTTGTATTTTTATGACTGCAAAACTAAAGATGTTTGGACAACTAGAATCCTACTTTAAACCATTTTTAAAACATCTCTAGCTATTTATATTTGTTTTAAATAATCGTTTTTTTAACACTTGCCGTAACATGGTTAAAATAAAAGCATTGCAGGCGAGTGTGATAAAAGTCATTGATTTTGTGGTAATTTTGCTATCCGGGGATTGCATTATTTTGGAGATAAATTAATCTCTGTTTTGCAAAAATAGACCCATTTTAGTCAATTGAAGAAGCAAAATCCAGGAAAAGTTATCAACTGTCCTTAGCTAATGACACTCCAGTTGAACTCTGTATTTTTCATCTTCAGGTAATGATAGCGTAGTAATTTATGCTCTTCTTTTGCCAGCCGGGGATCGTCGTCCAGAATATCGCTGGCTATGTTTCGGGCAATGCGAAGGATTTCACCATCTTTCCCCAAGTTGGCGATGTTCAGATTCAGGCCCAGTCCACTTTGCTGTGTACCTTCAATATCGCCGGGGCCGCGCAATTGCAGGTCAACTTCTGCAATTTCAAAGCCGTCGTTGGTTCGCACCATGGTTTCCAGGCGTTTGCGGCTTTCGTTGCTGATTTTGTATGACGACATCAACAGGCAATAAGATTGTTCGGCGCCCCGCCCAACGCGTCCGCGCAACTGGTGGAGTTGCGAAAGCCCAAAACGCTCGGCACTTTCAATAACCATGACCGACGCGTTGGGCACATCTACGCCCACTTCGATGACGGTGGTGGCCACCATGATTTGTGTTTTGCCTTGCTTGAAGAGTTGCATTTCTGCATCTTTATCTGCTGGTTTCATGCGCCCATGCACCATGCTGATTTTGAAACGGGGAAAAACCTGTTTCATCAGTTCGTAGCCATCTTCCAAGTTTTTATAATCCATTTTCTCCGATTCGCTGATCAACGGATAAACAATATAGGCTTGCCGCCCGGTTTCGATTTGTGACCGGATGAACTGGTAGACCTCTTTCCTCCTGTTCTCGTAGTAGTGGCGTGTTGATATGGGTTTTCGTCCTGGCGGAAGTTCATCAATGACCGACACTTCCAAATCGCCATACAAGGTCATGGCCAAGGTTCGTGGAATGGGGGTGGCTGTCATTACTAAAATGTGGGGTGGAATTCCAGCGTTCTTTTTCCACAGTTTAGCCCGCTGCGCTACACCAAACCGGTGTTGCTCGTCAATAATCACTAAGCCCAGCTTGTCGAAACTGACCACATCTTCAATCAGGGCATGGGTGCCAATTAGTAGTTGTAATTCGCCTGATTCGAGCTGTTCGTGAATGATTTTGCGCTGGCTTTTTCTGGTCGATCCGGTGAGTAGGGCCATGTTAACTCCCAGCCCCTGAAGCATTTTCTGAATGGTATCATAATGTTGAATGGCCAGAATTTCGGTTGGTGCCATCA
This sequence comes from uncultured Sunxiuqinia sp., assembly GCA_963677175.2. Classification (GTDB taxonomy): domain Bacteria; phylum Bacteroidota; class Bacteroidia; order Bacteroidales; family Prolixibacteraceae; genus Sunxiuqinia. Next base: position 298,295 of record CAXXES010000007.1, read on the forward strand.
GGCCAGCCTGAAAGCCGTTGTCGAAAGCCAGTAAGGCGATCATTAAAGCCACCAGTGTTTTGCCGCTTCCCACATCACCTTGTAAAAGCCGGTTCATTTGTTTGCCCGAACCTAAGTCTTTGCGGATTTCTTTGATCACTTTTTTTGAGCGCCGGTCAGTTCAAACGGCAGATTATTGGCGTAAAACTGGTTGAAGTTGTAGCCAACATTGGCGAAAACGAATCCTTTAAAGGCTTCGTAACGCTTGTGCTTCAAACTTAAAATCTTCAACTGAATGTAGAACAGCTCTTCAAACTTAAGTCTGAAAGTTGCCTTTTGTAGTAAGTGTGTACTGGCCGGAAAATGAATCTGAAGCAGGGCATCTTTTAAGTCCATTAGTTTTAGCGGATCTTTGACTTTTGCAGGAAGGGTTTCATAAATTTTCCCCTGAATTTGCCTTATCAGGTTATACTGAATTTTATTGAGGGCACCGGAATTCAGAAAACGTTTTTTTAGCTTTTCCGTCGTATTGTAAAACGCCTGTAAAACGCCTGTTTTAAACTCTTCGCTGGTTTTGTCTTCCACCTCGGGGTGAATAATGTTCACTCGTCCGCTGAATGCCGAAGGTTTGCCGAACACGACATAGGTTTTTCCGGGGATCAGGTTTTCGCGAATGTATTTAATTCCTTGGAACCAAATCAGGTCCATGCTTCCGGTTTCATCATAAAAAATAGCGCTCAATCGCTGCTTGCGTCCTTCGCCCAACAATTCGAACGAGCGGATCTTACCTTTAACCTGGATGTATGCCTGGTCGGCCCGGACTTCGGAAATATTATGAAACCGGGTTCGGTCGATATATTTATAAGGAAAGTAGTATAGCAAATCTCGAAACGTATAGATACCCAGCTCGTTGTTGAGTAGTTCAGCTCGTTTGGGGCCAACTCCAGCCAAAAACTTAATGTCTTGATCTAAATACTCCGGCATAAAGCAAAGATAAAAAACTATAGGGAGCAGCCGACCGTGATAAAAAATGAGTTATTAAGATTTTTTTGTTTGTAAATGAATGCAATTGCATGGTTTTTGTTTGGCTAAAATTCAATTTTGAAAACGAGAAATGCTTTCGTTAACTGGTAAATTGAACCGATATCCCTATATTTACGAACCAAAGAAAAAATAACAATGGAAGCCCCATTTTACAATCAAGTACTGGATATGTCTGAAACTAAGAAAAAAGTAATCGACCTGACCGATATCGTTAAAAATTACAAGGTTGGAACTCAGGTCGTACGGGCTCTTCGCTCGGTTAGCCTTCATATTAACGAAGGAGAGTATGTTGCCATTATGGGCGCGTCGGGTTCGGGTAAGTCAACCCTGATGAATGTGATTGGTTGTTTAGATACGCCGACAAGTGGCCAATACGTTTTAAATGGGCACAACGTAAGTGATTTAACGGACGATGAACTGGCCGTAATCCGTAACCGCGAAATTGGTTTTATTTTTCAAACCTTTAATTTGCTTCCACGAAGCACTGCACTCGACAATGTGATGTTACCCCTGGTATATTCGGGCGTGAAAAAACAAGAGCGGTTGGAGCGTGGAACCCAAATTTTAACCGATGTTGGATTGGCCGATCGGATTGAGCATAAACCAAATGAACTTTCCGGCGGACAGCGCCAGCGGGTTGCTGTGGCACGTGCTTTGATAAACAAACCGGCTATTTTGCTGGCTGATGAACCTACCGGAAATCTGGACTCAAAAATTTCGGAAGAAATCATGCATCTGTTTGCTGACATACACCGGAAGGGAAACACTTTGATTGTTGTCACCCACGAAGAGGATATTGCACTGCATGCACACCGTGTGATCCGGTTGAAGGATGGGGAAGTTGAATCGGACAAAATTAACCCAAACCCAGTTATTTGATGGATAAGGAAGTGCGAATTTATACCAAAACCGGAGATGACGGTACAACCGGTTTGATTGGTGGTGCGCGGGTGAAAAAATACGATATTCGGCTTGAAGCATATGGGACGGTTGATGAGCTGAACAGCTACCTCGGGCTAATCATTTCGATGAATATTGATGAACACGCCAAAACTGTTTTACGGAAGATTCAATCGGTATTGTTTACCATTGGCGCCCAGTTGGCCACTGATGACTCGGCCACTGATTTTAAAAAGCAAATTCCCTGTAAGGATGAAATGATTGAAATGCTTGAACAGGAGATGGATGAGATGTTTAAGATCCTGCCTAAGCTGAATCAGTTTATTTTACCCGGTGGTAGCCCGGCAGCAGCGCATGCCCAGATCGCACGTACAGTTTGCCGCCGGGCCGAACGTCGAATGATTGAACTTTCTGAAAAAATAGAAATCAATAGAAACCTGATCAAATTCATAAATCGACTCTCAGACTATCTTTTTGTCCTTGGCCGAAAGATATCTTTGGATGACAAGATGCCTGAAACCCCATGGGACTCGGGTGTTTGAGCAAATACATATTTTTTTTAGGTTTTGATGTTATTTTTTATATATTCGCAAAATCAAAAAAATAGAATCAAAACTAAAATTCCTTCATAATATGTACTGGACACTAGAATTAGCTTCAAAATTAGAAGATGCCCCTTGGCCTGCAAGCAAGGATGAGTTGATTGACTATGCAATAAGATCGGGAGCTCCGCTTGAAGTGATTGAAAATTTGCAGGAAATTGAAGACGAAGGGGAGATCTACGAGAGTATTGAAGATATTTGGCCAGATTATCCTAGTAAGGACGACTTTTTCTTCAATGAAGATGAATATTGATTGATTTTTCGGGCGATTAGAAAATATAAATAGCAAGGCGATGTCCTTGCTATTTTTGTTTTCTGAAAATATCTTCCATCCGCTTAGGCCGAATGGCATTGAGCCAATGAAAACCCGGAAGTTCCTTTTCTTCGTCGGGAATATTGAGAAGGGGAATCAATTGGCCATCAGGAGATCTTATAAAGACAATCCGACTGACTTTGCTGCTGTCCAGGTGAATGACAATCGAGCTGCTCTGTGCTTTGTTTAGACCAATAATTCCTTCATCGTCCCGGGCATAATACACAGATTGACCATTTCCATCCACATCAATTTTATAGAGGTCGTTATCGCGGATATAGCCCAGCATGTTTCTACCCTTAATTTGGTTGTACATGCCGGAGTCTTCCATTGCTACAATGAAGGCATTTTGTTCCATTCTAACCAGGTCGGGAGCATTGGTTTGCGTAATCATTTCGATGTAGTCAGCAGTCATTTGATTATTGTCTGACCAAATAACCGGATCATGAAAAAACTGAATGGTAGAATCCATAGACCAATAGACCATCGAATCGCATTTTCCCTGCATATCTTCCCTAAAAAACTGAACGTCGAAGTAAGCCATTACCAGCTTCTCGTCAGGAATGGTGTCGGGCACCGATTTTAATGTGTCGGCATGGAGAAAGAGCGTATCTTTTTCAGAATAAAGCAGAAAGTGAGCCGAGTCGGTAGCCATGGATATTTCATTCTGATCGTTGTAAACCACCCGGTTTCCTTTCACAATCATCCGGTTTTTAAAGTCTTCAATCCGGGCGTTTCCAATAGCGCGTCCATCGCCTGTTGTTTTGTTGTAAAAGATAGAGTCTGCATTGATTTTTTGTTCTTGGCCCAGAACTTCAGGATTTTGATATAACTCAATATCTCCTGAGTCACTGTTGTAGAATCCTCTCTCTGCATAAATGTTGTTTTCATCATCCCGAATGTTGGTTGGCCCAACAATGGAAATCACACGTGTTCTCGTGTCGTAAATCAGGGTGTCCGACGTCAGGGTGTAATCCTCAGACAGGACTTCTACTTCAGTTTTAAAATAGGCTTTATTTTCGTTGGCGTAGTATTCACCGATCTTACTGTACAAGGTGCTCGAGCTGTCGACAACGGTTCCATAGTCGTCATAATACCCAACATTTCGATCCATATCAAACTCAAGTGAATCGGTTGTTAAGGTTGTCGTTTTATTCACCAGGCGGACGTTACCAATGGCAATTGCCCATTTAGCATCGCCATTGTAATTTAAGAAGTCGGAATACAGGTGCAAGGTGTCGTCTTTCAGAATGTGGACGTGACCAAAGGCATCGACCATATTGGTGTCGGTGTAGGAATAGGCACTGTCGCACCACATGCGGATGTTTTCGTGGGTAATGATGACATCGCCGATCAGTCGTTGCGCGTTAGCAATAATACTCTCATTGAGTTCCAGAAAGTCTGCCTGTTCAATGTTCACCTGTTTTTTTGTCTGTGCCAGAGAAAAAACAGGGAGCAATAGAAGCAAGAGTAAAAATTTATTGTAGTGAATTTTCGGGTTCATTCAATTGTAAATTACAGCAATTCCTGGATAATCTGATCGACTGATATATTTTCGGCTTCGGCCTTGTAGTTTTTGATGATCCGGTGACGTAGGATTGATTTGGCCACCGCTTTCACATCCTCAATGTCGGGTGAATATTTGCCAGACAAGACTGCATGTGTTTTTGCTCCGAGCACCAGGTATTGTGAAGCCCGCGGGCCTGCTCCCCATTTCAGGTACTTGTCGGATATGGGAGCAGCCATTTTTGTTCCAGGCCGTGTCCTGGACGAAAGCGATACCGCATAGTTCAGCACGTGGTCATTAATTGGGATTTTTAAGACCAGTTTTTGAAAGAATTTAATTTCTTCGGCCGACAAAATTTCTTTTAACTTGGTTGAGTAGTCTGAGGTGGTATTTCGGACGATTGTCAGCTCATCTTCGTACGCCGGATAATCGAGCCAAACGGAAAACATGAAACGGTCGAGCTGCGCTTCGGGCAGAGGATAGGTTCCTTCCTGCTCAATAGGGTTTTGCGTGGCCAGTACGAAAAAAGGCTTGTCTAGCAGAAACCGCTCGCCAGCGGCGGTTACAGCCCGTTCCTGCATGGCTTCGAGCAAGGCAGCCTGTGTTTTTGGCGGAGTCCGGTTAATTTCATCGGCCAAAACAATATTGGCAAACAAGGGCCCCCGGATAAATTTAAATTCTCTGTCTTTATCCAGTATTTCTGTTCCAATGATGTCAGAGGGCATTAAGTCTGGTGTAAACTGGATTCGGCTGTATGTTAGACCCAATACCTCAGCAATGGTATTTACCAGCAGTGTTTTTGCTAAACCTGGAACACCAATTAACAGGCAATGTCCACGGCTAAAAAGCGAAATGAGCACTTGCTTAATGATTTCATCCTGCCCGTAAATACGCTTTTTAATCTCCTCCTGAAGTAAATCAATTCTTTCTTTAAAGGTATCGACTGCTTCAACGTCGTTTTTGAAATTCATAGCGTGTGTTCAAATTTATTTTTCCCAACCTTTAAATTTGAAATTGCAATTCGCATAAGTCCGGTCAATGCTGATGTAGGTTTTCGCCTGTTGTTCCGAAATCCATTGATTCATGGCTTCCTCCTGCTTTTCCTGCAAGTAAATCTCGGTCAGTAATTGATAGTCTTCCTGCAAGTTTGCCCGATGTTGTTCGGTTTTGTTTACCAGCTTAACAATTTTGTAAACCGTGCGTTGCTTATCGTCAATCGTTTTGAATGGTTCTGATATTTCATTCACTTTTAGGTTATTAAGAATTTTACTTACGTCAGGATCCAGTTCTTGCTGTTTCCATTTGGTTGACATGGTTTGCGGGTTGATCACCTTACCACCACTGTTTCTGGAATTTTTATCGAATGAATAGCGCATGGCAGCTTCAGCAAATGTAACTTCTTCTTTGCGGATAAAGTTTGCCAAGCTGTCGAGGCGGTTTTTTGCTTCTTCCATCGCTTGGTTATTCGCTTTGGGTTTCAGAAGTATATGGCGCGTGTTGATCTGATCGCCACGACGGTCGACGACTTGAATGATGTGGTAACCGAATTCACTTTTTACGACGTTTGATACCCGGTCACCTTTTAGGTTGAAAGCGGCTGTCGCGTAGTTAGCGTCAAGTTGAGCACGTCCCATATAACCAAGTTCTCCACCATTTACTGCTGAAGGTCCCTCCGAATAAAGCACAGCCAGGGTGGCGAAATTATCACCGTTTTCAACACGCTCTTTGAATTCCCTCAAGCGCGCTTTAATCCGGTTTTCCTCTTCCAGCTCAATAGGAGGGATTATCGTAATTTGCGCATATTCTACCATGGGTTCAATCATTGGAATGTCTTCCTTCTTCATATTCCGGAAGTGATACCGCACTTCAGATGGCGTTACCTGCACTTTATCCACAATTTTCCCCTGCATCTGGCTGGTCATGGATTGATTCCGGATCACCTCTTCCAGGTCTGCTTTAATTTGTGAGATGGGTTTTTTAAAATAGGCTTCAACTGCTTGCTCCGACCCTAAGTGCTGAACGAAATATTGCATCCGTTGATCGAGACTTTGATTAATTTGGCTATCGCTTACAATGATATTGGTGTCCAGTTCGGCTTCGGCCAGCAAGAGCTTTTCAACCAAAAAATCTTCGAGAATTTCACACTTCATATCGCCATCAGAAACCATTCCCTGAGCTTGCTGCTGAATATACATGCTTTCAATATCTGATTTGAGGATAATGTTGCTACCTACAACAGCGACAATCTGATCGATCGTTTTATCTTGAGCCAGCGATACGGTTGTAAGGCAACTGAAGAACAAAATACCAGCTAATACTTTTTTGAACATATTTTTTAGTTTTGAATATTATAAAGTTTAAATCTCTTCGATTTCAGTCCCTCCTGATAGACGTCAGCTTCGATTTTTTTCAGAAAGTTGATCTTACGCTGATTCAAAAGGATATTCTTAATAGATGATTCTACAAACTCAATAGGTGCGTATTCTCCTTCAAACCTGAAATCACGGATACAAATAAAATAATAATAATCTGTATCATCGCTTTCGATAAACTTGTTTCTGCGTAAAAAACGCTCGAGGTTATCGACTTCAAGTGGAGTTTGAACTAAAATTTGGTTGGCATCAACCCATTTATCGTCAAACCGGTCATATGATTTGGCATAGCGGATACCATATTCATTTAGCTCCTGCAGCTTTTGAGGATCGTTGTCCATACACAAGCTTTTAATCATTTCGGGGCGTGCCACTTCCAAGGGAGCCTTTAAAAAAATCGCTTTGACGATATCATTTTTCAGGATAAATTCATTCGTGTGACCTTCGTAATAGTTTTCAATGGACGAATCGGAAATTACGGTGTCCATTTTTTGCTCCATGAGTGCCTTTTTATATCGGAATGTAATTAATGAATTGCGATATTCCTGCAATTCCCGGGTAACATCTTTTTGAGCAGCGGTCAGATTTTCTTCGGCATTCAAAACCATCAATTCGCTTTGTACCCATTTCTGAATAAAATCGTCCATCCACAAAGTCCGTTCAGGTTCCGGAAGTTTTTCAGGCAGTACTTCTTCCACCTCTTCGAGGTACAGAAATTTTGAGCCAACCTGTGCCAAAGGAATTTTCTCCTGCTCCTCTGAGCAGGCCGAAATGAATAAAAGCCACAAGATCATATAAAATAGCTTTAACCTCATCGTTCCTGTTCTATTTGTTTTAACACTTTTCGGTTCACTTTTACCCTATATCGTTTCTGCAGTTCCTTGATCCACCGCTTCTCAAGTTGGTTTTGATAGTCGGAAATGTACAAACCCCGGGCTTCTTCCAGCGTTTTAGCCTGCGGCGAAACTTTGTTTCCCCTCACAAAATGCAGACCATCTATGAAATCTTCCGGTCTTGGCGCATTCCACACCAAGTGATCAACCAAATTGTCAGCGCCTTTTTCAAAGTATCCGAATCGAAATTCGGTGTTGTTTTTTTCAAAATGATTATTCAACTGGTCGCTCAACTCGTCTTCCCTTATTTCAGGATCTTCTTCAAAAACAGCCTCGATGAAGTCTTTCACTTCCTGGTTGTCGCATGTGATGCTCCACCCATGAAATCGTTCTTCCCAATGATATTTAGATTTATTCTTTTCATAGAAGTCCTTCAATCCCGCCGAATCCTTTGTGGCTGTGTTCCAAATTTTGTCTTCCGACAGGTTGAAAAGTAAAATGCCATCGTGGTATTCCTGCATCAGAAATCGGAATTCCGGATATTTCGCTTCCAATTTCGAATCTTCGTATTTCGTGAGCGTCTCGCCTACGAAATTTTCAAAAGCGTTTGCGATTGAAGTTTTGTCGCTTCCTTTTTCTTTCAGGTAATCTACAAAATCCTTAGTCGACACTTTTTGATCGGCAAATTGAAACAGTACTTGATCCAGATTGGCCGGGTGAAATGATTTGATGTCACTCGGCTCGAGCACCGGTTTTAGAGCCGTTGATAGTTCGTCAAGTGCATAATTGTCCTGCTCAAAGTTGTATTCTTTTTTTAGATTTTGAATGAAAATTTCGGAACTGTGCTGACTGATTTCCGGGTTGTTGCGAATTTTTTCATTCAGAAAATCCTGAAGTTCGTCGAAGTCGGAAACCGGACGGTATTCGATGCGTTTGATAATGTGCATGCCATAGGGGGTGCGGATAACCGGCGAAAGATCACCATCATTTTTTAGCTGAAAAGCGGGATCGGCAAATTCCGGCATCATGCCTGAAGAGGAGAACCAAGAGAGCTCACCTCCGTTGTTTGCCGTGCGCTGATCGTCCGAATGTTGTCGGGCCAGCGTAGCGAAATCGGCACCGTTTTTCAACTCCGTGTGAAGGCTGTCGAGCTGTCGCTTTTGTTTCTTGACGGCCTCTTCGCTGGTGTGTTCATCCAATCGTTTCATCAAATGGGACACCTTAATCTGGCCTTTCGCCGGGCGCCGGTCATTTACCCGAATGAGGTGATAGCCAAAGGAGGTTCGCACAGGTTGGGTGATTTCGCCGACTGCGGTTTTGTATGCCGCATCTTCAAACGGATAAACCATTTGAAAAGCACTGAAATAACCCAGTCCTCCCTTGTTTTGCTTTGCCGATGGGTCTTCGGAATGCCTGACGGCCAGTTCGCCAAAGTCCGCTCCTTGAATTAGCTGGTTGCGAATATCCATCACTTTGTTCCAGGCTTGCAGGGTGTCATTGGGCACCGCCGACTGATCAAGTAGAATTAAGATGTGGCTGGCATCTACTTCAGTTTTTATGCGTTCGTAAGCCGTTTTCACCATCTGGTCTGTGTATTGAACTGCTGTCAGGTAAGGTTTGGCCAGTTCCTTCCGGTAGCTTTTTAGTTCGCTTACAAAGCCCGGAACGGTGTCGTACCCCAATCGTTCTGCCTCCAAAACTTTTAGCTTGAAGTCGATAAACAAATCCATGTATTCGGCAGGCGATTTTTTGTTGGAGTCATTCAATAAATAGCTGTTGCTTTTTTGATACAAACGTACAAACTCTTCCCTGGTTATAGCCTGTTCATCAATTTGCAGGATGATTTCGGAGCCAGCTTGAGAATATCCGGTGGCGATAATTAAAGTAGCAAAAAACAAGAGAATGAAACGATGCATAGAATGATTATCAGTTAAAATTTTTAATCACGATTGGGAGCAGTTAACAGCTCAACGGGTGCTGTAGTTGGGAGCTTCGCGCGTTACGGAAACATCGTGAGGATGACTTTCCTGAACCCCGGAGGCCGTAATTTTGGTGAATTTTGCGTGCATTAATTCCTCAATGTCTTTTGCACCACAATAACCCATCCCAGCCTTCAATCCGCCAATCAACTGATAAAGTACTTCGTATAAAGTTCCTTTGTATGGGACACGGGCGGTAATTCCTTCGGGAACCAGCTTTTTGATATCATCTTCTACATCCTGAAAATAGCGGTCTTTTGATCCGGCCTGCATCGCTTCTATTGAGCCCATACCCCGGTAAGATTTGAATTTGCGTCCCTGAAAGATGATGGTTTCGCCTGGCGATTCTTCCACGCCGGCAAACAGTGATCCCGCCATAATGGAATTAGCCCCGGCGGCAATGGCTTTTACAATATCGCCCGAATAGCGGATACCACCATCAGCAATCACGGGAACATCGCTGTCTTTTAAACTTTTAGCTACATCGTAAATCGCCGACAATTGCGGGATTCCAACTCCGGCCACCACGCGGGTTGTACAAATCGATCCGGGACCAATCCCAACTTTTACCGCATCGGCACCGGCTAAAACCAGGTCGGTAGCCGCTTCGGCTGTAGCAATGTTCCCGGCAATAAAGTCAATTTCCGGATATCTTGCCTTGGCCTGACGCAAAGTTTCCAACACGCCTTTCGAATGTCCGTGGGCCGTGTCAATCAGAATGGCATCCACTTGTGCTTTGACCAATTCATCAATCCGATCCATCGAATCAGAAGTCACACCTACTCCGGCAGCAACACGCAGGCGACCTTTCTCGTCTTTGCAGGCTAGCGGCTTGTCTTTGGCTTTGGTAATGTCTTTGTATGTAACCAGTCCGATCAGCTTTTTATGCTGATCAACAACCGGTAACTTTTCAATTTTATATTTTTGAAGGATTTCTGCTGCTTTCTCCAAATCTGTCGATTCAGCCGTGTAAACCAGATTTTCTGATGTCATAACTTCGGCAATCGGGCGGTCCATGTTTTGCTCAAACCGAAGGTCACGATTGGTAACAATGCCAACCAGGATGTTGTTGGAATCGACCACAGGAATACCCCCGATTTTATAGGTTCTCATAATTTCCAACGCATGGTGGACTAGTTTCTCTCGTTCAATGGTAATTGGATTGTAAATCATTCCGTTCTCTGCACGTTTCACGGAAATCACCTGCCGTGCTTGCTCTTCAATGCTCATGTTTTTATGAATGACACCAATACCACCTTCGCGTGCAATGGCTATCGCCATAGTCCATTCGGTAACCGTATCCATAGCTGCTGTAACAATGGGTGTATTTAATTTTATGGAACGAGAAAATGAAGAACTCAAATCCACATCGCGGGGTAATACATCAGAATATGAGGGGATTAATAGAACATCATCAAATGTCAGTCCCTCTGAAACGATCTTATCTGCGTAAAACGACATGAAGCGGATTTTTTTGTTTGAAATATAGGCCAAAACTACAAAAAATAACCGGATTAAGCTTTGGTTTTGGCATTGCAAGTCTCCATTAAAAAGAATAAATTTCATTAAAATTTGTTAAGTTGAATCTATTTTTATAATCATTGCAAAAAATTCGTTCGCTTGAGTGATTTTAAATCCATATTGACCCGCTACTGGGGCTATTCGGTGTTTCGTCCGTTGCAGGAAGAAATCATCCAGTCGATTGCCGACGGGAATGATACGCTTGGCCTGATGCCAACGGGAGGCGGTAAATCCATCACGTTTCAGGTTTACTCCCTTGCCAAGCCGGGAATTTGCCTGGTGATTACGCCACTTATTTCGCTGATGAAGGACCAGGTTGAAAACCTGAATAAAAAGGGAATTAAGGCATTGGCCATTTATTCAGGGTTGAGTCAGCGGGAAATAAAAATTGCCTTTGATAAAGCCAGTTGGGGCGATTATAAGTTTTTGTATTTGTCGCCGGAACGTGTGAACACCGAGCGGTTTAAAGACCATTTGGGCAATATGGACATTAACCTGATCACGGTGGATGAAGCCCACTGTATTTCGCAGTGGGGCTACGACTTCAGGCCGAGCTACCGAAAAATTACAGAACTTCGGAAGCTGTTGCCAGACGTGCCGGTTTTGGCGCTTACGGCAACGGCAACGCGCGAGGTGGAAAAGGATATTCAGAAGCAACTGGATTTCAAAAAGGAGCATGTGCTTCGAAAAAGTTTCTTCCGCGACAATCTGATTTATATCGTTCGCGAGCGCGAAGATAAAATGCAGTACTTACTGCAATCGGTTCAACGGGCCAAGGGAACGGGAATTGTGTATGTACGTAGCCGCAAGCTGACCAAGGAAATCAGCGGGTATTTGCGCAAAAATAACATCTCAGCTGATTATTACCATGCCGGTTTGAGCAGCTTAAACCGCGAAAAAAAACAGGATGATTGGAAATCGGGAAAAACGCGTGTGATTGTGGCCACCAACGCTTTTGGGATGGGAATTGACAAGGCGAATGTTCGATTTGTGATTCACTACGGACCAGCCGATTCGCCTGAAGCTTATTTTCAGGAAGCGGGCCGGGCAGGGCGAGACGGGAACAAAGCCTATGCCGTGTTGATTTATGGCAAGTCGGATGTGTTGGCTCTGAAGAAGAATGTCGAGAAATCGTTTCCCGAAATTGAAGTGATTAAAAACGTGTACCAGGCGCTTTGCAACACCTTTCAACTGGCTGTTGGTTATGGAAAAAATCAAACCAGGGATTTCAATCTGGGCGAATTTGCATCGAAATATACCATGCAGATTCAAACCATTTATAACAGTATCAAGATATTGCAACGTGAGGGCTACCTGGAATTGACGGATGAATCAGACAATCCGTCCCGGCTGATTTTTATTGTTGGCCGCGATGATTTGTATAAGTTTCAGGTGGCCAATGCCAGCTTTGATGGCTTTATCAAGTTGATTCTTCGATCCTATTCGGGCTTGTTTATCGATTATGTTCCGATCAATGAAGAGTTGCTGGCCAAGCGTGCAGGGCTTACGGTTGAGGTGGTTTATCGGTTTCTGAATCATTTAAATTCCTATAAGATCATTCATTACATTCCCCGGAAAAATACGCCCTATATTTATTTTCCAAAAGAGCGGATTGATATCAGTCGGTTAAAAATATCAAAAGAACATTACACTGATCGGAAGCATGATTACCAAAAAAGGGTGGAAGCGATGATTCATTATTCAACCCAAAAACTGAAATGTCGGAGCCAGGTGTTGTTGCAGTATTTTGGTGAGGATGAATCGGTTCGCTGTGGAGATTGCGATGTTTGCCTGGAACGAAATGAGTTGAGATTGAGCAAACTGGAGTTTGATCGACTTGCCGGAGAAATCAAGGAAATCCTGAAGGAAGCCTATTCTTTTCAAGAGTTAATTATGAGACTGAAGGGCAACGAGGATCAGAAGATCAAAGTTATTCGTTGGCTGATGGATAACGGTAAAATTATTAAGCGCATTGATAATAAGCTGGAATGGAAGTGAAATCAGCAGGCAAATGACGTAAATCCCGAGTGAAACGGAAAATCTTATTATTTTTGCAGGATTAATTGAATACTATGACCGAGGAAAGTTTAAATCCAACAGTTTATTCCAAAAATGTAATTGAGTTTGTTACCGTAGCCAATGAGTACTGTAGCTTTCTGGAAGCAGCCAGCACTCAAACTACACGGGGTTTTCTGGATAAAGTTCAAAAGATTTTACCGCTGCTCTACCTGAAGATCTCGGTTTTGCCCGAAGTGGACAGCTACGAGGAAATGGGACTTGAAAAGTTTGTCAGCGAAGTGGATTATAATTTTCTTCAGCAGAAGGTTATGAATTTGTTAGGTGAGCACGATGATTTTCAAGAGGTATTTGATGCCGAAATGCAATATAGCGAGGCGTCTTTGACTGTAAGTATTTCAGAATGTTTAGTCGATATTTACCAGGATCTAAAGGATTTTTTAATGTCGTACCGAACCGGCGATGAGCTGGTTATGCAGGAAGCTTTGTGGGTGTGTATGGATAACTTTAAAACCTTTTGGGGACAACGTCTGGTCAATTCACTGCGGGCTGTTCATTCGCTTGTTTATAGCGACAAAGATTTAGATGCTCAGGTGAAACAGGCATCTGGAAATGGCGATGATGAAGACGAGGTAAGTAATAAGCCGGATTGGCTCAATCGATTATTTAAGAACCAGGGAGATTAGATATGTTTATAGAAAGTATAACAAAAGAAGCACTGGCCGATTTGCCTTTACATGCCTTTGACGGGGAAATTGTTCTGGTTGAAAATGAAACAAAGCTGAAAATAGCCGTCAACTATCTGAAAAATCAGGAGGTGCTTGGTTTCGATACCGAAACGAAACCTTCTTTTAAACGCGGACAGGTGCATCAGGTCGCTTTATTGCAGCTGTCAACTTGTGACAAAGCGTTTATTATCCGAATTAGTAAAATTGGTTTGCCCAATACGCTGAAAGATATTTTGACTGATGAGAAAATCACTAAAGTGGGTGTTGCCATTCGTGATGATATCAAAGCATTGCAAAAGCTCAACCGTTTTACTCCTGGTGGTTTTATCGAATTGCAAGATGAAGTGAAAGATTATGGCATTCAGGATTTTAGCCTGAAAAAAATTACCGGGATTGTGTTAGGATTCCGTATTTCAAAATCGCAGCGCCTATCCAATTGGGAAGCTGATCAGTTGACGGAAGCTCAACTGAGTTATGCTGCTACTGATGCTTGGGTTTCCTGCGAAATATTTAATTCGCTAATAGCCGCTCAATCATGACCTTACCAATCATTACTCTTAAGCCCGGGAAAGAACAATCGCTGAATCGTTTTCATCCCTGGATTTTTTCGGGTGCCATCAAGTTTGTCAACCAGGAACTTGAAGAAGGGGAATTGGTTCGCGTGGTTTCCAGGAGGCAGGATTTTCTGGCTATTGGCCATTATCAAATCGGGTCCATTGCTGTTCGCGTCGTCTCGTTTGAGGATGTTGCCATTAATGCTGCGTTTTGGGAGAAAAAGCTTTCGGAAGCACTCAATCTTAGGCGTGCTTTGGGTTTACTGGAAAATGAAGATACCAATGTTTTTCGTCTGATTCATGGCGAGGGCGATGGGATGCCGGGCTTGATTGTTGATTTTTATAACAGTACGGCAGTGTACCAGGCGCATTCGGTGGGCATGTATTATATTCGGCGCGAGTTGGCTAAACTTCTAAAAAAGTTGATGGGTGATTCGCTCGTTGCTGTTTACGATAAAAGTGATAAAACACTTCCTTTTAAAGCTGATATTCAGCCTGAAAATGGCTATCTGCTGGGTACTTCCGAGCCTTGTATTGTACAGGAATATGGCCTTTCTTACCAGGTAGATTGGGTTGAAGGGCAGAAGACTGGCTTTTTTATTGATCAACGGGAAAACCGCAAGTTGGTTGAACAATTTTCAGCAGGACGCGACGTGTTGAACATGTTTTGTTACAGCGGGGGTTTTTCGTTTTTTGCCATGCAAGGTGGGGCAAATTTGGTGCATTCGGTTGATTCATCGGCAAAAGCAATTGAGTTAACAAATCAAAACGTAGCCCTGAATTTTAAAGACGATAAGCGACATGAGGCCTTTGTAGCTGACGCATTCGATTTTATGCGCGACATGAAAAATCGCTATGACCTGATTATTCTTGATCCACCGGCATTTGCCAAGCACCGCGGCGCGATACGTCCGGCGTTACAGGCATACAAACGGTTGAATGCGAAGGTTTTTGAGCAAATTCGGCCAGGTGGTGTTTTATTTACTTTTAGTTGTTCGCAGGTGGTTAGCAAGGATCAATTCAGGGAGGCAGTTTTCTCCGGAGCCGCCATCTCTGGGCGGAAGGTGCGTATTTTACACCAACTTCACCAGCCGGCAGATCACCCGATCAATATTTATCATCCCGAAGGAGAATATCTGAAAGGTTTGGTTTTATACATTGATTAACTGGAAGATAGTAAAGCGTGATTTTCTATAATCATGTCGTAAAAAAAACGTTTAAAAAACTTGCAGATTCAAAACAATACTTATTTTTGTGTACAGTATGGTTGAGAATTGGAGGTTTTTAAGATAAAATCAAGCCTTTTCTCATAAAATGAATTCAAATTCATTCCCAGCTGTCAACGTTGTTTTATGTATTTTGGGTGGGGCTAAATTTGGTCGGTTTCGGTGATCATTTCATTTTTACAATTAAATTTTCCGGTCCACATTTCTTACCCTGCCAGTTGTGTATTTATTCATTTCTAATTTTTATTATTAAATTATGAACATTTACGTAGGTAACCTGGACTACAATCTTCAAGAAGATGCACTGGGTGAAATTTTTGCAGAGTACGGAGAAGTTATTTCCGTAAAAATCGTAAAGGATCGTGAAACTGGTAGAGCTAAAGGTTTTGGCTTTGTTGAAATGGCTGTTGACGCCGAAGGTGACAAGGCTGTTACTGAATTGGATGGAGCTGAACTAAATGGAAGGAACATAAAAGTTAATAAGGCCCGACCCCGACCGGAAAGATCTCCGAGAAGAGATCGCTATTAATTTCGTGGCTTTTATATTGTGCTAAAAATATTGGTTCGTCTGGGATTTTCCGGAAGAACCTTTTATATAGAAACTATAGGCAAGCAATTCACAAACCTGTTCCAGAAAAATCTGATCATCCTCTGAAAATGGAGCAGGAGAGTGGCTGTCGATATCCAGCTCGGCGATAAATTCACCCTGCCGCAATATAGGGACAACAATTTCCGATTGAACATCCAAACTGCAGGCAATGTAGTTGTTCTCCTTGCTGACGTCTTGTACAATGATGGTTTGCCTTTTTTCGGCCACCTGCCCGCAAACTCCCTTGCCAATGGCTATCCGGGTATGGTCAGTTGGTTTGCCAACATAGTCGCCAAGCTGTAGCACTCCATTCTTTAACAGGTAAAATCCGACCCAATCATAATGGTAGATTTTTTCTTTCAATAATTGACAGATTTGCAAGTACAAATTGGCTGGCTTACTTTTTACCAGCTCTTCAATTTCGGCTAAGACGGCTCGAAAGTCAGCTTTCATTTCCTTGAGTTTTGTAATGATTTAATGCTAATATCCAACTATTTGATTATCATTTGGTTTTCGTGTGTGATTTTCTCGCAATACTTGCATTTTAATGTAATTGGCTCTTTTGAAATTACAGAGAATGAAGTTGTGATCGGTTCAGCGTTGGTGATACATTTTGGGTTAAAACATTTGACAATACCAATTACCCGATCGGGAACTTCGACAACCTTTTTTTCCACCACTTCATAGTCGCGGATAATATTCAGTTTCGCGTGAGGAGCAATCAGTGCGATTCGGTTGATATCGTCATTTTCAAAAAACTGGTTCGACACTTTGATGATTGCTTTATTTGTGAGTTTCCCGCTATCTAGGTTGGTTCCAAATGTGATCATATTGGTTGTTTTATCCAACTCCAGGATTGAAATAACGTCGAATAAACTTTCAGACGGAATATGGTCAATCACAGTGCCCTCGCTAATGGCACTTACTTTCAGTTTTAACTTCTTTTTTTGTTCTTTCATGACAATTACTTTAAGTTTAGAGTGTGTGAAATAATTGCTTCGCGTGCGAATATCCCGTTACGTGCTTGTTGGAAGTAATAAGCTTTTTCATTTTGATCCACGTCGGTGGCAATTTCATTGACCCGTGGTAGGGGATGTAGAATGCGCATGTTCGGTTTTGTATTTTTCAGCATGCTGTTTCTCAGGATGTAGACATTTTTAACTTTCTCGTATTCCATGGGGTCGGAGAACCGTTCTTTCTGCACGCGGGTCATGTAGACAATGTCCGCTTCCGAAATGATATTTGTAAACTCCAGGTGTTCGAAGAAGCGGATGCCTTTTTCGCGCAGGTATATTTTATATTCCTCAGGCATTTGAAGTTCCTCGGGTGCAATGAAATTAAAAATTGGATTTTTGAATTGCGACATGGCCATTAAAAGGGAATGAACCGTGCGCCCGTAGCGGAGATCGCCCACCATGAAAACATTCAGGTTGTCGAAGGTCTTCTGGGTTTTTAAAATGGAATACATATCCAGCAAGGTTTGCGTTGGGTGTTGGTTGGCTCCGTCGCCGGCATTAATTACTGGCACCGAAGAGACTTCGGCGGCATAGCGGGCACTTCCTTCCAGCGGATGACGCATTACAATCAGGTCGGCATACTGCGAAACCATGCGGATGGTATCGTGCAGTGTTTCTCCTTTGGACACGCTGGACGAGCCAGAGTCTGAGAACCCAACAATACGTCCGCCCATGCGGTTAATGGCTGTTTCAAAACTCAACCGGGTGCGGGTTGATGGCTCGAAAAAAAGCGAGGCTACAACTTTTCCTTCCAGTAATGTCTGGTTGGGATTTTCTTCAAAATCAGCAGCCATATCCATTATTCTCAGGTAGTCTTCCTTCGAATAATCCATGATGGAAATTAAATCTTTTTTATTCATATGGTCTCTTTCATTTAGATGGTTTCAAAAAAAAACCAACAGGATTAAAAATCACTGTTGGTTTTCATTATCCGGATAATATGCCGGTAATAAACTAATTTGCTGAGCTTGATAATGTTTTTTTAAGTTTTTGACTGAACGTTTAAATAAAGGGAAAAAATTTGTCGGGTGATCCTGATCACCAGTTGGAAAATTATATCGAACGTTTAAACGCTTCATCAAAACCCAAAATTAGATAATTTGTTCCTTGTTAAGTGTTAATTGAATGCAAGTTTTATTACCGATTTATTAACAAAGCTGGTATTAAGTAACAAGAACCACATGAACATCGTCGATTTTTCGAAATTTTTCAATAATTCGTTCAGCTTCACTTTTTCGAACCGATGTTTTGATTTTACAGCGTAGTTCGAACTGATTTTCTTTTTGATCGAGGTTTTCCTCTTTGAAAATTTGCATGACGGGATTCATATTGGGGTAATCAAAATCAATGGTAAAGCTGGTTTCAATAAGTTTTACAACAATGGTTGAATGCGCCAAAACATCAGCTGCTGCTTCTTTGTACGCGTTAATCAGTCCACTTATGCCCAGTAGAGTGCCACCAAAGTAACGGACAACCACAATTAAAATATTCGTCAGGTCTAATCGTATGATTTGTCCTAAAATGGGCTTGCCGGCAGTAGATGAAGGTTCGCCATCGTCGTTTGCCCGAAAGTGTGTTTTTTCGGGTCCCAGCCGCCATGCGTAACAATGGTGACGTGCTGAATGGTGCGCTTTTTTAAGATTCTGGATGTGGTTTTTAATATCATCTTCTGATTCAACAGGAAAAGCAAATGCAATAAACTTACTGCCTTTGTCTTTAAACAATCCTTCTTCGGCTTTTGCTATGGTCAGAAATGAGTCGGTCATTTTTAGGTATAAAAAAAGCAGATCGTTTTGATCTGCCAGCATTAGTTATAGTTACATTTTTAATTTCTTTTCTATTTCTTCGACAAAAAACTTGAAATTTTTGTCTGTGTCTTTTAGGTTGTTCACCGTTTTGCAAGCGTGCAATACAGTGGCGTGGTCTTTTTTGCCAATTTGTGCTCCAATAGAGGCCAATGATGATTTGGTCAGACTTTTGGAAAAATACATCGCTAATTGGCGGGCCTGAACAATTTCACGCTTGCGCGTTCTGGCCTGAAGAGAATCAACCGACATGTTGAAATAATCACAAACCACTTTGGAAATGTAATCGATAGATAATTCGCGCTTTGAACTTTTCACTAATTTGTTGACCATGTCGCTTGCCAGCTCGATGGTTACTTCCTTTCGGTTTAGGGTTGACTGAGCCAGCAGCGAAACTAATGCGCCTTCCAACTCACGCACATTGTTGCCGATGTGTGAGGCAATGTATTCAAGCACTTCGTTGCTTATTTCAATGCCGTCTTTATAAGTTTTACGCTTCAGAATCTCCATGCGGGTTTCAAAGTCGGGAACCTGCAAATCGGCTGTCAACCCCCATTTAAATCGAGAGAGCAAGCGTTGTTCCATCCCTTTGAGCTCGATTGGTGGTTTGTCTGATGTGAGGATCAATTGTTTGCCACTTTGGTGAAGATGATTGAAAATGTGGAAAAAAGTCTCCTGTGTTTTTTCCTTTCCTGCAAATTCGTGTACATCATCGAGGATCAGCACATCAATCATCTGGTAAAAGTGAAGAAAATCATTCCTGTTATTGTTCCGAATGGCTTCCGTAAACTGGGTTTGAAACTTATTGGCGTTGACGTACAGAACGATCTTGTCGGCAAAGCGTTCTTTTACCTCAATACCAATAGCATGTGCCAGGTGGGTTTTTCCAAGTCCGGAATTTCCGTAAATCATCAACGGGTTAAAGGCAGTGCCTCCGGGATTTTGTGCCACAGCATAGCCGGCGCTTCGTGCCAGGCGGTTGCATTCTCCTTCAACAAAATTCTCGAAGGTATTGTCAGCCTTCAGTTGAGGATCAACCTGAAGTTTTTGAATGCCGGGAATGATAAAAGGATTTCGTATTGAAGCCTTTCCCTCTGTTTTTAAGGGGATATTGAGCGGTTTATTCTGAATTTTACTGTTGTTGTTGGTTGGATATTTTACCGTGTAAGGCTGCGAATTACTTTGGTTATTTCCCATCACAACAACATACTCAAGTTTGGCATCGTTACCAACCTCTTTACGCAGGGTTTTTCGCAACAAGTCAATGTATTGTTCTTCTAAATATTCATAGAAGAATGGACTTGGCACTTGAATGGTCAAGACTTGATCGTTAATTTTCACCGGTACGATTGGCTCAAACCAGGTCTTAAAACTAATTGTAGGAACATTATCTTTAATAACAGTAAGACAACGATTCCATACAGCAAGATGATTGTTACTCATTTTGAACAGCAGGATTAATATATATTCGACAAAAAATTTCCCTATTTGAATTCCCGGGAACAAATTTTGTGAAAAAAAAAGTATTAAAAAAATGAAAATTGACTTGACTTTTACCAAACCAATATAACCTACTTCTTTGTCAGGTAGTTAAGAAATCTGTTTTTTTTATGCTGTATAACAGTCAGATTGTTAGTTATTTAGACTGTGTGGTGTTTGAAACGTCTGTATTTATAGTTGGTTGCGGGGTTTTACTATTTTTGAGAAAAATAAAGATGCTAATTTCCTAATTTCTTTAGAGCCTTTTCCAACCTCACCTTTCGACCGTTTTTGAAGGCTACAATGCTGGCGTCTGGGAAAACTATTTTAGCTTCCGTGTGAATTTTCATAATTTTTGTGATATCCGACGAGTTGCCTGTTAAATAGCTGTAACCGCTGGAAACTTCAACTTCTTCAACCTGATCAAATTTGCTGAAAATTGAGTTTTCAAGGGAAAGTCTGGTTGGACTGGAAATCAAGTGAACTTTGAGTCGGTAATCTTCGCTTTCCGATTTGGCAGTTTGCGGTGAAACATAAACGTTTTTCCCCAAATCGAAAGCAGAGAAATGGACGTAGCGTTTGGGGTTGTTCCGAATATCTTTTAGCAAGTAGTCGAGACTTTGGCTCATTTCAGTGAGATTGCTGTACAATTCTTCATCGCTTATCAGTTTGCCGGCTGAGCCTTCTCCTGCATTCACCTTTTCGATGATACTATTGATTCCCTCGGCTGAGCCACGCAGTTCAACAACCAATTTGGCTATGTCGGCAGTAGCCAGACTATCGCTAATGGATGAAAAATTACTGACGATGTTCGAAAAATCATTGCTATTCTCATTCAGGTTTGTCGTGAGTTCATTCATGTTTTGAATGACCCCTTTAAGGTTTGACTTTTCGGAAACCAGTATGTCGCTCAGTTCCTTCGAAGTGGTTTCTAGATTGAGGATAGTCTGGTTTATTCGCGTAAAACTTTCTGACAGGTTTTTTCGGGCTTCGGCATTAAACACGTAGGTAATGACGGTGATCGCGGAATCGAGCGAAGCCAGCAATTGCTCTGCCTTGTTTTTTAAAGGGAGTACCTGCATGCTTACTTGTTCTTTCAAATCTTCCTCGATACTGCCGGGAATCGTGTCGCCAGGCTGATAATACGAATTGGAGGGTATAATCTGAAGTTTGATGGATTTTGTTCCCATAATATCGGATGAAATAATCCGGGCGGCTGAGCCTCGCGGGATTTTGAAATCACCTTCAAGAGAAAAACTTACTACGAGGCTTCCATCGTTTTTGTCTGAAAAATCAATTGATTTCACTTGTCCAACCTGGTATCCGTTCATCATCACGGCGCTGGATTCGAGAAGTCCTTCAATACGTTCATAGAGAACATTGTAAGTGGTATTTTTCTTGAAAAAATCGATGCCCTTGAGGTAGTTCATTCCCCAGATAAAGATGGCGAAACTAAAGACGATCAACAGACCTAATTTGGTGTACTTGGACAATTTCATAGTTGTTTTCAGCTTGTTTAATACAATATTAGTAAGCATTACAATAGTATACAAACATTGATCTGCAAACTAAGGTTTTATTTTTCTGAGTGCCTTTTTCAGTGGAATGGTTTCATCTTGTTCAAAAGCAACAATGAAGGCATCAGGAAATAAGGAGACAATTTGATTTTTAAGGTTTTGTATTTCCTCAAAAGACTCCGTTTTTCCATAGAAATATTTATAAACCGGATTTACTTGCATTCGTTCAACATTGCTGAGTCCTTTAAAGTTTGAAGCTGCCGGCTCAATTTTTTTGCTGGTTGCAGCCAGTTGAATACGGAAGTAAATGCCTTCAAACTGACTTTTGGTGGTTGCCATTTCTTGTTGCGGGAGCTCAACGTCCGGTGTTTCTGTTGTTGTGTTTGAAGCCAAAAGCTTATAGTCGCTTTTACTGTCAATGGCTTTTTTGTAATCTCTGACGGCTCTGAAAATAGCCGAAGCAAGATAAGCTTGCCCATCCTCGCTATTCATGTAGTTGGCTTCGTAGCTGTTGCTTAAAAAGCCTGCTTCAACCAGCACGCTTGGCATACTGGTACGGCGCAAAACTAAAAAACCGGCTTGCTTCACTCCACGGTCTTTCCTGCCGGCCCTGTTTTTAAATTGACTCTGTATTTCGGCCGCCAGGTTTATACTTTGAAACAAGTGTTCGTCCTGAACCATTTCAAACATGATGTACGATTCTGAGGAGTTCGGATCAAAACCCTGGTATGTGGAGGAGTAGTCGTCCTCCATTAAAATTACGGCATTCTCTTTTTTGGCAACTTCCAGGTTTTCTTGTGTCCGGTGTAAACCCAGTACAAAGGTTTCGGTCCCGGTAATCGATGGTGTACCGCAATAATTAGCATGCAAGGAAATGAACAGGTCGGCGTTGTTTTTGTTGGCAATTTCGGCGCGTTCGTGCAGGGGAACGAAAACATCCCGGTCACGGGTATAAATGATCTTGACACCAGGTAAGTTTTCACGGATGTAATTTCCGAGTTTTAATCCAATTCCCAGAACAATATCTTTTTCCCTGATCTGTTTAGATACTGCACCCGGATCTTTTCCTCCATGCCCGGGATCAATGATCACCGTGAATGGTTTATCTGGTGCGGTTTTTGCTTCAACAACCGGAGAAAAATTAAAAATAACGACAGCAAAAACAAAGATCAACTTTTGTGTTATATCCATATTCATAAATTGTAGAACGAAACAAAAATAGAAATATTAAAATTATTTTGCATTTGTTCACCCATTTGTCTGCATTGAATTTATATTTTTGCAATCCAATGTAACCGCGATGGCTAACATTATACCAGGTTTGATAAAAATTCGAATTACATATTTGCTGCTTTTATTGTGTTTTTCCTCGTATGCACAGGAATTGCCTGATACCATCCCTGTAATCACTCCTGAGCTGGAATTGCAGCCTGACTCCATTCTTTTAAGACAGCAGGAGGCGAACCAGGATACGATTGCAGAAAAAGAGCCAAGCGAAAGGACCGTGTTGGAAGCTCCAATCACTTACAGTGCCACAGACTCAATTCTGGTTTCGCTGGATGGGAAAAAAGTTTTTCTGTACAAGGGTGCCGTAGTTAACTATCAAACCATTGAGCTGAAGGCCGATTACATTGAGCTGGACTTGCAAACCAAGGAAGTGTACGCCGAAGGGGTTCCGGATTCCGCTGATGTGGTTCAGGGGACACCGGTGTTTAAAGATGGGAGTGAGGAATTTGAAAGTAAAACACTTCGCTACAATTTTGAAACTCAAAAAGGAATTATTACGGAGGTAAAAACCCAGCAGGGCGATGGATATGTACACAGTGAACGAACCAAAAAAGTGGATGCCGAGTCTTTTATTCTGAAAAATGGAAAATACACCACCTGCGATGCCGATCATCCGCACTTTTACTTACGAATGACTAAGGCCAAGGTAATTTCGAATAAAAAAATTGTTACCGGTCCGGCCTATTTGGTGCTGGAAGATCTTCCGATTTATTTTGCAATCATCCCCTTTGGATTTTTTCCTAACTCGCCCAGTTATTCTTCAGGAATAATTATTCCAACATACGGTGAAGAACAAAATCGGGGTTTCTATTTGCGCGAAGGAGGGTATTACTGGGCAGCCAGCCAATTTTTTGATTTGACAGTGAAAGGAGACATTTATTCCAAAGGATCATGGGGGAGTAATATACATACCAATTACAAAAAGCGATATAAATTCTCTGGAGGTTTTGATTTCCGCTACAATGTAAATAAATACAGTGAGCC
Organism: uncultured Sunxiuqinia sp.; assembly: GCA_963677175.2. Lineage (GTDB taxonomy): Bacteria > Bacteroidota > Bacteroidia > Bacteroidales > Prolixibacteraceae > Sunxiuqinia. The sequence goes on from CAXXES010000007.1 coordinate 322,546, forward strand.
TGGATTACCGGACTATAGCCGTTCTCCGGGATTTTCCGTGCAGTGGTCGCACTCGCAGGATGCAAAGGCCAACCCGTTTCAAAACTTTTCGGCCAATGTTAACCTGTCAACAACAAGCTACGACAAACAGAACTCGAATGATGTGCGAAGCTATTTGCAAACCACTAAGTCGTCGAGTATTTCGTATTCCAAGAAATGGGAAAATACGCCTTTCAACATGTCCTCTAGCTTCAGGCACTCGCAAAACTCGCGCGATTCGACCATTTCAGTAAGTTTTCCTGAGCTTACATTTTCCATGTCAAAAATCTATCCGTTCAAGGAAAAGGGCAGAGTTGGAGCAGCTAGGTGGTACGAGAAAATTGGCTTTAGTTATACCGGAAACATAAAAAACTCGATCACCGCACACGAAGACGAAATTCTAAAAAAGTCGCTGATTAAGGATTGGCGAAACGGATGGAAGCACTCCATTCCAATCTCATTGCCAAACTTCAATTTGTTTAAGTTTATTAATGTGAGTCCGAGTATCAGTTATTCCGAGCGCTGGTACACCAATTACATTGAGCAGCGTTATGCTTACGACCATGTCGCCCAAACGGGAACCTTGTGGGAGGATACGATTTACGCGTTTAAACGGAATTACAACTATTCCTTCTCGTTGAGTACGCAAACCAACATATACGGGATGTATCAGATCAAAAATCCCAACTCGCGGGTGAAGGCCATACGGCATAAAATGTCACCTTCGGTAAGTTTTAATTACAACCCCGATTTTACCGATCCGAAATATGGCTTTTGGGATACCTATATTGATGAAAATGGAAAAGAAATTGCGTATAACCGCTTTCGCGATGGCGTCTTTGGTTCGGCAACAGCGAAAGAAGCAGGATCGATCAGTTTCGGCTTAACCAACAACCTCGAAGCAAAAGTCGCTGCAAAAAGTGACACCATTACGTCGAACGAAGATAAATTTCAAAAAGTGAAAATTATCGATAACCTGGGATTTAGTGGCTCTTATAACCTGATTGCGGATTCGTTAAATCTGAGTACGATTCGAATTAACGGGCGGACAACGATTAAAGGAGTAAACCTGAATTTTGGAGGGACACTAGATCCTTATGACACCGATCTAAACGGGAGCCGCATCCACAAATATATGTGGAACGAAGGCTCTGGTTTTGCGAAGTTGGGGCGCTTAACCAATGCCAACTTGTCGTTTGGAATGTCTTTCAAATCGAAAAAGGAAGACGAAAACAAGGAGGAAGGAGAAGGGGACAATGTGGAGCAAATTGTTCATCCGGACGGTTATATCGAATATTATGATTTTGATATTCCCTGGGATTTTCGATTCGATTACAGCTTCAGTTATTCCAAGCGAAGCCGTTATCACGATGCCCAAGTTAATCAGAGTTTAAATTTTAGCGGACGCCTGAATTTAACCCGCGAATGGAACATGTCGATGACCACCAACTTTGATGTGCAGGCCCGCGAATTTTCATTCACTACCTTCAACGTGAACCGGCGGCTACACTGCTGGAATATGAGTTTCAACTTCGTGCCTTTCGGGCAACGAAAAAGCTATAGCTTTACCATTAACGCCTCGTCGGCCATGTTGAAAGACCTCAAGATTGATAAACAACGTAGCTGGTTCGATAACAAATGATCAACCCTTAAAATCTTGGAAATCGAATTGTCTAGGAGCCTGTCGGACTTTGAAACTAATATGATAATTATTCTCTTTCGATCATGAAAAAATTTATAGGAGCAGATCGGGAACAACGGATGCTGATGTCTTATGACCTGGGGGATTGGTTGCCCGATCATCATCTTGCAAGCGTTTCCTTGGTCAGATCAAGGTTTGGTTCAAAAGAGATCTTATTAATAGGCAAAGAGCTTGGACTTGTAAAACTTGGCAATATTTACATTGAAAATTGAACCAATCATCTCAACATCAAGAGAAAAGCACAATAGTTTTTTATCCAATATTTTAAACCCTGATCCGGCAGAGGATGTGCCATGTGTTACTCCTGTTGAAAAGATGACCCAAAAATTGAAAAGCCAAGCAGGGAAAGAGCGATACAAAAAACGAAAACAAACCGTCGAGCCGGTTTTTGGGATCATCAAAGAAATATTAGGGTTTAGGCCGTTTTCATTGAGGGGAGAAGCAGAAACAGATGCTGAATGGTCATTAGTATGTTCGGCTTATAACCTGAAACGGTTTTTCAAGATGCAAATGGCATAAAACAGCCATAAATTGCTTTTTGGATCTCGGAAATCGCTCGGAAATTGAATATTAACAGCGAAAATCAGAGCCAGGCAATCAATGGAAACCAAATTATCGCCCCCTAAAGGTCAAAAAAGAAACTGACCTAAATTTGAAAAATGGAAGTCCGATAGGCTCCTAGACCGATGAAAACAGAGACTGGCGGATCTATGCCGATTTTGTACAAGTCTTTACCAAAGAAGCCCGACGCCTTTACAAAAAGGATAAGGAATTCACCCCTGAATTTGACAATATGGTGTATGTCTTGGACGGCTTCTCCATAGAATTATGCTTGAGTCTTTTCCCGTGGGCAAAAAGTTTCGCAATAAAATGGAGTGGTAAAAATACACACTTTATTGGTCTTGCGAGCAGGGCTGTTCAATTCTAAGCCCATTTCAGATAACCTAAAATCAAGAAATGTTCATAACTCTGTAATGCACTAAAAAACAGAGCTATGATGATAACATTCCTTGATGAATTAAAGGATCATCGACGATCCCAGAGGCAAAGGTGCGAATTGCGGTTCATTGTATTGTTTTCAATAATGGCAATTTTGAGCAGTGCCAAGTCATACCGCGACATTGCCCGTTTTATAAAGAAACACTTCAAAAATCTGCAAAAAGATTTTGGGCTTGAGTGGAAAAAAGCCCCGGTCTACACTACATTAAGGAACATAGTACAAGGGATTGACAAGCAAGGACTTGAATCCTGCTTCAGGTCATATGCCCAATCTTTGTTAGTGACAGACAATGACAATCTTGTTGGAGTGGCAGTTGACGGGGAAGTGCTACGGGGGAGTTATGACCATTTTCAAGACAAAAAAGCAGTACAGGTTTTAAGTTTTTTCGACACCCAATCGGAACTCATCCTTGCCCATGAAACGATAGATGTAAAAACAAACGAGATATTGGTGGTACAAGCCTTTAAAGACCACCATGGGGACGTAACTTTAAGGGAGGATGAATCAAGGATTAGGGTAAACCCTGAGAACATGTCGACAATAAGAAGCTTTGCTTTAAATCAATACTTCGGTTAAAACTTAGTTATTTATCTGATATTCAGTAAAATAACTATTAGTTTATTAGGTTAAAACCGCAGGGATTTGTACCTTTAAAGTATTAATTACCAGTTAATTACTTTAGTTATGGTTATCCCTGCGATTTATGATTTATATTCAAAAATTGTTCTTGACGCTTTATCTGTTTTCAAAATAAAGCTCAATAAATGCAGACGAGATTTTATGATTGAGATTTTCATGCTATAACTAAGTATTCCTTCACGAATTAACTTTCTCCAGTTAGGGCGTTACAGCCTTTTTGGAGAACAACGATTCCGTCGCCAGTTCGAGCAGGGGTTTGACTTCTTTGGCTTTAATAAAGCCTTGGCTATGCCCTTGATTGGCAATCGCAATGCTGTTGCCTTCGCCCCAAGCTTCATCCATAAATCAGGCAAGCAAACCCCCGGGATCGGATACTTTTGGTCGGGGTGTGCCGGCAGGGCACTGCGGGGAATTGAAATCCTCGGGCTTTCTGTAATTGATGCAGACTCCAGGTTAAGTTTCCATTTGGAAGCAGTCCAAACGCCTCCGACAGCGTGCCTGCAGGATAATGAACTCTCCTTAACTGACTGGTATGCGGCTGTAATCAAAAAGCATTTGGAACAGATCAGTTCTATTACCCAATATGTGGTTGCAGATGCTTATTTCTCCAAGAGAAACTTTGTCGATAAGATTCTGGAATGTTCCCTTCATCTGGTAAGCAAACTCCGCGAAGACGCAGACCTATCGTACCTTTCAATACAGCCCAAAACCGGCAAAAGAGGCCGGCCAGCAAAATATGGCGGAAAGGTTGATGTTACCCGCTTAAATCCCGAATACTTCACCCCGGTTGAAAACGAGAAAGGAATAACGGCATACTCTGCCATTGTATATTCCAAAGCTCTTGGTAGAAACATTTTATTGGTTGTCGAAGAATTTCATATAAAAGGAAAAACAATCTACCGGCTTTTGTTTTCAACCGATACCATGCACGCCCCCATTGATGTGATCAACATTTATCACACCCGCTTCCAAATAGAATTTGGATTCCGCGACGCAAAACAATTTTCAGGACTCGAAAACTCGCAGGCAAGAAGTGGAAATAAGCTTTACTTTCATTTCAATACCGCCTTGACCACGGTGAATATTGCCAGGGTTATGCAATTGAGCAATACCGATACCAGGGAAAACTCATTTTCAATGGCAACATACAAAGTGCTATTCCACAACAGCTTAATGTTGTCTCGATTTTTTAGGCTGTTCGCCATTAACCCGAACTCAATTAAAAATCATCAGCATGTCAAAGAACTATTGAATTTCGGCACAATGGCCGCTTGATTATTTATATTTTTTTGAACGAACTATTGAAGTAAGGTTTTCAGTTCGGCTTCAATTTGGGCATATAGTTTTTTGCTGATTGGGTACAGCGGCAGACGAACAATGCTTTTCAATTTGCCGGTCACTTCCATGGCTGCCTTCACTCCGCCTGGGTTTCCTTCGCGGAAAATCAGTTTGAAGAAGTCGATCATTTGCAGGTGCAGCTCGCGCGCTTCAGCAAATTTGCCTTCGTTGGCGAAATGAATCAGCTGGCTCAGTTTTCCGGGAAGCACATTGGCGACCACCGAAATCACCCCAATACCACCTACGGCAATAATGGGTAAGGCCAGCACATCGTCGCCCGAAATGACGCCAAATCCTTCGGGACCATGTTTTACCATACGCGAAACCTGCGACGAAATGCCGGAAGCTTCTTTGATAGCGATGGCGTTGGGACAGGTTTGGGCAATTTCAACTGAGGTTGAACCGTCCATGTTAATGCCCGTACGCGAAGGCACATTGTAAAGAATAACAGGCACCGGGCTGGTTTTGCAAACCAGTTTATAATGCTCAATCAGTCCTTTTTGCGAAGGTTTGTTATAGAAAGGCGTAACGCTCAAAATACCATCAATACCGGTAAAGTCGGTTGCCTGAATTGTTTGCATGATTTTGTATGGGTCGTTTCCGCCCATACCCAAAACCAGTGGAACCCGTTTGTCGTTTTTCGCTTTAATGCAGGCAACGACTTCTTTTTGCTCTTCAACTGACAACGTTGGTGTTTCGGCGGTTGTTCCGAGAGCCACCAGGTAGTCCATGCCATGGCTTATCTGATCCTCAACGATGTTTTCCAGCGCATTAAAATCAATGGAGGAATCTTCTCTAAATGGAGTTACTAAGGCAACTCCGGCTCCTGTAAACGGGTGTGTCATGTGTTATTTATTAGGGATTATTTACTTCTGTTTAAACCACTGCTTGTTTGTTTAGTTCACCTAAATAGTGAATGATCTGTTCAGCCAGGTAGCTCGGTTCTTTGCGCTTGCTTACGTCAATGCTTAAATCGAAATAGTTGGGCCGGGCTTCGGACCATCCAACTTTGAAACGTGCACGGGATAAGCACCGCAAATACTGAATTTCAATTCCTGAACTTAAACTGATATCAATCAGTACGTCAAATTTACGTGCTATGAATCGGGCAATCTCCTGGCTTTTGATTTTCCCAAACACCGAAATATTATTGGGACTGAAAATGGCCTCACCACGAACTGATCCACGTTGGGTGGAAAAACACAGGTTGCTGACTTCAATACCCGATTGCTTCATCTGGTTGGTAAGAAGATTGAAGGCCTCGAGATCATCAGCTTTCCAAAGTATACCAGCTGTTTTGACCTGTTCGAGATTGATAACCCGAACCGTTCGTTTTAGCTGATAGTACTTACGCTTCAGCAACCAGGCGATGAATTGACTTTTTAAACTCATAGAGAAGGGCAAAAATAGCAAATTGTTTGTGATAAGCCGAACTGGAGCAAATCAAATGTAGCGGCAAGAAGTTTTCAGTCACAGTCACAGTTTCCAGTTTCGTCCAACTGCCAGCGATAAATGCCCCCTAATGACTAATTTGTCTAATGACCAATTATCTAATGACCAATGACTAATCCTCACCCAATCATTGCCAGAAACTCATCTTCGGAGATAATTGGAATGCCCAGCTTTTCAACTTTCTGCATTTTAGACGGGCCCACGTTGCTTCCTCCAAGCAAATAGGACGTATTTTTTGAGATTGCCCCAACGTTTTTACCTCCGTGCTGCTCTATCATTTTCTTCAATTCATCGCGCGAGTGCTTTTCGAAGGTGCCCGAAATTACAATACTCAAGCCTTCGAGCTTATTGCTTCGCCCTTCCAAACTACTTTCGTGCAATTTAAATTGAAGACCCTGAGCTCGCAGCTCTTCCACCAGTTTTCGATGATCTTCCTTGTCAAAATACTGCCGGATGCTTTCAGCTATTCGGCCACCAATTTCATCGATATCAATTAATTCCTCGTAGCTGGCGTTGGCAATGGTGTCGATATCTACCAGTTTGTTCGCCAACTTTTTGGCAACGGTTTCGCCTACAAAACGAATGCCCAGGGCAAAGAGTACCCGTTCGAAGGGAATTTCCTTGGATTGTTCCAGACTTTTTAAAATACGTTCGGCTGATTTTTCGCCCATGCGTTCCAGTACGGTTAACTGATCTGCCTTCAGGTGATAAAGATCGGCGATGTTATGAATCAGTTCCTGGTTAAAAAGCAGGTCGATGGTCTCTTGACCCAAGCCATCAATATCCATGGCTTTGCGGCTGATAAAGTGCTCGATCTTGCCCTTGATTTGCGGGGCACATCCGGTCTCGTTAGGACAATAATGGGCCGCTTCGCCTTCATTGCGCACCAATTGGGTTTCACACTCAGGGCATTGTGTAATGAATTGGACTTTCTGAGCGCCGGACTCGCGGGCCGAATCATCTACACCCACAATCTTGGGAATAATCTCGCCACCTTTTTCAACAAAAACCACATCATTAAGGTGCAAATCCAATTTTTCAATGATGTCGGCATTATGCAGCGAGGCACGCTTAACGGTTGTTCCGGCCAGCAGCACCGGACTCAGGTTGGCCACCGGAGTTACAGCGCCGGTACGCCCCACCTGGTAGCTTACCGATTCGAGTTTGGTGGCCACCTGCTCGGCTGTAAACTTATAGGCAATGGCCCATCGCGGCGATTTGGCCGTGAAGCCCAGGTTGTTTTGCAGCCTGCGCGAGTTCACTTTAATCACAATGCCATCAGTGGCCACCGGCAAATCAAAGCGGGCCGTATCCCAATGGTTGATGTAGTCAATCACCTCATTAATGTTGCCGCATTTTTTTGTATGCTCCGATACTTTGAAACCCCATTGACCTGCTTGCTGAATGGTTTCGTAATGTCCATCTTCAGGCAGATTTTCACCCAGCACATAGTAAAAGTAAGCATCCAGCTTTCGCTTGGCTACCTCTGCTGAATTTTGCATTTTAAGCGATCCCGAGGCCGTGTTGCGCGGATTGGCGTAAAGCTGCTCGCCTGCTTCTTCGCGGGCTTTGTTCAGATCGGCAAAAACCTGGAAAGGCAACAACACTTCGCCCCTAATTTCAAATGATTCCGGATACGAATCGCCCTTTAAACTTAGTGGAATGCTTCTAATGGTCCGTGCGTTGGAAGTCACATCGTCGCCCTTTTCACCATCGCCCCGGGTGACAGCCCTCGCCAACCGACCGTTTTCATAGAGCAAACTGATGGATGCACCATCAAATTTCAATTCGCACACGTAGTCGAAAGCTTCGCCAATTGTTCGGCGGATTCGGGCGTCAAACTCGTGCAATTCCTCCGTGGAGTAGGAATTGCTTAGCGAAAGCATGGGGTAACGGTGCTTCACCTGGCTGAATTCCTGGTTGATGTCGCTGCCTATACGCTGGGTTGGCGAGTTTGGATCCTGAAATTCGGGATGTTCCTGCTCCAGCTTTTCCAGCTCTTTTAACTTCATGTCGAAATCGAAATCACTGATTTCGGGAGAAGAGAGTACGTAATATTTATAGTTGTGTTCTTCGAGCTCGTTGCGCAGTTGATTGATCTTTTCCTGAATATTTTCGATTGTCATAAATTTCAAATTTGCCCTAAAAATACTAAAACAAGTCCGGATGAAAATTACTTTCTTTGTATAAAACTCAAATTGAATTCAAATATGAAACGTATTATTTCAACACCCAATGCACCAGCCGCAATTGGCCCTTACAGCCAAGCTATTGAAGCCAACGGAACTTTATACATCTCGGGACAGGTACCTCTGAACCCGGCAACAGCCAAAGTGGTTGACGGCGGGATTGCTGAGCAAACAGAACAGGTGATGAAGAACATTAGCGCCATTTTAGAAGCCGCCGGTTATTCATTTGCCGATGTGGTTAAGTCAACCTGCCTGTTAAGCGATATGACCAACTTTAAAGCCATGAACGAGGTTTACGGAAAATACTATGCTGAAAATCCGCCGGCCCGTGCTGCTTTTGCGGTCAAGGATTTGCCTCTCGGTGTTCTTGTCGAGATCGAAACTCTTGCTGTGAAGTAATTCGATTGTTATGATTTCACTTAGGCAGTGTGCTATTCCGGGGTAAGACCATGGTGAACCGGCTTCCTTTTCCGGGCGTAGATTCCAACAAAATCTTACCGTTTAGGGCTTCCATAATCCCTTTGCTGATGGATAAGCCCAATCCAAATCCTGCACCGGTATCTTTAAAATTGGAGGTTTGTTTAAACCGTTCGAAAAGGTTCTGTTGGTTTGCTGCTTCAATCCCCGGGCCAGTATCTTCAATGAAAATTTGCACTTCCTGACTGTTAGATTCATAACCAATGGAAACCCAGCCTTCTTGCGTATATTTCAAAGCGTTATCCATCAGGTTAACCAGCACCTGCATGAGTCGCGCCGGATCCGATTCCAGATACAGCAGTTCAGAATCCAGATCATTTAAAATCCGAAGTTCCAATCCTTTCTGTGTAAACGGATTTTTATTGGTGGTATATGCTTTTATCAGGTTGTTGAGTAGTTGATTTAATTCGACAGGTTGGATGCTTATCTCCAGTTGTTTCTCCTGGATCCTGGAGATTTCCATGATATCGTTGATGATTTTCAACAACTGCTTGCCATTCATATTGATGTGTTTCGCATACAAACTTCGCTCATCAGCCGATGTTTGTTCTTCGCCAATCAAGTTGCTAAAACCCATAATGCCATTCAATGGAGTTCGTATTTCGTGGGACATGTTTGATAAAAAGGCGGTTTTTAACCGGTCCGATTCTTCAGCTTTAATCTTGGCCTCCTCCAGGTCTTCAAGCAACTTGTTCCTTCGTCTTAACTCTCCACGAATCAGCAAATAGAGCAAAACGGCCGTTGTTGCAATGTAAAACCAACCTTTATAATTCTGGAATTTCGTGAGCAAGCTAACATCGTCGGAAACAAAAAATACCAAAATATGATCCGACGTTAAAATCCATAGGAAGCCAAAGATGAAGTACGCAACTGCAATTTTAAAAGCGAAAAGACGTTTCATATTGCTGTGATTTAATTCGGTAGCCAAGCATTTAGAATGATTGCAAAATGATGGTGATTTGTTAATCAAATTTGCTATTTTTGATTATTTGTAACTAAAAATAGACCTATTTTCATTACTTTCAAAGCATGATTGATTGTAAAGGCACATATTTTATAAAAGATGGTCACCTTTTCCCAGTCGACATGGCTGAAGTTTTACCAACTGATGCCATTCTGATTTATGAAGTTACACGGGTGATCCACGGGGTTTGTTTGTTTATGGAAGACCATTACAACCGCTTGGTAAACTCCGCAAGGTTGGCAGGCATCCCGTTAAAAATGACGGAAGGAGCTTTTGCTGACGAAATCCAAACGTTGATACAGGCTAATGAAATCGCAACCGGAAACCTAAAAATTCTGGTTCAATACGGAAATGGAAAGGAAGGAGCTTTTTTCTATCTCATTCAGCATGCGTATCCAACACCCGAAGATTATTTGTTTGGTGTGAAAACTGATTTTTTACTGGCCGAAAGAAATCTGCCACATGCCAAATCAGTGCAGCAACGGCTGCGGGATGAAGCGAACTCAGCAATTCGGGGGAGCAGCCTATTTGAAGTGATTTTAGTGAATTCAGAAAAACAAATTCTGGAAGGTAGCCGTACCAACATCTTTTTTGTGAAAGGAACCGAATTTTATACTCCGCCAACCGAATTTGTATTGCCGGGAATAACTCGGCAAAAGGTGATGGAATGTTTAGCTGAACTGAAATTCCCTTGTGTCGAAAAATCGATTATTATGAATGAAATTGCGTCATACGATGCGGTATTTCTAACCGGAACATCGCCCAAAGTGCTACCGGTTTTATCAATTGGCAAACAAAAGTTTGAAATCCAACATCAGCCAGTTAGACAGCTGATGAACGCCTATGACGAAAAGATTGAAGCGTACATCAAAAACAGAGCGCGCAAAGGATTGTAAAGGCTTTGTGAAGAAATCTGTTTTCGGCTTAAAATTGGCTCAATTTCATGTCCCATTTTCTGAATATGCCTATATTTGTTGGCCTTTAAAATAGGTCTTTAAATATCTCAAAATAAAAATCAACCAATTAATAATCTTTTGAATAATTATAAGCTATGTCTGACTTTAAGTATCAAAAACCGTTTCCTATCTTAAACGATACCACTCCTTACCGATTATTAACCACCGACTATGTATCTACCGTTGAAATGGATGGTCGGAAAATTCTGAAAGTTGATCCGAAAGGCTTGGAATACCTTGCCAGGGAAGCTTTTTCTGATGTTTCGTTCTACCTGCGACCAACGCACCTCGAAAAGTTAAAGTATATTCTGACGGATGAGGAAGCATCGGACAATGATCGCTTTGTGGCTCACACCATGCTAATGAACCAGGTCGTTTCGGCCGAAGGTGAGCTACCAACCTGCCAGGATACCGGAACCGCTATTGTTGTCGCAAAAAAAGGCGAAGATGTGTATACCGGAGCAACCGATGCCGAACATTTGTCAAAAGGTATTTTTGATACCTACCTGAATCGCAATTTACGCTATTCGCAGGTGGTGCCGTTCTCCATGTTCGAAGAAAAAAATACCGGCACCAACCTGCCGGCTCAAATTGATATTTACGCTGAAAAAGGGAACTCTTATGAGTTTTTATTTGTCACTAAGGGCGGTGGTTCAGGCAATAAAACCTTCTTATATCAGCAAACCAAGTCGTTGCTGAACGAAGAAAACCTGGCCAAGTTTGTCAAAGAAAAAATTAGAGACCTGGGAACGTCGGCTTGTCCGCCGTACCACTTGGCTTTGGTGATTGGAGGTACTTCGGCCGAAGCAACTTTAGCTACCGTGAAAAAGGCATCGGCTGGTTACTACGATCATTTGCCAACCGAAGGCAATGAAGGAGGCCAGGCATTTCGCGATTTGGAATGGGAAGAAAAAGTGCAGAAGATTTGCCAGGAAAGTGAAATTGGCGCCCAGTTTGGCGGTAAATATTTTGTGCATGACGTTCGTGTGGTTCGTTTGCCGCGCCACGCTGCATCTTGTCCGGTAGGCCTGGGCGTTAGCTGTAGCGCCGACCGCAACATCAAGGCAAAGATTACTGAAGAAGGTATTTTTGTGGAGCAGCTTGAAAAAGATCCGGCCAAATACCTACCCGAACAAGCACCGGAATTGGCTCCGGCAGTGGATATCGATTTGGATCGCCCAATGGAGGAAGTGCTGGCCGAGTTGAGCAAGTACCCGATTAAAACCCGTCTGAACCTGAAAGGAACCTTGATTGTTGCCCGCGATATGGCTCATGCCCGCTTGAAAAAAATGATTGATGAAGGTCAGGAAATGCCGGAGTATTTTAAAAAGCATCCGGTTTATTATGCTGGGCCGGCAAAGACTCCGGCAGGCATGGCTTCCGGAAGTTTTGGACCCACAACAGCCGGACGCATGGATCCGTATGTCGATTTGTTCCAGAGCCTGGGTGGTTCCATGATTATGCTGGCCAAGGGAAATCGCTCGCAACAAGTGACCGATGCCTGCCAAAAACACGGCGGTTTTTACCTGGGGTCAATCGGCGGTCCGGCGGCTATTCTGGCCAAGAGTAACATCAAATCAGTTGAAGTTGTAGATTTTGAGGAATTAGGAATGGAAGCCATCCGCAAGATACGTGTGGAGAATTTTCCCGCATTCATCATTGTTGATAACAAGGGAAATGATTTTTTCAAACAGATTTAAGTCGATTGAATTTGAGTTTTCGAATTGGATAAGATAGGATGAAAGGGCATTCCAAAGTGCTGGAACGCCCTTTCTTTATGGCTTTTTCGAATAAAAATACTTGCCTGCCTGAATATTTCAAAAAGCAGATTCGGCAGGCTTGTTGATGAGCAACAGCAACTTCGTGTGGCGTTGGTGGTATAACATTTGTGTTTATAACAACTCGGATTAAAACATAGCGAATTATGAGATATACAACAGTTGGTTTAATTGTGATGGTAGTCATCCTTGCGGCAGGATGCGGCGCCCCCAAAGTAACAACATCATACCAAACCCTTGCAGAACAAGCGGTGGCCGAAGGAAATTTCGACGCAGCAACCGAAAATTGGCGATTATTTTTCGAACAGCAATTGCTCGAAGAAAATGAAATTGAACCGGAAAATTATGCCCAGGCCGGCAAAATGGCTTTTCGGGCCAATCAAGCCGATTTAGCCTTGAATTGGTTTCAACAGGCTGAATATGGAAACTATGCTGATGCCGGCATGTATCTCGATTTAGCCAAAATTCACAGACAGAAGGGAAACCTCCAAAAAGAATTGGAAGTCTTGGAATTTTACCATCGTAATTATCAGGATGAAACGGACCTGGAAGGCGTAAACAACCGTTTATTCCAGATTTATACCCAAATTAAGGACGAGAAAAAGGCTCTGGAGCTTTGGCCTCAGATGCGATTGGAAGACCGGCAGGAAGAAGAGAACCTTGCCAATTATTTCACCATTCAGCGACAGCTTAAAAACGAATCAGTCAGTGATTCAATCGCAGAAGAACTTCTGGATATCAATCCGAAAAATGTCCCGGCCCTGGAATGGTTGGGGATCAAATATTACAACCAGGCCGAAGAACGCTACCAGCGCGAAATGAAGAAGTACGAAGTTAATCGGACCCGGGTTCAGCACATTAAGCTAACCCAGGAGCTGAAAACGGTGACCGCTGAATTTCGCCAGGCGCTCGAATATTTTAAGCCTTTGTGGGAAATTGATCAAAATGCCCGCTATGCAGCTTACCTGGTTAATATTTATAACCGGTTTGAAGATCCGGATACGGCCAATTCGTATCGCAAATATTTGGAGTAAGCAGCCTGCGAATAAGCCCGAAACCGAAATAAATCTGTCGTTGGTGTTTAGGACGAATCAGCTGAAAATAGTATCTTCGCCGGGACTAAAAATTAGAATTTATGTTGAAAGGAATTATGTCTATATCAGGCCAGCCAGGGCTTTTTAAGCTGGTAACCGAAGCAAAGAATAGTATCATTGTTGAGTCGCTTGTTACCGGGAAAAGAATGCCGGCTTACTCCACTTCAAAAATCAGTGCATTGGAAGATATTGCAATCTTTACCAAAACTGGTGAAGTCGCTTTGAAGGAAGTATTGAAATCAATTTCGGAAAAAGAGAATGGAGGTCAGATTACAATAAAAGGCTCGGGCAATGAGCTGAAAACCTATTTTGAAGAAGTACTGCCGGAATATGACCAGGATCGGGTGTATGTTTCAGACATGAAGAAGATAATTCAGTGGTACAACTTATTGCAAAGTAAGGAATTGCTTAATTTTGATGAAGAATCGGAAACTGACGAAAACAAGGAATCAGAACCGGAAGCTTAAAGTTTTTCGGACCAAAGAAATAAGGAAGTAGTCAATCATGCTTTGAAACGGAGCAGGTTTGCTACTTTTTTTTATTATGCTGAAATTTGTTGGTATGGAACAACAAATTATCAGCGACATCATCAAAAAATACCAATCTGAATTTTCGCAAGAGTTGGTCATTACCAATAAGCAATCGGTTGGCGGAGGTTGCATTAGTCATAGTCTCAAGCTGGAAACCAATTGCGGCACATTTTTTCTGAAGTGGAACAACAGTGTGCCTGATGATTTATTTGTGCGCGAAGCTGAATCACTCAAGGAACTGGGAGCGGCAGAACAGCCAGATCTAATCATTCCCAAAGTGATCCTTGCCAATGAACCTTCCTACTTGCCCGGTTACCTGTTGTTGCATTTCCTCCCCTCGGGTCATACGGCTGCCGAAGATGAAAGACTGGGAATCGGACTGGCACGCCTCCATCGAAAAACAAAAGATACTTTTGGCTTTTATCACAACAACTATTGTGGATCGACGGAGCAGGACAACCGCTGGAACCCGGATTGGATTGACTTTTTCGGGCAGCAACGAATTCTTTTCCTGGTTGAAAAAATAAGCCAAACCCGATCGCTTACATCAACCGAAAAGGACACTTATCTCAAGCTGGTTGACCGTTTACCCAATCTGATTCCAGCAAAACCGGAGGCTTCGCTAATCCATGGCGATCTGTGGTCAGGCAATTATTTGTATACAGCCCATGGGCCTGCACTGATTGATCCGGCAGCCTGTTATGCCGACCGGGAAATGGAGCTTTCGATGATGACCCTGTTTGGCGGATTTTCTCCAACAACCTGGCGTGCCTATCAAAATGAGTTTCCGCTGCAAGCTGGCTGGGAAGAGCGTGTTCAACTTTACCAGATTTATCATGTGCTGAATCACTACTTCCTGTTTGGCGGCTCCTACAGAAATCAAGCCCTTCGCATGGCACAGCGGTATTTGTAAATCTGAAAAATGTCCACGCTAACCATGGAGTACTCCAGAAAAATTTCTGACCTTGTCCATGGTCTTCATGGAGTTGTCCATGATAACGATGGAGTACTTACCAAGAGCTATGGAGTTGTCCATGAAGCTTATTACCTTGTCCATGGTCTTCATGGAGTTGTCCACGATAACGATGGAGTACTTACCAAGAGCCATGGAGTTGTCCATGGAGGTTATGACCTTGTCCATGATAACGATGGAGTACTCCATGGTCTTCATGGAGTTGTCCACGGTAACGATGGAGTACTTACCAAGAGCCATGGAGTTATCCATAGAAATTTCTGACCTTGTCCACGGTCTTTGTGGAGCTGTCCAAGACAATCATGGAGTACTTGTCAAGAAGCGTGGACTAAATTTCTACCAACTGGTTTTTAATGGCGTACATCACCAGTTGAGCCGTATTTTTACTTTCGCTTTTTTCCAGAATGTTCGAGCGGTGTTTATCCACCGTTCGTTTCGAAATGAAGAGTTGATCAGCAATTTCCTGGTTCGAAAATCCCTGGCAGATTAATATCAAAATTTCCGTTTCGCGTTCCGAGAGCACATTTTGCCTTTCGTGGTGTTGCGATTTGGACCGAAGGCTGTTGACCAGGTTTTTCAGAAGCTCCGATGAAAAATAGGTGCCACCTTCCAACACGGTTTGCAATGCGGCTTTCACTTCATTGATGTCGGAATTTTTCAACAAAAAACCTTTTACGCCCGCATCTACCATTTTGTAGTAATAATCTTCTTCGCCATACATCGACAGCGTAATGATTTTCAGATCAGGTAATTTTTCGAGTGCCAACCGGGCGGCATCAATCCCATCCATCACCGGCATGTCGATGTCGAGCAACACCAAATCGGGAACGTGTGATTCGAGCAAATCAATAAATTCCTGGCCGTTTGCTGCTTCAGCAGTCACCTTGTATTCATTCAAATTATTCAACAAAATTCGCAAGCCGTTGCGAAATAAAGTATGGTCGTCGACCAGCATGATTTTATATGGTGTTTTACTCATCAGTTGTTTTTACTTTAATGTAGACCTGTGTTCCTTCGTTTGATTTGCTTTCAAGGGTAATATCTCCTTTCAGGGAGTTAATGCGCGAATAAATATTTGAAAAGCCCATGCCACCCACCAAGGGTTGTTCCTCCAGCTTCTCGATGTCGAAACCAATGCCGTCATCCTGATACGAGATCAGAAGATCATTCGATTCCTTTTGCAGGTTAATTGAGATGGTCTTTGCTTCGGCATGTTTAATCGTGTTGTTGATCAGTTCGCAAACAACCCGGTACAAAACTACTTCAATATTGTTACTGAAACGCTCATTTCCCAGGTTCGAGTCCAGTTCAATGTGGATAGCCCGGGTGGCATTAATTTTATTGCTGAAGTTGCGCAAGGCCCGTAACAAACCAAAGTTGTTGAGCACATGCGGACTCAGGTTATCCGATATTTCTTTCAGCGATTTGATGGCCTCATTGATCACCATTTCGGTATTGTCCACAATTTCTTTTGAAGCCTGATCATGCTCCAGTTGGGCCAGCGAAGAGACCGACATCTTTACGGTTGAGAGCAGCGGGCCAAGTCCGTCGTGCAAGTCTTTGGCAAACCGCTTGCGTTCTTTTTCCTCGGTTTGAATGATGGCATTCAGAAACATTTTCTCAGTCAAACGACGCGAATTTTCCACCCGTTTCATGTACTTAAAAATACGTTGGATCATAAACACACCAATGGCGAACGACAGGGAAATGACCACCCCAAACCAAACCGCCACTTCACCCAGTTCCTGTGGCTCAAAATTACTGATGTAAGGCAGAAATTCGAGCATTCGGCTGATGGCCATAAAAATAAAACCAATGGTGAGCAAAATCCATGAGAAATTATACTTTGTAACACGGGTTAGCTTAATAGCCACGCCCACGGCAAAAATTTGCAGAATAATGGAAATTGCCAATAGAACCTGAAGTACCATATTCGGAATAATTAATTGCTTTCTGCAAATGTACGATTGCCCGCGGGCTTTTCAAATATAGAAACTGCAAGGCCAGCAGTTTTATATTTTTACGACATCTGTAGAATCTTTATTCTGTTTTCATAACCCGTTGCAATGGAACAAGAAAATGCCGCGATTAGTCAGTTTGGCCGAAAATGAATTGATCAGATTCGTCAGCCGCTCAAAAAAAAATTGTACTTTGACCGGGGAACAAATCATGAATTAAGTAGTGCGAATAATTTAGTGTCATGTTTCGAGTCTTTAACAATCTGTGATAGAAGCGAAACCGAAAATATCAAATAGGTCTGTGACCTTAATTCTAAAAATATGAACATTCTTCGTATAATTTTTGCCATTATTCTTCCTCCCCTGGGCGTTTTTCTCACCGTTGGCTTGAAAGGTGCGTTTTGGTTGAATATTTTACTCACGCTACTTGGCTTTATTCCCGGAATTGTACATGCGGTATGGATTATCGCTAAACATGATCAGGCATGAGTGGTTTCGAAATCATCTTGTTTTCCTTAGCAGTGCTGTTTGTAATTGCTACACTTGCTTCGCATTTGAAATGGACGGCTTGGTGGATTCGGCTGGCTGATTTCCCGCGTCTGCAAATAACCGCTGCCATGCTGTTAATCTTGATTTTGAGTCTGGTTTTTTTTCGTTTCAGTGAAGTGTGGCAAATCGTGATCAGCGGGTTACTGCTCTTGAGCATTCTCTATCAGTTGGTCAAAATCAGTCGCTACACCATCTTTTGGCCGAAGCAGGTCAAGGCTTATCATGGAAATAACAAGGAACAATCCATTTCTTTAGCGGTAAGCAACGTGCTGCAAACCAACCGGAATACCTCAAAATTAATCAAGCTGATTGAAGAACTGAAACCCGATTTACTGCTCGCAGTCGAACCCGATGATTGGTGGGAACAGCAATTGCGGCCCATAGAAAAGGACTATGCACACACCGTGAAAAA
Organism: uncultured Sunxiuqinia sp.; assembly: GCA_963677175.2. GTDB lineage: Bacteria > Bacteroidota > Bacteroidia > Bacteroidales > Prolixibacteraceae > Sunxiuqinia. Next base: position 340,575 of record CAXXES010000007.1, read on the forward strand.
GCCGCTGGATAATTTATATGGCATGATTTTGTATTCGAAACTGGAGCTGAAAGATGTTCAAATCAATTACCTGATTGAAGAAGATATTCCTTCCATTGAAGCACAGGTGAGGTTACGGTCGGGCGAGTTCATACAAATTTATTGCATGCATCCCAAGCCACCGTTTCCAACCGAAAGTAAAAGTACCACCAACCGCGATGGCGAACTATTGCTGATTGGAAAGAAAATTGAGAAGGAGCGCAAACCAGCTTTAGTGTTTGGCGATTTTAATGATGTGGCCTGGTCTAAATCAACCCGCTTGTTTCAGAAGGTTAGCCAGTTGTTGGATCCCCGGATTGGCAGAGGTTTTTTCAATACCTTCCATGCACAGTATTTCCTGATACGCTGGCCGCTGGATCATATTTTCCATTCGTCCGATTTTAAGTTGATTCAAATTAAGCGCTTGAAATCAATGGGGTCCGATCATTTTCCCATGTATGCCAAGCTTCATTTTGAACCCGTTTCTGACCCGTTGCATGAAGAACCGGAGGCAGACCGGCAAGAAGATCAGGAAGCCAGGGACAAAATCAGAGAGGCCAATCCAAAGAAATATCAACATTTAGCAAATTCTGAAAAGAACCTGACAATTGTCTCAAAAGCTTGAATCTTCTCGTGAATCATGTACTTTTGTATTCGACCTGGTGGAACGCCGGTTTTGTGATCTTAATCGACCTCTTAGCATAAACGCATGTCAAAACTCAAAATATATAAAGCTTCGGCTGGCTCGGGAAAGACTTTCCGTTTGGCGCTGGAATACCTGAAAATCGCGCTGGCGAATGAGTGGAATTACAAAAATATTTTGGCGGTAACCTTTACCAACAAAGCAACCACCGAGATGAAAGAACGGGTGATTGAGGAACTGTATGTGCTGGCCAAGGAGCAGCCCTCGGCCTATTTGCCCATCCTGATGGAGGAAATGAAGCTGAGTGCGGTGGAGATTGCCGACAGGGCCCGGAAAAGCCTGAAGCGGATTCTGCATGATTATTCCCGTTTTTCAATCAGCACCATCGACAGCTTTTTTCAGCGGGTCATCAAATCGTTTAACCGCGAACTGGGAATCAACGCGGCCTACCAGATTGACCTGGAAGATAACCTGATTTTGGAAGAAGCGGTGGATGAATTGTTGCTGTCCATTGAAGACAATCCGGAGTTGCTGGAATGGCTAAAAAAGTTTGCCAACGAAAAAATCAGGGAGGGTGGGGGCTGGAACCTGAAAAACGATATTCTGAAGTTGGGTGTACAAATTTACGACGAGACCTTTAAAGCGCTCAACCAAACCTTGCACGAAAAAATTAACGACAAACAGTTTATCACCAACTATAAGAAAGAATTAAACAGCCTGGTTTATCAGTTTGAAAGTACTTTGAAAAAGATTGGTCGTGCCGGTTTGCAGGCGATGCAGCAACATGGAGTTTTGGTCGATGATTTTAAATACAAAAAGAGCGGGGCCTCTACTTCATTTCAGCGACTGGCTGATTTCAACATCGACACCTGGCCGGGGAAACGCGTAGTTGAAGCGGCTGACGATCCCGAAGTGTGGACCACGCAAACATCGAAGGTCAATGTAAAAGAAGCTGCGGTAGTCCTCCAACCGCTTCTCCACGAAGCTGTAACTTTCTATTTTAAAAAACTGCATGAATATAACAGCGCCAAGCTGATTACCAGCCAGCTTTATACGCTGGGGATTTTGGTCGATTTGCAGGCCATGGTGCGCAAGGTGACGCAGGAAAAGGGCGTGGTGCTGATTTCGGAGTCGGGCACTTTGCTAAAAAGCATCATCGACGATTCGGATGCGCCGTTTATCTACGAAAAGACAGGCGTTTTTTACAATCATTTCATGATCGATGAGTTTCAGGATACTTCGGGTTTACAATGGGGAAATTTTCGGCCATTGATCACCAACTCGCTGGCCGAAGATCATTTGGGAATGGTGGTGGGCGATGTGAAACAAGCCATTTACCGCTGGCGAAATGGTGACTGGAATTTGCTGGCAAGCGAAGTTGGCAAGCAGTTTCCGGAGAATGGCGTGGAAGAAGAAACCCTGCAAAAGAACTGGCGCAGTACCGGCAATGTCATTCGGTTCAACAACAGCGTCTTTCAGATTTTGCCGCACTTGTTTCAGCAAAGTATCAACAACGAGTTGGAAGAGAACCGGCTTAAAGACACGGAAATGGCCAGACAAATTGAATCGCTGTATGGCGAAAGCCTGCAGGAAATAGCCAATGCCAAGCTCGAAAATGAGGGGGCCGTTCGCATGCGTTTCTTTGATAAACCCAAAGACGAAGAGAAAGAGGAATTGCTTGAAACGATTTTGGATGAGCTGGTAGAACGCATCAGGGAAGTGCAACTGATTGGTGCGAAGGGTCGGGAAATAGCTGTTTTGGTGCGTAAAAAGGACGAGGCCAAGTTAGTTGCCGACCGGCTGTTGCAGGAAAAGGCCAAGTTGGATTCGAGCTGTAATTTCAATATTCTTTCAAGCGAGTCGTTGTTTGTGAAAAATTCACCGGCCGTGGGTTTCGTACTGGCTTTGCTCCAGTTGCTGGCCGATCCGAACGATGATGTTGCCCTGGCGCTGGCCAACCATTTGTACTATAATGAGCTGTTTGATCAGCTTCAACAGATCGGCCGGGTGCCCGACTTGTCAATTTCGACCTCTTCACCGCAACTGACCATCAGTTTTGAAGCGCATGAGAAGCCGGATAAAACCAGTTGGTTCGAAAAGCGAAACGACGAAAGCAACCTGCTATCCGACTTTTTATCCAGCGACTATTTCTCGGAAACGCTGGGCGGACGAAACATTCAGGAGATCGCCTTTAAAATTTGTGAAATCTTTAACTTGTTTAGTCTGAATGAAGAGCTGGCTTACTTGCAGGCTTTTATCGACCAGGTGGCTGCATTTATGAAAAACCGAACGGCTGACATTGCGGCTTTCCTGAGCTGGTGGGATGAACAGGGACAAAAGAAAACGATTGCTGTTTCCGAAGAGTTGGACGCCATCCGAATCCAAACCATTCACAAAGCCAAGGGCTTGGAGTATAATTATGTGTTTATTCCGTTTTGCGATTGGAAAACTGATGTGGCGGCGCAACATGCACCCATTTTATGGTGTCAACCCAAGTTGGCACCTTTTGATCAATTGGAACTGGTGCCCGTTAAATTTGAAAAACGAATGGGCGAATCTATTTTCTTTCAGGAATATTTTCAGGAAAAGATCAGTCATTACATTGATAATCTGAACATGCTTTATGTGGCCTTTACACGGGCACGCACGGCTCTGTTCACCTGGTCGGTTACAACCGGCAAGTTTGGAAACATGGCCGACGTACTGCATCATGCCATGGAGCTGGCTGATCATTTGCCTTTAAACGCAGCAGATTCTCTCTTCTGTAAATTGTCAGACTACTACGATTCGGATACTTCCAGTTTTTCGTTTGGTGAAATTTCAAGCTCATCGAAAAAAGAAAAAGTGAAAGAAAACGGTTTGGTATTGAGTGAATTTCGCTTTGCCGATTTTCATGACTACCTGAACCTGAGGAAACGCAATGAGCACTTTTTTGTAGCCGACGAATTGGCTTCAACCAAAATAAACAAAGGCCGGATTTTTCACGAAATGCTGGCACGAATTTCAACCACGACCGATGTCGACCTCGCTGTCAGCGAGCTGGTGTTTAAAGGCGTGGTGCAGGCCGCTGAAGGAGAACTGATGAAGCAGCAATTGCATGAGCTGGTGACCGATCCGGAAGTTAAATCGTGGTTCGATGGCAGCTACCGGGTGCTGAATGAGCGATCGATATTGACGGGCACGGAGCTGAAACGCCCCGACCGAATCATGATCAACGACGAGGAAGTGATTGTGGTGGATTATAAGTCGGGCGAAAAGGAACTGGACAAATACCATTGCCAGGTTCGAACTTATGTGAACGAGTTGAAACGCTGCGGCTACCCGAATGTTTCCGGATACATTTGGTACACCCAAACCAATAAACGTGTGAAGGTTGGATGATTGGGCAGGCGATTTGTCGCGTAATAAGCTCTCCTTGCAAAGCAGAAACCTCTCGGTGCAAAGCAATAAGTTCTTTGTGTGAAGCAGAAATTTTTAGATTCGAGTATCGAGTCAAACAACAACAAAGAAGTGTTCAGTCGCAGTCTCAGTTTTCAGTCACAGTCTCAGTCACAGTCTCAGTTTTATCCAACCAATGACCAATCCCCAATAAAACATTTACGATTTAATTATTTACTATTGACTATTAAATGACCACCAATGACCAATGACTAGTCCCCAATGACCAATTTTCACACCATCTCCGCAATAAAATACCAGGCCATCATGCCCGAGACAATTAGTTTAAGCAGGGTACCCACCAAAAAGCCAAGGAACGAACCCAAGCCTGATCGAAAAGCTTCGCGCGATTGCTTTCCACTGCTGAGTTCGCCCAGCACGGCACCCAAAAACGGGCCGACAATAATTCCGAAAGGCGGAAAAAGAAACATTCCGACAAGCAGGCCAATGATACTTCCCCAAACCCCGCGTTTGCTTCCGCCAAACCTTTTGGTGCCCCAAATCGGAATCAGGTAATCGAGCACATACACAACAACGGTGATCATCCCCCACACAATTAAGAAGTTGGTGGAAAACTGGTAGCGCTCCGTAAGGTGTAGCAGAATCAGTCCCACATAACTCAATGGCGGCCCGGGAAGAACAGGCAGAATACCCCCAAAAATACCACTGATGATAAAGAGGATGCCCAGCGCAATTAAAACGTAATCCATAGTTAAGTTGTTGGTTGCATTGGTTTTCGTGCGAAGGTGGCCAGCAAGCCAATCAGTACCAGGCTCAGGCTGGCTACCAGGTAGCTGATGATTAGCTGCTCTTCCTTCTCGAGCAAGAAGAAAGAGAACTGGGTAATCTCGTCCCAATATTCGATGGATAGCAACACCAGCAAGTTATTAATGGAGTGCCCGATGATGCAGGCCAAAATATTTCGCGTAATGACCATGACCCAGCCCAGCAGCAATCCCAATAAAAAGGTAGCCGGGAACTGCCAGGGGTTTAAATGAAACAAAGCGAAGAACAAAGCCGACACAAGAATGGCGATGATCTTGGGGTAGTTGCGCATAAAGCCATGCATAATCACACCGCGGAAAATAAGCTCTTCAACAATCGGCGCAACAATAGCGACTTTCAGAAAAGCGCCTAAAAAGCCATAGTCGTTTTCAAAGATCCTTTCGAAAAGCTCCCAAAACCAAGGCGGGGGAGGAATCACCTGGTCTATTTTCTGGTTGATTTCACCCAGAAACACATGTGCTGCCATCAAAAAAGTTAGCATAGGAATAAAAATAAGCACATTAAACCGCTTGAGCGGAAACAGGTTGCTGAGTTTGGTTTGGGCTTTGCGGTAGGCAAAATAAAGGATAAACAAAATGGAGCCGAGCGAAAGGGCGATCTTCTTAACCGGATTCGACAAATACTCCGTACCGTGGTAATAATCCCAAATCGCCAGCGGAAAATCAACCACAGTCTGAATAAAGATGTATAAAATAACCAAATGTGCTGCCCCTAAAATTGTCGGGTAGTAAAGCCTTTGAGTCGAATTCATAGTTTGTTTTAAACTTGCTCTAAAGTAGCAGACTTTTCCTTAAAATAAAACAGGAGACGCTACAATTAGCACCTCCTGTTCACTACCTGTATACGTTTTCTTGATTACAAATCTTTTCTGGCCAGGTAAAAGTCAACCATTTCGTAGTCCGATTTTTCGCGTTCCTCCATATCCGGTACTGTTTTCGGCGGCGGAACAATCACTTTGTCTCCCGGAACCCAGTTCAACGGAAGGGCTACGCCATGTTTGTCGGCTGTTTGCAAAGCTTTCAACACCCGCAGAATTTCATTCATGTTGCGCCCAACATTCAACGGGTAATACATCATCAACCGGACTTTACCGGTCGGGTCAATAATAAATACCGCACGAACGGCTGCCGTTTCGCTCTCGTTAGGCTGAAGCATGCCGTAAAGCTTCGACACTTTCATGTCAATATCAGCAATAATCGGAAAATTGAACAACACACCGCTGTTCTTTTTCACATTGTTCACCCAAGCCACGTGAGCATGAATGCTGTCGATACTCAAACCGATTAGTTTGGTGTTTAATGCTTTAAATTCGTCGCTTTGCAGGGCAAAACCACTCATTTCGGTGGTGCAAACCGGCGTAAAATCGGCCGGATGCGAAAACAGGATGACCCAACTTCCTTTGTTATACTCCGAAAATCTTAACGGGCCGTAGGTGGTATCGGCTGTAAAGTCAGGAGCCATATCACCAATGCGGGGCATTTGATTGATTTGTTCTTCCATGATTTTTTTCTATTAGGATTAAATGTACTCGTTTCATAATAACTTCTTTTTCAGAAATATGTTCATCGCTAAGTGGTGAAAAAGATTACCTTTGTTCCGCTATTAATCATTGGAAAAACACGATTTGCTATCCCATTGAAACAGAGACCAAAAAAGCATTTGTTTTTTAAACAATTTGTTGTTGAAAAAACCAAGAATTTTTTCTGAAACAATTTGATTTTTACAAGAAAAAGCGCTTATTTTGCGAACTGTTTGAAAAATGTGTGATTCTGAATAAAAAATAAGACAATGTCAAAAGTTTGTCAAGTTACCGGTAAAAAAATGATGGTGGGGAACAATGTTTCACACTCGAAAAGAAGAACGAAGCGTCGGTTTTATCCGAACTTGTTCAAGAAGAAATTCTATCTTCCAGAGGAAGACCGTTGGATTTCGTTAACAGTTTCTGCAGCAGGAATCCGTACGATCAATAAAAGAGGTTTGGTGGCTGCATTGAAAGAAGCTAAGGAAAAAGGATACGTAACGAATATTTAAAAGCGTAGAAAAATGGCTAAAAAAGGTAATAGGGTTCAGGTTATTTTAGAATGTACCGAGCATAAAGACAGTGGTGTGCCCGGAACATCAAGATACATTTCAACCAAAAACAGGAAAAATACTCCTGATCGTTTGGAATTGAAAAAGTATAACCCGGTTTTGAAAAAAGTAACTGTTCACCGCGAAATTAAATAAATTGAGATATGGCAAAGAAAGCAGTTGCATCATTGCAAAAAGGTGCCGGTAAAGGTTTTTCCAAAGTAATAAAAATGGTAAAATCTGAAAAAACCGGAGCGTTCACATTTCAGGAAGAAATGGTTCCTAATGAAATGGTTAAAGACTATTTTAAGAAATAAAGATATTTGTTTGCTTAAGCAGAAAAGCTTCCATCGATTGATGGGAGCTTTTTTGTTATCAGTCTTGTTGATTCTTAATGGAGTCATTCCGGCGATTTCTCGGGTAAAAACTTCCAATACCGTTGAGGCATGTGTTGGCGCTGCAGCTTGTGGTTTTTTCGCTCCTTAATGTTGATGCTGTCAAAGTAATTCTTCCATAGCACCTGGTACGCGACTTCCTGCTCCTGAAGCAGGTTGGAGTTAACTTTTCCATCCAGCCGGGAAAAGGTCTCTTCCGAGATCTCCACTTCCCGTATCGTTTTTAAATCGTAATAAAAGCCATAATCGCGTTTCAGGTCGTAGATCAGCCATTGTTGATCGGCAAACCGGTTTTTAAAATGCCGGAGGGTAAAAGGTAATACATCGTAGGCCGGCTCAACCGGGGCGAAATAGAGCCCATCTTTGGTTTCCTGAAACCGGACAAACTGAAGCAAACGGGAGATTTCCTGCAGTACTTTCCGCTCTAGCTTCTTCAGTTGAAGCACATCCGAATCGCCATAGTCGGTTTCAATACTGAAGTTGGTGTCGAACAAACGGCGGGCAAAACGAAACAGCATCATCTCGATGCCGGGCTCTCCAGACAGAAAAGCCATGAAAGGCAATTCCTTGTTTCGCTGATGAAGCTTCTTTCGCAAGGCTTTCCAAACACGATCGGCTTGCTGTTCATCAGTTGAAATGGTCTGCTTTTCGGTAAATAAAACCTCCTGAAAGTCGGCCTCCCTGCAAATATCAGTTGGCACGAGTTTTTGTTGATAGCATTGAAAAACAACACTTAGCAAGCCTTCAAATGTTCCATCGTAAATCAAATAAGCCATGCTTTTAATCTTTAAAATGAAGCTGTTTGGGGGCGAAAGCCAGGCTGGGCTGTGGAGGGAATAGCATCAACTGTGTGTCTCCAGCTTTCCGGCGTTTCATCTGGCTCTCTGCCAGAATATGACTTTTCAGGCGCTCTGGGGCCCAACTGTCCATGCGTGCCGGCAATTCGTTGCACGTAATAAAGTATTGCGCACGTTTCATCACCACACCAATCTTTTTAAGGTGAAAACTGGTCAGTCGTCGAAAACGTCGGGCATCGATGATCATGCGGGCAGATCGGACACCAATGCCAGGTACCCGTAAAACCAGGTGGTAGTCGGCTTTGTTGATATCAACCGGGAATAAGTGCAGATTTCGGATGGCAAAAGCCAGCTTGGGATCAATCTCCAAATCCAGAAAGGGGTGCTCCGGCGTAAGAATTTCATCAGCCGAGAACTCATAAAACCGCATCAGCCAGTCGCTTTGATACAAACGGTTTTCGCGCACCAGTGGTGGCGATTGTATCGCCGGAAGCCGCTTGTCGTATTCATTCACAGGTAAATAACCGGAGTAATACACTCGTTTCAGTTTTTGCTGATGATAGAAGTTTGATGAAAGCTGCAGAATGTCCCGGTCGCTTTCGGGCGTGGCGCCCACAATCAGCTGGGTGCTTTGTCCTGCAGGGGTAAACCGCGGCACCCGGTGAAACTTTTTGCGTTCTTCTTTATAGGCCTGAATGCCTTCGCTTATTTGGTTCATCGGCTGTAACACACTTGCGTAATCTTTTTCAGGTGCCAGCCTTTTCAGTTGTAGTTCCGTTGGAATTTCAATGTTTACGCTCATCCGGTCGGCGTACAGGCCGGCTTCATAAATCAGTTCGCGGCTGGCTCCAGGAATGGCCTTCATGTGGATGTAACCATGGTAGCGTTCTTCAATGCGCAGTTTTTTTGCCACCAACATCATGCGCTCCATCGTATAATCTGGGTTTTTAATTACCCCTGAGCTCAAAAACAAGCCCTCAATATAGTTTCTCCGGTAAAAACCAATGGTCAGATCTACAATTTCCTGAACAGTGAAAGCCGCACGTGGCCGGTCATTGGTTCGCCGGTTAATGCAATAGGCACAATCGTAAATGCAATGGTTGGTCATCAGGATTTTAAACAGGCTGATGCAGCGCCCGTCGTCGGTAAAGCTATGGCAAATACCTGCTGTCACGGCATTTCCAATTCCGCCGGCGGTGTTGCTTCTACTGTTCCCGCTTGATGAGCAAGACACGTCATATTTAGCGGCATCGGCTAATATTTTTAGTTTTTCCTGAACCTTTGCATCCATAATTGAAAGTAAATCTTGTCCGTAACTTTAATTAGTAAACGAGATGATAAAATTACTAATAAAATTAGTAATTACTAAAGATGTTAGATATATTTGTTGGCATGAATTTTTTAGCACAGAATGTCAAATATTTGCGAAGAAAGAAGCAATGGACGCAGCAGCAATTAGCTGATCAGTTAGAAGTGAAACGTGCGTTGATTGGTTCGTACGAAGAGGGTAGGGCAACGCCTAAAATTGCGGTGCTACAGCAGTTGGCCGCCTTGCTGGATACGAAGTTGGATGACCTGCTTGGCAGGCTGTTGGAAGAAAAGCAAGAAGCCGGATCGCCCTCAACCAAGGTGTTATCCATTGTGGTGGATCAGAACAACGAAGAACTGATTCCGATTGTGCCCGCAAAAGCTTCGGCGGGGTACCTAAACGGTTTTGCCGATCCGCAATATGTGGAGTCGCTGCCCCGCTTCTACATGCCTATTCCGGAACTCTCTCGCGAGCGAACCTATCGTGTTTTTCAGATTAAAGGAGACAGCATGTTGCCTGTGCCGCCCGATTCCTATCTGTTTTGCGAATATGTTCCGGATTTAGAAGATTTGAAAGATGGACAAACGTACATCCTCATCACCAAAGATGAAGGCTTGGTTTATAAACGTGTCTTTCTGAAAGCTGCCAACCAATTGCTGCTGAAATCGGATAATCCGGATTACGATCCTTATTTAATTGGCTTGGAACAAGTGTTGGAACTGTGGAAAGCCAAAGGCGTTTTAAGCTTCGAGCTTCCAAAGCCCGAAATGATGGGATCAGCTCATATTTCCTCGGTTTTGAAGGAAATGAAAGAAGAGATTAAAAAGCTTCGGGAATCCTGATTAGCGTTCTTGTTAACTCTTTTTCGCAGCTTCAGGTTTAATTAAATTATATCAGCCAATTTTTGTAAATTGCGCCACTCAAATTCAGAAAGCTATGGGTTTATTCGGATCATTTACAAAATCGAAAAAAGAAAGCCTGGATCAAGGCCTTTCAAAAACCAAGGAAAGTGTTTTCAAAAAACTGGGACGAGCCATTGTTGGTAAGTCCAAGGTTGATGATGAAGTCCTTGATAACTTGGAAGAAGTGTTGATCACATCCGACGTAGGTGTAGATACAACTTTGAAAATAATCCGACGCATTGAAGAGCGCGTTTCCAAAGACAAATATTTTGGAGTTGATGAGCTCAATACACTTTTGAAAGAAGAAATTGCCGCCTTACTCGACGAAAATAACAGCACCGATGAGGTTGATTTTGATCTTCCGCTGAGTGACCAGCCTTACGTGATTATGGTGGTAGGAGTCAATGGAGTCGGAAAAACAACGACCATCGGTAAACTGGCTTACAACTTCAAAAAGAACGGGAAGAAAGTGGTGCTTGGAGCTGCTGATACCTTTCGTGCCGCGGCCATCGACCAGTTGCAAATTTGGGCCGATCGTGTGGATGTGCCGTTGATCAAGCAAAGCATGGGGTCTGATCCGGCTTCGGTGGCTTACGATGCCCTGGCTTCGGCAAAAGCCTCAGGTGCCGACGTGGTGATTATTGATACGGCAGGCCGTTTACACAACAAAATCAACCTGATGAATGAGCTCACCAAAATCAAAAATGTGATGCAAAAGATTGTCCCGGACGCACCGCATGAGGTTTTGCTGATTTTGGATGGATCGACCGGACAAAACGCTTTTGAACAAGCCAAACAGTTCACCAAAGCAACAGAAGTTTCAGCTTTGGCCTTGACCAAGCTGGATGGAACCGCTAAAGGCGGTGTGGTTATCGGCATTTCAGATCAGTTTAAAATTCCCGTCAAATACATCGGAATTGGCGAAAAGATGGAAGATTTGCAAGTGTTCAGAAGAAAGGAATTTGTAGAATCGCTGTTTTCGTAGATAACTCTTCGTAAGCCTATGAATGTCATCCTGATTTTGTTTCAGGATCTGTTCCCTAAGGAGGTTCCGAAACAAGTTTGGAATGACTCGTTCCTATGAAGGAAAATAAAAACTACCCCTGACTTTGTTTGTTGTAGAGGAAAAATAAACGAAAAGCAATTAAAAAAATGAAAAGAGGAAAAGTTAATATAACCACACTGGGATGTTCGAAAAATTTGGTTGATTCGGAAATGTTACTCAATCAGCTTGATCTGAATGGCTTTAAAGTAGTGCATGACAGTGAAGACGACGATGCCAACATTGTTATTCTAAACACCTGTGGCTTTATCATGGATGCCAAAGAGGAGTCCATCAATTCGATCTTGAGCCATGCCCAAGCCCGAAAAAGCGGCAAGCTGGATAAATTGCTGGTCATGGGCTGTTTGTCGGCGCGCTATAAGGACGACTTGGAAAAGGAAATCCCGGAAGTTGATAAGTTCTACGGCAAATTCGACTACAAGCAGATCATTCAGGATTTGAATGCCAACTTCTTTGAGCAGAAGATGTATCACCGGCTGAAAACAACACCCAGCCACTTTTCCTACCTGAAAATAAGCGAAGGATGTAACCGGCATTGTTCATTTTGTGCGATTCCACAGTTTACCGGAATCCATAAATCGCGCAGCATGGAGAGTTTGCTTGAAGAAGCCCAAACACTGGTTGATAGCGGAACAAAAGAACTGCTGATCATTGCGCAGGATCTTTCGTACTACGGAATTGATATGTATGGCGAGAGCAAGTTGGCCGAACTGATCGACCGCCTGGCTGAGACTAAAGGACTGGAGTGGATCCGCCTGCACTATGCCTATCCATCCAAATTTCCAATGGACTTGCTGAAAGTGATTCGCGAGCGTGATAATGTTGCCAATTACCTTGATTTGCCGTTGCAGCACATCAGCGACCGGATGCTCGGACGTATGCGCCGAAAAATTACCAAGGAGGAAACGATCAACCTGATCAACACGATCCGCGAGGAAGTACCGGGAATTGCTTTACGAACCACCTTTTTGGTTGGCCACCCGGGCGAAACCGAAGAAGATTTTGAAGAATTGAAAGCTTTTGTTTCCGAACAGAAATTCGATCGCATGGGCGTTTTTGCCTATTCGGACGAAGATGACACCTATGCGTTTAAAATGTATGAGGACGATGTTCCGGAGGATGTAAAACAGGAACGTGCCGCAGAATTGATGGAGCTTCAACAAAACATTTCTGAAAAACTGAATACGGAAAAAGTAGGGAAACCCCTGAATGTTTTAATTGACCGCGAAGAGGCGGACTATTTTATTGGGCGGACAGAATTTGACTCGCCGGAAGTGGATGGGGAAGTACTGGTTGAAAAAACAGGGTCAATTCAAATTGGTCAGTTTTATCTGGTTCAAATCACCGATTCAACCGAGTTTGATTTGATTGGGAAACTTTCCTGATCACCAGGTTTGAGAAGAACATTTTTGAAGCATCGTCCTATTTTTAGGAGATTTTACCTGAAAATATGGCGATGTTTTTTGTGTTTTAGCTATTGAAGTCAGTAGGTCACATTCCTAAGATGTCTTCGGCAAAATCAATACACGCCTGCTCAACTTTGGCTTGGGCTTTTGAAAACATCCTGCTGCCAATCACATGCGTTCCGGCATCAAAAGCCTGCTTTCGTTTAAACGATTCGGGAGTTCCCAGTTGATCGTACATTTTCAGCATGGCATCAACCCGTACCACGTCATCCTGGTGTTCTTCATCCTGAAAATAATACGCCAGAAACAGCGGCTTTTCAACCTTTTCAAAAAGCTTTTTGTGCATGGTGCTTTCAATTAGTTGTTGCAGGTAAACCGCGGCTTCCATACGGTAAAAGCAGTTCCAGTACTGGCATTCTTCGTCTTTTAGGTCTTCGTTGGTATAGCGGTAAATTCCGCCAACCGATTTTCGCCCGATTTGCAGACCCCAGGGTTTGGATAGTAAAAAGGCCGCTGGATTATTGATCCGAATATTGGGAGACAGTAAAATCAGGCCTTCCATGAGTTCTGGAAAATCTGCTGCCAGTTTTAAGGAAAGCGTGCCGCCGGTGGACGTACTCATGATGATTACTTTCTCGCCCAGCAAATTGGCGATCTGTAAAGCCTCTTTGGCCGACTCGTATAACCGGTCGGGCGTCATGTCCAGCAACGGATCCGTAACTTCAAGTCCATGCGAGGCCAACCTCGGAATGTAGGCGTTAATCTGAAAATGGCGGGCAAAGTTCTGGTGTGTTGGACTTCCTTCGAAACCGGAAGCTGAAAATCCATGTAAATAAAGCAGGCAGTATTTTGTTTGGATCTTTGACTGATCATCGTGCCAAACCACTTTCGATTCATTCCCTGGCTTTACAGGCAAGTTGGCTTCTTTTTTCTGAATGAAATTCTCCAATTCCTCCAACGACACATTCAATTCCTTTAATTCTGGATTGAATTCTGGTTTATCTGGCTTCGGGCCGACCATGTAAACAAAGGTGGCAAACAGAAAGAGAACGATAAGTGCACGTAAAAATTTATTCATTTTGGTATGTTTGAAAGGATAACAAGATAGCGAAAAATGTGTTTAATCTTGTTTGTAAATATAAGACAAAATCAATTGAGCAATTGCAAGCCAATACCCCGGTATTTCTAGTCCAAGCCCGTCCTCTTTTTCAGCCCTTATCCTTTCAGTCTCAAAAACCGGCATTGGGGGAATGAAACTTAAAACCCTTATAAACATTAAAAACAGATGGATTGTTAATGTACCAAAGCTAATAAAGCTATTTTTATAGAACCGTAAATAACCATAAAATCAACATATGGACAAATTTTCGCAAGTAGGTAATCAAGAGATTGCTGCTGTTGAAGAGCTCTATCAGGATTTTTTAAATGATCCGGATAGCGTTGAAGAAAGCTGGAAAAACTTTTTTAGAGGTTTTGAACTGGCGAGGGCAAATTATACATCCAAAAAAATCGAATGGAATGAGCCTATTAATAAGGAATTTGCTATTCTTAATCTGATTCATGGCTATCGTCAACGAGGCCACTTATTTACAAAAACAAATCCTGTTCGTTCACGGCGTACTTATACACCGACTTTAGCAATAGAAAACTTTGGACTGGAGGAAGACGATCTGGAAAAGATCTTTCAGGCAGGAAGTAACATTGGGATTGGTTCGGCCAAACTGAAAGATATTATCGCCCACCTCGAAGCAACTTATTGTAACTCTATTGGGGTTGAATATGTGTTTGTGCGTGATCCAAAAGTCTTGACCTGGCTTCAGGGAAAGATGGAAGGATCGATGAATTCGCAGGAATTTACAGATGAAATGAAACGGCATATTTTCTATCATCTGAAATTGGCCGTTGGATTTGAAAGTTTTATTCATAAAAAGTTTGTGGGCCAAAAGCGTTTCTCGCTCGAAGGTGCTGAATCGTTGATTCCGGCGCTGGACGCTGTTATTGAGCAGGGTGCGGATCTGGGAATCCGTGAGTTCATCATCGGCATGGCGCACCGCGGACGCTTAAACATTCTGGCCAACATCATGAATAAGCCTTACGAATATATTTTCAAGGAATTTTATGGTACTGAATACGAAGAAGATATTGCTTTGGGTGATGTGAAATACCACCTCGGTTTTGAAAATGAAGTAACGTCCGATCATGGCGAGAAGATAAAATTAAGCTTGATGCCGAACCCTTCGCATCTGGAAGCGGTTGCTCCCTTGGTAGAAGGAATGTCGCGTTCGCGGATTAATTCACTTTATGATGGCGACTACGACAAACTGGCTCCCATTATTATTCACGGTGACGCTGCTATTGCTGCGCAAGGCGTTGTTTATGAGGTGATTCAAATGTCGCAGCTGAGTGGCTACAGAACTGGCGGAACCATTCATCTGGTGATTAACAATCAAGTTGGTTTTACAACCAATTATCTCGATGCCCGCTCCAGTACTTATTGTACCGATGTGGCTAAGGTAACTCGTTCTCCGGTGTTTCACGTGAATGGAGATGACGTTGAATCACTCATATACACCATCAAGCTAGCCATGGAATTCAGGCAGAAATTTAATAGCGATGTTTTCATTGATATTTTATGCTACCGCAAATACGGACACAATGAGGGAGACGAACCCCGTTTTACCCAGCCTCAATTATATAAGGCGATCGCAGATCACAAGAATCCACGAGATATTTATGCCGAAAAACTGATTCGACAAGGAATTATGACTTCCGCTGAAATAAAGGAGGAGATCAAAGCCTTTGACCAGTTGATGAACGCAAAGTATAAAGATTCGGAAGAAATTGAAAAACTGAAAATCAAGCAGTTTTTGGTAGACGAGTACGAATTATTTGAAAAGCCACACAAAATTGATTTTTCGGAGGTGATCAAGACTGGGGTTAAACGTACCAGGTTGGTCGAATTGGCAGAGAAGATCAATTCGGTGCCCAAAGGAATGAAGTTTTTCAACAAAATTAACCGAATCTTGTCCGACCGTCGACAAATGATTCTGGACAATCGCCTGGACTGGGGAATGGCGGAACTGCTGGCTTACGGCACGTTGGTTGATGAAGGGCATCCGGTGCGCATTAGCGGACAGGACAGCGAGCGGGGAACCTTCGCCCATCGCCATGCGGCTTTTGTTTCAGAAGATGCTGGAGAAAAATATTTCCCTTTAAAAAACATTTCACCAAACCAAGGATCGTTTCACATCTACAATTCGCTGCTTTCGGAGTATGGAGTCATGGGGTTTGAGTATGGTTATGCTATGGCGCAACCCAATGCTTTAACCATTTGGGAAGCCCAATTTGGAGATTTTATGAATGTCGCCCAGGTCATTATTGACCAATACATTACGTCGGCTAACGAAAAATGGGGCTTAATGAACAACTTGGTGCTTTACTTGCCGCATGGCTACGAAGGTCAGGGGCCAGAGCATTCCAGTGCCCGTATTGAGCGTTTTCTGGCTCAGGCTGCAAGCAATAACATACAGATTATTGAGCCAACAACGCCCGATAATTTGTTCCATATGTTAAGGCGTCAAATGAAAATGAAAACGCGGGTTCCGTTAATTGTGTTTACACCTAAAAGTTTGCTGCGACACCCCATGGTTACCTGCACGCTAGAGGAGCTGGCTACAGGACATTTCCAAGAACTCATCGATGACAAGCAGGTTGATCCGGATGAAGTGAAACAACTCGTATTTACCTCTGGCAGGTTGTACTACGACTTGGTGAAAAAACGGGCAGATACAGCTGATAATTCTACGGCAATTGTTAGATTGGAACAGGTTTATCCGCTGCCGGTTGAGCAGATTAACACGATTCTGGAAAAGTATAAAAAAGCGGAACGTATTATCTGGGCACAAGACGAACCGGCAAATATGGGAGCATGGCCCTTTATTTACCGCAGCTTGAAGGAAATACCGTTTGAAGTAGTTGCACGCTCTGAAAGTGCCAGCCCGGCCGGCGGTTTAATGAAACAACATACCTTGAGATTAAATAAAATCCTCGATCAAATATTTGATGCGGAAGTTTTAGCAAAAGCATAAGAAAAAAATCATGATCATTGAAATAAAAGTACCAACACCAGGAGAATCGATAACAGAAGTAGAACTAGGAAAATGGTTAGTGGAGGATGGCGATGTTGTTGATAAAGATGATGAAATAGCCGAAATAGAATCGGATAAAGCCACCTTGACCCTTGTGGCCGATGAAGCTGGAAGAGTGAGTTTCAAAGCCCAGGAAGGCGACACCCTTGAGGTTGGTTCTGTGGCGTGTACTATTGATACTTTGGCTCAACCCCCCGAGAAAAAAGAAGAAGAAAAAGAGAACCCGGAAGAAGAAAAGTCGGAAGAGAAGAATGTTGACGGGAAAGCTGCGAAGATCCCGTATAAAGAGGACTTCAAAGAAGAAGTTCCCAAAAAAGAGTCGATTAAAAAAGAAGATCAGGCCCATGTAAAAATGACATCGGTGGCTAAAAAAATGATGGAGGAAAACAACCTGTCGGTTGATGATATTCTCCAGGGACTGAAGCGAATCTCTAAAAAAGAAGTCGAAGTGGTCATAGATTTGCCGGAAGCAACGGCCGTTCCTTCTCCCAAAAAATCTTTTTCGCGCGAGGAAAATCGGGAAAAAATGAGCTCACTGCGACGCAAATTAAGTCATAGGCTCGTAGCAGTGAAGAATGACACGGCCATGTTGACCACCTTCAACGAAATTGATATGAGCCGGGTGATGGACTTACGCAAAAAGCACCAAAGCCGGTTCATTGAAAAGCATGATTTTAAGTTAGGCTTCATGGGATTTTTCACCAAAGCAGCAGCAGTTGCCATGAACTTTCACCCGGCAATTAATTCAATGTTGGATGGGGAAGAAATTGTGAGTCCGCAATATGTTGATGTGGGCATTGCCGTTCAAACCCCGAAAGGTTTGATGGTCCCAATTATCCGCAATACCGAAAGTAAATCAGTTGCTGAAATTGAAAAAGACCTGAGAGATTTGGCTGAAAAGGCGCGAAGCAAAAAAATATCGGTCGAAGAACTAACAGGAGGTACCTTTACCATTACCAACGGAGGAACATTTGGCTCCTTGCTATCCACGCCGATTATTAATCCGCCACAGTCAGCCATTTTAGGTATGCACAATATTTTGGATCGCCCGGTAGCAATTAACGGTAACGTTGAAATCCGTCCCATGATGTACGTTGCCCTGTCTTACGATCACCGGATCATCGATGGGAAGGACTCGGTTGGCTTTTTGGTGAAAGTGAAAGAACTGATTGAGAACCCGGAACGATTGTTAAACAATGGAATAGATCCGGAAAAACTGCTACTGGATTTGTAGTTCCGGTTTAAATATAAGAACGAAAAGGTTGCCTGGGAAAACAAGGCGACCTTTTTTGTGCCAACTTCTAACAAAAAACAAACTTAAAAAAAATTAAAAGAATTTGATACGACCTTAAAAAGTTCAACTTTTACGTTATTAAGTACTAAGTAATAATTGTTGTCGTATTTCTGTCTTCTAATAAACTAAGAGAGAAGTGATAACAAAAATAATAGATAGGTCCGTGACCTTATTTCTTTTGTTCCTTAGAATAAGTGCTGAAAATTATTTGATGTCGTATTTAAAACCGTTCATGTGCTGATGACGCAACCTTTTTTTAATAACCCCATCTTATTCAACAAATCCATCTTATTCTCAAACAAACTTAGCAGGAAAAAGCAAATAATGAGAGCTGCGATTTTAACTCGTTGAACAATGACCAAAAATTCCTATACGAAACTCCTGACAGTCTTTCTGCATATATTTATGTGGGGGCTTCTGTTTCTATTTTTCCTTTGGGTAGTCAATTTTAGGCATATCTATTTAAACGGGTCAGCAGACGATGCCCAAGGATCCATCCACAGGATTTTTGGATATTCACGAATATTGGTCACCGTTGGACTGTTTGCTGTGATCTTTTATCTGAATTACTATTTTTTAATTCCGCGCTATCTTTCGAAAAAGAAATTCAAAAAATATGCAGGGGCAATCGTCTCGATTCTACTTATGGTGAGTGGAATATCCTATTTGAACCGGCCCGCACCACCTGAGTTTATGCAGCACAGAATGCCGCCGCCTGCCAAAAATCTTGGGAATGCTCCACATCTCTGGCGGTTCGAGCCACCAAAGCGATTAATCTTTTTCAGCTTCGGAGATCTGTTACTAAGTGTTATAGCATTAACAATCAGCACCAGCATTCGGGGGACAAGAGAATGGTTTGAGAATGAAAAGCAATTGAAAGAGATTGAGAATCAAAAACTGACGGCCGAACTTTCGTATTTGAAAGCCCAGATTAATCCACATTTCTTTTTCAATACACTGAATGGAATTTATGCGCTGGCACGGAAAAAATCGGACCATACTCTGGATGTAATTTTGAAGCTTTCTGATTTGATGCGCTACATCATTTATGAGGCCAACACGGCTAAAGTTTTGCTGAGCCGTGAAATTTCGCATATTGAAAACTACATTGAGCTGCAAAGAATCAGGCTGAATGAGATTGTTCAGGTTCATTTTCAGGTTAATGGCAACCCGGGATTTTTGCAAATTGAACCGCTGCTTTTTTCCGTTTTCCTCGAAAATGCCTTTAAGCATGGCATTGACTACAGCCGGCCCGGAAAAATTGATATTTCACTCACGGTTAATGGGCATCATTTGATTTTTATTATTGAGAATCCAATCCTTCGAAATAAGAAAGAAACGCAAAACCGGGATAGTGGTGTGGGATTGAAAAATATTAAACAGCGTTTACAGCTGGTTTATCCCAATCGGCACAAACTTAAGATTTACCAGAAAGATGAACGACATATCGTTGAACTCTACTTAAATATAACAACCGATGAAGTGTATAATAATTGATGATGAACCATTAGCCCAGCAGATCATAGAAGATTACGTAGCTATGATCCCGTTTCTGAAGTTGGAGAAGAAATGCAATTCAGTATTTGATGCACTGGAAGTTCTTCAGAAAATGAGAATAGACCTGATTTTCCTTGACATTCATCTTCCGAATGTTTCTGGGATCGAATTTATTAGTAGTTTGGAAAAACGGCCGTTGTTCATTTTTACAACAGCCTATTCAGAGCATGCGCTTGAAGCCTTTGACTTAAGCGCTGTTGATTATTTACTGAAACCGATTTCTTTCGCGCGTTTTTTAAAGGCCACCAACAAGGCTTATCATCTTTATTCAACCAACCAAAATAACAGACGTGAAGAGCATGCTGAGTTTTCCGAAGCTGACCAGGAATACATCTTGGTAAAGTCGGACTACCAATCAGTTAAAATAAAGCTCAGCCAGATTTTGTACATCGAAGGATTGAAGGACTATGTCAAAATTTACCTGCAGAACGAAGCGAAGCCCGTTATCACGTTGAATTCGCTCAAACGCATGAGCGAGAACCTTCCTGATGGTCACTTTCTTCGGGTTCACAAGTCGTTTATTGTAAATACCAACAAGATAAAATCGGTTACTAAAAACCGGATTATTATCCACGATCGTTGGATTCCGGTGGGAGAGAGCTATAAAAGTGATTTTCAGAATTCGGTCATCAATAAATTTGCCTTATAAGTAATCGAATCTTTGAATAGGGTTATTGGTAGCTTATCTGTCAAGGATAAGCTACCAATAACCCTATGGTGTTAGTTGTATTTTGGACGGCCAAACCAGGCATCTTTTAGCGAAAAGCCCAGTCGAAAGCGGAAAAAGTTCTCTTGAATCAGATTTTTATTTGTGGTTCCTTGTTTTCCGAATTCAAAGCTCATGTCGATACGTGATTTTTGATTCTGAACGGGAAATCCAAAACCAAACGACAGAACAACTTCATCCAGTTGGATATCCCGCAAATTGAGGTAGGATCGGGCATATTGAAACCCCAGCCGGTAATTCATTCGCTTAAAGTAGGCGTCCCTCAAATTGCTTGAGGGTAAATAATCCATTCCTCCGTGGAAATAAGGATTGTTATTCAGTTCCACGCCTGAGATATCATACGATTCATCCGACCATCTTTGTATTCCGGCGTCCATTGCCACAAGCAGATGGTTACCTTTTTGCCAGGAGAACCCAAGTCCAATTTCTTCCGGAATCACAAATTCTCCTGTTGACTCTTCTTCGTACTGCAGCGTAGTTCCCGCTGAATTGTAGGTTGTATTTACTCTTCGGGTTTGAAGCTGTTGCCGGGGATTGTAAATCGCTCCCAGCCTTAGCGTGCTTGCTTTGAGCTGAAGCTGGTATTGCAATCCAAATTCCCAGTAGAAGTTATTGAAATAGTCGGTTGTTTTGTTGCTAATCGACACAGTTTCCAAGTTGGTTAAATCATGATATTGATTTTGCGATTGGTTGCCAAACAAATAGGAGGCTTTAAGTCCGAGTGACAGTTTTTTTATCGGAGTGACTGAGGTGGTGAAATAAGCGCGGCTGATGTCGCCCGAGCCAATAATGTTGAGCGGATATTCCTGTTGAATCCCACCAATCACGCTTGTTGTGTTAATTTCATAGCCTGTCGAACTAAACGGGTTTATGCCAAAACCAGCGGAAACCCATCGGTTGATACGCAATCCCAAAGCCAGGTAGCTAAAATTGGCATTGAGTGATGATGCTGTTTTATTCCGGCTTTTATACTCAGAGAACTTGCCATCAATCCCCATTTCAAAAAGAAAGGTCATACTGTCCAAGGTGCTGTATGAAGCTGGATTTAGCGTATTCAAAAAATTGTCCGACGCCATTCCGATCCCCGTATTGCCCATAGCCGAATTGTGCGGATTGCTTTGAATACGTAATTCACCCAAGCCATACATGGAATACGGAGAGCTGGTATTGTTCTGTGAAAAAGCCGGTTTGGTTAGCATGAGTACGCAGCCAATTGTCAGCCAAAACCATGGAGAAGAAGAATATTTCATGTTATTCATAAGTCAAAAAATAGAGATTTAATGTAGGCTTATAACGATTGGATTTTTCACCTTCGAGAATCAAATGATCTGTTTGCGACTTAAAGTCGCTCAAAGGAACGGTAACCAGCAAGCCATGATCGGTGTTGTAATAACTTCCGGCGAGTTCAGCAGAAAGAAAATTAGTAATATCAGTGATGTAATAGGAGTTCTCATGGTAGAGTTCATCCAGAACTAAATTGGCGTAAACTACGTTGTCATCCGCATTCTCAATCTGGCTGTTCATTTGGTTGATTTTGTTTGTTTCGTAGAAGTGAAGGGTCGGGGGTGCATCTGTTGTAACGTACTCTGGAGATGGGCGTAAAACCAATTCGGCTTTCAGTAAAATGTGGTCTTCAAGAGTGAAAAACTCATTTAAGCTCGGAAAGTCAACACGAACCAACACGCCCGCAGTTCCCTGAATAAAACCCTTGTCTCCTGAAATCCGGGAGAGAAGTTCTTCCCGCTCAGAAATAAGGTTTTCAAAATCAGTTCCTGAACGATCAGGGATTAACGCGTTGAAGTGGTTGTTGCTTTCCGAAATATTGAAATCAATGATCAGCTCATCAGGCTCATATTGACCAAGAACATGCGTGTGGAGCTGTATTCGAATTGAATCGGTTGAAAAGCTGAGGATTGTTTTGTCCGTATTTTCTCTCAGCTTTAAAATAAAACCCTTTAAGTAGGCGCTGAAATTTGTATTGTTTAAAATTTCATCTGTCTCGTCTTTTCCCATTTGCAGCAGTTCTTGTCCAAGCTCATCATCCAGACGAATTTCGATTGATTCTTTATGCATTTGCGGCAAAAAATTTAGTTCGCCACAACTTTGATCCTCATAGGGAAACCGACTTGTGTTAAACAGGTACTTTGTTGAATAATCATCTTCTTGCAACATTAACTCCTCTTTAAGACGATAAACCTGCAGGTTTTGCATGCTTGTTGTATCGCCGAGCAGGTAATCGGCATAATAAAGAGTCAATGTGAGCGAATCAAAAATGGCTTCGTCATCTACAGTGGTAAGGCCTGAAGGCAAATCAACATTGAAATAACTGTTGAGCTCAATGGCTCCGGTGAGCTCATTTTTAAAGTGCCCCACCAGGGCATTGGCTGTTCCCGAGGTAGGAAGCGAATCGTACTTAACGGTTGATAGTTGGACTGAAAAGCTGTCGATCATACTAATCTTTGTTTTGGACTCAACAAGGTCAACCCCAATTTCGAACTGGCTGCTTTCGGCGTCGCAGGACAACAGGAAAACGACAGGCATGATAAAGAGATATACTAAGCTCTTCTTTTGAACCGGGCGTATAGCACGTGGAATTAATTCATTTCTCATTAAAAGTGAATTTTGTGTCTTGCAAAGCAATGCTTTCGAGGCTGGTGCAAAAACAATATTAGACTTAGCCAGACTTTTAGTCGTTGATAAGGCTTATTTCATCGATGAAACCCCGAATCGTTTCAATTTTCTGTTAAGTTATGTTGAGAAGTATGGAAATTATTAACAAACGATCGCTTTATGTCGATTTATCGGTTATTGGTCATGAAAAAACAGCTTTTCCTAGTGAATTTATCACCAGTGGTCTATCACTTTTTTTTTGCCCGTTCAATCCATCTAAGTTTGACCTGAAAACAGAGAAAATTATGATTCAAAAAAAATTAAGTGTAATGAATTGGTCAAACTTGATTATTAAAGTAGGAATCGCCTTGTCGATTCTGGTTATTTTATCGTCATGCGGTGACGATGATGACGACGATTTGGTTGGTAACTGGGTTGAATTATCAGATTTTGAGGGAATTCCCCGGTCGGATGCTGTCGGAGTAAGTTTGGAAGGCAAAGGCTATGTGGTTACAGGCTATGACGGCGAAGACCGCTTGAATGATTTATGGGAGTACGATCCTCAAAATGATTATTGGAAGCAAAAGGCTGACTTTCCGGGAAAGGCCAGGAACGGAGCCGTGGGCTTTTCCGCCAATGGAAGAGTTTATGTAGGAACCGGTTATGATGGGACAAACAAACTGAATGATTTCTATGAATTTGATCCATATGCCAATTCCTGGATCCAGGTGGCTGATTTTGCCGGTTCGCCCAGATATGGTGCAATTGCTATGACTCTGGGAGATAGGGGTTATGTGGGAACCGGCTATGACGGCAATTACCTGAAAGATTTCTATCAATATGATCCGGTAGCAGACGAGTGGGCGCAGAGAGTGAGCGTTGGCGGATCAAAGCGTCGTGATGCCATGGCATTTGTTATTGACGACATTGGCTATGTGTTTGGAGGCCTGGATAATGGGGTGTATGAAGATGATTTTTGGAAGTATGCCCCAACAGCTGATAGCTGGACACAACTAAGAGATATTTCGAATGCAACGGATGAAGATTACGATGATGACTATACCATTGTTCGAACCAATGCGGTAACCTTCGTTATGGATGGAAAAGGTTATGTTGCTACAGGCGGCCGCAGCACAACCGGTGGCGATGTGTGGGAGTACAACCCTGCAACTGATTTGTGGGTCGAAAAAACAGAACTAGCTGAAGATGGCAGCGGAGGCGCTGATCGTACAGAGGCTGTAAGCTTTACTATTAACAATATTGGATACGTCATTACCGGACGAAACAGCAGTTATTATTTTGATGATGTGTGGCGTTTTGAACCAAATTCAGAAATGAATGAATATGACTAATAGGATGTCGAAGTCGATGAAATCTATAAAAGTAATAATCCTGCTCATTGGCGGATTATTACTTTTTAGTTGCCACCAGAATTTGAAAACAAAGCTGGAAACCTTTCAAACCGAAAAAGGGTGGGGGTATGTGGTGAAGAAGAATGGTCAGGTTTTTATTAACCAGGATATCATTCCGTCCGTTTCCGGAAATCAGTCTTTTTCGACTAAAGAAGACGCTGAAAAAACAGGCCATCTGGTGCTGAAAAAAATAAATAATGGTCAGCATCTGTCAGTGACTGTAAATGAACTTGATAGCCTTCATGTTTTTTACCTAACCGTTCAATAAGGAAATTTACTGGCAGCTTGATTTCCTTTCCTATTCGATTTTTGCTTCAATTTGATTATTTTCAACGCGCTTTAACAAACAGCCTGAGCTGCTCATTGTCGTATGTTGTGTCTTTGAAGTCAAATTGAAAAAATAAATACATGAAAATTGTCGTTTTAGATGGCTACACCTTAAATCCCGGAGATCTCAGTTGGGATGCTTTAAAAGCAATAGGCCCTTGTGATATTTATGACAATACACCCGAGGATCTTCGGCTTGATCGGATTGGTGATGCCGAAATTGTATTCAGCAATAAAGTGGTGCTTGATGGAAAAATCTTCAATGCTTGTCCTTCCATCAAATACATTGGTGTCTTGGCTACTGGTTACAATGTCATTGATTTGGAAGCCGCAGCTAAAGCCGGTATTGTGGTCACTAATATTCCGGCGTACAGTACCGATTCGGTGGCACAAATGGTCTTTGCCCATTTGTTGCACATTGTCAATCAGGTGCATCTCCATGCTGAAGTGGTAAGTCAGGGAGATTGGGTCAAATCAAAAAACTTCTCGTTTAGTGTTTCTCCTCAAATTGAGTTGAGCGGGAAAATCCTGGGCATCATTGGTTTTGGACAAATAGGCCGGAAAGTAGCCGAAATAGGGCAGGCCATGGGCATGAAAATTCTGTTTCAGAATCGATCAGTAAAATCAGATGTTCCTCCTGAATTTTTGCAATGTGATCTTGATACGCTGTTTCAACAATCGGATGTAGTAAGTTTAAATTGTCCGCTAACGGATTCGAATGCTGGTTTTGTCAATAAAAGCAAACTGAAATTGATGAAACCAAACACCATTTTAATCAATACTGGACGGGGGCCGCTAATCAATGAACAGGATTTGGCGGATGCGCTCAACAACGGGCAAATCGCCGCCGCCGGGCTTGATGTACTTTCAACTGAGCCGCCGGCAGCAGATAATCCGCTTCTTCGTGCCATGAATTGCCATATTACACCACATATTGCGTGGGCTACAAGAGAATCGCGTCAACGTTTAATGGACATTGCAATCGAGAACCTGAAAGCTTTTCTGAATAGAAAAAAGCTCAACGTGATTAACTAAAATTGGTTGATTTGGAAGCTGTTTGTCGCTGGTTATTCGTATAAGTCGTCGTCTGAATTAGAGTCATTAAAATCAATTTCATCATCAAATTCATCATAAATGGACAGGCGGCGTTTTGGGCCTCGTTCTTTCTTTACACTTTTTGGTGATTTGCTCCTGGAATCAAGGTCTTCAAAATCGGCATGGTTTTGCTTTTTTGCGGAGCTGCTTTTCGATTTCATTTTAATTTTACAGATCTAATAATTAATAACTTACTTCTATATAAAAACTTTTTAGTATTGCGTTGGTAAACTAGAAAAAAAATATTTCTATTTTCCAAATACCTAAGCTGTTTTTTATAGCTGTTTTTTATTACTCAACACGGATTAACTTCAAATTGTTGTGTATACTAGCTTTTTTAAGCCGACGTTAGTAATAACAACAATTCTTTCCAACAAGTTTAAGCGACTGCTTGTTACACCAACAAGAGAAATAGTTAAAAAGGATAAAATTATGAATTTTACATTGAGTATTGGAGCACGTGCAATTGATTTCAACCTTCCTGCAACCGACGGGAAGAATTATACATTGGCGGATTTTGCCTCTGCCAAATTTCTGGTCATTTTTTTTACAT
Source organism: uncultured Sunxiuqinia sp. (assembly GCA_963677175.2). Classification (GTDB taxonomy): domain Bacteria; phylum Bacteroidota; class Bacteroidia; order Bacteroidales; family Prolixibacteraceae; genus Sunxiuqinia. The sequence goes on from CAXXES010000007.1 coordinate 367,125, forward strand.
GTAACCATTGTCCCTATGTTGTTGGAAGTGATGAGCTAACCAGAACAACAGCCGAAAAGTATAAAGATCATGGAGTTAAATTCATTGGAATCAATTCAAACAGTGAAAACACTTATCATGAAGATGATTTTAGACACATGGTCGAACGAATGAAAGCACATCAGTTTCCGTGGGTTTATTTGCGAGACGAAAGCCAGGAAATTGCTCAAAAGTATGGCGCGCTGAGAACACCGCACTTTTATGTTTTTGATACGGAAAGACGTTTGGTGTATACCGGTCGGGGAGTGGATTCTCCCAGAGATGCGTCGAAGGTGAAAGTCAATGATTTGGATCGGGCGCTTGAAGAGCTTACTTGGGGCAAAATGATTTCGGTACCGGTGACCAATCCGATTGGTTGCAATGTCAAGTGGGAGGGAAAAGACAAACATTGGATGCCGCCTGAAGCCTGCGACTTGGTGCTTTAAATCGAACAAGGATTATTTTTATTAAGAAAATCACTGCAATGCTTTCGTAATCATGTTGTACTTTTGACTTGAAAAAGAAAACACTTAAAAGCAATTATTAACATCATGTGTCGTTATTAATGTTGAACCAATATTTTATGTCATGAAAACGATTGTAATCATTTTATTATTCACATCATTTTTGTTGCCGGCAACAGCACAATCTCCAATAAACCTTGGTTTAAAAGGGGGAATTAATAGTACGAAGTTAACCTCTAATCTGAGTGAATACGATGAGGAAAGCATCAATAAGTTTCACGCCGGTGCTTTTCTAAGAGTAAATCTTGGAAATATCTATGTTCAGCCCGAAGCTTATTTTAACTCCAAAGGTGGCGAGCTAAAAAAATCTGGCGGTGTTGTCAATTCGTTTGATCTGAAAACTGTTGATGTACCCGTCTTGTTGGGTGTCAATGTCATTAAAAAAGGTCCGTTGGCTGTTCGTGCCAATGCCGGGCCGGTCTTTTCTTTTGTTACTGATAAAGGATTTGATGGTGATGAGACGGAGTTCAATAAAGATTATATTGAGGACAACTTTTTTGGCTGGCAATATGGAGTTGGTGCCGACTTTATGATGTTTACCCTGGATGTTCGGATGGAGAATAACTCGGGTAAATTGTATAAAGGACCAGACTTAGAAAGCAAAAGTAAAAGTTTTGTCATCAGCCTTGGACTCAAATTACTTTAAGGTTAGATCGGAATAGGTTCTTTTGATTTGGCAGATCTTTTCTATTTTTTTAAGATCTTTTACTTATGAAATCAGTTGTTTTTTCGATCATTTTTTTTCTTTCAGGATTTACGGTATTTGCCCAAGCCGATTCGGTGAAAACAAGTACGGTAAATCCTGAATTTGATTTTATTTACCGCGAATTGTTTAACTTCCTGCCTAATTCCACTTTTGGCGAGTTATCCATTGAGCAACCAGATTTAGCGTCTTTCGATTTTAATTGGCAGCCGGATCTTGTCATTGATTTTAGTTCATTTTGCTCCAACAGAAGTTTCACAATATCCAATCATTATTTTAATCCATTTGTGCATTCGCTTGGCCTAACTAATCAAGCGCATTACCAGCTAAGCGACAAGTTTATGCTTGGAGGAAATAGTTTTGTTGGCAATTCAATTTTCAATCCACTGCCTGCCAATTTATCACTGCAGGATATGAGTATCCGCGGGGCTTCCATGTTTCTGCAATACAAAGTTTCGGACAAGTTTAAAATTGGCGGAAGCTTCAGCATCAGTAACCAAAATCATCCATTTCTCAGGTAGTCCTTCAAACCCCACATTGGAATTTAAATTGGTTCCGGATCTAATGAAATAGGTAATGAACCTAAAAAAATAGGTGCAGGCCTAAGTGAACCAGGTTGCGAACCTAATAGAATAGATAAAAGATCTAAGTGAATAGATCTGGAACCTATCTGAATAGGTTGGGAACCTATAAAATTACGTTAATAACAAATTTTCAGAAAAAACATTCCTGTTTTTGTTGACGGTTTTCTATCGTTCATCCCCTAAATCATATTGTTTGTCGAAAGCCGCCTGATTATACCTTCCTGAGGTGTAATTTTTTAATTTGTTGCTCGTCTTTTAGGTAAACAATTTTTTAAAAACGATTAAATCCAAAGTCATGAAAAACAAAATTATTACAGGAATTACCGCATTTGTCTTTTGTCTGGCAACTTTTGAAGTGCAGGCAACAGAAACTGATCGTTCATTTAGTGATTATGACATCGTAGCCGTCAGTAAACAGGATTTGAACTCAAAGGCTGATAAAGCCTGGTTTTTGTCATACGACAACGAAAAAACTCCGATTGTCATTATGCTGCACGAAACCAAAAGATCGAAAAACTATGTTGTGCGGGGCGAAAATTTTGAGGTGTCTTATGTGTGCTGCAAAAAAGGATTCGGAGCATCAATGGTCAAGGCAGAATACAGCGAGATCCCTCAGGAAATTATTAGCCGGGTAATTAACACAGAGGAACTGAATCGTCAGAAAATTCTTACCCCAGATCAGGTGACCGAAGAACAAGCACTTGATTTAATTGCTGCCTATTTGCCGGATTTAATAAATCCAAGTTATAAACATCTGTTGAATTAGTAATTTTAGTAATCAAACAGAATCAATTCGAGAGGCTGCTTCCCCCCAGAAGCAGCTTTCTTTTTGGCCCGTCTTCAAACCAATCCTGTAGTTGTTAAGGGACGTGATTTGTCAATCTTATTTGCAAAAAAGCCTTTTATGTGTTTTTGATGTCGCCGAATGCTTTTCAGCTGCCGGGTACCTTTTCAACGTTGCCGAATGGCTTTTTAATGCTGTCGAGCGCCTTCCGACGTGGCTTATAATTTAGACTTCAGATAATGCTTCATACAATATTTCGACCGGATGTAAAGCTCGACGTCCGGTTCCTTCTTCAATTTGATGGCGGCAAGATGTTCCCGGTGCCGAGATGACTGTTTCGGGCAACGCTTGGCGAACAGCAGGAAACAAAATCAGCTCACCAATTTTTTGGCTCAATTCGTAATGTTCTTTTTCGTATCCAAACGATCCGGCCATGCCGCAGCAACCACTCGGAATTTCGCTAACGGTATAGTTAATCGGAATTTCCAACATCCTTTTGGTTGGAGCTGTCGATGCCACTGCTTTTTGCTGACAATGTCCATGCAGTTTGATGTTTCGGCTCTCCGTGGTAAACAGCGATGCTTCAATATTGCCCTTATCAAATTCGGCAGCAATAAATTCATCCAGCATCAGGGTATTTTTTGAAAGCGCCAGGGCTTGATTTTTCAAGTTAACATCAACCAGTTCCGGATACTCGTCTCGAAAAGCCAGGATGGCTGATGGTTCGATACCAAGCAGGGGCGACGTTTCATTAATCAACGGATATAGTTTTTGAACATTCTTGTTGGCCAGCTGTTTGGCGGTTTTTACCAATCCTTTCGACAAGAATGTGCGTCCGCTTTCGCGATGCTTTGGAATGGCCACTTCGTAGCCCAGCCGATTCAGCAATAGAATAGCTTTAATGCCAATTTCGCTTTCATTTTCATTGGTAAATTCATCGGCAAACAGGTACACTTTTCGTTTGCCATGGCCATTCAGTTGAATGGGCTTTTTATACCACTGCCGCAGACTGAGTTTTGACAGGCCTGGAATTTTTCGTTCGGGAGCAAAGCCGATCGCTTTTTTGAAGATTTTTGTTCCGGTTATAAAATTAGTGAGTGGCCGTACAATCCGCCCCAGTTGGTTTAATCGTGGAAGATAGGCAATCAGTCGGGTTCGGAAAGGAATACTATGAGCCTCATAATAATGCTGCAAAAATTCGGCTTTAAACTTGGTCATATCCACATTCGAAGGACATTCGGACTTGCAGGCTTTGCACGAAATACACAAGTCAAGCATTTTGTAAATTTCGTTATGATCAAATGGATTGGCCTTATCAGACCGGGTCAAAAATTCGCGTAAAATGTTGGCCCTTCCCCGGGTGGTTTTGTCTTCATCTTTGGTGGCCATATACGTGGGGCACATGCTACCCCCAATGGCGACGCTTTTCCGGCAGTCGCCCGAGCCGTTGCATTTTTCAATGGCCCGCAAAAGACCTTTCTGATCGGAAAAATCAAAGGTGGTCTTAAACTCGCGAGTCCGGCCAATCTGGTAGCGCAGGTTTTCTGTGATAGGTGGCGTATCTACAATTTTTCCCGGATTCAGAATATTGCCGGGATCCCAGGTTCGCTTGAGTTCTTTAATCAGCTGGTAGTTTTGTTCGCCTAGCATAAACGGAATGAATTCACCCCGAAGCCGTCCATCGCCATGTTCACCACTCAGCGAACCTTTGTATTTTTTTACCAGCGCTGCAATTTCGCGTGCGATGGTGTGATAAAGTTCAACATCGGCTTTGTCTTTCAAATTCAAAAGCGGGCGTAGATGGATTTCTCCTGTGGCAATGTGCGCGTATTTCACACAGTTCAATCCGTATTTTTCAAGAATTTGGTCGAACTCATCCATGTAATCGGGTAGATATTCGGGAGCAACCGCCGTGTCTTCAATGACGGTTACACTTCGTCTGTCGCCGGGAATATTGGATAGTAAGCCGAGCCCGGCTGTGCGAAGGGCCCATACACGCTTGATTTTGTCGTTTCCTTGTACCAGCGGAAAATGATATCCAAGCCCGGCTGCACGAAAATCTGCCTCCAGCTGTGTGGCGATGGCTTGAATTTCTTCCTCCGTTTCGCGTGCAAACTCAATCATCAACATGGCTTTCGGATCACCTTGAATGAAAAAACGGTTTTTGCGCTGCTCAATGTTTTCCTTGGTGCAATTCATAATAATGTCGTCCATCAGCTCAATGGCTCCCGGTTGGTGTTTCAAGGCCACTAGGTTTCCCAGATAAGCTTCTTGCAAGCTATTGAAATGCGCACACACCAAGCCTTTGTGTTGGGGGGGGGGCGGGATAAGGTTAAGCTTGAATTGGGTTGAGAAAGCCAGCGTGCCTTCGCTTCCGGCCAGCAGTTTACACACATTGATTTTTTTGCCGTTGCCAGTAAACGGATCGGTTTCGAGCAAGGCATCCAGCGCATAGCCGTTGTTTCTTCGCAGCACTTTCGGGTCGGGGTATTCACTTCGGATGCTTTTCTGGTTGGAGGGATCAGAGAGTGTTGCCTCGAGGTTTTGATAGATCTTGGTTTCCAGACTTTCCGGATCACCGGAACACTTGGCGCGAAACTCGTCGGTTGATAAGGCTTTGAATATGACGGATGATCCGTCAGACAAAAGGCAGTCGGTTTCGAGAATATGATCGCGGGCGCTACCGTAAATTAAGGAATGCAATCCGCAGGAGTTGTTGCCCACCATACCTCCAATACAGCAGCGGTTGGCTGTCGAGGTCTCGGGGCCATACTGCAAGTCATGAGGCGTGAGAAACTGGTTTAGCTCAGCCAGGTTAACGCCGGGTTCAACAACAATCCATTGTTCTTCAGCATTGAATTCCACAATTTTGTTCAAGTACTTCGAAACATCTACCACAATTCCTTTTCCAACAACTTGTCCGGCCAATGAAGTGCCACCTGCCCGGGGAATCACCGAGGTTTGGTGTTCGTTTGCAAAAGCAATAATCCTGCGGAGGTCTTCCTTCGACTTGGGTTTGCACACTGCTTGCGGAATTTCGCGGTATGAAGAAGCATCAGTTGCATAGATAATTCGCTGCACATTGCTTGTGTAAACGTCGCCTTCGAGCGATTGCTTCAGTGGATAAAACAGATCGGTTGATTTCATAGTTGAATGAATTTTGGATCAGACAAAAATATCAATTTATTTTTGTGACCGACGGTTAGCATTTGTAAGGATTGACAAATAATTAACCCATCCGGGGAATATAAACACGTTATTTTAGCTACTTTTGCATTTTGAATCTTTTATTCAAATGTTAAAAATATTAAACTTTCAGTTAGAACAACCGTACCTAATAGCATTGTCGCAGCAGGTAGCGGTTTGTGAGAAGGTTACAAGTAGAAGAAAAGAGAAATAGTTGGTTTGCCGGTTCTTTGTTTGAAAGAAGAAGGCCGAATAATCAGCAAATATTAAATAAATCAGATAAGTTTTTTTCGAATGAAATTACTTGAACGTATTATCAAAAATTCGCAGAGCTATCAAAAAAGGATTGTACTCCCGGAAGGGACAGAACCCCGAACTTTGAGAGCTACAGAAATTATCTTAAATGAAAATATTGCCCGGATTATTTTATTGGGAAATCCGGTGGAAATTATGCAGGCCGCCGAAGAATGTGGCGTAAACATCAAAGGAGCTGTACTAATTGATCCCAAAACAGATGAACGCCGGGCGCAATATGCTGACCTGATGGTGGAAATCAGAAAGTCGAAAGGCTTAACCAAAGAAGCGGCGCTTGATTTATTGAACGATCCGCTGGTGTTCGCCCCTATGATGATTAAAAGTGGCGACGCCGATGGTGAAATCGCCGGCGCGGTGAATGCCACGGGCGATGTGTTACGTCCAGCTTTCCAGTTCGTGAAAACCTTGCCGGGAGTGAGCGTGGTTTCCGGCGCTTTTTTGATGTTCATGAACGATCCGCATTTTGGGCATGATGGTATTCTTGTGTTTGCCGACTGTGCGGTAATGCCCGATCCGAATGAGCGTGAATTGGCTGAAATTGCCGTGACAACAGCAAAAACGGCTAAAGCCATTGTTGGCATGGAACCACGGGTGGCCATGCTTAGTTTTTCAACCAAAGGAAGTGCCCAGCACGAGCGGGTCGATAAAGTGGTGAATGCCACCCGGATTGCCAAAGAAATGGCACCCGATTTGAAAATCGACGGCGAATTACAGCTGGATGCCGCGTTGATTCCAGAAGTGGCCCGACTGAAAGCTCCCGAAAGTGAAGTGGCCGGACGGGCAAACATTCTGGTTTTCCCAGGTTTGGAAGCAGCCAACATCGGTTATAAATTGGTACAGCGATTGGCAAAAGCCGAAGCCATCGGGCCGGTTTTGCAAGGCATGGCAGCTCCAATCAATGATCTGTCGCGTGGTTGCTCGGTGAGCGACATTGTAAATATGGTAGCAATTACCTCCAACCAGGCTGCTGCCTCGTTCGAATAAATAAAATTAAAATGGCTAGTGAAGTGATTTATGAACCAATTGAAGAATTTGGTTTAATTAAGAAAAAGGTTTCCAGAGCCTTATTTTCAAAAATTGGGATTGTTGGTTGTGGGCTTGTTGGACAAAATATAGCCCGAGTAGCCAGTTTCTATGGTATTGAAGTTGTTTTTATTGAAGTTAGCGAAGATAAAATAAGGGACGCATACAGCAATATCGAAAAAATTCTTGATCATCGTATTGAACACTGGGGTTTGACTCAAGGTGAAAAACGGGCTATTCTTTCAAGGATAAAAGGAACCTTGGATTATAAGGATCTAGCAGGTTGCGATTTTGTTGTGGAATCCATCCGTGCGGTTAATCGGGGAGGCAAAATCAAGGAACGCAAGAAAATCTTCCGGAACATCGAGAAAGTAGTTGATCGTAACTGCATTATTGGCACCAACTCAACAACTATTATCATTACCGAGCTTTCTTCGGAAATGAAGTACAAAGATCGCTGTATCAGCTTTCATTTTTCGGTTGCATCGCGTGAAGCACGGATTATGGAAGTCGTTAAAGGATTATATACTTCGGATGAATCTTATGCAAAAGTTTGTCAGTTTGTGAGACTGATCAACCGGAAAATTATTCCAGTTGAAGAATCAGCTGGTTTGATCAGCGTTCGTCTTTTTGTGGTCTTGCTCAATGAAGCGTGTGAAATCTTGATGGAAGGTATTGCGACAATGGAAGATATTGATACCACCATGAAAATAGGACAGGGGATGAGATTGGGCCCATTTGAAGTAGCTGATAAAATGGGGCTGGATAAAATTGTTCGCTGGATGGAGAATATTTACGCTGAATTTGGCGATGTTCATTTTAAGCCATCACCGATTATCAAACGGTTGGTCCGGGCGAAACAACTGGGCGTATCAACCGGAAAAGGCTTTTATGAATATGATGGAGAAGGCAACAAAATTTTGAACAGCGCAACTAACTCAACCATTTGTTAAAAAAACAATCTCAACGAAAATATTGAAGGAATGAAGATTCTGGTACTTAACTGCGGAAGCAGTTCTATAAAATATCAACTTTTTAACATGGATGGCCAGCTTGTGATTGCCAAGGGGGGAGTTGAGAAGCTGGGCATGAAAGGCTCATTTTTGAAACACCATCATGAAGATGGAAGACAGATCGTTTTTGAAGGTGAAATTTTAGACCACAAAAGTGGTGTTGAATATATTTTGGGAGTTTTAACCAGTCAAAAATATGGTTGCCTGAAAAATCTGGAAGAAATTGATGCGGTTGGTCATCGTGTCGTACACGGAGGTGAATATTTTCATACCAGCGAGCTGATTACCGATGAAGTGATTGAAGCGCTGGTGAAATGTACTGATTTGGCTCCGTTGCACAATCCGCCAAACCTGAAAGGGATCAACGCCATGGAAGAGCTGATCCCGGGAATTCCGCAGGTCGGTGTTTTTGATACCGCTTTCCATCAAACCATGGGGCCACAGTCGTACATGTACGGAATTCCTTATGTGCTTTACGAAAAGTATAAAATTCGGCGTTATGGTTTTCATGGTACCAGCCATCGCTATGTTACTAAACGTGCCTGCGAATTGCTCGGACGTGATTTTGAGAACCAGAAGATTATTTCCTGCCACTTGGGCAACGGCGCTTCGGTTGCCGCGGTAAAAGATGGCAAGTCTTTCGACACCAGTATGGGATTCACTCCACTTGAAGGATTGGTGATGGGAACCCGCTCAGGTGATCTGGATATTGGCGTGGCCACCTACATTATGGAGAAAGAAGAACTGGGCACAAAGTCAGCCAACACTTTGTTCAACAAACACAGCGGGATGCTCGGGTTATCTGGTATTTCCTCCGACATGCGCGAAATTGAGGAGGCCAGTGTCAAGGGTAACGAACGGGCTAAAATGGCGTTGGATATTTACAATTACCGCGTAAAAAAATACATTGGTTCGTACATTGCTGCGATGGGAGGACTGGACATTCTGATTTTTACCGGAGGAATTGGCGAAAATGCTGACGCGACTCGTTTTGGAGTGGCCAGGGAACTGGAATTTCTCGGCGTTCATTTAGATGAAAACAAGAATAAGGGATTCCGTTCCGAAGGAATTATCAGCACTGACGATTCACCTGTAAAAATTATGGTTGTTCCAACAAATGAAGAATTAATGATTGCACTTGACACCGAAAAGAAAGTTGGAGAACTTGCTAAATCGTAAGTTTTTCGAGTGCTAAAATGGCAATCTGAAAGTTTAGGGTTAAAAATATTTTCCGTTTGACATCCGATGCAGCAATGTGTCGGATGTTTTGTTTTTCAGGGGTTTAAAAACATTTTTTTAGATTGATATTTGTTGTGTAAATTCAACTGTTCTTATTGTATTTTCACCTCCATAAAACAAAGGAATGAACGCAAAGCATTTAGCCGACTTGTTCTTGTTAGCGAAAGATCGTCCCAAACAACGAATGGTTGTAGTAAACGGCGTGGATGGCCATAGTATTGAAGCAGCTGAGGAAGCCCGTCGACTCGGAATTATTGACGTGATTTTGACTGGCAATCAGTCCCAAATTGAGGAAGCTTGCAATCAACTTGGAATTGAAGCGGAAAATTTTGAGATTGTACAGGCCGAAACAGATGAAGAAGCTGCCCTGGCGGCCGTCCGGCTGATTCAGGAAGGAAGTGCCAGCCTGGTGATGAAAGGCTTAATTAATACCGACAAATACATGCGAGCCATTCTAAACAAACAATTTGGGTTGGTTGAGCCCGGAGGTTTGCTGACGCATGTTTCACTGATTGATAATCCGGCCTATCACAAGTTATTAATTGTGACCGATGTGGCTATCATTCCTTTTCCAACATTGAAACAAAAGGAAATCATGATCCAGTATTTGATTGAGGTTGGGCAGAAGTTGGGAATTGCTCAACCCAAAGTAGCCATGATTGCGCCTACCGAACAGATCATCGAATCGATACCGGCTTGCGTCGATGCGGGTAAACTGAAGCAAATGGCTCTAGCTGGACATTTTCCGGGAGGTTTGGTCGATGGCCCAATGGCCTTGGATGTCGCGCTTGACCGGGAATCAGCCCGGATAAAAAACATTCAGTCTGAAGTGGCCGGCGATGCCGACTGCCTGCTTTTTCCCAACATTGATTCGGGCAACGTTTTTTATAAAGTTAATACTAAGCTCTGTGGATCCGAGCAAGCGGCTGTCGTTGTAGGGGTAAAGGTTCCGGCGGTTTTGTCGTCGCGCGGAGATAGCACCCAAACCAAGTTGAATTCCATTGTTTTGGCCACATTAATGAGTCGTTAGCATGATCAATGAATACCGAATATTAGCCATCAATCCCGGTTCCACCTCGACCAAGTTTGCCGTATACTACAACGAGGAATGCAAGCTTAACCGAACCTTGCGTCATTCCATCGATGAGTTGTCGAGCTACAAAAATATTTTGAAGCAATTCGATTATCGCAAAGGGATGATTATTGACGCGTTAATGGAAGAAGGTTTCGAGGTGGACAGCCTGAAATATATTATTGGAAGGGGAGGCCTGACTTATCCATTGGAATCGGGTGTTTACCTGGTCGACAATTTGATGCTGAAACATGCCAGCGAAGGAGTTTATGGCCAGCATGCCAGCAATCTCGGCCCACTAATCGCTGATTTTATTGCCAACCAAATTCCCGGTGCCAGCGCCTATATTGCTGATCCGGTGGTGACGGACGAATTGGATGAGATTGCCCGAATTACCGGACATCCTGCTTTTGAAAAGCGATCGATATTTCATGCGTTGAATCAGAAAGCAACGGCCAGGCTGCATGCAAAAAAACTAGGTGTAGCGTACGAAATCCTGAATTTGATTGTGGCGCACCTGGGCGGTGGTATTTCTGTGGGCGCTCACAAAAAAGGCAGGGTGGTGGATGTTAACAATGGGCTGGATGGTGATGGACCGTTTAGTCCGGAACGGAGTGGAGGCTTGCCAACAGGGCAAATCATTGACTGGTGTTTCAAGAGCAAAATGACAAGGGATGATGTCCGTCGCATGGTGCTTGGTGAAGGCGGTTATGTGGCTTATTTGAAAACAAATGATGCCAAAGAAGTGGAAGAACTGGCCCGTAAGGGAAATGAAAAGGCCCGGTTGATTCAGGATGCCATGGGTTACCAGATAGCTAAAACAATTGGTGAAATGGCCGTGGTACTCAATGGGAATGTGGATGGAATTTTGTTGACAGGAGGGGTGGCTTACAATAAATACCTGACCGATTTTATTGAAAAAAAGGTCGGTTTTTTAGCGCCGGTTTTTGTGTATCCAGGAGAAGATGAATTGGATGCTTTGGCGCGAAATGCTTTGCGGGTAGCTCGCAATGACACCCAGGCAAAAACATACAACCCGAAAATACCCTAATGTTGCCAGGCAACTATGAGACCCAGGTTTTCCGAAGAAATTGTATATTTAGGGGATTCTTGCCGGTTCGAAAGAAGGAATGATAGAGGATTCGGCTAAAAAACCAGAAAGAAAGAATATGGCGAATAAAGTACGATTGAATAAAGAGCTAGGCTTGTTTGATGTTTTTTCCATTAGTACGGGAGCAATGTTCAGTTCCGGTTTTTTTCTGTTACCCGGTTTGGCATCGCAGTATACCGGGCCTTCTGTTTTTGTGGCCTATCTGTTGGCTGGTTTGTTGATCCTGCCAGCCATGTTTAGCATTGCCGAAATATCAACAGCATTGCCAAGGTCAGGTGGGGCTTATTTTTTTCTCGATCGCAGTTTGGGACCGCTTATGGGCACAATCGGAGGGCTGGGGACCTATCTGGCTCTGGTGTTTAAAAGTGCGTTTGCCATTATTGGTATAGGAGCTTATGCTGCTTTTTTCTGGGAGGTCCCGGTCAAAACCATTGCCATTGCTGCTACCTTCCTTTTTATGGGAGTCAACCTGCTAAGTGCTAAAAATACTTCACGGCTACAAAACTACTTTGTTGTTTTTCTATTGATTGTGCTGGGTACTTTTGTTGTCGATGGGCTCTACCGTGTATTTTTCACCATTGGAATCGATCAGCCATCAACGAATGACCACTTTCATCCATTCTTGACCCATGGATTTGAAGGAATGATAACTACTGTTGGTTTTGTGTTTGTGTCCTACCTGGGATTAACAAAGATTGCTAGTGTTGCCGAGGAGATCAAAAATCCGGAGCGAAATATTCCTTTGGGAATGCTTTTGTCGCTTATTGTGACTAGCGTGATCTACGTGCTGGGAGTGTTCATCATGGTGTCTATTATCGACCCAACGGAGTTTGCTGAAGATTTGGCTCCGGCGGCTACAGCCGTCAAGCAACTATTTACATGGATGCCACGGAATATGGGGGCTTACCTGATGATCGGTGCTGCCATGGCGGCATTCGCTTCCACTGGCAACGCAGGGCTGATGTCCTCTTCGCGCTATCCATTTGCGATGGGACGTGACAAGCTTTTCCCTCCCGGATTCGCAAAGGTGGGAAAGAAGGGGACTCCCGTAACTTCGATCTTGTTTACAACCGGACTTATTATCTTTTTCATTTTGGTTTTTTCTGAAGAAGGAATAGCAAAACTAGCCAGCACTTTCAATCTGATTGTTCTGATGCTGATTAATTTTTCGGTGATTGTTTTTCGGAACAGTCATATTGATTCTTACGATCCGGGCTTTAAATCACCTTTGTACCCCGGCATGCAGATCGTGGGAATGATTATCTCAGTGGTATTGATCATTTATATGGGCTGGATGGCTATTCTGTTCAGTGCGTTCATTGTTCTGCTGGCTGTGCTGTGGTTTAATTACTATGCTAAAGGCAAAGTGAAGCGCGAGGGAGCTATTTTTCATTGGTTTGCCCTGTTAGGAAAACATCAGCATCCTGATCTGGAAAATGAGTTTATGACCATCCTGAAGGAAAAGGGACTTCGTCAGGGAGATCCGTTCGATTCCACGATCATGAGTGCACGAATTATCAATGCTGCAGAAAGCATGGATTTTAACGGGCTGGTTGATCATGTTTCCGGATTATTTTCCAAAGAAATACATATCAATAAGGATTCTCTCGTTTCGGAATTTCATACCATCTCGGCAATTGATCCTGCTCTGGTTACGCCCGAGGTTTCGGTGTTGTATGCCAAATATTCCGGTATAGGAGAGCCATCTCTTCATGTTGTTCGCTCAAAAAAAGGCATCCTAAAACCCGTTGGGAAAGGTGATATTTTATCAGAAGATAATATCAAAGTATTTTTCTTTTTGGTGAACCCGGCCAATGAGTCCCGCTTGCAATTGCGAATGTTGTCGCGCTTGATGAATATTGTGGAACGCGAAGATTTTGTCAAAAGCATGCTGGAACAAACCAGTGATCGTGAAGTGAAAGAATACCTGCTTCATAATGAACGATTTATTACCGTTAAGTTGATACCGGAGGCCTTGCAGAGTGAAATGATTGGCAAGCAGCTGAAGGAGATTAAACTGCCTTCCGATGTGCTGGTTGCCCTTATTGAGCGTGATGCACGATCTTTTGCTCCTCATGGATATACCGTTTTGCAAGTGAATGATGTTTTGACGATTATTGGCGAGCCACGCTCCATCAAACAGTTATTCGATCTTTATATGAGCACGACTTAGAAATTGTTTAATTTTATCGTTCCGTTAGGAACAAAATATTGGTAGAAAAACAATGATTTAGGTGTTGTCTTATCCCGTACGGGATAAAATGTAATAGATAGATGACTAACTTTCTACCCATATATTCTCCCTCTGTGGAATTTTTAAACACTCACTTATTCTATTTCTGGATCCAAATTCTCAAGTTTGTCTCAAACCATCAAAAAAGTCATTTAATAGTCATTATTTGTCTTGAAATAATAAAAGACTTGTTTGTATCTTGTCAGCCTCAATGGGAGGGGAGCAACGAAATGTTTTGTTTGTCTCTTACGTGCAAAAGAATTAATCTATGATCTTATCAAAAATATTTGGGTTGAATTTGCCTTTAGAGGATCCGATCCTGATTTTTACCATGATCCTCTTTATCATTCTGTTTTCACCAATTTTGCTGAATAAAATTCGGATTCCGCATTTGATTGGGTTAATCATTGCAGGGGTGCTGATCGGACCGTATGGTTTGAACCTGATGGCGCGCGATAGCAGTATTGTGCTGTTTGGCACTGTTGGTTTGTTGTACATCATGTTTGTGGCTGGTTTGGAGATTGATCTGGCTGATTTCCGAAAAACGCTATGGAAGAGCATTATTTTTGGGACTTACACCTTTATCATTCCCATGGCGCTTGGAACTGCATCGGGTTTATATTTGCTTAATTTTGGATGGAGTACTTCCATCTTGCTGGCGAGCATGTTTGCCTCCAACACGCTGATTACTTACCCAATTGTTAGCAAATTAGGAATTACCAAAAATAAAGCGGTTACCATCAGTATTGGAGGTACGCTGATAACAACCGTGTTGGCCTTGTTGGTGCTGGCGGTTATCGTACGAATGGAGACCGGAGAAAGTTCGCCGAAATTTTGGTGGGGACTTAGCGCATCGATTTCGGCCTTCGTGTTATTTATCATGTTTGTGTTTCCCATTATTGGGCGGTGGTTTTTTAAGCGTTTTGACGACAATGTTTCGCAGTATATTTTTGTGTTGGGCATGGTTTTTCTGGGGGCCTTTTTAGCTCAGGTTGCGGGTATTGAAGGCATTGTCGGAGCGTTCCTTACCGGACTGGCGCTCAATCGCCTGATTCCAAAAACTTCACCCCTGATGAACCGGATTGAATTTGTGGGGAATGCGTTGTTCATTCCGTTTTTCCTGATTGGCGTTGGAATGTTGATCAATTACCGGGCATTTGTCAGCGACTGGGAAACCATTAAAGTAGCCATTGTTATGAGTGTGGTCGCAACACTGTCGAAATTTTTGGCGGCCTGGATCACCCAAAAATCGTTTCGCTATTCAGCCGACCAGCGCCGTTTAATTTTTGGGTTGAGCAATGCCCAGGCGGCATCAACGCTGGCAGCAGTCCTTGTTGGCTACAATGTCATCATTGGTCAGGATGCTTCCGGTGAGCCGATTCGCCTGTTGAACGATGCCGTTTTAAACGGAACCATTCTGATGATCCTAGTCACCTGTACCATCGCTTCGTTTGTTACCCAAAAAGGAGCACAGAATATTGCACGCGCCGAAAATGTGGAAGAAGGTGATAAATCGGAAAATGAAATTGAAGAGCGTATTTTGATTCCGCTGAGCAATGAGCGCAATGTGGAAGAACTGATTAATTTGAGTACGACCGTTAAGTCGAAGACTAAGAATAGTAAACTGATTGCACTGAATGTTGTTACCAGTGGCAACGTGAATGAGACTGCAGAGAAAGATGCCCAAAAAATTATTGACAAGGCTGTGGTAACTGCTTCGGCAACCGACAACCACCTGACCCCTTTGTTACGCTACGATCTGAATATTGTGAACGGGATTTCCAATGTTGTTAAGGAGCAAAAAATTACGGACTTAATTATTGGGCTGCATGAAAAAAGGGGAATTTCTGATTCCTTTTTTGGGATGTTAACCGAGGGTATTCTGACGAAGTGCAATACCACCACCATGATTTATAAACCTTTTCAGCCCCTGGCGACAATTAAGCGACATGTTGTTGTGATTCCACCGAATGCCGAAAAAGAAATGGGTTTTTTCTTTTGGTTGGTTCGGGTTTGGAATATGGGCGTGAATACGGGTGCCAAACTGGTGTTTTATTCTTCCGAAGAAACGACGGCTTTTCTGAAACATATGCAAGCGGAACAAGCTATTGAGGCGGAATTTAATAGTTTTACTGATTGGGAAGACTTTCTGGTTTTTAGCCGGTATGTGCGGGAAAATGATAACCTGGTGATTGTTATGAGCCGTCGAACACATCCGTCGTATAATGATACCATGGTTAAAATTCCGTCCTATTTGAATAAATATTTTGGACAGAACAGTTACATTCTGGTTTTTCCCATGCAGCTCGGGGTAGCTGATTATCATTTGATCAATATGCGTAATCCTTCGATGATGGAGCCTTTTGTGGAACATGTAGAGCATCTAGCCAATTTCAGAAAAATGATTGGCCAGTTTTTGAAAAAGAAATAACTTCCCAGATCGGGAAGCGTAAATTACGGAATCGCTTTAAAGAATGGACAATTGGATGAAGTACTTAGTTTTAATCATATCATTGTTAATCAGTTTTAATTTATTCGCACAGCAAAGCAGTGTAAACTACGATGAAAAAGAGGTGCCAAACTACACCTTGCCCAGTTTGTTGGTTTCTGAAAATGGGCGGAAAATAAAGAATACCAAGCGGTGGGAGAAGATCAGGCGACCGGAATTGCTGAAATTGTTTGGACAGGAAGTGTATGGGAAAATTCCGTTGGAGATTGACATTGCTGATGTTATTGTCCACGAAGAGGCGGGCGATGCATTTGACGGTATAGCTGTACGTCGGCAGGTGGAGCTGGTTTTCAGAAAAGATGACCTGAAACTGAGTGTCGAGCTATTAATGTACCTTCCTAAAGATTCAAGCGACGTCCCACTTTTTGTTGGTTATAATTTTGATGGCAACCATACGGTGGCCGACGATCCTGATATCCGATTGACGGACTCCTGGGTGAGGGATAACCCTTCGTTGGGAATAGTTCATAACCAGGTGACGGAACAATCGCGTGGAGTAAGTGATGACCGGTGGCCCATTGAGGAAATTCTTAAAGCAGGCTACGGTGTGGCCACCATGTATTGTGGTGATGTGGATCCGGACCGGGATAATTTTCAGGATGGGATTCACCCGTTTTCATATCAGCTGGGACAATTCCGACCGGGGTATGATCAATGGGGAGCAATTAGCGCCTGGGCCTGGGGCTTGACAAAAGCGATGGACTACCTTGCGATGGATGCTGATGTGGATTCGTCCAGCGTGATTGTTTTCGGACATTCGAGACTGGGAAAAGCAGCCTTGTGGGCAGCGGCCCTGGATGAAAGGTTTGCCATGTGTATTTCCAACAATTCCGGATGCATGGGAGCCGCCCTCTCGCGGCGTAAGTTTGGCGAAACGGTTGGCAGTATTACCAAAGCGTTTCCCCATTGGTTTTGCGAGAACCTGAACAAGTATGCTTCGCGCGAAGAAAACCTGCCGGTCGACCAGCACATGTTGCTGGCTTTAATAGCGCCTCGTCCGCTGTATGTTACCAGTGCTACCGAAGATTTATGGGCCGATCCCAAAGGTGAGTTTTTGTCGGCTGTTGAAGCCGGGAAAGTTTACCAGCTCTATGGCGTTGAAGGCTTGCCTGTAAGCGAAATGCCACAACCCGACAGCCCGGTTTCGGGAAGGATCGCCTACCATATCCGCACCGGAAAGCACAACATGACAAGTTATGACTGGCAACAGTTTATCGATTTTGCGAATAAGCAGCTGACAAAGGATCAATAACCGGCTCAGGTCAACACTCAGGATTGAGCAGGATAGCTGTTTTAATTATTTTCCATTTATTTGATTCTTATTCGGATAAAATCATCTAACGCGAAAACATTATGAATAAAAATCACTTTCTGGCTTTTGATCTGGGCGCATCGAGCGGACGGGCAATTTTAGGAACTTTGGAGAACAGCAAACTGGAGCTCACCGAGGTTCATCGTTTTGAAAACCAAATGCAACAAATCAATGGTCATTTCTTTTGGAACATTTTCAGTTTGTTTAATGAACTGAAAACCGGACTAAAAAGATGCATCAAGGAGCACGGTGTCCAGCCTGATTCGATTGGCGTGGATACTTGGGGGGTTGACTTTGTACACCTAAACAAGGAAGGCATGATTCTTTCGCTGCCTTTTGCCTACCGCGATTCGCGCACGGACACCGCCATGGATGATCTTTTTCAATTGATTCCGAAAGAAGAAGTTTATCGGCAAACCGGCATTCAGTTTATGCAGTTCAACAGTTTGTTTCAGTTGTTCTCGATGGTGAAAGACCGATCGTCGTTGCTGGAGATTACCGATAAAATTTTGTTTATGCCCGATGCGTTGAATTACTTGTTTTCGGGTGAAGCGGTGACTGAATTTTCGATTGCCAGCACCAGCCAGATGATTGTGCCGGGCAAAAAGCAATGGCAAGTAGATTTGATTGAAAAAGCAGGAATTTCTACTTCCATTTTAACCGACTTGGTTGATCCGGGCACCATTATCGGAAAAATCAAGGAAGATGTCGCCAAAGAAACCGGAAGCACGCAGGTGCCCGTGATTGCAGTTGCGGGTCACGACACGGCCTCGGCAATTGCTTCTGTGCCGGCAAGCGACAAGAATTACGCCTACATCAGTTCGGGCACCTGGTCGCTCATGGGAATTGAAAGCGATAAGCCGCTGGTGTCGGAACAAACCCTGGAGATGAATTACACCAACGAAGGCGGCGTAGAAGGAACCACGCGCTTTCTGAAGAACATCATGGGTATGTGGCTCATCCAGGAGTGCCGCCGCGCCTGGCTTGAGGGGAAAGCTTACAACTGGGACGAAATGGTGCAGCTGGCTATTAATGCCGAGCCTTTTCGATTTTTGATCAATCCGGATGATGCCGTGTTTTTGAATCCCGGAAACATGCCGGAAGCCATTGCCGATTATTGCGAAAAAAGCGGGCAGGGTAGACCCGAATCGCATGCCCGGATTATCCGGTGCGTGTACGACAGTTTAGCCTTGAAATATCGCTATACTTTGGAACAAATTTGCACGGTTAGTGAGCTGCCAATTGAAAAAATACACATCATTGGTGGCGGGGCGAACAATCGTTTTTTGAACCAGCTAACGGCTGATGCCACCAAGCTGAAGGTTATTGCCGGACCGACAGAAGCGACAGCTACCGGTAATATTTTGTTGCAGGCCAAAGCGATGGGGGCTTTGCATTCGCTGGCCGACATGCGTGAGGTTGTACGCAACTCATTTGATGTAGAGGAGTTCATGCCGAATCCTGACTTGGATTGGGATGAAGCCTATGAAAAGTACAAAAGTGTTGTGCGGTAATTAATGCCGAGCGTCTTCCGCCGCCGCTGAGCGCCTCTCTAACGCTGCCGAATGCTTTTTCAATATGGAATTCTAAAGTTCAAATTCCAAGTCCGACCAATGTCGCTATGAATGACCATCAATGACTAATGACCAAAATCAATTACCTCATCTTTCGGACTTTCACGACCCCGGGGAGCCGGAAGTAGAACGAAGACCCTTGGTTGTGTTCTGATTCCACCCAGATGTCGCCATTCACCAATTCGGCAATCTCTTTGCAGATTGCCAATCCAAGGCCAACACCGCCGTGTTTTCGGGTATTGGTGTCGTCAATCTGCCGGAAGTGTTCAAAAATGATGTCTTGTTTCCCGGGAGGAATACCCATCCCTTCATCTTTTACACAAAAGAGAATGTCCTGATCTTCGATCTGGTAACTGTATTGTATCACTCCTTTGTCAGAATATTTAACGGCATTGCCAAGCAGGTTGGTCAGCAGTTGGGTTAGTTTGGTTTTGTCGGTGGTTAGATCTATTTCCTGGCGGTCGTCCAAGTGCTGAAAATGGGTGGTTAATTGAGCCTTTTTGTACTTGCTTAGTTCACTTCCGAGGTAAAATTGCAGATTTTTTTGTAAATCGCGTAAGGAAAAAGTTTCTGTTTTCAATTTTACCTGCCGCGATTGAAGCAGGGTCAGGTTGAAGATTGACTCAATAATAGATAGCAGGTGGTTGCCACTGTTGTAGATGATTCCGGCCATGTCGATCATCTCCTCTTTTGGCACGGTATGATCCATCAGTTTGCTAAATCCGATGATGGTATTCAGTGGTGTGCGGAGTTCGTGCGACATAGTAGCCAAAAACGCCGACTTTAAGTGATTAGCTTGTTCGGCGTCCTCTTTAGCCTGAATCAATTCGTTCTCAGTGATTTTGTGCTGGGTTACATTGACGGCGACACCCCGGGATCCGATTAATTGGCCGTCTTTAAGGACTGGTCGTGCTGAGATCCGGATCCACACCAGGCTTTTATCTTTCGTTTTTACACGAAAGGTAAAGGGAGCGATTTTTTTTGTTTCCACGAATTTTTGATGAACCTCCTGCATGATTGAGTGGTCTTCCGGCGCAATCACTTCCATGAAATGTTTCCCCAAATAGGATTCTGCCGGATAGCCGGTGACTGCTTCAACAGTGGGACTGATATAGGTAACGGTCCAGTTTCTGTCCAGTTCATATATCACATCGTTGACATTCTCAACCAAATTTTGGTATTTCTCCTGGCTTTGCTTTAATTCATCCAAAGCGTTAACCCGCAAACTGATGTCGAGTAAGGAAGCCACCGACATTGTGGTTCCTGGAATCAGATCGATGTTAAGTAAAATATGGTGCTGTTGCCCTTGCTTGTTGATCAGCTTACACTCATATTGCTTTGGCGGGTTCTTACCAGCTTCACGGCGCTCCCGATGGTATTGCTGCATGCGTTTCATATCTTCCGGAAGAACAAAGTCGATCCATTTTGCCTTGTTTGTCATGTCCGTTTCTGTGTAGCCTGTCAATTGCACGAACATATCGTTCATCAAAATAATCTCTGAGTCTTCGTTAACAATGCAGGTGGCTGTGCCCGTATTGTTGAAAATGGCTTCGTACCAGTTTTTACTTTCTTTTAGTTCCTCCTCATGTTGCTTGGTTACCGTAATGTCTCGGGCAATGCCCAACACACCAATCAGCTTGTCATAAGAGTCGCGCATGGGTGTTTTTATAGTTTCTAATAACGCCCGGCGCCCATCGCTGGCAAAGGTCACCCACTCCAGGTTGGTTGTTGGCTGATTGGTGTGCATGGCTGTCAAATCATTTTTTCGAAAGAAATCAGCCAGCTCTTTATCGACAAAATCGTAATCGGTTTTTCCAATAATTTCAGCTTCTTTGGCTCCAAATAACTGTTCGAACCGGGGGTTGCAAGTCAAATAGTTACCATTAATATCTTTTAGCCAAATCAAATCAGGAATGGTTTCGATAACCGTTCGCAAATGCAGGCGCTCGTTGTCCAGTTTGATCCGGGCATTTTTCTGTTCTGTAATATCCAGAATGTAGCCTTCCAATGTTTCGACTTTTCCACTCGTGTTCTTTACCCCAGTACCTTGCTCCCAAAACCATCGTTCATCACCGCTTTTCGTTCTGATCCGGTATTCAGCAGTAAACCGTTGATCCGACGCTATTGCTGTTTGAATGGTTTTGGAAACGCGCTCCAGATCATCAGGGTGCATCAGCTGAACAAATGAAATCTGTTTTCTTTGAATAAACTCGTTTGCAGTGTAGCCCGTCATTTCTTTAATCGAATCGCTTGCGAAAAGCATGGTCCAGTTTTGGTCGTACAGGCACCGGTAAATAATCCCTTTCAGGTTGCCAACTAAAGTGGTTAGCTGGCGGTTGGTTTCCTGCAATTCGAGCTCAATGAGCCGACTTTCAGTGACATTTGTTACTGCAACAATTACCCGGCTGTAGTTGTGCTCGAAGCCTCTAGCAACTGTTAACTGGGCTGCAAAGAACTGCGTTTCCCCATTTTTTGTTTGAAAGGAAGTTTGCGAATTCAGGAAATATTGCTTTTGCTGGATGGCATAAAAAAAATCAATGATCTGATCATAAGAGTTCGGGTCAATGAGTTCGAACAGATTACTCGCCTCCTTTGCATTAGCGAGGTTTTGGCTGGCATGATTTAAGGGAGTAACCTCAATTTTTTTTAGCAAGTCGACTAGTTCATCCGGCTTCGATTTGAAATAGTGCCGCAGGTCAGTCATTCCTCTCCGATTTAAGTCGGAAATAAAGTCAAATGCTGGTGAGAAATCTTCTTCCCACAACATTATGGGGTGCGTGCTGTTTTTTGATAATTCAGAATCGTTAGAAATTAGCGATCCAAAGTTCCTTTTGCCTGACGAATCCGTTCTTTCCTTTCGGAACATGGAGAGCTGCTTTTCGAGATCAGCATTTCTTCGCTTTTCTTCTTCCAGTTGCCTTTTTAATTTGCGTAAATCTTCAGCCAGGTTATCTTGTTCGTTTTTGCGTTGGGCCTCCTTCCACATAATCCTTCTTCTTTTTCTTTCCTAATCCCAATTCTATTCGAATTTCAGGAGCCCAAAATAGAAATATTATTTTAATTAACGAGTGTTATGCAACTATTTTAGGTGATTTTTTTGTCAAAAGAACCTGATAAATATCTTTTAAACTGAACCGAGGCTATTATAGTTGAAATGCCCAAAGCTTTGCCAGCGACTGGTAATAATTCATTTCAATATTCAGGTAAGTATCCATGGTCTCATAATAAAAGCTGAGCTCATTGAAATAATCAATCACGGAGATTTGCCCCAAGCTTAATGCCTTGTCCAGAAAATCAACATTGGCTGCCTCTTCCAATGTTTGTCTGTATTCCATCTGGATTTTATTCAATTCAAAAGCTTGTTGATAGACTTTTTCTGTCTCATTCAGAATAGAGGTGATTCGTGAATCGTACCGGTTGCTTTCGAACTGAACCTGTGCCTGCGCCTGTTGCACCGTATTTTTATCTTTCCACAGTGGGATCGAAATTCCAGCCCGGATTCCACGATAAGTACCCTCGGGAACTTTTTCTCCTTCGTAGGTGAGTTGCAAGTTGGGCAGCCAGTTTTGTTTGGCGAGCTTTACATTGGTGCTGGCAACCATTTGTGCTTGTTTTAAATAGTGAAGCTCAGGATTTTTTTCCTGAACCTCTTCCAAAACTGTTGCTAAAGGGGGAAGTTCCTGCCCGGACAGCTGAATGGTGGTTGCTTGTTCCAATGGCTCGCCTGCCAGTAGTTCCAGTTCTTTGCGTGTACTTTCAATTTTCTGCAACAGCAGTTGGTAGTTGCTTTTGATTTTTAAATTCTGAATCCGTGCTTTATTCAGATCGAGAATGGACGCGTTGCCCTTGTCGAAATTGGTTTGATACGACCGGTAAAGCTGGGTGGAATGCGCCAGCCGATTTTGATATTCTTCCTTCTTTTTGATAAGAAAAGCATAGTTGTAAAACTTTAGCTTCGCTTCCAGCAATTTGTCTTGTCTGAAAAGCTGAAACTCCAGTTCGCTGAGTTTGCTTTGGTTGGACGCTAGTTTTTTCTTTGCTGAATACACCGTCGGAAAGTCAAACGACTGGCTGATTCCATAGGTTGTTTTGGTACCTATGGCATCGTTGTTTCCAGGGAAATGTCCATACTCGATGGTCGGGTTGTCGGGTGTGAGCCCGGTTTGGAAGCTGGACTTTTCTGCTTCTGTTAATTTCCTGGCAGCAAGCAGTTCTTTATTGTTTTGTTCCACCAATTCTAAGAATTCATCAACGTTTTGCTGTGCAAGGGTTGCCAATGAAATCAAACTGGAAAGTATAATGATTAGAATCTTCATAAAGCTGTTTTTTCTTCTTGTTTTTTCTGAAAGAGATAATAAATGATGGGCACCACATAGATGTTTAGCAAGGTTGAACTCAGCAGTCCGCCCAAAATAACGATGGCCATGGGGCTTTGGATTTCATTGCCTGGTTTTTCGCCAGCCAGTGCCAAAGGGATCAGCGCTAAAGCCGCAGTCAGCGCAGTCATCAATATTGGATTCAGCCGGTCGGCCGATCCCTTAATGATACGCTCTTTCAGGCTGTCAACCTGGTTGGTTAAGCTCTGGTAGCGCGAGATGAGCAGGATGCCGTTTCGGGTCGCAATTCCAAACAAGGTGATGAAACCAATAATGGATGGAATGCTGATCACTCCCGAAGTGACCCAAATGGCGAATACGCCGCCAATTAAGGCCAGCGGTAGGTTGATCAGGATGATGAGCGCCAGTTTGGTATTTTTAAATTCGACATAGAGTAGCAGGAAAATGATCAGCAAGGCACCGAGTGAGGCGATCAGCAGAATGCGGCTGGCCTCGGCTTCGCTTTCAAACTGTCCGCCATATTCAAGGTGGTAGTTTTCGGGCAGCTCAATACGCTCATCAATCCGATCCTGAATATCGTTGACTACGCTGCGCACATCGCGGTCGGCTACGTTTACGGCCACCACAATCTTACGCATCACATTTTCGCGTCCAATGGTACTGGGGCCAAAAGTCGATTGAATATTGGCAACATAATACAGGGGTATTTTTTGCCCGTCGGGTGTGTCAATCAAGGCATTCCGGATGGCTTCGATCTGATCGCGGTATGGGTCGTCAAAACGCAGTACGAGGTCAAAGGCTCGCTCATTTTCAAAAACATCGGAAATTTTTTCACCTGCGAAGGCATAATCTACAAACTCCAGAAATTCGCTTACGGTGATGCCGTAGCGCGCCAACATTTCCCGGTTGGGTTTGATTTGAAGCTGCGGAATTTCAATCTGCTGCTCCACGGTCAAATCGCCAATGCCTTCAATATCCTGAATTTCATCGCGAATCTGGTTTGCCAAGCGAAATAGATCATTCAGGTCGGTGCCAAACAGTTTGATGGCGATGTTGGTTTTCGAACCCGAAAGCATGGCATCAATCCGGTGACTGATGGGTTGCCCCACTTCAACCGTGACCCCTTCGATGCTGTTTAGCTTTTCGCGTACCTCCCGCAAAAAGGCTTCGCGCGGCCGGTCTTTCAGTTGGTACGGCGCGTCAATCTCCGAAATATTAACGCCAAACGCATGCTCGGCCATTTCGGCTCGTCCGGTTCTGCGGGCAACAGAGGTGATTTCCGGAATATCCAGCAAAGCCTGTTCGGCCATGGTGCCCAGCTTGTTGCTTTCTTCGAGGTTGATGCCAGGCATGGTCGTGGTATTGATGGTGAGCGAACCTTCGTTGAAGGGAGGCAGAAAACTTCGCCCGAAACCAGAGATTAGCAACAACGCAACAAGGAATAAACCAACAGAAATCCCAATGACTGTTTTTCGGTTACTCAAGGCCGTGCCAAGTGTTTGTGTATAGTGTTGGCGCAAAAAGCGCTCGACTCGGCTTCCCCGGGCTTGTTTTTGCAGGCGTTTTTCATTGGTCAGCAGGAAACTGCTCAACACCGGAATCACGGTCAAAGCCACAAACAGCGAGGCGAACAGCGAAACGATGTAGGCAATTCCAAGCGGCTTCAGCATGCGGCCTTCCATGCCCGACAAGAAGAAAAGCGGCACAAAGGCGACGATGATAATCAAGGTGGCATTCAGAATGGATGCCCGGATTTCAACCGACGCTTCGTAAATCACATTGAAATAGGGACGTTGTTCTTCTCCAGGCAGGCTGCTGTTTTCGCGCAGGCGTTTAAACACGTTTTCCACATCAATAATCGCATCATCAACCAGCGAACCAATGGCAATGGTCATTCCACCCAAGGTCATGGTGTTGATTGAGATTCCCATCCATTTCATAACCAGAATAGCGACAAGCAAGGAGAGCGGAATCGCCAGCACCGAAATGATGGTTGTGCGGTAATTCATCAGGAAAACAAACAGGATGATGACCACGAAGATACCTCCTTCGATCAGCGCTTTCTGTACGTTGTTTACCGAGGTCTGAATGAATTGGGCCTGCTCAAAAATGTCGGTGTGGATCTTGACGTCGGTCGGCAGTGTTTGCTTCAAATCAACAAGCGAGGCATTTATTTTTTCGGTCAGCTCCAGTGTGTTGACATTGGGCTGTTTGGTGATGGTCAGCAGAACGGCTTTCTCAGCCCGGTATGAGGCATCGCCAATTTTTGGGGCGACTCCAATTTTTACGGTAGCCACATCGTTTACTTTTATCGGCATGCCATCCTTCACTTTGATGAGATTGTTGCCAATTTCTTCGATGTTGTTGCTTCGGGCCATGCCTCGGATCAGGTATTCCTGCCCATGTTCATTTAAAAAACCGCCCGACACATTTTCGTTCGATGCCTGACAAGTAGCGATCAGCTCCTGAAAGGAAACATCGTGAAACTTCATTTTCAGGGGATCGGCCAGTATCTGAAACTCTTTGAAATCGCCTCCAATAATCGCGACTTGTGCGACTCCGCCAATCGATAATAACCGTGGGCGGATGTTCCACTCTGCCAGCGTTCGCAAGTCCATTGGAGTGGTTTCGTCGGCGGTTAGTGCAATCATCATAATTTCGCCCATGATGGATGATTGCGGGGCCAGGGTAGGAGACCCAGCGCCGGTTGGCATCTGGTCGGCAATGGTGGCCAGTTTTTCGCTTACAATCTGGCGGGCATTGTAAATATCCATGTTCCAGTCGAACTCAACCCAAACGATGGAAAAGCCCATAGCCGACGAGCTTCGTACCCGGCGAATGTTGGTGGCTCCGTTTACTGCCGTTTCAATAGGGAAGGTCACCAAGCGCTCCACTTCCTCAGGAGCCATACCATGTGCTTCGGTTAAAATGACCACCGTGGGCGCGTTCAGGTCAGGAAAAACATCCACCTCCATTTCGGTGGTAACAAAAATACCGGCACCCAGAATCAGTGTTGCCATGATGAGCACCACCAGCTTATTTCGGAGCGAATATTCAATAATTTTATTCAGCATAATCGGTCAATAATTAATGTTGGTGACTGTGTGCAGGCAAAGCGCTCGACATGGAGGCCAATTTGATCAGATAGGGATTTTTGGTGGCTACGTGATCGCCAAACTCCAGACCTTCGGAAATGTGATAGTTTTCGCCATCGTTGCAGTCGATCGTGAGATAATGTTTTTCAAAGTTTTCTTCTCCTTCGGCATAAACATAGTACCGACCAGCTTCTTCGAGCAAAGCCGATTTGGGGACTACAATCGCTTTGGGGATGATAACCGTTTTCAGGTAGATCTCGACAAAGGATCCAGCCATTAAGTTACCCACGTTATCTACTTCAAAGTAAACAGGCGTAAAAAGCGAATTATCGCCGGTTGACTTGCCGTAAGAGATCAGTCTGCCATTTAACTCTTCAGATTTATGAAGTTTTTGATCGTAAGGCGTAATGAAGTTGGCTGATTGGATTTTACTGAGCATGGAAAAATAGTGTTGGGGAACGTCGGCTTGCACCACTAGTCGTTTGTTTTTGGTGATTTTTACAAGCGGTTGCCCGGTACTCACAAACTGGCCTTCGGAAACCAAAATTTCTTTGATATAGCCATTGGTTGAAGCGGTTACACTCTGACCTCCGGCGGAATAGTTTTGCCGAATGATTTCATAATTGTTTTTTGCTTTTTCAAATGCCATTTTTATTTCAGCCAAATCTTTGTCCGAAGTAATTTTGTCTTCATTCAGCAGTTGAGCCCGCTCGAAGTTGGCTTTAGCGGTTTCATAAGCTGTTTTTGCGTCCATAAAGGTCGTTTCAATGTTGTCGTGAATCAAGCCCCGGCCCGAAATGGTCACCAACTTTTCGCCCGAGCGTACCGTTTCGCCGGGAAACAGGGCTTTGCTTCCAAAAACCACGGCGCCATCGTGTGAAGCCGTCAGCGTGATTTCATCGCCTTGCGCCGGCATAATCTTGCCGCTGGTATGAATCACTTCCTGGAAAGCCTGTGGGCGGATTTCGATTACGCCGTAAGTTTCATCATGCTCATGTTCATTTTCATGCGCTTCCTGTTCGTGATTGTGGTCATCATCGTTTTCGTGGTCATGATCGT
Source organism: uncultured Sunxiuqinia sp. (assembly GCA_963677175.2). Lineage (GTDB taxonomy): Bacteria > Bacteroidota > Bacteroidia > Bacteroidales > Prolixibacteraceae > Sunxiuqinia. The sequence goes on from CAXXES010000007.1 coordinate 394,816, forward strand.
GATCATCGTCTTCTGTATGGACGAGCTCTTGAGTTAGCTCGTTGTCATGATCGTGATCGTGTTCTTGCGAATCGTGGTTGTGGGTACATGCGGATCCCCAAAATAAATAGCTCACGATAAAGAATGGGATAATAATTTTTTTCATTGCATTTAAAAGTTAATGTTCTGGCTCCGTTAATACCGAGTCAAAGTAGTTGCAGAAAGATAAAAAAGAGGAATTATCCCAGCACAGGAGGTCCGCGCGATGAAGTGTGTTCGGAGAAATCGAATGAATAGTGGTTCGACCAGGAATCAAAATAGATAACCGGACTTTTTGGAAATACGGTTAGCTTAAGCCACTGGTTCGCAAAAAGCGAATAGTCGACAACAATTTTCGAAAGGGGAGTGGTTGCCGTGGTTTCAAACTGACATGATTCGCAGCCTTCGTGATGGGGCGATGTTTCGCATTGGTGTCCGGTTAGGGAAACAATGTCTGAAGCCGGCTCAGTACTACGTTCGGCCTTATCTTCCTGCTTGCAGCTATGCTGACAGGTCACCACATCCGAATGATGATGATGCGGAATGATACTGTGCCCGATGATAACCAGCATGGCCATCAACATAAAATAGATGCCGATATGTTTGCTTATCTTAATCATTGAATTGATCAGAATTACAAAAATACATTTTTTATTGAAACCTAAAAGTTTTAACGAAATATGCGGCTGAAACCTGTTCGTTTGATGTTCTCTCAGAGCAACCCATTCGTGTATTATAAAATAAAACAATTTGCCTTTCTGAGGCTGACAATCTAAAAGCAGTTTTTGCTGATAATTTGAAATTTAAATAAGCTAGTTCCTAGTTGTTTATGATTGTTAACGCATATTTAATGGAAAAAATACTAGAAAATCTTTTGTTTTGAAAAAGATGTCGCTATTTTTGATCCGAAATGCAAGCGTAGAACTAGGATAATAAAAACAAGCTTGATTGAATTGCTTTAAACACAGATTTATCGCTTCTTTTTACTTGCATTCAAAGGTTTTAGTATTAAAAATAGAGAAATGAAAATCCATACTTCTGTAAATAAAATGATGAAAATGACATGTACCATGATGTATATGTGTTGTGGACTTTTTATGCAGAAGGGGAAAAAGATATGAACTTACTATAAGTTGAAATAACATCATAGGAAAAGCCCTTCTGTAACCCAGAAGGGCTTTTTTTATGCTTGGAATAATAAAATATCCGAACAGAATGAGAGAGAAAGCTTATCGCAGTGTTGTAAAAACAATTTCGTGGAGAACAGTTGGAACCCTAGATACCATCATGATTGCCTGGTTGGTGATTGGCCAGTTGGAATTTGCAGTAACCATCGGCGGAATTGAGTTGTTTACCAAGATGGTGCTCTACTATTTTCACGAACGGACCTGGAATAAGATCAAGTTTGGAAAGATGGATGATTCGGACATTGAATATCAAATCTAGCAAAGATGGAAAAGAATTACCTGCCCATAGCACTGAACATCGCCGGTGAGAAAATACTGATTATTGGCGGCGGACAATCGGCCTGGAGTAAGATTCAAATTTTGAAACGATTTGATGCTTATGTTGAAGTCATCGCACTCGAAGTGTGTGATGAAATTAAAAACAGCGGTGTTCCCTATACGGTCAAGGCCTATGAGAAGTCTGATTTGAAAGGCTTTCTGATGTTTTATTCATGTACCAACAACCCAGAGCTTGATGCTCAAATTGCCCGCGATGGCAAGGAAGTCGGTGTGCTGGTGAATATTCACGACCAGCCGGCCTTGTGCCAGTTTGTTTCTCCCGCTATTTATCAGGATGGTGACATTCGCGTAGCCGTCAGTTCCAATGCCAAAGATGTGTATGCCTCGATTCGCATTCGAAATGAGGTTAAAGAATTTTTAGAAACCAAAACACATAAAGATTAGAAGAGATGAGTATTCAACTATCCCCCTTAAACGAAGTCCAGTTAAAGGCTCTGAAGCAATTAACCCAGGGAGCAAGACCGGAACAGGTTATTTGGTTGAGCGGCTATTTTCAGGGATTAGCCAGAGGTGTTGCCTTTGGTTCGGTTGCAGCAGGTGTCAGCCAGTCTGATTCAGCCGTTGCCGTTGAAAAATTGCCATTAACCATCTTGTATGGTACCCACACAGGCAGAAGCGAAGCCTTGGCCAGAGCCTTGTGCGAACAAGGAAGGACGCAAAATATCGTTTGCCAGCTTAAGCCAATGGATGATTACAATCCCAAGCAACTAAAAGATGAAAAGAACCTGTTGGTGATTGTCAGTACCCACGGCGAAGGCGAACCGCCCGAAATGGCGGAAGATTTTTATGAGTTTATTACCGGCAAGCGGGTACCCAAACTGGAGGGTATAAACTATTCCGTATTGGCTTTAGGAGACAAAAGTTACAAGCTTTTTTGCCAAACTGGGATCGATGTTGACCAGGCCCTGAAAAAGGCTGGAGCCAATGAACTGGTTCCAATTGTGATGTGCGACGTGGATTACGAGGAAGATGCCGCGAAATGGACCACCGATGTGCTGGCCGAACTGGCAAAACTTCAACCGGAAACTCCAGTACAGGTGGTTTCTGAAATTGGCGCAGCAAGTGAAGCCAGTGTTTTCTCGCGAAAAAATCCGTTTAAGTCAAAAGTGCTGGATAAAGTCCGCATTACCGGACGCGAATCCGATAAAGAAGTGTATCACCTGGAGTTGTCGTTGGAAGGTTCCGGGATTCATTACGAACCGGGAGATGCCTTGGGAGTTATTGCACAAAATCCACCCGAACTGGTCAAGGAGATCATCGCTGCTTTAGGCGTAATTGACAATGAAGTGGTGGAGACCCGGATCGGAAAATTGCCGTTTAATGAAGCACTGGAGCATCACTATGAAATTACCCTGCTTACACGTGATGTGATTCAGAAATATGCGGAGAAGACAGGCTCCGAAGAAGTGCAAGCGATCATTGACGATGAAGCCAAACTGGATCATTACCTATTTGGACACGATGTGCTGGATTTGTTGCACGAATTTCCATCAAGGCTTACGGCTACCGAGTTTCTGGATTTGCTTCGTCCGCTGCCGCCTAGACTCTACAGCATTTCATCAAGCCAGAAGGCGGTTGAAGATGAGGTGCACATCACCGTGTCGCGCGTACGCTATGAAAATAAAGGCCGGCAGCGTTATGGCGCTTGCTCTACTTTTTTAGCTGATCGACTGGAGGTGGACGATGATGTGCTCATCTACATTGATAAAAACCCAAATTTTCGACTGCCTGCCAATGGCAGTCCCATCATTATGGTTGGAGCAGGAACCGGTATCGCGCCTTACCGGGCCTTTTTGCAACAACGCGAAACAGCCAACCAAAAAGGAAACAGCTGGCTGTTCTTTGGTGAGCGACGCTTTTCTTCTGATTTTCTTTACCAGCTCGAATGGCAGAAGTACCTGAAGAAAGGCTTCCTTGAAAAAATAGATCTGGCTTTTTCGCGCGATCAGGAAGAGAAGGTTTACGTTCAGCACAAGTTGAAGGAGCAACAAGAAGAATTGTTCCGGTGGCTTGAAAACGGCGCCAGTTTTTACCTCTGCGGTGACATGAAGTATATGGCCAAAGATGTCCAGATTACTTTGTTGGATATCATTAAAACACAGGGTGGAATGACCGACAAGAAAGCCCGGGCGTATTTCAAAAAACTGAAAAAGGAAAAACGCTTTATGGCGGATGTGTATTAAAGGCTGTAAGAGAATTAAGAGATTTTTGAATTTTAAATTGAACATTAATAAGTATAAAAGCGTATTGGTAGTATGTATTAATACGAAGGTGGCTTAGGATACAAAAACAGTTGAGAAAATGAGCGAAATAATTGATTGGAGCAAACTGGCAGAGGTTGAAAAAATAAAATACGAGAGCAATTACCTTCGGGGAACCTTGGTTGAGAGTCTGGCCGATCCGGTTACCGGATCAATCGCTGCCGACGATACCCAATTGTCTAAATTTCATGGGATTTACCAACAGCACGACCGCGACCTGGAAAAGGAACGGAAACGTCAAAAACTGGAGCCAGCCTTTTCATTTTTGATTCGGGTCCGTCTGCCTGGAGGAGTGACGAGTTCAAAGCAATGGCTTCAGATGGACCGCCTGGCTGATACGCATGCTAATGGCACCTTGAAGTTGACCACCCGGCAGGCTTTTCAGTTGCATGGGGTTATTAAAAAGAAATTGAAGCCTGCCATTCAGGGAATCAACCAGGCTTTGCTGGACACCATTGCCGCTTGTGGTGATGTGAACCGTAACGTAATGTCGCATGCTAACCCGGGCGAGTCGGACTTGCATGCAGCGGTGTATGAGTTGGCTGGTGCGCTATCGGCTCACCTGATGCCACAAACAACAGCTTACCACGAAATTTGGTTGGACAAGGAGAAAGTAGCTGACAGCAAAACCGAAGTGGAACCGATTTATGGCAATCGTTACCTGCCCCGTAAATTCAAAATAGGTGTGGCCATTCCTCCGTACAACGATGTGGATATATTTTCGCAGGACCTGGGTTTTATCGCTATCGAAGAAAAAGGAACGCTGGTTGGCTACAATGTGACAGCCGGCGGAGGTTTAGGATCTACGTTTGGTATCCCGGAAGCCTATCCGCGCCTGGCCGATGTGATTGGTTTTTGCACGCCTGAGCAGGCTATTGAGGTGGCTGAGAAAGTGGTGTTGGTTCAAAAAGACAACGGTGACCGCACTAATCGCAAACAAGCCCGTTTGAAATATACGATCGACCGCAACGGGCTGGATTGGTTTAAAGCGGAGGTGAATAAGTACCTGGGTTATGAGCTTCAGCCGGCCAGGCCGTTTCAATTTACACGGAACGGCGATCGCTATGGCTGGAAAAAAGGAACGGACGGCAAGTGGAGCCTGAACCTGTTTGTTGAAGGTGGCCGGGTGAAAGACACGGAAACCCTTCAGCTTAAAACAGCCTTGCGCGAAGTGGCCGAAAACGTTGGTGATGCGCAGTTTATCCTGACCGGCAACCAAAACCTGGTTATTGCCAATACCAGCGAGAAAGAAAAAGTGAATCGTATTCTAAAAAGATATGGCGTTTGGCCGGTTCAACTGTCAGGGCTGCGACAAAATTCAATTGCCTGTGTGGCCCTGAATACTTGCGGACTGGCTTTTGCCGAAGCCGAACGCTATCTGCCAAGCCTGATGGAAAAAATTGAAGCGATTTTGGACGAACACAACCTGATCAAACAAGAAATTGTGATTCGGATGACGGGCTGCCCCAACGGCTGTGGGCGTCCTTACCTGGCTGAGATTGGGTTTATTGGAAAATCACTTGGTCACTACAACCTCTATTTGGGAGGAAATTTCAACGGTACACGCTTGAATACCCTCTACAAAGAAACACTTTCAGAAGAAGAAATACTCGCTGAATTACGACCGGTCATTGCTGACTATGCCAAAAACAGGAATGAAGGAGAAGGTTTCGGTGATTTCGTTATTCGAAAAGAATACGTACAGGAAACAAAGCAAGGAAAAGATTTTAAACATTGAAAACATGGAACTACCGGCAATATTTATCGGAAGAAAACTATCGACGCTAACCCGGAAATGGTTGGTTAGCGAACAGATAAAATTTATTGAGCAGCCTTTAGTGCGAATTACCTATCGGAAACCGGATGTTCGTTTTTTCGATTCGATAGGCGAGTCGGAGAAAAAATGGGTGGTCACCAGCTCTTACGCGGCGCACTGGCTCTTACGTTTTGCTTTGGAAATAGGCATGAAAAAGGACGACCTGGTGTATTGCCTTTCCGAAAAGCAAGAGCGGATTTTGACGAAATGTGGCGTGCGCGTTATTCGCCCAAAATCGTTGAATGCTTATGCGCTGGCCGAATTGCTCATCAATCAGAAGGATGGCGCAAAAGTGATTTACCTGCGTGGTGACAAATCATTGAACCCGCTTCCCGAACTGCTGGATCAGAACCAGTTGGATTGGCATTCCGTTGAGGTGTATAAAAACACATCCATCGAAATCATGATGAACGAAATGTTTGACGGTTACTTGTTTTTCAGCGAAAGCGCCATCAAAAGTTACAAGGCTTCGGGCAATTTCCCGCCGCCCAAGGCACCGGTTTTGGCCAATGGAAACCGGACAGCTCAGGCTGCCTGGGCCGAATTTCCTAACTTAGTACTCGAATCGCATGAGGAGGAGGAACTGTCGTTTGTAAAATATGCCATCCGACGGATTACCGAAAAACTGAATGAGCCGGAACCCAAACACCGGATAATTATTGAATAGATACGAGTAGAATGAAAAGAATATCGATCTTAGGTTGTGGCTGGCTGGGCTTTCCCTTAGCTGAAAAATTATTGGCTGAAGGGTTTCAGGTGAAAGGTTCGGTAACGACACGCTCGAAACTGAAAAAGTTAAGTGCTGCGGGCATCGAATCCTACTATCTGGTCCTGGATGAAGAAAAAGTGCAACTCAAAGATCCGCGTTTCTTCGATACAGATTTGGTCATTGTGGCTATTCCTCCAAGACGGGTTGATTTTATCGAAACCATTTTTCCTGCTCAGATCAGGCAGTTGGTCCACCTGCTTGAAGAACACCGGGTGCCACGTGTTTTGTTTATTTCATCCACTTCAGTTTATAATGAGTTGGGTGGAAAGGCGACCGAGGAAGATGTTCTGTTACCCGAAAAGCCATCGGGAAAAGCCTTGGTGATGGCCGAATTGTTGTTAACGCAAAACCGAAACTTCAAAACCACAGTGTTGCGCTTTGGCGGGCTGATCGGAGCCGATCGTAACCCGGCACGCTTCCTGAGCCGGAAAGTTGATGCTGTCAGCGGCGCGAAGCCCGTCAACTTGATTCATCAGGACGACTGCATTGGGATCATTCTGAAAATTATCAATCAAGAGGCTTGGGGCGAAACGTTTAATGCCTGCTGTCCGGTTCATCCTAGCCGGCAGGATTTTTACGAACGCGCTTCGGAGGTATCAGGCATTCCGGCTCCTGAATTTAGCGATGAAAAAGTACCCTTTAAGCTGGTTGACAGCAGCAAGCTCATCCACGTTCTGAATTATGAGTTTAAATTCCCAAGCCCGCTGGATTATTTGAACCTGGTTAATGCTGAATAGTGCTATTTCCGTGTCTTATTTCAGGAGTTCGCTGGTGTCGCCTGATTAATAACATATAAATGTCAAATTCCAAATTCCAAATTCCAAAACGGCAACCCAATGCGCATCTGATTTCGATTGTGGGCGCTGGTCCGGGCGATCCTGAGTTGCTTACCGTTCGTGCTTTACGGCGGATGGAACAGGCCGACGTGATCTTGTACGATGCCTTGCATGGAACCGCGATTTTGGATTTGGCGGGCCCGGACACGCAAAAAATTTATGCCGGCAAGCATTACCAGGATGGTCAGCAACAAACGGAACGTCAGGATAAAATTCATGAGCAGTTGAAACAATTTGCTGGCGAAGGCAAGCGCGTGGTGCGATTGAAAGCTGGCGATCCCTTTATTTTTGGGCGGGGCGCCGAAGAGTTGGCTTTTTGTTTACAGGAAAACCTCCATGTAGAAGTGGTTCCCGGGATCACCGCGGGTTTGGCGGCTGCAAGCTGTTTTCACATTCCGGTTACCTTGCGCAATGTGAATAGCATGGCCCTGTTTTATACGGGGCACAAGCGAAATGGGGGTTTTGAAAATATGGATGAAGTAGCTGCCATCATCAAAGCCAATGCGCCGGTGATGGTTTACATGGGCCTGAAAAACCTGGTGCTTTTGTCGAACGAATTGATGAGCCGCGATGTGCCGGCCGATGTGCCAATGCAAATTGTCAGCCGGGTAGGGCATCCCGACCAACAACTCTTCACTTCCTGCCTGGGAGAAATTGAGTCTGACCTAAAACGAATCGATCCGCCCATGCCTTCCGTTATTCTCCTGGGAACCCATGCTCACCAAGTGAATAATAACTCCATTTTATAGAATTATTGAACTGATACTTCCTTGCAGCTGTTTAAGTGCTGGAAGAATTAAAAATGCACACATGGAATCAGTTTTCACGCAAGTACAAGATGCACTGGGAAAACCTTACGATGATTTGGAATTTTTGCTGAAATGCTTTGCCGAGGTATTAACCGAAAGCGACAAGCAAGAGTTGGTGAGCCTGATCCCCTGGATCAATTCGCCCCGGCAACCCTCCGAAAACCTGCTGCTGAGCAACGATTACATTCACTTGCTCTCCATGTGTTTTCAGCTGCTCAACCTGGTTGAAGTAAACGGGGCGGTGCAAAGCCGCCGTGCCAAGGAGGAAAAAAATATGAGCCATGTGAATGGTTTGTGGGCCATCAACTTCAAAATGCTGAAAGAAAGAGGGATTACTGAAAAGCAGATTTTGGAAGTTCTGCCCGAAGTGCTGGTTGAGCCGGTGCTTACCGCGCATCCCACCGAGGCCAAGCGGTCGGTGGTTTTGCAGGAATACCGCGAGTTATATTTGCTGTTGGTAAAACGCGAAAACCAGATGTACACCCGCATTGAGCGTGAAGATATGCGTAATGATATCAAACAAATTCTTCATCGCTTGTGGAATATTGGCGAAATCTACATTGAAAAGCCCCGGCTCGAATCGGAACTCGATAATATTTTGCACTACTTGACCGATGTATTTCCCGACGTGGTGGTCTTGCTGGATAAGCGCCTGAAGCAAGCCTGGAAAGAATCGGGCTTTGACGCGGATTTGTTGAATGACACCGACCTGTTTCCCGGCTTGTCGTTTGGAAACTGGGTTGGGGGAGACCGCGACGGCCATCCGTTGGTGAGCGCAGCAATAACCCGGATGACTTTGAATAAGCTGCGGATCCACGCTTTTATCATTGTCAAGAAAGAGTTGCTTGCCCTATCGCAAAAACTAAGCATCTACCTCGATATTCAGGAAGTTGGCAAAGCATTTCGTGATCGGGTGACGCATCTGGCCAAGGAACTGTCAACGGACGGCAAACGCATCCTTCAGGAACACAATAAGGAAATTTTCAAGGCCTACGTGCTTCTGTTGCTTCACAAAATTCCGATTGATCTCAGCCAGGAATACAACATGACGCTGGAAGATCGTGACAACAGCTATCAAAATTCGGATCAGTTGGTTGAGGATTTGAATGTTCTGGCCGAAGAACTCGAGAACTACGGAATTCCCGAAGTGGCGCAGGTTGATGTTGGTCGTTGCAAGCGACTGCTCAAAGTGTTTGGTTTTCATTTGGCCCAGCTCGATATCCGGCAAAACAGCCAGTACCACGACAAAGCGTTATCGCAGTTGGTGACCGCTTCGCTGGGAGAGAACAAGGAAAGCCGGATTGAATCGACACTGGAAGATAAGCGCGCCTTTCTCGATGCCGAGCTGAAAATCAACCGGCCCTTTTTGGTCGATCATTCCGGCACGGGCGAAGAAGCCCGCAATGTGATTGAAAGTTTCCAGGTGGTCAGCGATCACATCAATAAATACAGCCGCCGCTCCATTGGCAAATTAATCATTAGCATGACGCGCAATACCGAAGATATGCTGACGGTGTATTTGTTTATGCGCGAAGCAGACATGACCTTGAAATACGGAGAATTTCTGGCCGCAAAACTACCGGTGGTTCCGCTGTTCGAAACCATCGAAGATTTACAGGCCAGCACCAAAATTATGGATGATTACCTGAGCCATCCGGTGGTGATCAATAGCCTGAAATACCAACGCGACCGGAATAAAACCGAAAAACTTTACCAGGATGTGATGATCGGGTACAGCGACAGCAATAAGGACGGAGGAATTTTGGCCAGCTCATGGTTTTTACACGAAGCTCAGCAGGCGCTTACCAAAGTGGGGCAGAAGCATGGGGTGATTATCCGCTTTTTTCATGGCACTGGCGGCAGTATTAGCCGTGGTTCGGGGCCTTCGCACTGGTTTGTGAAAACTTTGCCACAAGGATCAATCAACGGGAAACTGCGGGTAACCGAGCAGGGCGAAACCATTGAGCGAAAATATGCACACAAGGTAAACGCGGCCTATAACCTGGAGTTGATGCTAGCCAGCGTAACGGCTCAAACACTTTTGCACAAACACTTTTCAGCCGAAAATGATGCGGTGGCTGAGCTTTTTCACAAGTTGGGCGAGCGTGGGCGTGACTTCTATCGCGAGCTGATTGGCGATCCCGATTTCATTCGCTTTTTCGCGGAGGCCACCCCCATTGATGTGATTGAGTCGAGCAAGATTGGTTCGCGACCGGCGCGAAGGACCGGCAAACGGACGATGGACGATTTGCGAGCCATCCCATGGGTGTTTAGCTGGTCGCAGTCGCGCTTCAACATCACCAGTTGGTATGGCGTGGGATCGACCCTAAAAGAAATGCAAACGCAAAATGCGCCCGAATACGAGCAGTTGGGTAAGCTGGTGAAATACCATCCCTTTGTTCGTTACGTCATTACCAACCTCGATTCGAGCCTGGCGGCCACCGACGAAGGCATCATGGACAAATACGCCGATTTGGTGGAAGATCCGGCGATTCGTGACCAGATGATGAGTAAAATCAAGCAGGAATTAAGCCTGACCCGCGACATGTTGTCGGATTTGCTTCAGAAACCGTTTCAGGAACGGCGAAAAAATCATTATTTCTCAACGCTTTTGAGGGCCGAAGCGCTGAATCACTTACACGAAGCCCAAATTGAGTTACTCCGAAAATGGCGCAACAGCCGAAGCAAGCAATTGCCCGGAGAAGATGATCACCTTTTTGCTTTGCTTCAATGTGTTAACGCGATTGCCAACGCACTTGGCTCAACCGGATAAAAACGATTGAAACGAGCATGGCCAGTCGAAATATAAAAGGAAATGATTAAAGTGCGAGTTCCATATGATACCTTGGAAAGCAAACAATTTCAATCATATGAAAATGAGTAGTACGATTGACAAGCGTATCCGAACGCTTTTTCCCGATGCAGCGCCTTTCGAACAAGTGCTGACCAGTTATTACCAGCGAATGACGCAAGAGCATGGGCTGGATGTGAATCAAACCATTGCGGCCGTTTCGCTTTGCCCCGATGAGTTGAATAACCCGGTTATTGAAAAGATCCGCGATTATTTCGGCCATGTTTTTCATTTGGGTGGCTTAACGGGCTATCCGTTTACCGGCAAAACTGGCTTCAACGCTTTTGGCGACCACATACCGGATGCCGGAACTGCTTTTATCTTTTTTGGGCCGCACCTGGCCATTAATGAAGAGCGGCTGGGTTATGTGCACCGGTCGGGTCAGGCGCGCGATACCCTTTCGTGTGGCGCAGCTTTGGGGGCTTACCAAATGTTGCTCGACGGGCATTCGGTTTTGCCCGAACAGCAGCCCGACGATTACCAGCAAGCGCGCGTACGACAAATGATTGCTTCCCGGCTCGACACCATTCCCCGCCACGAGCCCGAGCGCCAATTGCTGAACATCTTGTTTGAAGAGAGCCATGCGTTTATGGTGAGCCAATCGAAACGAATCAAAGAGAAGTTTAAGGCCGAACGAATCATCTTGCTGGGCGCCCTTATTTTGAACACCCCGCTGGATATGCCCGATTATTTGCAGGTGAAGTATTTTGAAGCGCTGTAAGGCGAAAACTGTCGATTCGTGAGGGGGGGGCACTTCGAGTGAAGCCCTCACTTGTATGCGATTCCGCATATTGATCGGATGACTGGACCTAACAAAACGGCTTTTCTTAAAGATTCAGGATCAATTTGATTGTAAGGGCTTACAAAAAAAGCCACCCTCCCGTATGAAGGGCTTTTTTACTCTCCTTTACCTACACACGCCGTAAGGCTTTTGCCGGAGAAATACTTTTGGAATCTATTCCCGGCAAGATCTTTTTACCCCCCCCCTGGGCGCGCCACGCAGTCACCTTCTGAGTCGCTGCATCTATTGATTCGAGAAACCCACATTTGCAAGTGGTAGCCGGATGTTTGAATGCTTGTCGCTGCCCGGGAGTGAATTTTTGAACTGCCAGGTTTTTTATTTCCTGGTGAGAGAAAAAAAAGAACGGTCAGGTTTCCCATTTCCTGGTGAGAGAAGAAAAAAGAACGGTCAGGTTCTCCATTTCCTGGTGAGAGAAGAAAAAAAATTATCAAGTTTGTCATTTCCTGGTGAGGGAAGAAAAAAAATTATCAGGTTTGTCATTTCCTGGTGAGGGAACGAAAAAAAACGATCAGGCTTGTCATTTCCGACCGGAAAATAAAGAAAAAACATCGAATGTTACCTCGGCACAATAAAAAAGCCACCTTTCCTTAGGAAGATGGCTTTGAACTATCAGTAAAACGGTTTTTTCTCAGCTTACTTTTCTTCGACCGCAGCTGAAGCAAAGCTCATGGCAGCAAACCGTTTGTAAGAAGCATGACGCCATTTGGCATTTTCTTCCGACGCTTTAAACAGTTCGGCAGCTTGTTCCGGGAATGCTTTTTTTAGCGATGTGTAGCGCACTTCGCCATTCAGGAATTCCTGGAATTTGCTCCAGTCCGGATCTTTTGAATCCATCACGAAAGGATTTTGTCCCTCGGCTTCCAGTTCTGGGTTATAGCGGAACAGTGACCAGTAACCAGTTTCAACGGCTTTTTTCTTTTCAGCCTGGCTGGCGCCCATGCTGGTCCTTCACCGCTTTCCTTGTGCTTGCAGTAAGGAGTTGCCACAGCTCCCGCGCGATTGTGTCGCTTGGTTTAATGAACGTTATTCCTTAATGTTATGCCTCATCAGTTATTACCTGCTAACTAACCGCAAAGGCGCAACGAAAATGCAGGAATACCGCCTCGAGGCAACTTTCGCAACTTTTTTGATAAGCACCTCTCCAAAAGAATTACGGAATAACAGAGAAAAAAAGCTGACCCTCCTGTGGCAATCAAGAACTGATTATTAGGCATATAGTTTTCGAAGGCAGCAAAAAAAGCCGACCATAACCCTGACCGGGATTGATTTGTGTAAATATAACCGTGTAACTTTATGCGTAGAATTTTTTTTTAAACATGTCTATGAAACGAGCATCTTTAGTCAACGCAAAAGGAGATGATTAAAGTGCGAGTTCCATCCGCCAGCAGGGCGGATCATAGAAAATAAACAATTTAATCAAGATGAAAAAGCTACACACATTAATGCTGTTGTTCACCATCTCATTTGTTTGCTTTAGTCCTGTAATTGAAGCTGGCAATTTTTCGTCAGCAGGTAAAAAACGCGTACGGTTACGGGGCGATTGGAAGAGTATTTCAATAAATTCAGTATCCCCTAACCCGGTACAGGTTTTCCAAAGCGAGCAGGCGTTGGAAATTTATTTCCGAGGCCCTGCAAGAGCAGTAGTTATTTCTGTTGAAGGAAATAGCAAAACGCTTTATCAGCAGAATATTGATACCGGGCGCGACAAACAGGTGTTTATCGACCTGTCTGCATTTGAAAGCGGGAATTATACCCTGAAGCTAATCAATGACAAAGCCGGGAGTCTGACCGGGGAATTTATAAAGTAGCGTGATCAAATTTTATTGTCAACTAATTAAAACGTTAAAACTATGGCAACACAAGAAAAAGGCAGTGTAATTGTCGAGCTGTATGACCTGACAATTACTGACCGGAAAGACGACCGTTTTGGTCGTGTAGTCATTACCAAGTCGCTCATCGAAGACGATCTGGTACAAAAAGCGGTTTCGCGGGGTACCGACCTCAATGCGGTCACCCTGAAAGCATCGTTGAACATCCTCAAAGAGATCGCAGTGGAAGAAGTCATCAACGGGGCTTCGGTCAGGTTTGGGCTGGGGTATTTCAATCTTGCGGCAAACGGTGTTTTTGTGGGCGATAATGCCCGCTGGGACCCGTCGCAGCATAGCCTCAGCATTCATGTAAGCCCCACAGCCGAATTTCGTAATGCCGTGAAAACCATTGCTGTTGATGTGCGGGGCATGGCCGCTTCGGGCACAGCCATCAACTTGGTTACCGACGTGGTTTCGGGCGAGGAAAATACCCGGCTTACCCCTGGTGGAGGAGTAAACATGACCGGCAGCCGCATTAAGATTGATGGCGATGGCGCAGGAGTAGGCCTTAGCCTGACCAACCAGGAGACCAACGAAGTAGTCGCCATACCCAAAACATCCATCCTGGTCAACGACCCGTCGAAAATCACCTTTATTGTACCTGCCGACTTGACTGCCGGCGATTACAAGTTGAGCGTCTGTACCCAGTTTACCGGCGCTGGCTTATTAAAGGCTCCACGCACCTATACCTTCGACTATGTGCTGAACGTGGTGTAGTCTATGAGTCCGATGTGCCTATTATGGGTTCAATGAATTTTAATTGATTAAAAGAATTGATCCGAATTTTGTAAGCCAAGTGAAATGAAAAGCTTTAATGAATACAAGGTCTGTATAAGAGGTAGCCCCGCCGTAGGAAAGTTACGATTTTTTGGGTCTGTCCCAACTTAGGCTTTGGGAGTGTCCCAACTTAAGCTTTGGGAGTGTCCCAACTTAGGCATTGGGTTCGTCCCAACTTAGGCATTGGATCCTTGCAGCTTGCAACTTGGAAGTTGTCAGTTTTCAGTTGTCAGTTTTTACGGCTCCTGGCTTTTTTCTGCCTACTGCGACTGCGACTGAAAACTGCGACTATTCTTTCAGTAGCTTCTCCGCCAGTGGTTGGATACTTGCAGCTCGAGGCTTGCAGCTGGTTTCTTATTGTAACTTAAAAAAAAAGATACCGGTCCAAAGGCCGGCATCCATTTAGTAAACTTTAATTATTAATCGGGAGTCCCCACTCCCAAAAACATTTAAAACTATGAAAAAAATTCTACTTCTGGGTATTATTCTGTTCCTTCTTGTCCCAACCATCAGTATGGCACAGTCATCTGTTGAGTTTGCCTACGATAAGTCGGGGAACCGGATCCAGCGACAAGTGATTGTACTCGGCACAAAAAGCGCTACAGTAGCGACAGCCAATAACCCTGAAAAGGATTTGTATGAATGGAAGGAGCAGGAAATCAAGATTTATCCCAACCCAACCGAAGGACTGTTATCGGTCAGTATCAGCAAGCTTGAAAGTCTGACTGAGGGAACCATCGCCGTTACCGACCTGGAAGGGCGGGTAATCCTAACCAGGCGAATAGAATCAGGCCTGACCGCTGTTGATTTGAGCGGCCAGCCCTCCGGTTACTACCTGATGCGAATAAGCGTTGGGTCAGAAACTTCAACCTGGAAGATCATTAAAAAGTAAGATGCAATCACCTGAATTTTAATCATATGAAAACAAAACAATATACGGGCTATGTGCTCGCGTTGCTTCTGTTTGTCCTTGCTGTGCAAGTTGAAGGACAAGCTCAAACGAAAAAGAAAGTATTAAATCCTGACCCGGGGGAGATCCCATACCCTATTGAAGGATTCCCCGCAAGAGAGGATCTTAGCGACTATTTAGTCAGTACAAACATTGATAGTACTTATCTGGTGGCTTCACTTTCAGGACGGTTCAGCGTGAATCCTTCAGGAGAGACAAATTATACTCTGCCAATCGAACTCCCTCATGGAAGCGGACATTTAATGCCAAAGTTGTCAGTACTTTATGGGAATAACAGATCTTCAAGCCTATTTAATCTTGGGTTTGGATTGGGAGGCTTTTCGATAATTACAAGAGAGCCTAATAACCGTATTGTTGATGATAATGACTTTCCCATTACCTATTCCCAAGATGATGTTTTCTCACTTGATGGGACAAGACTGGTTAAAACAGCAACTGGTACTTATATGAAAGTCAATGCCCCATCTCAGGAGATTTATAAAACAACTGATGGTTTTACTTATCAGGAAATAAACGGTAATGTTTATGCTTACAATCATAAGGTATATGCACCTGTTCCGGAATTTAATCAGGAATACCTGCCTGCCGGGCATTCTTCAAATGAACTGGTTAGTGCATATTGTATGTCAAAAATAACTGATCCTAACGGAAATACAATCGATTTTGAGTATGTGGAAGATGATTTTGGCAGCTCACTGCCTAAGAGAATTACTTATGGAGGAGCGTTTAATAATCATGTTAACTCGATTGTCTTTCATTATATTGCATCTGATCAGGTGGCAGGTCGGTGGATCAATGGCTTTTATCGTACTTCCGGGCACTTACTCAATGAAATATCAATTGAATCAGCAGGTAGTCTGTTATATAAATACAAATTTGAATATGGCTATAGTAGGATGTATGGTGCACAATTACGTAGTGTTTCGCGAGAGACAAGTGATGGGGAAGAATATTGTCCGGTTTATTTTTCGTGGATGAATACACTTGATATTTTAAAAGAAACACAATCAGTAGATGTAGAGCTTACGGAGGAGGATGTTGGTGGTAGTGTTGTCTGCGATTTTAATGGCGACGGGAAACAGGATTTATTTGCAAAGAGTAGAATATATTATGCAGGTGAAAATGGTCATTTTGTTGTGGGTAATCGTGTAAACGATACAATTTATGCCAATAAATTTGATGTGCACAGACAAGAACAGAGTATTGGCTATGAGCCAGAAATTACTTTGTCTCAGGCAGATTTAAATGGTGACGGCAGTCCGGATCTTTTAATGCTTCATAGGCAAATTTATAATTATCCGCTTGTGTATGAAATGTCAAAAACAACGAGTTGTTTAAGTGTTTTTTATTCCTCCGAAAATGGCGTAACCATGGAGCCGGAATCTTTCCTTTTTGATTCAGAGAATGGAAATTATAAACTCACCAAAGGGTGTCGCATCCCTAACAGTGATGTGGAGAAAAGAGGACCTACCAACATTGGGCTTGATGCTGGAGTAGGTGTCGTCGCCCCGGAAGACCTTTCATTTAAGCTGAAAAGTCCGGTTGTTCGGGTTGAAGATATTAACGGTGATGGTATGGCGGAGGTTATCGTGCTATCGCCATCATATTCATCGAAAAGAATCTCAGATGGTGGGGGAAATAATACCGATAAATACACATATCTTGGAACTGATGTAATTGTATATCAATTGAAAGATGGAGAACTTGAACAAATAACGTCCATTTCTACTCAGTTGGAAGACGACTCGAATTCAATGTCGTCAAGTGAATTTGATCTAAGATTATTGGATGTAAACCACGATGATATTCCTGACATTGTATTGTCAGACGGAAGTGTTTATTCGTTCGACAAAGACTTGAATACAATAACCCTTGTAAAAGCGACCAGTAAAGCCTTTTCGTTTGACAATTCCAAGAATTACCTTGGTGATACAAATATTAAAACGGTTTTAAAAGGAACCCAATTGCAGGCTCTGGCTCCGGATATGAGTCGTATTATTAATATTGGTTCTCCGCTTGCTGTTGAAAAAGTGTTAGCCTCATTGGATCTTAATGGAGACGGAAAAACAGAAGTCATTGCAATTGGCAGACCTGTATATGGAGTCGCTGATGGTCGAGCGACGGATGATCGCAATTTGTCCGGACACAATCAGGCTCAGTCCGGTTTGCCGGAAGAGGTGCCTGCTGTGTATACATATTTTGGGAATCCGGTGCTCGTTTATTCATATAATAATAGTTGGGAGGTTTGTGATACCTTGTGCCTGGTCGATGATTTGACTTTTTTAACTTTAGATAAGTACACCTCTCCCCGTTTTGCCGTTTCAACTACGGGGGTGGATATTAACAATGATGGCCGTGATGATTTGGTTTTAACAATAGATGAGTTTTCTCCCTTTGAGTGCATTGGTCAGCCAATAACGCTGAATCATTTAAGGACCAAAACCCTGTTGTTTCCCGGATGTCTGCATTTGAAAAACTGTAAAGATAATTTGGTGGAGGTTGAAGGGACGAATTTTGTAATTGATTATGATGGCGATGGTTGTAAAGAGTTGTTTGATTATGAAAATAACATAATGACAGATTGGGCGATTGACAAACGAAATAGTTACCTGAAGGGAGTTATTGATGGATTTAACAAGGAAACCTTAATCTCGTATACTTCAATTGCGGATTCAGTAGTCTATTCTTCGTCTGAAACGGCATATCCGGATTCGGTTTTTGTCCGACTGTTTCCCCGGGTTGTCACAAGCGCTGTTCGGCAAAGCAATGGATCTCACGGGTATAATGAGCTTAGTTATAAATACACGGATATGTTGGTTGATAAAAGAGACCGCATTCCGATAGGTTTTAATTCGTTTACAATCCATAATTACGAAATGAATGCAGAACAGACAACAATTTTTCGCTATTTTGGTTCCCGGGTTGGGGTAGTCCCTGAGTTGGTCAATAAAAAAGTCAATCATAATTTAATTCATTCAACAAAATATGCTTATGTACTTGTCCCTCTCGAAGCCCAGAGGCATTATTTAAAGATCGCCAGTGTTATAGATCAGGATTATTTACAGAATACAACTCATCAAAAATCGTTTGAACAGTATGATCAATGGGGGAACCCCGGAATTGTCCATACGAGTTCAAACGATGGGGTAAGTATTACAACTGCATCAAGCTTTGCTTCCGATACCAAAAACCGTTCGCTTCCCAATCAGATTAGCGAGACGCGCAATTATAATGGGAAATCGGTGGTTACTCAAATTGATTGTGCCTATGAAAATGATAATTTAACGCAAAAAACTGTTACTTTAGGTGGCAGAACTTCTACTGTCTTTATGGAATATGACAATTTTGGAAATTTGATTGAGCAGAAGGCCTCTAACGGTACTCTATTGAATGCTTATGATCCTTCGGGCCGCTTTGTCACAAGTCAAACGTTTCCTGGTAATCAAACAGTTCATTTTGAATATGATTTACTGGGCAATCGGATTTCAGAGGAAGATCCGAATAACCTTGAGACTAAAATGCAATACGACCCTTCGGGTGCCCTTATCAGGACGGTTTTTCCTGATGGTAATTCGGTAGAACGGGAAATTAGCTGGTCGGCAGATACTGCTTATGTTTACGAAATCAAAACAATAAAAAGTGGCGGCTATGAGGAGACTGGTTTTTATGATCTGTTTGGAAAGCAACTAAAGAATGTTTCCCCAGGCTTAAACGGAGACGTGGTATCAGAAAGGGTTTATAATACATTGGGACAGCTGGCTGAAACCACCAAGCCTTACTATGGCAATGAGCCTTCTGAGGTGGCTTTGTATACCTATGATCAGTATGGGCGAATAACAAGCCTGAAAGGTGCCGGAAAGGACCTGACATATAGTTATAACGGAAACGCCCAGTCTGTTGCAGATCGTTATTTGGGTCTTACGGTTCAGCAGGAGTTTAATGCTGATGGACTTGTGGTGAAATCTACTGATTTAGCTAAGATTTCCTATCAATATACGCCAGCCGGGCAGTTGTCGGAAGTTAACGTTTTGGGGACAAGCTTGAAATTCGAATATGATGGTGCGGGGAACCAGACAAAAATGATTGATCCGGATGCAGGGATCTGGGATACAGAATACAATGATCAGGATCAGGTTATAGCAGAAAACAGTCCGATTGGTAGTGCTTCCGCGACTTATGATGATCAGGGACGGATTAAAACCCGTAATAACGGAGAGTTTCAGGTGGGTTATAGTTATGACCGCCAATTTATCGGTTATTTGGACGAGCTTAATGGAAACAATATGTCTTTCGCGAATACCTATGACCAGTTTGGACGAAAAACCAGGTATAATAAAATAGTTGGCGGGGACAGTTATCAATATGAAATGGCTTACGATGCTGTTGGACGAATTGCTACTTACGTTTTCCCCAATGGATATGCACTTAATTATAGCTATACAGCAGAAGGTATCTTGAATGGGATCAGCGACAGCAAGGGACCGATTGGGCAACTGAAGAAAGCTACCGCTTTGGGCAAGGTAAAGCGGTTGATGCTGGGAAACGGTTCGGAGACAGTTTATGAATACGATAATTTGGGTCGGCTGATCGCTAAAACAAGCGGGCAATGTGAACAATCCTATCGCTACGATAAGAATAAATTTCTGCAAATGACTGGGCGCACACACCGTTTCGAGGGAGGGCGGTATGTTAGTAATGACCAGTTTGAGTATGATAACTTTAACAGGCTTACTGCATCGTCCGGGGTAAACGATGAAGACTATCATTATTCGGATGCCGGAAATATGACCTACAGGGGGCTTGTGGGAGCGTTTAGCTATAGTGGTAGTCGTCCGCATGCAATTTCCGGGCTCACACCATCAGCGGGGGCTTTTCTTAAAATTCCCGAAAATCAGCAGTCAATTACCTATACAGCTTTTGGTAAAGTCAGTTTGATAAGTGAAGGGGATTACGATATGGAATTTGTGTATGGCCCGGATGAAAGTTTGTGTATAGAAACCCTAAAATACAAAAACCAGATTGTTCGAAGGCGGTTTCGGATAGATAGTGATTACGAGGTGATTGAAGAAAAGGATAAGCCAGTCCGGACAATTTGCTACATCCGTGGATTTGGAGGGATAATTGCTGCCCGGGTAAAAGAAGAAGGGCAAAATGCCCGGATATTTTATATCCATCAGGATCATTTGGGAAGTATTATTCAGTTGACAGATGCAAACGGGAATGTTGTGGAAAACAGAAGTTATGACGCCTGGGGAAGGCCACAGGATATTGTGACAGGTAATTCCCTTGTTAACCCCGGCTGGATAATCTCCATAGGCTACACCGGGCATGAACACCTTCCGGAATTTAATCTTATAAATATGCAAGGACGTTTGTATGACCCGATTGTAGGAAGGTTTTTGAGCCCTGACCCACTTATTCAGGATCCCGGTTATTCTCAAAACTATAACCGCTACAGCTATTGCCTGAATAACCCGCTTGCTTACACAGACCCAACTGGGTATGCCTATTTTGCAGAAGGGGGAGATGAATGGTGGCTGAAATTCCTGCGAAATGACGATTATCTGTTGCCAGGTGAAAATGGTAATGGCACTGGATTAAATGGTGTTTATTACGACTGGTACAGCGGTACATACCGTTCTGTTGGCTTTGGAAATCCTGAAGTTGGATGGGGATACGCTTATTCGGCGGCCATTGAGCCTTACAGTACTAATGTTCCTGTTCATGGCTCCCGGTTTGGTTCCCGAAACGGGGTATTTGGGGTTTGGCACCAACAAACAAGCGTAAGCGGACAACACCGTGTTGGCGCGGTTGGTTCTGCTGATTTTCAGGCTACCTTTTCCGCAGATGTTACTAGTGTCTTTGTTCCGGTGGGGGCCAGTTCCCAAGGGGGAGGCCCAGGATGGGAAGCTTTTGTAGGTGCAGCAGGTACGGCAGCAAGCGAAATGTACTATAGTGAGAAATACGGTACATGGATGGGTAAAAACTTCAAAATGTATAAACAAACTTGGGGTGGAAATGGATTTACTGGCGGTAAAAACAAGTTTGGTAAAACAACCTCTAATGCAATTAAATGGGGTGGTCGTGCATTAGGTGCTTGGAATGCTTATTCGATTCAGAGAGATTATGCTGCTGGAGAAATGGGTACAGGATGGATGCTTGCAGAACAGGGAACAAATGCTTTCTCAACGCTTGGCGGAATTTATGGGGCTGCTTGGGGAGTTGGATGGGAACTTGGACGTGGTGTTACAAATATGGGATGGTATCAAGAAGCTAAGTTTAATTTCTGGTACAATCGTTGGGAAAATCAAGTCGGAGCACCATCGCAATCCAATGAAGCTCTTTGGTATTACTTCTATCAAAATTACAAACCATGATGAACGTTTTTTATTATTACTATTACCTTTTTTATACAAAGGTATTACCAGATAATCAGCCACACTCAACAGTTGTTTTTACTTTAAGTTTTTCGTTATCACTTTTAGTAAATGGAATCCTGAGCATAATTGCTGCTTATGTAGCTGATTACAACATGTCAAACTATATAATGGTCGGTATATTTGTTGCTATTATGGTAGTGAATTACCTGGTGTTTTATAGGACAGGAAAAGGAAAACGATTAGTTAAAGAGAAGCCGAAGTTTAATAATAGTCACAAGTTGTCAGTTTTGCTAACCTCTGTGTTTTTCTTAATTACAACATCGTATCTTTTTTGGGGGCCGATATTATTAAAAAGCATATTAACAAAATAACAAAAAAGCCCGATTGCTCGGGCTTTTTTATTTATGCTTATTCCAAAGTTCAATAAATGTATCAAGTTCAAGTTCCAAATCCTCACGGATAATCTTTCTTAGCAAATCTTGCTAGCTCGGATTTGTGATTCGTGCTCCTCTCTGGCGAACTTTTGCAAAGTGTGCTATAAAATGAACTAAAAAGGAACCGTTCGCCAATTAGGTGGATGGCTCCTTTGAAATTTTTGCTAAATTGGCAGCGAGTTCTTTGAAAAACTGAAGCAGAGCCTTCCCCTACAACTGATGGGGAAAGGGAAGGGGCTTTTATCCTGCTCTTCGGGATGTGCCAAAGCTGGCTGGCGGCAGCTGGTTTGGATTTGTAATCCGAACCGTATTAGTATGGGATTTGTAATCCCCATTGACCAAATAATTTACATGTGCTGGCACTTTTGTAAAGGGCCGAACAAATAAAGGAGCTGTCCGCCAATGACTGGATGCCCCCTTTGAAATTTTTGCTAAATTGGCAGCAAGTTCTTTGAAAGGCAGCACGGAGTTTTTCATTGCGGTTTCTGTACTGGGTCAGCCTGTCCGCCCGGCAGTTGCAGGATGGCGATGTTTGGCTTACTGGATATTCGGATTGCAAATCCGGGCTTAACAGGGTCAGGATTACAAATCCTGACCAGCCACCTTGATCGATGTTGGTATAAATCTGGAAGAGCAGGGTTACTCAAATTGATTGTGCCTATGAAAATGATAATTTAACGCAAAAAACTGTTACTTTAGGTGGCAGAACTTCTACTGTCTTTATGGAATATGACAATTTTGGAAATTTGATTGAGCAGAAGGCCTCTAACGGTACTCTATTGAATGCTTATGATCCTTCGGGCCGCTTTGTCACAAGTCAAACGTTTCCTGGTAATCAAACAGTTCATTTTGAATATGATTTACTGGGCAATCGGATTTCAGAGGAAGATCCGAATAACCTTGAGACTAAAATGCAATACGACCCTTCGGGTGCCCTTATCAGGACGGTTTTTCCTGATGGTAATTCGGTAGAACGGGAAATTAGCTGGTCGGCAGATACTGCTTATGTTTACGAAATCAAAACAATAAAAAGTGGCGGCTATGAGGAGACTGGTTTTTATGATCTGTTTGGAAAGCAACTAAAGAATGTTTCCCCAGGCTTAAACGGAGACGTGGTATCAGAAAGGGTTTATAATACATTGGGACAGCTGGCTGAAACCACCAAGCCTTACTATGGCAATGAGCCTTCTGAGGTGGCTTTGTATACCTATGATCAGTATGGGCGAATAACAAGCCTGAAAGGTGCCGGAAAGGACCTGACATATAGTTATAACGGAAACGCCCAGTCTGTTGCAGATCGTTATTTGGGTCTTACGGTTCAGCAGGAGTTTAATGCTGATGGACTTGTGGTGAAATCTACTGATTTAGCTAAGATTTCCTATCAATATACGCCAGCCGGGCAGTTGTCGGAAGTTAACGTTTTGGGGACAAGCTTGAAATTCGAATATGATGGTGCGGGGAACCAGACAAAAATGATTGATCCGGATGCAGGGATCTGGGATACAGAATACAATGATCAGGATCAGGTTATAGCAGAAAACAGTCCGATTGGTAGTGCTTCCGCGACTTATGATGATCAGGGACGGATTAAAACCCGTAATAACGGAGAGTTTCAGGTGGGTTATAGTTATGACCGCCAATTTATCGGTTATTTGGACGAGCTTAATGGAAACAATATGTCTTTCGCGAATACCTATGACCAGTTTGGACGAAAAACCAGGTATAATAAAATAGTTGGCGGGGACAGTTATCAATATGAAATGGCTTACGATGCTGTTGGACGAATTGCTACTTACGTTTTCCCCAATGGATATGCACTTAATTATAGCTATACAGCAGAAGGTATCTTGAATGGGATCAGCGACAGCAAGGGACCGATTGGGCAACTGAAGAAAGCTACCGCTTTGGGCAAGGTAAAGCGGTTGATGCTGGGAAACGGTTCGGAGACAGTTTATGAATACGATAATTTGGGTCGGCTGATCGCTAAAACAAGCGGGCAATGTGAACAATCCTATCGCTACGATAAGAATAAATTTCTGCAAATGACTGGGCGCACACACCGTTTCGAGGGAGGGCGGTATGTTAGTAATGACCAGTTTGAGTATGATAACTTTAACAGGCTTACTGCATCGTCCGGGGTAAACGATGAAGACTATCATTATTCGGATGCCGGAAATATGACCTACAGGGGGCTTGTGGGAGCGTTTAGCTATAGTGGTAGTCGTCCGCATGCAATTTCCGGGCTCACACCATCAGCGGGGGCTTTTCTTAAAATTCCCGAAAATCAGCAGTCAATTACCTATACAGCTTTTGGTAAAGTCAGTTTGATAAGTGAAGGGGATTACGATATGGAATTTGTGTATGGCCCGGATGAAAGTTTGTGTATAGAAACCCTAAAATACAAAAACCAGATTGTTCGAAGGCGGTTTCGGATAGATAGTGATTACGAGGTGATTGAAGAAAAGGATAAGCCAGTCCGGACAATTTGCTACATCCGTGGATTTGGAGGGATAATTGCTGCCCGGGTAAAAGAAGAAGGGCAAAATGCCCGGATATTTTATATCCATCAGGATCATTTGGGAAGCATTATTCAGTTGACAGATGCAACCGGAAATGTTGTGGAAAACAGAAGTTATGACGCCTGGGGAAGGCCACAGGATATTGTGACGGGTAATTCTCTTGTTAACCCCGGCTGGATAATCTCCATAGGCTACACCGGGCATGAACACCTTCCGGAATTTAATCTTATAAATATGCAAGGACGTTTGTATGACCCGATTGTAGGAAGGTTTTTGAGCCCTGACCCACTTATTCAGGATCCCGGTTATTCTCAAAACTATAACCGCTACAGCTATTGCCTGAATAACCCGCTTGCTTACACAGACCCAACTGGGTATGCCTATTTTGCAGAAGGGGGAGATGAATGGTGGCTGAAATTCCTGCGAAATGACGATTATCTGTTGCCAGGTGAAAATGGTAATGGTACTGGATTAAATGGTGTTTATTACGACTGGTACAGCGGTACATACCGTTCTGTTGACTTTGGAAATCCTGAAGTTGGATGGGGATACGCTTATTCGGCGGCCATTGAGCCTTACAGTACTAATGTTCCTGTTCATGGCTCCCGGTTTGGTTCCCGAAACGGGGTATTTGGGGTTTGGCACCAACAAACAAGCGTAAGCGGACAACACCGTGTTGGCGCGGTTGGTTCTGCTGATTTTCAGGCTACCTTTTCCGCAGATGTTACTAGTGTCTTTGTTCCGGTGGGGGCCACAAACGGAGGGGGTGATGATTGGCATGCGCCAATGGCACTGTCTGAATCACAACAAGCTGGATTTAGCGAACATTTGATAGGACCAGCGTTAATTGCATTAGGTCAACCAATAAAAGCCTTAAAACCTGTTGGAGCCTTAGGTTCTAAAGCAGGCTCTTCAATAGCATCAAAATACTTAGCGAAAGCTTTACCTCAAAAAATGGGCGTAAGAGTCATGGGAACAACTGTTCTTGGTCGTGCTCTCGGACGACTTGTCCCATATGTTGGTTGGGCTTTAACAATTAATGATGCGAACAATTTACTTAGAGATTTTTTCCCATCTTATGACCAATTTCATATTGATTTTGATAAGGCGCAGCAATTACCAGGTAGTGGACCGGCTTATATGGGAAGTGATGGAATCTATGTTTGCTTTGAAGAGGGAACAAAGGTTTATACTGAAAACGGACTTGTAAACATTGAGGAATTAAAAGAAGGCATTAATGTCCATAGCTATAATTTTGAAAAAGAAGAGCTTGAACTAAATCCTATTGTCAAATTCTTTAAACGAGAAGTAACAGAAGTTTACAATATTACTGTAGGTAAAGAAGTAATAACCGTTACTTCGGAACATCCATTTTATGTTACTGGTAAAGGTTGGGTAAAAGTCAAAGATTTAAAAGAGGCGGATTTACTTTTGACCTCAAAGGGAAAGACAAAAAAGGTAACAACCATTACAAAGGAAAATCGGACTATCTTCGTTTATAATATTGAGGTAGCGGATAATCATAATTATTTTGTTAGCAAGAAGAAGGTGTTAGTTCACAATAAATAATGATTTACAAATGGAGAATATATCAGAAGAAATAAAGAAGTTTGTGAATGAAATCAGAGGTGGGTATACTTTTGACTTTACAAAAGATACTAAACTGCAAGAGGATTTGAATATTTGGGGTGACGATGCAGTTGAATTTATTGAGAATTTTGGAGGAAATTTTAATGTCGATATATCAGAATTTGATTTTAATAAATATTTCAAACCTGAAGGTGATATGATTTTAGCATCGATTGTTAATCTTTTTAGGAAAACTAAACCACCAGAATTTACTCCTTTGACATTAGGAGATTTAGAACAAGCTATTAGAAATGGAAAATTAGTATAATAGAAAAGCCCGAGCAATCGGGCTTTTTGCTTTTAAAGTGCAGCAATATTTTTATTAAAGAAGTCTTTAAACTTAGCTTTGGTAAGCATTGTGTCAATAATATTAAATACTGTGTTTCTACCCCTGCTAACTTAATTGAGCGTTCTTTGAAAAACTGAAGCCAAGCTTTCCTCCTGCAATTGCCGGGGAACGGGAAGGAGACTTTTACCCTGCTCATCGGGATCTGTCGAAAGCTGGCAGCGGCTGGTCAGGATTTGCAATCCTGACCTAGTTAACACTGGATTTGCAATCCAAATAATTCATATCTTCACGCCTATGGGAATACGCAACAAGATATCGCCGGGATATACCTATTACTTAACATTAACAATGGTGGAGTGGGTTGATATCTTTACCCGTCCAGTTTACAAACACCTGGTTGTTGATTCCCTGAATTATTGTATTGCCAATAAAGGTTTAAGGGTGTACTGCTGGTGCCTGATGTCGAACTACTTGCACCTGATTGCCGGGGCTGTCGATGAAGAAAGCTTATCGGACATCCTGCGCGATTTCAAGAAGGCTACAAGCAAAGCGCTCGTTGATGCCATAAAAACAGGAACTGAAAGCAGGCGCGACTGGCTGCTGAACTTATTTTGGTATGCAGGAAAGAACAATAAGAAGATACGGCATTACAAGGTGTGGCCCCGAGGCTTCGGGGGGAATGATGCAAAGGAAATCCACCTGACTGCTTTCCTGGAAGAAAAGATGGCTTACATCCACAATAACCCGGTAAAGGCAGAACTGGTGGCAAACCCAGAAGAATATTTGTACAGTTCGGCACGTGATTATGCAGGCGAAAAAGGATTGGTCAACATTGAACTGGTATGACAAAGGCAGTTGCTTTAGTGGGATTGCAAATCCCAAACTATAAGGTCAGGATTGCAAATCCTGACCAGCCGCCTTGGGCAAAGTTGGTGCATATCCGGAGGAGCAGGGAGCAGGCCTGCGAGGCTGTTCCCGAGTTTAAAACCATCAGCGAAAAGTTCCTTCGCAAGTACACCATTGCCGGCAAATCCGAGTCGTGCACGCGTAATTACCTGATGCAAGTATCCAAAATGGTGCTTCACTTCGAATGTTCGCCTTTGGAGCTGTCGATTGACCAGATGGAAGAATACCTTTTCCATATCCGGCAAAACGAAAAGCCCAGCATGAGTTCGTTCAAGCACCTGGTGTACGGGCTGCGCACGCTGTTTTCGATGTTCAAAAACGAGAAGCTCTACCTGGCTCTGCCCCCGGTTTCCGGCAGTAAAGCGTTGCCTGTGGTGTTTTCCCAGGCCGAGATCAAGCTTATCCTGAAAACGCCCAAACTGTTAAAGCACCGGGCCTTGTTTGCCGTTGCCTACGATTGCGGCCTTCGGATTTCCGAGGTTATCAACCTGAAAATAACCGATATTGATTTTGACCGAAAACGGGTACACGTGCGCCAAAGCAAGCACAAAAAAGACCGTTACATCCCCGTTTCGCCACTCACGCTCAAAGGGCTGAAAGAATACCTTTCAACCTCGAACCCGCAGGCTTGGCTTTTCAACGGGAAGGTCCGCGGAAGTCAAATCAGCCGCGAAGGTATCCGCCATGCTTTTCGTTCATGTATCCAAAAGACAGGTATCCAAAAGGAAGTTTGTATCCATACCCTGCGGCACAGCTATGCCACGCACCTGCTGGAGATGGGGTTGGACATTGTAAGCGTAAAAAACCAGCTGGGGCATGCCGATATCGCCACCACCATGATGTATTTGCATATCGCCCGCTCGAACCCCAGGGCCGGGTTTGCGCCAATGGAAAAGCTCTACGGTTATGCTTCCCGGTAATACCCTGGGGGCAGTTGTTCGCAAGTTTTTACCCACCTTGTTAAAAGAAAGAGGCATTTCAAAATACCAGCTAAAGGTGCTGCAGGCTTTGTCTGTTTGCCGTACCCCCGAACTGGGAGGTTCGGCCATGGTGTGTGGCGATTGCGGCTCGGTGCATTACGTGCTGCATAGCTGCCGCAACCGCCATTGCCCGCGTTGCCAGGGCATCGACAAGGAGTTGTGGGTGGAAGCACGCAAACAGGAACTGCTGCCGGTAAAATACTTTCATGTGGTGTTCACCGTTCCGCATAACCTGCTGGAACTGTTCCGGTTCAACCGCAAGCTGATGCACAACCTGCTGATCGAAAAATCGTGGGAGACCTTGTGCCTGTTTGCCCGCGACCCCAAGCTGCTCGGCGCACAGCCCGGGGCTATTGCGATTCTACACACCTGGGACCAGCAGCTCAGGTTCCATCCGCATGTGCATTTGATTGTTCCGGCAGGTGGCATAGATAAAAACGGCAGGTGGAAAAGCAGCAAACAGGATGGCAACTTTTTGTTTGATGTCAAGCAAATGTCGGCCGTGTTCAGTGCCCGGTTTGCAAAGAAACTGCGCAGGCTGAAACGGCAGGGAAAAATAGAAAAGCAGGTGCCGCGCGATCTGATCAAAAAGCCCTGGGTGGTGTATGCCAAACAGGCTTTTGGCTCACCGGAAAGTGTGGTGGAATACCTGGGAAGGTATACCCACCGGGTGGCCATCTCCAATGCGCGGATATTGAATGTAACCGGGGGCCAGGTTACCTTTAGTTGGTGCGACCGCAAAAACGGCTACCAAAAGAAAACCGAAACCATCCCCGGGGTAGCGTTCCTGAAACGCTTTCTGGATCACATCGTCCCGCCTTACTTTAGGCGGATCCGTCATTTGGGGTTTTTGAGTTCACGAAACAAAAAGCAAAGCCTTTCGGCTATCCGGGAAAACCTTAGGGTAGGGCTGCTGCGGACAACACCACTTTCGCGGGCGTAGATATTGGCCTTGCGTTTTGGCCCGCGGTCCCTGCTAAAATGCCGCGACTGCGGGGGAGAACTGCAATTGCTGGAAACCTACCCCAAAGAGCGCGCGCCGCCCGTCAATGTATTGTCAGGAATGTGATAATGCCTGTCATTGTACGATTTAAATTGATGCGCCAAAGGCGTAAACGGGAAAGCTGTGTCCATAATCAAAGAACCGGTGTTAAAACAGGCAGGCCTTGTTCAGAAACATCGCTAAACCTGCTGGTTTACTCCGGCGCATACCGGTTTCTTCTGCATAAAACCAAACTTCGCATCACGGAAACCCGAAAAATACGCATCGGGGGAATCCCAAAAAACGGATTGAAAACACTATACCCAAACAACTAATCGGCAAGTGGTTGCAAGCAGGACATGTTTAGTTCAACACAGCCTCCAATGCAAAGCGTATGCAAGCAACGCTTGATTAGAGGCTAATTGTTATGCAAAGTTTTTGTTTTCAAATCTATTTAATATTTCAAAATATGCTCTCATTGCAATTTCATTGTCTTGTGTAACTGTCATGTCTTCCTGAAATTTATATGAATTTAGAAGAAAATAATTTGCCAGTCCAACCGAAATATTAAAGAATAGCATATTTAATATTTTTTCAATTCCAACGTCCTCGACAAAGTTACCGTCCCAATTAAAAACTAAGTCTGTACCGTTATTTGTTTGGGAAGTAGTCGTAAAAAAACAAGAAGATGCAGAATTGGGATGTGCAAATTGACTTAGCCAAGAATAATTTTTTGAAAATGGATTATCAGATATTTTTTCTTTTGAAGTTTTGGATACATTATTAATAAAATTATCCATTGATTTTATCATCGCTGATACCGTAATTGTTTCAATTGCACCAAATGCTTCATCTGATTCTCGAAACATAGGTTTATTGAAAAATGAATTTCCAAACCAAGTTTTTGAAATATATTTATTTAATTTTTCAAAATCATCATTATTAAGGCTTTCTAATAAAATATCAACGGAAAGTGTCAATAAACCAGCGTTTTCCATGTGATGTCTTAATAAAATAAAGACAGAATATAAATCATTATTTTTTAGAAGTTGTAAAATTGAATTTTCTGTTTTTCGCATTTTTATAATTCCACTGTAAGCAATTTCTTTTTGCCATGCAATTAAATCGAGATGATTGGTTATTACAACATTCATCTTTCCTTTAATTATTTCTCTCATCTGGACTGGTTCAAATAATTCTTCAAATTTAATAGAGTCATAAATTTGCCTTAATGAATCAGTCTTCATTGATAAATCTTTACAATTCTTGGGTAATTTCAAATCTGAAAACTTCATTCTCAATTAGCAGCTTTTTTAAAATTTTGCATAACGGTTGGTACATGTTGTCGGGGCGGATTTCGAAGAGCGTTCCTGTCCGAAGGACACGGAACTGCGAAACGAGAATCCGCAGTTGGCGTACCACCAAACCCCGCCCTGCAATATGTACTGTGTTGAACTAAACCCGCTATGCGGGAGCTTATTGTTTTCTATTCTATCCATTGGCGATAGGTTGCCGCGTCTATTTAGCATCCAAAATCCTTTTTATTTAATTTGAGAATGAATACTGCCATTTAAAACAAATTTACTACATTTCAACCCTTCGATAAACAGAAGTAGTTCAATGTTTTTTTATGCCGTATATTTTCCTGTAATTCAGACCGATGAATGAAAAAAGTCGATTGAAAACACTATAAGCAAAAATTAACTGCCAAGTAGTTGAATCAGACAAGCAATGTTTAGTCCAACACAGCCTCCAATGCAAAGCGTGTGCAAGCAACGCTTTATTAGAGGCTAATTGTTAGTTGCAGTAATTTATTCATTTGTCTCGTTAAACAAAAAGTTTAGTCCATGAGTATAATTTGTTAAAATCCTTGAAATAAATATTGAATCGTTATTCTCCACATAATCCCAAGTAAAATTGCTCTTTTGCACATTTTTTAGTTTAGTCAAAAATGTCAAATTAGCATTGTCCTTTTCTTCAGTCATGGTTTCTGTCAAATAGTAGGAGACTTTAGTTTCTCCGATTTTTTCAAACGTTTTATCTCCATTTATTTCTTTCTCCATGAGCTCAAAATTTGGTGTGTCAGAAATATAACTATCAAATAAGTCTGGTTTCGATAACATTACAAATGTTGAGAACATGCCGGAGAATCCTTTTCCCCACAGAATTTTCTTTGATATTTTATATTTTGATTGCAGAAATGGAAATAGTTCTTTCTCATAGAACGAAATAGTTTTTCCTCCATTTATTTTTTCTGAGTCATTGTCAATAATTGGAGAATACTCATCCGGTACATTCGTTGTCATCGGGCAGACCACAATGCACCACGGAATTGTTTGGTTATATGCCATTATCTCAGTTGTACTCGAAAGAGGTTTGAATGCCATAAAGTCGGTTAAAACTATCAACGGATACTCTTTATTTTTGTCGTATTTGAATGGAAGGTGTATGAACAGGGTCTTTGTCTGATTTAGAAACTCAGATTCAATTTTTGTCGAATATCCTAGTGTCGTGAAAAGTGAGTCACGGTTTTGTTGTCCGAATGATATTTGAGAAATTAGAATCAGGATTATCAAAAGGACTTTAGTTTTTTTCATAGTTTTTGGTTTTTGATAGTATTGCTAATTTGTCGATTTCATTATTGCAACTAACGGTAAGTATATGAAAAGTAGGCGACTTCGTCGCACTTTCCTATCAAATTACACAAAAGTTGAAGCGAGCTACAACCCTTGATTTTACTACTATCCCGCCTATTTTTATTATACATTGTTAGCGTTTCGTTGTTTTTCTGTCTTTTCACTTTACATCCTTGAATACTTCTTCGGTTTCACCCCGATATGTTCTTCAAAAACTCTTGAAAAATGGCTTAGGTTTGTGAAACCCAACTGATAACCAACATCTGATACGGACAACTTTCCTTCTTTTAATAACCGAGCCGCTTCCTGCATGCGGAGTTTCTGAAAATAACTAAAAATACTGCTACCAAAAATCTGTTTGAATAGTCTTTTCAATTTGGAAGGGCTCATATTTGCGAATCCTGCCAAATCTTCAATAGTGACATGATTATCTAATTGCTCTAACCTCCGTTCCTTTACCTTATAGATTGTTTGAATGTCCTGAATATTCAAAGCATAGATATTTGTTTCATCTCTTTTTACTAACTCCATAAGAAACCGACAAATCAACTCTTCTGCTTTCACCCTGTAGAAAAATAATTGAAAAGAGTCATCAACAGACTCACTGACAATCTCATCTGCTACAGCTTGCAACGATGGATAGATAATTTGTTCAAATAATAATGGCTGTGTATTTTCCAAAATGGTTTGCAACAGACGGTTTTTATTCTTGCTGGGAATCAGATTGTTGAGGTATACGACATCTATTGCAATGTAAATTTCCGATTTGTAGGTATTTCCAGGAATAAGGATGTCGGTATTCATCCCCATGGTGGTAATCTGCACAGAAGGCGTTGTTTTTATCCGCTCTTTAACATCGACGTTTTCTGTTTTTCGGAGGATATTTCGAAACTTGAACAAAATTAGGTTCGATGGAAGATCGCCACCCTGAGAAGAAATGTTTATTTCCTTGTTCAATTCGAAGTTATTAATCATCATTGCAAGATGTTCATTTATAATATGAACGCTGGCATATCCTCTTCCGTAATGTTTAGGAATATTGAGTCTTCCTTTTTCAACTGTCGTCCCTAATATATCTGCAAAGGGTTTTAATACTCCCGGCGGGTGTTGTTCAATATTATCTTCCATTATGACCTATTGCGACTATTTTGTGGACAAAATAGCTATTTATCTTCGTATGGCCCCCATACTTTTGCTTAATAATTTCAAATAAAAAAAGATGATAGCAAAACTAATTAATGCAACCAAAGTATATGAATCACCAGTAGGCAAGTTTCCAGTACTGGAACAATGCAATATAGCATTGAATGAAGGAGAGCTTTTGCTCATAATCGGCCCATCGGGTTCTGGTAAAACTACTCTGCTCTCCCTGATTGGATGCCTGATATATCCGACCGAAGGAACGCTGGAAATTGATGGTAAAATTATCAATCAACTTTCAGCCAACAAAATGGCATCAATTCGCCTGAATACCATTGGATTTGTATTTCAGCAATTTAATTTACTTTCTGCATTG
The DNA here is from genome assembly GCA_963677175.2 of uncultured Sunxiuqinia sp. Taxonomy (GTDB): domain Bacteria; phylum Bacteroidota; class Bacteroidia; order Bacteroidales; family Prolixibacteraceae; genus Sunxiuqinia. The sequence goes on from CAXXES010000007.1 coordinate 428,390, forward strand.
TCAGCTGAGGAGAACGTGGCCTTTCCACTGAAAATGCAGAATTTGGGAAATTCTGAAATTCAAAAAAGGACTAAAGAGGTGCTCCAAAAAGTAGATATGTTGGAACACCGTAAGAAACTACCCAAACAACTTTCGGGCGGACAACAACAGCGTATTGCCATTGCACGCGCCCTTGTTACGAACCCGAAGATAATTCTGTGTGACGAACCGACCGCCTCTCTCGACAACAAAAGTCTCTACATCGTGATGGATGAATTACGCCAACTGGCGAGGGATGGAAAAGCCGTAGCTGTGGTTACCCATGACCCGAGATTGACAAAATATGCCGATCGCTGTATCGAAATTGACAACGGAAAAGTAACTATTGTAAATGATAACATAATAAAACATCAAAAATGAAAAATGAAAATCAAATGAAAATCACGAATTTATTTATAATTAGTGCATTGATATGCTTTATCTTATCCTGTTCTTACAAGGATGGCAGTAGGACTCAACCTCAAACCGACTCAACGCAAACCGTTCGATTGGACATTCAGAAAGTAACAGGCGTTGCTCGCATAGAACCCGAAAAGGGCTTGCTTTACATATATGCAAAGACCAATGGAAGTATAGCAAAAATTTTAGCAGAAGAAAACCAGCAGGTTGCACAGGGAAGTCTGCTTTTGGTTTTGGACAATGCCACAGACAGAGCGTTGCTCGAAGTGGAAGAAAGCAAGATTTCGGCTCAGTTTTCGGCAATCGAAGCTGCTAAACAAAATGAGGCCTCTCTCAAAAACGATTTGGATAAAGCCAAGAGTGACATTGCCTTGAACAAAAAATTGTTTGAAGCAAAGGCCATTACTGAACAAGCCTTAAACGATAATAAAGCAAAAATGGAAAAACTGTCGAGTGATTATGCCAAAGCCGTAGCTGATAAGAATCAGCAAATAAACAAAATGGAGGAGATAAAGGCCAATGTCAATTATCGCAGAAGTGTATTGAAAGAAAAACAGTTGAAAACGGTTTTTGCCGGCAAGGTTTTGCAATGGGATGTTCACAATGGCGATTACGTGACGCAAGGGAAAAAGCTGGGTCAATTCGCTCCCGACGGGGCTTTGGTTGCCGTGACGGAAGTGGATGAGCTCTTTCAGGATAAAGTGAAAAAAGGAATGAAAACTGAAATTTTCTCACAACTCAACGGAGAAAAAATTGCCACGGGGACAGTTGTTTATGTAGCCAATTTTCTTAAGAAAAAATCGCTTTTCTCCGACGATAATACGGTGGAAGATCGGCGAGTGAAAGAAGTAAAAGTTCGATTGGACAGTAATTCTAAAGCCATTATAAACAGCAAAGTGGACTGTGTCATTTATCTAAAATAGAATAGTTATGTGGAAAACAGCTTTAAAATTTATGACTTACGAGAAAATGAAGCTCGTAGGGATTATGATGGGAATCGTTATTTCAATTTTTCTTATAGGGGCACAGTTGGGAATTTTGAATAATATACTTGATATCAGTCTTGGCATAGTGAAGGGAAATGAAAAATACATTTTCGTAGTGGACAAAAAAAGTACTTCATCGCTCACGCTTGTAAGAGTGGACAAGCGGGTTGGGTACGAACTGCAATCCATTCCTAATGTGGACAAAGTATTTCCAGTTATAGTAACAGGTGGCACAAGCAAATACAAATCAGGAGCTACAGCGGTTGCGTCCATTATCGGAGTACAATATCCCGAAATGGCTGGTGCTCCTGAAAAGTTTACCCCTGAAACTAATCTTGCAAACTTGCAAAATGAGGGAGCTGTGATTGTTGACAAAAACGATTTGGAAAACATGGAAAACATTAAGGTTGGAGAATATTTTTACCTCAACAATATTCGTGTATTCGTAGGTGGTTTGTCCATAAATAATCCTGGATTGGGCCAACAAAATATTATCACGACTGTTGAGCGGGCCAGGCAATTATCGGGTTTTAATGCCAATCAGGTAAGTGCCTACCTGATTAAAAGTGCTACGTCCGACACCTTGTTGCAACACAAGATAGTAGAACAAATCAACCGAACCATTCCCAATGTCAAAGCTTATACGGGAAAGAAATTTGCAGAAATCACTACGGAGTATAACAAAACCTCAAGTGGAATTGTGATACCGTTCTATATGATGATTGTGTTTTCTTTGTTTACGGGCATTATCATCGTCGGATTGACTATGTTCTCCTCGGTCAACGATCACATCCGTGATTACGGAACCATCAAGGCAATCGGCGGAAGCAATTATCTGATTGGGAAATTAATCGTTCGCCAGGCGATGTTATATGCTGTTATTAGCTTTCTTGTTTCGATGGGATTACTGTTTGGTTTGCAATATGCAATGTCTTTTGCTGGGCAAACGCTGGTGTTTTCAGTAGGAATGTACTTTGTTCTATTGGACATCACTGTGATGATGAGCCTTGCAGGAAGTTTCTTCTCTATGCGGAAAATTTTCAAATTAGAACCTGTCCAAATATTTAGAATGTAAAAAATAAAAAGATGAAAAAACAAATTATAATTGTCCTCGCGTTGCTTTTAGCTTTTATTAAAATCGAAGCACAACAAATAAGCACATTATCACTTAACGATGCACTTGAATATGCGGTAAAAAACCGCTTTGATGCACAAGCCAACACAATTGATGTTGCGCTTGCGGGAAACGCCATTCGTAAATCACAAAACGAGTGGTTGCCTAAAATTTCTGCCAATGGAGAATTGCTGTACAACACAAAATTGCAGACTATGGTTTTTGATCAGGGAAACGGTAATATTACGGAATTTCAAACAGGAACAAAAAATCAATCAACATTAAGTCTCGAACTGTCGCAAACCATTTACAAACCTGGTTTAACATCGAATATAAAAATCAACAAAGCGGAACAATTCGTACAAAACGAGAAGCTGAAAGAGAAAGAAAATAGCATTAAAATGACCGTTACCGAGACTTATCTAAATGTGATATTGAAAGAACAGCAGTTGAAATTGAGCCATGAAAATACCGAAAGGTTTAAAGCTTATTTTGACATTGCCAAAGACCGGATGCGACTCGGAACTATCCTCGAATCAGACATGTTAAAAACGCAGACGGATTATGAAAATGCAATGATTAAAGAAAAACAATCGACTCAAAATTACGATTTGGCTGTCAGTGCTTTGAAATTTCAATTGAATCTGGACAAAAATGAAACACTGGTTTTAAGCGATTCGCTTTCCGTATTGCTGAACAATAGTCCTACTCAGATTCTAAATGTCGATGTGCCCGAAAAACCCGAATTGAAACAATTGTATTTTTCACAAAAGGAAAATGAGTTAAGATTAAAAAAGGCAAATACTATGTGGCTTCCAACCGTATCTTTTGTTGGAAATTATACAACTCAATATCAGGCTCCAAACTTCAGTTATTCGCAAAATTTGTGGTTTCCGTACAATTATATTGGTATCAAAGCAAGCTTACCTATTTCAGACCTACTGAAACTTCGGACAAATAATAAGGAATTTCGGTTAAAATCTACCCAACTTAACTTGCAGTACAACCAAAAGCAATCTGAACTTGTTTATGAAATAGACAAATGCAATACAGAATTGCATAATACATCCGAAAATATCAGTTCGACAATGAGGACATTGACTTTGTCTAAAGAACTTTACAACCAGCAGTTGGCGACATATAAGCTGGGAACTATTACCTACAGCACTTTGTTGGATGCTGAGGCTTCGGTCAATACGGCAGAACAGAATTACATTAAATCGGTCTATGATTATTTGATTGCATTTTACAATTATAAAAAGGTAATGTGTTTTTTATAAAGCATTTGTATTATGGACAGTACATGCAGATAGATTGAAAAAGTTATGTTCCAATTTTTCTTATATCTTAAGATATTGTTCATAATAGTTTGTTCTCAGAAAAAGCTATTTTCAATCAACAGAAGGGGAGTGATTGAATAAAACAAATGTAGAGTAAATGGAGGGTAGGCTTCTTCACAATGAACGCTAACGGTGGCGCTATGTTTTCGGTGCCGATTGCGGGCCGCTTTCCTGTCGGGCCGCACCGCCGCTGTTGCGGGCTAAGTGCTTTGTTGTCAGAACGGAAACGGCAATGAAATATAGCGTTTGTTGAACTAAATCCGCCTCTGGCGGACAGCCGGAACCAAAGTTATTGATTATTGGTAAATTGGGGCCATGTTTCACATTTAAATATCAATAGGATGAAAAAAAAGAAATGAACCTACATTAGTTGAGAAAGCTATCCAAACCATTGATGGGTTTGAGAAAGTGTACAAACTGTTGCATCAGCAGGTTATCCTCCGCGGACAAAGCCGCAGTACCCTGGAGAACTACATCCGGCGTATTGCACAAATCTCTCTTCATTTTGGGCGTTTGCCTGAGCAGGTTTCCGACGATGAGATTAACGAGTACCTTTCTTCGCTGGCCTTGTCGGCCAAATCCCCTTCACGCAGTAATTTTAAACATGCCGTTTATGGTTTGCGGTACTATTTCCGGCTGCTTGGCAACAACAAACGGGCCATCTCCCTGCCCTCGCTGAAAGGGGACACCCGCCTGCCGGTGATCCTGAACCGTTCGGAACTGCGGGAACTGTTCAGTGCGCCAACACTTCTGAAGCACCGAATCGTACTCACACTGATTTATTCTGCCGGGCTGCGGGGCCAGGAAGTAATCAACCTGAAACTGTCGGACATCGACTTTGAACGCAAAACCATCCACATCCGGCAAAGCAAGTACAAGAAGGACCGGATCGTCCCGCTTTCCCGGTACATGGCCCAGGGGTTAAAAAAGTACATCGCAGCGGAAAATCGGCACGTGTGGCTGTTTAACGGGAAAGAACCCGATGGCCGTTACAGTGTGCGCGGCCTTTCGTGGGTGATGCGCGAAACGCTGAAAAAGACTTCAATCAAAAAACAGGTCAACCTGCACGCGCTGCGGCACACCTACGCCACCCATTTGCTGGAGGAAGGACTGAACATTGTGACCTTGAAAGACCTGTTGGGGCACTCCGAAATCGCCACGACCATGATTTACCTGCACCTGGCCCAATGTCCTTGGATTAAGCCGCACAGCCCGCTGGACACCCTGTACGGTAAAAAGAAATGAGCCGGACTGGGTTTGAACTGGCGGGTGCAATCCAAAAGTTTGGCCGGCAGTTTACTGAAAAGTATCGCCCCAACGCTTATCATCAGCGTATACTGCATGCTTTATCGGTTTGCCGGACTTCGGCTTTGGGCGGCCATAAAGAAGCCTGCGACTGCTGCGGGCAGATCCGTATCAGCTATAACAGTTGCCGCAACCGTCACTGTCCGAAGTGTCAAAGTTCAAAGCAGGCAGCCTGGGTGGAAGATTTGCTGGAAACGACCCTTCCGGTCAAGCATTACCATATTGTGTTTACCGTTCCGCACCAACTCAACACGATTTGTATGCAGGACAGCCAATGGTTTTACGGGCGGCTGTTTTCATCGGTGTGGGAAACCCTGCGGCAGTTTGGCTACACACGTTTTGGTGTTGAAACCGGGGCGGTGTGCGTACTTCACACCTGGGGGCAGAACCTGAGTTTTCACCCGCACATCCATTGCCTTGTTCCCGCAGCCGGAGAAACAGTTTCGGGGGCTATGAAACCCGTTGGCAGCAACGGGAAGTTTCTTTACCCTGTTAAACAGCTCAGCCTGGTTTTCCGGGCAAAGCTGATGGGAAACATCGAAAAGGAACTTAAAAAGAAGGGGCTATCAGAAAAGTACCGTCCATTGATCAAGGCCGCATGGAGCAAGCCCTGGTCGGTGCATTGTGAACCCTCGCTGGGCAAAGCCGAACAGGTGATCAAATACCTGGGGCAGTACACGCACCGGGTAGCCATCACCAACCAGCGCATCACCGCAATGGACGATCAGACCGTGACCTTTATGCACAAGGATTATGCCGACGGGGCCAAACAAAAGCCGGTAACACTCGATGGAGTTGAGTTCTTAAGAAGGTTTTGCCAGCATATCCTCCCGCACCGCTTTGTCAAGATCCGGCGCTATGGTATTTACAGCAGTCGGGCCAGGGCACTGCGCAACAAACAAAACCCAAAGATGGAGGTCAGCCTGAAGCCCAAAGAAAGCCCGCAGGAGCGGATTAAACGGCTCACCGGTTTTGATGTGTACCGGTGCCCGTTCTGCAAACAAGGAACCATGTACCGCATCGAAGAACTGCCGCGGGTACGCTCGCCATCAGACTTTTATGCCTAGAACACTGCCTGGCACTTGTAATTTTTTACCGTCCCAAACCAGTCTGTACATTTAAGCAGACAGGAATTGTATTATCCAAACCAAGCGAAAACCGGCTAAAACCCAACATCTGTTGGGAACCAAAGCCATAAAGGAAGAACAAAATGAAAAAACCAGCCGACCCGATTCGTACTGCTGCCAGGGATTTGTCCTGAAAAAGAAAGGCTGAGAGACGAAAAAAGTATTGATAAGTCCATAGAAAAACACCCGAACTCCGGATTGTAGTTCAACCGGGGCTCAAAGCTGGGCACTACGTGCCGCTTAAAGCCCTATTTATTGGGTGCTGGGCTTTTGTTTCCGGTTTAGTTAAACGAACGTCTGAATTCCAATGGATAAATGTTTATTTTCTTTTTGAATAATTTATTTACCATTTCACAGAAGTGTACTCAGTTTTGCTTTGTAGGTCGAATGACAATATCACCAACTTCAACATTATCTGGTTGACTTATAGCATAAATAACCGCCTTTGCAATGGAGTTTGGGGAAATTGCCATTTCGTCCATGGTTTGCTGAAAGGAATCTCGCATTTTTGAGTCTTTTAAATTGCTAACGAGTTCCGTTTTTACAAAACCTGGGGATATACCTGTAACTCGGTATTGCCCATTGGATTCTTGTCGTAATGCTTCGCTGATAGTTCGAACTGCGTTTTTAGTTCCTGCATAAATACCTTGTAACGGAACTATTTTAATTCCAGAAGTTGAAATGATATTGATAAAGTGTCCAAATCCCTGCTCTTTAAAAACAGGCATTGCTGCCGCAATTCCGTACAAAACTCCTTTGACATTAATATCAATCATTTCTTCCCAACCGTCAACATCCAATTCGTCAATGCGTGAAATATGGCTGATTCCTGCATTATTGATTAACACATCCACTTTCAGGAATTTGCTTTTTGCCAGTTCAACTAAATTGTTCAGGTCGTCTCGTTTTTTTACATCTGTTACGGCATAGGCGACATCTCCCTCTAATGCTGTAATTTGTTCAGCTAATTCTTCTAAAAGATTTTCTCTTCTTGCTCCAAGCACTACTTTTGCTCCTTCTTTTGCCAATGAAAGAGCTATCGCTTTTCCAATACCGCTACTTGCTCCGGTAATAATGACTATTTTATTTTTTAATCGATTCATATTTTGTTTTTAATTAAAACTCACCCGAAACTCTAGCGGGCTTTGATTGGTTTTTTTCTTAAATAATTTATTGAATGATTGTGGATATTCAAAACCTAACTGATAAGCAATTTCACTCACCGATAAATGGGTGGTTGTCAATAGCTCTTTGGCTTTATCGATCAATCTATTATGTATGTGTTGTTGGGTGGTTTGACCTGTAATGCTTCGAAGCATATCGCTTAAATAGTTGGGTGAAACGTTTAATTTTTCTGAAATCAACTGCACGCTGGGCACACCTGATTGCAACTTTTCTTCATCGTTGAAATAATCCGTTAAAAGACTTTCCAAACGGATTAAAATGTCATCATTCGCAGATTTTCTAGTAATAAATTGACGATTGTAAAAGCGGTTGCAATATTGCAACAGCAATTCAATTTGGGCAATCATAACAGTTTGGCTAAATTGGTCAATGTTGCTTTGATATTCAAGTTCAATGTTGGTGAAAATGTTTTCTAAGATTTCTTCTTCCTGTTCAGATAAATGCAAGGCTTCGTTTACTGCGTAAGAAAAGAAACCATAATTTTTAATGGATTTTGCCAACGGATGACTAGCCAAAAAATCGGGATGCACGACCAACCAATAACCTGACAATTGCAATCCTTCAACAATTTCGGTGGCAACAACTTGCATGGGCGAAAAAAAGGTCATCACACCCTCATTAAAATCATAATACTGTTGCCCGTATTTCATTTTTCCCTCAAAATTCTTTTTTAGGGCAATGCAGTAAAAATTATAGGAAACACTACGCAAATGCGCCTCATTAAAGCATTTTATTTCCGAAAAATCAATAATACTTACCAAAGGATGTTTAGGCTTTGGCAATTCCAAGGTTTTGTGCAAATCTGAGATTGAATTAAAAATATGTGGTTTGCTTCCTGTTTTCTTCATGGGTACAAATGTAAAAAATCAATCAAAATTGGTGGATAGGGTTAAATGTTTCCATTGTTCAAATTCTTGCATTTCCTTTTCTCGCTGTTGTTTTACCAAATCGTAAGTATCTGTTCCTAGCAATAAACGCAAGGGAGGATTTTCCATCTCTGTAATTTCAGTTAGAATTTTCACCAATTTTTCGGGGTCGCCTATTTGTTGTCCGCTGTAATTGGCCCAAAGTTTTTCTGCTTGGTCTAAACCGTACACCGGAATCCTATTTTTTGCAAATTGCATAGAACCCTTGTCCATGAAATTAGTTCTGAACTGTCCGGGTGCAACTACTGTAACTTTTATACCTAAGTTATTTACTTCTTGTGCTAATGCTTCGGAAATTCCTACTACCGCAAACTTTGAAGCATTGTAACTTGTGGCATTGGCAAAACCAACATAACCTGCATTGGAAGCAATATTTATGATATGTCCTGATTGTTGCTTACGTAAATAGGGCATTACATTTCGAATCACATTGACCATTCCAAACAGGTTTACATCTACCGTTTGACGAAACTCTTTGTCTGTCATTTCCTCAATGCTCCCAACCAATGAATAACCCGCATTATTTACAACTACGTCAAATTTTTCAAATTTTTCAATGCTTTGTTGAACAGCATTTTTAATTTCCTTGTCGGAAGTGATATCCACTTTTAATGGTAAAAAGTTGTCTTGGTTTTCAGTAACCGATTTTCTTAAATCATCGGCATTTCTTGATGTTGCCACAACTTTATGTCCTTGCGATAATGCTAATTTTGTCAGTGCCAATCCAAAACCTTTGGACGCTCCGGTAATAAACCACACTTTTTGATTGCTCATGATCTTGTATTTATATTTTTATACAAAATTCAGCAAAAACCTATGGTTGAAATTGTCCAAATCTCTGAAAAGAGTGTCCAAAATTGTTCGTTGTACGGGCTTTGGTTTTGTCAGTCTTGCTGTTTGATGTCCGCACGGTGGTCGGTTAGCCTTGCACCCAACGGTTCGTATAAGCGCAGTAGCGGATTACAAGAACCTAACTTTCAGTTGGGAAGATACGATTTTTAACAGAATAGCGGTTCAAGTTTGCACTTGAACCGCTATTGCGTTTATACAATGTGTGTGCCCAGCATGGGCATCTTTTATTTACTGAAAGGTAAATAATTAATCTATAGGGTGCAAGTCCCTTATGCGCAGGAGTCACGTCTTGAATCATTAGTAAGTCGCAAGCTCGTTTGTCGTGAGACATGGAGTGAAGGAAGCGGAACTACAAAACTCGGTACTGACGAACAGAAACCGTATACAGAGGCATATTTACTTGGGTAAGCAATCACATCATTGTAACGCCCCAAGATTAACAAAAGGGTAAATATGTAGATACGGCAGGAATTGAGGGAAAGAAGATGCCATTACCTGGGGAGATCTCTACAACTACGAGTTGGTTATGTAGAGAAGTCAGCAGAAGACATAGTACTTACAGGAAACGAGGAACAACTAGAATTGTACAGGTCTCACGGGTAAGGAAGGACTGAACATTAAATTACGTTGGAATTCGATTAGGATGCCTAGCTAGCCTAGTTTTAAACCAACAGGAGTACACGAATTATTGAACCTATGATTGAACAGGTATTATCAGCAACAAACCTTTATAAAGCAACACGCCAAGTGGAGCGCAATAAAGGAGCGAGCGGCGTAGATGGTATGAAAACAACGTCACTTTCGGCATACATATTAGAAAACCGTTCGCTTATATTATCTACAATTCGGACAAATAGCTATGTGCCAAATTCAATTTTAGGAGTAAACATTGCAAAAGGACAGGGCAAAACCCGCTTATTAGGAATACCAACGGTAGTAGATAGATGGCTACAACAGTCGGTAAGCCAACAATTAATGGTTCATTTTGAATATGAATTTGAACCTGTTAGTTATGGTTTCCGTCCACAAAAGAACATCCAAAAAGCAGTACTGCAAGCTCAAACGTACATCAATGATGGTTACCAAGATATTGTAGATATTGATTTGCAAGGATTCTTTGATCAAGTAGACCACTGTATTTTATTACAACTTATCTACCGCAAAGTAAAATGCCCAACCACCTTGCGATTAATCCGAAAATGGTTAAGAGCTCCCATATTAATAAATGGAAAGCTGGAAAAGCGCAGAAAAGGTATCCCGCAGGGCAGTCCAATTAGTCCCTTGTTATCTAATATAATGTTAGATGTTTTGGATAAAGAAATGAAAAGTATGGGCTTGCGTTATGTGCGCTACGCTGATGATTTTAGCGTTTACGCCAAAAGCAAGAGCGAGGCTAAACAAATAGGAAATAAACTGTTTGTCTTTTTAAGAGATAGACTTAAATTACCTATAAATAAAGCAAAAAGTGGCATCCGCAGACCTGTTAACTTTGAGTTACTCGGACATGGTTTTGTACCTGTTTATAAAAAGGGAGTCAAAGGACAATACGTACTTGTAGTGGCTAATAAAAGTTGGGCAAAGTTAAAACGTAACCTAAAAAGCATCACCAAGAAAACCAAACCCATGTCGTTATCCGAACGTCTGGAACGGCTTAATCAAGTCTGTCGAGGCTAGATGAGTGGTTAAGAAATCGGTTGCGCTATTGTATTTGGCACGATTGGAAAAAGCTAGAGAGGAAACGTAAAAACCTCATTCAATTAGGTATAGAAATCGGACAAGCCTATGCTTGGAGTAGAACAAGAATGGGAGGTTGGGCAGTTGCTCAAAGTCCTATTTTAAAGACTACCATTACAGTTTCTAGACTTAAACGAAAAGGGTATAAACCTTTGTTAGATTACATTAATAATAATACGCAAACTTCAATTTGGTGAACCGCCGTATACGAGACCCGTACGTACGGTGGTGTGAGAGGCGCAGTGACGACTTTTAAGTCGTCACCCGTCTACTCAACTACCAGCACGGGCTTTTGTTCGCCTTATTGGTTAGTCGTAATTTTCTTTTTATGTTTTTGTCCCCAATCAGCTAATGCAGCAACTACAACTTTGAGGGTTGATGCATATTCTGTGGGAAGATATTCTACCACAACGGGTGTTTTGTCCGCTTGTACCACTCTTTTTACCAAACCGTTCAATTCTAATTGTTTTAATTCATTGGAAAGTACTCTTGCCGAAATTCCTTTAATGGTACGTTGCAGCTCGTTAAAACGGCTGTATCCGCCTATCAAAGCTATTACTATCCGTAATTTCCATTTTCCACCCAATACGTACAAAGCGTCCTCCACGGCATCTATATTTTTTGCACACTGTGTGTCCGAATACGTTATTTTTTGTCTCATAATTTTTTTAGTAACCTAAATATTACTACTAACCTTTTGTTTACTACTAATATTTAATTAGTAAATATATATAAATTTGCAACATCAAAACAGATAAAAATGAAAGCAATAAAAATCACGTATTACATTTCGACAGGACTTATATCTTTCGGAATGCTTTTCTCCACTTACGCCTATTTGGCAAACCCTGCCTTAAAAGATGCGTTTCAGCATTTAGGTTTTCCAGATTATTTCAGAATTGAATTGGCTATCGCTAAATTCATTGCTGCAATTGCTATTTGGCTGCCTTTTAGTTTAGCGAAAGAAGTGTCTTATATAGGTTTAACTATCAGTTTCGTTTCAGCGATTATTGCCCACATTGTCGTAGGCGATAATGCTTTCCATACTATTGCACCTATTGTGGTATTGGTAATACTGATAATGTCGTATATAACATATCACAAGTTGTTAACAACCGTTGTCGAGAAGTCTGAATGATGGTTTGTTGGGATAATTTTTTCTAAAAGTCAGCGAAGGACTGTCAAACACGCAGAGGACAATCGTTCGTTGGCTTTTTCAAGTGTCGAGCTGTGAATCGTTCAGCCTGTTGGTAACGTTCTGTATAAGATGTCGTAGCCATCCCGCAGGGTGCATATACATTATACAAATTGTGTGTGCCCAGCATGGGCATCTTTTATTTACTGAAAGGTAAATAATTAATCTATAGGGTGCAAGTCCCTTATGCGCAGGAGTCACGTCTTGAAGCATTAGTAAGTCGCAAGCTCGTTTGTCGTGAGACATGGAGTGAAGGAAGCGGAACTACAAAACTCGGTACTGACGGACAGAAACGGCATATGAGGCTACGGAATGAGGATAAGCAAGCACATCATTGTAACGTCCAAAGAATAAAATCATCATTCTGTAGTAGATGTCGCAGGCATTGGAGGAAGGGAAAAGCTTTTACCAGGGGATACCTTGACAACCACGTGTTTGGTTAAGCCAAGGAGTCAGCAGAGGCCATAGTAGTTGCCAGTAACGAGCCGATGAATGAAGCGGAGGTCTCACAAGACAATGAAGGGCTGAACATTAAGATGTTCCAAATTAAGCAGGGACCGGCCATCAGGCAGTAGCCTTGCTATAAGCGGAACAGGGCAAAACAAAGTAAACGAAAACCGGAATGATTGAACAGGTACTGAACCGGAGGAATATCATGCGGGCTTACCGTCAGGTGGTGTCGAACAAAGGGTCGGCAGGCGTTGATGGTATGTCCGTGAAGGAACTGTATGCCCACCTGACCAATAACAGGGAGCAGATAGAATCTGATATTCGTGCGGGAAAGTACCAGCCACAAGCCATCCGGGGGGTAGAAATACCCAAAAGCAACGGCAAAACCCGCTTATTGGGCGTACCTACCGTAACCGACCGGATGCTTCAACAAGCGGTTGGCCAAGTTTTGGCGGTCAAATTCGAGATGGAGTTCGAAGATTACAGCTATGGTTTCCGGCCTAACCGCAACGCACAGCAAGCCGTGCTCAAAGCGCAGGAATACATCAACTCGGGCTATCGGCACATCGTTGATATCGACCTGAAAAGCTTCTTTGATGAAGTGGATCACTGTATCCTGTTGCAGTTGTTGTACCGCAAGGTAAAATGCCCGCTCACACTGCGCCTGATTCGCAAATGGCTGAGAGCCCCGATCCAAATTAAGGGGAAACTCACCAAACGCAGAAAAGGCGTACCACAGGGAAGCCCGCTCAGCCCGCTACTGTCCAACATCATGTTGAATGAATTGGATAAAGAACTGGAAAAGCAAGGATTCCGTTATGTCCGCTATGCCGATGACTTTAGTATTTATACGAAAAGCAACACGGCAGCCCGAAAGATTGGCAACAGTATCTTCTTATTTCTGAAAGATAAGCTGAAACTGCCCATTAACCGGGAGAAAAGCGGCATCCGCAAACCTGTGGACTTTAAAGTACTTGGATACGGTTTTGTACCCACTTACAAAAAGAGGGAAAAAGGCAAATACCAATTGGTGGCAAGCGAAAGGAGCTGGAAGTCGCTGAAAATGAAGCTGAAAACCATCACCCGCAAAACCACGCCCATGAGCTTCGGCGAGCGCATTCAAAAACTCAAAGAAGTATCCCAAGGTTGGCTCAATTACTTCCGCATGGCAAGTATTCAGGGAAAACTAAAGGAATTGGACGGATGGCTGCGAAACCGGCTGAGGTACTGCATTTGGCACCATTGGAAGAAACCCGAACGGAAAAGGAAAAACCTGATCCAATTGGGTGTCGACCAGGATCATGCCTATCAGTGGAGCAGAACCCGAATGGGAGGCTGGGCAACTGCCCAAAGTCCGATTTTGGGAACGACCATTACCTTGGAACGATTGCGGGAAAGGGGGTATGAAGCTTTGCTTACGTATTACGGGAAAATTGCCCCGCATCTTAATGAACCGCTGTATACGAGACCCGTACGGTCGAGTAGGTCAGGGAGGTTGCCCTCCCTTTCCCCTCTAAGAACCGTACATGAAAGTTTCCCTTCATACGGCTCAAGCACCCTAAAGACTACTATAGTAATCCGGTCATCAGATTGCTGTGGCTAATTTGCTGATATTCCCTTGTTTTGCAATCCTTCTCTTTGACCTATCTTTAAAGTACCCTTCCCATACCTTGTCATAAGGGTTGGAGAGGCTCTTTATCTTGGTATGCCTAATAATTTTAGTGGCATCAAAAAGTGGAAGTTCGCAAGTTCTTGTTTTATCAGTTGTCGAAAATACCCAGTGTCGGTTGCCTTTGTTTTTAAAGTATTTGGCTTTAATCCATTGGTTGCCTTTTTGGGGATGTCGGCGTTTAGCCCATTTCCACAATAGTTTGAATACTTTATTGTCCAATCTGGAAAAGGTTTGTTTGGCAGCAGAGTGTCGGAAGAAGTTGGCCCATCCCCTGATTTTAGGTGTAATCATCCGGATGAGTTCCTTTTGCGACACGGCTTTATGGTTAGCGACACACTCACTTATACTTGTAAAAATACTTTTTACCGAATCTTTTTTAGGTTTGGTAAGGCATTTCTGCTTATACTTGCGCACGTTGAACCCAAGGAAGTCGAAACCCTGTTGAATATGGGTAATCTTTGTTTTCCCTTCAGATAGTTCCAACCCTCTGTCGGCAAGAAATTTGCTGATGAGCGGTTTGATCTCCCGTTCGAGATATTCGCTATTGCTACAGGTAACCACAAAGTCGTCGGCATAACGGACGAAGTTTACTTTAAATGGGTTACTGTTTGGTTTGTGATGGGCGTGAAGGCTGATAACTTCCTCCAGCCCATCGAGTGCCATGTTGGCAATTATCGGCGAAATAATACCACCTTGAGGAGTTCCGCTTTCGGTTGGGAACCAGTGTTTCTGCTCCATGTAGCCAGCTTTGAGCCATTGATTCAGAACCTTTTTGTTTAAAGGAATATGTTGCATAATCCATAGGTGCGAAATATTATCGAAACATCCTTTGATATCTGCTTCGAGAATCCATTCAGCCGATTTGCGTTGACATAGCACATTATGACATTGAACAATAGCATCGGCACACGACCGTTTTGGCCTGAACCCATAAGAGTTTGGGTCGGCTGTGGTTTCAGCTATAGGTTCGAGACCAAGTTTGAATAAGGCTTGAATAGCCCTGTCCCTTATTGTTGGAATGCCAAGATGCCGAAGTTTTCCGTTTTTCTTGGGAATAGATTTTCGCTTTAATGGTTTTGCTTTATACCCTTTGATGGATAATTGTTCAATAGCCTTCCATTTCCTTTGTGGCGTATTCCATAGAATCTTGTCAACGCCGCAGGTTCTACTGCCTTTGTTGGTAGTTACCCTTAGAATTGCCAGCAGCTTCCCGTAAAACGAACGGGTAAGCAGGAGCAGGAGAGCTTTAGCTTTGTGAAAATGTTTTGCTTTGACAGCCTTTACGATACGCGTTTGCAGTGACTTAACCGCACGGGCTACTTTGTCCCATTGAATGGAATTCCAGTTTGTCCATATTGTTTCGGATGCACATCCACTGTTAGGCAGATTCATTTGCGTTTTCCTCATTGAAAGTCTTACTGTAAATTTCTCGTAAAAGGGTACCATAACAGAAGTGGGCATATCAGTTGCATTACGCAACGGCATTGGCTTTCTCTGTCATTCCTTTACCCGCACCTTATTGTACTTTCCTTGCGGGGAGCCTATCCCGGTTGCCCGGGAAAAAGTACGGGCTTACCAAGTTCCACTTACATAACAAACCGGGTTAGGTTCTGCCTCTTTGCCGGGGGAATCGCAATCCATGTAACAGAAACCGCAGAGTCTGTTATCTATACCCCTTACCTTTTGGTCATAGCGTATCATCGTCTTTCGCTATTCTCACGTCACGGCATTTATCAGCAGTTCACATTCGTTAACCATACCGGTCAAGCCTAACTCCTCCATGGTTTGACGATACCATGACAGGTTTTCCTTACGGAAATCCTTTACAGGCTATATTGTCCGGACAGCTTCGCACAAACCAGTTGCCCGGCATGCA
The DNA here is from genome assembly GCA_963677175.2 of uncultured Sunxiuqinia sp. Taxonomy (GTDB): domain Bacteria; phylum Bacteroidota; class Bacteroidia; order Bacteroidales; family Prolixibacteraceae; genus Sunxiuqinia. The sequence goes on from CAXXES010000007.1 coordinate 444,590, forward strand.
CGTGTCCATAGGCTACCTGTGATGGAACACAGGGTTTAATCATTCAGTGAACGTTAAACAGTTATGTTGAGCGACTTCTTGTCGCACTACGGTGGTGTGAGAGGCTCTCCCAAATGTCGTTAAGTTAAGCCATCAGATATCTCATTTCATGTTCAAGTATGTTGATGCCCATGATTTTTTGTTAAGTTTTCCAGCGTTTTTTATTGCTGTATTGCCATGTAAATTACGATTGAAAAATCCATTGATATTTTTGAAACTTCAACCTACGCACAATTTGATTTTTAAGCAATTGATTACGTTTGTGTTATTGGATTTCACACTTCATTACAACAGGGCATAGTTACCCCAGTCGGGACAAAACGTATTTCCCAATTACCACTCTTCCTGTTATGTGTAATTTTCTATCTTGGGTTTTTATATGCAGTAGGATATATGCGCTTGCTCTTCCTAAAGTTATGTGGGATTTTTCGGTTTGGCCTTATTATTTCAATATTTGCACAGAATAGTTCAAGTAGCAGAAAGAGATATTCTTTTACCTTACTTGCTGGACGAACCATTAGCAATATTACCGAGTCTTTCATTTTGCTCAATGCCTGGGTAAAGTTTAGTTGGTATGTGGCTTTGCGCCCTTTTGTCTGCTTTTTTATTTTCGCATGGGCAGGAAAAGCAAGTATTGCAGTAAGGTTCCCGGTAAATATCTTGGCATGGAAATCCTGTTTTACAGCCAAAGGGCTTTTCCCTGTAAAGGTTTCAATTTGTGCCCTGGATTTTAGGTGTTTGTACGATTCTTCAACAAACCAACGCTGGTGATACAGGTTTTCAAACTTTTCATATTCTATTTCATCCAAAAGGTTGGTTACCAGTACTTCTTTTTCCCCTGTATCAAGTTCGATACAAACAAAGCGTAGTTTCAATGACTTACTCCCCAGTCCAAGTTTTTTACATTTTTGGTTACTGGCTTTGCTTGCATAAATTTCTGCTATCATTTCTTTTTTACCCGATGCGGCCAGTTCCCTGGCCAGCTTCCATGAACCGACTTTTAAACGTGCACAAAAATGCATCCCTTTTGAAAGCAACAATGCAAACATCCAAAACGAAGCATAGTTCCTGTCAAAGAGGAGTAAATCTCCCTTTTGCAGGTGCCCAATGTGCTGCTCTGCCAGTTCATGTTCTCCTGTGCGGTAATTGTCAAGGCATGCATCAACCACAATATGATTCAGCATATCGTAAGCTTGCGACAGTTTTGCCAATATTATTGGTGTTCCGGTTTCAGATGTGTCGGCCACCCCAAATCCATCAATAATCTTTTCACTCATGGGCAAACGACAGGTAGAACCATCGATGGCTATCAACCTGTAACCGTGCCATTTTTCATACTCAAAATTAGAGTAAAAAAACTCAACCTGGTCGTGGTTCAACTCTTCGAATGCCTGATAGCCCAACTTTTTCCGTGCCTGGCTAAAAGCACTTTTGGTAACTTCGTTGGACGGCAATTCTTTATGGTGAAGTATTTTGAAGAAATTATCCAACTCTGTTTGTAGGGAAGATTTCAGAAGGTTAGACAAGAACAGGAAAACACCGACAAAACTTAAACTCCGCTGTCGGATAAAAGCTTTTGTGTCAGACCTGTGACGTTCTAAAAAATCTTGGGAAAATAACTTTTCTTTCAGCGTTTTAATAAGTTTGGCATGGTTTTTAGTTCAAATCCGATGCCAACTCCGAAACTTTTTTGATGTTTTTTCTGTTCATTATTCTATGATTTTATATTAATAACTACCTTAAATATAGCACTTTAATAGAAGATAAAAAAGTTATATTGAGCTGGATAATTGAAAGTTACGAACATTATTTTCTTAACTTAACGACATTTGAGGCTCTCCCCGTCAGCTAATTACTGGCGGGGCAGTCTACTCGATTGCAATGTTTTTTTACTCCATTTGATATCCTTTATGTAATCGTTTCAAAAAGCGTTGTTCTTTGATAGTGCTGTTAATAATAATAGCAATAACAACAGTAAGAGAAATAATACCTGAAATTAGAATGTAATTATAGAATGCTTTGGAAAAGTACTCCTTAAAGTAAGGCAATAGCAAATAAAACCCAAATATGTAAACTGCAATACAGATCGGTGTAATAACATAATTTATGATTTGTCGAGCTTTGTAATATTTTTTCAGATAGTCATGGTAAGATTTTTGAGCCATTGAAATAAGTTGTTTTTCTTTGCGATATAAAGAATAAAACTCTAAGATAATTCGCAATGTAAGACTAGAAATCATAAGAATTAAACCTAAATTAAAGGAATTCCATTGATTGAATGCATAATAAAAAGCATAGATAATTAATATAGCCACAGTTAAGGACATAACAGTGATACTGATATATTGTCTGTTGCGTTGTTTCTTTGCTTTTGTAATTATATCTTTGGGATTAAATTTTGAGCTATCATTGGCTTGAATCTCCCATAATTTATTTAAGTTATCATTTTTCATTTTTGATACATTTTAAAAGTGATTTTCGAATACGACTCAAACGTGTTCGTAATGTTCCGTGTGCTAAACCAACGGTATCTGCAATAGTAGCTTGTGGTATGTTTTCTAGTTCTAATAATATCAATGCTCTATTTTGCTCGTTTAGTTGATCAATACAGTGATACATTTTTTTGATATGTTTTTCATCATTGTCATTGTTATCATCATTGCTGCTATTTGACAATATGTCTTCATTTATAGTGATGCTTTTTCTGGATTTACGTAAATCCCCTAAACATATATTTACTGCAATTCTATAAATCCAAGTGTCAATAGAAGACTTCCCTTTAAATGAATTTCTATGTATCCAAACCTTTACAAAAGTTTCTTGAAGCCATTCATTGGCAAGTTCATTATTGCCTGATGCATAACCTAAACATAACCTATGGACTTTAGAAGCGTATGAATTATAGATGTTAGTAAATTCCTTTTCTGTATTCATTCTTTTGATGATAAAATTATTTGTATTTGTTTTATAAACCAATCAGGTTTGTCTAGCATTATAAAATGGGCACTATCTTCCGCTATAATAAAGCTGTAGTCTTTCAAATTTGCATATTGCCTTTTATAGGTTTGTTTAACCATATTTTCACCATAAGGCTCTTTTGCAGCAATTATAGTAACAGGAATCGAAATGTTTTTTAAATCTTCTCTGAGGTCCAATTTAAGGTAATCCGTATATCCATAAACATAGGTTTTTCGGTCAGATTCTAGTATCCAGTTTTTAATTTTTTCTTGTGCTGATTCTTTAAGACTCATACCTTTCGACATCACTGTGGCACTTTGCTCAAAGGCCGCATCATCCATTGCTAATTGTTGATTGTTATATGGATTTTCGTAAGCCAAGTTTTCAGGGTTAAAGTCAGGAATCATCAATGCACCTGAAGCAGGAAGTGCATCAATTAGTATAATTTTAGAAAGTTTTAAATCCTTTTGCACAGCAAGCCAAGTGGCAATTGTACCACCCAAACTATGTCCAATTATGGTAGCATTTTGTAAGTCGTTTTTTAAGATATAGTTTTTTAGAGACTCGTTGACTTTAGGCAGCCAAGGAAATTTTATGGGTTCTTTTCCTCCAAAACCAGCTAAAGTGACTATGTGGCATTCGTAATTCTTTTCTAGCTTTTTAACTAGTGGATTCCATACTTCTCCAGGAACTGTAAAACCGGGAATCAATACGATGGGTTGCCCCTTTCCTGTTACTTCCACATAGATTGACTGATTTTCACTCTTTGCAAACATTGATAAATTAAATGCAAATAAGACTAATAATAAAATAACATTTTTCATTGTTTTTAAGTTTTGATTTCCCTTTAGATAAGGAAATCAAAAAATGTTACATTTTATTTTAAAAGTGACACAAAATATAGTCAATTTATTCTTTGAGAATGATTGGTCAAAATGTTACACAACGGTTTGGCGGGTCAAGTAGGCCGGAGGAACTGCCCCTCCAGCCTCTCACAGAACCGGACTTGAACCTCTCGGCTCATCCGGCTCTTGTTATACAAATCTAAGCAGTACATTACGAGAATCCTAAGCGCCAGTGATAAAACAGCCCGGGAAACTGTTCCTTAACCCGTTTTAACCAGTCATAAGCCCTGTTAATACTCGTTTTGTATCGCTTGTACCGTTTCCGTGCCCACGTTACAAGCCTCCTTCGCAAAAGTTGAAAGATTGAGTTCATCTCCCAAATCCTGAACTTTCCATAGTAATTGATCCATCCCCTGATATAAGGTTCGAGGAACTTTGCAACCCCTACAATGCTTTTGTGTGTCAGGTGTTCAATGTCTAATTCTCTCATCTTCTCTGCAATGCGCTTCTTTGAACCAATACTGATGGCACAGTCGTATCCAAGGTACAGTTCCCCGTTCCTTTTCGACTTTGTCGTGCGTGGTTGAAACGAATAACCCAAAAATTCAAACTTCACCATTGGGTGGTCGCCCTGTCTGCGGTGATCGCGGCAGTAAACCAGTTTTGTCTTTTCGGGATGCAGTTCCAATCCGCATTGTTTCATCCTCTTGGTCAAATTGCGCAATACATAGTCGGCTTGTACTTTACTCTTGCAGTGCAGGATGGCATCATCGGCATAACGCACATACCTTACTGCAGAGTGGGTTTGCTCCAACCATTTATCCATAGCATAATGTAAAAACAGGTTTGCCAACAGTGGACTTATCACACCGCCCTGTGGTGTGCCTTTGCCCTGCTTCTCTACCAGTTCCGCGGTTTTCGTTTGCACGGGCATTTGCAACCATCGTTCAATGTACATAAGGCACCACTTTTCCAGAACATGTTTCTTTACCGCAAGCATCAGTTTTCCATGGTCGATGTTGTCGAAAAAACCTTTGATGTCCAGGTCAATCGCCCAATCCAGCATCCTTACGTTTTCCCGTACCGCCGATAATGCCTGATGGGCATTCTTTCCCGGACGGTATCCGTAGGAATGTGGACTAAAAATGTTCTCAAACCTCGGCTCCAAATAATCTTTCACAACCATCTGTGCAACACGGTCACTGATGGTGGGTATCCCCAGCTTGCGCATTTTGCCATCTTTCTTGGGGATTTCAACCTATTTCACCGGTGGAGGGAAATAACTTCCCGATGCCATCCGGTTCCACAGTTTGTAAAGGTGTTTCGACCTCTCTGCATCATATTCTTCCATGCTGATATGGTCGATCCCTGCACTCCCCCCGTTGGAGCGCACTTTCTTATAAGCAAGCCTCACTTATTCCTTGCTTACTGGTACTGATTTTGTCTCATTCCATAAATTCATCCTCTTGCGAGTTGTTAAATGTTATTCGACTGTATAACTTGCCCCCTTTGCTCCACTCCCATTACAGGAACTTCATCGCTACTACGGGGCAATCCGTCCCTACACTGCACTTCGGTTTATGACCTCTAGGGTGATCCCATTGCGTCCTTCCCTTAACATTGCTGTGCAGGTTCCCGAGTTCCGTAACTAAGCCCGCATATAAGTCCTGCCCTCTGTAAGACGCCAGCCACTTGGCCAATAAACAGGTTTCCGCCAAGCTTATCACTCCGTAACATACTCCGTAGCTTTTGACTGGTGGTGGCAACTTCTCGGCTCCTCATCGAGGGTTCATTTGCATTCAGCTCTTATATCCATACCTGAAAACCTCTTGGGTTAACTTTTCCCAATCGCTCAGTACCACCGCTCTTTACAGCAGCACCATTGGGTGGTTTGATGCCCCCTCCTGTAAGGTGACACCGGAGGTTCAACTTACAACTGTCTCCTCCATCTTAAGTACAGCATGCAGAACTTTGATTTGCCGATGTTCTGCTTCTCGGCACACTAAGTGGAGTGCGGGACTTTGAAACGCTTCGCAGTCAAGCTGCCACTGAGCCAATTCGTTTATTCATATTTTAGTTTTTATAGCCAAATCGTCAAAGACGAATTGGCGGTGTTGATGCGAAGAACTGCCGTTGAATTACCTGCTGAACCCCGCATTACATACAGCTTTTATTGGGCTTTCGTATTTTTTTAAATCGGAAATCCTTCAGCCCTTAATTCTTCCTTTTCCTTTACCGTAAAATTATCCTTTATTAAATCCATTCTCGATTTTGTTTCACGTTTTTGTCTTGCCCACCAAAACACATCACCCATAACTGTTAAAGGGGCAAGCCATTTCTTTTCTGGGTTAATACTTTTATTATGTCTAAAAGCTTTCCATTCATCAGTCCTATCCCTCTGTCTTTCTCGTATTTTACCTAAAGGTCTTTCTTCATTGAATTGTAAAAACCATGCATCTACGATGTCTTGTTGTATATCTTCAGGAATATCGTCAAGCCTATCTCGTATTACGCTATTAAATCGATTCTGGAAATTTGCTTTATCAGGATTCTCTGAATTTAGTAAATCAGAAACAAAGCGGTTTGCTGTATCAATAGGGTTTCTACTTGTTGCAGTAAAATCAAAACCCAGTTCTTCGATTTGTTTTCGTAATTCAAGTTTTTTATTCTTTTTGTTTGCTTGGCTTACTCCAACCAGCCAAGTTCCTATTCTGTGTCCTTTAAAAGAATAACGATGATTTACTTTAACGTCCTCTCCTGCGATTAAAGCTTCCATTAGTATCTCAAGCTTTTGTTCCTCTAAATATTCCTGCCATAAAGCATGAGCGTCTTTGAAATAAGGTCACGGACCTATTTGATATTTTCGGTTTCGCTTCTATCACAGATTGTTAAAGACTCGAAACATGACACTAAATTATTCACACTACTTAAAACTTCTCTTCTTCTAATCTTTTTCTATGGTTTTCGGGAAGTATCTTTTCTTTAAAAAGCACCTTTTGTATTCTATACCACCTGTATAACGATGGAATTTTATAATCTCGTGAAACAGTCACACTAAACCTTTCTCCTCTATTCGAAAACTTTTTTTTGTGTTCTAAAAACAAAACAAACATTTCCTCCCACCAATCTAGATACTCCTTACTTTCAACGTCAGGGAGCTTGTTTGAAGATGTGTGATTTTTTGGATTCAATATAGAAGTCTGTTTACCTATCTCGTCTTTGTTAATTTTTAGCTTTTTCCTTTTTGAGAATAATTCTTTGTTTTTATTATAATCGAAATCATCTTTTGTTTTGCTTTCATCAACAACGAATCCAGAGTTAATTAAATCTTCTAAAACCTCTAACGTCAATAACTGCAAGTCATCATTATTTCCGTCCAATATTGAAGCAAAATAACTTAAAAACTGTCTTATGAATTTTTTTCCTGTAGCATCTCTATTTGAAAATTCGAAAAGAGTTGAAGCTTCGATATTATCAAATAATCCAGCCCCAGTAAGATTAGATGAACCTAAAATAAATCTTGAATTATGCTTCCCTGAAAAATAATATATTTTGGGGTGAAACATAGTTTTATTATCAGCTCAATATACCCAAGTTTCAATTTCATTTTCAATGAAATACTGAAGAGCCTCTTTTGATGTCCCTCTTTCTACAATACCCAAAATGAACTTTAAGCTGTGATAGTTTTGTTTGGCAATCGCAAGTTCTTCCTTTATTTTATTAATTCCCGACATTTTAGTAAAAGCCGAAAATCCAGTAAAAGATGTATAATCTTCATCTTTGAAAGTACTGCATAGCTAATCTCCAACTGTATTAATGGCGGAATTATGAAGTCCATGTCCTATAAATTCAATTTTCATGCAGTAGCTCTTTTAATATGAAGCCAACTTGTTTATCTGTAAGGAAAAACCTTCTTATAAATTCGATATTGGCTTGTATTGTAAGGTTTTTCCTTTTTATACTTCCAGGTCATCAAAAGGATTTTTTATATTTTTTAAACTTTCTTTACTCACGTGTGTGTAAATCTCCGTTGTTTTGCTCGATTTATGTCTTAATAGTTCCTGTATGTATCTCAAATCGGTTCCGTTTTCAAGTAAATGTGTGGTAAAACTATGGCGCAAACAATGAATCGTATAAGGTTTAGTAATGTTACTTTTTTTTAACGTATTTTCAAATACTTGTTGCAGGCTCGCAGCAGCAATACTTTTACCTACAAATTGGCCTTCAATTAAATACGTGTTTGGTTTGTAGGCAAAATAATAAGGCTTTACTTTTTCGAGCCAGCGCTTGCTGATGGGTATCGACCGGTCTTTTTTCCCTTTGGCATTAATAATCGAAATTATCCCTCGTTTGGTATCAATATATTGCAGTTTTAGATTTAATAACTCGCTACGCCTCAACCCAAAAGCATAGATGGTTTCAAAAGCCATTGTGTGCTTGATGTTTTTAATGTTCTCAAAAAACCGTTGCAGTTCCTGTTTGGGGTTTAACGTAAGTTGAAGCTGGATCGGCGGTTGGCTTTTCTGCCTGTTTCAGCCCCTCATAATCTACCCAAGCCTTCCCGCGGAATGCTTCAAAAAAACGGTGCAAATCAAATTGCTTCTTCGGGATATACCAGCTTTTCATAGTCTGGCTCCACTTACAGCCCTCCAGCTGTTTAACTGCCGCGGTCAATTCCGCGTCGAAGTCAAACTGCAATTGCACAATCAGTTGTCTATTGTGTATAATCTGGCTTAGCTTGATTTTTTTTATTGGTGTCAAAATGCCGGTTTTTGTTTCAATCCCACAAGTTATGTAATTCTACAGTACAAAGTAGCCAACAAAGCATAATTTAGTTTCATTCAAAATAAGAAGCAAGCTAGAGTGATCAGTGCTTAGTCCCAGTTTTCAGTTTATCCAGCATCAACCCAGTGAAATCCCTTCGGGTCTATTTCACGGGGTAAAACATCTAGAATCATGCATCTCGCCGGCATATTCTGATCCGGCAACTGCTGGACAGGATGACTCATCAAGCGGGCAATATCAAGTGTTCAGTTTTCAGTCGCAGTTTTCAAGGTCAAAACTTCCATGGACAACTCCATGGCTCTTGGTAAATACTCCATCGTTATCATGGACAACTCCATGAAGTCCATGGACAAGGTAATAAGCTTCATGGACAACTCCATGGCTCTTGGTAAGTACTCCATCATTATCATGGACAACTCCATGGCTCTTGGTAAGTACTCCATCATTATCATGGACAACTCCATGAAGACCATGGACAAGGTCAGAAATTTTTCTGGAGTACTCCATGAAGTCCATGGACAAGGTCGGAAATTTCCGACAGGGTGTTTATTTGACAGCCACCAGCCGGATGACATGAGCTTTTCCTTTATGAAAGGGCCCTTCGTCCAGCTCCACGTTGGCTTCGGTAATATTGAGATTTGAGAAATCTGCAAAATCAGCTTCCAGTTCTTCTTTCGAAAACAGCATGTCGATGTCTTTTGGCCCACCGGAGTTGTTGTGGATTTGTGCTTTGGAAAAACATTCCAAAATTACCGTGCCTCCTGCTTTAATGGCAGCTTTCAGCTTTGGGAGAAAATCTTTTCGTTTGTGTTTCGGCATGTGTGTGAAGATGAGCCCGGCACAGTCGTAAACTTCAGGTTGTAGTTGAATGGTATCATACGAATCAATCCGGTAGTCGATTTTTACCTGTCTGGCATGAGCCAACTGCTCCGCTTTTTTCTTTCCTTCGGTGCTGGTGTCGAAAGCCGTTACCTGCCAGTTGTTTTGGGCCGCGAATACGGCGTTGCGTCCTTCACCTTCGCCGGGTAATAAAATCTTACCGGGCATTAGCTTGTTCAATTCCTGCCTGAAAAATTCATTGGCCTCAGTGCCGTAAACATATTCTTCGGCAGCAAATCGTTCGTTCCAAAATTCACTCATGATCGTATTTTTTGTATTGAAACAAGAGGTTGGCAGCAATGTTTAGTATTTCCACTTGTTGGCCAGCGCCACCAGCGAAAGCATAACGGGAACTTCAACCAAAACACCTACGACCGTGACCAGGGCCGCGGGAGACTGAAGTCCAAACAAGGCAATCGCCACGGCAACAGCCAGCTCAAAAAAGTTACTGGCGCCAATCATGGCTGCGGGAGAACAAATGGCGTGCGGCAGTTTCAATTTCCGACCACCAAACCAGGTCACAAAAAAGATGAAATAGGTTTGCAAAATCAGCGGAATAGCAATCAGCAAAATAATCAGCGGGTTTTCGGTAATCGTATTTCCCTGGAAGGCAAACAGTAAAATCAAGGTGAGCAACAAAGCCAAAATAGAAACGGGTTTGAACTGGGGCAAAAAGCGTTCTTTGAACCAGGTTTCGCCTTTGCGGTCAATTAATAGTTTGTGTGTGAGGTAGCCGGCCAGCAGCGGAACCACCACAAAAATCAACACGCTTGCCACCAGCGTATCGTAAGGAACCTGCACATTGGTAATGCCCAGCAATAAACCCACAAGTGGCACGAAAGCCACCAGTATAATCAGGTCGTTGACCGACACCTGTACCAGCGTATAGTTGGGGTCGCCATCGGTAAGGTAGCTCCATACAAAAACCATTGCCGTACAGGGCGCAGCTCCCAGCAGAATGGCTCCGGCAATGTATTCGCCAGCCATTTCGGGACTAATAAATGCTGCATAGATTTTGGTAAAGAAAATCCAGGCGAAAAAAGCCATGGTAAAAGGCTTGATCAACCAATTGATGACAAGCGTCAGGATCAGTCCTTTGGGACGTTTCCCAACACTCTTGATGCTTGAAAAGTCGACCTGTAGCATCATGGGGTAAATCATAAGCCAAACCAAAATGGCTACCGGTATATTGACTTTAAATACTTCCCAGCTGCTTAGCGTAGTTACACTTTCGCCTGCAACATTGCCGATTAGAATTCCGGCTCCAATGCACAAGGCCACCCATAGGGTGAGGTATTTCTCGAAGAATCCGATTTGTTTTTTCTTCTGTGTCATGAATATGGCTGTTGTTTGGGGTGTTTTTTTCTATTTGTGAAGCGTTAACGGTAATGCTGTAAACAATCATCCCATTTTCAAATCTTCCTGGTAGAGTTTCCAGAATCTGGTTTTAATTTCGTCACGCACACGGATAAATTCGCTCCAGATGAATTCTTCGGTTCCAACGGCGTGCGATGGGTCATCAAAGCCGATGTGCAGGCGATGTTTTACTTTGCCCATAAAGGCAGGGCAGGCTTCGTTGGCGCCACCGCATACGGTAATCACATAATCCCACTCATCAGCCAGGTATTTCTCTACCGAATCGGACGTGTGGTGACTGATGTCGATGCCAATTTCCTTCATGGCAGCAACAGCTTTCTGATTTAGTTTCCCCGAGGCTTCGGTGCCCGCTGAACACACGGTGATGTTGGGGTTGAACGACTGTAAAAAGCCTTGAGCCATTTGGCTGCGGCAACTGTTTCCGGTGCAAAGAATTAATATTTTCATTTTTAACATTTTGAATTGGTACAACAATCAATTTCTGTGAGAAAACCATCCAGGCTCTTTTTCACCTTCAGGAGTGTATCCGCGTTCAGGCAATAATTGGTTTTAGCGCCTTGAATCTCTCCCACGATGAGATTTAGGTTCTTTAGTTCTTTTAAATGCTGGTGAACCGTTGTCCGACTCAGCGGAAGTTCATCCGAGATGTCGCCTGAGATACACACTTTGGTTTCAGCTAGGTATTTTAAAATCGCCAAACGGGCCGGATGCGACAGCGCTTTGAAAATTGTCGCCGTTTCCTGCAAATCTTTTTCAAATAAATTAACCTTGGTCATTGTTGAAGAATTTATGTCGCAAATATACGACACGATTTTTGAATGTCGCTTTTTTGCGACATCTTTTTCAAGAAAAAATAAAAGGGCTGAAGTAAGGTCACGGATCTATTTGATATTTTCGGTTTCGCTTTTATCACAGATTGTTAAAGACTCGAAACATGACACTAAATTATTCGCACTACTTATTTTCCATTTTTTTTCTTTTTTATTCTCCCTGATATTTTTTAGTGTACTGTCGGAATTCAGGTGGTAGGTCAAATTTCCTTTGGAAACACCAATACGCTGGGAAGCGTAAATTCCTGAGTGTCCACTGAAATAATAAGCGATAAAACAGGCCACGGCATAATATAATACATGCTCGCCTCCAAAAAGCTCAACTCCCATAATGGTGCAGGCCAGCGGGGTATTGGTTGCCCCCGCAAAAACAGCAATGAAACCCAGTCCGGCAAACAATTCAACCGGGTTACCTGTAAGCATGGCAATGGTGTTGCCCAAGGTGGCACCGATAAAAAATAAGGGAGTAACTTCGCCGCCTTTAAAGCCTGTACTAAGGGTGATAGCCGTAAACAGCAGTTTCCAGAACCAGCTAAACGTGTTGGTACCTCCTGTCTTAAAGGCATTGACAATGCTAACGCCTGTTCCATCCGGGGTTGTAACTCCCAACCCAAGATAATCACGGGTGCCAAGAATAAACGACAAGACGATAACCGCGACTCCTCCAAGTACGGGAATGAGAAATTTGCGTTGAATGTATTTATTTGCAACACTTTTGATCGTGTTTGAGAGTTCGGAAAAAGCAAAGCCCGCCAAGCCAAAAAGCATACCGGCAAATATAACAGATAATAGAAGTGTCAGGTCGAATTGTAAAAATGACGAGGTAGATACGAGCGATTCATGAAAATCTATGTGGTAATGGGTGTGTTTGGTTCCGTAGGCGGAACAAACAATATCGGCCATAACAGAGGCCAGAAAAGCAGGCAAAAGGGCATCGTACTTGATCCGACCAATGGCCATGACTTCAAGGGCAAAAATAGCCCCGGCTACAGGGGTACCGAAAACCGCTCCAAAACCTGCCGCCACACCCGAAATAAGCAGGATGCGTAGCTCATTTTTATTCAGCTTCAACTTTTTACCAATAAAATGCGCCATGCTACCACCAATTTGAATAGCAGTACCCTCACGCCCAGCTGATCCACCAAACAAATGGGTAAGAACCGTTGTCAGGAGAACAAATGGGGCCATACGAGCTGGTATGCCTCCACCTGGCTTATGAATTTCATCCATCACCAAGTTATTTCCGGCTTCCGAATTTTTACCGCGAAACCGGTACAAAGCAACAATAGCAACGCCTGCAATGGGCAATAGATAAAGTAACCAGTCGTGTTTCCAGCGTAACAAAGTGGCCTGATCCAATAAAAACAGGAATAAAGCGACCAGTGATCCCGACACGGCCGCAACTGGTATAACCAGTAAAAACCATCGGAATACATATTTCAGAATTTCAATCTGGTCAAACGATTGATGTATTTTTTTGATCATAAGTACTAAGCAATAATTGTTGTCGTATTTCTGTCTTCTAATAAACTATGAGAGAAGTGATAACAAAAATAATAGATAGGTCCGTGACCTTATAGTTCTAGATAGCAATAAAAAAAAGAGGGAAGCCCCTCTTTTTTGTTAAACATTTTTGAATGTTTCTTTCCCCGCAAAACGAGCGACTTTTCCTAGTTTCTTTTCAATACGCATCAATTGGTTAAACTTTTCAATGCGTTCCCCACGGCAGCCGCTCCCGGTTTTCAGGTGACCGGCATTAACGGCAACTGTAAGATCAGCGATAAAACTATCAACTGTTTCACCGCTTCGGTGCGAGACAAAACAGTTGTACCCGTTTTTATACGCCAGTTCGATGGTTTCGAGCGTTTCGGTCACTGTCCCGATCTGGTTTAGTTTGATCAGAATGGAATTGGCAACCCCCTTTTCAATGCCTTCGGTCAAAATTGATTTATTGGTACAGAACAAATCATCTCCAACAATTTCAATTTTCTTTCCCAAAAGCTGTGTCAGGTTTTTCCAGCCTTCCCAATCATTTTCGGCCAGGCCGTCTTCCAACAAAACAATCGGGTATTGATTTACCCAGCTTTCCCATAGTTTGATCATTTCATCACTTGACAGGAATTTGCCCGTGCTTTTGAAAAGCTTGTATTTACCCTGTGAAATACCCCTGCCAGGGTTCCCGCTTTGTGGGATTTCACGGGGTGAATCGTCTTCCCACATTTCGCTGGCTGCCGGGTCAAGACAGATGCTTACTTCTTCTCCTGGTTTGTACCCGGCTTTGGTAATAGCTTCAAGGATAACTTCAACGGCTTCGTCGTTCGATTTCAAATCGGGTGCGAAACCGCCTTCATCTCCCACACCGGTGCTGTATCCTTTACCATTTAGCACGCTTTTCAATGCATGGAATATTTCCTCGCCCATACGGATGGATTCAGAAAAAGAGGGTGCACCATGAGGGGCAATCATAAACTCCTGAAAGTCTACATTGTTGTCGGCGTGTTTTCCACCGTTGATCACATTCATGCAAGGAACAGGCAAAAGGTGTGCATTGCTGCCGCCCAAATATTGATAGAGCGGGATGCCGGCACTCATGGCCTCAGCCCTGGCATATGCCATGGAAACGCCAAGGATGGCATTGGCGCCCAGTTTGGCTTTGTTGGCAGTGCCGTCCAAGCCAATCATCAGGTAATCGATCTCACGTTGGCTGCCAAAACATTTCCCTTCAATTTCACCGGCAATGATCTTGTTCACGTTTTCAACCGCTTTTAAAACGCCCTTTCCTCCGTACCGTTTTTTGTCGCCGTCGCGCAGTTCGGTGGCTTCGCGCTCACCGGTTGATGCACCGCTTGGAACCATTGCCCGGGCTGTTGTGTCATCTTCGAGTTTAAGTTCTACTTCAACCGTGGGATTACCTCTTGAATCGAGGATTTCAATTGCATTAACCTCTTTGATTTTCATATTCATTATTTTTTAGAGGTCAAATAACTTCTTTTGACCTGATTTATACAATAACACATTTACTTTCTCGGTAGTGGACAAACATCCGTATCGCATGGATTCAAGTGTCGGGCGGATACTTTCATAAAACGACAAAACCTTCCTCTCTTCATCAATGATCTCGATGATGGTAGGCACCTTTTCCGTTACTTCCCAAAATTTGTAGGAATGAATGACCGAACTTGCACCGAAACCCAACATCCCTTTTAAAACGGTTGCCCCGGCCAGACCAGCTTCTTTGGCTTTAAAAACGATCGATTCAGACAAAACTTCGTATCCACCTTTGTCGGTGGAACTAATGAAAATCCGTAATAACAATGCTGTTGAATTATTTTCCATATCAAATAAGTTTAATGATTGCACGGGCAAGAAAGACAGCAACGAGCTCAAGAAAAAAACTGAGGGTAGGATAAATTGTAAACCGGAAGGCTGTTCCGATAAATCTGCCAAATCTGGCTATGAGCAATGATTTTACCATAAAATCTAAATTTTAGATTTGTACTGAATGGTAGAAGTCATCAGCCTTTCAAATCACAGGCGGTTAATGGCAGACCTCATTGCCGACCACAAAAGTACGTAAAATTTCTTTGCTGTTTTTTTATTCGAGTTAAAAGTTGATACGTTTCAAATTATTGAATATGTCAGGGTTTGATCTTGTCAAACAAGCCCATCAGTTTGGTTTGATAAATTTCGGTGATTTCGGTTTCGTGCTCGCCAATAGGCTTGACCGGAATCAGATCCATCACCTCAGTAGGGGTGAGGCCGGATTTGTAATAAAGCGTGATGGCTTTTTCAAGCGTAGCCTTGATCGCTTTGTTTGCTTCCTTTTCCGACAAGCCGGTTTGCAGCGCCACATCGTGCATGGCTTGCCACTGGAACCAGAAATAAGTGGGCAACATAGCCGAAACCAGAGCGTAACTCTCGAGCTTGGCTTCTTCCGTTTCGAAGGTTTTCCCCAGCTTCTTCAGGAATTTCAGCAGCTGATTTTTGTCCTTTTTATCGAATTCGGAGGCAAAGGCAATGGGGTTGTAGCCTTCGTTAATAAAAGAAGTGGCATTGGGAATCATCCTTGCCAGTTGTTTCGATGGAAGGATGGATGCCATCTTTTCGAGGCTGATTTTAGGCGCGAGCGAAATCACAATTGTTGTTTCTGTCACCGCATCTTTAATTGCCTGCAAAGTCTCCATAACAACAGGTGGGTGCACGGCAACAAAAACGATCTTCTGAGTGGCTGCCTCTGCAGCCGAGCTGGTGGCAGTCACGAGGGGAAAATCAGCTTGTAGCGCCTCAAGCGTTTCGGCGTTGGGTTCAAATACGTTTATTGATTTTGGTAAAGCTTTTTTGTTGGAAAGCCCCTGGAGGAAGATGCGGGTGATTCGTCCCCCGCCAATAAAACCGATGGATTTTGATTTCATAATAGCATGAATTAGTATTGTTTTTATTCCTTCATAAACAGGTAATGTACATCTGAGAAAAACCTGTGTCCAATAGATTCGGAATGGCAAGGATTACAACTCATCTTGACAGCGGTATTGTCCAGTTTGCCATCATTCCCATGACATGCTACGCATGTGCTCACGGTTTCGTTACTATGGATTCCTGTCAGATAGGCATCGGTATGGATTTCATTTAACGCGGCGGTTACCTTTTTTGCCACATCAGCGGTCAAACGCCGGCACCTTTCTTTTCGCTCCTTGCTGCTCACTTTGAATCCTGATTGCTTGCACCAATTTGTATTTGATGCGTGGCATAAAACCGAATTGGAGATACTGGTGGGAGGCGAAAAATCAAAATTGGCATTTTGGGGACTAAACTCCGGCAGCGGTTCTTTTTCGTACCATTGAAAGATATCGGCGATCATTTGATCCTGAACCTTTTTATCGGTAATGAGCAAGCCAAGAAGCGCTGCCGCACCGTTCAGTGTGCCGCATACCGATCCATAACCGCCAATACCACCATGCCCGTATTTAAACAGATGGATGGGAAATGACGTATAGAGTTCGCCAAACTTTTCAGCCAACTGGGAGATAACACTCGTGACCGTGGCGTACATGCAACTTCCCTCACTGTAGGATTGGTAAGCCAGCTCCGCGGTAACGGAAGGATCGAGTGGCTCATATTTCCAGTGGCTTTCGGTAGGGGTAAATTCGAGTTTGTGAGGCGCTGCCTGAAGTTGGCTTTTGGGTTTAAATGCTTGCGAAAGTGTCAACAATCCGGCTCCACCTCCGGCAATCACCCCGGCGGTGATCTTCATTGCTTTTCGTCTATCCATTTTAGTTTTTATGTTACAATATCCAGTTAAATAAATAGCCCAATAAAATGATGAACACGCTTATGGTTCCGAAGAAAATACCAATCAGCTTCCACTTCATCACTTTTTTCAGCAGGGTGGCTTCGGGCAAGGAAAGGCCCACGACGGCCATCATAAAAGCGATGCCTGTTCCCAGCGGAACGCCTTTGGCAACAAATACCTGAATGACCGGCACAATGCCGGCAGCGTTGGCGTACATGGGCACAGCTAGGATTACGGCAAGGGGCACGGCGTACCATTTATCAGCCGAAAGAAATTCCGTAAAGAAATTCTCGGGCACATAACCATGCATGGCAGCGCCAATAGCAATCCCGATCAGCACGTACACCAATACTTTGCGCACAATGTCCCATCCTTCTCGGATGATGCTTGGCAGCCGGTCGATAAACGGCGTTCGATCTGTTTCCCATTGTTCTGATTCTTGTTCCGAATTCGCTTGTATTTCTTTTACCCAGTCGCTGAGGTAGCGGTCCAGTTTCCATTTTCCCAGGATGAATCCACCAATTGTTCCCAAAAGAATCCCGCTGATGGCGTAGATAAAGGTCGCCTTGATTCCGAATAGCCCAAGAAACATGGCTACTGCAACCTCATTAACCAGGGGAGAAGTGATTAAAAAAGCAAAAGTTACCCCAAGCGGTATTCCACCTTTGACAAAACCAATGAAAAGCGGAATAGACGAACAGGAACAAAAGGGTGTGATGGCGCCAAATAGTGAGGCAAACAAATACTGAAGCCCGTACATCTTTTTTGTGGTCAGATAGATGCGCAGCCTGTCAACTGGGAAATAAGCGTTGACCGCTCCCATCAATGAGCTGATCAGGAATAAGAGGATCAGAATTTTGATGGTGTCGTAAATAAAGAAATTGATTGCCTCACCAAGATGGCTTTCCGCCTGAAGCTCGAACAGGTCGTAAGTCAAAAAATTGACCAGGGGTTGAAGAAAGTAGTAAAGGAGTCCCAATAGCGGCAGAACAACTGCGATGGAGACAATCAACTTTATTTTTTTATTTTTTTGCATGAAACGATGATCTAAGTTGTTCGCAAAAACACGAACATTATTTTTAAATTTTTTTTATAAAAACATGATCCAGACATAGTAGATTCCCACACCGATAAATAATACGGCTACCACGCGACGAAACCACTGCTCAACGGTCTTCATTTTGTTGTAAACGCCTCCAATTGAGCCAACCGAAAAGGCAATCAGCCAGGCAAACAGAATGACCGGAATTCCGGTAGCCAGCGCAAAAACGATGGGCAGATAAAGTCCCGATGCACTGCTGATGGTCATGGGAATTAGCATGCCAAAATACAGGACGCCACTGTAGGGGCAAAAAGCCAAGGCAAACACAATGCCTAGCAGAAGTACGCCCCAAAAACCTTTGTTGGCGCGACTTTCCATTTTGCTCATCAATGAACTGAGTCCCGGAATGCGGATGAAGTTTAGCACGCCAAGCATAAATAGCCCGATGATGATCAACAACGGACCCACCAATTTTTCGCCCCAGCTTTGAAAGAATCCTTCCAACTGAAACTGTCCGGCCCCAAAAAAGAAAAGCAAGCCAATGGCAGTGTACGAAACAGCACGTCCAAGCGTATACACCAGCCCATTGTAAAACACTTTCTTCCGACTTTCCATGTCTTTACTGATATAGCCAATGGCGGTAATGTTGGTGGCCAAAGGGCAGGGACTGACGGCAGTCATCAGTCCCAGTATAAAAGCGGTAAACAATGGGAATTGCGAATTTTCGAGGAAATTTTGCAAAAGCTCCATAGCTTATTTCATTGAATCAATGGTCGATTTCAGCTTGGTCTTAAACTTGTCCGGATTGGTGCGGGCGTTCAGAAAAGCATCGTTGGTCAGGTTTTTTATCTGGTCGCCGCTTACAATCAGCAAGGTTTGGCCGTTCACTTTGTATTTCTCAAGCAGAGGATTTTCACTGTCTTCTTCGCGGTCGATGGATAAGAAAGTAACTTGGCTGCCGTAATGTTCTTTCAGTGCTTCTTTTGTTACTTTTTCAACGGCCTGGCAAGTGGCACAACGGCGGGTGGCATAGAAATAATAGGCCTTTACACCTGTTTCATTGGCTTGTTCCGCCAAGGCCGCGTCGGTCCCTGTCAGTTCAGCAACTTTCGAGTCGCAACATTGGGCACTGGCTGATAAAACTCCGGCCCACAGGGCGACGATTAAAATAAGGGTAAGCTTTTTCATTTTTGTTGATTATTTGGTTAGTAATGTTTTGATTTCGGCAACCGTGGGGACTTTTCCTTTGACAAGCACTTTTCCGTCAACAACTAGGGCAGGAGTGGTCATCACCCCGTAATTCATAATCTCCACAATATCTTCCACCTTGGTAACTGAAGCGCTAATTCCTGCTTCATCTACGGCTTCGCGGGTCGCTTTTTCAAGCGATTTACACTTGGGACAACCGGTCCCCAATACTTTAATATCCATTTGAATTGGCTTTAAATTCTGATAATCCATTGCTTTTTGTTTTTATTCGTAATTCGCAAAATAGCGAACGATTGGGTTAAATTTTTTTTATCGATTTAGAAATTTCTGGAACAAGTCCTGTGCTTTCGCCCAGTTTTCGCTGTTAATGCAGTATTTGATTTTTGGGGCTTCAATTTCCCCCTGAATTAAACCTGCGTCTTTCAATTCTTTTAAATGCTGCGACAAGGTTGACTTGGCAATGGGCAACACATCCGACAGATCGCCGCTATAGCAACAAGCCTGTTTGTTTAGTAATTCCAGCACGTAAAGCCGTACCGGGTGCCCCATGGCCTTGGCAAAGCGGGCTGCCTGAATTTGTTCATCTGTAAATACAATTGTCTCTTTCATAATTTGGTGTTCGTAAAACCACGAATAAAGGTAGGAAGTTTTTCATAGTCTTGAAAATATTAACTTATAATCATGGTAAAATTAACTTATAATCGTGGTAAGATTAACTTATAATTTCCGAAAGATTAAGTTATAATTTTGAAAATAATGCGAATCAAGGGTTAAATTGTTACAGCCGGTTGTGATCGGCCTGCAGACCAAAGTGACGATCTTTCTTTTCTCCCTTGAATATTTGTCATATTTTTGCGCGCTCTATATTTGAAGGGAAAAAATCTTCTTACGGGCAATTGATCCTGAAAAGGCAGAGTTGAAAACAAGAAAAATTCATTCTTTAAAAGAAAGTTGTGATGGATATAAAAAAACTGATTACAAGTACCGAAATGGTGGTGGGAGCTGCTCTGCTCATTTTTATAGCGTATGGTCTGTATCTCGGGCGCCTTGTTGGTGTTGAAGAATTTTGGGAATATGTCAGAGAAGATGGCCCGGCGGAGTGGGCTACAGCCTTGTTTTTGTTTTTCTGTAGTTTGATTGGCGTGTATCGGGTTTTTCAATACCGAAAACTGAAAAAGCCACTTTGGCTGTTAACCTGGGGAGTCGTGGCCGTTTTATTCTTTTTTGCGGCCGGCGAAGAAATCAGCTGGGGACAACGCGTATTTGGAATTGAAAGCAGCGAGTTTTTCCTGGAAAATAACAAACAGGCTGAGACCAACCTGCACAACCTCATTGTTGGAGGACAAAATATTAATATTCTTATTTTCTCGCAGTTGATGTTTTTAGTGTTAATTACCTACTTTGTTTTTTCCAGGATTTTGGTTTTGAAAGTTCCATTTATCCGCCGATTGATCAATCGTTTTCGGGTGCCGTTGCCTAAAAAGCAACACTTGATTATGATGGGAGTTTCTACTGTAATGGTACTCTTGATTAGTCTGAAAAAGGAAAGTGAGCTGCATGAATTATCTTTTGCCATGGTCTTTTTTCTGATTTTTCTGAATCCGTACGAAATTGATCAGGATTAAGTTCCTGCTATTTAGAATTGGATTATCGTACCAATCCTAAACTCAAAAACTAATTTTAGGTTACATAGCTTATTTTATAAAAAATAAGAGTATCTTTGCACTGAAAATAATGCTTCTCTAAACGGATCATGTCATTCTAATTTTGAATTACATTTTATTCCCGCCTCTGACTATGGCGTTTTCTTTACAAGGAATATACTCTGTATTGAACAGCCACCAGTTGCTTTATTTTTCTTTTATAGCATTGAATTAGGAAATCATTAAATATCCAGGAGTGGATTAAAAACAAGAAAATGAGAAAACAATTTTTATTGATTATGCTTCTGATTGCGACCAGCACCGCTTTTGCGCAAGGTCCAATTTCAAAAGGTGAAACGCAGTTGAATGTTGGGGTAGGGCTTTCGTCTTGGGGAGTTCCTGTTTATCTGGGACTTGACCATGGTGTACACCCGGATATTACTTTGGGTGGAGAGTTATCTTTTCGTTCGTATGACGACAACTGGAACGGCAATAAATACGATCATTCTGTAATCGGAATTTTGGGAAATGCGAATTACCATTTCAACACCGTATTGAATATTCCTTCGGACTGGGATTTTTATGCCGGTTTAAACCTGGGATTCTATAACTGGAGTTCACCAAATGATTACGATGGTTCTCACAATTCCGGCCTTGGTTTGGGAGCACAAATTGGTGGGCGCTATTATTTCAGCGACAATGTGGGAATTAACCTTGAATTTGGCGGCGGAAATGCTTTCTCGGGTGGAAAATTTGGATTAACAATTAGATTATAAAATATGGATACAGAATTTGATTTTAAAAATTGGAGCGACATCATGATGAACCTCAAAAATAAATATCCTCAGTTAACCAACGCTGACTTGATGTGGAGGCATGAAACAAAAGATGATCTCTATAAAACTATAGCCAATAAAATTGGCAAAACGAAGAACGAATTGGTTGCTGTTATTCAATCATTTTAGAACTAAGCTTTCAACTATTTTTCTTATCGTGTGATACATTGTAAAACTACGGCTAAAGTCGTAGTTTTTTATTTAAATCTGGCTGGTGAGAGATCAACTTTGGATTCGCTTGCTGGTTTTTCTGACGGATGTTTTTTCTGTTATTCCAAATCAAAATTGTCCCATGGAATATCATCATCCGGATCTTTGTCGAATGGTCCGACACCCGGCAGGTTAAACAACAAATGTAGGAATCAGCAATGCGAAAGGCAAGTTGCTAGGCAGCATTGTGCCACACCGATGCGACCAGCTTAATGGACTAAAGTGATATTCTTTTTTTTCTACTTCGAATAATTGTCATATTTTTATGCGCATTATTTTAACGGGGAAGTCTTTTGCCAAGCGATTAAACCCGGATAAGCTAAGTTAGAAACAGAAAGAATAATAATAAAAAAATGTTTTATGAAAATAAAAAAGTTAATTGCAGGTACTGAAAAATTTATAGGGGTGGTGCTTCTTATTTTCATTGGTTATGGCCTGTATCTGGGTCATCTGGTTAGTGTTGATGAATTTCGGGACTATGTGCGAGAAGATGGTCCTGTGGAATGGCCCACAGCCCTGTTTTTATTTTTATCTAGTTTAATAGCCGTTTACCGGGCTTTTCAATACAGGAAACTAAAAAAGCCTCTTTGGCTGTTAACCTGGGGAGCCTTGGCCGTTTTATTCTTTTTTGCGGCCGGCGAAGAAATCAGCTGGGGACAACGCGTATTTGGAATTGAAAGCAGCGAATTTTTTCTGGAAAACAACAAACAGGCTGAGACCAACCTGCACAACCTCATTGTTGGAGGGCAAAATATTAATATTCTTATTTTCTCCCAGTTGATGTTTGTGGTATTGATTATCTACTTCGTGTTTTCCCGCTTGCTGGTTTTGAAAGTCCCATTCTTCCGCCGATTGATCAATCGTTTTCGGGTGCCGCTGCCTAAAAAGCAACATCTGATTCTGATGGGTGTTTCTACTCTGATGGTTCTTCTGATTGGTTTGAAAAAAGAAAGTGAGCTGCATGAATTATCGTTTGCGATGGTTTTTTTCCTGATTTTCCTGAATCCATATGAAATAGATCAGGATTAGATTCCTGATGTTTATCGATTGAACGAAAGTCGCTTGGGTCTTAACTCATGCGACTTTTGTCGTTTTTCATCGGGCATGAGTCTGACCATCTGACAGGCTACTTTGGCTTGGAGTGCTTTTTGATGCCACAGGTTTTTTGTATCTTTTGAAACTTGAGATAACAGCTATGACAGATAAAGCACTCTACAGACAATATGCCGGAATTTGCAGCAACCTGGCCGAACGGAAATTAAAACCGGCTTTCGACCAATTGAAGAAGCTCATCAACGAAAATGGGTTGGGGGTTTTTCACGACGAATGGCGCGAGTTGGATCAAACCTACCATTACATGCTTCAATATACTGTTGAAGGTACACGCGATCCGGAACGGCAGAAAGTGTATCGAAAACTTATTGTGTCAGCCTTCGAACTGGTTGATAAGGTGAACGAAGCTATTCGTTTCAAATATTCATCGTCTATCGAATATGAACGGAAAAGAGGATTTGAGAGCCAGTGGATCAGCGATTTCGAATCGTTCTTTACCGAATTGGAGGTCTTTCATCGTCACAACGAGTTACAGGCATTAGCCGAAAGCCAAAACGTGGGTACTTCCGCAACATCAGAAGCAGCCAATAAACACCGGCAGCAAATGGTCCACCTTTTTTATCACTTGTGGTTTCGTGATCAGCTGAATGCTGAAGAAATCAATTTTCTGAAACGTTTCTTTGCAAGTCCGGCAATCCTTTCGGTCTACAAATCATTTATTGTTACTGCCTTAACCCTAAGTCAGCAGCGCTATTTTGATGACGGAAAGTTGAGTTTGCTGTTCGATGCTTATGAGTTGGATGAAGCAGCCATCGCCCAACGAGCTTTGGTCGGATTGCTTATTACCCTTTATCAATACGACTCGCGGATGGCTTACTATCCTGAAATTACCGGACGTTTGGAACTCTTAAACGAAGATCCGGCCTTTAAGCGAAATCTGGAACTCATCATTGTCCAGTTAATTCGAAGTAAAGAAGCCGAGAAACTTCAACAGCGAATTCGCGATGAGTTGCTGCCTGAAATGATTAAAATCAGCCCAATACTGAAAGATAAACTCAACCTCGATAGTTTGATGGAAGAAGGGCCTTCTGAAGATAAAAATCCGGAATGGCAGGATATTTTTATGGATTCGCCGGGATTGATGGATAAAATGGAGGAGTTATCCGAATTGCAAATGGAAGGAGCTGATGTGTTTCTCGGGTCATTTGCCTTATTGAAATCATTTCCTTTCTTTAATGAAATTGCCAACTGGTTTGTTCCGTTCTTTGCCGAAAACCCGGAACTCGCCGAAGTGCTTGATGTGTCCAACGAAGTCAACCAAATGTTTGTTCGTACAATTGCCAGCGCACCAATTTTGTGCAATTCCGACAAATACTCGTTTAGCCTGAGTATTCATAACCTGCCAAAAGAGAACCGTGAATTTATGATCCAGGGGTTGAAAGCAGAGATGGAACAGCTTCATGAAATTGAAAGTGACGAAGAATTGACTGATCCCGGACGGAGAGCCGGAGATATTTCCAATCAGTACATTCAGGATTTGTATCGTTTTTACAAATTGCATCCCCGCAAAAATGATTTTGAAGATGTTTTTAACTGGCGGTTTGATTTTCATAACAAAAAAACCTTGGGCAGTATTCTGAAAGAAGACCAGAACATGCTTCGGAACATCGCAGAATACTATTTTTCGAAGAATTATTTTGAGGAAGCGTCCAACATTTTCGACCATCTGCTGACCATTAAGAAAGATGGTGAACTGCTTCAGAAAATTGCCTTTTGCCATCAAAAACAAGGCAATTATCAAAAGGCACTGGAAGCTTACCTGGAAGCCGAATTGTACGAGCCCAACCGCTTGTGGAACCTGAAAAAGATTGCACTTTGTTACCGAAACCTTAAGCAGCCAGACAAAGCGCTGGAGTATTACAAAGAGGCCGAAAGACTGAATGCCGAGGATTTGAATAATCAGTTAAACGTGGGACATTGTTTGTTGGAGCTGCAGCAATTTGAGGAAGCTCTGAAATGTTATTTCAAAGTGGAATACCTGGCTTCCGGAAACAAAAAAGTGTGGCGCCCCATTGGTTGGTGTTCGTTCTTAACCGGAAAAAAGGAGCAGGCCGAAAAGTACTTCCTGAAGCTGATTGAAGAAGAGCCTAATAAGCACGATTTGATGAACATGGGACACGTGCAGTGGAGCATGGATAAGCGGAAAGCAGCGCTGGATTATTACAAGCAATCCATTTCAAAAAACGGTTTTTCCGAAGCCGAGTTCTTGGACGTTTTCGAGGAAGACCTGCCCCAATTGCTTCGCCAAGGCATCGACCAGGACGATGTCCCCATTATGCTTGATCAGCTACGGTATTTTGTAGAAGATTAGTTTTTATCTCTTTAGTCTGTGTCCGAGAAGGTGTATTTTAGCTCGTTTATCAATAGTTTCATAATTTGATATGAAATTTGAATTTAAATTTGTATCATTGCGCGTCGTAGTTTATATTAAGGGGAATTTAATTTCAGGAAGGGGTGGAAATGAATATGAATAATCTTGACCTTAATAAAAAAAAAACAATTGTTATTGTAGAAGATAATGATTTGCTTAGTAAGGTGTTAGAGTATCGGATGGAGAAGGACGGCTTCCGTGTGGAAATTTTCAATAATGGCGAGGAAGCCATTGAATTCTTAAGCTCTAATTCTTTTGATCTTTTAATAACGGACTTGTATATGCCGTTTTTGAATGGGAGCGAACTCATTCAATATGTGAGGGATAAGATATCAGCGACAGTTCCGGTAATGGTAATTTCATCAACACACGAAGAAGATGTTATAGCCAATGTTTTTAATATTGGAGCTAATGATTTCATCGTTAAACCCTTTCGAGCCGGAGAGTTAAGTGTCCGGATAAAGCGATTGTTGGGATAACAGGGATTTTAAATTTTGTGGGACGGGAAGTGAATGTGAAGTAGGTATAAAAATTTAAGATGAAAAAATTTGGGCGTGATTTATTGAGGGGAGGAATCTTTGTTGTTATTCATTCTTTGTTGCTTTTATGGGGACAAGTTCAAGAGATTCAGGCAGCTGATAATTTTTTGGAAACAAATGCTACTGCTGATTTAGTTCAAAATAATGAAGGTAGAGCTTCTGGACTGGCTAATACGAGCATTCGGTTAGACTTTCAGGGAATAGTGCAGGAGCACCGACCGGAAGTACACAAATCGTACGGTACAAGCAAAATTTTAGTGTTTTTTTTAAGAAGTGTAGTAAATAACTTCTTTGCTTATGTGGATAAAATTTCACTCGGGTATAGTTTATTATTTTACATGGCCTTATTTGCCTTCTTTTTCTTGTTTAATATTGCCTCCGTTGTAACGATCACCCTTATTTCAAATTGGATTTTCAATAAAAAAGAAAGCTACTACAAGTATAAACGCAAGGAAATTATTGAAATCGTTTCACCCTATTTTTACGATGATTTAGATGATCATGAAGAAGCAGCGATTGTTCAAAGGCTAAGCCAATACAAATCATTAAAGGACAAGCAGATTATTATCGATGTTTTGATTGAGGGGAAGCGAAATTTTACGGGCGAGGGCTCAATTAGGATCAAGGCTTTGTATCAGGTGCTGCAACTGCACAAAGTATCGTTGCGCAAAATTAAGTATGGGAACTGGTACCGACGCTCTGTCGGCTTAAGAGAATTAGCTTTCCTGGGGAGAAGAGCCTTTAAAACAGAAATCGAAAAATACATCAACGATAACAATCAATACGTGCGGACTGAAGCCATTCTTTCTTACATGTTGCTGGATGATAAGAATCCTTTCGGATTTTTGATGGAACTAAAATATTCGTTTGTCCGATGGGATTCACTGAGTATCTACTATACCATGTATTTCAATGGAATTGATCCACCACGAATGGCTCAGATGCTACAACATTCAGACTTGCAGGTGCGCTTGTTCCTGCTAAGGATGATCGCTATTTACAACCAGCTGGATGCTGTGAGGGAAGTTGCTAAATGTTTGTTGGATGAAAATCCTGAAATCAGGCAGGAAGCAATTGTGTCACTGAGGTCATTAGAGTATTACCGGGTAAAAGTGCTCATGAAAAACCGGTATGTCGATGAATGTCAACCAGTGAGATTGGAGATTCTTCGTTCAATGAAGCATTTTATTGAAGATGATGACATATTATTTATTGAAGAACGTGTACGCAAGGGATCATTTGACGAAGTTTTTGAAGCGGTCAAACTACTCTATAGGTTCTCGGGTTACGGCGAGCAAAGGCTTTGGTTGCTGAATGAAGAGATGGAAGGGAAAATTGCGGTATTTATCAAACATGTGGCTGAACCAAGAAATAAACATGTAGCATGATTAAATTAATTTTTGTAATCCTAGAATATATATTTCTACTGTACGCGATCCTGATTGTCGTTCATTACTTTATCTTGGCAATTGTTGCGGCTTTCGAACTCAGAAAAGTGGTGCGCGAGAATAAGCTGGCTCAATATAAATCGTTGATGGTATCTGACCGGGTCCCAAGTATTTCTATCGTGGCGCCGGCATTCAACGAAGAAAAGACGATTGTTGAGAATATCAATGGTTTATTGCACTTGCGCTATTCAAAATACGAAATTATAGTTGTGAATGATGGCAGTAAGGATGAAACGCTGCAAACAGCCATTGATGCTTTCGACTTGGTAAAAGTTGATTTTGCCCTGGACGCAATCATTGACTGTAAACAAATAAGAGGAATCTACCGGTCAAACCTGGAAACCTATTCCAACTTAATCATTGTTGATAAAGAAAATGGAGGTAAGTCGGATGCTCTAAACGCCGGAATAAGTATTGCTAAAGGGGAGTATTTTATGACCATTGACGTGGATACAATCATTGAACCCTATGTTATTCAATACCTGATAAAACCTTTTCTGGAATATTCCGACTCGAAAGTGATTGCCACTGGTGGTACCATTCGGGTGGCCAACTCCTGTGAATTCCGAAAAGGACATCTGATCAATGTAAATATTCCCAACAACTTTCTGGCCCGTTTTCAGGTGCTGGAATACAACAGGGCCTTTTTGCTTTCGCGCTTGGCCTGGAAAAAGCTTAATGGAATGATCCTCATTTCCGGTGCGCTGGGTATGTTTGATCGCGAATTGGTTTTGAAATGTGGCGGCTACAGTACTAAAACGGTTGGGGAAGACATGGACTTGATCATTAGGATGCGCAAATACATGTATGATCGCAAAGAGAAACATCGCGTAATATTGGTTCCGCATCCGATGAGCTGGACCGAAGTACCGGACGACTGGCGGGTGTTTGGAAGACAACGTACCCGCTGGACCAGGGGTTTAATTGATTGTATGATTAACCACCGGAAAATGTGGTTTAACCCTCGTTATAAGATCGTAGGTTTACTGAGCATGCCGACCACCATACTCTTTGAGTGGTTTGCCCCTGTGATCCAAACAATCGGTCTATTTTATTTTAGCTACTTGGTGATCGTCGATCATGTCAACTGGCCATTTTTTCTGATTCTGCTTCTTTTTGTTTATTTCTTTGGAATTGCATTCTCCACTTGGGCAATTTTATGCGATCATTTTGCTTATCACAAATACACCAAAACAAACCATATTATCAGGCTATTGGTTATCGCATGGATTGAAGCGTTTACTTTTAATTTGGTTAACAGCTTCTTTTCTCTAAAAGGAAACTTTGAATATTTTTTCAAAAAGAACCGGAATGGTTGGGGAAATATGTCACGGACAGGATTCGTAACGATCAAAAAACCTTAGGTTTTATAGTTGTTGTCCCAGCTAAAATTCATTGCATAATGATACTGGTGTTGTGTTGATAAAAACAAGATCGATAAATAGATAGATGAAAGATGAAATCAGAAGAACGAAAAAATAACATGTTTAAAGATTCCGCTCGCTGGTTTGGAGGATACGCCGTTGTTTTGCTAAGCTTGTTACTCTTGCTGCGAATTTTCGATATTTTCAGCGGTCATATTTCGCAACTCCTTCCGGCAGAAGGCGCCTGGAACTATTATGCCAGCGCATTTTATTCCGATTTGGTCTATTGGCTTTTTATAGTTCCCATTCTTTTTATCATTTTTCTGGCTTCTTCTTGGTTGTCGATCCGGCTGGCAAGGGTCGTTGCCGTTGCCTTGTTTAGTTTAGTGGTATTGGGGGACGGACTGCTGGGGCAGTATTTTTCAACAGCCCTAAATCTACTTGGAGCAGACCTTTTTCATTATTCATTTCAGGAGATTCGCCAGACAGCCGGTGCTGCAATAACCGGTCCGGTGGCCATTGGTTCGGGTGTTGGAATTGTGCTGATTATATTGCTATTCATTTTTATACCACGGTACTTAAAATTACCCGTGAAGTTGATTTACGGACTTTTGGTTGTTAGTATTTTAAGTTTCTTGTTTGTCGGCATAGCTCCAGCCAAGCCCAAGGCAGAATTTGGATCCGAGTTTTTAGATAATTCGGCAATAAACAAATCGGCCTTCTTTTACCACGAAGCTTTTTATCATCTTTCCGGTTGGGAGCAGGAAGAAAACCTTCCTCTGTTTGCCGACGCCTTTTTGGGCTATGATGGCAAATCAAGACAGAAATGGGCGAATAAGTTTGTTTATCCCGATGCTGTTCAGTTCCCTTTCCTTCATGAAAAAAACAGTGTTGATGTATTTTCGTCTTTCCTGAAAAAGAATGATACCCCGCCGGATATTGTTGTGATCGTTGTTGAAGGGCTTGGGCGTGCATTTAGTAACGAAGACGCCTACATGGGCAGTTTTACCCCTTTTCTGGATTCCTTGTCCAACTACAGTTTGTATTGGGAAAATTGCCTGAGCACCAGCGGCCGTACTTTTGCGGTATTGCCATCCTTGCTGGCTTCGCTGCCGTTTGGCGAACATGGTTTTGCTGAAATGGGAGAGGACATGCCTCCGCATCAAAGTCTGATTAATTTGCTGCAACACAACGGCTATTATTCCAGGTTTATGTACGCTGGCGATTCCCAGTTCGACCAGATGAAACTATTTATGGAAAGACAGGGCTGCGACAAGATTATTGATAAAACAAACTTTGGTGCCGGATATGAATTATTGCCCGGGAATGCCTCCGGATTTTCTTGGGGATATGGCGATTTTGAATTGTACCGACGCTTTTTTAACGCATTAGACCTTACTGGGGACGACAGTCCCAGCGTGAATGTGTTATTAACGGTTGCGACGCATAGCCCTTTCCTGGTCAACAATCAGGAACAGTACAAGAACCAATTCCGTCAGATTTTACCAAGCCTCGGACTTAATGGGCAAATGGAAAGCTTGTGCCGGAGTTACCAGCAGCAGCTCGAAACGGTTTTGTATATGGACGATGCCATGAGAAGTTTTTTTGAGGCGTACCGGAAACGCGATTCTTTCGAGAATACGATTTTCATCATAACCGGCGATCACCGCATGCCGGATATCCCGATGACAACAAAAATTGATCGGTATCATGTGCCATTGATTGTGTATTCGCCATTGGTTGAACGGCCAACGAAATTTTCTTCCGTGGTTTCACACTTCGATCTTACTCCGAGCTTGACCGCTTTTCTTGAGAATGAGTTTGAATTTGATATGCCTGAGCTAAACTGCTGGATGGGAGTTGGACTGGATTCAACCTTGGCATTTTCAAACAAAAATACATTTCCTCTGATGCAAACGAAAACAGCAATAAGCGATTTGGTTTCCGGCGAATACTTTCTTAACGCCGAAAAAATCTATCGTCTTGGCCCGCATATGACTTTGATTGACGAGGATGATGTCGAAATAACCGATCGTCTGATTTTGGAAATGCAACGATTTAAGAATAGAAATACACAGTTTGTACAAGAAAAAAGGCTGTACCCCGATTCACTGATTTCGGGCTATTCGCCGCCTTTGGTTCAATTGGATATGCCGTAAAAATAGGAATAGCATGAACAGAATAATTACAATAACAATTGCGCTCTTTTTATTTGTTTTACAAGGAGCAACTCAAAAAGTCAATGCACAGGCGGATTATAATTCGGACGAGCTATTCGTGCTTGCCAGGAAAGCCGCCTTTGACGAAGATGATTATCCCAAAGCAATTGAGCTTTCGAAGCAAGCGTTGGAGAAAAGTCCTGATTACAGCGATATTAGAATTTTTCTGGGGCGAATTTATACCTGGACTGACCGGGTGGACGAGGCCCGTGAGGTGTTTCTCTACGTATTGGAACGCCATCCGGGACACGAAGATGCCTCCATGGCGATTACCGACCTGGAATATTGGAATGACAATGATCAAGCAGCTTTGGAATATTGCAACAAAGGATTGTCGGAACATCCCGAGTCGGAAGGATTGTTGTTGAAAAAAGCCAGGATCTTTAATAACATGAAGCGGTTTGATGATGCCTACCAGGTAGCCGAAGCCTTGGTTGAGCGTTACCCCAAAAACCAGGATGCCCGCTCATTGTTGGGCAACATCCGTTATGATTCTGCCAAGAACAAGATCGGCATTTCACATGATTTTAGTTGGTTCAATAAGCAGTATCCCGATCATTTACACGAAAGTCCCTGGCATATTATGGCCATTGATTATGGCCGGTACACTAAAATAGGTTCTGTTATTGGCCGTGTCAATTGGGGCGACCGTTTTGGGAACCAAGCTTTTCAATACGAAGTTGATGCTTATCCTCGATTAATCAAAAATGTCAATGCTTATATGAATGTCGGCTTCTCCGATCATTCGGCGGTTTTTCCTCGGTTTAGGGCTGGCTTATCCCTGTATTTTAGCTTGCCTAAAAGCTTTGAAGCTGAGGCTGGCACTCGGTTCCTGCATTTCAGTGACGATACCTGGATTTATGTGGCCAGTGTAGCCAAGTATTACAAAAACTACTGGTTTAACCTGAAAACCTACCTGGTTCCTGGAAATCAGCAAGTATCCCACTCTTACACCATGACCACCCGCTATTATTTTGGCGGGGCCGACGACTATTGGAAATTTAGCTTTGGCTATGGCCTATCGCCCGATGACGCTGTTTCGGTACAAAGCTACGTAAGCGACTACCAGTTAAAATCAGCTCATGTTGGTTTTGGGCTTCGGAAAAGCATAAAGAGATTTAATGTAATTGGGCTTTCTGCATCCTTTATCAACCAAGAGTTTGAAAAAGACCAGAAAGGCAACCAATTAAATACTTCGGTTACCTACATCCGTAAATTCTAGGAATATGACGTTACCGTTTGTCAAACAGGTTAGAAAAAGAGTCATTTTTGGGCTTTTAGCAGGCGTGATTATTCTATTCCCTTTGATTATTCTCCTGATCATGAAAATGAACTGGAAAGTAACTCCTGTTAAAGAGATCAATGTGGCTTACGTTGATAAAACCGATGCTTCCGGCAAACGCTTTGCCCACAATGCTTTTTTTTGGGTTCTTCAGAACCAACAAATCAGAAAACATGATGGGACATCCTATGACAAATCAAATGATTATTGGGGCATATTTCCAGACGAAGGTGAAAGCTATCGGTTTTACGATTTCGATCAATTGTCGAATGCACAGCTGGATTCGCTAAGCCGTCAGACAGATATTTTGATGTTTGCCGACACGTATGGTGTGTACGCTTCTGAAACGAAGAGTGGGGGATCGGAACTGATTTCCGGAGGCTTAACTTCCAGCGATATATCCCTTTTTCGAAAAATGAAAAAACAAGGGAAAACCATCATTGCTGAGTTTAATGTGCTTCAAGCTCCGACTTCGAGAGTTAGTCGTCGACAATTTCAGGAAGAAGCAGGGATACATTGGACTGGATGGACTGGGAAACATTTTGAGTCATTGAACCAGGAGAGCGAAACCTTGCCAGCTTGGGTAATTCATTTGTATAATGAAAACTACCAAGAGGCATGGGACTTTCATGGAGCGGGCATCATTTTGGTACACGAAGATGGCCGCATGCTCGTTTTATCTGAAAAGGAGGATCTAAAAGCAGCAATGCCTGAAATAAAAACATTCGCTTATGGTCTGAATTACCTGGAACTGCCTCCGTTGCAGACGTTTCCATATTGGTTCGATATTATTGAGTACAATGATTCAATCAACCATGCCATCTCGGCCTACCAATTAAACTTGACAGAGCAAGGGAAATCGAAGTTGAGCCAGTTTGAAATCCCCGATCGTTTTCCGGCAATTCTGATGCACAAGGCACCTGATTATACTTTCTATTATTTTTGTGGTGACTTTAGCAGTGAACCGGTTGACCTATCAACGAGTCATTTGAAGGGAATTCAACATTTCAGTTCTATTTTGAAAGGGAGAAAAGGGACGTTTGGCGAAGACAAATTTTTCTACCGTTTCTACTTTCCGCTGATGCGTAACATTTTGAATGACCATCCCAAACCTACTATATAACTCATGGGAAAACAGAAAGTAGAAGCAAGGCAATTGCAACCGGAAGCAAGGCAATTGCAAGTGGAAGCAACGGAGATGTAAAACGAAGCAAACCCATTGTAACTATTCTACATCAGTTGACCATCTCCCGTTTTTAGTTTTCAAAATTTAGTAAAAGGCTTAACTGTCCGTCATTAGGAGATGGATCTGATTGAGGAAGGAAAGCCCTTGGTGTCATATTGGCCAGCAATACTTTTATTATCGTGCTGATTTTGTAATAGATAAAATTGCGTAGTTCGTACATACGTTCTTTGTTTAGTGTTTTTACCCCACTTTCAAGCAACAGCCTTGTGTGCAGGGATGAAAGCGATGAGTATATGATGCTCATGGCTATTGTCAGTATTGCCAGCATGCTTTGTAAGCCTTCGAATGTTTTGATTTGTATGTCTTCCAGGTTGTAACATTCCTTGATATGTCGGTGGTACTCCTCTATTTTCCACCTAAAACCATAGGCTGTAAATGCTTCTTTGATTACTTCAACAATACTGTCTTTTGGAGAACGTGTCAGTAGCCAGCAATATCCGCCATTGGCCCTTTTGGTTACAACAAGCCAAAGATCATGCATCTTGCCCTTGATTTGATACTGGACCTTTATTGCCCCGCATTCATAGACCAACTGGCGCTTCTTGCTTTTCTGTATCCTTGTAGCCGTTAATTTCATGAACAACGGCACTTTCTGGCTTATTTTGTTCACTGCCATTTCTTCGCCTTTGTACATCAGCTTTGTGGTTTTCTTCAGGCGCAGGTTAAAGTTGCCTTCATTGGCAATAATGAAATCCCTGCAAATGGGACGGTCCATTCCCCGGTCGAATATTGTTGTGACATCTTTGTTAATGATTGCCCCTACTTCGCACATTGCCTCAAGAACCTCCTTGTTTTCACTTTTTGCGCCATGGTCAAAACTGTAAAGCTTATTGTACAGGGGAGTCATTTCCTGGTCTTTGCTAAAGTGGACAACATTCATCAGCCAATAGCCAAGGCCAATGGTTCCTTTATCGCCATCTTTCACATAATCCAGCCCATCCATCATCCTGGCATATTTCTTTTGGATATCAGAACCATCGAACAGGATGTAGTCCCCATGACAGATTTTGCTTTTTACACTGTTCATATGTCCCCGGAATAACTTCATGAAAAAATCTTTCTTGTTATAATGGTTCCTAAAGCGCTTGGTGGTCTGGCTCAACGAGATCGTATCGCAAATGCCTGTGGCTATCTTATTGACCAACACTGTACCTGTCTTGAGTATCCCGGTGGTCATTTCCCTGATACATCGGGCTTCCGGTTTTGTTAATTGACCCTCAAGCTTAAGAAAATAGCGACTGATCTTGTTCTGTACCTGTTTTGTTAATACTTTTGACATGAGCTGGTTTTTAGAGATTATTTGCTTTTGTTTGCACAATAAAAATAACCTTTTTAAACCAGCTTTCCTCATATATAAACATCTTTAAACCCCTGATATGACTGGATTGTAGAGCTTGATCAATCCATTTTTCGGGAGATGGTCAACTATTCTACATCAGGGATTTCTAATATTCGATTTTATACACCAATGGATCAGTAGCCCCGTTGATCAGTTCCTTTTGCAATGCATCACTTTTCGTCCATGATAAACTTGATTCCAAAGGAAAACATGTTGGAATTGAAACTGGAATTCCGTTCATAACGGTGAAACTTGAGGTCAATACTTTTCAGACCAAATTTCCAAAGGTGAGTCTTGGTAAAGATATCAGTATACGTTACCCCAAATCCATATTGGTTGGATTTAAATTTAGACAGATCGTAATCGGAGGTATAATATTCCTCAGTAGACAAATGCTGCTCGTGGGGTGCAAAATAATCAGCAGCAGTTTGATTGTAAAAACGATAGGACGGATAAAGGGTGAATTTGTCTGTGATTTTTACGGGAATTTCAATGCTTGCCGTATGAGAACTGATGCCCCAGTCATCAAGGTAATAACGATAATAGCCGCGTGCGGTGAAGATTTCATTGAAAAAGTAGTTCACTCGCCCGCCAATGGCTACTTTTTTGCGGGTTCCGGGCAATCTTTCCACATCATCAGCAAGTTGGAAATTTTCTATGAAGGAATCGTCCTTGTCCGCAAAATAGACCCGCTGGAAAGGCGTAGACAACAAGCCATCCTGCACGACGAGATCCAACGACAATGATGCCTGCAATCTTTTCGAAAGAATTTGGGAAAATCCGAGTCCCAGAGAATACGAATTCCGGGAACCGTCCTTAAATCCTGTGAATGAGGGATTGTAATCAGTATTGCCGGTAATCTTTTCCCAGGGAACGCGATCTTCGCCCTCACTTTCTCCAGAAGTAACAAATTGTCTTAATTCAATCGGATAGAGCAGGTCCCATTTATCCATATACATGTTGGCATTGACACTAAATTCGGTGTTTTTTTCATTGAAAAGCCAGGAGTAACTTCCCCCCAACCCAAAGGAAGAATAGTCATATTCATTTGATA
Organism: uncultured Sunxiuqinia sp.; assembly: GCA_963677175.2. Taxonomy (GTDB): domain Bacteria; phylum Bacteroidota; class Bacteroidia; order Bacteroidales; family Prolixibacteraceae; genus Sunxiuqinia. Next base: position 480,508 of record CAXXES010000007.1, read on the forward strand.
TGGAAAGTTTTGTCGACCAAATTCTGTTCCTGTCATCAGAACTGTGGCTATAGGTGCCGCTCACATTCATCCAGATATCCGCTTTTGAAGCCCCAGAGGATGCTTGAAAAGGATCGGCCGGCTGATTTCCGTCAAACGGGTTAATGTTGCTTGATGAAGCCGAGGTATAGGACGAAATACCTGCATCCAACGTCAGAACATCATCCTCATTAAGCGGTATCGAAATTACAATAGTAGGCGTAAAATCTGTTAGCTTTTCAGTTCCAATACCACCGCTGACGGCCGCATTGTCTCCATCCTGGGAATAGTAACTACCTAAAATATCAATTTCAGTACTTTCAAGCACCCGCCTTTTATAACCGCTGTCTTGCAGCGTGTCTCTATCCTGATCCTGCGCAAAGGTGGTTAGCCCAGTCAGTATCAATATCATTAAAATAGCTGTTTCTTTCATTTTTACATTTATTAATTGCATCCGCAACCCCCGCCTGTTTTTCCACCGTTGGCTCCGGTAGCAGCCTCACGGTATGCCTGAAAGTTCGTTTCAAACCGGTCAACTTTTTTGGTAGAAAGCGCCATATCCGGATCATTTAAATTAACTTTTTCGTATTCTTTCAAAGTGGCGCACGAACTAAAAAATGCTGAACTCATGATCAGCAGAATCATCATCTTCTTTCTCATTGACTTATATCTTATTAATTTCTATTTTCATCGACGTGTATATTTTCCCTTTGTCATCGATAATGATGCACTCAACTCCGGGTAACTGGTCAATACGATCCAACCCAGCTTCAATTCCCATTACAAAAACAGCAGTTGCCAAGGCATCCGCTAACTCAGCCTTCGGTGCAAATACGGTCGCACTGGTGATTCCGGTGGTCGGATATCCCGTCTTAGGATTAATGATATGCGAATAGCGTTTTTCGCCAAATAGCATAAATTTCTCATAGTCGCCGGATGTCACCACGGCTCCTTCATTAATTGGTAACACCGCAAATACTTTATTTTTATTCAGTGGATTGGTAATTGCAATTTTCCAGTTCTCTCCGGTTGGCTGTTTCCCCCAAGTATTCATGTCGCCCGAAGCATTGATTATTCCTGCCTGGACACCTTTTTCCATTAAAAGGTGCTTGGCTTTGTCCGCCGCATACCCTTTTCCAATAGCGCCAAACCCAATTTTCATTCCTTGCAACTTCAAAAATACAGTTGAATGGACGCGATCCAGAATAATGTTCTGAAAGCCAATTTTTGATACCGAAGCCTTTATATCATCGTCGGAGGGCATTTCGGTCATGCTTCCGTCAAATTTCCAGATTTTGTCTATTGAAGCGTAGCTTACATCGAAAGCGCCGTCAGTTAGTTTTGAAATGCCAATAGACCGTTCAATCAAAGCAAATAATTCCAGATCGACCTGCACCGCACGAACACCGGCATTCCTGTTAATTTCTGATGTTTGGGAATTCGGATCCCAGGACGAAATAAGGCGCTCTATCCGGCTGATCTCGTCGATAGCGAGATCAATATAGCTGTTTCCCAACGCGGAATCAGCAGCTACAACGGAGATATCAAACCGACTCCCCATCAGCAAAAGCGTTCTTTTATACACTGTTTGCGAAAACGTGTTGACTGTGATTAGCAGGGCTGCCGAAAAGAGAAGGAGCTTAGTCATTTGAACGATAATAGATGTTGAATATAGTTGGCCGGGATCATCTTTTTATAGCCCGTTTCCCCCAATTTATTCCCTTTTGGATCGAAGACTACAACAAGAGGGAAGAATCCTTGCTTGTTGTACGCTTCCGCAAGTTTTTCATTCTTTTCTTGTTGGCCGGATTCCAAAGCGTTTGCTCGCTTTCGTGGAAAATCAGCTTTCAACATGACAAAATGATCTTTCGCATACGATTTAAATTCGTCAGAACTCCAAATTTCGCGGTCAAGCTTAATACATGGTGCGCACCAGTCCGAACCCTGAAAAACCATGATGAGGTGCTTGTTTTCATCTAACGCCAAGGCTTTGGCCTTTTCAAAATCGGTTTGCCAATCCTGGGCATAACCAATCATGGCTAAACAGATCGACACGATACTTAAAATACTTTTTAACTTCATGATACTGTTCGATTTATTAATTAAAATCAATGTGACAAGAAAAGCGAATTCTTCTTTTTCTGTTTATTGGGGTTCATGTTAGGCAGAAAGCAAGAAACCATTTAGAATCCGCTGTTTCCTGCAAGACAAAAGTATTAAAAGAGATCGCTGTTTTCTTTCCGAAAGTGAATTTTAAGCGAATCTTAAGGATTGAGAAAGGCGATCCTAGTCATCAGTTTGGTTAATTTGTTTTAAACTTTAAATTAGATCACTATGATCGATTTAACTTATTTACATCCGATGCTGATTCATTTTCCTATTGCTTTGTTGATCGTTGGTTTTCTAACTGATTTGACCGGGTTAATCATTAAACGGGAAATAACAGCACAGGCCGGATTTTATTTATTAGTTTTAGGAGCGCTGGGAACCATTACGGCTTTTATGTCAGGCGAACAGGCTGGTGACGGAATATCAGAACAATAAAAATGAGAATACTGATTATCGAAGATGAACCGGGCATTCTTTCCTTCATAAAAGAAGGATTGAAAGAGGAAGGTTTTGACGTAGACGAATCTGCTGATGGCACCAGCGGTCTTGAGATGGCCATGGTTAATGAGGGCGAGTATGATCTGCTGCTTGTTGACTGGATGCTTCCGGGTATCAGCGGAATAGAAATTTGCAGGCAGCTCCGCCTGAACAAGTCGTTGGTACCTATTATTTTTCTTACCGCGCGGGATACCGTACAGGATACCGTGTTTGCACTGGAAATGGGGGCGAATGATTATATCAAAAAACCCTTCTCGTTTGAGGAGTTGCTTGCCCGCATTCGTGTGCAGCTTCGTGGGGGGAATGAAGGAACCAATCAGCTTAGTCATCAAAACTTATTGATGGATTTAGATAAACATCAGGTTTTCAAAGGTGAAGAAGAAGTTGCATTGACACAAAAAGAATTTGCCCTTCTGGAATTTTTAATGAGAAACAATGGTAGGGTATGCACCCGTACCAACATCATCGAACATGTATGGGATATTCATTTTGATTATGATACTTCGGTGATTGATGTGTATATTAACGCGCTGCGAAGAAAACTGGATGAGGGATCGCACCAAAGTTTCATACGAACCATTCGCGGGGTGGGATATATGATCAGTGCCCTATGAAAGAACAACACTACAGCAACCGTATTGCGCTATATTTTCTTACTGCGACAGCCATCCTGATTCTGGTGGTTTTTGCTTTAACCTTTTTTGTGGTATATAAAACCGTATACCGCAGCCTCGATACTGATTTAGAAGCTGAATACCAGGAAATAGCTCATGGGATTGTGATCACCGGTAATCAGTTTGTTTTTACGAATCTGGAGGAATGGAGTGAGAATGAACATGCTCAGATTGAGGTAAATCCTACCTTTTTGCAGGTTTCGGATACCTCCGGGAGCATCATAAAAAAATCGCCCAACCTAATGGGAACGTCCCTTAAACTGCTCAAAGACGAGAACAACAAACTCTTTTTTAATGCAGAACTATCGACTGGGCAGGTGAGGCAAGTTCAAATGATCCTGCTAAATGACCGGAATGAAAAAGCGGGTTATGTTTCAGTCGCCGTTCCTTTGGAAGCGTCACTTAGGGTTTTAAAGAACTTACTGACCATCCTTTTGTTTGGATTTCCGTTTGTATTACTCGCTTTGTATTTCATAACCCGTTACCTGGCGCAAAAAAGTATCAGGCCTGTGCAAACATTAACGGAAAGTGCGGGAAAGATCAGCCGTGAAAATTTGAACACCCGTATTTCACTTCCCCGGCGAAACGACGAATTATACATCCTGACCGAAACGATCAACAGCCTGCTTAACCGCATTGAGAATACATTCTTGCTTGAAAAACAATTTTCCTCAGATGCATCCCACGAATTACGCACTCCTTTGTCTGTTTTGAAAGGAACCCTTGAATTGATGATTCGAAAGCCACATCCGGCGGACTATTATGTGGTAAAAACCAGGGCATGTTTGGGGGAAGTGAACCGGATGTCGGTTCTGGTTGACCAATTGCTTCTTTTGGCCCGCTATGAAAAAGAGCAAGAACTACCAGGAATGGTACTGACGAGCATGGATGATCTTATTAACAGGATGATCGCACGACACGCTGAGGTTCTGGAACAGAAAAAAATCACTCTTGATCTGAACGTATGCAGCCATTTAAAAGTTTCTACCAATCCGTTTATGGCTGAGCAGATATTGGAGAACATTTTTTCAAATGCGATTAAATATTCCGTAGAAAACGGTACGGTGCGAATCATTTTTGACGATAACGGTACATTGATCATCACCGATGAAGGGATCGGAATGAACCAAGAGGAACTTTCTAAAATTTTCAACCGTTTTTACCGCGTCGATCAGTCACGTAATTTCAGAGTAAAGGGTTATGGTCTTGGCCTGGCTATTGCCAAAAGGTTTGCCGACTTGCTTCAAATAACAATCAAGGTGGAGAGTGAACCTCAAAAGGGAACTTCTTTTACACTTGTATTTTCCCCTTCTTTCTGAATTGTGCATAATGCCAGCTTTTTAAGCAAATCTTAAGGAAGTTTAGGAAGACTCTACTCCGTCTAACCATACCTTTGTTCCAATTCACTTATCCCAGGAAAATCTTCGGAATTGAGGTTCTTCGTTGTGAAAACAGACTAAATAATATACCGCGTTTTGGTTATGCAAATGAAAAAAGAGAAGTGGCTTTTATTAGGGGTTGCCCTTTACTTACTTGTCAATATTGCAGGATTAATGATCCCAATCGTGGTTAATGCCGCCAAGTACGCGCAGGTTGGACGGGAGATCCTGGATCATCAGGATTGGATCAATCTAACCATTGGTGGCGATGCGTATGATCAGAAACCTCCGTTGTTGTTCTGGATTGTAGCCTTGGTTTTCAAACTATCAGGAATTTCAGTGATAAGCTATAAGGCTGTAGTTCTGCTGATTTCATTAGCTGGCATTTACGCTACGTTTCGGCTCGGACATTTGCTGTATGGCAAAAGAACCGGTGTTCTTGCCGCTTTTATGTGGAGCACTTGTCTGGGCTATGTCCACTTTCACAATGATATTCATACCGACACTTTGCTGGTGGTCCCCGTTATTCTTGCCATTTGGCAATATGCAGCTTACTTCAAATATCGAAAGTACTATCAATTTTTTCTGGGCGCGATCTTCACCGGACTGGGTATGCTGACCAAAGGGCCCATTGCTATGGTTATTATCGGGGCCTCAGTTGGACTGCACTTATTATTTACCCGCGACTTCAAATCGATTTTCAACTACCGCTGGCTCATCGCAGCTTCTGTCGTTATTCTTCTTATCCTGCCTGCATTATGGGGGCTATATGATCAATTTGGGATGGAAGGCATCAAATTTTATTTCTGGACCAACAATTTTGGACGATTTAATGGCAGCTATGCAGGTCATAATTCAGATCCCTTCTTCTATTTTCACACCACCTTATACATGATGGCTCCATGGGCTGTGTTTGGCTTCGTTGGGGTATTCATGCAAGTTCGCGAAAAGGTTTATAAAAGGGCGAAGCGCTCTGTTGAAAATGAGTTTTATACACTTGGAGGAATCCTTGTTTTCTTTCTTATCAATTCTTTTGCAAAGGCAAAGAACCCACACTACGAAATGGTTGTACTTCCACTTATCGCTATTCTTGCTGCGCGGTGGGCCTTTTTAATTTTTGAGAAGGAAGCCTATCTGAAAATCCGAAAAGTAATTCGGCCAGTTCACTTGGTTACCGGGATCATGCTTTTCATCTTGTCAGCTATTTTTCTGATCTATGTGTTTCCCGAGACCAGTGTCTGGATTTGGGGAGTTGTTGTTGTGATGGCGGCAGCGTTCATTTATGTTTTGACATGGGAGGAAAGTTTGAATAAGCAATTGACCTACCTGGTTCTTTCGATTTCTGCTCTATTATTTACATTAAATACAAACGTCCTGCCCAATATGAGTCAATACCAGTCTTCGTTTGAAGTTTGCCGGGTATTCAACGAAAAGGCAGAACCGGAAGAAAAACTTCATATTTACACCGGGGAAGGCCGTCTTTGGGAAATCTTTTTGTATTCGAAAAATTATGGAAGATATATTGTTTCTGCCGAAGATTTTAAACGTATACCACCTCCTGCCAATGACTGGCTATACACCGGCCCGGAAGGACTCAGGCAGCTCAAGGAAATGCGAGTTTTGGTCGACACCATACTAACGCTTGAGCACAACAGCATGACCAGCATTCCAATTAAGTTTCTGAACCCGGAAACAAGACCAGCGAAGCTTAAACATCGCTACCTCTTAAAAATCAGGGAGCGTTCCAATCTGGGGCTGAATAACATTAAAGGCTCGCCGCACAGGTAGATCATTCAATCCCCTTATACTACGATTAGATTGTAAACGAATAGACATCTAACCCCACTTATTGTGGTTTAACTGTTTTTCGCTACATGTTTAATTCTTCGACCTTTTATTCTTTCCCTATTTCCTATATTTGTTGGAAACATTCTGAAACCCTCAATTTGCACTTTGGCTTGATCACTTAAATTTTTTGGACATGCTAAAATTTGCCTTACTGCTTTCCATGCTCTTTCAGTTGGGAGCCACGGTTTATGCCATCAGTTTAATCCGCCGGACGCGGTACAGCGTATCGTGGATTTTAATTTCGTCGGGTTTAGTATTGATGGCACTTCGTCGCTTGTTCGACTTTTCAACCCTTTTTTGGGAATCGAAACTATTTCGACAAGAAGAAATCAACAGTTGGATCGGGGTGCTCATTTCTGTATTGTTATTCATCGGGGTTATTTTCATCAAAAAAATATTCAATCTTCAGGATCAGATTGAACAGCTGCGCCTTGACAATGAGAAAAAAACACTTGCGGCAGTTCTGGAAGCGGAAGACAAGTCCCGTCAAGCCTTTGCCCGCGAACTACACGACGGACTGGGCCCCGTTTTATCATCCATCAAAATGTGCCTGAGTGCCATTGACCCGGACAGCATGGAACAACCAAACAGACGGATTATTGAACGATCCTGCCTGGTCACCGATGAAGCGATTACCTCCCTTAAAGAAATATCCAACCTCTTAAGTCCGCATATCCTTGCAAACTACGGCCTAATTAAGGCGATCAAAGCAACTGCCAACCCGCTTTTGGAAGGAACACAAATTCAGTTTGAGATCAATTCGAATATCAGTGATCGTCGGTTTCACCGTAACCTGGAGATTAATGTTTACCGGATTGTGTGCGAATTGATCAACAACAGTGTAACGCATGCTGACCCCCGCTACATCCGGGTTGATATCATGGAAGAGCAGCAGGTTATCTTATTGACCTACAAAGATGACGGTTCCGGCTTTGACCTGGACAATCATTTGCAAGACAAGGTGATTCCGGGGATGGGGCTGGAGAACATTTTTTCGAGAATTAAACTACTGAAAGGTCAATATCAAATTAATACCTCGCCTGACAGTGGTTTCATCATCACTTTAAAAATTCCGGTTGAATGAAAAAACTGAAGCTTTTTTTGGTCGATGACCATGACTTATTCCGTGAAGGATTAAAATTCTTATTGTCCGAATGGGACTTGATCGAAGAAATTTATGAGGCGGAGAATGGTCAGCAGTTTATTGAAAGTCTTCGGCAGCACCCGGTTGATCTTGTTCTGCTTGATATTGAAATGCCGATAATGAATGGAATAGAAGCGGCTAAGTTGGCCAGGGAAATTAACCCGGAAATGAAGATCATTGCGCTTTCCATGTATTCGGATGAAAATTACTATACCAGTATGATTGAGTCTGGCGCTGATGGTTTTCTGCTGAAAAATTCAAAATTTGCCACCGTAAAAAGAGCCATAGAAGAGGTAGCTGGCGGGAAGAATTATTTTTCTCAAGAAATTATTCAACTGTTGGTCAGGCATCTCAATAGGCAGGAGGGCGCACAAGACAATTCGGTGATCACCGACAGGGAAATGGAGATTTTGGGCTTGATATGTCGTGGACATTCCAATATTGAAATTGCCGAAGCGCTTCAAATTAGCAAGCGGACGGTTGACAAGCATCGTCAGAATTTATTGGATAAAACACAATCGAGGAATACGGTGGCCTTGGTTCTTTATGCTATAAAAGCCGGATATTTTAATGTTAGGTAGCTCTTTCACTCATTCCGCTACGCAAAATTACGTAAGCCGAGTTTAGGCTTTAAGGCTGTTCCGGTAGTTCTTGCAAGCAGGTAGTTTTGTCATGGAACAATTAACAAATTACCATGATAACAAAACGTACCCTTAAAGAAAACATCAAGCGAATCGGAAAAAAACAAAAGCATGCGATACGAACAAGTTGCTTCCTATTCGTTGGCATAACGCTTTCAACACCTCTTTTTGCCCAATTTCAAGTTGATGCACAGTTTCGAAATCGTTTTGAACTGCGCGATGGCTACCGTAAGCTGGCAGCCGATGGAGCTACGCCCGCCGTTTTTATTTCGCAACGGACACGCCTGTCGTTCAGTTACGAAACGGAAGGGCTGAAAGTGAAGTTTACGCCACAAGATGTCAGGGTGTGGGGCGACGAACAACTGGCCAGCTCCACTGGCGTATTGGGCGACAACGCGTCGCTTGACCTTTTCGAAGCTTATGTGGAGATTAAGACAGGCGCCACAGGTTGGCTTTCGGTAGGCCGCCAGCAACTGGTTTACGACAACCAACGAATATTAGGAGCCCGTAACTGGAACCAGAACGGAATAGCCTACGATGCCATCGTTTATAAATGGCAGGCTGAAAACCGCGCCATCCACCTGGGAACTTGCTGGAACTCCACGGGCGAAAATACGTCTGACAACTATTACGACCCCACGCGTATCAAGTCTCTAAGTTATATCTGGGCCAAAAGCAGCCTGTCCGAAAATTGGGATTTGTCTCTTTCTCATGTGGCTTCGGGTGTAACCAAATCTGAAACCGACAACACGCTTTACTTTCGTCAAACAACCGGAGTTTATTCAACTTATAAAAAGGGTGATTTGAGCCTCTCGGGAAATATCTATTACCAATTCGGGAAAAACCAATCGGGGAACAACGTAAGTGCCGTTTTGGTTGATGTCGAATCTAAATACAAACTGGGAAAATTATCGCCGGGGATTGGGCTCAGCTACCTTTCGGGAAACAGCAAAGCCGGTAGCAGTCAGCAAACCGATCATCTGTTTGATGTCCTCTATGGTGCACGCCATCGCTTTTTTGGGGGAATGGACTATTTCCGGAGTTTTGATTCGCACACCAAGGAAGGTGGCTTGGTTGATTATTATTTCTTCCTCGATTACAAATTATCGAAGAACACCAGCCTGAGAAATACCGGTCATTATTTTCAATTGGCACAAACGAACCCGGCCACTCCGGATGACAGAAACCTGGGGTATGAAAACGACCTGGTGCTGAAATACCAATTTGCCGGCTGGGGAGCACTGGAAAGTGGCTATTTATTTTATCTGCCCACCGGCTCGCTAAAAACGATTCAGGGAGTTGAAGATGATAAGTTCTCACAGTTCTTGTACGTGCAACTAACAGTCAGCCCGTCACTTTTCAAAAATTAAAAAACAATCATAAAAATAGGAGATATGAAGAATAGAAACTTAGCCTTGTTTTTGGCCATCGCCATCGTTTTCTTCGCTTGTTCATCAGGCCAAAAGAAAGAACAAACCATCAGTCTTTCCGGGGCGTTCGCACTCTATCCACTGGTCATTAAGTGGAGTGAAGAATACCAGAAGGAAAACCCCGGAGTCCGGTTCAATATATCTGCTGGTGGGGCAGGAAAGGGGATGGCTGACGCTTTGTCGGGTACGGTTGACCTGGGCATGTTCTCGCGCGAGATTGTTCAGGAAGAGATTGACAAAGGTGTCTGGTGGGTGGGCGTTACCAAAGACGCAGTAATCCCAACCATCAATGCGAATAGCCCGGTATTCAATGTCCTTCAAACACGTGGGCTCACCCGCGACGAGTTCCGTAAAATTTTTATTACGGGTGAAATTACAAACTGGAACCAACTTCCCGGTATTGAAACTGATTTGGCGATCAACGTCTTTACCCGTTCCGATGCCTGTGGCGCTGCCGGTACCTGGGCGGCCTACCTTGGCGGTCAACAGGAAGACCTGAAAGGCGTGGGCGTATTTGGTGACCCCGGATTGGCTGATGCCGTGGTGAAGGACGAAAAAGGGGTGGGTTTCAACAACACAATCTACCTGTACGATATCAAAACTGGCAATAAAAACCAGGGGATTGAAGTCATTCCCATCGATGTGAATGAAAACGGAGCCATTGATACCGATGAGGCGTTCTACAATAAGTTTGATAAAATACTGGCTGCCATTGCCGAAGGAAAATATCCGTCGCCACCAGCCCGCGAGCTATACCTGGTATCTAAGGGTAAACCCGAGAAACAAGCTACCATCGACTTTTTGAAGTGGGTGGTCACCAAAGGACAAGCTTTCGTTTCCGAAGCTGGTTATGTGCCGCTGACAAAGTCAAGACTGGAAGAACAGGTATCTAAATTAAATTGAGCCCATTCGAACGAACATGTACTTTGAATGGGGTGAAGGAATATAAAAACGAACTTATAAAATGAACAGAAGCAGAAGGCTGACAGACCTTATTGTTACGATATGGATGCGGGGAGGACTGTATTTATTGTTGTCCATCCCCGCTCTGATTGCTATTGGACTTTATTGGAAGGCCGCTCCACTATTGGCTCATCATTCGTTTACTGAACTGATGTTTTCAGCAAAATGGTTCCCGATGAAGGGAGAGTTTGGCTTTATGCCCTTTATTTACAGTTCGGCCTACGTCACTGTTTTGTCGTTTATCCTGTCGGCTCCTTTATGCCTGTTTGCCGCTGTGTACCTAACTCAGTTTGGCAAAAGACGATTGCTAAATGTGATGTTGCCTGTAATCGATATTCTGGCAGGAATCCCATCGGTGGTGTACGGGGTATGGGGCGTGCTGGTCATTGTGCCAGCGGTTTCTGACTATGTGGCACCCTTTTTTGGAACCACCAGTTCCGGTTACAGCTTACTTGCTGGTGGCGTTGTTTTGGCGGTCATGTGTATTCCTTACATGCTGAACATGTTGATCGAGGTATTCCATACCATTCCGGTAGGCATGAAAGAAGCCTCGCTGTCATTGGGGGCAACCCATTGGGAAATGGTGAAACATGTTATATTCAAAAAAGGCTTTCCCGGAATCATCTCCGCTTTTGGGCTGGGCATTGCCAAAGCCTTTGGCGAAACCATAGCCGTACTGATGGTGGTGGGCAACACACTCAACATTTCGGGATCACCCTTCAGCCCGGGTTATCCGCTGCCAGCCCTGATTGCCAACAACTATGGCGAAATGATGTCGATACCAGATTACGATTCGGCGCTGATGTTTGCTGCCTTGTTGCTATTTGTAATCATCCTGGTCATCAACCTATTTTTCCGATATTTCATCCATAAAACCGAGAAGTTATGAGAAAATGGAAAATCATAGAAGAACAGATCTTTAAGCTAATCTCATTATTGGCTGCCTATTCGGTTATTGGCATCTTGTTGTTCCTGCTTTTTGTGGTGTTCAACAAAGGGGTTGGAGCCTTGTCGTGGGACACCATTACCAAACTGCCCAAAGGCGGCTATTATTTTGGGGGTGAAGGAGGGATACTCAATGCGATTGTCGGCTCATTCTACCTGTCGGTTGGCGCTACGGTGCTGGCCGTCTTTATTGGTCTGCCGGCAGCTTTGTTTATCAACGTGCAGCTCATCAGGATGAAACGGGCGCAAAATACCATCCGCTACCTGTTGGATGCGCTATGGGGCATCCCCTCCATTGTTTACGGAGCGTTTGGGTTCGCGGTGATGTTGTTTTTTGGCTTGAATGCCTCGCTGTTGGCCGGGATTATTACCGTTGCCTTGCTGATTACCCCGATCTTGGTGCGGGCTTTTGATGAAGTGCTGAAAACCGTTCCGGTGGAGTTGCAGGAGACTTCTTTTTCGCTGGGGGCAACCCGAACCGAAACAGCGATGAAAGTTTTATTCAAACAAGGATTTGCAGGCTTTATCACGGCTTTGTTATTGGCTTTCGGTCGTGGAATTGGCGATGCAGCCTCCGTCCTTTTTACGGCGGGCTACACCGATAATATTCCCATTACCCTTGATGAACCGGTCGCCACACTGCCGCTGGCTATCTTTTTTCAGCTGAGTTCACCCATTGAAGAAGTTCGACAACGCGCCTATGCTGCCGCAGTTGTTTTGACCATCTTCATTTTGGTTATCAGTGTTTCTGCGCGACTGTTATCCAAACGGTATTCAAAAAATATAATCAAATAGAACGACGATGTTTACAGAAAAGTTATTCAAACAGACAAGTGTACACACCAAATCAAAATTGAAGATGAGCAAGACAGGCATCGAAAAACCAATTATTCAGATCAAGGGATTAAGTGTAAAAACCCGCGAAGGTGAAATTCTGAAAAATATTAACCTGGACATCCCCCGAAATAAGATTGTGGTTTTGCTGGGACCATCGGGCTGTGGTAAAACCACCTTGTTGAAAAGTTTGAACCGCTTAACCGATTTGCACAAGGAACTGATCGTCAGTGGCGAGGTATTGATTGACGGGAAAGATATCCTGAAAGCCTCACACGATCTCCCCATTATGCGGCAAAAGATGGGCTTGCTGTCGCAGCGACCGTTTCCCCTGCCTGTTTCAATCTATAAAAATGTGTCCTACGGTTTAAAGTTGAAGGGAGTCCGCAACAAAAAGCTTATTGCACATAGCGTGGAGTCGAACCTGAAGCGGGTGGGCTTGTGGGACGAAGTGAAAGATCGCCTGAACAGTCCGGCCACCAGCCTGTCCATTGGTCAGCAACAGCGTCTTTGCCTGGCTCGCGGGTTGGCTGTAAAACCAACAATTATTCTGGCCGACGAGCCCACTTCGGCCTTGGATCCCATCTCTACCAAGACCATTGAAAAACTCTTTAAAGAGCTAAAGGAGCATTACACCATCATTTTGGTAACCCACGTGTTACGGCAGGCCGTTCGTTTGGCCGACCATGTGGTATTTATGTATTATGGCGACATCATTGAACAAGGGCATCCGGATGAAATCCTGAAAAATCCGCAGACGGAGATCCTGAAAAAATACTTGATTGATGGGAATTGAATCTAAACACCATAGCCTTTTTTACCTTATTTGATGAAGATTGATATAACAATTTTACTTTTCCTGAAAACGATTCTCAGAAAAAGGGATCCACACCATTACATTAAGCCAAAACGGGCACAAAGCTGTGGAAGCTTGCCGGAACAATGCGGATATTGATCATTAAGGTTCAATATTAACGATCACCCAATTTTTTGTAATACGTTCCAAAAGATCATCAAATTTCTTATGCCGCTTATTCGCAAATAAGAGGCACTGAATTTTTATTGAGCCATCAGAAATCCGATACACAAGCGGATGATGACGGTTTGGGAAAATTGTCTCAGCATCGTCAACCACCAACAGTTTAAGGTTGGTACATGGTATTCCGGTGGTACTAAGCAGTTCGTTAATCCGTTTTGGAGTTCCGATCAAAATGTCAAGCCCTTCATAAATCGTGTCCTTTTGGTACTGTATGCTTCCCTGATCAAACACCGTAAACGTGCGCAGATTGGTATGTTTCCCAAAAATTTTGAACTGCTCTTCCAATTCAAAAGCTTTTTCTTTGTTTTCAACCATTATAATAGCTCGCGGTGCTTCCTCATAGGCTTCTTTCAGCTGTTGAATTACCCCAATAACAATTGTTGTTGATTTTCCAGACCCTTCTGGCGCAATAACAAGCAGGTCAGCACCCGACTTAATTTTTGGAATGCAATTCGTTTGAATTGCCTTAGGCTCTTTATCAAACCCTTGATCAATAATGCCCGAGACTATGGCTGGATGCAGTTTCTTTAGTTTCATTTACTTTCCGATACAGAAATTTTTAAAGATATGCCCCAGTACTTCGTCGTTGCTGATTTCTCCGGTGATTTCACCCAGGTAATGCAGGCATTCGCGGATGTCCTGCGCCAGAAAATCGCCGCTGATGCCTTCTTCTAATCCATCAATCACCCGGACAACAGCCCGGTGGGCATGGGTCAGTGCTTCGTAGTGGCGTATGTTTGAGACAATCACATCGGTTCCTTCAGCCTGTTGCAGGTTGGCGTTTTCCTTCAGCAACTCAATCAATGCTTCGAGGTTTTGTTGTTGTTTGGCAGAAATAAAAACCAGGTCTTCATTCTTAGACAGGATGAAAGCATCCAGCATTTCTTTGATTTTCGCGTTGCCACCCAGATCGGCTTTGTTTCCAACGATAATCAATTTTTGATCCTGAATGCGTTCGCGAATCAGTTCAACACGTTGCCTGATCAGGTCGATGGGGTTTGATAAGTCGGTCACCAACAAGACAATTTCGGCTTGCTCCAGTTTGCTGTAACTACGTTCAATGCCGAGGGTTTCAATCTGGTCAATCGTTTCGCGGATGCCGGCCGTATCAAAAAAGCGAAAAGCCGTACCGTCAATATTTACCACATCTTCAATCACATCGCGTGTCGTTCCGTGAATGTCGGACACGATGGCTTTTTCTTCGTTTAAAATAGCGTTGAGTAGGGTAGACTTGCCCACATTTGTTTCGCCAATAATGGCCACCGGAACACCGTTTTTCAATACATTGCCCAGCTTGAATGAGCCGGCAAGCTTGTTCAGCAGGCGTTCAATTTTCTCCGTCAGCTCAATCAACTGTTTGCGGTCGGCAAACTCTACGTCCTCTTCGCCGAAATCCAGCTCCAATTCAACCATGGCAATAAAGTGCAGGAGTTGATCGCGCAGGTTTTTGATTTCGTTGGAAAAGCCACCCCGCATTTGTTTCAGGGCCATTTTGTGGTTGGCCGCATTGCTCGATGCAATCAGGTCGGCAACCGCTTCGGCCTGCGACAAATCCATTTTGCCATTCAGAAAAGCCCGCTGGGTAAATTCGCCGGGGCGTGCCATGCGAGCGCCGCTTTTGAGCAACAATTCCAGCAGGCGTTGCTGGATGTACGACGAGCCGTGGCAGGTAATTTCAACCACATCTTCGCCGGTAAACGAGTGGGGTGCGCGAAACAGTGAAACGACTACTTCGTCAATGATTTCGGACTCTTCGCTTATGGTGCCTACATGCAGGGTATTGGCTTTTTGGTCGGCCAGCTTTTTATTTTCAACTGGTGAACGAAATACCTTATCGGCAATTTCAATGGCTTCGTCGCCCGACAAACGGATGGTGGCAATCGCTCCAACTCCCGGAGAAGTAGCAATGGCACATATGGTGGATTGATCAATCATGATGTCCTGATTATTAATTTGAGACAAAAGTACAAAATGTGAGGGTAGCCACAAGCAATTGGCTGGAGCGCTTTCCGTCAAGCAGTATCGTCAATCGGAAAACTTAAAATGCTTGAAATAAACAACTGGCAGTTCCTTGATCCGAAGATTTTCGTGGGCGAACCAAACATTGAAAAGGCGCTCGGCCATAAAACCCATAATTCGTTCCTGGTAACCCTGATAGTCGCTGAGTTTAATTCGTCGTTCGAATTCAAAGAGCAAATCGAAAAGCCACGCCATGCACCGGTCAAAGTCATGCCGTTTCATGATAAACATGTTATTGGCAAACAAGCGCTTTCCGTCAAGCACCTGTTGAAGCGCGTTTAAATATTCCGGACATCGTTCATTGATTATTGATTCGATGAGTTCCAGGTCCTCTGGATTGTGGTACCTGGAGTAATGCGTCCGAACGGTATATTTCAACTTTCTTCGTTGCGGCAAAATGAGATCGTGGGTTTGCAATAAATCAAGAATCTCCTCTTCAGTTAAAATTCGTGTCTTAAAGAACGCGATGTTTTGGGTATAAATCAGGCCGAAGCGTTTCTTTTGCAAACCTACCAGGTAATAGAAAAGCCGCTTGATCCGATGGGGTAGTGGCTCATCCTTTTGAGTAAGAAAACGCCGGTAATGCACGCTGCCAACGATGTCCTGTTGTGTGTTCTTCCATACCCAATAGATGCCGGTTAGTTCGCTGTAGTAATTATTTTTCTCAGAGATATTGTCCCCGATATCATCGCCTGGAATATCGCTGCTTGCTATCAACCGTGCTTTTCCTGCCATGATTGGAACATAGGGCAGGCGGTTAACAATCAGCGGAGCTTTCTTGTAAAAAAAGGTATATATTTCTATGCGTGTTTCTTTTTGCATGAGACACTTATTTGTATTCTAAGAACAGTTAAGCGGTTTTGGGTAAAAACCAGTTTGAAAATTTTTCGCGAAAGGTATATAAGGTATATAATAATCTTTTGTTCTGTTTGGCTTCAATCACATTCAATTCATCAATTAGTTCTTCAATTTTCCAATTTTTATCGCCATATTTTCGGATCAGGCGTCGCCAGTGATTCTTGTACCCGAGCTGGTTCTTTATGCTTCTGTCCATTACCAAACGCTTTTTTATCATGGGAATTCCGCCTTTTATTAGCTTTGCGTAGTACTTATGCATCACATTCACCGGCCTTTGCCGTCCTTGTTTTGTAGCATAATCGTAACAGTCAATAAAAGTCTGGCAACTCAAATTATTGCTTATCAAAAACTGAGTTAGCCCGATTTCCCAGTCGTTAATAATTTTTCGTCGTAACTTTTTAAGATCCTTTTCTTTTTTCAATTCCTGAAAGTCGATTTTCGAAAGATATTTCTGAAGTACCGGGATAGCATTTGAATTGAAAACCACAAAGTGGCTCTGAATATGGTAGTTGTCTGCATGTTCTGAAAACCAAGGTTTCTCCCTTGAATCAACCAATCCCCAAAAATCGACCTGTAAATTTCGACTCCAGTCAAATAAGAATTTCAGCCGACCAAAAAGAATATTTGAGTCATTGACGCATGCAATTTGGTTGTAGTCGGATGGATTGATTGCCTGAAATCCCTTATAAAATAACCCAAAGTCATAGCCTTCATTTTCTTCAAACTGAATTTGTATGTTGGATTTCAAAAATTTGGGAGCGCATTCAATTGTTCTGGTGGTGGTCACCATCCTTACTTCATCGAAATAGCACGAGAGTTCATTCAGATAGTATTGGACGTATAGCGGAAAATATTTGCCAGTAAAATGATGTAAAAATATACAAAGCCTTTTTTCTTTCTGTTCCATGATTCTTCCCCAATCAATTTTGGCTGACCAGTTAGGCAACAAAGATGTCTTTATTTTCTATTTAATACAATAGTGATGCCTGAGAAAAGGGCTTATTAACGATAAAATGATTAAAACGCTACATTTTGAGGAGGCGTTTTCCTTGTTATTGAATGAAAAGGGGGTTGACTTTTCAACTTCCGAAGGTTTTATGATCTTTTACCACGATAAAAAACTAAAAGCGCCCTATTTCAGGAGGGCGCTGATTAGAGCCGTAAAGAAATAGTTCGGCCTTGCCACCCGGTTTTCGCACTAAAAACCAGGCTACCTGCCAGCCAAATCCTTTATGGTTTGCCGAAGGATACTGACCTCCAGTTCAAGCCCCTTGACCTCCAGCTCGAGCTCTTTTACACGGTTCTGCAGATCAACAACCTCCCGGTTATTTGCCGAAAAGTCAGGTTCGGAAAAGGGAAGGGTCTCTGCAATTTCGCGGAAGAAGTTGTACTGAAAGAAAACCGACAATTCTGCCAGCTTTTGCACCTGTAAAGTTTCCCGCTTCATCATGCCTGCTGCAGAAGCGGGATGCATGTTCAGTCCTCGGGCCAATTCGGCTACCGAAATCCTTCTTTCTTTCATGATACGCTTAATGCCCGGGATAATTGCTATTCGTTCCATAATAAGTAAATTAATGTTTTTTACCAATCATTCGATTTAAAATACATAAAATAATATGCAAGGTACAACAAAATATATTCATATAGAATATATATATATTCAGTTTAAATTGACTATTATCTAAACTCCATCGACTTGTATTCTAAAAAAATAAAGCAAAATTCTTTTAGAGTAAATGATAATGCTTTTAAAATATAACTTTATTCTATTAGAATAGATAACAATGCTTTTTAGATCAAGTTCGATTCGTTTAGAATAAAATTTAATGCTTTTTGAATAGACAAGCCTTATTACAGGTGCTTTTTATATGGATTTTTTTTTAAATAGCTTCACCTCCCTCCTGGAAACCTACCCTCCATACACAACACTGTGAGTATTGCCCCTCACTTGACCTGTACTTTTTTCATTGAACCCGAAGATAGAGCCCCGCGGAAAAGTTTCGATCTTTAAGCCCCCCACTTCGCCACCAGGCGAAAGCAGCGCAGGCCGTCAAAGTCGCCCGGGCCGGCGTTGGCGGGAAGGATTTTTGGTGGGCATTCAGGGTTGTGCGCTGGAAAGAAAAAATCCTGAGGCGGGGAGAAGGATAACTTTGACTAGATTTTTGCATCCTTTTTATCAATGAAACGAGCATGTAAAAGTCTTTATACACAGGAGAGTCATTATGAGCGAGTTCCATCGAATACCTTATAAAATCAAAAATATTATGAGATGAAAAAGGATGTGCCCGTCCGGCATGAGGACAAAGAAGTATCGAGGATAAACAAACGTTTTGCGATGCAGCGTCCGCCAATAAAGGCCGGATAAGCATGTTGCTGGGAGAATTCAAATACCTTGTGATTGCGCCTTGCTCATCTTCCGTACCATTCAATCCCGGGTTCGGTTTCACTCCAACCAGCCTTTTTCGATAAGAACGGAAGGGCCATTCGTATTTGAACCCATTGGGTTCTCCGCTTTTTCGGGTTTCTCAGAGATAATTTCACTTGAAATCTAACCCTCCATATTTGTGTAAAAAGGGAAGCCTGCAAATACTAGACTAAACACATGCGAAGCATGGTGTAAGCAAGAAGATGCGTTTACCCTTTAAATAGGCGACTTCCAGTTTCCGATATTTTATTACTTTTACCCGAGATTCAAAATTCAAAAAAATTAAATTATTTACTATGAAACTTCTTGAAGGAAAAACGGCTATCATTACCGGTGCATCAAGAGGCATTGGAAAAGCCATCGCTTTGAAATTTGCCGAAGAAGGATGTAATATCGCTTTCACCGATCTTTTTGAAGATGAAAATATGAAGGCCACCGAAGCGGAAATCGCAGCTTTGGGTGTAAAAGCCAAAGGTTATGCTTCGAATGCGGCCGATTTTGCTGACACCGACCGGGTCGTTGGAGAGATTGTCGACGATTTTGGACAAATTGATGCCTTGGTAAACAATGCCGGGATTACAAAAGATACTCTACTGATGCGTATGACGGAAGAACAGTGGGATGCTGTGATCAATGTCAACCTGAAGTCGGTTTTTAACTTTACCAAAGCAGCGCAAAAAACGATGCTGAAACAACGTTCCGGCTCCATCGTTAATTTGAGTTCCGTCGTTGGTGTTAGTGGGAATGCAGGGCAGTCAAACTATTCAGCATCAAAAGCGGGAATCATCGGATTCACCAAGTCGATCGCTAAAGAGCTCGGTTCGCGGGGCATTCGCAGCAATGCCATTGCTCCGGGATTCATTATTACCGAGATGACAGCCAAAATTCCGGAAGATGCACGCAAAGCCTGGGAAGCCAATATTCCGATGAAACGCGGCGGCACGCCCGAAGAAGTTGCCAAAACAGCCCTTTTCCTTGCATCCGATTTATCGAGCTATATCAGCGGACAAGTGATCAACGTTTGTGGCGCCATGAATACCTGATTTTATAAGAACGCAATATTGAGCCGTCACTAATCCATGTGGCGGCTTTTCTTTTTTCAAGCCTTATGAAACAAGCCCTTTTTCCGGCAATAGATGAATAACTGAAATAAGGTATTTACTTTCCCCATGATTTTCCATAACTTGTATGTTCATTGCATTGACCCAAATTCATGTATAAAAGAAGTATTGCTTTTCAGCTAGGACTTTATGTAGTAACCGCTGTAGTTATTGTCATATCCATGATTGTGTTTATTAATTACAAACACAGCAAGGAGATCATCATGGAACGGATTGAAGAAGGTGCGATCCATCAATCAAGTTTGATTATCAACGAGATTACCAGTAACGTAGATAACACCCAGGAAATTACCCGGAATGTTGCGAACCAGACGCTGTATTATCATTCACATGGCGACCTTCAGCTGTTCCTCCGCCAGGTTGTCAAAACCAACCCCGTGCTTAGTGGCATACATACGCAATTGTTTGAATCTTCTGATACGCTGACTTACTCAACTTATTGGAACAAAGATGGACAATTGGTTGATAAAACCGACCTGGTATTTTGTTCTGTTTTCAGGTATCCGGAACTGATCGAACTTGTCTCTCAGGAAAAAGCAGGCGTCTGGTCTGATCCGTTTTATTGCCCGATGGATTCAACCACTTTAATGATTTCCTATTTCCTGCCGGTGATCGATGAATTTGGAGAGTCTGTTGGGATTGTGGCCGGAGACATTAACCTCAAGTTTCTAAATCAAGTGATTGATGACATTCAAATAGGGGTTAATGGTTTTGCATTTGTCACATCAGCTCAAGGTTATTACCTGACTCATCCTCAGTCGGAATGGATTATGAAACGAAATCTGTTTGAAACTTCCTCTCAGATATTTAATGGCGATCGTGACCACTACCGGCAGATCCTCGAAGACGGGAAGACCGGGTCTGGTTTTGCCTACCCGGAACTCCTGAATTTTGAAAAAAGTTGGTTCTATTTTGCCCCCGTACCTTCTACCAGCTGGCGGGTAGTTATCGTGATTCCAACGAAAGAACTATTTGATGATTTGGATACTATATTTCGCAAGATTGTTTCAGTTTCCCTGCTCGGGTTTATATTGATTTTATCGGTCGTCATTCTTTTGTTTAACAAGATGTTTACGCCCCTTAGGCAAATAGTCCGTTCCATCCAGCGATTTAGCTTTGGCGATCGGGGCAGGCGAGGAAAGAAAAACGAAATAGAACTATTAAGCGATAGTCTGAAAGAATTACAAGTTCAGTATGGTATCTATGTGGCTGAACAAAACCAGGTAAGAAAAGACAAACGAAAGTATGAAAAAGACTTAAAATCGGCGAAGGAAATTCAGCGAACGATCATACCACAGGATTACAGTTTTTTGGAATCGCGTGAAGAAATTGACCTGTATGCTGTCCTTCATCCAGCTGAAAGTATTGGTGGCGACCTGTATGATTTTTTCTTTATTGATGAAAAACACTTGCTTTTTACCATGGGCGATGTTTCCGGAAAAGGGATACCGGCTGCCCTGTTTATGGCTGTCGCTAACACAATAATTAAAAGTAAAGCAACCGAATTATCAGCACGCAATATTGTTGATGTGGTGAATAAGGCATTGAGCAAAGAAAATTCAAACCAACATTTCTTAACCTTATTTTTGGGGATTTTGAATGTGGAAACAGGAATTCTGGGTTACTGTAACGCCGCACATAATTATCCGTTTCTATTGCGAAAAAACAGAGAGCCGGTACAACTTGAACACACGCACGGATTGCCTATCGGCCTCTATTCAAACAAGAGCTATAAGTCGCATTCGATCGCGCTTTCAAAAGGAGATGTTTTGTTTTTATATACCGATGGCGTTACGGATTGTAAAAACCCGCGTGGCGAGATGTTCGGAGCGGAAAATTTATCGAAGTTTATGGAAAAAGCAGATAACCCGGAGCCGAAAGCTTTGGTTGAAGACTTGATGAGCGAGTTGATGGACTTTAAAGGGGAAACAGAACAAGCTGATGATATCAGCCTGATGGCACTTCAGTTTTTTGGAAAGTATAGTTAGCGTTAATGAACACTTGATTCTTCTTATTGTTAATTTGCAAGAAAGCAGGTGTCCAGCGTTTTTCTCAAGGTTGTTTGCTCTCCGTCTTTTTTTGATTAAGTAGTTGGGAGATAAGTGCTAAGCAGTAATTGTTGTCGTATTTCTGTCTTCTAATAAACGATGAGAGAAGTGATAACAAAAATAATAGATAGGTCCGTGACCTTAGTTGTTCGATTGTAAATATTTATTCATGAGTTTATTTCTACAAATAGCGATTGTTGTCGCAGGAATTATTGTTGGTGTTTTTGTTGCCTATGCCATTATTGGTCGCATTAAAAAGTTAATTCATCGAAATACGGATCTCGGGGTTGGACTAAAAATTATGCAGTTGATGAGCCTGCCATTCATTTTTCTGATGGTATTAATTGCCGGATCTATGTTGTTGCCTGCTACCGGATTGCTTGATGAAATGACATTTGACGCCAGTATTGGACTTGGGATTGTTTATACTATTGTTATGGCCTGGTTAATTATCAACGCAATTAGGGGAATTAAGATCTATGTTTTGGCCAAATACGACATCTCTACAAAAGATAACCTGAAAGCCCGGAAAATTCATACGCAGCTTTCCGTTCTGGAGCGCTTGCTTATTGCTACTGTGGTTATTATTTCAATCGGCATCATACTCATGACCATCCCTCAAATTCGAAAAGTAGGGGTGAGTCTGCTGGCTAGTGCAGGGATTGCAGGTATTATCATTGGTTTTGCCGCCCAACGAAGCATCGCCTTGATTTTGGCCGGATTTCAGATTGCCATAACACAACCCATCCGTCTCGAAGATGCTGTAATTGTGGAAGGAGAGTGGGGGTGGATTGAAGAAATTACCCTGACCTATGTTGTTGTTCGCATCTGGGATAAACGACGCCTCATTGTTCCGATTACGTATTTCATTGAAAAACCTTTTCAAAATTGGACACGTACATCAGCTGAGATTATGGGCACTGTTTTTATTCATGTTGACTATGGTTTTCCGGTTGACGAAATGCGAAAGAAACTGACTGAAATACTAAAGAGTACAGATCTATGGGATGGCAAAGTGAATGTACTTCAAGTGACTGATTCAAATGACAGAACCTTGGAGTTAAGGGCTTTAGTCAGTGCGTCAGATTCGCCTAAAGCTTGGGATTTAAGGGTTTATGTGCGCGAAGAGTTGATCCGGTTTGTTCAGGATGAATATCCTCAATTCCTGCCAAAAGAAAGAATCAACCTGACTGAAAGGCCAGATCAGAAAAAGGCATAAAAAAGGCCGGATGTCCGGCCTTTTTTATGCTACTTTGCTGTTTTATCTTTGGTGGCAAGTATGCGAACTTTTATCTTTTCATTCTTTTTATCATAGCCTATTGAGATGGTATCACCCTCTACAATGGATGCTTTGATAATCACTTCAGCCATTTCATCTTCGAGATATTTCTGAATAGCTCTTTGCAAAGGCCGAGCTCCATACTGAGCATCATATCCTTTTTCAGCAATGAAATCTTTGGCTGTCCGCGATATTTTCAATTTGTAATTTAAAGATTCGACGCGGTCATACAGATCTTTCAGTTCGATATCGATAATCTTAAAAATATCTTCTTTGGTCAGCGAGTTAAACATGATCACATCGTCAATCCGGTTTAGGAACTCCGGAGCAAAAGCACGCTTCAGTGCTTTCTGTACAATATACTTCGCTTGCTCGTTTTCCTCTTCTGGAGTCTTCTGCGTTGAGAATCCAACGCCACGGCCAAAATCGGATAATTGACGTGAGCCAATATTCGAAGTCATAATGATGATCGTATTCTTAAAATCTATATTACGTCCCAAGCTGTCCGTCAGCCGTCCTTCGTCAAGCACTTGTAGAAGCAGATGAAAAACGTCCGGATGGGCTTTTTCAATCTCATCGAGCAACACAACTGCATAAGGTTTGCGTCGAACTTTCTCCGTCAACTGACCTCCTTCTTCGTAGCCAATATATCCCGGGGGTGCACCCACCAGTCGTGAAACAGAGAACTTCTCCATATATTCGCTCATGTCGATTCGAATCAGGGAGTCAATGCTATCAAACAAATATTTGGTTAATACTTTAGCCAGCTGCGTTTTACCAACACCTGTAGGTCCTAAGAATACAAATGATCCAATTGGTTTGTTGGGATCTTTTAGTCCAGCCCTGTTTCGTTGAATTGCTTTAACAATTTTTGCAATGGCATCGTCCTGACCGACAACACTCCCTTTCAGTTTAGCTCCCATGTTCATCAGACGGATACCTTCGGCCTGGGCAATGCGCTGAACAGGAATTCCTGACATCATAGCCACAACTTCAGCAACTTTTTCTTCTTCAACAACCTCCCGATGATTTATCAGCTCTTTTTCCCAAGCTTCTTTTTCCTGATCCAATAATTGTAGCAGGTTTTTTTCTTTATCTCGGTGGTTCGCGGCTACTTCAAAATTCTGGCTTTTTACAGCTTTTATTTTTTCCTCGCGCGTACTTTCAATTTTATCCTCCAGTTTTACAATCCGGTCAGGGACATTGATGTTGGAAATGTGAACACGCGACCCGGATTCATCCAGTGCATCAATAGCTTTATCCGGAAGAAAACGATCGGTTATATACCGTGCTGTCAATTTCACACAAGCTTCAATGGCATCGTCCGAATAGGTAACATTGTGGTGATCTTCGTAACGTTCTTTGATGTTATGAAGAATTTCAATGGTTTCATCAACCGACGTCGGTTCAACCATCACTTTTTGGAAACGGCGTTCCAATGCACCATCTTTCTCAATTTGTTGACGGTATTCATCAAGGGTAGTGGCACCAATACATTGAATGTCGCCACGGGCAAGCGCTGGTTTCAGCATGTTGGCTGCATCAAGCGATCCGGTAGCTCCTCCGGCTCCTACAATGGTGTGAATTTCATCGATGAACAGAATAACATTATTCACTTTCGCCAGTTCGTTCAGAATGGCTTTCATCCGTTCTTCAAACTGCCCTCTATATTTTGTTCCGGCCACAATCGACGCGATGTCAAGACTGATCACTCGTTTGTCAAAAAGAACCCTCGAAACTTTTTTCTGAATAATACGAATCGCCAAACCTTCAGCTATAGCCGACTTGCCAACTCCGGGTTCTCCAATCAGGATTGGGTTGTTCTTTTTTCGACGCGAAAGGATTTGTGCTAAACGCTCAATTTCTCTTTCCCGTCCAACAATGGGATCGAGGTTGTTTTCTTCAGCCGCTTTGGTGATGTCAATACCAAAGTTATCCAAAACCGGAGTATCAGATTTAGAACCGCCAACCTTCTTTGAAGAAGAGCCTGATGGTGGTTGTTGCTTCGCGAATGGATCATCGATATCATCCTCATCGCCGAAATCGGATTTGGCTTCAGGCTGTTTGTAATCTTCCAGTCTGGATTTCAGGATATAGTAATTCACATGAAATTCGCTGAGCAAAGTTGCAATCTGACTTTCTTTGTCCTTCAAAATAGCCAGCAACAAATGACCTGTACTAATCGTTGGGCTGTTAAAAGCCCTGGCTTCAAGATAGACTAACTTAAGCGCTTTTTCAGCTGATTTTAAGAGTTGAACGGAAGCTTGCGGATCAATGGTGTTATCTGTACGAAGCGCTTGTTCAATGGCTTCTTTGATTTCTGATAAATTTACTCCCAAATTGGTGAGTATGTCAATTGCAATTCCTTCACCTTCTCTCAAAATTCCCAGAAAAATATGCTCAAGCCCAATCTGCTCGTTTCCTAACCTGATCGCTTCTTCACGACTATAGGTTAAAACGTCTTTTATTCTTGGTGAGAATTGAGAATCCATAATAAACGGTCTTAATAAATTTCTAATTTTATTCCTTCTAACAAATACTATTCCGAAATGTTGGGGGTGTAAGTCCCACTGAAAATAAAAAATGAATTATAAAAATAGTCAATATTTACTGACTCTCTGCTTTAATCCATGGGTTTTTTAAACACCCGAATGTTAAAATCTTGTTTCATTTCTACAATTAAAAGCTACTCAAAATGGCTGATTTTGTTAGTATTTTTATATTTTTGTAAGTCAAAATTTTTCAACATAAAATTTCTTTAAAAGGAGGATTAAATGGCTGAAGGCGAAAAAATTATAAAAATAAATATTGAAGAGCAGATGAAGTCTGCTTACATCGATTATTCGATGTCAGTCATTGTGTCGAGGGCGCTGCCCGACGTGCGTGATGGCTTAAAACCAGTTCATAGACGTGTCTTGTTTGGTATGAATGAGTTAGGGATATTTTCCAATCGTTCATACAAAAAGTCAGCAAGGATAGTCGGAGAAGTTTTGGGTAAGTATCACCCACACGGTGACTCGTCGGTTTATTTTACCATGGTGCGGATGGCGCAACATTGGTCATTAAGATACCCGTTAATTGACGGCCAAGGAAACTACGGTTCTATTGATGGTGACAGTCCGGCGGCCATGCGTTACACCGAAGCCCGCTTGGCTAAAATAGCAGAGGAAATTCTGCAAGATTTGGATAAAAACACGGTTGACTTTCAACCAAACTTTGACGAGTCGTTAGATGAACCAACTGTTTTACCGACCCGGATTCCTAACTTATTGGTGAATGGCACATCGGGTATTGCTGTCGGAATGGCAACAAATATGCCACCACACAACTTATCAGACACTATTGATGCCATCGTGGCATACATTGACAACCGCGATATCGAAATAGCGGATCTTATTCCGATCATCAAAGCTCCTGATTTCCCTACGGGAGGTATCATTTACGGCTATAGGGGAGTAGAAGAATCGTATGAAACAGGCCGTGGCCGAGTCGTTTTGAGGGGTAAAGCCCATATTGAGCTTACTCCAACCGGCAGGGAAAAAATTATCGTCACTGAAATTCCGTATTTGGTTAATAAGGCTGAACTGATCATGAAAATTGCCGAATTAGTCAATGAGAAAAAAATTGAAGGAATCTCGAATGTTAATGACGAGTCTGACCGTGATGGCATGCGTATCGTCATCGACATTAAGAAAGATGAAATTTCGAATGTTGTTCTAAACAAGCTATATAAATATACCCAGCTACAAAACAGCTTCAGCGTAAACAATATTGCCTTGGTCAAAGGCCGTCCAAAGATGCTGAACCTGAAGGATCTCATTCACTATTTCGTGGAACATCGTCACGATGTTGTGGTTCGGCGTACACAGTATGAGTTGGATCAGGCTGAAAAACGGGCGCACATTCTTGAAGGTTTAATTATTGCAAGTGACAACATTGATGAAGTCATCGCAATAATTCGTGGTTCGAAAACGCCCGATGAAGCTAGGGAGCGTTTGATGGAGAAATTTGAACTGACAGAAATTCAGTCACGCGCAATTGTCGAAATGCGCCTGCGTCAATTGACTGGTCTGGAGCAAGAGAAATTGCACTCGGAATATGAAGAGGTGATGAAGTTTATCGAACGGTGCAGGGAAATCCTGGCAAACGAAGAACTACGTATGGAGATCATTAAGGATGAGCTGCAAGAGATTAAAGCAAAATACGGAGATGAAAGAAGGACCGAAATTGTTCCAGATGCCGAAGAATTTAACCCCGAAGATTTTTACGCCGATGAGGAAATGGTGATTACCATTTCACATATGGGCTATATTAAACGGACACCATTAACCGATTTTAAAACGCAGGGCAGGGGAGGTACTGGCTCAAAAGGCGGGTCAACCCGAGATGAAGATTTCCTGGAGCACATGTTTATCGCAACCATGCACAACACCTTGCTGCTCTTTACTGAAAAAGGAAAATGCTTCTGGTTAAAAGTTTACCAAATTCCGGAAGGTACCAGAACCTCCAAAGGGCGTGCTATTCAAAATCTGTTGAATATTGAACCCGATGATCAGGTATTGGCATACAACAAAGTGAAAAAGCTAGACGACCCAGAATATATTAATAACAACTTTATCATACTCTGTACGAAAAAGGGTGTCATTAAAAAGACATCATTAGAAGCCTATTCGCGCCCACGTCAGAATGGAGTTAACGCCATAACAATTCGTGAGGGAGACCAGTTATTGGAAGCACGCCTAACAAATGGGAATCAAGAAATCATGATCGCTGTGAAATCAGGCAAAGCCATCCGTTTCCATGAAAATATTGTTCGTCCAATTGGTAGAACAGCTTCTGGAGTACGTGGCATAACACTTGGAAATGAGAATGATGAGGTAGTTGGCATGATCTGTGTAGAAAATGAGTCTGAAGATGTTCTTGTTGTTTCTGAAAAAGGCTACGGTAAACGGTCAAGCATTGAAGGCTACCGGATAACCAACAGGGGAGGAAAAGGAGTTAAGACGATTAATATAACCGAGAAGACAGGTAGCTTGATCGCAATTAAGAGTGTTATTGACGAAAATGACTTGATGATTATTACCCAGAATGGCTTGACAATCCGTCTTCCGATTTCTGCATTGCGTGTAATGGGACGAGCAGCCCAAGGAGTTCGTTTAATTAACCTGAAAGAAGAAGATCGAATTGCATCAGTTGCCAGAGTTACTTTTGAAAGCAGTAGTGAGATAGAAGAAAACGAAAATGGAGAAGATCTTTCTCCGGATATCGAAGAAAATTCTGAAAATGAATCATAACGCGTTTTTCCATCAGGAGTTTGAAATGGATAGCAAAAGAATTAAATTTGTAAAAAAATCTAAAAAATAAGAATGATGATGAAGAAAACTATTTTTCTATTTGTACTTATAATTTCAGTAACGGCTGTATTTGCGCAGAAAGGCAAGGTGTCCAGTGCGCAGAGTTATAAAGACGGTGGTAAATTGGATCAGGCAGTCGAAGTTATTGAATCGACCATCGACCCAAGTAATGATAAATCCGATAAAACATTGGATTGGCCTAAGACGTGGGAAGTACGGGGTGAAATTTTTCAGGCCGTGTACCAGAGTAAAGACGCAAATTATAAGAAGTTATCGGATAACCCACTTGCTGAAGCTTTTAAGTCTTACAAAAAGGCACTAGAGCTTGATGACAAAGGTCGTAATGCAAACGGCATTAAAATCAAATTAACGCTGTTAGTTTCTGATTTTACAGACCAGGCAGTGCAAGCTTTCAACGATAATAATTATGAGCTTGCCTTGCAATCATTTAAGCAGATCCTTGAAGTTCAAGATATGCCATTGATGCAAGATGATACCAATGCTGGAGTTGTTGATACCGTTATTATCTTTAATGCCGGTTTGGCTGCTTATAATGCTGAAAAATATGACGAGGCTATTAAGTACTATGAAGAAGCTGCGAAGCATGATTATAACGGAGCTCGTACGTTCGAATTAATTTCATCAAGCTATATTTTGCAGCAAGATACTGTAAATGCAGTTGATGCTCTGCAAAGAGGTTTTGAAAAATACCCGGACAACAGCTCAATTATGGTAGCTTTGATCAATATCTACCTGAATTCAGATAAAGTGGATGAAGCGATGAAGTACTTGGAGTTGGCTATCAAAAATGATCCGGAGAATGCGTCCTTTCATTTTGCACGAGGATCATTGTATGACAAAACCGGTGAAACAGAGAAGGCAGTAGAAGCGTACAAAGACGCCATCGAAATAAAAGATGATTTTGCTGATGCCTATTACAATCTTGGAGCGATCTATTACAATAATGGTGTACAACAAATTGAAGTCGCCAATGCTGTTCCTACAAACCAGCCCGACAAATATGAAGAAGAAAAGAGCAAAGCTGATATCGATTTTGAAAAGGCCGTTGAGCCTATGGAGAAAGCTGCTATGTATGCAGCAGCAGCAGAACCTAACGAAAATACAAAGCAAACCGAATTGAGCGCTTTGGAAACGTTGAAAACATTATACTATCGTTTGAAAATGATGGACAAGTTCGATGAGGTCAATACCAAATTGGAAGAGTTAAAGCAATAATTTAAATACAAAAAAAGGAGAGATTTTTCACTCTCCTTTTTTTAGGCATATGAAAATAACATAATATCAACTATAAGACAAGTTGTATTTCCTCAATTTGTCTATTTCAACCGATGTTAGCGTTTACTGATTATTCACACGCCGGACTAGTTGGATAAGGCTTTGTCGAATAATTTTAACCTGCCAAGTTTTTGATTCGGAGGTTTCAGTATATTATTGAGCCCATACCCACGTTCGGTTTGGCCGGCTTTCCCTCTGATTTTCCATGCTCTTAAAATATTTTTAATTCACATATTTTAACGAGCTCAAGAATTAGAAGCATAATGTCTTAACATCAAGGCTTTTGTCGTATTTACATTTGTGTATTGCTTTTTTCATTCTACAGATTTACATCTCTCATGACATAGGTGGAATAATCCTTTATAATTGGTGTGTATTGCTCATGAAACAATTTGGATGAAACGATAAAGTCAGCTGTTGACCTATTGGTTGCCACCGGAATATTGTACAAGGTTGAAATCCGCAACAATGCTTTCACATCAACGTCGTGTGGTTGTGGTTGCATCGGATCCCAGAAGAAGATCAGCATATCAACCTTTCCCTCTGCAATATTAGCTCCGAGCTGTTGGTCACCTCCTAAAGGTCCTGATTTTAAGCGGGTAACTACTGGCGGAATAACCTCATTCTCATGACATTTTTGCAAAAGTGTATCCTGAACCAATTTTCCGGTAGTTCCGGTACACATGAGATTGTGATAGACTAATTCGTTCCAGTTATAGGCAACCCATTCGATCATATCTTTCTTGCGATTGTCATGGGCTACAAGAGCAATCGTTTTCTTTTGTTTGATTGTTTTCATGAAGAAATTTTTCACAAAGATACATTTTCCATTAGCAGAAATCAGGTTGTATATTAGCGAAACTCTGAACTTCATATTTTATTGATGTTTTATTCATAAAAAAAGCATGAACAAAATGTCCATGCTTACAAACTTTCGAATAGCAAGTAAGGGTCTATTTGAAAATCTTTTTAAGGTCTTCCAACCAATTTTCAATTCGTTTTTTGGACAGGCGGGCCTGGTTTTCCTGATCCAGTACTAATCCTAAAAACTGGCCGTTTTCAATGGCGTGTGAAGACTCGAATGTATAATTGTCGATGTCGGTCTGACCAACGATTTCAGCACCCCGATCACGTAAAAGACGCGCCAGAATACCCACTCCATCAGCGAAGTTTTCAGGGTAGCCAACCTGATCGGCCAAGCCATAAATGGCCACTTTCTTTCCTTTCATATCCATCTCCTCCATTGCCGGAACAAATTCGTCCCAGTAATGCGGTAATTCCCCGTCAAACCAGGTAGGAACACCTAAAACGAGCTGATCATATTCCGAGAACTTTTCTTCCATCAAATCATCGGCATCAACAACGTCAAGCTTCAAACTTTTTCCAAAACCGTCAACAATTTTCTGTCCTGCTTTGGCCGTTTTGTTTGAAGTAAAACTATAGATAATTGCAGTACTCATATTTTCTGTTTTTAATACGCAAGAATTTTCTTGGCAGCGTCATAAATTTTGGTGGTATTGGGTAAAATGGCTCGTTCCAATATCGGATGAAAACCAACCGGGGTAAAAGGTGAACCAACCCGGTGAACAGGTCCGTCCAGGTACTCAAAAGCTTCTTCCATGATGGTTGCTGCAATTTCAGCCCCAAACCCGGAATGAACCTTATCTTCATGAACGACCAATACTTTTCCAATCCTTTTCACACCATTCAGAATGGCCTCTTTATCCAATGGAACCAATGATCTCAAGTCAAGAACTTCACACTCAAATCCTTCTTCTGCAAGTTTATTGGCCGCCTCAAGACAATGATGCGTCGTATTGCCGTAAGTCACAATAAACAAGTCGCTTCCCTCTCTTCGAGTACGCGCTTTTCCAAAGGGAACTTCAAAATCGTCAGGAATCACAGACGCTGCCTTGGGATCGTTATACAAAGCTTTTGGCTCCATAAACATGGTCATTCCCCTTGAACGGATGGAAGTCCTCAAAAGGCCTGCAGCGTCATCCGCAAAGGATGGATAGACAATCCGAACACCAGGAATGGATGTTAAGGCTCCTTCTATATTTTGTGAATGGTACAATCCGCCACCGATGTATCCACCTGAAGCCAGGCGGATAGTCACATTGGGGGTGAATTTTCCGTTTGAACGCCAGTAGTCGTGACTGGAATCAACATATTGCTCCATAGCCGGCCAGAAGTAATCTGCAAACTCAGCCCCTTCAACCACGATTCGTATCTTCTCGTTAAAACGAGACATGCCGTTGGCTGTTCCCATAATGAAATCCTCTGCAATCGGAGCATTAAAAATACGTTCCGGGCCAAATTCCTGCTGAAGACCTTTAGAAACGTTAAAAATGCCTCCCTTATCCTTGTTGGCCATGTCCTGCCCCCACATGAAGGTATCCGGGTTGTGTTTGAATTCTGCCTTTAGCGTTTCATTTAAACCGGCAATCAATTTCTTTTTCTCACCTTCTTCTTCATGCGTTCCATCTGGATATTTTTCTGAAACATATGGCTCAGGAATTACAAAATCAGTATAGGACGCGGGATCAGGATCGGGAGCGGCCAAAGCGGCTTTGTGTGCTGCTTTTAAGGTCACTTTAGCCTCGGCTTCAAGTGCCACTATTTCTTCTTCGGTAAATCGTTTATATCGAATTAACAGCCTCCTGAATTTAGCAAGTGGGTCATAATCAAGCACGTATTGACGTTCTGCTTCTGAGCGATACAGGTCATGCCGGTCGGAGTTTGAATGCGAACGCATACGTACACAGTTTGCTTGAACAATAACAGGCTCACCAACTTCCAATGCATGCTTTTTGGCTTCGGTCATGGCATTCATGGAGTCAAAAACATCTTTCCCATTGCAGTGAATTATGCGCAGGTTTTTGAAGTTTTTGAAGTTATTGGCCACTTTGCGGGTGGCAGTCTGGTCTTTTTTAGGCACTGAAATTCCGTAGCCATTGTCCTGCACTGCAAAAATTACCGGAAGTTTTTCCTTTGAAGCACCGTTAATGGCTTCATAAACATATCCTTCGGATAAGGAGGATTCGCCTTGTGAACTTATGGAAACTGCTTTTTCCCCATAATATTTTATTGCACGGGCAGCTCCTACAGCATGCAAGGTGTGGTTTCCAGTTAAAGACGAAACATTGTGAATGTTCCATTCAGGTTTGGCAAAATGGTTGGACATGTGCCGTCCTCCACTTGAAGGATCAGTTGCCTTTGAAATGCCATTTAGAATAAGTTCTTCGGCGGTCATTCCCGCTGAAAAAGCGGTCAGCATATCACGATAATACGGGAACAGGTGATCTTTTTGTTTTTCAAAAACCTGCCCAATGGCAAGCTGTATGCCATCATGCCCTGCGTAGGGCGCATGGTAGGACCACCCAATCGCTTGTTTCAGGTAGTTGGGTGCTTTATCATCAATTGCACGCCCAAGGGTCATCAGCTTGAACCAGGATTCCAGTGTTTCTTTAGGTGTGTTTTTTATTGAATATACTTTTGGTATCGTTGTCATCTCTATATTCTGTCTAAATTAATTCTAAACTATAAATGATCCATCTTAGATTTCACGATCGATGTCGAAAGCTTCCAGAATGTCTGCTATACGTCGCACAAAAGCTCCTCCCATGGCGCCATCAATGATCCGGTGATCATAGGAAAGAGAAAGAAACATCTTATGACGGACAACGATCACATCTCCTGTTGGCGTTTCCATTACTGCGGGTTTCTTTTCGATCGTACCCGTGGCCAAAATCGCTACTTGAGGCTGATTGATAATTGGAGTGCCAATCACATTTCTGAATGAACCAAAATTGGTAATGGTAAAGGTGCCTCCCTGGTAGGCCTCCGGTTTGAGCTTGTTATATCTTGCTCCCTCTGCCAGTTCATTTAGGCTTTTGGTAATGCCAAGTAGATTTTTTTGTTCCGCCTCTCTAATAACCGGAACTACCAGATTACCATCTGGTTTGGCAACAGCAATGGCTACATTCGCTGACTTGTGTAAATAAATTTTATCGCCTTCAACAGAAGAATTCACAATTGGAAATTCCATCAATGCCTTAGCTACAGCTTCTGTAAACACAGGCATGAAAGTTATTTTTTCACCATATTTCTCCTGAAATTGATTTTTTACTTTGTTTCTCCAAAGAACCAGGTTGGTAACATCCGCTTCAACCACCGAAGTTACGTGGGCCGAAGTTTGCTTTGATTTTACCATGTGGTCGGCAATTAACTTGCGAACACGATCCATTTCGATAATTTGCTGATCTCCGCCAATTGATGAGCTTATTTTGGGGGCTGAGGGTTTTGAAACATCAGCTTTTTCGGTAGTTTTAGATTGACCAACTTTATCCGCTTGTTTATCTTCCATGTATTTAAGCAAGTCATTTTTTTGAACTCGTCCGTTTTCTCCCGAACCTTCGATTGTTTCAAGCTCCTCCAGTGAAACATTTTCTTTTTCAGCAATACTTTTAACGAGCGGAGAATAAAAACGTTTTGATTCTGATTTAATACTTGAACTTTTTACGGGGGTTTCAGCAGCAGCTTTAGTTTTTTCCGTCTCGGCTTCCTTTGTCGGTGGAGCCTCCTCCGTAATTGCTTCAACTGTTGGGGCAGGAACTTCTTCTTTCTCTTTATCCGTTGTTTTCGCTGTCTTATCAGCCTCGCTATCATCATCTCCTCCCAGGTTGACAATGGCAACAACTTCTCCAACAGGAACCAAAGCATCTTCCTGAAAGAATATTTTAGTAATAACACCATCAACAGGCGATGGGATTTCAGAATCTACTTTATCGGTTGCCACTTCGAATACAGGATCGTCCTCCTCAATTGTATCTCCCTCTTTGACAAACCATTTGGTAATTGTAGCTTCCTGAACACTTTCGCCTAGTTTAGGCATTAGGATCTTGAACTCTGACATACTCCAAAAATTATTTATTTAACATTTGATTATCCTTGAAAATTCAACTTATTCAACAAGCTGTGAATTGAAAAGTTCAAGCTTGAAAAATGTTGATAAATGATTTTGATAAATATGAATGTTAAGGAAATACGGCTCCTTATTGATGGATGATTTGGACAAAGAAAATTTACAAGCAAAAAGTGACTATTCAATGATAATTCTCTCGAAAACACCAATGATATCTTTCGAATTGTTAGCCTGTCTTAGCTCTTGTTCAACAGAATCAGTCTCTTGGTTGAAAATGAGAATCGATTTATTTATAATTTCAACCATTTCTTTTTCAATTTTCTCATGAGAAAGAAGATCCTTCTTTTTACACTTTCGGTAGTGTTTAGTTAATTTCTGAATGGAATAGTACAGATCAGGCTTTTCAATTTCGATCGAAGCAGTATAGGTTGGTGGTCCAAGATTCACTTCTTTTGTGTATACCCGCTTGAATTGTTCCAACTTAACAGACAAGGTTTCACCTAACAATTTATCGAAAGTACATTCTCTGATTTCCGGAAATTCGCAGGGGGTTTGTTTGAACTGATATAATTCCTGGGCCTTTGAAGATATTGCAATGAGAAAACAACAGATACAAAAAGATAACTTCATAAATCATTCCTCCTCTTTTCAGATTTCGCTTAAAAGTAGAAAAAAAAAGACACAGAAAATGAAAGTCGGGTAAATAATGCTAAAAATACCTCCCTAATTGATGGCTAAAGGTAGCGTTTCAATTGGATAATAATTGAAAAGGTCCTGCTGTGGCCAGTCTTTTACCTTGTTTGTAAGACCAAGCATAAAGCTGTTAATCCCGGATGAAAACTTTGACCCCTGCCAACTGCTCGAGTTTGAAAGAAAAATCCAGCTTAGTCCATCAGGCTGCCGTTTAAGCATGGCTACCGATCCGGCCATACTACCGGTTCGGGTCCAGGAACCATGGCCGGTTGTTGAACGCCAGCCTAACGGGCCCTTCGCATAAGTATTATCTGTCATTTCAAGAATGGAGCTATCTTCCAAGATATCGCGGACATTGGGATAGCCATCAATTAAAACCAACAAGCGGGCCAATTCAACCGACGAGCATATCCAACCGCCGGCAGCGCCAAGTAATTCAATAGGATTGCCTCCGTAGGATTTAGGAACCTGAATTCCGCTACCTTCATAACTGAAGATGAGTTGACTTCCGGTTTGCTCAAAATAATCAACTTCATTCGGAAATTTATGAGAAAAATTACTACGTCCTATGTGCATATCAATAATGCCGTTGGGAATCAGGATATCCTCGCGGATATAATCTTCATAGCTTTTCCCGGTAACGGCTGAAATCACTTCTCCTAAAAACATGTATCCCACATTGGAATAGGAAACTTGCGTTCCCGGAGGAAAAGACAGTTGCCGGCTAGCTATGTATTTTGAATAGGTATTCATTGTTGCCGGCGGTGTATCCCCAACTTTATCTGCAATGCTTAAGGAGTGAAAGGCCGGATCGCCGTAACGCTGGGACCATCCTCCCGAATGCGCCAACAAATTACGGACAGTAATATTGTAAAGCTTTTTATCACGAACATCCTCAAAGTACTGATTATCGATAATGGCTCCGGGCCCAAATACCTGATCAGAAAGTGCCAGCCTTTTTTCTTCCACCAGCTTCATAATAGCCATGGCTGTTAGTAATTTGGAGACACTCGCCACGCGAAAAAGGTTGCCTGGATGAACATCATTGCCTTCCCTGTCTGCCTCTCCAAAACCTTGGGCGTAAACCAATCTTTCATCTTTCAAAATAGCTATAGACACGCCTTTAAGCTCCCACCTTTGAATGAAGCGCTTGACTTGTTTCTCAATATATTTAGAATGCTCAAAGTCGGAAAGCCCATTTTTTATTCGGTAATTGAGTCCTTTGAGTTCGAGTTCATAGTAAGCAGGAATCTGCTTTAGTCTATTGACTCGCTTGGAACCATAGAATAAGACAAACAAAATAATTAAAACGATATATTTTAAATACTTCATATTTACAAAGATGAATTTCAAGCGGTTTACAGTTGTAAACTTCCTGTTAGTTCACTTATTGTCTGCATGTTATTAATTTTCAGGTAGTCCTCAATGCCGTCTACAATTTGAACGGGAATGGCAGGATCAATAAAAATAGCTGTTCCAACCTGGACAGCAGAAGCACCGGCAATTAAAAACTCAATCGCGTCGGTTGCATTCATAATTCCACCCATTCCAATAATTGGAATTTTTACTGAATTGTACACCTGCCAAACCATTCTAAGTGCAATGGGCTTAATAGCCGGTCCGGAAAGTCCTCCTGTGATGGTTGATAAAACTGGTTTTCGACTATTGGCATCCACTGCCATCCCTAGAAAAGTATTGACAAGCGAAACACTGTCTGCGCCTTGCCCTTCAACAGCTTTGGCAATTTCCGAAATATCAGTCACATTTGGTGAAAGCTTCACTATTAAAGGTTTATCATACACCCGGCGGACAGCGCGAACAACAGCTTCGGCCGAAGGACAGCTAACGCCAAAGGCCATTCCACCTTCTTTTACATTCGGACAACTGATATTCAGCTCAATTGCCGGAATTTTGTCCAGCTCGTTGATTCGTTCTGTTAATTCGACATACTCTTCAATGGTTGAACCATTGACATTGACAATGAAATTACTGTCGATATCCTTGATATTGGGATAGATATTCTGAATGAAATTATCCACTCCTTTATTCTGTAAGCCAACAGCATTAAGCATTCCCGAAGGTGTTTCGGCCATTCTTGGATAGTCGTTCCCCTGGCGTGGCTTCAGGGTAGTGCCTTTCATAACAACGCCCCCAAGTTTAGATAAATCAATAAAATCAGCGATCTCCTCCCCAAAACCACAGGTTCCGGAGGCTGTTAAAACCGGATTCATAAAGACAAGATCTTTTATACGAACACTTAAATCTACCATGTCAGTTTATTAATATTAAACACCGGTCCATCAGTACAAACACATTGATTGCCGTCAATTGTTTTTTCCACACAGCAAAGGCAAACACCAAATCCGCAGGCCATCATGTTTTCAAGCGATGCTTCACAGAAGATGTTATTTTCAGCCGCTGTTTTCGCTACAGCTTTCATCATTAAATCCGGTCCACAAATGTAAACTCTGTCGAATGAACTCAATTGTTCGCTAAAAACCGGATGATGGGTAACAAATCCTTTTTCCCCCAGACTGCCGTCCTCTGTCGTGAAATAATAATTGCCATGCGCCTTGTACGATGCAACATCAATATGATCTTTTATACTTCGGGCTCCAATAATTACATGCACCTGTTCTGGTTTTAAGCCACAGATTTTAGCTAAGAAAAGCATTGGTGCTACTCCGCTGCCACCTCCAATCAATAGCACTTTATCATTCTCCTCCGGAAAAGTAAAACGACTACCCAGCGGGAAAATTACACTAATTTTTTCTCCAGGCTGATAAGTTGTTAATACTTTGGAACCTCGTCCAAGAATTTTCACAAGCAATGAAAAGGTGTTGTTTTCGTAATCCACATCCAGGATCGAAAATGGGCGCCTCAAAAAGATTTCCGTAGCTTTCTTTATTTCCACATTAACAAATTGTCCGGGAAACATTTGGGGCAATTTTGCAGGAGCTTGAAGAACAAGCTTGAAGTTATCATGATTTAATTGGATGTTCTCAATCAGAAGTAGTTCTTGAACTCTCTTTTTCATTCGAAA
This sequence comes from uncultured Sunxiuqinia sp., assembly GCA_963677175.2. GTDB lineage: Bacteria > Bacteroidota > Bacteroidia > Bacteroidales > Prolixibacteraceae > Sunxiuqinia. The sequence continues at coordinate 519,093 of CAXXES010000007.1, forward strand.
GACACTTTATTTATATACGCTACATACATCGTATCACAGATACGAGATATCCGGGCAAAGGTAACCAGAAAAATTTATTTTGACGGACCGTATTCTTTAAAAGTTTGATCGGTGTAAAAGACTACAATTCGCTCGATTTCCTTGGTTTTAGGAGCTACCGAATTCTCTGTTTCGATGTGTTGAATAGGAATTTGAGGAGTAGCCACTTCAGTAGCCTCGTTTGTAGTTTTCGGCTCAGCTTGTTTGGGGATTTCCTGCTTTACATCCTCTGGAAATAGTTGCTGCTGATCAATCTGACCATGTTCCAGCATATTGCCAGTTCCCATGATTAGCCATTTGGCATTCATTTCAGGATAAGTCTCCAGTAATTTTGCGATAAACTGAAAACTTGGCTTGTTACGTCCGTGAAGCACATGGGTCACATTGGATCGTTGCACGCCGATTGTATCTGCAAGCTCCGATGAGCTGATGCTTCTATAATCCATAAAACGCTTTATCCTGCTATTCATTTATGAGAATTGTGTTTTTACAAAACTAATCCATTAGATCTAGATAATAAAGTAAAAATAGAAGAATCTTTGATTCTCATTTGTAAATCATTTTTTACTGCATTAATGAAAAGGTCTTTAATCATGCTGAGATTTAGGTTTATATAAACCTTGCAACGAACTCACAGGGACACCTTTAAGTGCATGTATATTAATCTTTTTTGAACGAATAATGAATAAGTTTCCACATGCCTCTATTAGTACTTTAAGTGAAAGTGCTTAAAGTACTGGATTTTAATTAAATATACACACAAAGCCTAAACCCGACTATTTGGTCGACTCCCCTACCCTTCAATTAACAAATGTATGGCATGAAGTGAATAATCTTCTGATTTTGGGTTGTAATTTGTAACACAGCTAGGAAGATTCGTAATTCACATTTGTCTTAGAAGAGTAAATTTTAGTTACAAATTAGAATTGCAAATTACAATTCTGGATTTTTTCTCTTTGTTGATTCAAACTTAATTTGTCGTGTTTATTTACCGGCGATAGCTCAGTAAGAATGAAATATTCAATTCTGAGGCGTTTAAATTCTCCGTCCACATTCTTAATTGATTGTTAATGAATGAATCAATTGCAATGCAACCTTCTCTTGCTGCTCGCTCAAATAGTAAAAAACAGCCGGTTTTTATCAGATTTAAGACAATCATGTACTTGTTTGTGATTTTTGGGGTGGCGATTTCTTTTTTGAGGAAATTTTATGCTGATCCTATCTTTTTTCGCTAAGCTTGTTTAATTTCGCTTCCGTCAGTTTTTAATTGAATTTATTGATCGTACAAAATTTAAGAACATCACATGAGAGGAATTCCGGGATCGGGCGTGTTTATCTTTTTTGCCCTGGTTTTTATCGTTGAACTGTTGGCTTTTTTTGCCATCCGTAATTTGCTGGATCAGCCAATGGTAAAGCGGCGTGCAAGTATCGTATATTGGATTTTGAGTGCTGTTTTGTTCGGCATTCTGATTTTCGCCTTTCTTAATCCTGAGAAAATTAGAGAAACAACCAATTACCAGTTTTTCTATTTTGTCATTTCGGTATCGTTTCTAAACCTGGTTCCTAAACTACTGCTATCAGTCTCTTTTCTTATTTCCTTATTATTTCGATTATTCCGGGCAAAATACTACGCGCAACTATTGCTTATGAGTGCCACCATTCTTAGTCTTGGAGTAATGATCAACATTGGTTACGGCATTGCTTTTGGACGAAAGTCGTTGCGTGTTATTGAGCAGGATGTTTATCTGAAAGATTTACCAAAATCTCTGGATAAAACGGTTCTGGTACAAATTTCAGATTTCCACTTGGGAAGTTTTGAAGATGCTTCTTTATTAAGGCGTGTGACTGAGAAAATTAACAGTTTTAAACCGCACCTGATTCTATTTACAGGCGACCTGGTTAATAATTACTACCAGGAAATGGTTGGATTTGAATCGGCTTTAGCGGATATGAATGCAAGTCATGGGAAGTTTGCCATACTGGGAAACCACGACTATGGCGACTATACCAACTGGCAAAGTGAGGAAGCAAAAGCGTTGAATCATCAAACATTGGTCAGTAAAATTGAAGCAGCCGGTTTTCAATTACTTTTGAATGAATCGGCAGAAATGATCATGAATAATGAGGTGGTTGAACTGATTGGCGTTGAACACTGGGGCCACCCGCCATTTCCGCAGTATGCTGATTTAGACCAGGCGATGGAAGATACCAGAAAAGAATCTTTTAAAATTTTATTAACTCACGATCCGGCGCATTGGGGAGATCAAGTGATTGGTAAAACTGATATTCCCTTGGCACTTTCCGGACATACGCATGCTGCTCAGTCGGGGGTTCAACTTGCTGGAATCGAGTTTAGCCCGATGTATTTTGTTCAAAAATACTGGGGCGGACTTTACAGGGAACAAGACCAGTATTTGTACGTCAACCGCGGGTTGGGCTGTGTTGGTCTGTTGGGCCGCATTGAAATGAATCCGGAGATCACCGTTCTGACTTTACGCTCAAAGTGAATCAAAATTCACCGAAAATAGTACTTGCAGATGAAAATTTTGTGTGTCTGGGATATAAGCTCCGCGAACACCAAGCGATACTGGCGTGACCAAGCGCAAAAAATGCCCGTCGACCGTCAGTTCAACCCCCAGCGACTGCATCTTTGCAGTATATCTTCCGGCTATTTTTCCGTCGCTGAAATAGATATCTCCATTGGCACACCCATAATCATAGAAAAAAGATGATCGGACACGGTTCAGATAAATCAATCGTCCAAGACTGAAATCAGGATAAAGCAGTGGCATCACATAATCAGTTCCCAACGTGTATAGTTCATTGTTTTGAAAAGTGTGGTAACCCCTTGGAACCCGCACTGTATTTCCAAAGGCGGATCCTGACTTTTTACTTTGGTAACCGTTAAAAATTTTGATGCCGTGGTTGTTGAATAAACCCGGAAAAAACAGGTAGCCCTGTGCTGCAGCTACACGTCCGATATCACGTCCTCCGCTTAGTCCATCGCGATAAATAAATTCGATGGCTTGCGCCCAGCGCGGTTGAAGGTCAAGCTCGGATCTGCCCAGTGAATTCTGTAAAAACAGTCGATAGGTAAGCGCATGGTAATAACCTTGATAAAATTCGTGCGGGGTTGAGTTGGTGTGTGACACGTTTTGGTATAAATACTCCAGCTCCGGACGTACCAGTTGGGTATATTTTCCCTGGCTAAATACCAAGGGTAAAGAAATTCCGCCTTCAAAACTGAATTCATTCCATTCAATATTTTGTCTGACCGTGTCATTAACAGTCGTAAATCCCGTTTGTGTAGGAACCAAAACTGGCTTAATGACATTAAAATCGCTGTTTCGCTGGCCATAGTTAAGCTCGGCATCGAATACCGGGAACAATCCGGAATACTTAAAAGCCAGAACATACTTTCCGGATTCTTCTTCGTAATTGTATTCGTATCCTAAACGGGTTTCGGCTGTGCCCAGTTTGTTTTGCGAAAAAAGCGATACGCCCGATTGGATGTCCGAATCATTAACATCAACATAAAACGGAGCCCAACTGTGAAAGTTGAAAATATGCGCCAGCTTGTTGTATGGTTTTGAATCGATCTCTGGCTCCTCATCATCAAAGTTTACGACCTGTCCTTCCTGCCGGGCCAATACTTCGGCCAGTTCATATTCTTTCGGGGTAATTTCATCCAACGATTTTCGAATGGCCTCGCTTCGGTCCAAACTTGCCAGCTGGTAACCATCGCTTGTGTAGTTGCTCAATAAAATTTTTCCGTTGGAAATGGTGGGATAATCGGCCCCAAAAGACACCGAACTTAACTGCTCGGTAGTTCCGTCAGCTAAATGATGAGCATAAATGTTGTCTATTCCGGTGAATGAACCTGTGAAATAGATTAGCCCGTCGGCAAACTCCGGATTCCTGATCTCGTGGAAGCTTGGCTCGATCAAGGTATTCAGCTTTTCATCGGAAAGATTGACCGATGCCAATGCTTTTCCTTTGGATGATAAGGCGACGAAATAAAGCGACTCGCCATTGTCATCCCAGCAGGGCGTGAACAGGAACGGATTACCCGGAAACGCCAATCGCTGCAATCGTTTGCCACTGACCAAGTCGAAAACAGATAAAAAGTAGCGATTTGTGTTATCAACTTCAACCGCGGCAAAACGAAGTTGCTTAGGCGAAATCGTGGGGCTAAACAATTTGTTTTCATACCGGAATTCTTGTTTTGCCCGGTTTGCCATGTTATAGACAACAATAACAGAACGGTCGGCATGTGTCCAGCGAATATCGGGTCTACGTTCCGACCAGATCAGCCTATTTTTTTCGCCGGAAAATGATTCCTGAAAAATACTGCCCGGAGTGACAACAATTTCCTCCGCAGTTGGTGTAATTTTTACAATCCGGGTCAGATCCGAACGGCTTTGTTTCAAGGCAATGATGGCCGAATCGTTTAAAGCATAGCTTTGGGTATAGTTGGTCTGAAATTTCGGCTGCTGCGTGAGCAACGAAATCGGTGTCAAATCAAGCTTGTTCACCTCTTCAATCCATTCTTGCCGGTATGCTGTAAAGAGCTTTTCATAGAGTTCTTTCTGCCTGAAACCGGTTTCCCGCTTTAAAACCCGGTTGACCGGACTGAAGGAAAGCGGTTTTTGAGCGATTTCCTCCAACACCTTTGACCAGATGTTCGCTCCGTAATCCCGGCGAGCGCCACCCACCATCCAATAGCCAAACTTATAGCGGTTTGGTACAAAATCCTTGTACGATCCCAGCGAAGCCTTATTGAATGAATACAAGCCTTTTTCAACAGCTTGAGCTTTGTTCTCCATTAAAAACGAGGGTAAGCGTCCCCGCCCCGAATTAGACAAGGCAGTTTCGGTTACCACCGCATCGCCTTCGAGAAACCAAAATGGTAAATAAGCGCCAACCGTAACAGCGGCAGCTTGTTCGCCAAAAAGAATCGGTAAAATACGCGGCAATTCCTGCTGAATTTTGTCCATCTGAACCACGTGCCGGAATTCGTGAATGGCCAGTTGCTCGATCCAGTCCTGCGCGAAAATTTCCTGATGAGGCGTGGTGAACAGTTCTACCCGTTTGGGCGACCAGGCAACCAGTCCGTTTGATTTGACGGTATGCGTATGCAGAATGACCGATATTTTTCGAGGCTCATGCCCGAGTGTTTTGTGGCCCAAGGCATAAACCTTTTCGAAAACGGAGGCGACCTGTCTGGCTTTTTTTTCGTAATCTTCAGGATAAATCAATTGAAAATTTTCGGTATTGATTTGCCGCCATTTAATTTTTGCTGGCTCCTGCCCCGTTGAGTAATACTGCGAATGCCCCGTCAATGGAGCGATCAAGACTAATGCAAAAAGAAAAATATAGGAGTACTTCATCCGACGATTTAGCTTCATAGTTGAAAAAATTTGAATCACAAAAATGCTTGACTGCCCGACTTAAACTAAATGAACATTGAACGATCATCAAATCTTCTCACCAAGCCAATGTCCGAAATTTTTGAAGGAATAAAGATAGAAAAAGCCGGGAATTTTCACCTGGCTCATCGACTTTAAGATCATTCTTTGGCAAATGTCTGATTTAACAGCCGTTCGCCCTTGGTTAACACCCGACAGACTTTCATTTTCGCAGGCAGATCCTGAAACGAGTTCAGGACGACGCTCTGTTAGCGGGCTTGGTTGGCCTACGAGGCTTGGGCTTTGGAAAACAAGGGAAGAAAACGGTGATGGCACAGGCTAAGAAAAACCTGTTTGACGATCCTGTATTCAGGGTCGGAGTTGGTTTTCGGGGAGTGACTGATCCGTAGTTTTTTTGATGTCGCGCATTTCACCCCCAGGTTCCGTTCCATTCCACCCGGCACACTTGCTATTTAACCCCGTTGGGTTACCCGGGGTCTCTCGGGGATACTGGGCGCCACTCATCTTTAGCTGATAGCTAATCCTTCCGCGTCGATAGCCATTCATTTTTGTCCGATAGCTAAGTCCTCCGCGTCGATAGCCATTCATTTCTGTCCAATAGCTAAGTCCTCCGCGTCGATAGCCATCCATTTCTGTACGATAGCTAAGCCCTCCGCGTCGATAGCTGGATATTTTGACTCGTTTCACGCTGCTCACTGCTCCTTAACTGCCTTCGACATCGCGCTGAAGCGCATTTTGGTGCTAAGCGATGTACGCTTTTAGTATTCAATCAAACCTTCCTACCGGTTTAAGGCTGGTAAATGGATGCAAAGGAGGAATTGATCCGGATTAAGATCGGGAATATGCCAATAACTGTAAACGGCTGCCGATTCGCTGGTATTATTTCGCAAGTTTCCTCAAGAGTGTTAAATTTGGTAGCTTTTATAGCTGGAGTTAAATTCGTGTTTTTCCTGAATTTGGCTTGTCATGAGAGAACCGAGAAATAAAAATGGGTCGCTGACCTTAAATCTCAAAATTTGGAATTCTATTTTAACACAACATATCCTTTCTGGCTGTTTCTGCTGTGTGTCGTCATCGCCGCCGCTTTCAGCTTTGTTTTGTATCGACAATCGAAGCAGGACTCCCCGCTTACGTCGGCTCAAATAAAAGCGCTCAGCGCGTTGCGTTTTTTGTCTGTTTTCCTGATTGCTGCCTTGCTTTTGCAATTGGCCGTGCAGCACATCAAACACAGCAGGCAAAAGCCTGAGCTGCTTATTGGAATCGACAATTCAGAATCTTTAAACCCTTATCAAGATGAATTGCTCGCAGCTATCGATCATTTGAAAAATGAATTAAAGGAGTATGAACCTGAAATTTTACTGTTCGATAGTAAAACCAGTAGCAGTGATCCTGATTTCGAAGGAAAACGATCGGATTACAGTAATTTGCTGACTGAGGTCAATCAGAATTATATTCCATCGAATATTGGAGCGCTGATTTTGTTGGGCGATGGAATTTTCAATGCCGGAACCGATCCTGCTTTCGCTGCTGAATCGGTGAATTATCCGATTTATACGATCGGCTTTGGTGACACCACCCTCCACGCTGATGCGGCAATCCGAAACGTATTGACCAATTCTACGGCCTTTCTGGATCAAAATTTTCCGGTGAAGTTGGAGCTTAGCTTTACAAAAGCAGCCGGTCAAATGGTAAACCTCACCATTCAAGAATCTTCCAAAACTGTTTACTCAAGGGCTATTCGCATTCCTTCTGACAATTATTTCTTCACTGAAAACTTAAGTCTGAAACCAACCAACGAAGGTATTGTCAATTACACTGTTCGCCTTGAAGCCATTCATGATGAGCAGAATTTAGCCAACAATACCCGTGAATTTTCGGTCAATGTTATTTCTGAAAAGCAGCAGATTTTGTTTCTGGCCCGTGGACCACACCCCGATTTGGGAGCAATCAGTCAGGCATTGGAAGGAAATAGCAGATATGAAACAGAACTACTCACGAGTTTCGATAGTAAACTGGATTTTGCTGATTACGATTTGGTGATTGTTCATCAACTGCCCGATGTCGATCCACAAACAATAGGTTTAATGGAAAAGCTTTTGCAAAGTCGTCGTTCTGTTTTATTTATCGTCGGAAAAGAAACAGCCATTTCCAGCTTCAACAGACTGAAAGCCGGCTTTCAGTTTCAGGCAGTCAAAGGTTTTGAACAGGTTACCTCGCTTATTCAGGAGCAGTTCAGCCTTTTTCGGTTCGATCTCACTCAATTGAATCGTTTTCAAAGTTTACCGCCATTACTGGCTCCCTTTGCCGATGTAATGCTTCATCCGGCAATGGAAGTATTTGCCCGGCAATCTATTCAATCCATCAAAACTGACCGGCCTCTGATTGCTTTTGGGCGTATTGATGGACAGAAAAGAGGTTTCATTGCCGGCGAAGGCCTGTGGCGCTGGCGTATTCACAATTACCTAAACGACCGCTCACACGCAGTATTTGATGAGCTTGTTCAAAAATCAATCAATTACCTGATTTTGAAACCGAACGAAGATAATTTCAATTTGTTTTGGGAAACGGAATACGACGAGGATGAGCCAGTGATCATACAGGCCGAATTATTTAACGAGAGTTTTGAGTTGGATAATTCATCCGATGTTGAAATTGAATTTACGAATGAAAATGGGCAAAAATACCAGGCTATTTTTGATAAAACCAACGAAAAGTACCAGTTGAATATGGGGCGGCTTCCAGTTGGCATCTATGCTTTTTCGGCACAGAGCAAGCTGGGGAAAATGATCTACAGCGAATCAGGAAGTTTCAGTGTCAGTAAAATTCAAATTGAAGGGATTGAAACCGAAGCCAATTTCCAGGTTCTAAGTCAAATGGCCTATAAAACCGGGGGTGAATTCTTTTTACCTGCTCAGGTTGATGAGTTGATTCAACTGTTGGAGCAAAATTCCAATCTGCAATGGCGACAAATTGAACAACAAGTATATCAGGAATTTTTATCGATGAAGTGGCTCTTCTTCATCATCCTATTTTTATTAGCTTTGGAATGGTTTTTGAGAAAATTCTGGGGCATTTACTAATGATGGATTAACACTATGAAAATCAATAAATTCTACAAAATAGCGGCTTTACTTCTGGGTGTTTCACTCTTGGCTTCATGTGTTTCAAGTTATAAAACAGTTTATGTTGAAGTAGCCAAACCAACAGCGAATTTGCTGTCCAATGAAATTGTAAGCTTAGCCCTGATGAATCGAAGCATGACATCTGAGTTCAATAATTTTCCAGCAGACAGCCTTCAACGATACTTTTACCAGCGTGGGTTTGATGTGAGCGCAGCAGTGTTGGACAGTTCTGCCGCAGACACTACATTGAAAGTGCTGGCCGAACTGCTGTTTGAATCCGGACGATATGATGTTGTTATTCCCGAAGAGCGTAATATTCCAAGAAGCGAGCGTTACTTTAAGGTTTTGCCACCCTTGGAATGGGATTATGTTTCTGAAATATGCGAAACCTACCAGACCGATGCCCTGTTGGTTATGGAGCGCTACATGAATAAAGTTATGACGAACTATATGAAAGTTCCTTATTCGGAAATGCATGAAGCTTCCATCGACTCCAAATACGATGCGATTGTTCGAATATACGATCCTGCCAAAAAGGAAATCGTGCAACAATTGATCGTTGCTGATACAGTTTACTGGTCCGAAGCCGATTATTCACAAAATAACTTATTCACAAACAGGCTTGTGCCGGTCAAGCAAGCACTCATTGAAACAGGAATCCGGGTTGCCCTTGAACTGGACTCGAAACTATCTCCACAGTGGCAAACGCAAACACGAGGTTACTTTGCATTAAAACAAGCCAATTCACCCCTTCTTGAATCGGCTATTCGCGATAATAATTGGGGCGCAGCTTATGAGCATTGGCAAGAGCTATTGGCCAAAACCAAAAATAAATCAGAAAAAAGTCAACTGGAATACAACCTGGCCATTGCCAGCGAAATGATCGGTAATCTGGATGAAGCCGCTCAATGGGCAACACAATCATACCAAACGCAATACCGCAAGCAAACAGAGAGCTACCTGTATCAGTTAAAAAGCAGGAAACAGACAGTTGAAGAGTTTAAAAAATATAATGAGGACTAATTTTTATAAATAACCGGAGGTCGTTTCAATGCCCGGATCATCAGGTACACGCCGCCCACCACAAATGGAATGCTTAGCCATTGCCCCATATTCAGCGCCATGCCAGCTTCGAAAGCTTCCTGATCTTCTTTGATAAATTCGATGACAAAGCGCGCCAGGAAAATCATCACAAAAAAAGCCCCCACGATAAATCCTTGACGATTGCGTAGTTCAGTTTTCCAGTAGGTATAAAGCATGACACCGAAAGTAACCAGATAAGCAAGCGCTTCGTAAAGTTGAGTTGGGTGTTTAGCAACTGTTTCTCCATTACGTTCAAAAATAACCCCCCAGGGCAAGCAGGTTTGAATACCGTAAATCTCTGAGTTCATCAGGTTTCCGGTACGAATCAGGGCTGCCACCAAAGCCGTGGGCACCACTACCCGATCCAAAACCCATAAAACCGAGCGTTTCGAAACTTTTTTGCTCCACCAAATCAAGGCAATGAAAATACCTGCTGCTCCACCATGGCTGGCCAATCCGCCGTGCCAAACCTTTAGAATTTCTGCCGGATGCTGCGAATAATAATCCCATCCATAAAAAATCACATGTCCTAGTCTTGCTCCAACAATCGTAGCCACAATCAGGTAAATGAAAAGGCTTTCGAGCCATTCCAGCTTTATGTTCTCAAACTTAAACATGCGTTCCCCCTGATAATAGCCGGATAAAAATCCGAAAGCAAACAACAATCCATACCAACGGATGGAAAGCGGGCCTATACTAAAAATTTCAGGATCTATATTCCAGTGAATAACGGCTAAAAATTCCATATGGTTCTATTTTAAGATAAAAGACCTATTTGTTATTTTCTCATCGCCCATATCACGACATTGTTATTGGCTTGAAACGCGAGAATGAATGATTGAATGATTCACCTCACTTATTCGGCATTTTTACCGTGGCAACTTTTGTATTTTTTTCCACTGCCACAAGGACACGGATCGTTTCGGCCAACTTTCTTTTCAACACGCACCGGCTGTACTTTCTGCGGTTCTTTCCGCTCTTGCTGGCTATTGCGCGAGGTTATTTCCGAAACTTCTGACTTTTGTGTTGAATATTTGCTCATATCTGTCCGCCTGTTGGTGTCGGCTTCGCGAATCTGATTCGGATCAGAAATTGGAATATGTCCTTTCATCAAGGTTGAAACCACATCTTTATTCACTTTCTGAATCATGATTTTAAATAAGTTGAATGATTCAAACTTATAAATCAGCAGTGGATCTTTTTGCTCATAAGTCGCATTTTGAACCGATTGTTTCAAGTCGTCCATCTCACGGAGTTGCTCTTTCCAAGCTTCGTCAATGGTTGAAAGCACAACCTGTTTTTGGTACGATCTCACCAATTCTTTTCCTTTGTTATTGTAAGCTTTTTCAAGATTGGTAATGATTTGGAAAATACGTTTACCATCAGAAATTGGAACCACAATGTTTTGATAGACATGCGATTTACGCTCGTAAACATCTTTAATAACCGGATAAGCTTGTTTTGAAATCGTATCAACTTTCCGGGTGAAAGTATTAATCATCATCTGGTAGATCTGCTCAATGATCTCTTCAGGTTTCAGTTTCATGAAATCTTCGGACGAAACCGGCGATTCAATTGACATCAACCGAACCAACTCCATATTAAAATCTTCGAACTGATCGCTTCCATAGTATTCGTTCACCAGGTTTTCGAGCGAATCGTACATCATGTTGAGTAAGTCGACTTCCAAACGTTCGCCAAACAAGGCATGGTAACGTTTTTTGTAGATTACTTCACGCTGCGAGTTCATCACATCATCATATTCGAGCAAGCGCTTACGGATACCAAAGTTATTTTCCTCCACTTTCCGTTGTGCCCGCTCAATAGATTTGGTAATCATAGAATGTTGAATCACTTCGCCTTCTTCCAGTCCCAAACGGTCCATAATGCCCGTAATTCGATCCGAATTGAACAAACGCATCAAATCATCTTCCAGCGATACGAAGAACTGTGAGCTACCCGGATCTCCCTGACGTCCGGCACGTCCACGCAGCTGGCGGTCAACACGACGCGAATCGTGACGCTCAGTACCAATAATGGCCAAACCGCCACGGTCTTTGACCTCTTTTGTCAGCTTAATGTCGGTACCACGACCAGCCATGTTGGTCGCAATGGTTACCATACCGCTGGCTCCCGCATCAGCAACAATATCAGCTTCGCGGGCGTGCAGTTTCGCATTCAACACGTTATGCTTAACCCCACGTATTTTTAACATCCGGCTTAGCAATTCCGAAATTTCCACGGATGTCGTACCCACCAAAGCAGGCCGTCCGAGTTTATTTAGTTCGACAATTTCCTGAATAACCGCATTGTATTTTTCGCGCTTGGTTTTGTAAACCAAATCCTCCCGGTCATCACGAACGATTACCCGGTTTGTCGGAATGACAACGACCTCCAGTTTATAGATATCCCAGAACTCTCCTGCTTCCGTTTCCGCTGTACCAGTCATCCCACTTAATTTATGATACATCCTGAAATAATTTTGCAGCGTGATGGTTGCAAAGGTTTGCGTGGCAGCTTCAACCTTTACACGCTCTTTAGCTTCAATGGCCTGGTGCAGTCCATCGGAGTAGCGTCGGCCTTCCATGATCCGTCCGGTTTGCTCATCTACGATCTTCACTTTGTTATCAATCACCACATATTCCACGTCTTTTTCAAACATGGCGTAGGCTTTCAGCAATTGATTAATGGTGTGCACCCTTTCTGATTTTACAGCATAGTTCTGCAGCAACTGATCTTTTTTATCTAACTGTTCTTCCTTACTTAAAGCTGCATCGTTCTGAATTTCAGCGATCATACTTCCCATATCGGGCAAGATGAAAAATTCCTGATCATCCACATCGGCTGAAATCAAGTCAATTCCTTTATCCGTTAGCTCAACTGAATTTTGTTTTTCTTCGATGATAAAGTAAAGCGGGTCAGTAACAATATGCATGTTTTTGCTATTGTCCTGCATGTAAAAGTTCTCAATCTTTTGCATGGCCGCCTTGTTACCTTCTTCGCTTAGGAATTTGATAATGGCTTTGGTTTTAGGTAAACCTTTATGTGCCCTTAGCAAATTGATAGCCCCTTCCTCCTTTTCTTCTTTGGTTGGGTTTGCCTTATTCAATAAGCGTTTGGCATCAGTCAAACACTGATTCACATAGTTTTTCTGGGCGGCAACCAGTTTTTCCACTTTCGGTTTTAACTCATCAAACTTCTGGATATCACCTTTTGGTATCGGACCTGAAATAATCAATGGCGTACGCGCATCGTCAATTAATACGGAGTCAACCTCATCAACAATGGTGTAATGATGCTTACGCTGAACCAAATCCTGCGGATTGATGGCCATGTTATCTCTCAGGTAATCAAACCCGAATTCGTTATTTGTTCCGTAGGTAATATCAGCATTGTAGGCTTTTCTGCGTCCGTCGGAGTTTGGCCGGTGTTTGTCAATACAATCAACACTTAGTCCATGAAACTCGAAAATTGGCCCCATCCACTCCGCATCACGTTTGGCCAGGTAATCGTTCACGGTTACCAAATGAACGCCTCTGCCTGCCAAGGCATTCAGGAAAACAGGCAAGGTTGCCACCAGCGTTTTTCCTTCACCAGTTCCCATCTCTGCTATTTTCCCCTGGTGAAGCACCACTCCACCTATTAACTGTACATCGTAATGTACCATATCCCAGGTCACTTCAGATCCGCCTGCAACCCATTTATTGTACCAAATAGCCTGGTCTCCTTCAATTTGGATGCTATCGCGTCCGGCTGCCAGTTCCCTGTCAAAATCGGTTGCTTTAACAACCAGCTTTTCATTGTCTTTAAATTGACGGGCCGTTTCTTTCACTACAGCAAAAGCAGCCGGCAAAATCTCGTTCAGAACAAGTTCAATCTTCTCATTGATTTGTTCTTCAATCTTATCAATTTGCTGGTATATCTTTTCACTCTCCTGAATTTCAACCTCATCAACCTTTGCTTTCAACGAAGCAATCTCGTCCAGGTCTGGTTGAATCCGATCTTGTATGATTTGTTTCAACCGGGCTGATTCGGCTCTTAATTCCTCGATGGAAAGTTTTGAAATTCTTTCGTATTCTATTTTTACTTGTTCAACTATTGGAGAGATTTCACGAATATCCCTATCCGATTTGTTGCCCAAAAATTTTCCTAAAAGTTTATTTACAAATGTCATTATCTTGAATTTCTAATGTATTATCCACGAACGGACACAAAAGTAGTCAATCTGTGTAAGTTTATTAATTTGTGTCTTGTTTTTTTTCAATAATAATCATGCCACGCGCTGTTTTGCTGAAAATTGTGCCACAATAACATGACGCGCTGCTTTTGTCGTCAATCCAGCATGCGAATAGTAAAAACTAATGCAGATCGCTTCCCTCTTCATTTGATTCATTAGTTTTGCATTTCAGAATTGAAAAAACATGAATGATTTTACTTCCAGATGTTTTGTTTGTCAGAAGAAACTGGATTCGATGAAGGCAGCAAAAAATAGAGCGCTGAACTTGCCGGTATGTGAAGACTGCAAAGGAACGGATGACGAAAAGAAAATGGCCCGGAAATTAATGGATGAACTGGCCGATGGGTTTGTTTGCGGCTGTATATAACCCGAGTAGAAAAGATTAGGGCAATTATTTCTTAGCTCATCTTTGTACCTCTCAATGCCTTCCTTCCGGCGGAGGCGGCACAGCTTTCTTTCAAACTGCCGGAAAAGGCTGCATGCGGGGAGAACAAAAAGCCCGCCATTTGGAAATGACGGGCCTATAAATTTTATGCTGTCCGTTTTTACTCGGCAATCGAAATTGCGTCAACCGGGCAAACCTCGGCACATGAGCCACAATCAGTACAAAGATCAGCATCAATTGTATAGATATCACCTTCGGCGATCGCGTCAACAGGACATTCATCGATACAAGTTCCGCATGCAATGCACTCATCTGAAATTACATAAGCCATAACACTTCATTTTTTAAGTTAAAGAATACGAGCAAAAGTACAAAGTTTGCTATTAAATCAAAGTAAATCATTACAAAATTACAGATGCAAAACTAACAGTTAATTTGCAATTAATCTAGCTCGAATCTCAATTTATAATTGAACTAAATAAGTCAATGATTTCCGAATTGAAAAAGACGAATTAATCATCTGCCCGATGGGCTATTTTACCTCCTTTGTTTTTTGAAGTTTCTCATAATAAATGCACACTTCGTTCAACCCACAGGCTTTGCATTTTGGTGTGCGGGCAAGGCATGTGTAGCGCCCGTGCAGAATTAACCAGTGATGCGCCAGCGGCACAATTTCTTCGGGAAAATACTTCATCAGCTCTTGCTCCGTTGCCAGGGGCGATTTGGAGTTCGTTGTCAGTCCAATGCGGTTGGCCACCCGAAAAACATGCGTATCAACTGCAAAAGCAGGTTTTTCGTAAACCACCGAAGCAATGACATTGGCCGTTTTTCGCCCCACCCCAGGCATCTTTTGCAACTCATTTACATCATCGGGAACTACGCCTTTAAAATCGTTGACCAGCATTTTGGCCATTCCAACCAAGTGCTTGGCTTTGTTATTTGGGTACGAACACGAACGAATGTATTCGAATACCTCCGCCGGTTCCACTTCGGCCATCAACTCCGGTTTCGGAAACCGCTTAAACAAGTCGGGTGTAATTTGATTGACGCGTTTATCGGTACACTGGGCCGACAAAATTACGGCTACCAACAACTCGTATGGATTTCTATACGTCAATTCGGTTTCGGCAATCGGCATAGCTTTCTGAAAATAGTTAATCACGCGTTGGTAACGTTCTTTCTTCTGCATGTTTATTTTTTTTCTGGATTGAAGAAAACAAAAATAGCCATCATGCCCGATAAATCAATATGATTATCTACTTACATACCTTTTTGTTCTGTGGTCGCTGTCATTAGGTGGTCATTAAGTTGTTTTGAAACGATCAATGACAATAAAATGACCATGAATGACAATATGATTGACCTTTTTAATAAAATTAACGAAGCCCGATGATTTCGCAATCTTTGGGAAGTAGTTCATCCGCATCTCCTGATTGCCGATTTTAATTTCTTATTTTTGCGCCAAAGTAAGACAGAAGTATGATTCCCTATTTACAAGCAGAGTCGATTTCGAAGAGGTACGGTGAGCAGATGTTGTTTGAAAACATTTCCTTTACCATTTTTAAAGATCAAAAGGTTGCCCTGATCGCTAAAAATGGCGCCGGAAAAACCACTTTGATGGAAATTATTGCCAGATTCGACAGCCCGGATGAGGGGCAAATTACTTACACCAACGATGTTAAGATTGGCTACCTCCGGCAAGATCCCGATCTGAATGAAAACCTGACGGTGTTGGAAGAAGCGCTTCGATCGGACAATCCTGCACTGGACGTTATTGCCGAGTTTGAAGCCGCCATAAAACACAACGATCAACAGGCTATTGAAAGGCTAACTGTAAAAATGGAGGAGCTTAATGCATGGGATTTTGATGTCCGGGTGAAGCAAATTTTGAGCCAACTGAAGATCACGGATTTCGATCAACGGGTTGGCGAACTGTCGGGCGGACAAAAAAAGCGGCTGGCGCTGGCCAACGTTTTGGTCAATGAACCCGATCTGTTGCTGCTCGATGAGCCCACCAATCACCTGGATCTCGATATGATTGAATGGCTGGAAGCGTATCTCGAAAAAACCAACTGTACCCTGTTTATGGTGACCCACGACCGCTATTTTCTAGACCGGGTCTGCAACGAGATCATCGAGATCGACCAAAACCAAATCTACGATTATCAGGGCAATTACAGCTATTACCTGCAAAAAAGGCAGGAACGCATTGAGCAGCTGCAAGCTTCGACCGAGAAGGCCAAAAACTTGTTGCGTACCGAGCAGGAATGGATGCGCCGTATGCCCAAAGCCCGAAGCCATAAAGCCAAGTACCGGGTTGACCAGTTTTACGATCTGAAAGAAAGAGCCAGCCTGACCCGTCAGGACGACAAGTTGGAGCTAAACATGGCCTCTTCGCGCATGGGGAAGAAAATTCTGGAACTGAAACATATTTCCAAAGGCTACGACGATCTGCAACTAATCACCGATTTCAGCTACCAATTCTCGCGTTTCGAAAAAGTGGGTATCGTGGGTAAAAATGGAACTGGAAAATCTACCTTTCTGAATGTAATTACCGGCGCCATTACGCCCGATTTGGGCCACATTGATTGGGGACAAACCATCCGGATCGGCTATTATCGCCAGGAAGGAATCGACTTTCAACCGAATGAAAAAGTCATCGATATTATTAAAGATATTGCTGAAGTCATTGAATTTGAAGACGGACAGAAAATGACGGCCAGTCAGCTGCTTACCCGCTTTTTGTTTCCACCCGAAACACAATACAATTTTGTTGAAAAGCTGAGTGGTGGCGAACGCCGGCGATTATATTTGTGTACCATCCTGATGGGAAACCCCAACTTCCTGATTCTGGATGAGCCGACCAACGATCTCGACATCATGACGCTGAATGTGCTGGAAGATTATCTGGCAGCATTTGGCGGTTGTGTGGTTATCGTTTCGCACGACCGTTATTTTATGGATAAGATCGTTGATCACCTGTTTGTGTTCGATGGTGACGGTAACATTCGTGATTTTCCGGGCAATTACACCATTTACCGGAATCAGTTGCTGGATGAAGAGGAAGCGCGAAAAAAGTTGGAACCCAGCAGTAAACAGAAAGCGGTTCAGGAAAAACCAAAGAAAAAAGCTTCAAGCAAAATGAGCTTTGCCGAGAAGCGGGAGTTTGAACAACTGGAGCAGGAAATTAAGCAGCTGGAAACAGAAAAGGCCGAATTGGAACAAGCCTTAAACTCCGGAGAGCTTTCAACTGATGAACTGACAGAAAAGTCCAATCGCTTTGGGGAATTGACGGACGAACTGGACGAAAAGGAAATGCGCTGGCTCGAACTGAGCGAGAAGTTATAAGTGTTAATACTCGATTCTCCTGCTCAGTGCATTAGCTTTATCTCTGCTATAATTCAGAAGCTCATTTCATCGTGAATTTTATTTTTCATGCTAACTTTGCCAGCCAATTCATTCAAAAAAAGAATTTGATTCTCAACGCTCTTTGGGGAGAGTTGTTTAGATTGATGGAGGAAGAATTTAAGTTATGCTGGTTTTAGTAGGAATTATTGTTGCGCTGTTCTTGTTGCTGGCAGGTGGAACCTGGCTTTCGAACCGGTTTGGTAAAAAAGATCCGGAAAGCGACGCAACCGATGAAGGCGTGAACGTTGCTTTGGATTGCTGCGGCGCACACGAGGTATGCGATTTTGAGGAGATGCTCAACAACCCCGATGAAATTGTTTATTTCGAAGACGAAGAACTGGACCGTTTTCAAGGAGTAAATCCAAACGAATACCGCGACGAACAAATAGACGAATTCCGCGATGTGCTTTATACCCTCGACAGCGAAGAAATCCGCAAGTGGTTGCTCAGCATTGAGCGGCGCAAAATTCAACTGCCTCCGGTTTTAAAGCAGGAAGCCATTCAACTTCTGGCTGAAGCTTCGTAGGCTATTCTTCAAAGAATAATTCTTCCTTAATCCGCTGGATCCGGTCGAGTGCATAGTCCGCATTTTCGGCCTTTTCGCCGGCTTCCAACAAATACGACCGGTAATAATTTATTGCCAGCGTTTTATTGAAATTGTACTCCTCGTAGGTTGTCGCGATCTCAAATAAAACTTCTACTTTCCGTGAATCCAGATCGTAGGCCTTTTGGTAACATTCAATCGACTTCTCAAACTCCCGTAGCGAACCATAAACCTGCGCCAAATGGTGATACATTTCCGGATGAAATTCAGGGACAGAAATATAAATGGCACAATCAAGGTATTTGGAAGCCAGTTCATAGTGATCCAAACGTTTATGACTCACCCCAAGGTAAAAATTCACATAAACATCGTTTGGCGCCGCTAAATAGCATTTCTCCAGAATTTCAATCGCATCCTCGGTGTACTTATTGTGGTACAGGCAAATTCCATAATTCAGGAGAACCGGCAAGAGCGTATCATGTCGGGTCATGTATTGGTGATATAAACGCTGAGCCATCTGAAAATCTTTATTTTCGAAGGAAGCATTAGCCGTTTTCAGTTGAATCGTTCGGTTATTTGGAAATTGATGACCGGCCCGGTATAAGGTCATCATTATCCTATTCTTGTCCTTCAACTTTTCGTATGCACTAGACAGATTAAAATAGGCCGTCAGGTCGTTGGGGTTTTGCTGGAGATAGCTTTCGTATAAACCAGCTGCAACTTTAAACGAATCCGCTTTGTAAGCCGACAATGCACCGTACTTTTTATACATCACATTCGTAGAATCAATATCTAATATTTCGGCAAAAGTGGTGTATGCCTTTTTATAGTCATTCAGATATAGCCAGGATTTCCCAAGATCATACTTAATCAGCAAATCATCCGGCTTTAATGAAAGTGCCCGCTCAAAATCAATCGAAGCCTCGTGATGGTTGCCCAAGGCCTGCAAAAGATCTGCCCTGTTGGACAAATAACTCACCTTTAGTGGTTCTTTGCTCAACGCTGAATCCAAATCAGCGATGGCCGACGGATAGTCCATGAGTTCTTTATGCGCAAGGCTTTTCTTAAAATACAACTCCCCGCTTGGCTGAGCTTGAAGTTTCTGATCGATCAGTTCAATCGCTTTGGCGTATTCCTGTTTTAAGAGCAACAAGTCGACTTCATCCTGGGCAAAACTCACCGCCGGGAGAAACAGCAAAAAGGCAACGGTTAATTTTCTGAACATGGCTTTATTGTTTTGAAGTAAGTTTGGTGTAAACCTTCAGGGTCTGGATTTACACCAAACTTTAAGTTCTATTGCAAAACAAACTCAATCGGAACGGTGTAAGATACAGCAACATTTACACCCCGCTGCTTTCCTGGCGTCCAGTTTGGCATTTCGTTCACCACTCGCATGGCTTCCGCATCCAATGACGGATGAACGCCACGGGCTATCTTAATTCGTCCAACCGAACCGTCTTTTTCAACCACAAATGTCACATATACTTTTCCCTGAATCCTGTTCTCTTGAGCAATAACAGGATATTTGACACGCTGCGCGATAAATTTACGCAGTTCCAACTCACCTCCCGGGAACTCCGGCATCTCTTCAACAATATTAAAGACGGCGGGATCATCAGCACCAGCAGTCTGTCCGGCGTATCCAACCACCACGACGTCATTGATGGCCGTGTTCTTTGAATCCAGTGCACCACTCTTCAGGATGATATCGACCACTCCGTTCTTTGCCAACTCCCCATATTTTTCGATGTACGGGTTATTCACTTCCTTATTTACATTGATTGACAGAATACTATTCGGATCCAACTTACCCATCGTTTCGCTGTCGGCCATTTCGCCATCAATTAAATACAATGGTTGCTCGCCGGTTTCCGATTTAATTTGGACCCCTTGTTCTGTCGCTTCGTTTTTGGCTAAGTTCTCGTCCTTATTTTCGCAGGCAAATACCAGCACAAGGGTAAAAGCCATAAGTGCTCCCATGAGGTAACGCCATTTGGCTAGGTTTGAAGATTTTATTTTTGTCATCATTTTTAATCTTGATTTAATTAGTGAAGAATTAAAATTGTTGGCAATCGAAAACTGATTACCTATAAACTGGGTGACCAAAACCGTTTTGTAATGATTGACGGTCACACCCTGATTTAATACCGCCCGATCAGCCATATATTCGTGGTTTTCTTTAATGACCCGCCGAAGTAACCAGAAAAACGGGTTAAACCACTGAAAAATACTGATGAGCTCGAGTATTAAGATATCCACCGTATGTCCCTGGCGGATATGTTCGCTTTCGTGTGCAAGCATTTTTTCCCAGTCCGGCTGTTTTTCCAGGCTTCGGCTAACAAACAAATAATTGAGGAAGGAGTACGGGCTTGAATTTTCGTCGATATAAACGTAGTTGATTCCACTTTTAGTGACCAACTGGCCTTTTTTTATGACGTAAGCCAATTGAGCCAACCGGACGAGCACAATCAAACCCATGACGATGGCCCCCACTACATAAGCATAAACCAACAGCTGGCTGGTTGAAATCCAGTTAGCCAGCGAATTGGAAAAGCCGGAGCTACTAACCGTAATTGTTTCCAGCATATTGGATGTTCCGGATCCCGCCATCAGCGCATTGCCTTGCCCTGATGAACCGAAAACTTTGAACTGAAACAAAGGCAGTAAGCTTGAAAAAACGACTGCAAAAAGTAAAAACAAGCGGTTGGCTTTGAAAAAGGTTTCGTTACGCAAAAACACGTAATAAATGAGCGCCAGGGCTCCCAGGCTAACGCCCGATTCCAAAATGTAATTGATAAAGCTATTCATCGCGTTTGGTGTTAGGGGCGTTCAAATCCTTGCCCACTTCTTTCATCAGTTCTTCCAGTTCAGCCAGGCTCATGTTGTCTTCGCGTGCAAAAAACGAAACCATCTCCTTAAAAGAATTGCTAAAATAACCTTTCATAAAGTTTTTCATGTACTTCCGCGTGTACTCCTTTTTGCTAATTAGTGGAAAGTAACGGTGTGTTTTACCAAAAGCCTCGTAAGCAACAAAGCCCTTTTTCTCCAAAATTCTTATGATGGTAGAAACCGTGTTGTAGGCAGGTTTCGGTTCGGGCATCTGTTCAATCAACTCTTTTACAAAGGCTTTTTCCTTCTTCCAAAGCAATTGCATCACTTGTTCTTCTGCTTTTGTCAATTCTTTCATTAGGTTCATTTTTTATTCAGGTTGAAGCTATTACAAAATTCAGGCCAACTAACTACAAGAGCAGTTAAAAAACTAATTATTTAGTTTTAATATCCAAAAAAATTTCACTAGGTGAAGTAATTTGCTTGCTGAAAAGTCTCTCTTCGTTTCATAACATGATTTTTTATGAATGATTATTGATTTGGAATTCCAGTTCAAATTTACAACTAATATTTTAGTTTTCAAACTAAATTTGTAGTTATAACCTTAAATGATCAAAATTTGATTCCGGAATAGGGGAATTCATAGGTGAAAAAATAGGTCCTATCGAGATAGATCACTTCAGCTGAAAGTCATCGGCATCGGGTAAAACACGGAAGTTGTTGCGGAATTTCTCAAGCGAGTCTTTGGAGAGTTTGGCGGTAATGATTTGTTCTTTCTTGTCTTCGGCGGCAGCCATCACTTTTCCTTTCGGATCGACGAAGCACGTATCGCCAACATAGTTGATACCGTTCGCGTCGCTGCCAATGCGGTTGATTCCGGCAACATAGGCTTGATTCTCAATGGCTCGTGCTTTCAACAGGGTTTGCCAGGCTTCGCGGCGGGGTGCCGGCCAGTTGGCGGTGTTGATCAGCAAATCGTAATCCTGCCGGTTTCGGCTGAATACCGGAAAACGCAAATCATAGCATACCTGCGGAATTATTCGAAATGATTTGATTTGAATCAATTTACGCGTCTGTCCGGCGGTAAAATGCAGGTGCTCCTCTCCCATTGAAAACAGGTGTCGTTTGTCGTAGTATTCCAGCTTCCCGTCGGGATACGCAAAAACAAAGCGGTTGAAAAACTTGCCATTTTCGCGAATCATCAGGCTACCAGCTGCCACCAATTGTTTTTCTCCAGCCAGTTGCTTCATCCATTGAATGGTTTCACCATCCATGGTTTCAGCACATTTTTCCACATGCATGCTAAAGCCGGTGGCAAACATTTCGGGAAACACAACCAAATCTGTTTCACCGGGAAGATCGTCCAATAAGTGAAACAAATGCTTGCGGTTTTCAGCCGGCTGCTCCCAAGCCAGCTCGCACTGCACCAACGCAATATACAAGTTGTTTGTCATAGTATACGAATTTTAGTTCTACGACTCCTATTAAATAACCAATGACTAATAACCAATTACCAACCTCACTCCTCGGCTGAAAACAGCTCCGGATATTTGGCTTTTACGTTTCGTTTACGGTAATAGGCCTTCATTCGTTTGATGTCATGTTGCGGATCATCTGTTAATTCCAAGATTTCGAGCCATCCAATTTCCTTCCGCCCAAAATCAAAGAAGCCCAGATAAACGATTGCTCCGGTTGCTTTGGCAATCGTATGAAAACCAGCTTTCCAATGTTTATTTAGCTTTCTGGTCCCTTCTGGCGTGATGGCCAGATGCATTTCCTCACGACTATTCATTTCGTTGATCACCTGCTTAATTACAGTGGCCCCTTTAGAGCGGTCGATGGGTAACGCACCCATCTTCCGGAGAAAATAGCCCACGGGCCAAAAGAAAAATTCTTTCTTAATCATGATATGTGCCACACCGCCCACGGAAGTATAATATAAATACGAAATCACGAAATCCCAAGCGCTGGTATGCGGCACCCCAATGATAATGGCTTTTTTATGAGGCATAACACCATTAACAGTTTTCCAGCCCCACAGTTTCAATAAGAACTTACAAATGTATTTCACTGGCTCTTTTTTTTATCCCTCTAAGGCACGAAGAACACAAAGTTAGTTGAATCGTAATTGGATCTATATTTTTTTGAATACCATTCTTTCTTTGTGTGCTTGGCGTCTTTGTGGGAGTATAACTCTTTCAACGTTTTTCCCTTCAGCAAACTCGGTCAGATATTGAACGGCCATTTGCGTAGCTTCTTCTAGTTTTTCATTCCGTTGGTACGATACAATCACCATCAGAAAGTGCCGGGTAATTTCACTCACGCCTGTTCGCTCCGAATCAGAGGTGGAGGTTCCAAAAGCACCTTTTTCATCCCGAAAAACAGGCATACTTTCAACATTCAGCTCGCCTCGTCCCAACCCGTGATAAGGTTCATCGGGGCGACCAATGCCCATAACGATGTCACCCACAATGCTGTCTTCATCGTAGCCTCCAATCGAAAAACCGGTACTGATGGACACCAGGTTCAACAGGTCAACCACATTGTTGATTTGGTAAAGGCCTTTGCCACTCACCACCCGGCGCAACAAGGCTTCGGCCGACAAGCGATAACGGGCCGGATCTTTGCCGCATGCTTTGTAAGCTTCGCGGCCGGCAGCAATATTGGTATTGTGCCTAATTTCTTCAACCGTTAGGTTTTCCATTATTTCCAAGCACTTCGCATCAATTTGTTCCCACAAATCAGCACGAAAATCCTGAACCGTGACCGAGCAGGAAATGCAAGACAAATGAATATCAGGACAGGCTTTGTTGAGTTGTTCATCAATCGAAATTGTTCTCATGAATAGGATTTAAGCAGATACATGAAAACAAAAATAAGAAATCGTACCAAGTTGTACGAATGAAACCACCTATTGCTGTGTGAAATCTTCAAAAATGACGATACCGAATCAAGCCAGGTTTAAAAGAAGACCTCTGTGCGAATGTTTTCGGGCAAAACGCCATAGCTTTCCAAAATATTCGTTACCTCTTCAATCATATCCGAATTGCCGCACAGGTAACAAATCAGGTTTTCATCCACTTTGTACTCTTTCAGGTAATAACTTACCCGGCCAAAATAGTCGCCTTTGTTTTCGCGCGACGTGCAGAGCAAATAACGATCGGGATCAAAAGCGGTTCTTGCATAGGCCTCGTCGGCAAAGTGAACGCCATGAAGCACCCGGTAATTTAAGTTGGAATAACTCTGAACAAACGAATGAAACGGACTAATACCGGTTCCCGTGGCAACAAATAGCAGCGGATGTCCGTTCAACGACTTTTCATCTAAAATAAAAAAGCCACGCGGCCCTTCAACGGCCAACTCGCTTCCAACTTTTAAGTACTTCAGGTAACGCGAAAATTCGCCGGTTTTAATTTCACGCACCAAAAACGAAAGTCGGTCTTCCTTATCCGAACTGAAGATAGAGTACTCCCGCCCTTCGCCGGTTTCCGGATTCCGTAGAATGGCATATTGTCCGGGTTTAAAACTAAAATCTTGACGATCCAAGTGAATCAGAAAGGTTTCCGGAGTCAGTTGTTCCAACTCCAGAACGTGATGTTTTTGTGTTTCCATAAACTATCTTTTCAGGCATTCACATGCCTTTCTGCGTGGTAGGAAGAGCGCACCAGCGGACTGCTCTCCACATATCGAAAACCTCGTTTATAAGCTTCTCTTCTGTAAATTTCAAATTGTTCGGGGGTGATGTATTCGACCACCTTCATCAGGTTGGGGGCTGGCTGAAGGTATTGCCCCAAGGTGAGCACCTTGCAACCCGCAGCTTTCAAATCATCCATGGCCTCCAGCACTTCGTCGGGCGTTTCTCCCAACCCAAGCATGATTCCCGATTTAGCGACAATGCCGGCTTCGGCGATATAGGAAATCACTTTCAGGCTGCGGGCATATCGGGCGGTACTCCTGATTTTTGGCGTCAGGCGCTTTACCGTTTCCAGGTTGTGCGAAATCACTTCAGGTTTGGCATCAATCACTTGTTGCACCAGTTCTTTTTTAGCATGAAAATCCGGAATCAGCGTTTCGATGGTCGTGCCGGGGCTCGTTGCTTTAATGGACAGAATGGTTGTTGCCCAGAATTTAGCGCCACCATCTGGCAAATCGTCGCGATCAACCGAGGTAATCACGCAGTGTTTCAAACCCAGCGTCTTGATGGTTTCGGCCAGCCGTTGCGGCTCTTCCCAGTCTACCGGATCGGGAATCAGGTTTTTCACGTAACAGAAACGGCAATTCCGGGTACACTTGTCTCCTAAAATCATAAAACTTGCGGTTCCGGCGTTCCAGCATTCGCCTTTATTGGGGCAATTGCCGCTGGTACATATCGTATTTAATTTGTGCTCGGCTATTAATCGCTTTACTTTTGAGTAGTTCTCACCACTGGGTAGCGGCGACTTCATCCAACGGGGTAAACGTTCCCTTTTCTCCTTAATGTCTGCCATCTCAAAATAAGTTTTCACCTATAAACATGAAAAGCCCTGCCTTGTTCAAAAAAGATTGGTGATTGAGTTTGAAATGAATATCACTCAAAATTGATAAAATACCAATTGGCGTTGATAGCATACCAACAAATCATGAAGAAATATTGGCAACACGTGAACGAATTACAACTTAATGTGAACGAACTTCAACTCAATATGACCGAATTGCAACTCAGAGTGAACGAACTACAATTTAATATGAACGAATTGCAACTACGAGTGAACGAACTACAACTTAACATGAGCGAATTGCAACTCAGAGTGAACGAACTCCAGCTTAACATGAACGAATTACAACTCAATGTGAACGAACTTCAACTTAATATGAACGAATTACAATAGTACGTGACGAAATATCACTTTGATTACAGTCTCTAATATTTTTTTCAGAATTACTGTCAAATATTTAGCAAGACCAGTTTGTTTTTGCACATTACCTAAATATTCAAAAAACTGAAGTCAAAAAGGTTCATTTTTTCTTTCCGAAGGGAGCAAACCGGTATTGAAAGCTGAACTGGATATCGGGCGCATTATTCACCAAAAACAAATCTTCGCCGCAATAGATATTGAATTCGTTGCCGTTTTTATGAAAGCCAAGGATGAAATAGGTTTTCAACGAAAAATAATAGAGTGAAGCGGGAGTAATTTTCGACAGATAAAATTCCTGAGAGATTGGTTCGCCTTCCCAAACATCCCCTTCTTCCAATACTTTTACGCCAATTTCATAGTATCCGGTTTGATCCCACGAAAATGAGTTGCCCTTCATTAAAGGATCCTGGTAGTTCAGCAGCAAGCCAATCACCACCGTGTTTTTCTTTTGCGACATCAGGTTCAGGGCCAGCAAACCCCGGCCATGTTTGCGGTATTGCCAGTCGATTGCCCGAATGCCATCGCCTACCTTGAAAGAAGTTTGGTCAGTTATACCTCCGTCGAAAGCCCACGTTAAACTGCTTTTGGGCCCAAGCCTGAAATCGCTGCGAATGCCTGCCGAAATCCCCGGAATGATGTATGGGTGAAGGTCATTCAGCGGAATGGACAAATGGGCTCCAATCTGGGTATCGAAATGCCATTTTTGGGTCTTGTGAGTAAAAAGCTGCCGATAATAGTGGGCATCAACAATGGTAGTAAACACATCGCCTTTGTCTTTCCGAAACGACTTTCCGGTTTCATCATCAAACTGAATGAAGGCCCGGTTGAATGGAAACAAACGGCGTCCGTAATTATCTTCGATGGCAAATTTGGAGTGAAACTCCTCAATAAAGCCATCGCTCACAAAAAAAGTAAGCGGTGACTTCCCGCCCGATAGCTTGTGAACATTGAAATTCACGATCAGGCTGTGCTTACTTGTCCAGGTATTGAGGTATGAAAATTTCAGATGCTGCAGCACCCCATCCGACTGAAATAACTTGTCTTTCGTATCAATTTTCATCACCTCAAAATACTCCGGTCGCCACGACATGTAGATGTCTTTTAACTCATTTTTCTGGTTGCCCGTCAAGTTTTGCGGATAGAGAAAACGGGCTTGAGGATGCCAGATATTGGCCATGGTGTAGCCTATCGAAAGTTGATGTTTTTGAGGGTTTGCCGAGGGAAAATAGAACGGCAGGTCGAGTGCAAAGATACCAATGGGGCTTTCGGGGTTAATTTCAGGATAATAGATGGGAACCTGTAAAACTTCGTCAAAATCAACTTTTGACTGGCTAAAAGCGGGAGCAAAACCATAGCCGACCAACACCAAAAAGACAATTAATCGCTCCCTCATTTTTCTCAGTTTCAACTTTAGCCAGCTAATTTAGAATTTTACACTAAAAGTGACAACTGGCAAAAAATCTTTTCAGAATATTTAACGATTGAGAAGAGTGACTCTACACTACCGGAGAAATCGGCAATGTAGATGAAACAGGCGTCTATCATTTCATAAAAAAGAACCCAAATCATCAGGCTAAATTCTTTTTTTTGATGAACTTTGAGGGCAATGAATTCAAGCAAAATCCACCAAAACGACCTTGTTGTTCACAGCTGGGAAGAGCTGTGCGAAGAAGTGTACCGCGATTCCTGGAAGCCTCACCTGACACGTTACCGGTCCGATTATGCCTTTCGTGGGCTGTCGGATGCCAGCTATGAACTAAAAAACAGTTTTCTGCGCAATTGTGGCCAGCGCCCTGAGCTGGAATATCACCTGCTACGCAATTTTCGCAAGTACAGCATTTCGAAAGATGCCCAGCTGACCGCTTCGTTCTGGCGTTCGCTGGTGATGGCGCAACACCACGGCCTCCCCACCCGCTTGTTGGATTGGACCTATTCGCCCTTTATTGCCATGCACTTTGCCACGACCAATACCGAAAAGTTTGATTTGGACGGAGTAATCTGGAAAGTAGATTTTGTGAAGGTTAACCGATTGGTTTCCGAACCACTGAACCACTTGCTGCGCGAAGAAAGGTGCAATGCTTTCACCATCGAAATGCTGGAAGAAAGTATCATGGCCTTATCCGACTTCGATAAAAAACTGAACAAGGAACAAGTCATCTTTTTCGAGCCACCCTCCGTCGATCAGCGCATTGTCAACCAATACGCTTTTTTTTCGGTAATGACCCAATCGACAAGCATTATGGACGAGTGGCTGGTCGATCATCCCGGGCTTTACCGGCGGATTATCATTCCGAAGGAATTGAAATGGGAAGTACGCGATAAGCTCGACCAGGCCAACATTACCGAGCGGGTGCTGTTTCCCGGACTCGACGGCCTGGCCACGTGGCTAAAGCGGCACTACAAACCAGCTAAAGGTGACCTGACTGGCGAATAGAAAAAAGGTTACAAATACTTTTTCAAACTGTGGCTGAAGGCGCTGTTTTCGTTCGAAACGGCTTTTCGGAAGTGTGATTTGAGCTCGTCGGGCCCGTTTTCAACCAGGTAGGAAAAGGATGTGAAATTAAGCAAATCCAAATCGTTGTAATCATTCCCGATTCCGAAAGTCATGTGGTGATGGATGTTTTTCTGTTCGCACAAAAACTTAACGGCGTTACCTTTCGATACATCCTTGTGGAAAATTTCCATCCAAATATAATCCGTGTCCAAAGGCGAACTGGTCCGCACTACTTTAATGTCATCAAACCGACTTTCCAGCTCCTGCTTTATCAACAAGAATGTAGCCAGCTCATTCGGGAAAATAACCAGAAACTGGCAGGCATCGTCCTGTAGTTTTTGCTTAACCGGCAATAATTCAGTCACCGAATTGTGAAAGTCGAAATACCGCTCAAATTCGTCACACGAGTTTGTTCCGCGATAATACCAGCACCTGAAGTTATCGGGTACAGCACGGAATAAGTGGAAATTCATGTCTTTTTCAACAAAAAACTGAATGATGCCGTTGGTGGTTTCCCGGTTCAAGTTCTGACGGTACACCAGCTCACGTTTCTTCCAGTCGTAAATACCGGCACCCGACGAAAATGCTACGTAATCAAATGGCAAATGATCCGGCAATACTTCCAGCACTTTTTTGAAGTTTCGGCCGGTAGCTACTACCCGAATCACCTTACGTTCTCCGAGAAGCTCCAGCATTTGCAAGTCTTCTTCACTAATCGATTTATCATTTTTCAGAAACGTGCCATCCAGGTCGGTGGCCACCAAGCGAATATCTTTCATATTTATTCAATCCAATAACTGATAACTACTAATTTGCACCGGGGCATTGAGCGATGGCAGCACTTTTTCGAGCAAAATGCCCTCGTTAGCCTTGTGATTATGCCCAAAGGTCGCGCGAACTCCAAGCGAAATAAACTGTACAGCCCGGTCAAGCGCAATGGGCAAACTGTCGCCCTGCAACAGCGAACCAACCATCACACTGGCAAAAGCGTCGCCGGTCCCCGGGTAATGCGCCGGAATATAATCGCAGCCCACCCGCCAAAAACGATGGTCAGTTTTATTAAATGCCACAACTGACGTATTGTTATTCTTAGACTGATCGGGTACGCTGGTAACAATCACTTTTTCAGGCCCCATGTCGGCTAAGCGCATGGCCCATTCTTTCAACTCCTTCAGTTCAATGTTCGGATTGTGCTTCTCTCCGAGCAAGTATGCGGCTTCGGTGAGGTTGGGCGTAATTAAATCAGCCAGGGTGACCAACTCTTTCATTTTAGCCACCATTTTTGGCGTGTAAGCCGAATAAAGTTTGCCGTTGTCGCCCAAAACCGGATCGACCACCACCAGCGGATTGTTGGCTGAAAAATCGTGTATAAAGCGGGCCACCGTGTCCACTTGCTCAGCCGCTCCCAAATAACCTGAATAAATGGCATCAAAACTCAGATCCAACCTTTTCCAATGATCAATCATGGGCTGAAGTTGTTGGCTCAAATCAACCGAATGAAAATCATCAAACGCGCTGTGCGACGATAACACGGCTGTTGGCAACGGACAAACCTGAATACCCATCGATGAAAGTATGGGAATCACAACGGTTAGCGACGCCCGGCCAAAACCACTTAAATCATGAATGGCGGCAACTCTGGGAACTGGATTTCTCATGGCAATCTTCTTTTTTTATGAATGTGCGTCAAATTTAAACAATAATTAGGGATTGGGCATTCGTTCTAAGCTGTTGAATGAATATTGAACCATGGAGTTTATGCTGAAAAAATCTTTCGCCAGAGTTATTCGCTTGTTTGGCCCGATAAAATTCCCTGTTCAACGAATATTTTTTCATCCGCTCAATCAGAATTATACATTTGCCGTGTAATTTATATCTTTGTATGCTTTCAAAAAAAATGATATCAAATGAAAATAGCACTTATTGGTTATGGAAGGATGGGACAAGCCATTGAAGCCATTGCGAAAGAACGCGGGCACGAGATTGCTTTAACCATTGATATGGACAACCAACACGACCTGACAAAAGAAAATCTTAAAAAAGCGGATGTAGCCATTGAATTTACCATTCCGGCTTCGGCGCTCAACAATTATAAAACCTGCTTTGCCAGTGGGGTTCCTGTTGTTAGTGGGACAACCGGCTGGCTCGATAGAAAAGCGGAAGTATTGGACGAAATGGAAAAGCACCAGGGAACATTCTTTTATGCTTCCAATTTCAGCTTGGGCGTGAACCTGTTTTTTGCCTTAAATAAAAAACTGGCCGAACTGATGAAAGACCGTCTGGAGTACAACATCAGCATGGAAGAAGTTCACCACACCAAGAAACTGGACGCCCCTAGCGGAACTGCCATTACCCTGGCCGAGGATTTGTTTGAAATACATCCCGGCAAAAAGAGCTGGACATTGGAAACCCCAAAGAACGCTGAAGAAATGCATATTGAAGCCATCCGCGAAGGAGATGTTC
Organism: uncultured Sunxiuqinia sp.; assembly: GCA_963677175.2. Lineage (GTDB taxonomy): Bacteria > Bacteroidota > Bacteroidia > Bacteroidales > Prolixibacteraceae > Sunxiuqinia. The sequence continues at coordinate 550,021 of CAXXES010000007.1, forward strand.
CGGGAATCCACCGCATTAAATACGAATCAGACATTGATTACATTGAAATTGAACACAGCGCAAAAAGCCGTCAGGGATTCGCCCTGGGAGCAGTTTTGGCTGCTGAATTCAGTGTGAACAAAAAAGGTCTGATTAGCATGAATGATCTGTTAAATTTATAATACACTCCAAATCAATGAGAGAAATATTGACGAACAAATGGTTCAAGTTCATCGTAGTTGCCCTGATCTACAGTTTGTGGGTAATCTGGATGGAAAGCTACTGGTGGTTTATCGGACTGGCAGTTATTTTCGACATGTATATCACCAAAAAAGTACATTGGGCCTTCTGGAAAAAGAAAAATCCGCCCGATGGTAAGCAAACAAAAGTCGTTGAATGGGTAGATGCCATCATTTTTGCCGTAATCGCTGCCACGTTCATCCGCATGTTTTTTATTGAAGCGTACACCATTCCAACCTCCTCAATGGAAAAATCCATGCTGGTTGGCGATTTTCTGTTTGTCAGCAAGACAGCTTATGGTCCCAAACTGCCCAATACACCGCTTTCTTTTCCGTTTGTTCACCACACCATGCCCCTGTCAACAACCCGAAAATCGTATGTTGAGTGGATTCAAAACCCATATAAGCGCATGGCTGGCTTTGGCGATGTTGAACGCAATGATGTGGTGGTTTTCAACTTTCCGCATGGCGATACCGTGGCGATGAATATGCCAACCCAAGACTACTACCAATTGATCCGATCGTACGGACGAGACCGTATTTGGAGTGACCAACGAACTTTTGGGAAAATTATCAGCCGGCCCGTTGACAAGCGCGAAAATTACATCAAGCGATGTGTGGGAACACCAGGCGATGTACTGGAACTGAAAGACGGCCAGCTGTATGTAAATGACTCACAACAGGAAGCTTTTCCAGGTGTGCAGTACGATTACATCATCGCCACCAACGGAACGCCAATCAACAAGCGCACCCTGGAGAAAATCGGCATTTCACGTGCCGACCAACAGGTATTTTCAGGTTCGCAATACCTGTACCCGTTGACCGATGAATATGTGAAAGAGCTGGAAGAATTAAATAATGTCACCTCAATCAAGCGGGTAAATATGCCTGCCGGAAATTGGGATCAGAACATTTTTCCACACAATGAGAATTACCAGTGGAATGTGGACAATTTTGGTCCGCTGACGATTCCCAAAAGGGGAGAAACAGTAACCCTGACTATGGAAAGCCTGCCGCTTTACAAACGCATTATCGATTTGTATGAAGGTCACGAGCTGGAAGTGAAAGACAGCACCATTTATATTGATGGTGCTGCTACCGACAACTATACCTTCGATATGGATTACTACTGGATGATGGGCGACAACCGTCACAATTCGGCCGATTCACGCTACTGGGGTTTTGTACCCGAAGATCATGTTGTTGGAAAAGCAGTCTTTATCTGGCTGTCGCTTGATAAGGAAAAAAGCCTGCCTGGTAATATCCGCTGGAACCGGTTATTTAACGTGGTTCATTAGCCAAACTTCGAACAATTAAAAAAAGGATTCTGAGGATAGGCTTCGGTATCCTTTTTTTTTTCTTAATTTCCCTGAAAATAAATCGTATGTCAGCAGGAATAATTGTTTTATTGATTCTGGCCCTATTACTGGTCATTTTTACGTTGCAAAACACCGTACTCATTACACTAAACGTGTTCTTCTGGAAAATCACCGACGTCCCGCTCGTTCTGACCCTCATTATTTGTATTATTTTGGGGGCCATTTTGGCATTATCATTTGCCTATCCGAAGTTGTGGAAATTGAAAAGACAGCTTAAAGAAAAGCAAAAGAAAATTGAAGAGCTGGAGTTATTTCAAGTACACGCCCCTGCAAAAACGCATATCGAAGGGATTGAAATGACCGATCAGTACGATGACGAAGACAGCTTTTTTAAAGAGTAACCGGCATGATTGATCAGGATATTCTGCTGAGCACGGCCTATTTTCCGCCAGTTCAGTACCTCTCAAAATTTTTAACTCACCAAACCATTTGGATTGAAACTGCGGAAAACTTCGCGAAGCAAACTTATCGCAACCGAAGCCTTATTTTAGCTGCGAATGGCCCGGAACCGCTCATCGTACCGATTGAAAAAGGACGCAGCCAAAAACAACTAATCAAAGATATCCGGATTTCGTACGACACCAACTGGCGGCATATCCACTGGCAAGCCATTGTTTCGGCCTATCAAAGTTCACCGTTTTTTGAAGTGCTGCAAGATGATTTTCGTCCGTTTTTCGAGAAGCCGCATGCTTTTCTGCTTGACTTCAATCAGCAAATACTGGAAACTATTTTGGCTATTATTGAGTTAAATCCGACGATTAAACAAACTCTGGATTTTGAAGAAGTTTCGACCAATTGTATGAACTACCGCGAAGCGATTCATCCCAAACCTCAAAAAGCACTCCCCGACCCTTTTTTCAAGCCAAAACCTTACACGCAGGTTTTTGATGATAAATTTGGTTTTACTCCGAACTTAAGTTGCCTGGATTTACTCTTCAATTGCGGATCCGAAAGTTATGCCATCCTGCTGGAAAGCATCAGCGTGACAGACTGAGTAAACGTAAAAAGTCGAGAATAATATCGGCATGGTCGAAAGCCAGTTCCGGCAAATTTTCCATTTTGAACCAGGCGGCTTCAGCGGCATCGTCGTCCCCTTTAACTTCCGCGTCTTTCTCAACAAAACCATAAAAAATCACCGATAGTGTCCGTCCGCGCGGATCACGATCCACGGCATCGTAAACCCGGAACTGCTCCAGCTTTTCAATCATCAGGCCGGTTTCTTCCTTCAATTCCCGCTTGCACGCTGTTTCCAGCACCTCATCCATTTCGATAAAGCCTCCGGGTAAAGCCCACCTGTCATTAAAGGGATCTTTCGCCCGCCGGATCAACAAAATTTCAGCAGTTTCCTTTTTGAGAATAATGGCGTCGGTGGTTACGGAGGGCCGCGGATACGCGTAAGTATAGTTCTTTGTCATTTCGCCTATTGTTTGATTGTTATTATAAAGTGAATAATAAACACGCCATAAACCGGGCTTGCTAATCGATTATTCGTTTCATCACACGCATTTTGTGCGAATAGCGTTTGGTCTCAATATTGAAAATTCCAAACTGGTCTACATTATCAATACGCACTTTCCCTGACGCATGAATAATTTTATTCTTCTCCCAAATAATACCTACATGGATGATGTTTCCTTCTTCATCATCGAAAAACGCCAAATCGCCGGGCTGCGATTCTTCCACGAACGAAAATGCGGTTCCGACATGTACCTGCTGACTGGCATCGCGTGGAATTTTTATTCCAGCCTGCTTATAAATCACCTGAGTTAGGCCGGAACAATCAACACCAAACGGCGACCGTCCGCCCCACAAATACGGTACATTGAAATACATCAAAGCTTGTTGAATGATCAATTTGCGCACATCAGCTGGCTGGTGATACATAAAATTGCCCGTCATCTGAAAAACGTCGCGATTGATCGAAAACTCCTTTTTATACGGACGCCAGCAAGGCAAGGTACTGCCAGCCACAATCATCATATTTTGTTCGCCATTCGATGGAATTAGGTTGAGAATGTCGGTACAAACAGCAAAGGAAGAACTAACAATCTTCTGATAAGTGCGATCAAGCAACTCCGTAATCATTTTTTGGTCTACCCATCCTTCGTATCCGTCATAGGCTAAGGTAATCCGGCACCATCCCATAAATTGTTCATGCACTTCAAAATGCTCACCAAACAAAACCTGGCTGGTCATTTCACTTCTCTCCGATGGTTCTTTTCGTAGCGGTATAATGCTTAATCCAGAAATCCCGTAGTTCATGTGCTCTCTTAATTACTTTTTATCACCAGTTTAACCTTTCAATCCGGTACCTGTTCTATTGTGTCGGGCTTAGAAATCGGATCTGATGGCGTATTTCATGAAAGAAATTGTTACTTTTAATTCTTCAAATATAAAACTTCAAGACTAGTTTTGTATGGTATAGGAAAGTCTTTAAAAAGGTATTTATGAAAAAGTTATTAACGCGACTAGCCCGCTATTACCACTTTTTTTACATTGCATTCGCATTTTTGGCAACTGTTTTTTTACTTTATCTGATTATTCCGGGAGAAAGCCGGTTTAAATATGAATTTCAGAAAAATTCGCCCTGGCGACACGAAACCCTGGTTGCTCCTTTTAATTTTGCCATTTTGAAAGCTGATGAGGAAGTTAAGCTGGATCAGGATTCTGTTCGAAGCAAGTATATTCCCTATCTTAAGATTGATACACTCCAGCGTATCGTGCAAACCAACAACCTGACCAAATCTCTCGAACAGTTCGACCTTGATGCAGGGAGCGTTGAGAATTTAACTCATTTTCTGGCTGACCTATACGAAACAGGATTGATTGAACAAGCCCCAGAAAATCACCCGGGCTTACAAAATAAAAGCGAAGTCATTCTAATAAAAGACAAGCTGGCCAGGCGTGTGCCTACCGATGAGCTCTTAACACTTAAATCGGCCTATCAGAAACTTAGTGATACACTGCGAAGTAGCTTGGGCAATGATTTTGAACCCTTCAACGAAGCGATAAACCTGAGCGACTTTATTGTGACTAATGTTAGTTACGATGAAGAATTTAACATCAGTGAATTGCAAAAAAGGCTTGACGAGGTCTCAATTACTCAGGGGATGGTTCAAGCCGGCGAACGGATCATTTTTAAAGGTGATATTGTAACCCCTGATAAATATGTCATCCTGGATTCATTAAAAAGAAGTTATGAAACCAAACGAGGACAAGACATTGAACGTTATTTGCTGATCTTGGGCAAGCTCATCCTGATTATTTCCTGTTTGCTAATTCTGATTTTCTACCTGTACTATTTCCGTCCGGAAATTTTCAACCAAAAGCGTCGCTTAAGTTTCATCCTCATCATGATTGTTTTGATGGTCTTTACCTCACGCTTTGTGAATGACCGCGACTTTATGAACCTGTACCTGGTGCCAGTCGCAATTCTGCCGATTTTGCTCCGTATTTTTTTCGATTCGCGCACAGCTATTTTCACGCTACTGGTTACAACTCTTCTAATCGGTTATTTTGCACCAAACAATTTTGAATATATTTTCCTGAATCAGGTTGCCGGAATCATTGCAGTATTCAGTCTGGACAAGCTTCACCGCCGTTCGCACCTGATTCTAACAGCATTCTGGGTTTTCATCAGCTATTCCGTGGTTTTTCTGGCCTTGTCTATGATTCAGGAAGGAAATATCGAGTCTATTCCTTGGAAGGAATTGGAATGGTTTGGTGGCAATGCCTTGCTCATCCTACTCGCCTACCCTTTGATTTATATTTTTGAGAAACTTTTCGGCTTTGTGTCTGATGTCACACTTATTGAGCTTTCTGACACCAACCAGCCCTTGTTGCGTAAGCTGGCGCAGGAAGCCCCCGGAACTTTTCAACATTCGATGCAAATAGCCAACCTGGCTGAAGAAGTGATCCTGCGTATTGGCGGAAACCCGTTTTTGGTACGTGCAGGCGCTTTGTACCACGATATTGGCAAAACCAATCAGCCTGCTTATTTCATTGAAAACCAAGCTGCAGGCATGAGTCCTCACAGCCAACTGGATAATAAAGAAAGCGCCAAAATTATTATCGACCATGTGACGCGTGGCGTAAAAATAGCCCGCCGCCACAAACTTCCCGAAGTCCTGATTGAATTTATCAGCAGTCACCACGGAACCTCGCAGGCCAAATATTTTTATACCACGTACAAAAACGAGCACCCCAACGAAGAAGTTGACCCCAAAGAGTTCACCTATCCCGGCCCCCCACCAAAAAACAAAGAAACTAGTGTCGTCATGCTTACCGACGGCATTGAAGCAGCAGCCCGGGCTATGAAAGAAAAATCATTGGAGAACCTGAGAGCTTTGATCGAAAAGATTGTGCAGGACAAAATCGATACCGGCCAACTGGACAATGCTGATTTAACGTTGCGCGAGATCCGGATTTTCAAGGAAACCATTTTGGAGAAATTGATGAATATTTACCACATTCGAATCGAATACCCGGAAGATAATAATCAAAAAAAATAGATTCAGCATCCAATGATAGACCCATTTTTGTTCATTGCACAGATAAGTTGACTGATGCTTCACACTGACAGAATTTGGCTATATTCGCAAAAATCCTAACCCATCTCTAGTGGAAAAGCTGAATGAAAATACGGAAAATCAATTGATTCAGGAGTTGAAACGTGGAAATGCCAAGGCCTTTGATCAAGTTTTTGATTTTTATGGAAAAAAACTGTACTATTTTTCGTTAGGCTATCTAAAATCGGAAGCCGAAGCGGAAGAAGTTGTTCAGGAAGTATTTTATAAGATTTGGAAGAATCGCCAGTCGTTAAATCCTGAGCTCTCATTCAAAGCTTATCTTTTTAAAATTGCCTTTAACCACATACAGGAACTTTTTCAGAAATTGAGCCTTCAACAAGCCTACAAGCACGAACTGATTAGTACCTCGGTTGGTTTTAACGATGAACTGGACAACCGGACCAATTACCAATCATTGCTTGAACTGGTCAATCAACTCATCGACCAACTTCCCCCGCGTCAAAGGGAAATCCTGATCCGAAAACGAAAGCAAGGACAGAGCGTTAAGGAAATTGCGGCTGCGCTCAACATCACAGCAAAAACAGTGGAAAATCATTTAACAGAAGCGCTGAGAAATCTAAAAAATGGCTTGAGCGAAGAGAGCATTAGCGGCTTACTTTATTTTTACTTATTCCTGAGAACAGACAACATTTCGGTATAACGCCAACAAGGGATTGGCGGAATTTTTCCGTCCTTTTTTATAATTATGCCTTTAATATCCCGGAACAAAAGCGATCAAAAAAATATCAGAGAGGTTCCAGATCGTAATCCGAAAAAAAACAATAGCCAACTGGGGGATTTCTCCTGTTCGTCCCTATTACTTAATACGAATGCTAAAAATCAAACTTTGCCCACAAATAGATTCGTTTTACAAATTGATAGATATACAGTGATGGTGGAAAAGCTCGAAATATTAAAACGCTATTTTTCAGGGAAATACTCCCGGAAGGATCTTCACTTGGTACGGGAATTATTTCTTGATAAAAAAAACAAAAGCGGACTGGAAAACGAACTGATTCAGCACTGGATGGACTTTGAAATGAAAGAGGAGCAAAAAAGTATCAATCTCGCCCATTTACGAAACCAAATTCAGCATGAAATTTATCTGGAAGAAAATCAAAAAGAAAGAACGCTTCAACCATTAATGAGATTACAGCGAATTGCAGCTATTTTATTCGTTCCGCTGCTGTTGGGCTTCGCTGTCTATTTCATAAGCTCCAGGCTCAATACAACGCCCGTAGCTTATGCCGAAATTATTTGTCCGGAGGGAACCCGCACCAGATTCACACTTCCCGATGGTAGCTCCGGATTCTTAAACAATGGAAGCCGATTGAAATACGCAGTTCCCTTTCGTCGTTCAAGAGACGTTGCCCTGGTTGGAGAAGCTTTTTTTGATGTGGTTCAAGATGGAACACCTTTCCATGTCAGAACAAAAAAACTGGATATTGCGGTCACTGGAACAACGTTCAACGTCATTGCCTACGACGATGATCCAACCGAAGAAGTTGTTCTACAAACTGGCAAAGTCATAATTTCATCCACCAAAGGTCAGAAATTGAGCACGTTGCATCCGAGTCAGCAATTAACATTTAATCTGCAAAACCATCAATACCAGGTTCGGAATGTTGATGCAGCACAGTATACAGCTTGGCGTGAGGGAAAGCTGATTTTTAGAAACGAGGGGCTCGAAGCCGTAGCAAAACGAATTGAAAGGTGGTACAATGTAACGATTGATATTAAGGATGAAGCACTGAAAAGCTATACCTATCACGCGACATTTATGGATCATAATTTGGAAGAACTACTCCGGCTCTTAAGTCTCACCTCACCCATGAAATTTGAAATTGAAAAACAAAACCGAAATACGTCGAACGAATACCTGAAAAAGAAAAAAGTGATCCTCAAAATAGACCATGCAAAAATGAACCAATTCAATTAAAAAAAACAGGAAAGTATGGCTGTACTTCCCTGTATTAAAAATCAAGTAGAAACGCTTACTAAATGTTTAACCACTTAATGATTCAAATTTATGAAAAAAAAACGAATCTGGGTGTCAGAGTCTCTCTGCACACTGATTAAAATCTGGAAAACTATGCGCTTGAGTGTATTTTTAGTGCTTTTGTTTGTTGCCCAATCGTGGGCAATTGATTCTTACTCTCAACAAAACCGGCTTACGATTAACCTGTCGGGTGTAAAAGTGATTGATGTACTGAATGAAATTGAAGACGAAACAGATTTCTTTTTCCTTTTCAATCAAAAATTGGTTGATGTTGACCGTAAAGTTGACATCAAAGTCAATCAAGAAAAAGTAGAAAATGTACTTTCAAAATTATTTGAAAACACAAATGTCAAATTCAAAGTAATGGACCGTCAGATTATCCTGACAACTGGAAGCAGCGGAGAATATGCCTTTCAGCAAAAAAGGACGGTGACAGGAACTGTTGCCAATAGTTTGGGCGAACCCATCCCCGGAGCAACGATCGTCATTAAAAGTACGAGCAAAGGAACAATTTCAGACACCAATGGTAATTTTGTACTTCAAAATGTGGAGGCCGGGCAAACGTTGGTGTTTTCGTTTGTTGGGATGGAAACCCGCGAAGTAGCTGTCGGTAACCAATCCAATTTTAACATCGTTTTAAGCGAAAGTACTATTGGGCTGGAAGAAGTTGTGGCTATTGGCTATGGAACCATGAAAAAATCTGATTTAACCGGATCGGTTTCGTCCGTAAGGAACGAAGACCTTGAAGCGGTTCCGGTGTACAACATGGAACAAGCCTTGAAAGCAGGCGCCTCAGGTGTCCGGGTTACTCAAAACTCGGGGAACCCAGGTGGAAGGATAGAAGTCCGCATCCGGGGAGGAAACTCCATGATCGGCGACAACCAGCCATTGTATGTTGTGGATGGTTTCCCTGTTGTGGGAGAGATCAACTTTCTGAACCCTTCAGATATCGAATCAGTTGACATCCTGAAGGATGCATCGGCTACGGCCATTTATGGCGCACGTGGTGCAAACGGTGTTGTCATCATCACGTCAAAGAGGGGAAAAGCCGGACAAAAAAGCCGGATTGAAATAAACAGCTTTATTGGTGTTCAGGAAGAATCCAAACGTTATGACCTTTTAAATGCCAAAGAATATGCCATCATTGCCAACGAATGGTTGAAAAATGGTGGGCTTGCGCCTTTCTTTAATATTGATGAAGTACAGAACCCCGGCACTGATTGGCAGGACGCCGTACTGCGTACAGCGGCAATCCACAACCATACCATTACTTTCACCGGTAGCTCGGAGAAAACGCGCTATTCCTTGTCGGGCAATTATTACGACCAAGAAGGGATATTGATCAACTCGGGTGTTAAAAGGGGGTCTGTCAGGTTAAACCTCGACCACGACATGAATGATTGGCTCAAAATGGCTGTCAACATGAACTTTTCAAGAAGGGAACGACAGTCCATCCCAGTTGACAATGGATACCGCGGTACTTCCTTATTATCAGCCGCCGCGTCAGCCCCTCCTACTTTGCCGGGTTACGATGAAAATGGCTTGCCCACCCAAATCGAAAAATTTTATAATTTTGGTTCGGCCGATATGCGCAACCCAATGATTTTTGCGGCAAACCAATCGCGGAGCTTGGGAAATACCATAGTTGGAAACGCTACATTCGATGTTAAGCTGGCTAAAGGATTGTCTTTTAAAACGCTGTTGGGAATTGAATATGCCAACTCGTTGAATGACCAGTTTACCCCAATCATTTTCCCCAATGACCGGGGATTCGGTTCACAAAGGAACTACTACCGGAATTCATTTTTGAATGAAAATGTGTTGACATACACCAAAAGTTTTAATGAAAGACACAACCTGACAGTCATTGGCGGATACACTTATCAAACCAATATGGACAGGAACTTTGGGGGCAGTGTAACCGGTTTTTCAAACAATACAACCCAAAATTATAATTTGGGAGCGGCAGAAACAGTTAATACCCCTTCAACCGGTTATTCTGAATGGGTTTTGGCATCGTGGCTGGCCCGCGCCAATTATTCATTCGACAATAAATACTTGTTCACATTAAGTATCCGTGCCGATGGTTCGTCCAGGTTTGGGAGCAACAACAAATGGGCGAATTTCCCTTCTGCCGCATTTGCTTGGCGTGTTTCAGAGGAGCCGTTCATGTCGGATATCAGCCTAATCAGCGATTTGAAGTTAAGGGCTAGTTACGGGGTCACCGGCAACACGGCCTTAAATCCATACCAGTCATTGGACCGCATGGGATCGGTTAAAGTAATTTTTGCCAACCAGGAGGATGAAGTTGGGTACTACCCTTCAGGGATAAAAAACGATGACCTGAAATGGGAATCAACAGCCCAGCTTGATGTGGGTTTTGATATCAGCGTCCTGGACAACCGTTTCCGTCTGACGGCCGACTATTACAAAAAAAATACAACCGACCTTTTAGCCGATGTTCCGTTGCCTCCATCAGTTGGTTTTGGGACAATAAAACAAAACATTGGTGAAATTGAAAACCAAGGCTTTGAATTTACCCTTAATGCTGATGTGTTAAGGAGTGAAGTAAAATGGGACCTTTCGTTCAACTTCTCCTCCAATAAAAATAAGGTAATCGAAATCGCCGGTGGAAGTGATATCCTGAGTGCAGGGCAAACTTCTGTTTGGTCGAGCACCAACATTGCACGGGTAGGCGAGCCATTGGGAAGCTTTTTCGGATACTTGGAAGACGGGTTAACTGATAATGGATTTATCAAATACAAAGATTTAAGCGGACCTGATGGGCAACCTGACGGGATCATAAATGCGTTGGATCGCGTGATCCTTGGAAACCCAAGCCCCGATTTTTTCTATGGTATGGGCTCAAATCTATCTTATAAAAATTTTGAACTGAACCTGATCCTTGAAGGGGTATATGGCAACCAAATTTTCAATGCCACAGATGGTACCCATTTAAATTCATTCCAACGCGGGAGCAACCAGTTTAAAGACATCATTGGCAACTATTGGACAACCGAAAATCCTGATCCTAACGCAAAATATCCAAAGATCAGCTCTTTATCGGGGATTGACGTTTCAGACCGTTTTATTGAAGATGGTAGCTACCTGAGGGTAAAATCAATCCGCTTGGCATACAACCTTCCTGTCGGTAAAATGGGCTTGCCATTTTTCAACTCAGCACAAGTCTATTTGTCAGGAACAAACTTATTCACTTTCACAAACTATAGTGGCCTTGACCCTGAAGTAAATACAAAAGGTGTAGACGACCAAAACGTTGGCTCACGCTTAAATATGGGGCATGACCAGAGCGGATATCCCAATGCAAAAACCTACGCCATTGGTTTAAAACTTAACTTCTAAAACCAGATCGACATGAAAAATACGATTAAGAGAGAGCAAAAACAAGCTCGTTTGGATTTGCCGAGCGAAAGTATTTTGCGCGAAGCGAAAAGAATATCATTTTACATCCTGTTGGCAATCACATTAATATCCTGTGAGAACATGCTGGATGAAGTGCCAAAGAATTTTGTTTCCAGAACAAATTATTACCAAAACGAAATCGATGCACAAGGTGCACTAAATGGTGCTTATGCTGCTGTAGGCCCCGACTTCTATAATATCCAGCATTATCTGATGGTTGAGCTGCACGGTGATTTTCTAAATGGAAGGGGATCACAAGCCCCCATCTCGTTCATGGACCAGGTGTTGAACCAACAAAACGTTGGCCGGGTTAGCGATAGTTGGCTGAGGTTGTACCAAGCCGTTAACCGAGCCAATGCCGTGCTGAACAATGTGCCCAATATTGTTGATATCACAGAGGAGGCGAGGACCCGAATCATGGCCGAGGCTTATTTCCTTCGCGCCATGGCCTATTTTGAATTGGTCAGGGGTTGGGGACCGGTTCCAATCAAAACCAAAGAAAGCCTTGACCTCACTGAACTGGAATCGCCAAGGATGCCCGAAAGTGAAGTGTACAAACTGATCATAGATGATGCCACAGTAGCCGAATCTGGCTTACCCGATGATGTAGGTGCCGAAACTGGCCGTGCATCCAAATGGGCAGCCAAAATGTTGTTGTCGCATGTTCATCTCACTATAGGAAACTGGGATCAGGCAGCCGAAAAAGCGGATGATGTGATCAATAGCGGACAATATGCGATGGTTTCGGTAACGGTGCCCAATGATTTTTATAAAATTTTCGCAACCGACACTAATTCGGAAGATATCATGTCGGTCCACCACTCGGAAACCAGCCAATCAACGATTCCTCAGTATCTCCATATGGGAAACAATTCCCCCTATTACACCAACAGCTCTGGTTTTTACGCTTGGCTACCTGACATGAACTCATTCATAGGTGACAGTTGGGATGATGATGATTTGCGAAAAGAATTCAATTTGTATACACATATTCAAAATGCTGCAGGCGAATGGGTGCCACTGCCCTCAACAACTCCAGTTCTTTTCAAAAAATTCAATAGCAACGCCGATGGGCTTCGCGTCTATAGCGTGCCAATTTACCGCTATACCGAAGCTTTCCTTTTTTACGCAGAAGCCGAATGCCGCGCTGAAGGCGGGCCGACAGCTTTGGCTTTGGAAAGGTTGAATAGGGTCAAAAGGCGGGCTTATGGTTATGATCCGACAGCAGTTTCACCGGTTGATTATCCAACAGGGATGAGTGAAGAGGAATTTACTGATGCTGTACTCATGGAAAGGGCTTACGAGCTTATGCTGGAAAGAAGACGCTGGTTTGACCTGAAACGGACCGGGAAGGTGCAAGAAGCTTTTGCCGCCGTTGGCAAAAATATCATTGACCAACGCTTATTATGGCCATTGCCGGAAAATGAAATCAACAACAACCCGGCATTAAGCCAGGATGATCAGAACCCTGGATATTAATTGATCTTATTGGGGAGCGGCCCATAATTCTGGAAATTGAACATAAAAGGCACAAAGGCACGAATTACAATAGCTCACAACTATATTTTCGTGGCTTGGTGTCTTCGTGTTCAACTGATATCCTTAATTTTGGGGATATCCCTTACTTCATAAATTTAAGCTGATAAATTATGGGCCCGAAAGCAGAAAGCATTCTTTTAAGTATCCCGCTGGCATTTGCAATTACCGCACAGGGTGCTGAAAAGGCAGAACAACCAGTTGAAAAACCAAATATTTTATTGATCCTGGCCGATGACCTTGGCTATGAAAAATTGGGATGTTATGGAGGTTTGGGCACTTCAACACCAAACTTGGACAAAATGGCTGAAAAAGGGACGCTGTTTACCCGCACTTATACCAGCCCGGTTTGCACCCCCTCGCGCATGAGCCTCTACACCGGCAACTATACCCCAAGGCATCAATATACAAAGGTCCTTCCCATTCATTTAGGTTCGAAAGAAGTTGTTGATTTTGAAAACCGCTTTCCCACTTATGCCCAATCATTAAGGGAAGCAGGGTACCAAACTTCGGTTACCGGGAAATGGCAGTTGGGTGCTTTGGAATTTTACCCTGTCCATTGTAAAAGTGCCGGCTTCGACTCGTGGTGCGTCTGGCAAATCTGGAAAGACAACCACAAAACAGTCCGCTACTGGGGACCGACGTTAAATCGTGACGGGCAAATCATGGCAGCTACAGAAAAAGATTTTGGTCCTGACATGCTCACGGATTATGTAATTGATAGGATGAAAGCAGCTAAAAAAGCCGGGAAACCTTTCCTGATCCATCACAACATGATGCTTCCGCATGACCCCATTATCAAAACGCCTGATGATGTCAAAACCGGACAGGATGCAAGTCTGGATCACATGATCAGCTATCTGGACAAGCAGGTGGGAATCCTGCTCCGGACGCTGGACGAACTGGAACTGGCAGATCAAACCATCGTCTTTTTTATGGGTGATAACGGCACTTTTGCCGAACAACCCAGAAAGACTGTCCGCGGAGAAGTGACCGGCGGAAAGTTCCACCTCAACGATGGCGGCTCCCATGTCCCATTCATCGCTTATGCTCCCGGACGGGTCCCGGCAAATAGCAAAGTGGACGATTTAATCGACTTTGCTGATTTCTTTCCGACTATTTGCGAATTGGCAGGGGCAAGCATCCCAGCACATGCCAATCCCGACGGTATCTCTTTTGTGAAACCACTGACCGGGAAAGGCGCTGGCGAACGCCAATGGGTAACCAGTGGGATCAATAATGATTTCTTTATCTTTGATGGCGAATGGCGCTTGCACGCTGTTGACAACAGGTTGGTTGACTGCAGGCAACTTCCGAAGGAAAAAACTGAAGTGCCTGATTCGGAAGAGGCTGAAAAGGCCAGAAAGAAGCTGGCGCCCATTGTCGAAAGATTAAAGCAACTGTCTGTAAAATAATTTTTCAGTATGAAACATTCAATATTGACCTAACCCATATCTAAATTAAACAAATGAAATACCTTTTAAAACCATTCAAATCAATTTTTTGGGGCGTGATATGCCTGCTAGTTTTGTTTTCATGCCAGCAAGAAAAATCAGGAACTACAGCGTCAGCCGACGTGATCATTTACGGGGGCACATCAGCCGCAGTGACTGCCGCAGTTGAAATTGCCCAATCGGGCAAAACAGTGCTGGTCGTGTCGCCCGACACCCATCTGGGCGGGCTGTCCGCAGGCGGGCTGGGTTTTACCGACACCGGAAATAAATCGACCATCGGCGGCCTGTCGCGCGAATTTTACCACCGGGTTTGGCAACATTACAATGATTCGGTTGCCTGGAAATGGCAAAAACATTCGGAATATGGCAACAAAGGCCAGGGAACAGTTGCCATGGACGGCGAAAACCGCACCATGTGGATTTTTGAGCCGCATGTGGCCGAACAGGTTTTTGAAGATTTCATTTCAGAAAACAAAATAACAGTTTTACGCGATGAGTGGCTTGACCGCGAAAATGGTGTAACGGTTGAAGACGGAAAAATTGTTTCCATCAAAACACTTTCAGGAAAAACATTCACTGGAAAAATATTCATTGATGCCACTTACGAAGGCGACCTGATGGCAGCCGCTGGGGTGAGTTTCCATGTTGGCCGCGAAGCTTGTTCCGTTTACAATGAAGAATGGAACGGCGTGCAGGCCGGGGTCTTCCATCATGGGCATTACTTCAAGGACAACATCGACCCTTATGTGGTGCCGGGCGACCCGGCAAGCGGTTTGCTTTTCGGTATTTCTGCTGAAAAACCGGGCGAAAATTGCAGCGGTGACAAAAAATTGCAAGCTTATTGTTTCCGAATGTGCATGAGCAACCATCCCGACAACCGGGTGCCGTTCCCAAAACCCGACAATTACGCCCCGAAGAATTATGAGCTACTGGCCCGCGTATTCGAAGCCGGTTGGCGCGAGTGGTTCAACAAATTTGACCTGATCCCCAACCGGAAAACCGACACCAACAACCACGGCCCGTTCAGTAGCGATTTTATCGGTATGAACTACGACTACCCGGAGGCTTCGTACGAACGCCGGAAAGAGATCATCAAAGAACATGAAGATTACCAAAAAGGGCTGTTGTATTTTGTGGCGAACGATGAACGGGTGCCGGAAGAAATCCTTAGCGAAATGCAGCAATGGGGATTGGCAAAAGACGAATTCACCGATAACGGCAACTGGCCGCACCAGATTTATGTCCGTGAGGCGCGCCGCATGATCGGCGAATACGTGACCACCGAAAATGATGCATTGGCCAAACGGGAAGTCCCCTCCCCTGTCGGCATGGGCTCTTACACCATGGACTCGCACAATGTTCAGCGGTATGTCACCGATGAAGGTTTTGTGCAGAATGAAGGCGACATTGGCGTCCACCCCGACCATCCCTATCAAATTTCGTACGGCTCTATCGTCCCCAAAAAAGAAGAATGCACCAATTTGCTGGTACCGGCTGCAGTATCGTCCAGCCACATTGCTTACGGCTCCATTCGCATGGAACCGGTGTTTATGATCCTTGGGCAATCGGCAGCAGCCGCAGCTTCGCTTGCCATCGATAAAAATAGGACTGTACAGGAAGTGCCCTATGATGAACTGAAAAAGGTACTGGAAGAACGTAAACAGGTATTGGCTGTTGCTGAAAGTGATATAAAATGAAAAATGTGGGACGCAGATTCGTATGATTTTATATGATTTACGCTGAAAATGGATAAAATCATAGAGATCATAAGCAATCATGATTAAATCTGCGTCTAATAACTCTTAATTCGTAACTCATATGAAATCAATAATCTTTACAATTACGCTGCTCCTGTCGGTGATGATTACCGGACAGGCAGCTCCCAAAAAGTATGATCTAGTCGTTTATGGCGGGACTTCAGCCGGGGTGGCCGCGGCTATCCAGTCCAGCAGGATGGGCAAAACCGTTGTGCTCATTGAACCCACCAACCGTATTGGCGGGCTGACCACCGGCGGCCTTGGGCAAACCGACATTGGCAAAAAAGAAGCCGTTGGCGGCATCGCCCTGGAGTTTTATCGCAATATCCGCCAGTATTACAACGACACGGAAAACTGGAATTGGCAGAAACCATCGGAATATAAAGACGGCGGACAAACCCGGACTGAGGACCATGAAAAAGCCATGTGGACCTTTGAGCCATCGGCTGCCCTGAAAGTTTACCACGATATGTTGAAAAAAGAAAAGGTGAAGCTGGTTTACAACCAACGTTTAAACCGCGAATCGGGCGTGAAAAAGTCAGGCGATAAAATTACCGCCATCACCATGGAAAGCGGCGAAACTTACACCGGCAAGATGTTTATTGACGCAACTTACGAAGGAGACCTAATGGCAGCAGCTGGCGTATCCTACACCATTGGCAGAGAAGCCAACAGCGAATACGGCGAAAACCTGAATGGCATTCAATACACCGAAGTGGCGAAGACCATTACTGGTGGCCATTCAACCAATGCCCGTAACCACAATTTTGTCGATGGTGTTGATCCTTATATTGAAAAAGGAAACCCCGACAGCGGGCTGTTGCCCTACATCGAAGAAGGCGGCCCCGGCGAGCTGGGCGCTGGCGACAAAGGCATACAGGCTTATTGTTTTCGCATGTGCCTGACCGACCACCCCGACAACCGCATCCCTTTTGCCAAGCCCGTAGGCTACGAGGAACGGAACTACGAATTGTTGCTACGGAATTACGAAGCTGGTGAAAAGATGGTGCCATGGATCAACTCGTCGATGCCCAACCGCAAGACCGATACCAACAACAGGCAGGGCTTTTCAACCGATTTTATCGGGCAAAACTACGATTACCCGGAAGCATCGTATGCCGAAAGGGAAAAGATCGTGGAAGCACACCGCAACTACCAGCAAGGCGTGATGTGGACTTTGGCCTATCACCCGCGTATGCCGGAGCCAATCAGGAACGAAGTGTCGCGCTGGGGGACCTGCAAAGATGAGTTTGAACGCGAAGACGGCTGGCAGCAACAATTGTATGTCCGCGAAGCGCGGCGCATGCTCAGCAGTTACGTAATGACCCAGAAAAACTGCGAGCGGATAGAAAATGTGGATGACCCGGTGGGCATGGCAGCTTACGGAATGGATTCGCACCATGTGAAACGCTACGTCACCGCTGAAGGTTTTGTCAAAAACGAAGGAAATGTGGAAGCCCATGTCAAATACCCCTTCCCGATCAGCTACCGTTCCATCGTCCCGAAAAAAGAAGAATGCACAAACCTATTGGTACCAATTTGCTTGAGCGCCACGCACATCGCTTTTGGCTCGATCCGCATGGAACCGGTGTTTATGATTCTGGGGCAATCAGCTGCGGTCGCAGCTATCATGGCAATCGACAAAGACCTCGCTGTGCAGCACGTACCGTACAACGAATTGGAGAGTATCCTTCTAAGCCAAGGACAAAAACTAAGGCTTGAACAAAAATAATTGATCGAAAGATCACCTCAACCAACTAAATTAGAAAAAGGCGGGAGGGAACTAATCACCTCCCGCTTTTCGAATGGCACTTATTCCTTTTTAATAAATTAGTCCGTGTTAACTTCTAATAATTAAACTGACTACTATTTATGATTACTTTTTTCGTTTCAATCCTGATTTTGTTACTTGGCTATTTTTTCTACTCCAAAATAATCGAACGTATTGCTGTTATTGATCCAGAAAGAGAAACACCTGCTTACTCCATGACTGATGGCGTAGATTATATGCCGTTACCCTGGTGGCGCATCTTTCTGATTCAATTTTTGAACATCGCCGGATTGGGGCCCATCTTTGGGGCAGTTGCCGGAGCCATGTGGGGGCCGGTTGCCTTTATTTGGATTGTTTTGGGCTCTGTGTTTGCCGGCGCTGTACATGACTATTTCTCCGGGATGCTTTCGATCAAACACAAGGGGCTGAGCATAACCGAAATTGTGGGCATTTACATGGGCGTGGGTACCAAGCAATTTATGCGAGCCTTTACCGTGTTGCTAATGGTTATCGTGGGAGCCGTCTTCATTATGGGGCCGGCAAAAATTCTTTCAGGGCTGACTCCAAATTTTGCTTCCACAACCTTTTGGGTGTGGATCGTCTTCGCTTATTACCTGTTGGCAACCATGCTCCCCATCGATAAAGTGATTGGGCGAATCTATCCCGTTTTTGGCTTCGCCTTGCTCTTTATGGCTGTTGGACTGATCATCGCCCTTTTTGTTAAGGGCTATTACATTCCTGAGCTAAATTTGTCCAACATGCAAAACTTCCATGTAAATACCGCCGACTTTCCCATTTTCCCGATGTTGTTTATCACCATTGCCTGTGGAGCAATTTCCGGCTTTCATGCCACCCAATCGCCCTTAATGGCGCGGTGCCTGACCAATGAGAAATACGGGCGAAGAGTGTTTTACGGGGCCATGATCACAGAAGGAGTCGTAGCCCTGATTTGGGCGGCTATTAGCATGAGTTTTTTTGGAGGTGTCCGCGAACTCAACGAAATGATGACAACCAATAGCGGCAACGCGGCATTTATAGTAAATGAAATTTCGAACTCATTGCTGGGAACCTTTGGCGGATTCCTGGCCTTACTTGGTGTTGTGGCGGCTCCAATCACTTCGGGTGATACAGCCTTCAGAAGTGCTCGTTTGATCGTCGCCGATTTTATGAAATTCAAACAAGGGCCGATTAAAAACCGATTGCTCATTAGTGTTCCGTTATTCCTTATTGGTTTCTTGCTGACCCAGATTGACTTCAGCATCATCTGGCGCTATTTTGCCTGGGCCAATCAAACCTTAGCGATGGTGGTTTTATGGACCATCACCGTGTATCTGGCGCAAGGGCGAAAATTCTACTGGATAACTTTGATTCCAGCGGTATTTATGACCGCGGTAATCGTTACTTACCTGCTTTTTGCTCCGGAAGGGTTTTCTCTTTCAAAAAAGATTTCTTACACCATCGGAATAGCAACGGCTGTTCTGGCTTTTGTTGCCTTCTGTTTCTACCGAAGGAATTGTTTCACCAAAGAATTGGCTAAGGTTACTGTCAGGGATTAATGCCGTTGCTACAACTATTTCAATTTTCGCTTTTGCAACAGCCATTGTTATTTAATAAGAATCACTAACTTAGTGATCTAAATAATCAAAACGATGAAAACAACAAGCTCGATTCTAATACTTGTTATGACTGTTTTATTCTCCTGCAACCAATCACAGGACTTGTTTAACGGTAAAGATCTTAGTGGATGGCACATGGATGTGCCGGACATGGACGAAAACCCGGAGGCTCCTGCTCCTTTTCTTGTTCGCGATGGACTGCTGGTAAGCTTGGGAGAACCAAGAGGACACCTGATCAGTGACGCAGAATATTCCGATTACAAGTTGGAAGTGGAATACCGGTTTGCTGGTGAACCCGGAAACTGTGGCGTATTGATTCATGCTTCAACTCCGCGGGCGTTGTACAATATGTTTCCACAATCGCTGGAAGTGCAAATGCAACATGGCGATGCGGGCGATTTTTGGTGCATTGTTGAAGACATTACCGTTCCGGATATGGAAAACCGCCGTGGGCCAAAAGAAAACTGGGGTATTACCGAAGGTAAGGAACGCCGAATTAAAAATATGACTGACGATTCGGAAAAGCCGCTGGGCGAGTGGAACAAAATGGTAATCGAATGTAAAGCCGACAGCGTTCGGGTTTGGGTAAATGGCGACTTGGTCAACGAAGGGTACGATTGTACCGTAAAAAAAGGAAAACTAGCCCTGCAAGCTGAAGGCGCTGAAGTTGAATTTCGCAAAGTCATTTTAACCGAACTGCAATAAATCGTTCTTATACGATCAATTTATTTTAATGTAAAGTTTAGATTAAAATTAAACCTACTACAATTCAATTAATCGCACTTATAAGCTCAAAACACTCATTAGACTTTCGATTAAAACTCCTGTCATGCTAGAATCATAGCATCATCAAATCGGAAAAATGCAATAAAATAGAGACATTCAATTTGGTGTAATTGAAATCCACCTTCCTGCCTCATTTGTGAAACCATTCATTTTTTATACTTTTGTCCTACAGAAACAATCGAAAACGATTACCGCATAGAATTATTGTATAAAAATCAAAAATCTTACTTCTTATCATTATGACAAGTTCACTCAAGACAACAATCAAGCGAACTGCTTTATTTGTATGCCTGTTCTCTTTTAGTTTATCCGCCTTCACGCAGGAAAAAGAAAACTACTTTAAAGTTGGTGGTGCCGTGCGTTTTAACATGTTTTCAAAAAGTTGGGTAAAAAATAAAACGCAGCCCGAATTCACCTGGGACACTTGGCGTCTAAACGTTGATGGCTCAGCCGGCGGAATTGACCTGAGTTTTGAATACCGCTTCTACCCCACTTTCGGGACACACTTTATTCATCATGGCTATTTAGGCTACGAATTCAATGAAAACCTATATATGAAACTTGGTGTCAGCCAGGTGCCTTTTGGGATTACAAAATATGCATCCCACTCCTGGTGGTTTCAGGGCCAGTACTATTTTGGTCTGGAGGACGATTACGACATGGGAATCAAGTTTGACTACACCGGAATTGAAAAACTGGACCTGAGTTTTGCCTATTACCGCCAAGCCGAGCCGGAAGGCCCAACAGCAGGCGGCGCTGTCACCTATGGAGCCAGCGGCCCCGGGCGGTATTCGTATGACATTACTCCCGGCGTTGGTAAAATTGGCAGTTCGACTGTTGGTGCGCACATTCGCGAGTTGAACCAGTTCAATGTTCGGGCGGCCTATCACATCAGCGAACAAGTTGAAGTGGGCCTATCAGGCCAAGTGGGGGGCATCTACAACAGTGTGCTCGATGAAGCCGAAACCAGTACTGCTTTTGCAGCTCATTTACTGGCCGACTGGGGCAAAGGCTGGAATTTCAAAGGAACCTACATCAATTACAACTACAAAGCCCGGGCCGATGATGGTCAGTTGCTCGACATCATTCAAATGGGTGCCTACGGCTCACCTTACGATGTAGTTTCCAAGGCAAATGCTTATGCAGTGGGAATCGCAAAAAGCTTCCCCGTCGACCTTGGCCCGATCAAAAGCTTGCAGGCCTATGTGGACTATACATTTGTAGATAAAGTGAATGATAACTATGCAGATATGCATCACCTAATTCCAGGAATTCTGGTTTCGGCCGGACCGGTCTACACCTACATCGACTATGCGATGGGGAAAAATCAGCCCTGGCTAAACGCCACATTTGGCGAAGGATTGGGAATTGGCGACAACGACGCGAAATGGATGAAGCGTTTTAATATTAACATCGGATACTATTTTTAGTAACAACATGGAAAAAATAAAAATTAAAAAGCTTTCTCTGGTTTTCGGAAAGGGAAAATCGAAAGCCCTGAAAATGCTTGATCAAGGCAAAAGTAAGGCTGAAATACTGGAAGCCACGGGGTGTAATGTCGCGGTTCGAGACGTCAACCTGACCATCAACGAAGGTGAGATTTTTGTGATCATGGGACTTTCGGGAAGTGGAAAATCAACCTTGCTTCGTTGCATCAACCGGCTTATAGAGCCTACTGCGGGGAAAATCTTCATCAACAATGAAGAAATCACCCGCATGTCCGAAAAGGAACTGCTAAATATTCGGCGTACCGAGTTGGCCATGGTTTTTCAGCATTTCGGACTGCTTCCCCACCGCACGGTGCTCAGTAATGTCGCTTTCGGGCTCGAACTTCAGGGTATCAACCGAGCCGAGCGCGACAAAAAAGCAGAAGAGACCATCGAACTGGTTGGGCTGAAAGGCTATGAAAACCAAAAAGTCAGCGAATTGTCGGGTGGTATGCAACAGCGTGTTGGATTGGCTCGCGGGCTGGCTAACACGCCCGAAGTATTGCTGATGGATGAAGCTTTCTCGGCACTCGACCCCTTGATCCGTTCGCAAATGCAAGATGAACTGCTACTGCTACAGGAAAAGATGCAGAAAACCATCCTCTTCATCACCCACGATTTGGAAGAAGCCATTAAGCTGGGCGACCGCATTGCAATCATGAAAGATGGCGTCATCGTACAGGTAGGTAATTCCGAAGAGATTATTACCAACCCAGCCGATGATTACGTCAAGTCATTTGTTGAAAATGTTGACCGCAGCAAAATTGTTACCGCAGGCTCCATCATGTTTAAAAAACCCAAGTTGGCCCGCTTGAAAAAAGATGGCCCGGCAGTAGTTTTGCGTACCATGCGCGATATTGGTGTCACCTCGTTGCCTGTTGTAAGAACAAACCGCACCTTCCTGGGATTCGTCAAAATTGAAGATGTTGTGGACCTGAAAAAGAGGGAGATCAAAACCATTGAATCCATTATTCAGGATTCGGTAATGACTGTAAACCCCGACACGACAGTGGAGGATATGCTTCCACTGCTCAGTAAAACAAATTTACCCATTCCGGTTGTCAACGAAGACAATCACCTGTTGGGAGTTGTCACGCCGACTTCACTCATTGCAGAAACCACGGGTAAGGATACAGGAGAAATTAATGATATCATCCAAAAGGCAATTGAATTATGATTATAGGACAATACATTGAAGATGGCGTTAACTGGCTAACAGATAATTTCTCAGGGGTATTTGATGGCATTAACACCGGCATGAGTTCGTTGATCCATGTCATAGAAAGTGTCTGGATCGGCCTGCCTTTTTACGTGACCATCGCCCTATTTACAGGAGTGGCGCTGTGGAAAGCCGGACGAAACAATGCCATACTGACGCTCGTAGGCTTGGTATTTATTTATTTTACCGGGTTCTGGGAAGAAACCATGCAAACCTTTTCCCTGGTTCTGGCTTCGGCCATCATTGCCCTGGCAATTGGTATTCCCGTGGGAATTTGGACCGCAAAAAATAAAACAGCCAATCGCATCATCCGGCCAATTCTCGACTTTATGCAAACCATGCCAGCTTTTGTCTATCTGATCCCGGCTGTGTTGTTCTTCGGACTGGGAACCGTTCCCGGAGCTTTTGCCACCATCATTTTTGCCATGCCACCGGTTGTCCGGCTTACTTCGCTGGGCATTCAGCAAGTGCCCGAAGACATTGTGGAGGCCACCAAAGCTTTTGGCGCAACTCCCCGGCAATTGCTCGTCAAGGTGCAATTGCCTCTGGCCATGCCAACCATCTTGGCCGGAGTCAACCAAACCATCATGATGTCGCTTTCCATGGTGGTCATTGCCAGTATGATTGGCGCCAAAGGATTGGGCGAAATCGTCCTGCAAGGCATTAGTCAATTACGCATCGGTCTTGGATTTGAAAGCGGACTCGCCGTTGTATTACTGGCGATCATCCTCGACCGGATCACTCAAAATTTAGGAAGTAAAAAAAAATAAATAAGATGAAACGAAACATTTTAGTAAGATTTAGCTTGATTTTAGCAGTTTTTTTAACAAGCTGCGGTAGCGGAAACAAGAAAGGCGCCACAGACAAAGAGAACAAAAAAGTGACCATTGCGATGGTTAACTGGATTGAATGTATTGCCAATACCCACTTGGCCAAAGTCGTGCTGGAACAACGAGGTTATGAAGTTGAACTGGTGAACGCCGACGTAGCGCCGGTTTTTGCCGCTGTGGCAAAAGGAAATGCCGATGTATTCATGGAGGTGTGGGAACCGATTACCCACCAGCCGTATATGGAAAAATTTGGCGATCAGGTAGAACGATTGGGTGTTGTTTACGAAGAAGGACGCCTGGGACTGGTCGTACCTCAATACGTTGACATCAACTCCATTGATGAATTGAACAGTGCCAAAGGCCAGTTTGAAGGTAAAATCATTGGAATCAACCCCGGAGCAGGCATCATGAGTGTCACCGAAAAAGTAGTCGATGAATACGGTCTGGATTACGAATTGGTAACGTCAAGCGAAGCCGGAATGCTGGCCTCGCTCAAAAGAGCTTACGATAGAGAAAACTGGGTGGTCGTAACCGGATGGAAGCCTCATACCAAATTTGCCCGCTATGATCTGAAAATACTGGACGATCCCAAAGGAACCATGGGGGCCGCAGAAACGATTTCAACAATTGCAACCAAAGGATGGGCTGAGGCCAATCCAGAACTGGCAACTTTCTTCAGCAATTTTAAAATGAACGATGATCACCTCGGTTCATTAATGCTGGCCATTGAAGAAAACGCAGGTAGCGAAGATGAAGCTGCGCTGAACTGGTACAACGAACACAAAGCATTGGTTGATGGTTGGTTTAATAAATAAATCATTTTGCACAACATAAAATCAGGAAGCCTCGCAGTTTGCGAGGCTTTTTTTAGAATAAAAGAGTCATTAGCACCTACTCAATTGAGTTTCTTTCCGATCAGCCAATCCATCGACCACTGCCCTGCCCCCGTGATAAGTAAAAAAAGGCTTCCCAGTAGCATGGCATAATCAGTTCGGGCGGCATGCATCATCGCCCAAAAACCATCGTTCAATAAAATATCGACTTTGGTTGTGGAAATGGCCACCAGCATAGTGATGAGCAAAGGAATACTGGCCAGGCGCGTGTACAGGCCAATCAAAACCAGCAAACCACACACGATTTCGAAACTGCCCACAAAAGAGCCCAAAAATTCTGGAGATGGGAGTCCAATCTTTTCGAAGCGGCCGGCTCCCCGAATAGCTGGAAACAGAAACTTCTGAATACCTTCGGATAAGAAAACGACACCGACCATCAGACGGATCAGCAAAATGGATTTTATAGCGGATGTTTGGACAATTCTTTTGAGCATGATTGCCGTGCTTTAAAAGATTGGAACATCAAAGCGCCGGGCTTGGTTCAATTTTAGCCATGAATCCAGTTGATACCTTTCTTCAACTGGTTCAGCGTTTCCTCTTCGCGCGATCCTTTTTCAGGCTGAAAATCGTAGGTCCACGAAGCCATCGGCGGCATACTTAAGAAGATGGATTCCGTCCGCCCGTTCGACTCCAGTCCAAATTTAGTTCCACGGTCGTAAAGCAGGTTAAACTCCACATATCGGCCTCTTCGCAGGTATTGCCATTGCTTTTCCTGCTCCGAAAAACTCCGGTTGCGGTTGCGGTTCATCAGCTCAATGTAAATCCTCGGATAGGCTTCGGCCAGCGCTTGGGTGAACGCAAAGAACTTCTCAAAGTCCGCTTCATCAGCTCCGTTCTGATGATCGAAAAAAATACCACCGACCCCGCGCGTTTCTTCCCGGTGTGGCAGGTAAAAGTAGTTGTCGGCCCAGACTTTATATTCCGGATAAAAGGAGATATCAAACCGGTCGCAAACCATTTTCAATTGTTGATGAAACCAACGGGCTTCCTCCCGATCAATATAGTGCGGCGTTAAATCGATGCCGCCTCCAAACCAAGCTTTGCCGGAGCTAAGCTGGAAGTAGCGCACATTCATGTGTGTGATGGGAACATGGGGGCTATTGGGATGAATGATGGAAGAAATGCCGGTAGCAAAATAATCTTCGCCATCATCAATGTGCAGGGCCTTCCGCATGCGATCACTCACTTGTCCTCCGACAGCCGAAAAGTTGACTGCCGCCTTTTCAATAGCGTTGCCATCCGCCAGAACCATAGTAAACCCGTGCCCTATTTCTTTTTCCCACTGATCCGTTTTAAAAACACCCTTTCCGTCGGCTGTTTTCAATACCCTGCAAATTTGTTGTTGAAGTTTTCGGTAAGCTGATGCAACTTGATTATTTCTCATGAATACTTGATTCTTGGTTCTAGGTTCTTGATTCTTAGTTCTAGGTTCTTGATTCTTAGTTCTAGGTTCTTGATTCTTAGTTCTTGGTTCTTGATTCTTAGTTCTTGGTTCTTGATACTCGCTAATCTGTCACGCTGTCCGCCAGGTTTCGTCCCTGCTTGATCCGGTCGGCCATCCCGATCCCATCGCGAATATTGCCCCCCAACAACAAGCCGGGAAATTCAGCTTCCATATCCGCAATCGCTTGCAGGCGGCCCGCTGATTCAATTCCATATTGCGGAATAGCGTGCTGATAACGATTAATAACCAACAAATCAGGTTGCCATTTTGTTAGCCCAAGCATACTTTTCAGCTCTCTTTCAACGACCGCTTTGATTTCATCCTCCGACAGATCAACCATTTCCGGTTTTCGAACTCCGCCTAAAAAAGTAGATAACAACGCTCCATCTTCGGGGGCCCGGCCTTTCAGAAAGGAAGAAAGAAACAAGACGCCAAGGATATCGCGGTTTTCGTGAAAAGGAATTAAGCCGCCAAAAGCCTTGATTGGCATGCCTTCCCACTTTTTAAAACCAACTGAAACCTGCACCACGCGGGCATATTTCATTGCTTCTATTTTCGCCAGTTTATCTGCGGGCAAAAACGGAAACAGCTGGCGCAGGGCGTATCCCCCAACTGTTGAGATGACCTGATCGAATTCAGAAGTGATACCGGCAGCATCAGTAATTTGGTACTTTCCTGCAGAATATTGAACCTTTAAGTTCTTTTGATTCAAATGAAAGCGTTCGGTGTCAATCTGCTCGCCTAAGGCATGAACCAAAGATTTTAAACCACCCCGAAGTGAGAAAACCTCTTTGGTCGCTTTTTTATCCCAATCGGTTTTGGGCTCTTTGGCTTTCTTGATGGCGCCGCCAATAAAACTACCATAGTTTTGTTCCAGGTTGTAGAGTTTCGGCATGGCATATTTCACGATCAACTTTTTCGGATCGCCCGAATAGACCCCTAAAATAAACGGATCGATAGCGTATTCCAGGAAACTTTTGCCCATTCTGCGCAACACCAAATCGGCCAGCGATTCGTCAGGATTGGTTCCCGGCTTGCGAAACGGCTCGCCCAAAATCCGGAACTTATCGTACCATGAAAACAAGGGCGTGGTCATGCCACCCCACAATCCGGATGGCAATGCATGCCAGCAATCATCTTTCCAAATCCAGCGATACTTGGCATCTTCGTCAGCTATTTCAAGCTGGCAGGCATCACCCAGTTCTTCAATTAAAGCAGCTGCCTCGGGTTGCCCTAATACCCCGGTGCTGGGGCCATTTTCATACAGAAAACCATTTTCCTCACCGGTTTCGATGACGCCACCAATACGTCCGGCTTTCTCAAAAACCTGGACATCGATCCCTTTTTTCAAAAGGTAATAAGCGGACGTCAACCCACTTAACCCGGCTCCAATAACAGCTACATTTTTACTCATTTTAAACTGATTTTGAAAATTTCTGGATGGCTCCTTCCAGACGAATATCGAATACGGCCGCAATGTTGCGTAGCACAAAGCGTCCCAAATCAGTGATGACAATTTCGTCGGCTGTGTAAGATAACAACTCGTCTTTCACAAACTCATCAAGCTTGCTTTCTTTAAAGTTCAGCAGTTTTTTCAGTGCATCCACTTCAATATTGAACTGTGCGGCAACCTGGTTCCACGACAAATACTGGTTACACATAATTTCGTTGATAATCTGCCGAATGATCTTGTCGGTATCGGAAAGCGCAAACCCCTTCACCACCTTAATTTCACCCCGTTCAATGGTATCGACATATTCCTTTACCGTGCGGGCATTTTGTGCGTAAACATCTTCGAGCTGGCTAATGCCTGTTACCCCAAAAGCATAAACCTGCCCGGTGGTTTCGCGGGTGCAGTAGCCTTGGAAATTCCGGTGAAGCGAGCGGTTTTTCAGCGCGACCGCCATATCATCTTCCGGTTTGGCATAATGATCCAAGCCAATGGGAACATAGCCCGCACCCGTCATTTTCACCCAGGCTACTTCAAACATTTTTACTTTGTCCTCCGCTTCCGGCAAACCGATACGCTCCAGCTTCTTCTGGGCTTTTTTCACCCATGGAACATGCGCATACGAAAAGGTAACCAGCCGATCGGGATTGATGGCGACCGCTTTGTCCATCGTTGTAGCGAACGACTCAACGGTTTGGTACGGCAGTCCATAAATAAAGTCGAGATTAACGGAGACTCCCGGATGCTTACGAATCATGGGTACCAGCTCTTCAATCGGAATTTCGGGCACTTCGCGGTGAACAGCATTCAGCACCTTGGCCTGAAAATCCTGAATGCCCAAGCTGATGCGGTTGAATCCGAAGGAGACCAAAGCATCAATATACGCTTGGTCCAGGTGTGCGGGGTTACATTCAACAGCAATTTCGGGATGCTCAATAAACTGGTAGTTTGAGGTAAAGATCTCCATGATCTCGCCAATGTAATGGGCCGGCAAAACATTGGGCGTACCCCCACCCCAGTGGATTTGCGAGATTTTACGGTTTTTATCAATCAACTTGCCAAGCTTGTGAATCTCCTTTTTCAGGGCAGCCACGTAGCTTTTCATGATGTCCTGGTCCTTGGTGATGTGCGTGTTGCAACCACAATACAGGCACAACTGCGTACAAAACGGGATATGCAGGTAAATGGAGATATTCTCGGGTTGCTTACCGTTCGACGCTTCTACCGCCGTCAAATAATCCTCCGTTGTAAAATCATCTCCAAAAAAGTTGGCAGGTGGGTAACTCGTATACCGGGGAACCGGGACATTATACTTATCGATTAACGCTAAAGGTATTCTCATGAGTTTTGAATTGTTTGTTATCAGATAACTTGCAGCCTTTTCATTCAGCCACTAACCCGTCATGACATTTTCCCGCACTAACATTTTTGGGGCTGACTTGAGATCGGGCAAATTATTCTATGCGAAAATAATAGAACTCGGGGGAAAACAAGCTTCCAAATGTTAGTTTTAAAAGATCTTTGGTGTAATTTCTGACATCGCTCATCGACTGATTGGCTGATAATGGGTATTTTGGCGGAAACAAAAAAGAATAGAGATGAATAAACGATTATTGACACTTCTCACTGTATTACTGGCGCTTAGCGGATTTGCGCAAGAAAACAAGAGTAAAGGAAAAGTTGAAGTTTACGAGCAAGGGAAAGGCTATTACTACGAGTCGATTCTGAAAGATGTAGCGGCTGTTGATGAACAGTTGAAGGAGGAGGAGCCGTTTATCCGGTTCAACATGGACCAGTCGGACCTGGATCTTCCCAATGATCCTTCGCTTTACCAAACGGTTTGGTGCCACGAAACCGAATCGCAGGGCAATGCCGGCACTTGCTGGTCATTTTCAACCACTTCGTTCTACGAGTCGGAAGTTTATCGCCAAACGGGCAAGCAAGTGGCGTTGTCTGAAATTTATACCGTTTATTGGGAGTATGTTGAAAAGGCCCGCCGGTTCATTGAAAAGCGTGGCGACTCCAATTTTGACGAGGGCTCGGAAGGCAATGCTGTTGCCCGCATGATGAACAGCTACGGCGTTGTACCTGAAGAAATGTACACCGGCTTGTTGCACGGTCGCCAGTTTCATACCCACGCCAAAATGATGGAGGAAATGCGCGGGTTTTTGCAGTCGATGAAAGTCAGCAATGCCTGGAATGTAGACTACGGACTGGAAACCATTAAAGCCATTATGAATCACTACCTTGGCGAGCCTCCGGTGGAATTTGTGGTTGAAGGAAAAAAATACACGCCCAAAACCTACATGACCGATTACCTGAAGTTGAACCCCAATGATTTTGTCGAGATTTTATCATACAAACAAGAACCTTACTGGCAACAGGTGGAGTATAAAGTTCCGGATAATTGGTGGCACAGCAACGAGTATTACAATGTTCCGCTCGATGTGTTTATGGATGGGGTGAAAAACGCCATCAAAAAAGGCTACACCATGAGCATTGGCGGCGATGTGTCGGAAACGGGCTTTAGCCGCGAAACCAATTGCGCCATGATTCCGGATTACGATATTCCTTCGGAATACATTAACGAAGATGCCCGCCAATTCCGTTTCTCCAACGAAACAACTACCGACGATCACGGTATGCACCTGGTTGGAATTTTGGAGAACTACAAAGGAAGTGGCGACGACTGGTACCTGATTAAAGACTCCAGCTCGGGCTCGCGCAATGTTGGAGCCGACGATCCCAAATTTGGCTATTACTTCTTTCACGAAGATTACATCAAATTGAAAATGATGGGCTTTACCATCCACAAAGATGCGGTGGCCGCCATTCTGGAAAAGTTTAACTGATTCGAAAAAAACTTAGTTAATATATTCTATTTCTGTATGTTCTCATGGAACTCGCCTGTTAGGCGTCAACTCCTCGATCATTTTTTTCATTTCTTTTTGTGTTGCCGCCTTTAAATTATTACCGCAAACATGCTCGTTTCATGAAAAATATTGAAAAAACGATATTTAATGACAACGAAAAACGCGAAAAACACAAAAAGGGATACGTCTTCGACGGAACTTGTCCTGCCTGTCCCGGTGCA
Source organism: uncultured Sunxiuqinia sp. (assembly GCA_963677175.2). Taxonomy (GTDB): domain Bacteria; phylum Bacteroidota; class Bacteroidia; order Bacteroidales; family Prolixibacteraceae; genus Sunxiuqinia. The sequence goes on from CAXXES010000007.1 coordinate 580,945, forward strand.
AACGAGAGCTTTTGACGGAACTTGTCCGGCTTTTGACGGATTGTCAGTTTCCGCATGCGTGGCGGATCTTTCCGCCTTCGTGGGGGACCCTTCCGCCTTCGTGGGGGACCCTTCCGCCTCCGTGGGGGACCCTTCCGCCTCCGTGGCGGACCCTTCCGCCTTCGTGGCGGACCTTTCCGCCTCCGTGGCGGACCTTTCCGTGTGCGTGGAGGAGGTTTCCGCCTTCGTGGGGGAGCTTTCCGCCTTCGGGGGGGAGCTTTCCGCCTTCGGGGGGGAGGTTTCCGCCTTCGGGGGGGAGGTTTCCGCCTGACTGTTGGAGGCTTCCGCTTACTATATAGCTCTGGAAAACTTTCATCACCCAAGCTTATTTCGGATCAATTCATAAATGCCTGACCCACTTTGGCCCTCCCTTTTCAAGCTACCCCTTATACACAAATATGATGGGTCACAAGAACTATTAAATTTATAGGCCTCTCCGAGAGAAACCGATTACCCCAACGGGGTTAAACAACAATAGTCCTTCCGATTGCATCGGAACAGGCAGGGTGGAGTGAAACGGAACCCGGGGTTGAAATGCGCAACATCAAACAAGGCGCAACCACCCGGTATTTTGAATGCTCCCAGCCAGCATGCGCCGCATAGCAAAGCGTTTGTTTATTCTCAATGCTTCTTTGTCCTCATGCCGGACGGGCACATCCTTTTTCATCTCATAATATTTTTGATTTTATAAGGTATTCGATGGAACTCGCTCATAATGATTCTCCTGTGTATAAAGACTTTTACATGCTCGTTTCATTGATAAAAAGGATGCAAAAATCTAGTCAAAGTTATCCTTCTCCCCTCCTCAGGATTTTTTCTTTCCGGCGCACAACCCCGGATACCCGCCAAAAATCCTTCCCGCCAACGCCGGCCCGGACGACTTTGACGGCCGGCGCTGCTTTCACCTTAGGGTGAAGTGGGGGACTTAAGGATCGAAACTTTTCCCTTGGGTTCTGTCGTCTGGTTCTTTCAAAAAAGTCCAGATCAAGGGAGGATCAATATGCATAGAGTTGTGTATAAAGCGTAGTTTTCAAGGGAGGGAAGTCGTCCCGACGTGCATCGGGACCGCGGCAGGGTGGGTCAAAACTGGCCAATAGTGACCGGTTATCTGGCTCGATGTTCGGTCTCAATACCGTGGGAGAGTTAGTAGCTAGCGATTAACGTAAAGATACAACCTTATCTGCCTTATTTTATGAAGATTGAATACAACAGTTTATACACCCATTTAAAAAATAAGGTGGGAGGGGAGTAAATCTAACAGGGCTACTAAGGTTAGAACACAAAATAAGGTTTTTTGAACAGGATAACGCTGATTCTCCACAACTTTTTAAAGTGATCTCCCACTTCGCCATTAGGCGAATGAGCGTAGGCCGAAAACCGCGACACCGGAGTTCGCACCATCGCAGGTGGTTGGGTTCCTTCCCTTTTTTAAGGGAAGGTGTTCCGATATCCATCGGAACGGAAGGGTCAGGAAATTATCAGGCAATTTTGAAACCCGAATGCTGCTTCGGTGGGGCGTTGCCCCAAACCCCAGTTCCTTTTTTGCCTTGATGCCAAAAAGGAACCAAAAAAGATCAAGGCTGACGATGCTTTGGCTGGAAAACGACGCTGTTTTGAAATTTTTATAGTGCACCCGGGCTCAGGTTTCGTTGATTTTACTATTTTCAGGGCTGCAAAATTTTCGGGGATCAACTGCCCGAAACAAAACATTTTTAATAACCAATTAGACGTTTTTAATAAATTTAGAATGATGGAAAAGCAATCTACCCGAATCATTTCAGTGTTTAGAACAGTCGTGCCAATTCTTGTAATTATTCTAAGTTTTTCTTCGTGTAACAAGAAAAAACCTGAGAATGGACCGATCTACAAGAAAGAATTTAAACACGCAATTTTGGATTCGCGAAAAGACCTGGGCACGTACATGATGACCAGCTTTACTCCGGGCACTTCGGTTTGTGTGTCGGTGGATGGCGACATCGTGTGGTCTGAAGGACTTGGAGTGGCTAGCAAAGAACTGAATGCCCCGGCTACGCGCGAAACGAAATTTAGAATCGGCAGCAGCTCGCAGTTGTTCACCACCTTCCTGATTGCCAAGATGCAGGAAGAAGGCTTGCTGGATCTGGATAGCAGCTTTTATGACTACATTCCTGAATTTCCGAAGAAAGATTTTGACTTCACCCTGCGCATGCTTGCCGTCCAGGTTGCCGGATTCCCCGAAAGTTCACCAAGCGAATTGCTTCAGCAGGATTCAAAGCTCCGCACGCTAAAGGACTACATCAGCAAGCATGAAAACGATCCGTTGGTGTACGAACCCAATACCTATTATTTTAGATCGGATTACAGCCTGGCACTACTGGGGATTCTGGCTGAGGATTTAACTAAAAAGAGTTACGCCAGCTTGGTTCGCGAAACTATTTTAGATACGCTCAAGCTTGAAAACACCATGATCGATAACAAGATGATTATTATCCCGAACCGAAGCGATGCTTACCACCGCGATTATATTGCGCGTCTGATTAACGCGCCAACAGTGAACCTGGCGCCTGTGGCTCCGGCTGCAGGCTTTTTATCAACTGCCGACGATTTGAACAAAGCCGCCCGACAAATTCTGGCGCCCGGTTTCTTTAGCCAGGAAAGCATTGATTTGTTTCAGAAACCTTATGAGCTGAGTACCGGGCAACAACTCAACAGCAGTTTTGGATGGCTCGCAACCGTTGATCGCGATGGCCGGAAATTGCTTGGACAAATAGGAAGTACGATCGGTGGAACTTCGGTCATTGTGGTTTATCCGGAAGAAAAACTGGTGGTTAGCGTTTGCTCCAACTTAGGCGATGAAATGAATGAATTGCCTGTTTTAGAAATTGCCGGCCACTTTTTAAATCAAATTGCTCCACTGCCCGCCGATACCGTAAGTACCCCGGCACAATAGTGCCCCTAATAAAAAGCGGGTGTCCGATTGTCGGACACCCGCTTTTTATTTCATCCGCAAAACAGACTATTGCTGTATTTTTCCTTCTTCCATAATCAGCTCGTAAAAGTAGCCGGCACCAAAATCTTTGTCCAGGGTAACCGTACCTTCAACAACAATTATATCACCCACTTCAGCCATTTCATCCGAGGTGATGGTTAAATCGTAGTTCTCACCATCCTTGGTTCCGTCCTGGATATGCAGCCAATTGCGCGACATGATGTTTTTGTTCACTTTAACAATCTGCCCTTTCACCGTGACTTTCTTTCCCGAATAATCGTCTTTCGAAGCATATAACTCAGCGATTGTCAGGCCACCTTCGACCGGATTGACCTGAAGCTCTTCAATAAAATCTTCGAGCGCTTTTCCCTGCGGAGATTGTTTTCCGGCTACCGGGTTGTTCGATACCACTGGCTCTTTACTAAACTTCTCCACAAAATAGATGGACTCAAACACCCGATCCAGTGCTTTGCTTTCAAAGTCTTTCATTTCCAAAGCCGATTCGTAATAATATTGCTCTCCCACTTCAACTTCCTGCCGATTTACGGCCACCCATTTCTCCTTGTTATTTTCGGTTACTTTCAAATAAGTATAGGTGCTGGTTTGAATCACTTCATCAACCGTAACCTGGTGAATCAACGAACTGGTATCGAGGGGTTGAACAGCTTCCTTTTTCTTGTTCTGAACACAGGAAGAGAACGAAAGAGCACTAATTAGCAACGCAAATAGTAATAATTTCATAATACAATCATGTTAATTTTATTCTTAAAACATCTTGTTGACAAAGAAAGTTGAAATTATTCGCGACTACTGTAAAAACGGTTCAAAATTGCGCCGTCATTGGTTTCTTTTGAAAGCGATTCAATGGTATTTTTCGGAACATCGTAAACATCGAGCAAAATTAAGCCATCCAAACAGTTATTAAACTTGGGGTCGACGTTGAAGCCAATGATTTTCGCATTTAGTTTAATGTATTTCTTTAGCAATACCGGCAATCCGGTGTTGAGCTGATCCACGTCGCCAATAAACCGGTCGAGCTTGTTGATATCGTCCAGGTTTTCCATGATCACGTTCATGTTCGGATCAGGACTTTTAAATTTGAAAGCCTTCCGTGGAGCGACCAGCCGGGCATTTTGCCAGTCGAAATGATGCGACATGATAAATTTGATGATCAGTTCCTTCGATGTTTTCGTATAGTCGGCGCTGATACTGACCGGGCCAATCAAATAGCGGTACTCCGGGTTTTTCAGCAAAAAATAGAGAATGCCTTTCCACAGCAAAAACAAGGGCAAGGGCTGTCGCTGGTATTCCTTTACCACAAACGACCGGCCCAGTTCAACGGCCTGTTCCAAAACCGGTTCGAAAGTCTCTTTCAACTTAAAAAGACTGTGAACATAGAAGCCGCGCAGGCCAAACTCATGCAAAATATCGGCGCCTTTGCCTATGCGATAAGCGCCCACGAGCTTTTCGGCGTCATTATCCCAAATAAAAAGCTGGTGGTAATACAGGTCGAACTCATCCAAATCAATGCTCCGGTTGGTTCCCTCACCCACTTCGCGAAAAGTGATTTCGCGCAAGCGTCCAATCTCATAAAGAATCGTGGGAATTTCGTTTGATGGCGCGCAAAATACTTTGAATTTTTTAACCTGAAACAATAAGCTTTCGCTTCTTAATCCCGCAATTTCATTTTTGATGGTCTCCTCCGACGAAGGCTTCGCAATTTCTTCCACCCGCTTTTGCCGTTTCAGGGAGTAGTTGAAAAAGCGCTTCACCTGAATTCCCGAATTCAGGCTGTACGTTCGGGCTCTCAGGTAGCGTCCAAATTGGTACACCTCCGGAAAGGTGGCCTGCTCAGTGACCGAAATGGCCGAACCGATCCGCACTTTTACCGGCTTACGCCTTTTATTCAGCAACTCCGACGGCAGCTTGACCTGTTGCAGGTTGGGCTTAATGCGGCCCATAAGATAAAACAACCGGCTGTTGTGACCATTAAAATAAACCGGGACAACCGGAACATTCGAATGCTTGATAAACTTGAGCACCGGATACTGCCACTGGCGGTCGGTAATTTTATAATTGGCCTGGTATCCCGACACCTCACCCGCCGGAAACAGGCAAAGCCCACCTCCCGAATCCAGGTGCTTCATGGCACATTTAATTCCCGCAAAGTCGGACGAACTGGCTTTGCGCGATTCGAACGGGTTGACGGGCAAAAAGAAATCGCTGATGGGATCAATCTTTTTTAGCAGAAAATTAGCCATCACCTTGACGTCCGGACGCACAAGGCTTAGTATTTTGATGAGCAAAATGGCATCGAGCCCGCCAAACGGATGATTGGCCACAACAATGAAAGGCCCGGTTTTCGGAACCTTGCGTAATTCATCAGCATCAAACTCATACTTGATTTCCAAAATTTTAATCAACTCATCGACAAACTCAATGCCCTGCTTGTCGGCAATCTGACCGTACAGCCGGTTAAGCTTACTAAACTGCAAAACATACATGATAAACTTCGCGAGGTTCTCACCTCCCAGATACGCCAGATAAGGGTTAGCTTTAAGAATGTCTTTGGATTTGACAATTTCCATAATTACGGTTTTAAACTTGGGCTAAATTTAGAAAGGATAAAGCTTGCTTTTACATGACCGGGCGGTTTTTTAAACCGATCTTTACCTAAAAAAGAGGTCAAAGTCTTTTAAATCAGTAAAAGCAGGTTACCTTTGCAGCTACATAATTAAGAAAGTACACTCCGTGAATCAGTTATACGAAAAATACCAGACAACCGATTGGTTGCCGACCACCAGGAAAGAAATGGACGAACGTGGCTGGGATGAAGCCGATATCATCCTGTTTACAGGCGATGCCTATGTTGACCACCCTTCGTTTGGAGCCGCCGTGATTGGCCGGATTCTGGAAGCCGAAGGGTTGCGCGTAGCCATTGTTCCCCAGCCCAACTGGCTCGACGATTTGCGTGACTTCAAAAAGCTGGGCACTCCCCGACTCTATTTCGCGGTAACTTCAGGCAATATGGATTCGATGGTGAATCATTACACCGCCAACAAACGCAAACGCTCCAAAGATGCCTACACCCCGGGCGGGCAGCATGACAAACGCCCGGATTACGCAGCCACCGTTTATTGCAACATTCTGAAAAAATTATACCCCGACACGCCTGTCATGCTGGGTGGAATTGAAGCCTCTTTGCGCCGGGTAACGCACTACGATTACTGGCAAGACAAGCTAAAACCATCGATCTTGAAAGAGGCAAAAGCTGATTTGTTGTTCTACGGGATGGGCGAAAAATCAATCCTCGACTTTACCCGGTTGGTACAGCGAGGCGTTGATGCCCGCACCATTACCAACCTGCCGCAAACCGCCTTTTTGGTTGATAAAGACGGCCATTACGCCACCAGTAAAAAGTGGAATAACATCGATTTGTATTCGCACGAAGAGTGCCTGAGCGATAAGAAGAAGTTTGCCAAAAACTTCATGCACATTGAAGAGGAATCCAACAAGTCGGAAGCCAATAAAATAACCCAGCAAATCGGGAGCCAGCAGGTGGTTGTCAATCCGCCCTGGCCACCGCTGGAGGAAAAGGAAATAGACCGGTTTTACGACTTGCCGTTTACCCGGCTTCCGCACCCCAAATACAAAAGCAAGGAAACCATACCGGCTTACGAAATGATCCGGCACTCCATTAACATTCACCGCGGATGTTTCGGTGGTTGCACTTTTTGTACGATTTCGGCCCACCAGGGAAAATTTATTGCCAGCCGTTCCGAAAAATCTATTTTGAAAGAAGTGGAACAAGTGACCCAAATGCCCGACTTTAAAGGCTATATCTCTGATTTGGGCGGCCCGTCGGCCAATATGTACAAAATGAAGGGGATTCATGAAGAGATCTGCCGCAAATGCAAGCGCCCGTCGTGCATCTTCCCCGAAGTCTGCAAAAACCTGGAAGTGAATCATAAACCGATGCTCGACCTGTACCGCAAGGTTCGCGAAAATCCGAAAATCAAAAAAGCCTTTGTGGGAAGCGGCATTCGCTACGACATGATTTTACACGAAACGAAAGACAAGCAGGTGAATAAAAACAACATGGAATACCTGCGCGAAGTGGTGAAATACCATGTCTCAGGTCGCTTAAAAGTGGCTCCCGAGCATACTTCAGACGATGTTTTAAAAGTCATGCGTAAGCCTTCTTTTAGTCATTTTTACAAGCTCAACAAAGCGTTCAACGAAATCAACAAACAAGAAGGGCTGAACCAACAACTGGTGCCTTATTTCATTTCGAGCCACCCGGGTTGCCGGAACACCGACATGGCCAACCTGGCTGCCGAAACCAAACAACTGGATTTTAAGCTGGAGCAGGTGCAGGACTTTACGCCAACGCCTATGACACTGGCCACGGTTATTTACTACACCGGCTACCATCCCTATACGATGGAGAAGATTTATACCGCCAAATCGAAAAAGGAAAAACTTTCGCAGCGCAAATTCTTTTTCTGGTATAAAAAGGAGTACAAACAGCAAATCCGGCAGGAGTTGCTTAAATTGAACCGCAAAGATTTATTAAAAAAGATTCTGGATTAGTCATTAGTTATTAGTTATTGGTCATTAGTAATTTATAGTATGAATACAAAGTTTACGCTTCTTGGATTGTTTTTCCTGTTTGTTGGTTGTGCTGAAATGCAGCAAATTGCTAAAACCATTTACGACGACCAACAACCGCTCACCCAAAGTGATATTATTGCCGGTCTGAAACAGGCCTTGGTTGTTGGCACCGACAGCTCAGTCGCCGAACTGTCGGGATTGAATGGTTATTTGAAAGATGAAGCCGTGAAGATATTGCTTCCCCCTGAAGCAGATATCATCACCAAAAATTTGAGCAAGCTTCCGGGCGGACAGGATTTGGTTGATAAAGTCATTACCAGCATCAACCACGCGGCTTCGGATGCCGCAAAAGACGCCGCACCAATCCTGATCAACAGCATTAAATCGATGAGTATTCAGGATGCGGCTGGCATTTTAACCGGAGGTGATTATGCCGCAACCGACTATTTACGTCAAACAAATTACGAAGCTCTGGTTGCCCTTTACCAGCCCAAAATTGAAGGCTCGCTCGACAAAAAGATTGTTGGCAACTACAGCGCGCAGCAATCGTGGGACGAAATGACCAGCAAATGGAACCAGGTAGCCGGCTCGTTTGTGGGCCAACTGGCCGATCTGGAGTCGGTAGAAACAGACCTGAGCACCTACCTGACCAAGCGAGCGTTGGATGGTTTATTCCTCAAAATCGGTGAAACCGAAAAGAACATCCGCCAAGACCCCGCAGCCCGGGTTACCGACTTATTGAAAAGGGTATTTTCAAGGCAGTAACTTATTGGTCATTGGATGATTAGTTATTGGATAATTAGTCATTGGATGATTGGTGATTTGGCCAGTATCCGCCGGTGGTTGGAATTTGAAATTTGGAACATGGAATTTGGAATTTATGTCTTGCGGCTGGATACTGGATATCTACAACTTACAGCTGTTGGACCCTTGGAATTTGAAATTTGGAACTTGAAAACTACTCAAACAGCCTTCCCTGCCAGGTATCGCGTTCTGCCAATCGTTTTTCAAGCTTTACCACAAACTCAAAATTCTTCAATCCCCATTTAGGAGCAATCAGCAAATCATAAGGAGCCTGACTAACAAAACGCTCCAGAACAATTTCCGGATTAAGAAGCTCCAGGTAATCAACCACCAAATCAAGGTATTCTTCCGCCGTGAACAAATGAAAATCGTCCGGCTGCCGATTAAATTCAACAGCCATTCGTGTTCTTTTGTGAATCTGAAGTTGGTGTAATTTCAGGTTTTCAACCGGTAATTTCGAAATCGTCCGGGCCTGGTTCAATAGGTCTTCCCTTGTTTCGCCCGGAAGGCCCAGAATTACATGTGCACAAGTATGGATACCCCGCCTGGCCGTTTCTTCAATGGCCCATTTGGCCTCAGCAAACTGATGACCACGGTTAATTCGATTCAACGTCTTATTTTGAACCGATTCAACCCCATATTCAACCATCACATAGCAAGTCTTTGAAAGGTCAGCCAGATAATCCAGAATCTCCGCATTCACACAATCAGGCCGGGTTCCCAAAACCAATCCAATAATCTTGGGATGCATTAAGGCCTCCTCATACCGCTCTTTCAGAATGGATAAATCGGCATAAGTATTCGAATAGGCTTGAAAATAAGCCAAAAAGCGCATCGCCTGATATTTCTTCGAGTAAAACTCAATGCCCTGCTCAATCTGTTCCGAGATACTTTTCTCCAATCGACAATAATCCGGTTTAAACGTTTGATTATTGCAATACGAACAGCCATTCAAAGCTTTGGTGCCATCGCGGTTCGGACAGGTAAATCCGGCGTCAACCGACACTTTCTGTACCCGGCCACTGAACTTTCCTCTGAAATAAGTCGGAAAATCATTGTAACGCTTAGCGTGCCCCCATGGATAAACCTGTTCAGTCATAAACCAAAATATTGGGCGAAAATAAGTCAATTCTGTCTGAAAAACACATATTGGTCAGGAAATGCAGGATCAACTCCAACTTTCCATTCCAAGGCAACGCTCCTACTGCTCTGAAAATGAAAAATTAATACTGAATTTGTTAACAAATGTTGACAACTTTAAAACTCTCACGGCTTTCAGGCGTTCCAACTCTAAGTCCTATTCATTAATTTTAACGTTATTCAAAAATCATCCAACTATGTTTAGTGCCGAAGATTTGGTTTTCATCGAAGAAAGAGGAAGTGACCTGAACACCGTAAAGGAACAAGTCAAAAACTTTGAAAAAGAATTTCCATTCATGGAAATAATTCAGGCAGCAACTGTCGGAAAGGGAATCATCCAGCTGGATGAATCACACGTCGATGAGTTTGTTCACTTTTTTGAGCATCAACTTGAAAAAGGAATTTCATTGCTGAAGTTTGTTCCGGCATCGGGCGCTGCCAGCCGCATGTTTAAAAGCTTGTACACAGCAATCGGCCAACTCGAAGAAGGAACACCGGAAGCAGAAGTCCTGCAAAACAAAGAGATAAAAGTGTTTTTTGACCGGCTTAAAGACTTTGCCTTATATCCCGACTTGGAAAAAGCGGCTGCCAAACCGCTTGACCAACTGTCGAAGCTGGAAATACTGAAGCTTGTTTTAACGGAATCGGGTCTGGACTATGGGAACTTACCCAAAGGGCTGCTGCAGTTTCATCAATACAATGAAAAATCGAGAACGCCTTTTGAAGAACATGGTGTGGAAGGAGCACGCTATGCGAAAGAAAAAGATGGCAAGGTAAAAATCCATTTTACGGTTTCGCCCGAACACCAGAAGGCTTTCGAAGCTCATTTGAAAGAAGTGCAACAGGCTTACGAGCGTGAGTTTAATGTCAGCTATGAAATTACATTTAGCCAGCAGAAGCCAGCCACCGACACCATTGCAGTGGATATGGACAACAAACCTTTCCGCAATGAAGACAACAGCCTGCTTTTTCGGCCCGCCGGGCATGGCGCTTTACTCGATAACCTGAATGATCTGGATGCCGACCTGATCTTCATAAAAAACATTGACAATGTGGTGCCGGATTATTTGAAAGGTGAAACCGTAAAATATAAAAAAGCACTAGCCGGGCTGCTGCTTAACTACCAGAAACGAATTTTCAGCTATCAACAGATTTTGAATGAGCGCCATTATACGGCTTTGGACAGTAAATTTTATGCTGAAGCTTCAAGTTTCCTTGAGAACGTACTCAATGTGACGCCGCCGGTAAACCAATACTATTCCGAAAAGGAAGAATTGTATCATTATCTGAAACTAAAGTTTAACCGTCCCATTCGGGTGTGTGGCATGGTGAAAAATGAAGGTGAACCAGGCGGAGGCCCATTTTGGGCAAAGAATGCCGATGGCTCCATTTCCTTGCAGATTGTAGAAAGTGTGCAAGTGGACCTATCTAACGAGCAACAGAAAAACATCGTTCAAAAAGCCACCCACTTTAATCCTGTTGATTTGGTATGTGGAACAAAAAACTATAAGGGCGAAAGCTATAATCTTTTAAAATACAGGGATTCGAAAACAGGATTCATCTCTTATAAATCAAAAGACGGAAAGGAATTAAAAGCCCAGGAACTACCAGGACTATGGAATGGAGCAATGGCTGATTGGAACACGCTGTTTGTGGAAGTTCCAATCCTGACTTTCAATCCGGTAAAAACGGTCAACGACTTATTACGAAAAGAGCACCAGCCGGATTAAGTAATTCTAAAAAGTATTATTAAATTTGCAGTTGCAATTTTTCGATTCTATGGAAGAAGACTCAAGGGACTTTTACGACAGTGAGGAAATAGAGGAAGCCGTCAAACGCTTCGAAAAGATGATGAATACCAACCAAGTTGACTATTTTGATGTTTTTGAAGTAGAAGGCATTGTGGATTATTTTCTGGATGAAGGCCAAATAAGCATGGCTAACCGGGCCATCGACAACGGAATAAAACTTCATCCGACATCCATCGCACTAAAAATTAAGAAAGCACAGCTACTTTTGGTCGACGAAAAGGTTGAAGAATCACTTGAAATCATTCATTTGGTTGAGCAAATTGAAGACAGCAACTCGGACGTCTACCTGATTAAAGGCTCGGCACTGATTATGCTTGAACAGATTGATGCAGCCATTTTGGCTTATGAGCAAGCCATTTTTCACAACTACGATGAAGAAGATGAGTTGCTCTACAACATCGGTCTCACATTCGGACAAGCCGGTGAAATTCAAAAAGCCATTTCGTTTCTGGAGCGAGCATATAAGGCGAATCCGGAGAATGAACAAGTGCTTTATGAACTCGCTTATTATTGTGACAAGGACAACCTGGACGAGAAAAGCATTCTCTATTACAACAAATACCTCGACATCGATCCGTTTAACTCATCGGTTTGGTATAATTTAGGCATTACTTTCAACCGGATTGGACAGCACGACAAAGCTGTTGAAGCTTACGACTTTTCCATTGCACTGAATGATGAGTTTGAGCAGGCGCTTTTCAATAAAGCCAATGCCCTATCGAATAACAACCAGCACGAAGAGGCCATTGAGTGTTATCTTGAATACCTGGAAACCGATAAACAGAATGACGATGCCTACTGCTATTTGGGTGAGTGCTATCTGAACCTGGATCGGTACAATGAAGCATTGGTCAATTATCGCAAAGCCATCCGCCTAAATAAAAACAATGCGTCGGCTTGGCATGGCTCTGGGTTGGTCATGTGGATTGAAAATAACCTGACCGAAAGTCAATCGTTGATTAAAAAAGCGCTCAAATTAGATGATACCAATCCCGAATTTTGGCTCATATATGGAAAAATAAATCATGAACTTGGCCTTTACGATCAGGCAGAATCAGCATTTGAAATGGCTACCACCTTGGATCCGGACAACCGGGAAAGTTGGATTTCGTATGCTGAAATGCAATACGAACAGGGCCTGCTTCAGCAATCAATCGACATCCTGAAAAAAGCACAAAAAATTATTGCTGACGACTCGAACATCAATTACCGGTTAACAGCTTATCTGCTTGAAAATAACGAAGAACGTTCGGCCACCGATTATTTTGAAATCGCACTAAAAGCTGATTTCAACAGTTACCGCGACCTTTTTGATTATTACCCCAAAGCACAACAAAACGAATCCATCAAACAACTCATAAAAGAATACCAATCAACCAAATTTTAAGCATGAATTTCAACTTACCGTTTATTCCTGGACGCCCTGAAAAACCACGCTCATCAGGCCTTACAATGGTTATGGACAAAGGACTAAGTCTGCGACAGGCAGAAGATCTATGTGAGGTCGCAGCAGAATACATGGATTTTGTCAAGCTTGGCTTTGGTACAGGGCTGCTGACTCCCCGATTGAAAGAAAAAATAAAACTCTATCAGACAGCTGGTATCAGACCCTATTTTGGTGGGACACTTTTCGAAGCATTCGTTGCCCGAAACATGTTCGACGACTACCGCAAATTTATTGCCGACAGTGGCGTTGAAACAGCCGAAGTGTCCGATGGTGTCCTCCCGATTCAACACGATAAAAAATGCCAGTATATTACTGACCTGGCTAAGGACTTTGAGATTTTCTCAGAAGTTGGATCCAAACTTCGGGGAAAAGAAATCAGCAATGCAGAATGGGTTTCATGGATGAAAAGTGAATTGGAAGCCGGTGCATGGAAAGTCATTGCCGAAGCCCGCGAAAGTGGTAACATGGGCATCTACCAGGAAGATGGATCAGCCAACAGCCAACTGATCATGGATATCAAAAAGGAAATCAACACAGAACATATTTTATGGGAAGCCCCGCTAAAAAGCCAGCAAGTGTGGTTTATCAAATTGCTGGGAGCTAATGTCAATTTGGGCAATATTTCCGAAACGGAGGTTATTCCACTGGAAACACTCCGAAGAGGACTTCGTGGTGACACCTTGCTCAGTTTTCTTCCCTAATCAAAATTTTCGACTCAAGCTATCGTTAACCACCTATTCATTCCAGGTGGTTTTTTTATTTCTAAAAATCAGTCTTTTAAGATCATCTTTTTTATAGAGATCCCTGCTCTATTCCTGTTAAGGGAACATATTTTCAGAAAATGATTCCACCCAAATGACTTCTTTTTACCTATTCTAAATAAAGAATGCTGCTTTGAAATATGTAAATAGTTACATATCTTATCAAGGATTTTTTGATATCTTAAGCCCTTCAAGGGAAACCTTTAGCGGCTCTTTTTGTTAAGGAAAATGGGGATAATAAGCCCGAAAAGACAATCGATTAAAAAACCACAATATGTTTGATTTAGATTTAGTAAAGAAAACCTACGAGAATTTTGGCCCTCGTATAGAAAAGGCCAGAGAAGTATTAAAGAAACCGCTTACCCTTTCTGAAAAAATTCTCTACACCCACTTGTTTGAACCGGAAAAAGTAACCGAATTTAAGCGAGGAGGTGATTATGTGGATTTTGCGCCCGACCGGGTTGCCATGCAGGATGCCACGGCTCAAATGGCCTTGCTCCAGTTTATGAATTCGGGAAGAGACAGAACAGCCGTTCCGTCAACCGTTCATTGCGACCACTTAATACAAGCCAGTGTTGGCGGTCGTACCGACTTAAAATTTGCCTTGGAAAGCAACAAAGAAGTTTTTGATTTTTTGGAATCGGTTTCAAACAAGTACGGTATTGGCTTTTGGAAACCAGGTGCAGGAATTATTCACCAGGTAGTTTTGGAGAACTATGCCTTCCCCGGTGGTATGATGATCGGAACTGACTCGCACACGGTAAATGCAGGCGGATTGGGGATGATCGCCATTGGCGTTGGTGGAGCCGACGCGGTTGATGTCATGGCCGGCATGGCCTGGGAACTAAAATTTCCCAAACTGATTGGTGTGAAACTAACTGGCAAGCTGAATGGCTGGACCGCAGCTAAAGATATTATCTTGAAAGTTGCAGGTATACTAACTGTAAAGGGCGGTACCGGAGCAATTATTGAATATTTTGGCGAAGGAGCCAAATCTCTGTCAGCTACCGGTAAAGGAACCATTTGCAATATGGGTGCCGAAGTTGGGGCCACAACGTCAACCTTTGGCTACGACGAGTCGATGGAGCGCTACCTTCGGGCCACTGAGCGTTCTGAAGTGGCCGATCTGGCCAACGGAATCAGAGAACATCTGACTGCCGATCCGGAAGTGTATGCCAATCCTGAAAAGTATTTCGATCAGTTGATTGAAATTGATCTGGATAAACTGGAGCCTCATCTAAACGGACCTTTTACCCCTGACCTGGCAACTCCAATTTCTCAAGTTGCCCAAGCGGCAAAGAAAAACGGATGGCCGACCAAAATTGAAGTTGGATTAATTGGTTCGTGTACCAATTCATCGTACGAAGATATTTCGAGAGCTGCTTCACTTGCCCAGCAAGCAGTAGATAAAAAATTAAAAACAAAGTCAGAATTTACCATCACGCCGGGCTCGGAGCAAGTTCGCTACACCATTGAACGAGATGGCTTTATCGATATTTTTGAAAAAATAGGTGCCAGCGTATTTGCCAATGCCTGCGGTCCTTGTATCGGACAATGGAACCGGGCGGGAGCAGAAAAAGGCGAGAAAAATACGATTGTACATTCTTTCAACCGAAACTTCTCGAAACGTGCCGATGGAAACCCCAACACGCATGCTTTTGTAGCATCACCCGAGTTGGTTACCGCCTTGGCCATTGCCGGCGACATCACCTTCAATCCAATGACCGACAAATTAATCAATGAAGATGGGCAAAAAGTCGTTTTGGATCCTCCAACAGGACAAGAGCTGCCTGACAAAGGTTTTGCTGTTGAAGATGCCGGCTATCAGGCCCCTGCCGCTGACGGTTCATCGGTTACTATCGTAGTAGCACCAGATTCCGGTCGTCTGCAGTTGCTTTCAGCATTTGACCCATGGGATGGAAAAAATCTGAATGGCGCCCGGTTACTAATCAAAGCAGCCGGAAAATGTACCACCGACCACATTTCGATGGCAGGTCCCTGGTTGCGTTTCCGCGGACACCTGGACAATATTTCCAACAACATGCTCATTGGAGCTGTCAATGCCTTCAACAACGAAACCAACAAAGTTAAAAATCAGTTGAATGGAGCTTACGATGAAGTTCCCAAGGTACAACGGGCCTACAAAGCAGCCAATATCCCGACCGTAGTCGTGGGCGACCATAACTATGGCGAAGGTTCATCGCGCGAACATGCTGCCATGGAACCCCGTCATCTTGGAGTCAAAGCAATCATTGTCAAGTCATTTGCACGAATCCACGAAACCAACCTGAAGAAACAGGGCATGCTGGGGCTCACGTTTTTGGACGAAGCAGACTACGATAAAATTCAGGAAGATGACAAATTCAATTTCATTAATTTATCGGAATTCGCACCCGCAAAACCATTGTACGTAGAATTGGTTCATGCCAATGGAAATAAGGAAATTATCGAATTAAATCATACCTACAATGCGCAACAAATTGATTGGTATAAAGCCGGCTCAGCATTAAATTTAATTAAGCAACAAAATAACTAATCAAAAATTAGACACCCGAAATGAACAAAATTAGAGTAGTAAATCCGGTTGTTGAACTGGACGGAGATGAAATGACCCGGGTTATTTGGTCTTTCATTAAAGAAAAACTCATTTTTCCTTACCTCGACCTGGACATTAAGTATTATGATTTGGGAATGGAAAAACGTGATGGAACAGATGATCAAATCACCATTGATGCTGCCCATGCCATCAAGAAGTATGGTGTGGGAATCAAATGCGCAACCATTACTCCAGACGAAGTTCGAGTGAAAGAATTCAATTTAAAACACATGTGGCGCTCGCCCAATGGAACCATCCGAAACATTCTGGGTGGAACTGTCTTCCGCGAACCCATTATCATTAGTAATATTCCACGATTGGTGCCAGGATGGAAAAAACCGATTTGTATTGGCCGTCATGCGTTTGGTGACCAATACCGTGCAACTGACTTCCGAACCAAAGGAAAAGGGAAATTAACCATTACGTTTACCCCTGAAGACGGTGGCGAAGTGCAATCGTTTGATGTCTTTGATTTTGAAGGCGACGGAATAGCCATGGCCATGTACAACACCGACGAATCGATCATCGGGTTTGCCAAAGCTTGTATGAACCAGGCGCTCAGCAAAGGCTGGCCACTTTACCTTTCAACAAAAAATACCATCTTAAAAAAATACGATGGTCGATTCAAAGATCTTTTTGAGGAAGTGTTTAATAATGAATTTAAAGAGAAATTTGAAGCTGCCGGAATTACTTACGAACACCGTTTAATTGACGATATGGTAGCCGCTGCCATGAAATGGGAAGGCGGATATGTTTGGGCATGTAAAAATTACGATGGCGATGTTCAGTCGGACACGATAGCTCAAGGATTTGGTTCTTTAGGCTTGATGACGTCAACCTTGATCACTCCAGACGGTAAAACCATGGAAGCAGAAGCTGCTCACGGAACAGTAACACGCCACTTCCGCCAGCACCAGCAAGGAAATCCAACATCGACAAACCCAATCGCCTCCATTTTTGCGTGGACGAGAGGTTTGGCTTTCAGAGGTAAATTGGATGACAACCAAGCTTTAATTGGCTTTGCCAACACACTGGAGCAAGTTTGTATTGAGACTATTGAAAGCGGAAAAATGACGAAAGACCTGGCCTTGATTATTCACGAAAAGGATCTGAAACAAGAACATTATCTGTCAACAGAGGAATTTTTAAATACGATTGATGCTAACCTGAAAAGCAGATTAACAGCGAACTAATTATGGGAGAAAATATCAAACTCGAAAATGGGATTCTGAAAATACCCACCCAACCCATTATCCCCTACATTGTGGGTGATGGAATTGGTAAGGATATTACAAAACCATCCCAAATAGTTTTAGATGCCGCTGTTGAAAAGGCTTACGGAACATCCAGAAAGCTGGTATGGAAAGAAGTTTTGGCGGGTGAAAAAGCCTTTAAGGCAACAGGTCAATACCTTCCTGATGAAACCATTGACAGCTTTAAAGAATACCTGGTTGGAATAAAAGGCCCACTGGAAACGCCCGTAGGAGGAGGAATTCGTTCGCTCAACGTAGCTTTGCGTCAAACACTCGATTTATATGTTTGCCTGCGCCCGGTGCGCTGGTTTAAGGGAGTACCCTCTCCCATCCGGTATCCGTCAATGGTCGACATGCATATCTTTCGCGAAAACACGGAAGATATTTATGCCGGAATTGAGTTTATGACAGGGGAAGAAAAAACGAAAAAGTTTCGGGATTTTCTGATTCATGAAATGGGTGTAACTTCGGAGATCCGTTTTCCTGAAAGTTCCTCTTTCGGCGTAAAACCCATATCGAAAGAAGGTTCTGAAAGGCTCGTAAGAGCGGCTATTCATTATGCCATCAAACGGGATCTGCCCTCAGTAACCCTTGTACATAAAGGAAACATTATGAAGTTTACTGAAGGTGCTTTCAAAAACTGGAGCTATGATTTAGCAGAATCAGAATTTGCCGATCAGGTTTTTACCTGGCGACAGTATCAGCAAATTGAGCAGGACAAAGGTCAGCTGGATGCGCAAAAGGCACTTGAACAAGCCAAAAAATCAGGTAAAGTCATCGTACAGGATGTGATTACTGATGCCTTTCTTCAAGACAGTTTATTGCATCCATACAATCATTCGGTTATTGCGACCATGAATTTGAATGGTGATTATATTTCCGATCAATTGGCAGCCATGGTAGGTGGAATTGGTATATCGCCCGGTGCGAATATCAATTACCAAAGTGGATTTGCTATTTTCGAGGCCACTCATGGTACGGCGCCAACAATAGCCGGTACAGGAAAAGCCAATCCAAGTTCATTGATTCTCTCAGGAGTTATGATGCTTGAGTACCTTGGATGGGATGAGGCAGCCGAACATGTTTTCGATGCCATGGAACATACCTTTGCTAAACGTCGGGTGACGTCAGATCTGCATGCCATGATGGAAAGTTCAACCCTGTTGTCTACCACGGAGTTTGCTGATGAAATAATCCGGAATATTCACTAACTTGAAAAAAATCAAACTAAAATACTTATAAAATGGAATACATTAAGAATCGGTTTTACCAGAAAGCAAGCAAGTGCGTTAACGAATACCAACGACTTAAGAACGAACATGGAGACAAAGTAATTGCCAATGTAACAATAGGGCAAGTCATGACAGGGATGAAAGGTGTGCCCAGTTTAATTACTGACACTTCGAAACTGGACCCAACAACAGGAATTCGGTTTCGTGGACACACGATTCCCGAGCTTCGGGAAAAGCTACCTCGATTGAATCCCGACGGAGAGCCACTTCCCGAAGGACTTTTCTACCTGATGCTGATCGGCGAAATACCAGAGCGTGACGATGTGTTAAACCTCAGCAAGGACTGGGCAACGCGTGCCTATGTGCCACAGCATGTGTTTGATGTAATTGATGCCATTCCAAAGAATGCCCGCCCGATGACTCAATTCAGTGCGGCTATTCTCAGCATGGCTACAGATTCAATTTTCCAGAAAGCATACCGTACGGGGGTTCATAAGAAGCACTATTGGGATACAACCTACGAAGATGTGATGAACCTGATTGCACGTTTGCCCAGGATTGCAGCCTACATCTATCGCCGCCAGTTCTTTAACGATCATCATATTGAACCGGATCCACGTCTGGACTGGGCTGGAAACCTGGCTCACATGATGGGTCACGACAGCGAAGAAGTGAAACGCTTACTTCGCTTGTATATGGTGATTCATTCCGATCATGAAGGTGGAAACGTTTCGGCTCATACCACTCACTTGGTAGGCTCGGCCCTCAGCAACCCTTATTATGCTTATGCTGCCGGTATGCTTGGATTAGCAGGCCCGCTTCATGGTTACGCCAATCAAGAAGTAATAAACTGGATTTTTTCCATGCTTCAGGAGTTGGATACCGAAAATCCAACAGAAGAAGAAATTATTGCCTATAGCAAACGAACACTGGCTGAAGGACGAGTTATTCCGGGGTATGGACACGCCGTTTTGCGTCAAACCGATCCACGGTTTACAGCACAACAGGAATTTGCCAAGAAATATGTGAAAGACGATAAACTAGTCAATATCGTTAATACGCTTTCGCGGGTGGTACCGCCAATTTTGGAAGAAACTGGAAAGGTGAAAAACCCCTGGCCAAACGTAGACGCCTATTCGGGCTCTTTGCTTTACCATTACGGCATCAAAGAGCATTCCTTTTACACCGTCATGTTCGGAGTATCCAGGGCGCTTGGTGTATTAGCAAGCCTGGTTATGGACCGCCTGTATGGATTACCTATTGAGCGACCATCTTCATTTCCGCTCAAATGGTATCATGAAAAAGCTGACGATAAAAATGCTGCTGGATGTTAATCCAACGCTAAAACTAAAAAATGCTCTCTGCAAAGGGGGCATTTTTTATTACGTAAATACGATTTCTGCAATATAAAAACAGCCGAAATTGTTTATAACCACATTGACGAACAGAGAGAAACTCGCCAAACACGAATTGTCGTAAGCGTTCTATGACTTACTGACAATTGTTAATATCTCCGGTTAACACCTGGTTGATTTAAAACCCTCGAAATAATTGACTTATATTGGTTTTTCGGTGTACATTTGATACTATCAGGTGAGCGATAAAAGACTGCTCCGAAGATGTAGAGGCGACAAAAGCTCTTAGCTGAGTCAGCGTCAAATCGTCCAGACCCTCGGGTTTGTGCATCAAACGAGCCGAAGTTTAAGCAACCAAAGACCCGTTCTTTACAAGCTTGATTAAAACGAAAACGATTTGCTTCGGCAGATCAAGTAGGTTTAAGATTGATGGCTATTTTCAGGAAGGAATTCGTTCCGGACTGATAATAAGAGATCGTTGGAACTCCGGTTCATTAAACCATCGAAATTTGAGTGAAGGATGATCGCAAGACCAAAATTCCTCAAAAGCTGTCAAAAACTTCGTCCGGGAAAACGATCTTCGGGTTTGTTGAGCGGACAGCCGGAAGGCGATGCTGTAAAAAGCACTGCCGGAAAGCCAAGGGCTGAAAACAGGGATCCTCGATTCGATGATCAGCCAGTCAAAATAACAGTAGCCTGGCACGAAAGATGATTTCGGTCGTCAAGTAGTGAATGGGAGCTATTCGTAACGAGTGGTTCCCATTGTTGTTTTTAGTCCCTACCCGATCCAAAAATTTCACGGATCAATTCAAATCATGGTGGAGAGTTAGTGTTATCCTATTTGAAAGGAAGTAGGGTTTAGCCAAAGGGTAGCTTATAAATAGACAGTTCCTGGAGTCTGGAGCTTTTGCTGACGCCCGTTGGACTATAATCCAGTCACTGACTTTGTTGTTTTTTGTAAAAAATGGAAAAGTCAGCGACCAGCTTTCTTATTTTTTCGAAAAAATGGAAGAATCGGCGGCCAACTTTGTTGTTTTTTTGAAAAAAGAAGAAAATTTGCGGCCAGCTTTTCCAAATTTTGTAAAAAATGTAAAAATCAGCGGCCAGCTTTCTTGTTTTTTGTGAAAAATGGAAAAGTCAGCGGCCAGCTTTGATGTTTTTTCGAAAAAATAGGAAAATCGGCGACCAGCTTTGTTGTTCTCTGTGAAAAATGGAAAAATTAGCGGACGAAATTGAGCATGACAGTCGAAAAACAGACCCGATTCTGCATGATTTGTGAATGATTTGACCCCCTGAATACCCAGCGAAGTGCTTTGGGGTGGCTATCCTTTTTTTGAGCTTGTTCGGCTTTTGCCTAAAGGGGGATCAATTGTGATATTCTTAAGAATTTCAAAACATGTCGCTTATGGATCATTAAAATCCAAAGGATTCCTTTTTTCGTCAAAAATTTGAAGTGAGCCAATTTCACCCCCGCAGACTAATCTCTCGCAGCTTATCAAACTCAAGCACGATCACATCTTTGTCTTTCAATTGAATCAATCCGTCTTTTTCATACGACTTCAATAGCTTAACGGCACTCTCTGTCGAAATTCCGGCGAATTCAGCCAGATCTTTTCGCGAAAGCAGATGAAAGATTTTGGGATTCTCAGCTTTAAAACCATTCAGGTAAAGCAAGGTATCGGCCAGGCGGCCATTCATCTGCTTGTAAAGCACGCTTCGGATGGTCGAAAACAAACCCGTGCTTTGCTCACAGTAACGCTGAATAAAGTTGTATCCAAACAAACCATTCTGCCTGACCACTTGGCCGATGGCGTCTTTTTCAATCAAAAAAGCCATGCAATCGGTGAGTGCAACCGTAGAATAATCGAAAGTACTTTTTGAAAAGGCTGACGACAGTCCAACAAAGTCGCCCTGCTGAAAAATCTTCAGGTTGTAAAGTTTGTTGTTATCGCCTTCCAGGTACTGTTTGACCAAACCATCAATCAGGAACAATACATACGACGCAAAAGCACCTTGCTTGGTCAAATTGTCGCCTTTCCGAAAATGAACCTGCGTTTTTGCCGATCGCACCAGTTGAACTTCATCGGGTGCAAGTGTCTGAAAACATGGCGCCTTAATGTCACAAATAAAATTATCATCGGTTTCCAAAATCGTCTTCATGAATTTAAAATCATTACATTGAGGGGTGAAGTTAGGAATAAATCAATAAAAAAGTTGTTCCATTTCAACCCGAGAGTTGGAACAGCACAGGCGAAGATGCTAGGTTGCTGGTATCATTCAGAATACTTTTGCAACGAATTAACATTACACAAGAAGATTATGGAAAAAATGATCATTATAGGGGGAGTTGCGGCCGGAGCAACCGCTGCTGCAAAAGCTCGCCGGATATCTCCTACAGCCGAAATTATTATGCTTGAAGCAGGCCCCGATATTTCATTTGCCAATTGCGGACTACCGTATTACATTGGAGGCGATATCAAAAGCCGCTCAAAACTGATTCTACAAAGTCCTGAAAGTTTCAAGGAGCAGTATGAGGTTGAAGTTCATACCAACACCCGGGTAACAGCAATCAACCGCCAGGCCCACCGGGTTGAAACAACCAACAGCATCAATGGTGAGATGAGAACTTTCGAATATACGAAACTCATTCTTGCACAAGGCGGAAAACCAATCAACCCAACACTTCCGGGCGCTGATCTCCACCATGTTTTTACGCTGTGGACTTTGGAAGATATGGATAAAATCTCCAACCATTTGGAAGAAAAAAATCCGCAAAGCGCGGTGGTCGTTGGCGGTGGATTTATCGGTCTCGAAATGGTGGAAGCGTTGGTAAAAAAAGGATTGAAGGTGAATGTGGTAGAAATGATGCCACACGTCATGGGCCTGATGGAGGCCGAAACCGCCGGATTTATTGAGAACGAACTGCTGGCCTACGGCGTTGGAGTTCATACCAATGCAGGCGTCACCGAAATCAAAAGTAATTCAGTGAAGCTGAACAATGGAAAACGGCTCGAAGCCGATATGATTTTGCTGTCGATTGGCGTTCGCCCGACCCTGCAACTGGCGATCGATGCCGGGCTTGAATTGGGCGACGCAGGTGGCTTACTGGTGAATGCTGAACTTCAAACCTCCGACCCGGATATTTACGCTGCCGGTGATATGATTGAGATTGAACATCGCGTAAGTGGTAAAAAAGTACGGATTCCATTGGCTGGCCCGGCCAACCGCCAAGGACGAATTGCTGCCGAGAATGCTTTGGGTGGACACCACCAATACAAAGGGTCCATCGGTACATCTGTCGTACGCGTATTTGAAGCGGTGGCAGGAACCACGGGACTCTCTTTGAAACAGGCCCACGCTGCCGGAATTAATGCTGATGCTGTGGTCGTTCACAAAGAACATCACACCTCGTATTATCCCGGAGCCGAAACGGTAAGCACCTTGTTGGTTTATGATCGAAAAACAGGCGTGGTGCTGGGCGGACAAACGGCAGGCTATAAAGGGGCCGACAAACGATTGGATGTGATTGCCACCGCGACAGCAGCAAAGCTGACGATCAGCGATTTGGCGGATATTGACTTTGCTTATTCGCCTCCGATTGGAACCGCCAACGATGCCATCAATATGGCTGCCTACACAGCCGAAAACCGCAATTCTGGTTTCAGCCCATCGGTTACGGTTTCTGAGCTCGATGACTTTGTTGCCGATAAAAGCCCGGTTTATCTGGACGTTCGCGATATCTTTGCTTTCGAAAAAAGCCATATTCAAGGCGCCATCCATATTCCGTTGGAACTGCTGTCATTGCAGCTATCAGATATTCCAACCAATCAACCGATCATGGTCTACGACGAAACCGGCAAAAAAGGGCACCAGGCTTTGCGCTCTTTGCGGGGAGCGGGGTTCAACGATGTAACCAATATTTCGGGAGGACACACCTCCTTGCAACGGCAAGCCCGGACCATTGGTTTTAAACAGATTGAAATTGATTTGCTTCCGGTTGACACCAAATCGCTGGAAGAAGAAAAAGCTAAAACTGAAGATAAAACAACGGCAAAAGTAGCCGATGATCATTCGCCCATTGTCATTGATGTGCGCACGGTAGAGGAATTTCAGGAGGGAGCCTATCCTGATGCCATCAACATCCCGATGGATCAGCTCATGTATCGTTTTGAAGAATTGGGAACGAATGCATCACGCGAAATTGTGGTTTATTGTGCTACAGGAGCGCGCTCGGCCTATGCCCAACGCATGCTGATGCAGCTTGGTTACACCAACGTAAAAAATGGCGGCGGACTATCGGCCATGATGTCTAATCGAAATCGCACATCGGTTTCTTCTGCTTCATCAAATGAGCCGTTGGTTATTGATGTTCGCACGGCCGAAGAATTCCAGGCCGGAGCTTTCCCAAATGCCATTAATATTCCTTTGGACGAGTTGTATGCACGAATCGATGAACTGGGCAGCAAATCAAGAGAAATCACCTTGTACTGCGCATCCGGGGCACGCTCGGCCTATGCACAGCGGGGACTGCAACAGGCAGGATTTACCAATGTGAGCAACGGAGGTGGATTGATGCACATGATGATGATGGCGCGACGATAACATGAAAACTAATCATTTCTCAGCGCTTCGTAGAGATTCCCTTTCATCGCCAGGCGATTGCCTGTAAAAACCCACAACCAGGCACTGAAAAGCACCAAAACAAAAATAGCCAGACTCCAGTAAATCAGTCCAAAATAAAGCGACGAACGTAAACTTGGCAAAGCCGAAAGAATAGAAGGAATCAGCCCGATTACCAGCGACAAAAGCACGAGCTGCATATAGCTGCGTAAGGTCATTCGCCGGATTTTCTGTTTACGGAAACCGGTTGCTTCCAGCAAAGCAAACTGGGCGCGGTTTTCATAGATACTTCGAAAAATAATGATTCCCAACCCAATGGTTCCAATGAGTAATCCAAGTGCCCCCAGCATCAGAAAGATGTTGAGATAGGTGTTTTCAACCTGGTAAAAAAGCAACAAACGTTCTTTGGCTGGCGTAATTTCCAATCCATAGTTCCGAAAGGCCGAACGAAGATTTTCCTCTTCGGTTTCAGGAGCCTGTACCAAAAACACTTGCGATCCGCTCACCGAAGGAAAATTCGCGTAAAACAATCGATCGGCAATCAAAATATTTCCTTGGAAAAGGGAATTGGCCAAGCCACCTACCAATTTTAAAACTACCTCTTCGCCCGACTCATTTTGATAGATGAGCGTATCGCCCACCGATTTGCCCAAGCCCCATTTAATCACTGTTTGGTCGGCCACCGCCGGAATTTGTCCGTTAGCTAGCACCTGATTCAAACTCAACCAGGGATGCGCAGTATCCAAGTCGTCGGTTTGGGCAACAAAGGTAAATGCCTGCTGCTCGTCCAGTTTTTCCGGATCAAAACCTAAAATTCGGGGGCGGGCCACGCGGTTCAGATTCAAACAACTGGCATCATCGCCCGCCAAAGCTTGAAACTGCACAAATTCAGCCGGCGAATCTTCCAGCCCCACTTCAAAGCGGCCTTCCGGCGAATTTAAATCAAACAGCACCGGGAAGCTGGTTTCCGCAAAAAAAGTGTAGCCTCCGGTTCCGGAAGATGGCTGGTCCGCATTTCGTGTCAAATCTTTTCGGTTTAGCCCGGTAGAAAGCACCAGAAAAATTCCTACCGACAGAAAACTGACAATCAAGAGACTTCGTCGTCTATCGGCTAAAACCAATTGATTCGAAAAAAAGCGGAATGACAAGTTCTCCGCTATTCTATTTTCTCTTCGGATAAAAATAAAATTGAGCAGGAAAATCAGTCCGGGCATAAGCCCAAAGCCACTGATGAAAAACACCGCCGGGTTGATTTCGCTGCCAATACCTTGCGAAAGCATCAGCAAAACCGAAAGCAAGCTTAAACCCAAACCAATACGCAGAGACCACCTGCCCGAGCTTGGCTTGCCCGACTGCGTTTGCTGCATCGCAATAATCTGTTGCTTGGCATAGTTGCAAAGCACAAACCATACGCTCACCAAACTAATGAGGCCAACGATCAGCATCGCCTGAATAATAGCCAACGGTGTCACGTGAATATTCAAAATAGAGGTACGGACAATATCTCGCCAAATGCTGTTGATGGCATCCATAATCAGGCTGTTGTATGCCAATCCGATGGGCACTCCCAGCAGAGTTCCAACCAAAACAAGCAATAGTGCTTCGAAGAAAAACAGCTGCCTGATTTTTTGAGCAGAAAAGCCCATGGCGTGCAATGTGCCAATCTCCGAACGACGAAAGTTCAGGTACAACTGAAACATGAGGTAGGCCAACAACAAGGCCGCAAAGAGCACAAAAAAACTCAGGCCAATAAATAAGCCGCTAAAATCGACTCCCTGGCCAGCCGCCTGCAAGCCAGCAGCTTTGGCATCCTTCACTTGGAACCCAACATCTTCCGGCTGAATCTCAGCTAAAACCCGACTTTCAAAGTCAGCAGCCTGTAAACCATTCAGGCGAATGGCCGTTGATGCTCCAAAGCGGTTTCCCCACAAATCTTGCGCAGTACTAAGATTGATAAATGCTTTGGGCGTGCCTTTAAAGTCCGTCCAGTAGTCCTCATCCTTTTGGCGAATGCTTGATAAATCCACCGGAACACCGGTTTCCCAGTCGCTGCAATGCCCGGCATCCGACAAGCCCGGAATGTCCGGCATTAGGTTGGCATCCGCCCATTGCCCCTCCATTTCCACGATTCCAGTCACTCGAAACCAAGCCGACTTCTCAATTAATTGGCGCAGCGGTCCCACTTCAAAGTAAGTGACCAAGATGGAATCACCCGTTGCAGCCTGCAAATCCTCAGCCAGCCAACGGTTGATGATCATCTCATTCGCTCGTAAATTCACCACTGTCGATGGTAAACCGGCCACAAATGAATAGGGTGTCACCTGATCCTGAACCTTCAATTGATTGACGAAATAGCAAAAGATTGGATAAGTCTCACTGCCGATCAGCAACTTCTGGGCTACGGAAGGCTCAATAAATACCCGGTCGGAAATCAACTCCGTATAGTTCAAATTGGTGTTTTCTCTAACTGAAAGATTCAGATCCTCCAATTTCCAATGCGCTGAAATCTGCTCGTATAAACCCGTTTCATCCAAACCGGAGCCATTCACCAACAACACATTCGCCAGATCATCCAATTGCATTTGCCGGTTAAGAAAATCGAGGGAAACAAATATATTTTTGGGAGCCGATTGAATGGCTTGCAGATTAAAATTGCCGGTTTGTGCCAGGGAAGCAATTGCCATGACCTTCACCCGAAACGAAATGGTTGACTCGTCAGCCGAAACGAAGGGCGTATTGGCCGGGAAAGTACTTAGCTTGTTTACCCGCAACAGCAGCTCCTCTCCCACCTCTACTCCAAGCACTTCGGCCAGTTGTTCGTTAATGACAGCCTCATTACTTTCTAATTCATATCGGTGGTCCGTTTCAGCAAATGCATCGAAGCCTGCTTTCACACCCCACACCTGCAACTGATTGGCGCGCGCTTTACCGCCGTCTAAAACGGCCATGCCGTTAGCAAACAACAGCGGAGTAACTTCCAACTCATCGGAGGCGATTTCGTTAGCCAATTCGGCTCTGAAAAGCCGCTCGCCGCCAGTAATCACCCAGTTGGTATTGCCCAACCGCTGCAAAGTAATTTGCTTCAGACTGTAGGTAACCGAATCGCCAATAACAAACGCCCCCAGTAAAATAGCTGTACTGAGCACGACTCCCAACACCATGGTCAGGTTCAATTTCCAAAAATAAAGCAGTGATTTTATAGCGTAGCGAATTCCGTTCATGCCTCCGTAAGTTGCAGTTTTCCGTTTTCGAGTTGGTAAATCTTATCCATTTTCGAAGCTAAGGTCATGGAGTGTGTCACCACAATCAGGCTGGTGTTTTCTTCGCGGTTGAGCTGTAAAAGCAGGTCAGCCAACTGATTGGATGACTGCTGATCCAGTGCTCCGGTTGGCTCGTCGGCCAGCAAAATCCGTGGCTGGTTAATCAAGGCGCGGGCAACGGCCGTGCGCTGGCACTCACCGCCCGACAGTTGTCCGGGCCGTTGATTTTGCAATCCGGCAATGCCCAGTTTCTGCGTCAGTTCTTCAGCACGTTTCCGGCTGACTGAATCCACCGTTGATTGCTGCGCAACAACTGGCAGCAAGATGTTTTCCAATAAATTGAGCTGCGGAAGCAAATGGTGCAACTGAAACACGAAACCGATGGACTGGTTCCGAAATTGGGCCAGTTGCTTTTCATTTTTGCTGAAAACCGGTTCGCCATCCAGAAATACGTCACCACTATCTGGCCGGTCGAGCGCCCCCAGCATATTGAGCAAGGTTGTTTTTCCAGAACCCGACGGCCCAACAATAGCGACGCTTTCGCCATCCTGCACCGACAAGTTGAGTTCATCCAGAATGATTCGCCGTGTTCCCGAGCCAGATTGAAAACTTTTGGTTAGTGATTTTATTTCGAGCATATCTCTTGTGTTTTGAGTTTCGAGTTAAAATCTCAACTCAGACTTTATGTTCTTTTTTTTCCGTTACCTTCTCATAAATCTCCACAAGTTTTTCAGCTTGTTGATGAACGTCAAAATGTGTTTTTACCCCGTCCAATCCTTTTGCACTTAACGCTGCCAGTTTTTCTTTGTCTAGAATAATACTTTTCCAGGCTTTGGCCAGTTTTTTCGGGCTGTTCGGGTGATAAGTGATGCCGCCTTCCGACAAACCCACCACTTCGGGGAAAGCGCCCAGCTCGGGCTGCACCAGCGGAATTCCCGAGGCTAAAGCCTCCAGTTGGTAAAGACCAAACGCTTCGCCATTCAAAACCGGAACGGTCAACAGAGCCACGGTATCAAAGAAATTCTGACGCGAAGGATTTTCAAACTCTTCAACCCACAACACATCATCCTCCAAGCCGACCGAAGCTATTTTTTTCTTTTGCTGTTTGATGAATGCCGTATCATCATTGGTTTTGCCTCCGGTAATCTTCAACTTCACCGGGCTGAAAGCTTCATCTTCTTTTAACAACAAAAAGGCATCGACCAAAATCCCCAGGCCATTTTCCTCGCACATCCGTGAGATAAAGCCAATAACAGGTTCTTTTTCATGAACGGGCTTCACCAGGTAGTCAGCCGCATCAACCCCAATGTGATTGATAAACAGTTGATCTGGACGAATATGCATGCGCTTTTTCATTTCTTTCGCATAAAAATTGCTGACTGCAATAAAAGCATCCACTTCGCGGCCACGTGCTTCCATGATTTGCCAAACTTCTTCGCGGTGCTTGTCGCTCATCACATCTACCCACACATTCTCATCCTGCAAGAAGCAAACCACCGGAATACTCATTTCCTGCTTGATTCGCCGGGCCAGTCCCAGCAACAAAGCATTCGACAGGTGCACCACATCGGGCTTGGCCTCATCGCGCAACCACTCCACCAAGCGCTCCAGTTCTTCTTTTTGCAAACCGTCTTCGCCCAGCAACATCGAAACGGTCATTTCCTCCAGACCTTTAGCCCGTGTTGAACCGGCGTTTTGTGCCGCCAGGTTTAACACCGGTTTCGAATTCAGCATATTATCGACAAAAGCCGGCATGTGCCGAAAAACAGGAAAGCGTTGCTTCAAGTAAATGTCCACAGCTCCGTAAAAAACAGGCACTTCATTCAAGTCGTGCGCGTCTTCAAACAGCGGCAGGTAAAGCGGAACTTTGATCACTTCTTGACCCAAATCCTGCAAAGCTTTCATGTACTTACTGTCGCGCAAACAGTTGCCGCAGTAAAAACTGCCACCTGAACCGGGTATAATGTGTGCTATTTTCATTGAAGCCCTTTTTTATTGATCAGGTTTACAATTATTTTTGTTATCGTTTCTTTTTCTTCTGTTTTGCTCACCGCAATCATCAAGGTTATGGCTACTAAAGCATTATCAGCAATTCTTTTATCCCCATTTTTGTCATATAAAATTCCGTTTTTCTCAAGGAAGTAAAGGAATAAAAAAGCAGCAATCCTTTTATTACCATCGGTAAAAGAATGATTTTTCGTAATGAGATAAAGCAAATTAGCTGCTTTTTCTTCTATGCTTGGGTATAAGTCTTTACCGTCAAAGGTTTGAAATATTGTTGAGACAGAGCTTCTAAATGAATTGTCTTTTTCACGCCCAAATAAATCACTATTTCCATATTTTTTTTTGACAAGACTTATTTGATCGATAGCTTCTTCATAAGTCAGGTAATAAGTTTCTTTACCTGAAGTTTCGATTATTTCCAAGCTTTGATAATCATATTGATCCAATATATCTAAAGCATAGGCATAATCAGAGATAATTTTCAACAACCCTGTACTTTCATCACCGGACAACTGCTTCTGATTTAATACATTTCCAAGAATTTTAATCGATTTTTTCAGCTCAGCCAATTGTTTATTTTCCCGAACTAATCTTTTTTCATTTAATGAATATCCTTTAATCAGATAATCTTTTAGAATCTTGGTCGCCCATATTCTAAAGTCAATACCCCTTTTTGATTTCACCCGATATCCAACTGAAATAATTACATCAAGGTTAAAAAACTCAACTTGCCGTTCAATTTTTCGTCCTCCTTCATTTTGAACTGTTGCAAATTTTGCAACAGTTGAATCTTTATCTAACTCCTTTTCCTTAAAAACATTATTAATATGCCTTGAAATTACTGATTTGTCACGCTGAAACAATTCTGTCATTTGTTTCAAACTAAGCCAAACTGTTTCGTTATCAAGATTAACTGAAATCTCTGTTTGCCCATTTTCAACTTTGTATATTTCAATGTGCGATTTGTTCATTTACTTTTCCTCCAGCATGGTGAAATATTCTTTGCAATCGGGAATATACCCTATTCCCCCATAATATAGATTCTTCCATCGTTGGCGCCAATGATGATCTTGCCGTCGTAAACTGCTGGCGAGCTCATCATCTGGCTACCCAATTCGTACCGCTGCAATTCCTCTCCGGTTTGTAAGTTATGCATAAAAAGCATACCATCCATAGTTGCTGTAACAACTTTGTTTCCGGCAATCACCGACGAAGAATTAATCCGGTTCGACAAGCGCTTCACCCAAGCCAGTGTTCCGTCTTTCCGGTTGAAACAATATAGTTGGCGGTCTTCATTCCCCAAAACAATGTAGTTGCCTGAAACGGCTGGCGACGCAATAAAAGGCAGGTTCTTTTCCGCGTTGTCGTAGGTCCAGCGTACGGTGCCATTTTCCAAATCGACAGCAAAAAAGCGCCCTTCGTAATCGCCAATGTAAGCTTCACTGTCCACAATGGCCGGCGATGAAGCCATGTAAGTTGATAATTCGATTTTGCAGCTCACCTGTCCGGTTTGGAGGTTGACCAAGTGCAGGAAGCCGTCGCATCCGCCAAAGACCACGCTGTTTTTATACAACGCCGGCGCGCCATTAATAAAGTTGTCGGATTCGTATTGCCATAAACCTTGCCCGTCCGTCAGGTTGACGCCGTGCAGAAAGTAGTCGTAGCTGCCCACAGCCAGCACCGTTTGGCCATTGGCGGTGTGCCAGTTGGCCGAGCCGATGATCTGGTTGTCGGTTTTGTACTTCCAAACTACCGCCCCATCGTTCTGGTTCAGGCAAAACAACCAACCGTCCAACGAACCAAAAATGACTTTTCCATCAAGCAACACCGCAGGAGCTTCAATAGCATTTTCGGCATCGAACTTCCACTTCAGTTCCCCTTTCAGGTTGAAGGCGTAGAAATAACCATCGGTCGATCCGCAGTAAACCACGCCGTCTTTTACCACCGGCGAAGCCTTGATATCGTCTTCGGTTTGAAAGGAAGCCAACAACTGCAACTGATCTGGCAACTCATTCGTAACGGAGGCCGTTAGCTGTTGGTTGCCCCGGAAGATGGGCCATTCGGACTGGGCAGAAACCTTGCCCGAGATAGAAAATAATACTAAAAAGATGATGTATGATAAGTTTATAGACTTGAAGATGTCGTTGCTCGACCTTAAGATGTGGTTGTTTGACCTTAAGACGCCGTTGCTCGATCTTGAGATGCCGTTGCTTGGTTTCAGGAAGCCGTTGTATGTTGATTCAATTCTCATTTCTATTTATTGATTTGTTCTTCAGCATCTGTAAGGGCCAGTGCCCCGGTCGGGCATTTTCCTGCTACTAACGCGGCTGTTTTCTCCAAGGCTTTCTCAACCGATTCGGAAAAAGGCACGCCAACCTTCACTTCAAAGCCCCGCCCGATAAAAGAAAACCCAAAGGTTTCCTGGTGTTGTTGGGTGATGCGCACACAAATGCCGCATTTGATGCATTTGGCCGGTTCGTAAACAATGTTTTGTGGGGCAAATTCTTTTTCAACCTTAAACCGTTCATCGTATTGAAAGCGTTTTTGCTGCGCGCCATAGGTATCCGAAAGTTCGCGTAGTTTACAGCTTTCGGGGTTCCGGCAATCGCAATGCAAACATCGCTTCGCCTCGGCAATTGCTTCTTCCATGGTGAAACCAGCCGCCTTTCCACGCGAGGCTTCCAACCGTTTTTCATCCACCGACTCTTTCAGGTACTCAATCAACTCTGTTTCCTGCAATTTGCCAAACTTCGAATTGAAACGAGATGGATAAGCGTTTAACTGATTGCTCCGGAACCATTCGTCCAGCACAAAAGCCAACTCCTTTCCCTGCCCCACCGAGCGAACCGCCAGTTTTGACGGGCGCAGCGCATTGCCAATGGCAAACACCTTGTCGATGGATGTTTGATAAGTTTCTTTATTGACTTCGATGCCTGTTTTTGAGAGGGTTATCCCCCTCCCTTTCAATTGATCGTTTATAGCGCCGGTTGCTAAGATCACGGCATCATGTTCCTGTTGAAGTTGTTCCAGCCGTTGCTGGTCTATTTCAATATTAAAATGGGTTTTAATATCCGAATTCAGAACGGTCGAAAATTCTGCTTCCATCACTTTCACGGGCAACACCGTTTCTTCAATCTGGAGCAGATCACCACCAGCCTTTTCGTTCTTCTCATAAATGAAAACCTGGTGGCCAGCCTTATTCAGGTAGAACGCGGCAGCCAGTCCGGCGGGCCCGGCACCAATAATGGCGACCTTTTTCCCAGATAGCTTTTTGGGTTGGACAGAAGCAACACCCTTTTCCAATTCCTGATCGGCAGCGAAACCTTTCAGCAAACAAATGGAAACCGCCTCATCGACCTGCTTACGGCGGCAACCCGCCTCACAAGGCGCGGGGCAAATGCGCCCGAGGATTGCAGGCAGGGCAATGTCGCGCTTTACCACGTCGATGGCCTTGTCGTAATTTCCGGCAGCAATCAGCCTGTTCATCAGCGGAATGTTCATGTGTGCCGGGCAAACCAACTGGCAGGGTGCTTCGCAGTCGCCCACATGCTCACTCAGCAGCAGCTCAAGCGAAGCTTTGCGCGACTCGCGACATTCGGCGTCATCAGTAATAATGTCCATCCCCTCCATAGCCGGCATCGAACACGAAGCCATGAGCCTACCATTGCGGGTATCTTTGACCAGACACACCATGCAGGAAGTAAAATGCCCCGTTCCCTCCAGGTGGCACATGGTTGGAATGTCAATTCGAAGCGTACGGGCCGCTTCCAAAAGCGTGGTGCCTTCGGGAACGGTGATGGGCTGGGAGTTTATTGTTAGATGTATCATAAGTCGTCTGAACTGTGATTTATGGGACTAAAGGATTGCCAATTCATTGTCTGAACCAAGATTTATGAGATTAATGGATTACCTTGATTTTTTTGGTTGAACTTTTTATTATTGAGCCGTTTGAAATCCAAACTCTTTGCGCCGAAATTAATCAACAGGCCAACTTCCAAGTCATACGCTTCAAGGTAATTAATGGCTTGTGCCAAATGTACATCCTCCAATTTTATAATTGCTTTTAATTCAACTGAAATGTTCCCCTCTACCAAGAAATCGACCCGTCGTGTTCCAATCTGATGATTCTTATAATAGACCGGCATTTCATATTCTCTGGAAAAATGAATCCCACTATCTGACATTTCAATCTCCATTGCCCGTTGATAAATGACTTCTTGAAAACCGTTTCCCAAAGCAGCATGTACCCTTATGGCACATCCTATAATTTTATGTGGCAATTCTTCATATTTCATAACCAGTCATCCCCTCTTTTTATGAGTTTAAAAAATCCTTCAATCCCAATCATCTCAAAAATCCTAGTTCAGACATTTACTCCACATCAACTGCATTTGTTGGACAAACTTGCCTACAAGTATCGCATTTGATGCATAGTTCGGTGTTGACTGAGTGTTTTTTGTGCGGCTCAAATTTGATGGCGTCAACCGGGCATTTTTGTGCGCACTTGGTACAGCCGATGCACTCATCGTTGATGGAATAGGTGATCATCGCCGTGCATTTCCCGGTCGGACAGCGGCCTTCAATGTGTGCTTCATATTCCTCGTAGAAATACTGCAAGGTTGTTACAATGGGGTTGGGCGCCGATTTTCCGAGGTTGCATAAACTTCCTTTCTTCGTCCATTCAGCTAAATATTTCAGTTCTTCCAAATCCTTTTTTGTTCCTTTTCCTGAAGTAATCCGGTTCAGGATATCCAGCATGCGCTTGGTTCCAACACGGCAAAAAGTGCATTTTCCGCAGGATTCATTTTGGGTGAAAGACAGAAAGTAACGGGCAATGTCGACCATGCAGTCGTCTTCATCCAACACCACCAAACCGCCTGAGCCCATCATGGCGCCCACTTCAAGCAACGAATGGTAATCGATGGGCGTGTCGTACAGCGAAGCCGGGATGCAGCCACCCGAAGGCCCGCCAACCTGCACGGCCTTAAATTGTTTGCCATTTTGAACACCGCCGCCAATTTCTTCCACAATCTGCCGGATGGTGATTCCCATGGGCACTTCAATCAGTCCGCCCCGGTTGACCTTGCCCGTCAGCGAAAACACTTTGGTTCCTTTTGAATTCTCCGTGCCAATCTCACTGAAACGGGTTTCCCCATTGCGGATGATGTAGGACACCTGGGCAAAGGTTTCGGTGTTGTTAATCAGGGTTGGAAAGCCCCACAAACCTTTGTGCGCCGGGAATGGCGGACGAATGGTGGGAAATCCGCGATTGCCCTCAATGGAAGCCATCAGAGCCGTTTCCTCGCCACAAACAAAGGCACCGGCCCCTTCGTAAATCTGAATATCGAAATTGAAGCCCGAACCCAATATGTTGTTGCCCAGCAGGTTTTGTTCCCGACAATTAACCAAGGCCTGCCAGATGCGGGTTACAGCCAGCGGGTACTCGGCACGAATGTAAAAATAGCCATCGGTGGCCTGCACGGCCCAGGCAGCGATCAGCATGCCTTCGATTACCCGATAGGGATACGATTCGAGCAACATCCGGTCCACAAATGCTCCGGGATCGCCCTCGTCGCCATTGCAAATCAGGTATTTTTTATCCGCTTTTTCTTTCTCCACCAACTCCCATTTCAGCCCGGTTAAAAAGCCGGCACCGCCCCGGCCACGCAATCCGCTGTCTTTCACCATGCGAATCACTTCATGCCGATCAGTTTGCAATACTTTCTTCAACGCATCAAAACCGACAAAGCGCCGGTATTCATCCATATCCAACGGGTTGATCACACCACGATGCTCCGTAGCAATGGGTAGCTGGCGGTCTAAAAAGCTAGACACCATTTCATCACGCACATCAATAGCATAGCGGTCCACCCCCTCCCAAACCGTGTCGGTCTGCATCTTTTCCAGCCAGTGAAAGGTGTTGTTTTTCAGGCGGTCGAACAATCCCCTGGGCCTAAAATGTTTATGAATAATATCGGCTACCTCGTTGGGTTTAACTTTCGCATAAAGCTTGCTTTTTTTGTTTTCATCGATCACTTCAACCAGCGGCACCTGGTGACACATGCCCACGCAGCCCACATTTTTCAGTTGCAAGTTGATACCCGTCCCTTCAATGGTTTGTTCAATCTCTTTTTTCACTTCATCGCTGCCACTGGCCACGCAGCATGAGCCCAGCCCAATGCGAATTTCGCCCTGAAACTCGCTGCCATCGGCATTTCGATACTTGCTTTTCTTACCGATCTTTCCAATTTGACTTTCAAAATCGTGCAAAACAGAATCGACTTTGTCGGTGGTCACATGGCCATAAGTCACATCGTCGACCTGAACCACAGGCGCCAGCGTGCAACAGCCCAAGCACGACACTTTTTCGAGGGTGTAGTTTCCTTCGGCATCGGTTTCCTCATCGCCAGTCAGGCTGAAGTGGCGCTTAAATGCATCGTACACCTGTCCTGCTCCTTTCACATGGCAAGCCGTCCCAACGCACACTTTAATGAGGTGCTGCCCCGCTTTCTTCATGCGAAACTGCGAGTAGAAACTGGCTACACCCGTAATATTTTCGGGGGTGATCTCCGTCGTGTCGCAAACATGGCGCAATGCTTCTTCAGGCAAGTAGTTGTATTCATCCTGAATGGCCTGCAAAATGGGAATCAGCGCTTTTTTCGTGTTTCCTTTTTGCTGAATGATTTTATCAACCTGACTGATGATATGTTGGATTTCTTCCGTCATTTCCTTTATTTTCCAATGCAATATAAATGGTCAAAACCACGCAGGTACATTTTGCCGTCGGCAAATACCGGTGAACAGACCGATTTTTCACCCAGCTTTGATTCCGCAATTAACTGAAATTCTTTAGCCATCTTCAGCACATGCAGGCTGCCTCCCATATCCATCACGTACACTTTTCCATCGGCATAAATTGGCGAGGCGTAAATACCATCGCCGTATTCCTGCTCCCAATATTTCGTGCCATCAGCTGCGTCATAACAGGCGATAACGCCATAGCTGGTTGCCACGATCAGCAAGCCATTCGCAGCTAATGGGCTGGCCACTTCAGGCAGGTATTCGCTTTCTTCCCAAATCACTTCGGGTTGGTCTCCAAGCTTAATGGCAGCCAAAGTAGCATATTCATTCGCCGCATAAACGACACCATCAGCATAACCAACAGAAGGGCCAACTTCGCCCATCATGCAATCAACCGTCCACAATTCCTTTCCGTCTTCCGGATCATAACCGGCCACCAAAGGTTCACCGGTTAATACCAGTTGTACTTTCCCATTTACATCGGCCAATACCGGTGATGCCCACGAAATTCGAACATCGCGTACGGTTTCCCATTGGGATGAGCCATCAGTAGTTGCCAATGCCATCACTTTCGACCCCCGGTTACTGTCGTATTGGATGATCAATTTGTCCTTATAAATGATCAAGGACGAAGAATGTCCATAGTGATTGTCCGGCACGCCCAGGTTTTTGGCCCAAATCCGTTTGCCGGAGAAGTCGAGTGCCATCACATCTCCCGTACCAAACAAGGCAAAAACCGCAGCGCCATTGGTTGCCATGGTTGGTGCAGCTAAACCGGTATCTTCCGTTACTTTCGGCATCTTCGCGGGGGAACCGGGTATTTGATCGGCTTTGGCTTCCCACAGCAATTCGCCGGTGTTCTTATTGTAAGCATAAACCACGCGGGCATCATTATCGGCCCCTGTAACAAACAGTTGATCGCCCCACACAATAGGCGAATTAAATCCATGCTTTGGAACTTTCACTTTCCAAAGCACCTTGTCGCCCGAAGCCACATCGAATTTTTCAGGTACATTAGTCTGATAGGAAATGCCATCTCCCGCAGGTCCCCTGAAAAATGGGTAATTGGCCCGCAGTTGCTCGCGGGTTGGCACGTTCGCCTTTGTTGCTGCCGGAGCGGCTTTCTGTTCGGGTTCCGTCGCGGCAGCCACTTCCGGCTCTTCCGTTTCGGTTTGAGCCGACTCCTCATGAGCTGGTGATTCCACTTGGACGATCGGTTCCGCTTGATTTTCGGCCACCGGCTGAACCTCAATCACCTCTACATCTGACGGCATTTGGGCTTTAGCAAGTGCTTTCGGCTCGTAGTCATCTAAAATATTGTTTGAAAACACACCAGACAACATGGCCAAAATAAACAAGCCTGTACCGGTATAAATCATCCATTTGCGCGCGAGTTGTTTATCCAGAAAGGCGTCCTTTTCAATGCTTTCCAACTCATCCAACTCGTTGCGGAGCGATTTCAGGTAGCGAATGGCCAGCACAAAAACCACCACGCCAAAAAGCAAGAGGTAAGCGCCTGTTCGGATTTGCCACTGGCTGGTAAAGTAAGCTTTTCGAATGAGCAGGTCGAGCGCCCGGATATCGTTTTTAAGCACTTCGTCATTGGGGTTTTGATGCAGCCGTTCGACCAAGGTTTGCAAAGCGGGGCTTTCCAGCGGATCAACCGTCTTCAATTGCAGGTAATTGGCAATTAGCATCACGCTAACAATCAAACTAAAAAGAACAGCAAACCAGGCAATGCCTTTCGCTACATTCATTTTATCTTTCAGGGTCCAGTTCATTTTATTCCTAGTTTCATTTCTTCACCGGACAATAATCCATGCATCGTCCGCAGCTTAAACAATTTGTTTTATCAGGTTCGTAATCGTACCGGTTTCGGTGCGATGAAAGCTTTAACAAGGTTAGGCCGATAATCAATCCCATAAATCCGCCAACCAACCATCCGCCCCAGTAAAACTGGCTACGTATTTCTTTGGCTTCGGTCACCAGTTGATCCATCAATTTACCGGATTGCATAAACGCGCGGGCGTCAATATGTTCCTGGTCCTGTTTCAACTCCGGATGTTCAACCAACTGCTCGGCCAGGTAGACCGTCGAATTGAATTTGGCCAGCGGAACGTGCATCATGGAACCGGCCAGTCCGCCGATACCAATCCACAGGGGGATAAGAAACAAATAGGTCATCAGCCGCTGTACATTCGAACGTCGGTTGCCCTGCTCTTCCACTGGTTCTTCAATGGCCCCAAAAGGACACGAATTGGCACATAACTTACACTGAATACAATTGCTTGGGGTAATGGTCATGTGTTTTTTCGAGAAGGTAGACATCCAGCCCAGCAGCACGCCGTACGGACAGAAAAAGCGGCAATACGGACGGGCTACGAAAATACCAACCAGCAGAAAGAATACTCCGAGCAACAACATCTGAAACTCCGCGTCAAAGCGGAAAATTCCGACAAAAGGGTCGTACCTGCAAATCAGAAATTCGGAACTGGTCGCGGCGTATAAAACCGCCAAAGTCAAATACAAATAAGGAACAATTCCCAAGACTTTTTGCAGCCACCGGGGCAGTTCAATGGGCCGAAAAGCCACCAAATCCTGAATGGCTCCCAGCGGACAAACCGCAGCACAAAAAATCCTTCCGTAGAACAGGGTAACAACCAAAGGAATGACAAAGAACAGCAGGGCGGTAAACGGCAGCACGTAGGTTGGGTCGAAAATGGCCAGTGTAACGTTTTGAATGGCACCAATGGAGCAGATGCAACCTTCGCGGTAAAAACCAAAATACAGCAAGGCGAAAACGGAGGTCCAGAGTACACCGCGGCGCGACCGCTTTTTCATCACAAACCAAGTGGCCACAATTAAAACAGCAACCAACATGAAAACATCCAGGTACTCCAAAAACAAGGCTCGTGGGGGAGCTTGGGAGGTGGCAGGCTGCACATAGCCGGTTTCAAATTCGGGTTTCGGAAAACGCTGCTGCGCCCATGCCGGCAGGCTCAGTAAAAAAGCTGCTAATGAAAATGTTATTTTTGAGATTCGGATCATTGACTTTCCTAGGTTAAGCGGGATTTGACTCATCAGTTCCAACTGAAAAATCACCTTTTATTTTGTATGGATTGCTTGCTGGCACACGCTCAAAAGCATCGGCCGGACACACGCGGGCAATGGAACATTCGTTGCAGTTGACACACAAATCGTGTCGGACCTGCAAGTGCAACGAGCCATTACCAAAAGACGAACAGCCCTCGACGCATTTGGCACATCCAAAGCACAAATCCTCGTCAATTTCGTATTCAAAATAGGGATCTTCGACAAACTTACGCCGGATAGCCGAGATCGGACAAAGCTGGTTCTCTGCCGCGGTTGACAATG
Organism: uncultured Sunxiuqinia sp.; assembly: GCA_963677175.2. Taxonomy (GTDB): domain Bacteria; phylum Bacteroidota; class Bacteroidia; order Bacteroidales; family Prolixibacteraceae; genus Sunxiuqinia. The sequence goes on from CAXXES010000007.1 coordinate 621,025, forward strand.
CATTCGCATCGGGTTTGAGGTAGCCACCGCATAAATCGCAGTAACCGCACAGGTCGTAGGCATGCACGCATTTCACTGCTGAAGGTGTCATCACACAATAATCGGCACAACGTCCGCAGTAAACACATTTGAAGGGGTCAAGCTGCCACACGTAATCGTCGGCGCTGACCTTCAGCGCAGCTGCTGTAGCCACCCCAGCCAGCGAAACACCCAGCGTCCAGCGCATCCCGGTTTGGATAAACTCACGCCTGCTGGCCTGCTTGTGTTCTTTTTTATCGCTCATCTTGTCTGCTTTGTTTTGCTTTATCCAACCCGCACCCGCTGAAAGCAGTACATGATTTGCATACGCTGTTCTCCGAACAGGTAAAATCAACTTTGTTCCGGCTCACCAAAAACAGGGAGCCTCCCACGATCCCGGTCAAAACGCTCAGGCGTAAACCAGTCTGTATAAATTCTCTCCGATTCATCATTCGTTGTTTTTCGGTTTGAATACACGCACTTGCTTGCGGCTAAAATCGAGTAAAATCACCCGTCCTTCGTCATCCACACAAACATCAGGCGCTTGGGCATCGTCATCAAACATATCCGGCGACGCAACCACCCCGATGTATTTACCATGCTGATCGTATATTTTTACACGAACAATTCCTTTTTCGCTGGTCACAAAGGCATTTTCCTCCATAATCGCCATATGTGCGGGATTGCAACATCCGCTAAATCCTTCGGTTTTCACTGATGAAGCTGTCCACGAACTGCGCATTGCACCATCGGCATTAAAGTTTTCCAAGCTGTGGCGTCCGGGGTTAACCGCCCACAAATAGTTTTCTTCATTCAAAGCGATATCGAAATAAGGACTGGGAATAACAAATCCCGGAACTGCTTTGTCTTCATCCCGTTCTCCAATCTGCTGAAGCAGTTCTCCTTGATGCGAAAATTGATAGACGAGTTGGTTACCAGCATCGGCCACATAAACAAATTCGGGTGAAACGGCCAGCGAAGTAATCACCGAACGGGGGCCGAAATCATTCCACCGCTGCATTTCGTTGCCATCCTGATCAAATGCAACCACTTGATTTTTCAACGCGACCCAAAGTTGCTCCCCGGCTGCCAAAGCCGTTGGGGCAGTATCCAGCTTGATTTCTTTCAACATCTGCCCTTGCAGATTGAGCTGAATCAAACTGCTGTCAACAATAATGCAAATCACGCCGTCGTAGTAGTCAATTCCCTTGGGTTCACTAACTTTTAGCTGCAGTACCTTTTCTTCCTTGTACAGAATTTCCGCAAGGTCAACTTTTCGGTATTCGCTGACATCGAAAGCGTACGGATTTTCAATATTCTTTCCTCCTCTGTTTTGCACAAAGTCGCGCGCAATGAGAACTGCGATGGCCAGAGCCAAAACAACTAATATCAGATTAACCAGCTTTTTGTATTTCATACTCAGGTTTAAAAGCCTCACCCCCCGCCCTCTCCGAAGGAGAGGGGGCTATGGCAGTGCATTTATATACTGTTTCTCTATGTCACTTCTTTTGCTCGTTGCTCTCTTGTTCCCCTCCTTCGGAGGGGTTAGGGGAGGCATTATTTCTCAATATCCAAACACAACATCGTTTTTGAGTCGCGTATGAGTAGCCGTCCGTCAGCAATGGCGAGCGGCCCCCAGGCATCATGTCCATCCAGAATCTTTTTCTGCGCCAACTGAATATACCGGTTCTTGTCCGGTTTAATCATGGTCAGTGTTCCATCATCATCCAGAATGTACATCTTCTCATCGGCAATAATATAGGGCCCCAATCCAAAGCGGCTGTCTTTTCCTGAAGTCCAAACCATGGTCTGCACATCATCCGGGTGCGCACAGACCAACTGGTTGCGATTGGAACCGCCATCTTTGGGAAGAATGCCCAACAAATGGCCATCCCAGACCACCGGAGTCTGCTGTTCACATGCCAGTCCATCCTTCGGCTTGTATTCCGTAATCACTTCAACTTCGAATCTTTCACCCTGCGGATTCAGCCGGATCATTATTCCGCCGGCTCCATAACCAGCCGTCAGAAAAATACGTCCGCCATCAAGGATCACTGGCGACGGCGCTACCACCGAGTGGTTCCAGGCGTTGGATTGGAAGAGCACTTCTCCTTCATCAACACCATCGGCGGCTATGCCACAAACGCCACCATCGGCACTATACACGTACATGTTTCGGCCGTTGAAATCCATGGGTACAATGGAAGAATGCGACATTTTCCACGACATCTCGTTTGGCGTTTCCCACAAGATTTCACCCGAGTGAATGTCCACCGCCACCATGATGGTACTTCCGCCGGGCGACAGGATCACTTTGTCGCCAACGACCAGTGGGCACTGAGCGGTGTACCACTGTGGAATCGTGGTTCCGTAATCTTTTACCATGTCGATTCCCCATACAAAATCGCCTGTTTTGCGCTCCACACACATCACATGGCAACGCGGGCCAATGGTCACAACATAATCTTCGGTAACTGTTGGGACAGTTCGCGACATCCCATGATTTCGTTTGACATGCACCCCGTATGAACGGCGCCAGATTTCCTTTCCATCGGCGAAGGAAAAGCATCGCAAAGCATCTTCGCGGGTCTCCTCATCGTAGTCGAGCACATAAACCTTACCCTTGTAAATGGCAGGCCCCGCGTGCCCTTCGCCCAATTCGACCGACCACAAGATTTCCGGCTCATCGGTGCTCCACGAATCTTTTAGGTTTTGTTTTTCTGAAACGATGTTGTCAAAATTCTCACCGCGAAACTGGGGCCAGGTGCCTTGCATTTCGGGCGCTTCATTTTCAAAAAGGTTAAAATTCTCGCCAATACGAACGATTTCTTCAATTAAATTGCCAGCCTCCCGGTTGTCTTCACCGGGCAAGCTGGCCTGAACGTTGCCTGTGGGATCCTTCGTCAGCCAAAAAGCAAACGAAAGGACCCCGACCAAAGCGACCAGTCCAACGAACGAATTTATCCGGATTCTATTCACGCTATCCTTTCAAATTATACACCATCATTACATCGCCGTGTCTCAAAAACAGCTTGCCATCAAACAGATAAGGATGCGCCCAATGCGGGCCTGAACCTTTTTCAATCCGAAACGAGCTGATCACTTTAAAGCCACTTGGGTTAGGCTCCACCAAAGCGACATTTCCACGCTGCTCTTCGTAGATGTAGAACAGGCCATTGGCATAAACCAAAGCCCCCTTGGTATTCCAGATTTCGTCGTAGACAATCTCACCGGTTTCCCAGTTTTTGCATAACCAGTTTCCTTTGCGGTTATTCTCCCAGTTCGAACCATAAATGTAGCCGTCCAGCTCAATTAATCCATGGTGATGATTGTCGAAAATAGTATCGGTATACACTTCTTCAAACCCGCTGGCATTATCATTTACCCGCAGCATTTTTGCCGGATAATCGTAGCCCATCGACAAGAAAATTTCGTTGCCTTTGTACAGGGGAACGTTGGTCCAGATGAGTCCAGGCTGATCCGCCCATTTATCCTTGTCGTAGTATTGATAAGTCATTTTTACCTCTCCCGTTTCCGGATCCAAGGCAATCAAATTGGTTGCGGTAACTGCCAGCACATATTGTTCGCCGTTGTGCTCGAAAAGCGTTGATGAAGCATACGACCGCTGACCACCAACGCTGGGCGTTTTCCAAATCTCTTCGCCCGTCATTTTATCGAAAGCCACTACGGAAGTTTGGTTTCCACCAGGCGTGCAAATCACTTTATCCTCCACAATCAACGGCGATTCGGAAACGCCCCAAATATGCCATTCGGCTTCATAATCGCGATCGACATTTACTTTCCAGTTGATGTCACTGGTTTCAGCATTCAGACAAGCCAGTTCGCCAATTCCGCTGATGATATAAATCCGGTCATCTTCTATGGTTGGGGTACTGCGGGTTTCGGGGAAAGATTTTTTCCAGGACTCGCCATAAGCCACCTGCCATTTTTTGTTTCCTTCAAAGTCAATACAAGTGAGGTAATCCAAGGTATCAATCATGCCGGAAACATATAGATATTCCCCGTTTGAAATCACGGAAGAGTAGCCTTTACCAATGCCTTCTACTTCCAGCAACAATTCGGGTCCGGTTTCAGACCAAGACTTTAAAAGTCCGGATTCAGGAAACTTACCGTCACGGTTTGGTCCGCGAAACTGATAGATTTGTGCATCAACAAGCACGCTAAAACAAAGAATGAGTTGAATGATCAGTATTCTTTTCATGTCCGTTTTTTATTTTGGTTTCATTTTGACTCAGTTGTTTCTCAAAAGGACGGAGAACTAGGCCGAAATTTTATAGGCAATCAACGATTGCCCGTGGCGCACATATAAAATGCCGTTGTGTACAACCGGATGTGCCCAATGCTGAGCGGTTCCGAATTCTACTTTCGCTTTTGACACCAAGTCAAATTTCTCGGGCGTTGGATTGATTAATGCCAGCTCACCCCGGTCGGAATAGGCAATGAGCTTATCGCCCGCCATAATGACAACACCATTGCCGACTTCAGTTGAATGCCATTTTTCTTCGCCAGCTTTCCAATCGTAGCAAAACCAACCGCGCGCTTTGTGACCCGAAGTATAAACAAAGCCATCAGTAATAATGGCACCACCCATTTGATTATCCATCTTCTCAGTGCTCCACACTTTGGCTACCGATGAACCGTCATCCGCCAAGTCTAGCTTCACACAACCTTGTCCATAACCGCTGAAACAAAAAAGTGCACCACTATGATAGATTGGTGTGTTGGGATGGATATTGTATTGATTGGGATGCGGGTAGCTCCACAACAGGTTTCCATCGCTGGTATCAACAGCGATAATCTGATCTCCTGTGTGCGTCACCAGGATTTGTCGTCGAGGGAATTTGATCAACTTTGGCGTACAATAGGCCGAAGCTTGTCTTTTTGCCGGGCTTTTCCAAAGTAGTTCACCGGTAAGTCGGTTCAGCGCAACAACGTTAAATTCTTTCCCGCCAGGTGTGAAATAGACCTTATTTCCATCAACAACAACTGATTCGGTAAACCCGAACCGGATATTTTCTGCTCCAAAATCGCCTTCCAGTGTTTTGTTCCACAAAATGGCTTCTGTTGTCAAATCTAAACAAACCAGTTCGCCGTAGCCTGTCGATATGTACGCGATATCACCGACAATCGTAGGCGTTGGCCGCGCTCCCGGATAGTTGACTTCAAATTCCTTACCGTATTTTATTTTTTTCTCAAACGCTCCGTCTTCCTTTAAAATATTGAGGTATCCCGTGTTATCCTCCATGCCGGTGCAATATATCTTGTCATTGGCAAATGCAGGGGTTGAGAAACCATCTCCCAGTTCTTCAAAATGCCACAAGACTTGGGGGCCATCAGCAGGCCATTGAGCCATTAATGCGGGTGCCGGATACTTGGCTTCGGAGTTTTCACCGCGCCATTGTGAAGGTTGTTGTGCCAGTACATTCATGCCAATAAAAAGGCAAAAAAGCAAGGTAGTCAATCGATTCTTCATAGTTTGCAATTATAAAATCTAATGATCCCAAATTTATTAAGGAAAGACCAAACTACACAGCGGGCAATTAAATTTAATAAGGTTCTAAATAGTTACATTTATTAACAAGCATTATGTTTTAAAAATAAGGCAATCATCTGATCTACTGACAAATAAAAGATATAGACATAAAGCCCATAAGCAAACGTTTATAACTTTCAAAATTAAAAAAGTCGGAATGACATTGATATAAATCACTTTGGATGGAAAATACGATGCGGTTTTAGCAATCCTTGGAGAAAAGTGAAAAAAAATAACCCACAGAAATGTAGGTTATTTTTTTAAATCGTTGTCACTCACCAACTATAATTTTGGTTCCCAACCTGGTTCATATTCTCGATCCCATAACTTCATGGCATTGCGATTATAGATATGCCCATTATTGGTATCGACATCAAATGATTTTCCGATGCGCGAAGAAATATTGGCATAGTGGGTCAACATTTGGCTGGTCGCTCCCATATCAATTGGTGAATTCAACTGGCTTGACTTCCCGCGGATATTATCAAAGAAGTTAAGCACATGCAGGTCAGTCATACCACCCCCGCCACCAAGAGCGGTTCCGGCTTCGTCGCTTGCCGATTTACTATCGCGCACCAATTTGCCGCCACGATCGAACAACTTGTAGCCACCACGATTGACAAAAACCGAACCTTCAGTTCCGTAAATGATTGTTCCGCGGTCTGAGCCGTAAGTATTATAACCATTGCGGCTTTTTCCGTCCCACACAATGATTTTATTTCCCAGAAAACGGAAACTGGCATCCATCGTATCGTACATTTCCCAGCCATCGTCAAGAAAGTGGCGCTTGGCAGCCTGCACTTCAACAAATTCGGGATACTCTACATCCAGTGCCCAACGGGCAATATCGAGCTCATGCGTAGCGTTATTTCCGGTTTCTGCTGTTCCCCAGTTCCAACCGTACCAATGCCAGTTGTAATCCCATGTGTCGTGCCGGTAATCTTCGTGTGGCGCTGGCCCCTGCCAAAGATTCCAGTCCAGGCCTTCAGGAACCGGCGCCTTTTTAGGCACAGGCACCTCTCCGCGGGTGTTGGAATAAAAAGCCACCGCACGGTAGGCGTTTCCAATGACACCGTTATGGATCTCCTTGATGATTTGAATCGACTCTGGTGAAGAACGTTGCTGGTTTCCCATTTGAATGACTTTGCCGTATTTCTTTTGAAAATGAACCAGCAGCTCTCCTTCGCGTGGGCTGTGACTGCAAGGTTTTTCAATATACACATGTTGGCCGGCTTCCATGGCCATCCAGGTGCCCGGTGCATGCCAGTGATCAGGAGTAGCATTAAACACAGCGTCAACGTCTTTGTCTGCAAATACTTCGCGAATATCGTTGATCAACGTTGCTTTGCCACTTACTTTTCCATGCAAATCTTTCCCAACTCTTTCGCGTTGCTTTTTCATCACGTCGCAAATGTAAGCCAGATCAACATTGTTGCTTTTGTCTTTTACAGCATTGTAATACGCACCCACCCGGCGTCCGCAACCCATAAAAGCCACCTGTAGCCGGTCATTGGCTCCAATAATGCGTGAATAACTTTTAGCCGACATGCCCATAGCTGAACCACCTATAGTAATTCCGGCAGCTCCGACAGCCGCTTTTCGTAAAAAATCTCTTCTGTTTGAACTCATTTCGTATCGTTTATTTGAAGGTTGATAAAATTCCTTTGATATAGCCCATCGATTCAGCCATTCCGGCAAACGGATCGTCGCCATCTTTTTCATATTCCAGTGCCACTACGCCATCGTATCCAAGTGCGACCAAGTCTTTCAAAAATGTGTAATGGTCAATTACACCACGGCCAATTTCACAGGTTGATCCATCGTGGTCGGCAGCGGTAACATCTTTGATATGAATGTCTATAACCCGGTCAAAATAATCTCTCACATCCTGCGATGGACTACGTCCAATCCGCTTGGTATGGCCGATGTCGATACATAATCCCATCCGGGGATCCAGATCCTTAATTAAGACATAGGCACTTTCGGCACTTGGATAGAGCTTGTCGCCCGGACCATGATTATGAATGGCCAATTTAATATCGTAGGCTTTCACCTTGTTTTCGACATACGGCAGCAACTCGTGGTTTGGAACACCTACAATCATCTTCATTCCGGCTTTTTTAGCGTATTCAAAAGCCTGGTCGACTTCTGCTTCGTTGGTCATGTAAATGACACCGCCGGCATACAGATTCAATCCGGCTTCAGCACAACTGGCAACTGCATTGGCTATTTCAGCGTCCGGGGCATCCAATTTCAGATGAAAACTTTTGAAGGCGATGTAATCGACTCCCAGCTTTTTCGTAAACGCGATAGCTTCCTCCCGGTCAAACTTCCGAAGCGAATAAGAAGCCACACCCAATTTAAATTTTACTTCCTTTTGCGCTTCCGGCTGCTCCGCTTTTTGTCCGGTAATGCATGCCGAAAAGCCAAACATCACAAACAAAACCAAGGCGCCCAACACCATCGCTACTGATTTTCGGTTAGCTTTCATAGCCTACAGTTTCCTGATTTTGATGCTTCTGAAAAGCACATGATCCTGATGATCCTGCAATAAAATGGGAGTCTCTTCAACCATACCAAAATTCTTATAATCTCCATATTTACTACGTGCTACCAAAGCATGAAAGATGTTGGAATCGATGGTATATTCAACCACTTTCAATCCATTCAGCCAATGCTCAACCCGGCGGTCGGTAGTAAGAACGATGCGCCCGCGGTTCCACTCGCCCACTGGTTTCACAAATCGTTTTTGCGTTTCCGAGGGAATCAAATCATACAGCGAAGCCATTTTCCGGTTTCCGGCCGCTCCCTGTTCCGCATCGGGGTGATTTTCATCATCCAAAATCTGGTATTCCAAACCAATTCCAGGCCCATTATTTCCCACCTGGTACTTCACGCCGCTGTTGGCTCCGTTGCTTAATTGAAACTCAAACTGCAAATCGAAAGCCTTAAACTTCTCTTTGGTGACAATATCCCCGGGGCGTTTGGCTACCTGATCCTTACCCAGAATAGCCAATGCACCATTTTCAAACACCCAGCCTTTTTCTGGAAACTGATCCGAGTTGGCGCTTTTCCATCCTTGAGTGGTTTCGCCATCAAATAAAAGCTCAAAGCCTTGTTTTTTTTCGGTCTCCGACACTTGATTGGGCAGCATGTTCACCACAAAAACATTCTCCATTGGAGTCAATTTCAAATCGGTTGTTTTAATCCGCACGTTCCTCCACTTAATTTGACGGCCTTCCTGATCAGCTGAACCAATCGAATGAACCTGCAATGAAATAAATCCTTTCGGGGTCATATCGTCAATTAAATGCGACACCGGCTTTCCGTTTAAAAATGTACGCATGTCGTTCCCAACACATTCAATCCGATACAAATTCCATTCGCCATTGCGAAACGCTTTTCCGCCTTCCGGATTATAGGTACAAGGGTATAGCCAGCCACGACGGGCCTCATCATAAATGCCACCGCTCCAGGCCCGGTCCGATGGGTCCACCTCGCATTGGTAACCATGCACCCGCCCATTGTTGTAATCCGCCTTACTCAAACTGCGGAACTGAATACCGGAGTTCATGTTGTCGTCAACCTTCAATTCAACTTCAAGAATAAAATCACCGTAATCCTTCTCGGTTGTTAAAAATGAATTGGGCGTATTGGCAACCGTTGTGCCCACAATCACCCCATTGACGACTTCGTACTTCGCCTTTCCATTTAACTGTTTCCAGCCGGTTAAATCTTTCCCATTGAAAAGATACACCCAGCCATCTGCATTACCGGCGAATAGAAGGGTGCTGACAAATAGTAAAAGAAATGTTAATCGAACTTTCATAACTGTATTATTGGTTTAATGATTTACAAATTGACGTGAACGGTAACGAAAGTATAAAATTAGAGATATTTCAGGTATATTTGCGTGACTAAAACGGGTTTTATAACAGTTATAACTAAGCTATAACAGAAAAAATGACCAACGACAAAAACCTAATATACAAATACCTAAAAAAAATAACATCGAGCAGGCACTTTGTGAAGTCGAAAATCAGCTGTGACCTCTTGACCTACCTGACGGAGGCTTCGCTCGAAGGAAAAAATCCCAAAGAATTTACCATTGGTGTTGAATTGTTCGGAAAAAAATACGAAGATGCCGACAAGCAGGACTCCAACATTCGGGTTTACATTCATAATGTCAGAAAAAAGCTGAAAGACTATTACGCCGCTGAAGGAAAGAAAGACCCGGTTATTTTTGTGGTTGAAAAAGGCAAGTATCATGTTCGGTTTGATTCGCCCAAGGATCACCGCAAACCCGTGCGCTATGTTTTTCTGATTCCATTTCTCGTTTCGTTTGCGGCGCTACTTGTGCTCGGATTCCTCTATTTTAAGTTGTCCTCAAAAGATAAAACACCATGGAAAGACTTACCTGTTTGGCAGGATTTTGCAGAAAATGAGAAGCCAACCTTGCTGGTGTTGGGCGACTATTTTGTGTTCTCCGGCCAGTTACCAACCGGAAGTGTTGGTATTTACCGCGACTTCAATATTAATTCGGAAGTGGAATATGAGCACCTGCTGGACAAAAATCCGGAACTGATCTATTCGCTTTCCAAATCGAACCTAACCTATTTGTCGAAGATGGTGGCATTCTGTCAAAGCCATATCTACAAAGTATTTGCACAAACCGGTGCCCCGATTCATGTCAAGCTTTCGTCGGATTTGCAACCGGATGATCTGAAAAGCGACAACATCATTTTTGTTGGCAATTATAAGAACATGGGTCTTTTTGAGAACGTTATTCAGGACCTCGACTTCTCGTTTGGCCTTGCAAGCGGGAGCAGGCAATTTATTTTTGCGGATGATCCGGATGCGGAAGTTTATCGTCCCGCTAACGACAAATCCAAGCAAATTGACTATGCGCTCGTGATCAACACCGAAGGTTACACCGGAAACCGCTTTCTGCTTTTCCTCTCCACACAAGATATTGGCAATATTTCGGTGGTTGATCAACTGACTAATCCCGACTACCTGACCATGCTTTTGGATGAAAAACTAAAACAACTGGATCCCGATAATTTTAAGGCGCTGTATAAAGTTCAGGGAATCAATAAAACCGATTTGTCGTTTGAATTAATCAAGATAGAATAGTCGCATGAAAGTCGCCATCCTCATCATATACTTCATTCTTATTGTCGGCTTGGGTATTTATTCCTGGCTGAAAATAAAGGAACCCAGCGATTATTTTGTTGCCGGAAAACGTTCCGGATTCTGGCAAATATCGGGCAGTTTACTGGCGACCTTACTTGGCGGCTCGGCTATTCTAGGCACGGTGAACCTCACCAAAGACCAAAGCTGGGCAGCCGCCTGGTATCTTCTGGCAGCATCGTTTGGATTGTGGCTTTTGGTGCCGCTTGTGGGCAAAGTCAACCGGCTGGGAAAATACACGCTCACCAATTTGCTTGGGCAGTTTTATGGCGAAACGGCACGCAAGGTTGCCTCCATCATCATTCCACTGGCCTGGACAGGAATTGTTGCCGCCCAGGTGATTGCGTCGGCCAAGATCCTGTTTAGCTTTTTCGCTCTGCCCTACGAACAGGGCGTCCTCATTTCCGGAGCCGTTTTTATACTCTACACCTTGATTGGCGGCCAGATCTCGATCATCAAAACCGATTTCGTTCAGTCCTTCATTATCCTTTTCGGGGTGATTCTTACCGCTTTCTTTTTATGGGATATGCCCGAACGGGTTCCCGAGTTCAGCAGTGCTTTTCCCTTCAACGCCCATTTCTCGGGAATTGACTTGTTAATTTTAGTGCTGACTTTTTCGAGTACCTTCATTGTGGGGCCCGACATTTATTCGCGGGTATTTTGTGCAAAAGATGAAAAAACCGCCCGCCAAAGTGTCCGGTTGGTAGCGTCCATCTTGATTCCATTCGCTTTTATTCTGGCGTATGTCGGGGTCTTCGCGTTTAGTCATCTGCCCGAAGAAAACCTGGAAGGCTCGGCAGCGCTCATTGAAGTGATCAATTTCTACCTGCCCGAATGGATTGCGGGGCTAATGGCTGCAGCCTTGCTTTCAGCTGTTTTATCTTCGGCCGACACCACGCTGCTAACCTCTTCCATGATTCTAAGTGAATTGATCACCCCGGATATCAACAATGCCAAATCGCTGAAGCAAACCCGCTATTTTATTGTTCTAAGCGGAATCATTAGCGTTGTGATCGCGCTCAAAGTTACCTCCATTATTGGGACACTGTTGTTGGCCTTAGCCTTTTATTCCGGGGCCTTCTTAGTTCCTTTGGTAGCTGCACTCACCAACCTGAGAGTCAATAAACGCCTGAGTATTTTGGCCATGGTTGCCGGAGGATTGATTGCTTTGGGTGGAAAAATTACAGGCGGTTACTATGGAAGCGATGTTGGAAACTGGATGATTATTTCAGCTTTTGTGGTGAATGCAGCCATTCTGATGATTCCTGAAAAGCGGTAAGAAATTATTTGCAGATACTTCTCGTCAGAGTTATTCATTCGTGAATTCGGTGGTTACTAACGAAGAAGAATAGATCGCGGTTCGGAAACCGCGACACCCAATGGCTAAGAACGCTGGCGGGTTATCTTTCCTTCCCGGAGAAAAATGGGTTACCCCAACGGGGGTAAATATCAATAGCACTGGGTGTAGTGAAACGGAACCCGGGGTTGAATGGTGCGTAAATGGGCAAGGCGCAATCACCCGGTATTTTGAATGCTCCCAACCAGCATGCGCCGCATAGCAAAATGTTTGTTTGTTCTCAATACTTCTTTATGCCGGACTTTTGAAAAGGTGTAAAATGAGCCTCCAAGCGGGCGAACTTAGTTGGCCTACGAGGATTTGGCTTTGGAAAACAAGGGAAGGAAACCGCGAAGGCACTGGCTAAGAAAACCCTGTTTGACGATCCTGTACTCAGGATCGGAGTTGGTTTTCGGGGAGTGACTGATCCGTCGTTTTCCAGCCAAAGCATCGTCAGCCTTGATTTTTTTTGGTTCCTTTTTGCATCAAGGCAAAAAAGGAACTGGGGTTTGGGGCAAAGCCCCACCGAAGTACATTCGGTTTTCTGAATGGCTTGGTCATTTTCTGACCCTTCCGTTCCGATGGACATCGGAACACCTTCCCTTAAAAAAGGGAAGGAACCCAACCACCTGCGATGGTGCGAACTCCGGTGTCGCGGTTTTCGGCCTACGCTGCTTTCACCTACCGGCGAAGTGGGGGATTTAAGGATAGACACATTTCCGTTAGGTTCCATCTTCTGTTTATTCTAAAAAAGTCCAGTCAAGTGAGGATCAAAACTCATAGCGTTGAGTATAAGGGTAGCTTAAAAAGGGAGGGCCAAAGTGGGTCAGGCATTTATGAGTTGTAAAAATAAGCTCGGGTGGTAAAGGTTTTCCTATGAGTTATATCGGAGTGAAATGTCCATCACCCGGATCGATTCATAATTGGGGTGGACTTAAAATGGGGATTGATAAGAAACCGCAAAAAGCAGGCTGACTTTCCAAATGATATTATGCGTTGGCTTATCAGCCGGATTTTACTTTTTGTCTTAACACAAAAAGTAAACAAAAAAGTCAAGGCTGATTTTTATCCGCAAGCTCCATCTTCCGAAAAGTTAAGTTCGGCGGGTGATTTCCTCCTGTCGTCGGAACTTCCCACCTGCACTAAGCTTTTCGTTTGATTCCACTTTTGATAAAAATAGGCCGCTCCTGAACAGGCACCATCTTAGTACACCTATTCCCTCATTTCCTCTCCTGTTCCTTTTTATTAAACCGACAATTGACGGATCTCAAACAAGGCCTTCTGGTTTGTTATGAGCCCTCAAATCCTTATCATCCGTGAAATCGGTGGTTACTAACGAAGAAGAATAGATCGCGGTTCGGAAACCGCGGCACCCAATGGTTAAGAACGCTGGCGGCTTATCTATTTGCAATCTCTCCCTCTTTGTGTGCTTTATGTCTTTTGGGGAGATAGAAAACATGTTCGTGCAGTAGACAAAACCGATTGACATCATCCCAAATCCTTCCGAAGAGAAAAAAAAGTGGTTGGAACGCTGCCGGGAGTACTTCGAACAGTTAAAAGAGTCGTTGGAACACCGCCGGGAATGTTTCGAATACTTCAAAGAGTGGTTGGAATGCCGCCGGGACAATTCCGTACAGTTAAAAAAGTGCTTTGAATGCTATTCTAAAGTCTCTGTAAGTGTTCGGAATGACTCTGTGAGTATTCGGAATTCCTCTTTATCTATTCGAAATGATTCTACCGATGTACAGATGTATTCTTTTTCTAATCGGAATAATTCGTTGGAAGCCAGATGTATTCTATGGATATTCGGAATAATTCTATCGATTTTCGGATTAATTCAGTAGTCCTTTGAAGTTTTTCTGTGAATCTTCGGAATATTTTTGGCAAAAATTTAAACCTTCTTTTTTACACTCCGTAAAAATGTTTAATTAACCAAAACGGATCAAAATGAAGAACCAGTCATCCAAAGCCGATTTTAAGATTCCGCTCACCTTTTTCTACACTTTCGGAAAGACTAAATTGATGTTTTTGCGCCGCGACCTGGAGCAACTGGCCTGTTTTGGGGTCACTGCCGGCAAGCTGGATGCCCTGGAAAATGAGCTGGAGGCTTGGGCTGACCTTCCAACCGATGAGGAGATGGAAGGAGACAAGGTGGTGGTCACCCAAAGAAAGGAAGCGCTGGCCGGGCAGCTTCGCGAGATTCTCACCGGGCTGTTGTTTCGGGCAGAGAGCCACTTCGGGCAACATTCGGCTGATTATCGCAGTTTCGGAACGACTTCGGTGGTGCGTTTGTATCACCTCAACCTGCTACTTGCGGCCCGGAGAATCGACCGAAGGGCGGAGCGCTACCAGGAAGAACTGGCTGGCGAAGGATTGACCACGGAAATGCTCGTTGAACTGAAAAACCTGATGGATGAATACGAGGAGGCGATCATGGCACAGGAAGACGCGGCCTCCGACAGGATCGAGGCCACCCTTGAACGCATCGGCCGGGCCAACGAGATTTACCGGCTGCTGGTCAAATATTGCCGTACAGGCCGTCAGGTTTGGGGTGCCGTTAACGAGGCACGCTACAACGATTTCCTGGTATCCGAAAAGCCTTCCGCAGAAACAGAAAAGAAAAAAGCACGCCCGGCAACGGCTGATGAGGCGATTAATTCATCATTGGGGTGGACTTAAAATGGAGGTAGATAAGAAAACGCAAAAAGCAGGCTGACTTTCCAAACAATATGATGCGTTGGCTTATCAGCCGGATTTTACTTTTTGTCTTAACACAAAAAGTAAACAAAAAAGTCAAGGCTGATTTTTATCCGCAAGCTCCATCTTCCGAAAAGCTAAGTTCGGCGGGTGATTTCCTCCTGTCGTCGGAACTTCCCGCCTGCACTAAGCTTTTCGTTTGATTCCACTTTTGATAAAAATAGGCCGCTCCGGAACAGGCATCATCTTGGTACGCCCATTCCCTCATTTCGGCTCCTGTTCCTATTTTTTAACCCGACAATTGACGGATCTCGAACAAGGCCTTCTGTTTTGCACTGTGAAAGACTGATCTACTCTTTTATCCACCCTAATATTGAAGTGAGCCCTGACGGGGAGACCGAAGCAGCAAAGCCGGAAAACCCGACAATTGAAAGGCCTGTTGCGCTTAGTCAGGAGTTTGCCCTGGCAACTGACGGATCAGCAGATGACTGGTGGAAAGGGCTACAGCATGCGGTTGGGGAAGACGATTCGGGGTGAAACGGAGGAGAGGGGCGGATCAATTGAGAGATTGAAACAGATAAGGGTTTAACAACAATAGCCGTAGGCAGAAACCGGTGTACTAGCTGAGTTCCACAATGGTGATTCCGGCGCCGCCAAACTGCACATGCTCGTCGCGATACGTCTGAACAATTGGGTCGGACCCCAGGAAGCTGCGGATCATCTCGCGCAAAATGCCGTTTCCTTTTCCATGCAAGATTCGTAATTCATGAACATCCAACATGATGGCTTCGTCTAAAAAGGCCTGAATATTTGAAATGGCTTCATCAGCCCGTTGTCCGCGAACATCAATTTCGGGTCTGAAGGTACTGCGCTTTTCCGACAGTTTCCGATGCACATTTGGCAGGGTTTTGTTTGTTCCGCGAAGTTCTTTCTTCGCCTCGTTGTTGCTGATCTTCTGTAATTTTCTCCGGTTCACCGAAGTACGCAACTGTCCAAATGCCACCACCACATTTTTATCGCCAATCTCAAGCACTTCACCAATGCTATTTTGGCCGTCCATTCTCACTTTATCGCCCGGCTCCAATTCGTCTTTTTTCTTTTCAGGCGTGGTCAATTTCTGTTTCTGAGGTTTTTCGGGGCGGCTCTGGTTGCGCTGATTTTCCTTTTCTTTGAGCTTCTGAATTTTCTTATTGATCCATTCATTATCTTCTTCTTCGGGCGCTTCAATTTTCTCCTTAAAACTGGAAAGCTGCTTGCGAATAGCCTTTGTTTTCTCCTTTTCAGCCTGGCTTTCGCGAATTTCGCGGATGGCATTTTCAACCCGTTTATTGGCTTCGGCCAACACGCGGGAAGCTTCTTCTTTGGCTTCGGCAATAATTTGTTTGCGTTGTTTGGCCATGTCGCTTAAGTCGAGTTCATATTTCTCGGCCATTTCATCCAGGTTGCGCTCCACTTTCCGGATTCGTTGACGTTTCGATTCCCAGTACCGCTTGTCGCGCACAATATCGCGCAGGTGCTTGTCGAAATTGATGTGGTCAACGCCAACTTTTTTCGGTAGCTTCTTGCAGAATGGATTCCGGCATGCCAATTTTGCGGGCAATCTCGAACGCGAATGAACTTCCCGGCTTACCAATCTGCAACTGAAAAAGCGGCTCCATCTGGTGATTATCGTAAAGCATGGCTCCGTTTTCAATGCCCTCAACCGACGAGGCAAAATGCTTCAAGTTGGTGTAGTGAGTGGTAATCACCCCAAAAGTACCTTCTTTATTCAACTGATCAAGAATGGCTTCGGCAATAGCACCACCAATCATTGGTTCGGTGCCCGTCCCAAATTCATCAATCAGTATCAAGGTCTGGTCGTTCGTAAACTTCAGAAAATGCTTCATGTTCATCAGATGCGAACTGTAGGTACTCAAATCATTTTCAATGGACTGCTCATCTCCAATATCAATAAACAGTTGATCGAAAACTCCGGTTCGGCTTTTCTCATCCACCGGAATCAACAAACCGCACTGCAACATGTATTGCAACAAGCCCACGGTTTTCAGGCAAACGGACTTTCCCCCGGCATTGGGTCCCGAAATCAGCAACAAGTGCTTTTCCTGGCTCAACTCAATATCCAACGGAATGACTTTCCGCTTTTCACGCTCCAAGGCCAGTCGCAACAAAGGATGAACGGCTTTCTCCCAAAGCAACTGGGGCTTCGCTTCCATCGCTGGTTTGATCCCGTCCATCTGGATAGCCAGGCGTGCCTTGGCCCGAATAAAGTCGATGGTCCCCAAAAAATCGTACAAGCCAAATAAATCGTGCAGATAGGGGCGGATATCATTCGAAAACTCAATCAGGATGCGCACAATTTCGCGTTTCTCGGCATATTCCAATTCGCGTATTTCGTTGTTGATTTCCACCACTTCGGCGGGTTCAACATATGCAGTTTTGCCAGTGGCTGATTCGTCGTGCACAATCCCGTTAAGCCGCCGTTTCATGGCCGATGAAACCGGAATAACCGGACGACCATCGCGAATGGAAACCGACGTATCTTCATCCACCAACCCATCACGCTGTGCCTGCCGCAAGATGCTGTGCAAACGTTTAGACACGTTGCTTTGCTTGCTTAGCAATTCGCGACGAATCCGCCCCAACTCAGGCGAGGCATTGTCTTTTATTTTTCCATGCTGACTAATGATCTGGTCAATCCGTTCTTTGACGTAGGGAAAAAGCTGGATTGGCTGAACCAGTTCATGCAGTTTCGGATAAACATCTTCCTTTTGGTTTCCCAGGAAGCGGATGATGGCGGTAACCGTTTCGAGCGAACGTTTCAGATCAAACAATTCATTCACTTCCAAAAAACGTCCTTCGGTTTGAATTTTGGAAAGCGACTGGCGTAAATCGAAATAATAGTTTGTTGGGAAATTATCATTTTCAACCATCAAACGGGAAAATTCATCGGCTAAACCCAACTCCAGCTGAATAGCATCGAAGTCAGTTAAAAAGGATAGTTCGTCGATCCGGTCTTTGCCAAGCGTTCCCAGGCAATTGCCTTTCAGCAAGCTGCGTATGCGGTCGAACCCAATTTTCGATTCAAAATTTTGAGGATAGATTTTCGCCATTCCAATTTAAGTACGTAATATCATTTGTTCGGCAAAAATAGAAAGATGTGGGGTCTAATAACAGAATATTAGTTAAAATCTTTTACGATTTCCAGAAATTCATTCATCCGAAAGGGTTTAAGCATGCAGGCATTCATACCGGAACTAAGGCAAGCTCTCATTTCATGTTCCGTATCGCTTCCGGTTAAGGCAATAATAATTGCCGGATTTTCCAGCGCTATTTCCTTCTCATAAATTCTGATTTTCTGTGTCGCCTCATGACCATCCATGACTGGCATTCGTCCGTCCATCAAAATAATATCATATCGGTTTTCGCAATACATTTCATAGGCTTCCATACCGTTACTGGCCGAGTCAATTTTACCAACAGCATTCCGAAGAGACATAGCAACAACCCGCTGATTAACGGAGCTGTCATCAACAACAAGAAGTGATAATTTTGTTAGGTCGTTTTTCATAGTTGTCAAAAAAAAATAAGACAAAAATAAATTAATTTGGTTCAATTTATTGATTTCCGAAAAAATCGGAATATTCTTTCCAAAAGGACTTGACTTCCGATTTCATCTCTTTACGTAACATTAAAATACCAATTAAGTTTGGAATGGTCATCATAGCAATGGTGATTCCGGAAAAGGTCCAAACAATGGTTGTATCTGTAAATGAAGCAAAAAAGAATCCAACAACATACACAATCCGATAATAAATCTCTCCTTTTATTCCGAAGAGAAAAATAACAGCCCGTCCGCCGTAATATGACCAGGAGATGGTTGTAGAGAAGGCAAACAACAACAGGCCAATGGCCACAATGTAGCGTCCGGAGTCTCCAAACCAACTTTTTGTAAACGCCTCGGTTGTCAAAGGAGCACTGTGTATCAATGATTTTCCAAAAAATATCGTCCCATCATCTGCCGGAATATGTCCCCTTACCACATTGAGAATGCCGGTAAAAGGTTTTCCATTTTTGCTAACCATGATTTCTTCGGCCACAGAGCGGGCATGTAAGATCGTAACTTCTTCCTCAATCTGTCCGTCAGTTACGTGTAAATCGCCGGTGTATTTAATCAGATCACCTTTTCCCAACAAAAAATCAGCTAGTTCTTCCCGGTCTGATTCATTCGTCTCCAAGTAAATGCCATCAAGGATTTCCAGGTCAGTCGACTGAAACTGATTATCCATTTTTTCATTCCACACACCCGATGAAAGAATAACCAAGCCGGTCAGCATACAAATAATAATGGTATCGATGAAAGGTTCGAGCAAAGCCACCAGTCCTTCGGAAACCGGTTCGTGAGCGCGTGCAGCTGCGTGAGCAATTGGCGCTGACCCCTGCCCTGCCTCATTGGAAAACAACCCGCGATTGACCCCGCGGTTAAATGCGAAGGCAAAGCTGGCACCTAAGAAACCGCCGGCTGCCGACGTACCGGTAAACACATCGCTAAAAACAGATATGACTGAAGGAACGATGTTTTGGTAATTAAAAAGAATGACCGCGATAGCACCAACAAAGTAAATGACAGCCATGATGGGTACCAACCGCGAGGTAACTTTGGCGATCCGTTTGATTCCCCCGATGATCACAAATCCAAGTAAAACGGCCAGCACTGCTCCTGTAACCACTTTATCGATACCAAAAGTTGCATGCACCGAATTGGCAATGGAATTGATCTGAGGCAAATTGCCGGTTCCAAACGAAGAAAAAATGGTGGCAATAGCGAAGATCACCGCCAGCCATTTCATATTCAGCCGGTTTTTCATGTAGTACATTGGTCCGCCAGCCATCGTTCCATCCGCTGTTTTTTCCCTGTATTTGTGCGAAAGCGTTACTTCAACAAATTTTGTGGTCATGCCCACCAGTGCGGTTGCAAACATCCAAAAAAGAGCGGCAGGTCCACCCAAATGGATGGCCAGGGCCACTCCGGCAATGTTGCCGGTACCCACCGTTCCTGAAAGTGCCGTTGTTAATGCTTGAAAGTGCGAAGTGTCTCCTTCGTCGCCATCCCGATCAAACTTACCACGAACAATTCGCAAAGCAGACTTTAAGTATCTGAACTGAGGAAATCCTAAGTAAATAGTAAAAAAGAGACCTGTACCCAACAATAAAAATACAAACCACTGACTTCCTCCAATATATCCATCAATACTCGAGAGAATCTCATTCAATTTATTCATAGTGTCCGCTTAAATCAGGTAGCTAAAATAGCACATCGTTTTCTTCTGCTAAAATAAAAAAGCAAATTCGCTGGTTTTTCTTTCATTTTGTAACTTAAAATACCGATTTCATTCGAAATATTTTATTTTAAAAACTCTTTCAAAGCTGAATAACATTCAGTTTTTTCCATAAATTTGCTTACAAATAATAAAGAAAAAAGCTATGTTACCAAAATTCCTACTTGCAGACAATTCTCAGGAAATGCCCGACACCATTTTCGTGGTTCACACCGAAGAACCTAAATTCATTGTTGAAAGCGACATTGAAGATTTCTGGTCGAACCAGGAAATCCACTGGCTCAGTGAAGAGCCTGACTCAAAAGAGCTTGTTAAGCAGCTATTGGAAGAAGCTGAAGAATACCTGGAAGCAGAATTTGAGAGTCAGGAGAATTTATTTGATGACGAAGACGAAGACTAAGTGCTATGGAAACAATTGACGGACCTAAAAAACGCTTAACCCGGTCAGACAACAAGATGATTGCCGGTGTTTTAGCCGGTTTTGCGGAGTATTTTGATATCGATCCCTCTTTGTTACGGGTAATTTATGTCGTCGTGTCAATCTTAAGTGCCGGATTTCCGGGGCTTTTGATTTACCTGATTTGCTGGATTTTCATTCCACAGCGAAGCTAAGCCTGCTCCACATCTTTCAAACTCAACTGGATTCGTTTTCGGGCGATATCCACATCGGTGACTTTTACCATCACATGTTCGTGTAGTTTGACCACTTCGTTTGGGTTGCTGATAAAACGATCGGCCAATTGCGAGATATGCACCAACCCATCCTGCTTGACACCTACATCAACAAAAGCGCCAAACTTGGTAATGTTGGTCACAATGCCTGGCAAAACCATTCCTTCGTGTAAGTCTTCAATTTTAAAAATGCCTTGTGCGAATTCAAATACTTTAATGTTTTTCCGCGGGTCGCGCCCCGGCTTGGCTAATTCAGACTGGATGTCTTTCAATGTGGGAAGACCTACAAATTCGGTCTGGTAGTTTTCAAGATCGATTTTCTGCTGTAGTTCTTCTGATTTCATCAAATCGTTGATACTACAGCCGAGATCTTTCGCCATTTGCTCAGCGATGTGATACGATTCAGGATGCACGGCAGAATTGTCGAGTGGATTTTTTGCTTCAGGAATCCGAAGGAAACCGGCAGCCTGTTCATAAGCTTTAGCTCCCATACGGGGAACTTTGAGCAGTTCTTTCCGCGAACCGAAGGCTCCATTTTCCTTCCGGTAGTCCACCATGTTTTGAGCCAACTGCGGTCCAAGCCCCGAGATGTATGTCAACAAGTGTTTTGAAGCGGTATTCACATTGACCCCAACTTTGTTTACTGCCAGTTCAACAACGGTATCCAGACTGTTTTTCAATAGTTTCTGATCCACATCGTGCTGGTACTGCCCCACCCCAATTGATTTGGGATCAATTTTAACCAATTCCGCCAGCGGATCCATCAGGCGGCGACCAATGGAAACCGCCCCACGAACAGTGACATCATAGCTGGGAAATTCTTCGCGGGCCACTTTCGAGGCTGAGTAAATAGACGCGCCGTCTTCGGAAACCACAAACACTTTGATGTCGCGATCGTAGCGTAACTTCTTAATGAAATGTTCGGTTTCGCGACTGGCCGTGCCATTTCCAATAGCGATGGCATCAATGTGGTAAGCGCCCACCAGCGAGGTAATTTTGCGGGCTGCCTGTTTGGTTTCCTCCTGCGGTTTGTTGGGGTAAATCGTTTCGTTGTGCAGCAAATTTCCCTGCTCATCCAAGCAAACCAACTTGCAACCCGTTCGGTATCCCGGATCGATGGCTAACACCCGCTTTTGTCCGAGGGGAGCTCCCAAGAGCAACTGCCGCAGGTTCTCGGCAAATACTTGAATGGCATCCTGATCGGCTTTCAGTTTCGAAGCCTGTGCAAATTCCGTTTCAATGGCCGACGAAAGCAGACGCTTGTAACTGTCTTTTACGGCTTGGTGAACTTGCTCGCCACAAGCATTTTCTGAATGAACAAAAAAGCGGTTCAGACGCTCCAAGATCTCGGCCTCGTCCGGGGCGATTGAAATTCGCAAAAAACTTTCGTTTTCGCCCCTACGCATGGCCAACAAGCGGTGCGACGGACAACGTTTCAGCGGCTCTTCCCACTCAAAATAATCGCGGTACTTTTCGCCTGCTTCCTCTTTTCCTTTGACCACCTTACTTTTAATTGTGGCTCCTTTTTCAAATGCCCGACGCACCATGTTCCGGGCTTTTTCATTTTCATTGATCCACTCAGCAATAATATCACGTGCGCCAGCAAGCGCCTCATCCACCGATTCGACCTCACCTATAACAAATTCCATCGCCCGACCTTCCACCTCGCGCTCCTGCTGTTTCATCAATATTTTTGCCAAAGGCTCCAGTCCCTTTTCACGAGCCACCGAAGCTTTGGTCTTTCGTTTGGGCTTGTAAGGCAGGTAAATATCCTCCAGCTCGGTGGCATCAAAACAGCGATCAATCCTGGATTTCAACTCATCAGTCAGCAGCTCTTGCTCCTCAATGGTTTTCAGAATCGTTTCCTTGCGCTTAACCAACTCTTCCAACCGGGCTTTCTCATCCTTGACATCTCCAATCTGAACTTCATCGAGGCTACCTGTCATTTCCTTTCGGTAACGAGAAATAAAAGGCACTGTAGCGCCTTCATCCAGCAGTTTGATTGTATTTTGAACCTGTATAAACGGTAATTGAAGTTGATCAGCGATTCGCTGTATGAGTTGTGTATTCATGTCTGAAAAATTAGGAAAACGAAGATAATGGTTTTTGAGCGGGTTCCCTTATACAGCACGAATAAATATCATATAAGGACAACGAAAGACTGTCAACCCAGAATTACAGGTTCAAAATTTTAATCAGAAGAATTTAAACACGAAAATTGGACGAGAACTTGATCACCGAATGGATGTTTACTTGAACAGCAAGTCAAACTCGTGCTCGAAATTGGGAGTAAAAATGTCTTGCCCTATATTTTTTACAATCTGGTTTTTAGTCCAGAAACGCCCCTCTTCCACTTCTTCGGAATGAAGCTGTATTCCTTGAAAATCATGAGTAATAAACACAAACACCAGCTCGCGCTCCAACTCGCTCTCCCAGATGTATTGCTTGACCCGTTTTGCGGAAAAATTCCGGAGTCCGATTTCTTCCCAGGCTTCACGCTTTAAACTTACCTGCACATCTTCGCCAAAGGCAATATGCCCGCCAACAGCAGTGTCCCACTTGCCGGGCTGCACCAGCTTATTCATCGGGCGTTTTTGCAAGTAAATGGCACCTTGCCGATTCAATACATGCAGGTGAACCACCGGATGCAACAGTTTCTGCCCGCTATGAAAAACCGACCGGGGCGCTTTTCCAATCACTTGTCCCTCTTCATTAACAAGCGGCAACAGTTCTTCCTCATCCATTGCAATTAGCACTTTTTGTTGAGCCTTCTTTTGTCTTAAAAATTCAATGGCGAACACCACTCCAAACAGAATATAAAACAAGCCTCCGCTGATAAATGCCCAAGCCTCATTCGACAAATAAAAGGCAGCATAAAACACCAGCACAGTATGGCCCGAAAAGATAAAAAACATTAACCTCAAGCTGGATCGCATCCGATTCATCTGTTCATCATGAATGACCAGATCTTTAAGGTAACGCTTGCTCATCAGGGCAATGATATTCACGTTGGAAAAAGCGGAAAGAGCCAAAATGGTACAAAGAATTAATTCAGCCAGTACCGGTTTCAGTTTGAAAAAAATATCGTTATCCAATACGATTGAAACGCCGCCCAATGTCAGCAAAAGCAAAGTATCAAACAAAACAAAGCGGTCGAAGCGCTTCTCCCTGACACCAATCCAAACCAGTTCAACAGAACCGATAGCTAATGCTGCAATCAGTCCGGCTTTGGTTCCCCAAATTTCATCAACCGCTATAAAAACAAAAAGCGGAATGAATCCGGGCAGTAGCTTTTTCAGAAGTTGTATTCGCTGACTCTGCATCTTAAAAAACAAAACCCGCAGTTGCGGGCTTTCAGTTTATTCGCTTTGTTTATCCGACTATTTGTAATGCTTATACACTTCTATATCAAATATCAGAGTCGAAAAACGCGGAATACCGAGCGCGATCTTGTTGGTGGCTCCATAAGCCAGGTTCGATGGAATGATCAACGTGCCCTTACCCCCCTGCTTCATGTAGGTAAGCCCTTCACTCATTCCGGTGATGACATCCTTGCTGCCAACAACAAACTCGAAAGGTTCATATGGGCTGGTAAAATCAAACTTAGTACTGTCGATAAACATACCGGTATAAAATATTTTAACCCGGTCACCTGGCTTAATGGTGTCACCTGTCCCTTTAATCTCTTCAATGTAATACATCCCCGATTTGGTAGGATCAACTGTAATATCGTTAGCCTCAATAAAAGCATCTAATTTCGCAAGTTCCTCTGCGCGTAATTTTTCCAGGTCAAGACCGTCATTTCCGCACGAAACAGTTAAAAAGATCACCGACCCAATGATCGTCAAAAAGAATAATATTTTTTTCATCTCATTATATTTAAAATCTCTTTATAGTATTCGATGAAACTCGCCATATGATGATTTGCTTGTGGAAGCATTTTACTCATGGTTCGTTTCATATCTCTACGCTATCGTTTTATTCGTAAATCGCAACAAGTTTCAATCGAAAGGCAATGGTGGTATAAGGAGGAATTACTCCTGAGCCAGTTACTCCATAAGCCATATTAGAAGGAATAATAAACAAGCCTTCAGTGCCTTCCTGCAACAAGGACAAGGCAGCTTCAAAACCAGGGATTAAACCTTCTCTCGGAATGTACCTGAACTTCCAAAGCCCATTGGTATAGTGATTGGCCGAAGTATCAAAGACATAACCATTATGAGGCATAAATCCAGAGTATTCCATACCGATTGAGTCACCTGTCTGGACATAGGCCCCCTCGCCAGCTTCAGCAATGACATAGTAAATTCCAACCGCCGCAGTATCCACATCATATCCACGCTTCTCCAGTGTATCGATGTATTCGCCCAATAACGCCGCTTCGCGTGCCGGAGTATAATCAATTGGCTCTTGCTCCACGGGATCATCAAAGCAGGAATAAGCTGCAAATAATACTATAGCTATAAGTAAAAACTTCATTTGTTTTATTTGTTTCATCCTTTTGATTTTGTTTTAACCAACAATTCCTGATAAACCGGCAACAACTTCCGGTACCGCTCAAGCGTTTCCGTTAATGATGCATAAACCTCGCCTCCGGCTGCGTTGCAATGTCCTCCACCATTAAAATTTTCGGAAGCAAACTCATTGGCCGGAAATTCGCCTTTCGATCGGAACGAAGCTTTCACAATGTCATCTCGCTCTGTGAAGAGTGTGCTGAAGTGAATCCCTTTGATCGACAAAGGATAATTAACAAAGCCTTCGCTATCGCCGGGGACAAAGTTAAATTTTTTCTGTGTTTCTTTCGACAAATACATCACCGCAGCATGATATTCCGGAAAAACTTCCATGCATTCGTTCAGACAATAGCCCATCAAGCGCATACGATCGACCGAATAGTTGTCGAAAACCTGTGCGTGAATATAATCCTGATCAATACCAAACTTCAGGAGTTCGCCCACCGTTTGAAACGTTTGCGGATCAGAAACATTGTAGTCGAACGATCCTGTGTCGGTCATGATTCCACAAAACAAAGCCTCAGCAGCCTCACGATCGAGGTATTTATCCAAGTCCATCGCTTTCAACACATGGTAAACCAACTCAGCAGTCGATGAACACTCCGGGTGAGAAATCAACACATCAGGAAAATCCTGTGGATATGGATGATGATCAATCAAAACACGGGGTTTCGCATAATTTTCAACCAACGATTTCAAATCACCGGTGCGCGACAGATGATTAAAGTCAAGACAGATTAACAAATCAGATTCCTGAAAAAGCTGCCTGATTTTCTTGGGTTTCTTCGAATTAAACGTCACCTGCTTATGCCCGACCATCCAATAGTAAAATTCCGGATAATCGTTGACTGAAATTACTTCAACCCAAAGGCCTGAATTCTTTAATACGCGCGCAAGCCCCAGTGCCGATCCTACGGCATCGCCATCCGGATTAACATGTGGCAATATAAGAACCTTCTGATTTGGCTTGGAAATCAGCTCTCTAAATGATTTAATTATTTCTTTATCAAGTTCTTTCAAGACTACTCTTTTTCAATTTGAGTACAAATATAAAAATAATGCACCCTACATTTACTTTTAGTAAATTTATTTTCTAAATTCGTTTGGCATGTTTCACTTTGAAAAAACAAATTAAAATGAATGGGAACCAGACACTTACTATGATAAAGCCCGTTGCTATTGAGCACAACTTTACAGGACCAATTATTCAAAAAATAACCGATTCAGGTTTTAAAATTCGTGCCATGAAAATGACCCAGCTCTCTACAGATCAGGCTGGTGAATTTTATGCGGTGCATAAAGACAAGCCCTTCTATGAAGGTTTAACAACTTTTATGAGTTCGGGCCCCATCGTGGCGATGATTCTTCAAAAAGAAAATGCCGTAGATGATTTCAGAAAGCTGATTGGAGCTACCGATCCGGTTGATGCCGAAGAAGGAACCATCCGAAAATTGTATGCTGAATCGAAATCGCATAATGCTGTTCATGGCTCAGACAGCGATGAAAATGCACGAATTGAAAGCGATTTTTTCTTTTCTAAGCTCGAGCGTTTTTAGCGAAAAACAATGTCTTTGATAATTGCTTCACTGGCCTGTTCGTTCAAGCGGGCTTTTAACTGCTGCTTCATCATGACCAATTCGCTACGCAAAGCCGGCGAACTGGTTTTAACAAATAAAGTGCCGTTGCTTATTCGAAGCGACTCGGTGTAGCGGGCAATGGTTCGCCCTACCACTTTTTCCCACGAAGCAATCAAATCGACTTCGGTTAGTTTCTTGTGCAGCTTGTTTTCCTCAATGTAATCTTTGAGTACCTCGCTTAATTTTTGTGTGTTACTTCGTCTCATTTTTTACTTCGTTTACTGTTCCGTCAACCACCTGGAAAATTTTAAAGTCAGCATCTATTTCGGCAATCATCTGGTCTAAATGCTCGCGATTGGTGTCCGTGATGAAAATCTGCCCAAAATGATCGTCGGCTACTAACTTTACGATTTGTTTCACCCGATGTTTGTCCAGCTTGTCGAAAATATCGTCCAGCAGCAAAATCGGTGTCATTTCTGCCAATTCTTTAATAAAGTCGAACTGGGCCAGTTTCAAAGCCACCAGGTATGTTTTCTTTTGCCCCTGTGAACCGATTTTCTTAATCGGGTATTCGCCGAGGTTGAAAAGAATATCATCTTTGTGAATTCCAACAGAGGTGTATTGAAGCATTCGGTCTCTTCGAACTGAATCTTTCAGCTGTTGTTCAAAATTGCCTTCGTAAAGGCTGGATTCATGCACCATTTCAATGCGCTCTTTTCCCGATGAAATCAGCTCGTAATACTGTTGAAAAATGGGTTGAAACTTTTTCAAATATTCGACCCGCTTTTCATGAATCAGTGCGCCGTAATGAACCAACTGGTCGCTCCAGAGATCAAGGCTTTCTTCATTAAAAATGCGTTCACTGGCAAAGTGTTTCAACAGCTTATTCCGCTGCAACAAAGCCCGGTTATAGCGGATCAGGTTATCCAAATAAACCTGGTCGTATTGCGAAATCAGCGAATCGAGGAAACGCCGCCGTTCATCGCTACCGCCCATAATCAAGTCAATATCCGATGGGGTAATTAAAATCAGAGGCAGCAAACCAATGTGCTCCGACAGTTTTTTGTATTCTTTTTTATTTCGTTTGAAATGCTTTTTCTGCCCCCGCTTCAATCCACAATAAATATTCTCCTCATTGTCTAAGCGCTGGTATTTTCCCTGAATCACAAAAAACTCTTCCTCATGCCTAATATTCAAGCCATCAATCGAATTGGAAAAGCTTTTACAAAACGACAAATAATAAATGGCATCCATCAAATTGGTTTTTCCAGCTCCATTGTTGCCGATAAAACAGTTCAGGTTAGACGAAAAGCTCAATCCAGCTTCTTCAAAGTTCTTGAAATTAACCAACGATAAATTCTGAATATACATGTGTAATTTTCTAATTGAGTAACAAAACTAAGAAAATAAAGAATGAAGCCGGAATCAATCCTAAGCTGATGGAGAATTAATTTCCAATTTCAGGCGAATGAAAACAAACAGTTCGCTACTTACCCCAAAATAGAAGCGATAATAACACCACCAATGTTGATATATGAACACATGAGCACAGCGCCACTCATTTACTTATGCACTCATACCCTTTTCATTCCGGCTGAAACAACCGAAAACTGATAACTGAAAGCCAAAAACAGACATCAACAATAAAAAAAATGCTGTATTTTCGCAGACATGAACGAATCAATGATCGCTATTTCTAATTTTGCCATGGCTTTTGGGGCCATCTTTTTAGTTCAGCCGTCAGTCGCCCAGGTAGCACTGGCCAAAAACCTGATCGCGCCACCAGGAAAACACACCCCGAGAATTCCCCTACTTTCGATGGGGGGAATCTCCATGTTCATTGGGATCAACCTCTCGCTAGCCATTTTCTCCTCCAATGAGGGCTTTTCCGGCCTGCATCCCTTGATCGCGGCGCTAATCATCCTGCTGTTCTCCGGGCTGATGCTCGATACTAACATGGCCTTTCGGTACGTCAGGCAACTCGCCCGATTGCTCGCTGCCGCCGTACTGGTACTACACAACCACAGCACTCCGGCGATCTTGCTCCCTGGTATACCGTTTTGGCTGAATGCCTCATTGCAAATGCTTTTTGTCATCGGTTTTATGTATGGCTACCACGAGCTGGTGCTGTACCGCAAAATAACATTTTTCTATCTGGCACTCCTGAATGCTCTGGTGTTTGCTTTTCTCTTGTGGCAATCGCAAGCCCCCTTTAACGACATCCTATTGGCATTAAGCTTATCGGGTAGTTTATCCGGCGTGCTTGTTTATAGCCGCTATGCCCGGCAGAAAAACAAACCCCTTCCCTTGATCGGGCATACCGGCATTTTTTTAATAGCAATCATTTTGGCAGCGCTATGGCTAGAGTTTATCACATTCTGGATCAATTAATCATGCAGCATCCCGTTGAATACACCCAACGGCAATTCCCGGTTCGGCTCATCGGCACTGGGTCGATAGAAAACCAACAAAATAACCATCGAACAATTAAACAATTTGATAGTTTAACTATTCAACCATATAACCATTCAGTCTTTCAACCATTCAACCATATAACAACTCCATATCATGACACAAAAAGTAGCTTTAATTACCGGAATTACCGGACAAGACGGGGCCTACCTGGCCGAGTATCTACTCAAAAAAGGTTATCTAGTACACGGCATCAAACGACGTTCGTCGCTGTTTAATACCGACCGGGTTGACCACCTGTACCAAGACCCGCATGTAGAAAACCGCAACCTGGTTTTGCACTACGGCGATATGACCGATAGCATGAACCTGACACGGATTGTTCAGGAAGTTCAGCCCGATGAAATTTACAACCTGGCAGCTATGAGCCATGTGGCCGTCAGTTTTGAAACACCTGAGTACACAGCCAATGCCGATGGAATTGGCACCCTTCGCTTGCTGGAAGCGGTGCGCCTCTTGGGGCTCACCAAGAAAACACGGATCTACCAGGCCTCAACCAGCGAACTCTACGGCATGGTACAGGAAGTACCACAAAAGGAAACCACGCCTTTCTACCCACGTTCGCCCTATGCTGTAGCCAAAATGTATGCCTACTGGATCACGGTTAACTACCGGGAAGCCTATCAAATGCATGCCAGCAATGGGATCCTGTTTAACCATGAATCACCCATTCGCGGGGAAACTTTTGTCACCCGTAAAATCACACGCGCCATCAGCCGGATCGCTCTGGGCATGCAGGACAAGCTTTTCCTGGGCAACCTGTCGGCTAAAAGGGATTGGGGACACGCCAAGGACTACATCAAGGCCATGTACCTCATTCTGCAACAAGAGAAAGCCGATGACTACGTCATTGCCACAGGGATTACCACCACCATCCGCGACTTTATCAAGATGGCCGTCAGCGAAATTGGACTGGAAATCATATTCCGCGGCGAAGGAACAGAAGAAAAAGGCTATTTTACGGCAATTGACGAAGCTCTGTTTGTTGAAAAAGTGGGAGCGCAATACCTCGAAGGTATTAAGGCCCGTATCACTCCCGATATTCAATCCGTCAATCCTTCATCCCTTCAATTCGTTGTGGCTGTCGATCCGGCCTACTTCCGTCCAACCGAGGTGGAACTGCTGATTGGCGACCCCACAAAATCAAAAACCGTTTTAGGCTGGAAACCTCAATACGACCTTAACGGACTGATTAAAGACATGATGCAGTCGGACATTAAGCTCATGCAAAAAGACGCGCTGCTCCAGAAAGGTGGTTACCGAACGTTGAATTACTTTGAATAAAAACGATGAAGAACAACAGTAAAATATATGTCGCCGGCCATAAAGGGCTGGTTGGTTCCGCCCTCTGGAAAACCCTTCAAAATAAGGGTTATACAAACCTGATTGGCCGGACATTTGAAGAACTGGACCTGATGGACCAGAAAGCAGTCGCTAATTTCTTTGAAAGCGAAAAACCGGAATACGTGATTCTGGCGGCTGCCAAAGTGGGGGGCATCGTCGCCAACAACACCTACCGCGGCCAGTTTATCTACGAAAACCTGCAAATCCAGAATAATGTCATTCACCAGTCTTATGTGCATGGGGTGAAAAAGCTGTTGTTTCTCGGCTCGACCTGCATCTACCCCAAGAATACGCCCCAGCCCATGCCGGAAGATTGTCTGTTGACCGGTGAGCTGGAATATACGAACGAACCCTACGCCATTGCCAAAATTGCCGGGCTGAAACTCTGCGAGGCTTACAATTTGCAGTATGACACCAACTTCATTTCAGTCATGCCAACCAACCTGTATGGTCCTAACGACAATTTCAACCTGGAAACTTCGCATGTGCTACCCGCCATGGTTCGAAAGATTCACCTGGCGAAATGTCTCGAAGAATCAAACTGGGAGGCTATTCGTATCGACCTAAACAAACGCCCGGTGGAGGGGATTGATGGATCGGCCGATAAAGAAGAAATCCTCTATCTGCTCAAAAAATACGGCATTCATTTACATCAATCGAGTGCCGAAGAAGAAACCAGGCTTTTCAGTGTTCCAACCTCTCAGGTTCTCCCTGTCACCCTCTATCTATGGGGAAGCGGTAAGCCTATGCGCGAATTCCTGTGGTCGGAAGATATGGCTAAGGCCTGCGTATTTTTGCTGGAAAACAGAAACTTTGAAGACGTCAAAACGACAAGTAACGACGAAGTACGAAATACGCACATCAACATCGGTACCGGAAAGGAAATCTCTATCAGCCATTTGGCAACAACCATTCAAAATGAAATCGGTTTTCAGGGGACCATTGAATTTGATCGGACCAAGCCCGATGGAACGCTTCGCAAATTAACCGATCCTTCCAAACTGCACAGCCTTGGATGGCGGCACAACATTGAACTGGAAGACGGCGTTCGCTTGATGTATCAGTATTATCTGGGCTAGCAGGCAGTTCTCGGGATACCGCCTCGTGACCAGGCAAGCTGCCCGGTTGAAAGCGAAAATTAACCAATGGGAGGGTCTGTATGGCCAGTTGAAGCAGAAATTTGGGCAGAGTTCCGCTGCAAAAGTGGATTTGTTTCTGTTTGGGTTTCTGCTTCTCTCACATTGTCGTTCCCAGGCAGCAATTTTTCGTCCCCAGGTGCGAACTTTTCGTCACCCGGCATCAACTTATAGTCATCAGGCATGAATATCTCGTCCCCCGGCATCAACTTTTCAATACCAAGCATGAACTTATCGTCATCAGGCATCAACTTTTCAATACCAAGCTCGAATTTTTCGTCCCCCGGCATCAACTTATCGTCATCAGGCATGAATCTTTCGTCCCCCGGCATCAACTCTTCAATACCAAGCATGAATTTTTCGCCCCCCGGCATGATCTTATCAATGGCATGCATGAACTTTTCAATACCAGGGGATTTTTCGTCAGGCTTTGGCCTGTATTATTCATGAAAATCTCTCGCAAAGCCGCAAAAATGTGGTTCAGCAAAAAATGCATTTAAATTCGAATATTACTCCTTCCAACTGGCATGAATCAAACTTCCTGTTTCATCCTGATTCTCGATCCGAAGGTGCACATCAATTTCCTGTTGCATCTCTTCAACATGAGAGATCACACCAACAATGCGGTTTTCTTTTCGTAGTGACTTCAAGGTATCAAAGACGATGGACAAGGACTCCTTATCCAGGGAACCAAAACCTTCGTCGAGGAAGAAAAAGTTCTGGTTCGATTCCGTAATCTTCTGAATATTATCAGCCAAAGCTAAAGCCAGCGACAGCGCTGCCTGAAACGTTTGTCCGCCCGAAAGGGTCTTCACGCTGCGAACCTTGCCACCATTCATAAAGTCGCGCACCTGGAAGTTATTATCCGGGGTAATCTCCAGACTTAGTTTCTGCCGGGTCAGTTGAAAAAAACGGTCGTTGGCCGCGTTACACAAGTGTTGCAGGTAAACCGACGAAATGTAATTGACGAAGCCACTTCCCTTAAACAAGGATTTCATGGTACGAATATTCTCAGCCCGGAGGTTCAACGCTTCCAACTCCTTTCGAAGTGCAGCCTGATTCTCCAAATCTTTCTGAAGCTTTTTCAACAGCTCAGTTAACTTGCCAAACTCCTGGTGCTTTTGTTGAGAAAGCTCATTAAGCGCAGCCATTTCAGCGGTCAGTTTTTGATGCAATTCCAAATCATATTTCCTGTCGCCAACTTCTTTCTGCAACTGCTCTTGTTGCCTTTTTATCAACACCAGCTGCTCCTTAAAACTGGCCAGCTTTTGTTTCTCGTTCTCCAAATCAATTTGTTGTACAAGAATGTGCCTGACTTCATCAAGGGTTTGAAATTTCGATTTTTCCAACTGAACATTGATCTCGGTGACTAACTTCCGGTTCGTTTCCTTTTCCTGCTCCAGTTCTTTCCGATTGGCAATCAAGCCACCTGCCAAAGTATCTCTCTGTTTTCGCAAATCCGTCAACAAATTAGTCTGCTCGCTAAACTGCTTCTCCAGCCGGGTATGCTTTTGCAACAGGTTCTGTTGCTCCGTCCCAATTTCTTCAATCGATTTTTGTTCGTATTGCTCGGGCGCGATGAATTTCAACTGCTTTTGCAATGTCTTCAATTCCGTCTGGTTCACCGTCAATGCGGTGTTGATCTTCTCAATTTCAAGCTGAAAACGGTCTTTATCCCTGGCCAGCTTTTCCTGTTGTTTGGCCTGTACATCCAACTCCTCTTCTTTCTTTTTAATTGAAGTTTGAATGTCACCAGCTTCCCGAAAAGCCTTTTCCAGATCAGCAGCATCTCGATACTTCTCCCATTTAAATAGCGTGAGATGCCCCTTGTGTTTCTTCTGTAGCTCCTCTTTCTTGTTCCCCCACTCTTTGTGGTTCCGATTGACGAATTTTAGCTGCCCATCCAGTTCGTTCAACAGGCTAATTTGCTCATTGATCCGGTCAATTCCTTTTTCTCGTTCTACCCGAAGTTCCTGTAGTTTCTGCTGTGCTACATGCGAATTCTCAGCGCTATACACCTGTGGATGATGTGCTGAACCACAAAGCGGACAGGGATCTCCGTCCTGCAGTCCCTCGGCAAAGGCCTGTAGCTGTGACTTTAGTCTCAGTTCATCGGCCTCTTTCTCCATTGACTTAATCTGGCTCTTGATTACCTCGATTTTCTCCCGAAGAAATTTCACAGCAGCCTGTTGATCGGACGCTTCCGGGAAATCAGCAAACAAGGCATCCTGCAAAAGTTTTTGAATAGCTTGTTTGATCGTGCTAAGCTCTTCCAAGTATTTTCGAACTTGCTTATCCGTCTCCTGCAATTGGGTACTTAGGTTTTGCTCTTCCACATGCCAGGCCTTTGCATGAGCCAAAACAGCCATATCTGGCAAATCGGCCTTCTTCAGTTTAAGCCAAGTCTCAAGCTTGCTCTTGGCTTCTTTCAGCTTTTCCAGTTCCTCTCCCGTCTTCTTCCAAACAGCACGCCCGTTTTTTAGCCGTTCCTGATCGGCTGCTATCTTTTTCGCAAGCTCCCTGATTTTTAATAGCCGCGCCAACTCATCTGCTTTCTGCTTCAATTCTTCCCGCTTTTCGTAAGCCGATTTAATTTCGGTCAGCGTCTTTTCAATGGCTCTAATTCCAGCTTCCTCTTTCTTCAGTTTTTCTGAATCTTGTTGAACCTGGGCTTCTTTCTGAGCAATCTTTTTCGTGCTTGATTGCAGAGATTCAAGAAGATGTTTAAACTGCATGACGCACAGTTCATAGTCGGCAATGATTTTCTCCAACTTCTTGTAATCCGGCTCCTTTTCCTGAAGTTGTTTCAAGGCAATTCCGGT
The DNA here is from genome assembly GCA_963677175.2 of uncultured Sunxiuqinia sp. GTDB lineage: Bacteria > Bacteroidota > Bacteroidia > Bacteroidales > Prolixibacteraceae > Sunxiuqinia. Next base: position 655,696 of record CAXXES010000007.1, read on the forward strand.
ATCCGCGAGCTTCTTGTTCAGCTCCTGCAGTCGTTTCCATTCCCCTTCTTGTTTTTGTAGTTTGATTAATTGAAGTGCCTGTTCCTCCATTTCCTTTTTCAACTGACCCAGCTGCTCCCGGTACTTCTTTACCTGCTCCGGATCAACCTCTCCCAATTGCTGTAATTGCCCTTCCAAATGCTGTTTTCGGGCATTGTTCTTCGATTCGAGCGCCGTAACCTTGTAATAAAGTTCAAACTTTTCGAGGCTGAAAAGTTCCTTCATCATCTGGGTGCGAGCAGTATCCTTTAGCTGTAAGAACTCCTGAAACTGCCCCTGCGGGATGATGATCGTGCGCTTAAAGTTGTCGTAACTCAAGCCTATTGCTTTTTCAAGACCATCTGGTTCAATGGGGATCCACTTATTGTCTTCTCTTTGATAGGCTGACCGATCCAGCTTCTTAACATCGTCAAAACGCTTGCTGTTCCGTCTTCCCTGAACCACCGCCCGATAAGCCGTTTGATGCTTTCCCGTTTCAAAAACATACTCAATCAGCAGCTCGTCCGATTTCAGGTTCATCATGTTGTAGTTCCGGTTATCTCCCGAGAGATTGAGCCGATCGGTCTTCCCGTAAATTGCAAATGTGATGGCTTCCAAAATCGAGGACTTTCCACTGCCTACTGATCCGAAAATGCCAAAGAGATTTGCCGCAGTCAGTTTTGTAAAATCGATGGTTTGCTTTTCCTGGTAGGAATATAAACCTTGTATGGTCAGTTGTATCGGTATCATTGTTCGTTTTCGGCCAAAATTTCGGTAAATAAATTCATCAGCTCTTTGTTGGGTTCCTGTCCTTTTTCGTGCTTGAAATAGTCACAGAAAAGCTCTTCCATGCTCCGGGTCAGATCAATCTTCTTTTGATTCGTACCGACCAAGTCCTCGGCATTGATTACTTCAGGGATGATCGCAACAATCCCGGAGTGAGCAGCACTCAACTGTTTTCGCTCCAGCGCCGTCAAAAAAGTGTCGGTCACCAGCGTCAGCTCAACCAAACAATCCTGATTTTCAACCAGCCACTGCAAGGCATCTTCCACCCCTTCGGCCCGTTTACGCCACAATTTCTTTCCTCCGGTCAGTTCTACTTCACGAACAGCTGCTATTTTCCCTGGTTCCACATCGACCAGTAAAACGTACTTTTTCTGATTGGCTTCGCTAAAACTGTACGACAACGGACTTCCGCTGTAATAAACCGGACAAGGATTTGAATCTACCCGATGCATCCGGTGCAAGTGCCCCAGGGCCGTATACTGAACCTGTCCCGGAATATTCTCTGTAAAAATGGACTGAGCCCCTCCAACATGCAGAATTGGTTTTTCATCAACTGGTTCTTCGGGAGGCACCTCTCCTTTTCTAATCACAAAAAGATGTGAAACCAGCACATTGACCCCACTTCTATCACAAAATTGATCAGCCAATTCCTGCCATTTTTGCTGAAGGACAGTCCGCAATTCTTCTTCACTGTTCTCCATCCCCAGGCAGGTTTTTAGGCGGTACTCATTGGCATAAGGAGTCAACAAAAGCCGCAGGGGAATTTCACTTTCCGGAAGCCGGAGTTCCAAAAAACCTTCACTGCTCTGCAAAACTTTGAGTCCGGATTCCAACTCAAAGGGAGCCACATTGGAATTCGGGTAGCCGGCAAAAATTATCCCACACTCCCGGGCCAGCGGGTCGGGAGCCTCAATCCGATCAGGCGAGTCGTGGTTTCCGGCAATGGCAATCACCGGACGCCGCCCATTGTTCGTCAGCCGTTTCAATGCTTTATAGAATAAATCAACTGCCTCGGTGGGCGGATTAAAGGTATCGAACAAGTCGCCGGCTACCAGCACGGCATCTACTTGTTCCCGTTCGGTTAACTCACAAATTTCCAGCAACACGGACTGTTGTTCTTCCATGCGTGAAAAATCATCAAGCCGTTTGCCAAGGTGCCAGTCGGAGGTATGGAGGAGTTTCATAGGTAAAATTTAAATATTTTCCACAATGATTCTTTTTTTGTTGTGTTGGATCATTCAGGATAGGTTTTTCAGGGTGTTGACAACAAACATCCTTGAAACAATGATAAAAAATAATTTTAAGAACGAGCCCCCAATCCTGAACCTTTTTTCGGTGTCGGACAAAAAAATCGAAGGCTTATACCGGAGAGCACATAAACAGCATCGGAGGCCTTTTACTGTTGCGGGAAGTAAAAGTTTGTGGGTGTTGATGTGAACGATAAGCATTTGAGTTCGGATACGAAAGACATACTCCGCGCAGATGGTGTGTACCTTTATATTGATTCTAATAATCACAATCTGTTGGAACCCGGCGAGGGTTTATTTCGGTTTTGGTGTAATTTTAAGGGGCAAATAAGACACTACTCGGACTTCTTCTTTTCGTTCAATGCGGCAAGTTCAGACTCCCATCAAACCGATAAACTTGGTTTGGTTCCGTTGTTTCCAATTCGATCTCGTGGTCGCCGTATTTCAGGATGAGGGGATTGCCTAATTTCGACCGCAGTTCGACTCCGGTGAGTTGGTGTTGCTGCCAGGTCATGGAGATTTCAAATCCGCCACGGACAAGCAACCCACTCACCTGCCCATCCTGCCATTCCTCAGGAAGAGCCGGCAAAAGGCTGATGTTTCCAGCATGGCTCTGGAGCAGCATTTCCGCTATTCCGGCGGTTACTCCAAAGTTGGCATCCATCTGAAATGGCGGGTGTTGTCCAAATAAGTTTGGGGATGTGCTCTTCTTCAACACAGTATTCAAGCTCTCCCTGGCTTTTTCAGCTTCGTGTAGACGCGCATACTGACTGACCAGCCAGGCAGCACTCCATCCGGTATGTCCGCCTCCGTTTTCAATCCGGTAATCGAGCGATTTCTTCGCTGCAGCGGCCAATTCAGGCGTTTGCTCCACGGAGATCTGCGCTCCCGGATGGACAGCGAAAAGATGCGAAATGTGCCGGTGTCCGGGCTCTACTTCCGGAAATTCTTCCGCCCACTCCATCAGCCGGCCATCGGACCCAACCGCAGATCCGGCGAGCTGTTCCTTCGCCTCTGCCACCTGGCGGATCAACTCATTGTCGAAACTTAGCTCGCTCGATGCCATCAAAAAGTCGGTGAAAAGCTGCCAGATCACTTGCTGATCGTGAGCTGGCCCCATGCTAATCTGGCATTGGCTACCGTCGGGTGCGGTAAAGGTATTTTCGGGTGAAACAGCCGGCCCCGAAACCAATTTGCCGGAAACCGGGTCTTCAACCAGCCAGTCGAGGTAAAACCGGACGGAAGACTCCAGCACCGGATACATGCGCTGCAAAAAATCATGATCGCCTGTAAACGCATAATGTTCCGCAATGTGCGTACTGATCCACGCTCCTGCTCCCGTGTGCATTCCCCAGCTGGCTGCCTCGCCTGGTGAGGTGTATCCCCAAGCATTGGTAATAGGATGAACCACCCATCCATCGAGTTCATACTGGGCCTGCGCAGTTTTGGTACCTGGTTCAACCAGCGATTCGATCAGGTCGAACAAGGGCAAGTGCATCTCAGAAAGGTTGGTGACTTCGGCCGGCCAGTAGTTCATCTCCACATTCACGTCGGTGTGGTAATCTCCATTCCAGGGCGTTTGAATTTTATTAGCCCAAATACCCTGCAAGTTAGCCGGCAGTGTTCCGGGGCGCGATGACGAAATCAGCAGGTAGCGGCCGTATTGAAACATCAGCTCAACCAGGTGCGGATCAGCGGCGTCTTGCTTAAATTGTTCGATACGCTCATCGGTAGCCACCGGAAGGACTTCATTGGGCGTCAAATCAAGGCTGACACGCTGAAAATAGTCCTGGTATTCGTTGGTATGCGCAGTCCGCAGTTCGTCGAAAGACCGGTTCACCACACGCTCAAGATTTCTCCGGGTGATGGCCTCATAATCCCGTCCCTTGTAATCGGGATAGTCCAACACATGGTTGGTCGATGCGGAAAGAAACAGGGTTACTTCGTCGGCATTTTCAATTACCAGCTGATCATCCTGGTAGCGTACTTCACCGTTTTTACTTACCGCTTTGAGCCTGGCCATGTATTGTAAGCCATCGCTACCCTTTCCGTCCGAAAGCGCACCTTCCATCACCAGTTGCTCATCTTCGGCATACGTCTGGTAACGTTCGGGGCGGGTCATGGTGCAGGTGAATGAAATCTGTCCGGCCTGATCTGCCGTAAAACGGGCAACCATCACCTGATCCGGGTAGCTGGTGAAAATTTCGCGTTGATAACCCACGCCGTCCTGCGTATACTGAACACGAACAACCGCCTCATCCAAATCCAGCTCACGATGGTAGTTCTCATAACCGGATTGTTTACCGTGATCGATCCACAGATCGCCTAAAGTTTGAAAACAGCCGAACGGAACTTCGGCCCCATTGCCATGGCCCGATCCGGACCCCTTACATACCATGGTCTGATTGGTCAGCTCGGTGGCCTCTTTGTATTTTCCTTCGAAAAGCAACTGCCTGATTTTGGGCAGCGCCGCCGCTGCTTCCGGGTTGTCATTGTCGGCAGGACTCCCCGACCACATACTTTCTTCGTTGAGCTGGATGCGCTCTTTATTGACATCGCCAAAAACCATTAACCCCAACGAACCGTTGCCTAATGGCAAGGCTTTCAGCCATTCCGGATCATCCTTCCAGCCACTGGGATCGTCGGCAACAGAAGCATCTGCAGGTTGATTGTACCAAAGTTGCAATGATGATCCCGACTCGGTACGCGTTGTACATAAAATTTGCATGGCAATCAGTGCCGTTAATACAAACATTTTACTCTTTCTACAGATCATATTTGTTGGTTTTTATCAAAAAAGTACTACCTCGTCACATATTCAAGAATGTATCCATACGAATAGGGACGGTTGCCATCAATGGTGTATTTACTCAAAGTTTGCGCTCCCCACGAGTCGTTACCACCCACTCCTTTAATGGTTAAATCCAGATTCAAATTAATGAAATTGCGGTCAGGAAGGTCATGTGGATGCCCGGCCTTTTCCAAATCTTCTTCGGTGTATGGCCATGCCCTGAAACACAGCGGTTGGAGCCCGGAAATTTTTATGCCGCCAATATTGTTGCCAAGGAAAACCCAACGCGTATCACACCTGTTGGCATTATCTTGCGGAACAATATAGCTGGTTATAAAATCATCCATGCTTTTATAATAAGTTCCCAAGAAAGCCGCTGTCATTCGATCTGGATAGTTTTCGAAATCCCCCCGTCCATACCACGCTATTTGGCTCATATCCCGTTGTACGCGCATTCTCATCCCGAACTTAGGCATTAACGGGATCTCCTTATTTTCGGGCTTATAGAAAGCCTCAACCTGTAACAGACCTTGACCGTTCACCTGATATTTCAACTCATATTTTGCGCCTATTGCAGGTAAAGACATCGCTATCTTCACTGTAACAATGCCTTCCTGACTATTGACATTCACGTCATTAATCACTCGGGTTTCGCCTGCATTCCGCCAGGCGCCCAAGCGGGTTTCATAATTATTCCGCTTCTGGTTATCGTTCGGGGGCTTCCAGAAATAGGGTTCCAGATCTCCCTTTAACAATTCATTCCCGTTAACCATCCAGCTGGTCAATGCCCCGGTAGTTCCGCTTATTTTAAATATTCCTGAACCACCCGTAATTTCAATGCCTTCGGAGGTGTTTTGAAATGATACGGCTCCTCCTGCTGCGGTCAAGCATTCCACTTCAGTCGATTGAAGTAAAAACTGCTCCCGGGCAATTGCAAAACCTTTATCGGCCCATAAGGTATTTTCTTTTAACCGGGTGTAAACATTCAAATAAATTTCGCCCGAGGATGATGGAATGTCAGGGAGATGCAGGGTACTACCTGAAGAGACCCGGAGTTGCCCGTTATGAACAAGCTGTCCGTTAACTAACCACTCAAACGTATAATCAAATTCTTTTAGCTCCGTAAAACGATATTTGTTTTTAAGGCGGACCTTGTTATTATTCACCAAGTCAAAATCAATATACTGGTATACTTTCTGAACCTCGTAGTAATGAGGGTGTGGTGTCCGGTCGGGAGCAATCATACCGTTGATACAAAATGCGCCGTCGTTTGGACTATCGCTAAAATCACCGCCATATGCCCAAAATTCATTGGATTTCAATTGAACCGCAGCAGGATTATCGCCATAGCTTGGAGGAGAACCATCCTTTCTTGTTGCAATACCTTGGTCAACCCAGTCCCATATTGCTCCTCCAAGCAAACCTTCATCCGCTTCAATAACCTCCCAGAATTCTTTTAAATTTCCCAGCGAGTTGCCCATGGCGTGAGCATATTCGCGCATAAAAACAGGTCTGCCAGACACTTCTTGTCCCAGTTTCATCAACTTTTCCGGGCTCAGGTATCCATCGTCGTACACATCGGATACAGATCTGTCGGAATCGCAATAAACCGGACGGGAAGGATCCAATGAACGCACCGTATCGGCCATTGCCTTTAAGTTCATGCCTTTTCCTCCTTCGTTGCCTATTGACCAAAATATGACGCATGGATGGTTCTTATCGCGCTGGACCAAAGAAACTGCCCGGTCAACATGCGCAATCATCCAATCCGGGTTATCACCCAATTCCGTGTTGCCAATTCCGTAACCGTGGGTTTCCTGGTTTGCTTCGTCCATAACATAGAAACCGTACTTATCGCACAACTCATAAAACAACGGATCATTGGGATAATGGGCTGTCCGAATCATATTGATGTTTGCCTGCTTCATCAATTGGAGATCTTTCTCCAGAGTCTCCCGGTCAACCAAACGTCCTGTCCGGGGATGGTGTTCGTGCCGGTTTACACCTTTTAGTTTTATTGGTTCTCCATTTATCTTAAGTATCTCTCCTGAAATTTCTATTTTCCTCACACCCAAATGACATGATAAAACCTCCTGCGCCCCTTGGGCATCGCGTAGTGTGATGCTGACATCATAAAGACCCGGCTTCTCGGCCGACCACAGAGCAGGGTTGTTCAATAGCCCCGACAAAGAAATGCGCTGGGTAGACCATGCTTTAATCGGATCAATTTTTTTTACGAAGTTCTTTTTCACCAGCTCACCGTCCCGATCCAATCCTGTCAAAACAACTTCAGCCTCGATATTTTTCGCGATTTTTTTCGTTTGGTTCCGAATCCACAAAGTTGCATCCACTTCTGCTGTTCGAAAATCATCCGAAACATCGGCACTTATTGTATAATCCTGAATATTTATTTGGGGGCGCACCCATAATTCAACGGGTCTGAAAATGCCGCTAAGCCTCCACATGTCCTGGTCTTCCAGGTAGCTCCCGTCGCTCCAGCGATAAACCTCAACGGCCAGGCTGTTTTCACCCGGCCTTACAAAATCAGTCACTTCAAATTCCGCCGGCGACATTGAGTTCTGACTATATCCGACCTTTGTACCGTTTACCCATACATACATAGCCGACTTGACACCTTCGAAATGCAGATACAAACGTTTATTCAACATATCGGGCGAAACACGAAAACTTGAGATATAGGAACCTACGGGGTTTCGGTTTTCATAGCTATCGTATTCTTTGGGAGGTTCACTGGTGACCCTTGGCTGATCTTTTTGATACGGAGGTGCAATATTCGTATAGATCGGCCTACCATAGCCTTGCAACTGCCAGGCACCGGGAACCACAAGATTATCCCAGCTTCCACTGTCGAAGCTAGGTTTATAAAAATCTGCGGGTCTGCTCCAGGGGTTTGGCGACCAATGAAACTTCCATTTCCCATTCAGGGAATAGATTTCCTTACATTCCGCTTTTTTCGATGGCAAAATTAATGTACTGTGATACGCTTCTTTATTAATTCCAACAACAGCAGGGTTCTCCCAATCAGGTGGCGTTTGGGCATTTAGGAAACATCCATATAATGAAACGAGTAAGGTGTAAATTATTTTTTTCATCCGGTGTTCGACTTGATTGATGTTATAGTTTATTGTTCGGATTCTTCCTTCACTTTCTTTCTCAAGCTAAATGTGGACAGTTCTTTGTCTCCGGAGTAAATTGTCACAATAAAGTCGTACTCCTTCTCTTTCTCAAACGCAACGATGCAGGGTACTGTCAACTCTGTTTTTTCATATGGCTGCAACGACGGCACTTGTCCCGAAGCAACTCTCGCCGTATTATCGCCCGCGCTGCATTCTATTTTTACTGATACATCTCTGGAAGCTACTTGCCCAAAGTTTTGTATTTCGAGCTTGCATGCCCAAGCGTTATTCTGATCTTCAAATACCGGAGCACGAGCCGAAAGTATCGGTTCCAGGTAGTCAATATAAGGCAAACGGGCGTAGCCATACAACAGTTGTCCCTGGCTGGTTTTACCCAACAATTTGGCCACAAAATTATCCTCCGACAGTCCGTTTCCCGCTCCTTCGAATACGAGGATCAAGTCATTGCCTGATTTTTCGGTTCGAATCAGTTTGCTACCCCGTCCAAAGTTAACTTCTTCGGAAGCTCCAAAATGCAAGGAGCTTAAATCCATATCGGCATGAGGATCAAATCCTTCTTCGGACTGAACTAGAAGCCGGATTTCAGGCGTTTCCGGTCCGATCTTCCCTTCATTCAGAATCGTGATGAGCTTGCCAACCGTTAAGGGAATACTGATATTTTTTGAACTGTGCCGATCGTTGGGCTTATCCTCGCCTTTCAAGGTGTCGATCACCGCAAAGTTAGCCTGCACGGCCCTTCCGTACTGATCTTGCAGCATTTTGATCCGTTCGTACTTAAACCAATACTCTGCGGTACCATCCTCGTAGTTGGTAATGCCCGGAATGTAAGCTTCGCCCGGATCAACTTTCCAGTGAATCCCATCTTTTGATCGCAAGTAATAAGCGATACGGCCATACCAGTCATTGACAATCATGTGGTATTGAATGTTGGTTTTCCATATAACCGGATCTTCAAAACGCCCATCAACATCGGGATAGACCCGCTGGTCCGTGACCTGGTGATATGAAGAAACACCATCTTTGCTAAACCAAATTCCGCCACCGCGGCACACCATGATAAATGAACCGTCTTCGCGCCTGGCAAACGACAGGTTGGAAAGCCCCTCGATAATGGGCCGGTCGCGATTGTCAAATTCAAATTTGTTGTAACTCCAGGCCCCCTCCATACTTTCAGAAATATAATAACCGTCAATCACATACACGACGATCCGGCCATCTTTCAGGCGAAAAGCTTCGGGATTATGTCCTTTGCCAATGGTTGCCTCAACATGGTAGGGGCCAACCGGGTTGTCCGACTTGGCTGTAACCACAATGGAATTAGGCCATTCGCCATGTCCCTTGGGAGAATCTTCGCGCCAGCGGCAAACAAAAAGATGGTAGTTGCCATCCTCTCCTTTTAGCACGTTGCCGCCCCAGTAGGACCATTCGCGATCCTCAATGCCATTGTCGGTATAGCGGGGAACGACATTTTGGGCTCCCCAGGTATCGTCCGCTAATTCTCCAACGACAGGGATTGGGAGAAAGCGATCCATAAAGCGGCCACCATCGACTAAACCACTCCATTCGGCAGGTTGCTCAAATTGCGCATGAGACTGCCAGAACACCCCGATAAAAACAATAAGAAAGTAGATTTTTAACATGATCTTTTTTTGCATATTAAGCCTGTTGAAAATAGAAGAAAAAAATGAGAGACGAAAACGATTTTCATTCTCGTCTCTCCTTATTTTACTGATTATTGATAATCAGGATTCTGGACAAGAGTTCCGTGATTCTTGTCAATTTCATCCTGCGGAATAGGCCAGTGATAAAACTTATCTTCCCAATGATAGGGTAAGTTTCCATCTGTGACGCCATTCAACACCTCTCCCGCGACGTGCCATCTTTTCAGGTCGATGTAGCGCAGTCCCTCAAAAGCAAGTTCAATTCTTCTTTCCTGCCTGATTCTTTCGCGCATTTCTTCTTTTGAAAGCCCTTCGGGAAGATCTGGAAGATCCACGCGGTCTCGAATCGCATTCATCGCATTATAGACCGTTTCGTCGGGACCTGAAATTTCATTCTGCGCTTCGGCATACATTAACAATACTTCGGCAAGCCGGATAACTACGGTATTTTGCTGACTTAAGGTTGAATAACCATAAGGCAAGTTTCCCGAATCCAGAAACTTCTTCAATCCATAGCCGGTAGGCCGGCTGTTTGAAGGATTATGTACGTTCCCATTTCCCCAGTCAACAAAATCGACAAAAACGGTTTTACTTAATCTGGCATCTCTGTTCTCAAAAGGATTCTCAGGATCAGTCAAGGGTGACTCGCCCCAAGGCAAACCATCACTGCATTCGAAAGCATCAACAAAGCTTTGCAGCGGGTTAACCACAAGCCAGTCGCCATAAATTAAATCGGTTCCATAAGTCGGCACATTATCAGGCGCCAGGTAATTCACTGAAAATATAATCTCCGTATTGCCACTTTGCCCGGCATCCTGAAATAAATTCTCAAACTCGGGGCTTAACGAATAGTGTGGCATAATATCGAGGCAGAGATCCCGAACATCAGCTAACATTGTGTTGTCGGGTGTTCCGTTATCGCCATAGGCAGCATAAATCAACGCCCTTGCCTTTAAAGCTTGTGCTGTTGACTTTGTAACATGGCCCGCATTCTCATAATATGGAACGGTATTCAAATTGGCAATTGCAAAATCAAGGTCAGCAATTACTTGCGTCAAAATCTGCGCGCCGTCTACTTTAGCTTGCTCCTGATTTTCCATGGTTAATGGTTTCAAAACAAGTGGAACATCACCATAAAAACAATACAATTGGAAGTAGTAGAAAGCTCTCAAAAAACGGACTTCGGCTTCTACTTTTTTCTTATCTGCATCCGGAAAATCAGTGCCTTCATAGGCGCTCAATTCGTTGAGAAAAATATTGCCGCGGGCAATAGCCTGATAGCAAAACCGATAAACGCCGGTCACATAACCCCCTGTGGTTGAACTGATGTCGCCCGAAACAATCTGTTTTGAGCCACCATAACTGTGCTGTCCAAAGCTGTTATCCGTAATATTGTCCCAGTTCGGCATCACATATCCCCACATTCCTTCCGGCGGTGTATCCCACGGTCCATCGGTTGAACCATGCATATAACCATAGTTAGCCGTTAACGCCATATCGAAATCAGACTTAGTTTGCCAAAAAGTACTCGAAGATATCTGATCCAAAGGCTGCTTATCCAAGTAATTTTCGCATCCACTCAGTGCAATGACGGACAAAATGATTATTAATAATTTATATCTTTTCATGTCTGTAATTTTTAAAATTTAACATTCACCCCAAACGAATAGATTTTATTCTGTGGGTAATTCACGAAAGCGCCACTGCCTCCCCGCTCCGGGTCCAATCCCGGATAATCGGTAATCGTGAACAGGTTATCGCCTGAGAAATACACCCTTAACTGGTTGACTCCAATCCGGTCAAACAATTTTCCGGGCAAGGTATAGCCAACTGTCAAATTTTTCAATCGCAAATAAGAACCATCTTGCAAATACCAGGAAGAATTTCTCCTGATCCGTTCGGGAGCTCCCCATCCCCAATAAATCCGGGGCATGGAAGTCGATGGGTTTGTTGTGGTCCAACGATTGCGCCAGTCGGTGGTTGGGGGCGACCCCTGAACAAAAGGAATGGTCCCCCAGTCGTTAACAAAATACTTCACATCCGCAACGCCTTGCAATTGGGCCGACAAGTCGAATCCCTTCCAGTTTGCAGAAAAATTAAAGGAATAGTTAAACGCAGGATACCTGCCCGAGAGCGGAGTTCGGTCGTCATTATCAATGACCTCATCTCCATTTTGATCCTTAAACTTCAAATCGCCTGGAACAGTCGCATCATTAAACTGCTTGGGTGAATTAGCAATTTCCTGCTCGGATTGGAAGATTCCAATCCATTCCAACATGTAATAGGAATCCCACTCATAGCCTTCCTCGCGTAAGGAGTACCCGCTAATTTCCCGTTCACCAAAATCAACCAGTTCATTTTTATAATGATCAATATTAAAGCCAACCTGATAATTCAAGCCGGCGAGTGAACCTGAGTTAATCTGATTCGAGTACAATAAGCTCAATTCAACCCCGGTATTCTCCATGGTTCCATTGTTGACGGTTGGTGGATTTAAACCTACAGCATCCGTCACTTGCGAAGGTCTTAGAATATCGGTCGTGCTCTTTTTGTACCAGTCAAAAGTAACATTGAGACCGTCAAACGCCGTCAGATCAAAGCCAAAATCAGTTATACTGGTTGTTTCCCACATGATATTCTCATTGGAAAGGCGGGTTTGAGCGACACCCGAGGAAAGATTTGCGTCATCAAATGAATAATTACCCGTTAGATCCAGTATCGACTGGTAAGGATACAAACCAATGTTTTGATTTCCCAACTCCCCATAAGATCCCCTGATCTTAAAGCTGTTTAACCAACCAGCATTCAGGTTTTGAAAGAACTGTTCTTCAGAAATCCGCCATCCGGCTGAAAAAGACGGGAAAGCCCCCCACCTTGAATTGGGAGATAGCCTGGAAGTCCCGTCGTAACGTAGATTTGCCTCCAACAAATATCGGTCTTTGTAATTGTAACCTAATCGACCGAAAAATGACATCAATGCCCACTCCTTTTTTGTTCCATTGGCTTGCTGAACAGCGGGACTTCCGGCGTCCAGTTCTCTTAGCATATCACTCGGATAATCTTTTCGATATCCTCTCAAATATTGATAAACATTATCCTCAACACTATACCCGGCTTGCGCAGTAACCGTGTGGCCATCTCCAAATTCCTGGTCAAAATTCAGGTAAGTGTACAGGTTTTTATACTCTGTTTGGTCATCCTGAATAATCAAACCGGCTCCTCCAACATCCAAATAAGTCATAAATTCATTGGTGCGAAAATTATACAAAGGAACCTGAGGCCTAAAATCGTTGAATTTACTGAAGCTCAAGTTTATCGCAGCCTTCGTGTACCAAGTCAACCCTTTCAATAACTGAACATCCAGCCATCCTTGAGACGAGATTACGAAATCATCAGTATTCTGGTTGACCTTATGATCGATAATGGCCATCGGGCTTTTGTTGTTGTACTCAAAGTCATACGCCTTGAAGGTGTATCGACCACTTCCATCAGCCAACTGGGGCGAATAGGTAGGAGCTTGCGACATAGCAGCAAGAAAGGTCTCAGTAGCGCCTTGCCGAGGAGCTGATTTCATTCCTTTCTTTACTGAGAAATTTCCGCCAAACTTGATGTTCTCATTAACCCGGGAACTCAGGTTAACGCGGATATTATACTTCTCATAGTCGAAGCCTTTCATGACCCCTTCCTGGTTCACATATCCCAGCGAGACATTAAAAGTTGTTCCATTGCTTCCGCCACTAAAACTTAAATTATGGGTTTGAGTTGGAGCGGGACTAAACAAAAGGTCAAGCCAATCGGTATTGGGATACAGGTTTCGATCGGTTGCATTGCGATAGGAACTAATTATTTCATCGGTATATAAACCCGAAGTCAGCCCCGAGTTTAATCGGGCCTCGTTAAACAATTCCATGTATTCGTCCGAGTTGGTAATCAGGTCAAAAAGTTTGGTGGGTGTGTGAACAGCATAATTCCCATTGTAATTCATGGTAATTTTCCCTTCCTGTCCCTTTTTGGTTGTAACCAGAATCACCCCGTTTGCTGCGCGGGCACCATAAATGGAGGCTGAAGCAGCATCTTTCAAAACAGAAATGCTTTCAATATTATTGGGATTTAAGTCAGCGAGGCTCCCCTGAACTCCATCAACCAACACCAATGGATCAGAACCGGCATCACTAAAGGTACCTGTACCCCGGATGCGGATTGAAACGTCTTCATTGCCAGGTTCACCTGAATTCTGGACAATTTGGACTCCTGCCATCTGCCCTTGAAGCATCGTTTCAACGTTGGTTACCGGACGTCGCACAAGGTCGTCACCACTAACAGAAGCGACTGACCCGGTCAGATTGATTTTCTTCTGCATGCCATAGCCAATAGCCACCACTTCCTCCAAGCCAATGGTTTCCTCAAGCAAAACAATATTAAACCGGGACTGGTTGCCAACAACTACTTCCTGAGCTTTCATTCCAACGAAAGAAATCAGCAAAGTAGCATCGGACGGAACATTGGGTAGTGAAAAGTTGCCCTCAAAGTCAGTTATGGTTCCAATTGTTGTACCATTCACAGTCACGGTGGCTCCGGGTATTGGTTCACCCGAACTGCTGGTCACCGTTCCGGCAACGGTTCTAATTTGCTGCACTGAGCTCAATCGGCTATTGGCCCGAAGAATAATTTGCCGGCCAATAACCTCATAGTTAATCGGCTTATTCTCAAGAACCCGATCCAGCACTTCCTTGATCGAAGCATTGGACACCTTAATAGAAGTCAGGCTATTCACGTCAACTTCTTCATTATAGAAGAAACGAAATTCACTCTGATCTTCAATTTTTCGAAGGAGGTCTACAATTTTTTCATTCTTATACTCTAAACTTAGCTTGGTGTTCTGAGAGTATAGATCGGCCGCAAAACTGCTGAAAACCGTCAGAATAATCATTGCCAATGTTAGTTTCATTCGCCTTAGATTTTGACACAGAAATGGCATCATGCCATCACAACATCGTTTTTTTTTCATAATTTTACAATTTGAAATGAGTAATTTGATTTACGTCAAGTTATTCCAAAGGCAGGATCTCGCACATCCTGTCTTTGTCTTTTTATTAAGACTCCGCTTCTATTGTTAACGTTCTTTTCGTTTTGTCATAGGCATACTTTATTGGTTTTGTTTTATGAATGTATTCCATTACTTCGTCGAGTGATTCTTCAAAAACTTGTCCGGTAAACCGGATTGAGGCGATCTCCTGATCCAAAGCGATCGTTAGATCAAAATGCCTTTCAAGTCTTTTGACCAGATCGCCCAAAGGTTCATTTTCAAAGGCAATTACTCCATTTCTCCACAATGAGGCTATTTCTGGATCAATTTGTTTGACAATCAATCCTTCCTCTTTCGATAAAATCAATTGCTGCCCGGGGAATAGTACTTTTTTATCTGTCCGGTTTGAAAATTGAATTTCACCTTCCGCCAATGTGGTTTTAAACTGTAAGTTATCATAAGCACGAACGTTAAACGAAGTGCCCAGCACCTGAATGACGCCGTATCCGGAGTTCACAGTAAATGGAGCAGTCCCTTTCTTTACCTCGAAAAAGGCTTCACCAGATAAACTTACTTCCCGATGATTTTCATCAAAATTGGTTGGAACCCGAAACTTAGTTCCCGCATTAAGCCAGACTTTGGATCCGTCGGCTAATGTCAGTTCGGTTTTCTCACCGTTCGGAACATGAATCTCATTGAATTGATTAGTCAATGGGGCAAATAGTCCACCATTGGAAAAAAGGAATTGCTGACTTAACACTCCCAATGAGAAGATGAGCACAATGGCTGCAGCATATTTCAGTAATCGCGAAAGGTATATTTTGCGTGATTTTTGGAGTTGCTTTTTAAAACGGGCGAATGACTTTTCAATGGCCAGGCCATCTGCCTGCTGGTCATAGGAAGCCAAGGACCAGGCATTTTTTATTCGCTGATATTCGCTCTGAAGATATTTGTCATTCTTTATTTTTTGGAGAATCTCCTTTTTCTCACCATCATTCAGGTTCCCGGAAATCAATGCGATTATTTGTTTTTCTAATTCCATCATTGAGTGTTTTCAAGCATATAATCCACCAGCCCGGAAATACCCTTGCTCGGGCAGAGCATTATTTTTGAATTTATTTCAAAAAATTAATCAAACATGGTGAATCAGGAATGAAATCAGCGGAAGGTAATCTTTCAACGATACTTTAAAGGCCTTGATTGCTTTGGTCATATGCCCCTCCACTGTTTTGGGCGAAATGTTTAGCTCTTCGGCTATTTCATGATTCTTCCGATGTTGAAAACGACTCAATTCAAACACCAGTTTGCACTGGGGCGGCAGGGTGCCCAAAGTCTCCTGAATGATTTGTTCGATTTCAGAAAACAAAATTTCTGACGTATCCAGTTTATCTAGCGCACCCGCCTGAAGTTCGAGTTCAAATTCGCTCAGCTGTGGCGACTGGAAAAGAGCCTGCCGATACCTCTGGTCGCGCAGTTTTTTCAAGCTGTTATTTTTAGCAACCGTATACAGGTAGGCATTTAAATTGGTACCTGCCCGCAAGTTCGACTTCTTCTCCCAAAGCGTAAGAAAAGTATCCTGAAGTATGTTTTCCACAAGATCCTTATTCGGAATGTATTCGGAGACAAAATAAAACAGACGCGAATAAAAATGATTATAAACAACCTTGAACGAAGCTTCATCTCCATCTTCGAGTAATTCCAAAAGCTGTTTGTTGTTTCTTATCATTAAAAGCGCACAATTCATTTGAGTGTAAGCAAAATTAGAAAATAACAAGGAACAACAAACCTTTGTGCTTTAGAACAGCTTGAATACATGATCTTAAAATTCTTTTGTTTTAATCTCATAATGACAAAACTGTAATGACTTCTCGCTCTCACTTAAAACCGCACCAGGATTTTCAATATCTTACCATGATTTTCCGACCATTCCTGCATGGCTCTCGGGACTTCTTCGGGGGAAATAACTCGTGAAACCAGCAGGTTCTCATCCAGATCGCTACCCTTCAAATATTTCATAACTGCCTCGAAATCGGATGGGTTGGCATTGCGCGAACCCATGATTTCCAGCTCCTTTTGCACCCACAGTTTGGTTGCAAATGAAATTTCGCTTCCGGCATAACCAATGCAGACTACCCGGCCACCAAAGGCCACTTCGTCAATGGCCGCTCTGTAAGTAATCGGGCTGCCGGCCGCCTCAATAACAACGGAAGGTCCATGTCCACCAGTTATCTTTTCCAGTTCTTCATGCAAATCCTGAGATTTTGAATTGATGACATGGTTGGCACCCAGCTTTTGGGCTATCGCCAGTTTCGAATCGTCAATATCAACAGCAACGACTTTGGCCCCCCGCAGATGCGAACGGACAATGGCACCGCTGCCAATCATGCCGCATCCAAAAATAACCACCGTATCCGAATCGGTCACTTTTCCGTTATCAACCGCATGAAAACCGACAGTCAATGGTTCTCCCAAAGCCAGTTGAACAGCCGACAATTCTTCATCAACCAACACTTTTTGCCAGGGGACAGCCAGGTATTCAGCCATGGCCCCATCGCGTTGAACTCCCAAGGTTTGGTTGTAACGGCAGGCATTAAACTTTTTCTGCTTACACGAGCTACATTGTCCGCAGTTGGTATAGGGCACAACGGTTACTTGCTGTCCCGGTTGAAAAGTGCCTGGCACTTCGGCACCCATGCTTTGGATCACTGCCGAGATTTCGTGTCCCGGAATCCGCGGGAACTGAACCAATGGATTTTTCCCCAGGTAAGTACTTAAGTCGGATCCACACAATCCAACGTAACTCAATTTCAATAAAATATCTCCGGACCCGGTTTGTGGCATGTCTCGTACGACTACCTTCATTTCGCCCGGTTGTGTTATTTCAATTGCTTTCATGATAGTTTGATGTTAGATACTTGATATTAGATGCTTGATATTAGATGTTTGATATCTTGATAATCAATCCAGATGATAAACATGCATCGCGTTTTTGTTGAAAATCTGTTCCTGTTCGTCCGGGCTCAAGCCCGAAAGAACGTCCTTTACAAGGGTTAACCAATCCGAATAGCTAGTTGCTACCAGGCAAACCGGCCAGTCTGATCCGTACATTAAGCACGAAGGGCCAAACGCTTCCAGCGCCACATCGAAATAGGGCTGAAGTTGCTCTCTGGTCCAGCCATGATAATCAGCTTCGGTGACTATCCCACTGATTTTGCAACTCACATTTTCGCGCCGGGCCAGCTCTTTCAGGTTTCGCGCCCAAGGTTCTGTTTCGTTCTTCTTTATTTTAGGCTTGGCAATATGATCAACAACAAACTGCTGTTCCGGATGCTGATCGACGAAACGGATGGTATTGGGTAGTTGATGTTCAAGAATCAGGATATCGTACACCAGCCCGTAATTTTTTAATCGCGAAATTCCCCGGTTAAAATCTTTTCCGAGGATAAACGCCGGATCAGGCTCTCCCTGCACCACATGCCGCACACCCTTCAGCCACTGATTGCCGGAATATTGCTCCAATACCTGCTGGATATTCTCCGCAGCCAATGGCAGCCAGCCAACAATGCCTTTGATAAAATCATGCTCTTCGGCCATTTTCAACAGCCAGTCTGTTTCTTCCAGGCATTGTCGGGCCTGAACCGAAACTACGCCCTGAACATCGGTTTCCAAAAGGGTTTCTTTCAAATCCTTCGGAAGAAATTTTTTTCGGATGGAAGCCATTTCGTCGTCAATCCAGTCAAAATCGACCGGGTTATAATTCCAAAAATGATGGTGCGTATCGATAATCATTCGATTAAAATTTACAGGTATGGATATTCGGGGTCAATAATTCCAGCTCGTTTCAGGGTTTGCCAAAAATCAGCCGGATACGATTCCTCAAGAATGACCTTATTGCGGGCCATTCGTTTTGGGTTACTCGGATTTAGGGCAACCGCCGTAATTTGAGGCGCCGACAGCGCAAATTGCAGACAGGCATCACCAGGCTCAATTCCAAATTTTTGGCACACCGCAAAAAACCGGTTTCGCCATTCAAATAAAGGTCGATCGTCCTCATTTCGCGGATCAACAAGCCGGTAATCAAAGTAGTCGCCCCCGGTTAAAAACCCGGCATTAAAAATGGCCGAATTAATAATCCCTACCCCATCCTCATGCAGCTGCTTCATAAAATCAAGAATCTCCTTCGGATGATGATAGATGGTAAATTTATTAGCAAACATAACCCAGTCAAACTTCACTTGCAGGTAAAGCTCTTTAATGACCAGCCAGTCTTTTGAGCCAATGCCAACCGCCTGCACTTCGCCTTTTTCTTTTAGTTCGAACAAAGCACGGTACGCGCCCAGCACATCATTTAGGCGCTGCTTCCGGTTTGTTTCATCCGTTGCGGCTGCGAGGTATTCGTCCGGGTCGTGAACCGACACCAGCTCGGGCTTATACTTTCCGCCAAGCAGCTCGCGGCCTTGCTGCCAGCATTCCAAAATTCCATGGTAGCTGATTTTTTGTATCGCATCATGTTTCAAATTGGCCCAGGCGCCCGGCTCGAAGGTTGGCTCTTTCGCCTTTAAGGGGACACGATACCAGCCCAGTTTATTGCTGATGGAGATTTGGCCAGGTTCAATGCTTAGCTGTTCCAGTCCTTGTCCGATAACCTCCAAGGCTAAGCCAGCTCCATATTTGCCAGCCGTATCAATCATCACCCGACCATCGGCCACCCTGAACCATTCCCGGATCAAGACCATCTTTTCCGCTTCGCTTAATTCGCGGTAAAGATTTCCCAAAAAGCTGGTTCCATAGATTACAGCCGGGCAACTGATCCCGGTCTTTCCCAATTCTCTTGAATTCATACTGTTATTTTGTTTGCTTTTGCGGCCCATCAATCGCCGGATACGCCGCCAACTGATCCAGCTCATAAATGCGTTCCATCAGCACCCATTTTTCATTGGCGCTGGCCTCTTTATTAGTTACCTGAAAACGGGACACAAAAGCTTCCCATTCAGCTTGCCGTGGTTTTCCGGCCAATTCATTCATCGCTCGGTCGTGGTCAAAATCGGCAACCGTGTCCATAATCATGAACAAGCGATTTTCATGGATATAAATTTCCATATCCAAAATGCCAACTTCCTTCATTCCCTGCGCAATCTCGGGCCAGGTATTTCCGGGCGCGTGGACTTCCTTGTAGGCTTCAATCAACTCCGGATTATTCTCCAAAAGCAGCGTTTTGCAATAGCGTTTAAATTTCATCATGCATTGGTTTATGCATGTAAATATCCAATAAAACAACCGCTTATTAAAAACAACATATCCAGCTATCTTCATGCAAAGCTTTGCGGAAAGCTTTGCGGGGAAATAAAAATGTTCTAAAACACAAGATGAGTTGACCAAACTTCAACCGGAAGAAAAGACTATTTTTGTGTGAAGAAAAGTAATCATGGGCAACAGACACATCTCCCTGAAAGATTTGGCAAAGGAACTGAAGGTTTCCATCTCAACCGTTTCGCGGGCCTTAAAGGACCATCCGGACATCAGCCAGGAAATGAAAGAGAAAGTAAAGCAACTGGCTCTGGTCCGAAAATACAGTCCGAACCCACTGGCTATGGGTTTACTGAAGCAGGAAACCCGGATGATCGGCGTGATTGTTCCCGATTTGGTGACTCATTTTTATGCGTCAATCATTGCCGGAATTGAAAGTTATGCGAAAGAAAAAGGTTACTTTATTTTACTCGCCAGTTCCAATGAATCGATTGAAAAAGAAAAAGAATCGATTGAAAACTTACTTAAAGCCCGGGTTGAAGGACTATTGATTTGCATGAGCCAAGAAACCAATGAAACCAGTCATTTCGAAAGCTTATTGGCACAAGATATTCCCTTGGTTTTCTTTGACCGGGTGTGCTTACAGAACCAAGTGTCGTCAGTGACGGCAGATAACACCGAGGCTTCGAAAAAGATTACCCGGCATTTCTTTGAGCAGGGTTACCGGAGAATAGCCTTCATTTCGGGCCCGGAGCAGCTCAACATCTCGCGCGAACGGTTGGCCGGTTACCTCGCCGGACTGGAGTCCTGCCAATTGCCCGTTGATCCGGATTTGATTGAGCAATGCAATCTCAGTCATGAATCGGCCCGGCAGGCCATGAGCCGGCTACTCAACCTGCCAGCACCGCCGGATGCTGTATTTGGCATCAACGACACGGTGGCCTTTGCCGCCATGAAGGAAATCAAGCATCACCAGCTTCAAATTCCAAACGATATTGGCTTGGTGGGTTTTACTGATGAGTTCCACTCCACGGTGGTTGATCCGCCGTTAACCTCCATCACTCATCCTACTTTTGAAATGGGCATTGAAGCAGCCAAGCTCTTTTTCGAACAGATTTCATCCAACCAAAGCCCCAAAACAGTGACCCTAAAAACAAAGCTGGTCATCAGGGAATCGTCCAATAAGCAAGGCGGAGTTGGGCAAGTCTGACTGGATGAGGTGGATTTTAATTACGGGACCTGAATGCTTTCAGCCTCCAACTGATGATGTTCAAATATGGCTAAAAGTTTTGGGCTAAAGCCCCGGTGTTTTATGTTCCGTTCTGCCCTCCCGGATAAATCCGGGGGTTACTGATGCCGTCGCTGGCTTCCCATCGAAATAGTCCCGGGGTTACTGACGGCACTCCTGCCTCAGCTGAATTCGGGGATCGCTGATCGTTCGTTTTTGCCTTGGTCATAGCCGGGGGACTCATAGATGGTGCTCATCATCCTTCTTCCGCTGACTGTGTATGTGTAGCACCATTCAGTAACCCGGCCCTGAAGGGCCGGGCCGTTGCGACAACTCAACATGGGCTTTAGCCCATCATTGAAAGGGTTTGCTTCTGCAAAACGCTCCGGGGAGGCTCACCTTGCGTTGTGGACAGCAAAAACTCCGTCGGGGAGGGGAAAAATTGCTCAGGGACGGCTCATCTTCCGCTGTGACAGGAAGATTTTCCACAGGGACTGGGCATTTCCCATTGTGGAGGAGAGATTTGGCTCAGGGACGGCTCATTTTCCGTTGTGGCGCTGAAATTTTCCGTTGGGGACGATTTTTCTTCATTGTGAGCTTAAAAAATCGCGTTGTGGCGGCAATCTTTTCGTTGGGAAGTCAAAAATTTCGCGCTGTGGCGGCTTTTTTCCCGATGTGAGCTCGAAAAATCACGCAGGGGAAGCATTTTTTCCGTTGTGAGCTAAAAAAAACAGCTTGAGGTGACGTTTTTCTTCGTTGGGGGAGGGTGAAAAGCCACCGGGGAGGGTCATACCTGCCCGGGGCCGCTAAAATCAGGGGGTTCAGAAAAATCAAACCCAATAGGGCAATGACTTAGGAAACAAATAGGAACATCTAAATCTCAGATGCCGTCGATCTTATTACAGCAGCTATTGCCCAAGCACAAATGGCTGATGGAACTTTGGCAGCCACAAAAAATAACTTCCCATCCCCCTAATGGCAGGATGAGAAGTTAGTGATATCAATCAATGCAAATAAAACCGATGGTTAATACCCGGGGTTTTGATAGGCATCTTTCTCTGCGTCGGTCATTTCCATGCCATCAAGCTGGCCTTGCGGAATGGGGCGCAGGTAAAGATATGGTTCAATGGTGCGAGTTACTGTTAATACCGTATGGTCTGTTTTCCCGGTTCCGCAAATTTGGTAGGTAGAAGAAAGTTCTGCCCATTTCTGCGTACGTACCAAATCGTACCAGCGATAACCTTCACCAAAATATTCACGTGAACGTTCCGCCAAAATATAGTTAATGTCTATAGTTGCCGGCGTGGCAGCAGTCATATCAGCGCTATTGTCTTCAACTTTTTCGACTTGACCATTGTTATCAAAACTCCATTTTCCGGCACGGGCACGAATAACATTAATTAATTCCCTGGCACTTCTGCCGCCTTGCGTAGTTGCTCCTTTCACAGCAGCTTCAGCAGCTATAAAGTAAAGTTCTGAGAATTTAAGAATATTGTAAGGACGGGTAGTTCCTGCATTCGGTGATCCCAGGCCTGTTCCGTTGTCAGTGCGGTAGGTGCCAAGTTTCCAAAGTCCCGGATATACAATCCTGCTAATAGCATTTGGTCCTATCACATAATCGGATCTTCCGGGTAATGAACCTGCACCGATATTACTATAGGTCGTATTTGAATAATCAATAGCAGTTGTTGGATCTTCGTCCAGGAACGTCAATATTGGCTCACCCGGGTAAACCTTCATATCGTTTGCGTTATACACAAACTCATTGGTAAGGCCACCTTTAGTCCAGTTACCACGGTAAACGGTTGCAAAAGTACCATCGTATCGCGAATCATTCGTTTTGTCAGCAAAGGTGTTGTTGATTGCTCCAATAGTCGGAGCCATACGAACCCATGGACGTCCCAAAAATTGGTCTGCTTCGCGCATAACCGGATTTATATAAGTTGTTCTGGCCATATCCGTTGCACTTTTGATATCAATATAGTTCCATGTCATCATCCAAACTGCAGTGTTATCCATATCGCCACTGGCATACGTAAGACTGCCTCCATTATAATATTCACTTGTCTCGGTGTGGTCAGCGTAAAGTATTATTTCGCTGTTGCGGTCGTTTGACCCAACGCTAACGTCATAGAATGTTGATTGCAAACCAAACGAACCTGGGTTATCAATAGCCTCCATTGCAACATCATAAGCCTGCTGGAAATACCAGGCAGCATCATGTCCGTCAGGATCGGTTCTGTCACTCAAGGGATAAGTAGGAATACTATTGGGGTTTTCGAGCCACCATCCATAGGTTAGGTAAGCCTTTGCCAAAGTTAAGCGTGCAGCCGTTTTTGTTGCCGCTCCGGTTAGACGTCCGGTTTCCGGCAAATCATTTATAGCTGTCAATAAATCCGGGAAAATTGCGATAGTATATACTTCAGGGACGGTATTTCGAATGGAAGTTCGATTGGTTGAGGTATTAAATTTCAGAATCCCTGCGCCCAAATCCAGTGGCACACCTCCAAAGGTTTGTACCAATAAAAAATAGTCGAATGCCCGGAAAAACCTCGCTTCTGATATCAACGCATCCGAAATTGTACCTACTTCTGCAGCATTTTCAATAATACCACTGGCAGTGTTGATATAAGGAAATGTTGCGCCCCAAAGTCCACTGGCATCACTGGCGTTGCCATCAAGCGTCCCCTCTCCTGAAAGATCCATGATCTTGAAGAGACCAGTTCCCCCACTAGCGCCCCAGGTTACTTCATCTGTACCGTTGAGACCATGACTAAAGAAGCCGTTTTGACCATATATGAGGCGAAGATGAGCATACAATGCTGTTAATCCGCCATTTACACCTGCTTCGGTTTTGAAATATTCGGGTGTATAAATACTGCGTGGAGTTTCGTCCAAAATATCAGAGCAAGACAACAGAAACACAGTCATAAGGGCTGTTCCGATTATACTTTTTATATGTATCTTTTTCATAATTACCTTTCTAAAATGTTAAATTAATACCAATCAAATAGTTACGGGTTGAAGGTGTGTTAGTGCCTATCGTCAGAATACGTCTCAATTTTTCTGAATATGATACTGCTGCATTTTCATTACCATAAGAATTGGTTTCAGGATCCATACCTGATTCTTTGTGGTATGGAGAGAATATCACAAACGGGTTTTGCACGGTACAGTAAATGCGTAGTTTATCAATACCAGCTCTTTTAACCCAGTTATTATGTTCGAAATTATACCCAAGTGTAATGGTACGCACTTTCAGATACGATGCGTCGAAGTACCCCAGGGTGCTGCCATACTTTGGATTATCGCCGCCAACTCCACCAGGTTTTGGATACTTGGCTCCAGTGTTGTCTGCTGTCCAGTAATCCACTTTTACGTTCCCCCTGCGTCCACTCAACATATTAAGATAACCAGCAGAACCATAAAGGGTGCTGTTGAGGATTCCGCCGCTTTTAAAAGAGCCAACAATACCCAGGTCAAATTCTTTATAAGCTAAACGGGTATTGAAACCACCCTGAAAATCAGGATCCATCTCGATAATCTGCCGATCGTCAGCGCCAATTGCCCTTGTTGGAGAACCATCATCATTGTAATCGCCTGTATATTTCACCTTAATCATACCTGCATTTCCTCCAGGTTCCAGGATATCCCGATACTGATCATCCTCTTGCCAGAGTCCTACTTTCTCATAATCATAAACTACATTAATCGAACGGCCTACAAACCACCAGTTATCTTCGTCTTTATCCTGTCCGGAAGCAAGCGCTACCAACTTGTTTTTGTTGGTATAAATGTTGACGCCAGCTTCCCAAGTCCAGCCATTGACATCGTCCAATATCACACCGTTAAGCGAAAATTCCAGGCCTTTGTTTTGCATTTCCCCAATGTTGGACATATAGCTGCTTACACCCGATGTGCTGGGCATATTAACACTCAACAGAATATCTTTTGTATTTGTCACATAATATTCCATTGTACCCGACAGACGATTCTTCAGGAGGGAAAAGTCCAGACCGAAATTCCAGGTTTCAGAGTACTCCCACCCTAAATTGTCGTTAGGCAGGCTGGTTACGTATTTCCCCACGGAGTAAGTATTATCGCCAAAGTTGTAGGGGCGGGTACTTAAACTTCCAAGCGTAGCATAGGGATCAACAGCCTGGTTGGAGGTTTCTCCATAACCCACGCGCAGCTTCAACATATTTATCGGGGAGATATTCTGCATAAACGATTCGTTTGTGACGTTCCATCCAACCGATACGGCAGGGTAGGAATGCCACTTGTGTCCCTCAGCCAGCCTTGAAGAGGCATCGGAGCGAAAGGTAGCGCTCAGCATATACTTGTTGTCGTATGAATACATGGCCCGTCCCATCCATGACATGAGTCCGCTCTCATAATAATCCTGGTCATCCGGATTAATCGTAATATCGCCTTCGGCTCGCCCCAGATTGTAGTATTGAAAAGCATCGGAGGGAATATCTGTTGCCGAAATGTATGAGCTGTTATATTTGGTCTGTTCCGCAGAGTATAAGGCTACCACATTCACATTATGCTTATCAGCGAAAGCACGGTCGTATGTCAGCAGGTTTTCAATCGCCCAGTTGGTAGTATGCGAATTGCCGATAGAAGCGGTTGATACATTATCAACACTAGAACTGAATACGCCTTCTCCCGTATAGCTGCCACTGTTACTCGTACGGAAGTTTGCACCAACGTTAATGCGATACTTTAAGCCCTCTACTCCGGGAATTTTCACCTCGCCGTATAGGGTATTATAGGAACCATATACTTTAGTTTGATCTACCCATTTATCACCTAAATTTTCTATGGTTTCTTTTGTATATACCCAATGTTCATCCAGCGGCATCTTAACAGTTCTTTTCAACGTGCCATCATCGTTATAGGGGTTGGCAATAGGCGAGGTACTTAAGGTGGTGTACATCCCCAGATTGTTACCATTATTAATGGAATAGTTGTTGTTTGTGATGAAACCAATACGGACGTAATTGCCAATTTCCTGTTCAAGGGAACCTCTCATCGTAAAACGGCTGTAATCTTGCCCCGGCAATACTGCTTCATCCATATAATAACCCACTCCAAAGCTATAATTGCCTTTATCGGTACCACCCGAAACGCTCACATCATGGCTTGTTAACATACCGGTTCTATAAAGCAGGTCTTGCCAATCAGTATTTACATCATCGGATTCATCCAGCGCATTAGTGTACTGACCGGCGGCTGCACGGAGTTCAACCAATTCTTGCCCGTTCATCATGGGGTATTTGGCAAAAACACTTTTTATACCTTGATACCCGCTGTAGGCAAACTGTGCTTTTTGTCCTTTTTTACCTCTGTTGGTAGTAATTAAAATAACACCGTTAGCACCGCGTGAACCGTAAATGGCAGTTGCCGAAGCATCTTTCAGTATATCCATGCTCTTGATATCGTTAGGATTGATATCGCTGATTGATCCTGCAAAGGGAATACCGTCAAGCACGATCAGCGGGTCGTTACTGGCATTCAGAGAACGCGTGCCGCGAATACGGATTTGCATGGAAGCACCTGGCTTAGTTGAGGTTTGCGACATTTCGACTCCTGCGATACGTCCTTGTAAAGCCTGAGTGACATTTGACGATGGCATTTCTCGCAACTCACTTCCCCCAATTGAAGCAACCGAGCCGGTTACAGCTTCTCTGCGTTGGACACCGTATCCTACAACCACAACTTCTCCAATATCGGATATTTTGGATTCAAGAATTACACTAATTACAGACTGGCCTGCAACAGCTACTTCCTGGCTCTCCATTCCAACAAACGAGAATACCAATATCCCGTCTCCCGGAATATTTGAAAGCGAATAACCTCCATCAAAGTTTGTAATGGCTCCATTCGTTGTACCTTTTACAACTACCGTGACGCCGGGTAAAGATTCTCCGCTGGCATCGGTAACCGTTCCTGAAACCGTTTGCTGCTGCTGAATCCGCTCGTCAAAGGACCATCTCATGTCGTTCTTTGAAATAATCACTGATTTGTCGACAATCTTGTAGGTTACATCTATTGATTCGAGAAGTTGATTCAGCACTTCTTCCACGCTGGCATCGGTAACCTTTACATCCACTTTTTGGTTAACATCAAAGTCATCGTTGCTGTAAAAAAACTGAAAATCGCTCCGTGCTTTAATTTCACTAATGACGTCTTTGATTGCCACATTCGTATAATTCATGTTAAACTTACTCTGTTGCGAGTAAGTGTTGCCCGTTACACCCAGAATGCTGATCAAGAATAGTAAGACTGTTAGTTTCATACTTAACAAAAGCTTAGGCATTAGATACCTCTTCCGCTCAGGCGGATAAATCTGATTTTTTTTCATAGTTTTGTATTTGAGTGTTAAACTTACTAATACCCGTTCTACTAAAACTGGTATTAGATTATTTTAGGGTCGGATCTGTGGCCAACATGATCCGGCCTTATTTATTCACCTTTTATTAGAATTTGTTCATTTCTGAATTCAAATTTTACTTTTTTAATTTCCTGAATGATTTTCAATGTATATTCCAACGACCTTTCCTTATTAATTACCCCGGTAAACCGATACGATTTAAGCTCTTCATTTGCAAAAGTAAACTTCACCTCGTACCACCGCTCAAGTTGCTGAGTCAGGGCGAAAAGCGTTTCATCGTTAAAGTAGATCTTTCCGCCTTTCCAGGCAATGTGCTCTTCTATGTTAACCTTGTTTTTTTCAACTTCGCCAGTATTCTTCAAAAACAAAACCTGCTCACCGGGAGCCATCATCAACGATTTTTGGCCGGCATGAAATTCTACCTCCCCTTCAACCAAAACGGTGGCAATTCTTGAATCGTTTGCGTAAGCTTTAACATTAAACTGGGTTCCGTGAACCTGAATTTCAGATGTCCCTGCATGGACGATAAAGGGTGTGCTTTCATTTTTCGTTACTGCAAAGAAGGCTTCTCCTTCCAAAACGACTTCTCGGTTATTCGTGTTGAAGGATTGCTTGTAGGTAAGGGTGGATCCAGCGTTGAGCCAAACATTAGTCCCATCAAAAAGCGTGACATTTGAAATTTGCCCGTTGGGCGCGGAGATACTGGCCCAACTTTCCTGCTCGGGGCTAACGGACTGAAAAGTCCAAAATACGCCTCCGGCTGTTAAAAATGCAATTATAAAAATGGCCGCGTATTTCAAACCTTCTTTCCACCAAGACAGACGTGGGGAAAGCGTTTCTTTCAACTCGGTCCACGCCAAATCTGCCGATTTAAATTTTCTTACCTGTGCTACCTTTTCCCGTGAATTATATATGCGGCGCGCAGCCGTTAGCTCCCTTTCTTCTTTTTCACCCGGCCCAGCATTGCCTTCCGATACCTCACCATGCAACAGTGATGCCCAAGTCTCCCATCTATTTTGATCCATTTCCTTCATTTTGTATCTAAGACACAAGAATGGAGGAAGAGGGTGAAAGGAATTTTAAAATTTCAAAATAAAAAAACGAAAGACCAGATATAGAACGCTCAATATCTGTCGCTTGCACACCAATCTTATTTACTGAAGAGACAGAAAAGATTTAGGACAAAGTGTTTCAACTGGCTTCTCAGAATTTTGTAGGCGATTCCCATTTGGGTTTTGATGGTGTTTTTTGAAAGATTCAGGCTTGTGGCAATTTCGCTATAAGTCAGGTTGTCTTGATATGCCAGAAGAAAGATTTTTTTACATTGACTCGGTAGTACTTCAATCGAAGAGGCTATTTGAACCGCAAGTTCATCTTCCGAATAGTGAGCTCCTGAGTCCTCATTCAAATCAACCAGCAAACCGCTATCGGTTAGTTCATCAAACTGTCGTTCTCTTTGTAAATAATTGATACTTCTATTCTTCACGGCATTCAGCAAATAGCCCTTCAGGTTCCTGTGAATCTTCAATTCAGCCCTTTTCTGCCATAAATACATAAAAGTTTCCTGAACCAGGTCTTCAGCAACCTCCATGCTTTTTACATATCGCAAGGCAACGAGGCAGGAAAGATGGTAATTTCTTTTAAAAAACAACTCGAACGCGGCAACATTTTCCAAACTAAGACTCATCAGTAGGGAGATATTTTTGGACATTTAACATGAAGTGACAATTTATATATTTTTTCTGCAATAGCCACTGAACTCTTTGATTGTTTTCATTTCTGAAACGGTTTTCCAATTCTTTTTAATCTTCTTGGTATGCGCATGATCCCAGACATAAACATCCTCCTTAATATCCTGAGTCATGCTTTTAGTGGCCAGTCCCCAAAGCGTTTCTAAAATCTTTGGGCGGTTTATGGAAGTAGGCAGTTAACAGGGATCAAAACTCATAGAGTTGTGTATAAGGATAGCTTGAAAAGGGAAGGTGGTTTCGATTTATCGAAAACGGAAGGGTTCATGTCTTCAAAATCCAAATTCCAAGTTCTAAATTCCAAGGATCCAACCACAGGCGATAAATGGTCACCAACGACCAATGACTAATTCTCTAATCCATATCATCTGTGAATCTGTGGTTAAAAATAAAATAATCGCAGTTCGGAAACCGGCTACCCGGGGATGGAACGAGCCGGCTTTGGAATGAAACCGCCAGCGTGTTGAACACCCCAAAGTGTTTCCAAAACCTGTCAGTTTTCAGCAAGCGAATAAATGCAAGCCTCGATAGTTGTGTACAAAGCGTAGCATTCAAACCGAAAATCGGGTGCTCATTTATTCATTTGATGAATTAAAATATCTAATATTAAAACATTCTTTACTTCAAACCCCTTATTTTTAAAGCGCAAACGAATTATCAAAACGCTAAAAACTAAATGACTTATGAGATTTTCATTCCTTTTCATACTCTGCCTTGCCTGCAGTTCAGTGGCTTTTTCTCAAACATTTACCATCACTGACCTGAGTTCGCTTTCGGACCTGATGTCGTTTGAGAAGAATAAATCCAACGAATTCAACAACCCGAGCTACGCCAATGTTGATGGAACCCCTTATTTGAAGGACGAATTTGTCCCGGGTGACGTATTCATTAATGATACGATTTTAATTGAAGAAGTTCCCCTGAGATACAACATCTATTCTGATCAAATGGAATTTGTGAGTGTCCAAAAACAAGTCCTTGTCATTGACGATCCCAGCCAGAAATATGCGTTCAATCTTGAAGGCGAACTATTCACCATTCAAGACTATATTGATCGGGGAAACACAGAACATGGCGTCCTGCAGCTAATCGTTGATGGCGAATTGCGGCTCTACAAAAAATACCTTGTCAATTTTAAGCCAGCCACCAAGGCTATTGGGTTTCAGGAAGCACAACCAGACAGGTTTACCCGGCAGGATGATGACTATCTGATTGCCATAGAACAGAATAACCCGGAAACTTTTCACAACCCCAAAGACTTACTCGAAAAATTGAAAGCACATAAGCCTGGTATTGAAAAATATGCCAAAGAACAAAAACTGAAACTTAAATCGGAAAGTGGACTGATTCAGTATTGCAACGAATAAAAAAACAGCAAACATTACCCAAGATGGAAATCTCTTTTAGGAATGTTTTTCTGCAAAACTAACTTTCTTGGTTGTATCACATTTTTTAATTGCACCCTCCCCGACCCTCCCTTTTAAAAAGGGAGGGTGTTCCGCCGACTGGCGGAACGGGTGGATCATGTCATAAGATCAAAAGGCAATTTCTCTGGAATTCCCAGCATGGAAATGCCCGCTGTCTTTTTGCTTCCTGATACACAGGATTGGATTTATTCGGCTCCTCCGTCAATTGTTTTGATGGTACCGTCTTCGTTGTATTCCAACTCCACCACCTTCATGCTGCGCAACCAGGTTTTACCACCGGATGGCACGCTGTCGTGATGAAACAAGTACCACTTTCCTTTGAACTCAACAATCGAATGATGCGTTGTCCAGCCCACCACCGGCATGAGGATGACTCCCTTGTAAGTGAAAGGCCCATAGGGATTATCGCCCACCGCGTAGCACAGTTTGTGCGTGTTACCGGTTGAATACGAAAAGTAGTATCTGCCCTCGTACTTGTGCATCCACGAAGCTTCGAAAAAACGACGATCGTGGTCGCCGGCTTTCAACACTTCGCCGCTTTCATCCAGGATAATGATCTCGCGAGGCTCTTCGCCAAATTCAAGCATATCATCGCTTAGTTTCGCGACCAGCGATGGCAAGGCAGGCTCATCGTTCGCGGGTTCATGCCCGCACTCAATGGCTTTGTTGTTGCGGTAGCGTTGCAGCTGCCCGCCCCACAAGCCGCCAAAGTACATGTAGTACGATCCGTCATCGTCGCAAAACACACAGGGGTCGATCGAATAGCTGCCTTTCATGGGCGCTTCCTGCGGAATGAACGGGCCTTCGGGCCGGTCGCTGATGCCCACTCCGATACGAAAAATGTCGGTTTGATCTTTCAGCGGAAAGTACAAATAATACTTACCGTCCTTGCAGGCGCAATCGCAATCCCACAACTGGCGGCCTGCCCAGGGAATGTCTTTCACATCGAGGGTTACCCCATGATCGGTTACTTCGCCATCAACATCATCCATTGAAAAGACATGGTAATCACGCATATCGAAATGGTCACCGTTGTCATTTTCTGGGATGCCCGACTCCACATCGTGCGACGGGTAAATGTATAGTTTGCCGTTGAACACATGTACTGCCGGATCGGCTGTATATAAGTCCGGCACCAGGTATCTTGCTTTTTTCATTTCGTTAACTCAATAATTTTTGCTACTGCTGATTTTGGCTGATGGTTCCGGTCGAACAACAGCGGGTAGTCCGTACGTCCGCGAACCGGGAAATTATTTTTCCATGAATCGCCATCTGCAACACCCCATAAGGTTACCCGGGTTATATCGTCCGAATGTTTCAAGAACAACTCAAAGAAATCCACCATCCGTGCGTCCCACTCGTCTTGTTTTTCCTGCGGAACTACGCCATCAGTATAAGGATTCAATTCTTGCTGATATTCAATATTTGTAGAAATATCTGCCCCTACATCCCGTCTGCGGTTAGGCAAAATCGACATGTCAAGTTCCGTAACCATCACTTTCATACCTTCATTGGCATAGGTCACGATGGCCGCTTCGTAATCTTCCAACGATGGACTATCCATGCCCACATGCCCCTGCATGCCTATTCCATCAATCCGGATTCCGTCGGCTTTCAAGCTGCGAATCATTTTCACAATCGCGTCACGTTTCCCGGGATACCACTCGTTGTAGTCGTTGTAATATAATTCTGCATCGGGAGCAGCTTCGTGGGCAAACTGAAAAGCCAGCTTAATAAAATCTTCACCTACGATTTGATAAAACTTACTCTTCCGGAAACTACCGTCTTCCATGATGGCTTCGTTCACTACATCCCAACCTTTAATCTTGCCTTTGTAACGGCCGGCCAAAGTATAAATATGGTTTTTCATGCGTTTGATCATCACCTCGCGCGAAACATCGTTGCCTTCATCATCAGTAAAAAACCAACATGGAGCCTGTGAGTGCCAGATTAAACAGTGGCCGGTAATAAATAGCTTATTTTGCACGCCAAAATTCACAAATTGGTCAGCCAGTGAGAAATCAAATTCGTCTTCGATAGGCTGAATCTCCTCACTTTTCATACAGTTTTCGGCCACAATCGCATTGAATTGTTCTTTTACGACTTTAATTCCAGCAGAATCTCGACCCTTAATTTGATAGGCATTCAAAGCCGTTCCGATATAAAATTTCCCAGTAAAAGCATCTTTCAACGATGGCTTTTCTTTTGCACTTTGTTGGGCGCTGCACCCTACGAGCAAGTACATAATCAAAATGATTAGTGCAAACAGTTTTATTCTTTTCATGTGTTTATTTTTTTTATTTTTTACTCAACGATCCTCCGTTGCAAGCCTTATTGCAAGTTTTCCGTGCGACGGAACATCAATGCCTCCTGAATCTCAACTTCCTTTTTCTTATTGATTTCGTAGAAAAACAGGCAGGCTATTGCGATGAAAAACGTCAACGTCGGATACACACTCAGCGAGAGTTTGATACCATTGATGGCTTCCGGTGACTGAACGGCCAGTTCTTCGCTGTAGCCGTAAAATGCCAGGATTCCGGCTACCAGCGCGCCACCAATACTCAGACCGGCTTTCAGCCCAAAGATCATGGCTGAAAAAATAATGGCTGTCGCCCGTCGGTTGTTTCTCCATTCCGAATAGTCGGCCACATCAGCAATCATGGCCCACAGAAGCGGAGTCCCGATTCCATAGAAAAAACCATGTGCCAACTGGGTGCCAAAAACCAGTGCAATGGACTGGGGCGCATAAAAGTAAAACACCAACAAACACAGGGCCGACAGAAACAAGCTGACTCCAAAAACATCACGTTTGCCAAAGCGATCGGCTAGCGTTTTCGACACGGTAATCCCCACAATCATCATGATGATTCCACCGGCATTAAACAAGCTAAAACCGGATGTCGCAGCATCTTCGGGCCAGGTAAAGCCGTGCAAGCCCATACCAACCAGAACACTATTCACCCCATCGATAAAACCATTGAAACCAATATTCTCCAGAAAATCTGTCAGGTGCTTCTCGCTCAAATAATTTTCAAAATAATACACATACATGCCGCCCTTGAGCGAGAGGGTGATAAAAACAAAAATGGTGATAATGAGCATGGCAATCCAGGGTTTGTTTTTAAACAAGTCGCCCAGGTCTTCCCTGATGCTCGATTTTTGTGCCGGATTGGGGATGACGCGTTCTTTGGTAGTCAAGAAGGTGATGATAAAAAAGACCACCCCGGTGACGGCAAACAAGGTCATGGTGTTTTCGAACCCTTTAATTTTATCGCCATCGCCCAAAATAAGCACCAGCGGCAACAGCAGGCCCTGCACAACAAACTGGGCAATCATAACAGCCACAAAGCGGTAGCTTGAAATGCTGTTTCGTTCAGCCATATCGCCTGTCAAAACACCACTTAGCGAGGCATAAGGCAGGTTGTTGGCCGAGTACACGATCACCAGCAAAATATAGGTGATCAACGCGTAGGCTACTTTTCCACCCGGACTAAAATCGGGTGTACTGAACGCCAGGATGGCAATCACTCCAAAAGGAACCGCCGTCCATAAAATCCAAGGACGGAATTTCCCCCAGCGAGTCGTGGTTCGGTCGGCAATAATTCCCATGACCGGATTAAAGAAGGCGCCAAGCATCCCTCCTGAAAAAATGATGGCCGAAGCCGTTGCCGGCGGAATCCGGTACACATCGGTGTAAAAGAAGGCCAAAAAGGTCATCAGGGTTTGAAAAATCAGGTTGGCAGCCAGGTCGCCCAAGCTATAGCCGATTTTTTCAAGAACAGAAACTTTTTGAGAAGTTGTATTCATTCAAGTAGTTATTTAATTGGTTATTAATCTTCAGTTGTAAACGGTGAGGCGGGCAAGCCCTTTTTATTTTTTAAATTGGCTTCGGCAGGATTATCATCCCAAGCATAGCGCACCGCGGTTGGATTGCTGACACTTCGGCTCCATACCTTTACCGTGTTTTTAGAAAGCACCACGGCATTGGCCCAAACGAATCGGGCATCTTCTCCGGCGATCTGGAAACCCTTCAAGAGGCTGTTGGCAAACAAGCCGGAACCAACCGACGAGAACGAGAGAACGATGCTGCCATCCTCTACCTTCATCGATTCATAAAGCGGTCCGGAGCTCACCACCACATCATTTCCATAAGCTACGCGCTGAGCTTCCAAAGCTAGCCTTCGCGCAACATCTTTCTTGTTTAGCGGGTGAATATCGTTCCACTCGCCCAGGTCGAATGCGACAGCCATCCCGGTATTTGGCAGCTCCAGCGCCCGGCGTTGCGCATCGCGCAGGGTGGCCCAGCCACTTTCACCCGGTTGTTTATTGGGGACTCCCAAGTTAGCCAACTGCGCAAACAAAAAGGGCAGCTCGGGCTGGTTGAATTGTGCGCGCCAGTCGGTAATCAAATCCTTGAAAAGCTGCCGGTATTCCATTCCACGTCCGGCATTGGTTTCGCCCTGGTACCAAATTACCCCCTTCAGGCTGTAACCGAGCGCCGGATTGATGAGGCTATTGTATAAACCACCAGGCCTAAACCCACCGCCGCCTTGTCCGCGAGGAGGATTGAGCATAGCGCCGATATGATAATTCCAATCGCCAGTCAAATCAACGATTTGCGAACCGATGCGAACTTCGTAGGGCTTTTCTTCCACAAAACCACCACGTCCGCCCTGACTAAACACGCGAACCATCAGCTTATTTTCCCCAGCCTTTAATACACCTTTTGGTATCGTATAAATTCGCGGAGGATATTGGTAGGAAATGGTGCCCACAAAGGTGCCGTTCACAAAAACCGAGTCACTGTCGATAATGCGTCCGAGGCGAAGAACAGCCTCTTTTGCAGCCAGCGAATCGGCTACTTCAAACTCCTTATAAAACCATATGGATCCGTTGCGAAGCTCCACGCCTTTATCTTCCCAATAGCCGGGTAATGAAATGCTTGACCATCCTGAAACATCCACATCAGCCTTCGACCAACGGCCAACGCCCGGGTCATTTTTATTGACTTCAAGCCCCCAGTTAAAGGGAGGCGTTTCCCCTTCTTCCGCAATGCTTTTGGCACGAATGGAGTCCATCCGGGCCTGATTGACCAGCCACCGATCGAGGTATCCGATCACTTGGTCTTCGCTCAGCCACGCTTCGGCCGGAGAGCCGCCAATGGCCGTACTGATGATGCCCACCGGCACCTGGTATTTTTGGTGTAGTTCATTGGCGAAAAACCAGGCAACTGCCGAAAAGTCCATGATATTTTCTTGCGTGGCGGGCAACCATGAACCATCGGGATAATCTGCCTGAGCTGTGTCAGGTTCTTTGCGTGTGGACGAGCGGAACAGCCGAATGTTGGTGTTATTAATCTGCTTGATTTCGTCGGCATACAAATCCATTACCCGGCGAATTTGCAGCTCCATGTTCGACTGCCCGGAAGCCAACCAAACATCGCCAACCAGGATATCATTGATTTCAAGCTCATTCACTTTCATTTGGTAAGGCCCGCCAGCCTCTATGGCCGGAAGCTCCAACTGCCAGCTTCCTTTTTTATCCGCCTTGGTTTGGTAGGTCTCCCCAACGAACTCAACTTTCACCTTTTCTGAAGGATCGGCCCAACCCCATATTTTCAGCGATATATCACGCTGCAACACCATGCCGTCACTGACCAGGCGGGGCAGTTTAACGGCAGCCTCTGTTTGGAAGGGAGATGCCGCAAACAGCAGCAACAGCAATAATCCGAAAACTATTTTGTAGTTATTCATTTGTTATTGTTTCATTTGTTTACTCTGAGGCGCTCCCAAATAGCTGGGTTCTAAACCTCCGGTGTCAATCATTATTTTTTGCAGTACGATGCCAGGTTCCATTACACGAATACGCAGATGCTGTAATCCGGCCTTGTCAATCTGGTGTTTGGTTGAAGTTTGGTTGATGCGTGTAGCCTGCCATTCGCCCAATTCTCCCCGATACGCTCCATTGATGTTAACAACTTGTTCTTCGGATCCATTAAACGAAATGGCATACCGCAAGCCTTTGTTGGCGTTAAAATTTAGAGTGGTCGAAACCAACACATACACTTTAAATTCCCCTATCGACTCAAGATCAACGGCATACTCAAGGTAAACCGGCTCACTCGCTACCGGATACTCGTTTTGCGGAAAGGTGGTCACACCCGAAACGGTTTTGCCCAAATCCGGAATGACTTCCCATCGGATTTTATCGCTCCCCTTGGCCAGTTGGTAGTTTTCGGCTTCGATGGAAACGTAACCATCCGCTTCCTTAAAGGCCAGCTCGCCATTGGACACAGTGGGAGTGTCACCCCATATTACCTCGGGCATTTTTCGCTGTCGAGGTTCCTGCCAGTAGGTGTAACCGATGCGAATTTGATCCATCGTATGGTTCCATTTTCCACCGGCTATCTGCTGATTGTAATGAACGGTCAACAAGGAGTCGCGCTCGTAGCATTCCTTAACAACCTCAGCCCAGTGATTGGCGTAAACGTCATTTTCTTCGGCCAGTTGATGATTTTTGGCCACGGCGTAATACATTTCATACAAGTTCGAACTGGCATTGGTCGGGAAAAGCACCAACTGGTCGAATGCATCTTTATACTTGTTTGGAATCAGGTTATACAAACGTAAAGCATCCAAGGTCAGGTCGCGGTAATCGTCGCGTACTTGTTCAAACTCGTTGTAGTTTTCCAGGCTGAAGGTTTTGGCGTTCAGCAATTCGGGCGTTACGCGGTGGTTGTATTTGGTGTACAGTTTAATGATGCGCGTTGCTTCATTGGCATATTCTTCTCCAAACTGCTCGGCACACCAATCTTCGGTATGCTCAAACAGGTTTTGTGCGTTGAACCGGGTCGGGTCCCACGCCATATCCAGAAAGAAGCTGATGGGATATTCCATCGGTTTCAGATCGCCCACATTCACCACCCAAATCCGGTCAACACCATGACTGTAAGTCAGGTTCATTTGCTCCCATATCCGTTGGATTTGACTTACATTGATCCATTTATAGTTTCGCGGACCACCTACGTAATCAAAATGATAGTACATTCCAAAACCTCCTTTGTGGGGCGGGGCATTCAAATCGGGCAATTTGCGCACGTTGCCCCAGTTGTCGTCGCAAAGCAGTAAGGTGACATCATCGGGTACCCGCATACCGTGGTCGTAATAATCCTGTACTTCTTTGTAGAGCGCCCAAACCTGGGGTGTTTCTTCCGCTTTTTTTCCGGTCACTTTGCTGATGATTTTGCGCTGGTCGCGAACAATTTTCTCCAACAAGGCAATGTTGGTTCCCTCAGCCATGGCTTCGTCACCATCACCACGCATCCCAACGGTGACCACTGTTTCATAGTCCTTCATGCGCTCCATGCCCTTTGTCCAGAAATCGGTCAGTACCTTCGGATTTTTGTTGTAATCCCAGACTCCTGTTCCGTAACGGTCCCACTCCACGTGGGCTTTACCTAATGGCTCGTGGTGTGAAGTACTCATTACAATGCCCAATTCATCAGCCAAACGGCCGTTCTCCGAATCATCGTCGTAAAAAGCTTTTCCCCACATGGCCGGCCACAGAAAGTTTCCGCGCTGCCGAAGAATCAATTCAAATACTTTTGCATAGAACTTGTGGTTGAATCCACCGTAGGTTTCGCGAACCCAGCCCCCAAGAGCTGGTTGCTCGTCATTCAGAAAAATGCCGCGGTATTTCACCTTCGGGCTTTCAGCTACAAACCGACCGGGTTTAACATACACTGCTTCATGTTGGTCAACAGGCACATCGGCCCACCAGTACCAAGGTGAAACGCCCATTTCGCGTGATAAATTCAACATGGCATAGATGGTTCCCCGCTTATCACTTCCAGCTAAAACCAAGGCTTTTTCAATATTAGGAAACGGGTTTTCAACGACT
This sequence comes from uncultured Sunxiuqinia sp., assembly GCA_963677175.2. Lineage (GTDB taxonomy): Bacteria > Bacteroidota > Bacteroidia > Bacteroidales > Prolixibacteraceae > Sunxiuqinia. The sequence continues at coordinate 694,332 of CAXXES010000007.1, forward strand.
TGGGTCAGGCTGCGCTCCCATTGCCCGCTGATATCCGACACATCCAGTTTTCCTTCAGCCACCAATTGGTCAATCCATTGGTTTTTACCAAGGGTACCCACCAAAATTAGCTGGTTGGAACCGGGCAGTTCCGATTGATAAATTCTAGCGGACCGACCAGTGACCTTTTGAATATCGTTGGAAAACCAGCCGGCCACCGAGGCTATTCCCGGATAATCATCCGTGTCGATCAGAATTGGGGTTGCCTCACTATTTTCTACAATAGCAAAAACACCGCTCTCTTTGTCCATCGTAAGGTAGCTCTCGCCTTGTTGAGCCGCAGTGGTCGATGTCCATAACACGGCGACCAGCCCCAACAAACACGGGTATATTGCTCTTTGTATTAACTTATCATTCACGATATTCATATTTCTAATTTACTTCGAATCTCAACGACTGCTTCCTTTAGACCAGCCGACTTCGCTTTCACTTTAATCTCTCCTGGCTCGCCAGCCTTCGCACAAACAATGACGAAGGCAAATTCGGTCATCCAAATTTCTTTGCCTTTTTGTTCGGCCAACGAATAAGAGGCAAAACCCGAACCATACAAATGGCCTCCAACGATATTGAGGTTTTCCATAGCAACCGCATCATTCAGAATCAAATCCGTACAGGCATAATTTGAATTCAGGGATTCGGGAGCAAGCACTTTCGCTCCCTGGATGGTGCCGGCATGGTTTTTCACGAAGTTGAACATTCCGGTGGTGGTGTTTTCAACAAAAGAAAGCGAAGCGGGTAACACTAGCGCTTCATCCGAATCCTTGCTGCATGCAGCAAGAAATAGGATCAGCCCAAGGACTATCCACTTTAAATATTTTTGTAAGTCAATCATTTCGTTTAGGTCCAGCTTTCTTTCGTTTCAAGAAGCAAATTGCTTTTACACAGGGAAAACGGTTACTATTCCCCGAACAATCAAAAATAGAGGCGTAAAAACCAATTAGTTTCTAATTTGAGATATTTGATTTTCAATTTTGGATACATTTCGCGAAATGCCCATCAATAATCCGTTTTAAGTGACCACAAATATTTGGGCACTTCCAAAAAAAAGAAAGAGGCATTCGTGTTAAAGACTGCCCCTTTCGATACCTGAATTAATTCAAGTCAAATCAATTATCAATACCTCTCTGTAACTTTTACTTCCATTTCTTTTGCAGAGGCAAAGGGAACCAAGGTAAAGCTGTAATTGTGCCCTTCGGCACTTGGCCTAACAAGGTAAGGCTCGTGTGCCCATGCGCCCCAGCTATCGTCACCCGAAACACCAGTCATTCGGTAGTCGATATGCAGTTCCACCAGGTCACGCGATTTAATGTCATTAGCATGGAGCAGGTTTCTGTCTTTATTTGAGCCTGCGTCAAAATCCTCAACAGTATTGTTCAGTGCATTAAACTCAATCAACTGATCGGCAATTACCAAGAGGCCGCTACCATCATTGCGCTTAAGTGCCAACCAGCGCACATCGGTGCGGTGACCGTTTTCCTGCGGGCGGATGTAAGGTACATACAGCTCGGCAACGGTTGTTTTGTAATGGCCAACAAAAGTCGATGAATTGCGGTCGGAGTAGTTCTCCCACGGGCCACGGCCCAAATATTCCACCTGGGCCAATTCAGAAGGCAGTTGCATTTTCATCCCAACCCGGGGAAAAACACGAACCTTGTCGCCTTCGGTCACCAATTGGTTCTCAACTTTTACATTCCCATTACCCATAACGGTATATAGGGTTTTCCATGTTGATTGTATTGAATCAAGCTCGTAAACGACTTCAACCTGAACAGCACTCCCCAGTTGGTTAGTTTTTACAGCTGTGGCAAGCGGGGTTTGTTCCGAAGCCACTTTACAAAGACGAGCAATACGTTGCATACGCCAACCATAATCGTTGTCGGTAGGGGCGCGCCAAAACGTGGGACGTGGGCCATACCTATTGAGCAGTAATTCTTTTCCTTTGGTTATATAGGAAGTGATGACGCCTGTTCTACTGTCGATGGCCAACGAGAAGCCATTGCCTGATATGACAATAGAGGCACCTTCTGTGTAAGATATTTTTCCAGACTTAGCCAAATCGAATTGGTTCTTGGGCGCTTCAATGGGCAGTTTGAACTGATCTGAGGCTATCTCCCACCCGGCAGGTAATAAGTTTTCGTTTACCTTGATTTTGGCTGATATGGTCACAAAATATTCAACGCCCGGTTTGGCTGAGATACCTTTCAAATCGATGCTTACCGTTTTTGATTGTCCGGGTTCAACATCTAAAACAGGAAGTTTGCCGCTTTTTACTACCCTTCCGTTAGCAGTTATTTCGTAACTAAAAGCGAACTTCGAAAGGTTGATGAAAAAGAACTTGTTGAGAACTGAAACCAGACCTGTTGCAAGGTCTTCGGGTTTGAAACCAACATTCTGATATACATGCTTTACTTCGAAACTGTGTGGTTTGAAGCTCCTGTCGGGGAAAACCACCCCATTAATGCAAAAATTGCCGTCGGATGAAGTCCCTTCTGGGCCATAATCACCACCATAAGCCCAAAACTTACCTTTTTCGTTTTCGTTGGCAAGCCCTTGGTCAACCCAGTCCCAAATAAAACCACCCTGAAGGTTGGGGTATTTTTCAATGATTTCCCAATAATCTTTAATGTTGCCAACGCTATTGCCCATGGCGTGTTCGTATTCGCACAAGATCAATGGCCTGTCAGTATATGTTTTCGCGTAATGCTCAATGTGCTGTGGTTTGGCATACATGGGGCACACAATATCGGTGTTCCATTCGTGGCCCGACTGCTCGTATTGGATTGGGCGCATTTTGTCACGACTACGGATAAGAAGATAGGTTTGATAGAAGTTGTGCCCATTCCCGGCCTCGTTGCCCAAGGACCAAATCACAACCGACGGGTGGTTTTTATCGCGTTCGAACATGTTGCGGGTGCGGAACAGGTGCGCCTCGGTCCAGTCGAGGTTATTGGCCAGGCTCTTTCCTTTTGCCCGGTCGTAACCCATGCCGTGCGATTCGATATTGGCCTCGTTGACCACATAGAAACCGTACTTGTCGGTCAGTTCGTAAAAGAAATCGGGTTGCGGGTAGTGGCTCGTGCGTATGGCGTTCACGTTGAGCTGCTTCATCCGCAACAAATCGAGGGTTACATCGGCCTCGCTCACCACCTGCCCTGTAATTTCATGGAATTCGTGAAGGTTAACCCCTTTGAGCAGCACTGGCTTGCCATTCACCAAATATTGCCCGTTTTTCACCTCGCTTGTGCGAAAACCAATTTTAATTGAAGTTGCTTCAGCTGTGTTACCCGATTCATCTTTGTTGGTGATGAGCAAGGTGTAAAGGTTGGGCGTTTCGGCACTCCAGGCTTTAACAGCAGCAATGGTAGCGTTGAAATTCAATGTACCCGATGAATCGGCTATTTCAACTGTTTTAATTCCGGAAGTGACTATTTTTCCATCGGTATCAATAATTTCGTAGGTAACTGTTTGTGAAACTTTTTGTCCGGAATGGTTTTTCAAGTCCACATCGAGTACGAAAACGCCGTTGGTATAGGTTTCATCGAGGGTGGTATGCACATAAAAATCGCGCACACGCACATTGGGTTGAGTATATAGGTAAACATCGCGCGGGATACCGCTCAAGCGCCAAAAGTCCTGACATTCGAGGTATGCTGCATCGCTCCAACGGAAAACCTCAACGGCAATTGAATTTTTACCGGGTTTAATGTATTTGGTAAGGTCGAATTCCTGCGGCGTTTTGCTGTCCTTACTCATGCCCACTTTTTGGCCATTCACCCAAATAAAGCCCACCGATTTGATTGAGCCAAAATAGACGAAAACCTGTTTCCCGTCCCACGAGTGGGGAATCTCAAAATCACGGCGGTAATAACCAATATTATTCTTCTCTAAATCGTTTACATAAGGAGGGTTGAAGTTCCAATGTGGGTAAAACTCATAGCTAACGTTTGTATAAATTGGATAACCATAACCTTTCATCTCCATGTTCGATGGCACTTCAATATCGTCCCAACCCGAAATGTCGAGGCCGGTAGCGGCGAAGTTCCCAATACGGTTCGATACACCGGTTACAAAATTGAACTTCCAGGTTCCGTTCAACGAAGCAAACCTGGCTGAGGTTTCCTTGTTTCCTTTCAATGCCAATTCTTTACTTTCAGAACTAACGAAAGAAGCACGTGGCAACTCCTTGTTTATCCCCTGAATTGCAGGGTTTTCCAACTCGGGATGCGGCGGGCGGTCCTGCGCCCTAATAACGGTAACGAACAGAATTCCCAGTAATAAAATGATTAACTTATTCATAATGAATTATTTTATTATTGATTTTATTATTGGTTAAACTCCCACCAATCGAAATCGAACAGGTCTTTTTCGCCTTTAAAGACAAAATACACATCATGCACACCGCTCACTTTCGAAACGGGTGCCGAAATGGTTTTCCACTTTCCGCCTTCGCCTTGTGGCCCAACGTTGACTGTTACAATCACCGGTCCGTTGATTTTATCGGTACGAATTTCGATTGTTCCGCCATAAAGGGGTGAAACGCACACTTCAACAGACTTGGCACCCAAAGCAAAATCAACGCCTTCCACCTGAATGTAATCACCATTGTGAATGGAGCTTACATACAAGCGGTCGGCAATCTTTTTCCCTCTGGCCCATTCAAAATCCCCTTCCCATTCTGTTTCGAACATGGTTTTCACCCCTTCGCTCCAGGCTATTGTTTCGGCTTCAACCCTTTTAAAAGGATTTAATGTACCCACTTGTTCGGGACCTTCGTCGGACCAATAATGGCGGTTTTGTATGGTGCCATCAGGGTTATACACCATTTCATCCATATCTGTCGAGCGACGTTCATAAAATTTGGTTGTGGTTTGTTTTAGCAAGTCGTAACTGTGCCCAAAACAATACGATTTTCCTTTGAATTCGATGATGCCCGGATGGTTGCCCCGGGTCTTTTCTGATGCATCCACAATCATTCCTTTATATTCCCATGGCCCAGTTGGTGACTTACTCATGGCATAACCTATTCCTTCGGGGCAGCAGGTGGAGGCGTATGCCATATAATAATGGCCGTTGCGTTTCCAAACCCATGGCCCTTCCTGGTAGTTTTTGGGCGTTGTAGGCTCTTGCATGATATCGCCCGCGTAGGAAATCATGTCCTCGTTCAGCTTCACGTAATACACTTTGGGATTTCCCCAGTACATGTAGGCCTGGCCGTCGTCGTCAATTAAAATAGTAGGGTCGATGTCGTGATTGCTGTTTTTAATCAAAGGCTTTCCTATAGGATCTTTGAATGGTCCGTAAGGACTGTCGGCAACCAAAACGCCTATTCCAAACCCACCGGGCATTGGGCAGTAAAGATAAAATTTTCCGTTTCGCTCGACGCATTGTGCAGCCCAAGCTCCATTTTCGTGGGGAATCCAATCGAAATTTTTTAACGAGGCAACTTCACCGTGCTCGGTCCAGTTCACCATATCGGTCGAAGTATAGAGCAACCAGTTATACATTTTAAAGCCCATGGCATCATCTTCGTCGTGGCCGGTGTATAAATACACGGTATCGTTGTACACCATTGGTGCAGGGTCGGCAGTGTACTTTGTTTGAATAACGGGCTGCTGTGGCGGAATGTTGCTTTGTGCCCCCGCAGAAAAAGCGATTACCAGTACCGTAAAAAATGCGACTGTGAAATAAATTCTTTTGTTCATTTCTTTATTCTTTAATGATTAATGCGTCAATTGCTACTTTTCCAGCACCCCGGTTTATGATTTCAATGGTGTGATTGCCCTTTTTCAGTCTGCTAATTTCAGCAACCACTTGCTGCGGTTTACGTTTTCCAATTGTTGATAAAATGGCCGTTGCCTTGGTTTTACCATCAATCTTTATTTCTATTGTTCCGGCACCTTCTTCTTTGGGCGCGATTACCGTTACACCATGACCCGAAAAAGAAGCTTTCCAAACATCGCCGGGCGTTTCGCTAATGGTGAGGTCGTTGTTGTAATCCCCCGTTCCCAGATTACAAACCCGGTACCATGTCGGAGCTACAATGTCCGGGTCGTCGTCGTTCAACCAACCTTTATCGTGGGTGATCCGCAAAACACGTTGGTTTTTCGCCAAAATATTGTCCGTTATTTCCCGGAGTTGTTGAGCTGATTTCTTGGGCGTTACCGTCAATCCCGATTCATTTTGCACAAAATCAATGGCTATGTCACTACCGAGTAGTTCCACCTTTAAGACTTTCCCCAGCGTATTTCCACCTGAATGCAAGGCCTTTAGGGCTAGCGGGCTGTCGTCCCAGTTTAATACCGTGGCATAAACATGCCCTTTATTGCGGGTGTAGTAGGTTGTTTCGCCGCCGTACACCTCAAACGGGCGCGATCCGTATATGGCTTCGCCGTTGATTTTTAACCATGCCCCAACATCTTTGGCAATCTGCACCACTTCGGGATCGAGGTCGCCACGGCCACGCTGGGTGAGGTTGAGCAACATGGTTCCGTTTCGGGAAACATTTTGCAACAGCAATTCAATAACTTTTGCCGCACTCATATATTCCTGCCCGGTTTTATAATGCCATTCGGCAATGCTGGTTTCGGTTTGGAAAGAATAGGCCCTGATTTCGGGCTCAATAATAAACTCGGTGCTTTTCACCAGCGAACGGTCAACCAAAGGAAGCAGTTCCGGGTTGTTTTGAAAGCTGTTGTAAGGCCCTCCTACCCCTTTGAGGTTCACTACCACGTCAGTTTTCCCATCGTTCCACTGCAACGATTTATTGTAGTAATTTGCGATGAGTTGGGGTGCCAGAAAACCAAGCCCCATTTTAATCCCCAAATCGACCTGTGAGTCGCCCGCATGTTCATCGAAATAAATCACATCGGGACGGTATTTTGTGATGGCATCGTCGATCCGCCACATAAACTGGTTGGCAAATGGAGAAAGCAAAGGGTCCTTTTTGTCGTGAACAGGACCATATAAATCAACCGGGTCCATTCCTTCCCACCAAAGCCCTTTACCATCGTCTTTGGTTTGAAGTGCATCGTAAGGAACACCGGCCATAGGGCCGGCTTTGTCGCTGGTGTACCAGGTGGTCATGAACTGCCCCCAAGTACGGCCAGGTGTATTGTGAAAACCAATGCCAAAGCGCATACCATGTTCGCGGGCAACTTTTCCCCAAGTTCCAACAATGTCTTGCTTTGGACCAACATTTACTGAGTTCCAAGGCTGATATTTAGAATCATAACAATCGAAATTGTCGTGATGAACGCCCATGGACATAAAGTAGCGGGCACCCATTTCAATGTACAAATGCATTAACTCATCGGGGTTCCATTTATCAATTACCCAGTTGCGGCAAATGTCTTTATACCCATATACCGAGGGGTGACCAAAGTTTTCGAGGTGATATCGATATTGAGCACTTCCTTCCATGTACATGCCTCGTGCGTACCAGTCGCCCTGTTCAGGCATCGACTGGGGGCTCCAATGCGACCAGGCACCAAACTTAGCCTCACGCCACCATTGCGGCACTGAGTACAAACGGCTCATGGCTTCCCAATCGGCAGTGTAAGGTCCTTCTTTTACAGGCAGCGGTGGCAAGTCCCAAATATCCGGTGCTGATGCGGGGCTATTGCTCGCTGATGCATCATTTTCTATTGATTGATTTGGTTGAGCAAGTACTTGATTGTTAACCGCTAATACAAATAAAACCAATAAGATACACAATAGCTCCTTCATAATTTTATAGATATATTGAATGAAATCCGTGTTTTTCCCCATAATTAATATTCAATCACAGCTTAATCATAGTTTTTGCTCCCTGATAAGCTACTATTTTTACTTTTTTTGTTTTGCCAATGGTTTTTACATCAAACTGCCGTTTTACCAGCATTCCCTGAAAAGTTCCCTTACGGTCGCTGATGGTCAGGGTTTTCCTGGCATCGTTCCAAGTAAAGGTTATGGTTGAAAATATCCCTTTTTCGTAGTTGTAATTATCGTTTTCATCTTCATACAAAGTGAATTCACCGTCGGCACCTTCATAGATCCGGATCTCAAGTTCATCCCATTGCTTTTCTTCGGCATATTGTACCTTGGGGCCGATAGGAAGGATAGAACCTGCTTTGATGTATAAAGGAATTGTTCCGATAGTTGTCTCTTTTGAAAGTTCCTGTCCACCCTCAAATCTTTCGTTGGTCCAGAAGTCGTACCAAATGGTTCCGTCCGGCAAATAGACTTGGGTCGTCTTCTTTTGGGTGAAATCGACCTCTGGTTTGTTGGTTTTATTATCTCCTTCGTTACGGTTCCAGCCGCTTTCTTCATTCGATTTTACAATTTTTTCAGGCGTATAGTGAGCCTCAAGAACCGGAGCTACCAAAATGGATTTTCCAAACATGAACTGGTCGTTGATATCCAGCACTTTCTTGTCATCGGCAAAATCCATCACCAAGGCCCGCATAAAGCTTGATTGTTTATCGGTTACTTCCCATGAAGTTGAATAGATGTAGGGCAATAGTGAATACCGCAGGTGAATGGTTTGCTCAATAGCATCGTAAATCGCTTCGCCCTTTTCTCCAAAATGATAAATTTCCCGTGAAAGATCGGTACCGTGCGAACGCATCATGGGGTTGAAAGCACCGAACTGTAACCAACGAACGTACAACTCCTGAAAAAAGGGGTTTTTCGAAGCGGTACCGTCGTTCCAGGTTTTGTTGTAGGCGCCTGCAAAAAAGCCACCAATATCACTGTTCCAGTGAGGGATGCCACACATGGAAAAATTAAGCCCTGCCGGAACTTGGTTTCGTAAATTATCCCATGATGAATTCACATCACCCGACCAAACATTGGCTCCGTAACGTTGCTGACCAGCAAAACCGGAACGTGTAAGGATGAATACCCGCTTGTCGGAGGTAACCGCACGTTGGTTGTCGTAAACCCCGCCCACTGTCATTAACGGGAAAGCATTGCGCACCTTGCGGAAAGATCCCATATTCGTTTTGGTATCCATATCTTCGGGTTTAAAACCCAAATGGTCAGGTTCGGTAGAATCCATCCACCACCCATCTATGCCTAGTTTGAATAACCCTTCGTTCAAGTGCTTCCAATAAATATCCCTGGCTTTAGGATTAAAGGGATCGTAAACACGAACGCCCGAAGGATACTCCATGTTGGGCGGCCAACTGGTGAGGCCGGATTCGGGCCAGGTTTTGAAGTTGAAAAGCGCCCCCAATTGATCAAGTTCACGATACGGTTTTGTTGCAGGACCAAACGAAGACCAAATTGAAATGATTATGTGCGCATTCATGTCGTGGATATCGGTTATCATTTTTTGAGGATTAGGGAAATCTTCGTTGAGGAACTCCATGGCATTCCACAGGTAGTTGTTTCCCCAGTATTGCCAATCCTGGATAATACCATCGAGTGGCACGCCCAGTTCGCGGTGTTTTTTTACAACGCCAACAATTTCATTCTGGCTTTTATAGCGCTCTTTGCTTTGCCAATATCCATATGTCCACAAGGGGAACATCGGAACCTGTCCCGTAAGGTCACGCATTTCAGCTATAACGCCATCGGCATTGCCTCCATTCATAAAATAATAGTCGATGCAGTCGCCCACTTCAGACTTAAAGGAGGTTTCAGACGGGTTGTCTTTAAATGTGGTCGGCGAATAATTGTCCCAAAACAACCCGTAACCTTTCACCGACTGAAAAAAGGTAACAAAATCCCATGTGTTATTCTGAACCATGCGGACTTCCTGGTTTCGCTGCGAGAGTTTGCCGTTTTGTAGAATGCCAAGCCCGTAAATGGTTTCGTCTTGATCGAGCAACCACGATTGGCTGATGCTATAGGTGCTCTCCCCTGCATCGTTAAAAGGGGTGAACGTCGAACCATTTTCTTTCTCTGCAAACAGCAACTGCCCTTTATTACCATTGAACGAAACGCTACCGCTTACCAGGTTCAGAACCACTTCAAGATTTTTGCTTTTCAACCTGAGCTCATCTCCGGTTTGCTTAATTGAAAAAGGGGTAATTTCCGGAGTTTTGACAACAGACAAACTCTCTTTTTTAAAGCTTTTTCCTTCGGGCGATTTTACAACCCGAACAATGGACGGTCCATAGAACTGGATGTCGACATCCATAGAATTGATTTGGGCTTTTGCCCCCAGATCGGTCTTTTCGTAGGTTTGTGCCTTGCCATTTAGTCCCATTAAAAAAACGATAAGCAGCACTAAAAAACAATATTTCATCGTCATTTTTTATTTTATTTGGTTATTGGTTAGTCATTTAATCGAGATTATGGATTTTCATTGTTAGTAACTATTTAGGAGATTCCTTTTAGTATCTATGGTTAACGAATTATCACTCCACTCCAATCACTTCTTTTGAAGAATATATAAGATGACCGAAGCGACTTACTCCTTCAAGAACAAGTCCATATTGCGATGGCGAATCGGCAGAATAAAAGCTCAGGCGGGCAACCCCCGTGCTGTCTGTCCGGACGCTTGGATTCCAATAAATTGTTGAGCGCAGATCCGGGGGGGAGTTCCTTCGCTGTTCTTCTGTTTCGTAGGCGGGCGAATAAAACTCAACATGCTGTTGGTAGCCTATCGGGGTAAATACCTGCATGTTTTTATTCAAGCTGTTTTTCTCCACAAATCCTTTTTTGGTGTTGATTACAATGGCACCGTTTGCAGCCCGTGCTCCAAATATGGGCATTACCGAAGTGGCCGGCGACACAAAAGCATCGCTGATATCATTCACATTCAATAGGCTATAATCAAAATTTTCCGTTGGCACATTGTCCAAAATAAGCATAGGCGTCGCCCGACGATAATATACTTCACGACCCGAAATGGTAACTCCCGGGAGGCGACGCAGCAGGTCAAAGACGGTCATAAAGTTTGCCTTTTCGATGTCCTCGCCTGCAAGTACAAACGATGATGAAATTGAATAATAGGGCGATTCCGTTTTCTGCTGAATTTTTCGCTGTCCTTTCACTTCAACCTCCGCTAGATTAATAAGCCGCATTCCATTTTCAATGGTATATTTTTCATTTGCCTTATTAAGATAAGAATCTTCGGAGCTGCGCTTTTCGGGAGCTACCAAGGGAGGTAATACAACTGGCGGAAATGCTTCGATGGAGTCCATTTCAATAAAAGCAAGCGTTGAGCCCTTCTTTCTCAATGCTTGTATAAGGTACTGTGTACTATCCGGATAATCAACATCGGCAAACACAAACCTACCATCATCTTCCGGCTCGACGAACGAAGTACCCAAAATTGAATCTTTATGGGCAATCAGGGAAATACTTCCATCTTTTAAAGCTGAAAATACTCCGGTTACTTTTCCTGAAAACTGACGACTTGATTCCACCGGATATTTCTGCTCAGTCTGCAAATTACCCTTCAGTATATCCGACACGTTGTACCGTCTCCACCCTTGTGTCATCATCAGCACATCCAGCGCTGCGATTGTTTTTGGATCGTCGTTTTGCAAATAGCTCATGGGCGATTCAATATAGCCTTTCAACTCGGAAGTAAGCAAAAGCGTGGAAATAATGCTTGAAGTCGTATCAATAGACACGTCCCGCTTATCCACAACCGCCATGGAAAAATTACCAGGTAAAGGCGCTTGATTTTCGTCGGTAACCTGTATCTCCAGATTGATTTTATCGCGGGTATGGTAGCCTGTTTTATCGGGCTTTACGCTGACCCTGGCAATCGTACTGTTTTGGTTTGAGAACACCAGGCGCTCGCTCAGGATATTCCGGTCTTTGTCGATTAATAAAAGATGCACAATGCCTGCCGGGAAAAAATCCTTATCAAAACTTAGGTAGCTCCGCGTTGTATCCCAAGGTTGTGAGTAAAGAACCACTCCCCTTAAATGTGCCACCAAAGAAACATTCGGAGGCATTGCATAATCCTGCGGTTTAAGCAAGCTCAGGCGTAACTTGCCTTTGTCCCAGTTTGCTTTCAGTACCACCTTGTCAGGCTCAGCCACAGGTAGCGGGAAGCGTTTGGAGATATTTTGTTCGTTCGTGCAAATGGCATAATAAGTCCGTTCAGGGTAGTAATACATACGAAACTGCCCCATTCCCAAATGGCTGCTCTCAAAGCTTGCGCATTCCTCACCGGTGTCATCATAAACAGTCCCTTTGACGTTTTCATGTAAGCCGTTTTTTTTCAATGCTTTAAAAGCCATTTGAAACCCCGTTTGCAATAAGGCGTGGCCTCCTTCGGGGAAAAAGGAAACGTCAAAGCTATCATCGGACTGGGGAATTCTGAAAAAACGATTGTAATACCGCCCCTTGTAAGAGGTTTGAAGAAGAAATACCGGCTGGTCGTGGGCATCCTTCAACTGAAACGAGTAATAGGACGAATCTTCGTCAAATGACAGTTTTTCTCCTTCTCCCTTCAGGTTGCCGTCAACAAATAAGCTGCAAGCATCGGGAGCAATTCGATTTTCTCCGGCCTTTTCGTTGAACCAAATTTTTACATTCACCTTATTATCATCAAAAGTAAAATCAATCTCAGGAGAAATTTCCGCAGATAGCGGATCAATCACTTGAATCGATTTTCTGAAAAAATAATCCTCACCCAAGTTTTGCATATAGTGGGTATAAGCCCGCAGGCTATAATTTCCTTCCGGCAAAGCTTCGTCGACTTTGATATTCCCATAAAAACAGCCCAGGCTGTCGGAGCGCAGCATCACCCGGCTTACCACATCGGCCAGCGGGTTAATCAGTTCGATATACACATAACGACTTGCGTTGGCTTGTTTAAAAAACAGCGCGTCAACTAAATGGACGCGTAACCAAATCGTTTCTCCCGAAACATAGGAAGACTTATCAGTATGTACATGGATTTTCTCCTGCGGATAGAGGGCCAGTTGTTCAAGAAAGAGGTTTTGGATTGAATCCCCGCTTACGTCCTGCCCTTTAACAACCGCGCTAAAAATAGAAAAGATGCATAAGATAAAGGTTATTGTTTTCATGTGTATTGTCGTTGGGTTGAGGGAATTGTGCCGAATCATGCAACTCAAAACCTCAAAGAGCGCAGCTAAGCGTTGACCGGGCTCATATTATTAACTCAATATTTACTTTAAATGGAAAAATCAGGCCAAACGATGCAACTTGATGCAAATTATTCAAGTACTAAAGAACCTTAAAAAATCAGTCTACCCAACTAAGATATACCCCACTTGGGCTACCATAATACTGATAATTTACAATATTTACCTCACATCCAGCTATTGGATGAATCCAATAAAAATCGCCATAGTTAGGATAATCAAACCGTTTATGGAAAGGGGCCACTCCATCACTGGCATAAAAATAAACCTCCACGAATCCTGGGTTCATCGCACCCATATGACCTCCGGCCGACTGACAATTCATAGTGATTGACTCTGAATGATATCCTACTTCAGAAAGCAGATAGGACCAAGAACCAGAATACGCAAAACTGGTTACAGTAAAAGCCATAAATATGGCAAAAACTAAAATTATTTTTTTCATAATGATTTGTTTTTAAATTTTGTTAATAGTAAGGTTTAAAAAGTTTGGCCTGATTTATTTTTTTAGTCTCTTGCATTTTGTCCATATTCTTTCAGCCAATCCTCTGTGATAGGATATTGGGCTTTCAAGCCGGCAAGCAACCGGTCGCTAACCTCTCGTGTTTTTTTATTTAACAGCATATGTTGCAGTTCTCCTCTAGCGTATTTATACGGTAGCAAAGTTTTCCCTTCTTTGCCGGCAAGGTAAACAATCCAGTACTCCCTTTTTATTTCCCTCGGCGATAAAACCCTTCCGGTATCCGCATCCAGGATCGCGTTAACCAGCATGGCATTGTTGGTCGTATCTGCTATTTGGATTTTAACATCCTTTTGGATTGCACTCACCCCCTGTAGCTTTGGGAATATGCTATCGGCTTCCTGATCCAGTCTGTTTTTATAGTATTGGGTAAGGGGCATCATGGCCTTAAAAGCTGCCTGCTGGTCAGCAAACTTATATATGGAAATGGTCGCAGTTTCTGTACGCTGCAACTTATCATGATTCTCACTATAGTACCTTTTTAACTCGCCAGGAGATATCCGGATATTGGGATAAATATTTTTCTGATTGTAGTAACTGACAAATAATTTTGACTGGTAATATTTCTTGAAGCATAAGAATTCATTGTCAGTTTCTGCCCCCATTTTAAGGGCTTCGTCATAATACCAAACTTCCATCAAAAAATTTGTCATCATTTTTTTTATATCGCGGGCATTTCCCGGAGAACCAAAGTACATGGGCTGGTAATGGACAAATTCCATAAAATCAGTTGCTGTATAGTGGTGTACACTATTCTGGAACCGATAATCCATCAATACCATATCCCCGTTAATCCCGGGCCACTCTTTCTTTCCTGCAATAAACTTTTCTGCCATTAAGCTTATAGCGCTATCATGCATCACAGGAGCCATCTCCCCCAATACTTCCTGTTTGCTTCCCAAGATAAACTTCAGTTTCAACGCATTCAGCAGCTCTTTCTCAATTTCAGTCTTCTCCTCGGCAAAAGACCGCTGCCTTACAGCCTCCATTCCTGTTATCCGTATCACATAATATCCTTCCATAGCTTCTATAGGTCCCCAGACATCCCCCTGTTTGGCATCTGCTATTTTGTCTGTGTAAACACCCAAGGGATAGAAAGGATAAGCCCCCCGGAAAATGGAATGTTTTACTTCCGGAGAAGAAGAAACCTGCCCCTTTAACCTGTTGAAGCTTTTTGTTGATTCAACAACTGAACCGTACGGCATATAATTATTTAAAGAAATACTATCCGGAAAATAGATATATTCCAGGGTATACAATATATTTCGTTTTTCATAAGCTGCTTTAATCGCGCTGGGACTCACTTTCAAAACCGGCTTTACTTTTCTGTTCCATACATAACCATCTACATCGGAAGCATACAAACGCTCTGCGCAGCTTAGCTTCTTAGCCAAAACACGAATGGTGTCAAACCGGTTATCGATGGCGTAAGCCAATATATAAGCATTGTCTTTCAGTTGATCCCTAAATCCTGATTTTTTAGGCTGTTCTTTATGCCTGCTTTTTAAATATTCGTAATCGGCAATTGTTAGTTGATAGTTGCCCGCCTGAAGCAACACATCATCACTCTTGTAGCGGGAACACCCAAGATATAGTAACGACAAGATAAGTGCTATCCCTATTTTAATGCAATTCATACGATTATTTTTAGTGAACGCCGACCGTTGATTCATGCCTGTTTCATTCACGCGATAGTTACTTCCAATAAAAAAATCAGGCCAAACGAAACACTACAATACTTGAATAATAATAAATATCTTTCGATCAATAAAACCAAGATTAATAATCCCCATCACTCCAAGTAAAATAAATCCCATTTCCCTGTGAACTTCCTCCGATTTCATAAACGTATATTACTACGTTCAGTCCACCTAATGGCCCCAAATAAACACCACTTGAACTGTCTCCATTTCCTAAGAAATCACATTCACAACTATCGGACAAGACTTTATTTCCATAAGCATCATAAAGCGTAATAGATATATAACCTGGTATAGTAGCGCCCATCTGATAATCCATTCCGGTAGCACCAGTCATATCCTGACTAATACCTTGACTACCAACTTCATTCAACTGTAAATACCCATGACCTGTGTATGCAAAACTCTTTACAGCAAAAGCCATACATATGGCAAAAACTAAAATTAACTTTTTCATCATGATTTGTTTTTTAAATTGATTACTAGTAAATTTAAAAAGTTTGGCCTGATTTATTTTTTTCTTCATCGTTTGTATTTTGTTCATATTCCTCCAGCCAATCCTCTTTGATAGGATATTGTGCTTCTTTCATTTGGTCCCTAAGTCCTGAATTTATTAACTAACCAGTAAAAAAAGATGGCAGGGCAAAACCTGCCCTACCATCTTTTTATATATACCTAATATCCATTTTCATCTAACCAGTCGTCCAGTACATCCTGTTCTTCATTTGTTTTGCGTTCCATATACAAAACACCTTCAGCCCGCCACCGGGTTCCGTTGTTATCATATTCGTACCAGAATTCGTACAATTTAACATCGGGATGGTAGGTACCGCCTCCATCATAAATTACAAAATCCTCCCAAGTAGCATAACTCAACGAGTTATCACTATTGATCGTAATCTTAAAGGTATGCGAAGGCAGGTAGTCATCGGTTTCATTGTTGTAATGGTACATCCGAACCGTGCTTCCGTTGTCGGTTGCCACTAAATTCCTCGCCATTTTATAAACTAAGGAATCGTTCGCGTTGGTTGTATTTTTCAACACCCCGTCCACATAATACAGACCAGAATATTCATTCATCAGATGTAACCTCACCAAAACGGTTGTATCATTATCACTCAACTCATAGTCCGAAATCGAGCTCAACCGTAATGGGATCATATACAAGGAATCGCACTGCAAAGTAGCCGGATTAATATGGATGGGGTAAGTGTTGTAAATTTCTCCGGCTTCTATAGTCACTTGCTCTAAGGGATAGCTGTAAATGGCATCATCCAGTTTCTGGTATTGCACGTCCTCCCCTGATACGTTACGTTCGTTGTACAAAGCAACTTCATCCGGGTTTTCATCAATTGTAACCGTAACATCCTTCGTTAAGGGAAGCGATCCACTTACGGCTACCGAAATAGCGATCGTATCGGTCGAGTTACCAAGATCAATATCTCGCTCAACCAGTTGATCCCGAGCCCCGACAATATAAACTTTCTGCGGAAATAGCTCCCGATCCATCGGAGCTTCTTCCTCGCAACCCACGAATAGTATTGCGATAGATAAATATAATAATGTTATCTTTTTCATATTACTTCATCATTAATTTAAATAATAACTTTTTAGTTCCATCCTGGATTTTGAACCAATTTGCCATTTTTATCAAGTACATTCTGGCTAATGGGGAAAAAGTACATCTTGTTATTCCAAACACGCTTCATGGCTGTCTCTGTGTTCCAAATCTTCGTCGTGTAGAAACTTTCACGGTCAGCCTCCTTAACCGATACATCCAGTCCGTTGACAGGCGTCCGCATGACCTCAGGCGCATCCATCCAACGGCGGAGATCGTAATAACGATGATCTTCGAAAAAGAATTCAATTTGCCTTTCGTGTTTGATCAAAGCTTTCATTGTCTCATAATCCCCTGCTTCCGCCTCTGTAATTCCAGGTAAACCACTACGATAGCGAATCTCGTTAAAATACTTCACCATCTGGGCAACATCCTTGGTTACAGTCACGCCAGTTTCTTCATCGGTATATGAACTGCTCATCTCATTCATGGCCTCTACATAACCCATTAAAACTTCGGCATAACGAAAAATAGGATAATATTTCGTTTTTACGTTACTATCCCAGGTTCTGCAATCTTCCTGATGGGCCCATTTACGAATGGTGTACCCGGTACGGTTGTAGTTGTAATCACTGCCCCAGGCAGTCCCGTTTAGATAATAGGTAGCAATAAAATTTACAACGCCGGAAGTTGTCCCTCTGTACGAAGTTCCAGGCCAATGACCATAGTTGAAACCGATGGAAGCATAGTAACGAGGCTCCCGGTTGTCATCCATTTTTGCCCGCTCGGCGGTAAGAGTATAGTTCTCAGAAAAAGTTTGACCCGTACCGACAGCCTGCCACGATTTTTCTTCATCGGTAGCCTCACTAAACAGTCTTCCGTCAGCCATCCGAAATTGATCCACCACATCCTTCGGTACGCTTAATGTACCGTTACCACCTTGTTTTGAAGCAAAAGCAAAACGCATGTTTATATTGGCTTCATTACAAAAATAGATTAATTCCGGATTGCTTTCAGGAGTCACACTTCCATCAAATATTGATTTATACGATCTGTAAGGATCGATATCGGCCGCCCCATTCGGGAAGCTTTGTGTCTTTAGATTCGGATCACTCGTATCAGGAAGCTCCAGTGTGCCGGTTCCCCTGGTATTCACAATTTTGGGTTCGGTATACAGTTGATATTTCCCTAAATCAATAATCCGTTTAAACGCGGCAGCAGCCTTTCCCCAACGTTCAGGATCCGCTGTTTGTGAAATAAACGGGGTACCGTCGGTGCGTGTCCAACTGGCATAATAGGTATTGCCATTGTACAAGGGACTGGCCGAATACAAGCGCATCCGTGCAATAAGTGCCATGGCAGCCCCCCTGGTTGGCATATATTTATAGGCTGTCGCCCGGTCTCGCGGAAGCAGTTGGGCTGCCTGTTCCATATCAGCGCATATATATTCGACACAATCGTCATACGACGAACGTTCAAAAGAAGTCTCTTCTACCGAGGCATCCGTATCAAACGGTTCGTCCGGCAAAACAGGTACCGGTCCATACAAACGTACCAAACTGTAGTAAAAGTAAGCACGCAGGAAATAGGCCAGCCCTTTATAATCTCTCATTTCAGAATCTGTTAATTCCGGATTCCCGTCAATCCGGGACAGAATAATGTTTGCTTTCCGAATGCCTTTAAAATAGTCCGGCCATGGATTCACATTTTTTGTATCTCGGGGAGTGATCTGATCAACCACCAAACAACTTCCCGCGTGATCGGCATTTATCCAGGGTTGAATCGCTTCATCCGATCCCATACCACTTGGAAAATCCGCCCGATAATCCCAATCCCCCACAAAATTAGATTCGTTTTTTAATATTTCCGCCGTTCCGTTTATATATTCAAACGTTTTCGTTTTCGATACGAATATGGTGTCTATTGTTGTTTTATCATATACATATTCATCAATATCAATGTACTTCTCGCACGAGGCAAAAGCTATCGCACTCAACAACAGCAACAATAAGCCTCGACTGTATGTCCAATTTATTATCTTCATTACCATGTGTGTTAAAATTTAAGATTCATTTGTAATGTATACACCCTTTGCAGCGGGTATCTAGCTCCGTTTCCTGTCGCTTGAGCCGGATCGAAAATTTTATCTTTTAGCTTGTCCCATACATACAAATTCTCGCCGATAAAACTGAAGGTTGCACTTTCAACACCAACTTTTCTCATGAAAGCCGCCTTCGTCTGGTAAGATAACTGTACGTTTTTCAACCTCACATAAGCGCCGTCATTCAACCAGAATGTCGAATTCCGGTTATTATTGCTATTACCTCCGTAAGTAAGCCGCGGGAAGCGGGCATTGGGATTTTCAGTTGCCAGGTCGCCGGATATCTCAGCCGATGTCCAACGATTAGACTGATCGGCCACAGCTAACAGTACGTTACCGGTTTCTTTTCCGGTAAAAGGGAAAAACCCGTTACCGCCACTGAAGTATTTTACCCGGCTTACCCCTTCGAATAAAACGCTCAGGTTCCAGCTTTTCCAATTGAATTCAGTAGCAAAACCATATTGGATTTGCGGTGTATTGGAGTATTCCAGCGGCACAACATCATAATCGTCAATCACACCGTCGCCATTCACATCCTTATATTTAATATCACCGGGCAACACTTCCCCTCCAAAAGTTTGGCTCGGGCTGTTCATGACATCGGCCTCATCTTCAAATAATCCCAAGGCGATCAGGCCCCGGTTGATCCCCCACTGGTAACCAACTGCTGACTGGTAAGGATAGCGTACGATTGACTCTTCATATTCTAGGATCTCATTTTTGGATTGTGTAAAATTGGCGCGTAAAACAAAATAGGAATCTTTATTGATCGACTGGGTGTACGAGAGATGCCCGTCAACCCCCCAGCTTTTCATTTCACCAACATTGGCAAAAGGCAAGGTAACCAATCCCATTTCCTCGGGAACGCTCTCCCGCTGTTGGTAAATACCTGAGCGGACGTCCTTGAAGAAGTCAACGGTCATATCGAATCGGCTGTCGAAGAATTTCGCATCAATACCGAAGTTCGATTTGGTTGCCGTTTCCCATCTCAGGTTAGAGGAACCTACCTGTGTTTCGGTATAGCCGCTGCCCGACTGCCATAAGCCACTCCCAGTTGGCCCCATCAGGGTTAGATAGGGGAACCTAACGTCCATCCGGTCGTTACCAACCTGTCCATAAGAAGCCCTGAATTTAAGGTAGTTGACAAAGGGGACTGCGGCCTTAAGCCCTTCGTACTGCGTTGGCAACCAGCCCATTGAAATGGCAGGAAAAATACCGAATTTCTTGCCACTTTCAAACGCTTCTGATCCAGTATAACCAATGTTTCCTTCGACCATATAAGTGTCCTGATACGAATAGGTAGCGCGTCCGGAAAAGCCCAGGTAACGTTTTGGAATTGCAGTAAGGTCTGTTAAGGGTTTCGGGGCCCACGGTTTAGATCTGTCGTAAGAACTAACATAATCTTCCTGATAATAGTGAAACAAACCTGTAACACGATGTACGTTATCAAACACTCGTTCGTAATTGGCACGTGCCTCGAAATAGTATTTTCTGTCTACATACGTATCTACTGAAAATGCAGGATCAGCTGCATCCCGCTTTTTCTCCAAGGCCAGAGAGCCGTCCCGTTTCCTTCCGGTTGCATAGTATAAAGCCGGGGTTTTAGTCCGGGATGAAGTCATTTCAGAATTGGCATTCATACTGAACAGCGCTGTAAACTTGAGCCCTTGGGTTAACATGCCTAGATCTTGTTCGAACTGAAGTTTCAGGTTATTTGCATTTTTATAAAACTTCTGGTAACCAGTATAATTAAGCAATATGTAAGGACTTATCTGGTCATTGTTACTGCCATATGCCGGAACTTGGCCGGTTGAATACATAATGGGAACAGTAACTGGAGTCATATTAGCTTGAGCATCCCAAAGCGCTTGGCTGTCATTGCCATAACCAGGATAGTTTTGCGTTACCAATACCGTTTCCAAGCCCAACGACATGATTGTCGTCTGCGTTAAATTCATATCTATATTCGCCCGGAAGTTGTATTGTTTGTAGTTCACGTCGGTGTCGTACTTATTGATTCCTTTATCTTGTTTGAAAAGTGCATCCTTATTCAGCACTCCTAAACTCATATAATAACGCGCAGCTTGTCCACCACCCGAAGCACTCAGGTGCACCTGCTGGTTCATGGTATAATCGTTCAGAATAACATCCCTCCAGTTCACATTCGGATGAAGATCAGGATCAATACCGCTTTTAAACAACTGTAAATCAACATCATTGTAAATCGGTTCCATTCCTCTTGACAGAGCGGCCTCGTTGGCCAGCGCAGCATACTGATTGCCATCAACATAATCAGGCATACGGGCCGAGTACGAAAGACCGGTATTCGCTTTAAAATTGACAGAAAGTTTCCCGGCGCGTCCTCTTTTGGTAGTCACCAGCACTACACCATTCGCACCTCGCACACCATATACTGCTGTGGCTGAAGCATCCTTCAATATTGAGAAACTTTCAATATCCTCCGGATCAAGCGTATTGAGATCTCCCTCCACCCCATCAATAAGCACCAAAGCGCTTGAACCAGCCCCAAACGTACTGATACCACGGATCCAGAATTCAGAGAAATCTTTTCCGGGTTCACCACTACGATTAACGGAAATAATACCGGGCACACGGGCGCCAAGCATGTTAGCGACAGAAGTTGCCGGCACCTTCAGGTCTTTTACTTCCACATTTGCGATAGCCCCTACTACTGAAGCCTTGCGCTGCGTACTATGACCAACAACAACGAGTTCGTCCAATGCATTAACATCCTCCTTTAAGACAATACGCATCCGCTCGTCGGTTTTTGTAAGCTCGATCTCTTGCTTTTGATAACCAATGTATGAAAACACCAGCGTTTGCCCTTCCTGCAACCCCGTTAACTTGAAACGACCGTCTGCATCAGTTATCGTACCTTTACCCAGAACTTCTTTCACAACAATTGTAACCCCGATCAATCCTTCCCCTTCTTCGGACATGATCAACCCACCGGCTGTCAAATCAGACTGGGCGTGAACAGATAACTGACAGAATACTCCCATCAGGAATAATATAATTATTACATATTTCTTCATGTTATTATCCAATTATTTGGTTTCACATTTTTATTTATTATTCAATGGAAAGTTTTCTGACTGTCCGATCTTCTCCTCCGGCAATGATATAGTTGTCCTCCGAATCAATTGCCATACCAAGAGGAACTCTGAATGTGGATTCCAATGGATCTCCGTTTACCAGCGGATTATTTGAATTGGGTTTGCCCGCTACTAGTTCAACAGCACTTCCAGAAATTTTCAGAATAACATGCCCATTGCTATCCCAGGGCTCTCTACCTTTGTTACCTACAAATATCTCCCCGTCGGCATTCACAACTATCCCAAAAGGTTTAGTGAACTTGGCATCTACAAGACGGTCTCCCACGGCAATACCCATACCATTATTTCCTGCATACAAAGTAGATGTCCAGGTATTGTCGGCATTCTTCACCAGTTTGTAGATGGCATGTTGGTTGGCGAACGTTGCAAAGAAACAACCATGGTATTTGCTATAGGTAATAAAAGCATCCATCCAATCACTAAAGTTCGTGGGAAGGTCCCCTTTGATTTCTCCCCCATAATTAGCAGCATTAATACCACCTGGCTTTTTAACTGCCGAGGTATAAACTTTGTAGGTTTTCTCTTGCAAATTGGCTTCGGCGATGCGTCCTTCTGAATCCATCATGTACAACAAATTATCGTCCTCCGCAAATGTCACGGAATTTACCTTAGCGCCAGGCAAATCAGAACTACTCACGGTAATGCCCGTGGTATTATACTCCCAACTATCTGCCTTTGAATAATAGTAAATCGTATGATCCCCACCCCACCACTTGGTTGTATAAAACGCGTCACGCGTGCTATTTACCGCGGGGGAAGCAATATGGTCTGGCGTTGACAGTTTTTGTACCTGGTTGTCATCCTGTGAAAGCAGAAACAAATAACTATCCCAATGACCTGATTTTACCATAATTATATTATCTTGCGTTTGTCCCGCAACCGTAGCCACAAAGCAAACTTCACCAAAAGTGACTGCATCAAGGGCAGCTCCTGCATAATCAGCAGCATCCATCCATGCGTCCGTGCCGAGCTTACCGGCAATGGTTTTAACCGACCGGCTTTGCTTGTATTTAAATTGAATGTCGGCAGGCACAAGGCTATCGGTTCCCAGCACCACAGAAATCTGGTTCAGGCCTTCCGGTTGCTTGGGGACAAGACCGGTAATACTTATTCCGTCGGTAGCCGTAAGTACCGCCTTTTTTTCGCCAAAATAGACTTTCATATCCGAAAGTTCCCCGGGGAAATTCCCGTTTACAATAAACGTTTGGTCAATAACCCCCCTGACGGGAAGAATCTCATCAACCGCCGTAGATTGACTTGAATCATATTTGTTTATGATTTCAGATACTTTTTCTATTTCTTCTTCCTGGTCACAGGATACCACAAGAAATAATAAACATAAACTATACAAAATGTGATGAATTTTATTCATTTTGATATTTCATTAGGTTAATACTAAATTGTCTAGTTAAATTAAACATATGCTGCGATTCATTATAAGCAATGAGACATAACTAAAAAAAACACAATTCTCCGAAATTCACATCATAGGCATACTTATTTTTATGATTAATTATTAATTTCAAACGATTTACGACTAGCATACATGCCAATCGTAGTTCCGGTAAAACCGTAGGATTGGGCCGTTGACAGATAAAAGGCATCGATGTTTCCGGTCAACAGGTTCCATTGACCGTCATCGGCAGCGTAATAAAAACTAAAATGAGTTCCTGTTGAAGCCACTTTCAGCTCAATCGGGCCATCAACGGATGGCAAGTCTTTTGTAGCCAGCGTTTCCACCTCTTTGCCTTTAATCTTTTTCAAGCTGATTTGTTTTTGATCTCCCTCTTTGCCGACAGCCAACAGGTATTGGTGCTGCTCGTCCTTGTATAGCAGCATACCCGCCATTTCGCTCTCCGACCGGGGATTATAATACAGGCTGGTGGCACATTCAAACTGGTGGTGCTGTAAACGTCGACTGACGAAGGCCGGCGATTTTAATTCATTCGATGCTACATCCGCACACTTCAGGGTTAGAAATCCCGGATTCTCATTTAAGGAATAAAGGTTGGTAGCCGGGCCCCGCAGGGTCATCCACTCCAATCCCAATTTTGTTGTATCGAAATCATCGTGCTGCTCAAAGTTTCCGAAGGTCGGCGAGTCTGCTCGTTTCACACCCTTCATCTGAATTATCCTCGGCACAAGCTCATCACCTTTGGTCATGTATGGAAAACCATCTTTGCTCCAACTAACCGGCATCAAAAAGGTTTCCCGCCCCAGGTTTTCAAATTGGTTGTCGATTGGACGGCAGGCCAGAAAAACAGACCACCATTGACCGTTGGTTTTTTGAATTAAATCTGCATGTCCGGCACTCGTAATTGGCCGCTCACGTTGCGGGTCGAGATGCAACTGGGTCAAAATCGGATTTTTTTCCCAGGGCTGAAATTCGCCCATTGGCGAATCGCTTTTGAATATGACTTCACGATGATTAATCGAAGTACCGCCTTCGGCACACATTAAATAATACTTTCCACTGATTTTGTAAAGGTGAGGCCCTTCAATCCAAATGGGTTTATCAGACAAATTAACGCCGCCATTAACAAGCATCTCGCTCGGTCCAAATGTTTTATCTTTTTCAACATCGAACTGGGTGACGCGAATAGCCCGGTGCCCATCGTAGGTTGATCCGCCATCTGGCACATCATTATTGACAATGTAAGCTTTGCCATCATCGTCAAAGAAGAATGAAGGATCGATTCCGCCAACATCGGGCAACCAAATGGGGTCAGACCAGGAGCCAAACGGATCTTTGGTTTTTACATAGAAATTACCACGACGGATATTGGTGGTAATCATGTACCAGGTCTCGTTGTGGTGGTTATAACTGATTGCAGGGGCGAAAATACCTTCACTGGTTCGCTGTCCTTCAAGCGGTAATTGCTCGGGCCGGTCGAGTACATGCCCCACCTGTTTCCAGTTGAGCATATCCGTACTGTGGAAGATAGGAACACCCGGAAAATAGGAAAAGGTGGATGTTACTAAAAAGTAATCGTTTCCGTCGGTACAAACACTGGGATCAGAATACCATCCCGGCAAGATTGGATTGTAAAAATAATCGTCGCCAGGCAGCGGATTTTCCTTATAAAAATCATCATCACCTTTGTAGGTAAAATAATCGAAATGTGCAACTAAACTGTCTGAAACGAAATCGGGCCTTTCAGCCTTTGCTCCCGAAGTACATGATAAGAAGGGAACAGACAAACTTGATAACAGAATAACTCCACAAAAAATTACAATGGAGAATATCTTCTTCATTTGAATAACCATTTAGGTGACCAGTTAGATATTAGTTTAATCTTCATGAAAAGCTTTCCGTATGTTTCCGAAATACTTTTTCACTTTCGTTGAAATCAAAAGTAAACGCAAAGAACATAGAAGACTTTAAAATTTGGATATTTGATTTCCAATTTGAGATACATTTCAGAACGGAACAGAACACCCACTGATTATTAGCGATTTACACCTGTGTAAAAAAAAAGGAGAGTCTGGACAATATAGCCCAACAGCCAGGGGAATCGGATATTCGTCGAATGACCAGTAGATGTAGAAAGGATTGGACACAAGCTATCCAACTTGATTTGGAGATTTGCCGTAATGCTTGCGGAAGACAGTACTGAAATAGCCAACACTTGCAAAACCGCAAAGTTCGCTGACTTCAGTAATGGAATACTGTTTTGTCTGCAATAATTCCAGGGCATGATCCAATCGTATCGATTTGATAAAATCAGTTGGCGACTGATCTGTCAATGACTTAATCTTCTTATATAACAGAGACGAACTAACATTCATAGCTGCCGCAAAATCATTCTTAGAAAACTGCGAATTTGCCATGTTTTCTCGAACAACCTCCCCCATTCGCTTCAGGAATTTGTCGTTCAGCTCATTATCCAAAATCGTCTCGTTTTCATTCACTTTGATTATTTTCAGGGCTTTTCCCCGAATCACTTCGCGGTTTTTAATAATGCTCTTAATGCGCTGCTGTAGCAAGGTCACATCGAAGGGTTTGGTAAGATAATCATCAGCCCCAAGTCCCAGTCCTCTTAAATGCTGCGCCTTGCCAGTCAATGCAGTCAGCAAAATTACCGGAATATGAGAAGTTTCGTAGGTCGATTTGATCTTACTGCACAATTCGAAGCCGTCCATGTTCGGCATCATGATGTCAGAAACCACCAGATCTGGGGTTTCCTTCTGTACTAATATCCAGGCTTGCTGCCCATCTTCGGCCAGGTAAATCTGAAACTGGGGTTCCATGGCCGATTTCAAGAACTCGCGCAAATAGTCATGATCCTCAACAATCAGGACTTTCATTTTATGGCTGGTCCCATAATCAACCTCATTAGGCATAGCTGAGGGGATTTCTTTACGCACCGAAAGTTGCATGGTTCTTTCCTGCGGCGCTTTTTGTTTGGATTCAACTGCATCAATCTTTTTGACTGGCATAACAACCTGAAATGTTGACCCTACATTTTTCTGGCTGAAACAGCTTACTTTCCCATCATGCAAACGCACATAGTTTTTCACCAGTAGCAGCCCGATCCCAGATCCGACAACCTTCGAGTTCACTGCATTTTCGCCCCGGTAATATTCATTAAACAATAGTTTTTGCGCCTTTTTACTGAGGCCTATCCCCTGGTCTTTTACTTCAAGGACCAATTTGTTTGGCCAACATTTTAAATCGACCAACACCTGTTTGTCAGTAGATGAATATTTTATGGCGTTGGAAAGCAGGTTGTCAATCACCTTTTCAATCATCGTTTCATCAATGGCAGTAACAAACTTTGGGAAGTTGGACGTAAATTTCAACTCAATATTTTTGCCCTTGGCGTATGATTCAAACATCATGACCCGGTTTTCAATGATTTTAACAATATCCACCATCGATAGCGAAAGTTTTTCCCTTCCAACGTCCACCTTTTGAAAATCCATTAATTGCGTGACTACCTTCAATAAACGTTGGGTTTGGTCCGTTGCCAGGTGCAGGTAATGAATTCCTTTATCCGTCAGCCCCGTTTCCTTGTTTAATTCCTCCACTGGCCCTTTGATCAGGGTGAGTGAAGTCCTTATTTCATGAGCTGTATTGGCGAAAAACCGGATTTTGTCTTCTGAATGCTGTTTTTTCAAGCTGTCAATATAATAGGCGAAAAGAAAAGTACCTAATCCAATTGTAAAAGTTAGAGCTAAAATCCGAAACCACCATGTTTCCCAAAATGGGGGAACCACATGCAGAACGATGGCCCGTTCAGCAATTACTGCTGTCAATGAACTGTCAATCATCCTGATCAGGAGCGTATAAGTTCCACTGGGAATATTAGAGTAGGATAAAATCCGGTTGTTAACAGGTTTGCTCCATTCGTGGTCTAGCCCTTCCAGCTTCCATGAAAACCTGGAGCCCGGCGATGTAACGCCGATTGGGATAAGTTCCAGGCTGATGGTATTCTGATAATAATCAAGGGATAATTCCAGCAAACTGTCCAAGGAATTATCCAGTTCAATGTCCGATGACTCCCGTATCGATCGCCCGGCAACCGTGAGATCCTGGAAAAAAATCTTCCCCTGATGCCGACTGGTTTGGACAGCTGCAGGATCGAAGATCAAGGCACCTTTGTTAGTACCCCAGATTAATTTCCCATCCTTCAAGTTATAATGTGAATTCTGGTTGAAAGAAACATTTGACAATGCAGGCAAGGAATTGAAAGTCAAAATACTGCTTCCGTCTTCATTCATCCGGCACAACCCGCTTTCGGTCCCGATCCACAAATAACCGTTTGCATAGGCAATACTGTTTAAAAAATTAGACGGCAACCCCGAATCCGCAGTAAAATTTTTCACTTCTTTCGTTTTGATATTATAACGAATAAGCCCGCTTCCGCTTGTACAAAGCCAAACCTCTTCATTCCTTAAGAGCATGTCATAAACCAAATACCCGTCAACTAAGCTTTGGGTACTTCCAGTCCTTGCATCGAGCATCATTAAACCGACCGTATTCCCAATTAATATTTTGCCCGGACGATATTCTATCATCACCTTAACCGTAAAGTTTTCGTATGACCTGAATTTTCCTGTGCCGGCCAGGTAACATATTAAATCGCCACGGACGCCCCCAAACCAGATATTCTTTTGGCTGTCTTTAAAAATATCAAAAACGAAGTTGTTGTTAAATTCTCCGGCTGTTTCTTCAAACGAATAATGTTTCAGTTCTTTTCCTGTCTTACGGTCAAGCAAATATACCCCCGAAGAGTAAGTTCCTGTCCAAATCCTTCCTTTATCGTCTTCACATAAAGCGTGAAAAACTTGGGCATGTTCCTTTTTATTGTGATAGAAAGATTTCCAGCGGTTAGTTGATACATCCTGGTAGCTAATACCATTGTTGGTGGCAAACCAAAGATTTCCCTCAGCGTCC
Organism: uncultured Sunxiuqinia sp.; assembly: GCA_963677175.2. Lineage (GTDB taxonomy): Bacteria > Bacteroidota > Bacteroidia > Bacteroidales > Prolixibacteraceae > Sunxiuqinia. The sequence goes on from CAXXES010000007.1 coordinate 722,842, forward strand.
TCCAAAACACTGTTTACATCATCGTTGATTAATGAATTTGAATTATTGATAATATGATTGATTTCTGTGACAATCGAATTTGCCTGATCAAAATACGACACCCCACCGCTGTATGTGCAAACCCACACGCGGTTGTTATTGTCACAATAAATATCGTAAACGCCATTTCCTTTTAATGAATGGGGATCATCCGAATCTTCCTTATATATACTTATAATCTTATTGTCATATTTATTGATTTCCCACAACCCCTGTCCGTCAACTCCTGTCAATATGGTTGAATCAGAATTGGTTTCAATTGCCAATATCGGCTGATTTGGGATTTCAGGTATAGCTGATAAATTCAAACTGCCATTTTCATTTCTTAAAGAGAAAAGGCCATTTCCAAGCGTTCCGATCCAGAGCGCATTAATACTTCGATCATAAAAAAGGCAGGAAATAAAAAAATTTGCGTCTTCAGGAAGGGAAAAATAATCTTCCGTTGAAAGGTCAAGGATATTGAAAAGTTTTATTTTTTGGTCAACAGCGAAAAAAAAGCGGATATTGTCAAACCACCCCATATAATGAATATTCTGGCTGTGCTGTAAAGACTTCAACCCATTTTCCCTGCTGTAACAGAACAAGCCATACGTAGATGCCAGCCATATCCGCCCTTGCAGATCAACAAGCATCTGGTTTACAACAATATATGGATTTCTAAATTCTTTTGAGATGTTTATGATCATCTCAAACTTGTCCTGTATCGGGTTATACCTTAGAATTTGGCCATTATTTGTATAAGCATATAAAACTCCATCCTCGTAAACAAGCCGGACAGTAATAATATCCTTCGTTTCGTAAGGTAAATGGTAGATCCGAATATCGTCCTGGGTATAACGAACGACACCCATCTTTGATGAGATCCAAATAAAACCATCGTCATCGCTGCAAACCTGATTGGTTTCCCGGATCGAAATCTCGTATGCGTTATTCAGATTATAAAACTGAACATCATTCGCACCCCGAACCTGAAAAAGGAAAGTACTCAGCAGCGCAAAAATACCAACAACCATTTTGAACTTCAAAATCATAAGATAGATCAGGTTTTCATTCCATTTACATGAACCACACAAAAGGAATACTGCGATCAACAGCAATCCCATATGCTTAATTCGATTAGCTCTTCCTCGTTTTTGGCGTCTTTCCCCAAATCTCCCGAACCGATTCAAAATCAAGCTCATTGTACAACACCAAAACGAAAGCGCAACGAAAGATAGAAAAAAAAAATCCACCGCCTGCTCACTGCCGGGATAAGAACAACGCAACGTTGTCTCAAATGCAAACAGAGTTTCAACTCTTAGTACTTTTCATAACAGCCTATCATTTGCGCACTTGCAAAATCAATAACAAAACTGCAGCTGTCTTTTTTCACATTAGTACCCCACCCCAGTCTCAACTACTTTTTCGTGTCCTACAACATAAACCTCGGCAGGAAGTCCTTTGGTTGCATCTCTTCGAAAGACATCAGAACGAATCAACACCCCCATCACAGAATAAACATCGACAAGCTCTGTTTCATCGTCATTCCGAATCAGAATTTCTCCAACATCGGTTGGAATGGTGCCTTCATCAATTGTATTGGTCAAATACACTTCTTCAATTTCGATGGGGCAACCACCAAGTGACCAAAATCCAATAATATAAATGTGAGAAGGATCCAGTTTGATCTCAGTGCCTTTTTTGTACATATTATAAAGAGGCACAATCATTTCCGTACTGTTCCCAAAATCGTATTCAGCAGCTCCATCCCAAAAACTATTATTATCGAATAGGCGGAACGACGGAGAACAAGTTGCTGTTTTCGCCAATTTGGCTACCAGGTATTTGTAGTCCGAAATATCGATTCCTGCATCGTATTTCCACCCGCCAAAGCCGTATTGGCCGGTAATCAGTGTTCCGGTACTTTCGTCGAAGGTCCCGCTCTCATGGATGGAGGGGTTAAACAAACGATTGGTAAGCGGAAAGGAAGAAGAAGTAACGGTGAACTGACGGGAAACCAGATTACCCAAACCGCCCCGATAAGTTACGGTAACCGTGACTTCGCCATCGGCATCGGCAATAATGTTTCCGTATACAATTTGAATGATCTCGGGGCTGGGATTATCGTATGTCGCACCAATCGAAACATCTTCGGTCCGGCCATCAGCGTAAACAGCTTTAACAGATAAACTGGCCGTACCGCCAGTCAGCAGCTCCACATCGCCCCCTTCAATGATCAGATCCGTTAAAGTCAGCGATTCTTCGCTGTATCCTTCAAAAGAATCATCATAAAACTTGTCTTCCGAAAAGAATTCTTCGGTTGAAAACCAGTCAACATCGACGTATCCTCCGGTTTCAACGGTTGCAAAGTTGAAGATGCAAAACTTGTTTCCGGTAAACACCGAAAGATCGAATTTCATATCCAGGTCCGTTCCGAATTTGGTATAGGTTTCATTATCCAGGCTGAAATAAAAGCCGGCTTTGCCCGTGTTATAACTTGCCACAGCGCGGAGGAAAACTTCAGGCTGTTCAACGGGCTGGCCCGTGGTCAATACGCCATCGTTCACCATCACCAGTGTATTTTGCCCATCAATCACTTTCACGCCAATATAGGCATAGGGATTCTGAAAAACAGCCAATCCGGTCACATCGCCTTCCAACATGTTTTCAAGATTCATTTTGATGGTCCCAAACGAATTGTCCAGATCAGAAGGGTAGCCAAAAATCCGCTGGGTCAACGTATTCCGGGCTTCCGCTAAATCGTTCACCACGCTTACGGTTTTCAGACGCAAGTAATCCGGGCGCTCCGTCAGCGACCATTTTGTATTATCCGGATTGTGGTTCCATCCCCATTGCATACCCGGTTTATAGTTCCTGAAATTGTCGTTGGTCGGGAGAACTTTTACCGGATAATCGCGGCCAACATTGGGTTTGGTATAAGTCGTGACACCCTTTCCGTCAACACCAATCTCCGGCCAGTTATCCACCCAGGTAACAGGCTGAAGGTTGGGCAAACGCCCGAAAGCGCCTTTATCGTAAAACAAAACCGTCCACCATTCGCCAGTTTGGGTTTCCACCAACGCACCCTGATGAATATTATCATCATCCAACAACAGTTTTTCCTCGTAGGGGCCGTAAATATTGGCCGAACGCAAGGCGACCTGGTAAGCCGGCCATCCGCCGTAGGTTGCATAAATGTAGTAGTATCCGTTGATTTTGTACAAATGGCTGCCCTCCAGCCCTTCTTTTACAGTATATGTAAAAACTTCCTGTTCGGAGCCGGGAACAACCAAAAAATCTTCATCCAACTCAGCAATTTTAAGTGTGTTGATGCCATAAACCACATATGTTTTCCCGTCATCATCGAAAAACAGTCCCGGGTCATAAAAGGTATCGGCCAGTTTTTGTTTTTCCCAAGGCCCTTCCGGATCGGTAGCCGTCAGCAGGTAGCTGCCTTCTTCCAGGGTTGTAAACAAAAGGTAATACGTACCATTATTATATTTTAGGCTGCTTGCCCATTGTCCGTGCCCATACCGGTCACATCCATCTAAATTGAAACAGGGCGACGATTCAATTTTCTCCAGTGGATTGCTGCAATATTCCCAGTTCACCAAGTCGTACGACTTCAGGATCGTAGCCCCGGGAAAGATGTGCATGGTGGTGGAAACCATGTAATAAACATTGCCCACCCTGATGACATCGGGATCGGGGAAGTCAGCAAAAATCAAGGGGTTGGTGTAGGTTCCATCGCCATTATCGCTGTGTGATCGGAACTGAAAATCGGGTCGCGGATAGTTTTCATTCGCATAGTCCTGATACCAATGATAGATTGGCCACGGGCAAGCTTCCGGATCGTTCAAAAAAGTGTAGGGCTGACCGGGTTCGGGGGCTTCATCTTTAAACCGGGCCAGTAAATCAGGACTCGTAAAAAGAAGCCAGCTCACATTGCCTGTGTCATCCATGATCTTTTTGAAATTAGCGCCAAAACCATCACCCCCCGCTATTCCGGTGTAGCTTTTGCCCCAGGAAGAATCATACTTTTCCGGAGCCCAATCCATTTCGGTAATCACGATGGGAGCAAAATCAGCAACTGGTTTTACCTGTTCGTCCCACTCTTGCTTAAAAACTTCGTAGCCGTTCGCGCTGCCAAACCATCCGGGGTAAACATGTACTGCGTAGCCGATATTCTCACCTTCAATCGGATTAAGTGCATAACCTTTGTACTGCGATTGATAGCCCGAACCCGGTATCCAAAGCACATTGTGAAAGCCGTTTTCGCGTATTTTATTGACGATTGGCTGGAAAATTTCCTTCAGCACATCAAAGTGCGCCTGGGCATTGGAGCCTTCTGATCCATCAGCCAAACGAATCCGGACCGGCTCATTGGCCAGTTCAAGCATGATCTCATCGCTGTTTTTTATTTTTGGGTGTTCCGACACAATATCCCAAACTGTCATCAGGTATTGCGCATAGTTATAATCGTCATCCACTCCGATTACTTCGGGGGAAACCCCGGGAGGGCGCATAATCACATACAGTCCTTTTGAGATGGCATATTCGGCCATCGGAATAAAAACTTCATCCAGGTATTTTTTAAACCGTGTTTCGTTGAAACAATTCGGAAGTTCATGGCCATCGGGCGTACAGCCGGGCGTATTGCTCCAATAGGGATCCATGTGCAAACGCACAAAGTTCATCTCCCAGCCCGCTTCCAGGATGTCATCAATTAAACCTTGATTATACACCAAACAACCATTCACATCATAATTGGTCCATTGGGTACCCCGTTCATTAAACCAAGGGCTATAGGTTTGGGCAAAACCATGCAAATTAACGATATTCCCATGCGGGTCTTTCAAATAGCGGCCTTCAACATTTAATTTGGGAGTGGGCATGCCTTCCCACGCGTGAATATTAGAAGTCCATGAAAGGAGCAGCAACAGGAACAGTAATTCCGGTAATCGTTTTTCCATAAGTCAGGTTAAAATCAGGTTCAATTCAAATTTTATCTAACAATGATAACTCCTCAACACCAGACCGCTTTTCGATATTAGATAAATGAGTTTTGAATTTAGACACATACATGAAGATGCCCCGCACCCTCCCCGTAAGATTTGTGTAATTTATGAAGGCGTACCACTTTCTAGTATTTGCAGATTAGACCGTCCTTCTCCAACAACCTTATAATTTTTGCAGTTTGTCCGGTTTCCTCTGTTAAAATAAACCCTCTTTTTTTAGCCCTTCTGAATTCTCTGTGCTTTATCACCAACGCCGTTCCCAATACGGTATATTTTACCTGTATGTTAATGATGTCGTTTTTGGGGATTAAGGTTTTGCCCGAAGTAAAAAACATCATTTTTATAGGGATGAACAGAAAGGCGAGAAAAAAAAAGATGCCATAACCCGTATGATAAATATCTTTTTCATAAAACATCATCGTGGAAAAAGCAGCAGACAAGGGCAAAAACACTAAAAACACTGTTATGGACTTAGACAGGTTATTCATCGCCCATGAATAGCATTCTGTCAATTCTTTACAGCCACATTTTTCAGTAAGGGAGAAAGCAATTCTATCGTCGAGTATATGAATATATTCGTACCTGCCCTTTATATACCGGTCAATTGTGTCGATGCCTGTTTCATTAAGCAGCCGTTTTCCCCAGCGTTTCGCTTTTAGATGCTTTCCAACAGTAAATATTATTACACCAATGCTAACACCAGCAAATGGTGGAATGAAATTCGAAAATGTAACCTTTCCCGAATAAAGCAAATATGCAAATGCCAACATAACCAAAGCAAATATTGCCAGGCTTATTATTATTTTAAACAGTAGTGTTCTTTTAAATCTCATGGTTTTGTCTAATAATTTCACTATGAGCTGACCTTATTCTGCCGGAACAATCGCCTGATACTTACCGCTCAGGTTCATTAAACTGAACAGGTACATGAAGCCATCAAAATACGGATCAAAGTAACCATCTTCGTAGGGTTCCAGTTTTTCATTCCAAAGTTTATGCACAAAATCGTAATCCGGATCCACCTCACCGATAAGTGAAACCGTTGCAGCCGTTGAAATAAAGCCTAGCGAGTGCCGCAATTTTTGGAAACCGCCCGCCTGCAAAATAAACCCGGGAGTCGTGCCATCGAGATTATACTGATCGACAAACTCGTTGATGCCTTCATTCCTTAAAAATCCGTGAATTCGCGCGGCATAATCTTCCTGCCATGCTTTGTCTTTGCCAAACCACACATAGTCCATGGCAATATTCATCGGAACGCGCCACGAATCATAACGGAAACCCGCCGGCATCCAACGGGTCGGATGCGCTGTTCCGTCAAAATTGGTATAGTCGTAATTTAAACCGGTTTCCGGATGACAGGCGCGGTGCAGAAATACCCGGGCGGTATCGGCACAATCGCGGTAAAACTGCTCATGTCCATCGTTGGCAAAATCGGCCCAAAACTCTAAAAAAGCCGGAACATGATACGACGGATCAGTCCACTCGTATCCCCCACCCTCAGGCACAAAACTGATTTGTTTGTGTTCCAAATTGATTACATGGTGAATTCCGCCGGTACCGTCTTTTGCCCACATGGCATCCAGTATTCTCCGGGCTTCGGCATAATAATCAATACCGGTGTCATTCCCCCAGCGGTTCGATGCAAACAAAAGCGTGGTCACAAAAAATAGTTCGCCATCCGAGGCTGAACCTTCCGAGTTTTTCACCATTGTTTCCGGATTGATGCTCCAGGCAAAATAGCCATCGCGCGGACTGCCCTGGTGCTGGCTGTATTCTTTTGTCCACCGCCAAATCCGGTCGAAAACTTCTTTCTTGTCCAACTGAACGGCCACCATCATCCCATAGGAAAGTCCTTCGGACCGGGCATCATGGTTCTTTATATCCGATACGTAAGCCATCGAATCGCCCACCTCGAAATAAACCCGGTTGGGCCCTTCAAAAAGATCGTAGTAAGCCTTGGACAATTTCGCGTCAATTTCCTGCTGGCTGTAGCCTGCCTCAAGTAAAAGATTGGGATAATTGCCGGTATAATAGGCACCGGTTCGATTTCCAAACCGGACCCAGTCGACCTCAACCGGGCCATCAGATTTGCTGACGACAACCAAATGATGCACTCCGGATTGAAATTCTGAAATTTGAGCCTCAACGATTTTCCATTCGGTACTTTGAGGAATATTCACCTCGGCCACGATTGGGCCATCCGCATGGTTTAAGCGGATTTGCAGGGTGCCACCTTGTTCCGATAAAGCCTTGACTTGAACCGACGTCAGCTTTTTATCGCCAAAATCGACGGCATTATACTGAATCCAAGCATCCTTGCTTTCGAAAATAGTTTTCCAACCTTCGAAAGTATTTGTTGTATCGATAAAATTGATTTTAGCACCTGAACTGTTGATGGCGCTGTAACGGTCGATTTCTATATTGTTTGTTGCCTTTGTCAAGCCCACGCCGCGCAGGCTTGGCTGCACTTTTTGAATGGTACCATCGGCATTGAAAAACAAACTATCAACGCGAACAGAGCGGTTTTTATCAAACGTGGGCGAATAATCGTTGTGATGGTAAAACAGGTACCGCTGCTTGTTGTATTCTGTGATGGAATGGTGGTTGGTCCAACAACCGGTTGGCGACTCGTCCATAATCACACCCGTCATTTTAAACGGTCCCATCGGGTTGTCGCCGATGCCATATTCCAGCCGTTCCGTATTATTCTCAACATGTGGAAAGGTCAGGTAATAGATACCGTTTCGCTCGAAAACCCAAGGTCCTTCTTTCAATCCTTTTTCGGGCAGGTCGGGGATGATCATCGGCTCTGAATCGAGTTCCAACATGTTTTCTTTCAATTTTGCCACAAAAATATGCCCGTGCGACCAATAAATGTACGCTTGCCCGTCTTTGTCAATCAACACGTTGGGATCGATTCCTTTTATGCCTTTAATATTTTCTTGTTGGGCAACGTACGGTCCTTCGGGCTGATCGGCCACCGCCACGCCAATACCAAAACCTTTTCGCCCGTTTTTGTCAACTTCATTGGTGTTGGCCGGAAAATAGAAATAGTACTTGCCGTTGCGCTCGACGCAATCGGGCGCCCACATACTGTACGACGCAGAATCAATCCAAGGCGCATCATACTGGCTGACAATCATGCCATGGTCGGTCCAGTCTGTCAGGTTCTCCGAAGAAAACACATGGTAGTCTTCCATGCAAAACCAATCTTTACGCCCTGGCTTTTCAGGCGGTGTAGGAATATCGTGCGAAGGAAATACATACACCTTCCCATTGAAAACCCGCGCTGAGGGATCAGCCGTAAACTGATCGCGAATAAATGGGTTTTGGGCAAACGACGCGACACCCGAGATCACAATTAGGACAATTACCTTCAACAGTGGCAGATAGGTCTGTTTCATTTTATTTGGTTTGATCGTTTATTTATTCACAAGGAATGATTATCCGGTTCAAAGGCTATTACTCGTCTTAACCGTCGTATTCACGTTCTTTTCAGATGTGAACCTGCTTGCCTACTCATAAGCACGGATCGTGCTTTCATCTTTCTCAATTAAATTATCCAGATTATTCACCGGACGCTCCAGACCATAAGGAATCGGACGTTGGCTAAACTGCTGAAAATAGAGCAGGCAGGCGTCTTTCCACTCCACCGCATTCAGGCTTTGGTCGCGTAGTTTGTGCTGAACCCTGCCAAAACGGCCCGAATCAACATAGCGTTCTGCCTGGTCCCAAATTTTCTGAAACTGCCGCACTTGTTGCACACCATGATCGTACCGGTAACAAAGCTCGTCCCACAGTGTTCTCCCGTTTTTCATTTGATAATCCCACGGAACATGATGAAACCACAGTAGTAAAGCTTCAGGACAAGTCTCTGGGCTGCTGAGTTGAGATTGAAGTGGTTCATGGTATTGGCTTACCGCATCACTGCCACTCGCCGTTCGGTCAAAGCCAATCCCTTCAGAATCGGCTTGGTGATAATAGGGTGGCGTCCAGTCTTTGCGCATGCCTTTGGGTGCCCACCAAGGACCGGGTCCATAATGATGGTGCGCTGCAAAAATATGATGTAAGCCCAATGGCATCATATAATCAACCGCGGCTTCGTGACTGTTGAGCATCATTTGTTTCACGGGGTTCAGAAAATTCAGCTCCCACTCCATTGGCAGAACCGCCTCCTGATCCTTTGCCGCTTCCAATGACTGGCTAAAAGTCAGCTTTAACCATTCATCGGCAATTTGTTCGCTCGATAGTGAGCCGTCCCAAGCTTGCCGCCCGTATGCGTACCAGTTGGCCTGGGCAAAATCATGTCCGCACCAGTTGTCATCCACCCCGATGTTGGCCACTCCGGCAATGGCCGTATGTTTCTGCTCGAAAAGACTGCCATCGGTAGTACGGGCAACCGTGTTTCCTTCACCTTCCTGCCAGGTTTCGCTGCGCAGGAACTCCTCCCACATCGGTGCCAGAAAAACCAGGTGAACCGAATGTCCGAGATACTCTTGGGTGATTTGAAGCTCGGCCATAACCGGCGTTTGTTTCATGGCGCCAAACAGCGGACTGAAAGGTTCACGCGGCTGAAAATCGATCGGTCCGTTTTTGACCTGGATAATCACATTGTCGCGAAACTGCCCGTCAAAAGGCATAAACTCGTTATAGGCCTGTTTGGCGCGGTCTTCATCGGATGGGTTGTACACAAAAGCACGCCACATCACCAAACCGCCATAAGGCTTCAGGGCATCGGCCAATAGATTGGCACCGTCGACATGATTACGTCCAAAATCTTGCGGCCCCGGTTGTCCTTCACTATTGGCCTTAACCAGAAAACCGCCAAAATCAGGAATTAACGTATAAATCTCCTTTGTTTTAGATTTCCACCAGTTAATGACTTCCGCATTCAATGGGTCGGCAGTTGTCAGTCCTCCGATGACCATGGGCGAAGCGAAGTTGATGGACAGGTAGGTTTTGATACCATAAGGCCGAAGGACATTGGCAATTGCTTTCACCCGGTCCAGGTATGCCGCACACAATACTTTGGGTGATGCATTCACATTGTTCAAAACCGAGCCATTAATTCCGACAGACGCGTTGGCCCGCGCATATTCTATCCACAATTTCAGATCTTCGGATGTTACTACAAGCGAATCTTTCCCAGCACGCCAAAAGATGGAATGCCCGGCATAACCGCGTTCAACTGTCCCATCCAGGTTGTCCCAATGATTCAATAACCGGTGTTCCCACGAGGGATTGACCAGCTCCTCACGGATGGCTTGCCCGGTTTGCTGACGCCGCAACAATTCATACACGCCATACAAAATTCCCCGTTCGGTATTGGACTGAATACCATTAGGCGAAATCCGAAACCCATCGCCTTTGATCTGCTTATCGCGCGTCAACCCCAGCACCACCGTTTGCCCGGCCTTTCCCTGCCACGATTGCTGCAACTCCTGTTTGGCGATCGTTAAGGTTGCCGAACTTTTTTTGCAGATAACCTGAACAGGTGTGCTACTCTTTGAACCAAGCCAAAGCTGGCGACCATTATCGGCATTTAAGCCAAGCGAAAGGATTAGAAATAGAACTAAGCTCCATATCGATTTCATAGGTTTCGGTTTTAATGATTTTAAAATTCACTCCATTAGCAGAAATCTAGCAAAAATTTTTCGGACTTCAGATTTGACAAAATATGCCAAGCCTAGCAACGCACACCTCTTACTTTACGATTAAAACACCACCACTTCCGGGAATTTCCAGATCGATTTCTTGGTTTTTACCCATCTTGACAGAAGTTACCTGTCCATTTAACTGAGCATCGTCACTATAGAATCGGATTTGCTCTCCCACTTTTATCATCGGTAGCTTGGCTTTTAACTGCAAGGTTTTCTTTTGGGCGTTAATGCCTGCAACATACCATTTGTCACCTTTTCTGCGCGCCAATACGACATATTTGCCCGGATAACCATCAATCAGGCGAACTTCGTCCCAGGTTGAAGGGACTTCTTTCATAAAGTCAATGGCCCAGGCAGGAGCATCAGTCAGGTTGTTGGGCGCCAGCGCAAAATGCTGAACGCTGCTTTGGAACAGCACCGACGTTGCCAGGGCAAACACGTCGGAGGTCATGCGTTTGGATCCCCGATTAGGTGTATTGTTGCCATTGTAGAATTTATTCAGTGCGCTACCTCCAAAATCCATGCTCGCAACGGCATTCCGGATAAATGGGTGAAGGCAGGCATTGAAGGCTTCATTGTCACAACTTCCTTGCGAAAAATGAAGCATTTCGCTGGCCAAAACCGCCTCACTTGAGGCATAATTGGGATACATGCGCTCCCAGCCCCGAGGCAGTGTACAGCCATGGAAAATAACCATGATCCCAAAATCGTTGGCATCGTACAGAATATCTTCATACATTTTCATGGTCACTTGTTTGTCGCCACCAAAAAAGTCAACCTTAATTCCTTTCACGCCGATACGCTGCATCCAGGCCATCTCTTTACGGCGGGCAACCGGGTTGTCCATAATGCCACGGGGGCCCTGGGGGGCATCGTTCCAATAGCCGTTGGAGTTGTACCACAAGTAGAGGGAAACGTTTTTGCTTTTTCCATACGCTGCCAATTCTTCAATTTTATCACGGCCAATTTGTGTGTCCCACAGCGCATCAACGAGTATGGTTTTGTATCCCATTTCAGAACTGAAATCGATGTATTGTTTTTGAACGTCGAAAACAGTGCCGCCGTCCATTTTAATAATCCAGCTCCACGAGCCTTTGGTGTATTCGTACGTTTGTGATGCTTCGTATCGCGGTTCAACCACATCGAAAGGTACAGTGGTTTCAACAATGGGTTTCAAAGTTTCGCCAACAGTAATGGTACGCCAAGGGGTTTCGCCCGGCAAAGGGATGCCCGGGGATACCGTTCCGTTTCCATTATTCTCTCCCTCCTGCGGAAAGCCAATGGTGTATAAGCCGGCTGGATGGCCAATCAACCGGCTGGCACAATAGCGGCTGTCAACGCCGGTTTCGGAAATCAACACCCATCCGCTGTCGTTCACCTTGAAAAGACAGGGGAACGTGTATCCGTTGCCCCAGCCATTTTGTCCCATGGGAGCATCAGCCATGTAAGAAGTTTCGTAACTGGGCGATGTGCGTGCAAAGCCGCCCATAGGCCCGCTTTGCGGACAAAGAAACGTGGTGGTCCCTTCGGGGAACACAAATCCCGAAGCTTCTTCGTTCACCACGCAACTTTTGCGCTCTCCCTGTGGATAAACGTGATATCGGAAAGCCACATCATTGTTGCTCACCCTGAAAATGACATCGAAAGCTGGTTTTTCATCTTTCAAAAATGAGAATACCTGCTCGCTGGCCTGGTAGTGCACCTTGCTTTTTTTGATGTTTGGCAATGCATAGGTTTCATCGAGCGTTTTACTGCTCACATTTTCGCCAAGCGCCAACCCTTGGGTGAAATCGCCCACGTTGGTTTTCATTCCAATGGGCGATGGTTTCAGAAACAACTTGCTATTGTAAGTAATTTGATAAGTTGGAACTCCTGAATTTGCAGAAATGGTTACTTCCAATTTTCCGTCAGGGCTTGAAATCGTTTTGTCATCGGCGGTTACCGTGCCGGTGATAAGAAAGATAAATAATAATAACAGGCTGATTTTATTCATGCTGGTTGAGGTTCATTAATTTTTTCCTGAATGTTTTGCACTAATTCTGAAGTAGTCAAAGTCTACATAACCACCCGTAGTTTCAGTCGCATAGTTGAACAAGCCAAAGCGGTAGCCCATGAAGTGTGGCAGGGTGTAACTCATTTGCAGGGGTTTGCCAATCGAAGTCCATTTTTTACCATCAAGGCTGTAAAAGAAATAGGCTTTATCGGTGCGTTCTTTAAAATCACAATCAATTTTCAAATAGACTTTCTTCTTGTTCAACGGAATTCGTTCAAGTTCAACCGGCTCATTCGTCTCGGCACTGACCATCACCAAGTGTTTTACCCCATTTTCCATCTTCACGCCCACAAGGCCATAGCGACGCTGCAAGGCAATAAAACCGGCACAATCACCATCTTTCATGTCCGACACATCAATTGAAACAGTGGCAGAGCTTTCGGGACCAAAGGTGCGCTGGGTTAACGTGTTTCGCGACTGAAGCACATCATTGTCAACACGTCCGGCAGTCAATCGCAGATGACCTTTTCGTTCAGTGAGCGACCAGAAGTTGTTGTCGGGGTTGTGGTTCCACTGCCAGGCCAGAGGTAAAGTGTTATCGCCTTTCTTCCGCTTAAAATCATCGGAAGCGACAATGCCTTTCACTCCAATATTTTCAACCGCAATGTCGAGCGTGTCGGGCACTTTGCCGTCAACTCCCAACACCGGCCAGCCATCTTCCCACGTCATTGGCACCAAGTAAGGGATTCGGCCAACTGCACCATAATCGCGAAACAGGTAGGCATACCAGTCACCTTCGGGAGTATCAATAATACATCCTTGTGCAATGCCACGGTCACGGAGCGCTACACGCCCTTCGTAGGGGCCCGTAATTTTGTCGGCGCGGTGTACTACAACGGTACGCATCCCGTTGCGCGGCCAGGTAATGTTGAACAAGTAGTACTTTCCATCATGCTTATAAAGTTGTGACCCTTCGGCATGAAGCATCAAATTCTCGGCGGCAACTTTTCCGGCATCGGGTACGATAACCTCATTGAGCCCTCCCGGTTTGATCCCCGAAACGTCAGTTTCCAGTTCAACAATCCGGATGTCACCGCCATTGTACAGCATATACACGCGCCCATCGTCATCGAAAAACAGCGAATGGTCATGCAACGAAGGCGAAAAGCTTGTTTCCTTCCATGGCTCATTTTCAGGATCACGGGTCGTGTAAACATGGGTTTTGCCTGATGTTGCCGAAAAGGTAGTAGCATAGAAAAGCCCGTTGTGATAACGAATACTGGGAGCCCAGGAACCTGCGCCATACGCATTATTGCCGTTTTCAAGCCGTAACTTTTCGTTATCGGCCAGGGTGTTATAGGCGTAACTCACCAACTCCCAGTTCACCAGGTCTTTCGATTTCATGATGGGCAAGCCCGGGCTCATATGCATGGTGGTGCTGGCCATGTAATAAATGTCACCCACACGTACCATCGCCATATCTGGCACATCGGCATGGATGATTGGGTTTTGGGCGAAATTAACCTGAGCATAAACTTCAGCTCCAAACACCATGAATAATGTTACAATTACTAGCAAGTATCTCCGTTTCATTTGTCTTCTTTTTAATTGATTTATTCAGCAGCAAACACAACTTTGTAAGTTTTTACAATGCCTTTATAATCGCATTTTACTATGGCTGCACCTGACGTTGATTCGGCCTGTGCAATGGTCACTTTCACAGCATCGGTGCTGGCAGAAGCTGTTACCTTCGGGATTTGGCTTGAACCAGAAGGAAGTGTGGCCTTGGTTTCATACAAATCGTAACCAACAATGCCGTTTGCATTGGTAGAACGAACTGGCGTAACCGGAATTTCAATGGCTTTTCCGTTTACGGCAATACTTACGGTGGGAACAACCGGACGCTCAATTTCCTTTTTGTTGGAGCTGAAACCCAACCCAATAAAATCGAAAAGATCACCTGCGTCCACACTTTCGGCCACCAAAAAAATTGCATGTTTCTTGTCCAGATTATCCACGAATTCTGAAACGTCAACCGAGAATTTTGTTGTTTCTTGTTTCGAATTTTCGGGAACGACGATCTCTCCTATTTTCTTCCCTTTCCAGGCAGCATTATCCCAAGGACCATCCAACCAAATATTTACTATGAAGGTTTTTGTCGTTTTGGGCGTAAGGAAAAGGTTAAACGCGGTTTTATTTCTCTTCTTGGTTCCTTTAAAAGCTTTTAGCCCTTTGGTGTCTTTATCAAGCCCGCCAAATCCAAAATATTTGAACCCAACAATGTTGCCGTTTTTCATATTAGTTATAGGCATGTGATTATCCCAAATATCCCATGAATCTTGCTGAAGGTTCACGTCAGAAAGGTAACATGCGTAGCCCGCCGAATAATATTGATACGGATCGAGACCATAAACATGAAAGCCTTCAGAAGTCACTTCGGCACCTTTGTATTCGATTCCTTGACTGTCCTTTAAAGTCCATATCTGATCTTTTGCATAAGGATCATACCCTCTGATTACAGCACTTCCACCTTCAGCGACCGGTTTTTTGTCCCACTGAATGGTAATAGGCGCTACCACAGCCTGACGCGCAAAACCGAAGTTCCGGGGTGGCCGGTGGTAAAATACGTACCATTGTCCGTTGATCAACTCAATGCTGCCATGAGTGTTATGTCCTCCATTGGCGGTTTGTATTCCTGAACCATCCTGATTTAAAACCGGTCCACGCGAATCGACCAAAACGCCACCGCTTTTCCAAGGCCCCAGTGGCGAGTCGGCAACGGCATAACGCAAAGTAGAGTTTGAACTTCCTACACCGTATTCCGGCCCTGAGTATCCGCTGAAAACGGTAATGTATTTATTGCCAACCTTGCGAATTGACGAAGCTTCGAAGAAATTGAACGTACCCAAATCTTGATCAGGATAAACGTTGGGATACACCGTACCTTCAGGATCCCTAATCACGCCGTACCGTGAACTAGCCGGAAGGAGGTAGTCGATGATCTCGGTGCCGGGACGTAACGAATACATCGTGTTTTGATCCAATTGTGCCGCCAACGATCGTTGAAATCCCCAAAATCCGTATGCCCTGAAGCCGATTTCAAAATCAGGGTCGTTAAAATCCGTAACGTACTCAATATACACAGCAGGGTCAAAACCCAAAATACTACCAGGCACGGAGCGTATTCCATCCTCGGTAAGATTAACTGGGGTGAAAGGTCCGTCGGGACGGGTTCCCTTGCACACCATTGCTTCCCTGTTCCACCCCCGGCTGTGTGGGTACAGATAATATTCTTTGGTACCATCTTTTCTTTTTACCTCAACAAGGTCGGGTGCATACATCACATCCCACTGGCCGTCTACATAATAAGTAAAAATGGGGCCTTCATCTCGCCATTCCGACAAATTTTCAACCGGGGCCGACCACATCCTTATATCAGGCCCGCAATAACTGGTAACCCTGACATCATGTGACCCAATAATGTAGGCCCGGTATTTTCCCGGATTGTCGGGATCTTCAAACACGCGGGGTTCGCCATCGGGCAAATGCTCCCACAACGGAAGATACGGATTGCCGCCACCATGATAGATAAATTTGGAAGCTGATGGTGCTTTTTCCCATTGCTTACCAACCCCTTTTGCTTCGGGCATAAAAAACAGTGCCGCGGCAACAGCTAATATAAAAACCATGAACCCGCGTCTAATTTCAAATTTCGAATTCCTCATATACAATATCTTCTTATTCGTTTTACTAAAGCAAAAATGCTCGTTATAGCAAATAGCTTTTAAAATTATATAACTGCCTCATATTTCAAAGTTTATAAAATTATTCCCATCCTTCGCATAACGCTTTAAGGCATCCCCATCATACTTTAATTGGGTTGTGCATCGTTGGTCAATGTCGCGTACAAGCCCAGCAAACAACCGGTAAATCCGCCGGCTACATTGGTTGAAAGGATGTCTCCCGAAACGGTGCCGCCCAAAGTCACAAAGTCGGTCCCGTTGGTCGAATAACTGAATTCGTAGTCATCGCCATTGGCCTGCACTTTTAAACGAACCGGATTCTTGATATCAATCACTGTGCTTGCAACAATTTTTGAATCCACTTGTCGGCTTCTTCGCGGCTTTTCATTCCTTTCCAGCAAAAGATAGTATTCGTCGCCCTTTTTGGTAATTCCAAATACATAATTCGAATGCTCATTTTGAAGGGCCACTAGTCCAGCCAAATCTTTTTCCGTAGCTGGTGTATAATTAAGCGTCGTTTCAAACGAGAAGATTTTGTGCTGTTGCCTGTGGAACAAGGTAGAAGTTGGTTTCATTTCTTTAATATTCACTGCGAAAGGCTTGATTTGCAAACCATCTTTTGTTATTGAAATGAACTCTTCACGTGGGCCACGTAAGCCAATCCAACGGTAATTAAGTTTTTCTGAAGTGAAATTCTCGGTGAAGGTAAAGTTGCCATTTGGGAAAAACCCATCTTGTCCGGTTTTGTTTTTCACGCCTTCAGGCATTTTCAACTTGGGTTCCATGGGAACCAAGCCATTTTCAAATACGGGAAATTCACCCGACCAATCGACAGGTAAAATAAAGGTTTCGCGGCCAGTGTTCACCCGGTCCTTTTCGTTGGGACGAATGGCTAGAAAAACGCCATAGTATTTGCCATCGGGACCTTCAACCAGGTCAGCATGACCTGCCCAATCGACTTTATTTTCGCGGTCTTGGGGAAAATAACGTTGTGTCAGAATTGGGTTGCTGGGTGCGGGCTTATAGGGGCCTTTGGGATTGTCACTAATAAAAATCACCTCGCTGTGCCAGTCTCCTGTTCCTCCTTCGGCACACATCAAATAGTATTTATCATTTTTCTTGTAAATATGAGGAGCTTCAATCCAGATGGGTTTTTTTGACAGGTCAACCCCGCCATCAACAATAATTTTATCAGTTCCGGCGATTACCTGGTCGTTTTCCACGTCATAATCCCAAATTTTGATCACTCGATGGCCATTGTACAACTCTTTTCCCTGGTCAGGAGCATCGTTGTGTACTACGTAAGCTTTTCCATCTTCATCGAAAAACAACGAAGGGTCAATTCCGTTGAATTGTAGCTTATAAGGGTCGCTCCACCCTTCAAAAGGATCTTTGGTCTTTACCACAATGTTTCCGAAATCACCGGCAAACTGCGTGGTAATCATGTAAAAGGTATCGTTATTGGGATTGTACTTGATTGCGGGAGCATAAACGCCAGCGCTGATTCCTGTGTCGTGCACTTTTAACTGCGAAGTTCTGTCAAGCACGTGCCCTACCTGGGTCCAGTTAACCAAATCATTGGAATGAAAAATCGGCACACCGGGAAACATAGCAAACGATGAGTTCACCAAATAATAGTCGTTGCCCTTACGGGTGATGGCCGGATCGGGATAACAACCTTGCAAAATAGGGTTGTAAAACTCACCGGTTTCTAATGGATTGTCGTTGTAAATCTGATCGTTGCCGCTATATACAACCTGTGTAAATACAGGTGTATTCTTGGCTTGAACCACTTTTTGCTTCTTGTTTTGACTAAATCCTGCCAAGGTGAACAAGATCATAAAAACAGATAGTAAACCAATTTGCATGCTTTTTAAGGACGTTCGCCCACCAAACTTTACTCTTATCATCTCTAACTTAATTTATTGTCTTATAGTTGACTATTTAATCACTACGGAATAGGTTTTACCCTCCTCGGTGGGTAAATCGTATACATGTGTTTGTTTAAGATTCAGCTCATTCAGTTGGGCAGCTTCCGAAATCAGCGGTTTTTCAACTTGCGGCGTTGCGAAAAATGGATTGGGATTGGTGTCCGTTGCTTCCACGAGCTCGCTACCTGCTGGCTGAACTGCTTCGTTGGGAACCCGGATGCGGCAGTTACCTCCCAGTGTCGATAGAATTTCAATCTTCTGAACTTCACCATTTTCCCAGTGAAAACTCACCTCGAAACCACCCGGAGCCCGAAGCCCGGTAATTTCGCCGTCTTTCCATTCATCAGGCAGGGCGGGCAACAAATGAATAGCTCCATCGTGGCTTTGCATCAGCATTTCGGCAATGCCGGCTGTGCAGCCAAAGTTCCCATCAATTTGAAACGGAGGGTGCGCATCGAAAAAGTTGGGATAGGTTCCACCGTTTCTTCCACCATTCACCGGATCAACCAGTGTCAACTGATCTTTGATCAGTTTCATGGCATGGTTGCCATCAAGCAAGCGAGCCCAGAAGTTAACCTTCCAGCCCATCGACCAACCTGTTGACACATCGCCACGGTGTACTAAAGTGGTTCGTGCCGCATCAAACAATTCGGGTGTAGCATAGGGTGTGATTTGATTACTTGGGTATAGCCCATAAAGGTGTGAAACATGCCGGTGTTTATCGTTCGGATTGTCCAGGTCTTCCATCCACTCCTGCAATTGCCCGTGCCGACCCACCTGCATAGACGGCAGACGGTCGAGAATATGTTGGAAACCAGCCATCAACTCTTGGTCTTTATTCAACAAAGAGGCCGTCTGGATGGTCTTCGAAAACAAATCGAACAAGATTTGATTGTCCATGGTTGCTCCGGCTGTAATCGAAGGGCGACCGGCCGGTGCATTTTCGGGCGAAATGGAGGGACTCACTACCAACCATTTGTTTGTTGGTTCTTCAATCAAAAAATCCTGGTAGAACTCGCAGGCCGATTTCAACACCGGGTAAACCGATTCGAGGTAGTTCAAATCGCCGCTGTACAAATATTTTTCCCACAAATGCTGCGAAAGCCAGGCGCCTCCCATGGGCCACATGCCCCAAGAAGCACCGTCGACCGCGCCGCTGATTCTCCAAATGTCGGTATTGTGATGGGTGACCCAACCTTTGGCGCCGTACATCTCGCGGGCAGTCTGCTGTCCTGTTTGAGAAAGCTCTTTCACCATCTGGATTAGTGGCTCGTGCAGCTCGGTGAGGTTGCATTTTTCGGACGGCCAGTAATTCATTTCCGTATTGATATTGATCGTGTATTTGCTATCCCACGCCGGATGGATGCTTTCGTTCCAAATGCCCTGCAAGTTGGCGGGTTGACCACCGGGCTGCGAGCTCGAAATCAGTAAATAACGTCCAAACTGATAATACATCGAAACCAGTTCCGGATCGTAGCTTGTCGAAAAATTCTTGATGCGCACATCGGTTGGCTGCTCTGCTGCCGGCGAGGTGCCCAAATCGAGGCTGGCACGATCGAAATATTTCCGATAAGCTTCAACATGATTATCACGCAGCTTCTTATAGGAAACTTTTTCGGCGGCTACCAAATAGTTTGAACATTTTTCGGTTTCGTTGGCCGTAAGTGTTTTGTAATCGACAAAGTTGGTCGCTATTGAAATAAGGATGAGCACTTCATTTGCACTGTTTACGTTGATCTGATCCGACTCAGCAGCTATTGTGCCGCCCTTATTGATGATCCTGGCACGGGCATTGAATTTCACCTCCCCGGTAATGCCTTCGTGCGTACCGGAGATACCTGTCATTTCGAGGGTATTGGAATCGAGCACCCTCACTGTTTTTTGCAGCGGACCATTTAAGCCTGCAGCAAAGTTCAGCTTGCCACGTTTGTCGGCTGTTAAGCGAACCACAATCACCTGATCGGGTTGCGAGGCAAACACTTCGCGTTTGTAGGTAACTCCCTCAACTTGGTAGGTGGTTGTGAAAATGGCTTGCTCCAAATCGAGTTCGCGGTAGTAATTGGAATAGTCCTGATGCCCGTCGAAGTTGAGCTCCAGGTTTCCAACCACCTGGTACATGGAACCATTTCGCTCAGTCATCATGTTTTGGTTGACCATTTTTTCGGCTTCCCGGTATTTACCTTCAAAAATAAGCCGTTGGATTTCGGGCAAAGCCTCCAGCGCTTTGGGATTGTCGTTGCGCGACGGCCCACCCGACCAAAAGGTTTCTTCATTCAACTGAATTTTTTCGGTTACCGGATCGCCATAAATCATAGCTCCCAGTCGTCCATTACCTACCGGAAGGGCTTCGTTCCAAACCGTTGCCGGCTTATCGTACCACATTTTTAGTTTTCCCCCTTGGGTGGCTGTTGCCTGGCCGCTTACCAGAAAAAAGCAAGCAAAAAGGTGGACTAATAATTTCAATTCTAATTGTTTCATTTTTCAAATCTTACTAATCGTATATAATAGACTACTCCTGCTGTATTTCCGGGCAGTGACTGAAATTTCACCCTTATATTTTCCTTTCCCTTGACCATTGAGTTAGGAATTGTGTATTCCACATCCTGAAATTTTGATTGGTTCCAACGTCCCGTATTATCTTCGGTCAACAGTTTTTCATCGTCAATGTAAATATCAAATTTGCGGCCTCCCCATTCAGCTCCCCAATAGCGAACGATAAGGCTAAGGTCGGTTTCTGAATTTGTTTTCATTTCGTAGCTGAAATAGCCACCCCGGCTTGCATCGCGGAAGAATTCATTGTTCGTATTTCCCGAATTCGAATTTTCCTTCTGCATAGCGTGGTCCGTTTCGGGCTGTTGTTCGCCGGTGGCCACAAAGTCGATGGTGAGCTTTTCAAGGGCAATCTTTTCTTTTTCAATTGCGGTTAAGGAATCCATGTATGACTTGTACCCGCTGTTTGTTAGTGCCAGCCAGTAAATCATGTACCGTGCATCGTGAATATTTGCAAAAGGCTCCAACGTAACATCAATAGGATTTTCCATTTTGACGTTAAGCCTAAAGTTCAATGGCTCATCCTTAATGGGCACCAATTTGCCGGCAATATTTTGAATATCATCTTCAACCAAAATAGGAGCTTGATCAACAGGCAACATTTTCCCGCCTGGGTATTGTGCCCAACGTCCATCGTCGGCTAACAACCCTCGTAAATCGTCGGTTCCGGTTTTGGCACCGAGTAATATTGGGCCGTGCATAAACGCAATGTAATCGGGCACATTGGACAAACGTTCAATGGTATTGTGCATAGGCACTTCCACATCTACCACATCTCCCTTTTTCCATTTTCTGTCGATGCAGATATAAGAAGAAGGAAGCGCAGAATAATTCACTGCTTCCCCATTCACTGAAATTTTCAATGCACCGTTTTTCACCCACTCGGGATACCTGACCATCAATTTAAAGTTTGAAGCCCCTTGTGTTATAGTCAGTTTTGTGCGTTCTTCGTAAGGAAAATTTGTCTCCTGTTTTATTGATACGTTTTTATTTCTCCAATTGAGTTCCGAAGCAATAAACAGATTGATGAACAGCGAATCCACTGAATGGGTATAAATGAACTGATTGTATTTACCATGGTTTTCCATACCAGTCCCCACGCAACACCACATAGCATTATTGGGAGTAGAATAAACCCTGTAATGGCGCGGACGGGCAGTTGTAAAATACACATATCCACCATGTTCTGGATGTTGGGTTGAAAGAATATGGTTGAACACAGTACGCTCGTAGTAATCGGCATAATGAGCTGATGGTTGCATACGGAACAAGTCTTCGGTTAATTTCAACATATTATAGGAGTTGCACGACTCAGGACCGTCAACATCGTTAATAAAATCGCCACATGACTCTACACTTGGGAAATGCTCCCTACGGCTGTTACCACCAAAAACAAGTGAGCGGTTCTCCACAATGGTTTCCCATGAGAAGCGGCTCGCGCTTTCGTATTGTTGGTCGCCACTGAGTTCTGCGATCCTCGCAAAGCCAATAAACTTTGGAATTTGCGTGTTGGCATGTTTGTTATCGAGGTTATCAATCCCTTTCGACAAAGGGTCAAGGAACATGTTGTGCGAATATCTTTTGGCGGCTATCAGGTATTTTCCGTCCCCCGAAATCTGGTAGGCATCGGCAAAAGTTTCGTTCATGCCACCATATTCCATATTTAGTGCTACCTGCATCTGCTCGTCAGTTAGGGCCGATGTAATATCGATTCCCCAATCGCAAAATTTCAAAAACATCGACTTAGCCTCTTCATTACCACAATAGAGCCATGCATCCCTAAGTCCGGCATACATTTTATGCAAATTGTAAAAAGGTGCCCAAGCGGAATTATAAACACTAAAATCGCCTTTTTTGAAAGCTGACCACAGTTTTTTACTATTGGGAAAACCGCCGATATAGCCAACTCCCCACTCCGCATTATTAATGGCATTTGCTTCCAAGCACTCCTTAAGTTCCGAAAGCATATAATCCATGCGCTTTTTGAACTCTTTATTGCCCGTGGCTGCATAATTCATGGACATGGCTGAAAGGTAGTGCCCTGCCACGTGGCCATCCAGGCCATCCCAGTTAGGATATGTTTTGGCCTTTTCAGGCAAGCCGGCTTCTTTGCGGTAAGGTGCCAGCAAACGGTCAACATCGTATTGCAGTAGCACCTCGATATTGAGGTCGCGGGCATGTTTAAATGGCCCGTCGAGCAAGCTTACATCCGATATTGGGAATTCATTTTTGTATAGCTTTTCCTGTGCTTGAGTTGAGCTGTAAAAAACCAATAAGAAAATAAATAAGGCAAACTCTATTCTTTTCATCCGATTCAATTTCATTTTTACGTCCTGGGTTCCTTGTCTTTTTTTCCAATACCGCGGGGGGGACTTAGTAGCCGATTTCCAGCTATACAGGCGGGTACTAATTGAACTTCCAATAATCCAGCCTGAACAATTCACCATCCCCGCCCTTAAATACAAAATACAAATCACAGACGCCTTTTTGCTTACTCAATTTTGTGGTGAACGTTTTCCAGGCATTAACATCACCAGTATTTGTTATTTCACAAGTACCCAATAGCAAACCGTCTTTACCATCCAGACGAATCTCAATTCTTCCTCCAGCCAAGGCAACAGCACTGACCTCGAATATTTTAGCTCCTTTTCCAAAATCGACACTGCTCACTTTGATGTAGTCTCCATGATCAATATTGGTAACATACATACCTGCTTTATTGTCGGCAGTGGTTTTCACCCCTTCGGACCAGGCAATGGTTTCGGCTTCTACTTTTTGAAAGGGATTTAAATTGGATACGCTTTCTTTCACGCCTTCTTTGGTAGGCAAAATCAGCGGGATAGTACCATCTGCATTGTACTTAAATTGTTCAACACTAACTGACCGTTTGAAACCTTCGCCTCCTGACAATTCATGTGTGTGGTAAAAGAAATAGGAGTTTCCTTTGTAGTCAATGATCCCAGGGTGATTGGTAAAAGCGAGGTGGTCGGCCCTTTCCATAATAAAACCTTGATAGGTCCACAGGCCTTCGGCTGATGGAGCAGTAGAATAAGCAATGTATTCGGGAATTCCTGCTGCAGCGTAAACCATGTAATAGAGCTTGTTGCGTTTGTAAATCCAGGGCCCTTCGGTGTAAGTGGCACGCAGTTTGCCGTCGCGTCCTTCTTTTGCACCAAACGATTCGGTAGTCATGCCTATCGGAACAATTCCGTCTTTACCAATGCTGCGGTCGTACGAAATCATGTCATCATTAAGTTTCACGTAATAAAGGGCAGGATTTCCCCAATACAGGTAAGCCTGACCGTCGTCGTCAATCATAACCGTCGGGTCGATATCATGCCAAATATCTTCGCCATCGATTAAACGTTTACCCAGCGGATCGGTGAAAGGACCTGTAGGTGAATCGGCCATCAAAACAGCTATCCCATCGCCATGTATGGGGCAATACAGGTAAAACTTACCGTTTCGTTCAATGCACTGTGGAGCCCATGCCCCATTCGTTTTACCTGACCATACAAAATCGTTCAGCGAAGCAACGGCACCGTGGTCCGTCCAGTTTACCATGTCGGTTGTCGAGTAGCACCGCCAGTCATACATCGTGAAGAAATTATCGACCGTTTCATCTTCGTCGTGGGTTGTATAAAGATAAACCGTGCCGTTGTATACCATTGGCGCCGGGTCGGCCGTGAAATAAGTTTGAATGATCGGATTTTGTGCTAGCCCAATCATTGGTAATAGTGAAAAAAACACCAATATTAATGTGATTTTATTTATCATCTGAAGGTAGTTATTAGTTATTAGCAAATTGGTTATTGGTTCCGGTCAATCTAAGGCAAATTCTTCTTCTCAACTTTCCAAATGGTTGATTGGGAAAGCTGGCAAGGATTCCCGGTAAACAATTGGCTGGCTTCATGATCACCCTTCAATTGCCATTTGAACCAGGCAGTTGCCACTATAGCAAACTCACCACCATGGGGCTGACGATAAGTTCCTCCATGACCAACGTCCATATTTGCAACAAATACCGGAACATGGTTGATTCGGTTATAGTCGTCCATTCCGTTATTGTAAGCAATATCCGTTTCGCCCCCGAGCAAATAGAGTGTTGGGGTGTGCAACTGGGCCAGGTGTTCTTTTTTTAAGTTAGGCATACCCGGCATTCCGCTTCCCGGGTTACCCAATATGCCACTATTACAAACCACTGCGGTGGTAACTCGTGGGTCAGTCGCTGTTTCAAGTGTTTGTAATCCCCCACAGGACATACCACTAACAGCGATCTTCGAAATATCAATTTTCTTGTAAAACACGCTCGACTTATCGTTGTTTTGCGCAATTGCCCAGTCAATGGCGTCCAACAGTTGTGAAGAGGTTGATCTCCCGCTGCCACGTTCACCTTCCTGAGGCATAGGACCTATGGCGATCGTCAGAAAGCCATGTGATGCCACTTCAGACAAAAAGTTGACGTGTTCCCATGGCGAATTGGCACAAGCCCCATTGCCCCACGCTATAATTGGCAACTTATTTTTCTCCCCAAAAACGCTCAGGTCTTCAGGCCGGAATATGGTATGAGTTGGTAAAGAGCTATCGGTGTACATAATGGCACTATAAGCTCCTGTTCCTCCATCTTCAACAACTCTTTGAGCTGATAAGGATTGATTTTCCTTTAGCAGTGAAAGCATCTTTTCGCCGTACCTTTTTCCCAGTATCCGGTAACCTTCGGCATTAAAGTGTAAACCATCAGGCATTCCAGGACATCCTTCCGAAGAAACAACATGTGCATTAGGAATCGTGTTGGGCAATTGGGCGATGTATTGATTGAACCCAAAACATTTACCTTTGAACTCGGCACTTAACAGCTCTCCAGCAAGAATAGGTGTATCCTCAGGATTAAGATTCAAATCGGTCATCAGATTGTCGTATATCCCTTTCACCTTTTGTGTCCAAAGGGTATCGTTTGGATTTGACTCGCCCTGGTGTAAAAGAATACCTTTGATTACGCCATCATTCTGTGCCAGCTTGGCCATTTCAACAAGCCTTCCATACGGATTTCCACCATAATTCTTGATCCAATTGAGCATCCAGTCGGGCGCGGTTTCAACATACGATTGGTAGTTTTCCTTATCGAACAACTCGATACGGCAGCCACCAACCGACACGTTAATGACCCCAACCTTGATGTTTTCTGGTAGATTGGCAACCAGGGTTCGGCCAAAGTAATCGGCAGGCGAAATTCCTGCATTACAGTCGCAAATAGGCGGTGTTGCCGTATGCCAGTTTCCCATTTCCCGTCCTTTGTCGAGGCAATCCATGGCACTCATCATTTGAAAGCGGGCATCAACTACCGAGTCTTGTGCTTCAGCGCGGGCTGCTCCAGCCATATTCGATTGGCCAAAACACAAGTATATATGAAAATTGGGATCTTGAGAAAAGGAATAAGTACTTGAAAAAAGAAGTACCATCAAAACAAATAATTTGAGCTTATTCATATCACATAGGATTACAGCTAATTACAAATTTTCATTGAGCCCATTCTTTCCCTTCGGGAGAGCGTCTCCATTCAAAATAGTTGTCCAATACATAAAGCGATGCTTCATCGGGCACCGAACCTAAATACGCGCTTGGTCCGAGGTACATCACATCAGGATTTTCGTCACTGAAAGCGGGCCACTCGGGAACACCTTCACCATTAGGATCGCCATACTTTGCAAAATTGGTCCAGTAGATTCCCATCGTTTCGGCGATTTTCAAATCTGATTCAGTGGTATTCGGATTAGCCGGATCGAGGTTCATAAACACAAAAGGAACATCGACACCGTGAGGTGTGCCATGCTCGGCTTGTGGCGATCCTTCGGCGCGTTCGGGATGTTGATCGAAATAGTAAAAATACACTTCCGACTTCCCGGCTTTCGATTGAAGCCTTGCCCAACTCCAGGTGTGCCAGCCAAAGGCGGCATCGCGCATCAGGTTGCGGGCCGACCTGGGCACGTTGTTTTCGCCAACCGGATAAGCTTTTATTAATGAATCAGTAAAAGGGCCAAACCTACGTTCAACCCCGGCAACATATTCTTCGGGCGTACGTCCGGGTGAGAAGCTCAACCCTTCATCAGAGTTATAACCGATCAGAACAGGGATATCGTTGTAATTTCCGGCTTCGTACAATTTGTATTGGTCATCGGGAATGACGTAACCATCAACAATGGGCCATGCGCCCCCCATGCCCATTCCAAGGGGAAGTTTGTCGGGATCAATATTGCGCAATTCGGCAATCGACGAAACTCCAACTTTCCGCGCATATTCAGTCCCGTCCTCTTCAGCTTGTTGAAGGGTTTTCATATTTTCACCGGGAAAAGTGGTCGGACGTGTTGGTCCAAAAGAGCCGCCACTCTGCGAAATAGCGCCATGGAATAAACCTTTAGCCAACGGCGAAGCACACAACATGCTTACTGCGATTCCTCCGGCCGATTCGCCAAAAATGGTTACTTTATCAGGGTCGCCTCCAAAAGCAGATATGTTATTTTGAATCCACTGCAAGCCGGCAATTTGATCGAGCAAGCCATAGTTGCCCGAAACACCGTTGGGATTTTCGGCGCTCAATTCGGAATGCGCCAGGAAACCAAGCTGCCCAACACGATAGGCAATACTCACCAGAACAACCCCTTTACGGGCCAGGTGCTCTCCATTATGAACAGGATCAGAAGTAGAACCAAAACTAAAACCTCCCCCATAAATCCAAACCAATACGGGTAGTTTCTCTTTTGGAGATTCAGCCGGTGTCCAGATATTCAGATACAGGCAATCTTCACTTTTGCCTGAATGTGGATTTCCAGGCTGCATGGGCGCTGGTGCATATTCGGTAGTTTGTTTCACGCCTTCCCATACTTCAACGGGTTGCGGGGCTTTCCAGCGCAAATCGCCTACAGGTGGTGCGGCAAAGGGGATTCCCTTGTAAATGGTCAAATCCTCGGTAACTGTACCTTGAATAATCCCACCTTCAACTTTTACCTGCCCGGGCTGACCACCGGTGGTGCAAGATGTGGCAATAAGCAGGATAAGTGCTGTGGTTAAAAAAGTTATGTTTCTGAAAGGGCCGGATATGGTTGATTTGTATTTCATATGTTTCTCTTTTTAATCTTTAAACAGAAGCTGAGCAAGCTGGTGCAAGCTGCGTCGCCAGGTGTGAAATTCATGGGCTGTTCCTTCCGAAATAAATGATTCAGCATTAATTCCGGCATTTTGAAGTTCGGCCGCCGCATTCTTCACACCATCAGGACGTTCTTTACTTCCACAACTCAGGAAAATGAGCTTCAAATTGTTATGATCTTTGATCTCCTCTGACTTGTAAACGCCTCCGCTAAACAAGCCATAATACGAGAATACATCGGGCTTGTTAAGTGTGACCAGCCTTGTTTCAAATCCTCCCATTGAAAGGCCGGCCATAGCACGGTTTTCTTGATCGGCTAAAGTGCGGAAGTTGGCATCGATATAAGGGATCAATTCGTCAACCAAAACGGTTTGAAACGGTTTGATATCAAAATCACGTAAGCCACCAAATTTGATTTCATTGGTCATGCCGTAAGTCATTACAATAATGAATGGATTGGCTTTGCCCTCGGCAATCAGGTTGTCCATGATGAAATTGGCACGTCCCTGAATGGGCCATGAAGTTTCATTTTCGCAATAGCCGTGCTGAAGGTAAAGTACAGGATAGCGTTCCGACGATGCTTTGTCGTAACCCGGAGGAGTATAAACATAAGCCCGGCGATCGGTTTTGGTACTTTTCGACGGGAAATAGATTTCGTCTATATGACCGTGTGGAACATCTTTTATAGCGAAAATATCCTGATCGTCGGACGGAACTTCAATGCCACTTCCATAACGACAGGCCCCGTAAAAGAAAAGGCTGCCGGGATCGGGTACCGAAGCGCCATCAATGTTGAGTTGGTAATAATGAAAACCCACATCCTGAGGAGCAGACTCGCCGGTCCAGAGCCCGTTTTCATCCTTCACCATGTCGTACTTCACCCCACCAATGTCGAGCTGAACGTATTTGGCATCGGGAGCCATAATTTGCGTGCGCACGCGGCCTTCGGAGTTCACTTGCGGGTACTCACGCCCCGGCTGGTTAACCGGCGAAGGTTTGAAATCTTCGACAACCTGTGCCTTTGTGTTTATCGAACTAAAAACAAAAACACACAACACTGAAAATAAGGAGATTCGTTTTATCGTTTTCATACTATAAGAATGTTAGGTTATTTATTTTACAAATTTATCTTCGCTATTTATTAAGATCACATTATTCAATGACCACACTTAAATGTTTTAGATCGTTGTCATCGGAACTATTTCCATAATACACTTCATATTCGCCTGGGGTTACAGTCATTTTTCGCTGGCTCCAATCATAGAACTCAAATGCTGACGGGAGAAGGTTGATCGTGGCCTGGTTTGTTTTTCCGGCAGGCACTTCAACGCGTTGAAAACCCCGCAAGGTTTTTAATGGACCGTCCATGTCGTTCACCTTGCGCACATAAACCTGCACGATCTCGGTACCATCTCGTTTACCGGTATTTTTTAGCGGAATAGTCATGCTAATGGTTTCATCGGCATTGATGGTTGCTTTACTTACGCTCGCTGTCCCGATCTCAAAATCGGTATAGCTTAAGCCATATCCGAATGGGAAAAGGTAATCGGTTGTGTAACGGTAGGTCCGGCCTTTCATGGAGTAGTCTTCAAAATCGCCCAAATTGTCTGAATTTTTGTAGAATGTGATGGGCAGTTTTCCGGCAGGGTTATAGTCGCCAAACAGCACATCGGCTACGGCTTGTCCGCCCATTTCGCCTGCGTACCAAGCCTGAAGGATGGCGTCGCAGCTTTCAGTTTCTGGTTCCAAAGCGATGGCCGAACCTGAGCAGTTGATGAAAATCACTTTTTTACCGGCTGCTTTCAACGCTTTCAGGCAGTGTCTCTGAACTGAAGGAAGTTCAATGTTAGTTCGGTCACCCCCTTTGAATCCGGGATAAGAGACGGGCATCTCCTCGCCTTCGAGCTTGCCCGAAAGACCGCCCACAAACACAACCGTTTCAATGCCTTTTAGCTTGTTGACGAGAGCCGAATAATCGACATCCACTTCTTTACCAAAATCAAATTCAAGGTTGGCCTGCCAGTTGTTGAGCTGAGCATAACGGATTTCAATTGTGTACTTTTTCCCGGCTTCAACCTTGAAAGGAATCCTCGAAGGAAGCGTTCTCCAATTATTATACATCATCAATGATTCCCCATTGACCAGTAATTCGAAATGACCGGTAGCCCCACCTTTAAATACCAACTCTTCAGATATTTTGGGCGTGAATTCAGCTTCGAATAATGCTGAAAAACCTTCAAGTTTTACCCCCGAAGCAAATTCGTGTTGACCGGCGGTCGTCTTCTTAATTGGGTTGGTAATCTGAACTGTTGTTACAACTTCACCTTTACGATCGGGATTGTTCCAGTAAGTAGCTTTAAACCCTTGCTTTCCTTCGAAAGTAAGTTCCGTGAAATAGCTTTTGGTAACCTTATCCTCAACCAAATCGCAGCCTTTGTCGTAGAATATTTTATTGGCAGGCAACTTCGTTTTTATTCCATCCAGAATGCTAACTGTGCGAATGGGCGTGCCGTTGTAATTCCCCCAAAGCATCTCTTCATCATCGGCATTGGGACCGATCACAGCAACTTTCTTAGCCGATTTCGACAAGGGCAAAACGTTGCTGTTATTTTGAAGCAAGGTCATCGATTGCCGGGCCATTTTGTAAGCAAGTTCCCGGTGTTTATCGCTATTGAGCACTGAAGCAGGTATTTGCGCCCACGGCACAAGAGCATCGTCGTCGAAATCGCCCAGATCGAACCGGCCAATCAGCACGCGCATCAAGCTTTTGTCAATCACTTCTTCTTTAATTAAATCCCGCTCAACCCCTTCGGGCAACGTTTTGTAGGGATAATTGGCCCAAACACATTCCACGTCGGTACCAGCCAGTACGCCTTTAGCTGCGGCATGTACCGGGGTTGAAGACACGTTGTGTGTGGTATAAAAGTCGGTAATGGCGCCGCAATCGGATACCACCAGGTATTTAAAGCCCCATTCGTCACGTAATATGCGCTGCAACAGACGGGTACTTCCACAACAGGGCTCATCGTCCAGGCGTTGATAGGCGCACATGACCTGGCGTACATCGGCTTCCTGAACCAGTGCTTTGAACGCGGGCATGTAAGTTTCATACAATTCGCGGGGATTCACATCGTTGAGGTTCAGTTCGTGGCGGCTCCATTCGGGTCCCGAGTGTACAGCATAGTGTTTAGCACAAGCCAACAGCTTGCGGTATTTGGCATCGGCAGGTCCCTGCAAACCCTTCACCACCTGCACACCCATACGCGACATCAGGTAAGGGTCTTCACCATAAGTTTCCTGACCACGCCCCCAGCGCGGATCACGAAAAATATTGACGTTAGGGGTCCATACTGAAAGGCTGAGGAAACGTTTGTTCTCATTCCCCCTCCTCAGCCATTGGTGGTATTTGGCGCGGGCTTCGTCTGATACCGCATCGTAAATATGAAACAACAACTCATCGTTGAACGACGCGGCCATGCCAATGGGCTCTGGGAATACGGTTACGCTGTCATTATTGGCATAGCCATGCAAAGCTTCACTCCACCAGTTGAATTTGCGGATTCCCAACCGAGGGATGGCATCGCTTTGGTCGCACATCAATGCAGCTTTTTCTTCAAGGGTCAACCTTGAAATCAAATCTTTGGCCCGTTCTTCGGAACCAAGATTTGGGTTTTGGAAAGGCAGGATTTGCCCTTTAACAGTAATTGATATGAACAGAACTGCTATTAAAAAAAGTCGATATCTCATTTTTCACTTTTATAAAAATTAATCAGCGCTATTACAAATTCGAATTGATTCTAAAAGGTATCCCCGTAAAAGTTACAACCTTATTTTTTTGTACGATGGCAATATTTCCCCCAATTTGAATTCAAAATTGTGCATCTCGAAATCGTCGTTGATCACATCGCCTTTTTGATCAATTACCACATACCGCGGGATACCGTTGAAACGAAATAACTGGCGCAACAGATTAAACTCATCGGTCGAAATACGGTAGGTGTTCTTCATTTCCTGTTCTGTCACAAAATCATTGTAGTTCTTTTCGGGCGAGCTACGCTGGTCGGTAATAAACACAAAGTCGAAGTCAGGATTACCCACATACTTTCCACGGGTATCTTTCATCCGTTTGATGCTTGCGACACAAGGACCGCAGGTTGTGGCCCAAAAATCGACAAACAACACTTTGCCCTTGTACGGGGCCACAATTTTTCGGAACACCTCAGAGGCTGGACCATTTGGAAGTGGCTGGGCTGCAATTGTGGCCGTGGCTGGAAACATTTTCCCGAACTGTGCATTGCCCGTACCAACGAGGTAGGGGGTCTTGATGCCCTGCTTCAAAAAGGCCCAAAGTTCTGATGCATTATCTTTCGATTCCGCATTTTTAAAAGCAAACCCTAATGAACGTATTTTGGCTATTTCGTATGCCAAATTGGATTGAAGCCCAAGGGTGTTGACGAGAATGGAGTCTTTGAGCTTCCAAATGTCAATTCCCATTTGGGTTTGATTTGTTTTGTAGATAGGACTAACGTACTTGTCGGAATACTTCTGAATTTGCTCTTTGTGCTTCTCGAAGAATGCTTTAGACACATCTTTCATCCGTTCCATTTTTGCCATTTCATCATCGGTCAATTGTTTTTTTACGGAAATGGACAGGAATTCGCGTTCTTCGTTGGTAATCGATACTTTCTCTTCATCGAAAAATTCCAGCAGATTTTTTTGTGGTTCAGGTCTGTTGTTATTGAAGTTCTGATAATACATCGATTGCACATTACTAAATAGCTCGCAATACTCATACCTGTTAATGAACTCACTGAATTCGTTGCACACCAACAAACTGGGGTCGTTAAGTGGCAGGGGTTCTAAAAAGTCGTAGTAACTTTCAGGTATGGGCATTTTCAGTATCTCGTTCGCAGTATCATGTTTAGCATAGTAATCGCGACTCATCGTGTAATTAAACAACTTATTGGCATTTTCGAGCATAATTTTGTTGTGCAACAAAGTTTGCGCTTTAGCCGAAAGGGCCTGCTCTTTCAGGTAGCTATCAAACTTAGCCAGACTCGTTTGATAGGAAGCAAGTTGGTCGGCTTTAAAGTCAAGCGGAGCCAGCGTTTTCCGCTTTTTGTCATACTCAGCATAATTGAACTCGCCGGACGGATAGTTCATCAGTTCCTGATTGATTGAAGCCAATGAGCCACGAAACTCAATTTGGTTAAATTGGTAACGGATGTTTCGGCGACGATCAAAGGTGAGAAATTCGTTCCAATCGAGCACCATGCAAAGGGTTTGTCCCGGTTCAATATAAAAAGGAACCACAACGTGTTCATTGAACACTGCATACGTATGTTTTGCCATAACCATCGGGATTTCGGCTTCGAAACGGCCATCTGGCTCAATCTTTATGACAATGGGAAAATCTTCTCGGGTAAGTTCGTTTTGCGCATAAACCATTCCGGTGGTAAACCCGGCTCGTGGGTCGTAGCCTTTGATGCAGCCAATCAGCCGGCCTGGTTTTTCGTTGAAAAAGGTAGAAAGCTCATAATTGGGCATGGATGTTTTGGGGGCTTTGTCCAATTGCTCCTTCAGCCACTTGTCAATCTCGGGCGAAACCGCAGCCAGCTTGCGTGAACCAGTTTGGTCCGGGTCAAGCGACAGTCCGAATATATGGTTTTGGTAATCGATCTTCTTGGTTGAAGCTGGCAACGGGGGAAAAACCAGCACAATGGCGCTATCGCCTGAATCGGGCATCCACAAATATTCGTCAAAGACAGCGCCCTTGATACCCTTGACCTTATATTCCTGCTTGGTATCAGAGTCACGGATTACCTCATCATTGTTGAACTGTACCCACCAGTGAGGGATAAAGGTGCTGTGAATGGTAAGCAGGGTAGCCGTATCGGTTAAAACGACTTTGGGGACATTGTAAATTCCTGAGTTCTTGAATTCGTAAGCAGGATTGGTAATTGTTTTTGTTTGCGCCCCTGCTGCTAAAGACAAGTACAACAACACAAGGAGAATTAGAGATGTTGGTTTCATATTAAATTGATTTTTTTAGGTTCGTTCAATCATAGTTTTGCTCTGATCTAACATTTGATTACTGTACTGGCTTTAAACTGGCAGCAAAGCCACCACGACGGAGCATTTTCACTTCAATTTCTGAATTTTTGTCGACCACCAAATAGCGTGTCGAGAATTGCGTATCGTGATCACCGTCAGCAATCAAGGTGAGTTTGTATTTTACACCTTCGGGTAAGAAATTAAAGTTTAGTGTTTTATTCTTATTCCTACGCACTTCGGAATTAATGCCACCAATGTACCAATCGGCTCCTTTGCGACGCGCCATGATGACATCTTTTCCGGGATAGCCGTCAATAAGTTTGGTATCGTCCCACGCAGCAGGCACTTCTTTTAAAAACCACTTTGCGGCATCGGGCAAATTAGCGTAACCCCCGGGACGGTCGGCCATGTGTTGAAGCGCTGATTCGAACACCACACTAAGGGCAAGTTCGTGGCCGTACGATGTGATGTGCGGGTGCTGTGAATTGGTGAAAGTAACCGGGGTATAGTCCATTGAACCTACAACATTCCGCGTAAAGGGCATTATTGAGTTATGCTCGGGGGCAGTGGTTGTTAATTCCGGATTGTTGTTGTACCATTCGGCACCGCGAACACCTTCATAAGTCATTAGGTGCGGGTAAGTACGTGCCCAACCGCGTGGGACCAGGCATCCATGAAAGTAAACCAACATTTCGAATTTGGCGGCATCGTCAAGAATATCCAGGTAATAATCAATCATGTACTGTTTTTCGCTGAGAAAAAAGTCAATCTTTACTCCAGCAAATCCCTTCTCCTTCAACCAAGCAAACTCTTTCATTCTGTTCTCGTGGGTTTTCATCCGATCGACCGGAGTTGCCGTAATCCATTTAAACATGCCTGAATTGTACCATATCAAAGGCTTAACACCTTTCGAGAGGGCATACTTTGCTGCATCTTCAACATTTCCACCCTTGGTCATTACATCCCATTCCCAGTCGAATAAAGTGTATGGCCAATCCATAGCCGCGGCTAAATCGGTAAACTCACAAACTGTTTGAAAATCGCGGGTGCCATGATTGTTTGACCAATAGTTCCAAGACACCTTTCCCGGCTTGATCCAATCGGTGTCGGTTAAAACCGTGGGGGTGGAAACATCGTCAACCAATGTTGATTCAACAATATCAGATAAGCCGCCCACAATGATGACACGCCAAGGCGATTTCCACGGCAAGTTAATGGTCGGCAAGGCCTCTCCTTCGCCTTCGTGAGGATAAGGAAGGGTTACCTTGTATGAAGATTGGCCGTCCAGATTGCTGAGTTTTGTAGCACAATAGGCTCTGTCTACATCGGCCTCATGCACAAGATACCAACATGCTTGATTGCCAACATGGAAAAGCGCCGGATAACTCCAGTTTTGTTGCGCCTGGTCATCTTCCATATGGTTGTACAAGCCTTCGTTTGAAAGATCAAATTTCTGCAACCAGCGTTCGGTGCTGTCGGGTATAACATAAGCGGTGAGTTCATCTTGAATAGTGAATACGCCTTCTTTTTCGGGAAATTCGTACCGAAACGCCACACCATCGTTATATGCCCTGACAATGAGGTTCATTTTAGCTTTTCCGGGGTTTTCGAATGCTACCACCACTTCGTTGGCCCCATTGCTGCATTGGGAGCGTTTACCATGTATTGCGCTATAGTTTTCATTTATAGTGGTGGGTTTTCCCGCTTTCAGAAATTTAAGGTCTTTTGAAAAAACCTGATCATCTCTAATCAATCCCAAATCAATTCGGGGAATAACTTCTGAAAGCTGGGTATCTTTGTGGTAACTGACCTTCAAATACCATTCGCCTGTGTTGACCTGCCGGGCATTGTATAGGCTTACACTTATTTTTTGATTGGGCGAAGTAACTGTCAACTTCTGAGAAAACGCGGAAATAGCGATTAAAAAGAAGAACGTTGTAAGGAGTTTTGTTTTCATTTTGTTTTATCACTAACGATCTTCAACGATCCTTATTTATTTAAACAGATGTTGCGCAAAATTGTACAGGCCATCCTGCCAGACTTTGAAATCGTGATGTCCGCCTGGGATTATGTGATAAATATGAGGAACTTGGTTTGACTGCAAATAGTCATGGGTGCGACTGCTAAACCGCATCAGGTTATCCTGGTCTCCGCATGAAATAAACAACAATTTCAGTTGCTTCTTCGCTGTATCAGGATCGGGCACCAATTCTTCAGGATCTTTGGTATTGGGAGCCGAAGAAAAACCGCCCACCCAGGCAAATTTGTCGAGATTGCCCAACCCAAAGTTGAGCGACTGCCCGCCCCCCATCGATAAACCGGCAATGGCGCGGTGCTCACGACCTTTAATTACCGGATAGGCTTTTTCGACAAAAGGAATTAGGTCATCAAGCAGGTCTTTTTCAAATGTGGCGAACGCCTTTACTTTCTCTGGCGCCATAATATTTCCACCAGCGCGGTCGTCTTCCATGGCACGGCCATTGGGCATAACCACGACCATCGGTTCCGCTTTCTTATCGGCATAAAGATTATCGAGGATCACCTGGGGTTGCCCGCCGTTGAGCCACTCCTTTTCGTCGCCCCCAATACCATGCAATAAATATAACACTGGGTAATTTTCATTTTCCGAGAACCCGGGAGGGGTATAAACAAGTGCTTTTCGGTTGGTCCCAACAGTTTTTGAGGTGTAAACAATTGTGTCAATTTTCCCTTGCAAAATACCTTCGCGAACCATGTCGAAGCCTTGCGGGGCTTGTTTGGGCTCTCCTTGCGAATAAGCAGTCAGACCAAACAGCAAAAGAAAAAAAGCTGGAAGAACGATTTGTTTCATAATAGTTTAAGTTAGTGTTTACCGAAAAATCATAAATGTTTACGATCTATTTTTACATGCAACATGCACCAATGCAAATAATAATCATTTGGAAAATGGGCGATTTAAGTTACTGATTGTAAAATTAGAACCATAATGCGCCGATAAATTTCAAATTTAGATATATGATTTTCAAATTTAGATATTTGAGCAGATTTAGCTGCTCTTTTGAGCAAAAATCGGCATTAAATCCGATGCTAACGGAGGTGTTCCTGAGCTGCATACCCAAAGAACATAAAATTCCATGAAACCAAAAGATCTTTTTTAAACAAGACTAAAGCACAAAAAATTAGCAAACAACAGTCAAAACCCAACAAAAACCCGGCATCGACCACCGAAAAAGGACAAAAAGGCGATAAAAACATGTAAAACCTCGTCTAAAACATGCAAAAGTACTTCTAAAGCATGTAAAAGTTCTTCTAAAAGGTGTAAAAACCATTCTAAAGCATGCAAAAGCTATTCTAAAAGGTGCAAAACTTCTTCTAAAGAGTGCAAAACCTCTTCTAAAGGGTGCAAAAGTCTGTCGAAAAGGTGTAAAATACTGGCGAAGACATGCAAAACTCCATCGAAGACAGGTAATTGTCTGTCGAAAAAGTGCAGAAACCCGGACTAAAGCGCGAGACGGGCATCGTAGGACTAAAAACACCTTTTTTTTTACTTAGTGATTGGTTATTGGTCATTAGTCATTTGATGGTCATTTGATGGTCATCTCGCTAGTGTTTGGACTCTTGGAATTTGGCATATGGAATTTAGAACTTATTGTTGCAGGCTTGAAGAGTCATCCTGAACTTGATTCAGGATCTGCCAGCAAGTTGAAGCCCGGTACTGGATGCTTGATGCTCAATACTGGATAAAACTGAGAACTGAGACTGAACACTGATCACTGGCTTCTCTTATTTTGAATGAAACTAAATTATACTCGATTGGCTGAATTATTTTAGATAAAACCATAACTTGTGAAACTAAAAAGAAGACCTGTACTTATGAAAGGACGAAACACCATTAAGCTCAACCAGGCGATACACAACGGACAACCGATTGTGCAATTGCAGTTTGACTTCGATGCGGAATTGGCTGCGGTAGTTAAACAACTGGAGGGCTGCAAATGGAGCCAAACCCAAAAAAGCTGGTATATTCTGAAAGAGCAGTTCGATTTGCATCGTTTTTTTGAAACCTTCAGGGGGAAGGCTTGGGTGGATTATTCGGGGCTAAAGTTAAAACCGGCGCCTGCTCCGGCTCAAAAAGAGGCAGTAAAAAATTATGCCTATCGCACTGTGACCAAACTCCCCAAAGGATACCTGGAAATGCTGGAACAAAAGCGATACAGCGACAGCACCATCAGGACCTATAGTGCTTATTTCAAAGATTTCCTGTTTCATTTTCAAGGAAAACCCTTGGATACGATAAATGTAGATGCAATCAATGACTATATTCTCGGATTGATCAAAAACGGACAAATATCGGCCAGCCAGCAGAACCAGCGGATTAATGCCATCAAATTTTATTATGAAAAATTTATTGGAGGCAAACGGATCGTCCTGTCTATTGATCGCCCATGCAAAGCGAAAACATTGCCATCAGTCCTATCAAAACAGGACATTCAACAGATCATTGGTAAATGCAACAACATTAAACACAAGTGTATTTTGTCTCTGATTTATTCGGCAGGATTACGAAGAAGTGAGTTGATCAATTTGAAAATTACCAACATTGATTCCAGGCGTGGGTTGATCAGGATAGAAGGTGCCAAAGGGAAAAAAGACCGGTATAGCTTGCTTTCGTCCTTGCTAGTGACGCAATTACGGGCATATTACAAAAAATACAAGCCTCAGACCTGGCTGTTTGAAGGTCCTGAAGCAGGCACACAATATAGCCCCACGAGTATTGCAAAGGTTTTACATGAAGCCAGCGCGAAAGCGGGTATCCGCCAGAAAGTCACGCCTCACATGTTACGACACTCCTTCGCTACACATTTACTTGAACAGGGAGTTGACCTACGTTACATTCAGGAGCTTTTGGGTCATGGCTCTTCAAAAACGACAGAGATCTATACCCATGTAAGCAAGCGTTATATTGAAGGAATAAAAAATCCCTTGGATGACATTTTTGATGATTCGACATAATAGGTGTTGTTATACCCCTAAGTTTAGGGGTATAACAACACCTAAAACTTTGCTAAAAGAGAAATAACATCCATATTTGATGCACACTAGTTGGCAGTCATTATAAATCTAAGGAACTCGTTAAATGAATAAGAATTCATACAATAAAGTTGCCCACAAATGGGCAGAAAAAAGAAAGAAGACTACTCTCAGTAAACTCGTGATAGATTTTGCAGACAACGTTATTGCACAAGGAAAGATACTGGATATTGGATGTGGAGCGGGTATTCCTATAGCTACCTATCTGAGTGAAAGAGGTTTTTTTATTACAGGTATCGACTTTTCAGAAGAAATGATTGCTATGGCACTGTTATCCAATATTGCAAATACCCAATTTATTAATTGTAATTTTTTAGATTTTGAAACAACCGAGAAATTCAATGGTGTAATTGCTTGGGATTCCCTGTGGCACTTCCCTAAAGACAAACAGAAAAGCATATACCCTAAAATTGGAAACCTTTTAAAGCCGGGAGGATATTTAATTTTTACACATGGGAATATTGATGGAGAACACTTCGATAGTATGTTAGGAGAATCATTCTATTATAGCTCATTATCGAAAGATAAAGTACTGGACATATTAAGTGAAAATGGATTTGAGATTATATATGCCTATGAAGATTTTGTGGAGGAGAAATCGCATAGAGCTTTTGTAGTGCTTGCTAAGAAAATACAATGAAGACGTAATATTAATCAAATTGACATAAATCAATAAATAACGAACTGCCAATCGAGTAGACTGCCCCGCCAGTAGCTACTGACGGGGAGAGCCTCAAATGTCGTTAAGTTAAGCCATCAGATATCTCATTTCATGTTCAAGTATGTTGATGCCCATGATTTTTTGTTAAGTTTTCCAGCGTTTTTTATTGCTGTATTGCCATGTAAATTACGATTGAAAAATCCATTGATATTTTTGAAACTTCAACCTACGCACAATTTGATTTTTAAGCAATTGATTACGTTTGTGTTATTGGATTTCACACTTCATTACAACAGGGCATAGTTACCCCAGTCGGGACAAAACGTATTTCCCAATTACCACTCTTCCTGTTATGTGTAATTTTCTATCTTGGGTTTTTATATGCAGTAGGATATATGCGCTTGCTCTTCCTAAAGTTATGTGGGATTTTTCGGTTTGGCCTTATTATTTCAATATTTGCACAGAATAGTTCAAGTAGCAGAAAGAGATATTCTTTTACCTTACTTGCTGGACGAACCATTAGCAATATTACCGAGTCTTTCATTTTGCTCAATGCCTGGGTAAAGTTTAGTTGGTATGTGGCTTTGCGCCCTTTTGTCTGCTTTTTTATTTTCGCATGGGCAGGAAAAGCAAGTATTGCAGTAAGGTTCCCGGTAAATATCTTGGCATGGAAATCCTGTTTTACAGCCAAAGGGCTTTTCCCTGTAAAGGTTTCAATTTGTGCCCTGGATTTTAGGTGTTTGTACGATTCTTCAACAAACCAACGCTGGTGATACAGGTTTTCAAACTTTTCATATTCTATTTCATCCAAAAGGTTGGTTACCAGTACTTCTTTTTCCCCTGTATCAAGTTCGATACAAACAAAGCGTAGTTTCAATGACTTACTCCCCAGTCCAAGTTTTTTACATTTTTGGTTACTGGCTTTGCTTGCATAAATTTCTGCTATCATTTCTTTTTTACCCGATGCGGTCAGTTCCCTGGCCAGCTTCCATGAACCGACTTTTAAACGTGCACAAAAATGCATCCCTTTTGAAAGCAACAATGCAAACATCCAAAACGAAGCATAGTTCCTGTCAAAGAGGAGTAAATCTCCCTTTTGCAGGTGCCCAATGTGCTGCTCTGCCAGTTCATGTTCTCCTGTGCGGTAATTGTCAAGGCATGCATCAACCACAATATGATTCAGCATATCGTAAGCTTGCGACAGTTTTGCCAATATTATTGGTGTTCCGGTTTCAGATGTGTCGGCCACCCCAAATTCATCAATAATCTTTTCACTCATGGGCAAACGACAGGTAGAACCATCGATGGCTATCAACCTGTAACCGTGCCATTTTTCATACTCAAAATTAGAGTAAAAAAACTCAACCTGGTCGTGGTTCAACTCTTCGAATGCCTGATAGCCCAACTTTTTCCGTGCCTGGCTAAAAGCACTTTTGGTAACTTCGTTGGACGGCAATTCTTTATGGTGAAGTATTTTGAAGAAATTATCCAACTCTGTTTGCAGGGAAGATTTCAGAAGGTTAGACAAGAACAGGAAAACACCGACAAAACTTAAACTCCGCTGTCGGATAAAAGCTTTTGTGTCAGACCTGTGACGTTCTAAAAAATCTTGGGAAAATAACTTTTCTTTCAGCGTTTTAATAAGTTTGGCATGGTTTTTAGTTCAAATCCGATGCCAACTCCGAAACTTTTTTGATGTTTTTTCTGTTCATTATTCTATGATTTTATATTAATAACTACCTTAAATATAGCACTTTAATAGAAGATGAAAAAGTTATATTGAGCTGGATAATTGAAAGTTACGAACATTATTTTCTTAACTTAACGACATTTGGGAGAGCCTCTCACACCACCGTAGTGCGACAAGAAGTCGCTCAACATAACTGTTTAACGTTCACTGAATGATTAAACCCTGTGTTCCATCACAGGTAGCCTATGGACACGTGCATGCCGGGCAACTGGTTTGTGCGAAGCTGTCCGGACAATATAGCCTGTAAAGGATTTCCGTAAGGAAAACCTGTCATGGTATCGTCAAACCATGGAGGAGTTAGGCTTGACCGGTATGGTTAACGAATGTGAACTGCTGATAAATGCCGTGACGTGAGAATAGCGAAAGACGATGATACGCTATGACCAAAAGGTAAGGGGTATAGATAACAGACTCTGCGGTTTCTGTTACATGGATTGCGATTCCCCCGGCAAAGAGGCAGAACCTAACCCGGTTTGTTATGTAAGTGGAACTTGGTAAGCCCGTACTTTTTCCCGGGCAACCGGGATAGGCTCCCCGCAAGGAAAGTACAATAAGGTGCGGGTAAAGGAATGACAGAGAAAGCCAATGCCGTTGCGTAATGCAACTGATATGCCCACTTCTGTTATGGTACCCTTTTACGAGAAATTTACAGTAAGACTTTCAATGAGGAAAACGCAAATGAATCTGCCTAACAGTGGATGTGCATCCGAAACAATATGGACAAACTGGAATTCCATTCAATGGGACAAAGTAGCCCGTGCGGTTAAGTCACTGCAAACGCGTATCGTAAAGGCTGTCAAAGCAAAACATTTTC
The DNA here is from genome assembly GCA_963677175.2 of uncultured Sunxiuqinia sp. Lineage (GTDB taxonomy): Bacteria > Bacteroidota > Bacteroidia > Bacteroidales > Prolixibacteraceae > Sunxiuqinia. Next base: position 765,248 of record CAXXES010000007.1, read on the forward strand.
ACAAAGCTAAAGCTCTCCTGCTCCTGCTTACCCGTTCGTTTTACGGGAAGCTGCTGGCAATTCTAAGGGTAACTACCAACAAAGGCAGTAGAACCTGCGGCGTTGACAAGATTCTATGGAATACGCCACAAAGGAAATGGAAGGCTATTGAACAATTATCCATCAAAGGGTATAAAGCAAAACCATTAAAGCGAAAATCTATTCCCAAGAAAAACGGAAAACTTCGGCATCTTGGCATTCCAACAATAAGGGACAGGGCTATTCAAGCCTTATTCAAACTTGGTCTCGAACCTATAGCTGAAACCACAGCCGACCCAAACTCTTATGGGTTCAGGCCAAAACGGTCGTGTGCCGATGCTATTGTTCAATGTCATAATGTGCTATGTCAACGCAAATCGGCTGAATGGATTCTCGAAGCAGATATCAAAGGATGTTTCGATAATATTTCGCACCTATGGATTATGCAACATATTCCTTTAAACAAAAAGGTTCTGAATCAATGGCTCAAAGCTGGCTACATGGAGCAGAAACACTGGTTCCCAACCGAAAGCGGAACTCCTCAAGGTGGTATTATTTCGCCGATAATTGCCAACATGGCACTCGATGGGCTGGAGGAAGTTATCAGCCTTCACGCCCATCACAAACCAAACAGTAACCCATTTAAAGTAAACTTCGTCCGTTATGCCGACGACTTTGTGGTTACCTGTAGCAATAGCGAATATCTCGAACGGGAGATCAAACCGCTCATCAGCAAATTTCTTGCCGACAGAGGGTTGGAACTATCTGAAGGGAAAACAAAGATTACCCATATTCAACAGGGTTTCGACTTCCTTGGGTTCAACGTGCGCAAGTATAAGCAGAAATGCCTTACCAAACCTAAAAAAGATTCGGTAAAAAGTATTTTTACAAGTATAAGTGAGTGTGTCGCTAACCATAAAGCCGTGTCGCAAAAGGAACTCATCCGGATGATTACACCTAAAATCAGGGGATGGGCCAACTTCTTCCGACACTCTGCTGCCAAACAAACCTTTTCCAGATTGGACAATAAAGTATTCAAACTATTGTGGAAATGGGCTAAACGCCGACATCCCCAAAAAGGCAACCAATGGATTAAAGCCAAATACTTTAAAAACAAAGGCAACCGACACTGGGTATTTTCGACAACTGATAAAACAAGAACTTGCGAACTTCCACTTTTTGATGCCACTAAAATTATTAGGCATACCAAGATAAAGAGCCTCTCCAACCCTTATGACAAGGTATGGGAAGGGTACTTTAAAGATAGGTCAAAGAGAAGGATTGCAAAACAAGGGAATATCAGCAAATTAGCCACAGCAATCTGATGACCGGATTACTATAGTAGTCTTTAGGGTGCTTGAGCCGTATGAAGGGAAACTTTCATGTACGGTTCTTAGAGGGGAAAGGGAGGGCAACCTCCCTGACCTACTCGACCGTACGGGTCTCGTATACGGCGGTTCGTTAAACAATGGGAAATAGTGGTGAACTTTGATAGTGTGGGCTTACTTTGTAATAGTGGGCAAGCAATGATTCATAACCCCTTTGGGTGAGTTTTGCTACCGTTATAGTGGTGTTCAGTATTGGACTTTGGGCAATTGCCCAGCCGCCTTTTCTGCTCCTGCTCCATTGGTAAGCATGGTCCAAATCGACACCAAGCCTAATCAGGTTTTTCCGCTTTCGCTCCGGTTTCTTCCAATCGGTCCAAATGCAATAACGTATCCGGTTGCGTAACCATCCGTCCAACTCGTTGAGCTTATTGTATATGCTCGCGAATTTGAAATAGTTGATCCATCCCCGGTGTACTTCTTTTAGCTTTTGCATGCGTTGGTCAAAACTCATGGGCTTTGTTTTGCGGGTTATTTCCTTCAGCTTGGCCTTTAGCGTTTTCCAACGTTTCTCTTCAACCACCAGTTGGTATTTGCCCTTTTCCCCTTTTCGATACGTGGATACGAAGCCGTATCCCAATATCTTGAAGGCCAGCGGGCGGCGGATACCGCTCTTTTCCCGGTTGATAGGCAGTTTCAGTTTGTCGCGTAGGTACAAAAAGATACTGTTCCCAATCTTTCGGGCTTCGCTTTTGGTTTTGCAGTAGATACTGAAATCGTCGGCATAGCGTACAAAACGAAGCTTGCGCCGCTCCATTTCCATGTCCAGCTCATGTACCAAAGAAAATTCAAACACGAATTAACGAAGAATAAACGCTGAAAGGGTTAAACAACAATAGCCTGGGATAGAACGATCCGGCAGCAGCCCATTGCCGTAAGTTTAAACCTTAGACTGCTGTATTTAAAGGAAAAGAGAGATAACGGACTAAAAGAATCAGTTGTAAAAGACCTGGGGCAATGGCCAGCTGGCGAACGGGATACCTTCCAAAACTTGTCCGGCTCCTGGCGGAAATCCTTCCCGCCAACGCCGACCCAGGCGATGTTGACGGACTGCACTTCATCCCTGCCCTGTCGCATGTCGTTTTGTCGCCATCCATATCAATATTGTATCTTTTAGATGATTTTTAATACATTTAGTGTTTATTTGTTTATTAATTATAACAAATCATGACAAAATTCAGGTGTATGTGTTTTTGCTAATATTACATTTGACCCGGGTTTTCTGATTGTCAATAGGCGCTTATTTTTCTTCAGCACCTCTTTGCTACGGATGATCAGCTACCTAAAACATCTTATTATTTAATCTCAAAACAACGCTGTATGAAAATGAAACTATTCTATCTTTTGCTATTTCTGGTTTCGGGAATAGCATGTGTGAGGGCTCAGACCATCGGTATAACAGGCTCTGTTAGATCTGCTGAAGATAATGAGCCAATTATTGGAGCGACTCTGGTGGTAAAGGGAACAACACTGGGAACCGTGACTGACATTGATGGTAATTTTGTATTGAAAGTTCCCGACAACGCAGAAATTCTGAGAGCATCTTTTATAGGCATGAAGACTTTGGAGTTACCCATCTCTTCGGAAATGACCATTGTTCTGGAAACAGATGCCACATCGCTGGATGAAATTGTAGTCACCGGACTCGGTATTTCACGCGAGAAAAAATCGCTGGGATATGCGATTCAGGAGGTAAAATCGGAAGAACTCACTCAAGCCGGTCAGATGAGTCTGACCAGTTCCCTGTCGGGAAAAGTGGCAGGTGTTCAGGTGAACCAATTTGGCGGGAGTGTTGGTGCTTCGTCCCGCATTTCAATTCGGGGTAATTCTTCTCTTAGTCAGGATCAGCAACCATTGATTGTTGTTGACGGCATTCCTATTTCCAATGACACCAGACGATCTGGTGATAATACCTATTCGGGTGTTGATTATGGCTCCGGGCTGAACGACATTAATCCGGAAGATATTGAGTCTGTTACGGTTTTGAAAGGAGGATCGGCAGCCATTTACGGAATGCTGGCCGGTAATGGAGTCATTTTGATCACCACAAAATCAGGAAAAGGAAAAGAAGGCGTGACCGTTTCGTATGATGGTAATTTCACCATCGACCAGGTTTCTACGTTGCCAAAACTTCAGAATGAATACGGACAGGGAGGCCAGGGTGACGAATACCATTGGAATACTAGCAATAGCGGCTTGTCTTACCAGGATTATGCTGTGCAAGAATCTTTTAGTTGGGTTGACGGCGCAAAAGGTGTATATGATTCTACTGATGAATCCTGGGGACCCCGTTTGGATATTGGGCTTAAACTTCCGCAATATGACAGTCCGGTAGTTAATGGCGTGCGGCAGGCAACCGATTGGGTATCGCGTCCGGATAATGCAAAAGACTTCTTTCAAACGGGTTATTCACAAAACCATACCATATCGGTTAAGTCTCAGTCGGAAAAGAGCAATACGCGTGCGTCGCTATCATACCGTAACCAGACCGGAACGGTACCCAATACCGACCAAAAGCGTTACTCCGGACAATTCAATACCGATATGAGATTGAATGAATATTTTGCATTCGATATGAATGCGAACTATACCCGTACTGAAAGTGATAACCTGCTTGGTCAGGGATATGGAGGGAACAATCCCATTAACGGATTAATGATCTGGTCTGCACGTCAGATCAATATGGAGACACTAAAAGCGAATTGGGATGAAAAAGACGATTCGGATGAATATACGTATTACAATTGGAACAAAAATTACCATATGAATCCATACTTTACGATATACAAAAATACCAATAGTCTTCAACGTGACCGTTTTTTTGCTAAAACATCATTGTTCTTTCAACCCATCGAGTCTCTGAAATTTGAAGGACGGTTAGGTTTTGATACTTATAACATGAAGACGTTTGAGCGTCATTATAAGGATAATTCGGATTACCCGGATGGAGGATTTGACCAGCGAATCTATAAGAATACTGAATTGAATCTGGATTTTATAGCCTATTTCAATCAAGTGTATAATGATTTTAATCTTTCAATTGTTGCCGGAGCCAACTACCGTGATAAAAACTATGAATATGACCGGACGGGAGCTTCGGCATTAACTGTTCGTGGTGTTTATACCATGTCGAACAAAGTTGGGGATGCAGTTGCCGAAATGGATCATAGTCATTTAAGATCAAATTCGGTTTATTCAACAGGCTCCTTGGGGTGGAAGAATCAACTTTACCTTGATGTTAGTGCCCGTAACGATTGGAGTTCGACAATTGCAGACTCTTTCTTTTACCCGTCAGTCAGTTTGAGCTGGTTGCCAACCGAGTCGTTTGAGTGGTTAAAGAGCGATTTGCTGTCGTTTCTGAAGTTACGTGGTGGCTGGGCTGAAATTGGCGCTGCTACTTCACCTTATCGTAACCGTGCTTATTACTACTCAGAATCGAGCTCCTTTAATGGTGTTGCACAGATGTATAAGAGTTATACCTACCCCAATGGCGGATTGCGTCCTGAAAGTGTCAAGACCTGGGAAGTTGGGGTGGAGACCGGTCTCTTTAATGATCGCCTGCATGCAGATATAGCTTACTATGAAAAGACCGGAGAGGATCAGATTATGAATGTTTCGACCTCCAATGTAGTCGGATTTTCGGCTATGGTATTGAATGCAGGAAAAATAGAATCCAAAGGGATCGAAATTCAATTACAGGGAGACATTCTTCGCAGCAAAAAAGGTTTGAACTGGACCAGTACACTAAGTTTTTCCAGAGACAGGAGTAAGGTTGTGGAATTGGCACCTGATTTCCCTTCGCTAAAGTCGTATCAATTGGGTTGGACCTGGGGTATTGCCAATCAGGCCATTGCAGGGGAACCTTGGGGCGTACTTGTTGGCACCGGATATGCGCGGACAGAGGATGGTGCAATTAAAGTCAACAACAGCGGCTTAATTTCAACAGAAGCAAGTAAAAAGATTGGTTATACGACTCCCGATTTCTTAACCGGATGGAGAAATGATTTTTCCATTGAGAACCTGACTTTTGGTGTTTTCCTTGATTTGCGTGTTGGCGGCGATTTGTGGTCACAATCCATGAGCCACAGCTATGCTGCCGGAACAGCAGCAGAAACAGTTAAAGATGGTATTCGTGAGCGGACTATTGTTGCAGGAAAAGATATTATGACCGATGAACGGTTTGTTATGCAAAACGAGAATGGCGAATGGGTCACCAATACAATTGAGACCAATGCGCAAACCTGGTTTAAAAGTGGTGGTGTTGCTGAAATGTATGTATTTGACGGGTCTTTTCTGAAGTTACGTGAAGCCTATATTTCATATAATTTTCCGAAGTCTTTGCTTTCCAGGATAAGCTACATTGAGCAAGCAACGGTTTCTTTGGTAGGTTCCAACCTGGCTCTTTTGTGGGTACATGATTCAAATACATTACGCCTGGATCCTGAAGCAGGGGGTGTTTCAAGTGATACACGAGGAGTTGGTTTTGAACAGGCATCTGTTCCTTCATCGCGTAGTTTTGGGCTTAAATTAAATGTTACGTTCTAAAAGAAGAGGAGATAAAGATATGAAAGACAAATTATTGAAAAGATTGAGCTTGTTTTTGATAACAACAGCACTCATCACTGCCTGTACGGGGCCATTTGAAGAGATCAATACCGATCCGGATGCACTCGCATTGGTTCCGGCAACCAATATACTGGCCGATGTATTGCGCACAACAGCCACACAGCATGGCGGTGATATGGACGGTTACGGTACGTTTGCCGGGTATATTGTGAAAATCCAGTACATGGATTACCTCAATGGCCTTATTCCTTCCAATAATACATATGGAAACCGGTGGCATAACTGCTACTGGGGAAATACTCAGTTGAATACACTATTAAAAAATACGGAAGCCAAAGCCGACGGAAATAAGAATATCCGCTGGGCTGCCAGAATATGGAAGAATTTCTTGTGGCTGTACGCTGTTGATTCCTGGGGCGACATACCCTATTCTGAAGCATTGAAAGGGCAACCGGAGGATGGAAGTATTTTACTTTCCAAATATGATAGCCAGGAAGAAATCTACACCGATGTATTAGCTAGTTTGAAGACAATTGCTGATGAAATGAATGAAGGTATTGGCGAGGATAAGATTGGCGATGGTGACTTTCTTTTTGGTGGCGATGCTACCCGGTGGCAAAAATTTTGCAATTCAATCCGGTTGCGTGCAGCCATGCGCATTTCGGGTGTTTCTGCTACTTTGGCAAAAAGTACGATTGAAGAGATTTGTAACAATCCAACGAAATATCCTTTAATAGAAACCAATGAGGAGAATGCCTATTTTTGGTGGCAGGGCTCTGATCCTTATTATGAGCGCTGGTATGATAACAGTCGTACCCGCGATGATCATGGGATCTTTGATATTATGATTGACCATTTAACGGATATGGAAGATCCCCGATTACACGCCATTGCCAAACCGGCTACCAGTGATGATGAATATCGTGGTTTCCAAAATGGAGCGCCCACGCAACCAAGCCTAAATACGATTTCGAGAATCGGAGCGATTTATCGTGATGATCCAGACGGATTCACCCCATTTTATAAATCGTGCGAGACATTTTACATCAAAGCTGAAGCGGCTATGCTGGGGTATAGTGTTGGCATATCTGCTGCTGACGCCTATGACAAGGCTGTGCGGTTATCGATGGAAGACAATGGTATTTCTGAAGAAGATGTAAGTGCTTACTTAGAGGGTAAAGGAAAATGGAACAACACGAAAGAACGCGTATGGTGGGATCAATGGGTGGCTTTGTTCAAGGAGAATCATGAAGCCTGGTGCCTGTACCGCAGAACCGGTGTGCCTACAACCAACTATCCCTCTCTTGGGTCGGTGTATGGATCGGCACACAACGATCAGCCATTCCGGATACCTTATCCTCAAAATCAGTATGATTACAATAAAGAGCAGCTCGAACTGGCTGTAACGTCTCAGGGTATTGTGGATTACTGCTGGGGCCAGCAATTGTGGTGGGACACCAGAACCGGTGTAAAATAGGTGAAAGGATATTGCTGGATAATCAAAAGGCTGCCTCTATACGAGGCAGCCTTTTGCTTTTTTATCGTCGGTACGATCGGTTTTGCGATTTATTTCGATTGGCAAAGAACTCCTGCTTTCGCTTGCTCTTTTCCTTTTCAAAGGCCTTTTTTTCGTTGGCCGTCATAGGCTTGTCGGTTTGCGGATAGGGATTTTGCTGTACGCGCTCGATCTTTTGATTGATCAGGCGCTCAATATCCTTGACATAAGCATTCTCTTCGGGTTCGCACATTGAAATGGCAACGCCCTCATCGCCTGCCCTGCCCGACCGTCCAATGCGGTGTACATAGGTTTCAGCCACATTCGGAATGTCGTAGTTAATCACATACTTCAGCTTGTCAATGTCGATTCCGCGCGCGGCAATGTCTGTAGCTACCAGCACCCTGATTTCGCGGTCTTTGAATTTTGCCAGCGCCTTTTGTCGCTGGTTCTGCGCTTTGTCGCCATGAATGGCAGCCGATTCAATTTTGTGCTTCTGCAGGTTGCGCACAATTTTGTCGGCCCCATGCTTGGTACGGGCAAACAACAACACCGGGTCGAGTTTCTGGTTTTTCAGAATGTGAACCAGCAGGTCGTTCTTGTCGTTTTTGTTGGTATAGTACAAGTATTGAGTAATGGTTTCGGCAGTAGATGATATCGGACTGACATCGATCTTTTCCGGATTTCTTAGGATTTTGGACGAGAGCTCAACAATATTGTCGGGCATGGTGGCCGAAAAAAACAGCGACTGCCGCTTAGCAGGCAGCTTGGCAATAATCTTCTTGATTTCGTTGATAAAACCCATATCCAACATGCGATCGGCTTCATCGAGCACAAAATACTCAATGTGATTCAGGTTGATAAAGCCCTGGTCCATTAGGTCGAGCAAGCGACCTGGCGTGGCTACCAAGATATCAATACCATTGCGCAAGGCATTGGTTTGAGCACCCTGCTTCACCCCGCCAAAAATGACGGTGTTTTTAATGCCGGTGTACTTTCCGTAAGTCGATAAACTCTCCCCAATCTGAATGGCCAGCTCGCGGGTTGGCGTAATAATCAGCGACTTGATCATGCGTTGGTGATTACGTTGCCGCTGGTCATTAAAAAGATGCTGTAGGATCGGAATTGCAAAAGCTGCTGTTTTTCCGGTTCCGGTTTGAGCGCTTCCAAGCACATCTTTTCGGCTGAGTATGATGGGGATGGCTTTTTCCTGTATCGGGGTTGGATTCGTGTAATTTTCTTCTTTTAAGGCCTTTAAAATAGGCTCAATAATTTCTAACTTTTCAAATGGTGTCATTCACTAATTTTTGTTCCCATCTAAAAATAGTCTCTAAAAGTGATGGGATGATAAATAAAGGACGCAAAGGTAGCATTTAAATTCAACATGATGGATGGATTTGATTTTCATAGCTGGGAATAGGCTTTGGCTGTATCATCTTGAAAGAATCAAAAAGAGCAAACAAAGACAAACTCAAATACGTTGTTTGTACATGAAGTATCTGGCGGTTTTAGTATGCCTCGAGAAAAAAATGTGAACCAAAAAACAAAAAATCATGAAGTATTACATTGAAAAAATTACGGACTATACCTTCGACGAAGCTGTTGATAAGGTAATGGAAGAATTAAAAAAAGAGGGTTTTGGCGTTTTGTCTGAAATCAATATCCACGAAAAACTGAAGGAAAAATTGGACGTTGACTTCCGGAAGTACCGCATATTGGGAGCATGCAACCCACCGGCAGCCTACAAAGCATTGCAGACCGAAGACAAAATTGGAGTCATGCTTCCTTGCAATGTGATTGTACAGGAAACCAGCAACAACAGGGTTGAAGTGGCTGCCGTGAATCCGATTGCCTCCATGATGGCGGCAGAGAATCCAGCTTTGGAGGCGATTGCCACGGACATTACAGACCGCCTGAAACGTGTGATTGCGGCTTTATAACTTTTTCGTCCAGGAAAGATCATAAGAAAAGCTGGTGGGCAAATCAAACCACCAGCTTTTCTTTTTCTTTCACGCTTTTCAATGAATACTTATTCCGGTAATCAACAGGCGAAATACCGGCTACTTTTTTAAACACATCGCGAAAAGCTTTTACATCAACATAACCAACATCATACATCACCTCGCTAACCGTTTTGGCTCCTGACTCCAATTCTTTCTTTGCAGCTTCCATCTTCACCCGCTGCACGTACTCGGCAATGGTATTCGATGTTGCCCGCTTAAACCGGCGTTCCAGGGTTCGTCGCCCTACGCTCAACTGCAGAGCTAGTTCTTCGATGGTTATTTTGTCCGAAAAATTTTGCTCAATGAACTCCTGCGCTTTCAAAACCACTTCGTCCTGATGTGCTTTTTGCCCCATAAACACGATGAAAGGCGATTGGCTGCTGCGTTCTATATCAATCATAAAAGCTTTGGAAGCCATGACTGCAAGCTCCCGGCCAGCGAACTTTTCAATCAGGTACATCAGCAGGTTGGTAAACGAATAAGCACCTCCGCTGGTGTAAATTCCATCTGCTTCGGTCATAATCTTATGATCTTTCAAAATAACCTCCGGAAACTGCTTTCTGAATTCGTTGGCAAACTGCCAGTGGGTGGAACAGGGTTTTCCGTTTAACAAGCCTGTGGCTGCCAGAAAAAAGGACCCAATACATAAGCTAACAACTTCGGCTCCCTTATGGTAATGGCTAAGAATCCAAGGCACAAGACGGGCATTCATCCGCAGGTTTTGCTGCACATCGCCATGAATGGCCGGAATGATGATCAGATCCGTCTTTATCACTTCGTCAATCAACAGATCGGGGTTAATGGTAAACAGACCATTGGTTTGGGTCATCGATCGGGAAACACCAACCAAATGCAAATTAAACAAGGGCTCCCGGTTGGTTGACTGCAGAAATTCGTTCACCCAGGAAAAAATATGGTGGGTCCCTTCAATGTTCACAAGACTATAATGTCCATTCGGAATAAGTATTGATACATGTTTCATTGTTTTCAGGTTTTGTGGTTCAATGTAGCAATATGCCCTTTAAAATGACGGCATTACACAGTGTTAACAACGAAAGTGATTATTAAGTTTGTATATCGATCAACAGAAAATGAATAAAAATTGAATCCATCAGTTTCCCTGATTTATTTCTAATTTTGTCATCCAGAAGAAAGTGAAGAACAGCGATTGCTTGTTCCAAACAGGTAAAGCAGAAAACATGGCAAAAGTAAAAGGAAAGAAATTGATTCGGGCAGAAGAAATTGCCAACAGCATATCACATGGGGTTGGAATTGGCTTGGCGGTAGCAGGAGTAACCATTTTGACCGTGTTTGGTGCGCTTTATGGCAATGCCTGGCATATTGTTAGTTTTGCGGTATTTGGAGGCAGCATGATCCTGTTGTACCTCGCTTCGACCCTTTTTCACAGTGCTAAAAATCCACGACTAAAAGCCAAACTGAACCGGGTAGACCACTCGGCTATTTACATTCTCATTGCCGGCTCGTACACGCCCATTTCGTTGATTTCGCTTCGTGGATGGGTTGGCTGGACAATTTTCGGATTGATCTGGGGAATGGCAATCGCTGGAATTATTTTCAAGGTGTGGTTCTACTCCTCCAAATGGCGTAAGCTTTCAGCCTGGCTTTATGTGGCTATGGGCTGGTTGATTATTCTGGCTATTGTTCCAGTCATTAACAATGTTCCCAACACTTCGCTGTGGTTCTTACTAGCGGGCGGCTTAAGTTATACGGCCGGAGCCATTTTTTATCTATTCCCCAAAGTGCCGTTCTTCCATCTCGTTTTTCACCTGTTTATTTTGGGCGGCTCCATCTGCCACTTTTTCTCTTTTTTGTACCTGTTGCCCATCTGAGCCGGAACTTCGTTAAACGCGAAGACCGAAGACGCTAAGTTAACGGAATCATCGTTAGATCTATATTTTTCCGAATATCATTCTTCCTTTGTGCGCTTGGTGGGACGGTGAGACTGATCTTTTTATCCCACGAAGTCACAAGGACCTTTAGAAGAAGAAATAAACCGAGGAGTTGTGCCTGTAACGTGTTACTTCAAACCGTAAATGCCTGCCCCACCCTCCCTCTCCCTTGAAAAGGGAAAAAAGTCGTGGATTGCCGCGGCAGGGTGGGTCAAAACTTCCTAAGATCTAAATGGTGACTCATCCAATGCCAGTGCTTGAACTTTTGGTACTACAGCCACCGGATGGGATTTGGGATTTAAAATAAGATTCTGGATTCTTGGCTCTTGGCTCTTGATTCTTGTAGCTTTCAGCTCATTTCTTATTTAGAATGAAAATAAATTACACAAAAAAACAAACTGAACAAAATCAAAAAAGATTCATGAACTAATCGTTTTAGGGCATAAAACCAGCTATAACTCAGACGAACGATCATTTTACCTCCTTTTCAACATAATTTAATGAATTTAGAGGGGTAACCTTTTTTGCACTTTTGGAATAAACAGGTAAAGTATCAAATGTGACTTAAAAAAGATACCGACCCAAAGGTCGGCATCAATCAAATTTATTTATTAACCGGGAGCTAGAACTCCCCAAAAACGTTCAAAACTATGAAAAATTCTTTACAGTTTTCAAATTCAGTTGTAAAAGCAGGGCGTAAACAACTTCGTTTTAGCCTGATTACTGTTCTATTCTGTCTTTGTGCCGTGTTGGCCTATCCTCAGTTAAAGATCACCTCAAGTGGTAATGTTGGTATTGATACTTCTAATCCGGTAAGTCGATTCAGCATCGGGGATGCGGGCTCAACAGAAAGTAAGATGTACCTGTTTAATTCAAATTCTTCGGGTATTCAAAGAGCATTATATATCCGGCAAGCACTAAGCTCAGGTAGCTGGAGCTATGGGGTACACAGTTCTGTAGTTTCAGGGTCTTCCGGCTCTAAAGCAACGGGCGTATGCGGCTCCAGTGCAAAATCGACTCCTTCTTCGTCGGGAAGGACATTTGGAATATTAGGTAGAGCAGGAAACGCGACAAGTGGTTACAATAGTGCTGTTTATGGTCAATTAAAAGGCTCAAATAATGGCGCTGCTATCTTTGGCGCAACTCCGGGAAAAGGGGAAACTTACGTCAATGGAATCTATGCCGGTTATTTCAGAGGAAAAGTTTTCATTGAGGACAAAGTTGGTATTAAAACCACCTCCCCATCGTATGATTTGGATGTTAATGGCACGATTCGTTGTGTCAGTTTAACTCAGACATCAGATCTTGGTATAAAAAGAGATGTTAAGAACCTTGAAAAAGGGAGTTTGGCTAAGCTTGAAAAGCTACAGGGAGTAAGCTATAAGCTTAAGACCCCTGAAGAATTAAGAATATCTTCTCAATTGACAATGGTATCAGATACAGGGGTTGTCGAGCTTCCCCGCAATGAATTAGCCCCGGAACTTTACAATAAAGAATTTACCGGCTTTATTGCCCAGGATGTAGCTCAGGTTTATCCTGAATTAATATCAGAAGATATCGATGGACATCTCAGCATCAACTACATTGGTCTTATTCCTGTTTTGGTAGAAGCCATTAAAGAACAGCAGGCCGAGATTGACGCATTGAAACAACAACTAGGAAAATAAAAACAGCACACCATGAAACAGCCAGTCATTTTATTATTGACCTTGCTGCTGTCTGTTTTTATTTCGGTGGTTTGTTATGCGCAAACAACCGTCGAATTTGGTTACGACAACAGCGGAAACCGCATTACGCGGACAGTGATCAGCCTGAAAAGTGCCAGCATTCAGCCCGGTTCTTCAGACTCAGAGCAGGACGATAAGCTCCTGGAAGACCAGATCGGTTTGCAGGAAACCCGCATCTATCCCAACCCCACCAAAGGATTGCTCCGGGTTGATTTCCCAGACCTGACCAGCCAGGAAGCCACCATTCGCGTGTTTGATTCGCACGGAAAGCTGATTGTTCAGCAACCGGCAGCCAGATCATCCGAGGTCGACCTCTCCGTTTATCCCCCGGGGTTTTACATCATGACCATTCATATTGGTCAAGATAAGAAAGAGTGGAAGATCATTAAGGAGTAAGGAGCCCCACTCCCAACCTCTCCCCGAGGGGGAGAGGAGTACGCAAGAGCTAACAGAAAATATTCATTAAATGAGCTGGAGCATCACGTTACACGGCCCAGTCCTCCCCCTTCCGGGGGAGTTAGAGGGGGCTTCAAATTTAAATCAATTGAAAAGAAAAATCACATGAAAAAATTATATCTAATCATAATAGTGGGATGGTTGTGCGTGCTTGCCGGCCAATCCCAACCAGCCGACCTGGTGCTTAGCAGCGCCGAGTCGGGCACCAAACTGCACCAGGCCACCAACAGCATCACCTTTGCCGCTGGTTATTCCTACACACCAAGCGGAGGAACGATGACGGCGGAGATTGTTTCAGGAGGACCATCCGAACCTGGAGGCTCAATATCGGGCAATATCGTTTATTCCTCGCCCATTGACCCGTCAAGCTACTCGATCAATACCAGCCTGGCAGTAGGGAAAACCCCGGGAAGCCTGGCTGTTGGAGGCTCAGCCAGCTATAACCTTCCACTGGATGTCCCCAAAGGAACAAACGGATTGCAGCCCGGTATCCGCTTGAATTATACCAGCACCTTTTCAGACGGGCCGTTGGGAATTGGCTGGAATATGGGTGGGATCCCGGCCATCAGCCGGGTTGGTGAAACTATTTATCACGATGGCAAATCCGGCTCTGTTCGAGGTGACCTGACCGACAAATATGCGCTTGACGGCAAACGTTTGATCGTAGTCAATGGCACTTATGGAGCGGCAACAAGCGAATACCGCACCGAAATTGAAGAATTCTCCAAAGTAGTAGCCAGCGGCAGCACCGGTTATGGCCCGGCATCGTTTACCGTTTATACCAAGTCGGGCCTGGTTTATGAATTTGGCAACACAGCCGATTCAAAAGTGACAAAAACCAATGGCGCCGTATTAAGCTGGAAAGTAAGCAAGATATCAGACCGGTACAACAACTATATCAGCTTTACCTACCTGATATCGGATGACGAGCGCCCCATCGGTACAATCGAATACACGGGCAACAGCGCCCTTTCCAAAACTCCCTTTGCACGTATCGTTTTCAACTATAAGTACCGTGCCGATATCAGCCGGTATGTTTACGGTGGCAAGGAATTTATCCGCGATATATTACTGGACAATATCGAGGTAAGGAACAACGGGCAAACCTTTAAAAAGTATGCCCTGGCGTATATGCGCGACACCCATGCGCAGTTATTGAAGGTGACCGAAACCAGCAGCCAGGATGCCGCGCTAAACCCCACGGTGTTTGCCTGGACCCAACAAACAGGACAGCTTACCCAGATAGATTACTACATTGGCGATACCACTGATGAATTGTTATATGTCGGCGACTTCAATGGAGATGGCCGTGAAGACCTTGTGACAGCCCCCAAAAAAACATCCTATACACCAAGCGACAAGTGGAAACTATACCTGTCCAATGCGAGCGGGGCAATGGTGTACACGGCACAGGGCGACCTGAATGCCTATTTTGAGACTTTTCTGGTTGCAGATTTTAATGGTGATGGCTTAACCGACCTGATGATGCAGGAGAAACATCCTGAGTTGCCAAATTATCCTGATAAAAAGTACTTTTATTTTTATAAATCCCAAATAACGGGCTTTACAAGAGCCACATCCTACTATAATTGCTCGGATGTTAACCGGGTAAGCATTGTGGATTACAATGGTGACGGCATATTGGAATTTGCAAGGTTCAGTGAATCTTATAGTTGCTTTTTGTACTCTTTATCCGGGTCCATCATTTACAGGACTCTTGATATCCTAATTGACGAATATTACCTGATGGATAAAAACTCATATAGCCGGATACTGGATTTTAACGGCGACGGACGTTCCGATCTTTTGGTATTGTACGATAACGGGTATAAAATTTTTGAATTTAAAGGGCCAGGCAATGAACTGGTGGAGACTTATTCAGGGAATAACCTGAAAAAAGGCGACTTTTTATTGTTTGGCGATTATAACGGGGATGGTGCTATTGACATCATCAAAAGGGAAGGCCCTTATCCGTTGACCAGCGGCGACTTTTACATGCTGTCCTTAACCAGCGGAGGGTTTCAGTCACGCCGGCTGTCCGGGTTCAACTATTTTAACCTTAATACGCAAAACAACAGGGTTTATGCCCATGATGTGAATGCGGATGGCAAAGATGATGTGATATTAGTTGGGCGGGGTACTAATACAGGCAACAGTTACAACCGGATCAACGTGGCCTTAAGTACAGGAAGTGGGTTCAATCTTACTGAATATACCTCCACGACTGTGATGCAAAACGGATCTGATCGCTATTTTAATTTCAACGATTTTAACGGAGACGGACGTTATCAACTGTTTTATAAATATCACAGTACTACGAAATTGTTTTCATTTGCAAGCGGCACTCCCAGCCACCTGTTGAGCACAGTTATTGACGGGTTGGGCGCCAAAAGCACGATTAGCTACCTGCCCATGTCCAACAGTGCCGTTTATACACGTGGTACAGGCGCGGCTTATCCGGTCAGCGATTTCTCATCGCCTTTCCAACTTGTTTCCCAGGTCAGCAGCGACAATGGCATTGGCGGAATGAGTTCGGTCAATTACCAATACGCCGGGGCCAAGGTGCATCGGCAGGGAAAAGGGTTTATGGGTTTTTCGAAGGTAACAGCTAGCAACAGCGCGACCGGCATCTCTAGCGAAAGCCATTACGATTTTGACGGCACGTATTATTTCCCAAAACTCCGCTATGCTTATACCAAACATGGCAGCACCATATTATCGACCACCAATAACACCTGGAACGTGACCAGCTTGGGAGGCAAACGAATCTTTCCCTATATATCGCCGGCAGTACAGACTGATAACCTGACCGGTCTGAGTGTAAGCACCACTGCTTCGTACAACGCTTATGGAAATCCGACAAGCATAGCCAAAAATTACGGTGGCGGGCATACCCAAACCACCACTTATGCATACAACAACGAGCTGACCGGCAGTTGGCTGATCGGCCGTCCTTCCACCATCACGGAAACTTCTGTAAGGGATGGACAAACCAAGACCTTTACCACGACCCGGACTTATTTCAGCACAAACAATTCGCCTGATGTTGATAATTACAATACCGGAGATGCTGCCTGGTGGAAACTGGACCGGGCTTACGACAGCTTTGGAAATTTGTCAGAAACTAAAAAGGAGACCACCGGATTAAGTGCGCAAACCACCACGTACGGTTATGACCCCGACCACGGTGTCAATCTTTTGATGGTAACCGATCCTGCTGGACTTGAAACCGGGTACACCTACTATCCCACAATCGGTTCGGTGCATACCCAAACCGATCCTTTCGGGAATATGACCACGTACAGCTACAACACGGCTGACCAGTTGAGCAGCCTCGCTCCCACAGGAGGAATTACAGCCACCATGACCAGCAGCCTGAATGTTACCGGAGGGCCAACCCATGCCCGCTACTACATCCAGAAAAGCGGCAACGACGGTTCGCTTTCGAAAACATGGTACGACAAACTGGGGCGCGAACTCCGTACCGAAACCAAAAATTTCGGCGGTTCCATGGTCAAAGTGGACAAGCAGTACAACGCCAAAGGCCAGTTGTCTCAAGTATCGGAACCCACAACCGGCACGCCTTCCAACTGGAATATCATGGGCTATGACAACTATGGACGTATGACAACACAAGACCCGCATTTTGGGGCCACCACCAGTTTCTCTTACTCCGGCACCACCTCGACCCGGACGGTTAACGGCCGCAGCTATACTTCAACCGTGGATGCAGCCGGGCTGGCCACCCAGCGGACTGACCCGGGGGGAACAATTAGCTATGCTTACTGGCCCGATGGGACCTTAAAGTCGACTGTCGCCCCGGGAAGTATAACGACCGAAATGGCTTACGATAAAAATGGCAACCGGCTGACCATTGACGATCCAAGCGCAGGGATCATCACCAATACGTATTATGGTACCGGGCAACCGAAGTCGGTCAAAAATGCCGATAACGAAACAACCACTTATTATTATCAAACCAACGGGTTGCTGGATTATTATACCTCACCTGAAGGGACAACCAACTATTCGTATAACCCGGATAAACTGGTAAGCAGCATTGCTTCACCGGGCGGCGTGTCCCGGTCTTATACATATGATACTCGGGGGCGGGTAAGTACCATTACCGAATCTATTGGAGGTATCAGCAATTTAGTTACATTCAATTACGACAGCAAAGGCCGCCTGTACCGAAAATATTTTAACGGCACCACCGATTATGAGCAGTACGATTACAACTCAAATGGCTATCTTTACCGGATACAATTTAACGGTACCACCGTTTGGCAATTAACCGGTATGGATGAATACGGACATACAACGAACGCAAATATTGGCAGCACGGCGGCCACCTGGAGCTACGATAGCAACAACATGCTGTCGCAAACTGCGGCCACAGGGGTGCAGCGGTATGATTATTCGTTTAATGTGAACACCGGCAACCTGAACTCGCGGGGCAACTTTTTAAAAAGCAAAACCGAAAGTTTTGGCTACGATACCGATAACCTTGACCGCCTGATAACGGTGACAGGACCTGTGAACCAAACTGTCGGCTACACCACCAATAAAAACGGGAATATCCTGAGCAAAAGCGATGCCGGTACTTTTGCTTACAACCTCACACCTTACGCGGTGAGCGACATCAGCAACCACCAGAATATCTCTTCAACCCCTCAATTGATCAATTACTATTCGTTTGAAAAGGTGAAGGATATTACCGAAGGCACCAAAACGGCAGAATTTGTTTACAATGCCGACCACAAACGCATCCGCATGACTTTGAAAACAAGCGGTGCAACAACCAAAACCCGTTGGTACTTTGGCAGCAATTGCGAACGCGAACAAGTTGGAAGCACCGTGACTCAAACCATCTGGATTGGTGGCGATGCCTACACAGCCGTAGCGGTGGCCAAAAAAGTGGGCACCGGCAGCTGGACGGTGTACAACATTTTCCGCGACCATTTGGGTACCATTACCCATTTGAAAAACGGAAGCAACCCTGCTGATGAGTATAGCTTTGATGCATGGGGCAGGCGCCGTGACAAGGACACTTGGAGTTATACGCTGGACAGTGAACCCGCTTTATTTGCCGACCGTGGGTTTACTTCCCATGAATACCTTGATGATTTTAAACTGTATAACATGAACGGGCGGTTGTATGACCCGGTGGTAGGGAGGTTTTTAAACCCAGACCCATATGTTCAAGACCCTGGTTTTACCCAAAACTACAACCGTTACAGCTATTGTTTGAACAACCCGTTGAAATATACCGACCCAAGCGGTCAATGGCGTTCAGGGGGAATTGCCGAATATTTTGCGTCGGGGGCATTTATGCACTCAAACATGCATACAGACGGAGCAGGCGGATTTGATAGCGGCAACGGAGGAGGATCAGTATACGGCGGTCCCGGTTACGGGGATAACGGCCCCGGAGCGAGTGGTGTTTACTACGATTGGTACAGCGGTTACCACCGCTCTACTTCGGATGGCAGTTACGTTCCATGGCAGTACGCGTATAATGTTGCTTCACAGTATGGAAACCCGGCCTCTGCAATTATTTTTTCCGGCACCCAATCTAATCCTTATGAGACTTTTCGTGGAGTTCATTACGCAGATGGTAGTAGTTGGTATGTTGGAGAAGGATATACAGAAAGCTATGTAAATCACGGTTGGTCTGGTGAGGGCAGTAGTTGGGGAGATGAAAGCTTTTGGGGCGATATGGGTTTTGCCCGGAAATCTTGGGACTGGATACTTGCAGGAGGCCCTGCAACAAATAGCCCGGTAATCGGAGGGACAGTTCCCTTGCCGAATATTGGAAGAATCGGGACCTATGCAGAAATGGCCAAATTAACCAAAGGGTTTAAAGGGGAAATTCAGGCACATCATTTAGTGGAAGCTAGGCACTTAGAAAGATTAGGTTTATCTGCATCGACAGCACCAACGGTTGTAATTGATAAAGTCACACACCAGACCATAACCAATACCTTACGTACCGAAATGCCATACGGGAAAAATATAAGATACACTCGAGAACAAATGATGAATGCTTATCAGAAGGTATATCCATCGCAATGGTTGGATTACGTTAAAATATTACTGGGATATTAATAATTTGAAAATATGAGATTTTATTTAATTGATTACATAGAAAAGCCTAAGGGATATAGTGGAGAAAGGTGTAATAGTACTTATGATTTAAGTGATGCCTGTAAAAATTGTGGTACTGGAGCTAAATTAGTTGACAGACTTATCACAAAAGGCATAACAGAAGTCAAGACATCTTTTTTTGCAACAATGAGCGATGATTTTTTGATTTCGAAAGAACTTTATAAGTTGTTACTTTCTAAAGGTATAAAAATCACTAATCTTAAAGAAGTTCTCGACTCAAAGAAAAACGAACTCCCCTATTATTTTTTTTACGCAGAAGCCGATTTTCCTAAGTCTTTATCATCTTCCGAAGGGCTAATAACAGAGCGCCAATGTCTGGTATGTCAGAAAAATGGATACTTCTCTGATGTTAAGATAGGAGATGCAGCAAAAGGTATTCCTACTGTAATAACCCCTCTAAGATTAAAATATCAGGGAATAAGTAAGGAGTTTTTAGAATCTTCCGAATTGTTCAACACTTGGGAACATTTAGGGATATCTAATCTCAAAGCAGAAGGCACAAAAGTAGTCCGGTATGCCAGGCCCATGCTGATTGTTAGCGAAAGAATCAAGGCAGTTTTTGAGGAGTTTGGGGTGAAAAACGCACAATTTGAAGAGGTAATTATAAACAACTAAACAGAAGAAGAGGTGATCTGTTTTATTATAACTGTTAAAACCACCTCCTTTGGTGTTGGTTATGTGTAAATTGGCTTTGCCTGAAAAAAATTAGCAATCAAAATTTGAACTGTTTTTAAATTTTAAGTCATATTAAATATCAACAAACTCAGAAACGCTAATAATTGCACTAAAGATTTGATGTCAGCCCCTTATAGGGGCAATTTAATTCCACCTTCTTAGAGGGTGGATTCTTTAATTCAATTAAAAGAAGCTGTCCGGGTCGTTGGATAGCTTCTTTTAAACTTTTGCTATTTTAGCACTTGCGTTCTTTGAAAAGTAGAAGCCAAGCCTTTCTCCCATAAAGGAACGGGAAGGAGACTCTTGTATGGGCAGATGTACGACCCGGTGGTGGGACGTTTCCTGAATGCCGATCCTGTTATTCAAAATGCCGGGTTTACACAAAACTACAACCGCTATTCTTATTGTCTGAATAATCCGTTGAAATATGTTGACCCGAGCGGGAACCAAATTGCCCCGAGGCAGTATCTTGATGATGGCGGGCAGTGGGAACGTTATGGTGGCAGCCCGGGAAGCGGCAGCAGTTGGATGGCCAATTTTGGGGAACCGGGCTATGCCGGCTGGGCAGGAATGTTCAGCGACGGGGTTACTCGATTGATCACCCCGCACCTTGACAGGGCAAGGCCACTAAGCAATAGGCAATATCAGTCAAGTACTAAGCATCAGCTCAATGAAACTTACGATGTGATCTATATCGGCCGCGTGGACAGATATGCAGCATTGTCCAATAGTGGTGACGGCTGGGCATTTGAGGTCTTTAACAATGGGGTTGATCCTATAAATATTGCCAGTTCAAGTGGGGGTAGCAATGCAATGGATTTGGGAAATATAGGTAATTACTTTATTGGCATAGGGGCGACACTTGGAGAGACTCGCGGCAGTACGTATAGGCTAATGAAGGGAGGTTCCTTTAGTCCAAGATTATACTCTAGTGGATGGCTTGGAGGAAGCCGAGCTTCAATTAAAACATTTAGCCTTGCAAAAACAGCAAGAGGTATTGGAGGTGCGACAATTGTTGTAGGGGGTGTTTTAGATGGTGTTGGAGTTTTTAGCTACTATATGAATGGACCTGACCATGGACTATCTGTGCATCCTGGAAAAGCAGGACTTAATTTAGGAGTTGGAGTTTATTCATTTTACTTAAACCCTATCGCAGGAGGAGTATATTTTGGTATTGATTTGCTTTACCCTGGAGGCTGGGGTGGATATATGAATGATACGGATAGAATTATTCAAAGAAATCAAGAAATACTTGGCCCTGGATGGAATATGTATAGAATGGAAGGAGGATTAAAATAATGAAAAGTGTTAAAACAGCATACGATTATTTATTTTTTACATTTTATCGCTTCTGGGAAAAAGCACCCTGCTAATTGGATGAAGAACCAAACTCAATGGATAAGAAGGCAGATTCAGGATCCTGGAACTCGTATTATTGATATTGGACCAGATCCAAGCAGAGCTGTTCGAAGTGAATACTATTTAAAAGAATTAGAAATATTAAAGAAATACTTAGGACTTTAAATTATAGGAAAATGAAAGATTTTGATGAAAAGAAAGCAATCTTGAAATTAATACTTTCAAACAAAAAGGGAGTGACCAAAGAAAGCATTGTTGAATATTTGGATTACGTTAATAAAATTAGATACACAGACAATGAGGTAGAAATCTTTTTGACAGAATTGAAAGATCAAAAAAAAGTAAGACAGATAGATGAGTTGTGGTATCCTTATTTTCAGTAATTTTTAGCTCCCAATTCCCCTGCTGGTGCGGGTCTGTGATCCGTGTCTTGCTTTGAAAAAGCAAAAGTTTGCCTTGATGGGCAAGGCACCGATTACAAATCGGCGCCAGCTTGGGGTAATTGCAGGAGGCCCTGCAACAAATAGCCCGGTAATCGGAGGGACAGTTCCCTTGCCGAATATTGGAAGAATCGGGACCTATTCAGAAATGGCCAAATTAACCAAAGGGTTTAAAGGGGAAATTCAGGCGCATAAATTAGTCGAATGGAGGCATTTAAAAACATCTGGGATATCAAAGTCAGAGGTACCAGCAGTTATACTTGAAAGAACGACCCATCAGGATATAACTAATGCTCTGAGAACTGAGATGCCATTCAGGAAAAAATATACAACTGAACAGATGATGAATAGCTATCAAAATGCTTACGCAGAGTCTGCATGGATAGAAATTGTAAAAGCATTTTTAGGATATTAACTATTTAAAATTTAAATATGAAGTACTACGTAATAGAGTATTCTGCAAGGCCAAGGGGTGAAAGTGGAGAAAGTTGTAAAAGTATTTACAATTTAGAGGATGCTTGTAAAAATTGTGGTACAGGAGCAAAGCTTATAGGTAATCTAAATTGTAAAGGTCTTACAAAAGTCAACATCGATTTTTTTGAGACACTTGATAGTGACTTTTTAATTTCTGAGAGTCTTTATAAGTTTTTACTTTCAAAAAGTATAAAGATTGCAGGACTTAAAAAGGTGATTGACCCAAGAAAGAACGAGCTTCCTTTTTACCATTTTTATACAGAATTGAATTTTCCAAAATCCTTGCCATCGTCCGAAGGATTGGTAACAGAACGTCAATGTCCGGTGTGTAAAAGGAACGGATACTATTGCGATGCAAAAATTGGGAATTATAAAAAAGGTATTCCGACAGTAATTACACCATTGAGGCTCATGTACAAAGGAATAAGCCCGGATTTTTTGGCGTCTTCTGACCTGTTTAATACCTGGGAGCATCTGGGAGTGTCCAATCTGAAAGCGGAAGGAATAAAAGTAATCCGCTATGCCAGGCCTATGCTAATTGTCAGCGAAAGAACCAAGGCAGCTTTTGAGGAATTTGGGGTGAAAAACGCACAATTTGAAGAGGTAATTATAAACAACTAAACAGAGAGAATAGGTGATCTGATTTATTTCAATTAAAAGAAGCTACCTGGGTCGCTGGATGGCTTCTTTTAAACTTTTGCTATTTTAGCACTTGCGTTCTTTGAAAAACTGAAGCCAAGCCTTCCTCCTTTGGAGGAACGGGAAGGAGGCTTTCCTGGTACTTTGGCAGCAATTGCGAACGCGAACAAGTTGGCAGCACCGTGACCCAAACCATCTGGATTGGTGGCGATGCCTACACAGCCGTAGCGGTGGCCAAAAAAGTGGGCACCGGCAGCTGGACGGTGTACAACATTTTCCGCGACCATTTGGAACAATTACGCACCTGAAGAATGGCAGCAACCCTGCTGATGAATACAGCTTTGATGCGTGTTCAGTGAAACTTGCTTTTTGTGAACGAAGAGAAACAAAAAGTTTAGTTGAACTAATCCCGAGGAGCGAAGCGGATCGGGAGGGCAGGCGCCGTGACAAGGACACTTGGAGTTATACGCTGGACAGTGAACCCGCTTTATTTGCCGACCGTGGGTTTACTTCCCATGAATACCTTGATGATTTTAAACTGTATAATATGAACGGAAGGCTGTATGACCCGGTGGTGGGGCGGTTTTTAAACCCAGACCCATATGTTCAAGACCCAGGTTTTACCCAAAACTACAACCGCTACAGCTATTGTTTAAACAACCCCTTGAAGTATACCGACCCGAGCGGTCAATGGCGTTCAGGGGGAATTGCCGAATATTTTGCGTCGGGGGCATTTATGCACTCAAACATGCATACGGATGGACCAGGCGTTTTTGGTGGCAGTGGGTCTGGAGGATCAGTATACGGCGGTCCCGGTTACGGGGATAACGGCCCCGGAGCGAGTGGTGTTTACTACGATTGGTACAGCGGTTACCACCGCTCTACTTCGGATGGCAGTTACGTTCCATGGCAGTACGCTTATAATGTTGCTTCACAGTATGGAATAACTTCGTCAGGCGGAGCCTCAATTTCGTCAGCGATTTTTTCTGGATCCAGTAGTAACCCATATCAAAACTTTAGAGGAGTTCATTTTGAGGATGGAAGTTCATGGTATGTTGGTGAAGGGTATACCGCTAGTTATATAAATCACGGTTGGTCTGTTGCTGGCGGCAGTTGGGGCGATGAAAGCTTTTGGGGCGATATGGGTTTTGCCCGAAAATCTTGGGACTGGATACTTGCAGGAGGTCCGGCAACAAATAGCCCGGTAATCGGAGGGACAGTTCCTTTGCCGAATATTGGAAGAATCGGGGCCTATTCAGAAATGGCCAAATTAACCAAAGGGTTTAAAGGGGAAATTCAGGCACATAAATTAGTCGAATGGAGGCATTTGAAAAGAACTGGTATATCAAAATCGGAGGTGCCAGCAGTTATAGTTGAAAGAACAACCCATCAGAAAATAACCAATGATTTAAGAATTGATTTGCCATATAGTAAAAATACAGTTTATTCAACGGAGCAAATGATGAATAGCTATCAAAATGTTTACTCAGAGGCTACATGGATAGAAATTGTAAAAGCTTTGTTAGGTTATTAACTAACTTATTAAAATAAGGAAAAATGAAGTTTTATATTTTAGATTTTCACGGTGGACCTAAAGGAGAAAGTGGCGAAATTTGTAAAAGCACATATGATTTAAATGAGGCATGTAAAAATTGTGGTACAGGAGCAAAGCTTGTCGGTTCTCTAATTGTTAAAGGCTTAACAAAGGTCCATTCTCCTTTTTTTGCAACTCTTGACGATGATTTCCTAATTTCAAAGGAATTTAATAAGTTTTTACTTTCTAAAGGTGTACAGATAGCTAATTTTAGAAAAGTAGTAGACTCAAGGAAAAATGAACTTCCCTTTTATCATCTTTACACAGATTTAAGCTTCCCTAAGTTTCTGCCATCATCTGAAGGATTAGTTACAGAACGTCAGTGCCCTGTTTGCCAAAGGAATGGTTTTTACTCTGACGCAAAAATTGGAAATTATAAAAAGGGTATTCCGACGGTAATTACACCGTTAAAACTCATGTATAAAGGAATAAGTCAGGATTTTCTAGCATCTTCCGACCTGTTTAATACCTGGGAGCATCTGGGAGTGTCCAATCTGAAAGCGGAAGGAATAAAAGTAATCCGCTATGCCAGGCCTATGCTAATTGTCAGCGAAAGAACCAAGGCAGCTTTTGAGGAATTTGGGGTGAAAAACGCACAATTTGAAGAGGTAATTATAAACAACTAAACAGAGAGAATAGGTGATCTGATTTATTTCAATTAAAAGAAGCTACCTGGGTCGCTGGATGGCTTCTTTTAAACTTTTGCTATTTTAGCACTTGCGTTCTTTGAAAAACTGAAGCCAAGCCTTCCTCCTTTGGAGGAACGGGAAGGAGGCTTTCCTGGTACTTTGGCAGCAATTGCGAACGCGAACAAGTTGGCAGCACCGTGACCCAAACCATCTGGATTGGTGGCGATGCCTACACAGCCGTAGCGGTGGCCAAAAAAGTGGGCACCGGCAGCTGGACGGTGTACAACATTTTCAGGGATCATTTAGGTACCATTACCCATTTGAAAACAGGCAGCACCATCTCGGAATACAGCTTTGATGCGTGTTCAGTGAAACTTGCTTTTCATGAGCGGAGCAAAATGAAAAGCTTAGTTGAACTAATCCCGAGGAGCGAAGCGGATCGGGAGGGCAGAAGACGTGACAAGGACGACTGGACTTACACCTTAAGCAGCGAACCGGCTTTGTTTGCCGACCGTGGGTTTACCCTGCTCATCGAGATCTGTTGTAAGCTGGCAGAGGCTGGTCTGGATTTGCAATCCACATAAGCTAAATAGTTTATACTTTTATGCCATGGGAATCCGCAACAAGATATCAAGGGGATATGCCTACTCTCTGACCTTAACGATAGTGGAATGGGCCGATATTTTTACGCGTCCTGTTTACAATTCTCAATTCTTTCCAATTTTTAAAAATATATTTACTCCGTGAAAGTATTAGTAATTGAAGACGAACAGCAATTGCTCAACAATATCAAAGAATCTCTGGAAAAAGAGAAAATCCGGGTAGAAACGGCTATGGACTTTGATAAAACCATAGAAAAGGCCTTGATTTACGATTACGATTGTATTTTGCTCGACATTATGCTGCCCAACAGAAGCGGCTTGGATGTGTTAAAAGAGTTGAAAAGAAATAATAAGACCGACAATGTCATCATCATTTCAGCAAAAGATTCGTTAGCCGATAAATTGTTGGGTTTGGAACTTGGCGCAGATGATTACCTCACCAAACCATTTCACCTGGCAGAACTGAATGCCAGGGTAAAAGCAGTGATTCGAAGGAAAAACTTAAGCGGCAACAATATCCTCACGCTTGTAAATGTCGCCCTGGACATTCATGAACGTGAGCTAAAAGTAAACAACGAAATGGTCCACCTGAACCGGAAAGAATTTGATATCCTGTATTATTTTTTGGTGAATAAAAATAGGTTGGTCACCAAATCGGCCCTTGCAGAATACGTATGGGGCGACAATTCGGACAACGCCGATAATTTTGACTTCATCTATCATCAGATTAAGAACTTAAGGAAAAAACTCAATGACACCCAAGCCGAAATCAACATAGAAGCCGTCTATGGCGTGGGCTATAAACTTGTAGAACGATGAAGCTGCTCAACCAATCAGTAAAATACCTTTCTATAGCCTTGTTGCTCATCGTGGCCCTGTGGGCAGTTGTTTTTTACTTTTCGATGTTCAACGAAATTAAAGACAGCATTGATGAAGAACTAGAATATCAAAAACGGTTGATTATTCAAAATATACTGAACGATTCAGTAATTGTAACCAAAGAAAATTTTGACGAAAACCTGTATACCCTTGAACGTATAGATAAACCTACGGCCTTGGCGTTAAAAGACCATTTTGTGGATATGGAAATACTCATGCAAGATGCGGATGACCAAAGTCCAGAGTTGGAACCGGTGAGAATGTTGGTCACCGCCTTTAGGGCCAACGATGCCTATTATCAACTAAAAATAGCCAATCCGATTCTTGAGCAAAACGACCTGATCAAGGCCTTGTTGTGGAATGTGATCGGACTCTACACCATTTTGATTTTAAGTGTTGTGCTGATTAACAACTTTGTTTTGAAAAAACTATGGTGGCCCTTTTATGATTTTTTGGGACAATTGAAATCATATAAAATTGACGCATCGGCTCCCTTGCCACAAAGCAACACAAACATCAAAGAGTTTGAGTATCTGCAACAGGCCGTTGGCGAGATGGTGGAGCATAGTTTAAATGCTTACAACCAACAAAAGGAATTTATAGAAAATGCGTCACACGAACTGCAAACACCACTGGCCATTGCCAGTAACAAGTTGGAACTTCTTTTTGAAGAGGAAGGCTTGCGCGAAAACCAAGCGCAAAAACTTACTGAAACCTATCAGATTTTGCAGCGCTTAACCAAACTGAACAAATCGCTGTTGCTGCTATCGAAAATAGAGAACAGGCAAATTATCAATGCCGAAGAAGTACACTTCAATCAACTTGTGCAACAAAACATCGATGAATTGGAGGAATTTGCTTCGTACAAAAACATACAAATTAAGCTTGACACAAAAGGCGCGTTGGTAAAAACGATGGATAAAACACACGCCCATACCCTAGTGTCGAACTTATTAAAAAACGCCATCTATCACAACATTGAAAATGGTACGGTAGAAATAGCTATTGATGGCCATCAATTAAAAATTAGCAATACGGGAAGTTCAAAGGCCTTAGACCGAAACAAAATTTTCGACCGGTTTCAAAAATACCATGCTTCCAATAGCGGAACAGGTTTAGGTTTAGCCATTGTAAAGGCTATTGCAACGCTTTATAAACTCCAAATAAACTACAGCCTTGAAGACCAGAAACATGTTTTTAAACTGATTTTCAAGGACCGGTAAAAATTCCCAAGTCTTTCCAAAATCGCCCCCTAGCTTTGTCATATAATTATTAATCAAATACAATTAATTATCATGAAGAAGCAATTATTAAGTCTGGCTTCATTGTTTGCCGTTGGTATGTTGTCTGCACAAGATATTCCTGCAGGCCAAGTCCCTTCAGTCGTGATCAGCCAGTTTGATATCGATTTTCCAAAAGGGAAAGATATAGAGTGGGAACTAAAAAACGATGTCTATAACGTCGAGTTTGAACAAGGTTGGGGCAAGGACTTTGAAGCCTGGTACACAGCCGATGGCAAGCAAATTAAGGTAGAAGAAGAAACAACAAAAAGCGACTTGCCCAAAGCCGTGGTTGCAGCGATTCAAGAAAGTTACCCTTCATATAAAATAGACGATATTGAGAAGATCACTGAAAGTGAAAATGTGACCTACAAAGTAGAAGTTGAAAAACAGGCCTTGGAACAAACCCTGTTTTTGAACGAAGAAGGAACAATTATTAACAAAAAATAAAAAAATCATGAAGCTATTTAAAATCTTATCTGTACTGGCCCTTATGGCATTTTTTTCATCTTGTTCAAAAGATGACGATGACAACGACCGGGAAGTGATCCTTGCTGAGAGCGAAATTCCATCAGCAATTATGACTTACAAAACAACCCATTTTCCGAATAATGGAATTTCAAGGGCCATTAAGGACACCGAATTGAATACCATCACTTATGAGTTGGATTTGGTAGGAAATTTTGAATTGGATTTTAATGCCGATTACCAAATTACAGATATTGATGGTGCAAGCAAACTTCCGGATTCTGTAATTCCTCAGCCATTGCTGGATTATGTGTCGCAGCATTATGCCGACAATTTTATAACCGATTGGGAGTTGGAAGCCAATTACCAACAGATAGCATTGAACAACGGCGTTGAATTGGAATTCGAAATGGACGGAACATTTCTAAGAATCGATAACGATTAACTATCGGTTTGATACAACAAGAGCGGGCGGCTAACTGCCAGCTCTTGCTGCTCAGGATTTGGCAGGAGTAGGATGCTGGATAACTCGCTGCTTGATGGCGGAGGCATCGTATGTTTATAGAAAAGGAACCGTTGAAAGCGATTCGCCCCCCTGGGGTCGTACCTTCGATTCTTGCAGCTTGTAGCTTGTGGCTTTCTGCCTGCTGAAACTGATCACGTCTTCTTCTTCCGTCATTGATAGTCATTCAATTGTCATTGTTGTCATTGGTTGGATAAAACCGAAAACTGGGCCTACGACTGAATACTGAAAAACCTCCTACAAAGATACTTCCACCACTTGGAGCAATTGCTCAAACTCGTCCGGAAGTTTGGCTTCAAAATTTAACTTTACACCTGACACGGGATGAGTAAAAGCCAATTTTGATGCGTGCAACATCAGCCGGTTAAATCCCCATTCGGCCTTGATCAGCTTGTTCAGGGTAAAATCGCCATGATGCGAATCGCCCACAATGTCGTGCCTGTTTTTGGCAAAGTGCTGCCTGATTTGGTGCCATCTTCCGGTTTCGGGCATCACCCGGACCAAGCTCAGGCAAACATTGGTGTGTTCCTTATAAGAAATGTTGGTTTGTACCAGCCGTTCCCGCTGAAAGCGTGTTAAGGCATCCTTTTTAAACTTGCTTTTCTTTTTGACCACTACTTTTCCATCAAAAAAACCTTCCTCGGGAATTTCGCCCAACACAATGGAGACATACTCCTTTTCCACTTCTTTTCGCTCAAATTGCAACGCTAAATGATGCGCCACCTCCGAAGAGCGTGCCAGTATAATCAGGCCCGATGTTTTTGAATCGAGCCGGTGTACATTATAAATCCACTGTCCCGTGTCGTCGCCAATCAATTTGGTAAGATATAGGGCATCGTGAGGCATAAAATCATTTTTATGCACCGGCAGGTCAACTGGCTTATCAACAACCAAAAGGTGTTCGTCCTGGAATATTATAGGGATTTCCATAATTTATTGGAATTGCTTTATGTTTCTGATTTCGGACGCAAGATACCTTACTTTTAACATTTACATCCAAGAACCCATTCAATATTTTTCTGGTCACCTCTAATTCGAGACAATACAACCTGTATAATACGCATAAATCACTCTGGGTAGTAATTGCCGAACAAAATCATCCATCCGGCTGTCTATATAAAAGAAACAGTGACGTTCTGTTTTTTTTGCAGTTGAAACAACAAGTGAAGATGAAACAATTCAGTTATTTTATATTACTCTTTTTGACGGCCTGGTCTTTAACAGCCTGTGCACAAAATCCTAAAAACAATACCAACATGGAATACAACCCGTTAAATCAGTTTGAAGAATATGTCATCATCAATAAAGGTACAGAACCCGCTTTCTCCGGAAAATATGACAAACACAAAGAAGCAGGCACTTATGTTTGTAAACGATGCGACGCGCCTTTGTATCAATCGTCCGATAAGTTTGATTCGGGCTGTGGCTGGCCCAGTTTTGATGACGAAATTGAAGGTGCGGTTAAACGAACGAACGATGCTGACGGAAGACGAACCGAAATTACCTGCGCCACGTGTGATGCCCATTTAGGCCATGTGTTTACCGGCGAATATTTTACGGATAAAAACACCCGCCATTGTGTGAATTCGGTTTCATTGAAATTTGTACCCGCAAGCGAATCGAAGTAAAAAAGAGGCTGTCAAGCGCATAACCTCAGTCAATTTATTCAACTTCTTCACTTGAAACTTCATCTTAATAGCAGGAGTAATATCCCAGATCCCGATAACAAATTCGTAACAGACGTCTGATTTTAAAACATCTCTGTTTACAGGGATCATGATTTGTGTTCGCACTAGCGTTCGGCAAAATTAACCGGGTGATTTTGCTTTTGAATTAGCTGATAAACATCGTCAAATGTATTGGCATTCATGAGTTCCGCTCTTAATCGAGCTGCTTCTTCAAACCCGTTGGCGTAGATTTTATAAAATCGTTTCAGAATATTGAAATTTTTAATGCCTCCCCAGTTCTTTTCAAACAGCCGGGTGTGCCGAATCAGTTGCTCCAATTTCTCGGCTTTGTCTGGCTGTTTGGGAATCGAATTGAAGAACCAGGGATTGTGAAAGATCCCTCGTCCAATCATGATACCGTCCACACCATATTGCTGCGAATAGTCTACCGACTGGGCATAAGAAAGCACATCGCCATTACCTAAAATTGGAATTTCAAGGCCCGACGCATCCCGCAATGCAACAGCTCTAGCAATTTCGTCCCAGTTGGCTTCACCATCCGACTGCTGCTTCTGAATGCGGCCGTGCAAAGTAATGGCTGCCGGTTTGGTTTCCAGCAGTTGGTTAATCCACCGCTCCGTCTCATGTTGTTTAATGCCTGTCCTTGTTTTTACCGAAACTGGCAAATGAGTGGCTTCCTTTGAAGCCAGAATAATTTCCTGCACCAAGGCCGGCTGATCGATCAAGGCGCTACACGAACCTTGCTTCACCACATTTTTTACCGGGCAGCCCATATTGATGTCGATGCCATCAAACGCATATTCTTCGGTAATTTCTTTGGCAATCTTGTAAAACACTTCCGGCTTGTTTCCCCAAATCTGAGCCACCAACCGGATCCCTTTTTCTTTAAGAAGTTGCCGTTCAGTATCACTAACAATCAGCCGTTCCGCAACCCGTAGCTTGCCTTTTGGGTGGTTCATACCATCAACCGCTGTGAATTCGGTAAATAACACATGTAGACATCCGGATTCTGAAATGCTGGCGACCAACTCACGAAACGAGGTATCCGTCACATCCTCCATCGGTGCCAATGCCATGATCGGTCCCTTGATATCTTGCCAAAAATTATTCACAATTACACCTCTGTTCTCTGATTATTGATGCTTAACTTGTTGTCGATGCTTTTCCGAAAGCTTTTTCGATTGCCAAATTTACGCTTGAAAGTTTGAACATACAACAAGCGCTCCTCCTCAGACGCATGTAAAACCGATTTACATTCATTTGTACAGCAGCCTTCGAATTCACTCGCACATGCTTCGCACTGGATAAAGAGAATGTGGCACAGGCTGTTGGCGCAGTTGGTGTGCGTGTCACACTTCCTTCCACATTGATGGCAATGTGCAATCACTTCTCCATTGACGGATTCCCCCAGCCGCTCATCAAACACGAAGTTTTTCCCAATAAACTTCGACTCCAGGTTCAGTTTTTTAATCTGTTGGGCATATTCAATAATGCCGCCATGCAATTGGTTGACATCATTAAATCCGTGATGCCTTAAATAAGCGCTGGCCTTTTCACAACGAATTCCGCCAGTGCAGTACAGCAAGATTTTCCGGTCTTTCTGATCTTTCAGGTCATTTACAACCAGTTCAATTTCTTCTCGAAACGTATCGGCTTCGGGGCAAATGGCCCCTTTAAAGTGACCAATTTCGCTTTCGTAATGGTTTCGCATATCAATCAGCAAGCAATCCTGATCATCCACTAAATCATGAAATTCCGTCGCGGTTAAATGTTTCCCCACATTACTTGCGTCGAACGCATTTTCATCCAATCCATCGGCAACAATCTTGGGTCGTATCTTGATGGTCAGTTTATAAAACGACTTACCATCATCTTCAATCGCATATTTAATTGGCATCTCCTTCAGTTGAGTCACCTCATTCAGTTCATTGAAAAAAGCATCCAGGTGATGTTCAGGAACACTCATTTGTGCGTTAATGCCTTCGCGAGCCACATAAATTCGTCCCAGGCAATCCAATGCACTCCAATTACGATACAGTTGGTTTCGAAATTCCAAAGGCTCCTGAATTGACACATAGCGATAAAATGAAATGGTTTTTCGCTTAAATGCCTCCCCCATCAGACGCTCCTTTAGCTCTTCCTTATTGAATTGATTATACAGATGCATGTTCAAAAATTTGCTAACAAAGGTAAAAAAACTTCAAGATTAAGAATAAAAGACTGCTTTATCTCTTCTTTGGGGCGTCTTTTTGTCGTCGATATTGGAATATGGCTACATATTTGGCCAAATATGTAGCCGAATAAAAACATATTCTACAACATATTCACATTTTTTAATGTCTGATAAACAATTATTTATAATTGCCAAAAATGGAGGTATTTTCGATTCGTTAAGAAATTTTAAGGTTTTTTTAACATTGAAATGAAATAGTTACTATATTAGCAGAACATTTGAAAACAACTACTTTTAAATGAAAGAATTATCAAATACCTTTTCTCTCTTTAAACCAATATTTATTTTC
Organism: uncultured Sunxiuqinia sp.; assembly: GCA_963677175.2. Classification (GTDB taxonomy): domain Bacteria; phylum Bacteroidota; class Bacteroidia; order Bacteroidales; family Prolixibacteraceae; genus Sunxiuqinia. The sequence goes on from CAXXES010000007.1 coordinate 798,748, forward strand.
TGGTCTAACTAAACTAAATTATGAATTACGGGTTGCTATGACGATGGCAACCCGTTTTTTTTGAGAACCTCTTCCATCGGATTGAAATTTCCCGGGGATTGTTACTGACTATATGCAGTGAACCAGAAAAGGCTGAAACAACAGATGAAGTTCCGGCCCGAAATACAACGAATGCTGCTCTCAACAATAGAAGGAATACCTTACCCGAGAGCTGTTTAAGCAAAAACATTCCCGTTCTCGATGTAATGAATTACATATATTTGGAAAGCAGGGATTTTATACTTCCTGTCAGTGCTTTCGACTTGCGATTTTTTTTGCCTAATCGATTTAACGAACGTCGTTACGACCACACTGTTTGTGCCTGCTTAAAAAAGGGAAAGAGCGATTGAAAGAAATATGAAGTCAGGAGATCAAAGAGAACGCGCTGAAAAAGTAAATTTTGCCTAATCAAAGTTATTTTCCTATGTAAAAATGACAGCGTAGGAGGCATAAAACTGAACAAATGGATAATACGAAAAAAAACGATGACGATGCTGCCAGACGAATGAGTCGTTCGGTATCAGAAATTTCGTCAAAACAATCCTACATTCATGCAGCTGAAATTGAAAAGATCAGCGTGCTTCATCTAGAAGACACGCTGGAAGATTCCGATTTGATCCGGATGACCCTTAAAAAAGAGGGATGGCAAATCGACTATAAACGGGTAGACAATGAAAAACATTTTTTAGACGCACTCAGCCAATTGGATTTCGACATTATTCTAGCCGACTATCATTTGCCGGGCTACAATGGGATTGAGGCATTGCAGGTTTGTTCCGAACGTTACCCAGAAGTGCCGTTTATCATTGTTTCGGGTACACTGGGGGAGGAAATTGCCGTGGAGATGCTAAAATATGGGGCAACCGACTACCTCCTCAAAGAAAACCTCCAGCGACTATGTCCCGCTATTAAACAGGCTCTTTTTGAAACCCGTTTGAAACAACAAAAAATCCGGGCAGAAGAAGCTCTTAAGCGAAGTGAGGAAAAGTACCGGAATATTTTCGAGAACATTCAGGATGTATTTTTCCAGATCGACACAGCAGGTAAGCTCGTGGAGATCAGCCCGTCAATCCTCCGCATGAATGGTTATTCTGCGAATGAACTAGTCGATCACCAGGCGATGACCCTTTTTGAAGACTCCGCGATATTCAACAACTTGACCGAGCAGATTAAAAGAGATAGGGAGGTTTGGGACTTTGAGGCCAGCTTAAAAACAAAAGACGGCCCGACGAAATTCGTGTCCATCAATGCTCATAAAATAATAGATGTCAATATGGAATCCATCGGTATTGAAGGGTCCATGCGCGACATTAATGAGCGAAAAAAAGCCGAAAAGGAATTAATAAAAGCCAAAGAACGCGCGGAAGAGAGTGACCGTCTAAAATCCGCCTTCCTGGCTAATATTAGCCATGAAATCAGGACACCGATGAACGGTATACTCGGCTTCGCCAGCTTATTGAAAGAATCCCATCTGGATCAGAGATTGCAACAACGTTATATCCGGATTATTGAGGATAGTGGCGAACGGATGCTCAACCTGATCAATCAAATTATTGACATCTCGAAGATTGAATCCGGCCAAATGAAGGTCGTCTTAACCAAAGTAAATATCAACACGGAACTGGATAAACTCGGTAATTTCTTCTTGCCAATGGCTCAACGGAAAGGTCTCCGTCTTGTGTGTGAAAAACCTTCTTCTCACATAGATCCAATGATTTATACCGATCAGGAGAAACTCCATGCTATTTTAACCAACCTGCTGAACAACGCGATTAAGTACACCGAAACAGGGACCGTAGAGTTTGGCTATGAAGTTCACAACCAAACGTTGAAATTTTTCGTGAATGATACCGGAATTGGAATTGAGCCTAAAAAGCTAGAAGTTATTTTCGATCGTTTTGTGCAGGCCGACACCTCGGTTTCGAAAGCCTACGAAGGAGCTGGGTTGGGTCTTTCCATTTCAAAAGCATACGTCGAAATGATTAGAGGCAAAATTCAAGTAGCCTCTTCTAAAGGAGCCGGATCGCGTTTCGTTTTTACCGTTCCTAATGCACTTGAAGAAGAAACAGAAACGTTCGGGTAACGCCCCCGCTGTTAATCCAGCGCCTCCAAAGCCAATTCAATATCTTCAATCAAATCAGCAGCTGCTTCAATCCCTACTGATAGCCGGATGGCTGTTGCTCTGATTTTCATTGCCAGCCGTTCTTCGTCAGTAAACTCCGCATAAATAGTTGACCAGGGATGAATAATCAGGGATTTATTATCATTGAGGTTGGTGGCACGACGAATGGTATGCAGGTGATTCATAAACTTGAAACAGGCCGCTTCCGACTCCAAATCAAAGGTCACGATTGTCCCAGGTTTTCCTTCAAATTGCCTGACTGCCAGTTCATATCCGTCTGATTTTTTTAAGCCGGGATAGGTCACGTTTGTTACCAACGAATGCTGAGACAGGAACTCGCCCAGTTTCAGGCAGTTTTCATAAGAACGATTGAAGCGAAGCTCTAAGATATCGAGCCCCATAATTTGATAATGAGCCGTATGGGCCGACATGGAGCCGCCGGTATTTCGAAAATAATTTTTGCGTAAGCGGGCTATGAAAGCATCTTTCCCAAACTTTTTGCTGAAGAATTTCAGGTTGGGATTCAGCGACCAGTTGTAATTACCATGATCCAAAATGACGCCGCCAAATGAAGTTCCTCCTCCTGAAATATGTTTGGTTGTTGACATCACTTCGATATCAATACCATGAAAACGTCCATTAAAAATTACAGGCGGTGTAACCGTGCTGTCGGCAATTAAAATCAAATCATATTTTCTGGCGATAGCAGCTAATTTTGAAATGTCGGCAATTTCCAGTTGGGGATTGGTCACCGTTTCAAAATAGATCGCCCTGGTATTTTTATCAATTAGTTTCTCTATTTCATCAGCATTGGTGGTATCAACAAAGCGCGTTTCAAGCCCATAATTGCGTAAACTATGGTCAAGCAACGCATAGGAATGGGCAAACAGGTGATTTCCGGAGATGATGTTATCACCGCTTTTGCAAATAGCTAAAATGCTATTGGAGATGGCAGCCATTCCGGAAGCCACGGCTAAGGCTTGGTGAGCCCCGGTCAGCGTTTTCATCTTTTGCTCGAAGTACTCGACCGTAGGATTACTCGACCGCGAATAAACGTGAGCAGGGAGTTTGCCACTGAAGTTATCAACCATCTCTTCGGCTGTTTCAAACTCAAAAGCAACCGACCCATAAACAGGCATATCTAATGCCCGATGGGCATCATTCTTGGGAAATGGAACATGAAGCGACCGGGTTGTAAAACTCTTTTTCATATGTTCTGCAATATTTTAGTGCTCGGCAAAGATAACAGCTGGAATTTAATTCAGTTCTATAGAAGTACCCTCAGGTTTGTTTTTTTCCGAGAGAATATTCAACAAACTATGTCAATCGCGCTTTCTTGTTATCTTTGTTTTCTCAATAAAACCAGATATGAAGACAAGCTATCTCACCATTCTGTTTTTGCTTCTTGCGCCTGTACTTTTCAGCCAGAACCCGAATTTAAAGGTGGCTTTGGTCAAGTACAAAGGTGGTGGCGACTGGTATGCTGATCCAACTGCTTTGCCCAATCTTATCCGGTTTTGCAACCAGGAGCTAAACACCAACATTGATCCCAAGCCAGGAACTGTTGAGCCCGGCAGCATCGAACTATTTAATTACCCGTTTGTGCATCTTACCGGGCATGGCAATGTGATTTTTTCGGACGAAGAGAGCCAAAACCTGCAGCTTTACCTGGAAGCCGGTGGGTTTTTATATATTGATGACAATTACGGACTGGATCAATACATCCGGCGCGAAATGAAAAAAGTATTTCCAAATCAGGAATTTGTCGAGCTCCCACCCGATCATCCGATTTACAGGCAAAAATATCACTTTGAAAATGGGTTGCCCAAAATTCATGAACATGACAACAAACGCCCTCAAGGATTTGGCTTGTTTATTGAAGGCCGGTTAGCTTGTTTTTACACATATGAATCGGATTTGAGTGACGGATGGGAAGATCCTTCTGTGCATAACGATCCACCGGAAGTCAGGAAAAAAGCCCTTCAGATGGGCGCCAACCTGATTTCCTATGTTTTCAGCAACTAAAATCAACAATATTAGATTGAACCAATTGATAATCAACTTGTTTTCAACAGTAAAACAAGTATTATGGATTGGAATAAAGAAACTGAGAAAATAACAAAAGAATTTACGTTCAAAAATTTCAAAGAAGCTCTTGGCTTTGTTAACAAGGTAGGCGAATTGGCCGAAAGTATGGATCATCATCCAGACATCCTGATTCATTCGTACAAGAAAGTAACCATTAGCCTGACTTCGCACAGCGATGGCAAAGTCACCGACAAAGACCGCCAGCTGGCTTCGAAAATTGACAAAATTTAACAGGGACTTCTTTAAAAAGGAATTTTCAACAACGGATGCATGAAAAACTTTTTATTGTTTGTGCTTCTGAAAAATGGCTCCGTATGCGTGAAAAAACGATTCGGAATCACATAAAAATGATAAATGAGACTACAAAAAAAGTTTAAATTCCTTTTTAAAAACATGTTAAAAGGCTTGCTTTCATTGGCAGTCCTTGCTGTTTTGTATCTGCTGGCTAAGGAGTATATCACCATTGACAATCAAGATATTTGGCTTGAACGATTTTACAGCCGGCCATTGCTGATTTATGGAATCTATATTGGATCCGAAATCTTTTTTGGCTTATTTCCACCCGAAATTTTTATGCTGTGGGCCTATTTTAAAGGAGGTACCTGGCATTATGTCTTCAATCTGATTTTTTTCGCGGGCGTATCGTATGGTGCCGGCTACCTGGCCTTTTTAGTCGGTCGTTATCTTCATAAGGTGGTGATGTTTCGTTTTCTAGGTCGAAAGTTTTTCAGCAAGTACTGGCCTTTATTTCGAAAATATGGTTCTTTTCTGATTATCACCGCGGCGCTTACCCCACTCCCCTGGTCACTGATCAGCATGCTTGTCGGAACCACGGAATATCCAATGAATAAATACCTGAACTTCGCCTTATTCAGGCTTTTGAGGTTTGTTGTTTACGGACTCATCGTTTTTCAATCCCATCAGTTTGGGTAGGCGCCTGCTTCCAGATTCCATTCATATTGATTTGGAAGATCAGGAAAAGATTTTGCGAGTTAAATGTCATCCTGAAATTTCAGGAAAAGGACATTGAAAAGCAAATGGCTCGTTTGGGTATTTAGTGTTCCGAATTAGACGATTCATAATCGCAGCGGCCTGTTTGTCTAACGAATCCGGTCGATTGAGCGAATTAATGCTTCGTCTTTTCCAATGTTACGAATAGCCAGGTAATCCAGAATGATGGAAATCAGCGGGAATACAACCGCCACTTTAAAGCTCACTTCAAAGCCTTTAAAACTGTAGAACGTAAAGAAATAAAACATTCCAAACAGCCCCAGCATCAGCAAAATCGTAAAAACAAGCAGACGCATTTGCCGAATCCGCTTCTTATACATGAAAATGGCCACGATATGGATAATCAGAATAATTCCGACAAACAGCATAATTGGAAGCCCATTTTCAACCACCTCCCCGTTGTGCAGGATTCCCTGAATATTGAACAGGTAGAACTTGTTGTTGGCAGCAATTTCGGCAAATGGCAAGGCAAATAAAAGTCCGATTAAACTAGCAGCAATTAGGATATATAGCGTTTGAATACGTTGAATCATGATTTTCAATTTTGTGACAAAATTACATTTTTGGGCAAATGTGGCAATAGTAAAAGTGGAAATGTTTTGATTTAACAGCAGGCTTCAAGGAAGTCTTCAGTAGCAGTCGCCCCGTAACCGCACACATTTTTTGCCTGCTGACGAAAAATTGCCAGCTTCAATTACAGGACTAAAGCAAACAAATGAGATGGTGAACAACAAGATTAATGTGTATCGCTTTTTCATCTTGATGTCGTTTTAATAATTTCAAGGATAAAACGAAACCACTATATCGGTACAAGCAACAGGACTCAGGTGCCACTCAGCTTTTTGTGCAACTTCAGATTTCTATACTCCTGACTATCAAGAGAATTTAAGTACGGGCACTCAGCTTTTTTTCGTTTTACTCAGGATTTTTTTCAGGAAACTCCCTGCTGAAGAAGCCGTCAAGGTCACCGCGAAACGGTATTCCTGCATTTTCGTTGCACCTTTGCAGTTAAAATGAGTTGCGGGTTACGAACTGTAAGTCTCAAGCATCAAGTTTTTATGCTGGACGCCGTTGGCAACTTCAACCGGAACCGTCCATTTCCCCTGGACATAACGGCTGGTCCAAATGCCCACATCGGGGTCTTTTTCGGCTGGTCCACCAAACCACGAGGCGATCAGGCCATCTTTAGTTTCTGCAATGGTGGAAGCGTGGCAACTCGGGAAAGAGACCTCTTCCTGCTGATAAATAAATTCTGATCGTACGATGGCACCGTCTCCGCGAAAAGCTTCTTTGGCAGAAACAGCGGAACAGAAAAGGATGGCAAATAATACATGGGTTGACTTCATTCTGATGACTTTATAGATTCATTTTTACTTGAAAAAAACTTCATACTCATGAACCCGACAAGGAAAATAACGAGCGTCCCGATCACGATGGTCAGGTTGCTGTGCAAGTTGCTTTTAAAGGCAAGCAGTTTTCCTTCGGTAAAATAAAGCGGCGACAGGCTCATCCAGATGATCACCAACGCGCCAATGACGACACCGATAGCCGCATCGATGTTACGGACTTTCTTTGACAGGTAAGCCAGCAGGAACAGGCCCAACATGCCGCCGCTAAAGATCGAAGCCAGCGACCACCAGGCGTCCAGCACACTTTCAACACCTACCAGCGACAGGGAAATCAAAATTCCCAGTGCCCCAAAGATCAGTGAAGCGATGTACAACACTTTCATCGATGATTTTTCGGAAGCCTGTTTATTAAAATACCGTTGGTAATAATCCGAAAGCACAATGGTCGCGGTGCTGTTGATGCTGGTGGAAACGGTGCTCATGCCGGCAGCAAAGATGGAGGCGATCAGCAGGCCGGTAACGCCTTTGGGCAACCCGTTAACGATGAAATGCGGAAAAACCTTGTCGCCGGCCCCCGGATCTCTCAGCGCTTCGGGCAAGAGTTCGGGTTGCGCGGTATAATAGGAAAATAAAGCGGTTCCGATATAGAAAAAAATCAGTGAAACCGGGAGGTACAGCAGCGCGCCGAACAGCGCCGACGACTGCGCCTTTTTCTCCGAGCTGGTGGTCATGTAGCGTTGGACAAAGTTCTGATCGATGCCGTAGTTCTGCAGGTTGATAAAAAGGCCATAGATCAATACCACCCAAAAGGTGGAATCGACCAGGCTGGAACCAAAGCTTCCCAGGCTGAATTTGTTGTTGGCCGAAGCGATCTCAAATACCTGCGCTGGCCCTTCAGGCATCGAAAAGGTGAGCACGGCGGCACAAACCAGCGCCCCAATGATGAGGACAATTCCCTGGATGGCATCGGTCCAGACCACCGCCTGGATTCCGCCCATCATCGAATAGATGGTCACTGCAATGCCCGTTATGATGATGATGGTCCGGATATTCCAGCCAAACAAGGCGTTCAGCGGAAGTGCCAGCAAGAGCAAGATGGCACCGGTGCGCATCAGTTGGGTGAGCACGTAACAGACCGAAGCATACACCCGCGCCCAAGTCCCGAAACGGATTTCCAGGAAGTTGTAGGCGGAAATGCTTCCGATCCGGCGATAGAGCGGCACAAAAAATTTGGCCGCGAGGATAGCCGCGACAGGAATGGCAAAGCTGAAAACAAGCGCGTTCCAGTTCGATAGGTACGCCTTTCCCGGTAAAACCAAAAAACTGATGCTGCTGACAAAGGTGGCAAAGATGAACATGCCCACGACCCATGCCGGCAGTTTCCCGCCTCCCGACATGAACTGATCTGAGGTTTTGTTACGGAGGAAAAAACTGGCGCCAAAAATGACGTTTCCAAGGGTGATGATGACAAATACAATCAGATCGATAACCGGCAGCTTCATGTTAGGTCGTTATTTTCAATTTACTGTTTTGAGTTTCCAAAAAGTCCAGTCCATAGATGTTTTGCGCCATCTGCTTTTGGGTTTCTTCGTCGAACTGCTGAAATGGCATGGCGACAAAACCACTGCAAATCCCCAAAGCAGACAGCGCGCTTTTAATGCTTTTAATATATTTTGAACTGTCCGGTCCAAGATCATATATTTTATCTTCGATTAGGATGACTTTTTCCCTAAGTTCAGCGATCTTCTTCAAATCTTTGTTTTTGGATGCCTCATACAAATCTACAAACAATTTGGGGAACAGGTTGGCCCCGCCGGCAACAGCGCCATGTCCGCCATTCATCATCGTTTCAGGAATAAAAAGTTCGGTTCCGACGATCACCGAAAATTCGGGTGTGTCCCTAAACTCATCAATGAGCGCGTAAAAATAGGCGAGGTCGCCCGAACTGTCTTTAACCCCGATGGCGCCCAGTTGCTGCGCTTTTCGCACGGTGCCCACCGACAGGTGCATCTTCGTGCACGATGGCATATTGTACAACATAAATGGCAGGGGCAGCTTCGGAACCAGATATTCCAGGTAGTTCACCATTTCATCCTGCGACATGGGAACATAGTAGGGGGTCGAAATCACAACAGCATCGGCTCCTTCTGCTTTGGCTGTTTCGGCAATCTCCAGTGAGCCCTGAATGGAGGTATCGGTTATTCCGACAAAAACCGGGATTCTTCTATTGATTAAAGCACATGCTTTTTTGATGAATTCTTTTCGGATTTCATAGCTTAAATTGGGCGCTTCACCTGTTGTCCCCAGCAAAAAAACACCATGAACCCCTCCTTGGACGATGTATTCAATCAGGTTGCGTAGACCTTGTTCATCCAATTCCGTATTGCTAAGGAGTGGGGTTACAAGCGGGGGTATTATTCCCATTAACGGTAGTTCCATACTAAATGAATGTAAAATGTTTTTTAAAATGACTGATATATGCCTACAAAGGAATGGGAATCCTACTCCACTTGCTTTATGTATCTTGTTCTCTTTGCATTGAATTTTGACTGAAAAATCAATATAATTCCTATATATTTGCTTCAAACGGTTAAAAAAGCTTATTTATGGAATTCATTTACGAAAAGATTTTTGTCCCGAACAAACATTCGTTTATCACCCGGAGGCTGACGATGGACCCGAATTCGGAGAAAATACATTCGCATAAAAATTTTGAGCTTAACCTGATTACCTCCGGCTCGGGAAGGAGGATTGTCGGGAACCACATTTCCAGCTATACTTCAGGCGACCTGGTTTTGCTGGGGCCCAACATTTCGCACTGCTGGGAGGTGCTTGAGACGGAGGAAAACAAAGCGCCGGAATGTATTGTCACCCACTTTTACGAGAATATCATCAGCTCCGACTTCTTTAATATCCCGGAACTGGAAAATGTGATCGACCTTCTGAAAAAAGCCGACAGCGGTATCGTGTTTAAAGGTGCCAAAACAGAAAAAGTGGCTGCCACCCTGAAACGGATGGTCGATCTGAAAGGATTGGAACGTTATATTGGTTTGTTAAAAGTCTTCAGCTATTTGCTGTCCATCGAAGATCGCGAATTCCTGGCATTGCCTTCTTCATTACCAAGCTCATACGATAAGGACCGCGAACAAATTGACAAGATTTACGAGTATGTCTTTCAGAATGTTCAGGAAGGCATTAACCTGAAAGAGGCTTCGAAGCTAGTTTTTATGGAGCCAAACTCGTTTTGCCGGTACTTCAAAAAGAAAACCGGGCAAACGTTTATGGAGTACGTAAAAAGTGTACGGATCGGGATTGCGGCAAAATTGCTGGCTGAAACCGATAAGCCGGTCACCCAGATTTGTTATGAATGCGGATATAATAACTTGGCAAATTTTAACTATTATTTCAAGGTCATGCTGAAAAAGACCCCATCGGAATACCGTAGAGATTATAAATAAAACATACCCAAATGAAAAATAAATTAAACCTGATGATCCTGGCTTTTCTTCTGTGTTGTGCCGGATGTAGTCGCTCACCTGAGACAAGACAGCAAAAATTACCACACATCGCCCTGGTTGGCTTAGGGATTGAGTCGAGTACATTTTCGCCGGCACAAACCCACGAAGATGCCTTTCATACCTGGGAAGGCGATGAAATCTTTTCGTACTATCCGTTCTTCACCGATTCGGCGCTTTTGCAGCGCGCACAATGGTCGCCAATCAAGATTAGCCGAGCCATTCCCGGCGGCATTGTCACCCGCGAAACTTATGAGTCGCTGGTTGGAAAAACACTCGAATTGCTCGAACAGAATAAACCCTACGACGGGGTGTTTCTGGACATTCATGGAGCCATGAGCGTGGTTGGGCTGGATGATCCTGAAGGAGATTTCATTCTGCGTATCCGCGAAATGATTGGCTATCAAGCAATTATTTCGACATCGATGGATTTGCACGGCAACGTTTCCTTGCGTTTGGCAGAAAACACCGACCTGATTACCTGCTACCGATTGGCACCTCATGAAGATGCGTGGGAATCGCGGCAACGGGCGCTCGAAAACCTGCTCGACCGGGTAGAAAGTGGGAAAGGCAAGCCAGCGTATAAAGCCTGGATTCCAGTTCCCATTCTGCTGCCGGGCGAAAAAACAAGCACGCGTATTGAACCGGCCAAAAGCTTGTACAAGGCAGTTGCTCCCGCCACCGAGCAGGACGGCGTTATCGATGCTGCCATTTGGGTGGGCTATGCCTGGGCCGACGAACCCCGAAACCATGCGGTGGTGATGGCTTATGGCGACGACCAGAAGCAAGTAGGTGAAGTTTCCGAACAACTGGCTCAACATTTTTGGAAGGTTCGAAGCGAATTCTCGTTTGTGGCGCCAACAGGCACACTCGAAGAATGCCTGGATCAAGCCATTGAAAGCTCAAAGAAACCATTCTTCATCAGTGATTCGGGCGACAACCCCACAGCAGGAGGCGCCGGCGATGTCACCTGGACGTTGACCGAAGTATTGAAACGTCCGGAGTTTAAATCAGCCAGCGGCCCATCGCTGATTTACGCTTCCATTCCCGGGCCTGAGCTGATTGAAAAAGCCGTAGCAGCCGGCGTCGGCTCAAAGGTTGAAGCCAATGTAGGCGCTATGGTTGATGACCGGTATGCTCCGCCTCTACGAATTTCCGGTACCATCCGGTCCATTGTACAGGGAGACAAAAATGCGGAAACCGAAGTGGTGGTTCGCGTGGGGAGTGTGGATATTATAGTGACCAAGAAACGGAAACCATACCATACCGAAGTCGACTTCACCCGGCTGGGCCTCAACCCGAGAGAAGCAGACATTGTCATGGTAAAAATTGGCTACCTGGTTCCCGAGCTGTTCGACATGCAGGCCGATTGGCTGCTGGCACTGACACCGGGCGGGGTTGATCAGGATTTAGAACGTTTGGATTATCAACGCATCATGCGTCCGATGTTCCCACTCGATAAGGATATGCAAGACCCCGATCTCACAGCCAGGTTTGTACCAGTTTCAGGGCAACAGGAATAAAAATACTCCCCGGGTGAAAACTGTTCGCCCGGGGAGTAATTTTTAAAAAGTTCCCTGTGTTATTCCAGTATAAAAACGTGAAAGGACTCGGCTTCCAATTCGGCATGTAAGGTTGTGCCGCTTATTGAAACAGGCTTTTCAGTTGGTACAATCAAATCCGGATTATCCAAGGTGTTTTCCACTTTTAAATCACCTTTTAAAGTAATTTGCTTTCCTGCTTTCTTATCCAGCTTCAGCTTGCTGAAATCGAAATCAACGGCTCTCGGTTCTCTCGATGTATTGGCAATTTTGATGATCAATTGATTTTTCTTGTCGTCAATCACCGAACTCGCATACAAACCATCTTGCCCAGTCAGGTTTTCCTTCTCCCTGGTAACTTCAAGGGCTTTGGTTCCTTTGTGATGGGCATACAATTGCTGCACGTAATAGTTGGCCGACTTGACCGAGCGCAGGTTGTCGAACCAAATCATGTCGGGTTTCCACTGCCAGGCATCAACATGGGCAAAAAGCGGTGCGTAGGTAGCCAGGTGAACCACGTCGGCGTTACGCTCCAGTCCGGTCATAAAGGCCGCTTCGCACAATGCTGAATAAAATGAATTCTTCTTCTGAGGATGGTCGTGACAAGCATACTCGCCGGCAAACACCTTGGGCCCTTTGCGATCGTACGAATCGTAACGGTCCGCACTATTCAAAAACCACTCCGGATCCTTGTAGTAATGCTCGTCCACCAAATCCACATCCAGGCGCTTCATTTCGCCCCACAGGTAATCAAATTGCTCGCCATCAGCACTTGGCCCCGAAGATCCGATGACCAGCATATCTGGATATTTGGCATAAATGGCATCCATAAACTGTTCCAGGTGGTTCGGAAAATCCTCGCCCCACTGCTCATTTCCAATACCAATCATTTTCATGTTGAAGGATTCGGGATGTCCCATTTCGGCACGCACTTTTCCCCAGGTTGATGTGACGGAGCCATTGGCAAACTCAATCAAATCCAGTGCATCCTGAATGTAGGGCTCCAGGTCTTCGCAAACCTCTTCTGTGGCATACTGGCATGCTATTCCGCAGTTGACAACAGGAAGGGCATCGGCCCCCAAATCTTCACACAATAAAAAATACTCGTAAAAACCCAGTCCGTACGATTGAAAATAGTCGGGCGTAAACCGATGCTGAAATTCATAGTTCCAGCGATTTTCATTCACCGGACGATTTTCAACGGGGCCCACCGAATTCTTCCATTGGTAGCGTGTTTCCAAGTTATTTCCTTCAATGATACATCCACCGGGGAAGCGAAAAATTCCGGGTTTCAAGTCAGCCAGTGCCTGGGCCAAATCCTGACGCATGCCATTCTCACGTTCTTTAAAGGTTTTTTCAGGGAAAAGCGACACATGCTCCAAATCAAGTGCTCCTGGGGTGCGAAGGTCAATCCGTAAGCTCGCATGAGAGTCTGTCCAGGCAGGCGAAAGATCTACACGATATTTAGTCCACTCACCCGAAGTGACTTCCATATCTGCATGAGCCATAATCTCAGCACCAGACGAAATCAGTTCAATCCGTAGTTTTTTTGCCTCATCATCGACTGTACGGGCATAAAAAGTAAGTTGATATTTATCGCCTTCTTTCGCGCCAATTCCGCGAAATCCTTCATTAATAACTCCGGTTCCGGTTAGCAAACCAGAATTGGTTAAGCGCAGGTAATTTGGATTGCGCTCGAATGGAGCACCAGAGGTTTCTACTGAAACATGCCCATAAGTTAACCATCCCATGGTTGGCGAATTGGTGAAATCAAACGAACGGTTTTTGATTAACTCGGCATACAAGCCTCCATCAGCACCAAAGTTAATGTCTTCGAAAAACACGCCATACATGTTTGATTGAATAGGAATTTCCTTCTTCGGCTTTTTAATCGAAATTTCATACGTTTTCTCCTGGGCCTGTACCTGAAAAGTGGCACAGATAAACGCCAGCAGTAAGATTAGGTTTTTTGTCTTCATAATATCAAATTAATCAATGAGTAAGTCTTAAAAGCAATAATAGTATCTCGCATGCAAGTTACAAATTTCATAAGAGTAAAAAATACTTTTAAGAGATATTTACTGAACCCGCTCCTCTTTCGCGGAGCTGTTCTTCTCATTTAAATTGAACACAAGCTGGTTTGTACAAATTCATTTGAGCCAGAGTCAACCGAACACCTGCGGACGAATAAAAGCTTCCAAAAAGCTGCTTTTTCCATCCGCAGACTGCTTCTTATTCCGAAAAAATTGTTTCGTTCAGATTTGCGTTTTAATATTGTCTATTGTATTGATTGATCAACTATATTTGAAGCCCGAATAAAATACGTTTAATGCAAAAAGCACAACAAATTACTATGAGAAAATGGCGCATAGAAGATAGCGAGGAACTCTATAATATCAATGGTTGGGGAATCAACTATTTTTCGGTTAACGAGAAAGGAAACGTGGTTGTTACCCCCCAGAAAGACGGAGTTCAGATTGACTTAAAAGAATTGATTGACGAATTGCAGGTGCGGGATGTTGCTGCCCCCATGCTAATTCGCTTTCCAGATATTTTGGACAGCCGGATTGAAAAGATGTCCAACTGTTTTAAAATTGCCGCTAAAGAATACAATTACAACGCGCAAAATTTCATCATCTACCCCATTAAAGTCAACCAAATGCGGCCAGTTGTTGAAGAAATTGTCAGCCATGGCAAAAAATTTAATATTGGACTGGAAGCTGGTTCCAAACCCGAGTTACATGCAGTTATTGCGACGAACACCAACAACGACTCACTGATTATCTGCAATGGGTACAAAGATGAAGACTACATAGAATTGGCTTTGCTGGCTCAAAAAATGGGACGGCGGATCTATATCGTGGTGGAAAAACTGAACGAGCTTAAACTCATTGCCCGCATTGCCCGCCGGTTAAAAATAAAACCCAATCTGGGCATCCGTATTAAACTGGCCAGCTCGGGAAGCGGAAAATGGGAAAACTCCGGTGGCGATGTCAGCAAATTTGGACTGACTTCGAGCGAACTGCTTGATGCCATGGAATATTTGCACGAAAACGAATTGGTCGACTGTCTTAAACTGGTTCATTTTCATATTGGAAGCCAGGTCAACAAAATCCGGCGCATCAAAATTGCTTTGCGCGAAGCATCACAATTTTACGCCCAGATGTGTCTGAGCGGCTTCAATATCGAATTTGTTGACATTGGTGGTGGATTGGGAGTTGACTACGACGGCACCCGTTCGGCCAACAACGAGAGCAGCGTAAACTACAGCATTCAGGAATACGTGAACGATGCGATTTCGACCATGGTTGATGTCAGCGATAAAAACAACATCCCCCACCCCAACGTCATTACCGAGTCGGGGCGTTCGCTGACCGCTCACCACTCGGTACTTATTTTTGAAGTGCTGGAATCGACTTCATTGCCTGAGTGGGATGATGAAGAAGAACCTCTGGCGGATGATCATGAACTGGTGAAAGAGTTATATTCGTTGTGGGATACCATTAACCAGCCCCGCATGTTGGAAATTTGGCACGACGCGCAGCAAATACGTGAAGAAGCGCTGGACCGTTTCAGCCTTGGATTGCTCGATCTGAAAACCCGCGCCAAGGTGGAACGTCTATTTTGGTCCATCGCCCGCGAAATTCAACAGATGACAAGCAAAATCAGGCACGTGCCTGAAGAGTTGAATCAACTGGAAAAGCTACTGGCTGATAAATACTTCTGCAACTTCTCGCTATTTCAGTCTCTGCCAGACTCCTGGGCAATCGATCAGATTTTCCCAATTATGCCGCTTCACCGACTCGATGAAAAACCCGACCGGGCAGCGACAATACAAGATATAACCTGCGACTCGGATGGCAAAATCGACAACTTTATTTCCACCCGGAACCTTTCGCATTACCTGCCTGTGCATAAATTGAAAGCGAAAGAGCCCTATTACATCGGGGTGTTTTTAGTGGGTGCCTACCAGGAAATTCTGGGCGATCTGCACAACCTGTTTGGCGACACAAACGCCGTTCACGTTTCAATTGACGGAGACGGATATTCCATCGATCAGATCATTGACGGGGAAACCGTGGCCGAAGTGTTGGACTACGTGCAGTACAACCCCAAAAAGATGGTGCGTACCGTTGAAACCTGGGTGACATCATCCGTCAAAGCCGGTACAATTTCAGCCAGCGAAGGAAAAGAATTTCTGTCTAACTACCGATCAGGCTTGTATGGTTACACCTATTTGGAATAGAAAGGCACTTAACTTATCAAAGTAGACTCCAGGTTTCTATTTCCAAAAGATTAACTTATAACCGTGGACGGATTAAGTTAGATTCTTGGAAAGATTAACTTATAAATTCCGGAAGATCAACTTATAATTTTAGAAAGATGGGCTTATAATCTGCCGCCTAAAGAAAGAGACCGTCCTTTTGGGACAGCCTCTTTTTTATTTCCGCTCTGCAGTTCAATCAATATTACCTATATCAAGGTTGTGAGTTAAAAACCAAGTGACCAGTTCATCCGTTACTTGTTCAAAGAAAAATTAGTGTGATGCAAAAATCAACTTTTGAAAAACCATGGAGGAACTACTTCCGCAAATAGCAGCCTGTCAGGTTTGCTCCACCTTTCTGCCTTTGGGCGCACGCCCCATTATTACAGCAAGCCCCAAAAGCAAAATCATGATTGTAGGGCAGGCTCCCGGGTTGGCCGTTCACCAAAGTGGCATTCCGTGGGACGACAAAAGCGGCGACAACCTTCGACAATGGTTGCAGATTGACAAACAAACTTTTTACGATCCGGATCAAATCGCACTGGTTCCCATGGGATTTTGTTACCCAGGAAAAGGCAAATCGGGCGATCTCCCACCCCGGAAAGAGTGCGCCCCACTGTGGCACCAAAAGCTACTTGACCACATGCCCGAAATCAAACTAACCATCCTGGTCGGTCAGTATGCTCAGCGCTATTACCTGGGCGAACGGACACATCGTACACTTACCGAAACCGTCCGCCATTTTGAAGATTACCTGCCCAGGTATGTTGTTTTTCCCCACCCTTCGCCCCGCAACAACATTTGGCAAGCCAAAAACGAATGGTTTGCCCAATCAGTACTTCCCAAGCTGCAAAACTTGGTACAAGACATCCTGCAACCGGCTGATTCCTAAACGGCTTTCCTTTTTATGCTTTTTCGCATCAAACAGAAAGCCATTTAAGGTGTTGAATGAGATAAGTTAATTACTTTAGAAAACAAAAAAACAGACTATGGATGAGTTTTTGGCCGCACGATTGCAAATGGCCGTCTCGCTCGGATTTCACATTGTTTTTGCCTGTATTGGTATGGTTATGCCGTGGTTTATGTTTGTGGCCGAATGGAAATGGCTAAAAACCAATAACCCGGTTTACCTCGACCTCGCCAAGGCGTGGGCCAAGGGAGTCGCCATCTTTTTTGCTGTTGGTGCCGTTTCGGGAACTGTACTTTCGTTTGAGTTGGGCATGCTCTGGCCAACGTTTATGGAACATGCAGGCCCTATTTTTGGCATGCCTTTTTCGTGGGAAGGAACTGCCTTTTTCGTTGAAGCGATTGCGCTTGGGCTTTGGCTGTATGGCTGGAATCGGCTGAGCAATAAGGTCCATTTATACACCGGAATGATTGTTGGTATTGCCGGCGTTGCATCCGGAATCTTTGTTATTTCGGCCAACGCGTGGATGAACGCGCCGGCTGGCTTCGACTGGATTGACGGGCAGGCGCACAACATTGATCCGGTAGCAGCCATGTTCAACAAAGCTTGGTTTGCCCAGTCGCATCACATGATTATTGCTGCTTTCTCGGCCACGGGTTTTGCTGTTGCCGGAGTTCATGCGCTGCTTTTTCTAAGAAACCGGTTGGAGATCCATGCCAAAGCGCTGACCATTGCACTGGCGTTTGCTTCGGTTGCGGCCTTGTTGCAGCCACTGAGCGGAGACCATGCCGCTAAAAGCGTGGCTAAGCTACAACCTGCCAAACTGGCTGCTTTTGAGTCGCATTTTGAAACAAAGGAATCGGCCCCACTCATCATTGGTGGTATTCCGGATATGGAAAAGCGTGAAATCAACTATGCCATTAAAATTCCGGGCGCTTTAAGTTTCCTGGCTCATGGCGATTTCAAGGCCGAGGTGAAGGGCCTCGAAGAATTTCCGGAAGAAGAGTGGCCACCTGTTCCCATTGTCCATTATTCTTTTCAATTGATGGTAGCCATCGGGATGTTCCTGGTGCTGTTGGCCCTCATCTTTTTAGGCGGAACCTATAAATGGAAGCACTGGCTCGAAAAACGCTGGTGGATGTGGCTGCTCGTTTTTGCCACTCCGCTCGGCTTCATTGCTATTCAGGCGGGATGGGTCGTTACCGAAGTGGGCCGCCAACCCTGGATTATTTACGGTATCATGAAAACCAAAGATGCCCTGACACCGATGCCCGGAATTCAATACACGTTCTACACCATTTCGGCGGTCTACCTGCTGTTAAGCTTTATCATTGTCTGGCTGATGAGCCGTCAAATCAAAATGCTTCAATCCAAATACCTGAAACATGACTGAAATAATTATAATCATACTCGGAATTTCTTTACTGCTCTATGTCCTGCTCGGTGGAGCTGACTTCGGAGGAGGAATCCTTGAATTGATTTCGCGTGGAAAAGCTTCCGGCATTGTTTCACGGGCCATTGCTCCTGTGTGGGAAGCCAACCACATGTGGCTCATCCTGGTGGTAGTGATCCTGTTTGTTGGGTTTCCAACCGTTTACTCCACCGTTTTAACGGCCTTGCACATTCCGGTTTTACTCGTTCTTATCGGCATTATTCTGCGTGGATCAGCCTTTACCTTCAGGCACTATGACATTGAGGAAGAAACATCCAAAGCCATTTACTCATCCATATTCCGATATTCCAGTTTGTTTACCACCTTCTTTTTAGGAGTAACAACCGGTGGAATTATTCTGGGTGACATCACGCTGGATTACTCTCAGGGCTTTTATGCTGTTTACCTGAATCCCTGGCTCAACTGGTTTTCGTTCAGCCTCGGTATTTTTCTGGTCATCCTTTTTGCCTTTTTAGCAACTATTTACACCTTAGGCGAAACCAAAGAAAAACCGCACGTCGAGCGATTTACGCGAATCGCCACCTACCTGATTATCGCATTGGTTGTAGCGGGAGCCCTGGTTTTTGCCACAGCCGAACTGGAAGGACATCCGCTTTTCTTCGAGTTTTACCACTCAATTCCAAGCATGATTTGTGTGGTGTTGGCAACGTTGGCCCTGCCTTTATTGTGGGTCAATCTGAAACGGAATAACCGCCAACTACTGCGGTTGATTGCAGGCTTTCAAACCACCATGATCGTGCTTGGATGGTTTGCCATTCAATTTCCGGTGCTGGTCAAAATCAACGATGGTGTGGATATTACCGTTCAAAGCGCGATTGCTCCCAAGCCAACGCAACTGCAACTGCTTATCGCCCTAATCGTGGGTGTGCTGGTCGTTTTTCCCTACATGAGCTACCTCTATAAAACATTCAAGTTTGGAGATAAAACTGCGAACGAACAAAAAGCACAGGTTAAGTGATCCACCGATAAGGAAGATCTTTGACATCGCTGATTATTTTTGTTCGTTTTCGGTAGTTGCGTGTACGAAACAATAAACCAGAGATTATCCGCCTGCCAATGTGAATGAACCGGCAAACGCAATCGCTTGCGGTCAATTTAAAATGATTGACACTGTTATTCTGTTTTTTGCTCCCGAGCTTTTGCAGGCCCCTTGTCTTTTGGCCCGCGCTTATAAATAATCAGGCCATTGAGGAAATGCCTCAGAATCTGATCCTGAAGCGGCTTATAGTTAGGATGTTCAATACTCCGGAAGAAGGCCCCCAGTTCGCTTTTCGTAACCTGATAATCCACCAGCTTTAAAATCTCGATAATATCGTCATCACGCAATTTCAGCGCCACGCGTAACTTCTTTAGAATATCATTATTGGTAAGAGGCATTGTTTGTTCTTTTTTGAATGAAAATTGATTCTCCTGCACCTGACTACCCGCTTTCGATTTGATCGCCGGTGAGCCGGTTCACAAAAGTAGCAGATAAAACCAGATTGCGACGTTTTTCTTCAATCCAGTTTTGCATCCGACTCGGCCACCGCAATTTTTGAATCGGCAGTGCTATAATATAATAACCATTTGTTTTTGAAAAAACTCAAACCTGTTCATCCTGTAAATCCTGTCCTTATTTTCATCAAAAAACAGAATTATGGGTTCTCAAAAAAACATGAATTAAATCTGTCAAGGTAGGCACAATACGAGGCCGGCAAAAGTCAGAAAATACGAATAAAAACACGAAGACACTAAACATTGGATATCAAACATTTTCGTTCGTGCCTTCGTGTTTAATTTAATACAAGTTTTTTAACTTCACAGTATATGTTCGGCAAGGGCTTAGTATACGTTTATCAAACGAAAAAAACGTGCCATTACAAAATGATGCTTTGTAATGGCACGTTACTCATTCGTTTTATTCAATCACTTCAAACGAAAGATTGAAGATCGCAAGAAAAGAACTAGTTAGACCACCCCCTGTATAATCCTTCGCCCGACTGACTGTACCCGGCATTTTGCTCCAGCAATCCTTCCGACAGGTCGATTTGACTTTGAGGTATTGGAAAAAATCCTTTGGTAGCATCATATCGCGAACTGTATCCATCCGGGTGAAGTGCTTTATGAACGGTTTTTACGTTGAAATTATAAACCTCGGCCCCCACCTGACCTTCAAGAGCTTGTTTAGCAAAATTTGCTCCCCAACGTCTCATATCGTTCCATCTAATCCCTTCAAATGCCAGTTCATAACGACGTTCTTTCTGAATGTTTTCAAGCGAATAGCTAACAGGGTCCAGATCCGCACGTTCCCGAACTTCATTCATATAGCTGGCATCTTCTTTTAATTCAGACAACATCAAAAGAACATCGGCAAAACGAATATAAACCAAATCATCGGTGTGAGACAATTGATTATTATCGGACGTACCATACATGATGACACCATAATCATTTTTCAGGCTTCGATCGCTTGCTCTTGCTGTAACGCCGTTGTATTTTTTACCCCAATAGTTGCTTTCCAGCACAAAGTCCCATTGACCTCTTTGATATCCCAATGGGACTACCTCTTCTTCAATATCCATTACCGAAGCCCAAAGCCGTGGATCGTTCGGTTCATCAGCCTGCCATTGCTCAACGAATGTTGTTGGAATTGAGTTTCCTTGTCCCCAGCCACCGGCAAACGGATACGTGTTTTCAAGATTCTGAAGCCCGCGCAAAGCATAGAACAACTGATAGGTATTAGAGTAACCTCTGTCGACATCCCAACCTGCAAAATTGGAGAACTGAAGAACGAATACCGATTCCGGATTTCTGGCGCCATCGTCACTGGCAAACTTAAGCGTTTTACCTGTCTCTGTCATATAATCCTGAATGTATTGATAATCTCCAATCGACAATGAATTGGTATAAGGCCACAGTTCATGAAAATCACCCACCAGGGAGTGACCACTGTTCGCATAACAATCTTCCAGCCAGCTAATCACATCTTGCTTGGAAACGGTTCCTCCATCAGGTAAAGCGATATCGCTCTGCTGATAGAAACCGGTATAAAACAGGAATATTCTTGCCATTAATGCCTGTGCAGCCCATTTAGTCACCCTTCCTTGCTGGGTTTCAATGTAGGGCACATCAGGTAGCAACCCGATTGCATTTTTTAAATCAGATGCTATTTGTCCATAAATCAAATCTGCCGAAGAGGCACCTATGTTAACTGCCTCAGTCGTAATTTTTAAAGGCACTTCATTGAAAACAGAATTCAGCTGGTAAAAATACCAAGCTCTTAAAAACATGGCTTCGCCGGTAAACTGATCTTTCTTTTCAGGACTAACAATCTCATCTCCAAGCAGGGGCATATTCTCTATTGCGAAATTTGCCCGGTGTACTCCCTGATATAAAACATCCCAGGAATGTAGCAACATTTCATTGTCCGAAAACTGGAACGTTTCGTAGGACTGTGCTTGGATATCATTCATTCCACCACCACCCAGTTTATCGTCACTGGCAATTTCCCAAATAAATAAGGGACTTCTGTCGACCTGACTCTGAAGGTTGTTCATAATTGTATAAATACCTGCCATCATTTGATCAGCATCAGCTGCTGTTTGTGGAAAGTTCTCAGAGGTTTTATCGGTCAGTGGATCGATTTCAAGAAAGTCTTCGCATCCCCAAAGCAACATTCCTGCAAATAAAAAATATATTAACTTCTTCATAACAATTCAGATTTATGGTTTTAAAATTTCAGGTTAACACCAACAAGGTAGGTACGAGGAGAAGGATAGAATCCTAAATCAATACCTGATACAAATGGCTGTTCGTCGCCGTAACCAACTTCAGGATCCATTCCTGAATAGTCTGTAAAAGTAAGCAAGTTACGTCCCGTCAAATACAACCGGGCCTCACCGAAGGGCAGTCTTGGCATCAAATTTTTAAAATCATAACCTACCGTTACATTTTGTATCTTAACAAAATCACCATCTTCTATATAAATTTGCGACACGTTAATTCTGTTCGTCGTATTACCAGCAGACATCCGGGGTAATTTATTAGAAGTTCCTTCACCATGCCAACGATTCAATATCTCATCTGTATAGTTGTGAAACTCGTTATCAGCAAATGAACGGTATGAATTTAGGATTTGATGGCCAAAAGCACCTTTACCTGTCACTGCCAGGCTAAAGCCTTTGTACTCGAAATTAACCCCAAATCCAATTCTAAAATCAGGATGTGGATTACCAATCATTGTCTTATCATCAGGAGTTACAGCTCCGTCACCGTTAGAATCAACAAATATTACGTCTCCCGGCTGTGGATTTTCTTGCAGGAAACCTTCTGTCCAATTATCAATTTGTTGTTGATTCTGGAATACTCCGGCTGTTTCATACCCATAAAAATACCCCACAGGAAATCCTGTTTCTACGCGCCATACAGGATCGGTACCTTGAGAAATAATGCTTCCATCACTTTGAATAAATCCGGACGCATTGCCCAGCCTGGTAACTTCATTTTCATTTTTTGAGATATTAAAATGCGCTCCATATTTAAAATCATCAATGCGATCGTTCCATCGAAGCGCTAATTCAAAACCTTTGTTTTCAATGTCCCCACCATTATAAAAAGGAGCTTGCGCACCAAAAATAGATGGAAGAGGCTGACGAACCAACCAGTCTTTGGTTGTTTTCTTGTAATAATCTAATACTACCTGGAAACGGGAATCGAGGAAATAGGCATCCACTCCGATGTTCAACTGCTCTGACGTTTCCCAGGCCACTTCAGGATTAGGCAAAATTGAAGGATAACCTCCAAGTTGCATTTTGTTTCTGTCGCTACCAAAACGGTAATTGTTATCTTTATCAAATCCAACGAGTGCTAAATATTGAAAAGGATCGATTGTCGAATTTCCATTTTGTCCCCAACTCACCCGAAGCTTCAGAAAATCAAGCACATCACTATTCGCAAAAAAAGCTTCCTCGCTCATTAGCCAACCAGCAGCAACAGATGGGAAATATCCCCAACGATTACCTTTGGCGAAATTGGAAGAACCGTCAGCTCTCATCACTAAGGTCAACAAGTATTTCTCATTGTAGTCATAGTTCACCCTGCCAAAGAAAGAAGCAAGCTGGCCTCTGTCAAGCGGACCTCCTGCTATGCTGGTAACGCCGGTCGTTAAACCATCGGTGTTGTCAAGAAAGCCATGTTCAAAACCGATAAATGTAGGATAGCCATTTGTCACATCCATATCAGTTCCCAATCCCCATTTCTCAATCGACTGCCCAACAAGTATATCAAAACCGTGATCACCTTTATCAAAATTGTAATTCAAGGTATTTTCAAAAGTCCAATCATGGCCAGTCCCTGCTGACTGCTGAATACGTCCGGGGCTCAGGGAAACATCTCCGGCAAGATCGTAAGCTGGCTGATATTGACGGTAAGCATTGCCATTAAAACGGTATCCGTAATTGCTTCTGAATATTAACCCTCTAATGGGTTGAATTTGCAAATAAGCACTGCTATTGATATTATAGTTTTTGGTTTCGTTCATCCCCCTGTTCAGGTGCATTTGTGCTAACGGGTTATAAAGCCTTGAAGATAAGCCTGCTAATCCTGAGGCTGCCAGGTCATCGGAGGCATAATATTCACCGGCTTCATTGTAAACAGGAACCAATGGGTTTCCTGCCAGCATGTTGCGCACGTCATTAAAGTACATGCCTCCAATGGCGATACCACCTCTTTTACTGTAGCTGAAATTAAACGTTTGACCCACTTTTATTACATCAAGACCATTTTTCTCAAAAATTACATGGTCGCTGTTTAACCTTACAGTGTTTCTTTCATATTTTGGTTCCACAGGTTTACCAAAAACCCCTTCTTGTGATGAATAGGAAAAGCCCATCGAAAAGACAGACTGGTCAGAACCTCCGATAATATTGATTGCATGGTTCTGCACCGGTGCATTTTCATTGTATGCTTCTTTCATCCAGTTGGTACCGTTCCATTCTCCACTTTGTATTTTCTGATACAATCCAGGAATAGCATTGGCAAAGTTAATGGGATCCCTACCCGAAACAGTTCTTTCTTCATTATAAATATCCATAAATTGTTGAGCGTTGAGTGGCTGTGCTAAATTCTCAATCTGCTGAACGCCATAATATCCATCGTAGGTTACCTGCATTTGCCCAGCATGCCCTTGTTTGGTGGTAACCAAAACGACACCATTGGCAGCCCGCGAACCATAAATTGCAGCTGATGCAGCATCTTTAAGAATGTCAATTGACTCAATATCAGATGGACTCAGATTATTAATATCTCCTCCGGCAACACCATCAATAACATATAGGGGTTGCGAATTACCAATTGTTCCAAGTCCTCGAATATTCACTTTGAATCCTTCACCGGGCATCCCTGAATTTTGAACAATGTTGACACCTGGAGATTGACTTTGAATGGCTTCAAGTGCCTCGCTCGTACTTTGCTGTACAAGATCGTCGGCACCTACATTGATGTTCGCTCCTGTGGTCAACTTCTTCTTCTGCGTTCCGTATCCAATGGCCACAACTTCTTCAATTCCAATGGCATCTTCTTCCATCACTACATTGATCGTTGATTGATTACCAACACCAATCTCCTGGCTTATCATCCCCACAAACGAAAAGACCAAAGTCCCGTCACCGGGAACATTGTTCAAAGAATAATTTCCGTCCTGATCAGATATCGTTCCCTGCACAGTGCCTTTAATAGCGACCGTTACGCCTGGAAGCGGTTCGCCGAAGGAGTCGGTCACTTTCCCTGAAATTCCCCTGGTTTGATTTGTCAATTCAGCGAATCTTGAATCTTGTCGCTGGTGGATAATGATCAGCTTATTGTTTACCGTATAAGTTAATCCGGATTCATCCATTAGAAACTCCAAAACCCGATCAATGGTTTGGTTCTTTAAATCTAAGGTGACAACTTTCGTCAAATCGACTTCCTGGTTGTTGTAGAAAAAAGAGAATTCGGATTGATCTTCAATCTGCCCCAAAACCTGTTCAATTGTTAGATTTTGGCCCGATACACTGAGCTTTGTTTTCTGGGCATAGCTCGCTGCCGAAACCTGTAGTAAGGCAGCCAACATAAATAAACAGATTAGTTTCATAATTCGAAAAGTTTTCGGAAAATCAGCCCATGGGGCATGACTTCCATTGATTCGTTTTTTTTTCATAAATTTGAAATGTTTAGACAATTAATAATTTGATTGTTTTACTAAGGCGGGATGTTGTGGCGACATCTCGTCTTTTTGTTTTTACTACATAGGCTTATAAATTAATTCAAACTCCCTGAAATTCGTCTTTTTATAACCAATTGGGCTCGTCAGCTTCAAAGCATCCAGCACCTGCCAGATGGTTTCCTGATTCTTAAATTTCCCGGAATAGCTCATGCCCTCCAGCGCGGTCGATTGATAAGTCAACTTGACATCGTACCATCGTTCCAGGCGCTTCACCAAATCGGGAAAAGAAATTTCCCTAAAAATAAACTCCCCATCCACCCAAGCTAATTCCGAATCTACATCAGCTTTCTCCAAGCTAGCTTGCATTGTATTTTGGTCAAAACTAACTTTCTCGCCGGGGCTTAGCTCAACCACCTGCTTATTGATTGTAGTCAGTTTTATTTTTCCTTCTGAAAGGGTGGCGCTCATTTTTTGATCTTCGGCATAGCTGCTAACATTGAACTTAGTTCCGGTAGCCAGCACATCGAACTTGTCGGTTTGCACCGTAAAAGGATGATTGACATCCGACTGCACCTCAAAATAACCTTCGCCGGCTAAACGAACCACCCGGTTTCTGGCTGAAAAAACAGGACTGATTTCTAACCGGCTGTCGGCATTTAACTTCACCTTGGTTCCGTCGACTAACACCAATTCCGATTTAGAACCCTGAGGTACATAATACGATTCGACTTGTGCTTGCTGACTGAAAAATTCAGGCTGCAACAAGCTGCCCAGAAAAAAGCCAACCAGCAGTACGGCTGCAGCAACAGCACCGGGCAACCAGGCTGGAAAGGAACGGATCCGCTTTTTTTGTAAAGCTTGCCGTTGATAAAATTTTAAAAGCTGTTCGGTGTCCCGTTGCGAAGTTTTTAAACTGGCATCCCAGGTATCTTTTATTTCAAGAAAACGCTTTTCATTCTCCCCACTTGCTTTTACCCAGAGGAAAAGCATTTTTTCATCCTCCTTAGAACAATCGCCGTTTAAATACCGGGCCATCAATAGTTCATGTGTTGTGCTGTTGTTCATCGTCATACCTTATATTAGGCCATTTACTAAGAACACAACCGCCGAATGAAAATTACGTCATTCGAAATCGAAAAAAAATTAACTAATTTCTCAACAGACAGATATTAAATAAGATATGAACCAATTTCTCAGAAAGTTTTTCTTTCAGGGAAGCTAAAGCACGAAACAAACGGGTTTCAACTGTTCGAACAGGAATATTGAGCCGATCGGCAATTTCTTTGTTTTTTAGTCCCTCAAAACGGCTGAGCTCAATTACTTCTCGATGAATGGCTGATAAGGAATGAATGGCTTGATAAATTTTAGCCAGACTTTCCTTTTCAATCAACGACTTTTCCCCACTTTCAAAATGCCGGATTTCCAAATCAACCAAGACAGACAGTTGCTGATGTTTTTGCATCACTTTTTGATGCTTGAGATGATTGAGACAAGCATTGCGGGTTGAACGAAACAAATAAGCTTTCAGGTGTTCCTCATCCCAATCCAGCTTTTGCTTCTCCCAAATCAAGGCAAAAACATCCTGCACCAAATCCAAAGACACTTCTTCGTTGGCAACAAATTTATGGGCATACAAGACCAGTGACTGGTGATACGTTTTAAAAATAAAGTCAAAATCGGACATCATGCTGTTTTTACCGGCAACAAATTAGCAAAATTAAGTCGATATTAAAAAGTGAAAAAATTCACAAGTATGCCTTTCCTTATGTTTTTGTTTCGCTAAACTATTGTACTTTTGTGGCAAACCTGAGGGAAGGTCAACCGGCTGACTTCAAAGGGAAATTAAAACAAATGAAAACAGCTACAGTAACTTTTATCAACGAGCAGGAGATCCGTGAAATTTTGCAAGAATACAGTCGCCCGAGCCACGAACAGGTGCGCGATGTGCTGGCCAAAGCGGCCGAAATGAAAGGTCTTAATTTGCAGGAAGTCGCGGTTTTAACGGGTATCAGCGACCCGCTACAACTGCATGAGCTGTTTGAAACAGCTAACCACATCAAAGACACGATTTACGGCAAACGTCTGGTGCTTTTTGCCCCACTCTACATATCGAACCTGTGTGCCAACGAGTGCACTTATTGTGCCTTCCGCGCCAAAAACAAAGCCATCGTCCGGCGATCGTTAAGCCAGAACGAAATCGAACACGAAACTGAATTACTGATTAAACAGGGACACAAACGGGTACTTTTGGTCGCCGGAGAATCGTACCCCAATCAAGGCTTTCAGTATGTACTCGACGCGGTTCAGTCGGTTTACAGAGCCAGCTATAATGATGCCGAGATCCGCCGGGTCAATGTGAATGTTGCCCCCCTCAGCGCCAACGAGTTCAAATTATTGAAGGCCGAAAAGATTGGAACCTACCAGCTTTTCCAAGAAACCTACCACCACCAGACCTACAAAAACGTTCATTTGGGCGGCAAAAAGCGTGACTACAACTGGCGCATTACCGCTTTGCACCGTGCCATGGAAGCGGGAATTGACGATGTGGGCATTGGCGTGCTGTTTGGGTTGTTCGACTACCGTTTCGAACTACTGGCCATAATGCAGCATATTGCTGAACTGGAACGTGTTTTCGGTGTTGGTCCCCATACCATCAGCGTTCCACGCATGGAGCCGGCAACCGGCTCCGATGTAGCTTCTCACCCCCCCTTTCCGGTGTCGGATCTGGAATTTCGAAAGATCGTCGCCATTTTGCGCCTGGCTGTTCCCTACACCGGCATCATCATGTCAACCCGCGAAACAGCTAAAATGCGAAGCGAAACTTTTACGTTGGGAGTCTCTCAAATCTCGGCCGGCAGCCGGACAAACCCAGGTGGCTATGAGGAAGCGGTGGATGATGATATTTCCGGGCAATTCAGTTTGGGAGACCATCGTCCGCTGGATGAAGTGATTCGCGATGTTGCGCGAATGGGCTATGTACCCTCGTTTTGCACTGGCTGTTATCGGCTCGGCCGCACGGGGCAAGATTTTATGGATCTGGCCAAACCCGGGGCTATTAAAGCCCACTGCGGGCCCAATGCCTTGTCCAGTTTCATGGAGTACCTTAACAATTATGCATCTCCCGAAACATACAAAACCGGCATTCAGCTGATTGAAAAAACCATTGCCGAAATGGAAGGATTGCCGGCTGACAGGGCTCGCAAACTGGTTGACCGGGTGAAACAAGGACAGAAAGATGTGTTTTGCTAGAAACAAAACGGAAGAAGAAACCAATAAAGGGCGTTGCCTGAAGTGAAGCCACATGGAAACGCGAACAGAAACTGATTTTTTGGGATCGAAACAGGTACCGGCTGATGTACTTTACGGCATTCACACAGCCAGAGCTTTAGAGAATTTTCAACTGGCTCAGCGTCCTGTTCATCCGAAATTGATTAAAGCCTATGGCTGGGTAAAACTGGCCTGCACCCAGATTAATCGTCAGCTGGGTTATTTCCCGGAAGGAAAAAAAGCCGATGCGATTGAACGCGCTTGCCTGGAAATGGCCCACGGACAATTATCAGGCTCGGTTCTCGTGGATGCACTGCAAGGTGGAGCCGGGACTTCAACCAACATGAATGTTAATGAAGTAATCGCCAACCGGGCGTTACAAATTTTGGGTCTGCCTCCTGGGAGCTACCAAACGGTTTCTCCACTCGAAGACATTAATCTTCATCAATCGACCAACGACACTTACCCCACGGCGTTAAAGTTGGCAGCTATCTTTTTACTTCGACAGCTGGAGCGAGCTTTGCTTAACCTGCAGGAAGCCTTTCAACAAAAAGAAACTGAATTTGGCGATGTGGTCAAAATCGGACGTACACAATTGCAGGATGCTATACTTACAACTTTGGGACGGGAGATGGCGGCTTATGCCGAGGCTTTCAACCGTGATCGCTGGCGAATCTACAAATGTGAAGAACGGCTGCGTGTCGTTAACCTTGGCGGAACAGCCATTGGCAGTGGGCTGGGAGCGCCGCGGCAGTTCATTTTCCAGGTGACCGATCGATTGAGAGAACTCACCAACACATCGCTGGCACGAGCCGAAAACCTGATGGAAAACACACAGAATTCGGATGTTTTTGTTGAAGTGTCGGGTATTTTAAAAGCGTGTGCAACCAACCTTATCAAGACAGCAAACGATTTGAGATTGCTGTCCAGTGGTCCGGACGCAGGTTTTGGCGAAATCAATCTCCCTCCGCTTCAGGCAGGATCTTCCATCATGCCAGGGAAAATAAATCCGGTTATTCCAGAGGCCGTCATTCAGGTTGCCATGCAGGTGATTGGAAATGATCAGGTCATCACACAGGCGGCGGCAAACGGCACGCTCGAACTAAACCAATACTTGCCCATTATTGCGCACAATCTGCTCGAAAATCTAAACTTGCTCGAACGGGCAGCAGCAAGCCTAAACTATAAATGCGTAAAAGGAATAACAGCAAATTCAGATAAATGCCGAGAGCAGGTAATCAATTCAACAGCCATCATCACGGCGTTGATTCCCGCGCTGGGGTATGAACAGTGTACAGAAATAGTTCAACGGGCAAGAATAACAAACACCAGCATCCGAAACATCGTCCTCAATGAAAATTACTTGACAGCGCTCGAGTTTGAAGCATTGGTCTCACCTGAAGCAGTCAATAAGTTAGGTTTTTAAGCGAATGGAATGAAAATCAAGAATAATTTAGAATTATTCTAAATAAATGTTAAAGCGATTTTTATTTAGAATTATTCTTAATAAATTGCCCCAGTTATAAACTTAAAAAATGGAAAATATGAAAAAGTTGGTTTTAGTATTAGCAATCGTATTCACTTTTGGAATTACCTACGCTGGAAATATGGCTGCTGCTGACAATGAAACAAAAACAGAGCAAGTAGCGAAAACTGAAAAAGACAGCAAAACCAAAAAAGCTGAGAAAAAAGGCGATTGCGAAAAGAAATGTAGCGGCGAGAAAAAAGCTTGCGGAGACAAAAAGTAAATCGTTATTGAATACGAATCAAAAAGCCGGTTAATAGCCGGCTTTTTTTTGTCCTGATTTTTCAGAAATAGCTAGTATAAAAACATTCAGCAGGATATCCGGCACAAATTAGTTTAATATCATTGCGAAAAAGACTGAACCTTCGTATTTTTCGCGCAAAATCAGCTTCAATGAAAACTCCTAAATCTTTTCGTTTACATATCGGCTTATTTGGCCGCCGCAATGTCGGTAAATCCTCCCTGCTCAATGCCCTGACTGAGCAGGATGTTTCCATTGTGTCGGAAATTGCCGGGACAACGACCGACCCTGTTGAAAAGCCGATGGAGTTGCTGCCACTAGGCCCGGTGCTGTTTATCGATACAGCCGGAATTGACGACGTGGGAGCTCTGGGCGAAAAGCGTGTTCAAAAAACCAAGGCTGTTTTCGACCGCACCGATTTAGGCATCATCATATCAAACAGCCAGGATTGGGGCGAGTTTGAAGAAAAAACATTACAAGAACTGAAAGATCGGGAGATTCCGGCGATCGTGGTTTTCAATAAGGCAGACCTGTATCTAAGCCGTTCGTGCATGCTCGACAGTCTGTCTGGTGAACAACTGCCGGTAATTGAGACTTCGGCAACAACGCGTGCCGGAATCGATGAGTTACGCCAAACCATTCTGAAAACCGCTCCCGACGACTACATTAACCGGCCAAGCATTGTCGCTGACTTGGTTGGACCGGGCGAAGCCGCCATTTTGGTGGTGCCTATTGATAAAGAAGCGCCGAAAGGACGGCTGATCCTGCCGCAGGTACAGAGCATCCGCGACTTGTTGGATGGCGATTCCTTCTGCATGGTTGTAAAAGAACGGGAATTACGCGAAGCGCTTTCAAGACTGAACAAGCCACCCAAGCTGGTCGTGACCGACAGTCAGGCTTTTTTAAAAGTCGCTGCCGATACACCAACGGAAATTCCACTCACCAGTTTTTCCATCCTCTTTGCGCGCCACCAGGGTGATTTAACAGAAATGGTTCGTGGCGCGATGTCCATCGACCAATTAAAAGCCGGAGATAAATTATTGATTGCCGAAGCCTGTTCTCACCATCCCATTGGAGAAGATATCGGAACTGTAAAAATTCCACGCTGGCTCACCCAATATGTAGGTGGAAAATTGGACATTGAACATGCGCGCGGGCACGATTTCCCTGCCGATGTCAGCCAATACAAGCTGATCATTCATTGTGGCGCTTGTATGTGGAACCGTCGTGAAATGCTGTCGCGCATTTTGAAAGCACGGCAAGCTGGAGTTCCCATCACCAATTATGGACTAACAATCGCTTACTCACTCGGAATTTTTGAACGAGCCCTGCAACCTTTTCCAGCAGCACTGGAGGTGTATCGAAACAGAAAACAGCAAACGCCTGCATAATGGCCAGTCATATCTTACGCCGAACTCAGGTTATCAAAGAAAATTCAATTCGAAAAAGTCCATTGCCAAGGCTTTTTTTGGTTATTTTAGCAAAGTCTAAAAGCGAAACCTGAACCCGCAAATTGAATCACATGAAGAAATTAATCCCGACATTTTTTATGTTCCTCTTTTCCATAGCCATCTCGGCGCAGGAGCGCTACCTCGAAGAAATTACCGATTCTGTAAAAACAGAAACCTACACCTACACCCAAAAAGACGGACAAACCCTGTATCTGGATATTTACACCCCGGTTTTTGATGACGAAGATAACCGGCCGGTCTTTTTATACGTGCATGGCGGAGGCTTTTCAGGAGGAACACGCGATGGCGATGGAACCATTGAGTTTTGCAAAAAAATTGCCCGCCGTGGTTATGTTGCCGTTTCGATGAGTTACCGCCTAACGCGGAAAGGAACCGAAACTGCTTTTGGTTGTGACTGTCCGCCCGAAGAGAAACTGGCTACTTTTGCCGCTGCTGTGGAAGACATTCAGGATGCCACCTATTTTTTGATTGAAAACCGCGCGCAATTAGGCATTGATCCATATCGGATCATCCTGTCAGGAAGCAGTGCCGGAGCTGAAGCTGTATTAATGTCAGCTTACCAACCACCTTATTGCTATGATCTGGATGGCGGGCCGGTGGCTTATGCAGGTGTTGTTTCCATGGCCGGTGCTATTCCCGACACCACTATAATTTACAATGAATCGGCCATTCCTTCACTGCTTTTTCACGGGACCTGCGACAACCTGGTGCCTTACGCCACCGCACCGCATCACTACTGCGATAAAAACCAAGACGGCTACCTGGTTTTACACGGCGGAAAAACCATCGCCGACCGTTTGCACCAGCTCGACCAACCCTATTGGCTGTACACGGTTTGCGGAGGGAATCACAGCATTGCCAGTACACCCATGACCCAACAGTTTCAGGAAATCATGATTTTTTGTTATGAATTTGTGCTTCATCAATCCAAAAACCAAATGCATACCGTTATTCCCGGAGATCACCAATGCGATTACCCCGGTTTTAACTTTTGCAAAAACTAATATCAGTCATCCATGAAAATCACGAGTCTTTTAGTTATGATCCTTCTAACAGCAGCAACAAACTCCACATTTTCACAAGCAGCGAAAATTGTCACTTACAACATTCGCCTCAACACGCCGGATGACGGGGAAAACGCCTGGCCAAACCGGAAACATCTGGTCACCGACTTGCTACGCTTTCATGAAGCTGACATTATTGGGATGCAGGAAGTCCTTTACGACCAACTAACCGACATCTCTTTACAAATGGGCGGCTTTGACCAGATTGGTGTGGGTCGCGAAGACGGCAAAGCTGACGGTGAGTACTCGCCTATTTTTTACGACAGCCGCAAATACCAGCTCAAAAACCACGGTTGGTTTTGGCTATCCGAAACCCCAGAAAAACCAAGCATGGGCTGGGATGCGGCCTGCAAGCGGATTTGTACTTATGCCCTGTTCGAAGATTACGACAATCGGAAAAGTTTTTGGGTGTTCAATACCCACTTTGACCATGTGGGCGAAGAGGCCCGGATCAATTCGGTCCGACTGATTCTACAGAAAATTGACTCGCTAAACACCAAGGATGATCCGGTGATTTTAATGGGTGATTTTAATTTAACGCCGGAAACCAAACCCATTGAACGCATCGAAACCCAGTTTTTCGACAGTAAAAAAGTATCGGCACAAGTTCCCTATGGGCCGGAAGGCACCTTCAACGGATTTAACTTCAACAGTGAACTGAAAAACCGGATTGACTATATTTTTGTCAAGGGCAAGCTGAATGTCCAAAAATACGGGGTACTTACGGATTCGTACGAAAAGCGCTACCCCTCGGATCATTTGCCGGTGTTGATTGAAATTGAGTTTTAGCCGCTGAACAATTCCTGCTATTTGCTGTCATATTCTCCAATGAAAGTTGATTACCTCATCATCGGACAAGGGCTGGCCGGCAGTTTGCTGGCTTATGAATTGCAGAAGGCCGGAAAAACTTGTTTTGTGCTTGACAATCCAAAGCAAGTTAAAGCCTCGGACGTGGCTGCAGGTGTGGTCAACCCGGTGGTATTTCGCCGGCTGACGAAAAGCTGGCTGATCGATGATTTGTATCCCCAATTGCTGGAGACTTACGCCGCAATGGAAGAGCGCTTTGACATCAAGCTGTTTTATCCGCTGCAAATCAAGAAGGTTTTTGGAAAAGGAGAAGTGGAGTTCTGGCAAAAGAAGTGGATCGAAAACGATTTGCAGGCCTACCTTCAAGCAAAGCCTGACAAACAGCCATCCCCATTTATACAAACTGATTTTGGGATGGGGACAGTTGCCCAAAGTGGCCGAGTTGATCTGAAACGATTGGTTGAAAAGATACACCATGAACTGAAGTGCCAGCAATGCATTCGTTTTGAGAAACTAAATTTCGAGGCTTTAAAACTGGAAGAAAAGCGGGTTTGTTACCAAGATATTTTTGCCGAAAAGATTTTGTTTTGCGAGGGGCATGCCGTTTCCGGAAATCCATTCTTCAAGGCGCTTCGCTTCCGGCACACCAAAGGCGAAGTTCTTCGAATAAAAACCGAAAACTATGACAGCAACTTCATTTTAAACAAAGCCCTATTTTTGATGCCCGAAGGCGAACAGCTTTACCGGCTTGGCGCGACTTACGACTGGAGGGATTTATCACCCCAAACAACAACAGAAGCCCGGCAGGAGCTACAGGAAAAGCTCGCTACCGTATTTACCGACCAGTATTTGGTTGTTGATCAGCAGGCTGGAATCCGCCCAACCACGCACGACCGGCGCCCGGTCATTGGACTTCATCCGGAGCATTCGCAAGTGGGAATCTTCAACGGGCTGGGCTCGAAAGGCGCCATGCTTGGCCCCTATTTTGCCCGGCAATTTGCGGCATTCCTTTGTGGCGAAATCAGTGAGCTGCATCCGGAAGTCACGATCAATCGCTACTTCAAAAACGAAAAAGGCGATTAAACTTCCAATCCCCAACAAAACCCTTTGTTTCAATCAAAATGTTTTCTTTACCTTAGTCTTAAATATTTCTAACCTATTCGAATATGAACAAACAAGTTTTCATTCTACTGACTATGCTTGCAGCACTATTTTCCTGCGCCCCCAAAGAACCGACCGATTTAACGAAAAACACGGTGATTCCGAAGCCTGTTTTTGTGACGGCTACCGGAAATTCGTTTCAACTGACCAGTGAAACCGGCATTTTTGTCGATCAAGGCAAACTGGTGTCAACTGCCGCGTATCTAAGCGACAAGCTCAAGCCGGCGACGGGCTTCGAACTTGCAGTTCAAACAAAAGCAGAAGCTCCCGCGAAGGGAATTTTCCTCACCCTGGGCAATGATCCGGAACTGGGCGATGAAGGCTACGAACTGCTGATTGATAAAAAACTGCTGACCGTGCGAGCCAACCAGCCAGCCGGCATCTTTCGCGGCGTGCAGACCATTCGACAACTTCTGCCGGCCACCATCGAAAGCAAGGCGGTTCAGCAAAAGGACTGGACAATACCCACGGGAACCATTCGCGATTTCCCGGATTACGAATACCGCGGAACCATGCTCGATGTAGCCCGTCACTTTTTGGGCATTGACGATGTGAAACACTACCTCGACCTGATGGCTTACTATAAATTCAATGTCATGCACCTGCATTTGTCTGACGACCAGGGTTGGCGAATTGAAATCAAGTCGTGGCCCAAACTAACCGAAATTGGAGGAAGCACCCAGGTAGGCGGTGGCAAAGGGGGCTACTTCACGCAAGAACAATATACAGAGCTGGTGAATTACGCGGCGGACCGTTTCATTACCATCATCCCCGAGATTGATATGCCCGGGCACACCAATGCGGCATTGGCTTCGTATCCTGAGTTGAACTGCAATGGCAAGGCGACCGAGCTTTACACAGGTACCGAAGTTGGATTCAGCACCTTGTGCACGGACAAAGAGATCACCTACGAGTTTATTGATGATGTCATTCGCGAACTGGCCGAACTCACGCCTGGTCCCTACATCCACATTGGTGGCGACGAATCGCATGTAACCAAGCTGGAAGATTACATTCCTTTTATTGAACGGGTACAAGACCTGGTTTACTCACACGGAAAGACTATGATTGGCTGGGACGAGGTAACACTGGCTAAACTCGATCAACGCAGCATTGCTCAATATTGGGCCAGCGCCAAAAATGCAAAGAACGCCGTTGATCAAGGCGTCAAAGTGATCATGTCGCCGGCTGCCAAAGCTTACCTTGACATGCAATACGATTCCATTTCGCCATTGGGCTTGCATTGGGCTGGTTATATTGAAGTGGATACCGGCTACAACTGGGACCCGGCAACTTTGGAAGAAGCGATTGGTCGCGAAAACATTTTGGGAATTGAAGCACCGCTTTGGACCGAAACCGTTACCAACCGCCCGGACATGGAATACCTGGTTTTTCCGCGACTGGCCGGCTATGCCGAAATAGGCTGGTCGCCAGCCAATGGGCGCAACTGGGATGAATACAAACTACGACTGGCTTCGCACGGCAACATCTACGACAGCTGGGGAATCAACTACTACCGCTCGATACGGGTTCCGTGGCAAGAATAAAAAAAAACAACACTGCCTTAAGCCCGAAACTCCGTTGGACTTTTGCCTACCTTCTGTTTGAACAGCCGGCTGAAGTAGTGAATGGTTTGAAATCCGAGGTCGTAGCTTATTTCCTTCACGCTTTTGTTGGTCACCAGCAATAGTTCTTTGGCTCGCATCACTTTCAGTTCCAAATGGTATTTGTGTGGCGACATGCCCGTGTAGTTTTTAAACATCTTTCGAAAATAGGAGTAGCCAATGTTGTATTCACGTGCCATGTGTTCCATATCCAGGTGCTGATCCACATTTTGACGAATCTTAAATCGCGCATCTTCAATAATGGCTGCGATGGGTTTTCCTTGAAATTCCTTTTGCTTTTCGAACGAAATCAAGTACCCCAGCATTTTAACCACCAGTCCCGAAGCAATTTGCTGAAATCCGGGATATTCTTCCGCTACCAGGTCAAACACCTTATAATAGGTATCAATCAATTCTTCCCGAACACCGACATGTAAAACGGGCTGTTCGGGTTCAAACAGCGGATGAGTCAATAAGCGGGCTGCTAAATCGCCATCAAATCCGATATAATGCTCCTGCCAGCCGCTTTTGGCGTTGGGCTTGTAACGGTGCCACTGGCCCGGGCGAATGAGCAACACGGAGCCGCCACGGATATTAAACTTCCCCTCGCGGGTTTCCAGCACTCCGCCGCCACGGGTAATATAATTCAACTGGTATTCTTGTAAAACCCGGCCACTGTCCCAACTAAAGTAATAGCCGCTGGGATGCCGCACCGGGGGATACGACTGTCCCGGCCTGGCCGAATAAGCGCCGGCAACATTCAGAAACAGTCCCCAGTTCTGATCTTCTTCGCCGGGCGTGAGGTATTTAAAGAAATCATTCATCTTTTGTATCAAAATGTGCAAACGATCTGCCAGAATGTGTATTGATGAAATCTAATAATCAAGCTACTTTTGAATTTTAACTTATGAAATCGCAAAATCAAAATTACTAAATTCCTGTGGCAATCGCAGGACTAATCTAATTAAACTATGCAAGCAATTTTAGGAATTATCTTTCACTCCCTGGGTGGCGCTTCCTCCGGAAGTTGGTATATGCCATATAATCTCGTCAAGAAATGGCGTTGGGAAGTCTATTGGATTGTTGGAGGACTTTTTTCATGGCTAATTATGCCTTTTATCGCCGTGTTGTTAACGACTCCTGAATGGCAGGGAGTTTTATCAGCCGCAGATTCTTCTGTCGTACGTACGACTTATATTCTAGGTGTTTTTTGGGGAATCGGAGGACTTACCTATGGCCTTGGTATTCGCTATCTGGGTATGTCGCTTGGAAATTCGGTGTTACTTGGAATTACTTCGTTGGTGGGGTCGTTAGGCTTACCAATTCTTCGTGATGTAGGTAATTTGGCGGAAGTTTTACCTGCAGGAGAATCATTGACCGATATGTTGGCAACCCCCAGTGGACGCGTGGTTTTGTTCGGCATTCTGGTGCTGATGATCGGAATTGTCCTTTGTGGTAAGGCCGGTCTGATGAAAGACAAAGGTCTTCTAGGCCATAAAGAGGGTGTTAATACCGAGTTTAAATTGACGAAAGGTTTAATTATAGCCGGGATCTCCGGAGTGCTAAGTGCCTTCTTTAGTTTTGGTATCGATGCCGGGAAGCAGATGGGCGAAGCCGTTCGTGAAATTGCCGTGACGAATAATTTCTCATTTGTCAGCGACGGCACCTACCTGTTTGAGAACAACATCATCTTCCTGGTCATTCTTTGGGGAGGCTTAACGACCAATTTGATCTGGTCAGTCGCGCTTATTCTTAAAAATAAAACAGGTGGCGATTTTGTCGATTCCTCGTCACCACTCCTAAAGAACTACTTGTTCTGTGCCTTGGCTGGTACCACCTGGTTCCTTCAATTTTTCTTCTACGGAATGGGTGAAACAAAAATTGGCAATGGCGCCAGTTCATGGATTTTGCACATGTCTACGATTATTCTTACGGCTAACTTCTGGGGATTTTATCGCAAAGAGTGGGCCGGCGTTTCGAGCCAAACCCGGTCGACCATTTTTCTTGGAATTGGCCTGATTCTATTATCGATTATTATTATGGGTATTGCCAAAAGCGATTTATTCAATTAAAACCCAACGAGTATGAGTCGTTTAGCTTTTAAAATGCACCTGAACGAGGGGCAAAAAGAAGAATACATAAAACGCCACAACGAAATTTGGCCCGAGCTGAAACAGCTCCTGAAAGATTCGGGCGTAAGCGAATATTCCATCTTCCTGGATGAAGAAACCAACACGCTGTTTGCTTTTCAGAAAGTGAGCGGTGAAGGTGGATCGCAGGATCTTGGACAGACGGAGATTGTTCAAAAATGGTGGGCTTACATGGCCGACATCATGGAAACCAATCCCGATAACTCGCCAGTCAGCACGGCGCTTGAAGAAGTTTTTTATCTACAATAAAATCTAAAAATTAAAATAAAATGAGTGAGACAGTACAACAAGCATACGAAATTGCGAAAAAACAATACGCCGCATTGGGCGTAAATACCGATGCAGTCATTCAAAAAATGGATGAAGTCGTCATTTCCATTCACTGTTGGCAAACCGACGATGTGGGCGGATTTGAAACACCCGATGCATCCCTGTCCGGCGGTGGAATTCAGGCTACCGGAAACTACCCGGGAAAAGCGACCAGCCTGGCCGAGATGCGTGCTGACCTGGAAAAAACCTTGGCGCTGTTACCGGGAAAGCACCGGCTAAACCTACACGCCATTTACGGCGATTTTGGAGGCGAACTGGTTGACCGCGATCAAATTGAAGTGAAACATTTTCAAAGTTGGATTGACTGGTGTAAAAAAATGGGAATCGGGATGGATTTTAATGCCACCTGTTTTTCGCATCCCCGGGCGGCCGATGGATTTACCTTATCAAGCAAAAACGAAGAAAACCGGAAGTTCTGGGTTGAACATGTGAAGCGTTGCCGAGCCATCTCGTCCGAAATTGGCAAGCAACTGGGCACGCCTTGCATACACAACACCTGGATTCCGGATGGAAGCAAGGACATTTCGATTGATCGCAACGGACACCGGGCTTTGCTGAAAAAATCGCTCGACGAAGCGATGGCTATTGACTATCCGAAAGAACAGATGAAAGACGCGGTGGAAAGTAAGCTTTTCGGCATTGGTGCCGAATCGATGACGGTTGGCTCACACGATTTTTACCTGGGCTATGCCATCCAAAACAACAAACTGATTTGCCTGGACATGGGACACTTTCACCCAACAGAACAGGTGGGCGATAAAATCTCGTCCTGTCTCCAGTTTGTTGATGAATTACTACTGCACGTTTCACGGCCTGTGCGTTGGGACTCCGACCATGTGGTGACCCTCAATGAGGAAGTCCAGTTAATTGCTTCGGAGGTGATCCGCAACAATTTCCTCAAGCGGGTGAACATTGGCCTCGATTTCTTTGATGCTTCCATCAACCGCATCGGAGCCTATGTGATTGGTACACGCGCCGCAAAAAAAGCATTCCTGTTTGCGCTGCTCGAACCCACTTCTATGTTAAAAGAAATGGAAAAAGCCGGTCAGAACTTCGAACGCCTGGCCATGCTCGAGGAGCTAAAAACAAAGCCTTTTGGCGCAGTATGGGATTATTACTGCCAGCAAAGCCAAGTTCCGGTTGGGGAACAATACATTACTGAAATTCAGCAATACGAAAAAGACGTGTTAAGCAAACGCGGCATTAAATAAGCTTATTCATAAAGAACAAAAAGTGGTTGTTGGCAGGAATCCTGTTGGCAGCCACTTTTGTATTCATAATTCCATTACCTTTGAACTTTGATTTCAATCTCAAAAATAGTCTAAACACCATGAACCGGATACTGGTACTACTCTTCACTTTATTTTTTGCGGCTTCGTGCGGAATACAGGCCAAACTGAATCACGATTTTAAAGGGGAGCCAATAGAAGATGTTGCTGAAACGTTTGCTGATTTAACTCCCGCCAAAATTCCGATGCAAAACGGACACACCAAAGTCATTTACACCAAAGAAGAACGATTGTCGGGCACCACCATCAACCAAGGCGTAAATACGCTGGATCCGATCCACTCGCCATCGGTTACCAAAGTGGAGCAATTCATTTTTATTGTCGATGAAAACGGGGTAGTAATCAGCACCAAGTATGAAAGCAGTTACAAAAGATTATAAATCGAAAGAATATTTTTGAAAAAATCATTTCCATTATTGATTTTTTTTTAGTTTTGCACTCACGTTTGACAAACGGGTGAACCACCCGACAAGTTCTAAACACAAATGCCCAGATGGCGGAATTGGTAGACGCGCTAGTTTCAGGGACTAGTATCCTTCTGGATGTGCAGGTTCGAGTCCTGTTCTGGGCACACTTACAAATTCAAATAAAAACAAAAGCGCTTAAATTCAACAATTTAAGCGCTTTTGTTTTGAGGGGCCATATCAAAAATAAGATAGATGATGCCGAAGGCTTTTTCAGAATCACTAAAGTTGGAAGAAGAATAATCTGTATTTTTGCAGTGTCACCCCGCTGATTTAGGAAGATATGGAGAATAAAGAACCGAATAAGAATATTGTAAGAATAAAAGACATTGCCGAAAAAGCCGGCGTATCAACCGGAACGGTAGACCGAGTGCTGCACAGCCGCGGACGGGTTTCCGAAGATGTGAAACAGCGGGTTTTGTCCATAGCCAAAGAATTGAACTACGAACCCAACATGCTGGCCCGGGCATTGGTTTCGAAACGTGAATACCGGATTGCAGCCTTGGTGCCCGACGCAACACTTGATGAATTTTGGGAAGGGCCAATCAAAGGGATTCAAAAAGCAGTAACGGAACTCCGCCAATACGGACTTACAGTAACCTATCACGTGTTCAATCAGTTCAATGTTGATTCATTTAAAGAAGAAGCTGAAAATATTTCTGGATTAAACTATGATGGCATCTTGTTGGCTCCCATTTTTTACAGGGAGTCGCTAACCTTCCTCAATCGCTGGAAACTTCAGGGAGTCCCGTTTAACTTGTTCAATACACACATTCCCGATTATGAACCGCTGGCCTACATTGGACAGGATTCCTACCAAAGTGGTGTGTTGGCCGGCAAACTGCTGCATTATGGCTATCCTGGAACAGACCCGGTGAGCTTTGTCATAGCACATATTGATGAAGATGTAGCCAACTCTTCGCACTTGATTAAGAAAGAACAAGGGTTTCTGGATTATTTTGAACAAGCGGGAAATCCAAACTTCAAAGTTGTACACGCCGATTTGCAAAACAGTAAAAACAAGGACTCTTTTGGACAACAATGGGATGAATTGCTACAGAATCATCCAAACACTAAAGGAATTTTTGTGACCACCTCAAAAGCTTATACCGTAGCCAATTATTTTCAAAGCAGACACAACCTGAGCCTGCGACTTGTTGGTTACGACCTACTGCAAAAAAATCTTAACTATTTGAATCAAGGCGTCATCAACTTTTTAATCAACCAAAATCCCAAAGGCCAGGGGTATTATGGTATCCATTTGCTGATTGACCACTTGGTTTTCAAGAAAAAAATCAACCCGATTAAATACCTTCCTTTGGATATCATCACCAAAGAAAACCTGCATTACTATGTGGAATCAGAACTTTAGAGCCGCAAATAGCTCATTCCGAACTCTAAGCTTTCCATTTAGCTGACAAAATGATAGAAGACAGATGCAACCGGGAGTTCATGGGTTAACTGGAGAAGTTTCTCACTCAAAGCTTTGTGCTCTGGCTGTGGAAATCTGGATTCTACAATTGCTTTCATAATTTCTTGACGTCAGTAAATAAATTTGGTGACGTCAATAAATAAATTTCTTGACGTCAATAAATTTTCGTGGTGACGTCAGTAAATTTCCCTTGTTCATCAGAATATGCCAAAAAGCTGGCAAGCTACTGGTTCGTCCCGCAGCTTTGTAGTGTCATTGCATACGACTACCAGCTTCCCTCTCGTTTCCGCTTCGCTCAAACTAGGGAGAGCAGGGGAAGCTGAAAATCAGGAAGACCCGGGGTGGGGCAAAAAGACAGGCAGCTAACTCATTTTAGCTATTGACGTGCTAGTTGCATCGAATATTATTTCTAAATTTATCAGCGGGTTATCTGAACAAGAGATAAAATTTCGGAATGGTACGGCGACACTAACAACCGACAAATGATAGCATTCGATCTGGATAAACAAACGATAAAAGACCTGGAGATTTTTGTAGATAGCAGATCTGCAAATTCTATTTCAAACTTTTTTAATCAAACAAAAACATTTGGCGGTAAAAGCTTTTTGTATCAGTTAATGAAAAATCCTATTACTGATATAAATGAATTACGACAACGAACAGAATTAATTCAGTTTATCTTGGAAACAGGTTTTGAGCTAAAAATAAACTCCGGTCAGTTTGAGTTCATTGAGCATTATCAAAGACTAAATATTGCCCCTCTCCGAAATAACTTTGTGGATGCGTTTTTGCAAAATCTGTCATATCGAATCACACCTAACAACAATTACTATATTATAAAAGCGGGTGTTCAACAGTTGGCTTATCTGTTGGTTCACCTTAAAGAAAAGGTTGAAATATTAAGCAAAACTGATGTTCCTGTGAAACTCGCCTTTTTTCATGAAAATCTCTCAAAGTTTATCAAAAACCCGGATTTTAAAATTTTATACACAAAAAAACTAAAAATAACGAACTCGAAACTTAATCAATTAGATCATCTGTTTCGCAAGAAATATAAAAACGAGTTACGCAAAATTCTGGATTTAGTCTATCAATTGGATACATTCATTTCTATTGCAAAAGTTACAAAACAAAAAAATCTTGTTTTACCAACGTATTCAGAATTAGCTTCACCAGTCCTTTCTATCGAAGAATTTTATCATCCACTAATAGACCATGCTGTCCCTTATTCTATCGAAATTGACGAATCAACCAACCTGTGTTTTCTCACTGGTCCCAACATGGCTGGCAAATCAACATTTCTAAAGTCAGTTGGCCTATCTATTTATTTGGCTCATCTCGGATTCCCAATTCCAGCAAAGAAAATGACCACAACTATTTATAGTGGAATTGTTACTACCATTAACTTATCAGACGATATAAATCTGGGATACAGTCATTTTTATAGCGAAGTCAAACGAATTAAGGAAACCATATTGAAAATCAAGGACAAAAAAAATCTCTTTGTAATCTTCGATGAATTGTTCCGGGGCACAAATGTAAAAGATGCGTTTGATGGCTCGCTATTGATAATAAAATCGTTTGCAAATATTTTAGATAGCACCTTCTTTATCTCTACCCACATTACTGAAGTAGCGGAAAAAGTGAAAAGTGTAAGTAACATTCAGTTCAAATACTTTGATTCGAAATTAGTTGAGAATATTCCTACTTATGAATATAAATTAGAAAATGGAATATCTCATGAAAGACTCGGACTGTATATTTTAAAAAATGAAAAGATTATCGATATTCTGGACTCAATGACAAATAAGGAAACAAGTACGGCTTGTCATAAATAGGATTGCTTGCGTCACTGTCAAGAACGGCTGAACTTGGTGAAAGAGACTAAAATCCAGCTTATTTTAACTAACGATTTTCTATCTACATAAAATATTATTTCTAAATTTAACAGTAGTTTACTGACCGATTAAAAGAATGCCTAAACGTGGTGATTAACACGCAAATAAGAAAATGAAATTAGCAGATTTTGGATATAACGATAAGATTGAACAAATAAGGGTTGAGAAGAACCTTATGGACTTTGAAATTGGAAGAGTTATAAAGGAGCATAAAGAAAAATATATCGTTAGAACCGGCAATGGAGAATATGAAGCTGAAATTACTGGTCATTTAAGGTTTTCGGCAAAAAGTCGTGA
This sequence comes from uncultured Sunxiuqinia sp., assembly GCA_963677175.2. GTDB lineage: Bacteria > Bacteroidota > Bacteroidia > Bacteroidales > Prolixibacteraceae > Sunxiuqinia. The sequence goes on from CAXXES010000007.1 coordinate 843,218, forward strand.
AGATTTTCCCGCCGTGGGCGATTGGGTTGCATTGACAACTTACGACTCCGGCTTTTCGATTATTCATAAGATCATTCCACGACTATCAACTATTTCAAGACAGGCTGTTGGCCAGTTTGGTGAGATACAAATAATCGCTGCAAATATTGATTATGCGCTAATTATTCAAGCCGTTGACCGCGATTTCAATATCAACAGACTTGAAAGATACCTGACAATTTGCTATTCATCCAACGTAAGCCCGATAATTGTACTAACGAAAACAGATTTGATAAATGAGCAATCGAAAGCCGAAATTATCAAACACATCAATCAGCGAATCAAAAACATACCAGTTATTGCAATTAGCAATGAAACCCAAGATGGATACGAAGCCTTGAAACTGATTATCCAAAAGGGTAAGTCATTTTGCATGCTTGGTTCTTCGGGGGTTGGGAAATCTACTTTAATGAATAACCTCTCTGACAGGCATATAATGAGAACAGATTCAATTAGTCAGAGCACGAGTAAAGGTCGGCATGTAACAAGTCACAGAGAATTAGTTGTTTTGGAAAATGGTGGAATACTTATTGACAATCCAGGAATGCGGGAAGTCGGGATCGTCGATACAGCCTACGGATTGGAAACCACATTCGATCGTATATTAAACCTATCCCAAAATTGCAGATTCAAAGATTGTACTCATACAAATGAGACTGGATGTGCAGTACTTGTTGCCGTTGAAAAAGGTGAGATTGACAAAAGCTTATTCGAGAATTACCGCAAGATGCAGCGAGAAAAATCATATTTTGAAGAATCGGTCGCCGAAAAAAGAAAAAAAGAAAAACTGATGGGGAAAATACTGAAAGACTATCATAAAAAGGATGTCAAAGGCAAAAATTATTAACTCGCGGCAGCAGTGCCTGAAAAAGTCCTACCCTTTAAAATCAGAAAATAATAATGGAACAAATTGTGATTAAATAAAAATTCAAAAGGATGAGACTAATTCTAATTTTAATGATTTCCTTTTGGACACTGTCTGTAGCCGGACAAATTGAGCCAATAAGTAAAAAGGACGCAAAAGTCACACGGAATCCTTCAATCAGAAACCAAAAAGCATTGACGGATACAATCCCGCAAGTGATCTATATTAAATCAGAAAATGAAGGTCTTCCAACAGCCTTTTATATCAACGGAGAACTTTCAAACTCATCGATTCTTAAAACGATCGATCCTGAGCTTATCGACAGTATTTACGTTGAAAAGAAAGAAATCGAAATCGATGACGAAATGTATGATGGGCAGATCTATATTCGAATGAAAGAAGCGTATCAGGCCAAATTAGTCTCGTTGACCGACTTAAGATCAAAGTATGTCAAACCAACCAACAGGCCTGTTATTTTCGTTATTGACAATGACATTGTGAAAGGCAATTACAACACCTATTTAGTCGACGAGAAGTTTATCCTCAAGATCATGGTCGACCATATGGAAATTGAAGAAGAAAAATTAGATGTGGAGATTATAAGACTTGTTACGAAATCCGAGGAAAACCGAAGGAAGTCAGAAACCATCATGATTAGAGGAATCGATACATCAAAATTGAACGAAGTAATGCGAATAATTTAGTGTCATGTTTCGAGTCTTTAACAATTTGTGATAGAAGCGAAACCGAAAATATCAAATAGGTCCGTGACCTTAAAAAGGCAAACCAATGAAAAATTGTCCAAACTGTCGTGCAGAGATTGAGGAGAATTTCGAACTGTGCTGGAATTGTAATTACAGCATGACAGAGCAGAGAGTGATTGGCATCAAAGACTTAAACGATAATAAAAAACAACTTAACTGTTTACGATGCAACGTCCCCCTGATCTTTTCAGGAGAATTTAAGTTTCATGAGGGTCCGAAACTTGGAATTTGGGGAGATTTATTTGAGGTTTTGATAAATCGGGAGTCATTTGATTTATACGTGTGCCCAAAATGTGGAAAAGTTGAGTTTTTTACGCCACTAAATAATATCGAATATAAACCGAGATAGTCTTCTGTCCGGGTCTTCGCCTTAGCGTTGGAGTTGACAAAGAAGCAGGCCCGGATAAAAGCGAAATCCGTAAATCATGTAACATTATTCTAAAATTGTGTAATGCTATTCACTTCCATGTGTATCAATTTTGTTACGTACACATCTTGAACACTCAAATTGACTGTCAAAAGATTAGTTTTTAATATTTATGGAAAATTTAATCACCTCCGATTTTATCGTTACAAACCAGGTTAAGCTGAATGAAATTCCAACAATACTGGAACCCGGCAAATCGAAAAAGGAAAAGAAAAAAGCACTTAAAAAAGTTGGCAAGAAGCTTGGCAAACTACAAAACACCTTGTATGCTCACAACCGTTATGGGGTACTTGTGTGCTTGCAGGGCATGGACACATCAGGGAAAGATAGTCTGATAAGAGAAGTGTTCAGTAAGTTCAATCCACGTGGCGTAGTGGTTCACAGTTTTAAATCGCCAAGCAAGAAGGAACTGCAACACGATTATTTATGGCGACACTACGTCGCTTTACCAGAAAAAGGCAAGTACGCAATCTTTAATCGTAGCCATTATGAAAATGTGCTGGTAACTAGGGTAAATCCTCAATATTTGCTTTTCGAGAATATCCCGGGCATTAAAACCGTGGAGGATATACCTGCCGATTTTTGGGATAAGCGATTTAACCAAATCAGAGATTTTGAGGAACATATTACCCAAAATGGAGTCATCGTTTTTAAGTTTTTCCTACACCTGAGCAAGGAGGAACAAAGATTACGGTTGCTGAGAAGGCTGGAAAAAAAAGATAAAATCTGGAAATTTGCACCCAGCGATTTAACGGAAAGAGAGCTTTGGGGGCATTATCAGAACTACTATGAAGAAGCCATAAACAAAACTTCCTTGCCCCACGCCCCTTGGTATATTATACCAGCCGACGACAAACCCGCAGCAAGATACCTTGTTGCAAAGATCATTTATGAGAAAATGGTTCAATACAATAATATTAAGGAACCTCTGCCGGACGCTAACATTCTGAAAAACATAGATATATACAAAGAAAAACTTTCAAAGAAAGATGTTTAGCCAACAAGATTTAAAATACCAGTCAAAATGTGAGAATGATGTAAAAACTCTTCAAAATTTTGTAATGATTTTAGCCTCCGCTTGCATTAAATTTATACAGTATTGAACAGAAAATAGAGAAACCAGTAAAGTTAAAGGATCAAAACAACAATAAACTATAAACATGGGCAACTAAAAAAAATAACAAAATGGAAGCACTAAAAAACATAAAAAATTTAAGCGCTGATGGAAAAAGAGTATTGATGCGTATTGGGATATCTACCGAATTTAGCTGGTTTGAATTTAAACGTAAACTAATAGAGTCACTTAATGCGATCGGTTATGAGCTGGTTGACATTGGAGAGTATGAATTGGTTCCGGGTGAAAACTACCCCGATTTTGTTGTACCTCTGACAAATGTGGTTTCTGATGAAAATGGCAAATATAGCCGGACACACTGGATAAACGGTCTTGAAGCTTGCGCTGAGGTGAATAAAATCCCAGGGGTTTGTGCAACCGTAATGACCGAACCAACTGCCCCTGGTACGAAAACCGGGGATGAAGATTTATATGTCAGGTGTATCGGGGGACAGGTAAAAGGATATGCGTTATCGAAAAAGAAAGTACTGACTTTTCTTAATGCTGATTGCTCCACCAGCATAGAATCCAATCAGCGACTTGCGAAAGTGAGGCTATTCAAAAGAAAAAACAAAACACGGACAAGAGGAAAGATTGGATTAACTATAAATCTTTAAAAAATGGAATCAAGATTTGATTTGAATTATTGGGATCACCTTAAGCCAATACTCAAGAGAGAGTTTCCGCAACTGACCAATGCTGATTTATTTTGGAGGCATGAAACAAAAGATGATTTGTTTAAGATGATTGCAACAAAACTCAGGAAGACAAAGAAACAACTTGAAGAGACAATTGATACACTGGATCGTTTCAATTAAAAGCAATTTCGTTCTGTTGTTTCGATCTCAAAGTGCTTGTTCCCCTGTTTCAGGATGAAGGAATTGCCTAACTTCGACCTTGGTTAGTTGATGCTGTTCCCAGGTCATTGAGAATCAGGTGGTATTGAATGTTGTTTTTCCATATAACCGGATCTTCAAAACGCCCATCAACATCGGAGGTATTGAAAAACAAAAAAGCCACGGTGCTTGTCTGGAAACGACAGCTTTCGTGGCCCTTTTTATAAGTTTCTCTGTCGAGAAATATCAAATTAGCTCAGCAAATTCATTTTTTCTTCATTCACTAATTTCAAGATCAACTCACCAAACAAAGTATTGGCCCAGGCAAACCACGACCGGGTGAAATTGGCTGGGTCATCTTTATGGAATGTTTCGTGCATAAAACCGGTATCCGCATCGGTATTGCGCAGGGTGCGAATACACCAGGCAATCTCTTTCTCATCCGAGCTGGTCATTGCCCGCATGATGATGCTCATAGGCCAAACCATTTCGTAACCTACGTGCGGCCCACCAATACCTTCGGCTGCTTTTCCTTTAAAGAAATACGGATTGTCTTCACTCCAAACTAGCTTGCGGGTATTCTGATAGATTTGATCGTCTTTATCAACCAATCCCAGGTAAGGAAGCGCCAGCAAACTCGGCACATTGGCATCATCCATGAAGGTATGGTTACCAAAACCATCTACCTCAAATGCATATACCTTTCCATATTTCTTATGATCTACAATTGCGTATTCCTTAACTGCTGCATCTACTTCTTTGGATAAAGCCAAACATTCTTTCGCAAAGGCCTTGTCTCCTGTAACTTCATCGCTGATTTCAGCCAGTTGCTTCAATGATACAACCGCAAATAAGTTTGAAGGAACCAAAAAGCCATAGGTCGTTGCGTCGTCCGACGGACGGAAAGTTGAGTTAATCAATCCCACAGGTTTCAGTGGACGGCCATATCCGTGATTGGACACGGTATCCAACTGCTGGGGTGTTTCCCGCTGAAATTTGTACGGTCCCAAGCCATCTTTGCGTTGTTGTTCTTTGAATGTTTTTACAATTAAAGCTGCCGCCTTTTTCCAATCCGCATCAAAAACGCTTTTGTCACCAGTTGTTTTCCAGTAATTGTATGCCAAGCGAACGGTGTAACACAAGGAGTCAATCTCCCATTTACGTTCGTGCAAACCTGGCTTCATATCTGTCAGGTCGCTCATCCAGTGCACCTCTTCTTCTTTCGTTTTATTGAAAGCATTGGCATAGCGGTCCAGCAACACACATTGCGTTTGACGGTGGACCACCCCGGCCAGCAACGATTGCAATTCTGCATCTTCATTTGCCAAGGGCAGGTAAGGCCATACTTGCGCCGTTGAGTCGCGCAACCACATGGCATGAATGTCGCCGGTAATCACAAAAGTGTCTGGCTTTCCGTTTTGCTTGCTGTACTCAACGGTCGTGTCGAGCGTATTTGGAAAACAGTTTTCAAACATCCAGGCCAGCTTGGGGTCTTTCAGTTTGGCTTTGGTAGCCACAATTGTTTTGTCAACCGCTTTCGATGCAAAATTGCGTTTTCCAACGGCTGGGCGATTGGTCACATAACTTGCTTTGCCTGCAGCGGCAAACGCTCCGGAGCCTGCAACAGCCAATCCTGTTACTGTTAATCCTCCGGTTCTTAAAAAGTCTCTTCTTGTTGTCATATGAGTTTTGAGTTTAAAGTTTAAAGTTTAGTTCCAAGTTTCAAATTGCCGACAAAGCTTGAAACATCGTCATTCCGATGAATATCGGAATCTGTCAGCTTAACTTTCCATGCAAATTCTTTATTCTGTCATGATCACCAATTTCTTCCCTGCTTTCAAGTCGTCGTGTGAAATGAAATAACCATCAACCGGCTGTTCACCGATGTTTATTCCGGTCACCCTCCGCCCGGTTCCTGTTTTCTGAATGGTGAATCGGGTTTGGTCGTCCAACGCAACCTCAACCTGATCAAACAAGGGAACAGACACGATGTAATCGGCATCGCCCGGCGAATAGGGATAAATGCCCATCGCAGCAAACACGTACCAGGCCGACATTTCTCCCGCATCATCCATTCCGCAGAGCGCCAGACCATCTTCCCCCATTCCGTAAAAATGGTTCATTATACTGTCAAGCATCACTTGCGACTTTTCCGGTTTGCCAACAAAATGATAAAGATACGGAAAACTATGATCCGGCTGGTTGCCGTGGCAATATTGTCCGATAAAAGATGAAACATTCCGTGCGATGTAATTGCCGTTCCATGGAATACTGAACAGCGAATCGAGTTTGCTTTCAAATTCGCCTTCATCTTTATACAAGCCGATCAGGCCTTTCGTATCGTGTGGTGCAAAAAACGACGACTGCCACGCATTGGCCTCGCGGTACATGTATTCGTAATAGGGGTATTCCGGATTGAAATTATGGACCCACTCGCCATTTTCCAGTCGGCCACGCATCAAGCCAGTTGAAGAGTCAAACAGGTTTTTATAGTTTGATGTGCGCTTCATCAGCATTTGATAATCCTCTTCGCGGTTTAATTCTTTTGCCAACAGGGCCAGCGAATAATCGTCGTAGGCATATTCCAGTGTTTTGGTTACGCCGGCTTTCGCTTTGCTTTCCACATGGGGATTTTCCACTTCGGGAGTAGAGATGTAGCCTTTTGCGATGTATTCCAAAATATGTGGGCGCGTGCCGCCTTCTTTGGTGGCATTGTTCAGAAGCAGATCATAAGCGCTCTGCACATCGTACCCCCGAATGCCGCGCAGGTACGAACCTGAAATAAAGGGCGCAGCGTGGTCGCCATGGAAGAAGGTTGGCATGAAACCAGTCTTTTCACCTTTATCGATCAACGACTGGATGACATCGTTGGTGACATCGGGCGACAACATGCCCAGCAACACCAGCTTGTTTCGGTAGGTGTCCCACAACGACGGGTTGGTATAGTAGCGAAAATCCTTTTTAACCACTTCCCCACTTTCGTCGGTAAACTCGCCATTCACATCGCTGCGCAAAGCCGGCCACAAAAACGAGCGGTACAAAGATGAATAGAACAATTCTTTTTGACGCTCAGTCCCTCCGGTCACCTGAATCTTCGACAACAGTTCTTCCCAAGTTTGGCTTGCTTCATTTTTCACTTCTGAAAAACTTTTTGAGCTTACTTCGGCTTCGAGGTTTTCTTTGGCATTTTCGGTGCTGACAAACGAAAGGCCGACCTTTATCTCCAAAGGTTGATCGGAATCTTCAAAGGTTACCACTGAAATTTCGTTCCGTTCGCTGCCTTGCGATTCAATGTTTTTTATTGAATGATTAGTCTGCGCGTAAAAGTAAATTTTGCCACCAGTTTGCTGATATCCCTGAAACGCTTGTTCGCCTTGCTGTTCAATTTGCCAGTCGCTCACCCGTTCGTTGGAGCGGGTTAACTGAACCACCAGCTTTTTGGGCTGATCCGCTTCAAAAGTGTATTTGTGGTATCCGGCGCGTAGCGTCGAAGTCAGTTCAGCATGAATTCCGTAGCGCTCAAGCTGCACCTCGTAATAACCCGCTTCAGCCGACTCACTTTCGTGACTGAAAGCCGAGCCAAAATCCTGGGAATCTACCTCACCGGTGACTGGCAAAAACGGAATATGACACAAATTCCAATGTCCTTTGTTGGTATGGGTAAAGCCCAGAATTTTTTCGTCTTCGTACTCGTAGCCAGCACCACTGCGCCACTCGGTAATTGGACTCAACTGCACCATGGCATTCGGAAGCGAGGCTCCCGGATAGGTTAGGCCGGCCCACACCCGCCAGTCTTTTGGCGGCTTGTAACCAATATCGGCACTATCAAGTAAAGGAGCGGTTCCCAGAAATGGGTTGACATAGTCAGTCAATTGTTTCGGAGATTCTATACAGCTTAAAAAAATCAGCAGAATCGCTATTGTTAATGCATGTTTAATCATCGTAGTTCGTTTGTTATAGTTGTTTTAGGTTATTACATGTTTACAGATAACCGTGATACAAGTTAGCGTGCTTTTTCACTCACGTTGAAGACAAATTTCGCTAAAGGTTCTAAAATAGATTAAACTTCACAAAAATGTCCTCAATTTTTATTGCACAATCAAACCTTCCTTTTGCAGAAGGGCTGCTGCTTCTATGAGCATACAACCACTGAGTTGCTCGGGCAGTCCGGTAATTGAACCCGGGTTTACGCTCCAGTTGGGACCAAATAGAATAGCCGGTTTGGTAGTTCCCTGCGTCCATAATATTTCCGCATTGTACTGGATGAACTGGATGTAGCGCTTTTTTGCTGCAGCATCCAGACGGTCCTGACGGATCAAGTCGGTGAAATAACGAATAAAGATTCCTTTGAAAAGGCCACCGTCGCCAGTTCCTTCGCTTTTAAGGACGGAATTGTTGGTCAAGCTGCTGGTTGTATAATCCGCCACAAGAACAGCATCGTTCAGATAAGCCTTTTCGTTGAAGATTTTATATAGCTCGACGGCAGAGCCGATGAACGTTCCCTGGTTGTAGGTAAATACCCAGTCTTTATTGATCTGGCCGGTTTCACTGTTGATATTGTCGTAAACCATTCCGTTATTCATGTTCACCAGCGTTGACTTTTCCCAGTTATAAATTTTAAGGGCCCATTCTTTATAACTTTCATCCCCGAATTCCTGGTACAGGCGGGCTGCCAAAATGCAGGCCGGGCCGTTGGAACAAGCATTTTTGCTGTATTCCTGTCCTTTTTTCCAGGAGATGCCTCCCCCGGCATTTGAATTCCAGCCGGTTTTGATGTATTCCCACAGTTGCAAGGTGGCTTCCTTAAATTTAGGGTCATCAGTTACCTGCCAGACGCGTAGTGTAGCCAAAGCAATCCACTCCATATCATCATAGAAATCGTTTTCAAACGTATTTCCGTTTCGGGCTTTCACGCCGGCGTACCAGTTGTCGAAATAAGCACTGTATCTCGTGTCGTTCGTCCGCACCCAAGCATCAGTGAGGACGTCCAGTCCATGTGCCTGCGGCCAGTAATTCCAATCGGCTTTCCCGTTATTGTCATAGTAAAACCACTTTTCTTCGGAATTCCAGAACGAATTAGCCAACGACATGCTGCTAAGGTTTGCCGCTTCATTCCAATCTATTCCGTCTTCTTCCTGCTCGGGGACAACATCGTTGTCATCGCCGCATGATATCAATAATGCAGGTAGCAGCAATGCTACATACAGCCATTTTTTCGCTGCGCGCAAAATACTCACGCCTGGCAGAGCCTCAAACAAGCTTGGCCCCTGCTCCCGCTTAATCGTATTTTTCATAACCTTCTCTGTTTAAAAACAGTGGGAGCAGTCTATTCGACCACTCCCGGCTGTTGTGTTATCATTCTTTATTTTGTTATCGAATGGGTGTAGGGTTGCCCCGCCTGCAGATAAATGGTATAATCTGCCGGAACATCATCAAAATCACCCATCAGTTTCCACTTGTTGTCCCACTGGGTAACATTGGTGATCAACTTGATATAGTAGTACGATTCCGGGCTAGTTGCTGTAGGCCTGGAATCAGTTCCATTCAACGTGCCCCACTCCAGTTCAGTTTCAGGATCTGCTCCCCCATTTTCTTTCACAAACATACGGAATTTGTACCGTTCATCCCGGCCCCAAGTTTCCTGCTTGAAAGTGACAGTCTGGTCTTCAGCCCGGAATACTCCATTTCCGACGTATGGAAGATCGAATAAAATCTGCCCATCGGGAGAGAAGTAGAAACCGATCCTTGTAACCAGTGCGTAGGTACAGGCGCCCGTGTTGAAATCGAGCGTGATCCTGTAAACGCCTGTTGTTGATACTGTGGAAGTGCCGTTTTCTTTTACTAAACCTCCGTCAGTATAAAATTCCCTGGGAGTACCGGAAGTAGCGTCAGTGAAATAAAATGGTTCGCCTGCGGTTAGTTGGGTATAAGTCTCAAACTCGCCTCCGGCAACTGCTTTCATTTGATGAGCCTGGGAAAGGTCATCGCCTCCTTCAGACGCTTCGCCTGTTACATAAACATCGACAGGCAGATCAGCAAAACCTGCCAGGCGGGTGATGGTAATGCTTCTTTCCTCTTGGCCTTTCAAACTTTTTAGGCCTTTGGAAGAGAAAACGGTCCACTTGAACGTTCCGGTTTCCGAAGAACCGATGCCCATCATACCAGCTATTTTATTCAATTGCTTGTGTGTAATGGCGGCATTGTTATACAGTCCGTTGTTGTCGGCAGAAGTTAAATAAACAGGATTTGAAAAGTCACCGTCTGTTTTATCAAAAGCTATTTGATAAACAGCGGTACCACTTTCTTCAACATTAGCATATTCCCACTCAAAATAGGAGGAAGCGCCGGCCGAAGTCTCCAAAGCGATTTCTTTTCCATCAAGGGGTTCTGTCAGTGTGCTGACTGCTGCCAACCTTGTGTCCACATCGCCTCCATCGTCCTCGCACGCAGTTAACGCGAGAAACAGAGAGGCTATAACTGTTAATCTGATTACTATTTTTTTCATGTTCAGGTTATTTAATTACCAAATTGTGAGTATAAGACCCTTCTGGATTCAGAGAGAAGGAAATGTCGTATGTTTTATCGCTCCACCCGTCTGTTGCCGGGCTTTTCCATACCTGGTTGTTTGTCCACTGCTCCACATTCGTTTTTTCAACCATGTAATAATACGCCTCATTGCCTGTTGGTTTGCTGTCGTTATTAATGGCCCGCCATTCGGTTTCTCCTATCGAACTTTCCATCCTGAATTTGTAGCGGTCGTCGGTATTTTCGCCGCCGGTGAGACCTGTAATGGTATGGTTGGTCAGTTCCCATACGCCATAAGCTTTGTAAGGCAGTTCGACCTTCATTTGAGACCAGTTCAGAAACAAGCTGACTTTTGTTACTTCCTTCGACGTAAAAGAGCCGATGTTGAAGTCGAGATAGTATTTGTATATCCCGGTTTTAGGGACTGAAGATGTTCCTCCCACCACTACCTGTTCGCCGGATAAAGAGAACTCTAGCGGAGTTCCGGTAGTGGCGCTCACAAATTTAAAACTTTCACCTTCCGTCAGTTTCGTATAAATCTCGAATTCTCCGTCGGCCAATTTTTTCATGACAAGCGCTTTGGAAAGGTCATCGCCGTTTTCTGTGGCCGCGCCTGTGATGTACAAATTATCAGGGATGTCGGCCAACCCAGACAAACGGGTCAACGAAAGTGTCCTTTCTTCCTCCGCTTTCATCGGGTTAATTCCTTTTGAAGAAAGAACAGTCCATTTAAGCATTCCCTGCTGGGCAGACTCGATACCCGCCATGGCAGCAATTTTATTCAATTGCTTGTGCGTGAAGGTGGCATGGTTGCTTCCTCCGTTGTTATCGGCTGCTGCAACAAAGAGTGGCTCGGAGAAATCTCCGTCAGCTTCATCAAAGGCGACTTCATACAATACCATTCCGCTATCTTCGGCCCTGGCCGGTTCCCATTCAAAATACAAAGTGGCCGATGCCGAAGCCTGTAGCACAATTGTCTTTCCGTTATCCGGTTCGTAAAGCGAACTGACTGCCGTTACACCTAAATCTCTCACTTCACCATCGTCGCTACAAGCGATAAAAGCGAAGATAAAAGAAGCTACTGTAAACAGTTTGATCAATATTTTTTTCATACGTAGTTTAATTTTAAACGCTGATTAATGAATGATTAATAGCCAGGATTTTGAGTCAAATTATCATTGATATCCCTTTGTGATTGAGGAATTGCGAACAGATAATCCCGTTCGGCGTTAAATCTCCTCTGATCCAGTTGGATATACTGGGTATTACCAGCCGCGAACTTCGCTCCGTGAGGATTTCCGTTCATAACCGTTTCAATTGTTCCCCAGCGACGTATATCAAAAAGCCTCAATCCCTCAATGGACAGTTCGATGCGACGTTCATTCCGGATGATTTCGCGAAGGTCTCCCGCCGGATAGTTCAATGCATCAGCGTCAGTAAACCCCGCCCGGACACGAAGCGCCCGGATTGTTTCGTTCCAAATACTTTCGTCCATCTGACCCAATTCATTTTTAGCCTCTGCATACATCAGCAGCACGTCGCCATATCTCATCAAGATCAGGTTTAGGCCTGATGCCATCCCGATCGGTGCCGTGGGATCAAAATATTTCCGCAGGTAATATCCTGTTCCTGTGGAATTTTGTCCCGGACCTGCATATTCGTCCAGGTTAGAAGCGCCCGCCGCCTCGGAAGAGCCGGGTTTGATGTAGATCGTAGAGCTTGTTCCGTCGCCTTTTTCCCATTGGTAACTGTGATAAACGACCGTGGCTTCAAAACGTGGGTCCCTGTTCACGTAAGGACTATCTTCATTGTATCCTGAGTTTGCATCGCTAATACTTTTCCCGTTTTTCATGAGATAGGCATCAACCAATTCCTGGGTCGGAGCGAAGGCATTGATCCGTCCACCCACCGAAATAGGAATAGCATCGTAAAACTCACTCCATGTCCTTTCTATCAAAACATAGCCAAGATCTAGGATCACTTCGTCGTTGTATTCATTTTCGGGCAGGAAAAGGCCTGAATAACTTGGGAAAAGTTCGTACTCTCCATAGGTACCATCCATGATCCCTTCACAAATGGAAGCGACATTTGTCCAGTCGTTTTCATACAAATAGGTCCGCGCCAACAGGGTCATCGCAGCCCCCTTGGTGATCCTACCGTTGTCCGAAGGATCATATTCTTCTTTAACCGAAAGAATGGATGCAACTTCGTTAAGTTCTTCCCTGACAAAATTAAGCACATCCGATTTGGGTGAACGTGTTACATTGTTAGCTTCCTCCAGGCTCAGGTTGTGGTCGAACAAGGGGACGTCGCCAAACTGGTTTGCCAGCCGGAAGTACAAATAAGCACGGATAAAACGGGCTTCGGCTTTCATTCGGGCCTTCAGCGTTTCATCCATATTTGGAACCCGGTCAACATTCTCCAGAAACGTATGACAGGTTTTGAGCCCCTCATAACAATTTTTCCACTCGTTGGCAAAGCGGCCAAGGGCTGCATCGGCTTGTCCTGAAGTGATGATCTTTTCGTCCGTGTTTCCCCGTCCTTCATAAAGGTTGTCAGACAACCTTTCGTTTGCGAAGAAATAGTTGGCACCAAACATCTGGTTATACGCCATATTTAAAACGGCAGAAGCTTTTTCTGGTGATGTCCAGTAGTTCAAATCGGTAAATTTATTCGTGGGTGCCAAATCAAGGTCGTTGCACGAAGTAAAAAATGCCAGGAACATAGCAACAATTCCTATGCTGTATTTTCTTATCTTTTTTTCCATGGTGTACGTGTTTTAAAATTCCAATTCCAATCCAAATCCATAATAGACCAATGTAGGATAGTTCCTGGCACTGTTCGCCGCGACACCTTCTATTCCTCCCATGTTATTTCCGAATTCGGAAGATTCCGGATCAATAAAGGAGTTTTTAGAGAGCGTCAACAAGTTTTGCGCGTTAACGCTTGCACGTAATTTTTGAATTCCAACCCTTGAGGTTAGCCGGCTTGGCAAGGTATATCCCAATTGGATATTTTTTACACGAAGGTAAGCCCCATCCAAAAGGTAGATATCAGAACCCGCTTTTCCCCAGTTGTTCGCAGAGGAAGGTGAGCTGGGGGCTACGAGGCGTGGCCATTTGGCATCGGGATTGGTAGGTGTCCAAAAGTCCAGTTGGTGTTGATAAATCGCGTAGGAATAGTTTGAATGGAAAGGTTCAATCAATTCGCCGCGAATATACATGTCGCGTTTTCCCACTCCCTGCAGCAAGACACTGAAATCGAAGTTTTTGAAGGTAACATCATAGGTGAAACCGAAGGTATATCTTGGAAAAGCGTTCCCCAATACCACGCGGTCTTTTTCATCAATGACTTCATCTCCGTTGATGTCCTTATATTTCACATCTCCAGGTTGAACAGACGCCCCTACAGGAAGCGCGCTGTTCGCAATTTCCTCGAAACTTTGAAAGTATCCGTCAGTTTTATACCCAAAATATGAGCCCAGCGCTTCGCCTTCGCGAATCAACTTGTACAACTGGTCGTTCTGGTCGATACGTTCTTTTCCTCCAAAATCAGTCACTTCATTCTGGGAATCGGCCATGTTCAAGCTGAACCTGTGATCGAAATTTCTTGATCTCAGGCGGTAAGTAAGGGTTGTTTCCCATCCCCTGTTTCTCATTGTACCAGCGTTTTCCTTCGCTGCATTGCTTCCAAATACAGTAGACACTTCGGGCGACAGCAAAATATCGGTCGTTTCTTTGTTGAAGTAATCGAACGTCACATACAGGCTCCCTTTGAAAAATGCTGCGTCCATCCCAATGTTTTGGTTGGCTGATTTTTCCCAAGTTAAATAAGGATTGCCATAGTCGATACCGATCCCAGGCACCACTTCATTATTAAATACATATTCATCCTTTTTTATTTCGAAAGCCGTCTGGTAAGAGTAGTTGTCCACGTTCTGGTTCCCCAATACGCCATATGAAGCCCGGATTTTTAGGTCACCGATACGCTCTGCGTAGCCGGCCATAAAATTTTCACTGGAAAGCCTCCATCCGGCTGAAACCGAAGGAAAAAATCCCCAGCGTTCATCTTCGGCAAATTTTGACGAACCATCGTAACGGAACGTGACGTCAGCATAATATTTGTTCATATAACTGTATCCTCCACGTCCGAATACAGATGTGATACTGGTTTGATCGGTATCTCCGTTGCTATTTTTGTTATCCTTGTTTTGAATTTTATCTTCCGTTGTTGGAAGACCAAGTTCTTCATCAGTATATTCCCAGGCAATCCGGCTAGCTTTGAAGGTATAGGATTCGTTGGAAACACCCAACAATCCATTCACTTGGTGAACAGAGTTGAATGTACGGTTAAAGTCCAGCATAAACTGGGTACTCAAAGTATACTTCTTGCTGTTATAATCTTCCGTAAGCGTGTTGGGGTGGATATATGAAACCGGAGTCTCCAGATCGGTGGTTGAATACAGCGGCACTTTTTTATCCCTACGGAAACGGTGGTGCTGGGTCAGGTCGAGCCCGACCAATCCTTTGGCTTTTAACCCTTCAATAATGCTAAAATCAAGGCCTAAGCTGCCGATAAAGTTGTCTTCATCCTTTTTCTCATAGCCCCCGTCTTTCAGGTAAGCCATGGTATTGTCGTCTCCAATCACATCGTTTATCAACCACTTGCCGTCTTCTTGAAACTTGTAATAATAATAAGGAGGTATGCGCGAAGAATTGATAATGGTATTGCCGGTTCCACCAGCCACCGTGTTTTCCATCCTTTTTGTATAAGCCATTAAAGAAGTGAGCTTGAACCTGCCGTATTCGGTGGTATGGTTTGAACGGAAGTTATAACGTTCTGTTCCAAAATCCCCAACAAAGTTACTTTCTTGGTCTAAATAACCGGCTGATATCATGTACGTGCTGTTCTGGTTACCCCCCGATACACTCATGTTGTAGTTTTGCTGCAATCCTTTTTGCATGATTTCATTCAGGTACCAGAACTCTTCGCTGCGGTGTTCATACAGATCGCGGATCTGTAGCGGAGTAAATATGGGAGCGTTCCCTACATTCATATTCGCCTGGTTGCGGAGCATGGCATTTTGCCAACCCTGCACGGGCTGAAACAAGATATCCGGGTCCTGATAGCCAACCATGCTGCTGAACTTGACCAGCGGCTTTCCTGTTTTGCCGCCTTTTCTGGTAGTGACCAGAATAACGCCGTTAGCGGAACGTGATCCGTAAATTGCTGCACTGCCTGCATCTTTCAGCACCGATATATTTTCGATGTCATTCGGGTTCAGGTTGTTCAACGTTCCTGTACCCGAAATCAACCCATCGATAACGATCAGCGGGTCGTTGTTGTTCATTGTACTGACGCCACGGATGTTGATGTTCATATTGTTATCGTTCGGGTTCATGCTCTTTTGCTGAATGATCAGGTTGGCTGAAGCTCCCTGAAGCGCCTGCATGGCATTTGACACCGGGCGGTCTTCAATCAGGTTGGCATTGACTTGGTCAACCGCACCAATCAGGTTTTTCTTTTGCCGGGTGCCGTATCCAATCACAACCACCTCTTCCACACCAACAACATCTTCGCGCATCCGCACTTCGATGTTTGTTTTTCCGGCAACAGGAACCTCCTGCGAAACCATCCCTATAAAAGAAAAAACCAAGCTGGCATTCTCGGGGACATTGCCAATGACGTAACTCCCATCCAAGTCGGTAATGGTTCCATTCATGGTTCCCTTAATAAGCACCGTAACTCCGGGAATTGGCTCCCCTCCTTCATTCACAACCCGCCCTGTTACCTGCTTGGGCTGAAGAGTAAAAAACCCAGTTTCCTCCGCGCCCTTATTAAACAGGGCAACTTGCCGTCCTACGATTTTGTAGGCGATGTTGGTCTCTTCAAAAATTTCATTTAAGATGTCTTGAATAGCGGCACTCTTGCTTTCAATTGAAATTTTTTCCTGGGTGTCGATATCACCCGAATAGAAGAAGCGGAATTCGCTCTGGTCTTCAATCTTCTTCAACACATCGTTAATGCTGGTGTTTTTCATCGATAGGGACAGTTTTGTTGTCTGGGAATAAGTTTTAGAGGCAAAAACTGAAAGTACCGATAAACATAGAATAAATGCACTAAGCTTCATAATCATTAGAAGTTTTAAGAAGAAATTCCATAAGGGGACTTTCTTCAATACCTTTTTTTTCATAAGTTTGACTTATTAAGATTAATAATTATCCACAATTATTTTTCAATGGGTGGGGAAGTTCGCAGCTTTCCCACTTTTTTTTCGCCAATGGCGGTTTTGCTATTTCTTTTACTTGTTGTTCACATAGGCCATTTATTTTAGGTTCAGTGTTTTTTACTTTTTTGAAATAACCAGTCTCCTGGTATTTTTATGGTATTCATATTTTAAAGGCAAGGTCAGTTCCATTAATTCCATCACTTCCCTTATTGATTCAAATTCAATGTTGGCGGTCATTTGTATCTCCTTAAGCGATTGGTCTTCAATGTCGATATCAATGTTGTACCACCTTTCAAGCTTGTTTATCACGGTCGACAAAGGCTCATTCTTAATGATCAACTGGTTCCTTACCCACG
Organism: uncultured Sunxiuqinia sp.; assembly: GCA_963677175.2. GTDB lineage: Bacteria > Bacteroidota > Bacteroidia > Bacteroidales > Prolixibacteraceae > Sunxiuqinia. Next base: position 860,373 of record CAXXES010000007.1, read on the forward strand.
ATGAAAAAAGGACAGGCTCAACGTTGCTTAGTTCTATTGATTGTTTCACAGTATCAATAACCGCTTGTTGCCCCGGAAGCATGTCAGCGTGTTTTTTCGAAGCTGTTTCCAGTGTGATTTTTCCACGCTCCAGTGTAACCGCTGGTACCTCGCCGGCATAAGCCATTACATTAAAAGCTGTGCCCAATACGGCAATCATGAAATGTGATGTTTCGACCCGGAAAGGTTTTTTGTCCTTCTTCACATCAAAAAAAGCTTCACCTTTAAGTTTCACCAAGCGGTAATCCCCTATAAATTCATCAGGAAAGCTAATTGATGAACCTGAATTTAACCAAACGGTGGAACCATCGGGCAATTGAAATGTCGTTTTTGATGCCAATGGGGTAGAAATGGTTTGCATATCTGCCGGACGGTTGTTGTTTTTTTGAAGCTGCAGCAAAAAAGCGACTGCCAAGGGTAGCAACAAGATGGCCGCTGCACGGGTCAAATAGTTTACAAACCTTGCTGATTTTGGCCCCAGCTTTTCCTGTTTGTTTATTTCGAAATGAATTTTGTGGAGGCTGCCCTGAAGGTCAGGGATGTTCACGTCACGATCCATGTGGTCCCAATCTTCTTTTAAATGATCTTCTAAAAGAAACTTTTTACTTGGATCCGTAAACAATTCGATGAACAACCGGAATTCTTCCTCCGTAGCGTTGTTGTCAAGATATTTTCGAAAAAATGCTTTCATTGATTGCTGCTTTCATTTAGGTAAACGTGTACTTCCCTAAAAACCCCTGCCCGCATATTAAAATTTTTTATTGGTGTCCGATTAATTTATTCAAAGGCGACTATGGTTAGAATGTCTCGAACCCGGGTTAGAACGCCTCGAACCTGGGTTAGAACGCCTCGAACCTGGGTTAGAATGCTTCGAACCTGGGTTAGAGCCCTCCGAACCTTTTACCGCGATAAAGACTTCTCTTTTTGACGGCAGTGGGGCGTAGCGGTTGTCGTTTAAAAGTCGGGAGGATGGTCCCTGACTGCCGGGTGTCACAAAGAAAATGAAACATTTTTGTAGTTTTGCACACTGCGAGAAGAAAGCAAACCATCATGGGAAACAACCTTTTGAAGCAGCTCAGGGCTGGCGACAAAACAGCGGTGAACGGGCTATACGAGCAGTACAGCAACCGGTTGTATCGTTTCGCCTTCGGCTATTTAAAGTCGGAAGAGGATACGCTCGACTTGGTGCAGGAGGTTTTTATCCGCCTGTGGAACAGCCGCAAAACCTTAAAAGATGATACCAACTTGGAGGCTTTCCTGTTTACCGTTGCGCGCAATGCGGTCATTTCTACTTTTCGGAAAAAAGTTTCGGAAAAAGAATATCTTGAACATTTGAGGTCGGTGGTTATCAAAAACAGTTCGGATACCGAAAAGCAGGTTGATTTTACTTTGTTATCGGAACAGGTTCAACAATTAGTCCAGAAACTTCCCGAACAAAGGCGGCGCATCTTTTTGCTCAGCAAAGAAGCTGGCCGTTCAAACAAAGACATAGCTGATGAACTCAAAATTTCAATCAAAACCGTGGAAGACCACATGACCAAAGCCCGGAAGTTTTTGAAAGAAAACTTAAAAGAGTACGGCATGATTGCCATACTCTTTTTTGAACTTTTTGTCTCGTAATATCTCAGCGGTGAAAATAGACGGTAATCTACCTGGTGTGTCATCCACCGCATTTGCGCCACCGGATTATCCATCGGTTTGGTTTGCGACAGGTGCCATTTACCAGTCATATCGGCATGGTAGCCATTTTAATTTCGCCGCCATTGCAAGCCAAACTTGTTGTTCTTGGTTTCAATTACAACCTACTTCCCATCTTCAAAAATCATCACCGACTTAGTTCCATCAGTTTTAAAACTGAATAATGTATACGAGTTCACCTATTTCTCCACTTCTATTTCCTTGTGAAGGCAAAAAACTAGTAACTACAAACTTGTCAGCATCAATTGAAGTAATTCCAGGATTGGCGAAAGATGTTGATCCAAGTGGTGTTTGTGGCTGTAGGGTATAATAAAATGCGCCATTCCCAAACAAAAGTCGCCAGCTACTCCAATCTCCAGAGCTTATTTGAGCTTCCTGAAGCACATAATCGCCGTCATGACTAAATGCACTTCTCCCCCCAATATTCCCTTTGTATCCCATCTCCTGAATGGTAAAATTTGACACTTCATCTTTCCAGGTTCTCCAATCTGAAAAATCACGAAGAATTCCAAAAGCTTGTTGGTCACGAACTCCATTATCATAGTAGTGGTATCCAATAACAATGTGAGAAGAGGACGGGCTCAATCCCTCAATTTTTCGTATATCAGGAGTTCCTTCGGCCAGGTTCGAGAAGGTCTGAGATATTGTCTTATCATTAGAGGGCTTGTCCATCGCCAAGTCCGCATAGGACGAGTAATATCTGACCCGGATGTTATTAGATCCCTGAACGGGGTCTTGCTCGTTAGCGATAATATACCCACTACCCCATTTTTCTATATCACCTTGATGTGACCGATCTCCCAACGCTGTAATATTGATCCAGTTTTTAAGATCATTACTGCCAGCCAGGTAGAGTATGAATTCGTTTGTGCTTGCCATGGCATGATATACCCCAAGATAGGTATACGATTCATCTGCTTTTACAATTCTTAAGACATCCATTACCCGTCCTTTGTCATCTTTCATATCAAAAGAGGGCTCTGCACTCGCCACGTTGTTCAACTTCTCAATTTTCTGCATCGTCGATGTATTCTGATAAAACCACCAACCGTACGCAATACTTAAATTTCGGATATTGTTCTTTTTCTGAAGTTCAGCGACAGAAAAAACAGTTTTAGCTGCATTTAAATCGATCATGGAAGTCCGATATTCCTCCAAGGTCATAGCTGCCAATTGTTGAGCACTAAATATGTTTGCTTCAAAAAAAAACTTATAAATCATAGCCCCCATGCACAAATCAACATCCTCCATTTCCTCCAGAAAAGAAAGCGCGTCATCACATCGCTTGTCAAGACCTGAAATCAATGAATTCCGCATATCTGTATAATCCATTGACATAACTGTTGACGCTGAAGCCCATTCCATGTAAAGCAGGGTCTTCACCAAAAAATTTTCATTCTTAACAAGAGTCTCCTCCGGCACTGGATCATCGCTGCCTTTAGAACAGCCGCCAAAACCAAGAGAAAAAACCAATAAAATGTAGATCAAATTTTTCATTGTAGTTAGTTTCTTAACAGACTTTTAATGCCCCCTCAAACCAACCGTCATTAAAAGCCTGTTATTTTTGATTATAAGGACCAACCTTCCCGGTATTTATAATGTATAAATTGATCTGCTTCAGGCATTTTGGGAAAACTGAGATTTTCAGGGTCAAAACGGAGACTTTGAAAACTCAGTTTTTCTCTCAGTTCTGGTCTCAGTGCAATATTGCCCAATAAAACGGTTTCCGTCAATGGTCCTGCCCATTCATAATTAGACCCTGCCGGGTCGCCGCCCTTACAAGCCAGTATCCACTCCATTCGATGTCCGGGAGACGAAGGCAGATATGGTTTTGGCCTTTGATAAGATTCATTCAAGGAATCCGGAAGAATTCGATTTCCCAAAATCTTTCCTTTACTTCCCACATAGAGAACGCCTCCGGCTCCCAATTGAACATCATCACCCATATCCGGTAAACGTGGAGGACGTAATCCACCATCATACCAGGTTAGCCTTAACGGTGGCATTTCTTCTCGTGCCGGGAAATCATAGGTTACGATGGAACCAAGCGGATAAGTTTCATCATTTACCAAAGTTGAAACCGCCTGAATATTTGTTGGATATTTTAGCTTCAACGCCCGAAAAACAGTATCAAACGAGTGACAGCCAATATCTCCAAGAGCGCCGGTACCAAAGTCGAGCCACCCGCGCCATCGAAACGGATGATAATCCGAGTGATATGGACGTAATGGAGCGGGCCCGGTGAAAAGATCCCAGTCAAGACTTTCAGGTACAGGAGGCGTATCCTGTGGCCGTCTCACTCCCTGAGGCCAATAGGTATCAGCAAGCCCCCGGTTTGGACGATCCGTCCAAACGTGTACTTCCTGTATTGTGCCAATCACCCCATCCCAAATCATCTCCTGAATCCGACGTGAAGCATCGCTGGCCTGACCTTGATTGCCCATTTGTGTTGCAACGTTGTACTTCCGGGCAGCTTCTGTTAACATCCTTGCTTCATAGACCGTGTGAGTCAGTGGCTTTTCAGTATAAACATGCTTTCCCCTCCTCATTGCCTCCATACTTATTAAGGCATGTGTATGATCGGGCGTAGCAACGATCACGGCATCAATATCCTTCTGCTCATCCAGCATCATCCGATAGTCTCTATATTTTTTTGCTTTCGAGTAGGTGTTAAACACATTGGATACCGATTCATTCCAGTCAACATCACACAGGGCAACAATATTCTCCGTCTTTGCGACATCTTCCAGATCCACACGCCCCATGCCACCTATACCAATGCCTGCAACATTGAGTTTATCACTTGGAGCGAGGTGCCCCAATCCAGAAACAGCATGCGAGGGAACAACAGTAAATCCACCCAACACAATGGTAGAGGTTCCAATAAAACCTCTACGACTTATCGTTTTTGATTCTTTCGACTTCATCATAACCACGATTAATAATTGCCATTTAATGAATGATTGGAGTAAGAACCAAATTCCGGAATGATATCCCGGTATGATCCCCTTGAAGATATATAGGCCCTGGAGCAAACACATCGGACTGAATGGCTCCACCAGTGGCACCATAAACAGGTTGATTATTTATAATCGTGGTGCCATTGAGCACTACAGTTACATGTCGGTCACACAAGGTTATGTACAGGTTCTGCCATTCACCCGCTGGCTTCTCCGCTTTTACAGTGGGAAGAATTCTTGTAAAAATAGCTCCCATACTACCACCCCAGGTAAGCGGACGCTCATAAGAATCTGCCACTTGTACTTCATACATGCCACGCAAATAAACACCACTATTACTGCTCGGAGGAGCATTAACCTCAAGCTTCAAATTAAAATCCTCAAAGACCTCTTCTGTTCTCAGATTACCATAACGAATTGGAGCAGTTCCTTCTTTTTGAACCGGATTATTCGTTAAAACGCCATCTGTTACCGACCAGCCGTTTGCCAGATGATCCTCAATCAGTCGCCATCCTTTAAGGTCATTCTTGTTTTCAATCAATTGAATTGGCTTTCCAGACTTGAGGCTCTTCAAATCCGGCGCAGGAGGAACATCAGGTAGTCTTGTCCCTTCAATAAAAACAGAATCCGCTCCAAGCCCTGTCACCTTTGGGCTCAAGTAAAATCCATTGATCTTATCACCATCTCTTTTCAACTCTATCCATGTTGGGTAATCTCGCGTAAGCGTTGCATTTCCCTGAGTGTCCTTGGTCAAAGTTGCCTTACGAGGATTTCGGCCAAGATACAAGACATCACCGGCAATATAAACATAGGGCAAGCCATAAAAGACGCCTCCACCGCCCCACATAAGATCGGCATCTAAATAACCATCTTCCTGCCTCACTTGAAGCCAGCCGACCGCATTGTTCCCAAAATCAAAAGTCCACTGCCCCAAGAATCTGTCAATTTGATCTTGCGGTCCTTCAGTCATAGATTCTGCATTATTAGTATGGCACAAGGCTGAAACACCAATGCAAGTAAATAATACCAGGAAACTTAAAATTGCTGATGATTTCATAATGTTAAGATTTAGTTGGATTTAATTCATTTCAAAATTTGTTAATCTGTTATTCGTTTTAGTTGGTCAGGTTCGTTTAAGCAAAGTCAGTTCATTTTAATCCCAGCTATACTATGGGTGATATTTACCATTTTATATCAACTTTGATCCCGTCGGGATCATTTTCAAATCCTAACAAACCCGTTTTACTTTCCTCATTCCACTCCCACGTGATATCGTTCAACTCTTTTCCTTCATGATCGAACACCAGGCATTGCTGTGGTGTTCCTGGCAAAAGAATACGCATCACATTGGTTGTATTTAAAGGGCTTTTTGTGATAAAAGAATAACTTCTTTTAGTTACCACTTCGTCGTAAACACGGGATGCGGCGGCCAAAACCTGAGGCTTATCCTGCTGTTCGATCCTATCCACATTTAGAAGGTAAGCCTGCTCTCCGGGTGAAACTGCCTTTTCACTGAGAACGGGCAATTTAGGATCGAATAAATCAATTAGTCGACCTCTCTGCACAAACGGTTCATCACTTACGCTTTCGTCTAAGACCGAAATTAAATCGTAAGCTCCACGCTCCAGATAGAAATTATTTTTAAAGACCAATTCTCCGGCTTTAGCCGTCTCTTCGTAAAGTCGCTTGACAATACCGACAAACTTTTCATCACTGTCAGTTTCCAAAACAAACTCTTTAGGATCTTCCCGAATAATATAGACTGTGCCTTCTCCGTATTTGTATTCACCACTTTCACCTGAAGACTTGATATTCAACATCTCAAATAGATGCTCAGAAGCAGCTTTGTATTGATTTTCTCCGGTGTTCCACCACTCCTGAACTGACTGGAACGGATCGATGTCGCGTCCGGCATAAACAAGGACACCTCCACCCTTCACCCAGTTCGCAATATACTCATGCCCTTTCGGATCTGCCGGCTTCATATTGGAGTACGACATAATTAAAACCTTGGTGTCCTTCCAGGTTTCCGGATAAGAGACATTCTCCAAATGCATTGTTTTAACAGGAACACCACGCTTCAAGAAGGGTAAAGTCTGACCATAGAAATTTGAAAAACTGGGATCTTCATATCCTTGATGCGTCGGCAAACGCTGGAACATTAATGAATTCGCCATTAACACACTGATTCCTTCCGATCCAGACAATTTGTTATCAGACAACGGCATGCTATTTAGCGAGTTGATCATCACCTGCATCTGGGTAGAATAAAAACGGGGAATTTGCTCCTTCTTATCACTATCCGCACTTGTTTTGTAGAGTCCTTCATAAATTCTGTCCGGCCATGGCATCACTTCATAGTCAGCAATGTTCGGATAAAGCAATTGGGCTGTAAAAGTTGCCTCGTAATTTTTTTTGTAATCGACCCAGTCTCTTGGCCAATCTTCAATGGGATCAGTCAAAAAAAACATTTTTCGGCCTGTCGGGGCCGTCATTGATTCCATTGAGCCATATTCAAGATAGGCTGTTTCAAAAACCCGTTCTTTCTGCTTTCCATCAAAATAATTAGGTGTTCGGGAGGTTCCTGTCCACACTTGTGCAATATACCCATCTACTGATGGCAAAGAGGCTAGACTGGCTTCAGGACTTACAATCTGCCATTGTGAGTAATTAACCAAAGAGTGGGTTGGCACATAACATCGCACGTCCATGCCCTTACTCTTTCCATATTCTTTTGCATAGGAAAAACACTCATCTAATGCCCGATAATATAGGTGATACTTTAATTTATTTGACAAGTAGGTATTCTCAGGGGACTCATGCTGTGGACGCCAATCAAACCCATAGTACTCTTTCCACTCTCTTTTAAATGCCTCACTATAGCCGGCGCGCGCCCAAAATTCTGGTTCTTCGAGGAAAATCGCATCGATACCGGCATCAATAACCCGCTTTATTTGCGTCTCTTTGATATACTGAATAAAATTCTTTGATGGCACAATATAAGGTACCATTCGCCCATGCCAAATGGTATCTCCTCGCTGCGTTACCTGGCCTTCATCCAAATGTGGCTCTCCATCCCATTTTCCGGTGAAATAGTCATGGTATTCACCCCAGGCAATACCCGTCATAAAGTGCGTGGTATATCCTTTGTCCCGCCAGCTTTGGACACGCTCTTCGAATGTCATCCCATTATTTCGGTGATGATCCCGAACACTGTACACAATGGCCACATCAGCCCTAACATCAGTGACTGGCTTCCATGGGTTAGATGTCTGAAATGCTGTTTTTTCTCTACTTTCCGGAGCCATCTTTTTTGTTCTCTCAGGGGTCGAACAAGACACAAATAATAAAACGCCCAATGCAATTGATAGTATTGGCTTAATTTTCATCGTTTATTGGTTTGTTAAAAGAAAGAAGCCATTCCGAACTTTAAAAAAGCCAAAATGACTTCATTTCAAAATTAATAATAACTAATTGGGAATGTCGACTCTGATGGCTTCATTGTAGTTATGCCTTCTAATATTCTCAGTGGCATAGTTTATTCGGGCCGCTGCCCGGATAAAAACCGTTCTACCCGCAGGAATCTCTCCATTCGTACTAATTGTAACTGTTTGCCCCAGAAGATCATCAAATGAATTACTACTGTAGTTTATTTCAGTTGTATACCTGTTATCCCAGTCTCGGTATCCAACATGTGGAACCTGGCTAACAAACAAGCGAAGGTCGGTCACATTTAGCATGTCATCACTATATCCACCCATAGGTTCAATTTTTGCTCTAAAATCAGCAGGACTAACTCCCCTTGTCACCCTAACACTGGCAGTTATTTTTCCATTGCTTACTGTAGGCTGGCCAACCCATTCCAATTTAAGGAAAGGCTGAACTTCAAACTCCACTTCAGTAACGCCCTCTATGTCAACATACTTCGACTCATCAACAATCGTATCACCCGAGCTATTGGTCCTCACCAATGGGATAAAAGCACCATCAATCCGGACATTATAATGGCCTTTGAAGACTTTTGTATTTTGGAAGATTCCTTCCTTCATACACCAAAAATCAAAGTTATCAGGAACTTCCGTTTCTGTCCAGCTAAGTTCACGAAGTCGAATCCGTGTTCCCTCACTGCCTTGGTCGGTCAAGACAAGTTCTCCGGTAGCAACATCTACTACGCTACCTTTTATAGTTTCCTCAGGCAAATCAAAGTTGTCAATTTCACATGAGCTGAAAGAAATTACAGCCAAGCAAAATAATACACTATAAAATATTTTTTTCATCTCGTTCAATTTTAAGATTAGATTAACGCCCTGGTTGCTGATCAATGACTGGGCTCTTAGATACCTCACCACCAGGAATTAAAAAATAATATTCCTGTTCTGATAAACGGAAGCGACGTCTGCCTTCATCCAATCCAGCATCGAAGAAATATTTTCCAGTTGTTGATGAATAAAATGGATACAACCCTTTGTAATAAGCTCCATCTGCTTGGGTATATCCATTCAACATGTCCGAATGTTGAGTTCTCCAACGTCTGATATCCCATAGCGTTTTGTGTTCAAACGCAAGTTCCTTTTTACGTTCTTTCCGGATAACTTCCAGATCAAGTTCTGTCATACTTGTCAACGGATCCGCCCCAGCTCTTTCACGAATTTCCTGAATTGCGTCAAAGGCAATCTGCTTGAAATCATCCCCTGCTGGAGCTGTTTCTCCGGCAAGCAATAATTCTTCGGCAGCCTCTGCAACATTTAAAAGAATTTCAGCATATCGCATCAGGATAAAGAGCTGTTCTGAACGGGCCTCCAACACTAAACTTTGAGGCATATTAGGATTCAACCATTTACGCACGACAAAACCAGTCATTGCTGCTGTACCGTCTGATGTAAACGGGCCACTTTTGCCACCGGCATTCATCATCGTGCCGCCAGGCAATTCTACAGTTTCATGTGTGTTTCCATTTTGCGATAAGAAGAGTGATTTCTGCCCTGCAAAATCACCAACAGCCCTATAGGCATCCACCTGGTTGTAATTCGATGGTCCTGACACCGTATAATCTGGCGCCCCTCCATTAACGACTCTCAAAGGGTCAATACCGTTTGAAGCATCACCTGTGAAAATCCCCCGGCGTATCTCAATCACTTCCCCTTTGAAAACATCACCTGGGAGTATAACATAGGCACGAAGACGTGGTTCTGCATTGGCAAAAATGTCCGTCACATTATCGTACATGATGTACTTACCATTATCGTCAAACACTTTAATCGTTCCATCTTCATTTTTCTCAAAACCATCGAACAGCTCAACAAAATCAAGAGTTGGACAGTTTCCTGCGGAATAACCATTACCCCCCATCAACTGACGTGGAATATTGTAAGCATCATAACCGTGAGCCAAATCAGGATAGCTATATTCTTTTATATAGATGTTTTCAGGACTCGAAACATCAAAGAACATGTCAACCATATTCTGGTATTGAGCCTCTTTGTCGTTGGGAGACCATTTTTTCTTATACAATGAATATTTCCCGGACTTCATGACTTCACGAGATGCGTTATAGGCCTCTCTGAAATACTTCTTTGAAGCTGCTGCAGCCGAATTAGGGTCAAAACCAATAACACGTACATCGGTCTTTTGACCAAAACCTGTCATATTGTTGTATTTAGCCACAGAGCCGGCAAACAACATCGCTTCAGATTTAAACCCATAGGCGACATATTTATTTGCATACCCACGTTTGGGACTTGACTCTGAGAGAGTAGTAATTGCCATGTCAAAATCGGCCAACACTTGATTCCAAGTCTCTTCTTCAGTTGAACGGGGAATTTCAAGTTCTTCAGCCGGATTATCAGGATACTTTAGTACTTCCGTAACCAAGGGAACCCCTCCGTAGCGTTTTGCCAGCGCATAAAAAACCATCGCACGGGCAAAGTAAGCTTCTCCAATGAAATGGTTATAGTCAGATTCACTAAAGTTTGCTTGGTACTCAGGTATAGTTTCGAGTAATCGGTTGGCATCACGAAGCAGATTAAATGCTCGCCCCCAGTACGCGCCATTTCTGGCCCAACCTTCTGATGTCATCGCTGTGCCGGCATCACGCCCTATGGATTCACCTGAATTTGCTCCAGGAGTAACCAACCAGTCATCAAAAAATTGACGTGCAGGGGAATATTTAAAATCCTCGAATGGCATTTGACTATACATACGCGACATATAAACAGTCATACCAGTTGCGTCGGTAAACAGATCTTTATCTTGGACAACGTTCATCGGTGGAATTTCCAAGTAGTCATTACAGGAAATAATCGCACTACTAAACGCCATTAATGTCAATATCAAATATTTTAATTTCATAGCTAGTTTTCGTTTAGAATTTAACATTTAATCCTGCAGAAACAGTTTTATTTAAGGGATACAAGTAGCCGTAAGTATCATTCGGATGCTCTGGATCCACATAGTCAACTTTGGTTATTGTAAATAGATTATAGGTATTTACATAGATCCGAAAGTTTTTGATACCTGTTTTCATCAACCACTGAGACGGAAGAGAGTACCCAAGTTCAACACTTTTTAAACGTAGGTAAGCACCATTTTCCACATTAAAGGTAGAATTAACATCGGGCAACGTTCCGGTATAAGCGTAGTGACCTTGTATCCACTCGGTAGCTGGATCGTAAGGGTCAGCTTTGGGATCCTCGGGATGCCATCTGTCCATAAATTGTTCCATAGCCCCGGAGTTTCCACTTCCCCACATGGGCTCGCGAAGTTGTTCGCCATATACCAGGGAGCTCATTGCAGAGCCTTGCAACAGGAAGTTCAGATCAAAACTTTTATATGAAGCGTCAAATATGAAACTAAAATTCATCCAAGGGTACTGGCTATAACGAATAGGATGTGCATCGTTCCCGTTGATCTCCCCATCACCATTCCAATCTTCATATTTGTAATCCCCTATAATGGTTGACCGTCCAATATAGGTTGGATGTGACCAGATTTCTTCCCATGATTGAAATTGGCCCGATCCCTGAAGTCCCATTTGAACACCTTGATCGGGATTATTTCGGTTGTCAAATCGATCATTTTGGTTGTTTTTCCAATTACTCCAGGAACTTCCGATATCCCCTCGTTCCACAATTAATCGTTTAATACGAGCTATAGAGAACATCCCCTTCATGTTATAGTAAAAATCTCTTACCCGATTTCTGTGCGACAATTCAAGCTCAAAACCGTATGTCCGATCGCTGTTTAAGTTTTCCTCAGGAAGTCCGGCACCTACTACCGTTGGGATACCTCCACTTCGGGTAGCCAACAAGCCTTCACGATGTCTGCTGAAATAATCGGCAGTAAGTCCCAGTAAACCATCCCAACCTTCAAAATCAACTCCTACATCAAATGTTTTAGCAGTGTACCAAGTGATAAACTGGTTTGGAATCCCCTTATTATCAGCACTGGCATTGAAGCTCCCATCAAATACATAGCCCCCGGTAAAATTCCTCCTATCGGTACTTGTAGGATAATTATATCCGGAAATGAATTGATAACTAGAGGCATTATCATCACCGGTTTTACCATAAGATGCTCGAAGTTTCAATTGATTGACAAATGCAAAAGTCCCTGAATTTTTAAAGAAGTTTTCTTCTGATATTCGCCAACCTAAGGATCCCGCAGGAAAGAATCCCCACTGTGAACCTGTTCCGAATCTGGATGACCCGTCATAACGGAATAGAAATTCCGCCAAATATTTATCGTTATATGAATAATTGAATCTACCAGCTAAAGCAAGATTCGAATTCTCATAGAGCGCATCTGCTTCTGAATTCATCGATGCTAATTGTCCCTCTGCAATTCCCGCAAAAAGGTAGGGTAGCTGAAGCACCAAATCACGTTGCCCATAGAAATTGTCACCTTCCCTTTTCTGTCCCTCGCCTAAAATCAGGGCATTGACCCGATGTTGATCGTACGTCGCTTCATAGTTTAAGGAAACCTGACCCAATGTCTGTGTCTTGAAGTAGGCTTCTCTTCTTATCCGGTTAGGGGACTGGCGGGTAAAGGTTGAATAGGTTTCTGAAGCCTCATCATATCGATACTGATCATACTCTTTCTGAAAAATATTTGAGCTGGAAACATTGTAATCGTAACTGAATAAACCTTTTACATACAAGCCCTTTATTCCCGGAATATCATATTGCAAGCTAGCAGATGATTGAATCCATTTCTTATTGAACTGTCGATAGCCTACGATATCCTTATCCATAAAGGAAATTGGATTGTCTCCTTCAATCAATCCATGATAGGGCCTGGTAGGATCATCATTAGCGTAGGCCGGAATATGGGCCCCTTGCCTCCAAAAACCGCGAATAATCCACCAAGAATCTTGATACGGTCGATCCTGTTGATCCATCACCAGATTTAAATTCAAATCTAGTGTTAAACGATCGGTAATTTTTGTGGAAATATTCGAACGCACATTGTATTTATTGTATTTCAGGTCACTCGATTTAAAAAAGCCTTCCTGATACTGGTAACCAAGACCAACATAGTAGGTTGTTTTATCATTGCCGCCAGTGGCATTTAAATTATGCATTGTTTGAGGGGCAAAATCGCTAAATACCAATGGATACCAATCTGTGCTTTGCAGTCTTCCCGACCGATAATCTTCAAATTGCTCATCATTAAAGATTGGTGAACCTCCATTGATATTGTGCATCGCCATTTCGTTCCGGAGCGTCATATATTCAATGGCATCAACGGTTGCAGGAAGCCCTGACGGAATTTGCCATGTAAATGACCCCGAATAGTTTAGTTCAACTTTATTATTGGTTCCCCTTTTAGTGGTAACCAACACCACGCCATTTGCAGCACGAACTCCATAAATTGCAGCTGACGCATCCTTCAATACCGAAATATTATCAATGTCATGCGGATCAAGGCGTTGAAAATCGTCGTTTGTACGGGGTATCCCATCAATAATAATCAAGGGGTTTCCCATGGCCCGAATGTCAAAATTATTATTGAACGAACCGGGTTCGGCTGTTTTTTGTGTCACACGCACACCTGATACCTTGCCTGTCAACATATTCTGGGCATTTTCATTCTTTGTGGCAACAATATCGTCACCTTTAACGGCTGAAACTGCCCCTGTCAGGGTAGCCTTCTTTTGGGTTCCATATCCAACTGCTACAACCTCCTCGATACCAATAGCATCTTCTTCCATTGTGATATTGATATTGGTTTGGTTTGCAACCGGTATTTCCTGAGTTCGCATCCCAACAAATGAGAACACAAGTGTCGCATCACCAAGCACCCCTGACAAGAGATAATTACCGTCAAAATCTGAAATTGTGCCCTGCGTTGTTCCTTTAATTTGTATTGTAACTCCGGGGAGAGGGGAGCCTGTGGAATCAGCCACCTTGCCATTTATTGTTCTGGTTTGTTGTGTGTTGTTTATATTATTCTCTTCCGATTTGGAGTAAAGAATAACATGCCGGTCAACAATTTTATAAGCAACCGTACTTCCACCAAGGAGATCATTCAATATTGACTCAATGTTCTGATTATTTACATTGACTGTTTTTCTGCCAATATCCTGAATTTGTTCATTCTGATAGAAAAATCTAAATTCAGATTGCTCTTCAATTTTTTGAAAGATTTCGCTTAAAGTTCCATTCTCAACTCTTACAGAAACTTTCGTATTTTGCGAATAGAGAGACGCTGATGCGTCGAGGACAAAAAGCAAAATCAAAAAAGATGTTAGCTTCATAATTCGTAGAATTTCAGCCCATCCAACTCTCGAAGGATAGCCACATAATCGTTTTTTTTTCATAGTTTTGTAAAGATTTATAATTATTAAATCGACCCACAAAAAGGTGATTATTCGTTGGCGCGGGTGTCACCTTTTTTTAAACTTTATTTTGAATTTAAATTGATCGTTTTATTGTCTATTTCATATTCTATCGGTATTGTTAGGTTAATAAATTCAAGTACTTTCTCGATGCTCAGGTTATCAAGCGTTCCGGTATAATGAATATCTGTAAAATCGCTTTCTTCATAGACAAAATCAACGGCGTAGTATCGTTCAAGCTTTTGAATCAAATCATTAAATGATTCATTGTCGAAAACCAAAACGCCATATCTCCATGCAACATGATTGTTGCCTTTCAGCGTTGATTTCACAAATTCTTTAATTTCAACATCATATGTAATCTTCTCGCCCGGAATAATTTCTATGTTTTCGTTGCTTCCTTTAGCAGACGCAGTAATCCTTCCAGTCAGCAAACTCGCTTCTGTTAATTTGGAATCAGGGTAATGAGATGCACTGAATTTAGTGCCAAGCACGCTTATTGCAGCATCCTCCATTTCGACTATAAACGGAAGGTCAGGCGCATGTTCCACTTCAAAATAGGCTTCTCCTGACAGCTTAACCAGACGATGTTCTTTTGTTGTACAGTATTTGACTTCCGTTGCTGCATTAAGCCACACTTCGGTTCCATCCGGAAGGGTAATCTTACTCTGCTGTCCTGCTTCTGTTGATACAATAACCCAATTGTTTTGGGCGAAAAATCCGGTTTCAGATGCAATGTAAACGGATATTCCTGCGATAGAAACAATGAAAATAATTGAAGCAGCAATTTTCATCAAATAGGAAAGAGGTTTTAATCTTTGCTCTTTGTTCTGATTTACATCGATACGCGTTAACAAACGTTGGCGAGCGATTTCTATCCTGGGATTTGTTTTACCGTCTTCATCAGTTTGGCTCCAATAGTCCTCCATTCCTTTCATAAAGGCCCTGTTGCGGGGAGACTTCTTCTCCCACGCAGAAAGACATTCTCTTTCATTTTTAGAGGCCCTCTGTAATAAGGCATTAGCAACTATTGATGCAATATCGGTCATTACAAATGTTGAATTTTGACTTAAGGACAAAACTTCCGGCAAATTTCCCCAAGGAATTTTGAAATATTTTCAAAAAAAGAATAACAAAAAATAATCCTGCTGTCCAAAGCACAGTTAAAAGGTAAGTAGAAAGGTCGTTAGCCCTTTTGAGTTTTGAGGATTAGACAAATCAATATTGAGTTGTTCTGCTATTTTCCTAACCGCAATGATAACTTGATTATCGACTGTTTTTACTGAAACATTAAGAATTTGAGCGACTTCATTGCGGTTAAGTCCATCTTCCCGCATCAATTTAAAGATTATCTTACATTTTGCTGGCAATTGGTTAACCGCATCATTTAATGCTTCCAACATTTCATGCTCGATAAGCAAATTATCTGCTGAAGGTTTGTAGTCGGCTAATTGAATATGGGCGTCACCCAGCATGTCAAAATGAAACTTTTGATCTTTTTTGAGTGTATTAATTGCAGTATTTCTGACAGAAACAAATAGATAGGTTTCGATATTACCGATTGAATCTATAGCCTTCTTTTGTTCCCATATTTTAAGAAAAACATCAAGGACAATTTCCTCCGCCAAAATTTCAGATTTCGCAATTATGGTTGCAAACTGAATCATTCTGGAGTAGTAATAATCAAAGAAATTTGTGAAAGACTCTTGAGTCAATTCTCGCCTAAACCGATTAAAGATATGTTTTCCTTTACTTTCCAAAATTTTCTTTCAGTAATTGCAGAAATGGTTGCTACAAGTTTACAAATTAATGCAGGATTTCTTAATTTCTCAATAAAAAAAGCAGAATCATCAATTGTTATGAAGTGGATTGATCGTTTCAACGTGCACTCCAATGGGTGCTTGTGGCGATCGTGTTTCTAAACAGAAAAGGAAGCTTCCGGTTATGCGAAAGCTTCCTTGTCCTGCATCATCCCTTGAAAGACAAGAATATTGGATTGGTCTTATAATCCGGCGCGTACTTCTGAACCGTGCTAAACCGGTAGATGGAGCTTGTTTTGTAAACGTCGCCGGCCAGGTTGAAAAACGCATGATTGGTTAGGTATTTCCATTGGTTTATTTCTGCCTTGTTGTTGGGCCATGAACGATTAACTTGCCGTCTTCGGTCACTTCCATGGGATCGATAAAGACCACCCGGTTTTCGCCCGTTTCGGAAGTCCGGCCATGATAAACACAAAGCTTGGTTTTTCCATCGGGAGCGAGCGTAATCATATTATGTCCGGTGCCCGTTACAATACCTCCCTGCTCCACATTCTTGGCTAGAACCGGATTGTTATCCGCTTTTTGGAATGGCCCCAGGGGAGACTTTGAGGTAGCGTACCCCACCGCGTAATTTTGTCCACCAAAGTAGTTAGCCGAATACATCATGTAGTAGGTGTCTTTTTCTTTGAAGATATAAGAACCTTCCGTCCAGCGGCGGTTGACCTCGCCCGACGTAACCGAACGGCTCTCCCACTCCGCCTGCTTGTCATCCATGCTCAGTGGCGGACGAAGCAGTAGCTCGGGTTCACCTACAATGCCTGAAAAGTCAGGCTTCATTTCAACGCCATACACCCAGCTCTCCTCAATCTCGTCAAACATTCCATGCTCGCGGGCCCAGTCGGCCACTTCACTTTCCACTGGATTTTTGTAGCAACAGCGCGAATAATATAAATACACTTTCCCATCTTCAAATAACAGGTTTCCATCGATCACCGGATAAGCCGGATCAAAGATGGGACGGTCGTACAAGTCGGTGTACGGGCCGGTTGGCGTATCGGAAACAGCCACGCCAATACGGAAATTTTCCAGCTCATTGGTCGGATTGATTCGCCAGTCGGCACTGAAAAGCAGGTAGAACTTTCCATCCAGCTCATACAACTCGGGAGCCCAGAAGTTGGCTATTCCCCACGAGTCATCTGTATTTCCCTGGTAAATCCGTCCTTCATCTTTCCAGTCCGAGAGATCGGTTGAAGAATACATTTTAAAACCGTCGTTCACACCACCGGTGCCAATCATGTAATACAGGCCATCCGAGGCTTTTAAAATGTACGGATCGCCGAACTCAACCGGTAAAGGATTGTCAATTGTTGGCGAACTGGCCGGTTTCGGCTGACATGCGCCCAGCCATAAGCCAGCCAGCATAAGTAGTAAAGTAGTTGTTTTTAATTTCATCTGTCAATTGTTATTATTTTAATAATGTCATTCCAAAACCCGGAGCGGCTGAAGGAATCAGCTTTCCATCCTGCAGGCGATAATTACCCAAGTCAACATCGTCCGAAATACAGGTCACTCCCTCGATGGTGACGGTATTTCCATACGCACCGGTTAAATGAGCTACGGCATTGGTCTTGATTTGCGAACCCCAGGCATGCGGCGATGCAAACACATTCAGCCTTTTAAGCTCGGGCATCAGCTTGCGCCATCCGGTGTAGCCGATATCCTGGATATCGGTCAAGTGCACATCCATCAGCTTCGCCTCCATTAACTGCTGCAAAAAATCCTGATCGGGCGATGCTTCGCCATCAGCCAGGAGTGTGTCAATTTCCATTTCTTTCAATAATACCCGCAGCTTAGTATAATCCTCAATGGTCTCACGAAAAGGTTCCTCAATCCAAAAAAGCTTTACCCCTTCGATTCCTTTCAGGTACTGTTCAAAATCTTCGAGCGGATAACCATCGTTTCCATCCACCAAAATATCGCAATCCGGAAAAGCCTCAGCCACCAATCTGGTGACTTCAATATCGCGCTTAATACCGGCAGCTTTGGGCATCCACTTGAAGCCCCGCCCAATTTTCAGTTTAAACTGGCGATAGCCCAAATCATAATCGAACTGGCATTCTTTCAAAATAATATCCGGCCCCATCGGCTGATTGTAAAAAGGGGTTAGGTCGTCGAAATAGATCATCCCACTATAGCAAACCGTTGTTTCGGGCTGACTTGCTCCCATCAACTCATAGACGGGCTTGTGCAGAATTTTTCCAGCCAGATCATGCAGGGCGATGTCGGCATACGCGCCTTTCGGATCAATTAATCCAATTCCCGGAGTAAATACATCCGACACCTTTTTACCAACCAGGTAAGCAGATGCTTCCTCAGCGGAGCGTCCCCACAAGGTAACGCCCCAGCCTTTGGCACCCTGGTTGGTCAGCAGCTCGCAAATGGTTTCGTCATAACCCCAGCCATGGTTACCACGAATGGCGTTTTTACTCACAAAGCGTGGGTATTGAATCCTGACTTGCTTGGTTAATACTTCTTTAATAGTATGATCGGCAAGCTCGCGATCTTGAGCTAAAAGGCCTGAAGAAAAACCAACCAGAGGATTTGCAGCCAGATAAGCAGCGGCAGTACCTCCTGAAACTGTTTGGATAAAGTTACGTCGTCTCACAATTTGTGTCGTTTTATGGTTGCTTATAGGTTTTAATCGGGTTCAGCTTTTCATGTACCTGTTTCAATGTCTTATACATTTATATCAACATCCCACATCTTTACGTCAACATTTTACATCTTCACGTCAACATCTCATATCTTCATGTCAATATCTCACATCTTTACATCAACATCTCATATTTTGACGTCAACACCTCATATCTTCACGTCAACATCTTACATCTTCACATCAACATTTCACATCTTCACATCAACATTTCACATCTTTACGTCAACATCTCATATATTCACATCAACATCTCATATATTCATGTCAACATTCCATATCTTGACGTCAACATCTCACATTTTTACGTCAACATCTCATATATCCATATCAATATCTCACATCTTCTTATCGATGATTCAAGTAAATCATTTTAGTATTGATTCGTGTTATTCTGTTTCAGCCCTTTCAATGTCCACTTCGCCCGAAGGACGGTCAATTTCTTTTCCTGCCCGAACGGGTGTTCCAAAGTTAGGGGTTCCATCCAGATTCCAGGTAAAGGGCTGCATGCGTACGTTGCGGTCCCATCCCGGCTCCGTTGTTTTTTTGGAGTGATAAACAATCCAGTCTTCGGTGCCGTCGGGCGATTTGACAAAAGAACAATGCCCTACCCCATGCACTTGCGCATTTCCTTCGAAAACAGGGCCCTTCTTCGTCCAGTTGACCGGATCAAGCAAGTCGCCATCCGGATCATTCAGCTGAAGCATGCCCTGACGGTATTCTTTCAGCCACGACTCGCGGCAGGAATACACCACAAATACCTGGTCCCCGTTTTTCAGAATTTGTGCGCCTTCATTCAAATCCAAGGGGCCCCCGGTTTCCCAGCTTTCTTCGGGCGACGACAGCAAAACACGCGTGCCTTTCAGCGTGTAGGGGTTTTCCATTTCCTGGATGTACAGGTGTTGCGGTGTAGCATCGGTATCGCGCTGTTCTTTCCAACCCGACCAAATGGCGAAGAGTTTGCCTTTGTGTTCCAAAATAGTCATATCAATTGCCCAAACGTTGCTTGCCGGATCGTTGGGATTGTCGCCCGTGTAAAGCATGCCCATGTCTTCATAATCACTAAAAACATCGTCGGTTTTGGAGCGCAACACCCCGGCACGCTGGTGGACAAACGGCGGCCCAGAAACCCCTGCGGCATAATAAACATACCAATGCCCTTCAACAAAATGAATTTCGGGCGCCCACACACAGTTGCTGTTCCATCCGCTGGCGGGTGCTTGCCAAATAGATTTCAGTTCGCCTTTTTTTGTCATGAATCTTGAGCGGGAAACTAGGATGGAATTATTCGATGAGAAACAATACACATAGTCACCGCCCTGTTGGGTCAACCAAGGGTCGGCTCCATCCCATACCGGGTTGGCGAAGGTGGATTTCACCTTGTCGTCAGAAACAACTTCGGTCTTACCGCAATTGGCAAAGGCCAATACGGCGATGATCATGGTAAGTGCAACGATTTTTGCTTTCATACTTATAATGGTTCTATTACAATTTATTCATACGTTTTATTCATTTGGCTTTTTATCCGGCTCAACCGGCATTCGCTTATTGCTGGCTTTGCTTTGTTTAAGCTTAACTGCCCGTCATCTTCTCTTTACAACGCTTCATGTTTCGACAGCTACCTCTCCTGTTTTCATTTTGAACGGATTTTAATGACGATTCATTTTCTATTCGGTTAACAATGGGAAAGCCGAAATCCGCAGGCGGGCTGCGCCCATCGGAACCAGGGTAATGTCTTCCACAGGTTCGCTGGTTTTGACCGGATATATAGGTTGAACATCCACCAGTCCGTATTGATCAATTTTCCAGGAAGGAACCCGCCGGCCTTTTGCCTGAATTTCAATCGGGGTATTCTCCAGTGAAAAGGGATAATCATCGGAGGGCCATTTGTTGCGGACAATTTTCAATGATTCGGCCAGGTTTTC
Source organism: uncultured Sunxiuqinia sp. (assembly GCA_963677175.2). Taxonomy (GTDB): domain Bacteria; phylum Bacteroidota; class Bacteroidia; order Bacteroidales; family Prolixibacteraceae; genus Sunxiuqinia. The sequence goes on from CAXXES010000007.1 coordinate 881,303, forward strand.
CTTATCCAATATGAGCCCGTAGTTCCACGGACTTTTCGGGTCGATGGTGTAGGCCGGCCACTTTTCCGGATCGGCATCTTTCTGCCATTTTGAATCGCCAATCGCAGATTCGATGCTGCTAATTTTTTGGTAGTCTTCATCAATCTTCAACGAAAAGGTCAGCGGTCCATAGTCGACCGAAACACTGTTTTGATTTACCGCCCAGGTACGTGACGATAGGTTCATGGGCAGGTTTAAAGTCAGTTGGTCGCCATCGCTCCATTCGCGGTCAATTTTGATGTATGCACCCGCTTTGGCAACAACAACAACCGGCTTTCCATTCAGCTTCAACGAAGCATTTTCGCACCAACCCGGCACACGCAAATATAGTGGGAAAGCCACCTTTTGCTCCATATTCAAACGGAACCGGATGTCTTCTTCATACGGATAATTGGTTTCCTGATTCAAGGTGACTTCCATTCCATCGCCCACCTGCGCGGTGGTTATGCTTGAGTTGTATAGGATAGCGGCCAAGCCATTGTCGTTGCTTGCCATCACCAGGTTTTGCAGGTAATATGGCAGCGCGTGTCCGTGATTATGCTGGCAGCAGCGGCTGCTAAACGGGTTCATGGTGAGGAATGGCCCGCGGTTATCAATGCCCGGATGGTGGTTTTCGGCATCGGCCGTTACACCGTTGGGGCAGGTAATGTACCGAAGGGATTTCATGTCGGAGGTGAATGCCGCAGTAAAACTGTTGAACAGCACATCTTCGCAGTTGTCGGCCCAAAGCGGGTCGCCGGTGATGCGTGTCATGATTCCATCGGAAGTCATTTGCTCGGCAAAGCCACAGGTTTCGGTTCCCTGACGCGGGTCGATATAGCCCATTCGTGCGTTCTCATCAGAACCAAACATGCCCCCGGGAACTTGTCCAAAGGTGCGGCGAATGAGATCGTGAACATTGTATGAAGCGCGAAAGTGAGCCGAATCGCCCGACTGCATGAACCAGGTAGCCGGCTCGCGGAAACATTGGGCGATGTTCACATTGTGCCAGTTGGGTAAGGTTGATTTCTGAGTCCAATCGGCTGTGTTGCGGTGGATCTTCTCCGCCAGTTCGAGCAAAAAGGCATCGCCCGTACGGTTGTACAACCAATAAACACTGTACAGGTTGTCGCCTCCCCGGCTGTTTTGCCAGTAGCTCGATAAAAACGCTTCATCGGGTACCGTCATTTCAAACTGAAAATACCTGGTCATAAAATCGATGATCCGCTCATCGCCGGTGTATTCGTAATAGTTCTGCAAGGTAAACAGCACAATCATATTCGACCAGTAGTCGAGATAGCCATCTCCTACACGCATCTCGGGGCCGAACCAGCCATTTTCCTTTTGGCTATTCAAGATGGCCTCAATCCACACCATGGCTTCTTGCTTCATTTCCTCATCATCAAAGATGAAGGCCATATCGGCGTAACCGCGCAGCCAGTAAGGAACTTCTTCCCAACCGTGGTTGCCACCTTCAGACAACCAGGCATTGTTGTCTTTTTCGAGCCAGGCGCTAATTTCGCCTAAGTGACCGCACAAGCCTTCTTTCTGCAATTCAAGCAACTTGAGGATCCATCCTTTCGGTTGAATACTTCCCAAAGGCAATTTGATAAAATGAGCGGGCTGCAAAGGCGCTTGATTGCTTAAATAAAAGTCGTTTTGCTGATGGAGTTCCGGATGAGAGACTACGGTGGCTTGTTCATCAGCAGCCGATTTCTGGCAGGATGAAAAACTAAATAGAACGGAGAGACACAGGGCTAAAGAATAGAAGATTCGTTTCATGTTTATGCAATTTATTTAATTGGTATCGATTTCTCTTTGATTAAGATCTATTTCAAGTACAACTATAGCCGCACAACTACTCATCGAAACGTTCTATTCAGTAATCAATCGATCAATTCAGGCCCTTTTTCAGTCCAGTGAACCTCTTTTTTTGAAATCTTCCAAGTTTTTCCGAAGTCGTTATTTCCCTGACAAACCTCGAACTACGACCGTCTCCATATTTCTTTTATCTGGTATAAAAAAAAGGGCCATCCGCGAACAATCGATTGTTCGCGGATGGCCCTCTGATCTCAATAAAGAGGATTATAAATCAATTTTCTGCACCGACGAGAAGATCATATCTTCAACGCCTGCGATCTTTATGCCCACCCTTGCATATACATAGTTTTTGGGTGGCGTCAGGGCAGGTACGGTTGCCGTCATGCTAATCGCACCGGGGTCGATAATATCTCCACCTCCAATTTCGGCACGAGCTACGGGCCCACGAAAATCGACGAACTGTGTTTTCCCGATATATAGGTTCACCCGCTCAATATCGCGAGCACCGGCATCGGTAATGATTTTCTCAGCCTGAAAAGTCGCGGTCACGTCTCTTCCGCTAGCCGAGAACTGGGCGTTGCGAATCATGTAATAAGGCTCGACTTCAATATCCAGGTTCATATCGCCATTCAGATTTACCAAAATAGTATCTGAGCCTGTTGTAGAGTTCAGTTTATTGCGCCAAGGCCCTTGAGCCGAAGGAACAATCAACTTATAGGTTCCATCGAACAACAGGGCTGAGAAGGAACCATCCTGATCGACTGTTACGTCAATGGGGATATCCAGCTGCCATCCTGGTTCCCACAATTGGAAAATGACATCGTTGTAACTAACATTGATCGATTCGTCATTGTATACAATATTTCCCTGAAGCATGGATTCCGGGCCATCATAGTTATCCCACTCGCATGAAGGAAGAAAACCGGCTACGATTCCCAATAATATGATTAATTTTATCTTCGTCATCTTTCTACGTTTTTATTGGTTCGGATTCTTAACAATTTGTGGATTGTTATTTCTGATATCATCATTGATAAACGAATAGTAGTTACCCAGGCGGAAACGATCAGCACCAGTAACCTGGCCCGGTACAACTTGCTTAAAGATGTATTTTTCGTTATTCGGACTTCCTGGCTCATAATATTTGTAGGGCCACAAGCCAAACACGCGGGTGCTCACTTCATCGGCTTTCCAGGGTCGGTCTGTCAAGGGCTCTTCTTCACCGTTCCATACGACATGGGCCAAACGCCAGCGCTTCATATCCCACAGCTGGTGTCCTTCAAAGGCAAGCTCAACTTTGCGCTCGTGGGCTATTCGATCAAACGACATATCAGCAGCGGTCAAATCGGTTTCAAAACCAGCACGACGACGCACCTCGCTTAAGTATTCAACAGCGGCATCTTCGTCGCCCAGTTCAAAGGCTGCCTCAGCAGCATTCAGATACACTTCCCCTAAACGATAGCGCACCCACCAGCGATCACTTTTCAAACCACGTTGGCCCGAACCGGTAGCCGTGTCCATAAATTTACGGACATAAAAACCCGATTGAGCGCTAAACTCACGTCCATCAATGGGGCCATCAAAGCCAACAACCTGACGAGGCGTATCCGTACCTGGAAGTTCTTTTCGCTGTCCAAACTCATCACCAGTAACAATGGTGCCATCAGCCAAAATATAACCCGCCCAAATATCCAGGTCTTTTCCTTTAAACTTCGATCCTGGCAACATAACGGTTCCTGCCAAACGGGCATCACGTCCCGCAAACATGTCCAGCGGACTGTCGAAATAGATGTAATCGCCACCACTCATCGTCTCAAAGGTCTGAAACGTATTATCCAGCATTTCGAACGACTGAACCAGGTTGAGCGAAGGATTGGTACGTCCGCCTTCCAGGTCTTCGGCACCCGACCAGGGCTGATTCCAGAGCGTCCAGAGGTTAGCGCGTCCATCCCATCGTTCACTTTGAACAAAATCGCGTACAAAAATCACTTCCGGGTTATTGGCTTTGTCAATAAACAGGCTGGAGAAGTTTTCTGAGAGATCTTCTTTCTTCTCATACAACGAGTATGGTCCATTATCTATTAGCTCTTCGGCTGCATCCAAGGCAATGGTATAATAGCCGTCGGCCATACTGGCTGGAATACCAACCTCGCCACCGGGCAGCGATACGCTGGGCGTATTAACGCCATACCTGGCAATAGAAGCTGCATAAAGTGCCACCCTTGATTTCATCGCCAACACCAATCCATGGGTTGCACGACTTTTAACCTCCGAATCATTGGGCAGGTCATTCTTGATCTCATCCAATTCACTGATAATAAAATCATAAATATCCGATTCTTTTGATCGTGGGTATTCCAGGTAAGATGCGTCACCGCTAAAATCATAGGTTAAAGGTTCCAGAATAAGCGGAACGCCGCCCATGCGTTTCACCAGCTCAAAGTAATTCACAGCACGCAGAAAACGGCCTTCAGCAACAAAACGGGCTTTCACTGCGGGGTCCAATTCATCCGTTAGTTCCGAGCTGGCTTTCTGAATGTACAGGTTCACTTCGCGGATGTAGTCGTAATTCCACAAACCCCAGTCACCATAAGCCCACTCATTATTTTTATGTCGCGCATAATCATCAAAGTTGGATGCGAAGGCTTCGTCGAAATCCGCATAACTTGCCCAATTATCAACCGTCTGATATTCCGGAATTCGGAAATACAAGTCAGAAACAACGGATAAAATCAGACTTTCATCGTTCCAAACCTGATTATCGAGCAGAATATTCGTCGGCTCCCTATCTAGAAAATCATCGTCGTTGCAAGCCCACGTAAAGGCACACAACACGATCAGTATATAACTAAATTTTTTCATGTCCATTTTCATTTTTCGGTTAGAAAGAAAGGTTAACACCAACATTGACCATGCTGTTCTGTGGATACTGTAAGCCATTTTCATCCATCACTTCCGGCTCAACACCTAGTTTTTTCAGATTATCAATAGAGAACAGGTTATAGGAGTTGACATACAAACGAGCTTTCTGTATCCCCACTTTCTGTACCAGGTACTGCGGAATGGTGTACCCCACTTCCAAGGTTCTTAGACGCAGGTAACGCGCATTGGTCAGCCAAAAAGTCGATTGCTTATTGTAGTTGTTGTGCCAACCGGTATTGAAACGCAAGGCCGGATATCGTCCGGCGATCCATGCGCTATTCAGATCATACGGATCCTCGCGGTGCCAACGATCGTCATAGAATTGCTTCAACAGGTTGCCCGTGTTTTGATAGGGCCAGCGCATCTCCCAGTTTTGGTTGTAGGAATAGGCCGAGCCTCCGGAGAAATCTGCTTTCAGGTCGAAACCTTTGTAGTCAGCGCTTATATGAAAACCAAAGTTGACAATCGGGTTCCGGTCTCTTGGGAAACCAATGGGCCGCTCGTCTAAACCATCAATACGTCCGTCGCCATTCACATCTTTGTAAATGAAATCGCCGGGCAGCATGGTGCGGTTTCCCTCTCCATCGTTATTGATAGCATAACTGTTGATTTCTTCGAATGATTCAAATTGACCAATCACCTCATATCCCCAGAAAATGCCTGTCCATCGATCTTCGATTGATTCACGGTAATGATGCCAAGAATTTCCGAAACGGGGCTTGTAAGTTTCCAACGACTTTTCGCGGGCAAATGAAATGTTTCCACCAAGGGTATAGTTCAAGTCACCTGCTTTTCCGTTGTAAGCAATGGAAGTTTCAGCTCCCATAATCGCATCACTGTTAACATTTTCATCAGGAAGGTCATAGCCCACTTCGTTAGGAATCAAGATATCATATTTACGACCACGTAAGCCTTCCCGTTTCCGGTAGAAATAATCGACCGACCCGCTCAGCTTACCATTCATAAAGGAATAATCGGCACCGATATCGGTAATGGTACTGGTAAACCACGAGATTGTTTTAATTGGTACACCACGATCGCGGGCACCTGTAATAATTTCACCATCCATAATCACAGACTGTGAAGCATAGTCATAACCTGTCAGGTAGGCAAAATCACCAATAAACCTTTCGTCACCAGAATCAATTCCCATGTTGATGTTGTCATCCCCAAGTTCCCCGTAAGAAGCACGCAGTTTCAGATCGAGACTACTCTCTCCCAGTAAGGCTTTAGCAAAATTCTCTTCGGTAATTCGCCAGCCCACAGAACCTGACGGGAAAAATCCCCATCGCTGATCCGAGACAAACTTCCAGGAGGCATCTTGACGACCGGCAAGCTCCAGGTAATACTTGTTGTCGTAGTTATAATTAAACCGACCAACGTATCCAATACGTGCACTTTCATCATCCCGATCATCATAAGTGTCGATATCCGGAAATTGCAGCAAAGGCAAAGCGTTGGTTTTTGGCACCGCATGTACCCAAACTTCCAGTTCGCGTCGTTCAATCCGCTCGTTTACAAATGTAGCAGCAATACCATGCTTGCCAAATTCTTTGGCATAATTAACCTGAGCCTGAAGCACTGTCTCGAGATTCTTACGCGTTCCACGTTCTCTCCATGGGTTTAGGTTCTGAAAAGTTACCCGGTATTCATCTTCTTCAGGGAAATAGGAATAGGCTTCATAGGTGTACTCATGGCCGTTCATTATGCGATCGGCAATGTAATGCGAGTACGTTCCTTTTACGCTTAAGCCATCAATAGGAACATCGTACTCACAGGTGAAGTTCAATTGCAGCACACGCCAATCTTCGGTCCAGTAACCCGATTTTTCCCTGGTTAGCAATCCCCAATTTTCGGCCATGTGTCCGATGTTGTTAATGTATTCCGGATTGTCATTGGCATAAGGACGCTCTGTCGGGCGGTTACGGAACAAGGCAAAACGGGGCGCCCAATAATCATCGCCGCCAGGCACACCCGGGTTGTCGCGCGTTTCAACACGTCCGTTAATCGAAACACCTACTTTTATACGATCCGTAACTTTCGCATCAATGTTAGACTGAAAGTTGGTTCGTCCGAAGGTAAATTCGCGTCCCAGCACGGAGTTTTGATCCAGACGGGTAACCGACAAATAATAGTTGATCTTATCAGAACCACCCGAAGTACTTACGTTAATAGAAGTTTGGGGAGAATTCGGTTTGATGATAAAGTCATACCAGTCGAAGCTTTGATACCCCTGCTCAGTTCCTGCTCTCCATTTATCCAGTTCATCGCGGGTAATGTTGGTACTTCCATCCAGGTTCATATCTGCATAAGCTTTACCAAGCATCCACTCGTAGGCGCCCACCGTCTCGGGAAAACGGGTCCAGTTTTGCCAGCCGGTATAAGCATTCACATTAATTGTATTTTTAGTGCCCAGCTTACCACGCTTGGTTGTAACAACAACCACACCATTTGCTGCCCGCAACCCATAGATGGCTGCCGAGGCGTCTTTCAAAACCGTGATGCTTTCAATATCGTTTGGAGACAGGTTGTTAAATTGGCCGGCATCTTTTTGAATCCCGTCAATAACATACAGGGGGTTACCCATGTTACGGACCTGAATAGTGGCGCCGGCTCCCGGGCGTCCGTCCGGCATGCGGAAGGTCACCCCGGCAATCTTACCGGCCAGCGCTCCTGAAACGGTTGTGGCATGTACCCGGTCTAAATCTTCTGCTGTTACACCTGAAATAGCTCCGGTTAACGATTCTTTTTTCTGAACACCGTAACCAATGGCGACTACTTCTTCTAAACCAATAGATGATTCATTCATAGTAATGTTAATCACGCTTTGGCTCCCTACTTCAACTTCCAGGGTTTCCATTCCCACAAAAGAAAATACCAGTGTCGTTACTCCAGCCACCAGATTGATGGAATAATGACCATCGAAGTCAGTAATGGTTCCCCGGGTTGTTTTCTTGGCAACAACAGTTACCCCAGGCAGTGGTTCTCCTCCCGAGTCCCGCACTGTCCCGGTGATCATCCTCGCCTGAGCGTTTTGGGTAGTGGTCAAGACAATCAAATCATTTTCCAGAATTTTGTAACTGATATCCGAACCTTTAAACAGTTGGTTCAAGATCCCTTCAACATTCGCATCTTTAACCGTAAAATCCACTACCTGATCGATGTTGGTGAAATCATCATTAAAGAAAAAACGGAAGCGACTTTGATTCTCAATCTCAGTAAAGACTTCCCGAATAGTTTTACCACGGTAGTCGCCGTCAAACTTGATATTCTGCGAATACACCGAGGCGTTTACCTGTACCAGAAAGGTCAAGGTAAAAATGGCTGCTAGTTTCATCACAAGCAATGTTTTTTTAAGTTTTCCCCTCGCAGGGAAAACAAATCCAATCCGATTTTTTTTCATACATTTGGTTTGTTAAATGGTTAACAATAGATGCTTGCAGCAGCTACCAACTTATGCAGCATCGATTAAAATTTAACTCAATCATTTTTCAAAGGGAACGGATGTCAGTCTGTTCCCTTTTATTTTCATCGTAAGTGCTTTTTAAAATTTCTGGTTCGTCTTAAATCCTTATTAATGGTTACTATTTTTCCTTTTATTTCATAGGATATGGGAGAAGTAATCGTGATCACATCCATTACCTGTTGCAGGGTTTCATCTTCAAGTGTCCCTGAGAAACGGTAATTTTCGACATCTGTCGATTCAAACTCGAACGTATAGTCATACTTGCGTCCCAACTTCACAGCCAAATCTTTCAGCATTTCATTTTCAAAAATTAACTGATCATTTTTCCAGGCAATCAATGGTCTCGGGTCAATATTGGTCAGGATGACCATTCTCGGATCACCATTGGCGATGGCATCTTCCCTTTTCTTGTAGAACGAGGCTTTGGAGTTTGGACTCATAAAAACATGGTCGCCGATGATTTTCCGCTCATGATCCAACTTAACCTTGCCATCAACCAAAATCGTCTCAATAATGGGTTCATCTTCATACGCCTGAATATTAAATTCGGTTCCGACAACTTCGACAAGAAAACCGTAGGCATTAACCATAAATGGAAGTCGTTCGTTTTCGGCCACATCAAAATAACCTTCACCAACCAAAGAAACATGCCGTTCTTTCTTACTGAAATCTGTTGAATACTTCAGGCTGCTGCCTGCATTCAACCAAACCACCGAGCTATCGGGCAAAACTATCCTGGATTTTGCCCCCAATGGTGCCGCAATTTCGCAATAAGATACAGGATCCAGTTCAACCCTGCGATTCAAAAAGTTAACGAGTAGCCCGCCCATTAGAAATGACAGCACAACAATGGCCGCAATTTTTGTGATTTGCAGATATAAAGGAACGGACCGGGAATCTCTCTTGTGTTGTTTTTGTTGAATCTGCTTCCTAATTTTCTGAAATGTTTGTTCGCTTATGTAATGACCACTGGACCGAAAGCGCTCTTCTTCCAGACACTCAATCATTTGCTCTTTTAGCGCCACAACCGATTGCTCCTCGTCAAAGAAAGCTTCCAGCTCATACAGCTCCTGCAGACTGCAATCTCCTGCATGAAGCTTTTCAAGCAGCTGGAAAAATCGGGGTTCTATCGTTGAATTCTTTTTCATGTCACAGATAATACAAGAAGCCAAAACGGAACACTCAAAAGAAAATTGATTTTTTTCCGAACTTCTAATGATCCTTATCAGGAATAACGGCTTACGATGCCCAGCTTGAGAGAGCTATTGAGGTGATCAAATAAAAAGGTGATCTTTCCAAAATTATAAGTTAATCTTTTCAACATTCCTTAAGAAGTTGTGGAACAACAACTTGAAGCGATCTGGTATTTCGAACCAAATGGATGTGTGAATTATGCAACTATACGCTTTAATTGTGTAATACTTACCGGAATTTAAAAGCACAGCTTTGTGGATTACTATATTCTTTAATTTAAAATAACCAATATGAAAAAATTAAAACTATTAGCCGCCCTTTCTGTGGCAGCTGTTATTTTTATCGCTGGGTGCAAAAAAGATGAGTACCAGGAGAAGATCGGAGTGTGTCCATTGGTTGTTTCAACCGTTCCCGCTGACAAGGCTATCGATATACCCCTCGGGGGTGTTATAACTGCAAGCTTTAATGAAAAAATGGAGCCTGCAACCATCGATCAGGAATCATTTATTATACAACAAGGCACAACATCAATTGCCGGAACAGTTGCATACAGTGGAATGACTGCAAGCTTCACGCCCTCAAGTCCACTTTCACCAAATGTCCTCTATTCAGGCACAATTAAAACACTGGCCAAAGATTTATTAGGACAAGCTTTGCAGCAAGATTACAGTTGGTCGTTTACAACCATTGCAGAAGTCACTTTATCATCAAGCCCAACCGAAGGTGGAACAACCAGCGGGGCAGGCACATTTATCAACGACTCTACAATTATAATGGTCGCCACTGCCAATGAAGGTTATTCATTTGTCAACTGGACCCTCGACGGCACTCCGGTTTCAACCGATGCAAATTATGAGTTTACCATGGACGGCAACCAAGCTTTGGTCGCGAACTTCACATTACAATTTGTCCTTGGCCTATCATCGAATCCTGCCGAAGGTGGAACCACGACCGGCGGCGGTTTATATGATACCGGCGACAATGTTACCGTGACAGCAACTCCGAATACCGGATATACATTTATAAACTGGACTGAAGGTCTGACCATCGCATCGACTGATGCAACTTATGCTTTTCAGTTGGCTGCAAGCAGAACTTTAGTTGCCAATTTTGAATCTGACACTTACACATTAAATGTAACGGCTGAAAACGGAACTGTGTTAAAAGATCCGGAAAAGACCGATTACAATAGTGGTGAAATTGTAGTGCTTACTGCGACACCTGCTACAGGTTATGCATTTACCGGCTGGACCGGCAACGAAACAGGTACCCAGAATCCATTGTCGGTTAGCATGAATACGAATAAAGATATCACCGCAAACTTCACGGAGATTCCACCAAACACCTTCACATTAAATGTGATCGCACTTAACGGCAGTGTTTTAAAGGATCCGGAGTTAATTGGTTATAATAGCGGCGATATCGTTGAGCTTACCGCAACGCCAAATGCAGGCTATACATTTAGCGGCTGGAGCGGCGATGCATCAGGTTCACAGAACCCATTATCGGTTACCATGAACGCGGACATGAATATCACCGCAAACTTTACTGGACAATATCCGGCGGGTGTAAACCTGGGATCTGCGGGTAACTTCGCTATCCTTGCCGGCTCAGGAGTATCAAACACGGGCGTTAGCACTTATATTATTGGCAATGTTGGTTCATTCCCAAGTGGTACAATCAACGGACTTCTTGCCGGAAATGTTGATGGAATACTGTACACCACGGCTGATCCGTTGGTAGGCACTGCAAAATCTGACTTGACAGATGCGTACAACGAAGCCCAGTCTCGGTCATTAAATGCCATTTCATTGCCCGGACAACTTGGTGGCCTTACGCTTGCCCCCGGCCTCTATGTAAACTCATCCACAAGTGGAATATCAGGAACAGGACCAAACGGAATTTTAACACTTGACGCAGGCGGTGATGCCAATGCAGTTTGGGTATTCAAGATGGGGTCCACACTTGTTACAGATGCCGGGACCAGTATTGTTTTGGCCGGTGGAGCACAAGCAGGAAACATTTACTGGTCGGTAGGTACATCGGCAACGCTCGGAACGAACTCAACTTTCTACGGAAATATCCTGGCTGATCAGTCGATTACCTTAACAACCGGTGTAACATTGTATGGCAGGGCATTAACACGGGTCGCAGGAATTACATTGGATTCAAATGCAATCACAAAACCATAAGCTATAAACAAATGAAACTGAATAAAATTTTAAACAAGGGATCGCGCATGGCGCGGTTTCCTTATAAACTGGCAGTTAAAAGTGTGCTGGTTGGCACCTTGGTCCTGACTGCTGTCCAGTCACCCCTTCAAGCCCAGGAAACACAAGAAGCTAAGTTCACGAAACCATCGTGGTGGTTTGGTGCAGCAGGTGGTGCAAATTTTAATTTTCACGAGGGAACCACCCAGCAATTGACCGATGCTTTTATGGTGCCAAAAGCTTTTCACGATGGTCAGGGAATTGGGTTTTTCGTTGCTCCACTCATGGAGTTCCATCGTCCGGGAACAATGCTGGGCTTCATGCTTCAGGCTGGATACGACAACCGAAAAGGTTCGTGGGACCAGGTAACAACACCCTGTAACTGCCCGGCAGATTTAGAAACCGGCCTTTCATACCTTACTGTTGAACCAAGTCTGCGTATCGCACCGTTCAAATCAAACTTTTATATTTATGGTGGACCGCGCCTGGCTTTTAACCTTGATAAGAGTTTTTTATACGAACAAGGTATTAATCCTGATTATCCAAATCAACCAGCCACTCCAGACGTAAGTGGTGATTTCGATGAAATGAACAAGTCCATCATTTCGATGCAAGTCGGCGCCGGGTACGACATCTCACTTTCGGCAGATGCCAATCAAACACAAGTGGTGCTATCTCCCTTTGTTGCTTTTCATCCTTATTTTGGACAGGATCCACGTACAACCGAATCATGGAACCTGACAACAGTAAGAGCAGGCCTTGCGCTTAAGTTTGGTCGCGGCAAGAAAATAGAAGCTTCGGAGAAAGTTTTTGTGCCGGCAGCTTTAGTTGCCGAACCTGATGTTACTTTTTTAGTTAACGCACCTAAAAATCTTCCTGTCGAACGACGCGTAAGGGAAACATTCCCCGTTCGTAACTATGTGTTTTTCAACGAAAGATCGACTGAAATTCCGAGCCGTTATGTATTGCTCCGGAAAGGCCAGGTAAAAGATTTCAGCGAAGGCCAATTGGAAGCATTTGCCCCGAAAGAACTTACTGGCCGTTCAAAACGCCAGATGACGGTCTATTACAATGTGCTGAACATCCTTGGAGACCGCATGGTGGACTATACGAATACCAATGTGGTCATGACCGGATCTTCGAGGGAAGGTGTACCAGACGGAAAAGCAATGGCTGAATCGACAAAAAAATATCTGGTTGACGTATTTGAAATTGCTCCGGCAAGAATAAAAACGGAAGGCCGTTTAAAACCGGTAACACCATCGGAACAACCCAATGGCCAGCTCGAATTGGCACTGCTTCGAGAAGAAGACCGGAGGGTTTCTATCGCAAGTAGCTCTCCTGAATTGCTAATGGAGTTCCATACTGGCAACGATGTACCGCTCAAACCGGTTGAAATCAATGCTGTTCAGGAAGCACCACTCGACAGTTATATTACTTTCGACAATACCGGTGCTGATGAAGCATTCTCATCCTGGTCGGTGGAAGCAACAGACAAACAAGGAAATGTCCAGAAATTTGGACCCTACACGCAGGAATCGGTAAGTATACCAGGCAAAAACATTTTAGGTTCAAATCCTGAAGGCACTTACAAAATTACAATGATCGGTGAAACAGCAAACGGTAAGCAGATCAGGAAAGAAACAACAGCGAACCTGGTCCTTTGGACCCCGCCGGTTACCGACGAAATGATGCGATTCAGCGTGATCTACGAATTCAATAACTCGGAAGCCATTGCGATGTATGATACATATCTGACCGAAGTGGTAAGCCCAAGAGTTCCGAAAAACGGATTGGTGATCATCCATGGCCATACCGATGTTATCGGTGGTGAAGATCTGAACCTGAACTTATCGACTGCACGGGCAAATGACGTAAAAGCCATTATGGAAAAAGCGTTGGCCAAAGCAAACAGACGCGATGTTAAGTTTGAAGTTCACGGATTTGGTGAAGATGAAAGCTTAGCGCCGTTCAACAACAAGTTCCCGGAAGAACGTTTTTACAACCGGACCGTTGTCATTGATATTATTCCAGCGAAGTAAGTTTTGAGTTAGATTAGAATAGATTCCCATGAATCCTCTTTCCGCCATACTGGAAAGGGGATTTTTTTGGAGCCGCTGAATTTGCATTCCTCATTTACACGGGCAATTTGTATCTTCGCATAAAAAAAGAAGATGATTCCAAAACTGAAACATGCGGGTAAGAACTTTCTACTGCTGGCCGGGCCTTGTGTCATTGAGGGAGAAGAAATAGCTTTCGACATTGCCGCAAAGATTATGGAGATCTGCGATCGCCTTGAAATTCCTTTCGTTTTTAAAGGTTCGTACCGCAAAGCCAACCGCTCGCGGATTGATTCTTTCACAGGCATTGGCGACGAAAAAGCGCTGAGCATTCTGAAAGCGGTGGGCGAAAAATTCGACATTCCCACGGTCACCGATATTCATTCGGCCAGCGAGGCCGTATTGGCCGCCAAATATGTCGATGTGTTGCAGATTCCTGCTTTCCTGTGCCGCCAAACCGACTTGCTGATTGCCGCTGCCGAAACCGGTAAAGTGGTCAATATTAAAAAAGGCCAATTCCTGTCGGCTGAGTCGATGAAATTTGCGGTAGATAAGGTTCGCGATTCGGGCAACAACAAGGTGATGCTCACCGAGCGCGGAACAACCTTTGGCTACCAGGACCTGGTGGTTGACTACCGGGGCATTCCGGTGATGAAGCAAAATAACTGCCCGGTCATTCTCGACATTACCCACTCGCTGCAACAGCCCAACCAGACATCAGGGGTTACCGGCGGAAAACCCGAGTTGATTGAAACCATTGCGAAAGCCGGCATGGCTGTTGGCATTGATGGGATTTTTATTGAAACTCACCCCAATCCGGCTGTTGCCAAATCGGATGGCGCCAACATGTTGAAACTCGATTTGCTGGAACAATTGCTCACGAAGCTGGTTAAATTGAAACAAGTAGTCGATCATTTATAAACTCAAAACACTTCCTATGAAAAATCGCCGTAGCTTTCTCAGAAAATCACTCGCCGGAATCGGACTGCTCAGCTTTCCGTTGCTATCGAAAAAAGCCAGTGCCAGCGAAATGAAAATCGCCTTGCACGACAGTTTCCTTCACCATGTTTATTTTTGGTTGAAAGAACCAGACAACCCAAAGGCCTGCAAACGTTTTGAAGAAGGGCTGGCCCTGCTGGTTACCATTCCCGAAATAAAGCTCTACCACACGGGCAACCCGGTAAAATCAGACCGCGAGGTGGTGGATGATTCCTTCACCTATTCGTACCTGGCCGTGTTCGACAACAAAGCAGATCAGGACATCTATCAGGATCATCCCACCCACCTGAAGTTTATTGAAGCGTATGGCGATTTATGGGATAAAGTGGTGGTGTACGATGCGCTTTAATGAAAGAAAAGATAAGCCATCAGAATGGCTGCAATGATTCCGGTAAAATCGGCAATCAACCCGCAAACGACAGCATAACGGGTTCTTGTAATGCCAACCGCGCCAAAGTAAACAGCCAAAGTATAAAAGGTCGTTTCTGTTGATCCTTGAAATACGGATGATAATAAGCCAGCAAATGAGTCGGGTCCAAAACTTGGATTATTATAAATTTCAAGCATGGCTCCTCTTGCCCCACTCCCACTCAAAGGTTTCATAAAGGCAACCGGAAGCGCATCGACAAAGTCCGTGTTCAGCCCGATCAACGCTACAAGGCCTTTTATACCATCAATCACCAAATCCATGGCACCTGATGCCCGAAATACGCCAATAGCAACAAGCATAGCCACCAGGTAAGGAATAATTTTAATGGCAACATTAAAACCATCTTTTGCTCCGGCAATAAATGAGTTATAAACATCAATCTTCTTCCTGAACGCCAGAAACAGAAAGGAAATAATAATCAGGAAGATGATCAGGTTGCCGCCGAAAGATGAAACTTCCGCTATTTGATCCTGATTCATTGAAGAAAACCACCACAACAATCCAGCAATGCATGCTGTTGCAGTTCCAAGATAGGCGATAACGGTCTTATTAAAAAGATTGATTCGCTGATAGATTGAAACCGATATTAATCCTGCAAGCGTAGAAAAATATGTCGCTAGTAAAATGGGGAGAAAAACGACAGAAACCATCTGCGACTCAGCTGCTACACGGTACGCCAGAATACTTACCGGAATAACTGTCAAGCCCGATGTATTCAAAACCAGAAACATAATTTGCGCATTGGATGCTTTATCCTTTTCGACATTTAGCTCTTGTAAATCGTCCATTGCTTTAAGCCCCAGAGGCGTCGCGGCATTATCCAATCCCAGCATGTTAGCCGACAGGTTCATCATCATCGCCCCAATCGATTTATGATTCTTTGGTAATTCCGGAAAAAGCTTATTAAAGAACGGACCAAAGATGCGGGCTATAATATTCACCGCACCACCATCTTCTCCTACTTTCATAATGCCAAGCCACAAAACCATCACACCAATTAAAGCAATAATCAGGTCGACACTGGCCGTAGCCATTGAAAAGGAGGCATCGACCATATCTTTAAAAACGTGGAGATCAACTTCAGTGAAAATGATACCTAGAGCATCAGCGAAAAAATCACGAAATAAATAACCAACCACTCGAATAAGGGCAACAACAAAAGCAACCAGAAAGAATCCGATCCATATGTAATTTAATACCATACCAATAAGCTAATTCAAAGCCCGGGAGCCGAACCTTCGATCTCAAAAATAAAACCGAAACTACAAAAAAAGCCTGACAAATACAGCATGCATGCTAAAACCCGACCACCTGCAATTGTGCGAACTCCGGGTGTCGCGGTTTCCGAACCGCAGATTAAAAGCCCCTGTCTTGGTGACGCTGTCAGGTCGTTCTTTCCTCGCAGGACGGACAAGTCCAAGCCTATGGAGCGTCTTCCTGAACTTATTTCAGGATCTATTAACAAGATGAACCTAGCCTAATTCTCTTGTTTTGACCCTTCCGATTTCGATAAATCGAAACCACCTTCCCTTAAAAAAAGGGAAGGAAACCCAACCACTTGCTATTGTGCGAAATCCGGGTGTCGCGGTTTCCGAACCGCAATTTGTTAGCCTATCTTTTTGGCGCTGTCAAAGCTTATTCCGATCGTGAACTGCGACTGTAAACTGTGACTTCCATGTGATCCGAGTAGTCATCCGATGAATGATTCTGCAAAATGCCATTCGAATATGAACCACTAATGCACGATTGGATAGCTTCATTTTTCTGAAACCCTTGATTTTAGAGGCCCCCGAGCAGGCATGACCCTCCCCGATGGCTTTTCACCCTCCCCAGCGAGGAATGAGCCTCCCCTGCGCTATATTTCCCGCCACAGCGGACAATGACCCGCCACAGCGTGAAATTTCATCGTCACAACGGAAAATGACCGTCCCCTGCGGAAAATTTCGGCGTCACAACGGAAAATGAGCCGCCCCTGAGCAAAATTTCGGCGTCACAGCGGAAAATGACCCGTCCCCTGCGGATTTTTCATGCTCACAGCGGAAAACGGGCCTCCGCAACGCGGTTTTTCCAATTCCATGACGAAGCTGAAAAACTTACTCGTCCGCCTTCCACAAAATGGTTACTTGTTGCGCTCCCCAATCCAGCGCTGCTCCCTTATCATTTCCCATATAAATATCAATTCGCCGGGTCCAGCGCTGGTTCATTTTATCGAGCACCCGGTAGGTTCCGGGCATTCCTTCAATTTTCACTTTGGTGTTATAGGTCAAACCTTCGGGAATGAGGTCGCGCGAAACAGCAATGCATTTCATATCTGGCTCCAACGTGTCGCCCCAAGCTGTAATTGCATCGTGATCGGGGTGAGTTTGTGAGCCAATCGAATTGTAAGCTGTTGCCGTGACCACCATGGTTTTCACCGTCCGGTCGGCACAACCACCGACCAAAAAACCAACCCCCATCGCAGCAATGATGAGCCACTTCAACCATAAGAAACCTGTTTTCAGCATCCGATTTTAAGACTTGTTCTACTAAAAGAAAGGCTTTCAACCGTCTTATTGTTCAATCGGTGTGCTTTTGGCAGCTGTAGCGAGGTAGGTGTTTATTTGTTTCTTGCAAAAAATCTCAGGTAGAGCCGTAAATGATCGCCATACCACTTGCGATTCAAGATTCGCCGGCTTAAATAGTTCCGCTTTTCTTCCGAGTAGAATGCCTGAATGATCTGACCCAGATAACCCTTAAAAATTCGCTCGCCAATAAACAGAGCACTGCGGTGAGCCTTGTAAAATAAAACCGAGGACAGGTTTAGCGCGTGTTTGGCATAAAGCATTCGATAGGCCATATTTCGTTTCGGAAAGAAGTCTTGGTCTAAGCCAAACACCCGGCAAACCAGGGCAAAATAGGCAATCGCCTTTTGCTTTGTTTTAATTTCGGGGAGTGCTTGCTCCAGCGGAAACTTTTTTGACAGCAGATACAAGTCGTAAGCTCCACGCAGCGACATTTGTCCAAACAAGTGGCCCTGGTTGGAAAGCTGCCCATGAATAAAGTTATGGATGAGCCTGTGTTTGGCCGAAGGCACATAACATCCGGCTAACTCCCCCTCCGGCTGCTTTTCACACTCAATCATATCATTATTAAACCAGCCTGTGAACACTTCATCAACCGGAATCCGGTGAATTTCAATAGTAGCCCCGTGCTCAGGATGGTAAAGCCGCGGATAATGCTTGAAGGTTTCAATGTCTTTATAGTCGGGCGTATCATACGCTTCGGCATATCCCGCTTCTTTCATCAACCGGGCCGCTTCGAGGTACTCGTCATCAGAAACCAAAAAATCGATATCGCCAAGGATTCGTTCGCCAATATCAACGTAAAGCCCATCGAGCAAATTAGCCGCACCTTTCAAAAACACCGGATAGATCTTGTGTGGGTTTAGCACTTCGATAATTTCGTGAAGTTGTTTCATGATTTGATTATTCCTGGACACATTCAATTCATGAACCTTCTGCAAGTGGCTTGACAAATCCTCCGGCAAATAGTCAAGAAGATCGTGTGCCCGAAATTTCATGAAGATAGCAGGTAAAACCAGGTGATCGCTGCACAATGAAACAAACTGATGCCAGTCAATCACGTCAGACTCCGCAAAGACAATGACCTGGGCGCGAAACTCCGGATGTTCGTCCAAAGCAAGGCATTTCCCTGTAAAATAATAGATTTCCCTGTCAGTCATTGGCAAACAACTGTTTGATGGCATCCAAAGCTTTTGGGCTATCGGAATAATTGAGTTGATAAAACGTCAGGTTTGCTACCCGTTCGAACAAGATTTCTACGTTATCGGAGGTTGGTGGAACCCAGACTTGCTCGAGAAGCAACCTTAAAGCTTCAAAAAAATCGAGTTGATCCATTTGAAAATCGATCGCTGGATTATACTTCACGAAAATGATTTCCTGCACCGGGAAAACCAGTTGCATCAAATCATTCTCAATAGGTAAATACCGCACTTTTTTATTTGGGGCAACTTCTCGCAGCTGCTTGCCGGCCAATTCGGGGTAGTACGAAGCCAGCACTTCCATTGAGCCTTCCTTCACCGACATGGCTATCGGAAAGGGATAGGCATTCATCGAGAATTTATCAAACGGTACAAAATCATCGGAAATATGATGGTATCCCTGCGCCTGCAACAAGGCGGCAATAGTTGTTTTTCCGCTTCCGGGAGCTGCCGAAAAAAGGATCGTTTTCCGACCATTAGTAATCGCCGATGCATGAACAGTCATCAGCCAGTCTTCCTTTTTCTTTTGATGAAGCACATTGATCAACTCCAAAAACACCATACCTTTTACCAAATGACTTTCATCCCTGTTCCAAATTCCTTTCACCTCCTTGTTGAATCTGAAAACAACCTGCTCCTGAAATGTGAACAGCTCAAAAAGAAACTCCTCATCTTCATTTCCGGGTACTTCCAAATGGCTGATCAGGGGGTGAATGTAACGCTCTAACCAAGGTGTTTCGTAAGAAAACCAGATCACCCGGGTTCCCAACTGGTAAGAATAACTGGAGTGTAATGTAAAATCGTGTTGAGCAGCTTCCGTAAAGTCAGGCTCCAGATCAGTTCCAATAGCAAGGGGTTGGTTCATTTCATCAACCCGAAGTCCAATTTCATTTACAAAGGTCAAACTCTCCTCCACAGTCCACCCATACCGTTGCACGAATTCAGGTATAATTTCTTCCGGTTGATTGCCCCGAACGATCTTTTGAAAGACAAACCAAGCCGGCTCCTCCAACTGAAAGTACAAATTGCTGTTTTGAAACCAAACCAAGTAACGCTGTCCGATTTTTCGTTTTACGTATGGAATATCAGCCATTGAAATACTGTTTAATAAATTAGTCCCCGATGAATATGGCGCTAAATATAAATATTTCCCGGGAGAACGCTCTTTATACTTGAGCTAATCATAGACTTGATTGACCGCGGATCAGCCATTTTTGTCTGCTTACAACAAACATTTCACAAAAAAGATAAGCCCGGAAGCACTAAAATAATTTATAAAGAATCAGCATAGCACACACAAGACATCTGAAAAAAGCGTCCAACAAGAGTAGAACGATTTTAGGGGAATTTACCTATTGTTCACCCAACTGGCAAGACCTAAATTGCTGCAATAGGCTAATGCTAATAAATAGTGGCTATTTCAATGAAAATAATTTACCATAAACATTCAATTCTAAAATCGACACTTTTAATATTAACACTAAAATTCATTTAAAATGGAGAGACAAAAGACTGAGGTTGGGAAGAAAATTCAAAATTCCTTAGGGAAAAAGATGACACGAAAAGAAGCGATCAAAAAAACTGGTTATGCCGCCGCATCAGCAGCAACCATGATGATCTTGCTGAGCAACAATGCTACAGCAGGTGGAGGTAAAGACGATGACTACAAAATTGGCGACGGTTTTAAATCTGATGATCGCGGAAGTCGTGGCGGCGGCGGACACGGTGGTGGACACGGCGGTGGACACGGCGGCGGACACCATCATGGGCCCATCAGTTCACCGTGCAACTAAGCAGGATTGAGTAATGAGCTCATCTCATAAGAATTAGGATAAGAGGCTGATCAGAATACGTTCAGCCTCTTTTTTTTAAAGATAGCGAACCACGTTAAAACTGAATGGTATGGCACTAAGCTATGGATCTCGTAAAAATCAGGCAGGTACTACTTCACCCCATCCAGTTCTGCATGCCGAAAACAGCTTACCAAATGATCATTGACCATGCCGGTAGCCTGCATGTGCGCATAAATAATGGTAGATCCCACAAATTTAAATCCCCGCTTTTTCATGTCTTTGCTGATCTTGTCAGAAAGCTCCGTCCGGGCTGGCAGCTCTTCCAGCTTTTTGAAATGATTGACAATGGGCTTGAAATCGACAAAGGACCAGATGTATTGGTCGAACGATCCGAATTCCTGCTGCACTTCCAGAAAGCATTTAGCATTGTTCACACTGGCCGCCACTTTTAGCCGATTACGGATAATGCCTTCGTTTTGCAACAACTCCTGCATTTTAGCATCGTCGTAGGCTGCTACTTTCACCGGATCAAAATTGTCGTAAGCCAGCCGGTAGTTTTCACGCTTCCGTAAGACCGTCAGCCAACTTAGTCCGGCCTGCACTCCTTCCAGCAACAAAAACTCAAACAACAGCTGGTCGTCGTGCACCGGCACGCCCCACTCTGTATCATGGTATTCAATATACAAATCATTTTTCAAGCACCAGTCGCATCGTTTCATTGGATCGATTTTTGTTAAAAATTCAAAATTTGAATAAAAATACAAAAAACATCGCCAATCAGCTTAGAATATTCGTTTTGCTCTTTGTAAATTGCGCCACGCGAAAAAAATGGAACGTAATAAATCAACAAGTATCAGCCATTCGCCTGAAAGACATCCGGTTTAAGCAAAACGAACCACAAACTGAGCTTGCAACGAAAAATAACATGATTGGCTGAAAAGACTAAATAGATGAAAATCAAATTATCCCTTATATTTCTGCTCCTTTCAAACCTGGCTTTTAGTCAGTTGAATATTAGCCACTACATCCGTGTAGGACAAACTCGCATCCAGATTGGCAACTATGTTGGGGCAATCGAAAATTTCAACATTGTCATCAAGTTTAAGCCGCAACTTCCAGAGCCCTACTACTTCAGGGGCGTAGCCAAGCACCAGCTGGAAGACTTCCGGGGAGCGATTCAGGATTACAACAAGGCCATCGGGATCAAGCCCTATTACCCAGACGCGTTTATGCACCGCGGGCTGGCTTACCTGGAACTGAAAGACTATGATGCCGCCATTACCGATTATAACCGGGCGCTGGAACTAGATCCGGACAACGAGGCCATCTATAATAACCGGGGGATCGCCAAACTCTCTTTAAAAGATATTGAAGGCGCCATTGCCGATTACGACAAAGCATTGGAGATCAATCCGAACTTTATCAACAGCTTCATTAACCGAAGCAATGCCAATATTCTGAAAGGTGATATTCCTGAAGCTATCCGCGATTTGAACCGGGCCATCATGATTCGTCCGCACTTTGCCAGCGCTTACTTGCTGCGTGGCTTAGCGCGTTTCGAGCTGGAAGATTTTGCCGCTGCCCTGCGCGACTTCGACCAAACCATCAA
The DNA here is from genome assembly GCA_963677175.2 of uncultured Sunxiuqinia sp. GTDB lineage: Bacteria > Bacteroidota > Bacteroidia > Bacteroidales > Prolixibacteraceae > Sunxiuqinia. Next base: position 903,585 of record CAXXES010000007.1, read on the forward strand.
ACTGGATCCGCAGAATGCTTACGCCTACAACAACCGAGGTATTGTGAAGCAACGGCTGGAAGATTACCAAGGAGCCATTATGGACTATGATTTGGCACTGGATATCAACCCAACCTTGCCGAATGCCTACTTTAACCGGGGAATTGCCAAGGAAGTATTGAAAATACCGGGATACGAAAACGACTATGACGTAGCCGCCAAGCTGGATCCGCGCCTTAACATCCGCCAACGTATGCTGGAAGATGACGCCCTGGCACAGCAGCAGCAAACCAAGCAGCAAAGCTCGGGTGCAGCAGGCCAACAACAGGCACAAAATACGCAGCAGAAGCCTCCGGCACAAACGCCTCAGCGCCCAAATACCCAGCAAAAACAAGAGGAAAAGAAGGAGGAAACACAAGAACAACGTGACCGCCGCCGCTTTCGCCTTTCGCTGGCCGACACCCGCAACCTGCCCACCAATGAAGAACAGGATGTGGACGATGGCCGCATCCAAAACCGGAACATCATTATTGAATTACAGGACATTTTTGTGATTTCATCGTTCAGCCGTAATGCGGTTGACTACGAGCGTTTGCAATATTACAACTTAGCGCTGGAAGAGTTGAACCGCTTCAACAACTACACACCAATGATGACCATCAGCAACATCAAAACCACTACTTTCGAGGATCATTTCAAAAATCAAATCCTCTATTTCAACGAAAAAATCAAGACAAACAAGGTGGCTGAAAATCATCTGAGCCGGGGAATTTTCAAGTTTCTGGTAAATGAATACAGCGGAGCAATGACCGATTTTGACCAAGCCATTACCATGGATGAGAAAAACACGTTGGCGCATTTTAGCCGTGCAAACTGCCGGGTACAAATGGTGGAACTACTTGAATCGCTGCCCGACTTCTCGGAGGACTTGACCATCCCGGTGGGATCGACACCGGAGCCGAATCAAAATACTCCGGAGATGATCAATGATTACGAAAATATTCTGAATGACTACCAGGTTTGTATTTACATCAACCCTGATTTTCCATTCGCCTATTACAACAAAGCATACATCCTTTGCAAACTGGGCCGCTACCAGGAAGCTATCCGGAACTTCGACAAAGCCATTGAACTACAACCCGACTTTGCGGAAGCCTACTTTAACCGGGGTCTGACCAAGATCTACCTGGACGAAATGGACGGAGGTGCCAACGACCTGAGTAAAGCCGGTGAACTGGGCATTCAGGATGCATACAATATTATTAAGCGGTATTGTAACTAAAGAAAGATAAAAATGAGCTTATCTCCCCTTGCAGAACGACTTCGTCCGAAAAAACTGGACGACTACATTGGCCAGGATCATTTGGTTGGTGAAGGTGCTGTTTTGCGCAAAATGATTGAATCTGGAAACATCTCATCCATCATTTTGTGGGGCCCGCCCGGTGTTGGAAAAACCACCCTGGCTAAAATTATTGCCAACACGCTCGATCGCCCATTTTACATTTTAAGCGCCATCAACTCGGGCGTGAAAGACGTTCGCGAAGTGATTGAAAAGGCAAAAAAGACTCAGTTTTTCAATCACCCCAATCCCATTTTGTTTATCGATGAGATTCACCGGTTTAGCAAGTCGCAGCAAGATTCATTGTTGGGCGCGGTTGAACAGGGCATAGTAACCCTGATTGGCGCCACCACCGAAAATCCTTCCTTCGAAGTGATTTCGCCACTACTCTCACGCTGCCAGGTTTATGTGCTGAAACATCTGGAGAAAGAAGGCCTGCTGAAAATTTTGGAGTTGGCCATTCAAAAAGATACCGACCTCAAAAAGATGGAAATCGTGGTGCAGGAATACGAAGCGTTATTGCGTTTTTCGGGTGGCGATGCCCGCAAACTACTCAACATTCTTGAACTGGTTGTGCTGGCCGAAGAAGGCCCAAAGATTGTCATCACCAACGAAAAAGTCACCGACCGACTTCAAAGCAGCCAGGCTATTTACGACAAGAATGGTGAAATGCATTACGACATTATTTCGGCTTTCATCAAAAGCATCCGGGGCAGCGATCCCGACGCGGCAGTTTACTGGTTGGCGCGCATGCTCGAAGGTGGCGAAGACATCAAATTTATTGCTCGCCGACTGCTCATTCTGGCTGCCGAAGACGTAGGACTAGCCAATCCCAACGCGCTGCTTTTGGCACAAAGCACCTTCGATGCGGTGCACAAAATCGGGCCCCCTGAGTCACGCATCATTCTGTCGGAGTGTACCATCTACCTGGCCACTTCGCCTAAAAGCAATTCGGCTTACGAAGCCATTAATACCGCACAGGAATTGGTTCGTCGCACCGGCGATTTACCCGTACCACTCCACATCCGCAATGCTCCGTCCAAGCTGATGAAAGACTTGGGCTACGGCAAGGACTACAAATATGCCCACGCCTATAAAGGGAACTTTGCAGAACAGGATTTTCTGCCCGAAAATATCAAAAACGAACGCCTGTACAAACCTCAAAACAATGCGACAGAGCTTAAAATCATGGATCGCCTGAAAGCTTGGTGGGGAAAACGGTTTGAATAGCAGCTTGAAATTTCAAAATTGAGCGGGGAAGTAAGCTTCGAGAACCTCTCGATAACAAATATTCTAAGTCAGTTGGACTAAATGATTTCATTGTCGCCCAATATAGTTTCTAACCAATCAATTAGTTCATCTAGATATGATTCAATAATCTCCCAAACGATTTCATAATCAACCCCAAAATATTCATGAACTATTCGATTGCGAAATCCACGAATCCTTTTCCATTCTATTTCCGGATTATGATTCCTAAAATCCTGGGGAACTCGATTTGCTGCCTCTCCGATTATCTCAAAGTTCCGGACGACTGCATCAATCGTTTTATCATCCAATAAAAAAGACTCAAAATCATGGCCTTTAGTGTATCGTCTAATCTTCTGCGCCGATTGCAGCATATCATCCAATAACAAAAATATATCGCGCTTAGACATAGATCAAATCTGAATCGATTGATTTTAAATACTTATCTTTAATCCCTCTCTTGGAAACTAAGTCGACTTTAAATCCGATAATTTCCTCTAATTCATCAGCTAAGTCGATGAACCTTACACCAATCCTGTCTGAGAACTCTACCAAAATATCCAAATCACTGGAATCGTTTTGTTCTCTGCGAGAATAGGAACCGAAAATCGCCATTGATCTTATTGGATAGTCATGAAACAATCGATCTTTATGACTGTTTAAAATGCTTTTTATTTCTTGTAATGTTCTCATAATCCAAAAATAACGTTTTTAAATCAATCGAAGAAACAAATAATCCAGCGATTCTTTAGTTCATGCATTGCTACTTATCTGCTAAGTTCACAGTGCGCCCCCAATTCGGCGAAAAAACAATTCCTCTAATCCATTGTTCTTCTGACAAACAACAAAGGCAATTGAAGGAATGAGTAAAAGTGCTTGCAAGAAAAAGGATTATGTGGAGCCTGAAGACGCCAAATACTGCTGTAAAAAGTGTGACGTGAAAGCTAAAAAGGAAAGTAAGCTCTGCAAACCAAAAAAAATCAATTAATCGTAATGAAAAATTGGTTCCTAACTTTAACAACCCTTCTTTTTATTTTTCAATCTTATCATGTATCGGCTCAAGACTCAGCTCCCTTAGAGGCAGAATCATCCATTCAGGATTCAGTATTTGCCATTGATGCGGTTACCGTACATGCTTTTCATTACAAAAGCCGATTATTGGAAATTCCCGCTGCCATTTCAATCCTATCGTCCGACCAATTGGAGCAAAACTCTTTGCAATCCATTGATTTTGTGCTGAACCAGGTGCCCGGAGTGTATATGCAAAGTGCCAGCCTAACAACCAACCGCTTAACCATTCGTGGGGTTGGAAGCCGCACACCTTACGCTTCAAATAAAATCCGGGCTTATTATGCCGGAATTCCACTAACCAATGGCGTTGGAGAAACCACCATAGAAGATTTGAACCAAACGGTTTTGTCAAGCATCGAAATTATTAAAGGGCCTGCCTCTGGCTTTTATGGCACTGGATTGGGTGGCACTTTGCTGTTTGATGCCGTTCATCCAAATCACAACCAATTTTCGGTTGATTATGGCTTTGGTTCATACCAAACCCACGAGTTCAACGGCAACCTCTACCTGACAGGAGATAACAGCAACAACCATTTAGCTATTGAGCGACTAAGTTCTGACGGATACCGTGAAAACAATGAAACAGAACGGGTCAACCTGAACTATGTCGGCCAGTTTGATATCGCCAGCCACCAATTAAACCTGATCGTAAATCACACTGATTTAAAAGCCTATATTCCCAGTTCCGTGAATTTGGAAAGCTTCACCAACACGCCCGAACTGGCAGCCGGGAATTGGGCAGCCATTCGTGGTTACGAAGATTATCAAAAGAATCTGCTGGGCGCGTCGGTCATTTCTGATTGGAACCGCAACTGGAAGTCAACCATCAGTTTCTTTGGACAAAATCGCGCATCAGATGAATTGCGACCGTTTAATTTTTTGACGGAAGAAAGTCATTATTTCGGCGGACGTTTTGTCGTGGAAAAAACGATTCCCACCAAAAATGGAAATTGGAAATTCATGCTGGGGAATGAAAGTTTCTTTGAAAGCTACGATTGGGCAACGTACGAGAATACCGACGACAGAACCAAAGGCGAAATTCTTTCAGACAACAAGGAAAAACGAAACTATGTCAATGGATTTGGGCAAATCGACTATCATTTGGCCAACCGGTTGCGACTTTCAGCCGGAGCAAATATCAACAAAACGTATTACGATTACACCGATTTGCTGACCGAAGACGGCGACCGATCTGGTGACCATTCTTTTAAAGCGATTATTTCGCCCCGTGTGGCTGTCAATTATTCGTTGACGGACAAAAATAAGCTGTATGCGCAAGTGAGTCATGGTTTTTCACCGCCCAATCTGGAAGAAACCTTGCTGCCCGAGGGCGGCCGCAATACAGATATTCACCCCGAAACCGGCTGGAATTACGAATTGGGAAGCCGCGGTTATTTGTTTGATGAATTGTATTACGATATTTCAGCTTTTTATCTGAGCATTGAAAACCTGCTGGTTGCACGGCGAGTAGACGAAGATGCCTACCTGGGAATCAACGCTGGAAAAACTGCTCATCCGGGATTGGAATACTACCTTCAATACCAACTGCCGGAAGGACAAAACCGAATCCACCAACTGTCCGTAAACGGAAGTTTTTCTCCTTTCTATTTCGTTGATTTTATTGATGAAGAAAACGACTATTCTGACAAAGAGCTAACGGGAACGCCGCGTCACCAAACAAACTTCAGCTATGCCCTGAGCATCAAGCAGCGCTTCAACCTGCAGTTAAACTACCAACAAGTAGGTAAAATTCCGTTGCGCGACGATAATACCGTTTATTCGGATGCCTATAGCTTGTTAAATGCAAACATTCAATACCTGAAAAACTGGGGAAGCTTCAATATGAAAGCCCTGCTGGCCTTAAATAATCTTACCGGAGAGCATTACAGTTCCATGGTTTTAATTAATGCCAGCTCGTTTGGCGGAAATGCTCCGCGATACTATTACCCGGGATTTCCACGCAATTTTGCATTCAGATTGAAATTTTCTTACTTGTTTTAGCCAATTAGATGAGAAAATGCAGGTTCAGTCCGGCTACATCGGATCGGCTCCACTGGCTGCTGACTTTCAACTGCTGACATACATAATAGACATCCACGCGAAAGTGTTTCCGTTCCAGCACATGCAAACCGCCATAAATCCGCGCTAAATGCAGTTGCTCGCCATTGAGTTTGGTAAACAGTTCTTCACCCAAATAAGGTTTGGGCCACTTTCCAAAGGAAGAAAAATGGACAAAGATGTTGTGGTAGAAACGCCCATAGCTATCTCCTTTGCTAAACATCAGGTATTCGGGCCTATTGGTTGTGCTGTATTTTATTTTTGCTGAAGACCAATGCATCGTGCTCACCAATTGGGGTCGGTATTCCATCTTTTCGCTGGTCACTTTTTGATGCTGCGTGGTTCGAAAAGCAAGCCCAAGGTTCAACCAATTATTCATCTTACGCGAAACAGACAAATCAAGGTAAGTCATCTCACGAAGATCGTCACCAGTCAGATATTGGACTTTAGTGCTAAGCCTTAAATTGTATTGGGAACTTAACGGCACATAGAAATAAGTAGTATTCCATAAATAGAAATCACGTTTCTCTTTTGAAAAAACAGTTTGCCCTCCAAGCAACAAAATCAATAGCCCAACGAGTAGTTTGCGCATGCTTCTCATCCTTATATCAAGCCGCAAAGATAAGCTTTCGGCTAAAATTCAATATATTCGTAGACAGAAATCCATTTAAACTTAATGCTATGAAGACAATCGTCCGCCTATTCACTCTCTGTTTATTCTCCTACCTGTCGCTAAGTACTTCTGCTCAGAAGCCTGCTCAGCTCAGTAAAATCATCAAACCCAATGCTCAAGTTGAGAAAATAGCATCTGGTTTTTCATTTACCGAAGGCCCGGCTCCCGATCAAAAAGGGCAGGTTTATTTTACCGACCAGCCCAACAACAAAATATACATCTGGAATGAGAATGATGAGATCACAGAATTCGAGGTCGACGGCGAACGGGCGAATGGTTTATATTTCGATCGCGACGGGCAACTGGTGGCCTGCGCGGACTACCGGAACAAACTGATTAAAATTGATTTGGAAGGAAACAAGACTGTGCTTGCCGATGGTTACGACGACAATCATTTGAATGGCCCCAATGATTTGTGGATTCACCCCAACGGAAACATTTATATTACCGACAGCTATTACCACCGGCCGTGGTGGCCTGAAGGACAAGTTCAGGCACAGGATGAACGAGCTGTTTACTGCGTAACTCCGCAAGGAAAAATGAGCCGGGTAGCCGATGGCTTTGTCATGCCAAACGGAATTATTGGTACGCCGGACGGTTCTACTTTATATGTGGCGGATATCAATGATAAAAAAATATGGAAATACGACATCCAGCAAGATGGCAGTTTGACCAATAAAACATTCTTTGCTCCCGAAGGATCTGATGGAATGACCATTGACCATCAAGGAAATGTTTACCTGACCAATCAGGCTGTTTCGGTCTATTCAAAAGATGGAGAAAAGCTGGGTGCCATTCAGATTCCGGAGCAGCCAGCCAATGTATGCTTTGGAGGCAAAAACCAGAAAATCTTGTTTGTAACAGCACGGACTTCTGTTTACAAACTGATGATGAAAGTGATGGGAGTGCAATAAAAAAAGCTACTCAATTGAGCAGCTTTTTACTGTTATAATCTTTTCAAAAATTATCCGTTAATGGCTTGTGTCGTCGCAGCTTTCAGCTGTTTGGCCGTGTCATCATTCGGAGTCAATTTCAGCGCTTTCTCAAAATAGGGCAATGCCTTTTTGAATTCTTCTCTGGCTTCACTTGTCGCCGCTTTGTACTGGTCATCATTGGTGGTAAATTTTCCAGCAGCCACGTCCGTAGCAGCCTCCTTTAAAATCGCAGCACCTTTTTTATAAAACGCATTTCCTTCCTGCAAGTAAAATGTTGAAAGCATGTCTTTCATCTTTGTATCATTCTGATTCGAAGCCATTCCCGCTTCCAGTGTTTCTACAAATCCTTCGTCATCACCGGTTTGTTTTAGCGCGTTGGCCTTATACAAATAGGCTGTTGACGTTTTGTAGTTATTCTCAATCGACTGTCCAAAATACTCGACAGCCTTTTCGAAGTTCTTCACTTTGTAGGCACAATACCCTGCATTGTAGATCATGGCATTATCCTGCTCTTCGTTGCCCCAGTTTGATAATGATTTCTCAAACAATTCCAGAGCCTTTTTGTAATCCTTTGCCCGTAGTGCATCGTTTCCGTCGTTCTTCAGTTGAACAGCGTCAACAACATCTTGTGTAAACCCGGCTGCAACCACTCCCAGGCAAAAAATAGTTAATAAAAACAATCGCTTCATAATTTGTTCCTCTTTCAGTTTTATTAATAAATCAAGTTAAACTTTACATTTTCCTATCGAAGTTTCCAAAAATAGCAATAATGATTTAAAAACCTAAACAAATATTGCAGTGCTTTAGTTTTAATTGCTCATCGATAAGAAATTACCTCAACAAAAAACAGGATACTTTTCAGCATCCTGTTTTCAATTTCTAACCGAACTTACTGGGGACTAACCAAGCCAAGCCCTTCAATTATTTTTTTCACTTCGGGATCTCCTTTATAGCGAATTTTTCCAACGCCCTCGATTTTGGCGTTCAATAAATCGGTAGCATACACCGATCCTCCTCCTACCCCTTGGATTTCGATTGTTACGACTTGAGTTTTCAACTCGTCAGCACCCATATGGCCCGCACCCGAGATCCGGGCATCCATTGATTTTGCCACCCCGCGAAAATTAAAACTAACCCCACCTTCACCAACAACTTTCAGGTGATCCACTTTCATTTCCATTTCAATTTTGGCACCACCTTCAACGCGCAAATAGAAATCGCTCAGGTCAACATAGCCTTTGGTTTCGAGCTTCACACCACCCTCGATTCCCAACTCACTCAAATCAACAAATTCAATATATAAAATTACGCCGCCAAAATTAAAATGCCGATCGCGAAGGGTCACGCTCAGTGTATGCCCATCGCTATCTACCTTGATGTGCTCGAAGAACTCTTCGTCCGCCTTAATTCGCAGTCCGGGTCGATCCGATTGTTTCAAAATGACTTTATAACCGCCCTCCAACATGATTCGCTCAAAATTGGAAATCTCATACGTTTGTATTTCGTCATCATCCCATTCAGGCGATGTCGATGAAAAACAAGACGAGGTAATAAATAGAAAGAAAAGAAAAATGGCAATTAGCTGGCTAGTTTTCATGACAAAGTGTTTTCATTTTTAGTCTCGACAAAATTGAAAAGATTTTGAATGCTGAAACAAAGCTAAACAACAATTCCTCGGATGAATTACTTTTTTCGATAAGCGTCCGCTTTTCATGGGTAAAAGTGCCGCTTAATCCGAATGGCACTCATTGTTTTTCTTCCTAACCAGCAAAACACGGATATAAATCAAAACATAAATCAACAAAAGAGTGGCTATTCCAAAAACAATCAGGTCGGTAACCTGCAAAGCGGATGGATCTTTCAGGCTAAAAAACACACGGGTCAAACCAAACAGGAGCAACACCATCAATGCAAGTGGCGTATGAGCATGTTGCCGCTTTTGTAAACGAACACTCAATCCTACCCACAACAAACCGAGGCCGAGCAGCACCAAACCATCGCGAACATCGGCTTCAATCAGCTTTAAAGCTCCAAAGACAAGGGGGATAATGGCGACCAGATATAAAACCCGGATCAGGCTATTGAAAACCTTCTGAAACTGTTTTTCATTATTGAGGTGTGGAAAAATGGTCTTAGTATCACGATGCTCCGGCTGGAACCTGGTCGACTGCAAGTCGGCTTCTGACTCAATGATTTGTCTTTTTAGCGCTTCCTGAACAGCAAATTCGACAGCCTCCGACTGATACGAATCACGCAGCTTGAGCAATTCAATCAATTTGGCATCACCAAGCGAACTTATTCGCTTCTTTAGTTCTTCATTTTCCATGAAGCAAAAATAAGAAAGTTCGTTTAGCTACAAAGCGGAAAATCAGACTGAAAAATCATTCATTTCCACCACTCAAAAAGCTTTAAACTTATTAACAACGATTCTGCTCAAGGTTTACTAAATTTGATCTTCGAACCAAAAAAGAAAACGCATGTATAATTTCGAATTTAAAAACCCGGTAAAAATATTATTTGGGAAAGGCAAAATTGCCAAAATAGCCAACGAGCTTCCGAAGGATAAAAAAATCCTGCTCACTTATGGTGGTGGCAGCATTTTAAAAAATAGCATTTACGACCAGGTAAAAGCAGCAACAAAAGACTTCAACGTCATTGAGTTTGGTGGTATTGAAGCCAATCCTCATTATGAAACTCTAATGAAAGCAGTGTCTCTCGTGAAAGAAGAAAAGGTAGACTACCTGCTTTCAGTTGGAGGAGGCTCTGTGCTAGATGGCACCAAATTTATTGCAGCGGCTGCTTTGTTTGAAGGTGAAGAACCTTGGAATATTTGCGCCAAGCGCAGCCAGGTTAATATTAAGAACGCGATTCCAATTGGTGCAGTTTTAACACTTCCCGCAACAGGTTCCGAAATGAATGGAAATGCTGTAGTCACGCGGGTTTCAACGGAAGAAAAGCTGGCTTTTGATTCTCCTGCGGTGATGCCCCAGTTTTCAGTGCTTGACCCCGAGGTCATTTTCTCACTGCCCGATCGCCAGGTGGCCAATGGCATTGTTGACGCTTTTATTCATGTGATGGAGCAATACCTCACCTTTCCGGTCAATTCGCCTTTACAGGATCGTTTTGCCGAAGGGATTCTGCACACTTTGATTGAGGAAGGCCCGAAAGTACTGGCTAACCGCAATGACTACGAAGCCGCGGCCAACTTTATGTGGAGTGCCACCATGGCCCTGAATGGACTGATTGGCATGGGTGTTCCGCAAGACTGGGCAACCCATATGATTGGTCACGAACTAACAGCCTACCACGGCATTGACCATGCGCGTACGCTGGCCATTGTGCTTCCCGGCATGATGCATATCCGCCGCAAGGAAAAGCAGGAAAAAATTATGCAATATGGCAAACGAATCTGGGGAATTAGCAACGGAACGGTGGACGAACGCATCGATCAAACCATTGCGAAGACCATTGCGTTTTTTGAATCAGTTGGTATAAAAACCACCCTACCCGATTACGAAGTTCCGGCAGAGACTATCGACCGGATTACATCGCGGTTTGAAGAACGGGGAATAAAAATTGGAGAGAAGGCCGATATTGGCCCCAACGAGATTCAGCTGATCTTAGAAGGAAGACTATAAATAAACACAACTGTTTCCAGCAAAAAAGGCTTCATCATTATTTGGGTGAGGCCTTTTTTTTACTTTTACTCCAGCAGTTCGCGCGCCGCTTCGCGGGCGGTGTCCGAATTCCGGTCACCACTTAACATTTGGGCTAGTTCTTCCACCCGCTCGCTGCTTTCAAGCTTACGAATTGAAGTGAAGGTCTTTTCTCCTTCATCAAACTTATAAACTTGGTAATGGTGATCGCCTTTGGCCGCAATTTGTGGTAAGTGCGTAATGTTGATGACCTGCATTTTGGTTGAAATACCTTTCAAAATATCGCCCATTTTTACAGCAATTTCGCCCGATATTCCCGTATCAATTTCATCAAACACAATGGTTGGAAGCGATTTGCTGTCGGTAATCAGACTTTTCAAAGCCAGCATTAATCTCGACATTTCACCTCCAGATGCGATCTTAGAGATTTCCTGTGCTTCTGCGCTTTTATTGGCACTAAACAGGAAACGGACTTCATCTTTCCCCATCGCGCTAAGCTGATCGGTCAACTCAAAATAAAGCTGAAAAACGGCATTCGGCATTCCCAGTTTTTGCAACATCCCAACCACCGACTGCTGAACAGTCTCGGCAACACCGGTCCGGCTTGTTGTCAACTCCGAAGCCAATTGGTTTAATGTCTTTTCCTGCTGAGCAATCAACTGTTCATAGCGGATAATTTCTTCGTCGAACGAAGCCACCTGACCAATTTTTTGATCCAACTCTTCCTGAATTTCCAGCAACTCTTCAACCGTGCCCACGTGAAATTTCTGCTGAAGCGAATAAATCAGATCAAGTCGCTCAGCCACCAGTTGAATCCGCGCCGGATCATGCTCAACGCGCTCGGCCACAGCCGAACTTTCCTCCGCCAGGTCTTGCAATTCCAGATAACAGGATTCCAGTCGCTGGTGCAGTTCTTTGGCCTCTGCAAAATAATCACTCATCTTATTAAGCCGGTTCACATTTTCCTTTAGACGTGTCAGCAAGCCTTGCTCATCACTTTCCAAATCTTGAGTCAGCAGTCCAAACGTAAGCTTAATTTCTTCGGCATGCTCCAGTTGCTTTTGTTCCAATTCCAGCTCGGCTTGTTCTCCCGATTTCAGTTTAGCTTCGTCCAATTGCTGAAACTGAAACTGAAAGTAATCCAAATCCTTTTTGGCCTGCTCCGCATCGCTAACCACTGCTAAATATTTCGTTTTTATCGTGGAATATTCGGAAAACATTTTTTGATAATTACTGAGAATCAACTGGTTTTTTGCCACCAAGTCAACAAGTTTCAGTTGAAACAGGCGGTTGCCCAGCTCCAGGTTTTGGTGTTGCGAGTGAATATCAATCAAGCGCAAAGCCAGTTCTCGAATGGTTTTCAGGTTGACCGGCGTATCGTTGATAAACGCACGCGACTTTCCGGCTGGTGTAATTTCTCGCCGCAAAATGGTGTGGTCATCGTAATCCAGCTCATTATCAACAAAAAAATCTTTAAGCCGATATTCTTTCACGCCAAAGCTCCCTTCCACCGTGCATTTCTTATTCTTATCGCGCAATACCGAAAGATCGGCACGCTGACCAAGAATTAGTCCGAGTGCACCAAGCACAATGGATTTTCCGGCACCGGTTTCCCCGGTAATAATGTTAAACCCGCTGTTGAATTGAATCGACAGCTTATCAATCAGGGCGTAGTTTCTAATATAGAGCGATTGTAACACAGAGGCGATTTTTAGCTTTTAAAATTCTTCGGCTGCTTTGTTTATCTTTTCGTATTTGCTTCCATTCGATGGATCAACCTCATTTAAAATGGTCATCACCCGGTTGCGCTCATCCGGATACGATTTGGAAAAAATATTGACCAACTCGTCGGATTTGGCATCGAAAAAAATTTGCAAAATATACAATGAAGCCCGGGAACGAAATACTTTCTGGATGGACCGAAGCGACTCGGCAACAGCGGCACGCCCCTCTTCAATCTGTTCGTGCATTTTGTCAAGCCCAAGCCGATGATACTGGTAGGTGCAATCGCGAAAAGGTGCGTATGACTTGTTCAAAATATTTTCGACCAACCAATACCTATTGCGTTCGCTTTCATAAGCTTTCCATCCGGTATAACGCACATTCTGCGAATTGTTTACGATTTGTTGGGCTTTCTGAAAATACGCTGTTCCTCCGTTGGGCGAAAACGAATCGTAATCCATTCCCAAGATGATGTAAGCATAATAAGCCATCAAGTTCGTCAGGTTGTCGCGGTTGGAAGTTTCGTTAAACTCCATGGATTGGTATTCGACATACTCCACATGAAAATCGTTGTCTTTGATATTGAGCAAAGGGCTTTCGTAATCGGAATTGAATACTGGCCGACGCAACTGAATCTGGATGCTCCCCTTGAATTCATTGGAAGAAAGCTGCTCGGTCAGTCGAATGTATATACTACACTCAATGCGTTCGTCCATCGAATACACATGATCGGTCCACTTTCGGTTGTTCATAAACTCATACAAATCGGCCTGCATGGTTTGAAAAACATTCCGGTTAGCTCCCTGAATCTGCTGGCCCGACACACTGATATTGCAACGCAACTCCTGCGCCATGCCCGAACCAACAATCAGTATAACCAACAGCAATAAGAAGCTTAGTTTCTTCATGATCAAAAAATACCTGTGGAGTAAAAATAATCAAAATCTGCAGAAATCTTACAACTTTGCCAATTCCTGAGTCAGCTTTTCTACAATGTCGGCGGCAACCACTGCCTTGTGTTTTAACTCAAATAGTTGGGTATTATTGTCTTTCGAAAAAATGGTAATCTTATTGGTGTCCACCCCAAAACCAGCGCCTCGATCCTGTAACGAATTGAGTACGATAAAATCGAGGTTTTTCTTTTGAAGTTTGCCAAAAGCATTTTGCTCTTCGTCGTTTGTTTCGAGCGCAAAGCCCACCAACAGTTGCCGATTCGTTTTGAGTTTGCCAAGCGAAGCGGCAATGTCGGCTGTCGCTTCCAAGTCAATCGCCATTTCATTCACCTGACGCTTAATTTTTTGATCTGTTGCTTGTTTGGGGCGATAATCAGCTACGGCAGCACACATAATGGCTGCATCCATCTCCGAAAAATGTTTCAAGCAGGCTTCGTGCATTTCGCTGGCTGACTCCACATCAATCCGCTGAATGCTGGGATGCGTCAGCGTCAAAGCTACCGGCCCGGTCACCAAAACCACCTGAGCACCCTGTTCTGCTAGTTCTTCGGCTAGGGCAAAGCCCATTTTTCCTGAAGAGTAATTCCCGATAAAACGAACAGGATCAATTTTTTCATAGGTGGGCCCGGCGGTAACCAGTACCTTTTTATTCAGAAGTTTTTTTTTTGAGAGGAAGAACGCAACCACTTCCTCCACCAGCTGTTCCGGTTCCTGCATCCGGCCTTTGCCATGCAGTCCGCTGGCCAGTTCGCCCTCACCTGGCTCCAGAATCACATTGCCAAACGAACGTAGAATATCAAGATTTTTCAAGGTTGAAGGATGCCGGAACATGTCTAAGTCCATAGCTGGCGCCAGATAGACCGGGCATTTGGCCGACATATAGGTCGTGACCAACAAATTATCGGCAATACCATGCGCCATTTTGCCAAGCGTAGCAGCTGTCACCGGTGCAACGAGCATCAAGTCGGCCCACTGCCCCATATCGACATGCGAATACCAGGTTCCATCGTTGGCAGCAAAAAATTCCGAAGCGACGGGTCGTCCGGATAATGCAGACATGGTAACCGAGGTAATAAATTCTTTCGCAGCAGGAGTCATCACAACCTGCACTTCGGCACCTTCTTTCACAAGGCCTCTTAAAAGATAAGCCGCCTTGTAGGCAGCTATACTTCCGGTCAATCCTAATATAATATGTTTTCCCTTGAGCCTCATAAAGGCTTCCAATTAGAGTCCTTTGCGATTTTCTTTCGCAGGATTACGATGGTAAATTTGTCCTTGCTTTAATTCTTCAAAAGCAATTAAGGTTGATTTTGGTAAGCGCTCGTAATATTTCGAAATTTCAATTTGCTCACGGTTTTCAAATACTTCTTCCAAATTGTCTGTGTAAGAAGCAAATTCCTGCAATTTCTGATTCAGTTCTTCTTTCATCTCAGAAGAAATCTGGTTAGACCGTTTTGCAAGAATCATCACCGTTTCGTAAACGTTTCCTGTTTGATCTTCCAAGTCATTCAAATCTCTTGGAACCGTTGAGCTTTCAGCTTTAATTTTCTTATAATCCATATCTCTTTATAAATTAGCCTCTTCGTTATAATTTAATAGTCTTGCTGTTTCCTGGTAGAATTTTTCAGCCTCTTTTCGGTGTTCACTTTCCGGGAATTCATCGACAAAGGTAAAATATTCATCCAAAGCATCGGTTAAACGTTCCTCTTTTTTTTCTTCTACACTTCTGATAGCCAAAAGATACTTGGCCCTTAAAAGCATAAACATGAGTTCTTCACGATACTTGGTATCTGGAAATTCTGTTAAGGAACTTGTCAAAGCTACAACAGCGGCTTTATAATCTTCGAGATCGTAATATAATTTTCCGCTCAAAAAGGATTTATAAACCAACTTGTCGCGCAGTTCAATAATCAGCCGGTTTGCTTCCTCAATCCGATCGCTGTTCGGGTATAAATTCATATACAATTGAAGAGCATCGATAGCTTTTTGAGTCACCTGCTGGTCTAAACGCGGCTTTGGCGAATCAAGGTAATGACAATAACCAATCATGTATTGTGACTCCTCTGCGTACTTGCTTTTTGGAAAATCTTTCACTAGGGTTCGAAACCAATGGCCTGCCATTAAGTAATCACGCGAGCCAAAGTGACTTTTGGCATAATAATAATAGACCTCATCAGCACGACTGGTTCCCCGGTAAATATTGACAAGCTCACTTAGTAACTGTGAAGAACGCACATACTCGCCCTTCTCATAATACTCCAGCGCTTTCTTATACTTAAACTCGTAGTCTGTACTTTTCACAATTTTATTGTAGTCGCTACATGCAGTACCAACAAATAACAAGAACAGAGCAAAAACGATTGTATTCTTCATTTTTATAAACATGGCGCAAAGATACATTTTTCATTAAAATACGAACGGCAAAATACAGAAGATTTATTTATCTACTCGCTGGTTTAATATAAATTAACAAATTTGTAGACTTCTTAAAAAAAATTACTTTTGCATAGTTAATTTTAAAGCTTTTTGAAGTGGATATTTTTGAAAAATTTCGATCAAATAGAGGCGACATTGGCAAGCACATGGAACGAGCCCATGGCTACTTTGCTTTCCCTAAACTGGAAGGTGAAATCAGTGCCCGCATGAATTTCAGGGGCAAAGAAGTGCTGACCTGGAGTTTGAATAATTACATCGGCCTGGCCAACCACCCGGAAGTTCGCAAAGTAGATGCTGATGCGGCAAAAGATTGGGGGCTGGCCTATCCGATGGGAGCTCGTATGATGTCGGGGCAAACCAACCAACACGAGGAACTCGAAAGGCAACTCGCAGCCTATGTTGGCAAACCTGACTCCTTTTTACTGAATTTCGGCTACCAGGGAATGGTTTCCATTATTGACGCCGTTTGTGGGCGCAACGATGTTGTCGTTTATGACAGTGAATCTCACGCTTGCATTCTCGACGGCGTGCGCCTTCATATGGGTAAACGCTATGTTTATCCACACAACAATATTGAGAACCTGAAAATCCAACTGGGCCGTGCGACCAAACTGGCTGAAAAGCAAGGTGGAGGTATTCTGGTGATTACCGAAGGTGTTTTTGGCATGTCGGGTGATTTGGGTAAGCTGGATGAGATTGTTGCTTTGAAAAAAGAATTCAATTTCCGCTTACTGGTTGACGACGCCCATGGCTTTGGAGTGATGGGATCAACAGGAGCTGGAGCGCCCGAACATTTTGGCGTACAAAACCAAGTCGATCTGCATTTCTGCACCTTTGCCAAATCAATGGCTGGAATTGGCGCTTTTGTTGCCTGCGATACCGATGTGTGTAACTTCCTTCGGTACAACATGCGTTCGCAAACCTTTGCCAAATCACTTCCAATGCCGATGGTTGTTGGCGCTATGAAGCGACTGAAACTACTAAAAACAAAACCGGAGTTGCGCAAAAAACTATGGATCATTGTCAATGGATTGCAATCGGGTTTGAAAGAAGCAGGATTTGATCTGGGCCGCACGAATTCACCCGTGACACCGGTTTACATGAAAGGTGGCGTGGTTGAAGCAACCAATGTGGTGATGGACCTGCGTGAAAACTATGCCATCTTCTGCTCAGTTGTGGTTTATCCGGTGATTCCGAAGGGTGAGATTATCCTTCGCCTGATTCCAACAGCCATGCATACGCTGGAGGATGTTGACATCACAATCAAAGCATTCAAAGAAGTTAGAGATAAGTTGGAATCAGGAGCCTATGCGGGTGCCGAGGTTCCAAATATGGCCTAGTCCTGAAAAATACATCCATAAAAAAAGCCATGCTGAAAATTCAACATGGTTTTTTGTATTTGATAACTTGATGCTGATATCTTAAGCGTGTTTCTCCGACAAATAGCGTTCAGCGTCCATTGCCGCCTTACATCCGGAACCAGCAGCTGTTACCGCCTGACGATAAATTGAGTCCATCAAATCGCCACAAGCAAAAACGCCGGGGATATTGGTTTTTGAAGTGCCTGCAATTGTTTTTACATAGCCTACTTCATCGGTGTCCAAAAAGTCTGAAACAAAGTCTGAATTAGGTTTGTGCCCAATAGCCAAGAAAAACCCATCAATCTTAATTTCCACTTCTTGTTCATCAGCCTCCCCTTTATTTTTGACTAAAGTAGCTCCCTCAACAACGCCATCGCCAAACAAGCCTTTGGTTTGATGTTTCCAAAGAATTTCAATATTTGGAATTTTTTTCACGCGATCGGCCATGACACGCGAGGCACGCAATACGTCACGACGAACAATCAAGTAAACCTTTTTGGCAAGCCCGGCCAGATAAATGGCCTCTTCAACAGCAGTATCACCACCGCCAACAACAGCGACATCTCTTCCTCGGTAAAAAAATCCATCGCAAGTGGCACACGCTGAAACACCACCTCCCGCATATTTCTGCTCATCTTCAATACCAAGATATTTAGCCGTTGCTCCGGTTGCCAAAATAACGACCTCTGCTTCAATCAGTTTTTTATCATCAATCCACACCTTATGAATATCGCCTGAGAAATCCACTTTGGTCGCATAGCCAAAACGAACATCTGTCCCGAAACGCTCTGCTTGCTTTTTAAAATCTTCCATCATCACTGGTCCGGTAACACCTTCAGGATAACCCGGATAATTCTCCACCTCGGTAGTTGTAGTCAACTGCCCCCCAGGCTGAAGCCCTTCATACATAACGGGGTTCAAATTGGCACGCGCAGCATAAACCGCAGCCGTATAGCCCGCCGGGCCTGAACCAACAATCAGACATTTTACGCGCTCTGCATCCCCCTCAGGTCCATTTTGAAGCTTCTCGCTTTTCTTAAGATCTAATGATTTAAACATGACTTCTATTTTTAGCTTTTTTTATTAAAAATAACAAGGCAAAATTACACAACATCGAGATATATACAACATTTGATTCATCAATAATAATGAAGACATGATAGAGACAGACTATCAAAAATAGTCAATCAATAGTTTAAATAAATTTTGTAGAATTCCCTTCTTTATATACTTTTGCAAACGCTTCACCAAAATCAAAATAAATAAAGCAAGATTCAGGTGAAGTAAAGATTAATCGGGATGTGGCGCAGTCTGGTAGCGTACTCGTCTGGGGGGCGAGGGGTCGCAAGTTCAAATCTTGTCATCCCGACCTGCTGAAAATCAAGGAGTCAGATTAATATCTGGCTCCTTCTCTTTTTGGCTTCCCCGACGTCTCCCCGACGTTTGGGACGGGAATAGAGATATTAAAACGGCTTTACTTTCATATCTCTATTCATTATCTTTATTGGAAAAATCACCATGAAAAAACTTTTGCTTTTAGTTGTCTTATCGGTAATCATAGGATGCTCCAAGAACGAGGACAATTCTAATATCCCGCCTGAATTTCAGTTGTCCATAAACAAAGAAATAAAGATAGGGGAGCCATTGGAGATAAATATAACTGCCTCAAATGATGTTGAAATACAAAAGGTGGAAATTTATTTTGACGAGTATCTTTCAGGAACAAAACTGACAGAACCTTATTCTTTCGAGATTGAAACCAGCAACATTGAGATAGGCAACCACAACTTAACTTGTATTGCTACTGCTAAAAATGGGGAAAGCTCGAAAAAGGAAACCACAGTAAATGCCCGTTTAAAAATCGGGTCGCCATATGGGGGAGGGATTGTTTTTTTCATAGGCAATACCAAACAACATGGGTTAATTGCGTTGGACAAAGATTTAAAAACAGGAACAGAATCAACATTTCAATGGGGATGCAACGGACATACGCTCGGGGCTTCAAGTTTTGATGACGGGAAACAGAATACAAGTACAATCGTCAATTCCTGTTCTTTAGGGGCTGGTAGAATATGTGCCGACCTTGAAGCAAACGGGTTTAATGATTGGTATTTGCCAGCACGGAACGAGCTTGACCTTATTTATTCAGCCAGAAATTCAATACCTGAATTCTCAAATGTTTATTGGAGTTCAACCGAATCAACTTTTGACAGTGCAAGCCGCGCATATTATTTTGACGCGAGTGATGGACGCTGGATAGAAATAGCTTTAAAGACAGCAAAGTTCAATGTTAGGCCAATTCGGCAATTCTGAATATTGACAAATGAACATTGAATTGACATTTCAGAAATCAAGGTCAAAGGATTTCAGCAACGTATTAAAACAATGCAGGATCTTCGATCTTTTCACAGAAAAGGAATACCGGCTTGAAATAGCCAGCTTTGAGGAACTGTTCCAAAAGTGGAATGAGTTCAATATCATTTATCACCATACAAAGAAATGGGCCGGTACCGTGTTTGTATTAGATGGAAAACAAGATAAAACCAACGATACATTCTACAGGCTTCAGGAGGTAAAAGAGTGTTACAAGCAGTACCGGGAATTCAACGCCAGGGAATTGTTTTGTGATCATGCTGATTAGGGATGTTACAAGCTTAATTCAATCTTTCGATTCATCGATAGAAGTTATGGCCCGTTTTGGTTTGATTACGGATATTTTAAAGATCTTTCTACATGGGTAATTGATAAGAATAGGTTGCTGGAAGTACTTATCAAAGAAGCTCGCGAAAAGAAGCTGTTTTCCTGCCCTGTATTCAATGATGGCAGCATACTGGGCGTATTTATCCGGTTGCCCGATGAAATACACATCGATGATAAAAAATGGGTGAAAAAATACCGTATTCGGGAAACAGAGAATGGACCTGTTAAAATACCCTATGGGATTGATTATATCAAGACAGAGTACAAAGAAAAGGATATACCTGAATTCACCAATAACTTTAAACCAATACCCCCTGATGGTTTATCCGATAACGAATTGGCAAATTGGTACATCGAATTACATAAAAAAGGATTGATTTAGACTACAATATCAACAAACTTCCGGTTGCTTTTATAAACAATGGAGGAGTTGTCTATCACTCAATTTTCATCATCTCTATCATTCTCCCCCAAAGCATCGTTCCATTAGCCGGTTGATACTTGACTGTTTTTCCAGGTCCAATTTGTTGTAATAGGTCCGCCTTCCCTGCCTTGTCCTTTTGACAAAATCTTCTGAAAACCAATAGTCGACTCTTTTGCGTCCGTAGCTTGTATTATGATCAATGCTTTATTGCTTTAATTATAAACTATTCAATGACTTACATTTTTCATCTGTTTTTTTCAAGTTGTCTTTACATGTTATCGTTTCCAGACCATTTGTTAATCTATTAATTTACTGAATGTTAAAAATCTACTTGTAACCCTCTCTCATTTCTGCCCGCTTTGATATTTTCAATGATTTGTAAGACCGATTTTCTAGCCTCTCCGACATAAACCACAGGATTCTTTTTCCCTGCTTTCTTGTTCGCTACAGCAATCATTAACCCATCGAAGGCGGTTTTGCCATCGCTGACAATGACAGATTCAGGGGAAAGGGTTTTGGGGTCTATGTCACCGGCCGCAATATCCCTAAGCAATTCAATTTTATCTTTTTTGGTATTCATTTCATTATTGATTTTTAGTGATTAACCGGGTTATTATGGCATCTAGCGCGGCTTCATCCATATTTTGTAACTGGACGTTAAAATCAGTTGCGGAATCGTAGCCTAACATTTTATTTACGGTTGCAACTGCCTGAATCTTTGATGGAAGCTTGAATTCAACCCCGCTTTTACCGACCTTGACAGATTCCAAGGCTTTTTTTTGCGCCGGTGTCAGCTTGTCAAATTCCTTTAGCTTTCCATTTTCAAAGTAGTCCGGGACATCTGATCTGAGGATACTGGCCAATACTCCGAGTACTTCCTCTTTGGTGATATCGCTTTTCTCCCTGGCTTTGGCTTGAAGCTTTGCTAAATGCTCTTGAACTGTAGTTTTCTGTAGTAACTGATAGCCTATTTCAGAAGCCCGATTTTCGGAATAACCTGCTTCAATTGCTGCTCTTGTGGCATTCAAAGAAGTAAAATAAGCGTGAACGAACCGCTCCTGTTTTTGTGTCAATCTTCGCTTTTTCATCGCTTAATCTTTTGTTGCTTCTCCTGGTCCAAGATCAAGCACATTGAACGGCCTGACACCTTCCAAGATGTTTGTTCTTTTGTCCTTGACGTTTTTCAGAATGATTTCTTCGCTTGACCGGATGTAATCCCGGATCGCATCGTCAATGACAATCATCCGTTGCATCGGCTTATTTTCCCGCCTGGCTGTAATACTGGATAGAATGGCCGTGAACCAATCTGAGGCATTCTCAATAACCAGAGTTGATTCCTCAACTTCATCGGCTTGAATGACCCCTCGATGAATGCAATTCAAGAGCTTTCTTTTCTCATCCTTGCCTAATTCTGAAACTGATTTCATAGCTTAAAATGTTGTCGCCCGGAGTGGGTACCGGGCGGGTTATTACTTGTTCATGTCTTGCATGGCTGCGATAAAGTCATCGTCACTTTGTCCGCCCGGAGACGGAATAGGATCTGGTGTTCCTGGATCAAACCCGGACCAATCACCTGTTTGAATTGGTGTTCCTATTGCTGATTTCTGCGATTTGGCTTCCCGAATCGTCTTGGATCGTTGGATCATGTCGAAGCCGGAAACATAACTGCCAAGGGCTCCGAATTTAACAAACGAACCTCCGGGAATGTATCTTTCATTTACAGGGTCATAGTCCAGAGCACGGTCCAAATCACCAACATCTAAAACGCTCCCTTCTTTAGCAAGGCCAATCACCTTATTTGCTGCATCGGCCATAGCTTTTGCCGCATGATAACGCTCGTTTTCTTCTTCGCTTTCGGTGTAGGTTCGGTTGCTCTCAACAATCGCTTCCTTGGTGCCGGGAACAATACCAACCTTGCCGGATTTCAGCGTGAAATATTCTTTCTGAAAGAAAATGTAAGCATCTTTTGATACCTTCCGGCAGGCTTCCAAAACGGGGGTGATATCCGGTGTCTTGAAAAAGCTTGAAATTTTATCGAGCCGGATCTCAACATCTCCGATTTTCCCATCTGGGAAAAGCTGCGTGAGCATGGTCATTTCAATGGCCTGATAGTTTGATGAATTGGCCGCGTATCCACCTTCCTTAAAGAATGAAGTCAGGTGACCAAGTTCAAGGGTCAGCTTTTTGTCGTATTTCTCACCAAGTTTGCTGAATTGGGTTACAACATCCTGCAACTGTGGCAAGGTGTTTTTAAGGAGGTCAAGTTCTTTTTTAGATTCCTGCTGATCATCGTAGATTAAAATTTTTTCCATTTTGTTAAATATTTGATTATTAAACTATTTTGTGCGCGTTAAATGGTGACCTGAATGGCCCTGAAACCCCTTCATTCACGTATGAAGAATGAGGGGCAAAACCTTTATCAGTTTTTTTTTCAGGATCAACCCCAAATCAGTAAGGCTGTTTATCTGTTGCCCAGGCTCCAGGAGGGCGGCAACTTCATTTAGGGCTTTGTCTAATGCTTCAGCCTTTTTAAGCCTTGCTTGCTGCTTTTCGTTTAAAATTTGTTCTTCCATTCCTTCAATTATTTGTGATAATATGATTCTGTTTGCGTTCATGGTCGCTTAATTTGCGGCAGGTGAACTGGCGAAATGTGCCATCTTTGATCATGACCTTGATTGACAACTGCTCGCCTGGCTCCAATAAGGCGGCTGCATCACAGAAAGCCTTTGCCAGGATCGATACTTTTTCCGTTTCAGCTTTAGTTTCTTTTTCCATCTAGGTTAAATATTTATTGTTAATAGTTCTTGTTCTTCGCTGTTTGCGGAAATTTCATTCTCTGCGTATGTTTGTTCCACTTTCAATTTTTTGTTCAACCGGTTACGGATGGTGCCATCGTTTAGCATGACTTCAATAATCAGCAATTCAGCCAAACTGCAACGGTTGAAAAGCGTTCGTGTAATCTCTACTTTTTCAAAAGCATTATCTGTTACTAATCTTCCAATGACTTTATGTCTAAAAAGGTATGTCGTTAATTTCATCAGTTTCAAATGGTTCTGCCTCAACCTCATCCATCGTTACAATCTCAAGCGGTGAGGGCTTTCCCGGCTCGTTGTATCTGTTTGTGACTGGGTTAAACTCAAGATTGATTTCACCGGGAAAACCAACTAGCATTTGTTTTTTGATCTTCTCTGATCCGACTATGACAGAGGTGTCCCGCTTGTTGGTGTTCCGGTTTTGCCTCCAAACGAAAAGGAGGTTATCTGTTTTGTCCGCAAAGGTGCCGCCGCCTTTGACTTTGTAGAGGTTCAGCTTGGGATAGTTCCTGTCTTTTTCAAAATTCGGGGTAAGTTGGTGGGCTACCAGGTTAACACAAACATCATGCTTGACGGCAAAGGATTTAAGCGAAGCCATGAACCGGGAAATATAGAGGTCCTCGCGTTCGCCTGAGGCCATATCATGCCATACTTGGTTGTAGGGATCAATCGTTAACGTCTTTACGTCATATCGCCTAATCAAATAACTAGCCCGCTCAAAGATGTTATCAAGTGTCGGCTTTTGGGGATCGATGATGAAAACCTTATCGTGGATAAAATCAAAGCCCGCCCTGTACTCGGTTTCATCCATCACATTCATATAGGCACGGTCAACGTTTTTCCCAATGAGTGAATGGATAAAGTCATCATAAACATCCTCAATTGGCAATTCTTCAGGGCTGAATATGGCGTGTCTCCAGTTGTCGTGAACTGACTTCAACAATAGAGCCTGTTTCAGAAATTTGGATTTCCCTTCGGAGTTGTAGCCGGTCCAGATATTGACTTCACCGGTTCGCCAAGTGAAATGATTGTCCAACCCATTGAAATAGGTTGATGTTCCCCGGTTCTTTCCGTGTTCGAATGTGAAGATCATCCGGTCAAAGCAGTCATCTGCTGAGAAAACACCGTCCATCTTTGCGTATGGTGCAGCCTCAACCAATTCCCGGAGCTTGTCTTTCCCTAGCAAACAAAGGGCTTCATTTGCATCTTTAACCCCGTCTGGCCAGTTGATCACCCTGCATTTTTCAGCTTTGAATTTTCGGATAAGGATATCCCGGAGGTTTTTCCCGTTGGTATCATTGTCAGTGGCTATGATGATAGTCTTTGCCCGTTCAAAAACTTCAAAACAATTGGCAATACAAGCCAGCTTCTTATCCGTGTTCTTATCATCCGGGTTTGGCGCGCCCATATTGACCGAACAAGCGTTTTCAAGCCCTGCCACTTCAAAAGCTAATGCATCAAATTCACCCTCACAAATGATAATTTCATCCCGGCCAATCACATCATCGAACTTGTAAATAATCGGTTTGCCTCCCGGAAGCTGTCTGAAGTCTTTCTCTTTTGGATTCCTTAATTTGTAGTTTATTAATTCCCCATTGACAAAATAATTGAAGCTAATCCAGCCATTATTTGCATCGGTGATTTTGTTTCTATTAACAACGGCTTGGGTTATTCCCCTTCGTGAAAAGACTTGACTGTTTCCATCTGAAAGATTGGTGGAATTCTTTTTTTCGGGCATCGCATATTCTATTTTCTTTTTCCCTTCGTTCAGGCTTCCAGTCCATCCGCATTTGTGGCAGTTCCATATTCCTTCATTTAGGTTCACGGAAAGGCAAGTATCTTTCAGGTGTTGCTTTCCAATCTCTGCACATTTCGAACAGGTTGTTTTGACCTGCCCGGAAACCTTGCCAAATGGAATATGAATATTATATGATGAATAGTCTTTCATATCAGTTTTTGTTGTTGTGGAGGGCTGCAAGCCTCTGGTTGTTCAATGATTCAAAATCGAATTCATTTGCCTGTTTTGGTTTCTTTTCGATAGGGAATTGCTTTTTTAGCCATTTGCGGGCGGTAAGGTTAAGGCTTGTATATTTTTTATTTTCCTTGTAGTTGTTGTTCTGGTGGTTTATTTGCTGGTTGCTTCACCTTTATATTTTCCTGATAATCCTCCCATTTACAAATAGTTATAACACTGAATCTGTTGGTTGTTTTGATGGTTATTTCGCCGGTTGATTTTAGCTTGTTTAGCGAAGTCCTTATTTCCTGTTCCGAAAGCTTTAATTCTGAAGCTAATTTCATCCTTCCAGTTAGCAATTGACCAGGTTTAACATCTATCCCCTGCCACCTTTTCGATTCGTAATTGGCAGTCAAAAGCAGGTGCAAGAATACCCTGCAAGTATTCGCGTCATTGTACCATTCCCATTCCCGTATCTTCCTATGTATTTTGATGAATGCCATTTACGTTAGATTTGGCTTAAACATTCAGAAAGGGTTCCCCTGAAGAATGATATTCCTTCTGGTTTGTTTGGGCTGAAAAACTGATGGGTAAGGCAGATATGGTACACGTTAAGCCTAAGATTATATACGAGCGTACAATCACCTAGCCGGGTGAGCTTTCGTGGTTCTGGCTCGATTGTAGGCTTTATGTGTTTGGCTTCCTTCATGGCTTAACGGGTCTTTACGCGTTCCCTCAACTTACAATCGAGATTGATTGCAAACTCTTTACTGGTCTCGACACGGTTTTCAGTAAGCCAGTAAAAAAACTCTTGTTTGCGAATTAATACTTTGTTATCTCGTTTAAAGTGAGGCAACTCATTTCTGGAAGTCTTTGCGTAGATCGTTGCTAATGAGTAACCTGAAATTTCAGCGGCAACTTTAGGCCCGAACATCTCTGGAATTTCATTTTTGATCACTTCCTTTTGAGTTGGCACTCCGAAGATCCTTCTGAACTGCCCCACTGTCAAAAAAGAAATTGGGGTGTCATCTGTAATTCTTTTAGTTTCTGTTTCCATTCGATTTCATTTAAAATTATGAATCAAAACTAAAAGAATTCAAACACAATAAATTACTGATCTTCAAATACGTAAGAAAATACTATTTGTCGTAAGAATTGACGTAAGAAAACTATATTTTGGGTAGGAAATCAACTAAACAATCTGAAATATCCGCGCGGAATTATTGCCACAGTCTTTTATGTTTTTACTCTCAAGCTTAAATTTGTTTCTATCGAATAAAGACGGGAAACAATCACACATGATCCCAACAATCACATCCTTTCTAACCTTTTTGGGCTTTAGATAATTATCGTAAAACAACCATGCTCCATGCTGTAACTCAATCTTTTTTGTTACGGGTTCGAATGTGTTGTTTATTTTCTCTTCTGAAAATGCCCGTCTTAAAAATAATTCAACCTTATCTTTTGACAGGCACGGTTCCCCTTGTTTGTATTCCTTTGTGAGTTGCATCCAGAATTGAGTATAGTTGTCCGGCATCCTGATCAAATTCTCAGTTCCTGATTTATTTTCAATCTTAGACTCAATAACAGGCAAATAGCTCTGCAACCTCACCACTGTTTCACGCATTCGCTTATTCCATTTTTCGATATATTGCTTTTTTGTTTTTTCATTGCTGAAATGTATTCTTGGCTGGTATTCAGGTGCAAATTCAAGCTCCGTAAATTCAAAGATGTATTGTTGTACCTGTTCTTTCAATTTGCTGAGTTCTGTGATCCCTAATTTTTCGTCAAGAAGGAAATCCCTTATCTCTCCGACAATTTTGTTTAGTTCGCCAATCTTCAAATTTATTCGTTTTAACTCTTTTTCTTCGAATTCTTTGAAACTAAATTCAGCTTGCTCCTTTGTGGTGATCTTATTTTGTTCCATTTTAAAGTACTTCGTTTGCTTTTGCTATTTCATCTTTCTGGAATGAATCCAGGTATATTTTTGTCGTAGACAAATCCTTATGCCCAAGGGCCTCTGAGATAATATCCTCCGCAATTCCACTATTTTTTAACCTCATGGCGTAGCTGTGGCGGCTCATGTAACTACTCAGCCGGATCCCTTCAAAACCCAATGCCTCCCCCAGCTCTTTCAGATTCTTGTTGTAACGCCGGTACCGGTTGCGGATATGCTCGTAAAGTTGTTCCCCCTCGTACCCGCCCCTACTGATAATCGGGAGCAAATAATCATCAATGGATTTATAATTGGCATTGAACCAGTCAAGCAAAATTTGAATGCTGTTGGACAGCTTGATCTGGATCATTCTGGCTTTTTTGCCCTCTGTCTTTTGCCTCCTGTACACAATGGACTTTCCACCCTCCAGCAATAAGATATTTTTCTTTGTCAGCCGGGCCATATCAACGTAGCTCATCCCCTGGGTGTAGTATGAAAATAAAAACAGGTTCCGGCAATATTCAAGCTTTCGTTTTTCCAAATCTGTTGTCTTGAGCTTTTCGATGTATTCATTCGGTAAATACCGCTTTTTGGTTTCCTGTTCGAGGTCAGATATGGAAAACCCATTCGGGCCAAAAGGATAATTAGCCGCGGAACAGGCCCCTACCTTGATAGCCTTGTTAATCAGAGAACGAAGCGTTTTCAAATAATACTTTGCGGTATTGCCGGTGCATTTCCGCTCAACCTGCAAGTACTCATTGAAATTTTCCACAAACTTTTTATCAATCTCACTGAAAACAAGTCTACCAAATTTAGCGTCATAGAGGTTCAACATTTCAAGAGTTTGCTGATAGCAGACCTTGTTTCCTATTTTCCCGGCTTTGTCGAGCTTTTCAATATACTCGTAAAAAAAGCCTTCCACGCTGGTATTTTTCTGGCTGTTTAGAAAAGCGTCCTTGAACTGGTTCAAAGTCCAGTCAATTTTCTTTTCCTCAAAATCTTTGATGATATCATTGCAAAGCCTGTCTTTATCGTTAAGCCATTTGTTAAGCTTGTCCCTGTCTAGGTGAAGGCTCTTTTTACGTTTATCAACATGATATCGCTGAAAGCTTTTGTCCCACTGTTCAGGCATAGCCGATATCCCCAGATTAACCGTTTTTCGCCTGTTATCTTTTCGGACAACCAGCATGACAGGATAGCTCCCGTCTTTTAATTCGTGCCCCTCATAAAAATCCAGCTTGAAAGAATAGCTTGCCATAGTCATAAAATTAAACTCCCGACGCATTCCCGACGTTTTCCCGACGGATATGATCAAAATTGATAAAAATCGCTATAAATGTAAACACCTTATTTCCAACACAAATATAATGAAATCCAATTATATACAAACAGAAATAAACTAAAAATTACACTCCTGGGGGGGGAGGGGCGAGGGGTCGCAAGTTCAAATCTTGTCATCCCGACAGATTCGAATACACCTTTGTTTTGAGCTGAATATCAAAAGGTTACAAGACCGCCAAAAAACCAGGTCACCTTATAGTTCACATGTGTTAGAACGAATTCATTATGACGAAGTTAAAGCAAATATTTTTAAAAATAAAAAGAAATTGGGCATAACTTTCACGTTATTACTTTCAGCAATATCCAAACTTCTACCACCACCTCACATTTTAATTCAACCTGTAAAAGTAAACAAATTTGTTTATTTTTGTTTCGGAAGGAAAATATCGCAATGAATACAAATATTTCAATTATCAAAGGAATACATCCTGGATTAATCCTGGACCGGGAACTTAAAAAAAGGAGGTTGTCGAAAAAGCAATTCGCAAAATCGATTGACGAGTTTCCCCAACCCCTGGGAGCAATAACCAAGGGAAAACGACGGATCAACCCTTCTTTATCCCTAAGGATTGGAGAAAGGCTGGGTATAGACGAAAGCTATTTCTCGATTTTGCAGGCCTATTATGACATTGAACAGGAAAAGAGAAAGCAACGGAAAAACCTTCACCCTGATCTATCAAAAATACGGCCGGTCGTATTTTGGGATACGGATATAGACAAGATCGATTGGATAAAATACAAGCCAAGTATCATCACACGGGTTTTTGAACGGGGCAATGAACAGGAAAAACAAGAAATTACCCGATTTTATGGAAAAGAAGATGTTTCTGCAGTTTTGAAACACCCCAAAGACCTTTCACCCTCCTAAATTCAGTACAAAAAAGTATCCTTGAATCCTTTGTCTATGTCTCGTAGATTATTCTATAATACAGTAACTCCCCCTACTTCTATCCACTTTAAAATCATTAATGGCTTCAGAAGTATTCAATTCCTTCAGGTTGGTTGGAGGAACTGCATTGAGTCTGCAATTGGAGCACCTGGAATCTGTTGATATTGATTTATTTACTGATTATCAGACAAAAAACGACTTGTTCGAAGCTGAAAGTATTCGATTAACGTGATTTATTGGAAACTTATTTCTACTTTAAATTTTAAATGGAAGTTAATCAGTTCCAAGAGAAAATCCTGTTAGCCGTATCTATGGTTAATAATAACAAGATCTTTAAAATGTGGAGTCTAAAATCTTCTGTTTTAACTTCTGTTGTTTTGCTACATTTCAAGTTCTATTGATCCAATGTTAATCAGGTATCGTAAAACTAATTTTTGTGCCCTCCCCTAATTCACTTTCAACCCATATTTTTCCATCATTTTTTTCTACAAATTCTTTACAAAGTAGAAGACCAAGCCCAGTTCCTTTTTCCTGATTAGTACCCAGAGTAGAAGCATTATTTTCAATTTGAAACAGTTTTGGGATATTATCCTTAGAAATTCCAATTCCACTGTCTGAGATATTGATTTCAACGAAATTATTCTTTCGTGAGACGTTAATGTTTATATGCCCTCTTTCAGGAGTGAATTTAATCGCATTACTGAAAAGATTTGTGATTATTGTTATTAGAGTGAACTTGTCAGCTTGGAGAATCAACTTGTCCGGAATGTTTATCGAATAGGTAATTTGTTTTTTCACAGCACTTGGAATATATGCTGTAATTGATTTATTGATTATTTCCTTTAGATCAAGAACCTCTTTTGTAATATCAATCCGGTCCATTTGGGACCTCGCCCATAGGAGCAGGTTCTCCAACAATTCATAAGTAGTTTTTGCAGATTGTTGTATATCCCTGATAAATATTTTTCGATCATTTTCATCAAAATTATCATACTGATTAACTAAAAGATCTGAATAACCTAATATCGCATTAAACGGATTGATTAAATCATGAGCAATGATTGAAAAGAATTTAGTCTTGGTATCATTTGATTCTGTTAACTCTTTGTTCAGCTTGTCTATGGAATCTATTTTTATTTTTAGCTCTTTTGCCATTTGATTGAATGACTCAGCCAAAGAGCCCAATTCATCTTTGGTGTTTATAACTACATTGGTTTCTAAATTTCCCCCACCAATGGCTTTTGCTCCACGGGTAAGTATTTTGAGTGGAACAGAAATCGACCTGGCAATAAACAGTCCGATTCCCAGGGCGAAAAATACACTCAAAATAGTTAAATAAATACCTGACTTTATGGCTTTGTTTACCTGAACATCCAGTTGTGCAATAGCTTCTTGTACTTCTCCTTCAGCATCATCAGCCAGATAAGTGATTATCTGTTGAATTTGCCGCGATTCGGGTTCGACCTCATTTTCAAATAATTCATCTGCTTCGTAAGTACGGTTTTCAGCTAGAAGCTTCATTATTTTATTGGTAGCTAAAATGAAGTTGGATATTTTAATGTTTAAAGAATCTATTTTCTGAAGTTCTTCTAATTCTCCTGCTTTATCTTCTTCAGCATTGAGCTCATATCCTATTGTCGTAGCCTTATTTATTGCTTTTAACGAAGCTGAAAGCAAAGACAATCTGGTTAGGATGCCCTTCTTTACATCTGTAATTTCAAGCGATTCTTCCTCTGAGTCATGTTCAATAAATAGTTCCCTCGTGTTCGAATTAGTAATTTGAAGCGAAAATGACAAGTTATTAGCTTCGTTTAATTCAACTCTTTGGGAGAGTTCCAATTTATGAATATCATCAATAATTTTTATGTTGTTATAAAGTGCATTAATGTCAACTACGATCAATATAGCAATTGTAGATAAAAAGCCCAACAAAATTTTTTTCCAGATTTTCATATCGCGGGTTTATTTAAATGAATGAAATAATGTCAAAACATTAAGTCCTTAATCATCTTTGCCAGAGATACTAAATTCGAATGTAAACATAGCCATAATCCCAAAACTATCTGACTGTTGGTTTAATCCGATGGGAATGCCGAGGCCCGCCTCCCATGCACCTAGAAGATTTAAAATAATTCCGGGAGTATAATAAAGTTCTACTTCATCGCCTCCACTTAGTTTGTTTGTGTTGCAGGATAATTCAGTGATAAGAACGATAAATTTGTAAGGGAATAGGAATCCACCGTTTAAGTTAAATTCAGTTGGGTTAAGCTCTTCGTTTACTTTATTTTTTTTATTGAAAAATTCCAGCCCGGTCATGACAAACAGGTGAATTTGGTGTAGCCTTGGGAAGTCGATGGCCAATGACATGAACGGTTCATATGAAATTAATCCGTAACCTGAATCTGTGTTCTGATTTCTAAAAGGAATTCCCAATTCAAATCCAACAGCAGCATGAAAATTAGT
Organism: uncultured Sunxiuqinia sp.; assembly: GCA_963677175.2. GTDB lineage: Bacteria > Bacteroidota > Bacteroidia > Bacteroidales > Prolixibacteraceae > Sunxiuqinia. Next base: position 935,536 of record CAXXES010000007.1, read on the forward strand.
ATTTGCAATATTCATAAAACTATATTTACTGCCTATTTGAAAGTTGCCAACACCTCTGAATGAATCTTCTGAATGAGGAACAATTCGTGAGAATGAATTTAAACTTAAAGCAATTTGCCATGAATCGGTAAGGCCAAACTCTGCATTGAAGGGTATGTTGAAGGAGTTAAAATCTTCTGATTCTTGAAATTGGGGCAGCAAGGTGAATTGAAATTCATTTTTCTCCTGCGGATAAACTAATTCAGATTGAAAAACGTCTTGTAAATACTGGTGATAACGCAAAGAGTTTGCCTGCTGTGCCCCAATGTCTGGTGACATAAGAAAAAGTACGGAGGCAATTATAACTCCAAAAATATATTTTATTAATTTGCTATCTGTCAAAATGCTATTAGAGTTAATATGTTAAATAATATAAAAACACTGATTAAGTTTCATGCAATAATATTTAATAACATCAGGTAGGTTTTGTCGTCTTTAACTAATAACATTTTCAACTTCTGGGCTATTAGATTTCTTTCTCTTTAATAGCAGAAAGCTATTTTTTTTCTTCATGTCCAACAAAGCAAGGGATGGTAAAACGGAACGTTGATCCCTTGCTTTTTTTACTTTCTATCCAAATTTTACCTCCAAGCACTTCTACATAGGCTTTGGAAATAGCCAATCCCAAACCCGCTCCTTCATAATTTCGGTTTAAGGAATCGCTGTCCTGCCTGAACCTTTCAAAAATAATTCCTTTTCGTTCCTCTCTTACGCCTATCCCCGTGTCGGTTACAAAAAATTCAAAAAAATCGCCTTTCTTTTCGTAACCATATTCAACTGATCCGAAGCTTGTAAATTTTATTGCATTTTTCACAAGGTTAGTGAGCACTGTATAGACTTTTGCCTCATCTGTGTTAATAATTGCCTCGCTTTCGGGGAGCAGGGCCTTACAGTAAATGTGCAACCCCTTCTTCTCCGCTTCTGGCTTGAAGAATTTTAAAATGTCCTCAACTTGTTTGTTTATATTGGTATTTGAAACAGAAATCTCGACTTGCTCCGACTCTATTTTCGAGATATTTATAATGTCGTTGATGATATTGAGCATCCGGTCGCCGCTTTTCTCAATAATATCAATAAATGCTTGCTGTTCCTCGCCCGATAGATTAGGTTCTTTTAATAGCTCGGCAAACCCCAGGATGCCGTTCATCGGCGTACGGATTTCATGACTCATATTGGCGAGGAAGGCGGATTTCAGCCGGTCACTTTCTTCAGCCCTTTCTTTTGCCTTTATTAATTCCAGCTCATCGTATTTTTGCTCAGTGATGTCCTGACTAATTCCATAAACCGTATGTGCATGTCCAAATTGATCTTTTTGCACCTTAAATCGAACCATTACATTCGTGATGTCACCGTTATCACAAAAAAACCTTGCTTCTGCTTGTCCGAAATATTCAGGGTCTGTAGAACTAATTGCTTCCTGCAATTTGGCACCTATAATTTCTGAATCCTCAGGGTGGACAAGTCTTCTGGCAAATTCTTCCGCAGGCATCCTATTACCGCCCTGCTTTTCGGTCGATGACCCGTGAATTATCCTGTAGTACTGGTCATCAAAAATAAATTCTCCCGATTTAACATCAAATTCCCAATAACCCAGTTTTGCTATTTCTGTCGCAGTTGATAAATTCGTTTCCAATTTTTTACGCTCGGTAATATCGTGGAACACCCAGATTCTTCCATAGTTTTTACCATATTTGTCAAGAACAGGAGCTGAATATCTTTCAAGTACAGTTCCGTCCACCAATTCAACATCATCAAAGCTGTTAATATCCGGATGTTCATAAAGATCAGTAATATTCCTTACAAACATCTCAGGATTTTTTGTCATATTCATAACATGTTGAACCTGCAAATGGTCGTCTTCATTATCAGCAATATGTGGTGGAATTTTCCAGAGGTCAATTGCCCTCTGGTTCTGGAGAACCTTTTTCCCCTGGTTATCAACTATAATAATGCCGTCGATGGAAGAATTAAGCTGGGCTTCAAGGAGTGCTGTTTTATGATGCAATACTTCTTCTGTCTGCTTGCGCTCGGTAATGTCGCGGATGTTGCACTGGATTACATTTTTATTACCGGCCGGATAAACATTGCTAACAAACTCAACATTGATTGTATGCCCGTCTGCAGTTTCCAGCGGTAAATTTTCATAACGGACATATTCCTTTTGCTTTAATTCCTGAAATTTCTCCTTGTTTTCAAAAATATCCCGAAAGGTTCCAATTTCCCAAATTGATTTCTCAACAATTTCTTCTTTTGAATATCCAAGTAATTTAATTAAAACCGGATTCACATCAACAATCATTCCCGTTTCGGCATCCAGGATTAAAATCCCGTCTTTTGCCGACTCAAAAAGACGTCGATAACGAATTTCAGAATTGCTCAGCGCTTCCTCTGACCGTTTGCGACTGGTTATATCCTGTGCAATCGTTGCGACCGTATTTTTCCCTTCCTCATCAGAAATATTTGCAGAATTCCACAGAACCGTCCTGATCTCATTGATTTTTGTTAAAATATTTATTTCAATTACTTTCGGGTTTTCATCGCCTATATTATTTTTTATTAACTCAAGTGTCGAAGCAACTTCATTTTTTGGGAAAAGCATTTCAATTTTATTGTCCTGCACTTCAGACTTGTTATAACCACTGAGTTTTTCGAATTCGGGATTGAAGCGTTTAATACGCAATGAAGAATCCCATGTAATAATTGGCGCATGGGCATGATTCAACAGAATGTTCAAATATTCGATATTCAGACGGCTCTTTTCACTTAACTTTCGTTCCTCGCGTCTTCGTTCCGTCACATCTTCAAAGGCAAGGAGGATTATTTTCTCTTTTCCCAATCCTCTTTTAATTTGTCGGGCGTTCAAAAGCATAATACGTGTGCCAATTGAAGAAAAATTGTGTTCAACTTCATAATTATCGAAAGTTGTTTTTTTAGGGAGGATTTTCTCGAGCAATTCCCTCAGTTTCGGGATATCCCATTGGTGGTTTCCCAGTTCATAGATGAGTATTCCAATTGTATTCTTCGGGATAACCTTGAAGAAATTATAAAACGAACGGCTGGCTTTAATTACTCTTAGCCCGTCATCCAGTACAAGCAAGGGTTCCCGTACTGTATTGATTATATTTTCAGTGAATTTACTTTCTTCATCTGCTATTTTTTTTATCTCGGCAAGTTCCTTTCGGTTTTTTTCAAGTCCGGCCTCGGTCTCTTTGCGTTCGGTGATATCACGAATATTGCATTGGATTACTTTTTGATTGTTCACCCAATACACATTGCTGACAAACTCAACATTGATTTTGCGCCCACCTGAGGTTTCAAGTGGCAGATCTTCATATCTTACGTATTTATCCTGCTGCAATTCCAGAAATTTATCTTTATTTTCGATAATATCCTTAAAGAATCCAATTTCCCAAATTGTTTTTTCAATTAAACTTTCTTTTGAATAGTCCAGCAACGCTATTAAAAACGGGTTCACGTCAACAATCATCCCCGTTTTGGCATCCAGGATTAGGATTCCGTCTTTCGCCGATTCAAAAAGGCGGCGGTAGCGAATTTCTGAAGCAATTAGGGCCTTCCCTAAAGAAAATATTGACACTCCTTTTTCTGAGCTTTTTATTGTCATGGAGCATGGTGTATATTTTCAAAGGTATACATTTTCAATCGTTTGCCAAATACGATGTTTAAAACATAAAAATCAGGTTATTTAAATAAAAAATGTCACACAATTATGGATAAAAGTTACATCATTTACACATTCTCATTTGCGTAAGAGGTCACTATTTTCATGTTCTCATAACCATTTTTTAATATTATCATTTCCTACCTTCAATAGTTCGTTCAAAAAAATATAAATAATCAAGCGGCCATTGTGCCGAAATTCAATAGTTCTTTGACATGCTGATGATTTTTAATTGAGTTCGGGTTAATGGCGAACAGCCTAAAAAATCGAGACAACATTAAGCTGTTGTGGAATAGCACTTTGTATGTTGCCATTGAAAATGAGTTTTCCCTGGTATCGGTATTGCTCAATTGCATAACCCTGGCAATATTCACCGTGGTCAAGGCGGTATTGAAATGAAAGTAAAGCTTATTTCCACTTCTTGCCTGCGAGTTTTCGAGTCCTGAAAATTGTTTTGCGTCGCGGAATCCAAATTCTATTTGGAAGCGGGTGTGATAAATGTTGATCACATCAATGGGGGCGTGCATGGTATCGGTTGAAAACAAAAGCCGGTAGATTGTTTTTCCTTTTATATGAAATTCTTCGACAACCAATAAAATGTTTCTACCAAGAGCTTTGGAATATACAATGGCAGAGTATGCCGTTATTCCTTTCTCGTTTTCAACCGGGGTGAAGTATTCGGGATTTAAGCGGTAACATCAACCTTTCCGCCATATTTTGCTGGCCGGCCTCTTTTGCCGGTTTTGGGCTGTATTGAAAGGTACGATAGGTCTGCGTCTTCGCGGAGTTTGCTTACCAGATGAAGGGAACATTCCAGAATCTTATCGACAAAGTTTCTCTTGGAGAAATAAGCATCTGCAACCACATATTGGGTAATAGAACTGATCTGTTCCAAATGCTTTTTGATTACAGCCGCATACCAGTCAGTTAAGGAGAGTTCATTATCCTGCAGGCACGCTGTCGGAGGCGTTTGGACTGCTTCCAAATGGAAACTTAACCTGGAGTCTGCATCAATTACAGAAAGCCCGAGGATTTCAATTCCCCGCAGTGCCCTGCCGGCACACCCCGACCAAAAGTATCCGATCCCGGGGGTTTGCTTGCCTGATTTATGCATGAAGCTTGGGGCGAAGGCAACAGCATTGCGATTGCCAATCAAGGGCATAGCCAAGGCTTTATTAAAGCCAAAGAAGTCAAACCCCTGCTCGAACTGGCGACGGAATCGTTGTTCTCCAAAAAGGCTGTAACACCCTAACTGGAGAAAGTTAATTCGTGAAGGAATACTTAGGTATAGCATGAAAATCTCAATCATAAAATCTCGTCTGCATTTATTGAGCTTTATTTTGAAAACAGATAAAGCGTCAAGAACAATTTTTGAATATAAATCATAAATCGCAGGGACAACCATAACTAAAGTAATTAACTGGTAATTAATACTTTAAAGGTACAAATCCCTGCGGTTTTAACCTAATAAATTAATAGTTATTTTACTGAATATCAGATAAATAACTAAGTTTTAACCGAAGTATTGTAACTTCTAAAGGGATTTCTTTGTTGTCCCTCAAAAAGTATTTTTCGTCCAGATGGCTGTGCCCACAACGGTAATATTGGACTTTCACCTTGTGGCCTTTCATGTACTTCAGGATGTTTTTCAGCTCCCGCTGAAAATACTTTTTGAGGCTTTCATTGCCCAATTTCAGGCGGACACTCTCCAAATCAAAGACCGCTTGGTAGTAAAGGAGTTTACTACAAACGGATGGTTTGATCTTTTTGAAAAACAGGATTTCCGATTCCTTGTCAGGACCCATTTTTGAGCACCTGACCATGCAACCGGTCCAGTGCCAATTTACAACGTCCCGTGGCATACTCTATTTGCACCGGGAATTTATCCGAAATTTCACCTATTCCAGATAGTTCATTTTCAAGGTCAGTAGCAATCTGACAATATGTTTCCATGGCCATAAATTAAACTGTTAATACTAAAAACATACCCTTTCTACGAATCGTAATAGTTGCGGCAATTTTCACAAGTTTAATTTCGTTCCACCCTTATCCTAATATCGTTCAAGTTAAAACCCACCTTCTTTGAACGTAGTCGTGGTGGCAATTTGCTTTTAAAAATACTGCAAAAATCATTGATACAAGAAAAATATGTTTACACATCCACCAGAAGCTTAAACTTGTCAAATGCAGTTAAAATCAATTGGTCATCATAAACATATATTTTGGAATGAAATATTAATCAGTGACCGGAGAAATCCGCGCCATCCATCCACCACCTGGAGCCATGCTAATTCTAATTGCCTCGTCCTTCTTGACCTTAAACTCTTCTCGTTCATAGTCGATGGCTCGTGTACCTGAATTTGGCCCATCTTTAAAAAGTTCACAGTTATAGGTATAGTCATTTAAAAAGTCCAGCGTTATAGCGAAATCTTTCTTATCCCAATTGGTTATGGCAGCCAAATACCAGTCTTTCCCGCTTCTTCGAGCAATTATCACATATTCACCTATTTTGGCTTCGATGACCTTGGTTTCATCCCACATCACAGGTATACTTGTCAGGAATTTGATGCATTCTTCTTCCCGATAATAATCAGAAGGGGAATCAGGCAGCATTGTAATCGGACTTTCAAAAACCACAGCTAATGCCATCGAATGGGCCCTGGTACCTAACCCGACAGGACGATCGATATTCTTCCAAAACTCTTTTCGTTGTGCATTTGTGACTGTTCCCGGTAAATAATCCATTGGTCCGGCAACCATCCGGATAAATGGCAGCAAGGTATGAAGCTGAGGATTGGCGTTATCAGAAACTCCATTCTGTTCGAATTCGATCAGCCCTTCACTTGTTAATACATTGGGATAGGTACGTATCAGTCCGATGGGTTTACAGGCTCCGTGAAAATCGATTACCAGCTTTCTCTCCAATGCTTCCTTTGCGATCTCATGAAAAAGATTGATCATTTCCTGATCATCACGATTGAAAAAATCCACTTTGATGCCTTTAGCTCCAAGATCAGTAAAATAATCCAAAATGCCTTCCACATCTTTCTTTAACACATGGGCGTTGAGCCAAAGTATAATTCCTACATTCCTTTCGTTTGCATATTCAAATATTTCTTTAAGATTCAAATTTTCATTCGTGCTGAAGATATCACATCCATCCGACCATCCGTCATCAAAGACAAAATAAGGGATACCAAAATTTGAATTAAAATCAATAAAATATTTAAATGTTTCCATGTTAACCCCTCCAATAAAGTCAACATTAAACAGGTTTCTCCGTCCCCACCAATCCAAAGTTGCCATTCCTGGCTTAATCCAAGAATAGTCATCATCTTGGGCAGGCTCAGCCAACAGATAGACCAACTGATTGGTGATAAGCTCTTTTTCATGGTCGGCGATTAAGACCGCACGCCATGGATATGAACGGGTTCCCTGTGTTTTGGCGATATAGTCGGCTCTTTTTTCAACTACCAAACCATCCCAGCAATTCCCATCGTTTCTCAATTTGGTTGGCACGGCAGGGAAGACCCCCTCTAAACTTTTTAGTGAATTAAGATTAAACCATAGACCGGGATAATCATTCAAATCCGATTCTGTAAAAAGGACATATGGGCCACTGCTGTGTTTGAAAAGTAGCGGCAAGCTGCAGAACTCTTTCTCCTTAATGTCTTTTACTTTTTGATGCAAATATGGTACTTCGTTCATCGAAAGGAAACTCTTTTCTTTTGGGAAATAAACATCGCTTTCAGGGTCTATATTAATTTGAACCGTTTCATTTAGAACAGTGAGATCATTCTTAAACCTTGTTTTAAAACGATATGCAATACCTTCATTATAAGCTCTAAATACGAGGGTGTAGTTTTTTCTGAGATTAATTTCAAGTTCATTATAGGCCTCGTTCATCGTTTCGCTTTTTACTTTTATTATAGGTCTTATTACATCATTTACAGATTTTTGTTTAACGTTGGCAACGACCGGACTTTCCCCCAGCAGTCCATCATTCCTTAATTTCATATTTATGACATTAGGTCCTATCAGCTCGATTGTATCACGAGTGACAGTATAACTGATATCATCTGTTACTGATATTGTTATTCTATTCTTTAAGTCAGGCGAGTTTAGCATGTAATTTTGAGCAGAGGAAGAAAAAAATAGAAACGATAAAATTTGTAAAAGGAGTATATTCTTCATTTTTTTATTTTATAGATAATTAACTTCATCCGAAGCAGTGGCCTCCATTTTAAAGATGAATAGAGCCGCTTAGACAGATTTTTCAATTTTCAGTTTTAAGCTGACCTGTCTAAGCGGCATAAGGGATTTTTTTTCTATTAAATTAGTCGGAAAACATCACCATTCTGGGTTTTGTTCCAGTTTATCGTTTATCAGAATTTCTTTTGTTGGAAGCGGTCTGAGGTAATGTTTGTCAGGGTCGAATGACCTTCCTTCTGCGCTTTCCGCAATTATAAAACCATTGGCATCGGTTTTATTTTGCCAACTTGCTCCACCGTAAGGATTCCGGTTAACGCCTTCGATAATGATGGGATCTGCCCAAGGTGTCCCGACAATTTTGATTCCCTTGATAGCATGGGTCAACTCTGTTTCGGCTGTTTTCCATCTTCTTAAATCATCATATCTGAAGCCTTCAAGCGCCAATTCAACGGTTCTTTCCCTTCTTATTTCCTGTCGCATGTTCAGTCCATTTGCTGTAGCAAAAGCATTCGTTAATGCCGGCATATTGACTCGTTGGCGTATCATGTTAATTGATTTATCCAGATCGGCATCACTGATGGCACCATCTTTTTCGAATGTTGCCTCAGCGTATATGAGGAGAACCTCTGCAAACCTGATAATGTGATGATCATAACTCCAATTGTAATTTACCGCGTTTGCGTAGTCGTCTTCCGATAGAAACTTATAGGTTGTATAGCCTGTGTTTGCATTTCGTTGTGGATAGAACGGCCAACTTGCAACAGGTGTTACATACCATGTCTGGGTGACTTCTGTACCTGGTATGATCATGGTCATGACCATACGGAGATCCCTGTTTTGAAATTCCGAAACGTAAGTATCGTACCCTTCAAACATTCCAGACTGGTTTATCGGCAACCCATCTGTACATAAATACATGTCTGCCAGCTTTTTTGTCACCAAATAATTACCTTCTGAAATAAGACGATTAAAATACGAGCCTGCAATATCCCTTTGATGACGCCGATCCAAAATTGCTTCAGGTGTATCGTCTCCTGATTCAATAAACATGTGTCTGTAACTTTGAACTCCTTTATCTGTGAACAAGGAATACTGTCCACTGGTCATTACAGTTCCCGCTGCATTGATCGCTACAGTAAGGTACTCATTTGAATTTCCATCGTTACGGAATTTTTTCCAAGTTCCTTCAAAGAGGGCAACCCGTGCTTTCAAAGAATTTGCAGCTCCTTTGGTGACCCGGCCAATATCGTCAGCATGCAGTGATTTTTGTTCAGGCAGGTCTGCGGCAGCATCAGTTAAATCCTTCAATATCAAATCCACGGTCTCTTTTCTTGTTGCACGGGCGGCGTACAGTTCTTCGCTTGACACATTTAATACTTTGGTAATAAGGGGAACATTTCCGTAAAGCCTGAACAGCTTCCAATAGTTATAGGCCCGAAAGAACCGTGCTTCGGCAACATATTGTTTCACTTCGGCAGCAATAGGCGACTCTTCTGCTTTTTCGATGATGTTATTACAACGCCGGATATAAATATATGGATCTGACCATTTACTATCCGTTTCGTTGGTTTGATAGCTGCCATTACTAATAGAGTTGGGTACATCGTATGCAATATCCGATTCAGTATCCATGCTATATTCAAAATCTTCCAGTGAATGGTACTGGTTGTTTGCAGCAAGTTTGTAGTCAGCGGTAGTTTTCCAGAATGTCCCGTCAGAGATGGTATCTTTTGGGAATAAGTCAAGGTCTTTTTGGCATCCGGAAAATAATAAAGCTGCAAAAACAATTATCATAAAATAGTTCTTATTCATAATTTTTAAGTTCTAAAATTTAATATCTAAACCTATTGAATAAACACTGCTAAAGGGATAGGTCTGTTCGTCAGTGCGTTCCCATGTTTCCTCAGGGCTGAATGAACGGTTCCACGTGTTTTTTGCGAAAGTGAACAAATCTTCCCCACTAAAGTAAATACGTGCGCTTTGCATTTTTAATTTATTGCATATTGGCTTGGGTATGTTATAAGCAACCGATAGTACTTTTAATTTTAAGTAAGCCAGGTTGTTCATTTGCATGGAGGAAACCCTCCAGTTCCAACTCCGTAATTCGTCAAAACCAACAAATCCTGGGATAATGCGGGGATACCTTGCGTCCATATTGTCAGGGGACCAGTTTTTTCCATAAAAATATTCCAGTGGTTGCATCCAAACTGCGGTAAACGGATAAGCAAACTCTCCTGTCCTGATCCCATTACGTTTTCCTACACCCTGTAAAATGACTGATAAATCGAACTGTTTATAGGAAAAATTAATGTTCGTTGAGAAGTTATATCGTGGAAGCAAATTCCCAAGATAAACCAAATCTCCTTTAGTGCCTTGCGCGGGATCTCCAAATGCAGTGATTTTCCCGTCACCATCAACGTCCTTGTACATCACATCGCCCAATGCAAGATTGAAAGGTAGGTTGCCTAGCTTTTTGTATTCATTTAACTGCTCAGCGGTTTTAACAATTCCATCAAATTGGTAGCCAAAATACGAGTTCAAAGAATACCCTTCACGAGCATAGATCAAACCTTCTCCATAAGAATCGTTTCCTTTCAGTTCGATCAACTTGTTTTTGCTGTCGCTAATGATTGCGGAAATGCCATACCTGAAATCTCCTTTTTTATCATTCCATCCTATCGTGAAATCCCAGCCTCTGGTTTTTAGCTTGCCAATGTTTTGTGCAGGGGCACTTCCTCCCAATGTCGCCGGCAACTGATCGTTTACCAGCATGTTTTTGTTGTGTTTGATGTAATAATCGAAGCTTCCTATTAACCTAGATTCCAATAGGGTAAAATCAATTCCTGCGTTGATTGTTTCAATGGTTTCCCAAGTGCGTTCGGTGGACGCGATATTTGGAACTGCCCCTGGCAAGCCGGAGTTTGGCGATCCCAGAGGATAGGAACCGGTAATAGAAATAAACGAGATATAGTCATAATTCCCAAAATTACTTAATTCTTGGTTGCCAGACTGCCCCCATGAAGCCCGAAGTTTAAGATTGTCAAACGTGCCTCCAATCGATTTCATGAAATTTTCTTCTGTCAGGTTCCATGCCAATGCTGCTGAAGGGAATAAAGCACTCCATCGTTTTTTAGGGGCAAATTTGGAGCTGCCGTCCATCCTCGTAGTTATATCTACTAAATACTTACTATTGAACGAATAGCTGAACCTTCCGAAGTAGGATCGTAAGGCCCAATCAGAAGCTGCACCCGAAAAATTTGCGTACTCGGTTTTTGTCCTGTCTGCCAGGTTTAGAGTAAATATTTCATTACTTGCGAAATTGTAGCCAGTTATTCTTTGATCCTGATAATCATTTTCTTCATGGGAAGCTCCAACCATCAAACCAAGCAAATGCTTATCGGAGAATGTTTTATTATAGTCTAGGTAGGTTGTGAAAATTTTGTAAATGTTTTTCGAATTTGCAAAATATGCACTATTGGGAGAATTCCTAACTCCGAATAGGCTGCCGTCCCAGTTATATTCATTAAATGTGGGATTGTTTTTTTTATCATCCATGAATTGAAAATTGACTCCGCCCTGCGCTATAAGCTTTAGACCTTCAATTAACTGAAGATCACCTTTCACGTTGGATGACAACCGGTAGTGATTAAAATTGCTCAATCCTGATTCTTCAAGAAATTGGATAGGATTCCGAAAACCTCCCTGATATTTATAATATTGTCCTTTTGTGTTATAAATTGGAACGTAACTCCCAACTTGATTTACGTAGTATAAGATGCTAGCTAATCCTGTTGGTTCCGCATTTTCCAAATTTTCAAAATTGGTTCTTGTTTCCAGGTTCAACCGGTTAAAAAGTTTAAAATCATAATTCAACCTTAGGTTGTAGCGGTTTGAATAATTTTCGCCATGTTTAAATACCCCCTCATTTCTTTCGTAACCGGCTGACAATAAATAGGCATTATGATCTCCACCACCAGAGACGCTAATATTGTGCGATTGTTGTATCCCGGTTCCATATACATCATCAATCCAATCATGTGATCCGTAAAAACCAGGGAAATTTTCCAGATACTTTAACCAGCCGGAAGGATCGGGTTCCGCATTTGCCCTGATTTTAGCAAAAACGTCTTCTGAAACACCGGGAAGCCCGACGTTTCTCATCCCTTCGTCATACATTTCAGCCAATTGTAATGTGTTGGTGCGCTGTTTCAGGAATCGCGGCTTTTTAATTCCGAAATTTCCGGAGTAGGTTACTGATGGTATCCCTTTCTGACCTTTTTTGGTTGTAATTAAAACAACCCCATCGGCAGCTCGGGCACCATAAATAGAGGCGGCAGCATCTTTAAGCACAGTAATGTTGGCAATATCGTTGGGGTTTATAAGGTTCAAATCACCAGGGATACCATCAATCAACACCAGCGATTTATTTCCACTAATTGAAGAAGTTCCGCGAATCTGCAATGAATAGTTTTCTACGCCAGGGCGGCCACTTCCCCGGGTTATAGTCACTCCTGACAATGCTCCCTGTAAAGCATTCATGGTATTCGTGAGAGGCCTTCTCTCAAACGTGGTATTGTCAACTTTTGATATTGCTCCTGTTAGGGCGCCTTTCACCCTGGTCCCGTATCCAATAGCTACAACTTCATCGATTCCAATAGCCTCTTCTTCAAAAATAACATTAATTTGAGGCTGACCGCTTACAGTAATCTCTTGCGTTCTCATCCCGACAAAAGAGAAAACCAGTACAGCATCACTCGGAACATTCAATATAGTATAATTCCCGTTATCATCAGAAATTGTTCCTTGAGTGGTTCCTTTAATAGCGATAGTGACCCCCGGAAGCGGAACGTCGGAAGAGTCTGTGATTTTGCCAGAGACAGTAAGGGATTGCCGGGAAATGGCAAATGATCCTTCCTGTCTGGATAGAATGACCTGCCGGTCATCGATGACCGAATAACTTACTTCTTTGTTTGAAAAAAGCTGGTTTAAAACTTCTTTGATATCAGCTTCGTGAATATTGATCGTATAAACTTCATCAACATTGATATCGGTTTTGTTATAAGCAAAGCGATACTTCGTTTCGCTCTCAATCTGCATGAGGATATCGTCAAGCCTCATTTCTTTTGCCAAAAGGGAAACCTTAGAGCTTTGCGTATAAGAGTCCAATGCAAAAGATTGCATAATACAGACAAGTGAAATCAAAAGAACTAGTCTCATAACCAAAAATGTTTTAAAAGCATGATCATACCATGCCCCATACTTGTGATTTTTTTTCATAAATTTGAAAATTAGTAATGTTGAAACTCAAATAAAACTTTACTGATTCGCGGGACGGCATTCACAGTGCTTTCCCGCTTTTTTCGTGTTTAGGTTGACTGTTGCATAGGCTATTTATTTTTTATGATTATTTTCTTTTTTGAGTATAACAGATCTTTTTGCACCCTGCGGTCTTCAACCCAATAACTTACCGGAGATATCTTCTCAAGCAGGTTTAACGCATTTTCAAGGTTCTCATTTTCGAGGGTCAACTGTATTTCCATATCATCCAGTCCTTCTGCCTGCAACTCGAAATCCACGTTGTAGAACCGGCTGAGTTTCATGCACGCTTCCTTGAGGGAAATATTCCGGAGCACCAGCCGGCCATCTTTCCAGGCAAGAAAGTCATCGATATTTTTAACTGTAGCTTTTTTAATAGAATTGTCCGCCTGACGGTACACGACATGTTCGTTTGGCTTCATGGTAAGAATCTCCGTGTCGCCCCGGTTTAGTTTCACGCTTCCCGCCTGCAGCACGACATCACAAAACTGATCATCCGCATATGCGGAAACATTAAACATTGTTCCAAGCACTTCAATATCGAGCCTCGCCGGTGTTTTGACAACAAATAGGTGCCCTTTTTGATGGTTCACGTCAAAAAACGCAAGACCATCGAGATCGACGATCCGCCGGTCTTCATGATCCAAGTGATATTTGAGTTTGGAACCATATCCAAGCCATCCCATTGTTCCGTCAGGAAGCGTGAACTGGCTGCGTAACCCTTCATGAGAAACGATTTCGACCATCTTCTGTCGGTTGGTTGTTTCATCAATTCCACGGCTGGAAAAATAAACAGCAGCTGCAATCAGAATTCCCACGATCAAAATGGCAGCAATTTTAGATATTTTCAAGAGTAAATCAGACCTATGAGAGGCTTGATTTGGAGAGTTGTCAATAGCATAATAAAACTTGTAAAAGACATCGTCCAGGTCGGGCAGCTCACCGGGGCCGGGACCAAATTGTTCCCATTGTTCTTTAACAACAAGCTTGGCTTCTTCATTCAGCTTTTCATCTTCAAAATACCTTTCAAGCATTTTCAGGTCGAAAAAACTGAACCGTTGGCCAAAAACCCTGTCAATATGTTTCCTGTTAATGGTCATTCAGGGAATCCTTTTTCTAGTAATATTAACTTCTCATGAAAAAAGATGCTTCGAAAACAACTTTTTTTCAAAAAGTTTTAATCTGGGCTTTGTCCGATGAAGAGGTAAAGGAATAAAAGGCCTGCCAACCCATTGTCTTCCTTGACTTTGTCAACAACAAATTTACGTGCTAAAACGAGTTGCTTTTTTACGTGATGGTCGCTCAGTCCAAGTTTTTCCGCTATCTGATGAATTTTCAGTTCTTCTTTGTAACTAAGTATGAAAATCTCTTTTCTCCTGGGAGGGAGCAGGTCGATAATCCGGTAGACCTTGTCAACAAACAACTGGTAATCCAATTGTTCTTCTCCTTTTGAGGTGTCAAAAAAATACTCTTCGGCAAAACCGCGAACATATTTTTCTTCCCTGACCTTTTTTAAAAAACGCTGGCGGATATTGTTATAGGCAATTGTAAACAGATAGGATTGCAGGGATGTGTTAGTCTTCAGGTTCTGACGGTTTTCCCACAAGGTCATAAAGACTTCATTCAGCAGGTCCTTGGCATCTTCCTTTTCTTTCAGGTATTTTAATGCAAAGAGATACAGTCTTGACCCATATTTTTCAAATAGCGTTTTATATGCTTGTTTATCGCCTTTTTTAAGAAAAACGACCAAATGATCATCAGTATAATCAGTCTTAAAATTCACTTGTTAGGTTGTTTCAAATAAATTGAAAATCATCGAATGAATAAAAACAGACCTTCAAAAGTAATGGTTATTCTTCATTTCCAAAGATGTTCTTTAAACAAATTGACCATCTCCCGTTTTTAGTTTTCAAAATTTAGTAAAAGGCTTAACTGTCCGTCATTAGGAGATGGATCTGATTGAGGAAGGAAAGCCCTTGGTGTCATATTGGCCAGCAATACTTTTATTATCTTGCTGATTTTGTAATAGATAAAATTGCGTAGTTCGTACATACGTTCTTTTTTTAGTGTTTTTACCCCACTTTCAAGCAACAGCCTTGTGTGCAGGGATGAAAGCGATGAGTATATGATGCTCATGGCTATTGTCAGTATTGCCAGCATGCTTTGTAAGCCTTCGAATGTTTTGATTTGTATGTCTTCCAGGTTGTAACATTCCTTGATATGTCGGAGGTACTCCTCTATTTTCCACCTAAAACCATAGGCTGTAAATGCTTCTTTGATTACTTCAACAATACTGTCTTTTGGAGAACGTGTCAGTAACCAGCAATATCCGCCATTGGCCCTTTTGGTTACAATAAGCCAAAGATCATGCATCTTTCCCTTGATTTGATACTGGACCTTTATCGCCCCGCATTCATAGACCAACTGGCGCTTCTTGCTTTTCTGTATCCTTGTAGCCGTTAATTTCATGAACAACGGCACTTTCTGGCTTATTTTGTTCACTGCCATTTCTTCACCTTTGTACATCAGCTTTGTGGTTTTCTTCAGGCGCAGGTTAAAGTTGCCTTCATTGGCAATAATGAAATCCCTGCAAATGGGACGGTCCATTCCTCGGTCGAATATTGTTGTGACATCTTTGTTAATGATTGCCCCTACTTCGCCCATTGCTTCAAGAACCTCCTTGTTTTCACTTTTTGCGCCATGGTCAAAACTGTAAAGCTTATTGTACAGGGGAGTCATTTCCTGGTCTTTGCTAAAGTGGACAACATTCATCAGCCAATAGCCAAGGCCAATGGTTCCTTTATCGCCATCTTTCACATAGTCCAGCCCATCCATCATCCTGGCATATTTCTTTTGGATATCAGAACCATCGAACAGGATGTAGTCCCCATGACAGATTTTGCTTTTTACACTGTTCATATGTCCCCGGAATAACTTCATGAAAAAATCTTTCTTGTTATAATGGTTCCTAAAGCGCTTGGTGGTCTGGCTCAACGAGATCGTATCGCAAATGCCTGTGGCTATCTTATTGACCAACACTGTACCTGTCTTGAGTATCCCGGTGGTCATTTCCCTGATACATCGGGCTTCCGGTTTTGTTAATTGACCCTCAAGCTTAAGAAAATAGCGACTGATCTTGTTCACTGATCTTGTTCTGTACCTGTTTTGTTAATACTTTTGACATGAGCTGGTTTTTAGAGATTATTTGCTTTTGTTTGCACAATAAAAATAACCTTTTTAAACCAGCTTTCCTCATATATAAACATCTTTAAACCCCTGATATGACTGGATTGTAGAGCTTGATCAATCCATTTTTCGGGAGATGGTCAATTCTTTAAACAAAACCAAACTTTGCAAATTATGTCATCAAAGCCTACTTCTAAGCTTCGTCATATCCGTGCATATTTTTCTCTCTATAGCTTTGTCATAGATACGATTTTTAGCTTCCAGCGAACATGAATCTGCGTCTCATCTCCTTCCGTTCTTATTATCACCGGAAAAGAATGTTTCCCCATTTCGTTTGAAAGACTGGCGGGAATTCCCGGAGCAACTCCTGTAATCATTTCATAATATATATTTCCGTTATTGATGATTATTTCCACGTTAGCCACATCCAATGATAAAAGAATCGGCTTTTTCAGATGCCTTCTCTGGACATTTTTTATTGATTTGTATTCAACCTGTGTCGTATCGCTATCTCCTTCAGGCAGAACCGGTTTTTCATTGAATAATAAAACATAATCAAATGTGTGTGAATCTTTTGACTTGCAAGAAAAATAGTCATCAATCTGATCCCCTTTTAGTTTAACTTTTCTTCTCATTTTCACATCGGGATAGGCATCATTGGTAGTTGCAACTGCTTTGCCCCCCGATTTTGAATTCCTAAAGCGCAACAATTTACCACGGGTTGGTTGTTGGCTTTTCCCGTCAACCGTTACCGTGTTATGCGCAAAGGTATTTCTGTACCACTCACTGTATACAGGCAGGCTATAAGCGGGTGTTCCCAAATCCGGCAGAATTTCTTTCTCTCCGTTGTGGATTGAAATGGATAACTTATCGAAATGCCCATGACCACCACCATGTGGCCCATATTTGAACACTACGGTTTTCTTTTGATCCCGGAGCACAACTACTCCTAAATCAGGGAATTTGACACTCTCCCGGTTCAGTTCTTCCCGGAGAAAAGAAAGTTCAGTACCATTTAGCAACGCTTCGGCTGCAATTCTTTCTTTGTGAACGTAAAGCAATGGCAGAAGGTCCTTAAACTGTTTATCATCGAAACGTTTGGCAACTATTTCATACATCTTGCTGTAAGCAGAAAGAGATGCTCCATACCAGCCATCGTTGTGCGATGGAAACGATAAGTCGGAATAAGCCAGTTGTATCGGCGACCGGAACATGGCATATAATTGTTCATTGTACAAGTTAATTTGCCTGCAGCGCAATGCTTCGGCGGTTCGGACAATCGCTTCAAGTGGATAAAAATGATAAATAACCGATCCTTCGTCCCACCATCCATCCGGGTAAACATTATTTTTCAGAAGAGTATGATACCCATATTCCGGATGGTTAATCGCAACCTCAATAATGCTGTCGTTTTCCAATGCCACGCCAAGCGATGCGATTGCCCCGTTGTGCCAGGCCTGCCAGTTGCCCTTATCATGCTTTCGCAGGAGCATTGCAACGCATGGTTTCAGCAAATTGTTCTCGATGTAATCTTTATCTTTTTGATCAAGAAAAAATTTAACTGACTGGTAAACCCGTGTTACATCAATGGCCCATACTGCTTCATCAAGACTTTGGGCAAACAGTCGGCCGCTGTAATTGTCGGCCACAAACCGTTCCCTGTTATGCTCCCTAAGATCGGGATAAACCGTAGCGTATTCTTTTAACATCAATTCGATATTTTCAGCATACATTTTACTGTCGGTTATAATATACATGTACATATTCGCCAGAAGGTATTCCCTGTTTTTTGAATGGGCAATGGCAATCCAAGCACGGTTGTTACGTGGATCATCATCGCGATGGTTCCGGCATTTTTCGCAATAATGGGCATTCGGCGAATTCCAATCGAACCGCAACTGATTGTTATGTAGCGGACAAAAATATTCGTGCAGATAACTGCCTTCCTGCCGGGCTACATCCAGCGAAAACATACGCCGGTTGTGGATCGTAGTCCTGAAACCGGACACAATGGCTTTTCCCCATTCTTTTGATGCCGATTCTTTGATCGTCTGAATATCGCTGTCGTCGAAAAAGAAAAATCCTGGGCCATTTTGCATAAAACCCTGACACCATGTAAAAAGCAACAAAACAATAATCGTATATTTTTTCAAGTTCATTATTTATTCTTTTTTATCCGGACGGATTACCATGGCACATCCACCTCTTGCTTTTATTTCGAATGACAAGATTGTTTCCGGCTTCACGTTTTTCTCCTCAATTTTAACTTGTGTCCGGGTATTTATTTTTTCACCGCCATCAGTATAGCTCGTCATTTCGTACTTTCTTCCCGCTTTCAGAAAATCAAACGGAATAGTTATTGTGCGCGCATTGTTATTGGTAATGGCTGCAACCAACCACTGCTCCCCCTTCCGGCGGGCCATAATAATGTACTCGCCGATTTTTCCGTCCAGAATTTTAGTATCGTCCCAAACCGTAGGTAGTTCATCAAAAAACTTCAGTTCAGGCTCATTCTGAACATCGTCGGGCGTATCGTACCAGTACAGGAACTGTAGCGGACTGTAATTAATAATCGCCAAAGCCATTTGATGACAGGCGGTATTATCCAACATTCGGGCTCTAGGATTTGATTCAATAACCCAAGGTTTAAGTTCCTTTCGGTGATAATAACACACGGTTGCGTCGGAAGCACCGGCAAGAAAACGGGTAAACGGCAAAACGGTATTGTTTAACCCATCCGGAAATTCTTCGTTCCCGCGTACGCCCTCTTGGGTCAGCAAATTCGGATAGGTACGGCTAAACCCGGTGGGGCGGTATTCGTCGTGAATGTCGACCATCAGGTGGTGATCGGCACATTTTCTCACCGCTTCGTGCAACCAAGTCGTCCAGCGGTGCGAACCTACATGAACGAAGCCGAACTTAATACCTGCAATTCCCCACGACTGATACAGCGGTAAAATCTGATCGAGGTAATTTGCCAACGCCCGCTGATTGACGTACAACCATATGCCAATCCCTTTCGACTTGGCATAAGCAACCACTTCCGGAATGTTCAGGTCGTTAATAGGCGATCGTTTCTGATCGACATCCGATTTAGTCGGGTCGGAAGCAATAAAATGCTCTGCCCCATACCATCCGGCGTCGAAATGCACAAAATCGATGTTCCTCTTTTCAGCAAAATCGACTACTTTTTTCGCCCCTTCGGTGGTCAGCGAAACGGTACGGATTACTTTGCCCGGTTTAATCCAATCCGTATTTTCAACAGCACAAGGCGCGTTCAGGTTTAAACTCAAATCGTTGTTTGCCAGCAAATCGATCGGTTTTTCGGCGACCATCACTACGCGCCACGGCGATGCAAAAGGGGCAATCTCTTCCACTGGTCCGTACATGGCACAACGGATAATGTTTTCCTCTCCAGAATTTACCTTGAATTTGGTACGGCTGTAATTCACCATTTCTGCTTCGGCAAGGCTTGCATACAAGCCGTTGGACAATTGCAGGGTCAGTGGCCTCTCAGCTTCGTCTTTCCAATCTTTCACCGGAAGAAGCTGATACGCGTGCTGGGCACGATAGGTAACCCAGGCCTGTGTGTTTTCCGGAACCGAGAAAGTTGTCTTTTCCGAATGGATGGTCAAATAGGCCCCTCCCCTTTCCGGGTGTTCAGGAAAAAAATAACGAAATGCCATTCCTTCGTTATAGGCACGAACAATCAATTGCAACCTCTCTCCTGTCCCTTTTCTTTTCAGGGTTATGCTTTTCGCATTGAAATGGTCGCGTACCACTGCCCGTTCGCCGTACACCGGATGCCAAAGGGTATCGCGGGCTTGAGAGGTGACAGCTTCTATTTCCATGTTGCTTTCCCAACCGCTTATTCCCAGTTCCGATTGAAGAATAACCGGTTTATTTTTATAGTCGATTTGGTAATTCAGTTGTCCATTCGATTTCTCAGAATTGCTGATGGTCACGGTCATCAACAAAAAACCATCCGGAGAGTTGATTATTACCGGTTCGGTATTGGCATTACATTTCAGAAAAAAGAAAAAAAGTAGAAGAAAGATTGTAATATAATTCATTATCCTTGGTTTTGATCGTCAATAAATACGGGCAACCCAGCCGCCGCCTGAAGCCAGTGAAGCAGTTATCCGGTCGCCTTTTTTCACCGTCCGCATTTCTTTTTTGTAGTCGTTAGCTCGAATATCGGCATTTATCCCGTCCCTGAACAGTTCAATTGTATATTCCCTTCCTTCTTTCAGAAAGCTAAAATCCAGTTCCACTTCCCAGGGCGTCCAGTCGGTAATGGCAGCCGCAAACCACTGGTCGCCATTTCTACGGGCCAGGGCAACATAGTCGCCGATTTTGCCGGCCATGGGAACTATTTCGTCCCACTCAACCGGAATGGCTGTTAAAAAACGGGCACACTCTTCTTCGCGATAATATTCTGAAGGAGCATCGGGAAGCATCTGCATCGGGCTCTCGGCAACTACTGCCATTGCCATTGAGTGGGCCCGTGTCCCTTGTCCCATCGGCATATCGCCATTTTTGCGGAAAGATTTCTTAGTAGAATTGAACATGGTTCCCGGGATGTAGTCCATTGGGCCGGCCACGTTTCGGATAAAAGGCAACATACAATGGTGATCGGGATTGTCGTAATCGGTCCCCCCATTGTATTCAAATTCGATCAGCGCTTCGCGGGTCAGTACATTTGGATAAGCACGGCGCAGCCCGTCGGGTTTGTATGCCCCGTGAAAGTTAATCACCATCTGGTAGTAGGCACACTGCTCAGCAGCCCGCCAGTAGAAATTCACCATCTCCTGATCGGAACGGTTCATAAAATCGATTTTCACCCCTTTCACGCCCCATTTTTTAAACTGATCGAGCGCTACGTCCATCTGTGCATCGAAATTTGCGTATGTGACCCAAAGCAGAACATCGACATTTTTCGACTTGGCATAGCATACAACTTCTTCCATGTCGAGTTCGGGAATTACGTTAGTCAGGTCTTCATTTTTTGTCCAGCCATCGTCAAGCAGGAAGTAATGCATACCGAATTCCGAACAAAAGTCGATCATGTATTTTGCTGTAGACGTATTGATCCCGGCCTTGAAATCGACACCGAAAATTTCGCGTCGTGCCCACCAGTCGAGCAATACCCAACCGGGTTTAACCCACGAAGGGTCTTCTATTCTCATCTCCGGCCCCATCAGATAAACCAATTGATTTTTGAGCAATTCGGTATCCTGCCCGGCGATAGCAAATATACGCCAGGAGAACTCGCGGGTTCCTTGTGTTTTAGCTATAAAATCTTTGTGCCCAGTCACCCTGAGAATTGATTTTGAATCGCCTTTTCCGTAATAGGTTGCCGGATAACGCCAAAAATAGGCTTCCAGGTTTTCAGCATTCCGCTTCAACCACATAACCGGATAATCATTCACATCGGATTCGAGAAACAATACTTTTCCCCCAGCAGGAAATTCGAGCAATGCAGGCAGGTTTCCTTTGTCGTCGAGACTCAGCCCGGCGACAGCTTTTTGAATGTAAGGCGCTTCGTAATCGCTGTTAGGGTCTTTGTCGAATTGGAACGTCAACAGCGAATTTTCGTTGCAAACAAATTCGCCATGTTCTTCCCAAACCGTTATTTCACCGGGCAAGTCGCTTACCATCCGATAAGCAACGCCATCGTTATAGGCGCGAACTACCAATTTGCTTTTCCCCCGGAACTCAATCGTTGTTTCGTTGAAGTTTTCAGGAATGGAGGCTTGCTTTTCTTTAATAACAGGCACTACCATTCGATTTACTGTTTGTGTTTTTATTTTTTGTATATGTGGATTGGTTGCCGGAATATCGCCTTGGTCGGTTTCCAGTCGGATATCATGTATTTCAAACAGTTGCACTCCTTCAGATAAAACCTGAAGGGATATTTTTTCTGAAACAGTTGCCCGCACGAGTATTTTTTGATCAGGGGAGAAAGTCTCGACACTTTTTGCTAACATCCAACCGGGGATCAGCAAAATAAAAAGAAGAAGGTATATTTTTCTGTTCATTGGTTCTAGTATTGGTTTTAACAGTCGAGAAAAAAATATAGGTGGAATTAAATACACCCCACCTATATTCTACAAAATTCAACACTTAATATTCCGGGTAATAAACGTTTAATTCTCCCAGCATTGTAAAGTAGTTGGGTGATTCCAATGCCACGAATTTGACATATCGGGCAGTTGGGAAAACCGGAACTGTTGCGCTATAATACAACTGACCTTCATCCGTATCTCTGTTCATCGGGAATGTTCCGAAATCATTCCAGTCGGTTCCATTTTTGCTATATAAGAACTGGATAAGTGATGGCCCGTTCGTTGAATCCTGTCTCCTGAACACTTCAATAGCCCCGATGGTAACCTCTTGTCCCATATCGACAATAAACCAATGAGGATGTACTAAACTCGTGTTGTCATATGGAGTATGCCAGAATGTAGTTAAGTTATCATCAATGACGTGAGTAACCGGGAAACGCCCGTTTACCTGTAAGTCGAAATCTGTGATTATCCATTTTGTTTTCCTAATCTTTTTCAAGGTAATATCAGTTATTTCACTTACTTTCGGAATATTTAAAACTACAGATGCTGCTTTTCCACCCTCGTTTTCAGCATACAAAATAATTTGCTGCATTCCCAGTTCTCCATCGATATCGAAAGAGAAATTATAATCGTTCCCGGGATTTTCTCCGAGAGGGGTGCTTTGCCTGGAGCCTTCTGTTCCATCTTTCACAATCGAATATTCGAAACTTGTAATGGTTGTCCAGAAATCGATGTTTCCTATAATTTTGTTTGACAGCCCGGCAAAGAAAGGATCCAGTTCGGTAATACCAAGATGCATAAGAATGTTGATAAAATCTTCGGTAACAACATTTGCTACTGTAAATGTATCTCTGTCAATACCCCCGAATTCATTCTCTGCTTCGAAAATAACATATTCCAATCCATCAGGAACAGAAACATCAACTGAAAAATTAACATTCTTTTTATCACCCAACCCAATTGCAACAGGATTCCCTTTTAGATTGTTGGCAACTGTCGTGTAACTCATTCGTGTAAGCTCATTCTCACTGCTTACATTTCCTTCTATCTTAAAAGGTGTGCCAACCATTACTGTTTTTTGATGTTTAATTCCATCTTTAAACGACAATACGGGTGCTTTTTTAACTTCGTCAACCATTATCGTCCGAGTTGTTATTATATCCTCATTATCGATAACAGCAATTACTATGCTTTTTAAATTTGCTACTACCGGGATTGAAAGGACTGCATCAAGCATTTTTCCATTTGTTACCGGTATTTCAATTTCAGGTCCTACGCTTATTTTGTAACTATTGGCTACGCTGGTTACAACTTTATAAAAGGCCCTTTTTACACCTTTTTCCAAAGTTATGCTGAATGGGATTTCGAGGATTGCATCTTCATTCAACATCTCGTAAGTTTCTGAACTTCCTTTCAGATCGATAGTTGACTCTATCTGGATGGTTTCTTTTTCACAAGAAAAGAAAAATACCCCAACCATCATCGAAAGCAAAAACCTTAACATATATCTTTTTTTCATGTTTCACTTTTTATAAATTTCTTGAACTTGATATTATCGTATCTCACCTTAACCTGACATATCAATTTTGTGGAAATATTTTTCCTGAATTTGCATCAATAGCAGGTTGAGGAATTGGCCACAGGTTATTTTTCAAGGAAGAATTATCAATTGTATTTCGGCAAACGGAATACCCAAAGCGTTTCGTTCTGTCGTAATACAATTTCAACCGGCAAAGGGTTAACGTACGTAATTCTTCACCATATAATTCTCGTCCACGCTCATCGAGAATGTAATCAATATCTACTTTACTTGCAGAGATTGGGGTTGCATTAGAACGTGCCCGTACGATATTGATATCATCAGCCGCTTTTCCCAAATCGCCAAACTTCATAAAAGCCTCAGCTCTTAAAAGATAGGTTTCAGCCAAACGAGCGACATAATAATCCATAACAAAAGTGTTACTCGGGTCTGTTGTGTAATGCCAGTCAGAACCCATTTTCATAACCCTTGGAAACCATCTTTCCATAGTATCTATCCTAGTTGTCAACCATTCTCTTCTAATAGTATCTCCAGGGTGTAACTGAACTGAAATTACGGAACCATCTGCCAAGGTAATTTCCTGAGGGTCTTCCGGATAATTCCGGCTTGGATCTGGTAAATCTTGATAGGTCAAATCAGGATTCGGTACTTTCAATACACGGTTAATGTTCCATTCGGCATTCCGGGTATCTTCTTTTCCTGATTTATTCCAAAGATCGTATAGAAAATAGGTGGTTGGTCGTACCCAAGCAATACCACGGCCCATCCAATCGTATGCCTTACCCTGAAAACCAAATTTTTGCCATCCCCAAAATGCTGGCCAGAATGTTCTTTCTTGATCCGTGCGGGTATTCAGACCGGATGGCAATCCTCCTGTCTTAAATTTGTCCAGATGCACAATGAAAATAGACTCTTTATTGCCACTCTGATAGGCAAAGTTGGTTGTACCATCTTCCTTGGTCATTTGAAACAAATCCCAGAAGGCATCTTTGCCCGGCTCATTTGCTCTATACCCAAAACGGGATGTCATCAATTGGTATTTGCCATCGTCAATAACCTGGGTTGCTGCATCAATAGCTTTTTGATAAAGGGTCTTGTCGGTTCCTCCCTGTTCATCGGCTAATGCAATGTACATTTCAGAAAGGAAGTGATACCCGGCTGCACGTACCAATTGTCCAACCCCGCTTGTTTCGGGAAGATTTTCAGCCGCAAATTTGAAATCCTCGACACATAATTCATAGACTTTTTCGCGTGGATCACGCTCATAAGCCAAACCTGGCTTGGATATGGGCTCTGTAATGATTGGCATATCTCCCCACATCTGAGAAAGAAAACGATACGCATACCCTCTGAAAAAACGGGCTTCTGCCTGTATTTCCAGTTTCTGCTTCTCATTGACCCACTGGACATTTGGATTCTCTGATTGTGCCAGAATATTATTTGCATTGTTAATCATGATAAACTGACGGTTAAACAAAGTTCCAATCCAACCTGCATTGCCGTTCGAATTAGAATAATCGGTCCAAATATTTTCGTCCGTCTTGCTGAAATTAATATCAGCCCCAATACCAAAATGCACGACATAGGCATCACCATCCCTGTAAATATAGTTCTCACGTAGTAATAAGTATAAGTAGTTCAGCCCTGTTTTGAATTGAGCGGCATTCAAAAAAGCGTTGTCAATAGTGAGAAAATCCCCGGGTTTTTCCCTAAGAAATTCATCATCATTACATCCACTGAACGGGAACAGTGAAAATAGCAATATGGATATAATTAGTATTTTTTTCATATTCTTGAGTTTTATTTTTATACCTCTCATCTTAGAATGTTACGTTCAAACCAAAAGTGTATATTTTAAATACTGGAAAACTGGAAACTCCTCCGAATGTAGTTCCCGATTCGGGATCTAATCCTTCCCAGCTTGAAAAAGTCAACAGGTTTTTACCTGAAGCATAAGCCTTCAGTGCGGCAATAGGGGTATTTCTTAATAAGATTGCCGGGAAATCAAACGACAGTGAAACATCCTGCAACCTTACAAAATCACGAGTTTTTGGAAAGTTGTAGCCGTAGGCCGAATTGTTATAGTTTGTTCGAGTCACTGATTTAGAAGGATTTTCCGGGGTCCAGTATCCTTTGTCGAGCCAGTTTCCGGCAGTTCCTCCATAAAGGGCATTGGGGTAGTAGGCATAAAGGTTATTCCCGATGTAATAGTTGTCGTTTCCACCGCCCGCAATATAATTAATCAAGAAATATAGTTCGAAATTTTTATACTTCAGCGTGTTACCCAAGGTCATTGTAAAATTTGGAACACCGTTATAACCAACAATTTTCCGGTCATGGTCAGCATCAATTTCCCCATCTCTATTCAGGTCTTTAAACTTGATGTCGCCCGGTTGCCCACCATAAATTGCCATATATTCTATGTCTTCAATTTGAATTATACCCTCCATGACATAAGTATAATTAGCATCCAATGGTTTTCCAATGAATCGAGAGTTGGCGATATCATCGTCTTCCTTCCCATCTCCATCCACATCCAGGCCGTAAAGCGAAACCACTTTGTTGCGGTTAAGCCAGAAATTTAAACTCGATTTCCACTGAAAATCGCCCTGAATCATGTTATTGGAGTTAACCTGTATTTCAATTCCCTTATTGTTTACTTTACCAATGTTGTCCAAAACCTCAGTAAAACCGTTGAAAATCGGGATTGCCCGAGCGAGAAGCAGGTTGGTCGTATTGGAATTGTACAGGTCAATTGAACCGCCCAAGGTGTTGTTAAGGACCGAAAAATCAATTCCCAAGTTAAGGGCAGTGGTTTTCTCCCAATCCAGACTTTTGTTTGCCAGCTTGTTGGCAAAAACCCCTTTACTCGTCGTACCTCCGATAAGGATATCCGTATTTGCAATCGATGGGAAAGTTGCATATTCCCCCACCGAAGGGTTTCCGTTTTCTCCCAGAGATAACCTGAATTTCAAGGTATTTAAGAATTGAAGATGGTCTTTAACAAAGGGCTCATCGCTGGCTGTCCAAGCAATAGCCCCCGACCGAAACATCCCGTATTTATGGCCTTCAGCGTAGCCGGAATAACCATCACGGCGAATAGAACCGCTAATATAGTAACGCCCTCGATACACATAGTTCAAACGAGCCATGTAAGCTAACTGGAAAAGCTCCCTGAAATCGGTATCAATTCTGTAATTTGCCGGATTACCCAACTCCATCGCGTTCGGACCGAGCACCGTTGTTCCTGTCTTGGAGAAATCTTTGGTCCACATTTCAGCATCATGCCTTTTCCACCCCTGACGCTCAGCCATTAGGGTCGCGTCAATCGAATGGTCTCCCGCGGTCCGTTTATAACCGACTAAGTGGTTCATATACCAGTCTGTTCTACGTTGGTTTCTCACATAGCCATTGGCATCTACCAAATGGAGCGAAGGGTCGATCAGCTCATTCAGATTCATGGTATTAAGAAACATGATTTCATCCTGAAAATTAGCATTGTGTCCTTCCCACCGATTTAATGAGTAATTCAATGTGTAATTTAGTCCCTTAATCCAAGGGACACTAATCTTTGCGAATGTTGACCCTCTGTAGTTCTGGTTACGGTCTTCGTTATATTCCTGCGTTTTCCACAATGGATTAAACGTAGTTGTTTGCCCCTGAGGATAGCGCTCGAGCCAATGCGTCAAATCGCCATAACCAGGATAGCTTTCACCCCTGTCGTGGACATGCAGGTAAGCGTAAGGCCCGTTAATGGTGCCTTTCTCAAGGTCAGCTGCAATACCGTCAGCATTTTTGTTAATGATATTCAGAGTTAACCCCACCTTTAACCAATCGGTGATCTGCGATTCAATCTTACTCATCACGGTAAATTTCTTGAAGTCATCCCCGATAACAATACCTTGCTGATCCATATAGTTTCCTGAAAAATAATAGTTAGACCGGGGTGTCGACCCGGATACGCTCACGCCGTAGTTCTGAAATACTCCGTGTCGAGTAACGACATCGAACCAGTCGACCGTATGATTGGCATTATAGGCTTCCAGTTCATAAATGGCCAAATTGCTGTTAACATCATAAGTCGCTCCGGGGTTATCAGCCAAAAACCGGTCTTTCCGAAGTTGAATATATCCTTCGGATCTCAACATATCGGGGCTATTGGTGTAGGTTTGAAAACCTCCTGCCATATTCATCTGGACTGTAGGCTTATCTGTTTTTCCACGTTTTGTTGTTATAAGGATAACCCCGTTTGCCGCTAAAGAACCATAAATAGCTGTTGAACTGGCATCTTTAAGTACATCAACAGAAGCAATATCCATCGGGTTAATTTCATTCATGCTGCCAATATAGATGACCCCGTCTACAACGATTAGCGGCGTGTTGGAAGCACTTATCGAATTCCTTCCCCGGATCTGCATACTTGGATTACTGCCTGCCTCAGTAACAGCGCCAATATTAAATCCTGGCATTGAACCTTTTAATACATCTAGAATATTTACATTAGGTAACGTAGCCAGTGGTGATTGTTCTAGTTTTATTGACGAAATAGAACCAGTCAAATCTTCTTTCCGGCTTGTACCGTACCCAATGGCTACAACTTCTTCAATCCCGATGGTTTCTTCTTGCATAACTATATTGATCGTAATTTTTCCAGCAACATGGATCTCTTGAGTTTTCATACCCACAAAGGAGAAAACTAAAGCAGCATCGCTTGGAACATCAGGAAGAGAATAACTCCCATCAATGTCAGTTATAACTCCTTTTGTTGTCCCTTTTATAACGACCGTAACACCAAGGAGAGGAGAACCGGAGGAGTCGGTGACTTTGCCGGATACATCTATTTGTTGTTGTGAGGCTGCGTAGCCTTTTTCTATCTCATCAACATGCTTAATGACGATATAACGATCAACGATTTCGTAACCCAGCCCAAGTTCAGGCAATATCATATTTAATACTTTCTTGACATCCTGATCGTTTACTTCTACTTGATTGACCTGATAATTGTCGAGGTCAATATTGAAGTAGAAATAGTAATCGCTTTGTTCCTCAATTTCGTTAAGAACATCGATCAGCTTAGCCTTTGTTAGGTCAAGTGTCAGTTTTGACGATTGGGAAAAAGTTTCTCCCTGAGCGACAAAAACAAAAGCGAAAAATAGAAAAATAGACAATCGCATAACTAAAAATAATTTAGTCCATAGCCCGCTAAAGCCATGAATTGTTCGTTTTTTTTTCATAGTTTTGAATTGATTTAAAATTAATTAATAGCCGCATCAACGGCTTTTGATCATTTTTTCAATGATGGGGGTACAGCCGGTATCCCCATTTTTTTAGGACTGTTAGTTTTTAATTACTCATATGATTCGTTTTTTGGTTTGTTTTTTTAATGATATGTATAATATTTTTTTGTTCAGGCCGGTTTTCTGAAACGAAGTCAATATATTTGTTCATAACACTCAATGATCTGATAACCTGCTCAATAGGCTTATACTTAAGGAATGTGCCTGAAAATGTAAGTTTTTTGAGTTCTTCATCTTTAAACTGAATTTCGACATTGTACCAACGTTCCATCCTTTTTGCTATTTCTTCAAGCGTTTCATTTCGAAATACAATTTTACCTTCTTTCCATGAAGTAAAAAAATCGGTTTCTACGTTAGAAACTTCAGGGATTTTTCCATCTATCAGCATAGCGCTTTGCCCTGGTGATATATTTGTTTTCCATTTGTTATCTTTGGATTGGAGCAATACGGCGCCTCCAACCAAAGTCACATTGGCATAACCATCGGTTGCATATGCAGAAATATTAAAGGAAGTACCCAAAACTTCTACTGAAAATTCTTTTGCATTTACAATAAACGGGTAATGTTTGTCCTTTACCACTTCCATAAATGCCTCCCCATCAATAAAAACCTCCCGTGATGCCCTTCCAAATTCGTTCGGGTATTTGAAAACCGAACCCGAATTAAGCCATATGTTTGACCCATCAGAAAGTCTGATCTGTGTCATTTGACCTAACGGAACAGTTATCTCTGTATAACGGGTTTCTTCAAATGAACCAAGGATCAAGGTATGGAGTGTCGCCCCTGAAATAACTGCAACGAGGATTACAGCTGCCCGCATCCATATCCGACGGGAAAACTTCACAATTGAGTTGCCTGTTTTATGGATACGGTAATCAAGCCGGAGTTTCGCCTCCTTTTTATCGAACAAATCCCACCGGAATACTTTTCTTAGCATCTGTTTTAGTTCGGCGACACGTTGGTAGTCGGTATAAAACCTACTACTTTTTTCGCCTGGCATTCTCATCGCTTGATTTTGATCATGCAGCTTGGAAACTAAATCCTCCCAATATTCATTTTCCCTATTCACGTTTGTACCATTTTGCTATTGACGAAAAGAACTGCCTTTAGGGTGACAACTTTTCTAATTATTTTTCAGAAAGAGAAAAATATATTGAAAATAATTGACATTAAACATCTTATGTCAGGAGCTTTTTTTATCCGTTTTGTGGCTTATATTCTACAAATGGAAAATTTATCTTACATGAAAAGCAAGAAATGAATTGTCCGATGGGTTACATCCAGTTCATCTTTTAGAAATTTATAGGAGCGTGACATCTGTGTTTTTACAGTGTTCACTGAGATATGAAGTTCTTCTGCAATTTGGGCATATGATTTTTCTTCAAATGCAGCCATTTTCAAAATTTTACGCCTTTGCTCAGGCATTTTGTTGATGGCTTCGTATAATTTTTTTAAGATGCCTGCATCTTTTAAGGGATCTGTTTCCTCATCAGGGATAGCATGCGATGTACATTCCAAATCGGACAAATGAAGCTGGTTTTTGCGCAAATAGGTAATGGCAGCATTTTTGACAATCGTAACCAAATAGTTTTGCAGAGACGACTTAATTTCGAATGAGGCACGTTCCTCCCATATTTTCGCAAAGCAATCAATCACGATATCCTCGACCACTTGTTGATTTTTGATATAAGAAGATGCGAATGAACATAATGGCTGATAATAATAGTCAAACATCTTATCGTATACCAAATTATCCCCTTCCTGAATTTTCTTCCAATCAATTAGCTTAATCATGATCTTCATTAATGAAAGTGCCTAAAAATAAGAATTTAATCTGCATAAACCATGTAGTTCAAATAACCTACTGTCAATAGATGAACAGATATTGATATCAAATATACCTTTTCATATCACACGATATTTTTCACAGTTCTATATTAATCTGTATAGTCACATGCAAATACCAGCTTCTAAAGTGAAATAAATATACTCTAGTACCCATTTTAGAGTTTGTACGAAAATTGTAATTTTCCAATTTCACAACAGATTAGTTTCCAGTTATTAGTTTTCTAAGCTTTCCCATATCTTCGCTAATCTTTTTCTCCAATACTTTGGCATAGATCTGAGTCGTCGAGATGCTTTTATGTCCCAGCACCTGACTAATTTCCAGAGAGGTAAGCTCGGTATTACCCAAGCGGAAGTTAACCGGGTTAATAATTGACGAAAGCGGCTGGGTGAAGAAAGGCGATAAAAGTGTTGGTGTTGGATGGCAGTACTGTGGCAATGTGGGCAAAATATCCAATTCGCAGGTTGCCGTGTTTGCCTGCCTGAGCAACGGAGATTTTGCTTCGATGGTCGATGCCCGGTTATACCTGCCACAAGATTGGTGCGAGGATCCGGAGCGTTGCGAGGAAGCCGGCATCCCCGAAGGGAACAGGGCATTCAAGACCAAACTGGAATTGGCAGAAGAAATTATCCGTCAACAAGTTCAAAACGGGGTTTCGTTCGATTTTATTGGCGGCGATGGCTATTACGGCAACGATGCCAACCTGGAACAATACACACACCAAGCCTTGGCGTACATACAGGCTCAGCGGTTCTTTGTCGAACACTGCATCAAAGAATCCAAGCAAATACTGGGAATCGACCAGTTTCAGACCCGAAAGTGGCTGGCGTGGCAACATCAGGTTGCTTTGAACTTGATGGTTTCTTCGTTTATACTCAAGGAAAAACTACGAAACTTCGAGGAACTTCCGTTGCTTTCGGCCAACGACATCAAGAAATGGTTCGTCTTCAAGCTCTATAAAGAAATGACCGAAGAACAGTTTTTTGACCAAATGCACCAACGTCACAAAATAAGGAAGCGGGACATAAACAACTCATATCAAAGATTTTAAATGTGTTAAAGTAGAACTAACTGTTTCAATTGGGACACCATTGCTCAAGGTAACTGTGGTTGCAAAAGTGTGACGGGCCAAATGAAAAGTCAGGTTCTTTTTAATCCCACACAAATCGGCAATTTCTTTTAAATAGCTGTTTAACTTTTAGTTTAAGATTAATGGGAATACCTTTTCTCTACTGATTGATTTGGGATGTTTCTGACAATTGTTAGATATTTCGAGTGCTTTGGGTAGGAGTGGAATTCTCAGTTTTGTATCTGTCTTTTGCCGTTTTGAAAAGATCCAATATTGGCCATCTATTCCCAAATTGATTTCATTCGGGCTCAGGTTAATGGCATCGATATAAGAAAGGCCGGTGTAGCAACTGAAAATAAAAACATCCCTCACAATTTGCAACCGTTCGACTTTGAGCTTTTTGTTTTCAATGGCATGTAGTTCTTTTTCCGTTAGAAACCCACGATCAACCTTACGAAAGCTAAGTTTATAGGAATCAAACGGGTTCTGGGTTATCCAGCCCAGGCGAAACCCGAGGTTAATCATTTTGCGAAACCTTTCCTGGTGTTTCATGACCCCGTTGTTCCCGATAGGCTTCTGGTGATCCAATGGCTGGTAATTTCTCAGGAAGTATTCAAAATCAGCGATAAACTTGTAATTGACCTGTACCAGACAAATATTCGAAGCCTTGAATTTCTTTTTCAGGAACCGTTCCAGGTACTTTTTTGTAGTCCGGTAATTTTTCATCGTTCCGGGGGAAAGGACACTGGCTTGCGTGGTATTGTGATAATCCACCAGTTCGATCAGTGTATGCTGGTATTTGCGGTTTATTCTTTTCTTGGACTTCAAAAAAACCTGAAGAAAACAAATTCGAACTGGCGATACCTGGTGTACTTTATCGTCGTAATTTGGTTTACCTCGAACCTCAGAACAGCAATTGGAGAAAAACTCATGACTTTAAGACCTGGTATTCGAGCCATTGAATTTAAAACAGAACAGAGTGAGTTAAACTTCCAAAAAGATACCCTTGGAATCGTAAACGTCGAAGGCCTTCTTACTTTCAGAAATTTCAGTGCTGACACCATCAAGTTTAAGGGGATTTTATATGCCGACAATTTTGTTTTATTCGGGAAAGATCAGCTGGCAGATCTGATCATCCCAAATGAAAGCTCGGATCAATACATCACCGTGCCGCCAAAAGCAACCTTCGTTTATCCAGTAAAAATCAAATCGGAACTTAAGCAAAACAACCAAGTTTATCCAAATTTCCAGGGAACAATTAACAGGATAAGGAGATTGACGATATACAACAGTCATGAGCAGCGAACTTTTAAAGACCAATGAAAGAGTTTCTATACAACAGGCGTTTGAACATTAATTTTAAATAAACCATAAACTAAAAACTTAAAAAGATGAGTAGTGCACTGTTTATTCTTCCGATTCTGATCGGTTTCGTTTACCTGGCGATTTTCGCTGGAGTTCTTTACTTGATTTACACTTGGATCACAAAATTTATTCGGCTCAAACAAGAGCATAACGACTTGCTAAGAGAAATTATCAAAAAAATGGATCGACCAACGGATCGTTAAACCACACAAATCATGACTTTTGAATTTACTTTGGAGAAAAAAGATTTTATCACTCTCCAGTTGTATGCTGCATCGAAATCGGTCAGCATTATAAAAAGCCATAAACGATCAGGGATTATTACTTTTTGAGATTCACATCGGGTGAGTCGCTGATCTTTCCAAAGGACCGCATGATAAACATCGGGAAATTCGAGGCGTGGTTAAATCAACAAGCAAGCAATGGAGCTTTCAAGCATCCGGTAGAACTGGATTGGGAGTGGAAATAAAAATAGCAGGCAGGTATGGACCCTGTCTGCTATCAGATTCAATTAAATAAACCAAATGAACTCTTGAATCTACCTTTTCTCTCACTCAATTTCTTGCAATGATTTTTTCAGATCATTAAATTCATCTTTAATTTCGTTACCGGCA
The DNA here is from genome assembly GCA_963677175.2 of uncultured Sunxiuqinia sp. GTDB lineage: Bacteria > Bacteroidota > Bacteroidia > Bacteroidales > Prolixibacteraceae > Sunxiuqinia. Next base: position 969,770 of record CAXXES010000007.1, read on the forward strand.
TCGGCCATTGCGTCGCCTGCCTGATTACTCCAATTCTGAAGTTTATCTTGCAGGTTGTTGCTTTTTCCGCGGATGTCGTCAATTTTTGCCAACAACTCTTCATTGGCCTCTTCGCCGGTTGCTTCCAGGTCGTTACCAATTTCTTCCATCGTTTCGTCAAAGTCTTCCAATTCTTGTTCGAGCTTTTGCTGAAACTCAGGATCATCTTCCGAAAGGTTGCTCAACTTTTCTTCGAGCTGGTTCAGTTCTGCTTCAACTCTGGTCCAAGCTGAGTTATCCGAAGTTGCTGAATTCTCATAGATCTCTGTTTTGTCAGAGGTTTCGGTATCATCAGAAGTCTTGTTCGCTCGCTGTTGACAAGAAATAAGGATTCCGCTGGCAAACAGCAGAAGTAGGGTAAACGTCATTCTAAATTTTACTTTCATGGCAATTTTACATTTAAGAGTTTTCACTGATAGAACCTACTATGGAAAATGATGCCAGAACTGGATATTTACAGGGGAGCAAATGAATCTGTCTGACTGTTAATGCATTCTGTTGTTTTTTACAGGCGCTTACATTTTCATGAGTTCGCCGCGCCAGTGGTTTTTGTGGGGATGTTTTTGCGCATGTTGTGGAAATATTCATCAGATCAGATGGCTCAGCCAATAAAGCAGAATATCTAACGAGTAATTCAAGTGAATACTGAACCTAAATCAAGCCATTCATCGTAGGCGTTGAGATAACAACTGAATTCTAAAGAAAATACAAACCACTTACATTGCGAAGGATACAAGTGGCTTGTTATTCTTGTTCTACTATTCATTTTTTTGAATGAATCACAACTGCTTACTTATTGAATCCGAAAGCGGAGGCCGACGTAAGATTTACATCCCAGAATAGGTCCCCAAATCAATGAGCTGTCAAAATAAGGACTAAACGGCTGATCGTTGGCTATAATCGGTTGATACTGCTTATAGTCGGCCAGGTTTTCAACGCCCGCATAAACTTCAAACCGTTCGCTAAATCGCTTGCTAACCTGCGCATTCATGAGGAAAAAGTCGGGTGAATAATCATCCAACCGAAATTCTTGCGGATTGGAAGCTGTGTCGGGAATCCGCTTTTCGCCTTGCCAGTTGATGGTGTAGTCGAAGCTCCATGAATTGCGGGTTTCATATGCCAGGTTAAGAAATGCCCGGTGACTGGCCAATAGCGGCTTTGCCAACAAACCTTGCTGATAGGTGGTCTTCACGTCGTACCAACGATAAGCCAGGCGCGCATCCAGTCGCTTAACCAGCTCATAATCGAGCTGTGCCTGAAAACTGGATGAATAAGATTTTTTATCCGACTCAAAAAACACGGCCTGTTGTGGACTTTGATCTAAATCCAGCACCACCTGGCTTGAAAAGTCCGTCTGATAATAATCGAAGCTGATGCTTCCCGACCGGTAGCCCATTTCAAACTTATGAGTCAGGTTCAATCCATAGTTCCAGGCCACTTCAGGCCCAAATCCGTACGGATGATCATTGGCCTTTCCCTGAAACACAATTTGACGTGAACTGGCCAGAATCCCACTGTTCTCACTCAGCACACTGGCGGTGCGTTGTCCTCGCCCGGCCGACAGCCGAAGCACAGTTTGCTCTGCCAGTGCATAACGAACATGCAAACGTGGAGTCAGAAATGCTCCGTACAAATTGTGATAATCGGCCCGCAAACCGGCTACCAAGCTAAATGCATCAGACGGTAGCCAACTGTATTCGAAAAAGACACCAGGCACTGATTCTTCCCGGTTAAAGATGGTGTCGTTCAATGTTTCACGAAAATCATCATACTGAAGTGAAGCTCCTGTTTTAAACTCATGGTTGGTGTTCCCGATAATACTTTGATAAATGAAATTAGCGTAGGCCGATTGTTGCTTTGCATGATAGGCATTCAAGCCAAAATAGCTGTCCTGCTCATGTGTGGTTCCGACCAACTGTAGTCCGAGCGATTTCCAGGGAAGATCGTAGAACACCTTCCCTATTTTCATCCAGCCCTCCAGCCGCTGTACATCGACACTCATTCCCCAGGCATTGGTTGTCAGGGCATCTTCAGACCGAAAATCAAGCTGCCCACCTTCGCTTGTCATGGTCGCCCCTTTAATTCCAAATTGCAGGTGCAACCCCTGATCGCCATTGTAAGTCCAGCGGTTTAGTGCAGTAAACGTTTGTCCGGTGGGCATATCCATAAAGCCGTCGTTGTTTTGATCCAACTTTTTCGAGTTGTCCTTTCCGTGCAGCAATAAGGCTGTTGACCAGCTATCATTTTTAAACCGGTGAGCCAGGTTCAGGTTCGCCTCCAGGCGACTTTCCGCATTGGCAAACAAGTTCAAATACAGGCGCTCGGCCACTTCGGGCTTTCGCATTTCGATGTTGATTTGGCCGGCAATGCTTTCATATCCGTTCACCACGGAACCCGTCCCCTTGTTCAATTGAATGCTCTCAATCCAGGTTCCCGGAACAAGCGCTAATCCGTAAATCGAAGCCAACCCGCGCATATCCGGAATATTTTCACGGGTCATTTGCACGTACGGCCCGGCCAGCCCCAGCATCTGAATCTGGCGCGATCCGGTTACCGCGTCAGTAAACGAAACGTCAATACTTGGGCTGGTTTCAAAACTTTCGCTTAGGTTACAGCAAGCCGCTTTACACAGTTCCTTCTCACCAATCTGCTCCACCTTGATGGAGCCCAGCATGGAGATCTCGGTTGATTTCTGTCGGTGCACAACCTCTACTTCGCCCAGCTCGCGCGAAGCATCCATCACAACCATCGGGATTCTATTTGAGTTTACCTCCAACGTATCATTCCGATAGCCGATATAGCTAAACACCAATCGGTTGGTATTATCAGTTCGTTTGAGAACGAATTGTCCGGAATCATCCGAACTGGTCCCCACGGTGGTACCTTCCCAATAGACGTTGACCCCAATGAGCGGTGCTGTTTTTCCATCTTCTGTTTTCTCTGCTACTTTCCCTTCCACCACATTTGGGGCAAGCTGTGCCCAACTGAAAAGCGGAAATACAAGCAACAGGAGAACAAGCCATCCTTTCTGAATCATGTTCAATTGAATTAGTGAATTTCTACTTCGTCGCGATATTTGCAACAATCGCTAAGTTGAGCATAAGCTTCATCGGTGGCTTTCACCTTTTCTGTGTCATGTACTACTTTGGCAATGGCCTCATGAATGGCCTTTTCATCCGCCTTCTTGGTGGAATAGATGACTTTGATTTTCTGGGTTTGCTTGTCCCATTCGGCCAGTTTCACACCCTTTATCAAAGCCGCTTTTTCAATGCGTTTTTCACACGCTTCGCAAACTCCGGAAACTTCAAATTCAAGGGTTTCCACTTTCTTCTTTTTCTCACCATTTACGGCAAAAACGGCCACAGAAAAAAACAGGCCAAGCACTACTGAAAAAATTATCGATGTTTTCATTTTTGTTAGTTTTTAAATTGATATCATAAGAATGCTCGAGCCATCAAAATAAACGCCCGTCAGCTATTGATCAATTGAAAAGCTAACCGTAATAAACCAGGGAGCAATGCACCAACCAAACCGGTTCGTTCGGCGGAGGAGAAAAAGCATTGTCTATGATTGGGGAATCTTGCTTTATAACGAAAATAGGAGAATGAGCCAACTCAAAAATAGCTAACTGAGCCATTGGTTGCTCGATATTCAATCTGAAATTACTCAGGAGTGTTTGTTGTTCCTCGAACTGAATAACCTGTGACGAATAATGACAGCAGTTGGTATTGCAATCACCGTCTTCGTCACAACACGAATTCGTTTCTGAAAAAAGTTGAACCGAAGCAATTTCGCCTGAGCAATAATGCACATGAACAGCCAACCCAACGGTAACTAGCAGGTAAAAAACAGATAATATGATCGCTACTGCTTTTTTCATTTGCTGCAAAAATAAGGATAAAAAATGAACTGCATCATTTCTTGCTAAACCTTTTGTGGGATCAAGGCTTGTGCCACCGGTATCTCGTTTGTTTTTACATCTATCGTTTCATGGGCAAGGATGAGTTCCGATTGGGTGTCGAAAAAACTTAACAAATGGACTTAGAATTGAACAGTCCTGTCACCACATATGGAACACTTAAGTTGTAAAGAAAAAATGTTTAATTTTGGTTAAAAAATGATGGAAAAACCATTGCTGAATGATCAGTATGAATACCCTGATGAGACCGTCCTGCTGAAATATTTAGGAGATCAGAAATCAACCTGGGATAAGTTCATGTCGCTTGTGTCTTCGCAGTTCCCGGCTATGTCGTTTGAGTGGCGCTACTACAACGACGGCAAAGCATGGTTGTGCAAATTGACTTGTAAAAAGAAAACCGTTTGCTGGATCTCTGTATGGGATCATTTCTTCAAGCTCGGCTTCTACTTCACCGATAAAACAGGGGCCAATATCGGCACGCTGGCGATTGATCCCCGGCTAAAAGAAAATTACTTAAACAGCCCCTATTCCGGAAAGCTAAGAGCACTGACCATCGAAGTACAAAGCGATGAAATTCTGGAGTCGGCCATGATCTTGATCGACTACAAATCGAAAATTAAATAACACGCTACAACGGTATGGGGGGCAACGCGCCTATAAAACCAATGACCCGCCCCGCTTCCATGCGGTGGAAAACAGCAATGAACCAATGCGATTTTGTACCTTGTACCAGACCAGGCCAAAAACTTACAGCAAACTTCAAATAGTGTCGTTGCAAACGAAAACAAGCTTCCCCCGCGTTGCTATTGCACTGAAATGAGAAGGAGCAAGATGTGGCTCAATGTTCCTTGGTATTGTATGTTATTCAACTTTGAAAACTCTATCCTTTACTTTTCCCCTTCAACTCATCGATCTCTTGCCACAAACGTAGTATTTGCTGATCCTTCAAAACTATTTGTTTAGCCAGAATTGCCTTGTCTTTTTTAAGCTCTTTATTTTCTTTGCGGAACGTTGAAACTAATTTATTCTGAGGACGAAATGTATCCGGATCATAAATGGGTTCAGGACCTAACATTTCTCCTTTACCTTTCAATAACCATGCAGAATTAAGTTGGTCATACTGTTTTACAATCCTTTCCAGCTTGTCCAAACCTACAGAACCACCTTTTTTTAATGTACCAAGAGATCCATTCGAGAATCCTAATGTTATTTCTACTTGTCTGATTGATGTATCCAGACTTCTAAGAAACAGAAGCAAGCGCTCATTTATGTTGGACTCCATGTAAAATATTTTCTAAATAATTTTTGTTTTTATAGAATATATTCTATAAGTTTGCTTGACAAAATACCTAAAGCTGTTTTGCCTATGACCCAAACCGAACCTTAACCAATTCAAAATGTGCCGGAGATTATTAACTATTTCTCCGGGACAAATCCTACTGCGATTCCTAGATGTATTAGCGTCTCAACGGGAAACTACAGAACAAATATTTAAACTAAACTTCCAAAGTTATGGAAAAAGCTTTAAAACGTGTTTCCGTATTGATAGATTTCTTTTGCCTTTACTATCACACATTTGAGTACCGGCTAGCTTCATTACACGGGACAATGAAATAATTTTAACACATAAATCAGTATCATGCCTCATTTCAAGCACTTCATATCTCCCCAACGAGCCCCCTGAAAACAGGGGCACCTAAATGATCCCCACCTATAATTGGGGAAACACCAATCCAAACAATCTAAAAAAATCCTAAAAGTATGAAACCAGTTTTCTGCTTCATGGCCGTGGTATGCCTTTTCTTGACCCCGCCTGTGAGTTTAAACGCTAAGACGCGAGGGTGTGAGAGGGAGAGGGTGTGAGGGTGAGAAGATGAGAGGGTGAGAGGGGTAGAATTTTTTGCAGCTTGGTGGCTTTGTGTTTAGTCTGGATTACTGCCTTTTCCTGACCCACCCCTGCCCCCCCTTTTTGAAAAGGGAGTGAGTGAGCAAACCAACAATTATTAACCTAACTAAAATCAATTGAATGATGAAAAAACGAAAAAAACGTCAAAGAAAGTTATTATCAATCTGTATTGCTACACTACTGGCAATCGGTTTTGGTGCTACCAGTTGCAGTGAAGATGGCGGGTACCTTGGACCTGAACCTGCTGTGCCCTCTGATCCTTCGCAGCCAGTGGTTTTTACTGATTTCTCGCCCAAAGAAGGGGCTGTACGTACCCTGGTATTTATCGAAGGAAGCAATTTTGGAACAGATGTTTCGAAAATCGAAGTATTGATAGGAGGTATTTCGGCTCCTGTTATCGGCTCTTCCGGAACAAAGATATCGGTGATGACCCCCCGGCGTTCTAATCGCGGAGATGTCCTTGTCAGCATTAAGGATGAGGAGGGAAACGTGATCAAAGAACACCAGTTTGAAGACCTTTTTATGCTTCAATCCGCTTTGCAGGTGAATACATTAACGGGGAAAGTAGACCCTCAAACCAATTCTTCCAGTATTATCAACGGATCATTTGAAGAGGCGGAATTTCAACACCCGTGGTGGTTGGAATTCGATAAGGACGAGGAGGGAAACAAAATTATCTATTGTATTGATGAAGAAAATCTGGCAGCACTTCGCAAAATTAATCTGACCACAAGAGAGGTTTCAACGGTATTTATGAAGGGACAAGCCGGAGTTCATCAGGTAAAATCAATGCTATTTGATACCCCTTCGAGAGATACACTCTTTTTGGTAGATGACAACGGCCGTGGAAACTGGAACGACAGACACCAGATGCCGAATATGTTTTACGCCCTTCGAAACGAAGGCTTCAGAAAAGTATATCCCTATTTGTATGCCCAGACCTCCTATTCTGCAGTGTCGATGATGGACGGTACTATTTTCTACAATACATGGCAGTCATCAGAAGTATATAAAGCCCGTGTAGTATTTGACGAAGCAGCCCAGATGTGGGACGGGAAAGCGTTATTCAGTGTTAAATCGAATTCAAGTGACCATGTGTTTATGTTCAGGCACCCGGATGACCGGTATGTTTATATGACCGGATTCAACGGCGTGTACAGATGTGCATACGACAAAACGAAAAAAGAACTGATTTCATCTGTACTCCATGTAGGTGATATTGGAGGAGGATCGGGGTATGCTGATGCTCCCGGAAGTTCTGCCCGGTTTAATCGTCCACGTCAGGGGGTATTTGTGAAGAATAATGAGTATGTGGCACAAGGTAAGGAAGATGTATATGATTTCTATCTGTGTGACCATAATAATAATGCGATCCGGAAGGTTACCCCCGACGGTGAAGTGAGCACGTTCGCCGGACGCGGCAGTGTCAGTATCGATGGTAAGGTATGGGGCTGGATTGATGGGGAAGCACGGGAAACCGCCCGTTTCCGGGAACCAACAGGCATTTGTTATGATGAGGAAGAAGAGATCTTCTATGTGGCAGACCACGAGAACAAACGCATACGAACAATCTCAGTTGAATAAATAAGCGGTGCAAATCTTAAAGGAATAAAAACACAAGAAAATGAATAAATATATTCTATCCATTTTATGCTTAGTCTTTTATGCCATGGGTGTATCTGCTCAGAAAAAGACGGTGGAGGTCTCGGGCACGATCATTGACTCGGAAGGTCTTCCTCTGATTGGCGCAGCTGTTATTGTGAAGGAAAAGCCGGGGTTGGGCGTTGTATCCGACTTTGACGGTAATTACAAAATCGAGCTTGAATCCTTTCAATATCTCGAATTCTCTTATCTCGGTTACGAGAGCCAGGAACATTTGATAAAAGACGAGGATATGGTATTGAATATCAAGATGCAGGAATCAAAAGAAACTGCTCTTGATGAAATAACGATTACGGGAATGGGACCGCAGAAGAAGGTAACCGTAACAGGAGCTATCACCACGGTTGATGTGGGTACCTTGAAGACCCCGGTTTCCAGTATTTCCAATTCTTTAGTCGGTAATGTTGCAGGTGTTTTGGCTATGCAGCGTTCAGGCCAGCCGGGATCTAATACTTCTGAATTCTGGATACGAGGCATTTCCACATTCGGTGGCAGTTCCAGTGCCCTGGTCCTGGTTGACGGGTTTGAACGGAGCATGGATGAACTTAATATCGAAGATATTGAGTCGTTCTCGGTACTTAAAGATGCCTCTGCTACGGCTATTTATGGTTCGCGTGGAGCGAACGGGGTTATTTTGATCACCACCAAAAGAGGAAATGACGGAAAAGTGGAAGTGAATGCCAAATCAGAATATACCTGGACTACCCGCACACGAACACCCAAATTCGTTAATGGGCTGACCTATGCATCCATGGCGAACGAAGCACGTATTTCCCGCAATCAAAAACCTGTTTATTCCAATCAGGAGTTAATGATGATTGGGGAACAACTGGATCCCGATATTTATCCCAATGTTGACTGGATGAACATCTTGTTAAAAGATGGCGCACCTACTTACCGCGCTTCAGCGAGTGTGAAAGGCGGTGGATCGAGGGCCCGGTACTATTTATCAGGGAGTTTCCTTGATGAAGGAGGCATGTACAATGTGGACAAAACCATGAAGGAATATGATACAAATGCCAATTATCAACGATATAACTATCGTTTAAACATCGATATGAATATCACGGCGTCCACGCTGGTTCAGGTCGGTATCGGCGGGTCACTGGAAAAAACAAACCATGCCGGTGCAACATCTGATAATATCTGGTACTCGGCCTTTGGTTATAATCCGGTTACCATGCCGGTGATGTATTCGAACGGATATGTGCCGGTGATTCAGTCTGAAGAGGGAGAGATGCTTGAAAGAAGGTATAATCCGTGGACCATTGCCACGCAAACGGGATATTCCGAGATCTGGAAGAATACAATCAATTCGAACCTGACCCTGGAGCAGAAACTTGATTTCGTAACCGAAGGCTTGAAATTTGTTGGCCGGTTCGGGTACGACACCTATAATCATAACTATATACAGCGCCGGAAAAATCCGGAGATGTGGCGGGCCGAACGTCAGCGCAACTCTGATGGAGAGGTGGTATTCAACCGGTTGGTTCCGGAGCGTTTGCTAGCCCAGTATTCTTCCGCATCGGGTGACCGGAAGGAATTTGCCGAAGCGGAAATATCTTATGGAAAGGGTATCGGAAATCACAACATTGGTATGATCCTCAAGTACACCCACGACAACTATGTCAATACCTCGAATATCGGGGGAAATATCATGGAAGGTGTTGCGCGCCGTCATCAGGGATTAGCCGGGAACCTGTCATACGGATACCAAAGCCGTTATCTGTTGAATTTTAATTTTGGATACAACGGATCGGAAAACTTTGCCAAAGGGCATCAATTTGGATTTTTCCCGGCTTATTCCGTTGCATGGAATATTGCAGAGGAAAACTTTGTAAGAGATAATCTCGATTGGTTAAGTATGTTCAAGCTTCGTTATTCGTACGGAGAGGTTGGCAGTGACAACTCCTCCTCTCGCTTCCCTTATCTGGCCGATTTTGGAAATTACAGCCGCAATACAGGTGCAGGAGATCAGGACATATATTATAATTGGGGCGATATGAACAGCGCATTCGGCTATCCTGGGTTGACCTATACCCGCGTATCATCGAATAATGTAACCTGGGAAATTGCTAAAAAACATGATTTGGGAGTGGATCTCTATTTCTTTGGCGACCGGTTCGGTCTGACGGTAGACTATTTCGATGAAAAACGGGAGGGAATCTATATGAACAGAGCCTTCTTGCCCGATATGGTCGGTATTCAGGGACAGAGTCCTTCGGCAAACGTGGGAAGTGTCAAGTCAGAAGGTTTTGACGGGAACTTCAAATTTGATCATACGATAAGAAAAGTGGGCATGCAAGTTCGTGGAAACTTTACCTACAGCAAAAACGAAATTACCGAAGCCGATGAAATGGTGAACCGGTATCCATACCTTCGTCGCACCGGATTTCGTGTTGACCAGGCAAAAGGCTTGGTCGCTTTAGGTCTCTTCGAAGATTATGAAGATATCCGAAGCAGCCCCCGCCAGGATTTTGGCGATGCCAAAGACGTGATGCCCGGTGACATCAAATACAAGGATATCAATGGAGATGGTATTATCAACAATGATGATATTGTACCGATTGGCGCGACTACACGCCCGAACCTGATTTATGGCCTGGGTCTGTCTGCCACGTGGAAAGGTATTGATGTGAACGTACATTTTCAGGGTGCCGGAAAATCCAATTTCTTCATCGATGGTTATACGGTTTATCCTTTTATCAATGGAGAATGGGGAAATATACTGGAAGATATGGCCAGTTCCAATCGTTGGATCCAGGGTGTCAATGAAGACCCAAATGCCGAATATCCACGATTGAGCTATGGGGGCAACTCCAATAATTACCGGGCATCTACTTACTGGCTCCGGGATGGTTCTTACGTGCGGTTAAAGACCCTGGAAATGGGGTATACCTTACCAAAGGCACTTACTACCCGGTTCTATTTCAATAAAGTGAGAATACATGTGGTCTGTCAAAATTTATTGACTTTCTCAAAATTCAAATTATGGGATCCTGAAATGGGCAGCTCCAACGGAATGAAATACCCACTGGGAAAAACGGTGACTTTTGGAGTTACTGTCAACATGTAAGTAGTGCGAATAATTTAGTGTCATGTTTCGAGTCTTTAACAATCTGTGATAAAAGCGAAACCGAAAATATCAAATAGGTCCGTGACCTTAAAAGTTTTATTGTACTAAAAAAACAAGTTAAACCTATGAAACGAAAATATATTCTATTAAGTGCCATCATCAGTTTGGGCACGCTTGTCCAATCCTGCTCCGATTATTTGGATGTAGAACGTTATTTCAATGACCGGCAAAACCTGGAGCGTATATTTAACAGCCGGGATTATACCGAACAATGGCTGGCCAATGCTTACTACCAGCTCCTTTCCTTTAATCTGGAAATAGGACATGTACGCTTTACGCTTACCAACTACTCCGACGATATGATTTTCACGGAAGGTGGCGCGGGTATTTCCTTCTCTAATTATAAATTCGGGCAATACGGCCCGCAGTACGGCGGTAACGTCCATGCGCTGATCGCCCGTCCCTGGGATCAATCCTATGAAGGTATCCGCCAGGCTTCCATTTTTCTTCAACATGTTCATCCGGGTGATGAGATTACCGAAGAGATGTACAAAGATCTCAAGGGACAAGCCTATTTTATTCGTGGATACCTCTATTGGCTATTGTTGAGAAAATATGGTCCAATACCCATCTTGCCCGATGAAGGGCTCGATTATGAGGCATCCTACACGGATCTTGCCTATCCAAGAAATACCTATGATGAGTGTGTGGAGTATATCTCCGGACAGATGCTGTTGGCAGCCGAATATTTAGCGGGTAACCGAAGTAGCCGCAGTGCATCACGCCCGACGACAGGTGCCGCTCTGGCAGTTCGTGCCAAAGCATATCTTTATGGGGCAAGCCCGTTAATGAATGGAAACGCGGAAATGGCCTCATTTGTGGATGATAAAGGAAAACAACTCATTTCACAGCAATATGATGAGGAGAAATGGGCTAAAGCAGCAGCGGCAGCCCTGGATGTGATCAAACTAAACAAATACGAAATCTATGTGGCTCCCAAACGCTCCAACGGCGGGCTTTGGGGAGCTTATCCCAAAACAATAGATGCACCCTATCATCCGGTATATTCGGAGAAGACCTGGAAAGAGGGAGGTTGGAAGGATATTGATCCGTTGGATTCCTATCGTGCTTTGTTTAACGGAGATCTTTACGTTTCCGAAAACCCGGAGTTAATCTTTTCACGTGGTGATAATCAGTTGAATGACGAATATGGTATCCAATCCATGTCTCGTCACCAAATGCCGGTAAGTAAAGGAGGTGGATGGAACAGTCACGGTATCACCGGTAAACAATGCGATGCCTATGCGATGAATAATGGTAAACCTTTTGACCGGGCTACCAGTATGAAAGGATTTACACAGGCGGATGGTGAATATCCCTATTTGAGAAAAGATGTATGGCTGGAATATGCCAACAGGGAACCTCGTTTTTACGCATCGGTTGCTTTCAGTGGTGCGCATTGGTCCTGTACCAGTGCGAGAGATGCTAATAACCGTGATTTTCAAACTTTCTACTATTATGGAGAAGATGATGGAAGGAAAATTGTGAGTACGGACGACCGCTGGATACCGACTGGTATAGGGATGATGAAATTTGTTAATCCTAAGGAAAGCTACAAAGATGGGACAGTATATCCGAAAGTGGATCCCGCTATCCGTTATGCCGACATCCTGTTAATGTATGCCGAAGCATTGAACGAATTAACATCGTCCTACCAGATTGCATCATGGGATGGTAGTGAAACCTATACTGTTTTACGGGATATTGCGACAATGAAAGCTGCCGTACTCCCCGTGCGATTACGGGGTGGAGTACCGAATTTCGATGAAATTGGTATGGGTGATCCGTTTAGTAATCCTGATGAATTGAGAAGAGAGATTAAAAGAGAACGGCAGGTTGAATTTTTAGGCGAAAACCAACGCTATTATGACCTGCGTCGTTGGAAAGATGCTCCGGAAGAAGAAAGCCAGATGATCTATGGTTGCAATACAACCGTTCCGAAAGAATCCCGCGAATATTTCTATGAACAGGTAGTCGTGCCAAGTGTGCAAACTTCATGGTCTATGAAAAAATATTTTTGGCCGGTCGCTTACGATGAATTGAAAAGAAATGCCCGTTTGACTCAGGCACCGGGTTGGCCATCTTTTGATTGATAACTGCTTTGATAATTGAAACAATAAACATATGAAAAATATAAATTTTTATTTGGCCATACTGTTTGGTGTGCTGGTCAGCCTTTCAGGTTGCAATGACGAGTGGGAAGACGAATTATACACCCGGATGGTATCATTGAAAGCGCCCATTAACCGGGATGACGTATCTGTTATTTATTTAAGGTATAAACCCGATAATGAAGTAGTCACCTTTAAACTTCCGGTTATTGTAAGTGGATCACAAACAAATAACAAGAATTATATGGTGCGCATTGGTGTAGACAGCGATACCCTGAGTTTTTTGAATTTTGACAAATATACGGACCGGAGTGATTTATATTACAAACAGTTGCCGGAGAATTTTTATGAATTGCCATCGCAAACCTGTCAGGTTCCGGCGGGAAGTAACGTAGCTCACTTTGATATTAATTTTAAGTTTTCAGGATTGGATCTTGTAGAGAAATGGGTCTTACCAATGACCATCTTACCCGATCCTGCCTATTCTCTAAACACTTATAAAGGCAGACAAAAAGCACTACTTTGGGTAATGCCGTTTAACGACTATTCAGGTACTTATAATGCAGGGAGTATGTATGTGTATTTTGGCGATAATGACACCAAGTATATGACAGCAAGTACCCGTGAGACCAGGGTCGTTGATGAAAACACGGTTTTCTTTTATGCCGGCATTACGGAAGAACTGGCTGAAAACCGGGGTGAATTTAAAATTAAATGTGAATTCCTGGAACCTGATGAAGTGACGGAAGTGACGGATTCAAAAACAGGAAAATCCACAGGCCTGTACGTTAAGAGTGGCAAATTGGTCTTAAGTGCTGAGAATCCTGCTTTGGAATTCGAAGTGATTGGAGAGCCTACCTACGAAATAAAGGAAGAATTTGATATCGACCGGCCCCATATCATTAAGCGCTTTTTTACGTTAACGATGGAGTACCGGTATAAGGACAATGTTTCCAGTGAAAACATGGTGTTTCCTTACAGATGTAAAGGGACCATGCTGATGCAACGAAATGTAAGTACATTGGTTCCGGACGAAGACCAGGCTATATTTTGGTAAAATTGGCGTCCCGATACTAATTCAAGGATTTCTCCAAAGTGTCATACTGCTACACCTTGGGGAAATCCTTTCCTTTCTTTACATGTTCTTCATGGAGTTGTCCATGATAATGATGGAGTACTTACCAAGAGCCATGGAGTTGTCCATGAAGCTTATTACCTTGTCCATGGTCTTCATGGAGTTGTCCATGATAACGATGGAGTACTTACCAAGAGCCATGGAGTTGTCCATGAAGCTTATTACCTTGTCCATAGTCTTCATGGAGTTGTCCATGATAACGATGGAGTACTCCACGGTCTTCATGGAGTTGTCCACGGTAACGATGGAGGTTACCAAGAGCCATGGAGTTTGACCTGCATTTTCTTCGCCCGGGAAACTTTCATTGCCTTTTCCCGGCGAAGTTGCCGCCGCTGTTGTCGCAATTTGAATTTTTTATGGTATCTCCCTTAAAGTAAAGCTTATTTCCACTTCTTACCTGCAAGTTTTCGAGTCCTGAAAATTGTTTTGCGTCGCGGAATCCAAATTCTATTTGGAAGCGGGTGTGATAAATGTTGATCACATCAATGGGGGCGTGCATGGTATCGGTTGAAAACAAAAGCCGGTAGATTGTTTTTCCTTTTATATGAAATTCTTCGACAACCAATAAAATGTTTCTACCAAGAGCTTTGGAATATACAATGGCAGAGTATGCCGTTATTCCTTTCTCGTTTTCAACCGGGGTGAAGTATTCGGGATTTAAGCGGGTAACATCAACCTTTCCGCCATATTTTGCTGGCCGGCCTCTTTTGCCGGTTTTGGGCTGTATTGAAAGGTACGATAGGTCTGCGTCTTCGCGGAGTTTGCTTACCAGATGAAGGGAACATTCCAGAATCTTATCGACAAAGTTTCTCTTGGAGAAATAAGCATCTGCAACCACATATTGGGTAATAGAACTGATCTGTTCCAAATGCTTTTTGATTACAGCCGCATACCAGTCAGTTAAGGAGAGTTCATTATCCTGCAGGCACGCTGTCGGAGGCGTTTGGACTGCTTCCAAATGGAAACTTAACCTGGAGTCTGCATCAATTACAGAAAGCCCGAGGATTTCAATTCCCCGCAGTGCCCTGCCGGCACACCCCGACCAAAAGTATCCGATCCCGGGGGTTTGCTTGCCTGATTTATGCATGAAGCTTGGGGCGAAGGCAACAGCATTGCGATTGCCAATCAAGGGCATAGCCAAGGCTTTATTAAAGCCAAAGAAGTCAAACCCCTGCTCGAACTGGCGACGGAATCGTTGTTCTCCAAAAAGGCTGTAACGCCCTAACTGGAGAAAGTTAATTCGTGAAGGAATACTTAGGTATAGCATGAAAATCTCAATCATAAAATCTCGTCTGCATTTATTGAGCTTTATTTTGAAAACAGATAAAGCGTCAAGAACAATTTTTGAATATAAATCATAAATCGCAGGGATAACCATAATTAAAGTAATTAACTGGTAATTAATACTTTAAAGGTACAAATCCCTGCGGTTTTAACCTAATAAATTAATAGTTATTTCACTGAATATCAGATAAATAACTAAGTTTTAACCGAAGTATTGTAATAACCAGCACTCAAAATTTCATTTCAGCCCACAAACGGCAACTACCCAGTTTTTCTTACCTTTGAAAGCATTTTTAAAATCACATAAAATGACAGTGCTATTCTGGATTATTCTTGGTATTCTGATTTTGGATTTTGTGGTTGAACGGGTACTCGATTACCTGAATACCACACGCTGGACCACCCAGCTACCGGATGAAGTAAAAGACATTTACGACGAAGACAAATACCGCACTCAACAAGCTTATTCAAAAACCAACCACCGCTTTGGCATGCTCACCAGCTCGTTTAGCTTTGTACTGATTTTGCTGATGCTTTTTTTCGAAGGGTTCGCCCTCGTCAATCAATGGGCCCTTTCAGTATCTGCCAGCCCGGTTTGGTCGGCTTTAATCTTCTTCGGAATTTTGCTACTGGCATCTGATATTCTGACTACGCCATTCGACTTGTACAGCACCTTTGTGATTGAAGAAAAATACGGCTTCAACAAAACCACGCCGAAAACTTACCTGCTTGACAAGCTGAAAGGCTGGCTTTTGGGAGCGCTGATTGGCGGAGCTTTGCTGGCGCTCATCATCTTTATTTACCTGAAAACCGGCCAGTGGTTCTGGCTTTATGTGTGGCTTGTGGTCAGCGGTTTTTCCATTTTCATGGCCATGTTCTACTCCTCGCTCATCGTACCCATTTTTAACAAACAAACACCGCTGGAAGAAGGTGAACTGAAACAGGCCATTCAAAACTTTGCCAACCGGGTGGGCTTTAAACTCGACAACATTTATGTGATTGACGGCAGCAAACGCTCCACCAAAGCCAATGCCTATTTCTCCGGATTGGGCCCGAAAAAACGCATTGTGCTTTACGACACCTTGATCAACGACATGGAAATCCCGGAACTGGTAGCAGTATTGGCGCACGAAATCGGACATTATAAGAAAAAGCACGTCCTTTGGAGCTTGCTCATCGGAATCATTCAAACCGGGCTGATGCTTTACATTTTCTCCTTGCTGATTGATAGTCCGGCCCTTTCGGCGGCTCTGGGCGTAAGCGAACCCAGCTTCCACATCGGGCTGATTGCCTTTGGTATTTTGTACTCACCCCTGTCATCCGTGATTGGCATTGGCATGAATCTTTTTTCGCGTAAAAATGAGTACGAAGCCGACGCTTTTGCCGCACAAAACTACGATGGCGACCCCCTGGCTTCAGCCCTGAAAAAACTCTCGGTGAAAAACCTCAGCAACCTACGTCCCCACCCAGCTTACGTGTTTGTGCACTATTCGCATCCACCGCTGTTGCAACGTTTGGAGGCGATGAAAGGGAGAGGGTGAGAAAGGGAGAGGGAGAGCGCGTGGGACGGTGAGATGGAGAGAAGATGGGAGGGGGAGAGAGGGAGATTTTCTCTCGCTTCATCGTGGCGATCTTAGATCTTGGAATTTGGAATTTAAAACTTGGAATTTAATCATGAAGACAGAAATTATCACCATAGGCGACGAAATATTGATTGGTCAAATCGTTGATACCAATTCGGCATGGATGGGAGAACAGCTCAACCTGCATGGCATTGAAGTTTTTCAAATCACGTCGGTGCACGATCAGCACGACCACATCATGGAAGCGCTGAGCAACGCCGAAAAACACGCCGACCTGGTGCTCATCACTGGTGGACTGGGCCCAACCAAGGATGACATTACTAAAAAAGTGCTGTGCAATTACTTTGACTGCGAATTGGTATTGAATGAACAGGTGCTGGCCAATGTGACCGAGCGGCTGACCAAGCGCAGCGTAAGCATGAACCAACTCAACAAAGACCAGGCGCTGGTTCCTTCCAAATGCACGGTTTTAAATAATTCAACCGGAACAGCCCCGGGCATGTGGTTCGAAAAAAACGACACCCTGTTTGTTTCTATGCCAGGTGTGCCTTTCGAAATGATGAGCATCATGAGCGAGGAAGTGCTGCCCCGCCTGGCTAAAAACGGGAAAGCCAAATCGATTTACCACCAAACCGTGCTGGTTTACGGCATTCCGGAGTCTATGCTGGCCGAAAAGATTGAAGCCTGGGAGACCGCCCTACCCGACTTTATCAAACTGGCTTACTTACCCAGCCAGCTCATGATTCGCCTGCGCCTGAGCGCGTACGGCAATCACATGGAAACCTTGCAACAGGAAGTCAGCTGGCAAATCGATCAACTGAAACTGATTATTCCCGGGCATATTTTTGGTTACAACGGCGACTCGCTGGCTGGCGTAACCGGCAGCTTGCTGGTTAAAGCCGGGGCCACACTTGGCGTTGCCGAAAGTTGCACCGGCGGCATGATTGCGCATATGTTTACCGCCAATGCCGGAAGTTCGGCCTACCTGAAAGGGGACATTGTAGCCTATTCAAACGAAGTAAAAATGGGCATACTGGGCGTAAAACCAGAGACACTGGAAGCCCACGGCGCCGTTAGCAAGGAAGTGGCGCTGGAAATGGCACAGGGCGTTCAACAAGCACTGAACACCGATTATGCGGTGGCCACAACCGGCATTGCCGGACCTGATGGAGGAACAGCCGAAAAGCCCGTCGGCACCGTTTGGATCGCTGTGATCAGTAAACAGAACATCAAACTGGAACGTTATACTTTTGCACACAACCGCGAACGTAATATTTTGCGATCCTCACAAGCGACAATTAACCTGCTGCGCCAATTATTATTAATGGAGAATCCGCATTTGGCATGATTCTTTCCTAACTTAGAGGAATGAAAAAAAATGGGCCTGGTGGTAAGTAAATCGGGCCATTTGCCTGTATAAGAAAAAGACATAAACAAATTATAAAAGTCTGATCCAATGAAAAAAGTAATGATTATCATAGCAGCAATCCTCGTCCTTTTAATTGCTGCAATTGTTGTTTTACCTGTTGTTTTTAAAGGCCCACTGCTGAACAAGGTGAGAACAACGATCAATAATAATGTCAATGCCAAGGTTGAGTTTGCCAATTTCAACCTAAACCTGTGGCGAAGTTTTCCCAATGTGATGATGGAATTGGAAGGCCTGACCGTTATTGGCATCGGCGAATTTGAAAACGATACGCTGGTCTCCATGCAGTCACTGGCTACCGACATTTCGCTGAGCGATTTATTTAAAGGCGAAGATTTCACCATCCAACGCTTGCGTTTGAACCAGGCACAAGTGAATCTGCTCTCCAATCAATCGGGACAGGTAAACTGGGACATTGCCAAGGAAAGTGTAAAAACGGAAGCTGACGAGCCGGGCGAAAGCATGTCTGTTTCGCTTCAGGATATTGAAGTGAGAGATTTGAGCCTGATTTACAAGGATGCTGCAACCGCAATGGTTGTGGCTTTGCTAAACTCGAACCTGGATGCCAGCGGGAGGATGGACGGAACCATTACCCATTTTGATTTGGATGCAGAAATTGGTGAATTCAAAGTAGCGTACGATTCAACCCAATACATTTCGAACACGGTACTGAAGGTGAAAAGCCAGCTGATGGCTGACTACGATAAAATGAATTTTGAGTTTGGCGAATCGACCCTGCACCTGAACGAGCTGCCGCTTGATTTGAGCGGCCGTTTTGAAATGCCCTCCGACAGCATGTATTTCGACCTGCAATTTAAGCAGCCCCAAAGTGATTTTGAAACCTTGCTGTCCATGGTGCCACAAAGCTATCAATCGTATTTAAAAGATATTGAGACCACAGGAGAAGCTGGTTTCGAAGGAAATGTAACGGGCTGGTACTACGAAGAAACTTACCCGGAAATTAACGCGCGAATCTATGTCAAAAATGCCACCTTGCAATACGCAGGTTCGCCGGAAAAAGTGGAGCAAATTTCATTGGATGGACAAATTACCAAACCTCAGGGCGACTTTGACTTGTTGAGGGTGGATGTGTCCAATGCCCACGTTCAAATTCGTGAGAATCCGATTGATGCGCGGCTAACCCTCACCCACCCGATGAGTGACCCGCAGTTTGACGCCTATTTCAACGGCAAAGTTGACTTCACGGGTCTGGCTGATATCATTCCGATGGACAGTATCGAACTAGCGGGATTCATGGATGGAAACCTGTCGGTTAAAGGCAGAATGTCAGCCATTGAAAAGGAAGATTACGAAAAAATTGCCGCGTCCGGTGCGTTCAACTTCCGTGATTTCAAGATCAAAACACCCCAAATCACTCAAGCTGTTGAGATAAAATCAGGCGCCATAAAAGTTGACAATACAGCGATCACGCTGACTTCATTTAATGGAAAAACCGGGCAAAGCGATTTCCAGCTGAAAGGGAAACTGTCGAACTATCTGCCCTACTTCTTGATGGATAAAACGTTGAACGGCGATTTCACATTGAACTCAAACTACTTGAATTTTAATGAACTCGCCAACCTGATGGCTGAAGACACGGTGGCGACAACAGCCATTGACAGTGTAATTGCCTTCCAGGTTCCAGCCAATCTGAATTTGGCCTTCAATTCGAAAATTAGCCGGGCAAGTTTCGACAAAATGGAGATTAGCAACATTGTTGGTTCCATCGTAGTAAAAGACCGGATGCTGGAACTGAAGCAACTGAACATGGACATGTTGCAAGGAAAACTCACGATAGACGGCTCCTATAAAAGTAACGACGCGAACCAGCCGCTTTTCGATTTTGATATCAACCTGAGTACCGTTCAAATTCCTGCTTTTTATCGTTCATTTGCATTGGTGCAGCAGTACCTTCCAATTGCCGCGCGCAGCCAGGGCGAAATATCGACTAAGCTAAAATTCAACGGGCAACTCAACGAAAAACTCGATATTATCCCGTCAAGTCTGGATGGAAATGGCCTGTTCAATACCCAAAATCTGCAAATTATTGATTCGCCAACCTTTGATCAAATCAAAAATTTCATCAAAAAAGAAAAATTAAAAAATGTCCGGGTCGAAGATTTTACCGCTCATTTTAGCTTGAACGACGGTAATGTGGAGATGAAACCGTTCCAGACAAAAATCGCCGATCAGGAAGTTTCCATTCACGGCAATCTTTCGGTCAGTCAGATTCTCGATATGAAAATGGATTTCAAAGTCAACCGCGAAGACATGAGCAACGACATTAACAGCGCCCTTGGATTTTTACCGGGAACACAAAATATCAAGGTTATCCCTGTCACTGTAGTCATTTCTGGCAATTTGACCGATCCGAAAGTTTCAATGGACATGAGCGAAGCTAAAAAGCAAATTCAGAATGAAGTGAAAAAATCGACCAAAGAAGAATTGGATAAATCGATAAAGAAAGTTGGCGATAAGTTGAAAAAACTGTTTGATTAAACAACTCAAGCAACATACAAATACCTAAATCACAATTTACGCATGAAGAATTCGATTTTACTGCTGACCATGGCAGCTATGATGGCTTGCGGCCAAACGAAAGAAAAACAAAAAGAAAAAACAGCGGAAGCCGAAACCTCCGGTAATCCAATTTCAGAAGAGTGGTATGCTGATCCGGAAGTAGCCATTTTGGATGGGAAATACTGGATTTTTCCGACCTATTCGGCAAAATACGAGAATCAGGTATTCCTGGATGCCTTTTCGTCGGATGATTTGGTGAACTGGACCAAACACAAACGCGTGCTTGACACCACCATCGTGAAGTGGGTGAACAAAGCCATGTGGGCACCTTCAATTATTGCGAAAGATGGAAACTACTATCTTTTCTTTGCCGGCAACGATATTCAGAACGAAAGCGGCCCCCTATATGACGCCAACCTGGGAGACAAGAACAAGCAAGGAGGCATCGGCGTTTGCGTGGCCAAAAATCCACAGGGACCATACGTTGATTTGTTGGGACGCCCGCTAATCCAGGAGTTTCATAATGGAGCCCAGCCTATCGACCAGTATGTGTTTAAAGCTTTGGATGGCAAGTATTACATTGTTTACGGTGGCTGGGGACATTGTAACATTGGACAAATCAGCGATGATTTCACGCACCTGATTCCGTTTAAAAATGGCAACATGGTGAAGGAAATTACGCCAGAAGGCTACGTGGAAGGCCCAACATTTTTCATCCGCAACGGGAAGTATTATTTCATGTGGTCGGAAGGTGGCTGGGGCAATTCAACTTATAAAGTGGCCTATGCCATTGCCGACAGTCCGTTTGGGCCATTTGAGCGTCTGACAACTGTTTTGGAGCAAGATCCGGACATTGCAACCGGCGCCGGTCACCATTCGGTGATGAACATTCCCGGAACCGACGACTGGTATATCGTTTACCATCGCCGTCCCATACCGAACCAAGACAGGGATCATCGTGTGGTGTGTATTGATCGCATGTATTTCAACGAAGATGGCACCATCAAACCCGTGAAAATGACTTTCCAAGGCGTTGAAAAACGCCGCTTACCGAAATAAAAACGAATTTCAACCAAAGGATTTTAGCTTGGAGTCAACAGCCGACAGGTTAAAATCCTTTGTATGTTCTTTCCTTTTTTTCTTCCACAATCATTCAAATTTGTTCTATTTAATCATTGTTTTGGCTAGATTTGCACCGCAATTAAAAAGCAATCAAATGGACGAAGGCCCGGGTCATAAGAAAAATGAATTATTAACCTCGCTGTAGGGGCCTAAGACCTCCTGCATGCAATAAAAGGAGGCAAAAACATGCTTAAAATTTTCAAGAGCTTTGGTGGTTATATTGAAACACCCAAAGCAGCAGCAGGCTGCTGGATCAACGTGGTTCAGCCGACACAAGATGAAATCAGCCGTTTGCAAACGGAATTTGATGTTCCGGCAGACATTATCCAGGACATTCTGGACGTAGACGAACGTCCCCGTTACGAGGTGGATGATGACTGGTCGCTCATTATTTTACGCATACCGGTGGAAAGCCCAAACAATGGTGTTCCGTATTATACCGTACCTCTTGGTATTTTTCGGGCCAATAACATTACCATCACCATTTGCTCAACGATTAACGAAGTTTTGCCTTTCGAAAAGCCGGCGCTGTTCCGCGGTCAAAACCATTTGATCCATGATGAACTGAACTTCACCATCAAATTGTTTTTAAAATCGGGCAGCACCTACCTGAGCTATTTGAAACAAATCAACCAGCAAACCGCACGCATTGAAGAAGAATTGGAAAAATCGATCCGAAATAAAGAGCTCAACAAGCTTCTAAAGATGGAAAAATGTTTGGTATTCTTCATTACTTCGTTGAAAGCCAACGAAATTGTTTTGGCTAAAATTCGCAATGCACTCAAAAAGAGTATGACTGAATTGAATGAGGACCTGCTGGAAGATGCCATCATTGAAAATAAGCAGGCTTTGGAAATGTCTCAGATCTATTCAGATATTCAAAGCGGAATGATGGATGCCTTTGCCTCAGTCATTTCCAATAACCTGAACGTGGTGATGAAGCAACTGGCTTCCATTTCCATCATTCTGATGATTCCTACTTTGATTGCCAGCCTGTATGGAATGAATGTTCCGAACAAACTGGAAGAAAAAAGCTGGGCCTTCTTCGCCATTGTTGTTTTCTCGGCTCTGATGTCGGTAACGGGAATTATTATCTTCCGGAAAAAAGACCTATTCTAGCCAAATGATTGAGGAGCGGACTGCCCAAACTGGAGCCAATGGCTTATTCCAGCTCAGGCAGTTCGTTCAATTTACAACGATCCCCGAATAATCAACCTGCTCGGAAGCGTCTCAAAGATTTTTTTCTTGCTTTCAACAAACCGGGCCACTTGCTTCCCCATCGCTTCAAAATCGACTGAAATCACGGTAACTCCGTTACCCACAATCTCCTTCATCGGCGAATCATTGTAGGAGATAATTCCCACATCTTCGCCCGGCTTCAACCCTTTCGCTTTGCATTGCTTAATGACGTGCACCAAATCTTCGTCCTTGATCACAAGGTAGGCCTGTCCTTTTTCAATGCTTTTGTTTTTGATCTTTGGAACAAGTTCGTGTTTGAATTGATGCTGCTCACAAAACCGTTTAAACACCTCGATGGTGATTTTTGGATGTGGCGTAGATTCCGGAAACACCAGGTTAAACTCATCGTACTTTGCAATTCGTCCGGTTCCTTCCTCCAAACATCGATAAAACGCCTGCTCAAAATCCTGAACAATGTAGGCAACATCGGGGCTGTTGGGTCTGCCCATATCGAGAATCAGCAGCTTGTTGGGATCGATTTTCTTCAACACCGACTCCATGCGTTCGTTGTGAATATTCATCACCACATACATGCTGTATCGCCCCACACTATTCAATATCAACTGCTCAAAGACAGCCGCATTGTAATGGTGAAAAAGCAAGTCAACCGAATAATTTTCGGGCAAAGCATTTCGAAAATTTCCATAGAGTTGTTCCTTAAAAGCACTAAAATCGTCGAGCAACATCATCACTTTAAACGACTCGTTGCTCACAAAATATCCCTTGGTTGGGGTTGAAGCGATGACACTGCGCTGCTTGAGCGTCGTATAGGCTTTGAAAATCGTATCGCGCGACAAGCCACTGTTTCGGCTTAACTTATTCACTGAAGGCAAAAAATCACCCTCCGTCAATGTTCCATTGCTGATGGCTTCATTGACGGCATGAATCAGCTGCTGCAACTTGGTTTGAGAAGACGATTCATCCAGTTTAAAAGTAAATTCCATAGTCTTTATAATTTAAGCCTTCAACATTTTTTCAACCACCACGTGTACCATAAACAACTATGCCAGATGAATTTTCAAGGTTCGGTATCCGTAAATGGCAATGACCACAAAGCAAATAAAGGGTAAAACGAAAGAGAAATTAACGGCAGGCAGCCAAAAGATTGTTCCCTGATCAATGATTAAACCTTGCAACGGGGGCATTAATGCGCCACCAACAATGGCCATAACCAATCCGGCCGCACCCAGTGTGGCATCTTCGCCAAGTCCTTCGAGCGCTATACCATAAATGGTTGGAAACATCAGCGACATAAACGCGGATGTGGCTACCAGTAAATACAATCCGGGCATTCCTTCAATTAAAATCACACCCGTGGTGGTCAGCATGCCCCCCACTGCAAACATCGTTAACATCAGCCGGGCATTTAAATACTTCATCAAAAAAGTGCTTATAAAACGGCTTGCAATAAAAATGGCCATAGCCACAATATTGTATCGCTGGGCTTCGGCTTTAGCAATTCCCAGATTATCGGCATACTGGATAATAAAGGTCCAACACATAATTTGCGCGCCAACGTAAAATACCTGTGCGATGACACCTTCGCGGTATTTCACATTACGAATTAACCGTTTAAAGATGTCTTTCGCACGGATGGCATGATCGGATTTAGCCCGCTTTGGCATTTTGGAAAGGGCAATAATCACCAGCATCAGGATGACAAAAAATCCGAGAATGACATAGGGATTTCGGATAATCTGCAAATCATTCGTGCGAATTACAGCCTTTTCAGCAGCACTCAGCGTTTCAAAAATCAGGTTCCCTGAAGCGTCCCGTTTGTCCGATTCAAGAGCCGATAGAATAAGCTGTGACGCGATAAACATGCCCAAAATTGAACCCATAGGATTAAACGACTGCGCCAGGTTCAACCGCTGCGTAGCCGTCTTTTCGGAGCCCATCGACAAAATATACGGATTTGCTGTCGTTTCGAGAAAAGCCAGGCCAAAGGTTAAAATGTACAGGGAAACCAGAAAAAATCCAAAAACCTCGAATTGCGCTGCCGGAAAAAACAACAAGGCACCGGTGGCATACAAAGCCAGTCCGATGATAATTCCCACTTTATAACTGTAGCGCTTGATGATTAAGGCCGCGGGAATTGCCATGGTAGCGTAGCCCCCGTAAAATGCAAACTGCACCATGGCCGCTTTGGCATTGGAAATTTCCATTACGGTTTTGAAAGCCGCAACCATGGGGTTGGTAATATCATTGGCAAATCCCCACAAGGCAAAAAGGCTGGTAATTAAAATGAAAGGAACCAGGTATTCCCTGGGTACTATTTTGTCTTTTGTTTTCACGTTTTTAAGTTTAGGAATGTTTAGTCTATTTGTTCTATAAGTTCGATTTTACCTGGGTGATGGAAACTCCTAAAAGCTTTTCCGCAATCAAATTCAAATCCTTTTCTTCTCCTTCAAAATGATAGGTTTGCTGAAAATGCATTTTAACTTCTCCTGCTTTTAAAGCTGCGGCCGATGAAGATGATTCCAACTCGTAAAATGGCCCCAACTGACCGCCGTCAGCCAAAGGTCCGTCGTTGTATGCATTGATGGCATCTCCCTTGAATGGCTCTTCCTGAAATTCATTCCACGAAGAGTTGACAAAATCAGTCGATGTTGAATCCAGCGAACAGATCAGGATCGTCAGGCATTTGTTTTTGGCATCGTAACTTCCCAGGGTTGGCAATGCCCGCTCTGGCGACACCCCAATCTTGCTGCGAAACTTGCCATCGGCCTTAAAATAGATCACTCCATCGTCCACTTTGAGCCGGTCGGAAGGAACTTTTCCAAAATAATCATCAGTAACCACGGGCCCTTCGCCCTCCTTTTTGAAAGGCACAACAATGGTCACCTCGGGCGATGGCTGATACATGGAAAGCATCCAGATTGACGGCATACCCGTTTCTTTGATCCAGTCTCTGGCACCGGCATTTTTAAGCTGATTCAAGGTTTCGTAAGCCACCACCCGGACGGATTCATCCATCTTGATGGGAAGATATTCTTCAATCTCAATCGGATCAATAATGCTAACGCGTCGGGTCGCTTCGATATGAAAGTTAGTTCCCGAATAGTTTTTCAGGCGAAAAGCTTTCTGAAAAGTGGCGGTTTCCTGGTTGGCTTCAATCACGTCCCAGGGCAAGGTGTCAATCGCTTCGGGAACACGCCAGTTTTGCATTTCCATGGTTTTTCCCTTTTCAAAATAAAAAGAAAACTGTCCACCTTCGGGACCGATCCAAAAACGCTCTTCACCACCAAACGGGTTGAATGTTTCAGACAATTGAGTGCTTCCCAACAATTCATGATTGAGCCATCCAAATGAAAACCCTTCAGATCCTGAGGTCGAACTAGTCATCACCCGTCCTTGCAGTTCTGGAACAAGCACCACACGCGACGCTCCGGCAACGAGTTCAATAGTTGAGTAATATTTTTGAAGTTTTTCTAAATCATAGCCGTACTGGCCTTTTTCTAGTGTCATCGATTCATTTTTATTCTTACCTGTAGCAGCGTGTGCTGCTACAGGTAAGACAATTAGGAGGCTGATTAATGTTTTGACATGAAGTTGATTCATGATCATTCAGCTTGCCAAAATAGTTTAAAATTTACAATTTGCCATACAGCGGGCCGTAGTTTTCACAGGCACGATAATCAGCACCTTCCTTATTGGTTCCAAAAGAAGCCCAAACACTCGGACGGAAAATCTTGCTTTCATCGACATTATGCATCGATACCGGAATGCGAAGAATCGATGCCAGTGTAATCAGATCGGCTCCAATATGACCGTAGGAAATGGCTCCGTGATTGGCTCCCCAATTAGCCATCACACTGTAAACATCTTTGAAAGCATCACAGTCGTTCAAGCGCGGAACAAACCAGGTTGTTGGCCAAGTTGGGTTCGTGCGCACATCCAGTGTTTTATGAATATCATCGGGCAGCTCAACGGTCCACCCTTCAGCAATTTGCAACACAGGCCCCAGCCCTTTCACCAAATTGATTCGCGACATGGTTACCGGCATTTTACCAGCGGTTTTAAATTGCGAAGAATAACCGCCTCCGCGGAAATAACCCAAATCGGCCGGGCACCAACGGGTGTTATCTAAACAAGCTTGTGCTTCATCTTCCGAGATTTCCCAGTAAGGTTTCATTTCCGCATTTCCATCGGCATCTTTCTGTTGAGCTGTGGCATCCAGCGTCGTTGAGCCGGAATTAATCAGGTGAATGACTCCACCGCGTGCTAATCCGGTGAGTTCTGTCCCTGTCACACGCTTCACAGCCTCTGGACTCCAGAATGTTCTAACATCTGAAAAAATCTGGGCAGTATTGGTCAACAAGTGGCCGAACAACATTGAAACTGCGTTCAAGCTATCGTTTTCAGTCGCGAAAACAAAGGCTTCGCGCAGGCCGTTCCAATCGAACGAGGAATTCAAAATGGCTTCTGAGAAGTCAGCGTTCGGATAGTAATCGGTCCACTGACGCTGTCCCTGAAAACCTCCGGCAATGGCATTGTGACCCCGTGACTCTTCTCCAAAACCCATTTCAGCCAACTTTGAGTTGCCAATCATCAAATCTCGACAAATCAATGTCATTTTCACTACCGTTTCCCACTCCCAGTCTTTCCGCTTTCGATCGTGCTGTTTATCCTGATCATTGGGGTCTTCGCCTTCCTGACAATTCAATTTCGTCCATACTAAGGCTTTCTCATACTCCTCCTTGTCATAAATGCCTTCTTCCATCCGGCGAATCAGTTCAATCGATTCAATAAACTCCGTACGCATGCCTAGGTAGTCCTGAAAAAAGTTAGCATCCACCATAGAGCCGGCAATTCCCATGGACGTGTAGCCAATGGAAAGATAGGATTTGCCTTTGATTTGCGCCGAGGCCAATGCGGCTTTCGTAAAACGCAGAATCTTTTCGCGTACATCGTCCGGGATAGAGGTATCACCGGCATCCTGCACATCACGACCATAAATACCAAAGGCGGGAAAACCCTTCTGAGTATATCCGGCAAGAGCAGCCGCCAAATAAACGGCGCCAGGACGTTCGGTTCCGTTGAATCCCCAAACTGCTTTTGGCATCAATGGATCACTGTCCATCACCTCCGTTCCATAACACCAGCAAGGTGTAACCGTTAACGAAACCCCCACTCCTTCACGATGAAACTTGTCGGCACAATGGGCCGCATCAGCCACTCCACCAATCGTGGTGTCAGCAATCACACATTCCACTTTTTCACCCGACGGGAATCGCAGGTTTTCTTCAATTAGTCTGGCCGCGGCCTGGGCCAAATTCATGGTTTGAACTTCCAAAGATTCGCGGACACCACGCTCACGGCCATCAATTACTGGACGAATTCCCACTTTAGGCAAGCGTCCGATTAATCTGTTTCTCATACGATTTATGTTATCATTTTTTGAGTTACTCCATTGTCCTGTACTGTGCTGCTAAAATAACAAGATTCTCATACAAAAAAGATGTTGCAGAGCATGGTATAAAAAGTTAGATTTGTACGAATCTCAATTAAAACCTATGCGTTTATTCAAACTGGAGCTCCACTGGCAAATTTTGATTGCACTCATTCTGTCGATTATTTACGGTATTCTATTCCCCACAAACTATACGTTTGACCAAGACATGTTGAAGGATTTGACCAAGAAAAATCTTCCGGTCCAGATAATTGAAAAGCTTGAAACACTTCAAGGCAGACAATATGACACCAGGAAGGATTTTCAGTCGCAACTTCGCCGCATGTTAACTAAAGAAAACTACGAGTCCTATCAGGCCGTGATCCGAAAGTCCAGCTACAACAATCCCGCGGTGAATGCTATAAGCTGGATGGGTGACCTGTTTCTTCGATCATTAAAAATGCTAATTATACCATTGATATTAAGCTCCTTAATTTCCGGAATTACCAACATTGGCACGGGCAAGAATTTGGGGCGACTAGGGTTGAAGACGATGAGCTATTATTTTCTGACGTCGATGCTGGCTATTGTCACCGGCTTATTCTTTGTCAACTTGTTTAAGCCCGGGCTTGGGGCTGATTTGAACTTTCAAGAGGAAGTGGAAGGATTGGTCGAGAAGCAGCGCTCGTTTCGGGAAATCTTGATTGAAATTGTTCCGGAGAATATCTTTCAGGCTTTTACCGAAAACAACATGCTTTCCATTATCTTTTTTGCCGTGCTATTTGGCTTTTTTATCACTAAAGTTGATTTTGCAAATCGGGAAGTTCTCAAAAAGGCATTCAATGCCTTATTTGATGTCATGATGAAGATTACCTTGTTCGTCATCCGGTTCACGCCACTCGGCATTTTTGGAATTGTTGCCAAAGTGATTGCCGATCAGGACGATTTAACCGGGCTGATGTCGCGAATGGGAATTTATATGGCAACTGTGATTTTAGCGTTGGGCGTCCATTTCTTCATCACGCTCCCACTCTTGCTAAAGTTTGTGGGAAAATTGAATCCGCGAAAGCATTTCAAAAACATGACCACTCCCCTGCTCACCGCATTTTCCACCTCATCATCTGGTGCCACTCTGCCTTTAACCATTGAAGCGGTCGAATCCAAGTCAGGCGTTTCGAACAAGATTAGCAGTTTTACACTGCCACTTGGGGCAACTATAAATATGGATGGTACTGCACTTTACGAATGTATTGCATCAATTTTCATCGCACAAGCCTATGGGCACGATTTAAGCATCATTCAGCAAGCCATTATTGTGGCAACGGCTTTATTGGCATCCATTGGTGCGGCAGCAATTCCAATGGCCGGATTAGTCATGATTACTGTCATATTAACGGCTGTCGGACTTCCTTTGGAAGGAATTGGCTTAATTCTGGCTGTTGACCGGATTTTAGACATGTTCCGCACAGCAACTAATGTTTGGAGCGATAGCTGCGGCGCTGTTTTAATTGCAAGAAGTGAGGGAGAATCGCTGCAAGTTTAGTTTACCTTATTATAATGCTCGTTTAACGAGACTGTGTCGGATGAATGACAAACCGGACAGTTTTCATCCTCTTTAGCCATGTTAAACTTGGCACAGCAATCGTTGCAACGATACCAGTTCTCATCGAACTGGAAGTTCCCTCCACTGATTATTAAATCTTTACCTTCAACCATGGATTGAGCTACCTTATTACGGGCGGCTTCATAAATCCGGGTCAATGTTGGCCGGGAAACCTCCATGCATACGGCAGCTTCCTCTTGTGTCAGACCATCGTAATCCAACAACTTGATGGCCTCATACTCTTCATAGAAAAGAATCACTTGTTCTACTCTGTTCCTTGATCCAAACACTATAAACCCTTTTACTGAAGGTGGCGCCAGCAGGCGTCTTTGTCTTTTTTTGCGAGGCATTTAACTTTGATTAATTTTATTCAACAAATAATGATCAACAATAACCAAGGCTGCCATTGCTTCAACAATAGGAACAGCGCGTGGTAACACACAGGGATCGTGACGCCCTTTCGGGTTGATCGTCACTTCATTTTCGTTTTTATCGACGGTTTGCTGCTCTTTCAGCAAAGTCGCAATGGGCTTAAAAGCCACATTGAAATAGATATCTTCACCATTGGAGATTCCACCCTGGATTCCGCCGGAATTATTGGTTTTTGTTCGGATACCACTAGCTGACTTGACAAACACGTCGTTGTGTTCCGAACCACTTAGCCGCGTTCCTTCAATGCCCGATCCGTATTCAAAACCTTTTACTGCATTGATTCCCAACATAGCATGTCCCAGATCGGCATGTAGCTTGTTAAACACAGGCTCGCCTAATCCAACCGGCACTCCTTGAATAACACCTTGAACAATACCACCAACGGTGTCGTGATTTTTTCCAGCCACTTCGATGCGAGCAATCATTTTTTCGGCTGTTTCAGCGTCCGGACAACGAACAATATTGCTGTCAGTCAGACTCATATCTAGTTCCTTGTAGCTCTTTGCAAGCTCCACTTCACCCACTCGCTGCACAAAAGCAGAAATGCTAATTCCAACTTGTCGCAACATCAGCTTGGCGATTGAGCCGGCAACAACACGGGCAATCGTTTCGCGAGCCGAAGAACGCCCTCCTCCGCGATGATCGCGACTTCCGTACTTTTTCAGGTAAGTATAATCGGCATGCGACGGACGAAAAACATCTTTCAGGTTGTTGTAATCATCAGAATGTTGATCTTTATTTCTGATCAGAAACCCAATGGGTGTCCCCTGCGTTTTCCCTTCAAAAATACCCGACAAAAACTCAACCTGATCGGATTCTTGACGCTGGGTGGTAATTTTTGACTGGCCGGGTTTACGCCGATCCAGCTCACTTTGGACGAAATCAAGATCGATTTCGACACCTGCCGGGCAGCCGTCGATAATTCCACCAATTCCAACACCGTGCGATTCTCCAAAAGAGGTTAACCTGAATAATTGTCCGAAGCTATTCATTCGTATCGATTAAAAAAATATTGCTTCTGATTGCTCAGAAGCAACAATGAGCATTTGGTTCCTGATATTAATGCCCGCAGCCACAACCGCCAGCGCTTTCAGTTGCACACGATTCATCTTCGCAACCGCAGCCGCCATCGCTACAGCTTCCACCACTTCCACAACCACAGCCACCCTGAACGGTTGCTGCAATCTCTTCATCAGTCGCTTCACGGACTCCCATCACTTTACCTTTGAAGAACAAATCTTCGCCAGCCAGCGGATGGTTGAAATCCATTTTTACATTTTCGTCAGTAATTTCAAGCACCAATCCATTCATTCGTTGCCCGCTGGCACTCATCATCGGAACGGTATTGCCTACGTTTATGATTTCATCATCAAATTTTCCTTCCACCAAAAACAGGTGTTTTGGAAGATCTACGATTGCGTTTTCGTCAATTGGCCCGTAAGCTTCATCGCTTGAAAGATTTATATTGAAGTCATTGCCTTGTTCCATCCCTTCCAGAAGCGCTTCAAATTTTGGCATCATCAAGCCAGCACCATAAACAAAGTTTAGTGGTTTCTCAGCCGTTGCCTGTTCAATCAATTCCCCGTTTGCTCCTTCTATCCTTAAATCGTAAGTCAAAGAAACCATTTTGTTTTTAGTAATTGCCATTGTAAACTATTTAGATTGTTTTCGAATAATTATTGCAAAGAAATAAAAAAACATCGATATAATAAAAAATACACCAATGCTTGGAATATCACATTTAATGATAACATCATAAAATTCTGTTGGTTTAGTATAAAACAGTCAAAGTTCATCTTTTTACAATTTCATGCCCACAACTTCAGTCAAATTCATTTGGTTTTAACTCCTATTTCAGGCTCAGCCAAAACAAAAGCTGGAAGTGAACATAGCCAGCTTGGATGAGTACCAGAGGGGAAAACAGGGACAATGAGGCCGCCTACCTGGCCGACCAGCCGCACGATAAGTTGTAATTAGCCTGCCTAAGCATTTCATAGTGGTGGCAAGAGTATCGATCTGTAAGTTTATACGTTTCGGTCTAGGAGCCTGTCGGACTTCCATTTTTCAAATTTAGGTCAGTTTCTTTTTTGACCTTTAGGGGGCGATAATTTGGTTTCCATTGATTGCCTGGCTCTGATTTTCGCTGTAATATTCAATTTCCGAGTGATTTCCGAGATCCAAAAAGCAATTTATGGCTGTTTTATGCCATTTGCATCTGATAATTCTTCAGGTACGGATTCAATGGCCGCGATAGATTCCTGCTTGTCGTTGGCATGTGAGTTGCTGTGGCTTCAACGATTACCATATCCTCGTTCACCGCAGCTTGCCCGTTATAGCATTGGTCAAAGTCTCTGGAGGTTTTCATGATCCGCCATTGGGGATCGGTAAAATTATATTGATCCTTATCATTAAGTTTTTCTGATGGGGATTTGGGTTCTTTTCCCCGGGGATTTTTCCCGGTCTTTTCTTTCTTCTGCTTACGTCGTTCCATTTTGGCATCGTATTCTTCTTTCTCTTTCTGGTAACGCTCTGATGCGCGCTGCTCGACAACCCTTTTGGCGTCCTGTATTCTGGCTAAACGGTCCTTTCTTCGTTGTAATTCTTCGGGAATGTCCAATTCTGAGTCTTTTTCGTTTTCGTCTTTGGTGGCCGCCAGCTCCAATAATTTCTCAATTTCTTCTTCCAGCTGCTTTTCCAATTTTTGTATGTATGCATAGCTCATCGCTTTATGGCGCGGTGCGTTGGCCTGGACCTTGGTGCCATCAATGTAAATATTGCCAAGTTTTACAAGTCCAAGCTCTTTGCCTATTATTAAGATCTCTTTGAACCAAACCTTGATCTGCCCAAGGAAACGCTTGCGAAACTCAGCGATGGTGTCATGGTCCGGGTGGTGGTTGCCTGCAACAAAACGGAAAGCTACAGAATCATAGGTAGCAGCCTCGATCTTACGCGAACTGAATACCCCGGTAGAATAGCCGTAAAACAGCAGGGACAACAACATCCGCGGATCATAAGCCGTACTCCCAACCCCTTTGTACTGGCTGTAAACCCCTCTCATATCAAGCTTATCAACCACATCAACCACAAACCGTGCAAGATGATGATCAGGTAACCAATCCCCCAGGTCATAAGGCATCAGCATCCGTTGTTCCCGATCTGCTCCTATAAATTTTTCATGATCGAAAGAAAATAATTATCATGTTAGTTTCAAAGTCCGACAGGCTCCTAGGATAATGAAGAGCGAGAAACCGATTACGTTATGCCGGAGTGACAACTTCTTGAAAATGCAATTAAGCATAATTTGAAGTCTCATAAACTTTCTCTGTATGTAAGTTGGGCACAGCCCATCACGTAGAAACCGTTCTTTGCAGAAAAAGTTTATATTCTGAGATTTCCCTTATATTTTTCCAATACATTTTGTTTAATTTAAAATCAGGTGAAAAACACACAATCGGTGAAAAAATAGCTTTTCCAATATTCATGATTCGAGGCTCTAACCTTCAAATTATGCGTAAAATAAATTTTCAAGTCAAAAAATTAATGACCGAACCAGAGAACCTTTACTGGAAGGCTATTCAGGATGTTGTTAAAGTCCTTAACCGGACAACAGTGAGGTGCATTTATATTCGATCGCAGTTTCACGTAATACTTTGCCGTTACACGAGCTTTCAGGACAACTATAGAAATTGAAAACTTTTCATAGGAATTATTCTTTGGACTGACTATTTTCTTTTTTCTGTTCTCCATCAAATAATGTTTCTTCTATTTCATACTTCAGCAATAAAGAACTACGGGGTTCACTCAATATAAGCTTTAGCCCTGAAGATAATTCATTTCCTGTTTTTACGAAGGTTTCTTTTGTATCATAATTTTCTACTATATAGCTCTCATTCGGAAGAAGTCCTGATAGTTGTACGGTTATGGAACTATCTTCAGAGTTCTCACGTCGAAAAGCAACAATGAAACCGCTATTATCTGACGGACGAAGTAACTGGTAAGCCAACCAGATTTTGTTAGATGTCATATTTTCGACGGTAGTTAACGGATAATAATCTTCATAAAAATATGGCCTTACCTCATTAAACTCTGTTTGGCAATGCTGCATTTCTGTAAAGGACGAAGCCCCGGCTGTAATCTTCCAGTTATAAATAACAGAAGTGCCAAGACTTGAGCGAAATGTAAACCGATCGTTTTTCTCAACACCGGTGCCTGTAAGCGGAAGATAATAATTCAATCCATACGTATGGCATTGATAACCGACGGGTTCTCCATAGCTATAGTCAGTCCTCCATAATGGAGCACTTCTTTTTATAGATTCAAAGTCAATACGCCTACCACCACTGGCACAATTATCGACAATGGTTTCGGGGAAACGTTTCAGTAAGTAATCCCAAAAAGCATATAATCCTTCTATGTGCCGTATCTCACGAATCCCCCTACGTCCGGGTTCATCATTCTCTCTCCAAAAATTATCTACCCTCATATTAAAATCCTGACGATAATAGTCAATCCCATTTTCTTCCATCATGTCACCAATAAATTTACATAGCCAATCCAATGCCTCTTCATTTCCCAAATCGAATAAATATGAATCTGTTCCCTCTGCATCCAGCATCCATTTACGCAGGTTTACACCCCAATTTGACTCTTTTATAACACGTTCAGGCTCGAACCAAACCATGAATTTAGCCCCGGCTTCGTGTACAGCATCTGAAATAGGTTTCAATCCTCCGGGGAAACGCTCCTCGTCAACTTCCCAGTTTCCCACAGTATTTGCCCAGTTTTTGTTTTGGGCAACATCGTTTGATTTAATATACCATCCTGCATCAAGCCAAAAGACTTCGGGCACCAGGTTAAACCGCTTATATCGGTTAATCAAAGCCAACGCATAATCGGTAGTCATGCAAGTATATTCGTTACAAGGAGCTGGATCTCCATAGTTAAAACTGGTAGAAACCGGATATTTTGTAGGCTCTCCGTTAATTTTATGTGTTTGATGTTCCAGCACAAAACGACGAAATTTGTTGTGCCCGATCATTCTGTCTTCTCCGTTCCAAAACATCAAACAAATACTTGGTGTACGAATAGCTTCTTTTCCGTGCAGGTACGTATCAAGCCATTTCATGCCAGATGTTAATGCCACGCTACTGCTACCGGTCTTTTTAAAATCGGCAAACCATGTTCCTGTCCACCCAACAGCCACCATAGCTCCCTGAGATGAAGGAGATTCAATATTGAAAAAAGGAAACGCCGTATCAGAAGAACGGCCACTTTGAGGTGAAAAGCTCATGGTTTCACCCGGAAGCAACATTTTTTTACGCGGATGGAAATCAGCCTTTGAAACATGGGTGCCATCGGCATAATGAAGCGTTATATCCCCTTCCGACGGATATTGGAAATCCATGTCAATAACTTTAACGTCTTTCAATGTGGGAGAATCCCCACTGGTTGTATTGGTAAACCGCAGCACCCATTCAAGGGCATTGTAATCGGGATATCCTTTTACTTCACACACTACTTTCATGCCGGTTTTCTTATCTGTCCACGAATACGAACAAGCAATTCCCGCTTCAGCATCGTTTATTTTTTCTGAAAAGAAATCCCATTTACGAAGCAGGTCTTTCGATGGAGTATCTCCATAAGCGAATGAGAAAGGCGGATTTTTTCCCTTTTTAAAATTGCCATCAATCCACCTGGCAATATCAACCGGCTTTTGATTAAATTTATAAGTTACCTGCCCATTCCCAGACATTGATATGAAAAAAAAGACAAGGATAACAAGTGTCAAATATTTCGTTTTCATGTTTTTCAGATTTTTAATCATAATGCAGAAGCAATGATTCCCGCTTATTTTCAATACTCAAAATGAATCCTTCCATAAGTTCTTTTCCTTTTTTGCTAAGCACAATATCGTTATCGAAATTGCTGACAACGTATGATTTCTCAGAATTTAGCCCCGACAGCTTTACTATAACTGAATTATCGGGCGATTTTGGACGACGGAAAGCCACAATTATTCCGCTATCATCGGATGGACGGTGCATTTGGTAAGCCAGCCAAATATCATCTCGTGTAAGGTCGTTGGTGCCAGACAAAGGGTAATAATCCTCGTAATAGTAAGGCCGAATTTCAGCATACTCTTTCAGGCAGTTCTGCATCTCAGTAATCGACCAATTCTTATTGGTAATTTTCCAATTGTAGATTAAAGCACTGCTAACACTCGACCGGAAAGAATATTTATCTGTTTGCAAAATACCTGTGCCATGCAATGGGAGGAAATAATTTAGTCCGTAAGTATGGCACTGATAACCATCAGGGTCATCGTAATGATAATAATCGCTACGCCAAAGCGGGGCACTGCGCGATATGGTTTCCAGGTCGAGACGGCGACCACCGCTGGCACAATTGTCTATTAACAGATCGGGGAATTCGTTCAACAGATAATCCCAAAATGCATACAAACCCTCAATATGTCTTATTTCCTTTATCCCTGTTCGTCCAACCTCATCATTTGCTTTCCAGTAGATATCCGGCTGCATATTGAAATCCTGCCGATAATAATCGATTCCGTTTTCACGTATCATCCCGGCAATGTATTTGCTTAGCCACACCCTGGCTTCTTCGTTTCCCAAATCGAACAAAAGATACGTGTCCTTATTGCTGTTTGGAATGTCGAGCATCCACTCGGGGTGTTCTTCCGCCCACTGTGTTCCGCGAATAACACGTTCCGGTTCGAACCATACCATAAATTTTGCCCCCACTTTATGAGCTTCGTTGGATATGGGCTTCAACCCTTCAGGAAAACGTTCCTTATCAACCGTCCAGTTGCCAACAGTATTGGCCCATGTTTTTCCATGTTCGAAATCAGATGCCCCTGTGTACCAACCTGCATCGAGCCAGTAAACTTCCGGAATTAGTCCGAATTGGGTGTAACGGCGTATCATCGCTATTGCGTAATCCGCAGTTAGGCACGAATATTCGGTACAAGGAGCAGGATCTCGGTAATTAAACCCGCTGGAAAGAGGATATTCTGCAAATTTCCCGTTTATCTTCCGGCTTTGGTGTGCCAGTACAAAACGACGGAATTTATTGTGTCCTTCCATCCGGTCTTTATCCTTCCAGAAAAGAAGGGCTACGCTTGGAGAGCGTATCGATTCGCCTGCTTTCAAATAACTATCAAAGTACTTCATTCCTGATTTTACCGAGATTGTATAATCGTTTTTCTTTACAAAATCAGCAAGCCATGTGCCTGACCATCCCACT
This sequence comes from uncultured Sunxiuqinia sp., assembly GCA_963677175.2. Lineage (GTDB taxonomy): Bacteria > Bacteroidota > Bacteroidia > Bacteroidales > Prolixibacteraceae > Sunxiuqinia. The sequence goes on from CAXXES010000007.1 coordinate 1,007,542, forward strand.
GAAAATACAACGCCCTGATTGGCTGGCGACTCTATATTGAAAAATGGGAAAGTTTCTTCGGATGATCGTCCGCCGGTTGGAGCAAATTGAAGATTTTCTCCGTATTCCAATGTCCGTGTCCACGGATGAAAATCTCTTTTCGATATATGGTTCCCCTCAATAGAATGTAATTTGAAATCACCTCCTACTTTGTACTGCAAATCAGTATCAATTGCTTTTACTTCATTGAGTGTTTTCGAGTTCTCAGTTCCTGTATTTGTAAAATTCAATACCCATTTCACGGCATCGAAATCGGTATATCCGTCCACATCACACTCAACTTTTAGCCCGGCTTTCCCACTTTCATAAATGAATCGGTATTTTATAACATTAGCCTCATCACTCTCAAGCCTTTTTGTGGTATAACTCCATGTATGAATAAAATTGTCAGAGTGTTTCCCATTGTAGACAAATGAAAAAGGAGGTGTCTTTCCTTTTGCGAAATTGGTGTTTATCCACCGGATAATATTTAAAGTTTTTGATGTTGTTTCGGATTGTGATCTGGCACCGACAGCCCACCCCAGAAATATAACCGACAACAAGAAAGAAAGCTTTAACCTGTGCAGTAGTATGTTCATAATAATCTGTTTTTCTAATTTCGTAATACACCAATTTTATTTACCCGTTCTATCAGATATACCATATAAAGCCAAACAATAGCGATAAGGACAATTGCAGCAACCTGAGTTCCGAAAGAATCTGATGCCAGCCCAAGAAGCGGCGTTACGATAGCACCACCGGAAACGCCCATTATTAAAAGCGCAGAAACCTCATTTGCTTTATCGGGAACTCTTTTCAACGACAAGGAAAAAATGATTGAAAAAAGATTGGCATACCCGAGTCCGAAAACTGCGACGCAAACAAGTATTATCCATAAATTATTGGAAAGCAACATTGCGACAAGCCCTGTCATAGCGAGGAATACACTGTATTTGAAAAATTTAACTTCAGAGTATTTCAATAAAAATATTCCTCCTCCTAAAGCACCAAGGGTACGGGCAAAGAAATAAACGCTATTCCCTAACCCGGCTTCGCTTAGCTGCAAATTACATTTTTCCATTAACAGCTTTGGAAATGTGGCATTCATTCCCACATCTACACCAACCAATACTAATATTCCAATAAAAAAGGCAACAATATACCGGTCTTTAAATAATCCCAATGTTACGCCTAACGATACAGTAGCCCCTTTTTCAGATTCTTTGATCGGAGTAAACCACAACCATATAAGTGCGATTAAAGAAGTTATAGCATAAATCGGGAAGATCAGTTTCCAACCAAAAGACATACCTACTGCCCAACTGGTAATAATGGGCCCGAGAAATGAACATACTGCTTTCACAAACTGCCCAAGTGTTAATGTTCCTGTCAGTTTCTCCTTCGCTACCACGTCAGTTACCAGCGGATTAAGAGAAACCTGCAATAGCGTATTCCCGATTCCAACAAATGCAAAGGCAATCATCACAAAGGTAAAGTCGTAAGCAAATACAGGAATACAAAGCGCAACAATATGCAAGATAAAACTCAATAGCACCGTTTTTTTACGGCCTATTTTATTCATCAGCATTCCGGTTGGTATTGATAATACCAAAAACCAAAAGAAGCACGACATGGCCAGCATATTTGCAAGCGTATCGTTCAGAAAAGCAAAATCCTGCTTGACATAGCTAATTGCAATGCCAATAATGTCAACAAATCCCATAATAAAAAAACCAAACATTACGGGAAGTATCTTTATTCCAACTGTTTTTTTATCCATTGATTTACAATCTAAATTCGTATCAAACTAAATCTTACTGCTGCTGACAAAGTACAACGGTATTGGCTTTTACCTCAACATAAAGTTTTCCGTTAACAATAGTTGTACTTTCCTGCGAAGTAATCATGTTGTCGCCTTCCGGCAGTGCATTTTCTTCGTATCTGAAAACCTTGAAAGTCCCTTGTTTCAAGGAGCTGTTTACGGCTATAAATTTTGCTGAATCCGTTGCATTGGCAAATACATAAGTCCATTTTTCATTCGTATTCAAAAAAGCTGAACCAACGGCAAAACTATCATTCAAATCAATTGGATGAATCTCAGCCCCTGGCTTGAGAAACCGCGTTAACAAAGAATATGAATAGTATTGCGGACGCACTTCATAATCTGTTTTAATCCGGCTATAAGTCGAATCAGAGCGATAAGCCTCCTTTACATATTTCCATAGGCCAAGCTGCTGCATTTGCTGATAATCAGCGTCTTTGCCATAATACTGATCGATAAGGCTCCAATAACTCACCCCGGCGGCCCCGGCATTAAAAAAATTAAGCACCATCCGGGTCATCAACACACCCCGGGCGTAGCTGTCTATATCTCTTTGCCTTGTAGCTCCGACGCACTGATTGGATCCAAATTCACCTATCAGATGTTTTTTGCCAGCCCGGGCAGAAATCTCCACATTATTTCGTTCCCAGTTAAAAATGGAATCATTCGCCACATTATACCCAAAAATATAGGTATGTGAATTAAAAACATCTGCCACATTTGAAAGATTCTCGGCACAATCAGCTAAATAAAATGTTCTGGTATCGGTATTATCCGACAGGTTGAACTTCACCCTGTCTCTTATCCCGTCCTTTCTAAAGCGGGCATCAAGTATCCTTGCCATTTTAATGTATTCAGTTGATGTTAGCAAAGGGCCTCCATCTGGTTCGTTCATAGGTGTAATCTCGTTTACACATGTATACCCCTTTTTCTCAATAAGGTATTTTATCAATGTTGAGAAGTTTTCCGCCCACTCGTCATAATCTACCGGACCAGTTATCCATACCCCTTTCTTATCTGTATCTGCCATAAAGCAAGTCTTTACGTGCGAGTACTTTGGATCCAGCATGGATACGCCAACCGGGCAGCCCCAAACAACAATGCAAATATCCATGTTCTGTTCCTGCGCCAAATCAAGAACTTTATACAACGATTGCATTTCAGGCGAATCAAATGTGAAATTTTTCAGATTGGTTTCGTCCGGATTACTGTTGTCATTAACCGGCTCGTACCATTGGGGCAACACCATTACCCGTAACTTCTGCAATTCCATTGCTTCTACCCTGCTGGTTACGTAATGCCAGTCCGATTCTTTAGAGCCGTCGTTCCGGGTAAGGTTTTGGGAAAAGAAGTGCGGATCGAGCTCTGCTCCTATAGCTTCCAGCTTCGTTCCGGTTGGTTCGCCAACAAACACATCTTCGTACTTTTTATTGGTTTTACATAAACCAGTTATTAGTAGCAAAAAGAAACACAATAAATATGATGTACTATTCATTACTTTTTATTTTTATAATTTATGATATGGGCGCCGTACTGTGCCCATATCATAAAAGACATACATCAAGGGAAGCTTACCCCATCAATATTCACACTACCATTATCATTGTAGGTAATAACCTTAACTCCTGATTTCGCAGCGTTACTAATCAAACTCTCCTTGTTTTGCAAATCATTATCGATAAACAATTGATGATTCAATCTTAAGATTCTTTCTTCCGAAGTATCACTGGTAAAGGTAAAATTGCAATTTCCCGGAATCGCTACTTTTTTATTGCTTCTAATGTCCAGGGTTACAAATGGGACATTATCCATAACAATATTCTGAATGTTGAGAGCTCCTGTTAAATCCAAGTGTTTTATCGGGTTCGTTCCCGCATAAAGAGTTATCAACTTTGCATTATCAACCACCAGGTTTTGAATATTGCTATTCCAACAAAAGACTGCCTCCAATGATTCGCAACCACTTAAATCGAGAGTTGAAATACTATTGTCGGTGCAGCGTAGAGTAGTAATATTAATAAAATACTCTAAACCACTCATATCACTAATACCTTTACCTGACAGGTCCAACTCACCAGTCAGTTTATTAGCTCCTTCGATATACATTTTATTTTCGCTGTTAAATATATGCGGATATGCTGCTTTCAGCGCTTGCAGAAAGTTTGCATCAGATATTGTTACTGTTGGCCCGTTGGGATCTGGCAGATCTGATGTTTCAAAATTAACAGCAGCTATATTAACAGTACCATCATCGTTAAATGTACTAACAACTACACCGTTTAAGCCGGCAGTTCTTACTGCACTTGTTTTTTCCGCCAGATCATTGTTCTCAAAGAAAGTATGATTAATAAATAATGTCCTTTCAATATCTGTATTATCAGTAAACTCGAACTTAAAATTCCCGAAATCGAAATATTTCTGAGGACTTATATTTAAATGTTGTAACGAAACATTATCGATTACAAGATTGGATACTTTAGGGGCCTTGCTTAAATCCAAGGCTGTATAAGGATTGGTACCTGCATATACAGATACTAAGTTCGGATTATCAATAACAAACCCCGTAATGTTACTGTTCCAACAAAATATAGAGGTAAGGTCTTCACATCCGGTCAGGTCAACTTCACCTAAAGAGTTGTCTGTGAACCACAATGTCTTGATACGAGGGAAATAACCAATCCCTATCATACTTTTTATCCCTTTGCCCGATACGTTCAATGTCCCATCAGTAGGCACAGCTTCTGCTGCCCTTGAAATAACAACACTATCTTGAGCATCAAATACAGCAGGGAAATTAGCTTTTAAAGCATTTCTCAGATTAGTATCCTTAATCCAGCCACGTTTTTCGTACGATCTCATAATCCCTATCGTTACAGGCAAATCTCCTTCACGCATAAGAATCAAAGCATATCCGTTATCAGTTGCTGTAGAAGGATAATGAAAAGTCAAATGATCGGAAGATATACTTTTCACTTCCACCTCTATTTTTCCGCTGCTTTCTTCAGAACTATTTAAAGGGCTCAGAAACAGGCGATCGCCTTCATTAAAACCATTTGCTTTAATTGTAACATCCGTTCCAGGGGTTTCCAATTCCAACTCTGGAATTTCAATATTTGTCAATAATACACTATGATTATATTCTTCCGTGTCATAACATCCGGCGAGAAATAAAGCAAAAAGCATTACAATGCTAAAGTTTCTTATTGTATTTTTCATGTTCATTTTATTTAGGTTGTTTTTTACTTCTGATGACAAAGAACTATTGTGTTTGGCTTAACCGTTATTTCAAGTTTTCCATCTTTTGTTTCCACTGTTTCCGAGGGCTCAATAAGGCCATCGCCTTCCGGCAGCGATTTTTCAGAATATACATAAACATCAAAACTGCCACCAGCTTCAGGATTATTGATCGCTAACATCTTTCTTATGTCACTTGCATTTGCGAAAACGTAAGTCCATTTCCCATCTTCATCTTTAAATGCAGAACCTATTGCATACTCTTCTTCCAGATCAATAGGATGAATATCAGAACCTGGCCTGATATAACGTGTTAGCAGAGAATATGCATAATATTGCGGACGCACTTCGTAATCTTCCTTGATTTTAGAATAGGCTTCTGCATCGGGCAAATATGCTTCCTTTGTGTATTTCCATAATCCCAGTTGCTGCATCTGAGAATAGGAATCATTGCGGTCATAATACTGGTCTATCAGACTCCAATAGCTTAATCCTGAAGCACCAGCATTAAGACAGTTTAACATGATACGCCCCATCAGAATTCCTCTTTCATAATAATCGATATCACTCTGACGACTAGCTCCTAAGGTTTCATTCGACCCAAATTCTCCAACAAAATGGTTTTTCCCTGCTGCATTTGCCCAGGCTACATTCTGACTTTCCCAATCAAATATTTCGGAATTTGTTGATTTATAACCAAACCTGTAAGTATGCGAATTAAATAAGTCTGCTTCGCTTGTTAATTCCTCGGTACACGACCTCAGATAATCAGGAGAACCATCGGTATTGTCAGAAAGGTTGAATTGCACTTTATCTCTGATTCCATCTTTCTTGAATTTGGCATCAAGAACTTTTACCATCGGGGCATATTGATCCTCCCACGATGGATCTCCCTGCCACATCGTGCGTCCATACTCGGGTACATGGGTATCAGGCTCATTAAATGGAGTAATTGCTTTTACACACGTATATCCCTTTGTATCAAAAAGGTATTTAACTACAACAGAAAAATTCTCTGCAAATTCTTCGTATTTATCAGTGCCACATACCCAGTTGGGATTAGGCCTACTATCACATAAGAAATGCTTCTGATTATAATAGTTGCCAGAAATCAAGGTCATGTTAACAGGACATCCCCAAACAACAAGTGTCACTTTAATATTATTCTCTTCTGCTAAATCCAGCACTTTATATAACGATTGCATTTCCTCTGAATCGAAAGTAAAATTACTCAGATCTGCATTTTCAGGATCATCGTTATCGTTTACAGGCTCCCACCAATGAGGCAGCAACATCACCCGAAACTGGTGTATTTGCATTGCTTTTACACGTCGGGCAACAATCTCCCAATCTGTTTCTTTTGCTCCATCGTTACGAGTTAGATTTTGTAAAAAAAAGTGAGGGTCCAGTTCTGCACCCAAACCATCTAATTTTACCCCGGTTTTCGGTCCGATAGAAACGTCTTCGTATGTTTGATGTTTACTGATGTACTTATCTTCATCATAGTCATCTTTACTACACGAGACTATAAATAAAATAACTCCCAGTATCAAAGTTTTACTGATTAAGTTTTTCATAGTTATAAGTTTTATTGATGTCCTAACTTTGCTTCTATAGTTTGAATAAGAATATGAATTATTTTAATGTGTATTTCCTGAATGCGGTCCGAATATTCGGAAGCGGGACTTGCCAGAACAATATCAGACAATTCGGCCAACCCGTTTTTTCCTGATTTTGTAAGAGCAATAACACTCATGCCAGCATTTTTGGCACTTTTTGCTGCCCATACTACATTCGAAGAGTTTCCGCTGGTACTAATTGCCAGTAACACATCACCAGGCTTCCCCATTGCTTCCACATAACGGGAAAATACTTCATCGAATGAATAATCGTTTCCCACACAGGTTAGATAGGAAGGATCGTTAATTGCAACAGCCGGATAAGGTTTTCTGTCTTTCCGGTAACGTCCGGTAAGCTCTTCTGCAAAATGTGTTGCATCACACAAAGATCCGCCGTTTCCGCAGCTAATTACTTTTCCTCCCCGCTTAAGAGCTTCAGCAATTATACTGGACGCCTCATCAATCAGCTCAGCAGCATTTAAATGAATAAACCCATTCAAAACATTTTGAGCTTCCTCCAGACTTTTATTTATTACGTTTTGCATACTTTCAATTTTTAGACAATAAGTTTTCAGCAACAGAGAGTGCTGAATAATCACCGATTTGCTCGCTTAAACTGGAAACCATAACTTTACATACCTGACTGGAGTTTGGTAAAGCTTCTTTCTTTATTATTCCCAACACCCGGGTTTCCATTAAATCTCTACACCGGGTATAAATACCGCCTATAACGATTAACTCTGGATTAAGAATATCTATAATCACAGACAGTCCTTTCCCCAGTTCTTTGGCAGAAACATCAAATATTTGAAGCGCCAGTTCATCGCCGTTAAAAGCCTCTTCCGCTACTTTTTGAGCAGTTATCATCTCTGGTTTTTCTGGATCATACCAATCAACAGAAATTCCCATCTGCGTTTTTTCAGCCAATAGCATTGTTGCAATCTGGGCAATACCTCCCCCACTGCAAAACCCTTCGAATGAACCGGCTTTTCCATAACCTACAGGGCCATATTCGGAGAGGCGGATATGCCCCAGTTCCCCGGCATTGTTATTTGTTCCGGTGTATAATTCGCCATTAAGCACCAGCCCTGCTCCAAGTCCGGTTCCGAAAGTCATAAAAACCATGTTCCGGGCTCCTTTACCGGCTCCGTATTTCCATTCGGCCAAGGCACAAGCATCTGCATCATTCTGCAATCCGGTTTTTATACCAAACCGATTTTGAATGATTTCTACAATAGGAATATTGTCCCAGCCCGGAAGATTTGGTGGTGACATAATTATTCCTTTCTCACTGTCTAAAGGGCCACCACAACTTATACCTATGGCCAGAATATTCTCTGAGTCCAATTCGTGTTTTTTCATTATCACTTCAACCGAGGAGATAATGTCTTCAATAGTTTCCTTTACGGTTGTGGTTGGAAACTTATCTTTATCAATCAGATTTATTCCCGCATTCTCCTTCTCGCCAATAATTACCGCACATTTCGTCCCACCAACATCAATTCCTAGAATGTATTCTTTCATTTTTATTATTTGATTGCGTATATGTTTGTTTTCTTTAGTAGCCTCTTGTATTCATCCAATTTAAAAGGCGGCTTTCCGTACAGGTAATGATTGGCATAGCTCTTCCCATCAATTTTATACTTGATAAGCATAATGCCTTGGCCATCTCTTTCAGAAAGAGATGCGATCAGTGTACGGCCATTTGCACCAATAGAAAAATCGCCTTTATATATTAGTTTACCCGTTGCCACATCAGTCACCTCCACGCTTCCGTTAGAAGGTTGCCGGGTATCGTTTACTGCTACCAAAGGATATTTGCCGTCTTTTGCATCATTAATAAGCACACACACATCCTGTTGCACGTTTTTCAGGAAATAAAAAGCCAGCTTTTTTGAATTGTAATAATCGGTAACTGCATCTGAAAGTATTGGCCAGCCATCGCGAATATTCCACCAGATAATGCCCGATCTTTCCGGCTTATCGCCTCTCCACATTTCAACAAAATATTTCATTGCTTCAGCCTGAACAGATTGAGATGCCATGATAAAGTCATCCAGATTTTCGGGAACCGAACCAAACAATATTCTAACTTGGTTTGTCATTAAATCGTTACGGCCTCCCTGTTTAGGAGTATGAGGAAAGACTCTTACCGCCTTGGTCATCCATTCATCATTCCAAACCCCAACTTTCCCGTCGAGCCAAGGATTTACGCATGCTTTGGAAAACATTTTTTCAAGGCTGCTCTTGTTTGGACAACCGTGATAACCAATTTCGCTTACGAAACGAGCCCGAGCCTGCGTGTAATAATTGGCTTTATAGTATCCTCTCGGTCCCCATAAATGGTTTTCAGGTAACAAATCATCATGACTGCCCCGATCATACACCGCCTGACTGTAATATGGAGAACTTGGCAAAAATGCTCTTGTCGGGTCCATTTCATAAATAACCTGGGGTAATACTTTCCGGCTAATTACATCGTTGTTGGGATTTATATTAAAATTGATAAGTGTCCAACGCAAGGCAATATCATTCTCGTTATTCCCTGACCATAATGCCAGCGATGCATGATTCCGAAGTTTTGTAACAACGGCTATTGCTTCTTCTTCTATTGCCTTGGCAAAGTCATCCCTTTGCGGATAAAATGTACACCCCATGGCAAAATCCTGCCAAACCATTATTCCATTTTCATCACACAAATCGAAAAAGCGATGGTCTTCATATACATTCCCCCCCCAACACCTTACCATATTACAATTGGCTTCTACCATTAATTGCACGGCATCATCAAGTAATGAAGCATCTCTGCTGTGAAGCGCATCAAGAGGTACCCAATTGGTTCCTTTAATAAATATCGGTTCTCCATTCACTACAAAACAGAAACGCCCGGGATTATCCGGCATATCGTTAATGTCAGTCATATCCAACCGCACTGTACGCACACCAAGTCTGCAAGAATTTTCAGAAAGTTCGTTGCCTTCTTCTGTTACCAGTTTCACTTCGGCATCATACAATGCAGGTTCTCCATAACCACGTGGCCACCAGAAATCAACATTGTCAAGATTTATGATGTAGCGAAAAGCATGTGATGTTATCAATACTCTGCTTTCATGTACGCTTTTACCTTTTCTTTTTAAGGCAATGTTTGCGAAAGTTTTATCTAACCTCTCAAAAGGAATTGCCAACTGTACATCAACAAAAAGCTGAGCTGTTTTATTCTTCAGGTCAATTTTTGAAGTCATCCAGTGCGTGTTAACAATATGTGCATTGTTAATTACCCGAAGCTCCACATCGCGCCACAGCCCGGCACTAACTAAACGCGGCATAATATCCCAACCGTACATGTGTGGAGCTTTGCGGATATAAGTAGATTCATTTGCTGCAAAGTTTCCGACACTAAAGGTGCCCAGAAAATATTTTTGAGCTTCCATTACTGCCGACCGAATAATTACCTGCAAGGTATTTTCGCCATCTTTTCGTAACAATTCCGTTATATCGAAAGTATGTTCGATAAGCATATTACCGGCAGAACCAAGGTGTTTTCCATTTAGCCAAACATCTGACAAACAATCAATTCCTCCGAAGAAGAGTTGCACTTGTTCTTCATCTTTGACTTCCGGAGACTTAAACTTTTTTGTATAACACCATTGGTACCCTTCGTATTTTCGTAATGAATATACATTGCTTCCAACCATTGGATCTGCTATTAATCCGGCTTTCAACATATCCAATTCAACATTCCCTGGCACCGTGGCTTCGATTTGCTGGGCATTTACATTCTCCAAACCTTTCGGACTAATTATCGCATTTTTGGGTTGAGGAAAAAATTGAAGATCCCAACTTCCATTTAACGAAATATCTTTAGCGATTCCCCCAAACGGCAGTATTCCCAGCAAAAGCAAAAACACAAATAATTTTATATACTTTTTCATCTTAATTGTTTTCGACAACGTCTACTCTCCCGGCGCCAACATTGCATTCGTTCCCCAGCCCGGGGTTTGGCTCAACACTCCTTCAGACAGGGCTATTTCGGACTCAGGAATTGGAATGAAGCCTCCAGTTTCCGGGCGGTAGCTTACTTTAAACTTTCCGGCAGACGCGTTATTCATTACATCAATACCGTTCATATCATTCACTACAGCTTCAACATCATGCCATCTCAACAAATCAAGCCACCGAACAGCCTCAAATGCTAGCTCATAGCGACGCTCTTTTTTAATATTTTCGAGAGAAGGAGAAACTGACGGAAGATTGACGCGACCTCTCACCCGATCCATGTACTCCTGTGCTTTGGAACTACCTAATTCGGCACCCATCAGAAGCACATCAGCAAAGCGGATAAGAACAATATCTTGCGTGTTGGCAAATTGCGGATCATTGGGCATATTCCACAGGATACTACTATACGCAACAATATTTCCTTTATCATCTTTTACATTTACAGGGATATACTTCTTTTGCCAATATCCCGTTTCGTGCCACTGCATGAGACCTGCCCATTTATACTTCTTAGTGACACTCTCTCCCTCTATTGAGTTTCTAACATCCAGAATAGAACCATCTTTTCTCAAATCATTATCGGGCCACTCTTCATATAATTTAGGATTAACCGGACCTAGTCCCCATCCAAAACCAAATGGTAGTAGGGCATTGTCTCGTAATCCGAAATTCAGATTTATTGAATTACGTCTATCATAATTATTATTCTGAGACGACGTGGACACTTTTATCGCAAATATTGTTTCGTTATTATCGCCATATTCATTCACCCAATTCAGATTGTTATCTTTGGCATACTTGTAATCAGACTCTTTCCCGTCGATTCTGATGGAATAAGGCCACAAATTGCGAAAATCAGAAAGCAGATCGTGCCCGCTTATACTTGAATTAGCGCATTCGTCAATCCAGCCAATAACTTGTTCTTTTGTAATATCTCCCATCTGTGTTTCATTATAATACCCGGTATAGAACAAAAATATCCGGGCCATCAATGCTTCAGCTGCCCAACGTGTTGCAAGTCCGTTTTCCTCTTTTGACATCTGGCTAAAAGGAATTGGCTCCAATAACTCAATAGCTTTTTTTAAATCGGCTCCCATTTGTCCGTATAATTCTGAAGGAGTTGCCCGTGGTTTGTTTTCAGCTTTTGGGTCTGTTATTAATGGGATAGGCCCAAACAGAGAACTTAAAGTAAAATTTGTATAAGCTCTGAGAAAAAGAGCCTGCCCTTCAATTTTATTTCGATTAGATTCATTTTGCCAAACAACATTATCCAAAGAGCTTAAAAGAAGGTTTGCCCTATAAATTGCACGCCAGCGTGTACTCCACAAATACGAATACATATCTTGGCTAATAAGTTTATATAAGGCTACTGCATGGGCATGTGTATCATTTTGGCCGCCACCGCCTAGCCTGTCATCCGACATCAGCTCTAACATTATAAACGGATGTTGCCATTCATCATTTCCGGTTCTTGCTCCAAATGCATTGTAAATGCCCATTAAAGCTTCGTAAGCCTCTTGTTCTGTTGCCGGATAATTCTCAGATGTTTTTTGTGTTACTAGTTCCGAGTCCAGAAAATCACAGCCTCCAAAAACGAAGGAAATAAGGAAAGCTATTATTATATTCTTTTTCATTGTCATTTCTTTCTTAAAGGTTTATGCTTATTCCAAATAAAACTGTTCGAGGTTTTGGGTAGTACCCCAGATCAATCCCGCTAGACCAATTATCTATTCCCTGACCTATTTCCGGGTCTAATCCTTTATATGAAGTCCAGGTAAACAAGTTTTGTACTGTTGCATAGACTCTTACTCTCTTGAATTCGGAATTCAATAACTCACTAAAATCGTATCCCAAGGTTAAATCATTAAGCCTCAAATAATCTCCATCTTGTACATTAATATCGGATACAATATTCGGATAAGAACTATTTCCCAGTCTGGGCCATCTGTTAGATGTTCCTTCTCCATGCCAACGATCAAATGGGTCATGAGCTCCTCCCATTATTTGGTTGCCATATACTCCGGAAGCGGAAACTCTTAAATCAAAGTTCTTGTACTTTCCATCTAACGATAAAGAGAATGTTCCGTCAGGATTTGGATCCCCTATAAAAACACGATCATTATCATCAATAACAGCATCTCCATTTTGATCTATATATATCGGATCTCCCGGACGTGCATTTTTCATTATCATTTTACCCTCTGAATTGACATAATTATCAATTTCGTCTTGGTTTTGGAAAATCCCTTTTGTTTGCAGTCCCCAAAAATAACCAATGGGATATCCTACCTGAGCACGATAAAACTCGGGAGCCTGGTCTGAAAGTACTTTTATTGCCCCATGAATGACTTGTTCATTATTATCTATGCGAGTAACCTCATTTCTGTTAAAGGCATAATTGACTCCAATTCCATATTCGAAATCTGCTACTTTGTCTCTCCAAGTCAGGCCAACTTCTATTCCTCGATTCCTAACATTTCCGCCATTAATATCGGGAGCAAGAGCGCCAAATGAAGCTAATGTAGGAGCTGCAACTAACCAATCCTTAGTGATTTTGTTGTAAAAATCGAAGTTGGCTCCCAATTTTGAGGCGAAAAAACGGGCATCAAATCCGATGTTTATCTGCTCTGAGGTCTCCCAGGTGATATCAGGATTGGAAATGTTGATAGGATAGGAAGCTATGGTATATTTATTCTTATCTATTCCTGGATAATAATAACTGTAATCAACTCCGGGATAATCACCAGAATTTGCTCCACCAATTCTTATTTTTGCCAAATACTGGTACAAACCAATAGATTGATTCCCATTTTGCCCCCAGCTTGCTCTCAATTTGAAGAAATTAACGGTCTTACTCAGCGACTCCATAAACTTTTCACTTGAAACAACCCAGCCAGCTGAAACAGAAGGGAAGGTTCCCCACCGGTTCCCTGGAGCAAACGAAGAAGAACCATCGGCACGAGCTAAAACGGTTAGCATATACTTTTCTTTATAATTGTAGATTACCCGACCGAAAATTGAGAGTAATCCCGTTTTGTCCCAAGGGTTGCCTCCTAAACGAGTAGTGGTCGATTTCACCAGAGGGGTATTCGTAAGGTATGCATGATCAAAATCGGGAAAAATAGAATTGGTATTGAATCCGTATATACTCTCTCCTAATCCTCCTTGCTCGGCAGACATACCAGTAAGAACATCAATATTATGGTTCTCATTTATATTTAATTGATAGTTTATCGTATTTTCAGCAATCCAACGTGGTATACCTACTGACAAGTCTTGGGTTACTTCATCTTCCGTTTTTTGATATTCCGGGGCAAGACTATAGGTAGGGATGTATCTTCTGCCAGAATAACCTGATACTGTTAAGCCGAAACTTCCCTTATAGGTTAATCCTTTCACAGGTTCAACGGTTACATATACGCTGGCACTTAACGTATGCGACTTTGTTTCGTTGTTACTGTTATAATCAAGTAAAGCTACAGGGTTAGGTGACAAAGGAGACAATGCAATAGGGCCATGATAATTTCCACTCTCGTCGTATAAAGGCATTAATGGACTCCCATTCATGGCCATACTCAAATAGTTAGTTGTTCGTCCGCTATCGTTAATAATCCCTGTTTTTCTACCAAAAGAATAGTTGACTGTCTCCCCCATTTTTACGATATCACGTTGACTGTTGCCAAACAAAACTTGATCACAATTCAACCTGAATGTAATTTTATCGCTCGTAGGTGTAGCAGGTTTTCCTAGAATCCCCTCCTCACGGGCAAATGAGAAGCTAGTAAAGTACCTTGACTTATCGGTTCCTCCCGCAACAGATAATGTGTGGTTCTGTATTTGGGCATTATCATTTGTTATCTCATCAAACCAGTTGGTACCGGCCCATTCTCCCGATACAATTCGATCCCAATTAGGAACAAGCGTTGGAAAATCATAGCTGGTTCCATATGAATTTTGATATCCTTCATCAGCAAGAAAAGCATATGCTCTGGCATCTAAGTAATAAGGTTTCTTTAGTACATTTTGATAACCATAATATCCATCATAAGAAATAGCACTTTTCCCTGACTTCCCTCTTTTGGTAGTAATCAAAACTACTCCATTGGCAGCACGCGCTCCGTATATCGCAGAAGAAGCTGCATCTTTAAGCACGTCTATCGATGCTATATCTGCAGGATTTAACATGCTTATATCACCTGGCATCCCGTCGATAATGTACAATGGTTCCGCATCCCCAATTGTACCTATTCCCCGGATATACACTTTAAAACCAGAGCCAGGCTGCCCCGAAGTTTTTGTAATTTGTACGCCAGGAGCTAAACTTTGTAACGCAGAAAGTGGGTTAATCGAATGCATTTCCTGGATATCCTCACCAGAAACCTGCAAGGTAGCGCCTGTTACAAGCTTTTTTTTCATACTTGCGTAACCGATAACGACAGTTTCTTCAAGAAGTTTCAAATCTTCCTTTAGTATTATTCTCAAGCCACCCGGCTTAGCTTTGACCTTTAGAGTTTGATACCCAATATATGAAATGGTAATCTCTGTACCTGATCTCACTGCAATTGAAAAGTTTCCATCAATATCTGTTACTGTTCCGTTTGATACAACTTCTCCCACAATCGAAGCTCCAATTATAGGGTCGTTATTCGAGTCAACTACTGTTCCAGTTATTTTTATAACATCTGATTGTTCTTGCGAATACGACCAACCAGCTATCATCAGCATAATAAACAGAAGGAAATACCTCTTTATCATTTCTTTCATTTTATTCTTTATTTGTTTAGTATTTGATTAATTTGCATTTTTTCATACCAGCGAACTGGTCTCTGTATTAGTTCTATTCAATAGCCCTCCTTTCTTTTATTGATTCATATTCTTTTATAATAAATTCATAGTGTCCTCCATTAACTTCAATTTTCTTATCAGCATAAATTACAGCAGTTGTATTGGGAGGAATAGTTACAGACAGCCTTATATGTTTTCCTTTTCGGAACCATTCAGACTTAGTTAATCCTTTAACCGAGTTGTATTCTCCTTTTACCCAAGACAGGTCTTCGATAAAGTCTGGCTTTATTATTATTCTTTCAAAGCCCCGGTTGTCGTCATCGTAATTAATTCCGGCTAGGGAGTTCACCATCCATGCGCTAATATCGCCCAGAAATACATGATTGACAGAAGCATCACGGAATTCGGGAGATAAAACCCAGGTTTCGGCCAGCGTTGTAAAACCTTGCTCAATCCAGTTTCCCCATGAAGGTGCCGTTTTTTGTGTTGCCATTTTATAAGCGGTTTCGGCATATCCATATTTCGAAAGCATTCTTGGAACATATTTGCTCCCAAGCACCCCAAAGTCTAAATGGTAATTATTCTCTACAACAGAATTATTAAGATTCTCTGCGAGCTTTGCTTCATATTCTTCAGGAACAATTTCTAACGCAAGAGCAACAGCCTGGGCTGTTTGAGAGCCATTGGCGTACAGGCAGGCTGCCGCATTAAAATATTTCTCATTTATAAGTTCTCGCAAGGCCACCGCCTTTTGATTATACGGGCTGCTATCATTTCCAGTAATTTCTGCAAAATGAGCCATCAATACATTGTCCCAATAGTAAAAACAAGTTGTTGTAAACTCTGTGGGGGTTTGTGTTTTATAATACACCCAATCGCCTATTCCATAGGTAACTGTTCCATCTTGATCTTCTCTGTTTTCTAGGTAATCAAGATATTTCTCACATGTTGAGTACAGTTTTTTAATGGTTCTTGTATCTCCATAATACCTTTCAAGCGCATCTGGAATAATAAATAAAGCAGCATCCCAAACCGGTCCGATCCAATCATCGTATCCCCAGCCAGAGCTTGGAATTATACCGGAAATATTACCCTCTGGCTTTTGGTTATCAACAAAATCATTCATCCACTTTTCGTAGAACTTTATACCATCAAAGTTTAGTAAACCTAAGTCTATCGCAATATGAGCATCGGCAGTCCATCCGTTTTTTTCGCGCTGAGGGCAATCGGTAGGAATACTATGTAAGTTGCATAAGTAAGATTGATTGCTGGCTTTCCAGATTTTATTCAGCAACTCATTGGAACAGCTAAAACTTCCTACTCTTTCCAAATCGGTATGAATAAAGAGCGCCTTCAGGTCTTCCTTCTTCAGTGTTATTGGATTATCCGACTTTACCTCAACATAACGGAATCCATGGTAAGTAAATTCAGGCGAAAATGATTCTTCTCCTTCCCCTTTCAGAATATATGAATCAGTTTGAAATTCAATGCCAGCTATTGGTTTATAATAAATATCAAGATTCCTCATTTCGAGGCGACCATTTTCTTTCAATAATTCTCCGTGAGTAAGAGTTACTTTTGTACCCCGGGTTCCACTGATTTTCAGATCACATACACCGGTCAGGTTTATTCCAAAATCAAAAACAAAAACAGAGTCTCCAAACGATTGCATCGAAACTGCTTGATATTCCTTGGTAACACTTACTGGTTGCATTGTTTGGGATACCAACATTGACGACGGAGCTTTTGCCTGTATGGCATTATTCCACTGTATATCGTCAAAATCAGGTTTATTCCACCCCGGAATTTCTTTACGTGCATCATAAGTTTCGCCACTGTATATATTGTTATATATATGTGGTCCAACAGCGGTTTTCCATGTATTATTGGTAGGTATTACTGATGTGGTTCCATCTGCATACTCCACACGGATCTCCATGATCATTTTTGCCCGATCGCGCCATCTGGCTTTCTCAAAGTCCCATGTTGCAACAGGTGCACTTTCGTTATAGAAACCATTACCCAGCACCGTAGCAACAACATTTTCACCTTTTCTAAGGAATTTTGTTACGTCATACGTTGTGTACAAATTCCTTTTATCGTAATGCGTATATCCGGGATCAAGCCACATTTTTCCGGGCACCTCTCCATTTATGTATAATTTGTAGTATGCAGCCGCACTTATATATAGCTTTGCAGATACCATATTTTTATCAATGGAAAACGATTTACGAAACATGGGAGCTGGTCCAAATTCTTTATTATTTTCGTCTGTTATCCATTTGGCAATCCAATCAGAAGGTTTCATTTTTGCAGTTTCGAAGCTATCTACAGCCGAAACAATCATTTTATCGCCGTCACTCCAAGATGTTATTCTCCAATAATATTTCGTATGAGACTTTAAATCTTCGTCTCCATGATAGACGGCTTTGCTAGTATTTTCTTTGATTTTACCTGATGTCCACAAAAAATTCCCTTCCTCCATTCCTTCTCTGGAAGTGCCTATATCAAGTTTATAGGCATCCTGGACGATATTAACTCCGCTTAATTTGTAAGTCCATGTAAAACGGGGATTTTGCACATCAACGCTAATTGGTGCTTTCAGGTATTCGCAGCGTAAATCGGAGATCAACATCTCTTCTTTTGTACATGAAGTAAGAACAAGTAGGCTGATTATTACTCTCTCTATTCGTCTTTTCATAGCATGTTTAATTACTTTAACGGTTAAGTAATGATGAAAATAAATTAGCTGCGAAATTCAAGAGAACACGAAAAAATCAAGTGTTTAGTTTCGACAGCACTTTTCCTATTTTTTCTGTTTTGCTTAGCAACATCTATTTGTTCTATCAATAAACTGACCGCATTCTTTCCGATTTCTTCTATTGGCATTCTCGCAACATTTATGCGAGGTGCTAAAATCTTAAAAACCGGAGCCTCATGAATACAAGCAAATTCAAAATCCGGTTTTATTCCCTTGTCATTAAAATATTGAAAAGCCTCAAGCGCTAAAATATGGGTAGTAAAGAAGAAACCATCAACATCAGGCACATTTTTAAAAATATCATCCAAAACCTTATAAACGTTCCTTTCATAGTGAACGAAGTTGACTTCTCCATATAAATCAGGATTAATAGAAATCCCTGATTCCCTTATGGCATCTTCAAAACCTTCCCTTCTCTGGTTCATTGTCGTCAAGTGTGGGTTGGTAGTTAGGATTACTATCTTTTTACACCCTTTATTCACCAAGTGCTTGGTCAGCATATAGCTGCTGTCTCTGTTGTTTATTATGATATAACTGGCATTTAGTTCCGGGAAATACCTGTCTATTGTTACTAACGGATGTGACTCATCTATTAAACGTTGAATCTCCACTACCGAACGTTTGGTTGGGGCAACGATAATACCGTCAACTCGTTTCGACTTAAATACCCTTATAATATCATCTTCGCGGTTAATATCTGATTCGGAACTGCTTATCATCAATGAATAACCACATTCACGAGCTTCTGCTTCAATCTCACGGGCAACTTCCGAATAAAAGCTATCTGAAATAGACGGAATAATCAAACCGATCGTCTTTGTCTCTCCTGTGTTGAGACTTCTGGCTATTAAGTTAGGCTGGTAATTGAGTTTCATCGCATAATCAATCACCTTCTTTGCTGTTGCCTCACTAATTCCTTTTTGTTTAGCCTGCCCGGACAGTACCCAGGACACCGTGGTCTTGGATATGTTTAATTCTTTAGCTATGTCCTTTAGTGAAGTACGCATACCATTAACTTAACCGATTAAGTTGCAATATTAAAAAATACCAGTCATAAAAACAACTGTAAATCGCATTTTTTTCAAACTTTCTCAATAAATTCCATTAGAAAAGACCTCGAGACACAGATTATCGTTCCATAACAAAAGTTGCCAACACTCCTTTATGGTCGGTTGGCCATTGGTTTTCGTCAAAAGAAACAAAAACATCTTTCGAATTTTCTTTTACCCGTTTTGAGCGGATTATTGATCCAGCAGGACCTGCAATCTTTACACTTTTGATACTTAAATTCTTTTGGGGGTAATAATAAATGAAATCAATTCTTTCACGCTCATCTGCCTCTGCAGCCCACGTCAGCCTGCTAACGTCAATATTTTTATTATCCGCAGGAAAAGTAAATCCGGGATAATCAACAGCATCGGGATAGAATTCCCTGTATGCATCTTTAAATCCGTTGCAATATAATAATGATGACACATCCCAATTGACAACGCACCCATTGTGGTCCCTAATTTCTTTTGTATTCTTTTGCCAATCCAAATGTGATGGTTCGTTTAGGTCGCCCGATAAGAAAATCAAAGCTTCTTGCTCTATTTCATCTTTGGCACTGCGAATAAAGGTCTTCGTGGATTCAATCCGCCCAGACTGCCGGTTTACTACCAAAATCTCATCAACATCTGTTATCGGATTTGGTAATTTGTCCCAACTGGAGCTTCCATCGCTATATCCACGAGGATAATAACAAGAATAATAACGGTATTCACTATGAGCAGGGTACACTGCAGCACGTTTCCCATCAATATTCAACACCGCTTTAAACATCCACTTATTAATTCTCTCTTTCCCAATTATAGGGTATTTCGATATTATAGCCCTTCCATCAACTTGCGCACTATAATATGTCATTCCCTTTTCTGCAAGCGATTGTGTTAATTGAGGTATTATTGGGCCATCATTTTCGCCTTTATACAACTCACAAAACGTTGCTATATCGGGCTGAAAATAAGCAATTTGATCCAATAAATATTGCGAACCATTTTCAACCTTTGTACATTCACCCCAAAGATTCAATTGCAGAATAGTAAACTCAACACTACCAGGTTCTTCTGCTCTTTTATTCGGTTGCGACGTACAGGCGAAAAATAAAAGGATAAACGGGGACAGGTATAAAATCAATCTGTTACTCATAATATTTTTTTTTCAAATTAAAAAATTAAAATCAGAACATTGAATTTTAAGATCAATGTTCGGTACTGATTCTCTATGAATCTGTTCGAAATGGACAGCCCGGCAAACCTGCACTGTTATAAAGATTTACATCAGGATTATTGGCCCAGCAATAACGCACTATTACGGGATTCTTTATTTGGTAAGAATACACAATTACCTTATTCTTTCCTGATATTTTTGCATTTGCCCATACAAATTTCTGATCATCTCCTAAAGTAGCAGATAACTTAGGCTTTACATTGAACATGCGAATTTATGGATAGCTAGCACTGTTTATCTAATTCACATAATTATACATTTATCCTCCTTCTCCGATAATAGTCATTGCCTTGTTAGACTATCGGAACAAACCCACAATCTCCAATCAAAACATTTTTCAGTTCGGCTGTATCCCTTTCTCCAAAACCTCTGAGAACAACCATGTCTCCGTAATCCATCGGAGGAAATTCAAGCATCCACTTTCCCTCTTTATCCGTTATGGTCATTTGCTGCTACTTGTCCAGAAAAACTTTCACCACTTCTCCGGCAGAAGCATTTCCCCATATTTTTATGGGCTTATGAGCTTGTATTACCATGTTGTCTGAAAATATATTGGCGAAACGCACCTGTGCCTGAAGCGCCGCCATCAAAAAACTGTGCAATACGAACAACAATACAATTTTTTTCATAGCTTAATTAATTACTTAACCGTTTAAGTAGGCAAATATACTCTTTTTGACTGTCAGGTTCCAATTTGCTTCAGTCTATTTTTCTGCAGAAGCTTCGGACTTAGTCATAGTCCTCTGTCTCCAATAAGTTTTCGGGGAAATCAATATGATCTTTGTAGGCTTTAATGTACTGTTTCATAAATTGATAATACAAATCGCCGTGACCGCCTTTCATCGGTTCAATGTCCCGACTGCCTTCCCGTGTGTAGTTGTCAACAAATCGCGTCTTTCCATTTTCATCAACGAACCGTTGCGCCATCCATTCATTCCACCAGGTTATTGTAACTACTTTGGGCCGGACAGAGAAAGCCTTTCGCCACTGATCCTGAAAAGTTTTGCCTTTATTTCGGGTGGTCGCTGTCGGGTACGACATATAAGTTTCCTGATGGGCAACCGAGACCGATATTTGTTCCGCCCGGCTTCCGTTCATCGTTACGTTTTGAGGTTCGTCCTGAAGGAATGACCATTCTCTGGAAGCCAATGTGCTTTGTAAGCCCCACATTTTCCTGCATGTAAAATGGGTCAGGAGCTCCTTGTCGCCCGAATCAGTCGGGTCACTTGTCGTAATCAGAAACGGCTTGCCGGACCAATAAACAAATAGTTCGTCGTATTTTGGTGATTGATAAAACAGGTCGTATATTTTGATTCCATTTGACGACCTGTCCAATTCACTGTTCTGACACCAAAATACAATACCGGGAGTAGCTTCTCCCGCTTTTCGTAGTTCCAGTGCAGTATTGCAAAGCACCTCGGTATCCTCCAAAAGCATTTCAGCCAAACCATTTGTAAAATCCAAGATAATAAAATCGACTTTCGCTTCCTGAAGCTGACGCAAATGAGTTCTTATGACTTCTGTATTATCAGAATCATAAAATCCCAAAGCCGGTTCTGCCCAATAATGAAAAGCATTAATCGGCCCCCATTGCGGGTTATCGGGATTGGTCGTTAAAATTTCGGTGATATTATAATAGGCCGGACGATAAGTATTGTTAAACCACACGCTGTAACAAATACTCACGATATCGCTTTTTTCTGTGATATCCAGGCCGGCAACCTTTCCTTCATCCGGATCCGTTGAGCTGTCGGAAGAATCATCAGCAACAGAATTGGAACAACCGAACAATAATAAAATAGAAAACAACAAAACCACACTTATGCGGACTGGTATTAAAAAATATTTTTCCATAAAAAATTGAATTTACAGTTTAAAACCTACATTTGGAGCAAACAACAGCCATTTTCAATCTATTATTACCTGAACTGCTTTCGGCGCATCAAAGGTTGTTTTTACTTTCCCGTCGGGTCGTTTCCGGTGCTCAATAATTACGACCCCGTAAGGCGTCGGGAAAGTTCCTTTCACCCATTCCAGGTCGCTTAAATGCGGTTCAATCCGGATTTTTTTACAGCCGGGCTCCACAACGCTCACCCCCAACACCTGTTTTGAGAGCCAGCTTGTGGGGCCCGATGCCCAGCCGTGGCAAAAACTGTGGCGGAAGTGTTCATAACAATAGCCGCCATAAGTCTTATGAACATCAATTTTACCTTCAGGCACAAGCTCGTCAATGCGCGCAGCATTTTTTGTCCAGTCGATGTCGAAGTCTTCCCAAAACGTTGTGGCACCCAAATCAATCATGGCACCCCAATATTCACGGATATTATCAATCGCCCCTTGGTAATCGCCTGCCATAGCACGAGCCGTGAGCATATAATAACCATAGAACGTTGACATTTTGTGTACGCCCTCTTTTCCCAGTATCTGTTGATTTGCCAGCTCAGGCGCCACCAGTCCAGACATGGCGAGCAAAGCAGCGGCTTGTTTTGAAGCAGCCATGCTGGGCACATGCTTTTTTATTTTATCAACGGACGTTTTGCAAAGCTTTGCTGTTTTTTTGTCTCCCAAAATTTCGCACAAATCGGCCCCCGCATCAAAAGTCATAACCATCATCGACTGCAGGCCGGCGTGAACCGCGTCTTTATTTTCGCTGGAAGGCCAGTCGAGGAAACGATTTCCATTGAGCACTTCCTTGCCATCTTCGTCTATTTTAGAAGATAAAAGACGCAACAAGCCTACCATATATTCTTTCTGCTCTTTCAGATAATCCAAATCACCGTGATAATAATACCAGTCACGCTGGATTAACAACCACCACATTGAATAAGAGCTAATCCCGTTCATCCAGTTGGGCAATGGCGTTAAATCGCGGGCGAGATCAAGGCTTTTAGGAACCACTTCATTGCTGCCAAAAACTGCGTTGATCGTCATCACTTCGGGATGCATATCGCCGACCCACACCAGCCGGTCTCGTTTTACGCCATCCCACAGGTAGTCCTGCATATTCAGGTGAACAGTGTAGGCGCCGGTCATCCATATTTTATTCAGCCGTTCGTCGTTACATCTAAAAGAGCCCAGGTAAGGAATGTCCCGATACCTCAACACAGCGCTGACCTCTTTTATTTCGATTTTTGTCTCCGGGTCAACCAAATCAATCCTCGCAAACCGAAAGCCTGATTCACCGACCACCAACCGCCCCAACCAAGGAAGCCGAACTGTAAAATCACGCATGGCATGGTCGTTTGTCGCGCCGTCGGAACCTGCCTCACTCATGGTTTCGCTCACTGATTCGCCCAATCGGATGCGGACACGTCCCACCGGGTTTTGATTATTAATGGTTGTAATGATCTCTATTCCGCCTTGGATCTCGCAACCAAAATCCAGGATCAAACCTGTTTTAGAATTCTGATCGTTGATCAACGTCAGGTACTTTCCCTGGTTAAGGTCGGCTTGCCCAATACCCGGATTCAGAATACTTTCCGCATTTACCACTTTATTTCCTGTTTCATCCGACTTCCAGACAATTCGGGTTGGACTGAGAAACTTTTGCGTTAAGGCAGTTCCCCGGACAGATGGGTTGGCTGATTCGCCCATCAAAGGTGGCTGTGCCGAAACGCTTACGGAGATACCTATTAAAATTAGAAACGATAAAACCTTGTTGTTCATATAGCAATATTTAGTGATATTCAAATCAAAAACAAATTCTTATTTATTCCAGATCAAACGGTAATTAAACCTCCTGTTGGGAGCTGTGTCTCCGTGTGTGCAAAGCGAAATAGGATCTTTCAGCCCATCGGGGTTGTCAGTCCACTTAAAATCGAAAGTAAACCGGTCGCCTGTCAGCCCTAAAAACTCGAGGGGCACCGATAGTTCAAGCTGGGTGCCGGAAGCGGCGTAATTCAGTTCAGCCACTTGCGCCCACAGGTTTTGATCCCCGGCAGCGTTGTAACGCATCAGCGTGGTCGTTTTTTCGTCTTTAATCTTTTTATTGACAAGAAAATCATAACCATACCAACCCGTTTCCGGGTTTTGATCGGCGTCAATCAGGAGCAGCATCCAGTTGTCGTCGTTGGGATTACTTAATTTCTCGCTGGTTTCGGCATAAAAAGAAATGTTCTGCTTATCGACAGCCACTTTCGAAGTAACGATGTCGTTCCTTCCCGAATTATTTACATAATAAATACCAGCATATCCCAATGCATCGCGGTGAAAGGTGTCATTCCGGGTATCGCGAAATTCATTTTCAATCTTGTTCCAGTCAGTAAAACGTCCGTCAATTTTTATTGAAGTAAAACCAGCCTGTTCCGGGATCGGGCGCACACCTTTGTACCTGCGGATATTTTGCGCCATTTGCATGTAGTAGTTGTCGGTGTAACCGTCCTTCATGGGGCTCACGGTGCGGTTAAACTCCGAATTGTACTGATCGACAAAAAAGAAAGGATTATCGCGTCCAAGCCAAGGGGTTGTTTTTGCACCTTCGGACTGATATTTTCCAGCGGTCCATTCATTCCAATCGTTGATGTATAAAAACTGCGGATCGGCCTTCAAAGCATCTTCCCAACGTTCCTGGAAATAAATTCCGTATCCGACAGGATCTTTCACCATTTTCCCAAGCCAGGGAACATAAGCCGAATCAGGCAAGTCATATTCATTCAATCTGGGTTCGCCGTTTTTCAGCGACCACGATTTTCCGACCCCCATGTTTTCGCTAGTCATGGTGACCGGGTGCTGCGCCGGGGTCACCGCGGCTTCTTCAATTTGCCCCTTGTGTGTAGAAACCAACCCGAGGGGAGACAACGCCTGGATTTCTTTGTCGGCCATGCTGTAACCAAAACTCCAATTGTCTTCGGCACCAATAAAGCGCTCACCAGCCCATTCGTAATATCCCCACCACATGGTGCGAAGCGTAAAAAATGCTTTCACTTCTTTGGTATAATCTTCGTAAAACTCTTCGGAATAATCCGGGTCGTCGTAATATGGATGGTTTTTATCGGTTTTGGCCGCAACATCGTAATGAGGGTTCGGATTTTGCACACCGCCGCCATTGGCGTCAACCGAAGGATTTCCGTTGTACAGCAACAAAGGTTTTCCATCCCAGTAAAACCAAAGGTCTTTGTATTTTTCTTCTTTGTAAATGCGATCGAATAAATCCTGAACAACGGTGATTACCGGCCCGTTAAAGGCCCAAAACACAAATTGCGGCACGCGGTTGCCTTCCGCCTTCATCTTTTGCATTGTTGAAAAAGTAACGTCCCATTCATCCCAGTAACGAACCGCGTTGGTAACATCCATCACCAGCACATCGACGCCGGCGTCGGCCAGCATCGACATATCTTTGCGGATCACATATTCATCCTGGCTCAGAAAGTAGCCGTTTTCGGGTTCGCCCCAGTGATAGGTGCCTTCAGTCCAAAGCGGGTGATCGGCTTTCAGGCGGGCTTCGGGAGCCTTTTCCAGAATTTTGGTAACATCGGCTGTGTAAGGTTGTTTCATCGAGAGTTTATCCTGCGTGTGCCAGGTGATGTAAAAAATTCCGACTACCCGACGCTGGTCGTTTTTAACAGGTCCCACTTCCGAAAACGATGGCATTCGACGGCCAAGGGCATCATTCGCGACCCAGGTATCGGGGTAAATATCGCGGTAGTTGCTGTTTTTGTTTTCAGAAACAGAAGTTTCGATTTTCCCCTGGCTTTGGCAGGAAGTAAAACCGGCTATTGCTGCCAGCAGAAAAATGATGAAAACTGAATTTGGAATTGCCTTCATTGGTTCGATTTATTAGTTAATTTCAAATATCCATGGTTAGCCATTTGCCGGAAATGGAATCATCAATTTTCAGTTCAATCCCCTCTTCGGAAACTTTCACGGGAATGTTTTGTGTCCCGGTTTTCAGTTTTGAAGGAATTTTTTTGCCGACGATTGGCAATCTCACCTTGCCGGTCCCTGTTACCTGAATGTGATAAACTGTTTTACCTCCATTGGTTTCGGGAATAAAAACGATTTTTGAAAGTGGCTGATCAGAAAAACGATAAACTTTGCCATCGATAGAAATTTCGTTACAGTCGTTCCCGATGAAAGCTGCCAGCTTATTTTCGGTGGTACGAAAAGCCAGCCAGAGACGCCCTTTGAATGAAACATGATGACCATTTATTGCTACGTTGTCCAGTTCAATCCCGTCAGAAGGCAATGGATTTACGGCTAAAGCTTTGGCATCGTTTTCGGCATTCCGAGAAAACCCGCCTTCCCAGTTTTCGCGGTGCGTGCGGTAATGACAAATGACCATTGTTGTTGTATTGGGGAAACGGGTAACAAAATAGTCGGATGTGCGCGAAACAACTGAAGGATTATCGTTCACACCGGCGATTGCCCCGGAAGGAGGATAGGCCCCGGCAGCTTTCAGCGTCTCGAACAATGTGCGCGTTTCGTACCCGAGGCTTTCCGACTGGTCATCGCGCGGACGGAATCCCAGGTAGTAAAATTCGCCTTGTCCATGCATGGTCTTCACCCCAATCGTTTTTCCGTCGCAACTTGCAACAATTTCGTTCCCGTTGGCTTCTGCCGGGTAAATCCGATCTACCAAAAAGTCGGTCAAAATGGTTTGTTTGGGAACATCGGAGAGACTTCCGGAAAATGCAACCTCTTTTCCCGCGGCAATTTCGCCCATATACCCATCGAACTGCCAGGTGATGCCGGATAATTCCTGCCATTGTTTGGAACAATCTTCTCCTTCAGAATCGATCAAAGGAGGCGTTCCAAACCAAAGCACTTTGCCGCCTTTTTCAGTAAACTGGGCAAGCAGGTCGAGCAATCCTTTTTCAGGAAGTGGTTCAAACAACACGACGATGGTCCCGTATTTTTTGTCTTTTACCGCGAGTTTGCCGTCATCCTGCAATTTTGCCATTTGCACCAGCTTTTCGGCAGACAAATAATTTGCATAACCATATTGTGTCATCCAGCTCCCGAAACGTTCTTCCGTTGCCACCAGGCTCATCGGGTAAAGCGCCAGCACTTCCACATCTCGGTGAACGCCTCCGGTAATCATCGAGATGTCGCGGGGCGCTTGTGCTCCAAACGCGTAATTGATTACCATCCGTCGTTCCAGCGCTTTGTCGGGAAATCCCCATGCAGCCGCGTAGGCGCTTGGGTATTTGTTGATCACGCCGATTGATGCAGCCATTGCCGCACCGTAATAATTACGGTCGCCCCATCCGCACTCTGCAAAATCGTTCCCGGTGGGTTCAAGATATTCGCCCCATTTAAAATAATCGTAACAGGCAGCCGATGCCTGATGTACCGTATTACTCCAGACAAAATTGGAAGTATATTCATATTGATTCGGAAATCCGGACAGCTTTTCAGTATTCCACAGATCAATGGTAGGGCTTTCGGCCCACGAAGCATGCGCACCGGTTTTTAGTTCGCGTTTAAAGAGCGACTCAGCATAGTCCCGGGCTTCCTTAAACAGATCGACAACCCCATTATTCAACAACTTGTAATAACGATCGCGTAAAAGAAAGGTGCGGGAAATATCCTCAGGCTTCTCGCCCATCACGTATTGAACATTCAGGACAGACAAGGCAAAAGGCTCATAGTTGAGCGCTCCATAAGCAAAATAAAGCAGATACTTGTCGTCGAAAGGCTGACCGAATTTTTGGGTATAAGCCTCCGCAAAAGCCTTGGTTAAATACCGTTCGGCAAACTGGCCGTTTTCGTGGTGACTGAAATAACTCCAGTCTTGCTGAATATGCATCTCGTCGGAATACAAGGAAGTGAGGTTTACTCCTTTGTCGTGATATTTTTTCATCAGCGATTTGAGAAATACCGGCGCATCGGCATTAAAATAATCCATTTCCTGTGTCTCATATTCCAGCATCACCATCACACGATCGTAACCCAAAACTTCCGGTTTATTGCTGAATACTTGCAAAAGGCGCATGTCAATGCTTTGCCCGATACCGCGCGCGGTGTAATTCATCGTGTCGGTAGCTTCGTATTGAACATCGGTGAGCGGAACAATATCTTCGGGCATCACGACACGATATGGAAAATGTC
This sequence comes from uncultured Sunxiuqinia sp., assembly GCA_963677175.2. Classification (GTDB taxonomy): domain Bacteria; phylum Bacteroidota; class Bacteroidia; order Bacteroidales; family Prolixibacteraceae; genus Sunxiuqinia. The sequence goes on from CAXXES010000007.1 coordinate 1,036,097, forward strand.
CGCCGCTTTCTTTAAAAGCATAAGCTTTCACTCCTGTTAAACGAACCGGTGATTTTCCTTTGTTGTTGGTCCAGTAAAGTTGTTGCCATATCGGGATATTAAATTTACCGGTTTTGCTATCCCTGAACCCTACTTTGTATGCCAGCCAGCGTCCGCTGTTTCCGGTTTGTTTTTTATAAGCCTGCCCCAGTTCCAGAGGGCTTAACAGGCTCAGACAAAGTCCCAGATTGTATCTGCCGGCGAAATCACTTACGATCTTCATTTTGTCAACATACTCATCCATATCAGGGGTGAGCTTTCGTTCGGTGCCCACGTCACTCCTGTATTGTCTGAAAAATTCATCGAAAGCTACAATCAACTCGTGCGAACCCTGTTTTTTCCCCTCTTCACAGATTTCCCGCAAACTGCGGACGTATTTATTGTATCCAAGCGATAAATCCAGTTTCTGGTCAGGCCGGGTCAAACCTTCCAATTGCTGATCGCTGGTAAGAATCACAGATTGAGCATTGAGCTTGGAAACAGCCAATGCAATAAAAAATGCAAATAACATGATTCTATGTTTCATGATTTTTCGGTTTAGTTGGTTTATTCAAATCAAAAAAAGTATTGTCCTCTAAACGATTGAACAGCAATCTCAACTTATAGTCGAATGAGAGTAAATTAGTATTTTACGCCCGAAACAGTTACTGGCCCGAACAATCCTGAGGGTTGCAAGGGGCTGCCGGCGCCGTAAGGATTAACAGGGCACCAAGTCAGGCGTTGATCAGCAGGCAATTGCTGATCGCCAATCAACTGGTTTACCCAGGTGTTTATGACATCTATCTTCAGTTCATTTTTACCCGACTTCACAAAATTGGTAATATCCAACTGGTAAGGTGGGGTCCACACACCGCCTGCATACTGGTCATTCACGGTAACCTTCGCCATAGCAGTCAGGTTTCCCAAACCGATGATGATCTGCTCTCCTTCCGGTAATTCGTCGAGATTGAATTTATTGGTATAAACAGCTGTTCCTGAATAGTATTTAATCCGTTCATCGTCCGAAGTTGACCAATCCTCAAGGGTATCGAATACCACCGGCTGTTCCGGTCCACGCTGAGCGGCGTCGAACTGAAGCGTCCACGGACCTTTCAAATCGGTAATTCGGATTGGCTCCGGATAATTGGCTTCCACACCATGCACTTTTGCCGGACCTGCCTGTTTACGGAAAACGATGAATGCACTTTGATATGGCGCCAGTTTCAGTGGAACTGCGGTTGTATTTTCTGTTTGTTCGTAAGCCGGAAGAACCCGTATTGTGCCGATTGTTGCGTCCCAAAACTCCGGCTGTCTGTCTTTTACCCGAAATTCAGGCGTAACTTGTTTTGTTTCGTTCGTCTGATTGCTGATAAAATAAATCTCAGCGCCATTCATTGTCCGGTGGCCGAAGTGGATACTGTTGTCTTCCGGTATTTTACAATCAGGGACACAGTTGATCATTACAAAAGCCTCTTCCATGGAGAGCCCGTGCATAATCAAACCTTTGCCCACTTTACGCGATTTCACGCTAGCTCCGTCCACATCGCCCCACAACTCAGCAGCCAATTCGGCAACCTGCTGATCTGCTTCAGGCTGGTTTTGCTGACTGGGCGAACGTTTGGGCGCAGGGCCCAGCATAACAGCTCCGTCATGAACAAGTTGTTTAATTTTTGCCAGCAACTCAGGTCGCATGGTCTCCAGCTTTGGCAACACCAAAATCCGGTATTGCGTGCCATGAGGCAGCGTGATTAAACCGTCTTTCACAGTCATAAATTTTTCGATTACTTCAGCATTCATGTAGTCAAACTGATAGCCTGCCGGAAGTTCAGGATCAGTGACTCCGGTCATTTTTGGAGCATCTTCACCAATAAAATAAGCAACATCAGCCACATTCAAACCCTGCTGAAGCATGTAATTCGAACGTTTCAGGTAATCGACAAAAACACTCAACTGGGGATACCAGGTATTTTTCCGGTTGAACTCGTTTCCGAACCACGCGTTTACCCCCGGATTTCTATCTTCATAAGGTTGTGAAATATAAACATGCAAAAGTGTGTTGTTGATTCCTTCAGCAAAAAAACGATCGGTCCGTTGCTTAAACATGGCCGGATAACGGCTGAAAGAACCTCCGGCAACGGTATTGGACTCCGCAGATATTTTTGTTTTTCCGTAGATGTGTCCGCAGGAAGTTGCGGCGCGGTTTTCAATGTTTCCCAACTCACCTTCGCTCCAAAACTCACCGCCAATTTCATCCGACTGCCCTCCATACATCAGAAATTCGCCCGGGAAGCCCCAGTGTCCATAGCATTCGAGCCAGGTTTTCAATCCATATTTATGGCTGATATCACGCAATCCTCCAATATAGTCATAAGCTACTTTGTCGGCCACCATGCGGCGGACGTCCCACAAAAAACGATCTGATTCCAGCTGACTGTTTACCACAAATCCCCGGAAGACCGGCAAAAACGGAAGCGGGTCGTAACGATACCTTTCTTTAAATTCAGCAAGAAAATCATCGGTGAAATTTTGTCCGCCGGTTTCATAACTGTCCTGAACCACCACTTTAAATGTTTTTCGGTCGGCTTCGGGAATCCGCTTCAATATCTCGCCGATGTATTCCTCGAAATGTTTTTCCACGTGTTTTTTGCTCATTTTATCAATCTCCAAACCTGTTGCTTCGGGCGATGCCGGTGCATTAGTCACACCGGTTGGCGTCATCCCGGTGGCCGCATTTTGATCAATTAGTTTTGACAAGCCTGTTACGTTTGGCAAAGAAGTCATACGTCCTGTTTCAGAATCAAAAATCTGTCCGTAGAATTTTGGTTCGGGGTAGGCAATTACTTTCACATCCTGAAAAGGCTCAACCGGTTTATCCAGTTTCTGACTAAGTTTTTGCGGGCCTTTTACATGCAACTCCGATGTGGCCAGATAACGCATGGTTTCATCCGGTTGCACCCACGGGCCACCTGACTGGCTCCAGCCCGGCGAATTGAAGATGCCAATTTCTATATTTAATTCGGTAGCTTTTTTAAGCGCAACATGAAGAATCTCCCACCACTCATCGCTGAATATTTTCACATTCCCGGAAGGTACATCATCCTGCCCGATGTAGCCGATAAATGCCCGGTTGATGCCGGCCGCTTTCATCGATTCCAGGTCTTTTTCAACGCCTTCTTTGGAAATATTATCCGAAATCCAGTACCAGTAAACGCTGGTTTGGATCGAATCGTGCGGATTGACAAAGCCACTTTCAAGCGCTTCTCCGGATACAGCTTTCTCATCCGACCCACATGATACAAAAAATATGAACAGAAGAAGTCCTGCCCAAAGTCGAAATAAAACTTTCATGATTAGTATCGTTATTGGTTTGTTTGGTTTTATTTTTCAGCATATACGAAATTGAAACGACCACCGGGAGCAGTATCTCCGTTCACATAAAAGTCCATGATGTTGCCGTTCTCCTGCATGTTATCGTTCCATTTAAATTCAATATCAACATCTTTCCCAGCCAGATTCAGTATTTCCCGTGGAATTTCCAATTCCAGTTTATTCCCGTTAACGGCATATTTGGTTTCAGCAACCTTTTCCCATTCCCAGCTGTTCCGGACATTTTTTTCCACAAATGCTTTTCCCGTTGGACTAATCCGGTTGACAATGTAATCATAACCACTCCATCCGGTTGATTTATCGCGGTCGGCATCAATAAAAAGCATCATCCAGTTCCGACCGGTTTTCGGGCTCAGTATTTCGGCAGTCTCCACGTAGAAATATAGTTTTTTCATATCCCGGGCAACTTTGGCTCCAACAATATCATTACGCCCTGTGTTGTTTTTGTAGTACTGATTGTAGCGCCCGCGATGATCACGATGTTGGGTGTTTCCTTTGTAGTGCGCAAACCAGGGAGCAACATCTTTCCAGCCATCAGCTTTCCCTATTTTAATGGATTTCGGTTCAGAGACATTTTGCGAAATTTCCATTCCCTTAAATTTCCTTACCTGATCGACCAACTGAAGGTAATATACATCTCCTTTGTCGCCCCAACCTTTATTGGGTTCAATATCGCGGCTGTGTTCCCAATCGAATTGATCGACAAATGAAAACGGTTCGCCGGTCCAACCATCTTTTGGCAGCCATTGCCCGGCAATATATTCGTTCCATCCGGTTATAAAAACCAGTTCCGGATCGAGCTCAAAGGCCCGGTCCCATTGTTCCAGAAAATTCCAGCCGTAAAGGTACCCATCAACCCGGGGATCAAAACCATTTCGCCGGCTGAAGCTTCTGCCGTAAGAACCAGGCAAGTTAAATGCACTGCAATGACCGTTGGTGGCAGGACATGCATTCTGTGCAATGCCCACTGTAACTTGTTCATATTTTCCATCAGCACTTTTTGCATAACCATGCTGCGGATAATTTTCGAGCCACCCCCATTGATCATTTCGGGTAGGACCATTCACGTAATCGGGTTGCCCGGGACGGAAAGTAAAGAAATTGGCAATTTCCCGATCTTCTTCCGAATCTGTCAGGTTGTCGGGATAGCCCATTATGCAAGGCTTTCCTTTCCATGTGAACCAGAGATTTTTATAATGACCCGGTTTATAAACATCACGGTATAACTGACGTAACGAAGCCAATCCATGCGGAACCGGCCCAAACGGAAGCATGTAAGCAATTTTCGGTACGTTGACGCTATCTTTCTGTGCCTGATCCCATGTTTTGAGAAGGGCTTCATAAGATTCCTTCCAGGTAATATCGCCGTTGGTACAATCGAAAAAAACGGCATCAACACCGGCATCGGCCAACATTTCAGCATGCTTTCGAAGCACCCAGGGATCTGTAGTTTTATAGTACCCCAACAACGGTTGTTCCCAATAGAAAAAGCCGGGTTGTTTGATTCCCCAGGCGGGATGATGATAATCCTTCACTGCCTCGGGATATTTTCGAACGATTTCGGTAATATTTTTGACCTGATAAGTTGTATCGTCATTTCCCTGATGCCAGGTCCAGTAAAACATCGCTATGAACTTATCTTTCTTTTTGGCACCTGCTGTCTGGTAATCGCTTACTTTCCGGCCAAGAGCATCTGTTGCTGCCCATTGGTCGCTTAGTGTGATTTGAGCTGTGGAATCATTGGCGAAAAATGAGCCAATAAACACCAATGCAAATAATTGAACTAAACTCTTTTTTTTCATGTCAAGATTCGTTAAAGATTACATACGAGCTTTTAATTCGTCAAATGTAATTACGAGCATACGACCGATGGGCTTGCCTTTCCGGTAGGTAATTGCCCAGATTTCAGACGAACCTTTGGGTGTTTTAATTGGGGTACCATCGTATTTTGTCGAGAATTTATCAGGGAATGTACAATCGAAAGTGTAGTAAACATCCAATCCTGAAATCTCAGGAGTAAACGTAATACGCAAGTCACCCTCCGCTGATTTCACCACCGAAATCTCAGGATCGTAAATACTTGGCGCATAATTTATTTCGGACTGCTCAAAACGAGCGAACTGCGCTTCCATGCGGGGAACAAACTCATCCCAGTTGCGGGTTCCCTTCGGCGACCAAAGAATCTCGGAAAGAACCAACGCCCGTGGCCAGGTCATGTATTCCACCCGACGGTAATTGGGAATAAACTCACTCCAGATATTTCCCTGTCCTCCAAGAATATATTTAGGGTCAATACCATCAGGTACCGGCTCAAACTCATAAACCCGCCTGGCCCGTAGAGATCCGACAGAATTTCGCTCGATGTTTTTTTCTCCCTGCATAAAATCGAAATAACAAAACGAAGTTGGCGACATTACCGCGTGGTGCCCGGCTTTGGCTGCTGCAATTGCGCCATCAAGCCCGCGCCACGACATCACAGTAGCATCCGAAGGCAAACCTCCTTCCAGTATTTCGTCCCAACCAATCATTTTCTTGTGTTGTGACGCCAACATTCCGCTAACCCGTTTGGTAAAATAGCTTTGTAATTCGGGGAGGTTTTGTATATGTTCGTCTTTCATACGCTGCCGGCATTTCGGGCAATTCATCCAATATTGACGGTTAGCTTCGTCGCCCCCGATATGAAAATATTCTCCCGGGAAAAGTGCAGCTAACTCTTCGAATACGGCAATGAGCATTTCAAAAACATGCTCGTTACCCACACATAAAACATTTTCGCCAACTCCATTCCTGGTTCCTGCCGATACAGTAGTTGTTTTTCCGGTGCATGAAAATTCGGGATAAGCAGCCAGCACTTCTCGGCTATGGGCGGGTACATCAATCTCGGGGATGATGGTCACGAAACGGTCGGCAGCGTATTTCACAATTTCGCGGATATCATCCTGGGTATAAAAACCACCGTAAGTTGCGGGTTCTCCCGGTTCTTCCGGTTCGAACGAGCCATACCAGCCGGTACGAAAAACACTCCAGGCGCCCACACTGGTCAGTTTGGGATAGGATTTTATTTCGACTCTCCAACCGTTATCATCGGTCAGGTGCCAGTGGAACACGTTGTATTTGTATTTCACCATTTGATCGATGAAGCGTTTCACTTCGTCTTTGGTGAAGAAGTGGCGGCTGACATCCAGCATCAGGCCACGCCATCCGAAACGCGGATAGTCCGTAATATGAGTCGCAGCAATAGCGATCGGAGCCCTTGTTTTTACTGGTGGAATCAACTGCAAAAGGGTTTGCACACCGTAAAACAATCCGGCTGGTTTGTTGGCGCAAATCAATATTCCCTGAGACGAAACATTTAACGAATAGCCTTCATCACCCAGCGAAGCATCGGAGATAGTCGTCAACTTAAACCCGATACATTGTTTTGCTTTTCGGGAAATGATTTCCGGCCTATGGCCCGAAACGGAAGCCAACTCGTCGGCAAAAAGTTCGGCAATTTCCCGAATATCATTATTTCCGGCGGGAATTGAAAGGCTTGTTTTTTCTGACAAAAAAAAGGCTCCGCTTTGAATTTTTATTTCAACGGGCTTGGGTACGAGTGAAAATTTATGCTGTCCCAATACCAGGTTGCAATTGCCAGCAAACAAACAGGAGAGAAAAATAGTTAATAAACGTGTCATGATAGCTTAATTGATTTTATTAGGTATTCTTTATTTAGCTGCTTTAAAGCTCCACTTTCCGCTTGTCACTTCAAGCTGTCTTTTTTCTGCTGTAAAAGAAACCAGTTGGGATCCGCTCTTCTTCACCCATACTCCGTTCTTCCATATCATCTTTCCATTGTATCTAACCTCGGTAAAATCTCCGAATGGCAGTTTTATCAAAGCAGAGGCGTTCCTGGGAACAGTCACATTCATTTCAAAGCTTTCCGGCTGATTTAAAAAGGCAAGCTCAATCTCACCTTGAACACTTTCGACTTTAGCCGATGCTGAAGTTAACGCTCCAGGTTGAGGTGCAACCTGGAATTTTTTATACCCCGGTTCGGTTGGGACGATTCCGCAAACATATTGCGAAAGCAGTGTCAGGCCCCCGCCACTCCATGCGTGGTTTGTTGTTCCTCCCTGAAACCCATCGGTTTCATTGCCCCATACTTCCCACAATGTAGAATTTTCTGAATCGTTTACCATCGGACCAAAACGCTTCTTTAACCTCTCCAGCGCGTATTTGTCTTGTCCCATGTGGAAAAGCGCTTCGATAACATATTTTTCCATGTACGGACTGGCATGTTCGTGTGTTTTAAAAACATCAAACAGCAGAGGGTACTTTTCTTCATCAGCCAAGCCAGCAACAACAGCCAGCGCCTGCACCCGATCATCTGTTTGGCCTTTATAATCAGGATGCCGATAGGCGGTTCCATTCCAGAATTGCTGGTTAAAGGCTGCTTTAAACTGATCCATCTGATGTTGAAAGTGGTTGGCGTCATCCGTTTTGCCTAGCGCCATCGCCATTTTGTGCACCCCCCTCAGCGCCAGGTAATACCATGTATTCTGAAGCAATTCCATATCCTTCTGTTCTCCCCAATCTCCCCAGTTCCAACCACCTTCCCTGAAGGTGAGGGTCCCGTCATGCATAATCTTCCAGACGGCCAGGTAACGCAATACGCCATCGTAAACATTACCAATGGTTTGCAGGTCGCCCGTATGAAGGTAATAGTTCCAAAAACCGTAGAACCCGATTGAAGCAAGCATCTGGCCAGGAAGTTCCTTGTCCCAATTGCCGGCAGGTACCGGAGAAAAAAGTATCCCGTCAGGCTTTTGCCAGTTGATCAATTCAAGCATTCCCTTTTTTTGCAGGGAATGGCTCCGGCAGTCAAAGGCATAAAAAGCTTCTCCGCTTTCAATTACCTCGTCGCCCCACCATTGCGCCCGTTCCCTGTCGGGGCAATCCATATAGTTGTCGCGCATGGTTACATAAAGGGTCCGGCGGGCTTTGTTCCACAACTGGTCGAAAAACTCATCGGAACAATGAAAACTACCTGTAAATTCAGTATCAAATCCTGTTTCGCGGTACTTTAACCCCAGGATTCTGGCCCCTTCCGGAATCGAATAAATAACTTCTTCTCCATTCATCCAGCCCAAATTTTCGTAGGCCTGAAGCCCGTTTTTTGTGATATACTTTGCCTGCACATTCGGTTCGCCGCCCCCCACAAAATGATCGGTACGAATCATAATCGCCTGCCCTTCGGTTGTCTCCACTTCAAGCCAGGGCGTCACCTGCAAATTAGCGGGGAGTTTCGCAATGACTGGTTCTCCGGTACTAATCTCTGGAAAATCACCTTTGTTTTCATAATCTTTCAGCCCAAAATCTTTCCATTGCGGAACCGGACGGCGAACAAGCTGGTTCCATGGCTGGCAAGGAGGAATCCCTAAAACTTTAGCTGGCTGCCAGGACGAATAATCGTAATCCTGCTCCATCCATTTTCCCGGGTCTTTTCGTGCATCGAAAAGTAAACTTGATTCAGACAGACGCCAGTTTGGCTGGACACCATCACAGGATGAAAACGCCGGATGAAGCAAGGTTTTCCAGTTTTCATCCGAGTTCAGCTGCAATCCGAGTGTTTGGCAGTCCAACAACAAGCCGGCTTTACCACTGTCCTTATGTGAAAAACCTTCTTTCCCAAAATACCACAATAAAACAGCTATTGTGTTGTGTCCTTTTTTTAGATGAGGAGCCAAATCTATTTCATCGTAATAAGTGTCGTCAGGAGAAGGCCCACGCTTTAGGCCTCCTTCAAAAACAACCATTTCTCCGTTTATCCAAAGCCAATATTTGCTGTCGGCAGCAATTGCCGCAAGTGCCTGTTTAGGAACTTTATGAAGCAAAATATCTTTCCGAAAACAAATCCATGTGTTTACTTCGTTTTTGGTATCAGGAGAGCTAATCCATTGGGCCGGCCATTGTTTTTGAGCCTGCGTAAATTGAACCAGAAACAGGATCATGCCCGTTAACAGTACATTTTTCAAAAATTGTTTTGTCTTCATGTATGATTTATTTTAAGGAACCTGCCGCATGATTTCGCCCCAGTTGCTGATCCCAATGATTGATTTGTAGTCTTCAAAAACATCGTCTTCCTGATCTGTGCCTGCTGCCTGATAAACATCCCATACAGGTTTTGGGGCTCCGGGCTGTTCTTGATCATCGATAAAACGCCTTAAGCCAATGCGCAGGCCAAATTCGTTCCTGTTGTCGATCCAGTTATGCCACTGGATAGCATCGATGCCATCCAGCGCCTTTATCTTTTTCCAGGCATAAGCGAAACCAGCAGCTTGTTCTTTTAGGTCTTGTTCGCTATATGTTCTTGAATTGGTTCCATTCTCTGACAACCAAAGCGAACGTTTGACCGAACCGTTGAATTTATTTTCCTTTTTTTTGATCCAGGCATCTAACACCTCGAGGTTTTTGAATGTGACCAGGGGAGAATTTAACGAGAAAGTTGCCCGGGTATCGTTCCATGTTTTGGGCTCATTCAGGTCCTGAGGATAAGGATGACAAGCCAATCCCCAACGGAAGTCTCCTTCTGTCGTGCTAGCTCTATTCAGTATATCCAGCATTTCGAGGGTAGAATAGTCTTCCACTGCTTCTTTCCACGAATGGGTAAACGATCCGAACACCTGCGCTGATTCATCGTAATTCAGGACGATGTTCTGGCACAAACGCATCGATTTGATGTAGGTATCCATAAAAACAATCATCGGAACGTCCCCCATGTTGGTCCAGGTTAAGCCTGCATCGACTTCGTTGTGCATAATCCAGTGATGTATTCTCCCGTAGGCATTGTCGGGTCGGTTGTACCTACTGCCCAAAAAATCGAGCACAGCAGCGTAACAATTCAAACTGGCAGCCGTGTTCATGTTGGGCATGGTAAAAAAACCCGCGCCGTTGTAAGCCGGGTGCTGTAGCAGTTCTCCAATTTTAAGATCGGCGCATTCTGATTTTTTTTGAATTAAGATGATCGCTGCCACCATGATGTCCTTTCTGGCAGTTGTTTGCAAAGTCTTGTCCAAATTTTCAATTTGATCCCGGTCGAAATAATATGCTTTTCCGCCATAAGTATGTTCCAATGTGTTGGCCTGCGGATGAAGATACATATAGGAAGTAAGGGGCACATTGACGGTTACGCTTGTCATCTGCAAATCGTCCAAATCTTGCTGAAAGCCACGGCTGGCATCAAAACCTCCCAAGCCTTTTTTACTCCTCAACTTTCCAACAGGCATCTTTTGTACTGGTAAAATTTCGTCTGCATAACGAGCAAACGAGACAATTTCGTCATTTGCTGACGTTCGTTTCACAATCACCCATTTTGAAAGCACTCGGTCGTAATTAAAGCCGTCTTTTTCAACATACCGATCCTGCGCAATAGAAAAATTCTGATTTTCAATCGCCACTCCATCCGCGAACTTTGCAATTTGAATCAAATCCTGGCACGGCTTAACTTCACATAAAAAGAGGTTGTTTAAATCATGGCAACTTCCGGAAATGATGACTTTTGAAGCCGAAACAGACACGTTGGTCAGAGATGCGCTGAAACCGGAGGCAAAGTAATTTTTCAGTTTCTCTTCCAGAATCCGGTTGTTTGTGCGGTTTTCGGCACGGGCATCAGCCAGAGCCTGTTCATCCGCGGTCCTTTCCCTAAATTCTATGTTCCGGATATGAATGGTCAGCCCGGAAACATTGCCAAAATCAAGTCGTAAATAATGCCCGGCTCTTCCCCAGCTAAACTCGCCGATATAGTCGCCAAGATCGGAAGAAAAGGTTGTCCAGCTTTCAGACAAAGCCAGTTCTTCCATTTTTGCAGAACGCTCTTCTGTCACAGGCGCCCCAAAAAAGACTTGCAGACCATTGATATTGGAGGTGCTTTGATATTCAAAAGTAAAAACAAGCTTTTCGTCTGTTTTAGCCGTTATCAAAGGATTTAGCAAAACATAAGGGTCTGTTCCAGTGGTCCGTATTTCATACTGATGCGCCCCTTCATTGGATATTTGAAGATCATGCGCCGATGATGGATCAAAGCTGAAATAGCTTTTTACAACAGTTGGTTCGGGCTCAGTTACAGGTTCCTTCTTACAGGAGTTTACAAAGCAGGTGTTCGTGAGAAACATAAACCATAACATTCTCATAAATAGTATTTTTGGAAACGTCTTCATGTTTTTCGGGTTCAATTGGTTCGCCATCTGTTATTCTACATATTCTCGTGGGATTTTTAACTGGTTCCAGCTTTTAGTTATCGCCAATAACTGAGGAGGAACTTCTCCTGCAACTCCTTGTATCACCCCTTCAAATTGACCTTTGTCATTCTTCCACAATGCGAGGTCTGTCTCCTTATCAAGCCTGATTACAAAATTACCGGCTTTAAAAAATGTCAAGCCACCGGCGGCAACTGCTTCTACATTCCCCTCATTGTCAAGCCTTACCGCTGCCAGGCCGACCGCGTTAAACGACACACGATGTCGCCCTATTTTTATATTGGAACCAATAACATCGCCCGCAGCATTTTGTGTCCCTGCAACCTGAATGACAGTTCCATCAATTAGCCTGCAAAATCCCTGGGTTGAGGGAGCAACAGAAGTGTAACCAAAGCCGCTCAGTATTCGCGATGCAGGTGTTTGAAAAGTGATCTTTTGTTTCTTCAACACGTGCAGTATTTCCGGTACGATTGCCTCCAGCTTATCAACAGCAACCATTTCCGGGGGCAACGCATCATTCCCGTCAAAACTTTTTCCGCTAAAATCGCGGATCCAGGTTCCAAAACGGAAAAGCTCCGTGGACCCGGTGGAAGCTTTCTGAAAAAAATCAACTGTTGATCTTTTTTCAAACTCCGGATTACACAAAATAACGGCTGAATAATGTTGCGCTCCATACTGAACTGCTCCATTGTTATTTATGAACAAGCTTCCGTTTTCTATTTCACTGGTCGGGATCAAATCCGTGGGAACTCCCATACTCCATAAAGTATCGGCCAATCTCATGCCAACATCTTCGAAACAAGGACCGGCCCAATTCAGGGCCGCAGCGTGTCCAAAGACGATCGCCACGGGGCAGTTTAAAGAAGTTTTAGAAATAAAATTCAAGAGGCGCACCCGGCTTTCTCCACGCATCAGGCCTCCCCTAAACAGCTCGATATGCCTCTCCGTTTTTTTTCCACCCGGGTAAATCGGATGATAGTTGATTCTTCCTCCAGCGAGAACAGAACTCCAAAGTTCGATTTCATAATCTTTTCTTTGGGTTGAATAATACTGGTTGTACCAAACGGGGCTTCCCCACTTTTTTGCCAGGGCCGTGCGAACAGCGAAAGGAGTTACTTCATCGGTCTGTGCCCAATCGCGTTGAGCTTCCCACCAGAAAAGGCCATTCTTTTTAAACTCAAACCGGTTGGGATAAGGATACCAGCTTGGATGAGTCAAAACCAAAGCCTCTGGCCCAAAAACCTCTTTTACAGTACGGTAAAAATCATCTTCCAAAATTTTGTTCCGTTGCCGGTTTAGTTCCATGTAGTCATTTATTGCTTTACAGCGATCATCTTCTTCTCCCGCTATCCCGGCATACATCAGCAAACAATCAGACAACAGTTCCCGTCCGCCTGTTTTTTCGGCATATTGTGATGCGTAATATTTTGAATACCAAAAATGATTTCCCCCGCACATCCTGTTTGCAGGAGTACTTGGCGGAAAACCCCATTCGTCGCGCATGCCACCAGCCATCGGAACATCAGCATAATCCCGTATGATATCCTGTGTAAACGGGATCAAGTGCGGAGCAAAAAGGTCGGGTGTTAAGTGTGTAAAAGAAACCATAACACAAGCATGGGTTTGTTTGTCATTGCGGCTACCCGGGAGAAGTACCGTGAGTGAATCTTTTGAAGCGCTAGTCTTTTTGCATTCCTGGCTAATATCTATCAAACTATTTGGATCAATTCCATTGGATGTCTTGCAATATGAATATACCCGCAACAAAGAACCCCGTAATGAAATATATGGTATTTTACTGCCATTCATGTGGTCGGTAAGGTCAATGCTTTTAACAGAGGTTTCGACCGGGCCGCTGTCATTAAGCAAAACTTCGTGCAGCCACAATGATTGTTGAAGTTCATCGGGGTACATTGCTTCGAATTTCCGGCGGGCCAATCTCGGATCCAGGTCAAATACCAGCCTGATACCTTTTTCAGCGGCGTAATCTACGGCGCGTTTAACCTGGTTATGAACATCGATATCGGTGATATCGCGCCCCGGCCGCCTAATGGCAACAGAGAGGACATCGTAACATGCATGCTCATTTACCTGATCAATAAATTGTTTATATCCACCGGCAGTAAATTCTCGCTCATTCCAGAACCAGGCGCCTATAACCGGTTGGATATTTTCGGGGAGATGAGACAAATTTTGGGCTTGCGGTTCCAACACTTTAAGATTATCCTGTGCCACAACCGTTTTGATAAGAAAAAGCCCACAAATACAACAACAGAGGGATATCAACCTGGTTTGTTTTGTTCTTTTTAATTCGATATTGTTATTTGTCAACATTTTTCTGGTTGGTTTTATTAGTGAAATGCCAAACACAAAAGGAGCATTGTTAGGCCGGCAAGGATACAATTAATGACAATTCAAGAGAAAAGACAGCCACAAAGGCTGCTTTTCTCTTTTTTTGATCAAAATCTCTCGAAACAACTTATCAACTTACCATCCTGGATTTTGCCAGTTGGCATCAGTATAGCCATTCATTTTTGAAACTTCGGACTGACTGATCGGGTACATCAGGTACTTTTCGGAATTTGTACCCCTGTCCTTCAGCTTTATGCGGGTGTAGGTATAAACATCATTGTTTTTGTTGATCTTCATGCCAGTTACAAATCCATCAGTCTGGGTAAGAATTTTCCACCGGCGCACATCAAAGAAGCGATGTTCTTCAAATGCCAGTTCAACCTGTCGCTCGTTTCGGTAGCGTATTTCAAAATCTTCCCTGGATAGTCCCGAAGATAAAGGAGGCATTTCAGCCCGTTCACGTATAAGATTAACGGCGTCGCGTGCAGACAAAGCCGGTCCTCCAATCTTTGAAGGCACAGCAGCATCCGGCCCAACTGAGTTGTAGGCTGCTTCTGCAAAATTCAAGTACAATTCTCCCAAGCGGAATATTTTCATCAGGCCATCCTGATCAACATTAACTCCAGACTTATAATTATTGAATTTACGCATGTAATAACCTGTTCTGGTATTATGGATTTCGGAAACACGGTCAGAAATTTCGCAATTTCCCCCTACATAAGTTTGAACAGGTGTTGCTGCTGGCGGAGGAGTAAAACATTCGATCCTGAAATTGCGGATCGTAATTTCGTATCCGATACCACCTGTAAGATCAAATCGTAAAAAATGATCTTTGGGTTGTGCACCGCCATCGGCATTCACGCCAAACCCCCAGGTATTAATCGCCGAGGTAAGATCATATTCAAAACGAGCCCATTCGGATGCCTGCTCGATTAGGATATTCTGTCCCGACTCGACTCCTCCCTGCGGACCTCCGGCAACGCAAAAGAAAAATTCGGCATCATTAACTGTTTTGTTGCTTTTATATTCGAATGAAACAAGGCGTCGTGCCCCGGTGCTTAATGGTCGGGTCAAAGTTGTAGTGAATATCCATGGATCCCCTCCGGTTGTTGACAAAGTAATTTCCTCTCCGTTTTCTGTTGCTGAAACGTTATTGGCAACAGACGGTATAAAACTAAAAGGGAACAAATCTTTATCGACTTTGCCAGAAGTAAGCGAACGAGGCGACTCATTGTAATAGATGGAGGCATAAAATCGAGGGTCCCTGCCTTCATACGGATGAGCCGGATCGTAACCGGAAGCTGCGTTTAGGATAGGTTGTAAATGGCTTGCATCAGAATATCCAAGAACAGGCATTTCGCCGGAGACCTGCATACCATAAGCATCAACCAGTTCCTGTGACGGGCCGGCGCCCGCTTTTTCTACTCCTTCGGTCATTGGTGTGCCTGCCCATTTCCAAACGTTGGTCCTTTCGGTAGTGGTTTCAAATATTGTTTCTTTATCAACCGAACGGCTGGGATCAGAACGATAAATGAAATAATATGCATAAGCATTTTGAGCAATGTCAGGATCAGGTGTAACGTCGAATAACTGAAATCCATGCGCCAGGCAGGCGTCAAGCGCTTCTTTTGTGATTTCTGTAGCTTTTCCCCAGGTATATTTGCTACCGCTGGCATACCAAAGCGGGCTGGCAGCATACAATGCAGCCTGCGATTTTACGGCATAAGCAAATGCGCGAGTTATACGGCCACGTTCGTTATCGCTGATGTTCCAGCGAAAACCGACATTTGGTTTCCCGCTTTCGGGAATAGCCAATGCCGAATCGCAATTATCGATGATAAAATCGATACAGGTTTCAAAAGCAGCACGGCTATCGTTTGAAAAATCATGAGTAACCTCGTAAGGAGAACCAATAAGAGGGACACCTCCGTAACGCTTAACCAGCTGCAAATAATAGAATGACCTCAGAACCAAAGCTTCTCCAACCCATCCGTTTTTTTCATTCTCGTCGATCTTTGCAGTTGCAATTGAAGGATCATTGATGCATTCCAGAAAAGTATTGCATTTGCGTACTCCCTCAAAATTTCGTTTCCAGGGATCGGTATCGGCGGTAAGCGGATTATTAGATGATGATGCCCGGTTATTATACCAGTCGTTAACGGCGCCGCTCACGCCATCGCTTGCATCGTGCGCTTCATCGCAAAACGATGCCAAAGGCGTATTCCCATAGGAGAACCCAACTTGGGGCATGTAATCAAAGCATCTGTTAAAATAGCTTCGGGTGGTATTATATTCCATGAAAATATCTTCCAATGTCATTCTTCCGTCAGATGGAAGGTCCAGGTCGGCGCAAGAAATTACACCAAGAATGGTGACACTGGCTATCAGGATTTTTATAATATAATTTTTCATTTTAAGCGATTTAAAAATTAAAATTAAGACCAATGTTAAAAACACGATAAGGCTGAAAAGTATCCATCTTGCCAATTTCGGGATCAACATATTTGGTGCGCATGTTATCAATGGTAAACACATTCTGGATGTTAAAAGCGACCCGTATCCCTTCGGAATTGATCTTTTGAGAGATGTTTACCGGGAAGGTATAGGCAAGCTCAAGGTTTCGCAAACGTAGAAACGACCGATCCATCAGGAAGAAATCATTGTTAACATGATTGGATGATGGAGAAAGAGACAATGCGGGATAAGTGATTTTTTCACCGGCGGCATAACGCTCCGGGGTCCATGCATTCAGGTGGATGTCATTAAACTGTCCCTGGCTCCCGTATTCATACGCACCGACATCGCTTAAAAATTCGGAGAAATGTCTTGCTCCATGGAAAAGGAAAGATAATTCCCATTTTTTCCAGGTAATGCCTCCGGCGAAACTGTATTCCTGTTCAGGAACTGAGGAATACCCCATTGGTGCCTTATCTTTCTCATCAATCACATTATCATTATTCAAGTCTCGATAGATAAAATCGCCCAAACGCGGACTTCCCAGTTTATATTCAAGGGGTGAACTTTGAAGCTCTGCTTCAGAATTGAACATTCCGTTCCCATTGCTGTAATCAATCTTATAGCCCCATAACTGGCCAACATGATATCCTTCGGTACGATATGGATAGGCATACTCCTCAGAATAAGGTGATTCATTAATGCTTATCACTTTATTTTTTGCCTGCATAAAGCTAAATCGGGCAAAAGCATGCAAATCTTTAGTGAACTGTTTATTGAAGCTCAAGGAAAGCTCGTAGCCCTTATTTTCCATTCTTCCATCATTCAATTTTGGATAATAGTCGAGCGGGATGCCCTGATACACCGGAATCCGGTATGAGCTATTTACCAACATATTATCAACTTCATCAGTAAAATATTCTAGGCCGATTGTAAACATTTTGAATAAACCGAGGTCGGCGCCCAGGTTCAATTTTTTAATCTTTTCAGCAGCCAGTTCAGGATTGCCCCGCTCGAGCTCTTCTCCGCCCGAACGAATATTGTCGAGATACAAAAAACGGGCGTCCCCCATTTGGTCATTGGCTGTTGTTCCATAAGAAGCCCTGAGTTTTAATAAACTGATAAAATCAAGATTAAAAAAATCTTCTTTTGATACAATCCACGCAGCAGAAACCGATGGGGTTGCAGTAAATCTATTATCGGGATGAAACTGTTCAGAACCGGAATAACCCACATCTCCTTTTAGAAAGTAGCGGTTCTTAAATCCATACAAGACACTCAGCCCAAAATTTTGCCGTTTATAGGGCAACACGGCATTAGTGCTGCCGGTAGCCTCTTTTTCCTGGTACAAATAATAAGTATGAGCAGAAGCGTTTATGTTATGGTCTCCGAATTGTCTTTTATAATCGATATTGGCAAAAAGATCCAGATAATAAAAGAATGTAGAACTTTTACTATAAGACAGAGGTGTATTTTCCTTGTCTCCATACTTTGTAAAATTGTCCAACACTGAATAATCGTT
Source organism: uncultured Sunxiuqinia sp. (assembly GCA_963677175.2). Lineage (GTDB taxonomy): Bacteria > Bacteroidota > Bacteroidia > Bacteroidales > Prolixibacteraceae > Sunxiuqinia. Next base: position 1,054,067 of record CAXXES010000007.1, read on the forward strand.
TCCGCGTATCACCCGTTGAAAATCCTGGCTTGTGGAAGTTTGGTTCCTGATGTAGGTCTGGTATGCCATTGCTCCGCTCATTGACAATCCCTTGGTTACAGAACGCAAGTCAATATTCAGCCCGGCCTGAGCAATAACATTGGTCTCAACCACTTGAGAATAACCCGAGCGGTTGATCAACCCATAAACAGGGTTATCAACTCCTTCGACAGTCACGACCTGGTTGCTCATTTCAGCATCATCTTCCATTTGCGGCGATAAGGGTCCATACATGGTTGGAGGCAGTTTAAATATTTGATTGTAGACATCCCAGTTCATGCCGCCACCAGTCTGTTTTTCGCGTTTTACACTCCCGGCAAGCCGCATAAAACCCGATACATAATTGTTGAATTTCACATCCATGTTCGAACGAAAGTTTACGACATTGACATGCGGATCAGGCTCATAGTTCCGACCAGGTTCGTCAGCAATTTTCAATGGCTCGCCTTGGTTAATGAAGTTCAGTTCGGAGAAGTATTTAAATTTTTCGGAACCACCGGAAACATTTATCCCGACACGTTGTCTCATAACAAATTCTTTGACAAACATATCGTACCAATTATTATTAGGATAACCGACATTATCACCTGCGCGGAACTGGTCAATTTCCTCCTGGCTAAATTGAGAATATGCGCCCAAACCATCACGTTCGCCAGCTTCGTTCCTCAACTCGGCAAAACGGGCCGAATTAATAAATGCGGGACGTTTTATCATCTGTTGAAAAGACTGGTCGGCATATACTTCCACCTCTTTCTTTCCGTTGAATCCACGTTTGGTGTTAATTACAATAGCCCCATTCGCGCCTTGTATTCCATAAATAGCTGTTGCTGATGCATCTTTTAAAACAGTCACGCTCTCTATCTCCTTCGGGGAAATAAATTCATAATATTGCGTCGGACAAACAACACCGTCGATGATGATGAGCGGCTGTGTACCGTTTATTGTTGAAACCCCGCGAATAGTTTTAGTCGTGTTCTGATAGCCAAAAAAAGTAAACTCAGAGAGGTTTGACACGGTAGTTAAACCAGGCAAACGCCCTGCAAAAGCTTCAGAAAGGATATTTGTCGGACTTTTATCCAGTTCAGCGCCACTTACCGAAACAACCGAGCCTGTCACTGACTGTCGCGTATATAAATTATAGCCGGTGTTTACCACGCCTCCCATATCATGCACGTCAAACTGAAGAGTTACTTTTTCTAATTGTTCAATTTGCTCCACAGGAACCTGCTGATCGAGAAAGCCCATCGCCCTCACGATAACAAATTTACTGCCATCGTCTGGTTTAAGCTGATACCTTCCAGCATTATCCGTGATACACTGGTCTTTACCAAACTCAGAGATTATAACCGCTCCCGGTACAGGCTTTCCATATTCGTTTACCACGATATTTTGTGAAACTGGTTCAGCTTGTGCGCAGAGGACTACATACATCAACACGCCTGCTATGCTGAACACTATATGTTTGATATATTTTTCAATAGTCATAGGTATGAATTTTTTAATTCAATTTTAAATTTACCAACCCGGATTTTGCCACTTTTGACCTGTAACTGATTCTAAAAGTGATGCTTCGGAAAGAGGAAGCGGCAACAATAAATCTCTGTTCTGCCATCCTCCCCGCGGATTATCGGAGATGTTGCGCCGGGTATATGTAAAGCTTCCGTCAGCATTTTTTGTAATAACCATTGCCGTGAACCATTTACAGGTTTCACTAAGGTTCCCCGACGGGCTCTGCCAGCGCCTCAGATCAAAATAACGGTTTTCTTCCCAAGCCAATTCCACACGGCGCTCGTTTCGGATTCTCAGTATCAATTCTTCCTGAGACAAGCTGGCAGGCAATTCAGGCATTCCTGAGCGAGCCCGCACTTCATTTGCCGCAGTCCTCGCCTCGTTGAGATGCCCGGCCTCCGCAGCTGTTTCTGCCAAATTGAGCAGGCTCTCGCCCAACCGGTAAAACCTCCAGTTTGCATTGTTGATCTGATTGATCCCGCATGCTCCGGGAGTAACCATTTTGCAATGATAATAGCCCGTTCGCGATGACATTCGGTTTGTCACATCGAAACTGGAGGCATGAGCTCCTCCAGTAAAAGTTTCGATTGTGACCTCTTTATTATCAAATAAAATTTGACTTCCATTGCGTAGAACTGTCTGGTCAAGACGCGGGTCACGATTTGAATATGGATCGTCAGGATCGTACAACGTATTTGCTGTGTTATAATTAGGCTGAAGGTGTTTTTCATCCAGGTAAGGTTTTTCAAGGTCAAGTACAGGTTGACCATCGATTGTTTCGAAAGCATCTACTAGTTCCTGGGTCGGACAAGTGCCACACTTATATGTATTGGGCATATTACTACCAATATAACCAATGTGCCATACAAAGACTCCTCCCGAGCGAGCCTGATAAATAGTCTCTTTATCACGTGGAGTTCCCGAATATTGCATATTTTGATCGACAAGCTGTCGAAAAGCAGCAGCTGAACCATTACCAAATACATCTGGTTGTGTACATGTGGTAAATAATTCATAACCGTTTGCTTTTAACTGAGACACGGCTTCGCGGGCTACCTGGTAGGCTTCCTCCCAATGATTCTCGCCTTCATTGTGTAATGGACTGGCGGCAAATAAAATAGCTTCAGATTTAAGCGCACAGGCCAAGGCTTTTGTGGCACGCCCTCCGTTGGCTTCAGTATCAATCCGCCACGGTAGGGTTGACTCCTTTAAAGCATCATTACAGTCTGCAATTATTAACTGGGCAACTTCGTAAACCGACCGGCGTGTCATGGTCGAAAAATCGGCGTCAAAAGGAATAGTCTGATCCATAACAGGAAGTTTACCGAACCATTTCACGAGTTCCATATAGAAAAATGCCCTCATTACCTTTGCTTCGGCCTTAAACCTACCGCGATCCGCTTCATTATTGACTGCCGCTTCATCAATTAGTTCGATAAACTGAGAACAAAGCCGTATTTGTTGCCAATAACGGTTCCAATAACCATTGGTATTGGCCCCATGCCCATCAGGAAAATCACGCATAGGATGCCAGTTGGCAGAAACATTGTCTTTATAATATTGATCGATCAGTTGTCCTTGAGAGTCTTCCGAAGACCAGCCATCATCACTGCAAGCCACAACAGCCGGATCAAAAAAGAAATAGACATAACCTTTCTGCGGAATATTCTGGTACAAAGTGTTTACCAATGCTTCCACTTTATCCGGATCTTTTAGTACCTCATCCATCTGCATGTTGCCATCCGGAGCCTTATCAAGAACATCAGTACAACCAATTAATAGAGTGGCTATTAATAAAAAATATCCTATTTTAGTTTTCATTTTATTTCAGATTTGGATTAAAAGGTCATATTTATCCCTACGGTTACCATTTTTGTAAGCGGGTAAGTAAGAGCAGCATTTTGTTCGGGGTCGATGGTATTTACAGGCAACTTATCCCATGTAAATAGGTTATTCCCATTTGTATAAAGTCGCAAGCGTTCTATACCAACCGGTTTCAGAAGCCTTTCTGGTAAGTTGTACCCAATCTCTATGTTTTTCAACCTCAAATAGGAACGGTCCATAATGAAAAAGTTATTCGATTTTTGGCTGACGCCTTCGGACATTCCTAAAGCTGGGTAGAGAATTTTCTCCCCTTTTTCATAACGTTCTTTTGTCCATGCCTGGGTATGCCAATCGCTATAAAACCCGACTAAAGCAAACTCTGTTACTCCCCAGCCAATATGCGTAACACTGCTTTTTGCAGTGCCGGAGAAGACAAATGACAAATCAAAGTTTTTGTAACTCATCGTGCCCGACAGTCCATAAGCGACACGGGGGACTTCGGGATAACCAATCGGAACCAGGTCGCGATCGTTTATTTTTCCGTCTTTGCTTACATCGATGTATTTAAAATCGCCTAGCCGTGGGGTACCACCCACTTCATAAAGTGGTAACGCGTCAAGTTCTTCCTGAGTGTTGATATAACCGTTCCCATTACTATAATCAATCAGGTAGCCAAATGACTGACCAATACTAAATCCAGTTTTTCGGTAACGGTACGCATAATCTTCTCCATATTGGACCTCATCGCTAAAATCGACGTTGTTTTTGTTATAGCTGAAATTACCCCTAGCTGAAAATGAGAAATCAGGATTGACAATTTTTTGATATGTCAGTTCAATTTCGTAACCTTGGTTGTCAACAACTCCGATATTTACTTTAGGGATGTTCTCTAATGGTACCCCTTGAAGGACAGGAATTGTCGATCTGCTTATCAGAATTTTATCGCGGTGCTCATTAAACAGGTCAAACGTGAGCGATAAATTATCCATCACTTTAAGATCAAAACCGAAATTTTTCTTCTCAGATTTCTCCCACTGAAGCGCTTCATTTCCCATTCTTCCCTGCTGGACACTTTGCCCATGCCCAAGCCCTGGAATTATGCCTCCCCCCATCGTTATAAAACTTTGATAAAGAAAGCGGCTATCGCCAAGTTTGTCATTCCCGGTAATACCATACGATGCCCTAATTTTCAAGTGGGTAATTGTGGGATTATCTTTCAGGAATTTTTCGTTGCTTGCAAGCCAACCCAAGGAGTATGCTGGAAACGAACCAAAACGATTTTTTGGCGCGAATTGTTCTGACCCATTGTAGCCGTAATTAAACTCAGCAAGGTATCGATTATCATAATTGTAGGTTGCGCGCCCCACATAACCTATTACATTGTACGGAAGATCTGCACTCCATTTATCCCAGTTATCTCTCTGATAAAGCGCCATTCCAGTAACAGAATGGAGACCAAAACTCCTTACATAACTAAGGGATAACTGATAGTTCATATAATAATAAGTGCTCATGCCCTTGGATAATACAATAGCCTTGTCCTGGTTATCGCGAATAACAGAATATCCGGACATTTCATTTGCATTGCGGGCAACGATAAATCCATACGTATTAACCCCCCGATAGCCTTGACGAACGGTTGATGCGTTGCTGTCGAAAGCAACCAAACCTTTAGCAATTAAACCTTTCGTAAGAAAATCCAATCCCCAATCCAAGACTAATGAAGAGTTCAGTACTGTTGAGGCTTCCTCCCGGTAGCCACGGCGATTGATCTCACCATAAGTATTGCGGTCTTGTCCGGATTGAGCCAGAATCTCATTTTCAGGCACGCCATAACCATCTACCGTCACTGGCCCGGGATCAGTAGGTGGTGTCGCCCAGGTATAAGCGATCATATTCTGTACCATCGCATCAACACTTCCATCAAACAACGCGACAGTTTGAGGCGAGTTCATTTTTTGCAGGTAAGTCGCCAGATTTAAAGATGCTTTCAGGTTATCCGCAATCCTATAATCAATATTGCCCCGGAAATTGTAACGATCCATGCTGTAGCTCGGGTCATAGCCCAGAAAATCTTCTGACTCTGTTTTGAAATTACCACCTTGACCAATATAACCGGCATTAAGAAAATAAGCAAAATATTTGCCTCCACCATTAAAGTTTGCATTAACACGGGTTTGTGGGGCCCAATCACGGAAATAATCATGAAAAACATCGCGGTCGGGGTAAAAAACCGGATCCTCTCCACTTTTATATTTATCAATCATATATTGTGTAAAAGGCATCTCATCATCAGTTGCAGTAGGATTGCCATTCAGAAATGCTTGATTCCGAAGCTCGGCAAATTCCCAGGAATGCATCCTGTCGTTATGTACCAAAAACTGTTGAAAGCTCTGATCCACTGTAATATTTAATTCGGACTTGCCTTCTTCACCCCTTCTTGTCGTGATCAGAATGACCCCATTTGCCCCACGAACACCAAATACAGCAGTTGCTGAAGCATCTTTCAGAATAGAGATTGTTGCCACTTCATTAGGATCAAGCTTATCGATATTACCTCGGGGAATTCCGTCGATCAATATAAGGGGGGAGGCGTCATTTAAGGTACCTACACCCCGGAGATAAAGATTTACATTATCTTTTCCAGGCTGTCCAGAGGATTGCATAACGGTTAAGCCCGGCAATTGACCTGCCAATGCAACAGAAAGGTTAGCTGCAGAGCTTTGCTTTAATTCTTTGGTTTCTACGGTAGAAATAGCAGCGGTCACTGATTCTTTCTTTTGTATTCCATATCCTACAACGACCACCTCTTCCAAGTCAGCTGTTTCTTCTTCCAATACAATATTGAACGAAGTTTGACCCGCAAGCAATACTTCCTGCGTCTTCATACCAACAAAAGAAAACTGTAAAACTTCGGCAGCAACCGGAAGTTCTAACGTGAAGTTTCCATTAGGGTCAGTGATTGTTCCCACAGTTGTTTCTTTTAAAACAATCGTAACGCCCGGCAACGGCAAACCTTTGGTATCAACAACTTTTCCGGTAATTGTTTTCTTCTGTGGGGCATTTGTTTCAACCCCAAGAGGCAAACCCAGCGGTTCATTTTCCTTGGTATCCTTACGGATGATAACCGCTTTGTGAACAATTTCGAAAGTTAATCCGGTATTTTTCAGGCACTCATCAAGAATAGCATCAATAGTTTGATTACTAAACTCAACATCCAGGCCTTGGATTACTTCAATTTCATCGTTCTGATAAAAAAACTTGAATTGAGTCAATTTCTTTATTGTCCAGATCACTTCTTCCAGCGACGCGTCTTCCATTCTGAGACTGATCCTTGCGGATTGTGAATAAGACTCTGTTGCAGCCGACTGAAGCGCTGAAGCTAAAATAATCACCCAAACAACTTTCATCATAATTAGAAATTGAAACACCTTCCATTTAAGGAAAGCGCTCATTAAACCATTTTTTTTCATAAGTTTGAATGTTTAATAATTAATACTCCGCTTTATGGCGGATATTTGAACTAAGACGGGGAATGCCACCAACATTTCCTGTCTTTTTTGAGCTTCGTTCCTAAATGTCCATTTCCCTTTATTGCCTACTTCGCAGCAAACAAAATGGTATTTTCTTCTATTTTTACATTTAATTTTTGTGTTGCTTTTATGATGTCTATGAACTTTCCAATTTCATCGTATTTATCCAAACTACCGCTAAATCTTATTTTTTTGACTTCAGGATTCTGATAAAAAACATTTGCAGAATACCAGCGTGTTAATAAAACCATTATATCTTCAAGCGGCATATCATGAAAGATAAGCTGACCATCTTTCCAGCTAATAAAATCGCTCACATCAACGCTATGCAAAGCGATTTCCCCGGTATGATTATCCAACACTGCCTGCTCATTTGGGTTTAGAATTCGCTCATCTCCTTCGTTCTGGGAATGCACTAGTTTCACTTTCCCTTCAACCAGAGTCGTTACTATTTTTTTTGAATCTTCATAGGCATTGACATTAAATGAAGTGCCCAGAACTTCCACTTTTAATTCTTTGGTATTCACAACAAAAGGACTCGCTCCATTTTTTGCTACTTCAAAATATGCTTCACCGGTCAATTCAACTTCCCTTTTTTGAGAACCAAACTGAACCGGATATTTTAAGGTGGTCATTGAATTGAGATACACGTTTGTGCCATCAGACAAAATCAACCGGTATTCTCCACCAATCGGCACATGAATAACATTATAAACCGGATTTCTATTTCTTTGTTTTTCTGATTTAGCATAGCTGATTTCACCCTGTTTTTTTTCAATCTCAGTTCCATCAATTTCGGAGAATAACATCATATTTGCTGGGTCCAACAATACTTCGCGACCATCACACAGTGTTAATGTTGCTTTTGAGGTGCCAGGTTTTATTTGAGCATATTGTTGGTCAATTTTCTTTTTGTCGATCTGCCCATCGAAATAGAAATAAGCGATACCTCCAATAAACAGAGGAACAATGAGTATCGCTGCGATTCGTAAAATTCTTTGTAATAGAATTGTTCTCGATCTTTTCTTTATTTCTGAATGTACCTTTAACCAGCCTTCTCCAACTCTAACCTCGTTTCTCGCGGTAAGCCAATTTTTAAAGTTTTTTGAACTTATTAATTTGGTGTAAATTGAGTTATTGACAGAATTCTGCCTGCGCCATTCAAAAAGTTCTTTCGACTCTTCCTCACTTATTTCATCACTCATTTCCTTTGCAATCAATATTGCTATTTTCTCATATTCCATCTCACCCAGTGTCATTTTTTTATGTACTTACAATTACGAAGCACGTAAGTACACAGAAAGGATGACACCCAAATCGTTTTTTTTTGAGATTGGAGATAGAATTAAGAGAAAAAAGAAGAATTAAACACAGAAAACCGCCGACTCAGTTCTCGTAAAACACACACAGTAGAGAAAATAACTCAGGCTTTAATACTTTTCGTAATGCCTTAAAGGCCCTTTGTTTAATAGTTTTCACAGTACTAATGGTTATTTCAAGCCTTCCTGCAATCTCCTTATTCGACAAACCATCAAGCAACAATTCGACCACCTGTTGATTTCGGTGGCTTAAATCTTTAATTGCATGATAGATAATTTCATATGTTTCCTGCTCAACCAAATTGTCCCTGTAAAAATCCTCCGATTCAAGCTGCTCTTTTAATATTTCCTGACGACGCTTCGAATCGCGCAGAAAATTCAGGCAGTGATTTTTAATATATTTATATAGGTATGATTTGGCAGCAGGAGTGTCCCTGATGTATTCCCTCTTGCCCCATATGTAAACGAATGCCTCCTGTACAATATCAGCACTTACTGCCTTATCCTGCAAATAGTTATTTGCAAAAATGCAAAGCGAAGGATATTGCTCTTCGAAGAATCTTTTAAATCCTCCTGCTTCTACCGACCATTTGTTTTCTATACAATCCAAGTTTAGCTTCTTGTCTGTTTAGTTTCATGCAATCATATAAAATCCGGGCTTTATCCCGCAAATCCAAACTTATCCCAGATTTTCAAACCATTCACAAAAACAAGCGACTAAATTTATAACTATCGCTTTAAGTTCCTATCATATCTGCAAAAAAATTATAAACCGAAATATTCTGCATCCTGTGCTGTCTGCAATTCTGATTGCGATGTTGACAACACTCCGCCTGTGATATTAATTATTGAGCCTACTGACGACGAAACCTTATCAATTAGTAGCGACGTCCATTTTGAGTGTAATTTTTCAGATGATGTTAAACTCTATTCGTATAAAATTGAGATACACGATAACTTCGATGGACATGATCACAAAAAAAGTACTCATCTGAAGAAGAAGAAGAAGAAGTAGTAGTAGTAGTAGTAGTAGCATTCAGCTATAACAACAGTTGGACATTCGATAAGGGATTGAAAAATTCGCTGATTCATCACCACTAAATTGTCATTCCCAAAAGTATAAACGGTGTTCCTGTAGCACACGGAGTATATCATTTTGGGATTTATCGCACCGATGTCGCTGGAAACGAAAGCCACCTGTTTATAGATGTCATTCTTGATGAAGGTGATGGCGAACATCATCATGAGTAACATGTTCTGATTTAAATAGGCAACAGAGGTCACCCAACGGTGATCTCTGTTTTTTACACTATATTTTCTACAAAAAACATCAAAAACTAACACGACTAAGCTTATGTAAATAAATTCTTTTCGATACAAATACTGATCTCCAATCCGAGCACCTAAGCGAAGTCAAAAATAGCAATGAATTATTGGCTTAACAGTGCAGAGCAAAAAAGCTTATGCTGAAAAGAAAAAAATGCTATCTTCGATGCTTAAACATAGAAAGACTGGTCCTTTGTGTAAAAAAATAACAGACAGAAAGAAACAAATCCTGAGGAACCCGAACCATAATGATCACTGACCTCCTGCTAAATTCAACGCTGCTCATTGCCCTGACTGTTTTATACAGTTTTTTGTTCAGGAAACTAGGATCTGCAAATTATCGCTTTAAGGCGGTAGCTGGTTTGTTTTTTGGTGCAATTACTATTATTGGCATGAATATGCCAGTCAGTTATCAGCCTGGAATTTTTTACGATGGCCGATCAATTGTTTTGTCGCTTGCAGGACTTTTGGGAGGAGATATTGTTTCAGGTATAGCGGCCCTGCTTGCCTTGGTCTACCGGTTATACCTAGGAGGTGTCGGCGTTTGGGCTGGAATTGCAACAATCGTCACATCGGCTCTGGTGGGGCTCTTCTTTCGACGGATATACAAAAATAAAGCAGAGAACATTAGCGGAATTCATTTGCTGCTGATGGGACTGATCACTCACCTGGTCATGCTGCTCTGCCAAATGTTGTTACCTTGGGATTCGGCTATTCAGGTTATCGGCCAAATCTGGATTCCGGTTTTGCTGATCTTCCCCGGAGCAACTTTACTGATGGGATTGCTGCTAAAGAATGAAATCAACCGCGTTGCCTCAGAAACAATAACCCGGGAAAACGAAACACGATACCGGACGACGCTGAACAGTATTGGCGACGCGGTTTTCACCACTGACAATTCGGGGATTATTACTTTTATGAACCCTATAGCAGAGCGGCTAACCGGCTGGAATGAAGATGAAGCACTGGGGAAGCCAGTCAAATCTGTGTTTCATATCATCAACGAAACCACAAGGAATGAAGTTGAATGCCCGGTCAAAAAAGTACTATCGAATGGCGTTATTGCTGGTCTGGCTAACCACACGCTATTAATTACCAAGAAGGGAAACGAGCTGCCAATTGCCGATAGTGGAGCACCAATACGCGATGAACATGGCAACATCAATGGCGTGGTTCTGGTTTTCAGAGACCAAACAGAGGAATGGGATTTACAACGAAAGCTTCAGTTAAGTGAGCGATCACTCAAAGAAGCGCAGGAAATTGCAGGTATGGGCCATTGGGAATTCGACCTTGGCACGCGGGAAGTAAGCTGGTCGGAAAATATGTATTGCCTCTTTGGGCTAAAGCCATACGAGCGCACCCCCAGCTACAAGTTATTGCGCAGTATCATTCATCCTGATGATATCGGACAACTAAATCGCGGAGAAGAGCTCATCATCCAAAAACAAAGTTCCATTGACATCCGCTTTAGAATAGTGACACCTGACGATCAACACAAATGGATCATGAACCGGATCATCTCTGAATATAAAGGAGGAAAACTGGTTAAATTGCGTGGAATCAGCCTGGACATTACCGAGTCAGTCCAAACCCTTGATGCCTTGAAAAAAAGTAAAAAGGGGTATAAAAATCTTTTTGAGAATGATTCTGCCATCAAGTTATTGATTGATTTGTACACTGGCGACATCGCCAATGCCAACCGGGCAGCCAGAGATTTTTACGGTTATTCGCGGAAGGAACTGACGAAAATGAATGTCCAGGATATTTTCTTGTTTGCTGAGGATGAATTTAAACAACAATTGACCATTGCTCAGAACAATAACAACAATAAACAACGGGAATACCAACACCGGCTGGCTGATGGTTCCATTCGCGATGTTGAAATTTATAGCAGTAAAGTTATATTCAAAGGCAAAATATACCTGCATTCCATCATTCACGATATCACCGGAAAGAAAGAAGCTGAAAGCCAGCTGTCGCTGCTGAGTAAGTCAACCGAACAAAGCCCGGTAAGCATTGTCATCACTGATCCATACGGTAACATCAGCTATGTAAATCCCAAATTTACAGAAACCTCAGGGTACAGCGCGGAAGAAGTTATTGGGAAAACTCCATCGATCCTAAAATCCGGCAAGCACACGAACCAATTTTACAAGGAGCTTTGGGAAACCGTTCTGGCAGGCAAAGAGTGGCAAGGAGAATTTCATAACCGCAAAAAGACCGGGGAGCTTTATTGGGAAAGTGCTGTGATTTCTTCAATTGTGGATGAAAATGGAAAGATCACACATCTGTTGGGGGCCAAGGAAGATATTACTGAGAAGAAAAAGATCATGGTTGACTTGCAAGTCGCAAAGGAAAAAGCCGAAGAAAGCGACCGCTTAAAAACCTCGTTTCTAGCCAACATGAGCCATGAAATTCGAACGCCTATGAATGCGATTCTCGGGTTTACCAATCTTCTGGTTGACGATGAAAAACTGGATCGAGCCTGCAAACTCGAATTTTCTTCCATTCTGAAACAAAGCGGTGAAAACCTGATGCAGATCATCAATGATATCCTGGACATTTCAAAACTGGAAACGGGACAACTGATCATGCACCCGAGACAAGTAGAACTAAATCCCCTACTCCATGAGCTTCATGTCATGTTTCAGCAGCGATTACACGAAAGCGGCAAATTGCACATTAAGCTTCAAATGGTAGCCTCAGACCAAAACATCCAGCTCTATACTGACAACGTCAGGTTTAACCAGATTTTCATGAATCTGCTGGGCAATGCGGTCAAGTTTACCAAAGCTGGTGAAATTCAGTTCGGGATTGCTGAAGTAACCGACGAACAGATCAGTTTCTTTGTTTCAGATACAGGGATCGGAATTAGTCCCAAAATACAGGGTAGCATCTTCGACCGGTTCCGGCAAGCCGATGAATCCTTCTCACGGACGTATGGAGGCACCGGACTTGGCTTGTCAATCTCGAAAAAGCTTGTTGAACTTCTGGGTGGCGATATCTGGTTGGAGTCAGAAGTCGGACAAGGCACCACCTTCACTTTTAGGGTACCAATGAATGGAGTATTACGACCCGTTTAAGGCAGCTTCGTCGGACAAGTTTTAAGCACTTAACGTTCCAAAGTATTTTTTAAACGTACGAACATCAGTCACCACCTTAACGTTGGCAGGTAGTTGTGGTTTGATCTGTGAAATTTGTCCCCCGGTAACAAACACTTTCTTCCGTTTGAAAATCACACTCATTTTTCGGATATATTCCTCCAGCTTTTCGGGTTCAATTCCATTTGTAAAAGCGGTAAATACCCGATCGAAGTTTTGAAGGCCATCTAATTTCGTCAAATCTTCAAACGGTACATTTTGTCCCAAATAAATTGTGCGATATCCGGATTTAAGCGCCAGGTATTGGTAGAATAGCAAGCTTAATTCGTGCAACTCCCCTTTCTTCAAAAAAAACAATACAGACGCCGATGCCTCATGATTGCCAAAAGCGGAACTGGCACGAATCAATATGTGGCGTGTGATATTGGATACAAAGTGTTCCTGAGCAGGAAAAATGGACCCAGTTTGCCAGCAAACACCAATTTTCTCGAAAAGCGGAAAAACAACGGACATGAACGTATCTTCAAATCCGAGCTTATCAATCTGCTGTTCCAGCAAATATTCAATGTTTTTATGATCAAAATTCATCATGTGAACAATCAGCTGGTCGATGATGCCCTGAGACGAAAGCGACTTTTCATTCAGCGTCAATACTTCCTGGTGAATCTGGTTGATGTCAAAAACCGAAACTTTCGAAATTTTATAGCCATGCTTAACCAACATTGAAACATTGAGCAGTTTCCGTAGTTCTTCATCGCTATAGTAACGGATATTGGTCGTGGTGCGTTCAGGTTCGAGCAAACCGTAGCGCTTTTCCCAAATCCGGATGGTATGGGCTTTAATGCCGGAGAGTGTCTCCAAGTCTTTAATCGTATAATTCATGGCCTATTCTGTTATAAGTAGTGTGAATAATTTAGTGTCATGTTTCGAGTCTTTAACAATCTGTGATAAAAGCGAAACCGAAAATATCAAATAGGTCCGTGACCTTATGTCTGGCATGATTGACTTTTTGAAATTAGTATGAAAGCAAAATGTATCCGTTTTCAAAATTACACTAAAATCAATAAGCTTAACATGGTACAAGTATTTTTGTTGAATCTTATCCGAAATATAATAAACACCAGAGCAAATGAAGATATGTCGAAACAGAAGGAGAAAATAATTTCAGAGAATAAACAATTCCATTAATTTTGGTCTTCAATCATTAAGCAATTGAAATGAGGTTTATCTATCCCGAATTTTTACCGGCGCTGTTATTTATAAGCATTCCCATACTCATTCATTTTCTTCATTTCAAACGCTACAAAACCATTTATTTTAGCCAGGTTAGTTTTCTGAAAGCCATTAAAGAAGAAACGAAAAAAACGAACAAGCTCAAACAACTGCTCATTCTTATCAGCCGGATTTTGACCATCGTCGCTTTGGTTTTTGTTTTTGCACAACCTTATTTACCTGCCAACAAACAGGAGCGTAAAGTTGCCCACAAACTGGTTGGCTTTTATGTCGACAATTCATTCAGTATGAAAAATGAATCGGAAAGCGGCATACTGCTTGAACAAGCTAAGAACAAGGTGATCAGTATTGCCAACAGCTTTGGTCCGGGAACCAGTTTTGTGTTGATGAATAACCAAAACCAGCCCGAGCAACAACAATTGCTCAACAAATCCCAATTGATCAGCCAACTGGGCGCTATTCGGGAAAGTCCGGGTTCAATCTTGTTATCAAATGCCTATAAGCTGCTCAAAAACAACCTGGAAAAGCAGAAGCTTAAATCAGAAAAAATGATTTACCTGATCTCCGACTTTCAAGCTTATCGTTCTGATTTTTCGAAGATGGAGAACGACACGAACAGCCATACTTTTTTAATTCCGATGAGCAGCCCTTCCGTCAATAACCTGCTCATTGATACTTGCTGGTTTGAGACGCCCGGCCACAAGAAAAACCGGGAAGAAACTCTTTTTGTGCGCATTCAAAACCGATCCAACCAAAGCTATCAGAACATTCCGGTTCGTCTCAAAATCAATGATACAATTAAGGCAATCAATAATTTAAACATAGAGCCTAGCGAAAGTCAGGTCATTGAGTTGCTCTACAAAAACAAGCAGGCAGGGATTCATCTTGGTGTGGTTGAGCTGGACGATTATCCCATGGTTTACGACAACCAGTTTTTCTTTAGCTACGAGGTACGCGATAAAAACAGGGTGCTGGCCATTTCGCCAGAGGGCGACCTGGCAATGAACAAGCTACAGGCGCTTGTTTTGAATGATGATAACATTGAATTTGAAAAAATAACGGAAAAACGAATCCAGGTTAGTCAGTTTCAAAACTTTCAGTGCATTTATTTGCTCAATCTCAACGAGCTCAGCTCTGGCCTGATCAATTCGTTGAATCAGTTTGTGCAAAAAGGCGGATCGTTGGCCGTATTTCCGGGACAGAAGGCCAACATCGCACAGTATAACGAACTATACGGCCTGTTGCAGGCTGATCGGATTTCGGTAGCCGATTCGGCTAATCTGCACATGGAAGCGATCAATTACAATCATTCGTTGTTGCAAGATGTTTTTCTGAGTGAACGGAAGAATCTCGACCTGCCTGTTGTCAACTTCAGCTACCGGTTCGCAACCAGCAGCCGAAGCACGCAATCTCAGGTAATCGGGTTTAACAATACGCAACCAGCCGTATCAGAATACCAAGTGGATTTGGGACGCCTCGTTAGTTTTAGTTTTCCATTGGATGACAAAACAACCGATTTTGCACAGCATGCCATTTTTGTTCCGCTGGTTTACAACATTGCACTCAACAGTTTCGATCCGCAGGAAATTCAGTACCAAATGTCCAACAACCTGATCATAACCCTTCCGGTGAATGAATTGGTGGGCGCAGGGAAAAATTTGATCATCACGCCATTGGGAAGCAATGAAAACATTCGGATACCGGTTATGAACCAATATGCCAATAAAATTCGCGTTGATTTGCAAAACGCCATTCGGCAAGCCGGATTTTACAAGTTAAGCTTGAATCAGGACGAGATTAAAACGCTGGCTTTCAACTTCAATCGGCAGGAATCGCTGTCGCCACCGCTCACAACGGATCAGTTGGAAATTGCTTTGGAGAAAGCCAATTTGCGTGGTTTTGAACTGATTGATGGAAGTGTGGCTAATTTTGAAGCCCAGATACAGGAAGCCAACGACGGCATGACACTCTGGAAGTTTTTTCTGGTACTCAGCTTGCTGTTTTTAGCCGCTGAAATTGCAATCAGCCGCTATTGGAAATAGGGGAATTTGATGCTAGATACTTGATACTAGATGCTATGGGCTAGGTCTTTTGTTCAGATTCAACATAGGGAATCATAAACCGGAAAGTAGCCCCCTGCCCCGTTTCGCTCTCCACCCAAATCAGGCCATCATTCTTTTCAACAAACTCGCGGCAAATAACCAGGCCAAGTCCACTGCCGGTTTCACCCGCCGTTCCGTCCGAGGTGGTGTTCTCTTCGTAATTGAAGAATTTATATTGCTTTTCCGCATCAATTCCAACTCCCTGGTCAATCACGGAAACCTGGATGCTGTATCCAATCCTTTTTCCTTCGACCCGAATCACGGTATTGGGATAAGAAAATTTGATGGAGTTAAAAATCAAGTTGCGAATCACCGTCGCAATCATATCTTTATCGGCAAATACAATCAGCTCGTCATCGATCTCCAACTCAATAGTTTGTGATTTGGCTGCCAAATTTGGATTGGCCAGACTAACAACATTATCAACAATTCGTTTTAAGTTGAAAAAAGTTTTGTACACTTTGATCCTATTGGTTTGTGAGCGTGTCCAGTAAAGCAAATTTTCGAGCAGCGCAAACCCTTGTTCGGTAGCATCGTTCAGGTCGGTAATAATCTGGCTCAGTTCCTCCTTGCTAAACGAGTCAAATTCGGAACGCAACAAGCTGGTATAACTAACCAGCGCATTGAACGGATTTTTTAAATCATGTGCGATAATGGAGAAAAAGCGGTCTTTGGCAACATTCAGCTTTTTCAATTCGCGGGTTTTTTCATGCAGCTCGCGGGCCAAAAGCTTTTCTTTTCGTAGCAACACATACAAAACCACCAAAAAACCAACCACCAAAAAGATAATCACATACAAGTAACCTTGCATGCTTTTAGTACTGCTCAGCAACTCCTTCTGCGACCTGTTTTCCTGCTGTAATTCCAGGATTTCAAGTTGCCTTTTTTCTGCCTCGTATTGGGCTTCGAGCTTACGAATCATTTGATCTTGCCGCTTCGTGCTCAAACTATCATAAACCTCATTGTACTTGTCGTAGTATTCAAAAGCGTTTTTATAGTCCCCAACTTCTTCATAATAAATCGAGAGATTGCCGAAAATATCCCCCTTGAAAGCATACAGGTTCTGGTCGTTTGCTATTTTTAGCGCTTCGCTAAAATACTTCAGGGCCGTTGTATATTGCTTTTGATCGAGGTAAACCAGCCCCATGTTGTTTTTTACAAAAGCCACTCCACTTAAATCGTTGGCTTTGTCGTATAAATCAAGCGCCTGATTATAACGGTCCAGACTTTCTTCGTAATTTTTCAGATCATAGGCCAAAGTTCCCTGGTTATTCAGCACATGAATCATTGACAAGCTGTCCTTCAATTTCTCAGCCAGTTGATACGCGCTTTTATAATTCGCTCTGGCCAAATCATACTGTTTCAGATTTTGATAGCTAATTCCGAGGTTAAGGCACGAACCGATCAATCCTTGTTCGTTGCTGCTCAAACTATCGAGCTGGTACGATTCTCTGTAAAACTCCAGCGCACGGTTGTGATCTTCCAGTTCATCAAAAATCATCCCCAGGTTATTGTAGATCTTCGCCTGCTGCCTGACATTGGGACGCTTATCCAGTAAGTTTAGCCCTTTATAAAAGTTATTCGTGGCATTTTCAAAATCTCCAACGTTGTAGCTGGCCAAGCCCATGTAATTATATAGATTCACCTCAAGCGAATCTTTTTCCTGGTTAATGGCACTATCTAGAGCTTCCTGCAAACAGGAAAATACGAAATCATGGTAACGAACGGAATCCAAGTATTGGTCCGCAAAGTCGATCAGCAAATTAAGCCTGTTATTTTTATTTCTGTCAAGTATTGATTTTAAGGAATCAAGCTTGACTGCCTGACTAGGAGCAGGGGCAAAAACAAACAAAAATAAACAAAACGAAATTACTTTTTTACACTTCATGAACAGCCTGTTCTACTGATTGGAACGCAAATATAAGACAAATCAAGCAAGAATCTTCGGAATTATTACCGGATGCTGGTAAAAGTAAAAAATATGTAACCAGAAATAAGTTTTGTCACTTCCAAAGCTTTTCTTTAACAGGCTAAAACGTTTTGAAATACAATAGATAATCCGTAAATCTGTGATCAAATAAACACCTTAATTTTGAAAGAATATGAAAACTCAAACCACTCAATTTTTCATCGATCGTGAGGCTCGATTTGGAGCACACAATTACCATCCACTACCAGTGGTTCTGGAGCGCGGCGAAGGAATTTATGTATGGGATGTGGAAGGAAACCGCTACATGGATTTTCTGGCTGCATACTCAGCCGTAAACCAAGGACATTGCCATCCCAAAATTGTTGATGCCCTGACCAGGCAGGCCCAAACCCTGGCCTTAACTTCGCGTGCTTTTTACAACAATGTGCTGGGCGATTGGGAAGAGTACATGTGCAATTTACTTGGCTACGATAAAATGTTGCCCATGAACTCGGGTGCCGAAGCCGATGAAACAGCTCTGAAACTAACACGCAAATGGGCATACAAGGTCAAAGGAATTCCGCGCAACGAGGCTAAGATTGTGGTTTGCAACGGCAACTTCCACGGGCGCACCATCACCATTGTCTCCATGTCGTCAGACCCGGATGCCTACAACGATTATGGCCCCTACACGCCGGGATTTGTCAACATTCCCTACAATGACCTGGAGGCTTTGGATCAGGCGCTGCAAGATCCAAATGTGGCCGGTTTTCTGGTGGAACCAATCCAGGCCGAAGCCGGCGTGTATGTGCCCGAAAATGGTTTTCTGAAAAGAGCTTCGGAACTCTGCAAAAAACACCGGGTGTTGTTTGTTGCCGACGAAGTGCAAACCGGGCTGGCACGCACGGGTAAAATGCTGGCCTGCGACCACGAAAGCGTACGGCCCGACATCCTGATTTTGGGTAAAGCCATTTCCGGCGGCATGTTTCCGGTATCCTGCGTGTTGGCCGATGATGAAATCATGTTGACCATCAAGCCCGGAGAGCATGGTTCAACCTATGGTGGCAACCCCATTGCCGGGAAGGTAGCCATGGCTGCCATGAATGTGATTGTGGATGAAAAGTTGGCAGAGAATGCTGAAAAAATGGGCGAGCTATTTCGAAGCGAAATGCGGAAGATCGACTCGGAAATGATCGAAATTGTGCGCGGAAAAGGCTTGCTGAATGCCATTGCCATTAAACCCATGAAAGGAAAAACTGCCTGGGATGTTTGCCTGTCCATGAGGGCCAATGGCATTTTGGCCAAACCAACCCATGAGCACATCATCCGGTTTACGCCACCGCTCGTCATCAACGAGGCACAGCTGATAGAGGCCGTTGGACGGATTAAGAAGACCTTTGACGGATTTAAGGTTTAGTATGAAAGAATGAATCATTTCAGAAACTACTTAACTCATAATTGGCCGGTACGGAACATCCTTTAACGCCAATTACAAGCAATTATTTGATTAATTTATGTCCTATATCGTATAAAGAAATATGACTGCAATTATTATACTGTTTATTGCATGGTAGGACATATTAATTCTAAAAAAGGATATCTTTTGTGTATCAATAAAATGTTAAATGCTTTTTTAATACGAACAAAATATGGAAAACACAGAAAACATTCAAACAGAAGCCCTTCAATTGGTTATTCAAAAAATGACGGCTATAAAGTTTATTCGTGCGTGTGTAATCCGCACTCTTTTTTCGAATTGCTCTCCCACCACCAACGTCCGGCACGGAAATCCTCGCCCGGCTGAATAGCCCGTGTACATGGCGCGCAACCAATGCTTACAAACCCGCGATCGTGCAAAACATTGTATGGCACCTGGTTTTCCTTTACATACTCGCGGCAATCTTCCAGGCTCCAGTCCCGCAACGGATTGTATTTTACAATTTCATGTCCCCCATCCCATTCAAAAAGCTGCATGTCTTCGCGGTTGTTCGACTGTGAAGCCCGAATTCCGGTGATCCAGCATTCCATTCCTTTCAAAGCACGGCCCAACGGCTCAACCTTGCGGATATGGCAACAGGCTTTCCGGTTTTCCACCGAAAGATAAAAACTGTTCGGCCCTTTCTCTGCAACAAACTTTTCCAGTTCCTCGTGCCTAGGATACATGGGTTGAATGGGCTTTTGATATTTTTCGAGGGTGCGGTTATACACTTTGTAGGTTTCTTCGAACAAGCGCCCGGTATCTAAGGTCACCACCTTGATTGAGATGTCGTTTCTGAAAATATAATCGGTGATCACCTGGTCTTCAATTCCAAAACTTGTGGTAAAAACCACGTTCCCTTCGAACTTATCGGCCAGGCTCTTCAAGGTTTCCACGATTTCATTTTCTTTAAACTCGGCATTAAGCTGCGCTGCTGTTGCTATAGTAACCATTTGATTTTCCTTTCGTTTATTTTCAATAACAAGCCACAAAAATAATCATTTTCAAGCAAGATGATAAATCTTGCAAGTGTTTCACTGATTATAAAAAATTTAGTTCCTTTGGAGCAAATAGATTCATGCAAAAAAGATAACATTAATGGGAAAAGTATTGATCATTGGCGCAGGTGGCGTAGGAACAGTTGTAGCTCACAAAATGGCTGCGCTTCCTGAAGTTTTTACTGAAATCATGCTGGCAAGCCGTACCAAAGCCAAGTGTGATGAGATTGCAAATAAAATTGGTGGTAACCGCATTAAAACAGCACAGGTTGACGCGGAAAATGTGCCTCAACTGGTTGAATTAATCCGAAGTTTCAAACCTGATTTGGTTGTCAATGTTGCCCTTCCATACCAGGATCTTCCAATTATGGATGCTTGCCTGGAAACGGAAGTAAGCTATCTGGACACGGCCAATTATGAACCCAAAGAAGAAGCGAAATTCGAATATAAATGGCAGTGGGCTTACCAAAACCGCTTTAAGGAAGCGGGTATCACCGCCATTTTGGGCTGTGGGTTTGATCCTGGCGTAACCAGTATTTATACTGCCTACGCGGCCAAGCATCATTTTGATGAAATTCAGTACCTCGACATTGTTGACTGCAACGCCGGCGATCACGGAAAAGCGTTTGCAACCAACTTCAACCCGGAAATCAACATCCGCGAGGTCACACAAAGAGGCAAATACTGGAAAGATGGCCAGTGGGTGGAAACTGAACCACATAAAATTCACAAACCGCTAAACTACCCCAATATCGGTCCGAAAGAATCGTACTTAATTTTTCATGAAGAATTGGAGTCGTTGGTGAAGAACTTCCCAACCATTAAGCAAGCGCGTTTCTGGATGACGTTTGGGCAGGAATATCTCACTCACTTGCGGGTGATTCAAAACATTGGCATGGCCGGCATTGAACCGGTGATGTACGAAGGTCGGGAGATCGTTCCGATTCAGTTTTTGAAAGCCGTATTGCCCAACCCCGGCGATCTGGGTAAAAACTACAAGGGACAAACCTCCATCGGTTGCCGCATTAAAGGACTGAAGGATGGCAAGGAAAAAACCTACTATTTGTACAACAATTGCGACCACGAAATGGCTTATGCCGAAACCGGCACGCAGGCGGTCAGCTACACCACCGGTGTGCCGGCCGTGATTGGCGCCATGATGTACCTGAAAGGTTTGTGGAAAAAAGAAGGTGTGTTCAATGTCGAAGAGTTCAATCCCGATCCGTTTATGGATGCCCTGAACCAGCATGGACTGCCCTGGCACGAAATTCACGATACCGATTTGGAAATGGAGTATTAATCCGGAAGTACCAAAATATAAAAGAGGCTGCCCTTTTCAACAAGGGCAGCCTCTTTTATGTTTACCAGCACAAAACAGGATCAGCATCTGGCTATAAGTATCAAATCATCAATTTACTTACCTGGGTTGAAACACTTTGAAGACGATGGGATACAATTGTTTCCCATTGTATCCCATCGTCTTCGTTTCATTTCCTTCTATCTAAAAACTTCATGCACCGCTTCTAGCTTCTCCTGCCCAGCCTCAATAGCTTCCAGGTTCAGTGGAATCAACTTATGGTGACGCTCAGGCAATGATTTCTCCAGCCCTTTGCGGATGCTTTCCATCTTCACAATGGGTTTGGCTTTCAAATAAGCACCAAGCACCACCATGTTAAAGGTTTTTACATTGCCCAAATCAGCGGCAATCTTGGTTCCTTCAATCTTGTAGATGTTAATATCCGTGCGGGTCGGTGGATTCACGATGCCATTGGGATCGTACAGCAGCACGCCGCCGGACTTCACGGTCTTTTCAAACTTATCCATCGACTGCTGATTCAGGATGATGGCCGTATCAAATTCGTGTAGAATGGGTGAGCTGATGCGCATATCGCTGATGATCACCGAAACATTGGCTGTACCGCCACGCATCTCGGGGCCGTATGATGGAAACCAGGTTACTTCCTGATCTTGCATAACACCCGAGTAGGCCAAAATTTTGCCCATGGAAAGGACTCCCTGTCCGCCAAATCCGGCTATAATAATTTCTTCAGTCATGATTTCAGTTTTTAGTTCTTTTTAAAATAGGCATCCGGAGCATCACGCTCGCCATCTTTCATGTCGCCCATCGGGAAGAAAGGGAACATGTTCTCTTCCATCCAGGTGTTTGCATCCACGGGGCTCAAACGCCAGCCCGAGTTACAGGTGGATACCACCTCTACAAAGGAAGTTCCTTTCTTGTTGATGGCATTCTGAAATGCCTTTTTGATGGCTTTACGGCATTTACGTGCTGTTGCCGGAGTATGTGCCGACTGCCGTGTTACGTAGGCTGTTCCCGGCAGATGGGCAATCAGTTCGGTTATTTTCAGCGGATAACCATTGCGGTCTAAATCGCGCCCACAAGGCGTAGTGGCAGTCACTTGTCCAAGCAAGGTGGTTGGCGCCATTTGTCCGCCAGTCATTCCGTAAATAGCATTATTGATGAAGATTACAACGATGTTTTCACCACGGTTGCAAGCATGCATAATTTCAGCTGTTCCAATGGAAGCTAAGTCGCCATCGCCCTGGTAAGTAAATACTACTTTGTCCGGATTCACGCGGGCAATGCCGGTAGCTACTGCCGGAGCACGTCCATGCGCAGCTTCCTGCCAGTCGATCTCGATGTAATTATAAGCAAACACCGAGCAGCCAACAGGCGAAACGCCGATGGTTGTTTCCTGAATGTCTAACTCCTCAATCACTTCGGCCACCAGGCGATGCACCACACCGTGGGTACAGCCCGGGCAATAATGCATGGTTTTGTCAGTCAGCAGTTTTGGTTTTTGATAAACCAGGTTTTCGGGCTTAATAATATCTTTTACATCCATCTTTTTAAGCTTCAATAAATTTTTGTTCCAATGCTTCCACCACTTCGCCCGGCGTTGGGATAATTCCACCCATCCGGCCAAAGTATTTTACTGCTACCGAACTTTTGGCACATCCAACGGCCAATTGCACATCTTCAATCATCTGCCCGGCATTCATTTCAACAGTCATAAAGCCTTTTACCCGCTGAGCGAGTTCTGCAATTGGCTTTTTCGGGAACGGAAACAGGGTAATGGGTCGTAGCAAACCCACTTTCAACCCTTTGGCACGTGCCAGGTCAACCGACTTTTGGCAAATACGAGCCGAAGAACCAAAGGCCACCAGAATGTACTCGGCATCGTCGCACTGAAACATTTCATAGCGGACTTCTTCCTCCTCCATTTGCTTATATTTTTCCTGGAAACGCAGGTTGTTGCTTTCCATTTTGGCGGAGTCCATTTCCAGCGAAGTGATGATGTTATAGTCGCGGTTCGGCTTTTTCCCGTTGGTGGCCCAGCTTCCGTATTTGGCATCAATTTCTTCGGAAGTCATCCGTGGTTTGAAATCGCTCAATACCACTTTTTCCATCATCTGCCCAATGGCGCCATCGGTCAAAATCATGGCCGGATTGCGATATTTGTAGGCCAGTTCAAAGCCCAGGTCAACAAAGTCATTCATTTCCTGAACCGATGACGGAGCCAGCACAATCAGCCGGTAGTCGCCATGTCCTCCGCCCTTGGTTGACTGGAAATAATCGGCCTGTGAAGGTTGAATGGTTCCCAATCCCGGGCCGCCACGCTGCACATTCACGATTAAACAAGGCAATTCGGCTCCGGCAATGTATGAAATTCCTTCAGCCATCAAGCTAATACCGGGGCTTGACGAAGAGGTCATGACTTTCTTTCCCGAGCCGGCTGCTCCGTAAACCATGTTGATCGAAGCCACTTCACTTTCGGCCTGTAGCACCACCATGCCGGTTTCGTCCCAGGGTTCGCGGGCCATTAGCGTTTCCATCACCTCTGACTGCGGGGTGATCGGGTATCCGAAGTAACCATCGCAACCGCAGCGAATAGCTGCTTCGGCAATGACTTCGTTCCCTTTCATTAATCTTAAATCTCCCATCTATTGAATCTTTTTAATGTTAACAGCAATTAGATCTTAACACGGTATACCGTAATACAGGTATCCGGACAAACTACCGCGCAGTTTGAACAGCCAATACATGCTTCGGGGTTCTCCATAAACGAATAATGATATCCCCGGCTATTGACCTGTTTATTTTGTCCTAAAACCTGCTGCGGACAAGCAACAACACAAAGGCCACAGCCCTTACATTCCTCGGTGTCAACAACAACTGCTCCTACTACTTTTGCCATGGTTCTGTTATTTTAAAAATTTCTCACGTTCTCAAGCCCCGGTTTTGGATATTCATATTTCCAAACCCATTAGGCTGTACAAATCTAAAGCATCAGCTCTTTTCAACTTGCAACAAAAGTTGCATAATCCGTTCATATTTTGTTCAGTATTCGGGTAAATATATTCCGGTGAATGCCCAGATAGGAGGCAATGTGCTGTCGCTGTACCCTGGAAACCAGATCGTGATGCTCTTTCACAAAGCGCTTTACCCGCTGCGATGCGGTAAGCGATTGAAGCATGTGTACCCGTTTCAGGGCGTTGATATAACTTTCCTCGGCCATGCGCCGCACCAACCCCTCTAACTCACTGCTCGACTCCAGCATCTGGTCAAATTCTGTTTTACTAATAAGAATGAGTGATGAATCTT
The DNA here is from genome assembly GCA_963677175.2 of uncultured Sunxiuqinia sp. Taxonomy (GTDB): domain Bacteria; phylum Bacteroidota; class Bacteroidia; order Bacteroidales; family Prolixibacteraceae; genus Sunxiuqinia. The sequence continues at coordinate 1,079,061 of CAXXES010000007.1, forward strand.
CGTAAGCCCGAATAGCTTCTACCGAGTTATCGCCCGACAAAAAGGAATCATGACTACTAACAATGGCATTGTCGGGTGTGTAAAAGAACCGGGAAATCCACTCCTGTCCATTTTCGGACACGTAGGTGGCATACATTAAACCACTAATCAAAATCCCCAACTTTTGATTAGGCTCGCCATAATCCAAAAACGTTTCGCCTTTTTTAATTGAAATTGGAGCTTGTTTCGCAAAATATTCCCTCAACTGAATCAAAGTCGAACGATCCGATATTTTGCTTGAATAGCTATTCATTTCAATGGGTTTAATTCAACGGAAAATCAGCAGCAAACTGTTCCAGTCGGTTATTCAAATCATCAAACTGGCTGCGTTGCACATGAGAAACACAGGCCCGCAAACCTTCTTTTTCACTTCCTGTGTTTTTCAGCGTAATGGCACTTACACCATAATAGAGCAAATTGGACAGCAACTCCTCACCGGTCATGTTTGGGTACCCAATGGTGAAATAAAAACCATCGCCCACCAATTCGTCACCATCTTTTTCATATACAATATAGAAGCCATGCTTCTGGAAAATCGATTTCATGATTTTTGCCTTCTCGCTGTATTCCCTCACATCGTTGATGAAGTTGAATTTACCATCGCTGGCGGCTTTAAACATAGCTGCCAAGGCATACTGTGCCGAGTGACTGGTTCCGGACGACAGCGCGTACAAAACCCGCAGCACAATGCTGTTTCCAAAGGTGTTGCTTTGAAAACGGACTTTCAGGTTGTCGTAATCGCGATTAAACAAGGCATCTGAAATGATCATCATGCCGCAACGTTGTCCGGCATATGAAAATATTTTTGAGCTCGATACAAACAACACATAGTTGTTGGTGTAACGGGCAACTGTTGGCTGGTAAGGAGCTTTGCCGGGGGTGTATAAATTTTTGCGGAAATCCATGCCAAAATAAGCCAGGTCTTCCATCACAATCACATCGTACTTATTGGCCAGTTCGCCAATAATTTGCAGCTCTTCCTCGGTAAAACAAATCCAACTGGGGTTGTTGGGATTTGAATAAATAATGGAATTGATGTTTCCTTTTGAAAGAAACTCCTCCAGCTTTTCGCGCAACGGGGCTCCCCGGTAATTAAATACATCGAAAGTTTCGTGTCGATGCCCCATCACCAGCATTTGTTGCTTTTGTACCGGAAAGCCCGGATCGATAAACAGGGCCGTGTCCTTTTTCGGATCAACATTGGAAGCTACCAGCAAAGCAGCATAGGTTCCCTGCATGGAGCCTACTGTTGGAATGCAGCCAGCCGGACTGACATCCACATCCATAAAAAGTTTGATAAAGCGCGAAGCCTCCTGCTTAAGTGGTTTAATGCCATCCATCATCGGGTATTTGGACGCAACGCCCGATTGGAGGGCTTCAATTTCGGCTGCGGTACCAACCTGGGCAGGTGGCAAGCCGGGAACGCCCATTTCCATCCGAATAAATTTTTCACTCCCCGCTTCTTCAACGAGGTTAACCAGGGCTACAATTTCGCGAATGGAAGCCTGACCAACATGGTCAATACGGAGTTTGGCAATGTTTTGATCAACAAGCTGTTGATTGATTGGTGTCTTTTTCATCTTTTTGAAATAAATCTTTCGAGATTAAAAGAAATTCAGGCCTTTCGGACGACCTGAATTATATCATGTTTATCCCGCTAAAATCCGAAATCAGGCTGAATCGACTTGAGCCAGGCGGTAATCCGTTCATCGGTGAGTTCCGGCTCAAAATCCTCATCGAGTGGCAAACCGGCAAACCGGCCTTCGATCAGGGCTTCCGAGTCTTCAAACTCATAACCTTCAGAACTTACCGATCCCACAAGCTTCACATTTTGTTTTATCAGCTCTTTAGCCAAACGACCAATAGCATTCACAAAATGTTCGGGATAAGTAACGTGGTCACCCAATCCGAAAATAGCAACCACCTGTCCTTTGTAGGCGGCTTTGCTTACTTCGGAAAAAAACTTGGCCCAGTCGGTATTGGAATATTCCGAATCCCAGGTTTCCTTTCCAACGGTAGAAATTCCAAAAATGATTTTATCATATTTCTCCAGATCGGAGGCAGCGGCGTCGTTTACCGAAATCATGTCAACCTGATCTTCGCCAATAGCAGCAGCCACTTTCGCCGCGGCACGATGAACCGAACCTTTCTCGGGTCCAAAAAACAATCCTATTTTACTCATAATTTAAGGTTTTTAAAAGGTCACGAACCTATTTCTTTTTTTTGATCACGCTTTCTTTCCGGAACTAATTGGCCTGAACACCAATAATCCGGGATACTTTACTGATTCTGTATCTCGAGTTCTCCCCGAACATATTCCCCTAAAATAGACAAACTAGAGACATTTTTCAAAATTAAATGAATCGCATGTTCATAGTTTGCCGAGGTATCCCACTCCACATCAACATGGATGGTGTATTCGTTGGGTTTTCCAAGAATGGGCACCGACAGAATTCTGTTCAGGTTGATTTTGTTTTCTGCGAAGATATTGAGCACTCTGGCCAATGCTCCGTAGTAATGCCCCACTTCAAAACAAATCGATGCTTTGTTATTTTCTTCTGCATGATTGGCATGTTTGGACAGAATCCAAAAACGGGTGTAATTCTTTTTGTTGGATTCGATGCCTTTGTCAATCACATTCAGCCCGTAAATCTCGGCTGTACGTAAATTTCCGATCGCCGCGGCATCCATCAGCTTTTCCTCTACCAGCAATTTTCCTGAAGCAGCGGTATCTTGGTTTTCCCTGATTTTTGCTTCGGGATAGTACTTCTCAATGTATTCGGAACACTGACGAATAGCAATGGGATGCGAGTAAATGGTCTTGATGTCTTCGGGATTTGCTCCCGGAAGCATCATCAAATTCATTTGAATGTGAATATAGATTTCGCCAATAATACGCAAATGATAGTCGCGAATGAGCGAGTAATTTTGAATGATACTTCCGGCGATGGAGTTCTCAATAGCCATCACCGCAATGTCAACCTGATCTGTGTCAATCAATTCGCAGACACTTTGAAATGACCGGCACTCCACGACTTCAATTTCTTCGTTGCCAAAATAATTCCGTGCAGCATCTTCGTGAAAGGAACCGGCGATTCCCTGAATTGCAATTTTCTTCATAACCTTTTTATCAATTAAAAATCCCGGAGGATTTAGCCCGGGACAATTTACGTAAAAACACGTTGATATCCTTACTGGGCAGCCCGCAGCAAAAGAAGAATTAACGAAAAAAGAATGTCGATTCGCGAGCGAATCCCATCGGATTTCAATCCTGAAAAATTAACGCCTTACTCCTTAACTTGCTCCTTAGATGGCTTCTCCATGGCATCTTTCACACGCTTCGAGAAATCTTTCCAGGTAAAGGCAATCGTCAAAAGCAACACCAGAATAAAACCGATCATAAATTTTTCATTGGTGCTCAATTTTCGCATAATCGTCTGCCACTTAAATTTTATACAGGTCGCTGGCTTTCACCAGTTCGAGCTGATGTTTTTGTAATATCTGAATACACTTTTCAATATCATCCGGTTTCAAAACAATGTTGGCCGATTGCTTATCCATCGAAAAAGCGTAAAGATATTCAATAAATACCTCTTCGGACGATAAAATGTTCAGGGCTTTTGCCAATGCCCCGGGCACATTCGGACTATTGAGGCAAACCACATCGGTTAGCTTGACTGAAAAGTCGGCTGCTTTTAGCACCTGGCAAGCTTTGTCGGGTTCAGAAACAATGAGGCGAAGAATGCCGAACTCGGAGGTGTCGGCCACACTTAATGCCGACAAATTGATTCCGGCATCGCCAAGCAATTGAGAAACTTCATTCAGGCGTCCGCTTTTGTTTTCCAGAAAAACAGACAATTGTTTTATAATCATAGTAACCTCCTAAATTTTTCGGTTATCAATCACCCGCTTGGCTTTTCCGGCCGTACGCTCGATTGTTTTTGGTTCAACCAGTTTCACATTGACTGAAATGCCGAGCGTGCTTTGAATGTTGTGCGTAATTTTTTTACGCAGCACCTCCAGTTGCTTCACTTCGTCGGAGAAAAACTGCTCCTGCACTTCCACCATCAGTTTTAAACTGTCTAAATTACCTTCACGCTCCACAATAAGCAAATAATGCGGCTCCGTTTCGCTCATGTCGAGCAGCACACTTTCAATTTGCGACGGAAACACGTTGACCCCGCGAATAATCAGCATATCATCGCTTCGTCCTTTGCATTTTTCCATCCGCACCAAGGTTCTTCCACAGGTACACTTGTCGTAAATCAGGCGGGTTAAATCGCGCGTACGGTAGCGAATAATGGGAATCCCTTCCTTGGTCACCGTGGTAAAAACCAGTTCGCCAACTTCTCCAACAGGCATTGGTTCCAAAGTTTCGGGATGAATGATTTCAGGAACAAAGTGGTCTTCGTTGATGTGCATGCCACACTGGTGCACGCACTCGCACGAAACTCCCGGCCCGATCACTTCACTTAAGCCATAAATATCGATGGCTTTCAGGCCCAGCTTCGACTCAATTTCGCGGCGCATTTCTTCCGTCCAGGGTTCGGCGCCAAAAATACCCACCCGCAGGTTCAGGTCTTCCTTTTTGATACCGGCTTCTTCTATAGCCTCAGCCAAAAAAAGCGAATACGAAGGAGTACAAGCAATCACGCTGGTGCCAAAATCCTGAATCAACTGCAACTGTTTCTGGGTGTTTCCTCCGGAAATGGGAATCACTGAAGCTCCCAGGTTTTCGCAGCCGTAATGCATGCCCAGGCCACCAGTAAACAAACCATAGCCATAGGCAATCTGCACCATGTCGTTGCGATGAACGCCGGCCATGCATAAAGACCGGGTAACCACTTCGGCCCAGGTATTCAAATCTTTGCGGGTATAACCCACCACGGTAGGTTTTCCGGTCGTTCCCGACGAAGCATGCACACGCACGATTTCGCTCATGGGCACGGTAAACATTCCAAAGGGATAATTGTCGCGCAAATCCTGCTTGGTAGTAAAAGGCAGTTTCGACAGATCATCAATTGATTTGATATCGCCCGGTACCAAGCCCACTTCCTGCATTTTTTTGCGGTAGCTGGGGATGCTGTGATAAATTCGCTGCACCGTATCGATCAGGCGCTCCGATTGCAGCGCTTTCATGTCATCGCGACTCGCACATTCTATTTTTTCATTCCAAATCATCATCCTATTTTTTAGCGGAATCAAAAATAAAAGAAAACACCATGCAATCAACGAAAGCCAAAAGTCAATTCATTTAAAACAAGCCCATTAAACGACGCCCCATTAAGCAAACAGGCCGAAAAACAAGCAATTGCAATAATTCAGGGCCGTTTTCTTATAATTTGAAATTCAAGTAATTTAGATTCATTTTGAATAAGTAAATCCTGATTATTGCATCACAAGCAATTTTTTCGGAACTTGTTATTCAATTTAAAAATCATTAACAATGAAACAGATTCTATCTCTTTTAACTTTGGCCCTTATTCTTTTTTCCTGCACACAGGAACCACAAAAAGCACCGCAAACTCCACTGGAAGATTTCTTCCGGAATCCTGAGAAGACTGCTTTTCAGCTTTCACCAAACGGGGAATATTTTTCCTACCTGGCGCCTTGGGAAAGCAGGCTGAATGTATTTGTGCAAAAAACCGGAGCGGATGAAGCGGTCCGCCTCACTTCGGAAACCGAACGCGACATTGCCGGATACCTTTGGAAAGGCGACAACCGCTTGCTATTCCTGAAAGATACCGGTGGCGACGAAAACTTTCAACTGTATGGCGTCAATATCGATGGCAGCGATTTGAAGGGATTGACCGTGTTTGAGCAGGTGCGTACCACTTTTATCGACGATTTGAAGGAAGATGAAGACGAAGTGATTGTCGGTTTGAATAAGCGCGATGCCACGGTTTTTGATCCTTACCGGCTAAATGTACTTACCGGCGACATGACCATGCTGGCTGAAAACCCCGGGAACATTATGGGCTGGATGACCGATCACGACGGCAAACTCAGGCTGGCCATCACTTCGGACGGGGTAAACAACACCATTCTTTACCGCGACACCGAAGACGAAGATTTCAGGCCGGTGCTGACTACCAGTTTCAAAGAAACCGTTTCGCCGGTGCTGTTTACGTTCGACAATCAAATGGTTTATGCCTTGTCGAATCTCGGGAGAGACAAAACCGCACTGGTTAAATTCGATGTGGCAAATGGTGAAGAAGCCGAAGTTTTATTCGAAACCGACGAAGCAGACCTTGAAGGCGTTGACTATTCGAGGAAAGATCAAAAACTGCTTTCAGTAAGCTGGACAACCGACAAAGACAAAAGGTACTTTTTTGATTCCGAAGCAGAAAGCATGCAACAAGAGCTGGAGGCCAAACTACCGGGATACGAAGTGGCTATTGGAAGCCACAACAAAGCCGAAGACCAGTTTATGATTCGCACCTACAGCGACCGTACCAGGGGAGCTTACTACTCCTATGATAAAAACACCCAGGAGCTATCCAAGCTGGCGGAACTAAGTCCGTGGCTAAACGAAGAGGACTTGTGCGAAATGCAACCCATTTCCTACACTTCGCGCGATGGACTAACCATTCACGGATACCTGACCCTGCCCAAAGGCTACGAACCTAAAGACCTGCCGGTGGTGGTTAATCCACATGGCGGCCCTTGGGCCCGCGATTACTGGGGATTTAATCCTGAAGTGCAGTTTTTGGCCAACAACGGATATGCTGTGTTGCAAATGAATTTCCGAGGCTCTACCGGATTTGGTAAAGAATTCTGGCAGTCCTCATTCAAACAATGGGGACGCACCATGCAGGACGACATTACTGATGGCGTGGAATGGCTGATTGAACAAGGCATGGCCGACCCGGAGCGAGTGGCCATTTACGGCGGAAGTTACGGTGGTTACGCTACCCTGGCCGGACTCACATTAACTCCGGAACTGTATGCCGCCGGCGTGGACTATGTGGGCGTTTCCAACTTATTTACTTTCATGAACACCATCCCACCCTACTGGAAACCCATGCTCGATATGATTTATGAGATGGTTGGCAACCCGGAAACCGACAGCCTGATGCTGGCCGAAGTATCGCCGGTATTTCATGTAGGCAAAATACAGGCACCGCTTTTTGTAGCCCAGGGAGCCAACGATCCACGAGTGAACAAAGATGAATCGGACCAGATTGTAGACGCTTTGGAAACCCGCGGCATTGATGTGGAATATATGGTGAAAGATAACGAAGGACACGGATTTAGAAATGAAGAAAACCGCTTCGACTTTTACCGGGCCATGATTACGTTTTTAGATGAACACTTAAAACCTGTTGAAGACTAAGCTCGCCTGACCAATTGAACCCCCGGCCTATCACCCAATAAAGCCGGGGGTTTTTATTTAAGATAGTTCAATAATTCCAAGCATTTCGAGGAATTGAGGACGTCCTTCCAAAGCAATGCAGGCAATCCCCCTTGAAATCGGAAATCACTCCTTACGCACAAGCTTCTTGTTAAGCGCTCCTAAAATCGATCGGCATACCCTTCGGTTTTGACTCCGACCATCCGGAATTGCTCCGTACCGCCCAGAATTACTCCGTACCATCCGGAACTGGAAGGTACCGTCCAGAATTGCTCCGTACCGTCTGGAATTGCGAAAGTACCATCTGGAATCGCTCCGTACCATCTGGAATCGCGACAGTACCGTCTGGGATTGCGACAGTACCATCCAGAATTGCAACAGTACCGTCCAGAATTGCTCCGTACCACCCAGAATCGCGACAGTACCACCAGGAATCGCGACAGTACCACCAGGAATTTGACCTTCCCTAAAGTACGTCAGTTTCACATCAAAGTATGGCAACTTCGTGCCAAAGTATGGCAGTTTCATGCCAAAGTATGGCACTTTCATGTCAAAGTATGGCACTTTCACATCAAAGTACGACACTTTTACATCGAAGCACGACACCTGCACATCAAAGTACGACACTTGCACATCAAAGTACGACACTTGCACATCAAAGTGTGACACTTGAACATCAAAGTGTGACACTTGAACATCAAAGTATGGCAGTTGCACATCAAAGCATGACACTTATATGTCAAAGTGAGGCATCGAGACGTGTAGCTTGACCGGCTTTATAAAGTTGAAAACGCATCCGCTTTTCCAGCCCGGCCCGCCACGCGACAACAAAGTCGTACAAGTGGATTTCCTTTGTGGTTCGCAGCCAACCGGAGCAAAAAAATACTTATTTTGTGAGCTTTAAATGATTGAAGACACATGACTGATTTTAATACGATCTTCTCGCCTTGCTTTGTACTGGAAGAACAGTTGTTACGCAAAAACCTGCAACTGATCAGCTCGGTAGCCGATGCTGCCGGTGTTGAAATTATTGTCGCTTTTAAAGGCTTTGCCATGTGGAGCGCCTTCCCGATGGTGAAGGAGTACATTAGCGGGGCAACGGCCAGCTCGTTGAGCGAGGCTAAACTTTGTCGCGAAGAGATGAATAGCCTGGCGCATACCTACGCACCAGTGTACGATCAGGCAGAGTTTGCCGAGCTAATGCAGTGTTCAAGCCACATCACCTTTAACTCGCTGAGCCAGTTTGAGCGTTTTTATCCACAGCTGGCCCAGTCCGCCCATCCGATTTCGGCAGGCTTACGAATCAATCCCGAGTTTTCGGAGGTGGAAACCGAACTTTACAATCCCTGCGCACCGGGTTCGCGCCTGGGTGTGATTGCCGAACAACTGCCCGATCAGTTACCTCGGGGCATAGACGGCCTGCACTTTCACACGCTTTGTGAGTCGGGATCCTACGATCTGGAGAAAACACTGGCTGCGGTGGAAGAAAAATTCGGCCCCTACCTTCAACAAATAAAATGGCTTAATATGGGCGGCGGCCACCTGATGACCCGTAAGGATTATGATACCAAGCATCTGATCCGCTTGCTTCAAGGCTTTAAAAGTCGTTATCCGCATTTGCACGTGATTCTGGAGCCAGGCAGCGCTTTTGCCTGGGAAACCGGCTTCCTGAAAGCCTCAGTGCTGGATGTGGTGGAGAACAAAGGCATTCAAACCGCTATGCTGAATGTGTCGTTTGCCGCACACATGCCCGACTGCCTCGAAATGCCCTACCAGCCGCGCATCCGGCAAGCCAGCTTTGGCCCGGTGAGCGGAAAACCAACCTACCGCATGGGCGGCAACAGCTGCCTGAGTGGCGACTACATGGGCTACTGGTCGTTTGACGAAGAACTGCAAGTTGGTGACACCATTCTATTTGAAGATATGATTCACTACACGATGGTGAAAACCACCTTTTTCAACGGCGTACAACACCCGTCCATTGGAATCATCCGGGAGAATGGCGAATTTCAGCTGGTGCGGCACTTTGGATACGAAGACTACAAAAGCAAGCTGAGTTAGGACTGCAAATGTTTATTTCTTATACATCGCGGCTCTTCGTTCTTTGATTTCTTCGCTGCTGATATAATCGTCGTATTCAATTTGCTTGTCGATGATGCCGTTTGGCGTCAGTTCAATCACCCGGTTACAAACGGTGTGAATAAACTCGTGGTCATGCGACGACATCAGGATGTTGCCTTTAAACAGGGTCAACCGGTTGTTGAATGCCTGAATTGATTCCAGGTCGAGGTGGTTGGTTGGCGTGTCCAGCATCATCAGGTTGGCGTTGGCCAGCATCATACGGGCAATCATACACCGCATCTTCTCCCCTCCCGACAACACTTTGGTATTTTTGAAAATCTCTTCACCCGAAAACAACATTTTCCCCAGGTAACCCCGCAAAAAGTTCTCGCTGGTGTCGGAGCTGTATTGCCCCAGCCAATCCACCAGCGACAAGTCTTTTTCAAAAAACTCCGCATTGTCCAGGGGTAAATAGGCTTTGGTAATGGTTACACCCCAATCAAAATCGCCGGCATCCGGTTTTTCATGTCCATTCAGGATTTCAAACAGGGCAGTCATGGCACGCGAGTCGCGCGACAGAAAGACGATTTTGTCATCTTTTTCCACCACAAAATTCACATCCTTAAAAAGCAGATCGCCACCCGAGGTTTTACTCAGGTTACGCACTTCGAGTATGGTGTTTCCCGGTTCGCGCTCGGGCGTGAAAATAATTCCGGGGTATTTCCGGGTTGAAGGTTTGATTTCGTCCACATTCAGCTTTTCCAACATCTTCTTCCGGCTGGTCGTTTGTTTCGACTTGGCTACGTTGGCCGAAAAGCGGGCAATAAATTCCTGCAATTCCTTCTTCTTTTCTTCAGCTTTCTTATTTTGAGTGGCCTGTTGGCGTAAAGCCAGCTGGCTCGATTCGTACCAGAAACTGTAGTTACCGGCAAACGACTGTACTTTTCCAAAATCGATGTCCACCGTATGCGTACAAATGGCATCCAAAAAGTGACGGTCATGCGAAACCACCAGCACCGTTTGGTCAATATTCGACAGGTAATTTTCCAACCACGAAACCGTGTCCAAATCCAGGTCGTTGGTCGGCTCATCAAGCAGCAGGTTGTCGGGTTTACCAAACAAAGCCTGAGCCAGCAATACTTTCACCTTTTCTTTTCCACTCAGGTCTTTCATCAATTTATAATGAAGCGACTCGTCAATGCCCAGTCCACTTAGCAAACTGGCTGCATTGCTGTCGGCGTTCCAGCCATCCATTTCAGCAAACTGGTCTTCCAACTCCGAAGCTCTCATTCCATCAGCCTCCGTGAAGTCTTCCTTCATGTAAAGCTGGTCTTTTTCAACCTTCACTTTCCACAGTTTGTCGTGGCCCATCATCACGGTATCCAAAACCGACACCTCATCAAATTCCTGGTGGTCCTGTTTTAATACCGAAAGCCGCTCGCCCGACGCAATGCTCACATGTCCAAAAGTTGCGTCCTGTTCGCCGTAAAGCATTTTCAGAAAGGTTGATTTTCCCGCGCCATTGGCGCCAATGATGCCGTAGCAATTTCCTGCTGTAAATTTCAGGTTCACATCCTGAAATAATACGCGCTTGCCAAATTGTATTCCTAAGTTTGATACTGTAATCATCTGATCGCTATTCTTTTTCTATTTCGAGCGGCAAAAGTACACTTTAAATCAACAGCAAAAAGACAACAGGCAGGAACTTGACAGTAATTTAACCTTACAACCTAATGATTAAAGCTTCCAAATTTGCCGTTCTGGTAATCTTCGTAAGCTTGCTCAATTTCCTCGTGGGTGTTCATCACAAAAGGACCTTGCGAAACCACAGGTTCCTTGAGTGGCGGCGCATAACCAAGCAAAAGTACACTTGGCATGGTTGCCCTTATGTTGATTTTTTGGCCGTCATTTTCAAACTCAACCAATCTTTTCTCGTCAACCAGCTGATCATTCACTTCCAACTGTCCGCGAATGAGGTAGAAGAATACGTTTTCCGTTTTCGAAATACTCAACTGTAGCTGTCCATCCACCTTAAAATCGATGGTCGACAACTGAACGCCAATGCCCGAATGAAATGCCCCGGCCACACCTTCCCAATCGCCGGAAACCAGGTGAACGACAACCTTGTCATCATCCAACGGAATGCTTGGTATCAGTTCTTTCTCTAGTCCTTTGTAAAAAGGCTTGGTCATTTTTGAGCGCGCCGGCAGGTTAATCCACAGCTGCAAAATCTCCAGGTGTCCGCCATTTCGCTTAAAATCATCCGAAGAAACTTCGGAATGAATCAAGCCGCTTCCGGCAGTCATCCATTGCACCCCACCCGATTTGATCACACTCGTTTCGCCACTGCTGTCGAAATGAGCAATGTCGCCATCTAAAATGAAAGTGACCGTTTCCATGCCCCGGTGCGGGTGCGGGCCAAAAGGCAAACCATTGTTGTTTGACAGATAATCCTGTGGCCCGTGGTGGTTTAAAAATAAAAACGGATCCAAATAATTGATTGAGGGCGTTGGAATAACGCGGTAAGTTATTAAATCTTGTATGGGTTCGTAAACCGGCTGGTGAATCTTTTTGATGGTCTTCATAACGAAAAACTTGTAGCGATTAATTTAAAAGATGCTGTCGGTATAAAAAACAACAGGATCCAACAGATGTTTAAACAAAAAAAACAGCCAGCGGATTCGAACGTCGATCCGGGCGAAGCAAATTATTTGCTATATTTTAGGTAGAAATTAAAATCACTTGCTCATGGAAATCATACTGATCAGTCTTGCTGCCTTTTTCTCGGCTATCCTCACGTTCTTTTCCGGCTTTGGGCTGGGAACTATTTTAATGCCTGTATTTGCGCTTTTCTTTCCTGTTGATATTGCCATTGCCCTGACCGGTGTGGTTCATTTTACCAACAACCTTTTCAAAATGGCCTTGGTTGGAAAACTGGCTGATCGAGCTGTTTTACTTCGATTTGGCATTCCGGCTATTCTCGCATCATTTGCCGGTGCCTGGCTGCTGCTTCGCATTTCAAGCTTACCATCGCTTTACCAATACGAACTGGGCGGCAAGGAATTTGAAATAACGCTGGTGAAACTGATTATCGCCCTGCTGCTGCTGTTGTTTTCCATTGCCGAAGTGGTGCCAGCAGCTCAAAAGATCCAGTTCAGCAAAAACAAGTTGATTCTGGGAGGAGCTTTGAGCGGCTTTTTTGGCGGATTGGCTGGAATACAGGGTGCCTTGCGCAGTGCTTTCCTGATTAAAAGCGGGTTATCGAAAGAAGCCTACATTGCTACCAGTGTGATCATTGCTTCGCTAGTCGACTTCACGCGGCTTACCGTTTATGCATCCAGCTTCGCCTCTTCGGGCCTGAGCGAAAATAAGCTCTTGCTTTTTTCGGCCACCCTGGCAGCCATTGCCGGAGCCTACCTCGGCAGCAAACTGCTGACAAAGATTACGCTCCGATTGATCCAATTGCTGGTAGCCGTGATGCTATTCGTTATATCCATTGCCCTCGGCATGGGAATCATCTAATCAATCCCCAAGCCGCGGTATCGCTAAAGCTTGTTCACCGCCACTTTATAAGTCGGATCTTCAATGATATTGACATCAATAATCTGGTTGGCGTTGTGCAGCAATTGCCGGCAATCGGGACTCAGGTGCTTCAGGTGTAGTTTTTTACCCACTTTCAGGTAGCGCTCCGTCAATTTGTTGAGTGCTTCAATCCCCGACATATCGACAACACGGCTTTCTGCAAAATCAATGATCACTTCATCGGGGTCGTTCAACACATCAAACTTTGAATTAAATGCTGTTACTGAAGCAAAAAACAGTGGCCCGTAAATTTCGTAATGCTTTACTCCTTGATCATCAATATGCTTGCGGGCGCGAATGCGCTTGGCATTGTCCCAGGCAAAAACCAAGGCCGAAATAATGACTCCAACCACCACCGCCAAGGCCAGGTTGTGTAAAAAGACCGTCACCAAAGTAACCAGTACCATGACGAAAATATCAGACTTTGGCATCCGGTTGAAAGTTTTCAGACTGGCCCATTCAAAGGTTCCAATGGCAACCATAATCATCAGTCCGGTGAGTGCAGCCATCGGCATTTTTTCGATTAATCCAGCCCCAAACATAATGAAAACCAGGAGCATTACCGCAGCAACAATGCCCGACAAACGAGCCCGGGCGCCCGAAGAAATATTAATCAAACTTTGGCCAATCATGGCGCATCCTCCCATTCCCGAGAATAAGCCCGACAGCACGTTGGCCGTTCCCTGAGCAATGGCTTCCTTGTTGCCACGTCCCCTGGTTTCGGTAATCTCATCAATAATATTCAGCGTGAGCAAGCTTTCAATCAAGCCCACGCCAGCCATAATAGCGGCATAAGGAAAAATCAAGATCATGGATTCGAGCGTAAACGGTACAGCCGGGAAATGAAATGGTGGAAATCCACCTCTAATTGATGCGATATCGCCTACTGTTTTGGTGTCAATGCCAAAATAGGCCACAATTCCAAACACCACCAAAATTGCGGTCAAGGAGGATGGGATGACTTTGGTGATTTTAGGCAAGCCCCAAATAATCAGCATGGTAAGCAACACCAGACCGAGTATAACGTAGAGTGACTGCCCCGTCAGCCAATGGCCTGAGGCGTCTTTAAACTGTGCCAATTGCGACATGAAGATGATAATGGCAAGTCCGTTCACAAAACCAAAAATAACGGGGTGAGGAACCAAGCGCATGAGTTTTCCCAATTTCAGAACCCCGGCCAGCATTTGCAGGATTCCGGCTAGAATAACCGTTGCAAAAACATATTCGGGGCCGTGCGATATGGCTAATGCAACAATCACAACAGCGACTGCCCCGGTGGCTCCCGAAATCATTCCGGGACGACCACCCAATATGGATGTCACCAGGCCCATCACAAAGGCAGCATAAAGCCCGGTGAGCGGCGACAAGCCAGCGATTAGTGCAAACGCAATGGCTTCGGGAACTAAAGCCAGGGCCACGGTTAAGCCGGATAGGATTTCCGTTCTATAATCTACTTTCTGTCTTAAATCGAATAAATTAAAAATCTTCCTCATCTAAATAAATTTAAAATCTAACTTTCTTTCTTCCAGTCGACTGATTGACAGATTACGATTACCGGTTTTGGTTTTTATTTTCGTTCTCTGGATGATGCGGAGCATCAAAAGAACGGGGTAGTTCTTAAATCTCATGTTAGGGGCAGCAAAAATAGACCTCTGCTCCGAAATCAAACGACGTGCCTGAAGTTTCGGACAACATTATCTTAAAAATTGACATTAAATTGACATTGTAAAAAATGGTTTTTAATCGCTACTTTTGGGAGCTAACGAAAGAAACATGACAAACGAAGAACGCCAGCCTTCTATACCGTTCGAACGCTTAAAGCTACGGCTCGAAATCAGGCTGTGTGCCAATTGCCTGAGGCCATAAAAGATCGGAGAACGGTCAGATCTATACTTTATGAAAAGAATTTCACATAACCGCGATGATGCAAACCATTGTTATGCTGAAGGTATCGCTTTTCTTCCTCCTTCACCGAAGGCAACAAATCCAGCGACACAAATTATTAACCGACATTCGGGACAAAACAAATACAATCGCATATCAGGGCCTGCCAAGGGCAAAATGCTTGCTTATTTTGACACAGAGGACAAACAATACTAGTTTTTCGCATGATCTCCAGCTTTAAACAGGCACTTCGGAATGATTTAAAAACGAACTCAAACTCCCTACGTACGTTAAGTACAAATAGTGCATGCCACGGGTACAGGCAACATACAACAAGCTACGGTCCATGTGAAGCACAGCTTTGAAATTTCCTGTAATCCCAGAAAAATCAATAAATATCTCTCTGGCTACTTTTCAAATTTTTTAGGTTCACAACCCAATCGTTTCTGGATTCTTGTTATTCCACAAAAATTTGAAGTGATCTCAATGAAACTCATTATTCTGAAACCGTTATTCTCAAAACGGTTTGGGTGTTGTCGGCTATTTTGAAGCGGTTATCGATCCGGTGACCCACAATCCAGACCACTTTGCCGGCGCTGTATAAGATCCAGCAGTTTTCTTTTTCGGGAATGGAGAATTTTTCATCCACAAAGAAGTCGCTCAGCTTCTTAAAACCGCTCATGCCCAAGGGTTGAAAATATTCCCCCTGCTCCCACTTTTTCAGCACCAGCGGAAATTCGAGCAAATCAAAATCCAAATCAGCTACTGTCTCGCTCTTTGAATACTGAAACTGGCTGTCCCTGGTCAATCGTTCAAGCTGAAGATTTAAAGGTTCGGTAATTTCCAGGCAATCGACTTCAATATAAAATCGATTGAGCTGCCCGCTCGATTTCGGTGTCAGAATAAACACTTCGCGGTCTTTCACCATCCGGTGTGTTTCCGAATAAAACGCCTTTCCTGCTTCGGCTGACAGAGCAAGCCCAATTTCCTTTACCTGATCGGAATTAAACCCGAACGGATGAAGCACTTCAAACAGCAAGGTTTCGGCAAAAGGTGACTGCTGCAAATACGCCAAATCCAGTTTCAGACTGCGGCCATCACGACTGACAAGTTGCTTCAGCTCCTCATCCACTTTTGCCTGGTAAATCTTTTCCGTTTCTTTCAAAATCACTGCGGTTTTGGCTGCATTAGCTTTAAACGCAGGGTTAATTTCTTCGAGCAAAGGCAAGATCTTATGGCGGATCAGGTTGCGGTGATGCACAAATTCCTGATTGGATGAATCATTTCGGAACGGAACGTTCTCCCCTGTCGAATAAGCCGTAAGCTCTTCCCTGGCCGCAAACAACAGGGGTCTGACCAGCCGGGCCCGTTTAGGATGAATCCCGGTCAACCCGCGGATTCCGGTTCCCCGGCTGAAGTTAATCAACAGGGTTTCAACCAAATCATCCTGATGGTGAGCCGTTAACAGATAATCGTAACCCAGCGAATCCAGCAACTCATAAAACCACTGGTAGCGCAGTTCGCGGGCAGCCATTTCAATAGAAATGCCTTCCTGAAGAGCGAACTCCCGGGTGTCGAAGCTTTTCACATGCAGTTCAATACCGTGTTCGCCGCAGTAATCATGCATGAAAACTTCATCGCCATCCGACTCGGCTCCACGCAGCTTAAAGTTGCAATGGGCAACCACAAAGTCATACTCCAGCTGCCGAAACAAATCGAGCATGACCATGGAGTCGCACCCGCCACTGACCGCCAGCACCAAGCGATCGGTAGCTGAAAACAAAGATTCAGCGGCAATATAGTTTTTCAGTTCAGGAAGCATCGCCTAATTTAACTACCTTTTCGCAAATCCGGATCACCACTTCAACCGCTTTGATCATCGATTTAGTTGGTACGTACTCATAAGGTCCGTGGAAATTATATCCGCCGGCAAAGATATTCGGGCATGGCAGGCCCATATACGACAAACGTGAACCATCAGTTCCTCCTCGAATTGGTTTGATTTTTGGATTGATTCCAAGCTCCAGCATGGCTTCCTCTGCCAGGTCAACCACATACATTACAGGTTCCACTTTTTCGCGCATATTGTAGTATTGGTCAACCATTTCCAGCTCTACCGTTCCCTGTCCGTAAGTTTCATTCAAGAAATTGCATGCTTGCGCAACCAAGTTTTTGCGTTTCTTAAATAGGTCCATGTCGTGATCGCGAATAATAAGCGTAACGGTGGTTTTATCAACACCTCCCTGAAACGATATGCAATGAAAAAAGCCCTCGCGCTTCTCGGTGAATTCAGGGCGTTCATTGGCCGGTATCATCGACATCAGCCGGGTGCCTACTTCAATCGCATTGATCATTTTATTTTTTGCGGCTCCCGGATGCACACTGCGCCCGTTAATGGTTACCGTTGCCATGGCAGCATTGAAGTTCTCATATTCCAACTCTCCAATCTCACCGCCATCAAGGGTGTAAGCGAATTTGGCTCCAAATTTTTCCACGTCAAAATAGTCGGCTCCCTTGCCAATTTCTTCATCAGGCGTAAAGCAAACACGCACCTTCCCATGCTTCACTTCCGGATTTTCGAGCAGGTAATCCAAAGCAGTCATAATCTCGGCCAGCCCGGCTTTATCGTCAGCACCTAGCAAGGTCGTTCCGTCGGTGGTAATCAACTCTTGTCCAACATATTTTTCCAGGTCAGGAAACTGTTTCGGAGACAGGACGACTTTCTCATTCAGTGAAATATCGCCCCCTTCATACTTCACAAATTGTGGATTGACATTTTCGCCTGAAAAATCGGGACTCGTATCCATGTGAGCGACAAAACCAACCACCGGACAATCCTGTTCAATATTGGAAGAAAGGGTTGCCATCACATACCCCCTGGCATCTTTCTCAACATCCTCCATGCCGATTTCTTTCAGTTCGGCCACCAATTGATCAGCAAAATCAAGCTGGCGGTCGGTACTCGGAAAGCTTTTACTTTTGGAGTCGGAGGTTGTATGCACTTTGGCATATCGAATAAAACGGTCAATTACTTTTTCCATATCGTTAAATATCATCAGAGTTAAACTTAAAACCAACACGTTTGCCGGTTATTATTTTTGAATGGCTGATTTCATCTTTCATCTGCTCTACCGAAGCGATTTTTACCTGGTCGTACGGCGGCACCAAAAGGTCGAAATCAACCGCATATTTAATGGCTGTTTTCAGAATCTGCCTGAAAACATCTTTGGTCACCACATCGTTGCCGAAATCTTTCACCAGCTCGCCGGATTGTCGCTTCCCTTCAACAAAAAAATGACTTTCCTGATTAATGAAAATCCGGGCAATCAAGTAACCCAAATCCTGCGAGCGGTTGTATTTAAACGAATCGGACAAAAAATTGTAAATGTGAATAATGCCACAATAGGAATTCAGCGGTTGCTCCTTTACGTAATCGATCTTCCAAATCGGGTGTTCGCGGTTAAACACAAACACGTTGGAGTGCATGCTGAAAACCAGCAGATCGCCAGCCAATTTAAACTCGGCTTCAAAAGGCCCTTTTTCAATATAGACAGGCAACACTTCAACCGATACTTTGCCGTCCAGAGCGGTACGAAATTCTTCGACCAGCTCTTTAAGCACTTCTTTCAACACATTAAACGAAGCCAAGGTATTGGCGTGCGCCTGTTGTTTGACATTTGATTTCGCGACGATCAGCTCGTAGTTGTGATTATTCTCTGTAGTTTTTGACATTCATTTATATTTTCCCGAAAAATAAGAAAAGCAGCCAAGAATGACTGCTTCCTTTTATCATGATTTGTGAAAAACCTAATAAGCCAGCGCAAACAGTACGCGTTGCGACGAAGGTTTTCCTGAATAAATGCACTTTCCTTCCTCTTTAACGCCATCAAACGGAATGCAACGAATGGTCGCTTTGGTTTCTTCCTTAATTTTCTGTTCAGTTTCCGGTGTTCCATCCCAGTGAGCCAACGCAAAACCGCCTTTGGTATTCAGCACCTCTTTCAATTCTTCGTAAGTATCGACCGGCGTCGTATGTTCGGTACGATAATCGAATGCCTTTTGATAAATATTTTCCTGAATATTAGCCAATAAATTAGCCACGTACTGGTCAATATTCTCCAGCCCAACCACTTCTTTGGTCAGCGTATCGCGACGTGCCACTTCAACCGTGCCATTTTCCAAATCGCGCGGGCCAATGGCCAGACGTACCGGGACTCCTTTCAATTCATACTCGGCAAATTTCCAACCCGGCTTTTTCGTATCCAAACTATCATACTTCACCGTGATTCCTTTGGCTTTCAGTTTGGTCACCACTTCATCAACTTTTGCAGAGATCTCTGCGAGTTGCTCTTCTTTCCGATAAATCGGAATAATAACCACCTGAAAAGGCGCCAATTTGGGAGGCAACACCAAACCATTGTCATCGGAATGAGCCATAATCAAAGCGCCCATCAGACGGGTTGAAACCCCCCAACTAGTCGCCCAAACATACTCATCTTTCCCATCGCGATTGGCAAATTTCACGTCAAACGCTTTTGCGAAATTTTGCCCCAAAAAATGCGAAGTGCCCGATTGCAGTGCTTTTCCGTCCTGCATTAAAGCTTCAATGGAATAGGTTTCCAGTGCACCCGCAAAGCGCTCATTTTCTGATTTGGCTCCTTTAATCACCGGAAGCGCCATGAAATTTTCAGCAAAATCAGCATATACATTCACCATGCGTTCTGTCTCTTCCATAGCCTCCTGCTTGGTGGCATGAGCCGTATGGCCTTCCTGCCATAAAAACTCGGCTGTGCGCAAAAACAGGCGGGTGCGCATTTCCCAGCGAACGACATTGGCCCACTGGTTACAAAGAATGGGCAGGTCGCGATAGGACTGAATCCAATTCTTGTAGGTGTGCCAAATAATGGTCTCCGAAGTTGGCCGAACAATCAGCTCTTCCTCCAGCTTGGCATCCGGATCTACAACAATGCCTTTGCCGTCGGGATCATTTTTTAAGCGATAATGCGTAACTACGGCACACTCTTTGGCGAAGCCTTCAACATGAGCGGCTTCTTTACTAAAAAACGATTTTGGGATGAACAAAGGAAAATAAGCGTTGACGTGTCCGGTTTCCTTAAACATCCGGTCCAGTTCAGCCTGCATTTTCTCCCAAATGGCATAGCCATATGGCTTAATCACCATGCATCCGCGAACGGCCGAATTCTCGGCCAAATCGGCTTTCACAACTAGTTCGTTGTACCACTGAGAATAATTTTCACTTCTTGAAGTTAATTCCTTAGCCATATATTTTGTTTTGGTATGGTATTTGCTTCTTTTGCATTGATTTTTGAAGCTACAAAGTAAATAATTTATTTTTAAAGATACAGGAGGTCTAGTTATGAAAGCAAAAGTTACACTTATCTCGGCATTAGCACTATTACTCGGTGCATGTACCACCGGGACATACGTAACCGACAGGTACGATGACATCTATTTTACGCCCGGAGATGTTCCTCCTCCCGCAATTGTTGAAAAGCCAGCAACCAATGAAAGCAAATCACAGGTCATTTCAAGACAGCAGGTGATTACGGAGATGGAAGAAAATGCAGATGGTTCACAAACATTGAAGAACCACATTTTTGAAAGTGATGCCCCTTACGCTGATGAACTCCGATACGACATGGGCAATATGCAGTTGATGGGATCAGACACGACTATTTATGAAAATGAAGGTGATATTGATTATGTAATCAATAATTATTATGACGCCGATGAAATTGATTATACCTACCGGATTAATCGTTTCCACCGTCCATATTTCTATGGTTCTTATTACTCCAGCAGATTTATGTATGATCCGTATTATTACGATCCATTCTATTACGACTCGTGGTACTACGGAGGATATGGAGGCTATTACAGTACATGGGGATTAGGTTGGTACAGCCCGTATTATTCTTTCGGATACAGTTGGCACAGCCCCTACTATTCGTGGGGATCACCTTATTATTACGGACATAATCATTACTGGGGACATGACCACGTCTACAACAGAGATGACGTAAGAATTGGAAGGCGAAGCAGTTCAGGTTATTCTTATAATGATGGAATAAACAGATCTGTTTCCAGAACTACCTCAAACCCATCACTAAGAAGTACTTCTATTCAAGACAGTAGAACTTCACGCAGGTCAACAGTAAGCAACGGCGGAAGACGAACCACAGATGGAAGAACCACAAAAGGCGCAACCATTGTTGAAAAAAGAAGGGTAGGATCTTCCGAAGAAGTTAGTTCTTCAGGCCGGAGAAGTGTTTCAACCAACAGATCATCAACCAACACCGTAAGAAGCACAACAGCAACCCCGCGGACCTATCAGCCCCAAACAACGACGACCCCGCGAAGGGAATATACGCCAAGTTACAGCAAGCCAAGAACCGTAACCCGGTCGAGCTATAACAGTAAGAACTATGTTACACCGAGAACTTCCACTTACAGCAAACCAAGCACGAGTAGCAGTACGAGGGTAAGTACTCCAAGAAGTAGTTCAAGAAGTAGTTCAAGTAGTTATCAGAAGACCTACCGGTCAAGTTCTTCCTACAGCAAGGGCTCAAGCTCAACAACTCGGTCGACCTACCAAGCAGCGCCTAGCAGAAGTACGAATTCGAATAACAGCAGCTACCGTTCAACCAGCAGCCCAACCCGAAGCAGTGGAAGCTATAGCACCCCAAGTCGCTCAAGCGGTTCAAGCAGCAGTGGAAGCAGCCGGAGCAGTGGTTCAAGCCGAAGTGGACGGCGTTAATATAGAAGGACATAAAATCGAATAGCATTGTTTATCAAATTTGATTCAGCCATGAAAAAAATTCAATACATACTGGTTGCTATGTTGTTAACTAGCACCACAGTGATCGGACAAAACTTTGTCGAAGCATTACGACTCTCAAACTATCAGGTTCATGGAACAGCCCATTCTATGGCCATGGGGAATGCGATAGGTGCCATTGGAGGTGATTTCACATCACTTTCGATAAATCCTGCGGGAATTGCAGTCTATCGAACAAATGAGTTCACCTTCACGCCTTCATTTAATCTGCACAATTCTGATTTAATGATTAACGGCAACAAATACTCGGATAATAATTCAAAATTCAACCTGAGTCAAATTGGCTATGTAAATTCGTTGCCCCTCAATAATAACTCATCCAGCCTCGTCAGTTTTAATTTTGGGTTTGGGTTCAATCGCCTGGCTGATTTTAATCAAATAGCGATGGGCTCAAATAATCAGTCAAATATATCTTTTTTGGACGGAATCATTGACTATGCCAGTAGTGAATCATTATCCAATGATTACCTCAGCCAACCGTTCCGCCAAGTGGAATCCCGGGATTGGGATGCTAAACTCGCCTGGGATACCGGTCTCATCAAGCCAGCAACGGATGATAGTGGGAATAAAATTAATGGTAAATACATCAGTATTCTTTTCAAAGATGAACCTGTTAACCAAAGTAAATCATGGGTAACCTCCGGAGGAATCTCGGAGTATTTAATATCAGGAGGACTTAATTTTAACCACAAGTTTTACTTGGGTGCAACATTTGGTATTCAGGACATTCACTACAACAAAACCGCTGTATATAGCGAAACATTTACCGATGATTCTTTCACTTATGCCGATGACTATGAATTATCAGGAACAGGATACGTTTTTAAAATAGGCGCTATTTATAAGCCTATTCAAGCTGTTCGTCTTGGTTTAGCTTTTCATACTCCAACCTATTATATATTGGAGGAAAGCTCAAATCGATCCATGGAATCAAGATTGCAGGAGAATCATTATGCGGGAGGAACTAATCTTTTTGGCTATGATTTTCATACCCCAATGAAGGCTATTTTGAGTGGAGCATTTGTTGTAAGCAAGTTTGCTATTCTTAGTTTCGATGCCGAATACGTTGATTATTCCACAATGCGCTACCGGAACGGAGATAACAATGATCCAATGACAGATATCAATACGGATATTGATAATGCATACAACCAAGTATTTAACTATCGGGCTGGGGCAGAAATAAGGTTGTCGAAATCATTAAGCGTGCAAGCTGGATACGAATTGTATGAAGATCCCTTTAAAAGCAATCTATCTTTTAACGGAGGCCCCCTGAAAAATGAACTAAATGCGATTTCCTTCGGACTGGGTTATTCGGATAAGAACTTTTTCGTTGATGCAGCATTTAAACAATATTCAGGAAAAACAATGATCAATGACGTTCAGCCAAACTTTTCAAAACTACCAATAGATTATACAACTCAGAAGGTTATTATGACTTTGGGCTTCCGATTCTAAAAAAAAACAGAATAAAACGCCAGCTCCTACAGGCGTTTTATTCTATCTATCAACATATTACTACATACGACTCAAAATTGTTTATAAAATTTGATAGACAGACTGTCCTTGAAGAAGGAAAATGTCGTAAATTGTTTTCCTCAACCAAATCAAAAAGATGATCAATTTCAAACAAATAAACTACCACAAATCGCTCGAGCTTTTCAAGCACGCCGACCTGGCGGGGAAAAGATTGACGTTAGGTGAGTTTAGTACATCCATCTGGTTGCAAAGGGAAAACATCAATTTGGATGAGATTAAAGATATTTCCAAAAACTATCCCGATTTGAAAATCTTCATTATTGGTGAAGGAAAATCAGAAGGCTTTTATATTTACTCGCAAAGACACGAAACTTGTTTTAAATTTGAAGCTGAATTATCTCTCTTAAAATAAGCAATCATTCGTATGATTTTTCCGGAAGAAAATCCAATTTCTCAAGGCGTATTTAATTACCACTATCATCGCGACAATTCGCCTATCTATATCCATTCTGAAAATTTTGACACCGATGAGGTGCTTCCATCCTACTTTTTTCGTGGCTACAAGCAAATGCCAGCGTTGGAGCAAAAAGCACTTGATTTGGCGAACGGACGAGTTTTAGATGTTGGAGCCTGCGCCGGAAGCCATGCACTTTATCTTCAACAAAAAGGCATGGAAGTAACCGCACTCGAGCGATCCCCTCTATGCTGCCAAGTGATGAAAGACCTGGGAATTGCCGACGTTCGTCAAACCGATTTCTTTCAATTTAAAAATGAAAAATACAACACCATTCTCCTGTTAATGAACGGAACCGGAATTGCCGGAAGCTTGAACCGTTTAGACCTGCTGCTACAAAAGCTAGGTAGTTTGCTTCAGCCAAGAGGTCAAATTTTGATTGATTCGTCCGATCTTATTTTTTTATATACTGAAGACGATGGATCGGCCGTTATTGATTTGGCTGCTGAAAACTATTACGGTGAATTAAGCTTTCAAACCGAATACAAGAACCAAAAGAGCCGCGAGTTTCCCTGGCTGTATGTTGACCCGGATCTTTTAAAGGAACGCGCCAAAAGAAATAATCTACAAGTACAACAACTAATGAAAGGCAATCATTTTGATTATCTTGCCCAAATTACGCTATAAACGAATCGACAATGCCAAACAATAATTACCGTCAATTAACACCAGCCGAAATTGAACAGCTGGAACAGAACAAAAACAAGGCTGAAAACTGGAACACCATTTTGGTCAAAGAAGGATTTGATGCCACACGACTTGAAAACTGCCGCTTTTCGGGCCAAAACAGAATTGGACAGTTCAATGAGTCCATGACTTTTTTTGGGAATGTTGCCAAAACCTGTGGCCTGTACAACGCGCATTTTCATAATTGCACCCTGGGTGACAATGTGTTTGTCAATCATGTCAAAAACTACATCGCCAACTACGATATCGAACATCACGTCATTATTAACAACACCGACTTACTGGCTGTTGAAGGCGTATCATGTTTTGGCAATGGCATACAGGTTTCGGTGTTGGATGAAACAGGCGGACGTAAAGTTACCATTTATAACCAGCTATCGGCACACCTAGCCTACATGCTGGCTTTTTACAAACATCGAAAAGTATTTACCGGAAAGCTGGAGCAACTCATTGATGACTATACCGAAGAAAGAAAATCGGAGCGAGGTTTTGTTGGACAGTATTCCCAAATCATTAACTGCCGCGAAATCAGAAATGTAAAAATCGGGGCCTACACCCTCATTGACGGATGCAGCAAGCTTGAAAATGGTTCCGTCAATAGCAACGCTTCCGCTCCAGTAAAATTGGGCCATGAAATCATCATGAAGGATTTTATCATTTCTTCAGGATCAGAAGTGACTGGTGGGGCAATTGTATCCAATTGCTTCATCGGCCAAGGGTGTAAACTGGGATCGCAGTATTCGGCTGAGAACTCGCTGTTTTTTGCCAACTGCCAAGGATTTCACGGCGAAGCGTGTGCGCTTTTCGCAGGCCCATATACGGTCACTCACCACAAATCAACCCTGTTGATTGCCGGCATGTTTTCGTTTTGTAATGCCGGAAGTGGATCGAACCAAAGTAACCACATGTACAAGCTCGGGCCTATCCACCATGGAATTGTTGAGCGTGGATCCAAAACCACCAGCGATTCATACTTGCTTTGGCCAGCAAAAATCGGGGCTTTCACCATGGTCATGGGACGTCATTACAAAAACTCAGACACTTCGGACATGCCTTTCTCCTACCTGATTGAAAATAAGGATGAAAGCTGGCTTGCCCCGGCAATCAACCTGAAAAGCGTTGGCACCATTCGTGACGTTTTGAAATGGCCCCGCCGTGACAAGCGCACCGATCCTGAAAAAATGGATTGTGTCAATTTCAACCTGCTTAGCCCGTTTACCATTCAAAAGATGGCTAGAGGAATTCGCAAGCTGAAGGAAATCCAGCATATTTCGGGCGAAACAACCGAAGTGTTCTCCTACAACAACACCAAAATCAAGCGCAACTCCTTGTTACGTGGCATCGAGTTATACCACATGGCCATCATGAAATTCATTGGCAACTCCATCATTACCCGGCTCAATACCTGCACCCTGGAAACCCGGCGCGACGTGCACTACTGTTTAAAAGCCGATTCAACAGTTGGAAAGGGCAACTGGATTGATATGGCCGGATTGATTGCTCCGAAACACACCATTTCAGACTTGCTGGACGGCGTGGAAGACGGCAGCATTAACCAGCTCAGGCAGATTGAGGACATCTTCTATTCGCTGCACGATAATTATTACAACTACGAATGGAACTGGACAGTTGACTTTATTGCAAAATATTTCAACAAATCCCTTGAAGATATGTCTGTGGAAGATATTATTCAGATCATCAGGGAGTGGCAGCAAAGTGTAGTGGAGATTGACAAGATGCTCTATTCGGATGCAAAAAAGGAATTCCGGCTTGAATCAATGACCGGCTTTGGAATTGATGGCGACCAAAAAATCAAACAATTGGATTTTGAAAATGTACGGGGAAAATTCGAGAGCAACGATTTCGTTCGGGAAATCCTCAATCACATTGACCGGAAAACAGCCTTGGGGAATCGGGTTGTTGAGCAATTAAGCCAGACGATCAGCTCCACAGCAAACAACCAGGAAGTATAATACAAATAAGGCTAATAACCGAAGTAGCCACAAAAAAAGCTCCCATAATAATGAGAGCTTTTAATTCTATAAATTCAATTTCTTTCGGATATGCTTTGGAATAGCATCTTTGTGAACCATGACGCTCATTGTTTTATATCGAACGTATGGCTTTGAAGCAAAAAAGTAGCCGTCATAGTCATTGTATTCGCCCCACGAATTTTTCACTTTATAATAAACCGTTCCTTCCTGATCACGCGCAGTGCCAATAAGCAGCATCCCATGATCATCTGTGGTTTGGTAGTTATCAAACGCTTCCTGACGCAATTCCTGCGTAATCTCTTTCTCAGGCCCCGGCTTCTCCAGCTTGTATAGTTCGGTGTTCTTTTCACTCTCCGACAACCCCTCCCACCGGGCAATTTCAGCATCGCTCATTTCTTCTTTGTCAACGACAGGCACAACTGCTACTCCTTTTTTCGACGTGCTAAAACCTTTTTCACTTACATCGGCAGCCCAAGCAACGGTATAGCCATTCGCCAGTGAGTGATCGATAATTTCTTCAAACTCGTCCAAAGGCACATTGTAAACCTCGTCCCACATCCAGTTGTCCGGAACTTCAATAATAAACTCTGAATAAAACGGATGGTGCGTGTACGAACTGACCTCCACATAATCGTCCATATTGAGTCCCACGTAGTCCAGCGCAAAACTCTGGGGCGTGTAGGTTGTCCCTTTGTAATCGAAACTGGCTGGAATTTCTCCCAAATAAGAATTCAAGGTTCCCCTAATAGACTCGCACCAAGCCGGACTCAGCTTTTTATTCGGATTTTCGATGATACCTTCCACTTGTTTCAAAAGCACCTTATCCATTTCGCCATGAACATGCTTGGACTCGCCATAATTTAAGCCCGCATAGACTGCCTCCGGAACAATCCCATATCGCTTGATAATCTGCGTCACATCGTGAAAAGCACCGCCAGCTGAAAAATTCAAATTGCCGTGCAAACGCACATATTTTTGAGTTTTTTCATCGTAGGTATGCCACACGATAAACATTTCGGAGAGATCAACTTCCGCCCCACCTTTACGAAGCATTTCAGCTTCGAGAAAGCCTAATCCCGAAAACGACCAACAGGTTCCCGAACGATACTGATCTTTTACTGATGTGGTTGGAATTTCATTGATAACAGAGAATTGATAGCCTTCAGGCTTTTCATCGTCCTGCGCGCTGACCATCCCAACAGATAAGGCTGCAATCCACGTCAGCAACAAGAACTTTCTAAAATTATTCATAAACAAATAGCAACTAAAGTGTGTAAAAATTTGGCCAAATATACTAAATCCCCAAGCATTGGTTAAACAATACCTGCTCTTAAACATTGTTAATTTTAGTTAATAATTCAGCCGAAGAACCCAATGAACGCATCCTTGATGGTAATTTGTGCATCTTGGGCTTTCAGTTAAACATTTGTTGCATATCGATAGTTTTAATTACATGCAGAAACAAAAAAATACGGTTTTTCTTAAAAAATTCGCTTAATAAAATAGAGATGAAGAATTTAAATTGTTTTTTTCTGGTTGTCATTTTACTTCAAGCTTGCGCTTTGAATAAGTCAGTGGTGCCGACTGGCCAATATTTTGGTGAGCTGCCCTGTGCTGACTGCCCGGGAATTAGCTACTCACTGAGCCTTAACAAAGACTTCACCTACACCGAAGCCACCCACTATCAGGGACGGGAAGCTAGCGACTTTCTCGATTCCGGGAAATACAAACTCATCAACGACACCATTGTTAAGCTCATCAGCAAACCCGAACAGGCCGGGTTAAAGGAGTTTGTTGCTAAAGACAACCAACTGTTCATCCTTGATCTGGAAGGAAATTCAATCGAGTCGAGCTATGCCAGCTGGTATATTTTAACAAAAGAAAAACCATCTACTCAGATGAATAATCAGCTCAATACATCCTGGGAATTGCAACTCATCAACGATCTGCCGGTCACGGTCGACAGCAAGCTTCCCTACCTGGAATTGCAACTCAATGACAACCGATTTACAGGATTTGGCGGGTGTAACCGGATAAACGGGTCTGTAGTGGACTCGGGCAACACGCTGAAATTCGGAATGATCATCGCCACTAAAATGGCCTGTCCCCACCTGGAAACTGAAAGCCAGTTTCTGAAATTGCTCAACAACCGGACATGGAAATACGAGGTTGAGGGCTCAAACCTGGTCTTAACAGCTGGCAATGAGCAACTAATTTTCACCAAAAAGAATTAAATAGCAGGATTTGATGAATACTCAACAGCAAAAAGCTGGAATGGATTAGCGAAGAGTTCGTTTGAAGTTTGGATAGTGAGGGTTTCACTTCGAGTGAAGCCCTCACTCGCAAGCTACCGGACGGATGATTGATCCGGTGCAGTCGTTAGCATCTTTCGAGGTATTTGCATGGCTGATCAGCTAACTTTAGAGACCGCACCAGTCAGTAACCCGGCTCTTTAGGGCCGGGCCATTGCGACGACTCAAGCCGGGCTTTAGCCCAAACTCTTGGTAAATCCATACTTCTGCATAGAACAGCCTGCCCCGACCAGTCGGACAGCCAACTTACCCCTCGGCACCGCTACGAGGGAGCGTGGATCTGTTTTGGGCTAAAGCCCGGTCGTTGTGGGTTGTTTCGTCTCCCCCGAATGAATCCGGGGGTTACTGATGCTGTCACTGGCTTCCCATCGGCTGAATCCGGGGGGGGGTACTGATGGTGTCGCTGGCTTCCCAGCGGAATAATCCCGGGGTTACTGACGGCACTCCTGCCCCAGCTGAATTTGGCGATCACTGATCGTTCGTTTCTGCCTTGGTCATAGCCGGGCGACTCACCGATGGAGCTCACCATCTTTCTTCCGCTAACTTTGCAGGCTGCACCAGTGAGTAACCCGGCTCTTTAGGGCCGGGCCATTGCGACGACTCAAGCCGGGCTTTAGCCCAAACCTCTTATTTTCCCAGCCGGCTGCTCCAAAAAACAGTCCGGATTACAACGGAGACTGGCCAAGTAAGGATTTCATAAATCCGAGTAGGCTTTGAGGCTTTTCGAGTAAAGATTTATGCTTTTCGAGTAGGGTCTGAAAGCAGTCGAGTAAGGTTTTATGCTTTTCGAGTAGGTCTGAAAGCAGTCGAGTAAGGTTTTATGCCTTTCGAGTAGGTCTGAAAGCAGGCGAGTAAGGTTTTATGCCTTTCGAGTAGACTTTTTACTCGTCCGAGTAAGGTTTTTGTCAGTCCGAGTAATACTCGGGTAGCATTTCTGCTTACTCGGGTGGCATTTCCGGCTACTCGGGTAGCATATTTGGATACTCGGGTAGCATATTTGGTTACTCGGACTGAATGTCCGTTTACTCAAGCCTGATTTTGGTTAATCGGGTTTGGTTGAGCGTTTATCCGCTTCGCGGAATGGGTTACCCGGAAACAAACAAGCCCACCTGGCAGGAGGGCTTGTTGTACTCGGATCAATTAATTTAAGGCTTGACTGCTTCATTTTGTTTTCCGGCGGTTTCTTTTCCGCCAGAAGTTACTGGAATAACCTTTCAGTCGTTCTTTGTCTTTCCAAAACACATACTTTCCGCAAGCTCTTACTTCGTCCACCAGTTCCTTGAGGTAGGTGTAGGCCTGGTCGCGCAAAAACTTGGAGCTGCGGCCTTCCTTTTTACTACCATTGATCACGGCCAGCAAAGATGCCATTTCGTCGGACAGTGTGGCTGCCGTGTCTAGTTTTACCAGGTCGAAACCGATTTCTGTTAACAAAAGGGGATTTTCACGGCCAAGCACGGCCAGGTCATTCAAATCCTGCACCATGTCGTCATGTCCAGTCCCCTCGGTAATGGCAGCCACCCGCGCAAGGAGCGAGGGATGGTTCCGGAAAGCATACCGGCAAACGTGTACCAACTCATCGCGCAGCTCATACGCAGCAACCGATTGCGTATTCCAATCGTCGAGCGAGCGCCCTTCCTTATTCCATAAGGACTGTGCCTCGCGGGCAGCACCAGTCCGCAAAAACAGATTTTGAATTTTCTCCTCATCAATCCCGGCTGTAGCCAAGCTAACCAGGTCTTCAGTCGCCCAATGGGCCAGATCTTCAGCCTCCTGCAAATAAACATAGATCGGAATGGTGGGTTCAACCACTTGATCGACGGGAATTGCTTGAATAGATCCCATGCAAGTGGTTAAATCTTCTGAATTACTCATAGGTTCTTTATTTTATTGATTCATAAAAATTTTAACTGGACAAAAATTAGTGAATAACAAAATAAAAACCTGAAAAAATCGAAAGAATTTCATGAACTGCACGTTTTGGGGCCAAAAACAGCATGAAACTCCGACGAACGAACATTTGACTCGTTGATTTCGCCCATGATTGGGTCATATTTCTTCGGAAAAAATGCCTAAGAAAGTGGCTAAAACGTCATTTTTTTGATGAACGTGATGATCACTTGATATTTTTGTGGGAGAATTTAAGCAACAAATCATCTGTTGGAATTAATGTTTTGAATAACGATGATTCTCCACAACTTTTTAAAGTGATCCTAGCTTCTCAATAAGATGGACTGCACGATTCGACAACGACCTGCAAGAAAAAAACCGGATTTCATCGTTTTGAAATCCGATTTTTGGGTTATAAGTATTAAGCAATAATTGTTGTCG
Organism: uncultured Sunxiuqinia sp.; assembly: GCA_963677175.2. Classification (GTDB taxonomy): domain Bacteria; phylum Bacteroidota; class Bacteroidia; order Bacteroidales; family Prolixibacteraceae; genus Sunxiuqinia. The sequence continues at coordinate 1,110,154 of CAXXES010000007.1, forward strand.
TATTTCTGTCTTCTAATAAACAATGAGAGAAGTGATAACAAAAATAATAGATCGATCCGTGACCTTAAGATCATTAGCCAAACACTGTTGGCTCAATTCTTCAAAACATTCTTTGTAAGTCCATTTTTCTGAAGCCAGTCAGGATAGGCATCCAGCACTTTTTGAGGGCTGTAAATGTACCAGGCATAGCCAACTCTTCGCTCGCGGCTCACTTCGGCCATGGAATACAAGAGTTCGCTGTTTCGATCAGAAAACAAAGGCTTTCCGGTTCCTAATTCATAATAGCGGGTCCAGATTGGTGGCGCTTCCGGATCTTGAACCACGCGTCGGTCTTTGGTGATGGTTTTGTATTGCGTTTCAAGAGGTTTCGCCTCAAAGGTCTCCACTCGGGTATGGTAAATCCGGGAATCGGCAAACCATTTCACCGCGCTTTGAATCGCCTGAATTATGCGCTGATCTGGCTCCTCGATGTCCATCAGAAACTGCACGATCGAAGCACTTTCTCCATTGCAGATAGATGGCGGCTCGTAAGCCCTTGCCCATGCCGGCTGAAGCGTATTGGCATCGTGTTGCTGACACCAGGCAGTCAACCGCCCTTGATCAACAATCTGACAATTCAGAATACATTCCAATCCTTTTTCGTAAGCGTTTTTGATCTGAGTTCGTATCGCATCATCCAAAAACGAAAAAGAGGAATCCTGTCGAATGATCATCCTCAGCGTTTTCATGATTCCCATATACGCCCCGTCATTAAAGGTGATGTGGCGACTGTAATTCTCTTTCAGCGGATAATATTGCGGCCAGCCACCATTCTCATATTGCGCATCGAGCATAAACTCCAGCCCCTTTAAACATCCTTCCTTGTATTTTTCAACCTGAGTTTCGGAATAGACTGTTGCCAGATATTGAATCTGGGGATAGGTCGTCCCATTGTCGAAGGTCGTTTGAAGTTCATCCTTCGTCTCAAGCAAGTGCGCAATTTGCTCCTCAGTTAAAATGGCCCGCATATCGTAATTCTTAGGCCAGCCGCCATTGCTGCGCTGGTAGAGCAGCATGTTGTCGGCGATCTTGGTTATTTCCGTTTCATCGTAGCGCTGCTGATCCGGCAAGGGATTAATGATATTTCCGTCATCACGGATTCCGTACCAATGGCGCGAGCTGTTCGAAAACGGATTCATCGAATTTGAAACGCGGCCTGTAGTATTATGACTTGCCTGAGCATCAACCAGCAGGAAACTTGCTAAAATCATTACAACAACAACCGAAACCTTCATAGCTATAAAATTAAAAGAGGCTGATAACTAAAAATCAGACAAAAAGAAAACGCTATTCCCGACCGCTCTACCATTTTCTTTCTGTCTGTTTTAAACAACCTACCAATTGCTTTCGAATCGGTAGGCTCCCGAACCAATCTTCACCACCAGGTAACCATCCTCACGGCCAACAACTTCAAGATTTGGAACATCAGCCAGTTTCTTTCCGTTTTCGGTAACCGATGATTCATCGGAGGCAGGCACATAGACAACGGCTTTTGTATTAACAGGAATGGAAATAGTCAACTTCAGTTTATCATCCACTTTTTCCCATCCTGAAACAATCGTTCCGTAATAGGTTTTCAATTCGGCTTTGGCGTGACTGAGTTGATCGCCAATCTGTGGTTTAATCTGAATTCCTTTATATCCGGGGCGCTGTTTTTCGGTATCAATTCCGGCCACCACCCGGTACATCCAATCGCCAATGGCACCATACGCGTAGTGATTGAACGAGTTCATGCCAGGTGTTTGAAAAGTTCCGTCGGGCTTGATGCCATCCCAGCGTTCCCATATGGTGGTAGCGCCCATGGTCACCGGATACAACCACGAAGGATAGTTTTTTTGCATCAACAGCTCGTAAGCCACATCGGTATAACCAAAGCGCGAAAGCACATGACACAGGTAAGGCGTGCCAAGAAAGCCTGTTGTCAAGTGTGTATTATAGATCCGGATATTATCAACCAGCCGTTTGGCCGCCTGGTCGCGCAGGTCTTCGGGAAGCAAATCAAAGTTCAGCGCCAAAACATACGCGGTTTGTGTTCCTGATACCAGCTTACCATTTGGCGTCATGTATTCCTGAGCAAAAGCCTGCTTAATATTCTTCAATAAATCCTGATACTTTTTCACATCATCCTGCTTGTCCAGCACCTCGGCTGCATTAATAAGCAGTTGGGTGGAGTGCGCGTAAAAAGCCTGCCCGATCAAACTTTTATCGGTTACGGCTGACATGCCCGAGTTGTCGTCAAAAGGACGGTAGAACAGCCAATCGCCAAAGGAGAATGCGGGTTTCCACAAGTTATCAGGACTGACGGAGCGGATGTAGTTCACCCAGCCTTTCATGCTTTCGTATTGCTGCGTAAGCAAATCTTTATCGCCATAAGCCAAGTACATGGTCCACGGGGCAATGGTGGCCACGTCGGCCCAACCCGGACTGACCTGCCCGTTTCTCAGCACATCGGGCACCACAAAGGGAACACCGCCATTATCGTATTGGTCGGCAGCCACATCTTTGAGCCACTTGTCGAAAAAGCTATGCACCCGGAAGTTGAATGTTGCTGTTCGTGCAAAGGCCTGTGCATCACCGGTCCATCCCAAGCGCTCGTCGCGTTGCGGACAATCCGTTGGCACATCCAAAAAATTTCCACGTTGGCCCCACTGAATATTGTGCTGCAACTGGTTCACCAGCTCGTCAGAACAAACGAAGGAACCTGTTTGCTCCATATCAGAATAAAGCGCGGTGGCAGTAAAATTTTCGGGTTTCAGCTCACCTGGATAACCTTCTACTTTGATATAGCGGAATCCTTGCCAGGTAAAATGTGGTTCAAATTCCTCTACACCTTCGCCTTTCAAAATAAAGGTGTTTTTTTGTTTAGCTGACCGTAAGCTTTCCAAATAAACATTCCCGTCTTTATCAAGAACTTCGGTATGCGTAATGGAGATTTCATCACCTGCTTTTCCTGCAACTTTCATTTGGATCCAGCCCACCAGGTTTTGCCCAAAGTCAATGACCTGATCGCCTTCGGGCGTGGTCAGTATTTTAACAGGATGAAACACTTCCTTCTTGCGAATAGGCTCGTTTTCAGTGGTGATCAGAATGTCTTTGGAATAATCTTTCACTTCCACCCCACTCCACTCATTATCGTTGTATCCAGCTTCCGACCATCCCGCTTTTTCCAGCCGGGCATCGTAGGTTTCGCCATGATAGATTTCAGCATAGACAATGGGCCCGGTGGATGATTTCCACGAATCGTCGGAAACAATCCGCTCCGTCGTGCCATCCTCATAAGTCAGCTCCAACTGAAAAAGCAGGGCCAGCTCACTGCCGTAAATATTTACCTGCCCGCTAAAACCGATGTTGCCGCGATACCAACCACTCCCCAGTGTTACACCCACGGCGTTGGCTCCCTGCTTCACCAGCCCGGTCACATCGTAAGTCTGGTACTGCAGCCTTTCGTTGTAGCTCGTCCAAAATGGAGCCAAACAAGCATCGCCCACCTTTTGTCCGTTGATTTCGGCCTCATAAACCCCTTTGGCGGTGATGAAGGCCACGGCCTGCTTAATTTTCTTGGAACTGCTGAATTCTCTGCGCAACATTGGCGAAGGACGTCCTTCCTCTTCTTCAAAACCCACCTGAATCCATTGGGCTTTCCAATTATCAACGTCCTTGATTCCCGTTAACCAATGGGACGGTTCGCTCCATTTCGAGCGATTTCCCTGGTTGTCCCACACCCGAACCTGCCAGTAATAGCTTGTGCCTGGCAGCAGTCCGTCGCCGGCATACGGCACATAAACCGATTGTTCTGAGTTGATTTTACCTGAATTCCAGGCTAATTTATTGCCTTTGTCAAGCGATTTCAAGTCGATACCTACCCGGATTTCATAAGCTGTTTGCATCACATTTCGTTTGGAAGAAAGCAGCTGCCAACTCAACCGAGGCGCTTGCTTGTCGATGCCCGTAGGCTCAATCCGGTTTTCGACAAGCAGATTGGCTACCTGAACTTGTGCAAAGGCCATAAATCCAATCAATTGAATAGCCAAGACTAAGAGAATTCCTTTTTTACTCATGATTTAAAATTAGGTTATTGTCATTTAATTATTTGTATTTAGAATACATAGAATCACAAAACAAGGTACAAAAGAAAGCGCATTTTCTGTTTATATCCATCCGGTGCTATCCTGCTCCCGTCCTTTATTTTTCAACATTAATAGCAAAACATCTGTAACAAGGAATTTCTCTTCGGCAATAGAATATGAATTAAAACATCCTCGGCAACAAGAACGTAAGCCTCAAAAAAACAGGCAAAAAAGGTTTTGGTTCCTAATAAATAATTTCTAATTTTGCGCGACCATATTTTATGGGTATAGAGTTTTAATGTTTAATAAATTAGATGTTTTATGAAAAACCAGTATGAAACCGTTTTCATTGCAACTCCCGTTTTATCTGATGTACAGATAAAGGAAGCGGTAACTAAGTTCAGGAGCATCATCACCGAAGACGGTGGAGAGATACTCAATGAAGAAGACTGGGGATTACGCAAGCTAGCATATCCCATTCAGAAAAAAAGCACCGGTTTTTATCACCTGATCGAGTTCAAGGCTGAGCCTTCCTTGATTGCGAAATTAGAAACCCAGTACCGACGCGACGAGCGTATCATCCGTTTCTTGACTTTCAAGTTGGATAAATACGCTGCGGAGTACAGTGAAAAGAGAAAAAATAATTTGAAAGCTAAAAAATCTGAAAAGGAGAATTAAGCTATGGCTAACAATCAAAGTGAAATCAGGTACCTGACTCCCCCGTCGGTTGAAATTAAAAAGAAAAAGTACTGCCGTTTCAAAAAGAATAAAATCAAATACGTGGATTACAAAGATCCTGAGTTTTTGAAAAAATTCCTGAACGAGCAAGGTCGTATTCTTCCTCGTCGTATCACTGGTACTTCGTTGAAATACCAACGCAAAGTGGCCAAAGCAGTTAAAAGATCACGTCATTTAGCAATGCTGCCCTACTTAACAGATATGTTGAAATAATTTAAAGAATTTAGAAAGATGGAAATTATTTTATTACAAGATGTTCAGAACCTGGGGAGCAAAGACGACATGATAACGGTTAAAGACGGTTATGGTCGTAACTTTTTAATCCCGGGCAAAAAAGCGATCGTCGCTACTGAATCAGCTAAAAAAGTTTTGGCAGAAAATACCCGGCAACGTGCCCACAAAGAAGCGAAACTGAAAAATGAAGCTTTGGCAATTGCAGAAAAGCTGCAAAACAAGCAAGTTGTTATCGCAACCAAAACCAGTTCTTCAGGTAAAATTTTCGGTTCAGTCAACACCATTCAATTAGCAGAAGCTATCAACAAGAAAGGTTTTGAAATTGACCGGAAACAAATCAAAATTGCTGAAGACAACATTAAAGAAATTGGTAAATACACCGCTAAAATTAAACTACACAAAGAAGTTGTTGTTGATTTTGATTTTGAAGTAATTACCGAAGAGTAGTTTTAGGTATACACACATCAGACACATTTTTTCAAACAGATAGAAAGCCATCCGTCATCAGACAGATGGCTTTTTTCATAAAAAAATTATCTGAATTGCTATCTGTAAAGCCACGAAGAAAACCGGACCGTCTTTGTTTAATCCCAAGACAATTTCCTGAGGGTTTTAAGCAATCGTCTTTCTTTGATTTCACCTGAATAGAGAACAACGGCGTATCGCAATACAATCGGCTCAGTCTCTGACAGGGCCACTGGCTGACGCCCCGGCCAAACAGCATTTTGCATACTGTTTTCGCTGCGCAAAATCCAATCGTTAGCGGTTTCAAATTCATTGGCCGAGTAAATCAGCACCCCACCGGGTCTGGAATCCCGGGCCATCGAACCCGAAACATTGATGTAATCGCCTACGCGAATAGCTTCGTTTTGAGGTTGCACGACACCTTCGTCCGATGAAAAAGTGACATCGTCCGGTAACTTGGCCCGAACTGAAAAACCACCATAGCCTTTCACGTCATCAGATCCACCTAAAGCTACATTTTCAACCAAAGCTTTCAGCTCAATTTCAAACTGAAGGATGCGGTAGTTTTTTCGCTGCTCATAAAGATTTACTCGTGCCCGTTCTTGTACAAACGGTTTTTCGCCATTCTCATAGGATGGTGAATTCCAGTTAACAATGGTTTTCAAAGTTGCCATGCCCTCTTCCATTCGAAAAAACTCGACCGACTTCACATCATGAATAAACTCCTTCAACTCCCACTGATCGCCAATGGGCTCCCCATTAATCAAAACCTGGTGCCAAGCCCAAAAAATTCCGCGATGATGAATATGGTCGGCCGGGGCATCCTCCGTAATCAATGTTCCATCAGGCAAATAAACCGGATGAAAATAATTGTTGCGCCCTTTGTCCAGGTTCATCATGGCAGCTTCTTTCTGGTAAAAAGCAATTTTCTTGTTTCCGTCAGTCAGTAAAATACCGTCATCGGTTCGTTTCATGCTCAATTGAGCAAAAGCGCTTACAAAGAAGAAAGGACTGAATAGAGTCAGTAGAATCGTTTTATTCATGGTTAGTTAAGTTATGTTTGTCGTAAAATCAAACGGAAAGACTAAGATATAATTATCTGCTCAAACCAAGCCTTCTCTGAGGGTAAAAAGTGACGAATTAAGCAGCTAAGTTATTTGCTTTATATGATCAGGGCGATGAGAAATCAAATTGGGCATAATCATCAATTTTATAATCTACAATTTCATTTCCCAGGCTGTTCTGACTGCCTTTAAGAAAAGCGATCGTTTTCATTCCGGCTTTTTTTGCTGCCAACAGTCCGGAAACAGAATCTTCAACTGCAATACAATCTTCCGGTCTTGAATTTAATTTTTCAGCAGCAGTCAGGTAAACAAAAGGGCTCGGCTTCCCTTCAACTTCATATTCTGCTGACGAAGTAGCATCAAAATACTTGTCGAGTTTAAGCTTTTTCAGCACAACCGGTATTAAGCTGGAAGGGGAGTTCGTTGCTAGCCCAATTTTATATCCTTTAATTTTCAGGCTTTTTATAAAGTCTTCAATACCATCAACAGCTCTCCCCTCTTCTTCAATCAGCTGTGTCACACGATCAATTACACCGTTTTCAACTTCCTTCAGCGACTTGTTTGTCCACGGATGCCTATCGAACCAAAATTTAGTCACTTCAGCTGTTGTCATTGCTTCTGTAAGCCTACATAACTCTTTGGATAACTTAACTCCAACCGAAGAAAACACTTCCTCTTCAGCTCTTTTCCATATCCATGCTGAATCAATAATCACCCCATCCATATCAAAAATTACGGCTTTTATTGCACGCTCTGTTTTCCAAATCATATGTAGTTATTAAAAATTCACAGATCATCATCCATCTGTTTTGCATACAGTTATCTGCTCAGACCCGATTGATTTTTGATTTTATTTGTATCATTTCACCCAGTAACCGGGTATTGGGAACCAGTTCCGGCATCCCTATTTCATCGGCCAATCTTGCAACCTCAAGATTTAAACTCTCTATTTCAGTTCTTCTCTTATTTCTGATATCCTCGTAGGTAGAAATTAGCTGTCCGTTCGCCCGTTGGCTTATTAGAAGCAATTTTTCTTCAATTTCTTTTTGGTCAAGTTCCATTTCATATTCATAGGCTAACGCTACACATTCGCTAATGATGGTTCCTGCCAGTTTTGTAGCTTCATAATTTTTATAAAAAATCCCATTATCTACTTCGAGTAGCGGGCAAATAGAATTAAATGCGCAATTTATAATTACTTTATTCCATACATGTTTTAAAATATTGGGATCGCTCTTAAAGCCAAAGTATGGTGTATTGATTTGATTTACGATCGCATCCAGGTTCGAGTGTTCTCCTTGTATAGTTCCAATAGGTGAATCTGTTACCATTTTAAAAGACACATTATTGCCGCTTGTAACCTGGCTTGTCGAGAACAGGACGCAACGATAGACCCTGTCAAAAAATTCAAAAGTTTTTTCAATGTTAAGACCGTTTTGAAGTAAAACAATTGAAAAGTCTCCTTTTATGTTTTTTAGCTTTCTGGCAAGTTCAGCGTTGGCAAAAGCTTTGGTGGCAATCACCACAATTCCATTAATACTTGTCAAATGACTAAAAGTGGTTGTCATTATTCTTTGTTGAAATTTCTGATTATCCTGATTGGTTACTGTTATCAGGATTTCTTTAGCAGGTACATGATCAATGCTCCCCCGAACAAGAATAACGTCTTTGTTTTCAAGTTTTAGAAAAACAGCCAATGCTTTTCCAATTGCTCCCGAACCAACGATATATATTTTATCTTTTTTCATCAAGCTTTACATCTGACCAACTGCAAATTTATAATAATACAATCTTCCATCAAAAAGCATAACAACAAAAGGTAATTAAAGGATCTCTACGTCCGCAGCCAAATCTACGCACGTGTGTAATGAAATTTTCACACACAGTAAGTACTGCTTTCACGGTGTAAAGTTTTATTTTCATACGTATGAAAGTTTACGTACATACGTATAAAGATTTACTTTCGCACGTATATAAATTTATGACGACACGTACGCAAGTTTAACCAAAGCTTTCAGCTCAATTTAAAACTGAAGGATCCGGTAGTTTCCCCTCTAATCAAAACCTGGTGCCAGACCCAAAATTATCTGCTTAGGCCAAGCCTTTTTTGAAATTGAAAACAGTTGATGGCTGGAATTGCTCTGCCATCCGAAACTTTGTCATAACTTTTTTCAAGGCATTTTTTGTCGGTTGTTCATGGTTTAGATCAATCAAGAAATTCGAAAACCCTTCATTTTCCAATTGTTTTCTGTACTGAAACAGACTCACCGGAACAGTGGGCGTCACGATAGTCATGCCGTCTTTTTGCGACTTGACAAACGATTTTCCGCCATCATCCTTAAACCGACTTTCCTTTCCCGAAGCCGGCACTGGCATGCGCGAAAAAAACAATTCAGGATAAGCATGCAACACAACAAGTCCCTGCTTGTTTTTCATGCTTTTCAGGTTTTCAAAATCGTTTTCTGTGGGGTAACAAAAATTGTAGATCTGATTTTCATTAAGCAACTTGGCTGCCGCATCATTATAAACATATACATTTTCGTTACTGCTCACCTGACTGGATGGGCTCAACAACAACTTTTGCGATAAATGACTGATGAAAAACCGATTGAATCCACGCTCCTCAAATTTATGCAACAGCGCTTTCCAATCGGCAAGTTGTTCTTCCGAAATAAATTTTGGTAGTTCAAGGTAGATTTTCTGCTTGTTCTTCTGAGCAAAGGCGGCAGTAAAATCAAAGGTCTCCAATTGTTTGCGGGAGAAAGACAGCACAATTCCATCGAGCTCGTCAGTTCGCAGCCAGTCGAACCACTTCGCATCGTCAACCCGAAGAAAAACCTGTGATTTCGAAGCTCTTTGCCTGATCTCCAGCTGGTCTCGAAGTCGCTTCTTTTCAGAAAGCGGCAGCTTTACAGTCCGGTACTGTGGGAGTTTTCTGAATTTGGCAGGCAAAGCCTTCGCTTTGCGTCCCACCCAAAATAGTTCGTCGCCAGGATTGACTGTTTCTTTGCCGGCGAGCGAAAAAGTGTACCGGCTGCGTTCCCTTTTCAAATCCTGCAAGCGGGCGTTAAAAGTACTTTCGTTCTGCGCATTTCGAATCCGAATCCGGTCCCCTTCCCACAGCTCTGTGGTTGACTCAAAAGTCACCTCCCGGTTTTTCAGCCGGCTGACAAAACCAACAGGAATTCCGGTATTTGAAGAGTCGGCAATCCCATCCTTCACCTCTTTCCCAAGAAAGTAAGCAATTTTCTCACGGCCAAAATCCAGTTTCAGCAATTTTTCTGCTTCCTGCTTCTTCTCCGGATGATTGATCATCATGCGATAGGCTTGGGCCACCCGATAAACGTAATCGGCCGATTTCATACGGCCTTCCACTTTCAACGAACGGATGCCCAAGGCTTTCAGTTTCTCCAGATTGGGCAGTTGCTGATTGTCTTTCAGGTTGAAAAGAAACTTGCTTTGCTCACCATCCTGATAAATACGACGGCAAGGCTGGGCACATAAACCACGATTGGCACCGCGCCCTCCCAGGTAACTGCTAAAAAAACAGAAGCCCGAAAAGGAATAACACAAGGCGCCATGCACAAACAGCTCCAGCTCGGTTTTTGCGCGGGCGGCAATCTGGCTCAACTCAGTCATCGTGAGCTCGCGTGCCAGAATAACCCGCGCAATTCCCTTTTCCTCCGAAAACTCGACACCAAGCGAATTGTGATTTCCCATTTGCGTACTGGCATGTATAACCAATTTTGAGAAACGCAGCCGCGCAAGATAATACAAGCCCCAGTCCTGAATAATGATGGCATCAACTCCGGCCTGCTCCAAAAAAGCAAGCACATCAAGCAAAGCGTCAATTTCCTTGTTTTTAATAACCGTGTTCAGGGTAACGTAAATCTTCACCCGGCGCTTTTTCGCTTCCTGTAAGGCAGCCAGCAAATGACCTTCGGTAAAATTAGCCGCGCGTCCACGCGCATTAAAACTCGTTAAACCCAAATAAATGGCATCGGCACCACCCTCCAGCGCAGCATAAAACGATTCGGTATTTCCGGCTGGTAAAAGCAATTCAGGATTTTGGATTCCCATAGACAATTGAATTTCCACAAAAATAAGTATTATCTAATGTCGCTGTTATCTTTTCGATGCCGGAGAACAGTCAAAAGCTTATTTTTACTAATTATAAATTACACATTTCGGATGAAATTGTTATCTCCAGATTGCAAAATATCAAACTTCGTGTTTACTTTTGCTTGCAGAAATTGCTATAGATAATTAAGTGGAACATCTTATACATATACATCAAACGCTTTTCGAAAAATCTCGCGAAACCATTCGCCGGGAATTGATTGATGAGATTGACTGGTCGCACCGGTTGATTTGTATCAAAGGCTTTCGCGGGGTAGGCAAAACAACTTTTCTGCTTAACCTGGTAAAAGAAAAATATGCCGATGACAAGACCTGCTTGTATGTTAATTTGAATAATTTTTACTTTACCCGGCGCAAGATTTACAATTTCGCCGACGAATTCTACAAAAAGGGTGGCAAAATCCTGATTTTGGATCAAATTCACAAATATCCGGAGTGGTCGGAAGAATTGCGGGCGTGCTACGACCATCTTCCTGAACTGAAAATTGTTTTCACCGCCTCGCCTGTTTTACGGGTCATCGAAGGAAATGAAAACCTAAAAAGCATCGCGAAGGTTTATCATCTCGAAGGTTTGTCATTCCGCGAATATTTAAATTTTCACGGGAAATTTCATTTCAGACGTTATAAGCTGGATGAAATACTGGCTAACCACCAGCAAATCACAAAGGAAATCACGGAACATGTCAAGCCTTTAGCCTACTTTCAGGAATACCTGCAAACCGGCTTTTATCCGTACTTTTTGAACAACAAGTCTTTTTATTACGAAACGCTGCTTAAGCACGTTAATCTGGCTTTGGAACTGGACGTGACCTATCTCAACCAGTTGGAGCTGAAGTATCTTCCCAAATTGAGGAAGTTACTTCAAATTACAGCCAGCGAGGCACCTTTTTCACCCAACATAAGCAAAGTAAGCAACGAAGTGGAAACCTCGCGGGCTACGATTATGAACTACCTACGCTACCTGAAAAATGCGCGCCTGGTCAACTTACTATTCCAAAACGGCAGCGAAGACCAGTCGAAAAAACCCGATTTGGTTTATATGCACAACACCAATCTGTTGTTTGCTATAGAACCCAACAATACCAGCAACCGAAATTTACGCACCACCTTCTTTTACAACCAGGTGGGCTACCAACACCATATAAAGAGCTCGGACAAAGCCGACTTTAAAGTCAATGATAAATACCACTTCACTATTGGTGGAAAATATACCGAGCCGGAAGAAGGAACCTATGCTGCTGCCGATATGATTGAAGCAGGCAGCGAAAATAAGATTCCCTTGTGGTTGTTTGGATTTTTGTACTAGACAAGAATCGAGAATCAAAAGAATATAAATCTGAAATTTAACTTGAATAAAATGGCAAAAGAAAAAAAATTCATTACATGTGACGGGAACTACGCCGCAGCGCATATGAGTTACATGTTTAGCGAAGTTGCCTGTATCTATCCCATTACGCCATCGTCAACCATGGCCGAATATGTGGATGAATGGGCAGCAAAAGGGAAAAAGAACTTATTTGGACGTCCGGTACGTTTAGCCGAAATGCAAAGTGAAGGAGGCGCTGCAGGCGCTGTTCACGGAGCGTTACAATCAGGCGCATTAACTTCAACTTACACGGCATCACAAGGCTTGTTGTTGATGATTCCTAACATGTACAAAATTGCCGGCGAATTACTGCCGACTGTTTTCCACGTAAGTGCCCGTGCCTTGGCAGGACACGCCTTATCAATCTTCGGTGACCACTCCGATGTTTACGCGGCTCGTCAAACCGGATTCGCCATGTTGGCTGCCGGTTCGGTACAGGAAGAAATGGACCTGGCTGGTGTTTCTCACCTGGCTACCTTGAAATCACGCGTACCTTTCCTTTCATTCTTTGATGGATTCCGGACTTCACACGAAGTTCAAAAGATCGAGGTCATTGACCAGGAAGATATCCGCCCGTTGATTGACTACGAAGCACTGCAGGCATTCCGCGATCGCGCGTTAAATCCTGAAAACCCACAAACCCGCGGTACTGCTCAAAACCCGGACATTTTCTTCCAGGCAAAAGAAGCTTCCAACTCATTTTACGATGCTGTTCCTGACATTGTTGAAGGCTACATGCAGGAAATCACCAAGCTAACCGGGCGCGAATATCACCCGTTCACTTACTACGGCGACAAAGACGCTGAAAACATCATCATCGCGATGGGTTCGGTTACCGAAACCATTAAGGAAACCATTGACCACCTGGCCGCTCAGGGTAAAAAAGTTGGTTTGTTGTCAGTACACCTGTATCGTCCGTTCAGCGGCAAGTACTTCATGAATGTGCTGCCAAAATCAGTGAAGCGCATTGCCATTCTTGACCGCAGCAAAGAGCCTGGAACAAACGGCGAACCGCTGTATATTGAAGTAAAAGACCTGTTCTACGGAAAAGAAAATGCGCCTGTGATTGTTGGCGGACGCTTTGGTTTGGGTTCAAAAGACACTACCCCATCGCAAATCATGTCGGTTTACGAAAACCTGGCACTTCCCGAACCGAAAAACGGATTCACGATAGGTATTGTTGACGACGTGACCTTCAAATCACTTCCGCTAAAAGAAGAAATTAAAGTTTCTCCTGAAGGAACTTACGAAGCTAAATTCTATGGTTTAGGTTCGGATGGTACCGTTGGAGCCAACAAAAACTCCATCAAAATTATTGGTGACACAACTGATAAATTCTGCCAGGGTTATTTCGAGTACGACTCAAAAAAATCGGGTGGTTTCACGTGTTCGCACCTGCGTTTTGGCGACAGCCCAATCCGTTCGACTTACCTGATCACCACGCCTGACTTTGTGGCTTGCCACGTTCCGGCTTATGTGAATTTGTACGATGTGTTGAAAGGTCTGAAAAAAGGTGGTTCATTCCTGCTGAACTCCATCTGGGATGAAGAGGAAACCAAAAAACGCCTGCCCGACGCCATGAAGCGTTACCTGGCTGAAAACGAAATCAAATTCTACATCATCAACGGTACCAAACTGGGCGAAGAGCTTGGCCTGGGAACCCGTACCAACACCATCATGCAGTCGGCTTTCTTCAAAATCACCGGGGTAATTCCTTACGATCAGGCTGTTGATTCCATGAAAAAAGCGATTGTCAAATCATACGGTTCCAAAGGCGAGAAAATCGTTAACATGAACTTTGCCGCTGTTGAAGCCGGTGGTAAAAACGTGGTTAAAGTTGCTGTTCCTGCCGAGTGGAAAGAAATCAAGCTCGAAGAGGAAGTGGCCGCCACTGACCGTCCGGATTATATCCGCAAATTTGTTGACGTGATCAACGCACAAAAAGGAAACGACCTGCCGGTATCTACCTTTGTAGGTTATGAAGATGGTACATTTGAACAAGGGACTGCCGCTTTTGAAAAACGCGGAATCGCTGTCAACGTGCCCGAATGGCAAGAAGACAACTGTATTCAGTGTAACCAATGTGCTTACGTTTGTCCTCACGCTGCTATCCGTCCGTTCCTTTTAACTGACGAAGAACTGGCCAATGCACCGGAAGGAACAGCCACCAAAACAGCTACTCCAACCAAGCAATTCCCGGGCTTAAACTTCCGCATCCAGGTATCGGTATTGGATTGTACCGGTTGTGGAAACTGTGCCGAAGTGTGTCCTTCCAAAGAGAAATCTTTGATCATGAAACCACTGGGATCGCAGGAAACACAAGTTGCACGCTGGGATTATATGGACAAGCAAGTCACTTACAAAGAAACAGTGGTTGACAAGTTCAAGTCGGTGAAAAACTCACAGTTTGCCCAACCGTTGTTTGAGTTCTCCGGAGCTTGTGCCGGTTGTGGTGAAACGCCATACATCAAATTGATTACGCAGTTGTTTGGCGAGCGCATGATGATTGCCAACGCTACCGGTTGTTCTTCCATCTACGGTGGATCGGCTCCGGCAACTCCTTACTGCAAGCACAAGGAAAGCGGCGAAGGACCAGCATGGGCCAACTCCCTGTTTGAAGACAACGCCGAATATGGTTTTGGTATGTCGGAAGGGGTGAACGCACAACGCGACCGCATTGAATCAATCATGAGCGATGCCATGCAAAACGGTATCAGCGCCGACGAGAAAGCGGTTTTCACAGCGTGGATCGACGGAAAAGACAATGCCGAAGCATCCAAAGAAGCTTCAGCAAAAGTGCTGGAAGTACTGGATGGTAACGATGCAACATACGCTAAAGACATTCTAAGCCTAAAAAAATACCTGGTGAAAAAATCAGTTTGGGTATTTGGTGGCGACGGATGGGCCTACGACATCGGCTACGGTGGTCTGGATCATGTATTGGCCTCGGGCGAAGATGTAAACGTATTGGTGATGGATACCGAAGTTTATTCCAACACCGGCGGTCAGGCTTCAAAATCAACTCCGGTTGGCGCTGTCGCTAAATTCGCTTCGTCAGGTAAAAAAATCCGCAAGAAAGATTTGGGTGTGATGGCCATGTCATACGGCTACGTTTATGTAGCGCAAGTGGCTATGGGAGCTAACCAGGCGCAATACCTGAAAGCGATTCGCGAAGCAGAGGCTTACCCGGGACCATCGTTGATCATCGCTTATTCTCCATGTATCAACCACGGACTGCGTGCCAGCATGGGCGCCAGCCAGGCTGAAGAGAAAAAAGCCGTTGAAGCTGGTTACTGGTCACTGTTCCGCTATAACCCGGAACTAGAAGCCGAGGGACAAAATCCTTTCGTGATGGATTCAAAAGATCCGGACTGGAGCAAGTTCCAGGAATTCCTGAATGGCGAAGTGCGCTACACATCGCTTAAAAAAGCGTTCCCGGAACAAGCTGCCGAACTGTTTAAAGCGTCGGAAGAAAATGCCAAATGGCGTCATGCTTCTTACAAACGGTTTGCTGCCATGAGCTTTGCTCCAGCTGCGGTCGAAGAAAAGTAAGCTGAGAAAAAACCGTTTTACTGATAGTTCAAAGCCATCTTCCTAAGGGAAGGTGGCTTTTTTGTTGTGCCATCCAATGATCTTGGTTAAAGTGTGCTGTTGCTCTATCCCGAAGACAATTCAACTCCTCTCTCGCCGGGTTCACTAGTTCCGCCAGTAGCTTCATTGGCTAAATTTCAAGAATACTTTGCACTCCTATCCAGAATCCCAAGTATTTCACAGACATATTTCCCTTAGTGTTTAATATTTTTGCAATATCTGGCAATATTCTATTATTTTCGTTCAAGTAATTTTGAGTAAAGAGAGTGGAGCAAAATATTCAGGAGAAAGAATTCATAAAAGGGATAACCCAAAAGGATAAGCGAGTTTTTGCATTGCTTTTCGAGAAATATCATGCCCGACTGTTTCGTTTTGCCCAATCTTATATTTTTGATATTGATGCAACAGAGGATATTGTGCAGGAGGTATTTATAAAATTATGGGAGAAGACAGACTTAAGGATTGACCGTTCGTTGGAGTCGTATCTCTTCTTAATGGTAAAAAACCGTTGCATCGATTATTTACGTGCACTTCATGTTGAAGACAAGAAGAAGCAGAAGCTGATGGAAGCACAGATTCTTTCCGATAGCACGCATATTGAACTGGATGAAAATGCGGTGCAGTTGATAAAAAGAACAATTAGCAGGTTGCCTGATCAATGTCAGCAAGTTTATAAATTTGCCATTTATGATGACATGAGATATGTGGATATCGCAAAAGAACTGAATATATCAGTCAATGCTGTCAAGGTTCAGATGTTCAGAGCTCGAAAATATTTACGCGAGAATCTGGCGAGACACAAAGACAGTTTTTTCCTCTTTACTTTTTTTAATGGCATTTAACCGTTTTTAGCTATCCATCCTTGAAAAAAACAATTTTCGGTGTTAACCTTTTTTTTTATTTCAACGTCATTTAGATTGAAAAGTGTCTAAATCTATCCGAAATTACATACAAAATGGCATGAAAAAGATCGCTTGGGAGATCATATTAAAAAAGATAGAAGGCAGAATTTCTTCCGAAGAAGAAGCAATTTTGAATCACTGGTTGAATGACTCAGCCGAGCATCAAGAGTATTATAAAATGGCCAAAGAGTACCATGAAAAAGACGTTGAAAACTTGGATTTGGAAAAGGTACCATCTACAACAAAGCTTTTTCTGGAGAAACTGCGAAAGAAATCACCCCCGGTATTTTTCCTCAAAAGGCTCCGTCATGCCGTTGCTATTCTTTTGCCAGCACTAATTCTTTTAAGTGTGTGGTTTTATCACGTTGAGAACCAATCCAAAGAACTTACAACAAATATCCCTCCTGATAAAATAGAGCCAATAAGCAACAAGGCCAGGTTAATTACTTCAACAGGAGAAGTGGTGTCGCTTGAAGATGAGCGTACTCAGCAAATAAACGATTTATCTGGAGTTACTATCAGTAACGATAGTATGGTTGGACTAAAATACCATGGGTCTGTAGAAAAAACGAACACAATGGATGTATACAATACATTAATTACTCCCACGGGGGGCGAGTATAAGCTGGAACTCGCTGATGGAACCCAGGTGTGGCTCAATTGCGATTCGGAATTGAAGTATCCGGTTGCGTTTGATGGCGACACCAGGCTTGTTTTTTTAAGAGGCGAAGCATTTTTTGATGTCTCTAAGCGAGAGGAACCATTCATTGTTCAGGTTCAGGATCTGAATATTGAAGTATTGGGAACCCGGTTTAACATATCGGCCTATCCGGATGATAACTCTTTTCAAACAACTTTAACCAAGGGGAGTTTGAAAGTCATACGCACAGATTCCATGAGTATTGGGAGAAGCGTAGTATTGCAACCGGGCCAACAGGCTAATTTTGACAAAAGCTTGAGAGAACTTCAGCAGTTGGACGTGGACACTATTTTGTACACTGGATGGATCGACGGTTATTTCCGTTTTCAGAATAAGCCATTGGACGAGGTGATGAAAAATATAGCCCGATGGTACGACATTGAAGTTGTTTATGACGGTGATATAAATAGAAGCAAACGATTGAGCGGAAGACTTTATCGGATGGACGATTACACCGTCATTACTTCAATGATTGGTAGAATAGCCGGAACAAAAATAGACACCGAAGGAAAACAAGTGACCATTTCAAAATAAGGAAAGGAAAAGTATCGGGGAATGCGCCAACACTCCCCGATAGAGATAATTGAATACCCAGGAAGGTATTCCATGTTTAATTTATCACTTACAAATCTATGAAAAAAACTTACTTAACGTATGTTTTCCGCTTTTTGCGTAGACATCGACGAACTTTTAGGATTATGAGGAGTCTGATTGTATTTATACTGTTTTTTAGCCTGCAGGCGCAATCCAGCGTTTTTTCGCAGGCTCGGATCAGTGTTGATCTCAAGGATTCGCGGGTTGAAGATTTAATCAAGGCTATTGAAAAACAGACTCATTTAGGGTTCCTTTACGATGAGGAAGAACTGAAAGATGCCAAGCGGATATCGGTGAGAGCAAAGAACGAGACTGTCGAAAATGTTCTGAAAAAAGCCTTTCAAAATACCGGCTTGGGATTTGAAATCGATCATAACACGATCTTGATTGAACCGTTGCGTGTTTCGCCGGAAAAGCAGGATGAGCAGCAAAATATTGAAAAAGCAATCAGGGGAAAGGCTGTAGATGAAAGTGGCACAGGGATTCCTGGTGTTTCCATCTTACTAAAAGAAACCACTATTGGAACGGTCACAGACAAAAACGGTGATTATTCACTGAAGGTACCTGAGGAGGGGGGAACCTTGGTTTTTTCCTTTGTTGGTATGGAATCGAAGGAAGTCTCGTTTTCAAAGGAAGAGGTATTAAATGTGACCTTGAAGGAAGCGACAAGCGAACTTGAAGATGTTATGGTAACTGGTTATCAAACAATATCCCGGGAACGTTCCACAGGTTCATTTGTTAAACTGAAAAGCGATCAGATCGGACAAAAACGCTTAGGCAATTTGAGCACCGTGTTGGAAGGGCAGATTGCCGGGTTCAATGATGGACTGATAAGAGGGGTCACTTCCATGCAGGGGTTGACAACTCCTTTGTACGTGATCGATGGTTTTCCTGTTGAAAATACGCGGTACACGTCTCGGGGTCCTTTGGTTGAAAACCTTCCTGACTTAAACCTGGAAGATATCGAAAGCATAACTGTACTAAAAGATGCCGCCGCAACTTCAATTTATGGCGCCCGTGCAGCGAATGGCGTGGTGGTAATTATTACTAAAAAGGCATTAAGAGGAAAAACAAATGTGAGTTTCTCTTCGAACCTTACTGTATCTCCTTATAATTATTATACTGAAACACTTACAGATGCCAGTGATATCGTTGGGCTTGAAAAAGAGTGGGCGGCAGGAAATCCGCAGTTACAAGCCACTGATGGAAGTGCGACTTCTTATGCCCAGTCGCTCCTTTCCAATGCTGTTTTTACGAGCCAGGGGATGCAATCTATTTTGAATTATTACGCAGGAAATCAATCTGAGACTGAGATGAACAGTCAACTCAATGCTTTTAAGGGCATGGGGTATCAATATTACAAGGACGTTGAAAAACATGCCAAACAAAATAGGTTCTACCAACAATATAATATTAGCATAGGTAAGGCTACCGATCAAAATAATTTCATGGCATCTGTGACCTACAAGAACAATAAATACGAAGATATCTATTCGAAAGATGAATCAATTGGTGTCGATTTGCGGAACTCAGCCGAGGTTACAAAATGGTTGACCGTTGATTTTGGCAACTATTTTAATTATCAAAAAGGTACAGCACAAACCTATGACCCATTAAACCCGGGTTTTGTTTATCAACCATACAACCGCTTAGTTGACGATTCAGGCAATCCTTTTGTTTCTACCGCAAGATCTCGTTTAAGTGAATCAACGATTGATGCCATTAACAATTACGGTTTATACAATATGGATATTACACCATTGGATGAATTGGGTTTGAATTTGATGAAAAGTAAAAATTTCTCTAACCGTACTCATATAAAAGTAGATATCAAGCTTACCGATTGGTTAAAGTATAATGCGATGTTTCAGTATGAATATGGGGTTGATCGGACTAACCAGTTGAAGAATAAGGAGTCTTACGCCGTTCGAAACATGGTTAACCAAATGGCCTCTTTGAATTCCGGAACATTAGTTTATAATCTGCCATACGGAAATATCTACAACCAAGTTCAGCAGTACTCCAATGCGTATAATTTTAGACAACAATTCGATTTTAATAAAACGTTTGCCGATAAACACTATTTGTCGGTGATCGCCGGGACTGAAACCAGACATTCAAAACTGGAATATCGGGGAAATACCTTATACAACTACGATCCGGAAATTTTGAGTTTTACTCCAGTTGATCAAAATACGCTGATTAGTTTGGTTGGTTCAATTCTCGGAGGTTCTAACATGTCTTACAGCGATTTTGCAGTAACACGCGAATTAGTGAATCGATTTGTTTCCTTTTACGGAAATGCCGGATATACTTATGATGGAAAATATACTGCAACCGGTAGTTTACGTTGGGATCGTTCGAATCTGTGGGGTACTGACAACAAATATCAAAATAGACCAACATGGTCGGCAGGAGCTGCCTGGAATATTTCTAAAGAAGATTTCTTTCAGGTATCCTCGATCGATATGTTAAAACTTCGTTTCTCATATGGAATTGGTGGCAACATTGCCAAAAACTCTGCTCCTTATATGACTGCAAGCTACTTTCCGAGCTCAACAGTAGGGGGTACATATGGTTATGTAGTAAGTCGCCCGAATCCGCAGTTGTCGTGGGAGAAAACGGCAACGACAAATATTGGGCTTGATTTTGCCGTATTAAAACAGCGCGTCTTCGGTGCGGTTGAATTCTATAATAAAAAAGGTTCCGATTTATTAGCAAATACACAAGGTGTTCCCACTGAAGGGTGGGGATATTCGACCTATACCATTAACAATGGCGAAATGCAAAACCGCGGAGTTGAATTGACGATTAATGGTGAAATCATTAAAACCAGCGATTTTGGGTGGAACACCACCATATTATATGGTTATAATAAAAACAAAGTAACCTACGTGAATGTAGAAGCTCCGGTTTATTTTCTCCAACTGGATTATCCAAGCGAATTTCCAAGAATCGGAACCCCATATAATTCAATTTACGGATATAAGTGGGCAGGCTTAAGTGAAACCGGCTTGCCACAGGTTTATGACAGTGAAGGCAATGCACTTACCAATCAGCCTTCCGATTTGGAATCGATTGAAAATTTAGGAACGACTGTACCAAAACACAGCGGGTCATTTAGCACATCGTTTCATTACAAAAACTTCGACTTATCAGCATTATTCATCTATCAGTTGGGACACAAAATCCGTAACACTTATTTGCCGATGCTAAATAACAGTTATAGCAGGGCAGCCGGTGGATACATCACCAATATTGCCGTAGGCAATAACCGAATTAATGAACGCTGGCAACAACCTGGCGACGAGTTAAAAACGGATGTGCCACGCACCGTTTTCGAATACGATAGCGATTTTAGCTATGCCTTGTATTCCATCTATTCGTATTCGAGTGTGAATATTTTGAATGCTTCAAATGTCCGGTTGAGCAATGTTTCACTGGCGTATCATATTCCGGAAAATTTACTGGCAAAACTGAAATTGCAGAGCGTTCGTCTGAATTTCAACGTGGAAAATGTATTCACGCTAACTAAAAGTAAAGATGCCAAATACATGCTTGGTGGATACCGGTCGCCGAATTACGTGTTTGGCATCAACGTTAATTTTTAATACTAAATCGAATTAATCATGAATAAAATACTTCATAAAATAAGTTTGCTGAGCGCTTTGCTCTTAACTTTAGGATTTACAGCTTGTGACGACTATCTTGGAGTAATACCAAAAGGGCAAAAAATACCTGAAACATTGGCTGATTTTGAAGCTATGATTCGCTATGAATACGGAAATCATCGGGTCGATGTACTTCAGGCCGTCATCCTGTTAAACGACCAGTGGGTAGCCCCTTCATCTTTGTCATACTATCCGCTATACAAAGCGAATTATTTCTGGGACGAAACTGCCGACCGGGTTGAATTAAATAAATCAGATGAAACAACTTATTACGCTGGCTATTCGTCGATTAATGCATTTAACCTGATCATCTCAAATGCATTAACGTCAACCGAAGCGAGTGAAAGTGAAAAAGAAGAGGTTTGGGCTCAGGCAAAAGTTCTGCGAGCCATGACCTATTTCAATCTGGTTAATTTTTATGCTGATACCTATGATGCGGCAACTGCTTCCACTAAATTGTCTGTTCCTTTGATTACCAGCGCTGATGTCAATGCTCCTTATATTCAGGTAACGATTCAGGAAATGTATGATTTTATTCTGAAGGATCTGGAAGAAGCACTTCCTTACCTGCCCAAAGTAGCCGCGACAGTTTTACATCCGAGTCTTGGCTCCGCTTATGCGTTTTATGCCCGGGTATATTTGCAAACAAACAATTATGACAAGGCATTGGAATTTGCCAATAAAGCCTTGGGTGAAAATAATGAACTCTACGACTGGACAGCTTATTATGAGGCAAATAAGGCTCAAAATACAAATCCGACTTCTTACATTCGTACTGCTTCGCCAATGGGATTCGACTATGTCGAAAACTATTCTTATCGCCATGGGAGCACTTCTTCTTCTTCTGAAAAATCACTGACAACAGAGCGAGCAGCGATGTTTGAGCAAGGTGATGCGCGTTTCCTTTCGCGCTGGAAGCTGCGGACTGTTGGAACAGACACATACTATTACGGAACCTTGCAGGGCTACTTCAATTACAGTGGAATAACAACCGTTGAGGTTTACCTGATTAAAGCGGAATGCCTTGCTCGAAGCGGTGATCTTGACAGCGCAATGGAAGTGCTTAACACGCTCCGGAAAACCCGTATTTTACCGGAATATTATACCGACCTGACAGCCGCGAACGAGACGGAAGCGATGGCAAATATTATTCAAACAAAACGGAATGAATTAATTCTTACGCTCATCCCTTTTTGTGATATCCGCCGTTTGAACCAAGAAGGAACTTATACAACAACACTCTCAAAAGTGGTTGATGGAGAAACCTTGACATTGTCTCCTGCTTCTCATCTGTGGACCATGCCTTTTCCTCAGGGAGCGATTGACAACCCGGGGAATGGAAGTATCGTCCAAAATGTAGAAAAATAATAGAGTTATTAATTAAACAGCGCAAAAGAAGTTGACCAACAGGTTAGCTGAATTTTTACCTGTTGGCAATTTTTTAATGTTACTAAAAAATAAAAAAGAGATGAAAAATTTAATTATAAAGGTATCGCATATTGTATTGATCGCTTTCCTCGTATCATGCCAACAATCGAATACCGGTTATAAGCTCAATGGTCAGTTAACTGGTGTCGATGATGGTACAAAAATAGCTTTGGTTCCCTTTGCTTTCTACGACGTAAAGCCGGAAGCGGAAACGACTATTGAAGGAGGAAAGTTTAGTTTTAAAGGCGAAGTACCCGAACCACGTGAATACTTCCTGGTATTGGGAAATAAGGAAGATTATTACCGGATCATGATTGAGAATACCTCAATTAAAATAAAAGGCAAGGTCGTGAAACGACCTGGACAAGAGGGAGCTTCGGAAACTTCTGGCTTCAGTGAAGTGGAAATTTCAGGCTCAAAAAGTAACGATTATTTATACAGCCAACTTGCGGTAAGAGATGAGTTGGATAAGATGTACAAAGCATTACATAAGGATTTTGCGGATGTTCAGGCACTTTTAGTTAAAGCCAATACATATAAAAATAAGGCCATGATGGATTCCGTTACATCTCTTCCCCGGTACATCGAGTTCGCAAAAGCAGATAAAAATTTTATCAATACAGTTGAAAAACGATTCACCGGTGTATTTGATGCCAACAAAGAGACCTTCTGGGGACCGTTAATGATGTTAAACCTGTATTCCTACCTTACACCCGATGCACGTCCGGCTTTCGAAAATATGTCAAAAGAAGCACGGGAGAGCCACTATGGTAAAATGGTTGCCGAAGACTTGTATCCGGCCAACCGCACCGGCGAAACAGTTCCTGATTTTACAACCGTTGATGCAAACGGCAATAACGTTAGTTTGAATGACCTCATTAAAAACAAGAAGGTAATCATGATCGACTTTTGGGCATCCTGGTGTGCGCCTTGCCGCAAAGAACTTCCGAACGTAAAAGCCAACTACGAAAAATATGCAGCAAAAGGTTTTGAAGTCATTGGCTTTTCAATCGATAAAGACCCAAAGGCGTGGAAAAAAGCAGTAGCTGAAGAAAATTTGAAGTGGCCAAACTTCAATGACCTGGATATTTCTACACTGTACAAGGTGAAATCGGTCCCCACGACTTACCTTATTGATAACCAAGGTAGATTAATTGCCGAAGATATTCGTGGAGAAAAACTGGGACAAAAGTTGGAAGAACTCCTGGGAAACTAGAACGAATTAGGTAAACAACTATTCAAACCGGCTGGCCGCATGAAAGAGATTACGAAATAAATTAAGATGTCACAAACAAAATATTCTGAATTGTTAGCATTACTGCATAAAGAGGTAGTGCCGGCCATTGGTTGCACCGAACCCATTGCTGTTGCTCTCGCGGTAGCGAAAGCAAAGGAAACGCTCCCTGAGAAAGTTCTGCATACAGAAGTTCATTTGAGCGCAAATATTTTGAAGAATTCCATGGGAGTTGGCATACCGGGCACCGGCATGATTGGTTTACCCATTGCCATTGCTTTGGGCATGGTGGTCGGAAAATCGGAGTATGGGCTGGAAGTACTAAAAGACCTTGACCCGGGGTCGCTTGAAGAGGCCAAATGGATTGTCAACAAAAAAAATGTATCGGTGCAATTGAAGAAGGACGTACCGGACAAGTTATACATCGAAGCTTATTGCTATGGAGCAAATCATCAATCGAAAACCATTATTTGCGGAAGTCACAACCATATTGCCTATGTTGATTTAGATGGGCATGTTTTGCTGGATGTTTTAAATATGGGTAGTTTGCAGGGGAAAGAATCCGAAGAGGTAGAACTCAGCTATGAGAAGGTTTACGACTTTTCAATGACTACTCCCCTGGACGATTTGAAGTTTATACTGAAAGCCGCCGAACTAAATAAACTTGCTGCCAGGGAATCAAGGAAGGGAAGTTTTGGCCATGCCGTAGGTAAAACCATCAGCGAAGGCTCCAACAAGCACATCATGGGCGACAATATTTTCAGCCGGATGGTAGCCGAGACCAGCTCGGCCTGCGATGTCCGGATGGCAGGTGCCATGGTTCCGGTAATGAGTAATTCGGGCAGCGGCAATCAGGGAATCACAGCCACTTTACCTGTGGTTTCTTTTGCTGCGGAGATGAATAAATCAGAGGAAGATCTCATCCGCGCTTTAACGTTGAGCCATTTGATGGTCATCTATATCAAGCGGAGATTGGGACGTTTATCAGGCCTCTGCGGAGTAATGGTTGCCGGGATCGGTTCAGCTGCCGGGATTACGCATCTCATGGGCGGAACAAAAGAACAAGTTTCATTTGCTATTAAAAACATGATTGGTAATATCACAGGTGTGATTTGTGATGGCGCCAAACCCAGTTGCGCCATGAAAGTTTCAAATGCGACATCCTCAGGAGTGATCTCTGCGATGATGGCCATGGATAACAAGGTCATTACTTCGCAGGAAGGTCTTGCCGATGACGACATCGACAAGACCATTCGAAACCTGACGGATATTGGCTCTAAGGGAATGAGCCAGACTGATCAGATGGTGTTGGACATTATGACACGTAAAAGATCTTAAGCTATTCAAAGAGAACTGGATTATCACTGCGCACAAACGCCAGGTAATTCATTGCATTTTGAATTTCCAGGGTCATGGCCAGCTTATTTTCTGTTTCCGACAGCATCAATTGGTACTTGCTCCATGCCTTTGAAGCCAATAATAAAGGCCTCCGGAAATTTCGCATGCAGTTCTTGCCTTGCATTCAATGCTTGCTGATAGTCGTTAAATCTTCCGACAAAGTACTTGTAATGATTGCCGATTTTTTGCTCTTGAATATCCGTTTCTCCTTTAAACAGGGTAGGAATATGGATCCGTGTGGTCATCGCAGCAATCTGAACTGCATACCATATTTCCTGTCTGGTAGAATCCGATTGACTTACCTTTTCAGGGACAGTATGGCGCCTGGGTGCACCTGATTTTAGAACAATGTTATCAATGATAAGCAGTTGGCTATCCCGGAACGCTACGATAAAGGCTCCGTGAAACTTCTTGCGTAGCCGAAACATTTCCGACCAGGCAACTTCAAAGTCCTGGTATTTGCCGGAATAATATTTAAAATGACGGCCCAACTTCAACTCGTGAATACCACGCTCGTCCTGAAAGACCGGAGATTCAGTATCGAATGAGCTATTGGCAACGAAAACCTGAATGGAAAACCAAACCTGCGGATTGCCCGAAATAGCTGATGAGTCCATAGCCGCATGGCCTTCCGTTTGGGAAACTGAATCAGTTACAATTCCATCGGGTTGAACGGGCAGACTATTCCTATTCATTTCGTCCACTACCTGTATGTTGGCAGCGTCTATCTGAAGCATAAAATCCAGTTCATCAATAAAAAAGCCATAATAATCAGGCAAAATGTTGACTTCCCGGCTGGCCGGTTGGCTAACAAGTTGTTGGTTCGCGAGCTGGGCGCTATCCATCTGAATTGTATAATTTCCAGGCGGCAAGCCCAGATAATTATAATACCCATCATCTTCCGAATAAATGGAATTAACCAAGCTATGGTCTTCCCTGAAAATATCAATTTTAAACCTGCCCGGTCGTCGTGCATCGGAACCTACAACCCGGACGGAACCAGAAACTTCGGCCACGACGCTAACCGGCACTTCCACCAACTTCATTAAATTGGGCTCGACCGGAACACGAAAACTTTTTTTGTGCAACTGCCAGGCAATGTTTTCCAATCCATCTCCGTTCAACTCCAGAAAAATACTGGTGTAGGGTTCAAGATCAAATATTCGAACCAGCGTATCCTGTTTATCCACTTCCATTCGGCCCCCGGGAGTCGCCCGCACCTTAACGCCATTCACCTTCGGTTCGTTTTCATCGCGCACCCCATTGCTATTCATATCCAGAAACGGCAAAACGGTTATCCAGCCTCTCCCCACTTTATTCATGCTACTTGTTTTCGCATAGGCAGTTGCCCGATCAAACAGCACCCCACCACTAGCCGACTGAGTAAAACTGGAGGACCGATTGCCAAGGTTGGCATAAGCTGAGGTTTGAACCCCCGGAAATACATGCCGTAACCCAATCTGAATATTCCGAATGCCTAATTCGGGGGATTCTTCATAGGTAATGGTCAGGTTGCCATTCCGGGAAAACGGTTTTTCGGCCCGGAACTTCCAACCGGTAACTGCTCCCTTATTATGATTATAACGTATTATTGGTGTTAAAGTCGTTCGTTTGGGAAGTCTAAATCCAGTGGAAAGCTCAGAATAGACCGTAGCTGGCTGATTCTTTCTCAAATACGCATAAGTACGCAGGTTAGCACTCAACCGTTTGTACGACGTAGTGAATACATGATCCAATTGTACCAAATGATTGGAGTGTGGAAGGATTAACTGGTTGTAAGAAAAACGCGAATAAGTTGCCCACTTCTTGAAGCGAACAGGAAGCGACAAGCGGACTTTTCGTTCTTCCAGGTAGTTATAATAAATGGCCCGCTGGCCTTCTACATAGTCGGTGTAGCTAATATCCAGCGTCAAATTCGAGGGCAGGCGAAACGACATCAGCCCGGTAGCTTTCACTCCGTGTGCGTATTCAGCCGTAAAAAGAAGATGATCAGTCAGGCTGAAGGAGGTATTCAAAAAAGGAATACTGAAAGCCTCTGGTGCTGCATCCAGGTACTCATAACCACCACCGATGGTCATCCTGTTCGTTAACCCGTAATTAAAACTACTGCGAAAAAAACGGCGCCCCGGATCATTCTCGATAACACCACCGCTGATCTTGTACTCCAACTCGTGTTTAGGCAAAAAAGAATAGGGAATCTGGATATTTCGAATCTCGGTGCGTTCTTCGCCCCACTGCCCGTAATGGCGTAGTTCGACTTCAGTTTTTCCATACGACAGCGGTATGTCAAACTTGAAAAAGCCCGAAGCATCAGCTGTGGTGTAATCCACCAGCGTGTTGTTTACATATAGCTCAACGGTCCAGCCGGGTTCGGTATGATCGGTCATGGTGTGCGTGGCAAAAAAACGCCGGTAGGTGGTGGGTGAATTGCTGATTTGTGCGCCAACAACAGGTGAAAAAATACTGGACACTGAGGAGGTCGCAATTTTCCCAAGGGTTAACTGCCTCAACAGCTTGGATTGGTTGTTGACATGCCGCCAGCGGTAGTAAAGGTTGCGATTGGTAAACGGCTGGTTGGTGTAATAATTCATGCACAGGGTCGTTTCTCCACCTGCCAAAACACCACCCAAAGCAAGGTTTGCCCTCGAAATAACTGGCCCATTTAGGTTTTGGGCTGAATAGATGGCCCAGTCGGCTGCTCCCAGGTACAAAAATGGACGGGTTCGATCCAGGGTGGTGTCGGCTTCCGTTTCCCCTTTCATCCGGTTCAGAAATTTTCGTTTTTCTTCCTGTTGCAACTCACGAAACAGCGGTAATTGATCATGCGATTTCAAAAACACGGACAAACTGCGAAATTGAAAAGTACACTCCAGGCTGAAAATATCCTGCAACCGACCAATGCTTAAGTATAGTCCGTTAGCAGTTTGCACCAGGTCTTTATCGCTTACCGGATAAACATTCCCCCGGTACTGAATTTTCTGGCCAGCATAATCGATTACGTATTCATCATCAGGACTCAAAAAATACCCTTTCACCAAAGCCCAATCGGGACTGGAGATATTTTTGATTTTCAGAAACGTAAACAGTTCGGTAATGGAAAGATAGGCAGTGGTTCCTACAATGACTGCCGGAATTTCAAAAGTCCCGACCTTATCCACCTTCATGGTCAGCGGAATTTCTTCAACCGCTATTTCTTCGAGGAAATTGGCGTATACAGAGAAAGGGGCAATAAGTAAAACGAACAGGATAAATACAGCAATCCCAGAGAGGAAAAAAATACTCCCAGATTCCGGAGAATGTGTATTTTGTTTGTTCATATAAGTACTAAGCAATAATTGTTGTCGTATTTTTGTCTTCTAATAAACTATGAGATAAGTGATAACAAAAATAACAGACAGGTCCGTGACCTTATTTTATGGAAAACCAGAATTTTTAATCATAGCTGATAATAATCTCAATAGTTCCGCTGTAGGCTCCCGGGGGGGTGTCACCAACCGATCCAACGGTCAATGTAGCTCCGAATTGAAAATCGTGAAAAGCAGCAATGGTATTGAAAGGAAACGTGGGGTACGTTTCGTTCAGTTCTACATTCATTTGTCCCCCATTGCTTCCGTTTAGCGTAGCTGGAATGCCACTGGTCAGATTCAGATAACTTCCGCTGGGCGCTTCTACCCGAAAGAGGCCCGCATGATAATCGTTTCCGATTAAGATCACACCGCCTGTAGCACTTCGCACGCCTTCGCTTGAAACCGTGATCGTGCCCGCACTGCCCGAAACAGCAAAAGCACCGAAGCTAATATCCTGAAGAATCGTGATGGTTACCGGATTTTGAGCTTGCAAATTTCCGGCCCACAAAACACTAAAGAACACCAGGAAGAAATATTTTCTCCAGTACAAATTCGCATTTTCTTTAACGGTGTAAAGTTGCATACTACTGTGTTCATATAAATCCTGCAAATGAAAAGAAAGAACCGCTACTCCAGCACCAGTTCAGCTTCAGCCAGAAGGGTTCCTTTTTCCTCCTTTTGTTTGGCGTAACGCACCAGCAAACTACCGCTTCTGAAATCCACGTCATCGGGAGCCTGCAGGTTAATTCGGCTGCGTCGCAGCGTTCCGGGTGTGTAAACAGCTAGTCCCCGTACCAACCCTACATCAGTTGTTTTACCTTTCGGAGAAACATGGGTTACCGCTATGTCGCCATACACGGAATAGTTACCCGATCGCGTCAAGCTGAATTCCACAACCGGTATTTCGCCCTGGTGTGTAAAAGCCAAATCGGTGAGTTGCACCGAGCTGTTATTTTCGCCTACCCGGATAATTAACGGAATGGTGATGCCAAAAACGGCTTTCAGGCTCACCGAGAGTTCTTCGTCTTTGTTCCTTTTGTTTTCAGAAGGATAATCTACGCTGGGTATTGCCCTAAAATACAAATGCGAGCGGTATTCTCCCGGCTGCAGGTTGCGGTCTCTGATCAACTGAATTTTCATCGTTTGAGATTCGTTGGGGCCCAATACAATGTTGCGTGGAAAATAGCGCACATAGTCGTCGGAAAACCACTCGCCGGGACCAGGAACTTCAATCTGCTCCATAGAACCGTCCTCCTTCATGCGGTTGTGCACCAGTGAAACAACATAGCGAGCGGTGTCTTGACCCGTGTTGGCATATTGAACTGCGGCAATGCGTTTGTTACCTTCAAAAACCACCCGTTTCTGCATTAACATCAGGTTGCCCTGTGCCGTTGCCTGAAACACCCCAAAAACCTGAAATAGCAAAATTGCCAAAAACAAAATACCTGCGTTTTGTTTAAAAACAGCAGGTTGAAACTTATGAAGGGAAATAATTCGAACCATTCTTATCAAGATCAAAACATATTCTATAAAATAAAAAAGCTGATTAACGGTGTTTTTTAACTGCCGCTAATCAGCCCCTTAAAATGAAAAACGGTTAGTTATAATTTACCGTCACATCAAAGTTACCGGTATATGCACCAGAAACCTGGGCAGCTCCAACAGTCAACGTTGCACCAACTTTCAGATTTTCAGTACCAGCAGTTAAGGTACCCGTACCTGAAGGCAAACTCACAAAACTGGAAAGTGCCATTGTTTCAACACCTACGTCTGTAATACTTACAGTCGTTGGTAAAGTGATCGCATAAGTATATGCAGTTTCACCGTTAATCGTAAATGCGGCAGAAGATATTGTACCTGCTGTTACTGGAAGGGTCACATCTCCCGTCACCGTTGTCCCGTCATTGGCATCCAAAACTACAGTACCACCTGCGTCTGACTTAACAGCCACATTTCCAAAGCTCATATCTACAGTTTTTGTGATCGAAATTGGGGTTACAACTGTTGCACTCGCTGTTGCATTCGCTGTTTCCTGGGCAAAGGCTCCTGCGGCAAAACCTACCATAACGAGAAGTAAGAATAACTTTTTCATAATTGCTAATTTTAAAATTAATACGCAACAAAAGTAAGTGACAGGCAGCAAGCATAAAATAAGGAGACTGCTGAAATCGGGGGTGCAAAAAGCTGATTTTCTGTTTCCAAAAAGCTGACTAAGAGACCCAAAATCAGCAATCTCAGGTTTTGTCGATTGGTTAATCCAGACTGATAATTCCTTTCTTCATGGCGTATTTAACCAGGTCGGTTGTTGTTTTCAGATTCAATTTATCCAGAATATGTTGCCGGTGAGTTCCAATGGTTTTGACACTAACAAACAAAACATCAGCAATTTTACGAACGGATTCACCTTCGGCCAATAACTTGAAGATTTCCGATTCACGCTCAGTCAATTCTGCCTCCGCAACTCCGATCGGCCCATTCTTGCCAAGATACCCTTGAATGACCATTTCCGTAATCTGTTCATTTAAGTATTTCTTTCCTGCAAACACCGTTTCTATGGCCGTAATTAATTCCTTGTAATCACAATTCTTAAACAAGTAGCCGGATACACCTGCTTCGAGCATTTCGCGAACATAATGAGTATCTGTATGCATGGAAAGAGCAATCACCTTCACCTGGGGCATTTCCGCTAATAGTTTTGCCGTTGCTTTCACCCCATTAAGCACCGGCATTGCAATATCCATAATAACCACATCCGGATTAACCTCTCTGGCTTTATCTACGGCTTCCTGCCCATTTTCAGCTTCAGCCACAATTGTAATGTTCTCCGCTTCGGAAAGCAGATTGGCTATTCCTTTTCGAAACAAGGAGTGATCATCGGCAATAAGGATGTTGATCTGCATAACAGGTACTGTTTTTATAATGGAATTCTCACAACTGCTTTCGCTCCTCTCCCATTGCGTGATTCAAAATGGAGCGATCCCTGGATCGAATCCAACCGCTCCCGAATACTAAACAAGCCAAAACCTCCGCCTTTCGATTTCTCAATCAATTGCTCGTCAAATCCAGATCCATGGTCTAAGACAGACATAACGAGAAACTCATCTTCTTTTCTGACTTCCACCTCTACATAGTTGGTTTTGCCATGTTTGATTGCATTTACAATTAACTCATTAACGATGCGGAACAGTAATATGTTCAAATCGTTATGAAGCTGTACATCTTCGTCATAAACCAGCAAGCGCGTTACTATTCCATTCGATTTTTCAAAGTTCTCCAGTTGCCATTGGATGGCGCGAACCAATCCTAACTCATACAAAATAGGCGGACTAAGCTGATAGGTTAAGGTTCGGGATTCGGAAATGGCATCATTGATCAGGGTCACAGAGTCGCAGATGATTTGCTCCGTCCGCGAAGGTAGCTCCCCTCCTACCAAAGAAGATAGTTTGATGCTGACCAGTGACAGGGTCTGACCAATCCCGTCGTGCAGGTACTCAGCAATTCGACGTCGTTCTTTTTCCTCGGTTGCAGATATTATCGAGTTCATTCGTTTCTGCTTCTCCTGATACCGCCTAATTTCGATCAGGCTTCTCTGGAGTTCCATCTCCGTTTTTACCCGATCGGTAATATCCTGAAAAACGCCACGATAAAACAAAAACTCCCCTTCTCTATTGAACTGTGGAAATCCGCTGACTGAAGCCCAAACCTTTTGTCCATTTCGGTGCCGAAAGATCAGGCGGTGATCTTTAAGGTAGCTATCACTTGAAAAACTTTCCTGAACGACTTGACCAAACCAATGGTAATGATTCCCGGATTGTTGCTGAAAAACATTCATCTTACCGACAAGCTCGTCGGGTTTAAATCCCAGTATTTTTTCAACAACAGGGCTAAGATAGCTAACAACTCCTTTTGGGCTGATTTCCCAATAAAATTCAAGAACATAGCCGGATATTTGCAAGAATCTTTCCTCGTATTGCCTAAACTCTTCTTTCTGTTTCGATAAGTAAAGTTCGAGTTCCCGGGTCTGCTTTTTCAACTGGTATTCACCATCCTTAATCCGTAATATAGCCTTGATAAGTGCGATTAACTCTGCACGATAAAATGGTTTTGCAATAAAGGCATCAGCCCCAACTTTTAAGCTTTTAGTCCGAACTTTAGGATCATCTCCCAGCGCAGAAATCATAACGATAGGAATCGAACGGGTATCAGCATTGGACCTGATTCTTTCACAGGTCTCATAACCATCCATCTGCGGCATCAATATATCCAGCAGGATTATGGAAGGAGATTCCGCTTGCGCCAATTGAATCCCTTCAGGACCTGACGAGGCCAGCAGAACAATATATTCAGGCAATTTCTGATTAAAAATAGCCTGCATCAGCAGATGGTTTGTTTCCCCATCGTCGATGATTAAAATTTTCTTTTTTGGCATCATTCCTCCCATTAATTAAGACTGAAATCGCAAATAAAAAAATCAAAATGCCACCGCTCACAGCGATGCTCGATTTTCCATTCTCATTGGTTCCAATGCTTTCAAAGGTATATTATTAAACTGTATCTACCACCAAATTACCAGTGGATAAGTTGCTAAAGCAAAAGCGTGACAAGCAAATGATCCGATACACCCGCACCCGGATTATTGCTGATTGAAGGCGGGAAAAGAAGTTTGTTTTTATCAATATGAGATCGGCAGCTGGGAAAACCTGGTCGCCCGGTAGCCAGAAGAGGTCAGTGACTGTCAAGGAGTCAGTCGGAAGGAGCCAGAAGAGGTCAGCGAATGACACGGAGTCAGTCCGGAGGAGCCAGACGAGGTCGGCAACCTTCCAGACAAGGTCGGTGACTGTCAAGGAGTCAGCCGTAAGGAGACAGGCGAGGTCGGCGACTGACACGGAGTCAGTCCGGAGGTCCCAGACAAGGTCGGCAACCTTCCAGACGAGGTCGACGAGGTGCCAGACGAGGTCGACGGGGCGTTAGATCGCCTGGAACCGGGACATCCTCACTATTCCAAACTCAAAAATAAGCCCCTCACTGCCCCCTGACCGTTTTTCTGTCGCTTTCCCGAGATAATTTAGTGTGTTTTTTAACTTCTCCTATTTATGGATAAGGGAAACTCTCATGCGGATGGAAATCCGGGATTAAATAAGGGGCGGAAGGCCTACCCGAGCCAGCTGCTGGCAACTTTTAGCAAAAACAAAAATCCAATGTTGACCTGGCTCCGGTTTTGCGCTTAGCTTACCAGGTTGTGGAAAAGCCCTGCATGATGACCTCCAAAATGTAATCCCTTTTTCATTCGATTCTAACAACATGGTAATATTTAAAGTCTTCTTTTATCCCCTGATAAGTAAACTATTTAAATCGAAAGATTATTCATTTAAACTTACAGATCATGAAAAGGAGGCTAAAAATTTCGCTTAGTGAAAGTCTGAATTTCTTCCGGGACAGAGCATTGTTGCTTGCCGGCACAGCGCAACCCGTATTTGCAACTAAGCGTGACTTTACATTCCAGAGAACGAAACCAGTCATGAATATCAGCCAGATAACGATACTCTGCATCTTTATCGGCTTACTCAGTATGACGTTGGTTACCTACTTTGCCGGACTTTCCATCGACGTGACACGCGATGCCGGCAAGTATGCAACGATTGCAAAGGAAGCCTTTCAAAACAACAATTATATCAATCTCACGGTACATGGCGAGCCATACGACCAAAAGCCACCTCTTTTGTTTTGGCTGGGCGCCGCAGGCTTTGCGATAGGCGGAGTTTCCAATTTTTGGTTTAAGTTACCGGTGCTGCTCGTGGTTGTTCTCGGATTGTATTCGGCTTACCGGCTTGGCAAAAGTTTGTATAACAAACGCATAGGACGAATAACGCTTTTTTTACTTGCGTTTTCGATGATATATACCCTTTACACCATGGATGTGCATACCGATACGCCGCTTCAAGCGTTTGTCACGTTCGCATTTTGGCAGTTTGCCGAATTTGTGAGGACAAAAAAAAATAAACACTGGATTTTGGGCTTTTTGGGAACGGGGCTGGCCATGCTTTGTAAAGGGCCGATTGGTGCTGCCATCCCGGCGTTTGCAGTGGTGGGACATCTCCTGTTTACAAAAAACTTTAAGTCGTTCCTCGATTACCGGTGGTATGTTGGTATTGTTATATCGTTTATTGTTGCTAGTCCGGCCTTGATTGGTTTAATGAACCAATTCGGATGGGATGGGATCCGGTTCTTTTTCTGGGAAAATAACATTGGACGGATTACGGGGTCATATGTAAGTGCAAAGAATGATCCGGTTTTTTATGTCCACAGCCTGATGTATCTTTTTCTGCCCTGGAACCTGATGTTTTTTATTTCGGCCTTTTTTGAATTCAGAAAACTGATCAGGAACAAATTCCGGACCCGTGAATACTTTACTGTTTCGGGTATCTGGATCTTTTTTATTATTCTGAATGCTTCGGCAAGCCAACTCCCGAACTATATTTTCAGCGTGATTCCGTTGATGGCTGTTCTTACAGCAAAATGGACCGATAAGGCACTGCATAAAAAAAGGAAGCTGTTCCGGATTTTCAATTCCGTTCAGGTCACAATTGTTTGCCTTTTATGGATAATCATATCGGCGCTTTCTTTATACTTCTTCCCTTATCCCAACTGGTCGTTTGGGCTGGTCTCCTTGTTAGGGATATTGGCGATCTGTTTTATTTTCTTCAGAAGTGATAACCCGGCAGCCAAACTGTTTCTACCCTCGGCTATTAGTTTTATCTGTCTGGCCTTCTTGCTGAATACATCCATTTTCCCTTACATGTTCAGCTTTCAGGCGCCTCCTAAGGCAGCCCGTTATTTTAGCAGGCACGCAGAACCCGGAAACACGCTCTACAATTATAACTATCCGCAATACGAACTTTTTTTTTACAGTGAGCCACAAGCGGTTCAGCTCTCTTCGGCTGAAGAGATGAAATGCGCTGCCGGAAAGAAGGGTAACTGGATCTTTACCGACGCTGAAGGATTTAAACAGATCGCAGATTTAAATCTGAAGGCCGACACCGTATTGACATACCGCCATCTTTATCTCAACCGGGGTTCACAATTTATCAATCCTGCAACACGATACGAGGTGCTGAAGCCGATGTACCTGATTAAGTATTGACGCCAATCCACTGCTCATTTTAAGCTCGAGCCGCTCTATCCCCGATATCCTACTTGCTTTATTTCTTACCATAAGCGCCTGGGGATTTATGGAAATGATCTGAAAACCGGGGTGTTGGTTGATCCTTTTCATTTAATTTTCAGCCTAATATATACAGGCAGGTGATCGGATATTGTTCCAAAGTCTATTAACACTTTACTTTCGATTTCTTCAAAACAGTCTTTTGTGTAAAAGATGTAGTCGATTCGTTCTGTCGGATTTTCAGAAGAAAAGGTAGGAGGATACACCACTTTGCCGGCAGAAGCTGCGGCACATCCAATATCCGGATCATCCAGAAATAAATGAATGGCCTTTTCTCCCGAACCCGGAGAACTGTTAAAATCTCCCATCAAAATAACGGGATGACGAGCCCTTTCTTCTTTGAAGATCTGATAAATCGCCATAATCTGCTCTTCCCTTGTTGCTTGATCAAATGCCTCTGCATGAACATTCATGATCAAAAAATTGGATTCAGGATGTTGTACCAAAGCTGAAACCAGTAGTCGATCCAGGTAAAATGCATTGTAATAAAACGGGTTTGAATCCACTTCCTTTAAGACAAGCCGCTCCGGATTGCTTAGTTCCCAGGAGCTCATAATTGACTGTCCCGATAATACGTTACCAAAATGAACTGATGGCGGCCAGTAAGGAAAGGGAACGTACCGTTTATCCCAATTAATGGCTTTTAGCGAGTAAGGAAAAAACAGTTTGGCAATCGTATCATGCTGGTCGACCATAAAAGACCGTTTACTTCCATAGTCAATTTCCTGGAAAGCAAGAATATCAACAGGTATTTGGTTGAGACGATGAACCAGCTTTTCCATGTTTGTGGCAAATAATTCCTTTTGCGGGGCAATTGCAAGATTATTATTCATTCCTGACAAATAACCGACATTGTAAGTCATGACTGAAAGCTTACGCTCATTCTCCCTTTTTAATGGATCAGCATAAGAAATAACAAATAAGTTGTCATCAGCTGTTTCCCGGCTAGCCCAAAAATAAAAAACGGTTACAGTTGTTACAAAAAGAATAATAATAAGTAAAACTAAGATTAATTTTTTCATTGTGATCTTTCGTTTTTTTATTTTTGTCTAAATATATTAATAATCAGACTATTGTGTGTTAAGTGATCATTAATTTATTTTCGACCCGTAACGTAAAGTTCACTTATCACTTGTTTGATTTTACATATACAAAACATGATAATTGTATTTTTGAAAGAAAAACTTAATCATTCAACAATGAAAAGCTACTTTATTTTTCTCATGATCATTTTCAATTCGGGTGCCACTTTATTTGCCCAGAACCTGAGTATGAAAGGCCAGGTTACCGATCAGGATGGTAATCCGCTGGTTGGAGCGACTATTTATCTGCAAGAGATCGACGAAGGAACAGCAGCTAACTTTAACGGGGCGTATCAATTCTCCAACCTTAGCCCGGGCGATTATACCCTTTCCGTTTCTTTTATCGGGTATGGGCCACAAACGTTAACTGTTCATCTGGACAGTCTGACGACCGATAAGGTGAATTTTGCCCTGATACGGAAAGATGTCGTGCTGGAAGGGTTGATCGTTACCGCACAAAAAAGGGAACAGTCGGTTATGGAAATTCCAACGGCCTTAACTTCGCTGGATGCCAATTTCCTTGAAAATTCAGGGATCACTGATTTGGACGATCTTTCTGACTATGTGCCCGGAATGCAGGTTCAGTTACAAAGCCCCAATAATCCGGGCTTTGTTATCCGTGGCATTACAAGTGACGACGGAGCTTCGAATGTGGAACCCCGGGTATCTGTTTTCCAGGATGGTGTTTCCATCAGCAAATCCCGTGGTTCAGTTGTTGAAGTTTATGATATGGAACGTGTGGAGGTGCTGAAAGGTCCGCAGGGTACCTTGTTTGGACGTGGAGCACAAATTGGAGCGGTCCATTTTATTCAAAATAAGGCGCAAAACAAAACTTCAGGTTCGTTAACGGCGGGGTATGGCGATTATAATTATACCCATCTGGAAGGATTTTTTAATACTCCGGTTGTGAAGGATAAGTTATTTGCCCGGGTCTCCGGCATTTATAATATGCACGACGGGTTCATCAGGAACTTATCAGGCGGACGATTAAATGGGAAAGATACAAAGGCCTTCCGGGCTTCGTTGAGGTATAAACCAACACCAATGACGAATATCGACCTTATTTATAATTATCAAAATGACACACCTCCCGGAACTTCCTTTAAAAGCGGAACCTACGCTCCGGCA
Source organism: uncultured Sunxiuqinia sp. (assembly GCA_963677175.2). Classification (GTDB taxonomy): domain Bacteria; phylum Bacteroidota; class Bacteroidia; order Bacteroidales; family Prolixibacteraceae; genus Sunxiuqinia. The sequence goes on from CAXXES010000007.1 coordinate 1,148,564, forward strand.
GGAGGGGACACCAACCCCGGGACCACTGCCGATCTGGACAGGGGAAAGGAACTGGGCCTGGACCGTACGGTCTGGGGAACAACATTAATTGCCCGTCATTCTTTTTCTGCGAATTTCAGCTTAACATCGACTACAGCATACCGTGAGTTTGATTCATACGAGTCTTTCGATGCCGATGGCACGGCAGCCCCTGTTTTATGGTTCGCAGAAGATGCTTTCGGAAAACAGTTCAGCGAAGAACTACGCGCGAATTTCAGAATCAGTGAAAAGTTTGAGGGCTTTGGCGGGATGAGCTATTTTTATGAAGATGGTTTTAGCCATATCCCGTTTGAAACCAATGAACAAAGCCTGGCCGTTTTAATGTCACCGCTTGTTGCCCCTTTGGTGAATACTACCATGCTGGATCCATTAAACCAGGCCTTGTCGGCAATGTTGGGAACTACGGTAAATATGCAGTTGCAGCCTATGCCTTTGCTAACAAATGGAGTACCCAATACTATTTCTTCCCTTTCTGAATTATTAAGTGAACCCTGGCCTTCGGCCGTGCCGGTCAGCATGCTGCCTATAGAAGCCCAGATGCTGTATGCCATACTGCACCAGCCGTTAAATCAACAACATAAAGAAAGCTACACCAATTACGGGACCAACAGTGCCTATGAATTCTTTATTGACGGAACTTATCATTTTGCCGATTGGTTTAAACTGACTGCCGGTTTACGCTACACAGTAGAGGATATCGAATCGGGCTACCAGGCAACTGCCGATCCGGATGGAAACAACGGCACACTGGGCTTTGCCAGGAACGCCGGAACAAACGACCTGTTTATGCCGACGGAAAAAATAACGGCCAGTGATACTTATACCTCAATGGTTGGCCGTATTGCCGCGAATGTCAGTTTGACGGAAAACCTGAATACCTATGCAACCGTTGCCAGAGGCCGCCGTCCGAATGTCATTCAGTTTAAATCGGTCGCCAATAATGACTTCACGAGCAGCTATGAGGCTGAAAAACTGGATGACGAAATTGTTTGGAGTTATGAGATCGGATTGAAAGGATTGACTCAAAACCAACAACTTTATTATGATCTGGCTGGGTTCTATTACAACTACAGTCATTTTCAGACCCAATCAATAGAGGACCTGCAGATCGTGACGAAAGATGCGGGAGACGCAACAGCCTATGGATTTGAAGCTTCTCTCCGGTGGCAAATGAACAACAAGCTGAACCTGTTTGGAAACTATGCTTTTATTGATGCCACTTTTGATGACAAAGACGCTGATGGAAACCAACAGGAGTATGCGGGCAATTCTTTCCGTCTGACCCCAAAACATTCATTTGCGCTGGGCTTTAAGTTGGATGTGCCGGTCAACACAAAATACAGTGCATTTATCCGCCCCTCTTATACTTACAAATCGAGAGTCTATTTTGAAGAAGACAACGGCGAGGAGGTGATGCAGGACGCTTACGGCTTACTGAACCTGCGTGCCGGGGTGAACCTGCTTAAGCCTAAAATCACCATCCAGGCATTTCTGAATAATGCGTTGAATGAAAAATATATCATCGATGCCGGGAATACAGGACGCAATTTTGGAATACCGACATACATTGCCGGGGCTCCCAGTCTTTTCGGAATTGAGTTAAACTATAAATTCTAACTTTTTAACGTTGAGAAAGGTAGCTTGAAAAGGGAGAGCCAGGGTGGGTCAGGTCGCGGATTCACTGAGTTCATTCATTCGGAATTCGTGGCTAATTTTCGAATGACCGACAGGTTATGAGCCCTCAAATCCTTATCATCCATGAAATCTGTGGTTACTAACGAAGACGGATAGATTGCGGTTCGTTCGCGCTACTTGAGGCTTACAGCTAACTATAAACCGTTAGCACCAGTTTTCGTGAACCTCCGTAGTTGCGGTATTCGCCCAGGTAAATTCCCTGCCAGGTACCCAGGTTCAAGCGGCCGTTCGTAATCGGGATAGTCAGCTCAGCTCCTAAAATAGACGACTTGAGATGGGCCGGCATGTCGTCGGCTCCTTCGTAGATGTGGGTATAAACCGGGTGGTTTTCAGGAATAAGCTGATTTATAAACGAATTAAAATCGGTTCGGACCGATGGATCAGCATTCTCATTGATCGTGATTCCGGCGGAGGTGTGCTTGATCAAGATATGAAGCAAGCCTTTGTCCGGCAAATCCGGAAGTTCGCGGCTAATCAAATCCGTAATCAGGTGAAAACCCCGTTTAAACTCCGGCAGTCGTATTTCTTTTTGTTGTATCACTTCATAAAATCATTAAACGCATTGTAAACTCCCCCACTTTGCTGCGACTGCTGCCTGTCGTGCTGGTTTTGCTGCCACTGAACAGCCATATCCGAAAGCACGGGATCGGCATGGCTGAAAAATAGTTTATAGGAAGTACAAAAGCGCGGCTTTCGCTGGTCGCGCGGATCTTTAATTCGGTCTTTAGTACAACCGCCATAGCATTTCGTTAGCCAGCTGCACTGTTTGCACTCGCGCGGCAACTGTGCTTTAGCCTGTCCAAACAGGGTTTGCTTTTTCGAATTCAGCATGTTGATCACCCGGTCGTGCATCACATTGCCCAGCTTCCATTTCGGCTCAACAAAGAAATCGCAGCTGTACACATTCCCGTTGTGTTCAATTACCACATAGGGGCCGCATTCTTTCATCATGGTGCATTCGGGCGATTCGAGGCCCACATAGCTGTAGAAAACCGATTCGAAATGACGAACCGAAGTCGTGGGTTGACCATCTTTAAAGTCGGCCAGCCACAAATCGAACAGCTTGTTCAGGAAATGGCCGTAATCTTCGGCAGACACCGAAAAGTCAGCTGCTTTAGCTGAATCATTCTTATCGGTTTCAACAATCGGAATAAACTGCATAAACGTCAAGCCAATGCTTTTGAAGTAGTTGTACAATTCTTCGGGATGCTTGACCGAATGACTCGTCACACAACACATGGCATTGGCCGCAACACCTTCGTCAAGCAGCATTTTCGCATTGTCCTCCACCCGCTGGTGGGTTCCTGTTCCACCCAAATCGAACCGGTAGTGATCATGAATATGCTTTGGCCCATCTAGCGACAAACCCACCAGCCAGTCGTATTTCCGCAAGAACTTAGCCCAGTCGCGGTTCAATAAAAGACCGTTGGTTTGCAGGCCATTGCCCACCATTTGTCCATGTCCGTATTTTTGTTCCAACTCAATGGCCCGCTCATAAAACGCCAATCCCATCAGGGTAGGTTCCCCACCCTGCCAGGCCAGCGAAACGCCGTCGCCCGATTGCTGCATCACCTGGCGAATGGTCTCTTCCTGTATCTGTGGGCTCATGCGATGCGTTTTACTTTGCTGAAACAGCTCCGATTTCTCCAGGTAAAAACAATAGGTGCAGTTCAAATTGCAATCGGGGCCGGATGGCTTAATTAAGACGGAATTCAGCGGTTTAAATTTCTTTGCCATATTCTTCTCCTCTGCTAATCAAAAACACAAACATACTAAAACAATTACAAACCCGACAGTATTCCATTTTAGCTATTATTTTGATATCTTTCAACCTCAATTGGTCAAGTTAAACTCGGAAAATAAGATGAAAACGCTGGTTACCTTCGCCTTTAGTTTATTTTTGGTCGTATGTCTTTTTAAAACAGCACATGCGCAGAGACACCTGATACGAAATCAAGGTTTCTTTTATGGCGTGGAAGGCTTTTATGGCCTTCACTCAAATTTAAAGACCGACCACGTAAAGGATACCGATATCTACTCCCCTTCTTCTTATGGATTAAAAGCCTCCGCCAACTGGTTTTCGGGTTACCATTTGTCAACCGGTGTCGCCCTGGCAATTCTTAACTATGAAGCCCCCAACATGATTACCTTTCCGGTACTGGTCAATGCACAAGCCTATTTAAACAAGGGCTCCAATACTCCATTTGCTTTCGTTGAAAGCGGCTATGGCTTTCGCCTGAATCATCGCAAGCAAGACAAAGGTTTTATCTACGAAGCCGGAGTTGGCTATCGCTATCGTTTAAAGCGAAGCAACTATCTGGTCATTAAGGCTGGTTACCACGCGTTTATCAACAAGGAATGGGATTGGTTTCGAAAACTGGGGGATGAATATGATCCGAACGATCCCTATCGCTGGTACGACATGAGAAGGCACACCATCAACCTCAGTATTGGTTTTTATCATTCAACCCGGTATTGATTTTGGACGAAGAGTTTATCAGTCAATAAGCTCTTCCAAAATACGGCCGCCACAATGCGGAGGCGTTCCGTACCCCAGCAAATGTAGCAGAGTAGGTGCCAGATCAATCGCACCGACAGGTTTTAGTGTAGATCCGCGCTTGATGTCCTTTCCCATCCAAATCATCGGAATCCGGCTATTGTCATTATAAATGGTTCGTTTAAATTTATACTCCGGCTGCCATCCTTCTTCCAGCACAAACAGGACATCGCCCGAACGTTTAAAATTAAATGAGCTGGCTATAGCAACAAGCTGACTTTTCACATAGTCGCCTTGCTCGAAGTCGATAGCCGGTAAAGATATCTTCACCCCTTCAAACTGGTTGATAAATGAGGCAGCCTTGGTTTGAACATCGGCCAGTTGCAAGCTGTTTTTTTCAATCAAATCGCGGTTCAGGTAGATTTGTTGATCACTCACAAATTCCACCCAATCACCCTGTCCATAACTGATGTTGAGAAACGATTTCAGCAAAGCCACCATACTTTCGGGAGCCACAAAACCAACCGGCATATTCAATTCTTCTTTCAAATAGTTCACCGGATAGGTAGAAGAGCAGGCCGAACTCAAAATCAGCAAATACCTGTCGCGACCAATCTGCTTATCTAAAAAGTTGAGCAAATGCTCGATGTTGCGGTCCAGGCGAAGGTATAAATCCTGTGTCTCCATGGAATTGGGATTAAACGATCCCTGCTCGTAATCCATTGATGAAAAATTGATCGCCAACAAGTCGGGGGTGTTGTCCATACCCAATTGCTCGGCTTCAATCAGAGCCAGGGCAAAATCTTTCACCATTTGGTTTCCATAAGGCGTAGTCTTCAGAATCTTATAGCTTCCGGCCTGTTTTTTCAGCCGGTTTAAGTTGTATGGAAACGTGTTCCACTTGCCATAGTAACCCGGTTCCAACACATAATCATCTTCCAGGCTCTCGTAGTAACTTGTCAAAGGCAACAGCAGTTCCCAGTCGCCATCGATATAAAAATCACCGAACCGCTTGTCATTAAATTGGCGCACCCAATCCGGAAACTGATCTACATAATACGAGCTGCTGATCATGTTTCCGGTCAGTTCATCCATCCAGTAGGCACCATCGGCAGCATGACCGGCCGAAAAAACGGCGCTGTTCGCATTGAGCGCTACCGAAAAGACCCTGGCCCTGTTCCTTGTATTGAGTTTCAAAACGTCGCCAACGGTTGGACTAAGCAATTTAGTCGCCGAAACCTGTCCTTCCTTCGAATCGCTTCCAACGGTGATGTAATAGTCATCCTGCAAGGCATTAACTTCCTTTCGACGCAGGCGATCGTACCACGAATCGTTAACAATCCCATGCCGGGCCGGATAAACGCCGGTGAAGAGCGTGGGCACACCGGTGGCGTTCTTCTGAATGTGCAAATTCATGGAGGCGTTGGTACAAACGGCCCCATCTTGCATTAACCGACGAAAACCACCTTGCTGAAACTGATTCCAATAGCGGGTAATATAATCGGTTCGCATTTGCTCCACATTCACCACAACCACCAAACGGGTCTGGTCAGCCGTCGAACCCGGAATTTGCTGAGCAAAAGAAAGTGACACCTGGGAGATAAAAAATACGAAAAGAAGCATCTGTAATCGATTCGGCATGGCATAGATTTTAAAGCGACTCAAAAATATAAAAAAGAAATCTATTAAAAAGCTCACCAACGTCAACCAGATCGTGAAATTCATGCCAAGAGATCATGTTCTGGCTTTTTCCCTTATCTTTAGGAGATTCAAAAAAACCATCAGTCACATTATCCAGACAAAGAATCAAACATGGAAATAAAAGCCCCAAAAAGTATCTTGATAAGAAAAGCATCGGGCGAGCAAGAGCCCTTTGCCATTGAAAAACTCATTCGTTCGTTGCGCAATGCCGGTGCCGAAGAGGACATCATTCAGCAGGTAACCAGCGACATCCAGGCGTGGATTTACAATGGTGTAAACACGCACCAAATTTACGCGCGGGCATTCACCCTGTTGCGAAAAAAGAAAAACCACGTCGCCTCACGCTACAAACTCAAAAAAGGCATGATGGAAATGGGGCCAACGGGTTATCCTTTCGAGCATTTTGTGGGTCATATCATGCAATCCATGGGCTATTCGGTCGAAGTTGGACAAACCTTGCAAGGCTATTGTGTTACCCACGAAGTGGATGTGGTGGCCACCCAAGGCCAGCAACTGCACTTTGTGGAATGCAAATACGGTCAAACGGCCGAACGAATCCAAAATGTAAAGGTTCCGCTTTACATCCGTGCACGGGTCGACGACCTGATCCGCAAGCGTAAAGAAATGCCCGAATATGCTGGCTTTGCCTTTTTTGGCTGGGTGGTAACCAACACCCGCTTTACCTCCGACGCCATTGATTACGGCACATGTAGCGGACTGAAACTCTTAAGCTGGGACTATCCGCTGGGCAACGGGCTAAAAGACATTATTGACCGTGAAAAGATTTACCCAATTACCGTGCTGAAAAACCTCAGCAATAGCCAGAAACAATACCTGATGGAACGGCACATCGTTACCTGCCGCCAACTGTTAGACAATCCGGAACTGCTTGTTCCGCTCGCCCTCAGCGCGAGCAAAACCAAGGCTTTACTGAAGGAAATCCGGGAGATTTTGTAGGCGGGGGACGAAACTCCTTCCCAGTCCCTAAACCCGCAGCCAAAACATCGTTTCGAACTTGTTTCGGAATCTCCCGGCGAATTGCACCAGATTCGGTCAGTTTACTTTGTCTGCCCCTTCCTAATCATTCGTATCCGCGAAATCTTGCGGTATTCGCCAATAGTAACAACTGGAAAATGGCACCACTCACCTGCCCCAAATGTGTGAATTGTGTAACTTATTTATAAAGTTTTGTAACACTTTATCCTGATTTAATTGCAAAACTTTGGTCAGATTTCCTAAAAAAAATAAGTTGAAACTCTATATCAAATACATGGTTAGCAATCGCTGTAAATTAGCGGTAAAGAAAGACCTAAAAAGGCTTGGTCTACACTTCATCATGGTCGATTTAGGTGAAGTTGAAATTATGGAGAACATCTCCGCAGAACAGCGAGAGCAGATAAAAATGGCTTTGCTCCGTTCAGGATTTGAATTAATGGATAATAAAAGAGCTGTTTTGATTGAGAAAATTAAAAACATCATCATCGAAATGGTCCATCATTCCAATGAATTAATCAAAACTAACTTTTCCAACTTCTTAAGTGAAAAACTAAATCACGATTATACCTATCTCTCCAATTTATTTTCAGAAATACAAGGAACGACAATTGAGCAATTCATTATCGCGCATAAAACTGAACGGATAAAAGAATTGATTATTTACGGAGAGCTGAACATTACAGAGATTGCATGGAAGATGAATTACAGTAGTGTAGCTCATTTATCCAATCAATTTAAGAAAATGACGGGCCTTTCTCCTTCGCACTTTAAAAAGATGAAGGATAAAAGACGTAGTCCGATTGAAGACATCGGAATTGCAGTGAAAAACCCAGGCGCTAAAAACTAAGCAAAATGGAACGAACGAGCTTGCACGAATCACAATACGCCAGCAGTTTTATCGAAGCCATCCGAGATCCGCTGATTACCATTAGCACGGAAGGTAAAATCATGAATATCAACCAGGCCATGGTCGATATCACCGGTATAAAACGGAAAAATTTGATCGGTTCTGATTTCTACGATTGTTTCACCGATCCGAAAAAAGCACAGCGAATATACCAGGAAGTGTTTACAAACGAATCAGGGAATAATTTTCCCCTTACCCTTTGCCACGCCAATGGGAAACTAACTGATGTTCTGTTTAACGGTTCGGTTTACAAAGACGACCGGGGAGATGTGCTGGGCGCGGTGATTGTTGCCCGTGATGTGACGGAGCAAAAACGGGCTGCAAATGAATTAACCGAAGCCATTGTATTTGCCGAACTGGCTGTTGATATTGCTGAAGATGCCAAAATAAAAGCTGAACGTGCCACACGGATTGCCGAAAATGCAGTGAAAGCCAAACAGCAGTTTTTGTCGAATATGAGTCATGAAATCCGGACGCCCATGAATGCGATTATCGGATTCACCAAAGTGCTGCTGAAAACCGAATTGACAGCCAAACAAAAGGAATATCTGGATGCCATTAAGTTGAGTGGCGATGCACTAATCGTGTTGATCAATGACATTCTCGATCTGGCAAAAGTGGATGCCGGTAAAATGATTTTCGAACAAACCCCCTTTAAAATGGCGGCTTCTATTTCGGCCATGCTTCATTTGTTTGAAGCAAAAATTCACGAGAAAAATCTAAAATTGGTGACGAAATACGACAAGCATATTCCTGAAGTTTTGGTTGGCGACCCGGTTCGCCTGCACCAGATTATTTTAAACCTGGTAAGCAACGCTGTTAAATTTACAAACAAAGGGAAAATCACCGTTAATGTAAGTTTGCTAAGCGACGATGAGAAAACAGTAACCATCCAATTTTCAGTGACTGATACCGGAATTGGAATTACGCAAGAGAAAATAGAAAAAATATTTGAGAACTTTCAGCAGGCAACGAGCGGAACTTCGCGCATTTATGGAGGAACCGGCTTAGGGCTGGCCATCGTAAAACAATTGGTCGAATCGCAAGGCGGAACCACGACTGTAAAGAGTGCTGTTGACCAAGGTTCTACATTTAGCTTTGTGCTAAATTTCCTGAAAACCTCTGAAGATGTTGAAATAGATTCAGAAATGGTTGAACTGGATAGCGAACTTAAAAATATAAACGTCCTGGTTGTTGAAGACATCGTGCTCAACCAACTACTCATGAAAACCTTGCTTGATGATTTCGGCTTTGCACTTGATATTGCAGATAATGGGAAAATTGCCATTGAAAAGCTACGGGCTAAAACCTACGATGTTATTTTAATGGACTTGCAAATGCCCGAAATGAATGGGTTTGACGCAACAGATTATATCCGCAGCACCATGAATTTGAAAATCCCAATCATCGCCTTAACGGCCGATGTGACCACCGTTGATTTGGCAAAATGCAAGGCAGTTGGCATGGACGATTACATTGCCAAGCCAGTTGACGAACGTTTGTTGTACAGCAAAATAGTTGGGTTCGTAAAAAAACCAATTCCCACAGAAACCAGCGAATCGCAAGAGGAAATCTTCGATGAAGTCATTGTACCCAGCTGTATTGATTTGAAATATCTAATTGGCCGCACCAAATCGCATCCGAAACTAATGATGGAAATGATTTCGGCTTACCTGGAACAAACGCCACCCCTGATTTCAAACATGAAAAAGAGCTTGATCGACAAAGACTGGAGCCTGCTGTACGCTTCCGTTCATAAAATGATTCCTTCTTTCTCAATCATGGGTATGGGACCCAATCCCGAAAACATGGCGAAAAGAGTTCAGGAATATGCGAGCACACAAAAACAGACCGAAGAAATATCGGAGCTGGTTTTTCAACTCGAAACCATTTGCACACAGGCATGTAACGAATTAAGAGTAGCGTTAAAACATATTAAAAACACCATATCATGAGAAAAAATAAAATAAAACTTTTCCTGATCGACGACGATGCCGTGTTCCTGAAACTATTGCAAATTGAATTCATGGAACAAGCTGATTTTGATATTGAAACCTTTGCTACCGGTGAGCTTTGCCTTGAAAGTTTATCGCACCATCCTGATGTGATCATTTTAGATTATTGCCTGGACGGGGTTGACCGCGATGCGATCAATGGGATTAACACACTGGATGAAATCAAAGCTTTCAACCCGGATATTCCAGTGATCATGTTATCTGCTCAGGATAAAATTGATGTGGCCATCAACTGTATGCACCACAAAGCAGCTGATTATGTTGTTAAAAGCGAAACCGCCTTCCTGCGCTTGAAAAAAATCATCACAACCACTTTGGAAACTCAAAAACTCGAAAAGCAATTAAGCTGGTATATGGATCGAATGTGATCAGTTTATGCCTGATCAACCTCTTATTTACACCAACAACCGTACAACCTGTGAATGATGTAACTCTTTTCCAAAATTGTGTAAGGCTTTTGGGCCTGGATGTGGTGATCTTTGAAAAGTGAAAATTGAATATCTCCAAACACCTGTTCATGCAAGTAAACGTACTCAGAAAAAATTTACTATTTACACCTGACCCTTCCAGAGTAATTGCCCGATTTCTATTTTTAAATGATGAAAGATCGGCTGATATCATCCGGAAGGTGCTGGCTATGCCCGAAAAGGAAGTCAATATTGCCATGAGTCAGCTGCTTAGGAAATATTCGAGGCGGCACCGGAATATTTCACGAATATTTGAGAAGCACTTTACCCGTCTGGCTCCCATATTTGACACGATTGAAATCAATGAAGAAGATTTGAACCCTGCCCAGAAAGCACTGATCGGGTCCTATTTTACGATGGAATATTCCATTGAATCGGCAGCATTTTTTAATCCATCTGTCGTCGAAGATCCTGACCAATCGGGATTAAGGGACGACGAGAAAAGGGTTATCTTAAGTTTTAGAGCGACTGGCGAAGGTCATATTTCGTCTCTCGTATTCCGTACCGGGGTTCTCGACAAAAACAATGACCTGCGTGTTGAACCAGTGGGAAAAATGCTGGCCGAGGCCGATGTCATTAAACGGAGTTTCTACGAAAAAAAGACTTTCCAGGAGAAATTGGTTGAAATGAATCAAGCAGAGAATGACGATCCTCCTGCTAAGCGAAACAACCAGAACGAAAACCCTGACCAGAAAGATATTACTCCTCCAATTGTTACTGACCCCCCAAAGCCCGTACGAAAATCTGCCAAGGTCGTTTCACCTGATTTCATCCTGGGTAAGCTCGGAGAAAACTTCACTTATGGCGACCTGATGAAGAACGTCTCCATTGCATTAAAAGCCCCGGATACTTCAGAAGCGCAGATTATTGTATTAAACAAACTCATGTGGTTGGCCTCCTCGCATTACGAGATTAATTTCTCCATTGATTCGGCCATTTCTGAACGGGTTATTTTCCCGGTTTCGGCCACTGAGCAAAAAGGGATTGAAGATGCCCGCTTTGTCAAATTCACCGATGACAATGGCGAAATAACTTACTATGCCACTTATACCGCTTATGATGGGGTTACCACCTTGCCTAAGTTGATCAAAACAACTGACTTTTATCATTTCATGATTTTGCCAATCAACGGCGAACTCGCCCGTAATAAAGGAATGGCTTTGTTTCCTCGGAAGATAAAAGGCAAATACGCCATGTTGTGCCGGATGGATGCTGTAAACAATTACATTGCTTATTCTGACAAAATCAATATCTGGCGTGAAGCAATAATGACGCAACAACCTAAATACCCCTGGGATTTGGTGCAAATGGGCAATGCAGGATCTCCAATTGAAACGGACGATGGATGGCTGGTAATTACCCATGCCGTTGGACCAATGAGGGAATATAAACTGGGAGCATCCTTGTTTGACCTGGAGAATCCGGAAATTGAAATTGGCAGACTAAAGAGCCCCTTGATATCACCCAATGAATCAGAAAGAGAAGGTTATGTGCCAAATGTAATTTACTCCTGTGGTTCAATTATTCATAACAACGACCTCATTATTCCTTACGCCATGTCCGACCATTCTTCAACCTACGCAACAGTTAATCTAAGGGAATTGCTCGACGAATTGAAAGCTTCAGGCAAGGACAACCAGAATTAAATAGTCATTCAATTTTGGATGTGTGAATGATGTAATACTTAATCGGAATTGTGTAACGCTTTCCGAGGCCAGTTAGTCCACCTTTGTATGGTGAATAGAGAACAATTTGAATTTAAAGATATGACTGACATAGAAGCAACCGATAATTGGGAAAAGAGTAAAAGCAAGCTCAAACAAAAATTTGCAGACTTAACCAACGATGACCAGATGCTTTTGGAAAGAAAAAAAGAAGAAGTGATTGCCAGGCTTCAACTAAGACTTGGAACAACAAAAGAAGAAACCTTGGAAATCATGTCAAGACTTTTCTAATTATTTTGTGCCATGACATTAAGGTCACGGACCTATTTGATATTTTCGGTTTCTCTTCTGTCACAAATTGTTAAAGACTCGAAACATGACACTAAATTATTCACAGTACTTATGTATTTACCATTTAAAAATTAAACATTATGAATTCAGGAAAAGTATTATTGAGCGTATTGGCGGGCGCAGCTGGCGGAGCACTGGCAGGAATTTTATTTGCACCACACAAAGGTAAAGTTACCCGCAAAAAAATAGTACGACAAAGTGAAGCTTTTACCGACGATGTAAAAGAGAAAATCAACGAATTGCTGGACGATCTCTCTGGTAAGTTTGAACAGGCAAAAGAAAGTCTTTCAGACTATACTGAGCAAAAAATGCACAAAAAAAATGCAGTTAAGAAAGAGGGAACCTCGGTCTAAAAGCATGAAAAAGAATATCGATATCCAAAAGGTTGAAGACCACTCCCCGAATCAACCGGCGCAGACCGAAGTGTTATTTATTACTTCCTATCCACCAAGGGAATGTGGTATAGCAACCTATTCGCAGGACTTGATCAAGTCGTTGAATAATAAATTCAGCAATTCCCTGTCGATAAAAGTTTGTGCCCTGGAAGCCGATGATGTGAATTATGAATACCCGGATGAAGTCGAATTCGTACTTAAAACGTCAATAGCCGCCGACTATGAAAAAATGGCAATCAAAATAAATCATGACAAAAACATCGATATTGTATTGATCCAACACGAGTTTGGATTCTTTCATGCCCGGGAACAAGCATTTCTGAAACTCATGAAAGCCGTTTCAAAGCCAGTTGTGGTTGCTTTTCATACGGTTCTGCCTAATCCTGATAAGCAGTTTAAAATAGAGGTACAGCAGATCGTAGCGGCATGCGAATCAATCATTGTCATGACCAACACCTCCGCCGAAATTTTAACGAACCACTATGGTGTGCCGCAGCAAAAAATAGCGGTGATTGCTCATGGAACCCATTTGGTTCCGCGTTTAAACAAGGCTTCGTTAAAACTGAAGCATAAACTAAAAGGCCGAAAAGTGCTGACCACATTTGGCTTATTAAGTTCAGGAAAAAGCCTGGAAACCACCATTGACGCATTACCGGAAATCATAAAAAAGTGCCCCCAGGCCATCTTTCTGGCCATAGGAAAAACGCACCCCGAAGTTGTGAAAGCGGATGGCGAAAAATACAGGCAAATGCTCGAAGAAAAAGTAAAACAACTGAATCTTCAGGATCATGTGCGTTTTGTAAACCAATACCTCGATTTACCGGAATTACTCGAATATTTGCAGCTTACCGACATCTACCTGTTTACGTCCAACGATCCGAACCAGGCCGTTAGCGGAACGTTCGTTTACGCCATGAGCTGTGGCTGCCCAATCATTTCAACACCAATACCACACGCAAAGGAAGTGCTGACCAAGCAAACAGGTATTATTTTTGACTTTGGCCATTCGAAACAATTATCCACTGCCGTAATCAGGCTCCTCAATAATGATAAACTACGGAAGAACATCAGTTTAAACACCTTGCAGAAAATTGTTTCTACCGCCTGGGAAAATTCGGCCGTTGAACATACGATGTTGCTCTACAAAATTGCAGGCAACCAGACTCCAATGCGCTATAACTGGCCGGCCATTAACCTGAACCATCTGAAACAGATGACCACCTCTGTTGGAATCATTCAGTTTTCAAAGGTCAATCAACCAGATATTAGCTCCGGATACACCCTCGATGATAATGCCAGGGCCCTTGTGGCTACTTGTATGTACCTGGAAACAACAGGCGACAGGAAAATTATTTCTACGATCAAAAAATACCTCCGCTTTATCGCGTATTGTCAGCAAGCTGAAGGCGATTTTTTAAACTATGTAGATAAAGAGCTCCATTTTACCGACCAGAATAACGATGTGAATCTGGATGATTCGAATGGCAGGGCCATTTGGGCATTGGGCTATTTGACTTCATTAACCGGCCTGTTGCCCAAGAAACTGGTTGCTGATGCCGGAGCAATCATTGAAAAATCGCTGCCTCGCATGCGCATGGTGCGTTCAACACGGGCCATGGCGTTTACAATTAAAGGCTTGTATTACTATGAAAATGCCGTAAATTATTCGGACAATATTGACCTGATTAACGTATTTGCCAGACGCATGGTCCAGATGTACAAACATGAATCGAGCAAAAAATGGGAATGGTTTGAAAGCTATCTGACTTATGGCAACAGCACCTTGCCCGAAGCCATGTTGTATGCCTGGTTGCTAACGAAAGATGCTGTTTATAAAGAGATCGCCCTGTCGTCTTTCAATTTTCTGCTGAATCAAACCTTCAACAAAAACGGTATCGAGGTTATTTCAAACAAACAGTGGCTTCAAAAAGGACAAAAAGCCGCGCAGTTTGGCGAACAGCCTATTGATGTAGCTTACACCATCATGACATTAAGTAAATTTTACGAGGTATCAAACGAGGAGGACTATCGGCTGAAAATAGACATTGCCTTCAGTTGGTTCTTAGGAGAAAACCGGCTACATCAAATCATTTACAATCCATGTACCGGAGGATGTTACGATGGATTGGAAGAATGGCATGTAAACCTCAACCAGGGAGCCGAATCAACAGTAAGCTACCTGATGGCAAGGCTAACCATGGCAAAAAACGACAATTCGAAAACGTCTTCCGGCATGAAACGACCAATCCACAGCAAAACGATTTCAGAACAAAAGAGATCAATACTCATTTAAATAAAAAAGACATTTTTAAGCCTGTCCTTCCGCGGAAAATCCCTCTTTTTCATATGAGCACAAAACAAAGCAAGCCTGGGGTCACCCTATTTCCCGGTTGGTCATCTTCTCCTCCTGAGGAGATATCTTTATGACAGGATGTCACAAATTAACATCAAAGTGCGGAACTTTGACCCCAAAGTATGAACCCCTGACGCCAAAGTCTGATACTTTGATCCCAAAGTACGAGACTCTTACATCAAAGTATCTTACTTTAATATCAAAGTATAACACTTTAGCTCCAAAGCATGGAACTTTGAGATCAAAATATGAGACTTTGATGTCAAAGTGTGACACTATGACCTTAAAGCTGCGAATGATTATCAAAGAACTTTTCCGGGTGTTTCAAGCGCTCCCCTGCTCCATTACACCCCCCCGGATTTGTTTCCAAACTACCAGTTTTTATATTCTCACGAATCGCTGCTGTTCTTGGAGTGGTCCGGAAAAGTTTCGGATCGACAGAAACTGCTTACTAAAATAACCCATTATTTAGAAATAGAAAAGGATGAATTGCAATAAGGTGCAGAATTAATTTATGTTTTTCAACATGATTATACTTAGCCCACCACACAAACATCCCTAAAAACAAACACCCTAACCAAGCCATGCCTCATATTGTCAAGCGTTTAGAGCACACCAAACAGCTCGAAAAGCATAAAATAGAAAACAGATGAACTGTTTACCAGCATAAACCATGATCCTGGAGACTGAAATCATTCATCTTTTATGATGCCGGAGACATGGCATGTTTATCGAATAAGAATGCTGGAAGAAGATTCGCCAATAAAAAAAGAAAAGCCGCTCTCCTTTCGGAAAGCGGCTTTTGTTGTATCTGGTATTCAGAATTATTTTTTGTAAACTTTTTTGTATCCGTAGATGGCCGAAGCGCCCAATTGCTCTTCGATACGAAGCAGTTGGTTGTATTTTGCCATACGATCGGAACGGCTCAATGAACCGGTTTTGATTTGACCAGAGTTGGTTGCAACAGCAATGTCGGCAATGGTTGAATCTTCAGTTTCGCCCGAGCGGTGAGAAGTTACGGAAGTATAACCTGCGCGGTGTGCCATTTCAATGGCATCCAAGGTTTCTGTCAATGTACCAATTTGGTTTACTTTGATCAGGATTGAGTTGGCAGCTCCCAGTTCGATACCTTTTTTCAGGTACTCTACGTTGGTCACGAACAAGTCGTCGCCAACCAACTGGCACTTATCGCCCAATTCAGCATTTAAAGCAACCCATCCGTCCCAGTCGCCTTCGTCCATTCCATCTTCGATTGAATCGATCGGGAATTTGGCAACCAATTCAGCCAGGTAAGCAGCTTGTTCTTCAGAATTACGCTTAGCACCGCCGGCACCTTCGAATTTGCTGTAATCGTAAACACCATCGCTGTAGAATTCAGAAGCAGCACAGTCCAAAGCAATTGAAACATCGCCACCGTCTTCGGCACGACCTGGTTTGTAACCAGCGTTTTTAATCGCTTCGATAATGGAGTTCAACGCATCTTCGGTTCCGTCCAAGGCAGGAGCAAAACCACCTTCGTCACCAACAGCGGTGCTCAAGTTACGTTTTGACAATACTTTTTTCAGGCTATGGAAAACTTCGGCACCCATACGCAAACCTTCGCGGAATGAAGGAGCGCCAATCGGACGAATCATGAATTCCTGGAAAGCGATCGGAGCATCGGAGTGAGATCCACCATTGATGATGTTCATCATCGGAACAGGCAATGTTTTGGCATTGGCACCACCAATGTAACGGTACAATGGCAAGTCGAGCGCATCGGCAGCTGCTTTGGCAACCGCCAAGGAAACACCCAACATGGCATTAGCACCCAATTTCGATTTTGTTTTGGTACCGTCAAGCTCCAGCAATTTGCGGTCGATACCAACCTGGTCTGAAGCGTCCATACCAATAATTTCTTTGGCAATCGCGTTGTTTACGTTTTCAACAGCTTTTAAAACACCTTTTCCAAGGTAACGACCTTTGTCGCCATCACGCAGTTCAAGCGCTTCGTTTTCACCTGTTGATGCACCTGAAGGGACAGCAGCTAAACCAATAGCTCCGCATTCCAGCGTAATTTCAACTTCTACTGTAGGATTACCGCGAGAATCTAAAATTTCTCTACCAACGACGTTATTAATTAACATGATTTATGGTTTTGATATTAAACTTAGTAATGATCTTAAACTTTGATTTCAGAAAACCGTTGCAAAGATAAAAAAACCAGTTGATATTTATGTATCATTGCCCCGATGAATAACCTAAATTTAACCACCTAATGCTTCGAAACCTTCAAGATTCAATGTGCGCCTTGCTTTCGGCCAAAAGAATTTTAGCTGCAAGATTGTTATTAAGTGAGGCAGCACAACAATAAGCCAACAGGCGATACCATTTACCAAACAGCCATCGGTCATAAAACGAGCATGTTTAGTCGACGCAAAAGGAAATGATTAAAGTGCGTGTTCCATTTGATTCCATAGAAAACAAACAATTTAATCATATGAAAAGTAACGAGGACAGCAAGATTCCGGACCATCAGCCTTACAGCACAGATAAAATACGGGCTTTTGCTTTGGGCGATGAAACCAGCTTACGCTTAATTCTGAATTCGTTTATCCAATCTACCCGGGAAAACCTAAATCAATTTCGGAAGCACCTGGCAGAAGAACAGCAAGAACCAATCGTTGAACTGGCTCATAAAATGGGCTCGATGTTCCTGCAATTGGAAGCGACCGGGGTAGCCAGACTTTTAAATGAGCTGGAAGAAAACCGCTTGAGCGGCAATGCCTGGAAAGCCACAGCTCAAGAGGCCGCAGATCGGGCAGAAGAACTGGTAAAAACAATTCAATCGGACTATCAGCTTGAATGAATAGCCAACCGTTTTATTTATTGCGTTCCGGGAGCTCGATCTTGTAGCTTTTCAATTTGTTGTACAGGGTCTTACGATCAATCTTCAACAGGCGGGCGGCCTGGCTTTTATTGTAGTTGGCGGCCTCCAGCGCTTTTAGAATCAATTCATTTTCATCCTTTTCATCATGCAGGGCAAAATGACTGGCTTGTGAGCTGGAATAAATCTCGGCAGGTATTTCGCTTAAAGTAATCCATTTGCCATACGTCAGTAAGGTGGCCCGTTTAATGACGTTTTTCATTTCTCGAAGATTGCCCGGCCAGGAATAATTCAAAAAAACCGGCTCCAGGCTTTTGTCAAACCCCTGTACGGATTTGTCGAGGTAACGATTGGACTGCTCTAAAAAATAATGCGCAAAGTACATGATATCTTGCTGCCGATCACGAAGTGGAGGGACATTAATCTGAAACTCGTTAAGCCGATGGTAGAGATCTTCGCGAAATTCGCCGTATTCCTGGGCTTCAAGCAAATTTTCGTTGGTTGCAGCAATAATCCGTACATTAACAACAATCTCCTTATTGCTCCCCACTGGTTTAATCCGGCGTTCCTGTAGCACACGCAACAATTGAATCTGGCTATTGTATGGCAAATTACCCACCTCATCCAAAAATAGAGTGCCGCCATTGGCCGCTTCAAAATTGCCAACCTTATCGGCTATAGCCCCGGTAAACGATCCTTTTACATGTCCAAAAAACTCACTCGCCACCAGTTCCTTTGGAATGGCGCCGCAATCAACGGCTACAAAAGGCTTATGCGCCCGTTTGCTCTTTTCATGAATCAGCTTGGCTACATATTCTTTTCCGGTTCCGCTTTCACCCACAATTAAAACTGAAATGGGAGTTGGCGCAACCAACTGAATGTGTTTACTCATTTTTTTTGCCTGGCTGCTCACCCCTTCCTGATAATCTGTCTGATCTACCTGACTTGCCGCTTCCGGATTATCCATTGATTTTTCTTTTGAAGCAGCAAGCGCCTCCTTGACTACATTCAACACTTCATCTGGACTCAATGGTTTTGGAATGTAATTAAAGGCCCCTTTTTTAATCGACTCAATAGCCGTGGCAATGTCGGCATAGCCAGTCATCATTACAATTTGAGTATTGGGCGACTGATTCTTCACCAAGCGAATCAGATCCATTCCGCTAATATCAGGCATGCGCAGATCGGTCAACACGACATCGTAAGACGTACCCTGAATCATTCTCGTTGCTTCAACCGGAGAGAATACGGTGGTTACGCTGTAATCATTTTTCTCCAGCAGGTTTTTCAGCATTAAACAAAAAGTAACATCATCATCTATTATCAGAATGCTTGCCATAGAATATTTCCCTACACGTTTATCGTTCCTAAACTATTATTTTCTAACGGGTAAAGTATACAAATAGTATAAGCAAATTACACGCAAAATGTTTAATCAAAAACCCCTGTCAATCAGAATATCTTCTTTTCGACAGGGGTTAAAGACACTTAATCTCAATTAGCATCCAAGTAACAGATGATTTCTTCTGTTTCTTTATTCTACAGGTACGTCACCGGCTGGCTCTTCGCCCTGCTCAATTTTCAGGAACTCACCGCTGGCATTGAAAAATACCTTAATCGTTTCTTCTTCTTTTGTCAATTTAACTTTGTAGCTGCCGTCAGTTCCCATGTAGGCTTCAGCCAAAGTGTAATCTGCATACCCCTCAGAAATTGCCTGAGTTACTACTTCCGGCAGATCCTCAACATTCATTTTTTCGTACTGAACTTCTTCCTGAGCAATCTGCATTGTTTGATTTGTATTTTCAGCCAAAATTCCGGATGGCATACTAAATCCTAAAATAATTACTGCGGCTGTCATTATCATTCCTTTTTTCATACTCTTTAATTTTTATGATTCAACATTTAATTTATAATTCTACATCTTACCCTTAAGGGATAAGTGTGCCAAAAACTAAAAACAAGACAATGAAAAGCCACAAAACACTGATAAACTAATCGTTGAAAAATAAAGCAAGATGAAAAGGCCGATAAAACCGTCATTCCTCTTATGGGGATTACCCGTGTAGATGTAGAAATTTTCTACATCATTTCGACAAAAGAAGTTAAAGTCGAACAAAAATGGGTCACACTTGAAAAAAAAGAAAGACGAGAACGCCTAACTGTAGATCAATCGAACAGTCACAATTCCGAGGTAAACAGCAAACACCCCCAGAAACACGCTCATACCTACATTCGCAAGCAACTGAAGCAGATTATTTACGGATAGCATGGTCAGGTTATTATAGGCAAACGACGAGAATGTTGTGAACCCGCCACAAAAACCAACCGTCAAAAAGATGCGCCACTCAGGTGTAAGTAAGTTACCCCGTTCTGAAAGTGCAAACACCAGCCCGAAAATAAAGCAACCAGCCATATTGGCTACAAAAGTTCCCCACGGGAAAGAGCTTTGCAACCAGCGCTCAACTACGACCTGGGTCAGGTAACGAGCCACACTTCCAATGAAACCTCCAGTGCCAACAATTAAGATGGTTTTCAACATCGATTTTTTATTTTTCGGGTGAAATGAATACCTTCCCTGCAAAATTACAATTATTAGCGACTTTTCTCTTTTTACGCTTACTAAGGCTGATTTAATAATATCATTTTTCGCTTTTTTAGGCTTAAAATCGGATACACAACAATAAACGACTCACAGTCGGTAAATTACATTTTCAAAAGAAGCCCCATGAACAACGTAAAGTTACTTTTCGCAGGCCTGCTGCTCCTCTGTGTAGGTACTATAAGCAGGGCGCAGCACGCCAACACATTGCTAAAAAATAAAATTGAAACATGGCAAGGCCATTCCGCTTTGCAACATGCCGGCATTGGTGTTTATTTGCAGGATGCGGAAACCGGCGAAGTGCTTGCTCAAACCAATCCCCAGCTGAGCTTGGTGCCCGGATCAACACTTAAGTTAGTCACGACAGCAACAGCACTTGAGATGTTAGGCCCTGACTTTCGGTTTGAAACGCAACTGGCCTATTCCGGCGAAATAAAAAACGACACTCTTTTCGGCGATTTGGTCATTATTGGTGGTGGAGATCCGGCTTTGGGCTCCAACTATTTTAAAGAGCATTACCTCGAAAAACACTTTTTAAACGACTGGGTCAAAGCAGTTCTACAAAAAAACATTACCCACATTACCGGAAACTTGGTGACCGACGCCACGATTTTTGAAGATCAAATGATTCCCAATACCTGGATTTGGGAAGACCTGGGGAATTATTACGGAGCCGGAGCCTGTGGCTTATCTGTTTACGACAACCTGTACAAAATTCACTTTGCATCACCACCGCAAGCTCACCAGCCCACCCGAATCAAATACACCAATCCTTACATTCCCGATCTGGAGTTTGAAAACCACGTCGAATCCTCAGACATTAATCGTGATCTGGCCTATGTTTTTGGCGCGCCCAAATCGAACAAACACACCATTCGCGGAACCATACCTAAAGGACGAAACGACTTTGTCATCAAAGCCTCGGTTCCTAACCCCCCGTTTTTGCTCGCCTGGGAGTTCAAAAACCGGATGAGCCAGAATGGGCTAAGCCTGGCCGGTTTCATTCAGGAAAAAAAGGAATCTAATCACTTACCACTTCATCTATTGGCCCGAACGGTTTCACCCAAACTAATCGATATCATCCGGGTAACCAACCACGAAAGTGTCAACCTTTTTGCGGAACACCTGCTGAAATACCTGGCTTGGTTAACCCATGGTGAAGGATCAACCCAAAAAGGCCTTGAGGTAATAGCCGACTTTTGGGAAAAAAGAGACATCAGGATGGATGGCTGCTTTTTAGCTGACGGAAGCGGATTATCCCACTTTAATGCGATCACCGCCCGACAAATGGTCGACATTCTTTACTACATGAAAACCAACAGCCTCCAAAGTGACCTGTTTTTCGACAGTCTGCCTTATGTCCCTAACGGAACGCTTTATTTTTTCAACCCGCTTAATTTTCCCGGAAAAAGTTTACGTGCCAAAAGCGGAAGCATGACCCGGGTACGATGCTACGCCGGCGAAATTACAACTCAAGGCAACCAGCATGTATTGTTTGCTATTTTCCTGAACAACTTTTCGTGCAGCCAAACCGAAGCCATTAAGCTGGTGGAAGATTTTCTTGTTGGCATCGCTAAGAATTAGACGCAACCACTGTCACCTTTTACCGGGGAGATTGCTTTTCTTTTTCCGGCAACTCCCAACATTTTTGCTATTTTTGTTGTTCGTTTTTAGGAACTTGAAACAAGTCTATGTTTGAGAAACAAATATACCTGGAAGGTGTTGATCCATTGGAGTTTTACGGTGTAAACAACACCAAAATTGATCTGATAAAAACATTTTTTCCAAAATTAAATATTGTAAGCCGCGGCAACCAGTTGATCATTCAGGGTGATGAAGCTGAAAGTGATGCTTTTGAGAAAAAATTCCACCTGCTGCTCGATCATTACAACCAGTTTAATGTATTGAGTGTCGATACCATTAAGCAGGTAATGAATAATGACTTTTCGCAAATTGAATCTGAGATTGAGAATTCCAGAGAAGTTTTGCTACACGGAATTAACGGCAAGCCCATTCGCGCCAAAACACCTAACCAACGGGTCTTGGTTGAAGAAAGCAGGACCTCGGACCTGATTTTTGCCATTGGCCCCGCCGGAACCGGAAAGACCTATACCGCCATCGCCCTGGCAGTAAGAGCATTAAAAAACCGCGAAATCAAGCGCATTATTTTAAGCCGTCCTGCTGTTGAAGCGGGCGAACGACTTGGCTTTCTTCCCGGCGATTTGAAGGAAAAAATCGATCCTTATCTGCAGCCGCTTTACGATGCGCTGCAAGACATGATTCCTGCCAAAAAGCTGGAAGAATTTATGAAAGACGGCATCATCCAGATCGCTCCGCTGGCTTTCATGCGCGGCCGTACCCTCAGCGATGCCTTTGTGATTCTGGACGAGGCACAAAATACCACCCTCAACCAGCTCAAAATGTTCCTCACCCGAATGGGAATGAATGCTAAATTCATTATCACCGGCGATGAAACCCAAATAGACCTGCCATCAGTCCACCAGTCCGGGCTGGTTCAAGCCAAAAAGATTCTGAAAAACATCAAGGACATTTCGTTTGTTCAGTTTGATGTCAACGACATTGTTCGTCACCGCTTGGTACGTGACATTGTTAATGCCTACGATGCCTATTACAGAAAAGAATTAGTGCGAAAAGAAGAACTCAAAAAAGATAAAAACGACAAAAAATGACGAAAGCACTCACAAGAACTGATTTTAGTTTTCCAAAACAAAAAAGTATCTATCATGGAAAAGTCAGAGATGTTTATAACATTGATGACCAATATTTAGTGATGGTTGTTTCGGACCGCATCTCGGCTTTCGATGTGGTTTTGCCCGAAGGAATTCCTTACAAAGGACAAGTGTTAAACCAGATCGCTGCCAAGTTTTTGGATGCGACAGCTGATATTGTGCCCAACTGGAAAATTGCAACCCCCGACCCCAACGTAACCGTTGGTCATCATTGCGAATCGTTTAAAGTTGAAATGGTGATTCGTGGCTACCTGACCGGACATGCGTGGCGCGAGTACCGTGATGGTAAGCGCAACATCTGCGGCATTCCAATGCCCGACGGAATGGTAGAAAACCAAAAATTTGAGCACCCCATTCTTACGCCTACCACCAAAGCCGACGAAGGCCACGACGAAGACATTTCGCGCGAAGCCATCATTGAACAAGGCTTGGTGAGCAAGGGAGAATACGAAATGCTGGAAGCCTACACCCGCCAATTGTTCCAGCGCGGAACCGAAATAGCTGCGGAAAAAGGACTGATTCTAGTGGATACCAAATACGAGTTTGGCAAAAAAGATGGAAAAATTTACCTGATTGATGAAATCCATACGCCAGATTCATCGCGCTATTTTTATGCCAATGGCTACGAGGAACGTCTGAGAAAAGGAGAAAGTCAAAAACAGCTGTCTAAAGAATTTGTACGCCAATGGCTGATCGAAAATGGATTTCAAGGAAAGGCAGGACAAAAGGCACCTGCAATGAACGCCGATTTTGTCAGCTCGGTTTCCGAACGTTACATTGAGTTGTTTGAGAACATCACCGGAGATTCGTTTGTGAAATCAGAGATTGTAGACATTCAAAGTCGGATTGAGAAGAATGTGAGTGCTTTCCTTTCATCGATGTAAACATTTAAATAAAATATCAGTAGAAACTTCCGGAAATCCCACTCCGGAAGTTTTATTTTGCCTTTACACAAATCAACCTAACTATCGTTGATCTCAAAAACTTCGATTATGCAACTTAAAAGCTTAAGTATCTTCTCCCTGTTTTTATTACTATTTGGCTCCTCACTTTTGGGTTCCTGCCAAACCGATGAAGAAAAGTCAACGCTTGTAAAAGTTGGTCAGCAGGCCCCCAATTTTGTTTTTAGTGATGCAACCGGACAGGAAAAATCCAGTGCCGATTTAAAAGGGCAGGTGGTTATGATCAACTTTTTTGCCACTTGGTGTGGCCCCTGCCTCAAAGAACTGCCCCACGTGCAAAGCGATATTTTCGAGCAGCACAAAGACCATCCGGATTTCACCTTGATGGTGATTGGCAGAGAGCATACCGCCGAAGAACTTGCTAAATTTAAAAAAGAGAAAGGCTATTCCTTTGATTTAATGGCTGATCCAAACCGGAAGATTTATTCCAAATTTGCAGAGCAATTTATTCCGCGCAATTTCTTGATCGACCGGAATGGAACAATCATCTACAGCTCAGTTGGTTTTAAAGAAGACGAATTCAATAAACTAAAAAATATCCTAGAGGCACAACTTGAAAAATAAAGTTATTGATCTACCCCATACTACCATTTTTTCTGATTCAGCTCAATGGAGCGGCTCAAACGACCGACAGTCTGTTGGTCTAGAAAAAAGCCCGGATAAACGTTTCCCTAAGGTGAAATAAAAATCAACACAGAACAAAGTACCACCTGGCACAACTAATCGTAAAAAATTCAGACATAGAATCCTGGAGCATTTCTTCAGAACATTAACCGGGAATATAAAAATAGAAATCAGAACCTTTGCCAGGAGTTGATTTGACCCCAATGTCGCCACCCAGTAAATGGACAATTTTTTGCGAAATAGCTAATCCTAATCCTGTTCCACCATAGGTTTTAAAGGCATGAGTGCGGGCTTGGGTGAATCGTTTGAATATACTTTCAATATCTTCTGCCGGAATACCAATCCCCGTATCCTGAACACTAAAATTGAGCCACAAACCGTGCTTGGCAACCTGCAACCTAATAACCCCTTCGTGAGTAAACTTTAACGCATTTCCAATCAAATTGTCCAAAACCTGCTTCAACCTCAGCCTATCGGTATGACACAAATAATTCGGCGGCAAACTGTTCTCCAGCTCAAAACCAACCCTGGTATTTTCCCTATTTTTAAGCGTATCGTTACATTGAATTTCAATTTCAACGAGCAGCTCATTCAACAGGAAATCTTCCGAAATAACAGAAAGCTGGTCCGATTCAATCTTCGATATATCCATAATATCATTAATCAACTTAAGCAGAAACTCCCCGTTTTTCTGAATCAACTGAAGGTAAATCCTTTTATCATCGTTCGACAATTCCTGCTCATTCAAAAGACCCGAAAAGCCGAGTATGGCATTCATCGGTGTGCGTATTTCATGCGACATATTGGCCAAAAATGCTGTTTTCAACCGATCGGATTCCTGCGCTTTTTCCTGCTCCAACACCAGTTGGGTGTGCACTTTTCTACGTTCCAAAATCATTTCATTAGCTACTTCGCCCATCTCTTTAAACTCATCGAAATTCAAGTTATCCAAATCGATGGTCTGATAATGCTGCTTTCCGGTTTTGAAAAACCGGGTAAAATTGTCAAAATCGGCACGAAAATTAGCGTTGAAGCGATAAATAATCAGCAATTCAACAAGAATAACAAACAACAAAATAAGTAAAATAATCAGCAGGTTATGAATTAAATCCCGCTTCAACTGCTTTTGTTGCAACTGAATTTCGTTCCAGATATCATCCAAGTAAAAGCCACCTCCAACAAGCCAGTTTATTTCATAAACTGGTTTCACAAAAGAAATCTTCGGTACCTTTTCGATCTCCCCCATTTTATTCCATTCATAGTAGAAAAAGTCGCCATCAGGTGAATTGGCAATCGCCTCCAGTTCCTGTTTAAACACGTCCATTTTTTCAGGATCGGTTCCATCCAACAAATTAAAATCCCCCTCATAGGGAATCCCATCCATTACCACTGGATCACCATCCAACTCGTTAATGAACACATAGCCACCATATCTAAAATGGTCGCCACCTATTTTGTTGGCAATTTCGCTTTTAAATTCGGCGAAATAATCTTCAAGATAGGTTTTGGATCCAAAGTACCAGTTCAACTGAGGAAGCTTTTTTACAAAAACGACCTTATTCTCAGGTAGACCTTCACTGTCAGACAATTGATTACCATCTACATAACGCACATAGCCCTCTTCTTCCTGCTGCAACAAGTCCAGTTCTCGTTGGACAACCTGGTTGCCGTTTACGTCAGTATGCTGACGCAAATCCGCCCCATGGTAATCGGGACGTCCTGGATAAAAGACCCCTTCGCCATTTAAATCATTAATAAATACATCCATGAAGGGGCTCGACGTTTCTAGTACCGAAACCGCATCAACGATCAGTTTTTTCAGGTCTTCATCGCTAAACTTAGCGTGGTAATCGGCGTAAATTTTTTCGGAGAGCTTATATGCGTTGTAAACATTATGCCTGACGCTTCGCATCATGCGTTCATCGAAAAAACGTTTTTGGGTGCGTATGTACTCAACTTCAATCAATATCAAATCACGCACAAACTCCTTATGTTCTTCCAAGTGCATTTTCTGGTGCTGCCGGGCAATATCGCGAAAAATCAGAATCTCATGAATACTGATAACCGTAGCTACAAAAATAGTCATCAACAAAGTGAAACTGATCACGATCCGCTTAAAATAAACCGTCAAACTCCTGGAATTGATTCGATTTTTATAGTTGCTCTGCCCCATCAGAAAAAGAAATAATAATCCAAACCCTGCACTTACGTCAAAGTTAGCTATATTAATGAAATAATGTCAGTATTTACAAGCACTGCCAGGACTTTATTTTCTCGGCGAAAAAAACAGACAGCGGAATAAACAATTATATGCAATCAATCTAAATCAACCGTAACGCTCTCCATAGCATCTAAAACGCTGTTAAAACTTGTTAAACATCCCCAATGAACTAAAATTTGGAAAACACTGGCATTCTTTATGCGTTAAATTAGCACATTCAAAAAAATAACTATTAATCTTTAAAATAGATGAAGATGAGAGATTATAAAAAAGTTGGCTTAACATTCGCTGTAGCACTTTTCAGTGCATTTATAGCCGTTTGGGCATACACCAGTTTTTTTGACGAACCGCAGGTTGTCTCCGTTCAGCAGGAACAACCCCTGAGGTATGCAAGTTTGCCTTCGGCGCCCCAAGGAGAAGCACCCGACCTGACTTATGCAGCAGGAAACTCAGTGCATGCCGTAGTTCACGTAAAAGTGACATCAAAGCAAGACGCTCGTCAATACCACAGCAACCCGTTTTATGAGTGGTTTTATGGTGACCGCTATCAGCAACAGCAACCTCCGCAAATCAGGCAGGGTACCGGATCAGGTGTCATTTTAAGTGAAGACGGATACATCGTGACGAATAACCACGTCATTGACGAGGCTGATGACATACAGGTGGTGTTGAACGACAACCGGCAGTTTAAAGCTAAGTTGATTGGAGCAGATCCAACAACCGATCTTGCTGTACTTAAAATTGAAGCAGAAAACCTGATGCATTTAAAGTTTGGTAATTCCGAAGCCCTGAAACTGGGCGAATGGGTATTGGCTGTTGGCAACCCTTTTAACCTAACCTCAACAGTTACTGCAGGAATTGTAAGCGCCAAAAGCAGAAACATTGGCATCAACCGGGTTGATATGGGTATTGAAGCTTTCATACAGACAGATGCAGCGGTGAACCCCGGAAACAGTGGCGGTGCATTGGTAAATATGAATGGCGAACTTGTAGGCATTAATACCGCCATCGCCTCCAGAACCGGATCCTATAGTGGTTACTCGTTTGCAGTTCCGGCTTCGATTGTAGAAAAAGTTTATACCGACCTGAAAGAGTTCGGGCAAGTTCAACGCGCTTTACTTGGCGTTAACATAGGCGATGTATCCGCTGAAGTGGCCGAAAAATACGACCTTGATAAAATCGAAGGTGTTTTTGTTGCCAAAGTAAACGAAAACAGCGCCGCAGAAGAAGCAGGCATTCAGAATGAAGACGTTATCCTAAGCATTGACGGTGTAAATGTCAATTCCACCGCTCAACTTCAGGAACAAGTCAGTCAACACAGGCCAGGCGACAAGGTAAAAGTTTTGATAAAAAGAGATAACAAACCGAAACAATTTACAGTGACCCTCCGTAACATGCACGGAGATACGGAAATCGTCAAAGCGAGCGACAATAATTTTCTTGGCGCTAAATTTGATGAACTAACAGAAAACGAGCAATACCAACTTCGCTTGAGCCATGGAATTAAAATCACCAACTTGGATAAAGGCAAACTAAAAGATGCTGGTCTTAAAGAAGGTTTTATTATAACCGACGTGAACAAGGAGGAGATTAATACGGTTACTGATTTCAAACGTATTATAAACCAGGCAAAAGGTGGCGTATTGATCGAAGGGTTATATCCAAGTGGAGAGCCGGCATACTTCGTTTTCGGGATGAATTAATAATTCAATCGTTTACGTAGAATTAACAAAGCAAAATGCTTTAGCCAAAGCCATCCATCAGTTTGAATTATTGACCTAAAAAGTCTATATTTGCACGATTTTTTTTAGAAGGGTATATGAGACAATTAAAGATTACAAAATCGATTACCAACCGTGAGAGTGCTTCTCTTGACAAGTATTTGCAGGAAATTGGCAAAGAGGATCTGATTACAGTTGAAGAGGAAGTTGAGTTAGCGCAGCGGATTAAAAAAGGCGATCAGGCAGCATTGGAAAAACTGACCCGCGCGAACCTGAGGTTCGTCGTTTCGGTTGCCAAGCAGTACCAAAACCAAGGCTTAAGCCTTCCCGACTTGATTAACGAGGGAAATCTTGGACTGATTAAAGCAGCTGAAAAGTTTGACGAAACCCGCGGCTTTAAGTTTATTTCCTATGCCGTGTGGTGGATTCGTCAGTCTATCCTTCAGGCTTTGGCTGAACAGTCCCGTATTGTTCGATTACCGCTAAACCAGGTAGGTTCGTTGAATAAAATCAACAAGGCATTTTCAAAATTCGAACAGGAAAACGAACGCAAGCCTTCACCTGAAGAATTGGCCGACTCGCTGGACTTGCCAGCGGAGAAAGTTGCCGACACCTTGCGGGTTTCTGGTCGCCACATTTCAGTTGATGCGCCATTTGTTGAAGGAGAAGACAACAGCCTGCTTGACGTGCTGATCAACAATGATTCTCCAAACGCCGACCGCGCTTTGATGATGGAATCGCTGGCAAAGGAAATTGAGCGTGCGCTTGCTACCCTTACCGAACGCGAAAGCGACATTATCCGAATGTTTTTTGGAATTGGTTGCCAGGAAATGACCCTGGAAGAAATTGGAGAACGTTTCGGGCTGACCCGTGAAAGGGTACGACAGATAAAGGAAAAAGCAATCCGCCGGTTACGGCATACTTCCCGAAGTAAATTGCTAAAAACTTATCTTGGATAAAAGATTCACACAAGACCGCCTAGAGAGGCGGTCTTTTTTTGCTTCAAAAACAAGTTGGCGACTCCGTTTGTTCCTTTTCTAAAAGCATGCACTTACCAAGTCAAATAATGGGCAAAAAAATCATGATCTTATTTACCATCCTCATCTCCTTGACCTTACTTGTTATTCTTATTATTCGTCTAAATCCCTCCTTTGGAGCTTCTGCTACTGGTGAGCGTTTACAGCGAATCAAACAATCGCCGAACTTCAAGGACGGCAAATTTCAGAATCCGGTGGCAACCGTGATGCAGACCGATGACATGCCTTTCTTTAAAGTGATGAAGGAATTTCTCTTCACCAAAGGCGACCGGGTGCCGGCTGCAACCATCCAAACCAGGCCTGTCGATCGAACCGCCTTTCACCAGCAAACAGGCGGCGTAAAAATCTGCTGGCTGGGGCATTCATCACTCCTGATTGAGATTGACGGAAAAGTTATTTTAACCGACCCGGTATTTAGCCAGCGAGTTTCACCCTTTTCGTTTGTCGGAACCAAGGCCTTTCCATATTCTGAAAACTACAACTGGGAAACCCTGCCGAAAATTGATCTGGTGCTACTGTCGCACGACCATTACGACCACCTGGATTACCAAACCATCCGAAATCTTAAAGACAAAAATCTGCCATTCGTTACCGCATTGGGCGTTGGGGCTCATCTGGAACGTTGGGGAATTTCACACGAACGAATCACCGAGCTGGATTGGTGGGAAAGCTGGCAATTTACCAAGACCATCCGGCTGACCGCCACACCGGCACGCCATTTCTCCGGACGCGGACTTACCGACCGTTTTTCAACCCTTTGGGCTTCGTGGGTGATCGCAGGATCGGAAAACCGCGTTTTCTTTGGAGCCGATTCAGGCTACTATCCGGGCTTTAAAACCATTGGTGACGAGTACGGCCCCTTCGACCTGGCACTACTAGAATGCGGACAATACAGCCAGTATTGGCCCTACATTCACATGTTGCCCGAAGAAGTAATTCGGGCAGCAGACGATCTCGGAGCCAAATCGCTCCTACCCATTCACTGGGGAAAATATAAACTGAGTATTCATCCGTGGACCGAGCCCATTGAACGGCTTCTGGAAGCCAATAAAAACCGGAGCATCAGCACTCCTAGGATTGGTGAAGTTTTTGATCTGGACAATCCCCTTCCGAACGAAAAATGGTGGAAAGAATAAACGTTTCCTCCACATTACTTATTCTGGTTCTTCAATTCCCCTTTCATAAAAGCCATCGGATTATAAAAAATGTGGTCGCGCATGCGGGCCTGACGTGCCAATCGCCAGTTTTCGACGTAAGTGAATGCTTTGCGCAGCAGGTCGAAATAAAGCGCCACCATCAGCAAAAAAGTCAACAACCACATCACCCCGATATTATAAAAGATGGTGTCAATTCGTGAGTTACCCAGCAGTTTATACGAAGCATAAAAATGGGCAGCTCCGCTGGTCTGGGCAGGCTTTCTGAAAATAGGCTCATCACCCTGAAAAATCTGGTTGTCAAAGACGTAGGTTTTATGCACACTGTATTTATCGCGCACCAGGGCTTCCATTTTCTTATTGGTATGGCGTTGCTTAAAGGCGACCAACCGCTCGTTATCACCGTCAAAGCGGGTCAACAAATCCTCGTATTTTTGCTCCAAAGCACGCGAAGCTTCGCCGTATTTTTGCTTGTAGCTTTCTTGCGAGAAATTCAGGTAGTCGGTCAACATCTTGTTGAAATCTAAATTGAAGCTGCTGGATCCAAGCGACTCGTAGGCCATGTGAATGGAATCGTTAAACTGGCCCACTTCCTCAAATAAATCGGCGAAGGAATTTTTAAGTAACGGAGCCAGGGTTGCAGCATCTTCCTGGCGATTACTCTGACCCAATACCTTATACGAATTCAGGTACTTCTCTACTTCAGGAATCCAATAAAAGGCTTTAAACCCCAAGTCATTCTTCGCTTGTTCTTCCCTAAAAATGACCTGCCGATAGGCATTGTTTTTAAACTGGTTTACCGCCAGTGCCTCGTACGACCAGCGAGAAACCATGACATCGCCAATCAGCGGCGTGCGGTTGTAGCTACTAAGTGAGGGATGCATCTTGTTAAAATCAATGATCACCCCGCTGAGCAGCAGTTGCGGCACCAGCATGAGCGGAATCAGGATATAAATAGCCACGGCCGAATTTAAGCCGGCCGACAGGTTTAAGCCCAGCAGGTTGGCAAAGCAGGCCGTGGAAAACAAGATGGCCCAGGTTGAAAAGGTAAGCCCCGGAATTTCGAGCATGTAATGCCCGATGAGTACAAAGGAAATGACCTGAACAGCCGAAATGAGAAAGAGTATCAATATTTTGGATGAAATGTAGGCTCCACGGCTTAAATCAAGGAATTCCTCGCGTTTCAGGATTTTGCGGTCTTTGAAAATTTCTTCGGCGCTAATGCTGAGCCCAATGAACAAGGCCACGACCACGCTCATAAAAAGGAAAGCCGGTAAATTATCGTTGTTGCCCAACCAATAGGTTCCCTCGTCCGAGTATTTCGCGAAGAAGCCCAGAATCAGGGCCAGCAAAGGCGCTTCGAGCAAAGCAATGGCGAGGTATTGTTTGTTTGAACGCTTAGTCGCAAAGTCGCGCTTAATAAACAACTTCAACTGCTTAAACCAGTCGGGTACCCTAAAGTAGACATCCGGGAAAACTTCTTTTTCAACCGGGTTGGTGATCATGAAATCGAGTACGCGCGGCTCCACATGTTTTTTATAGCGCTCGTACCAATCTTCGGGCGAAATCTTGCGGCGCCGGATACTTTTGCCAAACGGGTTCACCATTCGTGTTTCAATAATCCGAAGTGGTTGCTCGGTCTTCACATTTCCGCAGCTTAAACATTCACTTTCATCCGGATTCACGTAGTTTGCCTGATTCTTGAAGTACACGATCGCGTCCATCGGGTTTCCAAAAAACACCACCCTACCCCCTTTATCCATCACAATCATCCGGTCAAACAGCTTGTAAATATCGCTTGACGGCTGGTGAATATTGGCAAACACCAGCTTACCTTTCAGGCATTGCTTTTTGAGCAGGTACATAACCTTCTCCGAATCGGCCGACGACAATCCCGACGTAGGCTCATCGACAAACAGAATGGAGGGTTCGCGCATCAGCTCCAGCGCAATGTTGAGGCGCTTTCGCTGCCCGCCACTTAAGATTTTTTTCAGTGGGCTTCCAACCACCAGGTCGCGGGCTTCAACCAAATCAAAATCGTTCAACGCCTGATCGATCTTCGCTTCAATCTGCTCGTCGCTCATATCGCCAAAGCAAAACCGGGCGTTAAACTCCAGGTTCTTGTACACGGTCAGCTCTTCCAGCAGCAGGTCGTCCTGGGGCACATAGCCAATGATCCCTTTCAGCAATTCGTCATTGTCCGGGTCGTGTAAATCGTAGCCATTAATGGCGATGGTTCCGTTGTTCGGTTTGAGTTTTCCGTTCAACACGTTCAGCAAGGTCGTCTTACCAACGCCACTGCCGCCCAAGATTCCCACCAAATCGCCCGAGCGTTCCTGAAAGCTCAACGGGTGCAGCCCATAGTTTTTCCGAGTGAACCGGTATTCAATGTTTTCCACATTCAACACAATGCGCGGCTTTCCTTTTTCCTGGATGAAGCGGGTCATCACGCTGCTGTAGTAAATGGGAATGATCCTCGAGGTTTTCAAAATGGCTCCGGGAGGAAAAACATACAAGCGGTGCTGGGTTAAACGGTGGCCGTTCATATACATGTTTCGCGGCCCCCAGTATTTAAAAAACAGCGTATTAATACTGGCAATGCGGATCAGTTCGAGCTCAACCTGCTGGCCTTCGCGGTAAAGATGTTTGATCTCCTTGTCGTGATAGCTTTCGTTGCCATTCACCACAAACAGGCTCGCCTTGTCTTTGACTTTTTGGATGGAATACAGGTGAAACCGGTACAGGTTATCGTATTCTTTGGCATTGATTTTCAGTCCCCGGGCCACCAGGTTGACTGTTTTTAAATCGTCGAGCTTAAAATCGCCTTCCTTTTTGATGAAATTTAAAAGCTGGGCGACAATCATAAATCGTGTCCCCAGGTCGAATTGGCCGACGATATCATTGCAAATCTCGTTCAGGTATGACTTGTTGATGAACTTTCGCCCGCGGCCATTCTTTTCATACAAAATATCACGATTCGTGATGTGATAATGCTCCACGAACTCCTGGTAATGTTTGTGATACACTTCAACCAACTCGCGGTTAAAATTCTCATGCAAAAACGACTCGACCAGTTCCGAAGAAATCTTTTTGGAATCTTCATTATGGTAGTCGGTAATGATGGCAAACAACCGGATTAACGTTTCAATGATACCTTCATACATAAGTCTGGGAATTTAAGAAAAAACGGATTTCTGCATTCCTGATTCAATGGCGGAATAACAAAAACCCGTTTTGTATTTTAAAAGCATCGTGCTTTACTGAACAAACTTATTCCGAATAGAAGCGATCAAATCGGTCAACTTAACAACTTGTTCTTTGGTCATTGAGCTTGACCCTTCTTCTAAAGCATAAATGGCATTGATACTGGCAATATCAGCATACACATCCCCCAACAACTCGGTATCCTTGTAGGGCTCCATCATTTCTTCCAGTTTCACCAGCGGCTCTTCCTGAAACAGGATGGCTTCAATCAGCTTTGGATTCTGGAAGGTATTCTCCGAAATATTGGTTGTCAGGTATAGACCTTCAATCACGCTTCCAGAGAGCACCAGGTACGAAACCTCTGTACGACCTTGTTGATTTAAGTGAGAATAGGCATTCTGAAACATATCGGTGATAATTTTAACTAATTTGTCCTTATCATCCAGGTTCGCTTCAATCTGATCTGGCAAATCATCCTGAAAAGCCCCGGTTAAATCCAGTTCGCGAACGAGCGTCTCGCTGGCCTTAAAGTACCCCTGAACATCTGCCTTCTGGTTGTAGGTGGTGGCGTAAGCCAAATCAGCAGTGTAAATTCCCAAGTTCACTGCCCGGTCTTTCTCCATGAAATAATTGTCAGACTTTTCAGGATCGTTGGTAATTCCAACAATATAGCTGGCCTCAATTTCATTCAACATATCAGTTACTTCAAAAGCTGAAGCTATCGGATAGGAATACTCTTTAATCTCTTCTTTTATCGTTTCCTCAACAACTTCAGGATCAGTCTTCTTTTCTTTCTTGCCGGCACATGAGCAAAATCCAAAAGCAAGCAGCCCTGAAAGGATTGCCATAGAAACTAATTGGTGTGTTCTTGTTCTTTTCATGTTTATGGTTTTTAATGTTCGATTATTTTTTAATTAAAGTCAGTCTCTGCATCAGCGACAAATATCAATCATGATATCTATCTGCAAAATTTTAAGCTAAAATAATATAAAATTGTTCGTACTCGTATGATTTGAAAATGATTTTTGAGATAATAATCCGTTACCACCCGCATTTCCCGGGTTAAATCGGGCGCATCTTATTGACTATTTAAGCACAAAGCCTGTTCGCTTATACGCCACACACCCCTAGGAGAGCTTCGAGCTGATCAGTTTGATAAACTCTTCGCGTGTGGCTACCCGCTGAAAAGCGCCGGTAAAATCGGAGGTTGTTGTTATGGAATGCTGCTTTTGGATGCCCCGCATCTGCATGCACAAGTGCTGCGCCTCAATAACGACCGCCACACCCAGCGGTTTTAGGGTGTTCTGAATGCACTCCTTGATCTGCAAAGTTAGCCGCTCCTGGACCTGCAAGCGACGCGAAAAAGCATCGACAACCCGCGCGATCTTGCTCAAGCCGGTAATGTAACCGTCGGGAATATATCCCACATGTGCTTTCCCAATAAAGGGAAGCATGTGGTGCTCACACATCGAATAAATTTCAATGTCTTTCACAATCACCATCTGGCGGTAATCTTCCTTAAACATGGCTGATCGCAACATCGCCTCGGGATCCTGTTCATAACCCTGAAGCAAAAACTGCATGGCCTTGGCAACCCGTAGTGGGGTTTTCTGCAAACCTTCGCGATGCACATCTTCACCCAGCAAATCAATAATTTCGCGGTAATGCTCACTAATTTTCTCGGTGCTCAGACTATCAAATTTTTCGATACGCTGATAGCCGCTTTTCTTCCCGTTAAATGAATCTTCCATATCGTATGTACTATGTGTTCCGGTATTTCCAATTCTACTTTGACAGATTATTATATTGGACATGATTTACAAAATTTACATGTTTCAATTATAAAATTCAGAGCTGTTCATCCTGTCAATCCTGTCTTTATTTTCATCAAAAAAAACAGAATTATGGGTTCTCAAAAAAACATGAATTAAACCTGTCCAAAGTAGACCTGATCAGCAAAAGTATAAACTTATCTTAAAAATCAGGTTCGAAATGAAGGACAAACAGGTTAAATCGCTCAAAACACTGCAATTCCGGAACAAACTACCACTTGAGTTTCACGCGTTAGATAAATTTTTATTTTTGTATGGTCAAAATCGGCAAAGTTATTATTGTAAGCTTTCGGAAAGATATTTTCCCTCGAAATAGCAATATTTAAAGATTGAAAAGAAAGTTTGCCTTGTGTTGACCGAATAGGAGGAAGAGAGATAAATATAACGATATGATTGTTGTTACCGGGGCTGCAGGATTTATTGGGAGCTACATGGCTGGGAAGCTAAATCAGGAAGGCCACCAGGATTTAATTCTGGTGGATCAATTCACTGATCCTTCAAAAATTTCCAATTACGTTTCAAAAAGATACCGCCAACTCATTGATCGCGATGTGTTTTTTGAATGGCTCAACGATAATCACCAATTGGTTCAATGCATCATCCATCTTGGAGCCCGAACCGATACCATTGGACAAGATCCGGACAATTACAAAAAATTGAACTTAGACTATTCCAAACGAATTTGGAACAGTTGCATCCAATATAATCTGCCGCTGATTTACGCTTCATCGGCTTCAACCTACGGCAATGGCGAGTTCGGCTTTGACGATGATCACCAGTTGATTGATAATTTTAAAACTCTGAACTGTTACGCGCAATCCAAGCACGATTTCGACTTGTGGGCTTTGGCTCAAAAACAACAACCGCCTTTTTGGGCAGGATTGAAGTTTTTCAATGTTTTTGGCCCCAACGAATACCACAAAGGGCGCATGGCATCAGTTGTTTATCAGGCCTTTAACCGAATCAGCGAAACGAAGAAGATGACCCTTTTCCGCTCTCATCGTCCCAATTTTGAAGACGGCGAACAAGCCCGCGATTTTATCTATGTGGAGGATGTGGCGAAAGTGATGCTTCATTTTATGAATAACCAGCGAGTTTCCGGAATTTTCAACGTTGGAACCGGTGTGGCCCGCACTTACCTGGACCTGACCCGTGCGGTTTTCAATACGATGGAAATCAAAGAGGACATTAGCTTCGTTAATACGCCGAAGGATATCCGTAACAATTACCAGTATTACACCTGCGCCAAAATCGATAAGCTCAGGCAAGCCGGCTACAACCAACCATTCGCCAGCCTGGAAGATGCCATTCAGGACTACATCAAATCTTACCTGACCGCCGAATATTGTTTTTAGCTAGATACTGCATGCTGGATATTAGATGCTAGATAAGAGATCGTGGCATAGGGACTACCGGCAGGGCTTCATTGATATATCATGTAGAATCCGCTGCTCAATTCTGTACGCTAACTTTTCCATTTTTTCAAAAAAACAAGAAAGTTGGCCGCTGACTTCAACCGCCAGTGGTTGGACTTTTGGAATTTGAAATTTGGATTTTGAAACTTGGAATTTGAAACTTGAAACTTTCTCAGTGATCGCGTGTAAAAACCCAGTTTTTGCCTTTCGACAATTCATTATTGAAATAATACCCCTCCAAATCAAATGCTTTCAAATCTTCCGGATCGGTCAGCTTGTTTTGTACGACAAAGCGGCTCATCAAACCACGAGCTTTTTTGGCATAAAACGAAATCATCTTGTATTGGCCATCTTTCAAATCTTTAAAAGCGGGAGAAATAATGTCGGCTTTTATTTTTTTCGAATCCACTGCTTTAAAGTACTCATTCGAAGCCAGGTTAATCACAGGGCCACCCACTTCTTTCAAATCTTTATTAATTGCTTTGGTTACTTTCTCCTGCCAAAAACCATACAAATTATCATTCCCTTCAACGCCAAACTTTGTTCCCATCTCCAGCCGATAAGCCTGAATCAGATCCAGCGGTTTCAGCACGCCATACAATCCCGACAAAATCCGAATGGTTTGCTGTGCCACATCAAAATCGGCTTCTGAGAAAGTTGCGGCATCCATTCCCTGGTAAACATCGCCCGTAAAAGCCAACACGGCCTGCTTGGCATTTTCCGGTTTGAAAGGGGTTTTCCACCTTTGATTACGTTCAAAGTTCAATTCTCCCAAGTTCGCCGAAATTCCCATCAGCTTAGATAAATCATTGGGCAAAAACTTCTTTAGTCCCTTATTGATGACTCTGGCTTCTTTTAAAAAGGATGGTTGCGAATACTTGTCGGTAACCGGTTTCGAATCGAAATTCAACGATTTGGCTGGTGAAATGAGTACGAGCATAATTTCAGTTTTTTTGATTTTAAAACAAGCCGGGAATCAAAATGTTTACCCTATCTCCTGACAAGTAAAACAACGTTTTCAACATGATGGGTATGCGGAAACATATCGACCGGCTGAACCTGATCCACGCGATATTTTTCATCCATCATAGCCAGGTCGCGGGCTTGCGATGCCGGGTTACAACTCACATAAACCACTTTTTGGGGGGCAACATCCAAGATGGTTTTCACCACATCTTCATCCATTCCGGCGCGCGGCGGATCCGTGATAATCACATCGGGCTTGCCATTTTCGGCGATAAACGCATCGTTCAAAACAACTTTCATATCACCGGCAAAAAAGCTGGTATTGTTTATCTGATTGATTTCAGAATTAATCTTGGCATCGTCAATCGCTTCGGGAACATATTCAATACCAACCACCTTCTTCGCTAGTGAAGCCACAAAGTTGGCAATGGTGCCGGTGCCGGTGTATAAATCGTAAACCACCTCTTCGCCTGTCAGCCCGGCAAAGTCGCGGGCTACTTTGTACAATTCATAAGCCTGCTCCGAGTTGGTTTGATAAAAGCTTTTCGGACCAATTTTAAAACGCAGACCTTCCATTTCCTCAAAAATATGATCGGGTCCTTTGTACGAAATCACTTCCTGATCGGTGATGGTATCATTTCCTTTGCTGTTAATGACATACATCAGCGATGTCAAGTTTGGAAACCGTTCAGTTAGCGCATTTAACAAACCTTCCCGCTTGTCAACATCTTCCTCGAAAAAAGCAACAATCAACATTGCTTCGCCGGTTGAAGCGGTTCGAATAATCATGTTGCGCAAAAAACCTTGCTGCTTTTTGATATCAAAAAATTCCAGTTCATTCTCCAGCGCATAAGCCCGGATAAAGTTGCGGATTTCATTCGACGGATCCGGCTGCAACCAGCACTTCTCAATATCGATAATTTTGTCGAACATGCGCGGGATGTGAAAGCCCAGCGCATTCATGGTTTCCGGCTCTTCGTCCGAATTCAGTTCTTCGGAAGTCAGCCAGCGTTTATTCGAAAAGCTAAATTCAAGTTTGTTTCTGTAAAAGGTGTCTTTGGCTGAACCCAGGATCGGACTCAGTTCCGGCAATTCAATGCGCCCGAGCCGTTTCAGCTGATCGCCCACCTGCTTCTGCTTATAAAACAACTGCTTTTCGTAGGGGAGAAACTGCCACTTACATCCGCCACAAACGCCGAAGTAAGCGCAAAAAGCCGCTACCCGATCAGCCGACTCCTGATGTACACGCACCACGCGGGCTTCCTCGTAAGTCTTTTTTTTCTTGGTTACCTGCAAATCCACCACATCTCCGGGAATGGCATGCGTGGTAAACACCACCTTTTCATTCACGCGGGCAACTGCTTTGCCTTCGGCGCCAATGTCGCTGATCGTCACTTGTTCATAAAAAGGTTTGTTCCTTCGGCTTCGTCCCATATCAATTAAATTTGGTGCAAAAATAGGAAAATGAACGACATGCCGCAGCCCGTTCGGGCCTTTCATTTCTGAAACCAGCAAAAGCTTTTCAACAACCCGGAAGTTCCAATTTTAATCCCGAAAAATCGATCCAAATCAGCATCTTTAAGCGGAATAGAATAATCGGAGAATTTCAGCCGGATTGTTTTATCTTTGCACTTCAATTTTTAGTTTGTTATGATTTCAGTTGATCAGTTAGTCGTTAGTTTTGGTGGATTTGAGCTTTTAAAGAAAATTTCGTTTTTAATTACCCCGAAAGACCGCATCGGGTTAGCCGGAAAAAACGGAGCGGGGAAATCTACTCTTCTTAAAATTATTGCCGGACAGCAAGCGCCCAGCGAAGGTTCTGTCGTAGTTCCAAAGGATATCCGCGTGGGTTATTTGCCGCAACACATGACCGTTGCCGACAATCATTCGGTCTTTGAAGAAACAAAAAAAGCGTTTGACGAAATTCTTCATGTCAAAAAGAAAATTGACCACATCAATGACCAGATCTCCACGCGAGAAGATTACGAATCAGACGAATACATGGAACTGATCACCCAGGTGACTGAGATGAATGATCGGTTTCAAATGGTTGGCGGCAGTAATTTTGAAGCCGAGATTGAGCAGACACTCACCGGTCTGGGATTTAAGCGTAGTGATTTTTCGCGTGCCACTTCTGAGTTTAGCGGTGGCTGGCGCATGCGTATTGAGCTGGCCAAGATCCTGTTGAAAAAACCAGATGTCTTTTTGCTTGATGAGCCCACCAACCACTTGGACATTGAATCGATTCAATGGCTGGAAGATTTCCTGAAGGGCTATGCCGGAGCCGTGGTGCTGGTATCGCACGACCGGGCATTTTTGGATGCGGTGACCAACCGGACCATTGAAATTTCGCTGGGAAGAATTTACGATTACAAAGCCAACTATTCCCGCTACCTTGTATTGCGCCAGGAACAGCGCGAAACCCAACTTGCATCTTTTAAGAATCAGCAAAAGATGATTGAAGACACCGAGAAATTCATTGAGCGTTTCCGGTACAAAGCAAGCAAGTCGGTGCAGGTGCAGTCGCGCGCTAAAATGCTGGACAAGCTCGATCGGATTGAAATTGACGAAGAAGATAATTCGCGCCTCAACATTCGCTTTCAGCCGCCGGAACGCTCAGGAACCATTGTAGCCGAATGTAAACACCTCACCAAAAAATATGGTGATTTGCTGGTACTCGATGATATTCACCTGATGATTGAGCGCGGTGAGAAAGTGGCTTTCGTAGGAAAGAATGGCGAAGGAAAAACCACCTTGGCCCGAATCATTCTGAGTGAGCTGGAATACCAGGGAACGATGAAACTAGGGCACAATGTCAAGATTGGCTATTTTGCGCAGGACCAGGCTCAACGGCTGGACGAAAACCTGTCGGTACTCGAAACCATCGACCAGATTGCGGTTGGCGATGTTCGCACGAAAATTCGCGATATTCTTGGTGCCTTCATGTTTTCGGGTGAAGATGCAGACAAAAAAGTGAGAGTACTTTCGGGTGGTGAGCGCTCGCGGCTGGCTATGATCCGGCTGATGCTGGAACCGGTCAACTTTTTGGTGATGGACGAACCCACCAACCACCTGGACATGCGTTCGAAAGAAATTCTGAAGCAAGCCTTAGCCAGCTACGAGGGAACCGTCCTTGTTGTTTCGCACGACCGTGAATTCCTGGATGGTCTGGTGAATTGTATTTACGAGTTTAAAGACCGGAAGATCAAGCAGCACCTGGGTAGCATATACGAATTCCTGAAACGCAAGAAAATGGAATCGATGAAAGAGCTGGAAATGAAAAGCAAAACCAGCCCCGTTTCAGAAAAAAAGGGAAAACCAATTCAGGAAGAGAAAAAGCTAAGTTACGAAGAACGTAAAGAGGTTAATAAAAATATCAGCAGGCTGGAAAAGCAAATAGAACAGGCCGAACAGGAAATAACGGAGCTGGAAAACAAAATTGAAGAACTGGATAAAAGAATGGCGAAACCCAAAGCCATAAACGATCATGCCATCTTTGAGCAATATGACCAATTGAAAGCCAAACTGGAGCAAGTTATACGCGATTGGGAGGGAAACCTGGAAGAATACGAATCATTGAAATCACAGAAAACCTGGTAATATGTACAACAAGCAACAAAAAAATACCGACGACTTTATTTTCGGCATCCGCGCGGTTATTGAAGCCATCGATTCGGGAAAAGAAATTGATAAAATCTTACTTAAAAAAGGGCCGGGAGGTGATCTATTCAAGGAGTTGTTTGAAAAAATAAGGGAGCATCAAATTCCGTTTCAATATGTTCCGCAGGAAAAAATCAACCGGATTACCCGCAAAAACCACCAGGGTGTGCTGGCATTTATTTCGCCGGTTACCTTTTATGAATTGGAAAATTTTCTGCCTTCCGTATTCGAAGCCGGCAAAAACCCGCTGATTTTAGTTTTAGACCAGGTGACCGATGTTCGTAATTTTGGAGCCATTGTACGTACAGCCGAATGTGCCGGCGTTGATGCGATCGTCATTCCTGAAAAAGGAGCCGCCCGAATCAATGCTGATGCGGTAAAAACCTCGGCCGGAGCATTGCACCTGGTGCCTGTTTGCCGTACCAAAGACCTGAAAAAAAGCATCATCTTTTTAAAAGAATCCGGATTAAGAATAACCGCTGCAACCGAAAAATCTTCGGACAATTACACACAAGCCGACTTTACCGGCCCAACGGCCATTGTGATGGGCTCGGAAGAAAAGGGAATTGAACAACAAATTCTGAACCTGGCCGATGCACAGCTTCAAATTCCTATTCTTGGTAAAATTGAATCGTTAAATGTTTCGGTTGCCGCCGGCTTACTCGTATACGAAGCTGTCAGACAACGACTCAGTCAATCCTGAATCGGTACCTGCCGCTTAAAGGTTTCTTCGAGCGAGATAAAGGTTTCGGTACTGGATATTCCAGATATTTTTTGAACTTTTTCACTTAATATTTCTTTTAAGTGTTCATTGTCGCGGGCATACACTTTCACGAAAATGGCATACTGTCCGGTCGTGTAGTGACACTCCACAATTTCCTGTATATCTTGCAACTGTCGGGCAACATCTTCATAATAACCACCTTTTTCAAGGAAAACACCCACATAAGTACAGGTTTTAAAGTCTACTTTCCGGGGATCAATGTGATACCCCGAGCCAGTAATAACTTTCATATCAATCATTCGGTTCACGCGTTGATGAACGGCAGCTCGTGAAATCCCGACTTCAGCAGCAACGTCTTTAAACGGGATTCGGGCATTGTTTGTGATAATGTCCAGAATGTGCAAATCTGTCTGGTCCAAGTTGTTTCGTAGTGTCATAATTAGTCTTCAGCCTTGAATTATTGCGTGTAAAAGTACACAATTTTAAACAGATAGTTTAATTTTCAGTCTCAAATCTTGCATTGTGAGAAATCACACCTATTTCAACAAACCAAACCAAAATTCTCAAGAACAAACAATTAACTTCTTCACACTCCTTCTAAGCATCAAAAGCAAGTGCAATGTAACCCATCAACATTTTGTCATTTTGAAATTCCAATTTTTGATTTTATTTTAATTTGCTATTTTTGCCGCCAATTAAATATCAAATCGATAAAGGCTGAAACTATTTCGTTTGACTTCACATTATAATTGTAGGTAACCTAAATATTTTGACATCATGAAAAATCGTAAACTCAGTTGGCTTTTTATTCTCTTGTTATTAATTCTTGCAGCCGTGGTCGGGGTATTTTTCCCAAGCGGATTCGGAGGCTTAGATGATCCTAACATTGATTCAGGCGATTCAGCCTGGATGTTGACGGCAACTGCCTTGGTTTTATTAATGACTCCCGGACTTGCTTTCTTCTACGGAGGCATGATCCAGTCTCGAAATATCCTGTCGACCATGTTGCAAAGTTACATCGCCATGGGCCTGATCAGTGTGGTATGGGTGATTCTTGGCTTCAGCCTTGCTTTTGGCGACAGCATTGGTCCCGACGGATTTGGATTGGTTGGAAACCCCTTGACTTTCTTCATGTTTAGAGGTGTAAGCGGC
This sequence comes from uncultured Sunxiuqinia sp., assembly GCA_963677175.2. GTDB lineage: Bacteria > Bacteroidota > Bacteroidia > Bacteroidales > Prolixibacteraceae > Sunxiuqinia. The sequence goes on from CAXXES010000007.1 coordinate 1,192,531, forward strand.
GCAACACATCCTGACCTGGCCCCAACCTTTCCATTGGCCCTATTCGCCATGTTTCAATTAAAATTTGCCATTATTACACCGGCTTTAATTACCGGATCATTTGCCGGCCGGGTTCGTTTCCGGGCATACATGCTTTTCATGGTCTTATTTTCCTTATTCATTTATGCTCCGCTGGCCCACTGGACCTGGCATCCAAACGGATTCCTGAGAAACTGGGGAGTACTCGACTTTGCCGGTGGAACGGTAGTTCACATGTCGGCTGGTTTTGCAGCGCTGGCTGGAGCGTTGTTTTTGGGTAAACGCAAAGATTTTGGCAAGGAATTCAGGCCTGCCAACATTCCATTTGTCTTGTTAGGTGCGGGAATGTTATGGTTTGGCTGGTTTGGATTTAATGCCGGTTCGGCTCTGGGAGCCAATTCAACGGCTGCCCTGGCCCTGATGAACACCAACACCGCCTCGGCAGCAGCCATGCTTGCTTATTTATTTTACGACATGGCCAAAGGGAAAAAACCAACCGGCATGGGAGCGTCCATTGGGTTGGTTGTAGGCTTAGTAGCCATCACGCCGGCTGCTGGTTTTGTGAATGTGGGCGCCAGTATTTTTATTGGTGTTGTTGCCGCTTTGATCAGTAACTACGCCATTGAACTTCGCTCCAAAACACGACTGGACGACACGCTTGATGTGTTTCCGGCCCACGGCATGGGCGGTATTGTTGGCATGTTGCTCACCGCCGTTTTTGCACAAGAAGTTGGCTTGATCTATGGAGAAACAACCACTTTCCTTTATCATTTACTGGCTTTGGTCATTGTTGGAATCTTCACGTTTGGCGGCTCTTACCTCTTGTACAAGGTTACTGACATGATTGTCCCTTTGCGGGTGTCGGCCCAGTCAGAAAAAATTGGTCTGGACCTGAGCCAACACAACGAATCGTACGATTTTGAATATAAAAGCGAAAAATAGCTTGAACGAACCATCTTTTATATACTAAAAAACTCCCCGGAATCCGGGGAGTTTTCTTTAAGCATCTGCACAGGATGATGAAACGTAAATCAGAAATCGGAAAAATGATTATCCGCTTACACATCTACTTGTCCTGTCGTGGCTATCAATTATTGTCATTCATAGTCATTTTATTGTCATTGATCGTCTCAAAACAACTTAATGACCGCCTAATGACAATTGAATGACTTTTTAATGACATTAGGTAATCTCGCGTATATCCATATCGTGAATCTCGGTTGATCATTTTTGTATCGCATAATTAAAACTCGTTACGATTTGAAACTTGAGGATCAATAACTCGAAGACTTTGTACTACGCTACGGCACCGGAATCAGCCTTACTATTTTGCCTGGATTTTCAATGGCCACATACACAAAACCATCCGGACTCATTTCAACATTACGCACCCTTCCAATTCCTTCCAGAAGTTTTTCCTGATGAGTGACGGTATTTCCATCTAAAACAACCCGTTCAACATACATAAAACGGAGAGAACCAACCAAAATATTATTCTTCCAATTCTCGTAGCGGTCACCTTTCACAAAAGTGGCTCCGCAAGGCGCGATGGAAGGATCCCAATAAATAATGGGTTGTTCCATGCCTTCTTTTTCGGTGATATCGGTGAAGCTTGTTCCATCGTAATTAATACCATATGAAATAACCGGCCAGCCATAGTTTAATCCCGGCTTGATCAGGTTCAGCTCATCGCCACCACGCGGACCATGCTCTGTTTCCCAAATTGCGCCTGTTTCGGGGTGCATGGCGGTTCCCTGTGGATTGCGGTGTCCATAGGAATAGATGCTGGGCTGGGCATTCGGTGTATCGACAAACGGATTATCTTCGGGTATTGAGCCATCATCATAAATCCGGTGAATTTTACCCGAGAGGTTAGTCAATGTCTGCGGATTAACATCGCGGTTTCCGCGATCGCCGATTCCAAAGAAAAGGTAACCGTCCCTATCGAATTCAAGTTTGCAACCCCAGTGTTGTCCACGATTCGAATCAGGAAAACCGTTGAAAATGACTTCCTGATCCACCAGTTGATTGCCATGGAGCCGGGCACGCATAACATTGGTGCAACCTTCATTCTTATTATCATCGGCATAACCGGAGTACGACAAATACAGCCAGCCATTTTCTTCGTAGTTCGGGTGCAATTCCAAATCCATGAGGCCCCCCTGCCCTTTCACCATAATTTCGGGCAAGCCGGTAATTTCCTGCAATTCATAATTGGTAAAGCGGTACAATTTAGCTGAACGTTCTGCGATTAGCAGGTCGCCATTGGGCAGAAATTCCAATCCCCAGGGAACATCCAAGCCAGAAACCACTGTGTCGACAATAAACTTCTGCTCTTCCGACTCGACCACCTGGTTTCCTGAAAGCGCTGGTTGCAGGGACTCTTTATCTTCAGGCACCCCTTTCTTTACATACTCGGCCAAAGCTGAAATCTCGTCTTCCGAAAAAGTAGCTTCGAAACCGGGCATGCCCATTTCTTCCTGCCCAAACGTAATGCTATGAATGATGGCTGCATTGTCTTCACCATACATCCACTCTTTGTCTTCAAATTTTTCGAGATTGTTGCCATGACATCCGGCACAATAGCTCTGGTAATTTTCGGCTGCCTGTTGTATAACCTGGTCATTGTGCTGCCCGTTACCTGTTGAACAACTTCCGAGTACGAAAAGCGACACAATCAACGCAACCAACTGATTCATTAAGTTTTGATTCATTTCATTTTAGCTTTAGACTATTTTTCAACCAAACAAAAGCGAGAATGAAAAGTTAAGGCTTTTTTGTTAATAAAGTCAAATCAATTGACAGAAAAAAGGGAACGGAGGGTTGACTGAGATTTTCGATCATCCACGATCTCATTCAACCGATCTATCAAAAAACGGTTAATGTTCTTTCGAAAACCGTTTCCGCATCGTGCCATACGAGGCGCAAACTTTATCGGGTAAGGCGCAAGTGCTGTCGGGCGAGGCGCAAACTCCGTCGGACAAGGCGCAAGTGTTGTCGGGCGAGGCGCAAACGCTGTCGGGCAAGGCGCAAGTGTTGTCGGACGACTTCCGAACGCTGTCGGACGGCTAGCAAGCGCTTTTAGTCAAGGGATTAGAGTCATCGGGAAAGAAACTTCAGGCAAACCGGGTTGGGAACCTCCATACTTTTTCCGGTGTAGGAAAGTGTTCCGGCTTCAGGGTCAATTTCAAACAAGGTAATATTATTACTATGCTGGTTGGCAACCAACAGGAAGTTTCCTTCAGGCGAGATCGTGAAGTTACGCGGCCATTCGCCCTCAACCGGAACCGTTTCGAGCAAGCGAATGGAGCCATTGGCCTGGCGACTGAAAACGGCAATGGAGTTATGCCCCCGATTGGAGCTGTATACGAAGCGCCCATCGGCACTCAAATGAATATCGGCGCCGAAGCTTTCACCCGCGAAGCCCGCAGGCAAGGCCGAAACGCTCTCCAGCAGTTCAAACTGTCCGCCTTGCTTTTTCAAAACACTCACCCGCGAATTCAACTCATTCATCACATAAATGAATTGCCCGTCGGGCGAAAAGGCAAAGTGACGCGGACCAGCGCCAGCTTCTATGGCCACAAAAGGTTTTTCGGCTTCCTGAAATTGACCAGTGGCTTCGTCATACTGGTAAAATTCAAGTTTATCGTTTCCCAAATCGGCCGAGACAAGCAAGTTGCCCGAAGCGTCGTAACAAAGCGGAATGCGCATGCGGCTGGCTTTGGCGGATACTGTCGGGGCCCGATCCAACATGCTGGATCTGCTGAAACGAATCACTCAACCCACCATCTTCTTCCACACGATAAAAACTGAGGCTGCCGCTGCTGTAGTTCGAAGCCACCACAAACTTACTGCCGGGGGAAACCTCCACATGGCACGGGTGATAACCTTTCGTGGCTTTTTGATTTATTTTTTCCAGCTCTCCCGAAGCCGCAATTCGGTAAGCAGTTACCGAACCACTATCTATGTCCGGGCTTTCCTTGACCTCCGATACAGCATACAAATGGTTTTGATCGGGCGAGATAGCCAAAAACGACGGATTCGCCCGGTTTGGAGTGATAAACTTTAAAGTCAACGTTCCTGTTTCCTCATCAAACTGGTAACCGTATATCCCTTCGCTATCATTTTCGGTGTAGGTTCCTACATACAACAAAGTTTCTTTTTTGGGGCTGCACGAAACCAATAAAATGGTTATCAGCGCAATGAACAGGAATATTTTTCTCATCTATGTTTATGTTTAATAATCAAACTAAAAAGTTCGTACCTTGTTAATTCAATTAGAATAAAACCTAAAAATAAAAGAAATGAACCCACAAAAAACACTTATCGCTGTATTTATTTTATTTTTTTTCGACTTACAGTTATGGCCAGAAACTGGTTGAAGTTTGGCGTACCGGACCAAACATGAAAACTCCCGAATCAGTGTACTACGATGCTGAGCTTGATGTGATCTTTGTTGCCAACATCAATGAAAATCCTTCGGAAAAAGACGGCAATGGTTTTATCACCCAACTGAACACCGACGGAACAGTAAAAGAAATGAAATGGGCAACCGGCCTGAGTGGTCCGAAAGGGATGGCTGTTTATGAAGGAAAGTTGTACGTTTCGGACATTGATGAGCTGGTTGAGATTAACCTGAGCGATGGCAAAACAGCGAACCGCTACCCTGCTCCGGGCTCTATTTTCCTGAACGATGTGGCTGCCTGTAGCAATGGAACAATCTTCGTAACCGACAGCCGGACAAACAAAGTACACGCCTTAACCGACGGGAAATTTGAAGTATGGAAGGAAAGTGACCAATTTGAAGGCATTAACGGCTTATATACCGAAAAGGGGAAGCTATACATTGGGTCGGACAAGATTCATGTGGTTGATGTAAAAACCAAAGAAATGACTGAGATGCAAAGCGGCTGCCATGGCATCGATGGCTTGGAAAAAGACAAGCACGGCAACTTTGTGTTTTCGAACTGGGCCGGGCGAATTTTTTACCTCGAAGATGGTGAAATGACCAAGCTATGGGATTCAACCCAAGAAGAAATTAACACAGCCGATATCTTTTTTGCCAAAGAACTCGACCTGCTGTTGGTTCCTACTTTCTTCGATAACCAGGTCGTTGCTTATCGCATTGAAAGTGATAACTTGTTTGCAAACATTCTAAAAAAACACAATCAAGAAAACCAGGAAATGATGGCAAAAGGAAAAGTAGCAGAGAAAAGCCCATTGATGATGGAAATGCAACCAGGCACCTATTTTTGGTGTGCCTGCGGAATGAGCTCCAATCAGCCGTTTTGCGACGGATCGCACAAAGGCGGCGAATTTACGCCCAAACAGGTAAAGATCGAAGAAGTTCAGTCGGTATTTTGGTGCCGATGCAAACAAACAGACAATCCGCCATTCTGTGATGGATCGCACAACAAACTTTAAAATTCAGATAAAATAATCTCAATTCGTGAAGGAGATCTCAACCTGGCCGACACTATTCTGAGTGAGTTTCACAAATAGAATCTATTCCATCCTTTTCGCTTCCTCCCAATAATGATCCATCTCGGAGAGGGGCATATTTTTCAGGTCCTTACCTTTTTTCAGGGTTTGGCTCTCAAGGTAGTTAAAGCGCTTAATAAACTTCAGGTTGGTCCGTTCCAGTGCAGCTTCGGGATCGATGCCATACAGCCGGGCGGCATTGACCATAGCAAAAAACAGGTCACCAAACTCAGCTTCAATTTTGTCGCAGTTATTCTCCGTTAACTCGTGCTGCAACTCATTCACCTCTTCTTTCACTTTGTCCCACACCTGGTCCGGATGTTCCCAATCGAAACCCACCCCACTGGCTTTTTCCTGTATCCGGTTTGCCTTTACCAAAGCCGGCAACGAGGCGGGAACCCCTTCCAGCACGGTATTCTTTTTCGCCCTTTTCTTTCAACTTTAAAGCTTCCCAGTTTTGCTCCACTTCGCGGGCACTGTTCACATCCACCTCACCATAAATATGCGGATGACGATAAATCAGTTTCTCGTTCAAACTGTTGATCACATCCGTAATATCGAAAGCCTTTTGCTCTGAACCAATCTTGGAATAAAATACAATGTGCAACAGTAAATCGCCCAGCTCCTTTTTTATTTCCTGCAAATCGGCTTGCAAAATGGCATCGCCCAGTTCGTAGGTTTCTTCAATGGTAAGCCTGCGCAGCGACTCAAAGTTTGCTCCCGATCCCAAGGGCATTGCTCGCGCAGTTCATCCATAATCTGCAATAGTTTTCCAAAAGCTTCCAGTTTATCTTTCATCGGTGCGGGTGTTTTAAATTTGAATTCAACAAAATTACAATCTTTCCTGGGAGTGACCAGAAGAAGCTGCAAAAAGAAAAAAATGGTTCATCCTCCGGAGCGCTTAACTTTGTATCCCTCCGCTTGAAGTATCTGCATGATTTTATCGCGGAAATCGCCCTGAATCATCACTTCACCACCTTTTGCAGCCCCCCCTACGCCGCACTTCGACTTCACAGTTTTCCCAGCGCTTTCAGGTCGTCGTCGTTTCCAACGAAACCGGTAACCAAAGTCACAGCCTCCTTTCGGTTCTTTTTATCCAAACTCACCCGCAAATCCTGTTGCTTCGGAGCCGGGTTTGCTGCACCTCTTGTTCTTCCTTGTTAAAACTAAAATCAGGATTGGTAGAATAAACCACTCCCAAGCGCTCTTTCCAATCTTTTGCCATAATTATTTGCTTTTAGCAATTCAAAAGTAACAAGAAAATATGAGCCTACAGCTCCGGCGCTCCATTCTTTTTGCCTGCCTTGCATGAACCTTTAGGAGTTGGAGTGGTTGCAGTAATGAACAAATTGGGAGATAAAATGACACGACTGATTGAAGTAAATGGCAGGGAGGATATTTTACCAAAGTATCGGAATACACCCATTGGTTTATTGCTGGAGTACAAAACCTGAATAAGACATTTAGCATCTATAAAAAACCGCAAATGCTGATTGGCATGTGTATGGATAACCGGAAAAATCTGTGGGTTCCGGATAACTTTGCTTATATCATCCGATCAGGGGGCGCCAACCTGTTTTACCACGAATTTCAGGTTTCTTATGCTATTGGTGTTGGTGGGGTTCAGCATATTGCTTTAATTGGTCATACCGACTGTGAGATGGTGCAGCTTGAAGAACGTAAAGACAAATTCATTAATGGCATGGCTGCCAATGCCGGCTGGGAAAAAGAAACAGCCCAAATGCATTTTGAAAATCTTTCGCCTTTTTCGAAATTGGCAATGCGGTTGATTTTTTAGTTGCCGAAGCCGGGCGGCTTCGCCGACGCTATCCTAAAGTCACCATCGCCCCCCTGTTTCATAATGTGGTGACCAATAATCTGGCACAAATCGAAGTAGAATAATCCCCGAAGCCCAAAGCGGCCCGGGGATTAGCTGTTACATTAAAACTTGAATAAAAACTAAAATGTCAAGGTAAGTCCTGTCATAAGATTCGTACCGCCTGTGGATAATAGTATGCCAGGTTTTTTCGACTCCTTGTTCATACCAGTTACCTCCATATCCATTGTTTGAGTATTTCTCATCCAGCAAATTATTCACTTGCACAAACAGATTGATT